>CAVXGY010000013.1:0-673815 GCA_963761385.1 Terriglobia bacterium | reverse complement strand
CGCAGTTTGGGGTGCTCAATTTCCCGGTAAACCTGAGCCATGGTCTCCTCGCCGCTCATGGCCAGAACGGAATGACCCAAACCAACCAAAATACCGATCAGTCCGACGGTATATGGCAGCGAGGTATGGCGCAGCCAACCTAGCGCGTCGTTCGAGTACACAAGATTCGAGAGATGCGGCCAGGGCGGAAGATGAGCTCCCCGCACCCAGAGCGTATAGGCACACCAGGCGATCATCATGACCACCATCACGGTGGTCACGTACATGATGCGGAGAGCTTTCTCGCTGGACTCGGGGATACCCTTGATGTTCTGCCACCAGAAGTAGACGGTAACTACGGCAGCAAAGAGCGCAGCCGTCCAGTTCACGTTAAGGACGAAACTGGAGTGCGCATGGTGCAAAAGCTCGTTCAACAGACCCGCCAGGTACAGGCCAGCCGATACGCCGCTGATCGGTCCTGTCAGGATGTAGTCGAACATCAAGGCTGAAACCGAGAACTTCGCTAGGGTTCCGCCCATGGCCTCTTTGACCACACGATAAACACCGCCACGCACAAACATGCTGCAGCTCTCGATGTAAACGGCTCGGACGGCATAGGAGAGCAACATGATGGCCAGGATGAACCAAGGAGCTGTTTTCCCGACAAAGTGTTCAGCAATTGCGCCAGCGTAGAACGCGGACGAACCCATGTCATTGAGCACGACGGCTGCGGCTCGCCAAAAAGAGATAAATACAAGCATGGCGGTCGTTGCGACCAGCACCCGTTGAGCGCCGGTTGCCTTTACGTTTAGCGTTGACCGTCTAGCACGATGGTTTTGCATTGGCGGTTTTCAAGTCCGATGCATCAATCTTCCAAAGATTTCCCTGATCAAATCATGAAGGGAGCGCCGGACCTTAACATAGCCGGATGCGCATAAAGAATTCGTAAAGAAAGGATAAAGATTTCATAAACATCGGTCCCGACAAGCCGGAGGCTGGCTGTTGGCTCGATATTCTTGTGGAGTTGGTTCAGGAACAGCCTCAGGCAGCCCCATACCGCTTGCAACAACTCGTGGTGAGTCAGAACTTATTGCGGAGCGTCACAGAAACGCGCATCATGCGGAATGTGTGAAAACCATGTGGTTTCCACACACGCAAATACTGCCCGCAGCGGTCGACAAGGCAATAGCTTAGACGTGTGTAGCGTTCAGGGTTTTTGGCACCGCACGACGAACCCCGCTTGCAGGACTGAACATCTCACGCTCTGCCAGCTACAATGCCGGTTGTCATGCGAGCCTATCATTTCCTGTCGGCCGACAACGCCCTTAAGGATCTCACCAATCGATACTTGAAGCTCTCCGAGATCGACAAGCTCAACGACCCGTTTGAGCTCTGGTGCACCGCGCAGACGGATCGGGATCTCCGGAAAGGACTGCGGAACTAGAAGGCGCAAATGGCGCAGCAGTATGGCATGCTGTGCTTCACTAGGGGATGGCACAACCCGGTACTATGGAGCCACTACGCCGACCAACACCGTGGTATGTGTCTCGGCTTTGACGTTCCCAGAGAAAGCCTCAGACCTGTTGCCTACGTCGCCAAACGTTTACCTCTGCGGCTTCCGCTCACACCAGCTACGATGGAGGAATTGCTCTTCACGAAATATCGGGACTGGCAGTATGAAGAGGAATGGCGCGGTTGGTTTCGCCTCGAGGAGCGCGATCCAATTACCGGTTTTTACTTCTGCAAACTCGACGATAGGATCCGGTTGCGAGAGGTGATAGTGGGCCCCCTGTGCGATGCGCTGAAACCCAAGATTGAAGCAGCGCTCACCGGCTACGCACGTGACGTCCGGATACTCAAGGCCCGGCTCGCGTTTACGAGCTTTCGCGTTGTTAAGAACCGGCAAGGATTCCAGCGCGGCACCAACTTTGGAGCCAAAGGCGGAACCAAGTCACCGCCGGAGATGGAATAGTCCAGCGTTCACGCTCGACGCTGCTTCGCCCCCACAACCGGGAGCAATCGTGATCACTTCCCAGACTTGTCGGTACCGATCCGCATGTCCCAATCCTCCCATGCCACGCAGTCTAGGATTTGTCTATATATAATGGGCCACGGTCATGGGTTGGGTTCCTGCGTCCGCGATCCGGCGGTTATTCGATGGACAGCGTGGGACAACGAACCGTCTGGTTCCACGCTGGCTGTTCCTGCGCGCACTCGGTCTCATCTATTTTTCTGCATTCTTTTCCTTGATTTTTCAGGTCCGCGGGCTCATCGGTCCGGCAGGAATTCTACCCGCCGGAAACTACCTCCACGCTGTTGCGCAATCGCTCACGCCATGGGTGCGGGTCTGGTATGCACCAAGCGTCCTGTGGTGGTCAAGCGGACCGGTCATGCTGAGTACATTGTGCTGGGTGGGACTTGCAGCATCGCTGCTCTTGATGCTGAACCTATGGCCCCGTGGCATGCTGCTGACTTGCTTCGTGTGTTTCCTGTCCTTTGTCAGCGCTGCGCAGGACTTCTCGGGCTACCAGTCCGATGGGATGTTGCTTGAGGCTGGAGCAATCGCGCTCTTCTTTGCGCCGAAGGGTCTTCGACCGGGCTTCGGTTGGGCGCATCCGCCTTCACGCGCCAGCTTGTTTCTGCTGCAGTGGGAGTGGTTTCGCATCTACTTTGAATCCGGTGTAGTGAAGATCTTGAGCGGCGATCCCGAGTGGCGGCATTTCACCGCCATGGATGAGTATTACCAGAACGGGCCTCTACCCACATGGATTGGCTGGTACGTGCAGCACTTGCCGCACTGGTTCCATGCCTCGACGGTGTATGCCACGCTGGCTTTGGAGCTGGGCTTGGTCTGGATGCTGTTTTTACCTCGGCGCTGGCGCATCGTGTGTTTCTTCATAGTGACGCCCTGGCAAATTGGCGTAATCCTTACGGCCAACTACACCTTTCTGAATTATCTCGTTCTCGCGCTTGGCGTGTTGTTGCTGGATGATCGGTTTGTGTTGCAACTCTTGCCAGCCAACCTGAAGGAGCGAGTCGCAGGGACCACATCCGAAGAAGCGAGCCTGCCAGGCGCACAAGTCGAAGGAGCATCAATCGAAGGCTGGAGGGAGAACCTTAGTCCAAAGTGGTCTGCCCTGAAGCTTGCCGTGTGCAGTGGGATTTTGATCTGGATCTTCTATGCGACCACCGCGGAGTTGATCTGGATGTTTGTGCGGGCACCGTTACCAGCGTCCCCGGTAACCGCCTTGAGCCATTCCGGATTGCCAATCAATACGGCCTCTTCGCGGTGATGACGCGCGGCCGCTATGAGATCGAATTCCAGGGTTCGCAGGATGGGCAGAGCTGGGTGGCTTACCCGTTTCGCTACAAGCCGCAGGATTTGAACCGGCCCCCTGGGATCTACGCGCCTTATCAGCCGCGCTTCGATTGGAACTTGTGGTTCGCATCCCTGGGTTCCTGGCGTGACTATCCGATCGTGCCGAACACGGAGGTGCGACTGCTTTCCAATAACAAGGATGTGCTGGCCCTTTTTGCCGGCAATCCTTTTCCGCAGGACCCGCCGCGACAGATCCGTGCGGTGCTCTGGCAATACTGGTTCACGAGCATGGCAGAAAAACGCGCGACCGGGACGTGGTGGCGTCGGCAATTGTTGGGCCTGTATGCGCCAACGCTGGAGCGAGAACCTGATGGGACCATAGTGGTGACCGAGTGGCCGGCGGTGCGGGCGCGGCAATAATTCTTGCCACAGCCTGCTGGGTGCTCCAAGGTGATTCGTAAATGAACCGTAAGGCATACATCATCGGCGCCGGCCCGAATGGGCTGGCTGCAGCCGTTGTTCTGGGACAGGCGGGACTGCAGGTAGACGTGCTGGAAGCGGAAGCCACACCCGGCGGTGCAGCGCGCACCATGGAATTGACTTTGCCTGGTTATCGGCACGATTTCGGAGCGGCGGTTTATCCGCTGGGGGCGGGGTCGCCATTTTTCTCCTCTCTTCCCCTGCGCGACTATGGCCTGGAGTGGATTCACTCGCCGGCCCCACTGGCTCACCCGTTCGACGACGGCACGGCCGTGGTTCTGGAACGTGATCTTTCGGACACTGAGGCTTCACTTGGGGTGGACGGCAAAGTCTGGAGAAAGCTGATACAGACGTTTGTTGAGCGCGGGGGTGAATTTGCTCGGGATGTGCTGCGTCCAGTCCCCGCATTTCCCAAGCATCCGTGGCTGATGGCGCGCTTTGGGATGAGTGCGATCCTGCCCGCCAGAACGATTGCCCGCCGGTTTCGTAATGAGCGCACCCAGGCTCTGTTCGCCGGTTTGGCAGCTCATTCATTTCTGAGCCTGGATGAACCCTTAAGCGCAGCGCCTGGGCTGTTAATGTCGGTTCTCGCACACGCGGTAGGATGGCCGATCCCGCGCGGAGGCTCTCAGTCACTCACAGACGCACTGTGCCGATATCTGGCGACACTCGGAGGCAAAGTAAAGACATCCTCGCGAGTTGAGACGCTGTCCGCGTTGCCAGGTTATGACTTGCTTCTCTGTGACGTGACTCCACGGCAGCTTCTCAAACTCGCTGGAGAACGGCTGTCTGATCATTACAAGCATCGTTTGCAAGCCTACCGCTACGGGCCAGGTGTATTCAAAGTGGATTACGCTCTGCACGCACCAATTCCGTGGAAAGCTTCCGATTGTGGGCGCGCAGCCACGTTACATCTGGGCGGAAGTTTTGAGGAGATCGCTGCCTCGGAGCAGGCAGTTCGAGATGGACGGCACGCGGATCGTCCATTTGTTCTGCTGGCCCAGCCGAGCCTGTTCGATTCTTCGCGCGCCCCGCAAGGCAAACACACCGCCTGGGCTTATTGCCATGTTCCGCACGGATCGAACACAAATGTGCTAAGCAAACTGGAAGACCAGATCGAACGGTTCGCACCCGGATTCCGCGACTGTGTTGCAACCCGCCACGTGTCTTCCCCAGCCGACCTCGAAAGAATGGATGCGAATCTCGTCGGTGGCGACATCGCGGGCGGAGTTATGGACATACGCCAGTTTCTGTTCCGACCCACGTGGAAGCACTACGCCACCTCGGCGAAAGACATTTACATCTGCTCCTCATCAACTCCGCCGGGCGGCGGCGTGCATGGAATGTGCGGCTATCATGCAGCAAAAATGGCGTTATCGAGGTTGAAGCTGAGTTAGGCCATCGAGAAGGCAAGCGCCTCACTAGTGAAATCAGGGGGCTACAGAAGGATTCGATACGGCAAGGAAATTCGGCATTGGAATCCGCCTATGCCTGATGACTTTAGGGTCAAATGGGCCGAGATCATAACGCGGCCCTGCCACGACTGTGGTGTTCGGCGCGGCGAACTGCATCTCGAGGGCTGTGATACGGAGACGTGCCCACGATGTGGGCATCAGTATCTTTGCTGCGATTGCGAAAAGAGAATACGAGGAAGATGATCTCGAGGTAGAGGACCCTACGGTCGAGCCCTCTTAAAACCTCAGCCTTGGGGATCAAAAGACGAAGACCCAGTTGGGTTTGTAGAGGGCCACCCATCCGCACAGTTCTATTCGTCCCCAATCGGTGAATTCATGCGAGCGACTCGTTTCTCCTCGAATTCCCGCGACAACCTAATTCCGTCCTTCATTTGTTGTTCTGACAGAGGCAAACTGTAGAGTTTATCGACGACACGTTTTGTGTGCTTGATCATGGTAGGGCGATCAAAAGTTGTAATTTCGCCATTCGCGATGACATATATCGCGAGGCGGCGCGCATCGCCGTCGGCGACCCCACGCCGCCACTCTGACGTACGGAAACGTTATCCCTGACTCTGATCCGCATCGCCCTCTGATCCCGCCGAAGAAGCTCATAGCCTCTTCGTCTTCAATATCCTTCGGGCGATCTACGACGGCAATAATTTCGCGCATGGTACAAATCGCTTCACCCACACCCATAGCTTGGGTGATATCGTCGAAGGTCGCTCTCCGCCGGATTCCAATCACACCAGACCTCGATCCGAGCTTTGTAGTAAGCCATCGCACACCCCAGCCATATACGCGGAAGTGTAATCGAGAAACAAAAACCGCCCCTTAATGGGCTGTTTTGCAGGTTGAATCTCCTCATGACACTCCACTTGGTCCTTGGTGGAAACTCATCAGAGTTCATTGTTTCGATTATCGCTTAATGAGAGATCGAAGAGGTCCTTAGTGACCGCAATAAACTCCTCTTCTTCCAAACGGACGGCAGAATGTGTATCCTTCATGCCAGTTATGAGATGAGATGTGAATCCGCTTTCAACAACTCAGCCGATTGAAGTAGATAAAGGGCTCATCGAAAAGATAGATGTCGCGTCGGTTCCGTTCGCAAGAACCGCTCGCCGCAACATTGCACTTGATGCCTACCGCGGATTTGTGATGCTGCTCATGATGGGTGAGGTCCTGCGGTTCTCCGATATTGCCCACGCATTTCCCACGAGCTGGCTCTGGAGGATTTTGAGCTACAACCAGACCCATGTGGACTGGGCTGGATGCTCGCTCCATGACATGATCCAGCCTTCGTTTTCATTCCTTGTGGGTGTGGCCCTGCCGTACTCGATTGCCAGCCGGTTGGCCAAGGGTGCGGGCTTCGGCAGACTACTGCTGCACGCGATGTGGCGAGCGTTGATTCTTATCGCGCTGGGGATTTTTCTGCGCTCCATGTATCAGCCGCAGACCTATTTCACTTTTGAAGATACTCTGACGCAAATCGGCCTCGGCTACGTATTTCTATTCTTGCTGGGCTTTGTCGAAAAAGAGCGGTGGCTGTGGATTTCGCTTGGCGCAATTCTTTTTGGTTACTGGCTGGCCTGGGCCCTCTATCCCGCGGCAGGTGCGGGGTTCAACTGGCAGGCCGCAGGCGTTCCGCCGGATTGGACCCATCACTACACGGGCTTCATGGCGCACTGGAACAAAAATGCCAACCTGGGGAACGCTTTCGACCAGTGGTTTCTGAATCTGTTCCCGAGAACAGCTCCGTTTGTCGACAACGAGGGCGGATATCTGACCCTTAGCTTTATTCCGACTTTGGGCACCATGATTCTTGGATTGATCGCGGGCCGTTGGCTGCGTGCGAACGCACCGCGCATTCCGTTTCGGCGGTTGCTGATCGCGGGAGTAACCGGCGTAGCGCTGGGCTTGCTTTTGCACGTGGCCGGGATATGCCCGGTGGTGAAGCGAATCTGGACTCCGAGCTGGACTTTGTTTAGTGGCGGAGTCTGCTTCCTGATGCTTGCAGGTTTCACCTGGGTCATCGAGGCCAGGGGCTATCGAAAATGGGCTTTCCCGCTGGTCGTGATCGGAATGAATTCAATGGCGGCTTACTTGATCGCACATTTCCTGGAGAATTTCCTGGCCTCCTCGTACCGAATTCATTTGGGGCCCGATGCATTCAAGATTGCCGGACCGGCCTTCGAGCCGTTGGTCCAAGGCATGGCCTTGTTGTTGGGCTACTGGATAGTTCTGTTTTGGATGTATCGTCGCAAAATCTTCCTGCGTGTATGAACCACCGGAACTCTACTTGGGTTCTTCTATATCTGAAATCTGCGCACTGATGGTTTTCAAAAACCCGCCGAGACTGGCCGGACCTTCCTTCCCGAAGTAATAGCCGGTTCGGTAATGGCTTCCCTGACCCGCCACTGAGAAATCAGGATACATGATTCGAAAAAATGCAGAGTGACGCTGCGTCTTCAGCTGAGTTTTCAGCGGGGGAGTGAGAAGCATGATCGCAAATGTCTCGCCACTGCTTTGATCCAGCATTGCGAAAAATTCTGGGCTCTTCTCAAACGCCAGTTCCTTGTCCGACGAGAATTCCGCTGGCGCCTTACCGGGAATGAACCAGCGCCGGTAATGAGGCTGATCAGCTTGCTGAAATGACATCGAGTTCTCCAAGACGTACGCCTGTCCCGGTTCCACGACCTTTGGAGTTATTGTCGTGTCCTCGATCACAACATTTTGATCTCCAGGCAGCGTGAGGACTCGCTCCATTTTCACCCCTGCCGGATAGATATCAGGCGCTTGGTATTCAAGCCTCACCGTCGCCTGAGGACCGCTACTTGAGACGACCTGAAGCTGGTATGGCCGGTTGGTCAGGCCCATCCAGTTCATTCGCGTGTACTCATTGAGGCCCTGCAATTCCGTAGGTTCGATGCGCTTGGCGAATGTGTCGCGCATGCCGCCGACGGAATTGAATGCGTTGCGATTTGAGTCCTTCAGGACCAGTGCGAATGACCTTCCACCCGCGTGCGGACTGATGAAACAGCGGATATTCTGATTCTCCAGAATAACGTCGTCGAAGCCATCGCGATCGTAGTCGAAAGCATAGGCGAGAGACTTGCCGGGCTCAATTGCCGCCAGCACCACCGCCTCGCTCAGTTCGAAGGTCCCGGAGGCTAGATGAATGGAGAACCGATACAGACCGGAACCTTGCGTCGGCAATGCACGAATTTCGATTGTCTGGTCGCCGTTGGCGGGAAGGTTTACCTCTGCCGGTCCTGCTCGAAATTTAAGGTTAGTCCCGGAAATCCCAATCTTTATGGTTTGGGCACGACCGCGCCAATTCATCAGCCGTAGGTGAAAGACTGCTTCGCCGGGGAGTTTTATGCTGGCAAGGGCCGGGTGGACCAACGGGAAAGCCTGGTCTTCCCGCAGAGGAAAGTCTACCAGCGGACCGAGGCTATAAGTGAACGGTTGGTGGACGGTCAGCTCAGAATGCCAGGTCCAGTCCGATTCGGAATTGTGCTCGCGTAAGGTTGCGCTCAGGTCAATGGGAAGACCGTCCGGGGCATCGGGAGGCAAGTCAAGCGGCACTTTAACCACACGGCTGGATTGGGGCGGGATGCTTACAGGCAGCGGAACGGGCGTCTTCAGGCGACCGGCTCGAAGAAAGAGGTCTCCAATCAAGGGACTTGTCCGCGGGTTCTGGATCGTCATCTGAACAGCGTTCGTCTCCCCGGCAATCCAGTCAGTCTTGGCCTGAAAGACAATGCGAGGTTCGGCCGACCGGTATTCAAGCAACAGTGTGCGCTTGAACTCCGGGCTGCGGCCCTTCGGAATTTTCACGATGAGAAGATGCGGCACACCCTGTGTAACCCGCACCAACTCGCCATCCAGCCGGGCCGCCTGCGGCTGGCGTGCCAGTCGCAATGCGATCTCGCCATCACTGGGCGTGTTGAATTGGAATTTCAAAGTACTGCCGTCGTAGCTGGCGGCTGTCAGCTCTGCAGTGGAGTAATACACTTCGTCGGCAGGGGCGAGACCCGGGGGCGCCGACGAAATCAGAGTCGAGAGCGGAATTCTCAGCGGCAGGAGCAAAGATTCCCTCGGGCCGAGAACGATGTCTGGTAGTTTTATGCGCGATGCTGACCCGGCATCGCCAGATCGCGAGTCGTAGGCTGTGAGTTGGCCGCGATATGGCTGGCGAATGCTGAAATTCGTCAGCCCGACAAAACCGTAGGCGCCAGATGTGTCCGCCCGGGTTTCGAAGCTGTGGCTGCCGCTGTCGGCGATCAATTCCGTGGCATACAATCCGACTTCGCGCGCCCCCGCAGTCTGAAGGGTCGACGGGGCGAACGCGACCTTCTTGTCGATGGTCGCCACCTTCATTAGCGCTGGCAGAGCCAGGCGGGCGCTTTTTTTAACGCTCTCCGGAAAGTCCGCCGCGCTGCCAGTAACGACGCCGCCCTCCATCAGATGAGTACCGGGAGGAAATACCCAGCCCGAAAAATCTCCTCCAAAGAACAGCACCTGCCCTTTGCCGTGCTTGAATCGCGCCCCAATAACGCGTCCCCCGGTGTCACGGGCAAAGACAGTGACTCCGGATCTCAGGGGAGGCGTCACGGCATACACTCCTCCGACGATCGTTGCGTTCGTGTCGTCTGTGAAGTGCAGGGTGCTGGTGCCCGGAATGAATTGCTCCGGACCCAGAGGACTGAGGAACTCGGCTAGAATCGGCCCTCCCGGCTTGGATGGCAGGACAATAAGCATCCCGCCGGCAGCCACGTAGTCCACAATCATTCGTTGAGCCGTTTCGGAGTACTGGCCAAGATGCGGGTACTTCGGCGCGTCTTTGCCGGCCTGCGGATTGGGCAAAAGCAGGACGCGATAGCGCTCGAAATTCTCAAGTGGCGTGTGGTCAGGGTCGACGAGTTCGAAATTGTAATGATCAAATGCACCCGACCACAGCAGGCGTCCAGCGAGGTCCGCAACCCGCTGAATCTCTTCGGGGGTAAGCTCGGTCTGCGGATAAGTCGCCATCGGATAGATGATCCCCGCGTCAGCCGCAAGGTGGGTCGAGGCAAGTAGCGGGCCCATGCCGTCGATAAGCCGTCCGGTGCGCCGAATATACGCGGCGCGTCCATTTTCCCCACCAGCAAAAGTGATGGCATTCTCCTGGGTGTAAAAATAGTTTGCCCAGGGGCACTCGTAACCTGCGGGATAAAGGGTGTCATTCGCAGGATGATGGCTCAGCCCCTTCAGCCCGTTCTGGAGCATCACACGCATGGCCATGAGAGTGTTCGAGGGATCGGTCAGGCGCGCATAGGTGTTCTTGTCGTCCAAATCCCAGCCTGCGAGGAACTCGATGTGAGTTGGCGGGAACAGAGGCTCAGTTTTTAAGACCTCGGTCAGAAATTTGTTCTTGGCTGCCTCATATGAGTCTGAGTAGCCTCCCGGACCAAACGACTGATAATCCTGACCAGTGTTCCAGAAGGGCTCGACCGTAGCATCGTTGGCTTCGGCATTCACCCGCATGTCCGCGCCATTGATGTAGTAAGGAATACGGCTGTTATGCGTGGCATCTTTCGCATAGGTGCGAAGCAGAGCCATATACTTCCAAAAATTCGGGCCGTTATAGTTTTCACGGCCGAGCGCCTGGTCATCGTCGATTTGAATGTTGATAAGCGGGCCACCATTTTCCGCAAGCAGTGGGTTAACTAGGGCAAATACATCGTGAAACCACCGCCGCGTATAGTCCAGGTGAGTCTTGTTCGCCAGCCACCTTGTGGCTGCCTCTTCCGACTTGTCGTACTGCATCTGGTTCCAGAGGGGATAGCGACCCTCCAGAATGCTCTGTTCGGACATGCCATATTCCGGGCGCCGAAGCAGCCAATCCGGGTAGCCGCCGTTTCGCCACTCATCGGTGAAATACGGCCCGGGCCGAAAGGTAAGCTTGAAGTCCATTAGCTCAATCAACCGGAGCAAATACTTGAGATCGCGCCGCGGATTGGTGTGGCCGTCGAAGTCGAGGACGTTTTCTTCAGGCTGCTGCCAGTTCCAGAGGGGATAAAGATCAATGGTATTGATACCCAGCGCCTTCAAGTGCAGCAAAACTTCCGCCCATCGGTCACGTGGAATGCGGTGGTAAAAGAATGCCGCGCCGTGCATGAGGAATGGTTTGCCATCGACCCAATACTCCGGATAAGTATTGACCACACGGAACTGATTGTTGGGTGAGCCAATGACAGAATGGATTGTGTCCTGGGGCGAAGCGCCGAGGCCTCCAGCACCGCAGGCCAGAAGAACAAAGACGGTGGCGATGGCATACTTCAGCCAGCGGACCCGAATGGTCATCCATTCCTCGTTCGCAAATGCGACTGTATCGTGATTGTCATTTGGGGACGTCAACAGCGGGATTCTGATCAAAGAATCCGTCCGGCACCAGCTTGAAGCCGGCTGAGTGAACGCTCATAATCGGCCACTCTTCTGGACGCGGAATATGGGTCACGCCCAGTGTGTACCAGATCACGACGTCGCTGTCCTGAAGTGACCGGTTCGCCCGGGTCCAAACAGGCAAGCCGTCATTCCCACGGCTTTGGTTAGCATAGAAACCAGCCGCGTACAGTTGAGTGGGATCGTAAGCGGTGGCCCAGAAGTGGGCATTAATAAAACCGGCGCGCTTCCGCAACCATGAGTCTGGCGCGGTATACGGCACAGAGTTTTCTTCAGGCACCAGGATGTAACCGGTACTTGCGCCGACACGGTTTTTCGCCGACGGATTCACAACTTCCCATTTGCGGCTGCTTGCCAGATTGACACTCCTGCGGGCCTCCAATTCTGAGTGCAGGGCGGTCTCTTTCATCACAAAGGCGTTCTTATATGGATTGCCGGGATTGAGCCCCTCCGCTTCGGTGTTCATCTCCGCGACGCTGTTCCTGGTTCCGTCCACATCCAGGTCCAGGCGAAAGTTGAAAAAATGCTGGTGATGCACGGCCAGCAAATTCCGATCAACGAGGTGGCCGTATGCTGTTTCCCGGTCAGGGTGATGCGATGCGGAAGCCAGGTCGACGCCCTTGGTTTCCATAATCCCGGTGAGCAGAACCTGCATTTCCAGCGTTCCATCCTGATGGAAGATCCAGTTGAACCCATAATCGTAGTTGCCCACGGTTGCGATCCAGGAAAGCACCAGTTCACGAGAACGCCGGGATGCGTTGTGATCGTTATCGCGATCGAAATGCTTCCACAAGAGGCCGCCGTCTCTCTCGTATAGAGCGACCGCACGAGGCACCGAAAACGGAACTCCGGCCTCGTCCGCCAGGGTAGCGTCGAAGAAAGTTGCATTCGGAGGCGCGTCAGATCCGGGCTCCAGGGAATTGGCATAACGGCCCATGCTGTCCTCGCCTTCATCAAAGGCGGTCCGGAAATACCAGCCGTCCGCTGGATCGCCGTAAGGAACCACCATTTCTGAAAGCGATCCGCGATAGAGGATAGAACGTAACTTTCCACGGTCCTCATAGCCCACGGTGTACAGCACCAGACCCTCACGGCCGTTCACCGCGAACCGGAACCGCCAATTCTGCCAGCATACTTCATTGCCTTGCAGGTTGAAGTTCGGTCCGTCCGGCTGGATGATCTGCAGCGCCTTCAGAGCTTCCCTGGGATGATCGCCTGCCTGCGGACCCGGGGCGGTCGCGCTTTTGGGCTGCGGCACCACTCCGGTATCAGTAAACTTGAATACCTTTTTTGTGTTCAGGTTTACGTAAACCACTACGCCCTCTATGGGACCGGCAGCAAAGGTGCTGGCTGAAGGATCGCCGGCGTAGTACGAGATGGCACGGCGGAAACGAAATCCGGATTCTTTCGGGTCCCCGAAATAGCCTCCTGCCCAATCGTCAATTCTGACTTTACTGAGGTCAGTGATTCCCCGCTTGCGCATGGCCTCCTGCCAGCGCGGGTCAGCGCGGACAGCATCCTCCACGATTTTAGTATCCTCAGTGAGGTAGCTGGGCTGGACACCGTGGATTTCTTTCCAGGACCTTACTTTTCTGGTGGTGAGGTCAACGATTGCCTCGAATGTCTGATTGCTTTTGCGTTCGTACACCACCACGAAGGCTTCGCGGTCGGGTACACTTCCAGGGCGCGGGTTTAATACTTCCCCCTTAGGGGGCTCCTGTAAGGAGATCAGAGAAAAACTGCTGCTGCCGCTGACCTTAGCTGCTTCTTTCAATATCTGGACGGTGGCTAGAATTTCGTCCTTTGCAAGCGGGGCCAAGGGAGAATGGTCGTCTGCGGCGAACCCCAGAACGGTGAAGGCGGAAAGGCCGGCCAGAAGAACAACACTAACAACGAAGCTTCTAAAACCGTGACTCAGGTTAAAGCGACTCCACCCACGCGGGCAATTGTTCATCCCCGTCTCCGAGCGTCGACTTCAAACAAAGGCATGCGTTCGAAATTCAGAAATAGAACTTCAAGCCAAACTGAATCTGGCGAGGCGCTGCCGCCGCCGTAGCAAATCCGTAGCTACCCCCTCCCAGCCGCTTCGAACTGCCGGAGGGTACTTGGAAATTTGTATGGTTTGGAAGGTTAAAGATCTCTGTCCGGAATTCGAAATGCGTCCTCTCGCTGGTTTGAATGATTTTGAATATTGAGAAGTCCCACTGTTGAACCCCAGGTCCCTGGACGATGTTGCGTCCGGCATTACCGAAACCGAAGAAGTCTGATGCGGAAGCACCCGTCGGAGGGTCCTGGAACGCACAGGTATTGAAGAATGTTCCGGGAAGGCACGCATGGCCATTTGGATCCTGTCCGGGCACCAGATCGGGCCGCTGACCGCCGTCAGAATTGGAGAAGTTTCCATTGCCATCGGTGATCGTGTACCAGTTGCCTTTGGAGAGAGTAGTGATACCGGCGATCTGCCAACCGCCGAGAATCTTGTCAGGCGCGCCAGTTAGATCGCCGCCGAAACGTTTGCCGTGTCCGAAAGGCAAATCATAAATGTAGCTGAACACAAAACGGTGGCGGACGTCGAAATCGGAGTTTCCGCGTTCCCACTCCGGAAAAGCGCGGAAAAAACGGGGCCCGCTATTGTTGGACGATCCCAGGTTGGCCGACGAGGCATTGTCGATGGAGTGGCTCCAGGTGTACGAAGCCAGGAAGGATAAGCCTCCCGAGAATCGCTTCTCCAGGCGGGTCTGCAGCGAGTGATAAATCGAAGAACCGCTCGAAGCAAAATTGGAAATGCTCGTGTCGAACACCGGGTTGCAGTTGCCGGAAGTATCACACTCCTGCACCGGGCGCCGGAGGCCAAAGGGCGCAGTGGCGTCGCTTGAAGGAAAAGCCTGATTCGCATCGTAGAAAGTGTACAGCCTCGTTCCCTTTGAGCCGGCATAGCTGACCTGCAAGACGGATGCTGCCGGCAGCCCGTATTGGGTCGTTAAATTCCACTGCTGCATGTATGGGTTAGCGATCTTTGGATCCAGTTGCAGCAACTGGGGCGTGTTGGGGTCGGTCAAGGAACTTGCCGGGAAGCCATTGGCAAGATTTGCCAGCCCCGGAATTGAACAGTCCGTCTGCCCAGCGGCAGGATTCGCCGCCGCCGCGCCACATGGTTGGTTGAAACTTTCGGTGACGAAAAATGGAGGATTGAATCCGGGACTGGGATTTGACCAGGGCCCGGTTTCATAGCCTCCATAAAAAATCCCATATCCCCCGCGCACAACGAGGCGGTCGGTGGCTTTGTAGGCGAAGCCGATTCGCGGGGCGAAATTATTCTTATCCGTCGGCACCAGCCCGCGCGAGGCGGTGTCGCTGATGGGAATGCTGGCGGCGATCAAAGGTGTGAATTGAGCCGCTTGCCCTTTGGGAACCAGCATCGTCCTGGTGGCAAGATCAAAAGACCCTTGCTCGTCGAAACGCTCTCGAACCGGAAGGAAGAGTTCGTAGCGGGCTCCAAGATTCAGAGTCAGTCTGGGAGTTACTTTGTAGTCATCCTGAACGTAGAAGGCATAAACCGGACGGCCATAGTCAACGTTGTGCAGATTCGTGATGTTTCCGCCGCTGGGCAATCCAAGCAGAAACTGCGCGAAACCCGAACCCCCGGTGCCCGTGGCCGCCGGATTGTCTGTCAGCGGTCCGTCGAAAAAGAGATTGCCGCGTGGTGAGGCTGGTTGAAATATCGTAAATTCCTCACTGCGGATTTCACCACCAAATTTGATGGTGTGCTTATCGTGAATCCATGTCAAATTGTCCGAGTAGCTGTATGTGTTTTGAATCTCCAGGGACGGCAGGTAGGTGGGATCGCCGATCGAATCCACGTCTCCGAAGTCGAATTCCGGCATACCGCCGTTGATTGGTGTAAAGGGAACCCCTGGAATGCCCAGCTCTCCCGAGACATCCTTCTCGAAATTGAACTGAAAACGACGCGAGTGAATGCGGTTATAGCCGAAGCGGAATTCGTTCGCCAGCTTGGAAGTGAACAGATGGGTTTCGCTGAGTGCCACGCTGCGATAGGCCTGGTCTTCGTCCCCGGTTGAAAAGTCGGCGCCGTTGCCGCCAGTCGCCTGGAAGACGGCAGGAATGATGCTGGGTTGATGTTCATAGCTGAAACGGAAGAATCCCGAATCCTTCGCCGAAAACGTTTGGTCGACGCGCACGTCAAAATTATTGCGATCCTGCCTTAACTTGGGATTCGCAACAAAATTGAAGCCTTGAGAACCATCTGCATTGGGAGAGGGGAAGAGTGCGGCCAGCCGCGTGGCCAGCGGGTCGATCACCGAAGATGGCATCACGTTGGAGGGGTTACCACTTCCGTCATACCCGAATGGAACCCCGCAGATGGCTCCCGAACCGGCAGTCTGAGCCAGGCGGCTGTTGAAAATTTCTCCGCCGTAAGTGGCTCTACCGTTGCAGTCGAGTACGCCTGTCGGGGCGGAAAGATCGAGCAGCTCGGAGAAGTCCCCGCCACGTTCAGCCACTGATGGCACAGTAGCGGTCAGGGTCTCGCCTTGCCGTACTCGCAGGCCTTCATAGTCGACGAAGAAGAAAGTGCGGTTCCGGCCATCGTAGAGATGAGGGATGAAGACCGGTCCGCCCAGGGTAGCGCCGAACTGGTTCTGCTGATAAGCAGGCCGGACGCTGTCAAAGAAGTTCCGCCCATCCAGCTTGCCGTTGCGCAAGAACTCGTACACGTCTCCGTGAAGCTGATTGGTTCCCGACTTGATGCTGGCGTTGAGAATCGCCCCGTTTCCCCGGCCGAACTCTGCGCTGTAGGCGTTCGTCTGCACTTTGAATTCCTGCAGGGCGTCCACGGAAGGCTGAATGACGTAACTGGTGTTGTTGAGAAGATCGGTGAGATTGGAATTGTTGTCGATGCCGTCTAGCAGGATATTGTTCTGATAAGAACGGCCCCCATTCGAACTGAATCCGTAACTCCCGGAGTTGCGCGCTCCCGGCTCGCTGGGAGCCACGCCGGCGCTGAGCTGGGCGAGCTGCGCAAAGTTCCGCCCATTGAGCGGCAGGTTCACGACACGGCGGTTATCCACCACCTGGCCGAGCTCTGAGGTTTCCGTCTCCAGCAGAGGAGCAACATTGGTGACGGTGATCTGCTCCGCAATCGCGCCGACCTGCATGGTGATGTCGACCACCGCGCGCTGCTGCACCTGCAGCTCGATGGCCTCGGTGATCGCTGTCTTGAACCCACTCTTTTCCACTTTCAGCGAGTAATGTCCGATAAGCAGAGGCGATACCACATAGTCGCCCGAACTTCCGGTGGATGTGATCAGTGAGGTCCCCTTATCCACTTCGGTGATGGTGACCTTGGCTTGAGGGATCGTGGCGCCGGAAGCATCTTTGACCGTGCCGGCAATGCTTCCCGCATCCTTCTGGCCCCACACGCTATGGGTCAGCAGTAATGAAAGAAAGCAAATGGAAACGATTCGAAATGGACTGGACGGAAGCATAGGGATTCCCCCCTTTTTGAAAGTAAACCCCCGGAGCTGTTGAACTGGACGGGAAAGTTTCACACCAATCCGTCCAGAGCGCAATGGCTTCTTATTTCCGGCTATTTCCCCGTTGGAGTTGCCGGAATCGGAGGTTCTGGCGTCACCCTTGTCTTTATCAGGGTGGCCAGATCCTCATACTGGTCGGTAGCGACAAAATCCACGCCCGCCTTGATTGCCGCCAGCCAGCGCAATGACGCCCTTTCCCGTGACCCAAAGTTATATCCCTTGTCCCAGCCATTCAGGCTCAAATCGCCGTCCGGAAGCCCGTCCAAGGTGTAGAAGCGAATCCACAGGCCGAGCTCGTGGGCACGAGTCACGAGCTGCCGCAGGCGAACCTCGTCCCGCGCCGTCCAGGGTCCGGCTTTTCTCTGGCCCCCGCGTTCTACGACACTCCAGGGACTGTTCCACCAGCGCCGGTAGTTATTCGCGGGCTCCAGGACCGGAACCTCGGCGGGTGACATCGGGTTTTTCTTTTCCGCATGAACTGCGCCAAACACAAGCAGCCTTTCTCCCAGGGTGACGCTCTCGTAAAAGTCTCGCTCCTGGCTGTCGGCCTCGCCCGTAAGAACAAGCAAGGGCCTGACCGTCATCGGCATCACCGTTCGCTTGTCGCTGGTACGTTCGGCGCTGCAGATCCACGCTTCGTATTGCCTGAGAAGCTTCCACACTGCCGCATGATGGGCCGATTCATCAGACTTAAAGTCCAGATTGAGCGTGACCAGAGGCCAATTTCCCTTGTCACCTTCCTTTAGAGCGCGCCTCCGTCAGCGGACGGATGCGCTCAAAGAAATAGTCGCGCATTCTCGGCTCGTTACCGTGGATCGATCTGCCGTGGGTAACGAGTGACTGCGACTGGAGGGTATGAGGGTTGGTGTACCAGAACAGATCCTGTTCGATCGCCAGTGGTGTGCCCGTCTTAAGGGCGCGTTCTATCCGGTCTGCCCACTTCCCCCCGTATGGGTAGCAGTTATGGGCGTCCATCAGGACCCGCGCACCGGGAGCGATCGCCGGTGGTTTTGCTGATTCGATTCCAGGCAGCACACACGCGGCAATAAGAAAATATCCCACCAGTCTCATTGCAGTGGTTCCAAGCATGAGTTCACGGTCGTCCCGCATGGTTCATGCGTGTTGAATTCCGCCTTGCGCAGGCCGGCGTAGAGTATGACCTTGCAACTTCGATTGTCAATGTCATCCTGGCCCGTTGAAATCCTCTCGAGTCTGCCCACTGAGGCGCCCCGGATGACATTCCTGATCCCAGAAGCTGCTGGCCAGCATCTTGAGAGCAATAAGTGTGAAGATCAGCGCGTTTTGTTGTAGAACTATTATCCATCTTACCGGATCGTAATTAGTAGGAGATTGCTAAATGGATGTAGGGAATCTAGAGAAATCTCGCGACGAAGTTTCATGAAGCGCACCGCGATTGGCAGTGCGGGACTCGTAATTGCGACCGACGCTCTGAGTCCGGACCTGCTTGCCGGCATACCGAAAAGTGCGAACGCGACGATGATCGGCGTCCCGTTCGAGGCAAGAGAACGGGTGCGCCTGGGAATTATCGGCGTCGGCGGACGCGGCACCAGCTTGCTGGGGGATTTACTGGCAATAGAAAAGGTAGAGGTCAAGGCGATCTGCGATCTGGTGCCGGAGAAAGTGGCGCGAGCGCAGAAGGCGGTCACAAACGCAGGCCAGGCTGAGCCCGCAGGGTTCGGAAAGGACGAATGGGATTTCAAGAACTTGACCCAGCTCGATCTTGACATCGTCTATATAGCGACCCCATGGAACTGGCACGTTCCGATGGCGCTCAGCGTTATGAAGAATGGCAAGCATGCTGCCGTCGAAGTGCCTGCCTGTACAACATTGCAAGAGTGCTGGGACCTCGTCGATACGTCCGAGGCTACTCGCAAGCATTGCATCATCCTGGAGAACTGCTGCTATGGCTCTACTGAGATGATGGTCTTGAGCATGGTGCGTGATGGACTCTTCGGCGAAATCATGCACGGAGAGGGGGCTTATCTCCACGACTTGCGCAGTATTTTAACTTCGAGTGAAGGGGAAGGCCTGTGGCGCCGGCTCCCGCATATCAAGCGCAATGGCAATCTGTATCCGACGCACGGACTGGGCCCAGTAGCCCATTACATGGACATCCATCGTGGCGACAGGTTCGACTACATGGTTTCGGTGAGTTCGTCCGAGGCCTCGCTGAGCACATATGTGAAAGCGAACTTCACTGACGGAGACCCCAAGCGCGCCGAAGAGTATATCTGCGGTGACATGAACACCAGCATCATAAAAACCCAAAGAGGCCGCACGATTCTTCTCCAGCATGACGTGGTTAACCCACGACCTTACAGCCGCCTCAACTCGATCTCAGGCACAAAGGGCGCGTTCGCCGACTACCCTCCGCGTGTCTTCGTCGATGGCCCAAAGCAAGAGGATTGGCAGAACATTGATGCCTTTCGGGACCGGTACGAGCACCCACTCTGGAAAACAACCGGAGAATTGGCCCGCAAAATGGGTGGCCACGGCGGAATGGACTACATCATGAATTACAGGCTGATGGATTGCCTGAAAAGGGGTCTCGCGCCCGATATCGATGTCTACGATGCCGTCGCCTGGAGTGCGCCTACTCCATTAAGTGAAAAATCTGTGGCCCAGAATGGCGCTCCCCAGAAATTCCCCGATTTCACGCGCGGCAAATGGAACGTCCATTCGGACTCCCCGGGCTTTGCACTTCAGACTTGAGCGCCATTGCCGACCTTAGGGCGCGACCCGGTCTGTCGACCAACCGGAAGCTACCCACAAACCTGGTTGGGACGTACCAAACGGCATTCCTAAATGCTGATGAAGTCAAGGCGCTTTCGCCGTATCATCGGTTTGTGATCGCATTGCATTCGCCTAGATCAGTCGCTGAAACTGGACTGTGCGTGTGCCCTCCAGAGAAAAACGCAGGAAAACTTGCCCGCGGGGTTCGACTGGACACATTCTCCAGTGCGGTTTGAAGGCAAAACCTGCGGCATTGTGGCGATTTCCAGCGATTCTTGCAGTAACGCGGCCCGATTTCTCTGCGGCTCAGACTGTGTGGCGGAGAGAGTGAGATTCGAACCTTCGTTACCTTTTGTGCGGGCCGCTAAGAGCCGATGTGTGCGCTACATACAACGGATTCTGCATATACACGTCTCATCCGGAGAATTGCTTCTGCACTCGAATCGGGAAAAACAGTCCCTTTTCATATTCCGCCGAATGGCGAACGCCTAGCGATTGTGATTGAAGGTCGCAAGTTTTGAGGCCATTTCTGCGGCCAAATTGGTTCGCACGTGACTGCGTGCCTACCGCGCAGTCACGGGAAATCCGTTAACCGGAGCCAAGCCGGCTTCCGGGCACTGGTCCGCTCTGTGCCCACCTGGACTACTTCCGGGATCGCCGACCACTCCTCCACAATCGTCGGGTTCGCTCTCGCGGATGTCTTGTTCTGGGCGTCGCTGTTATCTCTTGCACGGGACGCCCGTTTTTTGCTAAGGGGGGTGCAGATTTTTGGCAGTGAACTGTTGATTGGACATTTTTGACTCGAAAAGCTATTTTTGGGTGCTCGATGTATCAGTAGGGGGTGGCCCTATGTCGGCTGGTTCGACCACACGTGGACAACGCCATCTCGGCGGGACGATGCGGCGGGATGCTTGGTGGCTTGAGTTATTGCCCGTTATTGTTCTGCTAAGCGCATTCGGAATTTATGCGACTCTGCGGGCCTTCGAAGGGACGTATTACGAGTGGGGGCCGTACCTGTCACCCTTCTATTCTCCTCTGATTGACCCTCACCATCGCTGGTGGCCGTTCTCTCCGGCGCTCCTGATTCTGGTCTGGCCATTGGGTTTTCGGGTAACGTGCTACTACTATCGAAAGGCCTACTATCGGGCTTTTTTCCTTGATCCTCCCGCCTGTGCCGTTAGCGAAGGCGGCAAACACCGCTACCGAGGAGAGACTGCGTTTCCGTTTATTCTTCAAAACCTGCACCGCTACTTCCTGTATATGGGATTCATCTTCCTCATCTTTCTGTGGCACGACGCGTTCCACGCTTTCTTTTTTGACGGGCGGATGGGAGTAGGAGTTGGCACCCTTGTTCTGATCGTCAACGTGAGCCTGCTTACAGTTTATGCCTTGTCCTGCCACTCGCTTCGCCACCTCTTAGGAGGGAAGCTGGACTGCTTTTCTTGCGTAGCCTTCGCCGGGCCGCGCCACACGACCTGGCGGTGGTTGAGCATTTTGAACGAACGTCACATGCTGTATGCGTGGATCAGCCTGATTACGGTTGGTCTTACGGACCTTTACGTTCGGCTGGTTGCGAGCGGTGCAGTTAGAGATCTGAGACTCTTGTGACCACAGAATACGAAACCCACGACCACGATGTGTTGATCATCGGTGCCGGTGGCGCAGGGCTGCGAGCGGCCCTGGGAGCCCTGGCGCAAGGTGCGAAAGTGGGAGTGGTATGCAAATCGCTCCTCGGCAAAGCACATACGGTCATGGCGGAGGGTGGAATCGCTGCGGCGATGGGTAATGTCGACACCGCGGACGACTGGCGCACTCATTTTCGCGACACCATGCGCGGTGGCAAACTGCTTAACAACTGGCGCATGGCTCAAATTCATGCCCAGGAAGCCCCCGACCGCGTGCGAGAGCTGGAACAGTGGGGCGCGCTTTTTGATCGCACTCCGGACGGACAGATCCTGCAGCGCGCTTTCGGCGGTCACACTTTTCGCCGGCTTGTGTCATGTGGGCGACCGCACCGGCCTAGAAATGATCCGCACTTTGCAGGACCGCGGTGTGCAATTGGGCATCGACGTCTACATGGAATGCACGATCACCCGTTTGCTGAAAGATGGCGATCGCGTCGCTGGGGCATTCGGTTACTGGCGCGAACAGGGCCGATTCGTATTGTTTCGAGCCAAGTCGATTGTTCTGGCCACAGGCGGTATTGGCAAAGCGTGGAAAATTACCTCGAACTCGTGGGAATACACCGGCGACGGAATGGCGCTTGCCTACGACGCAGGGGCCGAACTCATGGATATGGAGTTTGTCCAGTTCCATCCCACCGGCATGGTTTGGCCTCCAGGAGTGCAGGGGATTCTGGTCACCGAGGCGGTCCGCGGCGAGGGCGGTGTTCTCCGCAACAAATTGGGCCAGCGTTTCATGGAGCAGTACGACCCCAAGAAGATGGAGCTTTCGACTCGCGACGTGGTCGCGCGTGCGATCTATACGGAAGTGCGCGAAGGCCGTGGCACGGAACACGGCGGCGCATATCTCGATATCTCGCAGAAGCCCGCCGATTATGTGAAGAAAAAGCTGCCCAGCATGTATCACCAATTTAAGGAACTCGCGGACGTAGACATCACCAAAGGGCCGATGGAGGTGGGACCGACCTGCCATTACATGATGGGAGGCATTCGCGTCGATGCGGAAACCGCGAAATCGTCCGTGCCTGGACTCTTTGCCGCGGGGGAGGCAGCAGCCGGACTCCACGGCGCAAACCGGTTGGGCGGGAATTCTCTTTCGGACCTACTCGTCTTCGGCCATCGCGCAGGTTTGGCGGCCGCCGAGCACGCGAAGGCAATTCAAGCTGCGTCCATCGATTCCGGGGAAGTCGAAGAGGCTGCACGTGAAATCCTGGCTCCCTTCGGGCGCAAAGACGGAGAGAAGTCCTTACACGATTCATCGTGATTTGCAGGAAATCATGCAGAACCTGGTTGGCATCTTTCGCAACGAGGAAGATCTGATTCGTGCATCTGGAGGAACTCGAGAAACTGAACGACCGCGCCGAACACGTGAGCGTTGAAGGCTCACGATTGTTTAACCCCGGCTGGCATCTTGCTCGGGACCTGAAGTCGATGCTAACGGTCTCCGAGGCAGTCACCCGGAGCGCGATTGCTCGTCAGGAAAGCCGTGGAGCTCACAGCCGGATTGACTATCCCGGCCTCGACGTTGTCTGGGGAACGAAGAACAATGTGATCGGCCGCGAGGGAGACACGATGATCCTCCGGCAATCCCCGGTGCCGGAAATGCCCAACGACCTGAAGCAACTGGTTTCGGAAGAGAAGTAGGAAAAGAGAAATGGGAGAGTCAAAACTAGCGGAGGATCGCAAATGGCGGAAGCAATCTTTGAAGTGTTCCGGGGAAACCGCGAAGGTGGGCAGCCCGCCACGTACCGCGTCCCGATTGCCCCGGGGATGGTCGTGCTGGATGCACTTCATTACATCCAGGCGCACCAGGCGCCCGATCTAGCCGTGCGCTGGAATTGCAAGGCAGGCAAGTGCGGCTCATGCTCGGCAGAGGTCAATGGACGGCCTCGTCTCACTTGCAAAACCCGGATGGATTCGCTTCCCCTGGACAAGCCCATCACGGTTCACCCGATGAGGGCCTTCCCTGTAATCAAAGACCTGGTCACCGATGTTTCCTGGAATTATCGTGTGAACAAGAAAATTCCGCCGTTCGAGCCTCGCCCGGGCACCGATTGGAAGATGTACCAGGAGGACGTGGACCGGGTGCAGGAGTTTCGTAAGTGCATTGAATGTTTCTTATGCCAGAACGTGTGCCACGTTCTTCGCGAACATGACAAGATGGAACAGTTCGGCGGACCGCGGTTTTTCGTGCGGGTAGCGGGGCTCGAAATGCATCCTCTCGACTCGAAGTCTCGCACCCAAATGCTGAAGGATGAGCTCGGCATCGGTCTGTGCAACATCACCAAGTGCTGCACAGAAGTGTGCCCCGAGGAGATCCACATCACGGACAATGCGATCATTCCGCTAAAGGAGCGCGTCGTGGACGAATTTTATGATCCGGTGCTCATGCTGATTCGGAAGATTCGAGGCGCCAAGCAGGAATTGAGCTGACTGGTAAAGGAGGTCCCATGGAATTCAAGTTGAAGACCATCTCAAGAGCCGGTATCCCGGAAGCCATCTCCAAAGCAGAGCTCTACCGCTCACTCAACGAACCGGAAGAGGCAGAATCGATCTGCCGAGACATCCTCGTGGTCGAACCCGAGCACCAACTGGCGCTCCGTCTGATGGGCCTCGCCATCACCGACCAGTTCTCCGGGGACGCATCAGAGCGCTATAGCAGAAGTAGAGGCTCTCTTCCTAAAATTCACCGAACGCTACGAACGCCTCTATTACACAGGTCTCCTGCATGAACGTCGAGCCAAGGCACAAATGCATGTAGGGCGCGCTCCGCATACCCTCACTCCCCTCTTCGAGGAGGCGATGCGCTGCTTCGCGGAGGCCGAAACCATCCGTCCTCCGGGCAATGACGATGCCATTCTTCGCTGGAACCGTTGTGCGCGGCTGCTACAAAGCCATCCTGGTTTTCGCGAAGAGAAGGAGCCCGAAGCATTCGATGCATATGACAGCTCCCCGATCTGAATTTAGCTTTTGACGTCCTACTGGTCGAGAACGGTTGTTCGGGTCCCGATTGGCGTCACCATTCCCAGCACCTTCGCGAGGCAATCCGGAAGTAATGCCTCCGGAAGGTTTGTCGGCTTATCCGCTGTTGGTACAATCCCCCCTTCATGGGTAGAACTTCCATCTCCCCAAAAAACAATCGTCCAACTAATACGTGCGTTTCGCGACTACGGTAGCAGCGCGAACGAATCGCGACGATCACGGTGCGGTTAGCCATCATCTGATAAGCGCGTAAAAATCCACGCAAGAAATCTGATTTCGTGCGTTCCTCTGATGGGAAAATCCGCTTGTACAGAAGATTGGTCTTCGGAATTGTTCTCTTCTGTGTGAGTCTGCCAGCGTTGCTTCTGGCGGACGACTGGCCGGGACCGCAGACTAGGGAAGTTTTCAGCCAAAACCGTCAATATTTCGTCCGTATAACGCCGGGTGAGTCATGGGGCGAAACTTGGGGCTTCGCCGGCGCAAAAATAGGCAGACATGCACAGGCCGCCTTCTTTCGGGAACAGTCCGACAAGGGCTATCGATTAGAGCGGACGATCGAGTTGCTGAACCCTGTCGCGCCCGTGGACGTTTTTGTGTCCAACGGCGGCGACTTGGTCACGCTCGATAACTGGCACAACCGTGGTTACGGCGCAGTTTTGGTCCTGTACCACGCTGATGGAAAGTTGGTAAAAGTTTATAAGTTAGCTGACCTGTTTCCGAAGTCTGAACTCGATTCGTTCCCGCAAAGCGTATCCTCGATCATGTGGCATAAAGGTCCGATGTACCTCGATCAGGACCAAAAAAGTTTTTACCATGGGATATCATGAACCGCCGGACTATCGCGATCTATCCTTAAATCTAGCCAACGGCTCAATACGTTTATGCAGCAGCCCAAAATATCATTGCTGGTTGCCGCCGAAGAACCGCTCACGCCAGTGAATACAGATCGAATTTTTAAAAATGACCGCCCTTAGCTCAGCCGAACAAAGGTTCCGTGCTGAGCATGGAAAGCCAATTCACCAAACACATCCTTCCCCGATTCGAAACGAACGGCGACCCCATTAAGACGTACAAGTTGAGCCGCAAAACGATCCTCAACATCGTAGAAACTTGAATATCGGCGTCTGGCGGCAAGCAAAGCGGGCCCTTCTTTCACTGTTGGAACCCAATGGACCCAATTCAGAAATCGGGAAATCAGCGGCAACTATCTGAGAAGAATAGTGCGCCCTGAGAGATTCGAACTCCGGACCTTCGGGTTCGTAGCCGATTAAACTTTCGTTGATCTGGCGCAACTTACGAGCCATTTTGGGCTGAAAAAGACCCTCCAATACCCAACTTTGGACCCAATCATGCCATATGGCCGGGTTGCGCTCTTCTGGTAGCGATTCTGCTGCTAAACAGCCCGCAAGAATTGGCCATTCCTCCTGTTTGGCTGGACTTGCTGGATTCGCACTTTATGACTTGCGAGAGGGTCTGGCAGTCCGCTCCATTGCTTTATTGCTTGCCGGAGTTCTGAATTCATTAGCTCAGAATTTCGGGCGACGACTGCTGGTGGCGAACTGAGCTTGCAGTGTAAAGTACGAGTGCTGTATACCTTTTCTGCCATGGCAGATGCAGCGGCGACGCCCGACATTCAGCTCTTCCGTGACGTTTTCAACGCGAGTCCCATTGGGATTGCCGTGGAAAGCCTAGAGGGGCAGCCTCTCTTCGTAAATCCTGCCTTTTGTTCATTCCTAGGTTTTAGCGAAGAGGAACTGCGCAACAAGCACTGTGTCGATTTTTCTCCGCCTGAAGACGCGGAGAAGGACTGGGGGCTTTTTCAGCAATTGCGAGCGGGTGTGATAGATCGCTACCAATTAGAAAAGCGCTATTTTCGGCGAGACGGTTCCTTGGTCTGGGGGAGCTTAAGCATCTCTTTATTGAAGAGTAGTCCATCTCCGCTCGTACTTGCGATGGTGGAGGACATCACGGACAAAAAGAGGGCAGAGGAAGGGCGGTACAGGCATGCCGCAGTCATCGAGTCTTCAGACGATGCGATTGCATCGGGGACTTTGGATGGAATTATCGTAAGTTGGAACACAGGTGCGCAGAAGATTTACGGATACACGGAGGCTGAAGCCGTAGGTAAGCCGATTAGCATGCTTGTCCCGCCTGAGTTACCGGATGAGGAGAACAAGATTCTTGAAACGTTGAAATCGGGGGATCGCATCCAGCATTTTGAAACGGTTCGTGTTACCAAAACTGGGAAAAGAATTAACGTATCCCTAACTATTTCGCCAATCAAGGATTCAACTGACAGAACTGTGGGCGTTTCTGGAATAGCCCGTGACATCAGCGAGCGAAAGCTGGCAGAAGAAGCACTACGCGCCAGCGAGGAGCGACTGCGATTAGCACAGCAAGCGGCTCGCATAGGAACTTTTGACTGGAATATTCGGACTGGCGTGAACACTTGGACGCCGGAACTGGAGGCAATGTACGGTTTGCCGCCGGGCGGTTTTGGCGGGACACAGACTGCATTCGAGAATCTCGTTCACCCCGATGACCGCGCAGGAGTCATCAAGTTGGCTGACGCCGCGATGAAAAGCGGACAACCAACTCAGGGTGAATGGCGGGTGGTCTGGGCTGACGGTAGCGTTCATTGGATCGCAGGGCGCTGGCAAGTTTTCATGGATGCGTCTGGCGAGCCTTCAAAGATGATCGGCGTCAACATAGATATCACGGAACGCAAGTTGGCGGAGGAAAAGCTGCGGGAATACGAGGAGGCGGTGGAAGGTTCGGAGGAGATGATGGCGGTTGTGGATCGAGAATACCGCTACCTGATCGCGAATCGTAAGTTTCTCAGCCAGCGGAACATGACGAAGGAACAAGTCGTGGGGCGCCTAGTCCCAGAAGTATTGAACAAAGGGGTCTTTGAGACGGTCGTCAAGGAAAAGTTGGATGAATGTTTCCGAGGTAAAGTCGTCAGATACGAGATGCGATACACGTATCCTGCGCTTGGCGAAAGGGACTTGCTCATCTCGAACTTCCCCATTGAGGGTTCCGGAGGCGTCGATCGTGTGGCTTGTATTTTGCAGGACATCACTGAGCGCAAGCGGGCCGAGGATATGCTCAAGGAATCTCGGGAAACGCTCCGCAGCATCTTTGATTCAACCCCTGATTCCATAACGGTTGTGGATTTAGACGGAAGAATCAAACTCTGCAATCAAATCACAGCTCATATTCACGGTTTTTCGTCAGTAGAACAGTTAATTGGAAAGAGCGTTTTTGAGTTGATAGCAAAGGAAGACCGTCAGCGTGCTGAGGAAATCAAGCGGCACGTCATGATCCACGGCATCGCAAGAGATGTTCTATTTACCGGGCTGAAAGGGAATGGCGAGAAATTTCCCGGTGAACTCTCTTTCGCTCTATTGAAGGGCGCTTCCGGCAAGCCGACTGGATTTGTAGGAATTACCCGCGATATCACTGAGCGCAAGCGGGCCGAGGAAGCCCTTTCCGACATGAACCGCAGAGTGATTGAGGCAGAAGAACGGGAACGTGGCCGGATCGCGTGGGACCTTCACGAAGACGTCGGTCAGCGTCTTGCTTTGCTGGCGATTGCGATCGAACAGCTCAAAAACAACCTCCCCCATCAGGCTGTTGAACTTCTCGACCGCATGGACGCAGTATGGAAGCAAACCTTGGAGATATTGACCGATGTCAAAGCTTCGGCGCACGAATTGTACTCTCCCAGACTAGAGTATCTCGGCATCGCTGCGGTTATGAGAAGCTTCTGCGAAGAATTCGGGGAGCGGAAGAAAGTGAAGATTGATTTCAGGAGCGACGGTGTTCCCAGCATCGTGCAGCCAGACGTTTCTATTTGCCTCTTCCGGGTTCTACAGGAAGCGTTGCACAACGGGGTGAAGCACAGCGGAGTACAGAAGTTCGAAGTGCAATTTTGGGGTGGATCGGATGAGATTCATCTTACGGTGAGCGATTGCGGCGTTGGCTTTGACCTCGAAGCGGCAAGGAAAGGCCGAGGGCTTGGTCTGACCAGAATGGAGCAGCGCGTAAAGCTAGCGCAGGGAAAGTTTTCGATCAATCCGCAACCCGAAAAAGGCACCACAGTCCACGTTAGCGTGCCTTTGCGTTCTGGACGCGATTCCATGCGTGCGGCTGGCTAGATGCGACCGAGATCGTCGCTCGCCCACTGGGAAGAAACGGCGGAGTGCCCCGCACAAATTCTGCACAAATTCTTTCGTAGATCTGGCCTTCCTGTTCACGCTGAAAGCTGTTCAACATATATCCGCTGTCACTTCGGAGTCCCAGAATCCAAGGCGAAATAGATTCGGCCCGAATCGAGTACGTATCCAGTGACAGCGACTCTAGGCGTACTTCTCGGTCAACCAACTTTGCGCGCGATCCACCATTGAGGGCCAGCCCCCCGATGCGGAAGGCAAAGCCAAGCGGGGCTCTCCAAGAGAAATGATCACCAGCTTCGCCCCTTTTTCGCCTATACCCTTGCTAGCTGTGGTCAACAAATGCTCCCAGCCTTCCAGCCAATCGCTGTCAGCCGAAGGCCCACCCCTTCGACGATTCTCAGTGGCTCTTCGAGTTGAAGTATGACGGATTCCGCGCGCTCGCCTATCTGGACAATGGACGTTGCCGATTGGTCTCGCGCAACGGGCACGCGTTCGCTTCATTCGCAGAATTGGCTTCCTCCATCGCACGTCAGGCGGATGCAACTACAGCAGTCTTCGACGGTGAAATCGTTTGCGTAGATGGTAAGGGCCGGCCGCGATTCAATGATCTTCTGTTCCGCCGCCGAGAGCCAATCTTCTTCGCCTTCGATCTGCTGTGCCTGAACGTGTGCGCGATGGTTCCACCGATGAAACCCGCCCAGTCCCAAAGTTTAGGAGTCATTTTGCACCGACTAAAGCCTTCCACTACCCTATGAATGCTCGCCAGGTCGCATGTCGGACCGGTTTTCCACTTGTTTCCCACAGTCACAATTGGCATACCGTTTTGCAATAGCTTCCGCCAAAATAAGGTAGGAATCCTGGTTTCCCCGACCAGGCTCGAGACTTTACCTCGCGACCACCGAGGAGTAGTTTCTTTGCTGGGCCTCGGCTTAAGCTTGAGATTGGGTGGCTTCTTTTCGGAGGAGCACGTCTGTGGCTTTGACCACCAAAGCGCATTTCTGGGATGACGTGGTCATTCTTCGGTGCGTGGGTCGGCTTGTGGCTGGATCGGAGACAATTACTTTTCGCCAACGAGTCGAGAATCTGTTGTTGGCAAAACGGAAAGTTGTCATCAATCTTGCTCAAGTGAACTATGTGGATAGCACAGGCGTGGCCACCCTAGCCTATTTCTTTACCCTGAACAGTGACTCGGAATCTGGGCCCAGGCTGGTCTCTTCCAGAACGAGTTTGAGGGAGTTGCTCGGCCGTACAAGACTAGATACGGTCATCACAGTGTATGCGAACGAAGAGGATGCAGTCGCGTCATTCCCAAAGCCGCGATCATCAAAGGCGGGATGATATCGAGGATAGAGTGCGAAATCGTCTTGTCGTCCAGTAGCGGCTCGCCTTTGGAATTACGCCCCGCACCCAGGCGCAGGCTTCCATCCTCCGCCTTCGACGTGGAGCACCTCGCCCGTTACCTGACCCGCCTGTGACAGGTAGAGAACAGCATCGACAATTTCTTTTACGGCCACCATTCTTCCCATTGGCTGCAAAGTCTTAAGAAATTCCTTGGAATCGTCCTTGTGCATTGGTGTGTCCACAACGCCGGGAGCTACGGCGTTGAAGCGGATACCTTGTTTTGCATACTCGATTGCGAGACTCCGGGTCACAGTATTCAGGCCTCCTTTCGTAATCATCGAAACCGAGCCATTGTCTCCGGCAATCGGCTGATCGGCAGAAGATGCAGAGATAGTCACAACGTTTCCAGATTTCTGTTTCAGCATCTGCTTCACAGTGAGTTGGGTGATGAAAAGGAAGCCCAGTAGATTGGTCGACACCAGGGAATTGAAGTCCTCAGTAGTAAACTCCGTGAAAGGTTTGGCACGGTAGATTCCTGCATTGTTCACCAGAACATCGATGGTTCCGAAGTGCTTGATTGCAGCTTCGACAGTGTTGGCAGCGGACTCCTGCTTGCCGATGTCGCCATCGACGAGAACCAGCCGGGGTAAGGCAGTCAACGACTGACTGGCGTGACGAGACGTTGCGACGACGTTGTAGCCTTCATTCAGGAAGGCCTCGACCAACCCCGCTCCAATGCCCCGCGATGCTCCCGTGACGATTGCTGTCTTCTTGTCTGCCATACATGTCTCCCCGTTTGAAGGTTCAGATCGAATGCACACTTTGATTGACCAGAAAAATGGAGTCAAATCTGGTGGACGAGCGTTGCGACCGGTGCCAGGACGCGGCGTGCCCGAATAGCTTTTGATCTGTTCATGGAATCACCAGCGAAGTCGATACAGACCTCGAGGTGGAATCCCCACTGAACCCTTAGACGGGCAGGCCTGGGATGTCGAGAGCCGCGAGAGCCGAATTCATATGACTCGACGCTTTTGCGACCGGTTACATCGTGGCTGACTAACTTCTCACACGCGGCAGAGCGGCAAAGGGACGCGATCTGCCGCGCGCGAGTAAAGATTCAGGCTGCTGCCTTGCGAGCTTGTTGGACCGACTTCAGAAATTTCAGCAGGTCGGCGTTGACTTCATCCTGGTGCGTAGCTGTGAGGCCGTGCGGCCTGCCTGGATAGTAAATTTCCTGCGCTCCCTTGATGAGCTTGGCCGATTTCTTTCGCTGAATCCTTGATCGGCACGACCTGGTCGTCCTCACCGTGCATGACCAGCGTGGGCACATCGAACTTCTTGAGGTCCTCGGTGAAGTCGGTCTCGGAAAATGCCTTGATGCTGTCGTAGGAGTTCTTGAGGCCGCCCTGCATGCTCCATAGCCAGAACTGGTCCAGCATTCCCTGCGAGACCTTCGCACCCGGCCGATTGGCGCCATAGAACATTACGGCAAAGTCTTTGTAGAACTGCGAACGGTCTTTGGCGAGGCTGCTGCGCAATCCGTCAAACACTTCGATCGGGATCCCCTCGGGATTGGCAGCGGACTTCACCAGGATCGGCGGCACAGCGGCGATCAGGACGGCTCGCGGCAACTCGCTTTGTGCCGTGGCGTCCGATGTAGCGTGCCACTTCGCCTCCGCCCGTGGAGTGACCCACCAGAGTGACATCCTTGAGATCAAGCGCCTCAATGACCGCTGCCAGATCGTCGGCGTACCCATTCATGTCGTTCCCGGACGAGGCTTGGCTGGACCGGCCATGGCCACGCCGGTCGTGCGCAACCACGCGGAAACCATTCTGGGCGAGGAACAGCATTTGTCCGTCCCATGCATCGGAACTCAGCGGCCATCCGTGCGAAAACGTGACGACCGGGCCCTTGCCCCAGTCTTTGTAGTAGATTGTCGTGCCATCTTTTACCGTAATCGTGCTCATATGAATTTTCTCCTTAAGTTTTTGTGAGTACAGAACTGCTCGCAGTTTGTGGTTTTAGTTGGCGGGCACCAGCACCGGAGCGCCTTTGTCCTTCACGAAGAACACGACGAATTTCGCCGGTTTGGTTTTGCTTGCGTTCCGCCCAACGACGTGAACATCATCGGGGCCTTCGTAGAAGGTCTGACCAGGTGTCAGAGTCACTTCCTTTCCGCCTCTCACCTGCATCACGATCGAGCCTTCCAGCACATAAATAAACGCATGTGCATTGTGGCGATGGATTGGGTCCGAACTGCCCGGCGGATATTCCACGGTGATCATCAGACCTTCTTTGCCAGGAAGGTTTGTCAGGTCTTTCGACATGAGCTCCGTTACCTTAGCCTCCTGTGCCAGCAGCGTGCTGGACATGAGACATGCCAGCGCCAAAATTAGTTTTGTGAATGTCATAAATTAACCTTTCGTTTGATCGACGCCATGTCAATGCGTCGTGTCGTATTGGTCGCGTACGTTCGTCAGCTTACGCCGCACTCGGAATTTGTGCTGCGGACTGAGTGAGCCAGGTTTCGAAACGGGTCTCGCCGAGTCGTGCGTTATTGCCCGGAACCAGTGTTCTCTCGCTGAGTTTCGCCCCAGAGTAAAGCGCGTTTGGGTCAGCGATGACTTCGCGGGGATCTTTGAGCGAGGCCAAGCGCCGCCGGACTAGTTCATCCATGCGAAACTGTTCCGGGCCTCCAATTTCGACGATGCCGTTTACCGGCGGGCCTACTGCGATCCTGCCTACGGCACTCGCGACATCGTCGGCAGCCATCGGCTGGAAAAGCACAGGTGGCAAATGCACCTTGTCGCCGACCATGGAAATGTCGGCAAGGCCCTTGAGGAACTCGAAGAACTGCGTCGCATGCACGATGGAGTAGGGGATTGAAGATTCTTTGATCAGTTTCTCCTGAGCGATCTTGGCGCGGAAGTAACCGCTTTCGGACAGCCGGTCGGTTCCCACAACCGATAACGCAACGTGATGTCCTACCCCTGCGGCCGCTTCATAGGTGAGGAGGTTACGAGTTGATGTCTCGAAGAACTTCAGCACTGCTGCGTCCTCCCAGGAGGGAGAGTTTGATACGTCAACGACTACCGAGGCACCTTTCAGCACTTCGGCCAGTCCTTCGCCCGTGAGAGTGTTGACCCCCGTATTGGGTGCTGCCGCTACCGCTTCGTGTCCGTGCTCACGAAGCTTGTTGACAAGCTTTGATCCAATGAGTCCAGTACCGCCGATCACTACGATTTTCATAATTGTCTCCTTCATTCTTGACCAAGGCATTTCGAAGCCATCGGTCTCTTGTACTCGCTAAGACAGAACATCCCTGCGGTTTGTGACACCATCCTCATTCGACCGGTTTCGTCGCTATTCATCGAACGGAGCGTTCATCAATAGGTCGACCGTTGACACAGTTTTGTAGCCAGGCACGAATCGCTCGCCGAAGTCGCGCAGGAAGTTGTCGTGGCTCGTCTCCGGCTTCGCCGTGACGAGCCGACAGCACGTCTCGGCAAATTGTTGCTTCATCCTCAGTCGGGGGAAAGCGCTGAGGATGCGCTCGACATCGGCTGTCGGAAGTGCCTCAACGCCGAAGCCACCGTAATCGAGTCCGATGCCCATCGTGCCGACCGCCACTTCCGGTTCCTTGTGAAGCGCCAGCGATGGCGTCGAGTTAAGCGCAACCAGGTCCCAGATCAGTTGTGCTCGGCGATCCGATAGACCCTTGCCTTTGATGAACGACAGTGCGGCATCGGCACCATTCACTTCGAAGCGATTGGGCCCTGACACACTGGCAGTGAGGCCGATGTCGTGGAGTATCGTGCCAATAGCCACGACTTCGCGGTCGTAGTCGATTCCCTTTATGCGGCCAATCGCTTCAGCGAACAGCCACGAACGCATCGCGTGATTGAACAGATACGGTTCGGAAAGTCGTTGCGCATGCTCAATCACGGCCGTGATGAGCGGACCATCGGGTACGCTGACGCCTGCAATCAGTCGAGTCTGCGACGCGTCCCGATTGACGAACGTCTTCGCTGGCGCAACCGTCTCCTGCTTGTAGCTGACCGTTTCATTATTCATCGGAGTCCTCCTCTGCTTCGCGCTGTTCTCGCCGTGATCGTTGTGAACCGCTTGACGAACTCGCTCGAAGCGTTCGCGCGCTCGACCTGCGCTGCCTCGTGTTCAATGATGGTCGACACTTCGGCCAGACCCTCGCCCGTGGAGTGTTGACGCCCGAATTGAGCGATGTCACGACCGCCTTGTGTTTCATAATTTCTTTCATGATTGCCCGATGCACTTCAGGGCCATCGATCTCTTGTACTCCTGTGACAAAACTGAGTGGGGCTTTGTGACACCACTCCTCGTTCGCGTTGGATGAACGCGCGCCGGATCAGTCAGCGATTTTCACGAAACCACGATTAATGGACGTCGAGCAGCACGAATGTTCCAGTGGCTGCCGAGTCCTTTGATTTTCCTTATTTGCTCGTGAGTTCTACTACGCGTGTGAACATATGCTCGCTCCTTTCCGGGCTGGAGGGTGAAAGGAACCTGTCGCGGGAGCCGACAATGGAAATATTTCTTAATTGGGTCGGAAGAAACCGCGACAGCATCAGCGGGACGTGGGGTAAGCACAACAGCAGAGGCATTGCGGCCAGTGTCTCGCGGGTTCCCTGTCCCTCGTGTTTGATGCGATACCAAGCGGTGGACAGATTCAATCGGGTAAATCGTGTAGGTAGAGTTGTGGAAAATTTTGATCCACTGTCTCGATGGCCTCCATGGTAGGCAGAATCAATACTGTTCATTCCTGCAACCGATGCAAGCGTCGATACCAACTCTTACCACGAGTTCGGGACCGGCAGGTTTCTGGCGCGAGCCTTCCGGCTGCGATCGTAGCAGACGATCAGCAGTGGACCAATCTTCGATGGCCCGTATTGCCCGTCCCCGAAGATACAGCGTTAGAGCAGGGCACAGAGACCGTAAGCTCCACACCCATCGAATCAGTTCTCGCCGCCGTCGTTTCGCTTGAGGCCGACACAGGGCGAGAAGGGAGTGGATTTTTTCTGTCTCCAAGTTGCCTGGTTGTGACCAATCAACATGTAGTACAAGGGGCGGCTACGATCATCGCAAGAACATCCACACGAAAACTTCTGAGCGTACAAGTAATTTCTCACGAACTGCCTTGTTGCGAGAGGTAACCAGACTGCTACGGGAACTGCACATCAAGGGCGTAGATTTCCTGGGTGCTGGTGTCGCGGACAAAGAGCGGAGTGCCGTCTGGGGCGAGGCCGCTCCAGGATCCAATCCAATTGAAGTACCGACGCAGGTTTTTCAAGCTGACGATCTGCTCCGGTGTCGTTTCTCCGACCTTGAGCCGACGGTAGGACTGGTCGTTCCCAAAAATGCTATCGAAGTAGAGATACTTGCTGTCGCGCGACCAGTTGGGAAAACCTACCGCGTGGGTGCCTCTCAACCAGTCGATCCACTTTTGCGTCCTAAAGTTGAAGAGCACCAGTTTTTGCGAGTCTGAGGAGAGCGCCGCCAGAAAACGGCCGTCCGGCGACCAGCGGGGACTGAAGGTGCCCTGGGATCCCGGCAGCACGGAAAGCTGGTGCGTAGCTAGGTCAAGAACGTTGATAACTTGGGATTCCGGGACATCCTGGCGTCCAAAAGCGATCTGCTTCCCGTCGTGCGACCAGGTAGGGTCCAACTCGCTCCGGGTTTCCGAAAGCAATTCCTGGGGAGCGCCACCTTGGGTGGAAACGAGAAAGATCTTCCAGGGCTTTCCATATTGTGCGGCGTCGAACGCAATCTGCTTTCCGTCGGGGGCCCAGCGGGGAATGGCGCAATACAGGGGCGCGTAGGTTAGCTGCAGACGGTCGGTGCCGTCTACGCGACTGCGCCAGAGCGTGCCTTCGGGGACAGTAACGTAGGTAACCCACTGGCCATCCGCTGAGAAATCAACTTCTTCGACAGAAATTCCAGAAAGAAAAGGCAGGAATTGCTGGGAGCGGGAATCATAGCTCACCAGCTCGCCCCGAGGCTGTAGGCCTGAAACAAATATCTGGTGACGATCCTTACCGGGTAGGGCTGAATCGAAGTCCATGGGGCCGGTGGTCAGCTGGGCCGGTGTAGAAACACCTTTGCGGAAAAAGCCGTGACGCTCGGGCAATGCCCAGATGTTTGAACCACCGGCATCACTATGGGTAAACAGGTAATAAGAACCGTCGGGCGTCCATTGGCCGTGAGACTCAGCAGGTGGATTTCGCCAGCCAGGAAGCAGGGCGTGAAGACCGGTCCCGTCAGCCTTGGCTTCCCAGAGAGCGCTGGCGGTTTGTTGCGAATCATTCACGGTGAATCGAATACGCTCACCGTCTGGTGAGAATCTAGGGGAAAAAGCTAACCCTGGGATTGTGAGCAGCTTGTGGGTTTCGCTACCGTCCAATTTGGCGAGGTAGAGAGCGTTTCCGTTGGCGTAAAGAAGTTGCTGTCCATCAGGCGACCAAGCGCCGTCGTGACCGGTTATGCCGACCAGCTGGCGCGGGAATCCGGCAGGCAGGGGCACGCTCCAAAATGGATCTTCCGGCTCCGTGCCTACGAAAGATTGGACTAGCAGCTGCGAGTGGTCGGGAAAAATGTCCCTGGTGCCGACGTTGGGGAGGGGAGTGGAGATTGTCGCCACCTCGCCTCCCGTCGTCGAGACCTGAGAAAGAACGAAGTGTTCAGCGGAGAATTCGGAGAAGTAAATGCGCACCCCATCCGTCAGCATGGCTGAGTTCTTGGGAAGGCCGTCACGGGTAATCTGCGTGACACTAAGGAGTCTAGGTGGCGGTAGGGGCCACCGCAGCCACCAAATCACCAACGCGGCCACGATTGCCACCGCTAAAGCACCCACTGCCCAGGGCCAGTGAATCCTCTTCCCGGATTCCGCAGTCGGGTTGGCGACGATGACTTTCCCGGAGATGGTGTCGCGCTTAAGACGCGTCAGGTCCGCGCGCAGGTCCGCTGCACTTTGGTAGCGGACGTCACGGTCCTTGTCGAGAGCCTTGCTGATGATGCGTTCTACCTCCGCAGGCAGGTCAGGATTCGCGCGCAGGGCCGATGCAGGTTTCTTATTGAGAATCGAGTTAAAGAGCGCGGCCGAGGTATCCCCTCTAAAAGGAAGCGTCCCGGTAGCCATCTCGTAAAGCACTGCCCCGAAGGAGAACAGATCGGTGCGGGCGTCTAAATCCTTCCCCAATGCCTGCTCGGGTGACATATAGGCGACGGTGCCGAGTGCGCTGCCGGGGCTAGTGAGATGCTCTTCGGTCATTGTCTCGGCTTCGCCAGATCTCGATCCGAGGGACGGCTTAATCTTTGCCAGTCCGAAGTCGAGTATTTTTGCGTGGCCGCGATCTGTAACGAACAGATTCGCTGGCTTGACGTCACGATGAATGATGCCCTTAGCGTGAGCAGCATCGAGCGCATCCGCAATTTCGATGCCCAAGTCGACTAGGCGGTCAATTTCGAGTGGGCGGCCCAGTATCGCTTCCCGGAGAGTCTTTCCTTCCAGATACTCCATCACGATAAAGCGCAGGCCGCCGTGTTCTCCAATTTCGTAGATCGTGCAGATGTTTGGATGGTTCAGAGCGGAAGCGGCGCGGGCCTCGCGGCGAAAACGCTCTAGGGATTGAGGGTCTTGGGATAACTCCTCGGGCAGAAACTTCAATGCGACGAAGCGACCAAGTTCTGTGTCCTCAGCCCTGTAAACCACACCCATCCCGCCGCCGCCGAGCTTCTCGATGATGCGATAGTGCGAGATGGTTTGGCCGATCACTTGGAGGGGAACTCCACACCCGTGGGATGAGAATGGTAGGACGGTGCCACAACCAAGTCAAACAGCTAGAGGTTGGCAGCGCGGGCTAGGTATTCGTGCTGAATGCCTTAACCGCCTCATCGTCACTCTCATACGACTTGAAGACCGTCGTTAGTCTTGTCCGTTGAAGCAAGTCGGTCACGCGCTGATTGGGATGAACCAATTTGATCTCTCCGTGCCGGTTTCTGGTGGACGCAAGCATTCCAACCAGCGTGCCCAAGCCTCCGCTGTCGATATACTCTATTCTGCTGAGGTTCACGACAATCTGTTGGGTCCCCAATAGAATATTCTGTATCCTCTCGCGGAAAGCAGCAGTCTCGTCGCCAAAAACAAGGCGTCCAGCGCAATACAGAATGACCACGTCACCCGAAATGTCCGTCTCCATCTTTAATGCCATAGAACGACGAAGAAGGGCATGTCGTGTGCCCTCACAGCGGCATGGTAGAACGGTGCTGCGGGCAAGTCAACGAAGTGGCCCGGATAGAGAGGCCACCCAATCCTAGATGAACCATTTCGCACTATGGCTCTTCTGTGCGTTTGCTTTGGTTTACGAATCAGCGAAGCTCTCGCTTTAAAATGGAGCGACGTTGATTGGCTAAACGGCAGGCTTCGAGTGGAACGCGGGATCGTTTGTCAGGTCGTGGACGATGTGAAGACCTCAGAGTCAAGGCGAGCACTGCATATCGACAACGACATGCTGGACACGTTGAAACTCTGGAAGCAGGCGAGCGAGTTTTCAGGGCTGGATGACTGGATGTTCGCTTCCCCGGTGCAGTTTGGTCGGTTGCCGTGGATTCTTGCCGCGACGCAGGATTCCGTAATAACAGAGGCCATGGGTGACCTCGCCCGAACCTTTCCAGATTATGCCTCCGTGAACGAAGATTCAAGCGGTTATCGGCCGTTGGTTTGATTTCCGGCACCACTCCATGCCGGTGGATCCTGGGACGACCGACCGATCGGCGAATTCGATTCGATAGTACGATCTGCACACTGAGCCACAAGATGACGATCCGATGACCATTAGCACGGAATGGGGCCTTCGCTCCATGCAGGACGATCCCACATCAGACTTCCGGGGCGGACAGAACGCTTTCGATGTATTTACCAAAGCGCAGGGCACGGGGTTGGACGGTACGGAATACAAGGATTGGTAATCAAGATTGCGGCAAAATCCGGCCGACGCCGGGAGGCAGATGGACAGGAATAGCTCGGCGATTACTTTTAGGAGTTCATGGTTCACTGTGCGCGAACACGCTTGCCATCGTGTTCCAGGTAGTTGGACCGTGCAAGACTGAGGCGTCCCAGAAACCGATTCCGCTCGATGCTTATCTAGCGGAGGCGCTGAAGACACATGGCGGGAGTACACACCCTACCGAAAACCAGATGATTGAGTGTTTGCGAGTCCCGCTACGTCCGGCAAAAAACCGTATTGGGGACAAACTATCATGCGGAGTTTTATCCGCCCCGCTGCAGTGAAGATCGGAATCGCACAGCACATCGGTTGGCATACGTTCAGGCACACGTATTCGTCCCTGCTGGCGGCAACTAAAGCAGATATCAAGGTAATGCAAGAGTTGCTGCGTCATGCTTCTAGCCGAGTCACATTGGATACTTACACTCAAGCGGTCACAATTCACAAACGAAGAGCTCAGAGTAGGGTCATTCGCCTGTTTCGCGCACCCGCGGTTGCCGCCGCCTGATCTGACTGAATTGCATGTGCCTTTTTGTGCCTATAAGAACAGCTCCGGATGCCCGAAAACACTGGCGATTAGGCAAACCGGGCCAGAAATTGGCGCCGGAGTTGTGCCCTTTTGTGCCTGCACCAAAAGTGGCCGTTCCCCGTAAGCTCTTGAAAGATGTGGCGTCCCCGACGGGATTTGAACCCGTGAGACTACAAAATGGCCCGCTGATTCCAATGTACTTAGGCCACGGCCACCACTGATTTAAGCCCCCCAAAAGGGGTAATTTTGCGGCGTTCTGCGGCGAAGCTCCCTCATGCCCTCCAGTTCTTTGTCTAAGTTCTTTGTCTAACGACGAGGCGAGTGACTCATCTGAATCGCGAGAATCGTGGGTGGAAATCGTGGGTTCAAACCATGCTTGCAAGGGCAACAAATAGCGAGGGGCAAGGTTCATTGTCAATTCCAAGAACAAATCAACCGCGCCCTCTGTATCACTAGAGGCAGCCGACCGAACTTTCTAGTAGGTCGTTCTTGATACATTGTCCGCTCGGTACTTTGAAGGGGTGGTGCCCACAAGTTTTCGAAACATGCGGGCGAAATGACTAGAGTTTTGAAATCCGGCATCTAGTCCCGCATCAATGATGCTGCGCTGGGGGTCGCGAAGTTGTTGCTTGGCACGTTCGATCCTCTGCAACAGAACATAATTATGCGGAGCGTGACCTGTACTCTGTTTGAATAGCTCCGAAAAGTAATGCGGACTCATGCCAGCAATCGCGGCAAGTTGCGACAGACTAATGTTCTCATCCAAACTGTCGGCGATATAATCAAGCACACGCTTCAGACGATATCCCGGTAAACCTCCTTTGAAGACCACAGGCGTGACGCGTCGCACGGCGTAACGCTTCACTAGGTACACTGCCAGCGTATTGGCCAGCGATTCCCCGTAGATAGTTCCCGCAGGCGAACTGTCGTCAAGATCAGCCGTCATTTCCATCAGCAGGGCTGATATATGTCGGTCGATCAAATCCCAGTGTTCCGTTAGTTCAATCTCGGTTTCGTGTGCGGTCTCGTCCAATGCATTGGTGAGGAGACTCGGGTGCATGGCCACAGCCATGCGCTGAGTCGGCCCAGCCCAATTCACTTCATCCACGGTCCCCCGAGGCAAAAGGAACATTGTGCCCGGACGTGAAGTAAATCGGAAAGTTCGGCCTTTTGTGCATACCTCGTACTTGACGGCTCCGCTTAGTACGACATGCAAGAAGTCTTCTGGATGTTCATGCCGGGGCATGAAAACGGCTGGAACCGTGTAGTTCTCTAATGCAATACCACCCCACTGCGCAGGTGCACTTGACCGGGTCGGACGGCTATCTAGGAATGGTTCGGGCCGACCTTCACGAACGACACCAATTGCAGGAACAATGAGGGGGCTAACCGTGGGGGGTCGTGCCTGGGCGGCATTCGCGGATTGCGATACGCCGATATGATTCCGATCGCCCATCGGTTTTTCCCAGGGAACCGCTTTGCGTGGCGGACTCAGGGGGCGGCACGCTGAGGGCATTGTAATTAGATCGGAAGATTTGCACAAAGCCGGTTCTTTGGAACTGCGGGGGTCGGAAACGTCCGCTATGTTCGACATGCTGAATGGAAGCAAGTGGAAACAGGAATAAGCAGGTTTTCTGTCCTAGCTGTTACGACCGCGGCTTCGAATGCCTCGGCGAATTTACGAAAATGAAAGGAAGGAACAAAATGAAGATCACACTCACACCAGTGTTGGTGCTGGCATTTCTCATAACCTGCACCCTGATGGCGCAGAAGGCTGTCACGCCGCCGATGGCGCAGGAGGCTATCACACCGCTCATAACGAAAGATCTGGCAGGATCTCCCGGCCAGCAAGTTCTGATGTACACAGTAGACTTTCCGCCGGGCTTTTCGAGCCCTATCCACCGCCACAATGCGCAGGTGTCTGTTTACGTGCTGGAGGGCTCCGTCGTGATGCAGGTGAGAGGGGGAAAGGAACTCACGCTGCGGCCAGGCCAGAGCTTTTATGAAGATCCCAACGATATTCACGTTGTTAGCCGGAACGCAAGTAGTACAGAGTCAGCAAAATTCCTTGTGTTCCTGATTAACAAGAAAGGCGCTCCGCTGGTAATACCAGCAAAGTAAACCAACAATTGCGAGCGGTCCTGTTCGCGAAAGCTCAATTCGGGAGGAAGTACATGAACACGATTACAGTAAAGGATTCGAAATTCGCAAGCTATGCAACCGTATTGCTAAGAATTGGGCTCGGCGTTGGTTTCTTGTCGGCCGTAGCCGACCGACTCGGTCTGTGGGGAGCGTTTGGGCAACCGAATGTCGAGTGGGGAAATTTCTCACGGTTCTTGGAATACACCCACACCCTCAATTGGTATTTGCCGGCGGCAATGATCCCACCGCTGGGGGTCATGGCCACTGGCGCTGAAATTCTCTTCGGTCTTCTTCTCCTCGTCGGCTGGCACACACGTGCCGCCGCGCTGTTAAGTGGACTTCTTCTACTGACGTTCGGGGTAGCAATGACGCTTGCATTAGGAGTCAAGGCGCCCCTGAATTTTGCTGTCCTCACGGGGATGGGAGGGGCTTTGCTGCTTGCAAATTGCGAAAGCTTCCCATTCAGCGTGGATGAGTTGCTGTTCCGTCGAACCATTCGTAGGGGGGACAGATGAAAGCAGCGCGAGTTCTACGATTCGGTTCACCGAACGTGATCACAAATGATGACCTGCCTCAGCGGAATCGTCGTCGGGCAATAGCTGTCAGAGCGGAATTGCTGCGTACAATGCAAAACGTCAAAGCAAACTTTAAAGGAGATACGCCGATGAAACCGAACCGAAACACCAGGAGGAATGCTATGGAACGAATTACAGGGATCAAGTGGCTACCAGCGTTGCCGATGGTATGTTGTTTCTTTGTACCGTGTGCGAACGCCCAGACATCACAGTCCGCTCCAGCCGAGGGTTCCGCCGCTGCGCAACAGGCCCCCACCCCGACAGGGCAACAGATGACAAATGCGATGTACACCGCGTTCGGCGACAACCACTCGCGAGCTGTCCACGCCAAGGGAATATTGATGCAAGGTACGTTCACGCCCGACCCAGCCGCCCGCTCGATCACTAAAGCGAAACTCTTCACCTTGCAAGAAACTACCGTGTTGGCGCGCTTTTCGGATTTCACGGGCATTCCGACCATCCCCGACAACACCATGGACGCCAACCCGCGTGGTATGGCCGTAAAGTTCAACGTCCCCGACGACAGCGAGGTCGATGTTGTGATGCACAGCTTCGACGGCTTTCCGACGCGGACTTCGGCGGAGTTCCGCGAGCTCTTGATTGCCGTCGGAACCAGCGGAAAAGGCGTGCCGAAGCCGACGCCGCTCGATACCTTTCTCGCGTCTCACCCGATCGCCAAGACGTTCCTCACGACGCAGAAGGAGCCGCCGGAAAGTTACGCGACAACCGCCTTTTTCGGCGTCAACTCGTTTAAGTTCACGAATTCGCAAGGGCAATCCACTTATGTGCGTTATCGCTTCGTCCCAGAGGACGGTGAGCATTATCTCGATGCCGCTGCACTTAAGACCAAGGACGCAAACTATCTGCAAACCGAGATCAAGGAGAGGCTCGACAAGGAGCCCGTCACCTTTATCTGGTACGCCCAGGTTGCGGGACCGGGCGACGTCATCGACGATCCATCCATCGCGTGGCCGGCAACGCGCACGTTGGTCAGACTAGGCGTGGTGACCATAACCGGCCTGGTACCAGACCAGGCCAGCGCTGACAAGAAAACTCTCTTTCTGCCGGGAAATTTGCCTGACGGTATGGAAGCAGCCGACCCAATGATTCAGGTGCGAATGGAGGCCTACCCTATCTCGTACCGCCACCGCCAATGACTGCCGGAGCGGCCGCTGCGTCGCTCCACGATCTTAATCAGGAAAGTTTTATGAAAATTGCGGTTAAGAACCTATCCGGTTTGGCTGCACTGCTTCTTTTCGCAGCTGCAACCTGGCAACGGCATACGCTCATGACCGCAAAACAATCGACTTGGGCACGGTCACGATCACCACGGTTGACGCTGATAGTGATGCGGCACAAAAGGCGCTTGCGTTCGACCCTACAAGGCTAACCGATGGAATTGAACTGTCCGATGACCCGTTGCCCGCTTTGCGCTCCAGAGTTTAGAGGCTGTCAAGGATCCATCGCCGGTCCGCAGGACACCCAAAGCGCCGTTGGCGCCGGCGGTGCAGTATTTCATCAAGGGCATTGTGGATCTGGGTGGAAGGTTCCTCGCACAACAACAAAGGAGATGTCATGAACACGAACATCGAAGGAAAAGTTGTAGTGATTACAGGCGCGAGTAGTGGCCTCGGGGAAAGCACCGCACGTCACCTCGCAGAGCTCGGAGCAACCGTCGTACTCGGAGCACGCCGCAAAGATCGGCTCGATGCCATCGTGAAGGACATCACTGCAAAGGGCCGTAAGGCGCTAGCGGTCACGGTCGACGTCACGAAGCGAGAGCAAGTCGACGCACTCATCCAGGCGGCTCTGAAGACTTACGGCCAGGTCGACGTGTTGGTGAATAACGCCGGCATCATGCCCATGGCACCGCTGGCAGCTCTGAAGGTGGACGAATGGGAGAAGATGATCGACATCAACATTAAGGGTGTTCTCTACGGCATCGCCGCAGCTCTGCCGGTATTCATCAAGGCCAGAAGCGGTCACTTCATCAACCTGTCGTCGGTAGCTGGCATCAAGGTCTTCGCTCCCGGCGGTTCGGTCTATAGTGGTACGAAATTCGCCGTGCACGCAATCTCTGAAGGTCTACGCATGGAGACCCGAAAAGACAACATCCGCGTGACAACTCTTTCGCCCGGTGCTATCGACTCGGAACTGAAGGAGGGGAGCTCGGACGCGGCAGCATCGCAGAACGTGAAGGAGTTCTACAAGATCGCCATCCCGGCCGATTCCATCGCCCGTGCGATTGCCTACGCGATCGAACAGCCCAGCAACGTTGAGATCGATGAAATCGTAGTACGTCCCACTGTCCAGGAGTTCTAAGACCTCTCAAAAACTATGGCAGAGCCGGCAACAAACTTACGGGGCATTTGACACCTCTGTGCGAAAGAGCGAGGCAAGAGGGCGGAATGAAAGGTTTGACGCCCGTAGACAACTCACAGTTGGCTTCGTGCCTTGTCCGCGCTGCGCTCTATCTTATAGCCGCGTAACGAGGTAGCTGGTCTCTTCCGGCGGCGTCCGCACAAAGGTAAACAGGCCAGTCCGGAGAACCTCATCCGGCATGCTCGAATAAAGCTCGACGAGCCGCGCAAGGTCCTGCTTCATCTCCTCGCCATTCACAAAGGTCTATCGCGGATTGAGAAATAGCGGGACGATCTGCGTGTGGAAGCGGTCTTTCGAGGTGAACACAGAGCAGAAGGGTAAATAGTAGAGATAGGCAAGGTCGATTTGATGGCTCTGCTTGACTTTGCGCAGGAGTTGAGTCTGGATGACGAGGGCAAAGAAAATATTGATCGACAGCATGAAGGTGAAATAAGGCAAATGCTGGCGGATCGGGGGCTTCCGCCTCGTCGTCCAGTCGTCGTGAACGAACTGCATTGCCTCTGGCAGGTCGAGCAATTCAAGGCCGAACCCCATAAGCCATTCCGGGTCCATGTTGTCGATGATGTAGTCGGCCATCTGCTTGGCGTCTTCCGGAGACTTCGGCTTCCGCCAGTGGCCGATGCCGGCCATGACGATTTTCACGAGGTCATCATGGTTGACGCGCATGACTGCGTTGCGCCACTGCCTGGCAAATCCGCGCTCGACGTCAAGAAATTCGTGATGCGTCCACCTCTGGAGCGCTTCTTCTTCCGGGCTGCGCCTAAAAACAATGCCTTTCTTGTCGCCAAGTTGCACGGGTTGCCCATACGGAACCATCGGCCTCTCCAGTACCTGGGCTAGGTCGAATTTTCGGGCCAGTTCGTTGCCGAGCACTTCGTATGGTGCGCAGTTGCGCAAGATTGTGATTCCGGCGTGCGGAGCGCAAGTGAGCCTACGAGCTGTTCAGGTGTGCTTCTGCTTCTGATTGCTTTTTCGAGGTCAGCAAGGCATTCGACGAAAAACAGGGGCGTGATGTTAGATCTGTAGAAATTATCGAGCAGCACGGCTTCGTCGAGGTTCAGGCTTTCGAGCGCTGACTTGTCGAAGATGAGTGACGGTCCCTGCGACATAGAACCTCTATTCTAGAATTTGCCGGCTTTAGAATCGATGATGGAGGTTGTACGGATGCCGACGTGAAGGACGCGCAAGCGCAAATGCGGCACTCGCGTTCGAACACCACGCTGGACATCTACCAGCAGTTCGTGCCCGAAAGCCAGCAGCGTGCTGTAGATCGACTCAGCCGTTTAGTGAATTGAATTGTGACCAATTGTGACCAAGTGACCGGGAGGAAGGCTTGCAAGTGATTGAAAATGTGGCCAGGGACGGAGTTGAAGCATTCCGTATGCCCTCTTTTCAGCAACTTGCTGATTCCACGATCCGCGGAATCCGCATATTCCGTTCTGATTGCAGATCCTGTGTGCGTTTTGTGTGCGGTCCACGCCGTCAGGATTTCGAGGGTTGAAACAACGACCCTGTCTCCAGATCCCCGCTCGTTGGATTATGAGTGCAACCATCAAAAGAATCTAAAGACAATGCGCGGCGCAAAGAGTAACGCATTGTTCTTAAGAAGAGCCAACTGGAATCGTATCTGCCCTTGTGTTGCCCTCGTGATTCGTGCGACGTTGGGACTGTGTCCCTCAGAATGCCATCTCCGGAGTAGGCTCCTCCAAGTGTATTAGTTTAGGGCTACGGCTGGGAAAGCGGGGCCAAACGGAGGGTCCCCCGGGGCGATTTCCTCAATCAGGACCCAGGTGTTATCCCACAGCTTCTCGCCGACAAACGGGATCACGGCTTCCGTGACCTTGTGAATCAGGTCTTGAGTCTGTTATTTGGAAAGCTCATCCTTGAACACCTTGATTGCGACCAGCGGCATGGTCTTCTCCTTTGCGTGTGCTATTTCTTTTTGGACATCGCCCAGGATTAACTTCGAATCCTGTTTGCAGGCCGTGCGGGGTCGCGTCTGCGACCCCGCTGCCGCCCTACCGACCTAGACTTGCCCAAGTCCCCCATCGACGCTCAACTCAACGCCCGTGACATAGGAAGACGCACTACTGGCCAGGAACAAGGCTGTCTGGGCAACTTCCTCGGGCTTGCCGAATCGGTTCAGAGGAACCTGAGACACGATGTTCGCGGCAAAGGCATCCAGCGCCTCCTTGGGCAGACCCAACTTTCCATAGATCGGCGTGTTCCGTTCGAACTGGATCGCAAAGCGATCGACGATGTCGATCGGGGCGCGAACGACTCCGATTGGCAACCGGCAAAGCACGCCGCGCGACAGATCGCCTTTGCCGAGGACGTCGCTATATTCGACGGGTATGCCGCCGCCGGCATTGGGGGCATCCGCCAGGGCACCAGCAATCCCATCAAGACGCTTCCCGCCGACGTTCGCGAGTACCCCGATGCCATCGCTCAAAGCTTGAGCCAGTTGCGTCTCGTCGGGTCAATGGCCCCTACTCGGTGCTCCTCGGCGCCGACGCCTACACCGCACTCGCCGAAACTAGCGACCACGGATACCCTGTGTTGGAGCACGTCAAGCGGCTGGTCAAAGATCAAATCATCTGGGCGCCCGCCATCGCTGGCGCTTTCGTGCTAACCACTCGTGGTGGTGATTTCGAACTACACATCGGGCAGGACGTCTCCATCGGCTATCTCAACCACAACGATGCAGCCGTCCGTCTGTACCTACAGGAGACATTCACTTTCCTTCTGCTTACGACCGAGGCCGCTGTCGCTCTGGTGCCTCCCGTGAAGGCGAAGAAGACTTGACGCTCTACTCCCTTTACCTCTGGCTTGATCGCAATCGTTCAAGATGCACGTTGATCTAGCTTAGAAACTCTTCTTTGTGAGGAAGAACACACTATGAGCAAGCGCCTCGAATCGCTGTACCAGAATCTTCTCAACGGCAAGCGCTTCGCGCTAGCTGATCCCAGGCTCTGACTGATTGATCATGAAGGTAGACATCTCATTGAAGAATTTCCGAAGGACTTCTTCGGCTTTGCGTGGCAGCGAAGCTTCCCCCAACGCATTTTTCATCAGCCGCATCCAGCGGTCGCGGATAGTCTGATTGATAGCAAACGGCGAATGCCGCGCCCGGAGGCGGGGATGGCCTCTTTGTTCAATGTAAGTCTGGGGCCCCCCGAACCTACCGATCAGGAAATCTCGGAGGCGCTGCTCGGCCCCTGGAAGATCACTTGCCGGGTAGATTGGCCCTAGAAGGTCGTCTTGAGGGACTTGTCGATAAAAGGCGGCGACTAACCTTGCGAAACCCTCCGCGCCAATCATGGAATAAATTTCGAGTTCCGGCATTCCCATTAGCTCTCCTCATCGAAAAGTTCGGCGATCAGTTCTTGACGAGAAACTGTTCGCCATACGTCACGCACTTCGATTTCGGAGGAGGAGACGTCAGGAACTTCAACAAAACGGACAACAAGTTTTCGGAAATGCAGGGAAATGGCAGACACCGTGACAGGGCGAACAGATGTGGGTTGTACTAAGTTGCTGATTTTTAAATCGCTTACATCATTGTGACGGTGAGAAAGGAGCGTTCTAGCCGACTGAAATACGCCTTCATGACCAATAGAGGGTCTAAGGTGACGTCTTCCGCCCGAGCAACAGGTCGTTGGGTTTGTAACTCCACAGTCTGGCTAAGGCTATTAAACGAATAGATAATATTTGTATACCGAAGACTCCGAGAGGTCGCAAATTGCCGATTCCAGCGAGTCTCGCGGTCACAGCAACGTCACAGGACGGTGACTCGCGGACCCAGACGTGCTCGAAACGATGTAGGGACTGGGTTTGGCCACATGCAGAGATTGGAGGTCCGGCGGATTGTAGCGGCACTGAAGGATTCCAGCACAATATCGAGCTGATTAATTTCGCTGCTGGAGTGACCCGATGCGCCTACCGGGTAGCAAGTAACCGAAATCGTATAAAATTTAGGTCGCCCGGCGCCGCACCGATGGCATTAGAATCTCCGATCGCGTTGGTTGTCTCCTCCCCGTTGCTCGTGTCGGGCCAATGTCAATATCCAGATCTTGGATCGTTCGCCGTAGAGTATTCCGGTGCATGCCGAGTTTCTTGGCCGCTTTACACTGATTACCTCTCTGATCCTTGAGTACCGTGAGGATGAAGGCCTTTTGAAACTCCCGCACTGCTTCAGAGCAACGCAGGCCGGCTCCATACATTTGCGAGACAACACTGTCTAGTTGTTCCTTCATGGCGACTTCTCTCTTACGGAATTAAATTAATTGGATATGACGGGAGAGCCTCCATCACCACAAAACAGGGAAAGGCCTAGTAAGCGAGGAAGATCCCAGGAAGGAAAGGAAAAGGCCGTGACATTGGTTATGCTCTAGCCGCTCGCTTCTTGCGAGGAAGCCAACAGCGTGGAAGCATGCACCATCACGGCCCCTGATGTAATCACTGCTTTCGCAGTTCCAAACCCCAACCACTCCTCGCAGAGTTGTCGGTTTTTTCAGGTTTGGCCGCCCAGCAAGTTGCCCTACCGAGCTGATCACCCAATCTACTTCGGAGTGGCTAATTTTATTTGAGCCAGCCCTTTCGATCGTCGACGGTGCCGAAGGTAGACGGTTAGCCTGTGGTTGTCAATGCCGCTTTTCGGTGCAAACCTTGCACAGGGTGCGGCACCATCACGAGGACGAAAGCCCGTTTAGAGTCTGTCGTTTGCCGGTTGCGGAAACCCAATAGCTACGTTTTACACAAACTTTCCACAACGATCTGACTAACGCGCTATCCCATGGAAGTGAGCGGGCGGCATCGGTCACGCGTCCACGTCTCGATAGCTCAGCTCGGGTATTGGGATGCTCAAAGAATTTACTTTGAAGCGCCGGCGCGTTGTCTTCTCGCGACCAATTATTACTCGCAAGGTCGTAAATTTGGACAAAGCAGGATAGAGTGTTCAGCCTCGGGCCACAGTAAAAGGGGTTGCCCGGCCGCATGGTTACAGACTAGGTAGCTCAAAAGGAGGCTTTGTGAATTACTTCGGCGTACCGGAACTGCTGTTCTTATTGGTCGTCGGTATCATCATTATCCTTCCCCTATGGAAGGTCTTTTCCAAAGCTGGGTATCCAGGTGCCCTGTCTCTGGGAATGATTCTCCCAGTTGTCAACATCGTCCTGAGTACTTTCTCGGGTTCAGCGATTAGCCGGTGCTGAAGCAGTTGAAGGCCTTGCGCACATCTCTCTAAGAGCCTCCCGGCTCCAAGTCCGCGACTAGAGAGTCTAGCGAATTCGATGGATCGTCAGCTAGGACTGTGGACTCTATGGACGCTCTCACCGGCCTTCCAGTCTGCTTCCCTTGACACCAGAGCACGCAGCCAGTATCGTCGGCGCGCCGTACTTATTTCTCGGAGAATTCAAGCCGCTGTTTACGGAGGGTATTCGATGAACCGTTTTCACCTTGTCCTCGCCCCACCTCTGTTCTGCATCCTCGCCCTCGCCTTGGTAGCCTGCAGCGCGGGCAATCAGCAGCAGTTACAACCAGAGCCGCCCGACACTCGCGCCGCCGATGAGTCGACGATCCGCGCCCTCGATGCCGATTGGGTGAAAGCGGTAGCCGCAAAGGACGCGGCACAGATCACATCTTTTTACTCAGACGGCGCGTCCCTGCTTGCGCCTGGTGCTCCGCTGGCCACAGGGAAAGATGCAGTCCAGAAGGCATGGGCTGGTTTGATGGGCACTCCCGGCTTCGCGCTGACGTTCGCGCCGACGAAGATCGAAGTCTCACGCGCCAGCGACCTTGCCTATGATCTCGGCGAATATCAGCTGACCACCAACGACAAGAAGGGAAAGCCGCAAACCGTCAAGGCAAAGTACGTGGTGGTTTGGGGCAAACAGCCGGGCGGCACTTGGAAGGCGCTGGTGGACACGGCCACGACGACACAGTAAAAGTCGTAGCCATCTATCGAAAGTCAGAGTAGCGCCGGCCGGCAATTATTTGAACCGAACGTTTCTCGCTTATTTGCCCGGGTGTAGCCGTGTAAGGTGGTGTAGCCGTCTCCAGCTCTCTCTCGTAAGAGATCTTCCCAAGAAGAGTATTGCAAGAGCCTACACAGGGCTACATGCCTACACGCACGACCTGAAATTCACCGCGAGTTGTTCTCGCTGTCACCTCAATTATGTTTGCCGCTAATATGTACAGGGATGCTCAAAAACCTAATTTGAAAGGTAGTGCGGCTTGATTTCTCGGGACCAAATATCTCTGCGGAGTCCGACATTGCTGAAATCGTGAACATCAGCAACGACAATAAATTCTTTTCCTCGTCGGAATTCCGACTTCTCCTTGACTTCGAGAGGTGACGGGCGCAAGATTCACCGCACTCGCCTCTCCGAAGTGCAGCTTCCTGTTAAGCGGTGCACACCCGTCGAGACGAACGGCCAGGGCTACCCCAGACAGTTAGGCGATGTCTTCCCACTTAGTGGTTCTGAGGCGGGCGAATGCGTTCGCCCCTGTTTGCTACACAGCGCTACGGTACCTACACGGATGGGCGAGAGTTCAACGGAAGGTCTTCCTAACATTGGGATGAGCGCACCGTCGCCCATATATATGGAAATGCTCCAGCAACCTGCGTGAGAAGTGGAACCATTGGTTTCGGGAGACCAATAAGATTCTGAGCAGTCGCGGTGTAATAATGCGGACCAAGTCTGTTGCAAACCCTCTGATCTGAATGATAAGGAGGCTAGAAGATGAAAATACGCAAATGTCTCGCCGCCTGCAGCGGCATTTTACTGATCGCCACAACGCTTAGTGCCAAGGCGCCGCCCACGCCGCAGCAGCAATCTCAATCGATTGCAGAAAAAGCTAGTAAGGTCGCCGGCCAGACGGAAAGTGCCCCTCCACCGGCGTCGCAAGCCGCTGTTCCCTCAGCCCAAACACGAAGAGGTAATCCCCTCCTTTCCCCAACACAGGAGCGCCAGCGGATTATGGATTACTTGGGGAAATCGCGCAGCAGTGGTGAACCATGGACGTCTGATGCAGCCAAGGTGTTTTCGCGCTGGCACGCGGAAGCGGTTGAGGCTGCAGCCGGTACAACTTTCTCTCGCGTGGAGTGCTTTGAAATGGGTTGCACCACGACCGCGACCTATTCCGACCTGCGAAGATATCAGGTGGCCAACCAGAGTCTTTCCGACAGCGATGTCTTCCAGAATTGGGCGGGGCCTAAGTACCGCTCTGCACCCGAGGTCTTAACGGATGGGAAGGTCGTTGTTCAATGGGTTCTGTTTCGACCAGATGCAAAGTGAAAGCGGGAGGAGAAACGACATGAACAACATAATAGGAAGAAGACTACTGTTTGCCGGTATCGGATTTCTTATCCTTGGGATCGCTGCGACTGCTTCCGCCCAAGTCGACGTTTATTACGATCATGGGACAACCTGCCAGCCTGGATTTAACGTGTTCACCCAGACAGCGTATGGAGAGCCGGGGATCGGAAACTTTTCCAATAGCTCGGAGGCCCGGGTGTTCTGTCCGATGAATCGGGCGGAATTTCGCAACCTTGTATGGCCGACCACAAAAATTGAGACGGGCTGGGTGAACTACATCGACAACGCTCGCAGTGCCCCATTCTGGTGCTATATGTGGGTCACTGAGAACACGGGAGCTACGTGGTGGTCCTCGAAAAAATACACGTGCAGTGTGAACGGAGGTTGTGTCGATTTGACGACCGAGTTTGTTGGCTCCAACACGATACGCTGGTTCAACCCCTTCGGGGCCAATACCTTCTTCAACGAGCCGACCGTTGGTTATTCGTGCAGTATCGCCCGTGTCGAGAATAGTGCTTCGTGGGTCACAAGCTACAACACCTTTACGGTTCCTAGTAATAACCCACAATAGAGGCGTCGCTTCAGTGATCTTAGGGTAAAGTGCAAAAAATACTCTACTGGGTGCTGATTCTCTGCGCCAGAGGCGCGCTGCGCCGAGGTCTCGAATGCAACCGTCGCGAAGGAATTGAACGTGCTAAAGCATTTGCTTCGGTTGGCAGTAGAAGAGTGGGAATTTATTCCCGTAAACCCTGCCGTCGGCGTGAAACCGCCCAAGCCGGCACCCGGGCGTGTTAGATATTTGCAGCCCGGAGAATTACGCATAGTTCTGGAATTTGCTCCAGTTTGGCTCCGGCCGATCATCGCGATTGCGGTCGCCACCGGCATGCGCCGCTCCGAAATTCTAGGTCTGCGCTGGATAGATATTGATCTCGAGGGCGGTCGGGTTCTGCTATCTGAGACCAAGAACGGGGAGAGTCGGATCGTTTACCTCAACCGACTGGCGGTCCAGGCCATCGAGTCGTTGTCCGCCTCCAAAAAATTGAGGCCTACTGGACTTCTATTTCCCAATCTTCAGCCGGAGTGGGTGAGCGTTGCCTTCTCCCGGCTGTGCCGCAAACTCAAAATCGAGAACTTCCGCTTTCACGACTTGCGCCATACTGCGGCGAGCTGGCTGCGGATGAAGGGCGCAGACATCCACACCGTGGCTCAGCTTTTGGGACACAAAGATTTGCGGATGGCAGCGCGATATCAGCATCTGTCCCCGACATTCCTTGCGGATGCGGTCAATCGGCTCGATTCAACTTTCTCGGAATGTCACCAGTACGTCACCAGCAGTAAGGTGCTTTCGGCTGCGATTGACGTAACTATTTGATTTGATTTGGCGTCCCTATCACCGACCATTTTGAACACCTAGCAGCAACGATAGCTGAAGCAATACCGCTCTACGAACTGTGCGCAAGCGTTCTGGAGGCCTAGGTCGAATTCTGTTCAAACAGGAGTTTTCGCACGCGGAAGTCTAGGTTCCAAAGGCGCTTGGCATGTTTCCCTATCGCGTGCCGACAAGGGAACCATTCTCGTGCAGCCGACTCGGACCCTGTGGCAGAGTGCCTATGTGCAATGTCTGGAGTGCGGAGATTAAGTTAGACTTCTTGTCTCATTTGGTAGGAAGCGCAAGCGGATAGTGGGGTCCGGTAGTACCGTCCATGTTCCACGACACGATAGCAATTCACTACCACTAGGTAGAATCACGCAGAGCAGAGGAGGCTCGAAAATGCGCATCGCGCGACTAAGCACCCTGATTTCTGGCGCTTGTTAGCGTCTATTTGCAGGCGCAGCCACCAGAACAAGAAATAGCCGTGACAGGTAAGCTCGTTCGCGCAATGGGCATAGGAGGAGAATCGACAGGCTGGGCTCTTGAACTCGAGTCCGCAACCACTATCGACGGGAAGCAGGTGACTTCGATTCAAGTCAGTTATCGCAAGACAGGAAAACTTGAAAAACTGCAAAACAAGCGCGTGAAGGCCACGGGTAAACTCGCCCATCAACACGGGGTGGAGACGGGTGAGCAGCCTGTTCTCGACATTTTCTCAATAAAGGAAACCGAAGCTACAGCCCAACCAGCACCCGCGCAACCGGTTTCCTTCAGCCTTTCAAATAGCGAATGGCTCCTGGAGGATCTGGGTGGCCGCGGGGTACTCGATAACGTTCAAGCAACGCTCACTTTCCCTGACGTGGCAAAAGACTTACATGAACTGATGCAATCACTCGGTCACCAACGCTATAGAGTTGTTGGCCACGATCTCTTCTGGAACTGAGCCAGGACGTAGCTCTGGCGTAATATCCTTTTCGCGTACGAACCTCCAGATTTTCTCCCGTTTTTCGCGCTTCGATCCTGATTTTTCGGTAGCGGCCGTCAGGCGTGAAATCTGCCGGCTTATAGGAAACAGCGTACCGGCTGCGCAACTCCCCACTGATTTTGACAAAGGCTCTTGCAACCTGCTTTGGATCGTAGGGAAACAGTATTCGTCCTCCGGTATGCTCCGCCAACTTGCGGAGGTCCGAATTACCCCGAACGGCGTCCGGATCTCGCACACGCAAGGACGTTGGGAAGTTCGTGCTGATGGCATAGATAGTGACTTCGGCTTCTTGAGCGGCATCGATAGCCTGCTCCAAACTGACTACACCAGCATCAGTTTGGCCGTCCGACAGAACTACCAGTACCCGCGCTACCATGTCCGGTTCTGGCCGATGCAGCAGTGTCTGACAAGCGGTACGGACTGCATCGTAGAGTGCGGTCCCTCCTCCGACGGTTAGCCGCTCCACACCTTGGGACAGGAGATCCGGATCACCAACAAAATCCTGCGTCACCGTGGAATGATTTGCGAATCCCATGACGAAGCCGAGGTCGCCGTCTCGATTCAGTGCCTGGTGAAAAAATGCGCTCGCGGCGTCCTGCTCGAACCGGAAGCGCGAGGTCAAGGAACTGCTAGTGTCGATCGCCACACCCACGCGCAACGGCAGTTCTAGCTCAGTTCGAAAGCCCAGGATGGCCGTGGGCGGCTTGTCGTCGTCCCGAACCGAGATGTCGTTCAGCGAAAGATCGCCAACGGCTTTGCCCTTCCGAGTGGCTACAAAGAGCACATTGACTTCATTCACCTGCTTTTTCAACAACCATTCGCCAGTCGACACAGGAGACTTCAGAAGGGCATTCGTGGCGCATTGAACACAGTCCTGCGCGTAAGCCATTTGGCACATCACCCCAAAAGTGGCAATACATACCAGCAGCCACAGACATGTGCTTCGATCCAAGGTTCGCTGAAGTCTACTGACTAGACCCTGCGTCTCCATGATCCACCTCCACGAACACTCCCGACTCCGAGCACGGCTGGTGCCGGGACCTAGTTCAAAGAGCAACTCGAGCCCAAATGGCGCCTACTGTCCGTGATGAATGCACACTAGCGTGCCAGCCTCTCCCGCATGAATCGAGCTTGTTCTTCCGAGAACAATAGCGATCCCGTGGTGGCGCGATGCAACTCGTCCTTATGCCAGCTTGGGCACATGAGTCCCTGTTGTGAGTGCGAATTCGACCCCAGGAGCAGATGTCCGAGCTCATGCGCCATCACGTGCCCGAGTATCCGCGCCACACCAATGTGCCATTCCTGCTCAAGCTTCTCGACTGAATCGTAGGACACGTCGCTATAAGCCCCGGTCCCTTCCGCAGACAGAAATGCGACCCCAACTACGCCGGCGTTTGCTTTCGAGGCGTGGCCGATAATGCGCAGGTTCAGACGGGTTGGCGATGCGGGAGCCTGGCATCGCAGATCGGCTTCGGCATCCACATTCGATGACTTGCACCCGATCCACGAAATAGGCACTCCTTCCTTTTGGTATACACGGGCGGCCTCATCCTCGGCACCCGCCAATACTCGCGGCGGCAGGTTCACGTCGTCATAAACCGCAACCGTAATCCCCGAGGCGACCGCTTGGAGTTCCCAGGAGAACCGGCGGTGTTCAAAGTCAAAAGCAATCTTCTGGAACTGGGGTCCTCTCATACCCAGAACACCGTCGAAATTATCGCCATCGTCTTTACGGTCGTGCACCATGAATGCCTCTTGTGTGCCGATCGTCGCCTGACCGAGAAAAACTTCGGGCATCCGCACCTTCTTCAGCTTGAATGTTCCACTCACGTTGACTGTTTTTTGGGTCCCCAGCATTTCGAAGCCGGTGGTGTCCTGCATCCGACTTTCGAACAGCATCACGTCCGGGCTTCCGGTATCGACCACCAGGCGCAGGTTCTGGCTTTGGAATTTTGTTGCAATGGTCACAACCGGCATTTCGGTTGTGAACGGAGCGGAAAAGGCCATTTTTTCGATCGCGCCGAACAGCATTTCCCTGGTCCGGTAGTCGATGGCAAAACTGCTCTTTCTGAGGACATCCAGACCGACAATCGCATCCACCTTGTGACCCACAGCCTTCTGTAAGAAGGAGAGATCTTGCGTCAGCACCGGAAGGGACTCGGCGCGAACCGACCCGACGGTCAAGGAAGGCAGAACGACGAGCCGCGTCTGGACACTCGTGTTCGACAGGTTAACTCTTCCGTCCTGTTCGGCCAGCCCGAGAGCGTGCGCGATTTTCTGGTCGACGACGCTGGGATAGGCCCCGGTGTCCACCAACAGACTCAACTTCTGCAAATTGCCGATTGACCCTTCAACGATGACCAGGTATCCCCAGTACAGGCTGATCGGGACTTTGACCGAGACCGAGTGAGCGATTACGGTCGGCGCAGGATCAGTCGGACCCACAGTCGGTTGAGACCAGCCGAGATCGGCGGCTGACAGTGTAAGGACTACCCAGAAACAACCGGAGAGAAGCAGGCGGTTCATGGCGTTCACCTCTTCCGCTTTCGCGGTGACGCCAACGCTGCATTACGAGGACGGGTACCTCAATCGACGGCGGATATATTGCTCGTTTATTTGTTCTTCATCGCTAAGTTGTTGCGGGCAAGTGATTTGAATGAAGTACCTGCATTGGTCAGGGTTTCGGAAGCCAACTAAAGGTGCTAGAGTTTCAGGTCACAAGCTGGTGTTTCACATGGACAGTAGCGTACGTTCTGCGCAAATTGTCCGCTTCGGAATCTTCGAAGCGGACCTACAGACCGGGGAACTGCGCAAGAATGGGGTTAAGGTGCCTCTGCAGGGCCAGCCATTTCAAGTCTGCACCCTTCTGCTGGAGCACGCTGGCGAGTTAGTCACACGGGAAGAGCTGCGCCAGAGAATCTGGCCCGAAGATACCTTTGTTGATTTTGAGCAAGCGCTGAATACGGCAATTGCCAAAATCCGACTCGCACTGGGGGACGAAGCCGACAATCCCAGGTTTGTGGAGACCCTCCCTCGCCGCGGCTATCGTTTCATTGGCCCAGTGGCCAGGCCTAGTTCACAGGCAGTCGCACCGGTTGCTCCAAAGGGGTGGTTTGAGAGACTCACGGCGAGGAGGAACTGGTTAGTAGTCTCAACGATGCTCTTGATCCTGGTCTCTGGAATTGGAATCTGGCGGTCTTCGAAAAACCGTGCAGACGCGCTGCCACCCCTTGAAGTAGCTCCCCTGGCCGGTCTGCTCGGCGGTCAGCACGAGCCGGCTTTTTCACCAGACGGAAACCAGGTCGCCTTTGTCCTCGGGGGGACCGAGAAAAATTGCGGGATTTACACGACGATGGTGGGCGGCGAGAAGTCGCTGCGCTTGACCAGCGATTGTAACGACACCTCTCCGACCTGGTCACCAGACGGACGACGGGTCGCGTTTTATCGTTATTTCGAAAATGGCAATGGAATGGCGATCCGTGTGGTTCCCGCCTTCGGAGGCAGCGAGCATAGGTTGTACAAGGGGCCCTTTAACCCCTGGGCGCGTGGCTTGGATTGGTCGCCCGACGGCAACGTGCTCGCCTTTTCGGGGGGGCAGACGGAGTGGAAAGGCACTTGGATTTCGTTACTTTCGCTCGTCGATTCCACGACACGAAGGCTCACGTCACCCTCAGGCGAGGAGATCGATTATTCCCCCGCCTTCTCGCCCGACGGTTCGACTGTTGCTTTCGTCCGAGGAACTCTTGCGGGTGCGGTGGAGGACCTCTATGTCGTGCCTGCCGCAGGTGGAGTGCCCACGCGTCTGACCTTCGACAAGACGTGGATCAAAGGATCTCCCACCTGGACTCCGGACGGCCGCGATATCGTCTTCTCTTCCGCGCGCGGAGGTCTCGCCAGTCTGTGGCGCGTTTCCGCTTCAGGAGGAACACCACGGCCGGTTGCAGGTGTTGGTGTGATTGCTTCTTCCCCTTCCATTTCTCCTATAGGTAATCAGCTCGTTTATACGCAAAGTTTCATCAAAGAGAACATTTTGCGGTTGAACCTGAAGGACGAAAAACATAGCCAAGGTCCGCCTGCAGTTTTGAATTTGAAGAAAGGACGGAATTGGCGACCGAACTTTTCTCCAGATGGGAAAAGGTTTGCGTTCGAATCGGTTTTGGGGTACTCGGAGATTTGGGCTTGTGATAGCGACGGGTCCAACTGTGGACAGTTGACTGCCCTGCGGGGTACAGCCGGAGCTCCACGATGGTCGCCGGACGGCCACTATGTTGCCTTCGAGTTTCGTCCCAAAGAACGCTCCGAAATCTATCTTCTCGAGATGGGTGGTGGCATGCCGCGGCTGCTGCCCACCTTACCCGGAGCGGATAACGGAGGACCCAGTTGGTCGCGAGACGGAAAGTGGATCTACTTCTACTCCGACCGGGGAGGCGAACACTTTCAATTGTGGAGAGTGCCGCTCGAGGGAGGACCCCCGGTGCAGATAACCAGGAATGGTGGCCTGTTTGGCGCCGAATCTGCGGACGGACGCTTTCTTTATTACTCGAAGTACGAAGCGCAAGGCATATGGAAGGTCCCGCTGTCGGGCGGGGAAGAAAAACGCGTTTTGGATCAAGCCGGGGAGATGGAATGGTATAACTGGGCCCTCGCCCGGAATGGTATTTACTTTCTCGAACATCGTGAAAAAGGAGGCGCTTTGGATTTTTTTGACTTTGCGACTGGCAAGACGACTACTATTTTGACCTCGGACAAGCAACCGGATGTTGGACTAGCCGTATCAGCCGACGGCAAATCAATCCTCTATTCTGAAGTTGAGTTGGAAGATTCGAACATCATGCTGGTAAAGAACTTCCGCTAGCGCTCGCTTACTTGATTCCACCTAAGGGAAGCAGCGAGAAGGTCGCCCCCTTCAACCGAGACGCTTCAGCTTCTCAGACTGGCCGACTCGCTGGGATTGCGGCACTCTACGGTAAGTACGCTGCCCTGTCAACAGCTTCCTCAGCAGTCGCGTGTCACGAATGCTCGCAAGGCTGTTCTTGCAGCTTCCTAATCCGGTACGCAAGACGAGCCGACATCGAACGGTGTCAGAGCGAGCTGCTCAGTCAGTACCGCCAGTCGTTCGCTGCCTTGATTGATGTCCCTCCGCCTCTGCTATGCGCATGGTCACCGCAGTGACGCGGCCGACGATGTCTGCTTCGGTTGGGTATCGAAGTTGCCGGATCTGTCCGCGTGACTGTGGACTCGGAACCAGCATAAGGTGATTACCGTCAAGTTCACACCAGCAACAGGCGTAACCATTGCGGAGTTCGACGAAATAGATGGGGCGGTCGAACTCGCTCTGCCAATCGCCGGGCTTCACCTTATCCTGCTGCTCGTCAATCTCGACGAACGACCCCGGGCGGATCAACGGAAAGAGCGTATAGTCTTCAAGCCCGATATACCCGCAAACAGAATTCCGAAGGTCCAGTTGCTGTAATAGAGCGACGGGAATCTCACCCCAAGTTTCACACATGCGAGAGACCAGGTTCGTCCTTGCGAGTTCGACATTCTTGCGAAGATCAACGGGAAGCACGATCGTCTGCCCCGGCAATTCAGGATTCGTCCCAATCAAATGAGTATGCGGCAGACTGACTAGGCGCTGCTCCTTGGCTGCATCGAGGATGTTGATCCCGAAAAAACCCACGATTTGTAGCAAGTTGCATTTGTAGATCAGGCTCAAACTGTAGAGCTTGTAAATGCTCGGAGTAAACTCTCCATTTTCGACGTCTGTAAGCCAGCCGTGGGAAATATAGTAATCTTGGTTGTTGTCCTTCTCCAGGGCGATCTGCTCACTAAGTCTCTGCACTGCACGCGTGGAGAGGCGCGCGCGACGGCGCTCTTCCCGGAGACGCTTCCCTGCTTCCGGGCTCGGTGTCGACTCCGACATACGCCTCGGCATGGTGCAAACAATTCCTTCGTTGCGTGAACGGAAACGTTGGAGTTCCAAAACCTAACAACTGGACCTTGGGAAAGCTGCAAGATCATACTCCCTTCCATTCCACGCGAAGCTCGCATTTTAACGTTGGTCGTTCTTCCGACCGACCCTGGCAAAGAAAGGACCTGAGGCAGTTATCCCGGATCGGAAACAACCTGGTCGCAGAAGCGAGCACACCTCACAAACTTTTGAGGTCCCCTACTCCCACCGTCTATACAAAGCTCCACAGCCCTGCGAGCGCTATCGCCTTCGGCTCGGAGCCCAGAAGCTTGTCAAATACAGAGCTTGTAGACCGAGTCAGAGCGATTCTGCAGGCGAAAAGACTCACTCTCTACCAATGTTCCCGAAAGACGATGAGTATGTACGGAAGGTCATCACCTTATTTCCTGCCCCACAACCTGTACTATGACCTCTCCAATGAGACTTTCAGCCCGAGCCTTCACCAGTTATTTGCACTGAGCAAAGTCTCCGGGTACAGGTTCAACGATTGGCTACGGGTCTTTGGTTTCAACCCCGAGGACATCGCGCGCTTGCAAATCCTGCTGTCCTCAAAGCGAACCCTGCTACTCGATTCCTCTCTCGCCGATCCTGAGTATTTGATTCCCTGGTTGCGAAACAAACCAGGGTACGTTCGCGCTCCCGCAATTTTTCCGCTTGGACGACTGCTGGAACTGGCGCCATCACGGCGCCTTCGCGCGATTGCCCGAACCTCACAATGCAATTTGGTGTATGCGAAAATTGGCCGGGAGGACGCACTCGCCTTTCCCGACCTGGTTCCGGGAAGCATCGTGCGGGCTGACACTCGAGTTACGCAGGAGATGCTTTTGTCCGGGGCTGGTACAGATTCCAGGCACTTGTTTCTCATCGAGCACTCCAAAGGATTGAACTGCTGCCGGCTTCAACCCAGCGGGAAGAACCGCGTGATTCCCTTGGGCGGCCAGCTTCCATATGCTGAGGTCGACCTACAGCTGGATGAAGAAGCTAAGATCCTAGGGATTCTCGATCTCGAGATACGCCCTCTGCTCAGACCGGAAGAGCCGGATGTACCAGCGGAATTGGCAAATCATTGGCGTCCGCTTGCCCTGAGACGGGATGATACAAAGCTCGGTCATCTGCTCCGCGCCGCCCGGTTGAGGGCAGCCTTGTCATTTCGAGAGGCGTCCGCGATCAGCCTCAAGGTTTCTGAAGAACTTGGAGATGAACAATATTTTGCAGCTCCCGGATCGCTCTCCGACTACGAAGCGCGTGATGTTCCGCCGCGGCATGTGCATAAGGCAATTACGCTTTGCGCAATCTACGGCATGCCCTTCGCTACATTTCTGGAGAGCGTCGGGCTGCGCTTGGAAGAGGCAGGCAGCGATCCCATTCCCGATAGGTTGGTGCCGCGGAAGCTGGCAGCAGCGTCACGGGGAATTGCGAAGGAAACTGATAGTCCGACTGAAAGCGGATTCCTCGGGCATCTACTTAAGCGATCAGGCGCTGTGCCATTCTTTCTGCACGATTCACTCTCCGACTTGTCTGGACTGAAGAAACTCACTCTGCGTGATTTTTTCTGGGTCGGAGGAGAATCCAACCCGCTACACCCTCTACTCGTAAACGGACTGTTCGTTATTGTGAATCGCTATAGAAAAAAGCCCGTCTACTTCCGGTCAAAACCGCTGTGGCAGCAGCCGATATACGTGCTTCTGCGACGGAACGGAACCTATGTATGCGGATGCTGCAGTCTCGAGAACGGTACGTTGGTGATTCATCCGTTCTCGCCCAACTATCAGCCGCAGGAGCAACTGAAGAATCACGACGAAGCTGAGGTCATCGGAGAGATTGCGACCGTAGCCAGAACCCTTTGAAAAGCGCCCGAGGGCCAACCAACGATTTGTCTGGGTCGCTGCCCACACAAAGGGAGAACCGGCTCGACAGCTTCCAGATTGCCGACAATCCAGGACACTGTCTACGTGTTCAAGCCAATTCTCTAGCGTCTTCAGTAGTCCAGGATGTAAAAATGGAGGACCGAAAGCCTCCCGTCGAATCAACGAAATATTCGGCTCGCGAAGATGATCAAGATGGGAATGCATCTCTATATCGGCACCGTTAGGTCGTAATACAGTCCCTGGTGATCCGCGGTCAGAGCGCGCCGAAATGTATTCCGCTCCTTCTCCGACATCTGCTGGAGTTGATCATCTCCCGGCGCAAACACCGCCGAATCTGACATGATCACGCGCCCACGCGTTTTTTCTTGCAGTCGCGATATCAGATTGTTGAATGGCATCTCCATCCAGCGGTTCTTCTGCGCCTGTTGCTTATTCACTGGTACCAGAGCAATTAGTTCGGGGCTGATCATCTGTTCAAGCCCCTTATCACGAAGTGTGGCATTGTGACTGCCGTGGTGACCTACCTTGTATAACACCGTTCTGCTCAACAGGTCAGGGCCGGTTACGGTGCGTATACCATCACCTTGACGCACCTCCCAAGATAAGTCCTGCCAAGAGAGCCAATTCCCAACTTGCGCATCGGCGGCAAACAGGAGCACCTTCCCTGACTCGGTGAATTCGAACGCGAGCACAAGACTTGTATTGTTGGTGTGCTTGTCGAGCGCCAAAGCAAGCGACTCAGCCGAATTCATCCAGTCGTTCTCGATCTTGCGATATGGTGCCACAACTTGTGCTTCTTAGCAAAACGGTAACCGTCCCCGATTTTGGGAGCGATGCCTGCGGTTGGCACCGTATGTGTACCAGGCATCAGGAAATCCGCTACAGAATCGGCCTGGCTGAACAGTAGTAAACTTGGCATATGCGTAAACGTCTCATCACCCCAACCTCTGAGAATATTCGGACTCGTGGCGAAGGTTGGTTGGACGTCGAGCGTGCCGCTGTGGTTGAGGTCACATCGGAAGAAAAAAGTTTTCCGGTAGAGTCGGTCTTCAACTCGGGAGACGGCCGGGGTTGGCGTGCTCCCTACCAGGGAGCCAACCGATTCGGCTGGTTTTCGATCAGCCGCAAAGGCTCAAGCGTATATCGCTCGTGTTTGAGGATAGTGAAACTACACGGACACAGGAGTTCGTTTTGCGGTGGTCTAAGGATGAAGGGAGTTCAGTCAGGGAAATTGTGCGCCAACAGTGGAACTTCAGTCCACCTGTTTCTGTACGAAAGGTGGAGGAATATCAAGTGGATCTTTCAGCCGTTGGTGTACTGGAGTTGATCATCAATCCAAGTATCAGTGGGGGAGAGGCTCGGGCCTCGCTTAAGAGCCTCCGTCTCTCTTGAGTTTGGCTCCGGGCTGTTGGGATCGTTTTTCCAGCGAACCTCACAACAAAGACCGGAACTTGGCGGGAGCGACGGGACTCGAATACGCAACCTCAGATTTCTTACAGTCTTGAAGAAATATCTGCAGGCGCCAGGCTAAGGATTCAAACCAGGAATGGGGAAGCGGTGAAGGCTGTCCATGATTTTCTACGTTTCCAGATTGAAGACCACCATACCGGGGATGCAACGGATGTAAGTGCCTTATAGCAGTTGCTTTCAGGGATGCGGCTTTGTTTTTTTGGCCGAACTCCGAGAGCAATCCAATTTGGCCGATCCCGGCTGGGAAAGAACCGGAACGAAGGGCTACAATTTTCTCATAAGGAGGCCCCTATGCCCTTGGGCAAACTGTACCCATTCGTATTGGTTGCCGCGCTTGCCGGATTCGCAACAGTGGGAACTCTGAACGTGCAGATCAAGGAATATGACGTGCCGACGCCGCGGTCGCGTCCCCATGACCCAGCACTGGCCCCCGATGGCTCGCTTTGGTACACGGGCCAAGGAGCGAACAAGCTGGGCCGGCTCGATCCGAAGACGGGAGAGTTCAAGGAATATCCACTGAAGACACGCGATTCCGGACCCCACGGTTTGGTCGCCGACAAGAACGGCAACATTTGGTTCACCGCGATCTCTGGCGGTTACATCGGCAAGCTCGACCCCAAGACCGGCGAGATCACGGAATATCGCCCTTCGCAGGGAGCCGAGATCGACCCGCATACACCCGTATTCGACCGCAACGGCATTCTTTGGTTCACCAACGAACAGACGAATTACATCGGGCGCCTTGATCCTAAAACCGGCAAGATGATCCTGACCAAATCGCCCACGGCACACGCTATCCCTTACGGCATAGTGGTTACGCAGAACAATGTGCCTTTCTTCTGCGAATTCGGCACGAACAAGCTGGCCAGCATTGACCCCAACACGATGAAAATCCGCGAGTACGCGCTGCCAGCGGCAAATGCGCGCCCGCGCCGCATCGCGTTAGCACCTGACGGTACCATCTATTACACCGATTTTGCTCGCGGGTATCTGGGACACTTTGATCCGGCGGCCGGAAAGTTGATAAAGGAATGGGCGTCACCGGGAGGAACTGACTCAGAACCGTATGGCATTGCGGCTACCAAAGATGGTGAAGTCTGGTACAGCGAGTCAGGAGTGGACCCTAACACTCTGGTCAGGTTCGATCCCAAATCCGAAAGCTTCAGTACCAAGCCGATCCCATCCGGCGGCGGCGTGGTTCGCAACATGGTTGCCACTCCCGATCGACGGCTGTACCTGGCATGCAGTGGCGTGAACAAAGTTGCTGTGGTGAATCTCAACAAGTAGACAAATGAACCCGACTATTGTGGATGCAGTGCATTCGCCATCAAGCCAATAGTCGCCCCCAACAGAACGAGCCATGCGGAATTCACGCGGAACCGACCCAGGGCGATCAACGATGCCGCAGCTAAAAGAACAGTAGCGGTATCAATAAGGGATACTCGACCGAGCTGCCAACTGACTGCGGCCATCAACGCGAGCGATGCGACGTTCACACCATCAAGAAAAGCGCCCGCGATCCTCGATTTTCGAATGCGCGGCACCAGTGGACCACTGACCGCTACTAGTACAAACGCCGGGAGGAAGATACCGACCGTCGCGACAACGGCACCACGAATTCCCCCGAGGATAAAGCCTATAAAAGTGGCGGTCGTGAACACTGGTCCTGGCGTCATTTGACCCACAGCAACAGCATCGACAAGCTGCGCGTCCGTCAACCAGCCTCGATGTGTGACCAGATCTGCTCGAAGGAAAGCCAAGAGCACATAACCGCTTCCGAATACGGTTGCCCCCAGCTTCAAGCAAACGAGAAATAGCGAAACGAGACTGAACGATGCTGTGGTCGCTAAGATTCCGCCTCCAATTGTCAAAAAAGGAAGCACCGAGAGGGATACACGCGAGGTCCTTAGAGCAGGCACGCACGCTACTCCACCGGCCAGCAGAAGCAATAGCAGCGGATGCAAACCGATAACTGAGAGCACGAGCGCAAGCACTGCCACGAGTCCAAGAAACGTTGTCTTTACAGCCGTTCGTCCAAGACTCCAGAGGGCCTGAAGAACGACGGCGATAACGACCGGCTTGATTCCGTAGAGAACCCCAGCGACGGCGGGAAGCTTACCAAAATGGACATATAGCCATCCCAGACCGGCGACAATCAACGCCGCCGGAAGGATGAAGCAACTGCCAGCGATCAGCAGACCTTTCCAACCCGCGCACAGGTAACCAATATGAATAGCCACTTCGCTGGAACTGGGTCCAGGGATGAGATTACTTGCACCGAGCAAGTCAAGGAATTTTTCACGAGAAAGCCACTGCCGCCTGCGGACGAGTTCATCTTCCATTATCGCGATATGTGCTGCCGGTCCTCCGAAGGCTGTCGTGCCCAACCGGAGAAAGAACAAAGCGAGCTCACCGAGAGGAACTTGTCTCTTTTTTGAAATGACATCTGAGGCTTGAAGGGCTGGCTCTTCAGCCATGAATTCGGTCCCGTCTTCCTGCCAACCAAGCGTCTAGGGACCATGTGCCTCCACCAACCAGCAACAGAAAGATCAGACCCAGCAGCATACACAGATCCGTGCGGGCTTCGTGCAGCGTCCCCCAAAATCCGTTCTTCGCGAATGTAACGATTTTGGTCGAATATACGGCGACCCCAATATCAATGAGAAGCGGTATTGTCGCCAGCCGCGTAACAAGACCGATCAACAATAAAGAGCCACAAACAATCTCGACCACCCCGACGAACGGAGCCATGACCTGGGGCCAAGGGATACCGATCTTCACAAAACGTCCGACTCCGAGGGAATCGGGGAACAAAAACTTCTGTATGCCTTCGGAAAGGAAGACCGAACCCACCAGAATGCGGATCAGCAAGATTGCCTTAGCCATGCGCTTCGCCAGGGGTGCATCTGCGTTCACTGGCATTGTTCTCTCTCCTCGTAAACACCAGAGCATTTGGAGATGAAGTCAGCGCGGCTCATATGTAATCGAACAGGGTCATGAAGCCAAAGTCCATGTGCAGCTGCTGATGGCAGTGGAACAACGTAAGGCCAGGATTGTCCGCGGTAAAGTCGACTTCCACTTCCTGATATCCGCCGACCATTACGACATCCTTCATCACACCAGCGGTCGGCTTGCCGGCGAGCTTGGTCAATTCGAAACTGTGCCGGTGAAGATGGATGGGATGGATATCGTCGCTGGCATTGCGCATGCGAAGGCGGTAGCGTCTTGCCTTGCTTCAAATGAAATGAGGCAGGAACGATTCCCTGCATCATCGGGAAAGCGATGCCGTTAATCGTCCATCGGTTAAAACCTTCATCGGCGGCATTGTCCTTGGCAAAGATCATCTCGAACGTCTCGTCCGGCGAGAGCGCAGTTGCACCGGCTTTGCGAAACGTGAATAATTCCCAATGAAACGGCTTCGGCGGTGTCCAGACAGGCTTTCCTTTGTGTCCCGCGTACTCAACGACGATGCCCATGCCGTGACCGCGATCATCATCCGCAAGATCACCCATAATCCATACACCTGGATGATTCATCTCGACGATGGCCGAAATGCGTTCCGCCGTTCCCAGCCAGAGCACCGGCACTTCCGCAGACGTGGGCACTGCATTGCCGTCTAACGCGACGACTTTGAAGGAATGTCCCGGCAACGCCAGGCTGCGAATCTCGGTCGCGCTGCCGTTCAGGACGTGGAACAGCACGCGCTCGCCCTGTTTCACGCGCACCGGCTCGCCGTGTCCCAACATGCGACCGTTGATGGTGAAATAGCGATAGCCCACTTCGTAGCCGTGCGGCATGCCTTTTGCGAGCGACGCCTTCATCGCGGACTCGCCAGCCGTTTCCAGTTCTTTGACTCGCGTGGCGGGAGCCAGAAAATCCATGTGCCATGTCGCCGCCTTGACTGAAAGACGGTTCGAACTCCTTGAGCACGAGAAACACTTCGCGGTCGTAGCTCCCCGGCTCATGCTTTGGCTCGATGTAAACCGGTCCGACTTGACCGCTGTACTGTCCGGCGTGGAGATCTGCGCCCGCCCGATTGTGCGTGTGGTAGAAACGGAAGCCCGAAGGACGCGGAGTGAATGTGATCGCGGCGCATTCCACGCGCCGGGATGAAGGGTGTCCCTTCCTCCGCCGCGCCATCCACCTCCGTGGAAACCATTTGTCCGTGCCAATGCAGCTGCTCCGGAGTGTCCGTATCGTTGTGCACTTCGACCGTCACAGGCTGGCCTTCTTTGAAGCGCAACAAAGGTCCTGGGAACTGACCGTTGTAGGTGATCGCCGAGACGATCCGTTTCGGTGCGATTTCGATCGCACTTGATTCGATGTGCAGGGTATAGTCTGGCGGGCTACTCTCGGACTGTGAGGAGAGCCGTGCCAGAGATTGTGGCGTGAGCGCTGGGGCCAGCAAGTTCCCCGAACGGTACAGCGCTGCGGCCGCGACTCCCAACTTGAGAAATCGCCTTCGAGATGTGCCTTCATTGCCCACGATCTTGTCATCCTACAACGCACCGGTGCAAACCGTCGCAGACCCTAAAAGAGGGTGCTTGAGACACGCCGTTGATTGCTTGGTTTGATGACCGAAGCTAAGATGACCGATTCAACCCCGTGGAGCCACGATGGCCGATGTCACCATCCATAGGCACGTATTTCGGTTTTCATTGGGGGCAGGGCGCTCCGGCCGCCTGCCACTGTTTCACCTTCGCTGCAAACTCGTCGTGCGACATCGGAATAGGGTCCCGGCCTTCACCAGGATTCCAACCCCACGCCACCAATTTGTCTTCCGTGAGGTGCTCGACGAGTTGAGCGAGATTACGGTTCCTATTTTGCTTCGGGTCCTTGATCGCACGGCAAATCTGTCCGTCCGTGAGGCCTTGCCAGATCATCAGTGTTGTCGGCGGGGGAAGACCCCAGTTCGGCGCGCCGGGCGGCATGTGTGCGCCAGCTAGATTGTGGTCCTGATGGCAAGTGCTGCACTTTTCAGCGGTCACCCCGTGGCCTTGCGGCCCCCGTCGCACGTTCATGCTGTGTGGATGACCATCGGCTCCTTGGCGCGGGAAGTCACCCTGCGAATGGCAGTTCATGCAACGCGGATGGCGCAACACTGAGACAAATTCGACAAAAAGGGCTCCGTCGCTTGCCGCCGAAGTTGCGGTCGCCGTCGCTTTAGCGGCAGGCCGTTCCGCCGCGCTGATCGGACGTGAGGCCGACATCCCTACGGCGAAGAACAGAACAGCGACAGCGAAGAGGACTGCGGTTTGTGAGTGGTTCATACAGCCTCCGTCATACGGATCGGCAGCTTGCGGATCCGCTTCCCAGTCGCAGCGAACACTGCGTTCGCGATAGCCGGAGCTGTGCACGGAACCCCCGGCTCCCCAATGCCGCCTGACTTCTCATTGCTCTCCACAATGTGGGTTTCAATTTCCGGACACTCGTTCATGCGCATCACGGGAAAAGTGTGGAAATTCGTCTGCTGCAACCGCCCATTCTCGAATGTGAGCTCCTGATAGAGCGCAGCCGACGCAGCAAAGATTGCGCCGCCCTCCAACTGGGCTGCAATGATGCCTGGGTTAACGTAACGGCCGCAATCGACCGCGCTAACAATCCGATGCACCCGGACCTTGCCGTCCGTGACTGAGACTTCGGCCACCTGCGCGTTATAGCTTTCGAACGCAAAGTGCACTGCAATGCCTCGCGCCCTGCCTTTCGGCAAGGGCTTACCCCATCCTGCCTTTTGGGCGGCGAGGTCGAGCACCGCGAGGTGCCGAGGGTGCTTCGTCAGCAAAGAACGCCTGAACTGGTACGGATCTTTGTGCCCGAGCACCGCGAGTTCGTCAATGAAACACTCCGTGGCGAAGCCGGTGTGCGAGTGGCCCACCGATCGCCACCATTGCACCGGCACGCCGACCTTGGCTTGATGAGATTCGACAGCCAGGTTCGGAATTTCATAAGGAAGATCGTCAACACCCTCGACGGATGCCGGATCGTAATCCTTCCCCTTCATCATCATGGCCTCGAACATTGTTCCCGACATGATCGATTGACCTACCAGCCGCGATCTCCAACTGATTGCGTTACCGCTCGCGTCAACGCCACCTACAATGGCATGGAGGAACGCCGGTCGATACCAGCCGCCTTGCATATCGTCTTCGCGGGTCCAGACCACCTTTACTGGAACTCCCGCAGCCTTCGCGACATAAACGGCTTCGACCACGAAGTCGGACTGCGGCGTTGCCCGACGACCGAATCCTCCACCCAGGAAAGTGGTATGGATTTGGACCTTCTCGTTCGGGAGGCCGGCGGCCTTGGCAGCGGCTGCACGGTCCACCGTCTGGAACTGTGTTCCAGTCCAGATCTCACAGGAGTCTTCTCGCAGATCCACGGCACAGTTCAGAGGCTCCATCATCAGATGGGACAGGTAAGGCACCTCGTAAACCGCTTCAATCTTTTGTGCAGCCTTCGCAAGCGCGGCATCGGGATCGCCATCGCGCCGAACACTCGTGCCCGGCGACTTGGCTTGCTCCCGAAATTGCTGCATCATCTGGCTCGTGCTGAAGGCATGCATCTCGCCTTCATCCCAATCAATGCGAACAGCATCGCGCGCCACCTTCGCCTGCCAGAAAGAGTCCGCAACCACGGCCACGCCGGAAGGCACCGCCACGATCTTACGCACGCCTGGCATATTGCGGGCGTGAGAGTCATCGAAGCTTTTCACCTTTGCGCCAAAGACCGGAGCGCGGGCAACGACGGCGGAAAGCATTCCTGGATTCTTGACGTCAATCCCGAAGACGGCTTTGCCATTTATTTTTTCAGGGGTGTCGAGCCGTTTTGCTGGCGTGCCGATCAGCCTGAAGGCCTTGGGGTCCTTTAGAGTAACCTTTGCGGGGGGTGTCATCTTTGCTGCGGCTTCGGCGAGCTGACCGTAACTTAACTTGCGATTCGTGCGATCGAGTACTGTTCCGGATTCCGTACGCAGACTCGCCGGATCGGCATTCCATTGCTGCGCGGCTGCCGCGATCAGCATCGCCCGAGCGGCCGCTCCCGCGTTGCGATACTGTTCGAACCCGGAATATACGCTCGAACTTCCTCCCGTAATTTGCATGCCAAAGATCGGATGGTTGTACTTGGCATCGACCGGCGCCGATTCGTAGCCGATCTTGCTCCAGTCCGCATCCAGCTCGTCGGCAAGCAGCATCGGCAACGCCGTATAAACCCCTTGCCCCATTTCCGAGTGGTTCACGATCACGGTTACTCGTTCGTCGGTGCCGATACGCAGAAATGCGTTTGGCATGAAGGAACTTTCCGATTGCTCTTCCGCGACCGCCAGCTTGTGCGCGCCAGGAAGATACAAACCGATCAGCAAACCGCCGCTGGCCGCAACTGAAATCTTGAGGAATGCGCGTCGTTCCATCTGAACGGTGCTCATTTTGCGCCTCCCGCGGGCATCATCGCAGCAGCCCGGTGGATAGCCTTGCGGATTCGCGGATAGGTGCCGCAGCGACAGATGTTCCCCGTCATAGCCTCGTCGATGTCTTCATCGCTCGGTCGTGGCTTCTCGCGCAGCAGGACCGCCGCGCTCATCAATTGTCCCGATTGACAGTAGCCGCATTGCGGCACATCTTCGGCAATCCAAGCGCGTTGCAACGGATGACTCAGGTCTGGCGACAGCCCCTCGATGGTCGTCACCTCCTTGCCCGCCGCTCGCGACACCGGGGCCACACAGGACCGTATTGCTTCCCCATCGAGGTGGACTGTACAGGCACCACACTGCGCCATACCGCATCCGTACTTGGTTCCCGTCAGGCCGAGGTTTTCCCGTAAAACCCAGAGCAGAGGAGTTGATGGATCGACGTCCAGATTTACATGCTGCCGGTTTACGCTGAAGGAGATCATTGGAACACCTCCGTTAAATTAATAGAGGTTGCGATTGCGGGAACCAGGAGAAGATTTTACTCCAACCGGATCGCCTCACCCGAGGTGGCCGGCAACTCTTCTCTAACCAGACTGGAGAAGGATTCCCCGTCACACGGACACGTGACAAAAAGCAAGCCATTCGACCTCGATACATCCACCACTCTTCTACTCTTCCAAACGAGTAGGTCACGCTGTTTGGTCAACCACCTTCATTTGTTCTTCATTCATTCGACCACCGTGCACTTTGATTTCAGAGACGGCAGTATCGATCTCACGAAGATCCGAAGGCGTCAGCTGAACATTGATTGCTCCTAAATTCTCATTTAGGTGGTCGATGTTGCGTGTGCCGGGAATCGGAACAATGAATGGCTTTTGCGCGAGCAACCAAGCCAATGAAATTTGAGCCGGTGTTGCATTTTTCTTCTCAGCAAACCGTCTGATCAAATCAATCATCGGCATATTTGCTGCTATGTTTTCAGGAGAAAAGCGGGGGAAGCCGGATCGCATGTCCATTTTCGGGTCGAACTTCGTTCGAACATCTATTTTCCGGGTAAGATACCCTTGTCCAACCGGGCCCCATGGGACGAAGCCGATTCCTACCTCCTCACAAGTAGCGAGCACGCCGTTGTTTTCCGGGTCTCTTTGCATCAGGGAGTATTCAGTTTGAACTGCCGTCACCGGTTGAACCGCATGCGCTCGGCGAATTGTTTTCGCACTCGCTTCAGAGAGACCGAAGTACAAAACTTTTCCCGCTTTGATCAGATCTTTAATAGCGCCAGCTACATCTTCAATTTGCACTTTCGGATCGACCCGGTGCTGGTAATAGAGATCGATGTGGTCAGTTCTGAGGCGCTTCAGCGATTCCTCAATCACTTTCCTGATGTGCTTTGGTTGACTATTAAGTGTGCCGCCATTCTCGTTGTCGAAGCCAAATTTGGTTGCGATAGCGACCTTGTCGCGAATCGGTGCGAGCGCTTCTCCAACAAGTTCTTCGTTTGTATATGGGCCGTAAACTTCCGCTGTATCAAAGAACGTGACGCCTTTGTCATGGGCTGCACGAATGACCTCGATGCCTTGCTTTCTGTCCGCGGCGGGTCCGTAGTTGGCGCTAATGCTCATGCACCCAAATCCCATTTCCGAGACTTCTAATTTTCCTAGTTTTCGTGTTTTCATTTTGTTTCTCCTCCTTGACCTTCGACGCTGCATTCTCGATACGGTGCAGCTTGGTTTGTACTCACTTGAATGTCTCTCTGGCGATCGGAATGGCGTTTATCGCGTTAGGCCACCCTGTGTAAAAGGCCATCTGTGTGATTACCTCGACCACTTCATCCTTGGTCACGCCGTTGTCGCGTGCGCGTTGAAGGTGATGTCGCAGCTGTTCCGGCCGATTTAGAGCAATCAAGGCGGCCACCGTGATGAGACTACGATCGCGCTTCGCCAGTCCGGGACGCTCCCAGACATCGCCGAACAGCACGTTGTCTGTTATTTCCGCCAGTTTGGGATCGAAATCACCGAATAGTTTCTGCGCGGCAGAGCGGCTCTTTGGTACTGCCCATAATTCCTCCTGATGTTGACTGAGAATTCCGGTACTGTTCGTCGCTCACTTTCTCCATCCACTCCACGGCTTTGCCATTGAGTTGTTCCTGTATTGCAATGTGCGTCATCGCCGTGCTTGGTGTTGCGCCGTGCCAGTGTTTCACTCCCGCTGGAATCCAGATGACATCCCCCTTTCGAATCTCCTCAATCGGGCCTCCCCACTGCTGAATCCAGCCCGTGCCGTCCGTGACGATCAATGTTTGACCGATGGGGTGCGTATGCCATGCGCTCCGAGCGCCGGGTTCGAAGGTCACTCTCCCTCCGCTTACATGCGATGGATCGTGCACAGGAAAAAGCGGCTCAACCTGTACTGAGCCAGTGAAGTGCTCGGCGGACCCTTCAGCTGACGGTTGAGTGCCCCTTTGCGTGATCTTGATCGAGTGAGAATCCTGGGCTGATACGGGCGGCGGGGCGTCAGCTTGTGCCGCGCTCGTCTGAGCCTGCGATGCAACCAAAGCAAGCAGAGAAAGCGAGATGAATGTGACGGCGAGTACCTTCATTTCTGTTCCTTCCATGCTGCTGTTATTCCGGGACGAAACTCACAGGTCATTCTCGTCGTATCCCGGCTTCTTATAGAGCTTGTCCAGGTTGACTTTGATCTGGGGTTTGTAGACCTTCTCTACCCAATCCTGAGACTTGACTTCTTCCATGGCAACCGAAACCGACTCTTCTCCGTAGTGCAAAATGTCCATTATGTCTTTCGTGATTGCTTCTGCGAGACGAGTTTTCTGCTTTTCGGATTTTCCTGGCCACAACTTCACAATGACGTGAGGCACTGTGCACTCCTTCGCTTTACTAAGGTCTTCGCATGATTCATTTGCGGTATTGCTCGTCGCTGACTTGCTCCATCCAGTCGACCACCTTCCCGTCCTTCTTTTCCTGAATGGCGGTGTGCGTTATAGCGGTGGTCGGCGTGGCTCCATGCCAGTGCTTCTCGCCGGGCGAGAACCAGACCACGTCACCGGGCCGGATCTCCTCGATGGGTCCATCCCAGCGCTGCACCCAGCCGCAGCCCGCTGTGACGATGAGAGTCTGGCCGAGAGGATGCGTGTGCCACGCGGTTCGCGCACTCGGCTCAAACGTCACACTGGCGCCCGAGACAAGAGCAGGATCAGGCGCCTGAAAAAGCGGTTCGACGCGAACGGTGCCAGTGAACCAGTCTGACGGCCCCTTCGCCGAAGGCTGCGAGCCGGCTCGTTTGATTTCCATTTTTCAGAACTCCCTCAGTTGACCAATTGACCTTGATCCCGCGAATTCCTAACGGTGTCAAGAAGCGTTAAGCGGCTTGCGGGCGCAGCAACGTCTTGATGGCACGACGCTCGTCCATTGCCCGGTATCCCTCTGCCACCTGGTCGAGAGGGAGCGTCAGGTCGAAAACCTTGCCGGGGTTGATCTTCCGGTCCCACACAAGCTCTATGAGTTGGGACAGGTAGCGACGCACAGGAGCGGGCCCGCCATGGAGGTGTACATGGGAGTAGAACAGCAACTCACCATTCAGCTCGACGCCATGCGGGACACCGACATAACTCACAGAGCCGCCCTTGCGCGTGGAATTGATCGCCTGCATCATAGACTCCTGGGTGCCGACGCACTCCAGTACCGAGTCTGCACCGACTCCACGAGTCAGCTCTTGGATGCGAGCCACGCCTTGTTCGCCGCGTTCGGTCACGATTTCAGTCGCGCCGAATTCACGTGCGAGCTTCTGCCGGGATTCATGACCACTCATTGCGATGATCTGCTCGGCACCCATCTGCATTGCGGAAAGCACCCCGAGGAGGCCGACGGCACCATCACCGACGACAACAACTGTCGAGCCTGGTTCCACATTGGCTGCATCGGCGGCAAACCAACCGGTGCCCATAACGTCAGAGAGTGTGAGGAGGCTGGGAATCAAATCCTGCGAAGGCACATTCGGCGTGGCGACCAGGGTGCCGTCGGCAAGCGGGACTCGGAGCAGTGGTGCCTGCGCAGTGCCAACCAGTTCGCGGTGCTGGCAAGACGACTGATATCCAATCTGACAGTTTGGACAAGCGTTGTCTGAGGCAAAGAACGAACCAATGACGAACTGACCGGGCTTTATGGAATTGACTGCGCTTCCGACTTCCTCGACGATGCCACAGTACTCGTGTCCCATCGGCGTTGGCTGCTGAATCGGATTGATGCCGCGGTATGGCCACAGGTCAGACCCGCATACGCATGCGGAAGTCCTAATAATGGCATCCGTCGGCTTGATGATCTTTGGGAGTTCGCGCTCCTCAAATCGCACGTCACGCGGACCGTACAAAACAGCTCCTAGCATGACTTGTCTCCTTATCTTTTAGTAATGTTCCCAGGTGACGGACCAATGTTCATCTGGTCGCGCCGACTTGATGATCAGATGCCCATCTCCGGTGAACTGGTAAATGCGAGGAAGGTCCTTGCCGACGAGGAGGTCGCGCGTGACCGAGCCCTGCACATGGTGGGTCAACGTGTGCGTCGCTTCGTCTACGTCGTAGCTTCCGAAGGAAGCCTCGTACCCATCCTGGACGTACTCATTGGATAGAGACTTTTCCGACTTTGGATATATGAGCTGCACTGACATGTGGCCGTCCCGGGTGTAGATCAGCATGCCTTGCGGCTGAGAGATGGAAGTCGCCTTGCCATCCGGTCCTTGCGAATTTATGTGCGTCAGATGCCACGCTCCGATCAGCTTCTCCCTTGCTAAGTCGGAGCCTACTGGTTGCTTCTCAGAAGATTGAGCTTGAGTAAAACAAGCAATTGTCGTAAGAACAATTAACGCGCCACAGTACAAAGGTTTCATTCTCAGTTTCTCCTGCCGATTTCCGGTCACCGGCCTACCAACTGTTCATGGAACTTCGGATATCTAGCGCCTTCGAGCTTGATCTTTGAGGAAGCGTCTTCGAGGGCGCGCACATCCTCACGGGTCAGTTCAACTTGCACCGCTCCAAGATTCTCTTCAAGCCGCGCCAATTTCGTCGTACCGGGGATCGGAACGATCCACGGCTTCTTCGCAAGCAGCCAGGCGAGTGCAATCTGGGCCGGAGTTGCTTTCCTTCGCGCTGCGAACGAACTCAGCAGATCAACCAAAGCTTGGTTCGCTTTGCGATTCTCCGGGCTGAAACGCGGCACGCTGCTGCGAAAGTCGGTGCTGTCGAACTTTGTGTTCGCGTCGATCTTGCCAGTCAGAAAGCCTTTGCCCAGAGGGCTGAACGGAACGAATCCGATCCCAAGCTCCTCAAGGGTTGGCATCACCGTCTCTTCCGGCTCGCGCCAGAACAATGAGTACTCGCTTTGAAGTGCAGCGACGGACTGAACTGCATGGGCCCGGCGAATGGTCGGTGCACTCGCTTCCGAGAGACCGAAGTGTTTCACCTTGCCTTCTTGAATCAGATCCTTCACCGCACCCGCAACATCCTCGATAGGAACGTTCACGTCGACACGATGTTGGTACAAAAGATCGATAGCATCGACCTTCAATCGTTTCAGTGAAGCCTCGGCGACCTGTTTGATGTGCTCTGGCTGGCTGTTGAGAGAACTCCATTTGCCGCCGTCATCGGGATTTGCTTCCCACCCGAACTTCGTTGCAATTACGACCTTCCCGCGAAACGGAGCGAGGGCCTCGCCGACAAGTTCTTCGTTCAGAAGCGGACCGTACACTTCCGCGGTATCGAAGAACGTGACCCCTCGATCCACAGCAGCATGGAGAAGCGAAATCATCTCTTGCTTGTCTTTCGGTGGTCCGTAGGACCAACTCATTCCCATGCACCCCAATCCAATGGCCGATACTTCGAGACTGCCTCCTCCAAGACTGCGCTTTTGCATCGTGATTACTCCCCTGTTGCACTGGCCGAACCAGGTGGAAATAGCATTCGGCGGGTTCGCTGCTCTTTACCCATTCCCAAGATATGGAATGTTGGGCTACCTGTGCTTTCCCGATACTGCCGATTCTTTGCCTAATCCTGCTTAATATTATGATTTTGTGCACGGTCTGGCCGGAGAGAGTAGTACCCTAGCAAAAAAGGGGAAAAGCACAGTGCCAAAGCCCGCACAGAAGATGGCCCAGTCATCGACGGAAGATGCAAGGACAGAATTGGTCAGCAGAATCACAGCGCATTCTCCATCGGCAGGAGAGCATTCCACCGCCATTAACGGTTTGATTCTCTTTCGCCGAACACAAGCCACGGCGTGCTATCGCGCCGCTGTTGAGCCCAGCTTCACAGTTTTTGTTCAAGGAAAGAAACGGATGACCCTCGGGGGAACGGAATATCTCTGCGGTCCTTCCTCGTTCTTCTTGTCATCCATAGATGTTCCCGTTGAAAGCCAAATCGTCGAAGCCTCGGAAGAGGTGCCGCTCCTATCGATGTTACTTCGTCTCGATATGTCGATCGTGCGCGAGATCCTTAGTCGTGAGGAATTGCCCGAAGTGGAAACCTCTTCGCAACGGCGCGGCGTTGCCATCGGTCAGGCCCCGGTCGGTTTGCTGAACGCATGTTCCCGGCTCTTGGAGGTTCTCGACACTCCCGAGGACATACCTTTTCTCAGCCATTTGATCGAGCGGGAGATCATTTACCGCATCCTGAAAACGCCGTATGGGGCGCGGCTCCGGACTATTGCGACGACGGGCGACCTCGGCAACAGGACGGCGAGGGCGATCACTTGGCTCAGAGACAACTATGCGAAGCGTTTGCACATGGACGAACTTGCGAGGATCGCACGGATGGGAGTTTCAACGCTTCACCATCAGTTCCGCGCACTGACCGCAATGAGCCCCCTTCAATACCAAAAGCAGTTAAGGCTGCAGAGGGCAAGGGAGCGCATGATTATGGATGGGGTGGACGCTACAAGCGCAGCTTACGAAGTCGGCTACGAGAGCGTCAGCCAATTCAACCGAGAATATAGCCGCTTCTTTGGCCAGCCTCCGATGCGCGATGTCAAAGCTCTCCGAGCACCTAGTATTGTTGCTGCATGATCAAATGGCGGGAGCGACGGGACTCGAACCCGCGGCCTCCTGCGTGGCAGGCAGGCGTTCCAACCAGCAGACCAAAAAGGCATGCTCACACGCGCGACTTTTCTAAGTTCTGGCCCACAAGCGGCCGCAGGTCGGCGCGAAAGCTAGGCAACACCGCGGTTCTCGACGTGATTCATAGTCAATCGTCTAGGTCACGGAACCCCGCGATTTATGATCCTTTTGCTAAACAGAGAGTAGACATTTCTCCCCTAAACTATTGATTTGGCGTCCCCGACGGGATTTGAACCCGTGTTACCGCCGTGAAAGGGCTAATGAGGCATATTGTAGCCGTTTGTACAGGTTGGTACGGCGCTGGATTTCGCTAGTGTTTATGCGGCCTATCGCAACATTCGAGAGGGTGTGCGATTGGCGCGGTTGGTATCCGTTTGCAGGCAGATATGTCACCGTAATGTCACCGCTCCGACATGCAAGTTGCAAAGTAAAAACTGAAGCGTAAAATCATCAACGCGCCGTGCCGACGCTTGAGACGCCGACACGACGCTAACCAGTTCGCCCCCAAGGAGGCAATCAGAGGCTACGCGAGACACTGGCATCCGACGTTTTAGTGAAGTCCTCAACGACCCGTTCCGTAGTGCCGGGATGAAAACTGGCCTTGCAAAAAAAGTGGTCGCTTCTGACCAGACACGAATAGGGATAATGCGTAAGGTGGAATTGCATGTACCATCTTGGACTGGACACTTGGCCGCGCGGCCTCTGTTTTCTTGGATATTTCCAGAGGTTGTCAAGGTTGAAACTATCCCTCGACGAGAATTCTCGTACGTCACGGGCAGCCGGAAGCACGGCATTGAATTCTGGGCTTTATCAACACGCTGCGTGTGGCAAGACCGAGATTTTTAAGATAGGGAGCATCCTCACAGTTTGCACTAATCGCAGTTGTTTCAACAAAGGTGCGAACTGGACCCTGCAAAAGAGAATCGGTTAATGCACGCACGGGCTATCGGCACTTGGACGGAACTTAGCGCCGCATTTGGGACACTCCACCCGCTCAAAATCCACTCTCTTGATCAGATCCGGCGTAATCGCGAATCCACACTTAGGGCAGGGCGTATCTAGCGACGCCTGCACGTTTTCCCGGTTGATTTTTCGTGATCGAGGCATGAGTGAATCCGAAAGGCCCCAATTTTATACTCTTCGCCTTTCATTCGCCACGGCTCGATTCGCCCCGTTTTCGCCTCCATCCTTGCTAGCATAAATTGCGAATGCTCCCAGCCTTCCAGCCCATCCCTGTCACCCGGAGGCCCCGCCCCTTCGACGATTCTCAGTGGCTTTTCGAGTTGAAGTATGACGGATTTCGGGCGCTCGCTTACTTGGATAATGGGCGTTGTCGATTGGTCTCCCGCAACGGGCATCCGTTTGCGTCGTTCGCTGAGTTGTCTTCTTCCATCGCGAAAACTGTGGATGCGACGACCGCGGTTTTCGACGGAGAAATCGTTTGCGTGGATGCCAAGGGTCGGCCCCGATTCAATGATCTTCTATTCCGTCGCAGAGATCCCGTTTTCTTTGCGTTCGATCTTCTTTACCTGAACGGCAAAGACCTCCGCTATGAGCAACTCGCCGATCGAAAGGCCGCACTCCGTCACGTACTCAACCCACGAACGCCAACTTCAGCGCTGCAGTATGCCGACGATGTAAGCGGATCAGGTGTCGCGCTCTACCAACGAGTGTGCGAGATGGATTTGGAAGGCATCGTGGCGAAGCACAAAACTGCCCCATATCTTTCGTATCACGCTATAAGCACCTGGTACAAAATCAAGAATCCGCGTTATTCCCAGATGGCGGGACGCCACGAACTCTTCGAGCAGGAACGGCACGCTGAACCGGTGCCAGGTTGGCATTGTTGTGAATTAGCTTGCGCGGGAGTCGATCGATGTGTCTAGCTGCCAGATTGGATACGCGACGATCGGCGGTGTAACACCGTGCGGCAAGCGCGCTGTGGCTAACTGCGCCGACTGTGGGAGTGCAATTTGTTCTGACGGCCGCTTCTGGTGCTGCGGGGATTCATTTTGCGAGTTGTGCTTGCGACTATCACATTAGGCATTATGCAGGGAAAAAAGCCTGTACCTTCTCTCGGAAGCCGCTCGGTTCGCGGAGCGGAGGTTAAGGCGTGGAAATAGTAAAGTTCACGGTAATGCGAGTTTCAGTAGGAACAGCCTCCCCAGACTCGTAATGCGGTTTGAAGCGCCATTGTTTCACTGCCTCCACCGCGGCGGCGGTCAGGATCTCGGGACCGCTGATCACGGTAAGAGCCTGGACGATTCCATCTTTATTCATCCGCACCTGCAGCACTACCGAGCCCTCCACGCGGCTTTGTTGCGCGAGCCGAGGATAGACGGGTTCCACCGGGTCTGCCACGACCTCCGCAGTCTGAGCGGATAAATGAACGCGTTCCGCAGCCTGGATCACGACGGTCTCGGGTGCGGGGGGTATGGCCACTGACTGCCACGGATCGCGCTGCATATCGATATTGACGGCGGAATTTCGAGCCAAGAGAGTCTCGTGCTTGCCGCTGGAATACGTGACATCAACCCGGAGTGGACCAATCACAAAGACAGGGCGCCCCGACGACTCCGCCGTCTGCGGCGTGGCGGCGAGTGGTGTGCGCTGATTTCTCCTGCCACTTCGAGATGTGGTGGCTTTGACCCGTGGCTTGCTTTTCGTAATTGCATCCGACGTCGTTTGATTAGCCGCTTGTTCGAAACTGAGCGAATCGAACCAGAGCGGCCGATACTTCACCACGATCGCAGCCAGAGCCGCGCTCAGTAATACAGATGCAAAAATAATTCCAAGGTAACGTTTGCGATTGGACCTGGCATTGAGGCCAGCGAGATTGATTTGTGGTAGTTCGTTTTCGCCTAGCATATACAACTCCCCCTTTGCAGCCGGGGGAGCGGGCGCGGCCGATAAGTATGCCTTGAAACTGTGTCCAACGCCATGGGATTTGTATGTCATTGTATCTACAACTGGTTATGTGGCAGGCACACCCACGCGCCCTGGTTCCGAACTGTGTCGAAAGCTGATTGACAATCTGCGCGCGGCCTTGACACGCAGCTCTTAACAGATGAGACCATCAAGCATGGAAAAAATAGAGCCAATCGTGACTATGCTCATCGACAAGCGAATAACGGAGGCCAAATGTTCAGCTTGCGACGCAATACTAGACCTTGGAAATCCCGTCGGTTCCGCCCGCGAGCAAGAATACAAACTCGAAGTAGTATTTGCTGAACATCTCAAAGCCACTCACGGAAAGCCGGCCAAATCCGATTAGGTCTTTTGAGTTCTTCGTCTTGCCGAGAGGCTTTATCACACTGTGGCCGGATGTCCTAAAGCAAACTAAAAGCGGCCCGGGGGCAACGACTGAATCATTCTCTCAATTGCTGCTGTGAGCCTATCCTCCAATTTGGATGGCTTGCATTCGAGAGGGTAGGCGCAACAAACTATGAACGTTGGTACGACAAGGAAATGCTTATGGTGCAAACTGTCTCACGATACTACTACTTGATGAGTAATGGAAAAATCTTCTCTATATGGGAAACGGACCCTGTGGCATTTCTGGCCCTACAAAAGCACAAGCCGCAGTTCAAGCTCATCATGAGATATTCGACACGGGCTCAAGCCGAAGCCGAAAGACAAAAGCTTCAAAATTCAAAATGACAATCTGCCGCGAAGAGGCGTCTCTGGAAACCGTTGAGAAAATCATCAAGCCGATTCTCCCTGGCGAACCGGAGAAGGTACAGAGATTGAAGTTGAAAAGGCAGTGGATCTTTATCGGGGGATCGGGATTAATCTCACGATCTGCAAAAACACGAGCAGCTTCTCACGATGCTGGCCTGGCACGGTTACTTCGGTGCGCGCAGGTAACCCGTTTTTTGTGACTGTTGAGCCATTCACGCCAAGCCCAGACTCAGGTACTTTTCATTAGGGTCGGGGCGGTGACGACATTCCCGGCCCCGGGATAATCGGGCGTGGGTGTGGTTCCGGGGGAGGGATCGCAGGGCCACGCTCCTCCCTTTTTTATTCAATCAACCACTTGCCGCAGCGCAGTACCTGCTCGGCGGAGCCTGTCTTCGCAGCGATTGAATCGTATCCTGCGCCACGCGACAACATCCTGTTCCCCTTATCTCTGAACTGATCGCGAGGCCGCTTAAAGTTAATCGGTAGGTAACAAGATGATGGCAGACGGAAGAATGGAAGACTGGTCAATTTTGAACACTTTCCCTGCTGCGATCCAGCGCGCTTACGAACTTCTCACGATGCCTGACTCCATCCATTCTCGCGATGGTGCGGGTAGGCTGATATTAAAAAATTGGCTTTACCATTAGAACAGTTCAGCATTCAGTTGGGTGCGTTCAGGCATCGTGAATGTTGCCGCGCCTAACGCAAACGCCTGGTCTGCACCCTCGGACATCACGGAAATTCATCGCTCATGGCTGTTCTGCGCGTTGCCTTCATGGTCACGCGAACGAAACAGAGCATGGCTTTCTTTTATGGTCCGGGTCTCCGGTGAACAAAGAAATCTTTGGGCTATGCACCAATTGTTCCGGTTGCGCTAGGAGCAGATCACCTGTTACCCGGAGTTCCGAGATCAACCCATCGTCTTCCATTACACACAATAACGGATTTTCGGGGCCATCGCTGTTCTCCCCCGCCTTTGGAATCCTCAGCGCGTCTATTATGGTCTTTAGGCGCCCGTCCAGATCGCCAGAGTCCATGACCCCTCGGAAATCTCGACTTAGCAGAGCGTAACGTCTAGACCGCAAGCCAGAAAATTGTCGTGAGTCGCAATGGGAATGAATTTCTTATCTCCCATACGAAAATCAGTGGCGAGGTTGTTCAGATGCTCCGCCTTGTACTTCAGTGGATATTTTAGTTTCCAGAGGTTCGCGAGCTGATCGTGAAAATAACGGCGAACGTCTTGCTTGTGGTCGCTCCGTCCGCTATTTCCAGAACTCAGGAGCAGGCCCTGATAGTGCAGATGAAACTCAAACATAGACCGCCCGTCCGGGAGCTAGATCATCGTCTACCAGCCATTCCTTTCTGGCTGGAAGTGAGGGCCGAATTATATCCGGCATTCTCTTGGTTAGCCAAAGGTCAGCGGTCTGGCATAGCCCAGCTTCTCACGACGCGAGCCCGGCTCAATGTGAACATCACGCTGCAGGGCCTTTGAGGCGAGGTCGTCCAATTGCGTCTAAATCGGCGCCGGCCAGCTTCCACGCCACCTGTACCGGCTCCATCTTCACAACGACAATGTCTTCCATTCCAAAGTGGATGACTGTCATGCCTTTACTGTGGAACCTAAGATACTTCACCCGGTCGGCGTTGATGTAGATTTCTTTGCCGGAGGCATCTTCGAACTGCACAAGCTTCACATTACCCTCCCCAGGCATCAGAGCGCTCAATCTCTCCATTGATTTTGGCAGGAGTAGCGTCACATGTGGAATGTAGGTCTCTCGGGTAACCTTGGAAGTTAACTGCTCGCCTCACCTAAGATGGTCATCGTCGTTGTTCTGCTGTTGGCGGCGGCCGGGTTGGTCTTCTACATCATCGTGCTTCCAAACCTGAGAAGAAAATAGCCCCTCACCCGTCCGACATACCCCAACTTCTCACAACGCGTGACTCAATCATTCTCGCGATGGTGAGAGCGGAGCTGACACGAACGAAAGAAAGGGGGTCTGTAAATGGCATCAAGGCGAATACGAAAAGAGCACAAAGCAGCTTGTGAAGCCTTGGATGCTCTCATGCGAGACGGGATCAAAGCTGGCGGGCGTCGACCCGGGAAGCGTGGTCCGAACCCAACCGCGACATGCTCAAGATGATCAGGAATTGATGGGTTATCGCCACATTGCCGGCGGTCCAGTGATCTTGTCTGAATTGTATCCGTAACTTGTCTGTGCAATCATGGAAAAACGTAGTTCCTAAAGAAAGAAAATGGCCAAATCTGCCGCCTGGCAACCGCCCACAGGAAAAATCTTGCGTTGGTCGACGGTTATTTACTGAAATTGTGCGTGATATGCGGTACTGCGTGTATTCCGCAATGCGTTTTCCGCCCCGATGGGTCCGGAACGCCGGGAAAGGTTCGTCACCTCGGTTCCGGTTCCGGATTCTTTGTTGGTCCGAACACGTTCATAACCTGTAATCATGTGCTGAATAGCCTGCGGACAATCCTCATGTAGATGGGGATTCTTGCATGCTTGTCCAAAACATCGGGGCAGGTCAAGCTAGACACACTTCGGCTTTGAAGCTAATTGTTGGAACCAATCTTCACCTTTTCCCCGAATGCGATGTCGCAGTCATTCAAATTCCCGGAAACCCCCAACCATACGCAACCGTCGGATACAACGACATGTTGGAAGGTACGGATATAGGAATAGCGGGATACCCGCTCTCGACGATAATAGCCGGACTGGCCTAACGGTGAACCTCAGTTTCCAGGAGTTATCTATCGCATTGCCAGGGGGGTTGTAACGTCGGCGGTAAAACAATGGGTTGATCCAAGGCCGAATCCACGAACGAGAACGTTGAACACCATCGAAGTAAACTTTATGTTTGTGCCCGGCAACAGCGGCGGACCGATTTTCGACGGTGAGACTGGAAGAGTCATGGCCTTTGTTCACGGATTCACGGTCCAGAAATCGCGCAAAACTACACAGAAACCAACGCTAAGAATATCGCTGCTGGCGCTCCGAACAAACATATTCAAAGCTTGCACGCAATTTATTCCCTTGGAATCACGCTAGAGAGCGTGCGTGCAGAACTAGAGAGGTTTGGGGTTGTTTTGCCCTGAATTTGTTTGCACGTTTAGATTCAAAACTGCGCTACTTTCGTTTGCGGTCCAGTCGTCGCCGTTCCAGTCTGCAACCCTCCAGCCTCGAAGCGAATAATCTTCATCGTTCCCTGATTGTCAGTCTTTTGCTTATCCATAAAAGCCTCGTTATTACAGGTAATTATAGCGTAGGACTTCAAGTCCCAGTGAAGTGGCATGCGTCCGATCTGCACTCCGCACGTTTTCACTTGTCTGGCATAGCCCAACTTCTCACGACGCGCGCCCTGGGACGCGAATCGCAAGCAGACTGATAGGCAGGTATCCCCCGTTTCAATTTCTGCGCGTGGTGCTTATCAGGGATGCGCCGCGGTCGTACCTGACTCGGCTTCTCTGGCCGCATGAGTTCAAGGCGCGTTCTGGCCGACAGCGGCTTAAGAAATTCGCTCGGGAAGGGGCAGCGCATGGCGAGTAAACCCTTGCGCGATGATTGCTACTTTGCAGGCAGCGCCACATGACGGGCAGGGATATTCATCCAACTCCTCAGCGATCGCCACGTTCCAAACCCCATGAGAGATACAGTGCAGGTGTGTCCAGATGACTCGCTGATGACCCAAGGCCATTAGGCCAAGACGAAGCCCGTCCCAACTTTCGAGTGCCAATGCCATCCCCCAAGGCTCTCGCACTCGCGCGCTCTCTCAGTTTTGCGAGAAAAGATTCAGTTTCCCATCTTAGTTCAGCGGTTTTTAGGATACGCCTCCCAGAAGCCAGCTGGCTACATCATCAAGAACACGGTCGTCTTCGTAAATGAGCGAGTGAAATAGGGCGAACCTGACAGCTAGCGCTTTCAGCCACCAAGCCCGTGCCACATCGTAACGAGCGAACGTCACAGGCCCGGTCATCGGCGGCGCCGGTGCGGAGAAAATGCGCGTGAAGAAGGGAGATCAACTAACCGCTCACCGTACGCGGGCAAGCGCAAGCGTGTGATTGCCAGCGCTAGCGCACTTGTTGCACCTGAGAACGTGCTGGAGAGACGCAACCCGGAAGTTACGCACACCTTGCGAACCAACGTGCGGCGAGGTCGACCGGCAGGAACTCTCCCGAAACAACATGGCCGTGTATCCAACCCCAGATGAACTTGAGTTCTTGTTTCGCCATTGGAACTCCGTTGATCTCCTCCTGGAAAATGTAAATCACTGCGGTGAGGACGGCGATGGCCGAGGTCAACAACAGCATGACTGTCGCAAATACGATTGGAACGACTGTCAGGAAATCGACGACGGCAAGGATGCGCCGAGGTTCGTCGCTGCTCACGGCCAATGCCAAGAGCGGGGCGGGAGTGACCTCCGGCAGTCGTAGCCGCTCCATCGCAGCCACCTGGTATCGCACTAACGGAAGGAACGGCTTGGGAATAGCAGGGTCAGTTGTGGACTCTCCGATCCAGACAAGTGCGGGGAATACCGCAAAGCTGAACACGATGCCAACTAGAAGCAGCAGCGCCTTGTACGGCCAGCAAGCCCCAGCGGCCGAACCCATGGCATGACCACAGACAGGGGGTATCCGAACTGAGCGGCCACGAACGACGCCGTCAACGAGACACACATCAAGAGAAGCATCCCCGCGTTCAGTTTGCGCCAACCCGAGTACAGCGCAATTGATCGTGGTTTTGGAACAATGTACGGAGTCGCGAGACAAACAATGGCATCGACGAGTCTTTCTGGCTGGGCTCGCAGGGCATAGAGGGCGACGTTGCCGCCGTGGCTGTGAGCAATCACGATCAGACGAGCGGCGGGGTACGTCGCGCGAAGTTTTCGGAGACGATTCGCGAGCTTTTGACCCGCACTAGCTCGGGCGACATCGCTCTGTTCCGCGTCCCACCGAAATGCCTCGACGTGCCTGAGTTGCTCGGGAGCCGTGAGACGACACGTCGGTAAAGCCTAGACCCAGGTCGAGTCCAGGCTGCGCCCTGTGCGAATGTCCCATGAACTAGGACAACCACCGTTTTGGTCGGGCCGGTCACGTGTTCCATAACCGTAAAAACCCATATCTGTTTCGCGATACGATCCTTAGACTCATCGGATTCTTGATCGGAAAGTGTACTAGGTCTTTGTGCCAATGATCTCGAAGTTCTTTTCCCGGGGCGCGGTCCGCTACGCGAGGAGTGGATCACGATGATCTGCCCTATCTACCTTGCTCATGGGTTAATCCGTGGCCCAACAGAGGGGAACGGGGAACCCGCAGCCGGTCGCGGGTTTGGGCCTGGTATCCCTTGCAGCCGCGGTCGCACCGGCGCACTCCCGCGAGTCGCCGTAGCTCCGGTCGGAACCACGACGCCTATACACCCCCAGCCTGTCACCTTGCCGCGTCGGATTCCTTCACCCACAAAACTGCGCCGCTCGTCTCCAAGTACAGCTCGTCGATTGGTGCTTTCAGCTTTCCATTCGGCCTACCTTTTCCCTGCATGTGTCGCTCCTTTCATCGCCTGCGAAACTGCAAAGTCAGTCTTTGCGTGCCCTCGCTCACTCCTGGCATCACTTTCTTTTCGATATCGCTGGCCTCATCATCGAGATCTGCGAGCGTTTCATTCTTACCTCCACCATCGCTGCGAACCACGGATCATCTTTCATCCGCTGCCGAACTCTTCCGCCAGCTCGGCAAGAATCGGCGGACAAGCATTGGACTCACGCACCACGTGAAAGCGTGTGCTTTGCACATTGCCATCGTGGTCAAGGAAGTGGACCGTCCCGCTTTCGCGATCGGAGAAGGTCACTCGGGGCGCCCACTCTCGCGCCTCGCTACCAAAGGAAACCGTCACGGTCGCGCCGCGGCGCTCAACGAACTGCAGGTAGCCTAAAGATCGCTCCGAGATCGCCCCGTCAGGCGCAATCTCCCACGTCGGAATCTCGTAGTCATCAGACATTGCTCCGCTCCTTATTCACAATGTATTCTGCTAAAACTCCGCAGAGGGACTTACCCTTTCAATCAGTCCCTCCGCGGTCACGCGCGGCTGAGGCGCTGCCGCAGTGGAACCTAAGCGTGACACTTCAGCGCTTTGATCGGATCGTCGCCGCTTCCGCCCGCGTGCATGATCTTGGCGTCGGCTCGAAACAGCATCTCGTAGCCCTTTTGCATGTTTTGCATGAAAAGTTCGTCGTAGCGGATAACCGCGGCTTCTGTCGGCACGTGCCGGATAATGAACCGATTCCAATCGCCGAACAGAACGGGCACTTTTGTGGCGCCGATATCATCCATGGACGGGCTGACGTAAACCGGCTTTTCCAGCAACAATATGTGTCCGCGGTCATCACGTCTCGCGCGGAACAAGAGCATCGCCGCTGGTGGCAGTAGTGTTAACGTTTTCGAGAATGTACAGCAGCGTGTTCCAATTCATCGCCCAGCCCGAGGTGTCAGCCGCGGCATAAGCTCGGATCGACTGATTTGACGAGCTCGAGCAAATCAGTCTGAGTGATCGCAGACGCCCCAGCCGTCGTTGCACCTGTCGGTGCATCTGCCACGAGAATCGAGACGCACTCCGCGCCGAAGCCGCGGGCAAAACGGATTCGGAACGCATCCGCCAGCAGCGCTCGCCAGTTTGACGCCGGCGTCGGTATCCAACTGGACGGTGGCCTTGATCGCTTGCGACGTCCAGGTGGTCGCCTCGGGCCACGCGATATTTCCGAACGCGGGATTGACGAACGTCTGCGGATCCGCTTCGGCAATTTTTATCGCAGACGTCGCCGTGTCAGTCAGGCTCGGCTGATTCGTGGGACGCCCGTCTGATGTAGCTGCGACGTCCCAGTTCGCTGCCTCCAGCACTTGATCGGTGCGCTTCATGGCGGCGAACACGGTCGGGATGAATCCGATTGGGACCATGTTTCCGCCATCGGAGCCGCCCTGGGTAGAGGTGAGCCCGGCGTAAGTGCGATTCTCTGCAGCCAGGACGGATGAATAGTCCTTCAAAAACGTGACTGCCCCGCGCGACCGGCCGCCAAATCGATGATACTGTTGGCGTTCGATGAAGCCGCCGCTCACTGAGATTTGGTCCTGTTGGGGGCGGTGGCCGCAAAAGAACGCCAAGGTCGCCGGATCGATGGTCCGCCGGAACATCTCTGCTTGGGCTTGGCGGGAAAGTTGTGCAATTTGTGGATAGCCCGCGCGAGTCGCGTCATGCAATCGCATGATGGAATTGAAGCGCGCCTCCGCTTCTCTGGGAAATGAATCTTTTGAAACAATGTGGCGGGCTTCTGCTAAAAGGTCGGTTGCTGTTCGTAGCTCTGGCATTTTTCTCCCTCTCTCTCCCTCTCGGGGTGGAGATTGTTGATACAACGTTGTGGTTTTATCGAAGCAAGCTCGCTTCGAGCAATTTAGTTTTGGCGCGCGCTTGTTCCACCGAGATATCCTTCGGCTTCTCCACTCGCTGGTGGCCATGTTGCTGTTGTTGGCGCCGCACCGCTCTGCGATGCTGTTCGCAGGTTTGCCCAGGATGAATGCAGCGGTGAGGTTCACGTTGCCGTATTCCCATTTGATGTTTCACTCCTTTCGCCTCGCTCTTCCTGGAGATCGTTACCATCGCCATCTGTTCTCAATCCGGCTTCGGATCGGCCGCTAGAATCGATCTGGCCAGCCGCATCAGGCGCCGTCTTAGGATGGCTCGGTCACACTCGCTGAGTGGCTGGATCACCCAGACGCCGCTCACGCTTCCGCCTCACTGATATCTTTCCGGCCTCGTAGCTGCATCGAACTCTGTTCCACAATGCTTCGCGACCGGCGTCATGCGTCTTCGAGCACCAGATGTCGCATTTATTCCGCCGACAGATCCTTGCACGAAGTCGGGCACAGTCCCAGACACCCCGCGCCAACTCCGGGCATGCTCATCGCTCGCCGCTGTCGCCTCAGTCGTGGCATCTATCGTCTCCGACCGCTGGCGGCCGCGAATCTGAACCTTCAGCCGGGCTATCCTCCGTAAGCTCAATTCTCGTAATCAGCCGCGCAAAGAGCCCGCGGTCGTCTTCTTCGCCGCAAGCCCTGGATGCGGCTTGCATTTCTCCGTACGGGCAAAACCGGCCGTTCGTCGAAATAGTCTCGCTCGCCGCCCGGTCCCAATCTCTCGCCAGGCGCTGCGCAATGCAGATGCGCTGAGGTCCTGCAGGTGCATCGTGCGCGTAGCCGTAGCCTGAAGGCTTTCGCTCTCATCGCTTTGGGCTCCAATCGTGTTTTCTATGAAACATGCGTTACCGCGCGTGCAAGAAAGCGCCACGGCGGTCGCCAGACGAACCTTTTCACGAAATCGACCCCCCATTCCCCTTCAATGCCGCGATGATTGCAACACACAATTCCAGTTCCGCCGTCCGTCGTGCCTCTTGAGCCTCACGCATGTACCAAACCAGGCCGACAACTCTCTTGTCTGCATCACGCTTTTGCCTCGCGAAGCCAATCAAACGTGTCGCCGATTGTGTTCGCTGTAGAAGTCAGGCCTGCTCGGGAGTCACCCTGCGGCGGAAGAAGATGCGTCCAACGACGGTCTCAGTCCTGCTGCCTGTCGTTGCCTCGAGACACGTTGAACGTCTCCTGGCTCTGTAGTCGCGCATCCGATTAGGTCTCCATGAAGACCGCACCGTTCTCGCGGTAGCCAAGCCCGTGATGACTTGAAGTGCTTTTCCTTCCCCAAGGGCTGAGAGTCGAACGGACATCGTTCGGGTCCGACCGACGAAGTGCCACTCCAGGAAACCCCGCGCGCTGATCGCTGTTCGTCTGGCTCCCGCGTTGAGGCAAATACCTCTCGAGGATTGGCAGCTCCATCTCGCTGGATCTGTTGCATCTCTCAACGTGCTCCTCGACTTGCACCAGCTCGTGCAGCTGAGCCCAATCATTTCTGTCTGTTCCCCGTCGACCTCTGCACTTCCGGCTCACCGCGCTGCATATCGCTCTGCTGGCGAAAGCTTTCTGCAATAAGCATTTGTTTGCGGATCGTGTTCGTTGTGTTTCTGGCTTCGGCTGCGAAGAACGCGGCGAGCTGGCGACTTACTTCCTGCTCTGACTTGTTGGGTGACTTGCTCAGAGACCCGCAGCGCCACGTTGCCCGGCCAGAGATCGCGGTCTGCAGCTGCTGCACGATTTTCATGCTCGCCCAGCCGACACTCCACCATCTCGACTGTGTTGTCATCCGTTCGCGTGTAACTGAAATCGCCTCTCTGCTGCGGCGATGAGGTTGACGCCCGCCTCCATGCAAAATGCGCCTGATCCTCTGTGCGCACGGAATACAAGGGCACAAGTGGGCGCCCGAAATGTCTCCATCTTCGTTGTAAAAAAATATTCCTGGGTGAATCGAGGTCGCCCATATCAGGAGCCGCTCGTCTCCCTCAGTCACCGGCGGGATTGCATCTGTGCCCAACCTTTGCCGTCGGCAAATCCAATTTCGGCGGCGCGCCGCAAACGACGGATTGACTTTGGACATCACTTCGTCCCAGTAACGCACTAACTCGTCAGGAACTGGGTTTGGGATGCGGACTGAGCCGCGTGTACTTTCCAACGTATGACTGAGCTCCAATTTCTTTGGCATTGTCCCCCTCTTTAGTAAGTGGCCCGAAGATAGGCGGATAATTAAATTCCGAGCGCTAGGTTTTTCATGCGGCTTCTGCCTTTCTCCAGCAAGAGCACCTTCGAACCGCGCCTGATTTTGGATCTATTGGCTTCCCTGCCCGACCTTCGGCGCCGATCGTTAAACCGCGGAAGACTCGCTCCCATGAAGTTCCTTCGCATTTTTTGCAGTTCGGGTCCGCAACTCCGATTAACTTCAGACCGCTTGGAATGCGCGAGCTGATCGCCTCCAACTTTGGGAAAGAACTGGCTCTCGGCAATTGCTCGCTTCAGTGCGCGTTCGAAGTGTGGTCGGCCGACCTTGCGAACGAGCGCGGACCATGCCTCCAAGTGGGCTTCTGCCTCGAGCACGTTCAAATTTTTATTGAAGCTCTTCGCGGTATCTTCAAGAAGCCTGCCGAGCCACTCGCTCTGCTGCTGCCCTGATGACTTCGGCCTGTCCGCTATTGCTCCCGTTGCCATTCGTGCCTCCTCTTCGCCGGTCCCGTGCTCGCCGTTTCGCGTAGGCGATTCCGGAATGTCGCGTCCCAGTCAAGCTTGAGACCCCTGACTCCGGGAACGGCTCGCCAGTAGTCAATAAATTCGTCGATGATTGTCCTCTGGAGGGGGGAAGTTGTTCTTGCGTGAGAATTCCCGATGCTCATCGGTGACAGAGAAATTTTCAGGAATGCGAGCGCCACGTGACGGTGATGTCGTACCACTTAGGTTTCTTGGTTTTGTCTTAGTTTGTTTTGTGGGTAAAGTGAGTTCACCAGTTTTGAAACTCAGTTCACCAGTTTTGGGTAACTGAGTTGATTGGTTAACTAGCTTTACTAGTGAACTGAATTCACCAGGGCGGGGACGCTGCAGAATCCGCTTTACTTCCTCAGCATCGGATTCGAGGTTGAGGCCATAAACATCTCCCCGCTGACTTCTGGTCTTCAGTAAGAGTCCGCTGCTGGTAAGCCGGCCGAGAGTCTTCACCAGCCAAGGCCTGGACACTCCAGTCCCTGACTCGAACTGACTGAGGGATATTCGATCCTCGCGCTTCTGCCACCCGTAGGTTTTGCCACAGATGAAGCTTATGATCTTCCATCCGCGGAATCGACGATGGGCAGCAGTTCGTCCATGAGAAAGTTCGGCACCTGCGTCGAATTCGGAATCAACGAAGCCATCGGCCTACCTCGCCTCGCGCACGACGGACCTGCTATTGCGCGCTGCGGCTTCGGCCGGTGTCTCTGCATGGATTAGTGCCAGGAGTTCCCCTTCGTCTACCAGCGTTACTCCTCCGATTTTGTAACGTGTGAGTTTTCCATCTGTTAGGTAACGGCGAACAGTCCAAGGGGATAACTTTGCGACCTCCGCGGCTCCCTGAACCCTCAGGTATTTGCGATTCATTTGTGAAATCCTCCGCTCTTGAGTTTGCATTCTCCGATATCTCTTGACGTACTGTGGGAACTTTTTGTACCCTACGCGAAATGATAGTAATGCGTAGGTACGATACGGGCCAACGCAAGAAAGTCGCGCTGAGGACCCTCAGTGCTTGGCTAAATCGCCCGCATCGTACCGGGGTGGCAAAAAAAGTAATGGGTGTCATCCGCGAGGGAAGAGCATTGCTGGACTACATGGACTCCCACGGCTACTTCGTAAAGCGCCTACCTGATGGAAAACTGCACCACGTGCCGCGGATATCGTCTTCGGATATCGAGGAGCGCTCTGCAAAACTCAGGCGCATTATGAGTGAACTGAAATTCACGCTCGCGATCGGCGGCGCCGACGCAATGTTGCCGAACGCGCTTTGGTTAGACATCCGTCCACAGACGAGGAATAGTGGCGCATGGGAACGGCAAGGAAAAGTATTCTTTCCGATTCCGTCTGACGCAAGGGACCGCGCGACCGGCGACCGTGACGCATGGGCCGCGCTCAATACGATCATGCACATTGCACCAGAAGGAAATTTTCCCCAGCGCTGCTCAGCACCGCTTCCGAAGAAAGCGGGGTTCTGTGGCAATTGGTTCGTGAAGATCACACCCACCCAGCACGCTTGCAGCGAACGCTGTCGACAGCGAAAAGTTGAGGAAACGCGCGATTACAAAGAACAAAAGGCGAGATACGCGCGAGAATATCGTGAGCGTTTGAAAAATAGGGAGCTAACGGGACTCGCAATAGTGGAAAAGGAGCTTCAACATGGCAAGAAACGGTGATGGAATTTACACACGCAAAGACCGACCGGGTTACTGGATAAGCTACAAGGATGCCGACGGGCGCCGTCGCCGCCGCAAAGTCGAAGCAACCAATAGGACAAAGGCGGGAGATCTGCGCAGTGGATACGTATCGCGCGAGGAAACCGCAAGAGCCCACGGCGTTCGTCCCGCCGGCCCTGAGACCTTCGCCGAGGTCGCTCAGGATTACCTGACGCATCAAAGGCATCGCGTCTCCATAGCGAACTACGAACGCGAGCGTGGGATAGTCGAAGATCACCTCAAGCCTTTCTTCGACTGTGATCTCCGAGCAATCCGCAGGGCAACCGTGCAGCGTTACATCACCGCGCGCTGCGCCGAGGTTTCGAATGCAACCGTCGCGAAGGAATTGAACGTGCTGAAACACTTGCTTCGGCTCGCGGTAGAAGAGTGGGAATTTATTCCCGTAAACCCTGCCGTCGGCGTGAAACCGCCCAAGCCGGCGCCCTGGCCGTGTTAGATATTTGCAGCCCGGCGAATTGCGCATAGTTCGTGGAAGCTTGCCCAGTCTGGCTCCGGCCGATCATCGCGATTGCGGTCGCCACCGGCATGCGCCGATCCGAAATCCTTGGTCTGCGCTGGTCTGGATGTTGATCTCGACGGCGGTCGGGTTCTGCTCTCGGAGACGAAGAACGGCGAGAGTCGGATCGTTTACCTCAACCGGCTGGCGGTCCAGGCCATCGAGTCGTTGCCCGCCTCCAAAAAAACGAAGCCTACCGGACTTCTATTTCCCAAGCTTCAGCCGGAGTGGGTGAGCGTTGCCTTCTCCCGGCTGTGCCGCAAACTCAAAATCGAGAACTTTCACTTCCACGACCTGCGCCACACTGCGGCGAGCTGGCTGCGGATGAAGGGCGCCGACATTCACACCGTGGCTCAACTGCTGGGGCACAAGGATCTGCGGATGGCCGCGCGATATCAGCATCTCTCCCCGACGTTCCTGGCGGATGCGGTCAATCGGCTGGATGCAACCTTCTCGGAATGTCACCCAGTACGTCACCAGCAGCAAGGTGCTTTCGGCTGCGATTGAGCGTAACTGTTTGATTTGATTTGGCGTCCCCGACGGGATTTGAACCCGTGTTACCGCCGTGAAAGGGCGATGTCCTAGGCCAGGCTAGACGACGGGGACCACGATGCTTGAGGCGGGATCCAACTGCTGAAGGTTTTATCGTAACAGCGCGTTGGAGCGGGTGTCAAAAGCGCTGCGGATAACTATGGCCCTCATCCCAAGCGCAGTTTGCGTCTGTTCGCCAGTTTTTTTGGGGCATGGTGGTGTTGCTTCCCGCATCGCGCGCCTGGAGGAATTAGAATAGAGACTCCAGCGGTATGAACGCCGCTGCCCACAGGTCAGATGCCCGATCCTCTTTATCTTAGTCTTTGGTTTTCGACGTTCGAGGCCGACGATATGTTGCCGCGCGCGCTGGCGGTGATGCGGCAATTCCCATTTTCTGAAGTGAAACCTGGAATTACTTATCTGGCGCTGCATCCGGTGTCATGGAATGAGCCCACCATTCTTGAACAGCGTTTAAGACCTGGCATTCCGCCGGAAGAAGCTGTGCTGATCGCGTCCGATCTGCTGCACGAAGACTATGCCTACTTCTTCGAGGCTTTCTGGGATCTGTGGACTGTTGGCAAGGATGATGAATGGACGTTGCAGCCGTCGCAGGTGAAATTTCTGGTGCACGGCACCGAATTTGAAGACGGTGTTTACCAGCAGGAAGGTCACATCCAGGTGGACCTGGGCCTGGACTCGCCCTTTCTTCATGAGGACGTTCCCCTCACCATCGAAGCGGCGGCGAGAGTGCGCGCTAATGTGCAAAAGCTGGTGGAGTTCACCAGCAAAGTCGAGAAAAACTCTGGTGCTAACGCACGGCTGCTATGGTCGGAGTCGGATCAGAACTTCGCCCAAAAACTGATCGCCCGATTGCAGAGAGTGCAGTAACTGCCCTTCGAGACGGAACAGAAAAAAGTGGTAGCCATTACGGCTCCCACCTCTAAGTTTTTCGTTCTTCGCGGTTGATATCTACTTCGTCCTTCCACCTTCTGTTTTCAGCTTGTCTGACGCCGCGGCCTGAGCTGCGGCCAAACGAGCGGTGAGAACGCGGAAGGGGGAGCAGGAAACGTAGTTCAATCCCACTCGATGACAGAACTCGACCGACGACGGTTCGCCTCCGTGCTCACCACAGATGCCAACTTTCAGGCCGGGGCGTGTTTTCCGCCCGCGCTCGGTGGCGATCTTGACCAGTTGTCCGACTCCATCCTGGTCGAGGACCGCAAATGGATCCTGCTTGAGGATGCCTTCTTCCAGATAGGTCGGCAGCACCTTGTTGATGTCGTCACGAGAGAAGCCGAACGTGGTCTGCGTCAGATCGTTGGTGCCGAAGGAAAAGAACTGGGCCTCTTTAGCGATCTCATCGGCGACCAGCGCCGCTCGCGGCAACTCGATCATGGTTCCCACCAGATAGTCGACTGTCCTTTCTTTTTCTTCGAAAACTTCTTTCGCGACCCGGTGGACGATCGCTGCCTGGTTCGCCATTTCTTTCAGCGTGGCAGTAAGCGGAATCATGACCTCGGGATAGACCTTCACGCCGTCCCTGGCTACCGCGACGGCAGCCTCAAAAATGGCGCGAGCCTGCATCTCGGTAATCTCCGGATAGGTAATTCCAAGGCGGCACCCACGATGCCCGAGCATCGGATTGAATTCGTGCAACTCCTCCACGCGGCGAAGTAGCGTTTTGAGTCCCTTCAGCTTTGGCGATTTAGGCTTGGTGGCTTCGAGCACAGCGATCTCCACCATCAAGTCTTCGCGTCGCGGCAGAAACTCGTGTAACGGCGGATCGAGAGTTCGTATGGTGACTGGGAAGCCGTCCATCGCGCGAAATACTCCGACGAAATCGGCGCGCTGCAAGGGAAGAAGCTTCCTGAGCGCGGCGCGACGATCTTTTTCGGTGTTGGCCAGAATCATGGCCCGCATGTGTGGCAGTTTCTTTTCCCCGAAGAACATGTGCTCAGTGCGGCAAAGGCCGATACCCTCGGCCCCGAAGGCGCGTGCCTGAATCGCGTCACGCGGAATGTCGGCGTTGGCCCGGACGCCCAGCTTGCGGAACGGTTCAGCCCAGCCCATGAGCTTCATCAGTTCCGGATCGTCGGGCTTCGCCGCCATGGTCCCGAGCTTTCCCTTGATGACGCGTCCGGTAGTGCCATCGAGCGATATCCAATCTCCGCCCTTGAACACCTGTTCCTTCACTCGCATCTCGCGCGCTTTCTCGTCTACTTCGATATCGCCGGCGCCCGCCACGCAACACTTGCCCATGCCACGCGTGACTACAGCGGCGTGACTGGTCATACCGCCGCGCGATGTCAGAATCCCGGCCGCGACTTCCATGCCATGGATGTCTTCCGGTGTAGTTTCGGCGCGCACGAGGATGACCGGATTCCTGGCGGCGCCGTGACCGGCTTTCTCCACCGCTTCGTCGGCGGTAAAGACGATCTGCCCAACCGCAGCACCGGGTGATGCCGGGAGTCCAGTCGCCAACACTTCAACCTTGCCACTCTTCTCATCCAGGCGCGGCAGAAGGAATTCGTAAACCTGATTGGGGTCGACTCGGAAAATCGCCTCTTCTTTGGTGATCAGGCCCTCATCCACCATCTGAATGGCAACGCGCACGGCTGCCGGCCCGGTACGTTTGCCATTCCGGGTTTGCAGCATGTAGAGCTTGCCTTCCTGAATGGTGAATTCGAAATCCTGCATGTCTTTGTAATGCTTTTCCAGACGTGTGGTGATTTCGCGCAACTGGTCGTAGACGCTGGGCATTTCCTGTTGTAATTTGAGGATCGGGAGTGGGGTACGGATTCCCGCGACCACATCCTCGCCCTGGGCGTTCATCAGGAACTCTCCGTAAAATTCTTTTGCTCCAGTCGCAGGATTGCGGGTGAAACCGACGCCGGTACCGCTGGTGTCGCCAAGGTTGCCGAATACCATGGCCTGAACGTTGACCGCGGTGCCCAGCATGTCGTCGATATTGTTGATGCGGCGATAGTGCCTGGCCCGGTCATTTTGCCAGGAGCGGAAAACCGCATCGCGCGCCATCACCAGCTGCTGGTGCGGGTCCTGGGGAAAATCGCTCCTGGTGTGTTTCCTGACGACCTTTTTATATTCTTCGATCACTTCCTTCAACGCTTTGACGTCGAGTTCGGTGTCAAGCTTCGCCTTCTTCTGTTTCTTCTTGGCGTCGAACACCTCGTCGAAAGCGTGTTTCGGGATGTCCAACACGACGCTACCAAACATCTGGATAAGGCGGCGGTAGGAGTCAGCGGCAAAACGCGGGTTGTTACTGCGCTTCGCCAGGGCGTCGACGCTCTGATCGTTGAGGCCGAGGTTGAGAATAGTGTCCATCATGCCGGGCATGGAAAACTTTGCGCCCGAGCGCACGCTCACCAGCAATGGATTGTCTCCCTTGCCCAGTTTCTGACCCTGAAGGTCTTCCAGACGCTTGAGTGCAGCGTCCATTTGACGCTCAACCTCCGCCGAAACGCCGTTGGTACGCATGTATTCTCGGCAGGCTTCGGTCTGGATGGTGAAGCCCGGAGGCACGGGCAGGCCGGCATTCGTCATCTCGGCCAGGCCGGCGCCCTTTCCGCCCAAATCGTCTTTCATCTTGCCGTTCCCGTCGGCCTTGCCACCGCCGAAGGAATAGACGTACTGGGTTGCGGATTTCTTGCTTTCCTGCACTTCTGACTGCGGTAGAGTTTGTGTCGCCATAAAGTGTGATCCTTTGGGGTTTCGAAGATTACCTGGACTCTTTGCCTTCAGTTACGATTTCGGAGAAATCGGCAATGGTGGAAAATTCTTTCAACAAGGTTTGCAGCAGCACCAGACGGTTGTCACGAACTCGCACATCATCGACCATCACCATTACTTTATCGAAGAAGTGATCGATCGCCGGCCGTAAGCGGGAAACTTCCACCAGGGCCTGCTGGTAATTCCGCTGGCTGCTGAGTTGGGCCACTATTCTTGCGGTCTGGGGAACCTGGGATGCCAGCTCCTTTTCCGCCGGCTCCTGCAAAGTCTCGGCGTTCAAAGAGCCGGTTATCTCTTTGCCCGATTCAGCGGCTTGCCGCAGGATATTCTTCATGCGCCTGAATGCCACCGAGATCGACTCAAAATCCGGCGACGGGCGGACGTTGGTCACGGCCTGCGCCCGAGCCAGCGCATCCACTACGTCATCCGCTCCAGCGGCGAGCACGGCGTTCACCACGTCGTATTTGAAGAGCGCATCGCGGAGGTAGAACTCCAGGCGCTCGCGTAGAAATTGATTTACGGCGCCGCTGTAATCGATCGAGGATGAAAATTTCTTTTCTGCCGCCGTGCCGCTGTAGGCCCCGCGCGCGTCCTTGAATAATTGCGCTAGCTTTACAGGCAGCTTGTGTTCGGCAATGGTCTTAATGATCCCGTTAGCCTGACGTCGCAAGGCGAACGGATCTTTCGATCCCGTGGGCTGCAGGCCAAGCGCGAACATGCCGGCAATGCTATCTGCCTTGTCGGCGATCGACAGCACGGCGCCTTCGGTCGTCCGTGGCACTGAGTCTTCCATGGATTCAGGCTTGTAGTGATCGTAAATGGCATCGGCAATGGCGAGCCGGGTCGCTTCGGGCAAATCCGGATCAAGCTGTTGAACCCTGGCGTAGAGTCCACCCACAATGCCCTGCAACTCCGTAAATTCCTTTACTAATTCCGTAGTCAGATCCGCTTTAGCCAGGCACGCCGCCTTGTGCACCACGCCCGGACGCACTGCCATTCCGTTCTGGCGGATGACTTCGCACATCCAGCTGGCCACGCGCTGCACACGCAGCACCTTCTCGTAGTAACTGCCCAGGTCCTTCTGGAAAGTGACGTTCTTCAGCCACAACGAACGCTCCCGCAAGGGATGTTTTTGGTCTGTCTGCCAAAAAAAACGTGCATCGTTGAAACGGGCTCTCAACACGCGTTCGTGACCGTGTTGGATAACTCCGCCGGGATCGCCGTCGGTATTCAGCACTGCGAGAAAACGGGGAAGCAGTCTATGAGAGGCGTCCTCGATCGCAAAATATTTCTGGTGATCGCGCATCACCGTTACCAGAACTTCCTGAGGCAGCTCCAGAAATTCAGGATCGAATTCCCCCAGTATTGCCGATGGCCACTCGGTCAGATTGACCACGGTATGAAGCAGCAAATTGTCTTCACGCCAGTGCGCACCGGGAATGGTGCGGGTGGCGGCGTCTAAAGTTTTACGAACGAGTTTTTCTCTTTCCTCGCGACTGACGACTTTCGCCCTGAGCAACGCCTCCACATAAGGCGCTCCCGCGCGCGGAATCGCAACCGGCCCGTCGGCCAGAATCCGGTGTCCACGGGACTGGTTGCCGGCGCGAACACCGTCGAACTCGAGTGGGATGATCTCGTCATCAAGCATCGCCACCAGCCAGCGCACGGGGCGCACAAAGCGCTCGCTCGGCTTGCGCCAGTACATATTCCTGGGCCAATAAATCGAAGCAATCTCTTTGGGCAGCAACTCGGCCAGAATCTCGGCGGCGGCGCGGCCCTTCTTCGTGATCTTCGCCGAGAGATACTCGCCTTTGGGTGTGTTCACTCGTTCCAATTGCGAAATCTCCACGCCGGCCTTTCGGGCAAAAGCATGCGCTGCCGGGGTAGCTTCGCCATTCTTGAAGGCCACGCTTACAGACGGACCCGGGACCTGCTCAGTGACATCCGGCTGGGCGGCGGAGACGTTCGGCGCCAGTACCGCGAGACGGCGTGGCGTATCGAGATACGTTATTTCGCCTTTAGGCAAAAGACGCTCGCGGTCCAACAATTTTTGCAAACGCTGGCGCAATTCCAGCGACGCGGCATCGATCATTCGCGCGGGAATCTCTTCGCAACCGATCTCCAGCAAGAAATCTGGCATTTGTTTCTATTCGCGAAAGCTATTCGCGACTCAGCACCCTGTCATCCTGAGCGGAGTTGGTCCGCTCGCTTGCGAGCGGTCTAATGGAGTCGAAGGATCCCTGGTACCGGCGGTCTGCCTGGAGTAGGGGTCCTTCGACTGCGTGGAAACTTCGCGGAGCGAAGTTTTCCACTCCGCTCAGGATGACAGAAACTTATGCATTCGTGGGCACCACTTCTGCCCGCTTCTGCGGCTTTTTCTTCGCGGCCGGGTCTCCCTCTTCCACTGCAGGGGATTCGCCGCGCTGCTGGTCGACCCAAGCCTTCGCAATTCCTACAGCCAAGGCTCGTACCCGCGCAATCACCCCCACACGCTCGGTTACCGAGATTGCTCCGCGAGCATCGAGAATATTAAAAAGATGCGAACACTTCAGGCAGAGGTCGTAAGCGCCGAGCAGGGGGAATCGCTGCTTATCGCGCCCGATGTCATTCCTCTCTTCTCGACCAGGATTCTCTCGAGTAAGCGCCGAGTATTTCTCGAGCAAGCCTTTGCTCTCGCTTTCGCACAGCTCAAAGTGCTTCCACGCCTTTTCAACGTCCGCGAATTCGAAGTTGTAAACCGAGAACTGCAGCTCATCCGCCAGTCGCACGTCGCCATAAGTGGTGGCACGGCCAGTTTCCGGATCGCGTGCCCACACAATGTCGTAGATTGAATCTACATCCTGGAGGAAAGCGGCGATGCGCTCCAGGCCATAGGTCAACTCCGCAGAGATCGGATCGAGGTCCACACCGCCGCACTGCTGGAAGTAGGTGAACTGGGTGATTTCCAGGCCGTCGAGCATCACTTGCCAGCCGATCCCCCACGCGCCAAGAGTCGGCGATTCCCAGTTATCCTCTTCGAACTTGATGTCATGCTGGCGGAGATCGATCCCCATCGCGCCCAGCGATTCGAGATAAAGTTCCTGCACATTTTCCGGCGGCGGCTTCAAGATCACCTGCAACTGCATGTGCTTGAACAGGCGGTTCGGGTTCTCTCCATAGCGCCCGTCGGCCGGACGGCGCGAAGGCTGCACGTAGGCTACCCTGTAGGGCTGCGGTCCCAGCACACGGAGAAATGTTTCGGGAGCCATGGTGCCGGCGCCGACTTCGACGTCGTAGGGCTGCTGCAGCACGCATCCCCGCTGAGCCCAAAAGGTCTGTAACCGCAGAATGAGTTCCTGGAAAGTCAGCGGGTTGGAGTTTAGTGGATTCAAGACCGTGTTCGGCAGCGCGCAGGTTAATCAATGATTGTAACGGAAGGTAATGCGTATCGTCAGCATTGAAAGCCAGATTGTGGCGCGGTTTGGCGATGCATTCCTAAGCCATGTTCATTTCGAGCCGCTTCAGCCTTGAGAACTGGCAGGCAGTTTCAGCCAAGCCAGCGCAAATATCAGCAATGCGACCATAAGAAACGATGTGGGCGCGGCAAAGAAATAATGGAGAGAAACGGCAGTCATTGCCGCCAGCCAAATGGCAATGGTGAGCGCCACTCGCTTCAACAATGCAGTTCGTTCGCGGCTGAGCACCAGGCTAAGCACGCCGAGACATAGAGCCGCCGCCGCGAAAGCTATGCTGAATCCGGTCATCAGGTCCCACATGCTGCGCAGCGAGCCCATAAGGTTAAGTTTGTAGTTCGCCATCAAGTCCAGCAACTGCCGCTCGGTTTCGTTCTCGGGAACCTGTTTTCTAAAAAGCGACAGGGAGTGCACCATTGCGAGCAGGATTAGCACCCACCCACCTGCTTTGAAAAGGCGCCTTCCCCATTTGTCATTCACTACCGGCACTACCTGGCTTTGCTTCAGCGATTCTGGCATTGGTTTTCCCGACGCTTTATCCAGCGTGGAAGTCCTGGCAGAGGATCCCCGCATGGCGTGAAGTTATAACACGAGCCGGGGGATCCGTGGTCCCGCGCCTCAAGCTTATAGTTTTTCCAACATGCCCGCCGTTATCAGCTTCTTTTCAATGTGCCGCTGCAGCGTCTGGATCAGAAACTTACGCAGATCGCTTCCCTGCTTCTTGGACCACGCAGTTGCGGCAAAAGTCTCCAGCGGCGCCCGAAACATCTGCGCTGCCAGCACACGCGAATCTGGAGATATTTCCGACGATGCCAGGCGCTTGTCATCGGGGCACAACAAGCCATCAGTGAGGGCGTGAAAAAATGCCCGGCTTCCGTTCAAGCTGCGTCCGCAGACGATGCATTCGGAAAGGTCGGGCAGGTAGCCCATCAGGCGGGTCATCCACAACTCAAAATATGTCACCGGCATCCAAACATCGGTCCCGCGCAGCCCTGCCAGCACCGACAGTCCGAGCCTGAAAACTGCGTCGTTGGCTTCGCGGTCGGGCAACAACTCGTCGAGCAACTCCGCCACATGCGCCAGAGCCACTGCGCGTGGATAGCTGACTTCAGTGGCCAGCGGCGATTCCAGCACTTCGCATGAATCCAGACGGGCCAACTCCTGGCGTTCGCGATCTTCGTAATAGGCACGAACGTAGGTCAGCGGCTCCAGAGCGCCGCCAAATCTTCGCTGGGATTTTTTAGCCGAGCGGGCTACGCCGCGAACTTTCCCTTCGGCGCGCGTGAACAGGGTGACCAGCAGATCGGCTTCGCGCAAAGGATACGTGCGCAGGACGATCGCTTCCGACTCCTTCAGTGCCATGGAAGCCCAGCAGGTTCAGGTTAGTGTTCAATTGTAATGGACGCTGGGGAAGAGGCAAAGACCGGGCGTCGGGCGTCAGACCTTAGCCTGCCACATATTCGATTCAAATTGAGGAAAGCACGAGGTCCGACGTCTAAGGTCCGAAGTCCGACAACTATCGCCCGAAATACTTGGCGTTCCGTTCGGTGAACGAGGCCCATTTCTCCGGAAGGTCATCCAGCGCAAAAATGGCCGACACCGGGCAGACCGGGACACAAGCTCCGCAGTCGATGCACTCCACCGGATCGATGTAGAGCATTTCTTCTTCGGCGTGAGCGGGTGAGTCTTTTTTGGGATGAATGCAATCCACCGGGCACGCGTCTACGCAGGCAGTGTCTTTGGTCCCGATGCACGGTTCTGCAATCACGTAAGTCATAAGTTCATTGTCTCCCTGATCTGACGACGGTCTACAGTCACGACTTCCGGCCAACGTTCCGGCGCTAGAACTGGTTATTCTAACAAGAATGGGCCCAGCGGGTGCAAGTTTAGAGCGAAGGGCTGTCCGCCGGTGCTGAACAGGGCCCTGCTGCGGCGAAACGGCTATTTGTGCTCTCTGCGATCCTCTTTGGTAGGGTGAGTGTTGTCGTACTGAATTCCCTCATTTTACATGCTGGATCGACTGCCGGGTGAGCTCCAACGCCTTTTCGCGATTTCCACCTTTGTCGTGAGTCGCGCGTTGCAACGCTTCCGCGGCTGCCTGCAGATGGCGGAGACGCTTCCTTCATGTGGGGTTGATCTTCACTGAAAGCACACTGCGGAACCAGCAGCACGAGCGCCAGGACGACGGCGGCCAGAGTAGTGACGGAATTACGTTTCACGTTTCCTCTCAATTGTTTAGGCGGATCGGGATCGATACGGTTGCAGCCGGGCCAAATGAAGAAGGCATAACGACGTAGAGTCCAACTTGCTGTTCTCAGCGAACTTTGGGGAAGTTCTCTGCGTTCTTTGCGGTTAAAAGCCTTTGATTTCCCCAACGCAAAAGCAAAAAGATTTTAACCGCAAAGGGCGCGAAGCAGCGGCGAGCCGGGCGTCAATTTCTGATTCCAGCCAGCTCTCTTTCCGTGCTGGGTTCGTAACCCACGATGTAGCCTGCGACGGCGCTCGCGGCGACCGTCAGCGGACTTGCCAGATACATCTGTCCCGGGCCACTTCTTCCGGGAAAATTGCGGTTCTGAGCGCTGATCACCACCTGATCAGGGCGCGTCGTGACCCCCGGCCCGGCGTTGATGCAAGCGCCGCAGCTGGGCTCGATCACGTGTGCGCCCGCTTTCTGGAAAATATCCAGATATCCCTTTCTGATGCAGTAATCGCGCGTTTCCTGCGATCCGAACTGGATATAGAACTTTACCGAGTCGGCGACTCGCCTGCCCTGACTCAGGGCGTCTTGCAGCACCGCCGCATACATGTCCATGTCTTCGTTCTTGCCCGCGGTGCAGGTACCGCCGTAGGCCAGCTCAATCGGGACTGGAGTGTTCAGGTCGCGAACATACTTGCCATTCCCGGGATCGCCGGGCGTTGCGACCATTGGAGTGATTTCGGCGGCGTCGAGTTCAATGGTGTGCGCGTAATGTGCGTCAGGATCGCTGTACAGGCCCTCAATCAGGGATTCGGCTTGTTTGCGATCCATGCCACGGCGCTCGACCAGAAAATCAACTGCCTTGCGGTCCGGCGCGACAATGCCGGTGAAGCCGCCGATCTCGGCTGCCATGTTGGTCATGGTGGCGCGCTCGTCGACGCTTAACTCTTCGATGGCCTCTCCCGCATACTCCATCACCTTGGCCAAGGCCTTGCCGCTGCGGACGTAATCCAGACTGAGAATCTTCAGGATGAAATCTTTCGCGGTTACGTTGGGATGTTTCTTGCCACGAACGATGATTTTTACCGACTCAGGAACCTTGACCCGAACATCCTTCGTGATCCACGAATTGAAAACATCAGTGGTACCGATGCCAAACGCGACACATCCGATCGCACCCACGTGCGGAGTGTGGGAGTCGGAGCCGATGTTCAGTTGCCCGGGGAGAGCGTAGCTCTCGAGGACAATCGAGTGGCAAATTCCTTCCGACCCTTTGCGGTCTTTCAGTTCGCCGTGCAGCTTGATTCCCTGCTTTGCGGCGAAATCCTGCTGCTTGAGTTTGAGTTGTGTCGCCAGATCGAGCAGCCCGAGCTTCTTCTTTTCCTCGGAAATCACCTCGTCAAGAAAGGTCAGATGATCGCGGAAAAACAGGATACTCGAGGGGTCGCTGACCCTGGCATCCTTGCCAACGTAGCGCTCGAAGAAGATCGCCGCCATTGGGGTTACGTATTCATGGCTGAAGCGAAGGTCGGCTCGGGCAAAGCCGGTGTCGCCGGGCTGCACGGCATTTGAGCTGACATCGTCCAGCATGTGGCGGGCGAAAATCTTTTCTGCCAGCGTCATGGGGCGTTTGGCCGTCCTGATCGGCGGCAGAAAAACCTTTTTCTGGAGCCGGGCGACGTTGAACGGGAACAGGCCGCCGTATTCGATCACCTGGCGGGTGATCTCATCCTCACCAGAGGTAAATTCACTGAGCGGAATCTCTTCCCCCGCCCGAACCTTTTCTATCAGGGAAAAATCGGTTGAGGTCAGGACACCCAGATTCTGGCAATTTTGTTTGTAGATACGCTCAATGTTTTCCGCGATCACAAGGTGAATGCCGGCGCACATTTCGGCGTAAGGTGACTGCTCCCGGCTCGAGCCTTTGCCCCGCCTTTTGCCGCTGACTGCGACGACGAACCCGCCCTTTTTGACCTCGCCCCGCCCGATCGGCAGAACATCTCCACACTTGAGGCCCAGGTAGGGAATCTCGCCCAGAGTTTCATCGAAATAGAAACAGTAGTGCGCGGGCGTGATTTCGTCGGTCGAAATGTCGTCACGCAACCTGGGATTGTTGGCTGGGTTGGGGGTATCCCACGACAAGTCTTCGCCGGCAAGCTGCCGCCTGATGAGCTCCGGATCTTCGGTGAGGAAGAGAATGCGTCCCTTCAAGCGGACTTTGTCAGGGCGCTTTTCGATCTTGCGTTCCAGCAGTGAGATGATCACGCTCCTATTTTACTGCGGTCACCGGGGTGGCCGTCTGCACAAAAGACATGCACCTGTGCCGAATGGTGTGTCGCAGGGACGTAGCTCGCGAGGTCTGATTTTGGTGGATTGCGGGCAGGAACCAGAGTGGCAACAAGACGTAGCAAGCTGCGTCTCTACATGCCTGGTTCCGGCAGAAGTCTAATGATGGCCAGTCTTGCGGTCGTATTCCTGGCCGGCCTCTATTGCGACGGACAACCGGTTTTCCTTTGGCGCCAGGGGGCAGGTGGCATAGGCAGTAACCGAGCACGGCGGGTTGTAGGCGCGATTGAAGTCGAGAACCACTGTTCCGTTGGCTACCGGGCCGGCTTTGAGAAAGCGGCCACCGGGATAGGTTGTGGCCTTGCTCGTGGGGTCGCTGAAGACAAAGAATAACTGCCTGGCTGCGTCTCCGCCGAGATCCGTGAGTCTCAGTTCCTGACCGTTGAGCTTGAACACAGCCGTCCCTGCAACTGGTGTGGGTGTCACATCGCCGAGAACATTGGGAACAGCGACCGTCTGCTTGCCGTCTGAAGGCAGCCAGGTGGCGGTCACGCGATAGGACAAGTCGAGCGGGAAAAACACGGGCCCTGCGTACCTGCGGGCGGCGTCACTCTCAACATCCTTCACGCGGATGCCAATTCGCTCGCCGCGCACGATCACGTGCAGGCGCAGGCTTCCGATTTCGACCTCCGTTGCATCGCCGGACGTGTCAGCCTGAAGGTCGGCGGTGGTTACCGGTTTGCCCGCAATCAATGCTTTGGCTTCCGGCGCGAATTTGGCCGTCACGGCCTGGCCCTGCAACGTGAACGATCCCGCCTGAGCCGGGCCTTTTGGAAACACAAGGGCATTTTTTGGAGCAGTACCGAAGCTGTTCTCGCCCGGTTTGAGCCAGAACAGGCCGGCCAGGGGCAACCATTCCTGCTTAAGGTCTTCCACCAGATTGGTTTTCCAGGAGTCGAACGATTGCTGGTAGGCCGGGTCGGGTGCAACCGGAGTTGGCTTGCCCGCTGCCACAGCAATCACACCTGGCGCAGACAGCATGACCGCGGTCAGGATTGCGCTGAGTTTTAATTTCATTTTTCCCGGTACTCGTTAACGTCGGGCAGCGGCATCAGGCCACGACCTTCAAAGATTTGCGCGAACTCGTTCACCAGCGCTGCGTGGGCGTGCCCGTTCGATGCCAGGGTTTCGCGGCTGTTGATCTGAAAAGGCCCGTCGTGAAAGTCTGTCACTCGGCCGCCCGCCTCTTCCACAATGAGCACGCCTGCCGCCGTGTCCCACGGATTGAGGTTGAACTCCCAGAACCCGTCAAAGCGTCCGCAAGCTACGCAGCAAAGATCGAGGGCCGCCGAACCCGCCCGCCGGACACCGTGCGTACGCAAAGTAATCTGATGATAGAAATAAATGTTCGGATTCTTGTGACGCTTGTGGCTGGGAAAGCCAGTGGCGACCAGGCACTCCGCCAGATTCGCGGTTTTCGACACCTGGATGCGTTGTTGATTCAGGTACGCGCCGCTTCCCTTCTCGGCCGCGAACATTTCATCCCGTGTGGGATCGTAAACCACCCCGGCGATTCTCTGCTTCCTGAACTCCAATGCTATCGAAACGCAGAAAACCGGGAATCCGTGGGCGAAGTTTGTGGTTCCATCGAGCGGATCCACGTACCAGCGATAGTCGCTGCCGGTATCGGTGAGGCCCTGCTCCTCGCCGAGAACATCGTGAGTAGGCCAGTCATTCTTGATTCTTTCCCGGATCAGGATTTCAGATTTGCGATCGGCAATGGTAACCAGGTCGGCGTCACCCTTGTACTCCACCTTCACATGCTGGTGAAAATACTCCATCAGCAAAGCGCCGGCTTCGCGGGCGATCTCCGCCATGGCGGGAACGAATTCATTGTGATTCGATTTGGTGGAGGTCATCTTGTGTGGCGATTGCTGGTTTCAGACTGTAGATTTCAGATTTACACCGACACCTGGAGCGGTTTCGAAATACTTAAATCTGAAATCTAAAATCTTCAATCTGAAATCGCTCTTACTTCCGCTTCCCGTCTTCCGAGATGTACATGATTTCGTGCTTAAAGATAAACAGGTTGGGCTGATCTTCGCGAGTTAGCCGGACCATATTTTTATCGTAGTATTCGATCCACCCGCGAACTACTTCTCCATCGGCCAGTTTGATGCTGACCGGCTTCTGTTTTTCTCCGAGAGATTTCAGGTAGGCGGCTTCCTCCGAGGTTTGCTCGGGCGGGGCCGGCCTTCCCTTGCGGGGCGCGCCGCCGGGTGCTCCTTGTCCTTGAAAAGGCATGAAAGCTATTTTACACGCTGGCTGGTCGGCTCAAACACTCAGGAATACTGCAGAGACGTAACTTGTTACGTCTCCCATCACGAACCCAGGCGTGGCGAGCTACGGCTCTACAGCGCATAACAAAACGTGGGCTGATATTTCTAGAAGGTCAGCTTGATTCCGAACTGAATCTGTCGCGGCGCGCCCAGCGAGTACAAACCCGAGCCAAGACCGATGCGACTGGTCGAGCGTTCCGTCATGGTGGTGCCGTTCAGAGTTCCCACCGTACCGTTCAGCGCCCCCAGCAGCCGGTTGCCCGGACCGTCGAAGTTGGCGAAGTTAAGTATGTTGAACGCGGAGACGCTGGGCTCGAAAATGAATCGGTCTCCGATCTTCAGCGGTCTCGACAGCGTGAGATCGAAGGTTCGCAACCATGCCAGGCTGGGATTATCAGCAGGCGCCGGTGTGATGGCCGGCGAATCCGCACCCAGCTGAATCAGCTGGGATCGCGAGAGCAGGCCAGTTGTGACCAGCGCCTGCCCGGCGGGCGTCAACCGGTTGCCGAAGTTGGAATTGTAGGTTTGGATGATACTGTTGAGTTTCGTTCCTTCCACCGCGCGCCCGTACGATCCGATGTTGGTTCCCGGCAGAATGTCCCCGTAAGCACTGGCGCCGTTCTGGCTCTGGCCGCCAAACGCGCCATCCCCAGTAACATCCGTTCGGAAAATCTCGCCGCTTACGCCGTCAGCAGCGGGCAGGAAAAGCGTCTGCGGAAGCGGAGAAGCAAAGTGCGCGATCAGGCCCAATCTGGCCCCATAAGGAATGTCCAGTATGGATGCCAGCGACACCTGGTGTTTGCGGTCTTCCGATGCCGAACCGAAAAATGCGATCGGATGATTGAAATCCGCCGCCAGCGGAAGCAGGTCCTGGTCGCCGAGACCCCCTGCAATATTGCTGCGGAAGCTGGAATGGGAGTAGGAAACCTGCAGGCTGCCGCTGCGAACGCCGCGCATCGGGGCCGAGATCTGGCTGCGCAGCGAGACTTGCACTCCGCTGTAAAGCGACCGGCCTGCGGGAAAGAACATGGTGTTGCGTCCCACCAGCGGATTGATTCCCGGAAAAGCGGCTCCATTGTCGGTCGCCGGCGAACCAGTCGGCGTCAAGCCAAACACGGAAGCAGGAAGGCCTCCGAGATACTGCCCGCCAGAATCCAGTCCGTGGCTCGCAAAGTCGGCGATGGAGGCTCCGGGCACAGTCGAGAGGTAACAATTCACCGCGGTTTGGGAACTGGCGCCGGCGCGGGCGGCAGGAAGACACCCGGCGCTCAGCGGGTTCGCGGCCAGGGTGGAGTTTATGGCGTGCAGCGCCGCATTTTGATCCAGATGGCTGGCGTCGCCGACGTGGTTGGTGTCGTATCCAATCTGGTAGTGGGTGCCGACGTTGCGAACATAGTCCACGCTGAGCACGGTCGACGACCACATCTGTTTCTGGAACCCGATGTTCATCTGAACCGAGCGCGGAGTCTGGTAGTTCGGCGCCAGCATGCCCTGCTGGCTGCTTAGTGATTGGCCCAGATAGCCGGGATTCGGCGAACTGGAACTCAGCAGGGCATTGGCCGCCTGGAAAGCAGTTTGCAAGCTCGCGATTTGACTAGCCACGCTTCCAATCGCCTGTCCGCAGAGACCAGCCGCGCTCTGCGCGATGTTGCCCGGGAAAATTACCTCGCCGTGACTGGCGCATGGATCGTTCGCCTGTGCATGGAATGCGCCATTGGCCAGGCGGCTTACGCGATCCTGCAGCACGTTGCGAAAAACGTTATTGTCGTAGTACATGCCGATGCCGGCACGGACCACGCTTCGCCCGTGTTTGCCCGGATCCCAGGCCAGACCGAATTGCGGAGCGAAGTTGAGATCGGGCTGGCGTACCCGATCGCCAATCCCGGGAATCCCTCCAAAGTGATTGAGCAAATTGTCACTGCCCGAGCAGGGCGCCAGGGCACCGTAAGAAGCTGCCACTGCTGAACACGGAATCGAGGGCAGATCGGAATCGGTTCTTCCGGTGTCACGGACGTATTGCACTCCAATCGTTGCCGAGAGATTTGAGCGCACCTTCCACGTGTCTCCCGCATACGCCTGGACTCGAGTGTCGCCGAAGCCGCCGCAATTGGAACCAGATGCGGATCTCTCGCTGAAGCAGTTGAGACCGTTGCCCAGGGTGATGCTGTCCACTGGATAGTTCAGGGGGTTGCTGGCGCCGCCGGCAAAGGGTCCTAACCCGGCGACCAGGACGGTTGCGAGATTTGTGTCCGATCCCACTTGTGGCTGCAAACCGAAGAGATCAGCGGAGACAAGGTTATTGATTTTGTTAACGGCTACACCGGCGCGGAGCGTGTGCTTTCCCCAGGTCTTGGTTGCGTCGTACCGCGCTTCAATATTCTTCTGAACAGTTTTCTGGGGGGCCTGGGGGTTGGGACCGCTGGCGAATCCGGAGCCGCCGCCGAAATTCAGACTGATGCCAGGCGCGGGATCGAAAACACTGGACCCCAGCACCGCGTCGGTAATGTTATTGGAAAATCGGTTGTAGGCAAAACGGAGGCTGTGAAGCGTCGATCCCCGCGTGAAGTCGAATCCCACGGCATTGCCCGGCGTGTTATCGCGGCCCTTTAGCGGCTGAAAGTTGCTGCCTCCGAAGGCACTCACCACACTACTGTTGTCATAGGTGAAGCGGTAGAAGAATTGGGACTTCGGAGAAATCCTGTAGTCCAGTCGCCCAATCACTTCAGCAGCGTGAAATGGAGCGTCGTAACTTCCCTTGATGACATCGAACGGAGCGTTGAAGACTACGGGAGCCTTGAAGTCCTGCTTAAGATATTCGCCCGAAATAAAATAGAAGAGCTTGTCCTTCTTAAGAGACCCGCCAACATCTCCGCCAAAAACTTCGCGCGAATAGGAATTGTCCACATCGCCGGGAAGTCTGGCGATGCCAACCGCCTTGTTGCGAAAGTTGCCAAAAAACTGGCCGTGAATATCGTTCGCGCCGGACTTCGTAATCACGTTCACCAGGCCAGCCGAGGCCAGCCCGGATGAGAGCGGAAGCAACGACTGGTGGACCTGCACTTCCTGCACTCCGCCTACTGGAAGATTGGTAGTGGTGGCGCCCACAGTTTCGTCGGTGACGTCCATGCCGTCCACCTGCATCCGCGTGGTGCGGCCGTTGCGTCCAATGATCGATGTCGCGGTGAGGCCGCCCTTCGAAGGTGCCAGAACCTGGCCGTCGAGTAACTGCACTCCGGGTTCGAGGCGGGAGAGATCAAGAAACCCACGATCGCCAGGAACCTGATCCATCAGGCCGGCTGGCACCGCGCCATGTACTTCGGGAGTTTCGGTATCCACCAGCACTGGCCCAGCGACCACCGCACGCTGCAGTTTGACGTCGCCGGTGGCCGTCGATGCTGCCTGGATTCGCAGCAGAAGATCGGCAGACTGAAAGCCCTTGGCTTCCACGTGCAGAATGTATTCACCCGGGGGAAGATCGCGAAGAGCGTAGGTGCCTGCCGGACTGGTCGTCGTTTTGGTGACTTGTCCGGTAATTCTGGTGGTGACGGTGATGTCAGCCCCGCTGACCGAGGCGCCCCGGGGACCGGTTACGGTTCCCGATACGTTGCCGGTGGAAGACTCCTGGGCAAAAACCAGCGACGAAAGCACGAGAAGAACCGCGATCGCTCCGGCCCACAAAATTGACTGTCTGAAAGTGGAGCGGGCACAACCAGTATTGCTCGACATTCGTCTAGCTTACCTTCCTTGTAACGGAGAGCCTGCGATTAGCAATCTAGTAAGACTTTCACAAGAGAATTTGTTACGTCAAACCTTCTTGTGTGGGGGAGACACTCCTGTCCGCCGCCTTTGACCTGGAACGTACCGTTAAAACCTCAACTGCTTCCGCGTTAACGACATCAGGGCTAACGACATCAATCGAATTGAAAATCAAGACCAACTTCAACGGCGACGGACAAGAGTGTCCCCACCCACCAGACCATCCAATGTGCCGTCTCAATGTGCCTTCGAGGTGTAGTACCCCGTCCGATGGCGCACCTTCAAATCGGAGTCCGGCGGCAGACCTTTGACGCTCACCTCGATGCGCCGGAAATCCGAATCGGCAAGCCGCTGGGAAGGATAGTACGCCAGCAGGTACTGCGTCCGTAGTTCGTCGCTGATCTGCGCGAAAGCCTGGTCCAGTTGCGCCAGCGAAGACGCATAGAAATACTTGCCCCCGGTATCGGCGGAAAGCTGGATCAGAGCGTGTTCGCCGCCGGTATCCCTTCCCGCGCTGGCTTCAATTGGCACTACGATGATGCTGTACAGGATGGCTTCGGCGGTTTCGGCGGCCCGCACTGCCTCTTTGTAATTCACCTTGCTCATGGTGTCGCCGCCATCGGTGATAACCACCATCACTTTTCGGCCCTGTCGCGGCTCCAGGGCTTCGGATCCCAGGAATAAGGCGTCGTAAAGCGCGGTTGCCGATCCCAGGCGCATGTGGTCAATGCCGCGGTCGATAACCCGCAAATCAGGCGTAAAACCGGTCAGTTCGCTGACCGTTTCGCTGAACGAGTAGAGAGACAGGACGTCTACGGGACGCAAAATGGCATGCACAAATCGGCGGGCGGATGCCTGCTCCAGCGGCAGGTCTTTGCGCGTGCTCAAGCTGGTGTCAATGGCCATGACGATGTTGAGCGGCAGGGCCGATTCCTTGTCGAATAGCGCGATCTTCTGCGCCCTGTCGTCTTCGGCCAGTTCAAAATTTTCTTTTTTCAGGCCGGCAATGGGAGCGCCGTGCTGGTCGGTCACGGTGACGAATACGTTCACCAGCTTGACGTCAACTTTGAAAGTAGTGTCAGAATCCTGAGAAGCGTCCTGCGCAGCCGAGACAAGACACAGGATCAGCACCAGGCCCGCAGTTGCGGCTCGTTTCATCAGGGAAGGTTGGGTTCGCCGCGTTCTGTCACGGCACCCGGCGCGAACACGGCTGTTCAATTGGATGCACGCTGCGTGGAATGGGTGCCCTCGGCGGTGGGAATGTCCTCGGGAAAAGGCTCACCGTCGGCCCAGACTGCGCCATCTTCAAAATGCTCTTTCTTCCAGATGGGGACGGTGCGCTTCAGGGTATCGATGAGCCAGCGACAGGCGTCGAACGCGGCCGCCCGATGGGCCGAAGCCACTATGATGAGCACGCTGGTCTCGCCGATCTCCAGCCGTCCCAGGCGATGCACGATCACGACATCGCGAATCTTGAAGTCGGCTAAAGCCTGCTCCGCCAATTCTTTCAGCTGCTTGACTGCCATCTCCTCGTAACCCTCGTAGTCGAGGTATAAAGTGCGGCGATTGCGAGTGTGGTTGCGCACCACTCCCTCGAAGACGACTGCCGCGCCATCCTCGGGCTGCTTGATGGATCTCAGAAGAGAGGGCGTATCGATCTTTCCATCGACAATGGCCACGTGAGCGCTACTCGGCACTGCCGGATCGTTCGGCCCAGCCGTGGACCCGCCGCTGACCGGGGGCAAGAGTGCCACCTCGTCGCCCGGCCGCAGCCTGGCATCGGGCGCTGCGTATTCCTGATTCACTGACATTGCGATCGAACTCATCAATTCCCGGGGGATGGCGTGTTCGTAATGCTGCAGAACGTCGCCCAGCGTGGCGCCTTCTGGCAGGCTTAGCGATTCGCTGGGCCGTCCAGCGAGATCTTTGAGCATACCGAAGAACAGGACGCGTACTTGCATAAGGCAGCGAGAGTCAAAAACCGAGCAATGGAAAACCAGTTCCCGGTTCTCAGTTTTTTGTTCTCAGTTTCCGGTTCTGACTAGTCTATCGTGAGCGAGCGGACAAACAAATTGCCAGTCCCCGTTTATCGGAGACTGGCAATGGAGTGTTATTTCCGCTCAACTACTTCGGCCGGTTTTCCTGCGGTCGTGGCGGCTGATGCTGTTGCTGCACCGGCCGGTTCTGTTGTGGCGCAGACTGCTGGCGCTGTTGCTGCCAGTTGCGGAATTTATTCTCGTCTTCGCGCGACTGCACTTCGTTCCTTGGTTGCACCGGAGGCGCGGGTCGCGCCTGGGGATGCGACCAGCCCTGCGTGGGACGATTCTCCGCCATGCCGCGGGCCTGCCCTTGGGGTGGACGCGGTGGCGTCGGCGCCGCCTGAGGCCGCACGGGCTCGGCCTGAGCCATAGGACGTTGCGGCCGGGCTTCAGGTCGCGGCATTCCCAGACCTGGCGTTTGCGCGTTTTCCGCCGGACGCATGGGTTCCTGCGGCCGTGCCACGGGCCGGCCCTGGTTCAGTGGTTGCGCCTGGTTGGGCCGCTCGGTGCGCATATTGATCGTCGCTTGCCGCTGCTCGAAAGGCTGCCTTGGCGAAGCCGGCCGCTGGGTGGCAACCACCTGGCGATTGATCACTGCCTGTGGCGGCCTGAATCTGGCGGGAGCGCCTGATCCCATGACGCTGGCTCGAATCGGTTGCACCGGAACCCTGCGCTCGATCGGCGCGTTCGCAAACTGGCGCGCATCGAAGTGGCCCAGGTTCCTGTTCACCGCACGGGCATTTACAAAGGTGTCGCGCGACACAAAGGTCACGCCGTTGTTCACCCGTTGGTTCAAGTACGTGATGTTGGTCACGTTTCGCTGGTTTGAGTTGTATATGTTGTACACGTTGGTCACGCGGGTAACGTTGACCACGGTATTGGTCACGTTCAGTCGCTCCACGTAGCGGCGGCTTCCCCGGTAATAGGGCACATAAACTTCCCCGGGAGCCAGCGGGAACCAGGCCACGCCGGGACCAGCCCCAATTGCAATTCCCGTTCCGCCCACAAACGCCACTAGAGCGGGCGCGTACACCGGACGGACCGCCACCGGTCCCGGCACCCAGCACCAGCGATTGCCGGCATAGGCCCAGCGTCCGTAGTGGAAAGGCGCAAAGCCCCAGGGTTCATCTTCCACCCAGGTCCATCCCCAGGGATCGATATAAGCCCAGTGACCGTTCCGATAGGGTGCCCAATCCGAAGCGACGTTGGCCGGAATCCAGACAGTTCCGTAGCCACCCACATACTGCCAGTGGCCGTAGTCATCCAGATCTTCGTAACCGGTCATTTCGGGAGAAACATAGTTGGCGGATTCGGCGCCGTCTTCGCGATGGTCGCGTTCAAAGGCAAAGTTGTCGAAGTCGTCCGCCCGCGGCATCTGTGCGATGTCGTAGTTCAACTGGTCGGTGCCCGAGAAGCGCGCTGACTGGCCCGCCACCACGCTGTAGGAATATCCCCCGCCGGTGACCTCGCCGCGCCCGCTCCACACTCCGACATTGGTTACGTTGCCGGCGCTGTCTACGTCGATCCGGTACTCGCCGTTGCGTTGCAAATCAAACGCCAGGTTGGGAGTGTCCACCTCCACCAGGTCTCCATCGTCAAGATGGCGGAGTCGAATGATGACGCTGCCCTCGGACAAGCGAAGCTGCGTCGTCTGATCGTCCAAATCGAGCAATGTGACGCTGGTTTGAGGAGCCATTCGTATTGCAGTCGAGCCGACATGTAACTCGGCGCGCGAGTCAGCGTCAGTCCAAAGATTGTCACCGCTGGTCAGCGGACGGTTGGGAACTGCGGTCAGCCAATCGCCCTCGCCCCCGGGCTGAAAAGTCACCGAGCCCTGGGTGTAATTCATGCGGGCGGCGACGCCGGGTGGATCCTGGTCGGCTTGCTGATCCGGCTGCTGCTGAGCCTGATATTGGTCTTGCTGCTGACCCTGGTCTTGGTCTTGATCCTGATCCTGAGCCAGTGAAATTTTAGGGCTGTGCAGCAACAGCAATACGCCCGCTAAAACAACTCCGACTAACCACGCCCGGTATGTCTTTGTCTTTGGCATATTGTTCCTCGCCGCGCGGCCTGTAACGGACCGCACTCATCTGGATTAAACCCCTCGCGGGCGGATAAGTTCTGCAGGGCGATTATACGCTAAAATGTTGATAATAAATAGCTTATTGCTGATAAAAATGCCAGTCTCCCATCTCATTCCGGGAAACTGGCATTGAGGGTTGAGGCAAACTCCTGAAATCAGCGCAAGGCTTAGGAAACCTGGGCGCTAAGCACCTTTTCGCGCACTTCTTCGTCGAGCTTTTCTTCGCGCGCGGTGGTCGGCAGAGCCAACTCCAGAACCTCGGGAATCGACTTCACGTAATGCACCTGAACGTTCTCGAGCTGCTCTGGCGTCAGATCTTCCTCAACGTTCATCTTGTTTTCAGCCGGAAGAATAACGTCGTGCACCCCCGCCCGCTTGGCCGCCAGGACTTTTTCCTTCACGCCGCCGATCGGCAGAACGTCTCCGCTCAGCGTGATTTCTCCCGTCATGGCAGTGAGTGGACGCACCGGCCTGCCGGTGAGCAACGAAACCAGGGCAGTGGCCATGGTCACACCCGCAGAAGGACCATCTTTCGGAATCGCTCCCGCCGGAACGTGAATGTGAATGTCGTGTTCGGCGAAGAACGTCTCAGGAATTCCCAACTGGCTCGCATTCGAGCGTACCCAGGTGAGAGCAGCCTGCATCGATTCCTGCATGACCTGGCCAATCTGTCCGGTCATGGTGAAGCCGCCCTTGCCTTTCATGGTATTGGCTTCGACGAACAGCACGTCGCCGCCGGACGGCGTCCAGGCGAGGCCGACCACCACGCCGGCACGCTTGGTGCGCTCTGCGATTTCACCCTCGCTGCGAACCTTGATCCCGCCCAGAAATTCCTGAACTACTTCTTTGGTGACGATCAGCTTGTCGGTTTTACCCTCGGCCAGCCGTCGCGCCTGCTTGCGGCAGATGGTGCCAATGTTGCGCTCCAGATTGCGCACGCCGGCTTCCCGGGTATAGTGCCGGATCACGTAGGCCACACCCTCTTCCGGAAACTCAATCTGCTCCGCGGTGACGCCATTCTCTTCGATCTGTCGCGGAATCAGGTACTGGAATGCGATGTGGACTTTCTCTTCTTCGGTGTAACCCTGCAGTTCGATAATCTCCATGCGGTCGCGCAAAGGTTCCGCGATCGGATCGAGCATATTCGCGGTAGTGATGAACAGAACTTTCGAAAGATCGAAAGTCACGTCCAGATAGTTGTCCCGGAAAGTGGAGTTCTGTTCGGGATCCAGAGCTTCGAGCAACGCCGAAGCTGGATCGCCGCGGAAGTCGCGCCCGACCTTATCGATTTCGTCGAGCATGAAAACCGGATCCTTGGTTTCAGCGCGGCGAATGCCCTGAATGATTTGACCAGGCAAGGCCCCGATGTAAGTGCGCCGGTGACCGCGAATCTCGGCCTCGTCGTGAACGCCACCCAGCGAGATGCGGACAAACCTGCGTCCCAGGGCTCGCGCGATCGACTTGCCCAATGAAGTCTTGCCCACGCCCGGAGGCCCGACGAAGCACAGAATTGGACCCTTCATTCCCGGCTTCAGTCGACGCACGGAAAGATAGTCGAGGATGCGATCTTTCACCTTCTTGAGGTCGTAGTGATCGGTATCCAGAATTTCCTTGGCTTTCAGAATGTCCACTTCGCCACCGGAAGTTTTCGCCCACGGCAGCGCCGCCAGCCACTCCACATAATTGCGGGTGACAGAATAATCCGCAGCCATAGGTGACATACGGGCCAGCCGGCCCAGCTCTTTCAACGCTTCTTTCTTTACGTCATCCGGCATTCCGGCTTTTTCGATCTTCTCGCGCAGTTCTTCGGTATCACGCGCGCCTTCATCCTGTTCACCCAGTTCTTTCTGGATGGCCTTCATCTGCTCGCGCAGGTAGTACTCGCGCTGCGTCTGCTGCACCCGATCCTGCACTTCAGACTGGATCTTGTTGCGCAGTTGCTGGACTTCGAGCTCCTTTGCCAGATGATGATTGATTTTTTCCAGACGCACACGGACATCGGTCGTTTCCAGCGTGTCCTGTTTGTCCGCCGTCGAAAGCGACGGCAATGACGAAGCGATGAAATCCACCAGCCGGCCCGGCTCGTCGATATTCATGGCAACCGTCGAAAGCTCATCCGACAAAGTGGGCGAGCCGGCGACGATCTGCTGGAACAGAGTGAGAACGTTGCGTTGCAGCGCTTCCACCTCTGAGCTCTTGGGTGGAATGGCTTCCGGAACCGAATCCACTCGCCCACGCATGAAGGGCGTCAATTGAACGAATTCCTTCAGGCGCACCCGCTCCAGGCCTTCTGCGAAGACAAACAGGCTCTGGTTGGGCATCTTGACGACTTTGTGGACCACGGCGAGGGTTCCGACGGTGTAGAGATCACTGGCTTGCGGGGCATCCACGCGAGCTTCGCGCTGCGCCACCACCACAATGGTCTTGTCTTCGCCGAGTGAGTTGATCAGCTGGACCGAGCTTTCCCGACCGACAGTCAGGGGAAGCACGGCATGAGGGAACAGCACGGTATCCCGCACCGGCAGGATCGGCAGTACCCCAGTCTCTTCTTCCACTTCTACTTCAGCTTTAGGCTTTGGAGTGCGCTCAGTGCGCGTTTTTTCCGCCATAGTTCACCTTGAGTGTGTTGTACTCAACTTTGATGATCTAGAGCCCTCGGAAGATGCAAGGCGCCGAAACTCTTTGAAAGCAATTGAATTCTAAACCTTCCACCGATTGTTTGTATTACTCAAAGGTGCTGAGGCGGAAGGTAACCAGGGGCTGACCCGAATTGGGCAGGCGTGGGGCGGACCCTCTTGTCCGCCGCCTTTGAAGTGGATTTTGGGTTCCCTTGCGGTGAGGCAACGGAGTCCCGATTTTGTCTTGAATTCCCAAAATCCAGGTCAAAAGCGGCGGACAAGAGTGTCCGCCCCACACCTTCAGGCTGCCGGATAGATTCCCAGCACCTTCACCAGATCGGCCACTTCGCTCAGGTGGTGCAGAGCGTTGCGTGCGGACTCATCATCGCCGCGAAGAAAGTCGGCGTAGAAAACGTACTCCCAGGGACGGCCGCGGCGGGGACGCGATTCGATTTTCGTCAAACTGATGTCGCGCAGCGCGAAAACCGCTAATGCCTTGAACAGCGCGCCCGCAACGTTCTTCACGCTGAAGGCAATCGAAGTCTTGTTCGCGCCCGGCAGAACCCGCCGGGTTCTCCGGATCAGGAAAAACCGGGTGAAGTTGCGTTTGTCATCTTCGATACCCGCGGCCAGAATATGTCCGCCGTATGCTTTGGCCGCCTGCGCGCCGGCGATTCCAGCCGCGTCGCGCAATCCACTTTCGATCACATGCTTGACGCTGCCTGCCGTGTCGTAAAACGGCGTGGGCTGAATTTTTGAATTTCTGGTGAAAAAATCCCGACACTGTTCCAAAGCCACGGGATGCGAATAAGCCCGCCGCAGGTCGCCGCGTTTCACTCCCGGGAGCGCGATCAGGTTATGCACGATGCGCAGGCGAAGCTCGCGCTGGATGAAGACGTTTCGGGCCAGCAGCAGATCGAAATGCTCGGTGACCGAACCTGCCAGCGAGTTCTCGATTGGAATCACGGCGGCAGCGACCAGGCTACGTTCGAGGCGGTCAAATACTTCCATCGAACGCGCACACGGAACGATCTGGCAGCCCGGCACCAGACGCCGGGCAGCTTCGTGACTGAACGAGCCGGCCTCACCTTGAATCGCAATCTTCATTGCCGCAACTTAGCTGGCTGTGACCGCGAAAGCAAATCTTTCTTCAGCACCAGAGCGTCCACACCGTCGGAATAATAGCGCGGGATCGTGCGCACCACGTCGTATTCGTGTGCTTTGTAGAAGGCCAGTGCCGCCCGGTTGTCCACGGCGGTCTCCAGAATCACAAACTGGCAACTGGCAGTACACAAGCGCTCTTCTGCAACGCGCAGCAATTGCGATCCAACCCCGGCCTTGCGAGCCTCCGGCAACACATCGATGGTGATGATGTGGCCGCCGCCGCGGGTTCCGGCTTCAGCAATAATGAAGCCCAGCATCAGCCCGGTCGCCGGTTTCGCTAAATTCCCTGTCGGGTCGTTGCCCGGCGCGATCAGCCTGGTGTTTTCTGCCGATTCAGCGACGAGAGCGAATGACCGTGGCCGGCGCAGGTATTCAGCCATGTCCAGCCGGCTATACGATATTCCGGGAGCAAAGCATTGCTGGTCAATCGTCCAAACGGCCTCGAAATCCGGCTGCCGGAAGTCTCTTAGACGGAATTCCACGCCCTCATTGTAGCCGCCAGGCCCACCGTCGACAGGATTTGGCGCTGACCCCGAACGGGTTAGCGTAAGTTTTTTGTAAAAGCGAAAGGAACCTATTGCGATACTTGCATCTCAAGTCGTAATATTCGCATTTAGAGGGTTCTGTGGGACGCCTGGTGCTCATCGACGCGATCGGTGCCGCGGTTCTTCTGGGGGGGTGGTTTTTTTACTTTACCCGGTACAACCGCCGCAGGGGTGCGATGGCGCTTCGCTGGGTTGAATCCGCCTGTTCCAGCAAAGGGCGCATTCTCGACTCGAACTGGCTCAGCATTACCCTCCTTCAGGCACACTTCGGTTTCGCCTCTCACTGGTTCGACAATGCCAAGGTGACCATCCGCTTGCGGCCGCGCCCGATTCCCTTCAAGTGGTTCGTTAGTGCGTGGCACAAACAGAAAGAAACTCTTACCTTTGAAGCCGATCTGGGTTGTGCTCCCGGCTTCCAGCTCGATGTTTTCCGTCATCGCTGGCTTTCCCAAAAACATGGCAATGTGACGGCCGCGTCGCGCGATTGGTCGGTTTCGCGCCCGGGGCCGGTTGTGCTTACCACTCGCAGCCACTGGACACAGGAACTCTCGCCGGTGGTCAACACCTTGATTACGTCCCGCGGACACAGCCTGATCAGCGTACGTTTTCGTTCAGAGTCGCCTCACCTGGCCGCCACGGTTCCCCTGGAAGCGCTTTCCGACGAGCAGGCCGCCGCTGGTTTCCTGAGCGTACTTCGCGAGCTGGCGGCAGGGGCCTCGGCCTCGCGCCAGTAGGCCTCATAATAAACATCATAACCATCCAAGCAACCGTCCGCAGGTCGCGTTGACTTGCCGGAATGCGCGGCCTACCATGACCCATCGGTAGTGGAAATTCTCTATGCTGGGCCAGGTCATTTCACATTACCGGATCGAAGAGAAGCTGGGCGGCGGCGGCATGGGCGTCGTCTACCGCGCTCAGGACCTGCGACTGGGAAGAAGCATCGCGCTGAAATTCCTGCCTCCCGAACTGATCCGCGACCCCCAGGCACTGGAACGGTTTCAGCGCGAGGCCCGCGCCGCCTCCGGTCTCAATCATCCCAACATCTGCACTATCCACGAGATTGACCAGTTCGAGGGACAGCCCTTCATCGTGATGGAACTGCTGGAGGGGACCACCCTCAAGCACATGATCACCGGCAAGGCGCTGCCAGGGCTTCAAATTCTGGAGATCACCATCCAGATCGCAGATGCGCTCGAAGCAGCGCATGAATCCGGAATTGTCCATCGCGACCTGAAACCGGCCAACATCTTTCTGACGAAAAGAGCCCAGGCCAAAGTTCTGGACTTCGGATTGGCGAAGCTGGTGCCAACGGCCCGCCAGATTGCCGACCAGGGCGGAGTCTCGAACCAGCCGACGCTGAGCGGAATCGAGCACCTGACCAGCACCGGCGTCGCGCTGGGAACGGTGGCATACATGTCTCCGGAGCAGGCCCGGGGAGAAGAACTCGACCGCAGAAGCGATCTGTTCTCCCTGGGCGCCGTGCTCTACGAAATGGCCACAGGACGCCTCGCCTTCAACGGCGCCACTACGGCAGTGGTATTCGAGGCCATCCTCAATCGTGCTCCGCTCTCCGCGGCCCGGTTGAATCCTGAGCTGATTCCGGACATTGGCTGGATCACCTCCAAGCTGCTGGAGAAAGACCGGAAACTCCGCTACCAGTCGGCGGCAGAGCTTCAGGCCGATCTCAAACGGGTCAAGCGGGATACCGAATCCGCGGGTGTGCCTACCTTCCCGGCGCCGAAAAGTTTGACCATCCCCTGGAGGAAGCCCTGGATCATCGCCGGGGCTCTCGTATTCGTTCTGCTGCTCGCCACTGCCCTGCTTCCGCACAAACTACGGGATCGGCTGCTGGGAGGCGGATCTGGACATATTCATGCGATCGCGGTGCTGCCGTTCGTGAACGTGGGCGCTGACCCGAATATCGAGTATTTGGCGGATGGCGTGACCGAAGGCATTATCAGCAGCCTGTCGCGCGTGCCCGAACTGCGCGTGATGGCCCGGAGCACCGTGTTCAGCTACAAGGGCCGGGACATCAACGCCCAGAAAGTCGGCAAGGAACTCAACGTTGACGCAGTTCTGTTAGGGCGGGTCACGCAGCGTGGCGATACTCTGATGATCCAGACTGATCTGGTCAATGTGGCCGACGGGACGGAGCTGTGGGGCGACCAGTTCAACCGGAAGGTTGCAGACCTGATCGCGGTACAGGGAGACATCTCCAAGGAAATCTACGAGAACCTGCGGCCCAGAATCGTGGGGGCTGAAGAATCAGCGCAGGTGGCGAAACACGACACCGAAAACCCCGAGGCTTACCAGCTCTACCTGCAAGGCCTTTTCTACTGGAACAAGTGGACCGAGGAAGGATTCCGTAAGGCGACCGACTATTTCAACCAGGCAGTCGAGAAGGACCCTAACTACGCTCAAGCCTACGCCGGACTCGCCGATACCTATAACTTCCTGGGGGAATCGGGATACACCGCTCCGCTGCAGGTATGGCAAAACGCGAAGTCGGCAGCCACCCACGCAGTCAAGCTCGACGAGAACCTGCCCGAGGCGCACATTTCGCTGGCGCTGGTGCGCGAGAGCTATGACTGGGATTGGGCAGGTGCCGAGTCTGAGTTCAAACGCGCGATCGAGTTGAATGGAAATAACGCTTCTGCCCACCAGTGGTACGGCGATTTCCTGAGCCGGATGGGGCGCTTCGATGAAGCCCGGGTAGAACTGAAGAAGGCGCAAGAACTCGATCCGCTGTCGTTGCTCACCAATACCAGCCTCGGCCGGCAGCTCTACTTCACGCGACAGTACGACGCCGCCATCCAGCAGCTGACGAAGACGCTGGAGATGGATCCGAAATTTGTCCCCGCGCAACACGCCATCGAAGCTGCGTATGCGCAGAACGGCATGTTCAAGGAAGCGATCGGGGAACGGCAAAAAGTGCTGACGCTCTCCGGCAATCCAGATCTGGCAGCCTCCATTGGCGAAGATTTCCATACTTCCGGTTATCCGGGTGTAATGAGAAGCTGGCTCGAGGGTTTGAAGGAAGTTTCCAAGCGCGGATACGTCTCGTCTTACAACATGGCGCAGATCTATGCCCGGCTTGGCGACAAGAGCCAGGCGCTGGCCTCGCTCGAAACCGCGCTGGAACAGCGCGACAGCAATCTTACCTACGTCAAAGTCGAACCCGCTTTTGACGACCTGCGCTCGGACCCAAGATTCAAGAGGGTTGTTCAGCAGTTGAACATGCCGCAGTGAGTTGAAAGCGCACACCCGCACGATCCTTCAAACTAGACCCGCAGTGGAACTGATTTAACATGAACCCATGAACAAATGGATTTCGTTGGCCGTCGTAAGCGTCCTGTTATCGCCGCTGCTCAGCGCGACTGATGCTCGTGAGCAAAAAGAGGCAATCAACAAGCTGAAACAGGCCGTCTCGAGGACCAACTTTTTCGGCCTCCCGTCCTTTCGACTGACCGCGAATGTGAAAATTGAGAACCAGGGCAATCCACTGGAAGGAGCCTATCGGTTGCTGTGGAACGGACCCGAGAAGTGGAGAGAGGAAATCAGTCTCCCGGGTATTCCGAAGTCCAGGTTGGCCGGAATGGGAAAGTCTGGATTCAACGCAGCACCGATTTCGTTCCCCTGGCCGTCCATCAGTTGCATGTCGCACTCGGTTTTGGTTCCGTAGCGGGTGTGGACGCCGGCTCCTTTGAATCTCTCGTTCAACTGGGTTTCATGGCGAGCGACCGGGTCAAGAAATTACCCTCCCGAAAGGAACACGGAGACAGGTTCACCTGTGTCGAGACCGAAAACGAGCAGAAATCCTCGTCGGAGTTGTGTGTGAATGACCGCACGGGCACACTTTTTCGAGGCACATCATACCTGGACAAGGATTTTCAACCCATCGGCGAGAAAATCTTCCCTCGGTCTCTCAGCCTTCTGGAAAAGGGCAAGCCGGTGATTACAGTGAATGTCACGGCCCTTGTTGCTCCAGGCGAATTCGCCCCGGACTCGTTCACGCCATTGACCGGGGTTACAGCAGAAGCGGGGTGTATGAACCCGAGGCCATCGACGCGTCAGGAGTGTCGCCCCTCAATATCCTCAAGACGCCCGGCAACAGCGAGTCGAGGGAACTGTCGTTACTGATGTATGGATCGGCGTGGACAGAGTTCCACGAATCCGCAAAACTCTGGCCAGCCCGAGTGCCTCCCTCGAAAAAGCAACCGCGATTTCCCTCACAGGGTGGCGCTATGAACCTGCCGCGTGCGACGGTGGCCCGGTGCAAGTAGAAACCATACTGAGAGTCAGCTACGTATTGTCGCCATAGGGGGAGGGCTTCGCTTCGGCTCGAAAAAGCCTATAAAGGTGCGGCGTGTTGTGAAAGGTACTCGTCCAGAGCCCGGTCCGGGCCGATGTAGTGAAACTCTTCGGCGTACTCGAGGCCGTACTTCTTGCCGGCGGCCCGATCTTTGGTTTCAAGCGCCATCTTTGTGAACTCGTCGATAGCGGCGCCGTCGGCGCCGGATAACGCCGGCACGCGCAGCTTTCGTTCGACCAGTGACGCGTTCAGGTCCTTGATCATATGGGTCATCATGGTCCGGCATGATCGCAGGCAGGCGAGTTTAATTTCGATGGTCGGACCGATATCCACCGCGCGGTTCACAAGCTGCGGGCCGCGGGCGAAATAATATTTCTCTGACACACTGTGCGCTTTCAACCCGGCAGCGAAGTGTTCCGGCATATCCAGGTGCCCGCCGGACATCCAGCAGGCTGCTTCGACTGCCTGAGCGGTGACGTAGTGATCCGGATTCTCTTCGTAGTGTCCCCAGGGGTCGTAGCTGAAGACGGTATCGATCTTCAAAAGGCGAAACAGAAATATCAGCCGGGCGCGTATTTCGGTGCGGGCCAGATCGTCCATGCGATGGTTGCGATAGCTCAAGTCGAACATCTGTTTCAGGCCGGACGCCTGCAGAAAAGCCTTCGCATCACGTTCGTTGGCGAGAACGGTCTCCCCCAGGCTGAGGTCGTACGAGTCCTTCTCGTCGTTGCTGGTCCGGATGAAGTAACCGGTGTAGCCTTCCCGCAGGAGTTTGGCGACCGTGCCGCAGGCAAAGAACGGTCCGTCATCCAGATGAGGCGTGATCAGGGCCAGAGTCTTGCCCTGATGCGGAGCTCCCGAGACTGCCCGTTCGACCACAATATCCGACGATGGGTTGATGTGGGAGGGAAGCTGCGGGGCGGCAAACAGGCCTGCTGCCAGAGCACCTCTAAACAGATCACGCCGTTCCAATGAACGATCCCTCCATGTCAGCAGTCCGTAGGCTGCTTCACTCCGTTGGCATCTTCACTCCGTCGCATCTCTGCGGCGCATCCTGGGGCCGCAGGGACGTAGCTTGCCACGTCTCTTCACTACTCTTCACTACGTCTCTTGCCACGTCCATTCCGACGCTCGCAAGACGTTGCAGGCAACGTCTCCACGGGGCGAGCAGAAGTTTTCCCCGCAAGGTTGAGCCTTAGCGCAGCGGGTACCCGGCTTCGCCCGGCAAGCGACCGTCGACCCGCAATACCTTCGATCCGGGTTTCACGTCCTTGCTGTCAATGAATGCGATGGCGCCCGGAATCGCGGTCACCAACTGGTTCGCCATGTCGTTCGAGTACACCACCTTGGGTGCAGTCGCGGATTCGGCGCGAAAGATTTTCGCAATCCAATACTGTTTGAACTGCGACTCCGACATCTGGTAGATGATCTTCAAGACCACGTCGCGCTCCCGCGCCACCGGAGCGCGGATCAGCAGGACAACCGGGATGTTGCTGCTCCAGTACTGGCGGTCGCCGAGAAAGACCTTGCGGACCTCAGACAAGCTCAGGTTGCTGACCGGCGCATCGGGGTGCACCACTACCGCGATGTCGACGTCGTGACGTTGAGCGGCCAGCGGTTGAATGAGCGCCAGGCACAGGCAACTTAAGGCGACGGATCGAGAGGCAAATTTCCAATGTGTTGTCATGTGCGTGTCAGAAGGTAAACGCGGTCTGGAAGAATGCCCCGTTAACCCGGGGCTCGTTCACACCATGACGACTGTTCCGATACTCGCCTTTAAAAGCCGCGTAGTTCGTGATGTCGTACCTGACCCCAAGCGTTGAACCCGAAAGATCCAGCACATTCAAGAGCGTGGGATCGTCTTCAGGCTTATGAATATACTCGTATCGATAATAAGGCTTCCATTTGCTTTGCTGCCAGGGCAGCCGGTATGCGAGTTGAACGTAAAACGCCTGGCTGTCCCAGGTGTTCGCAGTCACCACATCGCGATGATGAACATTGGCGTATTCCGCCAGGAACTCAGGCTTTTCTTTAGTCCACACGATGTCTGCGGAAGTAATCCATTCTTCGAAATTCTTCCCCGGTTGTGGAGTGAGCTTGTCACGATACACGGAGGCGCCCACCTGGAGACCGTAGAACCTGGCCGGACGAGAATAAACATTGGCAACCCACGAGCGGTTGTCGTTGGAGTCGCCGCTGTCCCCGGATTTGCTGAGCAGGGATGACCGTCCGTTGCCCAGACCAACGTTGTAACCGAGCCCGAGTCCGCCTGACGGAATATTCCCTTCCGCCTCTATGCCCACGAAGTGCGTGGGTATGAAGGACCCTCCAAATTGAATCATTTCAGGGCGGGCGATGGTGGTTTGCAGCCACGCTCCGTGGTGGAACGCGGCGTTCCAGTAGCCGATCGGAGTGTGGTATTTGCCGAACGAGAGTTTGAAGTAGTCGTTGTAATCGTAGCGGATGATGGTGCGTTCCACACTCAGGTCGTAACCGGTGGGCTGTGCCGTAAAGCTGACTTCCCCGAAGTAGCTGACTTTTTCCGACAGGGGCGAGGCCAGATGCAAAACGAATTGTCCAAGGTTGAATCCGCTGACCGATCCCTTCCGGTCCGTCGCTGAAAAATCCACATCGCCGAAGCCGCGAATCTGCAGGGACGGGAACCGCCTCTCGGTGTCACGAATCTCGCCCAGGCTGGTGTGGTCTTCCATATGCCCATACGACGGCGGCGGGGGAGGAGGGGCCGGGGTTGCGACAGCCGCCTGGGTCACGGCCTCGGCAGGGGCCGCAGGTGCACTCGCAGGCGCACCGGCTTGCGCCGCCTCTTGCTTGCGCTCCCGGTCCTCAAGCTGGTTGATCCGATTTTCCAGTTGCTGAATGCGGTCGAGAAGGCTCTGGACGGTTGGCTCGGTCGAGGCCGCCGGCGGAGACTGCGCCAGCAAGGCGCTGGTAGTTAAAGAGAACAAGAGCACTAGTAGCCAGCGAGAGCCCATAAATCTCCTCCTCACACACCCGGAAACAATTCCGGCAATGCCATCGAAGTATGCAGTAAGGTGCCGCGAACCCCTGATGAATTTAGCCGCTTAGTCTAGTACGGTGAAGTTGTTTATCAAAGCACGCCGAAAAGGTTTTCTCTGCGATCCTTGCGGAAGGCACTTGCGTTCCCTGCGGTTAAAGGCTCGTGAATTTCCGGGCAACTGCAAAAACATTTTAGCCGCAAAGGTCGACAGAAACGCCGCACAGGACGCCGAAGCTAATACAATCAAGCAACCCACGATACTGCCGAAATCAACTTAGCTGAAAATGTTCCGGTTCAGAAACTCATTGCGAAACTTGCCGCTGGGATCGTACTTCTTGCTCAGCTCGATAAACTCGGGCATTTTTTCATAAATAGACCTGAGCTGCGCGGGAGACGTGGTGAAAAGCTTTCCCCAGTGCGGACGAGCTTTGAATGGCGCCAGTTCCCTCTCGATTACCGGCAGCAGTTTGCTTACTGCCGGCCAGTCCTGTTTCCAGGTGAAGTGAATGGTAATGCAGGCCTGTTTGTGACACGGGCTCATCCACAGGTCATCGGCGTCAATGGCGCGGATTTCCGAAATCATCAGGTGCGGCCCCACCCGGTCGCGCAACCGCTCTATGGCCAGGATGGCTTCGATCGCATGCTGCCGGGGCACGAAGTACTCGGATTGCAGTTCCTTGCCTGCGCTCGGGGTAAAGCCCATGCGGAAGTGGGGCAGTCGTTCATACCAGGGTCCGGGCACTCCCATTTGCTCGGTGCAATTCTCGGCGGAAAGTTCGGCGATGGGGTGAAGATTCCTGGTCGCCAGCTTCGCTCCGAAAAACTCCGGAGTTGCGTTGAACGACTTGCCATCTTCGACGCGGCTCTTGATCCAGACTTCGTTGAGACGCTGTTTCTGCCAGTCCGTAAAAAGGCTGACGCTGTAAGCGCTCGACTCAATCTCCTCAAAGTGATTTTTCATCTGCTCCAGTGGGAGGTTTTCATAAACGTACTGGCGCATGGTGAAAGTCGGCTGCAGATCGAGGGTAATCTTAGTGATCGCCCCGAGAGCGCCCAGTCCAACCACCGCTCCACGGAAGGTCTCGCCATCCTTCTGGCGGGACAAGCTGACCACATCCCCAGCCGCCGTCACGAATTCCAGCGCCGACACCTCAGTCGACAGGTTGCCGTTTTTTACACCCGAGCCGTGGGTTCCGGTGCTGCAGGCGCCGGCGACCGAAATGTGTGGAAGTGAGGCGAGGTTGTGAAGCGCAAAACCCTTGCTGTCCAGATATGGAGCCAACTGACCATAGCTGATGCCGGCCTCGACCGTAACCGTGCGCGCGGCAGGGTCGAGAGCAATGACCTTGTCCATTGAACGGAGCGAGAGCAGGTTGAACTTGCTGTCCGCAATGTTATTGAAGCAGTGCCGGGTGCCAAGTACTTTAAGATGGCTCTGCTTTTTGACAAAGTCCCGCGCCTGCTCCAGCGAATTGGCGGAATACAGGTTTTCCGTGCTGTATTCGAGATTGCCAGCCCAGTTTTTCAATTTGTCGCCGGCCATTTTGCCCTCTTTCGCCCATGCGAACAGGGCCGATTCAAACAGGGAAGAGACGAATGGTGTGGCAAGCATCGCGGATGAGAGTTTCAGAAAGGTTCGTTTGTCCATGGCCGATTCGGAAATGGACGCCATTCTACACCTGATCTGGGTAGGCACGTCTGGTGTGGGACCGACACTCTTGTCCGCCGCTTTTGACTGCTGACGCTGGGTTGGTTCCCAACCTTTCGGACGCCGGAGCTCGAATTTACTCCCCAGATTTAAGGCTCAAATTCAAAGGCGGCGGACAAGAGTGTCCGCCCCACACAACTCGCTTGTGCTAGAGTCGGGAATTTCATGGATTCTCCTACAATTTCTACGGAAAGCCTGACTCGCCGCTTTGGCGAACTTGTCGCTGTCGAGGATGTGAACCTGCGAGTGGCGCCCGGCCAGTTTTTTGGCTTTCTCGGGCCCAATGGCGCGGGTAAGTCAACCACCATCAAGATGTTGACCGGTCTGCTCGCCCCCACAGCCGGGCGAATCCAGATTCTGGGCCTCGATCTGGTTACCAACATGGTCGAGGTAAAACGGCAGATCGGCGTGGTCCCCGAGGGTATGGCGCTCTTCGGAAGACTCACCGGCTCGGAATATCTCAATTTTGTTGGACGCATGTACGGCCTGGATCGCCAGACGGCAGCCAAGCGTACGTCTGAACTGCTGGATTTCATGCAACTGGTCGACCAGCCCAGGACGATGGTTACCGACTACTCGCATGGCATGCAGAAGAAACTGGCATTGGCGGCGGCCGTGATTCATGGGCCGAAGGTCCTTTTTTTGGACGAGCCCTTCGAGGGTGTCGATGCCATCGCGGCGGGCACGCTGAAAGCCATGCTGCAACGAATGATCGCGCGCGGCGCTACGGTCTTCCTCACCTCACACGTCCTGGAAATCGTAGAACGGCTGTGCAGTCATGTCGGGATCATTCATCGCGGCCATCTGGTGGCGCAAGGCTCGCTCGAGGAATTGCGGGCAGGTGTCGAGGCTCAGGCGGCGTTAGTGCGGGACGCGGCGACGGCGGATGTTTCCCCACACGAAAAGTTGACGCTGGAACAGATCTTTCTTCGCATTGTGGGTGGATCGCGCGCAGCGAACCAGGAATTGTCGTGGCTGGGGTGAATTCGTTCGAATGAATCAGAATGGACAGAACCTCGCGCCCCGGGGGCGGCGCCAACTTTCGGCCGTCGCGGAAGTTCGCTGGCGGATTTTCATCAACTCTCTGCACTCCTTTCGCGGCCGCCTGGAGCTGGTATCACGCGTTCTTGTTGGCACGGCGTTTCTTGCTGGCGGCATCGGCGGTGCCGCAGGCCTGGGCGGAACCGCCTGGTTCCTGCTTTCGGAAGGAAACCCGGAATGGCTGGTGGCCTTGCTATGGCCGGTGTTTCTGTTCTGGCAGCTTTTCCCCCTGATGGCCACGGCATTTACCAAGAACCACGAATCTGCGAATTTACTGCGCTTCCCTCTCAGCTACCGGGCATATTTTCTGATTCGCCTTGCCTACGGATCGCTGGATCCAGCCACCACCGTGGCCAGTCTGTGGCTGCTCGGAATCGCCATCGGCATCGGAGCCGCCCAACCGCGCTTGCTGTCCTGGGCTCTGCTCGTCCTATTCACATTCGCGATGGTGAATCTGCTGCTGGCGAGAACCGCTTTCTCGTGGCTTGAACGTTGGCTGGCGCAACGCCGAACCCGGGAGATCATGGGTGTGCTTTTCTTTCTTGGCATTCTCAGTTTGCAACTGATAGGACCATTGATCGCCTTCTATGGTCATAAATCAAAACCCGAAGCGCGTCTTGTCGGGCAGGAACTGACCAAAGCGCAGAAACCACTCCCGCCGGGGCTGGCAGCCGCCGCTATCGAAGATGCGGCGCAGGGAAAACGCGGAAACAGCCTGTTGTGGTTTCTGCTGCTGCTGATTTATGGCTTTGCGTTTCTGTGGCTTCTGGATCTTCGTCTGCGCGCGGAATATCTGGGCGAAAATCTCAGCGAATCTGCCCGCCGCGAGACTTCGGCGGAGGTTCCGGCGTCCCATCCGAGCTGGAATGTTCCGGGACTGGCAGGGCCGGTCGCAGCCGTATTTGAAAAGGAACTTCGCTACCTGAGCCGGAGCGGCCCCATGATCTTTACCCTGGTCGTTCCCTTGTTCATGTTGCTGGTCTTTCGAAGTACCGGCCAGGACCAGGCATTGTTCAGCCACGCTCCCGAGCTGACATTTCCCCTTGGCGCGGGGTACTCACTGCTTTTGCTGACCAATCTTTCCTACAACAATTTTGGCGCTGATGGCAGTGGCGTGCAGTTCTTTTTCGCCTCGCCCGCGCCGTTCCGCCAAATCGTCGCGGGGAAGAATCTGGCGCATGCCACAATTCTCGCGCTGGAGGTCGCCCTGGTGTGGATCGGAACCAGTCTTCTCTACCGGGCGCCGTCCATCGCGGTCACGCTCGCCACTCTGGCCGGGATCCTGTTTGCGCTGCCTATCGATCTTGCTGCCGGAAACCTGTTCTCGATTTACTCTCCGACCAAAATTGAAGCTGGGGTGTTTGGACGGCAACGGGCGTCGTTAACTACCGTTCTGGCAAGTTTTGGCATTCGCGGACTGTTATTTGGCGGAGCTTTCCTGATGCTGTGGTTCTCCCGCCACTATGGAACTTCATGGATCGTCCTGCCCGCCTTCCTCATGCCCGTAGCGGCTGCGGGAGCGACATATGCAGCCGTCCTCGGCCGCGTCGACAGCATCGCGTTGGATCACCGCGACAATCTTATTTCGCAGCTGAGCCGCTAGCGATTTCCTCAAGATCTGTCACCCCGACCAGAGCGAAGCGAGCGCACCGGAGGGACCTGCTGTTGCGCCCTTGCTGCGCCCTAGCTTTGCTTGCTCTGCGCGCTTGCGGCGCGCCCTGTCATCCTGCGCGAATCCCGCTCCTTCGCTTGCGAAGGAGCGGGTGAGTCGAAGGACCCCTGGGATCGCAACAGTTCTCAGCGGTCTAAGGTCTTGAAGGGTGGAGAGTGAACGGTCAGTGGCGCGGGCAAACTCCGTTCAGGATGACAGGGTCAAACATCAGGTCCCTCCACTGCGCTCGCTTTGTTCGCTCCGGTCGGGATGACAAGTATTGAGGTGAGGGTGCGACGATTCAGTCTTTCTCGGGCTCCGCGACGAAACGGTATCCCACGCCGCGGACGGTTAACAGGTGGCGCGGAGTAGAGGGATTTTCCTCGATATAGCGACGCAGGCGGACCACGAAATTATCGATGGCCCGGGTGTCGGTGTCTTCATGCAATCCCCATACTTCTTCAAGAATCGACTTGCGGGACACCACCCGCCCCTCGTTACGGATGAGATGACGAAGCAGTTCTGCTTCCATCAAGGTGAGTTGGATGGTGTGTCCGTTTACTCGCAATTCCAGCTTGCCGAAATCGATGGTTCGGCCGTCGAAAGAGAACGCGTCATAGGGTCCCGTCTCGATGCCCGAATCCGGACTCTGGCGCATCCAGTCGCGACGTCGCAGTAATCCTTGCAGACGGGCCAGCAGAATCGGAAGTTCGAAGGGCTTGGGAAGATAGTCGTCCGCACCCGAGGCAAACCCCTTGAGCACATCTTCGGGCCGCCCACGCGCCGTGAGCATGAGCACCGGAACGAATTGCTTGGCGGCACGTAATTCGGCGGCGACGGTGAAGCCATCTTTCCCCGGCAGCATTACGTCCAGCACAACCGCATCGAAATTCGAGCGCTTGCCGGTTGCAGGATCCCCAAGAAGCAAGGCCAGAGCGCTCTCTCCGTCGCCGACCACATCGACCGAGTGTCCTTCAGCTTCGAGGTTGAACTGCAACCCCTTAGCCAGGTGAGTTTCATCTTCGACGATAAGAACGTGACTCATGCCCGTGTGGGGCGGACACTCTGGTCCGCCGTCTTTGAAGTTGCCTTTGACCTTTCGCTTTTGACCCTCTCACGCATTCCATACCGATTGACAATCTCAGGTCAAAAGCGGCGGACAAGCCTGCCCTGAGCGAAGTCGAAGGGAGTGTCCGCCCACATAAGCCAACTACCCACTCGCCCTTGGTAACTCCAGAACAACCGTGGTTCCGCGGCCCTCGCCTTCGCTCTCGGCAAACACGCGTCCTCCGTGCTTGCGGACAATTGCCCGTACGATGAAAAGCCCCAACCCCGTTCCCTTCACGTGGCTCAGTGAGCGATTGGATACACGGTAGAAGCGTTTAAACACGCGCTTCAACTCTGCCGCTGGAATGCCTACACCCTGGTCATGAACGCTGAGGGTGACGTGCTTTTCGTCGGGAAGTTCAACTTTCGCGGAGATCTCTACCCTGCTGCCGGAATATTTCACGGCGTTATCGAGCACGTTGGAAATGGCTGTCCGCAACTCTTCGGAATCGCCCAGCACATTCGCTCCGGCACCGTTGGCGGATTGCTCATAGCGCAGAGCTTCAGGTTGAAGATGGTGACTGGTGCGGGCCACTTCCACGCAGTCACGCACCAAATCCGCGAAATCGACCGGCAGGCGCCGATCCTGCTTCTTGTGCCCAACCTCTCCGGCCTTGAGGACCTGTTCCACCGTCCCCAGCAAACGATCGGTATCGTCCAGCATGAGGCGATAGAACTCGCGGCGCTGGGATTCATCCACATCGCGGTGTTGCAAGGTTTGCAGGTAAAGCCGGATGGAGGCGATGGGCGTCTTCAGTTCGTGGGTGACGGCATTGATGAAACTGTCATGTTGTTCATTGCGCCGAATCTCCCGCACCAGGAAGCTGGTATTTACGATCAGACCGGCAATCAGCAGCGCGAAAAAAATTATCCCAAGAAACAGCAGGACCCCTTCGCGCCAGTTGAGGATGATCCAGCCAACATTCAGACCGATCGCCAGCAGCACCAGGCAGACGCCCAGCACGACAAAGAAGGCGATGGCCCTGCGGCGGCTGCTGATGCGCATGGCAGGATTCTACCGCGTCCGGGAAATGAGAGGCCTGCGCCACTGTCATCCCGAGCAGTCGCGAGTCTGTAATCCAGCCATAACTCTCTGATTGCGCAATTCCAATGTCATCCTGGGCGGAGTCAGCCCATCCGCTCGCGAACGGGCCAACGAAGTCGAGGATCTCTGGCAGCTTAACGGTGCGGGGTAAGAGATATCGCGTACAAAACTGTCGTCCTGCCGATTTCGTCGGCGGAGTCGTGACGCGGGCAGGGGTCCTTCGACTGCGTAGCGGCCTCGCGTTGCGAAGCCGCCACTTCGCTCAGGATGACAACAAATTCAGGCAGAGACCAGTTCGGTTCGGGCAGCCGCGGGCATTCCATCGCCGGCTTCTTCTTCGCGGCGGCGCAGTTCATCGAGTTTTACCCGGTAGACCTGGCGTGCGAGCCCCAGTTTGGTCAGGGCCCAGATGCCATACCAGTTCATATCAATCTCGTACCATCTCAAACCATGCCGCGCCGATACCGGGTGCGCGTGGTGATTGTTGTGCCAGCCCTCGCCGAACGTTAGCAACGCCACCCACCAGCTGTTGGTGGACATGTCCTTGGTGACAAAACGCCGTGTACCCCAGCTATGCGTGGCCGAGTTGACCAACCAGGTAGTGTGAAGTCCGATCACAGTGCGGAAGAAAACTCCCCACAGAAGGAACGGCAGGCCGCCAATCGCCAGCATAATCAGGCCGAGGCCGATCATGGGGACGTAGTGATATTTTGTAATCCAGACGTGAAACTTATCCCTGGCCAGGTCGGGGACGTAACGAGCCAGCGTCGTGGTGTCGTGATGCATCGACTTGCCGGTCAGAATCCATCCCATATGCGCCCACCACTTGCCGTCACGCGGCGAGTGCGGATCGCCTTCCTGATCAGAATGCTGGTGATGAATGCGATGCGTGGCGACCCAGAAGATCGGTCCGCCTTCGAGGGCCAGAGTCGCGCAGACCGTCAGGACATACTCAACCCATTTGGGGGTCTTGTAGCCGCGATGGGTGAGCAGGCGGTGGTAGCCCATGCCGATACCCAGGCTTCCCGAAACCCACCACAGGAACATCGAAACCGCGAGAGCTTTCCAGGAAAAGAAGAACAGCGCCGCGATGGCGCCCACATGAAACAGGCCCATAAAGATCGCGGTTACCCAGTTAATTTCGTCGTCTCCGGCTGCTTTTCGGTCCAGTGCTTCGAGGTCAATTGCCATGTTCGTTTCCCGTGCCCCGTATTGAAATCCCTAGGCTTAAAGGTACCAGCGGCGGCTGGGGCTGACTGTAAAACTTCTGTAATAGCAGACAGGCAGGGTGTTACGGAGGTACTAGCCCGGGATATTGCGCAAATCCAGGAATTTGGTCTGAGGCGGGACTGTGTGGCCGCGGGCGACTCGCCCGCGAGGTGGCAACAGGAGAACCGCAGGAGGTGCTCTGCGCACGCTGGGGCCCCTCTGTGATTATTGGTCAGATGCTTTCCGCGCTTGTGCAGCGCGGGGGAGTCGCCCGCGGCCACACGAGCGGTTATTACGCCGAGGCCCCTTTTACTTCTACCCCCGCCCACTTTTCCAGCAGGGTGAGGGTCGCGGCGTAATCCAGATCCTGGTGTCCGTCCTCTGTGGCCATCTCGTAGATTTCCTCGACGGTTTCGAGCGCCGGCAGCTTGACTCGAACTTCCTTGGCAGCCGCCAGCGCCAGTCGAATGTCTTTGTGCATCAGGCGCAAGGGGAAGTTCGGGGTAAAGTCACGCTTCAGGACAAAAGGCGCTTTGTAATCGACCACACCCGAGCGGACCATCGAAGCCTGGATGACTCCAATCAGGCTCTGGACATCCACTCCCAGCTTGGTGGCCAGAGTTAATCCTTCAGCGAAGCCTTCATAGATCAAGGCAATTTGAAGGTTCATAGCCAGCTTGGCAGCCTGTCCTTTGCTGGTTTCTCCCATGCGGAAAAATACTTTGCCCATAGCAGAAAACAGCGGCTTCAGCGATTCGATCACCGCTTCGTCTCCGCCCACGATGAAGATGAGGGTACCGCCCTCGGCCGCCACCTTCGATCCGGTCATGGGTGCATCCACATAGCGCACGCCTTTGGCGGCGACTCTCTCGGCAAACTGGCGGGTTGCTGAAGGTGAGATCGTGCTGGAATCCACAATGGTCATGCCCTCGGCGAGAGACGCGTCGACGCCTTGTGGTCCGAAAAGGATACCCTCGACCGCGTTGGTGTCAGAGACGCACATCCAGACGACCTCGGCGCCTTGCGCCGCGTCGGCCGGGGACGCTGCGCGCCGGGCGCCTTCTACTTCTTTGCCCGAACGGCTCCACACCGAAACCTCGTGACCTGCCTTCACCAGATTGGCCGCCATCGGGCGTCCCATGATTCCTAAACCTAAAAAAGCAACACGCATTCTGAATCTCCCCTTGAGAGCGGCAACTGAGAGTTAGCTAAAACAGTCGATCGAACCAGTCAAATCAAAGCGCTTAAATCAAGCCAGCAGCGATTAGAACCGACCAAAGCAACAGGGTCAAGCGACGGCGTGTGAAATTGTTTTAGAATTGGATACAGCGCGGCCAGAGCCGGCAATAAACGCTGGATCCGACTACGATCTGGTTAGCCGCCGATGCTGAAGAACACTCTCAAGAACTCCGCGCTTCGCAAGCGTGCCCGGCAGTTTGGCAGCCTGGTGCGCCACTCGGCCGTCACTCCTCGAACCGGCCGCACTCATAAACCGAAGCTCGTCACCGATGGCCAGATGGGCGTGACATTCATCGGGCATTCCAGTTTCTTCCTTCAGGTTGGCGGGCAGAATATTCTCATCGACCCCAACTTTGCGCGCTGGCTGTTCGTGCTGAAGCGACTGCGGCAGCCCGGATTACAGGTTCGCGACCTGCCGCCGGTCAACCTTGTGCTGGTCACTCACGCTCACTTCGACCACCTGCACCGGCCATCCCTACGTGCCATTGTCCGCCAAACCAGGCGCCGTCACGGAGTGGCCCCGACGGTTGTGGTTCCGCATCATGTTTTCGATCTGGTCTCCGACCTGGGATTCGAAAACGTGGTGGAACTGGACTGGTGGAACAGCTACCGGCATCGCGGCCTCACCGTTACCCACGTACCATCGCGGCATTGGGGCGCGCGGGTGATCGAGGATTCGCACCGCGGCTATGGCGGCTACGTCCTGCGGGACAGCAAGCACTCGCTCTACCACGCCGGCGACACAGCTTACTTTTCGGGCTTCCGCGAGATCGGGCGGCGGCTGGCCCCGGAACTGGCCATGTTGCCGATCGGCGCCTACAATCCGCCCGCGTTTCGCAACGTCCACACCAGCCCTGCCGATGCCATGCGGGCGTTTCTTGATCTGAATTCCCGTTGGATGGTGCCCATGCACTACGGCACCTTCAAGCTCTCCCACGAACCCATGGACGAGCCTCTGCAGTTGCTGGAGAAAGAAGCCAGGGCAGCGGGGATTGAAGACCGGGTGCTGGTGCTGGAAGAAGGCGTGACCCGTTTTTTCTAAAACAACCTTGGGGATGCATGGGCCCGGTAGGGCATGTGTGGTCGTGGGCGACCACACAGCCAGTTGCAGGTCATACAACGAATCATTAGTAAGCCAGCAATACCCTCAGATCGCGCAGATTATTTCCCGTTGGACCAGTTACAACTGCATCCCCCACCGACTGAAAAAACGGGTAAGCATTGAATCCCGCCAGGTGCGTCTCCGCATCCAGCCCGCGGGCTCGAGCACGGTCAAGTGTGCTGCCATCGACGATTGCCCCGGCGGCGGGACTGTTGCCGTCGATGCCGTCGGTTCCGGCGCTCAGCACCGTGATTGCTTCGCCGGAAATCTTCGTTGCGCAGGCCAGGGCAAACTGCTGGTTACGGCCGCCGGTGCCACCGTTCGCTACCTTGACGGTGACCTCTCCTCCTGAAAGCAGGCAGACGCGTTCGGACTTCCTGCGTAACCGGCGCAGGCGTTCAAGAAGATAATCCGACGCCCGCTGGTAGTCCCAGTCATCGCAGCTATTGTCGATTTCCACCGAGAAGAGGTGGCGCTGCGCTTCAACCTCGGCGGCTTCGAGCAACGTGGCGTTCGAGAGCAGCGGCCACCAGCGCGAGCGGTGGAAAGCCAGGTCGTCGGACTTCGGAGTCTCCTCGAGCGCGTGGTTTTGAAACAACTCACGCACGGACGCCGGGAATTGCTCGAGCATGCCGTACTTCTCGGCAACTGCATAACAGTCTGCCACCGTTGTGGAATCAGGCATGGTCGGACCCGACGCCAGCGCGTCCGGAGTCTTCTCGGGAACGTCGGACACCAGCAGCGAGACCTGTAACGCCGACGACGCGGCCGCCGCCAGCCTCCCGCCCTTGATCGCGGAGAGATGTTTGCGGATGGTGTTGATCTCGGCAATGGGCGCGCCGGAGTGAACCAGCACGCGGTAGGTGGCAATCAGATCATCCAGGGAAATCTGGACGTCGATCGGCTTTTCCGCGATCGAGGATCCTCCGCCACTGAGCAGAAAAATCGCCAGGGATGACGCGTCCTGCGCGTTGAGCGATTTCAACATGGCCTCAGCAGCGCGAATCGACTCCTGGCTTGGCATGGGATGGCCACCACGAAAATAACGGAAGCCTCGCACCTGCGAAACCGGATCGACGGATCCGGCAACAATGCCCTGGAAGCGGCTCCCCGCCTGCATTTCGAGGGAGATGATCATGGCATGCGCCGCCTTGCCGATGGAAATCACCAGCACGCGATTGTAGGAATCGAGGTCGTATAGATCCTCGCCAATTCGAAGCACGCCTTTGTCACAGTCCACATGTCGCTGAAATGCGCGGTCGATGCTGGCTTCCGCCAGCGCATGCTCAAACAGGTGGCGCGCGATAACGCGCATGTCGAGAGCAAGCTTCTGGCGATCGGCGGGAGAGGAAGGCATGTGCAGGGATTATAAAAGTAGCGCCGGCGTTCCGAGTGTGGATTGCAGAATGGAGGTTTCAGATCTCAGAATGAAAGGCATATAGCTGGCATTTGTAGGATTTTCATTCTGCAATCTGAAATCTCCATTCTGCCCTCGCAAAGCAAGATTACAAATTCACCGCGTCTCCAACCCACTGCTCAACAGTTTCACGCATCTCGCGCAGTCTTCCTTCAAAAAAATGGTCGGCGCCTTCGATCAAGACCAACCTTTTCGGGGCAGGAAGCGAATCCACGAGCTCTTTCAGTTGGGCCGGCGCTCCGAACTGGTCGCGATCCCCGCTGACAAGAAGTTTTGGCTTGGCGCAGTCATTGAGAAAGCTGAAGTCGCAGGTGCGGTCATCGATCGGGGATACCGGCAACCCGAGCCCAATAGCGGCTTTCACGCGGGCGTCCGGGCAAGCGGCCCGCAACCCGACCGCCGCGCCGAAAGAAAATCCCGCGAAGATCATGGGCAGCCGAAATTCCTGATTCAGCCAATCGAGAGCGGCCCGAACGTCGTCAACTTCTCCTTCACCATGGTCATGTTCACCGTGGCTCAGGCCGGTGCCGCGAAAATTGAAACGCAATACCGGGAATCCGAAACCGTTCAGCGCCTTCATCGCGTGAAAGACCACTTTATTGTGCAATGTCCCGCCATAGAGAGGGTGGGGATGACACACCAGGGCAGCGTATCGGGCATCCGGCGTGCCTGCATTCAGCAGCGCCTCAAGTTGGCCGGCAGGGCCGTCCAGCTGGAGCGACCGGATTGTGTTGTTTGGCTGATTCACGTTGCGCTCGAAAACAGCATAGCAGCACTGTTCAGCGAGACTTGCCTGAGACGTTGCGAGCAGCCTGTGTGGGCATTTGCGGAAGATTTCAGAATGAAGATTTCAGATTTCAGAATAAAAATCCCTCATTCTGAATCTTAGTTCTGAAACCTACCTTCTGCCTTCTACCTTCTGCGATCAAAACTCCGGAGACGTTGCGAGCAACGTCTCTACAACGTTCCCCAGATGCACGCGCGCCGCGCGCAGGATGCTTCGCAAGCTCAGCATGACGCCCTCGCGAGCACGAAGTTTCAAATTGCGCTCCTACCGGGTATCCTGTCGCGCATGGATGTGGCTGCTCTAACCCGCCAGCTTGTGGACATCGAGTCAATCACCGGCAACGAAGGCCCGGTCGGAGATTTCCTCCGCGACGAAATCGTCCGGCGAGGCTTTCAGGCTGACAAGATTCCCGTCGAAGGCGCGCGCTGCAATGTGTTCGCCACTTCGCCGGCGGATCCCCGCCCCGAGGTGGTTTTCTCGACCCACATGGATACCGTCCCGCCCTTCATTCCATCTTCGGAAGACGCCGCCAGCGTCTATGGAAGGGGCTCTTGCGACGCCAAGGGAATCATCGCAGTACAGATCTCGGCGGCAGAACGTTTGGAGCAGGAAGGCATTCACGTCGGGCTGCTCTTTCTGGTCGGCGAGGAGCGTGACAGCCTGGGCGCGAAAGTGGCGAATCAGAGCCCCCGAGGATCCAGGTTTCTGGTGAATGGCGAACCCACCGAGAACCGGGTTGCAGTCGCCTCCAAGGGAGCGTTGCGTGCAGAGATAATCGCGCACGGCCGCATGGCGCACTCGGCGTACCCGGAGCTGGGTGAGTCTGCCATCGACAAACTGCTGGCAGCGCTGCAACGTCTTCGCAGCATGAAGCTTCCCTCACAGGACGGCATTGGACCATGCACCCTAAACATTGGCGTGATCGAAGGCGGCCGTGCCCCCAACGTGATCCCCGACAAAGCCCGAGCTCAACTGCTTTATCGCCTGGTCGGACCGGCTGAGCAATTGAAGCGCGAGATTGTTGAGACTGTCGGCGATCTGGCGCAAGTCGAATTCGTGCTGGAAATCCCCTTTGTGCGTCTGCGCACCGTGGATGACCTGCCAACCATGGTCGCCGCCTTCACCACCGACATTCCCGCGCTCCGTAACTGGGGCCAGCCCCTGCTGATCGGCCCGGGATCGATCCACGTCGCCCACACCGATCGCGAATATGTCGAAAAAAAACAGTTGGAAGAGGCAGTGAACCTATATTGCGCCATCGCGAAACGGCTGCAAAAGTAGCGCCGCCATCCCGACTTCAGATTGCAGAATGAAAGGCCTATGGCTGGCATTTGCAGGATTTCATTCTGCAATCTGAAATCTTCATTCTGCAATCCGCTGTGCCCTCCCCTCTCCCCCGAAACGCTATAAACTGGCAGCATGACCACCCAGACCCTGAACTCCCTCTCTAAGGCGTCTTCCGCCTACCTGCGTTCGGCCATGCATCAGCCCATTCAGTGGAACGAGTGGGGAGAGGAAGCATTCGCCGCCGCCAAGCGTGAGAATAAGCCGATCCTCCTCGACATCGGCGCGGTCTGGTGCCACTGGTGCCATGTCATGGATCGCGAATCGTACGACGATCCCGAAGTTGCGAAGATCGTGAATGAACGCTTCGTGGCGGTGAAAGTCGATCGCGACGAGCGCCCCGACATCGACAGCCGTTACCAGGTTGCAGTCAGCGCCATCAGCGGACAGGGTGGCTGGCCGCTAACCGCTTTTCTCACGCCCGACGGCAAGCCGTTCTACGGTGGAACTTACTTTCCTCCCGATGAGAACTACGGGCGGCCCAGTTTCAAACGCGTACTGGCTTCCATCGCCGACGCCTATGCGCAGAAAAATACCGAGGTGGTTGATCAGGCGGAGATGGTGGAAGTCGCGATAGCCCGCGCCGAGTCCTTTGCCGGCAGCAGTGGCAATTTCTCTCCCAAAGTGATCGACGAAATTGTGGAAGCTGCCGTAAAGATGTTCGATCCCCAGAACGGCGGTTTCGGCAACGCGCCCAAATTCCCCCATCCCGGTGTGCTCGATCTGCTGATCGACCAGTACGCCCGATCCAGAGACGAAAAACCGCGTGAGGTTTTCGTCCCTACCCTGGAAAAGATGGCGCTTGGCGGCGTTTATGACCAACTGGCCGGCGGTTTCCACCGCTACTCAGTGGACGAGCGCTGGATCGTGCCGCATTTCGAGAAGATGTGTTACGACAACTCCGAGCTGCTCAGGAACTACGTACACGCGTATCAGGTAACCGGAACGGAATTCTTCGCCGGCGTGGCTCGCGACATTATCCGCTGGATGGACGAGTGGCTCAGCGATCGCAAGCGCGGCGGATTCTATGCCTCTCAGGACGCCGATTACTCCATGGACGACGACGGCGACTATTTCACCTGGACTCGCTCCGAGATGCAGTCTGTCGTGACCGAAGCCGAGGCTGGGGTGGTCGGTCTCCACTATGACGTAAACGAAGTCGGGGAGATGCACCACAATCCCGAGAAGAATGTTTTGTACGTCCGTGCGCCTGTCGGCGAAATTGCTAAACGCATGGGTCTGACAGTAGAGAAGACTCAGGCCTTACTCGAATCGGCCAGGCAGAAAATGTATGCCGCTCGCCTGCGGCGGCCCACGCCTTATGTCGACAAGACGATGTATACGGGATGGAACTCGCTGTGTGTCTCCGCCTACCTGGAAGCCGCGAAAGTATTGAAACTTGCTCCCGCCCGGCAATTTGCGCTGCGCTCGCTGGATCGCATCCTGGCCGAGGCCTGGCAGCCCGAGCAGGGACTTCAGCATGTGATCGCTTACTCAGATCCAAATGCCGAACGGCGCGCCGTGTCCGGCCTGCTCGACGATTATGCCTTCACCGCCAACGCCTGTCTCGATGCCTACGAGTCGAACGCCGACCTCAGCTACTTCAACTTCGCGCAGCGCATTACTGACAAAATGGCCGATCTCATGTTCGATCCTGTTTCCGGCGGATTCTTCGACACCGCCCACCCTCGCGATGGAGACAAGAAACCGATGGGCGTGCTGGGCACGCGCCGGAAGCCGTTTCAGGATTCGCCCACGCCCGCGGGAAATTCCGCCGCTGCCATCGCATTGTTGCGGCTGCACTCATACAGCAACCAGCCGGGCTATCGGGATAAGGCGGAGCAAACGCTGGAAGTTCTGGCCGGTCTTGCCGGCAAGTTCGGAATCTTTGCCGCCACTTACGGGATCGCCGCCGTCTATTTCTCCCAGCCCCATACCCAGGTCGTCATCATTGGCGACGATGGTTTGGCGGACCAGCTTTATGCCATTGCGACAGGATTTTTCGCAATTGGGCAATCGATTCTCAAGTTGCCCGCCAACCAGGCGGTTGCGCCGAACCTGCCCCCCGCCCTGGCAGAAACAATCCCCCACGTGGTCGGGGCCACGCAGGGAAAGTCGGCGGCCGTTCTGTGCTCGGGATTCAGCTGTCAGCCACCCATCTTTGATCCCGAACATCTGAGGCAAAGTCTCGCACACATACGGTAGCTGATGATCCGACATTTTGCCTCCCCGGCCCGGCGGCGTCATGCTGATCTTGCGAAGCATCTTGCGCGCGGCGGATATGCACCTGGGAAGAGCCCGCCGCGATACGCGCCAGATCCTTCACCGCCTGGAGGCGGTTCAGGATGACGCCGGAAGAGATCGCTGAAAAGGAGCTGACAAAGAAAAAGGGCTGCGGTTGCTGGTTCAGCAATTCCGTCAGCCCTGGGAGACATCGAAGCCGCGAGAGCGGCCCCTTACTCAAGCAGTTTTACTTGCTTCCGTCGCAGTTAGGTTTCTTCGGCGGACATAGCGGCATCGGGCCCAGTTCAGCTTGAAGTATCGGGGTCGCGATTGCCACGTACGTGCAAGCTAAACCTGCCATCAGGATCAACATCCTGACTGCACGTTTCATGGTGTTCTCCTTACGGTGCGAAGTCCCTGGGAGCGGAACGTCGCGGTTGCGGAATTATACAGACCTCGCGAAAACAGTAAAGGCATTTTTCACTGTTCCGGTTTTACGACGGACATCGATGGCAAGCGAGGTCGTACGTGCACATACAACCAGCCTGTTTTGTGGAGATGTGGAGATTATTGAAAGTAACACTGGAAGGCGTGAGGTCTTGCCACTCGAGGGAGACTATTGAATGCGGCGAATGCGGGGCAGCGACGAGTAGGAACTGTCATGCCCGGCCATCGGCTCCACGCCGGCAGCGGCCGCCGCTTTTTTAGGCGCGTAGTCCACCTGCGTGCGAGAAAGAGCTCGATCAACCATGCTTTCGAACATCGGGATCAGTGAGTCGCCGTTGGCAGGAGCCTGGAGATCGCTAAGGCTGCGTTCCCAACGGTTCGGAGCGAACAAGCTGGCTTCAGCAACTCGCGCCGGACTCTCGCGGAAGACATAGCTGAACCAGACCACGATGGCAAGGTTATAGGCCAGCAGATTGAAAACATGCACCGTGACCTGCGATATCGGGCCGCCGGCATACAGTGCGAGAGTTCCCAGTTCGACCGCCGCCGCTCCGCCCAGGCCAAGCGCGATACCGAAACTCTGCTGCCGCCACGAAACTCCCAGGTAGCGGGAGAACACAATCAGAAACAGCACCAGGCCACACTGGGCCACGCGAACGCAACGCTGGATGGTGGTGATCGCCTGAAGAATCGGTTCCATGCGCTGGCCGGAGTTGGACGCCGCTACCACGAAGGCAACCAGCAGCATCACCAGTGCCGCCCACTTGAACATGACCGATCCCAAATCTTTCAGGGTGTGATAAGGCCGGAACACGTCAAGAAAGATCTCGTGAATGATCATGAAACCCAGTACCAGGCTTATCGCCGAGCAAGCCCAGTAGAGATAGAAATAAATCTCATAAGTCGTTTCGTAGCTTCCCCAGGTGTTCAGAGGAAACAGGACGCAGAAACTAAGAATCTGAAAACAGATATACGAGAAGAAAATGGGAAATGTCTTATGAAGCTTCCGCCGTAACATCGCCGCTCCCACCGCCAGCTGCAATACCGGGTGAGCGATCCAGAGAACGAGTTGGGTGTGGGCGGTCATCAACCAGTTTTTCTGCCAGCCGGGGGACGCCCCGGTTGACAAACGTTAGACTACATTTTCCTCAACGTAACCTTAACAGTTTGTGCTCAAAGGGCAATGTACCAAGGTAATGCGGCGTAACGGTTACCTTGATGATCCGTAACCGATGCAGTGCGTTCGAGGGATGGTAGTGGAGACCTGGGAGGGGCTGGTTCTGGACTTTCCCATTTCTCGCAAATTCAGCGAGAAATGGGGCACCCGTTTGGACCCTTGCTGATCCAGTTACTGGGTCTGGTCCAGGGGAAACATGTCGATAACGTGACCTTTGCTGTCGATCAGCAGAACCCTTCCGCTGTAGACGACCCGCTCCAGATCACTGGGCAGTTTGGGCAGTTGATCTTCGCAGGCCAAAGGCAGTGCCTGGGCAGCATTCTGAATCTCTGTCGACAGGATTCCCCCGCGGCGAATCTGACGCTCTGCCCCTGACGGCAATTCCGGCCGCTGCGTTGCCGCGGCCGGCAGATCCGAAGAATGCTCGTTCACACACTCGCGGATGATCCGGCGATCCCGCAAAGTAAAAAGGTTGGAAGCATCATCCCCCGGCATGGAGTCGGGAGGCGGGACATCTTGATTCGTACCGGCTTGGTTTGTTTGAAGTGGTTGGGGCGAAACCGAGTTGGGCGACCCGGCAGGCGGGGCAGAGGTCGGAGCAGCGATCGGAGCAGATTCATTTGAGTTCGCCGGGGGCGGCATCGTGGGGCTCGAGGCCGCGGAGGTGACGAATGTCAGAATCGCTTCCGAATCGACGGTTGCCGGTTTCTTGCCGGTGGCCGCTGCAGCGCCCGTTCCCGCGGCGCCTCCAGCCAGTGTGCCGATTGCCGCGCCCTTGCCGCCGCCCGCGATGGCACCGATCACCGCACCCAGGGCTGCCCCGCCGCCGATCTTGGTGACGTTGCTCTTCGAGTGTGACTGGCCCTTGATCACCAGCGGCTGTACATGGATCGACGCCGCTACGGTTCCGGAACTCACCGTGTTGAGGACAAGATCGAGCTCTCCGGGTTCGCTCAGCCTGCCCGTGGGGTGGACGTCTGTGACTCGTCCGATGACATCTGCGCCTTTGGGGTAGAGCTGCCGGCCATTGACCTCGATAGGATCGTCGAGCGTGCCGTGAAAAGTGTCTCCGGTCTGGTTCACTTCGCTGCTGAGCTTATCGATCATGCGGACATTGATGGTCGTGCCGGAAGGAATTTCAACGGCAGACTGCGCTCGAACCGGCAGAGTGCAGACCATCAACAGCGCCACAAGCACGGCAGGAGCGACTGGAAAGCTTTTGTGATTCATGTCCATATCACCTCGTCGAAAGTTCGTTGCTTGGCCAGGCAAAGGCGGCGCTACTGATTGGGATGCTGGCTCCCGGCCTGCGGCTGCACTGACTTATCGTATCTTCAATCCTTGTAACGCAAATATCGTCGGTCTGACACAGCTCATGACTTAATGCGGCCACCGTTCCCGATGAAAATGAAGCAGGAACAACCCAGCAGGCTGGCGGGAATGGCTCCGCGCTGCCGGGTGGTCAGGATGATGTTGTAGTCGTCCGAGAGCTCCAGGGTGTCAAGCAAAGATGTCTCGAGCGTAGCGGGCGGAGAAGATGGCTGAGCCACCGGATCAACCGTAGCCAGGTACGCCAGAAACTCCAGGATGTCGGTTCCCGACCGGTATCCTGGAGCCATGAAGCAGGCTTCGGTATCACCCTCGGCGAAGTGCCATGCCAGAGAGGCCGCGAGGGTTACGGCGTTTTCGTACGCCGACTCCGAAACCACGCCCGCGTTGGGATTGTCGAATATCAGGCGCACCCTGCGTTCGTCCTCGCGGCTGAACTCACGCACTTTCAGCGATCCCGATTTGGCAGTGGCTTTCCAGTCCACGTGGCGCGCCGAATCTTCCGGCATGTATTCGCGGATGCGATAGAGATCGTCTCCTCGTCCGCGGGCGAAGGTTTCGAATTCGCCCGTAATCAACGGCAGCACTTCGAAGAATTCGTCGTTGGGTTCCACCGGCGGGTAGACCAGGATCTCTCGCGAAAGCCGAACCCGCCGCGTCTTGGTAAGGAACGCAAAAGGAAAACGGGTAGCGAGGCCAAAACTGTCCTGCCGGTAACGCCCTCGACGAAGGAAGCACAGATCTGTGTCGGCGGCTACCTCTGCGCCGGCCGGGAGATAGGGGAAATAAGCGGTTTCGGTAAAGATGCCCCTGGCGGAATTGGTTTTGTCGCTTTCGGTAAGGCGTCGCAGGCGAAGATCGCGAAGGGTCACCCACTGCCGGTCGGGCGGAAGCCAGGGCGGCAGGCCAAACCTTGCAGCCTCCCAGCGCCAGCGTCCCGAAGCTTTGTCTTTGCCGGTGCTGAGCGGGATCACGCTGATCGAAAACGAAGGCAACCACCGCCGCTGATTTCGGACCAGGATTTTGGCCGGTGCCGGACGGGAGGCGAAGATCTGGTCTGGTACACGAACGTCCAGTTCCAATCCTCTAAGCACGACCGCCGAGGCCACTCCCGAGACCAGAATGGCCGCCAACATTGCCGCCACGATGACGTACAGCAGGTTGTTGCCAGTGTTCAGGGCGGCAACTCCGATCAGCAGCACCGCGACCACATAGGCGATGCCTACGGCGGTGACGTCGTAATCGAATGCGTCGCGCACGCGTCCGCCGGCCACGCGGCGGGCCAGGTAGGGCACCGTGGTCAGCCCGACGATTGTCGCCAGAGCCAGGGCCACTGTCGAAAAGACGAGCGTCCCCCACAGACTTCCGGCTTCGCGCGCTACCGTGGAAAACAGCGCAGCCCCAAACGCCATCATCAATCCCACGATGGCAAGCAGGAAGCGGACCCAGACCTCGGACATCTCAAAAGGCAGGAAGCGTAGCCGGGAGCGAGAGCCGGCAATTCGCGCCGGCCCTGCTGGTATTACGGGATCAACCATGACTTGATTTCGCTGTTTGGAGGTTAGCACCGCGTCGATGGTGCATCAATCCGTTTTGCGTTGTCGAGAAAGGCGCTGCAGCCAGTTCGCGGCCCTGGCTGTAGCCGCATCCGCGGCACGACCGATCCGGGGAAACCGCTGCCGCAGCTTCCTCAACAGAAGCCGCGCCCAGGCATATTGCGACGAGAGGAGGATGAGTCCGACCAGGATGAACAGCACGCCCTGCAGGAAGGGGAGAAACAACCCGGCAATGCCCAGCAGAATGAAACTCCAGCCGGCAGCCAGGACCAGGACTCGTTTGACACCAGGTTTCATGAAAGAGAACCTGATGCCAAGGTATCAGCAAGGGAGCGGTGCTGCCGCGGGAGCTGGCGAAGCCGATTATTTTCTACTTCGCCGCCACCAGAAGAACGCCGCCACGATCACCGTCACGACCGCGATCGCTATATTCGCGTCCTGCAGCAGATCGAGCAGGGCCTCCCAGTGCTTGCCAAAAAGGTAGCCCACGCTGGCGATCACGCTTACCCAAAGCACAGCGCCCAGAAAATTAAACAGCAGAAACTTGCGCCAGCTCATGCGCAGAACGCCAGCCAGCGGGCCGGCGACGATTCTCATCCCGGCGATGAAACGGGCCACAAAGATGGTAGCGGCGCCGTAGCGGGCGAACAACTCCTCACCACGCGCGATCACGGCGGGCCGAATGTGCAGGGTTTTCTGATATCGCTCGAGCAAGCGACGCCCGCCATAGTAGCCGATGGCGAAGCCGAGGTTGTCCCCCAGCGTGGCCGCGCAGACTCCGACCAGAATGATCCAGGGCAGCCCGAGCTTGTGTTCCGAATAGGCCAGGAAACTTGCCAGCAAAAGGATGGTCTCGCCGGGGACAGGCAATCCGGCGTTTTCCAGCAGGAGCGCGGCGCCTACTGCCCAATAGCCATAGTGAGCGAGGTAGCCGCGGAGAAGATCAAAGAAGTAATTGGACATTAGGAAGCTTGCCGGTTACTCATCGAGAGAAACTCCATCACAGAAATTCCAACAAAGCTGAATTGAATCGCTCGGGAACTTCCTCGTAAGGCAAGTGACCTGCGCCCTCGAATATTTGAGTCCGGCAATTCTTGAATTGCCTGCCGAGCTCGACCGCCGACGCCGGATCGACCGCAGCGTCCTTCTCTCCCCACAACAATAACGCAGGGATGTGCGCGATGCGGGGCATTTCGGTTTCCAGATCTCCAAGGTCGCTGTTCCAGGTCCGCATTACATCGAGCCAATACTTGAATGCTCCGGGAGAGCGTAGCGGCGCGGAGTAACCCGCGAGCGTGCCCGGCCGAATACGACTGCGATCGCAATAAAGTCGGCGCAGCACCAGGTCGTGTGCAACTTCAAGGCCCGGGCCCAGATGCAGAATCAGCCACGACACCGGCGCGCTGGCCAGAAAGGGCGCCCACATCTTCCCGTGCGCTGACCACGGGTTTGCCGGGGCAACCAGAATCAGGCGACGTATCCGTTCCGGAGCCAGGGCCGCAGCCATCATCGCCACCGCGCCGCCGTGCGAGGTTCCCAGCAAATCGCAGGAAACAACCCCGATCGTGTCAAGAAACAGCAGCAGGCGTTGCGCCTGTGCCCGAAAGCGGCAATCCAGATTCGCGGGACGATCGGAAAAGCCCACTCCCACCATGTCGACCGCGTACACAGTGGCCCGTTCGGCAAGAACCGGGAGGGCGTACCGCCAGGAGAACGAGTATCCGAGTAATCCGTGAACCAGCACCAGAGCCGGACCGCTCCCGCATCTCAGATAACGCATGCGGTAGCCATCTACCATTGCGAAGCATTCTTCCACGCTTGGTGAAGTTTGCGGGGCGGGGTCGGCCTCAGGTTTATTTTTCACTGTATTCCTGGTCGTATTCCTGGTCGTAGAGAGGTGCTCCGCCACGTCTTGGGAACGCCCGATCCGCTCGAGACTTAGCCAGGGAGACGCAGCAAGCTGCGTCCCCTACGACAGGGCAACATGCTCCTGCCTTGCTTTTACTTTTTCCCTAACAGCTTCTTGAGAACGCGTATGCCTTTGTCGACGTGCTTTTCCTGCAGCAGAAATGGAGGTAGAAAGCGCAGCACCGTATCCTGCGTGCTGTTGAACAGAACGCCTTCAGCCAGCGCCTGCTCTACGATCGGTCGCGCGGGGATTGAAAGCTGCAGGCCCTGAATCAGGCCTCGCCCGCGGACCTCCTGAACGGCTGCATACTTTCCACCCAGCGACTTCAGACGCTCCTGCAGGTACGCGCCCACGCGAGAAACATTTTCCAGCAGATTCTCGTCTTCGATGATGGACAGATATTCCAGCGCTACCCGGCAAGCCAGCGGTCCACCACCGAATGTGGTTCCGTGCTGGCCCGCGGAGATTGCCGAGGCAATTTCTTCTTTGGCCAGAAATCCTCCCAGCGGCAGCCCGGCGGCGAGTGGCTTGGCGATGGCAACAATGTCCGGAACCACGCCGAAAGACTGGAAGGCGAAGATGGTTCCGGTGCGGCCGAGACCGCACTGAATTTCGTCGAAAATCAGGGCTGCCTTGTGGCGATCGGCTACAGCGCGGCATTCCTGGAGAAAGCTTGCCGAACATTCGTAAATGCCGCCTTCCCCGAAGATTGGTTCCAGGACGATGGCGCAGGTGCGGTCGTCGACGGCAGCGTGCAGGGCGGCGACATCATTTCGCGGGACAAACTTTACCTCTTCAAGCAGCGGCTCGAAACCTTTGCGGTATTTGTCCTGCCCGGTGAGCGACATGGAGCCAAAGGTTCGTCCGTGGTACGAACCCTCGAGAGCCACCAGCTGACTCTTGGCCTCGCCTCCCATGCGATGGCTTGCCAGGCGAGCAAGTTTGATGGATCCCTCGATCGCTTCGGTGCCGCTGTTTGAGAAAAAAGCACGGTTCAGACCGGAGAGCCGGCAGAGCTTTTCGGCCAGTCGTCCCTGAAACTCGTGGTAGTAGAGATTGGAAAAGTGGATGGCGCGAGCGGACTGCTCGCGAATTGCCTTGAGCACCCGGGGATGAGCGTGGCCGAGGGCGTTGACACCGAGTCCGGCGACGAAATCCAGGTAGCGATTCCCTTCCCGGTCGAACAGATAAACTCCCTTGCCGCGCTCGAGGGCAATGGGATAGCGGTTATAGGTGGGCAGCAGGAACTGGCGTTCGCGGTCAATGATCTCTTGGGTGATGGTCATATGAAGAAGAGACGATTCTATCGGAGTCGCGGGTTGCGGTTCGTGCCGGGCAAAACCCATGAACCAGCAAGGGCACGAAGTATCACGAAGGTTTTACCGGGGTTTTCTTCGTGCACCTTCGTGACCTTTGTGGTTGACGATTTCCATTGCTGACCTGGGGGATGCCAACTGAATGCCGAGGCTTTGGCGCGGCTTGGAATGCGGGGATCGGTCGAAGGTGGCTTCTTAAGCTCATAGCTGGCATAGAGTTACCAAACCACACATATGCCTTCCAAAAAACATAGCTTTACCATGCCGACGCTTCTATAATCAGGGAAGTCTTTTCCTTGAAGTAAGTTAGAGGTTCTGCTTTGCACACTCCCGTGGCCCCGAACGTGCACACCCCTCATTCGGGTGATTCCCCCACCCTGGCACAGGAGCCGTTGCGGTCGATGAACCGTGAATTCCAAATCCGCTTTACCGCCGGGCTGCTGATTCTGCTCACCACGGCTGCGGTGGTTCTGGCCTGGATCAATTTTCAGAAAGAACGGGACTTCCTGATTCCCTGGGATGGCGTTTCCTGGATGGAAGCGGCTGGGGAGAATGGCGGCCTGGTGGCTGACCGGGTCGAGGCCAACGGCCCCGGCGATAAGGCTGGCATTCGAGTGGGCGACCGCCTGACCGCGATCAACGAGCGCGAGGTGAAAGATACTCCCACCCGCATGCGGCAGACGTACCGGGTTGGAGCCTGGTCGAAGGCGACATATTCCGTCATCCGCCAGTCGGTGCCGGTGGACATGACGGTGATCCTGGTTCCGGCGGAGCGTTCGCTGAACTACTGGCTTCGCTTCATTGCCCTCATCTATCTCGGGATCGGGCTCTATGTCCTGCTGCGGCGCTGGACTGCCCCGAGTTCAACGCATTTCTACATCTTCTGCCTGGTGTCGTTCATTTTTTATGCTTTCAAGTTCAGCGGTAAATTGAACGATTTTGACTGGACGATTTACTGGGGCAACGTTGTCGCCTGGCTGCTGCAGCCGGCCTTGTTCCTGCATTTTGTCCTGACCTTCCCGGAGAAGCGCAATACTATCCGCAAGCATCACTGGATTATCCCCGCGATCTATATGCCCGGAATGCTGTTGCTGGGCATCCACATTTTCACATTGCGGTTGCTGAAGGCAAGCGAACGGGTGCGCTGGAACCTCGACCGGATACAGATGGGCTACCTTGCCCTGTTCTTCGTGGTGGCCGCGGGGGTGTTGTGGTTCAGTTATCGCAGGGCCAGCACACCGATCCTGCGGCAGCAGCTTAAATGGGTTACACGCGGCACGATTCTGGCCATTGCGCCGTTCACCCTGTTCTACGTGATCCCTTACCTGACGGGCGCCCTGCCGACCGCCGCCATGAAGGTTTCGGTGCTGTCGCTGGGCCTGCTCCCCCTGACGTTTGGCTACGCCATCTTCCGCTACCGGCTGATGGATGTGGACCTGATTTTCAAGCGCGGCATGGTCTACACCCTGGCCGCGGGCGCGATCGTGGGAGTCTACTTCGCGGTCGTCGCAGGTGTCGCCGAACTGGTGCACACGCAAGTGCCGAGTTCAGGGCCGATCGGGTTGATCCTGGCCATGGTGGTGACGGCGCTGCTGTTCGATCCTGTCCGCAAGTGGATTCAGGAGCGGATCGACCAGTTCTTCTATCGCACCCGTTACGACTATCGCAAGACGCTGATCGAGTTTGGCCGCGAATTGAGCGCGGAAACCGACCTCGACCGCATGCTGAGTTCAGTGGTTGACCGTTTGTCGCGAACTTTGCTGGTAGATCGCATGGCGATTTTCCTCGCCGCCGGTGAGCCGCCGCAGTTCTTTCTGGCCAAGTCGTTCGGCATGACCCAAACCAGCGGCCTGGATTTGAACTTCCTGAGCGCGCCCCGGCCGGAGATCGAGGCCGGGCACCTGTTTCTTGAGAACGTACACCAGGTACCGCGCGAGACTGCCACCGCCCAGCAGGCAATCGAGCGACTGGATTTGAACTACTACATTCCCTGCCGAGCCCAGCAGCGGACCATTGCATTCCTTGGCCTGGGGAAGACCGTGGAAGGCGACTTCCTTACCAGCGAAGACGTCGAGTTGCTCGAAACGCTGGCCGGCTACATCGGAATCGCAATCCAGAACGCGCGTCTCTACGCATCGCTGGAGCAGAAGGTCACGGAATATGAACGCCTGAAGGACTTCAACGAAAACATCGTGGAGTCCATCAACGTCGGCGTGATGGCGGTAGATCTCGAGGACCGGATCGAATCGTGGAACTCGCAGATGGAAGTCATGTATGCCCTGCCCCGTTGGCAGGCACTGACTCGGCCCTTGAGTGACGTGTTTCCGGCGGCATTTGTGGAGGAATTTTACCGGGTGAGACAAAACCCCGGAGTCAACAATCTGTACAAGTTCCGGCTGGCCACGCCTACCGGGGAGAGCCGCATTGTAAATGTCGCGATTGCCCCGCTGGTGACGCGGAAATTCAACGTGATTGGCCGGCTGATCATCGTGGATGACATTACCGAGCGTATCGATCTGGAATCGCAGCTCTCGCAAGCCGACAAGCTTTCTTCCATCGGATTGCTGGCGGCGGGAGTGGCGCACGAAGTCAATACTCCGCTGGCTGTGATTTCGTCGTATGCCCAGATGCTTTCGAAGCAGCTCCAGAATGACCCTCAAAAAGGCGGATTACTGGAAAAGATTACGCGGCAGACGTTCCGCGCATCTGAGATTGTGAACAACTTGCTGAATTTCTCGCGAACCAGTGGCACGGAATTTACGGAAGTGAACGTGAACAAGATCATCGCGGACACGCTGGCGCTGCTGGAACACCAGTTCAAGATCACAAAGATCAAAGTTGAGGACGATCTGGCGGGACACCTGCCACTGATCAGCGGTAATCCGGGGCGTCTGCAACAGGTGTTCCTGAACCTATTCCTGAACGCCAGGGACGCGATGCCTGAAGGTGGAAGGCTGCGAGTTGTGACATCGAACGGAGACGGAGTGAGTGTGGTGGTCTCCGATACCGGCACCGGCATTGCGCAGGAACATATCCAGCGCATCTACGACCCATTCTTTACCACCAAAGCCGCGCCGCGAGAAGGACAGGGCAAAGGCACCGGCCTGGGCCTCTCGGTCACCTACGGCATTATTCAGGAGCACGCGGGGAAGATTCGAGTCGAGAGCGAACCCGGCCAAGGCACCACATTTTATCTGGATTTTCCGCTAACCAAGAAGGCTGTGAATGTCTGAACTGGCAACCTTTCCGCGCCGCGTCATCAACGAATCGCCGTCCTCGTCCGCGGGAGCGGTGCTGATCATCGACGATGAAGCCGCGATTCGCGAATCGCTTGAGACTCTGCTGGAACTCGAAGGCTACTCAGTCGAGTCGGCCGCCACTGCCGACCAGGGATTGTCGCGCATCGGCGAGCGGCCTTTCGATCTGGTTCTGCTCGACCTGGCGCTGCCTGACCGCAATGGCCTGGAGCTGCTGGCGGAGTTACACGCTCACGATCCCGAGCTTTCGGTAATCATGATCACCGCTTACGGCACAGTCGAAAACGCGGTGAAAGCAATGCAGGCGGGGGCCACCAATTTTGTCCAGAAACCATGGGACAACGAGAAGCTGCTGGCCGATGTACGCATTGCCGTGGGGCGGCATCGCACCGAAGCGGAAAATGTTCAGCTCAAGCGGGCACTGAAGCAGCGCTATAACTTTGAAAACATCGTGGGCAAGAGCGAGCCCATGCTTAAGATTTTCGACCTGGTGGCGCAAGTGGCCCCCAGCCGCTCAACCATTCTTCTGCAGGGCGAGAGCGGCACCGGCAAGGAACTGATAGCCAAGGCCGTTCACTTGAACTCGCCGCGGCGTGATCGCGCCTTTGTGCCGGTGAATACCGGTTCGATGCCTCCCGACCTGCTGGAATCCACGCTGTTCGGGCACGTCAAGGGAGCGTTCACCAGCGCGGTCGCCAGCAAGAAGGGTTTGTTTGAAATCGCCGACCGGGGAACGCTGTTTCTGGACGAAATCGGGACCATGAGCCTGGACACGCAGAGCAAGATTCTGCGCGTGTTGCAGGACCGTAAGTTCATGCACCTGGGCGGAGTGCACGAGCTTCAAGTGGACGTGCGCATCATCGCCGCCACCAATGTGGACCTGAAACAGCTGGTTCGCGAGGGCAAGTTCCGGGATGACCTTTTCTATCGCCTGAACGTTATTACCATCGATCTGCCGCCCTTGCGACAGCGCAAGGAAGACATTCCTCGCCTGGTTGATTTCTTTCTGGCGAAGTACTCGGAAGAAAATGAACGCCCACGACGACGAATGACCCCGGAAGGCCTGCATCCCCTTCTGTCATACTCATGGCCTGGCAATGTGCGCGAGCTGGAGAATGTGGTCGAGCGCGCAGTCGTTCTCTCTACCGGTTTGGACATCGGCCCTGACCTTCTCCCAGACCCGATCGTGGGCCGTGGGACGCCCCTTCCGCTCCTGGAGCACCGGGGCGACGCTTCCCTGTTCGACATCGTGGAGGATTGCGAACGGCGCATCATCCTCGACATGCTGGAGAAGTGCAACTGGAACCAGACCGAAGCCGCGGATCGTTTCCACGTGCCGCTTTCGACCCTGAATCAGAAAATCAAGCGATTGAATATTGAGATTAAGAAGAAGGTTCGGGAGTAAGCGCGGAAACCTGCCTTCGGACCTCGGACTTCGCACCACACCTCTTTGTCATTAGCTGCCGGGTTATTAACCGCCGGGTCTTTAACTACCAGTTGCCAGTTTTCAGTTCTCGGTTCTCAGTTGGCGGTTTCGGTGCAATTTGGGTTGGCTACGCTGATTGCTGACGGCTGAAAGCCGAAGGCTTTCTGCTATATTCCTTTCAGGGAGAGGGCACACCGCATGGCAGCCGGGGACTTCCAGGTCCAACTCATTTCGCCCGCTGAATTTGCCAAGGAAAAAGTCCAGGCGCTGCAGGAATATGCCCTGCTGGTCGGCCAATCGTTGGCCAATCTCTTCCGCCGTCCCCTGTATGTTACCGACATGATTCAGCAGGCTGACTTGATCGGAGTCGGCTCTCTTCCCATCGTGATTCTGACGGGTGGTTTTACCGGAGCGGTTCTCGCTCTGAACAGCGCCAGCACGCTTTCACGTTTCGGCTCGCTGACCCTCATCGCGCAGCTGGTTTCCGTGGGAATGGTTACCGAGTTGGGACCGGTCATTACCGGGCTGATGGTCGCGGGCCGCAATGCTTCGGGTATGGCCAGCGAACTCGGTTCAATGACGGTGACCGAACAGATCGACGCCATGCGCGCGCTGGGCACCGATCCTACGAAAAAGCTGGTGACTCCGCGTGTGGTGTCCACCGTTGTGATGCTCTTTTTCCTCACCATCATTTCCGACCTGCTCGGGCTGGTGGGAGGGAATATGGTCTCGAGCTTGTTGCTGGGCCTGGACTCGCGGCAGTACTGGACTTCCGCCTGGCAGTCACTGGTCTGGCGGGATGTAACCACGGGCCTGATCAAGCCGGTACTTTTTGGCTTCGTTATTTCAACCGTCGGTTGCTATTTCGGGATGTCGACGCGAGGCGGCACGCAAGGCGTGGGACGGTCGACGACCCAGGCTGTAGTGGTCGCATCGGTGCTGATTCTCGTGGTGGACTTCTTTGTTACCAAGCTGCTGATCGCGGTGCTGGGCTACCGCTGAAGCTTTTGAGTCTCGGACGAAGTTAGCGAAATATTTGAACCATGCCGGCCCCGACGCTACCGCTCGAAACACCATCCTCTGACGCCCGGCAGCCCTCAGCCGAAGCGATCCGCTTCGAAGATGTTTCTCTGGCATTCGACGACAAGCAGGTACTGAACAACATTTCGTTCCGGCTGGCGCATGGAGAAACCAAAGCGCTTTTCGGCGTCGCGGGTTCGGGCAAGAGCACCATCCTGAAGCTCGCGCTGGGGTTGATGAAGCCCGACTCAGGCAGAATTTATGTTCTGGGAGAAGAAGTAACCCAGATGAGCGAAAAGGATTTGTTCAGCCTGCGGGGAAGAGTTGGAATGGTGTTTCAGGAGAGCGCGCTGTTCGATTCGTTCACGGTGCGGGAAAATGTCGCATTCCGCCTGATCGAGGACGGGGATGTTGCCGAAAGCGAGATCGACCGGCGAGTGCGAGAGGCCCTAAGTTTCGTGGAACTGGAACACACCGTCGACATGTTCCCCGCGGAGCTGTCCGGCGGAATGCGGCGCCGGGTGGCGATTGCACGGGCGATCATCACGCAACCGGAAGTCATTCTGTACGATTCTCCGACCGGAGGACTTGACCCGGTGACCTCCACGACCATCGTGGAGCTGATCGTCAAACAGCGCGACGTTTACAAGACCAGTTCGCTGATGGTCACTCACCGGCTGCAGGATGCCTTCATCATGGCCACGCATTACTTTGATCGCAAGGCGAACAAGATGCAGCCGCTGGCCAGCGGCACCCGATCTGAAGTTCCCATGGCCTTCCTGATTTTGCGTGAAGGCAAGGTCATCTTCGATGGAGATCTGGATGAATTGGCGAAATCGAAAGATGAATATATCCGGGAGTATATTTCGTAGGAGAGCAGTTCCCGGTTCTTAGTTCACGGTTCTCAGTTCACACTCAGCTTGCTTTTGCCGTCTCCGACATTGCTTTGCGCCTCGACTCTACGCGTGCGCTGACCATCTTCAGTCTTTCACGTCCAGCCTTTGAAATGTTAATCACGTTCTCGACGTTTCGGAAGAGGCCGGGACTCTTCATTTTCTCGCGCACATCTTTCAAGAAGGGCTGGAGTTTGGCGAAGATGAAGAACATCTCGCCGCTGAATCCGCCTTCGAGAAACAGGTCGGGATGGATGGCTCCGTGAAGAACCATCGAAGACGCCAGGTCCCAATAGCCGGCCACCTGGCGAAACCAGGCGTTTTCCTGCGTTCCTAGCGAGTTGGCCACCTTCATAAAATCTTCCGCGGTGTTGGGCCAGAAGGTCACCGTCCACCAGTTACGGGCCTTGCGCATTTCGGCTTCACGACGGAGATCGTAGAGTTGAAGGATCAGCTGGGCGTCCGCTGCGGTGGGCTTTTTCGCCATTGATCGGTCTCCTTGATTAAGTGATCTTATGTGGTTGATGCTGCCCCGGTAGCAGCCTCCACCGGTATCCCGCGCTCATACTCGCATTCCTTGTTGGGGCAGGCGACAACCGGTCCTGCCTTCAGGAATTTCTCCACCAGGTATTCACTGCCACAGGTGGGGCATTTTTCCGCAAGCGGTTTGCCGGCAGAGGTGAACTTGCACCTGGGATAATTTCCACAACCGTAGAAGGTGTTCCCCTTGCGCGCCTTCTTTTCCACCAGGTCACCGTCTTTGCAAAGCGGGCACTTCACGCCGATGAAATTCTGCTTCACATACTTGCACTCGGGATAGCCACTGCAGGTGGTGAACTCGCCGTAACGCCCGTGGCGAATCATCATGTTGCGCCCGCACTTGGGGCAGACCTCGTCGAGGGGGATGTCGGGAACTTTCTTGCCCTGATCGAGCCGCCGCGTGGTCTTGCAATCCGGATAGCCAGTACACGCCATGAACTGGCCGAAGCGCCCGCGCTTGAGGACCATCACACGGCCGCAATTTTCGCAATATTCTTCCTGCGTCGTTTCCTGGATGTCGGCGGAATCCAAGTCGGGCAGGTTGATGGGATTTTCCTTGGTGAAGGTGCAGCTCTCGGGATTTTCCTTGTCGTACGAGCTGCAGGCGTAGAACGAACCGTGCTTGCCCCACTTGATCACCAACGGTGAGCCACAGCGCTCGCACTTCTCATCCGTGGGCTTCTCCATGCGCTTGATGTTCTCCATATGCTTTTCGGCATAACGGAGATCCTTGGCGAAGCGTTTGTAGAATTCGGCGAGCGCGTCAGTCCATGTTTCCTTGCCCTCTTCAATCTCGTCGAGCTCTTCTTCGAGACGCGCGGTGTACTGGACATCGAAAATATCGCGGAAGTTTTCCACCAGCAGATCGGTGACGACCAAACCGATTTCCGTGGGTGAAAATTTTCCTCCTATTTTCTGCACGTACTGGCGCTCCTGGATGGTGCTGAGAATCGCGGAATACGTGGACGGACGGCCTATGCCGCGTTCTTCGAGTTCCTTTACCAGGGACGCTTCGTTGTAGCGCGGCGGAGGCTCGGTGAAATGCTGCTCGGGCTTCAGTTCTCTCAGAGTGAGTTTTTGCCCGGGCTCCAGAGGCGGCAACTTGTGCTTGAGTTCTTCTTCTTCCTCGTCCTTGCCGTCTTTGGATTCTTCGTAGACCTTGAGGAAGCCGTCGAACTTGAGCACGGAGCCGGTCACGCGGAACCAGAAGGTTTCCGCACCCGACTTGGCGTCGATGTCGACAGTCGTCTGGTCAAACACAGCGGGCGTGATCTGCGATGCCACAAAGCGCTGCCAGATCAGTTTGTAGACTTTGTACTCGTCTTCTTTGAGATATTGCTTGATCTGATCCGGATGCCGCATCGCCGACGTAGGACGAATGGCTTCGTGCGCCGCTTGCGCCGCCTTCTTCTCCTTATATGTATTGGGCGACTCGGGCAAATACGGGGCGCCATATTGCGCCGTAATGTACTCGCGCACTTCCGCCAGGGCTTCGTTGGAAACGCGAGTGGAATCAGTACGCATGTAGGTGATGAGGCCGACTGAACCTTCTTCACCCAGCTCCACGCCTTCATACAAACGCTGCGCGATCATCATGGTGCGCTTCACGCTAAAGCGCAGCTTGCGGGAGGAATCCTGCTGCAACTTGCTGGTCGTGAACGGTGGAGTCGCATTGCGACGCCGCTCTTTGCGATCGACGGTGCGAACCAGCCAGCCAGCTGTTTCCAGCGCGGCGCGGATTTTCTCCGCATCCTCGCCATTATTTACTTCGACCTTTTCTTCACCTTTGCCAACGAAGCGGGCGTCGAATGCCGGCGGCTTCGGTCCGGCCAGGTGAGCGTCGATGGTCCAGTATTCAACCTTCTGGAAGGCCTTGATTTCCCGCTCGCGCTCGACAATGAGTCGCAGCGCGACTGTCTGAACCCGGCCGGCAGACAGGCCGCGGCGGACCTTATCCCACAACAAAGGGGAAACCTGGTAACCCACCAGACGGTCGAGTACACGACGAGCCTGCTGCGCATCAACCAGGTTGCGGTCGATGTCACGGGGATGTTCGAAAGCTTCCTGCACGGCGCGCTTGGTAATTTCGTTGAAAGTGACGCGGCGGATGCGGTCGGGTTCGTCCCCTTCTTTCTTCTTCTTTTTCTTCTTACCCTTTTTTCCCTCGCCCAGTTCCTCGGCAAGGTGCCAGGCGATGGCTTCGCCTTCGCGGTCCGGGTCAGGCGCGAGATAGATGCTGTCGGCGGACAGGGCCAGCTTCTTCAGCTTGGCAAGAACTTTTTCCTTGCCGGGGATAACGATGTATTCCGTTTCGAATTCGTTGTCGATGTCGACGCCCAGAGTGCTCTTGGGCAAATCCTTAACGTGCCCGAGCGAAGCCTCGACGACGAAGCCCTTGCCCAGATACTTTTGGATGGTCTTCGCCTTGGCTGGCGACTCGACGATGACTAAACCTTTTGACAATGTGTCCTCGTAATGGTGATTACTGGTTTTGAAGCTAGCATGAATGCAGTGGTGGCAACAAGTTTTGTAGAAAGCTGCTGGCTTCTGGCTACTGGCTTCTTGCCACTACTGCCAGCGAAAACCGCTGTACCAGAGATGCCAACATGCGTTGCATTTCCAGCACCATGCCTTCCACATTCTTGAAATCGTCTGGCGGTAAGAACCGCAGGTCTCTGGCCAGGAGAAGGTGGCATTCGACTCGTTTGCCGAGCCGCGCGCGATCTGCAGGAAGCGCCGCAGTTCTGGATCTGACCCGCGGCCGCATCCCTCAGCAATGTTTGCGCCGATCGACATTGTCGCCCGGCGAAGCTGACTGGTCAGTCCATACATCTCTTCCTTCGCGAAGGTAGCGCTTTTTCTACACACATTCAGCGTTAACTCGTACGCCTTCTGCCACACGCGCAAATCCTTGAAGTCTTCCATCGCCGACCCTCCCGATCTGGGCTAGACCAGAAGCTAATCGCCAGAAGCTCTTCACAAAATTCTTCCCTCGCATCTGTTTCGCCCTGCCTGCCAGTTCCAGCTCGAACAGTGCGGCGAAGATTTCTGAAGAGGACAGGTCGGCCTCCAGGCTTCCTACGATCTGATCGATGTGGATGGCTCTCCGGCTTTGAGCAGCTTCAGTATCTTTCTTTCGTGTGGCGGCAGCTCGCTTTCCCCGAATAGAGATGCTGATTGCCCAGTCTGCGATTCATCGGTGGTGGTGGGAGTGAACGCAAGTCGTACTTGCGGCGGGAGTTCCTCCCAAACGTCCTCCCACGTCGCGGTGAGCTTGGCGCCCTGTTTGATCAGGGTGTGGGGGCCCCATGAATTCTTGTTGATGACGTTGCCGGGGACTGCGAAAACCTCGCGATTTTGCTCCAGATCGCAACGCGAGGTGATGCGGGTGCCGCTGTATTCGGCAGCTTCGATGACCAACACGCCGACTGAAATACCGCTGATGATGCGATTGCGAATGGGAAAATTCTGTGGCGCCGCAAAAGTGTTCATGGGGAATTCGGAGATCAACGCTTTCACCCAGGCTCAGAATCTGTTCGGGGAGGGGTGTGTTCTCCTTCGGATCGATGATGTCCACTCCTGTACCGAAAACGGCAACCGTCTTGCGCTGATGACTAATCCGCGGGGCGCGAGGTCACACGACAAACGCTCCGCCATTCCCAGGCCGCAGGAGGTGGGATGACGAGTCCCCGCCACGGCCACGCCCGGCTGGGCAATCTCTTCCACATTTCCGCGGACGTAGAGAACCAGCGGCGGATCGTAAATTTGCTTCACCTCCGCCGGATAATTGGGATCATCGAGGCCGACCACTGAAACTCCGGCTGCGGTAGCGCGCGCCAGTTCGTCCTGGGCTAAATCCGCAGACTGGCCGATTGCCAGGGATTGCGCCGAGACCGCCCGAATGCCGGCGGCTTCCAGTTCGGTGAGCGATGCCTAGAACACATTCTGAATACCTCCCAGATGCTCAACCAGACTCTGGCCTCGTTTGGCCCCAATCCTTCGGTTAGAGAAAGCGCCAGCCATAGCAAAGCGAGGCTTTCGTTGGTGCTGGACGTTGCAGCCACAGATTCAGGCACGTCGTTACCTCCACAGACGTCCGCGCCGCACTTCCAAGCTGGGCGCCTGACTCGCGGACTGTTACAACCGGCAAAAACCATGTCAAGGTTGGCCAGCAATCCTCTCTGGTAAGATTGAACATAAGATTGAGGGTTCGGTTGGTGTCTGGATTGGACCGTATTCGCCGATCGGCAGCATGAAACGCCTTCGCATCTCCGCCATTTCCTACCTTAATACTGCGCCTCTAATGTGGGATTTTGAGCATGGATCCGCCGGTGCGGGATTCGAGATCTCCTATACGCTGCCCTCGCAATGCGCCGCCGATCTGGCGGCAGGGACGGCAGATATCGGGATCATTCCCGCCGCAGCGTATGCCAGTATTCCGGGACTGTCCATTCTGCCGGGAGTAGCTATTGCGTCGCGCCGCCCGGTTCGTTCCATTCTTCTGGTAAGTAAAATCCCGCTTGAGCAGGTGAGGTCGGTGGCTTTGGATACGTCCTCACTTACATCGGTGGCGCTGACCAAGATCCTGTTTGCAAAGTGGTGGGGTGGGGGCAGAAGCTTCACGCCGATGGGCCCGAACCTGGATGAGATGCTTAAGGATCACGACGCCGCCCTGGTAATCGGGGATCCGGCGTTGAAGGTGGACCGTTCAAAGTATCTCTCCCACGACCTGGCCGAGGAGTGGATTCGGTTCACAGGCAAGCCCTTCGTTTTCGCCTTTTGGGCGGTACGACAGGCTGCTTTGGCGGGAGGTGCTCCGGTAGATCTGGCGGCGATATTTCAGGAGTCGCGCGATCACGGTTTGCAGGCCGAGAATCTACAACGAATTGCGAGGGAGTGGGCGCCCCGCCTGGGCTTGAGCAATCCCGACGTAAAGACATATCTGACCGAGAATATCCACTATGATCTCGACCCTGGGTGCATTGATGGGTTACAGGATTTCTATCGATATGCCAAAGAGTGCGGCGCCTTGCCCTCTGCGCCGCCACTGCATTTTCTCGATGTGGCCAAAACTGCGGCCATTTGATTCTTATCCATGACGTCCATCCCACTTGCGTCGCGCGGAGTGCCTCTTAGGCGGGAATGCCAATACATCTTCAGTTCTTGATTGCTGTTTCAGTTTGGACATGGCTCCGGCACCTGGGCGGCGTCGGGCTGGTTCTGCTCGGATTGGCGGACAACTCCGTAGTGCCGCTTCCTGGCAGTATGGACGTTCTAACCATTTATCTGGCCGCAAGGCACCGCCAGTTATGGTGGTATTACGCGTTGATGGCGACCGTGGGAGCTGTGATTGGCGGCTACATCACATACGGCTTGGCTCGGAAAGGCGGCAAAGAGGCTTTCGAACGCAAGCTGTCGAGCAAGCGGGCTGCAAAGGTTTTTGAGCGCTTCGAGCGCTGGGGATTTGGCGCCGTGGCCCTTCCTGCGTTGCTGCCGCCTCCGTTCCCGATTGTGCCCTTCCTCCTGGCGGCAGGGGCACTGCAATACTCGCGCAAGAAGTTCGTTGCCGCCCTGGCGTTAGGCCGCGCGGTTCGTTTCACGATTGTCGCAGGCCTGGGAGCAATTTATGGCAGGCACATCGTCCGGTTCTTCTCCCAGTACTACAAGCCGGCGCTCTTCATACTTATTGGGTTGGCGGTAGCGGGGGGAGTTGCCGCGCTGGTTCAATATTACCGCTATAAGAACAGGACTGACGGTGATAGCAAGCATGCGGTTCGCGGGACGGCATGAGCCCGTTGCGCATAGTCCAGCGTCATCCTGAGAGTTTGTGACTTTTTTGAATTTATGACCAGTTTGTCGTCGTAACTATTTTGTTTGCAACCTCGATATTTGACGACATCAAAAAAGTCACAAACTCTGAGCGAAGCTAGCCGTTCACTTATGGGTGACTGGCGATGTCAAGGACTCCCAGGGCGCTACGTCGTTGGTGATGCGTACACGCCATCTCTTTTGCGAAGTGTCGACAGGGCGGCGGTGAGGAACGTAGCGATCCTTCGACCACGCTCAGGATGACAGGGGGGTGGTTTCTTCGTTGTTCGTTGAGTTTGGCAGGGACGGTTGGGTCCGTTAGAATCTTTACAGCGATTATGACCCTTACTAAACAGCAAGCTCTCGACTTGTTCCGTTCCGACGACCTGATTGGCATCGGCATGGAAGCCGACGCGGTGCGCCGCAAGCTCCATCCCGAGGGGGTAGCCACCTATATTATTGACCGCAATATTAACTATACGAACTTCTGCACCGAATATTGCACTTTCTGCGCTTTTTACCGGCCCTTGAAGGGACCCGCAGCTAAAGAGGGATACATTCTCGAGTTCGAAACGATCTACGACAAGATCCGCGAAACCGTTGAGTTGGGTGGAACCGGCGTGCTGATGCAGGGCGGACTGCATCCTGATTTGAAGATTGACTGGCACGAGAAGATGCTCGGCGGGATCAGGCAGCGCTTTCCAAAGATTCACCTGCACTGCTACTCGGCTTCGGAGATTATTGCCATCGCCGAATACAGCTCTCTGAGCATACACGACACAATTTCACGGCTGCGCGATGCCGGACTGGATTCCATTCCCGGCGGCGGCGCGGAGATCCTCGACGATGAGGTTCGCTACAAGATTGCAAGGCTCAAATGTCTGACCGACGACTGGCTTAACGTGCATCGCACCGCGCACCAGCTCGGAATGCGAACGACTGCCACGATGATGTTCGGTGTGGGTGAGAGCATCGAGAATCGGGTCAATCATTTCCAGCAGCTCTACGACCTGCAAGAGGAGACTGGGGGCTTCACCGCTTTCATCCCGTGGAGTTTCCAGCCCCAGAATACCGCCCTTGGCGGCCGTCGCTGGGAGGAGGCGACCTCGGTCGAATACCTGAAGGTGCTGGCCATCTCCCGGGTGTACCTGTCGAACTTCCTCAATGTTCAATCCAGTTGGGTAACCCAGGGATTGAAAGTCTGCCAGATGGGACTGCGTTTTGGCGGCAACGATGTCGGATCGGTGATGCTGGAAGAAAACGTGGTGCGGGCGGCGGGCGTTACCAACTGCACTACCGAAGAAGAATTGCGTCGCATCATCCGCGATGCCGGATTCAAGCCCGTTCAGCGCGACACGCTGTACCGGACGTACTTCCTGAATTAGAGATCTCTTCTGGCCAAGCAGGGGCGGTGCCGACGCGCCGCCGATTTCACGCTGATCAGGGAAACCGAACCCCGGCGAGCCTTACTCGCATGCGGTGGTGGCTCAGTTTGAAAATAAATCGCGAAAAGTCAGTCATCCTGAGGAACTTCAGTCCGGAAGGATCCTGAGCGCATCGCACCGGGCGCGGCCAGACTGCGTATTCCCTCCGTCGCCCGATGCTTCCGCAAGCTCAGGATGAGGCCGAATGCAGCTTGAAACTGAGCCACTACCTCACCCGCCCAGATGGGACATCTGGGTCTACGCGGTTCGTGGTTTACAATGGCGTCTCCGGTATAGCCGAATAACGACACTGGATAAGGACGTTTCCCCTGGGCGTTGCCTCCATTTCATCTTCTCTTATAGCCGCTTTTGTAGCCTCGCGGGGCATTGGCCAGTACATCCGGCAGCATTTTCTCGACACCACATTCAAGGGGCTGTATCACCCCAATTCTTTTGACATGGCGTTGCTGATCCCTTATTTCATTGTTCTGATTCTCCTGGCCTCCTACGGCATGCACCGTTACGTGCTGGTGTACCTCTACTACAAGCATAAAAACAATCGCACGACCGATCCGCCGGGTCATTTCGCGGATCTGCCGCGGGTGACAGTTCAGCTTCCCATTTTTAACGAGCAATTCGTCGTGGAGCGACTGGTGGATGCGATTTGCCGCCTGCAGTATCCGATTGAAAAGCTCGACGTGCAATTGCTGGACGATTCCACCGACGAGACTCAGGCCGTGGCTCAAGGACTGGTGGAACACTATGCCGCGTGCGGTTTTCCGATCAGCTACCATCACCGCAGCAATCGTGAGGGCTTCAAGGCGGGCGCGCTGGCGGAAGGAATGCAAACCGCGAAGGGTGAGTTCATCGCCATCTTTGACGCGGACTTCGTTCCTCCTGAAGATTTTATTCTTCGAACGATTCACCATTTCACCGACGCGAAAATCGGCATGGTGCAGACCCGTTGGGCGCACATTAATCGAAACTACTCGTTCCTGACGGAAGTGGAGGCCATCCTGCTGGATGGACACTTTGTACTGGAACATTCCGGACGCGCCCGCAGCGGCGTCTTCTTCAATTTCAACGGAACAGCCGGAGCGTGGCGACGAAGGGCGATTGAGGAGGCTGGAGGCTGGCAACACGACACCCTGACTGAGGACACCGATTTGTCCTACCGGGCGCAGCTCAAGGGATGGAAATTTATCTATCTACAGGACGTCGAGTGTCCCGCCGAGTTGCCGGTGGAGATGACAGCCTTCAAGACCCAGCAGGCGCGCTGGGCCAAGGGGTTGATTCAGACCTCGAAGAAGATTCTTCCCAGCGTGATGAAGAGCGACCAGCCGTTCCGGGTAAAGCTGGAGGCCTGGTACCACCTGACAGCGAATCTCAGCTATCCCCTGATGGTCGTGCTGTCGGTGCTTTTGCTGCCGGCGATGATTATCCGCTTTTACCAGGGCTGGTTTCAGATGCTGTACATCGACTTGCCCCTGTTCATGGCATCCACTTTTTCGATTTCCAGTTTTTACCTGGTTTCGCAGCGCGAGTTGTTTCCCAAGACGTGGCCGCGAGCATTACTGTATCTGCCATTTCTGATGGCCCTGGGAATTGGGTTGACTGTCACTAATACGCGCGCGGTGCTGGAGGCTCTCGTGGGGCAGAAGTCGGCCTTCGCCCGCACTCCGAAGTATCGCGTTGAGACGAAGAAAGACAAAATCAACGCCGTCAAATATCGTCGCCGCCTGGGATGGGTGCCGTGGGTGGAGCTTTTGATCGGTACCTATTTTGCGCTGACGGTCTACTATGCCATCGCCAACGAGAACTACATTACAGTGCCGTTCCTGGTTTTGTTCGTCGTGGGCTACTGGTACACGGGCTTGATGTCGCTGCTTCAAGGGCGCTTCTCCGGCTTGTCGCTGGACGCGGAGGCTCACACCAAGCCCTTCCCTGTGGGCGTGTAGCGTAAGCTGAGTCGGGTCCGGCTCAGGAGTACGAGCGGGACGCTCGCGCCCATGCCCACATCCGGTAGTGGCTTAATTTGGAATAGATCGCGTAGATGCAATCATCCCGAGGGACTTTAGTCCCGAAGGATCCTGCGCGGGCCGCCTCAGGCTCCGCCCAACCGCGTATCCGCTGCGCGCAGGATGCTTCACAAGCGCAGCATGACTCCATGATTGGTGGACAAGAGTCAGACTGAGCCACTACTCCACATCCCAATTTCTTTCATTTCCTTGCACCTGGGTTTAGAATGCGTAGCGCTTGGGCGCTCTGCCGGGCGCTGTCGCGCCGGCTGATCTGAAGGAGCATGCGATGAGCCACTTAAAAGTAATTGCGAGACTGATTTTCTGCGCACTGCTGGTTGTTTTGACAAGTTGCGGGAGCGCTCATGACCAGGATGAGAAATATTTCCTGGTTTCCACCAACGTGAAGATTCCCTACTGGCAGGCCGGCTCGGCTGGGCTGTTTCAAGCCGCCGCTCAGCTGAAAGTGCGTTCCGAATTTGCCGGTCCGGACACCTACGATCCCAAAGCCGAGCAGAAGGCGTTCCAGCAGGCGGTACAAAGCAAGCCCACGGGAATTCTGGTTTCTGTCGCCGACCCGAGCCTGCTGAAGGACGATATTGACCAGGCGGTGGCAGCCGGCATTCCTGTCATCACTGTGGATTCCGACGCGCCCGCCAGCAAGCGGCTCCTTTTTGTAGGAACCGACAATTACCACGCCGGACAAATCGGCGGGCAGCGACTGGCCAAGGAAATGAACGGCAAGGGCAATGTCGTGATATTCACGATTCCAGAGCAGGCCAATTTGAAGGAGCGTCTGCGCGGCTATCGCGACGCGCTTGAGGCCTCCCCCCAGATCAGGATCACTCGCGTTGTGGACATGAAAGGCGACTCCCGCATCGCCTTCGATACTGCCACGGAGATCCTCGGCCAGGATAAGAAGGAACGCACTGACGCGTTCGTTTGCCTGGAAGCTCTTGCGGGCAAGGAAGTCGCTACTGTGCTGAGCCAGCACGGCGTCAAAGACAAAGTCGTTCTGGCGATGGACACGGACGAGGACACTCTGTCGTGGATCCAGAAGGGCGTAATCGCCGCTACCATCTCGCAGAAGCCTTACACAATGAGTTTTGTCGGGCTTAAGATGCTCGACGACCTCTACCATCACAAGCTGAGCAGCCTGACTGCGGATTGGGCGCGCGACAGCTTTGCTCCCATCCCCGCATTCGTCGATACCGGATCGTCCCTCGTGGACAAAACCAACGTGGATGCACTCATCGCGGCAAGCAAGTCCGTAGCCAGCAGCGGCGCAAAGTAGACTGCAACACGAATCGGGGGATAAGGGATGCGGAAGGTTTTGCTGTTGCTGTTTCTTGTGTTCTGCCAGACCACATGGTCTCTTGACCGCCAACCGAACTCAGACTTCAGAATGCGCCGCCAGAGCCTGGCCAGCAAGATCAGCAGCGGCGCAGTGCTTCTGTTCGCCTCCAGCGAGGCTGAGGGCCCGAACGATCTTTACGGTTACCGACCCGACGATAATTTCTTCTACCTCTCGGGCTGGAGCGAGCCGGGCGCTGCGCTGCTCATCATGCCCGCAACCTCCAAACCGGCCAGCAACACGGCGGGGGTTGTCAATCCAGAGCACGCCTACACGGAAATTTTATTTCTTCCCAACCACAATCCATCCCAGGAGAAGTGGACCGGGCCGAAGCTGGGCGCTGAGAATCCGGACGCCGGCAGGGTTACTGGATTTGACCACGTGGAAGTGCTCGACAACCTGCGCTCCGAGTTGGTGCGTCTCCTTCCGACTGGAAGGGTGAGCATCTACACCGACGTGCCGGCCGGGGATGAAACCTCAAACTCAACCGTCCCCCTGCAATGGCTGCAGCGCGCCAATGCATTTCCTGTGGGGGTGTCTTTCCAGGACGTCCGGGCGTCGCTCAATTCGCTTCGTACCTACAAGGACGCTGGCGAGATTGAGCGCATCCGTCATGCAACGGACGCTTCGATTGCGGCGCATTTGGCCGCCATGCACACAGTGAAGCCCGGGATCACGGAGCGGGAAATCTCCGCGTTGATGCAATACGAGTGGGGAAAACGAGGATGTGAGCGTCCGGCGTATTCGCCCATCGTGGGATCGGGTTTCAATTCGACGGTGCTGCACTATTCGGCTGATTCGGAGACGATTCAGGCGGGAGATGTGATTGTTATCGATGCTGCGGGCGAATATTCCATGTATGCGTCCGATATTACTCGCACCCTCCCTGCTTCCGGCAAGTTCACGGCGCGTCAGCGCGAGATTTATGACATCGTTCTGGGGGCGCAGCAGGCGGCGGCAGCGGCATTTGTGTCCGGAAAGTCCCGGCTGCGGCGCAACGTCGCGGATTCGCTCCACGACATCGCCTACAACTACATCAATACCCATGGCAAAGACCTGCACGGCGAGCCGCTGGGGAAATACTTTATTCATGGCCTTGGTCACTATGTCGGTTTGAATGTTCACGATCCCAACGACTATGACGTTCCCTTAGGGCCGGGGGCCGTCTTTACTCTTGAGCCGGGAATCTACATCCCGGAGGAAAAAATCGGGGTGCGGATTGAGGATACTCTTTACGTTGATCAGAGCGGCAAACTTATCAACCTGACAGAGAAGTTGCCGCACACTGCGGACGACGTGGAACGTGCCATGGCTGGAAAGTGATTACCAGACTAACATGGCTCAGGAGATCCAGCAGGAGCGGGACGCTCGCGCCCACATTAGGTCCGCTTTACGCACGTTCCATTTCCTTTTGATATCCTAAGACATCGTGCGGATGATCTGGTTGTTCCTGATCCTGGCTCTGAGCGCTGTCTCGGTGTCTTTGGTCGGACTCGCGACCTACCTCCGGATACGACGCCATATGAAAGAAGCGTCGTCCAGAGAAACCCACGGCAAAGATTGAAAGCTGTTCGAGGAGTCTTGACTGGTCACAGTCGTTCCAGTTTTCCAATCTCGGAGAATGTTCAATATGGCGAAGCCAGCTACTCTCGTTCTCGGCAGAGGTAATCGCGCTCTTTCCTGGGTGGAGCAGGCGGCAATCGTGATCAGCGCCAGCTTGTTTGTTGCCCTCTGTGCGCGGGTTACCGTGCCGCTGCCATTTACCCCGGTACCGCTTACGCTGCAAAACTTTGGCGTGCTGCTGGTGGGCCTTACCCTGGGTAGCCGGCGAGGATTTGCCGCGCTTGCACTTTACCTTGTCGAAGGCGCCAGCGGGATACCGGTGTTTAATCCTGCCGGGCCTGGCGGCGTCGCTCAACTCCTGGGTGCGACAGGTGGATTTCTATTGGCCTATCCGTTCGTTGCAGCTCTGGCGGGTTGGATCATGGAGCGTGGCAAAGCGTCTTTCACGCGCGCCTGCGCCGCGGGCTTGCTGGCAGAAGTGCTGCTGTTTACCGTCGGCGTTTCATGGCTTGCCGTCCTGACCCATTCCTTCGCGCAAGCTGTGCGTTTTGGGTTGTACTGGTTTGTTTTCGCAGAGATCATCAAGGTGATGTTGGCTGCCGCGGCCTCAACCGGCTGGAAATATTCCCGCAAGGAGCAGGCATGAGTGTCGCTGGTACGCCCTCGGAAAGCACGACAGTTGAGGTAAAGGACGTGGCGCGTGGTGACGCGCAGGTTCGCGAGATCAGCATTGCGCATAGTCCGGACTCCGACGACGCCTTTATGTTCTACGCGCTGGCCACTAATAAGGTACGCGTTCCCGGGCTGCGCTTTACCCATACTCTCTGCGATATCGAGACGCTAAATCAGAAAGCGCGGGATGGCAATGGCGTTTACGACGTCACAGCCATTTCGTTCCACGCCTATCCCTATATTCAGGACAACTATGCTTTGCTGCCGAGCGGCGGCAGCGTCGGCGACGGCTACGGGCCGATGATTGTGGCCGCACAGGGTTTTTCACAAAGTGAAATCAAGCGCAAGCGCATCGCCGTTCCGGGCACATTGACGACCGCTTACCTTGCGCTGAAACTCTTCGCTCCGGGAATTGAGACTGAAGTAGTGCCTTTCGACCAGATCATTCCCCAGATTGTTGAAGGTAAATTTGAGGCTGGCCTCATCATTCATGAAGGCCAGTTGACATATTCCAGGGCGGGGTTGCAGCGCATTGTTGATTTGGGCAAGTGGTGGCTCAAGGTTACGGGCTTGCCGCTGCCGTTAGGGGGAAATGCCATCAGACGCAGTCTCGGCCCGGAATTGACGGCGAGTGTGTCCAAGGCTTTACGAGACAGTATTCAATACGCCCTCGATCATCGTGACGAGGCTTTGGCGTACGCGATGCAATTCGCTCGTGACGTCGACTCCCAGCTGGCAGACAAGTTTGTGGGTATGTATGTGAACGAACGCACGCTGGATTACGGGCCCGACGGGCGCGAGGCGGTGCGGCGCCTGCTGGATATGGGGCACAAGGCTGGGATTATTCCGCGGGAAGCGCGTGTTGATTTTGTGCGGTAACGTGGTTCTTGCCGCTACTTCACTCTTTCCGGGAATGAGAACACCGGATCTACGTCTACCGGTACTTTTGACGCCGCCTTCAGCGCCACCTGCAAATCGGCTGGTACCAGGTTATACCTTCGGAACCAGTTCTCCGCGCGGTTTCGATCTCCTGTGGCTTCGATGTCCAGAAGTTCCTTGGCCAGGTCTGCCAACACCGCGGGCATGATGCCGTAGTCAATCGCATACTCACCCGAGGGTCGTCTTTTTATCGCTCCCCGTTCCGACAAGTAGTTGAATTCCATCATCTCCGCCTGGCCGTGAGCTTCTCCGGCGCCAAAGCGGACGGTGCGAAAGATTCCAGCGACATAAGACGCGTAGTACTCTTCCAGCTTTTCCTTAGGCAATACACCGTGATCCACCAGCCACTTCAATCCAAACATGCCCACCACGTCGGCTTTGGCCTCTTCGAGGCCTGCATACGCCGGCCCTATGGCTTCGCGAATCATGACCTTGCCCGATATTCCATGCGCGAATGCCGGGCCTAATCCGTGCGCGATCTCATGCATGATCGTGCTTAGCAGATAACCTTCTCCCGAGGCCTTCGCGGCCTGTTCGGGAAGCATCATGTATTGCGCCAGCGGAAGAATCACGTAGTTGACGCGCGCGTCCATGAAATTCTTGAAGAAGATTTTCTTGCTGCCCTTCTGCTCATGGACTCGCGGGTCGTTGGGCAAATTGTCGGCTACAGCCTGGTATCCATGCCGCAAATCGCCGGCGCGGTAGGGCGCGTCCATGACTTCCAGAGGGGTTTCGAGTCCTCGTTTGGAAGGACGGTCCTCGGGAGCCAGCGGCAACGCGTCCTGGATGTCGGCAACATACCTCTGGAACATTCCCAGCTTGCGGCTCTCCTCTTCGTTACGCACCAGCACCGACGCGCCGTATGAGCCTTTCACTCCGAGCAAGCCGTCGGTATAGGTTTCGTAAGGCGCGAAGATCACGTCGAACTTAGGATCCTTCAGCTCCAGCCAGGCCAGGTCGCCTTTGAGGTAGTCATCGTCGAGCAAAGCATCCGCCCGCAAGCGCAGAAACTCGGCGAACTTTGGGTCAGGACTTAAACCTGCCGCTTCGCGAAGATCTCTCGCCGCCGGCTCCAGAAAAGTCCGGTATGCAATGTGGTAGGGCACACCCTCAAGCTGGTCTCCGTGCCAGCGCACGATGGTAGTGGGACTGTAAATTTCCTCTCGCTTCTCAGGATGATCTCTTACATACTGCTCGATTTGCTGACGGGTCAGGCCCTCAGGATAAAAGCCGCGTCCAGGCGGCATGGGTGCAATCCCTGCAAAAGGGCGGTTCTGGTCGATCTGATCGAACCGCGAGCCGTTGATCCACAGATAGTGGCGCAACTCCTGATCCTTCGCGTTCTTGCTCCGGGCCAGCGATTGGTAGAGAGTCAAACCTTCGGGATCGCTCTGCCGCCAGTAAATGTCTTCAAGATAGCGGCAGGCGTCTACCAGCTTCTCCATCATCTTTTTTTCCCGCGGAGTCAGGCCAGCGGAATGAAAGGGCATCTGCACGCGCTTGAATTTTGCCAGCCGCTGGGTCAGGTCAGGAGCGACCTGCATGCTGTTCGAAGCCGCGCCTCGGGCTGCGGATCCAGTCATCGGCTTCACGCTTTGGGACTTCCTGCTCTGAGCTGATGCAGAAAAGGCTGTGAGTAGAACCAGCAGCGTGGGAAGCAGGAAACCCGAGGTGGTCATTGTTGTGATTTTAGCAGAGCAGCCGCCGTGAACGAGCGGAAGTGCATCTCGCCAACCGGCCGCATCCTCGCTATCATGTTGCAACAATGCCCGAGGAAATGAATGTAAACGGTTCCCAGACGCTCCTGATTGATGCTGACGACACGCTGTGGGAAAACAACATTTATTTTGAGCGCGCCATTGGGAACTTCATTTCGTTCCTGAATCATCGCGAATATTCTCCCGTTCAGGTACGGGAAGTTCTGAACCAGGTTGAACGCGAATCGATCATCACCCACGGATACGGGCTGCACAGCTTTGCGCACTCTCTGGTCGAGACATTCGAGCGCCTGGCGACGGAGCCTGTCAGCGCAGAGCTGCATGAGAAGATCATCGGATTCGCCCACACCATCGCCGGACATCCGGTCGAGATTCTGCCTGGGGTGTCGGAAACGCTGCAGTATCTCTCTCAGCGTCACCACCTCATTCTGATGACCAAAGGTGCAATTGCCGAGCAGACAGGAAAGGTCGAACGCTCCGGGTTGAAGGATTATTTTGCCGCCGTAGAAATTGTGGCGGAGAAAGATTTGGCCACGTACCGGTCAGTCGTTTCAAAATATGCTTTGCTTTGGGAGACCACCTGGATGATTGGCAACAGTCCCAAGTCCGACATCAACCCGGCGTTGGCCGCGGGCCTGAACGCCGTCTTCGTTCCTCACGGCAGCACCTGGATTCTGGAACACGAAGAAGTCGATTCTCCGAAATCACCCAGGCTGTTGCTGGTGGTGGAAAAGTTTGCCGAACTGCGCAAGCATTTCTAGGATCCGAAACCTAACCTTTGGAGCGCTGCCAACCGGGAGGACAGCAGGTCCCTCCACTCCGGTCGGGATGACAGAGAAACTGGCAGGTTTCGCAGGGACTGAATGCTGACGGCTGAGTGCTGAGGGCTAAGTCCTACCAGGTTCTAATCGCAGCGCCTTCCTAGCACCAAACTAACCAACAACTTCGATATCCCACTGTTTCGGCGCATGTTACTCTTTTTCTGCTCTGGTTTTTTGCCCGCACTCGTGCGTGGCTGTTCAAAAAAATAATGTACGGCGGCTTTTGCGGACCGTGGAGGCTCTTTCCGATCTTGGCCCGGAGATAACGGCCGAACGGGACTTTCCACAGACCGCGCGGGCCATGGTCTCGGCGTTGCTCCAGGCTGGCGGCGCTCGCGAAGGCGTGCTCTTCACCTTCAGCGACAAGCCTTCCATGCTCTCGTCGATTGCGGCAGAGGGCTTCGCCCTGATGCCCGAGCCTGCGATCATGCCGTTGCTGCCGAAGCATGTTCACGCCCTGACTTCGGCACGCGGACCGGTTGTTCTTATCCCTGGTTCCTACGATACCTATCTGAGTTCGAACGGAAACGTCGCACCCGAGCTTTTCAAGTGCATCGCCCCATTGAAGGTCGGCGGCAAGCTTGTGGGCATGGTGGCGCTTGGACGCCGTGAGGGCGATGCTCTGTTCGACGACGAAGAACTCGGCGCCCTCGACCTCCTGTGCAACTACGTGGCGATCGCCATCCAGAATCATGTACTCTCTCAAACCCTGGCACAACGCGTATCCGAGAACCTTCGCCTGCTGGCTTCGCTTCACGGTTTTTACGACACCGCTCTTGAGGCTTTCGCCACCGCCATCGATGTGAAGCACGTCAACATTCACGGGCACTCACTGCGGGTTGGACGCTACGCCTCCGCCATTGGGGAGGCCATGGGCATGGAGCCTAACGACATCGCCGGCTTACGCTCGGCTGGTTACCTGCACGACATCGGAAAGGTTGCGGTGGATAAACGCCTCTTTGGAAAGCCCTCGTCGCTGGATGCCGAGGAGTTCCGGGAAATGGCTGACCACACCATTGTCGGACATCAGATCGTCAGCGGCGTGCAATTTCCCTGGCCACGTATTGCAGAGATCGTTCGTTCCCATCACGAACGCGGAGATGGCTCGGGTTACCCTGACGGACTGATCATGGAAGATGTAGCCATGCCGGTGCGCATCATCGGATTGGCAGACACGTTCGACGCCATGACCAGCGAACGGCCCTATCGCGAATCGCTCTCGGTCGGCAGCACGCTCAGTGAGATTGTTCGCCTGACGCCGCAAAAATTTGATCCCAGCGCCGTTCAGGGACTGCTCCTGCAAATCCGGCGAGACGCGGTTGGCAGCAATCGTTTGCCATTTTTCGAAGACCGTTCCGCCGTCAACATCGCTGCCGGGGACGTTGACCAATTGGCTGCAACCCTGCAGCACAAGATCTCTCATGGCCGCCTGTACCTGACCTAGCTGATCATCCCCTCGACGGCTGAAATCCTTGTCCAGCTTAATGTTACAGCGATTTGGTGAGATGGCGCCCAGCCCATGCCAGCCTAACCAGCGATAAGCAACTTTTTCGCGCCCCAGTGTTAATAATAATGAATAGGGCAGTCTCCGCCTGAACGCGCCATGAATCTTTTGCGACGACAAATCGTAATTCCTGTGGCCGCATGCTGCATCGGGCTTTACTTCTCCACACAGTTCGCCATCGCGAAGAAAGATAAAAACGATAAACGTGATTTGGCGGCGGTTCAGATGGATGAGCAGAAACGGGCGCTGCATGCGCTCAATCGCCTGGCCTTTGGACCACGACCCGGCGACGTCGAGCGCGTCTCGGCGACCGGCGTCGAAGAGTGGATCGATCAGCAACTTCATCCGGAGAAAATCGACGATCACGATCTCGAAGTTCGCCTCACCCCTTTTCGCACGCTTCGCATGGACACGCGCGATCTGGTCGAAAATTTCCCGCCTCCACAAGTGATCAAGGCGATCGCGGAAGGCAGGCAGTCTCTTCCATCCGACTCTACCAGGCGCGCCGTTTACCAGGCACAGCTCGAGCGCTATCAGGAAAAGAAGGAACGCAGGCAGGAGGCCACGAACACTGACCCTGCGGCGGCTTCAGGAAAACCGCCTCAGATGAGCGAAGAGCAGCGCACTCGTCGTCGTGAGGACCGTCTCTATGGCGACATCAAGGCAGAGGAGTTGCTGGATTTGCCGCCCGACGAGCGCATGAAAGCCATTCTGAAAATGTCCCCCGAAGACCAGCACGCCATCGAGACGTCGCTCAAAGGCGACAAGGGCAGCGAATTCATGGAAGGCATGAAGCCGCAGCAGCGCGAAACTCTGATGGCGTTGAACAATCCTCAGCAGGTTGTGACTAGCGAACTTATACAGGGCAAGTTGCTGCGGGCCATCTACAGCGATCGTCAGCTGGAAGAAGTGATGACCGACTTCTGGTTCAATCACTTTAATGTCTTCATTGGCAAAGGAGCTGACCGCTACCTGCTGACCAGCTACGAGCGTGATGTCATCCGTCCGCATGCCATGGGGAAATTTGAAGACCTCCTGGTCGCCACGGCACACAGTCCCGCCATGCTCTTCTATCTGGACAACTGGCTAAGCGTGGGGCCAAATTCGGACTTCGCCAACGGTATCCCGAAACGTAGTAACAACTACAACTGGCGCCGCCCCCCGCGTCAGCGCCGCCAGCCCCAGGTAAAACAAGCCAAGGGCAAACGTAGCGGCCTGAATGAAAACTATGGTCGCGAACTGATGGAATTGCACACCCTGGGAGTGAATGGCGGCTACACGCAGAAGGATGTTTCCGAAGTCGCACGCATCCTCACGGGGTGGACGCTGAAGCAGCCCAGGCAAGGCGGCGGGTTCACCTTCGAAGAGCGTATGCACGAGCCCGGAGAAAAGCATGTGCTTGGCCATCGCATCAAGTCGAGTGGGGAGAAAGAAGGCCGCGAAGTTCTTCATATTCTCGCGCGCCATCCTGCGACAGCGAGGTTCGTTTCCACAAAACTGGCGATGCGCTTCGTCTCGGACAATCCACCGCCGGCCCTGATTGACCGCATGGCACAAACCTTCCTGAAGAAGGGCGGCGACATTCGCGAGGTGCTGAAAACTCTGTTCCATTCCCCGGAATTCTGGGCGCCTGACTCGTACCGGGCAAAGGTAAAAACTCCGCTGGAGTTCGTCGTATCCGCGGTTCGCGCCAGCGGCGCCGAGGTCACCGATGCCCTACCCCTGGCTCGGCAGCTGCAAAACATGGGCATGCAGCTCTATGGAATGCAGCCCCCGACGGGCTATTCGATGAAGGCCGATGCCTGGGTGAACTCGTCCGCGCTTTTGGGGCGGATGAATTTCGCACTGGCTCTGACCGGCGGAAAATTTAAGGGGGTGCAGGTTGACTCCGATCACATAACCGGCCCGAGCAGTTCACCTGGCGACCCGCAAACAACTCTCGTAGCACTGGAAACCAGTTTGCTGGCGGGCGATGTTTCCCGTCAAACGCACGACACCATTGCCGCGCAAATGAACGCTCCCAGTTCCGGGAATACAAAAACTATGCCTGCAGCGACCAGCACAATCGCGGGACTGCTGTTGGGATCGCCCGAGTTTCAGCGAAGGTAGCAAGGCAGTCGCAGGTGTTAGCCAGGAGCGAGTAGCCGGAAGCCAGGAGCTGTATATGCCCATCACACGCCGCGTTTTTGTTCGCAACGGAGCCCTTGCTGTAGTCGGCACGGCCGCAATCCCAACTTTTTTGACGCGGGCGGCATTCTCCGCAAATGGAACGGGCTCAGGGAAAAAACGTCTTGTGGTCATCTTCCAGCGGGGCGCGGCCGACGGTCTCAATATCGTGGTGCCTCATGGTGAGCAGGCTTATTATGCGATGCGGCCGTCGATCAACATCCCACGCAATTCGGTGATCGACTTGGACGGCTTCTTCGGCCTTCATCCATCCATGTCAGCTTTGCAGCCGATCTGGAACGGGCGTCACCTGGCCATCGTGCATGCGGCCGGCTCGCCCGACCCGAGCCGATCTCACTTCGATGCACAGGATTTTATGGAGTCAGGCACACCCGGCATCAAAGCGACTGAGGATGGCTGGCTGAATCGCGCACTACATTCTTTGCCTCAAGCAGCCGACAAGTCCGTCTTCCGGGCCATTGGTCTGGGGCCATCGCTGCCAAGAGTTCTCTCCGGACAGGAGCCGGCGGTGGCCGTGAACAACGTCGCCGATTTTGGGGTAGGCGGTCGAAGCCCGAATGCCGCGCCGGTTTCGAACACTTTTGAAGCCATGTACGCGAATTCAGTGGACACGTTGATGCACGGCACCGGTCAGAGAAACTTTCGATGCGGTCAAGATGCTCAAGTCAGCCGATCCCTCGAAGTACAAGCCTGCGGCGGGCGCGGACTATCCGCGTGGGCGTTTTGGCGACAGTCTTGAACAGCTCGCCCAGCTCATCAAGGCCAACCTGGGCGTACAGGTGGCATTTGCCGACATCGGCGGCTGGGACCACCATGTCAACGAAGGCAGCACACAGGGCCAGATCGCCAATGTGCTGCGGGAGTTCTCGCAGTCGCTGGGCGCCTTCTGGGTAGACCTCGGCGATCTTGCCGAAGATACGGTCGTAGTCACCATGTCGGAGTTCGGCCGTACCGCCCGTGAGAATGGGAATCGGGGCACCGACCACGGCCACGCCAACGTCATGTTCGTGATGGGCGGCCCGGTCAGAGGAGGCAAAGTGTACGGACGCTGGCCTGGTCTCGATCAGTCACAACTTTATGAAGGCAGGGATCTCGCGGTGACCACAGACTTCCGGCGGGTGCTGGGGGAAGCGGTTGACCGGCACCTGGGCAATCACGCACTCAATCAAGTCTTCCCGGGATTCGATAATCAGACGACAAAATTCTTAAAATATGCTGGGGTAAATGTAGGCGCGAGCGTCCCGCTCGTGCTGGCCAGTGCCACGGACGCTCGAGCGGGATGCTCGCGCCTACATCTCAATCATCACGTCCCCGCTCTCTACCTTCAGCGGATACACCGCAACCTTCGCGCCCGGATTGTGCGCAGCCTGCCCGGTCTTGGGATCCCACTGCCAGCCGTGCCACGGACACACCACCTTGTCGCCTTCAATCACTCCCTGTCCCAAAGGCCCGCCGCGATGCAGGCAGACATTGTCCATCGCTGAAACAGTCCCATTCACATTGGCGACGCAAATAACTCTGTCGCCGAGAGGAAATTCCCGCGCTTCGCCTTCCGGAGGAAGTTCAGACTGACTGGTCAGTTTTACAAAATCAGACATAGGACCTTTCGAAGTCTGAAAGTCGGACTGCCGAGCTCCGGCGGGCAGGTAAGACACCGCCCCTGCGTGGTCTTGCGATGCGTGGCATTTGCTGAGCTGAGACTGAAAGCTGACAGCTATTTCGGCTGCAGCGTCTGCGCGATCATCACCTGCCGCTTGAAATTCTCCACCATATGCGGATCCAGCCGGACTTCCGTGGGCCGCTTGGCCAGCGACATCTGATCGATCTTGTCCTGCAACTTCAGCAGCGCATAAAACAAATTCTCCGGGCGAGGCGGACAGCCGATCACATACACATCGGTCGGAACAATCTTGTCCACGCCCTGCAGCACCGCATAGGTATTAAACGGGCCGCCCACCGACGAGCACGCGCCCATCGAAATCACCCACTTGGGATCCGGCATCTGGTCGTAAATTCGCTTCACCACCGGCGCCATCTTCAACGTGACCGTCCCGGCCACGATCATCAGGTCGCTCTGCCGCGGGCTGGGACGAAACACTTCGGAACCGAAGCGGGCAATGTCGAAGCGCGCGGTCGAAGACGCGATCATCTCGATCGCGCAGCAAGCCAGCCCAAACGTCATCGGCCAAACCGCCGACTTGCGTGCCCAGTTGAACACGTAGTCCACGGTGGTGATCATGAAATTCTTTTCGAATTTATTCTGCAGCCAGCCCATGAAGTGTCCTCGATCTCCGGACACAAGGTCCGGATAATTGCAGCCCGATACACTATAAGCGTCCGCCCCCGTCGTCAGGCAAAGGCGTTGCAGGCCCGAGTGTTGCAGGCTAAGCAGAAGCTCCGCAAGAGCTAGGTCTTCGACCCCGGAAATTCCTCAATGTGAAAGTCTCCCTTGCGTCCAAAGTAGATAACTTTCCTGCCCGTGATGAACACCCAATATGCGGTCGTGCCGGCGGCCATCGCCCGCCTAAGGAACTCCGGATACCGGATCTCGTCGCCCTGTACCGCCCGGATGGCGGCTTTTAATCCGGCATGGGAGAATTCTTCTGCAATTTTGACCGCTGCAGGGATCGTCATCTTTTCCGCATGGCTCTCGCCAGTCGTCAAATAAAAATTGTCTATCGCGCCCGCCAGATCGGCGAAGTAGGACTCGACGCCAACCGCGGCAAGGGCTTGGACCACCTGCGGAAAAGTAAGCCTTCCCGCTTCCGACTCGTGCAGTGTGTTGCGCATGACGTCAGTGTTCATTGATTTTCGTTCTATGCTACACCCCGAACCTGCGCCGGTACGCGCTGGGGGACAGCTCCGGTGTGCCGCTGAAACAAAGACCGCGGAAATATGCCACATCCTGATACCCCACCGCGTCGCTGATCTCCTGCATGGTGCGATGATCGCTCTCCAGCAGACGTTTGGCGGCGGCGACGCGCAGTTTCTGCAGGTACGATCAGACGGGCTGTCTCCGGTAGCCTGCTTGAAGCGGCGAACGAAATTTCGCAGGCTCATGCCCACGCGCCGCGCCGGATCTTCGAGCGAGAAATTCTGATGAAAATTCTGGTGCAGCCACTCCTGCGCGCTGGAAATGCTGTCATCCGAATGTTCGGTCTTTAGAGGGACGATGGCGAAGCCGGCCTGCCACGCCCGCGGCGTTTCGATGAGCAAGGCCTTGGCGGTTTGCATGGCAATATCGTGGCCGCAGAATTTCTCCACCAGATACAAGCTGAGATCGAGCGACGCGTTCACCCCTCCGCCACAGTAGAAACCGTGATCCTCGGTCACCATCAATTCCGGCATCCACTTCACCTTGGGATACTTCTCGCGGAAACGCTCAGCCAGGGCCCAATGTGTGGTGGCGCGTTTGCCATCGAGCAAGCCGGTGGCCGCGACCAGGCCCACGCCGGAACACACGCTGGCAATGGCCACTCCGCGCTTGTGCCAGCGCCGCAGCCAGGGCACAACTGCCGCGTTGCGCTCGACCACGTCGTCGATGCTCAGGCCAGTGGTCGGAATAAAGATAAGGTCCGTCTTGCGAATGTCTTTGAGCGCAGCCATCGGCTTGATCTGAATTGGCCCATCACAGCGGACAGCGCGTCCGTCCGCCGATGCAGTGGTCACGCGAAAGCGAGGCGCCGGGCGCATTCCCGTAAGCAGGTTCCACAGCGTCCCGGCGTGGCGGAACACTTCCATCGGACCGATCGCGGTGGAGGAAAACGTTTCGTCGAGAAACAGAATGGTGACATCTGTCATGGCGATCCCCTAACCGCTTCTGGCGTAATTACCTATGTATAATGGCAAATCTGCCATCTTGTGGCAAGACCATTTTGCTTCTATTGTCGAAGAATCGAAAAGGAAGTCGTCGATCCTCAGTCCCTGCCATTTCTTCCCCCGGGGTTCGGCCTAGTCTCGATGAACAACTTTGACGACAGACAGGCAGATCCGCAGCGGGTTTGCGGAGAAACTACGGAGGATATTATGAAGAAATACATGATCGAGCGTGAAATCCCAAAAATCGGAACTTTACAGCGGCAACAATTGCAGGACAGTGCTGCGAAGTCGAACCAGGTACTCCGCCAGCTTGGACCGGACATCCAGTGGCTGGAATCCTTCGTCTCGGCCGACAAGATGTACTGCATGTATCTGGCAGCGAATGAGGCGCTGATCCACCGTCACGCGGAACTGAGCGGCTTCCCCGCCACCAGGGTGACCGAAATCGGCGGGAGGATCGACCCTACGACCGCTGACCAGCGATAGGTAGCCTGCCGCCGGCTCCGGTCGCAGCGAACAGACATCACGCCACAATTGCTCATGCGAATTGTCAGCTTTCGGCGTTCGTTTGTGATCATGATGCTGGCCGCGGCTGTCTCGGGTTCAGCCCAGGTTGCGAAGATCGAATCAGCGGGTCAGGAATCGACACTGCCGAGATGACTGCGGCGGATCTGGCGAAAATGCCTCGTTTGGCCGTGGATGTTCGGGAGCCACACACTGCAGAGATGCAGCACTACGAAGGGGTGAGGCTCTCCGACCTGCTACTGAAGGCCGGGGTGCCGCTGGGACAGAACCTGCGAGGACAGGCATTAGGCACCTGCGTCGTAGCCCGCGCCTCGGATGGATACGCCGTTGTATATTCTCTGGCCGAGCTCGATCCAGCGATGACCGATAATCAAATCATCGTTGCCGATAAAATGAACGGGAAGGCACTGGCGCCGAAACAGGGGCCTTTCAGGGTGGTGGTCCCCGGCGACAAGCGGCCCGCGCGTTGGGTCAGGATGGTCAGCGAGTTCGAGGTTACCAACCCGCTCAGTCCTTCAAGATCATCACTTCCGTAGCCTTCACCACTGCGGACACTGAATCGCCCTTCTTCAGCTTTAGCTCGGCCGCGCTGCGGCGGGTGATAACGCTTTCAATCAGGTTGCCGCCCCACTCGAACCATCACGTGAGCCATGATGTCTCCGAGGACAATCTCTTCGATTTGGCCACTCAGTTTGTTTCTCGCTGAAAGTGTCATACGTCTATTATAGACAGCGCGAGCCGGGCTCGCCGGTGGAGGAACTTACGCTTGAGTGACCGGGCCAAGAGTGACCGCGCCAGGCTGCTAAAGCCTCGTGACGCCGCCAAAGTGCTGGGAATCAGCTATTCCACACTGAAGCGCTGGATTCACACCCGAAAGCTTCAGACTGTTAAGACCCAGGGTGGGCACCACCGGATTCCGGAGAGCGAACTCGACAAACACCTTTATGTGGCATCCAGGAAAACATCCCTTCCGCAGCGGCGAGTGCAGTTTCGGCGTATCAGCGCGCGCAACCAGCTAATCGGCCGTATCGTCGAAATCAAAGTGGATGGAATCATGGCGCAAGTCACGTTATCCATCGGCGGCCAAAAGATCACGTCCGTCATCACCTCGGATGCGGTGCGCGAAATGCGCCTGGAAATGGGCCAGGTGGCGGCGGCTCTGATCAAGTCCACCGAAGTAATGATCTTGCGCATATGAACCGACCTATGGACCGCGCGCCTTCAGGCGTCATAGTGGAATGCATCCACGTGGCGCGACCCTAAAATCGCCTTTTTTCGCCCCATCCTGAGACGATTCAATTCAACGTTACAGGCCTGATCTATCTGCATTAAACCAGCTTACCTTGATGGGACCGTGCACCGTACTCCGCAAGACCCGTGCGCGAGCACCTTTTTTACAGGAGCAAGTAAGACATGAATTTCAGAAGGCTGGCGATGGTGTTCGCTCTGTTGTTAGGGATTGGCGGCAAACTCTGTACAGCTCAGGAGATCATGGTGGCGGCTGCCGCTGATCTGCAATTTGTCATGCAGGACGTGGCTGTCCGATTCCAAAAAGAGACGGGAAAAAACGTAATATTTAACACTGAAGACAGGAGAGACGAAGACGGGAGAGACCGCCAGGTTTTTCCTGCTCTGTTCAATGCCCCCATCCCTGCCCTGACGACCTGCTGTCCCAATCAGGTCGACCGAAGCCCGCCCTCCGCTCCTGTTACCTAAGTCCACTACAAACGTTACCTTCGCGAAGTTCCAGTCTGCCTCCACAATATGGGTGCGGGCGACGCTATCAGGCTCAACCGGCTGATGGCAAGAGTCTTACTCGACCCTGCCAACTGGTTGTATGTCTCGAAGTATTTAAGTTCTTTTAATTCAATACGTAGCGACTGCAACCTTAACCCGAGCCCGAACACTCTTATGGTTCGGGGACCGGCGTGTGATCCCCGGCGGGGAACAGAAACGAACTTGGCGACCAGAAACCAATCATCGCGCGTTTTACTTTTGCAGTCGACGTTCTCCCGGTCGTCTATCGCCCGGTTGTGTTCGTTGCTGCTGGCGCTGGTACTGGCCTGTCTAACGTGCCCCACTGCCCATGGAGATGTGGGAGTGATCCTGAACGAGTCTCTGGACACAAGTGTTGCCAGGATCACGGGCTCTGGACACAGCGCGGTCTATTTTTCTCGTATCTGTCCTGCGTCGCCGGTAAAACTGCGCTTCTGTCGCGCCGGCGAACAGGGCTCGGTCATGAGCAACTACACAACGTTGGGCGAGGATCAGCCGTTTGAGTGGAATGTTGTGCCGCTCAATATCTATCTGTATGGGGTCGAAAATGCTCACTTCCGTCCCATCGTCGGGTCCCAGCCGATCAAGCGTGTACTCGAAGAGCGCTACCGGGAACTTTATCTGGGCGACCTTTGCCTCAGTGAATCCTGCAGGACCAGTAACAAAGCAGAGTGGCGGGAAATGGTGGGCGCGACTCTGTCGCGTAGCATGTACGTGTTCGTTGTGCAGACGACGGTGGAACAGGATCTCCGCCTGATCGAACAGTTCAATTCCCTTCCCAACGAGAACCACTTTAACGGAATGACCAGGAACTGCGCTGATTTCACCCGGCGGGTGATCAACGCCTATTTCCCTGGCGCGACCGGACCTGATTACATCAATGACTTTGGCATGACCAGCCCAAAAGCAATCGCACGCTCATTTTCCCGCTATGCCAAGCGCCATCCGGAAGCGCATTACAGGGTTTTACACTTCACGCAGATTCCGGGCACCATCAAAAGGAGCACCGTTGCAAGAGCGGGAACGGAGCAATTGTTTCGCTCCAAGAAGCTGCTGGTGCCCATGCTGGTCTTTGCCGACCACGTATTGCCGTTTGTCGCGGCATCCTACCTGCTGACCGGGCGGTTCAATCCCCAGCACGAACTGGAAGCACATCCGACGGCTGAGGTAGCGGAGCTTGATCATCAGATCCGTCTGGCAAAGTCCGAGGACAACCAGGTGCGCGCCGAACAGCTCGAAACGGAAAGGAACCAGCACAGCGCGGCTGTGATTGGGACTGACGAGGAGTGGAAAAAGTACCGTGAAGAATTCAACTCCCTGGTCGCCGACGCGGCTCGCCAGGACAGTATTCCGGAGCGCGGATCGCTGAACCATTTCTTCCAGCAACTCGACAAAGCTGGAACCCCGGTGGCTGACCCCAATGGAGCCTTGTGGATGGAAGTTCCCGGCAGTGGCGAATCTTCTCGCGTCGGGTTGAGCCTGAGCAACGTTCTAGGCACCAGCTCGGACCTGGAGCTGGCGCATCAATTGGTGCTGGCACGCATTGGGCGCGTCTTGAAGAGCCCCAAGCACAGTCGCGAGAGCATGGTTGAATTCAAGAGCGATTGGAATTTACTGCAATCGGTGCCTTCTTACAGCGCTCGGTATGTGGCTGATTCCAGAGGGAAGCCGAGCGACACGTACAGCGCCCAACCCGCAAAATAGTTCTCATCTAAGGCAAAAGAGTTCCGCTTAGCCTCTATTCTTCTTTTCCCCGGATTCGATACAACTCGACCCGCGTTTCTTGCTATCATGCTCGCCTGTTATGCGTTGTATCCCTGTCGTGGCTCGAATCCTTTGTTTTTTCCCCCTGGCCGCATTGGCCTGCGCGGAAGCGGGCCCAGCGGTACCCGTAATCACGACGAAAACATCCGGCCAATCGCCGGCCATCGTGATTGGTTTTGTCGGGGGCTTTGTCAAACATGACAACGCCGTTCACAGCACCGTCCAAGTCGTAAGGCATCTTCGCAAGCAGTATGCCTCGGGAACGTACATTGAGGCGTTTGAAAATCGTAATCGCAAGAAGGCCTATCAGGAAATTCAACGGCGGCTGGACGTTAACAATGACGGGACGCTTTCGACGGAGGAAAAACAGAATGCCCGCATCGTGATATTCGGCCACAGCTGGGGAGCATCGGAGACAGTTACGCTGGCGCGAAAACTTGAACAGGATGGTATTCCGGTCCTTCTCACCATTCAGGTCGATAGCGTTTCGAAGATCGGTCAGAACGATAAAATAATTCCAGCCAACGTCGGGCAAGCGATAAATTTCTACCAACCAGATGGCATCATTCATGGTCGTCCCTCAATTAGCGCCGCCGATCCCGACCGCACCGAGATTGTGGGGAACTTTCGCTTCGACTACACGGCGCACCCAATCCAGTGTGAGGGATATCCGTGGTTCGACCGGGTGCTGGTGAAGGCTCACACCGAAATTGAATGTGACCCCAAAGTCTGGAATCAGGTTGAGTCTCTGATCTATTCCAAGCTGCCTCCGGAGGCACGCGACACTGCCGCCAGGTAGGCAGCCTCCCGAACGCTAATCCTGCCAGTTGCCCAGCATCTCTGTATCAGCTACAAATGAAACTACTCCGGCGACCCGCCGGATGGTCCCATGGCTGATGCCGCTGCAACCACTTCCGCGCCACCCTCTTCTGTTTTCGGCCGCGGGTGGACTCAAGCCAGAACTTCGCTCTTCTGGATGGTGGTTGTCGGCTTCGGGCTGCGCTTTGGCTGGATCATCGCAGCTCATACCTACAAATTCAAAGCACTCGATGACAATTTCAGCTTTGGCTGGGAAATGGGACGCATTGGGCGGTCGCTGGCACTAGGTCAGGGCTTCAGTAATCCGTTCAACGCCGCGACCGGACCGACCGCATGGGAGCCGCCACTTTATCCGTTTCTGATCGCCGGTGTCTTCAGGCTATTCGGCATTTACTCCCACGCCTCAGCGATCGTCTTACTCGGCCTGAACAGTCTCTTTTCTGCGCTAACCTGTATTCCCATTTTCCGGATTGCCAAAAAGTCGTTCGGCGAAAAGTTGGCCATCTGGACTGCCTGGTTGTGGGCGGTGATGCCGCCCGTCATGTACTGGTGCACCCGTTGGGTGTGGGAAACGAGCCTGGCGGCTTTTCTGCTCGCACTGATCTTTTGGCTGGCGCTTGACCTTGAGGAACGAAAGGGGCTCAGCCCTTGGTTGGAGTTCGGGTTTCTGTGGGGAATCGCGGGGCTTACCAACACTTCCCTGCTGGCATTTCTGCCGGCTTCCGGGTTGTGGGTGTGGTACCGCCGCTGGAAACGCGGCAAAGTCTCCCTGGCCGGGGTTGCGCTGGCCTCGTTGGTATTCGTGCTCTGCGTTACACCCTGGGTGGTTCGAAACTCCAACACTTTTGGACGGTTAATGTTTCTCCGCTCAAATTTCGGGGCCGAGCTTCGCATTGGAAATGGCCCGTGGGCAGACGGAACCTGGAGAGAATATCTCCACCCCACTCAGAATGTTTACGAGATGCGGCGCTATCGTCAGATGGGCGAGATCGCTTATGTGGCGGAGCGGCAACGGGAAGCGATGGCTTTTATTAGAGAGGATTATGCGCGCTTCATGGGATTGAACATGAAGCGATTCACTTACTACTGGGGCGGGGTTCCACGATCGTCAGAGATTCCCGCGTTGGCGCCCATCAAGAACTCGGTGTTCCTGGCATCTTCGGTGCTGGCCTTTTGGGGTCTAGGCCGTGCTCTGCGGAAACGAAAGCCGGGAGCATGGCTTTTTTTCTGGCTGATCCTGAGCTACCCGGCTTTGTATTATGTCGTCTTTCCGCACCCGCGCTATCGCCATCCCATTGAACCGGAGCTGGGAATTCTGATGGTGTATGTGATTTCAGAAGCCGAGAAGAGGACACCTACTCCGCAGCAACGATCTCGATCAGATGGATAGTCTTGCTTTTGGGATCCAGAATGCCCGTGACCTTCACCTTCTGGCCCGCGAAGGGACCCGCCTTTTCCTGATGGTCGAAGCGGTAAACCTCGCCTTTTGACGACAGTATGAAATCGCCTCCCAGGTAGCGGACGCAGTAAGTTGCGCAGGATGCTTCGGTGCCGCCCGTAGCCTTGGATTTCAGCATTTCGGCATGCGACCGTGTCAGAGAGTGGACGTTGAGAGCACACTGGGTATCGGCGATCAGCCCGTGAAAAATGCGCGGCTTTTCTTCGCCTGCATGGGCCAGCAAAGCGCACGCGAGCACCCAACTTCCAATCCAAGCCCCGGTCCTGCTGATGCGGAAACTCCTCACGGCACCACCACCAATCTCATATTCATGCCCTCATGCTCTTCACTGCAAATCACTGTGCAGACTACGACATATTCGCCCGGTTCAGCCGGGGCGGTAAGCTGAAATTCTTGTGTCCCTGGTCGCAGAAGCAGGTTCCAGTCCGGAACCTTGGTCCTGTCACTGGCACGCAACAGCGTAAAACCGTGAATCGATCCATCGCGATTCAACGTCTTTGCCTTGCGCGCCGTAACCCGGAGCAAAACCTGCTCACCAGCTTTCACGGTTATTTCCGGCTTGTTTCCGGCCGGAGACTTGTACCGGCTGTCCTTGTCCGCAACAATTTCAATGAGGTGAACCTGTGCCTGGGCGATATGAACGCTGACGCACACCCAGGCTGCCAGCACGATCCCACAAGTCCGAGCTCTCGATCCCCACATTGTGTTTGCTAGCCTCGGCTACTGTGTCATGTAGAAAAGGACAAGCCGCATGTCCTCATCTGTAATCGTGGCTCGGACCCGCATGTGGCGGACAATCGTCGCCATCATCCGAGGCGGAAACTTTTGGGGTGCGGCATGGCAGCGTCCGCAATTGGCGTGATAACGCTGCTCACCTTGAACGCGCATTGCGTCAGCATCAGCGCTGCTGCGCGCTACAGGCACGGCCACGCTCGCACTTTCGCTTTTGCGCGGTGAATCGGCAGCGTAAACCTGCGAAACCAGAGTCAGCGCGGCCGTTAGAATTAAGGTTTTTACTTTCATCGTGGTCATTTTCATTGCAGCCCTACACGTCCCAGCGGGAAAGCGAAGCGGTAGGCTAGTCCCACTGTCCAGAGATTCACGTTTCCGTCAGAATTGAAGCGACGGCTGTAACTGGCGGAAGCCTTGAGTCCATCTTTGATGTAGTAATTAAGCCCAAAATCTCCCTGGCGCGTGTTCACGTCGGGCAGACCATACTCTTCGGCTTCATCCTCGTCGATCTCTCCGGCAAACAGTTGCTGAGCGCGTCCCACGATCTCGGTGCGACGAAGTGTTTTCTGCCAGAACGGCACCTGACTGAGACGGTAGGCAGCCTCGATCCAATAGCCGCTGCCGTCATGCGAGCGCGCGTACTCGGAGCGCAGATTCAAGGGAAGAGGCGTCGGCTGCCAGGCAAAGTGAAATCCAAAGCCGTTGGACCGTTCCTCCTGCAATTCCTTCTGGAAAGAGAACCCCGCCTCAATCCTCGGCCCGGGCAGGAAAAATCCGACACGGCCACCGGCGAGGCGGTCGGATTCGAATTTATTCATCGTGCTGAGCGTCGAAAAATAAGCTGCATAATTCAGATTGACCTTCGGGTTGAGAGAGAATCCGCCGCGCAACATGGCGCCGTCGCTGGAGCCCGTTCCCAGCGGGAAGATCAGTGGTGTCGGCTGCAGACCGCGTATCCAGATGGGATACAGGCGCTCGTTGTAGATCCCGAATGGCGTCAGGAAACGTCCAGCCGTAACTGTCAGGTACTTGTTCGCAATGTAGTCGACCTGAAGATAATCGATTTCCTGGTCGACCTTGCCGCCATAGGGACCGCCACCCTCGGGTCGCTCGAACTCGCCTTCGAACTCGGCCCGGGATTCGATCAGCCACCGGTCGCCCAGAGGTAGCAACAGCACCGGGTTGACTGAAGGCACCAGTTCGGTTTCGCCGCCATCGACTTTGGTGAAGAAGGCCATATTCCCGGTAAGAATCGGAACAGGTCGCTCCAGGTCAGAAGCCTGTGCGGTCAGCGGGTTGGGAAACAGCAGGGAAACGAGAAAGACAGCGCCGAGAGGAATGGCCAAGGCGCAGCTTGGCCGCAGTTTCTCTTCGAAGACTCTGGCAATGTGGCCCACAACTGCTCCACTTCTTTGATCACATTGTCATGGGGGCGGAACCGTCGAGGGAAGATGACGAAGGTAATTTGAGCCAGTACCGTAACGGGTGGGACGGCGTGAGAAGTGGTGCCTGAGTAGGCAAAATGCGTCAGTTGAGGAGCGGCTGAAACCGTGTCCTTCCCGATTCCCCTGGAAGAGCGTGCAAGACAAGACTCTTGGACTAAACGTGCGCCGGCTGAGCGACTTCCTGCAGCGCTGACGCAAATGTGTCGATGGCGCGATCGATTTGCTGTTGGCTGATAATCAGTGGCGGCTGAAAGCGGATCACGTTTCCATATACTCCGCCTACGCCGACCAGCACCCCCTGGCGCAAAAGGCTGTCACGAATCGCATCCGCTTCAGATGTAGCCGGCGTCAGCTTTTCGTCTTTGACCAGTTCGACACCGATCATCAGCCCCAGGCCGCGAACCTCACCGATAATCGGGTTGTGCTTCTGCAATTCGCGCAGCTTCGCCATGGCGTAATTTCCGGTCTGGATTGCGCACGCTGGAAGATCTTCCTGCTCCATAAATTCGATATTCGCCAGCGAAGCCGCGCAAGAGACAGGGTTGCCGCCAAATGTCGAAAGGTGATCTCCGGGTTTATATGCCGCTGCGATTTCAGGTCGCGTGGTAAATGCGCTCAGCGGGAAGCCGTCGGCGATACCCTTTGCGGTGACCAGGATGTCGGGATCCACACCGTAATGTTCGATGGCAAACATTTTGCCGGTGCGGGCGAAGCCCGACTGCACTTCGTCGGCGATAAAGAGAATGCCGTGACGGTCGAGAACCTTCTTTACCTCCTTGAAGTAATTTGGGGGCGGAACAATAATTCCGCCTTCACCCATGACCGGCTCGGCAATGAAAGCCGCGACATCCCCGGAAGTGGTGTATCGGATTACATCCTCGATGGCTTGCGCGCACTGCCGCCCGCATTCTTCCGGGTCGTTCGGCCATTGCGATCGATATGCGTAGGGAGCGGGCGCAAAGGTTACCCCTGCGGCGTAGGGACCGCCGCGTTTTTTGCGTCCCATGTTGCCGGTGACGCTGAGCGCGCCCCAGCTGCGTCCGTGAAAACTGGCATGAAGTGCAATGAATTCGTGTTTGCCAGTGTAGAGTCGCGCCAACTTCATGGCCCCTTCGATCGCTTCCGCGCCGCCATTGCCGAAAAATGTCTTGGTCAGGCCGCGGGGGGCGATTTGGGCCAGCTTTTCGGCCAGGTCCGCCACTGGCTGCACGTGATAGATGTATGACGAGCAGTGGACAAGCTTTTCCATCTGCGCCTTGGCCGCCGCGATGACATGGGGATTGCAGTGCCCGGCGTTGACGACGGAAATGCCGGCAAAGCAATCGAGATACTCGCGTCCATTGATGTCGGTGACGGTTGCACCACTCGCCTTGTCAATCACAATCGGGACGACCGATTTCATGAAACCAGTCATCACGTAGTCTTTGTATTTCTGGATGGTATCGGACATAGGTGCCTCAATCTTCACAGGTGCGTAAGCTCAGACTTCCTCGCCGAGGCAGTCGAGCTAAGCTCGCCGGGGTTTAGTGCACTGGAATCTCTGCCGATCTGCGCTCGGCCGGGCAGGTGGGACACCTTCCCCTACGTGGTCCTTGCCGGGCTCTAAAACTTTCGCGAGTGTTCTTTAGCCCAGCGCTCAACCACGATTTTCTTTTCAGTGTAGAACTCGATGGCATCGCGTCCCTGGGCGTGCATGATGCCGAAGAAGCTGTCTTTCCAGCCGCTGAACGGAAAGTAGGCCATCGGGGCGGCCACGCCAATGTTGATGCCGATGTTGCCTGCCGGCGCTTCGTAGCGAAAGCGCCGTGCTGCAGCACCACTCGAGGTGAACAGGGATGCCTGATTGCCATAAGCGCTGTGTTCGAGGAAAGCAAGCGCTTCGTCCATATCGTTCGCGTGGACCAGGCTTAACACCGGACCAAAGATTTCGGTTTCGGTCAGCTCGCTGTTAGCCGGTACGCCATCAAGAATGGTCGGCTTTACGAAGTTGCCACCGTCGTGTTTCGAAACGCGCGAGTTACGGCCGTCCAGGAGCACTTTCGCTCCCTGCTTCTCACCAGTTGCAATCAGCGATTCGACTCTTGACTTGCTCTGCGATGTGATCACCGGGCCCATCTGGACGCCCTCATCCAGCCCGTTACCCACCGTGAGCGCTGCGGCTGCTTCAGCAATGGAGTCGCGAAAGGTCTTTTGCGCTTCCCCAATCGTCACCGCTACGGAAACTGCGAGGCACCGTTGCCCAGCGCAGCCGAAGGCGCTGTCGCCGATGATCTGCGTCGTCATCTTCATGTCGGCGTCCGGCAAAATGATGACGTGATTCTTCGCGCCGCCCTGACACTGCGCTCGCTTGCCATGCTCGCCGGCCCTCGCATACACGTGTCTGGCTACAGGCGTGGAGCCGACAAAACTTATGGCCCGCACCTTGGGATGGTCGATGAGGGCATTGACCACGGTTTTTCCGCCGTTAACCATATTCAGCACGCCCTTGGGCAGGCCGATATGTTCCATCAATTCAAATGCCCGGCGCATGGTCAGTGGCACGCGCTCTGACGGCTTCAGCACGAATGTATTGCCGGTGGCGATAGCGTAGGGCAGAAACCAGAACGGAATCATCCCCGGGAAATTAAAAGGGACGATCGCCGCGACTACACCCAGCGGTTGCCGGATCATCATTTCGTCGATGCCGCGGGCCACGTCTTCAAGGTTGTAGCCTTGCATCATCATGGGAATGCCGCACGCAACTTCGACGTTCTCGATCGCGCGTCGCCACTCAGCTTTGGCTTCGGTAAGAGTCTTGCCGTTCTCCTGAGTAAGGACGCGGCTGAGCTCGTCCAGGTGCTCCTCAAGAAGCGCCTTCAGCTTGAAGAGCGGCTGGATGCGGTCTTCCGCTGGAGTGCGACGCCATTCGGGAAATGCAGCAGCGGCGGCATCCACCGCGGCGCCAACCTCGGCCACGCTGCCAAGCGGCGTTTGCGCGATTACCTCGCCAGTAGCCGGATTGGTGACATCGAACCATTCAGTAGCGTTCGAATCAATCCACTGGCCGTTGATGAAATTGGGAACTCTCGTCAGAGTCGGAGCAGCAACTGTCATAAATTAGTCTCTCTGAATCATTGTACCGGTTTGGGTCGCCGGCCTCTGGCCTGGCCCTTTGACTTTGCTCCAAGGGGCTCTGCCCGTCCCTCGCGGACGAGTCGCCCGCGAAGGCACAATCACACAACCCACAACCTACACGGGCTGGGCGATGGCCCCTTTCTTTTCATACACCATTTGCAGAGCCGATTGCAGCACGTCCATGCCTTCATCCATCTGCTCGTTTGTGATCACCAGCGGCACCAGTACCCGGACCACATTGGAATAGGAACCAGCCGTGATCGTGATCAAGCCGTGTTCGTAACAGTACTGGGTGATCTGTTTGGTTTCATCGGCGGCGGGTTCCCGCTTGTCGGATGACCGCACCAGTTCGAGCGCCTGCATGCCACCTAATCCGCGAATATCGCCGATGATGGGCCATTGCTTTTGCCACTGCCGTGCCCGCTTTTGAAAGCGTTCTCCCAGTTCGTTGGCCCGGGCCAGCAAGTTCTCGCGCTCGAAGATATCGAAAACAGCCAGAGCAGCCGCACAGGAGAGCGGATTTCCGGCAAATGTCCCTCCCAGGCCGCCGGGGCCCGGAGCGTCCATGATTTCCGCGCGGCCGGTGATTGCGGCCAGCGGAAGCCCGCCGCCCAGTGATTTGGCGGTCACGACGATATCCGGCTCAATTCCGTAGTATTCGCTCGCGAACAGGCGCCCGGTGCGCCCGAAGCCGCTCTGCACTTCGTCCGCGATGAATAACACACCGTGCTCGTGGCAAATTTCCATCAGCACACGGAAGAAGTCTTTAGGCGGAACCACGAAGCCGCCTTCGCCTAAAACCGGCTCTGCAATCACAGCCGCGACATCTTCCGAGGCAGCCACGCGCTTGAAGGTATCTTCCAAGTGGCGCGCGCAGAATAGATCGCACGACGGGTATTTCAGCGAATAGGAGCAGCGATAACAATATGCGTATGGGATGCGGTAGACATCGCCTGGGAACGGAGCGAAACCGGCCTTGTAAGGATGCGTCTTGCTGGTCAGCGCAAGCGTCATCATGGTGCGGCCATGAAATGCGTCTTCGAAGGCGATGACGCCGGAGCGGCCGGTGTGAGCACGCGCGATCTTTACGGCATTCTCCACCGCCTCGGCGCCGCTGTTTACAAAAAGCGTCTTCTTGGGAAACTTGCCGGGTGTGGCCTGGTTCATGCGCTCTGCAAGGCGTATGTAATCTTCATATGGCGTGACCTGGACACAGGTGTGCAGAAAGCGATCAAGCTGGGTCTTTACCGCGTTGACCACCGGTTCGCGGCGATGGCCGACATTGAGGCAGCCAATGCCGCCGGCAAAGTCCAGGTAGCGGTTGCCGTCTACATCTTCAATCCACGCGTCTTCGGCCTTGGCCACGTAGACTGGTGTGCCGATAGAAAGTCCGCGGGGTACGGCCTTCGTGCGACGTTCACCGAGAGCTTTCGACTTTGGGCCTGGAATCGGAGTTTTCAGTTGAATGGTTGCCATGTTAGTTCTCAACATCGTCGTTGGTCGTTGGTCTTAGGCCGTTGGCCGAACCAATAACGAAACTCGAACGACCGACGACCAATGACCGGATTTCTAGTACCAGCTGATTGGGGATTCGTTCAGGTTTATGTGGACCTGCTTGGTTTCCAAATATTCTTCGATGCCCCACGGGCCCAGTTCGCGTCCGAAGCCGGACTGCTTATATCCTCCCCACGGGGCCTCGACATAAGTGGGCTGCATGTGGTTGACCCACACGATCCCGGCGCGTAGAGATTTCACGGTACGAAACGCTTTAAAGATGTCGCGGGTCCAGACTGCGGCTGCAAGACCGTAGGGAGAGTCGTTGGCGATTTTTATTGCGTCTTTCTCATCTTCGAATGGAATGACAGCTGCTACCGGGCCGAAGATTTCTTCGCGTGCGATACGCGCGCTGTTATCCAGGTCGTAGAAGATGGTCGGTTCGACATAGTAGCCCTTGGCAAATTTCTCGGCGCGACCACCTCCGGTGGCCAACTTTGCCTCTTTTTTACCCAGCTCCTGGTAGGAGCGGACGCGATCATACTGGTCTTTACTGACCAATGGGCCCATCTTGGTGTCGCGGTCGAGCGGCGCTCCCAGTTTGATCTTCTTGGACTTTTCTACCATGGCATCCACGAAATTCTTGTAGATGGATTTTTGCACCAGAATACGGCTGCCGGCGGAACAGACTTCGCCCTGATTGATGAAAACTCCGAAAAGCGCACCGTCGATAGCTGCTTCAAAATCGGCGTCGGCAAAAAAGATGTTCGGGGACTTGCCGCCGAGCTCGAGCGTAACTCGCTTTACAGTGTCAGCCGCCTGCTTAACGATGATCTTTCCCACCGCCGCGCTTCCGGTAAAGGCAATCTTGTTGACATCGGGATGCTGCACCAGCGGCGCGCCGCAGGTTTCTCCGAAACCCGTGATGATGTTCACTACGCCGGGAGGAAGGCCCACATCGCCCAGCCAGTTCGCCATCTCCAGCGCCGTGATCGGCGTCTGCTCCGCGGGCTTCAGTACGCACGTGCAGCCTGCGGCCAGCGCCGGCGCCAGTTTCCACGCTGCCATAAGCAGCGGATAGTTCCACGGAATGATCTGGCCCGCAACGCCGATCGGTTCCTTGAGGGTGAGGCTCATGGCATTGTCGGGAACCGGATTTACATAGCCGAGAATTTTTGTGGCCAGACCGCCGTAGTACTCAAAGCAGGTAGCTACGTCGGTGATGTCATATTCCGCTTCGACGATCGGCTTGCCGGTATTACGGGATTCCAGTTCCGCCAGCATGGCAGTGTTCTGACGGATTTTTTCGGCGAGGCGAAAGAGCACGCGACCGCGTTCCTGAGCGGTCGTAGTTGCCCAGGGGCCTTCTTCGAAGGCGGCTTTGGCGGCCGCCACGGCACGGTTCACGTCGTCGGCGTTCGCGTCGGGAGCCTGCGCGATTACTTCTTCGCTGGCGGGATCGTAAACCGGGAACGTCTTATTTGACTTGCTGTCGACCCATTCGCCGTTGATGTATAGCTGATAAGTTCGTACGTCGGTTTTCACTCCCCCAGGCATCATGGCCTCCTGTTTCGACTATTACCGAGCCTCGCTCGGCTGCACGGGCGGGACGCCCGCGCCCACATTTTTTGCTTTCCGGCTGCCGTAAACGTAGAAGAAGAATGCCGCCAGTCCGATGAAGAACAATGTCCCGCCAAACATCCATACTTCGTACGACCACAACGAGCTGATTTGTTGAGCGGGAAAAAATACCAGCACGATTCCCAGTGTCGTCGTAACCAGCCCGCTGATACCTGCAAGTAATAGAGTCGTCTTGCTGTAGTGTCCCGGTCCTGCACAAGTATTAAGAGCCAGCTTGATCAGGGCCGCAAACATGTACAGAAACGGAATCAACTGCAAAACCACAGCCAGGGACAGCATCTTCTGAAAAGTCTCCTGCACGCCGGCGCCGACGAAGTTCATCACGATCAGCACCATCGAAACCGCAGCATGCACAATGAGCGCCGCATAGGGAGTCGCGTACCTGGGATGCACCTTGGCCATCCAGGCAGGCATGTAGGAATCAAGGCCTGCCACGAAAGGAATCCTCGCCGAGCCGCCAAGCCATGCGGAGCCGATTCCGGCGATGGAAAAACTCAACAAAAGGGCGAAAGGCGCCACGATCCAGCCTGCCCCCACTCTCGCCGCCATCGTACCCACAGCCTGCACGATGCCCTGCAGAACGCTGATCTGGTCCTTGCTCACCGCGATCAGCAGCGTCAGCGTGGCTCCGATATACAACAAGCCAGAGAGCACGCCGCCCCAGGCAACTGCGCCCGGCAAAGTCCTTCGTGGATCCTGTATCTCGTCGCCCATGACAGAGGCCAGTTCCAGGCCCACCAGGCCGAAGCAAATTACGCCAAAAGAATTGAGCACGAAGCGCGGATTCGACGGGATTCTGAAATCGGCGGAATTCACGGTGGTCCCAAACTTCAGCCAGATGACCAGTCCCAACCCAATCAGTGTGGCAGCGGCGATACCTGTTCCGATGCCGCCGAGATTGTTGACCCACTTCCCTACTCCCAGGCCCACTATGTTGAGCACCACCAGAACTACCAGCAGGACCAGAGATGCCACCAGGGCGAAAAGCTTGTTGTCCGCCAGCGCCTGGTGATTTGGACCCAGAACGAAGACTGAGACGCCGACGAAATACAGCATCACCGTCGGAACGTAGAGCATGTTGTTCGTCCAGTAGCACCATCCCGACAGAAAGCCGTGAAAGTCTCCAAAGACTTCCTTCGCCCACAGGTACACGCCGCCTTCTCCGGGATAGCGATGCGCCAGTTCGATGACGGCGATTCCCTGCGGCCAGAAAAACAACACCAGCGACACTATCCACAACCAGACCGTAACCCCGCCGTTGGCAGCGATCGAGGGGACTACGTTCAGATTAAAAATTGCCACCACGAACAACAGCACAAGATCCGCGCGGCCAAGCACGCGCTTGAGATGAGGTTGTTCAGGATCGTTCGTGGACAATCTAGCTCCTTGGGTTTGGGTTCGTAGCGCCGGCATCTTGCCGGCTGTCGCGAGGGCATCCTTCCCTCGCTGTGGGGGCGAGACGCCCCCACAACAGCCACCGGGACGGCGGCGCTCCGAAGATCTTCCTAATGCGCTACGGCCACTACTTCTCCTAGGCGCTCCTGCTGCGCCTTGGCCAGCGCCGGCGCGACATCTTCGAACGCAGCGAGATGCTTGTCGATGTCGGCCTCGGTGTGCTGGACAGAGATCGTCCACTGCTCATCCCACCAATAGGGCTGCGCCATTACTCCGCGGTTGACCATGGCAAACCAGTAGTGGCGCCACAAATCGATATCAATCGCTTCCCAGTCGCGGTAGGTGCGAATCTCTTTGGGATAGAGCATCAGGGCTCCGTTGACTCCAGCGCTTGCGATGTAACCCTGCAAGCCGGACTTGGCAACAACTTTCTTGTAGCCGTCGGTCAGCTTCTTGCTGAGTTTGTCCACGTGTGTGTAGTTTTCGCGAGTCAGGACTTCACGGAATGTCGCCAAGCCTGCTGCCATCGAAACCGGGTTGGTGTTGTAGGTGCCACCGTGAAAGACTCTGTGCTGCGAGATCAGGTCCATCACGGACCTGTGCGCGAGAAATGCGGCCAGCGGCAAGCCGCCGCCAATCGATTTAGCCAGGCAAATCATGTCGGGCGTCACCCCGAAATACTCGGAAGCGCCACCCCAGCCGAGTTTCGCGCCGGTTTTTACTTCATCAAAAATCAACAACGCGCCATTTCTGCTGGTAATTTCTCGCAGACCTTCAAGGAACCCTGACTGCGGCATACACAGGCCCACGTTCATCATGATGGGCTCAAGAATGATCGCGGCGATCTCGCCAGGATTCTGTTTGAAGCGGAGTTCCACGGAGTTCAGATCGTTGAAAGTCGCGATCAGAACGTTGGCGACCGCGGACTTTGGCACTCCCAATCCGCCGGGCACCGATGTAGGGGCGTTAATGTCGCCGTAGTCGGGCGCGTGCGGCTTCACGCTCACCAGGGCGGCGTCGTGCAGGCCGTGATAACCGCCTTCAAACTTCACGATTTTGTCTCGACCGGTAGCCGCACGAGCCAGGCGGACAGCGTGCATGGTGGCTTCCGTACCGCTGTTGCCGAAGCGCACCATCTCGACTGGGAAGCGGTTGCAAATTTCTTCCGCCAGCTCCCATTCCATATCGTGGGGCATGCCGAACATGGTGCCGGCGCTGAGGCGCTTTTCCACTGCCTTCATCACGGCGGGATGGCAGTGCCCTGCCATAAGCGCGCCAAAACAAAGGTTGTGGTCGATGTACTCGTTACCATCAAGGTCGCGGAATTTACTGCCCTGCCCTTCTTTTACGAAGATCGGATAGGGATCGTAAGCGCGGTAGTTGCTGGCTACACCCAGCGGAATACGTTTGAGGTTCTTTTTGTGAGCAGCGGCGGAATTCGGCGTGCGACGCTCGAAATTATCGAGCTCTTTTTGCAGTGCGGGGTACATCGGATCTCCAGGAATGGCTCAAGCCGCTCTGATCGCGGCCATTAGAGTGCCCGGGCGACCGCAGCCGCCCGGGTTTGAAAGCTGCTTCTACTCTACTGCTTTGCGGCTAGAAGTAGAACTTCAAGGCCAACTGAATCTGGCGTGGTTCTTTGGCTCGAACGATGCGGCCGAAATCCGAACCGTCGGTCGTGTTCCCGTCCGGGTTGTTGAACTGCGAGTGGTTGAACAGATTGTAGAACTCAGCGCGGAACTCAAACCGCCTGTTCTCTCCCATGGGTAACACCTTGTGAAGTGCAAAATCCATGCTGTTAATAGGCGGGCCGCAGCAGATGGTGCGCCTGGCATTCCCGATCTTGCCGAAAAGGCTTGGATCGAAGCAGTTGAACGTGGCCCCATCGGAACACGGAGCAGCGGAATCGTCCGAAGCGTTTTCGGTAAAGCTGTTGGGATCGAACCAGTAGCCGCCGTTGCTTTTCGGGTTGGTCTTGTGGAATGGCGCCAACTGATTGGGCTCTCCTGGATATTCGAAGAACGCGCTGTACATCAGTTCATTGTCGGCCGACGAGGTGATACGAATCGGGAATCCCGTTTGATAGGTGTAAATACCCGAAACATCCCACCCACTCAATGCTGCGCCAACAAACCCCGAATATTTCGGGATGGGCAGCTGCCAGACATAGCTGAGCACAAAGCGATGACGGGCGTCGAACTGGGAAAGCGAATATGACGCGCGGGGATCGAGCGGGTTGAGTTCGCCTTCGAAGCTGGAGGCTTGGTCAAAAGATTTGCTGAAGGTGTACGCCACCTGAGCTTGCAAGCCGTGAGAGAAGCGCTTTTCCAGGGAAGCTTGTAGTGAATTGTAATTGGAGTTGGCAATAGTGTCTTCAGCGAAGATGCTGGAAAAGACAGGCGTGCCGTCTTGCGGGCATCCAGTTCCGTCGAGAGGATTACAGTTCGGCGACGAGAACGGGCGCAGACCGACGAGGGTAATGCCGTCCGGCGCGACCGAAGAGATTGGAGTGCCTTCAGGAATGAATCGTGATCCACTGGGACCGTAGGGCAAATGCAGACCACCGGCAGGAGCGACCGTGGGCACGCCGCCCTCGGTGGTCGGGATGAAGAACGAACTGTCGGCATAGAACTGTCCGCAAGTAAGGTCGCCATCGCCATACGTATTGGCCATGTTGTTCAGATCGACGCAGGACTGCGAGTTTCCGAAGTTCACATCGTGGCTCGCCAGTAACCGATGGCCCTGTGAGCCCACGTACCCTACCTGCAGAACCAGGTCTTTGGTCAGCTCCCGTTGGATGTTCAGGTTGTATTGAGTCGAATACTGTGTCCGCAGGTGCGGCTGGAACTGTCCGTAGAGAAGAATCGGACGGTAAAGCGCCCAGTCCACCGGCTGGCCCCGCGGAGGATCGAGAATTCCATTAAACGGATTCGGCTTTTGTGTGCCGTCCTGCTGCAGGTATGGCGTGTTGAACAGCGGAGCATTAATGATGTTGCTGCCACCGAACGGAGGCTCGGCGCTGAACTGCTCCAGTACCAGTTGCTCCATCGGGTTATAGAAAAGTCCCCAGCCGGCGCGAATACTGGTCTTGCCAGAATCGCCGGGACTCCAGGCAATTCCCAGTCGAGGAGCAAAGGTCTTGTAATAGGTGCTGGTCAGCCCAGCCGGAACACCTTGATCTCCGGGAACGACCAGGCCGGTAGGCACCACTCCGGTATTGTCACAATCGGGATTCGCGTTCCCCGCATCCTGGAAAATCTGGATCATGACCGGATCGGTGAACTGACAGGGGTAGATACTGCTGACTTGTCCCGGCCGGAAGCTCTGTACGTGCTTGCTGATGTCCGTAAGCGGAGTAAAGAGCTCCCAGCGCAACCCGTAGTTCAGAGTGATGTTTTTCTTGATTTTCCAACTGTCCTGCGCGAACAAGGCGAAGATCGTGCTCCGCACATTTTCCACCTGCGCCGAGCCCTGGCTGAAGCTGTCCGGCAGCCCCAGGAGATAGTTCGGCATCAAGTCGTCGCTGCCGACGTCGTTTGCGCTGCCGCCGTAGTAACTGTAGAGGCCGTTGACGTTGTAGTAGAGGGTCTGATCGAAACGCTGGCGGCGTATGTCAGTTCCAAACTTGACGGTGTGGCTTCCCTTCACCCAGCTCAAGCTGTCGGACCACTGGAAGGTATTGCCCACCTGTGGAATTTCGCCCTCGAAGTTGTTGCCGTAAGAGAACAATCCCGAAACGTCTACGAACGGAACGCCTTCGCGGCTGGCGCCGAGGCGGGGATGGATACCAGTCTGGTTGTCCGCACTGCCATCGTTAAAGCAGGCGTCCGGAGCGACGGTGGCGCAGGAGTCCTGCACCAGGTTGGTATGTTGCGGGTGCAGGAAATTTCCCTGTGCTTCGCGGAAGTAAGTGAAATGTGCCTCGTTCACCAGGTTATTGCTGATCGTCCAGTTGTGGGTAAGGTTGTACTGCTGGTAGCGCTCCTGAGTATTGGCGCCGAAGTCGAGCGTAGTCGCTCCGCCTGCCTGAAAACGGGAGTAGGGATCGAACAGGGTGCTGTCGTTGAAATAGTAGTAAGCGGAGAAGTTCTGCTTGTCGTTGATGCGATGGTCAAACTTGAACGTGAACTGATCGGTCCGATCTTTATGAATTCCAGCGACAGTCTGGAAGGTTCCGTCCGGGCGATTGGCGCCTGGAACGAACTGATTCATCAGGTCGACCGAGGTCTGGTCCATGCACTCTGTAGGAATTACATTGCCGGCAAAGATGTCCGCGAAATTTGTCCCAGCAGCAATCGGGGCGCCGCCGGCTGCCGTCACCGCACCTGCGCATCCGGTCCGGGCATTCAAGGTGTCGGCTACGTTCTGGTCGGTCAATACGCCGGAAAATGGGGTTTGAGTCGAAAAGTCACCCGCACGCTCTTCGGGCGTCGGCACCAGAATCGAATCCGATGATATTCCCTGCCGGATCCGGCGCCCTTCATACGACGCGAAGAAGAACGTCTTATCTTTCTTAATAGGCCCGCCAAAAGTGCCGCCGAACTGGTTCTGCTTGAAGTCCGGCTTCTCGCTGTCGAAATAGCCCTTCGAATTTAGGACTTTATTACGGAAAAATTCATAAACGTTGCCGTGGAATGCATTTGTCCCGGACTTCGTCACAACATTGACCACGGCGCCGGAGTTACGTCCGTATTCCGCATCGAATGTGTTGGTCAGTACGCGGAATTCTTCGATGGAATCTGGTGTCGGTTGCACTGCCGGTAGGTTGGCGAACTGGTCGTTGGCGTCGCCACCGTTAACGCTGAAGTTGTTGGACCGGCCCCGGCCGCCATTGACCGAAACCACGCCGGCGTTGTTGCTTCCGTAGAACAAATCGGAACCAGTCTGCGATTGCACCCCGGGTTGCAGCTGCAACAGCTGATAAGTGTCCCGCGCATTCAAGGGGAGTTGGGAGACGGCTCTCTGGTTCACCACCGCGCCCATCTGGGTGCTGGTCGTTTCCACCAGCGGCGCTTCGGCGGTGACTTCCACGACCTCCTGGGTGCCGCCGATTTGAAGGACCGCATTCAGCGTCACTACCTGATTGACTTCAACAACCACATTCTTGTGGACACTCTTCTTGAAGCCTTTGTCTTCAAAATCCACGCGGTAGCTGCCGGGCTGCACTTCAACCAGGACAAAGTCTCCGTTTTCGCTGGTCTGAACCTCGCGGGTTGTGCCGGTGGCCTCGTTCACCACCAGAACCCGGACGTTGGCGAGTACGGCGCCGCTGGGATCTGACACCCTGCCCAGGATTCTGCCGCCGGTGCTCTGGGCCATTAGAAGAGAGGAAACGGCAAGACAAAACAGGAGGACGATGCAACGGGTCGCACAGCGGGCGGTCGACGAAGTCATGGGGGATCTCCGGGCTGCGAGTGGATGTTGCTTGGTTTGGAGCACAAGATTTGAGCACAAGTTTGCTTTGAAAAACGCAACCAATAACTTGAAAACGCCAGCTTGCGTCCAAGACAAACCTTGCTATAATCGCGCAAGGTTAGAGGCACTCTCCACAGACTGTCAAGCAAAAAATAGCGTTCTTCCTAATCACTAAATTCGTGGGAGCAAGGCTCGGGAATGAAACCGGAGGAGCGAAAACCCTACTTGAAAATCGGGGATGTAGCGCGCCTGGTGGGGGTTTCTCCTTCAGTGATTCGATCCTGGGAAAGTCTTGGCCTCACTCGTCCCCGCCGCACTGCCAGCAAGTACCGTCTGTACGGTCCCGAAGACGTAAAACTGCTCAAACGCGCTCGTTTTCTGCGCCGGGTGCGTGGCTTGAATGCGCCTGCCATCGTGCAGTTGCTCAAGCGCAATGGCCAGGTACGATCGGTTCCCGATGGCGGTGCCCGCGCGATCGGCGTGCGTCTGCGCCAGCTGCGAGTCAGGCGAGGTCTTTCTCTTGCCCAGGTGGCAAAATCTGCAGGCATTTCTGTGGGATTTCTCAGCGCGCTGGAGCGTTCGCACATGAGCGCCTCTGTTTCCACGCTCCGCAAACTGGCGCGCTTTTACAAGACCAACATCTTGGGATTTTTTGATCCCGCTGAATCCAGTATTCGCCTGGTCTCGCCCGACAAACGCAAAGTGCTGGAGGCCGGCCCCGGGGTTCGCATGGAATTGCTGGCGTGGGGCAACACTGTGATGGAGCCCCATTTATTTCGCATCGCCCCCCAGTCCGGGAGTGGGGAGTCCTACACCCATGAGGGCGAAGAATTTCTTTACATCCTGCAGGGAGAACTGCAGATTTCTCTGGAGGAAGAAGAGTATCTGCTGCAGCCTGGTGACAGCTTTTATTTTGAGAGTGCCACGCCGCATCGCTGGACGAATCCGGGCCGCGGCGAAACCTGGGTGTTATGGGTGAACACTCCACCCACCTTCTAGTGCGGATTTTCGCGGTCGGGAAATTGAGCTTCGACAGTGCGAGGCCGAGGGGGAAACGATGATCCGGCGCTTTGCAGTTTCAGCTTTAGTACTGGCAGCCATTCTTCTATTTGGTTCGTGCACCAAGAAAGTGCCTTCGCTCAATTTACTGGTGTGGGAAGGCTACGCCGATCCGTCGTTCGTGCGGGGCTTCGAAGAGAAGTATCACTGCAAGGTTTCTGCCACCTACATGGGATCGAGTGATGAGCTCACTACCAAGCTGCGCGGCGGTAGCGCCGGTAATTACGATGTCATCTCGCCTTCGAGCGATGTCGCGACTTCCATCGCGGCCGCTGGCTTGGCTCTTCCACTCGACCTGTCGAAGATTCCTAGCTACAGCCAGCTCTCGCCGCAACTGACTTCGCTCACCCTGGTGCGCATCAACGAGCAGGTGTACGGCGTCCCGTTTATGTGGGGACCCGATCCCCTGATTTACGACACCACGGCTTTCCCGAAGACTCCCGACACCTGGAGTATTCTTTGGGATCCAAAATATCGCGGCAAAGTTTCGGTGTGGGACGATCTTTCCACCGTCTATATGACCGCTCAGATTCTTGGCTTTGACAAACCAGAACCATCCAAGCTCTACAACCTCACTGACGAACAACTCGATGCAGTAAAGAAGAAGCTGCTGGAGTTGAAACCGAACATTCGCAAGATGTGGTCGACTGGAGGCGAACTCACCAATCTCTTCCAGAATCACGAAGTGGTCGCTGCCATGGGCTGGCCGCTGATGACCAACCAGCTTCGCAAGATCAATTTTCCGGTCGGAGAGACCATCCCGAAAGAGAACACCACGGGCTGGATCGATCACCTGATGATCACTGCCGGCAGCGAGAACAAAGAGCTGGCGCACAAATTTCTGGAATACATGGTCGAGGCAGAGATCCAGAAGAAAGTAACCGATGTGACCGGATATACTCCGGCGAACCCGCACGCCGCACAGTACATGACGCCGGACGAGATCAAAAGCCTGCATCTGGATGATGTCGACAATTATCAGAAGCGGCTTTACTTCTGGCAGAATGTGCCGCGGCGCGCGAAGTACAACGAGATCTGGAACGAAGTAAAGGCAGCGCAGTAAAGGTTCCGTTGCCGTTGCCTTTTGGCAGGTGTGGCCGCGGGCGCTACCAGGGACTGGCATTACGAGCACAACTTTTTTATCGTGAGCGAACCAGCAATCAGCGCCGTGCCACAGGCTTCAACTTCTCCCCTGCTTACCATCCGCAATGTCGCCAAGTCGTTCGGGAAGACGCCCGTCCTGCGCGATATTTCCCTGCAAGTTGCCGAGGGGGAATTTCTCACCATCCTGGGCGAGAGTGGATCGGGAAAAACCACGCTGCTGCGCATCATTGCCGGATTTGAAAATGCCAGTTCCGGCGAAATCCTGATGGGCAACGAGCGCCTTGACAACCTTCCACCTTACCGGCGCCGCGTGAACACGGTTTTCCAGCATTACGCTCTTTTTCCGCACATGACGGTAGCTGAAAACGTTGGCTATGGATTGAAGATCGCCCGTTTGCCCAGGGAGGAAGTCGCGACCCGAGTGGAACAGGCGCTGGCCATGGTCAAGATGACCCCTTACGCCGCGTCCAAGCCGTCGAAGATAAGCGGCGGACAACAGCAGCGTATTGCTCTGGCCCGCGCGTTGGTGAACCGGCCCCGCCTTCTTCTGCTGGATGAGCCACTCTCCGCGCTGGATGCCAATCTTCGACGCCAGATGCAGGTGGAACTGAAGTCGATGCAGCGCGAAGTCGGAATCTCGTTCGTGTTTGTCACTCATGATCAGGAAGAGGCAATGGTGATGTCGGACCGCATTGCTCTTCTGCGCATGGGAGAACTGGAACAGGTAGCTTCTCCTCGAGAGATTTACAATCGCCCCGCAACCGCCTACACCGCTCAATTCATCGGTCACACCAATCTTCTGAGCGGAGAAGTGAAAGACGGTATCGCGCGTTGTAAATCACTTTCCTGGCGGACTGGTTTGCGCGATGGCCCGGGGCTCTTTTCACTACGTCCTGAAAATATCCGACTGGGCGGCATGGCGGGTGCCGGAGTTGTCAGATTTCAGGGCAGAATATTACGGCAGGCATTTCATGGAGCCACAGAGTTGATCCAGGTTGAGTGCGCCGAGGGCCTCGTACTCTCCGTTCGTACTGCCAGCCGCGAGAACTGGAATGGAGACATTGAACTGGAATTCTCACCGGTAGATGCTGTGCCGGTCCGCAAATCTCCCCCACTTAAATCCGAAGAACCTCAGCCCCGGCTGGAAACAGAGGAGAGGGCCTGATGTTCTCCCGTGCTTATCGAACGGTGATCACCGTGCCGCCGCTATTGTGGGTGGCCGTATTCCTGTTCGTTCCTTACGTGCTGCTTTTCTGCTACAGCTTCTGGTCGGTTTCCCCGTCGCAGGTTATTGTCCATTCCTGGACGCTGGACAATTATCGCCAGCTTTTCAATGTGAATGTGTATCTGCAAACCCTCTTTCGCTCAATGTGGATCGCGACGCGGGCGACGATCTTCTCGTTGCTGCTCGGATATCCTCTTGCGTACTACCTCTCGTTTTATGCGGGCAAAAGAAAGAAATTGCTGTACCAGCTGGTGATCATTCCGTTGTGGGTCAGCTATCTGGTTCGCGCCTACGCCTGGAAGACAATCCTGGGCAGTGACGGCGTACTTAACACTCTGCTGCAGTATTTGCACCTGACCAGCCATCCTGCGGAATTCCTGCTCTACAGTCCCTTTGCCGTGGTGCTGACACTAACCCACATTTACACCCCATTCGCATTTCTGCCGATCTACTCGTCGCTCGAACACATCCCGCGGAATCTGGTGGAGGCATCACACGATCTCGGCGGATCGCCCATGCAAACCTTCTGGAGAGTGATCCTTCCCCTGTCCATCCCCGGAGTGCTGGCAGGAGCGACGTTCGCTTTCGTGCTCAGCCTGGGAGATTTTCTCGCGCCGCTCTTACTCGGTGGTCCCAGCGGAATCATGATCTCCAATATCGTGGTCAGCTTGTTTGGCGCCGCTTACAACTGGCCCCTGGGAGCAGCCATTTCGCTCTGCATGCTGGGACTGGTTCTCGCTCTTCTTTTTCTCTCGGAGAGTCTGGAGAAGAAATGGAGCTTTCGATGAGCGGAGAGCGCTCTTCGCGCTGGCTGCCATGGCACGCGATTCTCGTCTTCGGCTTTCTCTATCTGCCTGTCGTTACCTTGATCGTGTATTCATTCAACGGCTCAGGTGTTGGCGGATTCCCTCCGCGTGATCTGACCTTGAACTGGTATCGTCTGCTCTTTGCTGACGAGGCGATCTGGAATTCCGTGCTGAACAGCCTGCTGGTCGCAGCAGCGGCCATGGCAATCTCTTTAACGTTCGGAATCCCGGCAGCCCTGGCGCTCGATCGCGCCAACTTTCCCGGAAAGTCCTTGTTCCGAAGGCTGGTGCTGCTACCACTGATCTTGCCCGGAATTATCACCGGACTTTCTCTTCTGATGTTATTTCGCGAAGCCGACATGAGGCTCAGCCTGCTCACCATCGTTCTGGGCCACGGCACCGCCCTGATCTCGGTTGCAACTACAGAGGTGTTTGCGGGACTCCAGAAAGTCGATCGCGCGCAGGAAGAAGCCTCACTGGATCTGGGTGCAGACTACTGGCAAACCTTCTGGCGCGTAACCCTCCCCAATTTGCGCTTGTCGATCATCGCTGCAGCCTTGCTGATCTTCACCCTCTCAATGGACGAGATTGCAGTCAGTTTTTTCCTGATTGGACGTGACAATACTCTTCCCCTGGAAATCTGGGGCCGATTGCGGCGTGGCATCACTCCAGAAATCAACGCCATCTCCAGCATCATCTTCATCTTTTCGTTGGCAGCAATCGCAACCTGGTATCGCCTGCGCCAGAGCGGAGATCATAAGTCGGACCTGGTGTTGTAACACCGGGTGTTGTAATACCTGGTGTCCTAACACCTGGTGATAGCCGGCCTCAGGCAGCCGCCAATGACGGTCGCGCAGGGACCTCTGACCATAGCCCGTCACTTCAGTGGCGGGTTTACTGCCCAAACGTCGCGTGTGCCGTAGGCACACCTGAAATGACTGTCACCTGAGCGGGTGTTTCCATTCGCTCGTGAATGGAAACCGCAGTCGAAGGACCCCTACCATCCAGAACACGCTGGCCTGCGTAACTCCGGCGTCCAGATGTGAAAGCTGCAGGGATCCTTCGAATGTGTCAGTTCGCTCAGAATGACAGCACTAGATGGCAGCACGATAAGGAAACTAGCCCGCTGCGAAAGCCCAAATACATAGTAAAGTGGTACAAGGACTCTGTTTTCAGCACCCTCGGAAAGGCCTCTGACTTTTGAATTCCAGCATCCGTAATATCGCAATCATCGCCCATGTCGACCACGGTAAGACCACCCTGGTTGACGCCATGCTCCGGCAAAGCGGCACTTTTCGCGCCAACGAGCACCTCATCGAGCGCGTCATGGACTCCAACGATCTCGAGCGTGAGCGCGGCATTACGATTCTGGCGAAAAACACCGCCATCTTCTATCACGACATCAAGATCAACATTGTTGACACGCCCGGCCACAGCGACTTCGGCGGAGAAGTAGAACGCGCGCTCAAGATGGTCGACGGTGTCATGCTGCTGGTCGACGCCAGCGAAGGCCCTTTGCCGCAGACCCGCTACGTGTTGAGCAAGGCCCTTGAAGCTCATCTGCCCCCGATTCTGGTCATCAACAAGATCGACCGTGCCGACGCACGTCCACAGGAAGTACTGAACGAGGTTTACGACCTTTTCATCGACCTCGACGCCAAGGAAGAGCAAATCGATTTCCCGGTCCTCTACACCAACGCTAAGACGGGCACCGCTACCACGGACGTCAAAGTCGCCGGAGAAAACTTGCAGCCGCTGTTCGAGGCGATCGTCAAGACCATTCCCGAACCAAAGGGCGATCCTGCCGGTCCTCTGCAAATTCTTGTGGCGAATCTCGATTACAGCGACTATCTGGGACGCCTTGCCATCGCACGTGTCTTCAACGGCACCATGCACACCGGCGAAGACGTGGGCATTGCCAGGCTTGATGGCACGCTGCACAAAACGAAAATCACCAAGCTGTTTTCATTCTCCGGCCTGAAGCGTGTCGACATAACCGATACCGCGCTGGGAGACATCATCGCGGTCGCGGGCGTTGAGGGCATTACCATCGGCGAGACAATCACCGACGCCGAAAATCCCTCTCCTCTTCCTCATATCGCCATCGATGAGCCCACTATCGCCATGCTATTCACGGTGAACACTTCACCGTTCGCCGGTCGCGAGGGCACATACGTCACTTCCAGGAATCTCCGCGAACGATTGCAAAAAGAGCTTCTGACCAACGTTTCGCTCCGCGTCGAGGACACCGAAAGCACTGATTCCTTTGTGGTGATGGGCCGGGGCGAGTTGCAGCTTTCCATCCTGATCGAGATGATGCGCCGCGAAGGCTTCGAACTCATGGTCGGAAAGCCCGAGATCGTAACCAAGCGAGTGGACGGCAAGCTCATGGAACCGATCGAGAAGCTGACGGTCGACGTGCCGGAGGAGTTTGTAGGCGTTGTGATGGAACAGCTCGGCGCGCGCAAAAGTGAAGTGCTCAACATGCACAATCACGGCTACGGGCGCGTACGCATCGAATTTCGCGTCCCCAGCCGCGGATTGATCGGCTTGCGCAGCCAGTTGCTCACCGACACCCGGGGCACGATCGTGATGAACTCGCTGTTCGATGGTTACATCGAGTGGCAGGGTGAAATTCCGCACCGCCTGACAGGCGCCCTGGTATCGGACCGCAACGGCGTGACCACCCCGTATGCTCTCTACAATCTGCAGGAGCGCGGCGAACTTTTTGTGGGACCTACCATCGATGTCTACGAAGGCATGATCGTCGGCGAAAACGCCAAAGACAACGACCTCGACGTGAACGTGGTGCGCGAGAAGAAGCTGACCAACATGCGCTCCTCAACCTCGGACATGGCGATCCGCCTGGTTCCTTTCCGTAATCTGAATCTGGAACAGGCCATCGAATTCATCACCGATGATGAATACGTCGAAGTCACGCCGAAAGCGCTGCGTCTGCGTAAGAAAGTGCTTCAGGCCAATCGCCGCGGCAAAAAGAATTCGATGGTGGCAGTGGAAGAATAGCGGCCGCGCGCCATTTTAGGAATTGTATATACACGGTATCTCCTTTCGTATATACTTTGTATCATTATGGCGAACGCTCAAATAGTCAAGTGGGGCAACAGCCTGGCGATCCGAATCCCCAAACCTCTGGCTGAAGAGGCGGGCCTGCACGAAGGCGATCGGGTATTGATGGAAGCTGCGGAGGGGCAGATCGAGGTGCGGCGCGCTGACCAACCTCCGAGCTTGCGCGAACTGGTTGCCCAGATCACTCCGGAGAACCGTTACGGCGAAACTCCCGCCGGGCGTGAACACGGCAGGGAAGCGGTGGAATGGTAGCCCGCTATGTGCCCCGGGCGGGCGATGTCGCCTGGATCGACTTTGATGCCCAAAGCGGGCGCGAGCAGGCCAAGCGCCGTCCCGCGCTGGTGTTGACCGACCAGAGCTACAACCGCGCCAGCGGCCTGGCGGTTGTTTGTCCTCTGACCAGCCTGCGAAAGAGCTATCCCTTCGCCTTTCCCACCGTGGTTGACAAGGTGGAGGGCGCAGTCTTGGTGGATCATCTGAAGAGCCTGGACTGGGCTGCCCGGCGTGCAGCGTTTCATTCCAAGGCAGATCCCGCGTTACTGACAAAAGTGCGGGATTACGTTGCCGTGCTGCTCGGGATCCGTTGAATCTTGATCTTGGTGGGCCGGAATGACTAAAAGCGCGGATCAGCGGCTCAAGATGTTCGTGATTCCCTGCAGTTGCGGGACTACCTTCGCCGTTTCCGAAAACTACGACCACCAGGGAACAGCCTGGAGCCGCTACTTGAAGTGCCCCAATTGCGAAAAGCGCCACGACCCCAAGAACCGTTTGCTGCAGATCGGCTACGAGCGCGAAGGTTATTGGAAAGTCGATTGTTGACTCGTCGCCTGAAGAGCCAAACCAACCGTGGAAACTGATATGGAAGATCATGCTGGGCCGGTACGTGTCGCTGTCGTCGGTGTAGGCAATGTAGGTGCGACCTTCGCTTATGCGCTCCTTCTCAGCGGCCTGGCATCCGAAATCGTGCTGATCGACGCCAACCGCGCCAAAGCGGAGGGCGAAGCGATGGACCTCAATCACGCGGTGCCCTTTACGCATCCCACGCGCATCTGGGCTGGCGACTATCCCGACTGTGCGGGAGCAACCGTGACGCTGCTGGCGGCGGGCGCGAGCCAGAAACCCGGCGAGACGCGGCTCGACCTAATCAAGAAGAATGCTGCCATCTGGCGCGCAATCATCCCTGAACTGATGAAACATAATTCCGCTGGCATTTTGATGATCGCGACCAATCCGGTGGATGTGTTGACTTACGCGGCATGGAAACTGTCCGGGCTTCCAGCCCGGCGAGTGATCGGGTCGGGTACGGTTCTCGACACATCGCGCTTTCGTTACCTGCTGAGCCAGCATTTCGGTGTGGATGCACGAAGTATTCATGCTTACATTATCGGGGAACATGGGGACAGCGAGGTTCCAGTCTGGTCGCTGGCCAACATAGCCGGCATGCGCCTCCCGGAGTTTTGCAAGGCCCAGAAATTGCCCTATGACCAGCGCGCCATGGAGGACATTTTCGTTCAGACTCGGGACGCGGCGTATCGAATCATCGAGTGCAAGGGCTCGACCTACTTCGCCGTTGCGGCTGGACTGATGCGCATCACTCAAGCCATCCTTCGCAACCAGAACACTGTACTTTCCGCTTCGAGCCTGATCAGCGACTACTACGGCATCGGCGACGTGTGTTTTAGTTTGCCCACAGTCATCGATCGGGGCGGGGTTGAGAATGTCTTGCGGCTCGAACTTAGTCCGGATGAGGTCGAGAAATTGCGCCACTCCGCCGATGTGTTAAAAACGATAATCAAGAGCCTGGAGCTCGAGTAACTGTGCCGCTTCCCCCGGTAAAATTCGCGGGCCCTGGAGCTCTCCACGGATTAACTTCCCATCCGTAAAAGACCTGCTATACTTCCCCACGCATTTGACTGTTCATCTGCTCCGGCTGTAAGACGGCCAACCAGCCTTCGCTATTCGCCGAAGTCAGTCACTCTCAGATAGCTCACATAGAGGGACACTCGCTTGAAGAACATTTTCGTTGGGAACCTCGACTTCAACACGTCGGAGGACGAACTGCGGCGGATATTCGAAGCACACGGACAGGTAGATCGGGTCAGCATCATGACCGACCGCGATACCGGCCGCTCCCGCGGCTTCGGTTTTGTGGAGATGACCAACGGCGAAGAAGGAGACAAAGCCATCGCGGCCTTGAACGGCACTCAAGTCGGGGGACGCACTCTGAACGTCAATGAGGCCCGTCCCAAGGTTGAGCGCGGCGGAGGCGGTGGCGGCGGAGGCGGAAGGGATCGCGGAGACCGAGGTGGCGACCGCGGCGGCCGTGGCGGTGGCGGCGGTGGCGGCAGAGGTCGTTACTAGCTTCCCGTTCGCGCGCTAGCCAGATTCTTCAGCCCGTGAGCTCTGAGCGCGCAAATCGTGATGATCCAGACTCATTGGGTCAAGCTTGTCCTCTTCATGGTCGCCGAGCCTTCCAGTTCTCAATCGGCTTTGCGGATTGATGGTCCAACTCCCGGGATGTAAACTGAAGCAACGCGCCCGTAGCTCAGATGGATAGAGCGATTGCCTCCGGAGCAATAGGTCGGGAGTTCGAATCTCTCCGGGCGCACCAGATTTCCTCCTGTAATTCAAGCACTTCTGCGCTCTCGGATCGTGGCGGCATTTTAGCGATTTCTGGACTGTGCCCGGAATTGTGCCCACCCAGCCGCGAAAATGCCGCAAGTACCGTGTCTTCCGAGGGGTGGACGTATCGACTGGAAATCGCAATGGAACTGTGCCCTGCGATCCGGGCGAGCGTCCAGGCATCGCACCCTGACTGCCCCAGCCGCGTCAGGAAGGTATGCCGAAACGAATACAGCACGAATGGCGTTATTGGCGCGACACGGTTTTTCTTAGCTTCCGCGTTCGCGGTTCGGAACGCTCTCGCGTGCTGCTTCTTGAGGCTGGAATGGTCTACATGACCGCTGCGGGTGGGCGCGGGCCACACCCAGCCCTCGGTAGCGCCACCAGTAGGCTGCCGTTGCGACCGTTGGCCCAAGTGATTTCCTCCCACCGCAGCCGATAGCACTCATCTGGGCGCATCCCGGTATCGACCAAAACTGTGGCAAGATTAGTGAGCAAGGGTGAGGCAGCTGCGAGGTACCGTGCCTCTTCGTCCGGTGTCACAACTCGCTCACGGTGCCGTTCGCCTGGCAAGAGCACCAACCGTGGGGCGGATTCAACTAGTCCCCACTCAATTGCGAGTTTCAGAATTCGGCGGAGCACGCGGATTGAACTGTTGATGGAGCTGACGGCCAATCCGCGCTTGTTTTCAGCCTCGCCTTTTCCACGATTCTGCAATCGTGATTGCTCATACGCTGCGAACCCCGCGACTGTTTCGTTGGTGATCTCGTCCAACCTGGTCTTCGCCAGCGATTCACAGCCCCTCAGTCGTCGTATTCCGGCGCGAAACCAAAACCAGTTATTCACACACGTGTACTCGAAACTGGCCTTTGCCCATGGCTCTACGCGCGTGTCACAAAACTCTCTCAGTGTCGGCACAGGCCTTTTCTCCCGAATTCCCACTTCTCCCCTAGCAAGGGACGTCTTGTGTGCAGCCTCCATCTGCCGCGCCACCTTGTCATTGCCCTGCTTCGTCGACTCTCGGACTGAGCGACCCTGCCACATAAACTTGTACCAGTACACTTCCCCACGCTTGTAGATACCCACGATTTCACCTCGCCTTCTGTTTTTCTTTCTCACTGCCCTTCGGTCTGCCGCCGAGCCTGCCCCATTCCTGCATCTTGCTGACGAATTCCTTCTTGCCCCACTTCTTCTTGCGGGCCTCGGCGCTCTTGCGTCCCATGAGGCTTGCGGCCTTGTTCACGTCCTTCACGAATGAGACTATAACCTAACGTTAGGTTAATTAAATGAAAACTTCCTTAGCCAAGAAGCCTCCCTTGCGGAGTCCGCCGCGTTGACTTGCTCCCGCTGTCCGCCTAATATGGGGCGCCACTGCTTCTTCATCGATGATCGGCCAAACCATCTCGCACTATCGGGTCGTAGAGAAGCTGGGCGGTGGTGGCATGGGGGTGGTGTACAAAGCCGAGGACACCCGGCTCCATCGCTTTGTCGCGCTCAAATTCCTGCCCGACGAAGTAGCCAAAGACACCCAGGCTCTCTCCCGTTTTCAACGTGAGGCGCAGGCTGCATCGGCTCTCAATCACTCCAATATCTGCACGATCTACGACATCGGCGAGGAGAATGGTCAGGCGTTCATCGCCATGGAGTTCCTGGATGGCCAGACTCTGAAGCATCTGATCGGCAACCAGCCTCTTGATCTGGAGACGCTGCTCTCCCTGGCCCTAGAGATCGCGGATGCGCTGGACGCGGCGCATACGGAAGGCATCGTCCACCGCGACATTAAGCCCGCTAATATTTTCGTGACCAAGCGCGGCGGACACGCGAAGATTCTTGACTTCGGACTGGCGAAAATACGCGCCACAGTCGCAAGGCCCACCGAGGCAACGGAGACCGGAGCGGGAGACCCCAACCTGACCACTCCAGGTTCGGCAGTGGGCACGGTTTCCTACATGTCTCCGGAGCAGGCGCGAGCCAAGGAGTTGGACGCGCGCACGGACTTATTCTCCTTCGGGGCGGTGCTCTATGAAATGGCAACCGGCCAACTGCCCTTTCGCGGGGACAGTACGGCAACGATTTTCGAGGCCATTCTTAACCGCGCTCCGCTTTCTCCTTTGCGGCTGAATCTGGATGTTCCCGCCGAGTTGGAACGGATCATTAATAAGGCGCTGGAAAAGGACAGGGAGTTGCGTTATCAGGGCGCGGCAGAGCTCAGGGCTGACCTGAAGCGCCTCAAGCGGGAAACGGAATCGGGTAGACCGGGTGTCGCCAGTTCGGGCACGGTCGCGGTCGCGCAGGATGCAACCCCGCCTTCCGTTGTCGCCACGCCGCGCTCGACTTCTAGCCAGGTTGCAGCGGCAGTTCCCTTGTCCTCATCTTCCGTTGTTGCGGTGTCTTCCACTTCTTCAGAGGGGCGCAGCAGGTGGAAGGTAGGGGTCGCGGCTGCGCTTGTTCTCATTGTGTTCGCTGCGGTTGGCCTTTACCTACGCTCGCGGCTGGAAGTAAACGGGACGAAGGCAGCCAGGCTCACGGAGAAAGACATGGTGGTTCTCGCCGACTTCGACAACAGGACCGGCGACCCTGTCTTCGATAATGCTCTCAGGGAGGCGTTAGCGGTCCAGCTGGCCCAGTCCCCATTCCTTAACGTTCTCTCCGAACGCAGAGTCGAAGAGACGCTGCGGCTGATGGGCCGGTCTCAGAACGAACACATCACACGCGACGTGGCGCAGGAACTTTGCCTGCGCACCGGCAGCAAGGCGTTTCTGCTAGGCTCGATCTCCAATCTTGGCGGACAGTACGTGGTCGGTGTGGATGCCATCAACTGCAGTAACGGCGACACGCTCGCCAAGCAGGCGGAGGAGGCGCCATCGAAACAGGAGGTTTTGAAAGCACTTGGCCGGGCCGCAACCGACCTGCGCAAAACTCTGGGCGAGTCGCTGGCATCGGTGCAGAAGTTCGAAGTTCCTGTGGAGGCCACCACCGCTTCGCTCGAGGCGTTGAAGGCTTTCAGTATGGGCGTCATGACAACGCGCACCAAAGGCGATGCCGCCGCCATCCCGTTTTATAAGCGGGCCCTCGAACTGGACCCAAATTTCGCGGCGGCCTACGCCAGCTTGGGACTATCGTATGGCAATCTCAACCAGGCCAACATGGCAGCGGAGAATTTGAAAAAGGCCTACGCTCTGCGCACAAAGGTCAGCGAACGGGAAAAATATCGGATCTCCTCCATGTACTACACGTCCGTCACTGGCGAACTGGAAGAGGCGACCCAGGTTTACGAGCTCTGGTCCAAGAGTTATCCCAGTGACGCCGTCCCCCTGAGTAATCTCGGGGACCTCGCTGCCAAGCTGGGTCAATACGAGAAGGCCGCCGCCCGCACCCAAGACGCTCTGCGCATCGATGGCAACGTGGTCGTCGCCTACGCTAATCTTGCCGCTGACTACCTCGCTCTCAATCGTGGGGACGAAGCCAAAAAGATTCTTCTGCAGGCGCAGGAGCGCAAGCTCGATGGAGATTATCTGCACCAGGAGTTTTACTACCAGGCATTTCTAGGGGGAGACACGGCAGAAATGGAGAAGCAAGTCTCTTGGGCCTCGGGCAAACCCGGCGCCGAGGACCTTTTGCTCTCCTTTCAGTCCGACACGGAGGCATACTACGGTCGATTGAAAACTTCCCGCATTTTTACCCGGCGAGCGATCGGCTCAGCCGTGCGCGGCAACTCCAAAGAAACCGCCGCGATGTGGCAAGCCAATGCCTCTTTGCGCGAGGCCGAATTCGGCAATGTGGCGGACGCCCGGCAGGGCGTCGCAGAAGCACTGTCCCTCAGCCCGGGCCGCGATGTGAAGCTCTTTGCCGCCCTGGCCTATGCGCGCATCGGCGATAGCACACGCGCCAAAACCCTGACCGCAGACCTCGAGAAGAGCTACCCGTCCGACACGTTGATGAAGGTTTACTGGCTACCGACACTGAAAGCTGCCAATGAGCTGAGTGTGAACAATCCTGCACAAGCCCTCGTCTATCTTGAAGCGGCACTGCCCTACGAACTCGGCCAGCCCCCTCAGTTGCAGGTCGGAACCATGTACCCGGTGTACCTGCGCGGCATGGCTGAATTGGCGTCGCATAACGGCGCAGCCGCGGCGGTCGAACTACAAAAGTTTCTTGACCATCGCGGTATTGTGCTGAATTTCCCTTTGGCGTCTCTTGCCAAACTAGGCCTGGCACGCGCCTATGCCATGCAGGGAGATTCCGCTAAGGCGCGGTCGGCCTACCAGGACTTCTTCGCCCTCTGGAAAGACGCTGACCCCGACATCCCCATCCTGAAGGAAGCCAACGCGGAGTACGCGAAGCTGCAGTGAAATTCTTGCCGCGGCCCCAGCGACCAAAGCTGCAGATTGCATAGAACAGCTCAACGCCACTGGAACTAGACTGTCCTTACCGAGCAGAACGCCTTGGAATTTTCATGTTAACGCACAGATCTCTCAGATTGTGTGAGTGATACACGCCCCAATCAACTCCCCCTTTTCCATTGGCTATTTTGTCAAGTTCGCGTAGTGGGTGGCGCAGCTGCTTCCAAGTCTGAATGTCCCCGTTCAATATTCTAGTATTTGCTAACAAATGCTCGTATGCGAGGAGGTCGGCGGCTTCGAAGGCAACTGACTTATCCTTCGCCCGGAAACTGAATTCCGACGGCAGGTCACGTTGGAGTCGATGGATTAAGTCTCCTTTGTCAGAAGCACCATCTCGAAAACGTAACTGATTTGATCATCCCCCACCTGATGCTCTCTTGCCCAGCTGCGAACCTTCGAAACGCATGTTCTGCCAGCAACGGTGTACGGCTTGAATATCTCGCTCAAATAATATTCTCGATCCACTTCTCGGTAATCATTCATCAGGACGGCGTCGGCAAAGGTATGGTGAACCCTGGTGCGGATAGTGTTAATCAGACTTACAAGTATGCTCGAAAGTGGCTTTCGCCCAGGGCTCCAGGCGCGTGTCGCAGAACTCTTAAGAGTAGGCACGGGTCGTTTTTCGCGAATCCCAACTTCCCCTTTGCAAGAGATGTCTTGTGCGCCGCCTCCATCTGTCATTGCCCTGCTTCGTGGACTCCCGCACCGACCGGCCCTGCCACATGAACTTGTACCAGCAGACTTCCCCACGCTTGTAGATACCCACGATTCACCTCGCCTTCTGTTTTGCTTTGCCGCTGCCCTTCGGTCTGCCACCGAGCTTGCCCCATTCCTGCATCTTGCGGACGAATTCCTTCTTGCCCCACTTTTTCCTGCGGGCTAGGGCGCTCTTGCGTCCCAGGAGACTTGCCGCCTTGTTCACGTCCTTCACGAATGGCATTATAACCTAACGTTAGGTTACTTTAAAACGAAAACTTCCTGAGCTCACAGCCCCGTGCCGGAGTCGGGCGCGTTGACTTGCCACCGCTGTCCGCCTAAGATGAGGCGCCACTGCTCCTTCGTCGATGATCGGCCAAACCATCTCGCACTATCGCGTGGTAGAGAAGCTCGGCGGTGGCGGGATGGGTGTGGTCTACAAGGCCGAGGACACCCGTCTCGATCGTTTTGTAGCTCTGAAGTTCCTGCCCGACGATGTCGCCAAGAATCCGCAGGCCCTGAGCCGCTTCCAGCTAGAGGCCAAGGCCGCCTCCGCCCTGAACCATCCCAACATCTGCACCATCCACGAAATCGACGAGCACAATGGCAATGCCTTCATCGTGATGGAGTTCATGGAAGGGCAGACGCTGAAACACCTGATCACCGGGCGGCCGCTGGAGATGGATCAACTGCTTAAGATCAGCATCGAGGTAGCCGATGCGCTGGACATGGCCCACAGCAAGGGCATTGTGCACCGCGACATCAAGCCGGCGAACATTTTTGTAACTGAACGCGGCCTAGCGAAAATCCTCGATTTCGGCCTGGCCAAGGTAACGACCGGCGGAAGTTCGTCGAGTGAACTTGCAGTCGCTCAAAGTGCGGCCACAGTGGCCGAGCAGCACCTGACCAGTCCTGGCACGGCGCTCGGCACGGTGGCATACATGTCGCCGGAGCAGGCGCTGGGAAAGCCGCTCGATCCGCGCAGTGACCTTTTCTCCTTCGGCGCGGTGCTTTATGAGATGGCCACGGGCACAATTCCGTTTAGGGGCGACACCTCAGCAGCGATTTTCGACTCTATCCTGCACAAAATTCCAGTTGCGCCCGTTCGCTTGAACAGCGACGTTCCCCTGAAGCTGGAAGAAATCATCAACAAGGCGCTCGAAAAGGATAGAAACCTGCGGTACCAGCATGCCTCGGATATTCGTACCGACCTGCAGCGCCTTAAGCGAGATTCATCCTCAGCGCGCATATCGAGCCCCCAGGTCGAAGCGGATGAGCCGGTCTGCGCCGCCGAGCAAAGCCCCGCCGCGCCGGTGAGTTCGTCCGCAAGAAGAGCGACTTCGGTCAGCGCCGCGCACAAAACTGCGCTACCGCCGCCAGAGGTCACACGTCCTGACAGCCGCCCCATCGGCATTGCACCGGCGAGCCCTGGGCCTTCGGGCCGGATGAAGCTTGCCTGGGGCGTAGCTGCGGCACTGGTGATTGTGGCACTGGCTGCCGGCGGAAGCTACTGGCGCTCCCGCCAGTCGCAGAAGCTCACTGAGAAAGACACGCTAGTGCTCGCTGATTTCGCCAACACGACCGGCGAGGCCGTCTTCGACGACACTCTAAAGCAAGCCCTGGCCATCCAACTCGAACAGTCACCCTTCTTGAACGTGCTGCCGGAGCGCAAGGTGAGCGCAACGCTGGCCATGATGGGCCGCCCTGCTCATGAACGGGTCACCCGCGATATGGCTCGTGAGATTTGCCAGCGCACCGCGAGCAAAGCGCTGCTGATCGGATCGATTGCCGCCCTGGGCAGTCACTACGCTCTCGCGCTGCAGGCCATCAATTGTCAGAGCGGCGACACGCTGGCCGCCGCGCAATCGGAGGCCGACAGCCGCGAACACGTCCTGCACTCGCTGGGCGAGGCCGGCAACCAGATTCGGCAGAAGCTGGGCGAGTCTCTGGCGTCAGTGGGTAAGTTCGACAAGCCGCTCGAAGAGGGGACCACGAGCTCGCTGGAAGCATTGCAAGCCTTCACCCAGGCCATCAGAGTGCGCAGCGAGAAGGGTGATCCGGACAGCATTCCTTACTTCAAGCGGGCGATTGAACTCGATCCTAATTTCGCGCGCGCCTACGCGACCCTGGGGACTGTGTACTCCAACATCGGTCAGGTCAGCCTGGGTGTCGAAAACATGAAAAAGGCGTACGACCTGCGCGAGCGAGTGAGCGAGCGCGAAAAGTTTTACATCTCGGCTCATTACTTCGACACCGTCACCGGCGAGTTGGGAAAGGCAATTCCGATTTACGAGCAATGGACACAGAGCTATCCGAGGGATGTTGCTCCCCACGTGAATCTTGGAGTTTTCTACACAGTGATTGGAGACCACGAGCGTTCGGCAGACCAGGGGCGCGTGGCCTTGCGTCTGGATCCCGACACGGTGGCCAACTATGGCAATCTGGGCAGTCTGTATCTGGTTCTGAACCGGCTGGATGAAGCCAAAGTAGTCCTTGACCAGGCCCTGGCCCGCAAGCTCGACGAACCCGTCGTACGCGGCGACCTTTATAACCTGGCATTCCTGCAGGGCGACAGGCAAGGCATGCAGCAGCAGTTGAGCCTGGGCAGGGCGATGCCGCTGGCTGAAGGTTATTTCCTCTCCAACGACGGCGACAGTGAAGCATTTTTCGGCCGGCTGAACAAAGCCCGGGATTTGTCGCGGCGGGCTGTGGAATCGGATATTCACGACGAAGCCAAAGAAACGGCGGCCTTGTGGCAAGCAAACGCGGCGGTTCGCGAGGCGGAATTCGGAAACACGGTTCAGGCGCAGCAGGCAGCCAACGCTGCTTTGGCACTGGCGCCCAGTGGCCGCGACGTGGAAATTATTGCTGCCATCGCACTGGCGCGGGCCGGTGACACGGCGCGGGCCCAGAGGATTGCCGAAAAAATTAACAACGAATTTCCACTGAACACCATGGTGCAGAGCTACTGGCTGCCTTGTGTGCGAGCCAGCATTGGTTTGTCGCGCGGTGATGCGAGTGGAGCCGTAGAGACTCTGAGGGCTGCCGCCACGTACGATTTTGGCGCGCCTCCGCCCGGACTTTTTCCGGCCTATCCGATCTACCTTCGGGGTCAGGCATTGGTGAGCGCGCACCGGGGACCCGAGGCTGCGGCAGAGTTTCAGAGAGTACTGGACCACAGGACTTTCGTCGTGAATTCCCTGGTTCTTCCCTTATCGCACCTGGGCCTCGGTCGCGCCAACGCGCTGGACGGCTCCCGGAACCCCGCCGCCAGGAACAAAGCCCGCGCCGCATATCAGGATTTTCTGGCGCTGTGGAGAGACGCCGACCCCGACATCCCCATCCTGAAGCAAGCCAAGGCGGAGTATGCCAAGCTGCAGTGACACTCCTCTTAAACGCGGCCCTTTCCCCAAATTCTGACGCTTCGTCGGCGAAAGTAGGATCATCCAACATCCCAATAATCGTCGGTGCGGCTGAGGGCCCGGGCCTGCCCAGCTCTTCAAGCGAGGATTGCTGGGCTGGAAATACATCTGAAACAACATGGGGTTTGAGACGCTCCGCGCGCTCCCTTCCATCCTGTACAGCGATGGCCGCTGTCATACTTTCCTGAATGCCGTCGATCTCCGCTACACGGTCTCGTAATCTTGCCTCGGAATCACGCGACGCGAAAAGGACGCCAGGCCCGGGATTCATCAACTGGGTGAAGCAATACAGCTGGTCGCCGTATATCCACAAGGCGGAAGCGTTCATAGAGCCCATTGGGTTAGAAGGCTTCCAGCCGCGATGCTCGGCTTTGTCTGTTCTGTTCGTTGGCACCTGTTCATCTGCCCCAGTGTTCAGGAAGAGAACCATGCGCGGACCCACTGGTTCGCTTGGGATTAATTCCGAAACTCCACCACGAACAGCCTCCCACTACGTTTTTGGAAAACGGGAAATCGGAATCGCGTTTGGGGCCGGGACTAGCTCCGGAATGACAAGTCGCTCGCCAGCTTGCAGATCGCCCTTCCACGATTCAAGGACTTTAAAGGTTCCCTCTCTAGGTGTAGTGATAACCAGCACAATGTGGGTGGCGTGCCATGATGAATTAGTCGAGTGCGAATGAGGGGCGAATCGCGGGAGAGGTGCAAAAGCCGACGGCCCCGCCGTCCGTGAGGGTGCCCGGCACGCCCTCATGAGAGCGCGGAATCCGTCCGGAATCGTGCAAGTTTCTTCGGGTGAGGCGTTCTTCAATCATCTGGCACATCGGGCCGGTATCTGGTGTCTGAAGGTGAAGGAGGCAGAAACGTGCGACTACGTATGGTTTGTCGGAAAAAACAATGGTCGGCAATGGCGCTCGGTTTGGTATCAGGGTTGGCGTTCTTCGGTTTATCCAACACCGGCGGCGTCGCCGCTAAGGGTGACCCGAAGCGCCCGGCAACAGAACCTGCCCAGGTGAAGATTGATCTCGATAGAGCAGTTGCTGTGAAGCTGCCGGAGGTGGCGGGTCTCAAGGCTGGCGGCTTCCACACTTCGGATGGCAAAGAGGGTTGGGTCGTTCGCATTCCTGGCAACCGACCAATTGCAACGCCTGCCTACGCCGATGGTCTTTTGTTCGTCGGCGGCGGATACGGGTCTCACGAGTTTTACGCCTTCAAGGCCAAGACCGGCGAAGTCGCCTGGAAGATGACTACCAGCGACGATGGGCCTACGGCAGCCGTAGTCGAAGGTGGCTACGTTGCATTCAACACGGAGAGTTGTACGGTGATTGTCGTGGACGAGAAGACGGGCAAGGTGATCTGGCAGGAGTGGCTGGGCGATCCCTTGATGAGTCAACCCGCTATCTCAAACGGGCGGCTGTTCATTGTCTACCCGGCGGGTCAGGGCAGCCACAAGCAACAGCCACAAACGACCCATGTCGTACAAAACGGCGAACGGGACTACATGTTGCTGGCGGTAGATCTGAAGACCGGGCACCATCTCTGGGAGCAGGGTATCCCCACCGATGTGATCTCAGCGCCAGTGGCGAAGGGAGATAACGTCTACATCACTTGCTTCGATGGCACATCGATAGCTTTCGACGTGTCGCAGGGCAAGATACTGTGGAAGAAGAAGGGAAGCGCCACGAGCGCACCCATCGCAGTTGGCGATCAGATCATTCTGACTAAGAAGGAGCAGCACGGGCAGGGTCAGTACGAAGGCCTGGCCCGCGTTGATGCCGCGAAGGGCGAGGACAAGGACAAAGAGCTCTTGGCGAGGGGTCGCGCCGATTACCTGGCCGAGGGTCAGGGCCGAGGTTCAGGGCTCGCCTTTGAAGTCCAGAAATCTCTCGACTCTTCGGTTGGCCTTGGTTCTGCACCAGCAGCCGCAAAACTGGCGACGGCCAGCAAGAACGTCGGAGTGAACTCTGTCGTGGGCGGCTGGGCATACCAGGGATCACGCGCGGCGCACAATCAGGGTTCGATTTTCAACGCCCAGGGGAAGTATCTGAACTCCATCAACGCGAAAGACGGGCGAGCACAATGGCAGGCCGAGGTTGATGGAAAGAGCGTTTCGGAAAGATCGCAAGTATTTTCTCCGCCATCGCTCGGGCGCAAATACATGTACCTCGCCAGCTCTACCGGGAGCCTGGTTTCCGTTCGACAAAAGGACGGTCAAGTGGGCTTTGCCTACTCGTTTAGGAAGCCCATGGTGTTCCAGCCCGCACTGGTGGACGGGAACGTGTACGTCGGCACCGGGGATGGATTCTTGATTTGCTTGAAGACGAATGAGAAAGACGCTGACGGCTGGTACGAGTGGGGCGGCAACGCGCAGCACAACAAGTAAGGCGGCGACCGCCCCGCCGTCTTCCTGCCAGGCGTATGGGAACTGAAACGTTCGCAGGGCACCGGAAAAACGAACCTCTGATCGGAAATCCACACGCGGAGGACTGCACCAACCCGCACTTAGGGTCGACAGCAGGCGTTTACAACCGCAATCCTGGACCGCAGGTTCGTGGTGAGACATGTGTCACCGCAGGACTGCAGGATCTATGATTCGAATCCCAAGAATCTTAGAGCGCACATGGGCACAGTTTGCGCCTCACGCTCTAAGCCGCCTGGCCCGGTGTTGAAGCCGGCCCCGTTATCAAGCTCTATCCCGATCTTTGCGGGAAGCTCACTTCTCTTTTTCTTTAGCCTGTACGTCGGGTTGCCGTTCTTGCTCCGCAAAGGAGTTTCCTGGTTCTCGATCTACAACTTTGTGCTCGCATTGCCGATGTTCGTTCTACTTGCAGTTGCACTCTTAGCCTACAAACTGGAAAGCCGGACACTTACCTGGGCTGGCGCGCAAGATCGCTTTCGTCTGCAGCGGATGGATTTGTGTACGTGGCTCTGGGCGGCTTCACTGTCGGTGTTCATGTACGGCGGTCCAATCGCGATCTTTATATCCTTCGGATTAGCGGTCATACCTCTGATCATGGAAAAGCGGACAGACTACAGAGGCATCTGGACGGGTGCTGGTGTATTAGCTCTCTTTTTCTTCCTGAGTTGGAGTCTATAGCAAACAGAGCCATGGCTCAGGAGGGTTCCGTTGCATGCTGAACCTCCCGCACTACGCGAGTTCTTGGCGCAGTTCAGCGACCACGCTTTTGTGGGATACCATTGCACGGGCGTTGGTGGATAGCGGTTTATCACGTGCTGGTTTTACTGACCGGGAATGTCGCAGGCGAAGAGCTATGGTGGCGCGGTTACCTGCTTCCGCGTCAAGAACTAGCACACGGATCAACAACCTGGATCGTACACGGCATTCTCTGGGCCGCGTTCCATCTATTCTTTCAAACGCCGATGTGGGACATGCTTCGGATGATCCCTACCTGTTGCGCTCTTGCTTTCATTGCTCAGCATCGAGCAAACACCTGGCCCGGAATTGTTGGTCACACGTTCGGGAACATTCCGTTGCGGTTGCAAATCCTGCGCGGAATCGTGAATTAGAATTTTGCTGTTGTAACATCAATTACACTCATCACTTGGATTGTTGGTGCGAACACTGTTAACGACAGTTGAGAATCGTAGCCATCGGCCATTACTCAAGATGATACGTGCCCCACGAGAACGTCAGCTTTGGGTCGCAGCTCTTTGACTTCACTTCCCAAACGGATTCGCCAGACTTCTTCCCACTTACGTATGGCAGGATTGCTACGAAATAGGAGCCGTCCGCCTCAGCTTTGGCTGTGTTATGGTGTTTTTCATCATAGCTCTGGCTGTCGATGGTCAACTCGGCATTCGGCTCAAATCCATCCCCTTGAATAAAGGTCGACTCCCCGTTCGGCGTTCCGATAATGGATTCCAATCTGCACCCTTTGTCTGTTGTCGAATTGGGAAAAGGGACCACACCCACAAATCCCCTTACATGCGCTTCATCGTCAGAAACCAACCCGAACCTCTTGGGTTCTGCCTTGCCCGCGTATACAACCAAGTCGATAGGATCGTTGGGGCCGTTGCCCTGGCATGTGCCCGCCCGCCCGGCACAGATGGCTTGCCCGCTGGCATTCAAAGTCACGCCATCCATGATTCGGGTGACAGTGCCGTCAATCTGAACTTGCATCAGTGCGTACGTAGCCTTTGAAGATAGCCCGCTCCCATACATACTGTAGGTAACCAGTGTGCGGTCAGCTGCTCGTGAGCGGGCCGTCTCCTTCAAAGACAACTCCACACCTGGGGTGTTCAGCTTTTTGCCAAAGTTTTTTTGGATTTTACCGAGTTGTTCAACTTTCGCCCTTTGCTCCGACGTTAAGCCTTAAGAGCCGTGAGCTGACTCGGGAGGTTTTGGACATCGCGGTTTGACTGCGCAAAGGCGACGGCGAACAAAATCACAATGGATAGAAGAGCCGTATGACATCTCAAGTTCGAAATGCTCCTTCTGGTACGGTAGGCTACCTCGGCGGGATAACTGATGTAAAATCGCCATATCACTCACCAAGGGTCAATGAGCGCCTGTTTGCAATAGTTAGCCTTCACCCAGGTGCAGCTACCCGCCAACGGCTGAATGCTTCCCCGCGTATCAATGACCTTTAAGTTGATCGATTGCCAGGGCAATTGCTGCGGAGAATTGCGACGGGTCTTGTTTAGGAAACCTAAACTCTGCCTCCTTGAGCGCGCTTAGGGACACTCCCTCGGAGTGGGGCGCAAAATAGTACGTGGCGTTTAGGGCATGGACACGTGCGGTGTTATTGGGGTTCCAGAATATGCACGAACCTAGGTAACTGATGCCTCCAGGGACGAGACCATCCCGAGGGCTGTTCCGAGACTCCGGTATATTGCGACTAATCTCATCCAGCGCACTCTTGTACGTGCCAAGTGTTTCCTCCCCGAGATAAACTTCGTCTTTGGAATCCTGACTGGAAAGATCAATCCGAACGCCGCGCATCTGGTGCGGAGGCTGTGCCGTGTCTTCGAGGACCAAGGCGGTGACGACCGCATGGGCCTCGCTGCTGTCGAAACGTCCAACCTCCTTGGACCATGCGATGTGTGTCGCGGGCTGACGTGCGAACGCTTCTAGCGGGGTCGGCTGGAGAGACGGTGCTGGCTTTGTTTGCGCCTGTCCAACAATCATGAAAAGAAAGCACAGGGCGACTGCGGTGGCGATGGGCTTCATGCAGCCTCCTTTTGAACCACTAGCATTTCTGATTGGGTTGAAGCCGCGTTCCCGGTTCCGGTGGGTATCATTTTCTGCCGTAAAAGACGCGAAAACAAGCGATTTTGTTAGCGCACTAGCGAAAATATCGATATCGCTCATTGACCCTGCGACAGGGGTTTTGAGTGTAATCTGTGGTTGTTGAAAAAACCCCTCTTTTGAAAAAACTGCCCCAGCCGAGCTGTTTGTTCGTCACAGATTCAGATGTGCGAAGAACCAGATTTCCAAGGCCACCACTGGCCACGAAAGAATGCGGGCCGAAAACGCCTGCTTTCGCATGGGTGGGCTCAACAGGTCGTGGCTCAGAAAAACCAGCAAAATGACCAACTCTAATTCACCGATCTCCCACTGCTTCGCAGTTTGTTGAAAGTTTGAAAAGTTGCTGCGTTGTCCTTTTCCGAAGTTCGTGTCGGTTGCGATTCCGCCTTCGTAAGATTTCCCGCCTTCAGAGCAATTCTCTTCCTTGCGGTGCCCGGCGAGGTTCCGATAGTCAAAACGTGTCGCCATACATTCCCTCCGCCGGTAGTGGCCGGCATCCAGAGGTATGTCTCCCCGCCCGCGCGTAATACAGGCACGACTCCCTGAGCGGAAGAGTTCAGATAACGGAGCGTCGAGCTTCCTGATCGCTTATGCCTTGTCTGATTGCCCATCTTGGTTGAGCCTCCATTCCGGGGTCATCTCGACCGTTTTACCTAATGTAGCATGTAGGCGAATAAAAAGCGAATCTGATCGAATCCCGGCATAATGGCGCGTCGCCCTCGACCTCCAGACGAAGTCCTAAGCCGGAAAGATCTGGCCGAACTGCAGCGTCGCCTCTCGATGATGAGCCAGACGGCCGTCGAGGATTTCTACCGGAGTGCGCTCATGTTCTGTCGGATTGGGCCTGGGCATTTCCCCAGCGCGAGGACGATCCAGGAGCTGGTGCAGGCATGGAAACAGATGAGGAAGTGGCGCTGAGGCCAAGGAAACATCGTTAATAGATCCCGCGGGCATTCACTTTTTTAGCTGCTGGTCATACTCCGCCAGCAGTTTGGCTATCTCTCCCAGCCCCGTTCTCTCGGCCATTTCCAGCGGAGTTTCGTAGTCATCAATTCTCGTTCGTAGCCGATGATCTGCGCCCGCTTGGAGGAGGATTTCGATGGCAGGCAGGTGCCGTTCGCTCACCGCCATATGCAGGGGCGTGTAATCATTGATTCCGCGTTGGTTGGGGTCAGCGTGAAACGCGAGAAGGAGCTTGACGATTTCGAGAGTATCGTTTCGTCCGGGCGATCCTGGTCGGGAGCGGCTGCACGACAAGGCTGCAACCAAGGGCGGAAATCCGTCACTGACGGCGGGATTAGGATCGGCGCCGATAACCAGTAACTCGCGGATAAACGGCAGCGGACTGTGGTAGATGGCGTATACCAGGCAGGGACCTATCGTCAGCGGCATTGGTCCGTTCGGTACACTGGCCGGATCATCGACGGCGGCACGCAACCCGCTGAGGTTGCCGCTGCGAAAGGCCGCGTCAATCCTTCTGAAGGTCTCCGCTTCCTTGCATCGTTCAGCCTCTGGGTTCATTTGTCAGTCGCCTGCCGCGGTTTTGGTTCCAAAGCAGCGGACAGTTCCCGCATGTCACGCTCAACTGCAAGATCGTACGCCGTCTTGCCAATGAAGCCCGGCACCCCCGTTCCACGCAATGACAGATCGGCTCCGGCGTCCGCTAAGAGCCTCGCCACTTCTACGTGCCCGGCCACAAGGGCCAGCATGAGTGCGCTCAACCCGTACTTGGCGGTCGTGTTCAGGTTGGCCCTATGAGCGACCAGAACTGAGACTACCTCAAGATGACCGGCGTGTGCGGCCAGCATCAGGGCCGTCTGTCCATGACGATTTCGGGCGTCGACATCTGCCCCCTGGTCAAGCAGATCACGGACGTCCTCAACATCGGCGCGATTAATCGCGTCTTCCCATCGGGCATTCATGGCAAGATTCCCCGTGCACCGCTCATATCAAGAGCGGGATTTCCCGGGCCGAATCTTGCGAGCTTGCGACAAGCCTCGTTTCAGGTCCGCCAGCAAATCAGTGTTGGGGGAAGCGATGTGAACGGTTTCCTCGGTGCCAGCCTCTCGTGTCAGCCAGCGCTCCAACTCAGCAGGCGAAGCGGCGACGTAGCGACCAATGCGAGTTACGGGCATGCCTTCACTGGCCCAACGTTGTGCGGTGGAAACCGGCTGGCTTAGGTACTTGGCGATGGCCGGCCAGCCTTTCAACGAATCGTCCGACTCTTTCTGCTTCACCATGCGATCAGCTGGCTTTGTAAGGCGCGGAGTGGAACGGAGTCGCCTGGGACTCGTTCTGAACCGGCTTCCGTACGCAGAAATTGTTCAGGTGGTAGTCATAGCACTGACCGCAAAAAGAATCTCCGCAGCACTCCACACGGCAGTCATCACAGATCCAAGATCCACAATCACCGCACTTCGCCACAGCAGGCTTGCCGCAAGGCATGCCCATGTCATCATTAGAGAATTCGATTTGACAATTCATTGTTCCGCCTCCGCACAGGCTAGTTCACAGTGTGCCAGCCCGGAATAGGTTCTCTGTGTCGTTCCCGCTTGAACAACTCTTCGCGGCCTTGCATCTGAGAGTAGCTGCGATTGTTAATCTTGAACCATTTGGTTTCGGACGCATATGGACCGAAGGAGTGGCTGGCCACGATACCTTCCAGGTCCATCTCACCCATGCGCTTAAACAGAGCGATGCCTTCGCGCTCGATGTGATCGGCGTATCGCACTCTGGATTCTGGAATATTGAAGAGGAGACGCCTGAGCTCTTGCTTGCGGTCAGTGAGCCTCCCTGACCGAATGTCCTTGCCGTCACTCATAAGCAGATCGAAAGCAAAGAAACAAGGTTCACCTCGATGGAAAAGCAGATCACGGAATTGCGGTCTGCCCTGTTCGTCAACGCAGACCATTTCCCCATCAAGCACTGTCTTGCACGCATGCAGAGCTACGCGCAGGTCGAGTGAGAAGGGGTGACCGTTGCGGGAGATGAGTTCAGTTCGCCCGTCTCGGATGACGGCGAGTGAACGGAATCCGTCGTACTTTAGCTCAAAGATCCACTCAAGATGGTCAAAGGGCAGAGGCCTGCGAGACCACGGCATGGGCTGGAATGCCATTAGCGGGGAGGATACCAAACCTGTCAGCGAAAACGGGGCGAAGGTGGCCTGGACTGTATCCTGCCGTGGAAGGCGGAAAGCTTCCGGTTTGCCGACGACCAACCGGGAGCTGCTCCATTCGTGGACACAAGGGCTTTTAGCCGTAGTTACCAGGTAGAGATCGGCTCCGTACTGTTCATCTGTGAGCAGCCTGAATGTTCCTTGCACATCCACTAGCAATACTGGGAAGAACGGCATAGGATGTTCGCTCATTATCGCGAGCCAGGCCCGTCGCAAAACATTACATTCGCTGGTAACGAGGTTCCCTGATGGCTCAGAACGCAAGCTCGACACCAGGTCAAGCGCCGAACCAACTTCCCGCCGCAACCGGGCTGGCGCTTGTGCGCGTAACGATTGGCGCAATGTTCGTCTGGGTCTTTTTTGAGAATCTGGGGAAAGGCCTCTACACACCGGCGGGTTACGCGGGTCTGATCAATTACTACATCAAGGCGAGCCACTGCCCGGCTGCGTGGAAGACGGTGATGGGCCTGGCGGCAAACCACTCCGCGATTGCTGCTCCCATGCAAGGCCTGACCGAGATCTCCCTCGGTGTCCTGCTCGTCATCGGTCTGCTGACCCGGCCCGCCGCAACTGTGGCTTTTCTGTTTCTGGGCAGCCTTTGGATTTCGGAGTGGGGTACCTCCTGGATCTGGGAACTGCTGGTTCCGATGCTCGCATCGCTGGGGCTCGCTGTCGGACGCGCTGGCCGGAGATGGGGCGTTGACGCCTGGCTGTCGCAACGGTGGACATCTGCTCCCTGGTGGTGATTGGGCCTGGTTCACTTGAATAACGCTCACTTGAATCATGATCACGTGCGAGTGTCCATCATCATCCCTACCCATAATGAAGCGCAGTCGATTGCGCTCGTTCTAGCGGATCTGCCGTCCGATCTCACGACGGAGGTCATCGTAGTCGATAGCAACTCGAATGACGGGACGCCCGAGATCGCAGCAAAAATGGGAGCCCGCGTGGTTCAGGAACCGCGCCGAGGCTATGGGCGAGCGTGCCTTACCGGTCTGGCCACGGCAAATTCCCCGGACGTGGTTGTGTTCCTTGATGGCGACTACAGCGATCGGCCCTCCGAACTGCCGATTCTTTTAGCGCCAATCACGGAGGGACGTGCGGATATCACCCTCGGTTCCCGCCTGCGGGGGCCTCGTTCTGCTGAAGCGTTGCCTTGGCATCAGGCGTTTGGTAATCGCCTCGCCGCCAGCATTATCAGGCTCCTTTATGGACTAAAAATCAGTGATCTCGGTCCCTTTCGCGCCGGTCGTGCAGATGTTCTACGCGCACTCGCACTCGAAGAGAGCACCTATGGCTGGGCGGTTGAGATGATCCTGAAAGGCACCTTAGCCGGATTCCGCATTGTTGAAGTCCCGGTGAGCTACTACCCGCGTATCGGACAATCGAAGATCAGCGGCACGCTGAAGGGCACGGTCGGGGCTGCTTGGTTCATTCTCAGCTTGATCGTGCGCTATTATTTCCGGCATCGAAGAGCCGGGACACAACCCGCAGCGTAGGTTCGCGTTCAAACTTTTTATGAAAACTTCAAGCGAGACGCCGGTGCGTCCGTCAGGCAGTGACCGCGTGCTGGTAATCATGGCGAAAGCACCGAGGCCAGGCCAGGTCAAGACCCGTCTGGCTCCCAGCCTTTCTCCTGAAGCTGTTACTGGTTTCTATTGCTGCCTGTTGGACGACACGCTGGCGCTGGCGCGGTCATTGGTCAACGTAGAAGTTGCCCTCATGTGCCCCGAGTCGGACGTAACCGAGCTAGCGCAATTGGCAGGTAACAAAGCGAGCGTCGTTGCGCAGAAAGGCGAAGGTCTTGCCGCAGGCCTCACTTCGGTATTTGCGCACTTCGCAGGACGCCATCAACGACGCACCATTGCCTTCAACAGTGACAGCCCACACCTCCCGCGTTCTGTTCTCGAAGACGCGTTCGAAACCCTGGCCACACATGACGTGGTCGTGGGACCAACGTACGACGGAGGCTACTATCTCGTCGGGGCAAAGGCTTCTCATCCTACGCTTTTCGCACGCGACGGAATGGGCACCAGGAACGCGCTGGAGAGACTCCTATCGCACGCACGAACTCTTGAGCTATCCGTAGGTTTCGCAGCTACTTTTTACGATATTGACGTAGTTGAAGACCTGACTCGGCTTGCAGAGGAGTTGCGGCTGGCCGCGGCAAGGGCGCCACGCACGGCGGCGTGGCTCAAAGAGTGGGAGCTTGTGGCGGGGCAATCTCGGACAAGCTCTCGGACGGGCAAGGGAGAATTGTAATCGTAATGGTAAAGACCACCCCCACGCAGAGAGTGTGCGTACTCGGTGCCACGTTATGCGTCGCGCTACTCATCTGCTCGCGCAATTTCGGCGATAGAGGTGGACCATATTTCATGACCTCTTTGACGTTTGCGGGCGTCGCCTACCTCTTGGCGATCCGTGAGTTTTTCGCTACGCCAAAGTTTTCCCGGCGAGTTGTCGTCACTTTGCTCGTCCTGGCTGCGGTTTGGCACGTTGAATTTCTTCGGCTGCCGGCGGCCCCCGATGATGATATTCATCGATATGTTTGGGATGGCCACCTGCAGCGGCTCGGCTACAACCCATATATCGTTGTCCCCAGCGATCCTGCTGCCAAAGGGCTTCATACTCCCGAAACCCGCAACTTGAACAACCCGGATCTACCGAGCCCATATCCGGCAGGAGCGCAGCTTTTTTTCCGCGCGGTGACCGCGATTCAAGAGTCCACCTTTGCACTGAAAGTTGCGTTCGTGATTTGCGAGTTCGCAATTGTTTTCGTGTTGCTCGATGTCTTGCGACGTACAGGAAAGGGAACGCACCTGGTTCTGGCGTTCGCCTGGAACCCGCTGCTGGCCATTGAAGTGGCTGGAAACGGTCACATAGACATTGTTGGCGCGTTACTGCTGGTGGTGTCCGCCGCTGCGTTGCTGCGGCGATGGCGGGCCACTGCGGCCGTCGCGCTTGGACTCGCGATAGCAGTGAAATTTCTTCCGGCCGTACTCCTGCCTCTCTACTGGAAGCGGGTTCGCATTAGCGACGCTGCGCTGGCGGCAGCCGTGGTCGGAGTCCTGTACTTGCCATTTCTTGATCACGGCCGCATTCCGATCGGCTCGCTGGGTACGTATGTGCGGGATTTTCGCTTTAATGGTCCCGTGTTTGCGGCGCTCCATCAGGTGGCGCCTCCGCAGTTGCTGGCCGGACTCGCAGTCCTCGTCGGATTGGTGACTGCAACCTGCCAGAGACGCGCAACGCCTGCGTGGTGTCCGGACCAATTCGCCTGGCCACAATTTGTTTGGCCCATGGCAGCATGTCTTTTGTGCGCACCCGTTGTGTTCCCATGGTATCTTCTCTGGCTGCTGCCATTTCTGACGTCGGCCTCAACGCTGCTGATCATCCTCTGGACTGTGAGTATTATCCCCGTTTACGTCCAATGGCACTTGCGCGCACTTGGGCATCCGTGGGGGACGCTTCCTGTTTGGGTGATGGTGCTGGAATACGGATGCGTGGCAATCGCTGCCGTAATTATCGCTTTGCGCCGAATCCCACAGTCGCCCGCGCCGGATGTTCAACCTGGTAGGTAACGTGAGGTGAGTGCGCCGAACAGCATTACTGTATCCGGAAGCCTTACACTGTCATCCTACGCATTCGTTCAATTCACCGAGGAGTGACCTCTATGAGAAATGCTCGCCGTTTCACCATGATGGGTCTTCTGCTCTGCGGAGTGCTGGTCTTGGCTCCAAACTCCTGGGCGCAGCAGCGCGCGCCGATTCTTGATCAAGTCGCCAAGACCTACGGAATCGATTCGTGGGATCAAGTTGAGGCTGTCCGCTATACCTGGAACGGGGAGATTACCGGACTCTTCAAAGCTGCTCACAAGTGGGAGTGGGAGCCCAAGACCAACAAGGTTACCTTTGAAGGCGCGGGCAAAGACGGCAAGCCGGTCAAGGTTTCTTACGTACGGACCGACCCCAGCACCCAAAACGACACCGTAAAGAACGAAGTTGACCCAAGCTTCATCAACGATAACTATTGGACTCTGTTCCCTTTCCACGCTTATTGGGACAAGGCCGCCAGCGCGATTGATCAGGGCAAGTTTAATCTGCCAGTGGGCCCCGGCACGGCCGAGCTGCTCCCCATAAAGTATCCCGCAGACGGCGGTTACACGCCCGGCGACACCTGGGATCTCTACGTCGGTAAAGACAATCGCGTCGTGTACTTTGTCTACATCCGCGGCGGGGCCAAGCCGCCGAGCCGCGTCCTCGCAACGTGGGCAGGCTACAAAAAGGCAGGTCCAATTCTGTTCTCAACCGAGCATCGCGGCTTCGCCGATGGCAAGCCCCTGCACATCTTCATTTCTGACGTGGCGGTCAAGCTGACGGGATCGGACAAATGGATGGACGCAAAATAAGCTAACGCATCACTGGAAAACGCGGCTTAGATCGCAACGTCGACTGACGAGCGCCTCAGTTCGGTTAGTCAGCTGCCTCGGCGTGAGATAAACATTATTCCTTCTGTCCGCCCAGAGCTTGTGTTGCGGTGAGCACCGCGCAACCCGAGCCACAAAGAGAAAGATGTGGTTTGAATGTCTCGCAGCCGAACTGAAAATATCGGGCAAGCAACGCTTCGACCTCATCAGCCGGGCCAAAAGACTTTCAGAGCGATTCTGCCGGAAGAGATCGACTGGAAACCGTTTCCAGCATTCCCGCCTTCGGCACGGCTGGCAATTATCGTCGGTCAACCTTCACAGGCCGGACCCTACACGATCCGGGTCAAGGTACCTGGTGGTGTAAAGCTGATGCCACACAAACACCCCGAAGATCGGGTCTACACAGTGATTTCCGGTATTTTCTACGTCGGGGTTGGTGATCAATTCGACACTGAGAGATTGCATGCCTATCCACCCGGTGCCGTGATCATTCTTCCCGGCAACACGCCCCATTTCCATTGGGCAAAATCCGGCGAGTACATCACGCAGGTGGCGGCGATTGGGCCGCTTGGCCTTGAATACGTCAATCGGGAAGACGATCCGCGAAATGGCCGCCCAGGGATGCAGCACATAGACCGCCATCGGAGTTGAGCAGCATCATTCGCATGAGGCGGACTACCTGGCGATTACGACGGTGGTGCAGGAACTGCTCAGCTTCGGAAGATCGCGGTCAGCCGCCATACGGATCGGCAGCGTCGGGCGTTGCCCGCGAATGATCGGACAATAAGAGTCAGGCTCGAGTAGCGCGCCTTGCAGGCGCCGCCGTCCGGCACATCCGCCGTGGCATGACTCCCGGAACTGGCACGGATTGCAGATTTGAGGAAGTGTGCGTGCCTGCTCGAATGGTGTTGAGCTCAGAATGTTGACACCTGCCGAGATCAAGTCTGAAAGCGGCTCCCCTGATCCTGGCCAATAGACGCAGGGTTGCGTCGTGCCTCTTGGGGTCACTCGCACTGTGCTCACGCCACAACCACCTCTCAGCGGCGGAAGCCCCGCCATCGCTCGCACCAGCGGCTCGCCAATTGCGATGACGTCGGTCTGTTCAAATAGGCGCCGGAACCCCTCCCAGTACTCTTCGTAGCTCAACGCGTAGATGTCCGATCGCACGGCTTGGTAGACATTCACTCGCAAAGGAGCGTCAAACTGTTTGGCTACTCGCGCCACATCCGCTAAACGCAGGTAGTTCGATTTCATCATGACGGCGATGATGGTCACAGGAATACGCAACCTGCGACACCGTTCTGCCTGCTGATGGATGAGTGCCCAATTGCCATCTCCGCGTTGTGCATCCTGTTCGGCTTGTGTGGGGTAATCGAGAGAGAACTCGATGTCGTGGAAGGCGCGCAGTTCATTGTCTTCGAGAACCGCGACGCTATGACCATTGGAAGTGATGGTGAGCTTGACCGGTTTGGTTCGCAGATAGGCCAGTATTGCCTTGAAGTCGGGATGCATGCCGTTCTCACCGGTGCCGAGATTCACCGACCGTACCGGCAAGCGTTCCATGACTGCCTTCACTTGATCCAAGAAGAGACGATCCGTCGCGAGTCGGATCGCGGTAGCAAAAAGCGCAGGCGAGATTACACTCGTTGGTAAGGCCGAGCCCGAGCGAAATACCGGCATCAGATGGCGTTCATCACGCGAGATCTCGAGGACGAAGCCTGGGCTATGACGTTATTCATACGCCGTGCTTCTCGACTGGGCTTACCAAGACTGGGCTGACTGAGCCTAGTTCCGCGCGATGTGCGAGGCAATGCGTGTAGCGCGCGATCGCGGCAAACTCCGGTCGCCTGCCCAGCTTGCGCTCCAGCTCCAGAATTCGCTTGTACTCATTAGTTCGAGAAACCCTCGGCGGCAAGTAATCCGAGATGACTCGCACACCGCGCTCCGCCATTACCGCGAGTGACGATTCGAGCAGCATGGCTTGCAGGCCCTCCGCGGTAAACAGCCGCACCTTTCCTCCGTACAGCGACTCGTGTCCCCACTCAGCAGTGAGATTATTCTCGGCCGCGGCCAGGTCGCCGTCTAATATTGCGGTCTTTAACACCTCACCTGCCTGGTTACGCACCAATACCGAGATTACGCTGGAAGGATCTCGCAAGGCGCGAGCCGCGCTGCGCAACACCGCGCATGGGTCGTCAACATATTCCAGGACATTGTGACAAAGAATTACATCAAACGACGCGGCGGGGAACAAGTTTGCGACTTGGGTGGCATTGCCATGTTTCAGCGCAATCCGCTCGGTAACTCCGGCTTCCCGCGCGGCACGCTCGGCGAAATCCAGCATCGGTAGGGACTCATCCAGCAAGGTGACATGAAGACCAAGTCGTGCCAGTCGCACTGCGATAGCGCCGGTGCCACACCCAATATCCAGAGCGAGCAAAGACGGTGTGGACTCTGGAAGAAAATCCTGCAAATTGGCAAATGCGAGGTCGAGTCGCAATCGGCCCTCGGGCGTCTCGAGATAGGCGGCGTACTTCGCTGCGCCGGTCCCGAACCGTTCGGAGTCGTCATTGGCGGTCATTTCCTTCATGCGTCATTCAGGCGAGGTGAGTACCAGAGCGTATCCCTAAAGGATTAGGAACGACAAGTCTTAGTAAGTCTGCTTGTAGGAACTGATCTCGCACCTGGCATCGATTCCTGGCGGATTACCAGCAATCCGGATGTAATGCCTGCGGATTGGTCCCGGAATACGCGTTTTCTCGGCACTTTACCTTCAGATCGTCGGCCATCCCGAACTTATGCACGATCTGCTGCCGACCGTGGTCGTCGCATCTGAGTGTGGAGTGTCTTGAGGCAGGTCTCGCAGGATCGTTTTACTTATGCAGGTGGTCAATGTGAGGCATCGAGCCTTTCCTTTCAACTACTGGTCCCCGCCGAGCACACCTTGTCTTGACCTTTCCGTCCACAGAGGCATGAAGTTTGTCGTTGTCGACGGAGCCCTTGAGCAACTGACCAGCCGAGAGCGGGTGGCACCCAACTCTCCGGACGAGACCTCTCCGCACGAAACAATGTGACCAACTCGTTCGGGCCGACTACTAACGCGACATGATAGACGAGCCGGATCCCGCTTCCCGCCGGTTGCGCCTCACAGCTGATCTGAGCAGTATCTCCGAGCCCGATGACGGAAGATGCCGCCTCGGATAACCCGAAAAAGCGCCAGACCCCGAGCCTCAGATAGATTCATGGCTGACGCCGGACAACCGCACGGCTTGATTTCGTTTCGAAACTGATCGGCGTCGTCCGCGACCAGAACATGGAACCGCTAAATGGAACAACACAGACCCAAACCTGGGGCACGACCTCAGACTAGCGCCTTCTGTGGTGACAAGGGGCTGGATGTCGCGAACCAAGACCGCGCCCCCGGCGGAGGGAGAAAAATGTTCCTGACATTCCCTTATATAGATCTGGCGTTTACACTCGCATTCTGGGAAACGACCGATGGTGGGATGGAAGATCTTCAGCCGCAAGGCACAAGCACCGCAGAAGGTAACCACGGGACGCTTCGAAGTCGAGCGCGACGGGCAAGTAGCCTACCTTGAATACACCCTGACCGGAAGTGTGCTCGGATTACTCCATACCGAGGTTCCTGAAAAACTGCGTGGTCTGCGTCTTGCGTCCACTTTGGCGGAGACTGCGCTCCAGTACGCCCTTAAGAACAAGCTAAAGGTAGACGTGATTTGCCCTTCGGTACTCGACTACCTCGCGAAACATCCAGAATACTCGCACCTGGTTCTGCGCTGACAATTTTGGCTTCAAGCCAAATTTCAATCTTCGGATGAACACGGCCGAAACGGGAAGCGGACAGCGAAAGGGCAAAGAAGACGAAGCACTCAGCCAAAGCGACTGTTCGCGGGACGCCGGAAGGCGCCCATGAAGTCATCTAAATCTTGCAGGGTGAAAGGCTTACGCAGCACCGGCGATCCGGTGACGAAGGCGTAATGCTGGCTGGGATTCTTTTCCAGGACATCATCGATAAACTTGGAGCCTCCCGCTCGGGAACCCCGCATGAATTTCATCGCGATCAGAACCACATCGAAAGGTCCCTCGTTGCAATAAGTTCTGAACGCTTCATCGCAGTCCGATGTCAGCGCCACCATGTAGCCCAGTCGGTTAAGCATCACCCCTGTACCTTTCCGGGTGGTTTCGTCGGCTTCAACTACCAGAACTTTCATAGTTCCTCGCGAAGGTATTCAGGTCCCGATCCCCAGGCCCGCCAGTCCTTTTTCTCCCTGTATTTTATCGACTTGCAGGTAGGGAGCAAGGTCCCGCCGTCATCGTTTCAGGTGACTATGGTCATCTTGTTGAAAGGGCCGCTCTGCCCCAATCTAGAAGAGGGCGTAACCAAAGTTTCGGGGAACCATTTCATCTTATGAGCGACTCAAAGTATTCCGGTTCGGGTGCGGATTGGACGCAACTGCTGACCGACCCATCCCTGGTAAGTCATCTGGGAGAGCTGCTCCAGATCTATCGGGAGGCGCCCCCTGAGAAACGTGATCAGGCCCTGTTGGAAGCTATGCGAGGTATTATGGGCAATGTGCCCAAAGCGGCTGCCGCGCCCTCGAAATCCAATACCGAAGGAATTACGGCATCCCTTCCTGTGGTAGAGCCCGTTGCTGTAAAACCGGTGGCAACCAGCCCCGCAGCCAGTCCCCCTTTCGAACCAGATATCTTTACGCCGGCTTCGAACCAGGATCGCCGTCGCCACACTCGGATGAAGTGTTTTGTCGCAGTCGAACTGCGACTCGGAAACTCAGCCGTGCCGGTCTGGGGAAATCTGTCGAACACCGGATTGGGCGGATGCTTTGTCGAAACCGCTACGCCGGTGGCTTCCGGAGTGAATGTGGAAATCGGCCTCTGGCTGGCCAACGGCAAGATCTGGATAAAGGGTCTTATTCTGACCGGCATTGTCACCAAAAGCAGTCCGTCATTCGGGGTTCGCATCAAGTTCTCCGAGCTCGAACCCGCGGAACGCGAAAACCTGCGCCACTTCCTGAAATTCGTCGAAAGCACCACCAAGGGCTACAACTCCGAGAACGGCTATCTGGCACAAATGAAACGCTAGAGACGCCCCGATCATCTAACTGTTAAATTTCCGATAATTGCAGTTTCCAGCTTCCTGACCCGGCGACATACTCCGGCAGAAATTGGTAGACTGGCTTGGGGGAATGTGCGGGAGTCTCCCGCCCCTAAAAAATCTCAGCAAGGTTGCGCTTCCACCCGCGTCGGTGAATGACGTACCCTCAAAAGGGAGGGTTCCATGGCAGTAAGCGAACAAACATTGGCGACCGGCAAACAGCTGGACACATTGTGCATCAACACCATCCGCACCCTGGCGATGGATGCGGTGCAACAGGCGAACTCGGGACATCCGGGGGCGCCCATGGCGTTGGCGCCAGTCACCTATTCCCTGTGGCAGCAATTCCTGCGCTACGATCCGGCGGATCCGGTTTGGCCCAACCGCGACCGTTTTGTGCTATCGAACGGCCATGCTTCCATGTTGCTTTACGCCATGCTCTACCTGGCGGAAGTGCGCGGCATAAATCCCGAGCACGAACGGTTGGGTGAATTCGCCGTCACTCTGGATGACATCAAGAAATTCCGCCAGCTCGACAGCAGAACACCGGGACATCCCGAGTATCGTTGGACCGCAGGCGTGGAAACCACCACCGGGCCGCTCGGCCAGGGCGTAGCCAATAGCGTCGGCATGGCGATTGCCGGCTCGTGGCTGGCAGCGCATTTCAACCAGCCCGGATTTGAAATCTTTAACTACAGCGTTTACGCCGTTTGCGGCGACGGTGACATGATGGAAGGCGTTGCCAGCGAAGCTGCTTCGCTGGCCGGCCATCTCAGGCTGCCCAACCTGTGCTGGATTTACGATGAGAATCAGGTCACGCTGGATGGTCCGGCCAATGTTTCTTTCACCGAAGACGTAGGCGAGCGATTCCTGGGATACGGCTGGAATGTTCTGCACGTCACCGACGCAAATGATTTGCAGATGCTGGCGAAAGCATTTAACGGATTCCTGCAAACCACCGACCGGCCCACCCTGATCAGGGTCAATAGCCACATCGGTTACGGTTCGCCACACAAACAGGACACTAACGCCGCTCATGGCGAACCCCTGGGAGAAGAAGAAGTCCGTTTGGTAAAGAAGTTCTACGGCTGGCCCGAAGACGCCAAGTTTCTGGTGCCAGATGGAGTATTGGAGAGTTTCCGCAACGGGATCGGCAAGCGTGGTGGTGAACTGCATAAGAAGTGGGAAACTCTGTTCACGGATTACGCGAAGAAGTTTCCGCAGCTGGCGGCCCAAATTAAGCTGATGCAGCATCGCGAACTTCCGCAGGGATGGGACAAGAGCCTGCCCACGTTTCCGGCTGACGCGAAAGGCCAAGCCACCCGCGAGAGCGGAGGAAAAGTCCTGAATGCGATCGCGGAGAATCTACCGTGGATGATCGGCGGATCAGCCGATCTGGCGGGCTCCGACAGGACTCGACTCAAGTTTGATGGCGCTGGAGACTTTCAGCCGGGCAGCTACGGTGGACGCAATTTGCACTTTGGAGTGCGAGAACACGGGATGGCTGCGGCCCTGAATGGCATGGCGGTGTCCAAAATACGGCCCTTCGGCGGCACGTTCTTTAACTTCAGCGATTACATGCGACCGTCGGTCCGCCTGGCGGCGCTGATGGAGATTCCTTCCATCTTCGTGTTCACCCACGATTCGATTGGCCTCGGAGAAGACGGGCCGACTCACCAACCCATCGAGCAGCTGGCTTCCCTGCGCGCCATGCCTGGCCTCATGTTGCTCAGGCCGGCCGACGCCAATGAGGTAGTCGAAGCCTGGAAAGTCATCATCAAGTTGCAGCACGAGCCAGCGGCAATAGTATTGAGCCGGCAGGCGGTTCCAACTTTTGACCGCACGAAATATGGTTCCGCGGCGGGAGTGGCAAAGGGCGCCTACATTCTGGCCGACGCTGCAGACGGCAAGCCTGAAGTAATCTTGATGGCAACTGGCACGGAGGTTTCACTTTGCGTCAATGCCTACGAACAATTAAAAACCGAAGGCATTAAGGCGCGTGTGGTGAGCCTGCCGTCATGGGGTCTGTTTGACAGCCAGAGTGATGAATACAAGGCAAAGGTTCTGCCGCCCGAGGTAAAGGCGCGAGTCGCTGTGGAGCAGGCCGCCACATTCGGCTGGTCACAGTATGTTGGCCCTTCCGGCACAATCATCGGAATGCGCAGATTTGGAGCCTCGGCTCCGATCAAGGATTTGCAAAAGAAATTCGGGTTCACCACGGAAAACGTCGTCGCGGCAGCCCGAAAAGCGATTGGGAAATAGCAGTCATCAGTCTTCGGTCGTCAGCCAGACAATCGAGAACTGAGAACTGAATACTGATAACTGACGATACTGATAACTGACGATAAAGAAAAGAGGTTTGTATATGCAGCCAGTAGGAGTTCTGGAAAGAGCAAAAAAAACCAACCCCCTTAAGGACCTGCTTGGCTTCGGGCAATCAGTCTGGCTGGACTACATCCGCCGCGACCTGCTCACCGACGGTGAACTGAAACGCCTGATCGAGGAAGATGGCCTGCGGGGCATGACTTCCAATCCCGCGATCTTTGAGAAGGCGATCACGGGCAGCACCCTTTATGACGATCTGCTGAATTCGCTGCGCCCGCGAACCGATCTCGATGCCAAGGGGCGCTACGAAATTCTCGCCATTCGCGACATACAGGACGCTGCGGATTTTCTGCGGCCTGTGTATCAAAGCTCGAAGCGTCGTGACGGCTACGTCAGCCTCGAAGTATCGCCTTATCTCGCGCGCGATACCAGGGGCTCGATCGAGGAGGCGCGCAGGTTGTGGAAGACAGTCGGCCGCGAGAATGTGATGATCAAGATTCCCGGCACCGCCGAGGGCATCCCGGCGATCCAGCAGGCACTCAGCGAAGGCATCAACATCAATGTAACCCTGCTATTCGCGCAGGATGTTTACGTGAAGGTGGCTGAAGCCTACATCGCCGGCATTGAGCAATTCGCCAAGAATGGCGGCGACGTCGGCCAGATGGCCAGCGTAGCGAGTTTCTTCATCAGCCGTATCGATTCGCTGGTGGATTCCATGATCGATGCCAGGCTCAAGACGTCCAAAGACGCCACCGAGCAGCAGCAGTTGAGGAATGTGCAGGGGAAAGTTGCGATCGCCAACGGCAAACAGACTTACGAGAAATACCAGGCCATCTTTGGCAGCGATCGCTGGAAGGCGCTGGCCGCCAGGGGAGCGCAGACGCAACGCGTCCTGTGGGCCAGTACCAGCACCAAGAACCCCGTCTATCGTGATGTTCTGTACGTCGAAGAGCTAATCGGGCCGGATACGGTGGACACGATTCCGCCTGCCACGCTGGACGCCTTCCGCGACCACGGGATTCCACGCGCCAGCCTGACCGAAAACGTAGATGCAGCCCATCGGACCATGGAGGCCGTCGCCAAACTCGGTATTTCCATGAAGGAAGTCACAGACAAACTCACCGACGACGGGGTCCGCCTGTTCGCCGAGGCTTTTGACAAACTTCTGGCGGCAGTAGAGAAGAGTACAAAATCGAAATGAGCGCCAAGACAGGTTTGCAATCTTACAAAACGCCCGAGTCCCTGACCGGTGCGGTTAAGGCAAACATTGACGACTGGCGGGCAGGCGACAAGGTGCGCCGGTTCTGGCGGCACGATGCCTCGCTCTGGACAGGCACGGACGAAGCCAACTGGATGGGCTGGCTCGATATCACTGCCGACCAGATCGCTCATGCCGACAAATTGCGCGCCGCTGTTGCTGACGTTAAGAAGGAAAACTTCACCGACATCCTGCTGCTGGGCATGGGTGGTTCCAGTCTGTGTCCTGATGTGCTCAAGGAAACTTTTGGCAGAATTGCCGGCTTCCCCGAGCTGCACGTGCTCGATTCCACCGATCCCGCGCAGGTAAAGGCATTCGAGAACAAAGTTAATCTGGCAAAAACTTTGTTCATTGTTTCCAGCAAGTCCGGCACCACCCTTGAACCCAACATTTTCAAGCAATACTTCTTCGAACGGGCCAAGCAGACAGTAGGCGCAGATAAAGCCGGCTCCCGATTCATCGCCATCACTGACCCCGGCTCGAAGATGCAGCAGGTCGCCGAAGGTGATCACTTCCGCTACATTTTCTTTGGGCTTGCCAGCATTGGCGGGCGCTATTCCGCTCTATCAAACTTCGGCGTCGTCCCCGCAGGTTTGATGGGGCTGGACATGAATCGCTTTCTGGGCCGTACCCAGGAAATGGCCGAGGCCTGCGGAGCCAATGTCGCCGTAGATCAGAACCCGGGAGTCCTGCTTGGAATCGTACTGGGGACCGCCGCCCGCCACGGACGCGACAAACTGACGATCCTTACCTCGCCCGGCCTTGCCGCGCTGGGCGCGTGGCTGGAACAACTGGTGGCGGAATCCACCGGCAAGCAGGGCAAGGGGATGGTCCCGGTGGATCGCGAGAAACCTGGTGTGCCCGCAGTTTATGGCAACGATCGCGTATTCGCGTATGTGCGTCTGGCTTCTGATCCGGATAAAGCTCAGGAAGCTGAAGTCGCGGCGCTGGAGCAGGCCGGCCACCCCGTGGTTCGCATCGTGGTCGCGGATGTTTACGACCTCGGCCAGGAATTCTTCCGCTGGGAAATTGCCACTGCGGTTGCCGGATCTGTCATCGGTATCAATCCTTTCAATCAGCCCGACGTCGAAGCCAGCAAGATTGCCACTCGCAATCTGACAACTGAATACGAAAAGACCGGTTCCCTGCCTGCCGAGAGTCCCATTTTCGAGGACAGCGGCGTCAAACTGTTTACAGATTCCAAAAATGCCGACGCTTTAGCCAAGGCAGCGGGCACCGATAAATCCCTTGCGGGATATCTGCGTGCTCACATTAAACGTGCGGGTGGCGGCGACTATTTTGCGCTGCTGGCTTACATCCAGATGAACCCCGAGCATGAGGTGCTCCTGCAGAAACTGCGACACGTTCTGCGTGACGAAAAACGAGTGGCCACCTGCCTGGAGTTTGGTCCGCGATTTCTTCATTCCACCGGTCAGGCGTACAAAGGTGGCCCCAACAGCGGGGTGATTCTGCAACTGACTTGCGACGACGCTGCTGACTTGCCAGTGCCCGGCCAGAAATATACGTTTGGCGTGGTCAAGGCTGCGCAGGCTCGGGGAGACTTCCAGGTGCTCGCCGAACGCGGCCGCCGCGCATTGCGAGTACATCTGGGCAAAGACCTCGCTTCCGGCCTGGCACGATTTGCGTCGGCATTCCAGCAAGGTTTGCGCTAACCTTCCACGGGGTACTGCACGGGTTCAACCTGGGGTAATTTGTTTTCAGCCAAAGCAATATCCTGCATGATTTAGAGAAACGATTTAATATGGAGAAGGAGAGGATTATGCGATTGGGAATGGTCGGTCTCGGCAAGATGGGCGCCAACATGACGCGTCGCCTGATGCGCGGCGGACATGAGGTGGTAGTCACCGATTTGAGCGCCGACAATGTAAAGAAGATGGCAGGGGAAGGCTCCATCGCCTCTTCGTCGCTGGATGACTTTGTAAGCAAACTGGGGAAACCGCGGATCGCATGGCTAATGGTCCCGGCCGGCGCACCGACCGAGCAGACGGTGCAGGCCCTGGCCCAGCGCATGCAGGCGGGCGACATTCTCATCGACGGCGGAAACAGTTATTTCAAAGATGACGTTCGCCGCTCCGCGGAGCTCAGGAAAAAAGGAATTCACTACGTCGACGTCGGCACCAGCGGCGGTGTCTGGGGTCTGGAGCGTGGTTACTGCATGATGATCGGCGGCCCGAAAGACGTGGTGCAGCAACTCGATCCGATTTTTAAGACGCTGGCTCCCGGCCGCGGCGATATTCCCCGTACACCCGGGCGCGAGAAACTGACGGGGACGGCCGAGGATGGTTACATCCACAGCGGCCCGTCAGGCGCCGGACACTTCGTGAAGATGGTTCACAATGGAATTGAATATGGCTTGATGCAGGCGTACGCCGAGGGCTTTGACATTTTCCGCAACGCTACCAGCCAGGAGGTCCCGGAGGAGCATCGCTACGACCTGAACCTGGCCGACATCGCCGAAGTTTGGCGCCGCGGAAGCGTTGTGAGTTCGTGGCTGCTCGATCTGACGGCGATGGCTTTGGCCGAAAATCCGACGCTCTCCGGCTACACAGGCTTTGTTCAGGATTCCGGCGAAGGGCGCTGGACCATCCAGGCAGCGATCGATGAAGCGGTCCCGGCTGAGGTTCTGTCGGCTGCGCTGTACACCCGCTTCCGTTCGCGTCAGGAACACACCTTCGCGGAAAAGATGCTTTCTGCGATGCGTCAGAAATTCGGCGGTCACGTGGAGCCCGCCGCGGCCGCGAAGCAAAAGGCGTAGAACCGCCCCGGGTAGATGGCCAGCACTGTAGAAGCGGAGGATGCAACGTCTCACTGCAAGGCCCCAGACAGATTTGAAGAGAAAGATTCCGGTTCGATCCCATGGAACAGAATGAAGTGATGCCCGCGGTGGAGCAGCGGATCGGCAGGCCCGGCGATCCCTGCGCCATGGTGATCTTCGGCGCCAGCGGCGATCTCACCCGCCGCAAATTGATTCCGGCGCTCTACAATCTGGCCCAAAACCAGTTGTTGTCGCGCGAGTTCGCGGTGATCGGGGTGGCGCGCTCACCCATGTCCACGGAGGATTATCGCAAGAAGGTCTCGGAAGACATCAAGCGGTTCGCCACCGGCAAAGTGGATCCCGATATCTGGGAATGGTTCATTCGCCGCATGCACTATCTGAGCGGCGACATGGGTGACAAGAATCTTTATGTTCAACTGAAAGACCTGCTCGACAAGGTTGACAAAGACCACTCCACTCACGCCAACCATATGTACTACATGGCCACGTCGGCCGATTTTTTTGGACCGGCGGTGGAACACCTGGCTGAAGTCGGCCTCATGCAACAAGATACTCAGCATTGGCGCCGCGTGGTCATCGAAAAGCCCTTCGGACACGATCTGGAATCCGCGCGGCTTCTGAACCGGCAACTGCTGCGGGTGGCGGAAGAAAAGCAGATCTACCGCATCGATCATTACCTGGGCAAGGAAACCGTTCAGAACATTCTGGCTTTGCGTTTCGCGAACGGAATTTTCGAGCCGGTCTGGAACCGCCGTTACATCGATCACATTCAGATTTCGGTGGCGGAAACCGTGGGTGTGGAAAAGCGCGGCGGCTATTACGACAAGGCCGGCGCACTTCGCGACATGGTGCCCAACCACATCATGCAGCTCATCAGCCTGACCGCCATGGAGCCGCCGGTTTCATTTCGCGCTGATGCGGTTCGCGACGAGCAGGGAAAAATTCTGCACGCCATTCAGCCCATGAGTTCGGAAGATGTATTGACCCGAACGGTCCGTGGCCAGTACGGCGAAGGCATCAGTGGGGGCGAACGCGTGCCCGCCTACCGCAGCGAGGCCGGCGTTCCACCCGATTCCAGGACGGAAACCTTCGTAGCCATGAAGCTGCAAATCGATAACTGGCGGTGGGCGGATGTTCCCTTTTATCTCCGCACCGGGAAACGCCTGCCGGGACGCAGCACCAATATCGTTATCCAGTTCCGCCGTGCGCCTTTTGTTTTGTTTCGCGACACGCCGGTGGAGAATCTCATGCCCAATCAGTTGGTGCTTCACATCCAACCGGAAGAAGGTATCTCTCTCCGTTTCGCCGCCAAGGTGCCGGGGCCCGCGATGCGGCTGGGTGCAGTTGACATGAACTTCGAATATTCCGATTATTTCGGGTCTCAGCCCAGTACCGGCTATGAGCGTCTGTTGCACGACTGCATGATTGGAGACGCCACCCTTTTTCAACGCGCCGATATGGTCGAGGCCGGCTGGTGTGTGGTCAGCCCGGTACTCGACGTGTGGAAGGCTTTGCCGCCCCGCAATTTTCCCAACTACCCGTCTGGCACGTGGGGACCGAAAGAGGCGGAAGACCTGCTGGAACGCGACGGCCGACACTGGAGGGATTTCGAGAAATGATTCTGGCAGGCGACATCGGAGGCACGCACGCACGACTCGCATTCTTCGACGTCCTGGATGGCCGATTCAGTCTGATTTCCGCTTCCATCTTTCCCAGCCGCGAGTACTCGGGCCTGGATGAGATCGTGGCCAAATTTGTGGAGACGGCTAACTTGAGCGCGGACACCGCCTGTTTCGGCATTGCCGGACCAGTGCGTAACGGTCGTGTGGAGGCATCCAATCTTCCCTGGATCATCGAATCGAAGCGTTTGGCGGAAGAACTTAAGATCAGCAAAGCATTGCTGATCAATGATCTTGAAGCCAATGCCTGGGGCATTCCGGCCCTCGAGGCCAAGGATGTGGTTGCCCTCAACCACGTAAGAGGAAAGCCGATTGGCAATCGGGCGGTGATCGCAGCGGGAACCGGACTGGGCGAAGCCGGAATGTACTGGGATGGGGTGCGGCACCAGGTTTTTGCCAGTGAAGGTGGGCACGGAGATTTCGCGCCGCGAAATCCACTGGAAGTGGAGTTGTTCAACTATCTCCGCACTCGTTTCGGGCACGTCAGTTACGAGCGGATTATTTCCGGTCCGGGCCTGGTGAATGTTTTCAGTTTTCTCCGCGACACCGGCCGCGGCACTCCTCCGCAGTGGCTGACCGATGAAATGGCTCACTCCGATCCTGCGGCAGCGATTTCACGCGCCGGCATGGATGGCAAATGCTCACTTTGCGAACAGGCGCTCGATCTGTTTGTTTCGATTTACGGAGCCGAAGCCGGAAATCTCGCGCTCAAAATCATGGCCACGGGCGGAGTCTATCTGGGCGGTGGTATCGCACCCAAGATGCTGGCAAAGCTGTCCGGCCCGTTGTTCATGCAGGCCTTCGCAGGTAAAGGAAGAATGCAGGCGCTGCTGGAATCGATGCCGGTGATGGTCATCACCAACGACCAGATTGCGCTGCTGGGCGCCGCGCGCTGTGCGCAGCTGAAATGCCCCTCGTAGGAAATTTGTCATGGCTACCTCGCCGGAAATTCGCGTTTTAAAGACCTCGCAGGACTTGTTCGATGCTGCAGCGAAAGAGTTCATGGCTCAGGCATCAGAAGCAGTCCGGGTCCGGGGCAGGTTCACCGTCGCGCTCTCTGGTGGCTCAACCCCGAAACGGCTTTATTCCCTGCTGGCGGCCATGCCTTCCCTTCCGTGGGACAAGACTTGTTTTTTCTGGGGAGACGAGCGCCACGTTCCTCCGGATCACGTCGACAGCAACTACCGCATGGCGAACGAAGCGCTGCTGTCGAAGGTTAATGTTCGCCCGGAGAATGTTTTCCGCATTCGTGCCGAAGAAAGTAACGCGGACGCGGCCGCTCTGGGGTACGACAAAACGCTACAGCAATTTTTCCGTCTCTCGCCGGGCGAGTTCCCTCGTTTTGATCTGATCCTCCTGGGCCTCGGACCCGATGGACATTGCGCTTCCCTCTTCCCCAATACAGCCGCGCTGAACGAATACAAGCGGCTGGTTGTGGCCAACTGGGTGGAGAGGTTCAATACTCACCGCATCACTGTTACTTTCCCTGTGCTCAACCAAGCTGCCTGTGTCATCTTTCTGGCCAGCGGACCTGACAAGGCGTCCATTCTTCAGCAGGTGCTGGAGAACAGCAGCGCCAACCTGCCCTCGCAACACGTGCGGCCAGCCAATGGACATTTGCTCTGGCTGGTGGATAGCGCGGCGGCGAGCAATCTGTCCCAGTGTTCTGGTCGGCTTTCCCAAACGAGTTGACGAGATAAACACTTCAACAATGCTATGTTTCCGATAAATCCTACAAGACATACTCCACATCCATTTTTTGGAAACTCAACAGACAGAGCCGGGTAGTCTTCTTTCAATTCCCTGAATTTCGCGCCTTTCAACACTCAGAGCATTTTTCTTTTGGCTCCGCGTTTTGTTATCAGTGTTGCGCTGTACCAACTGCAGGGTTTCGTCCCGTAGCCTATTTATTGTCCGACAGACGATTTGCCTTGCGTCCCGAAGTCATCACACTTCTTCCTTCCGTCCGCACAAGTGAATTGAATACACAACATCGAATCAATGTGCGGAATCGAAGTCCAGATCCACGCAACCATGCACGATCCTGCCGTGAACAAGACTCTTCTCGTGGTAACGCAATTGCACCTCGCAGTTGAGGCCTGGTAGCTACTCAACAATTGTTGCGAGGGTGTCTACATGAAAGCATTGAAGCTGGTTCTTCTGCTGACGGTGGTTACTCTGTCATTCTCACTGTGGGCGCAGAACACCGGATCGATCAGCGGCGTGGTGACCGACTCCAGCGGCGCCGTGGTTGAAGGCGCGCAAGTCACGATTACTAACCAGGGCAACAACTCAGCCCGGGTCGCAAGTACAAATTCGTCGGGGTTCTATGCTGTGCCTAATCTTGTGCCGGGCCAGTACTCTGTCACCGTAGAGAAGTCCGGCTTTAAGCCGGTGAAGTTTGCCAACACTCCGCTGACCGTGGCGCAGTCGCTGTCCCTCGATGCCTCGCTCGCTGTGGGAGCCTCCGAGCAGACGATCGAAGTCAATGGTGCACAGGTCGCTCCGATCGAAACCGAATCAGCCCAGCTCAGCACGCTCGTCGACAGCAAGACTCTTCTGAATCTGCCCTTGCTGACGCGCAATCCCTACGAGTTGGTGCTGCTCTCGCCGGGCGCGATTCAGACCAACGACACCTCCGCCGGCTTCTCCGTGAACGGCTCAAGAAGCCGCAACAACAACTTCCTGCTGGATGGCGTGGACAACAACGATACCGGGTGTCCCTGGCGGCCCCAGCGGCATCGTTTCCATCAATCCCGATTCGACGCAGGAATTCCGCGTCATCACCAACAACTTCAACGCCGAATACGGACGGAACACGGGAGCGATCATCGACATCGTCACCCGGGGCGGGACCAACGAATTTCACGGCAACGCCTACTGGTTCGGGCGTTACAACGCGCTGGGTGCGCGCAGCTTTTTCAATCGCGAGCCCGATCCGCAGGATCCGTATATCCGCAATCAGTTTGGATACTCCATCGGTGGCCCATCATCGAAGAATCGGACGTTCTTTTTCATCAACAACGAATACTCAAGATACCGAACTACGCTCACGGCAGGCACGGTCGTTCCCACTGCAGCCTTTGTTTCGGGAGCTGTTCACGACTCCTGACGGGCAACAGGTCGACGTGCGAACTCCTGCTTCGCCGGGAAATCTGACCGGCCTGGGACTTGATCCGTACGATCGCGAAAGTGCTGACCTCCTGCCCGCTCCAAATGCCGGAGATGTGATTCCGGGCCTCACTGGAAACTTGAATTTTCCCAGCCCCGACAGCCTTGAATGCCTACACGTGGACGGCGAAAATCGATCACAAGCTCACCGACAAACATCAGGTGGCGCTGCGCTACGCCTACAACCACTGCGATTGACTCGAATCCGTTTCATTCCGAAATGGCGCCGGGCATTGATGCCATCAGCTCTCCGTCGTACACGCATGGAGTCTTCGCCGGCTTGACCTCAACCCTGAAAATCACACTGGTCAACGACTTCAAGTTCGGATGGAACAAGCTGTCTGCGGGCTTCGTCAGCAACTGCAGCCAAGTTCCTTGATCCGATCACCGGAACGGATGCGTTCGGACAACGGCAGGGACTTCGCCGCTCCCGACGGAGCACTCAGCATTGGCCCCCTGAACGTGATTGGCTGCAACGGGCTCTTTCGACTCCGCCTCGCAGACTGGATTTCTCCGGCACCACCAGTTACGCCGATACGATCACCTGGGTAAAAGGGAACCACACTCTCAAGTTCGGTGGCGATTTCCGTCATGTTCACTCAACCGGGGACACCAACTTCAGCTCTCGTGACGCCCTGGCTTTCAATCGCAATGCCTTCGGTCCGGATCCCGCGGTAAATATTGACCCGACAAATCTGGATGCTGGCACATTCCAGACCATTCAGGATCTGTCATGGATGCTGGTGGGCGGAACGGTTACCCAGTTTCAAGCTCAGTTCTTTCGACAAGAGTGGAAACCGCCAGCCTACCGACAATAAGACCTTCATTCAGCACGAGTACGACGGGTTCGTTCAGGACACCTGGAAGGTCCGCAGCAACCTGACGTTAAACTTCGGCGTGCGCTACCAGTTCGATGGAGTTCCTTTTGAGAAGGGCGCGAACTTCTCGAACCTGTTCGCAAATCCCGACTCGGCTGGACCGTTCGACCTCACCATCGTCGGTCCCGGCACCGGGAGACAGATGTACGACAACGACTACAAGGACATCGAACCTCGCTTCGGTTTTGCCTGGGATCCTTTCAAGGACGGCAAGACTTCGATTCGCGGCGGCTACGGAATATTTCACGACAGGATTTTCGACAACCTGTTTGGCAACTCGCGCTCCAATCCGCCATTCCAGGGGGCGGTGTCGAATCTTTTCGGCAACGCCGACCACGCCGGAAACAATTCCGTTCGCCAACACCACGCCTCCGGGCACTCACTTTGTCAACGGCGATTTCGTGACACTCACCCTGCTGGACCCGCACATCCAGATGCCCGCCAGCCAAAACTGGAACCTCGGCATCCAGCGCAAGCTGCAGGGCGATGTTGTATTCGAGGCCAACTACGTTGGTGCGCACGCAACCCACGTGATTCGCAGTCTGGACGCAGTGCCTCCTGACCCGGTCCTGGTGCAGCAAGCCATTGCCGACTGCGTCGCCAACGGAGTCTGCGCTCCCGGAGATCCTGATGGAGTGATCAGCAATGGAGCGCTCTACACCGGAATACCCGGAGTTGCGCCTCCGTCGATCCGTAACACTGCCATTCAATCGCCAGGGCTTCTTCCCGCCTACCAGCATCACCAGAACCAACTCGGATGCCAACTATCAGGCGCTGCAGGTGAAGGTGAGCAAGCAGGTCGCACGTGGTCTGCAACTCAACGGCGCCTATACCTGGTCGCATGCGATTGACGACTCCAACGACCCGTTGATCCCGGAAGTTGGCGAGGGAAGCTTCCCGATCGATGCCCGCAATCCCAATGTGACCTATAAAGGAAACTCGGACAACGACATTCGCCATCGGGCAGTGATCGATTTCTCCTATGAACTTGCCGTTCGGCAAAGGGAAGGCTTATCTCTGCGCGGAGGATTCACGGGAAGAGTTCTTGAAGGCATCCAACTGGCCGGCATCGTCAGCGCACAAACCGGACATCCTTACACCATCTTCACACAACATCGACAACGGCCGTAACGGCGTTAACGGATCTTTCCCTGACGTCATCGGCAACCCGTATGCGAACTCAGGTCCTCGCATCAACGCTGACGGCAATGTCCATACCGGCGCCTCGAACAGCAACGCTTTCAGCAGCACTTTCCTCGGACATCTGGGCGACGCGGGACGAAACAGCTTCTACGGCCCGCACTACACCAATGCAGACCTGTCGTTCATCAAGAATATGAGCCTGGGCGAACGCTTCAAGATTCAATTGCGGTCTGAGTTCTTCAACCTGTTGAACCACCCGCAGTTCGCACAACCTCATCGCGGCATTGGAACCTCGATTCTGGGTTATTCCACTGCCACCTTAACCCGTTCGGATGGCACGACTTCGGCCCGCCAGATTCAGATGGCTCTGAAGCTGATTTTCTAGGCAGCATCCTGCGGTGATGGGGCACGGTTCCAAGCCGTGCCCTTGTGTTTTTGCCGTATCAGCACCTTCGATAAACTCTTCCCTCCACAACCGCATCGAAACCCTTGAACCGAACAGGAAATGCCTGCTGGAAACAGGTCTCAATGCCTTTCAATCAGTTCCGCCCTCCGTTAACGTTTGCCGCGGCGGCCGTTTTCATAGGCGTACTCTTCATTGCTGTACTCATGGGCACGCTTACCGCCTGTGGAGGTTCCTCCGGAGGCTCTCCGGTTCCCTCCACTCCCGGCAGCACCGTTCCCGCGGCAACTACGACTTTGCAGGCGGAAACCGGGAACAACACCAGCACGGCCGACTCGTTTATCCGGCAGACAAACGGTAACGCAGGAGCGGGAAACGTCAGCAAAGTTCCGCTGCGGTCACTGCTTTACACGGGAGCGACCACCAAGATGTACGTCACCTGGCTGGGCTGGTTTGGCGGGCCCAGCCACATAAGCGTCGGCTACAACTCAGACGACGCCGCGCAGGTGCACCGCCAGGTTGAGGACATGATCAGCCGAGGTGTTCAAGGCGCCATCGCCGACTGGTTTGGCGCGGCCAAGACCAGCACAGATCATGCCACCATGTTGCTGAAGAACGAAGCCGAAGCTCACCAGGGCCAGTTCGAGTTTGCGATCATGGAAGACGTGGGAGCATTGGGTGCGGCGGCCTCGAGCAATGGCTGCGATGTTAGCGATCAGCTCATCGCTGATTTGACCTATATCGCGACCCAGTATGAGTCGTCACCGGCGTATACGCATTTCAACAACCGCCCTGTCGTTTTCTTCTTTGGCGTGGATGCGTACTACATCGATTGGCCCCGGGTGGTTTCATCCATCCCCGGAAATCCGCTGCTGATTTTTCAAGGCGCCAGCGGTTTTGACCGGAGTATTTCCGACGGTGGCTTTTCGTGGATCAACATCAACCCCGGCAACCCATTCGATCCGAACTTGACGTCCCAGGACAGTTTTTATCAGGCCGCGCAGCAGACCCCGGAACGTCTCGCCGTCGCGACCGCTTACAAGGGCTTCAACGACACCCAGGCCGCATGGGGAACCAACCGTCTGATCAGTCAGCAATGCGGTCAGGCATGGCAACAGACGTTCAGGGAAGCAGGAAACTTCTACTCCAGCAGCAATCAACTACCTGCAATCCAGATTGCCACCTGGAACGACTATGAGGAAGGCACTGCCATCGAGCCCGGCATCGATAGCTGCATCTATCTGACGCCTTCCCAGTCGGGCACCACCATCAATTGGCAGGTGAACGGCGGAGCGGAGAGCACGATTGATCACTACACCGTCTTCATCAGTTCAGACGGCGCCAGCCTGGCCAAGCTGAGCGACGTCCCGAACGGCACTCACAAATTCGACTTGAACTCGCTGAACCTTAGTGCGGGCTCTTATCTCATTTACGTGAAAGCAACCGGCGCAGCCAGCTTTCTGAATAAGATGTCGCCCCCGATTAGCTACCGCTCCGGCGACCAGCCTCCCAGTGTCTCGCTCAGTTTGTCGCAAAGCAGTGGATTGACGTACGCGGCCACTTCTTCAGTTTCAGGGGGAAATGCGGCCCGGTCGGTGATTGATTTTGGAGACGGTACCGTGGTCAATTCGGCGTCCGCCAGCCATACCTATGCCGTCGTGGGCACATATCTCGTCACCGCTACGGCGTTTGACGCAGCCGGCGCTTCGGCGGTCGCGGTGCAACAGGTTTCGGTCAAGCCCTCTTCGGGTGGCATTACTGTGTTCACTCCTGGCGATGGTTCCACAGTGAATTGGCCGACGATGCTGGTCGCCTCCGCGAATCCGGGAACTCCGGTTTCTGTTATGCGGGTGCTGATCGACGGGAAGCAGGCATATGCCGCCGACGGCGATACGCTTAACACTGCGCTCAAGGTCTTTACCGGCACTCATCAGATCTCGGTTCAGTCGCTCGACAGCGCAGGAAATATTACCGCCAGCAAATCGGTGAATGTGATGGCCGAGCCGGGGGATGTTCCTCCGGTGGCTCACCTCACACTGGCGCCCCTGCCGGGCATTTCGCCCACCACGGTTCTCGGCTGCACCGCGACCTCGGTGGATGCGGACGGATTCCTCATCAGCCACCAGTTGCAATACTCCGATGGCAAACAGTTTTCTACTCCGGCCGCAGTGGAAACTTTTTCTTCGGCGGGAACATATACCGCAGCTGCCACGGTCATCGATCAGTTTGGCGCATCCAACAGCACATCGACAACTTTCAGCGTGGGTGGAGGACAGGTAACGCCAATGCTCTCGGTTACGTTGCCGAAGCCGGCACACACGGACCAGCGGATCATCCTCCAGCCGATGGGAACGCCGTAATTTTGTTGGCCAGCTGTGTTTCGGCACCGCGCACTACTCCGCGAGACAATTCCTGCCTGGTGGGAGTCTTTTCAACATCTTCAGAATACGGGCGTGAGTTTGTGCTTCTTGGAGTACATCTTGCGGTCTACGGCGCGCAGAACATCTTCGGCATCCGAGCCGGTAACGTAGGGCGCCAGGGCCCAGTTGAATGACAATTCGTAGCCCTTCTTGCTGGCCAGATTCCACTGATCCACTTCCCGAAGCAGGCGGTGAACCGGGCAATCGGCCTGTTCTTCGGTCGTGTCAGGCAGCATGACCAGAAACTCGTCACCGCCCTGACGAAAGGAGAGATCTGCGCCGCGGAACACGGTCTTCAATATCTTGGCGAACTCGATCAAAACCCGGTCGCCTTCGAGCGCCCCGAACTTGGAACTGATGCCGCTGAAACCGTTCAAGTCGATCGCCATGAAAGTAAGGCTGCTGCCCAGACGGTTCGCGCGGGCCACTTCGCGGGGAACCAGTTCGTTCAGGGCGCGCCGGTTCAGCAACTGCGTAAGCGGATCGATCAGAGAAAGGCTCTCTAACCTCTCGTTCAGGACCAGTTCACGAATCAGCGCGAGGCGGGTGGTGTTCAGATTGCGCTTCTGCGCGAGCAAATAAATATTGAACAGCAGAATCAGAGAAATCAGACCGAAAAATAGCTGGGGCAGATAGGAGTGCTCGATGTGCATGACCCGCTGGGTCCAAACCATATTGGGCAGCACCAGCGCCAGTAAACCGGACGTCAGCACCAGGATCACCAGAATTCCAATGGACCATAACTGGAGATCCCGCCCGGAAAGCTGTTGAATCTGTTTCTGGATTTCTTCGGTCCGGGCCAGCATGGAGGGCTGAACGGCGCGGTCTTCGTTCGACTCGAACATTGCCTCTCCGGTAGTGCGCACAGAATTCCCTCTGACAGAACAACGGTCCTTAGGAATTTGTACCGCAATCGGGGCGGGGTTCGAGCGGGAAAAAGACGGCTGGCAGTTACGTTCGTAATCTGACAGGAATCGTACGGAACTCAGGGATACTCAACATTCACCAGAACATTGTGGCCGCTTTCCTTGCGGAAGGTGACTTCGACTTTTTGCCCTACAGGAAGCGCGTTCCGCATGTCGCCTTCGAGCACCAGCAGCCGGGACGACGCTTCCCCATCGCCCAGGGTCACAACGGATTTGTTGGGCTCGCCAACGCCGGACTCGTAAAATTGAACGCTTTGGACCTTTCCGCGCTGGGTGAGCCCGCCCGAGATCGGTGATGCCGCGTTGGAGGATGACCTCGCTTCACCGCTGCTTTTCCTGCGCAATTCGAGCAGAACATTCAGGAAGACGATTCCCGACATCGCCAGCAGGATCAGCGACATAAACAGGCCGTCCACCGTGGTGACCAGCCCCTTCATCAGGATCCACGCAATGCCCAGCAAAGGAACCAGAGCTAACAGCACGGAGAGGATCAGCATCATGGGTTTTTCCGTAAGACTCGGTTGAACAGGAAAGTCACGGCCAACAGATTAGCAAAAAAGCCGCAAAGCGTTAACTTGATTGCAAGGATGCGGGTCTATTGGAAGTCGAAGGCACAGCTTTGAAGGCTGTATTAAGGATTCGGGTGGCGCGGGCGCCCTCGCCCGCGGATTTTCCCCGCGGCTTAATAATAGGCAGCGGCGTCTAAATACGCGGCGATTTTGGAAGTGGGGCGGCACGGCTGAAACCGTGCCGTTCCCGCCCGGTTTCAGGCGCAAGTATCGCGCCAGTCGGCGATTTCCTTCAACCCTTCAGCCCGGGTTTGCTCGAAAAGACGCACCCGGTGGCGCGTGTGCTCAAACTCATGTATGTCGGCCCACACTTCCGCCTGCCAGGGTTCATCGTGGATCGCAGTCTCGCCGCAGGTGGCACAGCGGGTATGCAGCTTTCGGATCAAGCGCGCTTGAACCGGGATCGGGCCTGCGGGCAGCTCGATGAAGACGCAGCGCACTTCCTGGATGTCCTCGTTGTCACCGATTATGTGCTCGTAGCGCAGCAGGTAGCCGAAACCCAGTTTGCGGGCTTCCTGTTCAGCCTCGACCCGGGTGTGAAAAGGACCATATTCGGCCCGCATTTGTTCGGTTGAATCACAGGCCATCCAAAACGTTTCCTTGTACGCCATCTCCACCTCGCGGGGTCGCACTTGGCTGGCTCAGGGGAAACAGCGCCGGGTAATGCCTGGGATCACGCCCCACCTTGAGGATAGCAATTGACGGGCCGGGAGCTGTTAGCTAAGTTATTTGTTTGCAATAGCCTGATTACTGCACTCAAACCTGGGAGGGAATTCTATTGCAACATTTTTCACCCTTTGGTCTGCCAGGCGCCCTCCAGGTGTCGGCTGGCGGTCTCTTTCGCGAGGCCGGCCCCGGCGGCACCCGTCAGCGGGTCAGCAGCGAGGGTGCTGAAGCCTTCCTGCCAGGTAGCGCCGCCATGGGCGGCGACGTAGATTGCCAGTTCCAGGCGGCTCCAGACTCCGAGTTTGTCAAAGGTGTTGCGCAGATAGTTCTTCACAACCTGTTCAGTAGTGCCAATGGTCCGCGCAATCTCGCGGTTGGTCATTCCCTCCCAGACCAGCCCGCCACTTGCAGTTCTTTGCGGTTAGCCGATCACGGGGTTGCATGATTTCATCTGCTCCTTTGCGAACATGGCCGTGCCAGTTTACCCGCTTCGCCCTTCCCGTATTCCGGCCGCAGAAACAGGTTCGGAGGTGTTGTTTTACGGTGTGTGGGCTGATATTCAGCTGCGAGGCGATCTCCTTGTTGCTACAGCCCTGGATAAGCAGCTGCGAGCACCTGTTGATCGCGCGGAGTGATCTTGATGTGGTCAAGGTTTAACATCAGGTCTCCTCTTGAACTGTCTTCTCGCGTCAGTTGGTGGTGGAACCCTTGAAGAGCAAGCAACTGCTTCGCCAAAGATTCGCCTCCCGAACGAAAGGACAAACCCATTTGAATGCTGCGTTTAGGTCTGCCGTTTTGAGGCGACCCTGGAACCAAACGGACCGAAACGGGAGCTTAGCTCCCACAATGGAACGCAGCCGACTTTCCGTTCCCCAGAAGTCGTGGCAACGCTCGAGGCCGCTGCCGGCGTCTGTGGATAGAATGGGAACGGAGCCTCTATGCGCGTGCTGATGGTGGAAGACGAGCCGCGACTGGCCGAGAACGTTGCCCGCAGTCTGCGGGAGAGCGCCGGCTACGCCGTGGATATTGCCTCCGACGGTCAGGAAGGACTGTTTCTGGCGGAATCGAATGCCTACGACGTCATGCTGCTGGACCTGATGCTGCCCAAGATGGACGGCATGGAGTTGCTGCAGACGAATCCGCCAGTCGGGAAAGCACACTCCGGTCCTGGTGATGACCGCGCGTGATGACAAGGAATCGGTCGTCGCGCTGCTGAACGCCGGCGCCGACGACTACGTGACCAAGCCCTTCGATCTGGGCGAACTGCTGGCGCGCACCAAGGCCCTGATCCGGCGCGGCAAAGGTCAGCCTTCGCCGGTGGTGGTTATCGGCGATCTGGAGCTGAATACAGCGAACCGCACGGTGCAGCGTGGCGGACGAGCGATCACACTGACCGCCATGGAGTATCGCGTCCTGGAATATCTGGTGCACCGCCCGCGCGCCGTGGTCTCGAAGACCGAACTGCTCGAGCATCTCTACGACTACAACTGGGAGAAATTCAGCAACGTGATTGAAGTCTATATCTCCGGGCTGCGGCGAAAGCTGAACGACGGCGCGTCGCGGCAGTTGATTCGCACCCTGCGCGGCCAGGGCTACATGCTGCAGGACTGAGAATGCGGCGCGACTCCATCCAACGGCGGCTGATCGCGACAGTGATCCTCTCGCAGGCGATTCTCACCGTCGGCCTGATGCTGACCGGCGTGCTCGCCACCTACTGGCGATTGCTGGCTACGCTCGACGCGGGAATGCAGGCTCAGGCGATAAGCGTCGCCGTTCTGGTGCGCTATACCGATGATGCCACCGGAAACGTCTACTTCGACAACAGCCTGCTGCCCGAATCGATCGACCCAAATCATCCCGACCAGTTCAAGGTCTGGGCTGACCGCACCGGTTTGCTGGCACGCTCCGAAGACTGGCCCGAGGGGCTGCCCCTGGAACCTGGCCCCAACCAGCATTGGAATTTCACCTGGGCGGGTGTTCCCTACCATGCGCTGCGAATTTCGCACGTGCCCATCCTGGATCGCGAAGAAGACAAGGGCTACCGTCCGCAAAGCTTGACCATTGTTTATGCCTCGCCGACCATTCGCATCCGGCAGCAGGTCAAAGCCGCCGCCGCGTTCATCGCCCTGGTGAGCCTGCTGCTGCTGGGGGCGACCGCATGGCTGGCGTCGTGGGGGATCCGCCGGGGATTGTTCCCTCTGCAGGCTCTGGCTCAGCAGGCGGCCCAGGTGTCCACCCAGAGCTGGCGACTGGTAGCCCCGAAAGAAGCGGAAGAGATTGAAGAACTGCGTCCTTTGACCGAGTCCATGACGCAGATGCTGGCCCGGCTGGAGCACTCATTTGTACAGCAGCGCGAATTTCTGGGCAACGCCGCGCACGAATTGAAGACTCCAGTGGCGGTGCTGAAGTCGACCTTGCAGTCGCTGCTGCAACGTTCCAGAAGTTCGGAAGAATATCAGCGCTGGCTTGCAGGCTTCTTTGCAGGATCTGGACCGGCTGGAGCAGCTTCTGCAATGGATGCTCACGGCTGGCGCGAGCCGAGCAGTGGGCGCAGGATGCGCGGCGCCGCGAGCTTGACTGTAATTGACATCAACTCCACTTGCGAAGAAGCGGTGGAGAGAATTCGCGGCCTGGCGGAATCGCGCAACACTGACCATCCATCTCGCGACCGATGGCGCAGTTCCCTTTCGCGCCGATCCGGAAGATCTGCAACTGGTGTGGACGAACCTGCTGGAAAATGCCGTCCGCTACAGTCCCGAGGGTGCGTCGGTCGAAGTTGTGGTCACGCACGATGAGCGCAACGCGCAAAGTTATTTTTGAGGACCACGGAACTGGAATTTCCGCTGCTGATCTTCCGCATATCTTCGAACGCTTCTATCGTGGAGACCATTCCCGGACTCGCGCCACCGGGGGCTCCGGCCTGGGCCTGGCGATTGCCAAAGCGTTGGTGGAAGCCTACGGAGGCAACATCCGCGCCGACAGCACTCCGGGCAAAGGCACTCGGATGACGGTAGAGCTTCCGATATCGACGGGACCGTCTTCAGGGAAAAAGGGTGAATGAACGGATTGACACGCCCTTGCAATGACATCTCAAGGATCCGCATCGGAAGGGTTTACAGCCTCCTGGTGAAAGCGAAGCTCTTAATCGTCGGGCGATACCGCGGGAACTTGGGTAACCGGGCAGATGATCAGCAGTAACTTCGGCCAAAAAGAACCGGGAAAACCGCCCGCAAGAGCCAGACTCTGCCCGACCAAATTTATAACCCCTGGGGCCCCGGAAAGCGCAGAGTTTTGCACATCTCGACCAAACCAGCGAGCATCCACCGCACAGAGGGCGCAGCCTTGCGACCCAGATCAAAGCGGATTTGCCGGGCCCGAGTGAGCGCATAGCTTCGGCTTCATAGACTTACGATCCTCTGGTGGCTTGGTTTGCCATCCCCGCATCATAGAGGTGCCCAACTCTTGAATGTACCCTTGGTGCGCCAGTTTGGATTGTGGATTGCATTACAATAGAGTTTCCGGAATCCCCCACCGGCTGGCGGGGTACTACGTACTAGTGACACAAACTGCTACCAGCCCGCAACGTAAGCCTCTTCTGGACGAGGCTTCGTTTCAGCAACTGCTCTCCGCGGCGTATGTGCTCCAGGAGCACAACGACCGGCTGCGCGGGAAGGAAGTCCATGCCGACTTCGCAAAGAACCTCTCCGCGATCGTAGAAACCCAAAAGCTGATTCAGACCTTGCAGCTCGACCTCGGAGCCGCAGCTAAACTGGTTGCCGAGCGAGTTCAGAAAATCACCAGCGCCTCGGGCGCGGCGATCGGAATCCTCGACAAGGGCGAACTGATTTATCGCGCCGGAACCGGCATCGCGGCCATGGATGCCGGGACCCGTGTCGCGCCCGCAGCTTCGCTCTCCGCAGACTGCCTGAGCAACGCCAGCTGCGGTGAACTATCCCGATGCGGATGTGAACTCACCGGCGCGCGCCAAACTCTTTCGCGCGCGTGATGTGAAGCTCCTTCATCGCCGTGCCCGTCTATCACGCCGGCCAGGTGGCGGGCGTGCTGGAATTGCGATTCGACAAGGTCAATGCGTTTCGTGAAGCCGACCTGCGTACCGCCGAGCTGATGGCGGGCCTGTTGAGCGACGCCATGGCTACGGCGGCGCGGCATGAAGTGGAAAGACGCTCTGGCGTCAGAACGCCAGAGCATGCTGGAAGCTTTGGAAAGAATCAAGCCTCAGCTCGAACGCCTCGGAACCGAATCGTCGATCCAGGCGTTTCCGGCGGAGTCCCGGATCGTTCTCCCAGCGAGCGCCAACAGCGAGGCCATTCTGGCTCGCGCATCGGAAAAGTGCTCGGTTTGCGGCAGTGATTTTTTTGACAGGGACGAGGCTTTCTGCGGCATTTGCGGAAGCGCCCGTCCGGAAGCGCCAGCCGATCCAGCGGCCGCGCATGATGATGATGTTCCGAGCCTGAAAACTTCCCAGCGCGATGCATCACGGTCCAGTGCAAGCGATGTGCAACGCAACATAAGTGCTCCGGTGATCACGCCCTACGACCTTGAAACTCTTCCCGAAGGTCGAGTGAATTTGTCGAAGTCATCGCCAGCGTCATTGCAGGAACTGATTGAGTTGAGCGCGATTCAGCAAAACCCTGCCGCGCACGTGGCCAGGCATTTCGAGAAGCGTGAATTACCGAAGGCTGCGCCTCTCAAACCGGTTACTGCCGAGTCTCCTGCGATCACGCATGCGGAGCCCGATCCTTTTGCGCGGCCTCTGAACTTTGGCCTGGAGTACGAGAATCAGGCGAACCAGACCCCAGCCGCATTCTCGCCGCCTGACCACTTCGCTCCGTCGGTTGAGACCGCAACCGTCGCCGTACCGAGCGAAGCAATCAGAATTGTTCCAGTTGAATTTCCGCCGTCCGACAAGCTCCAGCCCAGTCCCTGGGGTTCAGCCAGGCAGACTCAACAATGGCTGGAGACGGTTAAAACCCATCGAGGTCCGACGGCCACATGGATTACCCATCAATGGCAAGCCAGGCGGGCAAACATTTACATCGGAGTTGCGGCTCTGATCCTTCTGGTTGTGGTCACCGGCTGGGGAGTTCGGCCATCCTCCACTACAGTCGCGGGGAATGCGTCACCGGCAAGGAGCGGACACCATCGTGCGGCGCCCGCGCCACCGCCGCAACTAACGGCGTTTGAAAACCTGATGGTCAATCTCGGTTTGGCCGAAGCTCCGCCGGCGCCTGTCTATCTCGGCAACCCCGACACTCAGGTATGGGTCGATGTCCACACCGCCCTCTATCACTGTCCGGGCAGTGACTTGTTCGGTAAAACTCCCGACGGAAGGCTTTCAACCCAACGGGAGGCCCAACAGGATCAGTTTGAACCCGCCAACCGCAAGGTTTGCCAATAAGTTCGTGCCAGCTCCACGCCTCCCGAATTCGCCGCCGAGACGCTTTTTGGGCTCTACAGGAACCTTTTTCCACATCTAAGGTTTGACAACCTGCAAATGACGATGCGATGTTTGCTACCATCCTTATGGGGAGGGTAATTTGCCATACTTCTGGGATGTGACGCCGGGAACACCATCTCGGTCAGATTTGAATCCCCTTGCAAACCCCGCTCTGGAGCGGAATCTCAGCCGATGGGCTGAAGTGTATTTCGGCAATCCTCCTGAAAAGCGGGACGAGGCGGTGAATCGACTCTTGCAGGAGATCAAGAATGAAACCTCCGAAATTCTTGATGCGGAGAGAGCGCGCCGCGAATCTTCTGCCCGATCTTCCGAAATGAATCCTTTCAAGACGATGCCTGCAGAAATGAGGTCGTCAGAAGTAACGCCTTCAGAAATTAATTTCAGGGCAAGCCAGGATGTCAGTTGCCCCTTTTGCCAGCACCGAAATCCTTCGGATCACCAGTTTTGCGGACAGTGCGGTAGAGGACTGACCTCGGTTCGGTCCAGCGCAAGAGTCAGGTCGGGTTTCGCGGACAGTGAACCCGGTGCCGCACGGCCAGGCAATGAGCCAGTCGAAGCAGACAGCGAGGTTCAGTGGCTGCGAGAACGATCGCTCGGACATCTGTACGAGGCCGAAGCTCCCGTCTGGCGCGGCTGGAAATATGTTTTCGCGCTCGTCGTCATCGCGCTGGGTGGTCTGGGATATGTGCAATGGGACATGGCTCATCCGGCAAAGACCGCGTCTTCTGTTTCCTCGCCTGCTCCTGCGACTGCTATTGCTGGGACTGCTGCACCCGCCTCGCGGGTTAGCTCATCGGCGTCACCTTCCGGTGCGTCCTCGGCAACGCTTCACCGAACCACCGAAGCGAATCCACCTGTACCTGCTTCTTCTTCCGGAAAATCCACTGTGGAACTGACGAAGGATCAGGGCGCCGTCACCGCTCCTGCAACTCAGGCCAAAGTGGTGGACAAGACCGAGGCAGGAATTCAGACGGCGTCGCAGAAAGCTTCATTGCTGGTTCCCAGGTCGCCTGTTCCCCCATCGGGAGTGGGCCACACCGCAATGCCGGGAACGGTGGAGGGTGACAGCGCAAGCGCTGACCTGCGGCTCGCTCAGCGCTATCTCGGGGGAAGTATGGGCGCAAGGGACGCTTCCGAGGCTGCGAAGCTGTTATGGAAAGCGGTGGGCAAGCAGAATCCGACGGCAGCCATCCTGCTGTCCGGGCTTTACGCACGTGGTGACGGAGTTACCAGGAACTGCGATCAGGCACGGCTTCTTTTGTTAGCGGCCACAAAGCATGGCTCTGGCCAGGCCGCCGAGCAACTGCGATATCTTGAGCAACACGGCTGTCAGTAGAGGGGCTTTAGAACCGGACCAACCACCAGGTACCTAAAGATGTTCGAAACACGACAAACCCCGCTTCGCAGCGGGGTCCGTTTTTCCTGCCTGGAGTTTTTCCCGCAGATGGTACGGGTTCAGCACTAAGATTTGTCCTGGCTCTGATTCATTAACGCTGAAATAGATTCCGCCGATTCGCACTTTGATGAAGACTCAGAATGCTGTGCTCCCAGCTTTCCAGAACTTCAGGCGTGCGCCGGGATTTCCTGTCGGCGCGCTTCGTACCAGAGGGCCAGTTCGACTCGATTCCAGAGTCCGAGTTTGTCGTAGATGATTCGGAGGTAATTTTTGACGACGTGTTCTGTGGTTCCGATTTCGTTCGCAACCTCTCGATTCTTGAGTCCTTGGGCAACGAGTTCAATGACTCGCTGCTCTCGTTTGCTGGGGACACGGTTTCCGTAACGCTGTTCTCCGAACATAATTGCCTCCGATAAAGAATAGTTGCGAGTTTGACTCGCTTGATACCGCCAGTAATTGCAAAGCGTAAGAAAAGACGATTAAAGTGCGCCTTTACCGTGCGTCTAGCCATTTTGAGCTGCCGCGCGATCTCGGAGTTGTCGCAACCCTGGAGCAGCAAGTTCGGCGATCTGCTGCTCGCGCGGCCCTAGCCGAATAGAGCTTTCCTTCATTCCGACTTCCCCCTCAATTAAGTAGTTCGGGCCCGGTCGGGCGATTGTCTGAATAGAAGTAACGCGTGCGAGGGCTGCACTGCGGCATCCGAAGCACTGAATACTCCAAATGTTGGGGTTCTTCCGAAATTCATAGCATGCATACTGCCAAGGTCGAGTGGATTTCTACTTTCTCGTGGAAAAGATCGGGACTTTTCCGCAGGCTCCATGGACCCAGTCAATCGCGAGCAAGCTACTTATTTTGTTGAACATAGTCGCCCGGTGGAGGGGCGAGCGAGTGCTCCGTTTCGGGATCACCCTGCGGAAAAACCCAATGTGGACGAGCCTTGTACGCGTTTACAGGGTCATTTCCACTGGGCAAACACGCTAATTGTTCGATATAGTGCCGAGGCTGCCGACGTTTCGGCATAGTCGGCCAACCCGTAAGAACCAGCTAAGTTCTTTATCTACAAGCTAAGGGGGAAACGTCGCGTGAAATTTTTCCTCGATCTAACCGCTCTACTCGGAACTAATTACACTTTTTACCTGATGCCCACATGCTAACCTTTAGTCATATTTGAATTGCATCGAGGTTACGTGGCGGCGGAGGTTCGTCGCGGTTCACGTCGCCAATTCGATTTTGCCCATCTGCAGAATGCGCACCCCTCACGAGCGACTTTGCTTTAAACTGGAGCTCGCTTCTACGAGTTATGAAACTTTCCGTCGTCATGCCGGTTTACAACGAACGCAGGACTCTGCGTGCGGTCATCGAACGCGTGCTGGCGGTTCCGCTGGATCTGGAACTGATTTGTGTAGACGATGGTTCGCGCGACGGCTCGCGGGAAATTCTGACTGAGTTGCAAAATCAACATTCCAATCTGCGTGTTTTCCTGCAACCGAAAAATATGGGCAAGGGCGCAGCTCTTCGTCGCGGCATCGAGGAAGCCACGGGAGACTTTGTAATCATTCAGGATGCCGACCTCGAGTACGATCCCGCGGATTATCCCGAGCCTGCTCGATCCGCTGATTCAGGGAAAGGCCGACGTTGTCTACGGTTCACGTTTTCTGGGCAGCCGCCCGCATCGCGTTCTCTACTTCTGGCATTCGGTCGGCAACCGCTTGCTGACCTTGCTTTCGAACTGCCTCACCAACATCAACCTGAGCGACATGGAAACCTGTTACAAAGTCTTCCGTCGCGAAATTATCCAGGCGATTCCGATCGAGGAGAACCGCTTTGGCTTTGAGCCAGAGATCACCGTCAAAGTGGCCAAGCGCCGCCTGCGAATTTATGAGGTCGGCATCAGCTACTGGGGCCGCACCTACGAAGAAGGCAAGAAAATCGGCTGGAAAGACGGCTTTCGCGCCCTCTGGTGCCTGCTGAAATATTCGATCACCGAGCCGGTCGTCGGCCCTGCAGGCATCGACGGCAGACAGAGCCAGCCGCGAGAAAAAATGCAACCGAAACAGCCTTCTCACATCAATTAGTGCAGGGATTTCCAGCTCCTAGGTTCCGATCCGCCGCACGCGCCAAAAGCTGACGCACGCTTCTCACAAAATTTCAGGAGGCCACAGGGCTTGACCACTTCGAGCAGTCATCTGATCCCGCCGCACGGTGGAGAACTAGTCGATCTTATCGCCCAACCGGAAGCCGCCAACGAACTAAAAACCACGTCGCGAGAATGGCCTTCATGGGACCTCAGCGCACGCCAGCTTTGCGACCTGGAGTTGCTGCTCTGGCGGCGGCTTTTCGCCGCTGCGCGGATTCATGACGCGCGCCGACTACGAAGGCGTCTGTAACAACATGCGGCTGGCGAGCGGACTTCTCTGGCCCATGCCCATCACGCTTGATGTCACGCGAAGACTTTGCCAAAGTCGCTGAAGCCCGGCAGCAGCAAGGTCGCACTACGCGATCCCGAAGGCGTGATGCTGGCGGTCCTGCACGTTGAGGAAGTCTGGCAGCCCGATCGCAAAGCCGAAGCCCAGGCGGTGTTCAACAGCACCAGCAAGGCGCATCCCGGCGCGGACTACGTGATGAACAAGTCCAATCCCTGGTACGTCGGGGGCCGGGTTGAGGGCCTGCAGATGCCCTCGCACTATGACTTTCGCGGCGCTGCGGCTTACTCCGGCTGAACTGCGCGCCGAATTCGCGCGGCTGGGCTGGCGCCGGATCGTCGCCTTCCAGACCCGCAACCCCATGCATCGCGCTCATCAGGAACTCAGCTTCCGGGCGGCGAAGCAGGTAGAAGCCAATCTTCTGATCCATCCCGTGGTGGGCATGACCAAGCCCGGCGACGTGGACTATTTCACTCGAGTACGCTGCTACCAGTTGCTGACGTCAAAGTATCCTCCGGGAACAGTGAAGCTTTCGCTGCTGCCTCTGGCCATGCGTATGGGAGGACCGCGCGAAGCAATCTGGCACGCTCTGATTCGCAAGAACCACGGATGCTCTCACTTCATCGTGGGCCGCGACCACGCGGGCCCGGGCAACGACACCGACGGCAAAGCCTTTCTACGGACCGTACGAGGCTCAGGAAGTTTTCAAGAAACATCAGGCGGACATCGGCGTCACCATGGTGCCATTCAACATGATGGTCTACCTGGAAGACGAAGATAAGTATTATCCCGACGACGAAGTGCCCAAGGGCGCTCGCGTGCTGAACATTTCAGGGACCGAGTTGCGCCAGCGGCTGAACGAAGGCCGCGATATTCCAGGCTGGTTTACCTATCCGGAAGTGGTGCAGGAGTTGCGCCGCAGCTATCCGCCTCGCCACAAACAGGGCGTAACCATTTTCTTTACCGGGCTCTCGGGCTCCGGAAAGTCGACCATCGCGAATGTCCTGATGACAAAATTTCTGGAGATGGGCGGACGCCCGGTTACGCTGCTGGACGGAGATCTGGTGCGCAAACATCTCTCGTCCGAGTTGGGCTTCTCGAAGGAGCATCGCGATATCAATATCCGCCGAATCGGTTATGTCGCTTCGGAAATCACCAAGAATGGCGGGATCGCCATCTGCGCGCCGATCGCCCCCTACGACGCAACCCGCAAACACGTGCGCGGGCTGATCGACCCGTTAGGCGGATTCATTCTGGTGCATCTGGCAACGTCACTGGAGGACTGCGAAAAACGCGACCGCAAGGGACTCTATGCCAAGGCGCGAGCCGGAGTACTGAAGGAATTCACCGGAATTTCCGATCCCTACGAAGAACCAAAAGATGCCGAGGTCGTGATCAACACCGCAGAGTTGACTCCGGAAGAGGCAGCACAGGAGATAATTCTGCACCTGGAGCGGGAAGGCTTCGTCGGCGCCATCGGAGAGCCAGCGTAAGTTCACGAATCACGTAGCGGCAGGTGTCCCCACCTGCCCCTGCGGGGCAAAGCCCGCAAATGTAAAGCGCCAGCCAAACTCTCCCACAATGCTGAGGAGATACAATCCAGCCAGGCATGGGAGATGGCTCTCAAGCCGAAACTCTGCGGCGGATCGAATCAGCGCTGGATGCCGCCCGAAGGATTTTTGCCCACTTCACTCTGGGCGCGATTCAGGCAGAATACAAAGCTGGCCACGATCCCGTTACCGAAGCTGACACGGCGGTCGACGCTGTCCTGCGCCAGGAGTTGCTTCGCGATGGCGAAGGCTGGCTCTCGGAAGAAAGCGTAGATGACCCCTCCCGCCTCGAAAAGAGTCGAGTGTGGATCGTCGATCCTCTCGATGGCACGCGTGAATTTGTCGCCGGCATTCCAGAATTCTGCGTTTCCATCGCGATGGTTGAAGATGGAGTCCCCGTCGCCGGGGGAATCTGTAACCCCGCCACAAATGAGGTTTTCCTGGGCTCTCTGGATTCGGGCGTGACCTACAACGGAAAGCCAGCTCACGTAAGCCAACGGGCCCGCCTTGCGGGCGCTGTGGTTCTCGCCAGCCGGAGTGAAACCAGGCGTGGAGAATGGAAGCGCTTCGAACAGGCTGCGGTAGAAGTTCGACCAATGGGGTCTGTGGCCTACAAACTGGCGCTGGTGGCGGTGGGCCTGGCTGATATCACCTTCACCCTCACACCGAAACATGAATGGGACATTGCAGCGGGAGCCGCTCTGGTAGTCAGTGGCGGAGGGTTTATCAGCACGCTGGAGAATTCACCTCTGCTCTGTAACCGCAAGTCGCCTTTGCTTACCGGCCTGCTGGCGGGCGGATCCTTCATGCGCGATGAATTGCTTGCGCTGGTGAGGGAATACTTGCCGGCAAATTCGGGCCGCTCGCGGTAATCTGCTATCTACGACTTCACTACCGTCTTCAGCAGAGCTTCCACACCGTTCCACGTGATCTGCACTCCGATGCACAGAAGCACAAACGCAATCACACGCAGGATGCCGTGCGCCGTCTGGGGTGGTATGCGGGCGGTGATCTTGGGAGCGTAGGCGTAGCTAATAAACACCAGGAGGCTCAAAGCCACCACCGCGAGCACAATTCCCAGGTGGGCCATTACGTCCGGAAGCACGCCCTTGGCCGAAGCATGCGCGCTCAGGGTCAGCGTAACCACGATGCAGCCAGGCCCGGCCGTCACCGGGAAAGTCAACGGATAGAAAATCTTCTGCTGCAGAGATCCGAAAGTGGCGTCGGCAACCTCGGCGCGGTCGGGATCGGCCTTCGCCTCTTGCTGGTTCAACAGGCTCCAGCCCATGGTTGCGAGCACCAGTCCTCCTGCGACCTGTACCACCGGAAGAGAAATCCCGAAAAACTCCAGGAATGCGGTTCCGACCAGCTCGACCACCGCCAGAAAGAGTGTGGTGCGAATTGCGATCTTTCTCGCTAAGTCTCGATAGACGGATGCGGGTGCGTTACCCACCAGGCCCAGCAAGACCAATGCCGAACCGAGCGGATTAATCACCGGCAGCAGAGCGCTGAAAGCAAGCGCGAAGAACTTTGCGAGTAGCGAGACGCTTCCCATGGGTGCAACAGAATAACATTCGCTTAAGACTGACGTGATTAGAGTGGCGGGGGGGTCATGCCGACGAAGGTTGTGCCGACGAATTTTCCTTGAGCTGTGAAATCCCAGTTGAACATGGCGAAACCGGCGCGGGCACAGGCGTGGCATCCATTGATCAGCGGATATCCGACGATAAACTGCACTCCGCCATCCGGACCGGTTTGCGAATTAGGCCAGGTCTTCCCGTCGCGATCACCCGGCCAGATATCGACTTGCGGAAATTGATATCTCAAGTCCTTGAACTGGGGACTCGCTTCCATCGTTTTTCGGTCGAGCTGCTTCAGGTTTTCCACATTCACGATGCGTGGATCCCCGTTGACCAGCAGAAGTCCGTAGTTGGTGTTCGCGCGCAGAGGATAAGTAATCCACGCGAAGTCCACCAGGCTGACTGGCTGAAAGCCCGTCATGACGCCCACGTCGCCATGACTCTGCTTGTAAAGTTCGCGTGTAAAGTTGACGGCGTCAGCCGGCGCGCCGGCCTTCGTCATTTGGGTGATAAAGCATTCGGCGACGCCGGGAGACGCCGACTTGTCGCAGGCAGCGTGGGCAAAGCTCATGAATTGCTGAGTTATTTGCCAAACCGCCGATGCGCCGATTTTCGCAGGGACAGGAGAGGTTCCAGCCACGAGCGTCGAGGAAGCGATGAGACATCCCGCGACGTACAGAATCCGGGAGAATCGAAATGGTTGGCGCATGTTTTTCTCCGTGGGGATTTCGATTTCGACATCTGCGTCGAAGGCGCGAAGATCACTGGTTGCCCGCTGCTGCCGCAAACCTGCGAAAGAAGCTGTCCGGTTTCCATTGCGGTCGTTGCGGATTATTTGCCACTTCCATCATCAGTTGCCGAATGATGTCTTCATACTTGCCGGCCGAGGCGAGGTCAACCGGCTGATCCAAATCATCCGAAGGCGCATGGTAGCGATGAGTGAGCCAGTCCTTGTATATCTGCTCCTGTTCCGGAGTGGTCGGTGCGATGTCCATGGCTAGCGCGGGGATGCCGTGACGAATGAAGCTGTACTGGTCACTGCGCACAAATACGTTTCTCAAAGGCTGCGGATCAGCCTGCACGGAGACTCCGTCGGCGTCGGCAACCCGCCGCGCCGCATCCCCCAGGTCGGACTCCGCCAGTCCCAGAACCGTCAGCATCCTGAGCGGAACCAAAGGACGAAACATATCGATATTGATGTTTGCCACCATGGATTTCGGATCCACCGTGGGATGTGCGGCAAAATATTTCGACCCAAGCAATCCTTTCTCCTCTCCGGTGACAAAGACAAAGAGAACCGAACGCTTCAAGTTTTCCGGGTGCTGCTTCAGGGAAGCTGCGACGTCAAGCAATACTGCAACGCCCGCTGCATTGTCCATGGCGCCGTTATAAATGCGATCACCGTTGATCGGTTCACCTATGCCAACGTGATCGACATGCGCCGACAATACAACGTACTCCTTCTTCAACTGTGGATCGTTCCCCGGCAACGCAGCCACAAGATTCGCCGACTCCACCGATTGTTTTTGCAATTTTGCGCTGGTTTTTATCGAAACTCTCAACGGAAAGTGCGGTAGTGGCTTGCGGTCTTTCGCCAGATCGGCAAGTTCCTGGAAAGTATGTCCCGAGCCCTCAAGCAATTTGTCGGCGTGAGCTGGGTTGAAGTAGAGCGCCAGCTTTTCACCCTGCGTTTCGTTAAACTCCGCGCCGGCCAGCTCCATGCTGGGGTGCAGGCGATTGAGTGCCGTCCGCGACCAGGGCACGTCCATCGACGCAGGATTCGGAATAGAAATGATCCCGACCGCGCCCGCCTGCCGAAAAGCCCTCCAACGCTCGAGTGCAGTTTGATGATGCGAAGCCAGCGCTGAACTAATCTGCGAGGGAGAGCCGGTGATCAGGACAGCGACTTTGCCTTTTAGGTCGAGGCCCTCGAGATCGTCGAAGTTGCTTTCTGGAATACTCAAGCCATAACCGACGAAAACCAGGGGAGCCTCTACGGCCGGAGCCAGGTCCACGCGCGTAGAGAAGATCAAATCCTCGCCCAGAGTCAGTCCGTCCGCTTTGCCGTCGCGAACCAGAGCGGCGCTCGACTCACTTTCCACCAAATGGCGGGATTCGAACTTCACCGGCTGGTAAAAACCGTTTACACCTGCCGGCTGAAGACCTGAAGCCTTCAATTGATCGACGGCATAGGCCTCGGCTTTTTTCAGACCCGGGCTGCCAGTGTCACGTCCTTCCATGTCGTCGGCGGCGAGGACCTTGATGTGCTCCCACCAGGATTTCCCGTCGAATGGTAGCTGAGTCTGCGCGAAAACAGGAACCAGGAAAAGGGCGATCAATATCAACCACAATGACTTTCTGAACATCGTTCCTCCGAAAGATTGACACCAAAGCCAAGACACATACAACCGCCAGAGGCGCGTACCGTGTCATCCTGAGCGAAGTGGCTGCTTCGCTTTTTGAAGCGGCCCGCAGTCGAAGGCCCCCTGCTACCTTCACGGGTCTACACCAGGCGCCGCTCGACGCACACTAAGGTTGCAGGGATCCTTCGACTCCACCAGCCCATTCGCCAGCGAACGGGCTGATGCGCTCAGGATGACACGAGATGTTTGTTCGCGACGTCGGATCATGCTCTTCCGCATTAATGGTGCATCGATCAGCGAACATTTCTACACGTATCCCAATCCTGCCAGGCGGTCGTGCACAATTCTCTCCGCGTCGCTGTCTGAACCGCTGTCCGAACCACCGCCAGAGCTTTTCTTCCCCATTCCCGCCACCAGGGACCTTCCCTGCATAGTGTCGGGTACCTCGTATCCGGCGAGATCCAGTAAAGTTGGCGCAATATCTAACAGGCGCGCGCCTTCATACTCGCCGCTCAGCGGACAATTGGGAGCGGTCACAATGAACACTCCGTGCTGTGCGTGGTTGCAGCCGTCGGGGCCGGTATCGTTTTCCTGGACGTGAAGCTTTGAATGTCCCACCGTGCCAATCGAGCGCCAGTAGAGCTCTCCGAAGTGAACGATCAGATCGGGAGCCACATTCCGCACAGTGCGATAGATTTCCCGCGGCTTGAATACCTGCGACTTCAGCGGCTGGCCGTCTTCGCCAGGCAGTGATTCCAGTCGCGATTTCACTTCATTCTGGAAAGACTCATATTCGGAAGCTGGGATAACTCCCTGCGGCTCGCGGCCCTGCACGTTAAAGAAGACGCGAGCATAGTATCCCCCTTCGCTCCAGGCTTTGGTCCTGCTCCAGTTGACGTCAAGTTTGTCGAACGGCGTCAGAGTCTTCGGGTACTGATTGAGCACCAGAAGACCCTCGCGAATCAGCCATTCGTTGATGGCAAAGCCTCCATCCAGCCTCTGCGCGCCGTGGTCTGAAACCACAAGCAAGACGGTATCGTTGTCCAGCAGTTCGAGGACACTGCCGATCTGCTCATCCAGCCAGCGGTAGTATTCCGGAATTGCATCCTGATAAGGATTGCCGGGAACGAACTGAACATGTTGGGGATCGAAGTAGTTCCAGAAACCGTGGTGCATGCGATCAAGGCCGATATCCACAAAGTGAAAGTAGTCCCACTCCTGTTCGGTGAGCAGCCAGCGCACAACCTGCCACTGCCTGCGGCTCATGTTGAAGATCTCATCCTTCAGCCAGTCCTTCTTGTCGGTTCGAAAGTTTTTTACGTCGACCGGATACTCGCCGACTAGTTCAGTGATTTTGGCTTTGAACTCAGGGGGATAGGTAAAGTCGTTCCTCGCCGTATCGGGAGTAAGAAAGCAGCCAATGCTGATACCGTTCACCCGCCGCGGAGGATAATTTGGCGGCACTCCGACGATGATCGACTTCTTCCCTTCCCGCGCTAACTGGTCCCAAATGGCTAAGGCTTTGATGGACGCCGAGTTTGCAAAGGCCAGTTTGTCGTAGGAATGATCGGCTCGATTGCGGAATCCGTAAACTCCGAGCGAGCCTGGATCCTGACTGGTGCTCATGCACATCCAGGCCGGAACCGTGATCGGGGGAATCACGCTCTCCAGGCGCCCGTACACGCCCAGATCCATCAGGCGGCGCAGGTTTACCAGCCGTTCGTCGCCAAAAACGATTTCCGGCGCCGCGCAGTCGAGTCCGAGCACGCAGATTTTCATTGCAGGATCATGTTCTCAGAGAGTCTTTCAGAGCAACGACAAGCCCTCCATAGCTTCCGGCACTGCAACACCGAGGTGGTTCAAGATCGTGGGGGCAAGGTCGATGATTCGCGCCTGGCCCGGATCTTTGCTTTGCGACGGCACTCGATTCATAAACAAAATGCCGGGCACCGACTCCGGATCCACAATATGGTCTCCGCTCCAGCGGCGCCTATTGTCTTCCAGCAAGGAATGAGCAAATCCGCCCACCGCGCTCTCCCAGGAGACACGGAAACCACGATGAAAATTCACCAGGAGATCGGGTGAATTCCCCACAAACGCACCCGAGTATAACTCTTCCCGGCGCGACACGCTGCGGATCGCCGGACGCTGCGTTTGTGCGTCAGGAAAGTCGGCAAGTCCGCTCTGGATCGCGCGCCGGACCCGCTCTGCCTCGGTCCCTTCCCCGAGAATCCCGCCGGCCTCGCGACCTTTGAAGTTCAGGTAAATTCCGCCGAGGCCGACGGCGTATGCATAGGTCTTCGACCAGTCCACTCCGCTAAATCCCTGGCCCGGGGTTTCGCCGGCCTTACTGCCATTTCTGAACGCGAGCAATCCGTTTTGCGATAGCCAGGTATTGGTATCGAAGGCGCGGCGGAAGGTTCCAAAGCCGTGATCCGACAACACGATCAGCAGCGTGTTCTCGTCAACTGTCTCCAGCACGGAACTCAGCAGCGCGTCACATCGGCGATAGTGTTCTTCGATCCGGGTGGCGAGTTCGGGGGAGAGGTCGGGCTCGAATCCGGGATGCTCACGATCACGGAATCGCCACAGCATGTGCTGCACCCGGTCCGGAGTGTCGAACAGCATGAAAAACAGTCCCTCGGAAAAACGGCTCGAGTTCGAAGCGCATCGCGCGTTCGCGTTCGCTGAGCACCAGTTCACAATGTTGAAGGTACGCCGCCTCATCCAGGCGACCGTTGTTTAACCCATTGTGATCTTCAGCCATGCCGAGTGTGGAATAGAGCCCGATCTTGTCAGACAGCTCTTTCGCATAATCGCCGGGCGAGGAAACAGGAAACATCGGAGCAGCGGGATCGAAGTTCACCGCGGAAACGTAGAATTCCAAATGCGGCTCAAGCTGGCAGACATAAAACCTCGCGATTCCGGTGACCGACTGCAGCATGGAGAATTTGAACTTGAAACGCACCCAGTCGCTCCAGCTCTTTTCCGGAACTTCAATCGTGGAAGGCGAGCCGCCTGTGTGAATCACGAGCTTGCGTGATGCCTTGTCCAGTTGCGCGCGTACTTCGCAGTAGGTGTCCGAGGCTGGAGATGTCTTCGTGTTGCGCGGGCCAATCACACGCGTAGTCAACTCCGATCCCGATCCGAGGGGATTGGAATCAAGGAATACTAATTGCTCGTTTTCCTCAGCAATGGCGGTGCTGTCCTGGGTATAGAAAGTCCCTTTGCTCTGGCTTCCACGCAGGTCGGGAACACCGACGCCCGCCAGCATCCGGCCCTGCAAAGTTTCCGGAGGAAAAGTGCAAGGACAACGCAAGATCGTGCTCGGGATCCCGGCTTTCGAAAGCGGCTGCCAAAGCGGTACGCCTTCTCGCCGGTTTACCACGCGTGGTTGGGCAAGCATGTTCTTCGGGCGCTCGAAGCGGGTCAAGGCAACATCGGGCAGGTAAGTGGCTGGATCACGGCTGATGAAATCAAAAATTCCATGAGCGCCGGGATTGGTTCCGGTCATAAACGACGACCAGGCAACCGGAGTCTGGGCCGGATAGGTGGTTTTCAGCCGGGTATAACTGCCACCGGCTCGAATTTTCGCCAGATTGGGGAGGTCTCCCCGTTCCAGCATCGCTTCCACGATGCCAGGCTCCAGGCCGTCCAATCCGATGACAATTACTTTTTTGCGCAAGAAGCGGACCCGAAATTACGGAGTTCCTTTTGGAGAGTCCCTGGAGGCTTCCGGTGAGGCAGGTGGATCAGCGTGGCGGAACATCCTGACAATTTTGAAGAAGACCCCCACCACCTTGTTCCAGAAAAGCAGTAAGAGGCCGAGCACGCTGGCGAGCCCGGAGGTCACCGTCATTACCTGGTCGGGGCCACCGTAGAGTGCCAGCAGTTCAAATCTCATGAATACTCCTGATTCCCTTGCTTCTGATTTCAATGCTCCCGATTTCCCGGATTCAGGCCCGCTCTTGTTTCGAGCTACGTTTCAGTCCTGAACTCCTGCAATTTTACCACTGGCCGCAGCTGCAACCATCGCAAATCAGCCCTGTAACCTTTGCCTGATCGAGGTTCGGATGAACTTCATTTTTCCGGGCACTCCCGTCCGTATGGCACACTGTCGACAGGAGAGACGGGTTCATGCACATCGGGTCGCTAACCGTTTGGGAACTTACCGTCCTGGTTGGGATGGGATCGGCGATTGCCGGCTTGCTCGGCTCTCTCACTGGTCTTGGTGGCGGGGTGGTGCTGGTGCCGCTGCTCACGCTCTTTTTCAAAGTGGACATTCGTTACGCCATCGGGGCGTCGCTGGTTTCGGTGATTGCCACATCTTCGGGCGCGGCAGCCGCCTACGTCAAAGAGGGGATTTCCAATATTCGAATAGGAATGTTTCTGGAAATCGCCACCACGCTGGGAGCGGTTCTGGGAGCGTTCCTGGCGACCAGGGTGTCGACTTCCGCCATTGCCATCACCTTCGGGGCTGTGCTGCTCTACTCTGCCTACCTCTCGGCTCGCGTGCGCGTCAGGACGAAGAGCGACGAGATACCCGATCCCCTGGCGACGCGACTGCGACTGAACGGGAGCTTCCCCACCCCGGAAGGTATTCGCCACTACTTTGTTCATCACGTGCCGGCAGGATTCAGTTTCATGTTCGGAGCGGGAGCGCTCTCCGGATTGCTCGGCATTGGTTCAGGCGCGGTGAAGGTTCTGGCCATGGACCAGGCCATGCGAATTCCCTTCAAGGTTTCCACCACCACCAGCAATTTCATGATCGGGGTCACCGCCGCTGCCAGCGCCGGAGTGTATCTCAGCCGGGGCTACATCGATCCCGGACTTTCCATGCCGGTGATGCTGGGAGTTCTGGCCGGGTCGCTGGTGGGCACGCGCATTCTGGTGCAGGCAGAAACCAAATGGCTGCGGCTGATTTTCAGCATCGTAATTCTCGCTGCTGGGAGCGCAGATGATCTACAACGGCGCCGCCGGGAAAATATAAATGCCCGACTCTGCCCGTTTGGACCGACCGCAAGGTCGAGGATCTGATCGGAAACCTGCTGCGAGCGGGAGTAGTTCTCTGCCGCTCTGATCGTCTTCATCGGGGCGGTGGTTTACCTCGCGAGGCACGGGGGCGAGCTCGCCGACTATCGGGTATTCCACGGAGAGCCGAACCAGCTTCGCACTATCCCGGGTGTTCTGCGTGAAGCGCTTGCGTTTCAGGGGCGGGGCATCATCCAGCTGGGGTTGCTTCTGCTGATTGCGACTCCGGTCGCACGGGTGGTGCTTTCTATCGTCAGGATTCGCCGCCGAGCGCGACCGAATGTATGTGGGGTTTGCGACCATCGTGCTGGTAATCCTGCTTTACAGCCTTTTTGGGCCTGCGACATAGTCTTGGTTGGATCTACGGCAATTCCGAACGGAAGAAGTGGCGCCGCTCGAACAGATTCATCGGCAGTTCGAAGACCTTGGTCTCGCCCACTGCAAACGAAGAATTGCTTGCCGCATTCAGGTGCCGGACAAGTCGTGCTGACCTTTTCCTTGTTAGTCTCCCGGCTTACTTCCCGTTCGACAACTACCCAGGTTCCGCACTTGGGACAAGTTACGCACGAACTCACAATGTGATCAGTCATGCTCTTTCAGTGTAAATGATCCCGCAATCGGGAGAACCCCGATGGGCGAACCGTCGATGGGCCCATCATCGATCCGCCAATGATCCGGCGGGGCGTTTCCCGTGACGCATTTCCCAGAGAATCTGGCGCAAAATTCCCAGCCAGGCCTCCGCGTCACGGGCGGATACCTTGAGCCGGCGAACCATGCGCCGCACCCGTTCCTCGGTGGCAGGAGCCCGGTCCGGGCTCATGTGAGTGCTGGTGCTCAGACACATCCAGGAGGATCGCGGTCATGCGCTCGACCTCGACCGAGGAGCGAGCGGTGTCTTCTCGGAGGCTCCAGCCGACGCGGTCACTGCGAATCAGTTCATACAGGCAAACCGCCACCGCCTGGCCCAGATTCATCGAGATGTGCTCATCCCGGGTCGGAATACGCATCAGCCAATGGCAGTGGCTGAGGTCCTCGCCTGGAGAGTCCGTACTTCTCCGAACCGAATAGCAGGGCCACGCGGCTGGATTGCATCCGTTTCCGCATCAGACGCGCGCCATACTCCAGGCGTCGCAGCGGATGCTGCAATTCCCGGTGACGCACCGCCGTCGTCCCCACCACCAGCGTGCAATCGGCGACCGCCTCGGCCACGGTCGTGTACTCCTCCGCCTCTGCCAGCAGACGCGGCAGCGCCGACCGCGGATTTCGCCTTTCGAAATGCCACCTCATAGGGATTCACCACTCCCAGCCGGAGAAAACCGAAATTGCTCATGGCACGAGCCGCAGCGCCGATATTGAGAGGATTGCGCGTGTCGACCAGCACGACGCGCAGATTGTCGGATTTGAACTGAGAGGGCAAGAAGGGTAATTCTAAAGCAGGGTCGCCAGAAAAGTGTTAGCCATCAAGTCTCAAAGCCCTGAAGTGTCATTGACTGGAAAATGTCATTGAGGGTGAAATGTCATCCTGAGCGGAGCAAAACGTTTCGCTCGCGAAACGATTTACGCAGTCGAAGGATCCCTGCGTCCATCCTGCCTGCCGCTCCGAGGGACCCTTCGACCTCGCTCCGGATGACAGAATGTGAGGGTCTTGCGCGAAGGGGTTCTGCCCCGAACAATCAATCCGCCGCGACCGGAGAACCTTTGTTGACCGACTCGGCCACGTGAATCAAGGTCGGCAGCACGTTCCCAAGCTCTTTCTTCTGCGGATCGCCGAAGGTGAAATAAAGCTGGCTGTAAAGCGGATAGACCTGTTCGTAAACTTTTTGTTCGGACTTGTCAGGCTCGAAAACGCGGTTGGGCGGGCAAACTTTTTGCCTGCGCTTCCTCGATACTTTTGAACGTTCCGGCGGCGAGAAATGCGAAGATTGCAGAACCCAGGCTGGTAACGCTTTTGCTCGGCACCAGCACTGGTCGTCCCAACACATTCGCGTAAACCCGGTTCAGGACATCGTTCTTCTGCGGAATCCCACCCGCATTGATTACACGCTTGATGTGCACGCCATGTCCAGCCATGCGGTCCAGAATCACCCGGGTGTGGAATGCGGTCCCCTCGATGGCGGCAAACAGCTCGTCTTGCGCCGTGCTCTGCAGGTTCCAGCCCAGCGTGATACCGCGCAGGTTTGGATTCACCAGCACGGTACGGTCGCCGTTGTCCCAGGTCATGCGCAGCAACCCGGTTTGTCCCGCGCGATAGCCTTCAAGGCCCTGGCTCAGCGTTTTAACATCGGTACCGGCCCGGGTCGCAATCGCATTAAAAATATCCCCCACCGCCGAGAGTCCAGCCTCAATACCGGTTCGGAGAGGATGCACGCTTCCCTGCACCACGCCGCAGACGCCGGGAACAAGATTCACTGACGGCGTGATTCCGATGATGCAGGTGGAGGTCCCGACCACATTCACCATGTCATCGGTACCGCAACCGGCGCCGATTGCATCCCAGTGCGCGTCGAACGCTCCCACCGGAATCGGAATTCCCGGTTTCAGTCCAAGCTGCTCGGCCCAATACTTCGAGAGCGTGCCTGCGATCTGATCGGACGCCGCGTATTCGCCATCCAGCTTTTCGCGCACACCTGCCAGCAGAGGATCGACCTTGACCAGAAATCTCTCCGGCGGCAGGCCGCCGAGAGCCCGGTTCCAGAGCCACTTGTGGCCCATGGCACAGACGCTGCGCTTTACTATTTTGGGATCGGTGATGCCACAGAGCGTTGCCGCCACCATGTCACAGTGTTCAAACGCGGAAACAAATTCCGGGCGTTTTGCGGCGTTATGGCGAAGCCAGTGCAGGAGCTTGGAGAAATCCCCACTCGGACGAATAGACTCCGCCGCACCAGTTGATCGCTTCCAAGCCCTCGCGATGGGCAGCCGCCGTGATCTCCGCCGCCTCGCCTTTGGCGCGATGATCGCACCACAAGTAGTATTCGCCCAACGGCTTCAGATCCTTGCCGACCGGAATAACTGACGAACCTGTCGTATCCAGAGCAATCGCCTGAACCTGGTCGCCAGTGATCCCGGCCTTCTTAACCGCCTCGCGCGTCGCAGCCGCAAGGGCGCGCATGTGGTCTTCGTGCGACTGGGTGGCGTACTCCGGATCTTCGCGTTTGCGGTGCAGGGGATATTCAGCGACGGCGGAGTCCAGCAGTCCGCGCTCGCTGTCCACAATGGACACGCGAACGCTGAGGGTTCCGAAATCGACGCCAGCTACGATTGCCATCAGCAGGCCTTGTTATCGGTTGGATGCGAGTACATGTCCCAGCCCATGTACCGGGTGGTCGCTTCGTACACGGCCGGCGCCACGCTCGACAAATTGGCGGCAACGTGGTGCTCGAAGCCGTTTTCGCAGATGTAATGCAGCAGCTTTTGCATCTCTGGAATTTCGACAACACCGGCGCCGCCGAAGGTGTTCAGAGGATCGTCGGTGAATCTCCCTTCTCCCACGTAGCCGCGCATCTTGCCGGCAGTGTCGTCAGTGGAGAAGCGGGCAAAGCTCATCTTTTCCGGCTTGATCAATCCCACGCAGGTGCCGAAGGTGTTTTCCTTACCCACGGTCCCCGCGATAATTTCCTGAAAGTCCATCTTCACCGAGCGGAAAAAATGCTTCGGCAAGTTGGAGCAATGGAAGCACACAGCCTTGTTGGGATCGGAACCATAGTTATTGTTCCAGTCGAGCAGCGCCGAAGGCGTTTCCGACGCCAGCCGCAGAGCGTGCATTCCAAGCACGCCGCAGATGTCCACTTCGCAGGCGCTCGAAAGCAAGCCATCGCTCATCATGCTCATGACCGTGCAGGGGACAACACCCAAATTTTCCTCGATGGATGTCCAGCATTGAACCGCGCTGATGGCCACCTCGGTCGATGCCATCCAGTGATCAACCACGGCGCCCAGCTTTGCCATCTTCATTAGCGCGGCTGCCGGTACGCCACTAGAATCGACATACTTCTTGATTGAAGCCAGCTTGGCCTGAGCAGCGTCGTCGTTGTCTTTCATGCGCTCGATGCGCCCCAGCACTTCCGAAAGATCAAGCGTTTCGATCGAGATGCCCTGCGATTCCAGAATCTTCTCGCTGTAACGGACAGTATTGAACGCAGTGGGACGCGCACCAATGGCGCCTACGCGAAGATTGCGGAATCCATTAACCACACGGCAGACTCCCGCGAACCATTGCAGATCCCTGGCGAACTCGGGTGAATCCGGGCTTTCAGTATGCAGAGTAGTGATTGAATACGGAATGCCGTACTGCCGGAGGTTGTTGCAGGCCGACATCTTGCCGCAAAAACTGTCGCGGCGGAAGGCAATCGTCATTTTCTTGGGATCGTCGGGGGTGGCCTGGATCAGCACGGGCACGTGCAAATCCGCCAGGCGCAAGGCGTCGGCGATGGCGCGCTCCTCGCCGAAGTTAGGCAGGGTTACGATAACGCCGTCGATGCGATCGCGATTGCGCTTGAAGAGATCGGCACAGCGCCGCGATTCTTCTCTGGTTTCCACCGCTCCGTGCTTGCTTTCTTCCGGAGTAAGAGCCACAACATCCATCCCGGCAGCAGTCAACACGCGCAGCATTTCCTCGCGGCCGCTCTTAGCCAGATGATCGGGGAAAAAGCCACGATTGCCCACGATCAAGCCCATCGTCATTTTTTTGGTCGACATATTTACCTTGTGTAAGGTTTTTCGCCTTAAGCCTGCCGCTTCGGAGAAAATTTGAAGCAATAGATCAGCCCGATCAACAAAAGCACACCGCCCCACCAGACGTTGGCATGCAGGTTGAACAGGACAATCCCCGGATCAACCGGAGGGTTTACCACCTGGTAGATTCCTGCTGCCAGGATCAGCGCCCCATTTACCGCCAGTGAAACGCCGATGAAGAACCAGATAGAAATCATGCCGCGCACCTCGTAGTGTCAGCCTCAATCATCGATTCGAATCCCCGCAGGTCTCTGTAGCGCCGGCATCTTGCCGGCTGTCCCGAGGGCGTCTCGCCCTCGAGCCGGCGGGCGCGACGCCCGCAGGACGGCGCCGGGACGGCGGCGCTACTGATCCCTACCAGAAAATAATGTTCAGCACGAAGAAAACAACCACCACCACGCCCGCCCAGAAAAGTGGCCTCTCATACAGCGGAACATCCCCGATCGAGGGGATTTCCGTCTCTCCGTAAACCAGACCTGCCAGTTGACTGGCGGGCACTGGTTTCGTCACCATACTCACCGCCACGGTGACAATCACGCAGACGATAAAAGACCACAGCGCCTGATACATATCCTGCGCGAGGGCCTTGGCGTGTGGTGATAGCGCCACGTAACGGAGGGCTGTGGGATCGACCTTAACCCATGCCCACATGCCGATCGAGGAAAGCGTCCCGCACAGTAGTCCCCAGAACCCGCCCGGGCCGGTCGCCCGCTTCCAGAGCATCCCGAGGATGACGGTGCCAAACAACGGCGCGATAAAGAAGCTAAACAGCGCCTGCACGTAATCCATGATGCTGGCGAACTGCATCACCAGATAGGCCGTGCCCACGCTGATCAGCACGCCGACGACGGTGGTCCAGCGCCCCATGTTCACATAGTGATGGTCAGTGGCATTGCTGTTGAACAGCGGCCGGTAGATGTCATAGGTCCAGACAGTCGTGAATGCGCTCACGTTTCCCGCCATGCCTGACATGAACCCCGCAATTAACGCCGTAATTCCCAACCCGAGAAGTCCTGGACCGCAGTAGCGTGCCAGCATGAGCGGCAACACGTCGTTATAGCTATGCCCACCCGTTACCGCGGCCACCGATTCCGGAACCAGCTTAACCGGCAATACTGCCAGTCCCAGTAAGCCTGGCAGAATCACGATGATGGGAACCAGCATCTTGAATCCGGCTCCGATGATCGGCGCCATTTCCGCGCTGCGAATGTCCTTGGCAGCCAGAATTCGCTGTACCACCAGGAAGTCGGTAGTCCAGTAGCCCATCGAGATGACCGAGCCCAGGCCAAACACAATGCCGGTCCAGTGAATTCCCATCGGGTTAGAGGTAAATGAGCCCAGACCGGCCCACAGGTGGACATACTGCTCCGACGCTCTCTGTGCGATCTGTATCTTGAGATTACCCCATCCGCCGGCTTCATATAGTCCGAGAATAGGAATCAGCAGGGCGCCTGCCCAGATAAGAAAGAACTGAAGCACTTCATTGAAGATTGCCGAGCGTAGCCCGCCCAGGGTCACATAAATGGCAACCGTGAGTGATGAAACCCAAATGCTGAAGTTGATATCCCATCCCAGCACGATTTGCATGACCTTGGCCATGGCAAACATGTTGACGCCGCTCATGAGCACGGTCATGAACGCAAACGAAACCGCGGATAGGGCGCGGCTGGGTTCGCCGAAGCGCAACTTCAGATATCCCGGGACCGAGTGGGTCTTGGAAATGTAATAGAACGGCATCATTACCAGCGCCAGGAAAAGCATCGCCGGGATGGCGCCGATCCAGTACCAGTGGGTCGCCAGAATGCCGTATTGATAGGCCGAACCGGCCCAACCCATCAGCTCGAGAGCGCCCAGGTTGGCGGAGAGAAAGCTCAGGCCGGCGACCCATGCCGTCATTTCACGGCCTGCCATGAAGAAGTCTTCGCCGGTATTGGACCGGCCCCGCAGGTAGAATCCGATCGCCAAAACCAGGGCAAAGTAGAAGGCGATGATCACCACATCCACGGCGGACAGATGCACTAATTGCTTTTCCGCAAACATTACTATCGCTGGGATCATTTCTTGTCCTTTGGCTGCCCGTAATAAGCGCTCGATCCGTGCTTTCTCAGGTAATGCCTGTCGTGCAATCCCTTGCCTACCGGCTCCGCTGCTCGATTGATATTGGTGGTGAAATAGGCCATCCGCGCTACGGCTTCGACGATGACTGCGTTATGGGCGGCTGCGGCTGGGTCCGGACCCCAGGCAAAAGGGGCATGGTTGGCCACCAGCACCGCGGGAACCGCTGCATAGTCCAGTTTCCTGAACGCCCGGACGATCGCATGCCCGGTGTTCTTTTCATACTCAGTGGCAATTTCGCTGTTCTTCATCACCGCCGTTACGGGGATGGAGCCATAAAAGTAGTCCGCGTGGGTGGTGCCAAAACATGGAATCGGCTTGCGGGCCTGCGCCCACGAGGTGGCGTATTCGGAATGGGTGTGTGCGACCGCGCCGATACCCGGAAATGACTGGTAAAGCACAAGATGGGTGGGCAGGTCGGACGACGGTCTCAAATCGCCTTCGACAATTTTACCGTCCAGGTTGGTGACCACCAGATGCTCCGGTTTCATCTTCTCGTAGGGAACGCCACTGGGCTTGATGACCACCAATTTCTGTTCACGGGAAATGCCGCTGGCGTTGCCGAAGGTATAAAGCACCAGGCCCCTTCGCACTAACTCCAGGTTTGCTTCCAATACCTCTTCCCTAAGGCGCGGCAGAAGCATATCAGGTGGTCCCGGGAGCCTGCTCAATGCCAATCATAGCAATCGTTTACCAACAACAAACAAGAGAAGGTAGAGCACGCCATAGCGTTTGTCAATCAGGGAATTGGTCGCCCCCGCATAATTCCTTTTCCGTTAACGTCAACGATGGCTAAGTAACGGGCCCCTGCCGCCTTTAGTAAGCGTTTTCTTAATTCGCTCCCTGCCCGTGAAATGGGCTATTTCGTCAGCTGCCGGATCAAAGCGACTTCCTTCTCATCATAGGGATTGCCGTTCTGACGATAGATGTCATGGAACCACACCGGCGGTTCCGCCGTGTAAGACTTCTCCCAGGAATCCCACGGGTAGATGGTCTGCGACTTCCCGTTCACAAAGCCCCAGTTGTAGGCACCCACCTTTTCAGCCTTCAGCAGCGGCAGGATGGCCGCAAAGGTGCTTCCCCGGGGCCGTGCCATGTATTCGGTACACACGACCGGCCGGCCGAATCGCCGGAGGGACGCGACTCGCGCCTTCATTTCATCGGGCGGATCGTAGCTGTGAAAGGTGATCACGTCGGAGTTTTGCAGCTGCAGGCTTGCCATTTCGCTCAATTTGTCGTCGCTCGCCCAATCGCCCCTCCAGACCCCGCTGGTTAAGGGCTGGGACGGCTTGGCGCTACGAGCCCACGCCCATTCCTCCCGAAGCAGACGCAACGCTACTTCGCCTTTATTCGAAAGCTCCTGGGCTTTATACGAGCCGTTCTCGTTGTCCGGCTCGTTCATCAGATCCCACATCAGAACTCGCTTGTCATTGCGAAAATGGCCGATCACGCCCACGATGTACGGCTTAAGGTCTCGGTTCCAGCGGGGCTCGTCTTTCAGAATCTCCGCCCCGGGAGCCTGAACCCAGCCTGAGTTATGAACGTGGGGCTTAGGGTCACGTTGCTTCCCGAGCTTGGGGTTGGGGTCCCAGACCGAGTCCAGCAGGACAAACATGATCCGAATATGGTGCTTGTCAGCAACCTCCAGGAATTGATCCATCCGGTGAAGAAACCCGGCGGAGTCCTGCTGCCACAGCAGGTTATGCAGAAACACCCGCATGGTGTTCATGCCCAAACCGTGTGCCCAGCCCAATTCGCGATCGATCGCAGGCAGGTCGAATGTGTCCGCCTGCCACATCTCTAGCTCGTTGATGGCCGTGCTGGTGATGAAGTTGCTCCCTACCAGCCAGGGTTGACGGACGTACCAGTCGTTCGCCTGTTTTGGCGTCCATGAAGACTGGGAGCTGGCCGTCGAGCTGAGGGCAAGCGATAGAAGGAATAGAATGATTGTCTTATACATGAGGCTGACCTCGGTGATCTGCCAAACCGCAACACAATATCATTTTTCGCGATGCGGCTGCAGAAGTGCCAAATTTCCAGCCGAATCCACTTCTGTCGCCGTCCGATTCTGTCACCGTCCGAGATAACGTTTGCCATGCTAAAATCCGGGCATATTCGCGACTGAGTAAAGCTTCTATGGACATCCGCGAAATCGCCAAGCGGGCAAGAGTGTCAACGGCCACGGTGTCCCGCACCATCAACCGGGTTCCCACCGTCAACGCCCAGTTGGCAAAGCGCGTCTGGAGCGTAATCGAGGAACTTGGATACTATCCAAATACCCAGGCACGAGCCCTGGTTTCCGGGCGCAGCCGCATTTTTGGCCTCATCGTTTCCGAAATGACCAACCCCTTCTTTCCGGAAATCATGCAGGTATTCGAGACCATTGCCGTCCAGCACCAGTATGAGATTTTGCTGACTTCCACGGGAAATGATCCGAAACGCATGGAAAGTTCCGTTCGGCGGATGATTGAACGCCGGGTCGAAGGCGTGGCCATCATGACCTTCGGCATGGAAGAATTGCTGCTCGAGGATTTGAAGTCAAGGCAGGTGCCGTTGGTCTTTGTCGACGTTGGCCCGCCTCGCCCGCGCGTGAGCAACATTCGAATCGACTATCTTCACGGTATCCGTCAGGCGGTGCAGCATCTGGCGGCCTTGCGTCACGAAAAAATCGCTTTTATTACTGGTCCCTTGCGCCTGAAGTCGGCAATCGCGCGGCAACAGGCGTTCCTCCGTTCGATGCAGGAGATCGGCCTCGAATCGGATCCGGCCTTGATCGTGGAAGGCGACCACACCATGGAAGGCGGCATGGCTGCATGCATTCGCCTTCTCGCCGGTCCGGTCCGTCCGACCGCTGTATTGTGTTCGAATGATATGACTGCGATCGGTGTGATGCGAGAAAGCCACGACGCAGGACTCTCGATTCCGGACGACCTCTCTGTGGTTGGATTCGATGACATTCGTCTGGCTCAGTTCGTGCTGCCGCCGCTTACCACTGTGCAAATGTCGCAATCCGAGCTGGCGCGACTCGCCTTCAATGCGCTTCTGGCTGAAGTGGGCCGGGAGACTCCCGCGCCCAACGGGACCGAATATCAGCTCAAGACCACTCTGGTACTGCGGGAGTCGACAAGCCTGTTGTCGGGAGCACCCAAGACTCCAGTGAGGATTGAAGAGAATCGCGCGAAGACACCGTCAGGCCAGCGCTGAAGCGTCCAGGTTCGACGACTCACGTTCGCACGTTCCCATTTCTCGCAAAATGCAGCGAGAAGTGGGGCGCCCAATTCAGTCAGTACCGACTTACCCTAGCGTCAGAGCTAGTTTGGTCACTGAGGCGGGTGGGAATGTATAGGTAAGAGTTTTTCCCCTGGGGGTCACCGCGCTGCTCTTCGGGGTAACTATCTCTCGATCCGCAAATGTGTTGTGGGCGTGAATGTCGGAGTGCGTCAGCGTCGTCGAGGTACCCGAACTCATCTGAGCGCCCCGAATTCCAATCTCTGTCTCTCTGGCTTCGCTGACATGCGGATTCACCACTGTCAGGACCAGCTCCTTGTCGTGAAGTGACGCGGAACCTTTCAATCCCCAGAACGAAGCGGGTTTGCCGTCGCGGTCATAGTTAACTGACGGCGAAGAGAATATGGTTCGCAGCGCCTGACCTCCCTGGTGTGCCGCGTACATTGCAAAGACGTGGCCGACCGGGGTCACGCAGAACTTGTCTTCGTGCGCAAGATACAAACTGTTCAGGCAATTGATCAACTGGGCGCAGTTGGCCATGCCAACTTTTTCGGGGTGACGGTTGAAGGTGTCCAGAGTCAGACCGCTGAAGACGGCGTCCCTGAGAGTCGGCATCTGTTCGAGAACATCGCCAGGTGTGCCTTCGCTGCCTGGACGGTACCAGGGACCCCACTCGTCGACGACGAGTTTGATGGAATGATTCTTGTCGAACTCCCCCATCACCAGCCAATGCCCGTTGATCAGCGACTCCATCACGTCGCCCTGGCGCAGCAGTTCGTACCAGTCCACGACGTCGAACTTGACCGCGTCGCCCTTACCCTCATTCCAGTCCCTGGTGCGTCCCCGGCTCAGGTTCCACGCATAGTAGTGGAGCGCCAGACCGTAAATGGATCGCAACTCGTTTGGACCTTTCCGGAGGATCTCTTCGAGGAAGCCGCGGGTCCAATCCCAATTCTCATCGTTGGGCCCGGACGCAATGAAAGACAGTTCCTGCCCGAAGCGTGGCACCCAAGCCGTGTAGCGGCGGTACTCAATGGCATACTCCTGCGCCGTAAAATTTCCGCCGCAGCCCCACGATTCGTTTCCCACACCCCAGTACCGAACACCGAACGGGTCGGAATATCCAGCAGCAGCCCGACTATCCGCCAGGGTGGTGCTCCCAGCCGGCGAGTTGCAGTATTCCACCCACTGATAAAACGCCTCGGCGGGAAGGCTGCGCACGTTGGCCGCGAGGTAAGGTTGGCTACCGATATGTTTGCAGAAGCGGACAAATTCATTCGTGCCGAATTGATTGGGATCGTACTTGTGGCTGGCCGGGCCTGTCGCGCTCTCCACCTGCTCCCAGAAGTTAGTCCGCCGGGGACGCTTCTCGGCCGGGCCAATGCCATCGCGCCAGTTATAGCTGTCGGCGAAACATCCGCCGGGGTAACGAACGACCGGCGCCTTGATCTTCCGCATCTCGTCGATCAGTTCTTTGCGAATACCGTTGACGTTTGGAACCTTTGAATTCTCCCCCACCCAGATGCCGTCGTAGATCACGCCGCCGAGATTCTCGGCGAAGTGTCCGTAGATGTTGGGTGAGATCGTTCCCAAAGACTCACCGGGCAGCACTTCGATTCGCGAGTCGGCCGAAGCCGGGCTCGCCGCCGCAAAGGGCGCCATTCCGCTTAGCAACAAACATGCGGCGCCAGCTACACCGCCGCGGATAAATTCGCGGCGTCCGATCATGTCAGGTCTTGTCATGTCAGGCCCCCCATTGAATCACGCTGTAAGAGCGGGCCGGCACCTCAAATTTCGCGCGGTCCCCCGTGATTGAAGGTTTGTCCAATGCTCGTGGAACCACGCGTTGCGGCGCGTCAAAGGTGTTCGAGGCTTTCAGATCGTCCCCTGTCAGCAGGAAAGAGGACAAAACCTTCGTCGGCGCTTTGTCCTGCCAGTTCAGCTCAACAGTGTGAGCTTTTGACAGGTCACGATTGAGCACGAAGACGGAAGTCTTCCCAGTTTCCGAATCCATGGTTCCAGCGACGTCCAGGTAAGCAACCTTCCCCATATCCTTGACGTCGTACGTGGGCGACTCAACCACAAGATTCAGGACCGAGCCCCGGGCATACTGCAGCGCCCAGTTGTATGGATAATAGATGGTCTGCCGGACCAAGCCATTGGCGTTGGTCATGATGGGCGCGATCACGTTGATGAGCTGAGCCAGGCAAGCCAGCTTCACCCGGTCTGCATTGCGAAGCAAGGTGTTGACGAACCCTCCCACCAACAGAGCGTCTTCCAGGTTGTAGATCTCTTCCAGCAAATGGGGAGCTTCGTGCTCGTGACCATTCACTGCGTCTCCACTGCGGGCGCGATACCAGACATTCCATTCGTCAAAAGAAAGCCACAGCTTCTTAGGCGATCGCTTGTGGCCGCGAACCATATCGCAGACCGCGACGGTCTCGGCGATCTGCTTTTCCATGCTCAGATTCATCGCCAGAAACTTCGAACTGTCGCCGCCGGTTTCCTCGGTCGTGTTGCCGACGTAGCGATGCAGGGAGAGACCATCCACATAGTCGTAGCACTGCTCCAGCACCTCGCGATCCCATTCCAGGTACGTCGGCATGAACGGCCCGCTGGAACCGCAGGCGATCAGTTGAAGTGAGGGATCAACATAGTGCATCTGACGGGCGGCGTCCTGCGCTCTCATTCCGTACTCCGTGGCAGTCATGTGCCCGATTTGCCAGGGACCGTCCATCTCGTTTCCCAGGCACCAGTACTTCACCTTGTAGGGATCCGCAAATCCGTGTCTTGCGGCGCAGTTCACTCCACTTCGTGCCCTTATCAACGTTGCAATATTCCACCAGAGCGGCCGCTTCCTCGGGCGTTCCCGTGCCGAGGTTCAGGCCCATCAGTGGCAAAGTGCCCGTGGCTTTGCACCAGGCCATGAATTCATTGGTGCCGAACTGGTTGGTGTTAAGCGAATTCCACGCTTTATCGAGGACTCGCGGACGGTCCTGCTTCGGTCCGACGCCGTCGAGCCAGTTATAGCCGGAGACAAAATTTCCTCCCGGATAGCGGACGATCGGCACTCCCATCTGCCGCACTTCATCCATCACATCTTTGCGGAAGCCGTTGGAGTCTGAGAGTTTTGAGCCGGGATCGTAGATGCCTTCGTAAATGGCGCGACCCAGATGTTCGAGAAATGAACCAAACAGATTGCGATCGAGAGGTGACACAGTCCGTCGAGAATCCAGGTAAACACGCACTGGCTCGCTGGCACCTGGGGTCTGAGCCTGCGCCGGCAGGAATCTGCCGAACGCCAGATCGGTCGAGCACGCGACACCCGCAGCAACCGCCTGACCCAAGAAACGTCGTCGATGGGGTGAGAACATTTTGGTCATCTCCTGGCACAATTTTTCATGAATGACAATCTGAACGCGACGAATAGTAAACGTTTACCAGCTTCCGCGCTAGAGGTTTTTGAAATGCACTCACCAGGTACCGGTCAAATGCCTTCTGTCATCCCGACCGGAGCGAAGCGGAGTGAAGGGATGTGATGCCGGGGCAATCTTGTCCGATGCGCGGTTCCCGTGGGCACGATCTTCCGCGGGCTTTAATGCAAGTGCGGCATGAACACCCAGGTGGTGGAGCGTGCGAAAAAAAGCAGGTCCCTCCACTTCGCTCGCTGCGCTCCGCTCCGGTCGGGATGACAGGTCAGGGATAGCGGATGCGAGCTTCAGTTGGAAGAAGCTGTCGCTCGCTCCATTACGGCTGGTGGCACCGTTCCTTCCGCCGACACGCGGGTGGACTCCGGCCGGTATCCATTTCGCGTACGGATTCGGCACTTTCTCGCCCGTTCTCCCTTTAGCTTTACGGTGATGGTGCGCCATCCGCGGTTCGGGTTGGGTTGTGGGTAGTAGCTCACGGAATACAGATGGGCCAAATCATTACGGATGGAAGCGAAGGCTTTCTGCTGCTCCCTCCATGTTTTGGCGAAGTAAGCTTCGCCGCCGGTGGCCGCGCTCATCCGCTTGAAGACTGTGCTGGAGACCGGTTCCAGCTTGGCCTCGCGGGTACTGATCATGTAGATAGGAATGCCTTTCGACTGCGCCAGCTCCGCCACATCCTCTGGCGGAACCATGCTGGCATTATCGGGCCCGTTGGAAAATACCACCACCACCTTGCGGCCTGTATTCTGGCCTGCATCCTTGAGGGTCATCAGCAAGGCGTTGTAAAGGGCGGCATCGTCGCCGGCAACCGTGGTGCGAACTCCGCGCAAAACCTGGCCGCGGTCGGGCGTCAGCGTGGTGGCGCGGGAAAGATCGCGGCTGTAGGAATAAAAGGCCACGCGATCAGGATTGTCCAGCGAGCGAACGAATTCGGCGATCGCATCTTGCGCGAAAACAAAACCGCGATACATGTAGTTGCTGGTATCGAACAGGATAAAAACATTGGCGCCCGCCATGGCGGACCCCAGCTCAGACCCCAGCTCGGAAGTCGTTTCGGGTGCGTCCGAAGCGCCGTTCATCGAGTGGGTGCGACCGGACTGGTCTCCGCCGGCGCTGGCTGTCACTCGTCGAGTAGCTTCATTGCCTTCACCGAAGGTGGCAACCTTTTGCGCAATCCCGTCCTCGGTCACTTCGAAATCGGAAGGCTTGAGGCCGGTGACATAATTTCCCTTGCTATCCATGACGGCCACATTCAACTGCACCATATCGACTTCTACGCGGATGCTGGTTTCGCCTTCCTGCGCCGCCGTCCAACGGGTCGAGGTCAAGAGGAATGCGGAAGCCACCACCAGAACAAAAAGAAATTGTTTTGCCATAGGACCCTGCCATCACTCCGCCCGCACCGTTTTACCGGGCGGGAAATTTAAGAATTCGTAGGACGCAAAACAGCCGCTGAAGCGGTCCTTCCCTTGCTGAACCAGCCTTCTGGAACCAGCCTTATTGAACCGGCGTACTCAGCGCAACTTTCGGCAGCGATGTAATCTTGCCCTGACGAAACTCATCGCCGGTTTCGCGCATCGCCCGCAACATCGCCGGCCAGTCTTCAAAGTCCGTGGCAAAGATCTTTTCTACCATGCGATACGTCAGCTCCGGAACCAACCGGTTCAGCATCACTGGCGGATAGCCCAGTTCATCCGCCAATCTAGCCCAGTACAGATTGTTGGAATCCCAGGATTCGGCGAGGAGGCGGCTGGAGTATCCCATGAACGCCGGGAAGGGTTTCAGGTTCAACAATTCGCGACTGTAGCTCTGCGCCAATGCCGGATGCGGAACTCCAAAATCGTCAGACAATCTTTTCCAGCTCACTTCATCGGGATAACGGCTGGAGAGAGTTTCCAGTTCTTCGCCCGCCTGTCCCCAGGACTTGCTTTCGCCGGGATATCTGCGGCGGAACTCCGCCGCAAGATAGAAGGTCTCGCCCGGCATCACTCTGGAAAGCGCTTCGTTCACTGCACCCGCCCGGAGAGACTTCTCCAACTGTTCCCCTCGTTGCGGAACCATGCGCTCCGAAAGGATGCTGAGCACGCTGGCTCGCAGCTTTTCGTCCTTTGCCGAAGCTGCCAAAAGCTCCTCACCGGTTCTCTGGTACAGAGCGACGGCGTGAAGCTCGTTCTGGCTGACTCCCCACCACCGCGGCAAGGTAGAGCTGCTCACCAGGCCGGGCACCAGCTCGTGCCAGATCAGGGCCTGAACATTTTCCGGAACGATGAAGTCCTGCTCCGCTTCCGCCAACACGAAGGGCAGGTCGGCCAAAGAACCGGCCAGATGGGCGCCACCGCCCGCCGGCAGGCCCGAGCCGAATACGTGCGGCACGTGCCATGACTGTCCGCCGCCCATGGCCATCTCGCCGGAGAAGTCATGAGACCGGACATACAGAGGGTTATTGAGGAGAATCTGCGCCCCCGGCGGCTCGTAATAGGCGTAATTCAGGCCTACCAGGGTGTCCCGCAGGAAGGGGACGATGATGCCGCGCGCGTCCACCAGTTCCTTGCGCGAGTTCGGTGACTTGATGATCTTCACCAGGTCGGTTCTGCGTCTGCAAAGAACTGTGCCGGGTGTTGTAGAACCCGGCAGCCCATTCGCTGCGCTCACTGCTGGTGAACATCGGCCGTGGCATTTCGAATTCCCGCAGCTGGCCGGCCAGGGGAATAAGGTTGTCGCCGACCGGTTTGCCTTGCGCTAATTCGTTCAAGCCATTTCCCAAAGCCAGCAGCGTGTCCAGGGGAACCAGGCGTTGACCGTCCATCACCGAGCGAATCCGGTTGGCCAGTTCCTGCCTGACTTGCTGGCCGGCGGGATTCGATTGCCTGGGCCCTGCGAGCAACGAGATGACTTCCGCCTGAGCAAGGTCGGTGCGACCGGCCGAGGCACGCCACATGTCATGAAGCGAGGCTTGAGCCGCGTCGAATAGCTGGGCTTGCGAAGATATTCCGGACGCAAATGGGCCGATCACTTTAAGCCAGGAATCGTTCAGATCGTGGGGCGTGATTTGACCCTGCCGCGCCAGAATCTGCCACAGTCCCACATTGGCCTGAAAGATGCCCAACGAGTTGGCGCGCAGGGTGACATTTGACGTGCGGTCAAGAGCGTCAACCACCGCCAGAAAACGGGTGATCGAAGCGTCGTTCAACCCGCCGAACTCAGAAAAAATCAGATACTGGTGACCGTATCGAGCAAACTTCTCACCCAGCAGCCGGACCGTCGCGGGAGCCAATTTCTGATCCCCTGGGCGCCCGGCGTCGATGGCGCTGAGCATTAGATAGATAGGCAAGGGCCCGTCTTCCGAACTCTGCCGGGAGAATGCAAACATCGCTTCCACCAGCTGGTCAGGGCTCTTCCAACGGCTGGCGTGCTTTGCCCACTGGCGTACTACCTTGAAGTCGCTCTTTTGCTGGACGATCTGTCCCCATACTTCGAGGTTCCCAGGAACGCTGGGCTGGCCAGTCGAATCGAGGCGAAGCTGAGTCACCAGCAGTAACAGGCCTGGATCAGGACGAAACACGGGGCGAGCCGGCCCGGGGTTAGTGTCCTTACCACGGAGCGCATCATAGAAACGCGGCAGCCGGTGAGCATCGGTGAAATAAACCTGTTGGGCAGGATTCAGGCGCGACAGCGTATCGAAATAGGCGGCTAACCACCCGTCATCTTTCGCGAGAAGCCGTGCCACAAAATCCTTGGCCGACTCGGGGTCGGCACCGGCCAGGCTCTTCCAGGCCGACTCTGCCGCTGCGCCCCCGGGCACTGCCACCTTCCCGTTACGAATCAAGATGTGACTACCGTAAAAATCCAGAACCGGAGCAAACGGAAGCAGCCGGGAAATTCCGGCAAACTGCCGGAAGGTTTCGTCGGTCTCGGAATCCATTCGGGCCATGGCCCAGTAAAGACGCGCCAGGACGGGGTCATCCAAGAGTGCATTCAGCACGTCAGTTCCCGGCGTGCGCTTTTCCCGCGGATCAGCCTGCATCCAGTCGGCGGGCGAGAACAATACCGGGACTTGCGTAGCCGCAAACGGGTAAACAAAAGGCTTGCCACCTTGAAGAGTCGCTTCCAGGTCGGCTAGCGGAAATCCGGAATCGATCGTCAGAAACGCTCTTTCTGGCTCTGCGGTTTCGAGGGTAGCGTCCTTTCCGCAGCCTTGTCGCAGGCGATAGCCCAGAATCCGCAAAACGGGATCAGCCTGCTCACAATTGGAAACCCTGAGTACGCCATCCGAGCCTGCCAGGGTGACAAGCTCTCTCGCCTGCTCGACGTAACGTTTTAGCAGAATCAGAAATTCAGTCGGCCGCCCCTTGCTGTCCTTGCGTCCCTGATAGCCCTCCACCGCCACATTTCGGGCAAGCAGAGGCAGCACTTCTTCGAGAGATATCTTCTGGCTGATGCCGGCCATGCGCAGAAAAGAGCGCAAGGGTCCCGGAATTGTTGCGGTCGACATCGACGCCGCCACTGGTTTGGGAACTTCAGAGGGAGTCGTGGTAGAAGGGGTGTCCGACGAGATCGCTGGATGCGGCCGAACTGCAAACGCTTACAGACAGGCAAACGCCCACGAAGAGGGAAGCTTTGAGCAGGAAAAGAGGTTTCACGGCTGGCCCTTCCTTCACATCTCAGGAACGACTGAATGCCAATCCAGCAGGATGCCAGGGAACGAAGGAGTTTGCTTCGCAAGTGACGTCAGGTTGAGAAACCCGGGCCCGAGTACCGTCACAGGTTGGATTCGAAACTAGAAATCCATCTTTGAAGTCTTCCGCCCCCGGAAGCCTAACTTTTGTGCCTGTCAAGATAGATCATCCCGCGCCCGCTGCCAACCCCTTTTCTATTTTTTTTAACAGTGCCCGTCCCGGATCAGGAGTGACGTTACAAATGGCGTCAATTAAGGGCTTTCGGAGATGGCCTTCGCAGCCGACGAGTTTCCCGATCTGCCGCAAGCTGCCACGGAAACGAACGCCGCAGTCGGTCCCCTACAGCTTTACGGAGGCAGTTGGGGCGGATTTAGCCGTCAGCTTCGGGATGAAACGGGCTTTGCTCGTGTGCTCCCAGAGCCTTTAGCGGAAAGAACTGGCTGTGTCTTTCAATCCCTTTTCGTAGCCGGCGATCAATTTTTCCCAGACGGCATTCTCTTTGGCGTCAATCAGCTTGCGCCTGGGATCGGCGTCGAACCAGGCCAGCGATTGGCGAATTCCCTGTGCAAAAGTCGTCGTCGCCACGTAATCCGGCACAAAGCGCTTGATCTTGGTGTTGTCGAACACCACGCTTACCGACTTGTCGCCGGTGAGCGTGCCTTCCATTTCAGGCAGGCATGCCACCATGAAATCTGACGGGATGTGGACAATGCGAGCTTCCACCCCCGCCGCTGCGGCCACTGTGCGGTATAGCTGATCCCAGGTTAGAACCTCATCGGTCGTGATGTGAAACGCATGTCCGATGGCCTGCTCGTTCCCGAGCAAGCCGATAAAACCCTTGGCAAAGTCGCTATTGTGCGTAATTACCCAGAGAGACGATCCATCCCCCGGGACGATAACCTTTTGTCCCTGGAGCATACGGTCGACAACGGTGTAGGAACGCTCCCAGCTGTTGATCACCAGCGGAACCAGGTTCTCGCCGTAGGTAAGCGAAGGACGCACGATGGTAACGGGGAAACCCTCTTCCCGATAGGCCCTCAGCAGGCGCTCCTCGCACGCGATTTTGTTTCTGGAATAGTCCCAGTGCGGGTTAGCCAGAGGCGTGGATTCGGTGATCAGGTAACTGGTGCTCGGTTTCTGGTAGGCACTGCCGGAACTGATGAAGATGTACTGCCGGGTGCGGCCACGGAACAATTCCAGGTCACGCTCAATGTCAGCCGGAGTGAATGCAATCCAGTTAACGATCACATCGAAGTGACGATCTTTGAGGGCGCCGGCGACGCCAGGCGGGTCATTAATGTCGGCGTGAACAACTTCGGCAGAAACCGTTTCGCCGCCTGAAAGTTCCGCGGCATGCTGTCCGCGGGTAAGCAGCGTCAGATCGATGCCGCGCTGCAATGCCAGGCGCGTACACCCACTGCTGATAATGCCAGTACCGCCGATGAAGAGGACTTTCATGCGGTCTTTGTAACAGAATCTCCCGACCTTTCACATAGCGCGACGCGTTTCAGGAAGGATCCCATTCACCAGCGATTGTGTACCAGCGGCCTGATCTTCTCATCGTAGATCCGCTTTACGGACGCCATTACTTCTGGGGACAATCCCGGAAGTCCCGAGGCCTGGCAGTTATCGGCAACCTGGCTGGACCGTTTGCCTCCAGGGATGGCGCAAGTAACCGCGTCGAACATGAGTATCCACCGCAGCGCGAACTGGCTCATGGAGAATCCAGAGGGCAGGAGCTGGCGGACCTCTTCCACGGCCGCCAGGCCGACCTCGTAGTCCACTCCGGAAAATGTTTCTCCTACATCGAAGTTTTTGCCTTGCCGGTTGAAATTGCGATGGTCGTCGCTGGCGAAAGTGGAATCGGAGCGAAGCTTGCCGGTCAGCAACCCGCTGGCCAGGGGAACCCGGGCAAGAATGCCTACCTTTTTCTGCTGCGCGCGCGCAAAGAAAACCTCGGCCGGGCGCTGCCGAAAGCAATTGAAGATGATCTGCACGGTCTGCACATTAGGAAACTCTATCGCTTTGAGCGCCTCTTCGATCTTTTCGACGCTAACGCCGTAGTAGCGAATCTTCCCCGCCGTCACCAGGTCATCCAGTAGCCCGAAGATTTCGGGTCGATCGTAGAGTGCCGTCGGGGGACAGTGAAGCTGGACGACATCAAGGCGGTCAGTTGCAAGATTTCTTAAACTATCTTCTATCCACGCGACGAGATTTTCGCGGCTGTAGCCGTCAACCGTCTGCCGCGGCAGGCGACGTCCTGCCTTGGTCGCCACAATAATCTCTTCCTTGCGCTCCTTCTTCAGCTGCGCGATAAGCCGTTCACTGCGGCCATTGCCGTAGACATCGGCCGTGTCGATGAAATTCACCCCACGGTCGATGGCCTGGCGCAATGCGGTCATCGACTCCTCGTCGGAAACATGACCCCATGCGCCTCCGATAGCCCATGCGCCAAAGCTGATTTCTGAAATTTTCCAACCGGTGCGGCCAAGAGCGCGGTACTGCATGTCAGGTTCTGCCTCCATTGAGTTTCTGCTCCAGTCTCGAAAAACCCACGATTGTAACAGGCATAAGTCTTACTCCCGCGAGCGAGGCGTCATGCAGAGCCTGCGAAGCATCTTGCGAGGAGCGGATAGGCATTAGGGGGAAGCTGACAGCGCGCACCCATGATGAACGCTTGACTCAAATTTGAACTGCCGCGACCATCTGGCCCAGGGGTCCATTCTCTATTTCTTGTGGTATTGTCATGCGCTTGGAGGAATCGACATGGGAGTGCGTCTCCAGTTTCTGATGCTCTTCACGATACTTTTTTCCCTCGTCCCTTTGGAATCGTATGGGGCGTCTTCCCCGCAGGTGAAGACCGACACCGGGACTGTTGAAGGCAAAGCAAACGGTCCTGTGCGCTCGTTTCTTGGCATTCCCTACGCAGCGCCCCCAATCGGTGAACTTCGATGGAAACCTCCCGCGCCGGCTGCCAGGTGGAGCGGCGTTCGCGTCGCGACTGAATTCGGATCACGCTGTATGCAGGGGCGGGTCTACTCCGACATGGTTTTTCGCGACCCAGGCATCAACGAGGATTGCCTGTACCTGAACGTCTGGACGCCGGCAAAGAATACCAAAGCCAAACTCCCAGTGATGGTCTGGGTTCACGGAGGAGGATTCATGGCCGGCGCAACCTCCGAGCCACGGCAGGACGGCGGGGTGCTTGCGCGGCAGGGTGTGGTCGTCGTTACCATGAATTATCGCCTGGGAATTTTCGGATTTTTCGCGCTCGAAGAACTGGCCGCCGAGTCGGACAAGAAAGCTGCCGGGAACTACGGCCTGCTCGATCAAGTTGCGGCTTTGGAGTGGGTACACCGCAATATTGCCGCTTTCGGTGGCGATACCGAAAACGTGACCATCTTTGGCGAGAGCGCGGGATCGTTCTCGGTGAGCGCACTGATGGCATCGCCCGTCGCAAAGGGGTTGTTCCATAAAGCTATCGGCGAAAGCGGGGCAGCATTTTCCAGCGATTCCTTGCGCTTCGAGCCGATGGCGGTTCGTGCGCGACGGGATTCCCAGTTCGCAGGGTCTGTTCTCGGAGTACGGACGCTCAGGGAATTGCGCACAATTCCGGCCGACAAACTCCTCGCAGCTGCAACGAAAAAGGAGGATGGCGAACGCCCGCCACGTTTTGCGCCCGACATCGATGGGTATTTTCTGCCTGAATCTGTCCCTGAGATTTTTGCCCAAGGTAAACAGAGCGATGTCCCACTACTGGCTGGGTGGAATCACGACGAAGGAAGTGTTGAAGCGGTGAGGGGACAGTCTCTGCTGGAGAACCTGAAGGCCACGGCCACGAAAGACTTCGGAGAGAAGTCGGAAGACTTCCTGCATCTTTATCCCGCGACCAGCGATGCTCAGGCGCGACGTTCGCTGCAAGATCTGGCCGGTGATCGCTTTATCGCATGGTCCACCTGGAAATGGCTGGAAGCCCAGACAACGACCGGGAAGCAGCCTGTCTACCGGTACCGCTTTGATCTTGGCTTCCCGCACGCGCCAGAGATACCCGATCCCGGGGCTTACCACTCGGCGGAGATCGAGTATGTGTTTGGCATGCTTGATTCGAAGGCCGGTGTTCCGTGGCGGGCCGAGGATCGCGCACTCAGCGACCAGATGCAGAAATACTGGTCAAATTTTGCGCGCAGCGGGAATCCCAACGGCCCCGGATTGCCGCAATGGCCGACCTACCGGTCCGACAGCAATTGGCAGGTAATGTATTTGGGCGCGCAATCCAACGCCGCGAAAGATGTCTCCCGGGAGCGTTACCTGTTTCTGAATACGGTTTGGGGTCTGGAGAAGGGACAAGAAAAGGCTGAACAGAAATAGAAATCTCTGGGGCGCCGGGCAGGTGATTTAGAATCGCCGCGTGAAACACCTGATCCTTATCCCTTTATTGCTGTCTTCCCTTTTGCTTACTGCGCCGGCCGCTTCGCAAGCTGCGCCACAAAACCCGGAGTGGTGTCAGAAGCTTCCCCGCCCCGCTTACCGTACTTTGGAAAGGGTCGCCATCGAGGATCCCTGGTTTGAGGCTTACAGGATTCGTCCTGGGGTTTTCGCCATTTATGAACCCCATCAATCGGAAGAAATAATCTCCTACCTGATCCTGGGGAAGACGCGAGCCCTGCTGTTCGATACCGGCATGGGCATCAGCAACATTCGCGAAGTAGTCGAAGGCCTGACCAGTCTTCCCGTCAGCGTGCTGAACTCCCACACCCACGACGATCACGTGGGCGACAACTGGCGCTTCAGCCACATCTACGGCATGGATACCGATTTCACACGCACCAACTCCAAAGGCTCGAGAGAAGATGCCCAGGCAGAGATCGCGCCCGGCGAAGTCTGCGGCACGTTGCCCCCAGGATTTAACCCGGCGGAATATTCCACCAGACCCTTTCGCATTTCTCACTGGATGCACGATCACGACAAGATCGATCTGGGCGAACGCGTCCTGGAGATCATCGCCACTCCCGGTCATACTCCGGACGCCATCGCGTTATTGGATAAGCAGAATGGCCTGTTGTTTACCGGAGACAGTTTCTATGTCGGGCCCATCTGGCTGTTCCGCCCGGAAACCGATTTGGACGCATACGTAGCGTCAGTAAAAAAGCTGGCCGCCCTGGCTCCTGGACTTCAACTGCTGTTGCCCGCCCACAATACTCCCGTCGCCGAACCAAGTTATCTGCCTCGTGTTGTCGAGGCGATTCAACAGGTACGAAGCGGCAAGGTAAAAAGCATACCCAGGCAAGGCAAGCAGGAATATATGTTCCCGGATTTTTCCTTCCTGATGGCCAAGTAGATTGAGATCAGTGCGCCTCCTCTTGCGCGTTGGTTGCGCAAGGGTGGGTGACAGCGTTCATCACAGGCAGGAACCCACGTTTGTAACGATCACCGAAATTCCCAATCATTCGACTTTCGTGGAATCCCACACTTGCGCAGGGAACGCGCAAGAGTGGGGCACCCTCGTTCGTCTATTCGTTTATTCCTTGCCCGGCTGATACTTGGTTCCCAACTGATCGAGCAGGAAGCTGAATACGTCAGCCTCTTCCTCAACGTACTCGTCGAGTGCCGTGCCGAAACCATGGCCTGCGCTGGAGGAAGTCCGCAGCAAAATGGGCCGGTCGGAACCGCTCGCCGCTTGCAGACGCGCGGTCATTTTCCGTGACTGCATGGGATTCACGCGGTGATCGTTCTCTCCGGTGGGAAACAGGATCGCAGGATAAGCAGTTCCGTCCTTCACATGATGATAAGGGGAGTACGCGTACAAGGCCTTGAACTGCTCGGGATCCTTTACGGTTCCAAACTCCGTGACGTTGAACTCGCCATTCGGATCGAGCTGCACTCGCATCATGTCATAGATACCGACATAGGAAACGACGGCGCGGAAGAGTTCCGGCCGTTGCGTGAAGGCCGCCCCCATCAGCAGTCCGCCGTTGCTGCCTCCGATAATTGCCAGATGAGCCGGCGAGGTGTATTTGCGGTCAATCATGTGCTGGGCACAAGCGATGAAATCGTCGAACACATTCTGCTTGTGGGTCAGACTTCCGGCCTTGTGCCATTCTTCGCCATACTCCGCCCCGCCGCGAATGTTCGTGGTCACATAAACACCGCCCTGGTCAAGCCACAGGCGTGCCCCGATGCCGGCGAAGTAGGGTTTCTCGTTGACACCATATCCGCCATATCCTCCGACCAGTGTGGGGTTGTTTCCATCGAGCTTGGTGCCTTTGCGGCGGATGATGTTCAAGGGAATGCGGGTACCGTCTTTTGAGGTGGCAAATTCGCGCACGACTTCCGTGTCATCGAATTTCACAGGTGAAGTCCTGGATAAGGCGGTGCGGATCGTGTCTCCGCTGGCAGCGATGTACCGGTACCAGCCCGGCGGTACCAGATACGAAGCGTTGTAAAAAAGCACGGTTCCGTTGCCCATCGATATCATGCCGTCGACGGATGAGATCGGAGGCACTGGCGGCGCCGCCAGTGCGCGTCCTCGGGGATCGAAGACGCGAACTTGGGACGGCCCGCCGAGAATATCGATCACATAAAGCCGGTCGCCTGCCGGAACAAAATCTTCAATGGAAGCCCGGCCATTCTCATCGGATCCCGTGCCAGCGCCTTGTGGAACAATTACTTTCGCTTCCGACAACTTTAACTGCGAAAGGGGGAGCTTCAGAATCTGTCCCCGCGGCGCACTTTTGCGGGAGAGCAGATACAGCGACGATTCCGGCCCCACTTTCGCCGAGACGATTGCGTCTTCGAAGTGCGTCACCTGCGTCCAGTGACCACTGTCGTCCATGACGTAGTGGGCAACCTCTCCGCCGTCGCCGTTCTTCACCGATGCGACCAGCCACTGGCCATCGTCGCTCATGTCTAAAACAATTTCTGCGATGCGCGGGAAGTCCTTGCCTATCACATAGGTGTCCTGGGCAGGGTCGGTACCGAGTTTGTGAAAGTAAACTTGCTGGTAGAAATTAGCGTCCGCGGTTGGGCGCTCGTTCCCCTGCGGGAAACGCGTGTAGTAGAAGCCGGAGTCGTCGGCTTTCCAGTCAAGGCTACCGCCGGCAGTGGCAAAGTTGACGCGCGGAACGATGTCGGAAAGTTCCTTTCCGGTGGCGACTTCAAAAACGTGCGCCGAGCTGTCCTCGGAGCCGTTTTCCGAAAGCGCAGCGGCCACATACTTTCCATCCAGCGAAGGAACATAGAAATCCACGGAGAGCGAGCCTTTGCCGCTGGCGGCGTTTGGGTCGAAAATAACCTTGGCGCTGGCCGGGTCGTCCGCCGAGCGCAGTGATACCAGAGTCGCCTGTTGCTGCGGAGGCTGATCCTTCATGGCAAATAACATCCCGCCCCTGAACTGTATGGAATAGTAAGAGGCCGAACCGGCGTTAAGCAGCATCTTCACCCGCTCCTTGATAGCCGGTCGGGCAGGAAGATGGTCAAGGTATTCTCGACTGCGGGAATTCTGGGAGGCGTTCCATTGCTTGACCTCGGGATCGTCCCAGTTTTCCAGCCAGCGGTAGTTGTCCGTGATCGTCACGCCCTGGTACTTGTCGACGACCGGGCGTTCCGGCGTCGCAGGCGTAGCTGGCAATGACTGTGCCTGGGTAAATGACGCTGGGGTAAATACGGCAACGGCCAGCAATAGACTCCCGAGCCTAGCGCGAAAAGCGTTTCTCATCAGAGCGTCCCTCTTTCAGACGGAGCAAGCGAGGAACATTATGATGAATCGGATTGGTCTTTGTACAGGACGTGAGGGTATGGCTGATTCTGAGGCTCGTGACTTTCACAGCAGTCATGCTGAGCTTGCGAAGCATCTTGCGTGTAGCGGGAATGCAATCGAGGCAAAACCGCGGCAGCCCGCTCCGATCCCTTCGACTTCGCTCAAGGCAAGCTCTTCCGGACTGAATCGTCAGGATACCTATTTCGACCAATGGTTTTTGAGTGATCTGCTGGGAAAGTACTAACCAAAAGAAAACGCCCCAGACTCCGGTTAGAGTCGTGGGACGTTAACTGAGTAGCCCTCCCCCAGAACTGCTCAAGGACAATGTAAGCGAGCAGTCGAGGTAAGTGAATGGCACCAGCGTGCTACTTGAACGGCACGAGTGGGTCATAGCCCCGGAAGGCTGTCGCCGGGGCATCTGGTCCGGTACCAGCCAACCAAGCGCCCTATCCGGCGGCGAGGTCAGGCGGCGCACCGTGGTCCCGGTCGTTGTCGCTGCCAGTGTAGTCATCCATGGGCGCAGCCAACCTTCCGGTCCGGCGCATGGTGGAGCAGTCAAAAGCATAGACCACTCCACAAATAAGACATACCTGATAAGACTGGTAGGATTTGCCGTACACCCCGCTGTGAGGCCAGGAAAAGTTGTGCCGGCAGCACATTTCGATAAGGCGCTTCAGGATCGGACTTGTCATATCTGCCATTGGGTTTTTGATGTCACCAGGATTTCTCCAACCTATCCTATAACTACTCCGATCAGGTCGTGTTTCTTGGACAACGAAGACGCGTTTAAGGCCAGTGTACGGTCTCGTTACTCGGTTACCGTAGGTGGAGTAATGTAACTGTCCCACCGCGCATTCCGGTAAGTACCACGGGAACAAACCTTCCGGACAAGCTTGCGTTACCTTAAGTGAAGAAAAGCCCGAGCCTGTCCGCGTGCCAAGGCGGCGCGCGCACTTCGAGAAGAGGGAAACTATGCAGAGTGCTAACGCGGTCAACTCAGTACGGCGCAGCTCACGTGTACCTGTCACCCTCCCTGTAGTCGTCACCAGCCTTGAGCCAGACAAGCCTTTTTCAGAAATTTGCGAGACTCTGGTAGTCAATGCCCACGGATGTGTCATGTATTCGCCGAAGAAGGTGGATGCTGGCGTCTCGGTTCAGTTCAAGAGAAAAGAAGGCCGCGCCACCATGGCTTATGTGGTGGATTGCCAGCCGATGGGAGCCGGTCAACAGGGCTGGCAGTTGGGCGCCAGACTGGATCGCCCGGGAAACTTCTGGGGATTGGAAGCCTGCCCCGAGGACTGGATACAACTGGTCGATGCCGACGTTTCCCGAAAGTTGCCCGCTGGAACCAGAGATGACAAAGGCCGCGATCTTGCCGGGCCTTCGCTGAAGCTCGTACGGGACAAGAGCTCTTCGCAACTAAGCGATCACGATCTTAAGGCTTTGTTCGCCGAAATAGTGCAGCCGTTGCACGCCGAAGTGGCCGAACTCAAAGAGAGGTTGTCGAAAGGCGGAGCAAAGCGCAGCCAGTTTGATATATCCCTGACGCATATTCCTCCCGAGGTGGAAGAGAAACTCTGGATTCGCCTCCGCGACGATCTCGGCGCGCAGGTCCTGCAGCAGACCCGTCAGCAATCAGAGCAGGTAATGGAAGCGACGAAAGAAGCTATCGGAAAAAAGATCCGTGAAGCCCAGAATGAGTTTCGCGTACACGTGACACAAGAGTTGGAGAAGGTAGAACAGCAGGCCCAGACTCTTTCGGAGGAGATCTCGGGCACGGTGGGTGAGCACCTTAACTCGGGTACAGAGCGCTTTCAGAAGCATGTTTCAGAATCAGCCGCCCGGGTTCAACATCAGGGTGAAGAGCACTTGCGCTCTTTGCAACAACGGCTGGGTGAAGAGCATGCGGCTTATCGAAGGGAGATGCAGCAGGTCCAGGCATCGGCAGCGTCCGAGTCTTCAAGACTGCAAACCCAGGTCACTGGACTGGGCGCACGCATCTCCGAACTGGACGATACCGCCTGCCGGCTTGAGTCGGGCATGGATGCGCGTCTAAGCCAGATGGCCAACGATGCGATATCCGGTGCCCGCATTCAGCTTGAAACTCAAGTTGACGTAGTTCTGAAAGAGTTGGGATCCCGCAACGCGAAAGAACTTGGCATTCAACTCGACGACGCCTGCGGGAAGTTAAAGACAGTGCAGAAAGGCATCGAGACGTCAGTTTCCGAGCTGGTGAGAACCCAGATTGCCGCGACCCTGTTGTCTTTCGGCGAAACCATGGATGCCCTGGCAAAGGATTCCGTGGGACGGTGGCGCGTTGCCCTCGCCAAAGATCTGGATTCGGTTGCCAAGATTCTGGGCGGACAGTTCCAGATGGAAAGTTCGTCGGACGCCGGGGACAAAGACTAGTTGGCATAGCAATAGCGGCCGCCAACCTTACCTCCCCCTGCTGCACAAGGTAAAGCGCCTGCCAGCTCGGTCTGAATCCCCGGCGACTATTTCTTGCGACGATGGTTTCGCAGCGCGTCGATCATCGCCGCAATGCGTTTTTCCTTCGTTTCGGGCCCTCTCGCGGACTGGATCTCTCGCACATATTCCTTCCGGTGCGTGAACGATACCTTGGGCCAAAACTCTCGAGCTTCGCGGTCACCCTCAATCATCTTCTTCGATAAGCGGGGACCTCGACGGTTCGCGCGTCCTCATCCAGTTCCATATGATCCGAAAGGGATTCGGGCACTTTTGCTTGAGGAACCAGATTAGCCTGAGCAGGTTAGCCTGAGAATGTCCGGTCACGGCACCCTCGCGCTGGAAACGTGATACAAGTCGATGGCCAGCCAACCCCAAACTGTCAAGGATCGACATGACTCGTAGCTTCGCGTTGCTTCTTTGTACCGCCGTGGTTCTTCTAGGCGTGCCGGCCGTCGCGCATGCTCAGAAACAGATAGTCCCACCTCTTCATACCAGCGGCTACCAGGTTCTGGACGCGGCTGGCCATCCTGTGCGGCTGACTTCGGTCAACTGGTATGGCTTCGACCAGAAAGAATACGTTGTGGGCGGGCTCGACCACGCCCCATTGCAAACGATCATCCGCCAGATCAAAGCCATCGGGGTTAACTCCGCGCGACTGCCCTGGGCGAACGAGACGGTTGAACACAATCCCGTTGTTGCCGACTATGCGGTGAAAGCCAATCCCCAGTTCCGCGGCAAACACGCGCTCGACGTTATGGATGCAGTCATCAACGCCCTCGCTCGCGCGCACATCATGGTCATTCTCGACAACCACATGAGCCGCGCTGACTGGTGCTGCAATGAGAGTGACGACAACGGCCTCTGGTACAACGCCGAGTATCCCGAAAGCAACTGGTTGGCTGACTGGGAAACCATCGTTCGCCGCTACAAGAATCAGCCCTGGGTTGTCGGAGCTGATTTGCGTAACGAATTGCGCAGCGGAGCGACGTGGGGCGGCGCCAATCCGAAACTGGACTGGCATGCCGCCGCCGAGCGAGGCGGCAACGCCGTTCTCAACGCCAATCCCAACCTCCTCGTGATGGTCGAAGGTACGGAGTACTCCACCAACCTCGCCGCATTCGCCAAGCTTCCGGTCGTGCTCAGAGTGGCTCAACGTCTGGTCTACTCGCCGCACGCCTACGCATTTGCCGGGAAGCCGTTCCAGAGCTATGACGAGATGAAGCAGGTCTACGATCAGCGCGCCGGATATTTACTTCAAAATGAACCTGCGGTGCCGCTCTGGGTCGGCGAATTTGGTACGTGCCAGACGCTGGATTGTGGCCCGAACAGCCAGTGGTTCCGTTGGTTTGTGCAATATCTGAAGGAAAAAGACTTGAGCTGGAGTTACTGGCCGCTCAACGGCACGCAGTCGACCGGAGCGAGCCGCAAATATGACACGGTGGAAACCTACGGCCTGTTGACTCCGGACTACCGGCGCATCGGCGCGCCCAAGATCGTAGAGCTTTTGCGCACGATCGAAGCCACTCCGGCACGACATTGATTGTGCACTGGAGTAAGCCGGCGGAATCCACATCGGCCAAGGCAGGCGTCCTGCTGAGCTCGCGAAGCATCTCGCGTGGACCCGACTCACATTCGAGGTATCGAAAAGATGCGCGCAAGATCCCTCCATGATAAGGGTCTGTCCCAATGTCAGAATTCTCTTGCAGATAGCCTTTGCATTTATTGCACCGTCACCTTCGCCAAATTGTCATCGGGCACGCGGTCAACCAGGAGCAGTAAGGGATCGATGCCCGCTTTGTCGGGCAACGTGTCGGTTGTAAAGGTGTACGTATTCTTCGCTGTGGTCATGTGCACGCGCTCACGGTGCAGCACGTTACCGTACTTCTTGCCTTTCTCCGGTGCCGCAAGCGCGCCAATTTCGATCCAGTCATTCACTGGCACTTCTGTCTCATTCCCTTTCTCGTCAGCTTTGAACTTGTGGCTCTCCACTTCGACAGTGACTTCGTACTTACCGTCGGCCCGCTTGTGCGCCGTGGCGGTCAGATCGCGATTAGAGAATAGGGTGATGTCGTAAAACAGGTCCTGCAGCAAATATTGCAGTTCCGGCGGCGTCTGTTCACGAAGAGCATCCATCAGCGCATAGGAAGTGGGATAGGGCGGCTGCTTGTAACCGTACTGTCCCAACACCTTGCGCAGCGCCCGGTTGACGGCCTCCTCTCCGATCATCTCCCGCAGGTAGTACATGATCACGCTGCCTTTGCGGTAGTGAATGTATCCCTGGCTGCCCTCAACCCGCAGCAACGGACGTTCCTTTAGAAGCTCCGTGCCGCGTGAGCGCAGGTAGCTGTCCATTTCGTATTGCATGAACTTGCGCATGGCATCGCGGCCATACTCTTTTTCCATCGTCATCAAGGCCGAGTACTGCGCCATGGTTTCAGAAAGCAGGGTCGCTCCCTGCATGTTTGCTCCAACCACCTGATGCGCCCACCACTGGTGAGCCATCTCATGCCCGACCACATAAAAGACAAAATCAATGTCGTCGGGATGCTCAAGGTTGGCAATGAACCCAATGGACTCGGAATATGGCATGGTTCCGGGAAATGCCTGAGCAAAACTGGCGATGCGAGGAAATTCGACGACCCGCGCCTGCTTGTGGGCGTAAGGCCCGAAATTCTGCGTGTAATAGGTGAACGACTTCTTCACCGAGTTAAGCATCTTCGGGACGTTCCAGGGATGCTCCCTGAGGTAATACACTTCGATGTTGATCCCGTTCCACTCGCTGCGCGCCACCTCGTAATGCGCGGAGACGAATGAATAGAAGTTGAGCGAATAATGGTCGAGTTTGTACTGGAAATAGTGCCGTCCGTTGTCGGTCCACTCCCGCTGCAGCGAACCGGGTGCTATCGCGATCTGGTCAGGAGAGGTGCTGATGACGGTTTCGACATTCACCCAGTCCGAGTTGTTGCTAAGGTAGGTATCCTTGCAGTCGGCCGTGCAGTTCTGCTCGAGCGCGGGCATCAGATCTTTTTCTTTTAATCCAAACTTCTTGCGCTTGTTCCTGTCCGTCAGTTCATTCGAAGACTGGTAGCCAATCTGTGGCACCACGCTACTGTTAATGAAGGTACCGTTCTGCACAATCTCGCGGTTGGTGACTGAGTTCTCGAAGCCTCGATTACGGGCCTTGACCTTAAAGTGCATGACCCGTGACTCGCCCGGCTGCATGGGCGGATCCAGCGAATAGGTTTGGAACAGAAGCCGGGTGTCATTTTTAGCGAGCTTAGCTCCGGGAAGATCGATACTGGTGTCGTAGTTGGGCGTCAGGGTGAACAAAACCTCGGTCAGGGCCTGCGAGGTCTTGTTGACGACGGTTTGCTCGCTCCGCATTTCCATTCCGCGAGTTTCAGGATAGATATCGATTTCATATTTCACGTCTGTAACGCGCGGCTCCGCCTGCTTTTCCGACTTTCTTGTAAGTCTTCTCGTAGTCAGCCTGCAAAGTGTCCTGATCGTTCTCGCTTCGGACAACATTCAAAATCTTGGTGTTGTAGTAGATCCAAATGCCAGTCGCAACGAATGTGACCAGCCCCATTGCGGCGAGAGCGCGCATCGACCCGTTGAAACGCAGTCGCGCGTTCCGGATCCTGCTGCTCCAACGCAGGTCGCGGCCACGCGGCCACAACACCAGCGTCGCCACGACCAGCAGCAGGCAAAATGCCGCCCAGTAAAGCGTGAACCACTCCCATGCGCGAAGGAAGGGAGCGTAACCGAAGAAATCCGAATACACCATATTCGGAGTTTGTCCGAACTGGACCAGATTTGTCGCCACATGCAGTGGCCGCCAGATAAACAAGTTGACGATCACAAAGCCGATGAAGGCGAAGTAGCCGGCGTACTTGTTAGGCGAGAGCACATGGATGAAAAACGCGAGCACGGCAAGAAAGATAAACAGGCTGAAGTCGATCCCGAACAAGGTCGCGACGAACAAGCCTATCTGGTGGCGGTAGTAATGATGGAACGACTGCACCAGAATTGCCGTCACCATTGCCACTCGCCAGAATGATGGCGACGCTGCACAGCAGAGCCACGAACTTTGCCGCGAAGGCAGGCCACTCCGGCACCGGCAGCGCATCCTGTACCTCATCGTTGTTGCTATCGCGTTCTTCCCAGATCAATACGCCGGCGTGGTAGGTGATGAGCGCAATCAAAAAAATGTACAGCGTACCGGCGATCAGACTCCAACATCTGATACGTGACCGGAAACGAGGTGTTTCCGAAGGCCTCGGTTGAATTGAAAATAAGGGTTGTGAGGCAGTTGAGCAGCGCAGCTGCCGTTACGACCACGAATGGAATCGTCTTGATCAGCCGGCGGAATTCCAGCTTGGCGCTTCCCCAGAACTGAGCCCATTGAGCACCCGGTCCGAAATGACGATCCGTCGTCGGAATCGTGATCGCGGCCAGGTCAGGGGTGGCGTCCTCTTTGCCCTTCTTTCCTGGCTTTGTACTTCTCTCCGAAAAACTGAAGCGCCAGTAGGCGAAGGCGAACACCAGAGCCCCGACACCCAGCCAAATAAGACGGTTCCATAACATTAGCCCGCTGTAGCCGAGCGTCAGAGTGTTCTTGTCCGCGACTGTCCAATACTTGGTTGCGATTCGAAAAGTGTTGGTCCCGAACGGATCGATCAGCGCCGCCAGTTTCTGGTTCTGCAGATCCGTGGTGAGTGCCTGGGCAACTCCATATCCAACCAGCAGCACCAGGCCGCCGATGAACGACACTACCGTGCTTCTGGTCAGAACTGCGATGGCAAAAATGATTGCCGCAATGAACAATGTGTTGGGAATGGCGAAAACCAGAATTGCCTTCAGATGCGCCATCCATACCACGGCCCCCCAGCGTTCCGCGTCGATCCATGGCATGTACTTCCCCGCCAGAATTCCCGCCGAAACTCCCAACAGCGGGATGACCGCCACCAGAGCCGATCCCAGGAACCGGCCCGCCAGGTAATCGAACTTCCTGAGCGGCGTCGCGAAAACGATCTGGTTCATGTTGCATGCGAACTCACGAGACGCAGCGGAGTTCACAAACGCTGTCGTCATCAGCAGAGTAAGAATCGAACAGACGGCGTAGAAGTTCTCGATTACCCACGGCGCATTTTTGTAGGTGTTGCCGAGCGTATTGCCCACGGTGATCTGGTCCGAACTGACCGCTCCGAAGAACAGGAGCCCGACAACGAGAAAAAAGATCCACACCATCCACCCGCGGAGCCAGAACTTGAGCTCAAAGCTGAAGAAATGTTTGAACATTCACGGGCTCCGCTATTGAATTCCGCCGATGCGGGTGAAGAACACATCTTCCAAATCCGCAGTGACCGACTGGAAGCCGTCGCCGGGATTCTGATCGGCATACACGTGGATGAGCGGCTTGCCCGCGATCAACTTGTTGGATATTACCTTGTAGCGCTGCTCATACTCTTTCATCTCCGCTTTCGCGATCGACTTCTGCCAGATCCGCCCATCCAGTCCCATGACCGCATCCGCGGGTGATCCGGCAAACAGAACCCTTCCCTGATGAATGATCGCCATGTTCGTACACAGTTCCATTACGTCTTCGACGATGTGGGTGGAAAGAATGACAATTACGTTCTCACCGATATCGGAAAGCAGCCCGTAAAACCGGTTGCGCTCGCCAGGATCGAGTCCGGCGGTAGGCTCATCCACGATCAGAAGTCTCGGGTTTCCCAGCAAAGCCTGGGCAATTCCGAAGCGCTGCCGCATCCCGCCGGAAAACCCGGTCAGCGCCTTTTTCCGGTGCTCCCACAAATTGGTGCGCTGTAGCAAAGCTTCCACCGCTGACTTCCGCTGCTTGGCATCGACGATTCCCTTGAGCAGCGCCAGGTGGCTCAACATATCCTGAGCCGATGTTCGCGGATACACTCCAAACTCCTGAGGCAGGTAGCCCAGTGTCTTGCGCAGCTCCTGCTTTTGCCTGAGCACATCAATGTCGCCGAGGTGAATTTTCCCTTGATCCGGTTCCTGCAGAGTCGCAATCGTGCGCATCAAAGTCGACTTGCCGGCGCCGTTTGGACCCAACAACCCGTACATTCCCGGCGGAATGGTAAGGGAAACATTGTCCAGTGCACGCACCCCGTTGGGGTACGCTTTGGACAGCATTCTCGATTCGTAGTTCCATCAGGGCTGAATCTCCTTGTCGGTGAGCATGACTGTAACAGTGACAGTTGTTATACGCCGCACTGGATAAATTCGTTCCGTCGCGAAGGCATGGTAGGCGGGCGCATATCGCGCGTCAACTCAGTCATTCTCGGATGTACACTATCGAGCGCAACAAGAACCCAATCTCTTGGAGGATTTTCCGATGGCACGACCCGTCCGCCCAGTTTCGCAAATCATCTTCCTGTTATTGATGACTCTCTGCCTAGGGATATTTCCTCTCGTAGCGAACGCGCAGGCCGCCAAGCCGGCACGATCCGAAGCGCCTGTTCCGCTCGCGCCCGCGCCCCCGAAGAGCCCGCAAGTGCAGACGGACGGAAGCGTCGTCTTTACCCTCACAATGCCAAACGCGGCGAAGGTCGAATTGCATCTTGAAGGCGCGGCACAGCCTTTTCCGATGACAAAAGGGCCGGAGGGCGTCTGGAGCGTCATCGTGCCCAAGCTGGCTCCCCAGTATTACAGCTATACCTTTGATGTGGACGGGACCTCTGTTCTCGATCCTCACAACGTAACCATCAAGCCCAGCTTCTTCAGCGCCCAGAATGTGTTTCTGGTACCGGGGCAGCCGCCAATGTCGTGGGAGCCGGCCGACGTTCCACACGGCACCATTCATCATCACTACTACCGGTCGAATCTGGTGGCCACAAACAGCGAGTATTACATTTACACACCGCCCAACTTCGATTCCAAGAAAAAATATCCCGTGCTCTACCTGCTTCATGGATACAGCGACGATCCGAGCGCCTGGACGAGCATGGGCAAGGCCAACATCATTGTTGACAACCTGATTGCCCAGGGAAAAGCCAAGCCGATGATCATGGTGATGCCGCTCGGCTACGGAACCATGGACATGATCACGCGGGGGTGGAGCGTATGGCGCGATGCTGAAGTAGTGGCCCGCAACTTCGGTACATTCTCAGACACGCTCTTTAAGGAAGTCATGCCCCTGGTGAAACAGCAATATCCGATCTCCGACAAGCGCGAAGAGCATGCTGTTGCGGGTCTCTCCATGGGCGGAGCCGAAAGTCTGCTGGTTGGTCTCAACCATACCGGCGACTTTGCCTATATCGGCGCTTTTAGTGCCGGCGGCCTCGGGCAGGGTAACTACGATCCATCCTTTCCCGGAATCACTGCGCAAACAGCTGCGGAAATCAATGCCAGGCTGCGATTGCTCTGGATTGCGTGTGGAACCGAAGACGGCCTGTTCCCTGCAAATCAGAAATTTATTGCCTGGCTAAAGGAAAAAGGCCTGCAGCCCACCGCAATTCAAACTCCAGGAATGCACGCGTGGATGGTCTGGCGCGACAATCTCACCAACTTCGCCCCGCTACTGTTCCAATCGAAATAGTACCCAAAACATTGGGGGCCCTATAGAGGCCCCCATAGTTGCCAGTCGCGCCTTCTTCCGTTCTGGCTAGAAGGTGAATTTCGCCACTAGCGCGATGAAACTAGCGCTAGCATGCCGGTAGATTCGTAACTAATTTAACTAACATGAGTCTCGATCGAATCGCTGATATTTATCTGAACGACGTTTATCCGACGACTATACGTACGCTCCATCCTCCGAGATTTATTTCAGAAATTCGCGAAAGCCCGACCGCGAATGGGGATTTAAATCCTTAGTTCAAGAAACGAAAAAGGGGCACATACATTGCCCAAGAAAAAGGGGGGGCCCCAAAGGGGGCCCCTCAGCCTTGCCGCATTGACATTCTCGCTAGAAGGTGAATTTGGCCACTAACCCGATGGTGCGTGCGTTGCTGGCAAATACCGCCTTCGGGTTGTTGAAGATGGCGTTGCCAGGAGTCAGATAGTTCAGGTAGCTGGTGCTGTTGGGGCCAGTGATGAATGATGTGACGTCATTCACTCCCAGTCCCTGCCCAGGGTTGCTGCCCGGAATGTACTGCGGGTGATTGAGGATGTTGGCGAACTGTGCGCCGAAACGGAATTTGATTCGCTCCGTAATGTTGATGTCCTTATAGGTAGCGAGTGAAAAGTCGTTGGTCGGCTGGGTTGGCAGTGTGTTGCGGCCGCTGGTCGTCAAAGCACCCGCACCGGCCACGATGTATTGAGCGTTTGGATTGTTAGCGAGATAGCCGACCGTGTCGCCCGCGGTGTTAAGTAGCGGCGTCACTCCGCTTCCCGTACCCTTCACGCCACCAGGATTGAAGATGGCCCGGTCTCCGGCCGAGTCGCCGTTCAGATTGGAATCCGTCGCTGACTGTACGGTCGCCCACTGTGGAGATTCATAGGTGTACACCGGGCTGAAACCCCAGTTACCTACGATGTTCCTCATGAGCCAGTTGCCGTTCTTGAAGAAGGGCAGGTCATACACCGCCGCCAGGGTAAAGCGGTGGGTTCGGGACAGAGGAGATACCGACCGCTCCGCGTCCCAGTTCTGGAAGTCCTGCGGACGACGAGGCGTGAGGCTGGTGGAAAAGAAATCCGCGGTGCTGTTGTCGATGGTGCGGCTGTAGGTGTAGGCCGCCTGGAACATCAAGCCACTGCGGAAGCGCCGGGTAAGTTGAGTTTGCAGCCCGTGGTAAATGGAATAGCCGTTGGGTGAATCAGCGACGATGTTCGAGCCCACACCGGTAATTGTCGGGCCAAATCCAGCATTGTCGAACTGCGGTATAAATGAGCCTGGTGCCTTCAAGCCGGCCAGGGTCGTGGTCAGAGAGTCAAGTTCGGGTTGCGAAGGCTGCTGGAAGAACGTCGGCAGAAAGGCCGTCGGACTCACCAGCGACCTGCGGTTAATGCGGTTCTGAACATCGAGGTGGACGCCGCGGGTTCCTACATAGCGAACCTCAGCCGTGAAGTCTTTCGCGAAGGAATGTTGCACGCCGAAATTCCAGTTGATCGAATAGGGCACCTTCACATCCGGAGGAATCCAGTTCGAGGTGAGAGCGCGGGCAGTATCATTGTCGAGAACCTTAATGCCGGAACCGCCCCCGGGCAGACCGCCGCCCGCCAGGAAGGCCGGAGTCGGGCTGTTCAGATCGGGAACGTCATGAGTTGCGCCGATCTGCGGTGGCACCGCGAGAATGCCGATGTTGTCGTAAAGCACGTCGTAGGCCAAGCCAAAGCCTGCGCGAATCGATGTGTTGCCACTGCTTCCCGGGGAATAGGCGAGACCCACGCGAGGAGCCCAATTGTTCTTGGGAGCCCGCGGCGCGTCGAACAGCAGGGGCTGGTTCACCGATCCCGGCACGATAATGCTGGGAGTGTTGGAAATGGCATTCAACGCCTGCTGCGCCTCACTCGTGGAAACCGTGGTGTACTCATAACGAATTCCCAGGTTCAGGGCCAGGTGCTGGTTCACCTTCCAGTTGTCATTGGCGTACCAGTAGACCGCCTTCTGGTTGCCGTAGTAGGTAATTGATCCCGCGCTGCGCTCGCCAAAGTTATCCGGCGAGAAGTCTTCCAGAAAGAGCTGGGTCGAGCCGTACTGGTAGTCGCCGCGCTGCCGCTGAGTAAAGCTCTGCGGCGAGATATACCAGCGATATTCGCCTCCGAACTTGAGGGTGTGAGAGCCCCTGGTCCAGCTGACGTTATCGACGCCCTGGTAGAGGTTCTGAATGGTGAACTGCGGAGCTTGGGAATCAGGCCCGAGCTGAAGGCCGTTACCGCCCAAATCCAGCAAGACGAGATTGGGGAAGGCATCCAGCCCGGGATATTTGAAACCACCGTCGGGCAGGGTGTTGAAATAGCGGTTGAAACCTACCCGAAACTCATTGATCAGTGATGGGGTGAAGCTATGGTACTCGCCGAGGGTGAAGAGATGAAAACGGAAAGGTTCGATGGTATAGAAGGCAGCAAGGGGTGCAGCCTGATCGACCTTGTCCAGCTTGTTGTAAATGTAACGGCCGCGGAGCTGATCGCGTGAAGAGATGTTGTAGTCGACACTCTGAACGTAGTTTGTGAAATTCTGAAATGCGGGATTCGCGACCGTGACCGGCCCTGTCTCAATCGTTCCCGCGGCACAGGCGCCATTTGCGGGAGCGCTAAAGGAACTGAAGGTCGTACCGGTACTCGTCTGACCGTTGAACGGGATGCAACCGCCGCCGGCAGGCGTAGAAGCTAAAGGCACGTATTTCTGGAATACACCAACATTGTTGGAATTGACATTCGGATCCGTCATCACTGCAGCTAAGCCAGCAGCCGTGGGAGTCAACACTTGACCTCCGGCGGTTGCCGTGAGCGAGATCCCCTGGCGCTCAAAGTTGGTGAAGAAAAACAATTTGTTTTTGATGATGGGACCGCCGAATGTCCCGCCGTAGCGGTTACTGTCAAAACGGGGATTGGAAGTGAGTCCCTGGAGCACAAACGCGTTGTCCACCGCGTTCAGGTTGCGATTCCTGAAGTATTCGTACAGCGAACCGTGGAACGTGTTGGTCCCGCCCCGGATGGTGGTGTTGAATTGACCGCCGGAGGAGTGACCAAACTCGGTGTCGTACTGGTTCGCCAGGAGCGTGAAGTTCTCCACGGCATCGTTGGGAACCGTAATCAGGTTGCCAGTCACGGCTTTGTTGTTGTTGTCGACACCTTCGACGGTGAAGTTGTTGTTGTAGGGCCGCTGGCCGCCCACTGATGGTCCGACTCCGATTCCCAGCGAACTCGCTTGCGTGACACCCGGGCTCAAGAGCGAAAGGTTAAGCACCCCGGCGCCAGTACCTCCCGCAGAGCTGATGCCCAAGTCCTGGGAAAACCGCGAATCGTAGGTAGTCTGCAGCTGCGCCGAGGTGGTGTCTATGGTCGCAGCCACGCCGGAGACTTCAATGGTCTCGCTGGTAGCGCCCAACGTCATGGTGATGTTCAGGGTGCCCGTCTGGTTGAGCACGACGTCGACCTGCTGAATTGAGGTCTTGAAACCGCTGCTCTTTACGATGATCCGGTACGTGCCTACCGGCAGGTTCTCGAAACGGTATGCCCCCGTGTTGCCGGTGGCAGTCGTCGTGGTTATTCCTGTGTCGATCTTCGTGGCTTCGACACTCGCATTCGCTACCACGGCTGAGGAGGAATCAACGACGGTGCCCACCAGGTTGCCGCTGATGGCCTGGGCGTAGGCGGAACTAGAAGCCGCTGCAAGCAATCCCAACAGGGCAAAACTTAAGGCTGCTGCCTTTAACATCGATACATATCGATTCATATACACTCCCTCCCAAGCTAAAGACTTGTGAAATCCGTCACAACGAAACATTTTTCAACCGCTGTTGAAGTTGCACTGTCATGTTTCGTTACGTGCTGTTGTGCACCGAAGCGCGGTGACCTTAGTGCAACTAACATTCCAAAAACATCACTTGCGTAGTACGCGTGTTCGCATGTAGTTGTGAGCCCGGTGCGAAGACTGATATTGAAAACTGGACATCACTCGTGGAACGTCTATGAGAACTCGTACGAAAGGTGCATAAACACTGCATCAATCGCACACTGTTATGTCTTGGAAAAACAGCGGACGATACAGGCTCGCTTCGGATGATCGGGAAGTTGATTTTCTATATTTGGTGAGCTGGCAACTCTGCTTCGGGCTGACTGCGACACCCTAGGGGTTTTCGTGTATACGCCAAGTGGTCGTCCGGAGATCCGGACGGATGTACAGGGCCGCACCACGACTTCTGCCTCGCCTGTACAATTTGTTGGTGAACCCACTCAACGAAGTCGAGACTCGCGTGCTTGGCGCGCTGGTGGAAAAGGACATCACAACTCCCGACTACTACCCCCTTTCCCTGAACGCGCTGATCAACGCTTGCAATCAGAAAAACAACCGCGAACCAGTGATGAGCCTGGACGAAGACGCGGTTCGACACGCCCTCGATCAGCTTCATGCTCAGAATCTGGCAGGACCAGCCGGGGGCGCCGACAGCCGCGTAACCAAGTACGAGCACCGCATGCAGGAGGTGTTCAACTTCAACCGGGCTGAGACTGCCATCGTCTGCGTGCTGCTGCTTCGAGGCGCGCAAACGCCTGGGGAACTCCGCGGGCGCGCCGAGCGCATGCACCGCTTCGAAGCCCTGGACGAAGTTCAATCGACGCTGCAGCGACTAATGCAGCGTGAACCAGCCATTGTCAAAGTCTTGCCCCGGCAGCCAGGTACCAAGGAAGCACGCTATATGCATTTGCTTTCGGGCGATGTGCCAGATCCCAGCGGAGCAATCGCTTCATCCTTGGAGGGAAGCGTCCCACCGGTTCAGAGTGACGCTTTGGCTCGACTTGAAGGCGAAGTTCAGGAGCTTCGCAAGGAGGTTGCGGACTTGAAATTGCAGGTCGAGCGGTTCAGGAAAGCCTTCGAATAGGGACGCTTCCGTCCTTCGTTTCTCTCTCTCAAACTCCGAATCTTTCCGCAGCCCGCGCTTTCGCCTTGGCGGCCTCTTCCTCACGGTTTTTCGGCGGCGCATTGGTCTCAAGTGAACGCAGAAGCCGCATCGAGATTCCGGCAACGTCATCCACCGCGGTCAGGAACAAGTCCTCGTTCGCCTTTGACGGCTTGTTGAAGCCAGTAATTTTTCTCACGAACTGCAGGGATGCGGCTCGCACTTCGTCATCAGTGACTGGAGGATCGAAGTTGAAGAGTGTCTTGATATTTCTGCACATACGATGTGACCTCAGGGTGTAATTCAACACAACACAGCGCCGCTTCGCGAGGGAAACGGCCTAGACCGGCGGTCTCTCCCAACGCTCCCGCACTCCGGCCAGAAATTGAGCTTTGTCTTTCTGCATTAGCCGTACCAGGGGCTGATTGCCCGTATCCTCGTGCGCAGCCGCCCACAGGACCATTTCTGTTAGGACAGGCGCCAGATCGATTCCCTTCGGCGTCAACCGGTAAAGAACTCTTCGCCCGTCCAATGGGTCTGTCTTAGTGCAGATGATTCCACAGGCGACCAGCCTGCGCAATCGATCGGCCAGGATATTCGTGGCGATGCCTTCGTAACACTCCATGAATTCCTTGTAGCTCTCGAACCCGCGGAGCATCATGTCGCGGATGATGAGCAATGACCAGCGATCCCCCAACATCTCCACAGAAGCATTGAGGGGACACTCGGAGCGGCGTTTGAGCTTAGCCTTCTTCGTCATACCTTCTACAGTTTATTTTCACTTGCATTATGCAAGTGATATATCTATAGTCGCACAAAATGAACAACTCTTTCAATCACAGAGCCCTCACGACCGGTGATTTCCGTGGCGACCTGCCCACGGTAGCATGGTTCAAAGGTTCGCTGGTAACATCTTGTCGGTTCTCGAACAGAGGTAAACTGCCGGCGGTTGATCCAGAGAAGCGAACAGAATTTGAGATCGTGAGAATGTGCAAGAGTTAACCAGCGGCGAAAGGAGAGAGGCATGAGTAAGGTGCGTGTTCTGGTGGGCACACGCAAGGGCGCATTCATACTGACCTCCGACGGCAAGCGCGAAAAATGGGAGGTCAGCGGCCCTCATTTCGCGGGCTGGGAGATCTACCACGTCAAGGGATCGCCAGCTGATCCGAACCGGCTGTACGCGTCGCAATCGAGCGGCTGGTTTGGGCAAGTCATCCAGCGCTCAGACGATGGCGGCAAAACCTGGCATCAGCCAGGAACGCCGGCCGGCGAGCCGGTTGCTCCTGGACCGCCGAAAAGCGAGAGCAACAAGTTCGCCTACGACGCGGCCGCCAGCGCCGCTAACCACGCATCAGTGGTATGACGGCACGCAGCATCCGTGGGAATTCAAGCGGGTATGGCATATCGAGCCGTCGCTCACCGATCCCGACACGGTTTACGCCGGCGTGGAAGACGCCGCGATTTTCCGCTCGACCGACGGCGGGCAGAACTGGAAGGAACTCCCCGGGTTGCGCGGCCACGGCACCGGCCCCAAGTGGCAGCCGGGCGCGGGCGGCATGTGCCTGCACACCATCATTCTCGATCCCAGCAACCCGCAGCGGATGTACATCGCGATCTCCGCGGCGGGCGCCTTTCGCACCGATGACGGCGGCAACACCTGGAAGCCGATCAACCGCGGCCTGCGCTCGCAATATATCCCGGACCAGGATGCGGAAGTCGGCCACTGCGTTCACCACATCGCCATGAATCCGAAACGTCCGGGCGTGCTGTTCATGCAGAAGCACTGGGACGTGATGCGCAGCGACGACGCCGGCGACAATGGAAAGAAGTCAGCGGCAACCTGCCGACCGACTTCGGATTCGTCATTGACGTACACGCGCACGAGCCGGAGACGATTTACGTGGTTCCCATCAAGAGCGACTCGGAACACTACGTTCACGAGGGCAAGCTGCGCGTGTACCGCAGCCGCACCGGCGGAAACGAGTGGGAGGCGCTAACCAAGGGCCTGCCGCAAAAAGACTGCTACGTGAACGTGTTGCGCGACGCGATGGCCGTCGACTACTTTGGACAAATGCGGCATCTATTTCGGGACCTCCGGCGGCCAGGTCTACGCGTCGGCCGATGCGGGGGATAGCTGGAATCCGATTGTGCGGGACTTGCCGGCGGTGCTTTCGGTCGAGGTACAAACGCTGACTTAGCTTTGATCATCAGGTTTTGATCATCAGTATGATGGGCGGTGCGGTGCAGCCGTGCCGTCTGCTTCAAATGGGAAACCGGGAAATTCGCGCTGCTATGATCCGAATCGTGCTGCCCTTCCATCTCCGCAATCTGGCGCAAGCCGGCGGCGAGGTCACGCTGGAAGTCGAGGACCCAGTCACGCTGCGCTCGGTCCTTGACGCCCTGGAAGCCCGTTACCCGATGTTGCGGGGCACAATCCGCGACCAGGCCACTCAACAGCGGAGACCCTTCCTGCGCTTCTTTGCCTGCGAAGAAGATTTGTCGCATGAGCCGTCCGACAGCCCGCTTCCCGCCGCGGTCGTGTCGGGGAAAGAACCATTGATCGTTATCGGGGCTATCGCCGGGGGATAGCGTCCGGTCCCGGCAGTCACGGTGCCTTCACCCTTCCCTACCGGTTGAGGTTGCGGTTGCCTCGGCTCACCAAACGCAGTAGTCTTCCGTCCTCAGCCGGAACGTGGAGGCCATGTGAGCCGAGCGTATTCTTCCAGATTCATCCTGGGCAAATTTATCTTCGGATCAATCGCCATTCTTTGCGTAGCCTTGTCCGCAGGAAAGCTCGGGCTGGTTTGGCAAACAGCGAGCGCGACTGCTCTACACGCTTCGGCAGCGCCCGACACTCCCGCTAAGCCAGCACTCGGTCCCGCTGTCTACCATCATGTATCGCAAATAATCTGGGTGGTCAAGGATGTCGACCGCGTTTCGGATTACTGGCAGCGCCTCGGTATTCACAACATTCAGAGCGACGGTGTGGTCAGCTTCCCGGATATGACCTATCGCGGGAAAAAAGATCCCGCGCGTGCAAAACAGGTGACTGCGCACCTCGACGGGCTGGACATCAAATGGATTCAGCCCGTACACGGAGGCAAGTTCTGGCGTGACTGCCTGCGCCAGCGTGGTGACGGGATTCGTGCGCTCGGCTATGCCGTCGCTTCGCCGCAGGAATTTGACGATCAGATTAAATATTTCTCTTCCAAAGGCGTGGGCCTGGTCGTCGAGGACAGCTGGCAAGGCAAAACGGGTCGAGGCCGGATCGCGTATCTCGATACGTCTGCTCAAGGCGGAGGCCACACCGTGGCATTGATCGACGATCCCGATGCCCGCACTCCCACATCTGCCTCGGGCAACGACTATCCTTTGGCCAAGATCACTCACTTCGCCTGGGTCATAAACGACGTGAAGAAAGTCGACGCATACTACACCGGGCTCGGTTTCCAACCTTTTTCAAGGATCGACCACAACATCAGCCTTGATCGTATTTATCGCGGCCGGCCCGGCACATACGAAATGTGGCTGGGCTGGGACCGCACGGGCGACGAACCTTTTGAATGGGTGCAGCAGATTACCGGCCCCGATGTTTATGTGGAATACGGAAAGGAGCACGGCGAAGGATTTCACCACCTGGGCGTGAACGTCACTGATATGGACGACGCCATCAAACAGATGACGGCTCGGGGCGCGCCGCCTTCACAAGCCGCCGCCTGGAAAACAGCGCACGGCAAAGGCCGAGCCGTTTATCTCGACACTGAACCCTACGGCGGAGTCACTCTGGAACTGATCTATGATCCGCACTAACCTAAGTCAAAGCCAGGCGCCTCGACAAAAGTGAAGGTAGCCCACTCTTGCGCGTTCGTTGCGCATGAGTGGGATTCCACGAAAACGGACCATAGGATCTTCCTGCCCCTACGGCGCCGCCCTGACATTCAGCACCACGCGACGGTACGACGTAAGGCTCGGTGAGCCGTTGTCGGTCACCTTCAGAATAATGTGCGCAATGCCCTGGGCAGGACATTTTGCGCCAGCCATTTGAATCCACATGGGACGGCAGGTTGCAGTAGCGGTGATGATCGCTTTTGAGCTTTCGGCGTCCTCAATGTTCACGGCAGCAAGACCGCGGCCGTCCCCGAATCCCGCCTCCGCGTAGTGAAACCATTCATAGTGAAGTGTCTGACCATCAGGATCACGCGATTGGCTGGCATCCAGTCCCACCGGCTGGCCGACTACCGCGTCGACAAATATCGGCGCGGTTCCCGCCTGGCCGTTCACCACCGCAACCGGATTGTGATTGGCCTCGGAAAAGGGTTTGATTGTCCAATCCATGCGCGCGGCAAAATCATGCTGGAAGGCTTCCCGCCAGCGCCAGACGGTCGCCTGATCGGAAGTGTGGCTCTTGCCGTCGGCGCCCAACGCAGTGTCCTGCGAAGACACGCGCCCGAAGAGATCGCCGCCCTGAGTCCAGATCGCATGCCTCTCACCGTAGGGTTGGCGAAATATATAGCGCCCGCCCCAGCCTCCCCATCCCGGATTCCACCAACTGGCGAGCCCGTTATCGATAAGGCCGAGATACGACGGCGTATCTCCCTCCATGATGAATGCGAACCTCGGATACTGTTTTCCCATCGGACCTTTGCCGCGGATATTGGCGTCAAGCCATTCGTTGGTCACCGTAGAAAAATCCGCGCCCTCGCCATTGCGGTAGTACACGTCACCGCTAATACCAGTCCAGGTCGCGTAGTAGTATTCCCCGCTGTTCGCGGATGATGGATAGACAACGTAAAACAGATCCGGAAACTGTTTGCGGATCCATGGCCCGGCGTCATCCTGGTCCGAAATCGAGTAAACGCGAAGCCTGGCCACAAGTCTCGCCAGCTCCGCCGGCGAACGTGTGGCGCGAACATCGAGCAGCGCCTGAGCCAGCGTGTTCGCACCGCCCCAGATGGTTATCCATAACGGCCTGGAGTCTTCGCTGTCGGCAGCTTTGACCAGCGCCTGCGCCCCCGGTGAAGACTTCCCGGGTCCCACGGCGGCCATGCCGTATGCCGGTTGCCCGATACTGACCCGCCGATCCAGATCGGCGGCCGTCGGCCAACCCGGCGCGTGCTTAAGCAGGTTCGGCCGCACTTCGCCGTATTTAGCGATGATCTCGTGCATCGTTTCCGGATGGGTTGCAGACTTCTGCCACGTGGACGTGGTGGCGACCAATCCTTCAAGGTCAATTTCGTTGGAGTAAAGCAACAGGCGGACAAAAGACATCTGATCGTCGGGCTCGTTGCCGATATCGCTCACGATAAATGCGCGCGGATGTCCCGCGAAATTATCGAGCCGCCCAGACGGCAACTGCTGTGCAAAGAGGGCGGTGCTGAGGAAGACGAAACCCGCAACCAAGGCAACAGCCGGGTGCCCCATCTTTGCGCGTTCTTTGCGCAAAGGTGGCATTCCACACAAGCCTTCACCTTGGGATTCGGCATGCCATCCAGAATTTGATGCAGACATGATTCGGTGATCTCCGTCCCCGAGAATTCTTGTCCTATCCCTTGTCGGTTCTGCGACTCAGGTGTTGGATTCCACGGAATTCTACCGTTTGTCCGGAGTGAGTGCCGCAACTCGATCTACAGTGTGATGAGCTCAGGCACCCGGCACCGGCAAGAACTGCGACCATTGGGCACTGTTGTGAATCTTATGTACTGGAGCTACGTGAGGATCGCATCATGACACTCAACCACCTGAACCTGACCGTATCAAATGTTCTGGAGACACATCACTTCCTCGAAAAACACTTCGGCCTGAAGACCTACGCAGGAAGCGAGCCGCGTGAATCGATGAGTTTCCTTTCTGATGACAAGGGCATGGTGCTGGCTTTATTCCGCGCCGCAAAAGGAAGCGAGGCCAATTATCCCCCAGGATTTCATGTCGGGTTTATCCAGGAGAGTGAAGAGCGGGTCAACCAGATCAACGAAAGTCTGCGGAGTGACGGATACGAAGTAGCTAAGCCATCCCGTCTACACAACTCGTGGACGTTCTATTTCAAGAGTCCAGGCGGCTTCACCATCGAAGTTCTCCACTGATCGCCGACGCTGCCGTACTCACCTGGCCGCGCATGATCTTGCGCGTTCCAGCAACAATTCTCTTTCGCGGCCGTTACGCGTGAGCGCCGCAGCGCGTTCGAACTCCACGCGTGCTTCTTCGAATTGGCCAAGCTTGACCAGGAAATCGCCACGCACGCTCGGCAAGAGGTGGTAGTTTGCGAGCGAAGGCTCGGCCGTCAGCGAGTTGACCAACTCCAGCCCCGAGGCTGGACCCGACGCCATTCCCACCGCCACGGCGCGATTCAGTTCCACGATAGGGGATGGAACACGCTGTGCCAACTCCTCGTACAACCTGACAATGCGAAACCAATCGGTCTTTTCGGGAGTGTGAGCCCGTGCATGACAGGCGGCAATCGCACCCTGGAGGGTGTAAGGGCCGCGAGCGTCGCTAAGTTTCTCGGCGCGATCGAGCGCGGTCAGGCCGCGGCGTATGAGCAGTTGATCCCACAGCGCGCGGTTCTGATCAAAAAGAAGAATGGGCTCTCCAGACGGACCCACGCGTGCCCTTGAACGCGACGCCTGGATTTCCATCATGGCGACCAGGCCGTGCACTTCCGGCTCCTGCGGCGCGAGTCCGGCAAGGATGCGGCCCAGCCGAAGCGCATCTTCGCAGAGCGCAGGCCGCATCCAGTCATCACCGGCGGTCGCAGAGTACCCCTCGTTGAAGATAAGGTAGACAACTTCAAGTACCGACGAAAGGCGCGCAGCCAGTTCGGCTCCGCGCGGGACCTCAAAGGGAACACGCTTTTCAGCTAGTGTGCGCTTGGCCCGGACAATACGCTGGGCGATGGTCGGCTCCGGGACTAAAAAGGCGCGCGCAATCTCATCGGTGGTCAAGCCTCCGAGCAGGCGCAGAGTGAGAGCAACCCGCGCTTCGGTCGAGAGCACCGGATGACACGAAATGAACACCAGGCGCAGCAGATCATCGCCAACGTTATCATCAAGAGCTGCCTCAAGGTCTTTCATCATGACCTCGCCAGCGCCCATCTGCCGGGCATCGAGCTCGCGACCGAGCTCTTCGTGCTTGCGCTCAAGACGCGTATTTCGGCGGAAATAGTCGATCGCGCGATGTTTCGCGGCGGCCATCAGCCAGGCCCCGGGATTATCTGGGACGCCTGACTCCGGCCACTGCTCGAGAGCGGCAATCAGCGCGTCTTGTGCCAGGTCCTCGGCCACTCCAATGTCGCGCACAATGCGCGTCAGTCCGGCGATGAGCTTCGGCGACTCCATTCTCCAGACGGCATCAATCGCGTGATGTGTATCGGCAGCAGTCACTCCTACCGATCACATCATCTTTAATCCATGAGCGCAAGTGGAGGGGGAAGGATTAGCCCGATCCCGCTGCCATTACGGAGCACCGGGTGAACCGCGCGAGGAATCTGCCGCAGAGCCAAGGCAGATTCCTCAAAGCAAGCTCAGCTTCGGAATGAAGACTCGTTTCTAGCTCTTGGCACCGTTAGGTTTGAAGTCTTCCGGCCCGAAGATCTGCCGGATCTCGCTCTCACCCTCCCAGCCCGGCCAGTGTTTCTTGTGCAGCTCGATAAAAAATACCGCAGAGTCGATCGCTTCCTGCTTCGACTTGAATTCAAACTTGGCGTACCCACCGATCACCTCTTTAGCCTCGGTAAAAGGGCCGTCAATCACGTTGATCTGCCCTTTGGAGAGCCGGACGCGGGTGCTCTGCGCGGTTGGCGCCAGACCTCCACTGTCCAGCATCCTGCCGGTTTTTGCTTCCTGCTCGACAAGTTTCGCCATGGCATCCATAAGCTCTTTAGGAGGAGGGCCAGAATTTTCGGCGGCCTTGACCATCATCATGAATCGCATCGTTACATCTCCTTTAGTCATTAAGTTGGGAGCCGATAATCCGGCTCTATCTAGGCGTCGAGCGAGGGACAACAGAATCGACATCCCAGGTCCTTGTTTTGGAAATATTTCCTGGATTGCGGCAACACATCCACTTTATCGTTGAAAACATCTCGCAACAACATCACTCCGGCAATTACGAGAAGCAGCGGCCAGAATGCCAGCAGCATGCTCAAAAGGCTCTGCGCGGTTCCGAAGTGATCGCCGGCGAAGACTCGGGCCGCCTGCGAGGCGGCCAGGACAGCGGAGGGCACCAGTCCCAACACTTCTCCCGTGTTAATGCCTAAAGACTGGCTCAATTGAGTAGTGGCTCGATCAACATTGCCTGACAGAATGTGTAGGCCGAGGCCAACCATTAGCCCCCCGGTGATCGACCTGAGGATCTCAGAGGTTGTGCGCTGTCTTGTCATGTTGGCCTCCTGACGGCTCTTCGCCTGATTTCTCTTTGCTTCTACTTACATGTCGAACCAAAGACCGTGAAATCGACAGGTTCGCCATTTTTTTTTGAGAGCGGAGAGCAAAGGCAGAACGCACAACGGGACATTTCATCTTTCCTGCCACCAATTATATGTATATACATCTACTATGCCATGAGAGCGGATTCAACCGCCCGGTCACAAAAGGAGATTGGCGATGAAAACTTCTGACCACAGGACTTCGGATAGCAAGGCTCTCGATTCCAGTAATTTCGCGACTAAAAACTTCCGCAACAGAAATTATGGACGAATCACCGCGTGGCTTATCGCAGGATGGTTTCTCTTTGCATTGTCGGCATCTACTCTGGGCTGGTTCAAGAACAATGCAAATCGCATCGGCGTCGAGGTTGCAACTGCTGCCGTCTCGCCAATTCTCGGGTTTGCTCTCTGGTTCCTGGCCTCGAAAAGCTTCCGCCAGTTCGCGCTGTCCTTGAGCCCGCAAACCCTCACCTTGGCTCACTCATGGAGGCTGGTCGGCTTCACCTTCGTACTGCTGCAAGCTCGCGGGATCCTGCCCGCAATATTCGCCCTGCCTGCGGGATACGGCGACATGGCCATCGGAGCGACGGCGACCATCGTGGCCTGGAAGCTGGCCAATCCCGCTCATCGCAACAGTTTTATTTTCTGGCAGCTGATTGCGATTGCTGACCTGGTGAATGCAGTAGGCCTCGGAACCACCGCCCGCCTGCTAAGCCCGGACAGCGCATCAATGGCGGCGATGACGGTGCTGCCGCTAAGCCTGGTCCCAACGTTCCTGGTCCCGATGTTTCTGGTCTTACATCTGATTTGCATCGCCCAGGCCTGGGCTTGGAAAAGTGCCCCGAGCGGCACCGCTCCGAATGAAGATAGGCGGATGCGCTATGTCGCCGTCTAGCACAACATCGCCATCGATTTCCACGCACCCGCCGCAACCGGCTCCGCATCCAACACTTGCCGAACAGGACGAGGTGAGAGATGAAAGTCGGACTAATCGGGCTTGGCAACATGGGATCGGGGATAGCTCAGAGCCTCCTCAGGGGTGGGCACGACGTCATCGTCTACAACCGTACGGCCTCCAGGGCGCAGCCTCTGGTCGATAAGGGCGCGCGTCATGCCGCTCAGGTGGCGGACGCTTGCCGGGGTGATGCTGTAATCACCATGCTGGCAGACGACGATGCCCTGGAAGGCGTCGTATTCGGCGACGCGGGCATAATCAGTAACCTGGCCAAGGATGCGATTCATGTCTCATCCAGCACCATCAGCGTTGCGCTTGCGGAAAGAATGGCCGCTGCTCACACGACGCGTGGCCAGCAATTCGTATCGGCTCCGGTATTCGGACGTCCCGAGGCGGCAGCCGCGGCCAAACTCTTTGTCGCGGTCGCTGGCGCACCCGCTGCGGTGGAGAAATGCATGCCGCTGTTCGACTCCATCGGGCAGAAGACGTTTCGCTTTGGGGACAATCCACCGGATGCCAATCTGGTGAAGCTGAGTGGCAATTTTCTGATCTCTTCCGTGATTGAGGCACTGGGCGAAGCGCTGGCGCTGGTCGGCAAGGCTGGTCTGGATCAGCACCACTACGTCGATTTCCTGACCTCGACGCTTTTCAATGCCCCGGTTTATAAAACCTACGGCGCGTTGATCGCGGACAAGAAATTCGAGCCTGCGGGATTCGCCGCTCCTCTGGGCTTCAAAGATAATCGCCTGGTGCTGGCGGCAGCCGAAAAATTGCGCGTGCCTTTGCCTCTGGCCAGCCTGATCTACAACCGGTTCCTCACCCTGCTGGCTCGTGGCGGCGAGTCGCTGGACTGGTCCGCCTTCTCCCAGATTGCTGCCGAGGATTCCGGACAGATTGCGCTGCCTCTACGCCAGGATTCGACGAGTGATTAGCCACTGGCCACGAAGAAGATGCGGATGACCCGACCTGCCATCTCAATCTTTCTTTGCGCTCTTCGATTCTTCCCGCAGCGCCTCGACAGCCTTCGCAACTCGCCGCTGCCGAGTCTCGGTCGTTTTAGCTCCCTCGATCGAGAGAACGTGCCGCAACCGGTTGCTGTATGACAAACCCTCGAAGAAGCGGTTGGCGGCAGGTTGACGGCGGAGGGCATCAGCAAAATCTGAAGGCACGGTTACTTCGCGAGGCCTGGTATCGACTTCGATATCGACCTCGACCTCCTCACCTGCGGAGACTTGGGCCTTTTCCCGGTTCTCCGCACTGACCCCAACCATGTACACCCCTCCCATAACTGCCACCGTGCTGCGGTAAGTGTGACCTTTGATCGTGACGCTGACCGCCGGGCGCTTGCCCGATCCCAAGCTTTCAACGACCTTGTCCGGAACCCGGATGCCGGTTGCTGTCTTACCACTCTGTAGCAGGGTGGCGCGAAATCTCATATTTGGCTCCTTAGCCTATTTTGTGCTCTGTTGTTCATGTTCGCAGCGGGATCAGAGAATGCAGGCGGTCATCGCGCAGATATAGTCCAGCCCAGACCAGCACACCGAGAATGGTTGTAGCGATAAATGCCGGATTGCCGACACGAACATTGGTGGTAGTGGCACCGCCCAGATAAGCTGCCAGCAAGATCGCACCGAGAATCGATGTGCGCGGAACCGCGTAGACGACGGTACAGGCAATCTCCAATAGCCCGATGATGGGAATGAGGTGCTCCGGGTAGCCGTAAGCGGCAAATCCTTGCAACACGGAGGGCAGTTTCAGCATTTTCATGGCGCCGCTGAATAACAGCAGCAGAACCGGAATCGCACTGATTATGCGTCCTGCCCAGAGCTTCTTTTTTGAAACTGGGGCAGCCTGGGGGCCTGATTGCATGACTTTCTCCTCGCAAGCTTAGGTCAGAAATTCTTAGGTCAGAAGTCAAAGGGTCGGAAACCAGGAATCAAACCTGATCGCTGGATTTCCTCATGGTGTGCTTCCCCACCCAGTCGCTCCAACGTCGAAACGACAAGGGTGGGGATCCCGTTACTTCCTTGCGGCGACCTGCCTGCGCAAGCGCTCTTCCTGCTCCCTCAATTCGGGCGTGAGCTCCGCACCAAAATCTTCCGCCTCGAACACCGGGCGGATTTCAACTTCGGCTCCGCCGTCGAACGGACTCCGCTTGAGCCATTCGACCGCCTCCTCGATCGACCTTACCTGCCACAGCCAAAAGCCGGCCACCAGTTCCTTCGTCTCGGTGAAGGGTCCGTCGGTTATGGTTTGCTTTCCTCCCGAGAACTTGATGCGCTTGCCTTTCGCGCTGGGGTGCAACCCTTCCCCTGCAAGCATCACGCCGGCTTTCACCAGCTCTTCGTTGAACTTCCCCATCTCAGTCAGCAACTTCTCGGTCGGCATAACACCCGCTTCTGAATCTTTATTCGCTTTGACCATTACGAGGACTCGCATGGATGATGACTCCTTACCAGTTTTGGATTTGGACCCGGCCACCTTCGGTCTGCGCCGCCTGAAGTCCGGATCTATTTAGACGTCGAACGAGAGACGGCGGCATCGACACTTTCAGTTTCTTTTTTTTAGGTCGAACATTTTCTATGTCATACGGCTTGCATTGCATGGCCTCCCGCTGCGATCATTCGCTGCGAACTTCAGAGTCGAAGGCTAGCTGATCATGCTCAAAATTCCGCTTTGTCTCCTCATCGTCTGCATCTCCACCAGCCTGTTCGCGCAGAAGCCCTCCTGGCCGCCGGTGCCGGGCCTGACAACCTTCAGCATCTGGCCCCATGGGGCGCCCGGCTCCCAACCCAATGCAGCGCCGGAAGGCGATACCACGACCGCCAAGGATCATGAAGTTGCTGGCAGACCAGTCATTCGCATCGGCAACGTTTCCGCGCCGACGCTAACCCTCTATTCGCCTAAGGGCAACAGCAGCGGCGCGGCCGTGGTGGTATTTCCTGGAGGCAGTTACCGCATTCTCGCTATCGATCTCGAAGGCACCGAGATCTGCGAATGGCTCAACTCGGCCGGCATCACCTGCGTGCTGCTCAAGTATCGCGTACCCGATTCAGGGCCGTATCCGAAGTCGGCAGCCGCCCTTCAGGACGCCCAGCGCGCGCTCGGAATTGTGCGCTCGCACGCCGCCGAGTGGCATATTGATACGAATCGTATCGGCGTTCTGGGGTTCTCCGCCGGAGCTCACCTGGCCGCCGCCCTGAGCACGCATTTCGATAAGCGTCTTTACGACCCTATAGACGCGGCCGACCAGATCAGCTGCCGCCCGGACTTCGCCGTGATCATCTATCCCGGCTATCTGGCCCTGGCCGAGCAGAATTTCGCCGCCAACCCGGAGATCCACGTCACCGATAAAACGCCGCCCTCCTTCATCGTTCAGGCCGAGGACGATTCCGTACACGTAGAAAATGCCACCGTCTACTTTCTGGCGCTTAAGAATGCCAGGGTTCCGGCCGAACTCCATATCTATGCTCAGGGCGGCCATGGCTACGGTCTCCGCCGCACATCAATGCCGGTGACCACGTGGCCCGAGAGCGTTGAAACCTGGCTTCATACCATCCAGATTTTGCCGTAACTTTTTGCCGTTGCCGAATCAAACTGATGTCTTATTGCGGCACAGCGGGGGCAGGGGCGGACATTTTAGAAGCGATGTCATCGTCCGCTTTTTCATGAAGTTCTCGAAGTTTGGAAAACTCCTTCTCGGCAGCCACACTGTTTCCCATTGCCTTGTACAACCGTCCGAGGCGAAGATGAACATCGGGTTGCAGGGGATCCAGTTTCTCCGCTTGCAGCAAGGCGGCAATCGCCTCCTGTGGATGATTTTGCTGCGCAAGAATTACCCCAATATCGATATACGCGATCCGCAAATCGCTCCTTAGCTGCACCGCTTTCCTGAGCAGGACAAGAGCGTCCTCGGGATTGTTTCTCTTCAGTTCGATATCGCCTAAATAGGCCAGCGCCTGGGCATGGTTGGGATCGATAGCCAGTTCCCGCTCGAAATCCGCCTTTGCTTCATCGTATTTCCGAAGTTTCCAGTGCAGATAGCCCAGACCGAAATTTACGCTGGGTTCCTGAGGAGCCACCCTGGCCGCCGCTTCGAATTCGGCAGTCGCCTCGGGAATGCGATGCAAGCCGTCCAGGGCCTGACCCAGTAACATGTGTGCGGGTGCGGAATCCGGGTTCTGCTCCAGTAACTGGCGGAACTGCTCCTGGGCGCAGGGATATTTCTTCGCCCAAAGGCAGCTCTGCGCCAGGACCTGGTGAAGTTCAGCGTTGGCAGGATCCGCACCTGCCGCTGCTTCGAGGTATTTTGCAGCTTCCAGAAATCGCTTGGCTCCGTAACAGCTAAGGCCAAGTAAAGTCCGTGCCTGCATGTTTTGCGGGTCCTGGAGCAGAGCTGCTCTTAGAGGAGCGATGGCCGCCTCAAACTGTCCCTGCTTGTACTCCGCCAGGCCCAGATTCAACTGAATTCCCGGCAGCCTGGGATTCAGTGCAATCGCTTTGCGGTAGGCCGCCGAGGCCTCTTTATATTTCGTTTCCCGGGCCAGAATCACGCCCAGGCTGGCAAACGCGCCGGCATCCCGGGGATTGTGGTCAGTTATTGCCTGCCAGGCCTCTGCGGCCTCCGGGAGCTTTCCTTGCTGCTCCAGCGTCATCGCTTCAGCAGGGCTGACGGTTTGCCCGCGAGCGAACGTCGGTAGAGCCAGTGCACCGAAAACGACCAGCAATTTCCAGGTTTTCATGGGCAAATTCGATCAGAATTCAGAATAGACACTTCCAGGCGGCCGAAGCAATGTTTGGAATGCAAAAAAGAACCCGCTCGCTTTCGCGAGCGGGGTCCGTGAACGAAACAACGTTAAGTTGCAGGCTCTCTTCTACAAGCTTTCTTCTAGAAGATCACCTTCACTCCCAACTGAATTTCCCTCGGGTCATGAGCGGTGGTGACTGCCCCGAAGTTGCTGTTGGTGAAGGTGTTGCTGACGTCTTTGAACTGCGTGTGGTTAAAGGTGTTGAAGGTTTCCGCACGTAGTTCGAGACGGCTGCCACGCGACTCGCTGAACACAAAGCTCTTGAAGAAAGCTACGTTCCAGTTCTGTCGGCCCGGACCATATACCGAGTTGCGCGGCATATTGCCAAATTCACCGGCGGCCGTGGGCGAAAAGGCTGACGTATCGAACCAACTGTTCACGGAGTGCGGAGTGCCAACGCTACCGTTTACATTTGGCCGGTTATTCGAATTGGGCAGGACACTGGTGATGTTGGCGGTTCCCACCAGCGAACCGGTGCACTGGGATGGGGTTGGTACCTGTGCGCAGTTGGTAATGCCGCCCTCGGTGATATTGATCGGATTCCCCGAGGTTAAGCTGACGACTCCCGACACCTGCCATCCGCCGACCGTCGACTTCAGCAAGGTGTTGGAGCTGTTCTTCAGGAACGGGATTTCGTAGATGAAATTGACGAAGGCAATATGCCTCCGATCCAAATTCGACGGCCCGTTATCGTAGGTGATGTTGTAGGGGTTGGAAACGTTATTCAGGTCCTCCAACGTTATTTGCGCCGGTAGCCGGGTCATACGCCTTGGACAAGGTGTATGCGGCCTGGAGCGAGAGGTCCCGCGTCATCTGCGACCGGAACTCCGCCTGCAAGGAGTTGTAGTGCCCGTTTTGCACGGTTTCCGACTGCTTGATGGAGTGGAACCCGAGAAATGGGACTAACGTGTTGTAGCTGCGTGCGGTACCAGCGGCAATAGCTCGGCAGCAGACTTTGATCGGGCAGATTGGTCTCCCGATAGTCGTTCTGATGCCGGCTTTGGTTTCCGACGTACGAAACCGACAGTACCGATTTGGCGCCGAAACCCTGCTGGACGCCAACGCTGTACTGGTAGGTCACCGGCAGCTTGTACTGCTGTTCTGTCAAGGCCGGTAATATCGGCGACCGTGATCGGCGCCGTCAGCGTGTTGCCGCGTTGACACGCTGGTGCTCGGATTCGCCAGCAGAACACCGTTGTTGAAGGTGACGGATGTGCTGAACGGAATATTCGGACCGGCGTTGTACATGTCGTTGCCCTGAATGCGCTCGTACATGGTGCCGAATCCGCCGCGGATGACGGTCTTGCCCTGGCCCGTCAGGTCATAGGCAAAGCCCAGACGAGGACCGAAGGCAGCCCAGTGGTTGTCCACCAGACCCTTGGGAATTCCGTTCTTGCCCAGGGATGCCGATGCCGTTCAGATAGAACTGCTGGCCGGCCAGGATCGGGTTGGGACTTGTGCCCAGACCCGGACTGGCCGGGCTGATCGATCCGTCCGGAAGAATGACGGCCGCGTCGGCTGGATTGTAAAGGCCGGGATAGAAGTTCCCCATCCGGTTGTTGGCTTCATAGGTATGCGGAACGCCATCCCAGCGCAGCCCAAGATTCAGGGTAAGCCGTTTGGTGGCGCGCCAGTTGTCCTGGATATAGGCGGCCCACGAAACGTTGTTCCATTTGCCGCTGTCCTGAACCGCCAGCTCGTTGTACGACTGGGCGTAACCCAGCAGGAAATCGGCGAAGTCAACCCCGGTGTAGTTATTGTTGAAGGTAAAGAAGCCCTGGGTCTGACCGAACAGATCCTGGATCTTCTTGTAGATCGCCCAGCTGCCACCCATCTTGAACTGATGGGCTCCCTTGGTCCATGAAATGTCGTCGCGAATCTGGTAATCGTCCGCCTTGTTGTTCCATGGCCAACTGGCCGTGGCGTATTTGGCGCCGGTCGCGCCATCCAGTTTGATTTCCGGGATGCGGTTGAGGTTGTTCGGGCCCGTGAACAGCCTCGGCGTGGTGAAGCCGGTGGGACGTGTCGACGACGCCCTGGGGAATGATGGCGATCCGGTTCCCGTTGTAGTTGAAGGCCACTTCATTGAGCAGCCTCGGACTGATGGCATAGGTGGTGTGGATTACGCCACTGTACGAAGGGTTGCCGAAGGTGTTGCTGTGCCGTCGGCAAATTGTCGTCGCTCCACATCGCGGTCCCGAAGTTCTGCGAGATCTGCTCTGAAACCCAGTGTCCGAAAATCGAGAACTTATCGGTGAACTGGTGATCCACCCGGGCAACTTCTTCCCGCACTTTCGTGGGAACGTTGTTGCCGCCGATGAATTGCTTACCGCTGGTTGGCGCGGGAAAAATTCCAGCCGCCAACAGCGCCTGCGCGTTCGGATCCAGCAGATCTGCCGGAATCGTGTTGTTCGGGAAGGGTTGCCCCGGCGTGAGCCCATCGGCAGCGTATTGCGCCAGGATCGCGGGAGAGACGCTGGTTGGAACCGTGATCAGGGTGCTGCCGAAGTTTCCGCCGTAGGTGCTGGGCAGCGGAACCGTCTGGTTGAGGATCTGTCCCTGAATCAGGCTGCGCCATTCCATGTTGTAGAAGAAGAAGGTTGGATGGCTCTTCCAGAAGGGAACCTGGCCGCCGACATTAAAACCGTAAGTGTTGAATCGCAACTCGGCTACTTTAGCCGGGTGCGGGGTTGAAGTAATTGCGTGCATCGAAGGCGTCGTTGCGGGTGAATTCCCAGGCCGAAGCATGGAACTGTTTGCTGCCAGACCGGATGACCGCGGTCATGGTTGCGGCCGATGACAAGCCATATTCGGCGCTGTAGTTCGACGTGAGCATGCGGAACTCGCCGAGCGAGTCGAGCGAAGGCATAACGTCGGAACCGCCGCCACCCCCGCGATCGCTGCTCTCGGCGCCATCGAGCATGTAAAGGTTATGGCTCATGCGCTGGCCGTTAAAGCTCATGGCGGCGTCGCCGCCGACCGGCGTGGGAGTTTGAAAATCAGCCTGTCCGCTGGAAGCTCCCGGCGTCAGGTTGGCCAGCGAGTACATGCTGCGTCCGTTGGTGGCGAGCTGCGTGATCTGCTGCCCGGTAATGACGGAACTGACTTCGCCATGTTCCGATTGCACTCTTACGGCATCGGCTTCGACCGTAATGGTCTCGCTGGCTGCGCCCATCTTCAGATCGAAGTCGATGCGGGCGCGATCGCCAACGTTCAGTACGACGTCGTTTTTCTGGGCGACGCCGAATCCCGCAGCCTCGGCCTTAATGCTGTAGTGACCGATTGGAAGATCGGCAAACAGGTACTGGCCAGCGTCACTGGCCTTGGTCGTTCGAACCTGGCCGGTTTCGACGTGGGTTGCCGTAATCGTTACGTTGGGAACCACGGATCCGGAGGGATCGGTAATGGTTCCGACCACAGTGGCGGTTTGAGCTGACGCGCAAAGCGACAAGCCCAGCCATCAACAAGCAGAGAGCAACAGGGAGCGTACACGCCCGTGCTTTCACGGCATTCACAAGACTTACGGCACATGTTGAACGCAAAAGACCTCATAGTCTTCACCCCTTTGCGGTTACAACGCGGTTTCCCGAGTCGTTAACGGACTTCCCGGTAACGTTAACGATGCAGACAGGCTTGTACCTGTATTTGTAGATGACTGTCAAGAAAATTTTTGAGTCCTTGGAGGGGTTTCCGGAATCCGGACGGCTGCTCCGGGCCGCCGTTAACGGCCATGCGGGGTGAGCGACTGGGGGTTGGACTGGTGGTTCACAGCAGCCAGGAAACAACAAATAATGGAGTTGAGAACCCAGGTTACAAAGTCGGCCGCGCCGCGTATCACTGCCGGTCATCGAACCTGAATTCCGTGATCCTCATTTCGCGGAACAGATTCAGGTTGGACGACATTACTACCCCGGGACTGAGATGGCGGTAGGCGGGAAGGGGACCTTGTTGGTAAGGTGATCCGCCATCAGGCGAACGGCCATCTGGCCCTGACGGTGGGGCTGCTGATAGATCGACGCCGTGATGATGTCTCTTGTGAAAATACGGCGCCATCTCCGCGAAAAGATCGGTCGTGATTAATTTCACTTTTCCCGCCAGGCCGTGGGCTCCGAGCGCGCGGCACACCGGGAGACAGTTCACCGTATTCACATAGAGTCCGGCAAGATTGGGCGCCTGGCGAAGAAGTTCAAATGTCTTTTGAAAACTTTCGTCCTCGTCTTCGTGACCTTCAATGACGGTGAATATCTTTCCACCCGCGCAATGCTGGGGAAACGCTTCCGAAAAACCGTCAGTCTTCTTGCGATGATCTTCCGTATTCAGCATTCCAGCGACCACCGCAACTTGCGAACCTGGCGGAACAAACTTGCCCATCAACTCTCCGGCCAGACAGCCATTGAGCCTTGGTTCCACACACACGATGCCGGAACGCCGGCTATCGGGGGCGTCGGTGGAGACGCAAACCACCCGAATTCCTTTTTCTTCGGCCTCGTCTATCAGCGGCGTGAGACCCTTCTGGATTTCCCGCAGTGAGAATAATTCCGCTGACGCCGCTTTCGCAGAGCTCCTTGAATGCTTCGGTATCGCCCTCACCCAGAACCTGGACCGGTCGATTTACGAAAGTGATTCCGAGCTGCGCGACCCGGCGCGACTCCTCAAGTACACCGCTCCAAAGCTGGTCGTAGAAGAAATGGATCTCGCGAGGCATGCAGACCCCGATCGGAGGCGCTGGCGCGCGCAACCGACAAAGCCCGGGCTGCAAGATTCGGGGTGTAACCGATCTGTCGCGCCACCTGCAGAATGCGATGCCGCGTCGACTCTTTGATTCCGCCGCGGCCATGAAGGGCTCGGTCTACTGTTCCAATCGAAACATTGGCCAGTTCCGCGATCAGGTGGATGCCGCGTCTTTCTTTTTTCATCCGTAGGTCACCAGGAACTGTTGCGCGTTCGCAATTCCATATTCCCGATATCCAGCTCAGATCGCCCCGTCGCTGTCACGTATTATGCACCGGGCGGAGCGGCAACGTAAAAAGAGCCTTCATTCCTCGTGCGTGTACGTTCACGATGGTATACTCCAACGCGATTTGCGTCGACCCTTCTTTTACCTTTAAGGCTTAGGAGCACCTCTCCCGATGCGTGATCCGCCTCGATCAAACCTGGACTTCATTCATTCTGTTGCTGGCTGTTTTCAGCCTGGCTGCACCCTTTTCCGAGGCTCAAAGCGCGGTGCCGGCCCGTCCAAAATCCTCGGGTGCGGCGCTCTATCTCGATCCCGCTCAACCAGTTAGTGCCGGGTGGATGACCTGATATTCCCGCATGACCCTGGAAGAAAAAGCCTCCCAACTTGTCAACCAGTCGCGGGCCATTCCCCGGCTGCAGGTTCCCGAGTACGACTGGTGGAGTGAAGCCTTGCATGGTGTCGCCCGCGCTGGAACTGCGACCGTATTTCCGGAACCGATCGGGCTTGCCGCTACCTTCGACGCGCCCCTGATTCATTTGATGGCTTCGGCGATTGGCACGGGAAGCCCGAGCCAAGCACAATCAGGCCATCCGCGCAGGAAGGCGCGACATCTACGAAGGTCTCGATTTCTGGTCGCCCAATATCAACATCTTTCGCGATCCGCGCTGGGGACGTGGGCAGGAAACCTACGGTGAAGATCCCTATCTCACCGGTCAGATGGGGGTTGCGTTTGTTACCGGTCTGCAGGGTGATGACCCGAAATATTTCCAGACGATCGCGACGCCGAAGCATTTTGCCGTTCACAGCGGTCCGGAGCCCTCGAGGCATTCGGTTAACGTGGACGTGTCGAAACATGACATGGAAGACACCTACCTTCCGGCATTCCGCGCCGCGATTACCGAAGGCAAAGCCGGGTCGGTGATGTGTGCCTACAACCGGGTCAATGCCGAACCGGCTTGCGCGAATGCTTACCTGCTCGAGGACATGTTGCGCGGAGCGTGGAAGTTTGACGGCTATGTTGTGTCCGATTGCGATGCAGTAGCTGACATCTATAACGGCCATCATTTCACCCCGACCATGGCGGAAGCAGCCGCGATTTCACTGAAGACGGGGCACCGACAACGACTGTGCTGACTTCAGCCAGAAGAGCCGGTGACAATTCGGACTACGTGAAGTACGTGGATGCAGTGAAACAAGGTTTCCTGAGCGAAAAAGAAGTCGACGTAACCCTGAAACGTCTGTTCACCGCGCGTTTCCGGCTGGGTTTGTTCGATCCACCAGAAATGGTGAAGTACGCGCAAATCCCGGATTCGGAAATTGACAGCGATGCCCACCGGCAACTTGCGCTGAAAACAGCCACGAGTCGATGGTGCTGCTCAAGAACGATGGCGTGCTGCCGCTGAGTCCGGAGATCAGAAAAATCGCCGTCGTGGGACCTCTCGCCACTTCATTGCATGTGCTGGAAGGCAACTACAGTGGCACGCCCTCACGTTCCACAACCGCGCTGGATGGAATCCGCAAGCAATTCAAGAGTGCCCAGGTGTCGTTTTCCCCAGGAACGAACTTCCTGCTCGAAGACAAGCCCGTGCCGGCGTCCGCTCTTACAACGCCGGATGGAAAACCTGGGCTCAAGGCTGAGTACTTCCCGGACCCGGCATTCGCCGGTGCGCCTGAAATAGTCGCGGGTAGAGAAAGATGTGAATTACGACTTTGCTCCAGGCACATCGACGAAGACAAAAATCTATTCAGTGCGCTGGACAGGTTTTCTCACACCCGCCGAGTCGGGGAACTATCGGCTGGGACTGGACGGTAGCCTTGACCGGCTTTGGCTCGACGGCAAAATGATTGTGGAAGATCCCAAGAGTCACGATCCCAGGCCGGCGGTTGCGGAAGTAGCGCTGGAAAAAGGCCACCGCTACGAGCTGAAGATTGAATATCTGCAGGGACGCGCGCGTGGCATAAAACTGGTCTGGACGCGTCTGAGCCCCGATCCGCTCGCGGAAGCCGTGGCCGCAGCGAAACAAGCCGACGTCGTGATCGCGGTCGTCGGAATCACCTCGAACCTCGAGGGCGAAGAGATGGAAGTGGCCATAACCGGCTTCAAAGGCGGAGACCGCACCAGCCTTGATTTGCCGAAAGAGGAAGAAGACGTTCTGGAAGCCGTCAAGGCAAGCGGCAAGCCCCTGGTGGTCGTGCTCATGAACGGGAGTGCGTTGTCGGTGAACTGGGCAAGTGAAAACGCAAATGCGATTCTCGACGCGTGGTACGCGGGCGAGGAGGGCGGGACGGCAATCGCTCAAACACTGGCAGGAGTGAACAATCCCGCGGGCCGTTTGCCTGTGACCTTTTATAAAGGAGTAGAACAGTTGCCTGCATTTGAAGACTACTCGATGGCAGGACCGGACTTACCGGTATTTCGAAGGCCAGCCCCTGTATCCGTTCGGCTTTGGGTTGAGCTACTCGAAATTCGAGTACAGCAACTTAAAGCTCTCCGCTCCGACTATGAATGCAGGTGATCCTCTGAGCGTGGAGGTCGACGTCAAGAATGCGGGGCCGCGCGACGGCGACGAAGTGGTGCAGCTCTATCTGAACTTTCCCAGAGTCCCGGGCGCACCGATTCACGTTTTGCGTGGCGTCAGACGCACTCACCTGGCGGGTGGCGAAACCCAACATTTAAGTTTTAAGCTGGATGCGCGCGACTTGAGCGGGGTCAACATCAACGGAGATCGAATTGTCGCAGCAGGAACCTATCGCATCAGCGTGGGAGGAGGACAGCCGGGAACAATCGCTCCTCAGGCCGAAGCGGAATTTGCCATCAGCGGTGAGCAAAGAATTCCAGACTAGGTTTGGTGTGGGCGCGAGCGTCTTCGCTCGTATTGGAGCATGTCTGACTGTCGCTCGTCTGACTCTTATCGTCCCGGCCCTCGTCCTCGCTTACCGCCGTTCGTGCCGCCCCTTGCACGAGCGGGACGCTCGCGCCTACATTGAGAGTGGTCATGCCATCCGCGGTTCGTCGTTTGCCGGTGTTACGAGCGCCGATACTGCTTTCACTTTTCATTGTGCTTGCGGGCGCGGTTGCCGTCCACGCCCAGGATTCCAGTCAGAAAGAACCCTCCTCTGGCGGCGGAGTTTCAACCGGCGCCGCTCATGCAGCCGTGAAGGACGCCCAGTCTCGCCCGATTACCGCAGGCGGATTCGTGGAAAATGCTCCTGTCGTCTTTGAAGACGTCACCAGGCAAGCCGGACTGGACAAGTTCCACCATCGCTCCGGAACGCCCAAAAAAGAATCGATCATCGAGACTCCAGGCTCCGGCGTGGCCCTGCTCGACTACGACAACGACGGCTGGCTCGACATCTATCTGGTGAATGGCTCGACCATCGCGGCGTTTAAAGGAAGTGAGCCACCGCCTCGAGCCATGCTCTTGCACAACAACCACGACGGAACATTTACCGACGTGACCGGGAAGGCGGGCGTCGCCAACGAGCGTTGGGGATTTGGCGTGGCCGTCGGCGATTATGACAATGACGGGTGGCCGGATATCTATGTTGCCAACTTCGGGAGTAATCGTCTCTATCACAACAACCATGACGGCACATTTACCGACATTGCAGTGAAGGCGGGAGTCACTCTGGGCGGCTGGTCGACCGGACCCACCTGGGGCGATTACGATCACGACGGAAAGCTCGATCTGTTTGTTTCCGGTTATGTGAAGTTCGACGCCGATCATCCACCCATTGCAGGGCAAGGCACAATTCCGGCGAATTTCTGCCAGTTCCGTGGCGTCGCAGTGATGTGTGGACCGCGAGGGTTGCCGGGCGAACACGATCATCTGTTCCATAACAATGGAGACGGCACTTTCACCGATGTCAGCGTGAAGGCGGGAGTCTCAGATCCGGGAGGCTTTTACGGATTGGCAGCAGCGTTCGTCGACGTAGACGACGATGGATGGGTTGACCTGGCAGTGGCTAACGATTCCACACCTAATTATCTCTATCGCAATCTGCACAACGGCAAGTTTGAAGACGCGGGTTACGGATCAGGCTTTGCTCTGAGCGAGGACGGCCGCGAGCAGGCGTCGATGGCGATCGCCGTGGGCGACTACAACCGCGATGGCAAGGTTGATCTTTTTACAACCACTTTTTCGGATGACTACAAGACTCTGTACCGCAACGATGGCGGCGGAAATTTTACCGATGTCACTTACCAGGCCGGGCTGGGTGAACCGACCGTGCCTTTTCTGTCGTGGGGAGCGGGGTTTCTTGATTTTGACAACGACGGCCTTTCTGACCTCTTCATCGCCAACGGCCACGTTTATCCGGAAGTCGACAAGCAGGATTGGGGAACCACGTGGGCAGAGCGACCGCAACTGTTTCGCAATCTTGACGGCACCAAGTTTAAGGAAGTGCCACCTGCAACCGGCAGCGGGCTGGCAGATGTAATTACTGCCCGAGGCGCGGCTTTCGGGGATCTATTTAACGACGGCCACATCGATGTGGTCATCAACAACATCGATTCCACACCGTCCCTGCTCCGCAACGTGGTCAGGAACAACAATCACTGGCTCGAGCTGAAACTGGTGGGAGGGCCCGGGAGTCCGAGGGACGCGATTGGCGCAAAGGTTTTCGTCACCGCGGGCGGAGTTCGTCAACGCGTGGACGTGTTCAGCGGCGGTAGCTACAGCTCAAGTTCTGATCCGCGGGCACACTTCGGCCTGGGTTCAGCCACCCAGATCGACAAAATCGAAATCCAGTGGCCGAGTGGACTGAAACAACTCGTTGCCGCGGCCCGGATTGACCAAATCATTACCATCGAAGAAGGAAAGCCAGCGAGATAGTCCTGGCTATCAGCTATCAGCAGGAACCATGTGGGGACTGGTCTCCGACCCCTCCAGGCCGATCGCAGCTGGATTGTGTGGCGCGGGCGCACCCGCCCGCGGGATTTCTGATTTGACTCATCCCCCCGCAACCGGCCGAGGGCAAGATGCCCTCGAGACGGCCGGCGGGACCCCGGCGCTACGACATGCCAGCTCCCTGCAGGAGTTGCAAATGCACCGTGTACGTTAACGTTAGTGATATATTGGCTCCCGCAATTCTCTTTCAAAGGGGATTTTCATGGGACAAGGTTCGGCAATCCATGCTGACTGGCGAAGGATCATTCCTGGTTTCGCTTTAACGTTCCTCTTGTGCTTTGGTGCCGCTGCCCAGAGCGCCCCCGCCTATCGCAATCCCGACCTTCCCCTGGAACAGCGGCTCGCCGATCTGCTTTCCCGCATGACCCTGGAAGAAAAAGTCGCGCAGTTACAGGGCACCTGGCAGAACCCGAGTTCGAGGCAAGACCCCAGCACAATGTTCATCGACGACAAGGGAGCCTTTCTTCCCGATCGGGCGACGGTTGTCTTGAAGCTGGGATTGGGGGAGATGTCGCGACCCAGCGAAAAGCGCAGCCCGCGGGAGATGGCCGATTTCACCAACACCCTGCAAAAGTGGGTTAAAGAAAATACCCGCCTGGGAATCCCTATTCTCTTTCATGACGAATGCCTGCACGGCCATGCCGCGCCGAAAGGAACTTCCTACCCTCAGCCGATCGCACTGGCGTCCAGCTGGGACCCTACCTTGCTGCATGATGTTTTTTCCGCGACCGCTGCCGAGGTTCGCGCGCGCGGAGCGCAACAGTGCCTGACTCCGGTCGTAGACCTGGCTCGCGATCCGCGCTGGGGTCGTACCGAGGAAACTTATGGAGAAGATCCGTATCTCGTCTCACGACTTGGCGTGGCTGCAGTGGAAGGCTTTCAAGGCAGTGGCCCATTCATTGATAAGTCGCACGTGCTTGCAACCCTCAAACATTTCGCGGTTCACGGCCAGCCTGAGGGTGGAACCAATGTTGGCCCCGGCAACCTTTCCGAACGCGTGATCCGTGAATACTTCCTGAAGCCATTTGAAGCTGGCGTGAAAGAAGCGCACGCGCAGAGCGTGATGGCGTCCTACAACGAAATCGACGGCATCCCTTCGCACAGCAACCGGCACCTTCTGACTGACGATTCTGCGCCACGAATGGGGCTTCGATGGCGTGCTGGTCTCTGACTACTTCGCGATTTCCGATCTTCGCACCCTTCATCATGTTGTGGCGACGGATGATGACGCCGCGAAAATGGCACTGGATGCAGGTGTCGACGTCGAGCTTCCGGGCGCGGACACATTCCGCAACCTGGTTGAACAAGTGAAGGCAGGAAGAATTGCCGAAAGCACTATTGATCAAGCCGCCGCACACATGTTGCGTGAGAAGTTTCTCACCGGACTATTCGACGATCCCTATGTTGATCCGGCTTACGCGGAGAAGATCACAAACAGTTGGGAGCACCAGCAACTCGCACTGAAAGCAGCGCATGAAGCAATCATCTTGCTGAAGAACCAGGGCAATCTTCTGCCGCTGGACAAGACCAAATACAAACGAATCGCCGTGATCGGCCCCAACGCCGCCGAGCTGCACCTGGGCGGCTACAGTAACGACCCGGGGCGCGGCGTAAGTGTGTTTGAGGGAATCAGGAATAAGGTCGGATCGAACGCCGCGGTGCTTTATTCCCTCGGCTGCAGGATCACCGAAACCTTGCCCGACTGGAACGCCGACAAAGTCGTGCTCGGCGATGCGGCGCTCAATGCTCAACGCATTCAGGACGCCGTCAAGGTCGCGCAGAAAGCGGACATCGCCATTCTGGTCCTCGGCGGGAACGAGCAAACCTCGCGCGAGGCCTGGGCAGTGAACCATCCCGGCGATCGCGATAACCTCGATCTTCTCGGGAACCAGGACGATCTGGTGAAGGCAATTCTCGCCACGGGAAAGCCGGTTGTGGTCTTCCTGATCCACGGCCGTCCCAATTCCATCAACTATATTGCTGAGAACGTTCCGGCAATTTTGGATGGCTGGTACCTGGGGCAGGAAGGCGGAGCCGCGGCGGCAGACGTGATTTTCGGCGATTACAATCCGGGCGGAAAGTTACCGATCACCGTTCCCCGCTCCGTCGGCCAGTTGCCGGACTACTACTATCAGAAGCCCACAGCGAAGCGTGAGTACCTGGGCAGCACAACTCTTCCGCTTTTTCCCTTTGGCTGGGGCCTCAGCTATGCCACGTTCAAGTATCAGAACCTGCGGACTGGGCCTGATTCAATCGGCCCTGAAGGCCAAACCACGGTTTCAGTCGACGTGACCAATACCGGCAAAGTACCCGGCGAGGAAGTTGTTCAGCTTTACATTCGCGACGAGGTCAGTTCAGTGACCCGCCCGGTAAAGGAATTGCGCGGCTTCCGCCGTATTGCGCTTGCTCCGGGTGAAACCAGAACCGTCGAATTGTCTCTGGGCTTCGATGAGCTGTCATTTCTTGATCGTGACATGCACAAGGTTGTTGAACCCGGTTCTTTCAAGCTCATGGTGGGTGGGAACTCGCAGGATCTGATCGAGACAACGTTGAACGTGGCTGCAAAATGAAGTGGCGAAATGAACTGCGGAGCAGCGTGGGCGCAATCCTCAGTGATGGGCACGAAGATGCATGTCGGCGAAAGTGAGGAACTGCTCCCAATCAAATGGCGTCACCGCATGCTTGCCGGTGCGAACGTGGAAGCCGATGTCTCGCATGATGGGATGGTTCAGCTTCGGCATCTCGTCCGTTCCCAGGTCCTGCGCGCCCAATAGTCGATATACCGGGCCGGCCGCCACCCCGGCGAGAAACTCGCCCCTGGGATCGCCCCAGCGATCTTCCTCAGCGCCCGTAATGTAGACGGGGCGCGGCGCGATCAGGGCAATCAGTTCATGAGCGTCGACCGGAAGCCGGTCGGTGTGGTCACGGTATTTCTCGAAGTTTCCATCGAACCAGTGAGAAAAGGTGTCAACCAGATTGTTCACCGTCTCGCCATAGTTGCGTCGCATGATTGACGCGCCGCCTTCGCCGGAGCAATTGGCAATGACCATGGCGAAGCGGGTGTCCTGCGCGCCCGCCCACAGAACCGTCTTTCCCAGTCGCGAGTGCCCCATGATCGCCACGCGCCTGGCGTCAACATCCTTGTCTCTTTCCAGGTAGTCCATCGCCCGGCTCAAACCATACGCCCAGGCCCCAATTGCGCCCCACTCGTCCGGCGCAGGTTTGGTCTGCCCCGGCTTGAAAAACACGGGGCGGATGCCCTCGACATAGCCGCCTTTGAAATCCGGCTCGATATTCTGGTAATAAATGGTGGCGAAGCCGTAGCCGCGCGCCAGAATTTTCTCCACCTCAAATTCCTTGTCGTGCCCGCGCGTTTCCTCGGACGCCTGCTTCTTCGCGTGTGTCTTCCAGTCCCACACTATTGGGAGTTTGACTCCTGGATCTTTGATCACGGCGTGATTGCCCGAAAAATTGAGCGTAAGGATCATCGGCACCCGTTTCTTTGCGCCGGCGGGAATGTAAATGAGAACATCCTCGCCCGGACCGTCCTTATCTGCCGAGAAGTGAATGGTCACCTGTTTGCGAATCGCCTTTCCACCAAGCGCGTTCTTATCGATCTCGAATACGTCAAAACTCAGACGTTTGGGCGCTTTCGGACTGTGGCCATACACGTTCGTGGCGAAGAGTTCGATAAGCTCTTCGCGCCTTCGCTTCCAGTCGCGCGCGCTCCGCACCGGCTTGCCGTCGTTAAATATCAGCGGATCGGGAAGGCTGTATTTTCTGACGATCGACTCGTCGTAATTAGGGGTTTGCCCCCATGCGCAAAGCGAAGCGCAAAAGAGTGCCGCAACCAGAAGGGATGAATATTTCGGTCTTGACCCAGGCAGCATTCGATCTTCTCTCTATTCCCCGTCAGTTTCTTGAGGCATGTAACTCGACGTAGTCTACAGGCGCGTGCTCTTCCCCGTCTGGTATTCCTTCGATACGAATCACATCCCCGGAATGGAGAGTCAGCCCAGAGATTCTGCGGCGGGTGGAAGAGTCGCCTCCCGGTCTCGTCGCAGGAAGGTGATCGCCGGCGACCCATTCATCCACCTTCCGGTCGCCGACAAATATCCGAAACTTTGATTCACCGTTGTTCTGATCAAAATACTGCACATCCATCTCGTAGTTTCCGGCAGCGCGGTCAAAGCCGAACGAAGCAGTGCAACCGGACGCGCTAACACATTCAATCCCTTTTCCTCCAGACGCGTTCTCCAATGGAGTCACGTCGATCGGCGTGTAGCCCTTCATTTGCATGGCTTCCGCTTCGACACGTTCGGGATAATTCCCCGCACGCCCCCTGGCGTCGGGAATCCCCGAGGTTCGCAAAAACCAGTTACAGATCGCATCGCGCCAGACAACAGCATGCCCGGCCTGGTATTCGAGGCTTGCAAGCACTTGTCCATATAACTCGGCGTTACCTACCTCACCGGCAAAACGTTTTTCCAGCGATTTCCATTGCCGCACAAAGTCCGCCGCCTGCTCCGCACCCTCGTAGTGCGAATCATAAATGTGTTGGATCACGCTCTTACCCGAATGCAGCCGGTAGGTGTAGGGAACGTGGTGGAAAAACAATAGCAACTTGTCGGGCGTTGTCTGCAGCGACTCGTACAAATCTCGAACTGCCGGTGGATACTGGTCTACAAATCCGGTGCCGGTCGCGACACTCCGGTCCATACCGATGCCTTCATGGTCCGCACGATGCCATTGTCCCCATCCATTCCCCTCGGAGGATTCGATCCCTGGACCGTAGTGGCTGCCCAGGATGTCAGTCAGGGTTTGCGCTCCCAGGGGCCCGGTGTAGTTTTCATACGCAGGCCATGAAGCCAGCAACATCGCACAGACCGTCTTCACTACCAAAGAATCATCGCCGAACGTCAGGCGAGACCATTCTTCGGAGATTGTCCCCGCAGTCAGACCAGGATCCCATGCCAGTCGCCCGAATCCATACAAGTTGGCCATCGCCAGCGGGTGCCCGAGCCAGTTCGCGTCCATCCCAACATTGGCCACGCCAACAAATGCGGCCGCAGGTTGATGAAATACTTTGCCGGCAACCAGATCCTTGGCCGGAGTTCTGGCGCCGTTTACGCGCAAGTCAAAATCCAGAATTTCTTTCCACATGGGCGGAAGAAAACACAGGTGCCTCTGCTGCCCTGTGTATTCCTGGGTGATTTGCAGCTCGATGCCTTCATTCGTCTTCTCCAAACCTCCGAAAAGAGGCGAGACCGGCTCACGAGCCTGGAAGTCTATGGGGCCGTACTTGATCTGGATGATCACATTGTCGGCAAATTTTCCGTCGAGCGGATGGAAGACGTCGTAGGCAGCCCTGGCGCGGTCATTTTTGGGATTGCGCCAGTCCAGATGGTGATCGTAGACGAATGCCCGGTAAAACAGGATGCCGCCATGCGGCTTGAGCGCATGAGCAATAACGTTCGCCGCGTCGGCTGGCGTCCTGCCGTAGGAGGACGGTCCCGCGCGTCCCTCGGAATCTGCTTTGACCACGAAACCACCGAAGTCCGGGATCAGCCGGTAAATTTTATCGACCCTTTCTTGCCACCATGCGATCACTCGGGAATCAAGTGGATCAAAAGTGTCCAGATTTCCCAGCGTTTTGGGACTACCCAGATCGACGGACACAGCCAAACCCACGCCCCAGGGGCGAAACACTTCCGCAACCCGCGCAAGTTGCGATATGAACCCATCGTCCATAATTCGTGGATCGGCATTCACATTGTTAATCGTGCAGCCGTTGATGCCGATGGAGGCAAGCAAACGCGCGTACTCTGCGGCGCGAGTTAAATCGGCACGAACACTTCCCTTCTCAAAGAAGATGGATGGCCCGGCGTATCCACGTTCGATGCTGCCGTTCAAGTTGTCCCACTGGTCAACCCAGCGCATCGCAACGAAAGGTTGTTGCACTTCGCCAAGCGGAGAAACATTTTCTCCACGCGCGATTTTGCTGAGAAGCGCGAATACCCCGTAAAGAACACCGCGATCTGTGAGCCCCGCAATCACAAGACAATCGAAGCCACGGATCTTTGCATTGACCAGCCAATACCCATCCATCCTGAGGCCGTTGGGCGGCGCCAGTCCTGGAGAAACTGCGTGCAGCGAAGTCAGTGTCCCCAGAACAATCGATTTCTTCTCAATGCTTCTGGCTAAAACCAGAGTTTTTCCGGTCATACCTTTGATGCCGCGGATCATCTCGCTCCGCGCCGATTCAAATACTGGCGAGTCCCCTAAAACCACAAGATTGGCGGGAAGAGATTCGTATTTCTCACGCGTCGCGCCGTCAAGTGGCGCATACCGCAGCCACGCTTCCTGCCCGGAATCAGCATGCAGTGCTCCGACGCTCCAGCTTGCCAGCACGAGCACCTGCAGAATTCCAGTTTTAAATTGGCGGATCATGATTTGCATAGATTCAGGAAAGGGTCTACACAATTTGCGGGGACCGGCGTTCCAATGCGAAATTTCACGCCAGGGAGACTAACCCGTGACCGCAGCAATTGCCGGATACATGCGCCGGTAGGCGGCGTATCTGGTATTCATCTGCTCGACCACTGCTGGTTTCGGAGCCACTCGCTGCGCGACTTTTACCACTTCGCTGCAGGCGGCATCGACTGAACTCCACACGCCCGCTCCAACTCCCGCGAGAATTGCCGCACCATAGGCCGCACCCTCTTCCGCTTCGAGAATCTCAACCTCTCGCCCATAAATGTCCGCCTGAATCTGCCGCCACAGCGGAGATCGCGCACCGCCACCGCCCAGCCGGATGTTTCGTACGGGAACACTCATCTCGGAAAAGAGCGTAAACGAATCCCTCAAGCTGAAAGCCACACCTTCGAGAATCGCACGAACGACATGCCCTCGGGTATGCGAAGCCGTCAAGCCAATCAATGCAGCGCGCGCATTAGGATCAAGATGCGGTGTACGCTCCCCCATTAAATAAGGAGCCCACAGCAGGCCATCTGATCCAGGCGGAATGCTGGCGGCCTCGTCTGCAAGACGGTCGTAGGGATCGCGTCCGCTGGCGCCAGTGCTTTCTCCCGCGCCGAAACGGTCGCGGAACCACCGCAGGGAAAGGCCGGCTGCCTGCGTGACCCCCATCACGTGCCAGCGTCCGGGCACGGCATGACAAAAAGTGTGCAGCCTTCCTTTCTGATCAAGAGCCGGGCGATCTGTAGCCGCAAACACAACCCCGGAGGTGCCGATGGTTGCGCTCACCGCGCCGGGAGCTGCAATTCCCATCCCAACCGCGCCGGCAGCCTGATCTCCAGCGCCGGCCACGACGGGGGTGCCTTGCTTCAGGCCGGTTGCAGCGGCCCCGGCTCCGGAAACTTTCCCGCACACTTCAGGAGACTCAAACAGCCGTGGAAGCAGCGATTTTTCTATACCGGCAGACTGCAATACTTCCTCGGACCAGCGCCGGTTCGCGACATCCAGCATCAATGTGCCGGACGCGTCGGCCATGTCGATCGCCCGCTCGCCGGTTAGCCGGAAGCGTACATAATCCTTCGGCAGCATCACCGACCGGACGCGCTTCCAATTCTCCGGCTCGTTTTCGCGCACCCACAGAAATTTAGTCAATGTGAAATTGGGTAACGCAGGATTGCAGGTGAGCCGGATTAACTTCTCGGCTCCGATCTTCTCGGTAAGATCGCGGCATTGCTTCTCGGTACGCACATCGCACCAGATCAAAGCTGGACGGACAACTTCGTCGGCGGCATCGAGCATGACTGCTCCGTGCATTTGTCCCGAGAACCCGATGCAGGCGATCTGATCGCCACTCAAAGCGGCGGCAACCATCGCTTTCCTGACGGCGATGCCGCAAGCGCGCCACCAGTCTTCGGGACGCTGTTCCGCCCATCCAATTTGGGGCGAAGCAAACGGCTCATGTTCCTCGGTCGCGGAGGCCAGTATGCAGCCGTTCATGTTTACAACCACGGCGCGAGTGCCGCCAGTTCCGACGTCAACTCCCAGCACGTACTTTTGCATTCTGCTCAACCTCGCTGCCGCCTGGGGAGAATGTCCAGCCCCGGCGAGTCTAATGGAGTGGCATCGTTATCACATGCGCCCGTGAAAGAGATTGGCGGCCTTCGATTACAGAACTCGGGGAAAAGTCGAATATGCACGTAAAGGATAGAGATCAGGAGGTTCCTCGCGAGCTGCATGATTGGGTTCGCAGTGGCAAAAGGCTTATCGTGTACGTTAACGGGAACATACTAACACGGTGGACGCGTTATATAATCCCGCTTCTCCAACTGGCGACATTAGCGACGAGTACTGACTGAGGAGCCCGATTTTGAATCGCCGAGAATTTCATGCGTCTGCCCTGAACCTATCGGCATTCGCGCTCTTCTCTCCCCGCGTTTTCTTCGCTGCGGTCACGAGTGCCTCCTCTGACGTCGCCGATGTCTACAAGAATGCTGTCGTAATCGATTCTCTCGGTGGGCCATTTGTCGACCTCGAGGCGTCACACGGTCCCGAGGTAGTGGCAGCAATTCGACAATCGGGAATTACCGCAGTCAACTACACAATCTCGGAGAGGGACTTTGAGGGCACCATCAAGAATTTCGCTCTAATGCAGGCGCTGCCGGAGAAGTATCCCGATACATTCATGATCGTTCGCAGTCACGCGGATATTTCGCGTGCCAAGCGAGCGAAGACGCTTGGCATCATTCCTGGTTTTCAGTACACCGCGTTCCTTGAAGACGACCCCGGGCGGATGGAAATGTTCCGCAATCTGGGCGTGCGCATTATGCAAATCACTTACAACAACCGCAGCATCTTTGGCGATGGTTGTCTGGAGCCCGGCAATGCCGGACTGAGCAAAGCGGGAACAGTGGCGGTTAGGAAGATGAACGAAATCGGGGTCGCCGTCGATCTGAGTCACAGCGGCCCGCGCACCACGGCGGAAGCGATCGCTGCCTCATCGAAACCGGTGCTCATCTCCCATGCCGGCTGTGCCGCGATCTATGCGCATCCCCGCAACAAACCTGACGACATTCTCAAATCCCTGGCGGATCGCGGCGGATATTTCGGTGTGTATCTCATGCCTTACCTGGTTGCCTCCCCGACCGTGCCGACCCACGAGCATGTGATAGATCATCTTCTGCACGCCATCAACATCTGCGGTGCCGATCATGTTGGAATCGGTTCCGATGGTTCGATCGAGAAAGTCGTCCTCACGGCGGCGCAAAAGGCCGCGTTCGATGCCGACCTTGCGAGCCGCAAGAAACTGGGTATCGGCGCTCCGGGCGAGGATCGCTATCCTTACGTGCCTGATCTGAACGGGCCCGACCACATGCTACTCATTGCCGAGGAACTGGCACGCCGGGGTCAGCCTTCGTCGGTGATCGAGAAAGTATTAGGTTCGAATTTCCAGCGCGTACTGGGCGATATTTGGTAAACGCGCCCAAAATTCATGAACCACCAGGGACACGAAGTATCACGAAGGTTTTTGGGGGGTCCTTCGTGTACCTTAGTGACCTTTGTGGTTAAAGGTCTTCGCACCTGATCGTCGTCGCCGCCTTCAACTTGACAGCCAAAGGGACAGCGGCGCTACGATTGTCTGCAGAAGTATTTAGCCCGAGACTTTAAGACTGATCCGAGGTTAACTTGAAACTGATTCTCACTCTGTTCTTCTCTCTTTTTGTCCTGTCGCTGTTGGCGTACGCCGCCGAGCCGCAAGTCTTTTCCACTTCAGCCGGACCGGTCAGGATCACTCCACTGAATCACGCCAGCACACTGATCGAAGCGGGAGGCAAAACCATCTACCTGGATCCTGCCAAGCCCGTGAAATTCTCCGGACTTCCAAAGGCGGACCTGATTCTGATCACCGACATTCACGGCGACCACATGGACCCGGATTCGATCAAGGACCTCAGCAAGGCAGATACCGAAATTCTGGCGCCACCCGCCGTGGTCCAAACCGTGACCAGCGCCAAGCCCATCGCCAACGGAGAGTCCAAGACCTGGCAGGGCTGGACGATTGAGGCCATTCCCGCCTACAACCTGAAGCGCGGCCCTGCGCCAGGCAAGCTCTTTCACGACAAAGGGCGCGGCAACGGCTACGTTCTCACCTACGGCGGCAAGCGTTTCTACTTCTCGGGCGACACCGAGGGCGTCCCGGAGATGCGTGCGCTGAAGAACATCGATGTGGCGTTCGTGTGTATGAATCTGCCCTACACCATGCCGCCTGACGAGGCTGCTGACGTGGTCAAAGCCTTTCACCCGAAGGTCGTCATTACACCATGCCGCCCGACGAGGCGGCTCAAGCGGTCAGGGCTTTCCATCCCAAGATTGTCATTCCCTATCACTATCGCGGATCCGATCTTTCCGTGTTTCAAAAAGGTCTGGGGGGCAGCGGGATCGAAGTTCGTTTGCTCGACTGGTATCCAAAATAAGTACTGCAAATCGTGCTTCGGAGAAGAGCGTTTCTGTTACGCCTTGGGGCGGGCAGGCTGATTGTAGAGGAAGCGTTCCGAATCCGGCGATGCTAACCAGTCCGTCAGGGTTCTTGCTTCCCTGTCCTTTTGCGACAGGGATACTTCTTTCAGAGGCCACTGAATTCCGACGGCTGGATCATTCCATCGAATCGCGGATTCTGCCTTACTGTTGTAAGTAGCCGTGCACTTGTATTGCACCACCACATTCTCGGTGAGTGCACAAAAGCCTCGAGCAAACCCCGCAGGCGCCCACAATTGTTTCATATTTTCAGCAGACACTTCCAATCCCACCCATTTTCCCAGCGTGGGAGAGCCCTTGCGAATGTCCACCGCAACCAGAAACGCCGTCCCAACCGTCACCCGCATCAGCTTTCCCATAGGTTGATCCCACTGAAAGTGAAGCCCCCGGATCACACCCTTCCGGGAAACAGACTGGTTGTCTTGAACGAACCTGGTAGGCAAGCCCAGCTCTTCGAAATGATCCGAGCGATACGTCTCCAGAAAGAAGCCGCGTTCATCGCGGTAGGGTTTCGAAACAATGACCGCAACGTCCTCGAAATATCGTGATTCAATCACGAAACTCATGTCTCCCACCTTTTTGTGGCTCGATGTGCCGTCTGCAGGTCGCGATAGTTCCAATTAAGACCGAACTAAATCCAAGTCACCTGCATGCATCGATGTTTCGTCTTGGACTATCAGGATATTCGCCCCGTCGTCGTGCCCCGCGGTCCGCGATCTTATGGACTTGGGATACCCGCGATAGTCCTGTGCTAGACTACCTTTTTCTTGTCAGATTCGTGGAGTGTATTAGGAAATGAGAAGGGCCTTGATCACCGGAATCACTGGCCAGGATGGATCGTATCTGGCCGAGTTTTTGTTGGAAAACAACTATCAGGTCTTCGGTCTGGTACGCCGCAGCAGCACCATCAACTTCGAACGGATCAATCACCTTCAGGATAAAGTCGAACTTGTTCCTGGCGATCTTCTCGATCAGAGTTCTTTAATCACAGCTTTACAGAAGACGCGCCCAGAGGAAGTCTATAATCTTGCCGCTCAGTCGTTTGTTCCAACCTCATGGAGCCAGCCGGTCCTGACCGGCGAGTTCACGGCGCTCGGCGTCACCCGTATGATCGAAGCGATTCGAGTGGTCAACCCAGCCATCCGTTTCTATCAGGCATCTTCCAGCGAGATGTTTGGCATGGTGGAGCAATCACCGCAAAATGAGGCGACGCGATTCTATCCTCGGAGCCCTTATGGAGTCGCGAAGTTATATGGCCACTGGATTACAGTCAATGCTCGTGAGAGCTACGGTTTGTTTGCTTGTTCGGGAATTCTTTTCAATCATGAATCGCCCCGGCGGGGAATTGAGTTTGTAACCAGGAAGGTAAGCTATAACGTTGCCCGCATCAAGCTTGGGCTTCAAAAGAAACTCAAGATGGGCAATCTTGAAGCAGAACGTGACTGGGGATCTGCGCCTGACTATGTTCGCGCGATGTGGCTGATGTTGCAGCAGGAAACGCCGGAGGACTACGTGGTTGCGACCGGCGTAACCCATAGTGTAAAGGACCTGCTTCAAGTTGCGTTTGCAAAAGCCGGACTGGACTACCGTGACCACGTGGAAATCGATCCTGAACTCTTGCGCCCGGCAGAGGTTTATCACCTGCTCGGCGATTACGCAAAGGCTCGCAAGAAGTTGGGTTGGGAGCCTTCTACGACTTTCGAACAGCTCATTGGAACGATGGTCGAAAGTGATCTTGATCTGGTGTCAGGGACGTCTTCATTGTCGTCCGCAGCGCGTTAAGCACCCGTTAGAGCCAAAACACATCTCTGTTTCCGTCACCGGAGTTTGGGGCCTCAGTGTCGCGCATTCTCATAACTGGCGGAACTGGATTCGTCGGCAAACATCTGATTCAGTTTCTTAAACCACAGTCTTCCTCTATAGCTGTTCTGGCATCTGGCGGCAGCTCCAGCCCTGAACCAGATGTGGACTATCACGAGGTAGATATTCGTGACCGGGATGCGGTTCGGTCGGTCGTGGGGAAGGTCGAACCCAACCAGATTTATCATTTGGCGGGCGTCTCAGCGCTTGATGTGTCGTGGTCAAATCCCCAGCTGACCTACGAAGTCAATGTCTTCGGCGCTAACAATTTATTCAACGCTGCGATGGAGTTGCCTTCTCCGCCCAGAATTTTGAATATAAGCACCTCTCAGGTGTATGCCCCCTCCTCCCGTCCGTTGAACGAGGACAGCTCAATTCGGCCCGACAATCCTTACGCCGCGAGTAAAGCGATGGCTGAACTACTGACAGTGGGATATCGGCGCCACAACACTGGAGGAATTGTTACCGCGAGGGCTTTCAACCATACGGGGCCGGGCCAGCCTCCCAGCTTCGTTTTGCCTTCCATAGCGAAACAGTTCGCTGAAATTGAAGCGGGGATGAAACCTCCAAAACTCATCGTGGGAAATATAGAGGTCAAGCGTGACTTTACCGACATTCGAGATGTGGTCAGGGCTTACCGGGCGCTCTTGGACCAAGGCAAGCCTGGAGAGATCTATAACGTTTGCTCCGGCTCGGCAACCAGCCTGGCGGACATCATTCGAAATGTTTCAGTCCATTTCCACTACAAAAGTGACTATCGCGGTAGAAGAAGCGAGAGTCCGGCGAGACGATGTTCCGCACATCTGCGGGGACCGAAAGAAGATTCAAGAACTGACGGGCTGGTGCCCGAGGATTTCTCTGCACGAAATGGTGGCTTCATTAATCGACTACTGGCGATCGAGGGTTGCTTCACGTCGGGACACCTAGAAGGAAATAGCAGGATCACCAGCTCGGACATTCTCTAGTTGCCGGCGCCAAAGATCAGAGCATCTCTTTTGGAGAAGCCTTCTCACGACCGATGGCTGCGGGGAAAACTTTAATCACTGTACGACGAGTGTGAGTGGGATCTGCTCGCTGACGTTTCCGAATTTGGCGGTGACCGTCAGCGTGTAAGTCCCGCTCGGCGTGCCTGTAGAACTGCTTTTCCCGGATCCACCGCAAGAGGCGAGGAAAACGGTTAGAAAAATCAAAAGCACCAGCAGGTATTTGCGGGCTGACTGCCTGGACAATCCCGCTGGCAGCGCAACCCATCCCACGATCGCCAGCGCCCACAACCAATGCACTGGCCGAAACGCGGGTGGCCTGCGGTCGCCGGATAGCGGTCTGCCGGTAACAACTGTCACAACGAATGGCGTTGCTTGAGCAGCGTTGATAGCCACGATGGAGGGCACTGTGCAGATTGCACCCGCAGGCACACCTAAGCACTTCAGCGAAGCCGTACCACTTGTCCCTGCGCCGCCGATAGAAAGCGCATAGTTGGCAGCCGTCCCCGCAGTGACGGTCGCGAACGTGGAACTACCGGTTGCAGCTGTTAGACCAAGGCCCCCGGAAACACCGGTACCTGCCAGCGAAATCACCAGCGGACTGCTGGGCGCGCCATTAGAGATGATAAGACTGCCGGTTAGCGAACCGGCCGCCGCAGGTGCGAACACTGTCTGGATTGTGCAGACCCCGAATCCCAGCAACACGCTACCGCAATTATTGGTCTGCGAAAAATTGGGACTGGCCTGGATGATCAAGTTCTCGAGAGCGACCGCTCCAGCCGTGAGTGTGATGGCTTGCGCGGCACTGGCGCTTCCTACCTCTTGATTACTGAACGAGAGACTTGCCGGCAGCACGAATTGTGGTGAAGCGCGAATTCCGTCCCCGCCGTCAAGGTTGCCGGTGAAATTGTCATTGCTGAGGTGCCGCCAGGAGGTATTGTCCAGTCGGAGCCCGTAGAGTTGATAGCCGACCCCGGTATTGGTCGACGTGACTCCGGAGATTGTGCCGGTTGTGCCGTCCGCCCAGCTAATCCCTGTTTGCTCTTGTCCGCCAACCTGAGCGAGACCGTTGTCATTGATAACGGAGTCTCGGATATCCTCGGTGGTTTCCACCGCCCAAGCCACTGGAGAGGAGTGGTCAGGAGGAGCTGTCGTGAGGGTGAGATGGAGGTTATCCGTCACCGACGCAATCGGGTACTTCACGCCATCGAGAGCGAATGGTGTGCCCGGGGCCCACGACACGCCAAAACCGCCGGAAACGCCCGCCACCCATGTGACAGCCGTCCCCACATTGGTTGCCGTTCCACCTTGAAATTCGGCAAACACGCCTTGCTCCCGGTTGCGGTTTGCGGTGACGCGAGTGAGAACCACATTTCTGCTGCCCGCAGCGGCGATGCCTCCCGTCGAGCCATCGCTGACCTCGGTATCTGTTATTTCCACACCATCGTCAATGAAGATCCAGATTCCAGGCTGCTTGTTAAGGGGACTGCCGGTTCCGATGATCGTGCAGTGGGAAACAAGAACGTGGCTCAGCTCAATTAGATCGATGCCATCCCCGAGAACGCCCTGGACATTATTGAGCCCGGCCGCTCCGTTATAAGAGGAATTGACCCCGGTGATCGTCAAGTACGAGGACGGTATGGTCGACTGGTAGGTTTGGCCGAGGATTCCGTCCATGTTCGCGTTCCCGGTAATGATGCCGCCATTTATATCTATATGGGTGGAGCCCTCGATCATGATGGCAGCTCCTCCGGGAGTGAAACTCGCGTCCACATTCTGGATCACCGGATTGTTTACCGTTATTTCAGTCGACAAATCCATCCTGAGAATCCCGCCATTGCCGGTGCTCACAGGGAAGACAAGTTGCCGGAGCTCAGATTGTTTACCTGCCCCCGGGCGCATTTCATCAGAAAAACTCCCGACATCATCTCCTTCGTCGCCGGGTCGCTTGCATTGATGTTCACAATCTTCGTGTCGGCGATAACGAAGTCGGTTACGCTCTCCCAATACACCGAGTTCCCGCCGCCCACGAAGGTGACGCCGTGCAGTTCCACGTGATCGGCGTTGGCCGATTGGATTTCTCCTTTGATCGGAGTGGTGGTCGATGCAATGATGCAGTTCGTGATTTGAGTATTGCTGTTTTGATAGAGATAAGAACCAGCAGCAAGAGAAATCGTAACCTGATCGTCGCAAACCAGGTTATGTCCCGCGGAAAGTGACACCTGCCCTTCGCTGATCGTTCCGGAAGCGGTAATGTGGATTTCCCCCGCGCCCGCACCCAATGCAGCATCCTGGGCAGCAATTTGCGCGCCCACGTCACCCGCTTGTCCGGCGGCAAAATGTGCCGCGAACAAAAGTATTCCGACTGGCATCAGAAAACGATTCACTAGCACTCTCTCACGGTAATTTTTCGATTGGATGCCACCGAGGCTGACCTTACAGACTTTGGCGCGACGCTCCGTATTCGCCGGATGCCCAAAAAGATCCGAGCAGCGCAACCCGCGGCACAAGCACATCAGCCTCGAACCAAAGTCAGATGCCCGAAAGCCCATCGCTGGTTGTTAGTACGCGGTATTCGACCTCGATTTGCCGGACCTTGGAAATCGTACTAAAGTAGCATAAAGATTGATCAGGTTCCGCCGGGGCTACAGAATCTGGGCGCCGATCGTGCTCTCGGCACTATCGACGCTCTGAACTGGTTCTCGCGTCGAGCGGAAAAGTTCGTTGTTTATGGTTGATTCGATGATTGCGGATAGAGCGCGAGCCGCCTGGGATCTAGCGTGGTAAAAGCGAGCATGTCGTTAAGCAAAAGCAAGAAGCATTGGGAAGACATGGGTGACCTCGATCCATTCTGGTCCATTCTGACCGAACCGGGGACCAAGCACGGCAACTGGGATCTGAAGAAATTCTTCGAAACCGGTACTGAAGAGATTTCTAGTTTGATCAGCACAGCGGAGAGGCTGGGCCTGCCAAAGCACCGCGACTGGGCATTGGACTTCGGGTGCGGAGTGGGAAGGCTTACCCGCGCTCTCGCACCTCTGTTCAAAAATGTGGTGGGAATCGATATCTCGAAGTCTATGCTCAACCGAGCCGCCAGCCTGAATCCTCAGAAGAATTGCCAGTTCGTGTTCAACGATTCCGACTCTCTCCCGTTTCCGTCAGGGCAGTTTGATCTCATTTACACCGCTCTAGTGTTGCAGCATGTTCCGGTTCAGAAGTCCATTCGACGCTACATCGCCGAGTTCGTGCGCGTCTTGAAGCCGGGAGGATTGCTGGTAATGCAAGTGCCCAACCACGTGCCTCTGCGCCGCCGACTGCAGGCCAGACCCCGGATTTATTCGCGGCTTCGATCCGCCGGCCTCTCCGAACGGTTGCTGTACAGGAAGCTGGGACTTCACCCGATACCGATGAATTTCCTTCCCGAGAGCGATGTGGTTGCGATCATCGAATCCGGCGGAGGAAAGGCATTGCAGATCGTGCCGGATCAGCGGGCGGGTCCCCACATTCCCGGGCGGACCTATTACGCTTCCAAGAATGGCTGAATGTTATTCCGGTTTGGTGATTCGGACGAAGGCGCGACCGGTCAGCGGCCTCGATCGTTAGGAAACTTGTCGGGAATATGTCGATTCGTACTTGTTGCGATGCCTCTGTTTGACCAGTGAACAAGCGACTGGACGCCTCGCCTACCGGGGGTCGCCCTTCAGCGCCGCGACTTCGCCTTGAACCTCCGAAATTGGACTTCCCAGGCCAGGCACCAGCTGCCGAATCGTGCCCAAGAGGTGTGCCGCTTCGTCAAGCCTGAGCAGTCGTGCCACACCCAGAAATACGGAGGCACTCACGGTCAATACCACGCAAACGATACCCAATCGGAGAGGTGTCTTCCCGGAGTCAAACGCCGATTGCATCAAATGCAAACTCATCCAACTCACTGCGGCCATGGCAAGACTGGCAATAGAGGTCCGGCCCAAGAAACGCATTAGATCGAAGTCCATTTTCAACAGCTTCTGCTTTCGCGAGAGTACGAAGATGAGGATGCCCGCCACGAGGAAATATGTCATCCCGCGCGTAAATGCGAGTCCCGCGATTCCGAAGCGCGGCGTCAGCAGCAGGGCGGTAACAATATAAAATGCCAAATCGATTGACTCGGCCCACAAAGGTGTCATCGTGTCCTGGACCGCGTAGAAGCAACGGAGCAATATTACCGTAATGGCATTGGGGAGAATTCCAACTCCGTAGAGCATCAACACCTGCGCGGTCACTACAGAATCGCTCAGATGAAACTGGCCACGTTCGTAAAACATCCTGATCAACGACAAGGAATTCATAACGACCCACAAGGTGAGGGGCATGAACAGGAAACAAACCAGACGAACCATGCGGGAAATCTGGTTGCGCAAATCCCCGCGGTTGTCACGTACCGCCTCGCGCACGAACAGTGGATATGCGACTATGGCCAGCGGAGCCGCAAAGAAGTTGGCAGGTATGGCAAACAATCGTGTGGCGTAGGTAATGCTGGAGACCGCTCCGGCGGATAATTGTGAGGCTAGATTGCGTTCCATGAAGGACGAGGCGTTGGCGACCAGCAGATAGAGAAGCAGGGGAACGCCCAGGCGGGTCAGTTTTTTAATTGCCGGATGCCGAAAATTCAGTACCAGCCGGTAACGAATACCCAGGCGAGCGGTCGCGGGCAGCAGAAATATCAGCTGCAAGAGAAAACCCAGGGCTGTGGCAAATCCAACTATGTAGATTGCTCGGTCACCACGCGCCAACACTGCTGCCAGGATGACCGCGAGGCTGGACAAAGCCGGGGCCGCAGCGGCAAGCGCAAACTTGTGGAACCCATTTAACGCAGCAGTGAGAATGCCAGCAACGGCGACAAAAATAACAGCCGGAAAAATAATGTACACAAGATGCGTGGCCGTGTCGGTGGTAGTGCGACTGAATCCTGAGAACAGCAACGGTAGCCACTTGCGAACCGTGAAAAGGCCGAGCACAACAGCAGCAGAAAGCAAAAGCAGAACCGCGTTTGTCACCACGCTGAAGCTTTCGGAAAGCTGAGCGCCGTCTTCATCTCCGCTACGTTGTATGAGGATCGGAATGAATACCGGAGACAGGGTACCTGCGATAAGAACCATATAGACTAACGTAGGAATAAAAATGGCGGCAAAATACGCATCCATGGTGGCCGACAGGCCAAAACGGGCGGCCAGCACGGCCTCGCGAAAATATCCGGTGAAGGCGACACCGAAGGTCAATAAGCTGACAATGCCAACGGTGCGTCCGCGGTGGGGATGTGTGGGTGAGGACGCTGAGCTTTGTCCAGAGAACTTGGGAATCAGCTTCTGCCTGCTTCCGATGAAAAGAACTATTCTTTTGTCGCCAACACCATTGTATTAGGTCTTCCGAAGTGATAACCCAGCAGCATACGCCGCAAAAGAAAGCCGGGGATACCGCGCTTTCCGATTAATCGCCAACTCCCTAAAAATTGCTTCGCGATGCGGATTTCGAAGCCGATCGCGCTCAACATTTTTTCCAGCAATGCTTTCGGATAGGGTCGAACATGAGTAGGATCCAGCCAAAACACCTCGGACATAATGGCTAGGTCCGCAGGGTTTGGAGTGACCAGTAACAATACGCCATTCGGCCGGAGAGCACGGTGACAAAGCTGGAGAAAACTCATTGCATCCTCATAGTCCATGTGCTCAATTACGTGGCTGCAAAAAATCCCCCCGAACTTCCCTGCATTTTGATTCAAGTACGTGGTAGCGTTCTCGTGCTGAACATCAAACCCCTTGCGCTCGCATGCCGCTAAGGCTTCGACAGAATGGTCGATCCCCACTGCCTGGATGCCGGCGGCCGAGAGAAGTTCGAGAAATACTCCCCGGCCACAGCCAACATCCAGCACCGGCGCACAATCGCGAAAATATGCTACAAATGGCTCCTGTATGCGACGAACTGTATCTTCGCTGCTGCCGAATTCATATAAGCTGATCGATTTCACCGACGTTGGCTGGAGGGCACTCTCTCTGCGAACTCAAGGCTACGCACGCGTTGGCAAGAGGACGTATTCATGAAGATTTTTAAGTAGTTTAGCATAGTCATCAGGGATGGCTGATAGTCACATTACAGAAGGAATGAGTGAATCCGACAAGCCAGATTCGTGCCCAGGAAGCACCCGGCCTCAATTTCGGTCCCTTAAAAAGCAGGAGGTTCACGAACTGAATCCTGCGGACAAACTGCAGAATCGCACTCATTTCAGAGTTATCATTAAACACAACCAGAAAGAGAAACTCATCACAACTCAGGGAGGAGCGTCGCTGCAGTAGCTCTGTCGAACCATGAAAACTGAACTTCTCAAACAATGCAATGTCTGCGGGGCCGATTCGATTGAGTCCGTCGACCCGGGATGCAACATTGCGAAATGCGAACGTTGCGGATATGTCTTTGACAGTCCCAGACCCACGCTAGAGGAATTAGTAAAATTTTACTCACGACCCGCCAAATACGATTCCTGGCTTGCGGAATTGCCGACCCGGCAAAAAATGTGGAAGAGAAGACTCCACAAGATGCAGACCACCAAAAAAACTGGTTCCCTGCTCGATGTGGGAACCGGGATCGGTCAGTTTCTTGCCTTGGCACGTGACTCGTACAGTGAGGTTTACGGAACCGAAGTATCGAGCGTCGCCATCCAGATCGCAAAGGAAAAATATGACCTGGACACCTTTCAAGGCACCATTGAGGACATTAACTGGCAGGGAAAAGTCTTCGACAATATCAGTCTCTTTCATGTCCTCGAGCACGTGCACGATCCGAAATCGGTGCTGAGAATGTGTCACTCTTTGCTCTCGGCCGATGGCGTCCTGGTGATCGCTGTTCCGAACGAAGTAAGCTCGCTCCGGGCGCGTGTGAGAACGTGGACGATGAATGCTGGACTGAAAGAACGACGCGGATTAGGCAAGTTCGGCCTCCCCCGTGTCGATCTGGGACCACAGACCGGGGAAGTGCATCTGTCACACTTTACTCCCGATGTTCTAGAGAAGTTGTTACAGAATACAGGCTTTTCAGTGTTGGGAAAAACGCTTGATCCGTACTATGTACGTCCTCAGAGGCTCCCCCGCTTCAAAGCCGACGCTTACTACTATGCCTGTCTCGCGTTCATGCAAATCTTTCGCATCAACATATACGACGCCATGTTGGTGATCGCCCGCAAGGTCTCACCCGGTTCAAACGGCGCGCGCGTAGGAAAATCCTGATCGGATGCGCACCCTGAAAGTAGCATGGGATAACAGCCTGGCAGCTCGGGACAAGGCAGGAACAGGTATTTATGCGGCGCGCCTGTTGGAGCAGTTTGCGCAAAGAACAGACCTCTGCATGCAGGTCCTTCCAGGCTGGCGCCGGGATTCGTCCATGAACGGGCTTATGGGACGAGGGGTCGGAACTGTGGCAAGCATGCTCTGGACCCACGCCTATTTGCCAAGACTGATGGGGAAAATGCACGTCGACCTGCTGCATGCGCCTGCTTTTGTCGCGCCGGCCATGACCACACCATGCCCGGTGGTGGTGACGGTCCACGACATTACCTATTTGCTTTTCCCATCGCACTTCGCACGCTGGTGGGTGTCCTACCTGCGAGTGGTAATGCCTCCCGCGATAAGGTCTGCCACGGCCATTATTTGCGGCTCGGAGCACTCGCAGCGTGACATCGTCAAAACCTACGGTGTTTCTCCCGGCAAAGTTCACGTGATTCCGTACGGCGTTGACCACGAGAGGTTTCATCCCGGCATCCCTCTCGATCAAGATTGGGCCGGTGCTCTGGGAATACGCCCAGACTATCTTCTGCATGTCGGCAGTTTTTCGTATCGCAAGAACATTCCTACTTTGCTTCGCGCCCTGGCGCGCCTCCGCTCTAAGGGAACGTGGGAAAATCGCCAGTTGGTTCTCGCAGGATCACAGGACGTTTCGATGAAAGGAGCGCATGAAGTTTTCGAGACAATTCGGGAACTGGACTTGAATAAGAGTGTCGTGCTGACCGGCCACATCCCCGAACAGCACATTCCCGGCCTGTACGCTGGCGCCGCTGCCCTGGTGATTCCATCCTTATATGAGGGGTTTGGGCTGCCGATACTGGAAGCGATGGCGGCAGGTACGCCGGTAGTATCCAGCAACACGTCGAGTCTTCCTGAAGTCGCGTCTGGCGCCGCACTGCTCGTCCCGCCCGAAGATGAATTGGCCCTGGCTTCGGCTATTGAGGATGTTCTGCAGAATCGATCTACCGCTGCCGGACTTCGACGGAGCGGCCTGGAACGTGCGCGCCAATTTAGCTGGCAGCGGACCGCCGAAGAAACCATCGCAGTCTACAGAGCTTGCGTCAGCACCTGATCGGCCGTTAATCCCCAGGTTGTCCTGATGGCTTCACGCCTAATCTTCTAGCTCATCGGCTTGAGCAACACGATGTCCTGATAACTCATGGGTTGTTGCCGGCTGCACCACGAGCCGTATCGTATCGGCATTTGCGGCGACAAACCCGCCTTCGCACACCATTCCACAAACAATGACTCCGGAATTCCCACGGCGGTTTCCGGAAACTTCGGGTCCGCCACGTAGCAACCATCCGAATAGGGGGCCAGGTTCAGCGTGCTCCGCCCCGCACGGACCAGTTCAGTCGATTCGGTATTCATCAAGAATAATGTCGCCAGGCAGGTGCCCGACGGTTTAATGACTCTCCGTATTTCCCGCAGGTAGTTCTGAATCGAGTCCGGGAGCAAATGAGTAAATACTGACTTGAGGAAAATAAAATCAAAACTGGCGTCTTTGTACGGGAAGCGGAAGGAACTTGAAGAGAGTTTTCCCTTGGGGTTGTAATGTTTGTTGAAAATATCCGAGTGCACGAACGAGAAATTAGGAAAGCGGGACCCAATATTTTTCTGCGCCCAATTGACTCCGACACGCACAATATCGAAGCCCGAATAAGATCCCTGGGGGCTGAGAAAACTGGTGAGTGAGGAAGCCATGATACCGATCCCGCACCCGATATCGAGCACGTGATGGTCGGGCTGCAGTCCTCCCAGATTGACAAAGTAGTCAAGGTACTCCTGATTCACCTGCTTGTAGTCGGATTCGCCGCCGACGAACCACAAACCGTGCGGCGGAATAAGCGGCTCCCGGCGCCCTGTCAGGCCCTCGAAAGTGTCCCGAGGCAGGTTGATCGCGCGCCTCACTGCCAGACGCGAGTTAAAACCCGGCAATAAGCGTTTGGCCAGACTTCGTATATTCACTGAAACAGCACTCCCAAGATCCATAAAGTTATTGTCCCGGCGAAATTCTTGACGCGCCTTGTTCCTTTGACTCTGGCCGGCCCATCATCCGCCGGTCGATGGCTCGGCGGTCGATGCCTCAGCCGATGTCGGCAGCAAAACACGCGAGTCACTGCGATCGACGACCTCCTGACAAGCGCTTTCGACCTGTTCCGCAAACCGATCCCAGTTGTAAATATCGCGCGCCAGTTCCATCCCTTTTCGGGCGATTTCGTGCCTTAGCTCCGGCTGCCTTACCAACATCTCGATTTTCATGGCCAGTTCATCCGGTTTCCTCGGCGAAAATAGAAAAGCGTTTTCTTGATCAGTGAGTACTTCGTGTACCCCAGAGCCGCGGGAAACCAGAGATGGACATCCGCATGCCATTGCCTCCAGGACGGCAAGCCCCCACGTTTGCTGGTCGTTTGGGAACAGGAATGTATCGGCGGCGGAATAGAAGTCTCGGATTTCCGACTCCGGAACCTTGGCTGCGAAGGTTACCTTGTCCTGCACACCCAGTTTTTGCGTCAACGCTTTCAGGGAAGTTACATACGCCGGGTAGGACCGGTCGGAACCCGCCAGAAGCAGCTTCACATGGATGCCACGCGAGGCCAGTTGGCCGATGGCATTGATTCCATCTTCGAGCCGCCTGTGAGGCATAAAGATACCGAGCCACAGCAGGACGAAATCATCGTCGGAGTATCCGAATCGGTTCCGGACTCGAGCCCGGTCGCCGCCCGGAGCAAACTTCGCGGGATCCATCCCGCAACGCACTACATGTGTGCTCCCCGGATAAATTGCCCGATATTCGCTCTCCGCCCAGTTGGAAAGTAACAAGGTCAAGTCGACCTTGCGGTTTTGCCTGCGATCATAAAGATAATAGAGCCAATACAGAATAGCTAAAGCCGCGCCTCTTAGTGACTGAGGATGAAATACCTTCTGGTGAAAATCAGGAACGTCATTGCAATTCCATACTATGGACCCGCCTAATCTTCGCTTTAGCCACACCGCGCTCCATTGCGCCGGCCAGTGATGTGGATTCCAAATGTCGTGTCTGTCCTCCACCGCTGCCGCAAGCCTCAGCATATCGAGATACCCACGCAGAAATAGAGGCTTTCGGAGCGAAGAGAACCGGCCGCGCCCAGCTGCTTTGACCGTGAAAGCCTTGCAGATCTCCGGAAAACAGTTCAGCTCGTCGTAGGCCGTGGTGTACAGAACCACTTTGTGTCCCTGTTTGGCCAGGGCTTCTGCCAGGCAAACGCATAACCTCTCACCGCCGCCTTCGACCAGCAGTTCGTGAATTATCAAAGCGATGTCCATAGTCCAATTTAGCGGGCTGCAGGAAATGCGGTTAAGAAATACAGGTTGCCTCTGCGGTTGTTCGAAAAATTCGGGCCCGGCAGAGACTCCGGGAGGAGGACAAAATCGCGTCCGCCGCTCAACGAAGCAAAGAGATGGACCTGAGGGCGCCATGCAAGCGCCAGTCGGTCTTTTTCCCCCAGACTCCTGAAAGCACGCAGGTGATCAAGCGCTACGACATTACGCGTTCATATACCCCGATCGTCTGCTCTGCGGCGTTCTTGAAGTTGAATTGACGGCTCCTTGCCAAACCGGCATTCCCAAGTCTTACGCGGAGCTCGGCGTCACTCAGGACTTCTTTCAGTGCCTCCGCGATTGAGGCTTCATCCATTGGATCAACGAGTATGGCACTGTCTCCGGCGACCTCCTCGAGCGAAGTGCCGCGCGACGTAATGACCGGCGTTCCACACGCCATAGCTTCCATAATGGGCAGGCCAAATCCCTCGTAGAAGGAGACGTAAACGAAGACTTCTGCTGCGTTAAAGAAGGCCGGCACGTCCTCGGCTGCGACATAACCGGGAAGGACAATGTCGTTCTCCAATTTAAGCTCTCGGATACGAGCCCGTACTGGCTGAAACAACGAGTCCGGTTTGCCCACCAGCACGAGTTTGTGTGGCAATCCGGACTTGCGCACCCTGGCATAGGATTCCACCAGTCGTGCCAGGTTCTTGCGGGCCTGTAGGCGGCCAAGATACAAAATGAATCGGTCATGAATTCCGTATTTGCGTGCCAGGTCTTCTCTAGCTTTTTCCCGGTCAAGCGGTACGAACTGCTTGCCGGCACCTTCATAGGTTACCGTGATCTTTTCCGCGCTGACACCATAAGTGTCCACCAGGGCCCTTTTCGAATATTCCGACACCGTGATGACGTGATCCGCCCTCCTTGCCGACTCTCGCACCAGCAGCTTGAGGTAGTTGCGCTGGCGGGCAGGAAAGAATTGCGGGACATGCTCATATGCAATGTCAGGAATCGTGGTCACCGTCTTACATTTCAGGAATGGCGGTACAATGAACTGGGCGTGGAAAACATCCAACTTGTCCTGTCGAATACGCCAGGGAAGAGTAAACGGAATCCGCAACATCCGGTGGGAAGGCCTTAGGCGCTCAAGACGAAAGTGATCGCCGGCGGCAATCAGCCCGCTACTTCTGGGATCGGTGTAGTAAAGGAAAAATGAGTGCTCAGTGGGGAACCGCATCATCTCCCTGATCAGTTCCCGATAGTAGGTCTCGTTGCCACCTTTTTGACTTCCGATGCTGTGGACGTCAATTCCAACTCTGAGTTGTTTCATCCCAGATTTCGCCGGAAAGGGAACCGGCTGCCCCCGAAGCACAGGCCCAGCATCTCTGGAATCATATTCCGCGCCAGGGTTCTTCGTTGGTAGAGGGAGAATCAAGGTCAGTCGAAGGTGGCTTTCAGTCGGGACAGGGAAAGCGACCGGAAGTCGGAGATGACAGGGTCCGCGCCAGCGTCACGAAGCGCTTGCGCGCGCTGGTCGGAAGCAACTCCAAGGCAACGCATCCCCGCCGCGCGCGCGGATTTCACTCCCGACACCGCATCTTCGACCACGAGCAGGCTTTCGGGCGTTTCGGCCAGGCGTTCCGCAGCCAGCCGGTAGATCGCCGGATCGGGCTTGCCTTTGCCTACGTCGTCTCCAGTCACAACCGCTTCAAAGTAGTGCGTCAGGCCCAATTCGTCGAGTGTCCCGCTGGTACGCCTCCGACCCGCGGAAGTTGCCAGGGCCATTCGCATACCGGCTCGGGACAGTGAATTCAAAAACTCCATGATTCCAGGAAGCGGGCGCAGTCCTTCGCCGAGTTGCTGCAGCATCTCGTCCTTCAGGGCACCGTATTGTGCAATCTTCAACGGCTCCAATTCGCCGAGAAAATAGCGTAAGATCTCCTCGCGCTTGCGGCCATCGAGGACGAAGTCCAACTCTGCCTCCGAGACTTCACGCCCCACCGTGCCAAGAAACTTTTGCCACGCCCGCCGGTGAGCCGGGTGACTGTCAATCACAACTCCATCCATGTCGAACACAACACCGCGCAGCACTCAGTCTTCAACCTGTCCGAAGTCCGGGCCACGTGGCCTGGGCCTTCTCGTAGTTTTCCAGGGTGCCAATGTCGAGCAAGTAGTCACGGATTGGATAGGCAATCATGCGGCCCGTGAGCTTCGGTAGTACGTGGAATCCGATGTCGGCCGGGGTTGCCGCCGGTATCACATCCAGTACCTCGGGCGTGCCAATCATGAGTCCGGAAAAAGCGAGATTGCTTACGGGATGTTCCGGCTTCTCCACAAATTGTTCAATCACACCGTCATCGCTCGCGGTCACGATGCCGCAGCGGCGCGGGTCCGGAACTTCATACACTCCCAGCGTTGCCGCCGGTTTTCGCGTCCGGTGCGCCTGCATCATGCCTTCGAGATCAGCGCGGTTTAGCACATCCGCATAGAACACCCAGAAAAACTCGTCCGAGATGATCCATTCGCGATTGGCTCGTAATGTCCCGGCACTGCCAAGCAGCTGCTCTTCCACCACCACGCGAACTCTGGGGCCGTCGGTATTCCGCTGGAGAAACTCACAAACTGCGGCAGCGTGCGCATGCAGATTGATGAGCACTTCCTCGATGCCAAAACATTTGCAAGTCTGCAGCCAGATCGAGAGCATCGGCACGCCCTGAATTGGGACCAGGCATTTCGGCATTGTGTCGGTGATTGGCCGCAGGCGCGAGCCAGCTCCGGCTGCCAGTAAAAATGCCTTCACGCCTTCCTCTTGGTTGCGATGTTCTCATCGAGGGAATAGCCGGAAGGCACGGTAGGAATGAAAACCCATCGCGAACCGCCACGTTCATCGCCATCGATAAACGGATCGTTGACGATCGATTGCGCGCCCTGCATGTCAAATTCGAAGGTCATCTCATGAATGCCCTGAGCACCCATGGCTTCTCGCACCGCCTGCTGATGTGGCAGTTCGCAATAAAGTAAGAGGAAGCCACCACCGCCCGCTCCCGTGATCTTCCCCCCACAGCCCCATGTTGCCGTGCGATCGTGTACAGTTCGTCGATGCGCGGCGTGGAGATCCTCGTCGAGACGCGCCGCTTGGCCTGCCAGCCTTCATGCAGTAATTCACCGAACTGACGAAGGTCGCCGCCTTGCAGGGCGGCACGCATACTTCCGCTGAAGGCCTTCACTTCGTGCAACGCCTCGACTGCGGCCCCTCCCTTCGCCCGGGTGGAGTTCTCCTGTTCCCTCAGGATGGTCCACGAGTTGTGGGCGGCACCGGTAAAGAACAGCATCAGATTGGCTCGCAATTCGCCCAATACCGCAGGCTCGATTTCGACCGGTTCGACCTGAGCCGTACCGTCAGGGTGAAAAGAAATATAGTTCAGACCGCCAAACGCTGCCGCGTACTCATCCTGCTTGCCAATATGTTTTCCCAGGACATTACGCGCAATGTGAAAAGCCTGTTCCGCCAGGTTGTACTTGGAGAGCGGCCGCTGCAGATACGTTGTCAGCGTCTTGAGAATATTGACGCAGACGCTGGCTGAAGATCCCAACCCCGTACCGGGCGGGATCTCTGAAGCTAAAAACAAATCGATGGCAGTATCGCAATGCACTTCCTTCAGCACCGCCAGAGGAATTTCCAGAGCGTTGCCGCTCACGCTCATGTTGGCGATGTCACGCCAGGTTTCGAACACCCGCAAATCCGAAGAAATCACCTGGATACGATCATCCGAGCGCTTTCCCAAAATCGTGTAAAAGTATTTGTTGATGGCTGCGCTTAGAACCGCGCCGCCGAACTGTTCGTAGTAGGCGGGTAGATCAGTGCCCCCGCCGCCGAAACTAATCCGAACTGGACTGCGCACTATGAGCACGATTCAGGCTCTCCTCAAATGCTGGCTCGAAAAAAGATTCCTTTGGGCCCTCGACGGGAAGCGGAGGCGCCTTCCGCGATTGAAACATGCGTCCCATCAAAGTCCATATCGTCTGAAGCAGCAAGGAAATATCCTGGAACACCGACCGGCGCAGGATGTATTGCAAATCGTAACGAGTCTTGTCTTCCGAGGAATTTTGGTGACGCAGGCCGTGGACCTGCGCAAGCCCTGTCATTCCGGGCATTACGCTCAGCCGTTGCCGGTGCCAGTCGGTGTAACGGTTGGCTCGTTCGAGGCCTTCGGGACGTGGTCCCACCAGGCTCATGTCGCCACGCAACACATTCAGCAGTTGCGGCAATTCGGTGAGACTGACGTGCTGCATGAAGGATTCAGCGCGCGTCAAACCGGACGCGTTACGCTCCGAGTTCAAACGGTAAATCCAGAACGGTTTTCCGTGCTGGCCGCAACGCAGTTCGCGGCAGAATCCCCGTCCCTTCTTTCGCCTTCAATATCGCGGACGCGATAAGTATCACGGGCAGCGAAGGCAACAACAGGCACGAAGCAAACGTCAGATCCAGAACCCGCTTCCATAGCGGGTTAGACGGCAGCCCCGCGGCCGCGTCTTTCAGTTGCAGAAGAGGTAAGCCGCCCAAGTCCACCAATTCCGGTTTTGAAAGGTAGAGCAGGTAAGGCTGAGGTACCAGACTAACCGCGATTCCCCGCCGCCGGCACAACGCAACGAGATCCAAGACCTCCGGATGACTCGTCTGCGGGATGGTAAGAATGACTTCATTTACCTCGTGAGCCTGCAGTATATCGACGATGCCAAGCGACTGGACGTTGACGACATCGGCACCCACACCCGGCAGTGGCGTATCGAAAGCTGTCCCCGCAGGGCACAGGAACCCTGCCACGTGGTACAAGCTCTCCGGATGATGCTCGATCTTCGCAGCCATTTCCCGGGCTAGAAAGCCGCTTCCGACGATAACCACCCGGCGTACCGCCCCCTTGCGATAACGGGAACGAAAGATAGACCATGCCGCGAAACGGATGAACACGAAGCCGGCAAACAGCAACACGCCAAAATATCCAAGCATCAGACGCGATACGTATTGGCGTGCAAGGTATCCGCCAACTAGCAGCAACATCATCAAGAGCGCAACCGCGGACAGCAATTGCGAAACCACGGCTGAAAAACGCCAGCCGCCGCGGAAACCATCCAACTGAAGTCGCGAGGACAGCAGGCTCCATACCAGGGCCGCTGCCAAGGCAGGAAGCATGAACATTGCCGCCGATCTGCCCGGCGGGCCATCCCAAGCCCAACCATAGCGTAGAAGGTACGCCGCAGCCATGGCGATAGTCACCCATGCCAGATCGGCCACCGAAATCCAATTACGCAGATTGTCCGATTTCATTGGCGTTCAAAGACTTGATTAGGAGGAACTGCGGCCACTCACCGCTACCGTTAGATGACGCCGCGAGGTCAGGTCAACGAAGCGGGCTCGCAGTGAGGTGAAAATCGAGTGCGACACCGAGAGGTGCAAATCCTCGATGACTTGCATGTTGTCTGAGGGAATCACCACACAGAGTTCGCAAAGTGACTTCATTTTGCCGCCCTGGAATCCAGTCAGGCCCATCGTCAACGCGCCAGTCTCCTGCGCCAGGGTGAGCGCGTTCAGAACATTGGCCGAGTTGCCACTGGCGCTGAAGGCAAACACCACGTCGTCCTTACGGAGGAATCCCCGGAGTTGCTCGGCAAAGATGTCCGCATAGGAGGCGTCATTCGCCCACGCGGTCATGAGCGGCACATTGTCAGTCAGCGCCAGCACGCGGAACCGCCGGTGGCCGTTCATAATCGTGCCCTTCCCGAGATCGCAGGCACAATGCGACGCAAGGGCTGCACTGCCGCCGTTGCCAAACAAGAAGACCGCCCGGTCCTCGCAATACGCATTCCACAACGCATCGACTACCTGGTCGACCACATCAAAAGGAAGGCGTTTCAGCACTTCGGAAACCTGTTGCATATACGCTTCCGACCCCGACCTTTCAACCGGCCGGGCGTTAGCCTTGGTGATCTTCTTGCTCGGAACAGTACTCATGCTCGATCAACCTCACTTCTCCAGACGAATTCGCTCGCTACTAACCCTGGCTGCCAACTTAAGACGCGTTCGGCAGAATCAAGTTCAGCAACAAACGGAATCAATGGACGGCGGCAGCCAGGACGACCCCCGACTGCTTCATATCGGAGTAGGCATCTTGCAGTTGTTCCGGAATGCCTCCACTTTGTTCAACCCACTCGAGGAAGTCATCGAGGATCGTCGAAAGGCTGTGGCGCGGTTCCCAACCCAACACTCTTAGCTTCGTAATTGAGGAAACACTATGCCGGTTGTCGCCACGGCGATATTCACCCGGATACTGAAATTCCAGGGGGCGGCCCACTTTCTCACCGACGGCCTCCGCGTATTCCAGGACTGACGTCGACCGCCCGCTTCCGACGTTAAAGGCTTCAAAATTGGCAGCATCTTTCTCAAGAACAAGCATGTTCGCTTCTACCGCGTCCTGCACGTGACCGAAGTCGCGGGTCTGCAATCCATCCTCGTAGATCACCAGTGGTTTTCCGCGAAGCGCGCGACTGACAAAGATGCGGCAGACGCCGGAATAGTGGTTAAAGAGCGATTGCCGCGGCCCCTGTGTGATGGAGTAACGCAGTGCGACGGACGGGATGCCGTGCAGCCACCCCACTCCCAGGGCAATCTTTTCCTGCGCCAGTTTGGAAACCGCATACTGGTTATACGGATTGGTGTACTGCTCCTCTAATCGCGCGGGTGTACTCTCGCGTCCACACTTCGGACAAGTAACCTCCCACTTCCCTTCCTGCAGTTGCCGGCCGCGGGGCGAAGGCAGGAATAAACCATGTTCGCGCAAGTGTATTGGCCTTCTCCATACACAGCTTGCGAGGACGCCACGATCACCTTCTTCACCTTCAACCGCTGCTGTACGATCAACTCGTAGATCAGTGCCGTCCCCACCGCATTCACATGCAGGAAGCGGGAGAAATCCGGCATATAGTCCTGGTAGGCAGCCTGGTGCGAGACCACATCCACGTCACGCAATGCCTGGCTCAGAGTTTCCCGGTCCGTGACATCGCCCCGGATGAACTCCACCTGGGGCGACAAGTAAGCCGGCTTGCCGCGATGGATCCTGGAATCCAGACTGTCCAGAACACGTACCTGAAAGCCTTCTTTGACAAAACGATCTACCAGGTGGCTTCCGATGAATCCCGCTCCGCCAATCACAAGAACACGCATGATTAAGAGTCTACTCCTTGGCCTGCCAGTATCTAAATTCCCCTACTTGCCCGAGCCCGAAAAAACCGTGCCCACCGTCCTCACCAGAATGTGCAGATCCAGCCTTTGTGACCAGTTGCGGATGTATTCCAGGTCGAGGCGTACCCATTGGTCAAAATCATTAATGTCATTCCGGCCGCTGACCTGCCACAGGCATGTGATTCCGGGCTTTACCGCGAGCTTTTGCTTCTGGTATGCCGTGAACTTCTCGTACTCGGTCACCAGCGGGGGACGCGGTCCCACCAGAGACATGTCGCCCTTGAGGACGCTGTAAAGCTGGGGCAGCTCATCCAGGCTGTACTTGCGCATCCAGGCCCCAACCGGCGTGACTCTCGGATCGTTCGTGATTTTGAACATCGGTCCGGTCATCTCGTTTTGGGCTTCCAGTTTGGCTTTGAGCTCGTCCGCGTTCGTGACCATGGAGCGGAACTTGTAGCCGGTAAACCGAGAGCCGTCCTTGCCGACTACTTTCCAGCGATAAAAAATGGGACCGGGCGACGTGAGTTTGACCGCGGCGCCCAGAACCAGCGAACACCGGCGCCAGCAATATCAGCGACAGAGCCGATACCAGAGTGTCCAGGACGCGTTTGCAGACAAGCTGAAACGGGCGATGCCAGTTTGGAGAGAGCACAGCCGGCTCGTAACGCTGTTCCGGGGCGGTGATCATGCTTGTCGTCGTCATGCTTTGTCGTGTCAAGTTCGAGCTTATGAATTCGTAGCAGTGACGTCGCCGTTATGAACTTGCCGGCGGTACCAATTCGGGTTCCTCGATTGCCGCTCTGCCCCCTGCGACGTGCTGATAAACGATTGCGTGCCGCTGTACTACGTCTTCCCACCGGTAATGAGTCTGGGCGCGCTGGCGGGCGCGGATGCGATATTGCTCGACCAGACTTGGAGCGTCCAGCAATTGCTGCATCTTCCGCTGCAGGTCGGCTTCCCCATCGGCGCCACGATAGGCAATTCCGGAATCGCCAATCACCTCCTGGTTCGAAGGTGTGTCATTCACCAGCACGCAATTGCCATATCCCATGGCCTCTACCAGAGCGGGGTGAGTGCCACCCACTTCGTCCGGAAGCACAAAGAGATAAGCGTTCTGCTGGAGCTGCGCGTAGCCTTCGCCATACACCCCTCCGGTGAAAACGACACGCGCATCACTAGTAGACTTCAGAGAGCGTATGTACTCCTTCTCCCAGGGATCGTCGCCCACGATGACCAGTTTGCGTCGCCGACTGTACCCTCGAACGCGTGAATAAGAAGGTGGACGTTGATTTTCGGGAACCAACCGGCCGACAAACAGGACATAATCTCGCTCGCTCAACCCGAAGCGATCTAAAACGTCCCGCTGCCTGGAAGTGTGCTCGCGCATGCCATAAACGATGCAGGAGGAGGCGGCGCCAAAGTTCTGCAGGTAATAATTCTGCACCTCGGTCGAATCAGAAATAAGGCTGTGACAAAACAGTGTTGCCCATTTCTCCGAAAAACGCAGATACCAGCGTGCGACACGTCCCCCACTTGGCCCGCTGCCAATCGGTTCCGTCAACCGAGCACACCACCTTGATCCCCAGCAGTCGCAACAGTGGCGCGAACAGCGTAGCCCCGGTGGTGAAGTAGTGCACCACATCGACGCGATGAATTAAGACATGGCAGGTGGAGAGAAACACATGGACGATCGTGCTCAAATTCTTCGACTTCACGGTCGGCAGCGTAACCAGCTCCACCCCTTCATAGGAGGAGTCAGAAATTGGGCTCATTCCGGACCGGTTATAGACCCTTACGTTGTATCCCAGTCTGACCAGGCCACGAGAGATTTCGTCTACCGCTGTCTCAAACCCGCCAAAATGAGCGGGAATTGCCTTGATGCCGATCATTGCAACGCGCATTCTTAGAGTTTTCAAGGAAATTGAAAAGTTGAAGTAATTTTCGATCTAAACCGGTTCCGGAACGTCCGCCGCCGCAGTTAAACCCGCTCCAGCGATGCGAATAGCGGCTGCCAACACGCCGAAGTGAATCCAGGTAAACGCAAGATTCGAAGCATCGGTGAGTTGATACGCAATCAACATCACCAGTCCGCCCGCAGCAAGAGCGCCCACCGCCGTAATTGAAGGATCATGCAATGCAGGAGACCTTAGTACCCTCCAGGCCCCTCGGCCCAATTCGATCAGGAACCATCCGAAAACAATCATGCCCACGATTCCCGTGTCATGAATGACCCGGAGAAACAGGTTGCCGAGCCATGCCGGAGCCGTACCGACGTCATCCACTCCCTCGTACAATAACTGGAAGCTGCTGCTGCCCAGACCGATGATTGGATGCTCGCGGACATCCTCCACCGCCAGTGCAAGATACTTTAGGCGATACAACACCGTAGGATCGTCCGACGCTTGACCGATGGCTAGGGTGGCGAGTCTCTGCGGCAAGTCCCGCATCAGGCTCACTCCGATAAGCAGCGTCGCCAGAACGCCGACTCCCACCGGAACCAATCGCTTCCATTGAATTCTCGCGCGGCGCTGCTTGTATATCAGGACGAGCGCTCCCACGATGATCAGGCACGCCCACCCTTGTCGAGCCAGGCTCAGCAGCACCCCAACCGTCGTGACCAGGAATCCCGCCAGATACCAGCCACCCTGACGTCCGCCTGTCAGGTAGTAGAGCAGGAACATCACAGCAAAACAGGCGCAGTAACTGCCAAAAATATTCGGCTCCCATTGCGACCCGTGAACTCCGGGAATGAAGTCAAGATAGAAGAAGAACGTCACGCCGAACTCGGTGCCGAACAACAGATAGCACAAAAAGCAAAAGATTCCGAACAACGCCTCGGTGGCGCCGACGACCAACAGTATCTTCATTCCCGTTTGGAGCCGTTCCCTCGTGTCTACCATTTGCGAGACCAGGAAGAACGGGGCGGCGGCCAAAGTCAGCAACAAAGACCAGCGCAGGGTAGCTGCTCGATCGGGCGAGGCTACATAGGAACTGAAAAAACTCAAACCAAGAAACCACAGAAGCAAAAATCTACCTTATCGAGTTTTCTCCATTTCTGGTCTTCGTGCCAGATTTTTAACAGCAAAACTAATCCGCACGCTGCGGTAACCAGATGCTCCGGCTTTGTATTCCAGGAAGAAATTGACAGTTGAAATCTCGGAACAGCGGCCGCTGTCATCAGCATACCCAGCGCGCCATAGGGCCAGCCGATGAACAGCACAACCAAGACCCGCCACCGAAACCGCGACCGAGGGAATCCAGTCGAGGCTCTCCGTGGCCGCCAGGTAAATTACGGCGAATCCACTCACTACGGCCGCGACCCTTTCGAATTTGTGCAACGAACCCCACCAGCCTGGATCCAGGTATACAAGCCGGGAGCCTGTGCTTCGTGTGCCATTTCGAAGAATGATTAGCCAAAGACCTTTGCCGCCAGCAGCCGATCCGGAATCGCGGATGCTTAACGCCGCAGAATCTTAAAGAGGTTCAGAACTACTTATCCATCGGCGGTCGCCGAAGCCGGTTGACAAATCCAGTGACCCAATCGAGATGGAAACGAACCGCCATATCTCGTAATCCCTGGCGGCCCCTTCCCCAGACATGCATAACGAAAACCTTTCCCGGGCTTCGGCGATCAATACTCTTCCATTGATCTGAGCGCAATGATCCAGATAGTCGTAAGCAGTAACGCGCCTGCGGTAATCGACATTATGATCAGCAGCCGGGGCGGCCATGACTTTTTCTCGGGGAGATTCGCCGGATCGATCACCCGAATGGTCGGAATCTCCTTGGCTTCCTGGATTCTGGTCAACTCGTACTGCTGATTGAGTAACTCGTACACGGTTTCCTGAATCTTCGTTCTCCGGTAAAGATCAGCCCACTCCACTCCGAGCAGGGGCAGTCTCCTGATCGAAGGGTAGGAATTCGGCGACGGAATCGGTACTGTCGGCAGCCAGAGAAGCGTCCGTTCCTGCGATCTTATCCAGCTGGCGCTGCAGTTCGTCAACTCGGGCTCTCAGGCTCCGCACCCGGACATTGCCGGTGGTGTAAATCTGCTGCAAGCCCTGGAGTTCCGATTGCGCCGCAATCAACTGCCCTTGCAGCACGGCTGCCGCTCCCACTTCTGCTTTGGCTTGCTCTTTGATGTCGAGCGCGGTGTTCTTGCTGGCGAAAGCGCTGAACTGCTTCTCTGCGTCATCAAGATCGCTCTTGACTGCCACTAAGCGCTGCTCGATAAACATGCGCTCTCGCCGCGCCGAGGACGTGCTTACTTCTGACAACAGTCGATCCAGCTCTTGTACGTAGGCCTGTGCCAGGTCGCGGGCTGCGTTGCGGGCTGGTATCGGTAACCTGGATCGATATCACTCCGCTCTTCCGGTCCTGCCCGATAGCCGTACGCTGTTCAAGCATCTTGCGGGCATCTTGCCGGTAACGCGCCCCGTATACCTTCTGTAAGTTAAATCTATCGATGATGCGATCTTCCACGGTGCGGCTTTGAGCTAGCTCGACAAACAGGGCTCCCGGTGCTGGACACGCCGAGAAAACTTCCCGCCAACGATGCCAACCCGGCACCGTCGCTGTTGCCGCCAGCCCTTCCCGCCAGCAATGACAGCAGAGCGCCGCGATCACCCTGCTCTGGCGGCATAATGTTCGCAGCAGACTCATATCTGGATGGAATCAGAAAAGCGACTAGCGTGGCCAGAATCAGGGCACGAACGGCGACCACGAGAAATAACCTGCGTTTTTCCCACAACAGCCACGCGTATGAAATCCATCCCCGGTCACGCGGCGATCCTTCTGATTCGCGTCCTCTCCGGACGCGGGAAAAGTCCAGCTCCGAAATCTCCTCCAATTCGCGAAGCGGGACCTCTTTTGCGGAATTTTCCACCCCGACCTCTTCGGCTTTTCTAGCGTTTGCCATAAAACAACGATGCGATCACGAGAAATCTATCTTCCTTACGCTCTACCTTGCTTCATCAACCTGGCTTGCAGCTACCTTGCTTGCATCTGCCGAGTGTTGCCTATCTCTGCCTTAGGATGTGCCATCTTTGCAACTTTGAACCTCGCAGTTCAAGAACATTGCCCAAGTCAAGCGAGATCACGCGAAGCTCAGCCGCTCCGAGTCACAGAAACAGCTTCGCCCTTGATCACTCACTTACCAACGCTTAATTACTAACTATCAATGAGCGGACAGCAAAAATCAGCCGGATTACCTTTTCCGAGAGCCCTGGTCGGTCCTCAGTAGCACATCCGCCCAGCACCTTGGTGAAGCAACCGCATTCGCGCAACGCCGCACAGATTCATCGACGAGTCCCGATCGCATTGCTATCGGCCGCCGCATTCACTGTCGCACTACGTTGAAACAGTTTTTGAGGTTGAAACTGTACCTCCACTCCGATCGCGCTCACATTACGGGCAGAGTTGGGCTGAATCACCGGAAATAACCAGCGCTCATACTGAAGCCCAAGTGGAGAGGCCGAAATTGGGACGCAGCCAGTAATCATTGCGTACTCCTACGTCGGTCAAAGTGCCTCCTCCGGGGATAAACTGCTGACTCACTTTCTGATGTCGGTAATTGAACTGTAGCCGATTTCGCGCATTGAACCAATAGTTTGCCCATGCTTGAGCACCCTGGCCTTGCCGGCCGATCCAACTTCCCAGTAACTGGCCCTGGCTGGTGTAACCGTTCAGATACCGGTCATTGGAGTAGAAAAAGCCGTGGCTGAGAGCTGCCTCCGGCGGGCAAATCCGTGTAGACGCCTTCGACCCGCAGATCGAGCTTTCGGAATCCGCCGGCAGATGCGAGAAAGATAAAGACCGCCGCGGATCGCGGACCGATCCAGATACGCAATCGGGGAAATCTGGTCGTCGGCGAAGGCATCCCCGTAGAACGTCAGCCCAATCGCGAAGCAGGGCACACGGTACGACCAGTCCATTCCCGATCGCCGGTCGCCCGGGATCCGCGGATTCGCAGGCCGCATCGGAGCTAAAACTAAACAGGCTCTTCTTCGAACGAGTCCAGAGTGAACGGCACCTCTTCTCCCGCGAAGATCACGGTCCGGGAGAAACCAAATTCGAAGATTTCGCGTCGGCTTGAAGGTGAATCTCTCGCCGTGAATCATCGGCTGGGGGTGGAGCGTGTGCTCAAAGCTGCCGATCGATGCCATTGACGTTCATGAACTGCTGGCCGCTCAACTGGCCCAGAAAGAATTCCAGACGCATCGGTCCCAACCACCCCAAAACACTGGGCAACTTGAACGGGCGTCGTCCGGTTAATGCGAAACATATTGAGCGGCGCGGCATTGTCACTGAGGATGAGTGCACCGCCGTCGCCCGGTCCCCACAACAGGCTCTGCCGTCCGAAGGACACCTGCCAGTCGGAAAACATCAGGCCCACATAGGCATCCAGCACCTGAAACTGATTGGCCGAGGATGGACCAGCGGCCGGCGGGTCGAAGGAAGATGGTCGACTTGCTCGATCGTTTGTCGCGCCGCCAGCGGAAGCCCCGGCAAGCCCGCCGAGTTCTGCCATTCGCCGCGAAAATAACTCGACCAGCGGCCTTGCGTGGCATAGGCCGAAAAGCCGGTTACGTTGTTCCAGCCCTGCGCCATAAGGACGTCCAAAATCGTTGATCTGGGTTTGCGCGAAGTGAAAACCGTCGCTGCAGCGGCGTTCCGGAAATGTACTCGGTACGGCTGTACAGAGACTCCACACGGAACGCTCCACTGTCCCTGTCACTCGATCCCTCCACTTCAGGACGGAACTCGCGTTCGAGTTCGGAGACAATCTTCATTGCATCGTCGTTTGCATTGGTATTCGCGTCGCCCGCGTCATCCAGATGATCCTGGGCTTCGCTCAACAGCCGCGCGCATTCCCGCCGGGTCCAGGGTCTCATCGCGGCAAACCCGCTGTAAATCAGCCCGTATCCCGTCAAGCGATCGAGCGCCGGATAGATCCAGCTGTCCAGCGGAACATACGGCGATCCCTGATTCTGCACGGACGATCCATCACCGCGGAAGACATCGCCGATCGAGCGCCACGTGTCACCCCCCAATCCGGGGTCGTGATGCCGGCTGTAGACTTCCTGCGCGATGAGGCTGCCAACGATGCTTCCCACAAAGACATCCGCCGGAAAATGCTGTTGTGCACGAATACGGGAGTAACTGACCAGAGAAGCCAAGCCATAAGCCAGCAATTTCGGCACTGGGCCGGGATATTCATGTCCAATCACGCCGGCCACAGCCCACGCCGCGGCGGCATGCTCGGAGGGGAAGGACGTTCCTCCCTGAAAGAAGTCTCCCGACCCACCTCCCTGTAGAGGCCGTTCCCGGCCGAGCGAGTACTTGAACGCCTCGACCACAACCAGACTATTGAGCGCGGCCTGCCCCGCCAGCAAACCGGTTTCGCGCCAGTGTTCGTTGTGCGAGGGATAGCTCAACAGCCACATACCTGCCGCGCCACCCACCAGTGCTCCGATGCCGGCATTGGAAATTGTGTTGTAGTGGCTAATCGTCTTGGGATCGTGAGACAGGCTGGAGCTGACGTCGTGGTCCGTCACCAGCAGGCCGGCCGAGACTCCGGCCAAAGGAACCAGCCATTCCGTGTCAGAGAATCGCAGTCGCGTGGGACTGGTCCAGATCTGCTTTTGGTCTTGCAAAAAATTCGTTCCCAAGTCACGGAGCCGCAGCGAGTTTGCCGGTATCTGCCACTTTTCGGGATCCGCCGAGCTGTCGTTCCGATTCACCTTCGTACTGTCCTTCTTTTCGACCGTGCTCCCCGGCTTGGCGGTCTGGGTCTCAGCGGTCTGGGTCTCAACCTGTTGCGGTGGCGGCGCGCAGAAGCCCAGCCGCGGGACCACGACGCTCATTGCTGCCCATCCACAAGCCATCAAAACCACCCTGATTCCCATCTCCAACTTCCGTGGCTAAGGTTTGAAATAAGCGACCGTCAGAGCCACAGAAGTGGCAAGCTGCGCGGCCTGTAAGGCGGTTGCCCAATTCCTGGTTCCGATTTTGGCAGCCTTTTCCGGCACCACGATCGAGTCTCCCGGCCTCAACGCCGCACTGAGAGGATTGCCCGAAAACCATCCAGAGTTGTTCTTGGCTGCAATCACCGAACCATCAGCCCGCACCACAAAGACTGCTTTCTTATCCGCCATCTGGGTCAGTCCTCCGGCCTGGCTCAAATACCATTGCGCACTCCTCCCCGGCCGCTGACTGATCGCGGTGGGGTTGAACACCTGTCCCGATACCATCACGTAGTTGGCTCTCTTTGGGATTACCAGCACGTCGCCATCGCGCAAGGCGATATCCGCCGAAGTATTCCGCCATTGCCTAAGCTCCGGCTGAATGTGAACCACCACACGTCCAATCGGGGCATTGGTTTCAAGCTGGTTGAGAACCGTGTCCGTTTGTGCGATGGCAGTGAGTTTTGCGTTTTTTTGGTCTGTATCTGCCTCGGGCAGCGCTTTGAGGTTGACTTCCTCAGATTTCATGCGCTGCACCAGAGCCAGGTGAGACTGCATCTGGAGCTCTCGAACCTCGCGCCGCATCAGAATCGCCCCATAGGGATACGCCTCCGGCGAGAACCCGCCGGCTCGTTGCAGCAGCGAACTCAGTTTTTCGCCCGGACGAATGCCATAAGAACCGGCATGCTGGACTTCGCCGCGGACCGTGGCCGAAGCCCCAAGGTCATTCCACCCGGGAGCTTGCCGGATGGTAAGGACATCCCCGTCGCGAAGTTGCAGGTTGTCGTTCCCATTTCCACCCAGCGCGGAAGCAAGCTCGATAGAAACGTTCTCACTCGCAGCCCCAGGCAAACTCCCAACCGCGTAGTGGGTCAAGTCCGCTTTGGCCGGATCAGCACTTCGTCTGAGTCCGCCCGCTGTGCGCACCAAGTCTTCAACATGCATGTTGGTGGTCAACGGATAGCGGCCAGGTTTGGCGACCTCTCCTTTTACGTACACGGTCGGCGGATCGACTCGCGCCGAGTTGCGATGTACCAGGACGCGATCGCGGGGCTCAAGCAACAGATTGTCTACCGGGTTTCCCGCCAGCGCCTGTCCCAGGTTGACGCTGAAAATCTTCATGGTTCCGTCGGACTGGGTACGGAAAAGTTGAGCTGATTCAAGTCCGGCGTCGGGAGCGATTCCACCCGCCAAGTAGATCGCGTCGCGCAGGTGCGCCTGCCCCGAAGTGCGGAACTGTCCAGGGGTTCGAACTTCCCCGCCAACCCAGACAGTGGGTGCGGGTTCAAAATCGAAGCGGCTGAAGACCCGCACGGTATCGAGCGGTTCCAGCTTGGGAGACGCAGCCGGGTTCGCCAGCGCGCCTTCCAGATCGAAACTCTCCACGCTGGGCCGGAAGTCCGGCGCATTCAGCCGGACGATTTCGGCGTAGTGCGCGGCCGGTTCCGGCAGAAGATCGTGGTAGGACGCCAGCAAGTCGGTCAGCCGCATCCCATCGTGATACGAATAGCGCCCGGGCCTGAGCACGTGACCCTGCAGATAAATTGCCTGCTCGTTGTAGGAGGCAATCGGGAAGATATGAATCTCGTCGCCATCCCGAACTTTGAATGAACTCAATCTGGTCGGTAACCGTCGTCGAATTGCTGTCCGGCGAAAGATTCAAGGTCAACATGGTGCGCTTTTCGTGCGCCTCGAGACGTTGCACCTCGATGTGTCGCAGCGCCGCCGCGGGCAGAATTCCGCCCGACAATTCGAGAACGTCAGCCAACGACTCTTCTCCACGCAATTCGTAAATCGCGGGCCGTCGTACCATGCCGCCTACCGTGACTTGCGGGCCAACCGGCGGAACCAGCAAAGAATCGCCGTTTTCGAGTCTTTGAACTTCTGAGCTGACGCCGTGCAGAAGCAGTTCGTAAGCGTCCACCTCCTCGATCAACTGCTTGCCGCGATAATGCTTCAGGCCGCGAAGCGATCCGCGCGAGGTAATGCCTCCTGCCGCAAACAGCGCATTGAGCGGAGTGGAAAGCGAGCTGATGTCGTAGGCTCCGGGCTCCGCCACCTCTCCGACCACGTACACGCGGACGGTGCGCAGGCGCGAGAGCGAGACGTCGGCCGAAACGTCGCGGAACTGAGTACGCAGAACTTTCTGTACCGAGTCCTGCACTTCACCCAGAGTCCGTCCGCTCACCAGCAGCGGTCCGGCCTCCGGCAAGGTTGATTCTGCCTTCGCGGTCAACCGATCGAACCAGCCGTTGCGAGACGCCTCCCCAGAGATTGATAGCCAGCCCGTCACCCGGGCCAACCACGTAATCAGGGCCGACCGGCATGTCCATCGGAATGGCGTCGGACTGTCGGGTCCCATTGCGGAAAATCTCCATGCCGAATCGCTCGGGCTCGCGATCTCTGGGAGCCGCCTGCACATACATGTCATAGAGCGACGGAATATCGGCGTAGGGGTTGCGCTTGTGGACCATGGTAACGGGAGCGAGCCTGGTGCTGTCCGAAGGCTCGGACTCCTCTTGCATGCGGATGTTCCGGTTCGTAGCTCTTGGGTTCGAGGAAGAGGAAAGCGACTCGGAGCGCGCCCCTGCCGCCAGGGAAGAAAGATCATCGTCTCCTCGTTGCCGCAAGAGCCTGTCGACATCGTCGATGCCGCCAGCCGAAACGCCCGGTGAAGCGCTTCCGAATTGCGATGTTGATTGCCGGGACATTTCGGAGGCCAAACTCACTCCCAAATCGGCGCTACCAAAGTCGGACGTTCCCCGGCCGCTGGCACTGCGCAGCGTTCGCATTGAATCCGAAGGCGACCTCTGGTCTGGCAAGATGGGGGCCGACGGTTCAGTCGAGGGGGTTTCGTCCTGAATGGAATTTCCTGAGGGCCGGCGGTTGGAGGTTGGCTGGCCGCAATCTAACCGGTTACGCGAATTGCACGGCGTTCGCTCGACCCCGCGCTCCTGTGTTTGCTGATACTTGTCTCCTGGCTTCGTCTTGACGGGAGGGGACAGTACCGGAGTCTTCCTGGTCTTCCAACTGCACCAAGCGACGAGCACGCTGCTTGAGTATCAGATCCTGCTCTTTCGCTGCTTCAGAGTCAGGATTTAAAGTCGGCAGCAGATAGCCGTAGTGCTGCACCAGTTGTGTTGCAATGGAGCGGAATTCAACATCCTGATCCAGACGGTCAAAGATAGCCTGATCGGTCAGTGCGTTGTCGTCGACTACTTGTCCGCTATCCGTTGCTTCCTTAGCGATCCAACGCTTCAACTCCACCAGAATGCCTGGGTCTTTCAGTAACACTGTTCGCAGTTGGACTCCCGACGCCGCTACCCGTTGAGAATTTTCCTTGCCCAGATCAGAAACTCGTTCCCCCTTCACCGCAGCGTTATATCCAGACGCGTGCCGGCGTGTCGTTCTCCTGCTCCTGTTCCTGCGCCCAGGCACAGGTACAGAAAAGAGACGCGGACACAGTCAGAGCCAAGAGTCTTTTGAAGAATCTTTTACGGTTAGGCATCGTGCCGCCCCTTTTCATTTTCGTAGAAGCGCAAGCAACTAGGCCTGGCACTGTACCCCCGCGTCTTCAGCGACTCGACGCACCGCATTGAGAAAGCCTTGCTCGGAAGACTCGATATCGTCGGAACGGATATCGACGGAAGCGCGGTAACACACGCTGTAGTTCTGGTGAGGGGCAACTGCAATAATGTGCAAATCCGGGTGCTGTCGTAGCAGGGAGTCACACAGAGTAGGGCGCTTACCCGGTTCGTCCACCGTAATCACCAGTAAATCAGGCGAGGTTTCGTTGACCCGGCCGGGAATTTGCGCGTCGCTCGCGACCTCTCCGACTACCTCAATCCAGGGCTGGTCGGAAAGTGTAGCCAGAAGCGTTTCCCGCATGAGTTTTGGTCGATTGGCAACCAGAACACGAATTACCCGATTTATCATTCCTCTGCCCCCCTCGCTGGTCGGAAGACACAAGTATTGACTTCTGTGGAAAAAAAGGAAGGCTCAACGAGGGTGAATTACGTACCAGCCAGAACTGGGTCCGGCAAACCAAGCAGCAGGGTTGATCGGCCAGGCAGAGGTACTTCTCAAGGCCGGCAATGGGCAATACGACAGCACTAAGGGATCGCACCAGGCAGTAGTGCCCGACGGATCAACCTGCATGTACCCTGTTTAGTACTTATTACAGAGACGGGCGATCCTGCTACTTTGAATCTGGCGTCATTGCCGCTGCAATTGAATGACTTCTAATGCGTATTCTCTTTCCCGGAAGCTGTGGAAAACTAAAGAGGCGAACGCCTTTTTTATCGGGAAAATGTCCCGACGCAAGGAACAGAACCCGATTCGAAAATCAGAACCTTGGTATCACCATAATTTCTGAATATCTATTTCATTTGACAGTGAGGTTACCGCACCATAAGATTTTCTCATACATTCAACAGAGGTCATCCTGCCAGGACGCGAACGCATCATAGTCCATACGCATTGTTGTATTTGGAGTTGGCTCACTCATCATGCACAGCAGTAACGATGTTCTTTCGGCACCAGTGAGCGTTTTTCTTCTGGCCGAGAATCGCCTCCTAAGAGAAACCCTGGCGCGCCTGCTGCAAAAGCGCGGAGGCCTGTCGATCGCCGGCATGAGTCGTTATACGGAGTCGACGGTCGAGGAAATTTTCGCCTCCGGCTGCACCATCCTTTTGATGGATTCCGTGGCCACGAAACAAAGCACGACCCTGCTCGGGGACCTCTCCGAGCGGGCTCCCGGAATTGAAGTCATTCTCTTCGGAATGGAAGAGGATATGGACTTGTTCGTGAGGTCAGCCTATCTGGGGGTCAGTGGCTACGTACTGCAGGAAGCCTCGGCATCGGAGATTATCGCCGCCGTTTTGGGAGTAGCGCGAGGAGAGGCGGCGTGGCCTCCCCGCCTATGCATGGCCCTCGGCCAGCACCTGGCCCGCGAGGGTCGGACCCGTGCGCGGTTCTCCATGCTGCCAGGAGGCGTCAAGTATTGTCTGACCCCTCGGCAGCTTGAACTCATCGGCCTGGTCGAGCGAGGCTTGACCAACAAGGAAATCGCCGCCAACCTGAACCTGTCTGAGTTCACGGTCAAGAACCATCTTCGCCGGATCATGAAGGAAGTCGATGCCGACGACCGCCATGAGGCCGTCGATGCAGTTCGCGCCAGCGGACTGCTCCCGGTTGCCTAGACTCGTCGAGCTCGATTCATCTTTGGATGGCATGACACTGCAGGAAAGATTCGAAGCCGTGGCCAAGGACAACTTTCTTGGTGTCCCCATTGCGGGCTTTGAAGCCAGCGGCCGGGATTACCCTCGCGAGACCCTGACGATGATTTAGGAATGATTGCTGACTTCAGGACCAAGCAAGGTAATCAGGCTATTCATAAACAAAGAAGACCACGAAAGATTAGAGCTAAAGAGTTACGATCAAAGGCCGGTCGCATCCTCTGCTTCTCGCGTGTCGAATTTCGAGTCTCCGGCAGTAACCTGACCCGGGCAAAATGGTTACCAAAGTAACCATGTGGAAATCCGAAGTTCGTTCACTACGGTTTTCCACATAGCTCGATTGTGCCATTCCAAATACCCGGCAGATCAGCGAATATGTAAGGAACTCGGGGAGAAATCTGCTTAGGCGGGCGTCTCGTGGCTGTCACAAGTCATGAGCGTTTTTATTTTTTACTGAATCTATATTTTCCTGAAAGGTCCGCCGTGGATCGGGGTGTTTCTCGCACGCGAGAAGTGGGGGTGAAACTCACTGCATCCCTGTGCTGTAATCGACTCTCTCTCCTGCTTCTTCTTCTGGCCCTGTCTCCGGCAAATCTGCTTGCTCAAACGAATGTTGCGGGGCAGTGGACCACGCAATCGGGTTCAATGCCGATTGACCCGATCCATGCCTCGCTGATGTATAACGGCAAGATTCTGGTAGTAGCGGGTTCGGGGAATTGCCCTCCAACGATAGCGGGTTGTCCAACTGCTCCTCCGTATGGTCCGTCGAATAATTCCGGGGCTGTGGTCTACGATCCGGTGGCGGGTACGTTCACCGGCCTGACCGTGACCTGGGACATGTTCTGCAACGGCATGGTGCCGTTGCCGGATGGACGCATCTTCATCAACGGAGGCGTTCAGCCTCCCAGCTACGATCCCTTCCACGGCACGACCAGGTCTTCCATCTTCGATCCTTCCACGAACACTTTTACCGACGCGCAGAACATGGCGCACGGCCGCTGGTATCCAACCGTAACCGTGCTGGGCGATGGTCGCATCATGACCTTCTCAGGAACCGACGAGAACGGCGAGACCAACACCACGGTGGAGTTGTACACGGTGGGCTCGGGCTGGAGCCAGCCCATCACTTCGGGATTTACCCCGCCGTTGTATCCGCGCATGCACGTTCTGCCCAACGGAGAGGTTTTCTATTCGGGACCGGGTTTTAACTCCGCCCTGTTCGATCCGTCGAGCACCACCTGGAGTCTGAACGTGGCGGGAGAGATCTTCGGCGACCGGACGTATGGGACGTCGGTGCTGCTGCCGCTGACGCCGGCGAATGGTTATGACCCCAGGGTCATCATCATGGGCGGCGGCAACCCGGCGACGAACACCACGGAGATTATCGATCTGAATGCCTCGACGCCGCAGTGGATTGCGGGGCCGAATATGTCGCAGGCACGCATCGAGATGAATGCGGTAATCCTGCCCAACGGCAAGGTGCTGGCGCTGGGCGGATCATCGACCGACGAGGATTCGACGACGGCGAGTCTGAACGCCGAGCTATATAACCCGGCGACGAACACCTTCACCACCATGGCGCCGAACGTGTATCCGCGGCTTTATCACTCGAACGCCCTGCTGCTGCCGGATGCGACGGTGTGGGTGGCGGGAAGCAATCCGGCGTTTGACGGGGTGTACGAGAAGCACATGGAGATTTATCAGCCTCCGTACCTGTTCAACTCGGGCGGAGGGCTGGCGGCGCGGCCGACGATCACGAGCGTGCAGGCATCGGTGTCGTGGGGCAATACGTTCACGGTAACGACTCCGGATGCGGCCACGATTGCGTCGGTGGTGATGATCAAGACGGGCTCGCCGACGCATGCGTTCGATATGGACCAGCGCATGGTGGGGTTGAACTTCACGGTGGGGAGTGGAGCGCTGACGGCGACGGCGCCACCCAACCAGAACATCGCGCCGCCGGGACACTACATGCTGTTTCTGGTGAACAGCAGCGGCGTGCCCTCGGTGGCGAAGATGGTGCAGGTGATCGGCAGCACGACGATTCCGCCGCCGCCGAATGGCGTGACGCTGGAGCAGACCAACTACGAGACGCCGACGGGCACGGCCACGACGGTGCCGGTGGCCTTCCCGCTGGCGCAGGCGGCGGGGAATCTGAATATCGTTGTGGTGGGCTGGAATGACACATCGGCAGCGGTGAGTTCGGTGGTGGACAGCCGCGGCAACACCTACACCCGGGCGGTGGGGCCGACGGCGGGCAGCGGGTTACAACAGTCGATCTACTACGCGAAGAACATCACGGCGGGCAGCAACACGGTGACGGTAACGTTCAACAAAGCAGCGACACTGCCGGATATACGCATCCTCGAGTACAGCGGGCTCAGCACGAGCAATCCGCTTGATGTCACCGCCAGCGGGACGGGTTCGGGGCAGAGCGCGAGCAGCGGTTCAGCAAGCACTACTTCATCCAGCGAGTTAGTTTTTGGCGCCGGCACCACGGCGGGCACGTTCAGTGTTGCAGGGCCGGGATTCACGACGGTCATGTTCACGCCGGATTCCGATAATGCGGAACAGAAGCTGGTCAGCGGCACGGGCAGCTACAGCGCGTCCGCCTCGCTGACATATTCCGCGGCCTGGGTAATGCAGATGGCGACATTCCGCGCCAGCGGTGGAGGTACTGGCAACCCTGCACCGACGCTCAGCTCGATCACGCCCAACAACGGGACAAGCAATGGCGGCACATCCGTGAGTATCAACGGAACCGGATTCTTGTCGGGCGCCTCGGTGACTTTAGACGGCTCAGCGGCGACAGGCGAGACGGTTGTGAGCAGCACACAAATCACCGCGACTACTGCCGGACACTCCGCAGGAGCGGTGAATGTAGTGGTCACGAACACTGACGGCCAGAGCGGCACCCTCAACAATGGCTTTACCTACACGGCTGCGACCAATCCAGCGCCGACGGTAACATCGATCGCACCCAACAACGGGACAACGAGTGGCGGCACATCCGTAACCATCGCGGGTACCGGTTTCCTTTCGGGTGCGACCGTGAGCGTGGGTGGAACGGCGGCGACTGGCGTCTCCCTGGTGAGCAGCACTTCGATCACGGCAATCACTGCGGCACATGCAGCGGGCACAGCCAGTGTGGTGGTTACAAACACTGACGGACAGGGCGGCACTTTGAGCGGCGGCTTTACCTACCTGGCGGCCAATCCGGCGCCGAGCGTGACCGCCGTCAATCCTAATAACGGAACCACCAACGGGGGAACCGCGATAACCGTCACCGGTACTGGCTTCCTCTCGGGAGCAACGCTCAGCATTGGCGGCACCACAGCGCCCGGAGCGACAGTAGTCAGCGCTACCTCAATCACCGCAACGACTCCAGCCCACGGGGCCGGGCCCGTCGATGTCGTCGTGACCAATAGCGATGGGAAGAAAGGAACCCTGGTAAGTGGGTATACATACGGCACCATCACTCAAGCGCTGGGCCTTGGCGTGCCTTCCGGAGACGCAAGTTCCGCGACGGTGACTGCGGGGCAGACCGCTTCTTATACACTCGCTATCGGCGGCGCCGGAATGACTGGTACTGCTTCGTTGAGCTGCACGGGAGCGCCGACGGGCGCAAGCTGCTCAGTACCCGTGAGCGAGCCGTTCAGTTCAACTACGGCTTCGACGTTCGTTGTTAACGTAACAACCACAGCGCGCACGATGGGGGCGCTTCGCCTGCCCTCTTCCGCGCCTGTCGCATGGTCATCTCCTGCATGGTCCTGGAATTGGGCCTTCGCAATGATGGGTCTGGTTATCCTGCCCGGCATCCGAATTCGAAAGCGATCGCTGCGGCACTCGCCACTGCGAAAATACCTGCGACTCGCTCCGCTGGCGCTATTGTTGGTATTGATCTCGTGTGGAGGAGGTGGGGGCGGTGGCGGTACCAGCAGCCCCCCGCCGGTGAACCCGAATGGAACCCCGGCCGGAACTTATACGTTGAACGTAAGCGCAGTCTCAGGGAACGCGACGCAGACCGCGTCGCTGACCCTGGTCGTGCACTGATCGTCGCGACATCAATTGGGGCCGCGCACTACCTAAGCTCTTCTCAGATCCTCGCGGGCCGACTTCGCCTCCAGGCCTTAGGCCATCGGAAACGCTGGCTCGGGAACTTCAGCTTCCGTCACCTCGGTGTCCTCGGCCAACGCTACGTGACGTTTCGCCACCAGCATGTAAATTGAGGGTACAACAAAAAGGGTGAAGACCGTTCCAATGATCATGCCGCTGACCAGCATGATACCGATACTGTTCCGGGCTCCAGCGCCAGGACCCTTCGCCAGGACCAGTGGGAAGTGGCCGACCACCGTAGCGGCAGTCGTCATCAAGATCGGGCGCAACCGCGTGGTAGATGCTTCGATGATCGCGGCCAGCTTTTCTTTTCCGGTTTCCTGAAGGTGGTTGGCAAACTCCACCATAAGGATTCCGTTCTTAGACACCAGTCCCACCAGTGTGATCAATCCCACCTGACTGTAGATGTTGAGCGTCGTCAGCCCCAGGAAAGAGAACATCAGGGCGCCCGAGATGGCCAGCGGCACCGAGCCCACCAGAATGATGAACGGATCACGGAAGCTCTCGAACTGAGCCGCCAGTACCAGGTAGATAAGTATCGCGGACAACAGGAAGGTTCCGAGAAACTTGCTGCCCTCGACCCGAAGCTGACGGGATTCGCCGGCGTAGTCGACGGTGAAGCCCTGCGGCAGAATCGTCTTGGCCTCATCCTCCAGGAATCGCAACGCTTTATCCAGCGGCACATTCGGTGGAATTACTCCCTGAATTGTGACTGCATTGAGCTGCTGGAATTTGTTCAGAGTGCGCGGCTCGGTCGTAGTCTTCAGGGTAGCGAAGGTAGACAACGGCACCAGCTTATTATCCGAGCCGGTGACGTAGATCTGCTGCAGTTGATCAGCATTCAAACGATCGACGCGCTTCATCTGGGGAATGACTTTGTAACTGCGGCCCTGAATGCTGAAGCGGTTGATGTAGTCGCCGCCGAGCATGGTAGCCAGATCCTGTCCGGCCTGGGTCAGGTCCACGCCCTGGGAACGAAGCTTGTCGCGGTCGAAGATGACTTCGGTTTGAGGCTGGTCGAACTTCAAATCAGTGTCAGCAAAAATGAACAGGCCGCTGGCGAATGCCTTCTTCACCAATTGATTGGCGAAATCATTGAGCTGCCTCGGCTCTGCGGGTGAAAGAATTACGAATTCAACCGGAAAATTTCCGCCGCCCGGCAACGGCGGAGGCGTCAGCGGAATAACCCGAATTCCAGGAATCTGTGACAGAGGTCCGACCGATTCAACCAGCAGTTGTTGCGCGGTCTTCTTGCGCTGGCTCCAGGGTTTGGTAACCATGCCTCCGAACCCGCCACTGGGAGAAGTGATCTGAAAAATGCTCTCGTTCTCGGGGAAGGAGTGGTAGACGTTATAAACCTCGGACGTGAACAGGTTGGTCTGATCGATGGTGGAGTTTGCCGCCGACTGTATGACTCCGAAAACTACACCCTGATCCTCTGCCGGAGCCAGTTCGCGCTGCGAGAACATATAGAAAGGCACGATCAGGGCGACGACAACGGCCCATAGCACAAGCACCACTGGCCGGTACTGTAACGTCCCGCAAAGCAATCGCGAATAAGTCTTGCGAACGCTTTCAAATCGGCGATTGACGAAGCCAGGGAAACCGCGCTCGGTGTCTCCCCCGCGCAGGAGCTTCGATCCCATCATGGGCGAAAGCGTCAACGCTACAACTCCGGAGACCACAACCGCGCCGGCAAGGGTAAACGCGAACTCCCTGAACAGAGCGCCTGTAAGACCACCCTGAATCCCGACCGGCGCGTACACCGCCGCCAGAGTGATCGTCATTGCGATGATTGGGCCGACCAGTTCCCGGGCTGCGTCCTTGGCTGCCTGGTAGGGAGTCTTGCCCATATGAAGATGGCGCTCAACGTTTTCCACCATCACGATCGCGTCGTCAACCACCAGGCCGACCGAAAGCACAATGGCCAGGAGGGTCAACAGGTTGATGGTGAAGCCGAACGTCAACATCAGGAAAACGGCGCCGATCAATGAAATCGGGATGGCGACGACAGGAATGAGCACAGATCGGAAAGATCCCAGGAACAGGAAGATGACGACCACGACGATCAGCAGCGTTTCGGTCAGGGTGCTCAGCACTTCGTCGATCGCGTCCTGGATATAGGCGGTGGAATCGTAAGGAATGCCAACCTTCATCCCCGGAGGCAACTGTGACTGAAGCTCAGGAATAGTCGCGCGCACCTGCTTGATCACTTCGAGGGAATTAGCCGTCGGGAGCACCCAGATTCCCATGAACGTCGCGGTTTCACCGTTGAAGCGAACATCCGATTCGTAGTTCTGCGCGCCAAGTACGACGTCGGCAATCTCACCCAGACGAACCACGACGCCCTTATCTTCTTTCACCACCAACTGACGGAATTCTTCCGGCGTGCGCAGATCGGTGTTGGCGATCAGGTTCACCGAAACCATCGAACCCTTGGTCTGCCCCAGTGCCGAAAGGTGATTGTTCTTTGAAAGTGCATCGCGCACCGTAGTGGCTGAAATGCCGAGGGCAGCCATCTTGTCCGGCTTGAGCCAGATGCGCATTGCGAAAGTGCGGTCGCCGAGGATATCGGCACGTTGCACGCCGTTGACGCTGCTTAACTTGGGTTGCACCACCCGCGTCAGATAATCAGTAATCTGGTTTTGATCGAGACTGGAGGAAGAGAAACCGATATACATCGCGGCAAACTGGTTGTCCGCAGTTTGCAGATCGATCACCGGCGCCTGGGATTCAGGCGGAAGATCATTACGGACCTGTGCCAGCTTCGCCTGGATCTGGGTAAGGGCCGCATTGGTGTCGTAGTTGAGCTTCAGATGCACAGTGATCGTGCTCAGACTCTGAGCGCTGTTCGACTCCATGTAATCGATGCCGTCGGCGCTGGCGATGACGCGCTCCAGCGGAGTCGTGATAAAGCCGCGAACCAGGTCCGCGTTGGCTCCCACGTAAACGGTCGAGACCTGAATGATGGCAATATCACTACGCGGATATTGCCGAACACTCAGCGAACGGATCGCTTGCAGTCCCGCAATCAGGATCACCAGATTGACGACAATGGCGAGGACCGGCCGCTTTACAAACAGATCGGTGAATTTCATGTTTAACTGTCCTCAGGCTTGGGAGCCGGGTTGTTGCCCGGTTGGACTTTGTTGTTTACCTGAACGGCGGCTCCATTGCGGAGTTTGAAAACACCTGAGCTGACGATCTCATCGCCGGGGTTGACGCCCGACACCACGCCAACCTGATCGCCGCGCGAACCGTCAATTTTCACGAACTGCTGCCGTACTCCGCGGTAGGTGTTGCCCTTGGCATCTTTCATCTCAGAAACGACATAGACTGAGTCGCCGTAGGGAGCGTAGTTAATGGCGCTGGCAGGAAGCGCGATAACGGGACGATCTGCCCCGGTGGTCAACTCCACCTCGACGAACATGCCGGGACGCAGCTTGCCGCCGGGATTGGCCAGCGTGGCCTGAACCTGGACGTTGCGGGTGGCCTCGTTCACGGTGGAATCGAGGGCAGTAACTCGCCCGGAGAACTTGGCTCCCCCGACGTCGTTGCTGCTAACCCGCAGAGAGTGCCCAACCTGAACCTGGGGAGCGGTTTGCTGCGGCACGCCAAAGTTTACATAGATGGGATTCAGAGCCTGGAGCGACACAATGGCTTCGCCAGCCGGCAAGTACTGCCCCAGGTTGACCTGGCGCAGACCCAGAATTCCGGAAAATGGCGCTCGAATGGTCTTGCGGGCGATGGTCGCTTTGATCTCGCCCACCTGGGCGTCGGTAGCCTTTTGCTGGGCAACTGCGTTGTCGTACTCCGTGCGGGCTAATACGCCCTGCTTCACCAGTTGTTCCATGCGGCCGAAGGTAATGTGTGCCAGGTCGCGCTGGGCTTCCGTAGCAGCCAGTTGGGCGCGTTCCTGCCGGGTATCCAGTTCGACCAGGATATCTCCTACCTTCACTCCCTGACCGGAAACAAAATTAATGCGGTCGATGGTGCCCGGAAGGTCTGCGCTGACCGTCACACCCTGCACTGCCACAGCGGTTCCAATCACTTTCAACGTCGACGGCCACTTCCCCGGCTCGGCGACCACGGTCGTTACAGCCTCCGGAGGCGGCGCGAAGCTGGCGCCCTGCGCCACGGCGGTTTGAATTTGCCGGAATTTCACAAAGCCGAGGCCGGCAATTACCGCTACGGCCACGACCAGCATCAGGATCATTCGTTTCGCCATGAGTCCCTCGTAAGAGATTTCTCTTAAAAATCTTTAGACTTGAAAATCTCGCCATGGACACCGCCAGCGGCCCATTTTGAGTTGTGGAGGTATATAGATGTCAGGATGCCTGGATCGGTTCCAAAAAATGAGCCGCCCAGATGCCCTTTTTCCGTGCTGGTATTGACTTTGGGCCAGCTCCCTCGCCCCGGGCTAAGTGCCTCATGGCATTCGCCTGAGCGTCAACCACCTCCTGCCGGGTGCAATTCAGGAGAATCGAGCATTCCTGTGTCGAATAGCCCTCCAGTGCAGACAAAACAAAAACGAAGCGCTCGAAGGGAATAAGTTCACGGACGGCAGCCAGCCAACGGTCCAGGTTTGGCACCCCATTCGGCGCATCAGAGGCATGCCGCGTGACTTCGCTCCGTCCCGGAGACATATCGCCCGGAACCGGGGCGACCAAGCGAATAGCATTCTTGATGATCATGCGCTTGCTCCACGAGCGTGCCCACTCCTTGAAGACCGGGTTGCCGTGGATTGAATCGTCCAGTCCGGCCACGAAGCACTGCTCCGCCTTCTCCGGATCGGCGGTCAACACTAGTGACAGCAGATAAAGCGCGCTCTGGTCTTCCGCGAAAATCCGACAGAAATCCTCCGGAATCGCGTAGTTTGGTCTCATTCCAATAGAGATGCCATCTTCCTTCTTCTGAAACATATTCCCCTCGCTCAAAGCTGAACAGCTCCTGGGGTGTGCCGGAGTCATGCAGTTCCCTGGTTACGACTTGCATGAACTTCAGCAGGAACAACACTGCGATCCCACAGATGGTGCCGAGAATATAGATAATGCTGGTCATTGCCATTGCCGGTCACGACTTCCGTTTAAATTTCCCTTTCACGATTGCCTCGTACTCTTGCCTAACAGCGCCTGCACTTGCGATCGATTTGCCGGACCAGGTGCTTGTTCAGAACTCCACCGCAAACGAACTGAGCACCGGCTCGCCTGATCTCGAGCAGAACAGATTCAGCTTGCGCGCTGATGATTGTGACTTCTCCCAAGTCGACGATCAGCTTTTGGTCGTGGTGTGACTGCCTTGCTTCCAGCCACGCCTTTTTGAATTCGGTGACCCAGGGCTCGATCAGTTGGCCTTCAAGGATCAACTTGCGCCGGTCACCGGTTTTAATGGTTGTGATTTTCAGCACTGGGTTACGCTCTCGCTGCCTGGTGTTATCGCAATACGAGGGCCGAAAAGAAACTTGGCTGGGAACTTGCTAAGTGATTGGAGCGAAAGACACTGAAGAACTGGTTCGATCGCCCGGTGTCGAAAGTGTCGAGGCCTGCTTCGACACTTTGACGAATCTTTACGACACTGCGCGGGGATCGATGCCGAGTTTTTTCATGCGGGACAGCAAGGTCGTGCGCTTCAGACCCAGACGCGCGGCAGCGCCCTCGGTCCCGCCAACTCGTCCGCGGGTTTCTTTAAGAATGCGCAAAAGTTGTTCGCGTTCGCTCGAGGCAGGCAGTCTCGCAAACGATTTCTCGGCGGAGCCATTGCCTAAGTCCGCCACCGGAACCTCCAGGGCGGAGCCGCGGGTGAGGATTACCGCCCGCTCGATGAGATTTTCCAGCTCGCGTATATTCCCCGGCCAGTGCCACCTGGTCAGCTTCCTCATGCTGGCGGCTGGCACGGATTCGATCTCCTTCTCCATGCGACGGGCATACTTTTGGGCAAAATATCGCACCAGGAGAGGAATGTCCTCCGGGCGTTCGCGAAGCGGAGGAATCTGGATGGGGAAAACGTTGAGCCGGTAATACAAATCGGAGCGGAATTTGTCTTCGGCAATCATCTTTTCCAGGTTTCGGTTGGTCGCAGCGACTAAACGTACGTCGACTTTCTTGGTTCGCGTGCTGCCCAGGCGCTCAAACTCCCTCTCCTGCAAAGCCCGCAGCAGCTTGGGTTGCAGTTCAAGTGGGATATCACCAACCTCATCCAGGAAGAGCGTTCCCTGATCCGCGAGTTCGAGACGACCGATTTTCTGCGCAATGGCACCTGTAAAGGCGCCGCGCTCGTGGCCAAAAAGCTCGCTTTCGAGCAGGCCCGTGGGTATGGCGGCGCAATTGAGCTTCACTAACGTCCGGTGTTTGCGGCGGCTGCGGTCGTGAATCGCGCGGGCGATCAGTTCCTTGCCTGTCCCCGTTTCTCCAAACAGCAGGACTGTCGAATCGCTGGGAGCGACCGTGTCGACCAGTTGCAAGACCTGGCGGAGGCCCGAACTCTGCCCCACAATTCCCTCAAAATCCACTTCTCCGCGGATTTCGTCCTCCAGATAAAGCTTCTCCTGCGCCAGCTTGTCGCGGAGATCGGCAATCTCGCCGTAGACCAAAGCATTTTCAACCGCGATAGCCACCTGGCTGGCAACCTGGCAGAGAAACTCGACTTCACCTTCATCGAAGGCATTTGCCAGCCGCCGGCCGAGGGCAAGGACGCCCAGGGTGCGTCCGCGGCTTACCAGAGGTAACAGGCAGCCTGACTGCATGCCCTCACCGACTACCTTCTGGTGATGCTCGGTGAAGGGTTCAGTCTCCAACTCGTGCCGTTGTTTCATCAAGGGCTTCCCGGTACGAAACACTTCTCCGGGATGGGTTCCGTCGATGGGAATCAGGCTCTCCTCCCGAAACAAGCCCTTACTGTCGGGAAAATCAAGCGCGTAAATCTGCAACTGGCGGGCGTCAGGGCTGGGCAGCATGACGCCAACGACGTCGCAGCTCATCACGCGCCTCAGACTGGCTGAGGCAGTACGCAACAGATCACGCAGCTCAAGGTTCGCAACAACCTGATTGGTCAACTCCAGAAGTAGTTTCAGACGCTCCTGGGACTGCTGAGAAATGGCGAAGTTCACGGCTGCATCGATCGATAACGCAACCTGGTCGGCGGCAAGCGACAGGAAAGCGACCTCGTCGTCACAGTAAGCATTGGGCTGTGCGCTACCGACTTCAAAGACCCCAAGCCGTCGTTGACCTCTCACCAGTGGCAGCGAACAAGTGGAGGCAATCCCCAGGCCGGCCATAAATGCTTTTACATTCGGAAAGCGCGATTCATTGTTCCAGTCGGAAACCATCAGCGGCTGGCTGTTCTCGTGTATCCACGTGCCCATCAGCTCAATTTCATCGGCTGGAAACTCGGCTTCCGGAAATTGACGCCGTGTGCCATGAACGTCAAAAAGACGCCACCCGGCTTTGGCAGCGTTGCCGCGATCGCATTCGAACATGCTGACGTGGAGATAATCGAAGGGAATTACGCTGCGCAGCTCGCGAGCGAACACATCTTCGCAATGCTCACAATCCCTGGATGAAGCGATAGCCTTGGACGCACGCAGAAGGGCTTCGAAGCGAGCAAGTTGATTCGGTGACCCTGTCTGCAAGAGGGTACTCATGAACCGGAACAGCTACTTCCTTGTGGTGTAAACAAAACCGGCGGATGCGCCGCCACGCATGGCCTCGAGTGCAAAGTTTCGTACAAGCTTACAAAGGCTAAGTTTACAAAACCGAAGCTGAGGACCTGCTTACCGAACGCGGCCACATATCATGAGATGTGAGCGGCTCGCAGAAAGGTTCGCCTTAATGTCGTAAATTATCGTCACCTGTCGAGAACCGTGTCGAAAGGCTCGACACCGCGCAGCACTTACATTTCATCTCACCCGAAAACGTTCGGCAGTCAAGCACTTCCGTCATTGCCTCCGCCATCACTCTTTGGCAGGCGGCGTGCCAGGTACTCTTTCGGTTGCACAAGCACAAACCGAGCATTTTAGTGAAAGGAAGGTTTCATCCATTTATGTGGCGTAAAGCAATGTTGTCGGCGATCACGGCGGCGCTTCTTACGGCAGGGGCGGTGGCGCAGGAGCAACGCTCCGAAATAAGTCTCCAGGGCACAGGGTTCTACACCAGGGACTCAACCGGGCAGGGGATCCGCCAGCAAGCGACTGACACGGGGGGATTCCTGATTGGATATCGCTATCACATCAACCGCTGGCTGGCTGCCGAAAGCACCTACGGATTCGTTCGAAACACGCAACAGTTTTCCGCACCGCTGGCATTTTCAGGGATTCAAACCGATGTTCACCAGGCGACCGGCGGGCTTGTGTTTCGCTTGCCAAGCCCGACTCGCTTTCGCCTAAGTCCTTACGTGCTGGCAGAAGGTGGAGCTCTCGTCTTCAGCCCGACCAGCAATAATCTGGTGGCGGGCGCCGACAGTCAGGCGAGAGGCGCGTTCATTTACGGCGGAGGTGCAGACTTCCTGCTGAGCAAACACTTCTCCATACGGGCTGAGTATCGCGGGTTCGTGTACAAGGCTCCCGACTTCGGATTGAGCACCCTCAACACCGATGCCGTAACTCATACGGCGCAGCCTTCGGCCGGAATTGTGTTTCGCTTTTAGGGCCAAGACAAATAACGCAGGACATTTGGGCTGGGGGCTTAGAGTCCCCGGCTTTTGTTCCTGGACTTAAATCCTTCTCCCGATTCTTGCTTCGATATGGCACTATGAACGGCAAGACAGGTCCTTGGGTAAGAATCGGGCGAGGGGCTACCGCTGAAAATTTCCTATCTCAAAAAGACACTGGCGTTAGGCATTGCCACGCTTTCCTGCAGTGCCATGTGTTCGGGGCAGGATACCTTGACCGCCGCCGGCGTCGGCTCCTATCTCAAACCCTACGTCGAGACGGGAAATTTTTCAGGCCACGTTCTGGTCGAAAAGAACGGAAAGATAGTTTTCGAGAAGGGGTACGGCTTCGCGGACCGTGAGCGGAGAATTCCGATCACGGGCGCAACCCAGTTTCACATTGCTTCGATCTCAATGCAGTACACCGCCGCCGCTGTTCTCAGGCTCATCGACCAGAGTTCCATCTCCCTCGACACTCATGTTGCCGATGTGATTCCCGGCATTGCGGGTGGAGAAAAGATCACGGTCCGCGATCTGCTGGTCGAACGCTCCGGACTTGCCGACATCAACGATCTGCCGGACTACAGCGAAATCCTCCAACATCATCAGACTCCCGAAAGCCTGGTTGCCAGGATCAAGGATCGCCCACTGCTATTTGAGCCGGGATCTAAATTTCTTCACGAAGAGCATTCTGCCTACAATCTGCTCGCTTTGATCGTGGAAAAGAAAACCGGAATCTCTTTTTCCGCTGCCATGGCCAGAACAGTTTTCCGGCCGCTTGGCCTCAAGGCGTCCAGCGTTGACGATGACGGTTTGAAGGCAACGTCAAAAGTCGCAAAGGGCTACCAGCCTGACGGAGTGTACGGACTGAAACCTGCGGCTGCGATTCATTGGTCGGGCAAGACAGGCAATGCCTCGATCGTCACAACGACAGCAGATTTGTCGCGCTGGGTGGATGGATTGCTCGCGGATCGACTGCTGAAACCGCAATCTCGCGAGACGGTCCTCGACACGTCGCAGCGGGTCGGCTACGGCTGGTTCAAGAGTACGAACAAGCGCTTCAACCAGCCTGCTTACTATATGAACGGACGAGCGCCTGGATTTGCGTCCTTTGTCCTCCACCTGCCGCGTGAACATACAACCGTGGTTGTCTTCAGCAATATTTACTCGTCGGCTACAACCACGATTGGGTACGACATTGCGGCCATGTCGCTCGGTCAGCCGTACGAATCATTTCATCCCAGCGAACCGGCGCCGAGTCCCTCCGAATTGAAGACCTGCGCCGGCACGTTTCGCTTCGGTCCGGACTTTTATCAACCCAATGCGGAAGTCGCGTTGACGGTCAAAAACTCGGAGTTGTCCATGCTCTGGCCGTCCGGAGAATTATCACCGTTGATTCCGCTTGGTCGCGACCATTTTCTCGATCGATCGTATTGGGAAGAAGTCAGGATTGAACGCGACGCCACTGGTCTTCCCATGGCAATCGTGTATGACCATTTCAGGGGAACCGTCTTCGACACAGGCGCGAAGTGAATAAGACGTGGTCACCCGGAGTTAACGTGTAACTGTGTACGCCGAAGCTGTGTACGCCGAAGAACAGAGCGAAAGGATCCCGGGATGGATCTGTCGAACGTATCGAACCAGCGCAGATGGAGTATCGTCGGCCTCCTGTTTACAGCGTCGGTAATCAACTATCTCGACCGCGCTGCGATTTCATTCGCGCTGCCGTTGATCTCCCATGACTTTCATCTCACCCCGGAAACCAAGGGCGTGCTGCTCTCATCTTTCTTCTGGTCGTACGCATTCATGCAGGTTCCCATCGGATGGTGCGCGGACCGCTTTAATTTGCGATGGCTTTACGCCGGAGCATTCACCGTGTGGTCGTTAGCGCAGGGACTGACGGGGTTGGCCGACAGTCTGGCTGTGCTGATCGGGTTCCGCATTCTTCTTGGCGTCGGAGAGTCGATCTATCTTCCCGGCGGGACGAAGATTGTCACCGTGCTGTTCAGCAGAAAAGAGCGCGGCCTGCCTTCAGGCTTATTCGATTTTGGAACGCGAAGCGGGTTGGTCCTCGAAGGGATCCTTGTTCCCTGGCTCCTCGTGCGTTACGGCTGGCGTCACACATTTTTTCTGTTGGGCTTCACCGGTCTCCTCTGGATTATCCCGTGGCTTTGGGTTTTCCCCAACCGCATGCGGCCGCCGAACGCGGCGGCAACTTCCCTGCCCGCTGCGACTTCGTCGCCAATTCGTTGGAGAGCGCTGTGCAATGGCACCCTGCTGAACCGTAATCTGCTGGGCATCTGCCTGGGATTCTTTTGCTTCGACTACTACTGGTACGTGCTGGTTACATGGCTGCCTGACTACCTGGTCACAGTACGGCACCTCAGCGTTGTCCAGGCTGGCTTCTACGCCTCGCTCGCGTTCTTCACCTTTGGAGTGGCCGAACCGATTGGGGGATGGATCGCGGACAGCCTGATCCGTCGTGGCTGGGACGAAACCCGGACGCGGAAAGGAATCGTGACCGGAGCCTTCTTCATGGGGCTGTTCCTGATAGCGGCAATGCGGGCTTCAAGTACTCCGATGGCCATCGGGCTGTTGATCGGAGCTTCCCTGGTAGGGCTTGCGACCGGAAATCTTCTTACCATTCTGCAGTCCTGCGCGCCATTTGAAAAAGTGGGTATCTGGACCGGCGCTGAAAACTTTGCGGGCAATCTGGCGGGAATCGCCGCGCCACTTGCCGTGGGGCTACTGATCAAGCGAAGCGGCTCGTATGTTCCGGGCTTTGAGCTCGGGGCCATCGTGCTGCTGGTCGGGCTGCTTGCCTACTGGTTCATTGTTGGCGAGTTGAAGCCCGACGTGGCTGAGTGAATTGGCGTGGTCAGTCGAGACGTCAGGCGTTGTGGTGATCTCCAGCAACAACAGATTCCTCGCTTTGCTCGGAATGACAAATTGGCGAGGACTGTAGATGAACTGTTGGATGGATCGAGGACGCGCTATTGAGCCTTGCTTGCCGCAATTTCTCCGCGCAAAACCGTAACTGAGGCTTTCGGCAAAACGTAAGTTGTCGTCGAGGCGGCGGTTATTTGGGATTTTGCAGCTGGTCCGTCTGGATTTGCACTGCCGGCGTCCGGCTGCGGATTCCAATGATACTGCGCGCTGCCGAAAGTGATCATATCGACCGGGCCGGTGAAGACCTTGTCGGTGTTCGAACCGGCATCATGAAACGCCAGACGAATGGAATGATCGTTTTCCTGGTCTTTGTTGACTATCATGAGCGCCCACTTGCCATCCGGCCGTTGAACGGCGTAAGCAGTCACCAGGGCGTGCCCCGCTGAGTCAACCACATCGCCGCCTGCGGGAAACACCTGATGCTTTCCGCTTCCTGGTTGCGCCCACTCCAGATTGATCAACTGACTGGCGAAGTACTGTGCTATCGGCTGCGTGATCTGGTAATTCTTGTCCACGTTGAACATGCCGAAGGTGCCCATCGAACTGCCACACCCGTGACCGAGCCTCTCGGGAACATAGTGGAAGTAGTAGAGACCGTTCCCGCCAGCAGTCAGGAACGAACCAACAAAATCCGCCAGCCATAGTGATCCAAAATTATCCACGAACGACTCGCCGCTGTTCCACGCGATATTCAGTTCGGTGATGAACATGGGAACGTTGGGTGGAACCCCGTCATCGCGCCATACCTGAAGAATGTGGCTGATAAGCGCAGGCTCGTCATAGAGATTGCTCCACTGAATTTTGCAGGGCTCGAAGGGATAGTGTTCGAACGACATGAACGCCAGATCCTGCAGCCGATTGTGGGACTTCAAATATGCGATGAATCGCCCCAACCAGGATGACCGTCCCTGCGCGTCGGGCCAAACCAGAATATCTTCGTTCACACCTTCAAAAATGGGTCCGCCAAGCTTCAGACCCGGATCAACCTTATGCAGCGCCGCAGCCCATTGCAGGTAAAGTGCGCCGTAATCTTCCGGAAGCATGAACTGTCCGTCGGGCTCTTCTCCCATCTCGATGTACGAAATGGGATACCCGCGAGCCTTCAGGTAGGCAATCTGGTTAGCCGAATCTTCCGGGGTTCCATACAACATCGAAACCGGAACCATCGCCGGGAGTCCGCGGGTGTAGCCGCTTGTGTAGAAGAGATCGAGTCCAACCTGGTCGCCCTTGTCGTCGATGCCGGTGGGTTCGTGCCAGGGGTCGACAGAAGAGCAGTAGGTCGTGGTCTGGTCGGGATCGGCGGTGTGGCGCACCAGATCGTGAAATTTTCCGTCTGCTGAAGCCGTACCCAAATAAATTTCGCGAATCGCATATCCAACACAGTTGCGGCGGTCGGCTGATGGCTTGGAATCTGATCCTCGCGAATCTGATCCGTGGGTATCGCACGTGTTTGAGGACTCCGACATCGATATCCGCAGGTAGCGCACCGCCATCGGAACAGGGTTGAGGGACAGCAGGGCCGTTCCGCCCGACCCGTTGTTCACGGTTCCGCCGCGAAAGGTGACCCATGTTCCTTTCGTGGGCTGCTTGATCGGGTCTTCACCCGTCCAGTACTGCACCATGTAGCGCTTCGCGTAGGGCTCGCGCCAGGAAATGCGCACGGCGTTGACCGGATGATTGTTGGCCAGATCGATCACCACCCATTGCGGGTAGTTGGAGTCATCTTCACCAGTGAACGCTTTGGTCAGGTACGGGTTGCTCTTCCAATAGGTGCTCTCATCGCCATCGGTAATCCGGGAATAGCCGTTGGCGTCGGTGCCGTCGTTGCGGGTGAAACCGCGATGGGGGAGGGAGTATCCGAACGAGTGGCGTATGAAGTCGCCCGGCTTCGCGTTGCCGACGAAATAACCTTTTCCCGCGGGATCGCTCCACACACCTTGCGGATTCCAGTGCCAGGCCTGAATGTGAAGCTCAGTATTCTGGCGGTAGGTTACAGTTTGCCAGCCAGCCGACAGCACCTGCTTGATCACCGGCTCAACGAACATCTTGTCGGTGGTGGCAGTTTCAATGCGATCGATGCCCGCCCCCAACGCTTCCGTGGGAACAAATGAATTCGCCGCATGACCCGGAGTAATATCGACGCGGACGGTTTGCGAGCCGGCAACAGAAATCAGCAGACACGGCAGAAGCAGCAAAATTGAAATCCGTCCGAACCGCCCTGATAAGGTGCCCGCCATCTGGCGCATGAGTTCTCCCCACAGCCTGCCGACTCTTACTGCTTTGTGTCGTTGCTTTGTGTCATTGCTTTGTGTCGAGCGGATGAGTTGCTTCTTCAAAGAATTGTTTCTGCAATTTCAAGCCTTCGCTGTCCGCCTTCACTGCGCGAATGGCGGCCGCCAGGTCGGAGATCGCCAGTTTGGTATCGAACTCACCCAGTTCTTTGGTGGCCACTGACCCATCGCCAGCGTAGTGATTTGGAAAACGCGAATACCACCAGATCCCGGTGTACAGGCTGTCCGGCAGCTTTTGCCGGGCCTGGTCCGCACCCGACTCATTCTTTGCCCGGTCGAGGTGGACCAGATCGGGCCGCGCCACCATGGTGCGAGAGGTTTCCCCCTCGCCAGCATGGAAATCAGTTGCGTAGCTCGATGACTTCATGGGAGGACGACCGGCCAGTTCACTCTCGTTGTGCGAAGGCCGATTGAAGACATAGACGATGTAGTCGTGCGGTGACGCGAGTTGCGACTGGGCAAAAAACGGCAGCAGATGCTCGTTCCCACCGTGGCCGTTCACAATGATGATTTTCCTGCAGCCGTTGCGCCCCATCTCATCCGTAGTCTCCTGCAGCAGGTCGAGTTGAAGACGAGCGCTATAGGCCACGGTGCCAGGCTGGTGGCGCGCTTCGAAGATCTGTGAAAAATAGTATTCGGGGAAGACGAGCGTGTATTCCTGTTCCGCCGCGTGCAGCGAGGCGTAACGCACGTTGATCAGGTCGTTGCCGAGCGGCAAGTGCAATCCGTGTTTCTCCATAATCCCAATCGGCAGCAGGCATGTTCCCTGCGATTGCTGAATGGCTTTCACGAATTCCGCCGAGCTCAATTCCTCCCACTTGACGGAGAGCGACTGGGCGAGCAACGCCTGCGGGGCGAGCATAAGAATGATGATCAGCAACGTCTTGATCGTTGCTCCTGCGCCGGGCAATCCAGCGGATTGATTGCGAATCATGTCGTCACTCCTTTTAAGAACTGGTTTTCTTAATTTTTCCCGGGCGTCATCATGAGTACAGAGCCCAGGCGCTGGTAAGAACATTTCCACTCCACGCAAGATGCTTCGGAAGCTCAGCATGACGACTTAGGGTCAAATTGCGTACTTGTAAGCTCGGCGATCGTTCTTCACTTGCGCGCACTTTCAATATTTCCCCGCAGTACACTGATTGACGCTTTGGGTAAAGTTAGGGTAAAGCCAGGTCCGGCCTGCAACGTTATGTTGACTGGGGGAAGATTCGGATCAGGATGGCTCAGTGGCCCTTCCGACCGCCAGGCATACTGCTCACTCCCGAACGTCGTCATCGTGACCGGCCCTGAAAACGGGTTGTGCCTTCCCGTTTCATCGTCGAAGACCAGGCGCACAGTTTGCGGATTCGACGGGTCTTTGTTAATCACCATGATCGACCACTCTCCGTCGGGACGCTGCAATGGGTAGGCAGTGACAAGAACGTGTCCGGTGCCGTCCTTCAAATCGGTAGATGCGGAGAATAGCTTGTGCGGGCCCGAACCGTGCTTGACCCATTCAAGGTTGATCATCCGGCTGGCGTGATATTGCGAAGTGTGGGTGCGAATATTGAGACTTTCGTCGGCGACAAAATTTCCGTAGGTGCTCCAACCCCGGCAGCCTAAACGTATGGGTTCGGGCTGGATGGGCGAGTGGTAATAAATATCCCCGCCGAAGGTAAGAAATGAGCCAACGCTATCGCCCAGCCAGAGCGCGGCAAAGATATCCGTCATCGGCTGGGTCAGCCCCCAGGACACGTTGCTTTCGGTGTTGACCAAAGGAACATTCGGAGGAACACCATCAGCTCTCCAGATTTTAAGAATGCCTTCGGTCAGTTCCGGTTCGCGGTAAAGATCTGACCAGGTAATCTCGCAGGGCGCGAACGGGTAGTGCTCGAACGACATGAAAGTCAGATCGGCAAGCCGGCCGTGATCTTTCAGATAATCGACAAAGCGGCCGAGCCAGGAAACCCGGCCTCGGGAATCAGGCCAGACTTCGATATCTTCATTCACACCTTCGAAGACTGGGCCACCGAGCTTCAGTTTTGGATCCACCTTATGCAGGGCCGAGGCGAACTGCAGGTAAAGAGCGCCGTAATCCTCGGGGAGCATTTTTTGCCCGTCGGGCTCTTCTCCCATCTCGATGTACGAAATTGGATAGCCGCGCTTTTCAACGTAGGCAATCTGCGCCGCCGCATCTTCCGGAGTGCTGTAAAGCATGGCGATGGGAATCATCGCGGGAAGGTGATTGGTGATGCCGCTGGTGTAGAACAAGTCCAAGCCGGTTTGATCGCCGGCTTCCGGGGTCAGGTCGGACGCGGAGTGCCAGGGGTCGACAGAGGAGGCATGGACGACGGTTTGACCTCCATCCGGCTGGTGTTTCACCAGGTCTACAAATTCGCCGTTCGCCGCAGACGTCCCGGCGTAAAGCTCGCGAATGGCGTATCCCACAGAGCTGCGCGGATCAGTCGGATCGTGGGTGCTCGCCGTGTTTGAAGACTGGGTCATCCAGATGCGCACGTAACGCAAAGGCGTGGGAGGCGGAGTGAATTTCAGAGTCTCAGTGCCGCCCCGGCCATCCGTGACAATCTTCAAAGCGACCCAGGCGCCAGCCGTGGCATTGGACAGAGGTTCCTTTTCACCGCTCCAGTATTGAAGGATGTAGTTTCGGGCGTACGGATTTCCCCAATCGATCTTCAACGTGTCGAATTTTTCCGCGGCGCCAAGATCGAGAATCACCCACTGCGGATGGAGAGAATCACCCTCGCCCGTGAACTTGCTGGTGAGATAGGGATTGCTCTTCCAATACGTGCTCGGCTCACCGTCGGCCATTCGGGAGTACTTGCCGCGCGAACGCCCGTCACCGCCTGTGTTCCCTCTGAGCGGTAAGGGATAAGCCAAAGAATGCCGGATCGGCTCGCCCAGTTCTGCGCTGCCCGTGAAATATCCACTCTGATGGGCAGCGTCACTCCAGGTTCCGCGCGGATTCCAATGCCAGGCCGCGCCTTGCAATTCCGTGTTTTGACGATAGGTGATCGGTCCCCAGCCGGCGGATAGAGATTCCCTGAGGATCTCCGGAGTGTAGATTTTGTCCACTACGCCCTGGGGCAGAATGTCGATCGATGTTCCGAGGGCGATGTCAGGATCGAATGTCTTGAGGGGATGGGCCGCGTCGATGTGGATCGTTGCGATGGCTTGCTCTGATGACACAACGGCAGGGCTTTGCTGTGCAACGCTGTCCGCGTCAGTGAAGAGAACAGAAAGCACAACCAGCAGAAATGGGAAGCCTTCACAATAAAGGCGGCTGGCCCGGCTTCTGTTGCTCCTGCGCCTCATCAACTTTCCTTTTTGAATGGCTCCGTTCAGAAAAGTCTCTGCTCCTGTTTTGAAAACTCAGTGTGCGCGATAGGGCACGAATCCTCGTGTCCTGGTAGACAGGCGATAGACCGAGGTGGTGGCGGTTATGTAAAGCGTCCGGTAATCGTTGTCGCCCCACGCAAGGTTGGCCGGCTGTTCCGGCATCTCGATCGTCCCCAGATGCTGACCCTGCGGATCCCAGACCCAGATGCCTCTGGGACCGGTAACAAACAAATTTCCTTCGTGGTCAACCTTGATACCGTCCGGAACGCCTTCGTGCTGTCCGCCCGGCTCTTCGCCGAAGATCCGGCCGTTGCTAACACTGCCATCGCGCCCGAAGTCGTATACCCGAATATTTCTTTGCTCGCTGTCATCCACATACAAACGTTTTCCATCCGGTGAAAAGGCAATGCCGTTCGGTTGGGTCAGGTCTTTGGTCAGGAGACGAACATTGCCCTTTTCGTCCAGGCGATAGACACCCTGGAAAGGAATTTCCTGTTTCTGTCCCTCGACCAGGTCGAGAGTGGGATCGGTGAAGTAGATTGCGCCGTCGGGGCCGATCACCACATCGTTCGGGCTGTTGAGTTTCTTGCCTTCATAGCGGTCAGCGAGAACCGTGTATTTTCCGTCCGGCGTGATAGCGATGATAGCGCGCAATACGCTGGCACAATCAATCAGTCGATGCTGCCGGTCGTAAGTGTTGCCGTCGGGATCGCCGAGCGAAATCAATTCTTCTTTGCGGCCGTCCAGAAAGACGCGGTAGATCTTGTTTTGAACCTCGTCGCTTACGTAGATGAAACCGGACTCATCCCAGACCGGTCCTTCGGTGAAACCAAAGTTGCCCGCAACCTGTGAGGGCTTCGCTTCGTGGGCAAATAATTTCCAGAACTTCGGAGACTCGGCTGTGAGCTTGAAAGTTCGTTCCGGTACGCCCGCCTGAACTGAAAAAATTGACAAGCTCGAAGCCAGCGACACAGTGATAGCCAGCGCGGCCAAGCTCTTCATTGTGCGATTCCGCCTGCTCGCCTGTAAGCGGATTTTTTCGATAGTGTCTTCCATGCTTCCTTTCATCCCCGGCTATTCTTCATTTCTTGGGGGCTTGTTACTGTTGCGCAGGGTGTTGGCTCTCCCAATGGTCATCAGGTAGCTGACGATATCATCGAGTTCCCGAGCGCTGAGTCTGGACCGGTAGTCGGCGGGCATCAATGACCGGGGCTGGAATTCAACGCTCCGCAATTCCGATTTGGTGAAGAAATGGAAAGATCCGTCCGGCGCTTGAATCTGTAGCGAGAAATTATCCTCATTCCGAACCATTCCGGTTTGCTTCTTTCCATTCGACAGGGTCACGGTTACCGGCCGCTTACGCGGATCCAGATTGTTGTCGGGCTCGGTGATCGCGCCCCGCACCTCTTCCACCGGCCGGTTCCCGGCATAGCTCGAAAGATCCGGTCCGATGAAGCCCCCGTCGCCGTTCGCCATGTGGCACTTCGAGCATTCGGCCTTGCCAAAGAAAAAGCCTTTGCCGCGTTCTGGATCACCGGGAAGCTGCTCAGCCGCGGTTCGACCCTGCAAACTGCGCAGATGACGAACCACTGCTTGAATTTGTTCAGTGCCTAGCGAGCGAAACGACGGCATTCCGGTTCCTGCCTTACCATCCTGGATAACATGGAACAGGGCGTCGTCGGTCAGCAGCTGAACTTCTTTCCGGTTCACGATGTCCGGGCCGCGCTCGCCGCCGCGAGCGTCCAGTCCGTGGCACGCGGCACAACTGGTGGAAAATATGCGCTGGCCTTCGACAGCGCTGCCGCTCACCGTGCTCGTGGAAGCCGCAGCGCCTTGCCCATACAATTGAACGTGCCAAAAGATCTGCCAGGGCAGAAGGAAAAGTATCGACGCTCGTAAAAATGCGCGGGGCATTCCTTTTGTGTGGCCCTGGGGCTTTTGCCGGTATCGCATTCGCGTACATGTATACAACACTATTGAGGAGCCGGTGAACCATTCGCGGATCGAGGTTTTCCCGCGGAATGTTTTTCTTATATCATTGCAATCAGTCTGCTTTCATCGGATAATTCGCCTCGATTAAATCGATTCAATTGGACAGATTGCATTGGACCATAATCAATCGGGTCGGGACAAGAGCTTGGCAGCCGCTTGAACCGTCGACCCGCGGTAATGACCGCGCCAAATAACGGGGGATGAACCTGGGAAGAAAAACCACACTGGCGATGGCGATTCTGACGCTCTGTTTCGCTTTCGCAGCCGCCGATAAACTTCCCCAGCAAGCGACCTCGGCCGTCATCGACGTTCTTCCGTCGGAGCTTGAGGCGAAACCGCCCGACGCAAACTGGCTTTCCTACAACGGCGATTTCTCCGGACGCCGTTACAGCAGTCTTTCACAAATCAACCTCGGCAATGTGGATAAGCTGCAAACTCAATGGGTTTTTCACTCCGGCAACTCCAACCGGTTGGAAGTAACCCCCGTGGTGGTCAACGGCGTCATGTTCGCCACTTCGGCCAACGACACCTACGCGCTTGACGCGCGTACCGGCCGGGTCATCTGGCATCATGTCTGGCCAGTTTCTCAAGGGCTGATCGATGATGCCTCCGGGCACTTGAGTAGAGGCGTTGCGCTGTGGCACTCCCGCGTGTATCGGCAAACCGACAATGCCCACCTGCTATGTCTGGACGCGCGCTCCGGGCACCTGCTCTGGGATGTGGCCTACGCCGACTGGAACCGGAATTATGGCGCGACCGGAGCGCCGCTGGTGGTGAAGGACAAGGTCATCGTGGGCACTTCAGGCGGGGACGACGCGGTCAGAGGTTTCGTAGCCGCCTTCGATGCGATGACAGGGAAACTGGTTTGGCGTTTCTGGACGATCCCCGGTCCCGGAGAATTCGGATCAGAAAGCTGGCCAGGGGATTTGTATTTGCATGGCGGCGGCACGGCGTGGATGCCAGGCACCTACGATCCCGAAACCGGCACGTTATTCTGGGGAACCAGCAATCCCAGCCCGGACTTCGATGGAGAGGTTCGCCCGGGCGATGACCTCTATACCGCCTGCGTCCTCGCGCTGGACCCGGATACCGGCAGGCTGAAATGGTATTTCCAGTTCACCCCGCACGATCTCAACGATTTTGACGCTGCCGAAACTCCGATACTGATCGACGCGACCTACAAGGGTGAGCCGCGCAAGCTGCTGGTGGAGGCAAACCGCAATGGCTTCATCTATGTGCTCGATCGAACCAACGGAAAATTTCTCTCCGCTATCCGTTTTGCCGAGAAGCTAACCTGGGCCAAAGGGATTGACGCACAGGGCCGTCCGATTCGATCCGGCCTCGAGCCCACGGCTGAGGGGACAAAAATGTGTCCGGGCTTTGCCGGCGCCACCAATTGGTTTGCGCCTTCCTACAACGAATCTACTCGCCTGGTTTACTTTCTTGCTACAGAAGAGTGCGAGACGTTTTTCCGCAAGCCCCAGGAACCCGAGGAAGGCAAGACCTTCTACTCGACGGGTGTAAAAAAGATTCCGGGAGAGACTTCGCAGAAGATCCTCCTGGCCTACGATCTGGAAAAACAGACGCCGGCATGGCGCTATCCGCAAGTGGGGAGTGGACACTCATCAGGCGGCATCATGACCACCGCAGGAGGCCTGGTTTTCTTCGGCGATGATGCGCAATCGTTCGAAGCCGTCGATGCAAAAACCGGAAAGCCGCTCTGGCACTTCACCACGGGACAGGATTTTAGCGCGTCTCCGATGACCTACGCAGTTCGGGGAAAACAGTATGTGGCAATAGCCGCGGGAAGTGATATTTTCAGTTTCGCACTGCCGTAAGAATCGTAACGAACAGCAATGATGGCACCTCAAAATCCTCAAAGGAGAACTGATGATGACTTCGACACTTTTCAATCGCAGAATGCTGATGGGGCGCCTGGCTACAGGACTCTCCGCCATTGGTCTGAGTGGCATGCTGGCAACCAGCGCGGAGGCCAGGGGCCGGGATTCCGGAGTACACAAACTGGGTCGCGACGGCAAGCCAGCCGACGGAACGCAGATGATTACCGCCGTCATCACTCACAACGGCCTGATCTACATAGCGGGACAGGGAGCCAACTCCAACGGGCCAGTGGGAGCGGAAGACATCGATAGCCACACAACCAAGGTGATGGAAAACGTGAAGGAACTGGTTATCACCGGCGGTGGAACCATGGACAGTGTTTTGCAGCTTACGGTTTACCTTGCGGACATTGCTTATTACGACGCCATGAACAAGATCTTCAAGACCTATTTTCCCAACGGCGGACCGGCGCGCACGACCGTCGCGGTGGCCGCTCTTCCCGGGAATTCGAAGCTGGAAATCAACTGCATCGCCGCCATCGTTCGTAAATAGGCCCGCCGGCGCGGAACTTACTCGCGCCCGAACCCGAAGGAACAGACAAAGGAGCATCAATCATGCGACTCGGTTCAGGATGGAATCGCCGGAGTTTTTTGGGAAGCCTCGGGGTGATAGCAGGTTCCCTGGTGACGCCGCGCAAGCTCTTCGCCTGGAAAGGCAGCAGCAAGATAAGCGGGTTTGGCCAGTCAGGCAATCCGTACGAGGAGCTTGGAGTAAAGACCGTTATTAATTGCGAAGGCACTATGACGGTTCTCGGTGGTTCCATTCTTCGTCCCGAACTTGAAGCGGTCATGGCCCAGGCCGGCCGTCACTTTGTTCGTATCGCAGAACTGGAAGCGGCCGCTGGAAATCGAATCGCCGAAATGTTGAAACTCCCGGACGGTTACACGGCGCTGGTGACGTCGGGCGCCGCGGCGGCTATCGAGTCCGGACTGGCGGGCATTCTTACCGGGGACAACGAACAGTTCATCCGGCAGATTCCCGATCTAACGGGAATGAAGTCGGAAGTGATCATCCAGAAATCGCATCGTAACCCGTTCGACCATCAACTGCGGAACACCGGAATCAAACTAGTGGTCATCGAAACTCGCGAAGAGCTGCGGCAGGCGGTGAATGACCGCACGGCGATGATGCACTTCTCGAATTTTGCCAACGCCGAGGGGCAGATCAAAGTAGATGAGTGGGTCAGGTTAGCGAAGGAATTCAAAATTCCTTGCATGAACGACGCCGCCGCCGACACCCCGCCGGTTTCCCACCTGTGGGACTACGCGAACATGGGCTATGACTTGATCACCTTCAGCGGGGGCAAAGCCATGCGGGGGCCGCAGTGCGCCGGACTGCTGATCGGGAAAAAAGATCTGGTCGCAAATGCTTTTCTTAATAACAGTCCGCACGAAGACACCATCGGCCGCAGTCAGAAAGTGGGCAAGGAAGAAATTATCGGGATGGTCAAAGCGCTGGAGTTGTATCTCAAAGAGGACCACGAGGCGCTCTGGAAGGAATGGCAGGGCCAGCTTGATTACATTTCTCAACAGGTTAAACGTATCGACGGTGTGAGCACTTCCTTTTTCGTTCCCGACATCGCGAACCACGTGCCGCACATGTCGATCACCTGGGATTCAAGCCGCATCGGTCTTACGCAAAAGGAAGTTTCAAAGCGGTTAGTGGAATCCACACCGTCCATCATTTTGGGCGGCGGAGAGGGCCGGCCCGGGCTTGTCATGAACTCGTTCATGCTGCAGCCCGGAGAAAACAAGATTGTCGCGGAACAGCTGACCCGTATCTTGCGCGGCGGCTCGGCTAAATAAAAACTCGTCGAACCCGTTCAACCCGCTCCGCTGGAGGACGGACATTCATGAAATTTCGGCCGGCTCTGCACGTCATTGTCATTTGCGCGATGTCTGCTTTTGCAGTGCATTCGCGGGCACAGAAACAGCCGGAGCGCGAGGTTGCGATCACCATTGACGATCTGCCTGCCGGGTCCGCCAACACAATGCCGACGGCGACCATCAGCGAGATGACGGCAAAGCTGCTGGGCACTCTTCGCGACCAGAAAATCCCGGTTGTGGGTTTCGTCAACGAAAAAAAACTCTACAAATTCGGGGAAGTAGACGAGCGCATAAAAGCTCTCCGGATGTGGCTCGACTACGGTTTCGAACTTGGCAATCACACCTTCACTCACATGTCACTGAACCAGGGTGGCCTGAAGGCGTGGGAAGACGATGTGATCCAGGGCGAGAGCGTCACCCGCCTGCTGATGGCGGAACACAACATGAAGCTCCGGTACTTCCGGCATCCGTTTCTGGATACCGGCCGCGACCTGCAAACGCGGCGCGAAGCTGAGGCCTTTCTGGTCAACCGAGGTTACCGGATCGCTCCGGTAACGCTGGACGCGTGGGACTGGATGTACGCCGGAGTCTACGAAGACGCCAAGAAACGCGGAGACGCAGCCTTACAGCAGCAACTCGCCAGCAGCTACCTGTCGTACAGCGACGAAGTGTTCGCCTACTCCGAGCAACTCGCCAAACAGACGATCGGTTACGAACCTAAGCAAATTCTATTGCTGCACGCGAACCAGCTTGAGGCCGACCACATCGGCGAACTGCTCGACGTCATGCGTAAGAGAGGTTATCGCTTCATCCCCCTCCAGGACGCGCTCGGCGACCAGGCGTATGGCCTGCCTGACACATACGTGGGAGAAGAAGGCACGGGATGGATTGATCACTGGGCAGTTTCCATGGGTAAACCCCCGCAAGGCTCGCCAGTGTTTCCGCAATGGGTCATTGATCGATCAAAGGTGCTGCATCAGCCACAACCCTGACGTGCACCGTGTGATTTGAGATCTGCCTGCTTCGAAAGGCGTCATGCTGAGCTTGCGAAGCATCTTGCGCGGAGCGGATATGCACTCTGCCGGGGAGGTAACGATGCGCGCAAGGTCCTTCGGGACTGAAGCCCTCAGGATGACGCCATCTGGGCTTAGACAAAAACGTAATCATCGAAGCCCAACGGCGGCACTCCTAGCGGGGTATTTTCAGCTTGCGCATCATGGAATGAAGAGTCGCAGGGCTTACGCCTATCCGTACTGCCGCTCCGTGAGGCCCCTCGACCACTCCATCACATTCACGAAGCGCACGAAGAACATATTCTGTTCCCATGCTTTCCAGGGTCGCCAACTCTGGCTCAGCTTGAGGCTGTAACTCTGCAATTGGAACTTCGAGGACTGATCCTTCCGACAGAATTACAGATCGCTCAATGAAGTTTTCCAATTCCCTGACATTCCCTGGCCACTCCCAGGATTCGAATACGCTCATGACTTCCGCAGGGATGGTCTCAACCGTTTTATTCATTCTGCGCGCAAATTTCTGAGTGAAATAACGAACCAGCAGCGGGATATCCCCGTCACGTTCCTTCAGAGAGGGCATCACAATGGGAAAAACATTCAGCCGGTAGTACAAGTCAGCGCGAAATTTCTTTTGCCCAAGCCTCGTGGTCAGGTTGCGGTTGGTGGCTGCCACTAGCCGGATATTCACCCGGATGCTGCGAATGCCGCCCAGCCTTTCAAATTCCTGCTCCTGAAGCACCCGGAGAAGCTTGGGCTGCAATTCCAGCGGAAAGTCTCCAATTTCGTCCAGAAACAAGGTTCCATGATTTGCCAGTTCAAGTCGTCCCGGTTTCTGGGCAACAGCGCCGGTGAAGGCGCCCTTCTCATGCCCGAACAGCTCGCTCTCCAGAAGCCCGACCGGGATGGCGGCACAGTTCAACCTGATAAAAGGCGCATCTTTTCGCCCACTCATGCGATGAATCGCACGGGCGACCAACTCTTTGCCGGTACCGGTGTCTCCCAAAATCAGAACCGTGGCGTCGCTGCCGGCAACGGTCCTGCATTGGTCCAGAACTTTTTTCAAAGTCGGGCTCTTGCCGATAATTTCCTCAAAATCTGGCAGGGATCCGGTTTCCGTGCGTCGCCTCGCAGCTCGCCTGGCGCCGTTGCCGGAAGATTCCCTGCCGTCATGACGAATATCAATTGCGTTGGCTAACTGTAGTCCAACTTGTTTCAGCAGATCGAAATCTTCCGACTGAAAAGCATGCGCCCTCAAGCTCCCCAGACTGAAGCTGCCGACCAAACCTTTGGGAGCCGTGAACGGCACGCAGCAAACGGACTGAATCCCGTTCTTCAGAAGCTGCCGCACCAAACTGGAGTCAAACGCGCGGAGCTCTGAACTGGAAAGAACTCTCGGTTCCCTCCCAGCGATCGCCTCTCGACAGACACTGTCCTTCAGCGAAATGGCAGCTCCATTGACCGTCAACCCGGGATCGAGTGGATAGCAGGCCGCATAGGTGCGGATGAATTCAGAGGGCTCATCGACCACCGACAGATCGGCCCAATCGTGAGCCATGACCTTGCGAATCGCCTCCGAAATATTGGGGAATGAGTGCTGCAGGTCGGAACTTGAATTAAGGATCGTGGCGATCTCAAACAGCATTCGCAGCCGGTTTTTCTCTTTTTCCAGGCTGCTCGCCAGGCTGCCGAGCTGGTCCTCCAGCTTTTTCTGCTCCGTCACCTCCACCACAACAACACCGATTCGCGTCACCCTGCCGGAGGCATCGTTCATCGGGAAGTAGTGCACAACCCAGTGTCCGACTTCCGGCCTGGTTGGCAGGTGCAGAGCCAGCGGAACATTGGTCACGGGCTCGCCCGTAAGTAAAACCTGACGCAGAATGGGCTCCACAGCGTCCACGGCGTTTCCCAAAATGTCGCGCATTGACTTTCCCAGGTGGGCTTCGACCGGAAAGCCATTCATCGCGGCTAAAGACTTGTTGATCGCCTGATAGTTCAAGCGTGTATCAACGATAGAAAGGCCGACGTTGGAAGCGGTGAAGAAAGCCGACAGCAATTGCTCGGGCTCACTGAACTCCTGGGGAGGCCTCGACCACCCGATGATTTCCTCCCATGCAGTTGCCGGATTAAAGCTCATTCGTTGATCGCTCTCCCTGCCGCGCGGCCACTATACCAGCCTGTAGCCGATTACCGGCGGTACGTCGGTTTTCCGACGAACGTCTGATGCGCCACGTTGCCTATCTCACCCCGCTCCATAAGGCGGTGAACAGATGTTCGGCGTCCCTTTTGTCTGATCCCCGCTAAAAGATACAATCTCTCCCTCATGATACAAGCGACCGACTTCGAGTTCCGCAACCGGTGGTGGCTCTTCGGTCTGATCTTCGGCGCAGGATTTTTTCTGCTGGTCATTGACCATGTACCGATAGGCTCGAGACTCGCAGATCGCCTGGCTGCGGCAGCCCAGGTGCCGGAATCAACAGCGCTGCACACAGTGTTTGGAGTGTCGGCTGTGATCATGCTGGTGGCCGCGCTGGTTCGGTCCTGGGGGTCGGCATACCTTGGACGTGAAGTTGTTCACGATCATGCGGTACATAGCGAAGCTTTAAAAGCCGACGGACCTTATCGCCACGTGCGCAATCCACTTTACCTCGGCAATGTGCTGATGTCATGGGCCGTGGGTTTGTTTGCGCCCTTGATCGGATGGCCGCTGATGGTGATTGGAATACCCATATTCTGCTACCGCCTGATCGGGCGTGAGGAGGCTGGACTGGAAGCGGAACAAGGGGAGAGTTATCGCGCCTACAAACGGGCCGTCCCGCGCCTCTGGCCCTCCTTGCGTGCACGCATCCCGGCGAGCGGAGTCAAACCCGATTGGAAGAACGGCCTTGCCGCCGAAGCCTTTTTCATTTCCTTCGCGCTAGGAGTGATCGGCTTCGCGATCTCGCTCAACGTTCTGTGGTTTTATGCGGGATGGCTGGCTTCTCCTCTGCTGAGTTGGCTGGCGGGCTGGGCTGTGCAAAAGCGCAGCCAGCCGACCGCAAGTTCGCCGGAAAATTAGATCGCAACCCTCAGGCGAGCCCGCCCTGGCGGGAAAGCTTTAGCGCTTCAATGGCGGCCCCACGCGCTCCAGCGCTATCCCCATGCGGCATCACCAGGATTGGAATATCCACCTGCTCTTCCCGCTGGGCGGGCATACCAGCCCTGATCTCGTCTATAAACCAGCGCTGGAAATCCTGACTGGCTTCGATGGCGCCACCGCCCACGATCAAGGCATCAGGATCGAAGGTGTTGATCATCTCATCGAAGAAGAGGCCCAGACCGTGAGCCTGCACCCGAAATATATCGCGAGACAACGCATCGCCTTTGTCCGCCAGACCGCGCACCAGTTTGGCTGCCTGATGGAGGTTACCCAGCTTTGCCAACTCGTGGCCGGGATAACGCGGCAGGAAGAACGGCAGAAGAGATTTTTCGATAGCGGTAAGTGAGCAGACCGACTCCACGTCTCCTGTGCGTCCGCAGTTGCATTCGGGCTTCAGTCCCGCGGTTCCGGCAATACTCTGGTACGGAATCAGAACGTGGCCCAGTTCTCCGCCGAATCCCATCCGACCCTTCACAACATTGCCATCGATGATGATGCCGCCACCCAGGCCGGTTCCAATCACAACCGAGACTGAAGTTTCACGGCTGTTCGCCCCGAAAATCGTGAAGTGTCCCCAGAGCGCGCCCGCATTGCCGTCATTCAGATAGGCAACGGGTTTGCCGAGTCTCTTTGCCAGCGCCTCGCGGATATCGAATCCGGCCCAGTCCGGATGTACGAAATTCGTGGAACCCCTGGCGCTGAGCAGTCCCGCAGCGCTGGCCGGGCCGGGGGTATCCAGGCCCACTGCGACGATGTTCGACAAGGTAACCTGCGCTCTTTCGGCGGCAATCTTGAGGCCGTCTTCGATCTGCTTCAGGCAGATTCCCGGTCCCTGTTTGGAGAGCGCCGGATGCTCGCACAGTCCTTCGATCAGGAACTGCTCATGCTGATTCACCAACGTATAGTTAATGGCGGTCCCGCCCAGATCGACCCCAGCCACAACTTGCACGGTTGCCTCCATCTAGAAACGCTGCCGACAGCTTAACATCGCGAAATATCTCTCCACGAGTTGTATCGCGTCATTTGGGTCCAGCACTCGTCTTGCCTGTGGATCGCCCTGAGAAAAGCGGCGCACCCCAGGCGCTGATCGACAGCAATGAGCCAAAGAGGATGATGGCATCAAGGCTGGAACGTCCTTCCCGCACAAAGTAGACGTCTTTCAAATTGAGCCAGAGAGCGAACTCGTCGAGAGTAAGCGCCGCTCCCATCCCGTAGAAGAGCGACATTGCACGGCTGGCAAAGATGGATGAGGAATCGCTGCCGTTCCCAACCTCACACAACCAACCGTAACCAACCAGCAACAATATGACGATTCCGAAAACAAGGTGATGTATGTGACGGCCCTCCACGATGACGTAATGAAAAGGCGGGATGTTATGAGTGATGCAAAAAACCATGCCTCGCATCGTGGCGAAAGTAAGAAAGAAACTGACTGAGGCGAAAAACAGCCTTCGCCTCGCCCGGTCGGCAATCTTCTCCCGAACCGTCACAGCCAGTTGCGTGCGATAAAAAAGCCACAGCAGTATGGCCATCAGGACCAAAAGAATCAGGAGGAGAATCAGCTCATGGGTCAAGGACATGAAAGCCTCAATCGCGCGGTTCGGATGGTTGGTACTCTGTTCCCATCAATCGGAAAGAAAGGCTACTATGCGCCAAAACCGGATGCAAATAGTCAGCACCCGAACCTCGGCAGCGCCAATTGCGTATGATTTGCTGAGAAGTTTCAGGAAACCGCATGGCCAAAACTGTTTTCAGAGCACCAGATTCTCGGAAGCGCCAAAATTCCTCGCGCTGGTATGCCACCCCCATCGCGATTGTGGCGGCGATCGCAGGCCTCCGCCTGCTTCTGCACCTGTTCACGGCGAATCGTTATGGCATCTTTCGCGACGAGCTTTACTACTACGCCTGCAGCCGGCACATGGCGTGGGGCTATGTAGACATGCCTCCGCTGGTTCCGGCCGTCACCTGGCTGTTCACGAAGCTTCTGGGATCTTCGCTGATCGTGCTTCGCCTGATTCCTGCGCTTGCAGGAACTGCAGCCGTGGCCCTCACCGGATATATTGCCCACCAGTTGGGCGGAAAACGGTATGCGATCGCTCTTTCAACGCTGGCGATCGCGGTCTCAGCGGTCTTCGTAATCAACGGACACCTGCTTGGGACCAATGACTTCGAACCCGTGCTCTGGATGGGCTGCGCATCCATCGTGATTCAGATCATTCAAACCGGAAAACAAAAGCTGTGGCTCTGGTTCGGAGTTATCGCGGGAATCGGTCTGCTCAACAAGTATTCGATCTCGATCTTTGGGCTGGGAATCGTCGCCGGCCTCGTCCCTACTTCGGAGCGAAAGGCCCTGGCACATAAATGGATCTGGATCGGCGGGCTGATAGCATTCTTTATTTTCCTGCCCAATTTTCTCTGGAATGTGCGTCATGACTGGCCGTTCGTACAACTGATGCACAACATCCACCAGAGTGGCCGGGACGTGGAACTCAGCCCTGTCCAATTTTTCCTGCAGCAAGTGGGGATGGCTAACCCGTTTGCGTTCCCGCTCTGGATGGCTGGACTGGTGTGGTTATTCTTCAGCCGAGCAGGAGGCAGGTACCGGGTGCTGGGCTGGGCTTACGTGCTAACTTTTGCCATCATCGCTGGGTTGCACGGGAAGGACTATTATCTCGCTCCCGCGTATCCCATGTTGTTTGCTGCGGGCAGTGTCGCTTGCGAGTCATGGCTCGAACACCAGCTGAGGCTGCAATGGCTGAAGCCGGCATTCGTTCTTGTGCTGATCTTACCCTTCTTGGCTTTGTTGCCGATTTTCGCGCCTGTTGTAAGCGTCGAACGCTATATCGGATTCCAGAAAGCGATTCACTACACTCCTCCGATCAGCGAGCACAGTCACGCGCGTTCCCCTTTACCGCAATATTATTCCGACGAACTTGGATGGGAGCCGATGGTTGGAGAGGTGGCGCGCATATTTCACAGTCTGCCTCCGGACGTCCAGGCCAGGACTGGGATCAAGGCCAGCAACTACGGCCAGGCGGGTGCCATCGATTATTTCGGAGAAAAATACGGACTTCCCAAAGCAATCTGTGAACACCAGAACTATTGGTTCTGGGGAACGCACGGCTATACCGGTGAGAGCATGATCCTCGTGGATGAAAATGATCCCCAGCATTTGGCGGAGATAGCGTCGCACGTAGAGAAGGCCGGCCACTTCGAATATCCGTACGCGCTGGAGAACTTCGACATCTACTACATTCAGGGCTTGAGGGTCCCGCTGGACAAGATATGGGCGCATGAAAAGACTTGGGATTGACGGAATCCGCTGGTTGATATCCTCGGCATGGTTTTGTGACGGGAACGGCGGCTGTTACGGGAAGGGCACGGCGCTTTGTGACGGGATGGACACGGCAGTTTTGTGACGGGAAGGGCACGGCTCCAGCTGTATCCATCAAACGCTCGTGGAGAAGGGGCTTCAGCCCCTGAGATCAGCTTTTCTGACCATGGCCATTGATGCTTCACAGAGAAGCGAGCCTCAGCGGCTTAAGCCTTCAAATTCGGGTTCCCGGCGGCACGGCTGAAGCGGTACCCTTCCCGAATTTTAGACGCTCGTGAACCCGCATGACTTAAACAACTGCCGTCATCTGGACGCACCTACAAGTCCGGCTCACTCCGCGTCGCGATTGGTGACCGAGACGCGGAACACGGGCTTGGCCTTCTCGGATGGCTCCATCTCGTACTCTTGCGACGTCTTGTTCGGGATCGTAGTCCCGCCAGAGCCAGATCATCTCCTCGGAAAATTCCGCCGCGCCCTGGCCCGAGTTGTGCGTACCTTTGCCAAAGCTGAAATGAAAATCGTATCCCTTTAACTTCAGAGCATTGGCCATCCGGACATTGGCCAACGGCCAGCTCCCATAACGTTCGTTTTCCTGATCTTCAGAGCCGTCCTGCAGCCACACGCGAAGGTTGCGCTTCGACTCTCGCAAGATCTTTCTCGCATAATCCTGACCGCCATCGGGAATATTCGGGTCTTCCTTCCACTGAATGCTGGTAAAGCTGCCGATCCAGGAGATGACGCGGCTGAATTGATCCGGCAACTGCCATGCAGCATTGAAGGAACAGATTCCGCCTGACGACAGGCCCGTGATCGCTCTGCTATAGCCGTCCTTGCGGAGGTTGTACTTGGACTCGACCTCCGCCAGAACTTCATCTCGCAGAAAACGCCCGTAGCGGTCGCTGACCGTATCGTAGAGAGTACTGCGCATCGAGTCTTTGAGGGTGCGGCTCCACTTGTCGGAATATGCCTTCACGAAACTATGAGTTGGTGTGCCGGGAGAGCCGCTGATGTCGCCCGGGTTGATGAACACACCGATGGTCACTGGAATTTTCTTCTGCGCAATCAGATTGTCGATGACGTTCAGCGTCGGATTGTTGCCGTTGCGATCGATGTATCCGCCGCCGTCCTGAAAAACCATGAGCGCCGCCGGGACTTTCGGGTCGTATTGGGCCGGAACGTAAATCCAATATTCACTCTTCATTCCGTCGTAGATCTTGCTGGTGTGGCTGATCTTTGGAGACAGGGTGCCGGACGGAACTCCCGGCTGGAGATAAGAAAGCGGGCCGAATGCTGGCAGGTCGAGACGCCCGCCAAATTTCTGACCGTTGACCAGATAGTGAAACGAATGCAACCGGCCCACTGGCTCGATGTGCGCGGGTACGTACCAGAAATCTGAGCCGGCCAGGCGCTGCATCGCCGGGCCGGAGGCATTGTCGATCACCAGAGATGGTTGAACAGACGACTGAACCGCGAAGAAGAAGTCGGGACCTCGGCCAGCCCAAGCCGTTCCGCCAGTCAGATCCTTGGCTTCGAAGCTGGCGGTAATCGCATCCTGCAGTTCGCTGCTGTTGGATTTCGCGAGTTCAATCAGTTGCGGAACTGATCTCTTTTCCGCGGCAAGAGCCGATGTCATCAGGCAGACAACAAGTAAGCACAATCTCCACATAGGATCGCTAATATACAGAAACGTAGTCTGTTCAAGCTATTAGTTGTCCCTATGGGGCGTCGCATCGGCGTCTGGTTCCGGCGCGGCGCTGCCCGGACGCCTCTTTAGCACCGGCCGGTCGGCATCGGAGGAAAACGGATCCTGCGAATCCCCCGGGCCTCTATTCGGCGCTCTTTGCAGGGTCGCCGAAGGTATGACGCTGAGAGCACTTTGGAGGCGAACGCTCAACACGGTTTCGGCCGGAAGCTTTACCTGTGGCGCTTTGCTGGTGGCCTGGGCTCCCGTCCCGGCCCCTGCGCCGATCATCGATCCGATAGCGGCTCCCCTGCCGCCTCCCAGGATGCCGCCGATAATCGCGCCCACGCCGGCGCCTCCGCCGATGGCAGCGATCGAGCGCACATCACGTGACGCTCCCTGCCTGGAATATTGGCTGCTGCGCAAATCGTAGATATTTCCGTTGTAAGTGAGCCGGGTCATCTGAATCGCCAGCCGCGGCCTGCCACTGAAACGCCCGGCGTTCTCCACGTCGACAACCTTACCCTCCACACCCGCGTCGGCTGGGATAACAACCCGGTCCCCAATCACGATGGGAGAGGCCAGACTTGCCAGAAATGTATCTCCCTTCTCGTTGACTTCGGAACTCAGCGACTCGGTCAAACGCACAACCAGTTCGGTGCCGTTTGGCACATCGATGCGCTCCGCTGGCACGGGAGGTACTGGACGCGCCGGCGTCGCATTTGTGGAAGCGCTCACCGGTGCCATGCTGCCACCTGTGTCGGGAACTGTGGAACCAATCGCGTGCCTCTCGGGTGTAGCGGGAAAGGGAGCAATGACCGGAGAGGCTGCAGGGATTGGCGCGGCACCGATCGTGATCGTTCTTGCTACAGGCAGATGCTCCGGGGCTGAAGAGCTGATCGCTCGAGGAGGGTCAGACTTGAGAACGATTGGGGCGGGGGGCTGGCCGGCCGTCGACTTTACCCTTCGAGTGACCCCAGCCGACGGTTTTTGCGTCGCGGCGACTGGGACCTGAGGCTGGGGCTCGTGAGTCTGGAGTTCATGGGTCGGGAGTTCGACAACCCGCAAATTGTCAATCACCAGCCGCACATCCTTAACCTGGGATGCATCCTGAACGGTGGCCGCACGCTGGTCGTCACTGGTGACATATCCGGAAAGCGTGACGACTCCACCGGTCGCCAGCACCCGGACCCGGGCCATCTGCATACGGGCATCCGTCCGGATCCGGTTCTGCACGTCTGATGCGATCTGAGCATTGCTTCGGGCACGGGAGCATCCGGTTGTTCCCAGGGCCAGAAGAGCGAGAAGCGCCAGAGATCCGATCCATCGGACTTCGTCTTTAGTTAATTTCAGCATGGGGATGCCCTCCGCCCGTTTAAGATTGGATGCGGGTTGCAACCTGATTGAACCCCGTCCTTAGTGATAATGTTGCTCACGCGCCGGCCCATGGTCTTTCGCGGTCAACTTTCGCCGCCAGAAAGGGTCGTGCTACCGTGGCAGCTGCCAGAAACCTTAAGCGAACATGAAATTGTGGTGCCGGATTCGCCTTGTGAGTTAGGATCAACCTCTGCGGGTCGTGTAAATGCGGGTCTTTGAAACCGCTACTTAAACTCTTGGCATTGCAGGACAGAAAGGAAACTTCATGAACAAGATTGTGAACCGCCGTCAGTTTATAGGTGCAGGCGCAATGCTGACCGCGGGACTAGCCTTGCCGAAAGAGTTGCTGGCGGCGAAGAAAAAATCTCTCCTGGTTTTCACCAAGTCATCGGGATGGGAACATGACGTGGTAAAGCAGATCGACGGGCGCCCCAGCATCGTCGATGACGCGGTGACCAAGCTCGGGCAGCAACACGGCTTCGACGTCACGAGTTCCAAAGACGGACGCATCTTCGATTCCAAGGATTTTCGGAAGTATGCAGCGGTGCTTTTTTTCACCACCGGCGACCTGACTACGACCGGCACGGACAAGCATCCAGCGATGTCGCCGCAGGGCAAAAAAGCCCTGCTGGACGCCATCCATGGCGGACTCGGTTTTGTCGGAGTCCACGCCGGCGCCGACACGTTCCACACGGAGCCAGATCCGCAGGATCTCTCCAACCGGTACATCGCTCATGGCGATCAGTCCGATCCGTACCTGAGAATGCTGGGTGGCGAGTTCATCCTCCACGGAAGCACGCCCCGGTTGCAGACCTCCAGCGCAATTGTGAACGACCCAAAATTCCCCGGGCTGGAGGGTGTAACGTCTCCGGTCAGCTTTACCGAAGAGTGGTATTCGCTCAAGGATTTTCAGCCTGATCTTCACGTGATTCTTACGCTCGACACTCAGGGAATGAAGGGCGAGCCTTACCAGCGGCCTCCTTACCCTGTGACATGGGCACGCATGGATGGAAAGGGCCGAGTGTTCTATACGGCAATGGGTGACCGCCCGGAGAACTGGTCCATCCCGTTTTTCCTGAATGTTCTTGCCGGCGGAATTCGCTGGGCTTGCGGCGATGTAAAGGCCTCTTTAGATAGGAATCTCACGCAGGCGGCGCCGGGCTACGCCGTGATTCCTCCCAAGAACCCGCCAAAGCAATAACGCAGCAGGAGCGTGCAGGGCAGAAGGTCGGTCAAAGACGATCGGTCAAAGAACATCGGGCAAACTGAAGCCGAAACTTATACTTCATGGACGTTCTCAAAAATCTTTTTGAGCAGCACTTCCACTCCCCGGTTGTGCAGGTTCAACCTCTGCAGGGGCAGCTCGGCGGCTCGGGACGCAGTATCATCCGGCTGTCGGGCAAAGACGTCAGTGCCATCGGCATTCTCCACGGTGTGCGCGAAGAGAACGCCGCATTCATCGAGTTTTCCCGGCATTTCCGCGGGCACGGATTGCCGGTACCTGAAATCTACGGAGAGGATCTAAGTCAGGGCGCGTATCTCGAGGAAGACCTTGGCGACACGACACTTTTCGAATTTCTGTCCGACAATCGGGATGGCGCAAATATTTCCGCTCCGGTGATCCAGGCTTATCGCAAGGTGGTCGAGGTGCTGCCCCGTTTTCAGGTCGAGGCCGGCCGCGACCTCAATTACAAGAAGTGTTATCCGCGCGGGAGTTTCGATCGCCAGTCAATCACCTGGGACCTGAACTACTTCAAATATTATTTTCTGCGGCTCGCCGGCGTTCCGTTTAACGAACAGGCTTTGGAAGACGATTTCAGCCGTTTGACGAAGTTTCTGTTGAGCGCCGGACGCGAGTATTTCCTCTACCGCGATTTCCAGTCCCGCAACATAATGCTGCGGGATGGCAGCCCCTTCTTTGTGGACTATCAAGGTGGAAGAAAGGGCGCGCTGCAGTACGACATCGCTTCCCTTCTTTACGATGCCAAGGCTTCCCTGCCGCCGGAATTACGCCAGCAACTGCTGGATCACTACATCGACGCGCTTGCCGGATACATTGACCTCGACCGCGAAGCGTTCATGCAGTACTACTACGCCTACGTTTACGTCCGCATCATGCAGGCGCTGGGAGCCTATGGATTTCGAGGCTTTTACGAGCGCAAAGCCCATTTTTTGCAAAGCGTGCCCTACGCGCTGAGCAACGTGCGTTGGTTGTTGCACAACGTCAAGCTGGCCGTCGAATTACCCACGCTGATCGAAGCTTTCACCAATATGGTTGGGTCCGAGAAATTGCAGAGCGTGGCGGCACAGGCGGAGACTCTTACCGTAAGGATATTCAGTTTTTCATTCCATCAGGGTCTGCCGAAGGACGACAGCGGAAATGGCGGAGGATTCATCTTCGACGCCCGCAGCATTCCAAATCCCGGGCGTCAGGAACAGTACAAGCACCTCACGGGAATGGATTCGCCGGTGATCGACTATCTCAACCAGCAGGAGAGCGTGCACCAGTTTCTCGCCAGCGTCATGTCACTGGTCGATGCCAGCGTGAGCGAGTATCAACGCCGCGGCTTCAAACACCTGATGGTGTCTTTCGGCTGCACCGGCGGGCAGCATCGCTCAGTATATTTTGCGGAGCAACTGGCAAAGCGTCTGCGCGGCAGGAACGGGCTGGAAGTATCCGTGCGCCATCTCGCCCAGGAGAAATGGGCAATCGAGAAACCAGCCGTCAAGACAATGGCAGCGGCGGAGAAAAAAGGCTGATGAAGGCCATGGTCCTGGCCGCCGGCCTCGGCACCCGCCTGCGACCACTAACCGACGATCGTCCCAAGGCGCTTGTGGAAGTCGCCGGCCGGACCATGTTGGAGATCACGCTCACCCGCCTCCGCAATTTTGGCGTTCAAGACGCCATCATCAACGTGCATCACTTCGCCGATCTGGTCCTGCAATACCTGAAAGCCCACGACAACTTTGGTATGCGGATCGCGGTTTCCGAAGAAGCGGTGCTTCTCGACACCGGTGGAGGCCTCAGGAAGGCCGGCTACTTCTTTACCGATAATTCCAACCCCGAGCCGTTCATCCTGCACAACGTCGACGTCATCAGCACGATCGACCTCGGTCGCATGGTGCGATTTCACAATGAACACAGAGCGCTCGCGACCCTCGCAGTACAAAAGCGCGAGACTTCCCGCTACCTGCTTTTCAACGAACAGCTTGAGCTTTGCGGCCGTCGTGCCGGACGTGATCAGGAACCCGAAATCGTCCGGCCTTCGGAAAAATCAATTGCGCTGGCTTTCTCGGGTATTCACGTCATCTCTCCCCGTCTTCTGGGAATGATGAGCGAAGAGGGAGTCTTCTCGATTCTCGTTTCGTATTTGCGTCTCGCCGGCCAGGGCGAGAAAATTCTCGCCTTTCGCGCCGATGACTATTACTGGCGAGATCTCGGCAAACCGGAAAATGTCAGGCAGGCGGCCCGGGATTTAGAGGAGAAGGTGGTAGTGGAATAAATCTCGAGATGTGCGATTCGGCCTTTTGGTAGGCGGCCTCGAGCAGGTCCCGGAGGGACCGCTGAAAATAGCCCGCCACTTGGGTGGCGGGTTGACCGGGAGGAAGATGCGCGTGCTGTAGGCACGCATGAAATGGACACCCGGCGCCGCCCGGCGAAGATTTCAGCCGTCCCTGCGGGACGGAAATCACGTTGCCTCGCCCACCCGGCGTTGAAACGCCGGGCGCCCCTCCAGGGCGCGGAGAGCGACTGACGCCCGGCCTTTCTCGTTCGTGAAACGGCCAACCCGGCCGGCGTATCTCTACTTCTGTAGATCCGTGAGGGCGGCCAACACTTCCTCGCTGTGTTTATTCGGGTTCACATCCTCATAGACCTTAACAATCTTTCCTTCCGGATTGATGATGAAAGTATGCCGGGCCGCGAACTTCGCCACACCCATAGTGGTCAACGAACCGTAGGCTGTGGTCACTTTGTAATCGGTGTCGGCCAGCAGCTTGAAGTTCAGCCCTTCCTTGGCACAGAACTGCTTGTGCGAATCCGCGCTGTCCACACTTACGCCGAGCACGACCGCGTTCTTGCCCTGGTACTGCGCCTGATCGCGCTGGAAGTTATGCGCTTCGATGGTGCAGCCGCTGGTGAAATCCTTGGGATAGAAATACAAGACCACCCACTTGCCGCGATAGTCTTTAAGACTGACCGGCGCGCCCTCTTGCGACGGTAGAGTAAATGTCGGCGCATCACTGCCCGCGGCGGGAAGAGACTCTCCGAACGAGAGCAAGGGTGTCACGGTTAATAGCACGGCCAACAATATTCCCAGGTTTAGCTTCATCACAGACCTGCCTCCAGATTAGCAACCAAAATTTTGCCCGAGGCCTTTCAAGAGGAGCCTCAGGTCTTGGCTGGATTGTCTCAGCGAGGATTGTCTCACTTTTTGATTTTCGGTGTGAAGGTCGGCCTGCACCCAGAAAACAACCGGCGAGCCCGCGATCCTGGAACCTCGACCGCAGAGCTCGCCAGGATTAAATCAAGCCAAGTTCAGGTTTTTAGCGTCGGTGCCCGGAGCCGCCCCCACGGGGAGATCCGCCGCCACCCGCTCCGCCGTGGCTGCCTCCGCCGCCGCCCGAAGGCTGAGAGTGGCCACCGCCGTTGCCGCCACCCGCTCCACCTCGCGACGGATAGCTGCCTCGCGACGGGCCTGCGCCTCCACTGTCCGAAACGCGAGGAGTCACGATAGGCTGCCTCATTTCTAAGGGCGGCCGGGAGTAGCCTCGCGACGAGTCCTGACGGACTGAATCCTGAGGCATTCCGCGCGGCCCATTCGAGCCTCTGGAAACTCCGCCCGAATTTTGCGGAGCGCCTCTTTCCATGGCGCCCCTGTCCATGGTCCCTCTTTCCATCGTCCCTCGAGGTTGCGGCGTGAACTGCCTCCAGTTCCTGTCACTTCCGGAAGATCCCTGTCGTACCGAATTCTCGGGCCGTGGAACCCTGGAACCCGATCCAGCAGCAGACCCCTCTGGCGAACGGGACATCGCTCCACTTGCGCCACGTTGCGAGGCAGGCGAATCGGAGAACCGTCTCCACCCTCCGCCATCGTTAGCAGTCGATCTTCCAGTATCACCGCGTCCAGCATCACCGCGGATGTTTGAATTTCCGGGCGACGAAACCGGTCCCCGCGTCGAAGGCTGGTTCTGTACGCCAGTCTGATTCTGTCCGGCATTTGAGCCGAGGTGCCGCCAGGTCTGACTATCCATGGATGCCGGGCCGCCGCGGAGTTCAGTATTTCCTCCCATGCGGACTCCGGGGTTCGGTCGCGCAATCCCCGAATTGCGAGCCGCATCCGCGGACGCTCCGCCCACAGAATTCTGACCGGGCCGCGTCGCGTTCACGCCTCCACGGCTCAGGTCGCCGTTGATGGGCTTGAACTGACCATTGCGCTGAATCGCCTGCTGAACCTGCGCTCTTTGCCTGTCAAATGACTGCGGCGCCGGCCTGGGCTGCGACTTGGTGAAGAAGCGCTCTGATTGACCACCACGCTGCAGTGTGGACGCAGCAGCCGGACGGTTGCTTGCAGAAAGAGCTTCACGGGTTGGAACTACCGGAAGATTTCCAGCCATCATGCGCCCCTTGTTAAATTCTTCCCGGCTGACCGATCCCGGAGCCTGACGACCCGTACCGAAGCGATCCGCGGGAACGGTTGAGACTCCTGCGCGGATTCTTTCGTTCACCGTAGCCATGCGCAGGTTGGAATAACCGTTTCCGGAACGGAGAGGAGCAAAGCCCCCGAAGCCGCGCCCCGGCCCGTTGTGAATATTGATATTCGTAATATTCACCACGTTAACCGAATTAAAGCGCGAGCCGTATCGCCCGTACCACGGGTAGAAGCGGTCGCATGGTCCGATTGGCAGCCAGCCCACGGAACCGAAGCCGACTCCCACTCCTACGCCGCCGCCGAATCCGAAAAATGAAACATAGGCAGGCGCCCACACCGGCCGGTATCTCGGATAGCCGTAAACCGGGCCCGGCCACCACACCCACGAACTGTTGTACATAAACCAGCGACCGTAGTGATAAGGAGCCCAACCCCAAGGCTCGTATGAAACCCAGGTCCATCCCCAACCAGGCTCCCACACCCAGCGGCCGGCCCGATAAGGCGCCCAGCCCGCCGAAACCGCAGGCACCCAGACGGAGCCATAGTCAGGCACGTTTTCCCAACGTCCGTGTGAGTCAAGATCTTCCGAGCCGACGTAGTAGCGGTTCGTGTGGCTCCATGACTGGGCATCACGAATAGTACGGTCGCGATCGTTGTTCCAGGAATCCCAGCTATCCTTCGACGGGGCCTCTTCTTCCTTGTACTGAGCCTGTTCTGCCGTGCCGCGGACGATGATCATGCGGCCCTTTTCCAGATGAGTGCTGCCCTCGGGAGTCGAGATATCCGCCTCGCCCCTGCGCACGATGATCTGGGTTTCGCCTTCCGAATTCACTTCCACGCGATAGATTCCGTCGTTTCGCGATGGGTGAATCGCGACGTTGGCAGTGTCAATTTCGACGTCAGCTTCGCTGCCCTTGAAAACCGTATAGTCCACGAGCCCGCGAGCGACCTGAACCTGTATCTGTGTACGCGAGAGGCTGGCAACGGTGGTCAGCGTGTTATCGCCGAGCCGCAGGATGTTCGCCTGGTCAAGCTGCACTTCAGTGCGTGAGTTGACGCCGGTTGAAACATTGTCACTGCTCATGACCGGCTGGTTCAGAGCCGCAGCCGTCCAGTCGCCGGAATCTCCACGCTGCGTAGAAACATCCCCATGGATCAAGCTGATGCGCGCCACTGTGGAAGAAGGCTCGACGCCTTCGGTATTTTCCTGTTCCTGAGCGTTTGCGCTCGCCAGAGAGAACAGCGCCAGTGTCAATATTCCAATTGCTAAAGCCCGCCGGTTTTTCATGGCCCCACCTCTTGTCTTGTCTGAACGCTCTCCTGGAGAGAAGGTTCAGCCGCATATGACAATGCAGCTGCCATGCCAAAGACGGCCTAAACTATACCCTATAAGTCTTGTCTTTTCAGGTAGTTAAGAGGCCGTCCCGAAAGATGTTGCTAACCACTCGAATTGTGGTGGCTGAGTTCAACCGGAGTTGGTGGATTTCAACCACTAGAGTTTAGGTTTCGTTACCCTCGTCCGGATCACTATCGAGGCCGATTTTCGAAAGACGGTAGCGCAGTGCGTTACGGGAAAGGCCCAGGAGTCGGGCAGCCTGGCTCTTGTTTCCATTGGCGCGGCGGAGAGCTTCACGAATCATTTCGTCTTCCCAGTGCTCGAGCGTCATTCCGTCGGGAAGAAAATTGTTAACGGAATCGGCGGGTTTCGCGCGCGCCGAGTCAATGTGGACATCGGAGGCTTCGAGGACAGGTCCGGACGCCAGCGCCGCGGCGCGTTCCATCACGTTTTGCAATTCGCGCACATTTCCCGGCCAGTGATGCTCCATGAGAAGCTTCATTGCGGCCGGCGACACTCCGGTGATTTTGCGGGCGAATTCATCGGCCTGGCGGGCAAGGAAAAGACTCACTAAGTCGGGAATGTCCTCTTTGTGCTCGCGCAACGGAGGGATGTCGATGGGCACAACATTCAGCCGGTAATAGAGGTCTTCACGGAAGGTGCCTTCCTCGAGCGCCGCACGCAAGTCCCGATTGGTCGCGGCCACCAGGCGCACATCCACCTTGATGGTACGAGTCCCGCCAAGGCGTTCAAACTCCCGCTCCTGCAGAACGCGAAGCAATTTCACTTGCGTCGCCGCCGGCACGTCACCGATTTCATCGAGGAAGAGTGATCCTTGATCCGCCAGTTCAAACTTCCCCGGTTTACTGGTTGTAGCGCCGGTGAATGCGCCTTTTTCATAGCCGAAGAGTTCGCTCTCCAGCAGATTCTCTGGAATCGCGGTGCTGTTGATTTTGATGAACGGCCCCGACGCTCGGCGCGACTTCTCATGGATTACGCGTGCGACCAGGTCCTTGCCGACGCCGCTTTCCCCGCCGAGCAGAACGGTGGAGTTGGTCTGAGCAACCCGCTCTGCGGTGGCCAGAACCTCCTGCATCCTCGCGCTGCGTGCTACCACATTGGGATGCTGATAGCGTTGTTGCAGCGCTTCGCGCAGGCTGCGGTTTTCGGCGCGCAGACGGTGCACGTCCAACTCTTTGTGCACCACCATCCGCATTTCATCCAGCGAAAACGGCTTCAGGACATAGTCGCTCGCCCCGGCCTTCATGGCTTCGACGGCGGTTTCGACGGACCCGAATGCCGTCATGACCACCACCGGAATCGCGGCGTGGAGACGCTTTGCCGCCGCCAGGAAATCGAGGCCATTCATCCCTGGCAGCTTGAGGTCGGTAAGGACCAGATCGATGGGATTGCTCTGCAAAAGCTTTAGTCCGGCTTCCGCATCTCCGGCAGACAAGGTCTGGAAGCCGTCGTCGGCAAGATTTAGCTCCAGCAGCCGCCGCATCTTGGCTTCGTCTTCCACAATCAGAATGGTCGCGTTTGAGTGGGTCATTATCGATGTACCGGGTAGCGCCGGCATCCCTTCGCTAGTTTTCTGCTCCGTCCTCCCCCGGAAAGAAAATCACGAATCCGGCTCCTTTTCCATCCGCATTCTCCAATCGAATTGTTCCGTGATGCTCATCGACAATCTTGGAAACGATTGACAGCCCCAGACCGACGCCCGTTGACTTCGTCGTCACAAAGGGATTGAAAATCTGGTCGCGCATCTCCGCCGGAACGCCCGGCCCGGTATCCCGCAGCCGGACTTCAACACCATCACGTCCATTTGAGCGAGCGCTCGAAACCTGCACGCTAAGACTCCCTCCCTCAGGTTCCATTGCTTCGTACGCATTCTGAATCAGGTTCAGGAACGCCTGCTCGCAGAGCTTCTCGTCCAGCGAGACCAGGGGCAAGTCACCTCCGTATTCACGCTGCACTGTAACGGTTCCGCCCTTCCAGTGTTCCGCAACAGAGTTCAACGACTGGTCGAGCAGCGCCGTCACCTGCTGAAGCCGGGTTTCAGTACGCAGGGGCCGAGCAAAATCGAGAAAACGAGTCACCAGCGCACTGGCTCGGTTCACTTCGCTCGAGATGTATCCCGCCAACTCACTGGCCAGTGGATTGGAACCCTCCAGCTTTTGATGCAACATTTCCGCGGATCCCTTAATCACGCCCAGAGGGTTGCGGATTTCGTGCGCCAGTCCGGCGGAAAGGTGTCCCAGGGCGGCGAGCCGTTCCGAACGCCGGGCTTCCGCCTGCGCCCGTTCGAGCTCGCGATTGGTGTTGGTCAGTTGCTCGGCCACCTGCTGGATCCTGGCGGTCTGCCGGCGGTTCTCCATGGTGAAGCGGTTCACCACCATCGCCGCCAGGAAGAAAAACAAAATGCGGATTGCGAGCTCCGCCGCGCCTCCCGCCGTCAGAGTGTATTCCTGCAGCGCCGGGTAGAGGTAAGAACAGTAGGCCGCCGAAGCCAGCAGGGTCCATAGCAACGTACCCCAGGCTCCAAAATGCAGCGCCGCAGTCACAATGGGAACGTAGTAAATGGGATAGTAACTGCTGTTAATCCCGATCTCACCGGTATGATTGATCAGTAATGTTGCCAGTATGATTTTAACCAGAACGACAACATAGCGGCCATATTGAGGCGAGTGCCCGATGACCCGGCTCTCAGCTAACTGGACGAAGCCGATTGCCAGCAGCGTGAACTGTTTGTGGGGTTCCCGCAACGGCGGCACCAGGGCCAGTCCCAGCAGAAAGAGCAGCCAGAGCAGGTCCAGCCAGTCGATGCCTCGATGTTTTTCTTCAACCATGCCAAAAGAGCTGCTAAGTCAACAAAAAGAAGTATCCATCGGTTGACAATCGCCGCGAACAGTAGTCTATCGCGGAAGGGAGTACGACCGGTTGGGGACGAACTTCCAGGGTTATGTTGGCGAAAGATGGAGGAAGTGAACTTTAGGTTCGCCGCCTTCGTACAACTTCATGTTCATGGCTCACGATCCGGGGTGGGTTGGACAGCCGGATTCGGGGTTAGGCGGCGGTTGAACAGGTACAATATCTCTCGATAATGCGGACTGTTCTTGACATCTTCGGGCAGATTTTTCGCAGTCTCTGGGCGCACAAACTGCGTTCGTTCCTCACCATGTTCGGCATAGCCTGGGGCGTGGGCTCGTTGCTCCTGCTGGTGGGCGTAGGCGAAGGCTTCCGCTCAGGCAACAAACGCGAATTGGCCGAGTTCGGCAAGGACATCATGTTTATCTTTCCCGGCCGCGCTCCAGCCGTGAAGGGCAGCATGAACTCCGCCCGTTCCTATTTACTTACCTACCAGGACTACACCGATATTCGCACCCAGGCTCCGCACGTTCGCAATGCGTGTCCGCTGCTTTCCCGCACCGATCTGCATCAAGTCAGCGAATTCGCCAGTGCTGGCGGCGAAATCCTGGGCGTGGAACCTCAGTTGAGCGAGATCAGTTTTCTGCCGCTCAAGGAGGGCCGCTGGCTGAATGAACTCGACGGATCCCAGCGGCGCAATGTGATCGTCCTTGGGAACGAGTTGTTGAAGACGCTTTTCCCCGGGCGGCCCGCAGTCGGCGCTTTTGTTCTACTGAATGGAGTGAGGTTTGAAGTCGTGGGCAGCATGCCGCATCTTGGCCGCGGCGACAACAACTGGCTGAATATGCGGGGATACATTCCCTTTCAGGTAATGGCCACATACTTCCCGGTAAAGGGAGAAAATCACGAAAACGCTATTTCTTTCGTTGAATATCAGCCGAGCGTCACCGCTGATCACCTGCTGGCACAGGATGATGTTTACAAGATCATCGCCCGTAATCACGGCTTCGATGCCACTGACCTGAACGCCTTCGACGGCTGGGACACGATCAAAGAATCGCAGATGGTAGGAACCATTTTCGACGTGATGAATATGTTCCTGGGAGCGGTGGGTATGGTGACGCTGGCTCTGGGCGCCATCGGCGTTATCAACATCATGCTGGTAGCAGTCAGCGAACGCACCCATGAGATCGGACTGCTTAAGGCCCTGGGCGCGACAAATCGCAGCATCCTGTTTCAATTTTTTCTGGAAGGATTGCTCCTCACTCTGGGCAGCGGTCTGATCGGCATGGGCCTGGCAACGGGCTTAATGGCCATGATGGGAACGGTACAGGGGCCCGGCGGATTCGATCCCCCTAAACTTGTGCCAATGTCGGCTCTGCTGGCGATCGGCAGCCTTACTCTTGCCGGGGTTGTGGCCGGACTCTATCCCGCGCGCAAAGCCGCCATGTTGCAGCCGGTGGAAGCGCTACGGCAGGAATGAAACGGATTAGGCAATTGTGTAATCGGGTAATTGTGTAACTGAAAAGATTGCGCAATCCGGATTGAAAATTGCCAAATTACTCGATTGCTCAATTACCAGTTGATTTTCTATGTTCCATGACCTGCTCCGCGAAGCCTACGGCGCCATGCGACACAACCGTCGCCGCACCGCCCTCACCATGCTGGGCATGGCCTGGGGCATTGCGACCGTGGTCATGTTGCTGGCTTATGGCGACGGTTTTGGCCAGGCCTGCGCGAACATTTTCGCCAACTTCGGCACCAAGCTCGTCATCGTGGTTCCCGGACGTACGTCAGTGCAGGCCGGAGGGCAAAAGGCCGGCGTCCTCGTCCGCATGACCCTGGACGACATCGAAACGCTCTCCACCAATCTTCCCCAGATCACGAATATCACCCCGGAAGTCAGTAAGACAGCTCATATCCAATACGACACCAGGGTCTTCGACTTCAGCGTGACGGGCAACTATCCAAATGTCCTTCCCATCCGCTCCCTGAAAATGGGGCCGGGACGTTTCTACAACGCCGAAGACCAGGTGCAACACGCACGAGTAGCGGTGATCGGCTCCGAGGCGAAGGAGAAGCTGTTCTCCGGACGCAATGCGCTGGGTGAACACATCCGCCTGGATGGCCTTAGCTTCGAGGTCATCGGAGTTCTGAGCGCCAAAATGCAGGAGGGCAATGATGACATCAACCGCGTGATTTACGTCCCCTTCACTACCATGAGCGACCTGAAGGATACGCATTACCTGGACTCGGTCTGGTTCACCTACCAAACGCCTGAATACGAGCGTCTGGAACAGTCGGTTCGCTCCGTACTGGCAGGCCCGCACAAATTCAACCAGACGGACCGCCAGGCCGTTCGGGTCTTCAACCTCATGATGCAAGTCCATCAGTTTGAAATCATCACTCTAGGGTTGAAGGTTCTGATGGGTTTCATCGGCACGCTTACGCTTGGCATCGGGGGCGTCGGCCTGATGAACATCATGCTGGTTTCAGTCACGCAGCGAACTCGTGAAATTGGCGTTCAGAAGGCGCTCGGCGCGCCCAGGCGATACATCCTGATGCAATTCCTCGCGGAGGCCCTTACCATCACCTTCATTGGTGGTGTTTTCGGAGTGATTCTGGCTTACGCCGTTGCTCTTTCCGTTGGCCGGCTCACACTGTACAGCGCCTTCGCCAAGAATGGCGAGGCGGGTGACATTCGCCTGATCATCGCACCGGGGACGCTGATCGCAGCCACGCTGATTTTGGGCCTGGTGGGCCTGATCAGCGGCATGGTTCCCGCCTTCCGCGCCTCCAGGATGGACCCGATCGAAGCCTTACGGCACGAATAGCTTCCCCTCTCAGCCTAATTCCCTTCGTAGGGACGTAACTCTGCTACGTCTCTGCCGACGGCGGTAAGACGTTGCAGGCAACGTCTCCACAGCGAGCGCAGTAATCGGGAGCAACCGGTTGAGACCCGTGACTAAAGTAACTGTCTCGTGGCACACAAGGGCCATTCCTGAGCCAGCCCCCGGGACATAGTATTTGCGCAAAGGAGAAACTCATATGGATCGCGGAGAAATCGTTCGAGATACGATCCTGCTGACTCTGGCCGAGCGTTACGAATATGACCGCAACCAGTTTGTGACGCTGCCTCGCCAAACCATGGACTCGCCGGTGGCCCGTGAAGTGGTCGCCGAGTTGAGAAACGAAAAGCACTTGGAGGAGCAGACGCGGGGCGTGGTTCGACTCACCTGGCGTGGTTACGAGCTTTACAAAAGTCACACTCTCACCTGCGCCTGATGATGGGCATAGCTGGATTGCCGGCCAGCCGGCGCAAACGGGTACGAGGCCTGAGCGCCCGCATACAGTAACCTCGCGCTGCCTATTTGAACCGGTTACCTCTTTGAGAGCTGCGCTCCGACGTTGCACATGGAACCCTTCCGCGACTGTGTCTTCCCTGAGTAATCAGCAGGTAATCAGCCTTTAAACAATCCGGGTATACGATAAAGCATGGCAGGAAGCGCCCTGGTAGTTGAGGAGATAGAGAAGTATTTCCCGGTTCCGCAAACTGGAATTAGGGCATTTCTCAATCCCTTCGCGCCCCTGACCCATCCCGCACTATTGGGCGTTTCGTTCAACGTGGGAGCCGGCGAAGTGGCGGGCGTGATCGGCGCCAACGGTTCGGGCAAGTCGACCCTCTTACGAATTCTGGCCACACTGCTGGTGCCAACCCGCGGCCAAGCCAGTGTCGCCGGCCACGATGTCGAGCGGCAATCGTCTCAGGTGCGCGCCCAGCTTGGATTTCACTCCGCGACCGACGGCGGTTTCTACAGCCGGCTCACCGCGCGCGAAAACCTGAACTTCTTTGCAGCCATGAATAATCTGTTCGACGCGGAAGCTGCCCAGCGGCTCGATGAACTGACCGAACTGATGGGAATGGGTGTTTTCCTGGAAAGCCAGGTTCGAACCCTTTCGACCGGACAAGTCCATCGCCTGGGACTCGCGCGCGCTATGATTCACCGTCCCAGCGTTCTGCTGCTGGATGAGCCGACGCGCAGTCTGGACCCCATGGCGGCGGCGGAATTCAGGCGGTTTCTAAAGTCTCAACTGGTCGATCGCCACGGCACAACTGTGCTTTTCGCCTCGCACACCCTGGCGGAGGTCGAACAACTAGCCGACAAAGTTATCCTGCTGGATAAAGGACTCCTGGTTGCCTGCGATTCTCCGCGCGCCCTGCGCGAGTCCACAGGTTCCAGCACGCTGGAAGAGGCGCTTGAACGCCTGACTCCGCCCGGGTTTCGGGCCGAGATACCTTCATGAACGCGCCCAGCCCATCCTCTCGCGGTCTGCGTAAGATCCTGGCATTCTTCAGGCGCGATGTTGCTGTTGCCCGCAGCTACCGGATCGTTTTCGCACTTGAAATACTGGAAGCATTTTTTGGCGTGGCAACGTTTTTCTACCTTTCGCGATTCGTTTCCAACCAGCAACTGAGCCTGGTTCTGCCGGCGGGGAGCGACTATTTTGCCTTTGCGCTTGTCGGGTTCGCGTTTTTCGACTATCTCACCGTGTCGTTGAGCGCATTCGACAGCACCATCACGGAAGCGCAGCAGAACGGGACGTTAGAGGCAATGCTGGTTACGGAGACTCCCCTGACCATGATCCTCATAGCGTCCGCAGCCTATCCGTTTGTCCTGCTGGCGCTGAGAACCGTGATCTACCTGGCGTGGGGCGCCTTGTTTTTTCATTTCCCTGTTCGTGAAGCCAACTGGCTGGGAGCGGTGATCATTCTTGTGACTTCGATTCTGGCCTTTGCCGGCCTGGGAATCATCTCCACCAGCTACCTGCTGCTGTTCAAGCGCGGGAATCCCGCCCGCTGGCTGATCGTGGGTGCGTCCAGTCTCCTGGGCGGCATCATGTATCCGGTATCGGTATTGCCCGGCCCACTGCAATGGGTGGCGAGGCTCATTCCAGTGACTTACTCGTTGGAGGGAATGCGCCAGGCATTACTCTCAGGGGCTACTCTTGCGCAGCTGTGGCCGTCAGTGCGCGCCCTGATTCTCTTTGCCGTGATTCTGCTTCCGCTATCCGGCACCATATTTGCCTGGGCACTGCGCCGCACCAAGATCACCGGCACACTCACCCATTTGTAGACGGTTCCCTTAAGACTTCAATGAGTGTGTGGCGGCACGGGGAGGCCAGCCCACGCATTTACCAGACCAAGAGTCTCACGCACCACGGAGAAAATATCCCGAGTGTTTCGCCACCAGTGGTCGGCATCGAATGGATCGTCGCGGGCGGCGTGAACCGTCATGCTGAGACCTTCTCCCACGAGTGTCTTCCACAAGGCTTTAACCCGCCGGGTGTGTTGCGGCGAAGTAACGATAATGATTCTGGTCTTTTTCTGGCGCCGCATTTCCCGTGCGGCTTCGTCGACTTCCTGCTCGGTGTTGATGACGATTTCGGGGAGAATCTGGATCGCGGCTTCCGGAACACCCTGATGCACCAGAATTTCGCGGTTGTACTCTTCTTCCCCGACAAAGTGCACTCCCAGCTTTTCCATCCTGCTCGTCGCACTTTCTGGACGACTCACCCAAACTTCAGGTGCATACCCGGATGCGAAGACCTTCCCGCCTGCTTCCGCACGGTAAGGTAACCCACCGCTCAGGACAAAAATCGCATCCCCTTTCGATAAGGGTTCATCCAGCACAAGCCAGCGGCCCGCATGACGAAATGCCACCAGTGCGAAGATGGCCAACAACAATACGAAGAGACCGAAGAAGCGGAGTTTGACAGTTTTCGGAGAGGCCATGCGTTTGAGATTCTATGCTCAAAGCCGGTTCCAGCGCATGCATATCCGCTCCGCGCAGGATGCTTCGCAAGCTCAGCATGACGCTGGCAATCGGATGGCCCAGCCTTGGCCGGTTTGTGAAATTCGCCCGTCTCCCGTAATCTTTCCGTTCGTGCCGGTGCGACGATATGCAGCCCACTGACAAACACGATCAGCCGCAGAAATGGGTAATGAGCGTGCTGACCGATGCACAATTTTGGGTTCCACTCGCGGTCTTGATCGGCGGGCTGCTGCTTTTGAAATCCATCCACTAGGCGAGATCGGCGGCGAAATCGGTGTTAGCGACCAGGGATGAATCATCCGCGCAGGTGATCTCGCGGCAGCGCAGGCTGCAGGCGCTGGGCATCCTTTCCGGCCTCACCGCCGGTGCGTGGCTTGGCGCGGCCGAGGCTCCGACGAAACTGGTTGCGGTTGGACTATCGCCTGTCGTCATTTCTCTCATCATGGTGGTTGGTGTTTTTCTGGCGCGTTGGAGCCTGCCGGCGTTGATCCTGGGCACCGCCTCCATCGAAGCCGACATCCGGCGCGCGCCTCACCTCATCATCTGGGCTCTCCTCGCAGGATGCATGTGGGCAGTGGCAAACACGATGACCATTTTTGCCATCCGTGACATCGGTTTGAGCATCGCCTTCCCGCTGTGGAATTCGAACAGTCTTCTCGGCATATTGTGGGGAGTTGTTTTCTTTGGCGAGCTTCGACAGGCCGGCTGGAGGCGCTGGGCTGGAGTGCTGGGTGGCGCCGTGGTCATGTGTGTGGGCGCCGCCATGCTGGCCATCGCCTCCTCAACCCAGGCTCCCGTTGGACATTCCATGCGCGGCGTTTGGGCTGCCCTGGGGGCTGGGGTTCTCTGGGGAACGATGTACGTCCCCTACCGCAAGGCCTACCTCTCGGGAATGAATCCGCTTTCGTTCGTCACGTTCTTCACTTTCGGCGAACTGGGGATGATGACGGCCCTCGCGGTTGGATATCTTGGGCTGGCTCCGCTCTGGGCAGAGTTGTCAAAGGCACGCGATATCCTCTTCTGGTTGATGGCTGGCGGCTTCATTTGGGTTGTCGGGGATATCTTTCAACAATATGCCGCGAAATACTCAGGCATAAGCCGCGGCATTCCCCTTTCAAATACGAACCAGCTCTGGGGCCTGTTGTGGGGGCTGCTCGTTTTCAGCGAGCTGCACGGCAGCGGCACGGCGACTTACACACAGGTTGTCGGAGGCTCGTTGCTGATGATGCTGGGGGTGGGTGCAATTGCTTTTTCATCGGCAACCAACAAAGAGCAGACGCAATGGAAACAGGCCGCGCAGCGCGAATCCGAGCGCTACAGCATTCCTTCCGACTACGTCGAAGCGCGTATGCAGGGGCTGCAAGTTGCGGGAGAAATTAAGGCTCCACGCAGGCTGCTTGACTGGATACTGGTCGCTGCCGCAACCGCTATCTTCACTGTGTTTGCGTCCATGGCTCGCGCTCCAGGCATGTCCTTTCACTGGAAGCCGGCTTTGCTCCTGAGCCTGGCGACACTGGCGCTCCTCATTTTTTGTGGAGGAACCCTTTGGCGAACCACGCGATTTCACTGATTAGTAAAATCGAGTTGATTGGAAACAAAAACACCACAACCGGAGCAACCAAAGTTGATGCCATCGTCCTCTGATCGGTCTTTTCGCCCCGCTTGCTGTTGGTGCACATAAGAACGTGACGCCTCCCTCTCAGGTTGATGTTGTCGGTGTCGGACTTAACGCGACAGATACCCTGATTCTCGTTCCGCATTATCCCGCGCTCGGGTCGAAAGTCGAATTTCATTCCGCCAATATTCTGCCCGGCGGTCAGGTCGCTACTGCCATTGCGGCTTGTCAGCAATGGGGCCTGCGGACCAGATATGCCGGTAAAGTGGGCGATGACGGCGCCGCCGTAATTCACCGAAAAGAATTTGATCGCCTTGGAGTCGAAGCCCATCTTGTGACTGCGCCAGGATGCGCCAGCCAGCAAGCGGTCATCCTGGTCGACGACGCTGGTGAACGAACGGTTCTTTGGAAACGAGACAACCGACTCACCCTGCAGCCGGATGATCTGAAACGAGAATGGGTTGTCAATGCTCGCGCTCTCCACGTGGATGGACACGATACCGCCGCGGCGCTTGTAGCCGCAGGCTGGGCAAGAGAGGTCGGGATTCCGGTGATCGCCGACCTGGATGATGTTTATCCGGGCGTGGAATCGCTCATCGAAAAGGTCGACTACCTAATCACAAGCCGCGACATCCCGGGCCGGCTCGTGGGCGAAACAGATTTACGCCGGTCGCTGCCATTGGTCCGCAGCCGGTTTGGCTGCCGCCTCACTGCTGCCACCCTGGGTCATGAGGGCGTCCTGGCGTGGGATGGGTCGCGATTCTGCTACGCGCCGGCCTTCCAGGTGAACCCGGTAGACACGACAGGCGCGGGCGATATCTTCCACGCCGGGTTTATCTACGGTTTGCTTCAGGGCTGGACACTCGCTCGACAGCTTGAATTCGGCTGTGCTGCCGCCGCGCTTAACTGTACCGCTCTTGGCGCCCGTGGAGGCATCCAGCCGGTCGGCAAAATTGAGAAACTGATGGCGACGGCGGCCCGGCACGTCTCTGCGTTCGACGCTGCCGATTAGGCCGCCTGATAAAGTGGAATCTTCGGGCCTAAATTGTTCGGGCCAAAGAGGATCGTTATTCCATGATCGTGAACTTCGCGGAGCGGGCGCATAACCACAACTGGGAACTTGATCCGGTCACGAGATCCCTGCTCGACACGGATTTCTACAAGCTGTTGATGCTGCAGTTTATCTGGAAGCATTACCCAAAAACCCACGTTTCCTTCTCATTGTTCAATCGCACTTCATCGGCGCGGCTGGCTGACATGTTCGCACTGGAGGAACTGGCTGCCCAGATGGAGCACGTCCGCGGGCTGCGCTTTCGAAGGTCTGAACTGGTCTGGTTGGCGGGTAACACTTTCTACGGCCAGCGGGGAATCTTTGAGCCGGCTTTCCTGGCATGGCTGGAGCGGGATTTCAAACTGTCAGACTACAAGCTGTCGGTGCAGGATGGACAATTTCATTTGTCCTTCGACGGTTTGTGGACGGAAACGACAATGTGGGAGCTGTATGCGCTTTCCATCCTCGACGAGTTGAAGACCCGCGCTAACTTAAAACGGCTGGGCGAGTTCGGCCTGGACGTGTTGTACGCGCGGGCAAAGACCAAGTTGTGGGGAAAGATCGAGCAACTGCGCGATGTCCCTGATCTCAAGGTTGCGGATTTCGGAACCCGCCGCCGCCACAGCTTCCTCTGGCAGGAATATGTCGTGGAAGCCATGGCGGAAAACCTGGGCAGCAGTTTCACCGGAACGTCGAACGCATTCCTCGCCCACAAGCATGACCTGGAAGCGATCGGTACCAATGCCCACGAAATTCCCATGGTGCTGGCTGCCCTTGCGCCGGATGATGATGCGTTGAAAGCCTCTCAATACCGGGTGCTTGAGCTTTGGCAGAACACCTACGAAGGGGCACTTCTGATCATGCTGCCAGACACTTTCGGCACCACCCAGTTCTTGCGTGACGCGCCCGACTGGGCCGCCGATTGGACCGGTCAGCGTATCGACAGCAAAAATCCTTACCTCGCAGGCGATGAATACATCGAATGGCTGCGGGCGCGGGGACGAGAGCCGCGTGAAAAACTCATCATCGCATCCGATGCCCTGGACGTCGATCAGATCCTTGGCCTGCACGCATATTTCGCTGGGACACTCACACGTGGCACGACAGCCGCTGATTTCCGCAGCGCAACCGACTTCCTGGATCGGAAAAAATGGACAGCGGGCCGCCGCATTCGGTTCAGTTCAGGATGGGGCACATTGCTGACCAATGACTTCCGCGGCTGCGATCCCGGCGGCAACAGCGGGTTCGACCCCATCAGCCTGATCTGCAAAGTATCGGAAGCGGAGGGCAGGCAGGCTGTGAAGCTCTCCGACAACTACGCGAAGGCAATGGGGGCGGCGGCAGAAATTGAACGCTACCGGCGCGTCTTCGGCACAGCCGGCGTCAGTAACCTTCCTGTAATCGCCTGAAGTAGCCAACAGAACTGCCGGGAGAGTGCCCTACAACATCAGCCTTCCCAAGATGTGGCATCATCAGGCCATGTCCGCGAGACCTCGACTGATCGCCAAGCTTCGGGTAGGCTCAATCGTCTCTGGCGAGTGTTCTCTTTGTCACGAGGTGATCGTGGTGCAGGCGCCCGGCGCCCGAACCTCCGATCAACAAGACTCCGATCAAGCGAACGATGCGCTCGAACAGGCCTTCGAAGCACACACCCACGCGTCCAAGGCAGCTTCTCGAAATCTTTAATCGCATCCAGCACCAGCAACTTTTCAGACCCTGATTACGCCGGTAACGTGGCCGCGCTGCGACCCATGGCGAATAATGAAACTAACGCGGTTCCTCTTGGAGGTTTATGTTTACGGGAGTTGGGAGAGCACTCGCTACCAGCCAGCAGGCTTCTCCCGAAGCATTGTCGCGTATCGATGAAACCGTTCTGGCCATGATCACGGCCCGGGCGCCACTCCGCAAAGTATTAGCCGAGCTCTGTACTGAAATCGAGAAGGAGCATGCGGGGCTGTTGTGTTCTGTTCTGCTACTTGATGCTGATGGCATGACTTTGCGCAGTGGCGCTGCTCCCAGCCTTCCGCCTGCGTATAACCAGGCAATCGACGGCGCCAAAATTGGTCCCGGCGCAGGGTCTTGTGGGACCGCCGCGTTTCGGAAGCAACCAGTAATTGTCGCCGACATTGCGAAGGATCCGCTCTGGGCTGAATACCGGCAGTTGGCCCTTCTACACGGGCTTCGTGCCTGCTGGTCCACGCCGATCGCAACCCAGGACGGCGCTATTCTCGGAACCTTCGCCATCTACTACCGCGAACCGCGCTCTCCGGATGCGCAGCACTTGCAACTCATCACACACGCCACGCACCTGGCGGGCATAGCCATCGAACATGACCGGGCAAAGCTTCAGCTTCGTGCCGCGGAAGACCGCTACCGCACGCTCGTGGAACGTCTGCCGGCAATTACCTATATTGCCGAACTTGGCGATGCCGGTCCCTGGCACTATGTGAGCCCTCAGATCGAATCCATGCTGGGTTTTTCTCCTTCGGAGTGGCTCGCCGACCCGATGAGCTGGATGAATCGCATTCACCAAGACGACCGCGAAATCGCGATGGCGGCGGAAAAGCGTTTTCAGGAAACGCACGAGCTGTTTCAAGCCGAGTACCGCATGTTCGCCCGTGACGGAAGAATCCTGTGGTTCCGCGATGAAGCCGTGATGCTGCATCAGACTGAAGGCCGACCTCTCCTGATGCAGGGCGTGCTCTATGACATGACTGAGCACAAACGCCTCGAAGACCAACTTCGCCAGTCGCAGAAAATGGAAGCCGTGGGCCAGCTGGCGGGTGGCGTAGCCCATGATTTCAACAATCTCCTGATGCTTATCCAGGCTCACAATGAGCGGTTGCAGGGCCGGTTCGCTCCCGGCGAGCCTGCTCTTGAGGATTCGCTTGAGATCGAAGGCGCAATCAAACGGGCCGCATCACTGATTCAACAGTTGTTGGCTTTTAGCCGCAAGCAGGTGCTTCAGACCAAGGTGTTGGATTTGAACGCCGTCGTGACTGAGGTCGCGAAAAGGCTCGGCCGCCTGATCACGAACCAGATCGGGTTAAAAGTTCTGCAGGCCCCGGAACTCACCCTCGTCAAGGCCGACCCAGGCCAGATTGAGCGGATCATTCTGAATCTCGCGGTCAACGCGCGCGATGCGATGCCAGAAGGTGGACAGCTGCTGCTCGAAACCAGGAAGGCGGTAGTAGACGAGGCCCAGGCACGTGATCATGAAGGCGTCGCTGCCGGAAAATACGTCGTGCTCTCAGTGACGGACACTGGAATTGGAATGGATAGTGAAACCCAGGCGCACATGTTTGAGCCCTTCTTCACTACCAAGGAACCGGGAAAAGGGACAGGCCTGGGGCTTGCCACAGTCTACGGAGTGGTCAAGCAGATGGATGGGGCTATCTGCGTTCGCAGCAATCCTGGGAAGGGAACAACATTCGAGATCTATCTCCCGCAGATTGCGGCTGCAACGCCAGTGACGGAAAGAGAAACGTCCGCCTCGGTAAGCCAATCGACTCTTTCCGCTTCACCGGCAGGGACAGAAACGGTCCTTCTGGTGGAAGACCAGGAGGGCATACGCGATCTGGTTCAGGAATTCTTGCGGCGGAAAGGTTATACCGTTCTATGCGCCGTGGATGGCAACGACGCCCTGCGAGTTGCAGGCGAGTACAAAGACCAGATCCACCTACTGGTAACGGATGTCGTCATGCCCAATATTGGGGGCCAGGAGTTGGCTCGCCGGCTGACTCCGCTGCGTCCACAGATGAAAGTGTTGTTCATGTCAGGCTATCCTGAACACGCCAGCCAGGGGGACGAAGCCGTTGACCAGAGCGTTCCAGTGCTACTAAAACCCTTCCTGCTCGATACCCTTGCCCATACCCTGCGCAGCGTTCTGGGCGAGCACGAATCCAGCTAACGACCCAATACCACCGGCAACCCGATTCATTACTGCGGTAACTTCACCGCGGACCCGCTGGCAGACCATAATGGTGTCCTGATGCTCGACAAACGAAAAAACGCCCGCAGAAAAATGGTCTTGCCGGTCAAGGTCTTCATCGACCAGGTCACACATCTGGCACATACCGTTGACATCACTGAGAATGGAGCTCGGCTCGGCGCGTTGCGTATGCAACTGAAACCGGGAACCATCATCAGTCTGCAGCGAGGATCGCAGCGGGCGAAATTCCAGATTGCGTGGGTTCGGCAACTCGCTCCAAATGAACTCCAGGCTGGAATTGAATGCCTGCAACCACAGAACAGCTTCTGGGGAGTCGACCTGTCCGCCCGGCAACGAGAGGTCAGGAAAGAATCCCAGGAAGCGCTCATGACCCTGTTATCCGGCAAGTCGAAGGCCGCAACGAAAAAGTAGCTTCCGCATCGTTCAGGTGTGTGCGCAGGTGTGCACGGCCTGAATTTTGCAGCCATAAAGACGCTGCCAGGACGTTTCTCGTAGTACACCATCAATAGACATATGCACTTCTTCCCGGATTGTTAGAATTCATCCAGCCCATGCTCTGCGCACAGGTAGGAAGTAAAAGACTCGGGCATCGCCAAGGGTGAATAACGATGATTGGGAGACTTGCAGGGAAAATTGCCCTGGTGACGGCAGCAGGCCAAGGCATTGGTCGCGCGACCGCGGTCGCATTCGCAAATGAGGGAGCAACAGTATGGGCTACCGACTTCAATCAGACCGCACTGAAGACTCTGAGCGATGAGCGCAGGGATATTAGCGTACGAGAGTTGGATGTACGCGAATCACGTGATGTTGACCGGATCGCTTCCGAATTGGGATCGCTCGACATACTCCTCAACTGCGCCGGATTCGTCCATCAGGGAAGCATCCTCGACTGCGCCGAAAAAGACTGGGACTTTTCATTCGATCTAAACGTCAAATCCATGTATCGCACTTGCCGAGCTTTCTTGCCAGGCATGCTGCAAGCTGGCAGGGGCAACATCATCAACATGTCGTCGGTAGCATCCAGCGTCAGGGGTGTGCCGAACCGCTTTGCCTACGGAAGCACCAAGGCGGCCGTGATCGGATTGACGAAAGCAATCGCGGCGGACTTTGTGCGCCAGGGCATTCGTTGCAATGCGATCTGTCCCGGAACGGTGCACTCCCCTTCGCTGGAGCAGCGTATGGCAGCACAAGGCGACGCCGAAAAAGCCTATGCTGATTTTGTGGCGCGCCAACCCATGGGCCGTTTGGGAAAGCCTGAGGAAATAGCGGCGTTAGCGGTCTATCTGGCTTCCGACGAATCCGCATTCACCTCCGGTCAGATTCACCTCATCGACGGCGGATGGACGACCTGAAGCTCACCGCGAGTGCAGTGATGAAATGTCACTGGTTGACCGGCGGATCCGCGGCTGGCGCGCTATGTTTGTGAAACAACTTCCTGCTGATGTCAGGCCAGAACTCATCCGACAGTCCGCCCAGGCTGCCGTACAGCAGCGCGATGCCAGCGCGGCTGAAAGTCAGTCCAAAACCGCGATCGCTCTGCGGGTAATAGGCATTCGAGAGTCCTCCGGCGGAGAGCGCCCCGAGCACATTGGAAAATGCAAATGAACGCCCGCCCCTGTCGTTGTGGCAAACGAATTCCTGTGTTAGCGCGTAACCTAACCGATGCTTCAGTGTGCCCTGACCCAGGCGAAAATAACGAGGATCTTCCTTAAGAAGCGCGGGATAGAAGAAGTTGCTGAAGAATCCAGCCGAAACCTCGTCCGCCAGGGCCGCCCCATAGCGCTTGCCGTATCCTTCCGCGCCTTGCCCGTACTCAGGGAATTCATTTTCAGCCTGGCTCAAACCTGCCTGCAATCCCACCAGACCGAATTCAACGGGATCGAATGCAGACCTGGCAAAAAGGTGGAACTTTTCGCCGGTGGTCATGGGAGGAGCGTCCTGGCGACTGGTAACCCCAAACTGAGGCACCACACCCAGCATTCGCTGCGACTGCTCTTTTTTACGGATCTCTTTCTCTTTGTCTGTGTCTTCAGCCCCTTTACTTTCAGTTTGTGGCTTCGAAGCTGAACTGGTTTGTGCAGCATCGGCGACGGTCTGAGGCGCGGACTGCTGGCCAACTGCACAATACGGAGCGAAGCACAGAATGACTAGCGCGACCCATCGAGCACACGGATTGATCGGCGGACAGGTTGCCCTGTCGATCCTCGTTGAGCGGGAGCTTCCCTTTCTGACTCCAGAAACCAAGCTACGAGGCATCATCATTTTCAACCTAGCATTCCACGACACAAGCCAACAGGGCTTTTACATTTCTTTACAGCTTGCTAGTCGACATGCTCACCCTCTTCGATGAATCCGACTTCAGGCGGCGGAAGTTTGTCGCCCGGGCGAGCCCAGAAAACATATAACGTCGGCAATAGCACGATGCTGACAATCAATTCCACAACTAATCCACCAACGATCACGATAGCGAAGGGGCGTTGTGAATCGGAACCGATGTCGTGCGACAGAGCCGCAGGCAGGAGGCCTAAAGTTGCCACCAGCATGGTCATCATGATGGGGCGTAAGCGGAGCAAGGCTCCCTCTTTTGCCGCCTCCCGGGGATTCATTCCGCGGGTCCGAAGCTGGTTGATGTACTCCACCATGATGACGCCAATCTCAACCGAGACACCGATCAATGCCAGGAATCCGAGTCCCGAAGAAACCGAAAAGTGCGTACCCGTCAGCAGCAGGCTGAGCAAACCTCCGAAGGGCGACAGTGCCACAACCGCAAGAATCAGTAACACCCACTTCCAGGAATCGAATGCGGAGTAAAGGATGAACGACATCAGCAGCACCGTGATCGGCACGATGACCGCCAGCCGGCGATTGGCGCGCTGCTGACTCTCATACTCACCGGTCCAGTCGAGGTGATAACCTTCGGGCAAGGAAACGCTTCGCCGCACTGCTGCAATTGCCTCGCGGACCGTGCTCCCCAAGTCACGCCCGCGAACACTGTATTTGATGGCGATGTAGCGCGAATTCCCTTCCCGATAAATCGTGGACGCGCCGTCTTCAAGCTTGATCTGGCATAACTGGCCGAGGGAGACGCGTTCGCCGGTGGGGGACAAAATACGAATGCTGGAAATGTCCGAAATGGTGCGACGGTATGGCTCCTGATAACGGACGGTCAGATCGTAGCGCTGTTCCCCGATAAGAATCTGGCTCACGCTCTTGCCACCGACAGCGCCTTCGATCGCATCCTGGACATCACTGACGTTGATCCCGAAGCGTTCGGCGGCTACCCGGTCGACGATCAGATTTACGTTGGGCTGGCCTCGCACCTGAAACGTTCCCAGGTCCGCAACTCCGGGAATCTTTGCCATTGCGCCCTGGATTTCATTGGCCTTCTGCTCCAGGGCTGTTAAATCGGTCCCGAACAGTTTGACCGCCAACTCGCCCTTCACTCCGCTCACAGCTTCTTCCACATTGTCAGAAATCGGCTGGGAAAAACTCCAGTCAACACCGGGAAAAGTTTCCAGCTCGTGGTCCATCTCGGCAATCAGATCTTCCTTGGTTTTGAACTGCGGCCGCCAGGAAGAGCGTGGCAGCAGGTCCACGAAAAATTCGGTGTTAGAAAAACCGCTGGCGTCAGTTCCATCATCGGGCCTGCCTACCTGGCTGACGACTTGCTTCACCTCGGGAAACCCAGCCATCACGACGCGCGCGCGATTGGCCAGCCCGATAGAGGCAGAAGGGCCGGTGCTGGGCGCCAGAGTTCCGCGAATCCAGATCGCTCCTTCATCAAGATGAGGCAGAAATTCGGAACCGACGATTCCACCGAAGGCGAGGTACATCATGATCACGAGCGCCGCGACGCCTGTTCCCAGAGTAAGGTTCAGGTGATCGAAGCACCACTCGAGAATGCGGCCGTAACGTTCTTGCAGGAACGTCAGCAGCGGGTTGTGCCATTCCCTGATGCCGTCCTTGAAAAGAAGCGTACACAGAACTGGAGCAATCAAGAGTGCGAACAACAACGCTCCCAACAGCGCGAATGCAACCGTCCATGCCATGGGCCGGAACAGTCGCCCTTCAACCCGTTGCAGGGTAAAGATAGGCAGGTACGAGACGATGATAATGATGCGGGCGAAGAACACGGGCCGCTGAACTTCGTGCGCCGCCGTCGCAATCACTTCAGGAAATGACTTCTTGCCGCGGCCATACTCAGTATGACGCAGAATGTTTTCCACCATCACCACCGAGCCGTCGACCACCATGCCGAAATCCAGCGCGCCCAGGGATAGCAGGTTTGCGGGTACATGGCTAAGATCGAGCAGGATTGCGGCGAACAACAACGAGAACGGAATGGTGATGGTAACGATCAGTGCACTGCGCACATTTCCAAGAAACAAGAACAGGATGAGCGTGACCAGCAGCACCCCGTCCGTCAGGTTGCGTAGAACGGTGTGAGTGGTGTAGTGAACCAGGTCGCTTCGATCCAGGTAAGGGACAATCTTCACGCCTTTGGGAAGAAGCCCCTGATTCAGTTCCGCAATTTTCCGATGAATCCCGTCGAGGGTCGCGTTAGCCTCGGCGCCCTTGCGCAGGAAAACAATTCCCTCGACCACATCGTTGTCGTTGATAACCGTTCCATCCTGGCGGCGGATGGTTTTTCCGATCTGTCCCAGACGCACTTTGGGCGCTTGCACAACCTCACCGAGGTCGCGCACGCGTACCGGCGTTCCGTTCTGCAGTTTGACCACCGTTGCTCCAACGTCGCTGGTTGTCTGCATCAACCCAACACCGCGAACATTGAGCGACTGCTCTCCTCGTTCGATAAAACTGCCGCCCGAAGTCGAGTTATTGAGGGTAAGGGCCTGCTCTACCTGCGGCAAGGAGAGCCCGTAGGAAACCATCTTGCCGGGATCAAGCTGGACCTGATACTCGCGCGTTGGGCCTCCAAAGGGGCTCACATCGACCACGTTTGGCACTGACTTCAACTGGTTCACCACCACCCAGTCGGTCAGCGTCTTCAATTCCATGACGTCGTATTTTGGATTTGTGCTCTGCAGGGTGAAGAACACGATCTGGCCGGTGGGGCTGTAGTCCGGACCCAGCGAGGGGTTCACGCCCGGCGGAAGGGTCACCTGTTGCAGGCGATCGATGACCTCCTGGCGAGCATTGAGCACCGTGATCTCATCGTCATAAATAATAGTGATCACCGACAATCCGCTCAGCGAGGTCGAACGCAAATGCGTCATGTGGGCGACGCCGTTCAGCTGCACTTCCAGCGGCACTGTGATCTGCTGCTCAACCTCTTCCCCGGCGTGACCCGGCCACTGTGTAATGACTTGGGTGGAGGTGTCGGCAACGTCGGGATATGCCTCGATGGGCAGATTGTGAAAGGAAACAGTCCCCCACGCGAACAAAAGAATCGCAACACTGAGAACCAGGATGCGATTGCGCAGGGCAAAGTCGATCAGGTAACGAATCATTTCTGTTGCTCTGCCATGGCGGCCGCAAACTCAAGCGCGTTGATCACGATCTCCTGACCTGCCTGCACGGCTCCGTTTTGGATTTCTTGCAGCCCATCCTCCGTCTGGTTAACGCTGTGGATTTCTATTTGGCGGAAGCGCTGAGCGCCCTCCCTTTTGAACACCCAATCCCGGTCTTGCAGCCGCATGATTGCCGCGCTGGGAACCACAAGCCTGCTCTCCAGCCTGCGCGAATGGAAAGTCGCCGCAGCGTACATACCGGGCCGCAGCAATCCTCCCGGGTTAGAAAGCACAACTCGAACTTTGGCGGAGCGAGTATTGGGATCGAGAACACGCGAGATGTCGCGGACTTTTCCTCGAAAAACACGATCCGGAAATGCGTTCAGACGGATGTCTGCTGGATCTCCGACGCGGACGGCGGCAAGATCGTTCTCATAGACGTCGCAGAGCACCCAGACTTCGGAAAGGTCAGCGATGGTAAACAGGTTGGGAGAATTATCCAGGCTCTTGACGCCCTCAAATCCGGCAACATTCTGCTCGACGATAGTTCCTGAAACCGGAGCCCGCAGTTGTATGACCGCGGCCGCATGGTCAGGGTCCCCGCCCAACAAATGCACGCGTTGAGCGGAGGCTTGAAGGTCTGCTTGGGATTTCTCGGCTGCGTCCTGCGCCTGCTGTAGATCTTTTTCTGCCAGGGCTCCATGGGAATTGAGAAGCTGCGCCCGCTCCAGAGCCTTGCGTGAAAGTTCTTCATCGGCTCGCGCTTTCTGGTAATCGGCGGTGGCGGAAGCAAGATCAGAGCTGGAGATTGTCAGTAACACCTGCCCTTTGCGGACCTGGTCACCCAGACGGGCATTGAGTTCGATGACCCGGCCTGAACCCAGTGACGTGACATGGATGGTGCGCGCTACATCAGGGCTTATCGTTCCGTTTGCCTTGAGAATGGTCGGAACAGGGCGGGATTCGACTCTCGTCAGCTTGAAAGTCTCAGCCTGCTGCGCGTTGAACACATTCGGTTCCAGGGTCACTTCGGTCTTGGGGGGAGCCGCCTGGGTATCACGGGAGCAGGACGCATTGAATGCAACCAGCGAGGCCGTGCAGCATAGCATCGCCACTATCTTGCGAGTCTTGTCGTGGGGAATCATGGAATCACCTCGCGGCCCACAGCGAAATTGAGTTGATTCACTGCGGCGAGATAACTGGCGATCAAATTTCGATAGGCCAGTTGCGTATCGCGGTATTCACGTTGCGCATCGAGGAACTCGAGAAGAGAAGCTCCACCGTGCGCGTACGAAAAAGAAATGGTTTCTCGCACGGCGTCCGCCTCCGGAATGTAGCGGTCCCGGTACGGGCTAAGCAGCCCCAACAGGCTGAGCAGAGTAGCGTGCGCTGAATCCACATCATGAAGCACACCGGACTGCAGCGCCTCGCGCAAGCGCTGGCTGCGGTCGATTTCGATCTGGGTGCGTTGTTTTTCTCCCTGATTGCGATCAAAGATGCGAAGCGGAATCTGCAGGTCGATACCGAGGGTGTTAATGTTTTGCGTGCGCTGATATTCAAGGCCGAGCGTGGGATCGGTCGAGCCATTGGCCCAGGCTAGTTTGTGATCGACTTCCGCCTTGTGCGCCGTAGTCTGGGCGGATTGCAGGTCTGGCCTGGCGGAAAGCGCTGTGTTCCGCAACTCGCCAAGATCAGGAATAGCATCGTGAAAGTCGAATTCCCCGAGGACATCGAATTGTCCCGCCGGCGTTTTCTCGTTCATTAAATTCAAGAGATCCAGCTTGGCCTGCTGCAGGCTGACCTGAGCAGTCTGGTAGTCGCTTTGGAATTGCGCTCTCTGCAGTTCAACCCGTTGAAGATCGATCTTGGCGACGTCCCCAGCCTTATAACGCTCGGTGTTGACGTCAATCACCTTGTCGTAGTAAGCGAGATTGTCCTGGGCCAGTTGAAGAACCGATTTCGCCGCGAGCAGGCGTATAAACGCATCGCGGAGATCAAACATCAGGGTTCGCTCGAGATCTAGCGCTTCGGACTGGGCCGCCTCGGTCGCAAGCTGTGCGCTCTGATAACGCAGATGCCGTTTACTCTGGCGCTCGATCAGTTGCGTTACAGCTGGAGTCCACTGGGCGCTGTTGGGCGAGAGCATGCTGGGATTGAAAACCGGAAACTGGTCCAGAACAATACCCAGCTGCGGATTTGGCCGGAGGCTGGCAGTAACTTCGTTTGCCCTGGCCTCTTCGACGGTCAGATGGCCTGCCGAAAGCGTCGGGTTATTCGCCTCAAAGCGCGCTTTGACCCTCTCCCATGTCCACGCCTCCTGTGCCCGAGCGCTCAACGAAAACGAAAGCACCAATACGATGACGTAATACCGCAACCTTCTCGCAGCGAGTGATTCCCGCAACGGAAAGGGATTGCCCCGGCGATTGTTCCTGATGTTGGACATGAAGAGGCAGATCGTGCCGACGACTGGAGGCGAGTGTAAAGACTGATCTGGGCGGGGGACATCCTATCTTTTGCGGGTCAAGCCTATCTTCTGGATAATCAGGCTATCTTTTGGCGGCGGCCTAAAAAGATGAGGCGAGCCATTCACCTGTGGTGCACAATTGTGCAGGCATGACGGATCTTGCCGCTATCTACTCTCCGGCGAATCGCACCAGGCTGCTGATTGCCGCCGCTGTTTTAGTCTCTGCGATTGCCGCTCTGGACTGGGCCACCAAACCCTACTTCTCACTCGGCTTTCTTTATTTGTTTCCGATCATCATTATGGGCGGGTTTCTTTCCCGGACACAGATTGTTGTGGCTGCGCTCGCATGCTCGATCCTTCAGGAAGCATTCAGCAATCTTCCGGAGAACGAGGCGTTGGTTCGCCTGATATTGAGTTCTGCCGGATTCATCGGCACCGGCTTGCTGGTTTCCGAGTTAATTCGAAATCGAAGAATCGTCCTGCAGCATGTGGAGGAATTGGAAAAAGAGGTCAGGCTCCGGCACGATGCCGAAGAGCAGTTGCAGATTCTGGTGGAGAGCAGTCCCGCGGCCATCGTCACTATCGACCAGACGGGAGCGATTCTGCTGGCCAACCAGGCGGCACAGCAACTACTCGCGCCGGGTGCGGAAGCCTTGCGTGGCAAGAGAATCAGCAACTACTTGCCCGCACTGCAAACAGCGGTGGAAAGCCAGCCTTCGAGAACATTCCGCACGACCCTCCAGTGCAAGGGACAACGCAGCACCGGCGAGGCTTTTCTGGCGGGCGTCTGGTTTTCGACATACAGCACTATCTCCGGCCCGCGCCTCGCCGCCGTGGTAGTGGACTTGTCCGAAGACCTGCGCGATCGCGAAGATCTGAGCCTGGATTACCTGTTGAAGAACAGCCGCATCCTGATGAGCGCCGTCGCTCACGAGGTCCGCAACCTATGCGGCGCGGCCCTGGTGGTGCAGAAGAACCTCGCTCGATTTGCGGAGCTGGAACATAACCAGGACTTCCAGGCTTTGAGCACGCTGATCAAAAGCCTGGAGCGGATTTCGGCGCTTGGCATACGATCTTCGCCGGCTGACACGGCGGCGCCGGTAGAGTTGACGTCCGTTCTCGACGAACTGCGGGTCTTGATCGAGGGCGTGTTTCGCGACGCAGGAATGGTCATCGAGTGGGAATTGACCAGTATGCCCCTGGTTCGTGCTGATCGCTACGGACTGATTCAAGTATTCTTGAACCTGGCCAAGAACAGCCGGCGGGCCATGGAATCCGCGGAGGTAAAGAAACTCTCCGTGAGCGCAGCGGCAGACGGACGGACTGTGGTGGTTCGCTTTGAAGATACCGGCACGGGCGTGTCTTCGCCCGAGGATTTGTTTCGCCCCTTCCAACCTGGAGCAAATTCAACCGGCCTCGGCCTCTACGTTTCAAGAGCAATCATGCGGAGTTTTGGCGGCGAACTTCTCTACGAACCACGGATCAAGGGATGCTGCTTTGCGGTCCTTGTGCCCTCAGTTCTCACAACCGATGGAGTTGGGAATGGCTGACACCCCCGCACGCACCATTCGGATCGCCCTGCTGGATGACCACGCTCTGTTTCGAGAGAGCGTGGCCCGCCTGCTGGCCGCTGAACCCGAATTTGAAGTAGTCGCCGCCTGGGGTTCCATGGAGGAGGCTCTCCCCAAACTTTTATCGGAGCCCGTGGACATCGTACTGTTGGACTTCGATCTGGGCCACCGTGACGGCACACAATTCCTGCGATCCGCGAGAGAACGCGGTTACAAGGGCAAGGTCCTTGTCGTCACAGCCGGTGTAGAAAAAGAAGAAGCAGCGGCTTTGATTCGTAACGGCATTTCGGGGATTTTTGCCAAGAACAACTCCGCCGCGTTACTCGCGGAAGGAATTCGCGATGTTATGGCCGGCAAGCTGTGGGTTGAAAATGAGCTCCTGCAGGAACTCGCGGGTGGCAATAGTCCCGACGCTGATAACAAGAGCGGCCGGTTCACTGAACGGGAGCGCCTTGTCCTCACCGGAGTGTTCGAGGGGCTGGCGAACAAGGAAATTGCCGATCGATTGCGCGTCTCGGAAAGCTCGGTAAAAGCGACCTTGCAACAACTCTTCTCCAAGACCGGTGTCCGAACCCGAAGTCAACTGGTTCGGATCGCCCTCGAGCAACACAAGAACGAAGTCTAGTAGAATACGTTTACTCAAATCTCCCGGAGGAATCCATGGGCAAGGCAGAGAAACTTTCCCGCAGACGGTTCGTGGCTTCGGCAATGTCGACCGCGGCGATCGCATCCCTTCCGATCCATCGGCTGTTGGCAGAGCCGGCGCAAACCAGTGCGGCCGCCGGCAACCCTTCTCAGGCAAGTGTCGTGCTGACCACCACTCCCGGCTGGAAAGATCAGGGGATCGAGAATCTCACCAAATCGCCTTATGCGAGGCTGCGAAACATCCCGGTTCACGCGGTAACCATTCAAAGTGGCTTTTGGGGACAGCGGCGCGAAATCAACGTTGGCAAAAGCATTCCCACGATGCACGACCTGCTCGAAGCCAACGGCCGCATGAATAACTTCCGGCGCCTGGCGGGCAAGAGCTCCGCGGCTCAAAGCGGCCCGGTTTATTCCGATTCCGATATTTATAAATGGACCGAGGGCGCGGGCTTTGCCCTTCAGTCTGGCGATCGTGCCGAATTACGCGCGGCGGTTGAGAAAACGATTACTGAAGTCGTTGCAGTGCAGGAGCCGAACGGCTATCTCAACACCTATTACGTGGACGACCGCAAATCCAAACGGATGCTGACGCAAACCCAGACCACCGGGCATGAACTCTACAACATTGGCCATATGTTGCAGGGCGCGATCGCCTATTACCGCGCCACCGGCGACCGGACCTTGCTCGACGCCGGCATACGTTTCGTCAATGATTTCCTGATGCCAACCTATGGACCTGCGCCCAGGCAACCAATCGTCTCCGGACACCCTGAGATCGAACTCGGGCTCGTCGAGTTGTACCGCATCACCGGCGACAAACGGCAACTCGAACTGGCTGGCTACATCCTGGGAGGTGACGAGCGTCTGAATTTGCCTGAGCAACGAACCATCTACATGTTCAGCGGAACTCCGTTCACGGCGCGTACCAAACTGGAAGGCCACGCTGTCCGGGCGATGTATGCCTGTTGCGGCGCCACTGATTACTACATGGAGACCGGCGATCAGGCCTACTGGAAAACGCTGAACGCGCTGTGGGACGACATGACCTCCACAAAAATGTACGTCACCGGCGGAGTCGGATCACGATCCGAGGGCGAGGCTTTCGGCAACGCGTATGAGTTGCCGAACGACCGCGCCTACGGAGAGAGTTGCGCAGCCATCGGCAACATGATGTGGAACTGGCGGATGCTTGCAGCCACGGGAGACGCGAAGTTCACCGATGTCATCGAGCGCGCGCTCTATAACGGAATTAATTCCGGAATGTCGCTCGATGGGACTCTCTACTGCTATCGCAATCCGCTGGCCTTCGATCCTTCCTCCGGAGAGAAGATTCGGAACCCCTGGTACGACACTACCTGCTGTCCACCGAATCTCGAACGGACGTTCGCATCTTTGCCGGGATATTTCTACAGCACCAGCAAGGACGGAATCTATCTTCACCTCTACGACAATTCAGAGCTGAACTGGCATCTGGAAAACGGAGTGGAACTGAAAGTCACGCAGAAAACAAATTATCCGTGGGATGGCGGCGTGGATATTACTGTCTCACCGGCACAGCCTTCGAATTTCACTTTCTATCTCCGCATTCCGGGATGGGCTGAGAGTGCGAAAGTCGCAGTGAATGGCAAGGCGCTCACGGCAAAGGCGGGACAGTATTTGCCAATCTCGCGGCAGTGGTCAGCGGGCGATGCCATTCATCTGCAAATGGAAATGGCCGTACAAGTGCTGCAGGCGAACCCGCAGGTCGCCGATGACAGCGGGCGCGTCGCGGCGCAACGCGGCCCTCTGGTCTATTGCCTGGAGGAACTTGATCAGCCCGAGGGGGTCAAGATGAGCGATCTGGCCGTCGAATTAGGCAAACGGCCGCAAGCCCAGTTCCAGAGCGAACTCAAGAACGACTTGCTCGGGGGAGTAGTAGTGCTGCACCACAACGGCGTGGCGTATGAAAGGGCCTCATCGGCCAATGCCCTCTACGCTCGCTATGACGGAGATGCGGCGCGAACCCGGAAGGTGCCGCTGACATTTATCCCGTATTATGCTTGGTCAAACCGCCAGCAGACTTCAATGCAGGTCTGGACACCGATGCTCAAAGCTTGATCGGCCATGCTGCGCAGTCTCTGGAGAAGATGCGCAGTCTCTGGAAAACAAGAAGCGGAGATATTCTTGAACCGGAACAACTGAATCGAGGACGAGAGCATTGCTGCGCTGGCGAATCGCCATCCTGGTTAGTGTCGCTATCGCGATCAGCTATCTCGACCGCCAGACCCTCCCGGTCGCGGTTCACGCGATCGCAAAGGATATTCCTCTTTCCAATCAGCAATTTTCGGCTCTGCAATCGGCGTTCCTGCTTTCCTACGCGCTTATGTATGCCGGCGGAGGTAAGCTTGCCGATGCGCTCGGCACACGGCGGGGCTTTGCCGTCATCATGACTTTCTGGTCATTGGCGAACGCCAGTCACGCCCTGGCAGCCGGCTTTGGCATGCTCATGGCGAGCCGGTTTCTGCTCGGCATGGGAGAAGGCGGAGGCTTTCCGACGGCTACGCGGGCGGTTGCGGAATGGTTTTCCGCGAAAGAGCGTGCCTCGGCGATGGGAATCATCAACGCCGGCACGGCCGTGGGGGCGGTCATCGCGCCGCCGCTGATCGCCATCGTGCTCACCTATTCCAGCTGGCGTTGGATTTTTGTAGCTACCGGAGGCCTGGGGCTGATTTGGGTGTGGTGGTGGATCAAGTCATATTTTTCGCCGGAGGATCATCCCGCGCTGAGCCTGGAGGAACGCAACCAGTTTGCTTCCACTCTTGGCGTTTCCACGCAGAAGACGCGCTGGATCGATCTGCTTCGGATTCGCGAGTCGTGGGGGTTGGTGAGTGCCAAATTCCTGAGCGATGCGGCCTGGTATTTCTATCTTTTCTGGCTTCCGAAATATCTCTACGACGCCCGCGGATTCGACGTGAAGGCCGTCGGAACCTACGCCTGGATTCCGTATGCCGCGGCCGGAATTGGCTGCCTTCTGGGCGGCTGGTTTTCAAGTTATCTCGTAAGACGCGAGTTCTCGTTGGGCGTGGCCAGAAAGCTGGCCCTCGGACTGAGCGCCGTGGTCATGCCTTCGATCCTGCTGGTTCCGCGACTTCCCGTGGCCTGGGCGCTTGTGATATTCAGTCTGGCGTATTTCGGACAGCAATCCTGGTCCACGCTGGTGATGGTTCTTCCCACCGACCTCTTCCCTGCTAACGTAGTCGGTTCAGTCGCCGGGCTGGTAGGCTTTGGAGGAGCCATGGGCGGAATCGCATTTGGACAACTGGTCGGCTATCTCCTGGATCACGGCTTCGGTTACGGTGTGGTGTTCACGCTGGCTGGAACCTTTCATGTAGTCGCTTTCGTGATCATTCTGGCGACGATCCCCGCCATACCTTCCGTTTCGCTGGAACGCAAATTGAGTTTTCTCGGAGCTCGATGAGAATTGTCGATGAAAATTAAAGAAATTCGTACCCGCGTAGTCCGCTGGCGTGGAAAGACAGTCCCATTGCCGCCCCACTTTTGCACCAACCCTATGGATCTGCTCGAACTTCCCGAAGCTTCGATGCAGACATTTACTTTCCACGGATGGCTGATGGTCGAAATCTTCACCGACGATGGCCTGGTCGGAATCGGCAACGCCGCCCTCGCTCCGCAGGTCACGAAACAGGTGATCGACCTCTATCTCAAACCGCTGTTGATCGGACGGGATCCGTGGGACATCGAATTCCTCTGGCAAAGCATGTATCGCAAGACCATGGCATTCGGCCGCAAGGGAATCGGAATGGTGGCGATCAGCGCGGTCGATATTGCGTTGTGGGACATTCTGGGCAAATCGGCCAAACAGCCCGTCTATCGTCTACTTGGGGGCAAAACCAAACCGCGCATTCCGGTCTATGCCAGCCGGCTGTACAGCGTGGAACTCATTGAACTCGAAGCCGAAGCGAAACGTTACAAAAAAGACGGCTACAAAGCGATGAAGCTGCGTTTTGGCTGGGGACCAACCGATGGCGCAGTCGGGCATGCAACGCAATCTTGCCCTTGTCCGCACCGTGCGCGAGGCAGTTGGCGACGGTGTGGACGTGATGGCCGACGCCTACATGGGCTGGACGCTCGACTATGCCAAGCGAATGCTGCCGCTGCTCGAGCCATTTCAGTCTCAGATGGCTGGAAGAGCCCGTCATTCCCGATGATCTGCAGGGCTATGCCGAACTGAAGTCGTACGGACGAATTCCGATTGCGGGAGGCGAGCACGAGTTCACAGCGTATGGCTTTCGCGATTTGCTGGAAGCCCATGCTCTCGACTACATCCAATTCGACACTAATCGCGTCGGTGGCATCACCCAGGCTCGTAAAATCGCCGCGATGGCGGAAGCATATTCCGTTCCGGTAATTCCACACGCCGGTCAGATGCATAACTATCACGTGGTCATGGCCGGCCTGAACTCGCCGATGGCAGAGTACTTTCCAGTCGTCGATGTTGAAGTTGGGAACGAACTGTTCTGGTACATTTTTAACGGCGAGCCCAAAGCAAAAGACGGATTCATTGATCTCGATGAAAATGTTCCAGGATTGGGACTGACGATCAACGAGGCGGCGCTGGAGAAGTTTGAAGTCACTGAGTGAACTAAGATCCCGCAACAAAGAAGATGACTCGGCTGATTCAACTTAAACGAGGAGACACGCGGCGAGTGGCGATCGTGGAAGAGCCGCATCTCCGCCTGCTCGCCGGTTGTGGCTCGATTTACGACATTGCCAATTCGGCCATTGCCGGCGGCTTGAAACTGAGCGATGCCGCGCGGCAGCAAGCCACTGACGACGTGCTCGATTATGAACCGATTTACCGGGGACAATCCGAGTGGCGTATCCTGCCCCCCATCGACCATCCCGGCGAGCCTGCTCGCTGCCTCCTTTCTGGAACCGGACTGACCCATCTCGGAAGCGCGCGCAATCGACAAAGCATGCACGCCACCACCGACGAAAAGCTGACCGACAGCATGAGAATGTTTCGCTCTGGAATCGAAGGAGGCCGCCCCGCACCCGGCACCGTCGGGACCGCACCCGAGTGGTTCTACAAAGGCACAGGAACATCGCTGCGTGCGCACGGTCAGCCGCTCGAAATTCCGCCCTACGCGGAAGATGGAGGCGAAGAAGCGGAGATTGCCGGTGTCTACCTGATTGCATCCGACGGCCAGCCTCGCCGGATCGGAATGGCCGGCGGCAACGAATTTTCAGATCATCGCTTCGAGAAGACGAACTATCTCAATCTCGCAGGTTCCAAGCTGCGAACCTGCGCTCTTGGTCCCGAACTTGTGGTTGACCCGGCCTTCGGATCAGTGTCGGTGGATGTAAAGATTGAACGGGCGGGCGATGTGCTGTGGTCAAAATCGTTCCGCAGCGGCGCGGCGGAAATGTGCCACAGCCTGGAAAACATCGAACATCATCATTTCAAGTTTGAAGCTCATCGGCGGGCGGGGGACGTCCACATTCATTTCTTCGGAACTGATTGCCTGAGTTTCGCCGACGGCATCCAATTGCGTGACGGAGATGTGATGCAAGTCGCAATTGATGGTTTCGGCCGCCCGCTAAGAAATCCGGTTCACGTCGACGGCCTGCCGGATCATCTTGTCAGCGCAACTCCGTTAAGCTAAGGACTCGAATGTCAAAACCTCGTGTTGCTATTCTCGGACTCGGAATCATGGGAGGCGGCATGGCCCGCCGCCTGCTCTCGTCAGGTTTTCCCGTTGCTGTCTACAACCGCAATACTGACAAGGCTGCGCCATTCGCCAATACCGGGGCCTTCGTTGCCGGTTCGCCGCGGGAAGCGGCATCCCGCGCGGACGTCATCATCAGCATGGTCGCCGATGACGTCGCTTCCAGGGGCGTGTGGCTCGGTGAGAATGGGGCGCTGGCGGGAGCGACACCCGGCTCGGTGTTGGTCGAGTCGAGCACCCTCACCGTAGGCTGGATCAGGGAGCTCGCTGCCGTTGCCGCCCAACGAGGATTAGAGCTCCTCGACGCGCCGGTCACAGGCACCAGGCCCCATGCGGCATCGGGCGAACTTCTCTTTCTCGCAGGAGGGTCTGCCTCGGCTCTCGCCACCGCTCAACCCGTCCTCGCAGTGTTGGGTCGGGAAACAGTTCACCTGGGCCCAACTGGAAGCGGCGCGCTCATGAAGCTGGTCAACAATTTCTTGTGCGGCGTGCAGGCGGCTTCATTCGCCGAAGCGGTGGCTCTCATTCAAGCGGGAGGTCTTGACCGTGCCAAAGCCGAAACTATCCTCACGAATGGCGCTCCGGGAAGCGGGATCGTAAAGAGAGTGGTAGCCAGCGCGGCTGCAAACGACTTCACTCCAAATTTCCATCTGCGCCTGATGGCGAAGGATCTGGGGTATGCCATCGACGAAGCTGCTCAACGCGGGATTGAGTTACAGACCGCCAGCTCCGCCCTCACGGCATTCAAGAAGGCGATTCAGCAGGGTTACGGTGATGAAGATTTTTCAGCCGTAGTCAAGGCAGGAGGGCAAAAGTAGTGTTCGGCTATTCCCACCCAATCCGAATTAAAGAAATGCCTTGCCTTGGTAAAGTGAACTGCAGGTGTGCTGTGCCTTTCGTGATCGGCTCCCATGCCGGAGAAGTCAGAAGTTGTAATTGTCCCGCGCGTTCCAGTTGCCGGTATTGACCGGGATCCGGCGATTGCGGCGATCCCATTTCCTTCCAAGTTACGAATGAATTGCTGTGAGCGGCGTCGATGCGGAAGTGCTCGACCAGGCTGCGACTCACATTACCGGGAAGACCACCGATACTTAGATCAACCTGCGTCGCGGCCGCCGGAAGGTCGTCGTCATGATAGTTCCAGATCAGAATCTCGACCTCATGTTGCTTTCGCGCAGCAATCACAGTGATGTCTGGCCGACTGCGAACTCCGTCGCGCACAACTTCCCCGGCAGGCATCGCTCCTGAACTGGACGCCTTGACGCGTTCACTGCCCAGTAGCCCAAACATCCGGAAAGAATTCAGGACTGCCTTGTCGACTCCGTTCGTCGCAAGGGTGCGGAAGCCTTCAAAGTATGGCTGGCCTTCGAATTCAAAGGCCCAAGTCACCGCGCCCATAAAATTGACGTGCTCCCGGTTGGCCAGAAAGAAGATGTTACTTAGAGTTTCAGCCGTATAAACCGCATACAAGGGCCCATTGCGATACGAATTCTGTGGATTGCTGCGGGCCGAACAGGCCGCGCATCCTTCAGGGTCTGATTCTCCTAAAATGATCGGCGTCCCGCGCCACTCAGGAAAAGACGCCACGATCTGAAATCCTTGCTCAATGGCGCCCAGTTGGCGGGCAATCCCCATCTGCACATGATCGCCCTGCCACTTCGGTGATCCTTTGGGATGAAAGCTAATGAAGTCCAACCGTGAGCCGTTCTTCCCGTTCACGTAGTTTTTCTGGTGTGCGCAGTGTTCCAGAAATGCTCGCAGGAATGCCGCCGCCTTGGGATTGGCCGGGCCGGTGCTGTCGGGTCCGCCTACACGAGCTCCGGGCAGTGCGCGCAAGACGGCGTCGACACTGAAATCATAGAGTTTGAAATATTCTTCCGGCGTTCCCTGCCAGTAATCGATGTCGGGTTCATTCCAGACTTCCCACAGCCAGCTCTTCAGCTCGGAATCGCCATAGCGCCCGCGGAGGTGATGGACGAACTGAAACACGACTTCCGCCCACTTCTGATAATCCCTGGGAGGGTATGCCCAGCCGGTGTAGATCGGGCCCTGGGGAAAGGCGTGGCGATAAGGTTCAGGATTTGTGGACAACGCCTGCGGCATGAAACCAATTTCCACCAGCGGTCTGATACCTGCATTGTGAAAGGCGTCAAAAATCTGGTCCAGGATCACCCAGCTATAAACAGGCTTTCCGGCGGCGTCTTCTGTGTAGACGTTGGTGGATCCCCACTTCAAAGATGAGGAACCGTCCCCCGTAGTCAAAAGATTGTGAACGCGAACGTAGGCGGGCGTGGGACTGAGAGCGGCCAACTCGCCCAGCAGCTTCTTGCCGTTCGGCGCATAGGTGTAGTTCGGTTCATCATAGCCGAATAAATTCCAGATGGGAGGGAGCGGACCCTGGGATTGATCCACTTGCACCTGAATGTTCACGGTTTCCGGGGCCGGTTGTGCCCACGAAGAAGTGGCCAGAAGTAAAACCAGCACCGACAGGACGGCGCTGCCCAAGAAGGTCTCGGATAAATGACGAGCCTTACCGCGGAATCCAGATCTCAGACAGCTAAGTTCGATCGTCATCGAGGATGCTCTCAGGGCAATTCCCCGATGACGATATCACACGTTTTGGCGCCAGCCCTTTTCCCGGCCAGTCTCAAAAATTGAACTTCAGCGCGAACTGGATCAGCCGCGGGGGCTGGGCCTCCAGAATCTGGTTGAAGGTTTGGGAATTCATGTCGCTGTCGGGAATATGGAAGTTTGTATGGTTCAGGATATTGAAGAACTCCGCCCGGAACTGAACCTCCTTCGATTCCGCCACGCGCATGTTCTTGAACAACGAGAGGTCCCAATCCGCGAATCCCGGACCCTGCGCGATGTTGCGGCCTGCCGTGCCGAATTGCTGCACCGGAGAGTTGGGATCCTGCGTGATTCGCTGGAATGCGTTTGGATTCAGCCATGCGCTGGGGTTTTTCGGACCGTCGTTAGGGTTTGCCACCACGTTCGGCCGGTTGGAGAAAAAACCGGAGACTTCCGGCGCTGAGCCTTGCACCGAAAAATCGTTTCCGTCGAATACCGTGAATGGAGTTCCCGTCATCGCGGTCACGATCCCGTTGACCTGCCAGTTGCCCAGAACCTGTTGATACCAACCTTTGGGCTGTCGCCACCACGGCAGACTCCATTGATAGCTCAACACGAAACGGTGACGGGAGTCGAACAGCGAGCGGCCTCGCTCCGCGATCACGTCGAAGGGGTTCTGCGCCAGGTCATTCTCCCCAGCCAGAGGTTTCGACGCCGAGCCACTCAGGTTGAAGGTGGAAGAGTCGTCGATCGACTTGGAGTATGTGTACGAAGCCAGGAACGAAATTCCACGGCTGAAGCGCTTCCTCAGACTGGCTTCCATGGCGTTATACGAAGAATTAGCAATGCCAGTGATCAGGCCAGTCGAAGAGAAGTTGCACACTGTCGTCGGATCGAGCGTGCACCCGGAAAACTTTCGCCGGCGGTCAGCATTGTCGGATGTGGAGATGGGATCCCCGTCGGCGTCTACACCCGGTATATAGATCGCAGGGTTGCCCTCGATGAAGCGCGGCAGTTTGGTTCCCTTAGTTCCCACATACCCAATCTCGAAGAGCAAATCTGATCCAAAGGACCGCTGAACGTTCAAGTCCCAGTCCTGCACGTAAGGCAAGGGCAGGTTGGCCGCGAGCGTCAAGTTGGTCAGGGGTCTGGAGAACTCACCGTCGATGGGAGGGTTGCCGTTAAATGGATCGGCAAAATTGGGCAGGCTTACCTGAGGGGTCTGCAGGAAAGGCGGAGCGCTGATCGGCGACTGCAAAGGTCCACCCTGACCGGTGTAATAGGGCTCGTAGAAGATTCCGTACGCGGAGGTGACCAGCCACCTGGCGCTTCCGGTCGGATCCCAGGCGAAGCCGACGCGTGGAGCAAAGCCCTTCTTGAAAGTGGGGATCAATCCCGCGGGCACGCCTTTGTCCCCCGGATAGAGCAAGCCATTCGGAGCATCTGGCACCACGGTTGACTGCCGGCCCGGAATCCAAAGCGTTTGCCGGTTCTTGATTTCAGTGTAGGGGAACGGCAATTCATAGCGCACGCCAAAGTTGAACGTCAGGCGCGACGTGGCTTTGAATGTGTCCTGCACATAGGCGTTCGCCGAGTTTCCCCGGATGCCGCGTTCAAAATCACCCAACCCTTGCAGAAACACGACCGGCTGGCCAAACAGGAAGCTGGCAAAGGCATCGGGCACGACGGGAAAACCGGCAAAAACAAAGAAGCCATTGCTGGCAATGCCCTGCAGCGCATTGACCTGCAGACGCTGGTATCCACCTCCGAATTTGAGCTGGTGACGACCATGCACCCAACTCAGAGCTCCGGAGTAGTCAAAAGCATTCTCAAAGGTGTTGCGCGGTCCGGTAATCGGATTGCCGATGGTAGTGTAGCCCGCGACCTGAATCGATGGAGGACCCACGGCAGCTTCCAGGCTGGGTGTGTATTGGAAGCCGAGGCTGGCCGGGGTGGTGGGATTGATATGTAGACCAAAGAGGAATTTATTTCTCAAGTAGGAGGCGCGGAAGACGCCGATCAGGTTGGGGGAGAATGTGTGGGTCTCCTGGACAACAAAGTTTTGTGCCCGCTGTTCCTGGCCGACGGGGAAACCCGGAACACTCGCCCCAGAGGTCGCGATGGGAATGAATTGCGTTCCGTCAATGATCGAGTAACGAAAATTGAGGATATCTGATGCGGTCAGGTAGTGATCTACTTTCACCCCTCCCTGGTTTGAGTCCTCACGCAACACTTCGGTAGAGGTAAAAATGTTGGTCCCATTGTTGGGTAGCGGAAAAAACTTCAGGAGGTTCTGCGAAACGGGATTGGTTTGCGTGTTCACGGGGTACTGGTTGTTGATATAGGGCTGGCTGAGGAAGACGTTGAAAAGCTGGTGGTCGGGATTATTGCAAAAGCCCCCGGTGAAGCCCTCAGGACAAATGGCCGAGAAATCACCCTGGCGCTCAGCCAGGGAAGGCACGGTTGACGACTTCGTTTGGCCCTGGCGGTTGTGGAACCCTTCGTAATATGCAAAGAAAAAAGTCTTGTCTTTGCGGATGGGGCCACCAAAAGTCCCGCCGAACTGGTTCTGTTTCAAAGGCTCGGTCTTGGCCGCAAAGTAGTTTGTTGCGTCAAGAATGTCATTGCGCAGAAATTCCCAGAGCGCTCCGTGGAATCGGTTGGTGCCCGAGCGGGTGATGATATTGGTGGTCGAACCCAGAGCGTTTCCGAATTCGGCATTCGCGTTGTGAGTAAGGATTCTGAACTCGGTGATGGCATCCACCGGCGGTTTAAGAACGAAGCCTCCATCCACGCCGTTAAAATTATTCGCCCCATCAATCAGAAAATTGTTGGACTCCGGGCGCTGACCATTCACAGCGTAGGATTGTCCCGCGCGCAGAGACCCTCCCGCTTCGGATAAACCAGGAGTAAGCGGCACCACACCTGGCTGCAACAGTCCCAGCTGAGTAAAGTTACGGCCGTTCAGCGGCAGATCGAGAACTTCGCGCTCAGTGACCGTCTTGCCCAGGCTGGTTACCGTACCCTGAATTAATTGCGCATCTGCATTCACCTCTAACACCTGAGATTCGGCGCCCACGGCGAGATGAACCGGAACAGTGGCAGTCTCGTTTACGCTCAGGATAATGCCCTGCTGAATGTACTTCTGGAACCCCCTGGCTTCAACCTGCAGTTCGTAGTGGCCGACTGGCAGTTCCACCAGGACATATGCACCGGTGTGATCCGTCGTTGCCGTGCGGGCGAGGCCAGTCTCGGTTTGCCTGGCGGTAACGTTGGCCGATTGCACTACCGCGCCGCTCGGGTCCTCGACCGATCCACGAATGCTTCCTGTGATCTGTTGCGCACCGGCATTTAGGCCTGCAAGGACTGTCAACAATAAACAAACCAGGTTTCTGAATCGGCTCATAGGTTCCCCATGTTCTCTTCAGTTAAACGGCTACTCAGGTTGAAGCAGAAGACCTGGCTGCGGAATCAGCCGCGCGAAACCTCGCACGTACTGGAAGTGCCGCGATTATAGGGACTCATCCGGGAGGGTCAATAATGGGAAAGGATTATGCCTCAGGCAAAAGCTGAGAATTTCCGGGGAATCGCCAGGGCTCATAACGTTTTTCTACTATTGTGCTTCCCAATTCCTCCGATTAACTTGGCGCATCCCTTGCGTCGTCGTGTGCCCGACTGCACTCATCTTTCCGTACGCAGTTCAATTTTGCCGTACGCAGTTCAGTTTTTAATGCTCACTTGGGATGAAGCAGAAAAACTCTGACCGATGCCAACCGCTGCCCCGGTAGCTCAAGCTGTACCTGAAGGGTTACGTCGCCAGCTGGGCCTCGCCTCGACGACCGCGGCAGTGATTGGAGGAATCATCGCTTACATCGTCCCCTTGCCGCCGCTCTTGATCAATCTGGTGAGTGCCGCAGTCATATGGGCACTCTGCCTGTTGAACATTCTCAGCATTCGATTCAGTGCCGGATTCATACGCTGGACTACCTGGCTCAAACTGGCCCTTCTAGGCTTTCTGACGGTGTGGGCTTTTGCCTTTCATCTGGGATCGTGGTCAAACTTCGTTCCCTTTGTCGCGCAGCGGCCCGGTTCTTTGCCATTGGCACCCGCGCTTGGAGTAGGAGCCGTTGGCGCATTCTTTTCTTTTGGCGGCTGGTGGGATGTCGGCAAGATCGCCGGCGAGGTACGCGATCCGGGTCGCACACTTCCGCGCGCACTATTGTTCGGCATGCTTGCCGTGACTGCGGTCTACATCGTGATCAGCGCCGTGTTTTTGTACCTCGTTCCCCTGGACAAGGTCACCTCAGACCAAACTTTTGTCGCACAGGCAGGAGAAGTCTTGTTCGGACCAACCGGCGGCGTAATCTTCTCGGCGATTGTTATCATTTGCCTGGTTGGGAGTTTGGCGGCCCTCATTATCTCTGCACCTCGTGTCTACTACGCGATGGCGAACGATGGCCTGTTCTTTCCGGCGGTTGCACAAACCCATCCCCGCTTTGGCACCCCGGCGAACGCAATCGTAATTCAGGGCGCCATCTCTTCCTTCCTGGTGTTCATGGGCAGTTTTGAACAGATCATTTCGTACGCCCTGTTCATTGTGGTTTTCTTTTTGGGGCTGACTGTGTCAGGCTTGTCTATCCTCAGGCCCCGGCAGAAGGCCGCAGCATCTGTAGTCCTGACACCGGGGTATCCGGTGACGCCGTTCGCATTTCTGGTTCTGGCGGCGCTCATGCTGGTGCTGGTTGCAGTACATAGTCCTCGTGGAGCGCTGCTTGGCGTTGTGGTGGTATCGGCAGGCCTGCCCGTCTATGAGATCTTCCGGCGCAGACTGACAGTCGTCGCAGTCGCAGAGACTGGCTAGCTTCAGGCCTGGCCAGAGCCGACGGGAAAACAGTTTTGGGGAAGGACACGACTTCGAGGGGAAGGGCAAGACTTCAGTCGTGCCGCACATCGCTGAAAAAGACCCGGCTTTGGCCGCTGCGGTTCGCTGTTTGAACCAACACGAATTTCAGCAGCGTTTTCATACCGCCCGAACTGAGAACACGCGCAAAATCCGCTAAACAGAGGACCCTCAATGTCTACAAACGAAGAGAATGGCAAACAAATCGCCCCGGCTCGTCAGTCTGAGGCTAACCCCGCGACCAAGATCAGGATTACCGAGGACGCCGACGCCACCGGCGAGACGGCCGCGGCCTACGATTTCTGGCGATCCGGTTCGGGAAGACAAAAAGTTCCTGGGATCATCAAGTGTTTCGGGGCGCGCCCAGACTTCCTGCGCCAGGTAGTTGAATTCTCCAACACCGTTCATTTCTCTGAAGGACATCTTTCGCGGCGGCACAAAGAAATGATCGCGAGTTATGTGTCCTACCTGAACCGGTGCCCGTATTGACTGGACAGTCACGCCTACTTCCTGCGGGTTCAGGGAGCAACTGATGAATGTGTAGCAGCGGTGTTCGAAGGCAAGCTGGACAAGGCGGGCCTGACGGAGGCGGAGCGCGTCCTGATGGACTACGCAAAAATCATTACCGACGCCGCCTACCGCTCGACTCCTGAAGATGTTGAGAAGCTACGAACCGCGGGCTGGAAGGAAGATCAGATTGCGGAAGCGGTCTACGTCACAGCTCTGTTCGCCTTCTTCAACCGTGTCGCCGACGCCTTCGGCGTCCCTTCCCAAAACTATCTCGAGACAGGAAAACTGACGCCGTAAGCCTGAAGCCCGACCAGACTCACGTAGGGGCGACCCAGGCTCGGCGGTTGAAAGCCTCAGCCCCGTAGAGACGTAGCTTGCTACGTCTGCTAACGTGCCCTGACCACCGGCACCACCAGTGCCGAAGGATGCTCGGCATCGTGATACACAACGTTCGTGGCTGACACGTATTTCTGCGCCCAGGCCTGCACTTCGCCGGTATTCATATTGCGGTCGAAGCGTGGAAAATTGCTGCTGGAAATTTCCAGACGCAAGGCATGCCCCTTCAGAAAGACATTGCTGGTTGACCACAGATCGATCACGAACTTGTAAATCTGCCCGGGATTCATCAACTCAGGCTTCTCTTGAGAATTGCGATAGCGCGCCCGGATGATTCCTTCGGTCAGATTCTGCGCGAATCCATCAGGTCCCACATCCACCAGCTTGGCTTCGAAGTCGGTATCTACCGCCGAAGACTGGGCAAACAATTCAAGGCTGACTGGTCCCGTCACTTCCGTGTCCTGAGAAAACGCCGGGGTGGTGTAGATCAGTACGTCGTCGCGTGCCTCGACCGGGCGCTGGTCCCTGGGACCCGGAGCCAGGTGTTCTGAATCGCAACATAGCGGTCCGCCAATGGTTGGCGCCGGGTTCGAGGGATCATAAACATAACGGTCAGAAGGCTCCGAATGCGGGGCAACTGTGGAAAGACTGCCGTCGCCGCGCAGGGAATTTGCCGTCTTGGCGGAATGCAGAAAATACTTCGCGCTCTGCGCGCGTGCTAATGGCCAGTCATTTTCTTCCCGCCATTGGTTGGAGCCCATTACGAAAATCTTTACCGGCCGGCCGGCAAACTCATTCTGAGCGCCCTGAAAAAGGTATTGGTACCACTTCAGCGTCAGATCATTCTCGTCGAATGCAGCGGCCGCCTCTCCGAAATCCACATCGCCAATCTTTCGTCCGCCTCCCGCGTGACCCCCAATAGTTACCAGCAGGTGCTGGCCGCGGCGCGCCGCTTCACTGCCGCCGTGGGCTTTGATCCCGATGTAGTTGCGTAGCGATCCACCCTGAAAAATGTCATACCAGGCCGCGATGTGAAGTATGGGAACGGTGATGTCGGCGAAACGCTCCTCAATCGCCAACGGCTTCCAATATTCGTCGTAGCTGGGATGAGCCAGCCAATCGAGGAAGTACGGGGCCAGCGCGCGTAAGGAGACCGGCGCGGCCGAGGGATCAGGGAAATTGAAAAGCGGATAGTTGGTAAGAGGAAGCTTCCACGCTCCCATGTTTGCGTCGGTATTTTTGACCACTGTTCGATTGAGGGTGTCTTGAGACAGGCCTGAAGTCCACGACTGGCTGAACCATTGTTCGAAGGCTCCGCCCTGGTAGGTCCATCCGTCATGGTAGTTGCTCGCCGTTACTACGGGACAAATTCCGGCAAGGTGCGGCGGATGGGCGATCGCCGCCAGCATCTGCGTGGCTCCCACGTAGGACCCGCCCCACATGCCTACTTTTCCATTGGAGTACGGCAGCGCGGCCGCCCATTCGACGGTGTCGAAGCCATCGTCGGACTCATGTTTGAAGGTGTAAAACTCGCCGTCCGAGGTGTAGCGTCCGCGAACATCCTGAACAATCACGACGAATCCGTGGACCGCGGCTTTATAACCGAACTCCACACCGCCGCGCTTGTCATAGGGCGTGCGCTGCAAGAGCACCGGGAACTGGCCATCGGCCTTAGGCCGGTATATGTCCGCACGCAGGATCACGCCATCGCGCATCTTCGCCTTGACGCCCCGCTCCACGGTTACTTCGTAAGGGTCGGCCGCCTGCACCAGACTGGACGTAAGCGTCATCGCGACAACCACGGTCCAGAACGCTGCTCGCTTGCAAGTCATGAGATCGATATCCTCCGGGAAGAATCGCAGGGCCACAAATGTTAAGCGTTGAGAGATCTGTATGCAACCTGGTGCAGGCCGGGAGAAGGTAACACCGATCAGTCCGTGTAGTAACGTAGCTTGCTACGTCTTGTCGGCAGCGTTCAAAACCAAGACCAGCAGGCTAAGTCTCTACGGCAAATGGGAATTTGCACACTCGCCAGCGTTCCATGCAAGTTCTTTTAGCGGGTTTATCTGCGCCCTAAAGGTTTTTGGAAACTGGAACAGTCGTGTCCAGACTATGTGCCGTCATCGGAATGTCCGCCGTCGAGTGGGCTACTTCCAGAGTTCGTTTCGGATCGACGAACATCCATGCCACTGAGCCGGTCACACATAGGGCCGCCGCCACCAGAAATGATGCGGTCCAGCCATAATGCTTCGCGATCAGCGGCGTCAGCCACGCTGTCAACCAGCCGCCGGCCTGTGCACCCATATTCATGAATCCGGAAACCGATCCCGAGGAACGACCTGCCAGGTCGGCGGTGACAGACCAGAAAGAACTCTGAGCCAGATATAAAGCCCCAGCGCCTCCCGCCAGTACGACACTTGCAAGCCGGGCACTTTCAACTTCAGCGCCGAACACCAGGAAAACCGCGGCAAGCGCGATGACAACCGACGCCAGATAACAGCGCCCAATCCTTGGGCCATGCGCGCGGGTAAGGCGATCGCTGATCATCCCTCCCAGAGCGCAGCCAACCGACATGGCCAGGAAAGGAAGCATCGCGTAACCCGCGCTTGCCTTCAGATTCAGCCCGCGAACCTGAGCCAGGTAGGTATAAAACCAGCTGAAGAATATCCAGGCTACGTAACCAAAAGAGAAATAGCTGATCGTAATCGCCAAAACTTCCTTGCTCTTGAAAACCGTCTTCCAGGAAACAAGCTGTCGCCCACCCGCGGGCCCGGCGGTCGCGGAAGGAATGCCGGAATGAATCAGGGATAATTCGGAAGCTGAAACGCTCGAATGTTCCGCCGGAGTGTCGCGGGCAGAGATGTACCACACTAATCCGACGACCAGTCCGATCACGGCGCAAAACCAGAACGATGCTCTCCACCCATAGTGCAGCATGATGAAGGTGATCAGTGGTGGCGAGAGGCCGGCGCCGGCACCAACCCCGGCGAAGATCCAGCCGTTGGCAATGCCGCGTTCCTGTGTGGGTATCCAACGCGAGACGAACTGATTGGAGGCCGGATAGACAACCGCCTCTCCGGCCCCGAACAAGAACCGAATGGACACGAACAAAAGCAATGCGCCTGCGATTCCGTGTGGAACTGCCGCGGTCAGTGCTGTGAATACGCCCCACCAGACCACTCCGGCGGCAAGAACCCGGCGCGGCCCGAAGCGGTCTGCCAGCCTGCCTCCGAGCGTTTGGAAAAGAGCGTATCCGGCAAGAAATGAGCTGAAGACCCATCCCAGTTCGACATTGCTGAGGTGGTATTCGCTGGCGATGGAGCTACCCGCAATCGAAATATTTACCCGGTCCAGAAAGGCGACAGCGCTCAAAATAAAGAGCCAGAAGATGAGGAACCAGCGCACACGGCTGGTCCGGGAATCCGTCATCGCGCGACTCCGGCAAGGCTTGTCATGGCAGGGCTGTTTACGACCGCATCATAAACCACGAGGTGCAGATCAAGCATTCGGGTCAGTGTCGTCCCAGATCTGCCTGACACCTGAAGACCGACGACTGACGAGTGAAACCCTACTTGTATTCGATAACTTGCTGCCGCGATTCCCCCAGACCCTCAATTCCCAGCTCAACAACATCTCCGGCGTTTAGATAGACGGGAGGATTCATGCCTAATCCGACTCCGGCAGGAGTTCCAGTGCTGATTACATCTCCGGGAAGCAGGGTCATGAACTGGCTGACGTAGGAAACCAGCGTCGCGACATCAAAGATCATGTTTGAAGTGGAGCTGTTTTGCCGCGTTTGTCCATTCACCTTGAGCCACATTTTGAGATTACCCGAATTTGGAATCTCATCCGGAGTAGCGAGGAAAGGGCCCAACGGCGCAAATGTGTCCGCGCTCTTCCCCTTTACCCACTGGCCTCCGTGTTCCAACTGGAAGGCTCGCTCAGAGTAATCGTTGTGGAGCGCGTAGCCGGCTACGTGCTCGAGGGCCTGCTCTTTCGAAACGTAGGAAGCTTTTTTCCCAATGACCACGGCCAGTTCAACTTCCCAGTCCACCTTGGTGGAATTCTTGGGTCTTACCAGGTCGTCGTTCGGTCCTACGAGGGATGTTGTCGCCTTAAAAAAGAGCACCGGCTCTTTCGGTGGCTCCGCTTTGGTTTCCGCCGCATGATCCCGGTAGTTGAGCCCAATGCAGATGATCTTGCTGGGCCGGCAAACCGGAGATCCCAGTCGAACCGAAGGCGGCACTCGAGGCGCAGACGATGAGTTCTTGTCGAGCCAGGTCTTTAACTTCGCCAAACCTCCGCCGCCAAAAAACGCTTCGTCATAATCCGAACCGAGCGCGGACGCGTCAACCCGGCTGCCATCTTTCCACAACAATCCAGGTTTCTCCTGGCCCGGCTCGCCAAATCGAATCAGTTTCATCTGTATGAACTCTCCAATTGCGTGATCGATTATTAACTCTCAACCTGTGGCTCGCGATGAAGCCCGTCTCCGACAGGCGCCCCCGATGCTAACAGGACCCGCCGTTTCGCGACGCAGAGTCTGCGGCCAGACCCGGTTTGGCATTATGATACTATAAATTTTTCGGAGCCCAATCCAATTATCATATATAGTGACAATACTTTTCGCGATGGAGGGCTGTCTGCCCTGACGGGTGGCGCGAAATCAAGGAGACATTTGATGATGAGAAGACTTCTCGCATCACTGGTTTTGGCAGCGTTTGCCGGGTTGTCGCCGCTGGGAATGGCGCAAGCCACCGGCGACCGCATCGACTTTTATTTTGCCGACTGGCATAACTCCGCGCCCCGCACTACTCACGGCACGCTCAGCGAGCGGGACGTTTTCACCCGCGGCGACCCTCAGAACCCAACCAAAAAAGCAGCGGTTTTACGCTACCTCAATTCCTATACCTACGCGACCCTGGCTCCTCATGCTTCCACCAAAGCGACGCGCCTTGAAGGTCAGCAGGAGATCTACTTCTTCGACTCCGGCCACGGCACCGCCACGGCGGCGGGACAGACCGTCGATCTCTACCGCAACATCGCGATCCTGATGCCGGCAAACCTGGAGTTCACGCTGAAGAACACAGGCGACCAGCCGTTGACCATGTATGTAATCAACGAACCCACTCCTCCCAACTTCCGTCCGAATTCCACGATGCTGGTGCGGGACGAGAACAAGCTTCCTATCACCTCAAGCGACGGCCTGTGGGACCACATCGTTAAAACCCTCTTCGTGACTGCCGACGGACTAGGGACGCTGCAGAGTGTCCTGACCGTCACCATCGATCCTCTGACAATGGGCAAGCCTCACATTGTGGATCACGACGACATCGAAGAAGTCTGGACCGCCCTGCAAGGCACCAGCCTCGCGTTCGTGAGCAATGAACTGCGCAAGCAAACGCCGGGGATGGCCTTCTATCACATCCCCGACAACAAAACTCCGCACACCAATATCAACCAGAACGAAGACTCGCAGGTCAAATTCCTTTATTTCGGTCGCTACCATCCCCACGAACCCAGGCCCTAGCGGGCAGCTTGCAGCAAGAGTTCCTGAAGAGACCGGAAAAAGGAGCCTGTTCCATGCGACGCGCATTGCTAGCTGTCTTAACTGCTTCGGTCGTCTCCCTTGTCCTGGCAGGCCTCGCCATGGCGCAGGCCACTCCGCCTTCAAGCGGCACAAAGAACGCCATCAACGGGATCAATTCGTATCCCGGGCCAGAGTTCGTGAAATATGCCAGGGAGCGAGAGCCACAGGATCGTCGAATTGACCTGTTTATCAGTGACTGGCAAGGGTCGATGCCAAGATCGGAACATGGATCGCTGGTGTTGCGCGACATTCTTGTTCGCGGTGATAACTTCGCTCCCTCGCAAAAGAGCGCGGTCCTGCGTGCCGCCAACTTCTTCGCGTATGGACGACTGGCTGCGGGCGCGTCGACCACCCCGGAGCGGCTCCTGGGTCAGCAGGAGGTTTACTATGTTCTGGGTGGTGACGGCGAAATTACAGCGGGTGGCGATACAGCAAAGCTTCGCAAAGACGTTGCCGTTCTGATGCCGGCCGGACTTGAATTCGTCATCAAATGTACGGGCGATGAACCGCTCACCATGTTCGTGATTAATGAGCCGACTCCGGGTGGCTTCCATCCCAAAGAAAAAATGTCAGTCAAGGACGAAGCGGCCGCACGGGTGAGGACTCCCGCTGGTGGCGATCCTTATATTGTCGGCGGCGCTTCGGGGCACTGGGCGCACGTTGTCAGGGAGTTGTTTTCTCCGGCTGACGGGCTCGCCACGGAGCAGAGCGTCATCACTGTGACCGTCAATCCGCTGACCATGGGCGAGCCGCATCCACACCGTCCCGGCCAGGAAGAGGTGTGGGCCGCGATTGATGGCACCAGCCTGATCGTTATGGGAACGGAATTGCGCATCCAGCGGCCGGGTATGGCCTACATGCTGCCGCCAGATGCCGCAACCATACATTCCAACATCAATACTGGCGACAAACCGGTCAAGTTTCTTTACTTTGCCCGATTTCCGGAGGGCGACAACTGGACTCATGCAGTAGTTCCCGCGCACCAGTAAGCTCGATTTACGCAAGTGGTTTTCGGCTGGCCGCGCAAAAGGATAATGACGTAAAGAACTTAAAGAACAATGATCACAAAACGAATGCGCTATTTCGCCCTGCTCAGTTTTCTAATTGTCATTTCCGCGCCGTCTGCCTGGAGTGCGGCTGCGGATGAGTATTTCGTATATTTCGGCACTTACACTGGTTTCACCTATATGAAGGAAGGGCTCCCTGCCGGAGGAAGCCACAGCAAGGGAGTTTACGTCAGCCGCCTCCAACCGGCGACGGGTGCGGTGAGTAAGCCCGAACTCGCCGCGGAGATCGTCAATCCTGCGTTTCTGGCTGTCCATCCCAATCAGAAATTTCTGTACGTCGCGACCGAAGATCCGCTCTCGCTGGGCCCCGACTTCGACCACGCATCGTATGTGAGCGCCTTTGCGATCGATGCCAAAACTGGCAAGCTGCATCTGCTGAACACTCTGCCGACGGGCGGCACCAGCACGTGCTACCTGTCGATCGACAAGACCGGGCATTACGTGTTGATGGCGAATTTTGGCAGCAGCAGCGTCACCGTGTTGAGGATTAAAGACGACGGCTCGCTCGGCGAACAAACAGCGTTTATGAAGCACGTTGGGAAGGGCAAGGACCCGTCGTTTCAGTCGCAGGCTCATCCCCATTCGATCGATGTCTCGCCTGACAATCGCTTCGCCATTGTCTCGGATCTTGGGGTGGACAAGCTATTCATCTACCGGTTCGACGCCGCGACGGGGGCGCTATCGCCAGACAATCCGCCGTTTGTTGGCTCGGAACCCGGCGGTGGTCCGCGTCATTTCGTGTTCGATGCGGCTGGGAAGTTTGGCTATTCGCTTAAAGAGATGAGCGGGTTTGTGACGGTGATGGCATGGGACTCATCGAACGGCAGTTTTACTAATCTGCAGGATGCACGAACCCTGGCGTCCGATTTTATCGGCTCGAGTGACAGCGCTGAAATTGCAATTCATCCCAACGGCAAATTTCTCTATGAATCCAACCGTCGCTTCCGCGGTCCCAACCTGTGGGGTCCGGACACAATTGGCGTGTTCGCGATCGATCCCGCGAAGGGCACCCTGACCGAAGTCGAACAGGTACCGCCGGGAGGCACCATGCCGCGCAACTTTGCGATTGATCCGACTGGCTCGTATTTGTTTTCCGCCAATGAGCTGACCGGCAACGTTTTGCTTTTTCGCATAGACAGCACCACCGGACGCCTTACGCCTACCAGGACCGACTTGAAGATCGATGTTCCGGTGAGCATCGTGTTTGTGCCGTCGCAGAAGTAGGTTGCATGACATTTTTGGTAGTAGAGCAGTTTCGTTGAACTATTAATCGTTGTCACCCGAAGCCGAATCATCGGCGAGGAATCTGTTCATGGCAGCAAAACAGCAGATTGCTCGCGCGATACGACCGCGCTTCGGAATGACAATTGTTGTTTGATTCAAAGTTCGCGCTGCACTCTTAGAGGACTTCATGAGACGTATCGGATACGCGTTCTATCTGGTTTTCGCATTCGCACTGTTGGCCATTTCCGCTGCCGTTGCTCAGGACAACGACTACTTCATGTATGTCGGAACCTATACCGGGTTCAAATACGTGCATCACAGCAAGACCTGGGGAGTGGGAGACAGTCACAGCAAGGGAATTTACGTCAGCCGCTTTCATGCCGACACCGGTGAAGTCAGCGAGCCTGAACTGGCCGCGGAAGTGGTCAATCCTTCATTCCTGACTATTTCTCCCAACCATCGCTTCCTTTACGCGGTCAGCGAAGATCCGCTTTCCCTGGGGCCGCCGCTCGATCATTCATCCTACGTCAGTGCTTTCGCCATCGACTCAGCGACGGGTAAATTGCGGCTGTTAAATACAGCCCCTGCCAGCGGCACCAGCACTTGCTACATTTCGATCGACAAGGCCGGGAAATTCGTAATGATGGCCAACTTCGGGAGCGGAAGTATCTCCGTGGTGCGGGTCAAGGAAGACGGCTCACTCGGCGAACTGACAGCTTTCATCCAGAATGTGGGAGGCAGCGTTGATCCCTCGATTCAAAACGCGCCTCACCCCCACTGGATCGGTGTTTCGCCGGACAACCGCTACGTCGTCGTCTCGGATCTGGGAATGGACAAGGTGCAGATTTTTCGTTTCGACGCCGAAACCGGAAAACTTTCGCCGCCCGATCCTCCATTTGCCACCGTATATCCCGGCGGGGGCCCGCGCCACTTCGCATTCCATCCCACCGCCAAGTTTGGTTATCAGCTCAGCGAGATGAGCGGAACCGTCGACGTCTATGCCTGGGATCCCTCGAAAGGCGCTCTTACGGAGGTGCAACGCGCTCAAACCGTGCCCCACGATTTTTTCGGCGGCAATCACAGCGGTGAGCTTGAGATTCACCCCAGCGGAAAATTCCTCTACGAATCAAACCGGCGGACTCAGAGTGAATTCGTAAGAGGCCCGGAGAGCATCGGAGTATTCGCTATCGATCAGAAGGACGGCACGTTGACCCCGGTTGAGCAGGTCGACAGCGGCGGAATTATGCCACGCAACTTCAGGATTGACCCCACGGGCGCGTACCTGTTCTCGGCAAACCAGCTGACCAATAATATTGTCGTCTTAAAAATTGACGGCGCAACTGGCAGGCTGACCAGGACTGGAAAGGAACTAAAAGTCGATACGCCCGTTTGCATTCAGTTTGCCCGGGTGCACCCTTAAGGTTCGCTTGCGTGGCAAAAACCCCAGGAAGAGTTCATCCTGAGGGACTTTAGTCCCGAAGGATCGCGCGCGCATCGCCGCCGTTGCTACCAATCAGCAGATCTGCTCCACGCCAGATGCTTCGCAAGCTCAGCATAACGGCAGCCGCGACAGGAGTGGATTTCAACTCTTGGCCATAGTTCCGTCTATCCGGCCTGACGTCCTTACATCAGACCAACACTTAGTAATTGTCATATAATATAACCGTAAATATAATCCCTCCATGCTACGGCGAAGGGTAAACAGCAATTTCCCGGACAACGATCTGCTCCTGCGAGGCCTGACTTTCCTGCTGCCGCTGGTCTTGTTCTTGTATGCGACCTCAGACGCTTCACTCGCGCAGGCTCAAAGCAGCACTTTCCCCCATGCCCCTGTGGCTGAGGCTGCGGTAAAGAACCCTTATGCCGGGAAGCCGCAAGCGGCTGTGGCCGGTAAAACAGTCTTCGGACGCAAGTGTGCAAGGTGTCACGGGGATGCGGGTGAGGGCTCCGGCAACATTCCGCCACTAGCCAGCGGAGTCGCGCAAAGCGCGTCAGATGGCGCGATCTTCTGGTACATCACGCAGGGCGATGCGACTAACGGAATGCCTTCGTGGGCCAGCCTGCCAAAGCAGCAGCGGTGGCAGGTTATTACATATCTCAGGTCATTGAGTGGAAGATCATTGAGCGGAACGGCGGCGACTGGCCCGACCGCGAGATCCCCAGCGACCGCCACGCCCGCGAAGTCAACCGCACCGCCGCCCAAGGCTCCGTTTACCGATTACCGTTTCGAAAAGCCGGGAGCGGTCCACCACATCACGGTTAAAGACCTTCCGCCACCCTTCGCGACACCGTCAGCATCCGGCGCTCCCAAAGTTGTGCCTCGCCCACAGAAGGCCTGGCCGAAGGCGCCGGAGGGATTCAAAGTATCGCTCTATGCAACGGGACTTAACAATCCACGGCTGATGCGCACCGCGCCCAACGGCGATATCTTCCTGGCCGAAACCAGCGCGGGCAATATCAAAGTGTTCCGAGGGATGACTTCCAGCGGCAAGCCTGCTCAGGTGCAGGTCTTCGCCACCGGGTTGAATATCCCGTTTGGCATCGCGTTCTATCCTCTCGGACCCGACCCGCAGTGGGTTTACGTTGCCAATATGGACTCGGTCGTGCGCTTTCCTTATCACAACGGTGACATGACCAGCGCCGGCCCGCCCGAGCACCTGGCCGACCTGGCCAGCGGCGGCCATCACCGTTCCCGGGACCTCCAATTCTCCCCCGATGGCATAAAAATGTTTGTGTCAGTCGGTTCGCAAGAAAATGTTGACGACACACCTGCGGAGAAAAATCGCGCCGCCATCCTCGAATTCAATCCCGACGGTTCCGGCCTGCGGACTTACGCTTCCGGCATCCGCAACGCTGTCGGCCTTGCCGTCAATCCGGCGTCTGGCGAGTTATGGTGCTCGGTCAACGAACGCGATGGACTCGGCAACAACCTCGTGCCTGACTACATCACGCACGTGCAGGAAGGCGGCTTCTACGGCTGGCCGTGGTGGTACATGGGCGGCAACCAGGATCCCAGGCTCGCCGGGCAGCATCCCGAGTTGATGGACAAAGTCATCACGCCGGATGTAATCCTGCAGCCGCACAACGCGTCGCTGCAAATGACTTTTTACGAAGGAAAGCAATTCCCTGCGGAATATCGCGGCGACATTTTCGCGGCCGAGCACGGATCATGGAATCGTTCACCCCGGGCGGGATACGAACTCATTCGTGTTCCTCTGCATCAGACGGCACATGCGACCGGTGAGTACGAGGATTTCCTCACTGGCTTCGTCGTCGATGATGACAGTGTCTGGGGTCGCCCCGTCGGGGTAACCGTCGCTCCTGATGGTTCCCTGCTGGTAAGCGACGACGCCTCGGGCTCGATCTGGCGCGTGACTTACACAGGTAAATAGTTGTTTGGAATGTGGGCACGAGCGTACAGCTCGTGCAGGAGCGAATTAAAACCATGCACCCTGAGGAAGTAAACCCAGGCTTGCGAAGCATCCTGTCAGGACCGTCGGTCTTTGGCTGCAAAAAGTAGCCATGCGCGCAAGAGGCTACGGGACCTGAAGGATCCTGCGCGCATCGCCACCGGCCCGCCAAACTGCGGATCCGCTCGGCGCAGGATGCTTCGCAAGCTCACATGACGCCATCAATGGGCAACAAACAATGGCGGCAAAAAGTCAGATTCAGCCACTAACCTAGCTTGTAAGGTTTCTTGCCTTCACTCTCCTAATGATAGTATGATACGTTAAAATTTGGACCACGAGAGGGCCCCTCGGACGTGAGATTCGGGATCGTTGCCGCTGTCCTCTGTTCGCTCACTTTGCCTGCTTCGCCAGCACGGGGCCAGTCCTCTTCCCCGGGGTCTGACTGGCCAATGTATGGCCACGACGAATCGAGCACTCGATACTCACCTCTCAACCAGATCAACACTCAAAACGTCCGGAATCTGACGCGGGCGTGGACCTATCACCTTAAGAAGGACGGGCCTCGACCACTATCGGCCGGCGCTGCGGGAAGGGGAGGCGGAAGGCGATCCTCGCAAGCCACTCCGATCATGGTTAACGGCAAGTTGTACATGCCGACTCCCTACGGCACGGTGATCGCCCTCGAACCGGAGACTGGCCAGGAATTGTGGTCTTATAAATTGGATCACGGCCGCCCAGCGGGACGCGGCGTGGCTTACTGGCACGGCGACACCAAGACCCCCGCCTCAATTCTGTTCGGCACCAGCGACGGCCGTCTTATGTCGTTGAACGCCGAGACCGGAAAACCCACCACCGGTTTTGGAGTCGGCGGGTCGGTTGACATCAGAACCGAAATACTCAACGGATTTCCCAACGCACAATTCGATGTCACATCACCGGTGACGATTTACAAAGATCTGGCGATTGCCGGAGGCCAGATTCAGGAATCACCCGGAACGGGCGCATCGGGAGATCCCCGCGCGTTCGATGTGCATACGGGAAAGCTGGTATGGCGATTTCATTCGGTGCCTCACGCCGGTGAGACCGGCAACGATTCGTGGGTTGGCAACAGCTGGAAGAATCGCTCCGGAGCGAATGTCTGGGGCTTCATGAGTGTCGACCTCGAAACAGGTCTGCTATTTCTTCCCTTTGGTTCGCCCGCCTACGATTTTTATGGCGCCGACCGCAAAGGGAAGAATCTGTTCGGCAACTCGCTGGTGGCGGTGAATGCCGATACCGGAAAACTGGCGTGGTATTTTCAGGTCGTTCATCACGATACCTGGGACTACGATCTGGAGTCGTCGCCGGTACTGTTGGAAGTCGAGCAAAACGGAACCAAAATTCCGGCTGTCGCGATTATTGGAAAAAACGGGCTCATGTTTATCCTCAACCGGCGCAATGGCAATCCCATTTACGGGGTTGAGGAACGGCCCGTGCCGGCGAGCGAAATTCCCGGCGAGAACAGTTGGCCCACCGAGCCTTTCCCCCTGAAACCTCCGCCGTTGGGCCGCAATAGCTTCAGCCCTGATGAAATTGCATCCGTGACTCCTGAGCAGAAAAAATTCTGCACGGACCTGCTCGCCACCGAAGGCGGAATGCAAAGCGGCGGTCCCTATATTCACTACGGGCCCAAGTTGACGATTGTTTTTCCGGGCACGCTCGGCACCACGAACTGGCCCGGGATGTCATTCAACCCGGCGTTGGGGTACCTGTTTATAAACACTGTGAACATCGCGGACGTCGGGAAGATCGTTAAGAGCGAGCCGGGCGCCGATCCCGCCTACGAACGCACCAGCCCCTGGGGTGTCTACGCGCGGTTTTGGAACAATGACAAATTCTGGCCCTGCCAGCAGCCGCCCTGGGGACAGCTCTGGGCGATCAATGTGAACAGCGGCGAAGTCGCCTGGAAAATTCCGTTCGGCATCATTGAGGAACTGGACGCGAAGGGTGTTCACGGAACCGGAACCTTGAACTTCGGCGGCTCCATCACCACAGCCGGAGGGCTGTTGTTTATCGCGGCCACCAACGACCAGCGTTTCCGCGCCTTCGAAGCCGCAACCGGCAAGGAGTTATGGGCCACCAAACTGGAGACAGGATCCTACGTCACTCCCATGACATTTCAGGGAAAGAATGGCAAGCAGTACGTGATCACGATCGCCAGTGGCGGCAGCTTTTACGACACGACCGCGGGCGACTCCGTGATCGCCTTCACTCTGCCCTAAACCAGCCGAATACAGGTCCCAGCCTGGAACCGCGCAGGGTTGTGTGGGCTGGAAAAGTATCTGTAGGTCGAATCAGGATTGCCCCTATTGACATCTGAATTCTTCAGATGCACTCTCGCCTGTGGCCCACAAGGTACTAATCGTCGATGACAATCCGTCCGTGCGCCGGGCCATCCGTTCATCAATCGAACAGCGAGCCGAGTGGATCGTCGTCGGTGAAGCGGAGAACGGGAAGATTGCTGTCGTGATGGTGGGCACGCATCAACCTCATCTTGTAATTCTCGATCTTTCCATGCCAGTAATGAATGGGATTGACGCGGCACGGGAGATATCGAAGGTCTATCCTGATATGCCAATGATCATGTTCACCCTGCACGCTCACGATGCCCTGTACGAAGTTGCCCGCAGCGTCGGCATCAAGCACGTATTCTCGAAAGCGGAAGGGATGGGTGAGCGTGTATTCGATGCCATGCGAAAGTTGCTGCCCACCTGACGCAAGGCGCGGCGTGCAGGCTTGCACGCTCCGGACGGCCTGGGGTAACGATTCCGACGCCGCAGTACAAGCCGGCCTTAGCTATCACTAGAGGGGAAAAATAAAAGAGGGGAAAAACAAAACGCGGCCGACGAGGAGCCGGCCGCAGGCGAATTCTGTTCACTCTTACTGCTTGTCGTACACAACTATCTCGTGGAAGGGCTTGCCGTCTTTGTCGGTTCCGTCCATGGTGAAGGTTGTGGTCTTGCCATCTTTCGACAGGACAGCTTTGCTCTTTCCAGGCTTGCCGGCAAAGTTCCAGGTATGCTCGTTGGTGTGAGCGTTCACGCTCTTGACCAGCACCGTGGTGTTTTCCCTGCCGACAACCGGTACTGCCTGCCCTTCTTCGGGCTTGTAGTGCCAGGTGATAACCTTTCCTTCCGACGTAGTCTCATTGATCGTGACTGTACCGTCAGGATCGACAGTCGCCATGTCAACCAGCGGAGGCTTCCCGGGAAATTTTGACTTTTCGAAGTTCGCCTTCCACGTGCCGGCAAAGCCGCCAGCAGGCATATCTGCCGCTTGAACGGTCAGCGAGACTGCGAACAGGGGGAGGGCCAAAATCAGCAACCGTTTTTTCATGGTGATATCATAGCATCAATAAGAAACATGTCAATTGGTTTTCCAGCGGATTCTCGTGTTCCAACTAACCCGTTTCACCCTGGATTTCCGGAACAATTGCACCAAGTTGTATGGTGGAGGGTTGGAGGGAAGTAATGGTTCGAGTTGGAGTGAACGGCTCTGTCGACAGATCACTGCTGAAGGACTTCACCCGCGAGGTTGAGCTGGTCTGGATTCCAGACGAACCCCAGGGCACCTACGAAATCGACTTCTGGATCCCGACGTCGCATCCCCGCCATGTGCCCGAGCAGTGGCCGCACATGAAGGGAGTACGGGTGGTCCAGGCTCCGTGGGCTGGAGTGGATTTGCTGCGTCACGTATTTCCTGCGGAAGTGATTCTGTGCGATGCGCGCGGCGTGCACGACATTCCGACCGCCGAATGGGCGGTGGCTGCGGTGCTTGCCATGCAGAAATACTTCCCGTTCTATGCTGGCATGCAACCACACGGCCAATGGTCCGAGCGTTTGCAGGCGCGGGAGATTTTTCGTTTGTCGCATGGCGAGGAGGGAAATCCGCCGTCGTTAGTTGATGAAATCGCCGACTACACCGTTCTCATCGTGGGCTACGGATCCATCGGACAGGCGATCGAAGCGCGCCTGGCGCCCTTCGGGCCGAAGTTCCTGCGAGTCGCGCGGAGTGCGCGGGAGGGCGTCGAGCCAGCCAGCAAGCTCGATGATCTGCTCGGGCAGGCCGACATCGTAGTCCTCATAATTCCGTTGACGTCGGAGACGCAGCATTTGATGGACGCAAAACGGCTGGCAAAAATGAAGCGTGGAGCTCTGCTGGTGAACGCAGCCCGCGGCGCAATCGTGGACACAGATGCATTACTCAACGCGCTCAACGAAAAAAAGATTCGCGCCGCCATCGACGTGACCGATCCCGAGCCCCTGCCATTAGGACACCCGCTGTGGAACGCTCCCAATTTGCTCATCACACCACACGTGGCAGGAGACAGTGCGAAATTCATGAAGCGTATGTTCACGCTGGCGAGTGCGCAGGCTGAGCGTTTTGCGCGAGGCGAACCGCTGATCAATGTTGTGACGGGAGAATACTAGAGTAAGCTTGCACCCGTTTGCTGTCGCCGGAAACGCGTCATCATGATGAGCGTGCGAAGCATCTTGCGTGGAGCGGATTTGCTGTAGTCGGGGCGAACCGCGCAAGATCATTCTCGAAAACACTATTGGCAGTCTTTTTCAACGAAACGTTGTGTACCTGAACATTGCACAGCGGAAGAGGGCGCTTCGAGTCCAGAGGCGGTCTAGATCAGTCCATATGATATGATGATTGCCTAAAAATCGCTTCATGCATTATCCCGCGATCCACGAACGGAGTTGATATGCGACGACTGCAACCAGTTCTGGCCCTCTCTTTCGTAGCTCTACTCTCCTTATTTATATGGGCCCAACCCGCACCTGCTCCTGCGTCAGCGGGTGCCGGACTTCTCCTGGTTGCAAATAAGGGAACCAACAGTCTCGGCATCATCGATCCGGTTGCCGGAAAACAAATTGCTGAAGTCGCGGAGGGTGGAATAACCGGGCACGAAGTCGCAGCATCGCCGGATGGCAGGTTCGCCTACGTTCCGATCTACGGAAACTCCGGCGTCGGCCAACCAGGCACGGATGGCACCAACATGGTGGTCATCGATCTGGCGGCACGGAAGGTCTCGGGCAACCTCGATTTCGGCAAAGGCGTGCGGCCGCACTGCGCGGTGTTCGGACCAAAGAACGGATTGCTCTATGTGAGCACTGAGCTCGAGGGTTCCATCAGCATCATCGATCCCAAGACATTGAAGATCATTGGTTCGGTTCCCACTGGACAAGAACAGTCGCATATGTTCGCCATCACTCGCGACGGGCATCGTGCTTACACCGCGAATGTGGGGCCGGGAACCGTTTCTGTTCTCGATCTCGACGCACGCAAAACGCTCGCCGTCATTTCGGTCTCTCCGCAGATTCAGCGCATCTCGCTGTCGGTCGATGACAGCATGGTTTTCACTTCTGACGTAACCAAACCTCAATTGGCGGTGATTGACACTGCCACCAACAAGATCAAAACCTGGGTGCAGATGCCCGGTCTGGGTTACGGATCAGCTCCCACGGCAGACGGCCGCTGGCTGGTTGTGGCCTTGCCTTTAGTCCATCAGGTGGGTGTGGTGGACCTGAGCACCATGAAGATCGCGCACACGATTGAGGTTCCGACGAGGCCGCAGGAAGTTATTGTGTCTCCCGACAGCAAGCTGGCATATGTTTCCTGCGACCAGAGTGGAAAGGTCGCGGTCATCAGCCTGTCGGATTGGAAAGTGAAAGAAATAATTGACGCTGGCGCTGGCGCGGACGGGCTCGCGTATGCGGCGGCGCGGTAACACCTCCCAGTAACCACCCTGATCAACGAATCGAGGATCGCGATGAACGGAAGGCGTCGGACCAAAACGTTGCTGGCGGGCAAGAACATTGTGTGGGTTGCGCTGCCGCTGATCGGAATTGGTTTGCTGGCGCAGCCAGCGCCCGCTCAGGTCGTTGCTAAACCGCCCGTATCCACGCCGAGTGCCGGGGGAAATAGTTTCGACGGTCCTGGTGCAGTGAGATATCAGCCGTCCCGGGATTCGCTCGACCGAAGAATCGATATGTTCATCGGGGACTGGCGCGACTCAATGCCTCGTCATGCCTACGGATCGCTGGTTCTGCGCGACATTCTTACTCACGGCGACAACTTCAGTCCGCCACAGCCCGGAGCCGTCCTTCAGGCCGCCAATTTCCTTGCCTATGGACGCCTTGCGCCGGGCAATTCAACCACGCCCTCGCGGCTGGAACGTGAGCAGAACGTTTTTTACGTAGTCAGCGGCACGGGCGAGATCGCTGCCGGCGGAAAGAGCGCAGAGCTTCACAAGGACATTGCTGTATTCATCCCCGCCGATTTGGAATTTGTGATGAAGAACACCGGCAACGATGAGTTGAAGATGTACGTTGTCAGCGAACCGACTCCGAACGGCTTCGTCCCCGCCAAGGCGATGCTCGTGACGGATGAGAATCGGGTTCCCGCAAGAACTCCGATGGCAGCATCACCGTACACCCTGCCCGGCGCGTCCGGTCACTGGGCACATGTGGTTCGGGATCTGTTCTCGAAGACGGACGGTCTGGCCACGATCGGCGACCTGATTACGGTGACGATCAATCCCATGACCATGGGCGAACCGCATCCGCACAATCCCGGTCAGGAGGAAATCTGGGCAGCGATCGATGGAAACAGCCTGGCGTTCATCGGTTCTGAATTGCGAGTTCAACGCCCCGGAATGGCTTACATGATCCGTCCGGATCAGTCCATGACGCACTCCAACATCAATTCCAATGACACTCCAGTCAAGTTTCTTTGGTTCTCGGGCAATTCTCAGAAGAGATAATTTCTGAGTAGCAACCACGAAGGACACTAAGTTGCACGAAGGCAACAAATCAAGATCTCCTTCGTGTAACGTGGTGCCTTTCGTCGTTTACGAACTACATATGTCTCAATCATCTCTACGCAATGTCGTAATCATCCTGATTGCGATATTGGCGTCCCCGCAGCTCAGTTGTTTGCGAAGCAAGCAGCTAACCATCCATCTGGCCGGGGATGAATGGTTCCTCGACTCTCTCACGAAAACCGAAATGATTCCGGCGTTCGAAAAGCAGAGCGGGATTCACGTCGAGGTGTTGCACAAGAATGATCAAACTATCATGAGCGCCCTCGATCGTGGCGCATCCCCCGGCGAGGACGAGCTGGACGTACTGGTGATGCGTCACCGCCATCTGGGAGCGCTGGTTCAAAAAGGACAGGTTCGGTCCATCGATTCCCTGCTCGCCGACAGTACGATTCACGATGCCGGCGTCTTGCCGCAGCAGCAGTTGTTTCCCGATTGGTGGCGCGAACTGAGTTCTTACGGAAACAGAACATACGGATATCCCTTCACCAGCCTCACCACTTTTCTTTGCTATCGCAAGGATCTACTGAGTGATCCGGCGAACCAGCAAAAGTTCAGAGCCCGCTACCACAAAAACTTGAGGCCTCCTGCTACCTGGGCGGACTATTCGCAGCTGGCCGAGTTCTTTACTCGTCCAGAACAGAACCTGTACGGCACTTACATTCAGGGAAAACAGGGTTTGGCACTCTGGTATGAGTGGCTGAACCTGGTTTATTCGTTTGGGGGAAACATTCTCGAAACGAAACACGGTTGGGAATATGGCGACATTGTGGTCAACTCTCCGCAAAATGTCGCCGCGACCGAACAATATTTGAAGCTGATTGCATTCAGCCCGCCCGACACGCTGAACTATGGCTGGGGGGAAGCACTATCGGCATTCCAGCAGGGACGTGTGTTCATGGGTTTATTGTGGAACGATCAGGCGCCCTTCCTTGAAGATCCCAAAACCTCAAAGGTTGCCGGCAGGATTGGCTACAGCCTGATTCCTTCCAATTCGCCATCAAACTCTCCCGAGCCTTTTAGCCAGTTAGAAGGCTTAACCTACCTGATTCCGACGGAGTCGACGCATCCGCGCGAAGCCTTCCGATTTATTGAATGGGCAATGTCCGCCCAGGTCCAGATTCAACAAACGCTGAAAGGAAGCTCGTCGGCAAGAAAATCGACTTACGACGATCCAACAGTGCGTGAGCTTCCCTACACGTCAACTTTCCTGGCAAGCGTTCCGGTCGCGAAGGCAAAACCAGCCATACCGGAATCGGCGCAAATGACTGACGCGATGGTGCGCCATCTTTCCGACATCGTGAATCGGCGTTACTCGGCACAAGCGGGTCTGGACGGCCTTGCCCTCGACCTTCAACGCATCCTCGGCGACAAATCGAGGCTGCGCTATCCCGCCAAAACGGCCGCGCACCAGGCGCCAGCAACTTGAACCAACAATCATTCTGACGATTGTGCCTGTTCTTGATCACGCTGCATCTGACGCTTGAAGAGGAAATAGACCGGCACACCGATTAGCACGATCACCACACCCGGAATGGTCGTGGCGGTCCGATAGATAAAAAGAACGGCGAGAATGATCGACGCGCAGATCAAATACAACAAAGGAATCAGGGGGTAGCCGAAAGCGCGGTAAGGGCGTTCGACATCCGGCTTGAGTTTTCGCAATCGAAATACGCCGGCAATCGTGAGGATGTAGAAAATCAACGCCGCCGAGATGATGTAATCCAGCAAATTGCTGTAGAGGTTCCCATAAGTTCCGGTTGCCGGCTGATAGGTTCGGATCATCAACAGCACCGCCGACCAAATTCCCTGCATCACCAACGCGGCACCAGGAACATTTGCCCGGTTCAGAAGCGCTGCCCGCTTGAAAAACAGACCGTCGAGTGACATTGCGTAATATGCGCGAGCTCCCGACAATATCAACGCATTCATGCAACCGAACGCCGCCACCATGATGGCAACAGCGATGAGTGTTGGGCCGACGGAGGGAAAGATGGCTTGCAGCATCGCGGCCGCCACGCGATCCGAGGATGCATGCTGGATTTCGCTGAATGGCAGCACGACCACGTACGCGAAATTCGCGAAGCAATAGAGGCCGATGACGATGATGGTTCCAAAAGCAAGCGAGAGTGGAACGTTTCGAGTCGGGTTACGGACCTCGCCGGCGGTGAAGGTGATGTTGTTCCAGGCGTCCGCCGCGTACAGAGCTCCAATTTGCGCGCTGCATAACGCCACCAGCATCCCGAAAGCTGTGGCCGGTGAGGGCCCGTGTCCCGCCAGTGTGAATCCCTGCGGAGTCCACGCCTGGCCAAAGTTTGCCTTGACCACGGAAGCCCTCCAGCCAATAAACACGCCGATCGCGATCACCGCGAGGAGCGATCCAATTTTCATGGTGGTAAAGACGTTCTGTACTCCCTTGCCGTACTTGAGCCCCTTCATATTGGTCCAGGTCAGGAACGTTATGACAGAGAGCGCCACCAGTTGAGCCGTGGAAAGGGAGAGGGCGTAACCCGGCACAATATGAATCGGCGGAATAATGTAGTTTGTCTCCGAAATTTGCGGCCATAACACGCCCAGATAGCGGGAGAATCCGACAGAGGATGCTGCGATCGTTCCGGTTTGAATGACAAGGAACAAAGTCCATCCATACAGGAATCCCCAGAGTGGCGAATACGCTTCGCGAAGGTAAACGTATTGACCTCCGGCCCGCGGCATCATTGCCGCCAACTCCCCATAAGAGAGTGCCGCCGCCAGTGTGAGGACACCCGCGATAACCCATGCCAGCAGCAGCCAGCCGGCGCTTCCAACTTCCCGTGCCATTTCACCGGCGACGATGAAGATCCCTGATCCGATCATCGATCCAGCCACGATCATGGTCGAGTCAAAGACGCCGAGGCTGCGATGAAGTTCGCGATGCGGAGCTGCGACCGCAGATGCTTCCACTTTTTGTGTCACAATGTTCCCTTCACTGGATCAGGAGATACCACAATCTTCGTTAAAAACGCCGATTGGATCTCTCGGATTAAGCATTTCAACGGGTGAGGCTGGAAGACGCGCAGGAACTACTGAGGCCAGGCGTCAGTCTTCAGCAAACAAATATCGGCACCGATTTTCTGACGACTGAAGACCGACGACTGATGACTGACCTCAGTCTTATTGCTTTTGTCCGCGGGTCGGGCTGTATTGCTTGAGTCCCATCTGCTCGACGATCTGTTTGAATTCGGAACGATGACGGAGGGGATCAAAACGCGGGTCCTGGGGCAACGTGAACAACTTCATGTTGCGCTCGGAACAAGCCCGGTTAAGCCACGCGACCGTCTGACTGGACTCGCCGAGAGCGGCGTGGGTGGCGGCAATGTCATACGACGGCATGCAGTGGCTGGCGGCAGTGCCCTTGATTTCGTCCAGAAGTTCACGCGCGGAGGATTTGTCACCGGCAACTGCGTAAGCATGAGCCTTCATGGCTTTTACGCAATTGTTTCCGCCCGCGAGTTGAATCGTCGTTTCAAATTCCCGCAGCGCCTCCTCGAAAATTGCCCTTCTGCTCGAGCGCCTGCGCCATGTACATGTGCGCCCAGATGAAATGCGGATCGAGTTCCAGAGCACTTTGGTAGTGTCGGATGGCTTCGTCATACTGGTGCGCCAGATGCGAAGTAACACCCGCCCAGACCAGGGTGATGATCGAAACCGGATCAATCTCGAGAGCGTGCATGATCGCGATGTGCGCCGCCTCATGCTGCCCTTTGGCCGCAAGCAGATTCGCGTACCAGTGATAGCCAAGGGCATAGTCCGGATTGCACTGAATCGAGCGTCGGTACTCGTGATCGGCGCCCTGCCAATCCCGGTCGAAGTGCAGACAAAACATCTGCCAGCGATGCATGGGCCTCGGCCAGATTAGGATCCAGTTCGATTGCTTTCAACGCGGCGCGCCGCGCCGACGGCATCGCTTCCGAGGGAGAAACGATTTCGTAGAACGACAACAGAGTGAGTGAATCAGCCAAACCTGAGTAAGGGAGCGCGAAGTCCGGGTCTTCGCGTATCGCCGATTCGAAACAACGAATGGCTTTTCGCAGGCCTTCTTCGTTTCGCTGGTTCCAGAAGTATCTGCCTTTCAAGTACGCTTCACGCGAACCTGGCCGTTCTCGCCGTCCCACCACCGGGACAGGCGATGAAGCGGAAAAAATACCTTCAGCCACAGGCACTGAACGATCTGGTCAGCAACGTAAGTGGGCAGGTCGTCAAACTCGGTCGGGCGGCAACGATAGGTGTGGGACCACGCCACGGCATCGGTCCCGGCGAACGACAAAGCTACATTTACTCGCAGTCCCTTGCCGTCGTCCTGGATGCTCCATTGCAATAAGTAGTCACCGTTATCGTCATCCGCAACAGATGGGTGGCTGGACTCCGCTTCCTTCTTGCTGCACGGTAATCTCGGACTCACGATGCCAAGGCCTGCGGTGGTTTACCTGCTCCAGGGCAGCAATTGTCCGGGCAACAATGGCATCGCAAAGACGCCGTCGTTCGCTGGTGACGGTGACATTCCTGAGGGGCAAAACGTAGATCGTGACGCGATCCCCCGCGCCTCCGGCAGGTGTTGAGGCGCTCCCCTCTTCAGGATCCCTGATCGTCGCTTTCTCGTGAGACTTGACGTTTCCAGTGGTCAATTTCGGAACGAAGAGCAAACACACTGCCCAGACTCTTGTGAAAATGGCGATGGACCGGAAGGCCTTCTCTTCTTCTCCCAAAGCTGAACGGTACGAACTTCACGCCGCAGATAGCTCGCAATTTCTTTCCAGGAGTCCAGGCGGTCTGTCGGCGCAGACGAATCCCGGAGATTGGCGAAGAGGCCAAAGCTGCCGGCGAAAAGTTTTGATCATGGTGGATGGCTGGTGTCTATCCGACCGGCGACCCTAAGTTTGTCCTATCGGAGACTCGCGCCGAATCCTGCGTGCAGGAGAACAGGCGGGAAGCCAGAAAATCGAGCGACGTGCGAAAACTAAAAAGACCGGGGCCCGACTCAAGACTTTCATCAACCACGTGCTCTCTTCACCGGAGACTACACTGCCGTGCCAGTTTTGCGCAAGGTCCTCATTAGCTGGTGAAACGTCATTTTATGACTTTCATGGTGCGGAATTATTGCTGCATTTCATAGCTGCATAATGGTTTCGCACTATTTCGCTTGTTGGCCTGGCAGCGACTTGTTTATTTATAGAAGCTTGGTCTCCATGAGTCTGACCTCGAACACAGAGTGGTTTCCCAGACATAGGAGTCGTGTGTCCGAAAAAGGAGTACGGCCCGAATTCATCCCAGCAACCAGCCTGGTTCAACTACACAGATAGCCACGATTTCATGGAGAGAATTCGCTCGGGAATGCCTCCGCTGATCATCTGTGTTGCCTGCAATGGCGGCATCCAGGGCAAAGAGGCCAACGAGTTCATTCCGGAAACCGCGGACGAAGTAGCGGCATCGGTCCAGGCTGCCTACGAAGCCGGCGCTTCGATGGTTCACATCCATGCACGCGACCCAAGCAGTTGACCGAAGGGGCGCGCGAGACCGGCACATGGCAGGAGGTTCTCAGGAAAGTCCGCAAAAGTTGCCCCGAGATCATTATCAATGCGACTACCGGCGCCGGCCCTGGCATGAGCATGGAAGAACGTGCTGCAAGTCTGGCGGCGGGGCCCGAGGTAGCATCCCTGAACCTGGCGCCGGACATGAGCAAGTTCAAACTGAAAGAGCGGCGTGCGCCACTGCCTTATCCGCGGCCGGCTCTCGAAATCGATGAATGTATTCCGTTTACCTATGGTCAGATCCACCAGTTCGCCGCCGAAATGAAGAAGCGAGGAATCAAACCTGAATTGGAGCTCTACCATCCGGCTGCGCCTGGGTTGTGGACTACTCTGATCGAGCACGACCTGATCGAAAAACCCTACTGGATGCAAACCGTGATGGGTTATCAGACCGGCAGCTTTCCCACGGTTGAAAATATTCTTCAGCTCTTGAAGGAATTTCCCAAGGATGCTTTGTGGCTGTGTTCAGCGATTGGGCCATTTCAACTTCCGCTCACCACACTGGCGACGTTGATGGGTGGCCATGTGCGCGTCGGTCTTGAAGACAACGTCTATTATTCGCGCGGACGAAAAGCCAAGAAGCAACGCCGAGTTGGTACAACGAACGGTGCGAATTGCGCACGAACTGAACCGCGCCGTCGCCACTCCGGCGCAGGCTCGCGCTATTCTTGGCGTGTCGAGTCAGCCGAGTAAGTACTAGTTTTATGAAATACAATCTGAGTCCGATCTTGCCGACGACGTTAGCTTAGAATGAAATTTCGGTGCGGCGCGATTACCGATATGCGCCATGTTAAGGTAGGCCATTCACAGATGCTATTTACGACCCTTGTCTATCTCACGTTTGCGGCTAATGCGCCGAGTCTTCCTCCAGGAAAAGGTAAAGCAATCGTCCAGCGGGATTGCGCGGGCTGCCACGCTCTAAAAGTGATTACGTCAAAAAGAGCGTCAAGGGAACAGTGGTCCACCCTCGTCGATCAGATGGTGTCGCGCGGCGCTGACGTGCCCGATGAGGAGATCGAAACGGTCGTGGACTATCTAGCCAGGAATTTTGGCACCGCCAAGAAGCAACCCGCGGGCAAAAAATCGCCGTCGCCGGCCGAAAAATAACACTGAAACCTGTCGCACGGAATTTGATCGGCGTTCCAGTCCCTTTCCTCTCTAATCCCATTTCGTATCCCCTCAAAGTCGCGGAGAACCACCGTTCTTGCCTATCGGGAAATCGGCGACCAGTCCTTTTACTCTCATATGCTATCGTAAGATAAATACGGGATTCAGGATCGTTTTACCCGCGCCCTAAATGCCTGAAAACACGATTACTGTCCGCCCTTCCCACACTCGCCACGTTGTCCTGGCAATGATCGTGGCTGCCTACATGATCACGTATATGGACCGCGTCAATATCGCATCCGCCGTGCCCGTAATCCAGAAGGATATGGGCTTTTCGATGATCACGATCGGGTGGATCTTCGCCTCGTTCCGCTGGGGATACGCGTTTTTTCAAATTCCCGGGGGATGGCTGGGAGATCGCATTGGCGGCCGGCGCGCCCTGGCACTGGTGGTTGTGTGGTGGTCGGTCTTCACTTCCCTGACGGCGTTCGCCTGGAACGCAACGTCGATGGGGATATTTCGTTTTTTCTTTGGAATGGGTGAGGCCGGCGCCTTCCCCATCGCCACGCGATCGCTATCGCGGTGGATGTTGCCCACTGAACGAGGATTCGCCCAGGGAATTACTCACGCGGCCTCACGCCTGGGTGCGGCCTTAACCCCGGCACTGGTCGTGATGATGATGATCCGCTTTGGGTGGCGGATGCCGTTCTTCATCTTCGGCCTCATCGGGCTGGGCTGGGCGGCGCTCTGGTATTGGTATTACCGCGACACGCCGTCGCAGCATTCCCGTATCAACGCGGCCGAGCGCCAGTTGATCGAAAATGCGTTGGGCGTGCGCGATGCCAGCGTGCGAACAGTTCCATGGCGGCGAATTCTCCGCAGTCCTTCGCTGTGGACGCTGTCCCTGATGTATTTCTGCTACGGGTATGCGATTGACGTCTATCTGGACTGGTTTCCAAAATACCTGAACGAGCATCGCGGTTTCAACCTGACCCAGATGGGCTTCTACGCCAGCCTGCCCTTGCTGGCGGGAGCAGCGGGCGATCTTCTGGGCGGAACGGTCTCGGATCGTCTTGCAAAGCGATTCAGCAATCTCAGGCTCGCGCGCCGTGCGGTTGCTTTGGCAGGATTTCTTCTGGCCGCTGTTTTTATTTTGCCCGCCACCTTCACTCAAAACTCCACCGCCTCGGTGTTGTATTCATGCGTCGCGGTATTCGGACTGGAAGTCACGGTCGGCGTGGCCTGGGCGATTCCGCTCGATATCGCAGGTGATTACGCTGGCTCGGTCGCCTCGGTGATGAACACTTTCGGAAACCTGGGAAGCGCCGTCTCACCCGTGCTGCTGGCTTATCTGGTTGGACTCTATGGCTGGAACATGCCGTTTCTGGTCTGCTCTGGTTTGTGCGTCGGTGGTGCCCTCCTGAGTCTTGTGGTCAATGCGGATCGCAAAATTGCATGGGACCCGGCAGAGCCGGTAACGTCAAGCGTTTGAAGGAGTTAACGACACTCGCTCCAACAATCTTTTCCTGAAATTCCAGGTTGTTGTGCTATTATATGACCTTAGTTAGCACCGCTAATGATCGCAGGGAGCTAGTGACGGAAGCGCAAGTCGATGAAGATTAACCCTAATAAGTGCGTTGCCTGCGGAAACTGTGTCTACGTCTGCCCTGTTGGGGCAATTTACGTGGATCCCGCAATAAAACGCGCCACCATCGATCGAAATGAATGTGTTGAGTGTTACGCCTGTTACAACGGGCTGAGTTCTGAGCATTTAAATCCTGTTCTGGTGCGCACGGTCCGGAAGCTGTTTCAACTGGTGCGCCTGCGCTTCGATCCCGAGCCGGATATTTGTCCAACGGCGGCCTTCGAGCCTGACGATCTGCAGTGGCCTCGCGTCGTTCGGCGGGCATTTTCCGATCCTCGGGCGACGCACGAATCTACCGGCGTACAGGGTCGGGGCACCGAAGAGGTCAAGACCAACGATGTAACTCATCGAGTGAAGCCACGGTGAAGTTGGGTTCACCATTGAATTTGGCAGGCCTGGAGTCGGCGTCTGGTTCCGCGACATTCAGAAGATGACACAGGCGCTGGCGAGTGCGAACGTTCCTTTCGAGAAAAAAAATCCTCTTACTCTGCTGATGAGCGACGTTGCCACCGGGTCTCTGCGTGAAGACATCCTCGACGAGAAGATCCTTTCGGCGATCGTCGAGATTAAGGTGCCGGTTCATCGGACCGAAGAGGTCGTCCAGCTCGTACACGAGGTCGAGAAAGAAATTGATAGTGTGGTTGCTCTTGGCGTAGGCACTCGCTGCGATGAAAACGGCGAGGAGCACGTAGTGGCGCCAATCCTTGAGCGTATGGGATACAAGCTCGAAAGGGCCAAGACAAATACAGGTCTGGGCAGAATCACCAATGCCGCGGAACCATCGCCGAAAGAAGGCGTAGCGGTCCTATGACCAACACTTTACATCGCTACGGGGACGCGGAAAGCTTTCAGGATGATTACATCGTGTTCGCCAGTCCCAGCCGTGGCAAAAATGATGAAGGCAGCATTTCCAAACTCAAGCAGTTTCTGGAAATGGCGTTGCCGTTCAGGCCGGTGAACATTGGCGATCCCGCGCATGGCGGAGCCCTGCGGCCCTCGCGAAACGAAACCGTGCTTTCCCACTGGCATCGCGACGTCGCAGCCGCGTCTTCGCGCCGTTATCGATGGGATCAGACGAACCCGCTTCGGTGGCAGCGGTATTCGATAACCTCAATGCAGCCGAGAACTTCCTCAAGACCGTGAAGGAGGCGGACCTGGGCCTTAGCGTGAACATCTCCACCTCCATCGAAGGCGCGCGCAAGTGCTGCAAGTTCGCGGGAATCGAGCCGCACAGCATCGGCTATTCTCTGGGATTTGAAGGCAAGACCGAAAAACTACCCAATACACAGATACTCGCGCTGACGACAATGTGCGGCCATGGCATGATCTCAAGCAGCATGGGAAAGAAGATGATCGACTGGGTGAAAGGAGGGCCGCCGCACTCCGGAAGAAGCGGTCACGTACCTGGCACGCTTCTGCTCGTGCGGAATTTTCAACCCGTCACGCGCCAGGCGTATCCTTGAAGATGCGCGCAAAAAAATGGAGTGATGCGTTTGCCTTCCGGTAATAATCCCCAGGCAGGTTCGCCCGAAGTCTCCCTCGCAGCGAACCTGCTCCCATCCCCGATCCTTCCGCCGTCATAGATCTCATCGAGGCTTTCCGCCGATCGAAAGTCATGTTCACGGCCGTTTCCCTGGGAGTCTTTGATCGACTCGAAGTCAGCCCGCTTGGTGCCGCATTGCTGGCCGCCGAATTAGGGGTTGAACCTGACCCCCTCGAAAGGCTGCTGGACGCGTGTGCGGGGTCTGAAGCTGTTGCGGCGCAGTGGCGCGACTTACAGGAACGAGCCTGTGGCCAGCACATATCTTTGCCGGAACAGCGAGCACGCGCTCACCGGATACATTCTCTATTCGAATAATGTCCTGTTCCGAATGTGGGATCACCTTGAAGATGCGATTCGCGAAGGCACGCCACGCTGGAAACAGACCTTTGGCATCGAAGGCGGAATCTTCGATCACTTCTTCCGCACAGAAGAGGCGAAACAGACCTTTCTCCAGGGGATGCACGGCTTCGGTCTCTTGAGCTCACCAAAAGTGGTGGAAGCCTTCGACCTGTCGCGGTTTCGACGACTGGTTGACTTGGGTGGAGCGACTGGGCATCTGGCAATCGCAGCTTGCGAGCAGTATCCCGATCTCCGAGCTGTGGTTTTCGATTTACCTCAGGTAATTGAGGCTGCGCGTGCCCATGCCAACCGGTCAGCGGCGGCCCAACGCATCGCAGTGATGGCGGGAGATTTCTTTCGCGACGAATTGCCGGACGCGGACCTGTTTGCGATCGGCCGCATTCTTCACGACTGGAGCGAAGACAAAATCCAGAAACTTGCTTGCCACGATTTATCAGCGCCTGCCAGCGGGCGGCGGCATCCTGATTTCGGAGAAACTACTGCGCGAGGACAAGAGCTGGCCCGGCATCGGCCCAACTGCAATCCCTTAATATGCTGGTGTGCACCGAAGGCAAGGAACGTACGCTGGTGGAGTACTGCCGCCTGCTCGAAGCCGCCGGTTTTCGCAATGTGTCAGGGCCGAACCACCGGAAGCCCTCTCGATGCCGTTCTGGCCTCTAAGCCCTGATTCGACCTCATAGGCTCCCGCTCGAAAGGCCCCCAAGGGCAGCGCTTTTCACGAAGATTCGGTCCAGCACAATAGTGCTATAGTATGAGAAGGGGCCTAGTCCTTTAGACTGCAAGTGGTTCTGGAGGTACAGCCTGATTCGTAGACAGACGATTACTGCCCAGGTAATCACTTATATCCTCGACCTGATTCGAAAAGGGCAGGTAAAGCCGGGCGAGCGCCTGCCGACCGAAAAACAGCTGACTGAAGAACTGGCCGTCAGCCGGACCTGCGTACGCGAGGCCATCAAGTCGCTCGAATCCCTTCAGCTGATCAGCGTCAGGCCAAAGATTGGCGCCGTCGTTCTCGAACCTTCCCCGGTTGCGTTGATCAATGCCGAATATCTTTCTACGTCTGCCTTTATGCAACAGGCCGACTCCCTGATCGAGTTCCGCAAAGTTCTGGAATTAGGGCTAGTTGCCCTGGCTGCCGAAAAATCCACCGAAACCGATTGGGCGGCTATGCGGGAAGTTTTGGCTGAACAGGAAGCCGCGCTTCGCATGGACCGCAGCACGCCACACGGGGATTTACTCTTCCATGAGGCCATCGGCAAGGCCAACATCAGGTTTCACAAAGCGGTCGCCGAGGCCACCAGAAATCCTCTGGCGATTATGGTGCTCCAGGCGATTTCCGAACCTCTGATCGAGGTAAGCCGGCGAACCAACGAAATGCCCGGCGTGCCCGAGGCCGGACTCCGCCAGCATTGGGCGATCTACCGCGCAATCCGGGAGAACAATCCCGAGAAGGCCCGCCACGCCATGCGAGCCCATCTTCAAGCCGCCGAACGTAATGCTCACATCCTGCAGACTGCGGGCGAAGCCGCCGCCACTTTACCCGCAACCGCGCCTACCGCAGCGGATGCCGGGAAGAGCGGCGAGCCCGCCTAGTTGGAATCCACTTTGACGACCAGATAAGTGAACGTCTTGCCGCTGGCAATCTTCAACTGATGGGGCACTTTGGCTGGGATATGTACTACATCGCCGACGACAAGCTGTTTGACCTCTCCACCCTCAATCGATGAACCGCGTACTTCGTGTGGCTTGATGGTCCTGGGCGCCATCATCGTGCCTCCCACCACCAGCGTCGCTTCTCCACTCTCAACGATCAGGATGTCGACCTGGGTTTCATGCAGTTCAGCGCTGCCGTCGCCTTCGCGATGCGAAATTCCCATCAGATGGTTTTGGTAGGTGCCAAGCGGCTGCCAGGCAAATTTTTGGTCATCGATCTTGCCGGATAGCTCTTTGCCCGAGTTCTTGACGCTGATTCCCTTCCAAAGGCCGAATCCCTCAGGATCGGCACCGCGAAGCGGGCTGACGGACGCGAGCAGTAAGCTGACCAGGATTAACGTTTTCACGCGATTTCTCTCCGAACATTAAGTTTTGCGAAGGCCACAATGATCTTATAATAGTATTTGTCGAGGCGCATGAAATTCATGGGTAAGAGAAAAAGCAGGCGGTATGCGTTCATTGCCGGATCTGTCCTCCTTGTCACGCTGGCGGGGTTCGCAGCCAGCCCGCAGGCAGGACAACCAGTCTTCCACAACTCCCGCGCAAGCCTGGGTCGGAGCACGGATCATCGACGGGACGGGCAGGCCGGCGATCGAAAACGCAACTCTACTGATTCGAAATGGGCGAATCGAGGCTGTAGGAAAACGAGTCAGGATTCCGGCCGGCGCGGAACAAATCGATGCCAGGGGGAAGACGATCATTCCCGGGCTGATCAGCGCGCACGGACATGTGAATGACCCTGCTCAATTCGGGGTCTACCTGCGGGATGGCATTACTACCATCCTCAGCCTCGGTGGTGACAAGGAATTTGCATTGCGAGAGCAAAGCCGGAGCGCTCAGGCGGGTACAGCACCGCGCCTGTATGTAGCGGGCCTGATCCAGGATTCCTCGGCGATTCCCGGCGCCGTCGCCGTCAAGACCCCCGAAGAAGCACGAAAGAGCGTTGACGAATTAATTCGCAACAAGCCTGACATCGTAAAAGTGCGTGTCGATGATTTCCTTGGCGCACGCCAGAAAATGAGCCCTGCGAGTCTATCAGGCCGTCATTGACGAAGCGCACAGGAATGGCTATCGCACTGCGGCGCATGTCGTGTTGCTGGACGACGCCAAGGGCCTGCTGCGATGCGGGGGTGGATTACATTGCCCACAGCGTTCGTGACCGCGAGGTAGACGACGAATTTATTCGTCTGATGAAGAACCGTCATGTTTTTTATTCTCCAACCCTGACGCGTGAGTTGGCCGTATTCACCTACTCGGAAACGCCGGCATTCTTCAGCGATCCATTCTTTCTGAAAGAGGCCGATCCGGCGGAAATGGTCAAGATGGAAGATCCGAAGCGGCAGGAGTCGATGCGCAACGATAAAGGCGCCCTGTGGTACAAGGAGCACCTGCCAATCGCCATGCAAAATCTGAAGACGATTTCAGATGCCGGTATCGTGATCGCCAGCCGGGACCGACAGCGGTGGCGGCCCTGGCCGCTTCCAGGGCTACTTCGAACATCTTGAACTGGAATACGAGACCAAGGCCGGTCTCAGCCCGATGCAGGCTTTGGTGTCCGCCACTGGCGGCGCGGCAAAGGCATTGAACGTACACCAAGAGGTCGGCACGCTGGAAAAGGGCAAGCTGGCCGACTTCGTAGTTTTGGCGGCAAACCCGCTTGATGACATCAGGAACACACGCACCATCGAGTCAGTCTGGATCGGCGGCGTTCGCGTGCCGGCTAAGAAACAATAAGGCGGGAATTTTGCAGCCCTTGCTCGCAACCTCCTGCCAGCGTCGGAAAAGACGCAGCAAGCTACGTCTCTGCAGCACAGTCAGAAATCTAGTGCCGGCTGGCCGGTGGCAATTTGTAGAACTCGTAACGGATGGTCCAGCGCGCCTCTCTGCCCGGCTCGACGCGCAACTGGATGTACGGCTCCGCCGATGCCACCGTATTAATTGCCCAGAAGTTGACCTTGTCCAGCGGTTGGTCGCTGGTGAAGTGAACGCCCGCACCGCTCTTCAAATTCTCCACCCGGAAGTCATAGTCTTTGACATCTTTGCTCGATCCGTTCAGCTCCGAGAAAACCCCGTTCCTGCCCAGGAGTTCGCGAGGGAAGATGATTTCCTGTCCATGGACCTCGGCGCGATCGTTAAAACTGCGCGCAGGAACGGGAGTAAACGCGAACTTGACCACGACATCGGGCCCCACAACCTCATGATCAATCACAAAGAAATTGTGGTTGTACTGGTTCGTCACAATCACTTTACGACCTGTGTTTTTCAACGAGTGTTCCAGCAGCAGCTGCGGTTTCCCTTTGACGAGGCGCACGGTCTTCCGGTAAACGTACGCGTATCCGTCCTCTGAAGTCAGGTGCTGGGTGAATTCGACCCGGTCTTTGTGCCTGTGGATCGTCCATTTTCCCGGGTCAACAATCTCGTAGGTGTCATACGGGCGATAAGCCTTTTCCTCCGGCTTGCGCACCACCCCGACGCCGATGCGGATGAAGGTCCCACCCGCCTTCGCCTCGTCATAGCCCAACCCTTTATCATCGGTCTGGAATGCCTCAACCGGCCCGGTAATTGCATCGTGGATTTTCGGATCGTGGTGTTCGTACCACCGTCCGAAATATTCGTGGCCGTCGAATCGAAGGCTGGAAATGATTCCGGACCAGTCAAACCGGGTACCCCGATAGGAGCCGTTCTGGCTATCGGGAAGCATCAGCTCGGCGTGAATCAATCCATTCGAGATCTCGGCCTTTGGATAATCCTGGGCGAATAACAAACTGGTGGAAAGGCAGGCAAATAAACTCAAAAAGGTTAGGGGTCGCATGGTTGCGATGTTAAAGGTAACACACGAAAAGCAGACTACGCCGACAGCACCGATTGCTGCGGCACCGCCGTGCGAGTGGGTATTACGACCTCGACGATCGTACCCGGATAAGCGTTGCTCACTCGCAGAATTCCACCAAATTCCTTGGCACGCTGGCTCATACCACCGATCCCAACCCCGATCTTGTCAGGTCGCAAATCTGCCACGGGCTGGGTGATCCCTTTTCCGTCGTCACGCACCTGTACGATGACTTCGCTCTCCCGCTGCAGAACGCTTACCCAGCCTTTCTGCGCTCCGGAGTGGCGGAATACATTCGTAAGCGCCTCTTGAATGATGCGGAAGATCGCTCGCTCCAACTCTGGAGCCAGCCGCGGGAACTCGGACGGCTGCACTTCGAGAGCAGTCTCGATTCCGCTGCGCTTGGTGAGTCCGTCCAGATACCAGCGAACCGCCGACAGCAATCCGACTTCATCGAGCAGGGGTGGATGCAGAAGATGTGACAGCGTCCGAATCTGCTGCGAGGCTTCATCGATCATGTCAGTGACCTCGCCAATCTGCTGTGTCATCTCGGGCGCGTCCTGGAGGACGCGGCTCATCATCATCTTGACCGCCACCAAAGCCTGCCCGAGGCCGTCATGAAGTTCACGCGCGATGCGACGCCGCTCGTCATCCTGCATGGTCATCAGGCGGCTGGACAGAAAGCGCAATGCAGTGGTTCTTTCGTCCACCATCCTCTCCAGTTCGACGGCGCTGTCCCGCATCGAATGTTCGAGAACTTTGCTGTCATGAATGTCGGCGCAAGTGCCGTACCATCTGATTATGGTTCCAGTCTGATCTCGAAGCGGCAGGGCACGAGCGCGAAACCAGCGATACTGTCCATCCCGGCCGCGCAGACGATATTCCGATTCATAGTTCTCGCCGGACTGGACGCAGTGCATCCAATGCGCCATGCTTCGCTCTTTGTCGTCGGGATGGACGTAATCGAGCCAGCCAAAGCCACTCGCTGAACCGGATTGCGCTCCCGTGAACTCGTAAAATCGGCCGCTGATGTAATCTCGTGCCCCGTCCGCTTGTCGGCTGAAGATTATGTCCGGCGCGGTTTTCACGATGGCATCGAGTTCCTGGTTCTTGCGCGCAAGTTCGCCGTTCAACTGTTGCAGGGCTTCTGCCCGGTGTTTTAACTCGTCAGTTCGTTCCGCGACGCGGTGCTCCAGTTCACGATTCAAGACCTCCAGTTGATGAGCCCTGCGATGCAACTCAGCGAACACACTTACTTTTGCCCGCAATAGCTCCGGAACAACCGGCACTGAAATATAGTCAACCGCCCCGCGCTCATATCCCTTGAGCCGGTCGAGGTCGGTCATGTGGACTGCCGAAATAAATATGATCGCCGTTTTCTGGCAGCGTGGATGCTCTCGAATCATCTCGGCCAGCTGAAAACCGTCGATCTCAGGCATGCTCACGTCCATCAGCACCACCGCAATGTCGGTCTTGAGGAGATACTCCAGCGCTTCCCTGCCGGAGGTGGCCTTGATCAGATTCAGCCCCAGTTCGTCGAGTATGACCTCGTAGCTGAGCAGCTTGGCGGGCTGGTCATCCACCATCAGGATGTTGACTTTGTTGTTCGTGCTCATCATCTTTCGTTCTCGGAACGAAGAACTATCTGTGCAGCCACATGCGGAGCGCGGAAAGCAACTGTTCCGTGTTGACCGGTTTCGCCAGGTATTCGGATGCGCCGGCCTCCAGGCATTTCTCGCGATCCCCTTTCATCGCCTTGGCAGTCAAGGCAATGATCGGAAGACGCCGGAACAGCGCATTCTGCCGGATCACCTGCATGGTTTCGTAGCCGTCCATTTCCGGCATCATGATGTCCATCAGCACGATCGCGATCTCGGGAGTTTTTTCCAGGGTCGCAATCGCTTCGCGGCCGGTGCCGGCAGTCAGGACTGTCATGCCCCGGCGTTCCAGCACGCTGCTGAGCGCGAAGATATTCCTCACATCGTCGTCGACCACCAGCACCTTCTTACCCACCAGTGCGTCATCGGAACGATGCAAGCGGTCGAGCATCTTCTGTTTCTCTACCGGCAGGTTGCCGACCACCCGGTGGAGGAACAGAGCGGTCTCATCCAGCAGCCGTTCCGGCGACTCGACTCCTTTCACCACCACGCTCCGGGCCAGGCTGTGGAGACGAGTATCTTCTTCCGAAGACAGTTCCTTACCCGTGAACACCACCACCGGCAAGTCGCTCACAGAGGGAATATCGCGGAGGCTTTCCAGCACGTCGAAACCCGACATGTCGGGAAGGCGAAGATCCAGCACGACGCAGTCGTAACTGGACTCGGTGACCGCAGCCAGCGCTTCTTTGCCCGTGTCCACCACGGAAACGTCAATGTCGTCATAGCCCAAAAGCTCGCGGATACTGAACTGTTCGGCGGGGTTGTCCTCGACAACCAGCAGACGCTTGCGCCGAGGAGATGTGTATTCCTTGATCCGGCTCAGCGCAGCTTCCAGCCCTTGAGGGGTTGTAGGCTTGGTCACGAATGCGAAAGCGCCTCGGGCCAGGCCATGATGCCGGTCTTCATCCAGAGTCAACATCTGGACCGGAATATGCCGCGTCGCCGGATCTTGTTTCAAATGGTTGAGCACTGTCCATCCCAGCATGTCCGGCAGGAACACATCCAGCGAGATGGCGGTGGGATGGAATTCACGCGTGAGGGCGAGTGCCTCCGCGCCATTCATCGCCACCAGGACCTTGAAACCCTTGTCGTGAGACAAATCGCAGAGGACGCGCGCATAGTGCGGGTCGTCTTCCACGATCAGCAAGATTGCGTCATCGGGCTCCAGGTTCGCGCGGTCGTCGGCAACCCGCTCAATCTCCAGCTCAGCAGCAACTGCTGCCAGCTGGCGCGGCAAGGTTACAGTTCTGCGGTCTGCGGCCACGTTGGTTGCCGATGGGCCGACATAGGTCTGGGGCAGATACAGTGTGAACGTGCTGCCTTTTCCGGGCTTGCTGCGCAACTGAATTTCACCGCCAAGAAGGCTGGCCAGCTCGCGGCTGATTGCGAGTCCCAGGCCGGTTCCGCCGTACTTGCGGCTGGTGCCGGCGTCTGCCTGCTGGAACGCCTCGAAGATAATTCGCTGCTTCTCGGAAGGAATACCAATTCCGGTATCGGAGACCTGGAACGCAACCACCGATGCGGCTGTGCCAAGAATCGGATGGTCATCGCTCCACCCGCCGGTAGCGACCGTCACCGACAGATTGACTCCGCCTTGCTCGGTGAATTTGAAGGCGTTGGACAACAGATTCTTCAACACCTGCTGCAGGCGTTTCGAGTCAGTCACCAGGCTGCGCGTAAGGTGCTGGTCAGTGTGTACCTCAAAGCTGAGCCGCCGGTTTTCCGCTTCGTGCCGGAACGGTCGAGCGACCATATCGAGCAGGCTTGCGAAGAACACCTCTTCGGCATCCACGGACACGGTGCCCGATTCGATCTTTGATAGATCGAGGATGTCGCTGATCAGGTTCAAAAGATCGGTTCCCGCGCCATGGATCGTTCGCGCGAACTCGACCTGCTTGCCGGTCAGGTTGCCATCGGGGTTGTCAGTGAGCTGCTGTCCCAGCACGAGAATGCTATTGAGTGGCGTACGCAGCTCATGAGACATGTTCGCCAGGAATTCTGACTTGTACTTGGAGGTCAGCGCCAGCTCCTTGGCCTTCTCTTCCAACGCGCGCCGCGCCTGCTCAATTTCCTGGTTCTTGCGTTCTACTTCGACGTTCTGCTCGGCGAGTTGCTGGGCTTTCTGCGCCAGTTGTTCATTGGTTTGCTGCAATTCTTTTTGCTGGGTTTGCAGTTCTGTCGCGAGCTGCTGCGATTGCTTCAGCAGACCTTCTGTCTGCATCGTCGCCTCAATGCTATTCAGAAGGATGCCAATGCTCGACGTCAGCTGCTCCAGAAACGCCAGGTGCGATGCGGTGAAGGCGCTCAATGAAGCCAGCTCGATCACAGCCTTGACGCGATCTTCAAAGAGCACAGGCAGGACGATCACATTTCGTGGGACGGCCTGGAACAGTCCTGAACGAATCGAGACCGTGTTCGGCGGCAAGTCGCCGATCAACATACGCCGCTTTTCCGCCGCGCATTGACCCACCAGGCCCTCTCCGACTTTCAGGCGCCGGAGATGGCCATCCGCTCCATCGGCGGCAAATGCCGAGAGCAAGACCAGGCCTGCGGCTTCTTCGGTCTCCATCTGATAGATGACACCCTGTTGGGCGTCGACCAGCGGCGCTAACTCTGACAACAACATTCTGCCCACGCTGGTCAGGTCGCGTTGACCCTGCAACATTCCGGTGAAGCGGGCCAGGTTTGTTTTCAACCAGTCCTGCTCGGTGTTGCGATCGGTGGTCAATCGCAGGTTGTCGATCATGGTGTTGATGTTGTCTTTCAGGTCGGCCACTTCGCCACTGGCTTCCACCTGAATCGAGCGAGTCAAGTCTCCCTTGGTGACGGCGGTTGCCACCTCGGCAATCGCGCGAACCTGGTTGGTAAGGTTGTCCGCCAGCAGGTTTACGTTGCCGGTAAGGTCTTTCCACGTGCCTGCCGCTCCCGGAACGTTGGCCTGCCCACCGAGCCGGCCTTCGACACCCACTTCGCGTGCGACCGTGGTTACCTGGTCCGCGAAAGTCGCGAGCGTGTCGGTCATGTTGTTGATGGTTTCGGCGAGAGCAGCCACTTCGCCCTTGGCGTTTACGGTAAGCTTCTGCGTGAGTTCGCCGTTCGCAACCGCGGTCACAACTTTAACGATTCCGCGTACCTGCTCCGTAAGGTTGACGGCCATGACGTTAACGTTGTCGGTAAGATCCTTCCAGGTACCGGCCACTCCGGGCACCTTCGCCTGTCCTCCGAGCTTGCCGTCGGTACCGACTTCGCGCGCCACGCGCGTCACTTCAGCAGCGAAAGCGTTGAGCTGATCAACCATCGTGTTGATCGTGTTCTTGAGCTCGAGAATCTCGCCCTTCACGTCAACCGTGATTTTGCGCGACAAGTCACCGCGGGCCACAGCCGTGGTTACTTCCGCGATGTTACGCACCTGACCCGTCAGGTTTCCGGCCATGGCGTTCACCGAGTCGGTCAGATCTTTCCAGGTGCCGGCCACGCCGGGCACGTTGGCCTGTCCACCCAGACGTCCCTCGCTACCCACTTCACGAGCCACACGAGTCACTTCTGCAGCGAACGAACGCAACTGCTCAACCATGGTGTTGAGCGTCTCCTTCAATTGCAGAATTTCTCCGCGGACGTCTACCGTGATCTTCTTCGAGAGATCGCCAGTTGCGATAGCTGTGGCGACTTCCGCGATGTTGCGCACCTGGCCGGTCAGGTTGCTGGCCATGAAATTCACATTGTCGGTAAGATCCTTCCAGGTTCCACCTACGCCCGGCACCTGCGCCTGGCCGCCCAGCTTGCCTTCGGTTCCCACTTCGCGTGCGACACGCGTAACCTCTCCCGCGAAAGCGTTGAGCTGGTCGACCATTGTGTTGATGGTGTTCTTGAGTTCGAGAATTTCGCCTTTCACGTCCACCGTGATCTTGCGCGACAAGTCGCCGCGAGCCACAGCGGTAGTCACTTCGGCAATATTTCGGACCTGTCCGGTAAGGTTTCCGGCCATCGAGTTGACCGAGTCGGTAAGATCCTTCCACGTACCCGCGACACCTGGCACGTTGGCTTGTCCACCCAGCCGGCCTTCCGTACCCACTTCGCGAGCAACACGCGTTACTTCACCGGCAAACGCGTTAAGCTGATCCACCATTGTGTTGATGGTTTCTTTAAGCAGCAGAATTTCGCCGCTGACGTTTACCGTGATCTTTCTCGACAGGTTGCCGGTCGCGATGGCGGTAGCCACTTCAGCGATGTTTCGCACCTGTCCGGTCAAGTTGCTGGCCATGGAATTGACCGAGTCGGTAAGGTCTTTCCACGTACCGGCCACGCCCGGGACCTGCGCCTGGCCGCCCAGCCTGCCATCCGTGCCGACTTCGCGGGCAACGCGCGTCACTTCGGAAGCGAAAGACCGCAACTGGTCCACCATCGTGTTGATCGTGTCCTTGAGCTCGAGAATTTCTCCCTTCACATCCACCGTGATCTTGCGGGACAGATCGCCGCGAGCCACCGCAGTCGCCACTTCGGCGATGTTGCGGACCTGGCCAGTCAGGTTGCTGGCCATGAAGTTCACGTTGTCGGTGAGATCCTTCCAGGTACCCGCCACTCCCGGCACCTGTGCCTGGCCGCCCAGCTTGCCTTCGGTGCCGACTTCACGAGCCACGCGCGTTACTTCACCGGCAAAGGCGTTGAGCTGATCGACCATCGTGTTGATCGTATTTTTCAGCTCGAGAATTTCACCCTTCACATCGACCGTGATCTTGCGTGACAGGTCTCCGCCGGCCACGGCGGTCGTTACTTCGGCGATATTGCGAACCTGGCCAGTCAGGTTTCCGGCCATCGAATTGACCGAGTCAGTAAGATCTTTCCAGGTTCCTGCGACGCCCGGCACGTTAGCCTGTCCGCCCAGCCGGCCTTCTGTTCCTACTTCGCGGGCCACGCGCGTGACCTCGCCGGCGAACCGGTTCAACTGGTCCACCATCGTGTTCAGAGTTTCCTTAAGCTGCAGAATCTCTCCGCGCACGTCCACCGTGATCTTGCGGGAAAGATCGCCGCTGGCGATGGCGGTGGCCACCTCAGCAATGTTTCGGACCTGGCCGGTCAGGTTGCTGGCCATGAAGTTCACGTTGTCGGTGAGGTCCTTCCAGGTACCGCCCACACCGGGCACCTGCGCCTGGCCGCCCAGCTTCCCTTCAGTACCAACTTCGCGTGCCACGCGGGTTACCTCGCCGGCAAACCCGTTAAGCTGGTCAACCATTGTGTTGATGGTCTCTTTGAGAACGAGAATTTCGCCCTTCACATCCACCGTGATTTTTCGCGACAAATCTCCACGGGCGACGGCGGTGGTCACTTCAGCGATGTTGCGAACCTGCGCTGTCAGGTTTCCAGCCATCGCATTTACCGAGTCGGTGAGATCCTTCCAGGTACCGGCAACCCCAGGCACGACCGCCTGACCGCCGAGCTTTCCGTCCGTACCGACTTCGCGGGCGACGCGGGTCACTTCAGAAGCAAATGACCGCAGCTGATCAACCATCGTGTTGATGGCTTCTTTGAGCTGAAGAATTTCACCGCGGACGTCCACCGTAATCTTGCGAGAAAGATCGCCACTAGCGACGGCCGTCGCTACCTCAGCAATGTTGCGGACCTGTCCCGTCAGGTTGCTGGCCATCGAATTGACAGAGTCGGTAAGGTCCTTCCAGGTTCCGGCGACGCCCGGCACCTGCGCCTGGCCGCCCAGCTTGCCATCGGTTCCCACTTCGCGAGCGACGCGTGTAACTTCGGCGGTGAATACGCCGAGCTGCTGAATCATGGTGTTAACAATGTTCGCGGAGCGCAGAAATTCGCCTTCGAGCGGACGCCCGTCGACGTCGAGCCTGACGGTTTGAGTCAGGTTGCCCTGCGCCACACCGGCGATGGCGCGGGTCACTTCGGTGGTGGGCCTGAGCAAATCTTCGACCAGGGTGTTAACCGATACTTCCATCTCGCCCCACGCTCCGCGCGATTCGTGGAAACGGGCGCGCTCCCGAGTCTTGCCCTCTTTCCCTACAACCTGACCGACACGCCTCAATTCGTGGGCAATTTGCTGGTTTACGGCGACGATCTCGTTAAATGTGTCGGCGACTTTACCCGCCAATCCTGTCCATGAGCCCGGGAGTCGTACGGAAAAGTCTCCGGCTCGCATGGTCTGCAGGCTGGCGAGGATGACGCTCAAATCGGCGGCGTTCGGCTCGGCAACCGCGGTCGAATGTCCGTTGTTTCTCTGGCTGGAGGGAGGTTCACTGACACTCACGCTGGCGGCGGAACGGTCGCCTCTCTTCATGTCCGGCTCCTGAAGCACATCAAAGGGTTAGTCCGTGAAATGTGGTCTTAACTCGCCGCCCCCGAATCGCTGGCAAAGACTGCGCCCGGTCACAAACGGAAAACCGGGATCCGCCCCGCGAACCGTCCCGTTTGGTACCCCACCGCACCCAGCGACGTCGCAACCTGTAGGCAGCACTAGCCTTTAGTTAACATGAAAACCCGAGATTGACTCTACAGTATTCGCTGTATGGCAGGGCATCGGGGCGAGCGGGCAGGGATTCTGGTAAAGATGACAGGTTAGGCGGCCAGCAACGCCCGAATCGCAGTAAGGACGGTTGTACCGACCTCGTCCGATTTCGATATCACATCCCTGATCCCGGCTTTGCGGGCTTCGCGGAGCAGGTGAGGATATGCGTGCAGGGTAAACATAAGCATCCGGGTTTCAGGTGCAATGGCGGAAATCTGTCGGGCTGCCTCAAGTCCGTTCATGATGGGCATTGAAAGATCCAGGAGAACTATATCCGGACGAAGCTCCTGGACCATCTCGACCGCAATTTTCCCATTTTCAGCCTCGCCGACTATTTTCCAGTTGGTTTCGGTTTCGATGTAGAGACGAAGTGCCCGCCGAATAGCCGCTGTGTCGTCGACGAGAAGAATTTTTGCAGGCATGATCGTTTCTCAAAACGGCCTCAAAGCAGCCAACACTAATCCCAGCAAATCCCCACTGATCCCAAAGATCCTAATTTGGGAAGCGCCGATGCCCCAACCGACCTGTCACCTGAAAGCAGCGGCGAGCGAACCTATTCAGGAGCGGACAATAGCTCTTGACGATAGGCAAGGACCACATTGTCTTCAATCCGGTCAAATCTGTACTTTCACCACGCTCGGCGCGGCATTTAGCCCTGCTCACCTCCTTAGACATCGTCAGGTCGAGACATCGTTGGATTCGTTACAGCCATCCACGGGAGGTGAGTTTGCTCACTCTTAAGGAAGACCGTATGAAACTCCATAAGCTGCTTTTGTGTGCGATCCTGGCGTGCTTCAGCACCTCGCTGGGTTTAGCCAAAGACAAGGCAGAGGTTCGCGATGTTACCGGTTGCCTGGCCAAAGGTGACAACGCGAAGGAATTCGTGCTCAAGGGTAATGACGGAAGCACATGGGAAGTGCGCGGCAGCAAAGTAGCTCTGGCCGACCATGTGGGCCATACCGTGACCGCAACCGGTGTAGTTTCGAGCCCGACCATGCATAACATGAAGGAAGACGCCAAAGATGCTGCCAAGGACAGCGGGATGACGAAGAGCAACGACGAAAAAGGTCACCTCACCGTAACCCAGGTGAAGATGGTCAGTGACTCCTGCCAGTAACAGGTAACGGGAAGAGCGAAGGTCGTAAAGATCGGCCTTCGCTTTTTTTGCGGCGATTCGAATCCGATAACACCCTTATCTATTAATACGGAGTTTCCTGTATTGAAATCGGACCCGGTCCTGAGCGAAATATAGTAGTCAGTTCTTAAACCACGAGAGACTTACATGACGCCACTGACTTTGCAGGAAGTTATCGCGAAGATCAACGACAACTCGCTCTCGAACCCTCAGCCAGGAAGTAGCAAGCAGGTCAGCGACCGGCGTCATCGCCCTGAGTTCTATGTCCCGCGCATAGCTCTGCGAATAGCTGCGCTCAGGTTCAATGGATTACGCTTCCGGGGATTGACCGGCCTGACCAAGTAAGGTTACCCGCCTCACGGCCGCCCTCTGGGTAAGTTCTTAAATATCAAATACGCGAAAAGCCAGCGACGGTTTTTGTCCCTGAAGGATGGGGAGAGCGACGTTGTGAACCGCGATTCCAGCGGTTGTCCTGCCATCGGGCGAACCATTGTGCGCATGCCCGTGCAGAATCATACTTGCGCCGTTCCGATCCACCACTTCGGCCAGGCGGGAACTGCCCAAATAGGCGTAAATCTCAGGAGATTCTCCCTGAACCGTGTCCAAAACCGGGGCATAATGAAGCACCACGACCCTTTTTTCAGTTCGCAATTGCGACATGGCCCGTTCCAGCTTCACGGCCTCGTTGATAGCCGCCTGGACAAACGCTTTCACTTCAGGCTCGCCGAAGGAGGTAAGCGCACTTCGCCCGAATCCTCCTGGAAACCCCTTGGTTCCGGCAAACCCGACGCCGTCTCGCTCGTAAGCCGTACCGTCCAGAAGCTTTATCCCTTCCTGTGTCATCATGCGTGTCAGCTCATTTTCGGAGCCGCATTCGTAGTCGTGATTTCCCAACACCGCCACGATCGGCAGCCGCAGCCGGACCAGGGATTTCAGCAACTCCTCCATCTCGGCGGGTTTCCCATAGTTAGTCAGATCGCCGGCAATAACCAGCACGTCGGCCCGATCGCGAACCTGGGCGAGTTGTTCCTGAATGGCCCCGTAACGCGGAGAAAAGAAATGCAAATCGGCTGTCGCCGCAATCCTCATGCGCTTAATTTCTTTCTGTGGCGGCTGGGAGCGAGGCTACTTGAAACAGGAATATTGATTTTCGTCACCGCTGTCCGCGCTTCACGGTGATGGCTGAGAACGTCCTCCATCCCCCATTCCGCCACGTCGATGGCAAACATCTTGTCATCCACCAGGCTGCCGCGAAACGGAGACGAGGAACTCCGGTTCAACAGTTCTTCAGAGAAGCTGCCGAGCAGTTTTCGCCACACCCAGGACGGAACATAGTGACTGTAGGCGGGATAAACGTACCGGTAGAGCACCAGGGCGAAGAGCAGCATCTCCCAGTGCACATCCACCAGGGCGAAAATCCGATTCCAGTCGAGCGTGCCATGAGTGGCGTAAACGATGTGAGCCACATCCGCACCGTCGAAGCGTTCGCGCCGTACCACGAACAGCTTGGACACCAGCAATTCCTCGGCCGCCAGCACTCTAGCTCGCACATTCAGGATCATTGCCGGACGAGCATGCTCGATCCACGATCGCTCCACGGTGATCGCGGCATTGCTCATGCCGGTAATAAGATCCACAAAAAAGCCGTCGCGGTGGGCTTTGTGAAGCCACACTGGATCCTTCACCCGGCAGAGAAAACCGTCCTCTTTCAGACAACAGATCGCGGCGGCTACATCCTCCTGTGCGAGAAAGAGGTCAATATCCTTGGTGAAGCGCCAAATGCCGGTGTGGACCTGGAGCGCAAAAGCCCCCGCCACCACGTACGGCACTCGACAGCGATTCAGGAGCATGAGCGTTTCCCGGAACATGGTTTCCTGAGCGCGGGGAAACTTCGGCGAGACCGACGAACTCACCGGCAGTTTGACAGACTTCGGCTTGGCAAGCTTCGGCACGGCAAGCTTGGATGGCAATGTAAACCAAGGTGTTGCCGCCTCCCAGCTTCGAAAGAAGCATATGGCTGGCTATGTCTGGTATCAGACATTGGTGGTTTCAGTGCCCCTGCGGGCAAGGAACCATACCGGGATGGGGAACGGCCTCAGGCGAGACCGGCGACACAGCTCTGCATTAGTGAAGCTGAGGTATCCTAGCCCGGGGTGGTCGGATGCAAGCAAGAGTCTTCCGGATCTGGTTCTTCCTCAGCGCTATCCTTGCAGCCCAATTTTGCAACGCTGCCACCCGTCACTACTACCTCGCTGCCGAAGATGCGACCTGGGACTATGCCCCCGGCAAGCGGGATCTGATCCACGGGGCCCATCTGCCCATGCCCTGGAGCCAGCAAACTCAATGGCCCAAGACCCGCTTCATTGAATACACCGACAGCACATTCTCGGTTCGAAAACCTCAACCCGAGTGGCTGGGCCTGCTGGGACCGATTATTCGCGCAGAGGTGGGTGACACCATTGTGGTGGAATTCCTGAATCGCAGCATCCGCGTTCACGACATCCATCCTCATGGTCTGAGGTATGACAAGAGCAGTGAAGGGGCACACTATGTTGCCGCAGGCCCAGGATCGGTGGTGCTCTCGGGAGCCCGTTACACATACACCTGGCTGGCCGATGAAGGGAGTGGCCCCGGTCCCGCAGATCCCAGTTCCATTGTCTGGTGGTACCACCCTCATTCCGACGAACCTTCTGAAACCAATGCGGGACTGATGGGCCCGATCGTGATAACCGCGAAAGGAAAGGCGAAGCCGGATGGCTCGCCGAAGGATGTTGATCAGGAATTCATCGCCTCATTCATGATCTTCGACGAATTAATGGCCAAGTTCGAATCCACAACCCACGGCATGAACCGCACATTCAAGCGCGATCCCAATGACGATACTGGCCGGTTTTATGCCATCAATGGCTACGTGTTTGGAAATCTGCCTGGCCTTGAGGTCAAAGCCGGCAGCCGCGTTCGCTGGTACCTCATGGGGATGGGAGGAGAGCAGGACATTCACACTCCTCACTGGCACGGAAAAACCGTGCTTTATCAAAATCGGCATGCCGATGTGATCGAGTTGCTCCCTGCCAGCACCGCGACGGTCGACATGGTCGCCGACAATCCCGGTACCTGGCTCTTTCACTGTCAGGTGACGGATCACATGGAAGCAGGCATGATGGCAACTTATACCATCTACCCGCAGGCGCCGAATTCGTGCCCGGTAGAGTTCGAAGGGGGAGATTTCTGGGGCCATCCCAGGGAACTCTCGGTGACAGTACGCAACACAGGCAAGAAGACCATACAGCGCCTGGTTCTGACGCCAGGGGCGTTTCTTTCGCGCATGGATCTTCGGACATCCCTCACGCCGTGGATGTCGAATACCCCGATAGCCCCAGGCCAGCAACAGACGCTTAAGGCAAATAACTTTTACCAGAGCAGCGGGATTCTGGGATGGGCGCTGGCTCCCTACCAGGTCGTCTATACGGACGGAAGCAAATGGGATCCGCAGCAGAGCGGCGAATGTTTCCATGTTTTCTGGCGAGATCAGGAGCATCCCTCACTGAAAGCTCTCCCGCCATTTCAGATGGAAGTAAACAGCGACTGAAGTCTGCACTCTCTCTCGATGGACCTCTACTTCAATAACCCATAAGTCGTTACCGCATTGTCCGAGGTGACAATCACTTTACCGTTAACCACAACCGGCGTACCGAAGCCAATGCCGGTCCCCATTTGATCGCGTCCCGCGTTCATGTTGCTGTTCCACAGCTCGCTTGAAATCTGAGTGGCGTCATACGCGTGCAGTATCGCCCGTCCTGAGGTCGATTTTTCGTAGGCCCAGACAATCCCATTTTGAGTTCCATTCGAAGAGACAACTGTATTACCACCCCGCAGGCCATAAGCTGAGGGTGATTGGGCCACCGGCACTGGATTGAGCAAGCCGTTCTGAAACCGATACTGCTTCAGGGGCGCATTCGACGCTCCGGCATAGATAAAGCCATTCCAATAGGACGGATTCCCATACAGCCGGTTCCAGCCCGTGCCTTCGGCGAAGCCAGACCCGATGCCGGGAGCGCACGTATTCGCGCCTATCATGAACTCTTGCGGAATCTGCGTATCGCCCGCGGGGCTGAAGTGTCCGAGATTAGAGGTATCCAGCAGGTAAAGCCTGCCCTCCTTGTTGTATATCGCAGCCAGGTTGCGGCCGCCGGTAACGTCAGTGGGAAGAAGCGCGGCCCCTCCCGAGCCCAGTTCCAGATCGGCCTCGTCCACGCAAGCGGCGTTGAATGGAGTAAACCAATCGACAACCTGAAAGCTGCCGCTGTTAAGCTGCAATTTCAGTAGGGTGTCGCCGTGATTGTTGCCACCGGTATCGGCGTTGAAGCTGCCGTCAGCGGCGGCCAGGTAAATGTTGCCGCCTGCGTCGACGGATGGCGCCGCACCTCCCTGCCAAAAGGCCCCGCCGCCGCCGTGATCCGCCGGACCATCTGCGTCGTCATCCAGTTGGGCTTGCGGCGTGGGGTTGAATACAGCCTGCATCGCCAAAGTGGCGGGATCGAACGCCATCAGCCAGCCATGGTAAACACCCCAGTCGGAGAACGATCCCCAGGCCACCAGGATTGAGTTGTTCACTTTGGTTAAACCAGAGCGCTGGTTCTGAATGGAAGGATCGAAAGGAATTTGCCCACCGACACTGCCCTTGCCGTCGCCTGCAACACTGGCCTGGATTTGCACACTCCCGACCCCGAAGTCGTTTCCAGTATGGACGTCGATGGCTCGAAGCCACTGCTCAGCCACGCCGTTGCGCGAGAACGTGGTCACGAAGTACATCACCCCGGTTGCGGAATCGATGAAAGGCGTGCCGGTAATTCCCACCTCGCCGCCCAGGGTCGTTCGCCCGCCAAAGTTGTCCGGCAGCGACGCCAGTCCCGCCGCTGCGTCGAGGTAGTGACGTTCCCAAAGCGAACCTGCGCCGGGATTGTCCGCGTCCACGGCATAGATGCTATCGTGCTCGGTGGCGAGAATAATCACGTTATGGGTACCGCCGCTGATGGGAAGGTTTGCGAGGTAGAGAGGCTGCGCCACCAGCAGTCCGTCAGCCTGAAACGTTCCTGCTCTCCCAAATTGATTCACATTGACCTGGGCGGGAGTCAAGGTGCTCTCGTTGGCATAAAGGCCCTTTGCTGAAGCATCTCCCTTCCACATCAGGACTCCGCTGACCACCGCGGCGGGCGGCGGCGGCGGAGAACCTCCTCCACCGGGAGGATCGCTGCCGGGAGCAGCAGGCGAGGCACTTCCTCCTCCGCCACAGGTGACGCTCATGAATATGCTTGCAAGAATGACCAGTCCCAGCGCGAAGTTGAGGATGAGAGAATCTCTCTTCATAAGCTAATGAATAAGCCAATGACGATGTGTAGCCTCAAGGTGAGTGGATCCATGGGGCGTGGTTTAGAAGTGCATTGTTGGTTACAGGTTGCTCGGATTGAGCCTCAGGCGCCGATTTTGGGATACAGGGCCTCAGGCCGGCAAATCGGTTGACGAGGGAGTCGATGAGGGAAAGATGAGGGAAATGACGAACGCCCAGGTGTCGGGAGTAGTTGGCCGGACCTGTCTTTCAGGCATCCGGCGGCGCCCAAAGCGGGTTTGCCACCCCCCCGAGCGCCGGCCGATCAGAAAGATGAGTTTCTCGAATCAGTAATAAGTAAAATTGAACTTATCCAGATAAATAGAGAACGGCTGCTGCTTGTAATTCCCGTCGATTTGGAAGTTCACCGTCACGCCGTGCCAGCCGTTGGGTGTTGAATCGTTGTACCAGTTCAAAGTTTGCTTGTTTCCGTTCAGCGTGATCGATTTGTAAAGAAGTTTATTGTCGGTGGTCCGCTCTACTTCGATTACAAGATGATTCCACTCGTTGCTCTTGGGGTGGCACGCGATGGGGGTGTCGATCCAGCGATTGTGGGGGTTGTCCCAGATGGCCCAGACATGGCCGCTGACAATGCGGCATTCAGTTCCGTAAATGTAGCCTCTTCCGGCCGTGAAATGGTTAATGTCGAACTCGATGGCCTCGGCGAGTTCCACGTTCGATCCAAAAAAGTAGACGTCGTAAATGAAGTGATGAAAGGTGGGAACCAGGGTCTTGTTCACATCAGGCAGACCCTGTGTGGAAAAGTCTCCAATCAACTGGTTGTACCACAAGGCATCGGAATAAGGCACGGTGCCGCCGAGGCTCGTCTTCATCGAGCTGCCACTAAGGGAGGGGGAGGAAACGCCGTGCTGTGTGCCCCAGGTAACTTTAGGCGAACAACTGGAGCAGATGTCGTATTTTGGAGCCAGCTCGCCGAAACTCTTCCACGCCGTATTGTTTTGCAGGTTGTAGAAAGTCTTGCCTGGACTGCTATTCACGGTCACGGGAACCGCTGTCTTGGCAGTACCTCCACACTTGTCCCAGGATTGGACGACGGTATTATTGCTCCCGCGGCCCACGGAGATGCTGGTATCCAGGCTCCCACCCGGAACCGTGGTTACAAGCGAATTGTTCACATAAATTCCCAGGGCCGCCACGCCCTTGGTGCAACTGGTGCTGGCGGTTGCGACATAGTGAACCGGCGATGAAACCGTGCTGTTCGGCGCGGGAACGGAGACCTTGACTGCCGAGCCCGAACTGCCGACTGAAACGTTGCCGCCACCTGAGGAGTTACTGACAGTAATCGTAACCGGTTTGGTGGAGGATCCTCCACACTTGTCCCAGGACTGAATCACGGTGTTGTAGGTTCCGGGACTCAAGCTCAGCTGGGTGTCCAATTTCGAGCCGTCGACGAGGTAGGCACGCTGGAATGGCGCGGTGTATATGCCGATGGAGGCGACGCCTTTCGAGCAGGACGAACCCGCGGACGCTACAAAGTGCACCGGGCTCGAAACCGTGGAATTGGCGGACGGCGAGGTTACGCTCACATTGCCCTGAATCGTAACCGTGACAGTGGCTCCGGTCGATCCGCCACAATTGTCCCATTCCTTAACCACAACCGCATGGGTGCCAAGGCCGAGGGCCACGTTCGTGTCCAACTTCGAGCCCTTCACGACGTAAGAAAGCACCCCAGGAGACGTGTAGACGCCCATGGACGCAACGCCGGCGGAACACGAGCTGCTTGAGGTTGCCACAAAATGAACCGGAGATTGAAGCGAAGAGCCATTTCCAGGGCTGCTGACTGAAACCGCCCCAAATACCGGCACGCTAAGGACACAGAATATGCACGTGATGAAGACACACTTCTTCATGAAAACTCAGCCCAATTTTGAATTTTTTGAGGCGACGTAGTGGCAGTGAGGTGATTCTACGAACCTGGGCAGGAGAACTCAACCACAATCGGGTCTTTACCCCTATCAGAAGTACATGGTTCCCTGAGAACCCCGGTGCACCGGTCCTCCCGATTGCGAAGGTTTCCTGACTTTTCAGGCTGGCGGGAAATCCACAGGTATTTTCAATTGTTCGACGAATCCGATGCACGGCCGCGCGGCAGGCTGCGGCCCATACCGTGAATTCCCTAGGTGGATCCCTGATGACCCTCAGATCAGAAATCCCCACCAGCCGGATTTCGCGGATTTCCTGCGAAATTAGTCGGAATGTGGCGCGGAAAACTTACCGGCTTCCCTAATTCATTCATACAGCAAGCGTTCCAGAGGGGTACAGCAGGAACCGGATAGACCAGAGCGGCAGCGTCAGTCTAAGCTATCCCGACTCTGCTTGCACCGTGTAAACGGGAAGGAGCACAAAACGTGTCTACTTTTGCGGTGTCGACCCAAAATTTTGTGGCCAGCGAATTCTTTCCTCGCTCCGAATCCACGCCTGACCTGGTGGCTCTCGCCAGAGAGGGCAACCAGCAAGCTTTCTTCCGTTTGTTCGAAATTCACAAAAGACGTGTCTACAACATCGGCTTGCGGCATCTTAAAGATGTGTTGCAGGCGGAAAACATGACTCGACAAGTTTTTCTGGACAGTTTCAGCAGGCTTAACCAGCTACGTGATGACACGGAATTTTCCGCCTGCGTCACTCGCAACATGGTAAACGCTGTCACAAAATCGAGCTCTTCCACGCTGGGAGGCAGGTTGTAGGGAGTCGATTGCTGCACTGAAAGTGGCGGAGGCGATTTTGAGAGAAGTGGCCCGGTTCCGAATTAACGCGGCGCAAGCAGCTGGATGGGCGAGGGAGGAAAATTACCGTGCTCGTGGGTGCAATCTTAGTCGTTGGGACGGATGCTTCAACAAGCGGCAGGGACTCTGGCCTCTCTGATTCGCACGAAAATCTAGCCGGACATCCCCTCGCATCCATTGAGGTGCTGGGCCAGTCGCTTCTTCAGCGCACTGTTTCGAGGCTGCACGCAGACGGATTTCGGGACATCGCAGTCATCTCTGAGCGAAGCCTGTCAACTCTTATCCACTCGCAGCTGCCGGGTAACACCGACCTCATTCTGGTGAATCGTCCGACCGACGTTTGGTCCGCAGCGCAACGCACCTTCGCCGAATTTGCCGAGAACGGCGTCGAGTCAGTCCTGTTGATCAGGCTGGGTGCCTGCGTCGAATTCGATTTGCAGCAGCTCTTGAATTTCCATCGCGAACAGAACCAACCTGTCACACCTCTTTACGATCGGGATGGGCCTCTTGATTACTGGATTTTGAGTGCATTCCCCGACCCCGCGAGCTTCGAAACGATCCAGGCAGGAGATGCGGCGGACGAGGCTGGCGGAACGCCTTTCCAGGTTACGGGCTACGTCAATCGAATGGTTCGTGCCCGTGACCTTCGCCGGCTCGTAGTCGATTCCTTCCTCGGCCGGTGCCAGATCAAGCCCAGCGGAATTCATCTGAAACCGGGAATCTGGGTCGATGAAGGGGCACAAGTGCACCGCCGCGCCCGCATCGTCGCTCCCGCCTACATCGGACGGAATGTGAAGGTGCAGGCCAACGCCTTAGTCACGCGCTGCAGCAACCTTGAACGCGGTTGCGAAGTCGGATATGGCACCGTAGTCGAGGACGCGTCCATTCTGCGGGACACATGCCTTGGAACGGGGCTTGACGTGACCCACGCGGTGGTTTGGGGTCGGAACCTCCTCAACCTGCGCCACGATGTGGCACTCGAGATCAATGATCCGAAGTTGTTGAGCGGACCCACCATCGTCCGCCCCCGGCCTCTGCATCCGATCGCTCCGACTGCACCAGCGGTTAGCGATACACCGGCGGCCGATGCTCCGGCGGTTGAAGTTTCAGAGGTTGATTTGAACGTGAATGCTGACGGGCTGCGCGACGTCGTACAGGACGCAAAACCCGCCTTTGTATCTCCAAGAAGGAACGCGTGGGCAGGTTAACGGACTAAGAAAGCAAAAAGTTAAAACAGGCACAGGCCGAACAAAAAGGCGGATACGCACATGTCATCTCAAAAACCAGTAGTCGTGAAACAGTTGCCGGAGCAGGTAAAGCTGGGACACATCCAGGGCCTGCTGCGGGAAATCGCTCCGATCTTCAAGCAGGACCGGCCGCGTATCGTATTTGATTTTTCGCGAGTTCACCAAATCGACAGCGCAGGCGTGGACATGCTTCTCCATTGTGTGGAACAAGTCGCGCACCGCGATGGCGATCTGAAGCTCGCCGCTGTTCGTCCCGAGTCCGCCATTATTTTGGAGCTGACGCGGGTTGATCGCCTCTTCGAGATCTTCGACACCGTGGCTGAGGCGGTAGACAGCTTCGATGGATTCTTCCACGCTCATCCGGAGCCGGGAACACGCTATTTCTCATCTTCTGCGGCGAATGGCAACGGGTTCGGGCGATAGATTCCGGGCAATAGATTCCGGGCAGACAATCTGGTTGGGGTCCACTATGAACAATGCGAATGAACAGTGGGTGAGAATCACTTCCAGGATTCTCCTGCTTTTATTGATAATCAGCGGCGCGCCTGATCTGGCGCGGGCTTTCACTCCTCAGGAGAGTGTGCCCAATCACGAACAGCAGCAAATGCCGGATTCCGCACCGGCTCCGGCGAAGCAGCAAAATGAACTTCCCGACAGTCCCGGCGTGATGCGTGCTCCAGCAGATGCCAGCCAGCAATCAGAACCGCAACGGCCTTCTCAATCATTCGTACAGGGCGATCAAAAACCTGTGGGCACCGCCGCCGCCGAAGCTGCCAGCGTCCGGGGAACCGGGGCCTCAAAGCCGGCAGGAATGGCTATCGCTCCCGGCAAGCAACACCAGACCCGGTCTTTTCTGATCAAGGTTGGCGCCATTCTGGGGGCTGGAGCTGCGGTCGGCACTGTGATGGCACTCACTATGGCAAGCCCAAGCAAACCTCCTGGCGCCAGGTAAATAAAAAGTGGACTCCATGAAACGACCGGTCGTGCTCATAACTTTTTCGGGGATCGACGGAGCCGGCAAGAGTACCCAGATCGATTTACTATCGGCCAACATGACGGCCGCAGGCGCCCGAATCGTGCGGCTGTCTTTCTGGGACAACGTTGTCGTTTGGTCGTCCCTGCGAGAACGCTCCGCCCATAGGATCTTCAGAGGGGAAAAGGGCGCTGGCTCACCCGATCGGCCGGTGGCCCGCCGCGACAAGAACGTGAAGTCGTGGTATCTGACCGCGATTCGGATGTTGTTTTATCTGGTTGACGCCATCCGATTGAACTTCGTGGCCCGGGGAAGACTGGCCCGGGGGCCAGATGCTGTCATCTTCGACCGATACATCTACGATGAACTGGCGAACCTTCCGATCGACGATCCCTGGATGAAGAGATATGTTCGACTGGTCCTCAGGCTCACTCCCACCCCCGGCATAGCCTGTTTGCTTGATGCCGATCCGATTCAGGCCACTCAACGCAAACCTGAATATCCTCTGGACTTCGTTCATGCCAACCGGAAAGCCTACCTGGCCCTGAGCAAATTGGAACCCGCCATCAGGGTGATCGGGCCTGCATCGGTGCCCGAGGTGCAGGAGCAGATTCTGAAGGAGCTGATGAGACTGCGCTCGACCAAGCTGCCATGTCCAGCGTTCATCGACCTTATGAGCGCTTCTCCTGGCATGACATCTGGCATGACATCGTCAGCCCGACCAGTGTGATGACAATGCGCTCCGGTTCAAACACTAACCCTTGATTCAGCCTTCCCAACATTTATCGGATGATCGAGATCTCTGCCAGCCAACGTCTTATTCCTGAATCTCATCGAATCGCCTACGACTAGCCAAGGCCTGGGGCTTCGGGGACTATGAAAATCTGCCTGGTGACAACATTTCCGCCGAGCCGTGGCGGACTCAGTGAATATGGGTTCCACATCGCCAGCGAACTTCAGCGAAACCCTTTTCTCAGCCTCACTGTGTTGGCCGATTCGTTGGATGGCAAGGGACCCGATCCCGACGGATTCGCGGTGGACCGTTGCTGGTCCTTCAACGATCCCAATAGTTCAACCAGACTTCTCCGCGCCATTCACCGGCATAAACCTGATGTTGTGTGGTTCAACCTCTTGTTCACAACCTTCGGTCACAACCCTTTCGTGGCTTTTTGCGGGTTAGCCACGCCGCTGCTGACGCGACTGCTTGGGCGCTACACTCATGTGACCCTGCATCATCTGATGGATGCCATTGACATGAAAGACGCGGGGGTGCGATTCCCGCGACTTTACCGCGCCGCGGGCGCTTTCGCGACCAGAATGCTGCTCATGTCCAATTCCGTAACCGTGCTCATGCCGGCCTATCGCAAGATCCTGGTGGAACAGTATGGACGGCAAAACGTGCACGTTCGCGCCCACGGGATCCTGTCTTATCTGCCGGAGTATCCCGACTTCTCACGGCGCGGCAATCCGCATCGGGTGCTGGCTTTCGGGAAGTGGGGAACCTATAAACGCCTGGAACCGATGATCGAAGCCTTTGAGTTGATCAGCAAGAGTCTGCCGAATGTGAAGCTGGTTGTTGGGGGAGGCGATCATCCCCGAATGCCGGGGTATGTTGCCTCCGTCGCCAAACGGTTCGAAAACGATCCTCGCCTGGAATTCACGGGGTATGTAGCGGAAGAGCAGATTCCAGAATTATTCCGAACTGCGAGCGTCGCCGTGATGCCCTATTCCTCGTCCACCGGCGCCAGCGGCGTAGCGCATCTGGCCTGTGCTTTCGGTGTCCCAATCATTTCGGCTGATATTACCGACTTCCGTCAAATGGCGGACGAAGAAGGATTGGCAATTGATTTCTATCAGCCTTCAAACACGCAAGACCTGGCGAAGCACGTGATCTCCTTGCTTCAATCGCCGGAACAACAGGAGGAGATGGCGGCACAGAATTTCTCGGCAGCCCTGCGCATGACGATGCCCCAGATCATTCACGAGTACATCCGTCACTTTGGTGTTGAGCGACACACCAAGGCCCTGAAGTCGATGACCCGGCTGCGCCGCCTGCCTCGCTGGATGCCGGTGGGGCTATTTGCGGGACGGCTGCGTGGCCAGAACCATCTTCGCTGGTCCGACCGTTCGACCTTTGGCTACATGCCGGGTGCTCGCAAAAGCAGAGCACTACTTAATGATGATGGTCGTCGTAGTGGAAGCTTGGACACTTCCCGATACCGCGTTGATGGTAATGGTGTGGGTCTTTCCGGGAACGGAAACGGAGTCCACGGAGTTGGGCTGCCCACCTCCACCGCACGAACCGAAAAGGATGGCCATCCCCAGCATAATGCTGACCAGTCCAACCCGCCTGATGCGCTTCACCTGGACCTCGAACAACGCAAGGCCGGCGACGCCCAGGATAAACCAGCCGGCGTTAAGCGGGCTGGTCCTCTGCCTGTCTCCCGGCCAGCGAAGCCCGCCCAAAGCCCTGCCAGTCGATACCGTAAGGACGGAACGTCCGGTAGCTGAAGCCGGCGTCACCAGGGCGGGCGCGAAAGAACACGTCATTCCGTCCGGCAGATTTGAACACGAAAAAGCTACCGGCGCGTCGAACGAACCCGTGTCCGAGCTTACGGTGATGTTGGCGTGTGCCGACTGTCCGTTCACGATGGTTGCCGCCGCCGGAGATGCTCCGAGGAAGATTTTGGCTTTCGCTTTCGCCTTCGCTTTGGTGCCGCAGTTCGGTGCGTATTGAACCGGGCCGGAAATCTGATTTTTCAAACTCGGCTTGCCTACCGCTTGTACATAAAGGGTGTAATTTCCCGCTGCCAGCGAGTAGCTGCAAAGATTCAGCGAGTGCAGTCCCACGGCCAGATCGTTCAGGGGCATGAGATTTGTCCCGTCGGTGCTGACATAAGGCGTGTAGTGGTCGACGGTGTTCTCGTGTCCGGTCACGTTCCAGCTTAAGGAATCGCCGGAAACAGAGGCCGAAATGCTGAGGCAATTATCGATTCCGGACTCGATCTCGGTGCCTTCTTCATAGTCATTCCAGGTCACGACCTGCAACAGATTGAGTTGTCTGCCGGAGTTGTAAAAGGCGTTTGCCTTGCTGAATGTCTGCAGCCAGGTCTGTCCACATTGCTGGCTCATGACTCGCTTTGTTCCCCATGCCGCCAGACTGTCATTGAAGCCTTTGTAGGCGGCGCCGATCGTTTTTTCCTGGGGAACTTTCAACCCTGTCCGGTAAAAGTCGTTCAGATAGGTCAGCCCGAAGTCGGTAGTGGTCGGAATCACCCAGGAGTAGCTGCCGCCTGTGACCGCGTGACTGAAGCCATCGCTATTTTGAAAGATGAATGAAGGAGCGCTTGCCAGCGAAGCTTTCGCCGCCGGCCAGTCGATTTTATAAACAACATCGATATCAAAGTTGGTAACGATGGGAGCTCCATCGATCCGCAAGTAAGCGGGAGAGGGAAAATATTTTGCTTCGACGTACTGCAGCAACTGCACCAGCGTCTGCTGCGCGCTGCACCCTGAGCACATGTTCTGCTGGATCGCACCTTGATCCACCATGATCGCAAAACTGAACCCGGGGTGGGTTTCAGCTTCGGCCATGAACGCTCTGGTCGCCTGGTCGACCGGGCTGCCGGGTCCGTACCAATCAATGATGACGCCATCAATCCCGCGGTCAATCATGTCCTGAATCTGCTTCTTCACCTGGGCCGGATCGGCAGAGTTGTAACCAACGTTCATATGATTGGCGCCGCCGAACCATAGCATTATGTGGGCGAGAACTTTGGTGTTCGCCCCGGGATAGAGAAGCGAGTGCACGTCGAGCTTGCTGACATTGCTGTGACCCAGATTGCCGTTGGATTGAGTGGCAAAGTTGCTGGCGGTACTGGTGTTATTCGAGGTTTGCGCCGAAAGCGTCGTGGTCGGTTTGATTGGGAGGGCTGCGGCAAACGCCGCACTGGGCATGATTGCGATAACCGCGACTGTAATGAGTATCGAGAGCGAAAAGCTTAGGCGACGCATAAGATCCCCTGCAACCGAGGCGTAAACACACGCCTCCCAGCTCCCGGCGAGAGAACAACGGCGGCCACACGAATGCGTCTGCGTTGCTCACAAGCCGGAGTTCGTGAATGCAGGCTGGGCGGATGTAGGACAACGACTGGGGAGGGGATCGTCGCGCACCCTTAACTGATGCTGCGCCCGCTCTGCGCTATGAAATTTGCGGATCGATTTGGATCAGTCAGGAGAAAATGCTCATCAACGGCCTCTCTAAACTGTTCGAGGGGCCGCTCCGACGCGAAGCCCTCGGCAAGTCTGTAAAAATTAGATTTTGGACTTTCTTGCTGTTCCAGTCGCGTGCACCCGGGGAGTGCTTGCCTGTCCCCGGGCTTAATTTTCGCCGGACCGTGAACCGGTATTTTGGGCTACGTTAACCTTCTAGTAATGTGCTGTCAACAAACGCAAGTACTAGCCCCGCGGTAGGCGCCCTGAGTCTCTCACCATGCCAAAGCGGGGCCAGCTTGCCCGTCCGAGGCCTCACAACGGGCTTCCGTGGCCCGGTTCCATCTCGGCCGGCCATAATTTTCCTCCTCGGCCGGCCAACGCTTCATGGGCTAAAGATCATCTCAAGGCCAGTTTTGTTGCTGCCCTCGGAGGCTTCTCTAAATGTTCGAACGATGGCCAGTGGTGCCGCTGCTGGGCCTCACGCTGTTTATTCTCGGGTGCCAGGGACTGCAGCCCGCCCCCAGCGGCAGTGGCAATAATGGAGGAGGCGGCACACCTCAAGCCAGCCTGGAATCGATCAACCATATTGTGTTCATGCTGCAGGAGAATCGATCGTTCGACAGTTACTTCGGACAACTGCCTGCATACTGGCAGGCGAACGGTTTCCCCGCGCAGCAGTTCGACGGTTTGCCAGCGGGCGCTTCCAACCCGAGTTTCGACGGGCTTAGCACCGTCGGCGCTTATCATCTGCAAACTGAATGCTTTGCCAACCTGAGTCCTTCGTGGAATGAGAGCCACGTTGACCGCAATCGCCAGGATCCGAGCTCAGCTACCGCAACCATGGATGGCTACACATTCACCGCGGCCAGCTACGCCGCCAGTTCTCATCCCGGAGAACCGCCAGTTACCGACACGGCTGGAATTCGCGCGATGGGCTACTACGATGGCACGGATCTGAATTACTACTACTTCATGGCATCAAGTTTCGCGACGTCGGACCGGTGGTTCTCGCCAGTCATGTCCCGCACTCCGCCGAATCGGCTTTACCTGATGGCGGCGACCTCCGTGGGCCACGCTTATCCGCCGACCGCGACGTTCACCAACAAGACCATTTTCGATTTGTTGGAGGCGGCAGGTGTTTCCTGGAAGATTTATGAAACCGATCCTGCCGGCTCTTACATAAATATGTTCGAGCCTTTCGCCAGCCAGCATGCTGCAAATATTGTGCCAATCGCGCAATACCTGACCGATGTGCAGAATGGAACTCTGCCTTCCGTGGCACTGATCGAGAGCGGATATAGTTCCGGGCGCGATGAACATCCAAACAACAACGTCCAGACCGGGGCAGCTTATGTATCAAGCCTCATCAATCCGTTGATGAGCAGTCCGAGCTGGAAGGATTCCGTTTTCATACTGACCTTCGACGAAGGCGGTGGCGCGTACGACCATGTAGCCCCGCAGCCAGCCAAGCAACCGGATGGCATTCTTCCTTCGGATCTGCAGCCGACCGATATTTGTGCAGGCAGCACTGCCGATGTTTGCGACTTCAAGTTCACTGGCTTCCGGGTGCCGCTTATCGTGGTCTCGCCGTTCGCCCGGAAGAATTACGTCTCGCATACCACTGCGGATTACACGGCGATTCTGAAGCTGATAGAGAGCCGCTTCAAGCTGCCATCGCTGACCAACCGCGACGCTGCCCAGGTTGATGCCAATGGCAATGCAATGATGCTGGAGTTCTTCGACTTCACCACAGTGCCGTGGACCACGCCGCCAGCAAACATTCCGCCGCAGAACACTGGCGGTGTCTGCGACTTCACGAAGCTGCAATAGAAGTTCGCCAAGAATGTCCGAGGATCGCAGAAGCGGAAGCCCATTCGTATCAAGCAGAAGAATGCAGGCGGAAGGCCCGTTCCACCATGTGCAATCTGTAGTTTGAGGCTTCGGCCGTCTCGCTTACTGGCTGGCTGGGGCTGAGTTGATGATGATGGAATTCGTCGTATAGCGTGTGCCGTCAAAATCGGCGCTCACGCTCACTTCCGCACCCTCCACCAAATCGCCGTCAATGCGGACGGTGGATGGGTCGAAATGCACCTCGTAGGTCTTCTTGTCTCGCGGATCTTCCAAGACCAGCAGGCCGGTATGTAGATCTAAATTCGTGACTCGCCCGGCGAATGGAAAATCACTGCCCGGCTCAGCCAGGATAGCGATTTCGCCGGCCACGACGCCGCCCTCGCTCCCTGGCCTGAATTTCACACTCACCAGCGATCGCGGGCGTAGATCGGTGACAGGCACTGCATGCTGTTCTCGCAGAATTTTCGTCGAGGAAGTGACGCGTATGGTGACCGGTTCAGGTGAAAGAGGGTCGTTGACCAGCAACTCAGCTCGGCCGGAATCGAAGCTGACGACTTGACCTCGGCTCTCGCCGCTGGTTCGCTGCGTCAGAATTCTTATGTTTTTCGCGAAAATGGTGGTTCCGTCGAGAATTGTGTCGACATAGATCTTGTCGCCGCCTCGCAGGTCGCTGGCGGTGGCTTTTGCGCCATCGCGAAAGATCTGGGTGCGACCGTCAAACACAATCTTCAGATTCCGGCCACCGAAGGGCTGGACCATGATTTCATCGCGTACGTGGTCTACTTTGCTAACCCGGCCACCAACTAATGTAGATTTTCCCGTAGGCGCCGCAGGAAGCTCGGGCAGCAACTCTACTGCGTCCGTCGCGCGGCTCGACTCGGAGCTGGACGCTTCCACGTCCGCGCCTGAGGGTGTCTCGGGCGAAGGGCTGGGCGCGACCTGGTTTGCAGGAGCCTGGTTTGCAGGAGCCTGGTTTGCAGGAGCCTGGTTTGTCGGGGTTTGGGCTGCGGGCATCTGCGGCGGGGCCTGCGACGTCGGCTGACCGGACGAGGACTGTGCCCACACCGTACCGCACACCGCCATGCCACAAATAGGCACCAACAGCAAAATGTGAGTCAATCGCATACCCGCCTCGAGAGTTGCAGCAGGCTTTGGATGCTGAACCTGGGCCGCCGGTGGTCCCATCGGCCTGCATAACCAGTACTTTTTCTTTCAACCCGGCAAACGCTGGCCGCGCAGGTGCATCCAAAAGATGCCTGTGAAGTGGCCTGAAACAGGCGAGCGAGGAAAGAGTTAAGACTCGATACGAAGAAACGCCGAAGAACTCATGTTAAGAAAATTACTCCTGTTGGCCCTGGTCGGAATCATTGCCGCGTCGATAACCCCCTTTACGCCCGCGGCAGATCGGGCACTAAAAATCTCTATCCCCAAACGCGGGAAACTAACCCCCGTGCAGCAGCTCAACCGCGATGGCGTGGAAGCAGTCAACAAGAACCAAGTCGAAAAAGCGGAGTCCCTGTTTTATAAGGCCTACCTGTTCGATCCAGACGATCCCTTCACCTTGAATAACCTGGGCTACATTTCTGAGTTGAAGGGTGAGGTCGAGCGGGCGCGGCGCTTCTATGACCTTGCTTCCCGGCAGGAGACGGCCGCGACAATTGATCGGTCGACTTCCAAAGCTGCAGAGGGAAAAGAATTCAAGGAGGCGGTGAACGACATCAGCGACACGCCTTTACAGGTAAACCGGGCCAACGTCGAAGCCATCCGGCTCATGAATGAAGGCCGTCCTTCCGAAGCTGAAGCAGTACTGAAGCGGGCCCTGGACCTGGACCCCCGGAATCCATATACGCTCAACAACATGGGCGTGGTTCAGGAGATGAAAGGCGATTTCGGCCAGGCGCTGAAATATTACCGCGCGGTAGCCGACTCCCACTCAACGGAGCCCGTGATCGTGACCCCAAATCGCAAATGGAGGGGAAAGCCCATCAGTGAGGCAGCGGCTGACAGTGAGAAAAAAGTTCGCCAGCGTCTCCAAACAGACGAGGGAAACGAAGCCAGAGTGGCACGGCTTAACCTGCAAGGCGTCGCCGCCATCAATCGCAATAACCGTCAGGAAGCGCGTCAATATTTCCAACAGGCCTACGCTTTGGATCAGAACAACGCATTTTCGCTGAACAATCTTGGTTATGTCGCCGAACTGGAGGGCGATTCTGAGACTGCGCAGGTCTACTACGAAAAGGCTCGAAGTGCAGAGCGCGCCAACGTCAGGGTTGGATCCGCGAGCAGCCAGTCGGCCGAGGGTATGAGACTATTCGAAGTCGCTGATGACAGCAGCCGCAAAGTGGATACCAAGATTGCACAAGTGAGCGAGGCCCGTCGTCGCGAAACCGGACCGATCCAACTGAAACGAAGGGATGGCAAACCGGTGGATGAAGGTAATCCGCAACCCGATAACTCGCAACCCCGGGATTCGGCGCCGCAGCAGTCGCCCGGACTGGGACCGCCACAACCCTCAGTTCCGCAGTTGGCGCCACAACCGCAGCCTTCGCCTACTCAGGCGCCACCCGACGAGAACCGCCCACAATAAACTGTTCGTTTAGGATTGGCTTTCCAGCAAACGTCCGATATCCGACTCCGGGTTGTGGGGCATGTGCCGGACGAGGTTCTTGGCATAACGCCAGAGCGTGCCCACATTCGTTCGATACCAGCAGCATTCTTCCATCCTGGGTGAAAATCCGCAGATGAAGCGAAATTGGTTCATGACCGACGAAGGCTCGACCAGCATGGTTGCCGCGATGCGGTGATTCCCATCAAGAATCGTCAGGGGCTGAGTTTCATCGATACCGATCAGCAAGACCGTAGAGTTGACCACTTCGTTCTGCAAGAGGGCGCTAAGGCGGCGCAATTTTCCAAAGAACTCGTCCTCCGAACGCTTGCTGTACTCGCTGCGAATGCGTTCCACCACGTCGCCCAGAAAGTAGCTCTCCTGTGCCATCCTGCGCCAATGCGCCCGGGGAAAGACCCGGATGCGGGCAAGATCGTTGGCCGTGAGCTCCACTTCGAACCATTCCGTGTCCTTCGGCAGCTCGCGCCACATCGCTCCCCGGCGAAGAAAGAGGAGCGCGCGCCGCAATGCATTCTCGTCCGAGTCGCTCAGGTTGGGCTGCATCGCCAGGCGCTCGAGTTTGCCCCGGTAGGGATCGAATTCGGGATGATGAAACTCGTTCTTGAGAAACTCAGCGATGATTTCATCCTCGGTGAGGGAGCCTAGCTTGCGAATCCTTCCATAGACTTCCGGCGGCCGTGCCTCTTCGATTGGAGAAAATGCAGAGCTAAGAACAGGAAAGAGTACGACGACCAGCAGCAGCAGCATCAGAATCAACTGCACGAATATCACTTGATAAAGCGTCGCGTGAAAGAAGCAGATTCCGAACACAAGGAAAACGCTGGCTGCGAGCTGTACCCATCCGGTGTTCACGATTTTGCGCGACATCTCGTAAGCGATAATCACTGAGCTTAGCGAATAGACTCCCGTGGTCGCGGCGTACAAGATCAGCAACGAAGATATGTTGCCGTACCCGCTGAGATTGAACCTCGCTCCGAAGGTGACATCCCAGAACAGGCTGGGAACAATCCACAGAGCCAAGACCACGAATGAAACAATGGAGAGAACCAGGATCAGTGATGTCATCAGCAGCGTGCGGCCTTCACGATCCTGCGACCGCGTCCCGGCGGAGATGGGAAACATGCTGCTGACCACGGACCATGCGAACATGTTCACAACCCGTCCCACCAGCGCAATGGCCGCATAAAGACCCGCTTCCTCAGCGGGGAAAAAATGTTTCACCAGGACGATATCGAAGTTGTTGATGATCACCTGGCCGACGAAGAATACGATGGCCTGCAGGCCCTCGCCGAACGATGCCGGGATTTTCAGGTGGCTCGCGGACTGGGTGCCAGGCCGGGCAAACAGGTAGGCGAGAATCACGCCCGCAACACTCGCCAGCACCGCACCGGTTACGCCCATCCCCAGCCTGATGAGAAGGAATGCTCCGCCCAGGCGCACCAGTCCTTCGAGGATCAGGTTGATGGCCAGTGAGTTGAATGAGTAGGTGCCTTGCATCGCCCCCCTGCGCGCTCCCAGGGGAATGTAGAACGCCGTGCCGAGCCCCAGCAGAACGATAAGGAAGGGATCAGGGAGATTCAGATACGCCGTCACCAAATTTCGGGCGAAGATCAGCAGCATGCCGATCCCGATCCCGAACATCCACGCCCGCTGGTGCAACCCGGAGTAAACCGCCGCTTTCTCCTCGGAGGATTCGTGGCCGGCAACCAGCTTGGCACACACGATCTGAAAAGAAAGAGTGACCGCGGACATCAGCATCAGGAGCGTGTAAACCGCCGTTGCGTGTCCGAAGCCGCTGGGCCCCAGCAGGCGAGCGATGGCGAGGTTGTACACCAGGTTCATCACGCCCACCAGGCCGGAGCCGGCGAGCAGAGTCAGGCTTCCACTGAGAATTTTTGTCCACAGTGGTCTCTTCGACGGCATGGCGACGCTGAGAACGTCTTCTTCAAGCAACGGACTTTTCATTTGCCGGGTCTAGTCCCCATTTCTTATTCCGAATTCTTCAGGATCGAGGTCACGCTATGGACCCATCAAAACAGGTTGAACCGTATCACCGGAAGAAGAGTGGTTCTGCTCTGACCGCCAAAATTATAGAAAGTCTGCTGTTCCACACCGAACGAGAACCTCGATGGATAAGCGACCTGGACCGGTCCGCTACCGTCATCAAAATTTCTCCGTACGGGGCGCAGATACGACACCATGACCTCGCTCTGCGCGTTGTCGTAGGTGTGAAAGCCCTCTCCCCGTGAGAGCGTGAACGACCCAGTCACCTGCCAGCGAGGATTGGGACGGTATTCGAATCTTGCTCCCGGACGCATTGCCTGGGCAATGGCATAGGTTTCATTGAGCACGCGCCACGATCGCAGGTATTCGCCCAGGACCGCCACGGTCAGCCGGCTTCCAAGCTTGCGTTGCAACCCAACGTACGTCGAAGTGGAGTAGTACTCCCGAATCTCCGGCCGAATCAGCAGATCGCGAACGGAATAGCCGGCCAGAAGCGAAGTCTTTCCCCATGGCCGTCCTACCGTGAATTCAAGGTTCGCCAAGGCGTCGCGCGAGCGCAGATTTTGTTGGGTAAACGGGCCAGCCTCCCGAATCACGCTCCCCGCCAGCGACACCCAATTGAAAAATGAACTGGTGGAAAGATAGAGGTACTGTCGAAACAGATTCTGATTCATATCCAGGGGCGACAAGGTGTCCCGGCGAACCGTGAACTGCAATCCGGTATTGAACCGGAGCGTGTTGGCCCCGAGGTGCAATACCGGGCTGATGCCACCATTGAACATGGTGTCGTACGTATTCCGATTTTGAATGACGTCATTACTGGGGAACGAAAACTTTCCGCTGGTCATGCTTTCGCCGACAAAGCCCTCGATCGTCGGCAGGTTATTCAGATGGACCCGGTAATGAGCTTCCCCCAGGCTTTGAAAAGAATGCCTTGGAAGAGGCAGGGTCGATGGAGTCACTCCAGGCGACATCTTTGCATCAAGCGTATAGACATTGATGTCCTCGAGTGCGGGCTCAAAGGATGCAGTGGAGTAGAGACTGAATTTCTGGTTGATCTGTCTGCCTTCTGCTCCCGCCAGTTCGTATTCGGTCCTCTCGTCGGCTTGTCGCGTGTCCGGCCCTGCCAGTGTGCTGGCCCGGGTAAAGGCAGACAGTGCGTTAACCGTGTCCTGGCGCTGTCGATAAAGGTTTGCCCTGGCCATCATGTAGTCATAGTCATCTTTAAAATCATCGGGGTTCCCCAGCCTGCCCAAAGAGACTGCGGCTTGATGGCTATCCCCTTCCGCCAGATAAGTATTCGCCAGGCCAATCGCAACCAGTCGCGGATTGGCACCTGACAGGCGTGCTTTTTCGAAGTAAGTCCTGGCCAGATCGAAATCCTGAGTGGCCAGAAAAATATTGGCTGCGGCTACAAAGTCAGTCGGCGTCACTTTCGGGGATTCGCTCATTCGAGCCTCGGCAAAGCCCAGTCCGATCTGGCGCCGCGCCTCATCCCACTGGCCTTCCCTTACAAATATCTCCGCGATTGCCAGTCTGATGCCGAGCCGGTTTGCCTGCGGATCTTCAAGAGCTCGCGAAAAGCGCTGCATGGCAGCATCCCTGTCGCCCAAAGCCAGAAACGCATCGCCAGTCGCCATCCGGACGTCGACTTGTCCCTTCGCGTACTGTTCGGCGAGCTGAATGTTGTGCAGCGCAGCGTCACGCTGGCCGAGTTTTGCGTCTGCCTGCGCCATCTGAGCATAAATCGCAGGATTCTCCGGCGCCAGCTTCGTTGCCGCGGTGAGGCTGTCGATGCACTCCTGGTAGCGACGCATCTGGTAGAGCGTGTCCGCCAGTGCAAGTTGCGTGGTCAGGTCATTCGGCATCTCGTCCAAAGCGATGCGATATTCTTTTTCCGCAAAGGGGAGCTTTTGTTCCTGGCGGAAGGCTTCGGCCCGCGCCAAGTGCCAGGCCCGGGTGGTGCCCAGTAATTTTTGGGCGATACTCAACTGCTCAAGAGCTGGTTGCGGATGGCGCAATTGCAAATAGGAATATGCCAGGCCAAAATGCGCTTCGCCATAGTCCTGGCGGAACTTGATGGCAGTCTGGAAGTCCTGCACGGCCTGTTTTGGCTGGCGGAGATTGTTCCGCATGAACCCGCGGTTGGCATACCCGGTCGCCATCTTCGGATCCCGGTCCACCGCTCGCGAAAAATCTTCCAGCGCTTGCTGATATGCACCGGCGCGGGCGTGGACGTAACCCTCGATCAAAGCCAGGTCCCGGTTATTGGGAAGAATCGAGTCGTACTTGGTTGCCAGCGCCAGTGCCTCGTCAAATCGGCCCAGATAGTAGAGATCGTAGGCCAGATAAACCGGCGCCTGGGGGTCGCGTGGCAAACGCTCGATCACCTTGAAACCCAGGTTGGCAGCCTCCTGGTACCCGCCTGTCCATGTCAGATAACGCTGTCGCTCACGCATCACTTGCGGATTGTCATTGATCGCGCCTGTGGCGCGATCCAGCCATTGCCTGGCGAGATCGAGATTATGGGCTTCCAGAGCCGCGTTGGCGCCTCCGGCTACGATGAACCCATTGCCAGTGGCGCGCTGGTACGCTGCCTCATAGTTGGTCTGCGCGGAACGAAAATCTCTTTCGGAGGAATGCAGATCACCCAGTGCCAGGTATGCCGCGGACTCTTTCGGGTACAAACGAACGACTCGCGAGAAATAGTCTTCCGCGCTTTTCCTGTCCCCCATCTCTCGTTCCAGAAAACCAAGCGATGTAAGTGCCTGCCGGCTGTGTTTGTCCAGTTCGAGAGTCTTTAAGAATATGCTGCGCGCATCGTCCTTTCGGCCAAACTTCCAAAGGAGAGTTCCATAGTTAAGAAGTGAATTGACGTTAGATGGCGCCAGCGACAATGCTTCTTTCAAGTCCTTATCGGCTGCCTCGAGATTACCGCCGGCAGATTCGATGGCAGCGCGCATCCTCAGGAATTCGCCTTTGGAACCGTCAGGAACTTGCATACGCTGAATCTCATCAGCCGCGAGATCTAACTGTTGCCTGGCCTCGGCTTCTGTGCCAGCCTGCTGGTAAAGCTCGTAAAGGTTCAAACGCAGCTGGACGGGGTACAGAGGTCCTTCCACTGGCTCGGCTGGCAAATTTCTTAGCGCGGCCTGATATTCGCTTATCGCATCCGGGACTCGGCTCTCCGACAAAGCCATCTGCGCCTTGATCGCGTGCAGGCGATAGCTGTTACCGTTAAGTTGTTGCGCCCTTTCCAGAAAGGCACTGGCAGCCTCGACCTCGCCCAGGTTGAACAGTGCCTGGGCCGCGCTTAACTGCAACCCGAGGTTGTCTTTGGAAGACTTTGCCACCTGGGAATACAGGTTGGCAGCTTCCTGCTTTTTTCCTGCCTGTTCGTACGTGTACGCCAACTCAGCGGCAACATCCGGCGATTTGGCGGGCAGGGACTTTCAATATCGAAATCGCCTGATCGTATTGTCCACTATCGCGATATTCACCGGCGATCGCGCGCAGAATATCGGGATCGCGCGGGGCCTTGCTCTTGGCGCGGGCCAGCATTTGCCTGGCTTCTTCAGCCCTCCCAAGACGCTGGTAAGCCCGAGCCATCAGCAGGTCGGTTCTCGGAGAAGATTGGATGGCGCCAGCTCGACGCAGCAGATCGACAGCCAGCTGCGGATCAGAGTTCAACGAAAGCTCGCCTGCAAGCTGCAACGCACCGGCGTCGTTGGGATTCGCTGCAGCAAGCTTCAGAAATAGTTGCCGGGCCTCTTCGTCGCGGCCCATTTTGGCGTAAGTCTGGGCCAGGCCGCCGAGGCCCTGGGCGGAGTTTGGCCTGTCCTGAAGGCCGCGCTTGTAGGCGTCTACCGAAGCCTGATAGCGCCCAGCCATTCGAGCCGCGTATCCGTACAAGAACCAAAGATCCGCATTTTGTGGAGCAGCCTTCGCGGCCTGTTCGGCAAAGGTGACCGCGGCGGTGTAGTCTCCCCTTTTCAACGCATCTTCCGCAGCATGAGCCTGGCGGGCCACTTCAATGCTTGACCCCCACCCCAGCCCCTGTGAGGCTTGATCTGCTGCTTTTGGCTGCTCCTTATTACCAGGATTGCCATTGCCGGAACCGCCAGGTCCGCTCTGGCTCGGTTTGGGCGAGCTTGTTCCCTTCTGCGGATCCAGCGCGAAGGTCTGCCCGAAGCCGGGGCCAGCCAGCGTAATAGTGAAAAGAAGTGCACCCCAAAGACGGATGTTCAATTTCCAGTACCCCACCGCAGCAAGGTCTTCCTCTTTGCTCTTTCCCAACTAAGACCTTCCGGTGGCATTCAGATGCCGTAGCCAGAGCCCAGGCTGCCTCCCATCTCGGCCCACGGGACAAACCCGGTCCACCGGCAAACCCCTGGCCCCTTTGCTGAATCAAAGAGGACGCCCTAGGTGCAGCCCATGGACCGCTCTCACTTGACGCCTGCTTACTCGTACTCTGGCCGCTCTATACCCTTGCTCGCGATAGTGGTTGTCGCCCTTGCGGTCCACGGCCCCCTGCTGCTGATGCAGCTTCCGGCTGGGTCGTTTGACACCAATTTCCACATCTTTTTTGCCTCACACTATGCCCAGCATTGGTTCAACCCGTGGAATGAAAAATGGTTTGCCGGGTTCTCGCAAACCACATATCCCCCGCTTACCCACCAGTGGATTGCTGTGTTCTCAAAACTCATTGGCTTGAACATGGCTTACATGCTGGTCCAGCTGCTGGCCATCATGCTGCTTCCTGTCGGCGTGTATCGTTTCGCGAAAATCTGGGTGGATGAGCGGTCCGCAAGTTACGCAGCACTGGGCAGTGTGTTTCTGGGCGCTCTGTCTTTTCTTGTGTACCAGGCCGGCCAACTCGCTACCGTGACTTCTGCTGCGCTTTTCCTCAATGCACTGCCTTACTTCTACGAGTGGTCAACCCGTTCGGACTTCCGGTCGCTGGTCAAGGGGATCGCGGTCAGCCTGGCGGCCGCAGCTGCACATCACGTGACCCTAATCTTTGGACTGGTTTTATTCGCCGGCCCGGTCTTGTGGGTGGCATGTTTCGACGCTCGGGAAGGTCGGGCTCGCGGCTCGATTACCTCAGTAGTCTCCCGAGCCGCGATGTTTGTTGTGATGGCCGGCATTGGAGTTGGAGCGGTATTGCTTCCCTACTGGTTGGCGTTGATTCAGCACCCCATCAACCAGATGCCCATTCCCCACGACAGCCGAAACAATTACCTGCTGAATTCGATTACCGGGATCAACTACTTTGTGATCCCGTACGGCATTCTGATTCTGGCGCTGCCATTCATCGTCATTCGTGGATCGAAGGTTCCGCGCCTGCGTCCTCTATTGTTCGGCTTCTGGGTAACATTTTTGTTCGGCCTGGGCGGTACGACGCCGCTGCCGAAATTGCTGCTGGGACGCGCCTTCGAAGTCCTCACCTTTGAACGCTTCGCATTCTGGGCGGTGCTGCTGGCCACCCCGATCGTTGGGCTCCTGGCGGCTGAACTTATTGAGCGCTTTCAACAAAAAGCCGCGGTGGCTCTATCTTTGGCCGCGGTTGCCACGCTCGGTGCTGCTCTCGGCTGGCTGGGCGTAAACCCGTATCGCCCCGCATCGACTTTGGACGTCGCTCCGGTGATCTCGTTCCTGAACCGCGACGGTCACGACCAGTACCGCTACATCACGCTGGGCTTTGGAAGTGTGTTGGCCAGGGTTTCTACCTACAGCGATGCGAGCAGTGTGGACGGAGATTACAACTCGGCTCGGCTGCTGCCGGAGATGACGCGTTACGGATCGGCGCAGCTTACCAACGCCAAGTTTTACGCCAGCGCCGGGATGGAATCGCTGCGTGCGATGTTGAAGCACGCCAACCACTACGGCTTGAAGTATGTGTTTGTACACGACTCATACTACGAGCCACTGCTCACGTTCGCGGGCTGGAGAAAAATCGAGACCTACAACAACGGTGAGATAACGGCATGGTCCAAGGACGACGTGCCACCAGCTCACAAGATCGAATCCGACGCCGTGCCACCACCATGGCAGGGCCTGATGTGGGGAACTTTGCCGATGGCCAGCAGCCTCCTCGCGATTGGGCTGGTATTACTCCTGCCCGGGCGGCGAAAACTCGTGGAGCCTGTTGAGATTCAGACGTCGCGCGAGCGCGAACCCGAACATTACGTTGCCGAGGAAGTCCGATGAAGTACCTGCTACCTCTCATCATTTTCGTGGTTACCGCAATATTGATCGTTGCAGGCACCATTGGACCTACCCGGCTTGGCGCCACCACCGGCATCACTTCAGGTTCGGCGTTGCCGGGGCTTTCCTCGGCGGCGAAAACTCCGGAGCAAGCTGTCGACAAGCTTCTTAATGAAATTCAGAGACGAAACTGGGGAGTCGCGTACGCTCAACTGGTTGACTCCGGCAATGTTGACGAAGCGCTCTTCACCCGTGACTTGACGGGAAACAACGGCAGTCTCCGTACCCTCTCGGGCCTGGAGAGTTGGGAACTGCAACCGCTCCACGCCACCAACGACGAAGCCCAGATTCGTACCACCCTGCGCTGGTCAACCGCCGTCGGCCCCATCCGTGACGTGCGGGATTTGAAGGTGCTGCATCAGGGAGACACATGGAAAGTCGTGTGGCCAGTCCCGACATTTCCCAATCTTCCGGCCCAGATTGTCCCGGTGAACTATCTCCGCTGGGATCTGATCACTCCCAGTGGCGAGGGACAATGGGGAGACCGGGCAGTAGACGCACCGCATGTCCGAATCGTCTCCATGAACGCCGTCGCCTACCAGAACGGATGCGTCGTCATGGGCGAAGTTGTGAATGAAGACACCATTCCGGCATTTGTGAACGTCAATGCCGCACTGGTGGACGGAACCGGAAAGGCAATTGCCGAAGAAAGCAGCTTTGACAAGATTTCACACATCCTTCTGCCCAAGCAGGTCTCGCCGTATCGCATCGATTTCCCCAACGTCAGCCTGCAGGAAGTAAAGAATGTGCGCATGGACGCCAAAGCGACTCTGGTGCCCACATCGGCTGATCCGGTAATCGGGGTAATGAATCAGAAAGTCGAGACCGATGGCGAGGGCCGAAATGTTCTGCGCGGAACCCTGCTGAATCAGAGCGGGCAGACAGTGAACATCCCGCACGTGATTGCAACTTTCTACGACAGCAACGGGAGAGTCATCTGGGTCTCTGACGGTTACGTCGATCGCCCGTTGCTTCCCCAACTGCCGGAGTCTTTTGCGCTTGAGATTCCGGGCCCGGTCGTGGGAAAAGTGCAGAACTATCACGTGATCGTGAACTACTACAACATTGCCAGGTCTTAATCCAAGTCGAAATCGGAGCTGGGCCACGCTCCTTATTGCTCTCACCGCGTGCCTCAGTAGCCTGTGCTTTGCGCAGAGCCTAAGCTTGCGTGCGCCGGCCACAGTGACGGCGGGCCAGCCCACTACTATTTCCACTTCGGGTATTTCCACTTCGGGCAATGGAGAAGCTTCGTTCTATCTGATGGGGCCGGGCCAGACCTCGAAAAAACTGGTACGGCTCGGACAAGAAATACCGGTTGATATGGGCCAGGTGCGTGCCGCCGGCAGGTATCTGGCGATTTTGTGCTCCTCGAGTGGCTGCGAGAGCGCGTCGTTCTTCGTTACGCCGGCCCCGACAACGAGCCTGAGTTTTCTGGTGCACCCTTCGCGAGTTCCTGTAAAGCTCCCGAATGCAATCAGCGGGGTCGCGTTCCCGTACGATAAGTTCGACAATCTTGTTTTCACCCCCTTGACGATTGATTTCGAGTTGAAGGCCGGCGCGGGCGATTCCACGTCACGACCCGTGATCACGCAGAATGGCGTGGCATGGTTTCGCGCGAACTCGGGCAATCAAGCTGGCGCAGCGCAAGTGGCTGCTTCAGTCGGCGATTTGTCAGTGCGCCGCGTCGTACAGCAGGTTGCCAGCGATCCCTGCAACCTGCGCATCAAAGGGCAGCGGAACGCAAAGGGCATTTCGGTGGAAACCGAGCCGGTACGGGATTGTTCTGGAAACCCCGTACCAGACGGAACAGTTGTCACCTTCACTGAGACTGGCGCCAGTGGCAAGAGCACAGTGGACATGCCGATCAAGCAGGGCGTGGCCCGCGCGCAGTTCCTGGCGTCAGGACCCGCGGTAATTTCAGTGGCGTCGGGAGTCGTAATGGGTAATCAGCTTCGCATGGGTGAGAAATGAAGCCCAGGTTCACTTTGGCGAAACTCTTTGGCCGACCTTTCTGGACGGTGTCGCTGATCTTGTCCCTCGTGTTCGTAGCTTCTTTTGCACTGTTGCCTTGCACCGTGGACGCCGATTCGCCGCCTGCTAACTCGCTCCCGCAAGTAAAGCTCGATGCCCGCAACGCGGGTCCGAGGACTTTGGAATCCATCACCCAGCAAAACCTGGTTCGCCACTATGCCAACGCGTGGCAAACCCTGGCTACTGTGTTCGACAACAATGCCACCGCATTACTCGGTGATTATTTTGTTGGCCCGGCGAGAGAACAGCTTGCTGAAGCCGTCGCTGGCCAGCAGAAAACCGGCCTGCACTCGCGCTACCTCGACCAGCGCCATAAGGTCGACGTGGTTTTCTACGCCCCAGAGGGAGACGTTGTTGAGTTGCACGACACGTTGGAGTGCCAATTCCAGGTGTTCGACGGTGAGAAATCGATTCATAACGAGCGGGCTGTTCTGCGTTACGTCGTGCTCATGACTCCGAGCGCCGACCGTTGGGTGGTCCGCCAGCTCCAGGCGGTGTCCCAGTTCTGACCAACGCCAACCATGCGGATGCTGCGCGCATCGTAAAAACAGGGTCCTTAAAAACAGGGTCACAAGAGTGAACCGACCGGGAAGGCATACCGATTTGTCCAGGGGCATGATCGCCGTGTTGCTGGCTTGCATGATCATCATCGATGGCTGCGCCAGCAAGGATGTTCATTCCGCAGCGGCCAGCTATCAGGCTCCACAGCGTGGACCGGAAACTCTTGCGGTCTGGATGCCATGGTTTGGTGACCACAAGCATATGGACGTTGGATATTCCAGCCAGGACACCGCCGTAATGCGGCGGCAAATCAAGGAAGCAATCAACCGGGGTATCTCAGGATTTGTTGTCGATTGGTATGGCGAACGGCGGCCATTTCATGACAAGAGTTTCGCGCTTTTGCAACAGGTGGCCAGCGAAATGCATTTTCGGGTGGCGCTGATGTATGACGAAACTGAGAATGACAACGGTCAGGCGACCGAAGAGGCGCTGGCAGCCTTTAGTAAAGCCTACCGGACGTATATCGGTCCAGATGCGCGTTACCGCGACGCTTATTTGACATACAACGGCCGGCCAGTCGTCTTTATTTTTCCCAAGCGTGGCCACACCGATTGGAATCGCGTTCGCGAGCAAGTGAATGACTGGGCTTCGACTCCCTTACTTCTATACAAAGATGAAGCTCCCGCGGAATTTTCGCGCGTCTTCGACGGATACTACGCCTGGGTGCATCCCGGACACGCCGGCTGGGCTCCCGATGGAAGCGATTGGGGGGAGCAATACCTCGACAACTTTTACAAAACTATGACCACCAGGCATGCCGACAAGATCGCGGTGGGAGCGGCCTGGCCCGGTTTCGACGACTCCCACGCAAGCTGGGGGCTGAACCGTCACATGGACGCAAGATGCGGCCAGACCTTCGAGCAAACTCTGGGCTTGTACCGCCGCTACTACAGCGACTCGAAGCCGCTGCCATTCCTGCTGATCGAAACCTGGAACGACTACGAGGAGGGTACCGCCGTTGAACGCGCTTCCTTTACCAACTGCAATCATCCATCCTGAACCGGGAGCCACGTACCCGCCGGGCGCCACCAGGGGTCTGACCATCCTGTCTCGACTCCTGTTCAGCCCAAGCGCAGAGCGCAATCCGAATCGTCTTGAGGGCAGGGCCGGCATTCCGGATTTCAGTCTGCAAAATCTCGCGGTCGACGACCTGCGTAGTGAGGAATTAGCCGAGATTTTAGCCCTCGCAGATTCGCATCATGTTCTGATTCGTGCCTTGCAGCCCTTTCAGCACATGGCAAACGCGGCCGGCAATCGCGATCAGGCTGATTGGGCCGCAAGTGCAATCCAAAGCGAGCGCGTCCGCATCGACTCCGCACTTTCATTTTTGACCGGGATATGCAGCACTCTCGAAGCCGAAGGCTGCAGGGTCATGGTCATCAAGTCTCTCGATCACTGGCCGGATCTGGGCAGTGATCTTGATCTGTTCACCTCGGCACACCCCGAGGACGTCATTCGCGTCATGAAGCAACGTTTCGGAGCGTCGCTGGCCCGGCGCAGCTGGGGTGACCGCCTGGCAAATAAATGGAACTTCGCGATTCCTGGCTTGAGGGAATTGGTCGAAGTGCATGTGGGGCGCCTGGGACAAACCGGCGAGCACGTCGGAATTGCGAATTCGCTGATCGCCCGTCGAAGGTCGTTGCCTTTCGGATCTCGCAGGTTTTGGGTTCCTTCGCCCGAGCATCGTCCGATCCTCAGCACTCTGCAAAGAATGTACCGGCATTTTTATCTGCGACTCTGCGATGTTGCAGACACCACTCAACTTCTGGAAAGCGATACGATCGACTACCCCTACCTGCGCTCTTTGACGCAATCAGCCGGCATCTGGAAGGGCACGGCGACCTTTCTCGCGATCGCCTCCGACTATGTCGAGCACTTCCGGGGAGCAGGGCTTGATCTTCCGGAGATGGTCAGATCGGCGGCCCAATTCGGCGGGGACCAGTTGAGCTTTCGGGGCTTCCTGCGCATACCCATCATGCCTCACTCGGTACGGCTCTACACTTCCGAGTTGAGCAGCCTCGCGCTCAGGGGGGAATTGCAGGGAACGCTTCGCCTCAGCCTGCTGCCGTGCCTGGCCACCGCAGCAGTGGTAGAGCAAAAATTTACTGGAAGTGATAAAGGAATCTGGTAATACCCCGCCCCTACGGAAAATCCTGTATTGCGCGCTGCTCTTCATCGAGAGAAAATCCAGATATTCAATCCGACGCGAAGTCAGGCAGGTCGCTCATCCAAAAGTGGCGCCTGCCTTTTTTCTTTTGTGTAGATGCGATCCTTTCAAGTTTTACTTGAGAAATGAGGTGCGCTCCTCAGATCGGCGGTTTCAGCCTCTGTACACAACAAGCCTCGAGGACACCCATAATGGATGAATCACAGAAGTAGACGATTGATGATTGATGATTGATGATTGATTAAGGATGAACTGCATCAGCCTGCTCCGTCATGAACTCGGCTGCCGGGCAGAAGTCTACGCCCGAAAACACCAATTGCCCCACTGTCTGAGTTACGGACAGCCCCCGACGGTTTGCTTCGAACCCTACGATGATGATTCTCGCCACGGAAATTTCCTCCCCTCGACGTACCGCGCGATCCGAAAGAACTCCAGCTGGCGACACCGTCTGGAAAAGGTGCATGCTCAGGGTAAGTCGCTTCCCCGGAGTGAACGCGGCAAGTGGCGAGAACTTGATTCCTGCGCCAGTTCCGACGCTCTGCTGATGAATGTGTTCTGCTATCCCCGCGTTTTCGGGGACGGGCGAGTCTATTCGATACTTGATGTAGAGCCAGGAGCAAATCCACATTTCGGATTCCGGGCACGCGTCCCGGTGGCAAATGGAAGATTCGATCGCACCGAAGTCGACATGCGCCTGGGAAATCTGCTGGTCGAGGCAAAACTGACTGAAGGTGACTTTCAACAGGCTCCGAAGACTGTAGTAAGCACTTATCGTGATTTCTCCCAGGTGTTCAACTGTCCAGACTTGCCTCAGACGCAGAACGATTTTCTGTCGTACCAGCTCATAAGAAACATCCTGGCCGCACAAGCAAGTCATTGCTCGTTTTGCCTGCTGATGGACGCCAGAAGATCCGATCTGATCGAAGCGTGGTACGCGGTGATCCGGTGCGTCTCTGCTGTCGACTTGCGGTTACGTTGCAAGATCCTAACCTGGCAGGATGTGGCCAAGGTGCTTCCAACAATGCTTCGGGGATTTCTGGCCGAAAAGTATGGGATCGAATAACGAACGGCTCTGAATGGCGAACGTCCCGCGAATAGTCGTGACACTTTCCTGTCCGCGTACGGTATTCCAGCGGTCGAGACCCGAATTGCGGGCAATGTGGACGAAGCGGCGCGATGCGCAAAGGAAATCGGTTAGCCCGTGGTACGAAAGGTCTTCCCGGAAACGATAACCCCGCGCCGAGCAGATTCCTGGGCCGCCGGCGCAACTACGCTGTCAATCCTGCCTGCTTGCTTCAGGAACCGATGATCTGGCTGAAGCTTTCAGTCAGCAATACTTTCCTCGCTGAAGAGGTGACTGAAAAGGGCTTGATCCAGTCTGTACAGATGCACTGGATCGCGATAGGCCGCGCCGGAAGCCGATCCCCGTTCACGTCAATTATTGTCTAAAGAGCCGGGTAACTGGCACGGTCTGCCTTGAGCATTGTTAATAGAGACTGCGGCTTTGGTCGATTCAGTTCTCCTCCGACGGGGGCATGCGCGCCCTCCGTCTCTTGCCAGAAAAGTCGGGCAATATGTGGTGATGGGTGTCGATGGTCAACGATCTATCTGGATTGTCGGTCCTGCGATCCTCTGTGGTCAGCCAAGAATCAGCTTGGCGGCGCGGCCCGCAATCATGTGGGTTGACGCGTTTGTCCCCGGTCCCGTGATGATCCGTGGCATCACCGAGGCATCCGCCACGCGTAAACCCAACATGCCGTGCACGCGGAGCTCTGGGTCAACCACTGCGAGCTTGTCTACGCCCATTTTGCACGTACCAACTGCGTGTCCAAAACTCGCCGAGGCAAGTCTGGCAAGTTCCCGGATCTCCTCGGCGCTCGCCTTGGCTCCTGGAATGAGTTCGCTCTCGCGCAGGCTGTCGAAGGCATGCTGGTTCCCGATTTCACGCGCGGCTTCAATCGCGCCCGCGATGGCCGCAAAATCGTGATCCGTGCCAACGTAGTTGCCATCGATCACGGCGGCATCCTGAAAGTTGTTGCTCGCCAGACGGACGGAACCGATGCTGGTGGGCTGCACAAGAGCTGGCGCGATGGTGAACGCGTCCGCTGGAGGAGTCCCAAAGCGCGAGGCTACTTCAGGCGTAACCACCGGTAGTTGATGAAGCACAAGACTAATGTCTGTGTCATCCGAGGGACTGCCTGACAAGTACGCCTCTGCCTCGACGGCGTTGCTGTCGATCGGACGATCCGGCATCTTGCCTTTGTACTTGAATACGACGCCGGAGACGAGCACGTGGTCCTGCAGATTCTCGCCAACGCCGGGCAGGTTCTCGACGACGTCGATTCCATGGCTGCGAAGCGCCTTCGCTTCCCCGACGCCTGACAGCATCAGAAGCTTCGGGCTATTGATGGCGCCCGCGGCAAGGATCACTTCCTTGTCGGCCGCAATATCCTTTACGGCGCCGTCTGTCATTAGCTTGACGCCCACACAACGAGTACCTTTAAAATTCAGCTTCAGCACGTTGGTGTTGAGAAGCAGCGCGAGGTTCGGCCTCGACAACGCTGGGCGCAGGAAGGCGCGAACGGCGCTCACGCGAGTCCCATCCGCGGCGATGTTCATGTTGATGTAACCGGCGCCGGGGCGCATCGGTCCGTTCACGTCATCCAGAATGGGCATGCCCATCTCTCGAGCGGCTTCAATGAAGGCTGGCGCTGTGGGATGAGGATCTTTCGGCCGGCGGATGTGTATGGGGCCACCGGAACCCCGCCATTCATTCGCGCCGCCTTCCCAATCCTCCTGATTCTTGAAGACAGGAAGCACATCGGCGAATGCCCAACCCTTGGCTCCATTCTTCGCCCACCCGTCGTAATCCCGTTGCATTCCCCGCATCCACACCATGGCATTGATGCTGCTGCCGCCACCAAGTACGTGGCCGAGGGCCATATTGAATTTGCGATTGTTCAATCGCGGCGAAGGGGCGATAGGTAAGTGGAAGTCGAGCGGGCCGGCGACGTTGTAAAACCAGATGCTCGGGTTCATGATGGTCGGCGCGTCGTCGGGTCCTCCTGACTCGATGACGAGTACTTGCGCGCCGGACGCGGACAATTCAGCGGCAAGAACTGAACCGGCTGCGCCCGCGCCCACCACGATGTAGTCAAATCGTTTTCCTTCATTTGATGCGTTAGTCATTCTTCGGTTGACCATGGTTAGACCTCAACATCTTTCCCCGCGGGATCGCTGTGGAACCGGTTACGCCCCCAGTCGCTCACGGTCGCCGCAGGTATGGCGCAATTCGAGCTGTCGGTAAGCGTCTCGCACATCATCGAGGGTAAAGACTCCGGCGATCGGCACTTCCAGTTCACCGCGTGCAACGAGGTTGGCCAACTCGGCGACCACCGCTGCAGTCGCGGCATCCGCCCCGCCTGCCGACTGGACTCCGAACCGCTCCACCGCATCGAAACCGGCGATGGTGTCGACCCCTGTCGGGCGGGAGTTTGAGGTCTTCGACCGCCAGGGCGACATACCCACCACCGAAAAAATCCAGCAGGGCGTCAATGTGTCCGGACCGTGCTGCAGCGCGCAGCCGGGCCGGCAGATCATCACCATAGTTGACCGGGACGGCGCCGTGGTCGACGAGCCAAGCATCGTTGGACGGCCCGGCGATGCCGAGGACCGTGGCCCCGGCACGTCGGGCGAGTTGAACCGCGATCGAACCGACACCGCCGGCCGCACCCGCGATCGCTACCGTATCTCCGGGTGCGAGGCGCACCGCCCGCACCGCGGCATAGGCGGTGACCCCCGCCACAAACAGCGAGCCGGCTACCTCCCACGGCACCGTAGCCGGCCGCGGTGTCAACTGGTTCGCCGGCACGGTCACATACTCTGCGTGGCTGGAGCGCCCCATGGAGAACCCGATCACCTCGTCGCCGACAGCGAAACGCTGACGCCGGGACCGAGTTCGGCCACCACCCCCGCCAGGTCGCTGCCCTGACCGGATGGAAATGTCGCCGGAAATAAGTGGTGCAGCGCGCCGCTCCGGATCACCGCCTCACTCGGATTGATGCCGGCTGCCCTGACCTCGACCAGAACCTCACCGGCTCCCGGAACAGGGCGGGCACCTCTCGCACCTCGAGGACGTCGATGCCGCCGTACGAATCGAACTGAACTGCCTTACTCATGAGGCACGCTCCAATCCTGCGTCTTCGCCCAAGATTCAAAGTCGTGGAAGGCGACGTCGGGGAACTCACGGCGGAGCGCGGCGCGATCCACCGAAGAACCGACGCGATCTTCGCGTGTTTCCATATCGTTGTTTACTCAAGTAGAAAGCATAGATAGGACTTTGTAGCTGCTCCTGCGGTTGACGATCCACGAACTGGCCGATAAGTAGTAGCAGAACTCCTTTAAGAACCCGCTTTACCCAGAATAACGATGGCGACTATCAGGCAGAACACGCCAAGAGTCATAGCTGCTTTTGCTGTCGTGCCGGAGTTCTTCCATTCCCCGAACAGGGTTCCCCACGCGGCGCTCGCGATTACTGCGCCCGACATAAACACGGGCCACCCCACGACCGGACCAAGCGCTCCGATTCTTGCAACTCCGCCGCCATACACCACAATACTGCCCAGCCACAAGCCGGCCATAACCACAACAAGCAGCCAATAACCGCTGGTTCCCTTTTGCCGATAGAGGCTGGCGGAGCGGTTCTTTATAAGGAGGGACAAGCTATAGAGCGTTCCAGGAATTCCACCTGCCAGGAGTACAGGCATCCAGACGGCAATGCTCGCCAGTGGCGTCGAAGGTCGTTGCGCCTCAACGCTCGCAACAATCTTAGCGCCAGAGACGAATGCCAAGTTGAGAGCTGCGGCAAGCGTACCGCCGACGCTAGCAAATAAGAACCCTTTTATTGACCCCTGCTGCACGATGACACTCGTTTCCTGTAGCCGTTCGCGAGCTCTGCCGGCGAAGCCGCATACGCCTACCCCCAACACCACAGCAACCGCTCCCAATAAGATCGTCAGGCCTGTTGATCGCCGTATTGGCGCATCTGCGAAGAGAATTGGCAGAAGAGTGCCGACGGCGGCTGAACAACCGAGAGCAACAGCGGCTCCCACTGCTACGCCGACGAGCGGGAATGACATGCCCAGCAACAACACACCTGCCCCCCACAAAACTCCCATCACTCCCATGACTGCCAGGGAAGTCCACGGCGTCGTACTATAGGCCTGGATGGGATGCGGCACGGCTGCCAATTCCAATGCCAAAGGCAACACCCACAGACTGAGTAGCGTCCATACCAGCCAGATATTCTCCCATTTCCATCGGGACATCAATTTCATGGGGATTGCATAGGCGCCATTCATAACTGCCGCAATCAGGATCAGAAGAAAACCTGTCACGTGGTCGGTTCGCATCTTGGCTCTGTACTGAGATATGGAAGCTCCTACTCACGTCAGGCGGAGGACGGTTACTCCCTCAAATGGCACTTTTATCGCAATAGATTGTTGCTGAACGGTATGGGTTTCATTGCTATAGAGATCGGTAGCGCGAACATACTTCGAGGGAAGCTTTATGCTGGCTGTCTGATCCTCAATGCTGTCGTTGAATACCATCAGGAGACCAGCGTTCGGAGCTTCCACCAACCTCGGCCGGACTTTGTCCGCTGTAACCGGGGGTCGGACAACGTGAGTCACGATCGCTCGCACAAGATCCATTGCTCCCTGGTCTCCTGCCTCAATGCTCGCGCCCAGGTTGGTTCCGAAGTAGAAAACCTGTCCCCGGCCAACCTTCTTCATAGCGGCTACCGGAGTGGATTCATACTTCGCAATGGCCGTCGCGGACCCGATGAGGAGCGGTGTCAGGAAAGTGTGGGCCTTAACTCGAACGGCGACCGGTTCCGAGAAGTCCAGGTGCCCATCGACATATATCTGCTCGGAGGCTGGCAAACCATCCGTTTTAGGCACTGGCTGACCGGTTCCCTCCATGTAGAGGACTTCACCCTCGCGGTATCCGAAGACATCCGCAAGGCCGAATGGTGGAACTGCGGGATTGAAAATCATGTGCTCGTCATAGGTTCCGAAGCCAGTTTCGATGAGCAGCGTCCCACCCGCCTCGACAAACTGGCGGAGTTGTTCGCACGTTCCCTTCTTGCCGATCAAATGCCAGGGCGCGATGATCACGCGATAACGGTTATTGTTCAAGTTCTTCGGCTCGATAAAATCAACCACTAAATCGCAGTTCCAAAGCGCCTTGTAATAGCCACGGAACGAATCCACCGATGCATCCTCCTGACCGCTCATCGCGAAGGTAAGCAGTGCGTTGTCCAGATCGACCAGAATCGCGACCTCGGGCTTTGGCCTGTAATCTTTGATGATGTCCCAGTTGGACTCGATTAGTCGGTGGTCCTCGGCCGCCTCCAGCACGCGTTCGGTGGGAGAACCGTCACGGTCAACCAATCCGAAACCGGTTGACTCCATTCCGGTGGCCTCGGTGTGATAGCACCAATAGATGATTCCCTTGCCACCCATAGCCACCAGCAGCCAATTCCACAGCCGAATATCTCGCGGCCGCATCTTTCGACTGCGCTGTATCCCTCGGCTGCCGTGTCCTCCTTGAAGTTCGGTCGTCCAGAATGGCTTTTCACCGGCAGCGACGCGGGTAAGTTCCAGTTGGGCTGCTCCCAGATATGTAGGTGCTCCTGACCACCGGGGAAAGTTCGAAAGTCCCCACGTCTCCACGACCTCTGCCAAACGCCAGGGATTGATGCCGGACAATGCAACCGGTAGAATCGCCGCCTGCGTGTAGACGTGGCTTTCCAGAAGACCGCGTCTGTCCACTGCTCGCAAGGTGTCCACTCGGAAGCGCATTTCGTCCGTGCTGCGATCGATCATGAAACGTCGCCAATCAACCCAGTCCATGTAGGACCCCTGACCACGCGGTGGATCGATCGTCGTCCAGTCTGGATACCGCCGGACCCAAGCCTCGTTGAGAGCGTCTAGAGTCCCGTAGCGCTTCTTCAACCAATTCTGAAACGCGGCAATCGTTTTGGGACAATAGCAGAACAGCTTTTGGTCCGTCGTGGGGGAGAATTGATGTCCCCCGGAAGGCTCGATATGGGGTTCGTTCCAGACATCGTAGGCATACAGGGATGGATGCTTTGCGACCACTCTGGCCATTTCGCGGATGAAAGTTCCTGCTGCCTCGCGGACGGGTTCCCAATCCAGGCACAATCCCGGCCATCCCCCGCTCATATTGATGGAATATCCCTGGAGTCTTTCCGGCTGGTCGAGGGCGTTTACGTAACGTGCTTCTGGATGAGCAGCTTCCAGCCAGTAAGGCGCCTCTTCGATGACCGCACCCATTAGCACCTTGAGGCCTAACTCGTCGCACTGGCCCATGATCTCCTCGACTTCAGAGAAATCAAAGCGCCCCTGCTCTGGATTGAGATAAACCCACGAACAGTAAATGCGGATGATGTTGAATTTGTAGTCATGAGCAATGGCCTTCAACATCTCACGGCGCATCGAGATCGGAGGGTTGGGGGGCCGAAAGAATTCTGGTCCGTACACAAAGAACTTCTGGCCCGGGGCTTCAGCCGGACTGGCAGATTCCAGAGGTTGAGCAAAGGCTTGAGGGCCGGCAAGGATTCGCAAACCGCCCCAAGATGCAGCGATGCCTCCAGCGGTAGTCTGCACAAAGTCCCGGCGTGAATACTTCTTCGACATTGAAGCCTCCTAATCGGTTTTGCCCTGAAAGCCCTTGAGTTCGATTCGCCCACGAACTAACGTCTCGACGTGGGATCCCTCGCGAGGTGGCGAGAGCCTTCACTGGTTCAACGCCGACCTCAGCCTGCGATCGCTAAGTTCGCTCAACACGTCTGGAGCCGTTGTGTTCAACTGCGCGAAAAGGGATTTCGCCTCTTGTGCTTGTCCAAGTGCAGAATACGCGCGAGCCAGGTTGTAGATTGCGCTACGAGAGTAAGGCGCCATCTTATGTGCCAGGCGGAGATCCGTAACTGCTTGCCCGGGATGTCCCCCTTGAAGAAGAAGCTTCCCTCTCAGGGTTCTGGCAGAAACTGACTTGGCGTCTATTGCTATTGCACGATTTAACTCAGGCAGAGCATCAAGGGGCTTCGCAGGATCGAGTCTGATCGCACACTCGGCAAGCAAGTAGTGCAAATCGGAATCCAGGATCCCTGATCCAATTGCCGACCTAAGCTCGCTGGCGGCGTCAGCAAACTTGTCTTGGTTATAGTCCGAGAGAGCTACAAAGAAATGAGCGTCGGGATCTCGCGGTGAAAGCCGAATCGCCGCGGCAAAGTCATCGTGTGCGCTTTCGAGCCTTCCCTGGTACATCTTGAGCGAACCCCGCATTATCAATGGCTCAGTGTTCTGGGGAAACGCCGCGACTGCCTGGCTCGCGATCTCGTCCGCGGTCGCAAACTTTCCAGTGTCGGCAAAGAAGGTCACGAGATTCAAATAAGCAAAAAGATCCGTGGGGTTCTTTTTGAAATTCTCCGCTAAGACCGGATACGCATCCTGATAAAGACCCAGCTTGGAATAGGCAACCCCTAACAGGTCGGAACATTTAGCAGCACACAGCCCTTTGGAGCGCAGAGCGCTGAGGACCTTGGTTGTACTCCTATAGTCGCCAAGCTCGAACTCGCTGAGGGCAATCGCGTATTCATGGGTTGGGTGATCTGGTACATCCGCGTTCACTGAGCGAAAGATGGTTAGCGCTGACGGAAAATCGCGTGCTTTGCCAAAGAGCCATCCAACATTGAACATATCAACTGCGGCGAGGCTGTGACAGGCTTGTAGTTGTCGGAGCAAGGCTCTTGCTTCTCCGTACTGCTTGCGCTTCAGCATGCTGTCCACTCTCTGAAAGCTTGCGCGAGCATCACATCTTTCTTCGGGCTGCTCCCCATGGCACTGCGGTAGACCCAGGAGGGATAGAAAGGCTATGAAGAACCATGCCGACACCATGTATCCCCGCTGGCGGCCCACCGGAGCCGGACTGACCATGTGCTCTACCCAATTCCTTTCTTGGCGTGGATTGCGGCAACGGCTCCTGGTCAGACGCAGGATCGCCTTCGCGTCGGCGATCCTGCCAGACGTCAAAACAGCAACTTCAACCCGAACTGGATTTCCCGCCCAGGCGCGCTGGTGCCGCTGATTGTCCCAAAGGCAGACGATTGGACGTTATTGTTTGGCTGGCCAAGTTGGGTGCGATTGAACAGATTAAAGAATTCGGATCTGAACTGAAGCGTGAAGCGCTCGAACGTAAAATTCTTTCTGGCGTCAAAGTCGACGTTGAAATAACCTGGACCGACGAGGTCATTCCTGTGCTCGTTGCCAAACGTAAAGGCCGTGGGCACTGCAAAAGCGGCCGGGTTGACCCATAGAGCTCTGCTTTGAGTAATTCCTGCAAGCGGATCGCCAATCTTGTCGGCCCTTTGCGCTCCACCTCCTACATTGGCAACATCGCCGCCCGCGGACGCATTGAACGGGAGCCCCGAATCTGCGTTGACAATCCCACCTATATTCCAGTTTCCCAGAATTACCTGGACGATCCCGCCGGAGTTGGACAGGAATTTCTTCCCCTTGCCGAGTGGAAGCTCATACGACGTCGACAGAACAAACATATGTCGCCGGTCGTAGTCAGACGGACCCCAATCTGCTTTCAAATTGTAGAAATTCGAGACTGTATCCTGTTGCGCGCCGGATTGAATGTCGAGAGACTTTGAATACGTGTACGAAGTGAGGAAGTAGAGTCCGGACGCCAGTCGTTGTTTGAGTTCTACCTGAAGTGCGTTGTAACTGGCATCGCCCTGGTTGTAGTCGAAGGAGAACGGGCCACCAAATTGCGGATATGGTTGCCTGTCCGAAATCGGCCCGGGCCCCGGTGTCAGGGCTGTATTGGCGGTGGGCTGCAGGGATTGATGTCGACTAAGCGACCCGACGTAGTGAGCGGAGAAGAGCAGAGAGTTGGTTAGCTGTTGCTCGACTCCGAGGTTGTATTGCATCGCGTAAGGGATCTTCGGGTCGGGAGTACCTCCAAAACTTGCCAGCGGCTTGGTCGGGTCCAGAAAGAACGTGGAGGGCGGAAGGGTGTTGATAAACGTGGTTGGCAACCCGTCATCCTGATTACTGATCGTAGTAGTAATTCCACTCGGCCAGGAGAGACGAATGTCTGACTGCTGCTCGATGAGCGTATTGTTATGGTCATCTATGATCACAAATGCGCCCTGTATTGCGGTGCGGTTCGTCGCTTGGTAAACGAATCCGAAGCGAGGTTGGTAGCCGTTCCATTGTGGTGAATAGTAACTGCTGGACCCAACCGCTTTGGGGAATAGTGGAGGAACTGGCCCGGTCACGTGAAATATTCCGGTGATGGCATCCAGTCCCGAGTTGATCTTTGAAAAAGTCGGGGGAGAGATATAGTCGTAACGGAGGCCTGCAGTCAAGACCAACTTCTTTGTTACTCGCCATTGGTCCTGCAAATAGATACCGTACCAGTTAATATGTTGATCCTCGCCAGTATCCCCTACCCAAGGGGTGTAGTTATCGGGAGTGCCAAGAAGAAAGCTTGCCGGACCGAATCCGGTCCCTTGTTGAGATGCATCTACCGACGTTCCATTAGGCGTAAAGCTGAGAGAATACTGCCAGCCGTCATCGAAACTGTGGATGCGATAGAACATGCCACCTATGCCAATGGTGTGTTTGCCGGTGGTCTTTGAAAGATCAGCATGATAGTCACTGTTCTTTTGGGGGCCGACTGGTGCAGCGAACTGGCTTACTCCGGTGTAACCGTTGGTTATTCCGATGCCAGGGCCCAGCGGAATATCGTTTTTCGGCGGCGCAGTCTGAGCGAAATTTAGTGTGTTCAGAAAGTCGACGCCGGCGGGCTGATCAAAACGGCTAAACGTTGTCTGGGTATACCCGTAGCGTATGTTAAGGATAGTGTTGCTTCCGAAGAGGTGCGTATAACCAGCGGCGAAGGCGCGCGCGTAGTTCGAAAGTTCGTTTGAATATCCCGGGAATCCTTCAGGACTGCCTTGGTTATTGTTCGACCGATTGTAGCGGAAGAAAACCGTGTCACTATTTCGGAATCGGTGATCAACTCTGACTCCGACTTGATCGGATTTCGTAGAGGTGTTCGCGGTAAAGGCAAAGTTCGGTAGAACCCCGGGTGCCACGTTCAGATTGGGCTTGGGGTAGTACCTACCCAGAATGGCCAAAGCAGCCGAATTGAGTTGGTTCGCTGGAATGATATTGCCCGGGTAGGGGTTGCGAATGATCTTTGCCGGATTTGTCGGGTCAGGGGTGGTGGTGTTTGGATCATAGATTTCGTTCGCGAACTCTGGACGGCCGAGACTATCGGTGCCTATCGGCGTGGTGCCCAGCACCGCCGAAAAGTCTCCACCACGCATGGCATCCGTGAGAGTAGCTGCCAGGTAGGACTTGGTTTGTTCCGCCCGGAATCCCTCCCAATACCCGGAGAACCAGGTATTGTCCTTGATGACGGGCCCGCCAAAGAAGACACCGTATTGATTTTGCTTGTACGGATTCGTTGTTGTAGCCGGGTAGGTCTTGGCATCCAGGACACTGTTGCGAATGAACTCGTACGCCGCGCCATGAAACTGATTCGCACCCGAACGGGTCACAAGATTGACGTTTGCTCCAGAACTGATTGCGAATTGAGCATCGGTAATGTGGGTCTGGACATTAAACTCTTGCACCGCATCAGGAGGCGGACTAATGGCAAAGGTGTTGGTAAACAGCGCATTGTTGAGAACGCCATCCATTGTGTAATTGTCCTGCTGGGGTCTCTGGCCATTTACCGAGGGACTCACCGAACCCGCTCCCAGCGCTACCGTGAAAAATCCCTGCTGGACGCCCTGTGCAAGTGGCACTGCTCCAGGGGTCAGAAGTGTAAGTTGGTTGAACTGCCTGCCGTTGAGAGGCAGGTCCACGATAGCGGTGTGCGAGACAACATCAGCACGCGTGGCCGAAGTTGTGTTCACTGTACTGGCCTCGCCCGTCACCTGTACAGTTTGATCTACAGAACTGACAGCCATTCTAAGATCAACAGTGAAATTCTGATTTACCTCGAGCTGAACTGCGCTTCGTTTCACGGTAGCGAAACCTTGCTTGCTGACGGATATGTCGTAGACACCAGGCGGCAGCTGCGGAACGATGTACTGACCGTTACTATCGGTCGCGGTTTCTCTTCGTACGCCTGTTAATGTGTTGAGGAGTTCTATATGCGCCCCAGTCACAACTGCCTCAGAAGGGTCGGTAACCACTCCCGTAATCAGGCCATTGGTCGTCTGCCCAAATATAGGTATGGCTGAGAGTAAAGCGGTGGCCACTGCCCAGTACACAAAAAGAGTCAATTTTCTGCACATAGCTAGCCTCCAACGACATTGTCAGAAGATATTTTCGCTACCAAGCAATCTGCCTGCGTGTCGATCTGCCTCCAGGTTCCGAGTCCGTCCTGGAGCCGTGGGTTACTAACGCGCCAATCCTGAGGCGTCCTGATGAGATTGCCCTCGCAACCAACTCCAGAAAGGAAATCACCCCCCTCCGCTCACGAGGAAGGCTAAGAAGTCCTGCCGACTCATCAATGAAATAAGTACTCATATTTTGAGGACGCTAATGCAGTTATTCTGCGTCTGTCAAGAAGTTTTTTTTAACTATATATAAACAAACATATTATTGGCGAGCTCGTATCTTCGCTGATCTTGGTAATGATTAATTCAAGCACTTATTCTGGATATTTATGGGCACTTTGAGGACTTCTCGGATCAGCCGGAGCCGGCGTCGCGACGGAGTGTTTCGACTCGCAGCGCAGCCGGGAGGACAAACCTCTGCAGGGATAGCGGGGCCCGAACATCAAGCGCCACCCCACGCCTTTTGTCTGCTGGCTAGCGATGAGCAGGGCTGACGGACAAACAGCACCGCACCGACCTGGGCAAGAGCCAGAATGAAATCAGCCAATGGCTGAGCTTCACACTGAGAGCGCGATGCATTTATTCTCGGTCATCATTCGAGATGGAAAACTTCCTCCATGCTTGCCCACCACTCGCCTTTGTTTCGTGTTGGCAATGGATCTTGCATTGGCTGCATGATGGCCCACCATTCCTGCGTCTTGGCATCCGCAGCCATCTTTCCCCAATCCTCTTCCAAATTACTGCCGTGGTATTCCAAGTATCCGAAGAGAAAGTCGTCTTTGAGGAAGACGGAATAATTCTTAATATTGCATTCTGAGATCTTGTTCAGAATCTCTGGCCAAACTGCGGCATGATATTTCTTGTAGGCATTCTGGCTTCCGGGTTTGAGTTTGATCACCATTCCGATGCGTTGCACAGTCACCTTCTTTCTGAGTTTTTAGGTTTGGCAGGGTTTAAGACGCGGGTCATTCTAGCGCATGCCCCCAGCATGTAAGTGCTTAAAATTTCATTGACACCTATTTTTATCCGCTGATAGGATCAGCGGAAAGTATTTAAGTACTTATCCAATGCCGACGCCTTCAGCAGTCACAACCGACGGTCTCGTAAAGCAGAATCTTGCCGAACGCCTTCTCGCCGAGATTATGAAAGGCGCGTTACCTCCCGGAGTGCGAATCGTCGAGGGAAAATGGGCACAAGAATTCGGGGTCGCCCAAGGCTCGATTCGAGAAGCAATCCACATTCTGGAGCGGGACGGATTTGTCACGAAGGAGTTGGGACGCAGCGCCCGAGTGGTCCTCTTGACTGAGAAGGACGTCATCCAGCTCTATGAATTGCGTGGCGTAATCGAGGGACTGGCGGCGCGCCTTGCGGCGCTCGCTCGAGCCGATCTCTCGGGGCTGCAATCGACGATGGACGGCATGCGCCGAGCGGCAGTTGCCAAAAACGCCGGGGATCTTCTCGAGTGCGACCTCCGATTTCATTTGGAACTATGCAGGATCGCCGGGAACCCACACCTTCTGGAACACGCCATCCGAATCCTGACGCCATTTTTTGCGTTCGTTCGCCTGCGAATGACTGCGAGTGGACAAGGAACTTCCGTCTGGAATAAAGACCTGGAATCGCACCAACGAATCATCGACCTCCTGCGCGAAGGTGAGGGCGACGTAGCTGAACAGTACGTGAAAAGAGCGATGATCCGCTTCGCCAAAACCGCACACGACAACTGGGTCTCCCATGGGAAATGATCTCGAACACAAAGTAATTGTGCTGACTGGAGGCGCCAGCGGCATTGGGCGCGAGTGTGCACTTGCATATGCACGAGAAAATGCCACCGTCGTAATCCTCGACAGCAATCTCAATGCGGCACAGGACACAGCGGAAGAACTTGGCGGAAAGAGTATGGCGCTCCATGCCGATGTTTCCGATGGCACCGCCGTTCAAGCCGCAATAGCAACCGTAATCCAAGAGCTCGGGCGCATCGATGCAGTTCACAACAATGCGGGTATCGTTGGTCCTTCGAAGCCACTGCATGAGACCACTGAAGAGGAGTTTGACAAGCTGCAACAAGTCAACGTGAAGTCGGTCTACTGGACAACGAAATTTGCATTCCCTGCGCTCGTCGCAACCAAAGGGGCCATCCTTAACACGGCGAGTATGGTCGGACTACTTGGACAGCAGGACCACGCAGCGTACGTCTCAACTAAGGGTGGCATGATTTCGCTTACAAAGGCGATGGCTGCCGACTACGCGCGATATCAGATCCGGGTGAATGCGGTCTGCCCCGCCGGGGTTTGGACGCCCATGCTGGAACAATGGTGCGCTGATCAGCAGGATCCGAGCAGCATCCGGCAGTACCTCAATGATATTCATCTTCTCGGCTATTGCCCTCACGGCGATGTTATTGCGGACGCAGCGGTGTTTCTGCTTTCGGCCAAGGCCCGGTTTATCACCGGCTGCATCCTGCCGGTGAGCGGTGGCGCCGAGCTCGGCTACAGACGATAAGCGGAACGGAGACGATGCCAGACTATAAGATTCGATCATTCTCGACCTATGATGCCCGGTTTCCATTGCCACCAGGTGCCGGAACCGACTCTATCCATGCCACTTCGGAATACTGCCTGGCCGTCACGCTGTTGCCGACCCAGGATGGGCCACGCGGAACAGGGTTCGTACTTACGCTCGGTGAAGGCAACCGACTGGTCTGCGCCGCGATCGAGTTATTGGCCCAGCCACTCGCCGGCTTATCCATTGAAGAGCTGATGTCGGACTTTGGACGGTTCTCCCGACAAATGGCAGATCATCCCGCGCTTCGTTGGCTTGGGCCACACAAAGGCGTTGTACATCTAGCGCTCGCTTCCATCACGAATGCCTGCTTCGATCTTTGGGCGAAGTGCCGCGGTGTGCCCTTGTGGAAGCTGCTTCTCGACCTAACCCCCGAACAGGTCGTCAGCCTTCTGGATCTCAGTTATCTGGAGGAAATTCTGAGCGAGCGGAAGGCTCTCCGCTTGTTGCGGGAAGAACTTCCAGGACGCGCCGAACGCGAACTCATCCTGCAAAGAGGGTACCCGGGCTATGACACGTCCGTGGGCTGGATGGAATACGACGACGAAAAAGTACGTGACTTGACTACTCGTGCAATCGACCAGGGATTTACGGCCTTCAAGCTGAAAGTTGGATCGGCGGACGAGGATCGCGATCTGCGCCGCGCAGCGATGTTACGCAAACTCGTCGGTGACTCGAGCACGCTGATGTTTGATGCTAATCAGCACTGGGATCTTCCTGCCGCGGTTCGCATGTGCCGCGAGCTCGCGACCTATCGCCCTTTGTGGATCGAGGAGCCAACACACCCGGATGATGTGCTTGCGCATGTTGCACTAGCTCGCGAGGTTGGCCTGGTAAAAATTGCGGCTGGCGAGCACATACCAAATCGCATCTTATTCAAGACGTTTATGCAATCCCAGGCGCTCCACTATGTGCAAGTCGACTGCACAAGAGTTGCCGGAGTGAGCGAGTTCCTGACTGTCAGCTTTCTTGCGAAGACGTTCGGCCTCCCAGTAGTCCCTCACGTTGGAGACATGGGGCAACTGCATCAGCATCTCGTGTTATTCAACCATATTGCGCTGGGAAACGAAGCCACTTTTTTGGAGCACATCCCCCACCTGCGGAACCACTTTGTACAACCGGCGCAAGTCAGGGATGGTGTTTACCAGACACCACAGGAGCCTGGCGCGTCGTGCGATCTGAAGGTGAACGCTAATCCAGGAAAGCACCTAAAAACAACTTAACCAGTATATTGGAGGTGGGCACGGTCGACGCTGACTAGAATCGACTGCGAAATCCAGGTAGACCTGAGAATCACGAGACAATGGTCAACAAATGCATCGACGCACACCATCACTTCTGGTGCTATGTGCCGGCCGAGTATCCGTGGATGACGGACGGGATGAAGGTTCTTCGGCGGAATTTCCTCCTGGAGGACCTGAAAGCGGTGACAGCCCCGTTCGGCATTACAGGGACCGTTGTCGTCGAGGCCGCGCGGCGAGTAGCGGAAACAATATGGCTCGCTGAGATTGCCGCCAGCGATGACCTGATCCGTGGAGTCGTTGGCTGGGCGCCACTCACGGATCCGGGGATTGGATTGGATCTCGAAAGGCTCGCGCACCTTCCTAAAGTGAAGGGTATGCGCCACGCCATTCATGATGAGCCCGATGACCTATTTGTACTGCGCGGCGATTTCAATCGCGGGGTAGCCGAGCTAAAACAATTCGGCTTGAAATACGACATTCTGATCTTCGAAAAGCACTTGCCACAGACCATTGAGTTTGTCGATCGGCATCCGGATCAAATCTTCATCGTCGATCACATCGCCAAGCCGAGGATTCGGGAACAGGCACTCTCGCCCTGGAAAGGTCATATTGCTGAGCTGGCGCGTCGGGAAAATGTCTACTGCAAGGTGTCGGGCATGGTGACCGAGGCATCGTGGGATGCGTGGACCGATGAAAGCCTGAGGCCCTATCTGGACGTGGTTCTCGAGGCTTTCGGACCCAAACGCTTGATGTTCGGATCTGACTGGCCAGTGTTGACGTTGGCTTCCACCTATGGACGCTGGTTGAGCACGGTCCAGCGCGCCATGGCCACTTTGTCCCCCTCTGAGCAGGAATGGGTATTTTCGAAAACTGCTATTGAAGCATACGGACTGGAATAAGCGGCTGAGATTAGGTGCGATTGAAAGATTTGGGAAAAGAATCTATCTCAGGATGAAAAAAGTTCCTGAAGTATCACGACACTGGCCACGTCGGTCCGACTCTACGCTTCTTCCAGGCGGTGAGAATCTATTTGCAGCGAGGCCGTGACCGGGGATGGAGCGTATATTCGGGCGGACCTAAGAGTATCCGATCGTCGAAGCTGACCCAAATCAACCGCGATAACGTCAACCGGTTGCAGGTCGCGTGGACGGTTCGATTCTGGCGATTCCTGCCTCTGAGAATGCGTGCAATCCGAAAATCGAGCGTGAGCGATGATAGAGCTTCTCGTCATGTGAAGGGTACTTGTGCCAAGCCGCAACGGAAAACGCAAAGTTAAGAGCATTTCCTCCGAAGAACGAGTGCTGGCATGGGAGGAAAGTGTCACCATTCCCACTTACCCCGCCCTGCCTGCCGACCGCAATCCGATGTTCCTGGACAAGCGTGTTTATCAGGGCAGTAGCGGAAAAGTATATCCCAACCCTTTCACCGATCGCATTTGCGACGAAAAGACCGACAAGTCGTATCAGGCGGTTTTTCTGGAAAATGAATTTGTTCGGATCATGGTTTTACCTGAAATCGGTGGGCGTATCCACATTGGTCAGGACAAAACCAACAACTATGATTTCTTCTACCGGCAGAACGTTATCAAGCCTGCCCTGGTTGGTCTGCTGGGGCCGTGGATCTCAGGCGGCGTCGAGTTTAACTGGCCACAGCATCACCGTCCCTCAACGTTCATGCCAGTGGATCACAAAATCGACGAACACGCGGACGGAAGCAAGACAGTATGGTTGAGCGAGCACGAGCCCATGAACCGTATGAAGGGAATGGTTGGGATCACTCTTCATCCGGGAAAAAATATCGTGGAAGCCAGAGCCCGGCTCTTCAATCGCACTCCTTTCGTTCAAACGTTTCTCTGGTGGGCCAACGTAGCAGTGCGAGTGCATGACCAGTACCAAGCTTTCTTTCCTCCAGATGTCGATTATGTGGCAGACCATGCGAAACGCGCGGTTTCGTCGTTTCCCGTCGCACGTAACTTTTACTATGGTGTTGACTACACAAAAGGTGTGGACATCACCTGGTACAAGAACATTCCAGTCCCTACGTCCTACATGGTCCTCGATTCAAGATACGACTTTTTCGGTGGCTACGATCATGGGAAAAAAGCGGGCCTGGTTCATGTAGCAAATCGTTATGTCTCTCCTGGCAAGAAACTTTGGACTTGGGGAAATGCAGAATTCGGCTACGCCTGGGACCGTGAACTCACTGACTCCGATGGCCCGTACATGGAATTGATGGCGGGAGTTTTCACGGACAATCAACCTGACTTTTCATGGTTGCAACCGTACGAGACTCGAACCTTTACCCAGTACTGGTATCCAATCCGGGAGATTGGCCCGGCGAAAAATGCAAATCTTTCGGCTGCAATCAATCTGGTGAAGGAAAGCACCAGGGTTGAGGTCGGAGTTTGTGTGACCGAAGTCCGAAAGAACCTGGGAATCATTTTGACAGGCAGAGACCGAGTTCTGTTTGCATGCACACGAGACGTGTTGCCGGGCAAACCGTTCCGAACCGACATCAAGCTGTTAGATGACTATTTGGAAAAGGATTTGCTGCTGCGCGTACTGGCTGCTGATGGACAGGAAATCATTCGCTATCAACCTCAAGGCGAACATGAAGTCCATCTGCCTGATCCCGCAACCGAGCCGCCTCCGCCGGGTGAAATCCCAAACATCGAAGAACTGTATCTGACCGGACTTCACCTGGAACAGTATCGCCACGCTACGCGTTCTCCTGAACCCTACTGGGAAGAAGGCCTACGTCGTGATCCACTGGACATGCGCTGCAATAATGCTTTGGGGCTGTCGTGCCTTCGAAGGGGCCAATTTTTGGAGGCTGAAGCGCATTTTCGTCGTGCCATAGAGAGGCTGACCCGGCGCAATCCAAATCCCTATGACGGCGAACCGTTCTACAACCTCGGGCTCGCGCTGAACTTTCAAGGACGAAGCGAAGAGGCTTTCGCAGCGTTCTATAAATCCGTGTGGAACCAAGCCTGGAAATCTGCCGGCTACTACGCTTTGGCAACCATTGCTTGCCAGAATGGACAATTAAAGCAAGCCCTCAACTTCGTGCGGCATTCACTCTCGGTCAACGCGTTAAATTCCAAAGCCCGTAACCTGCGCGCGGCAATCCTTCGGCGACTGGGCCGGAGTGGCGAAGCGGAAAAACTTGTCCGAAAGACATTAGAGTTGGATCCTCTGGATTTCCGCGCCACGGCGGAAGCCATGTTTCTCGACTGGCCAGAGATAAAGAGCTTTTCAAATGGGGCTTCTTCACTAATGTTCCGTAACAATCAAACCTGCCTCGATGTTGCTTTCGATTATGCCGAGGCTGGTTTGTGGAACGAGGCAAAAGGTCTTCTCGAGAAACACATCGCCTCGCTTGCGAAGGAAGAACAAACATATCCGATGGTCCTGTATGCACTCGGATATCTTAACGAAAGAAGCGGGGAGGGCGAGAAGGCACGAGAATACTTTGACCGGGCAGCAAAAGCACCGCCGGACTATTGCTTCCCAGCGCGCCTCGAAGAAATGCTGGTCCTTCAGGAAGCGATCCGGGCAAATGTGCGTGATGCCAAAGCCCACTACTATCTCGGAAACTTACTGTATGACAAACGCCGACGCGAAGAAGCCATTCACCATTGGGAGTGTTCCTGCCAGATCGATGCTTCTTTTGCTACTCCGTGGCGAAACCTGGGAATTGCCTGGCACAACGTACGAGGAAATGCAGAGCGCGCTCTGGATTGCTACGAAAAAGCATTTCGGGCAGACACGACAGATGCACGTTCGCTATATGAACTCGATCAGCTTTGCAAACGTACCGGAGTTCCACCAGACAAACGTCTTACGCGGTTGGAACTAAACCGCTCTCTCTTGGATTTGCGTGATGATCTCGTAGTTGAACTCGTCACTCTTTACAACCAGACTGGCGAGAGCAAACAAGCTCTTCAGCTTTTGAACGATAGGCGCTTCCATCCCTGGGAAGGCGGCGAAGGACTTGTTTCCGGACAATATGTCGCGGCCCATCTTCTTCTTGGACGGCAGGCATTGAAGACCGGAAATGCTCGCGAGGCGCTCGAGCATTTTGAAGCCGCCCGCAACTATCCCGAGAATCTTGGAGAAGCGAAGCATCTGCTGACGCTCGAAACCCATCTCGACTATTTTTCCGGTCTTGCCCTGCAGGAACTCGGCCGCGATGAAGAAGCTCGCGAGTATTGGAACAAAGCGGCACAGACAGAGACGAGCAATAGTGACATGACGGTTTACAAGGCGCTCGCGTTAAGGGAACTCGGGAATGAGTCCCAGGCCGTGTTTTTGTTGAACGACCTTTTGGAGTTTACTTCACGCCAGATCCATGCGACGCCGACAATAGATTATTTCGCGACCTCTCTACCGAACTTCCTGCTCTTCGACGACGATCTGAAGAAGCGAAACCAGATCCATTGCCGATATCTGGCTGGGCTGGCGAAGCTCGTTTTCGGACGTACAGAAGAAGCGGTTGCTGACCTGCGTGAGGTTTTGGCTTTAGATATCAACCACCTGTCGGCCCAAACTGAACTGGAAAGCCTTGCTCCGGCGCAAGCTGCAGGGCCGGAGTCATGACGCGTTACGTTTCCGGTGAGTCCTGTGCTCCGACAACAGCAGTGATTGAAAGAACGACAGTGCACTTCAACAGCGTTTATTTATGGACGATCTCACTGGTGGCGGCCCTCGGCGGTTTGCTCTTCGGCTATGACTGGGTGGTCATTGGCGGAGCAAAGCCCTTCTACGAAACATATTTTCATCTCACAGACGCGTCGCAACAAGGCTGGGCGGTAAGCTGCGCGCTGATTGGCTGCCTGGTCGGTGCCATAATTTCGGGGGCGTTATGTGACAAATTCGGGCGCAAGCTCCTGCTGCTTTTGTCGGCGCTCTTGTTTGCGGTTTCGTCGCTGGCCATTGCCATGACCAGTGTTTTTCATACATTTGTGGCCTGGCGAATCGCTGGAGGCATTGCCATTGGGCTGGCGTCGAATCTTTCTCCCATGTATATCGCGGAGATCGCGCCCGCACAGGTACGAGGCAAGTTGGTTTCGGTAAATCAGCTCACGATAGTGATTGGAATCTTGTTGGCCCAATTCATGAACTGGATCATCGCCAAACCAGTGCCCACCGGCGCGTCTGCACTGGAAATTCTGAACTCATGGAATGGCCAGACAGGATGGCGCTGGATGTTTGGTGTAACCGCTGCACCTTCGCTGCTCTTTTTTCTGGGCATGCTGTCGGTACCCGAGAGCCCACGATGGCTCGCGCAGCATGGCCAGCCGGAGAAAGCTAAGCGCATCCTGCAACGCTTGGGCGGTGAAGCATACGCCACACAAACGCTGGAAGAAATAAAGACTACTTTGTCCCTGAACACCAATGCCAGTTTGCGCCAGCTATTGGACCCGAAGCTCGCAGGAGTTCTGCTGCTCGGCATCACGCTGGCCGTGTTTCAACAGTGGTGCGGCATCAATGTCATTTTTAATTATGCAGCCGATGTCTTCGCCGCAGCGGGATACAACGTCTCCGACATTCTGCTCAATATTGTTATCACTGGCGCAGTGAATCTCGTATTTACGTTTGTGGCCATCGCCATGGTGGATGGTGCGGGCCGACGCAAGTTAATGCTGTTCGGCTCCGCAGCACTCGCTTTGATCTACACCGCCCTGGGAATCGGCTTCCATATGCATGGGCAGGGTCTTTACATGCTTCTGCTCGTTGTGGCCGCTATCGCGTGCTATGCCATGTCCCTCGCGCCCGTCACCTGGGTGGTAATATCGGAGATTTTTCCCAACCGCATTCGCGGGGCGGCGATGTCCGCTGCGATCACCTCTTTGTGGATCGCAAGCTTTGGTCTTACTTACACGTTCCCTCTGTTGAATCACGGTTTGGGGCCTGCGCGTACTTTCTGGATTTACGGCGCCATTTGTCTCGCCGGTTTTTTCTATATTCTTTGGCGCCTTCCTGAGACCAAAGGAAAGACGCTTGAGGAGATTGAACAGTCTCTCGTGCGGTGAAAGTGTAATGACTCAGTCCGCACAGGGTGTTCCCTAAAATGACCAGTATCGAGACCGTGTCTGGCCGCAGCTTTGATCGAATCATTCTGGACAACGGTGTAGCCCGCGTCGTAGTGTTGCCGGACCTCGGGGGAAAGATCATTTCCCTTGTACGCATCGCAAGTTGGCGCGAATATCTGATTTCCCTTCCCTCCGATGAAGATTTTCGAAAGCCGTCTTTCGGAGGAACATTCGTGGACTACAACAATGTAGGCTTTGACGAATGTATCCCTACAATCGCTCCTTGTGACTACCCGGAAGGCAAGTTTGCAGGATTTCACCTGTCGGATCACGGTGATGTCTGGTCGTTGTCCTGGCAACATGAGATCCGCGACACGGACGTAATGCTGTCTGTTGAGGGGCGGTCTCTACCGTTCATGTTTCGGAAACACATCAGCCTGCAAAGTGCAACGCTGAAGATCGAATACGAGTTGCTAAACACGAGTGACACTCGATTTCAGTTCCTTTGGTCAGCGCATCCCCTGCTCAGAACAGAGCTCGGTACGACCATCCTGCTTCCGCTCGACTCGGGTAAGTTGCTCATAGACTCCTCGAAAGGTAATCGCCTGGGTACGAAAGGAGAAAGCTGTACTTGGCCGATCGCCACTCAGACAAATGGAAAAACAGACGATCTACGGTTGATGAAAACCCGCGGGGAAGCTAGCGACAAACTTTACACGCCGCGTCTTTCGAAGGGATATTGTGGTCTGTACCACCCCAGCACAAATGAATCGATCGTTTTCAAGTTTGATATAGAAACCGTGCCGTATGTAGGCCTGTGGATCTGTCACGGCGGTATCGGGCCAGATAACCCCAAAGAGCCATACACCATTGCAATGGAGCCTTGCAGTGGACGGCCTGACTCACTGCGGGAAGCCATTGATCGGGGAGAAAGTAGCACACTTTTCCCTCACGAACTCAGGCAATGGGCCCTCCACGTGGAATTGTTAGAGGGTCGCCCGAACGAAGAGGCTTAGCGAACGTAATGGGGAAGGCAGACGCCTGGAGGCCCTCGCGCGTCTGTTTGCCCAGCATGTCCGCATCTACGTTTATCCGATGACCCGTCACGGATCTGCGGGAATGGCTGAAGAGTGCTTCCAGTACCGGTTGGGAGTGGACTGAGACGAATGATGGGTTTCTGCCAGCCAGCTGCGTCACGCGCCGCCTTTCGGACATCTATTCGCCTATCTCCTCGCCAGCAACTTCCTTGTCCCGATGCGAGTCGCTCCTGGCACGTGATTGAACTGGTTCAATTGCCCTTCCCAACCGAGCGAAACAGACCCGGATCGGACTCAGGATCGCGGCTTTGCGCGTTTGGAGGGTGGCGAAGCCTCCGCGCTTGTTTCTCGGTATCAATCAAGCTCAACTTTACTTCCGAATAGCCCGACGTCTGGCCGCTTGGCTTGGCCTTTGTGAGCGCTCGGTTTGCGATGGGGTGGGCTGTCGGCAGGTCAGTACGAAGGTTCTAGCTCAGTTTTCCCTCCGCCAAACAAGCCGCTTGGGTCATGAGGTAATTCTGTTCCGGGATACTTGTCGTCCGGCTGGCCGCAATTCGGTAGTGATTGATGGCGCTTTCATAGTCGCCAACCATTTCGAGCAAATGGGCGCGAACCGCGTCGAGACGATAATGACCAGCGAGCCGAGCGTCGGTATCCAGCGTTTTTAGCAATTCGAGACCTTTCGAAGGGCCGTGTACCATGGCAGCCGCAATTGCATGATTGAGCGTGACCATAGGGCTGGGAGACACACGTTTCAGCAGTTCGTACAACGCCAGGATCTGCGGCCAATCCGTCTCTTCCGCTCGCGCCGCTTCGTCATGAACTGCAGCGATAGCCGCCTGTAACTGATACAGACCGACGGATCCTTTCGATAGCGCGGCGGTCAAGAGCTCGATGCCTTCGGAGATCTCGGCCCGGTCCCACAGAGTTCGATCTTGTTTGTCCAGGGGGATCAATTCCTCATCAGGTCCGGTTCGTGCCGCACGGCGAGCGTCGGTTAGCAACATGAGCGCCAACAGGCCTGCTACTTCTCCATCCTCGGGAAGCAGCGCTTTTGCACCGCGAGTTAACCGGATCGCCTCACGTGCCAGATCGAGCCGCTGCAAGTGAGCTCCGATGCTGCTGGCGTAGCCTTCATTGAAGATCAGGTAGAGCACATGGAGAACTGCAGGCAGCCGTTCGGCACGCTCCTGCGGGGAAGGCAGGCGGAATGGCACGCCGGAAGCCTTGATGCTTTGCTTCGCGCGGCTGATCCGCTGCGCCATCGTCGCCTCGGGAACCAGGAATGCATTGGCAATTTCCGCCGTAGTCAAACCGCCGACGGCGCGCAGAGTCAGAGCGATCGCCGAGGACGAAGTGAGGGCGGGGTGGCAGCACATGAACAACAAGATCAGCGTGTCATCCGGATCCATGTCAGACTCGATATCGTCGACTGGCACCATGGTCTCCACATCCTTCGCGACCGCGGTTTCCCTCTCGACGACGGGCAATTTCGCTGCGCACCTGGTCGGTCATGCGGCGGGATGCGACCTGAATCAACCAGCCGCGTGGATTCTCGGGAACGCCCTCCTGCGGCCATTGCGTAAAGGCCGCGATCATGGCCTCCTGCACGGCGTCCTCGGCGGAGGAGAAGTCTCGAAAACGGCGTGCGACCGCGCCGAGCACCTGTGGTGCCAGTTCGCGCAACAGATGCTCGGAAGTCGTGTCCCATGGCTTTGTCATCGCAGCTCTCGTTACAGCATTTCCGGTGGAGGCCCGCTCATAATTGGGCGCACTTCAATCGGCATGTTCAACGGCGCCCCGCCGGGACCCGGCGCCGCCGACGCTTTTGCCGCGATGGCATAGGCTCGCTCCGGAGAGTCGACATCGACAATCCAGTATCCCGCGAGAAATTCCTTGCTCTCAGGGAATACGCCGTCTGTGATCGGCACGCCATCCTTGCCGGCCCGCACCAGCTTAGCCTGATCGGGAAAAGACAGACCTTCGGCTGAGACCAACTCGCCGGATTGGCGAAGCTCTTTGTTGAGATCCGATCATAAATGCGATATGTGCCTGGAGGTCTTTCTGGGCCCACTCGGGAACTCCCTGGCCGGCTCGCATCGTGTTCATCATCAAGATGTATTTCATTTTTTTCGTTCTCCTTTGATTTCTGTTCAACGCTGCTTTCCGCGCCTTCGCAGGTTCGCTGAATGCAGCTGCATTCTCGCATTCCGTCATTGGGACTTAGATTGCTCATAAATCGCGAACCGCCGGACTTCAATCGGCATGTTCGTAGGTGCTCCTCCGGGTCCCGGCGCCGCCGAAATCCGGCCCGCTATGGCATAGGCGCGTTCCGGAGTGGCTACGTCAACGATCCAGTAGCCCAGCAGAAACTCCTTCGACTCGGGGAAAATACCGTCTGTCACCGGCATGCCATTTTTCTCACCGCGCACAACCTTCGCTTCATCCGGTCCGGCTAAGCCTTGTGTGGCCACAAACTCTCCGGATTCGGTCAGTTCGTTATTGATGCGCCCGAGGACCGCCATATGCGTCTCAATATCCTTTTGCGACCAGGCGTGATAGCTGTCAACGCCTGCCTTCGTGCCGGACATCAGCAAAATGTATTTCATATCTTTCGCTCCTATGTCGTTTTGTTTGCCGTGATGCGTGTTCGCCTACGACTTTCTTGTCTGTTTGAAACATCCACCGGACACCGAATTTGTCGTTGAGTGCTCCGTAGGTGCCGAAAAACTGCTCTTTCAGAGGGTCAGTCACTTCTGCGCCTTCCGAGAGTCTTTCAAAATAGAGTTTTCAATTCCTCGAATGTTCCTCCACTCAGATAGAGGCAAACCGTGTTGCCGCGAATTGGAGTTCGGTCAGGCCGTAGCCAGTCCGACGCTGAAATCTCCAGCTTGCCGTTTCTGAGCCGGGCATTGACGATTTTCTCCTGCTGAAATGCAGGCATGAAATCCTTGGCTGGAGAATCCTTAACCTTAGTCGCGGTCAGTTCTCCGCCAAAACAGGATTTGTAGAACTCCATGGCCTGCTGGCATTTGCCATCGAACAACAGGTATGGGGTCAAGGTGGTCATTTCATTTCCTCCCATTTTCTGCATCTTAGCGTCTGCCATCGAACGAGCAGGTAAAGCCGCCAACGCCGCAGCGGAAAGCGCGGAAGCGACGAAACGGCGACGAGATACTTCGGTGACTTTGCCCACGATCATTCTCCTGTTTGTGAAGTACTTGGAGACCCTAGTCTGCGTTTTCATGTGGTAGTCGGAGCCGTTGCGGTGTTCTCTACATCCCTCGAAAAGATTATTTTTAACCAAAAATCAGGCCCAGCCTGTCGATTTTTCTTGCCCAGAACCGACATACGAGTGGAGGTTGGGAAATGACGACCGACGATGTGGTAGTTGACGTTAGCCAGGACTGGGTGCTGGCCTGCGATGTGCAGCGGCGCTTTATGCACGGTCTGGGTCGGACCAGCGATTCGGTGGACTACAGCACGTACTGCCGCCATGTTCGAGCCCTCGGCGGCGATTGCCATGATTTTACGTCTCCGAGTACTCGGCTCCACGGCAAGCGACCCCGCGTGGCCAATATGTTGGTGGAAGATTATCTCCGTCCGGCAGCCGTCAAGGTTGGAGTGTTAAAGGAAGGCGAGAAGGTGCGCTTCCGATTATCATACGCTTCGTCACAGCCTTGCTAGTTTCCTGGTGCGGAAGGGGACGGACGTGAAGACGGTCCAGAGGTTGCTGCGTCACAGCTACGATAGCACGACGCTCGCAATCTACGCCCACTCGATGAGTGAGGATCGTTTGGCAGCGCAGAGCGATATGCTGAAGGCGATGATGAAACCGCCGTCAGACGCGGTGAACTGGCGGCCACAGGCGAATCAGGAGTTAAGTCTCGCACAGCACTTTTCGATAGACGATTGCCGCAACGTCTACCGAACATCTACGCGAACCTTCTGAATGGCATTGTTCCCATAGCCTAGCCGATTCCACTCTGGCGAGTCGGGCTGTGTTCGGCTTGCCCTATCCGTCGCCCGGGCGGAAATCACTATGGAACCGGGCTGCTCAAGCCGAGCGATAAGCTCCCACCCCTGCCAGCTGTGTCGCCTCCGTTCGCCCACTAAGCGGGCGTCTTGCCAGGGACCACCGCCAATTCTAACTTCGACCCGGGCGATAGGTGCCGCTCCGGACCATGCGACACCGCGAATCGGCAGTTCGCCCTGCTCGACTTCGCTGTCGGGCTCCGGCTCGGTGATCAGACTCCGCACGCGCTGCAACGATACCGGCTCTCTCAGTACTTGTTCGCCACGTTGCCACTCAAAGAAGTATGTTTCGGTCTGGTAATGACCACTGAACAGCCCACTGATCACCTCAATCTCGGTGAGCCATTTGACGGATGCCACGGCATACCACCCAGGAACGATGACTCGCAACGGATAGCCATGCTGCATCGGGAGCGTCTCCCCGTTCATGGCATAGGCAAGCAGCGCCTCAGACCCCTGAGCGCCGTCCATGCTCACGCTACGCTCGAAGCGAATTGGTTCGCTGCTCGTATCAAGTTTGCCGCTGTCAGCGCCCCGAAACACTACCTCTCTCGCGCCCAGTTTAATGCCTGCGCGGTATAGAACCTCCGCGAGTGGCACGCCCGTCCATTCGGCCGTGCTAACGGCTCCTAAGTTCCATTGCTCGCCATTTACACGCGGGCTCAGCAATGAGCGGCCATTCCCAGCGCACTCCAAAGTGACAAATTGGGTCTGAGACGGCATCTTCATAAGGTCGCGCAAACTGAGGCTCAAAGGGCGTTCGACCATGCCAACTACATTCAGGCGCCAGCTTGGATCAAGCCTGGGGACCTGAAAGTGGTTACGAACGTAGAACCTCGCATTCGGCATTACCACGCCGCCGATCAATGCGGGAATGGAGGTCTCGCAATTGAGCGGATCGGCACGGTGAACGACCATCCCCGCATCGATGGCTTGCTGACAAGCCTCTTCTGGGTCCAGCGCAGTGAGAGAGCCCTCGACACCCGGCGTCGTCGACGGGAAGCCACCTGCCGCCACGATCCTGCCACGCTTGAAGACAGTGTCCAGCTTCGTTATCTCCACAAGTTTCTCGACTCGCGGATTCAGGTTTGCGATTTCGAGGTCGCAGCCCTTGTCTCGTGCTGCGGTCCATGCTCCCAAGAGCGCGCCCAGACCTGAGCTGTCGACGTACGCAACATTGCTCAAATCAAGCACGATCCTATGGGCAATCGCAGCGACTGGATCGCGCGATTCAGGAATCAGATCCCGAATCTCCCTTTGAAACACCTCCAAATTTTCCGCGGTAATCTTACCCTTACAGTGGATGATGGTTTCATTAGGCCTCTCTTCCAATTGCAATTTCAATCCACCAGGGCTAAGCGGCTGGGTTGCCATGACTAACCTCCAAACGCGGCAAGGAGACATACTCGCGAACTGAAAGGAAACCACCCCTCAACGTTCGCGCGCTGCAAAGACTTTACCACTCGCGACAAGACAATGCGCGGCGCAAAGAGTAAAGCGTTGTTCGTAAGGGGAGCGAACCCTAATCCTGTTTGCCCTTCTGTTGCCCTTGTAATTCGCCCAGACTATTGCAAGCGGTTTCGTCGGCAAACTCTGGTTGTCGGCGCACCTCGACGTGTGATTTGGGCTATATTTTCTTCACGACGTCTGCACCTTTTCATAGCTTCTGCCGATCGACAACCCACCGAAGCCGGAAGCTAGTGCATCACGCATCTGAAGGCGGGCGCGTGACAGTCTGGTAATCAGCAAAGTCCGAACGGATCTACGGAAGCGGGGGCTGCTGGCTCCTGGCTGGTCTACTCTCCGGTCGACCTCTACTCTCCGTTTACTCTCCACACGCGAGCGACGTTTGGCGGGACGCGTTTGACCACGCCAACACATTGTAATGGGGTGTTACAAAATGACGTGCTCGTCCCAATCGTTGCGGCAGACTATCTTAGCTCGCCGCGACTTTGAACTCGGACCGGATGAACTCCTTGATGCCGTCATCACCCGTCAGTCGCAAACAAAGCAAGCAGCAATCAGGCCCATCCAAGCAACCTGGTTGCGGTGAGCAGGGCAGACACACCTGTGTTTGCGAACCCGATTGAAAACGCCAAAGTACTTTTCCTTGCGGCGGCCGAAGATGAGTTTGAAATCCTGGATGCGAACTCGAACTGGGTACACGTCCGTATTTCCGGAATTTCCCGAGGATGGATCCGGCGTTCGAGTCTGGAGATGCCTACCGCAGACCCCGACCCACCTCCCGCGGAAACGGAAGCTCAGAGCGAACCGGCACACACTGATACCCAGCCGTTCCACGTTCAGAATGAACAGGTCGCGTCCTTTCCCGGGAATTGGGGACCTCTCCTCGGAAAAACGGTAAGGATTGTCACCGTGCAGAAAGCCGGTGACAACGCGACCGTCACCGGCCCCGAGGCGAAGCTGGCATTCGCAAAGTCCTTGTTCGACCGGGAATATGCCGACCTCATCAGTACTTCGAGCAGCGTCGTTGGAGTCGTGGTGATCTTCGACTCGGAAGATGGCGGCATGATCGCTGCCACCTTGCCTGCTCTGCGCCAATGGAAAGCAGGAACTCTCTCCGACGAAGCGTTCTTACGCCGGTGTTTCTTCGACCCTCGGGAAGCCTTTGGCTTGGTCGCCAACCCGTAGCGTCCCGGCTGACGACAGCATAGCGCGACATTTCCCAGTCGAAACCGATTACGGCAGTCTAGTTAAGCTCCCGTCCCGTAAACTCGATAGTCTGCCGAAAGGGTTTCTGTTCGCGTACCTCGATCGTGCAGGAAGCTCCCCCTGCGAGAAAGTTTGGAAGCGCCTATTTGCGAGATTCCCCAATGCCAGTAATGTGTACGGTTGACGACGGCTGCTCGAACTGTAATACCTTCGTCATATCCTTGCGCATACCCAGTCGTAAACAAGGCACGATCTGCCTGGTTTGACCAACGCCCTTCGGAAACATGAGGCTCTTCGCCACGCTGAGCTGCAAGTCCACCCAGATATAATCCATCACGAAATGCCGCGCGGATCTGAAACGGATTATTGTCGCGTAATTTCGGAACCGAATCCTGGCGAGCCGCGCTCAGCAGCATGAACGCGACCCCCGCCCAAAGCGTAAGCGCAATGGCGAACAAGAACAGCCTTCTCATGTTTTCCTCTCGCTCTTCTATAACGAAGTGGCGTGTAATAGAAATAGACGAGACAATCAGAGATTGGACGACATTGGATTTTGTATATTATTAGTTTGGCTAAGCTAACCTGTGCTTCGGCTGTTCGACTGATTTGGCGTGCCAAGTGATGCGCGGTTTGCACCGAATGCCTAGTTCATCCTGCGATGGCTTCAATTACGCTCTGCGGAGCCAGGGTTGAAACAATTCTCGTGAGTTTGTAATCGGCAGCATTGAGCAGGACACAGAACTCAGCTATCGTGCGTTCGCGTCCTCCATTCATAACCAACATATTCAAATCTAGAAGCTTACTGAAGGACGGCGAAGCCGCGTCCGGCACAATCATGTCAACCAGCAACAACCTGCCACTCCTAGTCATCGCTTTACGGCAATTGCTGAGAATTGTAACGGCACGATCATCGTCCCAGTCATGGATTACCCCGCACAAAAGGTAAGCGTCTGCCCCTTGTGGAACCGAGGTGAAGAAATCCCCGGAAATATATGAGCATCGCCTGCTCCATGCGTTGTTGCCGAGTTGCCGCTTTGCCATTTGGATTGTCGAAACCGTGTCGAAAACTGTACCTTTCATGTCTGGATTGACCTGCAGGATTTTTTCCAGGAGCTTGCCCTGCCCTCCCCCGATATCGACGATGGAAGAGATCCCCGCGAAGTCGTAGGCCATCAAGATTGCATAAGCCAGCATTGACGACAGATTCGACATTCCTTGATTAAAGGCGTCAGCCGCGTCCGCATTCCGCTGTAAGTAGTCAAACAAGCATGCTCCGAAAATATTATCAAAGGCCGGGGATCCGGTTTGAACGCTATGAAGCAGGTTCCCGCACGCTTGGTAGTGAATCTCACCGAGCGTGATCACCGTCGCCCTGAGGGATCCATGGACCTCGGTCTGAAGGCTCTCCGCAAGGCGGGAAAGAGCAAAGCAATCCCTTTGGATGTGCGAAAAGATACCCACGCTTGCCAAGGCTCGCATTAGGCGGAAGAGCGAAGGGGCGTCCGCCCCCGTGGCAGTGGCTAGTGCAACACACGACTGGGGTTCGTCTTTGAGTAAATCGGCAATGCCGAGTTTGGCGGCGACGTAGATCGCCTGGGAAGCCCAATACCCAGTTGCCATCTGGAACAGAACGGGAGGCGACGGGTCCCCTTCTTTGGTTGGCGCAATTCTCGCGGGAAATAGTCGATCTCTCAGAAGCGGCTTCATCTCCGCCCACAAGCCCATCCTCCTTGCCCGATGGAGAAGCTGGAGAAGGGGCCAGAACGCCCATCGTCGAGCTACCATCTGAGTAGTGCGACCTCCGCAGCCATTCCTGGTCCTAGTCCGATCATCACTCCCCAGTCTCCTGGCCGCGGATCAGCGCTACGCACGACTTCGTCCAAAACAAACATGACAGTGGGGGAGGACATATTTCCGTAATTCCGCAACACTGTTCTGGAAAAACACAACTGAGCATCCGTCATGCCGAAATGCTTTTGAACATTGTCGATCACCTTGCGTCCACCGGGATGAACAACCCAGAATCCAATGTGAGACCTTGAAAGTCCATGTCGTTGTAGCAACGGCTGCAGGGCCTTTTCAATCATGGGACCAGCCAGATGTTGAATCGAGGCCCCCAGCACGATTCGCAGCTTCCCTTCGCGATGCTGGAGTCCAACCTCATCGATCTGAGCCGTATCGATGAAAGTCTCGAAGTCAACAATCTGTGGGTAGCTGGGACTGCCTTGCCGTCCGGCGGCCAGTAGGAAGGCTGCGGCGCCATCAGCGCAAATGGCGTTGCCGATAACTGTTTCGAGTGTGTTATCGACGTAGTAGCAAGCGGAACAAATCTCGACGGCGAGCAGTAATGCTTGGCGTTTCGGATTTGCGCGAACGAAATCGACCGCCCGCTGCAGTGTGGGAAGGGCACCCGCACATCCGAGTCCAATAATGGCCGCCCGTTGCACCCGGTTGCTGAAACCCATGTGTGCGATAAGGCGACTACCCACGTCCGGACACACATAGCCGGTGCACGTGCAGACTGCAAGGAAATCTACATCCCGCACGGTAGTTCCGGCTCGTTTAACACAGTCCAGAATTGCGCGGCAACCTGTTTCCATGGCTCCACACAGATAGCGCTGATTCAGCTGATCAGAGCTTTCGTCGCGATTCGGCGCACCTTCCAGATAAAAATGACGATAGTCGATATCGCTATTCAGAAAAATCTTCCGAATGCGCTCACTCTGATAGCCCGCCGCATGAAAGCTTTGCTCCTGGGTGAGCTTAACCGGGGGATTCGCTGTTCCGATACCGAGTATCCGAGGATGGTTCACCGGCCCCCAACCATTTCATGTGAGGTCTCAGTCTTGCCCTCGCGATGCACAGAGTCGAATTCCGCCCCGAGTTGAGACTTGAAGCTGCGGCTTGCCTCTTCGAACCGAGCCTTAGCCCGTGCCACGCGTCCCAACAATGTATGAAGCTGCTTTGGACCCAATACCAGCAATCCCAGCATCAGCACGAACAGGATTTCTGTTCCAAAGCCCACGATTCACCCCTTGGCCAGGCCTTGGTCGTTGGCAATGGTGGTTGTTGTGCTGACCGGCTTCTCTTCGTCCTTCATAGCTGACTTGAAGCCGCGAATACCCTCCCCGATTCCCTTGCCGAGTTCCGGGAGCTTTTTAGGTCCGAATACGAGCAGAGCAATTCCAAAAATGACCAGCAGGTGCATTGGTTGAAACAGTCCTTCAAACATGGGTACTCCTTACGTAAGCCAATGAGCCCAAGCAGGCTCAGAGGGCTAGTGTTAAAACGCAGGCGCTGTGACCAGTAGCGCGTCACAGCGCCCGCCAGTACAGCAGGGACAGAACACGCAAGAATTAAAACCCGCGCCGAACCGAATCAGCTGCGACGGCCAGATCCATCGCTATCTCAAAAAACTCGTCCGGTTGACCGATAAAAAGCCCGTCGTCCGTGAAAGCCTTCACCGTCGCCACTGCGCCTCCATTCTGCGTCGACGTCGGCCGGATCACCGAGCACCGAGGCAGATTCTTGCTGATGAAATCGCAGGGCTCTGGCAGGATCTTGTTGCTCTGAGTGAGTTCTGTTGCAGGGTCGTTGAGATTAGGGAATGTCAAGCCGGTCACGGGATCGGTCACGCCAGCCAAAGGCGAGTTCACTGCATTGCCCGCCTTATCGTGCCAGAGCCCGAAGTGATCAATCTCGACTCCGCCGATACTCACCAGGATCCGCAGGACTGTTGGATCGCTTGCCTTGAAGGCCAGCGTGGGATAGAGACTCGCACCACCCTGCTCAATAAACGCAAAGTGAAATCCTGCCGTGTTGGCGATCGCTTGTATGCGTTCTGCATCGCGGCCTGTGATGGGAACTGTCGGATTGGTCGACGGAGGAGTATCAGTATCGTTCAAGGGAATGGCCGGTTGGTTCGAAATAACGAAGGGCCCCTTGAACGCTTCACCCAGGTCCGGATTCTTTCCACTGCGATACCGGGTATACCAACTGAGGTCCACGTTGAGGTTCATGAGGTTGGTAATCCGTTTGATTTGCCTTGCCCCAGCCGCCTTACTGCTCGGCAGCTTGCGAAATGGTTCAAGGTCGACTGGTACTACACCCCTGGACTTCAAGAAAGCCTTAAGGAAGGCTGCATGGCTCAGCTCATCATCAGTATTGTCGGTGATGTATTGCGGCATGTCGCCGTCCAGGTTTTGAAGCGCCAGGTTGTAGGCTGGATTTCCGCCTATGAATTTCTGGAACTCCTCGCTCGATTGTGCGGCTCCTCCACCGGAAGGCCCGACTCCGCCGAGTTCCGCGTATTGGGCCCACAGATCACTCTCCACAATTTCGGCCCACGCCGCGAACTGCAAGAGTGCGATATCGCCTTTCGAAAGCTTGCCCGTACTGGACGCGGGCTGCGCTGTACCTTCAGTCACCAACAGTGCACCTGCTGACAGTGCTGCCCCGGCGATTCCCAGGCCCTTCAGAAATGAACGTCGCTTGACCACACCCTGCCAGTGACGTTGAACATCTTCTTCAGTCGAAGGAAGCGTTGTTTCAGGTGAATTTGTCTCAAACACCACCGCAGATGGCGAATCCTTTTCTTTCATGGTTGCGTTCCATTTCCTTTGCCTATGATTTTGTTCCAGCGGTACTGTGCTTTGGACACAACGACCAGACGACGAGATGCGCAAGAGATGTCATTTGTTTGTCAACTCCCTGGAAACTCGCGGTGACAACATCGCTGCGAGGTTTGGAGCAGATAGTGAGTTGATTGCTGGCACCAGACGCCCGTTCACTTTCTCTTGTCTATGATTCTGTTGCCGCCATATGTGAAAACTTGGCTGGTCGACCGTTATTCCCGAATCCCAGGAAATATTTCTCCCGGGGAAACAATCCCTAAATCTCTGTGCTGTCGATCGGTCCGGCCTTGGGAGTGATTATGGGAGGCTTACAGAGGCAATGTCCGGTACTAGCGGAATGGCGCCACGTACCATGCGCAGTACGTTCCCACTCCACTGACCAGAACAATCGCCCAAAGCACCAGCTCCGTACGCATCCACAACTTCCAACGTTTGAACCGCAGCCGCCGTGGAAGAACGTTAGTGCCCGCCACGATAACGATATAAAGTCCCAGAAGCTCAGCCGCTATCCCCAAAAGCGCATGTATTGTCGCCGCCTCGTAGTACCACTTATGAAGAACCTTCGACAGCGCTGGCTTTACTTGTTGCTGGAACGACGGCCACATCACCAATCCGATCATTAACAAATTCAATAGCAGCACCGCCGTCTGGCAGATTCCGTGAGCTGTGTAGCGTTTTTGCTTGGCGAGAAGAACGCCCGCGATCAAAGCCAGCCCCATGATGAGTTGCACGACGAGGTTGAGATCTGCCCCAAAGGGGGCACCGGTCCCGAGAAAGCCCTTCATTGGGAAAAAAGCTGACAGCACTCATCCGCTCCACTCACAGATTCCTGATTCTCAATAGCCGCCAAACTCTTCCATTCGAATATCGTCTTCATCTACGCCCGCATCGATGAGTGTTCGATGCACCCCTGCAACCATCGTTGGTGGCCCAGCTATGTAATAGATCGGACCTCGCAAACTTCTCACGTGTGTGAGCAGCATTTCCGAGCTGATGTGTCCAGTCTCCCCTTTCCAACCTCGGTAATTCTTTTCCGTACGTGTAAGGGTCGGAACAAAACGAAACCTTGGGTGGTCACGCTCCAACCTCCAGAGTTCATCGATGAAAGCTGCATCCTCGAGGTAGCGGTTCGCGTAGAACAGAACTATTGGATGGCGCAGCTTCTCCGCTTTTGCATGTGAGAGCATGCTGAGAAATGGCGCAATCCCGATCCCGCCTGCGAGGAAGACAGCTGGCCTGGCTGTGTTTTTATGCAAGCTAAAAGAGCCCATCGGACCTTCAATCCTCGCCCGGCTACCGATGGGCAGGACGGATATGGCCTGTTTGAAAACTGTACCTCGAATGCGCGTCGTGACTACCAGCTCTTCGTCGCACGGGGAGCTTGCGATGGAGAAGGTGTGAGTGAGTCCGTTTGGCGGTCCCGGCTGGGAAGGCGACAGTGTCAAGTCGATATATTGCCCGGCCTTGAATACAAAGTGCTTTGGCTTTTCAAACTGAAATGCCATTGTTCCTTCGGCAACCTCAGTTCGACCTAAGAGCGTGCTTTGGTAGTCAATCATCGCGATCCCTTTGTGTTCGTTGAACCTGGTCCCCAGCCGGAGCATTCGGGTACAATCAAACCGAAGCTATCTTTTTCTCAAGATTGATAACCAGCGGGGCCTCTTTTTATTCCAGGGATCTCAGAAATTGGTTGGCGTGTGCGCCTGAACGCGCACATCCATCTTCCTTGCTGGGTAGTCGTGGCCGACACCTGATGCCCTTACGAAGAACCTCCGGCAAGGGACACAGGTGGAGTGCGCCCTTGCCGGAGCTATGTTCTTTCAATTAATGGTGATGGTTACGGGGGTAGAGTGGCTGATTGAGCCTGATGTACCCGTCACCATCAACGTGACCTGAGAAGCGGGCGTTTGGCCTTTTGAACCGCCACCACATCCGAGAGCAAACATTGAAATGAGGAGCAGCAGGCCCATTGCGCTCGTCCACAAAATGTTCTTGCCGGTGAGCAGCTTCCGTTTGCGAGTTGCGAGAACGGTTCCGAACAGACCCAGACCGGGCAGCAGGGCAGCCATGCCGGACATGCCCATGCCGGACGTGCCGTAGCCGGTAGCCGGCGGGGTCGAAGCCGCAGAGATCGTCAAGGTGGAGGATGACGCGCTCGATCCGGGAGAGATCGCCGTAGGACTGAAAGCACAAGTCAGACCAGCGAGCGCAGCACAGGAGAGCGTAATCTGACCGTTGAATCCTCCTACCGGACTGGCGCTGATCATGTCGTTAGCCGACCCGCCCGGCGCGACGGTTACGCTCTGGGCCGAGAGACTCAGAGAAAAACCTGGGCTGCCGACCGCGGCCGCAGGGACAAGGCTAGCGAACACACTGGTGGTGCTGCCTCCACTCGGGAAGTTGGGTTGGTTGCCGCCTCCAGCTGTGAGATAGAGAGTGTTTGGATCACCAGAGGGACCGCCTCCGCCAAACGTCATATCCCACAAGCCGGGATTCACCAGTACCTTGTTCGAAGAGTCGGTGAGTTGGCCGAGAAACTTCCCGGTTGTGTCGAACGCGTTGATGGTGCCATCGCCAAAATTGCCCACCAGGATTGCGTTCGGGAACATTCCGAATGTGGCTGGAGTTGCGACAACGCCCCAAGGCGCGTTGAGCATGCCGCCGGCAGCGAAGGTCTTCACGAAATTGCCGTTTATGTCGAAGATATCCACTTGCCCCAGACCGGCGCCGGGCCTTGCATCGTGCTTGGCAGCATCCTGCATGGCATAGGCGACGTAGATCTGGTTACCGATGACGCGGATGCCATGGGGCGCGAAACCCCCGGGAAGCATTGGATCGGTGAACGAGCCGCTCAATGAAGTAAGGGTGAAGTTGCGATCAAGCACGTCAACCTTGCCGCTATTGAAGTTCGCTGCCAAAAGAGAGGTGCCGTTGAGCAAAGCGAGACCCTTGTAAACTGCGCCACTGGCGGAGTTGTCGAAGGCAACTGTTGCTGTGTTGCTGGCGCCGGTCCAGCTGGCGACGATGCCATCTTCGGTGTCAAAAATGAACTGTCCGCCGCCGAAAATGGAGCCATTGCCGTTTGACACGTTTCCCGTGGGACAGCCAGGGTCACAATTACCGTTTGGATTGTGTGTGGCCCCGGGGATGGTCACTACCAGAGCAGTATCTTTGTTGCCTTGTGCGTCATAGAGCGTGGAGGTGCCGCTGTTGTTGTTGGCAATCCAGAAATCTTGCCCGGGAAGGATCGAGATTCCCCAGGGGTTCAAGAGTTGAGTGTCTGTAGTATTGGCCACGCCGGCGGTATTGGAGACCAAGTTAGTCTGAGAATAGCCAGCCTGCTGGGCCCACAGCCCCGATGAAGTCGCTAACGTCATAAGTAGTGGGAATAAGAAGAGTGCTCTTTTCAAGTTGTCCTCCATAACCTTACTTTCATGATTTGTGCGACGCTGACCCGGCACATTTGTCGATTCTGCTGCGAAGGGCGCGTTGGCTGCTGGATAGGGGTTGGGGAATTCAGGCAGGTGGATGCACTTCCAGGCCTGAACTCCATGCCACAAGCGTGCAGGAACCGATGTTGTATTCGACCTAGTTAGCGCCAGAGGAAGACACGGTGCCGTGATCCTTCATCTGGGCTACCTGGGTCATAGCTCGCGGCGTCCTGACGGCATAGACGCCCGCTGGGGTCTCAATCTTACTGAGAAAGTACTTGTCCCCTACATGCTCGAAGCGAAGCTCTGCGTGGCCGGCAGAAACTCCACCGAAAAACATGGGGAGCAGAACCGCGCTGTTGTCGTAGCTCTGGATGACTAAGGCTTGAAATGTCTGATCCGAGGCACGGCTGACGCGGTATGTACCTGCAGGAAGCGTCTGGCCTCCGGCCACAAATTCGAACGGGACATTCACAACGACCTTGTCTACTTCCTGGGCGCGGGCACTTATGCCTAATTCAAGCAGGCAAGTCAGAGTAAGTACGACGGCTAGTCTCTTCATGATTTCTCCATGTTGATATGTTTTGAAGTTCGCTATTGATAACTGCGTTCGTGAGACCTTATTCCACGGCGTCTCTCGAGACTCGGTCGGCAAATGCTTATCACAACGTACATAGGGTTAGACGCAGCTACCAATGCTGAGATGCGGATGAGGTGTCACTTTATTGTTAACTCTTTGTCAGCTTTCGTAAACGAGCCGTAGCAATATCACTGCGATGCTTCGAACGAAAGTGGACGTCGGTACGAGTCTTATGGGTATCGGGTTTAGTGGGAATTTAGTTCAGATACCATAAGATCGTCGGCCGCTTGTTGTTGATGGAACTGTGTGGGGCAAGGAAATTGAGCGTGCCTGATATATCGAGTAAACAAAACACTTACTATGACGCAGAGAAGTCTTTTGGATGAAGTTTTGCAAACATACTGGAACTGGCCAGGCTTGATGAACGTATGCTGGCGCTTGGGGGGAGGGCGGACAGGACGCCAACTCGGGACGATTCCATTCGAGAATCGTCATATTCGCTGACTCCCTGTCCGTTGGGAGAGACCCGAGACGCTCTAGTCGACAATAACGGTTCCCGTCATCTTTAGACAGTTCTCCAGGGAAACTGGCCTACGCCGGGCAGCCACTTGTATACGCCGCCCTTACAACCTCAGTTCCTCGGGGCGGTCTCCTCCTGGGATCAACTCCACCCGCTCCGATTCAGCTTCTTTTCCGACGTACCCGTTCAGGCGTTCACGAAGCTGCAGCCGACCTCGACCTAGCCGCGCCTTCACCGCTGTGTGACTCAAGTTCAGCACCTCTGCTGTCTGAGCCGTTGAAAGGCCTTCGATATCCCTCAGCACGAAGACGGCTCGCAGGATCGGCCGCAGCTCTCTCAGAGCCTTGATTAGGATGTTTCGTAATTCAGATGCCCTGTAGAGTTGCTCAGGGTCGGGAGACCAATCGGTGACCTCCAGCGGGATCATGTCTCCATCTGCCTGACAATCCTCATTCAGGGACGCCTCTCTTATTGCGCGCCGCTGCTTTCGCAGCTTCATAAGCGACTGGTTCAGCGTGATGCGAATCAGCCACGTTGAGAATTTGGAATCCTCTCGGAATTCACCCAAGTGTTGGAAGGCCTTCAAGAAGGCTTCCTGGACCGCGTCTTCGGAATCTTCCCGGTTATGCGTTACGTGTTGGGCGATCCGAAAGAGTTTGCGATCGTATCGCTTTACGAGTTGCTCGAAAGCGGCAACATCACCATTCTTGCTGGCGTGGACAAGATCTAGATCATCGCTTGCCACCGTTTTCTCTGCGAGTTGTGCTGAGTCTGCAGTCATATTGGTTCAAAGCGCTGGGAAAGAGTCAGCTTGAAGCATCCGGTGTTGCCGGAAACGAAAACCCATTCCCAAACCTAATGCCGAATGGAAGTTCGTATCTCACTGCACCACGACCTTGCCGGTCATCTTCGGGTGGATCGTGCAGTAGTAGGAATACGTTCCCGCCTTGTCAAATGTGTAAGAGAACTTGTCCTCAGTATCCATAACCTTCGACTTGAAAACCCCGTCTGTACTCACCGTCGTATGCGGAATGTCATCTTTATTTGTCCAGGTAACTGTCGCTCCGACCGGTACCGTCAGCTTCTGAGGACCAAAAACGAAATTATCGATTCTAACCTCCGCTGCCGCTGAGCTTTGATCGTTCGCTGTGACGCTCGGTGATCCCGAGAACAATAGCAATATCGCGATCATTACCGGCGCGGCTATACCCGCAATCCACACATTCTTGCTCGTCATTGTCTACGCCCTTTCCAGGTTTGAGTGTCCCGCTTGATCCTTGTTGTTTGAATCGGACCCTTGGTGCTCTGCCCAGTGTTAAGTCATTTCCCGTTAGGGCCATTGCCTTGAGCCGAAGACCCCGTGTCCCCAAGTGGTGAATCGATGAGGGCAAGGCTGCGGCCGCTGACCAGATAGTTGACGTCGGTAATGCCCAGCACACGCTGCAGCTGGTCGGCTGGAACCTTCATGGGTCCGGCCGAAGGAGCTGTTCCTGGCGCCGGTTGAGGGAAAGCGGTCGACATCGCGGTGTGGAACGAAACTTTACCTTCGATCTTCTGCATGATCTGGTGAATATGGCCGTTTAACACTGTTACGGAACCGAACCGCCTGACGTAGGCTAAGGCTTGTTCACTGTCATCGGTTCCCCAGCCCCAATCTGGATAGATGGTCCACAACGGAATGTGAGCATAGAGCACAATCGGAGTGCTGGCAGAGCGGCCCTTGAGATCGTCCTCGAGCCATTCCAGCTGTTCGTGACCGAGTGATCCCATGCCTCCAGCTTTCAAATTGGCGACATTTACCAGGCCAACGAAATGCACGCCCTTGTGATCGAAGCTGGACCAGCCAGAGCCCTTTGTACCCTTCCCATAGCGCTGGAGATATTGCTCGCCGTTGTCGCTTAGCATGTCATGCTCACCCGGCACAAAATAGATCTGCTTCGCCGACGCTCCTTTCAGTGCCTGGTCAAGCGTGTCGAATTCACCCGGCTTTGAGAGCTGGCTCAGATCACCGGTGTGAATGATGAAATCCGGCGTCTTGGGCATGGCATTGATCTTGTTGATCGCCGTCTGAAGCGTAGCGGTAACATCCGGATTGGCTGGTTTGTTAAAACCGATGTGACTGTCGCTGATCTGGACAAAAGTGAAGTCTCCGCTTTTGGCGGCACTTTGGTCGTGGCCCTTGGTGAATGCCCGAGACATCGGAATACCGCCGCTCATGGTCCAGACCAGCCCGGTACCTGCCCAGGCCATGCATTTCAGGAAACCGCGCCGATCGATGCCATCGTCGTTGAGGTCTTGCAATTTCTGATCGATGAGATCTTGCTTTTTGTCCGGCATTTCTCCTCCGTGGTTTGTAGCGTTCTGAATGCATAACTGGCGCGAGTCATTTTTATTCCACCGATTTGTTTCGCCGGCTGAATTCTCCTGGCATGGCATACAAATTATCTTCTGTCAGGGATAAGAGCAGGTCGGCTCAGCTTGCGAAATCGGCTGTGAGGAGCACGCGACGAGACCACAAACGATTGACGCGTCGCAAGAGGCACCTTCGTGCGGAGTTCTAGCCAGGTGTGTTTACGCCACTCAGGAAGCCCCCAAGGTGCCCGGTCAACGCGATGATACCGACGCCCAGAATTTCAAGCGCCAAGCGGTAGTTCGGCAAAACCTCTGCCCGCCGCCGAGCGCGGAGATGCACCCACCAGACCAGCCAAATGATCGCACTCGAGACACACCCCAATACAAGATGCAGTAATAGGCTGCCTTTCAGTTTCTGACCCTCAAGTTGGAACTGCCACGCAAGTATTCCAGTTGCGATGACCGGGGCCGTTGAAATCGCTGCCACTAGCAGGTTGTAGTAGGCTGCGTCCGAAATCGCCCGTCGCTTCGTCCATTGCGCGACAAGGTCGAACAGGACTGCCGTGATAAACAGTGCGATTGGAAAATGGATCAACACTACATGTTGTGCGTGCTTGGCCAACAGTGCCGTCCTGAGATCGAAAGGATTTACCATCACCCTGCCCCTATCTGAATTTGCCTGGAGGTTGCTGCGGGGACGATCCCCATTCGCGACCTTCACGCCGCTTATCGATGTTGCTCCAACTCCCTGCGGTATCGTTCAGTCTCCATAGGGGAGGGCGGGGTCAGTTTGTTCCGGTTGGCGATCCACCGGCTCCGAAATCACCCACAATCCGTCTCCATTCAAGACATAAATGAACTTTCGCTCGTCCTGAAGCCACTTGACCACTTTCGAGAACTTTTGCACTACTCGAGGAGCGGCGGGATTCGATAAATCCCAAAGTACAAGGTCGTCAGGGGAGGTGATGCTGTGCATCGGGAAAACCTCGCTTTCGGCAATGATCGCCAAAGCACCCGTCAGGCTCATTCTGCCCGACAGGCCTGGATCTGGCCACGGGATTACTCCAACCGCTCTTGGGTGAGTGGGTTTGCTGATATCGATAAGCGAGATGCCTTGGCCTTCTGAATGCTCCACGTAGAGGTAGTACTTGTCGTTCGGCTTTTTCTGCATTGCCATGTCAACAGCCGATAGTCCGCTGAACGAGATGTGAGCGACCACTTGGCTCCCGGAGCCAGATCCTTTAGGCTTGTGCTCCTTCGCCGATGCTCTGCTAACCGTCACAACCAAAACGATGGTAAGAAGAACCAATGTGCCCGAGCTGAATTCGACAAACTTGCCAGTTCTGATTTTGTTCATCATCTGCCTCCCGTGAGGTGCGTCTCACTGGATATAACCGCCTTTCTGATTTTTTATTCCTCGTCGACAAACGTAATGATTGAGCGTCGGCAAGAATTGAAACGCTTCAATGCAATAGTGGTAGGGGACGATAGCCCCCAACGAATTATTCTTATTTGAAGGAATAAAAGTGCTTCTCGGTAGTTCTAGATTGTGTATTTGGCGCGATTGGACGCACAATCCGATTCGGTCGAAGATAACGTTACGCGATGCCCTACCGCGACAAGTTAAAACGGGATGAATCATGGTTTGTGAGTCTTGGAAGGCAAAACTCGACACCTACCTAGACGGTGAACTTTCGTCAGAGGAGATGCGCGCCTTCGACGGTCATGTGCATAGCTGCCAGTCTTGCTCGGCGGATGCCGGCTCGAAGACATCTCGGACGAGGACTGGGACCGCAATCCTCGGGAGGAGGTCGACCTGGTCTTCTACTCACGCGCGCTGCGTGGCGTAATTCAAAGGCTAGCCACGGGGTAGTCGTGAACAACGCTTCGCTGACCGCGCTGATAAGCTTTAAGAACATGGGCACTCTCGCGCACACCACGGCCAAGGCTGGCATCATCGGCATGACGCGAGCATGGGATTCGCGCCAATTCGATTTCGCATGGAGTGATCGAAACAAACCAGACGCGCGAACAGCTGAAGGACCCAGAATGGGCGAGCTACATGCTCGGTAAGACGCTCTTGGGTCGGCCGGCCGGAAGAAGTGGCGAACGTCGCTTTGTTCCTGGCCTCCGATGACAGTTCGTACGTGACCGGAGTCGATATCGTCGTCGATGGCGGAATGAAGGTTTCGTGATAGGCGGGCGGTTGAGGAAGGAGAACGGTTACTACATTCAACGCCTGAGCAAGAAATAAGAGATCGCGCGTACGAGATTCATCTGCAGCGCGGAGCACAACGTGACTATGAGGTGGAGGATTGGCTTCAGGCCGAACGTGAGCTCACCACGTTATAATTGTCCAATTAGACATAAAGAAACACCAGCGATTTGGCATTAAACATCAAAGCCCGGGACCCAGTAGCCTGGATGACTTCAACGACGTGATTTGGATCAACTCGCACTGCGGTCAGCGCCAGTATCCCTTCTGATTGCAAGGTGGGCGATCGAAGAGCAGCTATTTGGTCTATCCAGTTAAATTGTCTTGCACGATATTTAAGGAGGATCCATTTATGAAGGCAACTTCCTCTGAACTGCTTATGCGCAACTTCAACGAGATTTTCATAGAGCTCGATGCCCTCAAGCGTGCGGCACTGCTCGCGGAGTCTTACACCGAAGATTGCCTTTGGATTCATCCCGGGGGCCGCATTGTGGGCCGCGAGGGGATCAATGATGCGGCTACAGAGATTCGCAAACACTTCCCAGAATACCGCTACACGGTCACGAGTGAGATCCAGATCATGCACAATGTAGCGACTTGCCGGTGGGGAAGCGGGATGCCAGGTCAACCGTTCCACTACACGGGAACAGACTTCCTCGAAGAGCGTGATGGTCGCGTGTCAAGGCTGTACACGTTCATTGACCAGAAGCTATTTCAGTCCTGAATGAGGCCTTTGGCGAAAATCTTTGCCATGGTGGAATTCGGCTTTTAGACATCGGGAGACCCAAAAATGGTCGACAATGGTCGACACATCGGCCGCGCCGCTGAGCTGATTCTCGGCTGACCGCAGAGGATCGCATGACCGACAATCCAGACAAGTCGTTGATCATCGACACCCATCACCACATATTGCCCGATGGCAACAGACGGATAACGCGCATGCTCCCGTGGGAGGAGCGACGGGCTAGCCTTCCCCTGACTAGTCGCAGCACGTCTCGCCCTTCATGGGCCTGGATTCCTTCCTTCGCAATAAGAGGAACCATGATGAGAGCGGCAGCCAGATCAGCCCACCACCATCCCAGAGCGGCATTGAGACCTAGCCCCAACAGCAGAATTACCGACAAGCAGACGCAAAAGTCAGTCTGCTTGGCATCGGCGTGCGGAACTTCTTCAACCTGGGGTGCGAGATGCCGAGCTTCTTGCGCCCAATCGAAGTCACGCTTTTGACGGCGGAGTTATCGAGCGCGTAGCGAAGGGCGTATCCACCGACCAATCCAGCCGCTCCCACTATGACGAGCCGCTTTGGCCGACAGTGGGAACGCTCATCGACGCGCCCGAAGCCACCTTGTTAGTCGCTGTCATGACAGATCACGCTCCTCTATCCAGTCAACGTACAGCAGGCGCTCCGCAAACAGCCATGCGCTGTCTACCTTCACGAATGTGTCGTAATAGCGGAGCGCCGCGATCATGAGGCTTCTCTTTCCACCGTCGACGGTGAGGTGATGTGCCAGGCAGTACGCTTCGCCAGTCCCTTTGGCGGGTGTCAGGCTGAGAATCGTGCTCTGGCCGACGAAGTGCATCGTGGCGGCAAACTTGTTCAGATCTGCGAAGACTGGAGCGAGTGCCTCGCGGGAGTTCAGTTCCTGTGAAGGCTTCGGGTCTTTAGCGTTCATGTACACCACGAAGTGAGTGTCCGCAGTAAACAGTGACATCTGACCGTTCCCATCGCGACGATCGGCGCAATGCGCGTAGGCCTCAATGAGCTCGCGTATAGCGAGTCGATCAGCGGCCTCGCTGGGAGAGATTGGCAGGTGCTGGCTCATGAGAGTGCTCCTTAAGACTCAAGTATGGCGCGGGTTTCGAGAAACGCCTCGATCCCGTATCTGCCATATTCGCGGCCGAAGCCGGAGTATTTGAATCCGCCCCAGGGTGCCTGCGGATCATCCGTCATGCCGTTGATCACGACCCGCCCAGCCCGAATTTGTGAGGCCACACGACGCGCCCGCTGGAGGTCGGTCCCGAGGACGGAGGAGTGAAGACCATATTTAGAGTCGTTGGCGATCCGGATTGCCTCATCCTCGGAGTCATAAGTGATGACACACAGAACGGGACCAAAAATCTCTTCCTGGGCGATCGTCATTTCGTTTTTCACGTTGACGAAAACGGTGGGCTTCACGAAGTAGCCCACTTCTAGACCTTTCGGATGACCTTCTCCGCCGACCAGCACCTCAGCCCCTTCTTCGATGCCTTTGTGAATGTAGGATTCCACACGCTCATACTGTTTTTGCGACGCCATTGGTCCAACCGCGATGTTGGGATCGGTCGGATCGCCGACGGTGAAGGCACCCATCTCATCCCGTATGGCCCTCTTCACCTCGTCGAACCGGCTCTTGGGCACGAGAAGTCGTGTTCCGGCCGCGCAAGCTTGACCACTGTTCATAAAGGCTAAAGTGAGAGCCGCCGGGACCGCCTGGTCGAGCGCCGCGTCGTCCAGCAGGATTGTCGGCGACTTCCCGCCCAGCTCGAGCGTGATACGCTTCATCGTCGCGGCGCCATCTCGCATGATGGCTTCACCGACAGCGACCGAGCCCGTGAACGAAATTTTCGCGACATCGGGATTGCGTACGAGTTCAGCGCCGACGACAGTGCCGAGGCCCGTGACTACGTTGAAGACACCCTTTGGTAGCTCGGCCGCATTCAAACACTCCACCATCAGACGTGTCTGTAGCGAACTCATTTCGCTTGGCTTGATGACGACCGTACAACCGGCCGCTACGGCACATGCCAACTTGAGGCAAATGAACAGCGCGTTCGCGTTCCAAGCTGTAATCAGACCGGCGACGCCGACAGGTTCCAGCGTGACCGTCGTCTTGCCCCAGCTTTGTCTCAACGGCAGCTCTTGAAGTCCCTTCTCCGCCGCTGCAAAAGAGTTGACGCCAGACTCCACAATAAGCCGGGCGAACCGGGCGACGCCGCCGTACTCCTCAACCATCACAGCCGTTAAGTCGTCGATACGTGCTGAGACAGCCTCATGTAGCCGACGCAAGTAGCGCGAGCGCTCTTCTTTTGTTGTCCGGCCGAAAATGGCGAATGCGCGCTTGGCCGCGGCGATCGCACGCCGCGTATCTTTCTCATCGCCTAGCGTGACGCGGCCGATCACTTTGCCGTTGGTAGGCTGGATGATGTCCATGACCTCTCGGCCATGGGATTCAACGAATGCTCCATCGATATAGTGGGTGGTGATGGTTTTGATCCTGTCTCTCTCGCTAATTGTTTCCATCGTTGCCATTGTGTGCCTCCCTATATGAGTTTCTACAGTTCAGAACGAGGTAACGACGACCCGTGTGAGCGAGCCATCCTTTAACGCTGCGTAACCTGGACGGAGCGGCCCAGATAGGCACCGGCCCCAAGCTCCGCACGACTGCGCTAGAGATCCTACGACGTGATCTCCGACACGAAGTTGCGCGACGTCCGGACCCACTGCAGCCACGATCCCCGCAACCTCGTGACCAAGCACCGCCGGCGTTGGAGCGATATCGCGAGTGGCGAATAGCAGGTCGGTGTGACACAGCACAGACGCTTGCACGTTGACGAGAACCTCGCGTCCTATGGACGCGACGATGTCCACATCCTCGAAATCGAACCCTCGACCGAGTGCATTGAGTACGAGTGCATTGAGTACAAGTGCCTTCGTTCGTGCCCCCTTTCATGCCTTGGGCGCTTCTGCCAACCGACCGCGCTTACGGACGTCGCACGGACAGGAACCACTTGGCAGATACTGGCTAACTCCGCCATAGCCCGAGTGCGCGCGTCGCGAACTTCGGAAGCCGAGCAGCCAAGAAGCAGAGCGCACTCGTGTTCCCGATAGTGCTCCAGAACGCACAGCACGAAAACAAACCGCTCGAAGTCTGCAAGCCCTAAGACAGAGTCCACGTCGAAATGTCCGCTTGGACTGCTCGACTGCCGATTGCGAGAGAAAACTGTTGGGATGGAGAGAGCTGGAATCTTTCCGCCGCGGGTTCAGTTCACGAATTGCGTTCTCCGCAATGACGCGCTTCGCCCAGGCACGTGCCCATTCCCTGAACACACGGTTCTCTTTAGCGCAATCCTCAATGCCGGATACAAAGCACCTTTCTCCCTTCTGGTGATCTCCCGTGAGGAGAAACGAAAGCTGATAGAGGCCAATCAGGTCCTGGTCAAAAATCTTGAGAAAATCCTCGCGAGTCGCGTACCGATCTTCACCGTTTCCACATATTTGCCTGTGGGTCTGCCCAGTCATTTCCTCACCTCGCGAGAGCGGCATGAACAATCTCCAGTAAGACTGCGTCGTCGAAAGGTTTGGTCAAGAACTCCACTGCGCCATCGCGCATGGCAAGAGTTCGCATCTCTGCGTCGCCATGCGCAGTGATGAAAATGATGAGTATTCGGTATCCTTCGGCCTTAAGTTTCGCTTGCAATTCAAGACCGGACATGCCCGGCATGCGAATGTCGGCGATCAGACAGGCGGCCTTGTGTCGGGCTTCGGAATTCAGGAATTGTTCCGCGGAGCCAAAGCAGAGCGCGGACAGCCCATCCGATTCGATCAGGTCTTGCAGTGCGCTCCTAAGCGACTCGTCGTCGTCGACGATTGCTATGAGTCTTGAGTTTTGCCGGATACTCATTGGGCGAAGCGTAGCGCCATCACAAAGCGGGCACAATCAGGCCTTGGTCGCGCGAACTACTACTTAGGTGGTAGTCGAATTAGAACTGGAAAGGGGCGGAATAGCCGGAGAGTCGGATCAAGCTATTGAGGAGGGGAGTGTTTGAGCTTGTCGGCCATACGGACCAATTCAACTATTGATCCGGCCTGCATCTTTTGCATGACGTGGCCTCGGTGGATCTTTACTGTGGCCTCGCTAGCTCCGATTTCATAGGCGATCTGCTTATTCAGCATTCCGGAGACCACGAGAGTCATCACCTCTCGCTCCCGCGCGGTCAATGCCTGATAGCGCTCTTGCAGTTCGCGGATCTCGGCCTGCTGTTCTCGTGTGGCAACGTCACGTTGGAGGGCCTGCTGAATTGCATCCAGCAGATCCTGGTCCCTGAAGGGTTTCGTCAAGAATTCCACGGCACCCGACTTCAATGCCTTGACAGACATGGGAATGTCTCCATGCGCCGTAATGAAAATAATAGGAATTTGCACGCCGGTCTCGGCCAACCGGCGCTGGAAATCGAGACCGCTCATTTGAGGCAGTCTTACATCCAGAACTAAACAACTCGCGTCACCGGCCCGTTTCCTGCTCAGAAACTCCTCGCCACTTGCAAAGGATTCGGCGCGCAGGCCAACTGACTCGACGAGATCCTGGATTGCCTGACGCATGCCGCGGTCATCATCGATGATGAATACGGTGCGACCGGCCGCTGATTTCATGCATGCGCCTCGGCTTCGACGGGAAGAGTGAAATGGAAGGTTGCGCCCGACCCCTGATTGGCAGTGGCCCACACTCGTCCTCCGTGGGACTCCACGATCGAACGGGTAATGGCCAAACCCATACCCGTCCCCTGTGGTTTTGTCGTATGGAACGCATCAAAAATCCGTTCGGTATTGTCCGCCGGCAATCCTACGCCAGTATCGCTGATCGAAATCATTAACTGACTTTCCGGATTCAGTTGCGACCTAATCCTCAGTTCGCCTCCGGTGTCTTTCATCGCCTCGATCGCATTCAGCATCAGGTTCATGAACACCTGTTGAAGTTGCACTCGGTCAGCTAGGATATTAGGTACATCTGTGTCGAGTTCGGCATGGATCGTTATGGAGTACCGAATCGCTTCGCTCCTGAGCAGAACGGTCATTTCTCGAATGACGTCTTTGATGTCCACCGTCTCGCGTTCTGGGGGCGTTTCTTTCTTGTAGAAGGACCGCAACCGGTTGATAACATCGGCCGCACGGTTTCCGTCCCTGCTCAATTCTAGTTGCTGCTGCGCGGGCCCTCTCCAAGTCGGGGGGATCACGTGCAAGCCATCGCAAACACGCGTTCGCGCTTGTGATCGAGGCGGCAATGGGCTGCTTGATTTCATGCGCCAGGGCAGTGGCCAGTTCTCCCAACATGTTCACGCGGTTGATATGCGCGAGATCAGCCTCTAACTGGCGCAGCCTTTCGCGCTCTTTCTCGGCCTGTTTTCGTTCCGTTATATCCATCGTGATGCCGACGTATTCACCGATATCTCCAGCGGGATTGTGATGTCCTAAGGAACGCAGGAATCTGATGGTGCCATCTGGGCGATAAATCCTGTATTCGAGGTCGTAATCCATTCTTGCCTGGATTGCACCATAGAATTTTTCCCTCAGAGCAGGCTCGTCTTCCGGGTGAGTCGCTTTGTAAAAGCGTTCGAATGGAATGTCGCGTGAGCTGGGATCGAGGCCATAGATACGAAAGGCTTCATCCGATAAGTGAAATATGTTCCCTGTAACGAAATTGCACGCAAAACTGCCGGCGTGGGTCAGGCTCTGAGCTTCCGCGAGGTATGCTTGTTCCCGTCGCAACTCCTGAGTTAGCAACTCCTGCTCGGTGACGTCCATCGTAGTACCGACGAATCCTTTGAAAACTCCTTGTTCAAGGACAGGAACAGCTACGGCGCGAACGTAGCGCAACTGCCCGTCGGGTCGAACAATGCGCTCTATTTGATCGAAACCACAGTGTTCCTCTTGCATGAGTTTAATGGTTTCAGCCATGGAGGCGCGGTCTTGTGGATGTACGAGAGCCAGATACTGTTCAGCCGTGGGTGCTCCGTTCTGCGGGATCCAGGCCGTAGATTTTGTACAGCTCGTCAGACCAATAGTGACCTGAATCGTTGAATGCCCAGCTCCCCATATGAGCGAGACGCTGTCCTTCGCTGAGATAAAACTGGGTTCGCTGCAGGGCATCCTCGGTGCGCTTCCGGTCAGTAATGTCCTGCACCGTGCCGAACATTTGATAGGGCCTGCCCGATGCGTCTCTCTTCAGATCGCCCTAGCTGTGCACGATGCGCACTTCCCCGTTGGGACGAACGATCCGGTGTTCAGAGTCGGGACGCGCTCCGACCAAGGATGGCCTCTTCTGCTATCCGGAAGACGGACTCTCGATCTTCACGGTGGACCATTTCGCGTATTGTCGCCAAGTCTATCGGACCCTTCTGCGGTATGAGCCCATAGATGCGGTAAGTTTCGTCGGACCAGGTCACGCGATCGGAATCGAGGTCCCATACCCAGTAGCCGACATGGGCGACGCGCTGGGCTTCTTCAAGCCTGGCTTTACTTTCTTGCAACTCGCGTGACTTGCGCGATCCGCTGGTGAGCAGCGTCGCTATCCGGCGAACCACTTCCGTGAGGCGTTTGCCTGTGCCGACTATGACGCCTCTCATTATCTCCTCCAAGCCCGCCGCCCATGAACTGCGTACGTCTGCGAGCATTCCGCTTTGTTAATACGAAACTACTGGTTTCGTTTGTACACTTGCAGTTAATGCTTGTCAAACTACAACGAAACACTTATTTTCGTAATTCGGACAGCTAACTATGAGAACCCCCAAGAGAAAAGCCCGGTCACGCCGTGCCGGGCGGCCGAGAAGCGAACAGGCGCGGTGCGACATTTTGGCGGCGGCTTATAACTTGCTGCGGACGAAAGGATTTCAGACAGTCGGTTCGCACGAGATTGCAAAGACTGCCGGCGTTAGTAGCGCCACGTTATACAGGTGGTGGGACTCGAAGGAAGAGATCTTGTTGGATGCGTGCTTTGAACACATGAAACCAGTGCTCGCCGTTTCCGGCACTGGCTCCCCCTTAGCGCGCCTGCGGCGCTATGTGGTGTATGTGGCGAAATTCCTTGCTTCCGACGACGGTGTCGCCATGGCGCGTCTCGTCACCGGCATCCACGATGACAAGAAACTCCAAGGAGTGTTTTTGGAGAGGTATGTGATGCCAAGGCGTCAGATGCAGCGCCGCTTTGTCGGAGAGGCTATCGCGTCGGGCGAATTGAAGCGCGGAACAGACGTGGAACTGCTTATTGATGTACTCAATGGTCCTCTGTTCTTTCGATGGTTGCAGGGACACGCTCCGTTAGATGAGGGCTTTGCTGAACGTATCTTTGAGAAAGTAATTCCGGCGTTTCAAACCGAATAGCGATGTTGCGCCCTCAATTGCTTGCCGACGATCATGGAGTTCAAGTGTTCCGGCCTACACTGCGGCGTTCTTGGCGGGCAGAGTCAGGTTGGCGATCACGCCTTCTGCCCCCGAACGGGTTCGTGAAGTTGGTTCCAGCGACTCCAACCGATAATTCCCAATTCTGCCTGCGGGGAATCAGGCAGCATTGAAAGCAACTCGAGCAGATTTCCGTCTGGATCACGGAAATAGAGAGATGCAGCGGGCATCCATGCAAGCACCACGGGTTCGTCGGTCGGCTGTCCCGAAAAGTCGAGTGGAACAACATTAGCTGAGCGAAGTCGCGCAGGAGCATCCAGCAGGTCCGGGAGCTCCGCCCGAAAGGCAACGTGGAGGCTCAGCCTTTGGGGGCCTGTCCCAACTTCCCACAAACCGAGCATCGAGTTGCCTCGACCACCAATCCAGTAGAAAGCAACCCGCCGCTCCCAAAACACCTCCGCGAGTTCTAGCCCCAGAGTTTCCCCGTAGAAACGCATCGAACGTTCCAGCTCAGTAACCGTTAGATGGCTCTCAAAAAGATCGCGAACAGGAATCATGTCGGCCTTTGTCTTTACCACTCCAACTGCGACTTTGCTGTACGGCCAATCACACCAACACGCTCACAATGTTCGCCGAGCTGAAACCTCCCGCTGTCTGCGGCGAGTTGGGCTGCACTTTCAAGCGTGTTAGTTATGGGATGCGCCTAATACAAACTCAAGCACCCCGTCCATATTCGTCGATGCCCGATCGGGCACGGTGCCAAGCTTTTCGATCGGGAGATTGAAACGGTTAACCCAAACCGTCGCATAACCGAACCTTTTGGCGCCATAGGCGTCCCAGCCACCAAAGGCGGCAAAGACAATCTCGTCCTTGCGGAGATGAAGTGTCTTCATGCCAAGTTCGTAAGCGCGAGGGTCGGGCTTAAAGGTGCCGTTCACTTCCGTGCTCAAGAGTTCGTCAAACAGATTCGTTACCCCAGCATTGTCAGCATTCGCGCGCAGCATTGTCGGGCTAAAATTTGCAATCGTGACGATACGTACGCCAGCGGCTCTTAATTTCTTCAGGGCGGGCACAGCATCCGGCCAGGGCTTTAGGTTCAAATAGGCGTTGAGCAGTCGCGCGCGGGTCTCAGAAGTTAACTCGAGATGCATCTGTTCAGCCGTGTAGTCCAGAGCGTCTGCCGTTACCTTGAAGAAATCCTGATGATCGTTCGTAATCGAACGCAGAAAACTGTATTCAAACTGTTTACTGCGCCAGACTTTGGCAAACTCAACTCCCTTCCCAGGAAATGCGCTCTCTACCTCCGGCACCACAGAGTTTGGATCAAAAATGACAAAATAATCGAACGCGACCGCCTTAAAGTGAGGATTCGGTGGAGTTGCCGAGTGGGATTGGATATTGAAAAGAGACAGAACAACGAAGAGCGCGCGGATTGTTGTATTTAAAGGCTTCAACGTCATATGTGGCTACACCCGCTGTCTTCCTGGTTTCAGCTGATTCCTGGCAATTTGCTGGATCCTGATCCCGATCGATCAGAACGCACCCCTGGATCCATTTCCCGTCGACTTTTTGATTCCGGACAGAAAGAAAAGATGCACGTCGTTAAGTCGCCCCATACTCTGGAAAGCTGAAAAAGCTGTGACCATCCCAACGTCAACGATCAGACTCCAGTTACCGTTAGGTTTATGTCGAATCTTTCGAATGAGAAAGTGTTCGTAACGGCATGAGAAACGCAGATTTCACCCGGGTAAGCCAATGCGGTGCACAAGGTTTTGAAAGCGCGGATCGGGGCGCAAAGGGTCGAAGGCAGGCCGCAAGAGGATCGAGGGGTTAAAGTGACCCTCATAAGCCTTTTCCAGCCACTTCATTGCCTGGTCCTTCTCGCGCAAACCGACATATATCAAGGCAATCTCGGACGCATTGCGCGCAGGTCGAGCCCTCAGAACATTCAGTATCGTTACGGCTTCCGTTCTTTTGTTCGATAGGGCGTAGGCGTAAGCCAGATTTGATATGCAGGGAATGCAGCCTTCGGATAACTCACTGGCCTTTTTGAATTCTGCGACCGCTTCGTTGTAGCTGTGTTTTTGCACCAAAGACTGGCCTAGTTCGTAGTGGGCGATGGCGAAGTTAGAACGACGGCCGCTGTCGACGCAAGCGCCCATCCTAGCCAGAGACTGCGCTGCGGCTTGCGCGCAACGCTCTGTTGCGCCTGTTTTCGGAACTCAGCACTGGGAGTAAAGCGTTTTCCAGCGAACTGAACCGCGCGCGTCATTTGAACACGCGTCAGCACATCCGCCGCGCAAGACGGGCAGCTTCGCACATGAGCATCGAAGGTGCGCATCTCCTCGTCGGGAAGCTCACCGTCCAGATACGTGTCGATTTTCGCCTTCCAAGACTCACACACCATAGCGTCTTCCTCTGCGCCTTTTCACCGACTTGCCCACTTGATGGTAGCGGAACGGGCCTCGGCCAGCGTAAACGAGGCACTATTGCAGACGAGTTCTGGCATTCACAGTTCAAAACCTGGCCACCTGACTTTTTATTCCATCAGCTCCGCAACGACTCCTGCGGTGGGAATAAAACCCTGTCCGATCGGTTATTCGCTATGAACTCGGGCACAGTCGATAACCAGCCGGAAACAGGACCGTCCCGTCGCACAACTATGTTTTCCTGGGAAAACGGCCACCGTGCAGGATTCTAGAGAGTGAGAGCAAGAAGGAGCAGGGCAATGGTAAGTCCGTTTGATCCAAAGACCGCATTTTTGGCAAAGCATGCCCAACACGTCGTGCTAATCCATTTTCCAATCGCGCAGTTCATCACGGCGGTGGCATTCGATTGTCTGGCTCATTGGAGGAATAGCCAGACGCTGGCCGCAGCCGCTTATCTCAACTTACTGTTAGCCGCGATTTCGACCGTGCCGGTGGTGGCGTCTGGGCTTGCGGCGTGGCAATGGGCGCTGGAGGGCCAAAAGCTAAAGGGGATTCTTCTGATGCACCTCATCTTGGGGAGCGTCTCAAGCGTGATGATCTGGCTGATCTGGTGGGTGCATTTCCGCGGGCGGCGACGGGCGCGGTCTTGCCGAGCTACCGTTCCGTAATCCGATTAGGGAGAGTTGCTCTCGACCCGGAAGTAAAGCGGTTCGGGGTAGACTGCTTCTTGCTGCTGAGTGACGTCGGCGCCCGCCCGGGTGTATTTTGTTGACAGCCCGAATTCTGACGAAGCGTTGTCTTGCGCTTCCAGGCGCTGAAACAGGTGTGAAATGTTGTCAAATCGGAGCCGCCGATACTGATGAGCGACACACACCAAAGCGCGGCCGGGTACGGCGGCAACCGAGCGATACGAAGCCCTCTTCCGCGTTTCGCAAACCCTCATCTCAATCCGATCTTCGGAGGAACTCTTCAGGCTTCTCGCACGCGAGTTGCGCGTGGTGGTGAACTTCTATGTGATGGGCGTTGGCATCTATGACGAGAAGTGCGCACGAAATACACCTCACGTCGTACGGCGAGCCCGGTGTTCCCCTGCAGGTTCCACAATTCGCGCCGGAAGAAACCTTCAGCTGGTGGGTGTACCAGCATCAACAGCCATTGATAATTCCCTTCGTTGGACTCGGAGACTCGATTCCCAGCGGTAGCCGAGATGCTCAAGAACCGCGGGGTTCGGTCGGTATGCGTGCTTCCATTGACGACGGTACATCGGCGCCTCGGGGGCCTCGCTTTTGGCAGCACAGAAGCTGATGCCTATAGCGAGGAGGAAGTCAGCTTTCTCTCGTTCGTCGCCAACCAAGTGGCGCTGGCGGTGGATGACGCGCTGAACTTCGACGCCTTACAACATGCCGAGCAGGCGCTGCGCGCGAGCGAACAGAGTCTTCGCCGGATCGTCGACAGCATTCCCGGGCTCGTCAATACCACGACGGCGGAAGGCGAATTCGAATTTGTCAGTCAGCAATGCCTGGATTATTTTGGCACCACTCTTGAAGAATTGAAGGCTCAGGAATCGAAAGGTTGGACCACCTCAAACATTGTTCATCCCGATGACTTTCCTCGCATGCTGGCCACGTGGAGGCGCTCGGTCGAAACTGGGCATCCATACCAGTCTGAGTACCGTATCCGACGTGCCGATGGCGTATACCGCTGGTTCCATGTACGCTCTCTCCCTTGGCGGGACACGGAGGGACGTATCATCCGCTGGTATACGCTGCGGACGGATATTGACGACCGCAAACGAGCGGAAGACCGGTTGCAGTTGCTCCTCGACGTCACCAATCAGGTTGTCTCAAATTTGCAGCTCAGCGACCTCCTGGGTGCAATCTCGTCTAGCGTCCGGCGCGTCATGCAATGCGATCTGGTGAGTGTCTGCTTCCCCGACTCGGAGATGAAAAGATTGCAAACGTTCGTGATCGATTTTCCAGACAGCAAAGGATTCATTCGAGAGGAGCTTATTTCGATAGAGGGGTCGCTTGGTGGTTTTGTTTTCCGCACTGGCAAACCATGGGCGGGCAATGCTTCAGACCTGCTTCAGTCAGGACTAAAGAATGAGCCGGCCATTGCCGAGGGTCTCAAAACCGGCTGTGTCCTGCCACTTATTAGCCGAAATGGCGTTCTCGGTGTATTGGCGCTTGGCCGCCGCGAGGACGATCCGTTCAGTCCAGTCGATATTGGGTTTCTTACGCAGGTGGCGAACCAGGTGGCCATCGCGGTAGAGAACGCCACTGCCTATGGCCAAATCGAAGAAGCTAGGGCCGAACTGGAGAAAGCTTTCGAAGAAATTAAGGACCTGAAAGACCGTCTTCAAGACGAGAACGTGGCGCTCCGGGAGCAAATCGATCAGGCCCTCATGTTTGAGGAGATTGTAGGGGTCTCTCCCGCCCTGCGAGCAGTGCTTTCTCTCGTATCCAAGGTCGCTCCGACGGATTCCACCGTTCTGCTCACGGGTGAAACGGGCACAGGCAAAGAGTTGATCGCGCGCGCAATTCACAAGAGATCTCGGCGGTCGTCCCGTGCTTTCGTCAGTGTGAATTGTGCTGCAATTCCTGCTTCCTTGATTGCATCGGAGTTATTCGGTCATGAGAAGGGGGCTTTTACGGGGGCAACGCAACGGCGGCTGGGTCGGTTCGAGCTTGCGGAAGAAGGCACCATTTTCCTCGACGAGGTCGGTGAGCTACCCGCGGAAACTCAAATTACGCTGTTGCATGTTCTGCAGGAGCGGGAGTTTCAGCGTGTGGGTGGCAATCAGTCTATCCGAGCGAACGCGCGGGTCATCGCCGCCACCAATCGCGACTTGGAGGCTGCCATCGCCGACGGTACATTTCGCAGCGATCTGTTTTACCGTCTCAACGTTTTTCCGATTGAGATTCCTCCTCTGCGAGAAAGAAAAGAAGACATTCCCCTGCTGGTCGAGTACTTCATCGATCGTTTCGCAAGAAAAGCAGGAAAGAGCATCCGCGGGATTAACAAGAAGACTCTGGACCTTCTTGTATCGTATCCCTGGCCCGGTAATATTCGCGAGTTGCAGAACGTCGTCGAGCGTTCCGTAATTGTGCTGCGAAACCGAGAATTTCTCCGTGGATGAGAGTTGGCTGTCGCGGAAGCCTCTTGCAGACGATCCGAAAAGCCAGTTGGAACTATCTCAAAAGCTTGCTGCCCAGGAGAAAAAGATGATTGAGGCTGCCCTGCGCGAAAGCGGAGGGCGAGTGTCCGGACCGTCTGGGGCGGCTGCAAAGCTGGGGCTTCATCGATCAACGTTAGAATCGAAGATCGCATCACTGAAGATCAACAAGTATCGCTTCAAAACTGCCAACTCCTCGAAAGTCAGCTAGCCGCATCTCTGCCCATCCGCAGAAAACAATCGCTCCTGAACCTGCTGTAGGGAATTTCAGCAATTGACGAAGATTCCGACATTTGACCAGCAGCTAAAGCCTCTAGCTTGATCAGTTTGCAGTTGGAACTGTGATTGCCATAAACAGAGTAGTGCGACCCGCCCACCCCGAAGAACGAAACATCGAGTAGAGGCGGAAGATGCTGAAGATCACAAGGTCGGCGAACGGAGAGGTGATCTTTACGGTGAGCGGTCGAATGGACGCAGAAAATCTGGCCGAGTTGGAGATGCTGTTCGGCTCAGAAGCGAACGGGCTGCCGCATAATCTTGGACCTAAAAGATCTGACCCTGGTGGATCAAGACGCTATCAGTTTTCTAGAGCGCTGCGAAGCCGGCAACATCCAGCTAAAGAATTGCCCAGCCTACATCCGGGAGTGGATCACGAGAGGACGAGGCGGGAGTTAGCAGATCATCTGGCTAAATCAAGATGAAAACGCTGCCGCATTCCAATAGAGGTCCAATGTAGGGCAGTCGTGAAGCAACGGAAAGGAACACAGCGGTGATGCATGTGCGCCTATCAACGATGACCTGCGTATTGGTTGCAGCACTCTGCCAATTCCAGTTTGCGATGGCGCAAACGAACGGTGCAACGGTACTCACGCTCGACGAAGCGCTCCTGCTGGCGCGTTCAAACAATCGAGACCTCAAGCAGTTCGGACTTGACGTAAGCAAGCAACGCGAAGCATTGGGCGAGGCCAAGACGCATTTGTATCCTCGGTTCGACACCTCCGTGCTTGCGGCCCAGTTGCTTGCGCCGCTCGATTTCACAATCAACAAAGGGCAGTTCGGTACTTTCCCGGGAACAGGGCCGATCCCGGGGTCTAACACCGATCTTCACACGCCTGCCCGTCCCATCGCGATTGCCTCGGTCACTGCGACCCAGCCGCTCACACAACTGATTCGCATCCATCTATCCATCGCGGACCAACGGCTCAAGGTCGACGCGGCGCAGTTGTCCTTCGACCAACGTGAACAGAAGCTAGCCGACGATGTTCGCCAATCGTACTATCAAGTTCTCCAGTCGCAGATCCAGTATGAATCCCAACAATCGATGGTGAAGTATCTGGAGGAGTTGCTGCAACTCACGGACCGTCGCTTTAACCAACAAGCTGCTCTCAAAGCTGACAGATTGAGTGTCAAGGCAGAACTAGCCAAGGCGACCTATCAGCTGACCACGATTGAAGACACGCTTGCAGACAGCAAAGAGGCCCTTAATCACCTCTTGGGTCGCAGCGTGCAGACGGAGTTTTCGGTCGAACCCGTTCCGGCGACGTTCCCCGAGCAAGAGGATCTCTCTGCGGCCCGAGCGACTGCGCTCGAACATCGTCCAGAAGTGAAACTGGCGGCAAATCGTGTCCGTCAGGCTGAGCTTTCGACCAAGAGCGAGAAGACACACTACATCCCGGATATCGCTATTCAGGCGAGCTACTTCAGTCCGGCAAATATCAATTTTCTGCCGCAAAACATAGGTTCCGTTGGCGCCTTGCTTACCTGGCAGCCGTGGGATTGGGGAGAGAAGCGCCACAAGGTTCGACAAGCCGCCCTTGCAGAGCAGCAGGCGGAACTCTCCGTCGAGGACACACGCGAACAGATTCTTCTTGATGTGAATTCGAACTTTCAGACATCTGCGAGAAGCGCGTGCGCACCTTGCGGTCACAGAGGCGATGCGTGATGCCGAGACCGAGAAGATGCGGAACCAAAAGGAAGCATATTCCCAGCAATCGATCCTGCTCAGCGACTTGCTAAAGCAGCAGTCTTCCCTGGCAGATGCGGAGAGCCAATACCATCAGGCGGTCCTTGCCTATTGGAGTGCGCGCGCTGATTTTCAGAAAACGCTGGGTGAGGAGTAGAGCCGTGAAGCCTTTCACGATACCGCGGCACAGACTGAACACGCCACTAGTCCTCATCTGTCCTATCGGTGACGGGAGTATTGGGCGGATGTAGTCACGAGTCGCAGATACCCTCGCAGCCGCCGAGGGCCGTCCGGCTCGCGACCGTAGCGGCGCCCCAGATGAGCTGGCAGAGACACTGCGCTATTCAGCGTCCATTCTTCCTTACGCGCAGGTAGACCTCATGTTTCGCTCCTCCGGCTACGTAACGAATGTAAGGCAGGTGCGAGGAGCGGATGGGCGAACTCGCAACATCGGAACCGGAGATTACGTGGAACAGGGCCTCACCCTTGCGCACATTCGCCGGGAAGACCTGCAGAATCAAATGGCACAGGCGCAAGCCCAACTCGATCAAACTACCGCGCAACACACCAAGGCCGATCAGGACTTCCAGCGCGCGAAAGCGCTCTATTCGACGCAAAGCCTCACCAAGCCAGACTACGACCAGTCGCAGGCAGCCTTCAATGCAACGCGCGCTGCGATGGACAATGCAAAGGCCGCGCTCCTTCAATCCCAATTGACGCTTGGAGACGCCGACCTGAAGGCTCCTTTCTCCGGGTACATCCTGAGCCGGAATATAGATTTAGGAAGCTTGGTGTCTCCGGCCACGAATGCTTTCACGATCGCCGATATCGGTCGCGTAAAGGTCGCCTTTGGCGCCCCGGACTACGTTCTCAGTCGAGTACGTTTAGGGCAGGAACTGACGATCCAGACAGAGAATGATGCCGCTCCTGTGAAGGGGCGGGTCACTAGCATCTCCCCAGCTGCTGACACGCGAAATCGAATCTTTGCCATTGAAGTGACCGTCAGCAATCGCGACCGTCATTTGAAGCCGGGCATGATCGCTTCGATCGGTCTGGGTGAAGTTCCTCACTCGTCCATCTCGATCCCACTCAGCGCCATCGTGCCGCTCCCTTCGGAACCCGATCACTTTGCGGTGATGGTCGCGCAGGATCGCGCCGGCAGGCTCGTTGCCAACTTGCGCAAGGTTCAGTTGGGGACGACCCATGACAATTCAGTTGCGGTTGAAGGAGTCCAACCCGGCGAGCGAGTGGTCTCCGTAGGTGCTCAACTTTTGAAGGATGGCGACCCCATCCAAGTGATTCCTTAAGCAGACGACTCCATGGCATACAAAAACGACCAGGATCGAATCGAGAAAACCCACAATGCCCCCAGGTTCTTTGTGGAGCACCCGCAGGTCTCGTGGGTGCTGCTCATGGGTGTCCTCGTATGGGGTTGGTTTGGCTACCACAGCATGCCCCAGCGGAAGGACCCTGACATTCCGGTCCGGGTCGCAGTGGCCTTCTGTTCGTGGCCGGGCGCTACGGCGCAGCAAGTCGAGCAGTTTGTCACTCGTCCAATCGAGGATGCCGTTGCCGAGAACAAGACGATTCATCCCGGCACAGCTTCAGACTATGGAGTTCGCTCCGTCTCTCTCCCCGGCGCCGCTTACGTCTACGTGCAGCTCGCCGAGAATGTCTCAGACGTCAAGAGACAATTCAGCGACATCAATCTCAAGCTGAACGCGCTAAACACCCAACTGCCGCAAGGTGCAGGTCCGATCTCGTTCCAGAGCGACTTTGGGGACACTGCTGCACTCATGCTGACCATCGCCAGTCCGAAGGCAGACCAGACAGAAATCAACATTCGAGCGCACGCGATCCAATCCGCAATCGAATCGGTCCGGGCAAAAAGGAAACACACAGAACACGATGTGCCAGTCGCGATCGTCTACTCTTTCCCTCGGTCCATTTCCCCGGCGACGATGCTCGACGCGGTACAGCTCTTCGAGCAACAAGCAGATGAACAGAGTATTCTGCGCGCGCCGCAGATAATTTCGGGAAGTGGTTTTATTGCTGTGGATGGTGTTTCGGACAAAGATGATGCGAGCATCCATCGCTTCGTGGAAGCATTCTTTCAGAAACAATTGCAGCGGTCCGATTTGCATCCGGACGGTTGGACGCCAATCATCATCCGCGATCCTCATGATGTTCGGCGCCAAGCTGACTGAAGTTGCGGGAGACAAGTATAGCTACGCCGATCTCGACAACTTTTCTGACCTGATTGGGAGAACCGTGCAAGGGGCGCCAGAGACCTCAAAAGTGGAGAGGCGAGGCCTGTTGCCTCAAGTGGTCTACCTGGAATATTCGCAAGACCGACTAGCCGAGTACGGACTTCAGCCGGCAGCTCTCGGACAAGTCCTGCGCGCGCGCAACATTATTGCGCCGGGAGGCGCATTCGAGACGGGCCAGCGACAGATCATTATCAATCCCTCCGGCCAGTTCGAAAGCAGAGACGCAATTGGGGAAGTTGCTGTCGCTAAGACCTCGACTGGAGCTCCCGTTTATCTGCGGGATCTGGTCAAGATTTTTCCCGGCTATCAAGCTCCCGCCACCTATCTGAACTATTACACGTGGCAGGACTCCACTGGACAATGGCAGCGCAGCCGTGCAGTCACCTTGGCGATCTACATGCGCGATCAGCAACAGATCGCAAACTTCGGTCAGTCGGTCGATGAGAAACTTGCACAGCTTAAACAGATTCTTCCGACGGATCTCATCATCGCGCACACCTCCGATCAGCCATTGCAGGTTAAGGAGAACATTCATCTATTCCTGCGTGCTCTTGATGGAAGCGATCATCCTGGTAGTCGGAGTGTCGCTGATTGGATTTTGGGAATGGCGTCTCGCGCTCATCATGGCCTTGGCGATTCCTATCACCCTCGCCATGACCTTTGGCGTTACGTACATGTTAGGCATCGACCTGCAGCAAGTGTCGGTGGCGACGCTCATCATCGCTTTAGGTCTGCTGGTCGATGTTCCTGTAGTAGCTGGCGACGGTATCAAGCGCGGTCTTGCGGAAGGATTGCCGCGTCGCGTAGCAGCGTGGCTGGGACCGACCAAGCTGGCCACGGCCATCTTTTACGCAACCCTGACGAACATCATTGCCTATCTTCCTTTCCTCATGCTCAGCGGCAACACCGGAGAGTTTCTCAAAAGCCTCCCCATCGTCATGACCACGGCGCTGCTCTGTGCTTTGGTGGTTGCCATGACGTTTGTTCCACTGCTCGGTTACTACATTCAGCGCCCGCCAGCCAGGAAAGAGTCCACGATAGAAGAGAAGCGCGAGCGAGGCTTTTATGGTTTCTATAACCGGCTGGTGGGCCGGGCAATTCAACATCGCTGGTCCGTTCTGGCCGGTTCTTTCGTGTTCTTGCTGATCGGCGGCTTCGCAGCTTCACACCTCAAGTCACAATTCTTTCCTGAAGATGTCCAATATTGGTTTTACCTCGACATCTGGCTGCCCAACGATGTTCCCTTGAGCGCGACCAACGATACCGCAATGAGGGCGGAGCAGGTTGTACGCAAGGTTATTGAAGGTGCTCCTGAAGGGGGAACAAAAGAGAAGGGAGCTGAGCACCTGCTCACTTCCGTGACGAGTTTCATTGGCGGTGGCGGACCACGTTTCTGGTTTTCCATCGCTCCCGAAGCGACTCAGACGAACTATGCGCAGGTCATTGTGCAGGTGCGCGACAAGGAAGCCACTCCAAAGCTGATTGGACCTCTTCAGGATGAACTCAATAAGCAGGTCCCGGGAGCATGGATCACGGTGCGACAGTTGCAAACGAACCCAGTCGAGACTCCGGTTGAGGTCCTTATTACAGGCCAGGCAGATACCGACCCGCGAACCGAGAACGAGGATATCCGATCCCTTCGGGCGATCGCGTCCCAAGCCATGGATATCGTTCGCCAATCGCCTGGAATCTCCGTGTTGAGGGACGACTGGAGCCCCGACAGCCCGCAGATGAAGATCGAGATTGATCCAGATCGCGCCAACCTGGTCGGTATTACGAACGCCGATGTTGCAACGTCCACCGCTGCCGCAATCAGCGGAAACCCGGTGGGTATATACAAGGAGGGAAACAAGAACATCCCGATTGTTGTCCGCCTCCGGCCGCAGGATCGCGCACGGCTCTCGCAGATCGAAAATCTCTACGTCAACTCATCGCAAGAGAACGTCAAAGTTCCTTTGCTTTCAGTTGCGACTTTGAAAAACATCCTTGAGACGGCAAGAATTCGGCGTCGCGAACACTTTCGCACCCTATCAATCCTGTGCTTTCCGGCGCCCGGCGTCCTCGCATCGGAGGTACTCGCACCGATCGAACCGAAACTGATTGCTCTCAAGAAAAGTCTTCCACCGGGCTATCAATTACAGATCGGCGGGGAAAAGGCAAAGCAAGTTGACGGATTCACGAATCTCGCCGTCGTTCTTCTGATTTCTCTGGTCGGCATCTACTTGGCGTTGCTTATTCAGTTCAATAATGCCGTCAAGCCTTTGCTGGTCTTCGCAGCCGCTCCCTATGGAGCGATCGGTGCACTAATCGCTTTGGCAATCATGGGTACGCCCTTTGGCTTCATGGCATTTCTTGGAGTGGCCAGCCTCATCGGAGTCATCGTAAGCCATGTCATCGTGCTGTTCGACTTCATTGAGGAGATGCACGAAAAGGGCGAGCCGCTGGAACGCGCTCTTCCGGATGCCGGGATTGAGCGTATTCGACCCGTGATGATCACCGTGGCCGCAACAATCCTGGCTCTGTTTCCTCTCGCCCTCGAAGGTGGCCCGCTCTGGAAGCCCCTGTGCTATGCGCAGATCGGCGGACTCGCCGTCGCTACTTTCATCACCTTGCTCTTGGTCCCGGTCTTCTACTCGATTTTTGTACTCGATCTGAAGTGGATCAAATGGGAAACGACAGGAGACCGAGAGCAGGCGGCTGAGGCAGAGCCAACAACGTGACGCCAAGCGTGCACGCGTTTTCTAGAGGAGAGTGACGTGGACTTAAGACTTACCGGCAAGATCGCGCTGGTGACGGGATCGACCGCAGGGATCGGGTTAGCGATCGCCAAGTCGCTTGCGAGCGAAGGTGCGCATGTCTACGTGAACGGTCGTACACAAGAGCGCGTAGACTGCGGCGACGGCCGCAATCCGATCGCATGCTGCAGCGGCCAAGGTTGATGGCATTGCGGCGGACTTTTCTGGTTCAGCCGGTGCACAGGCCGTGATTGCAAAACTTCCTGCGGTGGACGTACTGGTGAACAACGTGGGCATCTTCGAGCCCAAGCCGTTTGCGGAGACTCCCGATGCGGACTGGTACCGCCTCTTCGAGATAAACGTGATGAGCGGAGTGCGGCTCTCGCGACACTATCTCGCAGGGATGCTGGAACGGAACTGGGGCCGTATCCTTTTCATGTCGAGCGAATCGGGGGTTCAGATTCCGGCGGAAATGGTGCACTACGGAATGACCAAGACTGCGCAGATTGCCGTTGCGCGCGGGATCGCTGAGTCGGTGGCCGGAACGGGCGTGACGGTGAACAGCATTCTTGCTGGGCCGACGGAGTCGGAAGGTGTGGGCGCCTTTGTCGAGGCGATGGCGAAGCAGGAAAACAAATCGAAGGCAGAGGTAGAGAAGCAGTTCTTTGAGCATGTGCGGCCATCGTCCCTGCTTAAGCGCTTTGCCACCGTGGATGAAGTTGCAGCGATGGCGATCTACCTGGCTGGCGAGGTCTCTTCAGCGACGAACGGGGCAGCACTGCGAGTAGATGGCGGTGTCGTGAGGGCGATTCTCTAATACGAAGTGGAAGTAGTCGATGGGCTCTGATCGGAAGCATTGTTATTCTTAGGAGGATGCAGGCAATGCCGGAAAGCGCGGTACCCGCATATATCACCAGCCTAATCCGCCATTTCGCGGATCTTCGCGACGGTACGCACGGTGGCTCCGCAAGCCGCAAGGACAAGGAAGCCCATTTCGAGAAAGCAGTGCAACTGCTCACGCCCATCGCGCGCCAGGTTCTCATCGAAATCAACGCGAGCATGCTGCTCGGCACCGGGCAGGTCACCGAGACGAGGTTACGGCGAACAACCGATGGAGGGTTGACCGCGTCCTGGGCTTTGAGCTGGCCTGAACAGCAGGCAGCCGGGGTCGAGCCGATCGCGTTCCAAGCCTATTTTGGGGGCAGCTTCCACCACCCTCATCTTCGAGGAACGACAGTTCGCGACTGGCCGCTGAACGTTTTCAGCGACGAGGATGCCGCGGCCCAGCTATCCATACTCCGGGCCATTGCATCCAGCGATCTGCACAATTTGGTTTATCGCGCGGACTATCGGATCGTCCCCGCGGTGACAGCAAATTCTTTGCGAATTGACGGATAAACTGAAGCAAAGCGCCGTTCGACGAAAAGCGGCAGGAGCACGGGGAGTCGGTAGTCTCTCAAACGGGTAGAATTTCTTCGCTCCGCAGTTTCAATCGGATCGCGGGCGCTTCACGCTTCTCAGACATTCGCTCAACCGGACCTTCAGCTATGCCTTCCGCTCAAAAACTCGACACTCACCACAAAGCGCTCACCCTGAATCTCGATCCATCCACCTTCGGTTCTTTCGCCGAAATCGGCGCCGGACAGGAAGTCGCGCGTTGGTTCCTTCTCGTCGGAGGAGCATCCGGTACTGTCGCCAAAACGATTTCCGCTTACGACAAGGAAGTCAGCGACGATCTCTACGGTTCCGGATCGCGCTACGTATCCAAACAACGACTCGAGGCGATGCTGGACAACGAATGGACCCAACTTCTCACGCAATTAAGCAAAACCCGTGGGCAGCAAACTCGGTTCTTCTGCTTTGTCGATACCGTCTCCGCCCGTAACTTCGCCGGAACCAACGACGCACATGGCTGGATCGGTCTCCGGTTTCAGTTGCAGCCCGGCGGTCCTCCCAACGACGTCCTGCTGCACGTCAATATGCGCGATCCTTCCAATGTCCTCCAGCAGCAAGCCATCGGCATTCTGGGCGTCAACCTTATCTACGCCGCATTCTATGAAGTGCAAACCCAGGAATCATTTCTGGAAGGCTTGGCACAAGACGTTGTCGCGGAGCGAATCGAGATCGACTACGTGGATCTTCGCGGGCCAGCATTCGAGAGTTGGGATCGCCGTGCCCTGCTAGTCCACTTGGTGCGTGCCGGACTCGCAGAGGCTGTATTTTTCTCCTCCAAGGGCTCCACCGTTCCCCCCACCGAGGTCCTCCACAAGAAAGCCGTCGTGCTTGCACCTGGATATTTTGGCCACACGGATGCAGTTCACTCGCAAGTTCACTCGCGGCTGTTGGCTTCGGGTATTCATGAGCTTCAAGAGGAACTTGGCGAAACGAAATCGGCGACCGCTGGTTTTTTTTGCCTGACAGTTGCTCCGTTCATGCCGAACGAACCAGCGCCGGAAATTCCCGACTTGCTTCGTCGCATCGATGCGCTTCTCGCCGCCGGCGGCGACGTGCTGCTTTTTCGTCAAGTCGAGCTCTACCACATGACAGCTCTCGTAAACCGGCATACCAAGGCGCCTGTGCGCTTCGTCGCCGGTCTTTCCCTGATGATTCGGGCGTCTGAAGACGCTTACGGCAATCTCGAAGGCAGACGTCTGGAGGCCCTCGCGCGTCTCTTCGCCCAGAATGTCCGCATCTACGTTTATCCGATGACGGCTACGGATCTGCGGGAATGGCTGAAGAGTGCTTCCAGTACCGGTTGGGAGTGGACTGAGACGAATGGATGGGTTTCTGCCAGCCAGCTCCGTCACGCGCCGCCTTTCGGACATCTATTCGCCTATCTCCTGGCCAGCAACTTTCTTGTCCCAATGCGAGTGCCGTCGAAGGCATGAGGGGCTAAGGTCGGTGTCATCATCCATCGCAGTTGGTGTGCCCATCGTTAGAGTGCCCCGCACTTTGGCCAGTGTTGGCACTCCGCGTACTTTGCCGTCCACCGACGTGTCCGAAACGCTCCGCGCTGCCGGTTATAAGAGAGTCCCTATTTATTGCCCCGTGACCAGCACCATGCGGAAGCGCGCCTTGCCTTGCATCATGCGAGCGTACGCATCAGCAGCCTGTTCGAGGGGAAAAGTCTCGATCATGGGTCGGATATTCTCCAAGACGCTGAACGCAAGTGTGTCTTCGCTATCAATCGGCGTACCCGTCAGTGTCCCGTAAATCGAGCGGCCTCCAAAGACAAGCGGGAAGGCATTCAGCCGAATTTCGTCGTTCGGGACCCCGACTATGATCAGCTTGCCTCGTGCTGCAAGACCGGCCACAAGTGGCCCCATGGCATCACCACTGGTTCCTGTTGCCAGAATCGCTCTGGCCCCGCCCATACGCTGCAGCTCCGCTGGGGCATCCTCGCTGGCACTATCGATGTAGGCGTGCGCGCCCAAATCTTTCGCAAGCTTCTCCTTCTCCCGTCCCCGTCCGATCGCAACAGTATGGAATCCCATCTGCCGCGCAAACTGTACACCCAGATGCCCAAGGCCTCCAATGCCTTGCACAGCAACCAGGTCGCCACCACGCAAGCCGGCGTTGCGAAGAGCGTTGTAAGTCGTGACACCCGCGCACAGGAGAGGAGCGGCTTCTGCTGATGTGAGCTCATCTGGAACCGAAGAGAGGGCACGTGCTTCAGCGATCATCACTTCCGCATATCCTCCGTCCGCAGTGACTCCCGATGCGACCGGGTTCTGACAATTCACAGGGTCACCACGTCGGCACGGCTCGCACACCCCATCTTCACCGGCAATAAGGCCGACACCAACGCGTTGCCCGATTTTCCATCTGGATACTCCGCTGCCCAAAGCTTCGATGCGGCCCACCACTTCATGCCCGGGAACGCGGGGCAGCTTCAAACCCGGGTAGGTGCCAGTGACGGTGGCGGCATCGGTGTGGCAGATTCCGCATGCTTCCACCCGAATCCGAACCTGTCCCGCTCCAGGCTCGGAGACTTGCCGCTCCACTACTCGAAGCGTGCCCGGTGCGGAGACTTCCACTGCTTTGTATGTGCTTGTCATTTGAATCCTCTATTCTTTTTGAACACTCTGTATTTTCTGTGACAAAAGATTTGTTCTCGTTCCTGTTGCCGCTTCGATCCTGGCCTCGACCGGGCTTCGTTGTTGCTGTTTCTGGCCACGCTGAAATCATCGCTACATCAGCAGCCTCAAAACTTGAACAGGACCTTGCCGCTGCGATTCGATTGCAAGGATTGTTTGAACGCCTCCTTGAACTGGTTGAGCGGATACACATGCTCCACTTCGGCGGAGAGCGATCCATCAGCTACCAGATCTCCCAGCTTCTGGTAAATCTCCTCGATCTCTGTGCGGGGCGCTTTGCGTATCCAGTTGATAAGCCAGAATCCGTGAAGGCTAAGACCACGGTAGATGAGGTCTTTGGGCGTGATGACCGGGAACTGCCCACTTTGAAGCGCGTAGACGACAATCGAGCCGCCAGGTTTAAGCGATTTGGCCAACTCGCCCACGGGGGTTCCGCCGACCGTATCGAGAACGAGGCTGAGTTTCTTGCCGTCAAGAGCCTCCTCGATGTCCTTGTGTAGGTTATCGCCTTGGAGGACTACCGTGTCACCTCCCCGCTGCCGCACCTGTTCGGCAGCTTCTTTCCGCCGGACGACATTCAGCGTCTTGACTCCTGCAAGCTTCGCGAACGCGATGATGTACTGCCCCATGGCTGCGTTGGCTGCGGTTTGACCGATCCAGTCGCCCGGCAGCAGGGAAACGTATCGGTTCAGCAAGAGATAGGCGGTAGCCGGGTTAATCCCTATCATCGAGAGTTGCAGGGGATCCGCTTCGTTGCTCATCGGCACGAGGTTGCGCACCGGGGCGACGACTTCATCTGCCCAGGTGCCCTGCTCGTAGGTAGGAAGAATCAGGACTCGCTTGGCCAGCAGAGCAGGATCAACCTTCGATCCGATCTTGGCGACTCGGCCAACACCCTCTGCCCCTACCGGCGATGGGAAGGCCGCTCGGACGCCGTATGTGCCGCGGACGAACAAAAAGTCCGAAGGATTTATCGGCGCCGCTTCCATGGAGATGAGAAGATCCTCCTGACCAAGAGCCGGTTCGGGAACCGTGTTAAGTTCGATGACCTCTGAAGGTTCGCCGTTAGCCATCAGTTGCAATTGCCGCATAAGAAGACTCCTTTCGTTCAAAGCCGTTTACGACTTGAGTGCGCCGCCGAAAGAGCACGGTCGAGATTGTGGATGTACCTATCCGGGGAATGAACTGCCGAACATCGGATTCCCGCTCTTGGATTGCGCACGTGTTGTTTCGTCTTGAATGACATCCCAGTGCTCGACCAAAACCCCGTTTTCCAGGACAATGATGTCGGCGGCTATCCAACTGGCTGGAGCGCCGAATCCGGAAAAGCGCCCATGAACCATTACGAGGTTGCCCTCGCCTACGATCATGTCGTGCTCGTATTTCAGTGCGTCCGGCAGACCCTTAACCAGCCCGAAGAGTCCGTCGCGCCCCGGAGCAATGTGGGCACTGTGCTGAATGTAATTCGGTGACCAGAACCTTTCCGCCCCCGCATAATCGCGCTTGTTGAACAGGGTTTCGAACGCTTCGAGAACGATGGCTTTATTCTTTGTCGCTATTGATTTACTCATTTGGACTCTCTTCTGTGGTGTATGTCCTCAGCGCCCGCTTTCGGATCCATCGACTGTTTCCTGATACTCGCGGCCCTGTTAAGACACGAATCCTGCCGTAGCTAATCGAGCAATCTGGATTATCGTTATAATCCATTCACAGGATTAGATTCGTAATCCTGAATTAGTTGCAGTTTATTTCTAGGGGAGGGATGCGACCTTGGCTGATTTTATGACTATTGTGGTCGCCACCTTACAAGGCACGAGGATGTGCGGATTACGGGCAATCCTTCCCGTCTCTAGGCAGCGGGATTCTTCAGACGCTGTGCCACGCTCTTCAAGAGTTCGCGCGAAAGCTCCTCGTCCGACACGGCGCGAGCCATACCGATCGCACCGACCAGCGCGCAATAAGTCAAGACTGCTTGCGATCTTGCACTGCCCCTATCCGTCCTGTTCGTGTTGCGAATCAGAGTTGCGAGCAACTCAATGTTGTCCCGAATCTTCCGGCTGACGAGTGCGCGAGTGCGCTTGTCGCTACGCGCGAGATCACCTGCCAAAGCGCCGACTGGGCAACCTGTACCTGGATGATTGCGATGCGCTGCGCTCAAATATTCATCGATTAGCGATTCGTAGGTAACCGGCGGGCCACCAGAGGCGGCGGCATCCATTTGACGTTTCCAGAGTTCGAGCGCACTGCCGACCGCCTCAGCCACTAACGCGTCGCGCGAATTGAAGTGTTTGTAGAAGCCGCCCACGGTAAGGCCGGCTTCCTTCATCAGATCTGCGATTCCGATCCCGGCAAGCCCTTCTTCGCGGAATCTCTTTGAAGCGATTGCAACGATGCGTTCATGAGTTTTTGCTTTTTCCGCTTTGGAATGGCGCATGGGTCCTCCAAAAAAAGTTTGTACCCCAAGCCCGACTAAACGAATCCAAGTCAGTGAATGGATTATAACAATAATCCATCTGAGAACTCAACTGAAGACCGGAGAAATTAAGGATATGAGCAATTCACCATCAAAAGGCGCCGCCCTGATAACCGGCGCCTCGAGGGGCATCGGAGCTGTCTAAGACCGTCTCGCAAAGCGTGGATACGATCTGATTCTTGTAGCCCGCAGCGAGGCGCCCCTCAAAGCGCTCACGGCAAGCCTCGCGAGCGCGAGCGGACGCCACATCACCTCGATTGTGGCGGACCTCAACAACAAGATAGATCTCGCGAAAGTGGAAACAAGGCTGAAGGACGATCCGAAAGCATCACCTTGCTCGTCAACAATGCCGGCTTCGCTTCCGTCGCGACTCTGCTTAATGCCGACATCGAGAAAATGGAAGAGATGATTGCACTCAACAGCATCGCCCTCACGCGCCTCACCTACACCGCCGCTCCGGCATTCGTCAAGCGTGGCACAGGCACGATCATCAACATCGGCTCCGCCGCAGGCATCCAGGTAGAGGCGCTCAACGGCGTATATGGGGCGTCTAAAGCATACGTCCTTGCCTTCAGTCTTTCCCTCCAGCACGAACTTGGCGCCAAAGGCATCCGCGTCCAAGCGGTGTTGCCCGGCAGGACCGCGACCGACACCCCCATCTGCCAATGAGCGAACAGCTTCGGAGCGCGGCGCGAAATGCGTACGATCCAGTGCGTCGCCCGGCGGCGATGGTGTCGCAGCTTTTTGTATTTGCGCTTGGCCCAAAGGACCCAAGTCTCGGTCCAGGTCGCGCATCGTCGGGTAAAGCGCCGAGCGATAGTATCGCCCGTAATACTGGAGCCATCTCCGGATAATCGTGATCTGGTGGATGTAGTACACACGTTGCGTCAGGTGGTCTGCGTGAAGGGCTACACAGGAGAGGGCTGCAAGGCCCTCTCTAATTTTCGACAACCAGATCCGGGTGTAGGGTAGCGGCCACCCACATGTCTTGGGCACATGTCCACGCAGGTTCAACTCCTGCCACCCGGACCAATTCTCTGAAGTTGTGGCGCGGTAGTAGCGTAGGACAATACGAGAGGCTCATAACCTCTAAACGCAGGTGCAAATCCTGCCCGCGCAACCAAACTTTTCCTGGAGTACTTCCGTGTAGCCCGTCAAGTGGGAAGTTCTTCACGACACATGGCAAATGCGGCGCTATCCCGTCAGTACGAAGGAGGGCGCTCCATCTGCAACGTTATGTGAACTAGTGAGGGAAGCTGGGGGAATGCAGGACGCGCTCGGCTTGAAGAAGATGACGGCGTTCATGGCCGACAATGATCTGCAGTCCGGTACCGACGGTGAATCGAATTCCCGGGATGAGCGGATTCCAAAAGCGAATGCGGTTGACGTTTTTGGCGCGCGCGCGGACCATGAGTTCCCGGCAGGATTCGTTTCCGGCGAGAAAGCGTTCGAGAACGGAAGCGCCAACGTGCGCCGTGGGCCTGATCTTCGCTGGAGCCGCAGCTCGCTTGGTGACCGGCGACTGCTCGATAAAGCTGCGAATAAACCAGCGCCCGAACCATCCAGGAGTAATCTGCTCGACCGGAGAATCCGGTTTCTCGTTGACCGCCACGGAGATGGCCGGCAGATAGGCTTCGTTCGTGATGCAGAGATGCTCGAGACACTGGCCCACACTCCAAGAGTCGGGCGCCGGTTGCCAATTGAGCTGTTCCTCGGTGCGTTCAGCGACGAGCTTCTTGGCGGCGTGGTCGTTGGCGTCCAGGTCCGCAGCAAGGCGGACGGACCAAGCGGGCACGCCCCTTTCCTGTGGTACGGCCATAACGCGGATCATAGCTAAGATGCCGCCGCATCGCCGGCGAAAGCTCGAACCGTTTTGGGCTGAGGACGCAGCAGCAAGTAGAATGTGGCGACGTGCGTGATCATCAGCACGGGCACGTAGATGATCGGGATCGCGTACGTGGCGCCCAACTGCCCCGCCAATGCAGGAAGGCCGACCCGGACGGCGTGATAATAGTCCAAGATGAGGTCGATCGCCCCCACGAGATTGAAGGCCACCACGAATAGCCAAAAGAGCGGACGTATTCTTACCGTGAGAAGCGCCAGCATGGCCAGGACCCCGGTCGCGAGGTCCCAGTAGGCAGCGAACGTGGTGAAGCTAGCGGGCAGATTGCCGATGACACCTGGGAGAATAAAGACCAGCCCGAAGAAGCGGAAGCTGTGCAAAGTGGCAATGGCGCGTTGCGCTTCGAACTGTTCCATCGCCTTGAGCCTGGGCCAGAGGTACGCACGGAAGCAAAGCAGCCACGCGACATACCCCAAAACGAGATGTATGTTGAAGATGGTTTCCGGGGACATTTGACCTCCATTCAGCCTAAAGTTTCCGTACGCAACAGCACTATCGCGTAGTTACTGGAACGCTCCTGGGTTCAATGCCCGCAGCGGCATCAAGGGTCCGACAGGGACGTACTGGTGATCCATCAGGTGTTCTTTGGCGAGCGGCAACGTTTCCATAATGGCTCGCGCCTCGTCCTCGGTCTTCGCGTCGACCATAAAGACGACGCCTTTACCATCGCCACGCGAATACCACTGGCGGATTTTTCCATCGAAGTAGAGCTTCACAGTCGCCTGAATCTCGTCCGGTATGACGGCCATGATTTGTTGAGGAGTCACGCCCTGCCTGGGAGTCAGAATGACCAGCACTTCGGTCGTTTTAGGTATAGCCGCACTGGGCACGCCTGAGGCGCTCCCTGACTGTGATTGAGCTACCGACGCCACAGGAAGCGCTGCCATAAGCAAAGGGATCATGAATTTCATTGTGTTATCCTCTCGATTCTCCTTCTATTTGGTACCATTGGGTACCATGTGAGAAATGGTACTATACGGTACCAGAGACGTCAAGGAGAGGAATGAATAAAACATCGATGTCAAAACGCCGCCAGGAAGGCGGGGACGAAACCGGGGTACGCGAGCGCATCCTTGAGGCGGCCTTCGCGGCGTTTATGAAGAGCGGCTACGCAACGGCCAGCACGCTTGAGATCGCGACGCGCGCGTGTGTTTCGAAACGCGAGCTTTATGCGATGGTTGGCAACAAACAGGAAATGCTAATTGCCTGCATCAGCGAGCGCGCCAAGCGATTTGACGTGCCCGCTGACCTGCCCGTGCTGCTCGATCGCGAGATCTTCGAGCGGGTGCTGGTTTCTTTCGGGACGAAGCTCGTCCGCGAGATCAGCGATCCCACGGTCATTGCGGTATTCCGACTGGCGATTGCGGAGGCGGTCCAGGCCCCCGAAGTGGCGCGTGCGCTCAACTCTGTCGGACGCGAGACAAGCCGCGCCGCCCTGCGTAAAATCATGGCCGAGGCCCAGGCGTCCGGACTGCTCACGGGCCGTTCTGCCGAACTTGCCGAGCAGTTCGCTGGGCTGCTCTGGCGCGATTTGATGGTCAGCCTGCTGCTCGGCGTCGCCGAGCGACCGAACCCCCGCGAAATCGCGGGACGTGCCCGCGACGCCGCAGCCGCCTTCCTGAAACTTCATCCGCTGCCAAAGGAACATGCGCCTGAATAGACATCCGAGCGCGGAAATCTGGTACCAGCGGAGAGATTCGAACTCTCAAACACCTGTTTCTAAGACAGGCTGCTATTCCAATTCGCACACCTTCCACATGGCGGAGAGTACGGGAGTTGAACCCGTTAGCCTCTTGCGAGAGCCCTTGTTTAGCAGACAAGTGCCTTACCGTCCGGCCCACTCTCCGTCGAAATTGTCAAAGGAACAAAGGAATTCTGGTAGGCCCGGTGGGAGTTGAACCCACAAAAGGGCTGCTCTTGAGGCAGCTGCGTATGCCAGTTCCGCCACGGGCCTGGAAAGCTTTTTAGAAATTGAGCAGGGATCAATAACTCAGTCGGGATAGACTGAGTCGTAATGACAATTGAAACTGAAGCAGGCGCTTCATAAATTTAATTTGGCACACAGGACGCAAAGCGTCACACGGTTTTTTGGTAGTGGTGCAAGTTTGTAATCCACAAGGCTGGCGCCTTGAATCGGTCTGTGGGAAACTGTCGCTATGCCAGTCCTTACGGCTACGGTTTTCAATGACCAAACCCACAAACCAATTGCGTGGGTGTGCTCCGCTTGTGAAACTGTTTTCGCACTGGACCGTGTAGATGCGATTCTCACCAAGAAATCGACAGAGCAAATAGACAAAGATTTCGAGGTCCATTGCAAGGGACACCATCCCGGATCACAAATTATCGGCTTAGATATTTCTCACGAGGACGAAGGCAAAGAGTAGTTCATCCAATCGAAAGCAAGTTGCGGACTGTTTTCGCCAGCGATGTTCAGTTAAGATTTGCCTATTCAACGTACTCGCGAACTTTAGAACTATTAGGAACCTTGGACGGAGCATATTCGCGGATGAAACTGCGCCTGTTTGGAATGTTGCTTCTTGCGTTGTCGGTTACCGCTTTCGGTCAAACCTACCTCTACAATCAAGCAGTTGCCGGGACTGGCAAGAGTCCCGTTGCCGTTGTTGCCGGCGATTTCAACCGCGATGGACAGCTCGATTTGGCCGTGGTCAATCAGAACGACAACACGGTATCGGTCATCTTGAGTACGACGGGCGGTTCCTTCGCGTCGAAGGTTGACTATCCTGTCGGTGCGTCACCGGTAGCAATCGTCAGCGGTGATTTCAACGGAGACGGCTCTCTCGATTTGGCGGTTGTTAATAGCCAGGACAATACCATTTCTACATTGCTTGGGTCGGCAACCGGGTTATTTTCACCCCAGCAAACCTTCCCGACAGGCGCAATGCCTGTGAGCATCGTCGCGGTCGATTTGAACTCCGATAAAAGGCTCGACCTCGCGACCGCGAATCAAACCGACGGCACGGTCTCCGTTTTACTGCATGAACCTTCGCCGCACAAGCAACTGTCACTGCCGCATCTCGGCTGGCAGGACTTGTGTCGGCCGACTTTACCGGCGACGCCTTGCCGGACCTGGCTGTCTCGACCATCGACGGGAACCTCGTGTTGTTGACTAACAATGGGAAAGGCGGCTTTTCAGCCAACACGACGAATTTCGCATCGAATGGAGGCGCACTCGCGGTTGGTGACCTGAATAATGATGGTAAGTCGGATCTCGTCCTCGTCAACCCGTTTTCTAGTATCTTGACCGTCCTTCTGGGTGATGGAAGCGGTGGTTTCCAGCCCTCTCAAATATCTACCGCGGCACTCGTCACCTCTGTTGCGCTTGGAGATTTTGACAACGATGGAACGTTAGACATTTCTGCGGGCGGAGGCGGTTTCCCCACTCCAATCTCGATCCTTCGCGGAAAGGGCGATGGCGCGTTTCAGCCGCCTTCGGTGATCGGCTTCCCGGCGCCAGCGCCTGGTCTTATCGTTGGCGACTTCAACCACGACAACTATCTGGATGTGGCAAGCCTCGATTCCGGCAACAACAACATCGTGGTTCTTCTCGGCGATGGGAAAGGCAGTCTCACTACGCGCACCGACATAACGCTACCGACCCTTTCGGATGCTGATCCGACAGCGTTTGGCGGCGTCGGGAGTTCCGCAGTTGCAGACATCGACCACGACGGGAAACTTGATGTTGTCGTGCTTCAGTACACCCAAGACATGCAAGGATTCAACGGCCTCATCACTGTGGTACCCGGCAACGGAGATGGCACATTTCGTCAAGCCGTTACCACGCCGGTCGCAAATTTCGGCATTGGTCAGATGATTTTGAGTGATTTTAACGGGGACGGGAAAATCGACGTTGCTACAGCGCAAGATCCGACGACCGGACTTATTTCCGTCGTGTTGGGCAATGGCGACGACACTTTCGGTGCGCCGGTAGCGAATCCCGTAAGCCTGCCGGGAGTCGTGATTCAGGACATGGTTGAGGGCGATTTTAACAAAGACGGGAAAGGTGATCTGGCCGCTGTGGTGTTTGTTAGCGCGAACAGCACTTCACAAGTATATGTTTTCACGAGTAATGGCGACGGAACATTCCAGCCGCACCTTGTGGACACTCTTCCGACTGCGGCTCCAAGCCTCGCCGCTGCAGACTTCAATCATGACGGCAATTTGGATTTGGTTGTGATCGATGAGGTAGGCAACCCTTCGGTCCTTATCTACCTTGCGAAAGGCGACGGTACTTTCTCCGTCGGTGCAACGTATATGACGGGGACTAGTTTCACAAACACCGTGCAAGCGGCTGACTTCAATGGCGACGGCAAAGTGGACATCACGGTTGGCACGGAATCGGGGCTCGATTTCTTCGCCGGCAATGGTGACGGCACATTTCAGCCGTTCGTCAAGACTGCGACGCTCACCAGCATCACCGGGAGTTTCCTAGGGGACTTCAACGGTGATCAGAAGCCCGATTTCGCCGCGGGCAACGGTATTGTGGGCATATCAATAGGAACTGGCGACGGGACCTTTCGGACACCCTCTCTTTTTCAAATACCCTACAGCCCCAAGGGTTTCGCCAGCGCAGGTGACTTGAATGCCGATGGCAGCTTTGACTTAGCGGAGTTCGGCGCGGCCAGTCCTGTGGGTGTAACCACGCAAAGCCTGTCGGTATGGCACAGCGTCCCTACAATCAGCTTCTCGACCCCAAGGTTGGATTTCGCGACTCAGAGTACCGGCACAACGAGTTCGCCAGCCTCCATCACTCTGGTCAACAACGGTAATGCACCCTTGTCTATCTCCACGATCACGGCTAGCGGCAGCTTTGCACAAACCAGCAACTGCAAGAGCTCGATAGCTATAGGTCAGTCATGCAGCGTCAAGGTGACTTTCAATCCGACAAGCGCAGGCGCTGCCAATGGCAGACTAACGTTCAGCGACAACGCCTACCCGAACACCCAGGTGTTGGTCCTGACTGGTATGGGGAATTCTTCAGATTTCTCCATAACTGCATCTCCAAGTTCGAACTCGGTTACGGCCGGGGCCACGGCCACTTATACGGCGACCTTGGCGCCCATCGATGGATTCAGCGGTACGGCCCAGTTGGCATGTGCGGGCGCTCCAACTAAGGCGACATGCACCCTTTCGAAGACGTCCGTAACTCTTGATGGATCTTCCTCAGTGGATGTCACTGTGACGGTGACGACTACAGCGCCCACTACTGCTTTTTTAATTACTCCATCGCCCCTCGACAACACATTTCGCCCATCGCCGCTTTGGGCTTGTATTGGATTCGTGCCCATCGCAGGCCTACTTCTGACCAGAAGGCGCAAGCTCGCTGCAATCGCTGCCTTTGGCGTTATCGCTTTCACATTGGTCGCCTGCGGCGGTGGTAGCAACAGCGGCGGAGGGGGAGGATCAACTCCTGGTACGCCGCCAGGCACCTACAGCTTGAAAATTTCGGGGACGGACGGAAGCTTGATACACACCAGTACGATCACTCTGACGGTCAAGTAGCGAGTGCATCCCACACCAAGGCAAACAACTGCTCGATGTCCTTCTCCACGTGGCCGCCAAAGTTATTGAGGAAGACTTGGTTGGGTCCAGAGCCACCTCATCATCCCCTGCTGAGTGCCGATGGACCGCAGGTGTCCACGAAATACTGTTGCAAAATCGTGGTTACACTCAAAACCCCTCAATGAGCGAAATCGCCGTTTCTTCATTGTGTTTGTGACGTTGATTTTCAGCCAACTTTTCTGGATTGGCCGGGTCCTCGATATTGGGGAGCGCTTCATTCCCGGGAAGCCCCGGCGCACCTGGCTTGCTGTCATCGCCGCGGTTTTATGGGCGTTCTTCTTTCTTGCTTACGGGCGTGATATCCCTTACGCCGCCTACCCGAGGTTCGAAGGATTCTGATTGATGCGGTCTTTTCGGTGTGGATGGTTGGGTCGTGGCTGGGTTTCGGCTTGGTGATGGGTTTCTGGGCGGTCGACCGAGGAGTGCACGGCGCAACCTGGGTCTACCGCTATATACGCGACGGTGGGGCAGCGCATGCCCGCGCTCCCGACCCCGATGCCATTGTCCTGCCCTCCCACCCGCAGGCGTCTTCTTCGGCAGATGGCGATGACGGTCAGCGCCACGGGTTGAGTTCCTTTTTCATAAAGAAAATAATGCTCCGAACCGCGTGTAAGGCTGGTCAATTTTGTGGTTTAATGATTTTCACGGAAGCCCTCAGATGTTGCCAGGAGTCGAAGGAAGTCTTAACCACGCACGAACATCGCAATTCGCGAGCGAAGGATCCTGGATTTCCCAGTTCCCATGAAGCCGACACCCGATTGCTCTTCTCAGTTCATTGGACTTTTGGTTACGGCAGATAAGAGCACACTCGTGACCGTCAAACGGGAGTCTCTCATTCACGGAAACCCAAGACAGACCGGCTGTTTTCTCTGCAACTAGCATCTGACATCTCCTTCATCTTTTCATGTTTCTAATTTCGGCCCGATCTCAAAGTCTCGCTGCCCGCGATGACAAGCCAGTACTCTATTTGGGGAGAACACTCACCGCTATAAGGGACCTACCGCACTCCAGGCAATGCGCTTTTAATCGAGACGTAATCAACCCGCAATACGGGCACATCCTCTGCAATCCGTACCCGGTTACCTGTGGCTTCAGCTTGCGGATCTTGTAGAGGAGCAGGATCGCGAATGTTGCAATCAGCAGGCCGAACGTAATTCTAATTGCGCCCATGAATGTGCTCCTGCTCGCGGGTTTCGAACGCCCGAGGGGAACCGCCTCCAAAGCACCTGCAGAGAAAAAGAGCGAGAAGGCGGAATTAACCCGTCTTCTCGTGCGAAAAAGGTCACGGCTCCTACGCCGCCACTCCTGCCGCAATCTTATGGAACGTGGAGTTGACCACGTCACCGGCCTGAACCTTGGGCGTTCCCTCGATGAATCTTCCCAAAGCCTTCAACACTTCTGGATAGGCTTTACTGTTGTATGCCTCTGCATTGGCTTTGTTGTCCCACAGACTAATTGCAGTGACCTCTGTGCCGCCGGGATTCAAAAAGGTGATTTCATCCTTAAAGCCATTCTGTTTTCGTAGCAAAGGAAGAACTTCCTTCTCAAATGTCAGCGTGTAATCGGAAAGCATATTGGATTTCAAATGAATCGAGACAGTGCGTGCAAACATGGCAACCTCCTTTAGGTTGGGGTTGCTAAGAAATAAAACTTCAGATGGGCTGACTTAGTTCAGGGAATCTGAAATGAGTAACAAGACGTGGCTTGCTCAATTCCAATGTTAGGCTTGTGCGCTACCGGTGTCAAGATTCGGCAGATTCGGCAGTGTTCGGGCGCAGAGCGTTGGCCAATTTTAAGTTTTTGGGGTGCCCGGCCGCCTAGGAATTGACGCTGGCAGACTTGCTATTGTCCCAAACACGATAAGAAACAATGAACTGCCAAATTGAATTCGCTAATGACGACGTTGGGATGCCGTGTGGCAAGGCTGCCGTGGTGAAGTGCTCCGACTACGGCACTGCGATCTGTTCCGACTGCTGTACGGAATGCTGCGGAGATCGCTCTCGGGGCAGGATTGCAGAAGGAGGGAGCGATTGATGGATCACATGAAATGAGTTGAGCCAGACTGACCTCCCCTATTTTCGACTGGAGTCTTCTAGGGCGTTGTTGTAGCGATCCAGCGTGTCATTGAGGCTTTCTAACTTTATTGTCTCATCTCGGAGTTGCTGCTCAGCTTCTGCCTGCTCTGCTCGTGCCTGTTGCTCATGTCTTTGTATGAGTTCGAGTTCTGCTGTCAGCCGAGGAATCATAACCTCCTCCAATTCGCGCCGGATTGTCGGGTTGTCGGCGAGATCCATTTCACTGCGCATTTGCTTGATATCTTGTGTCTTGCGGTTTTTCTCTTCCTCAGTCTGCGTAGCTCTCGATTTCGCGTCACTGACCCGCTGGGTGGCTCGCATCACTGCCCCATCTTCACGCTGGAGCCGATAGAGCGCGACTTTTGCTCTCGCAGCCATCGCACTCGTTGTCTGCATATCATGGCGGAGTTGACGTAACTCAGTGAGAATCGATTTGGCAGAATTCGTTCATGTCAACCAAATGAATCCTAAGCCCACCGTTTCGGTTGCCCATCGTAAAAGGTTTGCTCAGCGTTTTGAGAAGATCCACTTCGCTACAGCAGGTTTGCTGCAGCATACCCACCTCGCTGTCACTGGATATATTCGAATGCTGCGGGGGACTCGAGCATTATGAGCGGCGGCAAATCCAGTACTAACCAGCACGGTCTTATAAAACTTCTCTGTCAAGCATAGTCCTTCAAACTTCGCCTCTTACCATTACGGCATTTTCCTTTCACTTCGCCTTGCACGGCCACGCTCGCATCAGTGCTTGTCTGACAAGCGTCGTATTTTTCAGGTTCAGTCTGTCAGGATGGTCATCGAAAAACTGCTCCGACTGTGGTACTACGATGTGCTCCGACTGTTGCGAGGAGGAAGTGGAGGAACAAGCGCACTCCCTTGTTTCAGTGCGGCTAACGCGCTATTGACCGCCTGGCGAACGCGGGAGGGGCGCGTTGCTGGATCGCTTCCGGTTGGAACAATCCTTCCCAGGAATGTTGCGGTAGTTGGACACCGGATGGAAAGTACTTCATCTTCCAGTCCACTCGCAACGGTAAGACACAGATCTGGGCCATTCCCGAAAAAGGCGGCCTGTTCCGCAAACCAAGATGGGAACCAACGGAGTTGACCACAGGACCTATGAACTATTCCTCGCCCGTTCCCAGCGTGGACGGAAAGAGACTCTTTGCAATTGGTTCTCAGCCACGGGGAGAACTCGAGCGTTTCAACCAGAGAACCCAACAGTTCGAGCCATATATGTCGGGCATATCAGCGGAGGGATTGGACTTTTCCAGGGATGGGCAATGGGTGACTTACACCTCGTATCCCGAAGGCAGTCTGTGGCGGAGCAAGGCGAATGGCAGCCAGCGACTCCAACTCACATTTCCTCCCATGCAGGCCCGCTTGCCTCGCTGGTCGCCTGACGAGAAACAGATTGCGTTCACGGCGAAGCTTCCTAGCAAGCGAGGAAAGACCTATTTGGTTTCGGCCGAAGGAGGTGCTCCCCAGCCACTGCTTCCTGGGGAACAAGAAGAGGGGGACCCTAACTGGTCTCCGGATGGCACATCGCTAGTCTTCTGGTCTTCTCCTTATAGCAATGGCGGAGTGTGTCCTTCACCCCAACTGTCAATATCCTCGACTTGCGAACCCACAAAGTGTCGGTCGTGCCGGGCTCAGAAGGACTGTTCTCAGCTCACTGGTCGCCCGACGGTCGCTACATCGTGGCGCTACCGTCCGTATGCGTACCGGCTTGATGCTCTTCGATTTCAAGACTCAAAAGTGGGTGGAACTGGCAAGAATCGGAGCCTCTTTCCCGAATTGGTCGCGGGATGGGAACTACATTTATTTTCGCAGCTGGGGAAGTGACTTGGCTCTCTATCGCGTGCGTGTCAGCGACCACAAGCTCGAGAAGATCGTCAGTCTGAAAGGAACCCGGCTAGCGATTGGGGTTATTGGGACGTGGTCCAGCTTAGCCCCGGATGATTCCCCTCCTGGTGTTGCGCGACGTCGGCAGCGAGGAAATTTACGCCCTTGATTTGCAGCTTCCGTGATCATGCGGTCGTCGCGCTGTCTAGCTGTTGTAACCAGGCGATTTCGCTCATTGAGGGGTTTTGAGTGTAACTGATTCCATGACAATGTCGGCTCCCTGGACCCGAGTAAACTTTGGTGGTGCCAACCAGCCAAAAGGCCCGGGAGAAAGGAGCCGATATGCTGATTACAGGAGCAGATTACCACCCGGCCTTTCAACAAATTGCTTTTGTGGATACCGAAACCGGGGAACTGCAAGAGCGGCGACTGGAGCATCCCGAGGCAGCGGAGAAGTTCTACCGTGAGCTCGCGGCCCAGGGAAAGCAGGTGCGCGTGGGGATGGAAGCCAGTGGGCATGCGCGCTGGTTCGAGCGAGTGCTGGCGGAACTGAACTTTGAGTTGTGGATCGGGGACGCCGCCGAGATCCGCAGGAAGCGCGAACGCAGGCAGAAGACGGATCGCGAGGATGCAAAACACATTCTGCGCTTGCTGCTGAAGGATGACTTTCCACGGATCTGGGTACCGAGTTGGGAGAATCGCGATCTGCGGCAACTGCTGTGGCACCGGCACCGCATGGTGCAGGCGCGCACGCGGATGATGAACCAGTTGCAGGCGGTGGCCCTGAACGAAGGTCTCCGCTGCAAGAAGAAGCTGTGGCGGGAAGCGGGACGAAAACAGTTGGAGGCATTTCGGTTAGCTCCGTGGGCGAGCCGGCGACGGCACGATCTGCTGGAGTTGCTGGATCGACTGAACCCAACGATCGCTGGGCTGAGTCAGGCGATCGAGCAGGAAGTGGAGAAGTGTCCTGCGGCCCGGCGCTTGATGACCCATCCCGGAGTGGGTGCGCTGACCGCACTGGCGTTCGTGCTGATTCTCGAGAGAGCGGATCGGTTTCAGTGTGGCAAGCAGATCGCGAGCTATCCGGGACTGGTGCCGTTGGAAGACTCGAGTGGGAATCGGCGACGGCTGGGGCATATCACGAAACAAGGCAACTCTCTGTTGCGTTTCCTGTTAGTGGAAGCGGCCCAGGTGACAGTACGCAGCCTGCCGGAATGGCGCAGTAAGTATTTCCACCTGGCGATGCGGCGGGGGCGGAAGATCGCCAGGGTCGCGATGGCACGAAAACTGGCGGTTCGCCTTTACTGGATGATGCGCAAGGAATGGGATTACGAGCAGGTGAAAAAGTTCGGTTCGCACGCGGGACAACCTGGAAATCGCGATGGTGTGAAGTCCAACATCGAGTAACTGATTGGGTATCCCGCTCCCTCCTCGCGGGGGAGTTCGAAGTAGTAATCATGATCGAAAGTGTGACCGAAGAGATGCATGGGTCGGACTGAGTTCCTGACCTGAAACGGATTACGAGCGGGCCCTGGTTGGTATGGCAGAACCTTCAACGAGAGCGAAATGGCGCGCTCTTCGGAGTGCACGGGTTAGTGCGCCCAAAAAGTGCTTGACGGGAGCGACATTGTCAGAGAGGCGATTTTGCAACAGTCGTTACCTCATCGCGGCGATACCCGCAAACCAAGCATCCAGATGGCGGTCGCTACCAAAGCGAGGAAGAGCAGCGGCCCTCCTACCACAAATAGGTAAATCGCCAGTCTTGGGTGCCCCATCGCAAACCGCCGAGGAAGCGGAATTTCAACTCCCACACCCCGCGCATACATCCAAATCAATGGCAAGATAAGTTTCAGCGCGACAAAGACCAGAGAGACGGCGCAGAGGCCAAGGAGCACGACTTTGATTGCGAGAAGCATCTCACGAATTATAAAACCCGATAGGGGTCTTTCATTCCCCGTGGTGCATGGGGTTCATTGCTCACTTTCTTTGATAGCCCCTCACCTCGATGCCGCGTGTAAGGAGTTCATCGATGCCGCGTGTAAGGAGTTCTCTAGCGCCAGGTTAGCGGTGAGCATCAGAGGCCAAGGAGCGCGACTTTGATTACTCATATTCACAGGAATGGGGCTGCTGGGGTTCGTACTATCGAATCGAATTCGCGGATCGGCTGGTCGTCCCAGGATCCACCGGCATGGAGTGGTGCCGGAAATCAAACCAACGGCCGATAACCGCTTGAATCTTCGTTCACGGAGGCATAATCTAGAAAGGCTCGGGCGAGGTCACCCATGGCCTCTGTTATTACGGAATCCTGCGTCGCGGCAAGAGACACCGTTCGCGCAGATGCCTGCCCCGTAGATCGCATCCATCCTAAGAAGAAGGCGATTTATACCCACGGTCGCTTGAGTCCCTCGGGCCGGCGTTGGTCCAGTGGAGGAGTGCATTGATGGTGGCGTCTGACTTCCAGTCTGTGGAAGTCCTCGGGATAGGAGGACCGATATGAGATTTAGTGATGTAACCGACTCGATTTTGAAACACAAGCGAGGCGAAATCTGGTCCGTACATCCTGACCAATCAGTCTACGAAGCGATAGAGAAGATGGCAGCCAAGGGAGTGGGGGCGCTCCTGGTGATTTCCGAAGGTGAGCTTGTAGGTGTAATTTCCGAGCGCGACTATGCCCGCAAAGTCATCCTTCAGGGAAGATCTTCGAAAGAGATCAGAGTAAAGGAGATCATGACGAGCCCCGTGCTCTATGTGACTCCCAAGCACACCTTGGATGAATGCATGGCCATCATGACGAAGCACCGCATACGTCATCTGCCAGTCTTGGAAGGCCGACACGTACGAGGGGTCGTCTCAATTGGTGATCTGGTGAAGTTCATCATCTCAGGGCAGGAAGAGACCATCGAGCGGCTCGAGGCCTACATCGCTGGGAACTACCCGGCATGAAACGCCTCCATAGCCTGTGCGCGAACTGAGATTCAACTGTAGGTGCTTGATGCCAATCGGCGCCCCGCGGCTTTGGGGGCTTTGGCTTGGAGATTGCGTATGAGACAAACTTTCGCTATCGGGATTGGAGGTGCCGCAGGTCAGGGTGTCGCCACGCCAGGCGACATCTTCGCAAAAATCCTCAGTCGTCGCGGCTTGCACCTGAATGCCTACAACGCCTATCAGTCGATCATTCGGGGCGGCCACACTTTTCTCACCATTCGCACCGGCCCGGAAAAAGTAACCAACATGGGTGACCGCCTCGACCTGCTGATCCCGCTGAACCAGGACGCCATGAATCGTCACCTCGGGCTGCTCACCGATGGGGCTGCGTGTATCTACAACGCCGATACGATCAAGCCAGGCGCCGCCTCGGAGGGCGTAGCGCTCTGCCCCCTTCCGGTCTCAAAGTTGGCCGACATCACCCGGAACAAGGTGGCCCAGAACACGCTCGCGGTGGGCACAAGTCTCAGCATGATGGGGATCGGCTTCCAGGCGCTGGAGGAGGTTCTCGTCGAGCAATTCAAGAAGAAGGGCGAAACCGTAGTGTCGGAAAACGTCGGTATAGCGCGTGCCGGCTATGATTATGCCACCTCGAATTTCAAGCCTTTCGCCCGGCCAGTTCCCATCACGGAGAACCGCTATGCGGTGCTCAGCGGCAACACCGCGATGGCCATGGGCGGTGCGGCCGCTGGTGTGAAGTTTTATTGCGCCTATCCAATGAGCCCTTCGACCGGCGTGCTGCACTGGATGGCGGCTCACGCCCGCAAAGCCAACATTATGGTGCGGCAGGTGGAAGACGAGATTGGGGTTGTCAACATGGCGATTGGCGCCGCCCACGCCGGCGTTCGTTCGATGTGCGCTACTTCCGGCGGTGGCTTTGCCCTGATGAGCGAAGGGCTTGGCATGTCGGCCATGATGGAAACGCCGGTGGTAGTAATTGACTGCCAACGGGCCGGTCCGTCCACCGGGGTTCCCACCAAGACCGAACAGGGTGATCTCTGGCAAATGTTGGGCGCCGCCTTCGGCGATTATCCACGTGTCCTGGCCGCCCCGCTTGATATTGAAGATTGTTTCAAGATCATCGCTGAGATTTTCAACATCGCCGATCGTTTCCAGTGCCCAGGCCTAGTGCTCTGCGATTTGTTGCTGTCGGAAGGCAGGCTCAGTGTGGACCCGAAGGATCTGGACTTTGCCCCCGTCATCGATCGCGGAGAGCTAATCACCACCGCCACGGCGGCATCTGGCACCGATGGCAACCGCGGGTATAAGCGGTACAAGATCACGAAAAGTGGTATTTCGCCGCGGGCGGTTCCGGGCGTTCCCGATCATACCCACACTGCCGCGACGGACGAACACGAAGAAGACGGTGTCTTGATCAGCGACGAGTTCACCAACCCGACGAAGCGCCGCGCCATGATGGAGAAGCGTATGCGGAAAGTCGGTGGCATCGAGGCTGCGGTTCCTCCTCCAACACTGGTGGGCCCGCGCGGTGCCGAGATTACGTTGATTGGCTGGGGGTCGACTAAAGGAGTGATCGAAGAGGCATGCGAACTCCTCAACGAGCAGGGCATTTCGGCCAACCAGCTCCAGATCCGTTGGCTCGTGCCTCTGCACGGCGAGGCGATTCTCGAGATTCTGAAAGACTCGCGGCACACCTTCATCGTGGAGAACAACTACAGCGGCCAGTTCGCCCGCTACCTGCGTAGTGAAACCAGCTACGTGCCAAACGGCTACATTCGAAAGTACGACGGGGAACCATTCATGCCGCACCACATTGTGGAAGCGGTAAAGGAACAACTGAGCGGGAAGTCCAACCTTTCCGTTCCCGCGCATGAAATCATGGTTTGAGGAGATGAAAATATGGCGACAGTTCTAACGCCTCCCAAGAACCTGACGGTGGCCGATTTGAAAGGCAAGGTCGACCCCGACTGGTGCCCCGGATGCGGCGATTTTGGCGTGCTCGCCGCGGTCGAAAAGGCCCTGGTCGAGTTGCAGATTCCAAATTACAACGTGGTCACCATCAGCGGGATCGGCTGTTCGTCCAACTTCCCCGGCTATATCAATACCTACGGAATGCATACCTTGCACGGTCGGGCGTTGGCGGTGGCCACCGGACTGAAGCTGGCGAATCATGAGCTGACTGTCCTCGTGACTGGCGGTGACGGCGACGGCTTTGGGATCGGCGGCAACCACTTCGTCCATACCATGCGCCGCAATGTTGACCTCCTCTACATCGTCATGGACAACCAGATCTACGGCCTCACCACCGGCCAGACCTCACCCACCAGCCGCATCGGCATGAAGACGAAAAGTATGCCCTTTGGCAACATCGAGGCACCAGTGAATCCGATTTCTCTGGCTCTGGCCGCCGGAGCCACGTTCATCGCCCGTGGCTTCAGCGGCGAACAGAAGCATCTTACCCAACTGATCAAACAAGGTATCGAACACAAGGGTTTTTCGTTCCTGGATGTCTTCAGCCCATGCGTGACCTATAACCACGACAATACCTACCAGTGGTTCCGTCCGCGCGTGAAAAAACTCGAGGACGATCCAGCTTACGATTCCGCCGACTGGATGGCCGCAATGGGAAAATCGTTGCTTTGGGGTGAGGAGATCCCTATCGGGAAGTTCTTCGAGCGCACCGACGTTCCAACCTTGCACGGTGCCGAGCCGATTCTAAACACTGGCCCGCTGGTACATAGTGACGTACAAATACCACCCGATGTAGCCCGGTCGTTTATTACGGAGTTGATGTAGCTGGTAGGGTCGAGGACTGGCGCTGGTCTCCGTAGGTACAGCCTAGCCGTTGGCTCCCCGTTTCCTTTGGGAGTGCCTCGTTAGCCGCACCGTAAGCAGTTTCCAGTCTGTGCCTCCCGAAAACCTCAAAATGCATGAACAGAAGGGAACTATACTTCCGTCACAATCCTCAGATGCTCATTCCTGTGCTTCGCCAAAACCCCATCCGTCCGCAAGACCTTACGAATCAGGAAGATTGTGCTACGCAAGAATTCCATCTGCGCCCAAAGTCGAAATGATCGCTAGCAGCGTGCGATTCTCCACTCCCTTAGACATCGTCGTCCGCCAGAAACCTGCCGTGGCCATTGCTCTCCAGCCAGTGATACAGGTGGACCTGGTAGAGGTACGAAGCTACGGCTTCTTCTCGCAGTGCGTGAGTATCGGTGCATAGAAATGGTACATGGAGCCCGGTCAGGATTGCGATCAGAGATTGGAAGATACGGTTCGGGTTTCCGGGTTGCGGGTAGGGTGACTTGATTCGAGTCAGCGACGCAGTAATCACCAACAGGCGATGAGGGTAGCCGCTCTCATCAGATTCAGACGTTCGACGAAGGCCGCCCGCTCAGCGGTCAATGAATGGACGAGATCGGAAAGATCTCACCGGATACAGCAACTCCGGATCGATCCGGGCCAGCCGCGCCAGCGTCTGCGCATCCAGGCGATCGTCTTTCTTCCGGCTCTCCCCGATCAGCCGCACCTTTCGCGCATTCGCCACGATCACTTCATGCCCCAACTCGCTGAGCAGTCGGCTCACCCAGGGCGAGTGCGTCCCGATTTCCAGTGCGATCCGACTGCGCGGCATGGCACCGAAGACTTCCTGCAATGCTTTCCCATGGGTATGGACTCTCTGCTCCAGTTGTATCTGCCCTGCTTCATCCACCATGCAGTACCAGCGGTTACGATCTCCCAGATCCAATCCGACGGTCAGCTTCTGCCGAGAATTATTCCTGTTCTGATTCGCCGCTACGGTGCTAACCTTTTTCATTGCCGGTCTCCTTTTTATCTGTGCCTTGTCTTCAGGCTGGGACATGCGATGATCGCCCCTGCGCTCGATCCGACGTATGGTTTCCCATTCTCTACGGCACGGCGAATGACTTCCACGAGATCCCAGTCGTAAAGTTCTTTCAAGAGGCGGAAGGTATTTCCGCCCCCCACAAAAACCGCATCCGATTCCTTGATTGCACGTTGAGGATTGGAAACACCGTGGACCGATATCAGGTCATACCCCATATTGCTCAGCCGCTCTCGCGCCTGGGCTGTGTACTGGTTTCTGTCACACAACGCGAACGGGTACGAAAGCGATTCTCCCGGCGTCCTTGAGGAAATCTCGGATCTCCGTTTCCACGTGATCCAAGTATCCGCTCCCGTGCAGAGTCGAGTTACTGATCAAAAGAAGACGCGCCATCTAAGTCTCCTCAGTTCAATTTCATTCCTCGGGTGCCAAAGTCACCCACGTTATGCGCATGTCAAGTCATGTTATATATATAACGCTACGCTGTGCAACAACTTCAATGGCGAAGCAAACGCGACGGTGGTAGTGGACCTACTCACAATCACAGGAACATTTCTTGCGGTGTTCACGCTGCTGGGAATTGGCTTCTTCGTTGTTATCGCACCCCGCGTTCCGCGAATCCCAAGCCGTCCTGATAGGTGTTGAAATATCGCCGGTACACTCAAAACCCCTCAATGAGCGAAATCGCGTGTTTACATCAATTATGGATTGGCCTCCATCTGCACGCTCTTACCCAAAACAATCGAAGGCGACCTAGCACAACTGCTAGCTGACTAGGCAGGTGGGAGCAGGTATTCTGTGCAAGTTCCGAACCGCAACGCGGTCATGGGTTAGTGCCGGGAAACCGACGTTCGGACCCTCACGACCGCCTCGCTCACTGTGATAACACACGCGCTTCGGGCCGGACCCACGCGGGTTCGATTTTTTCCTTTTGTTTTTTTCTTTTAAGGAATTGCGAGACCCGAGGGTCCATCATGAAGTTACGGTCCGTGGCGGTAACCGCAGCCTTATTAGCGTTAGCCTATGCAACTCCGCTTGGTTTTGCCCAGGACCCGGGCGGAACTACAACGAAAGACCAGGATGCTGCCGCCAGCACCCCGTCCAAGGCCGCCACTGCGCCCGGCGTTGAGCCCGACCCCGACAAGTGATTTTTGTTTTTCCTATACTTGAACCTGATGGATTGTTTCGCCGAGTAGTTCGCAAACCTCAGTAGCCTTGTGCTCGGTTGTCTGCGCGGCTTCGTGGATGTGACCGAGAACAAGACTGGCTTGCCGACGGCGACGCTGGTGGCGCGCACGATCCGGGAGCAAATCCGCCAAGAATTGAACCTGACAGCCTCTGCGGGAGTGGCGCCCAACAAGTTTCCTTGCAAAACTCGCCTCGGACTGGCGCAAGCCAGATGGACTTTTCGTGATCCGACCAGAGGAAGTCGATGCGCTTCTTCTGCCCTTGCCGGTGGGGCGCCTGCCCGGAGTTGGCAGAGTCACCGAAGAGAAAGTGGCGAAACTCGCAATAAAAACCGTGGTCCAATTGCGAAGCCTAGAGTTGTCCGCCCTTGAAGACAAATTTGGGCGCTACGGAGTGCGCCTGCACGAACTCGCTCGCGGTATCGACGAGAATCCAGTTGTTCCTGATCGACCGACGCAGTCGATCTCGGTCGAGGACACGTTTGAGCATGACGTGCCGCTCAGAAACCGAATCCGTGATCCGGCGCCTTGCAGAGAGCTATGGTCCGCTTCGCGCAAAGAGTCGCGGGTCGCTCGCACGGTGGTCCTCAAGCTAAAGACGAGCGACTTCAAGATCCTCACGCGCAGCTACACTCCAGATGGTCCGCCGTCTTCCTGCGACGAATTGACGAAGATCGCATTAAGGCTGCGCGAGCGTGTGGATCTTGGCCGGCAACAACGCTATCGAATGGTGGGCGTTGGGCTGAGCAACTTTCGCGAACCGGAAGGGTGGCAGGACTGTAGTGCAAACAAAACAAAGGGGCTGGGGAAATCCCAATAGTCACCTTTGAAGGATGACGTCAGTAAATTGCAGGTCTCGTCGAACGTCCTTAATGTCTTCGAGGGCCTTTCCGCGCGCGCGTGGATATTTTGGCCCGAACGTACACGAGGAAGATCCTTCTGGCACGAGGGACCATGGCGACCGTATCCGTCAATCGCATTCAGCAATTCGAGCGTCATAGTAATCGCATGGCGCTCAGTGCCAAGATTAGGATGTCGGGGGAAGAAGGTCAGAAGTGCTCCTTCACCATGGCGCTAGGGCAACAAGCCTAAACAGGCACGGGTAGCGTTCTTCATGATCAAAATGGTCCGGCCTACGCGTGAGACTCTCAAGCTGCAATGTGGAAGTCTTGTGGCACGTCCGAATTTGACCGTTGTATTTAGCGTTCTCGCGATCGCCATCGTCGGCTTGGCAACTCTCTCCTGGTTTCAAAGAATTCAGATCGAGGAATCCCGTTCCGCCCAAGTAATTCTCAATCAAATTGCAATGGTCACGCGAGAGATCAACAATCTTACGTGGACTGCCTTACATCAACAGGACTTAACGCCCGAAGCCGACAGCGAGATGCGGGCCGCAAGACAGGCCCTACCCAAAGCAGTACTAGCCGCACATCTTCATACCTATCACACATCTGCTCTGGAGGAAATGTGGCCCGTATTAGACAAATACATTATGTCGGCCGACCGGCAATGGATCCTGATGCAAGTCGGGAACTTTGACACCGCGAAGCAGGTTGATTTTCAGGAGGTCAGCCCTCAGTTCGACTCGATGCAGCACCAAGTGCAGATTGCCATTGAAGCCGAGAACAACTGGGCCCAAGGGACTGCGCTCAGAGCCAGAAACGAGTTGCTGACGGCCGCAACATTGGCAGCGACCGCCATCCTGATACTTTTTCTCCGGCTCCAGAGACAAGAGCATATCGGGCAGTTGGAAGAAACCGAACGCAATGCTCTCCGCGAGAGCGAAGAGCGGTTCCGCGCTCTCACTGAGCAGTCAACCGACATCATTCTCATCGCCGATCTTTCTGGTCGAATCAAGTACGCTAGTCCTTCTGTTTATACAGTTCTCGCGGTGCTTGGAGATAGTCTGGTGGGAACGAACATGGTCGACCTAGTTCATCAGGACGATTTCGCGAAGACCATGAGCACCGGGCCGCGATCGGGACAGAATCCGATAGTGGAGTGCCGGCTAAGACATGCAGAGGAAAAGTGGCTCTATTTCGAGTGTGTTGTGCGAAATTTGATTGATCATAAGAATATCAGCGGCATTGTTTACAATGCCCGCGAAATAACAGAACGAAAGCATGCCCAGGAGCAATTGCTTTTTAGCGCCACCCACGATGCGCTCACCGGGCTGCCCAACAGAGCCTCGTTTTTGGGGCGTTTGCAAAGCGTCGTAGATCGAATGAAAAGGCACCCACACGAGGCCGCCGCAGTCCTTTTCATTGATATCGACGATTTCAAGGTCGTCAATGATTGTTACGGGCACGCGACCGGGGATCTTCTAATCAAGGAGGTGAGCAATAGACTAAGGGCATGCATGCGCAGCGACGGTACAATCGCTAGGATGGGAGGAGATGAATTTACGATTCTAGTGGAGGACGTCAATGACCCAAGCGATGCCATCCGGGTAGCCGAGAGAATCCAATCTTCCTTTACACGCCCGTTCCTACTAGAGGGACTTGAGATCTTCAAGAGCACATCAATTGGTATCGCTCTGACATCACCACAGAGCTCTGCAGAAGCTGTGCTTCAGCATGCGGATATTGCAATGTATCGTGCGAAGGACCAAGGCAAAGCTTGCAGTGAACTCTTTGACCGCACTATGCACGAGCAAGTCATGAGCCGACTTCTTCTAGAAGCCAAGCTGAGATCTGCTCTTGAGAATGAAGAATTGACCCTCCACTACCAACCAATTGTCTCGGTAAACACTGGTGCAGTACAGGGATTTGAGGCGCTATTGAGATGGCAGCCTCCAGGATTGGATTCAGTCCCACCAAGCACTTTCGTTCCGATAGCAGAACAATGCGGTTTGATTGTTCCAATCAGCATTTGGGTGTTGAGGAAGGCATGCTTGGAGGTGGCGAATTGGCGGGAGCGCGATCCTGCTGAACCGCCGCTATATGTCAGCATCAACATCAGTTCAAAGCACTTCTCCCACGGTGGTTTTATTGGACACGTCAAAGATGCGCTTCAAGAGAGTTCGGTTGATCCCCAATGTATAACAATCGAGCTCACCGAAAGCTTGGCTATGAACGACGTGGCCGCGACCAGCCAAACTATGGCGCAGCTGCGAGCTTTGGGAGTAAAGCTGAGCATTGACGATTTTGGCACGGGATATTCCTCGCTGAGCTATCTGCGTCGTTTCCCCGTCGACACCCTAAAAATCGATCAGTCATTCGTTAAGACGATGGATGCAGAAAACTATGCCATCGTCAAGACGATCGTCGGCTTGGCCCGTAATCTGGATCTTAACGTGGTCGCTGAAGGAGTGGAGGCTACTGACCAACATCAACTGTTGGCGTTGGCCGGTTGTGGGTCGGCCCAGGGATACTTGTTTGCGGAACCGATGCCGGCGAACAGGGTTGGCATCTTCATTGACTCCAACCGTCGAAGCTCCGGGCAAACTAGAAAAAAGGGGTTGACGCGCGCCCAGCGAGAGAACCCGCCGCAATCACACGAAGCGCTACCTGAATTCTGCACGTCGCGTTGTACCGGCGTAGAATCGCAACATGGAAAATGATGAAAACATTTTCACGGTGCTGGTCAATTGTCCCAAACCGGAATGTGCAAAGCGAGCAACGCAAAGCGTCCACTTCAACCGCACTGAGCTTAGGGAACAGTTGGAGGCAGGAAAAGATGTGAGGGTACTTGGCCCGATATGTGGCCACGAGTGGCTGCTATCCCCGCAGGAAAGGGAAAACACTCGCAAAGCACTTACCGCAGAGAGGCTGTAAACCACGTGACCAGTGCCGGACACCACCCGGTAAGTAATCTGGTTGTGAGCAGAACTCGCAGGACTTAACCGGCAATCGAATTCAAGTTTTCCTCATCGTGGGGCAAGCATTTTATTTCTTGGTAAATCTCTGCGCCAACACTTCACCCTGTATCTGCATCTCCATATCGGCGAGACCATCGTCGGAGAATACAAATGAAATTCAAGAAGAAAGAACTCCTCCTCGGCGTTCTGCTTGGCGCCGGACTGAACCTGCTTAATTCCCTACGTGACCAATTGCCAGACAATTTAGACGACATCAAGACCCGAATCAGGGACACGTATGGCACAGCGTCCGACCGAATGAGCCGAGCCAGCCACGTGCTTCGCGGCGAAGAAGACTCACACATGCTCGGCAAAGTCGGTGCTCTGCTAATCGGAGTTGGTGTTGGCGTTGGAGTCGGGTTGCTAATCGCACCAGCCAAAGGCGAAAAGACGAGAGCCGACATCGCCGAGAAGGTGTCGGATTTCGGCGACAAAGTCCGGGAGCACACTGGAAAGAAGCCGCAGAGCGCAACTGGTACTCACGGCGAATGAGGACGGGTAAAATGGGCGGAACGGATGACCCACTGGCTGAAAAACTCACACTGTCTGATGGAACAGTTTCTCTACACCGGGACGCAAAATTCATGCACGGCACCGAGGAAATGGGTGCCGGGGATCACACGATTGTCCAGTACGTCACTGGCAACGAGGAAGATGTCGTCGCAGCTCAATCATCCTTGGCGCGCATTCCGTGCGGGTTCAGCTTTTTCCGAAGGCTGTCCCATTGGGGGGCGGCTTGATGCCGCCCCACTGAGCAACATCGGTTTTTCCGTTCGCTATTTAAAGACTTGTGTTCAGAACCGTTGAGGCAGATTCCGTCACTCATCCGAGAGAATTGCAACGTTTTGATACGTGATTGGCTTTTCGTAGGTAGGTAAGTGCCACAAGAACTGGCCGGAGGAAACATGAGTCCCATGCGCAAGACTGCAGGACCGAAGGCAGCCGCAACTCGGAAAAGCAATGCCGCGCGTCGCCAGGCAGCTGCTAAAAAAGCCGCTTCAACTCGCAAGTGGCGCGCCGCAGGCAAGAAGGCTGCGGCGACGCGTAAGCGTCGAGCGGCCGGACAAAAAGCCGCAAGAACCCGCGTGCGCCGGGGAGCAGCAAGAAAAGCAGCAGCAACCCGCGCCCGCAAAAAAGAGGCCGCGCTTACTCAGCCAGTGCAAGTCCAAGAACCGCCCGCACCAGAGCCCCAGGTGCAGGCCACACCCGAAACCAGCATCCCGGGGTAAGCTCCGCCAAACGTCAAAAGCCTCCGCCTAGAGCGGAGGCTTTTCCCTGCCGCCAAAAACAGGCAGCCTTCGCTGCACCAATCTTAGGTAATTGACTGAAGAAGGGTTGAGGCGTACGTTTGCGCCGAAGGAGGTGTCACGCCATGGAAAAGGAGGTTACGAAGAAACAGCCGACAAGCGTGACAAGCGATAAACAAGAACTCGAACACCAGATCCGCCTTCGCGCGCAGGAGCTCTATGAGGCACGCGGCCGGGAGGATGGCCACGAGCTAGACGACTGGCTCCGCGCCGAAGCGGAGATCATGCAGAAGAAGGCAGGCACAATCGCCGCCTGACTGCGCACACATCCAAACATTGATCCAGGCCCCGGAGCGCTCCGGGGCCTTTTTCGTGCAATCGAGCCCCACCCGCCATTTGAGTCGCCGATTCGAGTTCCACGGAGTACTATTGGCGGGCGGGGTCTAACCTTAATGCCCAACAAACGCGGCAATCCAAATTGGGGACGTCCCATGCTGCCTGCGTCTGTTCTTTGTACAGAGTTCGAACTGCAGGCGAAGCACTTACATCTGACAGCGGACCAATACGTCGGATCAGCCCACCTGCGCAACTGGTGCGAGAAGAACAAAAATCAGTACTACATCCCAGAATGGCTGCTTAAAGCCTGGAACATGTCCGTAAATTCCGACCTCACCGGCGCCGCATAATCTCCGCCCTCTCTTCCCGCCACAAAACAAAAACAGCCCCGCGCGGAAGTATGGAGCAAGCGGCATATTTGAGGGTGAACCCATGCCATCCTTACCCTGATTACCATAGACCAACACTTTCATTGCACCTTCCGCACCTTCGGGCGGCGCGATCATCACGTTACGATGACTCTTTCCACGAAAGAACAAGGAGGTATCGTGCACCGACATCTGGTGATGTTCGCTTCATTATTTCTATTTTTGTGGGCCGCCATCTCGATCGGCTGCTCCAGCAAACCGGCAGAGGAAAGCTCAGACTCGACGAGCGCTCCTCCCAGCAAATCAGCAAGTCTTTTTGGCCCCAAAGAAATCACGCTCCCGGCAGGAACCGTCCTCACCGTGCGGCTCGCAAGCACCGTCGGGTCGAAGACGAATAGCACGGGCGACCGTTTCAACGCAACGATTGCAACACCAGTCGCGTCAGACGGCAAAGTGGTTCTTCCCAAGGGCGCTGAGGTGCAAGGCAAAGTCGCCCAAGCCGTGCCGCAGGGCCGCTTTAAGGGCGGCGCGTCCCTCAGTCTCGCACTCGAATCTGTGACAGTTGGCGGAGACGCGTACGACATCAAGACAAGCTCAGTCAGCCGCTACCAGAAAGGCAAGGGTAAGCGGACTGCGGCCATGATCGGCGGCGGCGCCGGGGGCGGAGCGCTCATCGGGGGTCTCGCCGGTGGCGGCAAGGGCGCCCTCATTGGTGCACTATTGGGTGGTGGCGCAGGAACCGCGGGAGCAGCCTACACCGGGGAGAAGGAGATTGTCCTGCCCGCCGAGTCCATGCTCAGCTTCAAACTCACCGAATCCCTCACCGTAAAGCAGTAGCGCTCGAGCTAAAGGCCAAATAAAAAGCCGCCCGGCACAGTCTGTTACGAAACACTAGGCGGTAAAACGTAGGAATGAGAAGATGCTCTCGCGAAAGTGAGGGCATTTTTATGGCGTTCATCCGAGGCGAGGCGCGGGAACAGACAACGATGTTTCCGGTGACCTTGGACGAACTGATTGCGAGTGACCATGTGTGTCGCGTGATCGAGGCTTTCGTGAGGCGACTGGACATGGGGCAATTGCGGTTTGTACGTGCGGAACCGGCCGAAACCGGACGCCCGGGGTACGATCCGCGCGATCTGCTGAAGCTGTATTTGTATGGCTATCTGCACCAAGTCCGGTCGTCGCGCCGACTGGAGGCGGAGTGCCAGCGCAATGTGGAAGTGATGTGGCTGCTCGGTCGATTGCAGCCAGACTATAAGTCGATCGCCGAGTTCCGGCGGATGCACAGCCAAGCGGTGACCGAAGCGGGCGCAGAGTTGGTACGGTTCGCGCGCTCGGTCGGGTTAGTACAGGGGGAGACGGTGGCGGTGGATGGCTCGAAGTTCCGCGCCGTGAGCAGCACCAAAAGCATTCGCGAACGAGATGCGGTGAAGCGCTATCTGGAGCAGTTGGACCAAGCCGACGAAGAGGACGAGATGGTGATCGACTCGAGCGCGATGCAGGCGGCACTCGAGAAACTGAGGAAGGACCCGGAACCAGAAGCGAAGTTCATGCGGATGGGGAGTGGACACGCGCCAGCCTACAACGTGCAGACGGCGGTGGATGTCGAACACGCGATCATGGTAGCGCACCAGGTAACGACCGAAAGCAATGATCAACGGAGCCTGCTGCCAATGGCGGAATCGGCCAAACAAGCGGTCGGGAATCCTTCTTCGCTGAACGTGGTTGCCGATGCCGGGTACTCGAACGGGGAACAAGCAGAAGCCTGTGAGCAGCAAGGCATCGTGCCGCATGTGCCCGCCAATCGGGCGGTGAACAACCAGGGAGATGGAACCCTGTTCGACCGCAGCGAGTTCCACTACGACGAAGACACGGACACGTTTCGCTGCCCCGCGAACCAAATCCTTCTGCGTAAACAACTCTCGCGCCAGGATCGCGCCGTGTACTATGCCGGCCAACCGGAAGTCTGTGGAGCGTGTGCCCTGAAAGGGCGCTGCACCAACGGCAAACAGCGTTTCGTCTCGCGCAACCTGCACGACGAGGCCTTGCAGCGCATGCAGCAACGTGCAACGCCGGAGATGATGCGGCTGCGACGGTCGACGGTGGAGCACCCGTTTGCTTCGCTCAAATACCACATCTTCGGACACCCGCGCTTCCTCCTGCGCGGACTGGTCGGAGCCCAGGTCGAGATCAGCCTGGCGACGATGGTCTACAACCTGAAACGGATGTTGAATGTACTTGGCGGCAAACAACTGCAAGCAGCGCTGAACTCCTGGCAACCACATTCGCATTCGTCACTGCCTGCAGCGCAAGCAAAAAGCGATGTCCGGAGGCCCGAACATCGCTTTATCACTTCAGGCTGCCCGTTTCGTAACAGACTGGGCAGGGCGGCTCTTTCTTTTATGCGTGGCTATGACTGCAGAGTGGGCCGCAGGGCACACCCCGCTGCCAGAACTAAATATAGAAGTTTGTATCTATCGACTTACCCCTGACTCTCATCCGCATCGCCCTCTGATCCCCCGAAGAAACTCATGGCTTCTTCATTTTCAATATCTTTCGGACGATCTGCGACGGCAACAACTTCGCGCATGGTACAAATCGCCTCCCCGACACCCATAGCCTGGCTAATATCGTCGAGGTCGCTCTCCGCCGGATTCCAATCACACCAAACCTCAATCCGCACTTTGTAATACGCCATCACAAACCCCCAGCCACATACGCAGGAGTGTACCAAGAAACAAAAACAGCCCCGAAGGGCTGCATTGTAGATAGCATCCGGTGGCTATAATGGAAGGGGTGTATCTGACGGCGCTGGCTATGATCTACCGCAGCCTGCGCTACGGCACGGTTACATCTCCGCCCGGGGGCGTGATGCCAAAGTTCACCCAGAGAAGGAGGTCCTGAAATGAGCCCAGTATCTCTTCCGGTTTCAGATTGCAATGTCCATACCGGGTGACAAATTGCTGGATCAGAAACTGTGATGCCCCCGCTGCAGCCACAGCATCTGCATAAGCGTGCTCCTGGGAAAACGATACCGTCGGATCCTGCGTGGTATGAAGTGTAAGCATTGGTATGCGCAGGTGTCCGGTCGGCGTGTAGTACTTCGCAATATAGCTCAGTCCTGCCGGCGTAGCCGAAAACCGCTGGACTCCAGTGTTCAAGCGGAATAGGACGCCACAAAAAACGCAACCCCACTTCTGCCTCGACACGATTGCCAAGCAGGTCGATGACCTCGACGCGACAAGTCCTCGAATTGTGATAGAGACCGCATCTCACATCTTTCCAAAGGGCGTTGAGCAGTTTATTCCGCACATTGGACGGAGCGTTCTGTATGAATGGGAATACGGTCTGGGCGCCCTCCTTGAAATACTCCTTGTTTTTCTTATGGTCGCCACCCGCGGGTGCTTGGTACCTTCGGATTGTCTCGAAGTAGCTTAGGCATATCTGGAGAACGGCAAAACCTGAGTGCTCAATACGCTGTACTTTGGCTCCGTCTTCGAGTGAGGCCCCGCCGTTTGCGACCAGATCCGCAACGTGCAACTGCCAGCCCAACGTCTGCTGGTAGAAGATATCGATCTTCTTTTCGGTCGTGATTGGCCAAACGAGCTCGTCGTCCTTGTCTTTCCACGTGATCCACCTCTGATCGATGATGATCTGTTCAGACTGTCGGATTCAACCGCACTCGTCGCTTAGTTGTTGTCGGGGCATCCGGTTGAGAAGGTTCTGCTAGGTGGTTCGCGCATCGAGGAGTAGGCTACCTGCTCGCTGCGAGGTTGGACGGCGCCATTACCTCGAGCGCCCCAGAGGTGACACCCAACTGATGTGGTTGCGGTTGAGATCGATTTCGTCTGAGCCCACGATGCTCACACTCGCGATACTCCCGCGGCATTGGCGTAGCGCACGGTCGCTCCGAAGAACGCCCTCGTCGCCGCCTGCCCCGCTCTCGGAGCTTCCGGGTTCATCACTTCCGCGGCTTCGATTCGCTTCGTGAGAAAGCGAATCCGCCCATCGATCTGCCGCAGCCGCCGCTTGCCGTACTGATAGTCGGCGTTTTCACTTCGATCGCCGTTGCTGGCAGCCCACGCCACCACCTCCGTCACGGCCGGACGTTCCCTGGTGAGCAGAAACCGGTGCTCATCTTTGAGGCGCTCCAGCCCGCTCCGCGTTATGTAGTTCTTGACTGGCGTCGCGGGCTCGTCCGCTTTTGGTTTTCTCGTAAACCCTTTTCGCATCTCGTAGTCTTTCCAGGGCGAATCCAGTGGTTCCCCAATGAACGCGCATGAATGCGACAGAAAACACTGTACCGTTCATGGGAGTTCATCTGCGACCCTAACTGATTTTTCACATCTTGCGGTACTAAGCGATCCTATCCATCATCTCGGACAAGTGGGGGCTGGCAGCATTCGGCCAATTCAACACCATCAGCAACCACTGCCGCGAGCAACCGGGCAACGGCAAGTCGCGCTTAAGCCGATCTGTTAAATTTCTTTTGGGCTCGGAGTCGCGCGAAAGCGCGGGCTGGTGCCGATTGCGCAGTAACGGAGCAACACTATGATAAACAAAACGTTTAACCAATTCTCACGTCGTAAATTCCTAGGCGCAGCTGGCGCAACAACTCTGCTATCCAGTGCACCGGGCTTTGGGGCGTACGCGTCCTCCCTGAACAACAGTTCATCAGACGGCGTACCAGCTTCCAGCGGCAAAGGGCGCATCGTCGACATGCATGTGCACTTCGATCCGAAAAAACCAAATTACATTGAAGATTTCCTGAAGGTGTCGGAGCGGCTGAATCTAACCGCCCTGATGTTAACTCCGTTTGAGAATCGAGTGGTTGTCGCCGAAGCTGCAAAACAGCACCCGACCAAGATCATACCGTTTGGGTATGTGAATTTGGACGCTCCAGATGTGGTCCAGCAAGTTGAAGAATTGCACAGCATGGGATTCCGTGGGCTTGGCGAACTTGAGTTCGTTAAGAAACCATACATCGATCCGAGTTATTTCCCTGTTTACGAACGAGCCAACGAGTACGGGTGGGTCGTGCTGTTTCATACGGGGATAGTACTGAGAGCAAAATTTAACGAACCCGAAGATGTGGCGTCCGGGCGGATGCGGCCGATTCATCTGGAGGAGATCGCACGTCGATTCCCGAAGATAACAGTGCTTGGAGCCCATTGCGGCAACCCGGAGTATCAATGGGCTGCCGAGATCGCGCGGTGGAATTCGAACGTGTTCTTTGATCTTAGCGGCTCGAGTTTGACGAAGATGCAGCGGCGGTTGTCTACATTCCGGGAGATTTTCTGGTGGACCGGCGAAGGCGATTCTGAAGTGAAAACTCCGGACAACGATCCGAACGCGTTCGTGAAGCTTGTGTTCGGATCGGACACCAATTTGGAAGGCATCGAGAACGTTGTAAAGCAGTATCACGCGCTGTTTGATGCGTGTGAGATTCCGGAACCCACACGGAACCGGATTATGGCAGGAACCCTAATCAAGTTGCTAAGTTTGCCGAGTTAAGCAAATACTTCCGGACTGTTGGTTTCGATAGACACGTACGGTTGCAAACCTATTGGAGGGCAAGGTATGCCAGCCTCCCAGGGCGGCGTTTTCTTAAGGTGAAACGCCACCCAACTCGCTGCATTCTGTAAAGAGCTGAATCGAAACGCTGTGGCAGGTCACTGCTGCACGAAGTCCACGTAACCGTGCCGCTGCAGGAATTTAAAATAACCCACCCAGTCAAAATTATTTTGGGGGCCCAATTCCATTTCCGTGTTTTGGATGACCTCGGCTAGATTGCGTTTGCCATCGCACCAGTAAAGTGCTGCCATCGTTGGCGACCAGAAGCCGCTGTCAGGAAATCCTTCCCGCTGACTCTCCGGGATCTCATCCAGTGGGAGGGCGCCCATTCGCTTGCGGCGAACGATGATCTTTTCAGCTTCGGGACCGAAGTTGGGGGCCATCGGCTGTATCGTTCCCAAATGCAGTTCCGTTGCACGCTCCTTGACGGCGCCTTCGATCCGCACTTTCTGCGCAGCGGCAAAGGAGGCAAGCGCGGCCAGCTCCTGCTGGAGATCGGCGGCCTGTTTGACTGCCTTGGTTTCGCGCGCCAGGTTGTAATCGACGCGAGCCTTCTCCCAATAAAGCAGATGGCCCAGGCTGTCGGCGTCCTTTGCTGCAGCCACCAGGTCCAGGCTGTTTGCCGTCCCCGCATTGATCTGATCGTATCCGCGCTCCACAGCTAACTCAGCCATCCAGTGCATCTGCTCTGGTCCCGCCGATGCCAGAAAGTACGCGTAAGCCGCATTCATGACGGCGAGGTCGCGCAGGGATTTGGGGTCGACCTGGGCGGGGGTATCGAAGCTGGTGTGGTGGGCAGGGATTCCGTGGCCGCTATTCACCGAGGTCGTGGGAATACCGATCATCGACTCTCCGAGGTCATCGTCGGTTCCTCCGTAGTACGCGCCCCTGTTGTACTCGCTCCATAAATGGGGGCGGCGCACCATGGGGAAATATTCCGCGGCAAGGCGCACAGTAAATGCATCCACAAAAGAACTAGCCGATTGCGGATTCATGGACCAGATGAACTGCGTTCCTGCGAGATACTGCCATCCGGCGGGTGTGTCGATGCACATGGCGGCAATGGTTCGCTTGGTTCGATCTTTGTGGGCATCGAGATACGCGAGTGTGCCATAGCGCTCTCCCATGGCCAGGAGGCGGATAGTCCGTTTTGGCCTCGGTAATTTGCCGTCCTTAATCAGCCGGTTGAGGGTGGCAGTGGCTTCAAGAATGGATGCGACGCCGCTGGAGTTATCGTTGGCGCCCTCTTCATATAAATGTCCGAGTGAGAGCACCTCTTCCGCGCCAGGACCGTCGGTGCCGAGAATAGCGCCGCTCACATACGGATACTTCCCGTCGTAGTAACGAGCGTCAACGTTGGCGCGGACCTTCACTGGTCCCTTTTTTAGCAACTCATAAAGGTATTGCTGCGATCGCGGCGTAATGGAGAAACACACCAGAGGCGTGTCATTTTTGTTGAAGGCCCAGCCGTTATCTCCGAAATCGTTCTCCCAGTCGCGCTCGTCCAACAGCGTCTGGTTCACCTCGCTCTCGCGAACCAGGCCCAGCGCACCCGCCTGCTTCAAATCGGTCTTGGACATGCGGCGGCCAAGCACCAGCTTGCCTTTCAGGTTCGCATTGCGAATGTCATTGGGCCGCAGCACGAGCTCAACCTCTACGCCTCCGGGTGGAGTGGGACCGCTCCACTGGCACAGCGAGGTAGGAATCTTCTGATAGTCGGCAAGAACGCGCATATCTTCTGGGACGTGAGGCGAGACGATTTCCAACGTGGCAGAATGGGCGTCCCACGCGATCGGCTGCGTCCAAAAGCCGTTCTGCGTCACACCGTCCGCGGGCCCCTGGCCTATCTGGACGTCGTCGAGTCCTGCCTGCCGCATCATCTCCGCGACATTCTTTGCGGTCTCCTGAAATCTGGCAAAGTCAAAATAGCGGTCGGTTGCCCACATTGCCTCCATGTTCGTCATGGCTTCTGTCGAGTTGACATTGGCCAGCAGCAGCTTAAGCAGGTCAGTGACGGGACTCGGGCCCGAGGGGCCGGGGTCGTGTCCCGAGATCGCGTGTTCGGCGGTGGCAAGGGCGGCTGGCGTTGGCGCGGGAAAAGAAGTAGGAGTCGCGGACGAATCAGCGGCGCGCCCGCTGGTGCCAGTCTGTCCCCAAACCAGACCGACACTTATCAGCACAAAGAGAGCGAGTTGTTTTCCAGGCTGAATTTTCACGAGCCGCATTATCGGGATTTATCCCCCTTCAGTGCAACATCATCTTTAAATTCCATATTCAAAATCAGGATCGATGCTAAGCAAAATTCATCCAATGCCGAGCGCCAACGAGATCACTGCCGTCAGTGTGAATCCTGGATTTTTGATGAGCTGCCGTGCGGAATAGCGGGGGTCCTGAAACAAAGTGTGCATGACTCACTCCGAGCGGTGCACGAGATTCGCTAATAGTCCCATGGCTAACCGGACGTGTCACGGGCAAACCTTCAATAATCCAACGTGGCGGGTGGCCCATCTTTGCATTGCACCATTCACACGGAGGGCGCCCCATCCTTACGTTTTTTGCATGGGTGGGCGGCGCAACTCTTGTCCGTTCTACACCGCCCGTTGAGTATGCCGTCGTCGTACCCGCCCTTTTCGCCTACGCGAAGGACGGGGCACCCGCATCTGTGGTGGCTTCTGCAGTTTGAAAGCCGGGCCACCCGCCCCGCCCACCCTTAGGATTCCGGAACGGACCGGCGTTGCGTTACGTTCAGATCTCGCGCATGACAATCATCAAAACTCCAACTTCTTATTTCGCCTGCGCTAGCTTCGTAACAACCTCGGCAACTTTATCGAGTATCTGGTTCCAGCCCTCTAGTTGACCGCCGTTTTTCGCGCTCTCCATGGGTTCATTTCCAATGTGGGTGAGTTTCGTCTGGCCGTTTCCGAGATCCTCAAAGATGGTCACGTCGTACGCACCGTCTATGGCCTCATGTTCTATTCCTAATTGCGCAGGCTCAACCTTGTTTCCCTTCGAGTCCGAAAAGTACATGGAGGAAACGATCTTCTCGTGCATAACAATCTCGTGGTATTCAACCGCATTCCAGCACTCCTGCCCATCCGGCGCTCTCATGCAGAAGAGAGATTTTCCTCCAACGCGAATATCCATCTCACAAATCGGCGCAGTAAAGCCCTTCGGTCCCCACCCACTGCATCACGTATTTCGGGTCTGTCCACGCCTTCCAGACCAATTCGCGTGGGGCATTAAAAACTCTTGTGACAACCATCCGCTCTGTCTCGCTAACCGTGTTTTTTGTCCTCTCTGACCTCCGTTCTTTTCATTTCGTTCACAACTACCTCCAGCTTGTCGAAACTCTCCTCCCAGAACCGGCGATAATATGCCGCCCAGTCGCTGACTGTCTTGATCGCCGCTGGCCTAAGCGTGCACACACTTTTTCGTCCACGCTTCGCCTTGATCACAATCCGCGCCCGCACCAGACAAGCAATATGTTTTGAAATCATCTGCTGCGAAAGTGCAAACGGTTCCGTCAATCCATGCACAGAGGCAGGCCCATGCGAGAGTCGTTCGATCATTGCCCGCCGGGTTGGATCAGACAAAGCCGCAAATGTTGTCCCTAGTTTATCAACAACCATATGGTTGTGGATTATCTGTCAATGTCGAGTGCGAATTTTGCGTGTTTTATCGAGCTGGGCTATGCTCTCGGCCGCGGTCTTCCCCAAGATGCTCACTGTAAAGGAAGGCGCTGAACATCCATTTGACATCTATTCTTTGGCCGCTTTGCACTGGAAAACGACGGGGCCCCTTGAGCATAGAAAGGGAGCGTTTCTGGGCGGGTGTTAGTTATGGTTGGAAATGGGCGCAATGACATGTCCATGACAACCCTACGCAATTTCGGCAACAGTTTAGTTGCGTTGGATCCGGTGACGTTATCGGTGGTGGACTTTTATACGCCCGAGAACCACCTGGCCATGAATGCGATGGATCTAGACTTGGGTGGTTCGGGTCCGATGATCATCCCCCAATCCAATACCGTGATTGGCGGAGGCAAGCAAGGAATAATGTATGTCTGGCACCTGGACAACCTGGGAAAGTTTGCCGCTGGCGATCCATTGGTCGTGCAGAAATTCGATGCAGGGAAGGTGCAAGAGCATGTTGACACGGGTAATGACATGCCGGGCGGCGCCTTGGTTGGGGGTGTCGCCATCAGCAGGCACGCCGGGCATGTCATGGGGGGCTCCGTGTATTGGCCGCGCCCAGCGGCCTCGGGCGGATCGAGACTGTTCGAGTGGAGCGAAAACTCAGAGTTGCGCGCATATGCTGTAGATCCGATCGCCGGGCAACCGGTAACCCTCCCGCCCGTGGCGTTAGGTCCCGACATCCAGTTGGGCCATCCCGGCGGAATCCTGACCCTTTCAGCGGCCGGTACAACACCAGGAACCGGCATTGTTTGGGCGTCAACCTACGATGCGACCGATACCTGGAAGCCTTTGTTTGGGTGGCTCGGAGCACTGAATGAAGTGCGCCCTGGGATACTGCGTGCTTATGCAGCGGAAGATTTGAGACCGCTTTGGAGAAGTGATCTAAATGAGGCAGACCGCCCGGGCAATTTTGCAAAGTTTACTCCGCCCACAGTCGCCAATGGGCGCGTATACGTGGCGACGTTCTCCAACCAAGTCATCGTTTACGGATTGCGGAACCACGGCTATGTCCGGCCGGCCGGGCTTATCGTAACGATCGCGGCACATGAGATGTTAGATGATGGCGACTGACTTCATTGGGTTCTGAGTTCCGTCGCTGCCGTCTTTTCGCGTTTCATACTTGCCTCCTCACAGAGCTTATACCGCTGACAGTCTAAAATTGCCTGCCCGACCGTTATTCCCGGCTATTTAGTCACTCGACCGGGATTTCCTCGCTGGACCAGTCACATGAGCTAACCTCGATTGGCTGCGGAAACGGGCGGGAGGAACAGTGAAATCGCGCTTGAACGCCCGGTTAAAAGCGGCTTCGGACTCATAGCCGACCTCGGATGCGATCTGTGCTACCGAATAACTGGTCGAAGCAAGCATCTGGGCTCCCAACTGAAGTCGCCAGCGCGTGAGGTAGGCCATTGGAGGCGCATTGAGGTAATGACGGAAGCGCTCCGCCAGCACCGAGCGTGACAGCCCCGCTTCTTTTGCCAGGGAAGCAATGGTCCACGGCTGCGCAGGATTCCGGTGCATTAGCGCTAGGGTCTTTCCGACCTCCGAATCACGGGCACCAGCCAGCCAACCGGTTTGCTCAGCTGGAAGGTGCGCAATGTAGGTCCGCAGTGTTTCAACAAATAAAACCTCCGACAGTTTGGCCAAGACTGCTTCTCCACCGGCGCGGGAAGCGTCGGCCTCGTTGACAGAAAAACGGGGCGGGTCAACTTCCGAGAAACACGCATTCGGATTGGTACCACAAACCGGGGCACATCACGGCCCATCGAATCGCGTCAGCTGTCGCACAGGTCCTTTCCATGCGCAAACCCTCAAATGTTTTTTATCCCACCACTAGAAGAACCCTCAATGTCCCACAGACGAATGTTGTGCCAAGCTGTGGCTAATGTGAAACCGGCTGGACCCTCATTGAGTACGATTGCGAACACAATACAAAACTTTTGAAAGTGCCTGCAGCTTAGGTCCTATAAGCAAAGCTCATGACTAATATCCGTGATGACGCCGCTGAGTGGCGGCAACGCTGCCAGAATGCCATTTTTGAGCCTGATCCCACCACACTGCTTCAACGGGTTGTTGAGGCACGCAGTGCGGTTTTCGATCGGATCGAAGACATTCATTCCAAACCAATCACTAGCGAACACTACGAACTGCGCAACGCCCTAAAAGAGTTGAGCATTCTGCAAGAGCTTGCGGAGCGCGATATCGGCGAACTGAAAAAGATTGCCCAATCACGGCATCAAGATTCTATCTCCCAGAGGGCTCATCGTTTTCATAGGGGATAGTATTTCGCCTAAAGACGTGCTGTCGGCTGGTTCCACTATGGAAATTCCGCTTTCGGATGTGGGCGACATTCGATTAACCAATTTTCGCGCCGCTGTTTATCGCGCTGCAAACGCGCGTGGATTGAAGATTAAAACATCGGCGGACGAAAAGAACGTTTACGTATGGAAGCCGCAGAGTAAGGAGATCCCAGCTTTACGATTTCAGTACAGCAGTGGAGGTTCATCATGACTGAGACATACAAATGGTACGAAGTCTACAAAACTGCTTTGCTGGAAACTGATTGGACGAAGATGCAAGAACGCATTCACGCTGCGGAAACTGCTTTACACGACAGGAAGCACGAGTTCGCGCTGGATCATGGCGGAACGCCAGAGGAAAATCAAGCCATCGAGGATGCTTTGCACGGGCTGGGTATTCTGCGGAACGAAGTCGCCGCATGGCAGGAATCGAAGCGGGCAAGCTAAGTTTTAGGACTGATGCACCACTAATCAGATGGAACGCAAGTCAGGAGTTGCGTGGAGTCGGACATGAAACATTCGGTTGTGAGGTGGAATCCTGCGACGCGCGAGCATTTCTGCACCCATTGTGGACGGACTTCGGATGCCATCAATATTGCAGATGCGCAGGAACGACTGGAAAAATACGACTGCCTCGTGCCCTCAATCGACGTGGCAATTCCCGAACCCGGCACTGAAACCGTCCGTCTGAATCGGAAAAGGAAATTGCCGGATAGCACATAGCTGGCTTCGCCCCACCTTCGCTCTACCATTTGATACCCTGTCCACATGGCATTCCAGCCAATGCCGACCTCTTCATTTTCTCTTTTTCTTCGCCACAACGTTAGCCCGTCAGCCACAGGTGTGAAATCACAGGTGTGAAATTTCGGGCGGGTCTGCTAAACCATTGAAAGATATGATGGCCAGGGACGGAGTTGAACCGCCGACGCCAGCCTTTTCAGACCTAGTTCAACCTACACCTTTAACAACTTGCAGGTTTGCGGGGAACTGCCAAGTACCTGCAACTACGTGCAAGACGTTCAATCGCGGGCTGGGATTGCAGGCTGAGAAATCTGCCCCTTTACCTGGGAGGCTGCTTACCTCAGGCAGCATACCTCACAGGTCCCTCACGCATCCTGATCTCAAGCAGACGGTGCTTGATTTCACCATTTTCCGTCATGTGCGCTGCGGCTGTGTCCTTCAGTTCAGCACAAACTAGCCTATCGATTGGATCGCGTTTCCCAAACCCAGGATCAAATTCCTTGCAGAATGGGCAATCACGCCCTGTGCGAGTTTCTTGTGGCTGAGGATTACGATGAAGGGAATCCATGGAGGTCCCTCCTTATTAGGGGTTTTTCCGCACCCTACCCCTCGGGAATGCTCCTTGGCAAGATGTCGGTCAAGGATTTCTGTGGAAATGATGGCGTGTTGACGCCGACACTCCCGTTCACCACGGTGGTCTGCCTTTCATTCTTGGATCGATGTACACCTGAAGACAGTTTCCCCTGTCATCCCAGCCGAAGTCGAGCCACTGAATCGGCTCTGATTGCTGTCGTCCTTGAGCCTTGTCTTTAAACGTGCAGAAATGCCCTGTGACCCTAATTACTTCGCAAGGAAATGCAGTCCAATTCGGCCCCCGTACAGTGTGCTCGGACATCGACCATGAAACTGTCACCGATTTACCCACCCATTTCGCTAACTCGTGAACTTTGCTCTGCCGAAGTTCCACCATCCGTTGATAGAGTTGCTCGGTTGCCTTTTCCGTCGTCGATCCTCGTCGCACCCAGGCAGGGCCGCCAAAGTGCGGAGCCAACCCGTTGTGCTTGATGTTTATGCAGACGCATTGCTTCCCGTCGCGTTCGTAGACTTCGGTTCGATAGTAGATTTCGGGATAAATTTCGTCGGCTTCCTTCTTGATTTTCTTTTGGATACTGTCCGTGTCTTTAACACCCTGGACAGTTCCATCATCCTTCTCGCCAATGAAGATTTTTGCCGTGTCTCCTGGAGCGACTGAATTTGCAAAAGCAACAAGCGTCTTCTGGAGGTCCTTTAAATCGCTCTCAACTTTCTTCTCTCTCAGACTGTCTTCAGCCTGCCAAACGATGTCCATAAGCAATCCTTGTCACCTACAAGGCCACCTATCAATCTCAGCCATAATCTCCTCAGCCCATCGTACCGCGTCCGCTATTGCGCTCATCGTCGCAGGCACTCACTTCCCGCCATCGTAATGAGCCAGTTTCCGCGCTGCAAGAATTGAGGCCATGATCCCTAACACGCGTTTACGGGATTCGTCCACGGAGGCAGTGTAGCACTTTCGCTTTTGGTTCGCCGTATATTCATTATCCGAGAATCACTGCCACATGGGTTGCACCACGCTGGTGCGAGTCCCTATCGAAATCAGACTGACCCACTACCAAAATACTTCGGTAGTATCTTAAGCACACATTGGGCCTTTCTCATTGATGCAATCGACCGATCTGTGATATACCCTTCCGCGTACGAAAGCCGCGCCAGACGCCGCGTTTGGGGCATGCGCGATAAAACTTGGGGCCCTCGGGGGAGTGTCCCCAAGTTTGCTGTTTTTGCCCTCAAAGGTGCTTGCGCATGAGGAACATTTACGAAGTTCTGAGACAGAAAGAGCTTGATGTGTCCAGACTGCAAAAAGAAGTTGAGGCGTTGCGTGTCGCCGCCCCGCTTCTGCTCGCGGACAGGGAGGCAGAAGATCACAACCAGCCGACACTACCGGATTCGGCTGCGCCGCAGCCTATCGATCTGCAAGCGGAAGACGAAAGTCCGCAACAGGCCCAAGCCTCTGGATGGGGCAGAGCAAAGCGCTGGCTAGGTCGATAGGCCACTTGATATCGAGAATCCATTCTGCCAAATCGAATACATCCAGTGACAGCGACGTGGGTACGCTGCGGCAAGCCTGCGGTTGCTAAATGTTCTGACTGCGGGTCTGCGATCTGTTCCGACCGTTGCTACCTCCCAGAACTATCGACGAAATTGGACTGAGATACTTCCTATTGTGCATGCGGCAGAACCGGGTGGACAGCATAGATGCAGCGTCACTACAGCATCCCTAAGGCGCACATTATGCGCTGGCTGCATCGCTCGAAGCCCTTTCCGTGCCTACTGCAGCTTTGGTCAGCGTCTTTCCACAGCGCGAGGAACTCTTAATAGGCAGCAAGGCTCTTCTGCGTTGGTCATCTTCGCTTCATTGCGGCAGCCCCATGCGTCTCAGCAGGTCGATGTAACGCGGGTCGGAGCGGAGCGCGTCCATAGTGTGGTCATCCTTGACGTTCCAGAGGGCCAGAGATTTGTCTGGGTAGGCCTTCTCCAGCCAGGCGAAAGCCTGATCCTTATCGCCCAATGCAGCGTAGAGGTAACCTATACCGCCCGGATCCACGTAGCGTCGCGTGGCCAGCTGTTTTCGCCGCTCGATTTCCTTAACCAGGGCAGCCCTGAACCCAGACTGTGCATAGACCTTGGCGACGTGGTCGGCAATCGCTATTTCTTCCGGGTCCTGTGCGAGGGTAGCCCCTTTCTTCCACTCCTCTAGCCATAAGTCGTACTTCCCCATAAACCGGTACGTGAAAGCAAGGTTGATGTGACCAGCTGCATAGTTTGGGTCGATTTCGAACAGCTTCCTGTACTGCTCGACCCCCAGATCGTATTGCCCCCTACTCACGTAGCCCATTCCAAGGTTGTCGTTGTAGTTGAGGTTCAGGGGATCCAGTTCCAGAGCGCGCTTGATTTCGGTGAGTCCCTCCTCATTGCGACCTACGGCGAATAGGTAGTACGAGTACTGCTTATGAGCGTTGGCAGAGTTTGGATTCAGTTCGAGAGCACGCTTAAACTCGCGCTCCGCTGCGCCCCAATTCCACAAAGCGGCGTAAGCATCAGCCAGGGTTGCGTGTGCTTCCGCCAGCGTATCGTCGATAGCTAGCGCCTTCTGTGCCGTGACTAGGGCTTTGGGCGCTGCCTCGCTGCTCTTTATTGGGGCATAGTCGGACACAACGTCGTAGTAGTCGGCCAGCCCCACGTAGGCTAGGGCGTAGTTGGGGTCCTTCTCGATGGCCTGACTGAAGTAGTCTTTAGCCTTCTCTAGCGACTCTGTTGTTCGCTTCTCCCAGTAATAGCGTCCTTTAAGATAGAGCTGATAAGCCTCGGGGTTACTGGTGCCGCCCCTGGCAATCTGTTTCTTCGGTTCGCCTGCCAAGCGCTCGCGCAGTTTGGCGGAGATAGCGACGGTGATGTCTTCTTGCACCGCGAGCAAGTCAGAGAGCTTGCGATCGTACTGGTCACCCCACAGGTTGTGGTTGGTGCGGGCGTCAATGAGTTCCGAGCTAATGATGAGCTGGTCGCCGCGCTGCACGATGCGTCCCGTGACGACCGCTTCAACTTTCAGGTCTTTCGCAACTGTCTGTGGATCTACATCTCTTCCCTTGTAGTGAAAGACGGAAGAACGAGACATAACGGCCAGGTTGGGGACTTGAGACAGATTGTTGATCAGGCTTTCCGTGATGCCATCGCTCAGGTAATCGGCACTGGCATCTCCGCTCACGTTATTGAAAGGGAGCACAGCAATGGAATCAATCTGGGTTTTCCTAGATCGCAGGTACCAAGACCCACCTGCCACCAGTCCGATGGCGACGATGCAGGCGGCTAGGACGACCCAAAGCTTGCGACCTTTGAGCGTCTTGTCAGGTGATGCTTGAGAAGCAGGGATTCTGGTGGACTCGGTATCGCGTTTCAGCCGTTGCAGATCGGTTCGAATGTCGGAGGCGTGTTGGTACCGGAGATTTCGATCCTTGTCCAAACACTTATTGATGATGCGTTCCAATTCCGCTGGCAGGTCAGGATTCAGACGCACCGCCGAGGTTGGTGCTCCATCCAGAATCGCCTTGAAGATTACCCCAGAACTTTCTCCACGGAACGGTAACGTCCCAGTTGCCATTTCGTAGAGAACAGCGCCGAACGAGAACAAATCCGTTCGTGCGTCCAATTCCTTGGCACGGACTTGTTCCGGCGACATGTACGCGATAGTTCCCATCGCCGTCCCCGGACTGGTCAGATGTTCGCCACTCGATTCGACTGTCGCCTGCGACATTCCCGCCGCCGCTCCCATCTCGGGGCTGTTCATGTTAGTAACTTTGGCCAATCCAAAGTCCAGAATCTTGGCGTGTTCCCGCTTGGTGACAAAAATGTTGGCGGGCTTGATGTCTCGGTGAATGATGCCAGCGGAGTGGGCAGCATCGAGCGCATCAGCAATTTCGATTGCCAATGACAGCAGAGTCTCCGTTTCCAGAGGACGCCCTGCGATCCGGTGCTTCAACGTCAGCCCGTCCAGAAACTCCATAGCGATGTAGGACTGGTCGCCATTCTTGCCGATGTCGTAAATCGTACAGATGTTGGGATGGTTGAGCGCGGAGGCGGCACGAGCTTCGCGTCTGAAACGTTCCAAGGCTTGCGGGTCTCGGGAAACGTCATCAGGCAGGAACTTGAGCGCCACGAAACGACCTAGCTCGGTATCCTCGGCCTTGTACACGACGCCCATACCACCGCCGCCGAGCTTCTCGATGATGCGGTAGCGCGAAATGGTTTGACCGATCACTGGCGCGAATCTTACGAGGTGAAACGGGACAAGTCAATGAAAGTAGAGCAGTTGAACATCGACTTCCGCTAATTCACCGGTGGTTTGAAATCACTGCGGCAACGCCATTCGACGAAGGTATTCTTGAAAACGCTTGTCGGAACGTAGATTGTCGAGACACGGGTTAACCGCGAGCCAGAAAGTGCCTGGAGAGTGGGCTTCTAAGGCTTTATCGAGAAAGCTAAAAGCCTCTTTCCGGTTTCCGAGTCCCGCCCAGACAACAGCTATCCAGACTGGGTCTGCGTTTGGAGTGTGTTCCAGGTTGTGGATAATCTGCAGGGCTTGTTCGGTTTTTCCGGCTCGGGCATATGCGAACCCGAGAAGATGCGATCCATGTGGCGTGGGTGCGCCTGCTTCACCCGCGAGTATTTCCTTTATTCCAGGATCAGGGTCACCCTGATAAACAAACAGCAATCCTCGAACGGTACGGGCCCCTTGGTAATCCATTGCCACAGCCTGATTAATTGCCTCAACAGCTTCAGGATAGCGATGCGCATAGGCATAGACGATGGCGACGTTCTCGTAGAGCGTGTAAGTTAACGGCTCAATCTCAACTGCCCGCTTAACCTCCGTAATTGCTTCATCATGTCTCTTCTGAGCACTTAAGAGCAGTCCGTACCAATGGTGGGCTCTGGCGAGACCAGGGTTTAGCTCAATTGCGCGCCGATATTCACGCTCGGCATTGGTCCAATCCCAATCGTGTTCTCTAACGCTTGCGACCATGATATGTCCATCAGCAATGCTATCGTCCACCTCCACGGCTTTGCTGCTGGCCCAGCGGATCTTGTCGTACGCTTCGTTGGATGGAATGTACCCCTCTTCCGCAGAAACGATGTAGGCGTCAGCCATACCCGCATATGCGAGGGCGTAATCGGGATCCTCCAGAATCGCCTGCTGGAAATATTCGATGCTCTTGTGCAGGCTCTCCTGAGTGCGCTTGTTCCACTGAGCGCGTGCTCTCAAATAGATGTCGTGCGCCTTTGGATTCACTATCTTGGAATGCGAAAGTCTTACATCATCCTGCTCTGTCGTCTTGACTTGAACTTGATGGGCAATAGCCTGAGCTACCTCCGTTTGTAGCCTCAAGACATCGCTTAAGTCCCGGTCGTAGCTGTCCGCCCAGAGATGTTGATCATTCGATGCATGGATGAGCTGCGCTGTTATGCGCACGCGCTTCCCGGATCGCAACACCGAACCTTCTACCACTGCATCCACATTCAATTCCTTTGCAATCTGTGGCAGCGGTTTGTGAACCCCCTTGTACTGCATGACTGATGTCCGCGAGATGACCCGCAGGGCATTAATCTTGCTTAGATCGGCAATCAGTTCCTCAGTCATTCCGTCCGCAAAGTAATCTTGCTCTGGGTCACGAGAAAGATTTTCAAGCGGGAGCACCGCAATGGAACTGATTCTTTGTGTAAGGCTACGGCGGAAAAAGGGGCGGCCAACTACGATGAGGGTGGCAGCGATTATTGCGGCTACGGCGATGATTGTCGCAATCTTCTTGCGTGACCAGTAATTTTTCCTCGGCAGATCAACGGCGGCTTTGCCCGAATCACTGCTACGAGACAATCGCCTTAGGTCAGCTCTGATTTCCGAGGCGTGCTGATATCTCACATCGCGATCTTTTTCTAAGGCCTTATTGATGATGTGCTCTAACTCGGCTGGCACATTAGAGTTTAGTCGCACGGGCGCGGTTGGGGTCTTGTTCAGAATCGACTCAAATGTCACCCCTGAGCTTGCTCCCTTAAACGGCATTTCACCTGTCGCCATTTCGTACAGCACCGCTCCGAACGAAAACAAATCCGTGCGGGTGTCCAACTCCTTGGCGCGTACTTGTTCTGGTGACATGTAAGCGATGGTTCCGAGGGTCGCTCCAGGACTGGTGAGGTGCTTCTCGGCATCGCTAAGGCTCTCAGTTTTTTGTGCTGCCACTCGGCTCGCCGAGGTAGGGACGACAACCTTTGCCAGTCCAAAGTCAAGAATTTTGGCGTGTCCTCGTTTTGTGACGAAAATGTTTCCTGGTTTGATATCTCGGTGAATGATGCCCTCGCTGTGAGCAGCGTCGAGCGCATCTGCGATTTCGATCGCCAATGGCAGCAGAGTCTCCGTCTCCAGTGGTCGTACACCGATCCGGTGCCGAAGCGTCTGCCCCTCCAACAGTTCCATGGCGATGAAGGTTCGCCCATCTGCCTCGTCAATCTCGTGGATCGTACAGATGTTCGGGTGGTTCAGAGAGGATGCAGCTTTAGCTTCCCGTTGGAAACGGCTAAGAGCCTGTGCGTCATTGGCGAGTTCGTCGGGCAGGAACTTCAGAGCGACGTGGCGACCGAGCTTCAGGTCTTCTGCCTCGTACACGACGCCCATGCCCCCACCGCCAGTACGCCTGATTAATGAGCTTGTGGGATTGACCCGATATGTACGGACCCGACTGCTGGGTGAACGCGTGTACGACCTGGGTTCGGCACGCGACTACAACCCGTAGAACCACGCGCATATGAACGCATGCTGCCAAATCGAATACATCCAGTGACCGCGACGTAGGGACGCCGTGCGGGTAGGCCGCTGGGGGGCTTTCTATCGTTCGCCCCGTTTTCGCCATTAATCTGCTATCCTCCCGCTGAAATGGCATTCCAGCCCATGCCGTTGTCGCGCAGACCTCTGCCCTTTGACCACCCCGAGTGGATTTTCGAGTTGAAGTATGACGGGTTCGGTTCACTGGCCGTTATCCAGAACGGTCGCACGCAACTCATCTCCCGCAACAGGAAATCCCGCTTCTAGCAAATCAGGAAACATATGAATCAAACTTTGGCTGAAATTCTGCTTTTTGTTTCCGTGGCGACCAATGCGGCTCTGTTGATATTTATTGCTGGGGTGCTTCGGAAGGTTATGAATGATATGGATGAATCCGCATTTAAAACTTTTCTAGGATCCCTCTATCGACATTCCGCCAGATCTCCATTCATGCATGCCGTATTGACCATTCCTTTTCTCGGAGCGATCCCATATTTCTATTTCTACGGATTCAGTAATCGCTGGATCACGGCAGGCCTTGCCCTCTGGCTGGTAGCGGGATGTATTTCAAAGATGATCAAAGTTCCGATTTATAAAACGGTTGCTGCGCTCGAAAGCGGTGATGTGGCTCGGCTAAGCAGGGAGCGCCAAAAACTAAACGCTGGAAACATGCTGCAGGCGATACTCAACGTTGTAGCTGCCGCTCTCATGACAGTTGCGTTCATCCGAAGGTAGCAGTATTTACAGGGAATGCGCCAATTAAGGTGCGGCGGGAGTCTCGCCTGATCACACACTCAAACCCTCCTCAAGTGACAGTGACGTAGGTATGCTGTGGCGAGCGGGGCCTTATAAGAAGGAAATTGCATAGCTTTTTTGGCGCATTTACAATGGGCTCAGAAGAGGTTAGCTGCAATGACATCATCGTGGCAAGTTGAGGCAGGGCATCTCGAATGCCGCTGGTCGGTTGGTCAGTACGTTCAATACAATTCGTCTTGGATGCAAGAGGCTTCTAACGTTCAAGGCAGTTATTTGCCACCCAATCCAGACTTTGCGAGCCACAGTCCGTTTGGGGGTGCACGCGGTGCTTCTTGGTTCCTACGCTATGCCCCGGACTGCGATTCCGAATAGCTGGTAGCCCATGCAACCCTCCTGTCAGATTGAATTCGCTAATGATGACGTTGGGATCCCGTGCGGCAAGACAGCCGTGGCGAGATGCTCTGACTGCGGCACTGCGATCTGTTCCGACTGCTGTACGGAATGCTGCGGAGATTCCTTCTGCGTCGTGTGCTATGACTACCACACGACTCATTCATGCGTAAGGAAGCCTGTTCAGAACGAACGCGAGCGGTTTCCAAGCGGCTCTTTTGGAACGGCCTAGCTCAGCTCTTTCGTCCCAGCAGCTACGTGCTAGCAATCGAGGCAAGCACTCCGCTGCTGGATTTTTCATATTTCTCCGCCGTCTTCGGCGTTACACTGCTGCCGTGAAGTCAAGATTCACTACCCGCCAAAGCCTCATAAGGCTGGCCATGATCGCCGTGAGCATGATCATTGCGGTCTTAATCGCTGTCTGGACCGCGCCCCCTAATTCGGTTCGGTGAGTTTGGTAACGGCTGAGCCCCAACCGACATTGGCCTCTTCTTATGCTGTGTCTGGCAACGAACAAAGCAACAAAACCTTCCGTGATATACCAGAAGCCGTGCCAGACGCCTTGTCTGGAGTGACCACGCGGCGTACAACTAAACCATTATGAAGAATTGCGAGAAGTGGATGGAACTTTGCGCTCTTGCCGCCAAAGAACAAGACCCACAGAAACTCATGGAACTGACCCGAGAAATAATCCGCCTTCTGGACGAAAAGGAAGCTCGCCTTAAAGCCATCTGCACTCCGACCGATCAATCTCCACGATCAGCGAATCCCTGATAACAATGCACCTTGCAGACGATTCAGTGCCGCAAATACACTGTAAGTGTTGTTCCTTCGCTTTGGGACGGTCACTGGGAGTCTTGTCTGGAAGGACTCTCGGTGACTTTTGATCGCGGGCCTAGTCTGCTGCATTCAATCGACGGTCACGATGCGGATTCGTGCGTGGCTGACCAGTACTAAGCTCACACTTCTCTCTCGGTTTAGCACCACACGTCGGACAGCGGACAGCGAGTATCTTTTTTGGGCTGGAATTAATTTTTGCCACTATCGAATTCGCTCAGTTCCTTGGAAAGTTGGTTAAGACGGTTGTTCCTGTGAGCATACAGTTCCACGTCCTCTGCGCTCGTGGCGCTAAGAAGATAGGGGCGATTTAAAACTTTGCTTTGTTGGTCAAGTAGACCGCACATCTCCGTGCTGATCTCCTGCATGCGGTCGTAACTCACTGCGAGATAATGCAGCGATCCCAGAGAAAATGCTGGTCAATTTTGAACACTGCAGATTATGGGGGCTGGTTGCGGACTCGTCAACTACCACGTAGGAACTTCGTGCAGGAATTCGTTCAGAACATGGGGGGGCAAATGATCTCTGGCGCTCACGTAATCGTCTACAGTAAGAACGCCGAGGCAGATCGCACATTTTTCCGCGATGTCCTCAATTTCAAGTACGTGGATGCTGGTCATGGCTGGCTGATCTTCGCCCTGCCACCGGGGGAAGCCGCAGTCCACCCGTCCGATGAGAGTTCCACGAACTCTATTTCGTGTGCGAAGATCTGAAAGCCGAAATGGCTTCCCTCGCAAAGAAGGGTGTTAAATGCTCTGAAGTTCACGAACCAAGATGGGGCTCCATTACCAAGATGCGGCTTCCAGGTGGGGGAGAGGTTGGCCTGTATCAACCGAAGCATCCTTCGGCCTTGGCCTTAAAATGAAGCGCCCATTTTCCATGAACCACTTCTGTCAGATCGAATACATCCAGTGACAGCGACGTGACAAATATTTGGCGGCTCTCTGGGAAGCCTACGAACAGCGGATGGCGGAAAAACCCCATGATTAGAACTGGTAACTGGCAGGCGTTTTTGCCAGCCTGCATACTGTTTGCTATTGGATATGTTCCACTCATAGCTATTGGTTTGTGGGGAAAGATCGTCGGCCCTTCGGATCAGATCGCTGGAGCCGGGTTGGCATGGGGGTTGATGGTCACAATGCCCGCGACCGTCTGTGGGTGTTTGGCCATGTTGGGCGGATTGGTTTGGTTTTTCACGATATCCAAGGACAATTCAAAGTAGCCCACTACCAAAAACCTCGGCTGGCTGGATTGCACGGCGGCCTAAGTCGGTGGTTTCTGTGGATGGGTGGCGTGCGCAGTTGTTTGAGGCGTGCGTCTTTTTCGTCCAGCAGTCGGAGGATTTCTTGGGTCAATTCCATGAGCTTCTGTGGGTCCTGTTCTTTAGCGGCTAGCTCACAGACTTCTTTCCAGCGCCCTTGGTCTTCCATAATATTTGGTTAGCGAACTTGGGGCCACCTCCCCCCGAAGGGACCGACCCCTAAGTTTTTTATCGCGCACACCCAAATGGGGCGTCTGGCGCGGCTTTCGTGCACGCGGAAGGGTATATCACAGATCAGTCGTTTCCACCATGCAATGGGACATATCTGCGGTATCGTACAGAGGGAGGTAGAGAGCCCCGACACCGTGTTTAAGACACTACCGTAAGCCTATTCTGTCAAATCGAATACCTACTCTGCGAATCTTTTTCAGTCAAGCGCTCTCGTTTGGCGTCGAGGAGCGCAGTGATCTGCTTAATCAGCGCCATCAATTTCTGTGAATCTTGCTCGTTGGCTGCTTGCGCACAGAGTTCCACCCACTTCTCTGTGTTCTCTCGCATAGCCGGTTACCTCCTCGGCCTGTGCCTGCTGAATCAACGAGAGATGTAGCACGATCCGTGCCATTGCTGTGTTTTGATGGTCTTAGCTCGTAATCGGAAACAGCGTGAGCAGGAAATAACGCTTGGGACGCGAAAATTCGTAATACAGGAAACACCTTACGTTCCGCTCCGCTTGTTTTTAGCTGCGCAACTCGCTTTTACACTTGTGTTCGGCGAATTGAATTCGAAGACTCTCTTGCGCGACGGCAACCCTCTTTAGAGCAGTTAAGGGAACGTTAAATAGGCGATCACAAAAACTGCAGACACCAACTGCAGGGATGGTACCCAGCCATTTCGTGACCCGAAGATTGCGTTTCGGGATTGGGGCGGTTCCCACACAAGGATTGTAATCCAACCTGAGATCGAGTTCGTATCCAGCGCAAAGGGAATCTCCGTCACTCATTTATGCGTGAGGAAGCCTGTTCAGGCTGAACGTTATACGGCGCACGAGTTGCCTGGCAAGGCTGGCTGAAACGATTTCGTGCGGGTCAGAGAGCTACATTAGCAACATCGACTTCAACGTTTCTCGGTCGCGGGCCGAAGTATTTGCCTTTAAGCCTCAGCTCTTTGACTTCAAGGATGTAATTAATCTGTAAAATTAGATTCGTTAATTCTTTGGCATCCTGTGTGTCGGCAGCTTCCTCACACAAGTTCATCCAGTAATTTTTATCCTCGCGCATCGCTCCCTCCGTCCCTTAACCTTTCGTCCCTTACCTTTGATGCGGGATTGCGCCCCATAGAGGTTGTTTTATTCGACTCGTACCAACTTCAATGTATGTAAAAAAGTCCGCAGGCGCTTCATCCTCGTAGCTGCTTGAATACGCCATTGCCAACTGCGGCTACGCATTGAGGAAATAAATGATCCACCATCGCCGCGATTATTATCAGATCTACCGAGTTGACTACCGACGAAATCATGAGCAGATGGTCGGTGAGGTTGAAGGTCTGCACGAAGCGGAAAAGATAAAGCGCACACCATGCGCTAGCTGCACCGCTCGAAGACTTCAGCTTCAGCCCGATACTGCCAGATCGTCGTTTTCCCTGAGTCTCGTTTTCGCGGTCTTTCCGTCCCTACTGCAGCTTCGCGCACTCCGCCTGCGCTTCCCTCAGGATGGGGATGTCGGGGTCGGCAACCTTTCCCAAGCAGGATACTGCGGCAGCCCGACTCTGCGCACCAACTCAGCAAATCGTGGGTCAGAACGCAGGGGGTCGAGCAGGAAATCGGTCTTCAAACCTAAGAGACCGATGTCGCGCTCCTGATAAGCAGTGTTGAGCCATTTGAAAGCCTGATCTTTGTTTCCCAAGTCGGCATAGAGCTGAGCAATTTTGTACGCAGACGAGTAGCCTGTCTTGCGCTGCGCCTGTCGGACTTCAATGCCTTTAGTCAGAGCGCCCTTCCAACCCGCTGAACGAAAGCCTTGCTCCAAAGCAGAAGCGAACTCAGATTGCTTTTCGTCGCCAGACAGTTGGCCATAGACTTTCCATTCTTTAATGACCTGCGGGTACATGCGCTTTCCCCAATACGCGCTCGCTAAACAAGAGTGCGCCTCGGCAAATGTCGGGTTTTCATTTGCCACCTTCTTGCAGACCACAATGGCTTCGTCGTACTGTCGTGCCCAGATGTGAACGTTACCGATCACAACGCCAATGACCGGTGACAGTGGATCGAGCTGGTGAGCACGATTGATTTCAGCAAGGGCTTCCTGCTCCCTGCCACCAATCATGCCAAGGTCGAAGGCGTAAAACTGATGAGCCGTGGCATCATTGGGGTCAAGTTCCAGAGCCTTCTTGAACTCAGCCTCTCCTCCGGCAAAATCCCAGTCGTACTCCATCTCATTGCCGCCCAGAACGGCATGGGCAACGGCCAACGATGGGTCTAGCTCCAGCGCCCTGCGGGCAGCGGCATTCGACTTCGGATAGACCTCGCTGGGAGCGCCACCATAGCCCGCCCAATAAGCACTAGCCAAGCCCGAATATGCCTGAGCGTAGCCGGGGTCTTTGGCGATGGCTTGATTGAAATAGGAGATTGCTGTGTCAGGTCTGCAGCGTCCGTTTATTCCAGTAGTAACGGCCCTTCAAATACAACTCATAGGCTTCTGGATTTTGTGTGCCTTGTTTGGTGACCTGCTGCTTTTCTGAGACTGCTGAGCTTGGAACGCAACTTCTCCGCGATGTCGCCCGCAATCTGCTGCTGCAACGAGATGATGTCTGTGCTCTTGCCGCTGTAGTGCTGCCCCCAGATTTCGGTGTTGTCCCGAACATCGGTAAGCTCGGCACTCACTTCGACGTTATCCCCTCGCAGCACCACTCGTCCGCTCACCAGCGCCGACACGCCCAATTCATTGCCGACCTTCTGCATGTCAACATCCTTGCCTTTGTAGCGGAAGACTGAGTTGCGAGACTTCACCTTCAGCTCGGGTACGTGGGTGAGGCTTGCCGATCAAGGATTCCGTGATGCCGTCGCTCAGATAGTCGGTATTGGCATCTCCACCCACGTTGGTGAAAGGGCAGCACGGCAATGGAATCAATCTGGGCTGTCCTGCCAGATCGCAGGTACCAAGCACCACCTGCCGCCAGTCCGATGGCGGTGATGCAGGCGGCTAGGACGATCCAGAGCTTGCGACGTTTGAGTGTCTTGTCAGGTGATGCTTGCGTGGCAATGATCTTGGTGGACTCGGTCTGGCGTTTCAGACGTTGGAGTTCCGCTCGCATATCCGAGGCGTGCTGATAGCGCAAGTTGCGGTCTTTGTCCAAAGCGCGATTGATGATCCGTTCCAATTCCGCTGGGAGGTCGGGGTTCAGCCGCACTGCTGACGTTGGCGTCCCATCCAGAATGGCTTTGAAGATTACACCTGAGGTTTCTCCTCGAAACGGCAATGCCCCTGTCGCCATCTCGTACAACACAGCGCCGAACGAGAACAGGTCTGTGCGAGTATCAAGTTCTTTGCCTCGCACCTGTTCCGGCGACATATAGGCGACGGTGCCAAGCGTCGAACCGGGACTGGTGAGATGTTCTGAGTCGATGGTCGGGGCGCTCATGGCAACGCTCTCCGGCTTCAGCGACACTTTGGCCAGCCCAAAATCGAGAATCTTCGCCTGACCTCGATTCGTGACGAAAATGTTGGCTGGCTTGATGTCCCGATGGACGATGCCCTTCGAATGTGCCGCATCGAGTGCATCGGCGATCTGGATGCCCAGATCGAGCACCGTTTCGATCTCCAGCGGCTTGCCAGCGATCCGGTGCCGGAGCGTCTGCCCTTCCAGCAGTTCCATGGCGATGAAGGTTCGTCCATCGGCCTCGTCAATCTCGTGGATCGTGCAGATGTTCGGGTGGTTCAGAGAGGACGCAGCCTTGGCCTCCCGCTGGAAACGGCTAAGAGCCTGTGCGTCGTTGGCGAGTTCGTCGGGCAGGAACTTCAGAGCGACGTGGCGACCGAGCTTCAGGTCTTCTGCCTCGTACACGACGCCCATGCCCCCACCGCCGATCTTGCGGAGGATGCGGTAATGGGAAACCGTCTGCCCCACGGGTTGGGAGGGCGTGGACACTGGGAACACATGTTAGGGGTGGATTAAGGGAAGGTCAATCGCTTGCCGCCATCACTGCTGATTCGTGATTCTTCATGGGGTTGCCTCGGTATGACAGAGACTCTTACTTCTTGGCATCCTTCCTGAACTTGGCCCAACGTCGTCGCTGCGCAGCTGCAATCTTGGCCCGACTCTTTGCTGACATCTTGTGACGTTTACGCGTCGGCTTGACCGTGCCACCGTAGACACCAGCGAACGCCGTCAAAGCCGCGTTCAGACCTGACAACTGCTTCTCTACGCGATCTCGTTCCTTTTTCAACTGCTCTATGATTGAAGACACGCATTGACAAGGATGATACCCAAGCCTAGCATTGGCTCAAATCGCCCAGCTGCGGCTCCAATCTCCCCAACCCGTTTTGACGATACTCAGCGAGGCGACAAACCAGCGCGGATTTCCCTACGCTGCCAATCGGCCGAACCCAGGATCAATGAAAGAATAAGGAGGCGAGCTATGTCGCTCAAAAATCTCCATTCCCTACCCGATTCTTACCTGCGAGGACAGGCGCAGTTTGCGGCTCAAACATTCCATCCCATCAATCCGCGCGGCCATGCGCATTTTGCGCAACGTGCCGCGCTTTCACGGCGCGGATTTCTCGGAATGACTGCGGCTGCTTCTGGCCTGTTGTTCGGAGGTCTGGTCGCACCATCAATTGCGGAGGCGGCTCGAAAAGGTTCCAGTACCCCCAAGCCGATCCCGGGCGGCATTCAGCCTCTTGGCCCGGGAACAGAAATATTCCACATTAACCTGCCAGCCCCTGGTTTCGAGCCCTCCTTAATCACCGACTTTAACGGCGAGGTCGGGGTCGCCAACGTAGGAGGCCATGGCACGCAGACGGACACAAACACGAACACGTCCAAGAGACTGGCGTTCGATGTGGATGTGCGCTTCATGCGGGGTGTCTATGTCGGGGAAGACGGGCGAGTACACCGAAACGCCTTTGTCTTTGTTTGACTCGACGTCTATGAGGGTCCGGTGGACCCTGCACATCAAATCCACGACTTCAATCCCGGCATCGCAGAAAACGGTCTATTCTGGACGATTCCCCTTCCGGAGAGCAGCCTGGACGTGCATTTCGGAAAGGGAACTGGCTCCTTGCACGTCAGCGGGCTCGACGTAGAGGACTACCACGACATCGTCAATGCCTTGCTAGATGGACCTTCCGTAGAGGCTACGGTATCCTTCGACATCCACTGGTTGGGCGCAACCGACCGATTTGAGTTGCGGGATGCGGCCAACCGTTTTGCTGGGCAGTACGTGCATACCCCAGCGACCATTGCCTGGGCGGCGACCGAAAGCGGTATCCAGTTCGTCTCCGACCCGGCCGACACTTCGGTCAATGAATTGTCCCTGATCGGTCACGAGCACAATGGGGTCTTCTTTACGGGCGAGTGAATTCGAACTAAGAAACCGATCCACCATTTCAAAAGGGGCCGAGGCCAATCCGGCCCTTATTCTTGTTTTCTGGACTATGTCCGAAGTGAACGTAAACGTGTTAGATTGCGAGCAAAGGTTCGTCTTGAGGCCTGGTCATATAGTTATAAGGCGAGATTCAATAAACCGATACATATGCAGAAAAGATACGAGATCAAACCCCCGCAGTGAGTTCCTTCCCGGGACCGCATAGGCGTTGGTGCGTTTCCGAAAGTTCCGACTTTTTCCGTTGTTTTCGCGTTGTTCTCAACGCAAAAGTTCCTACTTTTTCCTACCTGTCTTTCGGAGCTTTCCTGCCAGTCGCCTGCTCGAGGATGGCGGTGGTGATGGGCTTGTTTTTGGGCCATCCAAAGCGCGCCAGGAACTGTTCGGCCATCTCGCGCAGTGACTCCTTCCTCTGCTTAGGGCTCATCTTTTTCCATTCGGCATTCGTTTTGCGCACTTAGTGATTACTCTCGGCGCTCACTAGCGCGTAAGCGGGGATATAATGCTCGCCCAGAATTGCTTGTACGAGGTGCAAGAATGGCGATCTGCACAGGTCTAGTTTTGTTAAGAAGACTGTCCATTTCCTTCGCGGCTGGGATTTTCGTCTTCACTAGTGTAATGCTAGTCAGTTGTGGCGGTGGACCGTCGCGCCACCTAATTGCTTTGACTGTGCAGCCAGCTGACGTAGATGCTAACGTGCCCGGTGGCACAGTACACTTTAACGCAACAGGGACTTATGACAGGGACCCAATCACGCAGGCAAATGTGCCAGCGCAATGGGATTCCCAATACCCGAGTGTGGCGGCCATCGATCGTGCCACTGGGACGGCTACTTGCTTAACGACAGGCGTCAACGTCATCATTACTGCGACAGCGGCAGGAGAGAAAGGGCCGATCAAGGGTTTCACATTTTTTAACTGCTTAATTCCTGCTTCACAGCTTGGCGGGCATTGCGTGATAGATCCTTCAACAACGAAGATGACTGGCGCTTGCGTAGCTGGAGAAATTGATAGGTGTTTCGTTGCCGAAGATCTTACCAACTGCCCACCAGGGCGGCAGGCAGTAACCCCAGATTTCGATCATTCCTGCGCCAGTCCAGCTATTTATCAATCCGACCTTTCTAGTTCCTGCAAAGTCCAGTGACGGGGCAGGACTTCAACGTAACTTCTGCTGAATGTAAGGAAATGCGCGAGGAGCTATTGTGGTTCGAGTTTTTGCTGACCCGCGCTTTCTCTGTAGCGCAGGACGGGGGGAGAGTGCTCCTGACCGTTTTTGAGCGCGGTTAGGCAGTTCGCTGAACGCCTGTTTTCCGTGTTGTCCCCCTTTTGTCCCCTAACGCGGGATAAAACTGTGCTAAAAGAAGCAAAAGCAACCTGGCCTTCTTCTCGTCTTTTCTTGCACCTAGTGATCCCGCGTTGTCTGATGTGGCAGCCTTCGTCTGGCTACGAACCAGAAGGTCGGGAGTTCGAGAATCTCTCAGGGCGCACCATTTTATGCGGCTTTCACGGCGGTACCATCCCCGAACTTTCCCGGTGTGCTATGAATGTGCTAGGGGCTTGAGGCACGAGCAATGCATGCCATAGAAGTTTCGAGCCGAGATCGCGCTGATGGCGTTCGATCCCAACCAATAAAAGTTTCGATGAAGAATGCCGGAGATGGCCATTTTCAATCATTCTGGGCGAGGAGGAAAACGCCCCGGGCCGCGGGGATTTGCTGCGATCTCATCATCCACCTTGAATAAGATGTAGTATTGCCACACTGCCGCAACAGTCGCGACACCAACGGCGACCCTCACAATCCATAAATAAGATTCGATTGTCCCGAAAACAGAACCTGGCTCGTCTTTTATGGTAGCGATGAGAATGATCTCGCAAACAACCAGCATAAAAATTACCTGGGCGGCTCGGAGCTCTACTGGGCGAGAGAGTTCAGGTCTCTGCTCCCTCAACCGGAAGCTCTCTGCGATGTGGCTAGTCAGCCAGCTTAAATAGCCTCCAAATCTCTTCTTTGCGATCATGTAGGCAAAGAGGTCTA
>CAVXGY010000012.1:0-33567 GCA_963761385.1 Terriglobia bacterium | reverse complement strand
TGGAGGTTTGCAGTGATGCGTGATACCAGATTGGTAGCTGATATCGACTCGGGACATTCGTCGGGGCTCGGGCGTCGGTTGCCTCTTGATGTAATCGCCAAACTACGGGCGGAAATCGCACGCCTGGCATGCAGCAAGTCGCCTAACGTAAACAGGTTCGTAAGCTCCATATTGAACCGATATCCGGAGCTACGAGCATGAATCAGGAATCTCCCCTCTCTGCGCCAGAGTCGGAGCGCGCGGTCTTAGGCTCGGTACTTCTAGACAATTCTTTCCTGCGCGATCCGCTTGCTCCCCTCTCTGCAGTTGATTTCTCTGGAAGGCTCGAGCGGGACATTTACAGCACTATGCTAGAGCTTTCCGAAGATGGCCAAAGCTTTGACGCGATTGTGCTCGCTGAAGCACTCAGACCAACCGGGCATTTCCAGAACGGAGATGGAGAAATCTTTCTCGATGGACTCACGGATGGAGTCATTCCACAAGCGGGCCGCGTGGAATGGCACGCGAAGAGGATCATCGAACAAGCGCGCTTACGGCGTCTGAATGTTTTGTGCGAAAGCTTCCAGCGCGAATCTCGGGCGTTGACTGCAAACCCGAAGCGACTGTTCGAGAAATTTAAGGAACAATTCGGAAGGTTGCTGGCGGGCGCACCAAGTGGCTGCTTGGCCCGTCCTGAAATTCTCACACTTTCACAGGTTGAGGCTCGAGCCGTTCCCTGGTTGTGGCGGCTATATCTTGCCCTAGGCATGTTGGCAATGCTTTCCGGCGATCCAGGAGCTGGCAAGACCTATCTGGCATTGGCGATCGCAGCAGCGTTAACGGTAGGACGATTGCCTTACAGTGGCGAGCCATGTTTGCCCGTCGATGTGTTGTATCTTTCGGTCGAAAACAGCCCGGAGCATGTACTACGTCCCCGCTTCGACTTGCTCGGCGGGGATGCCTCGCGATTCCATATCCTGCGAGGCTCGATGACTGGTGAAGGGACACGCGCCCGACGTGGTTGCGTGAGACTATCCGACATTCAATTGCTGGCTGACGCCATAAAAAATACTAATGCTCGTCTAGTCGTGGTTGATCCCATCCAAAGTTATCTCGGTGCCGAGGTTGATGCGCACCGGAGTAACGAAACCAGGCCAGTGCTCGACGGATTGGCGCGGCTCGCCGAAGAGCACAACGCTTGCGTCCTGTTAATCCGCCATTTCGCAAAGTCTCCGACCGGCCGGGCAATTCACAGGGGATTGGGCAGCATCGACCTGACGGGTGCAGTACGAACAGAATTACATGCCGGCTCAGTCGATGATCAGCGGGCGATGGTGCAAGCGAAGAGCAACCTCGGGCAACTCGGAGAGTCTCTGGGATATGCGATCGAAGGCGATGGTGCATTCAGGTGGACTGGGAAGTCGAACCTGACTGCGGTCGACCTCCAGGCTGCGGAATCAACGCGCGAAGAGCGGAGCGAGATAGACGAGGCGTGCAATTACCTCGAGCAGTCCTTAGGTGGTGGTTCTCGCAAGGTTAAGGACCTCGAGGACGGTACGGATGTGCATGTCAGGACACTTCGCAGGGCAGCTCAGAAGTTGGGCGTACAGCGAACAAGGGATGGCGAGCGAGGAGCTTGGGTATGGGCACTCCAGCGACCATAGAGGACAGGTCTAAGCATAGAGGACAACAAATAATCTTGTCCCCTATGGCGAAAGTTGTCCCCTATGGAGCACAGAGGTGATATGGACCCGTTCCAATGAACCCTATTTTCCCTGGTCGAAATGGAGTCATGCGCTCAACGAGATAGCGGATGGACTTTCGCCCCCAAACGAGGCCGAGTGAAAACAGATGATTCTTGGACGGCCGTTTGGCGCAGATGTGGGCGCCTGAAGACGAGCACAAACGAATTGTCCGTCTCCAGAGGGAGTTACTGAATGTGGAACACAGATGAGGGCGCCAAAGTGGAACAGGCAGTTCTAAAAGGGGCGTGCGCTCTCGACCAAATGGGAGATGATCTGCTCTATCCTCGGACATTGTTCGTGGATGTAACGCTCGGCATCCTGCTGACTCTCCCAAAAGCTCAGAGCAAGGATTTGGTCGGGCTCGGTATCCGACACGAGGACAATTTCCTCCACGAACCCTTGCTGGTCTTCAAGCATCGGGACGATCCTATCCTGAATAGTTTTGGCGAACTCTCTTGCTTTTCCCGATCTAGTCCTGACGGCGACAACTCGGGCGAACATGGCATTTCTCCTTTCGGAAGTGGCCGCCTCAGACCCAACCTACACTCCATAGGGTCGAGGGTCAATTACCGAAAAATGGTGCAAGGCGCAACTAGGCTCGGATGTGCAGAAACTCAATGATTTCGGGACGATCAAAACCCGGCGACCCAATGCCCGAGTGGCTCGATCTGAAAACACTCACGGCCTACGCATGCGTATCCGAGCGCACGCTTCGCGAGTGGATTCACCGGCCTGAGAATCCTTTGCCGGCCGTCGCGGGTAGGGACGAAGACTCTTGGTCCGGAGAAGTTCTCTTGATCGTTGGCTGGAGGGGCACCAAGTCAAGCCGGTTGACGTAGGCTGTATGGTTGAAGAAATCCTAGCGGGCGTGGCAGGGACCGAACTGATGGGCGTGAAGATCAGAAAACGCGGCGGCAAGTGGTACGTGTTCGTGAACTATCACGGGCGCCGCAAGGCAAAGTGTGTCGGCAGCAGCCGTCAACTGGCAGAACAGGTCAAGCGCCAACTTGAGGCCAAGCTCGCCCTCGGGGATCTCGGATTTCTGGGTCACGGACAAAAAACAGAATCCTGCTATTCAGGGACTACGCCAAGCAATGGCTGAGCTAGCTATGCCGAACTGGAGTGCAAGCCGTCCACTGCCTACAGCTACGCGCAGCTCTTGCGATTGCACGTGACTCCCCGATTTGGCGATCGACGGCTCACAGAAATCACTCGCGATGATGTGAAGCTATTCCTGGCCGATCTCTCGCAGGCCACCCGGGTCGTGAAGGAAATCGAAGTCCCGAGATTCTCCCGGAACACACTTCGCCTTGTCGTGTGTGCGCTGCGCGCCGTGATGAACGCCGCGGTCGAGGATGGACTCGATCGAAGTGAATCCCGCCTCGAAAGTAGGCCGGTTTACGAAAAGCGAAAAGCCAGCGCGCCAGGCCAGTGCGATGTCGCGGGGCGAGGCCGAGCAATTTCTGACATCAGCCAAGGCTTTGAGCCCGGATCTGTACCCGCTTTTCCTGATGGCGCTCCGGGCCGGCTTACGCAAAGGCGAGCTGATCGCGGTGAAGTGGGGAGACATTCAGTTCGGAAGCAGCGAAGACGACCCGAACCGTTACCTGCTGGTGCAGCGCAATTTCGTCCACGGCAAGTTCACCACGCCGAAGAGCAAGAAATCGCGTCGCGTTGACCTTTCTCGCGAACTGAGGGCAGACTCTCCTCGAATTGCGAGACAGCGCGTCTGCTTGACGCGATGATGGCCGGCAGAACTAGCATTGCTGACGACCTGATTTTTCCCTCGAAAGCAGGGACGGTCCTCGACCCGAACAATCTGGTGCATTATCACTTCTTGCCATGCCTCGAGGCATGCCGGCCTGCGGCGGTTCCGGTTCCATGATCTCCGGCACACGTTCGGAAGCCTGCTGATTCAGGACGGTGCGTCGCTCGCCTATGTGAAGGAACAGATGGGACACAGTTCCATTCAGGTCACCGTTGACACCTATGGGCACCTCATCCCGGGGGCGGACATCAACTGGATCGACGGCCTCGATCGCAGAACAAGTCAGCAACAAAATGCAACTCCCGCGCAACCGGTGGCCACGCAGGCGGAGCATGAAGCGTTGGAAGTTGTTGAAAAGAGATGGTGAGCGCGGAAGGAATCGAACCTTCAACCTACTGATTAAGAGTCAGTTGCTCTGCCAATTGAGCTACGCGCCCATCTGTGGATGGAATTTCAGGCCCTGGGAACCGCCGATCGTGTCGCGGGTGGCGGGCGGACTGCCTCAGGCGGCAGCCGGGAAGCGGCTTGCCGGAACCACTCGATCAGCGAACTGCCAATACCTCGAGAATATTATCACACGCAATTGCAGGCGCACCAACGCCGCCCCGTCGCGGATCGCGGCTGATCTTAATTTTTGTCTTCCAATCGAAGGGCGTCCATGCTGGGCTTGCGAAGCATCTCGCGCGTAGCGGAGATCACTATGAAGTGCGTTCGAGGCGATTCTGCGGGCGAGGCCTTTGCCTCTGGCAGCAAAAGCGGATTCCTCGCGCGATAACGCTGCGCTTCGGAATGACAAGGCCAAATAGTTTTCTGTCTTGAATCTTACGAACGGCGTTGCGCGTTATACGCCGAAGGCGCGAACCTTGCGACCGCTTCCGAGATCCCGGTGCTGGGCCTGCGTGGCGGCAGTTCGTCCGCATCGCCGGGGGCGGCGACAGGCCGGCGGCGTTCCAGGGTTCCGAGAATGGGTGCTTCCACTCCATTCTCCTGCATCGCCGACACAAAGCGCGGCTCCACACACAGAATATCCATGAAGCTGCGCTGCGCCGGAGTCAGCACTTGCAGCGGCAGGATTTGGAAATGGCGGAAGATCCACAGCAGGTAGAGACGTTGTTTGAAGGAGGGCCTGATGTAGCGTGGCCCTAGTGGAGTGAGCACTCGCAGCACGCCGGCAAGAATCTTTTCGAACCACATGACGCACAACTCGAATCTTCGCGATTCTTAGTTCGCAATTCCGAAATTCGGAGAATCGGAAATCTTAAATTTTGATTTCTTTGAACCAGAGCAGTTCAAGGCCCGACATTATGCACCAAAAGTGATGCAATGTATTAAGAATTTCACATTTTGCGCAATTTTTTTGCATGCCCCTTCCCCAAACTCTCAGACACACCTCGGCCGCAGTCCGACCGAAACTAAAGTAAGGCATTTATTATCAGCGTTTTAGCTTGGTATTTCCGGTAGTACGTCCATGCTGCGGATGCTTGCGGCCACACCAAAACTTCCTTCCTGCTGGCCTTCCTCGACTCGAACCACTGAAGCCTGGCAGCAGACCCACTGCTTTTCGCTCCTGGTGATTTCGGCTGGCAGAATCAACACCATCTCCAACTGGCTGCCTTCGCTGATTTGCGAATCGGTATACAGGAAGACTCCGCCGTCGCTCAGGTCGCGAGTGACGCCGGTAGTCTCGATCGACCCGCCGGTGGTCTTCACCGAAACCGGCACTCGCACCGGAGTGCGCTGTCCCGCACGGCGTTCCTGTTTGTCATCTGCCATGAGAGTGGGGAGCGTATCACAGCCGCTGGACCTGGATAAAGAAAAACGGCTTCTCACAGCATGGGTAAGAAGCCGCAGGTCTTCGCCTAGAACGTGATCTTGGCCGCCAGTTGGATACCCCGCGGCCCGCCACCACCCAGGAACGGGTTGCCGATCCCTGTGTCCCCCGTGGCGGTGATCTGGTAAAAGCCGCTGTGCCGCCCGGTGAGAAAGTCCGGCGAACCCACGTCAGCAATAAAGTTCGGCAGCTCCGGGTTGGAGAAGTTCGGGTGGTTCAACAAATTGAAGAACTCCGCCCGGATCTGCAGGTTGACCCGCTCGGTGAGCGCCGTATTCTTGTAAACCGAGAAGTTGAACTCCTTGAAACTTGGACCAGCCAGCGAGTTGCGTCCCAGGTCGCCGAAGTGACGCGTACCCGCCACGCAATTGCTCTCGTCGGTGACGTTCGGATCTCCCCCCGACGCCCACGTGCAGGGCGCGGCAAACGAACTCAGATCCAGAAACTGCGATGGATTGCCCGACGAGTAATGCAGCGGCCCAACTACGTCCGGCCGGTCAAATCCTTCCCCGGCTCCGGAATAGTCGCCCTCAAATTCGTAGTTCAGTTGCCAGGGCTGGCCATCCTGCAAATTTACGACTCCGTCAAAACCCCAGCCGTTCTTGAGCCTGGCCAGCGACCCACCCATCTTGGGGAATTCGTAGTTGAAGTTGATGGTGAACCGGCGGCGAATGTCGAAACTGGAATTTCCGCGGTCCCCTGCCGGATTTGTGCTGTTCTGCGGCTGTGCCTGGTTGGGAGTGAAGTCTTCCAGGTCGCTGGCAGTATCAATGCCGTGTGACCACACAAAATTCGCCTGCGTAGAAAGCCCGTGCCAGCTGCTGATGTGCAGGCTGGTCTGCAGCGAATGATAGATGGAGTTAGCCGAGGACCTCTCCTGGTTCAAGTAGAAGAAATTTGCAAACGGCCGCGGCACGCCGTAGCTGGTTACGCCATTGGCCAGGTCAGAGGCTGTAATCACTGCCTGGCTGGGCTGGTTGATGTCCAGGAACTGGAACAGCTTTGTTCCCTTCGATCCCGCATACCCGATTTGCAAAACCGCCTTGTTGCCCAGTTGCTGCTGCACGTTCAAATTGAAGTTCTGCGTGTACGGTGTTCGCAAATTGGGGTCGGCCGCCATGAAATCGCTGTTGGGCCCGAAGCCGCTGTAAACCGGTTGCGCTGGATCGAGCGCCGTGCCGTTTGCGCTTCCGAATTGCAGTCCCACCGGACCCGTTCCGGGATACGCCGGTCCCGGACAAAAGATACAGTTCCACGGCAAGTGTCCCAGAAAAATATCCTGCGAGAAGGCGTCATAGAACAAGCCCCAGCCTCCGCGGATAACGGTTCGGCCTTTGCCGGTCACGTCGTAGGCAAAGGCAACACGCGGTGCGAAGTTGTTGTAATCGGGATTGTATAGATTCGAAGGGCCGCCGTTTCCCACTTGCACCGTGGAACCGCCGTTTGCCGGATCGAACTGGTAAAAAAGATTGTTCTTTTCTTTCACAACGCCGAAATAGTCCCAGCGCAAGCCAAGATTGAAAGTCAGGCGCGGCGTCAGCCGGTAGCTGTCCTGAAGATAAACACCGTGGCTGTTTTCCGAAGTATGCCGCAGAGTGTTCCCGGTTATCTGGGCGCCTCCGTCGGGAATGCCCTCCAGAAAGGCCTCCAGTGGAGTAAGCGACCCGTTCGGGTTCAGCGGGTTCGCGTCATCGATCGAGTCGAAGCTCAGAGTGCCGCGAAAATTGTGGTCGATAAGCTGCGTGATGGTAGTGCGCCGAAACTCGTAGCCGAACTTGATATCGTGCTTGCCTGACTTCCACGAGTAATTGTCGATGAAGTGCCAGTTCGCATCCACGCGGTTACGCGGAACCGAAGAACTCGAGCCCAGGCCCGAGAACCCGCCCACGCTGATAACCGGCAAACCGAAATCGTAGGGCGGCACTCCCGTATCCAGTCCGATCGAGCTCGGATTAAAACTCTGGTCTTCGGGAAAGAACCCTTCGGCAAAACGGTTCCATCCCAGGCGCGCCTCGTTCAGCTGGCTGGAGTTGACCACCTTTACGTAGGAAATCGAAACCAGTTGCACTCGCGTCGGAGTGTGCGTGTTGAATCCCGGCACCTGACCGCCGCTGCCCGTCAAAGACAGAGGAAAGGACTGCGTGCTGTCTCCGAAGTAATAACGCCCGGTGAGCAGGTTGTTGGGATTGAAATTGTGATCGACTTTGCCAATCAGACTGTTGATGTTGTTCAGGAAGTTGATCGATGTGGAAACGTTGTTATCAGTGCAGCCCGTTCCGTCGCTGACTGCTCCCGCGATATTCGGGGAAGGCCAGGGATTTCTGGCCAGCAGAGCCGCCGTGACCGGATTCAGGGTTTCCCCCCACCCCAGAATGTTGGCCTGGGCCTGGGCAATCACAGCCGGATCGGGAACGCAGCTCTGGCCTGCCTGCGCTCCACTTTCGCGCTGTCCTTCATAATTGAGATAGAAAAATGTCTTGTCTTTGACGATCGGCCCACCGAAAGAACCGCCGAATTGATTGTTGTGGAACGGGTTCTTCGGTCCTTCGTTGTTGAAGTAGTTGCGCGCTCCAAACTGCCCGGTTCGCAAATACTCCAGCGCCGATCCGTGCCAGGCATTGGTTCCGCTCTTGGTCACGATGTTGACCACGGCCCCGCTGTTGCGGCCGTATTCCGCCTCGTAGTTCGAGATCGTGCGCAATTCCGCTACGGCATCGATCGGCAGAATGGTCGCCGGATCGCCGAATACGCCCGCCTCATTGATCGCTGGATCGTTCCGATAGCCGTCATTCATATCGGTGCCGTCGAGCAGGAAATTATTCGAGCGTCCCCGGGAGCCGTTCATCGAGAACGTTCCGTACGAGCCCGGCGAGTCCGAAATCTGATCCGGCGAACCCGCGACCCCCGGATTCAGATAGATCAGTTTGGTATAGTCACGCCCATTGACGGGAACATTGGCAATCGTCTCTGTGGTCAGGGTACCGCCCAGCTGCGCCGAAGTGGTCTCGACCTGCGACAGCTCTTCGCCTGAAACTTCCACCGTTTGCGAAACCTGCCCGGCTTTCAGAGCTGCGTCCACGCGCCGTTCGCTGGCAACATCCACAACCACGCCGGTGGTGACCGCGGTCTGAAAACCGCTCTGCGTGATCGTCACCGTGTAAGTGCCAATCGGCAACTCCGGGACGCTGTAGCTGCCGTCGCCGGTGGTTTCCGTGGTCCGCTCCTGGCCCGTGTTCACATTGCGCACCGCTACTTTGGCGCCGGCAACCACTGCCCCGGAAGCATCTGTAACCGTCCCCAGCACGGTTCCGCGGAAGGTCTGTGCAAGCAGCGAACTCGCCGCCAAAACGAAAAAGGCGAGGATGGTCCTCACTCTCATGGAAGTTCTCCTTTTTTGCCGGCCGGCGAAAACAGGGTGCTCGCGGCCAAAACATCTGTTAGAGCTGTCTAGTGGAAATTGCGCCGATTATAACCCGCTGGCGCACCTTTTGTCTTAACGCATCGCGCCTATCGAACATTTGGATTTGCACCGGCTCCCGCGCAGATGTCAGCGGACTGGTCGCTCCCCAAATCCAGACGGCCGTGTGGCCCACTCAAGCCTGGTTTTTGTTCAGTCCCATGACATTCTTTACAGGGTGTCCCAAGACATCTCTTGGGACTAGACATGGTTTTGGCTTGAGTGGGGATGTTCAGATCTCCCAACTCTGTCATCCCGGCCGGAGCAGATCATCGCGAAAGCGGTGATCTGCGAAGTGGCGGAACCTGCTGTTGTCCGGGCTGCGAGGGTCGAGCCAGAATGTTTGAGCTGACGTCTAGTCGAAAGTGGTTGCCAGCGCCGGGTTCCGGTGGTGAACAAACATCTGCTCTATCTGGAAGGGCGTAACCCGTGCAACCGACAGCGGCGGCAATTCATTCTCCTCAAAAAAATCAACGCTGCTGGTTTCGAGGCTGTTTTTGGCTTCGCCGCCACAAAGCTCGCCGATGAAGAAAAATTTGTAGACATGGTGGACCATGGGAGGATGGTCGTGCTTATCGCGGTCATAGACCGCCGCCAGTTTCCTGATCGCGATATCGTATCCGGACTCCTCCTTCACCTCGCGCACCGCGGCAAAGCTGGGGGCGTCCCCGACGTCCGCCCAGCCGCCCGGCAACGTCCACCCGCCGTCCTCCCGCTCCTTCACCAGCAATATCCGTTCCCGATCGAAAACCGCCGTGCGAATGTCAATTTTAGGCGTGGCATAGCCTTCTTCGTTTTTGAACAGAGCCGCGAGCGGCATGGAGTCGGGCAGGCCGACGCCTTTTGCCATCATTTCAAGCGCAAGCTGCTGGATCTCCTCATATCGCTCACGGTCATATGGGTCTTTACAGTAGGCAAGTCCATTCTGCCCGAGGGCGTGAAAACGACGGGCCCATGCAAGCCATTGAGGAATCTGCATAACATCATTCTGCCAGCGCATCGTCTGGGCCACAAATCCGGACGGGACAACAATGAATTGCAGCGAGGAGCGAGTGAGAAAATTAAGAATCAAGAATCAAGAATCAAGAATTGAGAATTGAGAATGAAGAGTGAAGTCGCGGCGTTTTGCCTTGTAACAGTATTTCTAAGCCGGCGTCGTCGAAGCGAGCAGGGCAGCCGAGTTCTTGTCCAGATACACAGTCGTGTTGGCGTGAGTTTGCAGAATCGAAGCAGGCGCAAGCGGACTGACCTCGCCCTGCAGGCAAACGGCTACTGCGCGCGCCTTTCGTGCATCCGGCACCGAACAGACAATTTCCTGCGCCAGCAGAATTTGGCGCACGCTCATTGAGATGGCCTGGCACGGGACCTCCGCCAGGTTTGCGAACCAGCCTTCGCCAAGCTGCTGCTTTCTACAGGCGTCGTCGAGGGTCACCACCAGATAGGGCTCAGTCGTTTCAAAATCTGCCGGCGGGTCGTTAAAGGCAAGGTGGCCGTTTTCCCCTATCCCGACCAGGGCAAGGTCGATCGGGGCTGCCTGCAATGCGCTTCCTGCCTCGCGGATCACATCTGCAGGTTCCTGCTCTCCATCCAGGAGATGGAAATGCGTGATCCCGACTTTATCGATCAACCTCGTCCGCAGATATTTTCTGAAGCTGGCAGGGTGGTTCGCCGGCAGCCCAATGTATTCGTCGAGATGGAACATCTCGACCCTTTCCCAGGCAATGCCCGGCATGCCGGTAAGAGTTTCCAGCAGTTCAAACTGGGACGCGCCAGTCGCCGCGATGATTCGCGCCTGATCCTTCTGTCGGATTGCACGGCGAATGGCATCGGCAGCCTGCTGAGCGCCAGCCTGGCCAAGTGAGACCTTTTCGTCAAATACCTTGATGATCATTTTGGATTCTGCCGCTTTATCGCCTGATCGCCGCTTCCCTGGGTGGTGGCTCGCTTTGAAGACTCCAGACATCGGAGTCATCCTGAGGGACTTCAGTCCCGAAGGATCTCGCGCGCATCACCACACTTGCGGCCCAATGCATGTCCGCTACACGCCAGATGCTTCGCAAGCCCGGCATGGCGCCGGGCAGGAGCTTCAAACAGGCCGCAGCCGCGCCCAGGCCGTCGCGCCGTCCCGGCACTCTCCCCGCGGCGAGACATCACACGAATCTCAAACAGTTTCGGCCACAACTTTCCAGTAACGAAAAGCCGCGCTCCGGCTGCGTCGTAAGCGATCCCGTTCAATACCGCGTCCGGGCTCCCGAGTTCGCGCTCGTCGATTATGCGGCTCAGATCGATCCAGCCGAGTATCTTACCCGTGCGCGGAGAAATGCGCACAATCGTATTGGTCTGCCAGATATTCGCGTAGATTTCTCCGTGGATGTATTCGAGCTCATTCAAATTCTCTACTGCTCGTCCGGTTTCGCCGGTAACGCGGACGCGCCCGGTCTCTCGAAAGGACTTCGGATCCAGAAAGCGCAGCTCTGAAGTTCCGTCGCTCATGATCAGCCGTTTGTTGTCGTGAGTAAGACCCCAGCCCTCACCTTTATATTCGAAGGTCCGCAGCAGCGAAAAACTGAAGCGATCGTAAACGAAGCCCTTGTGAGCCTTCCAGCTCAACTGGACCAAAGTGCTTCCCCAATCCGTAAGCCCTTCGCCAAAATACTCTGCCGGCAAGTCATAACGCTGCAGAACTTTTCCAGTCGAAAGATCCTCCATCCGTATGGATGACCTGCCGTTCAGGCCGGTGCTCTCGTACAAGTGGCCATCAACGTAAATCAGCCCCTGCGTGAAGGCGTTGGCATCGTGCGGATATACGTGGATAACCTGATAGCTATCGGCTTGCCCCGGGACGGGCGGTTGCGCGCCTGTCGATGCCGCGGCAGCACAAAGAAACAAACCAAGCAGCAACCGGCGTCGAGGCATGAATCGCCAGCTCAAGGCAACGAATTGCAGGGGTAAACTCACGTTTATGCAGATGGGCTTACGCTGGCCTGGCCTGGGATTTGCGGTGAATACTGAAAAAGACTGAGACTGTAGATTGGATTTGCAGGACTAGAAACTGAAAGCCACGCCGCCCCGAATCGAGCGGGCCGATTGCACCAGGTAAACCGTGCGGCCATCTTGTCCCAGCAACGGCACATATCCCTGAGCCAGAAGATTGCGGACATCGATGACTGCGTCCATGTGTCCGGGCAGGAAGCCGGTTCCAGGGATTGGCTGGCGCAGATAGATGTTCAGGAATGGATCGGACTGTCCCGCCGAAGCGTTGAACATATCCACCGGCGTAAGCGCCTGCCCGCTGATCCAGCGGTAGGAAGTGATCCATCGCGTCTTGGTGCCGGGCAGCTTTCCGCTGAACTTCGCCGCGGCGGTGTGCCGGTTTCGTACCACGCTGTCGGCGCGAGCGTCCTGCAGAGCGATATCGCCCTGGTTCGTGCTGGTATGCTGCAGATCGAGCACTCCGCCGAATCCGTAATCCAGCGTCGCGGTGAGATCCGAGGCCAACTGGCGCTGTAGTACCACCCGCATTCCGTTCGCGTCCAGCTTCTTTCCCCGGTAAGTGAAAGTCTCGGAGAACAGATCCGGCAAAACCTCTCCACTGTCGGAAGAGGCATCGCCCACGCCAGTCAGCGCAGGATCCGCAATCCGGTCAGAATACATTGCGATCTGGAGGTTGGTTTTGCCCGCGCGATGAGAGAGAGAAACCTCATGATGATGAGCCCGCTCCAGCGTCGAGGTGAAACCTGCCAGGCTGACATGCGGTCCGGACTCGCTCAAATCCGCTGGCGCGGCGTCAAAGCCTTTTTCCATCCGGCTGTCCGGCTGCGAAGTTGCGTAGCGATACTCCAGCACCGTGTTGGGCGAAAGGTGCAGATCAGCCGATCCGAACGGGCGGAACGCCGTCACCCGGCCCATGAACTGGATGGTCTGCAATTCGCTCCCGAAGCGAAGCTCCAGAATGTCCCCGAAAGAAAATTCATCGGATGCGGAAAGCGCCAGCGCCTGTAACGCGCTGGTGCGCGAATCGATTCCGGGCGCCGCCAGCCGGCGCATGGTCAAAGCCATCTGCGGCTTGGATCCATTCGCCATGTCGTGGCTGTAAGACGCGCGCAGCACCGCATTGGGCGAGCCGTTGCCGTAACCGACGTTCCCCTGGAAAGCCATGGTTCCGGTGGAGAAAACCGACTTCTCGACCGAAAATACCGTGCTCATGTCGGATGCGCTGCCAAAGCCTTCGGAAGCCGAGCCCGCAACAAATGAAAGAGAACCTTTGAGATCGTGAGAATCGCCGGATTCCGCGGCCGGCGTGACGGTTCCGTCGTTCAACATACGCAGGATGGGCCGGTTGGACGCGGAACGCAGCACCCACTTCCAGTCATCGTCCTCACTGGCGGAAGCGCCGCGCATGGCGGGGATCTGGATTGCCTCAAACAGGCCGCTAAGCTTGAGGTCCACCAGTACGCTGCTCCCGGGCCGCAATCCTACTCGTTCACGAAGCGCGGGAAGGAATGACGGAGAGTATGCCTTGATGTTGTAGACGCCGGGCAGCAAGCCGGCGGCGGAATAGAAACCGTTCTCGTCGGTAAACACTCTAAGCGAGTGCGCGGCTGTGCCCAGAACCTCCACCATCGCCCCCATTTGAGGAACGCCGGCGGCATTGCGCACATATCCTGAAACTGAGGCAGAGCCTGGGCGATCAGCCGCCAGCAACGGAAGCGCCAGCGCGATACCCAACAACCCGAGCTTAAACCCGAGTCTTCCCAGTTTCAATCCAAACACCTCAGGAGACCAAGCCTGCGGGCTACTCTACGGCAAATGTTGCCGAAGGGTCCACCGTCTGCTTGGAGATGTTGTCGTTCACCTTGATTTGAATGCGATAGACCCCGGGATCAAGACTGGAGGCCGAGAGCGGTTTTTCCAGGGTCACCTGGTCTCCAATATTGCCCATTTGATCTGTAGATTCCACGGTGTGAATCACCGCTTTGTTAGTGGCCGCGTTAATCACGTTGTATTCGAACGTCGCCGAGGGCTTGTGCGTCTTGTCGTCCATGCCCAGGTTGTAGATCTGCATCCAGAAATACACTTTCTGGTTGCGTTTGAATGACACCGGCTTGCCGTTCGAAGATGCCACGCGCGGTCGCACCTTGGTGTTGCCGATCACAAACTGCCCGGTACCAATCTCTTTCGTCGAAACCGGAGACATGACGTCGGCGACGATCAGGGACGACGACGCCAGACGATCATCGTCATAGCTGGGTACAGCCAAACGACTGCTCCACGAGCCCGAACGGTCCCCGTTAACATCCTTCACCGCCACATCAATGCGGTAAAGATTTGGCCGCAACGGCAGCGCCTTCCAGTACACCGAGGAGTTCTCCGTTACCTTGGGCAGCAATTCGGCCGGAACGTCAACCTGCACCGTGTTCTCGTCGGTCTGCACGATCTTGCCGGTAAGGCTCGTGACCCGGATGAAAATATTCACCGTCCCGCGCTGTACGCCATCCTTGTTCACGAAAGTCACGTCGCGATTTTTTACCTGCACCGTAACCGGAACCAGGACCGTATCTCCTGTGACCCTCACAAAATCAGTACGTACGTCAAACGGCATCAGATTGACGCTGATCTTGTGGCTGACCACTTCTTCCAGATCCTTGAACTTGACCGCCGGCGGTTTCTGTAACTTGTAGAACTGCTCCAGCCGGTCAAATTGCTTGGTCTGATTATTGGTGCTGAAGGGGCCGGTTCCCAAACGCTCAAGGCCGCCGCCACTAAAGCGATCCGCCTTGTTGGCCATGCCCATCTGTTCGTACAAAGTCAGGCCGGCATTGGGCGTGTAGAGCAGCGCATCTTTTTCCGACCGGTCCATGGTCATGTGATAGTCGCCGCACATGCATGTGTCCACGAACTCGATGATGATTTCCTGTCCAATACCTTCCAGATAGCGATAGCGCCAGTCTTCAAACGGAAAAGTCGAAGTCTCGCCGCCGCCTTCTTCCATCGGCCGCTGGTAAGATCCGCCCGAAGGATGCGACTCAATCTCATCCGCAGGGCCGTACATAATATAAATTCGGCCGCGGTCGCTCTTCCAACCGGGGATGCCGGCGGCGAAGTGCTCGTTGGCATACGCCATACGCCGGTAGTGCTCTTCCTTGAATTCGTTCTCGATGGTGTCCGGAGTGGGATCACGGCGCTGCCAGAAAGCTTCGATGAACTGGTCGCGCTCTTCGTCGTTGGAGAGCAGCTTGAAAGCCTTCTGCTCTTCGTCGGTGATGATCCAGCGCACATCTTCGTCAAGCCACTTTTTGTAGGTCTTGCTCAACTCGATCTTCAGAGACTTGGCGTTCTGCTTTTTCTGCTTATCGGTGAGAGGACGCTTGAGAGGATCAGTTTCCGGGGCCGCTGGCGCAGCGGTTGATACAGGGGCCTGAGAAGCTACAGCAGCAGCGGCGGGATCGGCACCGTCCGATTTCCCCTCTTGCGCGGCGGCAAAAGACACCACGGCTAAAAAGAGGAACGGAAGAACCAAGCCTGTGAAAAGGCGATTGAGAAAACCTGCCCGGGACATAAAGCGGCACTCCTTACGACGGACAACCCTTGGTAGGCCATTCTATGACTTTAATGGTCCCTAAGGCAAGGCTAACCGGAGCCGCCCAATCAATTGTAAAGATTGTAAAATCTATGTCTTGCAGGGGCTGTTTGCTGACCGTGTCCCGGCCTCAGAGTTTGTTCGATTCCCGGCCCTGCTCAAGCTATAATCGACCTGTTATCAACGCCCGCTTGGGCCGGTCTTGAATTCGCAGGTCCTCGGACCGGACAGCCCCGCATGGCAGTTTGACTCCTTGGAACTTTTGAATCCGCTCTACCGTATCTGATGAGGTCCCCAGTTGGGTCAGAATCCGGGAACCGAGGTAGTGCCGATTCAGAAGCAGAGTTGCAGTCGGGGCGAGCGGCGCGACCGGGGAATAATTGAGCACTGGCAAGAAAATATTGATCGGTAGCGGCGTCGCCATCCTCGCGCTGGCGATTACCGGTATTGCGGTTCATCAGAGCCGCAAAGGCGTGGTCACGGTGCAGACCGGCAAAGCGGACTCGATGGACCTGGCTTCGATTGTCAGCGCATCGGGAGAGATCAAGCCAAAGACTTACGTCAACATCGGCGCCAACGCCTTCGGCAAGATCACCCGGCTTTATGTGAAGGAAGGCGACCGGGTCAAGAAGGGCCAATTGCTGGCACAACTGGAAAACGTGCAGTCATCGGCTGACGTAAACGCCACCCAAGCGGGCCTGGAAGCGGCGCGCACCGATGCGATCGCGGCAGACGCCGCGCAGAATACGTCCATGGCCGATTTGAACCGCGCGCAATCCGATTACGAACGCGCTCAACTCGACTGGACGCGCGCCCAGGGTTTGTACAAAGACGCACTGATCGCAAAATCGGAATACGACAGCCAAAAGGCTGCCTTTCAAACCGCACAGGCCGGACTGGCCCAGGCGCAGGCGCGGGTTGCACAAGCCAGGGCCCAAAAAGATTCTGCAGAACGCCACATCACGCAGAACGCCGCCAATCTGACGCACGCCGCCGATGTCCTGCAGAAAACCACATACGCCGCACCCTACGACGGAATGATCACCAACCTTCCGGTTCGCGAGGGCGAGACGGTCGTGATCGGAATCCAGAACTCGCCCGGCAGCACGCTGATGACGCTGGCCGATATGTCGGTCATCACCGCCGAGGTCAGGGTCGACGAAACCGACATCGTCAACGTCCGCCTGGGACAGTCCGCGGAAGTCACCATCGATGCGATTCCGAAAAAGACCTTCAAGGCAGTGGTCACCGAAATCGGGAACAACGCAATCGTCCGCTCCACCGGTGTCTCCACGTCGCAACAGACTTCGGCCAGCCAGGAAGCCAAGGATTTCAAAGTAGTGGTCACGTTGCAGGAAGCGCCTGAGAATTTGCGACCCGGACTTTCTTCCACCGCGAAGATTACGACTGCGACCCGCCCGCATGTGCTGACCGTCCCCATTCAGGCCCTGACGGTTCGCACTAAAGCGGAACTGAAGGCCAGCAACAGCACCGATAAAGACGCGGTGCAAGCCGCCGCGCCGTCCAAAGACGCATCCAAAAAGCCAGCCGGAGACAGGGAAGAAGTGCAGGGCGTGTTCGTCATCCGCAATCGCAAAGCTGAATTTCTTCCCATTGAAACCGGCATCACCGGCACCACCGATATCGAAGTGTTGAGCGGACTGAAACCGGGCGACGAGATCATTACCGGCAGCTACAAAGTGCTGCGTACATTAAGGCCGGGAGCGAGCGTAAAAGTGGATAACACGGCACCGAAGAAGGAAGAGGAAAACTAGGCGGACGTCAGGCGTCAGACCTCGGACTTCCGGTTTCCAGCGCAGGTGACAGCGGACAGCGACCCCAGGCGTGATCGGGTTTCGTTTTTTGGCCGACGCCTGACGTCCGACGCCAGGCACTAACAAGTGCCGGACTGACGCGTCCAACAGGCAGCCGACTGATAGCAAAGATCGGAGCGGGCGAGTGTCCCGAGAGGACCAGGAGAGAAAAATGGCAACCGCAGAAGTGATCAACTTTAAACAGCCCGTGGTGTCGACGCCCCCCGAATCGTGCATGATCTGCACCGAAGATCTTTGGAAGACCTACGACATGGGGTCGGAGCAGCAGGTTCACGCGTTACGCGGAGTGAACATTCGCATCGAGCGCAACGAATACGTCGCCATCATGGGACCTTCCGGCTCGGGCAAATCGACCCTGATGAACCTGATCGGCTGCCTCGACACTCCCAGCAAGGGCAATTACTGGCTGAACGCCCAACTGGTCAGCGAACTGGACGACGACGAACTTGCACGCATCCGTAACAAGGAAATCGGATTCGTTTTCCAGACCTTCAACCTGCTGGCTCGCGCCACCGCTTTGCACAACGTCGAACTGCCGCTGATTTACGCCGGCGTCCCCGGCGAAGAGCGCGTGCAGCGCGCCAAAGACGCGCTGGCATCGGTCGGCATGGAAGCCCGCATGATGCACAAACCCAACGAACTTTCCGGCGGACAACGCCAGAGAGTCGCCATCGCCCGCGCCCTCGTAAACCGTCCGTCGATCATCCTCGCCGACGAACCCACCGGCAACCTCGACTCCCAGACCGGAAACGAAATCATGGCCCTGATGGACCGTCTGCAAGCCAACGGCAACACCATCGTCCTCGTCACCCACGAACACGACATCGCCGAGTTCGCGCACCGTGTGATCAACATCAAGGACGGTGTGGTCGAGAAAGACGAGAAGAAAGCGGGAAGATAGTCGTCGGTCGTCAGTCTTCAGTTGTCAGCAACGCCCGGCCGGGAGGCTGGGCGTTGCTGTTTGAGCACGGCCCGCCCGGATCATCAATCACCACTTCTGCTCTCCCTGTGCCAGCGCAAAACGAAGGCTCCCCTTGAGGGCCGCCTTCGGGTTTTAGGCCGTTACAGCTAGAAATCATGGGTAAGCCGCACTGGTAGTTATTTGCCAGTGTTGCTGTGCCGGATTCGTCAGGCCAAAGGGATACAATCCCAACTCGTGCCCCAGCCAGAGGCGACATTTAAATAGTTCCTGCGGTCCTTTGGTGGCCGATGGTTCACCAGGATGAGCGGGCCGCTAGCAGTGCCATTTACGGCGGCTGCGGGAAGAGGCGCCTGCTGCCGAACTGCGCTCGGCCTTGACAGTTCGGAGATCCGTTCCCACACGGTTCGTGCTTACTGCTTGATGACCGTGCCGTCGCGCTTGCGAATTTCGCCCCATCCGCCGTTCAGCCCGTTTTCGCTTTGTGCGAATGGCGATTTGGCAGCGGCTTTTTCGTCGATCTCGATTCCCCACCCTGGCTTCTCACTTACCCACAGGTATCCGTCTTTCATTTCGGGGCAGCCGTGAAAGATCTCCTGCGTGCGCTCGTTGAAGGGTGAGTATTCCTGGATGCCGAAGTTGTAGCTGACTACGTCGAGGGTGACATTTGCCATGTGGCCGACTGGCGACACGTCTCCCGGACCGTGCCATGCCGTTCTTACGCCGAACTGTTCCGCGAGAATTGCGATCTTTCGCGCCGGAGTGAATCCTCCCGTCTGCGAAACGTGAACGCGGATGAAGTCGATCAGGCGCTCCGAGATCAGAGGCAGCCATTCGTGTGGACTATTGAAGAGTTCGCCCATGGCGATAGGGGTGGCGCAATTCTGGCGGATTTGCCGGAAGTAGCCCAGATCTTCCGGTGAGAGCGGATCTTCGAGGAAGAACATTTTGAATTTCTCGGCATCCTTGCAGAACTGCACTGCCTGGTTCGGCAACAGTCGTTCGTGCATGTCATGCAGCAACTCGACTTCCTCGCCCAGTTGCTCGCGGCATACCTCCAGAAGCTTCAGGGCGCGGCGGGCATAATACGCCGGCTCGAACAGAGGTTTGTCATGGAGGGCCTTTAACGGCGTACCGTTGCGACGGGCGCCATATCCCGCCATGCCTGGCACTCCTACCTGAACCCGCACATGGCGGAAGCCTTGTTCCATATAGCGTTTCGCGCTGTCGATGACCTCCTGAAACTCGGCACCGTCAGCGTGAGCATAAGTGTCGGCGGCCTCGCGGCATTTGCCGCCGGCGAGCTGATAGACCGGCATGCCAGCCTGGCGGCCTTTGATATCCCACAGCGCCTGATCGATCCCGCTGATGGCATTGTTCAGCACGGGGCCGTTCTTCCAATAAGAGCTGTCGTAGCAGGACTGCCAGATGTCCTCGATGCGATCGGTAGTTTTATTCAGCAGAAAGGGTCGCAGATATTTCTCGACCGCCGGCTTCACCAAATCGGCGCGCTGCGTAAATGTGGCGCAACCGTAGCCGTAGAGTCCGTCCTGGTCGGTGGTGATCTTCACCACCGTCAGACGCACGCCCTGGGGCTGGCATTCGATGACGCTGATGTCCTTGATGCGCGGTGCGGGCATTCCGCGACTGGCACGGGCAGCTTGTTCCTGGGCGCAAAGGGGAAGTGCGGCAGCGCCGACCACACCGGCGGCAGCGATGGATTTCAGAAAATTGCGGCGATGTATGGACATGAGGGGGCCTCGGATGAGCGTGAAACTCCAAATCCTACCTGAAATCAGCGTTCGCCATAAGGCTGGGCGCGCCGCTTTCATCCTGAGGTAGCGAAAAACGCGGACCTCAGGATGACAAGGCTGCGGGTGCAGCGCTAAATAGCAAAGGGCCTCTGGAGAGACCCTTCTTGCTGAATGCTGAATGTCGAATGCTTACTGCTGCGTGCTGCTCACCGGCTTAACATCAGCCGTGTCCGCGGGCAGCATTGGATGTGCGATAAAGAACGAGTGGTCGTAGAGACTGCGATACATGCGGCCGGAAATCTCCGCGGCTTTGGGGCCGAAGGTGGGGCGTCCGCCCTGCAGGAAGACTACGACGACGATTCTTCCAACATCCGTCTTGGCGTAGGAAGCGAACCATCCGTAGCGGGTTCCTGCCCGTGAGCAGGTTCCGGTCTTGCCCAGGATTTCTTCCTCGTTGAAATTCACGCGCAGGCTGCGGGCAGTGCCATAGCTGACTGCGCCGGCCATGCCGTCCGAAATTTCAGGAATGATCGGTGCGATATCGAGGTGCCGTTTGATGCGGGGCTCGAAGTTCGCCACCTCATCGGAAGAAGTCGGGTGCTGCAGGTAGTACAGCGTTCCACCGTTGGCGATCGCGGAAACCATGGCACCCAGTTGCAGCGGCGTCATGGAGATTCCTTCCCCGAAGGAGCACATTTTGCCTACGCCGCCCAGCTTGGAAGAAATTTCTTCCTGCGGGTAGGTGCCCGCCTGCTCACCGGTGATCTTGTAACCGGCCAGTTCACCCAATCCGTACTGGTGGGCATAGAAGCTGACTTTTTCGAATCCCAGCTTGCGTCCCAGAGCCTCGAAGTAAGCGTTGTTGGAATGGGCAAGGGCGGTGGTGAGATTCATGCGGCTGCGGCGGCCGAGCGCGATCTGCGTGTCTTTGGTGATCAGGTCTTCGCTCAAGGCTGCCAGGGCTACCGATAACTTGATGGTCGAGCAGGGCTGCGCTCCGCTGGACAATGCCAGCTTCTGGTTCACCATGGCCAGCACGCGTCCGCTGGTAGGCTCGATCGCGAGCACGGTGCCGTTCATGTTGCCCAGGGCGTCCAAAGCGGCCTGCCGGACAATCGGATCTTCGCCGGCGGTGACGTCACTTTCAAACTTGTCGTCGACAAACGAACTGGCGGTGAAGCGCTCGTGGTAGCGATGCCGTCGGGTGCGAGTGGTTCTCGCAACACGCGTGGTGCGGGCGCGGCTGCGAGACAGTCTGGAAAGACGTCTCCGCGCGCGGGGAGTTTCGCTGACTTTCTGCGACTTCCTGCGAGCCGTCAGGGAACGGGTACTGACGGTCGCAGCCATCCCCAACCCGGGAAGCAGCGTCAAAACGAAGGCGATCAACAACAGGAACGTGGAGCGTTTGCTAAAAGTCACTGATTCTTTCCCCATCCAGACTCGGCTGGCCCCAGTCTCGAATAGCCCGGCTCGGCTAAACCAGACTCGAATGTGTAATTTGATGCACGACGCTTGCCAAGTTCCAGACAGGTCTTGGCCACCGCTTGCAATGCTTCGATACTAAGGGACTTAGCGTTAGTCGTACATTAAAAAATCAGTTTGTTACCATGCGCGAATCAAATGTGTAACCTTATGAAAAAAGGCGGCTTATTGCGATTTTAGAGGCCTATTACCGCCCTTTCGTAATGGGAAAGCATTTTCCCCGTTCCTGCCGCGCAAGGAAAACTTTTTCCCTTTTTGGCCGAAAGCTTTGATCGGTGCCGACATTTCGGCGGGCATGCTGAGCCAGAGCGAGAGTGCCGATTGCAGAAGGCAGATTGATTGCAGAAGGCAGATTTCAGATTGTAGATTTCAGATTGCAGATTTGAAGAGCGGTTCAATCTGAAATCTACAATCTTAAATCTCAGTGCAGAGGCCTCCCATGACTGATTGTTTATTCTGCCGCATCGTCGCCGGGGAAATTCCCTCCAAAAAGGTTTTCGAAGATGAGCACACTTTCGCCTTCGAAGACATCGACCCCAAGGCGCCTACCCATGTTCTGGTAGTTCCGAAGAAACATATTCGCGGGCTGAAGGAAGCATCTGTCGAGGAGGCGGAGATCATTGGACACTGCCATCTGGCGGCAGCACAAGTGGCGCGGCAGCGGGGCATCGAAAATGGTTACCGGACGGTGCTGAACGTAGGGCCGGGTGCCGGCCAGTCAGTGTTTCACCTGCACGTGCATTTGCTGGGAGGGCGGCCATTGAGTTGGCCGCCAGGATAGGAAAAATGTGGGCGCAAGCGTCACGCTTGTGCAGGAGTGCCGGTGACGTCGCAGCGGAAGGGTTTCCGTAACCCTACGGCCCGAGTTCCCGTGATGCTGCGGTGAGAGTGCCGCTGACGCGTGAGTGTCCGTTGCACTCCCGCACGAGCGGGACGCTCGCGCCGCATTTTTAGATGGGTCGGGCTTCTTCCGCCGGCTCAGGGGCTCCGTGGCGGCGCAACAGCTGCGGCAAGTTCTGTGAGAACGCCGAGCGTGGCAATACCATGTCGCAACCTACCTCGTGGGCCTTCATCTTCAGATCGCCCTGAACGTGCGACAGGAATCCGATGATGGACGTTCCCTTCTTCAGTTTTGTCTTCAGTTTGGGAATCAGGGTCAGAGGTTTGGCGTTGGCGTTGTTCATGTCGAAGATAATCAGCGACGGCTTCTCTTCACCGTTCTGCTTCATGTGATCGAGCAGGTCTTTTTCGGTTTTAACGAATTCGACCTTCACATTCAGCTTGCGCGCCGTCTCCTGGATCTTGGCCTGAAAGAACAGATCGTCGACAAAAGCGAAGATTCGCGAATTTCCATTGTCGCCCTGGGGCAAGGGCTCGGGCTCGACCGGGGCATACGCAGGCGCGAATCCGGGACGCATGCGTCCGGGCCGCGACCCTCCGTTGCCATTCATGGCGGCTCGATAGCTGTGGTCCATGGGAGCGGAATAGATGCCGCCACCTGGTTGTTGACGGTCACGGCCGGGGGCTCCACCACGATTGGGCGGACGACGTCCGCGCCGACGCTTACTTCTCCCTCCTCCACCACCGGAGGGATGTCCGGGTCCTGCATTCATATTGTTCTCGTTTTTATAGCTGCATTCAGTCCGCCCGAAGGGGGACTCGATTTTTGCTGCTGGATTAACACCTTCCCTAGTAAATCCCTTCGCTCACATGCTGGAGCTGTGAGCGAAACCCAATGCGGCTGGAACTCACGCGTGAATGATCTTTATCCGTAGATCTTTTATCCGCAGATCTCTTTGTCGCTAAGATCGCTTTTCCGTTTGGCGTCTGGAGCCAGGGGGCGCGGAGGGCCAGCTAGAGAGCGTGGCCGCTGGAAACATCTATGATGGTACCGCTCGTGGAGGAGAAAGCGCAAGTCCTAACTCACCTACTTTTGCACAATGGTAACTGTATCGCCGCGAAACAGCGGCTGGCTATGCGGCGCCGCCGCTCATCTGCCGGGCCCATTGCATTGCCTGCCAGTAGATTTCGGCGACTTCACTTTCACGCAGGCCGAGAGACTTTGCCAGTTCTGCCACTGCTTGCCAGTCGCCGGATTCCTGCGCCAGCATGAGCCGATAGAGCGGGCGTAAGCGGGTTCCCCTGCCGAGAAGAACTTCTTTCGTCTCCTGGTCGATGGGAACGCTGTCCAGCACTTCAGTCATGGGAATTTCGAGAATCGAATCCATCAAGGAGAGCAAGCCCAACAGAAACAGGTCGGAATCGCCATGCTTGACTTTGGGCGAGAGCAACTCGCAGAAGCGGGCGCGAACCAGCGCGGAGGATACGATTTCACTCGACCGGTTCTGCCCCGCTGACAGGGTGACCACCAGCCGCACCCAGCGGCGGACTTCGCGTTCTCCGAGGATGGAGAGGGCATGACGCACTGAGTGAATTTCGTTGGAGAACCCGAAAGCCGCCGAGTTCATGTAACGCAACAGGCGGTAACACAGCGACGCTTCGCCCTTGATCGCGTTCTCAATTTCCCGCGGCTCCAGTTCCGGCTTGGAAACCACCTGCAGCATGCGCACATAGTTCAGCCGGTTGCCGGAGATTTCGTGCGCTCTCATGGTTTCAGGCCGGCGGAAAAAATAGCCCTGAAAATACTGGAAGCCGGCTTTTTTGGCGGCCAGAAATTCTTCCCGGGTTTCGACTTTTTCAGCCAGCAGACGGCATTTGTACGGACCGTAACGTTTGATCATCGCGGCCCGCTGTTCCGGACTCGTGTTACGCACATCGACCTTCAGAATGTCAGCAAAGTCGGTTAACGGCTGGCGAGGATCGTTTTCGACGAAGTCATCGAGCGCGATCATGTAGCCTGCTGTCTTCAGTCGCTGGCATGCAGCCATCACCAGGTCGTCAGGTTCGACGGTTTCCAGAATCTCAACCACCGCCTGGCTGGAAGGCAGCAGCGTCATATAGTCCTTCAGCAGCATGTCGCGGGTGCAGTTGATGAAGGCGCGGCGGCCATCGCTCAGGACATCCAGCCCCATCAGCAGCGAAGTGTCCAGAGCGCTGCGCGAGGCGGCTTCAGGATCGGTGGAACGAAAGTAATCTTCCACGCCGTCGCGAAACAGAATTTCATAGCCAAACACTTTTTCGTCCTGGCTAAGAATCGGCTGACGGGCGACAAAACGCGCGTTAGGCGCGGGGATAACCTTGGCTTGAGCGGGAGTAGTCACGCAATTCTTATCGGCAGTGAGGGGGTAAAACTTCAGCCGGGCGGGACGCCCACCGGACAGCCGCCGGGACGGCGGCGCTACTTATCCCGGCAACTCTTAATATCTAATATTAGAGCCATGCCAGAACCCAGGGTTGAACGCGAGAACATCACGAGCACTTACCAGTTGATCCGTCCTTATGTACGGCGAACTCCGGTGATTGAACTCCAAGGCTCGGACTTTGGACTGGATGGCATCAGCCTGATTTTCAAGCTGGAGCTGCTGCAGCACTCCGGTTCGTTCAAGGCGCGCGGAGCTTTCGCCAACCTGCTTATGCGGAAGGTTCCCGCGGCGGGAGTGGTCGCAGCGTCAGGCGGCAATCACGGCGCAGCGGTGGCGTTTGCCGCCATGAAGCTGAAATATCCTGCAAGAATCTTTGTTCCTGAAGTGGCGTCGCCAGCCAAGCTGGAGCGAATTCGTGGCTATGGCGCAAACCTGGTAGTGACCGGCCAGCGCTACGCTGACGCGCTGGCGGCGAGCGAAGAGTGGGCAGCGCAGTCGGGCGCGCTCGTAATCCACGCCTTCGAACAGGTGGAAACGCTGCTGGGCCAGGGCACGGTTGGTCTGGAATTCGAGAATCAATATCCGGGCCTCGATACTCTTCTGGTGGCGGTTGGTGGCGGAGGACTCATCGGCGGGATTGCCGCCTGGTATGAATCACGGGTAAAAACCGTGGGCGTCGAACCGGAGGCCGCGCCAACGCTCACCAGGGCTCGACAGGCAGGGCGTCCCGTGGATGCGGAAGCGGGCGGAATCGCCGCCGATTCTCTGGCTCCCAAACGGGTGGGCGAAATCATGTTTACCATCGCTCAGGCCCACGTGAAAGATGTGTTGCTGGTTTCTGACGATTCCATCGTCGAAGCGCAAAAGGCATTGTGGAAGGTATTGCGCGTGGTAGCGGAGCCGGGAGGAGCGGCAGCGTTCGCGGCCCTGCTGTCACGGCGCTACCAGCCGCAGCCGGGAGAGCGGGTCGGCGTGCTCGTGTGCGGAGGCAATACGACGGCAGTTGATTTTAAGATGTAGGCGCGAGCGGGGGGCTCGCGCCTGCATAGTTTCCTATTGCACCGTCAGCAGGACGTTGGCGCTGTGCGTCACCGCACCGCTGGTGGCAGTGACCGTGATGTTGTAGCTGCCTGCAGGTGTTCCGGGTGTGACATTATTGTTGTTGTTGCTGCTACCGCTGCCACCGCCACAGCCCACGCCGGCGGCGAAGAATACCAGGAGCATTACTCCCAGGCCCGCGATCCGGCGGCGGCGCGGCGAAGATCTGCCCAGCAGGAACATTCCGGCAAACAATCCGCCGCTGACCACTCCCAGCCAACCCAGGCCTCTGGAGCGTGGCGAGGCTAACGCGCCGGACAGCGAATGAGACGCTGATGTAGTAATCGTCATGGTCGCCGTCCCCCCTGTCGCACCGACCGTAACCGAGGTGGGAGCGATTGCGCAGGTGATTTTCGCGGTGGTTGAAGACGGCTGGCAAGCCAGAGCCACAGTGCCGCTAAAACCGGCGATCGAGGTAACAGATACCTGTGAGGTGGCGGTCTGGCCGGGAGCTGTGGCAGTGGCAGAAAGGCCCGCGACCGAAAAGTCCGGAGTGGGAGTCAATCCCGCCCAGGCATTTGACAGATTCGTCACATCTACCGAGCCCAGGCCCGTCACCTGATCGTATCCAGCGCCTGCGCTGAAACCATACTGAAACGGAGCGGCCGCCGGACAGCCCTTTGAACTCTGGGTGCAGGGGACAATGTTGTCGCCGGTGGTGATGTCATGAAAAGCGCCTGGTGCGGACGCCGCCAGGCTGTAAAGCGTCGGGTTGATGTTGCCCAGACCATTCGAACCAGTCTTTTGGTTCAGCAGGGCAACGATGCCTGCGAAGGCCGGCGCGCCGACGGAGGTTCCGCCAACGACGGCCAACTGGCTGCCGTCACTGGCGCGAAACCCGCTGGCACAACTGGTGACGGCAGGAGTGACGCCCGCGAAAAAACTTTGAGAACAGACCAGGAAACCATCGTGATTCGGGGAGCCGCTGAGGGAGACGTCGGGCACGTCGCGAGAACTGTCGCTCGGAACTCCGGCGGCCACCTGCCAGCTTGGCTTGGAAAAAACCGCGCTCTTGCCACCACCGGTGGCGGAGAGACCGCCACCTGCTGCAACCGAAGCGACAGTGTCATTCCAGGTAGTCTCGGGAATGTAAGACAGCGCTGAACTGAGAGTGTCGGTGGTGCTGTTGGTTCCGCTCCAGAATTGAGTCGCACCCGCGGTGGTGTTAGGGGCGGTCCCGGTTAGCGCGCCGGCCGCGTCTCCACTGAACTCGGTGCCGCCGATCCCGGTGACCTCTGGAATACTGGCTGGCGAATCCACCGCCAGCCCGTGCGTCGCTGAAGTAGCGGTGGCGGCATCGCAATCGGCCGCGCCGGAGTCGCCCGATGCCGCAGTGATGGTCTGGCCATGCGAGTTGGCTTCCTGCGCCATCTGCTGGAGAGTGGTAAGGAAACCGGTCAGATTGGCTTCGCAATTTCCGTAGCTGGTGCTGATGACGGGAGCAAGATTATTGTCGACGGCAAATTGCACGGCGTCGAAGACGTTCTTGGTCGAAGTCGCGCCGGCGTACACATAAATAATGTTCACCTTCGGAGCCACAGCGTTCGACCACTCCAGATCGAGATTCGCTTCCACCTCGTCTCCGTCGTTAAAACCGCTTCCACCACCCGTGATCAGCGTTTTCACAAAGTTGGCTGGAGTCCGGGCCGGCAAATTAGCGGCGGTCCGGAACGCGTCGATATCGCTGACATTGATGTCAGTCTGCCCCACCACGGCGATCGTCTGTCCGGTTCCATCGAGAGCGGCGGGAATGTTATAGATCGTGGCAAAGTCGGCGGGAGCAATGAAGTGGTTGCCGGTCTGATGCGAAGTGAAGTTCGGCTTCACTGCGACCCGAGCCCTGGGACGGGGACGAAAATTTTCAAAGCCCCGGACGCCCAGCACCATGCCGGAAATCGCCTGCGGAATATAAACCTCAGTGGCGTTGGCCAGGCTCAGCTCATCGTTCACCATGTAGCGATGAAGCTCGGTGTGGAACGCGCTCTCTACCTGGGACGCGGCTCCGCTGAAAAATATCCGGGTACGGGCCCGGGAGTAGCCATTCACCGTCAGGCCTTGTGACTTCAGCCAGGTGGAAACTTTGGCGAGGTCGGCCTCGCTCATCCCGAAGCGCGCGGCGTATTGCTCCGGGGTCAGCCACTTGCGGTAGTTCGCAGAGCGCGGGTCCTGTTGCTCCGCCAGTAACTTCTCCAGCGCGGCCTGCTGCGTGGGCGCGAGTTTGAACACAATCGCAGCGTGATCGATTTTCAGGCTGCCTTCAACCCGTCCCCGGTCAAACTCAGCCCGGGCCAGCGGGTGAGGCGACGAAATCATGGCTGGTTCGGTGTCGGCGAGGTTTTGCGTGATGCGGTTGCGGACTTGCGCCGAAGCGGTGATTGCAGCGGTGATTGTGAAGAGGGCCGCGAATATAACCAGGGTGGAAAACGAACGCAGCGACGTCCTTGGCATTACCAGGTCTCCTGTTTAGCTCACGGCGTTTACTCACCGCGTTCAGACTCACCGCGGCGTTGTGGCGCCCGCGGTCTACTTTTTGCCGCCTTGTCCCGCTGGATTGCGACCGGCGTCGTTATTGAAGTATGGATTCAGATTATCCCAGCAAAGGATGTACGAAAAGTGACTATCGGAACAGAAAGAAGGCCATGTCTCAGTGGTTTGGTGATTAATTTGATCAGGGAGGGGTAATGTTACCGGGTTGCGGCAAAAAGCGGCTTAGAAGCTGGCCATTTTCCGATTGCCAGGGGAGTTCAGAGCCTTCGACCGACGCTCTCATACTCAGCGTCGTTCTCGTGTTCTGCGGATCCGGAGTCTTCCGCGGGTGCAAATTCTTCGTCAGGAGGTTGATCCGCAGTTCCGTGATATTCGTGGATGCGGACTCCCGAGGAATCGACAGTCAGGTAGGTCGGTGGAGCGTCAGCCCAACTGCCAGAGTTGTAATAGGCGATTGAATCGCGCTCGATGAAGTCGGCTTTGTGGGTGTGGCCGCAGAAAACACGGTCTGCCTGCCGCAATTGAGCGTGCAGGATGGCACCCGAAGCCACTTTCGAAGAAAGGCGCAACCAGCGCGCGCCCAGGCGATCCAGAAAGCGGGAAAACGCCTTGCCCTTGAAATCGAGTTTTTGCAACTGCAGGTGCACCAGGGTCGCGAGCGAGCTAAAAAGCAGGTTGTTAACCGCAAAACGGTCGAACTGGTGGCCGTGAATGGCGAGGTGACAGTGACCTTCAAATTCCCACTCGTATTCTTCGTAGACTTTCACGCCTACCAGGTGGGACATGACCTGGCTCAATCCGCGGTCATGGTTGCCTTCCACCCACACCACTTCGACGCCTCGCTTGGGGTTTGAGAGTTTGCGAATATAGCCGAGAAACTTCCAGTGCGGCTTGGTCAGGCGGCCAAAATTGAGGTCGGAAAAAATGTCGCCCAGCAGGATCAGGCGGCGGAAACGGTTCTCCCGCAACATGCGCGTGGCTTCTTCCGCGCGGCTGATTTCCGATCCCAGGTGCAGATCGGACAGGATGAGCGTGTCATAGACGGCGGAACTCATCACCCTGGTTGTAACAAAGCAATGTTACGGGGTGATGAAAATTGCACACAAAATAGGGCAGCAGTAACCACAGCATTCAGCCTTCAGCACTCAGCCATTCGAGTGTCTTGTCGCCAACGGCATCCAATTCGTTGCAACCCGAGGGTTTAAGGCTGACGGCTGACGGCTGAGTGCTTTTTTGGCGGGGGCGTACGAATGTGGGCACGAGCACAGGCACTCCTGCACGAGCGGGACGCTCGCGCTTACATTTATTTTTGCGGCACGTACTCTTTGGGCGGGGCTGCGCCTTCGCCGAAGAAGTATTGTTCCATCTGTTTGACGATGACTTCCTGATCCTCGCGGCGGGCGGGATTGAGACGATATTCGTTAAGCAGCATCTTGCAGAATTCCGTCCAGCCCGTCCACGCCTCCTGAGACACGTTGTCGTAAACCTTTTGACCCAGGGGGCTGTCGAAGGGCGGCTCATCCAGGCCGGGGAGTTCCTTCTTCAATTTGACGCAGAAAACTTTGTGCTCTGGCATGAGTTCCTCTTGATTAAAATTTCGCGCGATCGGGAAAGAAAATTATCTCACAGGGCGAAGAGTCGGTGAGTTCAATGGCTTCGCGTCCTTCGCGGTGTCTCCTGGCGACCTTGGGGTTAAAATATTTTGGCAGATACCCGGGGAAAATCGAAAGCTTCAACCGCAAAGAACGTCGGTATGGGCGCGGAGAAAACCACGTTAGGGACACTGCCCCATTTGTCGACCTACTTGCGCCGCTGGGCGCGAACCTGATGCACTGTGGCCACGCGGGCTGAGGAGACTTTGATGTAGCGGAAAAACCTGGCTTCTCCGCGCTCTTTCCAGTACGGGGCATCGTAGGCGTCGACCCCCGGACCGCTGCGCAGTCGGCTGAAAAAACTACGTTCTGCCGGGTTGACCACGATTCCCACGTGGCCCGGCCAAACCACCAGGTCCCCCGGCTGTGGGCGGGTCACTCTCTGAAAGTCATCGGCTCCGTCGTAAAGATCGGAAGACTTCGCGTACGGATAGGAAAAACCGGCGCGGAGATAAATCGCGTGCACCAGGTGAGAACAGTCGCGCTGCCGGGCGGCCCGGACGTGAGCGTCAAGAGCGGCGGTGATTACCGACAAACCGTCGTCCGGGCTCAGGACAACCGGCGCCGGAGGCCGTTTTTCTTTTTCACGATGCACCTGGACTGTCGCATCTGAATTGTCGGGCTCCTGAGCCCCGGAATTCAGGGGAGCTGCGCTGGAAACAAGTCCGCAGACAAGAACCGCAGCCGTAGTTTTAGCCCTGAATCGCATTGCTGGTATTGTGATGCCGAAACTGCGTATGGAGCAGGTTACGCCGGTGCTGGAACATCTGCCGGTTACCTGCCGGGCCTCAGGACGGGCAGAGCGCGAGTAGGTTTTTCCCAAGACTTCTGACACATCTTAAGTCAAAGACGGCGGGCGGGGGCGCCCGCCCCACACAGTTTTTTCTTAGACGTCACACAAATCTACGGCTTCGCGCAGGGAAGTCAGGGGATCGCGCGTGGGCACGAACTCGTGCGCGACGTAGCCCTGATAGTTAGTGGCTGCGATGCCGCGCATCACACCGTCCCACTGGACTTCCTGAGTTCCGTCGAGTTCGTGGCGGCCGGGCACGCCGCCGGTGTGGAAGTGAGCGAGCCACTGGATGTTGGCCTGAACGGTCGCGACCAGATTCCCTTCCATGATTTGCATGTGATAGATGTCGTACAACAACTTCACGTGGGGAGAGTTCACCGCCTGCACGACCTGTAGCCCCCAGGCCACGTGATCGCACATGTAATCTTTGTGATCGACCTTGCTGTTGAGCAGTTCCAGGCAGATGACCACGCCGTTATCTTCGGCAATCTTCTTGACGCGATTGAGCCCGGCGATGGTGTTTTTGGCGCCCTCTTCGTCCGACATGCCGTTGCGGTTGCCGGAAAAGGTGATCACGTTCGGAACCCCGGCCTTTGCCGCAAGTGGAATATATTTGCGATAGCCTTCCTCGATTTTGGCGTGATTCTCGGTGCGATTGAGAGCATTGGGCAACTCACCGCCGCCGGCGTACGCCATACTGCAAACCAGCCCGTAACGCTTGGGCACTTCATATTCATCGGGATTGAGCAGGTCGACACCCTTCAGGCCGATCTGCGCGGCGTAGGCGCAAAGTTGATCGAGCGGAATCTGCTTGTAGCACCAGCGGGAGACGGATTGTTTGATCCGGCCCTTGCGCTGCACCGGTGCCGCAGCCTGCTGCGACCAGGACATCGAGGGAACAGAAGCGACGGCGACTCCGGAGAGAGCGCCTTTCAGCATGGTGCGCCGCGACGGTTTGTCCATTAATGTTTTCTCCATAGACCGCAAAGTTTACATCTGAACGGCAAAAATGGGGAGACATAACGTTGCAGCCGTAGAGGCTTAATTTGAAATCCCCAAAGTACAGATCCGCCGCGCGCGAGATGCTTCGCAAGCCAGCATGACGCCTTGTCTAAGGAAAGCTGTGGATGCAGGGATGCGCGCAAGATCCCTTCCAACCAACCCACTACCCGTTGCAGCCGCGGCTTGAGGAGACTAGACTTCGTTTTCATTCTGTCCTCGGCGGTGCCAGACCGTTGGCGGCAGGGCATTCGTTTGGTAGTACTTTTTTATAGAGTCCGACAGCAGGTTGTCAGTGTGTAAGTTCCCCCAGGAGCAAACCGGATTGCAGAACAAGAATCACGTCCATGAAGCATTTCGCCTTTTCGTCTTCGCAATGACCGTCCTGGCTTCAACCCATTTGTTGGCCCAGGGACTTGATCCGGCGACGATTGCGAACCCGCCCGCTGACAGTTGGCCGAGCTACCACGGGGATTACACCGGCAGGCGCCACAGCCCTTTGACGCAGATCACTCCGCAGAACGTTTCTTCACTGGGACTGGCCTGGGCGTTCCAGACGAACCAGCAAGCGTCTCTGAAGTCTTCGCCCCTTCTGGTCAATGGCATCCTGTATTTCAGCGTGCCGGACAACGTGTGGGCGGTGGACGCGCGCTCCGGACACCAGCTTTGGCGTTACACATATCCGCCCAACAAGGGTCTCCACATCGGACATCGCGGTGTTGCCATGTACAAGGAGTGGATTTTCTTCATCACTCCGGACGCGCATCTTATTTCGTTAAACGCCAGGGACGGCAAAGTCCGGTGGAATATCCAAATCGGCGATCTGTCCAAGGGATACTGGTCCACCATGTCACCCCTGGTGGTGCGCGATCACGTGATCGTCGGAGTGGGCGGCGACCTGGACAACATCCCCGGCTTCCTGAAGGCGATTGATCCCGAGAGCGGCAAGACGCAATGGCAATGGGACGCGACGCCGCCGGCAGGCACTCCGAATGCGACCTCGGGCGGCATGACATGGATGACCGGCACCTATGACCCGGACCTGAACCTGGTCTATTGGGGAACGGGTAATCCGACGCCGGTGCTGACCGGCAAGAGCCGGCCCGGAGACAATCTTTATACCTGCAGCATCGTGGCCCTCAACGCTGACACCGGGAAACTGGTCTGGGCTTTCCAGCCTTCTCCACACGACACCCACGACTGGGACGCCGTCGAGACTCCGGTACTGGTCGATGCCGACTTCGCAGGACAACCGCGGAAGATGCTGATGCAGACGTCGCGCAACGGCTACTTCTTCGTTCTCGACCGGACCGACGGAAAAAATCTGCTGACGTTGCCCTACGGCCCGGTGAACTGGGCTCTCGGTGTGGATGACCAGGGGCGTCCAATTCCCAACCCGGATAAAGAACCGGCTCCTGACGGCCGTTTGATAGCGCCCGACGAAGGCGGCATGACCAACTACCGCTCTCCCAGTTTCGATCCCAAGACTGGACTGTTCATTGTTTCCGCTCACCCCAGTTGGTCGATCTACTTTGCCAAGCCCGCCGATGGCACCTACGGTTGGGCCGGAGCGGACTACGGCGTCTGGAGCAAAGGGGTAATCGAAGCCATCGACTACCAGACCGGCAAGATTCGCTGGAGCCACGATGTGGGAGACGATGCTTTCGCTGGCGTGCTGACCACCGACTCGGGGCTGACTTTCACCGGTGACATCAAGGGCAATGTTCTCGCTCTCGATACCAGCAACGGCAATACTTTGTGGCACGCCGGCACCAGCGCCCGCATGCAGACTTCTCCGATCACATACGAATTGGATAAACGGCAGTACGTGCTGACCGGCAGCGGCGGGGTATGGTTTGCCTGGGCCTTGCCGGAGAGTGGGCAGTAGAGTTGGTGGGCCCTCCAGGATTTGAACCTGGGACCAA
>CAVXGY010000011.1:0-161307 GCA_963761385.1 Terriglobia bacterium | reverse complement strand
TTTACATCAGTTACTTCCGAGTAGCCCGTGATTCGGGCGCATGAAAGCACGAATGGGCTTAAAGGACAGAGTTTTTCAGGTTCTCCCTGTTTCCGCCCGCTTCGCAGCATGATCAGTATAATGTCGCCTCACGCCACAGGAGCCTGCTACCAACATGATGCGCTCGTTCGCTGAGTCCCTGCGAATGGCATTGCATTCTTGCGCGCCGCCAAAGCTTTTCACATCTCGGTCTCGATTGCCAGAACCCTTGGGCTCTTTTACGGTGTCCGCGAGGGACAACACAGTTCCAGAAGGTCCTCGCTTCAAGCAAATATGGGGACGGGGTCTTCCGGCACTCACTTCACAATGGCCAAGTCAAGTGGCCCGCCTCCCTCGACGGGAAATGGTGAGCCAGCAATCGACGTCAGTGCGCCCGTGGTTTGGTCAATCATGAATCCTGAAATCCCATTTTGGTTTCCCACGTACAGGAACATTCCGGTGGCGTCAGTAACGATGGGCGGTGGATCCTCCCCAAAGAATGGTCCCCCTGTCGAAAAAGGTGAGCCCGCAATTGGGGTCAAATTGCCGTCCCCAGCAATCGAATACGCAAGGATCGTGCGCATATTGTTTCCCGCAAAGGGATTTCCCATCGTAAGGTAGAGAAATTCGCGCGAAGGATGCGCGAGCATGCTAACCAGGGAGGGATTAAAAGTAGCGGAATTCAGAAGGCTTAACCCGCCGGTGATTGGGTTTATGGCAAAAGTGACTAGAGTCACGGGGGGGGCAGGGGGGGCCACGCTCACAGACCCGGCAATCGCGAATGCGTATTTACCGGAAGAATCGATTGTCACCTGGTTGAATATCATGCTGCCACCAAATGGCGAACCCGCGACCAAGGACACCTGCCCCGTGGTAGGGCTGATTGATCCTGCCGATACACCCCCTCCTGGGGGGGAGTCAAACGAGGGAGGTAATGGCCCGTAAATAAACGAACCCGATGGGTGTATTGCCATAGGAATGAACGCTTGACCCGCGGGTACTGCACCAGTGGCCAATAGGGTCAGAAATCCCGAGTCAGCATCGATCAAGAGAGAATCATCCCCAACTCCTGTATAAACCACATTCCCTGTTAGATCGTGGAGAGATAGAAAATGTTGATCGGAAAACGGAGAGCCTATGAGGGGGGTAAGCGATCCTGTACTGTCGATGCTGAATTCGGATGTGCTCCCACAGGACTTGCAACCGAGATTCGGCCGGTTGACGACAGATAGATAAGTGCCTAGCCCGTCGCTGGCTAGATCTGCTGAATTCGTGGGTAGGGGGGATGACACAAAAGGCGACCCCGGCAAGGCTGTCAACACCCCGGTGCTACGATCAGCGGAGTAACCATCTACCGTGCTACCGCCAGTCGAAGCGTATAAGAAAAATGTCGGCTCCGGTGTCGCTGGGAAGATGCCAAATCTCAATTTCACTGAATCTCCACCACCAGGGGGAGGATTGACCACCTCGATCTGCGCAATGCCGGGGTTTGCAATGTCAGACGATGGAATAGAAACTTTTAGATGGTTACTGTCGACGAAGGTCGTCTCGCGTGAACTGTTATTCCACATCGCTTGCGAGGCTGCCCCGAAATTTGAACCCGCCACGGTGAGTTCGAAATCCGCGCCGCCAGCCGTTGCCCGAAAGGGCGAAAAACTTACGAGGTGGGGCTGAAGGTTACTGCCTCGGGAGGATCCAGATCCGGAGGAGCCGGATCCGCCTCCGCCGCCACAAGAAGTTGTCCACAGGCTGAGAAACAAGCAAGAGACAAAGAGAGCCTTACCCATCACAACTCCTTACAGTGCACCAGAAGGAGGAACGACAGAGAGCCCCCAGCGAAGCTGACTTTAACACAAAAACGGCGCTATCCTCTCCAATGACAGGCATGTTGCATGCCGTACCAGAGATAACAGTTGGGACCGGATAGCTTGGCGGCGCCACACAAGCATTATCGCAACTGTTGAAACATCGCCTCTCTGACAATGTCGCTCCCGTCAAGCACTTTTTGAGCGTACTAACCCGTGCACTCCGAAGAGCGCGCCATTTCGCTCTCGTTGAAGGTTCTGCCATACCAACCAGGGCCCGCTCGTAATCCGTTTCAGGTCAGGAACTCAGTCCGACCCATGCATCTCTTCGGTCACACTTTCGATCATGATTACTACTTCGAACTCCCCCGCGAAGGGGAGCGGGATACCCAATCAGTTACTCGATGTTTGACTTCACACCATCGCGATTTCCAGGTTGTCCCGCGTGCGAACCGAACTTTTTCACCTGCTCGTAATCCCATTCCTTGCGCATCATCCAGTAAAGGCGAACCGCCAGTTTTCGTGCCATCGCGACCTTGGCGATCTTCCGCCCCCGCCGCATCGCCAGGTGGAAGATACTTGCTGCGCCATTCCGGCAGGCTGCGTACTGTGACCTGGGCCGCTTCCACTAACAAGAAACGCAACAGAGAGTTGCCTTGTTTCGTGATATGCCCCAGCCGTCGCCGATTCCCACTCGAGTCCTCCCACGGCACCAGTCCCAGATAGCTCGCGATCTGCTTGCCACACTGAAACCGATCCGCTCTCTCGATAATCAGCACGAACGCCAGTGCGGTCAGCGCACCCACTCCGGGATGGGTCATCAAGCGCCGGGCCACAGGACACTTCTCCACTTCCTGCTCGATCGCCTGACTCAGCTCGGCGATCGTCGGGTTCAGTCGATCCAGCAACTCCAGCAGATCGTGCCGTCGCCGGCTCGCCCACGGAGCTAACCGAAATGCCTCCAACTGTTTTCGTCCCGCTTCCCGCCACAGCTTCTTCTTGCAGCGGAGACCTTCGTTCAGGGCCACCGCCTGCAACTGGTTCATCATCCGCGTGCGCGCCTGCACCATCCGGTGCCGATGCCACAGCAGTTGCCGCAGATCGCGATTCTCCCAACTCGGTACCCAGATCCGTGGAAAGTCATCCTTCAGCAGCAAGCGCAGAATGTGTTTTGCATCCTCGCGATCCGTCTTCTGCCTGCGTTCGCGCTTCCTGCGGATCTCGGCGGCGTCCCCGATCCACAACTCAAAGTTCAGTTCCGCCAGCACTCGCTCGAACCAGCGCGCATGCCCACTGGCTTCCATCCCCACGCGCACCTGCTTTCCCTGGGCCGCGAGCTCACGGTAGAACTTCTCCGCTGCCTCGGGATGCTCCAGTCGCCGCTCTTGCAGTTCCCCGGTTTCGGTATCCACAAAAGCAATTTGTTGAAAGCCCGGGTGATAATCGCATCCTTGTATCTTGATTGCGTCTGCCCGATTCGGTCGCTCTGTGTTAGTGGGGTACTGGATCGGGTTTCGGCGGGAGGCCGTTCACTCCTGAGGCGCGGTTGTTCAGCAGCCTGGATTATAGATAGGCCCCCCGCCCTCCTTTCTCAACGCCGTGGAGAATCTCAGGCCGCAAGAGCCTGCATACAAGGTCGGCGAGAGAGGTGGCACAGGGTCGGGGAGCCGAAACTCAGTCTAATCCGGTTTTGCAGGGGGTCAACATGCCTGTAGCTGAAGTCGACACGTTTGCTGGGATCGATGTTAGCGCGCACGAGTTAAGTGTCGCCTTACGCCGTGGTCAAGGCCACGACAAGCCCGCCATGGCGAAGTTCCCGAACCATCCTTCCGGGCACAAGGCCCTGGTCGCCTACTTGCTCCGCGGTGGCGGACGAGTGCGGGTCTGCCTGGAGGCCAGTGGGAATTACAGCCTGGATCTGGCGTTGACCTTGCAAGCGCACCGCCAGGTGGAGATCAGTGTCATCAATCCGCGGCGGGCACGACGCTTCGCAGAGTCGCTCGGTGAACGCAGCAAGACCGATCCGGTCGATGCCCGTGTGCTCTGCGAGTATGCTGCTCGCATGCCTTGGGTTCGGTGGCAACCGCCCCGCCCAGTTGCTCTACACTTGCGGGCCCTGACCCGTGCCATTGCCGACCTGGGCGTTATCCATACTCAACAGAACAATCGTGCGTATGCGGCGGCAGCTAGCCAAGCCTTGCCGGTCTTGGTGGTCAAGGAGATGCAACGCCATAAGAAATACCTGGAACAGCGCATGACACGGTTGCGACGGGAAGCTGTGCGGCTCATCGCCTGCGATCCCGAACTAGACCGCCGCTTTCGCCTCATGCTAACTACGATCGGCATCGCTGAGACCAGCGCTCTGCAGATCCTGGGCGAATTAGCCGTGCTGCCCGACATGCTGGACGCGCGCCAGTGGGTGGCCTTCAGCGGACTGGATCCGCGGCTCTTCAAGTCGGGGAAATCGGTCGAGAAGCGGCCGCGAATTAGTCGGAGTGGCAGTCGTCACCTGCGTCGTGCTCTCTACATGCCGGCCCTGGTCGCACTGCGTCGTGATCCCTATCTCCGTGTCTTCTATCAAAATCTACTCGCTCGCGGCAAAGCTCGGCTGCAAGCGGTGGTAGCAGTCATGCGGAAACTGCTGCATGCTCTGTTTGCCATGTTCCGCAGCAATCAACCGTACGATGGCTCTAAGCTGTGCGCGGTGGACTTGGCCGTCCATGCCATTGCCGCTTGCGCTTGAGCTACCAGGAAAAGAGAGAGGGTTCTCCGCACCTCTCCTAGAGAGAAAAAACTTGACACTAAGAGAGAATCTATAATCAGCATGTTCGGCTCCTTTCCTCCCGGGCCTTTTGGTTGGTTGGCACCACCAAAGTTTACTCGGGTCCAGGGAGCCGACATTGTCATGGAATCAATTACACTCATTGAGGGGGCCTTGGCCCTGTCCGGGGCTCAATGAGCGTAATCGCTGTTTTCATCAATTGAGCGACTGAAAAAAAGATGCTTCAATCGCTTGTGTCGAACGAGACGAACTTGTGTTTTGCGGAGTCGTAGATGTATACCGAACTGGCACTTGCGTCCTTGAAGATCTTCACGGCGTCGCGCTTGGTCTTGAGCTTTTTGGGTTCGTCCTTGCCGCACTCCCAGTAACCTTTTCCGCACGCGGTTTCGAGGTCGCCGGGCTTGACCTTCGCAATTCCCATTACATCGAGGAAGGGGATGTCCATAACTACAAGGCGATGCCAATCACAGCCTGTCGCGGTCGTAAGACAAACGAAGAAACCCAGTTTCTGAGTGTGCTGGTTGACCAGCAGCAGAGCCTCGTCCTGAACCCGATCCCCGTTGAAATCTCCTTTCACGACTAAGAAGTGGTTCGGGTCTTTCTCTCTAAACTGTTGACCTGTGAGGTTGACAGGTGGCTTCGTCCATCCGGCAGGTATTTCTTGTGACAAACAGACGCGCGTCAGTAGGGCCAGAAACAGGGCCATCGCCAAAATCTTCATGCGGAAAATCTAAGCTGCAACTGGCGTTTCGTCTAGGTAACCGAGGTACGACAAGGAGTTTAAGTTCACAACTGGCGTAACATCGCCATTACACTCAAAATCATCCGCGAAAATCCCGCCCTCAGGTGTGAGAGCTAAGTTGTAAGTTGCAATCTGACCAGACTTGATGGTTTGTGTGGTCGACCCGCCTGACGGAACTACGACCGAGAAATCCGGAGGCTGCACCACCTGCTCCAGAACAGGGGAGGTACTAGCTGCATAGAGACTGTCCCCAGAGTATGTCGCCGTGATTAGATGCGTTCCTGCACTCAAACTGGACGTAGTGAAACTGGGTTGAAAGAGAAAAGCTGATGTCTGAATGTTAGTGAGGGTGGCGAGCACCGTGGCCCCATCTTTCAATGTGACAGTTCCGGTGAGGGGCGGTTCGAGCGTAATGTCGGGAGGAGTTATTCCGGTCGTCAGCGTGATCGTTTGCCCCACACCCGATGGGTTCTGTGACGAATTAAGCTGCGTATTGGTAGAGGCGCGGGCAACAGTCTGAGTAAAGGGCGGGGATTCCGAACCCAATGTTTGTGTGTCGCCCGAGTACACGGCAACAATAGTGTGCGTTCCGGCTGTCAGGCTGAGGGGAAGAATAGAGAGACTTGCCTCCCCAGAACTGTTAAGCGCACCAAGGGACTCGCCGCTTTGGATGTCATCGAAGACCGTGGTCCCGTCGACTATGAATGTTAGACTTCCTTCTAGAGGCGCTGCCGCAGAGGTGACCGTTGCGTTGATCGTCACCCGGTCGAAAGGGGACGAGGAATTTAGGCTTGAACTCACGGTTACCGTCGTCGCCTGTCTCACAAGGCCAGCCGCATTTAGAAAAATGCTGACAACATTACTAACGACAACTAGGTCGGGGCGGCCATCGCTGTCGAAGTCTCCCGCCGCACTCACAGTTGCCCCATTAACTTTTCCCACCGCATAATTCACTGCTGGTTGAAAGGTTGCGTCGCCATTCCCTAACATCTCACTGAATTGGATGTAACCCGCAACAATATCGAGCTTGCCATCGCCGTTGAAATCCGCGATCACAATGCTTTTAACATCGTTCGCCGCGGGGATTTTAACGGGAGGATCGAAACTCCCGTCCCCGTGCCCTGCGATTACGCTTATTCCTCCACTTATTCCTCCGCTGGGGGCCACAAGATGCGTAGCAATGATGTCGGATTTCCCATCACCATTGAGGTCAGCAACTGCGAGGCTGTAGGTGGCTGCAAACACCATTATGGAAAGCGGCGTTTGAAATGTGCCGTCGCCGTTTCCCAGCAAAACGCTAACGGTCCCAGAACCGGCCGTGCCGCAGTCGAACGGACTCCCAACCGAAAACGGACAGTTAGCTATGGCAAGGTCGGCCCTGCCATCACCGTTAAAGTCGGCAGCAGCCAGAGAGTGTGGCCCAACTCCAGACGGATAAGTCGCGGGCGTTTGGAATGTACCGTCGCCATTACCACGTAGCACAGAGACGGTGTCGTCAGAATTGTTGGCGACTGCGATGTCAGCTTTTCCATTCCCGTCAAAATCGGTGATAACAACGGCTATGGGGTGGGCGCCGACCATATAGTTGGCTGCGGGCTGAAAGGTCCCATCGCCATTCCCGATGAGGACCGATACCGAGTCGCCGTTCGTGAGCTCATCAACATTGAAATTCGCAACCGCTACGTCAGGCTTTCCATCTGCGTTGAAGTCACCGACGGCCACCGCGATCGGGAAATCGCCTACAGGATAGAAAACGGGACTGAGAAACGTTCCCTCCCCCTTCCCCAAGTAAACGCCAACCGTGCCGTCGGCTGCATTTGCGACTACCTGATCAAGATTCCCATCTTTGTTAAGATCAGCGACTGAAATAGAACTTGGGACCCCTCCCGATGCCGACCTCAGTTGCGATTGAAAGTCTCCACGAAAACCTGGAAGAACATCGGAACGCGCTGATTGGGGAAGCGAAACAATTGCGACCAGAAGATATAGACTGGCAAAAGATTGCGTTAGTCGGATTGACATCGTGTCCTTCTTCTCCGGGAAGTTGCCTCCGGCGCATTAAAGAAGGTTCTGGCCTGGAGAAGTGTCTACCAAAACATACGAATCATGCAACCCCTTAAGTTCGGATGAGACCGATAGTCTTCGCATCTCGTCGGATTCTTCCCGATGCTTCAGAGATAACCCCCGCCGCCCAATTTCTCGATGATGCGGTAGTGCGAAATGGTTTGACCGATCATTTCGACAGGCACTCAATCCTCCGGGAGGCAATCTTAGGGGGGTGGTGTACCCAAGTCAATCGGCGACTAATGGCTTCTCAAACAGGCCAGCCACTGCATGAATGTCCCGCTGGAAGCCCACAACTCGCAGCCAAGCGATGGAAGGCCATAGATTTCAGTTGTCGAATAATGGCTTAGGGGATAGATTTGTTCGCATAATTCAGGGAGGGTATTCCGATGTACATACTTCCTTTGCGCTGGCGTAGGCTAATTCTTGCCACGGTGGTGTGTCTGACTTGCCGACTCTTTGTCACTGCGTCCGATGAACCAACCCTGACCAAGGAGCAGATTAAGCAGTTCCTTCTCACCGCCAAAGTGGTGAAGAGTGAGCATACCAAGAAAGGCATTACCGAACCCTGGCGGCTAACGCTGACGGACGGCACCGTGACCCACGATGCCTCTTTCCAGGCGATTGATGAACACAAAGCCACGAAGCAGCTTGCCAAAGGCACCGAACTGGGCTTCGTCGATTCTTACAAATATAATATTGCGGCCTATCAGTTGGCTGAGCTGCTTGGCATTGATGACATGCTGCCCGTGTATGTCGAGCGCAAATGGAAAGGTGATCCAGGATCTCTCAGCTGGTGGTTGCCGGTGAAGATGGATGAGGTGGAGCGCCACAAGCAAAACTTGACGGCGCCCGATGCGGACGCCTGGAACAATCAGATGTACAAGGTTCGGGTCTTCGATCAATTGACCGGTGATACAGACATCAACCTCACTAACGTGTTAATTGGGGAGGATTGGAAGATTTGGAGGGTTGATTTTACCCGGGCATTTCGACTCCACAAAGACCTTAAAGATCCCAAGGACTTAGTGCGCTGCGACCGGCAGTTGTTCGACAAACTGAAGACGCTGGATGGAAACGAACTGGCGGCAAGAACTAAGAGTTATCTCACCAAGGATGAAGTCAAGGCCGTAATGGCGCGACGGGACAAGATCGTGACGCAGTTCGAGAAGCTGATCTCTGAGAAAGGCGAGAAGGAAGTGCTGTACTGAATCATGTGACTCCCTGAACTGCGCTCCAGGATGCAGCTTGCTCTTTTCCGTCCCTAGGTCTATTGTCTCTTGCCGCACGATCTTTCCGGTGAAAAAGGAGGAGGTCATATGGTTAAGAAGCTACTCACTCTGTTGTTCACGTCTGTACTTGCTTTCCCGCTGTCAACCGTGTTCGCCCCGGAGGCTGGTGCTCAGGACAAGGCTGCGAAGCAGGAGCGCTGGGAGGGAGTTGTAATAAGAAGCAGTACGGACAAATCTACGCTGAACGTTCGCAAGGAGGGTTCGAGCGTGGAGAAGACCGTTGTGTACGACAGCTCGACGAAATGGGTCAGTCAGGAGCACGGCAGCAAGAAGGTCAACGACATTGATGCCAGCCAGGTAAAAGAGAATGATCGGGTGATATGCAAGGGCACCTACGACAAAGACGGCGTACTCCACGCCACTCTAATCTCTAAGCGGCTCTCCCATTATGGGAGTTCGAAGCCTTAACTACGCTTTGGTCCCGTGGAACCTGTTGCTACGCTCTGAGTCCTGAACGCCCATTCCGACGCTCTGAGGGCTTTCATCGGAAACGTAAAAAGGGGCATGCTGGGTCTGAGCGGTACAGGATAGCGTAGCCGGAAACGCCAGGCACGTCGGTACTCTTGTGCCTGCTCAGGGCGTCCGTCATAATCAGAATATGCAAAACCCCGCCTGTCGAGCGGTTCAGACGAACTGAACTCGACTGGCGGATGACCGAGTGTTTAGTTGATACAGTCCACCGCAGAACCAGCAGAGTTCCAGCAGCACCTAACGTCTGAGCAGGTCGCGAAAATCCTTCAGGTCAGCACTGATACCGTGTACCGCCTTTTTGAAGGCAAGGCGGGCGTGCTAGATTTCGGGTTCCCAGAGCGTCGGAACAAGCGCATTCGGCGCATGCTTCGTATCCCGCCAAGTGCCGTGCGACTGGTGCAGGCGCAATTTCAATCCAAGGTGCGCTAGTGAGTTGGGCGTGGATTGATTTTGGGTTCAACCAGACCGCACAAATCAACTCTCGCCGCACAGAATGCACCTTTGCGGCACCTTGGGCTGAAGTGACCGTAGCGCAAAACCTGCACAAAAAAAATACGACAGGTTCGATCTGATCACGGGTGACGAAAATCCGAAATTTGGTCAAAATTTCTTTTTGCGAAAGTTTTGTGCTACTTTCTTGCGACATGGCAGTTTCAGCCCTTTCCACCGACTTATTTCTCAGCAAGTTACACAATCCAAAAGGGCGTCAGTTGTTCGATTCCGACCCGCGCCTCCACTTTTAAACTGCTGAAAACAAGATAATTACAAAATATTGAAAATAATAGTGTTAGACGTTAACACAATCTGGCAGGGTTGCGCCCATGTACACGTCAGCCAACCCAAGAAACAAGACTGATCGTTCAGTGTCTCGGAGACACAGCGATACGCAGACGACTGGCAACGGCTCGACGATCTTTGAACGCCGGGATGAACTTCCACGTCAAAGCAGCGCTGATTAGTTCAGGATCAACCCTTTTCATCTTTCCGACCGCCTCGGCCGACCTCACTTTCCCGGCCGCATCTACGATCAGATCCAGAAACAACTCCGCGTGCTGTTCCGATATGGGCGGGCGCTGCAACAGGATCGCTTCAGGTGGGACAACCTCCAACTTGCTCCCCAGTTCCGACCTGCTCACCGCATCGAAAACTTGTGCGTGCTTTTTCTTGCGGCGTGGCGCACCTGCGGACGTAACGTCAGCGTCACTGTGAATGCCACGCGCTTGTGTCTTCAGCAGCGCGGCACGAATCCGAGCCACATCGGCGGGGGGCCACATCTGGTCGAGGGAGCGCCACGCGTCCTCTTCGCGTCCGCTGTAAAGGTAGGCCCAAACGATTTCGAGCACTTTAATCTTCACCATTCGCAAATGGTGCAATCGCTCTGTCGACGCGCTAGTGGTTATGGCTACCAATGCGCCATCGCTATTCTTGAAATCGTCCAGATCTTGAGCATGAACCCCAGCGCGTGTCTTAGCAATTTCGTCGTCGAAATAGGATTGAAACTCGGAACTTACATCCTGTAGTTGGCCATGTGTAAAGCGGAAGAAAACGGTTGGAGCAGAGTCCAGTTCGGCCAGCGACAGGTTCTCAAAGCCGTCCACGGCGGCGGCATCGTCGGTAAGGATTTCGACTGTGCCATCCAAATCTACATCGGAGGCTCTGAAAAAGCCCCCGCCAGTGATGGCCCGGAGTAAGCGCGGCGGTTTTTGGAGAGAATAAATCGCGTAATCCATACAGCAATAGGAGTCTGAGTTCTTTATCTGAAAAGCAGCGATTGGAGTACCATCGCCCAAATCAACCCCGAATGCGTCGAGATCAACCTGCGAAGCGCCCGCTGTTACGAGCAACTCTTGACTTTCCCATTTGAGATTGGCCGCACAGGCCCGCGTTGCCAATCCACCGTTTCTTGCCGCGCCAACATGTACCTTGACCCCCGTGCGGAATCCCGCATCAACATTTCCGTTCCCAGCACTACAAAGAACAGTCTGGGTCTGCGATTGGCTAATACATAGTATCGGCCAAACAAGAAATAGCGACCGTATTGCCAGCCGTGCGCAGCGAGATGCATCTAGAAAAATCACACCTTAATTATGCCCCTAATCCGCTAAGTGTTGGTAACGTCGGCTCGACATCCCCGATACGAGTGGATCGATTTTGTACGACCTCTCCCCCAAAGGACGGGTACAACTCTCTGGCCAGCTGGCTTATATTTACGACCTGATGGCGCACTTCTATCAGCTCGACGTGACGCTACCTGCAATAGCAGACAGAAGGCGTCACTGGGAATGGGATGTTGTCGATGAGCATGGACATACACGCAAAGACCTAACTTTGATGTATCCGGTTGAACTCGTCCCCTGCGAAGCGGCGATAACAAAACACTAGCTCACCCTTCGCATGGGTGCAGACCAGGCCCGAGGCACCTCTGATCAAGACTGATTGGGTTAATGTTGAAGCATCGCCATCACACCAAGAACCCCTTGGCCAACCCTGCCGGGCCGGGGATTGTTCGCGTAAACGCATTTACAACAACTATTCCCACAGACACGGAACTGCGGGAGAATCATTGGTATGGAATGGCAGCCAGCGACCGTTGAACACCGAGACTCATGTGGTTGTCGGACACTGCGACACTACGTAGGGAGTTCGTGGTAGGGAATTCGTGCCACTGTGCCACGACACTAATTCAATGGTGATTAGGCGCGGCGTTTCATCATGTTCGACAACTCTTGCTTGATCTCCAGCAGGCGTCCCCGCCGTAGAGCGTGGGCTGATTTGTCCAGTGCGGTATGCGGATTTTTAACGCAATAGCGTGCGTTTGTGACCTTAAGATCGTTGATTTCCCGCTTGATATCGGCGAGTTGTTCCGAGATGTAGTTGCCATCCATCATGATTACGATCATACGCTCTTATTGTGGAGTCTTCCGAGATGCGGTGGTTACCACGTTGCTCATTCATGCGTAAGAAAGCCCGTTCAGAACGTGACGACTGTTCCTAGCAGATTCGATCGTCGAGCCTAGCGCTGCGTTTGGTACAATTCCCACTCCATGATTCGTGGGAGGTCGTAACCATGCCATTCACGGGGCAAGCCCTCCTCTTGATAGCTGTTGTGCTGACAGCCGTCCCACTTCTAAGCCAGAACGTTAACCCGATGCACCCGGAAGAAATTCACGCCCAGAAACCTACGTCGCCCGATGAGATGAGAGCGCGCGTCGCGAATCTTCAGCTCCAGAAGGACACCACGGAACTCTCCGATCTTTGCGCATCGGTTCCTCATGACATGGATGGGGTAAAGCAAGGCCGTATGGCACAGGATCTGGTGGACAAATTGAAGCGCCTGGAGAAGCTTTCGAAACGAGTTCGCGAACAACTGGCGCGGTCAACATCAACCCCTTGAAATTCGTTTGCCAAATCGAATGTATCCAGTGACAGCGACGTATGTATGCCGTGCGGCAAGACTGCCGTAGCGAAGTGCAGCGACTGCGGATCTGCGATGATTGCTGTACGGAATGCTGCGCGGATTCCTTCTGCGGTCAGTGCTACGACTACCACGTCACCCATTCATGGGTGAGGAAGCCTGTTCCGAACGAGCGCCATATTTTTGGTTCGCACAAGGCTGGCCAGCTTCACCTGTATTCGGGTCTGAATTCCACTAGTCAGAAAAACGGTCCAAGGACCAAATCGGAGGGAGCCCTTGGACCGAAGTAGAACGACAACCCAGTCAATACTGTGCAATGCAGGAAAATTAGAAAGCTGGTCAATTTTGAACACAAATGGTATGCGACTGATCTGCGGATAAATGTCACGTACCAATCGAGTTCGTATCGAGTGACAGCGACGTAAGGCGGCGTCAAATTCCGGGCATTGGGAGGTGCAAATGATCTCTGGCGCTCACGTAATCGTCTACAGTAAGAACGCCGAGGCGGATCGCACATTTTTCCGCGATGTCCTCGATTTCAAGTACCTGGATGCGGGTCATGGCTGGCTGATCTTCGCTCTGCCACCGGGGGAAGCCGCGGTCCACCCGTCCGATGAGAGTTCCCACGAACTCTATTTCGTGTGCGAAGATCTGAAAGCCGAAATGGCTTCCCTCGCAAATAAGGGTGTTAAATGCTCTGAAGTTCAAGAACCAAGATGGGGCTCCATTACCAAGATGCGGCTTCCGGGTGGGGGAGAGGTTGGCCTGTATCAACCCAAGCATCCTACGGCCTTGGCCTTAAAATGAAGCGCCCATTTTCCATGAACCACTTCTGTCAGATCGAATACATCCAGTGACAGCGACGTAGGGATGCTGCGGCAAGCCTGCCGAGACTACGAATGAGGATTCCTGTTGGACGGTAGCCCTTTGGGAAGCCTGTGAACAGCAGAGAGCGGAAAGAGCGGCAGTATGAAAGGCCGACACCATTGCGATTGCCCGTGCCATTCTGGGAGTGTTGTAGTTCATCCTGTTCCGTGCTGCGATGGCTTGCTCGGTTACTTCAAACAAAAGCCTAAACCGACAGCACCGGAGAAGCAGCAGGGCGGGAAGACAGGTCAAACTTTAAAGTAGCCCACCGCCAAAACGTCGGCTGGCTGGATTGCAGTTGAACACTGATATTCTGAACTTTCCATGAATCGGGGAACAGCTCAGCAGGCAATGCGGGAGGCAGCAGCGCCGCAGGTCGGGCAACTGTGAAACTCAGTGATGACGCCCCCGGAGAGCGGGTCGAAATCACTGATACCGTCCAGGCTGGCGCCTGGCACTACCTTGTCGCCGTGATGGTTCATCTTGTGTCCGCAACGGGGGCAAACCATTTTCTCGGCGGGCTTCTGATTGAACGTTGTTGGCATACGCTTAATCTCGATTCAGGTCTTCTCTGCGACCTTCACGCAGGATCTTTGCGTTGTTCGAGGTTAAAGCTTTTTGACGTTTCGAGATAGAGCAAAAGATTTTAACCGCAAAGAACGCCAAGCAATCAATTGAGAGCCTGCCGACAATCAATTCAGCGCTATCTGCTCGCGGCCATGGCGCATGGTCTTCGCCATCCAGAGCAGTTCCCTCAGAAACTTGTCGACGCGCGGGATATAACTCTCATCAAGGAGTGCGCCGTCGGCAGCAAATACTTTCTGGACGCTTGAGAAGTAGACATCCCAAAAGATCGTCACCAGCCCTAGTTCCCGCATCACCGGCAGCAGGTTCTGAATTCCGCGGGCGCCGCCAAAAGGCCCCGCCGAGACCCCAACGATGCCAACCGCTTTGTGAATGTATTCTTTCAGGCAGGTATCCAGCACGTGCTTCAACAGTCCGGAATAGCCATGATTGTATTCGGGCGCCACGATGACCAGAGCATCGGCTCGGTCCATGGCAGCGGCAAAGGCGGGGTATTTGATGGCTTCGCCGGCATCGTTGGTGGGCAAGGGTATTTGCGCAATATCGATGAGTTCGGTTTCGACGCCGGCATGTTTGGCGACTTCCCGCGTCACGAGTTTTGCCGCGTGCAGGCTCAGTCGACCCATTCTCGCGGTGCCCAGAATTACGGGGATGAACAAGGGCCGGCTTGCGTCCATGAGCAACTCCTTCACTGTCGGGTGAGATTCAGGATGCAGCAAAAAGAGACGGAATTCGAGGATTTCTTTGTGTAGGCCGGGATATGAGGTTCGGTGTATTAGTTTCAGTTCGCCACTGGACAGGGAATTTATAGGGCAAAATGGGTGCCTGCCGGGTTTCCGCAACTTTTAGACAATATCTGAATCTGATAGCCAACCAATAAATGCATGAGGAGTGCGCTGATGAAAGACAAAATCGTACTTGTGACCGGGGCCAATGGTGGCCTGGGAAGCTATGTAACCCAGGCATTTCTTGACGCCGGCGCAACCGTAGTCGGTGTGTCGCGGAAGATTCAGCAATCGGAATTCAATAGCCCCGCCTTCACCGCGCTTCCCGCGGAACTTTCAGCCGCGGCCGGGGTCAAAGCCGTGGTCGATAGCCTGGTGGCGCGGTTTGGCAGGCTGGATGTTGTTGCCCACACTGTCGGTGGGTTCGCGGGAGGCTCGTCCGTTGCCGAAACCGAGGACGCTGTTTTCCAACAGATGTTTGAGGTGAACCTCAATAGCACGTTCTATCTCTTGCGGGCGGTGCTGCCGGTGATGAGGAAGACTGGCAACGGTCGCATCATTGCGGTGGGGAGTCGCGCAGCGCTGGAACCGGGGGCTGGCGTTGGCGCTTACAGCGCTTCCAAAGCTGCCATGGTTTCTCTGATCAAAACGATAGCGCTGGAAAATAAGGACGCCGGAATAACCGCCAACGTGATTCTGCCGGGCACCATGGACACACCGACGAATCGGAAAGCCATGCCGAATGCGGATACCGGGAAGTGGGTTCATCCGGCGAACGTGGCTCGTTTGATGGTCTGGCTCGCGGGGGACGGAGGCAAGGATGTTAACGGGGCGGCCATCCCGGTTTATGGCGCGGATGTTTGAGAAACAGGAAGTCTGCTCCATCGCGAGTCTGGACTCTTCGTCGGCAACTAAGTATATTTCCGGGACATCGCTTTGATCTGCTGTTAAGAAGTTCAAGAAGGCGTCCCTGTGACCGCTGGCTCGACTCTCACTCCCGAGACGGAAGTATCTGAAGCTGACGATATCCGCGACTCGCAGAAAACTGCATGCTGCGTGGTGGGCGGCGGTCCTGGCGGCATGATGCTGGCACTCCTGCTGGCCCGCCAGCGCGTTCCAGTAATGTTGCTGGAGCAGCACAGGGATTTTGATCGGGAGTTCCGTGGCGACACCATTCATCCTTCGATCATGGAAATTCTCGACCAGATCGGCCTGGCGGAGCCGCTGCACCAGCTTCGCCATGCAAAGATCTACGGACCCACTCTGCGGCTCGCAAATACCACATTCAGCCCGATCGATCTGCGCCGGCTGAAAACACCCTTTCCCTATATTTTTCTCATCCCTCAAGCCAGGTTTCTGGAGTTTCTGGCGGCTGAGGCTTCGAAGTTCCCGGATTTCAAACTGGTCATGGGCGCCAACGTCGAACAACTGATGGAGGAAGACGGACAAGTGCGCGGCGTGCGTTATCTCGGCAGCGACGGGATGCACGAAGTGAGGGCACCGCTGGTGGTCGGAGCCGACGGACGATTCTCGCGGGTTCGCCATCTGGTCGGCTTCGAGCCGATCAAGACTTCCGCGCCCATGGACATTTTGTGGTTTCGCCTGCCCCACATTCCGGGCGATCTCCCCGAAGGCGAAGGCCGAGTTCTCGGAGGGTTCCGCAGGGGGCGGATGCTGGCTGTCTTCGATCGCTTCGACTACTGGCAGGTCGGGTATGTCTTTCCCAAGGGACACTATCAGGATCTCCGCACTGCCGGGCTTGAGTCACTGCGACAATCGATCGTCGAGGTTGAGCCAGCGTTTACGGAGCACGTGAAGTCGCTGACCGACTGGCACCAGTTTTCTCTCTTGTCGGTTGAGTCCAGCCGCTGCCCGCGATGGTTCAAACCAGGCCTGTTGTTGATTGGCGATGCCGCGCATGTGATGTCGCCGGTCGGTGGCGTAGGGATCAACTACGCGGTTCAGGACGCAGTGGTTGCGTCCAACATCCTCGCTGCCCCGCTCAGAGAAGGCCGAGTACAGCTCAGCGATTTGGCAAAAGTGCAGAGTGAACGCGAGTGGCCTACGCGAGTGATTCAAAGGATGCAAGGCGCGGTACAGAACCGGATTCTGGCCAGCGTCCTGAACTCGCAGGAAACTCCCCGAATTCCATGGTTCGTCCGCGCGTTCTTTCGCATACCGTTCCTGCGCGATATTCCTGCGCGAATTATTGCTTTCGGCGTCAGGCGTGTCCGGGTGGAAGAAAGTGCCAGATAAGACCTGCGAGGATTGCAGATCGATGCAGGCGTGGGGCGTCGTTTGCCGGTGGAGGTGTGGCGGGACCTGGGTGTTAACCTGTTCAGAATGTTTCAGAGTTGGCAAGGCCCGGAAAGACTTCCCCGATCTGCGCTCGGCCAGCCGGACTTCGTAAAGACTCTGCAGGTTCAGCCAGAGTTCCCGCACTCGTGCCAAAAAATGAGCGAGATGCAAAGCCGTGTCCCCGGTAATGGCACGCTGCCCATTCAGGATTTCGGTGATCCGGTTGGTTGGGACGCCCAGTTGCCGCGCGGGTTCAGCCGCACTCATTCCTAGTTCACTCAGCTCCTCGGCAAAATGTTCGCCCGGACGAATCGCGATCCGTGCCATGTTTTTCTCCCTAGTGGCCGCCTGCAATGATCATGGCCTCAGGAGAAATCGGCTGTTGCGTAAGTCTGCCTATGGGACGGATACAGAGACCGGCGCCGTCCTGCCTTCTCGTTGAATCGCAGGCCTCCCTTTTACAGTACCCGGGGCATGCCCTTCACATCTTTCACGTATGCCCGCAGAATTTCACCGACGCTCCACGCCTGGGCGATGCATCCGCCGGGACGATGCGGCGCGTCGCCGTCAAAGACTTCCGAAATGTGCCCCAGTCCGGCGTCGCTGAGATGACCATGTAACGGAGCAAGCCAATCAGCCGCCTGCCGCTTCGCCGCATCGGTACCGCCACTGACTTTCACGTACGCAGTAATAAATGGCCCGAGCAGCCAGGGCCACACGGTTCCCTGGTGATACGCGCCGTCACGACTGATGCGATCGCCGGTGTAGCGTCCGCGATACTGGGGATCGCTGGGCGCAAGACTACGCAAGCCGTACGGAGTCAGCAGATGCTCCTGAACTCTCCCTACCACACTCTTGGCGCGGTCCTCGGACAGCATGCTGTAGGCAAGGCTGACGGCAAAGATTTGATTTGGACGAATCGCGGCATCAGGCGGTCCCTCGTTTAACACGTCATACAGACAGCCAAGTTTTTCGTTCCAGAACAGGCGATTGAACGCACTGCTCGCGAAGATGGCCATAGAGCGAAAATGATTCCCACCAGGCTCATCGTCAAACCGGCGCGCGAAATCATCCATGATGCACAGCGCGTTGTACCAGAGCGCCTGGATTTCCACCGGCTTTCCGCGGCGTGGTGTCACAACCCAATCGCCCACCCTGGCGTCCATCCAGGTGAGCTGGACTCCGGGCTCTCCGGAAGCCAGCAGGCCGATGGGATCCACTTTGATTCCGTACCGGGTGCCGCGAACATGCCAGGCAATAATGTCCGTCAGCACCGGGTATAGATCCTTGCGCACAAATTCGAGATCACCTGAGCAGGCGAGATAGGCGCGCGCCGCCTCGAAGAACCAGAGAGTGGCATCGACAGTGTTATATTCCGGCGTTTCTCCGGCATCGGGAAAGCGGTTGGGCAGCATGCCTTGATCGACATTCCGGGCAAAGGTTCGCAGGATGCTGCGCGCGATGTCATGCTTTCCGGTAAGAAGAGTAAGGCCCGGCAGCGCGATCATGGTGTCGCGACCCCAGTCGCTGAACCAGTGATAGCCGGCGATGACTGTCTTCTGATCTCCGCGGGAAACGATGTATTGGTCAGCGGCGGCGCTGAGAGATCGGGCAAAGTCATCGTCGATCGGTGAGGACAGAACGGTCTTGTCGCGACGGGCAATTTCTGCCTTTTGATATTCCGCAATTCGGGCTACATCGCGGCGGTCAGTGGAAGCAATGACCGAAGCCTGGCGATCGGAGCCGAGATCAAAGCGCAGGACGCAAGGATTGAAAAGATCTTCCGTGAAATCGAGGCCGCGCTCGCGCTCCGCGTCGTATACAAAATTCCGGTACCAGTCGCCTGTCTTCTGCGATTCAGCGGCATTATGCGCCAGGCACAGCGCGGGCAAACCTTCATAGGGACTAATAGCAGTCAACCCCGGCTCCTGGATTAGTTGGGAATTCAAAGCTCCATTCTGGTGCGTGGTGCTGTGATAGTCGCGGAAGGCAATGAGCGGGCGCAGCTCCAGACGCAGATTCATCGGTGATTGGTGGCGATCGTTTTTCGTTACCCGGTAGTAGACCGCCGTGCTGTTTTCTCCATGAATCATGAAAACAGTTTTCTCGACTTCAATGCCTTCGAGCTCATACGTGAACACGGGGAAGGGATCGAGTCGAAACTGCCTGAGATAGCGGAAGCCCTGGGGGTGAATAACGCCAGGATAGCGGTTTGAGGAAAGCTCGAAGCTCTGGCCGTCGATGAACAGAGTCTCTTCCAGTTTGGAGAGCACTACGACGCGGCCGACCGGGGGCCTGGTAGCTGCCACCAGCAACCCGTGATAGCGGCGCGTGTTCAGGCCGGTGATGGTGGAGGAGGCAAAGCCGCCAATGCCATTGGTTTCCAGCCACTCGCGGCGCGAAGAGGCGTCCACATCGCCACAGATTTCCTGTTCGAACCGAATCATAATCGCTTCTTGCGTCTGACAACGAAACCGCCAGCCAGTCTCGCCAACGATGTTCTCGCTCCTGAAAGCAAGACTCGCACCTTTACGCCCCAGGTGAGTCGTGCTGAGCTTTGGCGAAGCATCTTGCGCGGAGCGGATGTGCACCTCAGCGATCATTTGGCGCTACGCGCCGGATCCTTCCAGACTGAAGTCTCTCAGGATGACGCCATCTTCCCGAGCGACGGCTTTGGTATCTCGGCCAGATGTACGCTTTCCGGCCTTCCCGGGAACACACTGATCGCCTTCATTTTTCCTTTCTCCTTCTGAATTCTGAGGTTAGTCTGCGACCCCGGTGGCAACCGCCGGGTGGTTTTTCTTTTTTTCAACGGTCCGCTGACCGCGCCGGTTCGACCTCTCGCGGGACTCGCCGCTCTGTTGCATTAGCTTGGTGACCACGCCAGTCCAGCCCGTCTGATGGCTGGCGCCTACGCCAGCCCCGGTGTCGCCGTGGAAGTATTCGTGAAAGAGAACCAGATCACGCCAATGCGGGTCAGTGTGGAACTTTTCCAGATTTCCGAAGACCGGCCGGCGGCCCTTTTCATCCTGAAGAAAGATGCTGGTCATCCGGCGCGATAATTCTCCCGCCACTTCCCACAGGTTCATCATCGTTCCGGAGCCGGTGGGAAATTCAACTTTGAAGTCCGCGCCCAGGTAGTGATGGAACTTCTGCAGCGACTCGACCAGCAGATAATTCACCGGGAACCAGATCGGACCACGCCAGTTGGAGTTTCCGCCAAACAATCCGGTTGTCGATTCAGCAGGCTCGTAGTCCACGCGATGCTCTCTATCTTCAACGCTCAGTTTGTACGGGTTGTCGCGATGGAACTGCGACAAGGCGCGGATGCCATAAGGCGAGAGGAACTCGCGCTCATCAAGCATGAATCTGAGAATGCTGCGCAGCTGCTCCTGACCTGCAATGGATAGCAATCTCCGCTCGTCTATGCCTTCACTGGCCATGCAGGCGAGATTTTTGGTGAGATCGGGGCGGTTTTCGATAAACCATTCCAGCCGCCGCTTGAAGTCAGGCAGACGGTCGAGGATTTCCGGCTCAAGAGTCTCCACCGCAAACAGTGGGATCAGCCCGACCATGGAACGGATCTTCATGGGAAACTGCGAACCGTCTGGCAGTTTCAGTACGTCGTAGAAGAAACCGTCTTCCTCGTTCCACAGCCCCATGCTGTCGTCGCCACGATGGCTCATGGCATGGGCGATGTAGATGAAATGCTCCCAGAACTTGCTGGCAACGTCCTCATAAGCAGCATCGTCTGTTGCCAGCTCGAGGGCGATCGCCAGCAGGTTCAGGGTGTACATCGCCATCCAACTGGTTCCGTCGGACTGCTCGATGTATCCGCCGGTGGGCAGTGGAGCGGAGCGATCGAACACGCCGATGTTGTCCAGCCCCAGAAATCCGCCCTGGAAAATGTTCATGCCTTCGGCATCCTTGCGATTCACCCACCAGGTGAAGTTCAACAACAGCTTGTGAAATACCCGCTGGAGAAATGCGCGGTCGCCTTTACCGTTGCGCTTCTTGTCGATTTTGTAAACCCGCCACGCCGCCCATGCATGCACGGGAGGATTGACGTCGCCGAATGCCCACTCATAGGCGGGGATTTGTCCGTTGGGGTGCATGTACCATTCGCGGAGCATCAGCGTCAGCTGTTCCTTGGCAAAGTCTGAATCCACCAGCGCAAGTGGGATGCAGTGAAACGCCAGGTCCCAGGCGGCGTACCAGGGATATTCCCATTTGTCGGGCATGGAAATCACGTCCGCGTTATAAAGATGGGTCCACTCATGGTTGCGGCCTTTCCTGCGTTCCACAGGCGGGGGAGGATTGCCGGGGTCGCCTTCGAGCCAATCTTTAATCACGTAGTGATAGAACTGCTTGGACCAGAGCATTCCGGCGAATCCCTGGCGCATAACGTTCTGCGCGTCGGATGACAGGTCCTCAGGAATGATGGTGCGGTAGAATTCGTCCGCTTCGTGCTGCCGAAGAGCGAAAATCTTGTCGAAATCCTCGAATGCATTCTTGCCCTCAAAATCTGATGGCGCAAGACGCAGCCGGACGACGGCTGTCCCACCGGACGGAACCGTAAGCCGATAATGTGCCGCTGCTTTGGTACCGGAACGCCGCGGATTGACGGCACTCTTTGCTCCATTCACGACGTAATCGTTGATGCCATCCTTCACATAAGATGTCCCACTCTCGACCCCGAACAGGCGCCGGGCGTTGGTTTCGTTCTCTGTAAATAGCAATTCTGGAGCACCTTCACAATGCAGCCGGCGATTGCCCGCCTGATGGTGATTCAGCTCGATGACCAGGTTCGGCCCCGGTTTTGCTTCATGCAATTCCGGGCGCCGGTCGCGGCCTCCCCACGACCAGGTGTTGCGGAACCAAATCGTAGGCAGCAGGCGGAGATTGGCGGCTTCGGGGCCGCGGTTCGCCGCCGTGATCTTGATCAGGATGTCTTCCGTCTCCGCCTTGGCATACTCCACGAATACGTCGAAATAACGGTTTTCGTTGAAGACTCCCGTATCCAGCAGTTCGAATTCAGGCTGACTTTTTCCGCGCCGACGATTTTCTTCCACCAGTTGCGCATAAGGAAATTCCGCCTGCGGATACTTGTAGAGATACTTCATGTAGGAATGCGTGGGCGTGCTGTCGATGTAGAAGTAGTATTCCTTCACATCCTCGCCGTGGTTGCCTTCGTTACCGGTAAGGCCAAAGATTCGTTCCTTCAGGATGGGATCGCGCTCGTTCCACAGGGCGACCGCGAAGCAAACCATCTGTCTACGGTCGCTGATGCCAGCCAGTCCGTCCTCGTTCCAGCGATAGGCTCGCGAACGGGCGTGATCATGCGGAAACGATTCCCATGCGGTTCCGTACGAGCTGTAGTCTTCGCGCACCGTCCCCCAGGCACGCTCGCTTAAATAGGGGCCCCAGCGCTTCCAATGCTTCTTTCGCGCACCGGACTGTGACAGTCTGATCTCTTCCTGCGTCATCGAGACTTCTCCTATCTACATACTCAAAAGCTAAGCAAACTCAATGCGGGTACTCCGGCGGTTGAGACAATCGCTCCGCTTCGGATGGAAACGGCACGCTCACGCAAAGCCAACCCCCGGGGAAGATTGCTGGTAATCGCCTTTTGATGATGCCGGTGCTTTTCATGTTTTACTCCAATTTCTGCTCGATTTCGACCGGGTGGCCGACGGCGTCACCCGCACCAGAAAACCCCGGTAAATCCGAGCTGTGGGTTTTGATTCGCAACCAGGCCAGGAGAAACAAGACTCACCTTGCAGGCGGCTGGCTGGCGAGCTGTCGGGTCGCTAACCCGGTAAGAGGACCGTCCACGGGTGAACCGTGTCGTTGGCTTGCGGATTTGAACTTGGGTTAGCCCAGCGTGAAGATGAGGTCTCCGTCGCCCGACCATACCTGGGTGAAACCAGCGTCGCGCACTAACTGGGCATGCGCGGCGTTGTGGTAAACAACGAAGATCTCAGAGGATCTGGCGCCTGCCTGGCGCAGGTTTTTGAGCGCCGAAGCAGAACCGGAGGGCCGAACGGATTGCGCAGCGTAGAGTCGTGCGCGCCGACCGAGCCACGGGCCCCACGCGCGCGACACGATTACGCAACGGTTTTGGAACTTGTGAGTGTGAAAATGTACTAACGGGTACTACGATCCAATCCATGAATAGTTAACACTTGGCGTATGCCTTCCCCCCATATTATTCCCCTGCTCCCTGTCTTTCGGCCCCTGGTCGTAGCTTCCACGATTTCTCTCCTGCTGCTGTTCACAGCCAGGACTGCCAGTTCAGCAAACCAACGAACCCGATCAAACAGTCAAACACTTGCCGCCAGTTCATCGAACCTCTCCTTCGGCAACATTCAACTGGGCAGCAGCCTTACGCAATTTGAAACTATAACGAACACCGGGGACGCGACCGTCACCATTTCTCAAGCCACGGTAACCGGTCCGGGATTCGGTGTCAGAGGCTTAACCTTGCCCACCAGCCTCAGCAAGGGAGAGAGCGTGACCTTCAGAGTTCTATGCACGCCACTGGATAGCGGAAACATGTCCGGAGCGATCGCGGTGGTTTCGAATGTGTCCAACCAGGCCCTGAATATTGCTTTGTCAGGCAACGGTGTTTCCGCTGGACAATTAACCGCCAGCGCGAGCGCTCTTGATTTCGGCGGCGTGGCTGTCGGAAGCAGCAAAAGCATTCCGGAGACGCTAACCGCCACGGGATCCAGCGTGACCATCTCCTCGGCAACATCCACCAGCGGGGAGTTCAGCCTGAGCGGTATATCTATTCCTCAAACCATCCCCGCAGGCAAAACCGTGTCACTCACGATCACATTCAAGCCGCAAACCACGGGCGCGGCCTCGGGAACCATCTCTTTTGGCGGGAACAATTCGAGCACGTTAGCGGTCGAGAGTTTAATCGGATCCGGAACCGCATCGTCTTCATCTCATGCCGTCAGTCTCCGTTGGATCCCCAGCACTTCGGACGTGGTGGGCTACAACATCTATCGCGGCTCTGTGCCGGGCGGCCCCTACACAAAGATCAATCCGGTTCTCACTCCCGGCACAAGCTATGTCGATAGCTCCGTTCAAGGGGGGAAAACCTACTACTACGTCAGCACCGCCATCGAACCAGGCGGGACAGAAAGCAAATATTCAAACCAGATGCAAGCGGTGATACCCAGCCCTTAGGATAGGGCAGTTTACCCCATCAAATTGTCGTTCCGAAGCGCGGTCGTATCGCGCGAGGAATCTGCTGTCTTGCTGGCAGAAGCAGATTCCTCGCCGATCAGATCGGCGTCGGAATGGCAACTGCCTGTTCTCGGACTGATCCAGCAAAAAAGGGGCTGACATGAGTCGGCCCCTTAAAATTACCAACGCTACGATTCCCTAATCTCGGGCCTCGGTCAGTGGCATGTTGACCAGATGCTCGCTCAGGAACCATACCTGCAATTCGTTGGTTCGCAGGACGTCACTGACAGCGAGGTCATTGGTGCCATCGTCGCCTAACTTGTCGGCACGCTCCGCCAGTTCACGACATTGCCCGATAATGATCTTATGGGCGTCCAGCAAGCGTGAGAGCTGGACTGGCACCTCTTCACGGCCGCGCGGAGGCCGCTCAATCCGCGTGGTTTCGGCGACGTCGGCAGCCATGGCAAGACTTAATCCACCGAGCAACTGAATGCGCTCGGCAATGGTGTCCACCAGTTCCACCTGCTCGTCGTAGTGCTTGTCGAACAAGAGATGAAGTTGGTAAAAAGTCGGCCCTGCCACCTGCCAGTGCGACTTCTTATAGAGGTCGCGCAGGGTCATGGTGTCGGCCAGAAGTTGATTAAGATGTTCGGTCATCTCCAGACGAACCGGTTCCTCGAGTTCGAGAGGCAGAGCGTGATTCACGGTGCCGTACTGCTGGATTTCTCGAGCTTTTTGGTGAAAATGCGGCTGGGCGGTGACTCCTCCATTGTTACCTGAAGCTGTTTTCTTGGACATCGAGACTCTCCTCTTTAATATCTCTGGCGCATTCGAAGCTGCCCTATAGATGGACGTTAAGGTTGATGGGTTGCTGGCACAGCGGCTGACATTAGAGCGACCGCAATCGGAAAAAAGCTATTATAGTCTTTGCCGATTCGGGATGCTGGCTCAGATTCGATCGCTTCCTTTCCGCCGCTGGACGGGTGCGGCAGCAAAATTCCGCGTAATTGACTATCATTAAAGGTTCGGCATTCATTTAGGGAGAAACCAGACGTGGCTGAGACGCAAACCAATGGTGTGGAAGTTCTGGAGACTCGAGAGTGGCTCGATTCGCTGGATTATGTTTTGTCCCAGGGTGGCCCGGAGCGGGCGGGCCGATTGCTGCAGCAACTGTCCCTGCACGCGCGGCGCGCGGCAGGAGTGAATCTTCCCTTCACCGCCACCACTCCCTACCAGAACACCATCGCCTCGCGGCAGCAGCCGCCCTTTCCCGGCAGCCAGGAAATGGAGCGCCGGATCAAGAGCATGGTGCGCTGGAATGCGCTGGCCATGGTGGTGCGCGCCAACAAAATCCAGGAAGGCATTGGCGGGCACATTTCGACTTTCGCTTCCGCCGCCACGCTTTACGAAGTGGCCTTCAATCATTTTCTGCAGGCTCGTACTGAATCCGGCGATCGCGATCTGGTCTACTTCCAGGGCCACGCCGCGCCCGGCATGTACGCCCGCGCGTACATGGAAGGACGCATTCCCAAGGAGAAGCTACAGAACTTTCGCCGCGAACTGAAGGAAGGTGGCGGCCTGTGTTCGTATCCCCATCCCTGGCTGATGCCTGATTTCTGGGAGTTTCCTACCGTCAGTATGGGATTGGGGCCAATCCAGGCGATTTATCAGGCCCGGTTCATTCGTTACCTGGAGAACCGCGGTCTAAAGACGACGACCGGCGGAAGAGTCTGGGCCTTCATGGGTGACGGAGAAATGGACGAACCCGAATCGCTGGGTTCGATCACCCTGGCTTCCCGCGAGAGATTGGACAACCTGGTTTTCGTAGTGAACTGCAATCTGCAGCGGCTGGACGGGCCGGTACGTGGCAACGGCAAGATCATCCAGGAACTGGAAGCGATCTTCCGTGGCGCAGGGTGGAATGTCATCAAGGTGGTCTGGGGGAGCGACTGGGACAACCTCATGACCAATGACCGCGATGGGATTCTGGTCAAGCGCATGGGCGAAATCACCGACGGCCAGTATCAGAAATATTTTGTCGAGAGCGGCGCTTATTTCCGCCACAACCTGTTTGGCAGCGATCCCCGGCTGCTGAAAATGGTTGAACACCTTTCTGACGAGCAACTCTCGCGCATGCGGCTGGGCGGCCACGATCCCATCAAGGTTCACGCCGCGTACAAAGCCGCCACCGAACACAAGGGCGCGCCGACGGTCATTCTGGCCAAGACCATTAAAGGTTATGGACTAGGTGAAGCTGGCGAAGGCAAGAACATCACTCACCAGCAGAAAAAATTGAATGAAGATGAGCTGCGCATCTTCCGTTCACGCTTCGGGATTCCCATTCCCGACGAAGAATTGCACGATGCGCCGTTCTATCGCCCAGCCGACGACAGTCCCGAAATTCTCTATATGCAGGAACGCCGCAAGCAACTGGGCGGCTATCTTCCCGCACGGAAAGTGCGATCCAAGCCGATCGCCCCGGTGTCGGAAGCGCACTTCGAGGAGTTTCACAAAGGCACCGACGGCCGTGAAGTCTCGACCACCATGGTCTTCGTGCGGCTGCTTTCAAAACTATTGCGCGATCCGGAAATCGGCAAACTCATCGTACCCATCATCCCTGACGAAGCGCGCACCTTCGGTATGGAAGCACTATTCCGTCAGGTGGGAATCTATTCGAGCGTGGGCCAGCTCTACGAACCCGTCGATATGGATACCCTCCTTTATTACAAGGAAGCCAAGGACGGGCAGATTCTGGAAGAGGGCATCACCGAAGCCGGTTCTATCTGCTCATTCATCGCTGCCGGGACTGCCTACGCCAATCACGGGATCAACACGATCCCGTTTTTTATTTATTACTCAATGTTCGGCTTCCAGCGTATCGGCGACTTTATCTGGGCTGCCGCAGATCTAAGAACGCGCGGTTTCCTGGTTGGCGGCACGGCTGGCCGCACTACACTTGCGGGCGAGGGATTGCAGCATCAAGACGGACACAGTCACGTGCTGGCGCTGCCGGTTCCCAATCTGCTGGCGTACGACCCGGCTTTCGCCTATGAAATCGCCGTCATTATTCAGGACGGCATCAAGCGCATGTACGTGGATCAGGAATCCATCTTCTATTACCTAACGGTCGGCAACGAGCCGCTGCCCATGCCGGGAATGCCCGAAGGAAAAGATGTAAAGGACGGCATTCTGAAAGGACTCTACCGTTTCCGGACCTCAACCAAGAAGGATTCCAAGCTGCGCGCGCAACTGTTCGGCAGCGGCTCCATCATGTACGAAGTGCTCAAAGCACAACAGATTCTGGAAGAAAAATACGGAGTGGCGGCCGATGTCTGGAGCGTGACCAGCTACAAGCAGCTTTATCGCGATGGCAACGATTGCGAGCGCTGGAACATGCTGCATCCGGGTGAGACGCCCCGCGTACCCTACGTCTCCCAGAAACTGAAGGATGCACCCGGCGTGCTGGTGGCGGCATCGGATTACATGAAAGTACTTCCTGAATCGATCGCGCAGTGGATGCCTCGGCCGCTGCTGGCGTTGGGCACGGATGGCTTCGGCCGCAGCGAAAGCCGGGTCGCACTACGTGATTTCTTCGAAGTCGACGCCAAACATATTGTGCTGGCCACTTTGACCGCGCTGGCACGCGAGAAACAGATCAAGCCCGACGCGCTGCAAAAAGCTCTGAAAGAACTTGGCATCAACCCGGAAAAAGCGAATCCGGCGAATACGTAAACCGTAGCGCCGCCGTCCCGGCGGCTGTCGTGAGGGCGTCCCGCCCTCACCGCCGAGGGCACGATGCCCTCGAAACAGCCGCGAGACTCCGGCGTTGCAAGGGCACCACCAGGAGCGATTACTCAGTGACTGAATTCAAGCTACCGGAACTCGGCGAGAATATTGATCAGGGCGATCTCGTCCGCCTGATGATTTCTCCTGGCGCCAGCGTGACTGAAGGCCAGCCCGTGATGGAACTGGAAACCGACAAGGCAGTTGTCGAAGTGCCTTCCTCAGTGACCGGTACAGTAACAGAGATTCGCGTCAAAGAAGGACAGAAGATCAAGGTAGGTCAGGTGATCTTCACGGTGGAGAACGGAGCTGGCGTCAAAGTTAGAGCTGCTGAACCCGCGGTTGCCGCCGCCAAGCCTCCAGCAGAGAAGCCAGGCGCTCCCGCCGCGAAAGTTGCGGCACCTGCCAAGACACAATCTCAGCCCGCGGCGCCTCCTGCACCCTCTGCGCCTCCGCAAGCCCCGGCGACAACCGGCGCAACCGAATTCAAGCTGCCGGAACTCGGAGAAAACATCGATCAGGGCGACCTGGTGCGCTTGATGATCTCTCCCGGCTCCAGAGTCTCTGAAGGCCAGCCGGTGATGGAACTGGAAACCGACAAGGCGGTGGTGGAAGTTCCTTCTTCAGTGACTGGCACGGTCAAGGAAGTCAAGGTCAAAGAGGGCACGAAGATCAAGGTGGGCCAGGTGATTTTCACCCTGGAGGGTGGTGCGACCGCACAGGCCGAAAAACCGAAACACGGCCCGGTGGAGCACATCTCCGAGCAGCACGAAGCTCGCTTGTCGCTGCAGGCTGCGATCCACGCAGAGGGCAAGACTGAAGCACAAGTGATTCTGCCGGATCAGCCCTCAGCCCTCGCACCCAAAGAATTCGCCATGCCAGAGCAATTGGGCAAGGTTGCGGGCACCGAACATCGCGCACCTGCGCCTGCTGCACCTCACGTTCGCCGCCTGGCGCGCGAGATCGGCGTAGACATTTATGAAGTTAAAGGCAGCGGCCCGGGCGGACGCATCAACGAAGATGACGTTAAGGCCCACGCCAAGTCGCTGCTGGCTTCAACGGCGGCTCAGTCGGCACAGGGCAATCGATTCGCCCCGTCTCCGCTTCCCGATTTCACTAAGTTTGGAAAAATTGAACGCGTCTCCATGCGCGGAGTGCGGCGCAAGACGGCGCAGCATCTTTGGGAAGCCTGGACGACGATTCCACACGTCACCCAGCAGGACAAAGCTGACATCACCGAACTCGAACAGCTACGCGCCCGCTTTGCGCCCAAGGCCGAAGAAGCCGGCGGCAAGATGACGGTAACCGCCATCGCGCTTAAAGTCGTTGCCTCCGCGTTGAAAGTCTTTCCGCAATTCAACGCCAGCATCGACCTGGCCAAAGAAGAGATTGTCTACAAGCAATTCATCAACGTCGGCGTCGCCGTCGATACCGACCGCGGCCTGCTGGTTCCGGTGATTCGCGATGTGGACAAGAAGAACATCGTGGAACTGGCCGCCGAACTGACCCAAATTTCCCGCAAAGCCAAAGACAAGAAACTGACGCCCGCGGAAATGGAAGGCGGAACCTTCACGATTACGAACCTCGGCGGCATTGGCGGCACCGGGTTTTCGCCGATCGTGAACTATCCGGAAGTCGCAATCCTCGGGCTGTCGCGCTCCAGCATGGAGCCGATCTGGATGAATGGAAAATTCGAGCCGCGGCAAGTGCTGCCGCTTGTCCCTTTCCTACGATCATCGCCTGATTGATGGCGCCGATGCCGCACGATTCCTGCGCTGGATCGCGGAAGCTTTTGAGCAGCCCTTCCTGCTGTCGGTGCAGGGATAGACCGTGAAAAATCGATCAACCACAGAGGACACAAAGGTACACGACGGAAATTCCCTCGTTTCCTTCGTGAAACTTTGTGTCCTCTGTGGTTGATGCCTTTCTTCTTTGAATGACTGAAACTTCAAATTTGCACATTGCAGTGGTGGGTGGCGGGCCGGGTGGCTACGCTGCGGCTTTTCTCGCAGCCGATCTGGGAATGAAGGTCACCCTGATCGATCCCGAAGCGAATCCGGGAGGAGTCTGCCTGTACCGCGGCTGCATTCCTTCCAAGGCGCTGCTGCACGTGGCCAAATTGATCGATGAGTCCCGGCACGCCAAGAATTGGGGAGTCGAGTTTGCTGACCCCAGGATCGATCTCGCCCGCCTGCGGTCGTGGAAGGAAGGCGTGGTCAAGAAGCTGACTGGCGGCCTGGGCGTGCTCTCGAAGCAGCGCAAGGTTGAATACATCCAGGGGCGCGCGGCTTTCGAGAATTCGAACACTCTGCGGATTTCCAAAGCTGGCGGCGACGAACAAAGTCTGAGTTTTGATCGCATCATCCTCGCGACCGGTTCCCGTCCCGCCATCATTCCCAGCCTCAAACTCGACAGCCCGCGCGTGATGGATTCCACTTCCGCTCTGGATTTGAGCGAAGTGCCGGGGACTCTCCTGGTGGTCGGCGGTGGCTACATCGGCCTGGAACTGGGCACGGTATATGCCGCGCTGGGCTCGAAAGTGTCAGTGGTCGAGATGCTGCCCGGGCTGCTGCCAGGCGCAGACCGCGATCTGGTTTTTCCGTTGCACAAACGCGTAGAAAAGATTTTCGACTCCATCATGCTTAACACCACCGTGGCCGCCATGAAGTCGGAATCGAACGGCATCCGCGTCACCTTCGGTGGTCCCGAAGTCAAGGAATCTGAAAAAGTTTTCGACAAGGTTCTGGTATCGGTGGGCCGCAAGCCGAATTCCGAAATTGCCGGCCTGGAAAAAACTCAAGTCCAACGTGGGCCAGCGCGGATTCATTGAAGTGAACAAGCAACTGCAGACCGACGGATCCGGCGATTTACGCGATTGGCGACGTGGTTGGAGAGCCCATGCTGGCGCACAAAGCGTCGCATGAAGGACGCACCGCGGTGGAAGCCATTGCCGGGCACAAAGTGGCGTTCGAACCGGCCGCCATTCCTGCCGTGGTCTTCACCGATCCCGAAATCGCGTGGTGCGGTCTCACCGAAACGCAGGCGCAAAAAGAGAATCGCGAGATCAAGGTGGCGAAATTTCCGTGGGCTGCGTCAGGCCGCGCCATGACTCTGGATCGCACCGAAGGCATGACAAAACTCATCCTCGATCCCGCAAACCGAGCGGGTCCTGGGCGTGGGCATCGTGGGCGCCGGCGCGGGAGAACTGATCGCGGAAGGCGTGCTCGCGGTGGAAATGGCGGCTCTCGCCAGGGACATTGCTCTGACCATTCACCCGCATCCGACGCTTTCGGAGACGGTCATGCAATCCGCCGAAGTTTTCTTCGGTACCAGCACCGACATCTACCGGCCAAAGAAAAGTTAGTCCGGCGCCGCCGATGCGCACGTTGCAGCCGGATCCAATGTGGGCGCGAGCGTCGCCGCTCGCGCCTACATTACAATTTGAGAATTATGTTCCTTCTGCTGAAACGAACGCTCGGGCTGGTCATCTGTCTGGGAATTGTTCTGGTGATCGTCCGGACGTCTTCCGCCGAGCAGATTCTTGCCGGGACAGCAACCCGCGACCGGAGCTCCCGCAAACAACACGGCTGCCGGCGATCCGCTCGGCCGCAACACTCCCAGCGGCACTTTGTACGGCTTTCTTCAGGCTGCACAATCAGGAAATTATTCGATCGCTGCCCAGTACCTGCAATTGGCCCCCGCGCGACGGCAGACTCAGGGCGAAGACCTTGCTTCCAAGCTGAAAGTAGTCATCGATCGCTCTTTCTCCGGCGACTTGCGCCGAATCAGTAACCAACCCGAAGGGACGCCGCAGGAAGGCATGGCCGCTCGACCGGCAGCGAGTCGGCAATCTGAACGCGGGCGACGTTGATGCCGACCTCATTCTTGTCCGCGTGATCGATTCCAACGGGGCGCGAATCTGGCTCATCTCCTCCGACACGCTGGCTAAGTTCCCGAGCTTTACGAGCAAGCCGCGGTACACCAGGTTGAAACTCGTCTTCCCCAGGTCCTGGTCCGCAACGAGTTTTTGGGACTTCCACTCTGGCAATGGCTCGCCATCCTGCTCGCGATTCCGGTCGCGGCGATTCTGGGCTGGCTGTCAGTCCAGATCTTGCGGCTGCCCTGGTACTCATGGGCGCGATATCGCCAGCACGCCGTGGCCAAAGCGTGGAGCTCGTTTGTGCGTCCGCTGTGGCTCTTGCTCACGGTTTTGATCCACGAAATTCTGGTCGCCTACATACGAATTCCCGTGCTACAAAGACATCGCTACCAGCAGATCGCCGGCGTGGTGGCGGTGATCGCGTTCAATTGGTTGCTGTGGCGATTTTTGCGCGAAGTGATGAGGAGTGTTCGGCAGCGCGCCGTTCTGTCCGGCCGGATGGGAACCGGTTCGCTGATGATTCTCGGCGAACGCGTACTCAAGGCCGCGATCTTTGTTCTGGCAATTTTCCTGATACTCGGCACCCTGGGGTTCAACCTCACTACGCCCCTTGCCGGACTGGGCATCGGCGGTATTGCCATCGCTTTCGCTGCCCAGAAAACGTTGGAGAATCTGTTTGGCGGTATTTCCATTCTCGGCGACGAAGTGATTCGCATCGGAGACACTTGCCGCTTCGGCGATCGCGTGGGCACGGTGGAGGACATCAGCCTGCGCTCCACGCGAATTCGAACTCCCGAGCGAACCGAGCTCTTCATCCCCAACGGTTCGCTGGCAACGATGAACGTGGAGAACCTGAGCCGGCGCGACAAAATCCTGTTCAACACCAAGCTGGGCTTGCGCTACGAAACCTCGCCCGACCAGATGCGCTACGTCCTTGCGCAGGTCCGCCGCCTGCTCTACGAACATCCCAAGGTGGAAACCGAGGGTGCGCGGAATCGCTTTATCGCATTTGACGAGAGCGCGCTGACTCTGGAAATTTTTGCCTACGTCCTCACCCGGGACTTCAACGAGTTTCTGGCTATCCGCGAAGACATCCTGCTGCGGATCATGGACATTATCGATGCGGCCGGCACCGGCTTTGCCTTCCCGTCGCAAACCGTTTATCTGGGCCGCGACGCTGGGGTGGACAAGGAGAAGGCCGAACGAGTCGCGCGCCAGGTACAGAAATGGCGAGAGAGCAACCAGTTGCCATTCCCCGACTTCCAAAGCTGATGACATTTCCGAATTCAGCAATTCGCTGCCCTATCCGCAACCCGGGTCGGCATTGGGGAACCGGAAGTGAGTTTGCTCCGCGCGACAGCGAATGCGATCTCGCAGGTGGACTCAATTTAATCGATTTGGTTTCCTCCGTCCTTTGCGATGTTTCTTAGCGACCTTCGCGGTTAAAGTCTTTTTGTCATTATCCCCGGAAAAAGACTTTAACCGCAAAGAACGCAGAGAGATCCCGCGAAGGTCGCAAAGAAAGCCAAAACAGACACTAACGACAGTTTGAAACTCCCTGGAGATGATCAATGACGTCAGGTGCGAATCCGCCCGCCAGTCCTTCAGCCCTAGCCGACGCTCCACATTCGTGGATTTCATCCTCTCGCGCGAAATTGACTGATGAGCTGGCTAATCAATACGGAAATGGCCAACGGCCACGAATTCAGCGAGGGCTGCGGCAGATGGCTGATTTCTGGCGTGAAGAAGACGGCGACGCCTCCGTCTTTGAAGATTTCGCGCGCGCCAACTTCGCCGGAGATCAGGCCGCCCTGGATACCATCTTCCAACGACTCGAGCACATGCTGGAACAGCTTGGCGGGCACATGCACGAGATCAACCGCGAGTTTCGCCAGCAACTAGACCTCGACCTCGGCACTCTGATTCCTCTCGATGAAATTCTCGGCGGGTATGATCCATCGGCCCACGTGCTGGATGACTTCTTCCAGAACAAGCTCGCGTTCGTCGTGCTATTGAATTTTCCGCTCACCACTCTCCAGGAACGCCTCAAGGATGGCCCATCGTGGTCGCGCCGGCAGTGGGCCGAAGTGCGGCTCGCACAGGTCTTCTCCAAACGGATTCCGGCTGAGGTCAACCTGAGCATCGCCCAGGCCGAAGCCCAGTCCGGGCAGTACATTTCGGAATACAACATCTGGATGCACCAGGTAATCGACTCTCAGGGTCAGCGACTGTTTCCGTCGGGAATGCGGTTACTCAGCCACTGGAGCCTGCGCGACGAGATCAAGGCCAGCTACGTGGATGAATCGAACGGCTTAGCGAAACAGCGGATGATCCAGCAGGTGATGGAGCGCATCGTCACCCAGACGATCCCCGCAGTAGTGGTCAACAATCCGGCAGTCGACTGGAATCCATTCACCAATAAGGTTGCACCCGCGGCCGTCAAGGACTCGGAAACCCCAGCGGTTGCCAATGCCAGCGACGCGCGTGAACCTGACACCCGGTACGCGATGCTGCAGAAGACCTTCTTCGCAGCCAGGAAAGCTGATCCGTATTCTCCGACTGCGCCCACACTGATCGCTCGCCGTTTCGATGAGAACCGCGAGATTCCTGAAGCTCGCGTTCGAGCCATGCTCGAGCAGGTTGTGACTTCGCCCCTGGTTCCGCAGGTTGCGAAGTTGATCGAGTCGCGTCTGAAGCGTCCGCTGGAGCCGTTCGATATCTGGTACAGCGGCTTCCGCCCCGGCAGTCAGTACACTGAATCGCAACTCGACGAAATGGTCGCGAAGAAATATCCCACCGCGCAGGCGTACCAGCAGGACATTCCCAACCTGCTTGCCAAGCTCGGCTTCGCCTCCGAGCGCGCCCAATACCTCGCCCGCAATATCGTGGTCGATCCGGCGCGCGGCGCAGGCCACGCCATGGGCGCGGAAATGCGCGGAGAAAAAGCGCACCTGCGGACGCGCGTGGAAAAGACCGGCATGAACTACAAGGGCTTCAATGTCGCGGCTCACGAAATGGGGCACAACGTCGAACAGACTTTCTCCCTGAACGACGTCGATCACATTTTTCTGAAAGGCGTGCCCAACACCGCTTTCACCGAAGCATTTGCATTCGTGTTCCAGGGGCACGACCTGGAACTGCTCGGCCTTCCGGCACCCGACGCCAAGAGCGAAGCGGAGAAAATCCTGAATAATTTCTGGGCGACATTCGAAATCGCCGGCGTCGCGCTGGTCGATATGGCAGTCTGGCACTGGATGTACGACCATCCCGAGGCTTCGCCGCAGGAACTAAACCAGGCCACGGTGCAGATTTCCAAGGACATGTGGAACCGGTACTACGCTCCGGTGTTTCACAGGAATGATGTACGTGCTTCTCGGAGTCTACTCCCACATGATCGATGCGTTCTTATACCTGCCCGACTATCCAATCGGTCATCTGATTGCGTTCCAGATTGAAGAACAGATGAAGAAGGCAGGAGTCGATCGGAGCCGAGTTTGAGACGAATGGCAAAGATGGGCGTCGGTCACCCCCGATCTATGGATGGAACACGCCACAGGACGACCCGTCGGCGCAGAAGCGTTGCTGGAAGCCGCGGAGAAGGCATTCGTTGCAGTGAGCGGCTCTAGCCGGGTGCGTCTCCATAAATTTGCTCCCCGATAGAATGTCATCCTGAGCGGAGTGACTGCTGCTCGTCTAATAATTCTCCGCAAACATGGGCATCCCCCTCCAGGGCCCAGGCACAAGTTGGATGCAGAGATCCTTCGACTACGCCAGCCCGTTCGCAAGCGGATGGGCTGACTTCGCTCGGATGATATTGCGTTTGAGTGTGCCGTGCCCACCACCGCAATGCCAGGTGCGTCGGCCAATAAACCAGCAGCGGCACCAAAATCAGATACAGGAACAGATACAACAATCCCGGCAACACGTGCTGCTCGCGAAAGAACGGTCCACGCGCCCAGTTGACGTCGTGTTCCGGCCGCCAGAAATAATTGATCGGCACTACCACCCACGCAGTAAGTGTCTGATATTTCCATCCGCGTCTGTCATAACCCAACCGCTGGATTGCCCAGAGCAATAGTGGCGGCGTGACCACGTGAAACAGACTCAGAAGTCGGAGAAATAGCGGTATGCCTGGTTGTCGAACATATATTCGGTGCCACCGATGATGTGTCTGCCGGTCAGGACCGCGCCGATTAAATCGATGGTGTAGAGACTTTGGAATAGAAGCAGTCCGGTGGCCTGCCAGGAAAAGAGCAACGGGCTCTCCAGCCAGAGTGCCATCGCGATGAAGAAGTTTCCCAAATCGCAGAAATAGAGCAAGTTCTGAGCGCCGTAATGCTTCCAGTACAAGCGGCGCCCAAATCACCACCCAGACGGTCCACAAAATCTTGAGCCAAAGCGGCACGCGCATGGCCGCCATTGTAACCGTCCAATTACCACAGTAACTTGCCGGTCCTGAAGCCTCTACCTAGCATTGACTACTATGAGTTACCAAGCGCTATTGTTCTGCCCGGACGAGAAAACGGCCCGCATAGTCAGCCAGGTATTGAGTGATCTTGAGTTCAGTGTCGAGCCCTGCAATGAGCCTTTTGCCGCGGTCAAGAAATTGATGGCCCAGCACTTCGACGCCATCGTCGTGGACTGCGACAACGAGCAGAACGCTGCTCTGCTGTTCAAGAGCGCGCGCAATTCCGGTTCCAACCAGACGTCGCTGTCAGTCGCGGTGGTAGAAGGACAGGCTGGCGTAGCCAAAGCGTTCCGGCTCGGCGCCAACCTGGTACTGACCAAGCCGATTCACGTCGAACAATCCAAGGCAACACTGCGCGTCGCCCGTGGTTTACTGCGCAAAGGACAAGCCGCCAAGCCACCGGCTACCGTTGCGGTTTTCCCCGAACCAGTTGGACGCTCCACCACTGCCTGCTCCGGTGCCCTTTCCGCGCTCCGCGTGCAACCGCACCGCCGGTGGCCAGCGCTTCCGCCTTTGAAATTGAAGCCGAGCCGACTCCCCAGCCCGATACGGTCGATGCGGCGCTGCTGGAGTACATGCCGGATTCTGTACCATCCTCTTCGGAAAATGCGCATGCGTCTGCCACTGATTCTCCGAGTCCAAGCAATATCCCTGGCAGCCGCGCAAGCCGATGGCGGAGCCGATGGCCTCTGCTCTGCGGCGAGCCGCTGAAGCTGCCGGAAAAACCGAATTTGAGAATCCGCCAACCGGTCAGGCCTCCGCAACCCCGACCTCAGCTGGAAGCGGAGCTGCAGCCGCGCCGGCGCGCGCCCGGGAGTCGAAAGTCACTCCCATCGAATCGAAAATAGGAACCGCGAAAACGGCCTCTGGCAAGGCGGACGAATCGGAGCAATCCGCAGCCGAGGTTTGGCAGGCGCACTCAGCAGCAGTGAAGGCGGAGGCCTCCGAGTTTGCGACGCTCGACGACACTCGCGACGCACTCGCGGCGCAACAGTCTTCGGGCAAAGGTGGCAGCAAGAAAGGACTCGTGGTAGCGGTCGTACTGCTGGGCGTCGCCGCAGCGGGTTATTTTGGTTGGACCAAGATGCAGTCCCGGCAGGCACAGCCAGTGCAGCAATCTGTAGCCCCCGCACAAACCTCGCTTAGCCTCGCAGCCTCCAGCCCCGGAGACTGCGGCGCCGGAAGCTCAACCTTCATCGCCAGAAGTATCGGCACAGACGGAACAGACCTTGACCGCGTCCGGACCAGTATCATCTTCAAAGCCATCGGCCGCAGTCCTATCAGAAACTGCAGGTTCCAGGACGGCATCTCCGGCGGCAAAACCGGCTGGAATCGACAGCCCTGTGACAGCGCTCAAAGCTCCCGCAGCCGCGACCCCAGCGCCGTCCGAGCCGCTGTTGGTAAAAAACGGTGAAAGCTCCCGGCACAGCACGGAAGCTGTATCGCAAGAGCCAGAGCAGCCACCCACAGCAACCAGCATCTCGACCGGCGCGGACACCTCCGCGGTGGCTGGACTGGTGAACACCAACGCCATCAACGCCCAGAGAGCCGCGCAGCAAACGGTGAGAATTTCGCAGGGAGTCTCTCAGGGTCTCATCGTCAAGAGAGTCCAGCCCCTCTACCCCGCTCAGGCGATGCAGATGCGTCTGGAAGGTATGGTCGAACTGCAGGCGAATATTTCCAAGACTGGAAACATCACAGGGATCAAGCAGTTGTCTGGACAATGCGCCTGCTGGGACGTGCGGCGATGGATGCCGTTCAGCAGTGGAAATATAAACCGTACTTCCTGAATGGTGAGCCAGTCGAAATACAGACTCAGATCACGGTAAACTTCAAACTTCCGTAAACGAAATCAACCCGAACCAGTGTGACGGCGCGAGGCTTGCTTCGCGCCGTTTTGTTTTCGCTTCTGTTCTACCCGGATCTGATACCGGCCGAACAGTCGCTTCATCCCCCTTCCAACCCGCCGCGTTATAATCAAGAGATGCCCACTGCCCGAAATTCCCTTCTGTGTGCCGGTGGACCGATTTTATGGACTTCAAACTAGTCAGCGACTACAAGCCGCAAGGCGATCAGGCCAACGCCATCGAGGCCCTGATCCGGGGCGTTTTCGACCGCGAGCAGCACCAGGTTCTGCTGGGTGTAACCGGATCGGGCAAGACCTACACCATGGCCAAGGTGATCGAGCAGGCGAACCGGCCGTGCGATCGTGATGGCGCACAACAAGACCCTGGCGGCCCAGCTTTATCACGAATTCAAGAGCTTCTTTCCCGCACAACGCGGTGGAATATTTCGTCTCTTACTACGACTACTACCAGCCCGAGGCCTATGTTCCTGCTGCCGACCTGTACATCGAAAAAGAATCGACGATCAACGACGAACTCGACAAGCTGCGGTTGTCGGCGACCCGATCGCTTGTTCGAGCGGCGCGATTGCCTGATCGTTTCATCGGTAAGCTGCATCTATGGCCTGGGCTCTCCCGAGGCCTACTACGGCATGCTGCTGTTTCTGGAGAAGGGCCAGAAGATCAAGCGCGAGGACATCACCCGCAAGCTGGTGGAAATTCTTTACGAGCGCACCGACGGCGACTTCCGGCGCGGCACGTTTCGGGTGCGCGGCGACGTGATCGAAATCTTTCCCACTTACGACGACATGGCGTACCGGGTCGAGTTGTGGGGCGACGAAGTAGAATCGCTTTCGCAGATCGATCCCTTGTTCGGAACCGTGAAGCAGAAATACGTGCGCCTGCCGATTTATCCCAAGACCCATTACGTGATGAAGCCGGAGACTCGCGACAAAGCCGCGCAGTCGATCCGCGAAGAACTGCTGTGGTGGGAAGCGGAACTGGAGAAACAGGGACGGCTGGTGGAGGCGCAGCGCGTGCACCAGCGCACCATGTATGACCTGGAAATGATCAAGGCCATGGGCTACTGCCATGGCATCGAAAACTATTCCCGCCACTTCACCGGCCGGCTTGCCGGGCGAACCTCCGCCGACCCTGCTCGATTATTTTCCGCGCGATTTCCTGATGTTCATCGACGAGTCGCATCAGACGGTGCCGCAATTGCATGGCATGTATCCACGGCGATCGCTCGCGTAAAGAGACGCTGGTCGAATACGGATTCCGCCTGCCGTCGGCGCTGGACAACCGTCCGCTCACGTTCGACGAATTCGAACACCGCATGAACCAGATGGTTTACGTTTCCGCGACGCCGGGTCCCTATGAGCTGACCAAATCAGCGGGCGTCGTGGTGGAGCAGATCATTCGTCCGACCGGACTGGTCGATCCGCCGGTCGAGATTCGCCCGGTCAAAGGGCAGATTGACGACCTGCTGCACGAGATTCGCGCCCGTGTGGCGCGCGGCGAGCGCGTGCTGGTGACCACTCTCACCAAACGCATGGCCGAAGACCTGGCCGAGTATTACAGCGAAGTGGGCGTAAAGTGCCGCTACATGCACTCCGAGATCGAAACCCTCGAGCGGGTGAAGATTCTGCGCGACCTGCGCAAAGGTGAGTTTGATGTGCTGATTGGCATCAACCTGCTGCGCGAAGGCCTCGACCTGCCAGAAGTTTCGCTGGTCGCGATTCTCGACGCCGACAAGGAAGGCTTCCTGCGCTCGAGCGGATCGCTGATCCAAACCATCGGCCGCTGCGCCCGCAACCTCAATGGCCGTGCTCTTCTCTACGCCGACCGCATGACCGACTCGATGAAGAAGGCCATCGACGAAACCGACCGCCGCCGCGCCATCCAGGTGGCCTACAACGAGGCCAACGGAATCACGCCCGAGTCCATCATCCGCCCGCTCGATATGACCCTGGCTCGGATCATTGAAGCCGACTACGCCGATCTGACCGACATCGAAGCCGAAGGCATTGCCCGAGTTCAAGTCGCAGGAAGAACTGGACGCCTACATCGCCAAGCTGGAAAGCGACATGCGCGAAGCCGCCAAGCGCTTCGAATTCGAGAAGGCAGCCAAGCTAAGGGATACGATCAAGGAGTTGCGGACGAAGGAGTTCTTGTCCGCTTAGATTTGGCCCTATTGACGACGCAGTGAAATCATCAAATTAGAGAAACGGCCCCCCCCGTCGCCGGGCATAAGTATACCGCGCGCTCCCTAGAGGGTCGGTAGAGAAGACCACAAGAATGGCGCGACGGGTGGCGCATACGATAGTGTTCATTACTATCGATGGTGTTCGTCCAAGCTCTGCTTGAACGGGGATTTTTCCTCTGGAGTACCTTGCAGCAAGCCCGGTGTGATTCAGGTGCGTCCCGAAAACTGAGCATTTGAGGGGATGGCACCAACTCACAGACTAGCAGCTATCTGATCAGTCGCCCGCACTTGCTGCCCGAGACTTGGTTCTGGCTTCGTTCTCGGCCTGCTTCTCCACTGCATTGAGTTCTTTTTCGATGGATGAAAAGCGGCGCAGGATTTCGTGCATGCGCACAGCCATGTTGCGGATGGTTTCAATTTGCGAGCGCTCGGAGGCGGAGAGTGATCCCGGGTCGAGCACCAGCAGTTCCGAGTTACCCAGAACCGACGTCAGGGAATTGTTCAGAGTGTGTCGGACGTCCAGCATGTAACGGCCCAGCGCTGGCCTGCTGTTCCAAAGACTTTCTTGCCTGTTCGGCGCGATGGGCGCGGGCCAGTGCCTGACCCAAGCCGCAGGATTTCTGCGAGACCAGCACCAGCGTATCCGGCCAGCCTTCCTGCTGTTGCAGAACCCTGACCTCCGCGCCGGTCTCGCGGGCAGATTGCTTGTGCTTCACATACAAACAACTACTGGCTTGCCGGATGAATTGAGAGCGTTGAATACGGCAGGAAGAACTGCGGAGCGCGACTGCCCCCGACAATGGCCAGGTCGAAGCCATCTGCATCCAGATCTCGGCAGACGCCGGCGCTCATCAAGGTAAACGCCGGAGCATGCCGTTCGCCCTGCCAACGATCCATGACGACGCGGGAAAATTCCGGGTCGTCCGAAATAATCAGTACCGTGGCTTGGTCCAAGCTGTTCTCCGTTCCGCTCGATCGCCGGGCAGTCAGCCCTAGACGTTGTCGTCGCTCTTCCGCTGTTTCGTGAGTGTCCTCCGAATCGTCGGTCTCCCTCGGGAGCATCCGTTGACCTCGAACTCGGGGCCCTTGGAATCACGGCGCGAGGCAAACTGCGCGCCCGCGGCAGCGGCGGCGGCTCGCGCGCGCAAAGCTGGCGGTTCGGAAGACTTCGCGTTGACGGCCTTCTTTGACGGTGCGGGCCAGGGCCGCGTCCACCACATTGCGCAGATCGACCAGCATGCGCAGCGGGCTGCCGGCAGAGTATTCGGCGTGGAACATGACCTTCCACGACTGGCAGATCATGCGCAGCCGGGCAACCGGTTCATCGGCGGAAAATTGCGCCGAGCGGCAATCCAGTGTGCTCGACCCCGCGCGTTTCCAGTTCGCGCAATCCGTCCAGAATGGTATTCAGATCCTGATGCATCAGACGGAAGAAGACTCGGCGCATCAGGAAGCTGAAGCGGGTGAATGCCACCATGGCAACCGGCTCAAAGTAGTTGTCATCCACGGAGATCTTAAGCTTTCTGCCTTTTTCCAGAGTGCCGCTGGTCAACAATTGATTCAGGCTTCGGCACGCGTCGGCCGCCTGGATGAAATCATCGAGCGGGTGCAGCCAGGAAGGCAGGGTCAAGATCCACGCTTCCCAGCACCGGCTCCAGCATCTGGGCCACGTAAGCCAAATCCACGTCGGCGTCTTCCAGGCGCGAGGGCGCGCAATGGGAAAAATATTGGACCAGCAGAAAATCGATCTTGTCGCGATCCGAATCCAGACGGCTGTCTCGCGATACAGATGATGTTCCAGCAGCGTCTGCAGGCCTTCTTCGCTGGTCAGGCTTGTGGTCTGGAGAAACTGGCGCAGTTGATGGACCTGTATCTTCTGGTCCATTTCCAGGAACCATTGCGCGAGCCTGCTCCACCGACTCCTGTGGCGGATCGTGCAGTCGCCGGCCTCAAGGTCGTCGCAAGCCGGCAAGTCGATCACGAACTCGCGAGCCAGTGCGCTGTACAGAGGATGGAGCAGGCGTGCCTCGCGCCACTCCGCAGCCAGATTCCTTCGTCTTTCGGTTTCAGAGTCATGATTTCACGATCCAGTTGGAAACTTCCTGAGTAAAGCGGGCCGCCACGGCAGTGCGCCCGCTGGTGTATTGCAGTGCCACCACGGAGGCTTCGGCGTCCAGCGTGCCATCGGAGTTCTGCAGCCGTAGCATATCGGCAAATTCCAGAGGCAAGGTTGACGAAAAGAGAACTTCCCGCGCCGTACCGAATTCGATCACCGTGCTTTCGGTGGAGGCCTTCTCCCCGACTACTCGAGTCAGACGCACAGGAATACGGACCGGACTCGCCTCAGGAAAGAATTTCGCCAGCTTGGCAGTGCAGCTTTCCTGCCGGACGCGCGCTCTGCCGGTGGCCTGTGTGGGCACGGCGATACCTCATGTGCAAGGGTCGACGCGGCCTGGGTCCCCGAGTCCGCCGGTTAGCATTGACAAGGGCACCCGGACCGCATCACAAGGAAAGAGTGCACGAGCGCAGCCAAAGTATTGGGCGCGTGGAGGGGCTTGTAACTCATTGATAAGATAGAGACAGGCATCCAGCCAGCGGAGAAATGGCAAGGCGAAGTGAGCCTCTTTGTCTCAGAATGAAACATTGTCTCAGGAAAGTAGCGTTGGCGTCCGGCCGGAGGGCCTCCAAACCGCCCATCGGGCCGGCCGGAGGCCGGCGCTACAAAAACCTACTGAAGTGATTGGCTGGCGACCACTTCCTCGCGCCCGCCGATGTTGTAACGCTTGAGCTTGCGATAGAGCGTGGCGCGGCTGATTCCCAGCATCTTGCCGGCCAGCGCCTTGTCACCCTTCACCTGTTCGAAGACACGCTGGATGGTGGCGCGCTCGATGTCTTCCAGATCGGTGCTGGTAAGCCTCGATGTGGGAAGCGTCGTCTCCCAGCTCCGTTCCTGTGACAACCGTCGTGATGGATGGCGGCAAGTCATTGAAGTCGATCGTGCGCTGATCGCCCAGGGCTACCGCGCGCTCAATGCAATTCTCCAACTCGCGCACATTGCCCGGCCAGTCGTACTGCAGCAACGACTTCATGGCTGCGGTCGTAACCTGAATCGCACTGCCGTGAGCGTAGCGTTCCAGAAACCAGTGCGCCAGCATCGGGATGTCGGAGCGCCGTTCGCGCAACGCCGGCAAATGCACAGTCACTACGTTCGAGCCGGAAGTAAAGGTCCTTGCGGAAGGTGCCGTTGCGATATTCCGTTTCCAGATCGCGATTGGTGGCGGCAATCACGCGCACATCCACCTTGACCTTCTGGTTGCTCCCGACCGGACGGACCTCTTTCTCCTGTAAAACGCGCAGCAGCTTGGCTTGCATCTCCAGTGGCAGCTCGCCAATTTCGTCGAGAAAAATAGTTCCTCCACTGGCCGACTGAAACAATCCCGTTCGTGACCTGACGGCGCCGGTAAACGCGCCTTTTTCGTAACCGAACAATTCGCTCTCGATCAGGGTGGGGACCAGCGATCCGCAATCGACAGCCACAAACGGGCGCTTGGCAAACGAGCCGCGGAAATGGATGGCGCGCGCCACGAGTTCCTTGCCGGTACCGCTTTCCCCGGCGATCAATACCGGAGTGTGGGTGTCTTTCAGGCGCGAGATCATTCTCAGCACATCCTGAATTTTGCTGGACGCGCCGACGATGCCGTGCAACTCAGTCTCAGTGTCCACTCGCTCGCGCAGAAATTCGTTCTCTTCCACCAGGCGAACTTTTTCCGCCATCCGCCGCAGGAAGAGGCGCAATTCTTCGAGCGGTGAAAAGGGTTTACTGATGTAATCGTAGGCGCCCAGTTTCATAGCCTGCACGGCCGTTTCCACCGATCCATGCCCGGTCATGACCGCCACCTCGCAACGGGGCAGCATCTTCTTCACCTTTTCCAGAAAGACAAGTCCGGACATGCCGGGCATCACCAGGTCGGTAAGAATGATGTGCGCCGGTTGCTCTTCGAGCAGGGCCAGAGCCGAGTCGCCGCCATCAGCCTCCATGCAGATAAAGCCGAGGCCTTCGCCCACGGTCATACAGAGCTGGCGGATACTTTGCTCATCATCGACGATCAGGAGGCGGATTCGCAGGTCTTCGCTCACAGTGCCTTCCCCATGGTTTTTTCGACGACAGAAATGAATTGCTGAACGCGGAACGGCTTCTCCACGCAGGGAGCACCCGTCTCGCGCAGTGTGGCTACGGTTTCCTCATTGGCGATGTCGCCGGTGATAAAAACGATGCGGTCGGTCAGTTCAGGGCGGTGTTGCACCACCCAGGCGTGAACGTCGGCTCCATTCACTCCCCCCGGCGTGCGCATATCCGACACCACTCCCAGAAACTCCCCCGTCTCCAGAAGGCGGACGCCGTTGGCTCCTGATTCGGTGCAAACCACGGAATAGCCGCTCCGTTCCAGCGCGGCTCGGACGTAGGCCATCACGGCGGGCTCATCCTCGATGAGCAGTACCGGTAAGGTTGCAGGTTTCATAACAGGTTGTGTGGTCATCGTAGTATGACTCCGGCAGCGGCCCCGACTGAGGCCGTTTCTGGCGTAGCAGGAAGACTCACGACGAAAGTGGCGCCCCGCCCGCCGCTATTGTTGTGGCAAAGAATCTCGCCGCCATGCTCGTGCACAATGCCGTAGCAGATGCTTAATCCCAGTCCCGTTCCCTTGCCAACCTCTTTAGTCGTGAAGAATGGATCGAAGATGCGATCAGGATGCGAAATGCCAGGCCCATTGTCGGAAAACGAAATCTCCACCGAATTGCCCTTGCGCGTAGTCGCAATTTCAATCTTTGCCGCGCGGCCTACTTCGCTGACCGCATCGTAAGCATTGTTCAAAATATTAAGGAACACCTGCTGCAACTGGTGTGAATCGCCGACTACGTTGGGCAAATCCTGATCCAGATGTTCGATGACTTCCACGCCATGGCTTTGAAAATCGTAGGATCGCAGTTGCACCGTACGACGCAGAATCGGATTTAATTGCAGTGCCTTTCGCTGGGGCGGCATCTGGCGCGCAAAGCTCAGCAGATTCTGCACAATCTGCTTGGTACGTTGAGCTTCCTGCAGAATGACCCTCAGGTCTTTGCGAGCGCTCTCCGGCACTTCCGTGTTTTCCATCAGCAGGTCGGCAAATCCCAGGATGGCAGTGAGCGGGTTGTTAACTTCATGCGCTACCCCGGATACAAGTTGTCCGACTGCGGCCATCTTCTCCGCATGCATCAGCTTCGACTGCAGGCTGGCAGCATCGGTGACATCGGTCATGACCACGACCAGGCTGGTCACGTTGGATTGCTCATCGCGCATCGGACTCAAGTTCACGGAAAAGTGCCCGATCCTGCCGTCCCCTCGCAGAATCTGGAGTTCAAGGTTATCCACCTGGCGTCCGGCCAGAGTCGCGCTCAGGGCGTCGCTCAGCGTGGTACGCCGGCCGGGAGTCACTAGATCCTGCAGAGGACGCCCCAGCAATTGTTTCTGCTCGTAGCCCATGTCGAACCAGCGCCGGTTGGCATAGCTGATCAAACCTGCCGTATCCGCCACCAGGATCAGGCTCTGGGTGTTGTTCAGGATTTTCCCGGAGAAGTCACGCTCTCGCTGCAATTCTGACTGGAAAGTTTTCAGCCCGCTGATGTCCAGCATCAGGCCCCGGTATTGTGCGATCTGTCCCTGGCTGTCACGCAGGGCAAAGGCGTTGATCAGCACATACACAATCGAACCGTCGTGGCGCCGCAGAGCCTCTTCGTGGTTCCGCACCACGCCGTGCTCCTGCATCTGACGGGCTAGTTCCTGGTGCCGTTCGGCCGAGAAATAAATCTGGTTGCGAACGTCCGCTTGCAGCAGTTCCTCACGGCTGCCATATCCCAGCATGCGGACCAGGGCATCGTTTACCTCGATAAAGCGCCCGTCGGGGGTGGAGAAAAACAGTCCCTCCTGGATGTTGTCGAACAACTCGCGGTAGCGCTGCTCTACTTCCAGGCGATCGCTAATGTCCTTCAGCACATGAATGGTCTGCATACCCTCATTGCTGGCGCCGTGTACACGTGAACTGGAAACCAGGTACGTACGTTCCAGCACGGGATGAACATACTCGTCGTCGCCTTCGGTATTTCGGCAGAAGGGGCAGGCACGCATGGGCGGTGCGTCACCCATCGCCAGCAGCGCGCACATGTTGACCCCTATCAGGGCCTGGGGCGCAACCCCGATAAAATCCGCCAAAGAGCGGTTTACCCGCAAAACGTTTCCCGCTTCGTCATGAGCGACGATGAAATCGCTGATGGCGTCGAAGATCTCAATCCAGTGGCGGTTGGCCTGGTCCATCCGGGTGAACAGACGAGCGTTCTCGAGCGCCACGGCCGCATGTCCTGCAATGGCTTGCAGCATTTGCTCATCGCCCTCAGGTACGGGCTGCTCGCGCCCTTCAAGGCACAACACCCCAACCAGCTCCCCGGAGACTCCGGTCAGCCTTACCAGTGTCAGATCAGTTCCGCCCAGTTCGGAAGCCAGCGCAGCTCCTAACAGTTCGGCGGCCGCGGAAGAAACTATCGTCCCTTCATGTTGCGCCAGCGCGCCTTCCAGGGCATGGGTGAAGCGCCTCAGAATTGAGGGCTCGCGGATTTCCCGGCCTTCGGTATCGTGCAAAAGAAGAGTTTCGAGCCCGCTCTCCTGCCTGACCGAAAGTGCCGCGCGTCGCGCGCCCAGAATTTCCGCCGCATGGCCGGCAAAGCTACGCACGAATTCCGGAAGCTTCAGGTGGGATTTGAGTTCCAGTGCCAGCTCGGTCAGTGATTCAGCCCGCCTCCGATGCTGTTCGGACTGGTGGAGATTGCGGGTTGCCTCCAGCGCAATAGCAACCTGCGCCGCCAACGCGCGCGCGCGGCGAACATCCTCAGGCGAGATGCCGGCTCCATCCAGCCTGTCCAGCACACCAAACATGCCCAGGATCTCACCCTGCGTGTCGAGCAGCGGGACGGTCAACAACTGCCGCACCTCGAACTTGGTCAGCGCCTCCAGATTTACTCCTGGGATCTTGCTCGGATCGTCAGACCAGAAGACTTCCCTGGCCAGCAGCGCCTGGCTGACGGACCCTCCGGGAAGGACGAGGTCTACGCGCTGGGAGCGGCTATTTTCGGCGGCCCAACGCACATGGAAGGCGCCTTTTTCCAGCAGTCCGATGAAGCCGCGGGCAAAGCCGAGGAAATCCGCTGCGCGCAGAGCAAATCGCTCCAGGAACTCGTCAAGTTGGCCGATCGAGCCAAGTTCCGCGGAAATGTCCAGCAATTGATGGAGATCGTGAGCCTGAGCGCGGGCTGTGTTGTAGAGTTCGGCATTGGCAATAGCCACCGCTCCAAAGCCGGCCACCACAGAGATCAACGACTTCTCTTCCGGGGTGAACACCCCATCCTGGCGTGGGTAGATCAAAACTGCGCCCTGGCTCGTCGAGGTGCGGAAGGGCGCCGAAATCAGCATCCCGGGAGGGACGAGATCACCCAGCGCGTGGGTGGCGGGATCGATCGTGACGCTGATGGCTTCCCCCGCCGAAGTGGCCCGGCTGGCAAGGTCGGCTGCAAACTGCATCCCCCGGCGATCATGGCGAGCCCTCACCTGAGCCGCAAGTTGGGGAGATTCCGCAGCTACGGCTCGCAGGTTGAAACCAGCGGCTTCCCGCAGCAGGATGCAAACCAGCCGAGTGCGCAGCAGAACGCGGAGCCTGTCCGCCAGTGCCTCAACCACCGCCGTCGACTCAGGCGCAGAGTGAAGAGCCTGCGCCACTTCCACCAGAATTTCGGTCCGCCGGCGTTCTTCCCGCGAGACTTGTGTAAGCCGGCTCGCCTGGAGAAGGCTGCCGAGCTGTCCGGCCAGGATCGTAGCCTTGGCCGCCATGTCCTCATTAAAGAAATCCGGATCGGAGCAGTGCAGAAACGTAGCCGCACCAATGGCTTCGTTGCCCACCACCAGCGGCGCCGCCATGATCGAGCGTGCCCCATACTCCGCCGCCATCTCATACCGGTTAGGGTCCAGCCGATTCCTTAGGACTGGCTTGCGCTGTTGAAAAGCTTCAATGGCAACCGCGCTTTGACTTGCAGTCAGCCGGGTGCCACGAAAGCGTTCCGCCATCACCCCGTCAGCGTCTGCGCCAATCAGCTCGTTCCCGGATCCCCGCTGCCACACGTAGACCCCATCCACCTGAAAGAATTCCCGGGTCTGCCCGCAAAACAGACGAATTAATGCGGGCGGCGAGGTTCCCTCAGCCGCGGCGGCAGAGAACCTGAGCAGCAATTGCTGGAAAGCGTCGTCCAAGCGCGGCCCGCTCCCCGACGCCAGGGTTGTGTCTCCGGCTGACATGGTCAGACTGTCACCGTCCACCCGGCCCAAGATTTACAAGTAGTTGATATACAGCAAATTAGCTTGCAATCTCAATTTGAGTCAAGCGAATAAGAGGTCGGGTGCCGAGTTGGGAAATCGAACTAATTGGCAAAGACAATCTCAGCTTGAGATACAGGGACGGTGGTGAGACAGACCCTGACCTCATCCGAGTACTGAAGTAACCCGACGGCAGAGAAGTAACTTGTTTAAATTCACTCATTTAAGTCAATGTTACTAAGGCTGGTCACACGTCTGACGGCTGGCATAGTCATTGCACTTGCACCTGACGGGGCATTCCCCGCGCACAGGAGAAATTTCGTGCTTTCAAAGAAGACGAATCGTCGGGTCGCCACCCTGTGGCTGGGACTGCTTGGGTCAACAGCAGGCGCCACCATCGTCAGTCCAACCAGAATGTTCGCCCAGCAGGAGATCAAGACCGACGAACTGACCCGCAAGCCCAAAACAAAGGTTTCGCCCGTTTATCCCGAGCTGGCAAAACGCATGAGCATCACGGGCACGGTGCGTCTTTCCGTAGTCGTCTCTGCCAACGGGCAGGTGAAGAATGCGAAGGCGATCGGCGGCCACCCAATCCTGGTCACCGCTGCCATGGATGCAATGAAGCAATGGCGATTCGAGCCCGCCGCGGTCGAAAGCTCGGGGGTCGTGGAGTTCAAGTTTCAGCGTCAGTGATGGATAGAAGAGTGACACGCAAATCGAAGGGTTCCGCCGCGAGCCGGAAGGGCGCGGCAGGAGACGGAGGGATCGCATGACGATCGGCAAGAAACTTTATTTGGCCTTCGGAGCAGTGCTCGCGATGGTCGTGGTGTTATTTGCCGTGAACCTGTGGTCCGTGCATCGCGAGCACAGCGCCAAGGCCGCGGCATCGCAGGCGCTGGAGTTGGCCGACGCCACCGACAAGATCCGATTTCAGATGATGCAGAACCGCCTCTTCCTGACCAACTACCTGTTGAGCGGGGACAGTCGTGAGTTCGACCACGTAACTGACGGCATCCACAGCTTTGCCGATCGCATGCAGGTCGCAATGGGCCTGTCCACATCCGAGCAGCAGAAAATGGCCCTGGCAAAGGTTCAGCAGACCGAGCAGAACTGGGCGCGCGATTTTGCCGAGCCCCTGATGCAAAAGCGTAAAGACGTGGATCAGGGAAATTCCACCGTAGCCGAACTGCAGATTTTCTACCTCCAAAAAGATGCCGGCAGCTGGATCAAGAGTTCCACTGAATACCTCGACACTGCCGACTCCGAAAGCCGAAAGGTACTGGAAGACCGGCGCAAGAGCGACGAGAGCGCCAGCAACTGGACCATTGGAATTGCCCTGCTCAGTACTCTGGCAGCGCTTGCCCTGGGCATTGTGATCGCATACCGTACCGCCAAGTCCATCACTGAACCGCTGGCCGAGTTGATGCAGGTCACGAAGCAAATCGGCACGGCGGGCGACCTGGATCATCACATCGACATCCAGCGCCAGGACGAAATCGGCGAATTGGCAAGAACCTTCAACGGAATGGTGGGATATCTCAAGGAGATGGCCTCGGTTTCGGAAGCCATTTCAGGCGGAGACCTCGCCGTTCAGATGACGCCACGCTCCAAGGACGACACTCTGGGCAACGCCACCGTACGCATGGTGACAGGTCTGAGAACTCTGGTGAGTAATGTTCGCGACGCAGCTTCCCAGGTGGCCAGCGCCTCCAGTCAGGTTGCAGGCGCTTCCGACGATTCCGCAAAGGTTAGCCTGCAAACCGCTTCCGCCATCGACGAAGTCACCAGCACCATGCACGAGATGAGCGTCAACGTGCAAAACATGGTGAAGAACACCCAGACGCAAGCCTCGAGCGTCAGTGAAACCTCGGCCTCCATCGACCAGATGGTGGCGTCCATTCAGCGCGTCGCCGATACCGCAAAAGTGCTGCTCGATATCTCGAACCGTTCGCGTGAGGAAGTTCACAGTGGCATCGCCACCATGGAAAAGGCCACGGACGGCCTCAACAAGATCAACATCACCATCCGTTCCTCAGGAGAAATCATCGACGTCCTGGGACAACGCGCGGACGACATTGGCAAGATCATTGAAGTGATCGACGACCTGGCCGAGCAAACCAACCTGCTCGCTCTTAACGCGGCGATTGAAGCGGCGCGCGCCGGCGAACATGGCCTGGGCTTTGCCGTGGTCGCCGATGAGGTCCGCAAGCTGGCCGAGAAATCCGCGCAATCGACCAAGGAAATTTCCGAGCTGATCCAGAGCATCCAGAAAGAAGCTCGCAAAGCGGTCGAGAACATGGATCGCAGCACCACCATCGTGAACGATGGCCTCGGTCTCGGTCAGGAACTGAATACCGCTCTGCGCAAGATCTCCAACGTGGTCACCGAGGTCTACAAGTTTGCGCAGGAAATTGGCGCCGCCACCAACGAACAGTCACACGGTTCGTCACAGATCGCACGTGCCACCACCCGCTTGAACGAAATCACTCACGAAATCAATTCAGCCGTCGAGGAGCAGGCTTCCGGAGCGCAAGCCGTGGTCAAGGCGATGGAGCGTATGCGTGAACTGGTGCAGCAGACCACTTCCGGCTCCACCGAACTCGCGGCATCAGCCGAGCAGATGTCGAAGATGTCACGCGACCTGCTCGATGCGATGCACCGTTTCGCCCTGGAGCAGCCGGAACGAACCCCAACGCGTTACGAAGAGCAGTCCGCGACCGGCGCACGGCGCGCAGCAGCCGGACGCGCATAAGTTTCCGATAACGGCATGAACCCTGAACTGCACATCGTCGGATTCAAGGTAGGACGCGAAACTTACGGCGTCCCCATTACTTCGTTGCACGAGATCGTGCGCGTGCCGGAGATTACGGCTGTGCCTGATGCTCCCGACTATATCGAAGGCGTGATCAACCTGCGAGGCAAGATCGTTTCGGTAATTGATCTGCGCAAGCGTTTCGGTGAGCCCGGGACCACACCGCATCGCAGCAACCGGATTCTGGTGGTGGAACATGCAGGCCGTCTTTCCGGCTTGATCGTCGATGCTGCTTCCGAAGTGATCAAGATTCCCGAAGCCGACGTCGAACCTTCTCCGGCATCCTTGCAGGATGGTGGTCTCAACTGCGTGACCGGATTGGGAAAGTATCACGGCCGCCTGATCGTGCTTCTCGATATGGCCAGACTTCTGGACAACGGCGCCCGCAAAGCTGAACTCGAGACGGGAAAGACCGAAGCTAGAAACAACAACAACGAGGCGCGCGGCGCTGCCGCGTCCAAGTGACTCTCTGCGGCAGAGCAAGGACGAGCTAGAACTGATGGCCTCACCCTCGATGGCGGCGCAGCTTACAGAAGCCGAACTCAAGCTTCTGCAGGCCCTCGTCTACCAGGAGTGCGGCATGCACTTCGACGATCGCCGCACTCATTTCCTTCAGGACCGGTTACAGCGCCGGCTCCGGGAATGCCACCTGGATTCTTTTTACAGCTACTACCGGTTATTGATCAGCAAGGAAGGCAAAGCGGAACTGGCGCAACTGCTGGAAAATCTGACAGTCAATGAAACCAGTTTTTTTCGCAACAAAGCGCAACTCGAACTGTTCCACAAGCACACTCTCGAAGAACTCATCCGTCGCAAGCAGGCACAACGCGAGTATTCGATACGCATCTGGAGCGCCGGCTGCTCTACCGGGCAGGAGCCTTACACACTGGCCATGCTGGTCGCGGATAGCCTGGCATACCTGAGCCTGCGCAACCCCTCCATTGCTCCGGCGCATTCACCCAAACCGCTGGTTCCTCCACCCTGGAAAGTCGAAATCATAGCCAGCGACATCAGCTACGCAGTGTTGCGGACAGCACAGGAAGGACTGTACTCCGAGACCCAGATGGCAAGCGTCGACTACAGCTACCGCCTGCGTTACTTCGATAAGACCGGCGAGCGCTATGCCATCAAGAAGGGCCTCAAGGAACTGGTCCACTTCGATTTTCACAATTTGAAAACCGAATACCTGCCGCAGCGCAACGATGTGATCTTTTGCCGTAACGTCATGATGTACTTCGACGAGCCGGAGCAAAAGAGGTTGCTGGAAAAATTCGCCCGTTGTCTCAATCATCAGGGGCACCTGTTCGTCGGGCATGCCGAAAGTTTGCTTTCGCTGACCGATAAATTTGCCATGGTCCACCGCAACAGCGGCACCGCCTATCAGAAGGTAGAGGTGACGGAATGACTCACCCTTCTGACGAGCGCGGCGCAGAGTTGCGCGAACTCTTCTTTGAGACCTCGCAGGAATTGTTGCAGCTGCTGAATGACGAAGCGCTGAAACTTGAAAAGAATCCGGGCGATGTCGAACTTGTGCGCAGCATCCGCCGCATCGTTCACACCCTGAAGGGCGACGCGGCAGCCTGTGGATTTCGCGAGTTAAGCAACGCAGCCCACGCCCTGGAAGATGCGCTAGCCACTGAGGTTTCGTCTTCTCATGACCGCCTGGCGGAAGTAGCGTTCGCCGCGGCCGACACCTTTGGCGCCATGCTGACTGCCTATCAGCGCAATACCAAGCCGCCCTCGACAGTAGCCTTGGCAAAGATGATTCGAGAGCTTGCCCAGGAACCCCGTCCCGCGCAATCTGGTGCGCACGAATCACGGCCGGAGCAATCGGGCACGAAGCAGTCGCGCCCGGAAAAAGCAAACCCTGCCCGCGGATCGAGGTCACGGACTTCGACATCACGAATTTCAAAAAGCGCCGCCGGCAAGAGCAAGAAAACGAGGAGCGAAAAGTTAAAGACAAAGCCTTCGAGCACGAGCCCCTCGAAGACGACTCGCCCAGAGAAAGAAGACCTGACGCCTGACGTTGCCGCCGCCATTCTCGAAACTCGAGTCCATACCGAGCTCGATCATACCGAGCCCGATCGATCGAGACATGACCGCGCCGAGCCCGCGGCCTGGAGTGCTTTGCCGTGGAGTGAGTACGAAAAGCTGGCCGTCGAAAACGCACAGTCGCACGGGAAGAATGTATTCCAGATCACAACCGCCATCGACCCGCTCTGCCTGATGCCGATTGCAGCCCGGCAACTGGTTCTGAACGCACTGAAGCTTTCCGGAGAGGTATTGGGAACCAGGCCAGACCCAAAATCACCTGAAAGCTCCAAACGTCTGGAACTCCTGATCGCGAGCAGCAAGACTGCCGAACAGCTAACGGTTCAATGCCGCATCCCCTCGGTCATCTCCCGAGTCAGCGTGGCCCTCATCGGCGCGGCCGCATCTGACCGAAAGATTGTCCCGGGGGAAGCGCCCGAAGGCAAAATCGCCAGCGGGGCCGGGACTTCTCCGGGGGCATCGCCGGATAGCGGAGAAGAACATTCGCGGGCCGACAAAAGCGATCATGTGCACGTGGAAAACATCCTGCGTGTGGACGCCCAGCGTATCGATAACGTCCTCGACCTGGTAGGAGAATTGATCATAGGCAAGTCCATGCTTCAGCAGGCGTTCGCTGAATTTGCCCGTTATGCGCCCAAGGAGGCGATGCGCGGACGCTTCAGCGACGCCATGGCTTTTCAGGCTCGCGTGCTCAATGATTTGCAGCGTTCGGTCATGAAAATTCGCATGGTTCCCGTGGAGCAACTCTTCCGCCGCTTCCCTCGCATGGTGCGCGACGTGGCCAGGCAGTGCGGCAAAGACGTGGAATTGGTCATCCACGGCCAGGACACCGATCTGGACAAGAGTCTTCTGGATGCGATTGCCGAACCGCTTACACACCTGGTTCGAAATGCCATCAGTCACGGCATCGAAAGCTCCGAGGAACGTGTCCAACGTGGCAAAGCCGGCTCGCGGCACCATCCACCTCACTTCGTATCATCACGGTAATCAGGTGATCGTCGAAATCAGGGACGACGGCCGCGGCATCGACTCAAACAAGCTCAAAGCCAAAGCCGTGGAAACGGCAGTCATCTCCGAAGAAGAGGCGGACCGGCTGGGTGAAGCCGGGATTCTTGAACTCATCTTCCGGCCAGGGCTCAGCACCGCCGACCAGATCACCGAAGTCTCTGGACGCGGCGTGGGCATGGACGTGGTGCAAACCGTTCTGCATCGCTTGAAGGGTTCTGTCGACATCGAGACCCGCGCCGGGCAGGGTACAACCTTCCGCCTGAAGCTGCCACTTACGCTGGCGATCATTCGCGCCTTGTTGTTTAACGTGGCAGATCGCCTGTATGCGATCCCTCTCAATGCCGTGGCGGAAATTGCCCGCGCCAGGGAATGCGACGTTCACCAGATTCATAATTACGAGGTCCTGCAACTCCGCGATCGTGTCCTTCCCGTGGTTCGTCTGGGGCGTCCGCCTGCCGCCGAACTCGAAAGCGGCGCCGACAAAATTTTCGTGCTCGTCATTTCGATTGGCGAGCGCAAGCTGGGCCTGGTTGTGGACAGTCTGCACGGCGAAGAAGAACTTGTCATCAAGGCGCTGGATGATCAGAGCGTCGCCACTGATTTGATCAGCGGAGCCTCCATCCTCGGCGACGGCCGGGTCGTGCTCATCGTCAATGTTCCCGCCATTGTGGACCGTCACAGCAAGGGCAGGTCTGAGCAGGACAACGGCGTTGTCTCCGGAATCCTGCTCTCCCGGGCCGACCGCAAGTGTGCAGCCGCGGGAGCCACCGAGGTGCGCCCATGACACCGGTGCGCGTTTTGGTGGTGGACGATTCCGCGCTCATGCGGAAACTGATTCCGCAGATCCTGCAGACCGACAGTTCGATCGAAGTAGTGGGCACCGCCATGGACGGCAACTTCGGTCTCAGAAAAATCGAGGAACTCAAGCCGCAAGTCGTGACCCTCGACCTGGAAATGCCCGGCATGGGCGGCATCGACATGCTGAAAGAAATCATGCGCCGCCACCGCCTGCCCGTCATTGTGGTGAGCTCTCACAGCACGCAGGGAGCATCGGTGACCATGCAGGCCCTGTCCCTGGGCGCATTTGACTTCGTCGCCAAGCCGGTTGACGTATCGGCGCGTATGCCGCAAATCGCCTCTGAACTGATAGGCAAAATCAAGGCTGCGGCTCAGAGTCGAGGCGTACAAGTTCGGACGATGAACGAGGGATCCCGGTCGGGCTCTAAAGCCCCGCTCGACGCCAAGAGGACCCCGAGCAAAGTGATTGCCATCGGCGTCTCAACCGGGGGACCCCAGGCTCTGCAATATGTATTCTCCCAATTGCCGGCGGATTTTCCAGGCACCATCATCGTGGTTCAGCACATGCCGGAAGGTTTCACCGAAATGTTTGCCCGGCGCCTGGACGAGATTTGCGCCATCTGCGTCAAGGAAGCGCAGTCGGGGGACGTTCTGCTGGCGGGCCGCGCCCTGATCTGTCCGGGAAGCCGGCATATTAAGGTCAAGCGGCTCCCGCTCGGAGACGTCGTCGTGCTGAGCGATGAGCCGCGAATCAACGGGCATCGGCCGTCCGCCGATGTTCTTTTCAAGAGTCTGGCCGAGGAATTCGGGCCGAAGGGTCTCGCCGTGCTTATGACCGGAATGGGTGACGACGGCGCGCAGGGTCTGGGCATGGTCAAATCCGCCGGCGGAATGACCATCGCGCAGAACGAGGAATCCTGCGTTGTTTACGGAATGCCCAAGGCGGCGATTGATCGTGGCTTTGCAGTTCGAGTGGTCGCCTTGGACGCGATGGCTAACACCTTGCAGGCGCAAAGCATGCCTGATCGCAAGCGCGGGTTCGCCGCCGGGTCCGGGGAGAGTGGCTGAAGTCGTTTTTTTAAGAGATTTAGTGGAATTGAAGCAAAGTGTTGAACAAATTTGCTACACCAGTTTTTTAAAGGCAGGAGGAGTTTATGGAACAGTTTGCATCGCTGAAACGAAGCAAGGACGGTCAACCCATCCGCTACCTGGTAGTGGATGATTCCGTCTTCGCCCGCAAGAATCTGGCGCGCATCGTCGAAACCTTTGGCGGCCAGGTGGCTGGCGAAGCTGGCGACGGAATGACCGCAATTACCGAATACGACCGCACCAATCCTGACATCGTGCTCATGGACATCACCATGCCGCAGATGGAAGGCATCGAGGCGGCCGAGAAGATCGTCGGCCAGCATCCCGAAGCTCGCATCGTAATGGTGTCTTCCGTTGGCTACCAGGAAAACATCGTGGCGGCGTTGCAACGCGGTGCCCGTCACTTCGTGCAGAAACCGGTCAAGCCCGAAGTTCTGTATGAGGTGATCAAGTACGTGCTGGGCGAGGATGGAGTTGTCGCCGCCGCCGCAGGGGCCGGAGCCTAACATGAAGATGGAACTGATCCAGCCGTTCATTAACGCGGCGGATGCCGTCCTGTCGCAGGGCTTGAAGTCCCCTACGTCGATTGGGAACCTCAGCATGGAGCAGGAGGCTTACCGGCGCAAGGGCGTCGCCGCTGTAGTCGCCCTGACTGGCGACATCGAAGGCCGGATTGTGTTCGATCTCGACCAGGCAGTGGCCGTGCGCGTGGCCAGTTATTTTGCCGGAGCCGAACTACCGGAGTCCGACGATCTGGTGCGGGAAACCGTCTCGGAACTGGCCAATCAAGTTACTGGAAATGCCGTGACCGCCTTAAATGACCAGGGTTTCCACTTCCGGGTTCATCCCCCCGTTATGCATACTTCCGAACACGGCCCCATCATCACCGAGGACACCGAAGCTCTGGTGATCTGTTTCGAAACCGCCAGCGGCAGCGTGTTCATGAATATCGCGCTGCGCTACAACGTCCACAAATCGGATGAGCACGTAGCCACAGCAGGTCGATAGGCGGAAATCGGGCGTCGGACTTCGGGCCTCAGGCGCCAGACCTCGACATTTCGTACTTCCCAGACCTGAGGCGTCAGGCCTCAAAAGCACAAATCTCCGTTGTCGATTGCACTATCACTGAGGCAAGCGGTCCGGGGTCTGAAGTCAAATGTCCGAGTTCCGAGGTCTGAAGTCCGATTTCCTACGGCCCCGCCACGACAAACACTGGATTCTGCGGTAACGAATTTCCGCCGTTCGGGGGAGTCACTACGCTTAGTGGGGCTGCCATGTCGAGCACGGGCGTGTCATCCGATGTGCGAATGATTGTGGTACTTCCCGCATCGCATTTCGTGATCAGGACTTTTGTGCTGTCCGCCGATGCTGCCGCGAACGAGCGGAAACGCACTCCGCCAAGCACGCCTCCCGGAACGCCCAGGCCGGGAGTATTGCAGCCGGTCGGAGGCGCAGTGTTGACCTCCACAACGACAGCTCCGGTTCCACTCTGACTGCTCGCGCTGAGTCCCGCGCTGTTGATTACCGAAAATATCCCGGAGCTCGCAGCCGTCAGGGTAAATGTCCCGTTATTGCTGGGGTCGGCCATGCCTGAGATCACCACTTCCATGCCCGGCCGCAAAGCAGGGCCGGACAACAACGTGTATGTATAACTGATGGACGAACCGCTTTGCGATGCAGCGGTGATGCTTATCGCCGACTCCAGCGGAACCACGGTTTTGACGCTTCCGCCCGTGGCATTGACGACTGTGATCTGGGATGCCACGCAGGATTGTGTATCGGCAGGATTGGAAGTGCACGGAGGAATAGTTTGCGAACTGACCACATAGGCCCGTGTGCCATCGGGAAGGACAGCCACGCTATTCGGGCTGGCCGCCACCGGCACGGTGAACAATACTGTGGGCGGATCCGCTGCGATGTTCAGCGCGGTCAAATTGTTGGCCACAGGGTTGGTTACATACAGCCGGTTCAGCTTGCTGTCGTATGCCATGTAATTCGCCCCGGCACCGACAGCAACGCTGCCGATGACGACGTCAGTCGCGGTGTCGATCGCGGATACAGTCCCGCTGCCGCTGTTGAGCACATAAATTCTCGCGCTGTCCGAACGCGCCGCAGCCCATACCGGGGTGGCGCCGGTAGCGATGGTCTGCACCAGGGTCCTGTCGACCAGGCTGATCGCGCTTACCGTGCCATCGCCCTGGTTCACTGCGTAGAGCTTTTTCTGATCGGGAGTTTCCGCCAGGGCTACCGGCTGATTCCCCACATGAATCAGCGGGCTCAGGGCAACGTTGCTTGAGGTAGAAACCGCTGCCACGGTGTTGCTCGCGAAATTTGCGACATAAACCGTGCCACTCTCGGTGGTGTGCACGAAAATCGGCCGCGAGCCGGGAGGCAGCGAAGTAGTTGTGACCGTGGTCGCGGTTCCGGGAGCATACGAGGAGAGCGTATCTTCAAGAGTATTCGCCACGTACGCCCGCGTCGCGCTGGCAGTCAGGGTTGCGTGTGTCGGGCCAAGTCCGAGTTGAGCCACGCCGATATTGGTATCGCCGGCGACATCCAGGCGACTGCTGGAACCGGGATCATGAGTGCCGTTGTTGCTTAGCACCAGGGCGAAATGAAAAGCCGCAGGATCGGGCGGAGGCCCAACAATGGGAATCGCCACCGGACGGTATTGGTCGCCACAACTGATGCCGATGAGACAAAGAACCAGAATGCCCAGCACTCTGGCCCCACAGCGAAGATTCATCCCTACCCCAGCAGAACGTCGAATGAACTGATCACGGAAAAGAAGTTTCATTCTAATGGTTGGCCAGAATATACGCCACCCGGCCCAGTGTGGGTCGGACACTCCCGTCCGCCGCTTTTGATGTTGATCTTGTTTTTAGGATTTTGGTTGCTCGGGGTGGTATGGCGGGTTGATTTAAAGAAAGGTCTAAGGCAGAGCAGGCAAGGGGCGGAGCGTAAGCAAAACCAAAAGCAAAGTCAACGACGGCGGACAAGAGTGTCCGCCCCACACACACAAACCTATGCTTTGCCCCGTGACTTCTTCCCGGAAGCCGCTTCCCGGGCCGGAGCCGCCGGCTTCTTCTTGCCTTCCATATCGGCCAGACTCTGTTTGAGCGCAGCCATCAGGTCCACGACCGGAGCCAGTTTCTTCGGCTTTTCGACCTCGGCGACGGTTCCGCCTTCAAGTTTGGTTTCGATCAGCTTCTTTAGATTGTCCTGAAAAGTGTCGTGATACTTTTCCGGATCCCACTCCGCGGCCAGTGCTTCGATCAACTGGTGCGCCACCTTAACTTCCGCGTCTTTCAGTTCAACGTCTGGCGCGCCAAATTCTTCGACCGAACGGACCTCGTCCGCGTAGTACATGGTATGCAACATCATTCCGCCTTCGTGTGGCCGCAGGAACACCGTGTACTCGCGATTGTGCATGGTCAGTTTGGCAATGGCGACGTATTCGCTCTCTTCGAGTGCCTTGGTCAGCAGCGCATATGGCCTGCGGCCGGCTTCCTCCGGCAGCATGTAATACGAAGACTCGAAGTAGACGGGATCAACGTCGCTGGTCTTTACGAATTCCAGAATCTCCATCGTCTTGGCGGTTTGCGGTTCGATCTTCTTGATCTCCTCGGGCTCGATGACCACATATTCGCCCTTGCGGAATTCATAACCCTTGACGATCTCATTGCGCTCCACCACGCGATTGTCGGCGGGACAATAATACTGCTGCTTGACCCGCTGCAGGTCGTCGCGATGCAACATGTTGAAGGAGATGCCGTTGCTGCGCGCACCGGAGAACAGGCGCACCGGCATGGAGATCAATCCGAAAGTCAGATATCCCGACCAGACAGAGGCTGCCACAGTCTCACCTCACAGGCGAAAATGGCGCGCAATCCGCGCCAGCGTAATAAAGTTTAGCCTACCCTGGGGACTTTGATGCGGTCCGGCGGAAAGGGTAACCGAAAGAATAATCTCCACTTATTGGGTACCGCAAGCCTTCCCCCTACATCTGGTATGACCCCGGTTACCTTCTATCCCGACGCTTTTTGGCTCACCCCATTTGCGGAACCCCAATCTCCGCCCGTATGGTGACCCTGTGTACCTGATCTTTACCGAGGTCTTGAGCACCGATCTGACGAGCCCAGCCCATCGCTGGTGGCCGAGCTTGTTGCTGGGCGGGTTGCTGACTCTGGTTTTTGCCGCACTGGCCCGTTGGCTGCGAGGAGTGACCAACTCTGGCGCGGTCGCTGGGGCGGTCTGTTGTTTCGTTCTTTATGTAGGAGCCGGCCCCGCAGCCGTTGTCGGCCTGATCGCGGTTTTCGCACTGGCCTGGATCACCACTCGCCTCGGTTACCACCGCAAGCAGAAGCTTGGAGTGGCGGAGAGGCGGGAGGGGCGCAACGCATTTCAGGTCCTGGCCAATCTCGGTGTCGCTACCGCTTGCGCTGCGGTTCTTTTCCTTGCCCAAGGCATCTCCGGCAACGGAAGAATAATCTGGCTGGTGGCTCTATCCGCCGCTTTATCAGAAGCTGCCGCGGACACGGTTTCAAGCGAAGTTGGCCAGGCCCTGGGCGAAAAGCCCCGCCTGATCACGAGTTGGAAGACTGTCCCGGCGGGAACGAACGGCGCAGTCAGTCTGATGGGCACCCTGGCGGGCGTTGCCGCGGCAGGAATCGTGAGTTCAGTCTGCTTTCTTGGCGGTTTGGTGCCTGTGCACGGGTTGTTGGTTTCTGTTGGGTCCGCCGTCTTCGGTATGGTCGTGGACAGTTTCCTGGGCGCTGTTCTCGAACGCCGCGGTCTTCTTAACAACGACTCCGTAAACTTTCTGAGTACTTTAGTGTCCGCGGTGGCATCCTTCTGGTTAACCTGATTCCCGCTCTTCCTGGTTCGTAGAGGATGGTTCGCAGAGACGTAGCTTCGCTACATCTTCGACCACGAACCCGTACTGGGCGCGCAATCTACATCTCCTACGCTGCCCACAAGACGCAGCCGAGCTACGTCTCTACGATCATGAAATCAACTTGCCCCGGCAGGTCATGTACTTGCGGTCCTTGCCCGAGGTTACCCCCCGGCGGAAAATATAGAGTGCATCTTGGCTGAACGACGCACGCATCTCACTGCTTAGGCTGGTTTTGCCGGAAACTCCTTCGACAAGGCCCGAAAAGCAACGAAAGTCGATTTGAAGTAATGAGGATTCAGACGTTTGTAATCGGCTCTGTATTGGCGCTGGCGCTATTCCTGTTTGCGCAGAAGCGCCCCGAAACCTCGCAGCCAGGCGGCTTCCGCGATGTAGTCGATCTTACGCACGCGCTGCCGACCGCCGGCACCGACTCCGCCTACCGCTTACAAACCGTTTCCATGGACCGGACCTCGATTAATTCAGGTTCCGTCACATCCTCGGAACAGTTCGCCACCCGCATGGATGCTCCCTCTCGTTTGGTTCAAGGTAGTTGGACGGTGGATCAGATTCCGGCTGGCCGTTTAGTCGCGCCATTGGTGATATTGGACGCAAGCGCGAGCGTCAAAAGCAATCCCGACTACGAAATTTCAGTCGAAGACATCGTCCGCTGGGAACAAACCAACGGCCAGATTCCGCTGGGCGCGGTAGTCATGGCGCGCACCGGCTGGGGATCCCGCTGGAACTCTCCCAAGAGCTATCGCAACACCGACGCCAGGGGCATCATGCACTTCCCCGGATATACCGAAGACGCCGCCCGCTTTCTTGCCGAAGGACGCAACGCTCTGGGACTGGGCATCGACACACCCAACCTGCAGCACGGGGGATCAAAAACGCTTGCGGTAAACCGATACACCCTCGCGCACGGTCTTTATGTTCTGACCAATGTCGCCAACCTTGACCGCATGCCCGCCAACGGCGCCGTCGCCATGGTGGCCCCAATGAAACTCACAGGCGGATCCGCAGCGCCGGTGCGAATTCTTGCATTGGTGCGGTAGCGAGGTTCTTAATAAACCGGCATGCCTTCTGCCAAGCCTCATGCGGAAAAGATCCGGCGCGCATTGAGATCGTCGTCTCCTCCCAGGCAGATCACGCAAGAGGCGTTCGAGTTTAACCCTCAACATTTGCGCCGACTTGTACGACTTCACCCTGGCGAGCGGGCGGAAGCAAATGACCTTTGGGAGTACACGCAGGACTTGCTATACACCGAGATCCAGGGCTCCCTATTCATCTACTTGCTCCCATTCTGCCTGGAAGCGTGGCGTGAAGACCTTCGTGGCACCGGCAACGGCTATGGGGGTTTTGTTGAGTATTTCTATCTTGTGCTGGCGAATAAGCAGATTTTCGACAAGCACTTGACGCAGGATCAGACCACGGCCGTCTCGGAGTTCATGCGTGAATCGATTCTCGAGGAAATCGACGATCAACGAGGACTTAGCTATCAAGGAATGGGTGCGCGACCCTACCGGTGGATCGCCGCACTGGCAACTCACGGCGTTCTGCTGCCTGATGTCGACCGACTTTGGACCGCCTGGTGGTCCCTCAGCACCGTTGGGCGTGCGGTCGCTGTCGTGCAGTACATCTCGTGTCTGATGTATCCGAACAATGAGAACCCAATATTCGTTCCGTGGACTCGTGATGCAGGGGGCGGCCCTCCGTGCCTTTGGGAATTTGGTGGTCACCTCTACACGCATCGATGGTTAAACGCGAACGTTCGTTTCATAAAAGGAATTCTGAACGTGGGCGAAGCCAGCGCGGTCCTCAACCGATCCGTTGAATTCTTACTTGGCAAGCCTGAGCATGCCACAGCTGCACAAGTTCAGTCCGACCTCCCGTTGTGTGACGAGATACTCGCTGCCCGCTGCACCGCGCTTCCGCATTTGCTCGAAACGACTCAGGAACCTGGCGCACTGCTCGACTGGCCGAAATAGCGGCCACGCCCTCGCGAGCGATCCGGACAACCGGACTGCGAACGGACAATTACGCCGAACATCCGAGCATTTCTCGATTCCCAACCAACACATCTCTAGACAACATCTGTCTTTGAATTTCCCTCGGATCGCCGTTCTCCATTGCTTTTCCGAAGATTTTCGAGTTTCCTGTTCGTGGTGATGGAGAAGAGCATGAGCGACCTACGTTACCCCATCGGAAAATTTGCCTTCGAGGGCCCGCCTGACCAGGAACAACGGAAGAAGTTAATCGACGACATCGCGCATACTCCCACGGCTCTGCGTTCCGCGCTGCAGGGCCTCACGCCACAGCAGATCGAGACTCCCTATCGAGACGGAGGCTGGACGGTGCGGCAGGTCACCCATCACCTGCCCGAGAGCCACATGAACGCCTACATCCGCTTCAAGCTGGCCTTGACCGAGGATTCGCCGACCATCAAGCCCTACATGGAAGACCGCTGGGCAGATACGCCCGACGTCGCGGCCACGCCGCTGGAAGTCTCGCTGGCCATGCTCGACTCGCTGCACGACCGCTGGGTGCGCCTGTTGCGCTCCCTGCAACCCGAAGACTGGACGCGCACTTTCAACCATCCCGAACTCGGAACGATGCCGCTGGAGAAGAACCTGGCTCTGTACTCCTGGCACGGCCGCCATCACGTCGCGCATGTAACAGAGTTGCGGAAGAGGATGGGCTGGTGATCGCACTCACGATTGATCGCCCTTCAAATTCTGAGCGAATGTCATCCTGAGCCGAGCCAGACGTTCGTTTCGCGAACTTCTCGCGCAGTCGAAGGATCCCTGCCTTGCCGATGACCTGGCTGAACTGCCACACGAGCTGACATGCATGTCAGATGAGAGCGATCCTTCGACTCCGACAAAGCTTCGCTTCGCGAAGCTGTGTCTGCGCTCAGGATGACATGCCTCGTAAATGACGAATAACCTCCTACGCCGGAATATGCAGCCGCCAGGCCACGTAACTCGCCGCCTCCCGCAGCACCGCCAAACCTCGCTGCCACAGTGAACGCGGCCGCGAGTCCGGGCGCGGCGCCACGTAAACCTGCACCCCCTCGTTCTCCAGTAGTTTGCGAATACGGAAGACGTGGTATTCGTCGCTGACCGCCACGCAGGTGTGCATGCGGTTGGTCCGCATGATGACTGCGACCCTTTCAGCGGAAGAAGCCGTGTCGGTGCCCTGAGTCTCGGCAATCAGTTTTGCTTCCGGAATACCGCGACGCATCAGGTAGTCGTGGCCAACGCCGCCTTCGCTGAACGTGGGGTCGGCAGCCGAGCCGCCGGTGGTGATGACTACGGGTGCGGTATCGCGCTGAAACAGATCATAGGCATGGTCCAGCCGTGCGCGGAAAACGGGGGAGGGGCGTCCCGCATATTCGGCGGCGCCGAAAACGACGATCGCATCCGCCGGATGAACCTGCTGCAAGCCGGCTTCATGCACGATTTGAATGCTGCTGATCCCAAGAAAGACTGCGACACCTGCCGCAGCCAGCGCCACCACCCATAAGGGCCAGGGGCTCTGCCGGCGCCGGTTTGCTGCTTCATTCATCCTTGGGCGAAGAACTCGGAAATCTCCTGGGCTGGGATGGCTCCCTCCCGCATAATGCGCCAGCGGGCCTCTTCGTCAGTGAGGTCAACGATGGTCGAAGCCACTTCCCTGGGCGAAGTGCCGCCATCAACGATGATCGAAATGCGATCCAGCAACTGGTCGCGAACCGCCAACGCCGTGGTGCACTCGTTTTCGCCGCTGAGATTTGCGGAAGTCGCCGTGATGGGAATTTGCGCCGCCTGAACCACCGCCAGCGGAATCGGAGCCTTTGGCACTCGCAGCGCCACGTTGCCGGTGTTGGCGGTAACTTTCAGCGGCAGTCGCGAAGAAGCCTTCACGATGATGGTCAACGGTCCGGGCCAGAAGCGCCGCGCCAGGGCGTAGAACTCCTCGGTCAACGGGTCGGCCAGCTGTTCGGCCTGATCCACATCCGCGATCAGCAACGAAAGTGGCTTGTGCCGCGAGCGCGACTTAATCTCGTAAACGCGATCCACGGCGCGCAGATTAAAAGGGTCGGCCGCCAGCCCGTAAAAAGTGTCGGTCGGCATGCCCAGGACTTCGCCGGCGCGGATCTGATCCGCCGCATATCGAATGAGCGACGCTTCCGGGTTATCGCAATTGATCTTGACGATTTCTACGCGCACTGCAGGTTCCTTCCGGCACAAAGTCTCAAAATTCGCGAGAGCTAACATAACATGGGGAACCACCGAAAGCCGAGAGGAAGGCGAGCAGCGGTGCAAGATGAACCCAAGATGAACCGCACCCCTTCACCTTACCCCTTCAACGAAAGGCGTCATGCTGAGCTTGCGAAGCATCTTGCGCGGATCGGATCGGTCCCTCGGTCGCAGCCGCAGGTGGCCGAAAAATTGCCACCCCTGCCTAAAAGACTCCCGAGAGTGAGAAAGGCGAGAAGGAACAGGTATCATTCTGACCTTACTCGCAGAACATGACGCGCCAACCATGAAAGAAGCCACTAAAGCCCGGGACACAAACCCCCGCCTGCGCCGTATCGAGGGACGCCATAACGCTCTGGTAAAAGAGTTGCGTCGCGCTTTTACCCGCGGCGAGCTTACGGCCGACGGCTATTGCGCCATCGAGGGCCAACGCATTCTCGAAGAAGCCATTCGCAGCGGCCTTCGCTTCCGGGCAGTCTTTTTCAATGAAACGGCTGGAGCCCGGGCCGATCGCCTGCTCTCCCAGTTAGGTTCACAAGTTGAAACTCTGTTATTGCCTGACAAGCTCTTCGCCAGCGTTGTCCCGAGCGATGCTCCGCAAGGTGTTGCCGCGCTGGCGCGATGGAAGGAATTCTCCCTCGAAGACGTCCTGGCCAAATCCCAGGCGGGGCCCATTCTAGTGATTGCCGGAGTGCAAGACCCGGGAAATCTGGGGACGATCCTGCGTTCCGCTGAAGCCTTCGCCGCCGGTGCTATTGTCCTGGGCGAGGGCACCGTGAGCCCTTTCAATCCTAAGGTGGTGCGGGCCTCCGCGGGCTCGGTGTTCCGGCTGCCTCTGGCGCGAACGAAACTCTCCGACGCCCTGGACCGCATGAAAGCGGCCGGCCTTCGACTGGTGGCCACCGCATCGCACAAAGGCACTCACCTCGATCAGGCGAATCTCTCCGGCCCGTTGGCAATTTTTCTTGGCAGCGAAGGTGCGGGAGTATCCCGCGACCTCATCAAAGCCATGGATGAGGTCGTTGCCATTCCGCAAGCCGCGCAGGTCGATTCGCTGAATGTGGGCGTGGCGGCGAGTATCGTGTTGTATGAAGTCGCAAGGCAACGGCGTTAACCACAAAGGACACAAAGGGACCCTAAGGTAGAGCATTAAAGCTCTGATAGCTTCTAAGGGTTTCCTTCGTGAAACAACGTGCGCTTCGTGGTTCATGCTTTTTGAAGCGACGGAAGCCATCATGAACCTATTTCCGACCATTCCGAGTGACAACCCCGGCGACCGCACCCGCCCTCTCGCCGACCGCATGCGTCCGCGCACGCTCGATGAATTCATTGGCCAGGAGCATCTGGTCGGCCCAGGCAAACCCCTCCGTACCCAGATCGAGCGCGATGACATTGGTTCTCTCATCTTCTGGGGGCCGCCCGGTACCGGCAAAACCACACTGGCGCAAATCATCGCCCACATGACTAAGGCCGAGTTCATCGAGTTCTCCGCCGTGCTCACCGGCATCAAGGAAATCAAGCAGGTGATGGCTGACGCCGAGCGCGCCAAACAGTACGGCACCCGGACGATCGTTTTCATCGATGAGATTCACCGCTTCAATAAAGCCCAGCAGGATGCATTCCTCCCGCACGTTGAGAAGGGCAACATTCGACTGATCGGCGCCACCACCGAGAATCCTTCCTTCGAAATTATTTCCGCGCTGCTTTCCCGCAGCCGCGTGTATGTGCTCAAGCCGCTGACGGAAGACCAGATCGTTGCCCTGCTACAACGCGCCCTGGTCGACGAAGGGCGGGGCCTGGGCAGCATGAGGCTGCGGGCCAGTGACGACGTGCTGAAAAAGATCGCGGCCTATTCCAGCGGCGACGCCCGCAGCGCCTACAACGTGCTCGAAGTTGCGGCTTCGCTGGCCCGCGGACGTGACGGCAGGGAAATTGGCGCCGGGATTTCAGACGAAATCGTTACCGACGCGCTGCAGAAGCGCGTGCTGCTCTACGACAAAGCCGGCGAAGAACACTACAACCTGATTTCCGCGCTTCACAAGTCGGTGCGTAACAGCGATCCCGACGCCTCACTCTACTGGCTGGGACGCATGCTCGAAGCCGGCGAGGATCCCCTCTACATCGCTCGTCGCGTGGTACGCATGGCGGTGGAAGACATCGGGCTCGCCGATCCTAACGCGCTCGCGCAGTGCATGGCCGCTCGAGATGCGGTCGATTTTCTTGGCATGCCCGAAGGCAACCTGGCACTAGCGCAGGCCGTGGTGTACCTGGCAATCGCGCCCAAATCGAACGCGCTGTACACCGCCTACAGCGCCATTCAGGGCGATGTCGAACGCACGGCTGCCGAGCCGGTTCCGCTGCACCTGCGTAATGCCCCTACCGGGCTGATGAAAGGCCTGGGATACGGCCAGGGCTACCAGTACGCACACGACCTTGAAGACAAAGTTGCTGACATGCAGTGTCTGCCCGACAATCTGAGTGGTCGTGTCTACTACCACCCTACCAGTGAAGGCGTGGAGAAGCGCATCAGGGAGCGTCTGGAAGAGATCAAACGGCGGCGATCCCAAGGCCGCAAAGGGCGTTTCCCCGGCGCCGAAAACAGAATCCGGCGACGTAGCCCCGGGCATCCAATGATTAGGTAAGTCTTCGTTCCCGGCTGACAATTGTTAAGGAGTAGGTGCAATGGCCACAATGCCAAGACCTGTCGTCTCTGTGACGGAACCTGTCAGCGTCCGCCCTGCGCCTTTTGAGCAGGTCGAACATCTTCTCAAGCTGCAAAAATGGTCCCGCAAGATCACGTCCATTCTCGATCTCGACGAGTTGATCGATCACGTGGTGAACGACGTGTCGTGCGCATTCGGCTGCGTCGAGACCAATCTTTATCTGCACGACGCCGATCGCGGCGAACTGGAAGCGGCAGGCGTTCATGGCTGCACGCTTCATGAAAAGGGATCGCGACTCAAAGTAGGAAAAGAAGGCATGGTCGGCTACGTCGCCGAGACCTTGCAGATGCGGTACGCGCCCGATGTGCGCAAGGATCCGTATTACATCGCCTGTCAGGAATCGACGCTCTCCGAAGTGGCGATCCCTTTGCTTGTGGATGGAAAGCTAGTCGGTGTATTCTCCGCTTCGCATCATGAACTCGATGGCTTTCCTCGCGAGCAGTTGACAAATGCTGCAAGGGCTCTGCGACCACCTGGCAGTGGCGGTTCACAATGCCCGCCGCTTCCAGCACGAACGGGACGAACGCAAGCGGATGAGCGTGGAAGAACGCGAAGCCCGCGTGATCCAGCAGGCTCTGTTGCCCAAGAGTTCGCCGTACATCCCCGGCTTCTGCATTTCCGGACTATCCATTCCGGCCGGCGCCGTCGGCGGTGACTGGTACGACTTCATTTCCTTCGACGATGGCTGCTGGGGTCTGGTTCTGGCAGACGTTTCAGGAAAGGGTACCGCCGCCGCATTGTTGATGTCCGCAACCCGCGGGATGTTGCGCTCTCTGGCCCAGACTTGCAGCGGCCCGGGAGAAGTCCTAACCCGGTTGAATCGCCTGCTGGTGGAGGATTTTCCTTCCGGCAGGTTCGTCACCATGTTGCTGGCTGTACTGAATCCTTCTACCCGGACGTTGACGTTTTCGAGTGCCGGACATCTGCGGCCCCTGTTGGTGGATGAACAGGGCGCGCGTTTTCTGGACAGCGAACGTGGCATGCCGCTCGGGCTGGGGACGGGTGAATTCTCCGAGAGCCAGGTACAACTCTCCGAAGGCTCGCGGCTGGTGTTCTACAGCGACGGCATCACCGAAGCCACGGACGGAACGGACGAAGAGTACGGCGCTGGCCGCATGCGGGATCACGTTCTGCAACCGGAGGCTTCCGCCGAAAGCATCCTGGCCGACGTGCGTACCTTCGCCAACGGCGAGGGCCTGCACGATGACGCCACGGTAATTTTCGTAAAAGCGTAAGCGCTCAAAAATTAACCATCAGGGACACGAAGTATCACGAAGGAATTTTCTTAGTGGTACCTCGGTGTCCCTGGTGGTTGATTAATTTTCCAGAAATCACCCGAACCGCGCCTGGTGCTCTTTGAGAATGCACCGGTCCATGATCACAAGGATTCCAGCCTTACGCGCCTTCTCCGCGGCTTTTTCGTGGACCACGGATTCCTGCATCCAGATGGCAGGCACCTTCAGCCGGATTGCCTGATCGACGATCTCTTCCACGAACTCAGGCCGCCGGAAAATGTTGACGATGTCGATCCTCTCGGGAACGTCAAGCAGCGAAGGGTACGACTTCTCTCCTAAAGAGCCTTGAATTTTAGGATTCACCGGAATGACGCGATAGCCCTGCGTCTGCATGTAGGCCGACACCCCATGGCTGGGGCGCAGCGGGCTATTGGAAAGCCCCACCACGGCGATGGTTCGAGATCGCCCGAGTAGGTCCGGTAATTGAATCCGTATCAGGCATGGAAGCCATCACGAATTGTAACTCGGAGGCCATTTACCTCCCCAACTCTGTCATCCCGACCGGAGCGCAGCGAAGCAAGCGAATTGGAGGGGCATGCTTTCCGCCGCCGCCCGCAATCACTTTTTGCCGCTGTTAGCTTCCATTTTCTGCTTGAACATTTTCGTGGCCAGTTTGCGCACCGTGTCCGACACTTCCTTGTTGTTCGACAGGTTACGCAGATCGCTGACAATTATATTTTTCATCAGCCCGAGCGCCAGATCGAGCGGCGTCCTCGGATTGAACACCAGGGCCCGAACAATCGAATAGTTTTTTGCAAACCGCCGCTTCATCGGAATGCCGCGCAGCACGGCTTCCAGCACGTTTTTCTGGCCGGCGAATTTCTCCACTTCTCCGTCACTCACCTTGGGCGATTCCAGAACCGCCAGCGCGACAATCTTGGTGCCGTCGCGGATCAGCAGCGAACGCTCCTCCTTCGTGCCTTTCATGGCCAGCTGAATGCGGTCCTTGATGCCCAGCTTGGAAATTTTCTGCAAGGCACTGCCCCGCTGTTGAGCGGTAATTTGTCCAGGTTTCTTGTTCGGAGCCGGCTTGACGGCCGCCGCACTCCCCGCCGGACCCGTTGTGGTCGCTGCCGGCTCTGTTGGCGTTTCTTCCGCCCCCGGCATGAATTCTTCGTAGATGCCACCGATCGGCTGAAAAGCATGATCTGCTTCGGCGGCAATCTCATTCGCATGCTCAGACATGTAGGCGAGCACACCTTCGTCAAGCACTGCGTCCGACTTCCAGAGTGTCGCCAGGCTCCGCGAGATGGAAGACTTCATCCAATCCGTCCGTCATTGTCTTTTCTGTTTCCGGAGTGGATGTGGCCTCGGGAGTGGTGACGGGTTCGTTCTCGGCCACGCTCGGCTCCGGAGCGGCGGGCGCGATGAGGTTCCGAATGGTCTCGCCTTGTATCCCGGTAACGTAGGAGTTTGCCGACAGTGCATGCAGAATGACTGAAGACTGAGTAACTCTCTCGCTCTTCAACATCATTTCCACGACTTCACGGCTGGCATGCGACGCAAGCTCATGGATGGCGTCGGCAGAAACCGACGGATTTGCCAGTAGAGCAGGCAGCAGGACGGGGCGCAGATTGGCCGGGGAAATCATGTAGTGCAGCACTTCTTTCGAAGTGGCGGGATTGCTGGCTGCAGCTCGCGATGCTGCCTCGTCCCAGCCTGCCAGCGTGAGCTGCGCCTGCTGGCCAAACACTTTATTGTGCAGCGCCAGATGAACCAGGATTTCGATCATCTCCTGCGCGGGCACGGACAGCGATCCCTTGGATGCGGACTGCATCAGGTTCGAAGGCACTGCCGACACGCGAATTAGATCGATCATGCGGGACATAATGTCGAACTCCTGGGTTAGTCGTCGGTCGTTAGTCTTCAGTCGTCAGTCTCTGAACCGCTCATCTGCTCTTCCTGACGACTGACGACCGAGGACCGAGACTGACAGCTAGCTATTCTTCTCTCCCCGCCGCATCCGCAAATAGGCGCGGATAAAAGGATCGAGTCGCCATCCAGCACCCGATCCACGTCACCCACTTCCGTTTTGGTGCGGTGATCTTTAATCATGCGATACGGCTGCAAAACATACGAACGAATCTGCGAGCCGAAGTCGATGTCGAGCTTGGAGTCTTCGATCTTCTTGGTCGCCGCCCGCTGTTTCTCCAGTTCGTATTCATAGAGCTTGGAGCGCAGCATGCTCATCGCCCGCTCCCGGTTCTTGTGCTGCGAGCGCTCGTTCTGGCAACTGGCCACCAGACCGGTGGGAATGTGGGTCATGCGCACCGCCGAGTCGGTGGTATTCACGTGCTGTCCGCCCTTGCCGCCGGAGCGGTAGGTATCCACGCGCAGGTCTTCCGGCTTGATCACGATTTCGATGCTGTCGTCGATTTCCGGCGAGACGTAAACGCTGGCAAACGAAGTGTGGCGGCGCTTGGCCTGATCGAAGGGAGAAATGCGCACCAGGCGGTGCACGCCGATTTCGCTGGTCAACAGTCCGAAGGCGTACTCGCCATTCACCGCAAAGGTCGCCGACTTCAGCCCTGCTTCTTCTCCCGGCTGGTAGTCGTAAAGAACAGTCGGGAAGCCCCTGCCGCTCGGCCCAGCGCAGATACATGCGCAGCAGCATGTCGGCCCAGTCCTGCGACTCAGTGCCGCCGGCGCCCGGGATGGATGGTCACAATCGCGTTGCGCGCGTCGTTCTCGCCCGACAGCAGACTTTCGGTTTCCAGGCGATCGACAAGATTCCGCAGCCCGTCAATCTCGCGCCGCAGGTCGGCTTCAACGTTCTCGCCTTCGCGGCCCAGATCGAAGTAGGCGGAGATATCCTCGCCCCGGCGCACCAGATCTGCCTCGGTGGCCAGCACGTTCTCCAGGCGCTTTTTCTGGCGCATTACCTGCTGGGATTTTTGCGGATTCGACCAAAGATCGGGGTCAGCAGCCTGCTTGTCAACTTCGGCTAGCTGTTCACGCAGCGTGCCTGCGTCAAAGGTACTCCCGAAGATCACGGACCTTATCCTTCAGCCCTGAGTATTCCTGTTCGAGCTCTTCATGCATGATTATGTCGTCTGTCCTGGCGCGATATAGAAGCTCAGTCTCGAAAATGAAACAGCAGCCCCGCCAAAGAAATTATCGCACACAGATAAGCGAACCAGTCCCCGTGACGGGTGTAGAACGTGGTTACGTTGGTCAGTGGCATAGTTGGCGTCCAGGGCTGCCCGGACCTTGCGCGGGATGGACGACACCACCCGGCCATAGGGATCGATCGCAGCCGTCACGCCGGTATTGGTGTCGCGCAGCAGCCAGCGATTGTTTTCGACTGCGCGCATACGCGCCTGTTTCAAGTGCTGCGCGTAAGCGCCGCTATCGCCGTACCAGCCATCGTTGGAAATGTTTACCAAAGACCTCTGCGCCGTTCGCCGCCAACTGCCGGATCTCGTCGGGAAAGATCGACTCATAGCAGATAAAAACCCCGAGCTTGCTGTCTCCCGCCTGCAAGCGGCGCTCGCGAGGCGCCGGATGAAAAATCCCCGACTTCCTTGGTCAACCCTCCGGCAAAACCAAACATCCGCTTGAACGGAACATACTCGCCGAACGGGACCAGGTGCATCTTGTCGTAACGCCCCGCCCACTCGCCGCCCGGACTGACCAGGCTCCCGGAGTTGTAAAGCTCGGTGGCGTGCTGCGGCGTCTCGCTCGCGTTGCGGACTGCCCAGGCTCCCAACCAGCACCCAGGTTTGCGCCTGGCGCGCAATATTGCTGACGCTGTCGCGGAATGCCGGATCGGTCGTGTAGAACGGCGCCGGCGACTCCGGCCACACGATCAGATCGGGATGGGCAACCGCCGCTGCCGGAAGATCGGAGCCGGCCTGAGCGTTCTGTCCTGCCCGGCTTGTTCCAGACTGACCCAGCCGAGATCGCGCAGCGTGTCGTCGAAATATTCCTTGGTCCAGTCGCCGCCCTGCAGAATCGGGATATTTGCCTGCACCAGGCGGGCCGTGCGGTCGGCCGGAACCGGAGGCGGACTGATCCATCTCCCGCCTTGCAGTACGATCACTGCCGCCGATCGTCGCCAGCAGCAGTGGCGATGCGTTGGCCGCGCTTGCCCTCTCTCTCCGCGAATCACAAACGCCGCCGCCAGCGCGGTATTTACCACCATGATTTCGAACGACAGCCCGTACACGCCCGTCACGGTGGCAATGCGCGACAGAGGAATATTGTCCACCTGAGCGATGCCCAGCAGGTCCCAGGGAAATCCGGTGATGCGAGTGCGGGCCAGTTCCACCGCGACCCACAAAAACGGTGACAGGAGCAAGAACCAGCCGGGTTCCGGGACTGGTTCCCGCACCTTCATTCCGGCTGGATTGGACATTCCGGCCTGATTGCACTTCCGATCCTGCCCGATTCGCCAGCAGGCTGATCAGCAGGCCGAAGAAGCCGTGATAAAGAGCAAGATACAAACAGAAAAGAAACAGAAGCCCCAGCGCCGCCGGCCGTACCCACTCCGCCGTACTGGCGCATGGTGTTGTAAATCCAGTAGCAGGTTCCGGCATACCACAGAATTCCGCAGCAATAGGCCAGCAGAAATGCCTGCAGCCGGCCGTCGCGGGCAGCAGCTTGACCCCGGCGCGAAGCTGCAACGTGTCCGGTTCCCGCGCCCGCAGCAGGGCAACCAGCAGCGGAGCGATCGCGACCCAGCAGAGAAAATACAAATTGGGCAGCGGGAAAACCACAATCTGCAAGCCCGGCAGAAAGCAACATCAGCAGCCATGCGCTCTTATGCATTCGCCAACACCAGCCAAGCATAGCAAACCACAGAATGTGTGGGGCGGACACTCCTGTCCGCCGCAGTTGGTGTTGGTTTGAAGATGTTGGTTTGAATTGGTAGTTTGGTTTGCAGGTCTTGAGCGTTTGAGGGACTAGTTTGAATTAGAAGACCTAAGCCGGAGTTTTTTCAGCCCTCACAGTCAACACCAGCCGCAACGGCGGCGGACAAGAGTGTCCGCCCCGCACAGGCTCAACCGATTACCCAAATCTGTTTTCCGCCTGTACCGCTTCCCCGCCGATGGGCTAACATAACTGGCGCGTATGGGGTCCCGCCTCAGGGATACAATTCATCTGCTACAGTTATTCACCACAGGAGCATTTGGCTCCGTAGTCGTGATCGGCCGCGAGCCGCGCCCACGAACCGGCGCATCGCCGCTGGCCTCTGACGATTCCGGTCGCTCTTATCAGCTAGCCCGCCTCTGCATGGCATCTCCTCTACAACCCGCCGGCTCAACCGCAAATCGCGTTCGCATCGTGGTCGCGACCTCGGTGATGCTCACTTTCATCTCCTACTGGCGAGCCGCCGCCATCGTGCTCAACGACCTGGGCTCGTCGGCGTTTTATGCCGCCGGCATCGCCGAGCAGGCCGTCGGGAAATCCGCCCCCTGGTTCATCCTCGGGGTCATGCTGTTCTCCTTCGCGGTGCGCGCCGTGTACGTGGAAAGCTGTTCCATGTTCGTCCGCGGCGGCGTCTACCGCGTGGTCAAGGAAGCCCTGGGCGGCACGCTTGGCCAAGATCAGCGTCTCCGCCCTGATGTTCGACTACATCCTCACCGGCCCCATCTCAGGCGTTTCCGCCGGGCAATACATCGCGGGACTGATCAATGACACCTTCGCCACCGCCGACGTCCCATGGCTGGGTCCCGCGCGCCATGCACAACCTGTTTCACGGCACGCCGCACGTCGACGTCAACTGGACGTCGGTAGTCTTCGCCGTGGCCGTCACCATGTATTTCTGGTGGCAGAACACCAAGGGCATTCAGGAGTCCAGCGAAAAAGCCCTGCGGGTCATGCAGATCACCACCGTGATGGTCATCATCCTGCTTGGCTGGTCCGCCTTGACCCTGATGAAGCAGGGATTCCAGACCGTCCCGCTGCCCACTCCCGACAACCTGAAGTTCAGCCCGGAAGCCTTGGGCTTCATGAAGCACACCGACCTGGCCCAGGATCTGGCCAGGAAATTCGGCATCCTCGGCATCCTGATCGCCTTCGGCCACTCCGTGCTGGCCATGAGCGGCGAAGAATCGCTGGCCCAGGTCAATCGCGAACTCGCTCATCCCAAGCTGAAGAACCTGAAGCGCGCCGCCATCATCATCGCCGTCTACAGCTTCGTGTTCACCGGACTCACCGCCCTGCTGTTCGTGATGATCATTCCGGATTCGGTGCGCATCCCGATTTACAAGGACAACCTGATCGCCGGGCTGGCCATGTATCAGTACGGCCCGGTGCTGCTGAAGCTGTTCTTCCGCGCCTTCGTCGTGGTCGTCGGTTTCCTGATCCTCTCCGGCGCGGTCAATACCGCGATCATCGGCTCCAACGGCGTCCTCAATCGCATTTCCGAAGACGGCGTCCTCACCGACTGGTTCCGCCAGCCGCATCCGCGCTTCGGCACCACCTACCGGATCGTCAACCTGGTCGTCTTTCTGCAGCTGTTCACCATTCTGGTCAGCCACGGCAACGTCTACCTCCTGGGCGAAGCTTACGCCTTCGGCGTGATCTGGAGCTTCACCTTCAACAGCCTGGCCATGCTGGTGCTGCGCGTCAAATACAAGGGCGAACGCGGATGGAAAGTTCCGCCTAACATCACCATTGCGCGGCCATGAAATTCCCCTCGGCCTGGCTTCGGTCTTCCTGGTGCTGCTTTCCACCGCCATCGTGAATCTTTTCACCAAGTCAATCGCCACAGTGGCAGGCGTTTCCTTTGCCGCCGGATTCTTCCTGATCTTCACCGTTTCCGAGCGCGTGAACCGCAGCAAGCATGCCCTCGCCGAGCAGCACATGAAGGAGCACTTCCAGTTGCTGCAGAGCGACACGGTCGAGCGCTCCGGGCTGGGGATCCGTCCCGGCAACGTCATGGTGACGGTCCGCGACTACAACACCTTGAACCACCTGAAGTGGGCGCTGGAACGGATCGACACCAAGGAACAGGATATTGTCGTGATGTCGGCGCGGGTCAGCCAGTTCGGTACCGCCGCCTACGATCTTTCCACCGAACAGATCTTCAGCGACTACGAGCAGCAACTCTTCACCCGCGCCGTATCGGTCGCCGAAAGTTTCGGCAAACACGTTTCCCTGCTGGTGGTGCCGGCTCGCGATCCGTGGTCGGCCATCGTGCAGACCGCAAACAATCTGGAAGCTTCCGCGGTCGTCTCCGGACTCTCCAGCAAGATGACTTCGCAAGAACAGGCCTTCTACCTCGGACAGGCCTGGGAAGCCATGCCCGAGCCGAAGCGGCAATTCATCTTCCAGGTCGTGCGCCCCGATCGCAAAGGTGGACACTTTCCACATCGGGCCGCACACCCCGTCGCTGAAAACCGAGGACGTTCACCTGGTCCATCGCCTCTGGCTGAACATCACCCACGAGCCGGGCCTTGGAAACACTGCATCACCACGACATCCTGACCGAGGCCCTGACCCGCTTCGCCCGCGAGTACTCCGGCCACGACCGTCAGGACATTCTGCGGGACCTGCGAAGAACGTCCGGCGCGACAGTCACGACCCGAGCCCTGGGTGACGGCGGCGAGGGCCCCACAGCGCCGGCAACCGACGCCCTTGATCCGAAAGCTCCCCCCGACGATCAAGGCGACGACCACGACTCCTGACAGTAGAAGCCAAGCGACTGTGTGGCGCAAGAGTAAAGCACAAAGACACGAACGAGGGCGGCCCGCACCCCGACCGGGGCTTCGATTGAATGTAGATTCCGCGAGCGTCCCGCTCAGTGTCTCATGCTGCGGCAAGTAGGCGACTCCCAGCCCGGGAAGGCAATGCAGTCGTCGTACCTTGCCCCCGCATCCCTCTCTTCTATGATCGAAAACAGGGATGCAGGTTCCGATGCCCGACAAAAAAGCCGCCCAAGCCGCAAGTCGCGGAAAACCCGATCGCAGACGTGTTCGAGGGACGCCATCCCTCCCCGAGCTGAAAAAGACTGGGCGGAAAAAACCCTGCTCCCGACTCTGGAAAAAGCCCCAGAAAAACCCATCGGCGCGCCACCGGCACCAACCTCGACCAGCACGGTCACGCCCGCTTCACCACGATTTCCGGTGTCCCGATTCGCCGCCTCTACACCCCGGCCGATCTGCCCGAAGACTGGAGCGCGGAAAAATATCTGGGCTATCCCGGTCAGCCTCCGTTCACTCGCGGCATTCACGCCAGCGGATATCGCGGCAAACTTTTCACCATGCGCCAGTTCTCCGGCTTTGCCTCGCCGGAAGAAACCAACCAGCGCTACAAATATTTGCTGGAACAGCGGCGGCAGCGGACTCTCGGTAGCCTTCGACCTGCCTACGCTCATGGGCTATGACTCCGACCACCCGGCGAGCGAAGGTGAAGTCGGCAAATGCGGCGTCGCCATCGATTCGCTCGAGGACATGGAAATCCTCTTCGGCGGCATCGACCTGGAGAAGACGACAGTCTCCATGACCATCAACTCGCCCGCATCGGTACTGTGGGCCATGTATCTGGTGGTCGCGGAGAAACAGGGCGCCGACTGGAAGAAGATTTCCGGAACGCTGCAGAACGACATCCTGAAGGAATACATCGCGCAAAAGGAATACATCTATCCGCCGGCGCCGTCGATGCGCCTGGTGGTCGACACCTTCGAGTTTGGCTCAAAGTTCACTCCGAAGTTCAACACCATTTCGATCAGCGGATACCACATCCGCGAAGCCGGCTCCACCGCACTGCAGGAACTGGCCTTCACTCTGTATGACGGCGTCGAGTACGTGGAATGGGCGCAGCGGCGCGGCCTCGATGTAGACGACTTCGGCCCTCGTCTCAGCTTCTTCTTCAACGCTCACAACGACTTCTTCGAAGAAATCGCCAAGTACCGCGCCGCGCGCAAGATCTGGTACCAGGTGATGAAAGACCGGTTCAAAGCGAAGAACCAGCGCAGCTGGCTGCTGCGCTTCCACACCCAGACCGCGGGCGTCTCGCTCCCGGCGCAGCAGCCCATGAACAACATCGCCCGGGTCGCTCTGCAAGCCATGGCCGCGGTTCTCGGCGGAACCCAGTCGCTGCACACCGATTCGTACGACGAAGCTTTGGCCCTGCCCACAGAAGAAGCCGCGCGCATCGCACTGCGCACCCAGCAGATCATCGCCTACGAATCGGGAGTGACTCAGACCGTCGATCCGCTAGGCGGATCATATTTTCTTGAAAACCTGACGCTCGAAATGGAGAAGGGCGCATTCGACTATTTCTCCAAGCTCGACGCCATGGGCGGCATGGTAAAAGCCATCGAACGCGGCTACCCGCAAAAGGAAGTCGCCGAAGCTTCCTACCAGTATCAGCGGGCCGCCGAGGCCAAAGAGAAAATCATCGTAGGCGCGAACGAGTTCGTCATCGAAGAAGAACCGCCTCACACCTTGTACATCGACGAAAGCGTGGCCCGCCAGCAAACCACGAAACTCAAGACTCTCCGCGCCCGCCGCTCCAACGAGGAAGTACAATCGCTGTCTCGAAGCTTTGAAGAAAGCCGCCGCTCAGGAACCTAAAGCAGCAGTGACAGGAGAACATTCCCCAAGCCAACACCATGCCCTACATCGTGGATGCCGTCCGCGCCTACGCCACGGTAGGCGAAATCTGCGAAGCGCTCCGCGCCGTCTTCGGCACCTACACAGAAGTAAGCATCACGTAGCGGTGATCGTAGCGACTATGTGGCCGCGGGCGACTCGCCCGCGCTCCGCTGACCCAGCCAAATGTGGGCGCGAGCGTCCGCGCTCGTGCGGCAGCGGCAGCGGCAGCGCGCCAATAAAATCTACCAACACACTCCGATCTCACAGAGTTATGCTTGAGGTTGCAAACTGCAACCTCAAAACCACAAGCCCTTCTTGACGTCGCAATTTGCGAGCTCAAAGCCGTTTATCTTTTATGCGCAAGAACCCGGCTGTGCGTAAGAACCCGGCAGCCCTTTCCGCCCCTGTCGAATCGCGGATCCTGATCCTGCGTCATCAGAGGATCATCCTCGATAGCGACCTCGCCGAACTCTACGGGGTTCCAGCCAAGCAGTTGAACCAGCAGACAAAGCGCAACCGCGAGCGGTTCCCGACCGATTTCATGTTTCAGCTTACGGTCAAAGAGCACAACTCTTTGAGGTCACAAATTGTGACCTCAAAGAAAGGTCGCGGCGGGCGTCGCTACCCACCCTACGCCTTCACCGAACACGGCGCCATCATGGCCGCTACCGTCCTTAACTCCAGGCGTGCCATCGAGATGAGCGTCTTCGTCGTCCGCGCCTTCGTGCGCATGCGAGAAATACTGGGCAAAAACCGCCAACTCGCCGCCAAAATAAACGAGTTAGACCGCCGCCTGGAAACCCACGACACCGCCATTCAGGACCTGATCGACGCCATCAAGGAACTCATGATTCCGGAAGAAAGCTCGAAAGCGTAAGATTGGCTTCCAACTACCTCCAGGAAAATCCTGACGGCCAGCGAACGAAGCCGCCTCCGGACCTTGGGGAAGGCACGACTTTTGGTTGTGCCTGCAGAGTTCCGGGAAGGGCACGACTTGAAGCCGTGCCGCCACGGCGTCAAGTTGCTCGCGCTTTAGCGCCTGCGGTTTCGCCGTTGGCTGCTGAATCTTAGACGGCTGCTGAAAATCCTCCGTAACCAATAGAGCAGAAATGACCAATCCTGATTACGTACATTAATGTACGTACAATATGATTAGCACGGAATGTTCCACGTGGAACATTGCTCTGTTTTTCACTTGAGTAACTGTTCCGACCCGGCCAGCGCGGGCGAGTCGCACGCGACCACACGTACGCACCTCTACTTGCGTCGCTGCCGATAGAGCGTCCCGTCCACCTGCCCGGTCATGGCCTCGACGTCCAGGGGAAGCTCCAGAAACTCCGCCACGGCCTCGGCCGTCGCCTTGGGCTCGCGCAGGACTGCGTGGTACTGCACCCGGTTCACCTTCACGTATGGCTTGCCGTTGAGCCAGGCGTATACATCCGACAGGTGATCCTGAAAGGCCCGCGCCACCACCGAGTTGTCCTCACCGGGATCGAATGTTCCGCGCCGCCGCAGCATCTCGTCCTGCGATGCCATCACTTCCGGCAGCGGGCGTTGCATGAAGATAACGCGGTACTCGTGTCCCGCGGGAAGCGAGAGCAAAAGCTGCGAGATCACCTTCACTGCCTTGCCTTCGGCTTCGGCGATGCAATTGGGATCTTTGGGGAGCTGCTTGATGCGCTCCCATTCGAGATAGCCGCGAGGGTTGTCAACATCGGCCCGGCGCTCGCCGTCAGACAGGATGGGCACGCCACCCGCCGCCAGCATCTGCATCATCAGAGAGGTGCCGGAGCGCGGGAGCCCGGAAACAATTGTAATCATAAGCAATGGTAAACGGTTTCATGGCTGTGTGGCTTGTGGCTTGAGTGGCGCGGACCTGTCCTGAGCAAAGTCGAAGGAGCCCTCGCCCGCATGCCGGGGAGCAAGGAAAAACTCGCGGAAGATACCTCATGCTAAACTGCCCGCGTGTCCCCCACTCGCAGACGATTTCTGGGTCAGTGCGCGGCTACCGTAGCCGGAGTCTATCTCAGCCCCATCCTGGCCCGCGCAGCCTCTGCACCCAATGTTCACTTCCCGTCCGACCCAAGGCAGCGAATAGCAGTCGCTTCCTACCCGTTTCGTGAGTTCATCGCTGGGCCCGAGCATAACTCGGGCAACCCGACTATCGAGCTCAAGGATTTCGCGGCCCACATCATCGACAAGTTCAACGTGAACAAAATCGAGCCCTGGACCGGACACTTCCCTTCGAGCGACGCCAAGTATCTGGAACAATTCCGGACGTCGATCGAAAAGGCAAAGGGCGGGATCGCAAACGTCGCCGTCGACGGCGAACACAGCCCGTACTCTACCGATGCCTCTGAGCGGCAAACAGGCCATCGCGTTCAGCAAGCAGTGGCTGGATGCGGCCGTCATTCTCGGTTCCCCGGGCATTCGGACCAATATTCCGGCGGCGAAAGGCGACACCGCCGGACCTTGAGCGGACTGCCGATAGTCTGGCGCGCGTCGCCGAATATGCGTCGGCGAAAAATGTTGTGGTCAGCCTCGAAAATGACAACCCGGTCAGCGAAGACCCGTTCTTCCTGGTGAAGGTGATCGAAAAGGTGAACAGCCCGTGGTTGCGTGCGCTGCCGGACTTCTGCAACACGCTGGCCGCCAAAGATCCCGACTACGCTTACCGCGGCATCGACGCCATGTTCGGCCATGCCTACAGCATTGCGCACGTCAAATCCTCGGAAACCAACAGCCAGGGAATAACAGTGCATGTGGATATGGCAAAGACATTCGGATTCATGAAGCGGCACGGCTTACAAAGGCTACTGCTCCATGGAGTGGGACGATGCCGGCGATCCGTATCAGGGCACCGCCGGGCTGATCAAGACGACTTTGCAGTATCTGTCTTAGCCGGCGATTGAACAACGCGGGAGAGTCGCCCGCGACCACACGGTCTGCTATCCTCCGGGGCCTTAGTCCTCGTCAAATATCGGCATGCGTAAAGCGATCAACCACCTGAAGAAATCTGATCCGATCCTGGCAGCCATCATCGAGAGTGTTGGCGCGTGCCGCATGGAATTCGGTCCGCCCGAATTTCACAGCCTGGCTGAGGCTATCGTCTACCAGCAGTTGAATGGCAAGGCGGCGGTCACAATCTTCAAGCGCTTTGCTGCGCTGGCGGGCGATCCGGTTACGCCGGAAGGCATTCTCAAGCTGAGCGATGCACAGCTGCGCTCGGTGGGACTGTCGAGGCAGAAGTCTTCTTATCTGAAGGACATGGCGCAGCGCGCCTCTCGCGGCGAGCTCGACTTCTCACGCCTGCCTGAGATGACTGATGACGAGGTGATCAAGCACCTGACGCAAGTGAAAGGAGTGGGCATCTGGACCGCGCATATGTTTCTGATGTTCACGCTGCGGCGTCCGAACGTATTGCCTACCGGCGACTACGGCATCCAGGCCGCGATCAAGAAGCACTACAAAAAACGCAAGATGCCCAAGCCGGAGCAGATGGAAAAGATCGCCAAGGCGTGGGCGCCGTACCGCAGCGTTGCCTGCTGGTATCTGTGGCGAAGTCTGGACATCAAGACGGTTTAGAAAAAGCGATTTCAGATTGAGGATTTCGGATTGAGAACCGCGCCAGCCATGCGGGCTGCGATTTTCAATCTGAAATCACAATCTAAAATCTGCAGTCCCCGGCGACTGTGCCCCTATCCGTCCTCTGTGGTTAAATGGAGGCTGTGGCAGAGCAGAAGATCCGCGTGCTGGTGGCCAAACCTGGCCTCGACGGACATGATCGCGGCGCCAAGGTTATCGCCCGCGCCCTGCGCGACGCCGGCATGGAGGTCATCTACACCGGCCTGCGGCAGACGCCCGAGATGATCGTCAACGCGGCGCTGCAGGAAGATGTTCACGTCATCGGGCTTTCAATTCTCTCCGGCGCGCACAACGCCATCGTCCCTCGCGTGATGGAACTGCTCAAACAGAACAAGATGGACGATGTGCTCATCGTGCTTGGCGGCATCATTCCCAATCAGGACGTGGACAGCCTTAAGAAAGCCGGCGTCGCCGCCATTTTCCAGCCGGGCACGGCGATGGACGACATCGTCCAGTTCATCCGCGCCAACGTCAAGCCTCGCGGCGTACCCACGGCCAGTTGATGGCAGAGATCAGCACCTCGCGTTTGAAAGAACTTCTGCAACGCACCGTCGGACCAACACCGTGGTACTGGAAAACCTTCCCCGCGTTCAAATCGAATTCCGGTCAACGCTTCGTCTGGACACATCACGGCGAGCAGGGACCGCTTGCATACCTGGTATCTCTGAGCCTGGAGCAGGAGCCTGACAAGCCGCGCCTGGCGCTGAACACATATTGCCGGCCATTCCTCGTACCGCCGTCGCAGTTGGGCATCTGGTGCCCTGAGGGCCGGAGCATTCGCTTCGTCTGCTTCGATCCCGATCAATTCAAGGCTTTTGACTTCGCGGAAATTGCCGGCTGGTTCAAACAATCCAGTGAGCGCATATACGCCGCGACGGAACCGATCGCAGATTTTGAAGTCGCGCTCGGCCTGTCCGCCGGGCATGCACAAGATCGAAGTGCCGTCTGAACTGCGAGGAGTGGACGAACTGATCGTTCCCACCAGCTATCCGGCGAAGGGACCTGACGATCCCGCGTTTGCGCTGTACGTTGTCTATCTGCAAGCGGGGCTGGTCGAGGTTCTGCCGCAGAAATGGTTTACCGCCAGCCAGTACCAGGTGGGAAAGCAATGGATCACGCGGGCAGCGCGCGATCCGGAGTCGCATCGGATTTTTGGCGAGTGTTTTGGAACGGGCAGCTTTCTGCTGGAGGAAGACGGGTGCCGGCTGGAACGATGGATCGAAAAGAAGATCTGAGATTGAAGATTGTGAATTTCGGGTTTTTAGGATTCCGTTGACTGAATACTGACTGGCAATTGTCATTCCGAAGCGCGGTATCGCGCGAGGAATCTGTTGTTCTGCTGGCAAGAAGCAGATTCCTCGCCGATAGATCGGCTCGGAATGACAATATCATGAAGACTGGCTGAGAACGCATTCACAAGACGCGTTCACAAGACTGTGCCGCTGCTGGCGCGGCTGACGTTTGCGGATGTGATCGGGCTGTTATACCGTAATCGGTTTAGATTCTTCGTATATGAACGAACGCATTGATCCCGGAACGCCTTCGAATTCTACCGTGCTCCAGTCGCGGATTGATCCGACTTCCGCGCGCTTTGAAGCCAACATGCGGTTCCTGGCGGACCTGGTTTCGCAAGTCCGCAACGAAGAAGAAAAAATTCGTGAGGGCGGCGGCGCGAAGGCGATCGAGAGCCAGCACAACAAGGGACGGCTGACGGCACGCGAGCGGATTCAATCTGCTGGTCGATCCCGGATCGTTTTTTGAGCTGGGCACGTACGTGGCGCATGGCATGTACGAAGAGTGGGGCGGCGCGCCGGCGGCAGGCGTGATCACTGGCCTGGGGCGCATTCAGACGCGGCTGGTGATGATCATCGCCAACGACGCTACCGTGAAGGCGGGCGCGTTCTTTCCCATGACCGCGAAGAAAGTGATTCGCGCCCAGAATATCTCGATTGAAAATCGCATTCCGACCGTCTACCTGGTGGACTCGGCGGGCGTGTTTCTGCCTTTGCAGGAAGATGTTTTTCCGGACACCGATGACTTTGGCCGTGTGTTTCGCAATAACGCGGTGATGTCGGCGATGGGGATTTCGCAGATTGCAGCGATCATGGGAATGTGCGTTGCCGGCGGCGGATACCTGCCGGTGATGTGCGATCACGTGCTCATGACTGACGGCAGCGGACTCTTCCTGGCGGGGCCGGCCCTGGTGCAGGCCGCGATCGGGCAGAAAGTTTCCGCCGAGGAACTGGGCGGCGCGGCTATGCATTCCGCGATCAGCGGCACGGTGGACTTTCGCGAACCCAATGACGAAGCTTGCCTGGCGCGCATTCGCGCCATCATCGAGAAGTGGGGCTACCGCAGGCAGTCTCCGTGGGACCGCAGGAAGCCGCAGCCGCCGGCGCTGGCCGCGGAGGAAATCTACGGCATCTACGATTCTTCGCCCGCCCGGCCCTATGACATGAAGGAAATTCTGGCCCGCATCGTCGACGGCAGCCGCTTCGACGAATACAAGCCGGAGTACGGCAAGACGATTATCTGCGGCTACGCTCGCATCGGCGGCTTTGCCGTCGGGATCGTGGCCAATCAGAAATTGCACGCGCAGCAGACCGACCACGAAGGCCACAAGAGAATCGAATTCGGCGGCGTGATCTATACCGAATCGGCGGAGAAAGCTGCGCGCTTCATCATGGACTGCAACCAGAATCTGGTTCCCCTGGTTTTCTTCCATGACGTGAACGGCTTCATGGTGGGACGGGACGCGGAGTGGAGCGGCATCATCAAGGCGGGCGCGAAGATGGTGAATGCCGTATCGAACTCGGTGGTGCCAAAGATCACGGTGATCGTCGGCGGATCATTTGGCGCCGGGCACTACGCCATGTGCGGCAAAGCCTACGATCCGCGTTTTGTTTTTGCATGGCCGACGGCTCGCTACGCGGTGATGAGCGGCGACGCCGCTGCCGGCACGCTGGTGGAAATCAAGATCAAGCAACTGGAGCGCAGTGGTAAACAGTTGAGTGAAGAAGAGCGCAAGGAACTGTTCGAGTCGACAAAGAAAACCTACGACGAGCAGACCGATCCGCGATACGGCGCTGCGCGTTTGTGGATCGACAAGATCATCGATCCGGTGGAGACGCGGGATGCGATCACACAGGCGCTCGAAGCCGCCGCGCTGAATCCGGATGTGCCGGAGTTTAAGGTTGGAGTGCTGCAGACGTAACTTCCGTCGCCACGGATTCACGCGGATTGACACGGATCAGGCAAAGCATTGCGGGATTTGATCTGTGAGAATCCGTGTTTATCCGTGGCCGTGAATTTGAATATGCCCGATTCTGTGAAACTCGTCGAGTGTCCGCGCGATGCGTGGCAGGGGCTGCAGGGGCAGATCCCCGCCTACATCAAGACCGACTATCTGAAAGCATTGATCAGCGCGGGGTTCAAGCACATTGATGCGGTTTCGTTTGTCTCGTCAAAAGCTGTGCCGCAGATGGCGGATTCGGAAGAAGTGCTGAAAGAGCTTGATCCGCCGGACGACGTTGAGATTATCGGAATTGTGGTCAACGAAAAGGGGGCACAGCGGGCGATCGCAACCGGGGCGGTGCGAACGCTTGGGTTTCCGTATTCGGTTTCGCCGACTTTCCTGCAAAACAATCAACACCAGACACTGGAAGATGCGATCGACGAACTGGAGAAAGTCAACAACAAGGGAGAAGCAGGCCGGACTCGACACGGTGGTCTATATCTCGATGGCTTTTGGCAATCCGTACGGCGATCCGTGGAACGTAGGCGAAGTGGTAGATGCGGTGGAGCTTCTCGAAGCGGAAGGCGTTCGCACCATCTCTCTGGCCGACACGGTAGGACTGGCTGGGCCGGCGCAGATTCGGGAATTGTTCGAGGCGGTAAATTCCAGGTACGACTATCTCGAGATTGGATTGCATTTGCACAGCCGTCCGGACCAGGCCGTGGAGAAGATTCTGGCCGCATATGACGCGGGTTGCCGCCGATTCGATTCCGCGCTTGGTGGACTGGGCGGATGTCCGTTCGCGCAGGATGCGCTGGTGGGGAATATTGCGACGGAGAAAGTGGTGGAGGCGCTGAAGCAACGGGGCGCGGAGTTGCCGGCGCTGAAACCGCTGGATGTGCTTGTTGCGGGTGACGGACGAGATTGGAGCGCGGTACACGGCGTCGTCGGCGGCGGATTGAGAGCTTGCTGGACGCCGCTCGCATGCGAGTAGTGGAAGCATCACTGCCGAAGTACGGGCAGGGTAGGGTCCTTCGACTACGTGCATCGTTTCGCGAGCGAAACGATGTACTTCGCTCAGGATGACAGGGTTCAGGAGTAGTGGCCAAATGCGATGGCATACACGAACATCCAGCTTTCGTTTGATTCCGGCGTCGCCACCATTACGCTGAATCGGCCTGAGAAGCGGAATGCCATCAGCTTTGCGCTGGTGGACGAACTGCTTGCGGCGCTTGATGAAATCGAGCGATCTTCCGCGCAGGTGGTCATACTAACTGGCGCGGGCAAGGCTTTTTGTGCGGGCCTGGATCTCGACGAATTGAAGAACCTGCTGGGGAAAACGCATGACGAGAATGTTGAAGACTCGTCGCGCATGGGTCATATCTTTCGGCGCATTTACGATTTTCCCCTGCCGACCATCGCGGCGGTGAACGGCGCTGCCATCGCCGGGCGGCACGGGATTTGCCACCATGTGCGACTTCACCCTGGCGGTGCCTGAAGCCAAGTTTGGCTACACCGAAGTGCGCATCGGATTCGTGCCAGCGATCGTTTCTTCGATGCTGGTCTGGCAGGTGGGGCACAAGATTGCCCGCGATCTGCTGCTGACGGGACGGCTGTTTGACGCGGCCGAGGCGCATCGCTACGGGCTGGTGAATGAAGTAGTGGAAGCGGAGCGGCTGATGCTGCGGGCGCGCGAACTGGCGGCACAACTTCTGGAAAATAGTCCGTCATCGATGCGGGCGACCAAGCGTCTGATCAACGGATTCATTGCCAGGCAACTCGACCAGCAGATCGACCAGGCGGTGCAGGATAACGCGCGCATTCGCACTACTGCCGACTTCCGCGAAGGCATCACGTCATTTCTCGAAAAGCGCAAACCGCGCTGGAGCGGTCAGTGAGCGCTCGAAGCTAGCCACACCGGCGTGGTCTGCGAGAGCCGGCTGCGTGTGCGCTACGCCGAGACCGACCAGATGGGTGTGGTCTATCATGCGAATCACTTCATCTGGTTCGAAATCGGACGCGTGGAATTGATGCGCCAACTGGGATTTGCCTACCGCGACATGGAACGTGAGCACGAATGCTTTATCCCGGTGGTGGATGCGCGCTGCCGCTACAAGGCTCCTGCCCGATATGACGACGAGATTATCGTGCGCACGCATCTGAAGAATGTTCGCGAGTCGATCATTCATTTTGGATATGAACTGGTGCGGGCCGGCGATGGTGAGCTTTTGGCGGAGGGTGAAACCACGCACATGATTCTTGATGCGAAGATGAAGGCGTCGACGCTGCCGCCGGCATTCCTGAAGACTTTCCGGGAGGCTGTTGGGAGATAGTGAGCCATGGTCTGCGAACGGTGGCCGGGAAGCCAGGCTGAGACTGAGATTCCTCGGGGCTGCGTCCGCTCGGAGTGACAACTAGGAAACTCGGGAAGCTCTATTGAACGCTCTTCACATTAACGGCAACGATCTGACGCTGGAAGCGGTGCGGGAAGTCGCGGTCGAGCGGCGGCCTGTGCTTCTGTGTGGCGGAGGCGCGCGACGGCTGTGAACCGGGCGCGCGCCGTGGTGGACGCGCTGGTGGCGGAAAACCGCGTGTCTTACGCCATCACCACCGGTGTCGGCAAGTTGAGCGACGTGCGCATTGCGGGCGAGCAGATTCGCGAGCTTCAGGTCAACCTGGTGCGATCGCATGCTGTGGGTGTAGGCGATCCGCTATCCGTCGCCGAGACGCGGGCCATGATGTTGCTGCGCGCGAACTCGCTCTCCAAGGGGCATTCCGGCGTACGCAGCGCAGTCATCGACACGATTTGCGAGATGCTGAATCGCGGCGTCACGCCGATGGTGCCGTCGCAAGGCAGCGTTGGAGCGAGCGGCGATCTGGCGCCGCTGGGGCATCTGGCGCTGGCGCTGATCGGCGAAGGCGAATGTCTTGACGACAAAGGTGCGCGCATTCCTGCCGCCGACGCGATGCGGCGCGCGCAGGTTAAACCGCTGGTGCTGGAGGCCAAAGAAGCGGTCTCGCTGATCAACGGTACGCAGGCCATGCTGGCGGTTGGGAGTGCTGGCACTGCTCGCGGCCGAGACGCTGGCGGATACGGCGGACGTGATTGGCGCGCTCGTGCTCGACGCTTTGCGCGGAACCGATGTGGCGTTCGACGAGCGCATTCACAAGGCGCGTCCGCACAGCGGCCAGCTCACAGACCGCTGCGAATCTGCGCAAGATGCTCGAAGGCAGCCAGCTGCGCGAGTCGCATCGCGACTGCGACCGCGTGCAGGATGCATATTCGCTGCGCTGCATGCCGCAGGTGCACGGCGCGGTGCGCAACACGCTGACGCACTGCCGCGAAGTGATGGAGATCGAAGTCAACTCGGCGGTGGATAACCCGCTGGTATTCATGAAAGGCAGTGCAGACCGTGTAGGGACGGGCGCCCGCCCGTCCGGGCGGAGCGAAGTTCCGCAGCGGTTGACGCTGATGTTATCTCGGGTGGGAATTTTCACGGCCAGCCGGTGGCGTTCGTCCTGGATTTCATGGGCATCGCCCTGAGCGCGCTGGCCGGCATTTCGGAACGCAGGCTGGAGCGCATGGTGAATCCCGCGCTGAGCGAAGGCTTGCCGCCATTCCTGGCGGCGGGCGCGGGCCTGAATTCCGGATTCATGATGCCGCAGGTAGTCGCCGCGTCGCTGGTCAGCGAGAACAAAGTGCTGGCGCATCCTGCGTCGGTGGATTCGATTACGACCTCAGGCAACAAGGAAGATTACGTTTCCATGGGAATGACGGCCGCGATCAAGCTGAAGAAGATCGTCGAGAACACGCGTAACGCGATGGCGATCGAGGCCATGGCTGCGGCACAGGCGCTCGATTTTCTGGCGCCGCTGAAGACTTCAAGACGCGGACAGGCCGCCCACGCGGCGATTCGGACAGTATGCGCGACCATGGACAAGGATCGTGTGATGTATAAAGATTTCGCGCGCATTGCGGAATTGATTGCCAGCGGAAAGGTCGCGGAGGCTTTGAGGTAGTTGCGAGGGCGGACGACGGCGCTACCAAAACCAGGGCGGGTTGGGGCACCCGCCCTTATGTGGGTTTTAGGCTTTCTTTACCATCTTCTCGGCCTTGGTGCGGATGAAGGCGTAGTTTAGCGCGGGCAGCGAATTAAATTTTGCTGCGTTGCTGTAGAACTCCTGCGCTTCTGCGTGGTCACCTTTGCCGTCATAGGCCTGGCCCAGACGATAAAGATTGCGCGGGTCCTGCAAGTTTGCCTGTTGCAGCTCTGCGATTGTCTTGTCGTAGTCTTTCTGAGCGAGGGCAATTCTTCCAGCCAGTTCGTGCGCCAGCTTTACCTGGGCCGGGTTCCTGGAGGCCTCGGCGCCCTGACGGTATTCATCGGCATGGGTCTTTGCTCCCGCATAGTCTTTCTTTCCAATCGCCATCGCTGCCAGATTGAAATGATGCAGCAGCCTGGCGTTGTCCTTGATCTCCTGCGACAGACTTGATTCCTCGATGTACTTCAAGGAACGGTCGAACTGCTGGGTTGCCTGGTCATACTTATGCATCTCAGCCAGGATGTTGCCCTTGGCCTGCAGGTCCGCAGCCATGGCGGCTCCGTCATCCTTTTTTTCCGCGACGGCGAATTCCCTGTCCATCTGCTGCAGCGCCTTGTCCAGCTTGCCGCTGTCGGCGGCTACAACCGCGAGGCCGAAGAATGCGGTGCGAAGTTCACCGTCGTTACGAGCCTGGTCGACCATCTTTGCCAGCTCTGCCTCGGCTTCCTGCGGCTTGCCCATGTAGGTGAGGTCGGCGGAAATTCCGAAGTGCGATGGCGCAAAGTGGGGATCGACGGTCAGCGCCTTGCGGTACTGCACGATCGAGTCATCGAACCTCCCCATCTTCAACAGTAGCTCGCCGTAGGAGTCGTAGGGATTCGGGTCGTTCGGAATCAGTTCGACGTATTTCTTGAAGGCTTGTTCGGCGTTGGCATAGTCGCTCTGTTGGCGGTAGGCATAGCCAAGAATGTTGTAGGCGGGTGAGTAGCCTGGCGCCAGCTCCGTGGCTTTCCTGTAGTGCTCGACGGCGGGGCCGTATTCCTGCTGGCCAAAATAATAGTTGCCGAGAGCGAATTGAGCTCGTTCGTCATTGGGATAGGCCGTGACCAGTTTGTCGAGAAGGTCTTTTTGTTTGGTGACTCGCCGTTCGCTCCCGCCTGGTTCATGAGAATGACAAACTTTTCTCCATCGGACGCTTTATCTGCCAAGCTTACCGCTTTGTTCAGATGGTCGAAGAATTCCTTGGCAGTGGGAGAATTATTGGCGCGAGCCAGTTCAGCGGTGGCGAACTCAGGATCAAGCGCGAGCGCTTTATCAAAATGCTGTAGCGAATCTTGTGCGAGCAGTTTCTCGGACAGGTCACGTCCTTGCAGGAATTCCTTTCGCGCTTCCTCCGATTTGGTGGTGACGGGAACCTTCCCGCTGTTGGCGGGGGCGGAAGTGCTGCCGCCTGTATTGGCGTTGTCGCAGGCGGTCCACAGTGTGGCGGTGAACGCGAGAATAACGGCTAAGACGAAACGCACTGCCTTGATCGAGCGCATTGGATTGCCTCCTTCAGAAATTCATGTAACGCGGGCATCGGCCCGCGTGCAAATACAGTTCGGATTTCGATGGTCTGTGAATCGAGAGATTCGGACTGCCGTGTTGCTAGACGTTACACGGATGGGTTTGGATAGCAAGCCTCATGAGAGAGGGCAGTTTTTCTACTGGCGGGCTACATAACAGGCCACAATTGATTTGCGATTCTCCGTTGCCCGGAAAAGGATATCCCCGTCCTGTCGCCTGTGGTGGCAGGAGCGCGGACGCGCCTACATTGCGGTCCCACTGCCATCCAGACCCAGATTCTTTGCGATTCCTCTCAGGGCTTCGATGCAGAAGGCGATGTGTTCTTCGAGGTCCACGCCCAGGTCGGCGGCGCCATTCACTATGTCTTCGCGCTTGACGCTTCGGGCAAAAGCTTTGTCCTTCATTTTCTTGCGGACTGACTTGGCCTCCACTTCCGCCAGGGATTTTCCTGGCTTGACCAGAGCGCAGGCGGTGATGAATCCCGCCAACTCGTCACAGGCAAACAGCGCCTTCTCCATGGGGGTGTCCCGGGTCACGCCGGAATATTCGGCGTGGGACATGATGGCGCGGCGAATCTCGTCGGAGTAGCCGCGCTCTTTCAATATCTCATTCCCCTTGTAGGGATGGTCGTCGAGGCTGGGATACTTCTCATAATCGAAATCGTGAAGCAGACCGACCACGCCCCAGAGGTCTTCTTTTTCGGGAGAATCGGAAGCGAATTTGCGGGCGTATGCACGCATGCAGGCCTCCACAGCCAGTCCATGCTTACGCAAACTTTCTGATTGGGTGAACTCAGTTAGTAACCCCCACGCCTGTTCTCGATTGCTCATGGTTTCTTACCTGTTTTCTCCCTCTTTTCTCCAGCTAACTTTGCTTTTGTTGTGATCGGTTTTGTGTTTGACCCCGGATTGTTCTTGACATCCACAGGTGTTGTACCGCAAATTACGCTGCAGGTTGGAACGAGATATTTTGTACGCAGTATTTTTTCGTTCCGGAGACGCCCCCGCTCTGGCTCCTCCCACACCTAGATGGCCACTACCCTTGCACCTGTAGACTCAAGGGAAGTCGTTCGTTGCGATCACTGCCTGCTGGTCCAATTTCGCACTTCCAACGATCTTTGCCGCCGCTGCCACGCCTCGTTAGACGAGGAAGAGCCGGAAGTTGTCATGGCTCCACCGCCGCCGACGATGATGCCGGCGAATGGCAACGGCCGGGGACACCTGAACCTGGCGACGTCGATCCGGTCACTGCGCCTGCGTAACGGGCTCAGCCAGCGGCAATTGGCGGCGCGCATGTCGGTTCCCCGGACCTACGTGTCGAAGATCGAAAACGAGAAGGCAACTCCGACCCTTTCCTCACTGGAACGGCTTGCACGAGCACTGGAAGTCACCGTGCCCGATCTTCTCTCCGGCGGCGAACGCAACCGCCAGGAAGAAATCGGAGAGTTGATGAAAGACCAGTTTATCGCGGAATTGCTGCCCTTCGTCTCGCAGTTGAACGGGATGCAGCTATCAAGCGTGCTGGCACAGGTACGCGATCTCACGATGCGCCCACGGCGCAGCGCGTAGGAATTCAATGTGGGCGCGAGCGTCACGCTCGTGCCGGAGCGCGTCGGAACCAGGGCTGAACAGACGACGACGCACGCTTACGCGAAGCTAGAGTTTATCCGGGCGACCACCAACCACCAGCCGGGACCGCAAGGTTCCGGCTTTGTTCTGTTCGCGGCTTTTCCCTCTCTCATCCCTGAGCTTCACCTTCCCTCTGTCATCCCGAGCGTAGACGCTGCTGCGAACGTCGAGCAAGGATCCCTGCCCGCTTCACGACGACTGCAGCGCCTGCAACCACAGGCCAGATAAGTTCATAGGGGTCCTTCGACAGGATGACAGGGGCCTGTGCAGGATTGGAGGACGGAAGGCCAGCTTACGCGGCGAAGTCTTCGCTGGGCGGCGGGAGAACGTGCGAGGGCAGGCGATCCGTCACGGCGGCCAGCGTGGCCAACTTTTCCGCCAGTGTGCTGGTCAGCGATCCCGCTTGATAGCGCCAGCGGAAGTTTCCTTCGGAGACGCTGGGCGTGTTCAGGCGAGCTTCGCTGCCGAGGCCGAGCACGTCCTGGAGCGGCACAACCGAGAGGCTGGCAACCGACTCCTGCGCCAGCCGGATGAACGCCCAGTGGATGCCGTCGTCGCTCTCGCCTACGTAGGCGCGAATGGCGCGACGCTCTGCTTCCGATACCCCAGACTTCCACCACCCCAGAGTGGTGTCATTGTCGTGGGTGCCGGTATAGATGACTCGGTCCGGCGTGAGGCGGTGTGGGAGGTAGACGTGAGCGCCGCGGTCGCTGAAGCCGAATTGCAGCACTGCGATCCCCGGAATCTGGTGACGTTCGCGCAGGGCGTGCACCTCCGGAGTTATGTAACCCAGGTCTTCCGCGAAGAATGGAAGGCCGCCAAGCGCCTCGCGGAGCTTGTTAAACAATTCATCTTTCGGGCCATCCACCCAGCGGCCGTGCACAGCGGTCGGTTCGTTCGCCGGAATTTCCCAGAACTGTTCGAATCCGCGAAAGTGGTCGAGACGAATGTAGTCGCAGGTTTGGGTGGCCCAGCGCAGGCGGTCAATCCACCAGTCGTAGCCTCGCGCCTTGATTACATTCCAATCGTACAGAGGGCTGCCCCAGCGCTGGCCGGTGGCGCTGAATGCGTCGGGAGGTACGCCGGAAACAGCTTCCGGCTCAAAATTGTCTTTTCTCAAGCGAAAGAGATCACGGTGCGACCAAACGTCGGCGCTGTCATGGTCCACGAAAATCGCGATGTCGCCCACCACGCGAATGGACCGCTGAGCGCAGTAAAGGCGCAGCGCATGCCACTGCTCGAAGAAGAAAAACTGGATTACCCGGCGCAAGTTGATCTCTGAAGCCAGCTCTTTGCGGACGGCGTCCAGTGCGGCAGGCTGGCGGCTGGCCAGCTCGCGCGGCCACTCCTTCCAGCATCGCCTGTCATGGCGCTCGCGCAGGACGTCAAACAGGACGAAATCTTCCAGCCACCATGAGTTGGCCGCGCAGAACGCGTCAAAACGATGAATAGCGGAGGGCTGAGCTCTCCGCAGAAAGATGCGCGCGGCTTCAACGATCAGCGGAAGTTTGCGCTGGTAAACATCTTCGTATTCGATCGCGGCGGCCTTTTGGGGAAGGTCTGCCAGCCTCGACGGTTCGATCCAGCCACGTTCCGCCAGACGCTCCAGGCTGATCAGCAGCGGGTTTCCGGCGAAGGCCGACGTAGATGAGTAGGGAGAATTTCCGTTGGCTGGAGGACCGAGCGGCAGCACCTGCCACAATCCCTGGCGGCCGGCGGCAAGAAAATCGACAAACTCATATGCGGCCGGACCGAAATCCCCAATACCACCGCGAGATGGAAGAGAGGCCGGGTGAAGCAGAATGCCGGTAGCGCGGGGGAATGACATCGCTCTGAACTATTTCCGATGCTACCAGCAAACTGGAAGAGGGGGCTGCCCGTGGCTTTACTCTCCCTGTTCCTGTCCTTGGGCGCGGGTGAGATTTTTCATCTCGTCCTGATTGATCTTGATCTTGCCGGACTTCTCCAACTGGGCGCGCAGATTCGTCAGGAAGAAGCCGAACATTTCCTGCTGCTTGGTCATGAGAACCGCATCGCGGATCTGGTCTTTCTTGGCCTCGTACTCCTGCTGAGAGGGTTCCTGCCTGTCGAGGATCGAGAGCACAACGCCAGTGGTGCCGTTGCTGATCGGTCCACTGATGTCCCCCGGCTTCATGGTGAAGGCTACGGCAGCCGGCCCAGCCATGGAACCGATATCCGGCACCTGGCCGTCGGGAGGCACCAGGTCGCTGGTCTTCATTGTTGCGCCAGCCTCTTTGGCAGCCTTCTTCGAGATCGTGCCCGGCCTTGGCACGATCTGAAAGTTCCTGACGTCTTCTGCAAGAGCAGAGCGGCAGCCCGCTCGTTTTTGAATTCGCTTTCCACGCGGCTGCGAATCTCGTCGAAGGTCGGCGTCGCGGCGGGCTTGATCGCCTCAATCTCGAACACGGCATAGCCTTGCGGCAGCTGCACCTGGTCGGGCGGAGCCTTTTCCGCCTGACCGAATATTGCGCTCATGAACTGAGGCGAGTTGCCGATGCCGGGCAAATTATCGGTGCGGCTGACGAAGTCGGTGCTCACAACCTGAAGGCTTTTAGCGGCGGCGGCCCTGTCCAATCCGGCGCTGCGGGCTTGCGAGAGCAACGCGTTGACCTGATTGGTCACCGCCTGGCCAGCTTTCTGCTGCTTGATGCTCTGCTCAATCTGATCTTTGACTTCGTCGAGAGTCTTCACGTGGGCAGCCTGCTTGTCGTCCACGCGGATGATATGAAAACCGTAACTGCTCTGTACCAGATCGCTGGTGGCCCCTTTGGCGAGGGAGAACGCCGCCTTTTCAAACTCAGGGACGGTGCGGCCTCTGCCGATGAATCCGAGGGAACCGCCGTTCTTGCCGCTGCCGGGATCTTCGGAATATTTTTTGGCCAACTCAGTGAAGTTTCCGCCGGCCTTCACCTGTTTCAATACGTCTTCAGCCTTCTTGCGCGCTTCCTCTATGCCTTTGGGGTCGGCTTTTCCGTCCGTACCGGGGAGTGGAGTCTTAATCAGGATGTGGCTTACGCTGACCTGTTCCGGAACCCGATAGTCGTCCCTGTGCTGGTCGTAATAAGACCTGTAGTTCCTCGCGGGCAACGGTGGTTCCGGCCTCAATCCTGGCGGCGTCCAGAACCACGTAGCGAACCTTGCGCTTTTCCGGAATCGAATTATTGTAGGTCGCCTTGTTGCGCTCGTAGAAGGCCTTCAACTCGGCGTCGCTGGGTTGAATCTGTTTCAGCAGATCGTCTTTCCGAAGCACCGCATAGTCGAACTTGATCTTGACGTTCTGTTTCTCAAATTCCTGTTGGACCTCGGCATCGGAAACCAGGGCGCTGCCGGTAATCAGGTTGCGGAATTTGTCCAGCAGGATGTCATTCTTGATGCTCTGTTCGAACATTGCCACATTCAGGTCAGCGCCCTGCAGAATCGACTCGTACTGCTGCTGTCCTATAAAGTTTCCGCCGGGAAAGAACGTGGCCGAATAGCGACCATGCTGGAGTTCGTCGCGGACTTCGTCATCGTTTACGCGCAATCCCACGCGCTGGGCTTCAGCGATGATGGCCTCCCGGCTGATCAGGTTCTGGGCCGCGCGCTCGGTGAACAAGGGAAGCAGCATGGCCATCTGCTCGCCGCCCTGGGGGAACTGCTGGCGCAGCATCTGGCGAGCCTCGCGCTGCACTTCTGCGGTAGTAACCTGCTCGCCCGACACGTTAGCGAGAACGCCTTGCCCGGGGCTCCCGACGCCTATGACGTCCGAGCCCAGGCCGCCCGGAATCAGGGTAATCGCCATGGCACCACAAATAAGGGTCAAGAGGCCGCCAAGAACTATCTTCTTGATCGGGCCGGGGGTTTGCAGGAATCGAATCATTTTCTTGTCACTCCAGAAGTCAGCGCAGAATTCTTAATTATAGACTACGCATGACGCGAAAAATGCGGGCGCGGGCGTCCCGCCCGTGCAGGGGGCGAAATAAAGTCCGGCCGAACTGAGCATGCAGTGGATGGTGACGCACGGGTGGGACGCCCACGCCCATATTTCGAAAATCAGCCATTGAAACGTATTAATAAGACATGGTATTAACTTGAGGCCCTTAAAGCTTAACGATTCCTACACCAGAGGATCTTCTAATGAAGGTGAGCAAGAGCCGTCTGCTGTGCCTGTTCCTGTTGTCTTTTTCCGGCATGATTCTTTCGCAGGACGCGAAACCCGCGCGCCACACCGAGGGCTCGCTCAACCTCCGCGACGGCTGGGCTCTTCAGTCTTCCGGCAAAGTCGATGAAAAGGGTGAAGCCCTGTCCAGCCCGGGCTTCCAGCCCAAGGGGTGGTACACGGTAACGGTGCCCACCACCGTCGTGGGCGCTTTGGTGGAGCACAAGGTCTATCCCGATCCATTTTTTGGGACGAATTTGCGATCCTTCTCCGGAGTCACGTATGCCATCGGGACCAATTTTTCCAACGTCCCGATGCAGCAAGACAGCCCTTTCATTATTCCGTGGTGGTATCGCAAGGAATTTGTGCTGCCCGCCACCTTCAAAGGCAAAAGCATCTGGCTCAATTTCCGCGGGATCAACTACCGCGCCAACATCTGGCTGAACGGCAGGCAGATCGCCAATTCCGACGACGTCGCCGGCGCATGGCGAACCTACGAATTCAATATTACGGAAGCTGCTCTTCCGGGAAAACCGAACGTGCTCGCGGTACAGGTTTTCTCGCCCACGGACAAAGACCTGGCGATCACATTCGTTGACTGGAATCCCGCGCCCCCGGACAAAAACATGGGGTTGTTCCGCGAGGTCGATATTTCGACCAGTGGACCCGTCGCGCTTCGCTATCCCGCTGTAACGTCGGTCGTGGATTCGCCGGCCAACGACAAAGCTCATCTCACAGTTGCCGCGCTGCTGAAAAATGCCGCCAACCATCCGGTGAAGGGAATGTTGAAGGGCCGGATCGAGAAAATCGAATTTTCCCAGGATGTGGAAGTCGGCGCGGGCGAATCGAAGGATGTAACTTTCACGCCGGAACAATTTTCCCAGCTTAATATCGATCACCCACGCCTGTGGTGGCCGGCGCAGATGGGCAAGCCTGACCTTTACAACGTAACCCTGGAATTCGTCACAGACGGCAAGCTTTCCGACCAGGCGGAGACCAGGTTTGGCATTCGCCAGGTCAAGTCCGAGGTGCTGGCGGCGAACCGGCGACTGTTTTCCATCAATGGCAAGAACATCCTGATCCGCGGCGGAGGCTGGTCTCCCGACATGATGCTGCGCGAGAATTCGCAGCGCCTGCGGGATGAGTTTCGCTACGTGCAGGACATGGGCCTGAATACAGTCAGGCTGGAAGGCAAGCTCGAATCAAAAGAGTTTTTCGATCTGGCAGATGAAAGAGGACTCCTGCTGATCGCGGGCTGGTGCTGCTGCGATCATTGGGAGCATTGGCCAAACTGGAAGCCGCAGGACTTCACCATCGCGGAACAGTCGCTGCGCGATCAGATGTACCGATTGCGCGGGCATGCCAGCCTGGTGGCGTGGCTGAATGGCAGCGATAATCCGCCTCCGCCCGACGTGGAGCAAACCTACCTCAAAGTAGAGAAAGAACTGCTGTGGCCGAATCCGATTGTCTCCTCGGCGACGGCGAAACTTGCGGGCTATTCCGGCGAGAGCGGCGTAAAGATGACGGGGCCCTACGAGTACGTCGCCCCTTCCTATTGGCAGACCGACAAAACCGATTCCGCGCGCCAGTGCAACGCAGGCGGTTGCGGCGGAGCCTACGGCTTTAACACGGAAACCAGCATGGGGCCTGCGGTTCCGCCTGTCGAAAGTCTTCGCTCCATGGTGGGCAAGGACCATCTCTGGCCCATTGACGACACCTGGAACTATCACGCTGGCGGCGGCGCGTTCAAAGATATCCACGTCTTTACAGACGCTCTCAACGCCCGCTTCGGTCCGGCAACCAGCGCCGAAGACTATGCCCTGAAGGCGCAGCTTCAAACCTACGAAGGCGTGCGCGCCATGTACGAGGCCTATAGCCGGAACAAATATGTTTCGACGGGCGTGATCCAGTGGATGCTGAATAACGCATGGCCTTCGATCATCTGGCACCTGTACGACTTCTATCTGCGCCCGGGCGGCGGGTACTTCGGCGCCAAGAAGTCGATGGAGGCGTTGCATCCGGTCTACGGATACGACGACCATTCGATCTGGATTGTCAGCAGCCAGTATGGGGATGCCAACGGCCTCAAGCTCACAACCAAAGTTTTAAATCTCGACATGAGCGAGAAGTTTTCGCAGGTGGATACGATCAATGCCGCCGCAGACAGCACCAACAAAGTACTGTCGCTTCCCGACATCGACGGCCTGAGCTCGACTTATTTCGTCGTCCTGCGACTGGAAGACGCCAGCGGAAAACTGGTGGGATCGAATTTCTACTGGCTTTCCAGCAAGCCGGAGACGCTCGATTGGGAAAAGTCCAACTGGTACACGACTCCGACATCTTCCTACGCCGACTACACAGCTCTTTCTCAATTGCCCAAGGTCAAGCTGAACGTGGCGCAACACACCGAGCGAAAGGGTAGTAGTGACGACGCGATCACTCACGTTGTGCTCGAGAATCCCAGCAAGAGCCTGGCATTTTTTGTTCGCCTCAAAGTAGACAAAGGCAAAGGCGGAGACGAAGTTCTGCCAGTGCTCTGGCAGGATAACTATTTCTCCCTGCTACCCGGCGAACGGCGGGAAGTCACCGCGACTTATCGCGCCAGGGAATTGGGAACGGCGCAGGCGGCGGTTGAGGTCAGCGGGTGGAACGTGGAATAGACCTGAAATTTCAGATTGGAGATTCCAGATTTCGGATTGAAGATACCTCTCCGGGTAGCGAGCGCCACAAACAACTATGACCGTTCGCAATCTGAAATCTTCAATCTGAAGTCTGCAATTTGGATATTCAATCGGAAGTCTCTCCGCCCCTGGCCGCGCTATTTCTTCCGGCCTGGCGCCCTGCGCAGCTCGCGTATGGTTTTTCCCTGTTCTGAATCCTTGATGAGCTGCGCGAGGCGTTTCAGTCGCGTCTCTTCTTTCTTCGCGCTGATTACCCACCAGCTTGCGGTGCGCTGATACCAGAGTGGTTGGGCGCGGAAGAATTCCCACGCACTCTTGTTCGCGCGGAACGTCGTTTCGTACACGCCACCGAGCTTTGCGCCTTTTCGTTGTTCGTAGGCATATATCTCAGACCGGTTGCCGGTACGCTTTTCGAAAGCTTGCACGCCTGGCGGCCGCATTCGCCCCATCCGAGTCAATTCGGCGACGCGTTTGATGTTTACCGCGCTCCATACGCTGCGTGGACGCCGCGGCGTGAAGCGAATCACATAGCTGGTTTCGTTGAGGGATTTTCGGACGCCGTCAATCCAGCCAAAGCACAAGGCTCCGTCTACGGCTTCCGGCCATGTGATGCTGGGTTTGCCAGAGTCCTTCTTGTGGAATCCGACCCAAAGCTCGTCATGCTCCTCATGATGCTCCTCAAGCCAGGCATGCCAATCGGACGGAGATGGAAAAAACCTCGGCTTCATGACTCGGGCGCGTTGTGCATGCCTGTCAGTCTTCTTCCGGAGGCACGTCGAAGTTCACCAGGTTTCCCTGGAAGCCTTTCGTCTTCCAGGCCCCGTATGCGATCCCGGCAATCATCCAGATGGATCCCGTAATCAAAGCCAGGTTCGACAAATGGATCCAGATAAACAGACAGATCAGGAAGCCCAACACCGGCGGAATCAGCTGCCCCAGGCTGCGGTCTGCACCGCGTACGTAGTAGTGGGTGAGGGCCGCCAGGTTGACTCCCATGAAAGCAATCAGCGCCCCGAAGTTGAGTAACTGCGCGCCGTTGTCGTAACTGATGAGGAACGCCCCAAGCAACGCAATCGCACCGACGAAAATGACGTTGTTAGCGGGAATGTGAGTCCTGGGATGGATGGCGCCGAAGAACTTCCTGGGAATAGCGTCGCTGCGTCCCATGCCATAAAGCAAACGCGCCGCCCCCAGTTGCGCTCCCATTCCGGAGCCGACGGTGGCGATCAGGAGCGTAATGCTGATGGCCTTGGTGAGCAAATGCCCGCCTGCGATCGCAGCCACGTGGCTGAAGGCGTTCTCCACTTCGTCAGCGGAGAAGAAATACTGTGAGCTCAGCAATTGCGCACCGTAAACCTCCGCTGCCGCCAGAAACCCGGTAATTACGCAGACCAGTACCGTAGCCAGAAAGATGTTTCGCTTGGGATTGTCCACTTCTTCCGACAAGGTTGAAATGCCATCGAACCCGATGTAGGTGAGCACCGCGACCGAGGTACCGTGAAATACGCCATTGATGCTGAAAGTCTGCGGGTTGTAAAACGGACGCAGAAAGTACGCCTCGGGATATTGCGGCAGGTGAAAGATGTAGCGGATTGTGTACCAGAAGAAAGCGAGAATGACCGCTCCCATGATGGCGCACAGCGTTTGATTGATCCGAGCCGAGGTCTTGATCCCGCGCAGATTCAGCGCGGTAAACAACACCGCAAATATGATCGGCCACAGCAGGCCCGGGTATGGAATCTGATAGCGGGTTCCCGTCAACAAATCGGCCATCGCCTTGGAACACCAGATAGTGCAGATCAATGGATTCAGAATGTAATCCATCGTCATGCTCCATCCGGTGACGTAGCCGAGCGAAGGATGCAGCTCCCGGCCAACGTAGGTGTAAGCCGAACCGGCACTGGGATAGACGCGCGCCATCCGCCCGTAGCTCATGGCGGTGAACACCATCGCAATCATGGCGATCAGAATGGAGGTGACAACGTGACCCTGGCCGGCATTGCTGAATACGCCGTACGCCGGCATGGGCGCGGTTGGCTGGATGACGATGATGCCGTAAAGAATCAGGTCCCAGAGCGTGAGCGTGCGTCGAAGCCGTGGAGCGGAAGACGAAGCAGTACCCGAAGTGGTGGCCATTCCCGCGTATTGGATTATGCGGAGGCAGGGAATGTCAACGATTAAAACGATTCTTTACCGGTACAAGCATCACGATTCTTGAACTTCTTGTCATCCTGAGCACAGACGGTTCATTCGCTTGCGAATGATCTGGCGGAGTCGAAGGGCCCCTGTTCGCGAGAGTGACCTTCGCATAAGGGATCCGGCGCGCATCGCTACAGGCTCCAGATCGCATATCCGCTCCGCGCGAGATGCTTCGCAGGCTCAGCATGACGCCTCGGTTGAGTTGCAAAATTCCTGCGACTGCGCTCAGGGCAGGCTCTTCGGGACTGAAGTCCCTCAGGATGACTGCAGGGAGATGAACCGGAGTACCTTAAAGTGTCCCGGACGTGATTTTGGCGAACCCTACAATTCCCTACTTTCGATCAGCTTGTAGGGGTCCTTCGACTGCGTAGCTGAGGATGACAAATCGTTCAATCACGTTGACAGGCGTCAGCGCGGGTAGTCGAACCGGTATCCCTTTGGTTCGTTTCCGGACAGATGGCGCGTGTTGTAGTTCAGGAAATAGCTGACGTGCGAATCATCCAGCGGAAAGGTTCTGCTCCTTGGGATACGGGTACGTTCCCATACTCCGAAATGGCAGAGGATGAACCGTGTTCGCCTCGGCGGCATAGAAATCCATATCTTTTTCGTAGCCGTTGGCCACGAAGAAGTAATCTCGCACCCAGCCGTGGGGCAGTGTTGGAAGTTTGGCGGGATCGAAGTCGAGAACCACTTCATCTCCTGACCCAAAGACCGCGAGGCGGTCATCGTACCCGGTCAGCAACGGACGCACATCGCCGTAGCGGGTGTAGGTGCCTGCGGGGCGTGCGTATGGCCCGGTAGGGCTGGTTTTTTCGTACACATACAACACGTTGCCTGGCGGTTGATTCTCGACCTTCAGAGGGAATCCGTGGTAGCGCAGGTCGGCACGCGCCAGTGGAACCGGCGTAAGGCGGGAGTCCTGATCCTGCGCCGTGCGGTTCACCAGAATGTTGTCCCAGTAAATCTGCAGGTTGGTTGTAATGCGGATGCGCCGCGTTCCCTGCGGCAGCTTGTCCGCTGAGATCGGCAGTCATAGTGCGAGGGCCGCCTGCGGGGAAGCCCATGTCATCCATGACCCGAATCCATTTCCCGTTTGCATCCTGCGCTTCGACGTAAGGCGCGACCGCTTCGATGCCAGCCTGGTAAGCGGCAAACATGCTGGTAGCGGAGAAATATTCAATCTCGCCGTGCATGAGCAACCAGAGCGAGCCGCCGCGATACGCTTTGCCCAGATCAAGCTCCAGGCTATGAGTTTTGGCAAACCCCTGGAAGTGCTCTAGCTCGAAGTCGCCGAAATAACGATGCGCCAGCAAACTCTGGCAAGACATCGTGGCCATGCTCGTCCCATGCTCCCGCAGGCGGCTGGGCGTCGCGGCTGTACACAACTTTAAACGGCGGATAAGGCGGGTTGCTGGCGAAATACTCGTTGGGAAATACTTCAACGGCAGCGGGATGATCCACGGCCAGCAGCTTTACCTGGTCGAGGTAAACGGCTTCTTCAAGCGGTTCCATGAAGCGGAAGCTCAGCTTGCCGTCTTTCTCGCGAATCGACGTTGCGCGGAATCTTGATGTATTCCGTGGGCCGCGGAATGTCACGCTGATCGGGCCCGATCCAGTGGCCGACCACGCCCGCGCCCAGCATGTCTCCAATCAGTTCATAGTGCGTGCCGTCCCAGGCAAACAAGCGTAGGACAGGAACTGCCGCGGCGGTCCATTTCGAGGAAACTATGATCTTTCAATCCGGCAATCTGAATTTCGTCCTGGATTACGCCTGAAGGCCAGAGCATACGGACAACGTCCGCCTCCTTGGCTTGGCCCAGTCCGACAACAAAGTCAGTCGAGTTCTGTCCCAGGTATCCGGACGATCCGGCAATTTCAAATTTCTGGCGATTCGCTCCGGCAAAAACCTCAACCTTCGTGCCGATCGCGCTCTTGTTGTCAGCCAAACCTTTGAACGACAGCCGCAGCCAGTTGTTCTTGTTTCCGCCGTCGTTGCGCAGAAGCACCGCCGCACCGTGATTCTGGGTGATGAGTAAATCGGTGGCGCCGTCGCCGTCGTAGTCGCCGGTGACGACCGCGCGCGGATCTTTGAGCTGGATCTTGTCCAGGCCAACATCGCTGGTGACATCTTTGAAACCGTCGGGTCCCAAATTGCGGAACAGGCGGACTTCGCCCTTGCCGTCTTTAGTTTCACCCACGGCCACGAGATCAATCCATCCGTCGTTGTCGTAATCGAAGGCCGCAATTCCCCAGCCGCGAGCCCAGTTCGTCGCTGGAAGGGTTACGGGCTCAAAGGTCTTTCCCTTTTGATTACGCCACAGGGTGACTGCGGCGCCGCCCCACTGGGTGAAGGCTAGATCCATCCAGCCATCGTGGTCAAAGTCGAGAACGGCGATTGCCGCGGTGGGCGCAGCTAAGGCAGAGGGCCACACATCGCGAAGCAGGAATTTACCTTCACGCGGATTCTCAAAGACGGCGGGCGTTTTTCCCCAGCCGGTCAGAACAACATCTATAGCACGATCATTGTTGTAGTCGGTACCAACCGCGCTCACTCCCAGCGAGGTCCCCGCCAATCCGGTCGAGTCGGTAACGTCAGTGAAGGTTCCGTTGCCATTATTGCGCCACATGGTGGCGCTTCCCTCCGGTTGAACACCCGCGGTGAACGCGTTCCTTAAGCGAGGATCGTACTGGCTGGCGTCGTTATAGTGCGTCACATAGAGGTCGAGATCGCCGTCGTGATCGTAGTCGATGAACGCCAGACCAAAGTTGGAACCTGGGCTTTTGATGCCCGAAGAATCCGTGACATTCTTGAACAATCCATCCTTTTCGTTGTGCAACAGAAGCACACGGCCGTTCAGACTCACCGCCAGATCGGTTAAGCCGTCGTTGTCGTAATCGCCGACGGTGCAGCCGATCGCGTGGAGAGAGGGATCGAGTCCGGCTTGCCTGGTGGCATCTTCAAACTTGCCGTCGCCCGTATTGCGATACAAAGCGATCCCGCCCTGCGGACCGTTGTCGGGCAGGAAAATATCGGTCTTGCCATCTCCGTCGTAGTCGAGGAAACACGCACCCGGCCCGAGAAACGACGCGAGGTCGCTCGCGGTTCCCGCGACGGACTTCGACATCAGCCCGGCATCGGCCACCGGCACGAACTTCACAGGAATCTGCGCCAGGGCTTTCGCCATTGCCGAAGGCGATTCTTCAACCAGTGAATATTTTCCCTGGTCTCCATAAGCCAGACCGATGGGAGAACCTAGTTTGTTTTGCGTGATGTGCTGGAAGCGAACCAGATGTTCGCGGGCCTGCGCCGCATCACCAGACTGCTGGTAGGCGCGCGCGATTCCAAATTCGCCTGACGCGTGCAGCGGGTTCAACTTGAGCGCGTGCTGGAAGGCATCAATTGCCTGCGGGTATTGCTTGAGTTGTGCCAGTGCCGCGCCCAGAAAATACCAGCTATCGGGGTCATTAGGATCGATCTCGGTAACGTGCCGAAAGGCGTCCACCGAGCCCTGGGGATTGTCGGAATTCTTGTAGAGCAGTCCGAGGCTGAACCAGGCATGAGGATCGTTAGGGCTTTTTTTCGCGGCGGCTTCGAGAAGAGCCCTGGCGGGATCGATGCGCGTGAGATTGAGCAGGGCCACACCCTGATTCAACGATGCGACTTGCAGGTCCGGGTCGGCCGCGGCAGCGTCCTGAAAAAATTTAAGCCCCTTTTCGAATAACTGCTGGTTCATGTAGGCAACGCCCAGATTATTGAGGCGCGCCGCTTCGGTGGGATTCGCAGCGGAGGGTGCCGCCTTCTGCGTAGTTGCAGCAAAAATGCCTAAGGTTAGGAGAGTGACGAGCGTGATAGAAATTCGTCGAAGCATAAAAATTGACTGTGTGGGGCGGACACTCCTTTGACTTCGCTCGAGTTTTGACTTGATGCGTCAAATATCGAGGTTGCAAACAATGTTACGACGACAAACTGCGTAAATTCAAGTCACAACTCTCAGGGCAGGCCCTGTCCGCCGCTTTTGACTTTGTTTTACCTCGCTACACGCTGATTCAGATATCCCGCCTGCACAAATCAACTTCAACGGCGGCGGACATTAGTCTCCGCCCCACACAAATCTAAGGTCGTTCAGCTCCTAACAGCCAATCTTACTAGATTGGCGGTGGCCGCCATCCGCCACATTGCTCTTCCAAAGCAGCCGCTACCGAAAGCACAATTTCCTCTTCCCAGGGACGTGCCGATATCTGCACCCCGATGGGCAGGCCTTCCGGCGACTTTCCTACTGGCACAACGGCCGCCGGAGTCCCCAGCAGATTGAACCATTCGGTATAGCTCCAGGCGTCAAGGTAGTTCACAGTTTTGCCCTCCACCTGCCAACTGCGCTCGCCATGCCGGAATGCGGGAACGGCAGCCGCGGGACAAAGCAGGACCGGATACTGCCGCATCTGAGCAAATATTTTCATGCGCAACAGGTCGCGCTGCACCCAGGTATCGAGCAACGATTTGCCGCTATGCGCGGGTTCAGCGGCGACCCAGCTGGAAAACTGCTTCAGCAGAGGACTGATCTCGCCGTCATGGCCCTTTAACATTGGGCCCAGCAACATTCCGCCGGCAACGCCGAATATCTTCCACCAAAGTTGGCGGGCAAGTTCGAGTCCGTCCGGACGGAAGAGCTCCACCTGGAATCCGGCACGGCGCAGGCCCTGGGCAGCCGTCTGAATCGCGGCGCGCGTCTCGGCTGTGACGGGAGTGCGCCCGTCATCTTCGAAGTACCCGATGCGGATACGCTTCAAATCATCTTCCCTGGGCCAACGTACCGGAACCGGCGCAGCCGAAGGGTCGCCGTCGTCCGGACCCTGCATAACTTCGAACAGCACCTTTAAGTCGGAAACCGTTCTGGCCATCGGCCCAACCACGCCGATCAGGGCGAAAGGCCCGGCGGAGACAGGAAAATGTCCGGTAGCCGGTATGCGGCCGGGAGTCGGTTTCAGTCCGCATATTCCGCTGAAGTGTGCGGGGACGCGAATCGATCCGCCGCCGTCGCTTCCTACGCCGCCCGCCGACATGCCGGCGGCAATCGCTGCCGCTTCTCCACCACTCGAACCTCCGGGTGTGTGCTCCAGATCCCAGGGGCTATTGGTCCGACCATAGAGAACATTATCGGTTTCCCACGCCATCAGCAGCTCCGGCGAATTGGTCACGCCCAGAATGATTGCGCCTGCCCGGCGCAGACGGCTCACCAGTGGAGCGTCGCGCGTCGCAATAAGACCCTGGCGTAGCTTCGATCCTGATTCACAACGCAAGCCGGCAACCTCGATCGAGCCCTTGATACTGATGCGGAACACCGTGCAGGGGACCCAGCTCTTCGCCGTTCCTGACGGCCTCATCAGCGTGTTGAGCCTGCCGCCCGGCACCATCGGCGTCCACTTGTACGAAGGCATTCAGCTTCGTATTCAATTCCTTTATCCGCGAGAGGTGGGATTGGAGTAGTTCGATCGAGGAAAGTTGTTTGCGGCTGATTCGCTCAGCCATGGAGACAGCAGAAAGGAAATTCAGTCCGGGCATGCCTTCTCAAGTGATTGCAGAGGAGAAAGGAAGCTTGAGTCTAACATGCGCGGGCGAAGTGCCAGCCAGGACCACACTTCATCGGCGAAGGAGAATTCAGCGGGAGCCGGCTGCGGCGCGGCGGGACTTCTGGCTCCGAGAAGAGCGCACCGAAGCACGCACTGCGGGCTTCTTCCTGGCCTTTGCTTCCTGTTTCACAAACCACTGTTTCAGATACTTTCGTGAAACCGGAGTAAGTTGGGAGAAAAGCATGCCGGCGCGTCCGCCATCGTCGGCCCAGATAACCTCGCCCATGCCTTCCACCATATTGGTGGTGCCGGGCAGCACAAAACGCAGAGGCACTTGCTGAACCGGCGGCAAGGGCTCGGGCGCCTGAAGGGCCAGGCCGTCTTGATTCAAATCCAGCACCATGGCCGGCAGTGCAGCAACGCCGAACTGCAGATAGACGAGAGATTCCAAAGGTTGGCGTTGCGACTGTCTGCGGTCCGGGCGCATGAAACCACGGCCGGCGCGCAGGCAGCGGACAATCTGCTCGAAAGCGAGAGGCTTATAGATGATGAAATTGACGCCTGCCTGAAATGTCTCGGAAATTTCCGTGGATGCCCCGATCATCCCAAAGATAACCGGCCTGCGGCTGGAGGGCGCCAGACGCGCCATGCGCGCCACGGTCGCCGCGCCGGGCAAATCGAAATCAAGCACCAGGGCCGAGTAGTGCCGCACCACGGTTAGATCGAGGGCCTCCGGGGCCGACACACAGACTTCCGGCTCCATCTCAACTTCTTCCAGAGCGGTGCCTAGAACACGAAGTACCGGTTCCTGGCTGCACATCAGCAGGGCATTGAACGCCATAAGGTCGCAGCTTACGACTGCGCCTGACCCGGGTAAAGTAACCCCGGTAATCGCCGCATGCTTACCGGAAAGCAGGCAATCTGCGGGAAGTACCTGATTCCGGCTGAATACAACTGTATTTCAACCTGTCATTCGTTAGAGCTCAACATGAGCCACGGCCTTGCTCATGGGCGAATACAGGGCGAAACACTCTCGGGAAACCGATTTCAGGAAACCAGCCGCCGTTCTTTCGTAATCTCCCCATCAGGTACAGCCAGTGGCATATTGGGGACGGAAATGCCTCGATCAAAACGAGCTGACAAAGCCCGCCGCGCCCCCAGGGTGAAACTCGCTGGCACCATTCTGGCGCTCCTGCGTCTGGACAACGGGCGCGAGGTTCGCGCACGTCTGCACCAACTTTCCTTTACCGGCGGCCTGCTACATCTCGAAAAGCCACTGGACGAGGGCATCAAGCTGGAAGTGATGTTCCACGTCGGGGAAAGCACCATTCGCAGCAAAGCTGTGATGTTGTTTCCTATGTGGGCCACCCAGGGTTGTCTCCAGCCCTTCGAATTCTCCAACCTTGAGGAAACCGACCGGCAGAAGCTGGAGTGTGATCTGCAAAAGCTGCTTGGATCGGGTTCGAACGGTCCGTCCACCTTTGTGCGCACCGCTGCAGCCGGCTCGGAATAGTGAATCGGTTCGCCTCAGCCGCGCGACATTCGATAAAATAGCGGTTCCATCTGATCGGTTAATCCCATGGCACAGCAAGGCGCAGCACACCAGCACTCCGCCCGTTTTCTGAAGGTCGTCGACGATGCCAAGCAGCGCATCCGGGAAACCACCATTGATGATGTCAAGGCACGCCTCGACCGCCGGGAGAAGTTCGTTCTGGTTGACGTGCGGGAAGAGAGCGAATATGCCAACGATCACCTTCCCGGGGCAATTCACCTGGGCAAGGGCATCATTGAGCGTGACATCGAGGAGCGTGTACCGGGCCTGGATACGCCGCTCGTGCTTTACTGCGGCGGCGGATACCGCTCGGCCCTGGCCGCCGACAATCTCCAGAAGATGGGCTACACCAATGTACTCTCGATGGATGGAGGCATTCGCAGTTGGCGCGAAAAGCAGTACCCGTTGACGAGAGGGCAGGAGATCCGCGGGCAGGAGACTCTGGAATAGGAAAGCGTGAGCGAACCAGGCGCGCTTACCACTTGGCGGTACCTCGGTAACTTGATGGGATGTCGCTATGGCGTCAGCATGGAGTGAGCGCACACCTATTTCTGCGCCGAGGTCGTGATCGCGAGCCATGGGGCAAGATAATAAAATTTCGGGACAGGGTCAGTCATCGGCAGCGGCAGCGCCCGCGGTCGACCACAAGGCATGGGAAAGCCAGCTCGTGAATGTAGGCAGTCCCGAACAATGCCGTGCCGCACTGTCCAAAATCTTTGGGGTGCAAATCGACGAAGTCGCCCTGCTCCGCCTGGAGAATGGACTGCTCCGGTTTCTCTTTCCCATTGAACTCGCCACGGCCGGAACGATCCCGATTTCCAGCTCCAACGCAGTCGCGGCCCACACCGCCGTCACCAAAAAGGTTGAGTTGTTCAACAACTTCACCAGGGTCAAGCACGCCAGCATTTTTGAGACGGTCAAGTCGACCGGAGCCAGCGGCGAAGAGCTTCGCCCCGCAACCATCCAGAAACTAATGTCGGCTCCTGTGCTCGACAAGAAGAGCGCCGTTATGGGTGTGGTCCAGATTTGCCACAAGGGTTTCGATCTGAATTCGGCCGGCGCGGATTTCACCCTCGATGATCTGCAGAAACTCGAAGCCGCCGCCCAGGCGCTGGCCCAGGTCAGCTTCATGCGCGGGAATCACTAAATTTCAAGTGTGGACAGGTTGGTCGCCTGAAACCTGCTCCTTATCCGCTCTCCAGACTCGCAATCTGCGCAATATAGCTTTTGGAATCAAATTTCCTGCCGGTGCTGGCCAGAGACATGAAGCGGATTTTTCCGTAAACCGGCCGGTCGGACCAGGCCCGGTCATGCTTTCCCACGATGGCCCACGCAATCCCCGCGTAGCCGTTGGGATCGCGGCCATCCAGTTCGTAACGATCGTTGAGCTGAACTGCACGCTGGTAGGCCACGGACACTGACGGGCTCCATTCCAGAATTTTCTTAGCCCAATACATGCGCAGATAGTTGTGCATCCAGCCGGTCAACACCATCTGTTTCTGGGCCGCGTTCCATAGAGGATCGTGGGTCTCGGCATTCTCCAGTTGCTTTTCGCTGTATGCGACTTCCCGCGGGTCGCGCGCATGCTCAGCCAATGAGCGTTGCGCCCAGGGTTCGAGACATTCGATGGAATCATAGTGAGAATTGAAGCGCACAAAATTAACCGAAAGCTCGCGACGCACAATTACCTGTTCAAGAAAAGCTGCTTTCGCTCGGGCAGGCGCGTCACTACGCTGCACGGCCGATGCAACCGTCTGCGGGCTGAGATGGCCAAAGTGGAGGTAAGGCGAGAGCCGGCTTGTGCCATCTATTTCAGGATGGTTGCGAGCCTCGGGGTAGTCCGCCAGTCGACGCCGCGCGAATTCGCCGAGCACGCGCGACGCTTGTTTGCTGCCGCCCCGCCACATCGAGACCGGATGGACTGAGCCATCGAGCTTCCAGCCGGAGATGAAATCCGTCTTCGGGGAAATCGACCGCAACCCCCTGGGAGATCCCCAGGCCACGTGCGGGGAAAGGTTTTTCTGCTGCACCATGAATCTGGGAAGGAGCGCATGGATGCGCGGGCGGATGGTTCGCGCGGCGAATTGCTCCTTCAGCAGCAACTTTGAGGGCACAATCACGTTCGCATCCACTGTCCACAGTGGCACACGGATTTTCTCCGCTACAGTGACTCGCCATCGCTCAGGCTCCCGCATCGGATTCTCATCTCCAATCAAAATGGCGGGCCGGATTTCATCGCAAAACTTCAGCAGGCTGTGGTCGGGATAGGCTCGCAGCACCAGACCAATGTTCCGAATCGCAAGTTCATCGGCGATGTCCGGAATGCCTTCAACCAGAAAGCGGTAATGCCTCAAATTTGCTCGCGGATAAAATGGTACTGGAGCAAGAAAAACCACAACTGGCTTGCCGAGCTCATTTGCCACTCGTACCGCAATGTTGAGGGCAGGGTTGTCGGTAGCTCGCTGCGCGCTCTGCATCCAATAGACAACGCAGCTTCCGTCACTTGGCGGCAACCCCCCCTTGCGAACAGTGATTCGTTCATCCTGCAGAATCTTTTCAATTCCATTCATGAGGGAATCTTTCGGGGCACGGCAACCGCGGAAAAATCAGGAACCTTCACCTGCCGGTAAGGCCCGGTCAATCCTGCTTTTCTCGCCGTCGGTCAGCGGACGAACGCCGCCCTTCGGGAGTTGTCCCAGCGGTAGCGGACCGATGGCGACCCGGATCAGTCTCAGCACCTCAATGCCGATATCTTCCAGCATGCGTCGAATGTGGCGATTCCTGCCTTCATCCAGCACGATCTCCAGCCAGCTGTTGCGCTTGCCGCTACGTAAGATGCAAGCGCGTTTGACGCGGAGGAAACCTTCGCCCGTCTTAAGCCCGCGGCTGAGTGATTCCAGCAAGGCGGCATCGGCGACCCGGTCAATCTGCACGTGGTAGATCTTGTCCAGGTGGCTCGCCGGCGCCAGTAACCGAGCCGCCCATTCGGAATCATTGGTCAAAAGCAGCAAGCCCTCGCTGGCTTTGTCCAGGCGACCGACTGGGGACACCCAGGACTGATCGCCCTTCACAAACCTGGTGCCCAGAAATGCGTAGACCGTTTGCCGTCCTTTTTCGTCGGAGGCAGTGGTAACCACTCCGCGCGGCTTGTTGAGCATGAGATAAATCCTGGCGGCAGCTGCCAGCGGCTTGCCATCGACTTCGATCCGATCTTTCTCCAACCTGACAGGAGCTTCAGGATCGCGCGGGTTTGCCCCGTTCAGCCGTACTCGCCCGGCTCGAATCAGATCAAATGCGCCCGAGCGGGAACAGTAGCCGAGTTTAGAAAGCGCGCGCGCCAAGCCTACTCGCCGTGGTGGGTTCTTGCTGCTCACTCCTTCATATTTATCACGGCGGCGAGGCGCGCAAGGGAAACCATGAAGCGTCGGACGAAATTAGGTGCGATGAAATGCAGGCGCGAGCGTCCCGCTCGTGCCCACATGAAACGCCTACGCCCTCTGGAATCACAATTACAATCACATGTGACGGACTACCACTATGAATCGAGCACCTGACATCGAACCATACGTTCTTCCTTATTCCGACGCTGCCGTCGAGGATCTGCATACGCGTCTGGCGCGAACGCGCTGGCCCGACGAGATTCCCGGCTCAGGGTGGGAATACGGCATCGATCTCGACTTTATGCGGAATCTCTGCAGATACTGGAAAGAGCGTTTCGACTGGAAGTCACAGGTGAAAGCACTCTCCGCCTTCCACCACTACCGTGGCATGGTTGGTGGCGAACGCATTCACTTCATTCATGAGCGTGGAAAGGGGCCCGCGCCGATTCCGTTGATTCTTACGCATGGCTGGCCCGGCTCATTTCTGGAAATGCTCAAGATTATTCCATTGCTTACTGACCCGGCGAGCCACGGTGGCGATCCGGCGGTCTCATTCGACGTAGTCGTTCCTTCGCTTCCAGGGTTTGGCTACTCGGACAGGCCTACCAAACGCGGCATGAACACCTTCCGCATCGCCGATCTCTGGGTCGACCTGATGATTGGGTTGGGCTATGACCGCTTTGCCGCGCAGGGAGGGGATTTCGGCGCCTCAGTTAGCACGATTCTGGGATTGCGCCATCCTAAGAATATGATCGGTGTTCATCTCAACTACATTCCGGGATCCTACCGGCCAGACCTGGCGCCTGGCACGCAACTCGATGACATCGAAAAACGGTTTCTTGACGATTCGGATCGCTGGTACGTCGACAGCGGCGCCTATGCGCACCTGCAGCGAAACACGCCCCAAACTGCCGCTTATGGCCTGAACGATTCTCCTGTCGCTCTGGCCGCCTGGATCGTGGAGAAATTCCGCGACTGGGCCGATTGCGATGGCGATGTTGAGCGCCGCTTTACCAGGGACGAACTGCTCAGCAACGTAACTCTTTACTGGATGACCGAGACCATCCACTCTTCCTGCCGTCTTTATTACGAATCAAAAAAACAGCCAGTGCACTTCAAGCCGGGAGAACACGTTCGCGTGCCTTGCGCGATCGCATTCTTTCCAAAGGAGGCGCCTTTTCCTCCGCGAGCCTGGATCGAACGCGGGTACAACATTCAGCGATGGACTGAAATGCCTACCGGAGGCCACTTTGCGGCGGCCGAAGAGCCTGCTCTTCTAGCCAGGGACATTGCCGCGTTCTTCGGCCCACTCCAAAAAACCGCCCGGTAGAGATCTGGCCGTTATCATTTGTGGCAACAAGAAAGGCAGCGCCGCTGGCTCTGGTTTGGTGGTAATCTGGTGAAGAAAATATTGCGATGAGGGTGAACTGCGCCTGGTCGGCCTCTTATGACTGATAGAAGAGTTAACGAAGAGAAAAACTCCGGCGATAACCCACACATGGCGAAGAAGCCATACACCAAGCCCGAGTTCCGTTTCGAACGGGCCTTTGAGACCATGGCGCTCTCCTGCGGCAAGATCCGCGCCAGTCAGGCGCTTTGCCGCTTCAATCGAAAAACTTCCTGATTCGCACCTTTTTTCGTGTCATTATTTCGTGTCATTATGTAGAGACGTGCCTTGCTGTTTCCCGCTCGACGCCTCAACTTGATTTTCCCGCCAGCCACCAGCGTCGCAGCGCCACCAGCGACCAGACCCCTTCAACCAGCCCGAACGGCCACGCTCCCTGCAGGAATCCGTAAACCGACCCCAGCAGACAGGCTCCGCTGAACGCCAGGATGAACCAGCGGCTCCGATCTTCGAATGCATAGCACACCAGCATCGCGCTTACGGCAAACAGTCCGAACAAAGTGAGTCGGCTCATGCGACTGCTCGCGAGTTAGAAGAATTCATCCGGGAAACCACAACGCAGGATACAGCCCTGGCGATCTGGCCGTGGTTATGCCACCGAAGAATTTGGACGGCGGCATCCCGAGTTTGCGGAGGATCCGGCGCGTAGCGGGCACGTACTCACGGCGGGCAATCGCGCTAATGCAACCTACTTCGCCATTGAATCCAGCGCAAGATTCAGCTCCAGAACGTTGACTCGAGGTTCTCCGAAGAATCCCCATTGCCTGCCCTGGGTGTTTTTAGCAACCAGCGCCCGCACCGATTCTTCGCTGATCCCGCGGGCTTTGGCAATTCGTGGCACCTGAAATTCAGCGGAGGCTGGTGTGATGTGGGGATCGAAGCCTGAAGCCGAAGTTGTGACCATGTCGACTGGGACGGGCTTGCCCGGATTCTCTGCCTGCGCGCTGGCGACGTCGCCGTTCACACGGTCAATGAGTTTCTGGTTGGTGGGTCCCAGATTTGATCCGGCAGAATTGCTGGCGTCATACCCGTTCGAGCCTGCCGCCGATGGGCGCGGATGAAAATAATTTGTCCCAACAAAAGGCTGGGCAATGATGCGCGAGGCGATCACGGTTCCGTTCCGCTTTATGAGTTGCCCATTCGCCTTCTCGGGGAAAATAACCTGCGCGAGTCCAGTAACCACCAGGGGATAGACCAGACCCAGCAGCACGGTCGTGACAACTGTCATCAGCACGGAAATCAAAAGATTCTTCTTCACGGTAATCCTCTTCTTACTCTTCAGGCCATCCCAATGCGGGTAATGACCATGTCAATCAGTTTGATCCCGATGAACGGAATAATTATTCCACCCATTCCGTAGATCAACAGGTTGTTGCGCAACAGGGCGGCGGCGCCCATGGCGCGATACTTCACTCCGCGCAACGCCAGCGGTATCAAGGCAACGATGATCAGGGCGTTGAAAATTACGGCAGACAAGATTGCCGATTGCGGCGTCTTCAAATGCATGATGTTAAGCGCGGCCAGAACCGGAAACGTGCCCGCAAACATCGCTGGAATAATGGCAAAGTACTTGGCCACATCGTTGGCGATGGAAAATGTAGTCAGCGCCCCGCGGGTCATCAGGAGCTGCTTGCCGATTTCGACGATCTCAATAAGCTTGGTGGGATTGGAATCCAGGTCCACCATGTTTCCGGCTTCTTTCGCGGCTTGCGTTCCTGTGTTCATAGCTACCCCGACATCGGCCTGAGCCAAGGCGGGGGCGTCGTTGGTTCCATCTCCGGTCATGGCCACGAGTTTTCCATCGGCCTGCTCGCGGCGGATCAGATCCATTTTCTCTTTCGGCGTAGCCTGCGCCAGAAAATCGTCGACCCCCGCTTCGCGTGCGATCGCGGCCGCGGTGAGAGGGTTGTCGCCGGTAATCATGACGGTACGAATACCCATGGAGCGGAGCTGGCTGAAACGTTCCTTGATTCCGCCTTTAACAATGTCCTTGAGGTAGATCACACCCAGGGCGTGCTTGTTTTCTGAAACCACCAGCGGGGTGCCGCCGGAACGGGCAATCTGCTCGACGGTTGCCTGAACTTCTTTGGGAAGGCCGTTGCCGTTGACCGAGGACATATATTTTGAGATCGCATCCGACGCGCCCTTGCGGATCTCGCGGCCATCCAGGTTCACGCCTGACATTCTCGTCTGCGCTGTGAATGGCACGAAGTGGGCCTCGTGCGCCGCCAGATCGCGCCCTCGCAGACCGTATCTTTCCTTGGCGAGCACTACGATGGAGCGGCCTTCCGGCGTCTCATCCGGGAGCGAAGACAGCTGAGCCGCGTCCGCCAGCTGCGCCTCGGAAACTCCCGCTGCGCAGACGAACTCCGCGGCCTGGCGATTCCCCAGCGTGATCGTGCCGGTTTTATCCAGCAGCAGCGTGTTGACATCACCGGCAGCCTCGACTGCGCGTCCGGACATCGCAAGCACATTGTGCTGCACCAGCCGGTCCATGCCAGCAATGCCGATCGCGGAAAGCAAACCTCCGATGGTTGTGGGAATCAGGCAGACGAGCAGTGACACCAGTACGAACACGGTTTGCGGCGCTCCGGAATAAATCGCGAAGGGTTGAAGCGTAACCACTGCCAGCAGGAAGATAATCGTCAGCCCAGCCAGCAGGATGTTGAGCGCGATTTCGTTCGGAGTCTTCTGCCGCTCGGCGCCTTCCACCAGCGCGATCATGCGATCCAGGAATGTTTCCCCGGGATTGGACGTGATCTTGACCTTGATGTTGTCCGAAAGTACGCGTGTGCCGCCAGTCACGGCCGAACGGTCGCCTCCAGCCTCGCGGATCACCGGCGCTGATTCGCCCGTGATCGCAGATTCGTCTACCGAGGCGACACCTTCTACAATCTCTCCGTCTCCCGGGATGAACTCCCCTGCGGAAACATTCACTACGTCACCCGAACGCAGCTTTGAGCTGGCAATCTTTTCGATCGTGCCGTCCGGCGAAACCCGGTTCGCCACAGTCTCCGATCTCGCCTTTCGCAGAGCATCTGCCTGGGCCTTGCCGCGGCCTTCCGCCATCGCTTCGGCAAAATTCGCGAACAGCACCGTAAACCACAGCCACAAAGTAATCTGCAGATTGAAGCCGAACGCACCCTGATGATGGACGCCATCCCGGATGAGCAACACGCTCGTCACCACGCTGCCGACCTCCACCACAAACATGACGGGATTCCCCATCATCTTGCGGGGGTGCAGCTTCACGAATGAATCCCAGATCGCGCGTTGCACGATCTTCACGTCCCAAATTGCTCTAGCTTTTTTGCCATATTTCCTCAGAAAGTCTTGCCCGCCTGCATCAGCAGATGTTCCAGAATCGGTCCCAGGCTCAGCGCCGGGAAGAACGTCAGCGCCCCTACGATCACGATTACTCCTACCAGCAGCACGCTGAACAACGGAGTGGTGACCGGAAATGTGCCCAGCGACGGAGGAACATATTTCTTCTTCGCGAGATTCCCCGCAATGGCCAGCATGGGAAGAATCATGAAGAATCGGCCGATCAGCATGGTCATCGCGCCGGCAATGTTGTACCAGGGAGTGTTCCCGCTCAATCCGCCGAAAGCGGAGCCGTTATTGCCCGCCATCGACGTAAAGGCGTAGAGAATCTGTGTAAGTCCATGCGGACCCGAATTGCTGATGCTGGAGGTGCCGAAACCTGCCACCGAAGAAATGCCGGCCAGTATGAGGATGACGAGCGGAAAGACCAGCGTCACCAGCATCGCCATCTTCACGTCGTATGCTTCGATCTTCTTCCCCAGATACTCCGGAGTGCGCCCGACCATCAGCCCGGCAATGAACACCGAGAGCACCACATAAATCAGAATTCCGTAAAGCCCGGCACCCACGCCTCCGAATACAGTTTCACTGAGCATGATGTTGACCAGCGGCACCATCCCGCCCAGCGGAGTGTAGGAGTCATGCCAGCCGTTAATGGCGCCGCAGCTCGCGTCGGTCGTGACGGTTGCGAACAGCGTGGAATCGGCAATGCCAAAGCGAACTTCCTTGCCCTCCATATTGCCGCCGGACTGCAGTGAGACTGGCCTGCTGATCCACTCCCTTGAGCAGCGGATTGCCTTTGGCCTCCGCCCAGTACGCAGTCGTCACGCCAGCCATAAACAGAATCGCCATCGCCGCCCACACTGCCCAGCCATGGCGCTGCGACCCCGTCATTCGTCCCAGCGTGTAGGTCAGACCCGCCGGGAATCACGAAAATGGAAAGCATCTGCAGGTAATTGCTGAGCGGCGTGGGATTCTCGAACGGATGAGCGCTGTTGGCGTTGAAAAAACCGCCACCATTCGTGCCCAACATCTTGATCGCTTCCTGCGAAGCCACCGGACCCTGGGCAATCACCTGGTCGGTAACTGTATCCATCACCGGCTTGCCATCCTGGCCCACGCTCGGCTTCCCGTCGGCCCCCAGATGCGGGACCTGCTGTGGTTCGACCAGCTTCGCCGTGTCGTACGGTCGGAAATTCTGCACCACGCCTTGCGAAACCAGAAGCAGCGCGTACACAATGCAGGCCGGCAGCAGCACCCATAGCGTGGTCCGCGTAAGGTCAACCCAGAAATTGCCGATCGTCTCTTTCTCGCGCCGCGCTATGCCGCGAATAAACGCAATCGCCAGAGCAATGCCCACCGCGGCCGAAGCAAAGTTGTGATACGCGAGGCCGGCCATCTGCGTGAGATAGCTCATGGTGGCTTCGCCGCCGTAGTTCTGCCAGTTGGTATTGGTGGTGAAAGACGCCGCAGTGTTGAAAGCCAGATCGGGAGCAACCGCCGCGAACTTCTGCGGATTCAGCGGCAAGCATCTGCTGCACACGCTCGATCAGGTACAGCACCAGCATGGAGACGCCGCTGAACAGCAACATGGAGAACGCATATTCCGTCCACCGCATGTCGTGCTCTTCGTCTACCAGGGTCAGGCGGTACAACAGGCGCTCAACTGGCCGCAACACGGGGTCGAGAAAAGTCCGCTCCCGGTTGAACACCCGCGCCATGAATATTCCCAACGGCTTGGTCAGCGCGAATATCACGCCGAGGTACACGATGATCTGCAACCAGCCATTCACTGTCATTTTCTAGAACCTCTCCGGCCGTAACAACGCGTACAGCAGGTAAACCATCAATCCCGCACACACGATCAACATGATGATCGATTCAGCATTCATAAGCATTTCACCTTCAGCGGATGCGATCGCAGAACTTCACATACGCGATGGAAACCAGAAAAAAGGCTACCGTAACAGCCACGAAAATGATGTCTCGCATATCCATCTTCTCCAGTTATTCGCGAATCTAACTCAGTCCGATACCGGCGCTGGCTCGCGGAATCGCGCGGTCGCCCTGAACGCGCGAACATCACAACATTGGACCGGCCCGTCGTCTCGAACTCTTCCCCGCCTGAATTCGACGAAAGAGCGGTCGCAATCCTGAGAACTCCCATCGCCAGATAGGCTTCAGGGTCAGCCGCACCTTCTCTCTCGCGGATTTCCAGAGGTCGAATCTTGTGCCTTACTGGTATCGCGCCACTCTCACCCGCCAGCGCGACGAAAAAGCGAACGAGGAACCCGATCCCCAAAACGCACGCTGCCAACATCGCCGAACGTCGCAGGACTCGTAGCCAGGTTCGGCTGAAGCATTACTCGCCTCTCATTACATTGGATTGTTCGAGACGTAATTTTTGTATAAGAAGTACATAAAAATTTCGTAAAGGGGTTGGGGATTTTAGCAGTGAGGTTTCTCAACTCTAAGAAAATAAAGCCCAGGGCCTCGGAGGGAACTGACAACAGAGAACTGGAAACTGGGAACCGGGTCTCTGATCTTCGATATGTCTGCACGGCAACAACGCAGACGCAGCGCGAGACAGCGAGAAACTTTGTTTCCAAACGAAAGGGCTTACTTCTCGCCGGCGGGTTCGAAGCGGTAACCCACCCAGGGTTCGGTGATGATGTAATGCGGCGTGCTCTCGGCGTCGATCTTTTTGCGAAGCTGCGCCACCAGCACCCGCAGATGCTCCGGCTGCTCAACGCTGTTAGGTCCCCAGATGGCGAGAAGCAAGGTTCGATGGGTCACCACCCGGCCGGCGTGTCTTGCCAGGTAAAGTAACAGCTCGAATTCCTTGGGAGTAAGCCGAACTTCATTGTTCTTCACGGTCACCCGGAAGGCGTCCGCGTCGATCTTGAAGTCACCGATGGCGATGGCTCGCTTCGAACTGTCTCCTGCGAGTCGCGTTCGCGCCAGGTTCCGCCGCACCCGTGCCAGCAGTTCGTCCATCCCCACCGGCTTGGTGACGTAGTCGTCGGCACCTGCGTCGAGTGCCTCGACCTTGGTCTTCTCTTCACCCTTCACCGACAGCACGATGATCGGCAAGCTCGATTCGGCCCGGAGCTGGCGGCACAATTCGATTCCATTCATATTCGGCATGGAAATGTCGGTGATCACCAGATCCGGCTGCCACTCCCGCGCCACTCGAAGGCCGGCATGGCCATCGTCCGCGGTGCGAACCTCATAGCCGCTGCCGGTCAGAGAAGTCCGCAAAACCCGGGTGATCTGCGGTTCATCATCCACTACCAGAATGCGTTTCTTTTCTGCCATATTGATTTACAGACTTGTCTATCGCTAACCTGGCGAAAGCGGCGATGGGCCTGCTTAGGAAGACTGTTGAGTGACAATATGAACGTCCACTGGTGGCGCGTCTCTGAGAAACTTGTGGATCGCATTCAGGTAAAGATATCGCTTCCAGCCCTTCACCGCGGAGTGGCCAAACACCACCTGCGTGATGTGTTTTTCTCGGACAAAGCCGGCTACGGCCTTGGCCACCGTCGGAGACTTCAACTTAACCACCTGCGCGCCCACTGCTTCGGCAAAGCGGACGTTGGCCGCCAGCGTCCGCTGGTTGGCCTCATTGTCGTCCACTCCGATATCGACATAAACAACGTACAGCTCACCGTCGAGCCGTTTCGCCATTCGCGCCGCCCGCGCAATCAGTTGCTGTGCCGCAGGATTGGAGCTGATTGCGACCGCAAATCTCTCGCGGACTCCGAGCTTGCGTTCTCCGCCCTCCTGATCGAGGTAGGTTTCAAGACTGCGGTCGACCTCCTGCGCAACTTCCTGCAGAGCCAACTCGCGCAAGGCGATCAGGTTCCCGGGACGAAAGAAGTTTGCCAGAGCCTTCTCCGCCCGGTCGAGCGGATAAATATCGCCGCGCCGCATGCGGGTCTGGAGCGCTTCCGGAGTGAGGTCGGCCATAACCACTTCCCGCACCCGCTTCATCACCCAGTCCGGAACGGTCTCACGCACCGTGACGCCGCTGATTCTCTGCACGCTGGGAGCCACACTCTCCAGGTGCTGCACATTCATGGTCGTCAGCACGTCAGATGTCGGCATCCACCAGTTCCAGCACGTCTTCGTAACGCTTGCGATGTCTGGCTGCCTTCGATGTTGGTGTGGGCCAATTCGTCGACCACCACCACGGCCGGTTTGCGGGCGAGGATTCCATCCAGATCCATCTCCTCGAACACCGTGCCCTTGTATTCGATCTTTTTCCTGGGAACGGTTTCGAGCTTTGCGACGCCAGTTCGACCACTCCTTTGCGACCATGCGTCTCCACAATGCCGATGACCACATCCTCGCCGCGGCTCTTGCGCCGGATGGCTTCGCTCAGCATGTTGTAGGTTTTTCCCACGCCGGGCGCGTAACCAAGAAACAACTTCAGCGTGCCGCCCTTCTTCGCGGGCGCAGCTTCTTCAAGCCATTGCTCTGGCGTCTTGGTCATCGCCGACTATTGTCGTGGAGAGCGTGTCGATTTGTCGATATTCAGCTACAATCCTTGATCGTGAATCAGTCCGCGATCAGGATGGCACTCCGTTTCGCAGCCTGCGCCGCAGTCCTTGTTCATCATTGCTGACGTCTATACCGCACGTCATTCAGGTAAATCCCACTACGGTAGCGCTGACCTTCCTGGTCTTCGTCTTGATCGTCTCCGCGCTGTGGGGTTTGCGTTACGCGCTGTTCACCGCGTTCATTGCGACCGCGGCATTCAACTACTACTTTCTGCCGCCGATCCACACATTCACCATTGCGGGCACGCAAAACTGGATCGCTCTGCTGGCCTTTCTCACCACCGCCGTAATTGCCAGTCAACTGTCGGATCGGGCACGAAAGCAAACCGACGAAGCCATCGGTCGCCGCCGCGAACTGGAGCGCCTGTACAGCTTCAGTCAGCAATTGCTGACCGCTGATAACGTTCTGCAACTGCTGAATACCGTTCCCCAATCACGTAATCGAGTCCTTCGACGTCTCCGCCGCGGCCATTTATCTTCCGGAGAAGGGTGACATCTATCGTGCGGGAATCGAGGCTCCTGATCTTGACGCCGATCAGCTCAAGTCCATCATCGCGCGCGGCGAGCCCATGATGGATCACGCAGCGCAACCTGAGTTTCACCCCGCTAAAGATGGGTGTGCGGACGGTAGGCGCGCTGGGCGTTGTCGGTAACCTTTCCCGTCAAACGCTCGACGCGATGGGAAGCCTGATCGCCATCGCGGTGGAACGCGCAAATGCAGTGGAAACCCTGACCCGTTCCGAGACCACCGCGAAGGCGAGAGGCTGCGTTCCGCCATCCTCGATTCCGTAACCCATGAATTTCGAACTCCTCTCACTTCGATCAAGGCCTCGATCACCAGCCTGATGTCCAATCAAGGCCTGAGCGCGGACGATCGTCGCGAACTGATGACCGTCATCAACGAGGAAAGCGACCGCCTGAACCGTCTGATCGGCGAGGCTGCCGAGGTCGCGCAGCTTGAGTCCCACGAATTTCAGCTCGATCTCCAGGAATGTCGCGTCATCGACCTGGTCCAAGCCGCCGTCGAAGACGTGAAACAGGTCATGGGCAAACATCCAGTCGACATCCGGGTGCCCGAAGACATCACCGTCCGCCTTGACGCCGACCGCATCAAGGAAGTTCTGGTTCAGTTGTTGGAAAATGCCGCCAAGTATTCGCCGCCTGAATCCCCCATCCGCATCACCGCTGAACTGCAAGCGGGACTGGATACGAATCTTGAGCTCAGCGTCGCCGACCAGGGTGCCGGCATCGACGACATGGAACAAGCTCTGATTTTCGACAAGTTCTATCGCGGCAAGAATCAGCGTTACCGGGTACAAGGCACTGGCATGGGACTGGCCATCGTAAAAGCAATCGTCGAAGCGCACGGCGGCAAAATCGGCGTTACCAGCCAGCTTGGATGCGGCTCAGTGTTTCACATTGTTCTGCCGATGAAGGCCTGATGCGCGCTGGGTCTCTGTGGCGTTGAGATTCTCAATGATCAACCCTTCGTTGTTGGTCACCACCGGAACGTGGCCTTGTACGAGGTAGTCCACCGTTCCCTGAATCAGCGAGTGGTCCACGCTGATCGACGAGCAGCATGGATCCGTTTCGTCGACGCGGTGGAAGAGAATGATCAGCCACAGATTGTTAGCCACGGCATAGTCAATCTCTGATGTAATGTCGCTCAGCGTTGTGTTCATGTCCATCTCCGCCGCTTCGCTCCACAGACAGCAGCGGATGGGTGTCGTGATCGAGCGGCCCGCCGAACGTCAGCCCCACCCCGGAGCTGTTGTAGCCCAGATCAGAATCGCGAGCGCCGCGCAGTCCGGCACTCTGAACCACCCCCTCAACCGTGGGGTTGTAGCCTCCGTAAGGATACGCAAGCGTCGTCGGCGTGATCCCCCAGGAAATCAGGTCCTGCTTCGCCCCGGCGATTTCATCCGTCATCTGCGCTTCTGTGAGCGTTGTCAGGTTTGGATGCGTCCTGGTGTGGACTCCGATCTCGTGGCCGTTGTTGTACATCTGCAGAACTTCGTCCAGAGTCACGTATCGTGTCCCAACCGACCTGCTGCGTAATGATGTACTGCGTGCTCTTTAATCCCGCGGCGTCGAGAATCGGCAGGCCGTTCGTCATACAAACTTTGCGGGGAAGTTCGCGGCTGACTGGCAGCCGCTGAATCTTGTTCAGGCAGGGGACTTTCGTCGTGAGCAGGCTCCGCCTGGCGGGGCCATCCTGGAAGAAGAAAAGCAGTTGTGCTGCCAAAGAAAAAGAGGTTACCAGGCTGTGACGACAAGCCCTGTTCCGGGTTACTTACTTCCTAAGTCCTGCCATTAACGGCAGTTTGGCGGCACTTCAGCCATCGCGAACAGCCCGCGTTCTTGCCGGTTCCTCAGCCTGAGCGTCGTGCCAGGTTACGAAAGTAACTGCGTTGAAACTGGCTTGGGAAGGGCATCTCCACAGCAGGAGAAATAAGTTGCCACATCTTCAGGGAAGCCTTTGGAGGGTTATCCCGATTGTCAGATGAAGTCGGAAGATGAACCTGCCGATAGAGACTGCGTGATTCCGTCCGACACCACTTTGGAGAATGCTATTCAGGCTCGGGTTCCAGGAGCATCATGGATGACTTCCGCACAGAACGGCTCGGATCACCCGCGCAAGCCTCTGACGCGCTGACGCCTGAGTCGCGACGAGAATCAGACAACCGCCAGAGACGACGCCCCAGACCGGTCAAGCCACCCGCCCCGAAACCTTTTGAAGATCAGGAAGACCCAGATGACACTCGCCACGAATTGGACGAGCTGGCCTGAGGATTTCTTTCCACCGTGGTAGTTATAGTTGCGATCGAAGCAGATTGTAGACAAATGCCTGGATGCGGGCTCGATCCTTAGACGTGATGATCACAAATCTTAGTCCGTTGCCGACTTGTGGAATCGCAGGTCGCCACCACCGCGTGGGTGTCTACTCTGACGCTATCAATCCACAACTTCAGTTCCACAGGCGTGCCCACTGGGATAGTAAACATCGTTTCGATGTAGCACCCTCCCGAGCTCAGGTCGGATGTTTCAATTCGCAACGCGCTCTTGTTGCCCCTTACGATGAGCTCGCAGGGAATCTTCGTGCGGACTCTTTCGTACTTCCGCCGCTCCTGGACAGGATTGTTGCGATGACCTACCGAACCCTGAATATGCATGATCTTGGTCGCGCCCTTATGTTCTCGCTCACCGCATACATCGGCACTTTGCGGGGAACAGGCACAGTCAGACTGCCCAGATCGTCGTGACCTCGGTAATGCCTGATACGTACATTGGTGAAAAGTCTTCCTGTGAAGGAACGCGAACTGCAGGTCGCTGACCGAAAGTCAGCCCCGAATGCTCACCACCTGCCTTCAACACTCTCGCCCGCTCACAATCGGCCGTGCGGAGTCGTCGGGTAGCACGATCAAAGAGCGTGACACATGACCTCCCGATCACAAGAACTGTTCAGCTAAAGGATGCCAACAACAGGGCGATCATACAAAGTTCTGCTCTAGGACCCGGTTTTCGCGGGTTCGGCGTTGAACTGTGCGCTGCAAAGAGCGGCATAAATTCCTCCGGGAGCCAGCAACTCCTGATGACTTCCCTGCTCGGCAACAACGCCGCCATCCAGCACGATGATTTTGTTGGCGTCACGAATGGTGCTCAAACGGTGCGCAATCGTGATCACAGTTCGCCCTTTCATCAGTCGTTCCAGCGCTTCGATCACCAGCTTTTCGGACTCGGTGTCGAGAGCGGCAGTGGGCTCATCCAAAATCAGGATTGGATTGTCCCGAACCAGGGCGCGGGCAATCCCGATGCGCTGCCGCTGGCCTCCTGACAGAGTGTCGCCCCGCTCGCCGACCATGGTGTCATAGCCATGAGGCATGCGGGCGATGAACTCATCGGCATTGGCAAGTCTCGCGGCCTGCACGATCTCATCGTGAGTGGCCCCTTCGCGGCCGTAGGCGATATTGTCACGGACGCTTCCGCGGAAGAGCACGGTCTCCTGCAGGACGTAACCGATCTGACCGCGCAGCCATTGTAGCTTGTAGTCACGAACGTCCACGCCGTCGATCTCCACTTTGCCCGATATTGGCGTCGTAGAAACGGGGAATCAGGCTGATGATCGTCGACTTGCCACCGCCGGTCGGAGCCAACCACGCCGACCAGCTGACCCGGTTCGATGCTGAAACTGACGCCTCGGAGGACAGGGGACTCGGCATTGTAAGCAAACTCTACCTGTTCGAACCGGATCGCTCCACGCAATGCTGATGCGGGCTGCGAGAGCGTCGGGACGCTCCGGAATCACGTCGTCGGCGTCGAGAATGGCGCGTACACGATCCACTCCCACCGCTGCCTGCGCGATCGAATTCGTCATACTGGCAAGGTCTTTCACCGGCTTGAAAAACCTGGTCAGATAGGAGAGAAAAACAGTCAAGAGACGCCGGCAGTCATCGCGCCGGCAAGAATCAGCGACGAACCCACGCCACAACACTACCGCAGTACACAGAGAAACCGTGACGGTCACAATTGGTGAAAGTAAGCCTTCACCCGGCGCGCCTTGAGGGCGGCGTCCACGACGGCATGGCTGACTTCGCCGAGTTCCTGCTGCTCATAATCCTGCCTGCCGAAGGCTTTGACGACCCGCATGGACTCCAGATCCTGTTGCACAACCGAGACGATGTTGGCTTGCTGCTTGCGTACTTCGTGGGTCGCGACCTTCACCGCTTTCTTGAATCTCGATACCAGCAACAGCAGGAATGGAGTGACCGCCAGAACAATCAGAGTGAAGTCCCAGTTCAACCAGAACATGATGAACAACATGCCCACAATAGTGAACATGTCGACCAGGATTCCCAGGGTTGACGGAAGACGCAAATGCCCTGGATGGTCTGCACGTCCGAAGTGATCGTACTCAGCAAAGCGCCGGTACGCTGTTGATCGTAGTAGCTGAGAGAAAGGCGCTGAAGATGATGATAAGTCCGCATCCGCAAATCGTTCGCAATCCACTGCCCCACGCTCTCGGTGTAATAATTCGCGACGTATGAAGCGCCCGCGCCCAGCGATGCGATCGCGACTACGGCCAGCGCCGCAGCCATCGCGATGCTCATCTTGCTGTCACCCTTTAAAAATACGGTGACTGCGCTATTCAGCCAGGCTGGAGGTTTGTGGCTTCCCACCACATTGTCGAGTATTACCTTCAGAGGCCAGGGCGCTGCCAGGCCCATCAAGGTCTGTACCAGCATGGCCGACAGGATGATACAAAGACTGCCCAGGTAGGGCCGGATTAGGTCACGAACCAGGCGGAACAATTTGGCATCTCCTCAATCAGCACAAACGCTGCGTACAAACGATCTGACCATCGGCACAACCGCACCACGCAGCCAGCGCAGCACCGAATTGTAAGGGATTGCGGTCCTTCCTGTCGCTCTCGCGAGCCCTGCTCTGTTTGCGTTCGGACAAGGGTCGTCCGCGAATGTCGCCCGGCGGCCTGGAATACAATGACGAGCAACGACTCAGCTAGATCAACCAGTACGAGAGGACGCATAAACGTGCGAATTGTGTCTCTGCTTGCCAGCGCCACGGAAATCGTCTGCGCCCTCGGTGCGGAGGAAATGCTGGTCGGTCGCTCGCATGAATGCGATAACCCGGACTGGGTGCGGCGACTCCCATCATGCAGCGATCCCGCCTTTGATGTGACTGTTTCGAGCGGAGAAATCGACAAAGAAGTTCGGCGCCGGCTCCGCTCGGGAGAACCTCTCTATCAGGTTCACGGAGAATTGATTCGCGAATTGCGCGCCGATCTTCTGATCACACAATCTCATTGTGAAGTGTGCGCCGTGACTCCCGGCGATGTGCAGCGCAGTTGCGGACACGGCGCCCGGCAACTCGCCCTGTCCGCCATTTCTCTGAACGAAATCTTCGAAAGTATTCTGCAGGTTTCCCAGGAGCTTGGTTTGGAGGAGCGCGGCCATGCTGTGGTCCGCCGCGAGCGCCAGCGCCTGGACGCCGTAGGAGAAAAGGCTGCGCGCTTGAGGCGCCCAACCGTGGTCGTGCTGGAGTGGGCGGACCCACTATTCGCGATGGGGAACTGGGGTCCCGAGCTGGTGGAAATCGCGAACGGCGAACTCCTGCTTGGCGAGAAAGGCGAATACTCGGCAGCGGTCCTTCCTGAACAACTCCGGGCGGCAGATCCGGAGCACATCATTGTGGCGCCCTGCGGATTCAACCTGGAGCGAAGCCTGCGGGAACAGGCAGTGCTGGAGCGTCACCCGTGGTGGCAAGAGCTCCAGGCAGTGCGCAATGGCAACGTCGCATTTGCGGACGGCAATCTGTTCTTCAATCGCTCCGGCATGACCGTATGTCAGACCGCAGAAATCATCGCCGAAATCCTTTACGGAGTATCGTTCGGCGAAAGAGCGGAAGGAGTCCACTGGCGCCGGATCGAAGCGTCGGTCGCGCGAGACTCAAGCAGGATGACCACGAGCCGAACTTGATCAGGATTGTAGACAGTTACGACATTGAAGGATTGCACCCTCTGAAACGTTGGTGAACGCGGGAGGCATCGAACCTTCAACCTACTGATAAGAAATTTCTGTTCACGGGTGATTCGAGTCACCTTCGAGATAGGCGAAAAGGAGAGACTTGCCGCTCGGCTTTTGGCTGCCGCCATTTGGTTCCACCGTGACGAAGACGGCATCGATTTGCGCCAGAGTCTTGGGATCGTCACACTTCACAATCCAGCGCTTCCTGGAAGCGTTGTCCTCATAGAAAACCCCGAGATTGAGCGCTTGTTGCCGGTCCGGTCCTCGCCGGCCCCAAGCCTGAAACGCGTTTGCTTTCTTAAGGGCCGCCTGCTGATCCAAATCGTACGCGTAAAAGATCAGCGACTTTCCTCGTGTATAGAAGACTCGGCCAAACGGTTTCTGGGTCTCGCCAGTGCGGGCGACGTCATACACTTCCGCAATATAGAGATCACGCGCGCCCATCAAGTCCCGGATGTCGCGGTCGTGTGCGAGAAGTTCGTCCTTCTGATCGAGCCCCACCTCGCGCTCGTGAAGCAGGCGATTCAGATCGTTGACTTTGGCGTCCAACGTCTTGGCGCGCGCGGCATCCTGGGCGGACTGCTGGGTCAGCAATTCTAGTTTCTGCTGCAGCCCCTGGGAACTAGACATGGCCGCGTCGAGCTTTTGCGCCAGTTCGCTCCGTTGCTGGGCCAGGTCTTGTTTTGTCGTGTCGCCGGCGCGCAGATCATTCTCCAGGCGATCCTTCGCTACCTTCAGGCTATTGATCTCGGCTAGCTGTCGAGCCGATTGCTGGCGAAGTTCGGAAATGATCTTGTCGCGCTGGTCACTCTGGTCACGTGCCACTTGGCGCTCATGCCCTGCATCGCTTAGTTGCGCTTCAAGAGGCGTTTGGATCAGTGCGGTTGGTTGGGAGGGGGCGAGCCTGGCAGTATCGGCTCCGCGATGTACGCCCATTCGGTAAGCGTAGAAGCTGAGGGAAACAAAAAGCAGAATGCCAGCGGCATAAAGCATCCACACGTGACGCCAGGCTGATTCACTGGAAAATGGGGGAAGTCGACGGGGGGTCGTAAAAACTTCGCTTCTGCTTGTGGATTTCTTTGGCTCGCCTCCGTGCGTGCCTTCCAGGCGTTTGAAGAAGGCTTGCTCTGCCTGCCGTTGCTGATCTTCCGACCAATCCGGGCCGGCATCCTGACCCTTCGAGGCTTCCCTGGCCACGAAGACCGGGATGGCCTGGTCAACAACTGATTCGTACTGCTTTAGAGTTTCCCGGCAGGACTCGCAAACAGCAAGATGCTCCTGTAGCTTCTTCTGTTCCTCCTCAGTCAACTGGCCTGAGGTCGAAACGGCGCAGAGCTCTAGGAACTCGTTATGGGGTTCGGTTAGCGACAACGCCCCCGCTCCTAGCTTGGACAAGACCTTTTATCATACTGATCGCTCACCCGGCAATTTGCTACCGAAAAGCTCTTTTCGCAACCTTTCTAGCCCCGGAAATAGTGATGTTTCACGTTTCCTCGGGATTGGCCGATCTTGGCAGCAATTTCATCGAGCGTGTAGCCCTCTACAAAGAAGAGACGCAGGGTCTGTCGCTGGCTCTCCGAGAGCGTCATCAAATACTCTCTGAAGACGTCATGTTCGAAGCCTCCGTCAATTGAGTCTTCAAGCTGATCGCAGATTGCATCGAGGATCCGACAAGCTCACTCCGCATCGTCGAGGTCGAGCCTTGTGTAGAAGTGGCGAGAGGTCAAATAACGGCGTCGCGAGATGGCGCGACGGTAGGCCATTTGAAGAATCCAAAACCGTGCCGGGCCTTTCGAACTGTCGAATGTCTTGCAGTCGCGATGAACCCAAAAAAGACATCTTGGACCAGGTCGTCTGCTTCAGAGGCGTCCCGGAGAACCCGATAACAAATCCCGCGGACCACACGCGCATACCGTCGAAACAAGCAAGCCAGGGCCTCGTTGTCGCCATCGCAGATGCAAGCTATCAGGGCTTCATCGGACGCGGCAGCCAGAGAGCCGACGACATTCGGAGCGGCACTGGCTGCCGCCGCGGTCGAGCCTCTCTGCCCAAGTCTTTCCGCACCCGCTGTTTCTGTCGACGATAGTTGTGGATTCTGAGCGGCTGACTGGCTCGAGATAGTGCCTTTTTCAAAAGGTCGTGGAAAGTAGCGCGGCAGCGGAGGAAGTCATGTTGGCCCCGAACGACTGGGCGTCACCAATGGAGCGCTAGGAATGTTGCTCGTCTCCGAAGGTGGGTTTCACCACAATTCAATAAGGGACTATAGTACCTGAATCATTGCGTGTCAATGGCCCACGATGTTTGCGTGGCCAAGCCGATAGGCGCAGACAAGAAACGAGAGGCAACGACGCTGGCTAAGGCGATCGGAGCGGAGATCACGACCCTTAGAACGGCTCGCGGGTGGTCACAGGCGGACGTAGCGCACTTGGTAGGCTACAGTGAAAAATGGGTCCGCAGTACTGAAATGGGTGCCAACACGACCGGAGATTTGCTCGCTGCCATGGCCTTTCTGTTCTCTATTAAATTGTCGGACTTGGTCATTGCGGGTGAGCTCAGGGTGGAGCGGAGCAAACAGACCGAGGGATGACGGTTTTGGTCCAGTCGGTAAATCTTTGCTTACGTGTCCACGGAGAAGTACAGACGACGTCCGGAACGAACGCGAACGCCTCAGTCCGCCTAGCATCTCACTTCACTTTTTCTCTGGCTGGGGCTGGCGCCCAAGAAGCCGCTCCGCCCTACCGATCAGCACGGACACCCGCAACGAATCGATTTCTGCGAAGTGAGATAAGGTGCGTAATGTGGGGCTTTTACTTCCTTTTTCCAGTTGACGGATATAGCTGACATCGTAACCCAGCATCTCCGATATTCTCTGCTGGGACCAGTCCTTGCCAACGCGCAATCTCGTCAACTCGACACCAAGGGCTTCGCCAAGATTCCTTGCCTCTCTTCTCTTGACCGCGCCGATGGGTTTCGCCACATCGGCATCGTTAGATCCTCTCGGCTTCAACATATTAGGGACTATAGTCCCTCATTTTTACAGCAGACTCTTCAGATTCGTGCGCGGCCTCATCCCGACCACAAACTCGTTGTGATCCCCAACCATCTTGATTTCTTCCGTTCCTCCTTCCTCTGGAGCCAATTCGAGGCTTCTTCCGAATTGCCCGCATCGCCGTCGGTACTCGCTATTCGCTGGGCTCCGGTACCCTGCCCTTCTCCGCGATCTGGCGCACTACTTCCTCGCTCAGTATTTTCGTTGAAATGAGCAGACGTGCCGTTCATCCCTCTATCAGGCCAAAGATTCAAAGGAACGCGCTGGTGCTTCTTCACGAATCTGGCCATGCGGTCATGGCGGTGATACAAGGAATCCCGTGTCATGGCGTGTTCTTGGCTTATGCCGGCGAAGCTGGCGCGATTCGCGGAAGGAGATTCTGTGTGCCGCTTGGTCCCCTTGCTCCCTGTATCGACCGTACCTAGGAATCGAGAAATTTGCGAAGAGCGTCCCTGAGATTCGGATTGTTCTTGGTTTCACACTCCCACACAGTCAGTACGTCCCAGCCGCGCGCGCGCAGGCGACGCAAGGCAGAGCGGTCACGCGTGACATTGCCGGTGCGCTTGGTCTGCCAGAAGTCGCTATTAGATTTAGGTGTTACCGAACCATAGCGGCAGGCGTGCATGTGCCAGAAGCACCCGTGCACGTTAATAATCTTCTGCAGCTTAGGGAAAACGAGATCGGGTACTCCGGGAAGATCTCGCCGGTGTAAGCGGTAACGGTATCCCAGCGCGTGGACAATACATCGAACGACCATTTCAGGCTTAGTATCTTTGCCGCGAATGGCTGACATATTCCGGCTACGTTGCTCTGGAGTATGGACATCCATTGTTACGCCAGCCTCTTTCGGATTGTGCGGATGAAACCATCAAGGTCCATCAAATGCACGCCCTTTACTTGCGGGTAGCGGCTGTGAAGCTTTTGTGGCACCACCAGTGTCACCTTGAGTTGCTGCATTTGCTTTAATTGCTTCGCTGACACTCCTTCCTGAATCGTGATCAAGTGCTTCCATTCGACGCGCGGCGCTTCCTGTGTCACTTGCCGCCAGCGATCCTTGCAGGTTGTCTTCACCCCAACAGCGAACAGCTTTTCTGTGGGAAACTTCGGATCGTCGTATGCTGCCTTACCGGGAATGACGATATCGGGCTCGCCGTGGATTTGCGGACGCATATCGAACGGTATTTGCGCGTCTTTCAACAAATATTCGACATGATCCTCCATCGAACGTCCAGCTCGCGACTTGCGACGGTTCATTAGAGTGGCCGCAGTTTTCAGAAAATCGTCGATGTCTCTGAAAAGCCGGCATACTTCCGGCAGACATATCTGACGCTCAACTAGCCTGAACAGACGGTATTCGGCTTTCATTAGGTCCATAAGGCGGTCGTCGGTGGGTTTCTTCGCGAACTCGTTCACACAGGCAATCAGTGCCTCGCGCGCTTTCTCAGAAAATAGATTCCCTGCCGGAAAGGCTTCCAGGCCCAGAGCGAACGCCCTAAACTTCTTGTCGATACAGTCTTCTGGTGACAGCGGCGCGGGTTCCTTTGCGCCCTCGTACACCACCCAGGTACCAATTGCTTCGACGCCAAGCGCGGCTTGGATGTCTTCAATGTCTTCCGGCAAGTCGATGATATAAGCGAGGAAGTTGTGCAGATCTTGCGGGATCAGAACGAGCAGGTCTCCAACCGAATCGTCAACCAGGTATGGAAAGCCCCGTCCGAAAGAAGTGAGCCGGTACTCATCGCGAGTCTTCTGGCCATACCAAGTCACAACAGAATCGGTTACATGCTCACCGCCCTGCCAGGCTATTCGGACTTTGGACTTTTCCAGTTTCCCCTTCTCAGGTCCAAATGGTGCGTACAACTCCCACGCAGACCTGGGAAGATAAAACCCTGCTTGATGACTTCCGGTGAGGCCGCAATCGTTCGCAGAGATGAACTTCAGGATGGCCTTGCCGACCTGTTGGGCCTGGTCAATGGCTTTCTCCGCAAGCGGCGAAGGCATAGCGTCTTGAATTTACCTCATCCGGCGGCGGCCATAGCTCCCTTGAGCAGACAGCGCCCGCTGTCCACGAAGAGCTGACAAAGCACTTTCACTACTTGCTTTGCCACCGCTGTCGAAACCGCAGGGACGACCGCGTTTCCAAACTGACGGTACGCTTGGGTATCGGACACGACAATGGGAATATCTCCTTTAAAACCCAGGAACGACGCCACGTCGGTATCGAATCCCATTATGCGGGCAGCTTCGCCAGGAGTGAGCCGCCGTGGGCTCTTGCCTTGCTGCGGAATCAAAATCTCAGAACCATCCTTGTAATAGCGAGCGCTCAGGGTACGAGAGATGCCATCAAGGTCAGCGAGGCCGAAGCCGAAACCGTTTCCTTTTTCAGCATGGCGCTTCGCGTAATCCTGCAGGTACTTCCAGAGATGATCCGTCAGAGTGTACCGATCTGGTGGTGCGGGATCGAGAATGTCTCGTAGTTTCGGTCGCACCATTAGCGGTTTCGGAAATTGAAAGCCCGGCTCATCCCTGAACACCTTCTTGTCGAAGCATACAATGAACACACGCTCGCGATGTTGTGGCACGCCGAAATCCGTCGCATCAAGAACCTGATCGAAAACCCAGTATTCCTGCTCTTCAAGACTGCTCTTGATCACTCTCCAGGTGCGTCCCTGGTCGTGAGATTTCAGGTTTTTGACGTTTTCTAAGACGACTACGGGTGGGCGTTTCAGTTCGATGATGTTAATAACGTCAAAAAAGAGCGTCCCCTGGGTAAGGCATTTGAATCCGTGCGCGCGACCGAGGCTGTTCTTCTTTGACACGCCAGCGATCGAAAACGGCTGGCAAGGAAAGCCCGCAACCAGGACATCGTGAGATGGGATATCCTTCGGCTTGATCTTCTTGATATCGCCGTGAGGTTCCTCGCCAAACCATTTGTGATATGTTTTTTGCGAGTACTTGTCCCATTCCGAGGTGAAGACGCACTTGCCTCCGGCCCTTTGAAAACCGATCCTCAGACCGCCGATGCCTGCAAAGAGATCAATGAACTTAAAGGGAACGCTTTCAGGAATTGGTTGCGGACGGCTCGCGGCGTCGTCGAACAACGTGGGCTGGCCCCCTTCGGATGCTTTTTCGAGGGCCTCGATGACGAATTCTTTTTGACTCATCTTGCGAGCACGGCGCTCAGATTCAATCCATGTCCGCACACGCGGAGGGACATCACGAATCAAAATTTGATCTCCCACGTCACCTCCCCATCGCTGGGTAAAATTGATAGCAAGATAGCAGATTTTCCCAGCGACCTACAACGAACTTCTTTTCCCATGTTGCAATTCTATCGCGCAGGGCGAATAAAACGCGAATATTTTCGGCGCTGAATATGAAGTGAGTCTCCAATAAGGGAACGCCCAAATTTAAAGCGCCACTCCGCCTGCGTTTCGATAAAGCGGTTAAGCGTCACCTCGTCGAAAATCTCCGCGTCGACCGGTGCGCCGGTCTGCGTGTCGATGATTTGGATCGTTTCTCTCACAAAACCATCAACTCCGCCTTCTGTTTCATTTTGCCCGACGCGTTGGAACATGGTGATGCCATCCTCAAGATTCACAGTCATATCCTCGATAAGCGACACAGTGGCTAGTCATCTGAGAACGAAGCTACTTACGGCTTTGAGTTCGATCCCGGTTATCCCTCAGCTCTGACCGAAACATCCAAACTGCTTGCTGCGACGTACATCCTTTTGAGCGGCCTCCTTCGTAACCTTCGGGACGAGCAGCTCCAATCCACAATGGTCCACGTCAATCAAACTGAGCACAAAAGGAAAATCTTATGCAGCAACTGAAGCGATTCCTGAAATTTGTTGCAGCGATGTGCGTGCTGGTGCCAAGTACTATGTTGCTTGCATCCAGCCACCGCGAAGCTCCCATCACCGCACTCGACCATACCGCGGACGTGACCGACTGGTACGCGTTCGTCAGCTACGACCATCCGGACCGCGTCACCATGATTCTCAACGTCGATCCGTTTTCTTGAACCCTCCAATGGGCCCAACTACTTTCCCTTCGATCCCAACGTGCTCTACGAGATGAAGGTCGACAACAATCAGGACGGACATTGAAGACATCACCTTCCAATTCCGCTTCAAGACCGAGATTCGCCAGCCCGGCGTCTTCACCGGCTTCGTCGGTGGCATCGCCGGCATTCCGCCGATCACCGCGCTGGAGGGCCCGGGCTCCGAAGGCCTGAGCCTGCGCCAAACCTACACCGTCACCATGGTCAAGAACGGCGTACTCGACCGATCTGACCGACGGCAAGACGCTGTATGCCGTGCCTTCCAACGTCGGGCCCGCGCACCATGCCCAACTACAACGACTTGTTCAAACAGGGCATTTACGACCTGGCGAACGGCGTGCGAGTGTTCGCCGGAACGGTCGACGATCCTTTCTACATCGACCTGGGCGCGGCCTTTGACTCGCTGAACTTCCGCATGGGCGTGGGCGGGGTGCTGCCGGCCGCGGAAGATGCGGACGACACGCACAACTACGCTCCCGACGCAGTCGCCGGCTTCAACGTCAACTCCATCGTGCTGGAAGTTCCCATCACCATGCTGACCGTAGACGGCAAGACTTCATGCCGCCGGCGACAAGAAGGCCGTGATCGGCACCTACGGCAGCACCTCGCGTCGGCGAGATCACGGTCCGGCGTCACAGCGGAGCCGTCGATGGCGACGGCGATTCGAGCAGGTCAACCGCGAAGGCAATCCGCTGATCAACGAACTGATCATCGGCACCGGATCCAAAGACCGTTTCAGCATGGACGATCCGGCAGAACGATTCGCAGTTCGCCAGCTTCTTCCTCGATCCGCTGCTGGCGCACCTGTTCGCCTCGCTGGGCATTCCGGTCGCCCCCGCCGCCGCGCACCGACCTGCTGCCGCTGGTCCAGTACAGGCCTCCGATCTGTCCCGGTTGCGGCCCGAACGACGCCGGCCCGATTGCCGATCTGCTTCGCCTGAACACCGGCATTCCTCCCACTCCAGTCGGCAAGCAGAAGCGTCTCGGCTTCCTGGCCGGCGACATTGCCGGATTCCCCAACGGACGGCGGCCGATCGACGACGTGGTCGACATCGCCTCGCGCGCAGTCGCCGGCATTCTGGTCGATCCGAACAAGTACGGCACGCGCGATCGGTGATGGCGTGCAACTCAATGAAGACGGGTACGGCACACCTTCCCGTACGTGATGCCGGCCAACAGCGGACGCGACAGTCACCACATCGGTCCCGGCCAAAGGGTTGCTCTGGTCAACCCGGTGGTATCTGCCCAGTCAAGTAAAATCTGCTTTGTGGCCGCGGGCAACCCGCGGCCACAACTTTTCCTGAACATGGAGGAATATCATGAAGCGAATTGCAGCTCTTTTATTGCTGGTTATGGCAACGGTCGCCGGATTGCGCAGACACCCAGCTGCTCCGCTGCCAACAACTCTCCCCGGCCGAACAGAGCATGGCGCAGGCGAAGAAGTTAATCGAGAAGAATCCGAAGAACTTCGAGGCCTACAACGCGCTGGCTCTGGCGCTCTCGCGACGCGCGCGCGAAACCTCCGACGTTACTTTCTATACACAGGGAGAAGATGCGCTGCAGAAATCCTTCGCAATTTCCCCGGACAATTTCGATGGTCAGAGAATTCAGGTCTGGCTGCTGCTGGGAAAACATGAATTCGCCGCTGCGTTGGAGGCTGCCAGGGAACTCAACCAGAAGCTGCCAGACGACGTCATGGTCTACGGCTTTCTGACCGACGCCAATGTTGAACTGGGGAACTACAAAGACGCCGAAACCGCGGCTCAGTGGATGCTTGATCTCAGACCTGGAAACATGCCGGGCCTGACTCGCGCGGCGTATCTGCGGGAGCTGTTTGGCGACATCGACGGCTCGCTGGAGCTGATGAACATGGCTTACCAGTCGACACCTCCCAGCGAGGTTGAAGACGGGGCCTGGATCGTGACTCAGATGGCTCACCTGGACCTGTCAATCGGCAAGATTGAGGAGGCAGAAAAGCTTTCACAACAGGCGCTCACCATGTTTCCGGGCTATCACTATGCGCTGGGAAACCTGGCGAAAGTAAGAATTCAGCAGAAGCGCTATGACGAGGCCGTGGAGTTGCTGAGGCAGCGCTATCAAGCAGCACCGCACGCCGAAAATCTCTTCGACTTGGCGCGTGCGCTGCAGTTGGCGGGACGCAAGGACGAAGCGCAGAAAGCCTTCGCTGAATTTGAACAGAAGTCGCTGATGGAAACGAATCGAGCAGACAATTCCAATCACGAACTGGTCTTCTACTACGCCGACTACGCGAACCAACCCGCCAGGGCTCTAGAGGTGGCGCAGCGCGAGTTTACCCGGCGGCACGATGTGTTTACTACGGATTGTTACGCGTGGGCTCTACACTTGAATAACCGGAACCGAGAAGCCCTGAATCAGATCACCGCAGCTCTCGCGGTTGGAGTCCGCGACGCTGAGCTGTTCCGGCACGCCGGGGAAATTGCGCTGGCGGCAGGCGATCATGCCTCTGCGGAACATTATCTACGGCAATCTGCTGAATTGAACGGAGCGGGCTCGGAAGAAGCACGTATTGCGTTGGCCCGGTTCTCGAAGCCAACCTTGGGTGGGGTGGGGCCGTGAAATTTCCACGACTCTTGATTCGTTGGGTGAAGCTCTATTTGTGAACTTCCTCTTGCAGGGCCGGTCACTTGTCCCAGCAAGTCCAAATCCCGCGTCGGACGATAGACTCGGAAGTCCACAGTGCAGCAGAGCCCCTCAGCACAAAGCTATCGCGGTGCCGGGAGACGCTGAGGCGGTAGAGGAAGCGTTCCAGTGCGTAGTTGGTCAAAGCATTCCGAAGTCCTGCCGTTTTTCGATTCTCCGCTGCGAGCACCCGGGCTTCGATAGCGATGAGCGAGGGGCAAGGGGATTCAAACGCCATCCCTTGCCCCTCGCGCTCTCCCAACCCGGCTTCAAAAAGCGGAACTTTCCATATTGCGGAGAAGCGGAACTTTCTACTTGGCTCCAAGAGGAACTTCTCATGTGGCTGCGACAAATGTGGCTGCGATCCTTGACGCACTTTGCACGGGCGCGTACTATCGGCCCGAGACGAGTGCCCTTCCGCGGTAAATGCCATGCCTTCAGTTGGCCCTCTGCGCTCTCAGCGTTCTTCCAAAGTAGTACCGGGTCGTGCGTGGCGCACAGTTTCAATATTTGCTGCAGCGGTCTCTGTGATGCTGTCGCTGGTAGTGTTCGGGGCTAAGCTGGAAAAGCTAGACGTTTCACCCTTGCTACCTCTTGTCCTGCTACTGGCCATTTGCACAGTCATCTTCGTGCACGGAAGATTCTTGCTCCACCTGCATCGTCAACATCGCCAGACAGCGGGCGCGCTCCATACCACCGAGCACGAGTTCCAGCAGATGGCGGACAACATCCAGGAGATCTTTTGGACGCTTGATGCAAGGACCAGGAAGACCATCTATGTAAGCCAGGCCTACGAAACCATCACCGGTCGTTCCTGCCAGAGCCTGCAAGAAGACCCATCATCTTATGAAGAAGCTATCCATCCGGAGGACCGGCACCACGTCCTTGGCAAGCTTCAAGAAGCCACTCAGAGCGGGCAATTCGACGAGAGGTTTCGAATCGTGCAGCCCAACGGCGAGGTGCGCTGGGTTTCAGTACGCGGATTCCCGGTAAGGGATCCCGACGGCAGCATTTCGCGACTCGTTGGAACCGCGCAGGAGATCACCGCCCAGAAGCAGGCAGAAGACCAAGTCATCAAGAACCTGTCTCTTGCCGAGAACGCCTGGGCGGAGTCTGAAGCACTGCGTAAGGCGACACTTGCTCTGACCCAAGACCTGCGCATGGACTTTGTTCTGGACGCACTTCTCCAATCCTTGACTGACGTTATCTCATGCGACTGTGCCCGCATCTGGCTGCTGGAAGGGGATACCCGTTTGTTTGTGGCGCGGGAAAAAACGCGCCGCGAGACTTCGAAGAAGCGACCGACCTATCCCCTAACGCTCGACGCTGCGGATGTCCCCTTTATGCAAAGAATCCTCGGAGTCTCGCAGGCTGTTCTGTTCTCGGACACGAAACAAGAGCCAGATTGGCAAACATTCACCGGCCACACCCATCAGCGCTCATGGCTCTGTGTTCCTCTGGTAGCCTCCCAACACACTCTCGGTCTTCTCTCGGCCGGACACACCCAACCTGATCAATTTACGCGAGAAGACCTCCGCCGGGCACAACTTCTGGCAATCCCGGCTGCAGTCGCTATTCAAAATTCCCGTCTTTACGAATGCGCCTCGATCTACGGATCGGAACTTGAAAAACGCATCCATGATCTCCACGCAGCAAAAAAGCCTTAGAGGAATCCGAAAAAAGCCGGAAGATTTCGGAGGACAAATTCCGGAAAGTCTTTAGTTCAAGTCCCGTCGCCTTCTCAATCACAACCGTCAGTGAAGGGCGCTTCCTAGACGTCAATACCGCTTTCGAGAAACGCTATGGTTATTCCAGGGCTGACCTTATCGGCCACACTGTGCACGAACTGCAAATTTGGGAAAATCCCGGAGGTCCACCCTTATGGTCGGGCAAATCCAGAAAGATGCTCAGATCCGAAATGTCATCGCGCCGCTCCGTACAAAATCAGGCGCAGATCAAGATCACCACCGTTTGCGCCGACAGAATCCAATTCGACGGCCAAGCGTGTGTGCTTGCGATCTCAGAAGACCTGCCACAATACAAGCAATCAATGACCAATTGAGTCATCGCGCTCCCCACTCGCAACGGAGTGCTGCAAGTGGTTTGAGGCCATCGACTCTGAGGAAGCACGACAAGAAAGCACGACAATGCTCGTGTTCCACCATCCTCCCAGATCCACCGAAAGATCGGGCGAAAAAAGCCAACAGGTTAACACCCTGGTCACGCCCCCAACAGCTACACTCGGAACCCGCGGACACCCCGAGATCATCGGCATTTCTTGAGACTCCGTCCTTCAGCTGCCCGGAATTCCCACCACAGACCGAAAAACCAACGCTCCTGAACGGAAATCCGTCAGGATGGGTTTTCCTCTCGCGATTGATCGGCGTGGAATTAGTGAAAGTACGACGGACACAACCGATGGCCAGATCTGCTTGATGGAATGACGCACTTGTTTCGGTGACACCAGACCGTGCTGTCCACGGTAAATCCCAGACACCTCGCGTCTTGCTGTGAAAACGGAAGCGGAGTCAGGAGTCTTAGAATGAATGAATGGTCAGCTTGCAGTTGCTCACTCTGTGAAGTCGAACAGGCGCTGATCGAACAACTCGCGAAAGAAACGGCGCAGGACTACGACCTTCTGCCCGCGGAAGCTCCATTTTGTCCGGTTTTCCGACCGCCCTGGCGCTTCTACGCCGCCTGCGCGACACAACAACGGATGAGGGCCAGAGCAGAGTTCGTCAGATGAAGATCCTTGGGGAGCTCTTCAACCACGGGAGAGCTCCCGGCCAGGAACTCCGGCAACGCCTGATACTGCTCATCCTCATGCCAGCCGTGCACAGGACTAGTCGCCAAATTGCCTACGGTTTCCCTTCACTGACTCGCGACGACGTCGGGCAACAGCTGCTCACCTCAATCCTGCAGATCCTTCAATCCAAACCGTTGCTGAAACAGCAATCGCATTTCGCATTCACTATTACTCGTTTGATGCGACGGCACTCATTTCGTTGGGCTGTCCGCGAGGCAAGACTTGCGCCTACTCAAAAGCTGGCCACGCCGATTGTCGCAGAGGCTGTTGTTGAAGACGGCACCGGGTTCGAGACCTCCATCCACCTGCGGGAATTTCTGCGAGGATGTCTTTACGACGGGCAACTGACGGAGGCGGAGCATGAGTTGTTGATGCTCTTCAAGATTCAAGGCGTTTCGGTGGAAGTGCTGGCGGCTCGAGAAGGTTTGTCTGAGATAGCTTTCAGACACCGCATGCAAAGAGTACTTGACAAGCTCCGGCGAATCGCTCAATCGCCTTCTCTCGCGGGGAAAGCGACGTGCAGCGTCGGGCGCGACAACTGGGTGGTCCCGGCCAGCGGGACGGAGAATTTCCGCGGCCTGACACAGACGACACTTTTTTCTTCTGTGCGGCGGTCCGTTTCTTGTTTTCCAGGCAGATTAGGTAAGAGAAAGAAGTTCTCGCCGGCCTCTAAACCAGGACCACCAGGCGATGCTGACGCACCCTGTCACCGAAGCTCTTGCTTTCTTGTCTTCCGACAGAGACGCAGACGGACAACCGGTGCCTCAGCATTCAATTCTCCCTCGAGGCCGGCGAGGACTCTCAATTCTTCCGATTCCTTCTGGAGGATTCCTGTATGCCCGATCCACGGTCCCCGCAATCTCGCCCCGCAAAGACGAATGAGCATCCAGAGGACTTCGCCGCGGCGCGCTTACGTTTGCCTCCTGTCTCGCTCTTGCAGACGAAGTTTTCGCCCAGGCTGGCGGCGACCCTGGACGCAAGCCACGCAAGCGCTTCAAACTGCCTTCACCGGCCCAATCGCTACCGGCCTGGCCTTAGTCGCCATCGTGGTCGGCGGACTCATGTTTGCATTCGGCGAGGGCGGAGCCAAGCGCACCCTGGCTGGCGTAGTCTTTGGCGTCGGCATGGCCGTTGGTGCCGTGAACTTCATGGCGTGGCTGTTTCCCTGAGCGCAGAGACGCTGACTCAAACTCCATGGGTTCCACGCATGCCAGAGACGACTCAATCCCGTATTTCGTTCGCTCAACGCCCCACTCACCTTGCTGGGAGCTGAGAGAAAGCTCTTCTTCTTCGCCCTGGTGATAGGAGCAGCGGTCTTCAACCTTCTGCACACGTTTCTCGGCGGGCTGTTCATGTTTGCACTACTTTATTCATTCGCCCGCTGGGCGACGAAGACTGATCCCCAAGTCCTGCGACTTCTGCTCAATTCCGCAAAGACACGCGCGCAATATGACCCAATGAAATTTGCCCCCATCCCGGTTCGGGGGGTGCGTCATGTTTAGACTTGCGCACGCTCTCAAGCACTCTCGTGAAGCAGGCTCGCTAAACGAACGGATCAACCTCTTTGGGTTCATCGACGATCACACTTTCTTAACCAAACGCGGCGATGTGGGAGTTGTCCTGGCCGTTCGAGGGGTTGACTACGAATGCCTGGATGCAAACGGAATCGACAACTGCACGAAGCGTCTGGAGTCTGCCTTCAAAACTCTGGACGATCGCTGTCGCATTTACCAGTATCTCTTCAAACGGAATGCTCCGGACCTTCCGCATCAGACCTACCCGAATCCCGTCGTCTCCGCTGCCATTGAGAACCGAATTGCCTACCTCGAGGGTAAGGCCGACAGTCTTTATGCGCTCGACATCTACTTTGTGGTTCTTTTCGAAGCCTCCCGGGCCAAAGAAGCCATCCTGCGAACTTTCTCAACAGGGAGTCGCAAGAAAAACCGCGCATGGAGAGAGCTGCAAGCGTTTCTGTCGACCCAGAAGCAGGTTCTGCTACTGCAAGACGACGTTCATGGTGCTCAGGCATCTCTCGGTCAGAAGGTTTCGAGCTTCATCCAGCAGGTGAATGACCTCGTGCGTGTCGAGTGTCTGGACAGACAGGAAGCCTTCAGAGTCCTCAAGCGGCTTCTGAACTTCGCATCCCCCAAGCTAAAATTCGCCGAGATCAAGCACGACACCTTCCTTGACTATTACCTGTGTGAATCTCACCTCGAATGCCATCGCGGATTTCTGCGCATCGACGATTTCTACACGAAGGTGCTTACCCTGAAAGAACCATCCGCGCAGAGCTTCCCGCTGATTTTTCTGAAATTGCTGGAGGTACAGGCCAATTTTTTCATCACAACCGAGTGGCGCAAGGAGGAAGCGGACAGGACGCGCGCTCGCATTCACTCGCGGCGGAGGCACTTCCACAACACCAAGCGCTCGTTTGTAAGCTATCTGAACACATCTGACGCGCCTGCGGCGGCCCAGGACATTCTCGTAGACGATTCGAAGGAAGCCCAGATTCAGAACCTCGGCCAGGCGCTGAAGGAGATGGAGGTCAATGGCAATTACTTCGGAGAGTTTTCCCTGACAGTGGTCGTCTATGACACCGACCTGTCGAAGGTCGAAGCCGCCTGCGCGGAGTTCTACAAAGTATTCAGCGTCCACGACGCCCAGCTGTACGAAGAGCGCTACAACCTATTGAATGCATATCTGGCCACCGTGCCGGGCAACGCCGATTTCAACCTGCGGCGACTTCACATCACGAATGCCAACCATGCCGACTACTCATTCCTTTTTACCCTCCATTCCGGCGAGCCCGTGAATCAGCATTTGAAACGGGAATACCTGGCGCTCCTTGAGACGAGCCACCACACCCCCTACTTCCTCAATCTGCATCATCGGGACATCGCGCACACTGTAATCCTCGGGCGCACCGGTTCGGGCAAATCCTTCCTGCTGAACTTCCTGATTACCAATTTGCAGAAGTATGAACCGCGTACTTTCATATTTGATTTGGGCGGCAGCTTTGGCAGCCTGACTCGCCTGTTCGAGGGCTCTTATCTCCACATAGGGCTTGAATCTTCCGACTTCAAGATCAATCCCTTTGCCTTGTCGCCGTCCAGGCGCAATCTGGATTTCCTCAGCGCTTTCGTACGAGTTCTGGCCGAATCCCAGTCCACGGGAACCATCACCAGTTCGCAGGACCGAGAACTGTTCGAGCAGATTCAGAACCTCTACGAACTGGACGACGTGTCTCTCCATACGCTCAGTACGCTTGGCAACACCTTGCGGCGCGATCTTGACAACCGACTCTACAGGTGGAAACAGGGCGGCCAATTCGGATTTCTGTTCGACAACACCGAAGACAACATTAGTTTCTCTCGGTTTCAATGCTTTGATTTTCAGGGTATGCGGGAGTACCCGCAACTCCTGGAGCCGTTGCTTTTTTACGTTCTGCATCGCGCTGACGCCATTATCCGTGACCCAGAGATCCGGCATGTCTTCAAAGCTTTCTTCATTGATGAGGCTTGGGTCTTTCTCAAAAATCCGAGCATTCGCTCCTACATCGTCGAGGCACTGAAGACCTGGCGGAAGTACAACGCCGCCCTCGTGCTCTCGACCCAGTCCCTGGACGAATTGCGTAAATCGGACATTCTCGACGTGATTCTCGAGAGCTGTGTTACCAAGATCTTCCTGGCCAACCCCGACATGGATCGCGAGCTGTATCAGCAACAATTCCATCTTAACGACCACGAGATGGACTTGATTACCGGCCTTGTTCCCAAGCAGCAAATGCTGATCAAGACGCCGGACACCTCTAAGGTTGCCGACCTGAATGTGGATGCAAAGAGCTATTGGCTCTATACCAACGATCCCTTTGACAACCGCAAGCGCGACCAAGCCTTCGCCACCTACGGTTTTGAAAAAGGGCTCGAAGTCCTCGCCAAACTGCGCTCACCATCGATGAACGCAGACGATCCCCTTCCAGGAGATTGATTATGAAGACTCTCATATGCCGCGCTCTCTGCCTGCTCACTTTTATTTGTCCCCTCGCTGTCGTCCACGCCGAGAACGCCGCGCGGATCGTAAAGTACTCGCAAACAGAGATCATCCCGATCCGTGCCAAGATCCGCTTTTCCACCCTCATTGTTCTGCCGGCCGACGAGGAGATTCTTGATTTCACCACGGGAGACAAAGACTTCTGGGTCATCAACGGCACCCACAATTTGTGCTTTCTGCATCCCGCCCAGGCCGGCATCCGCAGCAACATGAATCTTGTGACCGCCAGTGGTCACGTCTATTCATTCCTGCTCACAGAAATCAGTAAAGAGGCAAGCGGCGAACCAGACTTGAAGATTTTCGTCGCGCCGAATGACCAGTCCAGCGTTGCAGGGAACCAGAAACCAGCCAGGTATGTTCGAGCCGAGCGAAGTGGACGCCTACAAGGAAGAAGTGGCCCAGATTCGTAATCAGGCCGCACAAGATCTGCAGCGGGCGCAGGACCAGACCGCAAAGCAACTGGACGAGTACAAGCGGACCTATCCGGCCAAGCTTCAATTCGACTACAACCTCGACAAGAGGGCGCAGGCGCCGCCATTTCTGGTTTCGGCCATTTACCACGACGACCGATTCACCTACATCAGGTCCGCAGCCAGTGAGAAGCCCACGATATACGAGATAAAGGACAAGAAGCCGAACCTTGTGAACTTCGACTTGGAGAGCGGTGTCTATGTCATTCCCAAGATCATCGACAGCGGGTACTTGGTGGTTGGAAAGAAGCGGGCGACATTCAACCGGAACGGCAACTGAACCTCTGAGACGAACCTCCGATGGAACAGATAATCAAAGACAAAGCTCCCAAGCCCACAGGTCTCGTTCCGAAGAACCTCCAGGCCTTCATCCTCGTCGGGCTTGCCTTGCTGATGGTCCTCATCATGGCGGTCACCGGCCGCCGACACCCGGTTTCGCCAGGCACGACGGCAATCCCGTTGCTACCCAGTCTCGTCCCGGTTAACTCCCAAAAGGTCACCGATTTTCAGAAAGATATTGAGCAAACGCAACGTGAATCCGCGGCGCAGGTCGAGGCCGCATTGTTGCAGCAGCAGAGGCAATTGGCATCCCCGGCAAACCGGCCCGGCCAGCCTTACTCGCCCACCCCTTACAACACCTCACGACCTCGAGGTGCAAACGGCCAGGCTCCGTCTGACCCGATCCGAGATGAAAAGAGAAAACGCGCCTACTTTTCCTTGTTCTCAGACAACGTGGCGCTGACGTACCGCAAGGAATTGCGTAGCAATCGCCATTCGCATGCAAACGGTCAAATCCCTCAGCGAGTTCCTCCTGTCTCTGATGCGCTCCCTACGCAAGACCCTCTCGTGGCTCAAGCGGGGGCGGAACTAGCTCGCGAAGGTCAATTGTTCGCACAAGCGCAGCAGGCGGGCCTAATACCGCAATTGGCGCTCCCTGCAGCAGTGCGAGCCTCTGCCCAGGACCATTCCGCCAGCAAGCGTGTCAGGCCCGGATCAGTCTGAACCTTCCAAATCGGCGCCTGACACTGGGGCTCAGAAGTCGACCGTTGCCTCCACCCACGAAGGCAAGGACTACATTTTGTTTGAAGGCACAATTCTCGAAGTCGCTACTCATCAACCGGCTTGACGGCAGTTTTGCCGGCCCAGTCACCTGCTTGCTCTCTAACAATGTTTACTCCCATGACCGCCAGCACCTCCTCATACCGGCGGGCAGCAAGATCATCGGCGAAGCCAACAGGGTCGACACGTTTGGCCAGGCGCGGCTCAGCCGTCGCCTTCCATCGACTCATCATGCCGGATGGGTATTCGGTCAACCTCGACCGATTCAAAGGGCTCAGCCAGGAAGGTGCCGCGGCTCTTAAAGACAAGGTGAATAACCATTACGCCAGGATATTTGGGGCGTCCATCGCCATCGGATTCCTGGGCGGCGTGGCGCAGATCGGCAGCGGAAGCGTCCTGACCTCCGACTCCACAGACCGCATTCGCGAAGGCTTTGGCGTGGGCATGGCGAATGGCGGCGAACACATTCTCGATCGTTTCCTGAACATTCTTCCGACCGTAACGATTCGGGAAGGCTCACGAGTCAAGATTTACTTATCGAACGACGTGCTCCTTCCCGACTACACCACACACACCATGCCTTCGAATCTCTAAAGCAGGAAGGAGACCAATCCGTGAAGAAACCCTTGCTTCTATTGTTCGTTGCTTTGGCTTTGGGAACGTCGCCGGGACAGGGCGAACGCGCAGCTCGGACTGAGTATCGTCTACGACCCGACGAACTACGCAAACGCCCTGTTGCGCTATGCCCAGCTCGTTCAGCAGCTCAACCAGCTGCGCGCAACCTACGATCAAATCGTTAACCAGTACAACCTTGCCCTGCAAATGTCCCGCAACCTCCCCAATATGGCTGCGCGATATGCCGCGATTTGGGCACCCTGGCGCAATACCAACGCCCAAGACTTATACGGGAACACCGCCACCTGGATCGACGGAATTAACTCTGGTGTCTTGCCGACCGTGGTGAATGGCTATCAGCAGGCCACCAATACACTTCTCCCCTATACCCCCGAACTCCTGGCTGCGATGCCGGCCAACGAGGTTCAACGTGTGCAGTCGGATGCCGCCACGATCCAGCTCACCGATGGCGCTGCCGAAAATGCGATGGAAATGATCGGCACCGTTCGGGCCAATGCTCTGAACACAACCGACACGATCAACAACATTCAGAATGATTCCCTGTCCGAGGATCCCAACCTCAACACCGAAGTTTCTGTACTAAACAAGGTCAATGCCACGAACGTCCTCTCCCTGCAGAATGCTCAGGACACCAACAAACTGCTCGTTTCCCTGCTCGAACAGCAGACGATTCTTTCCAAGCAGGCCCGCGACTCCGCCGCCAACGTCACCAACGCCGACATCAGCCGCCGCCTCAATAGCGTTGCCTTTGGCCAGCAACTCAACGGAGGCATTGGCCAAACTCTCAACACATACCGCCTGCCATAAGCGCACTCCGCAAGCGGGAAAGGGACATCCATATGGGTCAGCTGAACACCATCACCGATTTCATCACGCAGCTGCTCACCCAGCACATCGGCCAATTCGCCTTCCTCGGCCAGGGGATGTTCCTTTCCTTCGCCACCATCATGATCGTTTGGTTTGGGGCCAAAGCGGCTCTCAGTTCCGCCGATCACGGTGGAGGGTTCCAGTTTGGCAACTTCACCGCACTGATCATGATGATCGCTTTCGGATTTGCCATGACGCAGTACTATGTCGCTCCGATCCCCGGGTTCGGTCGCAGCTTTTATCACCTCATCATCGATCAAACCTCCTATCTTAGTGATCTCATTGCTGGCACGCAGCTGCAAAACGCCGCGGATGCGATCAGCAACTATCAGGCGCAGATTCAGTCCCCAGGCTTAACCGATTTATCAGGAAGCATCGCTTACATCGTGGACCTTGCGATTCTGGCACTCTGGGAAGCGGTAGCCATTATCGTCACGGCCTATGGCTTCGTGGCCCAGGCGATTTGCATTCTGGTCGGCCCTGTCTTTATCCCCTTCTTCATTGTTCCCAAGCTGGAATGGCTCTTCTGGGGATGGCTCAAATGCTTCATGCAGTATGCCTTCTATCAGGTGATCGCCGCCGCAACCATGTTCGTGATGGGCAATCTTGTCATCACCGTCCTCACCCAGCCTCCGTTTTTACCAGTACCCGATCCAGCCACTCTCCTGACCCTGCTGATCGTTGTTTTCCTGGGCGGCGCCTATGCGTTGCTTAGGGTTCCAGCCCTCACCAGTCACATCTTCAGTGGCATGTCCGGACTCTCCTCCGGGGCCATTATTGAGCACTTGTTATCATGAGCGACAACGATTTCAACGAAGCGAAACAGCTCTATCTGGAGAAGTATGGCGACGCGATCGTCACCAACAACTATCTCAAGATCGCCGTTGCCTTGCTGTGTCTGGCTGCGATCGGCTTAGTCGGGCTGAACCTCAGGACGATTCATACCTTCCAGCACTTCCGTCCTCTGGTCATTCGCATTGACCAGCTCGGGCGCGCTGAGGCCGTCGAATACAGGAGCCTCGAATACCACCCCGGCGACCGGGAAGCAAAGTATTTCCTCTCGGAATTTTGCCGGCTCTACTACCGCAGGAACCGCTACACCATTCAGAACGACCTCACCAAGGCGCTGTATTTTCTCGACGGCAAACTCGCCAATGACACGATGGAGCAGCACAAAAAGGACGACACCGTCCACAGGTTCCTTGCGAATCCCTCTTCGCCGGAAGTCGATATCCAGATCGAGAAGGTAGCTCTCGATGACATGCAGAATCCGCCCTATCGGGCCTCAGTGGACTTCTACCAGGTCGAATACGCTCCAGCGGACCACTCGGTTCTACGGAAAACCCTCCACACGGCAAACTTCGTCTTGCTATTCAGGGACGAAGTTCCTAACGAATTGATCCCGGTCAATCCCCTTGGAATGACCATCACCTATTTCCGGCAGGATGAGGCGTTCAGCGACGAGGTGGCGAGATGAAGACCTCCCCGCACAAGAGTGCCCGCACGACCCGATGCCCCACCTGGCACGAACTCGCCCGACGTCTGGCCCTGCATATCAATTGGCTCCATCAGAGTGCCCCTCAAACCAGGACTTCACGTACCAAGATCGAACGATGGCGCAGGCAACTCGCCACGTTTCCAAACGCTCGGACCACTGAGCGTGCGCGACGGGGAGGCCAAGGGTGATCACGAATGCCCTGCTTTCCGCGGCGGTTGTCGACCTGGCGGTCCTTTTTTTTCTGGCCGACAGGCTTCGCTTCCTGACGCCATATCGCTTTCTTATCCTGGAGCACTACACCCCGACGATCCTGGTCTCGGTCGCGGTCCTTTCCGTCAATATGACGGCTGCGTTCTTTGCCCTGGGAAGGCGATTCTTCCTGAAGGATACGGGTAGAAAGCTTGCCCATTTTGACCGGGAGCTGAATGCCGGACGAACTCCCATGCCGCCACATCTCCATCGCGAGGAGCTGAACTAGTGACCCGCTCTGGTCGAGATCTTAGCCATGATGAAAGCTTCCCATCCCCATCAATCTCGCCGTCTCGGGCCGAAATTGAGGCGCACTTCGCGTCGCACTCCAGCGGCAGGGCGGGCGACGATCACAAGGATGAGACGGCCCACGGTCGAACGCTCGATCGAGCCCAGGAACACGAACATTCGAAATCTTTGGAGGAATCAGACGTGAGGACGTTGACTGAAATTGGTACATTCCGCGCGCTGACCCTCGAAGATCTCGCTCACCAGCGCTACGGAGGGAATCTGCCCAGGGCCAAAAACCTTTTGAGCGATCTCTCTCGCAAGGGCCTCGTCCGGTCGCGCACCAGCTATCCCGACCGCTCCGTCTATGTGACTCTGACCAGGTTCGGCCATCGGAAACTGACAGCAGAGCGCGAACGTCACCAGCCCGACCAAAGGTTCTATCACGGTTTCGTCAAGGCCCGCGAAGCCCGGCACGATGCCGCGCTCTATCGGCTCTATCACCAGGAGCTCGCACGCATTGAACACATGGGAGGCAGGGTCCGGCGCATAATTCTCGATTTCGAATTGAAGCAATCCATCAACCGGAGGCTCGTCAAGTTGAGATCTTTGCCCGACATAGAACAGGTCCAGGTCAGACATCAGATCGCCCAGGAACACGGGCTGACAGTGGTGAAAGGCAAGATCCCCTTACCCGATTTGCGTCTGGAGTACGAGGGTCCTGACCAGCAATTGGCGAAGGTCGATTTGGAATTGGTCAGCAGCCACTATCGCCATCACCACCTTGCAGCAAAAGCCCAGGCCGGCTTTGTTATGTATGCATTTGCCGAAGACGCAGCGCGGCTCCGTCCTGCCATGCAGGACCCGGAAATCATGCAGGAAATCCTCTCTTTATGAACATCGCGCCGGAACACCTCGCAGCCCTTCAAGGCTGTGGCTATACCCGCACTGAGGCTGAGTTCCTGTACCTCGTTGCCACACATTCCGGGTACTTCACCCGGGGGCAATTTCTACGCTTTGCGCGGGTCGAAAAGGGTGGTGCAGCGAGCCGATTCACCGAAAAACTCGTGAGATTTCGGCATGGCCGGAGCGCGCGCCATGGGCGCCACACACTCATCTACAACCTCTACTCCCGCCTAATTTACGACACCATCAACAAAGACAATCACCGCAACCGGTGCCGGCAGTCAAACGATCTCATTCGCACCCGGCTGCTGATTTTGGATTTCGTATTGGGCCACCTCGAACATCAGTACCTTGAAACGGAATCAGACAAAGTCAGTTACTTCCATCGAACATTGCGTGTTCCTTTGCCCATGCTTCCTGGGAGGATGTACAAGGGCATCAAGTCCAATTCCAACACCAAACGCCATTTTGTAGACCGCTTTCCCATATTCATTCCTTGTGGATCCGAATCCTTGTTTCTTCCGCTTGCGCCGACTTTTGTGTACTGCGACTTCGGGGACCCTGGTCTATTTCGCTACATCGGCCATCTCCGGACATACGAACGCCTGCTGAACCAGTTGCCCTCTTTTAATTTTGTTTATGCGTCCGCAACCGATGCGAAATTCAAGCGGGCAGGCAAGTTCTTTGCTCGTTTGTTTATGTCTCAAAGCAGTCCCGACGCGGAACGTTTGATCCGTTATTTCAAGATCCGGCGGCTCTGGGAGGACCACAAGACCAGTTCCTTAACTCGGCCTGATCGGCAGCTCCTTCGTGACGGAGACAGGCGCTTTCACAGCCAGGTATTCGAGGACGCATACAGGCAATGGGCGGCCGCGAAGCTCTCTCGGACCGACCTCAACGATGTCCTCGGCCGAGCCAAAGTACAGGAACGCAGACTGTTTGCCACCTGCGTTCTCCCCGACGATTACGACATCTTTGAATGCCTTTCTAAGGACTATTCGGCGGACCAGGCTGGAACCATCTCTCCAAATCGGAGTTCGAGAGTTGGTTCCTCTCTTGCTTCCACACCTGAGCCACCTACTCATTGGAACTGCGCTCAGAACGAATGAAACCAGGACCCAACTTTGACGCAGCAAAAACCATTTGGCGGCGGGATCGACCCCATTTTTATCGCTCCCGGCCGTGGTTCGACTCCTTGATGACTCGCTCGACCGCTCTTGCCACGCCATTTGTGTCGGACAGAATTTGACGAAACGTATCCAATTTCATACGGAGGATCGTGATGCCTTTGCTCAGACCGCCTGATCTCCAGGTGCCGAAGAGAAAGTTTACGTGCCGCTGCCCGCCCCGAGACGGATTCTGAGTAGAAGAAAGAAAGCCAGATCCGCTCTGAACTCCACCCCAGGCGAGCGTGGCCCAAACAAACCCCAACCGGAAGAGGCAACCAGACCATGATCCAACGCATTCTAGTTTCCAAAAACCTGACCGCATACTTTCTTGCTTGTGCAACTGGTCTGACTCTGCATTTAACGTGGCCCTTTCCAGGCCATGACCCGGTGCTTCAGCTGATTGCCCTGCGCGAACCAGCGATCTACGACGGAATCCGCTACATCTACTCCCTCTTTCTTTTCACAACGCCCTACATTCTGTTCTCACTAGTGCTTTCCTGTTTGTACGTATTTGCTTTTCGTCCACAGGAGAAGGCGAGGTCATTGGCGCTTGCACCGTACTCGGACCCGAGTCAACGAGAAAGCCTCTTCTTAACTCTCGGAGAAGTTCACGACCCGAGGAAAGCCGTACCCAATGACCGGCCGTACTGGCTGAACGTCTCCGAACGGGGGCTGTTCACTGGCATCGCGATTTTTGGCGCCATCGGCACTGGCAAGACCAGCGGATGCATCTACCCATATGCGAAGCAACTGCTCGCTTACAAATCTTGCGATCCTCAGCAGAGAATTGGAGGACTGGTTCTGGAAGTAAAGGGCGATTTCTGCCGCAAGGTTCGGACGATCCTCGAATCCCACGATCGGACTGACGACTATGTGGAAGTCAACCTGAACGCGGACTACCGGTATAACCCTCTGTACAACGATCTGGACGCCTACGCACTGGCCTACAATATCGCGTCGCTGCTGAACAATTTGTTCGGCAAAGGCAAAGAACCGTTCTGGCAGCAAGCGTACACAAACCTCGTCAAATTCATCATCCAGCTGCACAAAGTCGCATACGACTATGTGACCTTATTTGACGTGTACGAATGCGCCATCAACCCGGAGCTTCTCGACAGAAAGATTCACGAGGCCGAACAACTGGTTCGAGGCCGCCACTACTTTGTAGTCTCGGATTCGTTGTTCCGCGTTCATCCGGAATTGGAACGCTTCCACTTTGTGGCGGATGAACCGGCCAGAAGTCACAAGGCCCTGCAATCCGATGCGCTCGAAAATATTCTGACAGCAGAGAATGTTGACTATGAAAGCCAGGTTGAAACTTCATCGGGCTTTGATGATCCCCTGAAAGCGGAGATTCTCGACGGCGTAAAACGGTGGTTCTATCACGACTGGCGACGAATCGAGAACAAACTGCGAACCTCGATCGTCGAAGGAATCTCTGTTTTCCTCTCTCTGTTCGACGACAACCCGATGGTCAAGCGTACTTTCTGTCCACCGAAAGAGTGCTACGACTCGAAACTCAACGCGGATGAACGCTTCGGGCGACCGCTGCCTCCGTTTGCGGATCTGGTCGAACAAGGAAAGGTCTGTGCCCTCAACTTTCCGGTCGCCTTGAACCCAGGCCTCGCCAAGGCCATAGGCGTCATGATGAAGCTCGACTTCCAGCGTGCTCTCCTGAATCGAATTCCAAAGATCGAGTCAAATTCCGCCCACCACTTTCGGCAGGTATTCTTCATCTGCGATGAATATCAGCACTTCGCAACTGCCGGGGAGAATGAACCGAATGGCGACGAGAAGTTCTTCGCTCTTTCCCGCCAGTCCAAATGCATTCCTATCGTCGCCACCCAAAGCATCAGCTCGCTTCGGTCGACCTTGCCGGGGGAAACCTGGCGGGCCCTACTGCAAACCTTCCGCACCAAGATCTTCCTCGCGCTTTCCGATGAATTCTCCGCGAAGATCGCAAGCGAACTGTGCGGCAAGGAAGACCAGTGGAAGGTCAACTACAACATCTCTGAGAGTGGGCATGATGCACGTGTGAGTCTCTGGACAGGCAGGGCTCTAGCTCACAAAGCCAACGTCACGACCTCAAAGAGCTACAACACTCTGAACGACTTTCGCTTCGATTTCAAAACATTTACCGAACTCAAGAACGCGCAGTCCGTCGCCCTTGTGTATGACGGACTGAATCCGCTGCCACCCACCTTTATGTACCTGAAGCCCTACTACAACGACGTGAACAAGTCGTATTTCCGGCAACTTGCGGATGGAGAACTGTGATGAACGGCTTTGAACTCATCCTGCCGTTCCTTCGGCCGATCCAGAACCTGATTCTTGATCCGGACATAAGCGAGATCATGGTGAACGGCTCGGAGCACATTTTCATCGAGAAACAAGGACACCTGCAGCCCATACACGGCATAACAATGAGCCAAAAGTCTCTTGAAGTCGCCGTCCGAAACATCGCGCGTCGATTGGGTGACGACATCTCAGAAGAGAAGCCAGTCCTCGACTCTCGGCTTCCGGACGGCAGCCGCGTGGCTGCAATCCTACGGCCGTGCAGCCTAAACGGAGTGGTGCTCACGATTCGCAAGTTCAACGTGAAATATTTTGGAATTGACGATTTAGTTGCCAGCGGAAGCCTAACAGCGGCGGTGGCTGACCGCCTTCGGCTGGCCGTTCTTGAACATCAAAACATCCTGATCTCGGGTGGAACCGGAACCGGCAAGACCACGATCCTCACCGCACTCGCAAGCTTTATTCCGAAGTATGAGCGCGTTCTGGTAATCGAAGACACGGCAGAGGTTCAAATTCGAACGCCGAACCTGGTCCGCCTTGAAGCCCGGCGAGAGCAAAATGGAGTTCCCGCAGTAACGATCAGGGATCTGCTCAAGGCGAGCCTTCGGCACAGACCTGACCGAATTTTGTTGGGCGAGATTCGCGGCGCCGAAGCCTTCGACTTGCTGCAATTGCTGAATACAGGGCATTCGGGAACTCTTTCGACTGTGCATGCCAACTCCGCCGCGCAGGCGCTCACCCGGTTTACCAGTTGCGTTCTCCAAAGCGGTGTTGAGTTGCCCTACCGCGCGATCAAGAACAACATCGCAGACTCCCTGAATATTCTCGTTCATCTGGAGCGCCGGCCAGGGCGACGCTTCGTTTCCGAAGTCGCCGCGATTTCTGGCTACGAACCCGAACTCGACCGTTACGACCTCAAACCTCTTTTCAATCGGACGGAGGATGAACTGTGTCACCCATAGACAGTTTTCACAACGGAATGGACAGCCGACTGAACGAAGATCAGATCCCCGAGGGGGAGGAGACGCCGCGAAAACGCCTCGCTTCCAGCCAGGAACGCGAGTTGCCGTCGGAGGCTATGGTGCGATGCTACATCCAGGAGAACTTTGAAGCCTCAGACTGGCTGGCGGTGGTTGTACGCAATCGTGAGACGGGCGATACGGTGCAAAGAATCACCACGGCGCAGCGGATAGCAAGCCCTGACTTTCAGTCCTGGCTGCGTCACAAGAATGCCCATGGCTCTGACATCTACCTGAGCCTGAACACACTCAAAGAACATGCCCGCGGTCGTACCAAATCTGACGTGAAGGAAATCCGCCATCTATATCTCGACCTGGACGAGGAAGGTCAGCAGAAGCTCGCAGCGATCTATCAGAATCCGGCAGTACCTCACCCGAACTATGTGATGCAGACCTCGCCGGAAAGATTTCAAATTCTGTGGCGGGTTCGAGATCTTCGACAGAGCGAGGCGGAAGCGCTTCTCCGCAGCCTGGCGCGACAATTTGGCGGCGATCCGGCCGCGACTGACTCGACCCGTGTGTTCCGACTTCCTGGCTTCAACAACAAAAAATACGAACAGAACTTCGCCGTAAAGTTAGCCGCCGGGTCCATGTCCGAGCCGGTCTATCACCAATCGGATTTCAGGATTGAAACCATCCCGCCCAGACACGGAGCAGCAGGTCGCACGAATGTTTCAGCTGCGACCGCCGTCAGTTCCGGATCCGCCAATAGTCAATCCGAACGGGACTGGGCCTACGCGATTCGCCATCTCCGTCACGGCGACGATCCGGACGACATCGTTCGAGAAATAGCCGCGCATCGTACGGTGGATCGCTACGACTCAAGTGACGCCACGAAACTAACCAGTCCAAGAAAGTCTAACCCACGCTATTACGCCGAGCACACGGTCTCTCGCGCGATGGCGCATCTGGGTATGGCGAGACCTTCAGGGTCGGACGAAGACCGATCCCCCGAATCTAAACCGGATCGATAGGAAAGGATAATGATCCGTGAGGAGTCCTGCTTACTTACTGAAACTGTTCGCCCGATGGGCGACCATTACCCTTTCCATTTCGTTTCTTCTATTCGTCGCAGCGGGCACAACGCGGATTCCATCCCTCCGGAATTATCTGGCGACGTTCTCCGCCTTTCTATTGGCGACGATGTTGGCGGTTGATCCAGGATGCGCCAGGGAACGGTCTCGCACGTTTGAGAAAGGGGGAACAACAGGCAGGTTCGTCGCCGGTCTGTGCTTCCTCGCAACCCAGGCTCTGGCAGCGTTGGATGTCGGACGCCTCCACTGGATTCGCTCCGTCCCCTCTGAAGCGCGCCTGGTCAGCCTTCTGCTTGTCGGAGCTGCAAGCGCTTTACAAATGTGGGCAATGATCTTCAATCCATTCTTCTCGCCGGACATTCGGCTGCAGTCAGAGCGCGGACACCGCCTTATCACCGGCGGGCCCTACCAGGGCCTACGACATCCGGGCTATTTCGCCATGCTGGTTTCCGCGCCCGCTAGCGCGCTGGCCATCGGCTCCTGGCTGTCACTCGTTCCGGCAGCGGCATTTTGCCTCGTAATCCTGAAGCGTGTTGACAAGGAAGAGAAATTTCTCCATGCGAATCTCGCTGGGTACAACGACTACATGCGCCAGGTTCGAGGTCGCCTCTTTCCTCGGATCGCGGCCCGCTATCGTTCGCATCGGCTTTCGTTCGCGACGAAGTCTGAGCTTCCGACTTCCGGCCGGAGCTGAGGTGAGACTGATGGTCTACTTCATTTCGCTGTGCCTGTGCCGAGGCAGCGGGAGCAGTTCTGATATGGCCTTTGCCGCCCTGCTCTCTCGCAGGCACGGCAGGCTGTCAGATTCTCCTGCGCCCTGCCGGCGCGGCGCTCTTCTGCTTCCGCTACGCGGCCCTCCGGATTTCCGGTTTCATCCCAAAAAGAGCGGCCCTGCCGAACAGCATCGTTTCCGGTTCCTCCAGAAAATGCAGAGCTTGGCCTGGGGAGCAGACGCCCCCTGCCTCTAAGTGCCCTGCGAGAGAGCAGGGCAGAAAAAGGAGATTCAAATCATGTATCAGAACCGAATTTCGCTCATCGGCTTCGTCGGCAACGACGTACAACTGAAATCCACAAAGAACGGCACAGCGGTCGCAGTTCTTTCCGTCGCGACAAAATCCAGCTGGAAAAACGGCAAGGGCGAGTACGACTCCCGCACCGAATGGCACCGCTGCAGCGCCTGGGGCAAACTCGCCGAGTTCGCCGGGAAGCTGGAGAAAGGCGCCCACGTTCAGATCGAGGGCGAGTTGCGCTATCGCGAGTACAAGGAAGACCGTGGAAGCGATGCCAGTGATGCACCAGTCACGCGCCGTTTGGCTGAGATTCATGCCACTCGGATCTTGAAGCTGGATCGCGCCGCGAAGCAGGAGGACCCTGCTCCCGACGGCAACTCTGAGTTACCGGTCGAAGAACCGGCGGCTTGATCTCGAACAAGTTGGCCTCGGCCGTGCGCCTGAGGCCAATTTCTTTCTCGAAACTGCAGCTCAGTTGAGAGCACCTGCCAGCCCAGGAGTGATTCAACATGGCAAGCCAGATGCCCCCCTGGTTCCAACAATTCGTACTGAGAGTTTTGAACCGTACATATCAGTCGACAAAGCAGCTCAGTATCTCGACATAAAGCGTAAGACGCTCTTGGCGAAGGCGAGAAAGGGCCAGATTCCTGCGTACCTGTGGCGAGACGGTGTTCGCAAGACCTGGCGTTTCTAAGACCGTTTGCGGCAATCTGGAAACCCTGCAGTATTTCCACAGCAGGCGTAGCTCGACACAGTAGTGGTACATTTGCGGCGTGCGTACGCTCATCGCGATCATTCTGGCATTGTTGCTTGCCAGCGGTGCCGCCGCGCAAAAGTCCGTTTCCTTTCCGACCGAGGATGGAGGCGTTGTTTACGCTGACGTCTACGGAAAAGGTGACAGAGGTATCGTGCTGGCCCATGGCGGCCGTTTCAACAAGGAGAGTTGGGAGAGGCAGGCTCAAACACTCGCGTCGGCAGGATTTCGAGTATTGGCGCTCGACTTCCGCGGCTACGGCAAATCCCGAGGTCCAGGCCAGTCCGACCCCTTGAGTGCGCCTCTCTACCTGGATGTACTGGCTGCTGTTCGCCATCTGCGAAAGATGGGGGCTAAGAGTGTGTCGGTAGTTGGGGGCAGCATGGGTGGAGGAGCAGCTGGCGACGCTTCGATCGCGTCTCAACCAGGTGAGATCGATCGCCTGGTACTGCTTGGCGCATCGCCAAACGGTCCGGCCGAGAAACTCAACTCATCTACCTTGTTTATCGTGGCACGCCATGACGCGAACGAGGATGGCCCTCGACTCCCCAGAATTCGCGAGCAGTATGGGAAAGCGCCCCAACCAAAAGCTCTGATCATTCTTGACGGCTCTGCGCACGCTCAGTTTCTGTTCCAAACCGATCAAGCAGAGCGCGTTATGCGCGAAATCCTCCAATTTATTCCCGCGAAGTGAGGCCGCTTGCAAGATCTTTGTTGACGGAACTAGATCAGATGGCCCTAAACAATCGGCAATAAGCCAAAAGTGCTCCGCATGCGCAAAGTAGGATCGCGGATCGCTATCACCCTGGCCCTGGTCGCGATGACCTGGAAGGTATCGAGCCAGCGAGTCGAGCGGCCAATTGGGAGCGACGCACTTCGAATGCCGCCCGCAGCGCCAGCCGAGGCAACACCCTTGCGACGCGACAGCGTTTCCTGGAGATGTTTGCCCGGGCATACTTCCGGGAAGAACCGGCCGACTCCTGATCGTGCCGCGCGAAGGCGACTTCATCACGCGGCCTGACGTGGCGTACATGCACGGTTCGCCGTGGACATATGACGTCGCGATTCCGCTGATGTTGCAGGCCCCGCGGTGAGAACCGGCCATCTCGATTTCAGGCCGTGCAGCAGGACGTTGCGCCAACCCTGCGCGGCGGCGCTGGGTGTGCAGATGCCCGCGACGACAGGCCATGTATTACCGGTTTACGCCTGGGTTTCGCTCGACCACGAGTGGTCATGCTGCTTGTCCTCGATGGCGTGCGCAGAATCCTTCGATCCGCTACACCGCGTCCATGCCAACGCTCACCGCGCTGCGCCAGCGTCATGCACACGTTGCGCGCAGGCGCCGGTTAACTCTCTTCCGACCAACACAGCCATCGAGCACTCGACGCTCTCGACCGGGGCCGATCCTTGCGTGCACGGAATCCAGCGGTCAGCGTGTACGAGCGTACGCAGCGCCGACGCCACGACTTCTCGCTGAAGGAGATCCGCAAGACCTGATGGCACTGACCCTCGCAGACGTCTGGCAACTCGCGACGGCTGGTCACGCGATCATCTGGCACAGGGCGGCGTCGACCGAGCGGCAACACTCGCGGGCACTGGAGCCTGTCAGTTGAATGGAGCGCCCAGTGGTTCTTGCAAGCTACAATCAGGCTGGACCAGGCAACTGGACCACAAACCCCAGCTGTTTCCGGCTGCCGGCGTATCTGAAAGATCAGCAATGCGAAGCGCTGTACGGCGAAGGAAGTGGATGGGTCAGCAGATGGACTCGAGCAAGAGCAGTGCGATACTGGCCCTGCTCCAGCATTCGAAGCCGATGCGATGGCCGCGATGATGACGAGCCGCTGGGCAACGACAACGTTCGGATCTCATTCTGCTGAACTATAAAGGCGCGGATTTCGTCGGACAGATTGCGGCCCGGATTCGGACGAACTGCGTGCCACGCTCGGCGAGATGAATCGTGGGTTGAAACGGATGCTGGTGCTGTTTGAGAGCGAAGGTTGGTCATGACTATCTCCTTGCAGTGACCGCGGACCATGGCATGCCATCGGAACCATCGTCGCCGGATCACCGCACTCTGCGCCATCGATCGTAGACCTGTTCCACGAGAAGTTCAATTCCAAGGCCAGAGCAGCTGATTACATCCTTTCGAGCCGGAAAACGGTCAGATCTTCGTCGATGAGGACCGGCTGTCGTATCTTGGTCTGACATTGCGTCACACGTTGAGCTTCCTCGAATCACAGCCGTTCGTTTTTGCAGTGCTCACAAACGACGATGTGCGCTCAGCGGCGGACGCGCGGAAGCCTGCGACGCCGACGCGCAGGCTCTCGAAGCCGATCGAGTCGGCCTGCCAAAGTATGGGCCGGCTGCGGATCCCATGTTTATCCTGATCTTTGTTTCCGCGCCGCCGTTCAGCGAATCGCTTGTCCGTCGCGAATAGACACAGTGTACGTGATCTTGGATCGGGTCAATAGATGAGCCTTGCCCACTCGGGAGGCAGGCGGCTGTGATTGTCGATCCTGTTTCCGGTGGACTTTCGGCGGTGCACGGAATGTGGCACTGGACTCTCCAGAGTCCGTGTACCCAGCATGTGTTTCTTGCCCCATCGCACAAACGCGAGCAGAATGTCATCCAGGGCTTATTCCCGATTTCCGTTAGCCTATAAGAACAGCGCACGGGATACTCCTGATGTC
>CAVXGY010000010.1:0-1177633 GCA_963761385.1 Terriglobia bacterium | reverse complement strand
GATTGAGAATCTTCCGTCCTAACCCCTAGACGATAGCGCCCTTGGAGAGCGTAATTATAGCAAAGCGATGAAGGCGTAGAGAGGCCGGAACATCGCAAAACATCGGCAAAACCGCTGTAGACGCGAATAATGCAGAATCCTCGTTTGCCTCTTGACAACCCTCCCTGGCGGAGCTAATTTCTTTTAGCGAATAAAAAGCGAAAATACCCGGATTCGCAATCGAGGCTCCGCCGCCCCGAACGTTCCCTGAAAATTTTAGAGGCCTAATGTCTTCTCCACTCTTTTCAGCCCAGTTGGGCTGCGCTGTCGTCTTTGCTCCCCGGAAAGAACCCGCGGCGGTTCTAAAGCATCTGGCGGGGTTGCCCAAGCTGGCGGGTGTGACTCCGGCGTCGCGGCTCGAAGTGCATTCCTCGCCGGAGATGGTCTCCAGCGGAATTCGCGAGATCGATACGCTAACCGGCGGACTGCCGCGGGGATGCCTGAGCGAGATTTGCGGATCAGCTTCTTCCGGACGCACCAGCGTGCTGCTGGCTGCTCTGGCTGCGGCCACTCGCCGCGAAGAAGTCTGCGCCCTGGTGGATGCCACCGATGCGCTCGATGCGACATCGGCTGCAGCGGCTGGAGTTGACCTGGAAAGATTGCTTTGGGTGCGCTGCGGGAAGGCGGGGAGCGGACCTCGGACTTCGGACGTCGGACGTCAGGCCGCAGTCCCCAGAGCTCAAATGTCAGATCCGGAAACCGGCGTCCGGAGCCAGGCGTCCGAGGTCCGAAGTCCGAGGTCCGAATTTCGGGCTTTAGAGCAGACGCTGCGCGTCACCGATCTGCTTTTGCAGAGTGGGGGCTTTGGCCTGGTGGCGATTGATCTTGGCGATGTACCTCACGCAGCGGCGCGGCGCGTACCACTGGCTTCCTGGTTTCGCTTTCAGCGCGCCCTCGAGCCTACGCCTACAGTGCTTCTGGTGATGGCCCAGCAGCCCTGCGCGCCGACGTGCGCTTCTTTGCTGATTCGATTGCAGTCAGAAAAGAAGCTTTCAGCTATCAGCTATCAGCTTTCAGTGAAGAGCGGTCTGGCTCATGCACAACTTCTGGATGGGCTGCAGATTGAAGGAGAGTTGCTGCGTTCACGCATGCAACGGAAACCGGCGCAATCGGCCACTGCGGCATTCGCGACAAAAGCGGCGCGGATTGCATAGTACAGCGTATATACATACTCCCTTTGCGAGGGCGAGACGCCCTCACGACAGCCGGCGGGACGCCGGCGCTACATAGCCGGGGTTCCCTGACGACTGACGACCGAAGACTGACGACCTAATGCCCTTTGCCTGCATTTTCGTGCCCGATTTTCCAGTGGAGGCGCTGCTGCGCGCCGAGCCCGAGTTGCGCTCGCAGGCTGTAGTCGTGCTCGAAGGCAAAGCTCCATTGCAGAAAATTTGCACGGCGAACGAAAAAGCGCGGCGCAATGGAATCTTGCCGGGTATGACGAAACTTCAGATCGAAGCATGCCCTGATCTTGCGCTGCGTCCCCGCTCTCCCTTGCAGGAAACCGCCGCTCACAACGCACTATTGGATTGCGCGCAATCATTCTCACCGCGGGTTGAAGATGCGGGTCCAGACACCGTCCTTCTGGATCTCGGCGGCCTGGAATCGCTTTTTGGGCCGTTGCCGAAAATCGCGCGCGATCTGGCGCGTCGCGCATGCGATTTCGGCCTCGAATCGCACGTGGCCGTGGCTTCCAATCCGGATACTGCGGTTCTTGCGGCATACGGTTTTCCCGGCGTGATTGTGATTCCTGACGGGAAGGAAGCTGAGCAGTTGAGCAGTCTTCCGCTGGAAGTGCTGTTCAGGGGAGACTTCGATCCCCCGGCTCTTGAAATACTTGAGCGCTGGGGTATTCGGAACCTTGGCGCTTTAGCAGCTTTACCCGATATCGCATTGAGCGAGCGTTTGGGACAGGAAGGTATTCGTCTGCAACAATTGGCACGTGGGTGCGCATTCCGGTCGCTGGTTCCAGTCGAGTCGCCGCTTATATTCGAAGAAGCAATCGAGTTGGAATTTCCCCTGATGCTACTTGAGCCACTGGCGTTTCTGCTGAGCCGGTTGCTGGAGCAGTTGTGCGCCCGGCTGGGGGCGCGAGCCCTGGCAACCCAGGAACTGGCTCTGGGTTTGACGTTGGAACAAACCACAGAAGTATGCAGCTCTCCCGGCCATGGAAAAACGGGTGCCCCCGCCCGTCCAGCTCAAGCAGCGGCTCGACAGGTTTTTGAACGTACCTTGCGCCTTCCCGTGCCCCTGCTCGATGCCAAAATTTTTCTCAAGCTGCTGCAGCTTGATTTGAACGCGCATCCGCCCGGTGCTCCCATCGTGAAGATTCATTTGTCGGCCGAACCGGTGCGGCCGCGCGCCACGCAAAGCGGATTGTTCCTCCCCCCATCCCCGGAGCCGGAAAAGCTCGAACTTACCCTGGCGAGGATTGCGGGAATTGTCGGAGAAAATAAAGTCGGATCGCTGCGCTTGCTGGACACACACCGTCCAGAGGGATTCCTTATGCAGCACTTTGCTCCCAACGGCGGTCAGAATAAAAAAAATGGCCACGCTTCACGCCAGCCATCACCGGATGCTCAAACTACTGAAAGCACCGTTACTGCGCTGCGAATATTCCGCCCCCCGGCGAGCGCCACCGTGACTCTGGACGATGGCAGGCCTACGCGCATCGTGTGCCCCAAACGCAAAGAAATATGCGGGGAGATCCTCTGGGCGGCCGGCCCCTGGCGTACCTCGGGAGACTGGTGGGAGCAGGAGGGATGGGCCCGCGATGAATGGGATGTCGCTTTGCAGGAGGCCGCCGGAATTGCGCTCTACCGCCTGGTCCGGGATCTGTTCAGTGGACAGTGGAAGGTGGAGGGAAGTTATGACTAGCTTTTTACCGTTCCGAGGACGTCTATAAGGTGTTCACTGTATTTTGCCACCCCGCAGATGTGCAGAACCTGTTTAAACTGTGCAATTTAGCTCGTGGGACAGGCTTCTTCCATCTCAACATCCTTCAGTATGGCCTGAATCTGACTTTTGTGCCCCCATTGATGGCGTCATGCTTAGCTTGCGGAAGCGGATGCGCAGTTGGGCGGAGCCTGGGGCGATGCGCGGAGGATCCTTCGGGACTGAAGTCCCTCAGGATGACTGCATTTTCGTGATCTATTTCAAATTAAGCCATACCCCACATTCTGAGGCAATGGCGAGACGTAGCAGGCTATGTCCACAGACCCAAAACAACCCCTACTTCTTGATCACCCCGCACGCGATGCGATCTCCCGCATTTCCTGCCGGATCGGTCTTCAGGTCATCAGCCTTGGCATGAATGACCAGGGCGGTACCGCCGTTGCTGAAAAGCGAGTGGCCGTCATCTCCGAGAGTGACATCCGAGTTCAGCACTTTCAGCTTGGCACGCCCATTCGCCTTCACGGTGAAGTTGTGCATATCGCCGGCGTGATGGCCTTCAGGATTCTCCAGGCCGTGCTTCTTTCCCTCGGGATTAAAATGTGGGCCGGCTGATTTGAAATCGGGGGCATCGCATTGTGCCTTGCCGTGGAAGTGCAGAGCGTGCTCGCCTGGCGGCAGATCATGAAGGTCGAGTTTCATGAATACGCCAGACTTGCCGGTTTGACTCCACAGAACTGCTTGTCCTACGTCTTTGCCTTGCGCGTCTTTAAGGTCGACCATGGTTTTCGGAGTCGACTTGGCGGCAGCAACTACTGACAGAACGAAAATTGGCAGAAAAAGAGCGAGGGAAAGTATGGAAGGGCGTTTCATGGCCGCCATTATAGCGCGATACGAGCCAGAGTTTGGCCAGGAGTTTTGCCTGAGCGAGAGCTCCAACGCGTGTCATCTGCGGATCCGCCGCACGCGAGATCCTTCGCGGCTTGAAGGCCGCTCGGGAAGACGCGGTCTGGTGAGGTCTTGATGTCCAGATTCCGAACGGTCCAGGCAGGGTCCTAATTTGATTTTCTCTGCGAACTTTGTGGAGGTTATCTGCGTTCTGAGAAACGCCGCCAGGAGCGCGAAGCTGTTAAATCAAGTCAGGGACACTGCCCGCCGTCGAAGAGGCTCTTACCCTACCGCATCGTTACATAGAACGCATTGTTACCCGACCGTAAATCCTTGCCATAGGAAAACACCGCCCCAACTCCGAAGACGCGCACTTTGGCCTGAGCACCTAAATCCCACAGCCATCGATGCGAGCCCAAACCGGGGGATGGATCGGTAATTTTTCCCGTGTCCAGAAACGGCCCGAGCTTCACCGTGAAGATTCCATTTCCATACACGTTCCTGTCGGCTTCCCAATTGGACAGAAAATAATCGCGACCCAACGGCGCGCTGCCTTTTCTGCCGTTGCGGGTTCCAATGTGGCCGCGCATCCACAGGTCGTTGTCTCGCTCCAGTCCCAACATGTAGAGTTCGTCGAATGGAACGTCTCCAAACGTCTTGCCTGCCTTGATCCAGTGCTGCACTTCATAATCGTCGCCCTGGGATCGAGGGAACCAGTGAAGATGGGCGGAACCTTGCACCTTCTCGAAGGAATGCGAAGGTTCCGACCATAGTCGCCCGGCTTGCGATGATGCGCCGCCTTCGATGGTCAGTCTTCTTTCCGGCAAGCGCAAAAGCACGGTATCCACGCTGGCGGTTTGCTTTAACTCGTAGCCCCCGGCCAACAGACTGGGAGTCAGCGCAGTCCCTGGAATCACGCTGCGGAAATCGCGGTGCGAAACTTCACCCCCCGCAGACCAGTGCCATCGTCCGTTCTCGAAAGACGAAAAGCTTGCGCCCACGGCTTCTCGCCGCATATTCAAACTTCCCAGCAGCGGAGCCGGTGCCTGAAACGAGTTACGAATATCCCAATTTTCGCTGCGCAGGTCAGCCAGCAATCCGTAGCGGAACTTCGGATTCCCCCTGAACGGACCTGAGAGCTCCGCGGAAAGCCGGCGCTTCTCCGCATCCCAGCGATACATGGAAGTGAGATTGACCGCCTGCCGCCGCAGGTTGTAATACTCGGGAGTGATGCTGAGGAATGGCAGCCCGCGAAGCAGGAGAAATAATTTTTCCAGCTTCGTCTGACCCCACCCATCCCGCTCGCGATTGCGAAACAAGACGTCGAACTTGCCGTCGGCACGCGCCTGCAAATCAAATTGCTGGCTGGGGAAGATTCCGAGTCCGCGGGTGCGAACATCGCTGGTCAGCAGATCCGCCAACTGCAACGAACTGGCCGGTGCAAACGTGAAAGCGCGGTCGAGCAGGGACGCACTCACCCGGGGAGTCGGGACGGTTCGCACCTCCGCGACAGCCGGCTTGTTTACCCGGTTCCAACACTTTAATGCCGCCTCGATATTTCCCTGCAGGAAGTACACCGTACCCAGAAAATCATTTCCGTAAGCATCGTGAGGATCGAGATGGAGAGCGCGACGCAGGTAACGAGCCGCCCGCGGATAGTCCTTCTGTTTGAAAGCGACACCAGCCAGCTCCAACGGAAACCGCTTGTCGTGGGGCTGCAGCCGTGATCCCGCCGCAAAGGCCTGCCTTGCGTCGGCCAGGCGGCCCAGTTGAGCGAGAGCCGATCCGTAGAAGAAATCGAGGTCCGCGGATGGGCTACGCGCCGGCCCGACCAGGGCCACAACTTCCTGCCAGCGCTGTTCGGTGAAAAGCTGCCTGGCCTTCTCAGCCAGCTGGACATCCGCGAAATTATCCTGAGCACTGCCCGAAGCCGCGGAAATCAGGAGAAAAAATGTCAGAATCGCAGAGGAACTGAGGCGGGTCAGGTTTGAGGCAACGCCAGGAGCGTCCACTTGTCCGCGGCGCTCCATTGCCGCTCGAAACTTGAACGGTCCTGTTTTAGCAGCTTGCGCTGGGCCGGATCGTTCACCATGACAACTTGCTGGTCCATGCCAGTTACGACCACGTAGTGTAAAGGCGCTCTTCCCCCCTCGGGCTTGAGAGCCACAATCAGCGGACGCCCTTTGTCCAGATGCTGCTTCAGGTCTTCCCACTCTCCGCGAATTGTAAATGTACGGAATCCCTTTTCCCGGAAGTAGCGTTCCATGTCGGAGGCATAGATGCCGCGAGCTTTAGCAGAATAGAGCAGGTGTTGAATCTGAATTGCGTCGGCGTCAGGACTTGCGGGTTGGCTCCGCTGTTGCTGCCAGTACTGCATCACCATGGCGATACTGGCAGCTCCGCAGCCGTCCTTCTCTTGCTTTACAAAGGGAACGTCCAGCCAGACGCCGGGTACGTCGGCGGCATATAGCGCGCCCGAGAGTGCTCCGATAAGCAGCGCCTTCGTGAACATTCGCCTGAACATCTAACCACTCTATCGCACAGCGACAATGATCAGGATAAGAGCAGCAACCGCCACGAGGATGATGATCAGGTCCCTGTCGCTGAGCGTACCGGCGGCGAAATCAGCCTGTGCCTTTTGCACGCGCGACGCCAGTTGAGCCAGCTCGGCGTCATCCAGCGCAGAAACCGCGGTCTTCACCTGGTCAGGGTTCATGTGCGCGGTTTTGAGCGCCTTTTGCGCCTGCTCCGTCGAAAAGAACTGCTGGACTTCATCCCGATCTTGCTGCCTCGCAACTGAAGCTTTCACCGCGGCCTGCCGGAGTTCGGAGGGACTAACCAAATGGTTCGCCGTTTCCGCCATCAGGTTCTGGGGAAGAGCGAACACCGCAGCTAGAGCAACAGCCGCTACCGCTCGGGATGCCTGCTTTAAATCGAAACTCATTTCGTGCGACCTCCGCTGGATTTGCTGCCGACGGGGCTAACTTGCTGGAAATGGCAGCCTGAAAAAATTTTACACTCGCGCTCTCTGATGTGCGGACCGTTCTTGGATTTGCCCGTGGGGTAACAAGATCAATAAACACCGAAAACGCGAGTTGTTCCAAAACAGGAAACGGGAAGTGCCCACATTTCCTCAAAGCTGCTCCATCTTCATCTTTAAAGCTGCTCCACGTTCTTTTGCAGCTCAGCGGCAATCCAATTTGGGTCGCTGCCGGCTGCGAATTGAAGCGGCAGCCCGATGTTTATCCGGATCTGCCCAGGGCGGGCAAATTTCCTGCCAGCTCGCTTTACCTCGAACAATCCGTGAATTCGCATGGGTACGACAGGCATTGCCAAATTATTCGCCAGCAGCCCAACCCCGGCACGGAACGGACGAATTTTGCCGTCAGTGGTGTGATGCCCTTCAGGAAAAACCAGAATACTGTAACCGCGATCCACCGACTCACCCGCGAAAGCAAAGCTCTCGCGGAAGCCCGCCTGCCTGGGTAAGGGAAACAGATTGAAAAGTGAAACGCCCAAAAACCACTTGCCCCGGTCGTATGCTCGCCCCATCAAGCCCCGAAGCGGAGGTGGAGTTCGTAACGCCTCAAGCGCTTCGCCGCCGGTAGCGGTTGCCAGTTTGTGACGTAAACGAGCAGGCAGAGCAGTCAAAACAAGACCAACATCCACGTCGTCGATATGATTGCACACCACCAAAACCGGGCCCCGCACATCGCGCAGATTTTCCCCTCCTTCAATTCGCGGCCAGCCCAGCAGGAAAACTGCAGGGCGAAGAAGAAGGTAGTGAACAATGAGGCGGTTCCAGGTTGTGGGCCAGCGCTGAACCCATTTTGGATAGTGATACTTCATTCGCGGGGGAAGCTTGCCTTGAATGATGCCCTCAAGATCGCCCACCGTCTTCACGGCGGCAAAACCGGTCTCGCTCAAATCCACCTGGTAACGGTCTTCGAGGGCGCCCATCAGTTCCACTCGATCTAACGAGCTTAAATTCATATCGGTTTCCAGGTTGGCCTCGCGGGCTGAATCCGCTGTGGAGCGGCCGGTGACGCGAGCAATCAATTCCGACAACGAACTGGTGGAGAATTCAGCCGCTGGCTGATTCCCCAACCTGGACAGAACCACTTGCCGGATTAAATTGCCACGCGGCTTCTGCGTCGACGTGCGCGGAAAATCTTCGTCCGGCCACACCATCCAGTTCCGCATGCGCTGAAACTCCGCCAGGCTTTCATTCGCATGCCTTACCACAGGTACGAGATCTACACTGCGATCGCGCAGAATCACCACTGCACAAGGCTCAGCGTTTCCGTCTCGCGGCAGCGCGATCACCATGCAGTCTTTCACTTCAGGCTGGCGGCGCAATGCCGCTTCGAGGTCCTCGGGATAAACATTCATGCCGGCTGGGGTGACAATCACATCTTTCTTCCGTCCCTTGAAATACAGGTTCCCGGCAGGATCGAGGTCGCCGATATCGCCGGTCCCGTACCATCCTTGTTCCCCGCTGATTGGCTTCAGTTCGTGACCGTTCCAATATCCGGCGGCCACGCCGCTGCCTCGGACCATGATTTCTCCATCGTCAGCCAGTTTGACCTCGCGGCCTGCGAGCACTTTGCCAATCGACCCCTGACCGGGCCGAAAGGGATGATTCACGCTTACGATCGAAGTAGTTTCGGTGAGTCCATAGCCCTGAATCACGGCGTAACCCAGCCTTCCCCAGAACTCTTCGGTTGTGCGATCAAGCGCCGCGCCGCCGCAGATAAATCCCCAGAATTTCCATCCCATCTGGCGGTGAATGTTTCGGAAGATCCACCAGCGCCGCAAAAAATGTTTCCCTGCGGCGTGTTCATACTTAGTTCGAAAATCTTTCAGCTCGTCGTCTTCTTTCAGGTCACGCTCTATTTTCTCTTTCAACGATTGCAGCATGCGCGGCACCGCAACCAGCACCGACACTCGTTCGCTCCGAATTGTACGAATGACCTCGGATGGCCTGAGAGCATCCTGAAATATGACGGTGCCGCCAAGTAACTGAGGAAGAAAGATACTCAGGAACTGGCCGAAGACATGACTCAAGGGCAGCAGGTTCAGAAAGCGCACCGGGTGGACCAGTCGCTCGTATTTGAGGTACTTCTGAATCTCAGTTTCGAGAGGAGCGATATTGCCGAGAACATTCCCGTGGCTGATCACAACGCCCTTCGGCTCGGCGGTCGTCCCGGAAGTGAACACCACCTCGAGAGCATCGGTCGGGACAATTGACGCTGCGTCGAAGGGCTCAGGCGAGTGACCGGACAATATTTCCTGCAAATCCTCGAGAATGAGAGCAGGACATAAGTTGGAGGTCAGAGATAAGGAGTGCGTCCGGGAACAAACAAGAAGCTTCGCTTCAACCCGTTTACAAATCCTCTGCGCAAAGTCAACCGCTCCTGCATCATCGAGAGGAACGACGATTACGCCGCATAACGCGCACCCAAAGAACGACACCACCCACTCGGCTGAGTTTGCCCCCCACAGCAGTACGCGGTCGCCCTTGCCTATGCTCCGCTTTTGTAATTCACGGGCAAACCGCGATGCGGACTCGACCACATGACGGTAGCTCCAGCGAACGGTCCGGTATCCGCGATGCTGAACGTATGCGCACTCGTCGCCTAGACGCAGAAAGTTGTTAAGGTATTCGACTACGGAGCGGCGCCCCATGCCTACGATGGTATCTCTTTGGGAGGTTTCATCGGGCGCTGTCATTCTGAGAAGCTCTACCGCTCTGATAGTTCTGTCACCCTGAGCGGAGTGGCTGCTTCGCGAAGCGAAGCAGCGGCGACGGCGAAGGATCCCTGTTGCTTGATCGATACCTCAGCAGTGTGGTGGTATTGCTGAACCAATCGCGCCGAGGAATTCGACTCAGTGTTAATCAAAGTTATTGAGCGGGTAGGGGTCCTTCGACTTCACAATCTCGTTCGCAAAGCGAACGAGATTGCTGCGCTCAGGGCAGAGTTGATGCGCTCACAATCACCAGATGCACAGGGTGTCGTGAGGTGCACAGGGTGTCGAGCTAGGCCGACATCCGCCGTGCGTTCTTGGGACAGAAGTTCGCAAGCAAATTCAGGAATTCATCGAGGAACGGAGGCGTGGGTTGGTTGCGCATCGTCACCGCATGCCATTGGCGGCGAAATCCGCGGCCACCCATGGGGCGGATCGCTACCTTGCCGGCTTCGACGGCTGGGGCCACAGCCCAGCGAGCCAGAAATCCTATCCCCGTCCCCGCGCTGGCCAGTTCTACAATCGCTTCGGTCAGCGGGACTTCAATCACTCTCTGCGCTTCCACTCCCGCCGGCTTCAACAGCTTGTTGATGAGCGTACTCTCTTCTCGCGGAGGGTAGATCAAAACGGTTTCAGTCTCCAGATCCTTGGGTCTTACCTGGCTGGCAGAAGCAAGGCGGTGCTTGGGCGCCATCACCAGAACCATTTCATCTTCGAACATGGGCGTCACTCGCAAACTCTTATTGCGCGGCGGACAGCTGATAATGGCAACATCCAGTTTGCCCTCGAGCAGCGCAGCCGCCGGGTCCGAGGTGGCACTGGCAACAATGTTCACCTCGACTTTTGAAAATTTGGTATGAAACTTCTGCAGTACGGGCGGCAGCCAGTGATAGCAGGTGTAGCATTCCGTGCTCAGCCGAATTTCGCCTCGCGAGCCGCCATTCAATCCTTCGATCTGCACTTCGGTATCGGCGAGCTCATTCAGCACGCGCCGCGCGCAGGCGATCAGCCTTTCACCTGCCGGCGTTAATACCATTTTTCTTCCCAAGCGAAGAAAGAGCGCGGTGCCCAGTTTTTCTTCAGCGTCGCGCAACTGATGGCTAAGCGCGGACTGCGTGAGATGCAGCCGTTTTCCAGCCTCCGTGACGCTTCCCTCCTCGGCAACTGTCACCAGCAGTTTCAGGTGTCGGACTTCAAGTTTAGGGCTCATTGTCATCATGAGTGTAGTTCATTGATTTGATGAAAACAAACAATAAATCTCATACATGCTTCTTTACGTCCAACTCCACAGCACGCTGGAAATCGTATTGATGGCAAGAACCGGATATCGAGCACACACGTTTGACGGCAGACTCCGATGCACGGATTCATGAAATCGGAAGTACGCGAACGCAGGAGCGACACAAACCACAACAACACCGGTTTCCTGACAGCGGACCGATAACAGCGGCTCATAACAGTAAGTCTTTGGATAAGGGGAGATTGTATGAAAAGCCTGTTCGTACGAACTTTTGCATCACTTCTTCTTGGTGTCTTGACGCTTGGGCATCTGGCTCAAGCACAGCAGGCCCAGCGGATCATCAAGGTCAGTATCCCATTCGAATTCTCCGTGGGTGACCGTGAATTCCCTGCGGGGAGCTACTCGCTCGCCAGCAGCGCTCCCCCGCTACTCGATTTGCGGGATGCGAAGGGGCACACGCTGGTCAGGCTGTTGACCAACTCGGTTGAAACCCAAACGGCTCCAGCCTCGCCTTTGTTGGAGTTCATCAGCGATAACGGACGCTACTCCCTGGCAGAGGTCTGGCAGGAGAACGATTTGATTGGCCGGCAGCTGCCCCAGTCGAAGGCGTGGGCGAAAGTCGCAAAACGCCATGCCCACACCGAAACCATCGCTGCCAGCAATTCGCGCTAGGCGATGAACACGAAAGCAAAGAGTGTAATCACCGGGAGGACTCAATGAATGCAGGCGTGCAGGGTGGCAATGGACAAGCGCAGGCGGCCGATCCCCACGTACAGGAGGTCATCCGCTCTGCCGAACGGGAACTTCATGAGTTGTTGCAACAGCGGGCAGATCTGATGAAGCGTATTGGAACCATCAAACAAACCCTGGCCGGGTTGGCGAATATTTTCGGAGACTCAGTGCTCAGCGATGAATTGCTGACTTATCTCGATCGCAAGACAGCCAGCCGCCAGCCCGGGTTCACCCGGGCTTGTAGAGTCGTCCTGATGGAATCGGGCAAACCGCTGGGCGCCCGATTTGTCTGTCAGGCGCTGCAGAAGAAGTTTCCTGAACTGCTTGAACGCCATAAGGATCCGATCGCCTCGGTCACGACGGTGCTGAACCGGCTGGCCGACTATACCGAGGCGCGATGTTCGCTCGATGCAAATGGCCGCCGGGTCTGGGAATGGATTGTGGATCGGGAGAGCCCGGCCGCTCTGCTTCTCGGTTCAGGCGCAAGGTTGGCTTCACACCATCTGGCGAGTAAGCAACAATAGTTAGAGTTGACGGGGGATGGAGTAGTTGAGGCTACGTTTCACTACTCCAATACCTCGGTTAAGACCGGCGAGTTAAATCAGGCCGTCCTTGACGTGACGGAGGAAGTCTTCCGCATCCGCCTGGGCCTTTTTGGCGATTTGCTGATCGTTCCGATTTTCGAAGACTATTTCCTGCAGGGTGATTTGGGCGGCATCTTTCGGCTTGAAGCCTCGAGTGACGAGCTTTCTGGCACGCGCCGCAAAACTATCGGAGTCGCCCAGAAGAGTCGGGGAACCGTGTACCACACAATCGTGATCCTGAAATTTCGCCGAGGCCAGCCGATCATAGGCACTCTTGGCATCACGATCGGTGAGCAAGGCTGGCACGGGAAAGGTCCAGCCGCACTGGGAACATGCCCAGCCCGTCAATCGCTGGTTCGAAACCCACGTAAGCCATCTGCCCATGTTTCTCCCTGCCGTCGATCGAGGTAACGTTTACCGGGCCTGGCGATGCTGTGGTCTTTTGATTCCGTGAACTACGCATGTCTTTCCGAACCAGTGGCGCGGCAAGGGCCGCAAAAACGAGGCTTCCCCATCAACCTGATCACCGCCAAGCCCGGTGACTTTTCACCCATGGTACAAGAATGCGCTCCCCGGCAGTATTGACTGCTTAGGAAACCGCAACGAAGCAAGGCGGGATTACACAGGGATGGGAACCCTGAATCACTCGCTCTCCCCGAGAGAGTCCGGCCTTGTCTGCAGAAATGCCCTGCAGAAACAATGACGAACCCGCCCCCAATCATCGTTCTACCCGTACTCAGCCAGCGGTTCCGTCCGTAACTCGGTCGTACACTCCCTTTCGGTAACCCTTAGTAACCATACGATTCTGGGTAACCCGTCTTACAATGACCCTTGTCCGAAAGACCATCCTTCGTATGATCGGCAGACATGGCCGATCGGATGGCCAACCTGTCGGTCCGGTTTCCCAGAAAGATGTTTTCTGGCAAGCGGACCGTACCTGGAGTCAGCAAGCATATGGCGTTCGGTTTCGGCTTTAACAAACAGAAGGCTCTCAGCGCTGCGGAGAAATTCGTCCAGCAGGGCAAGCTGCAAAATGCCATCGCTGAGTACGAAAAGGTCCTGAAAGCTGACCCCAAGGAACTCACCGTCTCCAATACCATTGGCGACCTCTACGCCCGTCTCGGCCAAGTTGACAAGGCGATTGAATCCTTCAAGAGCGTGGGCGATGCCTATGCGGCGCAGGGATTCACGGTCAAAGCAATCGCCATGTACAAGAAGCTGACCAAGCTGAAGCCGACACTGGAAATTGTGCTTCGCCTGGCTGAGCTTTATACCCAACAGGGCCTGTTCAATGATGCCCGGGCGCAGTACCTGCAGGTGGCGGAAGAATTTCTGCGTTCTGGTGAACTGGAGCAGGCGGTCCGGATTTTCCAGAAGACGCTGGAAATGGATCCGGAAAATGTGGCCATGCGAACCCGGCTCGCCGAAGTCTACATCCGGCTGAACAAGAAGACGGAAGCCTGGCAGCTTTTCGCCGCGGCCGCCGAGAGCCTGCGCAACCGTGGGCAACTGGGTCCGGCCGAAGAAATCCTGAACCGCATGCTTACCTTGGACCCGAGCAACAGCCAGGCTATGCTGCTGCGCGGCCGCAACGCGCTCGATTCCGGCGACATGGCCGGCACGATCAAAAATCTGGAGAAAGTTGCCGATCTCGATACACACCCTGAAGGCTTACGAGCTCTTATGCAGGCCTACCTGCAAGGTGGACGTCTGCCCGAAGCGGGTACGCTCGCAGCCAAGCTTTGCACGATACACGGCGACACCAGCGCTATCGTCGGATACGCCGATGCGTTATTGGCCAGCGGAAACTACACCGAAGTTTTGCAGGTCTACCAGCTTTATTCCGACCGTCTGCTGTCCACCGATTCAACCAAAGTGGTTGAGACCCTGCATTCCCTGATCGGGCATATGCGGGAAAATGTTCCGGCGCTGGAGGCGATCCTCGATCTGTCTCAGAAGGCCGGCGACAGCTCGCACATGACCGAGATCTACGAATTACTCGGACACGCCTGCGTGCACTCCGGAAACCTCGAGAAGGCACGCGATTACTATCTGAAGCTCACGCAACTGGAGCCGCAGAACCAGTTGCACACTCGCAACTACCAGCAGATACTGGCCAAGCTTGGAGGCGGAGCGCCGGGTACCCGCTTCATCACGGCCGAAGAGGGCGCGGTCCTGGTGGAGGAACTGGAAGCCACCGCACCTTTCGTCGACCAACGCTATCCCGACGAAATTGCACTGGCTGTACGCGCCGCTCTTGACCGATGCCGAACTATTCGTTTCCTACAACATGCCTGCCAAAGCACTGGGGCCACTGCTGTCCGCGCTGCCCAAGGCTCCGCGTGATCTGCGCCTCAACCAGCGCCTGGCGGCCCTGCACACTCGAGCGGGCCGTTTCAGCGAGGCCGCAGTTTGCTGCCGCAGTCTGGAACAGCTCTACCATGATGCAGGACATCCGGACGAAGCGTCCCGCTATAAGGATCTGGCTGACAAGTACGAAGAACGTATGGCAACCCCGGTTGATGCCATTGGGGTCGAGTCCCTGTCGGCGTTTGCGTCAACACTCGAAGTTTCATCGCCGGCCGCTTCGAATGGTGAATACGAAGAAGTTGCCGAAGCTTCTCCGACGGCTGGACTTTCAACCTCCGGACTCTTCTTTCACAAAGCGCCTTCCGCGGTTCCGGCACCTGAAGAATTTGAAGTTCGCGCGGAAGCGCCGGTTGCGAGCAGTGAAATTGATATCTCCGAGGAGTGGGACGGCGCCGAAGTTTCAGACGAACCGGCCGCGACTGTTCCTCAGGCAGCAGACTCTGAAACCATCCACGAGCAGGCGGAATCCGTAAAAGAAACCATTGAGGAGCTGCGCTTCTATCTCAAGCACGCCATGCCGGAACAGGCCCGCGTGGTGTTCGCCAAGCTGGAGAAACTGAAGCCGGGCGCGGAACAATTGGCGTCAGTCTGGAAGGAAATTGAGGCGGCCGACACAACGCCGAGCGCGGCGCACACTCCAGCCGTTGAAGAAGTGGAAGAAGAAGTATCGGTCGAAGAACCCGATGAGATCACCGCGGCAGCAGAACCAGTCGCGCATCACGCCACCCATCGCGATCGGCCGAAAGGCCGTCCGTGGCACCGCCAAGCCGCCGTTGACCGGGAATTCGTTGCCGATCGTCACCGCGTTCCTGCTGCTCCCGAAGAAGAATTTCTGCCCAAGATACCGATCCGGACGATCTTCCTACTCCGGAACCCGCCCGGGCAGAGTACGCGCAAGCCGCCCGGCAGCGGAGCCGGCGGGAGTGCTCGGAGAATTTGTTTCCGACCTCGAAGCTTCGCTGGGTGACACCTTCCTGCCGCCCGCGGCACCCCAGGACACCGCAACCACAAGCTCGAGGATTCGAATCGGTTGCCGCAGCTCCAGCACACGCAGCCCCAGCACATGCGGCCTCGGCCGCTGCTCCGGCGCCAGCCCTCGAGGCTGCACCGCCAACTGCTGCCGCTCCAACTTTCACTTATCAACCCACCAAGAAACGGACACTCGCTCCCGAAGTCGCGGCTGCTGCGCCCAGGGTCGATGCCGCGAGCGTAGACCTGGCGGATATGTTCGGCGAGTTGAAGCAGGAACTTGAAGATGACGCGGCAAACACCCAGGAAGATCCCGAGACTCACTACAACCTGGGCGTGGCATTCCGCGAAATGGGTTTGCTGGACGAAGCCATCGGCGAATTGCAGAAAGTTTGTCAGGCCGTGGATCGCGGCCACACCTTCCCGCAGCTCATGCAGACTTACACCTGGCTGGCTCAGTGTTTCCTCGACAAGGGTGTGCCCGAAGCCGCCATCCGCTGGTATGAGAACGCATTGAAATTGCCCGGTATCGATCAAGAAACCCGCACTGCACTGAACTACGAGCTGGCTGCTTCCTACGAAGCTGCAGGCAACAAACCTGTTGCCCTGAAGCATTTCATGGAAGTGTACGGCAGCAACATCGACTACCGGGATGTGGCTGAGCGCATTAAAGCCCTGAAGTCGTAGAATGGCGGGATGGGTTTCCTCTTAAGCTTGGGGGCGCGCTCGGAAACTATCCAGTCCTTTGCCTGCACGCCCCAGGGGGGCGTGGCGTGACGTCAAGCCCAGATTCTCCCATGGACAAAATTCCGACCGATTCTCTGGAGGCGAAGTTGCCGCCGGAAGCGCTTCGCAAAGTGGATTCGCAAAACCAAAGCGGTGACGACCTCCTTCCGCACTCCAGGGTTCAGCTTTGGCTGCATCGTCTTCTGGTTCTGCTGCTGGTATTTGTTTGCGCCGCCATGGGAGTTCTTCTGCTGATCCTGCCCTGGAGGCCGGAGTGGACAGACAATCACTTTCTGCTTGGATCTCCAGGATTGCGGACCTTCGTTTCCAACGGCTTTGTGCGCGGTCTATGCAGCGGCCTGGGATTGCTGGATATCTGGATCGGATTCTGGGAAGCGGTTCACTACCACGAAGCAAATCGGCATTGAACGGAAAGACAACCTCATCATGAGTGAAAGTAAACTCACACCCTGCCTCCCTTGCGTATGAAAACGAATCCTTCGTGAATAGTCCGGAAGGTCGCATTCTGCGCATTCTCTCTGAATACATGGAACCGCTGGCTCGTTTCCGGCGCGAACAGATTCAGGACACAGTCGTGTTCTTCGGCTCGGCGCGCTTTCGCAGCAACTCCGCAGGCCCAAGAGAATCTCGGGGAGCTGGATAAAAGGCCGGGAGTACTGCCCCCGGACGAGCGAAAAAAGGCGACTGGCCAGTGTAGACATGGCGCGCTATTACGAAGATGCCCGCCGTCTGGCGTTTTTGTTGACCCAGTGGTCAATCCAGATTCCAGCCCGCCGCCGCCGGTTCGTCGTCACCACCGGCGGCGGACCCGGCATCATGGAGGCCGCGAATCTGGGCGCCCATGAGGCAGGCGGAAAAACCATTGGCCTCAACATCAATCTGCCTTTCGAACAGAACCCGAACCCTTACGTCACCCCTGCACTGAATTTCGAGTTTCACTATTTTTTCATGCGCAAGTTCTGGTTTGCCTACCTGGCGAAGGCCCTGGTGATTTTCCCCGGCGGCTTCGGCACGCTGGACGAACTGTTTGAAATCCTGACCCTGGCTCAAACCCAGAAGCTCGCCAAGAAAATCCTGGTAGTCATCTACGGCAGCGAGTACTGGAAACGCCTGATCAATTTCGACGCCATGATTGATGCCGGCACCATCTCGGCGGCTGACCTGGATCTCTTCCGCATGGTTGACTCGCCGGAGGAGGGTTTCGAATTTCTTCGTGACGGGCTGGTGAAATATCATCTGGCCCCGCAGCAGCCCAAGCGAACCGGCGAGGCAGTCCCGGAAATCGCCAAGACAAATCCCTAAAACAGTCTTCAGTCGTCGGTCTTCAGTCGTCACTAACTTGCTTCTTTACTACATTACCGATCGCTCCGAATTCCCCGGGGATGAGGTGGCTCGCCGACGACGCTTGCTCGAAAATATCGTCGAAGCTGTCCGTTGCGGAGTGGACTACATTCAACTACGCGAGAAAGACCTGGCTGCTCGCGAACTCGAGCAGTTGGCCCGCGAAGTCATGGCCATTGTTCACAAGCTGAGAACTGAGAACAAAGAACTAAGAACTGGTCTTCTAATAAACTCGCGCACAGACATTGCCATGGCGTGTGACGCAGACGGCGTGCATCTGCGATCTAACGACATTCTCCCAGCCGAGGTACGCAGGAGCTGGAGTCAATGTAGCGCGGGCAGCCCTTCAACCAGCTCAGGGGGCCCTGCCCGCGCGACCATTGCCGTCTCCTGTCACACGCCAGATGAAGTTGCCGACGCGGCGACGCAAGGGGCCGACTTCGCCGTCTTTGGCCCGGTCTTCGAAAAGAAGGCGGTGACGAATTCTCGCCCCGCAGGCCTTGAGGCCTTGCGCCAGGCTTGCCGCGCGAAGATTCCTGTCCTCGCACTCGGCGGCATCACGTTGGAAAATGCGGGCTCGTGTATTCATGCTGGAGCAGCGGGGATCGCGGGAATCAGGCTGTTCCAGGAGAATGAAATGAGGGAAGTAGTAAGTAAGCTGCGGAGTGTGGGTCGTTAGTCTTCAGTCTTTGGTCGTTTAGTCTCTGGTCGTCAGTCGTCGGCCAATCAATCCGGAACCCAGATCCATCGTCATTGTGTCAGGCCAGTAAAAGCGTGCTGTCGACTGAGGACTGACGACCGAAGACTGGTGTCCGACGACTGCTCTTAGCTCTTAATGGTTCTCGACTCCTCGTCCCAGGTGACTGCGCTCTTTCGGAAATATGACTGGTTCGACATGTGGCATGCCAGGGCGGCGTGATGGCCGAACACGGCATCTTCGACCACCGGCTTCCGGGTCTTTACCGCCTGGAAGAAATTCCACAGATGCGGTTTGACTTCATCCCAGGAAACGCTGCGATAGTTGAATCCTTCCATTGCCGGCTCTTTACCGGGCGTGGCATCGTTCTCCTGGTGCCATTTCTTGTAATACTCCTCACGCATTGCGTGCGGAAAGCCCGATGCGTAATAGCTGGGGCCGGTATCCTTGCCGGATTGCGGAGTGTAAGTAAGGCTGAATTCGCTCAGTTCCAGAATGCCTTTTGAGCCCTGAAAGCGATAAGTTTCAGGAGTCTCTGTGCCCAGGCTCAGCCGCATGTAGACCGGAACTTCTCCATACTCAAACAAAGTGCAGTGCACATCCGGCATGTTCCTGCCATCTTTCCAGCGCAGGATCCCTCCCATGGCCATCGCCCGCCTGGGCACCTCGTTGATGCCGAGCACGTATTGCATGCCGCTCACCAGGTGTACCAGAAGGTCTCCAGCCACGCCTGTGCCGTATTCCTTCCAGCAACGCCAGCGCGCGAAGATCAAGGGGTCAAAGTCCCGCCTGGGCACGGTACCCTGCCAGGTATCCCAATCCAGGGTCTGAGGCGAAAGATCTGTCGGAGGCGGATACTCCCATGCTCCGGTGGGATCGTTGCGCCCCAACGAGCCTTCCACCAACATTAAGTCTCCGAGCACTCCCTGCGCCACCAACTCTTTGGCTTTGGCGCAGATTACGGAACTTACACGCTGAGAACCGACCTGCACGATGCGGTTGTTCTTCTTTGCCGCCGCGACCATCTCCACACCCTCGGCTCCCGTGTGAGACATGGGTTTTTCGATGTAGATGTCCTTGCCCGCGCTAACTGCATCGACCACAACCTGCTTATGCCAGTGATCAGGGACCGCCGCCACGATGCAATCGATGTCCTTGTTCTCGAGCAATTCGTGGTAACGCCGGGTGGTGGGCAGATTTGGGCGAACGATTTCCCTGGCCAGGGTATGACGTCCGTCGTAAAGATCACACGCCGCCGCGCATTCCACTCCCGGCAGTTCGACGGCATTGGTAAGCAGCCCCGATCCCTGCATTCCGATTCCGATCATGCCGAAACGAACTCTATCGCTGGCCGCCACTGTCTGAGGCAAGGCCCAGAGCGGATCTGGATCGAGCAGGATGGTCTTGAGGCCGAGTGATGCCCCGGCAGCAGCAGCGCCAATTCCGATGAACTCACGACGGGAGAAACGATTCCTATTCATCTTCATCTCTACCAGGCCTCCAGACCGGATTACAAAGTTTGAACATACCCAGCAACAAAGCCATCCTGAGGGACCTTAGTCCCGAAGAATCCCCCGTGCGCTGCCAAAATTCCACCCCAAGAGCTTATCCGATCCACGCCAGATCCTTCGCAAGCTCAGGATGACGCCTCGCGAAGAACGTAAGAGTGCCGGACAACAACACCGCTCACTTCTTCAACATCTTGACTGCAACTTCCTTGAAAAACACGATGTCGTTCTCGCTATGATTCTGCAGGCCGATATAACCCTCCTGCGGACGCGGCCCACGCTGCGGTTCGAAGTCGAACTTTCTGGCGGGCACCGGATCACCCTCGGTAAACTCGGTCACTTTCACGCCGTTTACGACTACGTTCGTATGTGGGCCGTCCATGGTGATTTCCATGGTGTTCCACTCAGGGCCGGGTTTGCCCGGGCGGGCGATCGCCTTGGTCAATGAATAAAGTGTGCCAGTCGCGTGAAAGTCGTCTTCGTTCGATTTCTCGGGTTCGTTGTCAATCTGCACCTCATAACCGTAGTGCACCGGCATCCAGGCCTCGCGAGGCTCAATTGGAATGCGGATATAAATCCCCGAGTTATCGTTCTTATCGCGCATCTTGAACACCACGCGGATTACGCAGTCGCCGAGGGTTCCTCCCGTCCAGTACAGCAAGCCCATTCCGCCGTGAGTGCGGATCAGGCCATCCTCGACGGTCATTTCGCCGGGTCCGACGTGCTTCCACCCGACCAGGTCCTTTCCATCGAACAGCTGTTTCCACTCCCCGGACTGAGAGTTTGCTGGCACAACAACGCCGACTATCCCAAGTATGACCGTGAAAATTGCTGCCCAAACCGATCGCATGATGCCTACCTTTCGAAACGGGAGAAATATACACCAAACCGCTGTTGAGCAGGACGATTGGCTAAGTCCTTATTTATCTGACACCCACCTGCCGGACGAGAACACCTGGAGTGCGCAAGTGAGGTACCTGTTACTGAAGGTCATTCTTCGGAGCAAACAAGCGGAAACCGGCATCAAATGTAGATATAATAATTCGGTGTCCGCCCGCGCCGGGAAAAATTTCTCTTCCAAAGAAGATCAAAACCGATGTCGATAAAGACCAAGGCCGCAATTGTAATTTCCTCCGCTGCTGTTCTGTTGTTCATGGCGGTGGGTGGTTTGGATGGCGTTCGCGCCTCCAATAACGATGGCTCCTACCGGCAGCTGCAGGTATACAGCGAGGTTCTCTCGCGGGTGCGCAGCGAGTACGTGGAAGAACCCAATATTCCCGCCGTCACCGATGGCGCCCTTCATGGCCTGCTGGAGTCGCTGGACTCGAATTCCAGCTACCTGACGCCCACGGAGTTTAAGGAATACAAGTCCAATCAGACCGAGGCCAAAGGAGATATCGGAGCAGCGGTTTCGAAGCGATTCGGATACGCGGCGGTCATCTCAGTCATCCCGGGCGGTCCTGCCGATAAAGCCGGCATTCAGGCCAGCGACATTTTTGAAGCCATCGAAGGCAAGAGTACGCGGGAAATGTCTCTCGCCGAAATCCACAACCTGTTGCAAGGGCAGCCGGGATCGAACCTCAACGTAGCAGTTGTCAGGGCGCGCCGTGCTGAACCACAGAAGACCGTGATCACGCGGGATATCGTCAGCGTGCCGCCTGTCACAGACAAGATGGTTGAAGACGGTATTGGCTACATCCAGGTGGATGCCGTCAATAAGGGCAAGGCCCAGGAAGTAGCCGCCAAAGTCCGCTCGCTGCAGAAGGCTGGCGCCAAGCGGCTGATTCTCGATTTGCGGAATTGTGCAGAAGGCGAGGAAACAGAAGGCATCGCTGTCGCCAACCTGTTCCTCAATCACGGCACCATCACATACCTGCAGGGCCAGAAGTATCCTCGGGAAGCCTTCAATGCCGACGCCACCAAGGCGATCACCAATCTGCCCCTGGCGGTTCTGGTCAACAAGGGAACCGCAGGACCGGCTGAAGTCGTGGCGGCGGCGATCATGGAGAATGCACGCGGCGACGTTGTTGGCGACAAGACCTTCGGCGACGGCTCGGTCCAGAAGACCATCCCTCTGCCTGATGGCTCGGCCCTGATTTTGTCGGTGGCGAAGTATTACTCGCCCAGCGGCAAAGCAATTCAGGACGCTGCCGTAACCCCGAATATCGTCGTCGCTGACAGCGACGACGATGCAGCATTGCCCGACGATGACGACGGCACAGCCCCGGCTGACGAGGAAAAGAAAGCTCCTCCGCAGCAGGATGAGCAACTGCACAAAGCGATTCAGGTGCTGAAGACCAAGGCTAGCTAGTCGTTGGTCGTTCGTCCTTGGTCTTTGGTCGTTGATTTTGATCGCGCGTCTTCGGGCGCGCGATTTTCGTTTTAGCAGCCGTTCCTAACCAGCCAGAAATGCATCCCGGCTACTGGCCAACGACTAACGACCAAGGACCGAAGACTGCCCTCCTGCTATCCTGAAGTCGACTCCCGTGAAATCTGAGTTACGAGACTCCCCGGCGTCCACCACCGCCGAGCACAAGATGGTGGGCCGGCTCGTCATCGGTCTGCTGGTGTTGGTGGCGGCTCTGGTTGGCGCCACTGCCGGACTTCTGCTCGTCTACTCCACCGACCTGCCGCAAGTGGGCCAACTCGAACACTACCGCCCCAGTTCCATCACCGAGCTTTATGACGATCAGGGCCGCACCGTCGGCTCTTTTGCGCTGCAACGACGCGTGGTTGCTTCCTATGACGACTATCCCCAGGTCCTGCGGCAGGCGCTGATTTCGATTGAAGACAAGGATTTCTACCGGCACTGGGGCGTGAACGTCTGGCGGATCGCGGGCGCGGCTTATCGCGATATCCGTTCCGGCGGCCGGGTGCAGGGCGCTTCCACGCTTACTATGCAACTGGCGCGAAATCTGTTCCTTTCGCCCGACCGCTCATTTCATCGGAAGATCCAGGAAGCCCTGCTGGCGGTCCAGATTGAGCGCCGCTTCACCAAGCCGCAAATCTTCACCCTTTACGCAAACCAGATTTATCTTGGTCACGGAGTGTACGGGTTCGAGGCAGCCTCGCAGTTCTATTTCAGCAAGCCCGCAAAGCAACTGACCCTCGACGAGGCCGCGCTGCTGGCCGGACTGCCGAAATCACCGACCTACTATTCCCCCATCAGTCATCCTGACCATGCTCTCAAGCGCCGTAACCTGGTCATCAATTCCATGCTCGAGGACGGAATGATCACCGCGCAACAGGCGGCGGAGGCTCGCGATCTGCCGCTCCGGCTCGAAGTGGCCCACGATCCCGATTCGCTGGCTCCGTATTTTGTCGAGGAAATCCGGCGCTATCTCGAAGGCAAGTACGGCAGCGACCAGGTGCATGAAGGCGGTCTGAAAGTTTACACATCCCTGAACATGGATATGCAGCACGCCGCGAACCGCGCCGTGTTCGACGGCTTGATCGCCTACGAACATCGCCACGGATGGAAGGGCCATCTCCAGAATGTTTTATCCGGAGACGTGACGCTGGCGAATTACCAGCACCCGGATTGGGACAGCGAGCCCGAGGTCAATGGTTACATCCACGCCCTGGTGGTAGGAATCTCTTCCACTTCAGTAGCGGTCAAATTCGGCCACTACACGGCGACCCTCGCACCCGCCGACGCGGTCTGGACACGCCGCACGCTGCAAGGCATCCTGCTACCCGGCGACGTCGTTTACGTGAAGATTGTTGCGCTGAATCGCGATGGCAAGGCGCGAGTAAGCCTTGAACAGGATTCGGGCGTGCAGGGCGCCCTGGTCGCGATTGACAACGCCACGGGAGAAATCAAAGCCATGGTGGGCGGGCGCGATTTCAATCTCTCCAAGTTCAACCGCTCCACCCAGGCATTGCGCCAGGTGGGATCGTCCTTCAAACCGTACGTCTATACAGCCGCGATCGATCGCGGGGCTTCGCCTGACGACACTATCGTCGATGCCCCAGTCACGTTTCCCATGCCTTCGGGCACCCCGTACGAGCCACACAATTACGATGAAAAGTTCGAAGGCACAATCACCCTGCGCCGCGCCCTGGCGCAGTCACGCAACATTCCCGCCCTGAAGCTGGCTGACAGCGTCGGCATAAAGACCGTGATCGATTACGCCCGTCGCTTCGGAATTACTTCCAACATCCCGCCATATTTGCCGGTGGCGCTGGGCGCGGTTGAGATCACGCCCATCGAGCAGACCTCCGCTTTCAGCGTATTTCCCAACGACGGCGTGCACATTACGCCCCGTTACCTCACCAAAGTCACGGATTATGAAGGCCGCACCCTGGAAGAGAATTTTCCGGATGTAAAGGACGTGATCAGCGCTCACACCGCGCGCATCATGACTTCGATGCTGCGAGAGGTGGTGCTGCACGGCACGGCCATCGCCGCCACCAGTCTGAAATATCCGCTGGCGGGAAAAACCGGCACCACAAATAACTTCACCGACGCGTGGTTCGTCGGTTTCTCGCCCTCGCTGACTTGCGGTGTGTGGATTGGCTACGACGAAAAGAAATTTCTGGGCACAAAAGAAACCGGCGCCCGCGCCGCATTGCCCATCTGGATGGATTTTATGAAGACGGCGCTGGCCGGAAAAGATGCGGGAGACTTCCAGCCGCCGCCCGCACCCACGCTGAACTCTCCACCGCAGAAGGTTGATACACCAGACACCGCGCCGCCGGAGGAAGAAACGCATTGATGTCCTCGGTCCGCGTAGGGGCGCTTGGAGCCCGCGGCTAAGCCGGTTATGATTCCTCGCCATGATTCCAGATCCCGAACAGGAACGGCAGCGGTTGGCCCGCCTTTACTCCGGCATGACTCCCGAAGAGCTCGAGAAAGTGGCCGCTGACGGCGCAGATCTCACCGACGTCGCGCGAGAGACTCTGAAAACAGAAATCACTCGAAGAGCGCTGGCGATTACCGTCACCGAAGGTCCGGCGGGTGAGGACGTATTCGAAGCAAGAGACCTGGTATCGATTCGCCGCTTTCGCGACCTGCCGGAAGCGCTGCTGGCTAAGGGAAGTCTGGAGGCGTCAGGGATTGAGTGCTTCCTCACCGATGACAACATGGTGCGCATGGACTGGTTTATATCCAACCTTTTGGGAGGGGTTAAACTCGCGGTCAATCAGGAGGATGTTGAAGCAGCCACCGCTATCCTGGATGAACCGATGCCAGAAACTCTTGATGTCGAGGGTTTTGGGGAATATGAACAACCTCGATGCCCTGAGTGCCAGTCACTGGATGTCAACTTCGAACAACTGAACCGGAAAGTCGCGTACACCAGCGCCTGGCTCGGTGTGCCGATACCGCTTCATGCCAGCGCATGGACGTGCCGTTCGTGTGGCCATCGGTGGCAAGACCCGAATGCCGTCGAAACCGGGGACTCTGAGCAAGGCTAGGCGGTTTTCTTTTGCGCGACATCGGCGTTCGAAATAGAGTCGTTAACCACCACGAACTGTGTGGGGACGGGTCTCCGACCCGTCCAGGCCGAGCGCAGCTCGGCAGTCGGGCGTCACCCCGCACCGGCTGTGGTAACGAAAGAGATCCTTCGGCTGCGCGATTCAATTCGCAAAGCGAATCGGATCACTCCGCTCAGGACGACAGACTCTACTTTGATGACAGACTCTACTTTAGTGCGGAAAAGCTCTCATCCAGTATCCGCGCAGCTTCATCGACATCCGCTTTCGAAATATTCAACGGCGGCGACATGCGGATCACGTTGCCGTAGAAGCCGCCCTTGCCCACCAGCAGCCCGCGCTTTCGGGCTTCCTCCATCACGGCGTTCGTCTTGGTGGAAGGCTTCTTGGTCGTCCGGTCCTCTACCAGTTCGAGGGCCTGCATCAGGCCCATGCCACGCACGTCGCCGATGATCGCGTGCTTCGACTGCAGCTCTTCCAGCTTCTCGCGGAAATAGTCTCCTGCCACCGCAGCATTGGTCCGCAGGTCGTCTTCTTCGATGATGTCAATCACCGCTTTTGCAGTCACGCTGGTGACGGGATTGCCGCCAAAGGTCGAAATCGTCAGTCCCTGGAACGAATCTGCGATTTCGGGCTTCGCGACCGTCAGGCCGATCGGTACGCCATTGCCCAGGCCTTTTGCGGCGGTAATCATGTCCGGCTCAACTTCCCAGTGCTCGATGCCGAACCACTTGTGGCCAGTGCGTCCCCAGGCGGTCTGGACTTCGTCAGAGATGAAGTCACCACCATACTGCTTCACGATGCTGAACGCCATCTTGAAATATTCTTTCGGCGGCGTGATGAAACCCCCGACTCCCTGAATCGGCTCGGCAAGAAACGCGGCAATGCGTCCTGAAGTCGAGAACTGGATTACATTCTCAACATCTTTGACACAAGCAACTTCGCACGACGGATAAGTCAGCCCGAGAGGACAGCGGTAGCAATAAGGATTCATGGCATGCACGATGCCGACCTCGATCGTGCCCTTGCGCCAGGTATTCATGCCGGTGAGTCCGCGGGTGAGCGACGAACGGCCGCTGTAGCCATGGCGCAGAGCTACTACTTCAAAGTTCCCGGTGTGCATGCGCGCGACCTGGATAGCGGTCTCGTTGGCTTCGGTTCCGCTATTGGTGAAATAGGACTTCTTCAGCGCACCGGGCGTGATCTGGGCCAGCTTCTCGGCCAGATTGACCATTGGCTCATTGGGAAAGCAGGTGGAAACGTGCTGCATGCGGTCGATTTGCGCTTTGGTTTGTGAAGTCACACGGGGATTGCAGTGGCCCACGCTGATGGTGACGATGCCGCCGAAAAAATCGAGATACTTTTTTCCCTCCACATCCCACACATGCTGCATGAGCGCGTGATCCATGGGGAGCGGATCGGAGTAATAAGTCGTCACCGAAGGAAAGATGTATTCCTTCTGCTTGCGATTGATTTCTTCGCGGCTCAGACGCAACTTTTCAGCGGGAACAAAAGTCGTGCTCATGCTGGCACCTCAGGCGAAGTGTAATTCCACTTCGAGACTCACCATCATAAACCACTGGCCCTGCGGGCTGGGCGTGGCTTACTGTCAGGAGCCGTGCTGGCGCGAGCGCCGCCCCGGAACCGTTCCAGGGCATCGAAAATCTGCTGGCCGTAGAGCCCGGCCTTATGCTCGCCAAACCCTGATATGCGCAACAACTCCGGCATCGATCCCGGCCGTTTGCGGCAAAGCTCGTCGAGCGAAGTGTCGTGCATCACCACGAAAGCGGGCACACCCTGCTGCCTGGCCGCCGCCCGCCGCCACTCGCGAAGATATTCACGCAACTCCGAGTCCACATCCGCGGTCGCAGTGCTGGTAGCAGATGCTGCGGGCACGAACACGGCTGGTTGAGTTCGCGGCTCCGCCTTGATGGACTTCACCAGCCACTCGGATTCACAGCCGCACGAGTCGCAGGCGCCGCAGGTCTCCCACTTCGGATTTTCTCCAAAGTGCAGACAAATCTGCCGATGCCGGCAGCCCTTCGAGTCTGCAAACCCGCGAATGGCGTGGTAGCGCTGCCAGGCACGCTCTTTCTCGGAAGAGTCGACAATCTGGTCAACAAAATATGCCAGCAAGGCTGCGTCCCGCTTTTGCCAGAGCAGAATGCAATCGGCCGGTTGCCCGTCCCGCCCCGCGCGGCCGGCTTCCTGATAGTACTGCTCGATTGATTTAGGCAGCGCGAGATGCACCACTGCGCGCACTGAAGCCTTATTGATGCCCAATCCGAAGGCGATTGTCCCCACCAGCACGCGCACTTCGTCGGACATCCATCGTTCCTGATTATTTCTTCTCTCCCCCGCTTCCATCTTGCCGTGATAGCCGATGGCCGAAATCTGCTCGTCCTCGAGAAATTCGACCGTCTCTTTCACTTTGGCGATCGTCGGCGCGTACACGATGACGCTGCGGCCCTGATAGTTGCGCAAGGTGCGGAGCAGCAGGCTGGGCTGCTCGCCGCTCGCACATTGCTTAACCAGGTATCGGAGATTCGACCGGTGAAAACTAGCAATGTACTTGTGCGGGTCACGCAGCTGAAGCTGGTGAAGAATGTCGTGCCGCACTCGCTTGGTGGCGCTGGCGGTAAAGGCGGCGATCGGGCGATCAGGGAAGTGAGCGCGCAAGCGGCTCAGCTGGCGGTATTCAGGGCGGAATTCATGTCCCCACTCGGATATGCAATGGGCTTCGTCGATCGCAAAGAATGCGACCGGTACGCTTTGCAGCCAGCTGATCGTGTCCGCCCGCGCCAACCGTTCCGGAGATAGATACAGCAAACGGAAATCGCCGTGCGATGCCCGGCGCATGATTTCCGCCTGCTTTTCATTCGGCATGGAACTGTTCAACACCCCTGCTGGAATTCCCATCTGCGCCAGTTGGGCCGACTGGTCCTGCATCAGTGCGATCAACGGCGATACCACAACCGCAGTGCGTCCCAACATTACAGCCGGCAGTTGGTAGCACAGCGACTTCCCGCCGCCGGTGGGCATGACCACGCAGGTATCGTGTCCTCCGAGCAAGCTGCCTACGATGCTCTCCTGTAACGGGCGAAACGTGGTGTAGCCCCAATAGCGCCGCAGAGTAGTCAGTAATTCAGTTTCCGAATTCGAGTTCGCGGGAACGATCTCTACCGAAGTCATGGAGGTCAACACCAGTATAAGTGGAGCAGGTGCCCGGAGCGGCTTCCCGATGTGGGACAGGTCAAGACGAACAGGCGCATGCCCAGGAGCTATGGCTTCGTTGCTGAAACAACAGCTGCGACTAGCTCGCTATCAGTAGGCGACTATAATTGCGCTGAATGAAGTCCTTCTTCCGCCTGGTCCTGCTGGCGCTGGTCTTATTGGTTGTCGCGCTGGTTTCGGCGCTGACCGCGATGCGTCTCGCCATCCACGGCCATGTGGTCGCGGTCCCGGACTTGGTTGGAAAGAGTCCGGCGGCAGGCCGGATGATCGCGGAACAGAGTGGACTGGAAATCGTGGTTGAACGGCAGTATTACAGTTCCAGCGTGGCGGAAGGAAAGATCCTCTCTCAACTCCCCCCCGCAGGGAGCCAGGTGCGGCGGGGTTGGCAGGTTCGCGTTGCCGAAAGTCTCGGCCCTCAACGCGTTGAAATTCCCAACGTGACGGGCCAGAGTGAGCGCGTTGCTAATATCAATATCCGTCGCCGCGGCCTGGAGGTGGGATCAATCGCACAAATGCGATTGCCCGACGTTCCCGACGGCCAGATCTTATCGCAGGCTCCGCCCCCCAATGCCAGCGGGATCTCCGCTCCGAAAATCAGCCTGCTGGTAGGCGAGCCAGCGCCGCCGCAGGCGCTGGTCATGCCAGCATTTATCGGTCAGCCTTTGGGCAGCGCAACTCAGATATTGCAGGATGCCGGACTCCGGCTTGGAGCCGTGACATCTGCAGCGCCCGACACCTCGTCGGCAGCGCCGCCAGTCGGGTCTTCATCCCCGGCCAGCATCATTGTTTCGCAAAACCCCGCGCCCGGAGAGAAGGTCGTCGCAGGTTCCGCGATCAGCTTCTCTGTCCGTTAGCGTCAATCCGCTAAAATCTGCGTCCTACGTTTTCTCCAGGATGGCTACAAAGAATCCGTCACAAGGGTGCACGCCGGGAATGGTTCGCACAAACGGCCCGCTCACCAAAGAATTGGTATCGTTCCAGACGAGCTCGCCCTGAGCCCGCAGCTGTTCGAGTTGAAGCCGGCCATCGAGCAGACGAAATGAAGGGCCGGCAGCCAAAGCCTTTTCCACAACGACCTGGCATTCTTCCCGCTCCAGTGAGCATGTTGAAAAAACCAGCCGTGCCCCAGGGGCTGCGTATTGCATGGCCGACTGCAGAATCGCCAGCTGACGAGTTTGCAGGTCTGCGAGGTCTTCCGCTATGAGTCGCCATTTGATTTCAGGATTGTGGGCAAGCGTGCCCGTACCCGAACAGGGTACGTCAGCGAGAATGCGATCAAAGGATGTTTCCGTCACGAAGCCGCAAACGTCCGATTGAATGACTTCCACATTTTTGGCAGGCACCAGCTTCCGCAACAACCGCGCACGGCGCGGATACAACTCCAGGGCGACGATATTGGCAGTCGGATTCTGCGAGGCGAGAATCCGCGTTTTCCCACCCGGGGCGGCGCAACAATCCAGGATTCTTTTCCCTGAACCAACGAGCAATCCCACTAACTGGGAGGCCTCGTCCTGAATCACGACTCGCCCCTCGACAAACGCGCCAGTCCGGGTAACATTGCCACGTTGAACCCGCCGCGCCGAAGCCAATAAGTCCCCAGGAGCAAGATCGATCCCGTTGGCTTTCAATTCCTTTTCCACCTCCGGATCAGCGAGGCGAACCGCTGTTTCCGGAGCGTTCTGGTCATAACAGCAAACTTCCCGCGCGCGCGCGAAACCATACTCGCGCACCCATCGGTCCACCAACCAGAGGGGATGCGCCAGGTTCCGCGATAGCTCTGCGGGGCTGTCAAAAGAAGCGTTTTTTGTTTGTTGGATACCACTGATCGGCCGACGACGACGCCAGTTTGCGCAGCACGGCATTGGTGAACGGCACCGCCGATCTCTTGCGCGCGCGCTTCACCAGTTCGACGCTCTCATGCACCGCGGCCCTCTCTGGCATTCGATCCAGGAAACTTAATTGATACGCGCCCAGTCGGAGTGCTGTCAGCACTTCGACATCGAGCTTTTGCAGTCCCTTGTCTGTGTACCGGCCGATTTCTTCATCGAGGCGCAACCGCCAGCGCAGAACTCCCATTACCAACTCCGTGGCCAGGCCGTGGTCTGCAGCCGAAAGTTTTTCGTATTGGCTGGAATGCAGAAGTTCGGATGCGTAGGCGTCTTGCTGCTCGATTCGAAGCAGGATGTCGAACGCTGCGGCACGGGCGGGGGAAGTAGACATAGAGGCTGCGAACAGAAGCTGCGAATAAAAGTTACGACCAGATCGAAGAAGACCAGTTGTCAGTTTTCAGTGTCAGTTATTCTTGCCAGGCACTGGCTGACCGAGCAACTCACCGGGCTTCGGCGGATTGCCACGAATAAAATCTGCCGCTGGCATGCGCTTCTTTCCCTCCATCTGTACTTCGAGCAATTCCAGCGTGCTTTCTGTACCACAGCCAACGAGCAGGCGGCCACCGCCGACGACAATCTCACCTGCTGCAAGTGCGCGGTCAACCGGGCGCGCCGCCCACACCTGCAGATTCTTCCCGCGAAAACTGGTGTAGGCACCGGGCCACGGCTGGAAACCGCGGAGGCGATTCAAGATTTCCCGCGCCGTCAAATGAAAATTAATCCGCCCGTCTTCTTTCTTGAGAATGGGGGCGAGGGTAGCTGCCGAATCATCCTGCGGACGCGGATGAATGGTTCCGGCTTGCAGCCCGCGAATGGTTTCAACCATCAGATCAGCTCCGGCTGCGGCCATTCGCGGAGCCAGAGTTTCAGCAGTATCGTCCTGTGCAATTGCAATTTCCTTCTGCAGCAGGATGTCACCAGTATCGAGTCCCGCATCGATCCGCATCGTCGTCACGCCAGTCACCGTTTCGCCGTGCGCGATAGCCCACTGAACCGGCGCCGCGCCCCGATACTTTGGCAGCAGCGACCCATGCAGGTTGAGGTTTCCCAGTGGAGGGAAATCAAGCATCCACGCTGGAATGATGCGTCCGTACCCGACCACGATGATGGCATCTGGTTTGACGACAGCAAGCTGATTGCGGAATTCCTCATTGTTCTTGATCTTGTCAGGCTGGCTGACCGGCAAGCCCAGTTGCAGAGCCCGTTGCTTCACCGGCGAAAGTGCAAGCTCCAGGCCCCGGCCTTTGGGACGGTCCGGTTGGGTTACAACCAGCCGCACCCCCAATCCAGCCTGCACCAATTTTTCGAGAGCAGGCACGGCAAAGGCCGGCGTGCCGCAGAACACGAGACTGGAAATTTCGGGCATTGGACCTCAGACCTCGGACGTCAGGTCCTGCGCAGTTTCATGGCGTTAGAAATCGGAATCTTAGGGTCCAAGGTCCGACGCCTGACGCCCGGGGTTAACTACCACTCTCCTGCCTTCATCAGCTTGCGGATCTTGCGCTTCATGAAATCGCGCTTGAGAACACTGAGGTGGCTGATGTACAGCTTGCCGTTCAGATGATCGGTTTCGTGGAGGAATGCGCGGGCCAACAGATCTTCGCCCGTCTTTTCAAACCATTTTCCGTTAACATCCTGAGCCCGGATGGTCACTTTGCGAGCGCGAGAAACCGGCTCGCGAAACTCCGGAATACTCAGACAACCTTCGTTCTGGGTGTGGCGGCCCTCGGTGCGGACAATCTCAGGATTTGCAATCACCAGCTTCGCGTCTGGATCTTCCTTGAAGGTAACGTCAATGACGGCCAACCGCCTGGAGATCCCGATCTGCGGAGCGGCCAGGCCCACGCCGTGAGCCGCGTACATCGACTCGAACATATCGTCGACCAGCTTTTTCAGATCGCTGTCAAAAACGGTCACCGGCTCGGCAGGTCTTTCCAGTACCGGATTTCCGTACTTCACGATGGGATAGATCATGCAGATTCAGTCATCAGTCGTCGGTCTTTTAGTCGTCAGAAATTCTTCACTTGCTCCAGGTATCCCTTGAAGTTGCGCAGGGTCTCTGTCATGGAATCGCCGCCAAATTTTTCCAACGCACAACGGGCCAAGGTCAGCGCCACCATTGCCTCCGCGGCAACGCCCGCAGCCGGCACTACGCACACATCGGATCGCTCATACGCAGCCTTCACCGGCTCGCGGCTGGTAAAATCGACTGACTGCAAGGGACGCCGCAAGGTCGAAATTGGTTTCAGATATCCGCGCACGACTATGTCTTCCCCGTTCGACACTCCGCCTTCAATGCCGCCGGCGTTATTTCTGCTCCGGGTAAATCCGGTGAAACCGGACGGCGCCCCATACCCTATTTCATCATGCACCGCGGATCCGGCGGAAGAGGCGGCAGTCACTCCGGCTCCGATCTCCACCGCCTTGACGGCTTGCAATGACATGACGGCACCGGCGAGCAGGCCGTCGAGCCGCTCGTCCCACTGTGCGTAAGTTCCGAGCCCCGGCGGAACGTTATGCGCTACCACTTCAAAGATGCCGCCGACAGAGTCGCCCGTTCGCAGCACCTTGTCTACTTCTTCCTTCATCTGCGTTTCGGTTTCGGGATCGGCGCAATTCAGCAAGACCTCGTCCAGCTCCGAGAGGCCGCGAATCTGTTCCCAGGAGGCATTTTTCTTCAAGGTTGCAGCGCCCACGGCGACGACGTGACTGAGCACTTCAATCCCAAGTTCGCGCAACAACAACTTTGCGAGGCCGCCGACGGCAACACGCGCCGCCGATTCCCGAGCAGAAGCCCGTTCCAGCACGTAGCGCGCCTCGGAAAAATTGTACTTCAGGGCTCCTGCCAGATCGGCGTGCCCGGGGCGCGGGGAGGCCACCCTCTTATGCTTTGCGGGATCTCCTTCCTCCACCGGAAGTGATTGTTCCCAATTCTTCCAATCCTTATTCTCCAGCAGGATTGCGATTGGGGATCCGATGGTTGCGCCATTGCGCACGCCCGAGAGTATGTGGACTTTGTCGGTCTCGATCTTCATCCGTCCGCCGCGGCCAAAGCCCTGTTGCCGCCGCCAAAGTTCGCGGTTCAGGAATGCCTGATCCACGTCCAGTCCCGCGGGTAGTCCTGAAAGAAAGGCGACCAGAGCCTCCCCATGAGACTCCCCGGCAGTGAAGTATCGAAGCATTGTTTTGGAATTGTATCCGATGTGACCCGCAAATCCGGATACCCGGAAGCGAACTGACAACTGAGAACGAAGAACTGAGAACTGAAGAACTACTTCGTTCCGTTGGGATAAACCAGGATCTTGCTCGCCTCACCTGTCTTGAGGCGTTCCATCGCCTTGGCGAAGTCTTTCATCCCGATGCGGTCGGTGATCACGGGATGGAGGTCGAGTTTCCCCGCCTTCAACAACGCGGTCATCTGGTACCACGTCTGGTACATTTTTCGGCCGCTGATGCCTTGCACAGTGATGCCCTTGAAGATGATGTCTTCAGAAAAATTCAGCGAGATCGGCTTGGAAGTCAGGCCGAGAAGAGAGACTCGCCCGCCACGGCGCACGATGTCGAATGCCGTTCGAATTGCGCTGGGATGGCCTGCCATCTCCAGCACCACGTCCGCGCCCAGGCCACCAGTCTGCTTCGTGACAATGGCTCGAACGTCATCCTGCGAGGGATCGAGCGCAAAATCGGCTTTCATCTCGCGAGCGATTCTGTCGGCGGTGTTCATTGACTTCGATGGCAAAAATCGTCGTGGCGCCGACCGCCCGAGCCACTGCGATCGAGAACAGCCCAATCGGACCGCATCCGGTGATCGCCACCGTCTTGGCCGCGATCTCGCCCGCCAGCACGCTGTGCACCGCATTCCCCAAGGGGTCAAGAATTGACGCGTACTCCTCAGGAATTCCCGGATCGAGTTTCCAGATGTTTGATTCTGGAATCACCACGTATTCGGCGAATGCGCCGTCGGCATCAACTCCGATGATTTTTACGTTCTGGCAAATGTGGGCCTCGCCGGTTCGGCACAACAGGCACTTGCCGCAGGCCACGTGCATCTCGGCAGAAACGAAGTCACCCTCTTTGACGCTGGTGACTTCGTCGCCGTAGGCGGCCACCTCACCGCAGAACTCGTGCCCTGGAATCAGCGGCGGGTGAATGCGGTTCTGCGCCCAGCGATCCCACTCGTAGATATGCAGGTCCGTTCCGCAGATAGAGGCAACCTTGACCTTAACCAGCACGTCGTTCCGGCCAAAGGCTGGGACTTTGACCTCTCGGATCTGCGCACCCGGCGCGGCTTCCGGCTTAACAACGGCGAGCATTGTCTTGGTCATGATATGAGTTCGAAAACGGCTGGACGAAATTTGATTCTAACATTCGGTACGATGCTGCACCGGGCGTAACGTTGGCTCGCGGCATTACTCAAGTCGTGCTGCTTGATCAGCCTTCGTCAGGTTTTCCCCCACCCACCTCCACCCGGACTTTCAATCCTGATGCGTTCGCCCGGTAGCAGGCGCAGGTTCGTTTTTCCTGGCAACTGCGCTGCTGATCCATCTCGCCGGATCACAGATGCCTTCCCCGGCGAACCCTCAGTGCCACCGCTTAATCCCCAGGGCCCGCGCTGGCGGCGGTCGGCTAGTAGTGTGACTTCAGCTTCCGTCAGCACTTCGATCTCGCGCACGATGCCGTCCCCACCAGAATATTTTCCAGTTCCGCCACTGCCGCCCCGCAGCGAATATTGCCGCACGCGCAGAGGGTATGCATACTCCAACGCTTCTGCGGGCGTATTCAGCGAATTCGTCATGTGGGTATGCACAGCCGACACGCCAGGCTTGGTCGGACGAGCACCCATCCCGCCGGCAATGGTTTCGTAATAGGCAAACGGCTCAGCCGTGCGAGGGTCAAGCCCACCGATCGTGAGATTGTTCATCGTTCCCGACGCAGCCGCTGGAATTCGTTCTGGAACGGCCTTCGCCAATGCACGCAGGAGGACATCCACGATACGTTGGGACGTTTCCACGTTTCCCCCCGCCACCGCCGCCGGAGGCCTTGCGTTCACGATTGTTCCCGAGGGGGCAATTACTCGAATCGGACGCATCAATCCCGCCGTAGCCGGTACATCTTCCATCAGCAGGCAGCGAAACACGTAGAAACACGCCGAGTACGTGATCGCCTCTACGGCATTAATGCTTCCCTGAACCTGGGGTTCGGTTCCTGTAAAATCCACGGTCACCGCGTTCCCGGCAAACTTCACCGCCACAGCAATCTTTACAGGCTTGTCACTGATTCCATGGCCATCCATGAAGTCTTCAGCGCGATAGGTTCCCGCGGGCACCCGTGTCAGAAACGCTTTCATCAGTTGCTCGGAGTAGTCGAGAAGGTCACTTGCGGCTCTGCTCGCCAGCTTCAGGCCATAGCGCTGGCAAATTTCGCGCAGGCGCAACGCTCCCGTATGACAAGCGGCAATCTGCGCCCCCAGGTCTCCTTCGCGCTCGTTCGGGGTTCGCACGTTGTTCAACAGCAGGGACAGAACGTCGCGCTCAATTTTCCCAGCGCGCATGATCCGAACGGGAGGAATTCGCAGGCCTTCCTGATAAATTTCGCGGCACAGCCCCATCGATCCGGGATAAGTCCCGCCAACATCCGCGTGATGCGCGCGCGAAGCCACATAAAAATCCGGGTGCCCGCTGGTCCTGGCATTCTGCCCTCGCTGTCTGCCAGCCAGGAAGACAGGCGCCACCAGCGTAATGTCCGGCAAGTGGGTTCCGCCGCGAAACGGGTCGTTCAGCATCACAACGTCGCCAGGAGAGAGTTCGCAACTTTCGATCGCGGCCCGCACCGACATTGGCATCGACCCCAGGTGCACGGGCATGTGATCGCCCATGGCAATCACTTCACCCTGGGAATCAAAAATCGCGCAGGAGTAGTCCCGACGTTCCTTAATATTGGGAGAGAACGCGGTGCGGCGCAGGGCCGCCCCCATCTCCTCCGCAATAGAGTGGTAAATGTTCTTGAAGATCTCAAGTTCGATGGGATCGCGGCGCATAGCTTGTTGTGCAATCTTGCCCAAACTACCAGCCAATATCAGCGTTTGTCAGTGTACGACACCTCAAAATGCACCGATGTCAGGGCAATTCGCAGTTTGTCATGGATTTCGTGAGTTGCGAACTGTTACCTGGGGTTATTCCAGGTAAGTTATTCCAGATTATGATTGTTCCTGAGGCGCAGTCGTGCTAGAAACGCGCATAGGGAAGAGACACGCCTGGCGCGTTCGCAAAGATCGCGCTCCTGCAAATTAAGATGAGCCCACGAGCCCGCGCTACCGCGAAGTCACTCACTACCGATGTCCTGATTCCAGAGAAGCTCTATTTTCGTATTGGCGAAGTTTCCCGCCTGTGCCAGCTGCCGGCCTACGTGCTGCGCTTCTGGGAGACTGAGTTCCCTCAACTCAAGCCGGTAAAGAGCAGCACCGGCCAGCGCATGTATCGGCGTAAGGACGTCGAAAGCGTATTGCATATCAAGAAACTGCTTTACGAAGAGGGGTTCACCATCCCCGGCGCGCGTCAGCACCTGCGGTCTGAAGTCAAGACTGACAAGAAACAGACGCCACTGCCCTTCCCTGCGCGCCCGACTTCAGATCTCAAATATGTTCGCCAGGGCTTGCGCGACATTCTCACCCTGCTTTCGGCGCGCCACTAGTTACGGCCGAAGTTTCCGGTGAAATTGGTCCGCCCCATCCTGCCGTTGACGTTGATCATCTCAACTTCATTCCGATCGCCATTCAGCCTGACGTCAGCGCGCCCCTGCGCGTCTCCGCGGTCAGAACCGGTAATGCGCATGGAGAACTCCCGCCTGCCGTCAGTGCGATCCACAACTCCATAGAACGTGATGCGGAAATTCCCTCCGCTCAGGGTCACCGAAGGCCTGCCGGTAGTATCGACCCATCCCCGAGTGATTCTGGCGTTCGCCGCGAACCTGCTGTTGAAACTGCCGCGCCCCGAAGTATCCACCCTGGCTCGTGGATAATTGCCCACGCCAGGACCACCAGGCCCGCCGGGATATCCCGGGCCTCCGGGTCCGCCAGGGAACCCGGGGCCTCCGGGACCAGGCCAACCGCCGCTGCTGGCGCGCGGGCTGTAGTTCGCTAGTTCGACTCTGTTTTGTCGAACGTTTATCACGCACTCGTAGGTGGCGGTCCTCCAGGTATTCGGGCCACCAATGCCGTAGCGCAGCCGCCCCCGCAGTCCCTGGCGCCCGTTGGGCGCGGAGTAAGGATTTTGTGTATCCACGTTCAGGGACACACGCCGGCCCGCATCGGCACTGACCCGATCCGCAAGTGCGCTTTGGCACATGGCCACTACAGGCTGAGGCCGGTTCGGCGGAAACCCCTGAGGACTCTGCATCTGGGGACTCTGCGCCAACGCCGGAACACTGAACGTCGCGATAAGAACCAGCCCACAGAGCACAACTGCCAGCTTTCGATGCCAATGATTGCAGCTCATGAAAGATCCTCCCCCACACGTTTTTCTCAGCAGCCCATTGCGAGGCAGCAATATACAGCACCGGGCGTTTCCCCTGCAAAACCCGGACTCAGGTTTTACTGGAATTCCCGTGATGCGGGTTGCGTCCCGTCGATCGGCCAATTGCTACCGTTAACAGGGCAACCGTCAGAAATGCGCAAACCAGCATTGCCGCGTTGGCCAGGACTCGCGGATAACCAAACTTGCTCACGTCGATGAATGGATAGGGATACCAGCCCGTCACCGCGCCACGGATCAGAGAGTAGAAAAAGTACAACAACGGATAGATCGTCCACGAAAGCGTGTTCTTCCAGAGCAACGAGCCCTTCGGAATAAAAATAAGCCAGTAAGTCACATACATAATCGGCACCAGGTCGTGGACAAGAATGTCGGCGACTCTCTGGCCTCCCTGCGGGCTCCACAGAGAGCGCAGCAATAGCGAGTAGGTGACTCCCACGATCGCGATATAAACCGCGATACCGGAGGCCACTGCCGGCCGGGAGAAAAATTCGCCCCACCGGGAACGCGGCGCAACCAAACGGAACGTCAGTCCCAGAACGACGAGAAGATTAGTGAGGATGGTGAAAAAGCTGAAGTAGTTAAACGTCAATCGGATCCGGTCCGCGCCGGGGGATCCGGAGTGGCGATGATCATCAGATAAAATTGGAGCGCGAGGGCGAAACAGCCTATGGCAGCGATCACCGCCATACAGGTCCGATCCACCGAGCCGATTGACCCTCGTTCAGCGTTCATGCAAGCGTCTCGCGTCCGAAACTGTACTCCCGATTCGCCGCTTGGCGCCAGCGTCCGCCCGAATTTTCAGTAGACACTCCAACCCTGTCTGATTTCTACTGTGCTGCTGATTCAGTCTGTACGATCTTAGTCTGTACGATCAACGATCAAGCAATCCATGACAGTCTTTATGCGCAGTCTCGCACCGGCGTGCGGAAGTGTCTGTTGCGACAGCCGCAAGCAATTAATCATCAATCAAGGGCGCGGCTAAAGCACCGCGAGGGGACGGGCCAATGGCGTTTCTGATCAGAAAGAAAGGCATTGCCGTTGCAGTTTTTCTTTCCGCAATCTTCGGAGTCTGCAATCGCGCATATCCCCAAACGCCTTCGGCGGTCAACTCTCGAGCCAAGACCAAAACACCCCTGGATTGGCCGGCCTATGGCGGCCAGGCTGCTGGAGATCATTACTCCAGCCTGTCCCAGATCAACCGGGCTAATGTGCGAAATTTGCAGATCGCGTGGAAGTTCGATGCAGGAGAAGAAGGCGGCCTGGAAACGAGTCCGATTGTCGTGGGGCGAGTTCTGTACGCCTACACGGCGACACAAAAGGTCATCGCCCTCGATGCCGCATCGGGGAGCCTGATCTGGAAGTTCGATTCTGGCATCGTCGGCAAGAGTCCCGTGCGCGGCCTCTCCTATTGGACAGATGGGAAAGAAGGTCGCATCTTCGCCTCGGTTACTAATTTTCTATACGCACTCGACGCTCAAACGGGTAAGCCGATCACCACCTTCGGAGAAGAAGGCAGGATCGATTTACGAAAAGATCTGCGTGGCGATTATCGCTTGCTGTCGATCGCCCTTACCAGTCCCGGCATCGTTTATAGAGACCTGATCATCGTAGGCGGCAGAAATCCTGAAACTCACCCTTCCCCACCCGGCGACATTCGCGCCTTTGATGTTCGTACGGGAGCCCTGCGCTGGAGATTCCACACCATCCCTCACCCCGGTGAGTTTGGCTATGAAACCTGGCCAAAAGATGCCTGGCAGGAAGCTGGCGCCGCGAACAACTGGGCTGGAATGGCGCTCGACGCCGAGCGCGGCATTGTATATGTGCCTACCGGATCGCCAGTCTTCGATTTCTACGGAGCTGACCGGGTCGGGGACGACCTGTTTGCCGATACGTTGCTTGCCCTTGATGCGCAGACTGGAAAGCGCATCTGGCACTTCCAGGGCGTACACCACGACATCTGGGACCGGGATTTTCCCTCGCCCCCCGCGCTGATTTCCGTAAAGCGCAACGGCAAGCGCGTCGATGCCGTGGCACAGACCAGCAAACAAGGGTTCCTGTTTCTCTTCGATCGCACTACCGGCAAGCCGCTATTTCCCATCGAAGAGCGCAACTATCCGGCCAGCAGGATTCCAGGAGAGGTTACGGCTCCAACCCAGCCGGTCCCGCTCTTACCGGAGCCTTTCGCTCGCCAGGTTCTTACCGAAGACTTGCTAACTCAACGAACCCCGGCCGCGCACGCATGGGCAGTTCAGGAGTTCAGTACCTACCTCAGCGCAGGACAATTTGTTCCCACCGCGCTCGATAAAGAGACGGTCGTGTTCCCTTGCTTCCTTGGGGGCGCGGAATGGGGCGGGCCCGCGGTTGATCCCAGGCACGGAATAATCTTCATCAACTCAAACGAATGGGCCTGTGTCGTTGCCCTCACGGAAAACAAGCCCGCGCGCAGCACCGGTGAAAGGACCTACCACAATCAATGCAGCGTCTGTCACAACGATGACAGGAAGGGATCGCCGCCCACGTATCCTTCGCTGGTCGATGTGGGGCAGAGACTCTCGCCATCGCAGATCGAATCCACGATTCTCCAGGGAAAAGGCCGTATGCCCGCCTTCCCGAACCTGAAGGGCGACTATCTGGAGTCGCTGGTCCAGTTTGTGACCAAGGGAACCGATGCCAATCCGAATGCCAACAGCGAGAAGGCGGAAGCGGCTGCGGCACCCGTTCCCGCTGCGTCGCAGGAGAAGGGCCCAGAGCTTTCTGGAGTCGCTCTCGGAGCCAATGCCTATGCAAGTAAGTGCGCGACTTGCCACGGCGACCATCGTGAGGGCAAACCGCCTACGTTCCCGGCGTTGACGGGTGTCACAGCCCGACTCTCAAACCCGCAGATTGAAGACCGCATCCATCAAGGCAAGGGCCTCATGCCCGGATTCCCGGGACTCAGCGGCAAGGAACTGGATGGTCTGCTGTCCTACCTGGACACCGCACAAAACGCAATCGACCCGGATCCCGACCATGACGCCATCTACTCGGCCACCGCCGAGGGAGCGCCCATGAGATACCGCATCACCGGATCGCGCGATTTTCTGGACCCCGATGGCTACCCTGCCATAAAACCGCCGTGGGGAACGCTGAACGCGATCGATCTGAACACGGGAAAATATCTATGGAAAATTCCCCTGGGTGAATATCCGGACCTTGCGGCCAAGGGACTCACCAACACCGGCACCGAAAATTATGGCGGTCCAATCGTGACTGCGGGGGATGTCTTGTTTATCGGCGCGACTGTGTATGACAAGAAATTCCGCGCCTTCGATAGCCGCACCGGCCAGTTACTCTGGGAAACCGTTCTCCCATACGCAGCGGTGGCGACACCGGCAACCTACATGATCGATGGAAAGCAGTACGTCGTGGTCACCGCCGGAGGCGGTAAAGATCCTAAGTCTCCCTCGGGTAGTGTGTATGTAGCGTTCGCGTTGCCATAGAGCTGGAATGCTCTTGCCACTGTCGTCCGAAGCCGGCCAGGCGCAGATCCGCTCCGAGCAGGATGCTTCGCAAGCTCGCATGACGACCCATCTGTAGGATGGCGAGGTCTCGATCGCCACTCTTGAAATCTCCCGGAATTGACTCATTCTCGGACTCCAGAGTAGAGTTTTCTCTAAAGGCGCAGACTCGAAGCTGGAGACAGAGCCGTCCATGCCTCAATTTGTCATCGAACGCGAAATACCCGGAATAGAAAAGCTATCCGACAGCGAATTCCGCGCGATTTCGCAAAAGTCGGTGGAAGTTCTTAAAAGCATGGGTCCGGAGATCCAGTGGCTGCACAGCTATGTTACCGGCGACAAACTGTATTGCGTGTACCTGGCGCCCGATGAAAAATCCATCCGTGAGCACGCCAGACGAGGCGGCTTCCCCGCCCAGCGAATCTCAGCTGTGCGCCGCCTGATCGACCCAACTACCGCGGAATAGCCGACACCCCCCACCTGCTTTGCGGCGTGATTGGCACTCCTGCACAAGCGGGACACTCGCGCCTACATTCTGAGCGGGATTATTCGGGGTCCGACGTCAGCGCATCCTCGACCGCTTGCTCCACGGACATTCCCCATCCCTCCAGCCAGGCGGCGGAGGCAGCGGTCTGCGCCAGAGCCTCCCGCGTTGATTCCAGACTCTTTTCAATCTCGGCCTGTTCGCCGGGAGGGAGGGGCGCGCCCACCGCCTGGCGCAGTGCAGCCGCTGCTCCAGCCAGTCGCAACGAGCGCCCTGGCTTCGACTGTGCGGCTGCGGCAATTGCGAAACATTCCAGCAGGCGCGCTATGCCACGCTTGTGTCCCAACTCCTGGAAGATCAGCATGCTTTCCCGATGGAGCGAGTGTGCCAGCGCGTATTCCTTCTGATCGCGCGTCAAATTTCCCAAATCAACGAGTGCGCCCGCAATTCCCCATCGATCGCCCAGTTCTCGAAATGTCGCCAGACTCTGCTCGTATAAGGCTCGGGCGCCGGCCGGGTCGCCCTGGCCGCGCGCCATATCGCCCTGATGATTAAGCGACCACGCCATCCCTGCACGGTCGCCCAGCTCCGTGAAGATGGATAGACATTCCTCGTACATGGAGCGCGCCTGTGCATAGCCGCCTTGCAACTTGACGACATTCGCCAGGTTACTCAAGACACGAGCCGCGGCGGCGCGGTCGCCGACCTTCCTCCACACCGTCAGGCTTTCCTCGAAGAACTTGCGGGAATCGGCGATATTCCCCCGGTCTCGGGTAATCACTGCCAGCGCATTGAGGCAGATGCCGACGCCCCACTCATCATTCAACTCGCCGGCGATCCCCAGGCTTTCGCCGATCAGGGTGCAGGCAGATTCGTAGTCGCCTTGAGCGCCCGCCAGAACCCCTGCGGCAAAGAGCGATCGGGCACGCGGCCGGGTTGGCGCTGCTGCTCCTTCAAGCTTGAGCACCTTCGCCAAACGGTCTCGCCCTTCAGCAAAGTGCTCACGGCTCTCCCAAAAGCGAAGAAGCGCCGAGCCCAGACGCAGCCCCCACTCTCCATTGCCGGTCTGGGTCAGCCAATCGAGGGCGGTGCCCAGGTTATCGTGCTCGGCATCGAAGAGATCCAGCCAGTCGCTTTGTATTGCTGTCGCGCCGGGCGTAGCGCCCTCTTCCGCCAGAACCAGATAGTACGCAGCATGAGCGCGTCTCGTTGCTGCCTCCTCTCCGCTCGCGCCCAGGCGCTCCAGCCCGTATTCACGGATGGTGTCCAGCATCACAAAGCGTGATTCTCCTTCGCGCCGTTCAACCCGCTGCAACAGACTCTTGTCCACCAGCGAAGCCATGCCCTCCAGGACATCCAGGCCAAGATCGCTCCTGGTGTTGCACACCGCCTCCACTGCTTCGAGAGTGCAACCGCTCACGAAGACAGAGAGTCGCCGGAAGAGCATCTGTTCGCCTGGGCTGAGAAGATCGTGACTCCAGTCGATCGCTCCTCGCAGGGTCTGTTGCCGGGCCGGCAGATCTCGCGCTCCCCCAGTCAGCAATTGCAGCCGGCTTTCGAGGCGTGCCTGCATGGCAGAGGGAGAGAGCAGCTTGATACGAGCGGCCGCAAGCTCGATGGCAAGAGGCAGACCGTCAAGCCTGGCGCAGACGGTCGCCACGGCGGCCGCATTTTCCTGATTGAGCTCGAAATCCGGCTTGATTGCACGAGCACGCTGGACGAAATAGAATCACCGCTGGAAACTCCGAGAGCACTTCGACCGCGGGAACAGATTTCAGATCCGGCAATGCGAGAGGTGGGACTGGGTATTCATGCTCGCCGTAGACGTGCAGCGGAGCCCGGCTGGTCACCAGCAGCTTAAGCCTGGCATTACTCGCGAGGAGTTCGGCCACGAGAGGGGCTTCGGCCACGAGGTGTTCGAAATTGTCGAGCAAGAGAATGGTCGGAAGCCCCAACGAATGCTGCAAATGGGCCTTCAGGCTCTCCAGCGGCGCCTGTCCGACAGTTTCATGCAAGCCCATGGTCTGCGCAATTAATGGAACGATCAACCTGGGATCACTCACCGGCGCCAACGGGATGTAATAGGCGCCGCCGGTGAAATCGTTCGTCAGTGCATCCACCACTTGCAGTGCCAGACGTGTTTTGCCCATCCCTCCGGGTCCAGTGAGGGTGACAAGGTGCACATCCTGACGCAGCAAAAGCTCCTTCACCGCATCCACTTCGCGGTCGCGTCCAACGAACAAGGTGCGCGGCGCGGGAAGATTGCTGGGCCGGATACCGGGGCGGACCACAGGAACTTCTGTAAGCCGCTCTCGCATCGCCAGCAGATCGCGCGCGAGGTCGCGGGTCGAGGCGTAGCGTTGTTCAGGTCTCTTGTCGAGGCAGCGCTCGACCACCCAGCAAAGTGGAGCCGGGGCTTCCGAATTCAGCGCTCGGAGCGGTGCCAGTTGGTCGCGCAAAATGGCGGCAAGGGTCTCGGCCATGCTGCCGCGTTGAAATGCTGATTTGCCTGTCAGCATCTCGTACAGCACCGACCCAAACGAAAATTGATCGGAGCGGAAATCCACCACTTGCCCGCTGGCCTGCTCCGGAGACATGTATTCAAGCGTCCCTACTACCGCGCCGGGAAGGGTTTGCCGGGTGCGGGTTTCGTCATTGCTATCCGACGGTGCGAGCTTTGCCAGTCCGAAGTCGAGTATCTTTACTAAGCCGTCGCGGGAAACCATCAGGTTTTCCGGTTTCAGATCGCGATGCACGATGCCGGCTTCATGCGCTTTCGCCAAACCGTCGGCGACCTGTGTGGCAATTTCAATCACTTTCGCCAACGGAATCGGTCCCGCAGCCAGCAGATCGCGCACCGCCACTCCCTCAACCAGTTCCATGGCGATGTAACAGGTCTTACCCACCTCCCCCAGTTCATATATCGTGACAATGTTGGGGTGGTTAAGAGCCGACGCCGACCGGGCCTCTTGCTGGAAGCGCTCAATGCGCTTGCGGTCTGGGCACACGTTGCCCGGCAGGACCTTTATCGCTACCTCGCGGCCAAGGCGGGAATCGCGAGCACGATAGACTTCTCCCATTCCACCGGCGCCCAGCGGAGACAAAATCTGGTAGGCGCCAAATTTCAAGCCGGACGAAAGCGTGGACTGCCCCCCGTGCGATGATCGCGCCGACGAGGTTTTCCGTTCCTTCGGTTTTGTGGTCCTGCGCGACACACGCGTCCCCTTCGCTGCCTTACTATATTAGGAGGTCTGCGGGACTATTGCTAAGTCAAACCCGGGCAGGCACTCTGCTCCCATGAAACTGGTACGTGAAGAATAGCAAAGAAGAATAGCAAAATAGAGGAACCCCTATGGATCTTCGATCAATCCAGCAGCCACTGAAGGAGCAGTACCGGCGTGAGCCAAACAGTTCCCGCATAACCCTGAAGGCCAAAAGCAGCGAAACCGCCACCCCGATGGCGTGTTCCGTCGACATTGGGCGCGCCATTTATCAGGCTGAAGCCCACACTGGAGTGGGAGGCGCCGGTACCGCTGCCTGCTCGGGAGATCTGCTGCTGGGAGCGCTGGCGGCCTGTGCCCAGATCACCTGTCAGCTGGTTGCTGCCGCCATGGGAATTCCCACCGAGCACATCGACGTCACGGTGGAAGGCGACCTGGACCTTCAGGGCACTCTGGGTCTGTCGAAAGTGGTGCCGGTCGGTTTCGAGCAAATTCGCGTTCGCTTTGATATAGGTGCCCCCGAGGCGACCGCCGATCAATTGACCCGGCTACGCGAGAAGACGGAACAATATTGTGTGGTTATGCAGACCCTGAACAGACCACCGAAGATCGAAAGCGAGTGGCGCTAGCCTGCGGACCGTTTTTTGAAGACTAGAATGGTCTGTATGCGTGCTCGCCTCGCCATTCTCATTGCGGTCCCTTCTTTTTTCCTGATACTGGTGCTCTGGCATCTGAGGACGTCAACACCTGCCGCCCGGCCGGCGCCTTCGTCTTCGACCGCGGCAACGCTCGCAACTTCATCCCCCGCGGCTTCTACATCCGCCACCGCAGGGTCCGCTCCCACTTCCGTCTACGCCCATAACCTGATGCTGAGGAAAGGGCCGGATTTTCGCATCTACGTTCGATGGTTGCGAGGACAAATGGTACGCACCCATCCAGACGTGAATCCTACGTTCGATGATCCCGAGTCGTTCTTTCTTGATATCAGGACAGGCGTGATCCGGGCCAATATTGGGGATATCGGCATCTTTCTAAACGCGGGAGGCGTAGCTGACTCTCCCCTGAAGAACATCACGCTGCTCGCCGACGGCGATCAGATCAAGCTTAAGGGGACTCTGCGCAAATTGATTTCGCTGCCGGTCGAATTGCTCGGCAGCATTACCGCGACTTCCGACAACCGGATCCAGTTACACGTCAACAAACTCTCGGTTCTGAAAATTCCGTTAAAAGGGCTGATGGGCGGATTGAATATCAGCGTTTCAGACCTCTTCCATCCGAAGGGAATCCCGGGCATTGAAGTTTCCGGCAACGACGTCTTTTTCAGCACCCTCAAACTACTTCCCCCGCCTCATATTCATGGACAACTCAGTAAAGTGCGCGTGGTTTCTCCCGACATCGAAGAAGTCTACGGAAATGCGGAAGATACTGTGACCCGAGTCGAACAGTGGAGGAATTTTCTGCGGCTGAACGATGGCACCATCGACTTCGGGAAGCTCACCATGCATCATGTGGATCTCATTATGGTGGATCTCTCGGATGACGCGTGGTTTGATCTTGATCTCAACAACTATCAAAATCAGTTGGTCAATGGCTACACCCGCATGACGCCCCAGGCAGGCCTGCAAATCTTCATGCCCGATCTGGATACTCTTCCGAAAACCAAGGGAGGCCAGAGTGTCAGCATGGAATGGCTGAAGAACCGCAACGTTCCTCCCCCGCTAGATGTCAGGTCCAAATAAAATCCAGAGCGACGATACTCTTCGCCGGCTTAATTACATATGTACAATGTCATATCAGCCATCTTGTTCTACTCCTGTGCTGTGTCTACTCTGTACATCGTAAGCAATCTGTTCATTCAAATACTTGCCATACAGGAGCAGGACCAAATGAGCGAACACTACCATGATGCCGCCGATCTGCGATTTCTTAGGGAAATGGGCAAGCTGGCACCCACGGAATTCAACGCGTGGCTCAGCCTGGACAAGATTGTTGGCCGGGACGACGGTGCCATACCGAGGAAATATCGCGAGCTCATCGCTCTCGGGGTTGCTTTTACGACTCAATGCCCCTATTGCATCGAAGTACACGTAAAAGCCGCGAAGGCCGCGGGCGCATCTCGCGAAGAAATCACCGAAAGCTCGCTGATTGCGGCTGCCTTGCGCGCCGGTGGAGCGGCAACGCACGGCGCCATGGCGCTGAAGTTCTACGACAAATTGTGATTCCGTAATCTCGAAGCAGAAGCGAATTCCAGCCGGAAGCATGCCATGAACAGGGAACGTGCGCTGCAAGTCGTTCTGATGCTGGTGGGATTGATCTTCCTGGCCGGGGTTTATCCGCTCATGATGTTCCTGTGGCCGAGTGGATGGCGCTGGCAGCCGCATCAGCCGGAATATGAGCAGATGATTCTCGGAGTTTACGCGACGCTGGGCATCTTTCTTCTGCTCGCTTCGCGTCGGCCCGCGGAGAATCGCAGCCTCATCGTCTTTACTGCCTGGCCGAGTCTGGTTCACGCGGGCATCATGACGGTGCAGGCATTGACTAACGCCGGAGAGAATGGACATTTGCTGGGAGATGTCCCGGCATTGATCATCGCAGGCATCGCGCTGATTGCGCTGGCACCGCCGAAACCTTTGCACCAATAGGGCCCGCAAGGCCGAGCCGAACAGTTTGCATCGCCGGGTTATACTCTGTGGCCTGTGCGGGTGAAGAAACCATCGGTCGGCGCTCTCTTGCTCGGCCTGATTCCATTCATCGCAATGTGTTTCTCGGTCTCGCTCTGGGACCGGATTGATCCCATCATTCTTGGGCTTCCTTTCAATCTCTTCTGGCTCATCGCCTGGATCGTGTTTAGCACCTTATGCATGTGGGCGGCCTATCGGGTGGAAGTCGCCAAAAATGAGGATGAGAAACACCCGGGATCCCCATGAGCCCCAGTGCGGTTTCCCTGACCACGATCTTCTTTATCGTTGCCCTGGGCGCTGTCATCGGATTCCTGGCCGGCGTCCGTCGAAAGATGGACCTGGAACAATGGACCGTTGGCGGGCGCGGCTTCGGCACTCTGCTGATGTACCTGCTGATGGCGGGCGAGGTGTATACGACGTTCGCATTTCTGGGGGCGAGCGGCTGGGCTTACTCCCGTGGCGGCCCAACCCTCTACATCCTGGCCTACCTGACCCTGGCTTACGTTGTGTCGTTCTTTATCCTGCCGCAGATATGGGAGGTCGGCCGGAAGTACAGGATGCAGACCGTATCCGACTTCTTCAGCAAGCGTTACGCCAATAAGTATCTCGCCGGATTTGTGTGCGTGATTGGCATCGCGTCCTTTATTCCTTACCTTCAATTGCAGATCACGGGAGTGGGCATCATCGTCTCGGTCGCAAGCTTTGATGGAATCGGGCGCACGCCGGCGATGGCGATTTCGGTTGTGCTGTTAGTGGCTTTCGTTTTTGCCAGCGGCGTTCGGGCTGTAGCCTGGGTAAGCGTGTTGAAGGATGTGCTGATGGTGTTCGCCGCCGTTTCCATCGGCATTGGTATTCCGTATATCCACTTTGGCGGGATTGGCCCCATGTTCACCGCGTTGATCCATAGCCGGCCGGTGCACCTGACCATGCCCGGGGCCACCACCAACCTGGGCCATACCTGGTACATTTCCACCGTTCTTCTGACTTCTCTGGGTTTTTACATGTGGCCGCACTCGTTTGGCGCCGCTTTCACCGCGAAGAGTGGCGACACCCTGCGCCGGAACGCGGTAGTGATGCCGCTCTACACCATGACGCTGGCGTTTATCTTCATCGCCGGATTTACCGCGGTCCTGGTCGTACCTGGTTTATCCGATGGCGACCTCGCGCTCCTGACGATCGTCCGTAAGAGTTTTCCGCCATGGTTTCTGGGAGTGATCGGCGGCGCAGGCGCGCTCACCGCGATGGTGCCCGCTGCCATTTTCATTCTGACGGCCGCGACCCTGTTCGCCAAGAATCTCTACCGGCCGTTATTCGCCCACGCGATGACGGATGATCAAGTCGCCAAGTTGGCCCGGGTGACGGTAGTGATTCTTGGCCTCATCAGCCTGTGTCTCGCCATTTACAGATCCGCAACTCTGGTGTCACTCCTGCTGACTGGGTATGCGGGCGTGGCGCAATTCTTCCCCGGCGTGGTTCTCGGCCTTTACTGGAAGCGCGTCACCATGTCTGGAGTCTTTGCCGGCATGATTGCCGGAGTCGCCACTGTCATCTTTCTTATGCTGAGCAATCGCGATCCGTGGTTCGGCTGGAGCGCAGGCTTCGTGGCACTGTGCCTCAACTTTCTCGTTACTGTATTCACCAGCATGCTCACGCCAGCGATTGCGGTGCCCGAGTAGCGGGCGATTTGCGCTTCGACATTTTGTATTGATTCGACGCGACAGGTGGACGGCTGGCCCACTGAAGCCCGCTTTTGGCTTGAGTCGGGGAGTTCGAGCGCTCGGAGACTTGCCGTCCACTCTGAGTCAATTTCCGCAAGTCTTTCGCGGCCGGTCGCGTAGTGGCGGGCGATGATGATTACAACTCATGAAATGACTTTGCTTCGTATTTTGGAAACGCTTCTGTCGTGAAGCATGGATGCAAGCTTAGGCCGAACGGAAACCTCCCCACTCAAGCCAAAAAACGGCTTGATGGGCCACCCGCCCAGGCAGAAACTGGCTGATTTTCCACTCACCAATTAACCGAACGGCTAGCTAGTTTAACCGTGAGGTTAGTGCGAACTGACTTTACGGCCCGTCTCTCCGTGCGCCCCTCGCTCCGACGAGGTACAAAGTGTCGCGAATCAGCGAGTTCGTGGCTGCAAGACAAATTCCCCAAAATTGGAGCCTTTGGCCTGCCGCCTGCAATCAACATTCAGGCATAAATCTGCAAAAGGAGAAACGATCGATGAGTACGGCACAGGTTCCCACGCTTGACATGAACAGGCTGAATGCATTTATCGGACAATTCGTAACTGATCTCGGCGCCGCCGTTCATGCCGGCATGGTCGTCATAGGAGAGAAGTTGGGGTTGTACAAAGCTCTCGCCGGGGAGCCCATGACTTCCGCCCAACTGGCCGCCAAGACGAAGACCGACGAACGCTACCTGCGCGAGTGGCTGGCTTCACAAGCGGCCGGCGGCTACATCACTTACAACGAGAAGACAAACAAGTTCAGTCTGACTGAGGAACAAGTTTTCACGCTGGTGAACGAAGACAGCCCTGCGTATTTGCCCGGCGCGTTTGAACTGGCGCTGGGTTCGCTCGCTGCGGTTCCGCGGATCGCGGAATCGTTCCGCACCGGCGACGGCATGGGCTGGCATGAGCACGTTGACGGCGTTTTCCATGGCTGTGAAAAATTCTTCCGTCCCGGCTATGCCGCGAATCTCGTGAGCGCATGGATTCCATCGTTGCGCGATGTCGAGGCAAAGCTGAAGGCAGGCGCGCGAGTCGCCGACGTGGGCTGCGGAAAAGGCGCCTCCACCATCTTGATGGCACAAGCCTATCCCAAGTCTCAATTCTTCGGATTCGACTACCATGACCAGTCGATCGAAGCAGCCCGCGAGTCGGCGCGGCGCAACGGTGTTGCCGACCGCGTTACCTTCAGTGTGGCGAAGGCGAAAGAATTTACCGGCAAAGACTACGACTTCGTCGCCGTTTTCGACTGTCTGCATGACATGGGCGATCCGGTCGGTGCGGCTGCGCACGTCCGCAAGTCTCTGGCCAAGGACGGCACGTGGATGATCGTCGAGCCCTTCGCCAACGACCAGTTGAAGGACAATCTCAATCCCGTGGGCCGGGTCTATTATGGCTTTTCCACCCTGCTTTGCACGCCTTGCTCACGTTCGCAGGAAGTCGGACTGTGTCTGGGGGCCCAGGCCGGCGAAGCCCGCATTCGGGAGGTTGTGACCGAGGCTGGCTTCAACCGTTTCCGCCGGGCGACGGAAACACCCTTCAACATCGTCTACGAAGCCAGACCGTAAAAGTCATTCAAGCAACATGGGAATATGGGAAAGCGACGGCCTTAACGAATTTCGTAAGGACCGAGTTTGTCACGGGTGGAGAACCGCATGCGAAGAGTCGAGCTGGTGTAGGTCGTCGCAAGGGGCCATCGTAATGCGGTCACTCCACCCGCGGTAATCTTTTGCGTAGCCGAGTCGCCTCGGACCAATTGTCCTTGATGGCTAACGGATCTCCCGTCCACTTCAGACACGCGGGACAAGGCAATCCGGGCCGGTCCACACACTCGTGCGCCCGATACTCCGGGTCACGGCTATCGGGGAGCGGTCTCGGCGCGGGTTCGGGTTGGGGCTTGGTTTCGGAGCGAAAGAATGCCACTGCCGTGACACTCCAGGCGCGACGAAACACGGACAGAAGGGAAGCACTCCAGATCAAAATGAGAAACGAGCGGCGCTTCATAATTGACTCATATTGAGACGGCCTTAGCCGCACAACTGAGCAACAATTTAAAAGGATTAGGTTGAGGGTTGACTCAAAATGAGCCAGTCGAGGTAACCGAGGTAACTATGAATCTCATAACGAGACAAGCGATCGTGGGCGTCTAAACTTAAGTCTTTTATAATCAACAGATCCTAATTGCTAAAAGCAGATGAAGGTCGATTCGTAAGGGTCCAGCGTCGTATGTTATTGATTGCCAAAGACATCGCAGGCGACCGAGGATGTAATTTTCGTTAACCGGCCCCCGGCAGATTATCGATTTGTCGTGGATCAGCCAAAGGTGAAAGAAAAGGCTTCCGCACCGGCGTCGAGAAACTGAATTTCAAATTGCCGATCAGCGATGGGTCTCGGTTGCCGGATCAGCTGATACATCCGTGTTTGCATAACGGTCCCGTTGCCCTGGTCGTCCACATCGACGCCGTGAGCGGTGTGAGGCGCCTGTCCATCGATCAAGGCCCGAAACTTGACGGGAGTCTTTGGCCCAGCCGGTCCCATTACGAGGTGAAGGTCGCGGGCGTGAAAGCGGCAGGCAATTCGTCCATCAGGGTCGTTCAGTACGATAGCTTCCTTACCCATCGTCCAATTGCCCGAGAGAGCCCAGTGGTTCAGTCTCAGCCGACCCGGTGTTGAATAGACGTGAGGCTTATCAGCTTTTGTGCCGCCGGGTGATGCAAAGCCCTGGGTGCGCTCTGAGCCGACATAATTTTCCTCGGAGCCCAATTCGGACCAATCGGCGGCCGCTTCTGAGCCGCGAGCGTCAACCGAAACCAGTTCGTTGCGAATACCGCTTGCTCCGGCGTTTGCCAGCAAGCGCTGAATTACTTTTTCTGACTGTTCGTATTCGCCTTCTCCAAACTGGCTATGCCGGACTTTGCCTTTCGCATCGGCAAAATAAAGCGCCGGCCAATATTCGTTGTTGAAGCCACGCCATACCGCGTGATCGTTGTCGATCGCGATCGGATAGGCGACACGCATGTCCTTCGCTGCCCAGCGAACGTTGTCTATGTCTTTCTCAAAGGAGAACTCCGGCGAATGGACGCCGATGACAACCAGCCCCTGGTTTTTATATTTCTCAGCCCACGCCCGCACATAAGGAAGCTGGCGCCGCCAGTTGATACAGGAATAGGTCCAGAATTCGACGAGGACGACTTTTCCGCGCAGTTCCGCGGCGGTTAAGGGTTGTGAATTGAGCCACGCAGTTGCGTTGCCGAGAGCAGACAATTCACTTCTGTCGCCGAACCATTTGCTCACAGAGGGGATAGCGCCGGAATGAGCAGCCGCAATAGTCACGGCCGCAGCCCCGAGGAAACGACGGCGGCTAAAATCAATGTCTTCGAACATTCATCGCTCTCCATCAGGTACTGCCTCCTACTTAGAGGGTTCCAGTTTGGACAGGAGGGTAGGGAGATATTCCGCAACCGTCGGATGGATATGCATGGCGCGCTGGATTACCGTATACGGCGCCTTCGCATACATCATGTCCAACAAGATTTGAACTACTTCATCGCCTCCGGTCCCCAGAATCGCTGCGCCCAGAATCTGTTTGGTTCCCGCATCAACACAGATTTTCATGAAACCCTGGGTCTCACCTTTCTCAAAGGCCCGGCTCACCCGGCTCATCGGATATTTCGCAGCCAGTGCAGCACGTCCAGACTTGCGTACTTCGGCGTCGGTCATGCCGCATCGGCCCAGCGGCGGATCGATAAACAAGCCGTAGGTCTGGATCCGGTCGGACACGCGGCGATGGTCGGCGTTGAGGAGATTGTCGGCAACGATCTCGTAGTCGTTATAGGAAGTATGTGTGAAGGCGCCATGGCCGTTGCAGTCACCCAGCGCCCAGATGCCGGGCACGTTGGTTTGCAGTTGATCGTCAACGACGATGTAGCCGCGCTCGTTGACAGCAACTCCGGCCCGGTCGAGTCCCAGGTCGCTGGTGTTGGGAGTTCGTCCGACCGCGAGAAGAACATGAGTGCCTATTGCTTCCGGTGGACCGTCGTCGCATTCCATGCCGACGGCGATACCGTCGTCGCGCTTCGCCAGTGATATACATTTGGCATCCAGCCGGATATTTATCCCCTCCGCCTCCAGGATTTCGCGCACGGCTTCGGAAATATCTTCGTCTTCACGTCCGATCAGACGCGGTCCCATTTCTACAATCGTGACTTCGCCGCCGAAGCGGCGATACATCTGACCGAATTCCAACCCGACATAGCTTCCACCGACGATGATGAGATGCTGCGGCAGGAAATCGACTTCCATCATTGATGAGTTTGTGAGGAACGGGACATCGTGAACGCCGGGCATGTCGGGAACAGTGGCGCGCCCACCCACGTTGATGAAAATCTTGCCGGCTTGCAGGATTTCGTCGTTGACCGCGACCGTGCCGGACGACTGAAAGCGGGCATGGCCCTGGATGACTCTGCAATTTTTGAGTCCGCGCAACCATTCCTCTACGCCTTTGGTCGATCGTCCGGAAACTCTGTCCTTGCGGGCCTTAACGCGCTTCATATCGACGCGAACGTCGCCATTCACATCAAAACCGTACTCAGCGCCGCGGCGAGCAACATGGGCGGCGTACGCGCTGGCCACGAGCGTCTTTGTCGGTATGCATCCCGTATTCACACAAGTGCCCCCAAACTTGCCGCGTTCAATAATGGCGACGGTCATGCCCGCGGCCGAAAGGCGCGCAGCCAAAGACGGGCCGGCCTGGCCAGTCCCGATGACGATTGCGTCGAATTTGTTCATTGCGGCAGCTCTTTACCGGTCTGCTCTCGCACCATGTACTCCGCGTACCAGTCGGGCCAGTTCGCATCAGCGGCGCCGAGTCGCTTCTCGTGCTGGCCATGGGCGGCAGCTGCACGCCGAAGCGCACTCGCCAAGTCGCTTGCGGAACTGAAGGAAGTCACGCCAGAGTCGACCCGACCAGGGAGACGCCCCGTAACCTCTTGCAGCAACCAGACGTTGCCGTCGGGGTCGCTGAACGACGCGCGGGAGTAGTAGCTGCGACGCTCGGGATCCAGACCGCTGACCAGTCCGCCAGGCCCAATGTGAAAGAACTCGCTGACCTCGACTCCGGCGGCGACCAGCTGGCTCCGGGCAGCCTCGATGTCGGAAACGATCAGGTATGCCTTGGCTGAGCCTGGCGCGGCCGACGTGAGGGTCTTGCCGAATTGGACCGAGCACCAGGAGCCCGGCGACGTAAACTGGACGACGGTGGGCGGCGTGACGTCCAGCCTCCACCCGAGCTTCTTGTAGAACTCCTTCTCGGGGTCGACATCCGCGACGGGGATGACGACAACTTCCAGTTTCACATCCATGACCAGTTCCCCTTCTCTTGGTTTCACTCTCCGAATGTCACTTTCAGTCTCCGAAAACTAAGAAACATCCTGCTCGTCCCCGGATCGAAGGCGTAGCGCCGGCGTCCCGCCCACCGCCCGTCGAGGCCAGACTCTTCCGCCTGTCCGGGGCTCCGCTTTTTCCGTGTCTGCCCCGCGCCTTACTCCGTGGGCTACATTCTTTTCGCCGCTTCGCGGCTCGGAGAACACTAGAGATTCGCATGTTCTAAGCTCCAGCTGCTGCCCATTCCGGTCTCTTAGTGCCTACCGGGCAGATTTACCGGGCGACGAGCTGCTGCCCGCCGTCGATGTCGTAGGTCGCCCCCGTGAGGGCCGTGTTAATCATGATGTGTACAGCGAGCGCGGCAACATCCGTCGCCTGCACAACCCGCCGGATGGGGAGAGTGGTGCCAAGCTCCTTGCGGCGGCCTTCGAGTTCATCGCCGAGGAGTTTTGCGGACAACGGCGTGTCGACAAAGCCAGCGGCAATCAGGTTGACTCGCACCGGTGCGAGCTCGAGTGCGAGGTTGGCGATGAGGGCAGGGAGTGCAACGGTGACTGTCGATGCGATCCCGAGACCGATGCCGGGGCGGCGGGCGCCGGTACCGCCCATGAACAGCAGCGTGCCGCCAGGTCTTACTTTGGGCGCCGCATTGCGGGCGACCTGGAGCGTCAGCAAGAGGTGAGTGTCGAGAGCGTGGCGCGTCTGCTCGAAGTCCATATCGAGCATACGTCCGTAGTGCGGCTGGCCGGCCGTCACCATCACGTGGTCAATGGTGGCCGGCAGGTCACGGAAGAACTGCTCGAGGGGAGCAGGGTCGTTGGCGTCGAAGGTCGCGGTGCTCAGCGCGTCGAGCTCGCTTGCGGCGCGCTGGAGACGCTCAGAATTCCGGCCGGTAAGGATGACCTTCGCCCCCTCGGCGCGTGCTCGTCGTGCCGTTTCCAGCCCGATGCCGGCGCTTCCGCCGATCACGACGACGGTTTGCCCGAGGAGTTCCGATTCGCGCTGCGTGGGAAAGATGTTGCGTGCAGTACTCATGATTCCTCCAGGACTTTCACCTTACTCTGTCTGCGTCAGTGCTGCTTTTCCGCCGCGGTCTTTTCCGGAATTACAAATGTGACCGTACCTTTGTCGAGGGGGTGGCGGTTCGCGTCCTCCAATTCGAGGAGCACTTTGTGCGAACCAGCCGGAAGACCCATCAGGATAACCGGGTTCCACGGGCATCTGTCCAAACCCATGGGGCATCGTCGAGTCTTACATGAACGTGTCCCACGCGCGGTGAGACCGCCAGAGCATCAGGGCCGAACACCGGCGCGAGATGCAGGTTCTGCGCACAGTATTGGATAATCGCAACGCCCCGGGAAGCAAGGGGGCCTGCCAGCGGTGATCGATGAAGATCTTCGCCGGGGGCTCACTGCCGCTGGCGGGCGGGATAACCTGCGCGGGACGACATTTATCTGTCGCGTTTTGTGCCACAGCGGTCACCGCAAACAACACGATGCCGGCGACCCATAGCAGAGTCTTACCCTTCGAGTTCGAATCTTCCCTCCTAATCGTTCATCTAAGCTGCGAGAATCGGTTTCTGCTTCACCGTTTCAGAGCGCCTGATTGTCAGGTAGACCGGTCGGCTCGCGGTGGCGCGCAAATTGAATTTGCCGATGCGGGTGTCCCGCTCATGATGCGCGAGCCTCGGTCGCGGTGTTGGTCCGGGTTTCAATGGCTTTGACGGAATTTACAAACGCCTTCTCCAGGACGCCCTTGCCGATGGTCCCGACCACGAAGCCGAGCAACCGTCCCCTGAGGTTCCTGCCCTCGCGTACAACGACCACGTCAACGTCAGTCATGCCGTTGGGCCGTCGCGTGAAAGTGTAGGTGTGGCCCGACGCGCCTCCCCAGAGGTTGGAGTCGGTCGTCGTGAGGACGACGTGACTGGGATCGGACCAGTCGTAGTGCAGGCGTTCCCAGACGCCGCCCGAGCCTTCCGTGACGTCGGCCTGCGTGCGGCCGCGGTCATGCACTTTGAGGTACTGGTCGGCGCTGTTGCCAAAGATCTTCGAGCGGCCAGGCCCGAAGTCGGTGAGCCCGGCGATGTACTGCTCGGGCGTCAGAGTGGTCGTTTGGTGAAGATGGATCGTGGACATTCATCCTCCTTTCGAGTCATTTCGAATTTTGGTTTGTGCTCAGGTTGATTCGTTTGGGGTCCTCGTCTCATTTTTTCTGCGTGGATTACCGGAACTAAATCGTCTAACGGATGCAAATGAGCCGCGAGCTTTGACCGCCTCGTGGCAGGAAAACAGGTTTTTAACAGCGCATCGCCCGCGGGCTTGCCGTCGTTATGAGTCGCGTACCAAAACCTACTTCGGCGCGCGGTCGCGGGCACTTTCCATGTGGAGAGCGGCATCTTTGGCAGCCTCGTCGGGAGTTCTGCCGTTCTCCCGCGCGGCGATGTAAGCGGCGTACCATCCTGACCAATGATGTTTGGGCGCTGTCGGTTCGTACTGGCCATGGTGCTGCTCTGTTTCTCGCAAAAGCTCTGTCAGAGTCCCGACATCCAGGCTGAGTCCTCGTCCGGGAAGCCGCGTCGTGATCTCCTGGAACAGCCATCCGTTGCCGTCCGGATCGCTGAACGAGGCGAACGAGCGGTAGCTGGCATGTTGGGGATCTGGACCGTTAGCCCTCAGCCGCCCGAACAGATACGGCTCGTCGGTGCCAGAGTAAGCACTGCCGCCGTGAAAAACCTCGCTGATCTTGACGCCGCGGCCGAGCATGTCGGCGCGGGCGGCCTCAATGTCGGAAACGATCAGATACAGTCCCTGGGCGGAGCCAGGCGCCGCCTTGGTGACGTTCTTGCCGAAGATGACTGAGCCCCCTGAACCGGGCGGCGTGAACTGAATCGCGCGGTAGTCGTCACCAGCGGCGAAGTCGGCGTCGAGCCGCCACCCCAGCTTGGCATAGAACTCCTTGGCGCGGTCCACATCGGAGACGGGGATGACGACCAGCTCAAACTTCATGTCGACTCCCGCCAGGCTCGCGTCCTGGGAACCATTACTACGGATTTCATCTTTCAGATTTGCCATGTTCTTTTCTCCCATGAGTTCATCCGAAATGAAAGTCAGACTTGTTTATTGCTACCAACCACAGAATTTTCACTTGTCCCTTTTCCGGCAAGGCTCGGTGATCGCCGTCCATTCTACCGAAATTGCTGGTGTCGAAAAGGGATGGAGACAGCATCTGTGGGATCGGCGTTTGCGGGATTCAATCGATGCTGTCCCGCGACAAGCAGGCAGCCAACTCGATCAAGTTTCCGCGCTGTGGGATCGCGTGCTCGGAAGACTCAAAGCCTTCGTCGAAGACTGAATGTATTTTCAACATCCGAGCGTGCCGTGCCCTGGTTCAGGCGGAGCGGGTACGCTTCGGACCCGCTTGCTAGTTCTTGCTGGTTTTCTTCGGAGTCAGATCGCAGCTTTGTTTCACCCGGGCCAGATCGAGACCTGCGGGCGAAAATTCCGCGATTTCCGTTCCGGTTCGTCCGCGGAGTTCGACTTTGAAGATATGGGCCCCGATCAGTTCACGGGTTGTGCCTTTGTCTACGGAGAGGAACCGATCGCGAATCCAGTTCCAGCCGTGATTGCTGTGCGAATCGTCGACTCGTACCATGACTTCCATCTGCGGCTGTCCCCAAAATCCGGGACGGTTGGGTGGGCCGAGGCGGATGCCCGGATTGAAGTCGGTGTAGGTGTGCTTGCCATCGGTGCACACAAGTTCAACTCGAGGCTTGTAATCGGGCTCTTCCCGCAGATAGCTATCTGCCAGAAGTTCAAAGCGGGTCTTCTTGGCGCCGGTCATCTTATCCTCGGAATGGAATTCGATCCACTTCCCGCCGGCTCCTACGCCGTCACTTTCCCCCTGGTTAGGGCTGAACACCGGGCCCTGAGCCCGGACTGACGGCATGGCTGAGTAAAGTAAAACCGCCATCAGAAAAAGAGAGGCGGCGTGGGTTAACGTATTTCGTCGATTCGAACAATGCGAGCCTTTCAAGAGTTCCTCCGATCAACACGATTACTCTCACCTGTATTGAACCCTGAAAGTGAACAAAAAGTTGCCTGCCAGTGCGCTATGGTGCAAAGCGATAAAATCTGCTCGCGAGTACTGGCCGAAAACCACCACCCATGGTGGAATTGGGCCATTCCGGTGCTGCAATTGTTTGCCTACCCGCGCCATTATCTCCGGGGGCTATTGAGAACGTTGGCTTAACAGGACTGGCGGCGTGGGCGGCAATTTGGCGCTCGACATGCATTCCTTCTGACGGTGCTTTCCGTATCCGCAACTCGGATTCAATCGAGGCGGGTTGAAGGGTTCGGAAGGAAGGACAGGGTATGAGTAACTTCGGACTTTCCAAATCAGTCCTCACTTTTGCTGCTTTCATAGCTTTCGCATTGGCGCCAACGACCGCGTCAGCACAGCACGGCGGCCACGGCAGCGGCGGTGGGGGCGGATCGCATGGCGGTGGGGGCGGATTCCATGGCGGTGGGGGCGGATTCCATGGCGGTGGAGGTGGAGGCTTTCACGGAAGCGGCGGCGGGAGCCCCCGTGGAGGCGGCTTCGGCAGCGGCGGGTCTAGCCATGGAGGCGGAGGATATCGAGGCGGCTTTAATGGGAGCCCGCGTTCCTACGGTGGCGGAGGCTCTAACCGAGGCGGAAGTTTTGGTGGCGGCGCGCCCTCGCGAAGCTTCGGAACGAACAGGGGATCGTACGGTGGCTCACGTGCGATGAGTGCAGGGAACCGCGGATTTGGATCTGGACGCAATGCCGGCTCTTTCGGAAATCGTTCATCAAATTTTCATTCCGCGATCGGTGATGGAAACTGGCACTCGTTTGGTAATGGCGGAGGCTCTTCCCGTTTCAGCGGGGGCCGCAACTCGGGAAACTTTGCCGGCTCGAACTTCTCGGCGCATAACGGTGGAGGGGTAGGCAGCGGGTGGCATTCTTTCGGCCCGGCCAGAGGCTCGTCCTCGGCAACGGTTCGTGGTGGAAATAGTTTCGGTAGCTCGCGCTTTGGAGGTTCTACTTTCGGTAGGTCATCCTTCTCCGGGTCGCGTTTCGGAAGTTCCAGATCCGGATCTTTCTCGAACGCGCGCTTCGGATCGAACACACAGTTCTTTGGTAACTCGCGTTTCAATTCCTTCAGTGGCTTTCACGGATTTGGCAATCGAGGATTTGGTACTGGCTTCGGCTGGCGCGGGAACAGCTTTGGGGGGTACAACCGATTCGGCTACGGACGGGGAAAAGGCTTCTGGCCGGGTTATGGTTGGGGCGGGGGCTTTTTCGCAAGCGGCTTTGGCTTTGGCTGGGGCTTTGGCTCGGGTTGGCCATACTGGGGAAGCTATTGGGGGCTGGGTTGGAATCCCTTGTGGTACGACCCTTACTGGTACGCGCCGTGGCCTTCGTACTACCGCTCTTATCCTGACATCGGATACGTGAATCCGGTGCCATACGATCCCGCGTATGACCCCGCATATGACTACGACACGACGGCAAGTTACCTGATTATGCCTCGCTTCAATACCGCCGCTCTGCGCTTCAGGTTGACATTCGGCGGCTACTGAACCCATTGGCGGTTCAGGCGATCCCCCGTCCAGGGTTTAACCTGGGGCGGGGATGCGGTCTACGTCAACTCGAATATTGGGAAATACATCGAAGAAACTTTTTGGTCGGCCCCGGCAGACGATTTTCGAACTTTTCTCCTTAACCCCGATATTTTTGAACTAACCCTTTCAGCGGTTTACGACTGAATTATGCCGAATGGTTACGCTCTGGCAGACGATTTCCGAACCCGGGCCAGGCCTTATTCTCCGGTTGCCGACCAAGCGGGGGAATCGCGCGCGGGTGCGATGCAGGAAGGGACTGCGGGTGCCTGTCACCTCGTGGCCCCAGGCCTTTCAGGTCGTCGGCCCTGATGTTCGTTCCTCCAGGGTCTTCACACAACCTCGCATCTTCCTATACAGGTCAGGGCCAAACCCCTTCATGTTGTGTTCCTTGGCACCGTGGTCGGGGCAAAGTTGCATGACCTCGTCCAGGCTCGAACCCCGGGCCTGAAAGTCGCAATCAACACCCGCGCCACGGCAACTAATGAGAGACCTTCGCCATATCGATCTCCCGTAGGCAGACTCACCCACGTTCGATTTGCCCAAATTACGACGGCGCTTGTCCGAACCAGCGCTGGAGCCGGCTGGATCCGAAATGAGCTTTCTCGGCGACGAGTGCCTCGGATGCCCCGTGGAAGGTGCCCACAGGTTTTGGGCCGCTCAGAAAGTCCACGTGAACCTTTCCGACCTGGCCGTGGCCGAACTCCACATAGCAGGAGCCATCCCCTTTGTAAGCCTCCGGTGACGGGTCTCCGCGGAGCTGCGCGATGATCCCGGCCGCGACAACGCGCGCTGCGCCTTCGGCGAAGACACCCGCCTTAGCCGTGCCCACCCCGTTCACATCGCCCACCGCATAGACACCGGGAAAGTTCGTTTCCAGCGTTTTCTTGTTCACCGGCACCCAGCCATAGGCATCGGCGGCAAGCCCGGACTCGACCACAACCTGCGGCACACGATGCACTGGCACGCCGAGAAACAACTCGTATGGCATCTCGGTCGCGTCGCTCAACACGGCCACCTTCCTGCCCGGGTCAAGTGCCTTCACCAGGCTGTCCTTCACGAACCTGATGCTGCGGTCCGCGAACGCGGCGAGGATGGCCTGCGAGGTATCGGGCGAAGGCGGAATGGGCGTGCCGAAGGGCATCACCACCGAGATTTCGGTCGCCTCACGTCGTCCCCGAGCAACGAGATAATCGTGCAGCAGACAGCGCCGTCTCGCTGGGAGCGGGAGGACACTTGAAGGACTTTCCTGTCACCCCAATGATGACTGGACCCCGCTCGAATCGAGGGAGTAAGTCGCGCAAGCCGAAGGCGCCCGCCACCGAGTAGAACTCGTTGCCACCTCCCACCAGTCCCGGTGTGGCCGCCGGATCGAGGTCGGCGCCCAGCGCCACCACCAGGATATCCGCTTCGAACGTTCCATCGTCGGTCACCACCCGCCGGGCTTTCGGGTCAATCGACCGCACCGTGGACTGCAGAAATCGCACCCCCGGCTTGACAATGTCGCGGTACGGATGGCGCACGTCGGCCGGCATCTGCCGTCCGAACATCACGTCGAGTTTCGAAAAGCCGAAGACAAACGCATCGTTCCTGTCGATGAGCACGATCTCGACGGCATCGCCGAAGGCGTCCGAAAGAATCGTCGTCAGCTCAAGGCCTCCGAAGCCGGCACCCAGCACTACCACGCGTGTGCGCATGGGCGCAGGATACCAGTTTTCGTAAGAGGCGTGCTTCTATCCACTGCGTGCGGCGAATCCGGATGTACGAGGAGAGGCGGCCCGGCAATGGTGACTCTCGATTTGTCGTCCGCCGGAAACTATCCAACCCGGCTGGTCGGCTTCTCGTAGAAGTCACTAGCCCTAAGTCCCGGATCACGGGCAAACCGAAAGTAATCGGGTGTTGGTCGGCCCTGGCAGACGATTTTCGAACTTTTCTGCATCACGCGGCCCGAAATCAAGGCATGTATACGAGATGAGAGCTAGGATCCTCAGCCCAGAGATGACGGACCAACTCTGCCACGGGGCCGCTGACGGGTACGGTCGCTCCGCTCCATCTTGCGTTATCTAATCAAGCCGATTCAGGCTGAACGCCAGTTTCCACGAGTCGCCATCTTTTACATAAACCGACGTGCCATAAACCGGCACCGACGTGAGCTTTTGACCGTCGCAGGTTCCCTCGGCGGTTCCCTTACGGCTGAGGATGCCAACGGTCGGCGAGAGCAATGTGCCTACACCTTCGGTTACCCTGACGCTTCTGATGTCGCATCTTTTCGAGGTCCAGTCTTTTATCGTGTCCGCCTTGTTGGCAAAATATGTGCCGAATATGTTTTGGAACGAAAGGTCCTTTGTCGTCAGGTCTTCGAGCTTCGCGGCGTCTTTTGCTTTCCAGGCTTCCCAGACGCTCTTTTCAATCGCCATCATAGCTGCGGTGCTTGGGTCGGCGGCTGGCTCTGTCGGGGCGGTGTCCTTCGTCGGCTTCTCCTTGTTGCCGCCCGCCTTTGCGGGCGGCGGGTTCTTAGGATCGAAAATCAGATTTTCGCCGTGGAACGCCGCCCGCCACGTGTCGCCGGTTCGAGCCCAAACAGTCGCAGCACGGATCGGGCTTGGGACCTTCATCGCCTTCCCGTCCGGGGCGGTGCAGCTTCCGTCAAACGTTCCTTTATAGCTAAGCACGTAGGTGTCCGCATCGATCTTGCCCATCTGCGGGTCTTCAAGCTTCCAGTCTTTGACATCGCACTTGTTGCCGGCGATCATCCTGATAATCGCCGCCCTGTCCATTTGCTGGCCGCCTTCGCGCATAACGAACTTGTCGCTAAGCATTCGCTCGAAGAACTTGGAATCACTCTTGATATAGGCTTCATTAGCCTGCCTGTCGAGTGCGAGCAGGGCGTCACCAGTCGGCGCCGCCGCGGTCGCTTTGCGATTGTCGACGTTGCTATTTAGGCTGGTGTTTTTTGCCGGCGTTCCGCATCCCGCAAGCATGAGGGCGGAAAGGCCAAGAAATACGGGGATGACTGCCGTTTTCATATCCGGTCTCCTTAGCCGTTCGGGCAAGGCACTGTAGAGTTTAAAACAACAATCCCCGGCTCCGCGCAAAAACATCGCAAGGAAGGGGACGTCTTGTGTGCGCATTTGAAATGTAGTGGCCGGCCCTAGCAGACGATTTTCGAACTTTTCTGCGTAACCCCGATATTTTTGAACTAACCCTTTCAGCGGTTTAAGACTGAATTACGCCGAATGGTTACACTCTGGCAGACGATTTCCGAACCCGGGCCAAGTCTTAACTTCCGGGTTGCTGACTATCCTCCCCGAGTGCGCTGTGACCGGGCGGAGCGGCAATTTGCCCTACTGAACTGGGATCTTCAAATCCTCATGCTGCCGGTCTGCGCAGTCTTCTAGACAATCGGCCTGCCGGAACTCCAACCAGAGATAACCTCGCCGAACCCCGAGCAATCTACTCCGAAAAGTTTATCAGCGCCTCTTTGTTTACCGGGCACGTCTATGTGCGAAAAGCTGACGGATACGGGCTGGTGTTCCTCGTATTTCCTGCTTTGCAGCAGTATTGGTCGCGGTTGTACCCAACCACTCTTCTCGAACCACCGACTTGGCAGCCCTGGTTTCTGCATCGTCTTCCTCGCAACCCTCTCCGCACGGAACCAGCACAAAAACGTGGCCTAGTGTTTCGACATCGTATACGGATACGCCGGGGGGCACACCGGTACCCGCGATCAGCCCATCGTCAGTGATGTAAAGCGCAACGACCAAATGGAGTGGAGCAGGGCCTGCAACAAGATCGTTCAAGTTATAGATCGATCCACTCTCCCACAGAAAGGCGTCCACATAGCCATGACAGTGCCCGTTGGCGCCGACAACTTGGGTTCGGGCATTGATCGCGTAGGCGTTTCCGCAGTGATCACCGGGCACCGCACCAAGATCGGTCATGACTCCATGTCGCCATAAGAACGGTCGGTACACTTGGGGATGGTCGCAATCTGGCGTGCAAGGAATGGAGTTGTCGGCTTCTCCAATGACCTCGCCCGCTTCATTCATCGCCTCCCCCGTGGCATTTTCGCCGCCAAGGGTGCCTAAATCGACCAGCGTTCCGCGATCCCACAGGAACGGGTGAGCGTTGACGTCCCCGGGCAGGTTCATGGATCCTGCAACCTGTCCACGATTATTCAATGCATTAGCAAAACCAAACGTTCCTCCGAAGCTGCCCAGGTCAAACATTTTTCCTTTATTCCAAAGAAAGGGACGAAAGCTAAGGTCAGAGGTAAGGGAGTAGCCGGCAACTTGTCCTTTCTCATTCACATAGAAACCCCAGCTGTCGGGTCCACCTAAAGTGCCTAAATCGCGCATAACGCCGCCTTGCCATAAGAAGGCATGCGCTTCGGTCCCACCGAGCAGGCTGAAGGGATCGGGGACGTCATTCTCCGCAAGGCCAGTGACCTGGCCACGATTGTTGATTGCAACCGCGAAACTTTGATTTCCTCCAAGAGCGCCCAGATTGTGAATACGTCCATGGCTCCACAAGACAGCAAAGGCCTCTGGATACCCAGTTACGGGATCGATGACTCCATTCTCGGATAGGCCGACAATCGTTCCGGACTCGTTTACAGCGACAGCGCCGCTGTTATATCCGCCGGGGAGAGTGCCCAAGTCCCTGAGTTTTCCATTTCGCCACCGGAAAGCATGCTGTGTGAATTCCGTGGGACCCCAAAGTGGATTAGGGTTGAGCAGGTCGGGGTTCGGGGTAGAGGTTAGTGCGCCGCCCACCACATCGCCTTGGTCGTTTGCCAAGGTAATTCCAGCACCAATGCCACTACCTGGACCAAGATCAAACAACGTGTAGCGCTGGTGATTCTGCGCTGAGGATTGCGGAGGAAGGCTTATTGCAAGTAGCGTCACGAGAATATAGACGAGTCTTTCGGGTAGCGTTCTCATAAAATTTCCTCCTCACCTGCGGGCGATCATGGATTCGTGCGCAAGCAGTGGCGTAAGGGACTGCTGGCGGCAGATGATGATCAGCAGGGAAACGTTCGTCAAGCCAACTTCTGCTGAACTTTGCGTGAACCGGGAAGTGGAGCAGATCGTTCGGGTTACGCGAAACGGTGAACTCACCTCCGGCAGCTCAAAGGCGTGCTAGACTTTGGCGATCGCGCATGGGGGTGTGGGGCGTGGCAGTTGCAGGCCAGCGGCAAGGCAGACTCTCCTTCGGTACCTTCGAAGTGGACCGTGAGTCCGGCGAACTCTTGAAGCGAGGTTCGCCACTTCGAGTGCAAGAGAAGCCCCTTCAACTTCTGCTCCTCCTTCTCGAACATCCCGGAGAGATCGTCTTACGAGAGGATTTGCAGACACGACTGTGGCCTAATGGTACTTACGTCGACTTTGACAAGGGCCTGAACACTGCCGTCAAGAAGTTGCGCTATACACTCGGAGATTCACCAGATAAGCCTGTTTTCATTGAAACAATACCCCGCCGGGGATACCGCTTTATCGCTCCGGTTTCCGGCAACGGTATTGGGCTGGGTGATCCGCTAGCCGGTGGGACGACCTTTCCGACTTTGACTGGCGAGGCAAAGCCCATTAACGGCCGCTCGGAAAAGGGTTTCCCCTCCAGCAATCAGGCGGCCAGCCGGAAATACTGGTACTCGTTGTTTGCTGCTCTTGTCCTGGTTGCTTCGCTAGTTCTGGTCAAATACAACAAATTCTCTCGCACGCCTGCGCTGGATCTCCAGAACATGGAAGTCACTGAGTTGACAAGCAATGGGAAAGTCCGGGAGATGGCGCTATCTCCCGATGGACTGAGTTTGGCCTATGCCAGGGATGAAGGACTAGAACAGAGCCTATGGCTCAAGCGGATAGATACCGGAAACGAAACGCAACTTCTCACGGCAGACACCGTCAACTTCTCTGGCATGGAATTCTCTCCTGATGGACACTTTCTGTATTTCGTCCGCTCCGAGAAAAGCAATCCTGTGTTCAGCTACCTGTGCAGAATTCCCGCGGAGGGAGGAACTGTCGAACAATTGATTCGGGATGCAGACACTCCGGTCAGTTTCTCGCCCGATGGCAAGCAGCTTGTTTACACTCGCGGATACCCGCGTCGCAAGATCTTCGAAGTACGCGTCGCAAATGTGGATGGAACTGATGATCACCTGCTGGCCACAGTCGCAGGAAACGAGGTTTTTGACAGCGGACCCGCGTGGTCGCCCAGGAACGACAGCATAGCCGTTTCCGCGCATCTGACCGGACAAAGACGTCGTTTCGCTCTGTATCTCATTTCACTATCGAAGGCAACCCAGACTGAACTTTACAGTTCTACGGGTGCGATTGGACGCCCGTTGTGGATCCAGGGCGGACGGGAACTTATTGTCGTCTTGAATGATCTCAACTCGCATCGGGGACAGCTTTGGACAGTTTCCACTTCGTCGGGAGAGGCACAGCGCGTCACGAACGACCTGACCGATTACGACTCAGCAGTTGATTTGACCCCAGACGGCAAGCGGCTCGCGGTAATCGCAAATGGAGCGGTATCGAATTTGTGGATTGCTGGAGCAACGGATCTCTCTCACCCTACCCAGGTCACGTCCGGAGAGCCGACGTTGTATCAGGTGCGCGAGCTTTCGGATGGACGTTTGATAGCCGTCGGCACGGGTTTATGGATCATAAATAGGGATGGCACTCATAGAATGCCCATCACGTCTTTGAATAATCCGGAATGGATTGAGCCATGCGGGCGTTTTCTGCTGGCTGTGACGAGTACAAATGGTGAGAAAGTTTTGACCAGAGTGGCGCTCGACGGTTCGAACGAAACGGCATTAACGAGTGGAGACGTCTTGTTTCCTGCCTGCTCGCCGGAGGGACAGTTTGCCTACTACCTGAACGCTGTTCATCCTGAAAAAATTCGCAAAATCTCCGTAGTCGACGGATCGATTTCGGAAATAGCCGACGTACTCGGTGACACATTATTCGGGAACATCGTCGTTTCCCCCGACGGGAAGTACCTTGCCTATCCTTATCAGGAGTACTCTCCTCCCGTTGTGGAGCTGGCGGTGATTCCGTCTGGCGGAGGCACCGCCATCAACAAATTCCAGGTTCCTGGCTTCCTGGGAACTCTCCGCTGGTCTCCTGACGGAAAGGCGTTGCACTACGTGCTCACCAGCAATGGTGCGTCCAATATCTGGGAGCAGTCATTGAGCGCCTTGAAACCGACACAGCTCACTCATTTCAGTTCCGGCGAAATATTCGATTTTAGCTGGACAGCTGACTACGAGCATCTGTTAATGACACGCGGACAATCAAAGCGCGATGTTATCCTGCTGAGCCATCTTCGCGGCGAGTAGTCCTTCTTGCTATGTCCGGCTTTCCTGTCATCGGGCTCTACCTTTCCGCCCGAGTCGGTCATTCGCCCTTTGTTCGTCATAAGTTCCAATAGACTCTCTTCTGGTGGATAACGGGCAAACCGGAAGTAATCGGGTGTTGGTCGGGACAGGCAGATTTGAACTGCCGACCCCTCGCACCCCAAGCGAGTGCTCGTCCTGCTTAATCAAAACAAAAGGCTTCGCCCGTTATTTCCGAATCTTGAGTACTTGATTTGGAGATGACATGTTCTCTGCAAGTGTCGAGTGTCCTAGCACCTTCTGAAGGTGAAAAACCGCAATAACTACCAAGAAAATCACAATGTTCCACAGCCCGTTGACCGCATACTATACTGGAGAGCTCTCAGACAATGACCGCCTCTCTCGCCATGTCCCATGCCGTCGCACTCGATTATGCCTCCCGTCCCGACTAGTGCCGCGATGTCCGCTGTCACAATGCTCAGCTTCTGTCTCGCTAGTCCGTAAACTCGTTGGCACGGCACTCCGCCCGCATCACGAGCTTTTAACGCCTCTGCTAATTCTGCCAACGTAAAGCCGATGCGCAGTGCTCTTTGTGCCACGAGCACTCTCTGTACTTGAACTTCTTGGGTAAAGCCTATAACCAGACGCTGTCCATGATGCTTTCGGCAGGACTCCAATCTTTTCATAGTGCCGTATCGTATCGGCGCTGACGCCAGTCGCTTTAGCAAGTGTGCCGGAATGGAGAGTAGTGCCGATGTGTTTGACCATAATCAGTATCAACCCTTGTATGCATTCCAAAGTCAAGCTCGTTGTTAGGCTAGCGGTGCCCACGACGGAAGGGATAGCATGTTCACATGCTGGCAACTGCACTCACCCATCGGGAGCTTTCGGCGCGACAGGGGAAGCGACTGGAGTATTTCACCATCGGCTGGAACACTCTTGAAGGCTTGGTCGCCGTATTCACGGGTGCTCTAGCAGGCAGCATCTCGCTTGTCGGTTTCGGCATTGATAGCTTCATAGAAGTCATCTCCGGTGCAACATTGCTCTGGCGCATGTCTGTCGATGATAACGAAGCTCAGCGTGAGAAGAACGAGCGAACTTCTTTGCGGATAGTGGGAGTCTGCTTCGTCACTCTTTCTATTTACATCGCCTATGAATCCACGGCTGACCTTCTCACACGCCGCGCTCCTGAGCACAGCATCCCGGGAATCGTGCTAGCAATCGTCTCTCTATTGGTCATGCCCCTTCTTTCCCGCGCCAAGCAACGTGTCGGCACTTCGTTAGCCAGCGCAGCTATGCACGCGGATGCGAGACAGACGGAGTTCTGTACATATCTCTCTGCCATCCTTCTCGGAGGGCTTGTCCTAAATGCGGCGTTTGGCTTGTGGTTCGCAGACCCTCTCGCTGCTCTCTTAATGGCACCCATAATTCTGCGTGAAGGGGCGCAGGGTCTCTATGCAAAAGGCTGCGATTGTGGCGCGTAGAATTCGCTAGGTCGTCCTAACCTTTTCCGGCTATGGATGCGCCCAATAGCTGGACGTATCTCGCAGCTCATGTTTCAAGTCCGCCGCCTTCGACACGCCCGTTACCACCGCCGCTACCACTACGGCAGTTTGGCACGCCACGCGGAACTAGTAGTCGTTTCACTTAGATTTTCTGGGGACCGCCAACAACTCTGAACGACCAATAACCTTTCTCGTGCTCTTGAGTTTCGGCGGGTCGGAAATTCCCTCGAAAGCTGGACTAGACTTCCAAGGACTCAAGGCATAGGTGTGATGGTCGCGCAGAACATTGACTCCCTCGCTCCATGTGGCCAGCATTCGTTTTCCGGTATCTTTAAAGCCTGCTAATCCGTCCATCAATTCGCGAACGGCAGGGGCAGTATCTGCGACCGCATCACTGATACGCTCCACGATTTCCTTCTGTTCCCGCTGAGAGATTCCAAAAGTCGAAGTGATAAATGTCCCCAGAGTTTTCCCTGGCAACCACGTCTTCCGTCCCATGAAGCTTATGCCGGGGGGATTGTTCTGGTAATTGGCGTAGACGGAGGTGGTAAAGAAATCGTATGCGGGGGCGAGACGTACGTCTGCTTTTGACGTGTACAGCAAGGCCACGTTCTTCGAATGGCAGTCGGCATTCCTTAGAGCGTAGGTCAAGAGCAGAAGCGTGGCGAGCTTTCCGAACGTCTCGTATTGGCCCGGGCCCGGCACAAAGTCGCGAACTGCCTTCGCGATTCTCTCCCACGTTGTGTCGTACTTTCCTGCGGGCGGAAGTCCAAGTAACGCACAGAAATCTTCCAGTGCCCTGAAGGGCTTCCCGTTCGCATCGACATCAAACCTCGTCACCACTAGAACATTGCCATCCTTGGAGAGTTCAGTTTTCGCACATTCAACAACTTTCTCGGCGACCTGCATGCACAAGCGCTCATTGGCGGTTGCGAACGGGAGCTTGGTTGATGACCCTTTGATGATGTGGCCGTGGGTGAGCATTGTAGCCTTATTGTGCTTCCCCATTCCGTCCTGTTTCCTCTCCTCCGTGTCTAAGAATTTAGGAAGGACACCAGAAACTCCACTCTTCGCGTGTTCTCTAACCAACTGCGAAAAAGCCTCCTCCGAGTTGTCGCCCTTTAGTAATTCTGCGACTTCTATCGGTTTGGCTGGCTCATCCAATGCCGCCCCAGGAGGAGCTACCTGAATCCTTCCAACCATGTTTCGACCGATGACTGATAGAAGATTGACTGGGCTCCCGCCGATGTGCGGCCCGAATTCTTCCTGCAAGACCTGTAAAAGGTAGCCCTCCGGGAGGTTCATCTGGAAGATGGGGTGAAGTGGCTGGTCCCAAGGGTACGATTCGGTGCGGACAGGCATCGTCAAAGAGACGAGATTCTCCGGCGCTACATCAGGAAGGTAGCTCATCACGCTCTTGAAATCTCCAACTTGTTCAAGAACAGCGACGTGGGTTCCAAGGACATGAACGTTTAGTTTCAAGCGCCACCCCGCTCGCGTCGCAATTCATCGAGAGTTCCTGACATTCCCACTTCTGTGAAACTCATTTCGAGGCCGAGCACGGCCAACACCGCCAACAGCTTTCGTGAGCCCAGCTCGGATAACTGACCGTTTTCGAAACGCGAGAGCGTCTCCTGCGTCAGTCCGCTTTGTTTAGCTACCTCGCCCTGCGGTAGTCGTTGTTTTTTTCGGTGCTCAGCTACGGCCCGGCCCAATTCTGCTAAAGCCTTCATATTTGATATATTAGTCAAATTATGTTTATATGTCAATTGTTTTTGATTTATATATCAAGTTACAGAGCGCGGATTGTTCTTGTCATTTTGATAAATTTCTCAATAAATCCATCAACATCATAAATCTTGATTTAAATATCAATTTGCAAAAGATACCAAAACTTGGGCAGCCTTGCGCTTCTTTGAGTACTTGAGTAGGATGTGCGCCACGGAATGCGGGCGCGATAAGCCCTTTAGAATGAATTGGTCGGGACGGGCAGATTTGAACTGCCGACCCCTCGCACCCCAAGCGAGTGCTCTACCAGGCTGAGCCACGTCCCGACTGGAAGGAACCGGCCGCAATCCAAAAGCGGCGGTAGGGTTGACTCAAGGATTTTACACCAGCTTCAGCGATTCTTGCGCTTCGGAGCGGGCTTTTCCTCCAGCAACGCAAACTGAATTTTCTTCTCCGCCGGATCGATCCTGTCCACCAAAACTCGGATTCTTTGCCCCAGACTGTATATCTTGCGGTTGCGCTGTCCGATAATTTCGCGCGTGTTCTCGTGATAGGTGTAGCGATCGTCCGTCAGCGTGACCAGCGGGACCAGTCCCTCCACGAAAAGGTCTGTCAGCTCGACAAAGAATCCGAACTTGGTCACGCTGATAATCAACCCGTCGAAGTCTTCTCCCACGCGATCCTGCATGAATTTGACCTTTTTCCATTCCATCAGCTCGCGCTCTGCCTCATCGGCGCGGCGTTCTGATTGGCTGGAATCTTCCGCGATATCGTGCAGTTCCTCGAGCGCAATGGGGCCGCCTTCGGGTTTGATGGTTTCCCGCTGAGCCGACTGATCGCGCCGCTTCGACCATGGCGTAGCGCCGGCGTCCCGCCGGCCCGATGGCGGGCTGGAAGCCCGCTTGGATTCGTTTCTTCCATCGACTACGCAGGCGTCTGTTTCGGCAGCGCCGGGGCCATCCTGCGGACGTTCCGTCCGCCCTCGGGCCGGCGGGACGCCGGCGCTGCGGTCGGAGGCCGCATCACGCAGGACTTCTTTCAAAATCCGGTGAACGATCAGATCCGGATAACGGCGAATCGGCGAAGTGAAGTGGGTGTACGACGACGCGGCGAGGGCGAAGTGGCCTACATTTTCCTCCGAGTAGCGGGCCTGTTTCAGCGAGCGCAGCATGAGGAAGGAAAGAATGCGTTCCTCGGGCTTGCCGGCAATTTTCTCGGTCAATTTCTGATACATGCGCGGCGTAATGTGGACTTCCTTTGGAATCTCAATCTCGCGGGTGCGCTTGCCCGTGCCATAGTTCGCGCGGCGGTCGGTTTTGGGCTGCACACGGTGAATCGGCAACGGGCCCACTCCGAGCGAATAGCCGAATGTCGCCGCGATTACTTCAAAGTCGTACACCCGCTTGGCGTCGGGCTTCTCGTGGATTCGGTAGAGCGAGGCGATACGCTTGTTCTCCAGATGCGAGGCCACGCATTCGTTAGCTGAAAGCATGAACTCCTCGATCAGGCGATGGGCGAACTTGCGCTCGGATCGAGTGATGCTCTTCATCAATCCGTATTCGTCGAACTCGATGACCGGCTCGGGCAGATCGAAGTCGATCGAGCCTCTTCGTTCGCGCTTGCGATTCAGAATCAGGGCCAGGTCGCGCATCATTTCGAATGCAAGCACCAGTTCAGCGTAGCGCTGGCGCGCCCCGGCATCGCCTTCGAGGATTAAGTTCACGTCGGTGTAAGTCATTCGTTCAACCGAGCGGATGATGCCTTCGCTCAGTTCGTAGCCGACAATTTCTCCGTGATGATCCATTTCCATCACGCATGACATGACCAGACGGTCAACTTTCGGACGCAGGCTGCAGATATCGGTCGAGAGTTCGAGCGGAAGCATGGGCACGGCGCGATCGGGAAAGTAAACGCTGGTGCCCCGCAGGCGAGCCTCCTGGTCGAGCGCAGAGTCCGGCGTGACATAGTGGGCTACGTCGGCGATGTGGACCTGCAATTCAAAATTCCCGTTTTCCAAACGCCTGACCGCCACCGCATCGTCGAAATCACGCGCCGTTTCTCCGTCGATTGTGACAATCGGAAAGGCACGGAAGTCGCGCCGCTTGCGGCTTTCGCTGGCCTGGATGATGGGCTCCGCATTCTGTGCTTCATCCAGCACTGCGGGTGGAAAACGATGAGGCAGGTGGAACTTACGGATCATTATTTCGACGTCCGCGCCGAAATCGTCTTCGTAGCCCAGGATCTCGACCACGCGTCCGCGCGGATTCTGGGTTGCCGTTGGCCAGTCGGTGATTTCGACGTCGACGACCACGTTTTCCAGATCGGCCCAATCGGTGCGGCGGGCGGCCTCTTGCCCAAACACGCGGTCGCGACTTTTGTCCTTACCGCGGCGGGATTCAACTGCAGCGGACGCGGGAGGTTCAACCTCGCTGATGTCGTCTTTCGGATATTCCATCCCTGCGGGGATGACGATGTCCTGATTAATTTTCTGATCGATTGGAGTGACGTAGTTGCGGCGGCCGCCGTGGTGAAACTTCCCCACTACGGTTGAGTGAGCCCGGACAATCAGACGAACGACGCGGCCTTCAGCCCGGCCATCGGCTCGAATGTTGCCGATCTCCACCAGCACGCGGTCGCCGTGCATAGCCGAACCCACCGCAGGAGGCGGGATAAAAATATCTCCCGCAAGCTTTGCCTTCAGGCGTTCGTCCAGGGAACTGGCCTCGGGAATGACGAACCCGAAGCCATCGCGGTGCATGCTGAGCCGCCCGACTGCCATGTTTTTTCCCGCGGCAGCCTGGGGCATGGCATAGCGGCCGGAATCCACTTCCACCAACTGGCCCATTGCCGCCAGGTGTTTCAATCGCTCCGCGAGCACTCGACGATCATCCCCACGAATGCCGAGTTCGCGAACCAGTTGCTTGAAACCGGCCAGGCGTTTGGGCTGGCGCTCAATTTTCTTAAGAATGTCGGAATCAGAAATCATCGTGACGGCTGAAGTCTCGGGCGTCACTCCAGCGGGTGCCATATCTTCTAAGGATACCTGAGTCAGCCCTGGCGAGTTGCCGTCTTCACGAAACTGAGGCGGGAAAGTATTTCTCCTGAAAAATCCGGCGATGGTGAAGTTCGTGACCGGCAATGATGTAAGCAAGGCCCCGCACGGTAACCTCATTGTTGCTCGCGATGCCACGACGACTCCACGCTGCATCATCGAGCCCGCGAAACAGAGACACCGTAGCCTGGCGAACTGACCTGAATTCGTCCAAAAGTCCGGCCAGAGTGCGATGGCCGAACGCTCCATACTTCACATAATCATCCTGCTCGAAACCCGCCAGCGGAGTTTTATCGTTGCGCGCGATGCGCAACGCCCGGTAACTGAAAACGCGTTCGGCATCGATGACATGTCCCAACGATTCGTTCACCGTCCACTTTCCCGGAGCATAGCGGAAGTCTCCATCCGCTTCTTTGCGAGCAGACAGTACTGACACCAGCTCAGATGGCTGTTTCTCCAGGGTCGCAAGGACGTCGTCGGTCGAAACCAGCGACACATACTTTTCGTAATAAGCCGCATATTCGTCGGCCCCAGGCCTGCCGATGATTGCCATGTTTGGTTTCATAGGAATCCTTCCTGATGAATTGCTGTCGTTAGGGACGAGCTGCTGTTGTCAGGATAAATGAGACAGGCGTAATCGACGAAGTGCAGGCGAGGCTGGCTGGCTCGACGAGCAACAGCCGACCTCGCATCCAGCCTCTTGATTTTCTATTGCAAACTCAGTTGGGTAAGCTTGACCGCACAGCGTTGGTTGACGCAGGTGCCCACATTAACCACACCCTGAGTGCTGAAGTCGACGCTGGAGGCCTGCGCCGCCGTACTGGTGTTATCAACGATGATGCCGCTGACCCCGCTGTCGTACCGTACATTGCTGAGCCCGCCGGGCACACTGCCATCGCTGATGTCATTGGTGATGATGTAGCCATCCGGGTTGGCACCCAGAAGCGAACTAACCAAAAGGTCGTGTCGCCATTGAGATTGATGTTGGGATAATAAAATTCGGTGTAAGGACTGCACTCCAGACCCGCGAAAGACGGGCTGCGCGCGAGCGATCCTGTGGGCGTTGAATTCATCAGCGGATACGCCGTGAAGCCAATCCAGTAATGGAAAGGATTGGTATTGTTAACCCCGGCGCCGCAGACGAAAAGCTCCCCCGTATTGGGCGATGCTCCGAAATAAGCGTTATCAAAAGCTCCGGTATGAATGTCGACATTGGTTGTGGTGTTTCCCCTGCTGCCTCGACCGATGTGAGTCCTTATCAAGCCAGTGAGGTCTTCATTGAGTTGGGCCACCACGGCGCTGGCGCCAGTGGTGCCGTCGTTGCCAGAAAAAGCAAGGACTTTGCCAGCCGAACCGTCAAGAATGACGGAATCCGGGATACCGAATGAACCACCGCTCACGGCACAGTCCGTTCCTGTCACATTGCGTCCTGGTGGTTTGGCGGTTGTGCAGCCTCCACCGCCAATCATTACCGGTCCAGCAAAAAGAGAAGGGCTCGCCCCGTTCGCATTGATAGTCCACAGCTCTCCAAGCTGATCACCCACGATCAGGTGGCCCGTCTGAGAGCTGTAGACCGGCCCGTTGGGTGTCGCGGACGAACCGCCCGTGCCGGCTACCGGCAGAGTGAAAGACCAATCCACTGAAGGCTGAGTGTTGAGAGGGCAATGGAAGACACAACTGATGCGGTAAACGACGCCATTGTGGCTTCCCACAAATGCCTTGTCGCTGGAGTAGTCGATCCACGGCGAGGCAAGGGTTGCCGTAGAGGTACCAGAGAAGGCGATCGATTTGAGGCACGAACTGGTTGCGGGGCAGACGCCATTGAGAGCGGGGGCCACCGCCGCGGTCGCGGACGTGCCTTCTCCCGCCTTCCATGTAAGGATGTGAAACACCGCTGAGTTGGTAGCGCTTTCCACATAGGCGATTTTGGTACCATCGAGAGAAATTACCGGCGAGGTTAGAACCTTTCCGCCCGCCGTGCTCCCGTTGTATGCCCAATTGACATTGGCCGTGCCCGTTCCACAAAGGCCGCCAGTGCCACGATAGAGCTGATTCAAGCCGAGCAAATTAGCTTGCCCAGCCGACCCGGCGACGTTCAACCCAAACACCACATAATCACTGGCACAATTCGGCGCTGCATCGACGTCGAAGCTGTACTTGGCCGGGTACATATTTTGCGCCACGATGCCTGTCCCCAGGGGAACACTCCAGTCAATTTCGAGCTTCTTCGCCTGAGGACGGACGGGACGTCCCGGACGCCGCCATCCCCGGTCGAACTGCGCCCGGGGAAGATTGCGCTCCGCCAAATGGAACAGAATGCGAGGTTCAGCCTTCGCCTGGTTCAAATCCGCCGCCTCTAGTCCCCCACTCAGGACTACGTGACGGGAGCTCCAGTCCAGAACCCGGCCTACGTGTTGCTGCCGGGGCTGTTCCTGGGCTGAGCTTGGCTGGATTACATTAGTAACCTTCGAATTCGATCAGATAGTGTCGGAATGGCCTCACAGCTGTCATGATTGACCCCGGAAACACAGGTTATCTGTGCCGTACTGAAGTATTTGCGGCAACCAGTGGCGTGAGGTTGCGGCACCGGCTTGAGATTCATTTGCGGGCTTCTAAGCTTGCCCAGCAAAATCAACCGTTAGGGTGATTTTCACAGGTTCGCTTTTCAGTTTGCTGGAGTAAAATATCAAGTTGTCAACAGTGCGGCCTTTTACGCAGACTCCATAAAAGGAAAGGATCTAGTCACATGTGGAAACCCACGAATCAGCCCACGACTCCAGGCCGTCCCGGTGAGCCAGAGCGTCCTGCTGTGCCCACCACTCCAACAGCCGCGAGCGAACCTACTCCGGCGGCTACGCGTCCGGTCTCTGCCACCACGGCGGACCAGGCGACGATCGGCAAATCGCTGGTGATCAAAGGCGAAGTGACGGGTTCTGAGTCGCTTTACATTGACGGTCGGGTGGAAGGTTCCATCAATCTGTCGGGAAACCGTGTGACCGTAGGTCGCAACGGCGTCGTCTCGGCCAACATCAACGCCCGCGAGATCGTAGTGCTCGGCAAAGTTCGCGGAAACCTCACGGCCAGCGACCGCGTGGACATCCGCAGCGATGGCTCGCTCACTGGCGATGTCGTAGCTGCCCGCATCTCCATTGAAGATGGCGCATTCTTCAAGGGCGGAATCGATATCCGCAAAGCCGGCCAGAAGGCAAATGGCGAAGAAGTGAAGGCTGCGGCAGCGGCCGAAACCGCAACCGGCGCCAGAGTCTAAGCTCGGGTCGAATGAAATCACAGCGGGCACCCTTGGTCCATAAGAGTGCCCGCTTTGTTTTCATGTCAGGGCGCAGCTTGCAGGGCGGACCTGGCTGAGTCCACGCTACTTTTTGGTTGGACGGGGAACTTTGACGGCCGTCAACCAGATGCCCGTTGAAAAATCGCCGTTTGCGATAAACTTCTCAGCGGCTGAAGCCGCGACTTGGCTTTGTCTCTAATGCAGGGCTGGAAGCCCTGTTCCACCCTCAATTCCTACGGCTCAATTCCTCCGCCTGTCTCTGCTGCCTGCACTTCCGCCACGCGTGGATAGGTGGTCGGCTTGCGGCGGCGCAGATCCCCGGGCAAGGAAGAGCGGGTAAGCCACAAGCCGGCCGCGACCGCTCCAGCCCACGTGATTGTAGTCAGGCCGAGAACCTTCAAATCAGCAACCCGGCTGTCGTTTACCATCAGGGCGCGAGCGACCCGATAACTGACCACGCCGGCCACCGCCGAAGTAATCGCCGCCTTCCCGATCTCCCCCCAGCGCAGGTCACTCACCTTCACCAACTGTCGACGATGGAGCAGCAGCGCCAGCGCCAGCGTGTTGGCGAGAATACCTACGTCGGAGGCCATGGCAAGTCCCACGGTGGAGAAATGGCCAAATAAGACGGAGTACACCGGGATCGACGCCAGCGTAATCAAGCTGGTCGCAATCATGGGAACCAGCGTATTACCGGAGGCGTAGAAGGCGCGCGAGTACAGACCTTGCGCTGCCCAGAAACACAGCGAGAGCGAAAACCAGAGGAAGTAGAGCGCAGTTCCCTGGGAATCAGAAAAAACGAAACGCCCTCGCCGGTAAACCAGGTCGATCAGAGGCGTCGCGGTGGCGATCATGAGACTGGTAGCCAATAGCGATGTGGCTGCGATGCGGTAGATTGAACCGTTCACTGTTTCGGCGAATTCACGCAGCCGCTTTTCCCCAAACAGCTTGGCAAAAAATGGCAGCGATGCCTGACTGGTGGCCTGCCCCAATACTGCAATCGGCACCGCGAAAAGTTTCTTCGCGTAATTTAGCCGGGTGATGTCGCCAACCGCGCCTGAAGCAAAGTAGCGCAGAATCCAATCGTCGGCCGTAACCAGGGATACGCCCAGCATCAATGGAATTGAGAGGCGCACCCATTCACGAAATGCCGGGTTGCGCAGGTCGAACGAAACGCGATATCCGGTACCGATGCGTGCCGCGCCGATGGCGTTGATCAGGAACGGTCCGAGAAAACTCCCCGCAACCGCGCCATAGGCCAGGGAAGCGATGCCCAGCCGCCGCGATAGCAGCGCACCACCCGCGATGATGGCGGCGTTGTAGAGCAGAGGCGCGAAGGCGGGAAACAGGAACAGGCGCCGCGAAAGCAGCACGGCGGAAACCACCCCACCCACATAGAAAAACAGCTGTGCCGGCAGCAGAATGCGGGTCAGGTGGACGCAAAGCTGCATCTGCTCGGCATTGAAGTTAGGGAAGAGATGGCGCGAGATCTGGGGCGTAAAGATTTCGGTGAGGATAATCCCGAACCCCAGCACGGCCGTCATTACGGTGATAATTACAGAGAAAGTCTTTTGTGCCTCGCCCTCTCTTTTTTCCGCGAGAAAACGGGTGTAGATCGAAACGAAGGTGATGGAAGCAGTTCCACCGGCCACCAGGTAGTTAAGCCAGTCGGGAATTGTGAAGCCGGCGACGTAGGCGTCGGTCGCCGGTCCGGCACCGAACGCGTAGGCAATGTAAGCCTCGCGCACGTAACCGATCACCCGCGAGAGCATGACCGCGGTCATGAGCAGCAGGGTGGCGGAAAAAGCGCTGTGCTGGTGCGAAGGACGGAGCCAGCGCAGCAGGCGTGCGAACCCCGCGACCGGTCGCGATTCGGCAGAATTCGCCATCTTCACCATCAGATGGCGATTCTACACGCAAACATTGCGCTGCCCGGATGCGCCGAATGGTTCACGCGATTTGTCATCCCGAGCGAAGTGAGAAGTTCGCTTATTTAACTCCCCACGCAGTCGAAGGACCCCTACCGCAGGCACTCCGCTCAGAACTGAAGTCTTCTACCGCAGAGAGGTAGTGGCTCGGTTTCAAGTTGCACCCGCGTCATGCTGAGCTTGCGAAGCATCTGGCGCGGAGTGAATACGCAGTCTGGCCGCGCCCGGTGCGATGCGCGCAGGATCCTTCGGACTGAAGTCCCTCAGGATGACGACTTTTCGCGATCTATTTTCAAACTGAGCCACCACCCGCAGAGAGCGCAGGATGCTCAGCTTTGCGGCAGGCTGTATGCTGCAAGGTGTCCTTCGACTTTGCGACTGCTTCGCAAAGCGAAAGAGTTGCTCCGCTCATGATGACAGGTGGTTATTCCTGCTCTCTTGCCATCTTAATTTGCGCCTGCGTGTGCAGCCGCAAAGCGTGTGTCTTTGTAAACCTGTCCACCCTTCATGACAAAATCCATATGCTCCAGCGCACGCACGTCAGACAGGGGATCGCCATTCACGGCAATGATGTCAGCATACTTGCCGGCTTCGATTGTGCCCACATCTTTGGATCGGCCAATGAGGTCGGCGGCGTTTGCCGTAGCGGCCCGGATTGCCTGCGATGGCGTCATGCCAAATTTCACCATGTAGAAGAACTGCCTGGCGTTGTCGCCGTGAGGATAGACCCCAGCGTCGGTGCCGAAAGCCATCTTTACGCCCGCCTGAAACGCCTTGCGAAAGTTTTCGCGTTGCAGGCGTCCCACCATTCTCTCCTTGTCGAGATTTTCGGTGGGCAATCCGTACTTGGGCGCCTCACTGAGAAGGTAATCGTCGTTGTAGATGTCCATCACCAGATATGTCCCGTGCTGCTTCGCGAGACGGATACCCTCGTCATCAATCAGGCTGGCGTGTTCGATCGAGTCAATACCCGCCAGGATTGCGTTCTTGATGCCTTCGGTGCCGTGCGCGTGCGCGGCAATTTTCCTCCCGCCCATGTGCGCCGTTTCCGCGGCTGCCTTAAGTTCTTCAAGAGTAAATTGAGGCGCTCCGGGGCTGTCACCTTTGGAGAGCACGCCTCCGGTCGCCAGTATCTTGATCACATCGACTCCGTATTTTTCCTGGGCACGAATAACGTGACGAATCTGATCGGCGCTGTCCGCGATCGCGAAGTCGCGCTCGTCAGGAAACATCATCACCCGGGTCTGCGGCGAGTAGTTGTTGAGGTCGCCATGGCCGCCAGTGATTGAGATTCCCGGGCCACTGGCCACGATCCGTGGTCCAACCACATAACCCTCGTTGATCGCATTGCGCAGGTCGACAGCGAGAAACGGGTCTGAGCCCACATCACGAACCGAGGTAAAACCTGCTTCCAGAGTCTTGCGCGCGTTGACCACGCCGGAAAACGCGTGGTCGAAGGGGGTGGACTTGAAGTCGTAAATCTCATAATAGCGGTCGGCACGAGATCCCAGATGGGTATGACAGTCGATCAGGCCGGGAAGAACGGTGGCCTGGGAGAGGTCAATCGCGTTCGCGCCCGGCGGAATCTTGAGGTCGGCCGCGGCCGCCACAGTTTTGATTCGTTGACCCTCAACCTCGATGACCATGTTCTCGCGGACGCTGTCGCCGGTGGCGTCGAAGAGGCGTCCGACCAGAATGTAAGTAACTTTGGGGGCCGGCTTTTCCGGCGAAGGGATGGCCGGGTTCTGTGCCAGGCTGAAGTTCGTGAGAATTGAAAGGAGAAAAATCAGTGCAGGAATTGTTTTAACCTCGGTTGCAGAAATCAATGGCCGCTCCTGGGCTCGAAACATGCTGAATTCAGATCTGTGGGTTTAGTAGCGCCGGCCTCCGGCCGGCCCTCAGCGCAGTCGAAGGGACGCTGGCGCTATTTTGCATCACTTGCCGTATTCGTTCTTGACTACTTCGCCGCCCTTCATCACAAACTTCACATGCTCAAGTGTGGTCACGTCATGGAGTGGATCGCCGTCGACCGCGATAATGTCCGCCCACCTGCCGGGTTCGACCGCGCCGATCTTATCTGCCCAGCCCAGCAGGTCCGCGGCATTGATCGTGGCCGCCTGAATCGATTGCAATGGAGTCAGCCCCAATTTGACCAGCACGGCGAACTCGTGGGCATTGAGCCCGTGAGGATAGACGGCTGCGTCGGTTCCAAAAGCTACCTTCACACCGCTGGCGAAAGCGTGTGCCTCATTCTTGCGGGCTACCGCCATCACCTCTTTACCCTTCCCAATCAATTCTGCCGGGACGTGCAGGCGTTCGGCATTAGCCAGAAACCAGTCGGCGAGATACAACGTGGGGACCAGATAGGTTCCATTCTTCTTCATCTCGGCAATAGCAGCGTCGTCGATGTAGGAACCATGTTCGATGGAATCCACGCCAGCCTGCGACGCCCATAGAATCCCCTGTGCTCCATGAGCATGAGCGGCGACCTTCCGTCCCAGGCGATGCGCGTCCGTGACAATGGCCTTCAGCTCTTCCTGGGTATAGGCCGAAGCCTGCGGATTGTCACCGTGTGAAAGTACTCCGCCGGTGGCGCATATCTTGATCAGGTCAGCGCCGTACTTGATGACCTCGCGTACCTTGCGCTGCACGCCTTCCACGCCGTCAGCCACGCCCTCCGCCGAGTAGTGGTACTCGAAGGGGAGCAGGTTCTCGTCGCAGTGTCCGCCCGTAATGCCCAGAGCCGGCCCACTCACCAGCATGTGCGGTCCGGGGACGTCGCCCGCGTTGATCGCGTCACGCAAGGCCACGTCGCCGAAACCCTCCGCGCCCACGTTGCGAACCGTGGTGAATCCGGCCTCAAGGGTAAGCCGCGCGTTGCGGGCGCCGGTCAGGGTCGCTCGAGGAATCGATATCGAGAGCGCCTGAGGTCCAACGTCCTGTGGATCGCCTGTCAGGTGGGTGTGCGCATCGGTCAGGCCGGGCAGGACTGTAGCGTTCGGGAGGTCGATGAAGCGATCACCGGACGAACGATTTGCCTGTCCCGCGGAGCCGACGCTGACAATCTTGCCGGCTTCGATCACGATAGTCTGATCGCTGAGCGTCTTTCCGCTGCGAACATCCAGCAGCTTTCCGGCGTGCAGGACGACACGCTGAACCGCGGGAGTGGCAATTTCCTGGGCCCGCACCATCGCGCTTAACGTCCACGACAACAAAATAATCACTGCAAGAACATAATTGCCTGGTTTGTTCATTTTGCTCCGCGACTCCTCGTTGTTTAGTTAGGAAGCCACAAAATTACGTCAGGAAGTTGCGACTGCGAAGCTGGGCCATGAAATTGGCTCAACGAAAACGTATTGCTGACCTGCAGGGACATCCTCGAGTCACCCGGGACCTCGGCTTCCAGTTCGTCCACGATTGCGTCCATCCAGTCCCCACTCTTGCCCGGCGTCCGCGACGAAGAAGATAGCGAACAGGAACAGCAGCGGCAAGTGGTCGAGTTCCGAACCAAAGTAACGCCACACCGGCATCCCCGGGCCGGGCCCCCACCAGGTAGCCAGCGTCAGGCTCACCATGTGCAACGCGCCCAGCACGGACGCCGGACGTACCCAGATCCCCACCAGCAGACACACCCCGATAAACAGTTCGACCAGTCCGACCAGGTAACCAAAAAATACGGCGTGCGGCAGAATCAAATCGGCCAGAATCGGCTGGTAAAAGCTGACCGCGCTGTTTTGCACGAAACTCTGCAAGTACTGCTGAAAACCGCCATGAGTAAACTCAGAGCCGAAGACCTTGTATTGACCAAAAAGGAGAAAGAAAACAGAAGTTGCAATACGAATTACCGCGATGGTCTTGGGCAGGGCGCCGGAGATTTTAAGCATCAGGTCCTATTGGCGTCCGAGTAGCGCGAGGAAGTCATGGACGGCGGGGATATTCTCCCACAGCACAGGGCAGAAAATCATCAGTGAGGCGCTCAGCATTCAGCACTCAGCCAGGAAGCCCTGATTCGCTGTTTTGGCTGACTGCTGACTGCTGAATGCTTCCCTATCCACCGGGTCCGTCGTTGGTCACATACTGCTCGAGCGAGTCCAGTTCCTGGCTGAGATCGCCAATGCGCTGCTCCAGCAGATTGCGGATCGATAGTATCCCCAGCAACTTTCCCGAATTGTCGACCACGGGAAGGTGGCGGAAATGGCGTTCCAGCATGATGGCCAGAGCCTCGCCGGGTGTAGTCGAAGTAGTGGCGAGCTCGACTGGGGTAGTCATCAGCTCTCGCAGCGGGGTCGCGTCGGGATTGCGGCCGGTAAGGGAGAGCTTGCGGAGCACGTCGCGTTCGGTAAAAACGCCGGCGACCCGGCCTTCACTGTCGACCACGCCTACGGCTCCCACATGGCGGTCCAACATCATGCGGATTGCGTCGGCTGCGTTGGACTCGACCCGAATGGCTGCCACATCCGCGTCACACATTTCCAGAAGGTTCATATGCACCCCCCTCGGCCTCGGCCTGCGAATCACGGGCTGGACTTGAAGGTCACGAGATTTGGGCATTATGAACTCCTCGCCGCCAGTGTCAAGCAGATAGTGGCGCTGGTAGTGGGTCAGTGTGAATCGCCCCGTCTCATGATGGGTCATCCTGAGCTTGCGAAGGATCTGGCGTGCAGCGCTCCAACTCGGGATTCGCATTCCGAGCAATGGGGTGCAAGACCCGGCTGTTGCGCCCAGTCTCGAGATGATGCCAACGGAAGGTTCACGCCTGCCGAACTAACCGGCGAACGCACGGGCAGGCGATGGGTCAATCTGAACTTCACGCGCTGTCATGCTGGGGAAGAGGAGGCCTTCGCCCCGCGAAGCGCTCCCGACGAAAGACCCTTGCATTTCAGACGATCGCTGCACCCAGCCCGCCAGATTTGCTGAGCGGTTCCACTCTGGATGTGAGCAGACATTGCGTCGAAGCTGGCGCGGAATGCAGAGGTCCTTCGCTCAGGATGACAGCCCTATGCTGGAACCTATGTGGTGGAACTTAATGATGAGTTGGTGCTTGCTTCTGGCCCACTACCCCCGGGGCTGCGATTATTTGGCCTCGTTCCGAAAAACTCCGCCGTCTTTCATCACGAACGTGACATCGCCCAGCACCTTAACGTCACGCAGCGGATCGCCATTCACTGCAATCACGTCGGCATAGGCGCCGGGCGCGACCAAGCCAATCTGGCCGGTCATATCGAGCATGTCAGCCGCCCGAGAGGTAGCGCTCTTGATTGCTTCGATTGGGGACATGCCGAATTCAATCATGCGGGGAAACTCCTGTGCTATCGCCTCCGTCCAGGGAATACCTCCCATGTCGGTGCCGAAAACAATTTTCACTCCCGCTTTAAGGGCCTTGTTGAAAGACACTCCATGATCCGAGGCGCGTTTGCGATCGCGTTGTCCATTCGGCGTGTCGGCTGGAGCCCAGTCAGAATAGTAGACCGCGAGCGTCGGGCAGTACCACGTGCCCTGCTTCACCATCTGCGCGATCTGAGCGTCAGTGATCTGCAATCCATGCTCGATCGAGTCACAACCGCCATCCAGCGCGCGTTGCAAGCCGATACCGTTATAGGCGTGACAAGCCACTTTCTTGCCCCAACCGTGAGCCTCGTCCACGATAGCTTTAAGTTCTTCGACGGTGAGGGTTGGCTGTGAAACCAGCTCGCCACTCTTCCCCACCCAGGAACGATGCGTCATATAGACCTTGATCCAGTCGGCACCGTGGTCAAGCTGCTCCCGCGTCGCCTTGCGGGCTTCAACCGGCCCGTCGATGATCTGCGCGCCCTTGGGCATGTCCAGTTCCGGCGCGTAACCTTCGAGGTTGTAACCTCCGGTGGTCGAAATGGCCCTGGTGGCGACCAGCAACCGCGGCCCCGGAATGTAGCCGCCTTCGATCGCCATCTTGATACCCACGTCGCCGTACCCGGCGCCCTCGGTTTCGACATCGCGAAGCGTGGTAAAACCCTGCTCAAGAGCGCGTCGAGCCGCGACCGTGGCCCGCGCCGCACGCAGGGCCAGCGGATATTTCAGAATGTTGGCGTCATAGCCACCCTGCGCCGGATCTTCCCCCTGCAGGAAGATGTGGGTGTGGGAATCGATCAAGCCGGGCAAGACCGTGGAATGCGAAAGATCGATGGTATTGGCGCCCGCCGGAATCCTGGCGCTGGCAGCGTCGGAAACGCTTTCGATTCGATTGCCGCGAATCACGATGATCTGATCGCGGCGAGGCTGGTCAGACTTGCCATCGATCAGAAAGCCGGCGTGAATGACGACGACACCTTGTGATGGCGGGGCCTGCGAAACAGCGGAAGTGACGAGGGTCGCTGCAACGATCAGGTTGAGAAGATATCGCATGTCCACCTCTTGGGGATCGGGTGGGCATGATACATCATGGGAGTGACCCTTTGCGCGGGGCGGACACTCTTGTCCGCCGCTTTTGACTTTGACTCATTGTTCCAAACACAGAAGCCCGCGGAAAACCGAATTAACTTTTGATACCAATAGGATCAACCTCAAAAGCGGGGGACAAGAGTGTCCGCCCCGCACGGTCCTGCTTCACCCGGTAATAACGGCATCGGCCTCGACCTCTACCAGCATGTCCGGAGAGATGAGCGCGCTCACCTGCACCATCGAAGTCGCTGGCCGGATGTCGCGGAAAAACTCACCGTGCGCCTTGCCGATTTTTTCCCAATCAGCGATGTTGATGACGAACATACGCGTACGAACTACGTCCTTCAGACTTGCGCCCGCATTGCGCAAAGCTGTCTCGATATTTTTCAACGTCTGGATAGTTTGGGCGTAGGGATCGCCCACTCCGACGACTTTGCCGTCCGGCCCGGTAGCCGTGGTTCCGGCAACGAAAACTTGTGTACCAACTTTGACAGCACGGGAGTAACCCACAATCGGTTCCCACGGTGCCCCGCTGGAAATGTTGCTTCGCTCCATCCCTGCCTCCATTGATGATTCGACGATTGCCCTCCGGCAACTCCAAACCCATAACTCATTGTAATTGGACGCATGTGGCCGTGAACCAGGCTCGATTGGCAGCCAACCACTCCGTGTGCCAACAACGGTGGTTGCCGGATCGGCGGGAAAACCCTTCTCTCGCCCCCGGATTCTAACTGAATTGGAAATAGTGATTTGGCTGACTTACAAAAGTCACTTGCCATGACTGAAGAGCTGAGGTTAAGTAGACCGATAGAGTGAGGGCATATCAATCCCTTGCCAAGCGGGCTTTCTGGCGGAGGTGAGTTCCACGATGATTCCGGAATCGCATCCCTTGCAGCAGCTCTTTATCGAGCTTGTGGGCCGGCACTATGCCGAAGAAATTGGACTTCGCGATCCTCAGATCGTGAATTATGTCGCCCATTTGATGGCCGAATTCTGCGACGCCGAACAGCTGTTCAAGATCCACAGTGCCGGCGGCCAGCCTTTAACCGATGTCGGCGAAATGCTGGTGGAATCGAACCCGGTATTCGGTCCCGCGCCTTCTTTCGATCGTGAGCGCCAGGTGCGTAAACACATCGGCGACTACACGCTCTTCTTCACCGGAATGTTTCCGGAGAGCATCAACCACTTCCGTCTCCGCCGTAACCGGCTGGAGAATTTCGTGGATTGGATCAAGGCCGGCAAAGAGAGCTACTACGTGGTTTCAAAGTTCGAGCACTTTGAATATGCCAAAGTGGCTCCCCTGTTCGCCAGTCTTTCCAAGAACTTTGAGCAGTGCGTCTACGGCCTAAACCTGGTAAAGAATGATTTGCAGGAAATGCAGCATCCGCTGGTTCAGCGCACCACTGAACTTCTAATGTAGTGACGTTTCTGATTTTCGGGATGGTGTTGCAGGGAGGCCCGTTCAGTTACCAGCTTGACGGAGAATTAACGCGCAGATTTAAACTCCAGCCGACTTACCCTTGCTTAATTTCTGCTCTGCCTTCACTGCATACATGTCATGATCGGCGCTGTCCAGAAGAACGTCCAGGGTTTTGCCCTCTGCCCACTCCGCCACCCCAATACTGAGACATAGTTCGAAATTATCGAGATGCCCCGCCCGATTCCACTCCGCCAACCCGGTTCGAAGCCTGTCCACCACGTGCCTGGCGTCGATGTTCGAGGTATCCGCCAGAATCACCAGGAATTCATCCCCACCGTAGCGGAAGACTGCATCCGAACCACGCACCGAATGTTTCAGCAAGGCCGCGGTATTGGCCAGGACTACGTCCCCCGTCAGGTGGCCAAACCTGGTGTTCACCTGCTTGAACTGATCCACGTCAATCAGCATGAAAGTGAGCGGCTTCTTCGAGCGTCTCGCCTGGCTGATGAAGCGTCCGGCCATATCATCAAGTGAGTGGCGGTTATAGATCTCGGTCAAAGGGTCGGTAAAGGACTGTTGCTGGGTCAGCTCCTGTTGAATGGTGCGGGAGATCAGTTCTTCCCGCAGGCGGCGGATTTCCAGCCGTCGCGTTAGAAGGTATGTATTCAGCAGAGCTAACAGCGCCACCAGTCCGAGGACCAGCGGCCGGGACACGGTTATTTCAAAATGAATGCTGCCTTGCTTGAGAAACGCGGCTGGGTACAGGACGGCCAACAGCCCGGCGCCAACCAGCAGCCCGGCGAGCGACACAATCAGCCAAAGCTCTCCATCTCGCTTTTCGAGTTGCGAGAGTTGTTGGCTGACCTGCGCCAAAACCCCTTCAGTTTGCCGGTGCATTGCACGCTCAATTCCAACGAATTCGGTTCAGAGGGCCTAAGTTTAGCTCCTTCCAACGTTCCGACATACGGTACAAAAGTAATGGAAATCGGGCTTCGGACGCGGACCTCGGACTTTCAGTCTCAGGCGGCTGGGAGCAAGTCTGAAGTCTGGAGTCCGAGGTTTGAGGTCCGAGGTTTGAGGTCCGAGGTTTGAGGTCCGAAGTCTGAAGTCCGGTTCTTCAGCTCCGCTGCTTTCGTCCGGTCAAGGCTGCCCCGATTGCGCCACCCAAGCCGGAAAAGATGACGAAGGCAACCAATGTCCCGATCCAGGCTGAGGTTATAAGCAGTGCAATGCCCTGGTCGGTTCTGAAGAACTCCAGAGCCTGTTGCGCCTGCGGATCGGGATTGCGGGCAGCTGCCTGCGCCACGACTTCGAGCGCCTTGTCCCGGACCTGGCCCCATTCGTGGAGCAGGATCGTCCGGGCGGAAAGCAGCACCGTGAAGATGCATCCGCCCAGGACTCCGCAAACCATCCCGAGGCGCGAGCCCATGCCAAGAGTAACGTTGGCGACCGGGTTACGGCGGCGGTAGAAGACCACCGACAGGCTGCCCCCGATGAGCATGCCCAGACCGAAAACCATCAGGGGGGTGAGCATGAGAATCGCCGCAATCAAGCCGGCCAAAGCGGTGGCCGGCAAAGCCTGCGACCAGTCGATTCTGGTGCCCGGAGGAGAAATTGGATAGCGGTATGACGGCGAGGATGGGTCTTCTGCTGACCTCCCCTGAGGAGGGGTGAGAGATTCCGGCATCGAAACCCGGATCTGCGGCGCATTGCACTGTGGGCAGAAGGCGGTGCCTTCCTGCACCGTCGTTCCACATCGATAACAGGGATTCTCCACTAGCTTTCAAAGTTACAGCAGGGCGGCGAGGAGAGGCAACATTCGGGGATAAAGCTCGAAGGCGGGGGGGCGGAGAGTCGAGGATCTCGGATCGACCATCTGGGATTTCAGAATTCAGAATTCAGATTTGTGATTTTAGATCGAATTGTTAAGCCCCGCTCTGCCTTCAAATCGTGTCCTTCCCGCCCCTGGTTTGCACATACACCAGGCCAAAATCAGATCCCTTGCCCGAATCTGCCGGCTTGATGGAAACGATGTGCTGATTCTGCCGGGTGCCAACTTTCAACTCGATCACCTTGCCGTGGTTGTCGCCTTCGCACTTCAGCGTTTTAGATTTGTCGGAATCGTTGTCCGGGTCCGGGTCGATGTCGTCACCGGTGTTCTTGCTGGTGTGACACACCAGCACGTTGCCATATTTCTTCAACTGGCCGGTGTAGTAATCGACAAGTTTTTCGGGTGGGTCGTCGGAGACATACTGGACAGCTACTACTTTGAGGCCAAACAACTCGCTGGAGATATTGACGTTGGCGCTGCTTTCGTTGCCGTCGTCGCCTTTCTCTTTCCGGCGCGCGCCAGGATAGACAGGAAGGCCTGTATCGCGCACGTCGGCGCTCTTGCTGACGTGCAGCTGCCCAATCGGGGTTTCGATGTCTACCTTTTTTTCCTGACCTTCGCTGTCTTTTTTTACGTTTACGTTGCAGGCGGGAAGCACCGCCAGAGCACCGAAGGCAATGAGAATAATCAGGCACGATTGAGAATTATCTTCCCGCAATTTGAGCCTGTGCATGTTGCGATCCCTCCTGTGCGGCCTGAGGCGCCCGCTCGATCCCGGCGCCACGCTGAGCGATATTAGGGATACTGACCGGCAAGTGGCCCCGAACGGCAATCTCGCCAAAAACAGCCTTGACCGCGCTGGTTTCCGAGACGCCGGCATTGGAAAACGTACAAACGTAATTTTGTATCGATGGGAAATCCTGCGCTACATACGGGTTCCCCATGGCCAGAACCACAGTCTTCTGCGCGGCGTGATCCAGAATCGCCTGCAGCAGGGTGCCGCTGGAATCGTTCAGGGCAACAGAGTTGGTCACACCGTTCGCGCCTTTCATTGCTTTTCCGGCGGTCGGCACCACGTACACCGCTGCAATCACGGCCTGGGCCTGGTCGACCGCTTTCAGCACATCTTCCGACATGGCGGCAGCCAGGCGTGGGTCCACATAAACCACATTCGCATCCGGCACCCGGGATTTGATGGCGCGCTCCAAAACTCGGCCCGAGTCGGTGCGCACGTCTTCAGAAAGCACTATTGCCACCGTGCTGTTACGCACCTCTTCCACATGTTGATACGGAAGCCCTCCCTGAACAGTTCCCGATTGTTTCAAGGGGAGCAGTTTGCCGTTATCCCGAACCAGGGTCACCGCATCGTCTGAAATCTGCTGGCCGATAGCCAGGTTTTCCGGCTTGCCGACCACTTCCGTCAACGCATTGAGATCCACCAGCCGGGCCTTATGCAAACCTAACGAAGCCTTTGCCTTCAACAACTTAAGGACTGACGCATCGAGCCGGGCGGATGGGATCTCGCCACTGCGAGCGGCATCGAGAACAGCCTTGTAGGAAGCGTCAAGGTCGGCTGGAATCAGCAACAGGTCGCTGCCCGCCTTGAAGGCGTCCACGGCTGCGCGCCCGATATTGGCGGCGTAAAGGCGGGTCAGGCCAGCCATATCGAGAGCGTCGGTCACCACGATTCCCTGAAAGCCCAGTTCCTGCTTGAGCAGATTGGTAACGATCGCCGGAGATGTGGTCGCAACGCGATTGGCGTCCGGCTCAAGGGCGGGAACCGACACGTGTGCCACCATCACTGAATCCACTCCTGCCTCAATCGCTTTGCGGAAAGGAGCCAGCTCGACGGAGTTCAGCCGTTTCCGGTCCCCGGTGACCTGGGCCACGCTGAGATGTGAATCGGTGGCAGTATCGCCATGGCCGGGAAAATGCTTGGCGGTAGTCATCATTCCATTGGCCCGCGCACCGCGGATGTATGCGGCCACCAGATCTCCGACTTGCTGGGGATCTTCTCCGAACGAGCGGGTGTTGATAATCGGGTTCGCCGGGTTTGAGTTGACATCCGCATCGGGAAAGAAATTCCACTGGACACCGACAGCCCGGGACTCCTGCGCGGTGATGCGGCCGAAGGCCTCTGCGTATTCGGCTTTGCCCGCCGCCCCGAATGACATGGCATGAGGAAATGACGTCGCTCCCTGCAGCCGCATGGTCACGCCGCGTTCAAAATCGGCGGCTACAAGCAGGGGCAACTTCGACTGCGTCTGCAAACGGTTAAGCAGGTCGGCACCTTCGTATGGTTCACTGCGATAAAGGAAGGGTGGCTCCCAGCGCACCGTCATGGCAAACGAGCCAATGTGATACTTGTTCATGCTGTCCAGCAGCTGAAGATAGGCAGGACTGTTGACGTTCAGGAAATCCGCCCGCACCCAGATCATGAAAAGCTGGCCAACTTTTTCTTCCAGCGAGAGCTTGCGCAGTGTTTTCTCCGCCCATTTCTCGCCGTCACGATCGAGATGAACGGGTCCTGCGTGCTGATATTTTTCTTTGGCCACGCCCGGCAGGCTGAGCGAAAGCAGAAGGAGCAAGACAGAGAATGACCGGATCATGCGAGGACGATAGCACGGCGGGCAACTGGTGTCAGCAAGGCACGGAGGTCATTTAACACCCCCCTGTCATCCTGAGAGTTTGTGACTTTTTTGATGTCGTCAAAAATCGAAGTTGCAAGCAAAATGGTTACGACGACAAACTGGTCATAAATTCAAAAAAGTCACAAACTCTGAGCGGAGTGGCTGTTTCGCGAAGCGAAACTGCCACGGAGTCGAAGGAGACCTCGCATCTTTACGGCAGCCGTTAGTAACGTTGGCAGCCCCGCAGGAATCCCCCAGATCTCAACAGGGATGCCCGCGGCAGGGGTCGTTCGACTCACGATGACTCCCTTCCCGAGGGACGGAAGACCGGAAGGAAATCAACTCCTGGCAGCCCGCGCCCTGCCAAATTCCTGCACGCGTTCGCACACGCTAAGCACATGCCTGGCCAGATTGAGCAAGCTGCCTGCTTCGAGGATGGGAATCAGTTTGTCGAACTCGGGGCCGGAGTGGGATCCCGTAACAATGATCCGGATGGGATGAAAAAGTTCTTTGCCCTTGGCTCCGGTCTCGGCCTTCACTTCGTTGACCAGCAGTTTGAAGCATTCCGGGGTGAGCTTCGCAGACTTCGCCGATTCGTCTTCGAGTATTTTGACCGTGAACCGGTCAAAGACTGCTTCTGTGTTCGGCCAACTCAGCACTTCGGCATTCTCGGCGGCTGCCAGCGCGGCCCTGGTATCGTAGTTGAAGATGAGTGAGGCGCGTGCGGGCAACTGGTCCATACGATCCACCGACGGAGCGAGCAGCTCGGTAACTTTTGACAGCCAGACCCGTATCTCATCGTCAAGCTCGACCTCGGGAGTGCTCTGCGAACTCAGCCACTTCCCGTCCTTGATAACGATGTCGCCCGCCTGCGACAGATACCACGCAGCCAGCGCATTGAGTTTTTCGTGTGGCCAACTTTTTATGTAGTGCCGGTTCAACCAGTACAGCTTCTCCATATCAAACACGGCAGCAGACGGCGTTACCCGCTCCAGCGAAAATTCCTTCACCAGCTCTTCGCGGCTGAAGATTTCCCGTGTTCCTCCCGGCGGCGCCCAGCCGAGCAGAACCAGATAGTTTGCCAGCGCCTCGGGCAGCACGCCCATTTCGCGAAAACTGGCAATTGACGTGGCCCCGTGCCGCTTGGAGAGCCGTTCGCGGTCGCTGCCCAGAATGGTTGAAAGATGGGCGAACTCCGGCACCTCCCAGCCCAGGGCCTCGTATAGCGCTACCTGCTTGGGCGTGTTTGAGAGATGATCGTCGCCGCGGATAACGTGCGTGATCTTCATCAGCGCGTCATCGATCACCACCACGTAGTTGTAGACCGGCATTCCATTCGACCGCAGGATGATGGGATCGCTTACCACCTCGTTGGAGAATTCCACGTCTCCATGCACGATGTCGTGAAAACGGATGGGACGTTCGGGGATTCGCAGGCGGATCGCACAAGATTCCCCGCCGGCTCGCCGTTGCCCGGCTTCCGTTGGATCAATGGCCCTGCACTTGCCTGAGTAGATAGGCTGGCGATGTTCAGCCTGCGCCCGTTCGCGCTCCTTCTGCAACTCGGCTTCGGTGCAGAAACACAAATACGCCTTGCCTTCTTTCACCAGGCGCTCGGCATGCTCCCGGTAGATCTCCAGGCGATCGGATTGACGATACGGCGCATAAGGCCCGCCGAAATCAGGACCTTCGTCCCAGTCGAGCCCGAGCCATTTGAGGTCAGCAATGAGTTGATCCTCGAAGCGGGCTTCGCTGCGTTCGACGTCTGTGTCTTCAATGCGCAGCACCATGGTCCCGCCATTTCTCCGCGCGAAGAGCCAGTTGAATAGGGCGGTGCGTGCGTTGCCCACATGAAGGTGACCCGTAGGAGACGGCGCAAAACGAACCCGGACAGGAGAGTTTGAAGTCACAAAAAGATGTTAGCAGGAACTGTCACCACCCAAGTAGGGGCGATGTCCCACCTGCCCGGCGGAGCGAAGCTCCGCATGTTTTTTTCTCCTGGGGGTGAGAGTGAACACCGCCTCGGCGAGCTTCGCTCGCCCGCCCAGATGGGGACACTGGGCCTACGTGGTCAATGCCTATTTCTTCGGCGCCATATATGTTCTGGTGATTCGATCGTGCCAGCAGAGTTCATCCTCATCGAGCAGGCACCAGGCGTATCCCAGACCCAGCGAGACCCCGGACAGCACGGACGCGAGCACGCGCCATCGCCTGATATTTCGTGGCACCGGATCTCCGTCAAACTGCTGCAGCTCAAGCCTGGCGAGCTTCAGACCTGGCGTAATGCCGCTGTAGACCAGCAAGAGGTACTGGTAGGCACACCAGAGAACGCCGGCGAGAAGGGATGCGGTAACGGCTACCCTGGCGGGCGACGGCACTTCGCCCGTGATGCGAAAGAAAATGTAAGAGAAAGCCGTAATCGCCGTCACTACCAGGACGGCATCGACAGCGGCAGCAGCGACGCGCCTTCCCATGGGCGCAGCTTGTAGTGGAATCTCGAAGCCTGGGCGGCGGTCGTTCGCCGGCTCCTCCGCAGGTTCGATTGAGATGCCTCCCAGAGCCGGCGGAGGAGGCAACAGCTCTGGAGCTTCGATGATGCGCGGGCGGTCGAACACCGGCTCGGCCAACTCGTCGATTGGCCGGGGAGCCGCGCTATAACTGGCGAAGTCAATCACCTTGGCGGTGGCTTCGTTCGAGATCGCAAAGAGAGCACGTGGCTGGTCCGCTGGTTCTGCCAGTCTTATGCGGGGAGCAGAGGCCGGATTCTCAGCCAGCCGATGTACGAAGCGAGCCGATGGTGAATGGCCATCGATGCCCGCCTCGCTCATGCCCGGAGAAGAGATGGACGATAAATCAGCCCCACCTTCTGCATCCGGCGGGTTCGCCGCGGGATTACCCCATACCGGCTCGGTCTCAAATTTCAATTGCAACGAAGGATAGCGAGGCTCGCGGGGGCGCCTGCGCGCACGATAGTGACTGAGCCGGGCCGCGACTTCGCTTCGCCAAGATTCAGGATCCGGGGGCGCCTCGACTCCGGAAAGCATGGGCAACGATGCCGCCACGTCCTTTTCCAAAGTTTCGTCTTGCGGTTTTGACTCAGAGAGTAATTCTGTTTCGTTCAATGCACGATCAGGTGCCGACACCGGAACGTCGAGGGTCTCTTCTTCGACCACAAAGCTGGGTTCGACCACAAATCGGGGAGGCTTACTCGCTACAGTTTGTTCCAGACTGGCAGCAAATGTCTGCTCGCTGGCATCGTACGCTTCAGGATCGATCAGACTGGGTGAGAGTCCGGCGCTCGCGTCTGTCTCGTTATCGGGTTCGAATCTTGGCTTCATGAACAATAGGGCAGCAGCGTGGGCGCCTGCGGCGCGGCCAGGGGACCGACGGCAAGGCGGCAGAACATGAACTGGTCTGCAGAAAAAAAGCCGGAACCCAAACAATCCGCGAACACTTCGCACTTTGCCACTCAGGCTGGCACCGTGCTAACGTCACCTTACCCCAGCGTGGATGGTCTCACCCGGGGCTTCGTCCGCTTGCGATGACATCCCGCACTCGATTCCTTATCACGGCGGCGTTTGTTTGTCATCTGCTACTCGCGCCATCCATAGTTACCAGCCAGTTGCTTTCCGCATCGCAAACACCTACCACGCAACCTGCGTCGTCTTCATCATCTCCGAAGTCTTCGTCTCTTCCCTCCGCGTCTCTTCCTTCTGCGCCTTCGGCGGTCAGTGCCCAGGACGTCACCATTCGCGCCCTGCAGCAGGAAAAAGACGGGCCCGTATTCAAGTTGCGCGGCCAGGCCGAGATTCACTACGGCACCTACATCCTCTATGCCGATGCGGTCGATTACAACTCCGACACCGGCGACGCCACCGCGGATGGCCACGTCGTGCTCGATGGCGGGCCGAATGATGAGCACGTCGAAGCCACTCATGGAACCTACAACGTCCGAACTGAAGCTGGACGCTTCGAACATGTGAAAGGAACCTCAGGCCTGCGGCTTCGCGGAAAACGGATGATTCTGACTTCTCCCAACCCCGTGGCTTTCACCGGCGCGGTCGTGGAAAAGACAGGTCCCGACCACTACCTGGTTTACGACGGTACCATCACCACATGTGAACTGCCCCGTCCCAAGTGGGAGTTCAATGCGCACAAGATCGTGGTCGAGATCGGTGGCAATGCGACCATCTACCGCAGCACTTTCCGCATCCAGGGCGTCCCGGTTTTCTATTTTCCTTTTGCCACCCATCCCATTGAGCGCTTGCCACGACAGACCGGATTTCTCATACCGAATGTGGGTAGTTCGTCGATCAAGGGCACGATTCTGGGGGAGTCAGCCTACTGGGCCATCAATCGCAGCATGGACCTCACTGCGGGGGCTGAATACTTTACCCGGCGCGGTTGGGCTCCTCAAGCCGAGTTTCGCGCCCAGCCAAGCGAAAACTCTTATCTGGACCTCAACTATTTTGGGGTTTTTGATCGCGGCATCGGAAATCCGCCCGTAGACCAGGGTGGACACGAAGTCCATCTCAACGCTGAAGACACTTTTCGACATAACCTTCGCGGCGTGGCCAGCATCGACTACCTGAGTTCGTTCGTCTTTCGCCTGGCCTTCAATGACGTCTTCAACCAGGCGGTAAACTCGGAAGTAAAATCTGAGGCTTTTTTGTCCAATGCTACACGCGGTTTTTTCTACAACGCATCCACGCAGCGGTATCAGAACTTTGAGAGCACGACTCCCGGCGATGTCATTACCATTTTGCACGCCCCCAGCTTTGAATCCTCAAGCGTGGAACGCCCCATCGGAAATTCGCCCTTCTACTGGTCCTATGAAGCAGCCGCCGAGGGACTATCTCGCAGCGAGCCGGGATTCCGCACCGCGCCGTTAGTGGGCCGCTTCGATCTGAGCCCTACCGTGTCATTGCCCCTGATGCTTAAGGGCTGGTCGGTTCGTCCGGAACTTTCGCTCCGCGAGACCTTCTACACCCAGCAACTCGTACCCTCCGGCGGAGTTGGCGTGGCCAAAAGCGACCTCATCAATCGCAAGGCGGTGGAAAGCGCCTTTGAAGTGCGCCCGCCCACTCTTGATCGCGTCTTCGACCGCGAGTTCCTGGGGCGTAAATGGAAGCACGTGATCGAACCCCGCGTAATTTATCGCTTCGTCAGCGGCGTCAACAACTTCAACAGAATCCTGCGTTTTGATGAGCGGGACATCCTGAGCAACACCAACGAAGTTGAATATGGCGTGGTAAATCGTATTTACGCCAAGCGCACCTCTGCAAGAAATGACGACTGCACCGAATCGATCATGTCGTCTCTCACCATCGGCCGCCCGGCAGTGGAGAGCCGCATCCCCTGGGAGCGTCACCCTGAAGTTCAAGCCGGCGTCTGCATGAAAGAGCCGGAGGTGCGCGAAGTCGTCACCTGGGAACTGGCACAGAAATACTTCATCGATCCCACCTTCGGAGGAGCACTGATCCCCGGGCAGCGCAACGTTTTCACCACCACCGCGGACTTTACCGGAATCGCGTTCCTCAACGAAGCGCGCCGCCTTTCGCCGCTGATTTCACGGCTTAAGTTCCAGGCCACCAATCGTACCGAGGCCGAGTGGGATATCGACTACGACTTCAAAAACAGCCGGATCAACGCCAGCACCGCATTCGTCAACTATCGCTTCGGCCCTTATACCGTAGGCGGCGGGGACGCCTTTCTGCAGGCTCCCAGCGCCACTGTCTCTTCCACGATTCCCAAAAGTTTCAACCAGTTCCGTATCTTGTTTGGCTACGGATACCCGAACCGTCGCGGGTTCAGCGGAGCCACCAATCTGGGATTCGACGCCAACCTGGGCTTTTTGCAGTATTCCGCGGTGCAACTGGCCTACAACTGGGACTGCTGCGGCCTCAGTGTCGAGTACCGGCGCTTCGCCCTGGGCTCGGTTCGGAACGAGAACCAGTTCCGCTTCAATTTCGCCCTGGCAAACATCGGTTCATTCGGGAATCTAAGGCGTCAGGAAAAGCTGTTCTGACCGCTTTTTGTTCTGACACGAACCCAGGGTCCCCGGGGACCGCTGATAGTAGCCCGCCAGTTCACTGGCGGGTAAACCTGCCGAAATCATGCGCGTGCCGCAGGCACGCCTGAAATGAACCCCGAACCTGGACAGCTATTTCAGCCGTCCCTACGGGAGGGAAATCAATTTCGTCCGCCAACCCGGCGTTGAAACGCCGGGCTGTTATCGGACATCCCTCCGGGACTTTACTGGCTTCACCTCATTCGCAATAACCCTTAAAACCGTCGTAAGATAGCCCCAGTGCAACTCGCTCCTGATCTCGCCGCCAAGCGCGCCACTCTGGACCAGCATCTCCGTGCCCTGGGCCGGACCCTGGTCGCCTACTCCGGCGGGGTCGACTCCGCGTTTCTCGCCTGGGCTGCGCATCAAGTGCAGGGCAGCAACATGCTGGCCGTCATCGCGGACTCTCCCAGCCTGGCTCGTACCCAATTGGCGGATGCAACCGCTTTCGCTGGCGAACAGGGCATCCCGCTGGAAATCATCGCGACCGATGAACTGGACCGTCCCGAATACGCCCGCAACGACTCCTCCCGCTGCTTTCACTGCAAGGACGAATTATTCACCGCCATGGAAGAATTTCGCGCTCGCCGGGGATTCGATTCCATCGCATATGGGGTAAACCTCGACGACCAGGGCGATTTCCGTCCCGGCCAGCGAGCCGCGGAACAGCATCGGGTTGCAGCCCCGCTTCGCGATGCCAGACTCACAAAACAAGAGATTCGCGAGCTCTCCCGCGCCGCCGGACTTCGAATCTGGGACAAGCCCGCTTCCGCCTGCCTCTCCTCCAGAATCGAGTATGGACGCGAGGTTACACGTGAAGCGCTCAACGTGGTCGAGCAGGGCGAAGACTCCATTCGCGCGCTCGGCTTCCGCCAGTTTCGCGTCCGCCATCACGGGGATATCGTACGCATCGAAATCGCATGCGAAGAACTGGCGCGCGCGCTCACACCGGAAATGGCCTCCGAGTTCACCCGAATCTTCAAAGCGCTGGGTTTCAAGTTCGTGACTCTCGATCTCGAAGGCTTCCGCTCGGGATCGATGAACACCCTGCTGGCAGCAGAAGTACTAACCCGGGGGCGCTAACCATCCCATGTGGGACGGACACTCTCTTGTCCGCCGCTTTTGAAGTTGATTTTGGTTTACCGCATAGTCCTGTTCGAACGACCTTTTGTTTCGTTCCAGTCGATCTAAACTCAAAGACGGCGGACAAGAGTGTCCCGCCCCACACATGCCAACCAGAATCCCCTCTCCTTCGTATGAGATAATCGCTGTTTAATCCAATGTACAGGCGGTTTTTCGTGATGCTTTTGCGGCGCGCCACACTAATACTTCTCCTGGTCTGTCTGGGCTGTTCCGCGCAATCGACCCCTCCCGAAGTGGCCCGGCGGATCGAGCAGCAGGTGCGGTCCTTTTACACCATTCCATCCAGCGTCAAGATCGTTTTGGGTGACCTCAAACCGAGTGAATTCCCCAACTACGACGCTTTGACCATCACCTTCGACGGCGGCGAGAAGAAGCAACACTATGAGTTCCTCCTTTCCAAAGACGGAAAGACGCTGCTCCGCATGACCAGGCTTGATCTCAGCAGGGATCCTTTTGTCGAGGTCATGAAGAAGATCGACGTCAGCAACCGCCCCACCCGCGGCGACGCCAAGGCTAAAGTGGTGGCGGTCAACTACGACGACTTCGAATGTCCCTTCTGCTCCCGCATGCACCAGACCCTGTTTCCGCAACTGCTCAAAGAGTACGGCGACCGCGTGACTTTTATTTATAAGGACTTTCCGCTGGCGGAGATCCATCCCTGGGCCACCCATGCAGCGGTGAATGCAAACTGCCTGGCAGCACAGAACAAAGACGCTTATTGGGATTTCGCCGACTACATTCACGCCAACCAGGGTGAAGTGAATTCGGAAAAGAGTCACGATGCCCAGTTTGCGGCGCTCGATCGCATCGCTACCACCCAGGGACAGAAACATAGTCTGGATGGACCCAAACTCCAGGCTTGCATCAAAGCTCAGCAGGATGATGCGGTGAAGGCCTCGGTTCACGAAGGCGAAGGGCTGGGTATTGAAGCTACTCCCACGATGTTCGTCAATGGCGAAAAAGTCGACGGAGCGCTACCTGTCGGCGAGCTTCGCGCGGTGTTGGACCGTGCCCTGGTTCAGGCAGGAGTGCCGACGCCAGTGCACACCGCTGCGGCTGCTCCCGAAACACCGGCCAATGCGAAGCCGGCGGCCAAGTGACCGATGCACCGGAAGCTTTCAGTGTCGGTCCATCCACGTATAATCCCGTCGGCCCTTGCGGAGGAATGAATTTGAGAATACACGCTCGATTGCGTCGCAGTCTGGTTGCTTTGTTCGTGCTGTCACTGGTGGCGTTCGGCGCGGGCTGCACTTCCAAAAAGCCCGGCGACGACGTATCCGCAACCGTGGACGGCCGCAAGATTTATCGGGCTGACGTGGAAAAGTACTATCAGAACCAGACTTCCGGCACTGACCAGCAACCGACAGGCGAGCAGGCCACCAGCCTTCGCCTCAGCATATTGAAGGAATTGATCGACAACGAAATCCTCATGCGCCGCGCCGAGAAGCTCGGTCTGCTCGCAACCGACGAAGAAGTCGACGGCAAACTGAACGAAATCAAATCACCCTTCAGCAAGGAGCAGTTCGAAGCCCGGCTCAAAGATAAAAAGATTACGGTGGATGATTTCAAGCGCGATCTGCGCCGTTCGCTTACGGTGGACAAGGTTCTCAACAAGGAAATTACTTCCAAAATCAACGTATCCGACCTGGACGTTACCAACTATTACAACGCGCATAAAGCGGAATTCAACCTGATCGAGCCGCAATATCACCTGGCACGGATTCTGGTGACGACCACGCCCAATCCCCAGGTCCACAATTTGAAGAATGACAAAGCGCAGAACGAAGCCGACGCGCGCAAGAAGATTCAAACCATCATGAATCACCTCGACAGCGGCGATGACTTTGCGACACTGGCCATGAACTACTCGGAAGACGCCGAAACCTCCAGCAACGGCGGCGATCTCGGTTTCGCGCCGGAATCCTCGCTGCACAACACCGACCCCGGCACTCGCGACGCCGTGGGCAAGTTGAAACCAGGGCAGTACAGCGCCGTGATTCCGCTAGCCAACCCGATGAATAAGCAGGTTGCAGGGTTCCAGGTGGTGAAACTGATTTCAAAGGAACCGGCAGGACAGCGTGAATTAGCCGATCCGCGCGTGCAGCAGGCAATCCGGACCCAGCTTCGCGACCGTCGCGAACAACTGCTCAAAGCCGCGTACTACGAAGTTCTGCGTGATCAGGCCCGCGTGGAGAACTACTACGCCCAGAAAGTTCTGGACGGCAACGGCACCGCCCAGTAAACGAACCTCCCAGACCAGGTTGTCCGGCTGGGCGGAGGCACTCTCTTACGTTGTCCGTGCTACTCCACAATCGCCAAAACATCTCCGGCATTGACCGCAGTACCCTCGGCCACCGCCAATTTCTTAACAATTCCTTTTTTCGGCGACTTGATCTCGTTCTGCATCTTCATGGCCTCGACCACTACTACTCCCTGCCCCGCTTCCACCGGAGAATTCTCACTCACCAGCAACCGGACAACTTTTCCCGGCATGGGAGCCAGCAGGCGTCGCGCTCCCTTGTCGTGATCTGCACGGAGTTTACGCCCGCGCAATGATTTTGGGTCGCGCACCTCGGTCGCGTGAACCTGATGGCCCACCCAGATTCGCCAGTCACCCAAAACCCGTTCGCGCCGAATCTCGTACGCCCTGCCCTCCACTATGAGCGACAACATGTCGGGCTGCGTCTCTACCGCGTCGACGTGGACTTCGCGCCCATCCAGCAGGCAATGCCACCGTCCAGCCGCGAGGGCGAGTTCCAGGCGGCGTTCCGTTCCGTCGATGGTGACGACATAAACCATAAGTGATCATGCAGGCGCGAGCGTCCCGCTCGTGCGGCAGCGCCACGGACTCTTGTGCACGCGCGATCCGCCCGCGCCTACATCAGGCCTTCAGTCCTGGCCGCGCGCTTCCAGCCTGACGAGCCTGCACCGGCGTCCGTTTTGGTTCCGTTGCTGGTACTCCTGGACGTTAAGTCCATTACCGCAAATACCGCCGCCGCGACAGCCGCGACATCTTTTCCTGTTGCTTCGGAACCAGGTGGAGATCCCAGTCGCTCCAGATACCCGGTGTCGATCCTGCCGGACTGGAAATCTTCATCAGCAAGAATCCGCCGGAAAAGTCCAGCGTTGGTCTTGATGCCGCCCACGAAGAGTTCCTGAAGGGCTCGCATCAGCCGGGAAATTACCTGTGCCCGGTCTTCCCCGTAAGCCGACAGCTTGGCCAGAAGCGGATCGTAGTCGATGGGCACCATCGAGCCCTCATACACGCCGCTGTCCAGGCGGATTCCCGGCCCTTCCGGGGTGGCCAGGGAAGTGATCTTGCCCGGACTGGGGAAGTAATTGTTTTCCGGGTCTTCCGCATAAATGCGGCATTCCATGGCATGCCCGCGGATCATGACATCTTCCTGCCGGAATGGAAGCTTCTCTCCCGCGGCGATCCGAATTTGCAACTGGACCAGATCCAGCCCGGTGATCAATTCCGTCACCGGATGCTCCACCTGCAACCGTGTGTTCATTTCCAAAAAGTAGAAATTCTTTTCCCGGTCCACGAGAAACTCGATTGTCCCGGCATTCCAATATTCAGCGGCTTTGGCCACCCGCACCGCTACCTCTCCCATGCTCCGTCGCATATCGGCGTCGACCAGCGGGGATGGGGCTTCCTCGAGCACTTTCTGATGGCGCCGCTGGATGGAACACTCGCGCTCCCCGAGATAGACGGTGTTGCCGTGTTCATCTGCCAGAACCTGCATTTCAATGTGGCGGGGGTTGAGAATCGCCTTCTCGAGGTAAATTTCGTCATCTCCGAATGCCCGCTGGGCCTCACCCCGAGCGGCTTCCAGGGCAGACTGCAACTCGTGCAGGGAACCGACCAGCCGCATTCCCTTGCCGCCGCCGCCTGCGGCTGCTTTCAGCATTACGGGGTAGCCAATCCTCGCAGCCACATCCCTGGCCTGCTCGATCGACTCCAGCCCACGGGAAGTTCCCGGCACGAAAGGCACGGCGGCCTTTTCCATTTCCTGGCGTGCCCTGGTCTTCGATCCCATCATTTCCATCGAAGCCGGGCGCGGCCCGATGAACTTTATTCCGGCGTCCGCGCATGCCTGCGCGAACTTCGCATTCTCCGAAAGAAATCCGTACCCGGGATGAATCGCATCCGCCCCGCAGCGCGTCGCAACCGCCAGAATCCTGGCAATATTGAGATACGACTCAGCCGCCGCAGCCGCGCCGATGGAATACGCCTGGTCAGCCTTCCGGACATGAAGGGCTGCACGGTCCACGTCTGAGTACACCGCCACCGAAGAAATTCCCATCTCGCGGCAGGCGCGCATGACCCGCACCGCGATCTCTCCCCGATTGGCGACAAGAATCTTCTTAAACATAATGTAGGCGCGAGCGTCCCGCTCGTGCTCGGTCGGCAGGGAAGTCGTCTCTCATCGTGGCGCGAGCATCATAGCGCTGGCAGGCTGGCGCTGGCATCCTGCCGGCAGTCGCCAAAGCCTCTCGTCCTTGCTGCGCGGAGTGCAGGATGCCCTCCGGACAGCCGGCGGGACGCCGGCGCTACATCTTGTTCGTCGCAAAAATACGAAAGCCTCTTCTGTTTCAGAAGAGGCTTTCGTGAGTTGAAATTGCCAACATCCTACTTGCTGGGCATGGTGATACCGTTGGCGCCGGGCTGCTTTTCTGCTTTGATTTTCTTGGTGGTCATGGTCTTGTCCACCCACTCGTCGGCGGTCTTCAGATCGGTCGCACGAGCCGCGGGATCGTCGCACTCCAGGTCACCCTTTTCGCGATACAGCAAGTTCAGGTAAGCCATGGCGTCGTCGTAATCCGGCCGAAGATCGAGAGCCTTTTGCAGCATTGCGATACCGTCCTGGATAACCGGCGAGCTCTTATCCCGAAGCATCTCGCAAATCTTCTTATTGCTTTTGTCCTTCATGATCCACTCGTCCGGCTTCAGGCCAACTTTGGCGCGTTCTTCCATGCGCGGCTGGTAGCTCTGCGTCCAGTCAATAACTGCGACCGAGTAGTAGGGCTCGGGATCGTTGGGGTCGAGATCGTTGGCTTTACGGTAGAAAGTTTTGGCGTCTTCGAAGCGCTTCATCTGCAGGTAAAGGTACGCAATCCCCTTCACGCTGTTGATGTTCCTGGGATCCCGCTCGAGCACCGACTTGTATTCATCGATGGCGCTCTCGCCCATCTTGTTGTTGTCCTCGGTATCGGCGCCGGGAATATATTGCTGGGCGTAGGCGGTGGCGAGGTAGAGGCGCGCGTTCAACAGGCTGGGATCGAGCGTCACGGCCTGCTGGAAATGATTGATCGCTTCTTCGTACTTGGCGTTTTTGTAGGACTGCACGCCCTTGTTCAGCTGGTCACGCGCCCGTAGTTTGCTGCAGCCCGTTGTGGCCAGCAACACCAGCCCGAGGGCCATCATCGCCAGCGGTCGTATGCTTGTTTTCATTGCGCTGTAAGTCTCCTTGCCAGAAAATCGTCAGGCTCGTGATGTGCCAACGGACCAACAGCACGCCGCGATGAGAGCGCGTGCACAATACTGATGCGAATCACGAATACGAAGTGATAAGAATGGGCGGACCAGACATCCGCCCCCTACGGCGTAACCTGAACTTCCCCGAGACTAACCGCCCGCTTCAATCTTGGCGGTGATCAGACCCACCTTGTCCACACCCGACGCGTGAGCGATGTCGATCACGTTGGCCACGTCGGCAAAAGGAACCGCATCGTCGCCCTTCACGAACATCACCTTTTCCGCGCGTGTCTTGAAGATGTCAGTCAACCGGCCCTGGAGATTCTCCCAGGTGGTGTCTTCCTGGTTGATCTTCACTGCCGGCGCCTGACCCGCTCCACGATCGATCAGCTGCACCACGATGGTGCGGTCGGGAGTATTGTTCTTGGGTGCGTTCGGCGGTGGCGGTTGGGGCACCAGCGCGTCCAGTCCTTTGGGGGTTAACGGCGTGATCACCATGAAGATGATGATTAATACCAGCAGCACGTCAATCAGCGGCGTGACGTTCATGTCCGCGCTCTGACCGCCGGCCGCTCCCATTGCCATTCCCATAAAGATTCTCCTTCAAATGTCCGGGCTGTCGCTTACTTCAAGCCCGATGAAGTGCCGGAACTATTGTCCGCCAGCCGGCGCGGGTGTCGCGCCTGCCGGAGGCGGCGTGGTGGGCGCTTTGCGCTGATCGGTCAGCAAGCCGAGCTGGTCGACTCCAGCAGCGCGCACGTTGTCCACGACCTCAACCACGGAACCAAATCTGGCGCGCGCGTCTGCTTTAACGAAAACGCGCTTATCCACTCGATTGGCCAGACGGTCCTTTACCTTGCCGGTTAACTGGTCCGCCGGAAGCTTGTCGGTTCCGAAGTAGACCGTCCCGTCGCGCATGACCGATACCAGCAAGGCATCTTCTTTGTCCGCGTCCGGCATGGACTCCGGATTGTTCACCTTTGCCATGTCGACGCTGACACCGTGCTGCAACATCGGCGTGATCACCATGAAGATGATCAGCAACACCAGCATCACGTCCACCATGGGCGTGACGTTGATGTTGGAGTTAACTTTTACTCCCTCATTCCGCTTGTTCAACGCCATAACTCAAGTCTCCTCGGCGGTCGTTGCTGTCCGCCCGAGCTGAGCACGATTCTCAGCCTCTCCTGTTTCAACCCGGCGCCGGGCTTGTGACCCGGCACCAGATCGGCAACTCGGAGGTTGTAGCCTTCCTAAACGGTACGCCTGCGGTGCGACCCGCAAAAAAAACTACGAGCGGCGCAGTCCCCGGCGCTTCAGGAAGTAATCAATCAGTTCGCTCGACGAGTTGTCCATCTCAACGTCGAACGCTTCCACGCGACCGGTCAGGTAGTTGAACATCATCACGGCCGGGATGGCCACGAACAAGCCGATCGCAGTCGTCACCAAGGCTTCGGAGATACCGCCCGCGACGGCTGCCAGACCGGTAGCCTTTTCGGACTGAATACCTTTAAACGCGTTGATGATGCCGACCACCGTGCCCAGCAGTCCCACGAACGGGGCTGTCGAACCGATGGTGGCCAGACCGCCCAGGCCGCGTTTCAACTCGGCGTGGACAATGGCTTCGGTGCGCTCCAGAGCGCGCTTCGAGGCTTCGATGGTCTCGCCCGGAATCTCTCCGCTTTCCTGGTGAGCGCGGAATTCCATAAGGCCGGAGGTCACGACCTTGGCAAGGTGGCTCTTCTTGTTGCGCTCCGCAACTTTGATGGCTTCTTCGATCTTGCCATCACGCAGCGCGCCGGCCACGGCCGGAGCAAACGCACGCGATTGTTTGCGCGCGGCACTGAAGGCCATGGCGCGATCAATCATCACTCCGATTGACCAGCCCGACATGACGAAAAGAATGATGACCACTGCCTTCGCTGGAATACCCATCTGGTGCCACAGCGAAATCGGGTCCCAACCCACTGCTGCCTGTTCCTGGAAAACCCAGGTTGCCGCAGTGGACATGTGTGCAAGAGCTAGTGTTGCTAGATTGGCTACGAACATGAGTTGCTTTCCTCCTGGAGCTGGTCGAATTCGTCAGATTGTATTACCCATCGAACTATCAGGAGCGCATCCAAATGCGCTCCCTGTACCACATCAGCTTCACGACCGGTGTCTAACCGCCGGCCAGGGTGAAGTTGACCGTAATCTGGGTTTCCACTTCCACTGGCTCGCCGTTCAGGATGTACGGTTTGTACTTCCATTGCTTCACTGCTTCGATGGCGGCCGGAGCCAGCATCGGGTGGCCACTGATCAGGCGCAGGTTCTGGATCGAACCATCCTTGCTGATTTCGGCCTGCAGCAGCACTGAGCCTTGGATGCGCGCCTGCCGCGCCAGGGGTGGATAGTTGGGCTGAATTTTACGAATCAGCAGGCCCTGAGTCACGCCTTGCGATACCCGTACCCGCTGTGGCGTAGCTACCTTGGGTACTGCAACCGGAGTCGAATTGATGATGCCACCAATCACTCCCCCCATGGCCCCGCCCGCGCCCGGAACACCACCGACAACTCCCGCCATCGAGGAAACAGGAGGCGGAGCCTCTTCTTCCTTGATCATTTGAACTTTCTCGGGAATCTTGGTGGGGGTACGCAGCTGCCCGTTGATGATATCGGTCTGGATCTGTTTCACAACCTTGACCGGAGCGGCGGCCGGAGGCGGTGGCGGTGGCGGTGGCGGTGGTGGGGCCACGAGGAAAGTCATCAACTGCGTTTTCGGCAAAGCTTCGGTAAATAACAGCGGCAGTAACACCAGCACTCCGATCAGCCCCACCTGAAAGAAAAACGAGATGAGGGTCGTCATGCCCCGCTTGGTTTTTAACTTATTACCCGATTCGATGAGGCTGTCTTCAAACATAAGGATTCTCCCGGCACAACCCTACGTATTCTTAGACACCGCCTGCTGCACGTTTGCTCCCAAACCAGGTTTGCATCCTACACGGCAATTCGACAAAGTCAATCCATTGAAATACGGGATGCCGCAAGCCATTGCACTTACGCGCCCCTACTTTGCGACTCCAGACGACCTTGCCGGCTTGCGGTTAAAGCTTGAATTGCCAAGCCCTTGCCTTACCGAGCCGGGAATAGCTAACGGCTGCTCGCCACCTTACCCTTGCCGTTCCCTGCTTTGCCTTTGCCCGTTGCAACCACCACGGGAGCTTTACCCTTCGTCTGCCGCCAATCCTGGTACGCAACCAGAATCGGAGCCGCGATGGCGATCGAAGAATATGTCCCGATCAGGATTCCCACCACCAGCGCGAACGAGAAGCCGTGAAGCACTTCACCACCGAACAGATACAACGCTAAAACGGTTAGAAATGTTAACCCGGCTGTCAAGATCGTCCGGCTCAGGGTCTGATTAATACTCCGGTTTACGACTTCTGACAACTTCTCCCGCCGCATCGTTCTCAAATTTTCACGAATACGGTCAAAAATCACGATGGTGTCGTTGTTCGAATAGCCAATAAGAGTCAGGATCGCGGCAATGACGGTCAGCGAAATCTCTTTGTTGGTCAGCGAAAACGCGCCTACCGTGATCAGCGTGTCATGGAAAACCGTGATTACCGCCGCTACGCCATAGATCCATTCGAAGCGGAAGCCCAGATAAATGAGCATCCCCAGCAGCGAATATGCAACCGCCCGTATGGCCTGGCCTTTTAATTGTTCACCTACCTGGGGTCCGACGATCTCTACCTGATAGACACCAAAATCGGAGAGAAAGAAACCGTCCGGCAACGCCGCGACCACCGCGGGATCGGCCACAGCCTTGAGTTCGTCAAAAGAACTCATAACTCCACCCTTGGTCTTGTCGCGATAGTCAACGATGGCTTTCGCCACCGTCCCGTAACGTTGGCTGGCATCGCTTCCAGCCCGCAGGGGATCCCTTTCCAGAAGGTAACTGGCTAATGTCAAAGAACTGGTGTTGTTCAGGTCCAGCTTGCCTGCGGGAGCGTTGGTCTCCAGGGCATTGATGATCTGAACCTTGCCCTGATCAAGGGCTTTCTCGCTGGTTTCGCGCACATCAAGATCGATCAGAACCTCGTTATTTGTCACTACGCCCAGACGCTGAATTTTTGCCTGCGTCAATCCAACCTTTGCCAGGGCCGTGTGGATGGCATCATCGTTTGGCGGGTGGGAAAACTTCACGTAGACAAGCGTTCCACCGCGGAAATCGACACCTAGCGGGACCCCATGCCAAAACAGCATGGAAAGCAATCCCGCAACGCTGAATATCAGCGAAAAGGCGAGAAAATACCACTTCTTACCGAGAAAGTCTATGTTCGGCTCTTTAAAAAATTCCACGCTGTAGTCAAACCCCTCTCAGGACGATGTGGGGCCGGCTCTTTGACCCGGCCAGGCCGGGCAAGCCCGGCACCTCTTATATTCGTGATCTAAATGCTCAAAGCCTCGCCGCGCTGCTTACGAGTCAAAATCCAGTCAAAAATCATGCGCGACACAAAAACCGCGGTAAAAAGGTTGGCCAGCAAGCCAAAGGTCAGCGTGACCGCGAAACCTTTAACCGGACCGGTTCCGAACAAGAACAAGATCGCCGCCGAAACAATCGTCGTGACGTGGGTATCGACGATGGTGATCCAGGCGTGCGCGAAGCCCTGTTCCACCGCCGAAGGCGGAGTTTTTCCGTTGCGCAGTTCCTCACGAATGCGCTCGAAAATCAGGACATTGGAGTCGACGCCCATACCGACAGTAAGAATCACTCCGGCGATTCCAGGAAGCGTAAGGGTAGCTCCAAAATATCCCATGAAACCCAATAGAATGATTAAGTTAAGAATCAGCGCCAGGTCAGCGTTAATCCCCGCTCCGCGGTAGTACACCAGCATGAAAACCAGCACGGCGAGCATGCCGATGATGGCGGCGCGCACTCCGGAGCGAATCGAATCCGTACCCAGAGACGGCCCCACGGTGCGCTCTTCGAGGTACTTGATGCCTGCCGGCAGCGCCCCGGAATTCAATACCAGGGCCAGATCCTTGCCGGTTTGTTCAGTCATTCCGCCACCGCTGATGCGGCCCTGATCGTGAATCTGCTCGTTGATGGTGGCAACTTCGCGAACGCGGTTATCCAGTACCACCGCCAGCTTGTCGCCCACGTGCGCGCCGGTGAAAGCGGCGAACTTTCGTCCACCCTCATTGGTTAAGTTAAAGCCGACCTCAAACGAATTGGTGTTGGAATCGCGTCCCACGCTGGCTCCGCCGGAGCGCAGGTCGGCTCCCGCCACCGCGGAACTCCGTGCGACCAGGTAGTACTGCTCGCCAGCATCTTCGCTGGCCGTGTTGCCCAGCCCGTGATAGCGAAGCAGCAGCGAATCCGGCGGAAGCACGCCACCCCGCTTCTGCATCGCATCCTGTTCGCTTGAAAACGGCCCGTCCAGCACCTGCTTGATTTCCAGCATGGCGGTGGACTGCATGATGTCCTTCACCCGCGCGGGATCGTCAACCCCGGGCAATTGAACCAGAATCTGATACTGGCCGAGTCCATGCTCCTGAATTACCGGCTCGCTCACACCCAACTGGTCAATTCGATTGCGGATGGTTTCAATTGCCAGCGCCACCGCCTTGTTCTTCAGTTCGGCCAGGGCTTGCGGCTTCATGGAAAAAGTCCAGGAATTCTCCGCACCCGAGTTCAGATCGTATTCCGGCAGGCGCTCGCTGACGATGGATCGCAGGTCTGACGTCGCATCGGGCGGCACGCCCTTGAGAACAATCTGGTCAGGACGATTGATCGGGTCAGGCTTGCTGATTTCGGTGTAGTTGATCTTGTGGCTGCGGAGATCTTCCTTCAAGCGCTCCAGCGCACGATCGGAATCTCCGTTGACCGCGTCGTTGACCTGCACCTGCAGAATCAGGTGAGTTCCACCCTTAAGGTCGAGACCCAGGTGAATGTGATCCTGCAGCGATGCCAGCAGTCCGCTGCTGGAGAATTGCTTGGGAAGGCCGAAGATGCCAAACAGGAACACCAGCAATGTTGCTACGACAAGTCCGAGCTTCCAACTTAAAGTCTTGTTCATGGCCTGGAGAATCAACTTCCGTTCCTGGTGTGAGTAGCGCCGGCGTCCCGCCGGCTGTCCCGAGGGCGTCCCGCCCTCAGCGATCGAGCAGACGCCCGGCGACAGCCGCCCAAAACCGCGACGCTATCTGTAACTTTCAAGCTTTCATGCCGCTTTGCTGTTCTTGTCGTCCGGCGTGCTGACCGACGCTACCGACGCCCGCGTAACTTCGATGCGCAAATTGTCAGGCGGGACACGCAGCTGGATGTAGTCGTCGCGCAGCGCGATGATGGTTCCGCGAATCCCTCCGCTGGTAACCACTTTGTCCCCGTTCTTCAGATCATTCAGCATCTGCTGCCACTTCTTCTGGCGCCGCTGCTGCGGCATGATCAGGAGAAAGTAGAAGATGGCGAAGATGAAGATAAGCGGGGCAAAGCCCAGCCAGCCCCCGGCGCCGATGGTTTGCAAAGCCAGCAAATGCGGCATGCTCATAAAAGCTGCGCTCATAAAACCAGATCCATCCAAAAATAATCCGGACTACGCCCCTTGGCGTTTCCTGGCCCTGTGCAATTTACCGCAGGATTTCTCGCTTCCAGGCCGGAGATGCTTCGGCTTCAGGCATGAACCGGGGACATCAGGCTATGATTTCGCTCGAGACTGTTCCCCTGGTAAAAGCTGGGACTTGTTCCCAAGCGCAATAGAATGACGCACCGCCCGCATAGTGTCAAGGTAGAAGCTGAGATTGTGGACGGTATTCAAGACCTGGGCCAAAACCTCATTGGCAGCATAAAGGTGGCGCAAATAAGCTCGCGAGTACCGCTGGCAGACCCGGCAGCGGCAATTGGCGTCCAGCGGGGCTTGATCTCCGGCGTAGCGCGCCTGCTTGATGGACACTCTGCCTTCTGACGTAAACAGCAGCCCGTGCCGCGCCGCCCGCGTGGGCAGCACGCAGTCCATCATGTCAACGCCCAGGCCCGCATACTCTACGATCTCCTCCGGCGTGCCCACACCCATCAGATAACGCGGCTTGTCGGCCGGAAGATGCTGCAAAGTGGCTTCGACAACTTCACGAGTCACGGCGCGGGGTTCGCCCACACTCAGCCCGCCGATCGCATAGCCAGGAAACCCGATTTCGATGGTGCGCTCGGCCGATTCCTTTCTGAGCGCCGCATCCATGCCGCCCTGCACAATACCGAACAGAGCCTGAGTCGCCCCGGACCACGCAGGGGCAGGTGTCCTCCCCTGCCCAGCCGGGCGCGGCTCGGCAGCTTGACCGCTCTCATGCTCAGCGTTCTCATGCTGAAGAGTGCCGGCGAGCTTGCGCTCGCCCGGGCAGGGGAGGACACCTGCCCCTGCGTGGTCTGTAGTCCACGGAATCTCGTTCTTGTGCCCTTCGAAATATTTCTTGCTGCGCTCCGCCCAGCGCAGCGTGAGCTCCATTGACTGCCTTACCCGATCGCGGCCAGCCGGATGCTCAGTACACTCGTCGAACGCCATGATGATGTCTGCTCCCAGGCCTATTTGGGCTTGCATGGCGCTTTCTGGAGTAAAGAAATGGGACGACCCATCCAGATGAGAGCGGAATTTGACTCCCTCTTCCGAAACCTGGCGCAATTCGTTCAAGCTGAAGACCTGGAAGCCACCCGAGTCGGTAAGAATGGCGCGCGGCCACGCCATAAACCGATGTAGCCCGCCCATTTGCCTGACTTGCTCCACCCCCGGCCGCAAATAAAGATGGTAGGTATTTCCGAGGACAATCTGTACCCCAAGTTCTTCCAGAATGTCCTGCGAAACGCCTTTTACCGACGCCACCGTTCCTACCGGCATGAATACCGGGGTTTCAACTACGCCGTGCGGCGTGGTCAGGCGGCCCAGGCGGGCGGAGCCGCTGATGGCTTCAACTTCAAAGGGAATTGACACTAGAGGATTGTAGCAACCCGTTCGACTGCGATTCCTGGGCGGCAGCAGCAAAAAAACGCATTTAGCTGGCAGCCGTGGCGAATCGGCTTCGCAGATGTGGGCGCGCGAGCGTCCCGCTCGTGCGTCCAGTTTTCTGGCTCGTCTGCCCCATATCGCACTGCCACTCCAGCACGAGCGGGACGCTCGCGCTTGCATTTCGCGCCCAGATTTACGAGCCGGTAATTTTCAGGCGGAACTCTTCGGGAAGGCGCTCGCGAATTTCGGCCGGAAGCCGATCATGGACGCGGCGCGCGCCTACCTTGGCAGCATCCACCATAGTCATTGGCGCAGGCGTCGCAACCGCGACCGCCACCCAGATCAATGCCGAGAGCGCGAAACCTGATAACGCCGCCAGCTCCAGCCAGAAGGCGTGCCGCGGGCCCAGGTGACGAATCACTCCAAATGCCAGCAGGAAGGCTGCGGCGGAAAGTGATGCGAGGGCAATCAGAGAAATATCGATGGTGCGGTGCAGGCGTTGCCGGGACCGGCAATGCTCGCAAGCGTCAAAATGTTCTTCGTAGTCGGCGCGCATCTCCGGCGCGATGCCGGAAATATCATACCGCCAGCCGGCCAGAATCTTGCCCACGATGGGATCGACGCATCCGCTCATACCGAAGACTAAAGTTGAATCGCTTGCATCGGCTCCGACTGTCGGGCCATCATCACCCGGTTATGCAGCAATGTCTGGCGAAGTCCCAGGGCCTTTTCCGCGGTTCCACGGGCGAGTTCGGGATGGTTGTTCAGCTCGGAAAGATGCGCCAACACTATGTATGATGCGCTCCCATCATATTCGGTGCATAAGAATTTCGCGAGCTTATCGTTCGACAGGTGCCCCGTCGGACTTCCGACGCGTTGTTTCACCGACCAGGGATAAGGCCCAACTCGCAGCATCTCCAGATCGTGATTAGATTCAATCACCAGCACGTCACAGCCGCGTAACTCATGGCAAACGTTAGGGGGCGTGTACCCCAGATCGGTGGCAATGCCCACCTTGATCCCTTCCGCGCGAAAGGTCAGTCCCACGGGATCGGCAGCATCGTGGGGGATGGTGAACGGAGTAACTTCGATATCGCCGACCTGGAAGCGGCGGCCCGCGGAAAACGTCTCGAGACGCGCGAGTCTCGGAAGTCCCCCCGCATCGTCACGCTGGGAGCGTGCCCAGGCCTGATGCGTCGCTCCGGTCATGAACACGGGAACCTGGAACTTCCTCGCCAGCACGGCGAGGCCGCAAACGTGATCGGAGTGCTCGTGGGTAATCAGAATCGCGGAAAGAGTTCGCGGATCGTCGCCCGCGGCGCGCATGCGCCTGACCGTCTCGCGGCAGGAAATTCCCGCGTCCACGAGAATCTTCGCGCGCGAGCTTGCAACAATTGTGCTGTTTCCCCGGCTGCCGCTGGCCAGCACCGAGACTGAAACTCCCATGCTCGAAGAATACTCGTTGCGGCTGTGGAAACGCGAGTAACTATTGGGATGAGCGGAGATCCGGCGTCAGGCGTTGGACTTCGGGCGTCGGACTTCAGGGTCGGATCTCGGACTTCGGGTGCGAGACTGCAGCTCTATCGCACAAAAGGACGTGCACACAGACGTGCACACAAAAGAACCTGTCATCCTGAGCGGAGCCGGGCGATTCACTTTGTGAATCGACTGGCGGAGTCGAAGGACCCCTTGCAGTTTAACCGGCGCGTGCGTTTCGCGTCGTTGACCTCGGCGGCTCCGGGGAATGAGAAACCTAATCCGGATGAATACGATCCGAACCCAGGGATCCTCGACTTGTTGTTCTTCGCGCCGGGCGCGACGCACAAGCTTCGCTCAGGATGACAGGGGCGTTGGGTTCGGGAATGCCGAATGCGGAATGCTGAATGCTGAATGCCAAGAGATGCACTCTTCACTTCCACAGTTCCCCCAACCCCCAGCGACCAATCGATCCGCCATATGCGCCTGCGATTCCTGTAAGAAATCCAAGAAACGATTCGTAGATTTGCGCGCGGTAGGGTTTTTCGGTCAGGAGCACGTATGCGATGCCCTGCACCAGCGGCACGAAGACTGCAACCAGCAGCGTCCAACGCCAGGGCCGCTCGGGACGGAGCGCTCCCAGAAGCATTGTCGACGCCAGCACAAACAGCGCGGTGAGAAGAAGGTCGCCAAACTTTACGTCGAGAAATCCCGCACACACTCCGAGAAGGGTTCCGAGGATGTAGATGCCGCGATCTCTCTGGTCTGCCATTCTCAGTATTGCCGACGATGTTAGGTTTGTGTGGTCGCGGGCGACCTCGCCCGCGTGATTCGAGCTTCAACGGACGCGGGCGGGGGCGCCCGCGACCACACCGCCGCTTGCTAGTACTTGTAGAAACCCCTGCCGCTCTTTTTTCCCAGCCAGCCTGCATCCACCATCTTGATGAGCAGCGGGCATGGCCGATATTTGGGATCGCCGAGGCCGTCTTGCAACACTCGCATGATATCGAGGCAGACATCGAGCCCGATAAAATCCGCCAGCGTGAGTGGGCCCATGGGGTGCGCCATGCCCAGCTTGAAGACTTCGTCGACCGCTTCCGGCGTGGCAACTCCTTCCATCACCGCGAACATGGCTTCGTTCAGCAGCGGCATCAGCACGCGGTTGGAAACAAATCCGGGCGCGTCGTTGACTTCGACGGGAGTTTTGTCGAGCTTCAGCGCGAGATCGCGCACCGTCTCGAATGTTTCCTGCGCCGTGGCCAGGCCGCGAATGACCTCCACCAGTTTCATCACCGGCACCGGATTGAAAAAATGCATTCCGATAACTTTTGCGGGCCGCTTCGTCACCGCCGCCAGCCGGGTAATCGAAATTGAGGAAGTATTCGTCGCCAGCGGCACGTCAGCTCCGCAGATGCGATCCAGGTCACGAAAGATTTCAGCTTTGATTTCGAACTTTTCAGTGGCAGCTTCAATCACAAAATCGCAATCCGAAAGCTGGGCACGTTGAAGCGCCGGCGTGATCCGCTTCAGGGCGGCTGCTTTGTCCGCGGCGGAGGTTTTGCCTTTGGCAACTTCGCGGTCGAGATTCCTGGCAATGGTTTCGAGCGCGCGATCGAGAAAGCGCATTTCCACATCGCACAGGGTCACGGCATAGCCGCTGCGTGCGAACACGTGGGCGATTCCGTTGCCCATGGTACCCGCTCCGATCACTCCCACACGATCAATTGCCATTGAAAAAACCGCCTCGTTTTAAGCTTGAACTCAGCTCAGTCTATCACCCACAAGTGATTGCATGGCTTAGATTTAAGGTTCACTTAAGGTTCAAAAATATATACCAAAAAAGAAAACAATTCCGGCAAGTGGGGCATCCGAGGACTTAGTACCGGACCACTACAGACTGGGGAGCGGGCGTGATCGCAACAGAGTTCTTCAGTCGATGGCGCCGGGTGGGAGGAACTATGCGAAGCATGCGGCTGGCAGCATTGACTGTGGCGATGACGCTGGCGTTCAGCGGTCTGGCATTGGCCCGAGACCATGATGACGATCGTCACCGCGACGATCACTACAGGAATGATCACTATAAAGACAGGCACGACGACCGTCACCATGACTGGGATCGCAACCGCGGGTGGAATCGCGACCGGAATAACGATCGCTGGCGAGAAAGCGAGCGCGAACGAATTCGAGAGCACGAGCGCTGGGAGCGTGAGCATCGCAACGACGGCTACTACGGCGGCCAGGTTTACAACCGTTATCCTCGTGGCTACCCGAGCGGAGGATATGGCTACCCAGGCGGGAGCAATGGCTATCCTGGCACAGTCTACGGCCGCGGCGGGTACGGCAATGCCGGCAGCATCGGCTTCAACCAGGGCCGTGCAGAAGGAGCGAACCAGGCGCGTAAGGACATCGCGCAAGGCAAGCCCTTCAACCCGAATCCCCGGGGCTCCAACCACACCGACAATGGCTATCACAGTTATATGGGGGACAAGAATCAGTATCGGGCGTCGTACACCGAGGGCTACCGTTCCGGCTATGAATCAAACTTCGGCGGAGGCCGCGGACGCGGCTGGGGATACTAGAAGCCGCGCGGTCAGTGTAGGCGCGAGCGTCCACGCTCGGGCGGGCAGTGGCAAATATTTATCGGTAGTGGGCGACCAAACCAGCCCACTACCACATTTATTCGAATTACCAGCCAACGCTCAAGGACGCACGAGCGGGACGCTCGCGCCTACATCCGAAAATCACTCCCGCTCGAGAACTTCATCCATCGCAATCTTGCCACCCTTCTGCACTTCTACTACGCGATGAATGCGCTTGTATCCCGATATGGTGACGTCGACCACGTAAGTGCCGGGACTGAGATAGAGATCGACAGGAGAGAATTTATCCATGATGCGATTGTTGATTGCGACCTGCGCACCTTTGGGCTGAGTCTTGATGCTGAGAGATCCCATGCCAGCCGTATCGCCGCCGCCGAACAACTTCTTGAATTTGCCGCCGACCTTGATGTCATCGGTCGAGCCCAATGCTTTGAGACTGGGCGCGAAGTGGAAAATCTGTCCGGCTTGCAGATTCGCGGTGGAGGTTTCCTCCAGATAGCCCTGCTTCCTGACCAGGAAGGTATGCGGCCCCGGCTTATCTACAGGAATCTGGACCGGAGTAAGCCGCCCGGTGTCCTTGCCATCGATGAAAAGTTGCGCGCCGGCCGGCTCGCTGGTTGCAGCCACCATGGCAGTGACCTGTGCCAGTTGGACCACGAGAAAAGATTTACTGCCGGAAGCCACATCAATGTTGCGGCTCTCCGTTGAATATCCAGAGCGCGTGATGGTGACGCTATGCTGTCCGGGTGCAAGCCCGGGCAGATTGAACGGAGTCACCCAGCTGGGATCAGTGCGACCATCGATATGAACTTCAGCCCCTTCAGGAGTCGAATTAATGGTCAACTGACCGGGAATCGCGGTCGGCGCTGAAACCGGAGCCGCCTTGACCTTCTTGCGATTGTATTTAGGCACGACCGAGACCACGTTCGGTTCGCGGCCCGCGGCAATATGCTCCGGCACCGCGGGCGGCGCTGGATTTGCAATGGGAGGCTGAGCGGTGTTCCACGCCGGCTTCGTAACTGCGTGAGATGCGGCGGTCGCTGCCGGTTGCTCTGTCGAGCCCTCGTCCTCGGAATTTTCCGAATGGTTGCGCCATGCGATCATGCTGACAATCAGCACGATCACGCCCAGTGCACCTGCGATCGAATACGCGAAAAGCCTGGGCGGAGTCTTCTTGATTTCCGAAACCGCCTTGCGGGCCACTTCGCGTGGCTGCACCTTTGGCTTGTCCGGCTGAGCCTTACTGTTCCACTCTTGTTGTACTTGTTCGGTTTCAGGCATCGATGCCGGAGGCGGCGGGGGTGGTGTGTAGATTTCTTTCAGCGGAGGCAGCTCGCTGATTTCAGAAAAGCTGGGGCCGTGTCCTGCTTCTTTAGCTGCCGCTTCCGCCATTGCCGGATCGACGCCGTGAGCTGGACTTTTCACCTGGGCTTCTTCGGCTTCGGCCAGCGCGCTGGCTCGCTCCCGCAATGAGCTCTGAGCGACGTCTTTCGGTGACGTCTGCATCTCTTTCGGGGGCTTCGGTGAGTCTTGGGTTGAGTGGCTGGCGCTTTCCCATCCCGCAGCCGCCGCTGCGGCCCTGGCCTGGGTTGGCTGACTTGCCGGGTCATGTGCAGCCGGTGCAGCGACAGCGGAAGCCGCGGGTTTTGCCGCCTGGGGTACATTCAATCCCTTGGCCGGCGCAGCGGATTTCCTGGCTTCTTTCCTGGGCGCGCTTTCCTTGCAGCGCTCCAGATCGTTAACCAGGTCCTGTCCGCTCTGATAGCGCTCTTCCGGTGACTTCGCCAGCGCCTTCATGATGACTTCGCTCAATGCGGGATGAATCTTGGAATTGATCTCCGCCGGCGCCGGCGGGGTGAATTCATGAATGGCTTGCCGCACCTGCTCCGCATCGTCTCCCGCGAAGGCCTTAGTTTCGGTAACCATCTCGTACAGAATTGCGCCCAGGCTGAACATATTGGAGCGGCTGTCAACCGGATCTCCCCGCAACTGTTCCGGAGAAACGTAGTGCAGAACTTCTGGCGCCTTACCGGCCGCCTGGCAGGTAAACGCGCCCATGCTGGAGGCTCCAAAGCTCAGGACTTTCACTGTCCCGTCCCATGTCACCATGATCTTTGCCGGCTCCAGGCTGTAGTGCACAACCCGGTGCGAGTGCGCGTGGTCCAGCCCCTGACAGGTCTGGCGCGCAATGTCCTGCAGGTCCCAGATGGAAAATCCTTCATTGCGGGCCAGCATGGTGCCGATGCTGTTGCCCTGCACGTACTCCATGGCGGCGCAGAACTGGCCTTCAATTTCTTCCAGACCATAGAGCAGTGCGATGTTGTGGCTGTTGAGCGGCTTGGTGCTTTCAGCTTCCTGCACAATCTGATCGACCAGCATCGGCGCCTGGTCTCCAAGCATTTGCAACTGGATGGTCTTCAGCGCGATCGTCTGTCCGCTATCCGGGTCGGCAGCTTTGTAAACTGCGCTGAACTCCGAATGCACGATCTCGCTGAGAATCTCGAAACGCCCAATCTTGTTGGCCATTGCTCGCTTAGCCCCGTTGAATCCCTGAATCTCGTCCGGAAAACGCAGCCAGGCAGTCTGGTGGAATCACGCCAGGCGCCGTCCGCTGGGGAAACGGACGATTCAGGATATCCCGCCTGATTCGGAGAGGGGAGTTACGAAGGTACCCGGAAAAAGCTCGGACTTCCGGGTTTTTCTGTTTGTTTTGGGATGGTTTGCCGGGTTGTGTGGGACCGGATCTTCGACCCGGTCGTGCGACCCGAAGGGGCGCAGTTTTTACTATGTCGCCTACACTACCGCGGCGCTTCGCACCGCACGCCCGGGTCGGAGACCCGGTCCCACATGGTTCGGTTAGCGGATGGACGTCAGCCAGGCCTGCAGCAAATGCCGCACTTTGGCGCCTTCCATCTTTCGCCGCACCGCATCCATCACTACGAAGCGCGCCCGGACGCCGCGGCCGCGAAATCCCACCCAGTAGGGGATATAAATTTCGCCGGCAACCGGTTCGGCGGAAATCTGCAAATCGCGGACTCGGAAGAAGCCGGTGCTGAAAAGCAGGCGCTGCACTTTGGTGACAACAATTTTCCTGGCCTCGGCTTCGTCCAACAGGGGCTCTGTGTGGTTGGGAGTTTCCATATAAACGACCTCTCGCTCGCCCGGGAGCTGGTCGAAGGAATAAAGATCGAGCGACCCGTTCACCGCGTCCAGTCCGAAAATGCGCCGATCGCGTTTGCCGCCGTTGACCATCTCGATTTGAAATAGCTGGAAAGGAATGTAGAAGTCGGCAACCGATTTCAGGGGGCCGGAAGCGGTCGTCCGCAAAATATCTGCGAGGCCTGAGGAAAAATAGTCGGTCGCTTCTTCGCGCGAGACGTTGGGTCGCAGGCTGCGGATGCGGGCCATTCCTGTATCTCGATTACGTAACCCGGCAAGCGACGGCCAAAGCGTTCTACCGGAAATGAACCCAGAGGCCGAGTACGGTGGCGATAAGCGCCAGGCTGAACACGATGTTGAGCCGGTGCTCGAACGCAGTCTCCGCCGCGGGTTTGTGGTCGAGGGCCCGCACCGGAGTTACTTCCATCTTGTCGTCGACGGTGGCGAATGTCAGTCCTGCGAGTTTCTTGCGCTCCGGAGCCGGCGTCATCAGGCTGACTCCGATCAGGACCAGGCAGCAGATGACGAACATGAGAATCGAATAGTGCAGGAAATTCATGTCCACAAGTCCGCGCAGAAATCCGTTATCGAAGGCATGACCACCGGCCGCCCGATCCATCAACTCAAGAATAAAGCGTGCCGCGCCCATCACGAACCCGGTCAGCAGTGAAGAGATAGCTCCCTGAGAGTTCAACCGCGGCCACAGAATTCCCAGGATGAAGCAGGCTGCAATCGGCGGACTGATATATCCCTGCACGCTTTGCAGATAGATATAGAGCTGGCTGCTGATCAGATGGATGAATGGAACCCAGGCCAGGCCCAGCACAACCATGACGCCAGTCATTACCCGCCCGAAACCCACCAGTTGGCCTTCCGTCGCGTCCGGCTTGATCTTCTTATAGAAGTCGAGCGTGACCAGAGTCGATGCCGAGTTGAACACCGAGCTCATGGCGCCCATCAGAGCCGCCAGCAGCGCCGCGATCATCACCCCAACCAAACCGGTCGGCAGCAGGTTGATGATGAGCGTCGGATAAGCAATGTCACCGTTCAGCACCTGGCCGTTCGGCCCGAACTTGAACAGATCGCGGTACAGCGCAACCGCGATCAGGCCGGGCAAGACCAGCATGAATACGGGAAGGACTTTCAGAAAACCGGCAAAGATGGTTGCGGCCTTGGCGTGTCCTTCATCCTTGGCGGAGAGGACGCGCTGCACGATCACCTGGTCGGTGCACCAGTACCATATGCCGAGAATCGGCGCCCCGAAGAAAATCCCCGTCCAGGGAAAGTCGGGATCGCTCATCGGCTTCACCATGTGGAAGTAACTCGCAGGAAGAGCGGCACGCAGACCTGCAAATCCGCCCACCTCGTGCATGCCGATCACGGTCAGGATGACGGCGCCGAAAATCAGGATCAGGGTCTGAACCAGATCAGTATAGATGACGGCCGCGAGGCCTCCCGCGATGGTGTAAATGCCGGTCGCGATCACCAGAATCACCGCCGCCGTCAGCGGACTCCAGCCCACTACCCTTTCAAGAACGATTGCGGCGGCATAAAGATGGACGGAAATCTTGGTAAACACATAGGCCAGAATGGAAATGCCGGCCAGATACACCGCGCATGACCGGCTGAAGCGCCGTTCCAGAAACTCCGGCATGGTAAACACATTGGATCGCAGGTAGAACGGAACGAAGACCCATCCCAGCAGGAGCAGAATCAGGCAGGCAAGCCATTCGAAGGAACCGACAGCCAATCCAGAACTGGCACCGGAGCCAGCCAGTCCAATAAAGTGCTCGGTCGAAATGTTCGAAACAAACAGCGACGCGCCAATGGCAAACCACCCAACATTACGGCTGGCAAGAAAATAGTCGGTGGAGGTGCGCTCCTTGCGGGCAAAGTAAAAGCCGATAGCGAAGATAACCACGAAGTAAACAGCAATGATTGCGATATCGATCCCGGTGAGAGCTTTGTGGGTGAGGTGCGCTGCGTTTTCTCCCATGCTTCTCCATTCGCCGGGTGTTCCCGGTGAGTTCCGTGCGCCATGCTAGTGGATTAGGCAAGCAGAGGCAACCGGGAAGTCGCCGCCAGGCGAGGGGGAGAAGCTGCCATGACATCGGCATGGTTTCCCTGGCTGGACATACTCCCGGCCCTTGGGCCAATCACTGACAAAAAAAATAATAACCTGGCCTGTCGATCTTACGGTTTGCCGTTCGACATATAGACAGGTTCGATATGTAGACAGGAGGGAGGACGACCGTGCGATTCATGATTGCAGTCAAAGCAACGAGGGATACGGAGGCAGGCAAAGTTCCGGAGGACGGGCTCTTTGCCGCAATGGCAACCTATCATGAGGAACTGGCAAGAGCTGGAGTGCTGCTGGATGCATCCGGTCTGCAACCATCCTCGAAAGGATGGCGCATCAGATACTCGGGAAAAATGCGTGTCGTGACCGACGGTCCATTTACCGAGGCAAAGGAACTGATCGCCGGTTACACCATCATCCAGGTGAGGTCGAGGGATGAGGCGCTGCAGTGGACCAAGCGCTTCCCTAACCCCATGGGGGAGAACGCGCAAGCCGAAATTGAAGTCCGCCAGTTGTACGAACCGGAAGATTTCGGCCCAGGCACTGAAGTTGAGCGCTTCCGTGAGATCGAAGCGCGAAAGAAGAAGGAGACGCTGAAGAGATAGGCGTTCAACGACTGCGACTGGAATATATCTGTATCGGGACCGTAACTTTTCAACTGCGTAAACCGTTATTTATCAAGAGAGTCCAGCTATTCAGCACAGAGAGTTCAGCGCAATCCGATTTTTTAAAGATCGTAAGTGGTTGCCTGACCAAGAGTTTTTCGTCTATCTTTGTGGGAACTTGGGGACAAATACGTCGCCGTACCCCAAGTTGTCCCTCCTGGAGTTATCGATGACCCTGACCCGCTTTGTCACCAAGAACGCTTTCCGCAATAAGCGCCGCAGTATTTTGACCGTACTCAGCATCGGCGGATCGCTGCTTCTGCTCACTTTCCTGATCACCATCTGGCGCAGTTTTTATGACAGCAAGCCGAGCGAACAATCGGCGCAACGCCTGATCGTTCGTCACAAGGTGTCACTGGTCTTCAACCTGCCCAGTTACTACCGGCAGAAGATCCAGGCCATCCCGGGAGTAAAGGAAGTGGTCAATCAGCAGTGGTTTGGCGGGCAGTACAAGGACGACAAGCCGGAGAATTTCTTCGCCCAGTTCGGCACCGATCCCCAGGAGATCATGAAGGTGTACCCGGAATTCCAGATTCCCGCCGACCAGCTGGCCGCATGGCAGCATGATCGCGCCGGCGCAATTGTGGACGTAGGCCTGGCTAAGAAATTTGGCTGGAAAATCGGCGACCGCCTGAACATCACCGGCAAGATTTTTCCACTAAACCTGGAATTGACCATTCGTGGAATCTTTACGCCGCCGGACCCGACTCAATCCGTCTACTTCAACAAGGACTACATCGACGAGGGCTTTCCCAAACTTAAGGGAAACGAAGGTTTCTTCGCGGTTCTCGCCGATTCGCCCGGGTCGGTTGCCCGAGTGGGAAAAGCTATCGATGAGGAGTTTCGCAATGCCGATCGTCCCACCAAGACCGAGACCGAACACGCATTCCAGTTGGGCTTTATCGGCATGCTGGGCAACATCAAGGCGTTCATCATGAGCATCTGCCTGGCAGTGGTATTCACCATCCTTCTGGTGTCGGCCAATACCATGGCGATGTCGATTCGCGAACGCACTCGTGAGGTTGCAGTATTGAAGACCCTGGGCTTCACCCGCAACAGCATTCTTGGATTGTTTGTCGGCGAAGCCGTTTCACTAGCTGTGATCGGAGGGTTTATCGGCTCCATGCTCTGCTACCTCGTGGTAACCGGGATGGCCAGCCAGGGCGGAATGTTTACCGGGATGAAGGTCACGCCGTTGACGATTGCGGCGGCGCTGCTGATCGCCGCGGTGGTCGGATTCGCCAGTTCTTTCATACCGTCCTATCACGCGGCCAAGGTCAACATTGTGGACGGGTTGCGTCACATCGGGTGAAGGCTTCCAGCTTCCTGCCCGATGTGCCGGTCAAAGAAGCAAGCGATGTCGCTGAAGGGCTTAAGGATCAAGACAGGATCAAAATAAATGGCAATCCCCCTGAGCTATAACGTTCGCAACCTGCGGCTGCGTAAGAGCCTCACCGTCATGACCGCGCTCGGAATCGCATTAACGGTAGCGACCGCGGTCTTCATCATGGCGCTGCTTGCGGGCCTTGGCCGCGCCTTCGCCACTACCGGCGATCCTCTGAATGTGCTCATGCTGCGTAAAGGCTCAGACTCGGAGCTGGCGGCGGGTGGAGTCTCGCGCGATGCAGTGCAGGTGTTGAAAGATTTGCCGGGAGTCGCCAGGAATGCCAAAGGCGAGCCTCTTGTTTCCGGTGAAGACATCCTGGTGGTAGTGCTGCCCCGCAAAGGCGGGACTGGGGAAACCAACGTCACCACGCGATTTCTGTCGCCGCTTGGAATCGAGATGCGGCCGCAGATCCACATCAACAGCGGACGCTGGTTTACGCCCGGCCAGCGCGAGGTAGTGGTTAGCAGTTCGATCAACAAACGATTCGAGCATGCAAACATCGGCGACGTGGTTCACATCGGAAAGGGCGACTGGCCCATCGTCGGAATTTTTGACGCCAGCGGCACGGCGCACGATTCCGAAATCTGGGGCGACGTTAATCAGTTGGTCACTGACTTCGAACGCTCCGTGTACTCCTCGGTTCTGGTGCGGGCGACCGATCCAGCATCGGCCCTGGCGCTGAAAAACCGCGCCAATGACGATCAGCGACTGGAACTCAACGGCCTGCTGGAACCTGACTACTATGCTTCGCAAACCAAGTCTGGAGCGCCGATCAAGTTCGTTGGCTGGATCGTGGCTTTCATCATGGCGGTGGGCTCCTGTTTCGCGGCTGCCAATACCATGTATGCCGCCGTAGCGTATCGCGGGCGCGAGATCGCAACGTTGCGTGTCATCGGATTCTCTCGTCCCAGCATTTTGACTTCATTCATGCTGGAGTCTCTGCTCCTGTCGCTGCTGGGAGCGACGCTCGGAATCCTGCTGATGCTGCCGTTCAACGGCATGACGACCGGAACCCAGAATCAGGTGACATTCAGCGAAGTCGTATTCAGCCTGCAAATGACTCCGGCCGTGGTGATCAGTGCCGTGGTATTCGCTCTCATTATGGGAGTGGTGGGCGGATTCGCGCCCGCCTGGCATGCATCGCGGCGGGATATACTGACCGCTCTGCGGGACTAGGTAGTCACGCTCTCGAGAGCGGCGGGCGAGACGCCCGCCGGACAGCCGGCGGGACGCCGGCGCTACATTAAGCCCGGCGCTACACAAATATGCCTATTGACGCCAAACACGAAGACCTGCAAAGCCTGCGCATCGATCGCAATGCCCGCACCGGCGGTGATGGGGAACCTCCCGTCTGGGCGCGCCGCTACATCCTCATTGGTATCGGGCTGCTGGTGTTGCTCGGCCTGGTGGCGATGACCTATCGCCTGTTTTCGCACGACGCTCCGGAAGTGCAGGTGGTTCGCGCCTCCGCGCAGAACAACGGCGGCGGTGATGCCGGGGGCGTGGTGCTCTCAGCCAGCGGCTACATTGTGGCCCATCACAAGATCAATCTGAATTCCAAGGTCACCGGCCGGGTGAAGTGGATCGGCGTGGAAAAAGGTGACAAGGTCAAAGAAGGTCAGATTCTGGTTCGCCTCGAAGACGACGAATTCCGCGCCCAATACGAACAGGCGAGCGGCGCCGCGCAGAATGCGCGAGCCTATCTTCAGGAACTGCAAAACGGCTCCCGTCCCGAGGAAATCCAGCAAGCCCAGCACAATCTTGACGAAGCCCGCGCCACTCTGACCAACGACAGGATCACGTTGGATCGCACTCGCGGCCTGGTCACTCAAGGCGTGCTCTCGAAGCAGGCTCTCGATGATGCCACCGCCAAATTCGAGTCCGACCAGCAGCGGGTCAATTCGCTGGACAAAGGTTTCCAGTTAGCCAGGATTGGTCCGCGGCAGGAAGAAATTGCGCGTGCCCGCGGAGCCCTTCAACAGGCTGAGGGCCAGGCGGCTTATTCCAAGTCTTTGCTCGACGCTACCCTGATCCGGGCCCCAGTGACAGGAACAATTCTCGAACGCGCTGCCGAGAAGGGTGAACTCGTGACTTCAGGATTTGCCAGTACGGCTGAAGGCGGTCCCCAGGGCCTGGTCGTCTCTCTCGCCGATCTGAACGATCTGCAAGTGGAACTGGACATCGCGCAGGATGACTTCGCCAAACTTGGCCCCAAGCAAAAAGGCGCGGTCACGGTCGACGCCTACCCCGACCTGCATTGGGATGGCGTCATCGCCGAAATATCTCCTCAGGCAAACCGTGCCAAAGCCACGGTGCAGGTGAAGGTGCAGATTCTTAATCCGGACGCTCATCTTCGGCCGGACATGAACGCCACCGTCAAGTTCCTGGCGGACGAGACCAGGCACACCAGTTCGCAGCCCCAGGGTGTGTTTGTGCCCACGCCGGCGATTCGCGAGCGCGATGGCAAGAAATTTGTTTTCCTTTCGTTCGACGGCAAGGCAATGGCGCGTGAAGTGAAGATTCTGTCGCAGCGCAGCGGCGGGGTCGTGGTGCAGGGCCTCAGTGGCGGCGAAGACGTCATTACATCCGGGCCCGCTGATTTAAAAGACGGCGAAAAAATCAAGATCAAAGGACAGTCATGAACGCTGCTACCGTTCCTCATACCGCAATTCAAACCAAGGTGGTTCAGGCGCGCAACGTCAGCAAGGTTTTCAAGCGCGATGCTTTCGAGGTCAAGGCCCTGGACGACGTTTCCATCGAGATCGGCGGCGGCGAGTTCATGGCTCTGATGGGGCCTTCAGGCTCGGGAAAGACCACGCTGCTGAATATGATTGCCGCCATCGACCGGCCTACCGCCGGCGAATTGCTGGTGCTCGGCGAAAACATCTTCCGCTTCAGCGATGCGCAATCCGCCCGCTGGCGCAACGAGCACATCGGTTATGTCTTTCAGACCTTCAATCTGATCCCCGTTCTCACCGCGTTCGAAAACGTCGAGTTGCCGCTCCTGCTGACCAAGCTCTCGGCACAGCAGCGGCGCGATCACGTGATGACGGCTCTGAAATTGGTGGGATTGGAAGAACGAATCGGCCACTTGCCCAAACAGCTCTCCGGCGGACAGGAACAGCGTGTGGCGATCGCCCGCGCCATCGTCAGTGACCCAACGCTATTACTGGCGGACGAACCCACGGGAGATCTCGACAGCCATTCGGCTACCGAAGTACTGGAAATCCTGAAGCGTCTGAACGAAGATTTTCAGAAGACGATCGTAATGGTCACGCACGACCCCCACGCCGCGTCCTACGCGCACGTAACTCGTCATCTGGAAAAAGGAATGCTGCTCCCCGCATAAACCGGCTGTGCAGGGGCGGGTTTCCGACCCGCCCTGGCCGGACAAAGCTCGGCAGTTGTTTGCCGGGCGAACTAAACACAAAATTTTGGGTGGTCTTCGGGAAGCCTACGACTTCAGTATTTCCGAATGCACCGGGAAGGGCACGACTTGGAGTCGTGCCAAAACTCTCCGGAAAAGAACGGCGGCTTTCTAGCCGCTGCGGGTAGCTGTCTGCTCCTGCTTAACTTTGCCGAGACATGGCTCGAGGTCGCCAGCGGTCTCGCGCGGGCGAGGGCGCCCGCGCCACACGAAACTACAAGGTTGAGGCCGGAAACCCGCTGCGGCTGGCTGCGAAACCGCTATCGGCTGGATCCGCGACCCACTCCCATGCCCTGCGGCCGTTCTCCCGCACCACAGTGCGAGCCTCGCCGTATTCCACCAGCCGGTTCAGGACCGTCGTGACCGAAGCCAGCGGATCTTTGTGCCGCAGCAAGACCGGAGGGATACGCTGCTGAATTTTCTCGCACACTTCGCGAGCTCCCAGCGGCGCGTCCGATTCCATCAACACCATGCGACAAGCCTTGGTGAATCCGGGTTGGCGACCGCCACTCTTGCGGTCCACCAGTTCCAGCAATTCTTCGCTCAACACCGCGTCGCCGAACAGGTTGGCCAGTCCAACAATAGTCTGCTTCACCGTGCCGATTCGCTTCATCACATCGGCCCTTTGCCGCATAAGCTGGCGCAACTCCTCATGCGCCGCCCTCACTACTTCCTGTACATGCGGGTCGGAGCTACCGGGAAGATTTCTGTTACCCGTACCGTTGCTGCCGTTTCGCGCCGTCTCCATGACTTGAACCTCCACCGAGTACCTTCCCTCTGTTATCGTGCCCACCAGAAGCGGGATCCGGCGCACGAGTCGTTAGACACCAGTCGTTAGACACTACTCCTCAGACACGAATCCTCAGATGCTGATACGCATTCGCAGGGCCGGATAGTTCCCCGCAATAATGAAATAGTTTTTGAAATGATCTTTCGCTCCGGTTTTTGAATTGCGATCCATCTTTACTTTGTTCCTTCTACTGAGTTGCTCTGCTGGCTTAGACGTCGAGGCCTGTGAAACGTTAAGCCTAAGATTTGTAAAATCACCGCTTGGCGGGTTTATGTTGTTGATCACTCGAATGCCCCTATGGACACCGAAAGTCGCGACTTAGCGGCATTGCAGATTTCCATAGTTTTCACCCCTTATTCTCTTCCAAACTTGGGATTTGCCGATGTGATGTTATGTCGGGAACCGTGAATTCGACGGCGGGAGATTGGTTGGCGTCTGGAAGAACCCTTAGAGAAGAGAGGAAACTGGAAATTTCCTCGAAAGGTCCTGTTGAGGGAGTTGAGCCGGGCCACCATTTCCGCCTTTCGCGTTTCCGCAATCCGAATGACGCTTCCTCCCAGGCAACTCCGGCCAAGCGCGCGGCAGGCCGGTGGCAGACTGAAGCCTTTCCGGATGAAGCCGATGAATACCTTGGCTCGCGCAAAACCATGCAACCAGGAAGGGCACGAAGTAGCACGAAGGCTTTACTCTCAGCGTTTCCTTCGTGGAACTTTGTGACCTTTGTGGTTAAGGGTTTTCGCCTGCCGGATCGACCCAGGTGTCTTCCTCCTTGACAAAAACGAGACAACTGATAAAGTTCGACTTAATCGGTCCTATTTCTGACGAAATCCTGGGTGCTTACGCATGAAGAATGTTTACGAAGTTCTACGACAGAAAGAGCTTGAGCTCTCAAGGCTGGAAAAAGAAGTCGAGGCGTTGCGGGTTGCCGCCCCTTTGCTCTCCGAGGACAAGGAAGCCAGCGCGGACAAACCGACGTTAACCTCGGCTCCGGCGCAAGGGCAGCCCATCAGGATTCCGCAGCCGGCGACCGCCGCTCCTCAGGCCGCCCGCGCAGCCGGGTGGGAAGACACTGCCAAGCGCTGGCCTTAGCCGATCGGCGCGCTCTAACTCCTGTCAGGTACGTACGGTAGGAATTGATCTGGCCCGGGGCATAGCTCCGGGCCAATGATTTTATTGGCGTTAGTCGAAATTCCCGTAATCATCTTTTTTCGGGTAGTCATCTTTCGGATCGCCATCTTCGGTAGTCATTTTTCGGGGAATCATGGGCACAGCCTCGGGATCATCCTCGGGTCAGTCGTTATCCGGACAAGCCTCTTCCGGATCGTCCTTTCCCGGCAAATCGGTGCCGGCACAACCCGTCCCGGGATCGGCACCGGCTGTGGCAGGCCTGACCAGTGCCCGCCGCCGTATTCCCCGCTATCCAGTCGCCATTCCGGTCGATGTCACCGTCCTGCGATCTGGCCTGCCCAGCAGCATTCCGGGGCGTTCACTTGATATCGGCGAAGGCGGTGTGGCCGCGGTCCTGGCGGCCGAACTGCAGACCGGAGAGTGGGTTGCCGTCGAATTGCATCTGCCCAATATCGGCCATGCCCTTCAGACCAAAGCAGTCGTCCGGCATCACAACCAGTTGCGTTGCGGCTTTGAATTTCTCGGACTCTCCCGCGATCAGCGCTACATGATCCGGCACTGGGCTGGGACTACCCATCCCGAACTGCTATCGCCCGAATCCCCGGCAATCAGTTCCGCGCTGGCAAAACCGCCTTCTGCGGCGGCGGCCGGATTCCTGGCGCCATTTCCCGCCGAACCTGCAGCGCGAACACGAATTAGTCCCGCGGTTCGACGGCTCATGTGGCCGACCCTGGCATTGATCGTTGTGATTAGCATCGTGTCGGCATGGCAATGGCACAGCGGATGGCGGCAACTGGAAGCCCAGACGAAGCCAAGAGACGCGCACGCGAAGCCGCCGTCCGCGCGAGTTCCTTCGGAAGTGATGGAACGGTTGCTGGTACACAAGGTCGACCCGGTCTACCCCGAAGCCGCGCGCCGGGCAAACATCCAGGGTGTGGTGGTACTCGAAGCGATCGTTGCGGCCGACGGGTCCGTGGTAAACCTTCGTCCGGTCAGTGGCTCCGGAAGTTTGACCTCCGCCGCCATGGACGCAGTCCGTTGGTGGCGATTCCGTCCCTACCTTACTCACGGCGAGCCCGTGCCGGTGCAGACCTCGTTCGCCATCGAGTTCCGCCCTTAGACGGCGAGTCAGAACCGTAGGGTCGTAGAGACGTAGCGGAGCCAGGTCTCTACGTTCCGGTCGGATAAACAAAATTCGATCGGATTTCCCCGCCCGTTTGTGCTTTGCTTCTTCAGCCCCGCATCTGCGACACTAAAATCGGTTTAGCAAAAACCTAGTCCTGTCATGGGTAGAATCCACGTCCTCTCCGAAAACGTTGCCAACAAGATTGCCGCCGGCGAGGTGGTGGAGCGTCCGGCTTCGGTAGCCAAGGAGCTTCTGGAAAATTCTCTGGACGCCGGCTCCACCCGCATACGCATTCAGGTGGAAGCTGGCGGAAAGAAGCTGATCCAGATCACCGATAACGGCTGCGGCATGGTGCGCGACGATGCCCTGCTCGCCTTCGAACGCCACGCCACGTCGAAGATCAGGGATGCGGAAGACCTGCTCAGCGTGTCTACTCTGGGATTTCGCGGTGAAGCTCTGCCCTCGATCGCCTCCGTCTCCCGGCTGCGCCTCGAAACTCGCGCTCCGGATGAAGATTCAGGCATTGTGGTCGAAATCAATGGTGGCAAGATCTTTACGGTGGAAGAAGCCGGGTTGCCGGCCGGAACCAGCATTGCCGTCCGCGATCTTTTCTTCAATATCCCGGCACGCAAGAAATTCCTGAAAGCCGAGTCCACAGAGTTGTCGCACATCGCATCGCTGGTCACGCACTACGCACTGGCTCATCCCGACAAACATTTCGAGCTGCACTCTGCTACCAACGCCATGCTGGTGGCGCCGCCGGTCGCGGGTTACAGCGAGCGGGTGTACCAGGTTTTCGGAAAGGGAGTTCTCGACCAGTTGATTCCCATCGCGGCGCTGCAGCCGCTGGAACGCATTGGCCTGCCCCAACCTCCGCCGTGGCGCCGCAAAGAAGTTGAAAAGACAGTTGAGCCGCCGGAAGAAACAGGTGACGGCAATGAAGCCGCTCCATCGTTCGGCGAGTTCCGGGTACACGGCTTTGTCTCGAAACCCGAAATCCAGAAACTGAATCGCAACTCGATCTACGTCTTCGTCAACGGACGCCTGATCCGCGATCGCCTCATCCAGCACGCCATCACCGAGGCTTATCGCAACATTCTGCCGCCCACCGTCTTCCCCGTGGTGCTGTTGTTCCTCGATCTGCCCAGCGGCGAGGTCGATGTGAACGTCCACCCGTCGAAAACCGAAGTCCGCTTCCGGCAGCAATCGGTGATGCACGATTTCGTGCGTGACTCGATCCGCGCTGCGCTGATGAAAGCACGCCCCGTGCCCCAGTTCGCGGTCGAAATCAGCGCCCACCCCAGCGCCAGCCCGTCGCTCGTTACTGGTGGCCCGGCTCCTGCCGCCGATGGCTCGGGAGCCTGGCGACCGGCCTATTCTACGCGAGCATCGCAATCGTTCAGTTTGCAAGCGCCCGTCCCGCCGCCCATCAGCGAACGATTTCAGTTCGGCGAGGGCTTCTCGGTGGATGGCAATGCGGCCTTGTCCCTGGTTCGGGCGCCCGAACCTGCCAGCATCGCGGACGACAGTTGTGCTCCTCCGATCGATGAAATGCCAGACGGAGCGGAAGGGCCCAGCGATCTCGCTCCGGCGCTGGCCTCGCTGAAACCGTTAGGACAGATTCGCGATTCGTTCATCCTGGCGGTAAATCCCGAAGGCCTTTGGATTGTCGACCAGCATGTGGCCCACGAGCGCGTGCTGTTCGAGAAAATATTGAAGCAGAGAGCCGCCCGGAAAGTGGAGTGCCAGCGTTTGCTGCTGCCGCTGGTTATCGAGCTGACTCCAGCGCAGCAGGCAGTGCTCACGGAAATCTCCGATGAACTGGCCAAAAACGGATTCGAAGTCGAACCCTTTGGCGCCCGCAGCGTCGCGGTAAAAATTGCGCCCGCCGGCATCGAAGCTCCCGCGGTCGAACACATGCTGCACGAACTGCTCGACCAGTTTTCACGCGAAGAGCAGGCGCTCAATCTGGAAAAAATTCGGGCTCGCATCGCCGCTTCCATCGCCTGCCACGCCGCCATCAAGGTCAACATGCCGCTCGAGCAAAACAAAATGGAATGGCTGCTGGCGGAGCTAGCCAAGACCGACTGCCCAATGTCGTGTCCGCACGGAAGGCCGGTAGTTCTGCGATACTCTTTGAAGGATATTCAGAAGGCGTTTAAGAGAATCTGAGCTTCTGGCTTCTGGCTTCTGGCAAACCGCCACTTGTGAAGGCTGCGAGCGAGAGCGAGAAGCCAGAAGCTTATTTATGATCGACCTCGACCAGCTTCGACGTGAAAAGTGGCGCCTCGATGGCAAGCCCCTGCGCACTCTTGACGAGGCCCACCGCTTCATTGAGTCAGTCGGGTTCTGTCTGATGTATCCCATGCGCCCGGCGCTGCTGGCCCCGACCTTTATCGGCGCCTGGACCGGTTCGGACAGGAATTTGCCCGCGCAGCAGCATGCTTTTGCCGACCCGCGCGCTCGCGAGGCCACTGAAATTATGGTTCGCCTGCTGCGCAACCATGATGCTTATGAAGCCAACCAGTTTGAGGAGAACAACGCATTTCTGGTGGCAGCTTCGATCTTCCCCTATTTTTATGCGCTGGTTGGCGAGCGCAATCCGCGGCAGACACCGAAACCCAAGCCGCGTTCTGAGTACTCGCAGTTGGCCTGCGACGCCTTTGAGCTGATCAGCCGGGCTGGACCCATCTCCAAACAGAAAATGCGCGAAGACCTGGGCGGCAGCATCTCGTTCCTGGCTCTCGATCACGCCCTGGGCGAGTTGTGGGCGAAGTTGCGCATCACCCGTGTGGACTACAAACCCGAGGAGGGTGCGTTCTGGGACGTGCTGTTTCGCTGGTCTCCGGATGCAGTGCGCGAAGGCATCGGCCTTTCGGTCGGGGAGGCGCTGTCGGCGCTGCTCTCCAAGTATCTGGACTGTGTGATCGCCGCCGACCAGCAGGAAGTGGAATCATTTTTCGGGCACTTTGTGCCGCGCTCCCGGGTCAGAGAAGCGATCAATGCCCTTCAGGCCGCCCGTGAATTGGATTTCATCAGGGTGGGCAACCGCACGCTGATCCAGCTCACGCAACCGAAGCCGGTAGTGAATCGCGAGGATCCCGGCGCGCCCATGCCAACGCGAGCACGGCCACGGACTCCTGCACGCCCAAGGCGCGTGCCATCCTGAGCGGAGGGGCGGCGTCGCTCAGCCTGCCCGCCACTGAAGTGGCTCCGGGACCGCACATCAAATGCCGGGTCTGGTGATGTGGGCGCCAGCGTCCCGCGTGTACAATCAATACCTTCCGGGATGACCACAACCTCTCCACGCAAACTCATCATCGCCATCGACGGCCCGGCCGGCGCGGGAAAAAGCACGATTGCCTCCCGGCTGGCCCGCAAACTCGGCTATGTGAACCTGGAGAGCGGCGCGATGTACCGGGCTCTGGCGTTGAAAGCCATCGAATGGGATGTGTCATTCGACGAGGAGCCGGCGCTGGTCAAGCTGGCGCACAACTCGCGCATTCAGATCGAACCCAGCCTGGGAGGCAACCGCGTCCTGCTCGATGGTCGAGACGTGAGCCAGCGGGTGCGCGAACCCGATGTGACCGAAGCGGCCTCAAGAGTTTCGGTTCACCCGGGAGTCCGCCAGTGGATGGTGGCCCGCCAGCAGGAACTGGGCGCGGGCGGCGGCGTGGTGATGGAAGGCCGCGACATCGGGACCAAAGTCTTCCCCAAAGCTGACGTCAAAATCTTTCTCGACGCCGACCCGGTAGTACGTGAGCAGAGGCGGATGCTGCAGCAAAACGTGCAAGGCGCCGCGGCACACGCCATCGCAGCGGAACTCCGCGAACGTGATCGCCGTGACCGCACCCGGGCGACGTCCCCACTGGTTCCCGCCGCTGATGCGCTCCTGCTCGATTCCACGAAGATGTCCGAAGACGAGGTCCTGCAGAAAGTTGAGGAACTGGTGCAGAGCAAGCTGTCGTCGTGAGGGCTTGTCATCCTGAGAGTTTGTGACTTTTTTGATGTCGTCGAAAATCGAAGTTGCAAACAAAATAGTTACGACGACAAACTGGTCATAAATTCAAAAAAGTCACAAACTCTGGGCGCAGTGGCTGCGTCGAAGGAACCCAATGGTCTTATCCGCGTCCGCGGTCGACCTGTTAACCCCACGCACCAGGAGCAGCCAATATTTCCGCGGCAAAAACGAAAGTAGAGATGCTTCGACTCGCCTGACCGTCCGCAAGCGGACGATCAAACTCGCTCAGCGTGACAGACGTCCATTTGAAGTAGTGGCTTCCAGCCCACGATGGGACACTTTCCAAAACAATGTTCGCCCATCACAAACCATCTGACACCTTCGGTGGTATACCCGTGTAGTTCCCTCTCAGTTCTGGACTCGTCCACTATTTCGCGCCAATTGCGGGTGCGAGTCCTCTGGCGAGCTTTTGTTGTCCCCGTTTCTGGTTTCTTCCTGCGCTGGTGTTGAGTTTTCTGTTCACCGCGGGCTCTCGCGCAAGATTCCTCGAGCGGAGTGATCCGGAACGGTCTCAGACACGACGGGCGGACGCATTGTCGGCGCCACTGTCGTGCTGATAAATACCGCCACGAATTTTCGGATGGGAAGGCTCTTCAATAATTGGAAAACTTCAGGAGTCGTGACCATAGGCAGCGGCAGACCGATAAGCGCCACTGTGACGGGCGATGCCAATCAGGACGGCAACACCAGCAACGACCGACTACCCGGATTTTCGGGTAATTCGCTTGTCGGACCCCATTGCGCGACCGCCGATGTCCGGCTGAGCCGCCATCTTCTGCCTGGGGATCGTGTCAAATTGGAATTCCTGGCGGAATCTTTCAACCTGCTTAACCGCGACAACGAGAGGGGCAGACGCAGGATGGCTTCGTAAACATTCGGCTCAATTCGTGCAGACTGGTAAAATCATTGGAATCAATATTTTCCCGGCTCAATACCGCGCTCCAGCCAGCTTCCAGCGAGCCACCGACGCCGACGCTCCCCGTCAGGTGCAACTCGGTCTGAAGCTGATTTTTTAGGTTTAACCCGCTCACGCCGTCACGGGCAAGCGGCGATTGCGTTATACGTAACTTTACATATTCACTTGACTTGCCGTGGGAACCTTGCAATAACTATCCGGTCCAAACGGGACGAGTTTGGGGGTGTAGTTCAGTTGGCAGAAGTCAGACTTCAGGAGGGCGAGTCCCTCGAGAACGCATTGCGTCGCTTCAAGCGCAAGGTGCAGCAGGAAGACATCATCAAGGAGGTCAAGCGTCACTCCTTTTACCTGAAACCTGGTGAGAAGAAGCGGGTGAAAGAAGCGTTGGCCCGCAAGCGCAGCAGGAAAAAAGCACGCAAAGAGCAAGACTAGGGTTCCACGGGCCGCCGCTCCAAGCGGTGGCCCGTTACTTTTCCAACTGTCCCGTATGGCAGAGACGAACCTGCTCCTTCTCCCAAGTAGCAACAGGTTGCAGCCTCTGAATGGCCGGTAGAGATGGTTAAACGCGGTAGAAGTACGCAGCAGTCGTTACGCAGCAATCCATGTTGTAAGAGGACATGGCGGGCCGAGTCCAGGAACAATATTCCAGGGGTCTTTTTGAGGGGGCAAAAAATCCGGCGCTCACGCGCGTCACGTAATTCGTCTGGCGAGGGCACCGGGGGAATGGGCTGAAGGGAGCATCTCTCAATGGAATTTCAGGACAAGGTGTTGAAGTGCATCGACTGCGGTTCGGATTTCATTTTCACCGCGGGCGAACAGTTGTTTTTCCACGACAAGCAGTTCAAAAACGAACCCAAGCGCTGCAAGACTTGCAAGACCAGGCGAGTATCAGTGTTAGGAGCGGCTCCGTCCGGCCAAAACGGCGGCTTCGCCAAGGTGGAAACCCGCACCACGTGTTCGGAGTGCGGCAAGGAAACCACCGTGCCGTTCAAGCCAACGCAAGGGCGTCCGGTATTCTGCCGGGAATGTTTCCAGCAGAAGAGGCAACCGGCGTCGGCCTGAGTTTGATCGAAAACTTGTAGACGATTCCCAGAGTCGGCGGCTCGTTCCTTCCTCCCGCCTTCCCGATTCCCAGTTGAATCTTGTCTGCCGGTGGCGTGGTCCGTGCGTTGACGGAACAAAGTTCCGTCTCCCGCGCACCGTCTCATGCCGCGCGCGCTGACCCACGTATGTGTGGGGCGGACACTCTTGCCCGCCGCCTTTGACTCTGCTTGTGACGGCGGGTCCTGGTTTTTTCCAAACCCCTTAAATCCTTAAATAACGAGCCATCAATTCAGGCTCTCAATCAAAACCAATTCAAAAGCAGGGTACAGGAGTGTCCGCCCGCACCGGGCAAGTTAGAATAAGAGCTTGGCTACCTTCTACGTGGAAAATTTCGGATGCCGCGCCACTCAGGCGGACGGCGCAGCCATCGAGCGCCAGTTCCGCGAGCGAGGACTGGAACGCGCTCGCGAACCGGGCGACGCCGGAATTGTCGTGCTTAACACCTGCACGGTAACCGCTGCGGCCGATCGGGACGCACGCGCCGCGATCCGTCGCATTCGCCGCAAGAACCCCGGGGCCCAGATCGTCGTAACCGGCTGCTATGCGCAACGTGCTCCGGAAGAAATTGCCGCCCTCGCGGGCGTGAGCTCGGTCATCGGCAATTCGCACAAGCATCAACTGGCGGAGATAGCTTTGGGCGGGCGTCAGACTTCGGACCCCGGACCCCGGACAAACTATTCCGGCTTCGTTCCGCTTACCCAGATCGCGCCTGATGTCCGGGGCCCGACGCCCGACGCCCGAAGCCCGATTTTCGTCTCTGACATCTTCGCTCACACCGAACTACAGGCCGCCCCGGTTTTCGATGCATCAAATGAGCGCACCCGCCCTAACCTCAAAGTGCAGGAAGGCTGCGACAACCGCTGCTCATTTTGCGTAATCCCTTATGTTCGAGGCCAAAGCCGCTCCTTGCCCTTGCCAGAAGTCATTCGTGAAGTAGAGTCGCTGGTCGGCTGTGGCTATCGAGAAGTGGTGATTTCCGGAATCAACCTGGGCCGCTGGGGGCGGGATCTGCCGGGGAGCGCAACCCAGGTCGGCAAGTCAGAGAAAATCCCGGGAGAGAATGGCCAACGACCAAAGACCAACGACCACCGGCCGACTTTTGAGGATCTGATCCGTGACATCCTAAGCGAAACGGGGCTGCAAAAACTCCGCATCAGCTCGGTCGAACCCATGGACTGGAGCGATGAGCTGATCGAACTGGTGGCTTCGTCTCCGCGCATCGCCAAACACGCGCACGCGCCATTGCAGTCCGGGAGTGATACCGTGCTTCGCCGCATGCACCGGAAATACCGGCCCTGGCACTATCGCGAGAAGATCGAAAAGATCCGTGCCGCCATGCCCACCGCCGCGATCGGGGCCGATGTGATGGCCGGCTTTCCGGGTGAGACGGAAGCTGAATTTGAAGAAACCATCCGCCTCATCGAAGATCTGCCCCTAACCTATCTGCACGTGTTCACGTATTCCGCGCGCCCGGGAACGCCCGCTGCCAACATGTCCGCGCAGATTCCGATTCACGCCGCCCGCGAGCGCACTCGCATTTTGCGAGACCTCGCCTCACAAAAGAAACTGGCCTTCATGCGGGAATCCGTCGGCAGGGTTTTGGAAACCATTACCTTCAACACAGCGGTGAACCAGGGTGTGACTAAAGCCGCGAACGAAGCGGCGGACAATCACCCGAAGGAATTCACCGAAGGTCTTACCGACAACTACCTGCCTGTAAAAGTGTTGGGAAGCCACCAACCCAACCGCTGGATTCCGGTGAGAATTGAAAATGCGTCGGAAGAAGCACTGGTTGGAATGGCCGTCTGACCAGCCATCCTGAACTATTTTTTCGCCGTCAACCGGTCTGAAATCTTGTCGAATTCGGATTTCGGTAGAATGCCGCGTTTCACCAGATCGCCGGGATCGTCGTAAGGGCGTCCGTCGATGACTCGATCGGCTTGCGCCCCGGTGACGCCCGGCAGGCTTGTTAACTGTTCCCGGGCTGCGGTGTTCACATTGAGCGGCTTATCGCGGCTCCAACCTTCGCGCACTCCCGCAGCCACGGCCTTGGCGTCACTTTTCAGTTCGGCGGTAGCGTGGGCAGTTTTTTCTTTCAACTCCTGAGGGTTTTGGTTTGGAGTGCACCCTGCAAGGACTCCGACGAACACAATCGCCACGAAGAACCTGCCCAAAGGAACGCGCATTCCATCACCTCGCGCTTTGGATGATCCCGACGCCTTGCCAGTTGGCTGGTTCTAGAGAATGGATTCCGGGGCTGCCGGTGAACCGTCATCCGCGTAAAAGAACGACTCGTGCTGAAGCAACGCCTCAATCCCGCGCAGCACTTCGTTTCCACTGCTTTTGGTCACGGCCCCGCGATAGCCTGCCTTGCGTGCCTCCAGGGCGAGTTGGCGCGAGACTTCCTCAACACTGATCAGCAGCATGGGGAGCTGGGGGTGGGCTTTGGCAATTTCAGGTGCAGCCTGCAGTCCGGTCATAATCGGCATGCTTAGATCCATGACCAGCAGGTCGGGTTCCAGCTCCTCGACTTTTTCAATCGCCTCCGCGCCATTGCTGGCGTCACCGCATACCTGCCAATCCGGCTGCCTCTCCAGCAATCTGCGTAAAAGCAGGCGGATTGTAGGGTCGTCATCTGCAATCAGAATCCGAGTAGCCATGGGATTCCTCCTGAACGCCATCTCCTGAAAAGCATCTCGAATCCCGGAAAAACCAACTTACCTTCGACAATCCGGCAACCGACTCGAAAGCGCCTCCGCCGGAAAACAGGCGAAGTGCATATAACTACGCCACAGGCCAGGCCGCGCAACAATACAGATAAGTACCGATCCAGTGACCAGCGTGATTCCGGTCACTCGCGGCGCCGGCAAGAATGCTGTGCGCGTAGAATGCCATCTCTATCCCATTCATAAATATGCAACTGGTAACTAATCATTCTCAAAACGATACAGAAAGGACAGCGTTGTGATCCGATCCTGGCATGTGGCGAAAAGTAACGGCTGAGACGCTGATCTTCGACTGGTCGAAATTCCATCCCCGCGCCGCCCTTCTGTGCGTGCCCGCGATCGCCACGTCGCTTGCGGTCGGACTCGGCACCGGCCACGCCCGCTACGGCGTGATGGCCGCCGCCGGCGCCTTCTCAGTCGGCTTCGGATCGTTTCAGGAACTCCGCCACTCCCGCCGCACTCCCATGCTCGTGGCTGCAGGAGTCATGTGCATTTCCAGTTGGATCGGCACACTCGCCGGTCTCTCGGCAGCGGGCGCGATTCTCGCCTGCACCATCGCGGGCCTGCTTTACGGAATGGTGTGGACGCTTAGCCCCGCGGCCGCATGGATTGCGCTGCAAGGCGTGGTGTGGCTCGTGATCTCAACGGCTTATCCCGCCCATGGGCTTGGCGCACTCACCCGAGGTTCGCTGGTGCTGGCGGGCGGACTTTTGCAAATGCTCTGCGTACTCGCATTCTGGAAAATTTCAGGTTCTGTCACCCCGGCTTTTGGCGGAGCGAACGACGGCGAGCCTGAGACTCTTTCGAAAGCCCTGCGGGAAGCCGGAAACCAGCGGGTGCAGGCGGTCCGGGCTGCATTGGTTCTGGGGATCGCAGCCGCTCTTTATCGCTGGCTCGCCCTCCCCAACGCATACTGGATTCCGATGACGGCAGCGATCGTTATGAAGGGCACGCTACGGCAGACTTTTCAACGGGGCCTGGCACGCATTATCGGAACGCTGGCGGGAGCAGCGCTGGCGACATTGATTGCCGCCACTCTGCGGCCTGACCCGTGGATATTGGCGGGGCTGGTCGTGATTTTTACCGGATCATGTTACCTGCTGATCTACGTGAACTACGCGACCTTCGCAGTATGCCTGACTTCTTATGTTGTGTTTCTGCTCGCGCTGGCAGGATTGCCCGAAAACGACGTTATCGCGCACCGTTCGCTGAGTACGATCCTGGGAGGCGCAGTCGCGCTGGCGGTCCACTCCGCCTTCTCGGGGATTGAAAAGCAGTAACAGAAGCAGTTAAGAGAAGCAGTAAGAACAGAGTGTGGGGCGGACACTCTTGTCCGCCGCCTTTGATTTGCTTTTGATTCAATTTCTTCAGAGTCAATTTCAAGACTCAGCAAAGATCAACGTCAAAAGCGGCGGACAAGAGCGCCCGCCCGCCCCACACTTACCGGCGGCCGAAGACTTCTTTGAGCAGGTTGGTAGTCTGGGCTGCCGGGTCCTGGCGGATCTTGCGCTCTTCCTGTCCTAACTCGAAGAACAGTCCGTCCAGAGCTTTGGAAACGACGTAGTGACTGATATCCAGATCCTGATTTTTGCCGAATGGGATTGACTTGTACTGCGCCGTAAGCGCGTTGTATTGCCTGACGACGCCGTTCTTGGCCATGCTGCGCTCCACCACCGGCCCGAACGCGGCGGTCAGTTGAGGCGTAGTTTTGTTCTTGAAGTAGTTGGTGGCTGCGGTGTCGCCGCCGGAAAGTATTCCGCGGGCGTCGTCAATGGTCATGGCGGTGATGGCATCGATAAATATCTTCTTCGCGGCGGGAGCGGCGGCCTCTGCCGCCCGGTTCATGCTCAGCACGAAGTCGTCGATCTTCGGACCATAGCCCACCATGCGCAGACCCTTTTCAAGCGTCCGTAAATTGTTGGGCATCAGGATTTTGATATCAGGGTTGCCGAAATAACCGTTCTGCCGCCCGGTGAGTTTCACCGACTGTTCGGCTCCGATCTGGAGAGCCTGCTTGAGTCCAGAGGAGATCTTGGTGTCACTCAATTTGCTGCCCAGTCCCAGTCGTCTGGCAATGTCCCCCAGTTGAGCCGACGCGAGTGTCGTCACGCAAAGCACGAGGCCAAGCACGAATCTGAAGTTCCGCATACACACTCCTGAGTCTGCCATCAGTCCGTCATCGGACCGAGTGGCCATTCTAACGGAGTTGCGAGGTCACAATCAGTTCTGTAAATGATTCGCAAAGAAAATTTGGATGTCAGGCTACCCGCGCTCCCCTTTCCGCACCTAAAGTTTCGCTATTCGACGAGGTCGTCGAACAACAACTGCTCTTGAACAAACTTTTGGAGGAGGAACTCATGGCAAACGAAACCGAAAAGAACCAGCAGAACCCTGGCCAACGTCAGCAGAATGACGCAGCGAAGGTAAACGACCCCAACCGGAAGGACCCGTCGCAGAGCGGCGAGCAGTACAACCAGCAGGATCCGACCAAGAAGAACCCGGGCCAGAGCGGCGACACCAGCGACCGCAAGGACCGCGAAGGTTCGGAAGAAGTCGAAAAGCGCCGCGCGTCCTAATCGGGCCGCCTGGCGTCTGCAGAAAGGTTTGCAGAACGATCTGCAGAACCATCTGCAGAACACGATCTGCGGCAAATGAGAAGCCACGGCTCCGGTCGTGGCTTTTCGTTTTTCCGGTATCGGCCGGGACGCTCGGTCCAGTCGAGACGCTAAACCCCTGCCGTGCTATACTTTTTCATCTCATCTGAGCTGTTAGTCGACGGAGGGCTGTATCGATAAACGTTTTATCCGAACAAACGAGCGCATTCGGGCGCGGGAAATACGCGTGATTGACGACGAAGGCCAGCAGATTGGCATTTTGACTCCTTACGATGCGCTTAAGTTGGCCCGCGAGAAAAACCTGGATCTGGTCGAAATTTCGCCCACCGCCGTTCCGCCCGTATGCCGGATTATGGACTACGGCAAATTCCTGTATCAGCAGGAAAAGAAGGAACGCGAGGCCAAAAAACACCAGAAAGTGATCGTGGTAAAGGAAGTCAAGTTCCGCATCAATGTGGACGACCACGATTACGAGACGAAAAAAAATCACGTGCTGCGTTTCCTCGACGAGGGAGACAAAGTCAAGGCAACGATCTTCTTCCGCGGACGGGAGATGACGCGCACCGGCCTGGGACGCGAAATCCTGGAACGGTTGATCAAAGACATTGCCGACAAAGGTATTGTGGAGTTTCGTCCAAGGCAGGAAGGCAATACGCTGCACGCCATCCTGGCGCCCAAGAAGGATTCCGGGCAGAAACAACCGGCGCAATCGCAGCCGGCCGCCGGACGTGCAAACCAGGCGTAGTGTTTAAACCAGCAATTAGCTTTTGGCAGTTGGCACATGCCGCATTGGCCAGGTGCAAAATGCTGATTGCCAATTGCTAATTTGAGGATTTATGCCGAAACTGAAGACTCATAAGGGCGCGGCCAAGCGCTTCAAGAAAACTGCCACCGGCAAAGTAAAGCGCCACCATTCGCACCTGCGCCACATGCTGACGTCGAAGAGCCAGAAGCGTAAAGGCAAGCTGCGGCAGGGTGTACTGGTAAGCGATGCCGACACTCCCAAAATCAAGCGCATGATTCCGTACTAGAGTTTGTGCGGCGGCGGACCTGCCCTGAGTGAAAGTGAAGAGGGCTCGCCCGCGCTGTGATGGCTGCAAAAGCAACTGCGGCCCAGGCGTGTGAAGAGGCAAACAGACCTTAGAGTCTCCTACCTCCAGCCGCCTTAATTTGAAGTCAAAAGGAGCTAAACCATGCCTCGCGTAAAACGGGGAACCAAACGCCGCGCCAAGCGCAAAAAGATACTTGGCCGCGCCAGCGGGTACTTCCTAACTAAATCCAAACTTTACCGGTCCGCCAAAGAAGCGGTGGAGCGCGGGCTGAAGTTTGCCTACTCCGGGCGCAAGCAAAAAAAGCGCCAGTACCGCTCACTCTGGATCGTGCGCATCGGCGCCGCCGCCAAACTGAACGGGATGAGCTATAACCAGTTCATCCACGGACTGAAAAAGGGCGGAGTGGAACTGGATCGCAAGATCCTTGCCGACCTCGCGGTGAACGATCCCGGCGCGTTTAAGAGCCTCGCCGAGCAGGCGAAGGGCACTCTCGGCGGGGCCGCGTAAAACAGCACGCAGCAATTGGCACTCAGCATTCAGCCCGCGCGGGGTCAGATTTGATCCCTGTGACGGACGAATCTGCTGGCGCAGAAAACGGGCCGTAGAGACGTTGCTCTGCAACGTCTCTCTCAACTCTCACTACAAACTGAGAACCGAGAACTGATCACTGTTTCATGTACACAGTCCCCAAACTGAAGAGCTACTCCGCGGCGGCGCTGGACAAAGCCGTCGAGAAACTGCGCGCTGCCCTGGGCGAGGAAGCCAAGGCGGTGAAGAGTGAAGCGGAATGGAAAACCTTCCGCGACCGCTGGATAGGGCGCAAGAGCGGCGTGCTGACGCAGATCAATGACCTGTGGCTCAAGGCTGCTCCAAAAGATTCGAAACGTGAAGTTGGGCAGCGGGTAAACGAGATCAGAACTCTCGTCGAAGATATAGTTTCGAAAGCGGAGAATATTCAGTCCCAGGTTTCGGCGGGATCGTCGGCCGGATCATCGACTGACTGCCTCGATATCACCCTCCCCGGCATTCGCCGCCCGCTCGGCGCGGAACATCCGGTGATCAAGACGATGCATGAAATCGTCTCTGTCTTCCGCAATCTGGGCTACTCGGTGCAGGAAGGGCCGGTGATCGAAACTGACTATTACAACTTCGAAGCGCTGAATTTTCCGCCCAACCATCCAGCCCGCGACACGCAGGATACCCTCTTCATCGCGGGGCAGGAATCGAAGCCGCAACGCGAGCGTCTGCTGCTGCGGACTCACACCTCGCCGGTCCAGATCCGCACCATGGAGAAGATGAAGCCGCCGGTCCGCATCGTGATTCCGGGCACGGTCCACCGCAACGATCCTCCCGATGCCAGCCACTCGCCGATGTTTCACCAGATCGAAGGGCTCGCGGTAGACAAGAACATCACCTTCTGCGACTTGAAGGGTACGCTCGACCACGCCATGAAAGCGCTGTTTGGGTCGAGCGTGAAGACCAGTTTCCGCCCCTCGTTCTTTCCATTTACCGAGCCCAGCGCGGAGATGATGGTCTCGTGTTTCATCTGCGGCGGCACGGGAAAACGCGGGAGCGAGCCTTGCCGTCCCTGCAAGCAGACTGGCTGGATCGAGATTCTCGGCTGCGGCATGGTGGATCCGAATGTGTACGGATTTGTCGATTACGATCCCAGGAAAGTCAGCGGCTTCGCCTTCGGCATGGGCGCCGACCGTATCGCCATACTGAAGTATGGCGTGGATGACATTCAGTTGTTTTTTAATGGGGACGTAAGATTTCTTGAGCAGTTTGGATAGAAGCTATCAGCTATCAGCCGTCAGCCGAACTCGGAGCGCCGCTGGAAAGAACTGATAGCTGACAGCTGATCGCTAAAAAAATGAAACTCTCTCCGCAATGGCTGCGCGAGTTTGTCGATCTCAAGGTGGACAACCTCCGCCTGGCGCATGATCTTACTTCGGTAGGCATTGCCGTCGAGGGCATCACCGACGATGGCGAGAGCACCGCCTATGAGATGGAGATTGGCACTAATCGTCCCGATGCCATGAACCACTACGGCGTGGCTCGCGAAGCGTCGGCGATCTATAACCTGCCGTTGCGACCACTAGCCTCTAAACTGCCTGCGCCACAAGGCAATGCCAGGGTCGATGGTGGTTTCAAAGATGATGGTCTCAAAGATGAGGGTTTCAAAGTCGAAATCGCGGACCCGGCCGGGTGCGCGCGTTATACCGCTCGCATCGTGCGCGATGTAAGCATTGAAGCTTCACCCGCCGCCATCTCAGCACGGCTCACGCTGGTGGAGCAGCGCCCCATCAACAACGCCGCCGACGCTACCAACTACACACTGTGGGAAATGGGGCATCCCACCCACGTGTTCGATCTCGATTTGCTCGAAGGCGGCAAAATTCTGGTGCGCCGGGCTTTCACCGGCGAAATTCTCAAGACGCTGGACGGAGTGGAACGCAAGTTGACGCCCGAGGATCTGGTTATCGCCGATGCGGTCAAGCCGGTCGCGCTTGCCGGCGTGATGGGCGGCTTCGACACCATGATCACTTCGAAGACTCGCAACATTCTCATCGAGGCGGCGTGGTTCGATCCTTCCACAGTGCGGAAGACCGCAAGGCGACACGGCCTGCATACCGATGCGTCACATCGTTTCGAGCGCGGCGCAGATTTTGCTGCCACCACACTGGCCTGTGACCGTGTGGCTGCGCTGATTCTGGAATCGGCCGGTGGCAGCCTGGGTGGAGACAGGATCGACACCGTCGCCCGTCAAGTCGATCTGGCTCCGGTGGCACTGCGTCTTTCCGAAGTGCATCGCATTCTCGGAGAAAAGCTTGAGACCAACGAAATTTTCCGTATTCTCAAGCAGCTCGGCTTTGACTTGATGCCCGAGAGAGGCGGCGATCCGGACTTCACCGTCCACCTGCCAAGCTGGCGGCTGGATGTGGAGCGAGAGATCGATCTGGTGGAAGAAATCGCGCGCCTGCATGGCTACGACAAATTTGCCAATACCCTGCCCGCGTTCGCGGGGGCCGTGGTTGAAACGCACGACGCCGAAAAAGACAACAAGCTGCGTAGCTCGCTTCTCGCCCTCGGCTACAACGAAGCGGTTTCGCTGACGTTCATCTCCCACCAGGACGCGGAAACATTTTCCTCCGTGCCCGTGGTCGAGCTCGCCAATCCCCAGAGCGAAGAAGCATCAGTGATGCGGAGCTCACTGGTTCCGGGCATGCTCAGCATGCTGGCTTACAACCTCAACCGGGGCGCGGACAATGTGCGCCTGTTCGAGGCAGGCAGCGTCTTCGTCGCGACTGGCGGAGCAACGGCTGAGCCCAGGCGCATTTGCCTGGGAGCAACTTTCCCGCCTGTCGTGAAAACGCACAGATGGGGGACGCCTGACGGTGGATTTTTTGAGTTGAAGGGCGACGTGGAGAATCTCCTGTCCCACTTCCAACATAAGGCGCTGGCGTTCGATGACACAACTTCCGACTACTATCATCCCGGACGCTCGGCGCGCGCATTGATGGATGGCGTAGCCGTCGCCCAGTTGGGGCAAATTCATTCCGACATAGCCGCGGCGCGGAAGTTGCGGCAGGATGTCCTGGTCGCTGAAATCTATCTGGACCAGCTTTGCGCGCCCGGTCTGCGCGCAGTGCGTTACGAACCCTTGCCCCGGTATCCGTCGGTGGAGCGCGATTTTTCATTTGTCTTCGTTGATGGAGTGACGTTCGAAAAGATTAATCGCACCGTGGCCGGCCTGAATCTGGCCGAGTTGCGCAGCTTTGTTCCGGCAGAGATTTTCCGCGGAGGAAAAGTTCCCGCAGGCAAGTATTCAATACTGCTACGGGCGCGTTTTCAGTCCTCGACTCGGACACTGCGCGAGGATGAAGTGGCGAAATGGGCAGACCAGATTGTCAAAGCCCTGGAAGCCCTGGGTGGAAGGCAGCGGACATAGAGATCTCTCACTTCATTTTGTGTTTCCGAGCGTCGTCAGCGGCAAGCAATCTGCTCTTGTAAACTGCTGGTGTGCGTTTCATCCCCGGCTCAGCGGCAATTCGGCTGGCTTCGCTGGCTCTGGTAGCGTCAGCCCTCTGTTCCGGATTTGCCCAGGACCAAAAGCAGCCAGTAACTTTTTATAAAGACATCCTTCCCATTCTCCAAGACCACTGCCAGAGTTGCCACCGTCCGGGCGAGGTCGCACCCATACCTCTCGTCACCTGTGATCAGGCGCGATCGTGGGCACCGGCCATCGCGAAAGCAGTTCAAAGCAGAATGATGCCACCGTGGTTTGCCGACCCCGGCGTCGGGCGCTTCGCAAACAATCCCTCCCTCACGACACAACAAATTGCCACCATACTGGCCTGGGTAGACACCGGGGCCATGGCGGGAAGTCTGCGCGATGGGCCTCCGTCGCCGCAATGGGCTGAAGGCTGGAATATCGTGAAGCCGGATGTCTTGCTAAAGATGTCCGTGCCCGTCAAAATTCCGGCCGATGGCGAGGTGGAATACACCTACGAGATCGTGCCCACGCATTTCACCGAAGATAAGTGGGTGCAGATGGCTGAAGTCCAGCCCACCAGTCCGCAATATGTGCATCACGCGGTCGTCTACATCCGGCCGCCGGACTCGAACTGGCTGCGCCATGCTCCGCCTGGAGTGCCCTTCACCGCATCAACCCTGAGGGATCCGCACGACAGGCTGGATGCGCATGGGACTACCAGTGATCTGCTCCTGGTGTATGCGCCCGGCAGTTCGCCGGATCGTTGGCCCGATGGCATAGCTAAGCTGGTACCGGCAGGATCCGACCTGGTGTTCCAAATTCACTACACCACCAATGGCCGCGCCGGGCGCGATCAAACCAGCATCGGCCTGGTATTCGCAAAGGCGCCGCCCGCGCAACGAGTGCTCACCCTGCAACTCAACGATCACGCCTTCATCATTCCCCCCGGCGCGGACAATTTTCGCGTCGAGGCGCAGGGTACGCTGCCTCACGACGCCACTCTGCTCAGCCTGTTTCCGCACATGCATCTCCGCGGCAAGCGTTTCGAGTACGACATTGTCCAGCCCGATGGATCGGTCGAACCGCTGTTGCGCGTGAACTATCACTTTCACTGGCAGTTGACCTATCGCCTGGCCGAGCCCCGGATGCTGAAAGCCGGAACCAGGCTGCGGGCGGTGGCGTGGTATGACAATTCTCGCAACAATCCGCACAACCCTGATCCGGACGCGACCGTCACCTGGGGCGATCAGACATACCAGGAAATGATGGTCGGATTTTTCGATGTAGCCGTGCCTGCGCAAATGGACAAAGAACATTTTTTTGTCCGTGAACAAAGAGCCCAGAAAGTGCCCGCACACTGACGACCCCCGCGCGATCGTTTTCGGCGGCGGGGACAGCAGCTCCCTCCACTTCGCTCGCTGCGCTTCGCTACGGTCGGGATGACAAACGGGTAATCGGTCATGACTCACCAGCCAAAATGCAGATCTTGAACGAATCCGCAGGAATTGAGCTAGAATCCCGGACGGCCCTGGTGGCGATATGCTCAGTTACTCGCGTGGACCGGATCAGCCGTTGTGGGAGAAGACCATTGGGCAAGTGCTCAATGAGACCGTCGAACGTTCAGGCGATTGTCTCGCCCTGGTTTCCCGTCACCAATCGAAACGCTACACCTGGCGCGAACTGCGCGAACAGGCGGATCGTTTTGCCCGCGGACTGTGGTCGCTCGGAATCAGGCCAGGAGACCGGGTGGGCCTGTGGTCCACCAACTGCGTCGAATGGGTCGTGGTGCATCTCGGTTGCGCCCGCGCCGGGGCGATCCTGGTCAATGTCAATCCCGCCTACCGAACCCATGAACTGGCATACACTCTGCGCAAATCGCGCATGAAAGCTCTCTTCCTCTGGGAGCGCGACGCCCGTGCCGAGTACGCTCAAATTCTTGCAGAAGCCCGCCAAGGTCAGACCCTTCCACTTGAACACGTGGTGGTTTTCGGTACGCCAGCCTGGGAGACTTTGCTGCAAGCCCAATGCGATATCCAGCCTGCAATCAAGCCCGACGACGTCGCCAATATTCAGTACACCTCGGGAACTACCGGGATGCCGAAGGGCGTGATGCTCACGCATCGCAACCAGGTCAACAACGGCCGGATGCTGGCGCAAGGCATGCGATTTACGGAGCGCGATCGCATCTGCGTTCCTTTACCCATGTATCACTGCTTCGGCTGCGTGATTGGTACCATGTCGGCGCTGGCGAGCGGGGCAGCGATTATTCTTCCGAATTGGACATTCGATGCGCGCTCTGCGCTCGAGGCGGTGCAGGCGGAAGGTGTGACTTCGCTGTATGGCGTGCCGGCCATGTTTATCGCGGAATTGAGCCTGCCTGAGTTCAAGAACTTCGATTTGACCAGCTTGCGCACCGGGATGATGGCGGGTGCCCCCTGCCCCGTGGAAGTGATGAAACGAGTGATGTGCGAAATGCACTGTGACGAGTTGACCATCGGCTACGGTCAGACCGAGAGCACGCCGGTAGTGACGATGTCGTCGCCTGACGATCGGGTCGAAGTTCGCGTCTCCACGGTTGGCAAGGCTCTGCCCTGCACCGAGATGAAGATTGTGTCCCCACTGGACAACAGCACCATGCCGGCGGGTGAGGTAGGAGAAGTATGCGCACGCGGATACATGGTGATGAAGGGATACGACGATGACCCTGAGGCAACGGCACGCGCCGTGGACCAGGAGGGCTGGTTGCATACCGGAGACCTCGGCGTGATGCGCGAGGACGGATACATTCACCTGACGGGACGCGCCAGGGACATGATCATTCGCGGCGGTGAGAATGTTTATCCGCGTGAGGTGGAAGAGTTCTTATATACACACCCCAAAGTCGCTGAGGTCCAGGTGGTGGGAATTCCCGATGAGAGACTGGGCGAACTGGTGCTGGCGTGGATACGACCGAAACCCGGCGCAAGCGCTACCGAGGAAGAGATCCGCTGCTTTTGTGACGGCCAGATCGCTTACTTCAAAATTCCTCAGTACATCCGGTTCGTCGATGAATTCCCCATGACGGTGACCGGAAAAATCCAGAAATTCAAGATCCGCGAGATAGAGATAAAAGAGCGCGGCCTGGAGCAGGTGGCAAAGCGAGAGACAGCTTGATACCGCTCCGCTATCGCGGTACAGGAACGAACCGAACCGCATAGCCTCCCCCCGGAGCAAACTGGGGCTTCAGGCGCCTGGATCGATCGACGGTCTGTTTAAGAATTGAAATGTGTTTGGGCGCTCGATCCGCATCACCGGCGTCGGCGTAAATCTCCGCGCGGTAAGTACCGTTACCCAAAAATGTAAGCGGCAAGTCGAGAGTGCGGGCGTTCCAATTAGTCATGCTTCCCAGATACCATTCCTTGCCGTGACGGCGCGCAATTGTGACATATTCTCCGGGGACGCCGTTGAGTACCGTCGTTTCATCCCAGCTCGCGGGAACCGCCTTGATGAAATCGAATCCAGGCTGATCTTGGTATGAAGCGGGATCGTCCGAAACCATCTGGATGGCGGCTTCGTAGACTACATACATCGCCAGCTGGTGCGCACGCGTTCCCATCACCATCGGCGACTGCATGCGCGCCTGAAACTCCGCCTTAGTCGCGTTGTTCATGGCCCCGGGGGTGTAGTCCATCGGTCCGACCAGCATGCGGGTGAATGGAAGAGTCACGTGGTGGTCGGGATTGTCGCGGCTTCCCGCTTTCGACTGCTCCATGCCGGCAACTGCTTCGTAGCCGAGGACGTTGGGGTAAGTACGCTCCATGCCGCTGGGCTTGGTTGCGCCATGAAAGTCGAGCATCAGGTGGTGCCGTGCGGCCAGGTCAGCGACGCGGTAATACCAATCGATCCCGGCCTGATCGTCGCGCTCGATGAAGTCGATCTTGAGTCCGGCTACGCCCCACTTCTCAAATAACGGAAACGCGTCCTCCATTTGTTTGGCGGTTTCGCCATACCCGAGCCAGATCCACATTTTCACGTTCTTCGCGCGCGCGTAACGAACGACCTCGGGAATATCGACCCGGCCGTTCATCTTGGTGATGTCGCCGTGCACCGACCAGCCCGCATCCACCAGCATGTACTCAAAGCCGGACTCCGCGGCGAAATCCACGTAGTACTTCATGTTCTCGGTCGTATAGGCGGGCTTGCCGTCAAGCCCCAGGCTGCCGCTCCACCAATCCCACGACGCTTTGCCAGGCCGAATCCACGTGGTGTCCGGGATGGCAGAGCCAGGATTCAAACTGGTAATGACGCTGGACTCAATCAGGCGGCCGGGCTCCGCTCCTACCAGCAGCACCCGCCACGCCGATTCATGAGGAAGGGTTCCCGCCACCGCAGTTTCCGGATCGTCAAGATGAGGCGCAAGCTTGCTTTCGAACTTGTGGCTGGTCCAGCCACCGGACGGGTTCGTCAGGTACATGGCCGCATAGTCACGCAGGTCCGCATCGGTGATCGCCATCCATGCGACCCCCGGCACTTCCATCAGCAGCGGAAGTCCAAGCAGAACGTGGCTTTCGACGCCTCCCTGGTTGGAGAGACTGCTTGCCGAAAGCTTGATGAACTCGCTCTCATACATACTCTGAAAATTGGGCAGGAACAGTGCATAGATGAAAGGATCCTTGGCGATGCGGAATTCGGTTCCCTCCCTCGCCAGCCGGAATTCCTGCAGCGATGGCTGCTTCGGAACCAGGTACCGAAACGCGATCGCGTCGTCGTAGGCCCTTGCTTCCATCACCAGCTTGCGGCCGGGGCTGGTGTGTTCTCCCAGTTCAACGGTTATGGCGTTGAAGTGGTTGCGAACCGAACTGACTTTACCCGCGATGAGCTGATATGCCTCGTCAGTGGCGGAAGTGGTGGCATTCACGATGCGAACGTTCGGGCCAAGAGGAGATTGATCCTTGAGATCAAGACGCAGACCCGACGCTTCTATCAGTGGCTTGCCGTGGAATGACACTTCGTAGATGAGCTGCCCTCCTTTGGGGGCTGGTTGACTAGCAGCAGGTTCGACGCCCTGAGCTGGTTGTAAAGGTGAGACAGTCCGGAAGGTGATGGTGAGATTTCCGTCGGGAGAAGTAAGAGCAGCTATCCCCGGTTGGCCGAATGACGATTGACCGAATAACGATTGGCACGGGAAGGTCGCTGTCATGAAGATCAGAACGGTCAAGCGAAAACGCATAGGTCCAGTTCCCCCGTATTTGGTGTCAGGTCCGCTTGCCTCATGCCAGGCCGGCGTCATGCTGAGCTTGCGAAGCCTCTCACGTGTAGCGTATGCGCATCTGGTTACAACGTTGCCGATGCGAGCAAGATACTTCGGACACTATCCCCTCAAGACGACTCTACCCAGAAACTTCGAAATTAATTCACCACTGCTAACTCACAATGGTAAGCCACACAGGCTTTTCCCGTGCGGACTTAGGATTGCCGGTGGTGGCTCAGTTTAAAGATAGATGTTTTAAATTTAGGCATCCTGAGGGACTTCAGTCCCGAAGGATCCTTCGCGCATCGCACCAGGCGCAGCCAAACTGACTATCCGCACCGCGCCAGATGCTTCGCAAGCTCAGCATGACGCCGGATGCGGTTTGAAACTGAGCCACTACCGGATTGCCAGAAAGCGCCGCCGAGTATCGCTCCTGTGCTAGGCTGACCATTTATGGCAGAAACAGCCATCCGGCCAAAGTCTTTTCTTAGCGGGCGAGTTGCTCATTTCACGGAATCGGTGATTCGTGAAATGACGCGCCAAGCCATGCTGCACGGCGCAGTTAACCTTTCCCAGGGCTTTCCCGATTTTCCGGCCCCGGCTGAGATTAAACGAGCTGCGCAGGAAGCCATTGCCGCTGACATCAATCAATACGCCATCACCTGGGGAGCAAAAACTTTTCGTGACGCCATCGCCCGGCAGACGCAGCTTTGGCAGGACATCCAGGTTGATTCCGAGCGCGAGATCACGGTTTGCTGTGGATCGACCGAGACCATGATCTCCACGCTGCTGGCAGTGTGCAACGCCGGAGATGAAGTGGTCATCTTCGAGCCGTTCTACGAGAACTACGGGCCCGACGCGATTCTGTCGGGCGCCAAGCCGCGATTCGTCAAGCTGCGCCCGCCGGCCACATCTGGTGGCGAGTGGACCTTCGACGAGCACGAGCTACGGGCTGCATTCCACCATCAGACTAAAGCCATCATCGTTAACACCCCCAACAACCCAACCGGCAAGGTTTTCACTCGCAGCGAATTGGAACTGATCCGCGATCTGTGTGTTGAGTTCAACGTTCTTGCCATCACCGATGAAATATACGAGCACATCCTTTACGACGGCACTCAGCACATTTCGATGGCCACGCTCGAAGGCATGCGTGAGCGGACCATTACTATCAACGGCTTGTCGAAGACATACAGCGTAACCGGGTGGCGAGTGGGATGGGCGGTTGCGCCGCCCGCGATAACGGACGCAATTCGAAAAGTGCATGATTTTCTGACCGTGGGCGCCCCTGCGCCCCTGCAGCAGGCGGGGGCGGCGGCACTGGCCATGCCTGCAAGCTACTATCAGGAACTGGCCGAGGGCTATCGCAAGCGGCGCGACCGCCTGATTCCGGTCCTGGACGAAGTTGGCTTCCGTTGCTTTCAACCGCGCGGAGCCTATTACGTAATGACTGATATCAGCGCCTTCGGTTTCGAGAACGACCTGGAGTTTACGAAATATCTGGTGAAAGATATTGGAGTCGCAGTCGTTCCGGGTTCTAGCTTCTATAACGACGCGAGAGACGGAGCGCGGCAGGTGCGTTTCGCCTTCTGCAAACGCGATGAAACGCTGGATGCGGCAGCAGAAAGACTGCGTAGGTTGCGCATACCGAAGTAGGGCCTGCAGCTCCGGCGTCCCGCCGGCTGTTGCGAGGGCATCTTGCCCTCGCAGCTCCGAGTTCGTCCAACCGCCACAATGGCGGTTCGGTAGTGGGTCAATTTGGAAGAATCCATCTGCACGGGCGTCATCATGAGGGACTTCAGTCCTGCAAGGGATCTCGCGCGCACCGCCACAATCGTCGTGAGGTTCCATACGCTCTGCGCGCTGGATCCTTCGCAAGCTCAGAATGACCCATCATGAGATGGGGCGATTCAAACTGACCCACTACCGCCGGTTCTATCCATTGATCCGTTCACAGGTTTCTGCGGTATACTGCGCTAAAGTTCCCAATTTTTGTCGAGGAAGTGGTGACCCATGTCTGTGAGAATGGCGGAAGCAGTATCTGCCCAGGTTCCGGCTGACGATTTTCAGGCACTCGAAGAGAAAGTCTATCGCACCATTGAGTTGTACAAGTCGGGGCGCGAGGCCCGGGCGGCGGCAGAGCGCGATACTCAGCGTCTGCGCCAGCAATTGGAGGAACGCGAAGAAGAACTCGAGGGTCTGCGCCGCGAAATGCTGCGCCTGCGCAAGGAACGCGAGGAGATTCGCGGCCGGGTGGAAAAGATGCTCGCGCAGATTGAAACGATTTCCGAGGAGCAGGCCGTCAGCTAGCCGGGTTCGAGCCTCCGTCCAGGAGAAACAGTTATGGCAACAGCCACGAAGCACGCTGCAGTGAAGGATCCCAGCAACAACGCCGTCAGGGTGGAGATTTTCGACCAGGCTTACAATCTCCGCGGCTCCGATGCGGAATACATCCTCAAGCTGGCTGAGTACGTAGACGGCAAGATGCGCGCCGTGGCTGAGCAAACCCATACGGTGGATACCGCACGTCTGGCGGTCCTGGCGGCCTTGAATATTGCGGATGAGTATCACTTGCTCAAACGCAACCAGGATGCGGGGTCGACCGACTATCTAAAGCGGGCACAGCATCTTTCCAGCGTGCTGGATGAAGTACTGGAAGAAAAGCGCAAAGCGGGATAGCGCTTTTTTTGTGTGGGGCGGACACTCTTGTCCGCCGCCTTTGGCTTTGATGTTCAGTACGCAAGAGCTACCTCTCGGCCGGGAACCTTTGCGGAGCTTGGCTCCGCCAGACAGCCGAGAGCGGCTGTCCCCACGCGGCTGGTGGTACCTCGCCTCTAAATTCTTCCCTTACGAAAGTTGCTGGCAAGCCGATTGCCAACTTTTTAGGTACACCCTATTGCCAACGCGGGGATGTTTACCCTAGCATCCTGACTGAAAGCCGACCTGCCGGGTTGGTGATGGCGGTAACCGATTTTTGAACCAATGCTGAATGAACGGGAGCTCGACTCGAACTAGGATCCGGTGTGCAGTGCTCCGCCATGCGGAGATGCCTAATGGGTCTCGGCGGGCGCCCAACGTCTACCGACGGGTTCATTCTCGGCCCGTCACACGGCACAGTGGGTCGGCTTGCTTTCTTTCCCTGGGCCTGAGCGAAGCAGCTCGCCCGGCACACGCATTCCCAGGGCTCGTGCCAACTTTTGCGGTCCCTCACCTGTTAAACTTGAGTCTGTAACATAATCCCCCGGCGTCGCATCTAATCCAACAGTGTTTCCGCAACTCTTTCATATCGGCAGGTTTTTCCTTCCCACGTATGGAGTGCTTGTTTCTACCGGAGTGCTGATCGGCCTGTGGATCAGCGTCCGCAACTCCAGCAAGCAGGGCATCAATCCGGATGACGCGTGGAATCTGGGAGTGATGGTCGTCCTCTGCGGCATCCTTGGCGCGAAGATTCTTTACATCGTCAACGACTGGGGATACTATTCAGCGCATCCCGGCGACATTTTCAGCTTCAGCACGCTGCAGGCGGGTGGAGTATTTTCCGGCGGGCTGCTGGGTGCTGCCGCCGCTGCGGTCTGGTACATCCGCAGGCATCGTATGCCGGCGCTTGCCACCTGGGACGCTTTTGCGCCCGGCCTCGCGATGGGTCACGCCATCGGACGAGTAGGATGTTTCGCCGCAGGATGCTGTTATGGCAAGCCGACCAGTCACTTCTGGGGCGTGACGTTTACCAATCCGGTTGCCAACCTGAATTCCTACACGCCTTTGGGAGTACCGCTCGAACCCACGCAACTTTTCGAAGCGGCGGTTGAACTGGCGAATTTCTTTATTCTGATGTGGCTGTTCAAGCGCAAGAAATTCGACGGGCAGGTGCTGGCGGCCTTTCTCATCCTCTACGGTGTTGCCCGGTATTTCCTGGAATTCCTCCGCGACGATCCGGGGCGCGGCTCGGTATTTGGCGGAATCATGACCGGCACCCAGTTGATCTCCGTTTGTCTGGTGATTACCGGGGGATTCATCTGGTGGCTGAAGTCGTCCCCCCGGGCGGTTCCGGCGCCCGCGCCGCGGTAGCCGCTCAGTTAGCATCACTCAGTTGCCATCGCTCGGCTACCATCTCTCGGTTACCATCAAAGACTGTCGTCCCCTCCGGGGACGAGCTCGAGCGTGACGTTCGCGCCCACATGTCAACATTTCCACTCTTGATTTCCGCGACGGCCGACGATGCTGGAAAGCGGCTGGACCAGTTTCTGGTTCGGCACCTCTCTGAGACCAGCCGGGCCAGGGTCCAGCAACTCATTTCTCAGGATCTGGTCTTAGTCAATGACTCGGTTGCCAAAGCGTCCATGCGGCTTCGAGGTGGCGAACGGGTTGCCATTTTGGCGACAGCTCAACCTGTCCCGCTGCGCGCCATGGCGGAAGACATTCCGCTCGATATCATTTACGAAGATGCCGACCTCGCAGTGGTCAACAAGCCGGCGGGCATGATGGTTCACGCCGGAGCGGGAGCGACTGAAGATCAGCGCAATCGTGGAACGCTGGTGAATGCACTGCTGCATCACTTCGGCCAGCTATCGTCCGTCGGCGGCGAGTTGCGCCCGGGAATCGTGCATCGTCTGGACAAGGCCACCAGCGGTCTTATTGTAGTAGCCAAAAGCGACGAATCGCATCGCCGCCTCGCTGCCCAGTTCGCCGGCAGGAAGGTCAAGAAAAAGTACGTTGCCCTGGTGCAAGGCTGGCTGAAGCGCGATCGCGGAACCATCAACAGCAGCATCAGCCGGGACCGGATACGGCGCACTCGCATGACCACCAGGCGCGAGGGAGGCCGTGAGGCCATCAGTCATTACACGGTTCAGCGGAGGCTGGATTCGCCATACGGGAAGTTCACCCTGCTGGAAGTCCAGATCGATACGGGGCGGACTCACCAGATTCGTGTACACCTGTCCTCGCTTGGACATCCGGTTGTAGGTGACGTGTTGTATGGAGCTCGCCGCGAGCTTCGCAATACTGCCGAGGAAGACACAGGCTTCTGCCTGCCCCGGAATTTTCTTCACGCCGCGGCATTGACGCTGGAACATCCCCGTACCGGTGAGGTGCTATTTTTTTCCGTCCCGTTGCCGCGGGAGTTGGAGGAATTTCTCCACAAGGTCGGCAGCCAGCCGGGATGATGGGAAGGTTTGGTGTAGAGACGTAGCTTTGCTACGTCTGGTTTCTGCACCCTGCGGGCAAGGCGCAGCAAGCTGCGTCTCTACGGTTCTGGGCACGGCAAGGCCAGGTTCTTTCGTCTTTCCCGCCCGGCATTTTTGGGCTTTTCTGCTGGCTGTATAATGGGGGCAGATGAAGTCTCGCGGCCCCATATTGCTGCTCGGCAGCGTTTTTCTGGTAGCAGCAGCCTTTGCTCAGAATTCGGGGCAGGACGATCTTCCCTCCGCACCCTCGGCGGTCCAGGAGCAGTTGAACAGGCCGAAGCCAGCTCCCCGGCCTCCAGCGCCGAAACCAGCGCCAGCCCAGCCTCAAACATCTGATTCGGTGAAGCAGGATGCGACAACCGCGGATTCCACAAGCGGGGATTCGGCAGCTGCAGCCAGGCCTTCAGCGCTTTCAAACTCGGCTTCATCGCAGTCACAGGCGCAGCCTCAGTCGGATGAAGATTCCGCCGCTACGATCACCAAGACGGTCAACGAAGTCAATGTCGTGTTCACGGTCACCGACAAACACGGCCGCTACGTAAAGAATCTGGCCAAGAGCGATTTTTCAATACTCGACGACAGCAAGCCCGCCGAGCCCCGCAGTTTCCACAACGAGACTGACCTGCCCCTCCAGGTAGGTCTGATGGTTGACGCCAGCAACTCGGTGCGCGACCGCTTCAAGTTTGAGCAGGAAGCCGCCATTGAATTTCTAAATCAGACGGTGCGGCCCAAATATGACAAGGCTTTCGTGGTCGGCTTTGACGTGACCCCGGAGGTTACGCAGGATTTTACCGATAACACCGAAGCCCTTTCCCGCGGGGTTCGAGCCCTCCGGCCCGGCGGCGGTACGGCCATGTACGATGCCCTGTATTTTGCCTGCCGCGACAAGCTGCTGAAAGAGCAGCAGAGTGGACCAGTTCGCAGGGCGATCATTCTACTTACCGATGGCGATGACAACATGAGCCACGTTACGCGCGAGGAAGCTATCGACATGGCGCTGCGGGCGGACGTCATCGTTTACACCATCAGCACCAACGTTACCGGTAGCCGCCATGCCGGAGACAAGGTTCTGGAACGAATTGCCGACGCCACTGGCGGCCGTCCCTTCTTTCCTTTCCAGCTCAACGACGTGGCCAACGCGTTCGTGGAAATTCAGGACGAGTTGCGCAGCCAGTACGCGCTTTCGTACAAGCCAGCCGATCTCCGCAACGATGGCCGCTACCACACCATTGAGATTCTGGCGCAAAACCACAAGAATCTGCGAGTGCGTAGCCGCCGCGGTTACTACGCGCCAGCACAGTAGACCCCTTCCATGGCGGGATATTCCGGAACTCCTCTTCCGCGGAAGCTCGGCATTAAACCACAGTCCAGGATTGCTTTCTTCGCGCTGCCCGGGGATGTAGAAACGGCGTTGAAAAAGGAGCTCTCCTCTTGCCGGTTCGTGAAAGATGGTGATGGCAAAGAGCAGCTCGACTTCGCCATGATTTTTGTCAAGAGTCAGGCAGAGATGAAGCAGCAGTTCCCCAAATTTGCCCGGAGACTGGCGCCGGCGGGAATGCTCTGGGTCAGCTGGCCCAAGAAAACCTCGGGCATCGTCATCAACTTGAACGAAAACGATGTGCGACGGATCGGACTGCTGGCTGGACTGGTGGATGTGAAGGTATGCGCAGTGAACGAAGTCTGGTCAGGACTGAAGTTCGTGATCCGAGTGAAGGACCGGCCGGACGCCCCTGTGCTGAAAAAGCCGCGATAAATATTTCAACAGCCGAAATCCCTCTCCGGCAAGCCTGGGTGGGGCGGCCACTCCTGTCCGCCGCCTTTGACGCCGCCTTTGACGTCGCCTTTGATTTCGCCTTTGATTTTGAGTTTGTTGTGCTGCGTGGACCGAGAAGTCAGGAATTAGGTTCCGGTTTGAAATCCAGGAAAACCAACGTCCAAGGCGGCGGACAGGAGTGTCCGCCCCCACACAGTCCTAGTCGCGCAGCGGCACTACGTTTTTTTCGCCCTGACAGAAGGTGGCAACGCGTTGCAGTCCGCCTTCGGGTTGCGGCAGCACTCGAACCGGACCATAGCAGTAGACCGCATGTCCGCTGTCGGCCAGGTACCAGCGCCCGCCTTTGCGGGCGGGTGCTTTCGCCACGTTAGTATCCGCGGGCGGCTTAAGCGGAAGGCGGTAGGAGCCATGCAGCGAAACCGACAACAGTAGTGCGGCGAATAGTCTCATAGGACCCTGGAGGCTCGGTGAATCTAGATGGTGCTCAATATCCTTCGTTCATCGTTCTCGCCGGAAGCATCCTTCGGCGGTTTCTGCGGCATCGGTCTGCGAAACTTGCTGCTCTTACGATTCTGGGTTTCAGTTCGAGGGGCAGCCTGCGAAGGCGGCGCCTTGGTCTGCGACCGTGCCTTCGCCTGGGCTTGTGCGTCAGCATTCTGCTTCTGAACCACTTTGCCCTTCATGGTTGTCAACTGCACGCTGTCCTTGAAAAGATCCTGAATCAGCCCGCGCTGTGAATCGATAGTCCTCGACTGCTCCACCACCAGCATGGTCAGCAAGCCGTAGGAAATTAGAAACAAGACCGTGAGCACGGGAAGCAGTGTCACTCCCTTTTTGACCACCACTACCTCTTCGCCCAGCGTGTTCGCCAAATTGCACCCCGATCTATAGCCCCTCAGCGCGGCGGGCGCAGTACACAATGCAGCTTGCGCTCCAACAACAGATGCCCCTCTAACACGTTACAGGGATTGGGTTTAAGAGCACTTTTTGGGACTACAGAAAAGCCGGCAAATGCAAGTTCCTGCACTTTATAGGTAACCGGGCTGGGTTACCAAGGAGCCAGCCGGTAGGCTGAAAGGCGTGACAGACAGGGGTTTCGGCTGTCCGGCCGGAATAGTTCGCGGACGAACTTTGGGGCCGTGGATTGCTTCGCGGAAGCCCGCCTGGCGACCACAGCTTTCTGCGGCGGTAGCTTCCGAAGTCACTTCCGGAGGGGAGCAGGAAGTATCAAAATGAAAGGCTGACGCTTTGCGGCCTCGTGCCATCCAATACCGAAAGATTAAGGAAGCAATAATTATGAAAATATTCCAAGCCTCGATCTGCGTTTTGCTGTTGGCTGTTGCCGCAGGAGCCCAACAGAATAATCCGCCGGTCGAACCGATGGATCAAACCCCGGTTTTCCGTGTGAACGTGGTGTCACGCACCACCAAAGCTGTGAACTATCGCCATCGTGGCGGCTCCACTACTGTAGACATAAAAGGCACAGACCTTATGCCGGATGCCAGGGGCAAGGCGAAGGTCGACAGCAAGGCAGGACGGCTGCAGATCAACGTCGAACTTTCGCGTCTCGGGCCGCCAAGCAAAATCGGTCCGCAGTATCTGACTTACGTTCTGTGGGCTATCACGCCCGAAGGACGAGCTAATAACCTGGGAGAAATTGTCCCGGACGACAATGGAAAGAGCAATGTGGACGTCACCACCGACCTTCAGGCGTTTGGTTTGATCGTGACTGCGGAACCCTATTTTTCGGTGGTCCGCCCCAGCAATCAGGTGGTCGCCGAGAACATTATCCGGCAGGAGACAAAGGGATTCGAAGAAGCCATCGACACCAAATTCGATATGCTCGAAGGCGGGCAGTACACGATTGACATGCCCGCTCAACAGCTTCCGTCGGCGACGGCTGATCCCAAAACGCCCCTGACCCTTCTGGAAGCCCGCAACGCCGTGGCAATGGCAAAGGCAGCGGGAGCTGAGCATTACGCGGCCGACAGCTTGAAGAAAGCCGAAGATTATCTTGCCCGGGCGGAAGATTATCTCCAGCGCAAACAAGGCAAGACGCCGATCGGCACCGCAGCCCGCGGCGCCACCCAGATGGCTGAAGATGCTCGTGTTCTGACTCTGCGCCGCAAGGAACAGGAACGGATCGCGAATGAAAAGCAGGCCATGCTGGACCGCCAGCAGAAAGCCGAAGCTGACGCCAAGGCCGCAGCCGAAGCCGAAGCCGAAGCCAGAGCGCGGTCGGACGAGGATGCCCGGCGTCGCGCCCAGGCCGAGATGGATCGAGCAGCCGCAGAAAAGGCGCAGGCCGAAGCTCAACTGCAGCAGGCACAGGCCGACGCCGCGCGCGCCGCGGCTCAAGCCGAGCAGGAAAAAGCACAAGCCGAAGCTGAAAGACAGCGCGCCGCCGCCGCCGAGGCCATTCGCCAGAAGGAAGAGCAGCGACAGCGATTGCTCAACCAGCTGAATCAGGTCCTGGAAACCAAAGACACTGACCGCGGCCTGGTGGTAAGTATGCCCGACGTGCTGTTCGACTCCGGCAGCTACACTCTGAAACCGGCAGCCCGTGAGCGATTGGCACGCATTTCAGGAATCGTTTTGGCCTATCCCGACCTGCGTTTGGAAATTGAGGGTCACACTGACAGCGTGGGCAGCGATTCCTACAATCAGACTTTATCGGAAAAACGCGCGGCCTCGGTGCGGGACTATCTGGTCAGTTCAAATGTCTCGATCAACAACGTGATTGCCCGCGGCTTTGGCAAGACACGTCCAGTGGCGGACAACGGTACCGCGAAGGGCCGGCAACTCAATCGCCGCGTGGAAATGATCGTTTCCGGTGACGTGATTGGAACCCAGATTACGCCGGGAGCCGCTTCGCAGGCTCCGCCACCACCGCCACAATAGAGGTCAGGCCGCAACAGAAAGAGCGACGGGAACTAGTCCGTCGCTCTTTTTATGTCTGCTGAATGCCGCCTTCACCACACGCGGCAGGCGTTGACCGGCATCATGGGTTGTCCGGCTTTGCAACCGAAGGCGTTGCCGAACTCCTGCATGTTTTGCACCACGCCGTTTACCCGGAATTGCCGCGGCGAGTGCGGGTCGGTTTGCACTTGCAACCGGAGCTGTTCTGGCCGGGTGGCTCCGCACCAGCTCTGTCCGTGACCCAGAAAAAATTCCTGTATGGGCGTGTAACCATCCTGCTTTTTCGTCAGGTCGATGCTCTTCCGCTTCGCGTCCGCCAGAAAGGCGATGTAAGCGAGGCGCAGCCCGCCGTTGTCCGCGGTATTCTCGCCGAGGGTCAGCTTGCCGTTGACCTTCGCGTCATCGACTGCGACAAAGTTGCCATATTCCTTAACTTCGCAGTCAGCCTTCTCGTCAAACTTTTTTCCATCTTCCGCCGTCCACCAGTCGGCGAGATTTCCGTTGGCGTCGAACTGGCGTCCTTGATCGTCAAATCCGTGGGTAAGTTCGTGGCCGACGACTCCGCCAATGTGTCCGTAGTTTGAGGCATCGGCGGCGAGACTGTCGTACAACGGAGGCTGAAGAATGCCGGCCGGGAAATTAATGTCGTTCATGCTGGGGTTGTAATAGGCATCCACGGTGGCGGGGGTGATGAGCCACTCGCCGCGGTCGACGGGCTTTCCGATCTTGGCCAAATTACGGCGACTCTCAAACTCCGTCGCACGTATCGCGTTTCCGAAAGCGTCGTTCCGATCGATGGTGAGGCCAGAATAATCCCGCCAGTGATCCGGATAGCCGATCTTGTCGGCCACTGCGTGCAGCTTTTCCCGGGCACGGACCTTGGTCGCTGGACTCATCCATTCAAGCGTGTCGAGATCCTGATCCATTGCGGCTTCGATATCCTTCACCATTTGTTGCGTGGCCTGTTTACTCGAAGACGGAAATTCCTGGGCTACGTAGACCTGGCTTAAGGCTTCGCCGAGACCGGCATCGGTTGCCTGCACGCAACGCTTGAAGCGCGCTCGCTGTTCGGGCTGTCCCCTCAGCTTGTGGCCGTAGAAGTCGAAGTGTTCGTCGTCAAACGCCTTGGGCAGTACATATCCCGGAGTCGAGTTCACCAGTTGCCAGCGCAGATATGTCTTAATCGTGTCCATATCCGTGGAGGCCAGCAGAGCGTTCAGACCCCTGAAAAATTCAGGATTGGTGACATTGATCTCGTTCACCTGGGGAACGCCGGCAACTGGCAGAAAGCGGCTCCATGCCACGCCAGGAGCCAGATTTGCCAGGTCAGACACCGGCATCAAGTGGTAGACCTTGTTGGGATCGCGTTGCGAGGTGATGTCCATGGACACTTTCGCCAGCGCCGTTTCGAGCTGCATGATGGCGCGTGCGTCGCTGGCGGCCTTGGCGTCCGGCTCACCCATAAGCTTCAGCATGTTGGTGATGTGCTGTACATACTGGGTGCGGGTCTTCTCCGGCGAATCGCCGGTACGAAAATAGTAGTCGCGTTCTGGCAGGCCAAGGCCGCCCTGGTCGACCACCGCGATCTGCTTGCGTGCGTCCTTGAAATCCTGCTGCTGGCCAAAGGCAAGGAAGGCGTTTACTCCAATCAGTTGAAAATGGGCAAGCAGTTCGGGCAATTCGTCTTTGCTTTTAAGGGCAGAGATGCGATCGAATTCTGGCTGCAAGGGTTTCAATCCCCTCTGGTTGATCGCATCCACATCCATGCACGCGGCGTAGTTATCGCCAATCTTCTGCTCGTTGGGCTTACGGCCGGAGCCGCCTGCCGCAGCCTTCTCGAGCATTGTGTGCAGCACGTTTTGAGTGTATTCGGCGATCATTGCGCCGGTTCCAAAAGACGAACGGTCGCTCGGAATGGGGTACAGCTTCTCGAAATTCCCGCATGCGTACTTGAAAAAGTCCGTGCAGGGATCGGCGGTCGTATCGATCAGGCGTTTGTCCAGCCCGGGCAACAGTTGATAAGTCTTTTCTGCGCTTGCGGCTCCGGCGCCAGGTGTCTGAGCCAATGACGGCGCGCACAATACTGATACGAACATGATTGCAGTTGCCACACCGCCTGCCATTGTTTTCATCATCATTTTTCCTCTTTAGTGATCGTGCGGTCTAGTCGGTTCAGCGGGGTTCTGGGAGATAGCGAATCCGGAAGAAACACGCGCGCCCCGCCGATTCGACGGCCTCAGCCGGCATTCGTGAGCAAGCCGGAGGGGATAATCTGCAGCCTCGCTCGTATCTGCCCGGCGCAACATGCTTCGCAAGCCAGCATGATGCTTTGCTCAAGAGGTGGATTTCATTGAGCCACCGCCGGAACTACTTCCCTCCCATCACCAACTTGGCGATGGTCGCGAGCTGCATGTTGGATGTGCCTTCGTAGATCTTGCCGATCTTGGAATCGCGCCAGTATTTCTCCACCGGGTAGTCCTTGGTGAATCCATAGCCGCCGTAAATTTCGATGGCCAGGGATGTCACGCGCTCCGCCACCTGGGAGCAGAACAGCTTAGTCATGGCGGCTTCTTTGACGAACGCCACTCCCGCGTCTTTCATTCGCGCCGCGTTATATACCATGAGCCGCGCGGCTTCGATTTCGGTGGCCATCTGCGCAATCTGGAATTGAACCCCCTGAAAGTCGGAGATGGATTTCCCGAACTGCTTACGCTCCCGGGCGTACTTTGCCGCATATTCCCAGGCGCCGCGAGCCACGCCGGCCATCTGTGCGCCGATTCCGATGCGTCCCTCGTTTAACGTCTCTATCGCGATCTTGTATCCCCTGCCCACCTCACCGAGAACATTTGCCCTGGGTACGAGACAGTCTTCAAGAATCAATTCGCAGGTGGACGACGCGCGAATCCCCAGCTTGTCTTCCTTCTTGCCCACCGTAAAGCCGGCAAAATCCTTCTCAATGATGAAGGCTGTAATACCCTTGTATCCGGCCGCCGGATCGACCGTGGCAAAAAGCACAAATAGTCCAGCCTCTTTCCCATTAGTGATCCAGAGCTTGCGTCCATTGACGATGTAATCGCTGCCCTTGAGGGTAGCGCGCGTCTGAAGCGCGAATGCGTCCGAGCCGGAACCAGCCTCGCTGAGTGCGTAGGCACCACAGGTGTCGGCGGCCATGCGTGGCAGGTATTGCTTCTTCTGTTCATCTGTTCCCCAACGCAACAGCGCGTTGTTGACCAGGGTGTTCTGCACGTCGACAACGACGCCCGCGGAAGCGTCGACCCGTGACATTTCTTCGACTGCGAGAATCGCCTCGAAAAACTTCCCTCCGCCACCGCCATACTGTTCCGGAATCTCGATGCCCATCAGCCCAAGCTGAAAAAACTGGTGGATCAGGTCTTTGTCGAAGACACCCTTTTCGTCCATCTCCTTAACCAGCGGCCTGACCTTCTCGTCGGCAAACTGGCGGATGTTGTCACGAAACATGATTTCGTCTTCGGTGAAGGAGGTGAGAGGAGAAGGCGGCGGGGCTTGCAGCGTGGTTTCCGGCATGGGAATACCTTCAGAGTGAAGATGACGAACCTTTACAAAAGAACACAGGTTCGGGGAACATTGGATTTTAGCACTCAAAACAGCCTTCACAGGGCCGCCCAGGCCAACCTTTACGCGACGAATTCCTTTAGCAGCTCATTGGACAGGCGAACAAATCCTGGATCGGCGGGACATCGGGGCCGGCGATCTCCGAGCCCTTCGAAGCTAAGTCGGAAGACTGTGTATTCCGCGCTGGCAAACAATCGCAGGCTCTCACGCAGATTCTCGTTCGTTGCAGATATTCGAACATCACCAGACGAGGCCGGGCATTTCGCAGGCACCTCGCCATTCCTGCCAGCCCCTGATTTTCGTGCCCTTGAACATCGACCTTGAGCGCGCAGATTGGGATATGGCAAAGCATTCTCCGCCAGAAAGTCGTCCAGTTGAATGCATTGGACTTCGCGGGGTGGGCACGGAACTGGAGAACCCAGAGACCGTGCGGTTGCAGGTGATGACCCCGCCTTCGTCTTCAAACCCGACCGTCCCGGTCTTATCCGACAATGCCAAGTCGTGGAGTTCAAAGTTCAGCCGGTTCAGAGCAGGATTTTCCCGCGCCCGCTGTGCCGCGATTGGATTCGGCTCGAATAACAATGCATGCTGAACTTTATCGGCAAGAAGAAGTGTGACCAGCCCGACACTGGCCCCAACGTCGATCAAGATTCCTCTCCCCCTGCGCTCGCGCAGGAAGAGAATGTCGCGGGAATCGGGGATGTGGGTGTACATGCCAGCCGCGGACGCCTGGCAATCCGGGTAAGCTCGGAACTTCAATCCGCTGAACAGCCAGCGCTACACGAAGACAAGCCGGAGATTATTCGCGCTTGCCGCGGTACACCAGCTGCAGCCCATCCGCTTGCAGGATGCGTTGAATCTGGTTGCGGGCATGCACCGCCCAGGGACCAACCGTGTCCAGTTTCACGTAAGCGCGCCAGTGCTTCAGGGCCTTGCGAGGCTCTTTGATCTTTTCGTAGGCGAGCGCAAGGTTGTAGTGTGCGTCAGCGTAGGTAGGAGCGAGCTGCAATGCGGTGCTGTAGGTCTGAATGGCTTCCGCCACCCGCCCGGTTTCATCCAGCACATTGCCCAGATCGAAATAAGCCAGGGCGTAACGAGGATCGACCTCCATGGCCCGACGATAATGTTTTTCCGCCAGCGCATATTCCTGCCGGTTGTAATTCAACGTGCCCAGGTTGATATGAGCAGCGGCGTGGTCAGGATCGAGTTCCAGCACCTGCTCATACATCTCTACCGCCTGCGCCTGGCTGCCGGGATCTTCCTCGAATGCTATGCCCCGGGCAAAAAGCTCCGCCACGTCCGCAGCGGCTGGCTCTGCGCTAATGGAAACCGGCGTACTGCTGACAACCCGTGGCCCAGTGGAGAAGTCGAACATAAACTGCCCGGCGATGGGCTCTACCACCCTGCCCTGGTGGCGGAAGGCGATTCGCTGGCCCGCAGAGAAAGCTCCGGCTTCGAGCAGCGGATTTTCCATGCCGGCAACCTGCTTTTGCATGGCATCCAGCGATTGCCGTATCACCGCAGGCCGCACCTTGCGGGCACACAAATCACGCACTTTCTTGATTTGCAGGAGGTCGAAAAACGAATAGCTCTCGGCGGCCGCTACCAGCCCAGCTTTTTCCCAAGCTGTTAACTGGCGCGCCGTGAGGCGAAGAATACGAAGCAGATCAACTCGTTGGTATCGGTACACGTTGATAAAAGACTCGTAACCATATTATCGGAAAAGTTACTCCCTGTCGCAAGTGGAAATTGGAGGAGGGCGGAATCTAAGCAGACAACGTGGGAATTTCGCAGCAGACCACCTTCAGATCATCTCGCCGCGGATCAAGCGGCGTCGCAGGCCTGGTGTGCCGGTACTACGCTGCTCGACGGTGTTGATGCGTCTTTGATTTCTTTGAAGCGCCACATGGGCAAAGGCTAAGCGGGCTCTTGCAATTCGGGTAGTTCGGACACGCCAGGTAGGTCGTCAGATGCGCCCTTCTGAGCACGAGATTTGCGTAGCATCGCGGACAGCGTTGAGGCGATTTCATTTACTTATCTAAATATTCCGGACGTGGCTAATCAATACAGGAATGTCCGTAGAGCCAGCCTGCTGAATTGAAACCAGATAGGCCACAGGGCAAGGGAAGCGTCGTACCAGCTCCCCGCTCGAGGGGCGCCTGGCACAAACGCCTATCGCTTGCCCTCGAACATTTCGATCTGACAGGCGTGAGAGCGCAATCCGGATAATCGTTTAAGAGGAAATACTGCGGCACGAATCAGGAGTGACTGACATCTTCGCGATTTCGAAATACAGATACGGAATATGCTCGCCGGGTAGTGAGTCAGTTTGGAATTAACAGAGCTGAGTCATCCTGAGCGCAGTAACTGTTTCGCGAAGCGAAGCAGTTACCGGGTAGAGGGACCCCTACTTCAGAACGGACCGACGGGGCTCCGCTATACAGCCCACCTATAGCTCCGGGCAAATGGAGCACGGCAGGGCTCCATCGACTCCCGCGCCTCTTCGCTGGCGAAGAGGCGGTCTCGCTCAGGATGACTCGGCAAATGTATGTGTGGAAATTTCAACCTGACCCGCTAACGCACGCCGCGAAAGCCTGACCTGAAACTGCTGACGTTGTCTTTCCTTTTTGCGCGCATCTGCGCAAAAACTGCCGCTGTTTAAGGTTCACTTCATGTTGCATTGCTGCAACTGAAAAAAATAGCGCCCTCGAATTGATTCTCGCCCGCGCTCTGCATCACAGCTGTTATTGCATCTCGTGTGGGAGAGAAGAATGCGCAAATCTGTAATGTTGATGTTGACGACTCTGTGTTGGATACCAAGCCTGATGGGCCAGATCGGCGGAGCGCGGCCTGCCGGCAGCGAGATAGAGACTCGCGCAACAGTTTTCGGCGGTTATTCCTATCTTCGAAACGCCAGCAATGGTTTTAACGGATGGGAAGGACAGGGCACATTTAATTTCACTCGCAACCTCGGTGTTACCGCCGACATCAGTGGCGCCAGCCTAAGTCCATTTTCTTTTACCGTGTTGGGTGTGTCCGCAGGCACGTCACAGCACCTTAATAGCTACCTGTTTGGGCCAACCGTGACCGCCAACCTGGGAAGAAGTTCCGTGTTTGCTCACGCACTGTTCGGCGAAGCGCATTCCAGTTTAGGTGCCGGAGTGAACCTTCCGATCGTTGGAGGAATTTCCACCGGCCTTACCAGCGCCAACTCTTTCGCCATGGCCTTCGGTGGCGGGGTTGACATCGGTCTCACTCGGCACCTGGCGATTCGTGCTGTCCAGGTGGATTATCTGCGCACACAGTTCGATACACTTGATGCTTTAACCACCGGACTATCCAGCAGCCTGGGCAATCGTCAGAACAGCTTTCGCTACTCGACGGGAGTTGTGTTTCGCTTCTGACGAGATATGGCGGAAATGCGGCGGGCGGCCACACCGTACGTCGAGACCTGCAACTCAGAGGTTCATGCCGCCCCATCCATCACTTTCCTGAGGGCTGCCTGGAACTGTGCCATCTCTTCGTGCGTGCCCACGGTGATGCGGGTCCAGTTGGGCATCACGGGCCACACCCTTCCGATCATTACATTCTGTTTCGCCATGGCCTCGACCACGGCTTTTGCCGGTCGCTTCGCGTCCAGCATGAAACAGTTTGCCTGCGAGGGAATGTAGTTATACCCATTGTGGTCGAGCCACTGAAAAATCTCGGCGCGCACGGCAGCATTGATGCGCTTGCGTTCCGGAATGAGCTGGGCATCTTTCAGGCTGGCGGTCGCCGCCGCCACGGCAGTGATCGGCATGAAGTTACCGCCGAAATTGTCCAGACGGTCAAGCAGATCGGGGCGTCCGATCGCAAAACCGCACCGGATTCCCGCCAGGCCGTATGCTTTGGAAAATGTTCGCAGCACGATCACATCCTTATCGGCCTTCACAAGATCTGTGGCGGAAACTGCATCGGAAAAATGCAGATATGCCTCATCGACAAGCACGACAGCATCCTTCGGCTTTTTCTCCACTGCGTACTCGATTTCGGAGTGCTCAGTCAGCGTCCCGGTTGGGTTATTCGGATTGCAGATGTAAATGACTCCGGCATCCGAAGCGGACGCCACCATCGCACGGACGTCATGGGCAAACGACTTGGTCAAAGGCACCGCAACCACGCGCGCGCCGGAAATCCTGGACATGAAGATGCCGGCTTCAAATCCCGGATCGGCAGTGACGTAGCTCCGCGACGGTGAAGTGAACGCGAGAACCGTGTAGTGCAGCGGCTCGCTCGAACCTGCGTACAGCCGCACATAATCGGCCTTCAATCCCTCCTGTTGCGCAAACAGTTTGACCAGCTGCTCACTCAGATCGTCGAGGTAGCGTCCGCCGCTAGGGGTGATCTCGGCAATTGCCTGCCGGGCCGCAGCGCAAGGGCCCAGCGGGTTTTCGTTGGAATCCAAATAAATGGCGCTCTTGCGATCGACGGCGCCATCGACAGCGCTCAATCGCCGGGCTGCGCTTGCCAGCATCGGTTCGGTGGCCATATGAAAACCGGCTACTGTGGCCGCTGCGGCCGAGAATCGCAGAAACGACCGTCGCGACGAGACAGGTGAGTCCAAAGCCATCACAAACCTCCCTGGAACTGGGGCCACCACAGCGCAAGCACAAGCAAGATGCCGAATTCTGGACTGCAAACCTGATTCAAGTCAAGGAATGCCCCTTGTTTGCGTCGTGCTACCTGGACCTTCTTGCCTCATTCACCCCTCGCATCCGGATTTCGTATATATTTCGCAATTGACGTCCATGACAGAGAATTCCGCCAAGCCGATGATGGTTCTGATTGCCGGTCCCTACCGCTCCGGCACGAATGACGATCCTGTTTTGATCCAACGAAATGTTCAAGAGATGGAGTCTTACGCTTTGCCTATTTTCCGGGCCGGCCACATTCCCATCCTGGGTGAATGGCTTGCACTGCCCCTGGTTGAGCAGGCCGGGTCTCGAAAGATTGGCGACGAACCATTCAACGAGGTATTCCATCCCATCGCAACCCGGCTTCTTGAGAAGTGCGACGCTGTACTCCGAGTGGGAGGACGGTCGGCCGGAGCGGATGAGATGGTGCGCGTTGGCCGTTGCCTGGGTCTAAAGATTTACAAAACAGTGGGAGAGATTCCGTCATCCGCGATCTGATGGCGGAGCGATCGCCAGGACTGGAACCCTTCTGATCCCTTGAACGAGTTGCTCGATCAGCTCGGTAGCTCTCTTCCCCGGTCTCTCATCCGACACCGCTTTCAAGGCAAACGCATCGGCTTTCTCTGTTAGAATCCACAGCCTAGGGGAAAACACATTGGCCAACTTGTCAGGGATTGTGAGGCAGTTGAAGATTGAACGTGACCGTGTACAGCATCAGTTGTCAGGATTGAACGCAGCTCTTGCCGCTTTCGCCGGGGTCTACTCCAATAGTCCGGGTAGCGCACCTCGACGTAAGATGTCTGCTCAGGGACGCGCCCGAATCGCAGCCGCTCAGCGCGCACGATGGGCAAAAGTAAAGGGACAAAAGACGGCTCCGAAGCCGGGCAAACGCACCATGTCAGCCTCGGCCCGCCGCAAGATCGCAGCCGCCCAGCGCGCCAGATGGGCAAAAGTGAAGGCCAGGAAAGCGGCCTGAATTTCCGGCCAGTCTGAATAACAGTTTATGCGGCGAACAAGTTGATCGCTGCGTGAATCTGCCATAATTGTGCCCATGTGCGGTCGCTACCGTCTGTCGCGCAGAAAACAACTTGTCGAGGAATATTTCGGCGCCGTCTCGGATGAACCCGAGTGGGAACCGCGCTACAACATCGCTCCCACGCAGCCGGTCGTGGTCATTCGCCAGCACCCCGCCGAGCCGATCCGAACGCTTTCTGTGATTCGCTGGGGGCTTGTTCCTTCCTGGGCGTCAGATCCGTCGGTGGGCGCGCGCATGATCAATGCAAGATCGGAAACGGCAAGCCTAAAGCCGGGGTTCCGCGACGCGCTAAAGCTTCGCCGGTGTCTGATTCCCGCAGACGGCTTTTACGAATGGAAAAGAACCGGTAACGCGCGGCAGCCCTACTGTTTTGAAGTTAACGAAGGGAAATTATTCGCGTTGGCCGGAATATGGGACGCGTGGAGTAACGCGGCAGGCAGCGTCATGGAAACCTGCTCGATTCTGACCACAACACCAAACGCCGTCACTTCAGCAGTGCACGACCGCATGCCCGTCATCCTCGATCGAGACAATTACGACCTGTGGCTCGATCCTGGAATGAAAGACGCGAGGACCGCGTCTGAACTCTTGAAGCCCTACGAGACGCAGGCCATGCGAAGTTATCCGGTCAGCATGAGGGTTAACGCAGTGGCGAACGACGACGAAGCCTGCTCCGCACCAGTGGATGTTGTTCAGAGCAGCCTTTTCTCCTGAGAAGCCCCTGCACGGCCTTATGACGAACTGGAGGTGGTTACAACTAGTCAAGGGTTTTCGCAACCCGAAACCCCAAACCGCCGCTGCGATAATTCTGCAAAGTCGCTCCCGGCCCAGGACCAAAATTGCGGGAAGCGGAGCGAATCATCGAAGGCGTGTCTCCCCAATCGCCGCCACGAACCATCCGGTAAGAGCAAGCGCTGGTTCCAGACATATCAAACCAGGGAAAAGGACCCGCCGTTTTCAGCACAACCGCCTCTTCGTATGCCGAACCATCCGCCGGTAGCCCGGAATACGATGCGGCGAAACAATCCTGCACCCATTGCAGGACATTGCCGTGCATATCGTAAAGTCCGAATGCGTTCGGCGGGAATGCGCCAACAGGCGAGGTCTGTTCCCAGCGGTCGCGGCCCGCCGCCAATCCCGAACAGCATTTATCGGCCCCGTAATTGGCGTACTCATGGGTAGACTTCGGTCCCCACGCATAAGCCGTGCTGGTTCTTCCCCGCGCCGCATACTCCCATTCCGCCTCGCTCAACAGGCGATACTTATCGCCGGTTCGCTGGCTAAGCCAATGAACGTAGTCCTGCGCATCCTGCCATGTCACGCAGACCACGGGATGTTTGTCATCTTGAGGGAAGCCGAGCTTGCGCCATGAGACTTGCGGATCCAGTTTTTCGCTGGAAGGCCCGGCCCACGCACAGCCTCCGGCAACGCTGCGGTTTGTGGCCGATACGAACGCCGCCCATTGCCCTCGGGTGACATCGAATTTTCCGGCAGCAAACTGGCGGACATTCACCTGCCGTTGCGGCCCCTCTGTGCCGTCACGCCCAGGCTCGTCGGCGGGCGAACCCATGGTGAAACTGCCCGCCGGCACTACCACCATCTCAGGGCAGTCCGGACAGTCGCGAAACGAGTGCGTTTGAGGAGGGTGATCCGGAGGAATTGTTTCGGCAACCACTACATGTGACTCTGCCCAAGACAGTGTCGCCATGCGCTGGGAGCAAGCGCCCAGCACGATCGCCAGCATCCAAACAAAAATGACCGTTCTCATTTGTTGTGCCCCGAATTCTGCGCGAATGATACCTAAAAGCCCATAGCCAATGGAACCGGGCTCTTGCCCGATGTAACACCTTATTGAATGAATCGCACCAGGATGGGTCGCTACAGCGCGGAAAAAACCAGAAAATAGTCCATACCGTCTTTCACAAAGTCATACTTCTCCACCAGCCGATACCCGGCCTCTTTCGCCTCCCGAATTACAACCTCGCGGGAAACGCCATGATTCTCCCCATCGCCGTTACGGTCGATCACTCCTACCCTGGCGCCATCCCGCAGCGAGGATCGCAGGTTCCGGAGCAGCGCAATTGGCTCGGCGACTTCATGGTAGGTCTTCAGCATCAGCACAGCATCAACCGGCGTGGGCAGGAGAGGATTATCTGCCTCGCCGAGAACCGGTTTGACGTTGTGCAGGTTCTCGGTCCGGATTCGCGCTTCAATGTATCGAATAGCCTCGGGGTTGATGTCAACTGCGTAGACAGCTCCGGCGTCACCCACTCTCCTCGATGCCCGAACCGTAAACCATCCTGATCCTGCTCCAATGTCGGCAACACTCTTTCCAGGAACTATCCCGAGAATGTCCATGACCCGTGAGATCTGAAGCCGCTCGTCTCGCCCCGGAGCATCGAAAATTGAAAGATCCCCGGTGTAGGGTTTGCTGGTTTTACGACCGGCCGGCTGAGCCGCGCCATTCTGAGCAACGCCGGCAGCGCTGCAGAATTGCAGCAGAAGCAAAATGACCGAGCCGAGTCGCTTAAATGCAGTCATAGTGAATACAATTCTACGTCGTCGCTCGCTTGGGAGGGCAGGGTACCGGCAGAAGTCCGCCGGGCGGGCGGGACGGGCGTCGTAAAACAAGGGGCGGGTCTTCGCCGCCCCGACCTGCGATTGAATCAACGCTACTTTGCCATGCTGTCCGACTTCGCTGCCTTTATCATCTTCACGCTCATCACGTGAATCTGGCCTTTGTCGGCATAGACGTGCGCGCTGACTTCGACGTGATGGCCGTCATGGTCTTTCAATGCCTCCGGATTGGCAACATCCCACGACTTGCTGTCTTTGTCGGAGACAAATGTCACCTTGTCGCCGTCGGATTTTACCGTTCCCTTGATGCTTTTTAGAGGAGCCGGCGCAGCTTTGGCCATTCCAGTGTCTTGTGAAGCATCTTGCGCAAAACTTGCCAAGGTAAACATGACTGAGAGCGCGAGGGTGAGAATCAGAATTCTTTTCATTATTTGAATCTCCTTAAGTTGGTTGTTGCTGGCCCCACTACTTTTGACCACGAGGCTACTGACGAGGTTTGGAACCTTGCCCTAGCCTGTCCATCAATCAATCAGACACGACACACAAATCCGCAGGGACAGTGCTGGTTTCGCGTTTAAGGTGTGCGCGGGGCAGTTGAGGTTGTCCGCCCGGGTAATTATTTGTTTTGCAACCCGATGAGTGGGGAGGCTCGTACTCACCTCTGGGCCAGCCAGGTCTGCGTCAGCCACCGGGTCTCTGCTCGATTCGGCCCCTTGAGGTTGCCGGAATTCAGGCGTTCACGACTGTAACTGTAAGAAGATTATCGGTAGTGCTCAAGGTAATACAAAGCTCCGAACGCAAGAACCAGGACGGTGGCTGGGAGTGCCAATAGCGTGGCGCTTCGCAAACGCTGTCTCCAGTCCGCCGTGGCGAGGAAGAGAAAGGTCATTGGTACCAGCGCCACAATCGACAACTGGAAGATGTGCGCAGCCGTGCCTTCGTCCGGTCGAGGCGGCTGAAGGTAGCCGCTAAGTACCGCTACCAACGCAGTAAGAGACAGGGCTAGCAATCCTTTGCTGCAGAGGCGATTGATTTGCTGGGCACTCATTGGCAACGCCTTCTCCGTGCGCATTTTGGTCCAGGACGAATGACCTGTCAAGATAGCTTTTCCAGATAGGCTTTTCCGGGAACGCTTCAGCCATCCTTCCGGTAAAGAAGATCGCGAATCGCCTGCCTCCTGGCCTCGTTCGCCTCCCTCTCGCTCTTGAGTTGATCTTTGTCCACGGGGAGCCTGGTTACCGGATCAACCGAGTCGGGAGCGCTGCACTCCGGACATCGGTTGGCAAATCCAGGTTTATCCGGTTTCAGTTCAAACTCTTCTGAGCAAATGGCGCAAACCTTGATAGGGAAAGTCATACAGACTCCAGGATAACCAACTCCAAGACAACTAAATGATAATGATTTTGATGATAATGATAAACGGAAGCAATCCGTCGTGGTCAAGGTCAAACGCTGGCCTGCTCGGCACCGCTTCCACCGTCCGATCCATACGGTTCTGGACGGCGTCGACGGCAAAACCGTTTGACAAAGTTACGGTGCCGGACTAAAAGGTCTCAGTTGCGTCTGGAACTCCTTGAAGACGCAGGATGAGAAAGGATGATTCAAAAATGGCAGCGAAGAAGAAGTCCGGGGGCGCAGCGGCTACCCGAAAAGCTCTGGCTGGAATCGAAAAGGCTCACAAGGATTTGCAGCTGAATATCAAGAACCTTAAGGCTTCGTTAGGGGGTGGCGTACATCATCCCGGAGGAGGCGTACATAAACCTGGGGTATCAGGGGGTGTACACAAACCTGGCGCATCGGGAGGCGTACACATAGCCGGGGCAGCTAAGATCAAAGGCGGCGGCGTACATAAAGCCTAATCTTGTGGGGGAAGCGGTGCTTTCGGTCGGGGGGCGGTTGGTAGGAAGACTAACGGCAGAGATCAATGGAGTTTTTCCGCGGAGAGACTTTCAGCAATGAAAGTCTCCAGGCGCCTGCGGCGCGCACGGTCAGTTATTGCGACTTGGCGCGACGAGCAGCTTGTTCTGATGAACTATCAGACACACGAGACTGCCAGCGCGGAACCGGAAGGAGTCCGATTTCTTCACCTGCTGGAAAACTGGATCCGCCCCGAAGACCTCTATTCTTTGCTCCCGGAGTACACGCCCAGAAGCATTCGCGCAGCGGTTCGCGAGCTGACAAAAAATACTTTTCTGGTTAAAGAAGGTACGCCGCTGGCAAAGCGGGATGCTGATCTTGACCGCGTGTGGTCGGATTGGCTCCCGTACGGCGGATTTCATTTTGCAACCAAGGACTTCGAGTACATCGACGCCCCGGTAAGCTTCTACCAGCGCTATTTGGCTGCGTCGCCACAGCCGGCATTGCTGAAAACCTACGACAAGGCTCCCCGCATTCAGCTTCCTCGCGTTCATGTTCCCATGAAAGGCGAACCGGACAGCGAGTTTGAGCGCGTACTTCTGGCCCGGAAAACTCATCGTGACTTTTCCCGAAAACAGGTTCCATTAAACACAATTTCCACCTTGCTCCATCACACCTGGGGAGTTACGGGCAAAATCGATGCCCCTCCTTTTGGACGCCTGTTCCACAAGACCAGTCCTTCGGCGGGGGCGCGGCACCCCGGCGAAGTCTACATGCTTGCCATCCGCGTCAAGGGATTGGCGAAAGGTCTCTACCACTACGACGGCCTGCATCACCGGCTGGAGCGCATCGGGTCCGCGAAGGTTGCGAAAAAAGCTGCGCTTTATGCGGCCCAACAAGAATTCGTGGCCGATGCTTCCGCCGTGTTCATCATGACCGCGGTTTTCCCTCGTGTGCTGTGGAAGTATCGCTTTGCCCGCAGCTATCGCGTGGTGCTGCTCGACGCCGGCCACCTCTGCCAGACATTTTGCCTGGTCGCTACCTGGCTCGGCCTGGCTCCATTCTGCACAGCAGCGATCAAAGACACGTTAATCGAAAAAGATCTCGGATTGGACGGCATTCGCGAATCCGTGCTGTACATGGCGGCCGTCGGCACTCAGGCGGGCAAGCTTCGCAGCAGACGCTGAGCGTTCTGGCGGATCTTCAGATCTGCGTCCGAGTCCGGCCCGTAGCCGAGGAATTTCTGCAGCTCGATTCTGGAATCGCTCCACCGGCCCAGCTTTTGGTAAAGCACTCCAAGGCGGTAATGGGCATCGACGGCCCGGTGAAATGCAGGTTCGTCAAAGGGTTCTACGCGCGTGGAGTCCATAAATTCGGTGGCACGGCTCAACAGCGCCCGATATTGTTCGGCTGCCTGTTCAGACATTCCTGAAGCGGCATAGCAACGAGCCAGCGTCTCGATCGCATACACGGATCTCTGCGAAGCAACCGCCTTCTGCGCAGCCTCCACCGCATCGGGAAACCGTTGCTGCGCCAACGCCACCTCTGCGATCGTCAAATTGCGCAAAGATTGCAGCGCGGGAACATCGTGCTGCTGGATAAGAGTATCGATATCGCGCAAAGTCTTGTCCGCAGGCTGCACGTTGCCAGTCCACGCGTAGGCGCGTGCCCGCAGGAGATCAAGAGACGGAGTGTGAGGTGGCAGCTCGATTTGGACAAGCTGTTCCCTGGCCTGTGAGGGGGAACCTTTCTCTATCGACATCTCAGCCAGTTCGATGCGAGCTCGGGTGGCGGATACGCGGTCATGCGCTTTTGTCGCGGACTGAACCGCGTTCTTTAATTCTTTCTCGGCATCGCCATACTTGCCGGTGGCCAAGTCCAGATCAGCGAGATAGAGTGCCGCTTCAATCTCGGCTCCCGGCCCGGTTTGCGCCATGCTTTTGAAAGTCTGCCGAGCGTCATCGAACCGGCCGAGCGCAAGGTAAATACTTCCGAGCGCAGTCTGTGCGAACAAGTCATTGGGAAACTCGCGGCGGAACGGCTCTGCGACCTTAAGCGCTCCTTCCGTGTCTCCTTTCGCGAGCAACTGCGATGCAAGATTGATCCTCACGTCCGAGTTGGGCACAAACTCAAGCGCTTTTTCGGTAAAGGGCACGGCGGCGGCATAGTCGAGTTGGTCACGCTTGCAGACGCCCATGTTGATGTAGGGTGCCGGGTCCATCGGTTGCAACTGGCTCAGAAGCTGGTAGTTTTCGCATTGCTTCTGAAAATCAAGAAGGGAGGCATTGTACGCAGCCAGAATGCGAAGCCGCTCTGGTTCCGAAACCCGGCTCGATAACTTCTCCGCCTCGCGAACCTGTTCATCCGAGCGTTCGTATTCGTTTAAACGCCAGTAAGCGGCGCCGAGGTATTCATGCGCCACGGCAAAATTGGGATCAAGTTCGAGAGCTTTGCCGAACATCAGGACCGCCTGCTGAATATCGGCGCGATAAAGGCTCTGTTTCCCAAGCGTAAAATACCGGACGGCGTCCAAAGACCTGGAGCTCACCTGTTCCAGCGGAACCGAGTTTTCTTTCAGCGATTCCAGTGATTCGCCCAATTCGCGGCGCAGCTTTTCTGCAACCTCATCGACTTTACCCGGGACATCGTCGGCGGTGGGAACGGCGACATTTTCGGTGACGATGTCAGACCCTGACGGCGATTGGATACGAACCACAAGGATGTAGGTGTGCCCGAACTTCGCGATTGAGCCCAGCAAGAGTCCTTTCAATCCCTCGCGCAGGCAAATCTCGCGGCCGGTTTTTTCGTCGATGGGCTGGTTTGGAGGGCGGCCCATGCGCTGTAAAACGTCGACCAGGCGGCTGGTAGGAAATACCTGCACCAGGTGCGATTGCTCAAGGCTGGAAGTGAACATCTCGCGCAACGTGTTGTCGAAAACCGGCTCACCCGTTCTATTTTCGAAATCTCCCACCAGCAACGTCGGGCGAGGCCCATCCGCCGGGCGGACCTGGAGCCGGCGCGAGAGTTGCCAGAAACCAGCGACCAGCAACAACACACCGGCTATCAACAAGGCGGGGCGCAGACGCCGGCGAAGACGTTGTTTCGATACTTGCTGCAATGCGACTGGAGAAGTCGCTGTGCTCAGATGCTCGAGGTCGACCGCCAACTCCGTGGCTGACTGGTATCGAAGGTTCGGATCGTTCTGCAGCGCTTTGAGCGTGACGGCTTCGAGGGCCGGAGTCACCGCTGGGTTCAAACTCGAAGGCGGCACCGGCTTCTGGTTCAGGATGGCATTAATAAGAAGAGGACCAACTTGAGGATGCGGGCGCTTGGCTGTCGCCATTTCGTAGAGCACCGATCCGGCCGCGTAAATATCCACTCGGGTGTCAATGTTCTCTCCCCGTAGCTGTTCTGGCGCCATGTAAGCGAGCGTGCCCTTGGCTAAACCCGCGCCCGTTCTGCTTTGGGTGACATCCGTTGGCTCCGCGGTGAATAATTTTGCCAGGCCGAAATCGAGCAGCTTTACCCTGCCCTCGGCGGTCAGGCCAAGGTTTCCGGGCTTGAGGTCGCGATGCAGGATTCCCTGCTGATGCGCAGCGGCCAGACCTTCGGCCATCTGAATGCCGTATTTTATGACGACGTTCGGAGGCAGGGGCCCGGCAAGAAGTTCATCGGCCAGGGTCTTGCGGCTCAACAGTTCCATCACCAGAAAGTCGGTCGTTCCCTGGCAATCGAAATCGAAAACCGTCGCAATATTGGGATGGTTCAACTTGGCGAGGGCCTGTGCCTCCAGCTTGAAACGGCGGCGCGTTTCTCCGACAGCCAGGCTCCCCTCGGGCAGGACTTTTACCGCAACATCCCGGTTAAGACGCTCGTCGTGGGCGCGATAAACAACGCCCATTCCCCCCGCTCCGATCTGTTCAAGGAGACGATAGTGTCCAAGAAGTTGTCCGAGCAGAGCGTCCTTTGGCATCGTTGGCTGCGATAGTAGTGGGCGCCGTAACCCAAGTCAATTCAGGGGTTCGTGCCGCAGAGAAGGGCAAGGGAGACTATGAGGCTCCCGCTTGGCGCCGTTGCCAGAAGGGTTGGTCGCTCCAACGGGTTTCGGCGGCGTACCAGTGCCGGAGACGTTGCCGATACACTTCATAAACTTGATTCATGGCCAGCAAATATTCAGGAAGCGCGTCGTTATTGCCGGAAAGCTGGCGATCAGCCGCCTCCGCCGCAGCCAAGCCGGAATAAAGCGCGTTCAGCAGCCCCTGAGAGGAGAGTGGATCGAAACTACAGGCCGCATCGCCCGCCGCAAACCACGCCGGACCAGCCATGGGTTGCAGCCGCGCACTATGGGCAGCTCTGAAACCGGAGTGCTCGATGTTGAAGCTCGACTCGGACAAAATTCCAGCCAGTTCGGAATTTGCGGCGGCGCGTTCCAACAGATTTTTCGGATCGGCAATCAGGCGCGCTCCCGGCAGGTCAGAATCGGTATGGAATGCCAGTACGCGGCGGCCGCCGGGCGCGGGCGCGGCATACCACCAACCATCCTCGGCAGCTTCGACATGGGTGAAGCCAGCACCGAGGCCGGTTGGCTTGGCTTTTCCGCAAACCCAACTGCACACCAGCCGGTCACCGCGCTCGCGATGCGCTCCTTGAGAACGGCCAATCGGAGCAGCGCGCCCCCCAGCGTCGACCGCCACGCCGGCAATGAGTTCCACGGAACCTTCCGTAGACTGGATTCGCGCATGCCAGCGATCGTCATCTTTATCCCACGCGATCGAGTCTAGTTCCGCCGGCGCAAGCAGAAATGCGCCCCGCTCAACCGCCATGTTCCGAAGCCAAACGTCGAATCGCGCCCGGTTGACATGCCAGCCGTGGCCATCCAGGTCGCACAGGAAATCAGTTTCGACTGCATGCGGCGAACCCCAGGTTGAGCGGTTGCCATAACACGGCGAATGGCGCTCGAGCTGGAACCGCTCCCACAAGCCCATGTCGGCAAGGAGGCGCCGAGCAGCCGGGGGCAACGATTCTGCGATCCCCGGTGGCGACTGGGTTTGTGCATCGACGAGCGCCACCCGGCGCGTTGGCGCGAGATTCAACGCTGCGGTTGCACCCGCCGGGCCGGCACCCACTACCAGGACGTCGACTTCGCAAAAATTATCTCTTAAGGCCATGAGGAAAGCGGCGGACTTTATCGATTTCAGTCAAATCGGTTTTATCTGCGTCGGAGTCAGAGATAATTTCGGCTACAGGACGAAGATGGATCTGCCTTGGCGTGTCTTGCACCTCGAGAGAACGGGGAAAGTGAGGATCACCTGGGCCGTCGCGATGTTCGATCACTCCCATTTCTCCAAAAGCACCGATCATGTGATTGATCTGCGCGCGATAGCTGGCCTGGGGATTGAGGGGCGCATTCCAGTCTGCACGTTGCGCGAATGCCGCCAGCCGCTTGGCCAGCGGTTGGTTGTCGTCCATCACGATGTTGTAGTTTTCCTCGGCCAGCACCTGGTTCGGAACTCGCGCCGGCCAGAAAGTGGGCAGGTACGGATCGTACTTCTTGACGTATCCGGAGCGGCAACTGGCCGTGTCCGTCTGCCACGGAACAGCCATCCAGCGCGTGACTCCGCCGGGGACTTGCTGCCCGAGCGGTCCATAAGGAAGAAGACCCGCCATTACGTCCATGTCGAGTATCGGCCCGTATTGCGGCTCGATATCGCCTTCCACGGCGTGAGCGATTCGAAACGGGGCCATATATAAGGTGTGGTGGCGCATCGGCCACGTCATTTCGCAGCCCGGATGGAAAGCATCCGCCAGGCAAAATTCCAGCGAGGCACGGTCGAGCATCGCCGGCTGTTTCGCAAGCGGAACCTCCTCGAGGGTCTGGAAGGCCGACCGATTGGGATCGTAATCGGCTTCAAATTCTCCCTTCGCCCACTGTTGAAGAAAATTCAACTGGGTGTCGCTCAGGGCCGCATTCTGGCGTGGAGTCTCGGCTGCGGGAAGGCTCATCGCGTCACCGTAAAGCCACGCCCATGGCTTCGGAGACCAACCGTCCCACTTGAAGTTGCGGAATTGGTTGGCCAGGGTCCGACGCATCTCACAATCGTCGGGGTTGTTCTGACCCAGCCTCCCCAACCACTCAGCGGTCGAGTAATTGTTCGGCCCACTCCAGCCAAATGCCGCGGCAAAACCTGCATTCACCCATTGCAATCGTGAAAGTCGTTCGAAGATGGGACGGATGTCGGCGTCAAACGAAGGACGTTCGGGCTGTGGCAACTTCTTCGCTTTAATCGCGGTGTCGCGCATCAGGTCCCACATGGTGCGGACCGATTTCTGTGCTGGCGCATAATTCGGAGGCGTGACCACAACCCAGGCGGGATCAACCTCAAGGGCTGCGCCCTGAAAGTTCACGGTAGCTGTGACCGGCCCGTCGGAGGTGTCGTCGTGCCAGCCTTCATTGTTGGCAAAAGTCACTGCTAAAGATCCGTCGTATGACGCAGACTCGCCGCGGCCGCCAAGCACAACCAGCCGCCCCTGTTCGTCGGTACGAATCTCACCCAGATAAACCGGTTTTCCCATGAACTCGCCGTTGTCGAACGTGTGCCGCGGATCGCCCCTGACGTTCTTTCCCGTGATTTCGCGGACACCGGGATCGATCACCAGGCGGATGCGATCAGCCACCGAAATGTTGCGCAAATACGACCGGGGTGCTGATTGCGCCTCCGGAATATCAAGCGCGAGCTGAAATTGATACCAGGCGGATTTCTTGTTGGCGAGGTGAACGTTCCACGTAATCTCGGCGTTCGACGAGGTGAGCTCGGTCACCGCCTGGCCTTGAGCATTCAGTCCGTAGATGCGAAACCTCGCCGCCTGGCGCTTCAACGCCCCCTTGCCATCGCGGTAGAACCCCGGCGGTTGCGGCGGGGGATCGGCGACTTCCGGAGCGAGGAAATATCCGTCCGGGCTGTTGCCTATTCGGGCCACGCCGATCGACGGGTGAATAGCTGCCCGCACGATTGCGCTGGCATGCTTTCCAGAGGCGTCCGCAGCGGTTGCGGAAGAAGATGAGTCGCGGGGAGAGTTCATACAATCTCCTGTCGACACGAGAGTTTAACCTATGTTGGCCCGATCTCATTACGGACAGCGCCTTCTGGCAGAGGCTAGTTTGAAGCCCCTGCCCGGCGTTCATCCAGCGCTTGCGCAGCATCTGGCGTGCAGCAGAAATGCGGCGGACCACAACTGTAGTGGCACGCGCAGGGTCCTTCCGGACTGAAGTCCCTCAGGATGACTCCGATGTCAGGGAGGAGTCTTGTTCAAATTGATCACTACCGGACGCCCTGGGGCTGGTCAACCAGCGGGTATACAATGTGTCGTTTTTCAACCGCGGGCTGCCACGAGGGCCGACATGATCCGTCAGCAAGAAGAACTTCTGCGGGACTTTCAGGATTTCGCCCGAAACGCTCCCACAGCCAGATCTCTCATGGAACACATCTCCGGCCGCCTTCATGAAAAGATGACTCGCTACAACTGGGTTGGCTTTTATCTCGTGGATCCGGCGGATCCCGGCATACTTTTGGTTGGACCCTTTGTCGGAAGCTTTACTCCCAATGCGCGCATTCCCCTCAGTACCGGACTCTGTGGCGCAGCAGCGAGGAGCGGGCAGGTCGTCGTAGTGCACGATGTCTCCACCGATTCGCGCTATCTTGCCGGATCGCCCATGGTGAAGTGCGAAATTGTTGTCCCCATCTTTGCCAAAAACAAGCTCGCCGCCGAACTTGATATCGAAAGCTACTTTACCGGTACGTTCACCAAACCGGAACAGGAGTTCGTGGAAGCGTGCGCTGGCCTGGTGGGTAAATATGTGGAGAAGGCGTAGTCCCTGTTGGGCGACCTGGCAGAGACAGTCGAAAAAACGATTGCTGCCTGGCTAATTGGAACCCGACGCGCTCTTCGACCGGTAGACCTTGATCCAGTGAGTGCGGAATTTGGGATTTACTCTCTTTCCTTCCACATCCAGAAATACGACACGCGACTCCTGATTGGGCATGTGGCAATCGATACAATCGTTCGCGATCTCGTGCCCCAACTTTGGATACACGCCGCACGCTTCCACCTTATGGCAGCTTAAGCATTTCTGGGAAAAAGTGGCCAGGTTGTGCTCCGGCTCATGAACGTCATGACAGGTCGCGCACGACATGTTCGAAGAAGACTGAAAGCAACGGCTCTTCTCTAACATAACCACCTGCTTGCCGTGAACGTCGATGTCGGAATTGGGATCAACCGGCCCCAGATCGATGTAATTACCAAGCGGCTGTCCCGGAACGTACGAAAAGGCGGGAGCCAGTTCGCGTATTCCCTGTCCTCCGTGACATTGCGAGCACACTTCGAATTGCCGGTCCCGTGGCAGTTTGGCTGGGTTTACGATGAATGACTCTGAAGGGACGTGAGGCTGCGATTTTTCCCGCGCGACATGTTCTCCGCCCGCCCCGTGGCATCTTTCGCAGGAAATACCCAGAACAAAATCAGTTTTATCGTACCGGTTGCCGGCAGGAAGGGGCTCGAGCGCCCTGAAAAACGTGGCGTGACACTCCAGACAGCGAGGGATGATGGGACGATCAAAATTGGCCGTCCCGTCCCTGTATCCGGGACCATTGATCCACTGGCCCAGCACCGTCGAATATCCGACAGGCAATTGAAAGAGTTCGTCATCGTTCCAAAACAGGTAGCTCTGCCCTTTCCCCCCGGACCCGATCACCATATCGAGCCGCTCGGTGCGTGACCATGTGTTAGGCGGCGTTCCCCAAACCGCAGTCTGGAAAAAGCCCTTCGCATTTGAGTCCATCCGAAAAAACAGACTTGGGTTGGATGTCCTCAGAATGTTGGCCTCCTCGGTGAAGGTTCCGAGCACGGACTTTTGGTCGGGATTTTGTGAAGTCAAACGGTGGGCTGTCTTGTAGTACGTGTCAGTCTTCTGCTGGTGGCAAGACCGGCAGGCGTCATCGCCGACGAAGCCTCGGTTCGATTCCGGGTGATTTACCGCAGTGGGCTGCGCCGATTGGGAAGGAATACCGTTTGGGACCGACGCTTGCGACTGCACCCTGGCCTGTGCAAAACAGATCAGGGTCAGAAGGAGCCCGACGTCTCTTGCCTGCATCCGAGCAATCCGCGGACTTTCGCCCAAAAAGAGGGGAACTATTGAATTCGTTGTTATCTTTGAAACAACTTCCCTTACATTTGTTGCCCGGGCGGGAAATTTATCTCTTTTCGCTGGTTTGTCGTTTCGGCTCGCCCTCATCGCTCGGCCGGAGATCTGCGAAAGCGAGCCGCACCAAAGAGATAACCTCATGGACGTGAGGAATCGGCCTATGATTCATAAGGATAGCCAGCAGGGAGGTTCACCGGTGGCAGCGAGTCAGGTAGTCCTGTACTTCGATGAACCGAAAGATGCTCTGCTTTTCACCCTGGCGGCCAGCTCCGTCATGTCAGGAGACGGACAGGTTCAGAACAGCAACGCAATGTTGCAGGTTGCCGAGGAGATTGGCAAAGCCAGCCGGATCACGGCTGAAGGCGTTTTGAACACGTGAAGGATGGCACAATCACAATGAAGATGATCAGAAAAGCTGCGCTGCAAATCCTGGCTCCCGCCTTGCTCGTTTTCATAGCCTGCAATGCGTACATCGCCATCAGCCATCTAAGGCAGATGCAGAGAATTACGGCGCTTACACTCGAGAGCTCCGCGATCCAGGCAAACATCGCCGCCGTCCTCAGAGACTTTACCGATATGGAAACAGGACAGCGCGGCTACCTGTTGACCGAAAACTCCTCGTATCTGCAGCCTTACAACGACGCCAGGAGCAGAATCGAAAACGATCTTGCCGGTCTGCGTGCAGGGCTGGCGAATCGCGCAGACAGCGGTCGGTCAATGGAATCGCAGCTCGAATCGTTGGCCACGGAAAAGCAAAGCGAGATGGAGCGCTCCATTAATTTTCGGCAGCAGGGTTATCGTCATCGCGCATTCATGCTGGTGGATTCAAACGAAGGCATGGAATATATGGTTAAGGCGCGCGAGCTGCTTTCTTCACTTTCCATGGCTGAGAGCAGCCACTTCGCGAGACTCGACAAACAGAGAAATGACCGCCTTAGCAAGGCTTCTGCACAAATAATTGTCGTCAATTTGTGTTTGCTCGTCCTGACAGCGTGTCTGTTCGGACTCATGCGTTACCACGGCCAGATGCTTGAAGAGGAAGCTGCCAGTAGCCGGCAAGAGTTGGCCGTGCGCGAGTTGCAGCTGGAAACACTGACCTATGCCCTCTCCAACCAGGCTCGCTCCAAGACTTGCGCCATCGAGGCGAATGCTCGCCTGCTGCTGGAGAATTATGGGGGATTTCTGCCACGGCAAGGCCACGAATACGCCGAGCAGATACAGGAAGCATCGGCAGAAATGGAACTGCTTCGACAGGATTTACTTGGTGGCGCAGGATCCAGCAACAAGAAGGCCGCCTGACAAGTTTATCGGCGAACACGCTGTCGCGTTCAGTCGCAGACAACCGCTTGACCGTATCGGCTCTTCCGCTCGGCATCGCCGTCCCTCCCGTGGGCGAAGCGATCTCAATCGATCAACCAACTTCTGTCGCCAGGACTCTCTTGTTATCGCTGACGGTGGCATTCGTGATCAGCGGCCTCGCCCAAAATCCGACGCTGAGAACAAATCCAAATGTGACGTACAGAAACGTCATGCCACTCCGCAATCCCGTGTAGTCGCCAATCCTCCCGATGACGACAGGGATGATGGCCCCTCCCATGAGTGCGGTGCTCAGAATTCCGGAGAACGAGCCGTGATGTTCGGTCACCGAGTTCAAGGCGAGAGAGATGATGATCGGCCAAAGCACCGACGTGAACAGACCGACGGCGGGAAAAGCTATCAGTGAAATCTTCGCGGGTCCAAACAAGGCTGCGGTTAAACAAACTAACGAGCCTGCCGCGCCGCCAATCAGCACCTTGCGACTGTCGAAGAATTTCAGCAACAACATGCCAACCACACATCCGGCCGTGAGTAGTCCCCAAAACCAGGAGACCGCGTCGGCGCCCGTGGTCTGAGGATCGAACCCGTGGTAGGTATGGAGAAACTTCGAAATCCAGTCGGCCGTTCCCTGCTCGCAACCGATGTAAGCGAACATCGCAAGGAAATACAGCCAAACCACCCGTTTGCGCGCCAGACCGAGGTACATATCCCATGATCCGGCGCGCTCGTCATCGGTACGGTCGACTTTGGGGAAACTGGACAGGAACAACCACACCACCATCACGAAGGAAGAGGCTGCAAAGATCCAATAGATCGAAACCCACGGTAGATTGTCAGGCGTCAAACGTCGCAGCGCGCGAAGCAATATGTTTTCACCGCTTAAGTTTCCCTGAACCGGCGCCTTGCTGAGATTGAGTACGAGATAAGAGTAGATTCGAGGACTGATAAAAGAAGCGCTGCCGAAAACAAGTTGTGACAGGGTTGAGTAAAACGCGTAGTGCTCTTCTCCGCCCGCGACCCGCAGCAGCGGATTCACCACCACCTGCAACACCGCCATTCCGGCACCAATCACGAACCAGGACGCAAACGCCACCCTGTAGTTTGGAACCAGGGCAAAGGCGAGTGCTCCCAGCGTGCTGACCACAAAGGACCAGACCATCACCGGCTTCTCGTGGAAACGTTCCATCAGAAAACCAGCGGGAATCGACATCACGCCGTAGGCGATAAAAAAGGCGAACGCCAGAAATCCGGCTGCCGTCAGGCTCACATGAAAACTGCTGATAATGTCCGGCAGGATTGGGCCCAGGATATTGGTCAGCAGCGACATTACGAAGAAGGTGAGGAAGACCAGCACGATCATGTACTTGCTTCTTGCCATATGGCCCGCCGTCTCCGTGATTGCGACCAGCCTGTTGCGACTACGAAGTGCTCTCCAAAATGTTCCCGAAGCGATGATGCCACACCATTGCCGCACCGATCAGGTTTGCGTCTTCTCCGAGCGATGCCAGCAGCAACTCCGTTTTTTCGAACGGAACAAAACGGCAGCCCTGTCGGATCGTCTCTCGAATGCCAGGGAAAAACAGGTTCGCATTCCTCATGATGCTGCCGCCCAGTACGATCGCGTCAGGGGTGAACAGGTTAATCAAATTAGCGAGGCCAAGCCCAAGATACATGGCCTCGCGCTTCACTGCCGATCGGGCCAACTCATCACCTTCGACAGCCAGTTCGCAGATACGTTTCGCAGTCACCCCTGCGCGGTGCGGATCATTTGGGGGCAATGTAGTCTCGAACCAGGCGGTCATTGCCGGTCCCGCCGCCAGCGATTCCCAACATCCCCGGAAACCACAGGAGCAGACGGGACCCGCTGGGTCGAGCACCTGATGGCCAACCTCGGGATGTGCGCCTTCTACCCCACGATAGAGCCGCCCATCCAAAATCGTTCCACCGCCAATTCCGGTGCCTACGGTCACATAAATCAGCCGAGACTTGTTCTTGCCCGCGCCCCATCCAGCCTCTCCGAGTGCGCCTGCGTCCCCATCGTTCTCCAACGCAACCGTCACCTTGAAAATCCGCGCCAGATCCTTCACCAGACTTTTGCCACGCCATTTCGGCAGAAAATCAACCTCGCCAAAGTCTCCCGTAAATGGCTCAACCGGCCCGGTGGAACCGATCCCCACGCCAGAAAGCTCATCTCCGGCTTTTCCAGCAGCATCCTTCAACATATCCACGATCATGTCGAGACCGTTCTTGTATTCGCAATCAGACCCGGTCGGCGCTTCCTGGGAAGACAGCACTTTCCCATCGTTGTCCACTACACCGACGGCCACTTTGGTGCCGCCAATATCAACCGCTCCGATCATTTTTTCTCCAACGCTTCTTTCTCCAACGCTTCTTTCTCCCGCCTCCTGTTGATTGCCCTGTGCTGATCCGCTCCGCGCAAGATGCTTCGCAGGCTCAGCATGACGCCGCGAAAAAGAACGCGGAGATCAACCACGAAGTAGTCCGGAGTCGTCTTCCACGATGAAGGAGCAGAGCCTGAATGTGTCGCAATCGACGCCGGAGAGTCGCGACAGGCTCTCCGCTGCGAGCTGTGACGGGATAATGTCGATTAGAAATTGCCAAGCTGGTAATACTTCCGGAAGACGGAACACCAGGTCGGCAGCATCTTCGGAAACATCCTGGCCAATCAACATGACCGAGGCGCCCAGACGCCTGAGATCGCGGGCGACAGCCAAATCCTGTTCACGCATGTGCTGTCCATCGATCCATAGGCCGAACCTCATCTCCTTCGAAACCATTTCCAACGGCCCGTGTCTGAAACTGCCAGTCCCCATTGCAGTGGCCGGAGACTTCACGCCCTCTTCCCACATCAAGCGCGTTTCATTGCAACTGCCGAGGCCAGGGCCGCGAGCCAGAAAGTAATATGTTCCGTTAGGCAAGAGCCATCTGGTGTCCGCGATCTTTTGTTGCCAGCCCGCTACTGCGCTCTCGGTTTCAACGAGCGTTTTTGACAACGACTTGGCTGTGTTCGTATCGAACGAACCCACCACCCCAGCAGCCAACGTCGCCGCTGCCGCAGCCAGCGTAATGTAAGTGTTGACCGAAATTGCATGATCCAGCTTGGTGGAGATCACCAGGGGAATCTGAGCCTCTCGCGCGAGCGTGCCATCTTCCACATTGGTGATACCGATGACGGTCGCGCCGCTTTCCCGGGCTTTCGCCAGCAGGTTCACAATCTCTATGCTCCGGCCGCTGCGTGAAATTACGATAAGGACTGCATTCGGCGGAAGAGTGGCGAATAGCAGCAGCTCGGCCGCGTCACGCAAGTACACCGGAAAGCCACCCAGAGAAAACATCGGCTCCGCCGTCAACGCGGCATGCCAGCTGCTCCCGATTCCAGTCAGGTAAACGTGGCGAGCTCCACGAATTGCAGCCGCGGCTTCATCCAGCCGGGCCCGGCCGGCCCCGCGAAGAAAGTCGAGTGCGGCCCGCAGCTCTTTTGGCTGGCGGAGAATATCTTGCAAGAAATAGGTCATCATGTGGGTCGATCAGCAGTTTATCCCGCTACGGCGCTCAGGCGCGAACCCCAAAAACATCCGGTGCCGGGATCAGCATCCTTAACCGGCTTGCCGGGGTTCCGTATAATCAATTGCGTTCAGCGGCGCTCAAGATTCGAGCGAGTGCTGGGCGTACAGAACCCAGTTTATGGCTACGCGGCAGGAACAACCCAGCATTGACGAGTACCTTCGCAAGAGGCTCATGCCGGTCGAGGGGACGATTCCCCACCTGGCGGGCATCGACATGTTCGGCAATTCGATCCCCGCCGGCAGCGTCGGCGGCGATCTTTTTGAATACATCAATTTCCAGCAGCGTTACAACATTGACGCGCGTGTGGCGAGGGCTCTGAAGTTATCGACCGACTATCTGGATCCTCTCCCCAAAGGTCCACATCCGCGAAACTCGGTGGATGCTCATGTGCAGTGGCTGAAATCCAAGCCGGGCTACAACCCCGTGGCGGCTGCCGAGTACCGGAGAGCGAAGGCCTCCGAGCAACTGAGAGTCTCCGAGAACCTGCAAGAACTCTATACCACCGCGGGAGTCTTGCTAGTGGATGCGCAGGGCCACGGCATCATCTCGGCGAAGATTGCATCGACCGTTCACGATACGTTTCATGCCTTCATGCTTTCTGAACTCGATTGGAACGGGAAAACGACGCCAAACTTTTTTGAGCAAGTCAATCTCAGGCTGGCACAGTCAGTCACGGCCCGCAATGCTTTGGGGCGCAATCCGAATGACAATTCGCGCGAAATTGCGACCATGCTGTACGGCGAAATCCGTCCGGGCGGGCACTTTCGGTTTGTGAATTTCGGCCACCCTCCACCGCTGGTTTTCTCGGCGGAATATGAAATGTTTATGGAGATTGCCGAAGCTGGCATCGTGCAATTCCTGGCCCTGGGTCTGGAAATTCCCGAAGATCATCCTGACCGGAGCAAGTATCTCTCGATGGCTTTGCGGCCGAGGCAAATAAACTCCGACGATGTTTCCGAGATTACGCTCATGAGTCCCGGCGACATCCTGTTCCTGTATACGGACGGCGTTTACGATGGCAGCGACGCTCAAGACAGGACGCAGATTGAGCGGGTGATCCGCGACCACAAAGATCGGCCGGCAAGAGAGATTTGTAACGCCATCCTGGAATATGCGGTAAAGCAAGACGAACATCTGCAGCAAATTGACGAAACCGATCGCATCGACGACAAGACCGTAGTGATTATCAAACGTTCGTGAGTGTCACGCACTCATGATTTTTCGAATTTGGTCCCCCAGGTTAGGCGTCATGCTGAGCCCGCGAAGCATCTGGCGTGTAGCGGGTATGCATTGCGGCAAATGGATGTGCGCAAGCACCCGCTGAGGCACCCAGAAATCGTTTACTTCGATTCCCCGCGCAGCTAATATACCCACCTGGGGGAGGCTCAGAAAGACCAGGCCAGCCATCCGCGAAGCCTGAACACACGCACATGACCGAAAAATGGAATCGCCGCCAAGTCCTGCAAAAGATGGCGGTTGCTGGCACCACTCTGGCGCTACGCAGGAGGGGCAGCGCACAATTACCCTCCCGGACGACAAATTCGAATCTTGAAATTCGAATTATCCCGGTCAGCGACCATACCTTCCGCCTGTCGATCTTTGCAGACGCTGGAAACTCTGTAGCGGATGACGGGTCCCTGGTGCAGGGGGACTGTCCTCCCGTCGCGCGTCTGCGCGCGGATGACCCCGCCCGATCAGTTCGGACAGGAAACGTGAAAGTTCAGATATCTCCCCACCCGCCGACGTTCAGCATTGCGGATGCAGCAGGAAAAAATATCCAGCAATTGGCAGTCGACTCTGAAACCGGGATCCTCACTTTTTTGACTGGGGACTCTCCCCTGCTCGGACTGGGCGAAGGCGGGCCGCAATTCGACCGCAGAGGCTCGACCGATCAAATGGTGAGTGGCCAGGTTGGTTATCGCCTGGCCACACACGGCGGGCGCGTGCCAATTCCGTGGCTTATCGGCACTGCGGGCTGGGCAATGTTTATCCACCAGCCTTTTGGAACTTTTGATTTCAGCGGGCCGCAAAGCCGGTTCGTTCCAAGTCCGGAGGCAAAATGGCCTCTCGATCTCTTCTTCGTTTCTTCCCGCGATCCAGCGACCATCATGGCCGAATACTCACGCCTGACCGGTCGCGCCGAATTGCCGCCGCTGTGGAGTTTCGGCTATCAGCAATCGCATCGCACTCTGGCCAGCCGCGAAGAGGTGCTGTCCGAAGCGACGACATTTCGGGAGAAAAAACTGCCCTGCGATGCGCTGATCTATTTGGGCACAGGGTTCTGTCCGTCGGGATGGAACACGCAAAACGGATCATTCGCCTGGAACTCACGCGTGTTTCCGGATCCCGAAAAAATGATCGAGCAATTGCACCAGGATCATTTTCGAGTGGTGCTCCATGCCGTGGTTCTCGCCGACAAATTGCGAGGCTCGGCAAGCGACGCGTGCACGTTGTCGCGCTTCGACGAGGAAGAGGCGGGATGCTATTGGGACACACATCGCAAAGATTTCGCCATAGGGGTGGATGGCTGGTGGCCCGACGAAGGCGATCCGATGGGCATCGCCTCACGGCTGGCTCGGAACCGGATGTACTGGGAGGGTCCACAGACTGACCGGCCCGGCGAGCGCCCGTACGCGCTGCATCGCAACGGCTATGCCGGAATGCAGCGTTACGGATCGTTCTTGTGGTCCGGCGACGTCTTCTCCACCTGGGAGACGCTGAAGACCCAGGTACCAATCGCCATCAATACGTCGCTTACCGGCATTCCGTTTTGGGGCACAGACATCGGCGGCTTCGTGCCCACCAAAGAATTTACCGCCGAGCTTTATCTGCGATGGTTTCAGTTTGGAGCGTTTTGCACTTTGTTCCGGTCGCATGGCCGCGCCTGGAAGTTGCGCCTGCCCTGGGGATGGAACACGGGCGATACCGGACCGACCGAAATCGGCAATTACAAGGGAGCGGCGTTGCCGGATGCGAGCCAGCTGCATAACTCGCAGGTCGAGCCTATCTGCCGCAAGTATCTCGAGCTTCGCTATCGCATGTTGCCATACCTGTACAGCGCGGTGCGGGAGTGTACCAAGACGAGTATGCCGGTGATGCGCTCGCTGTGGCTGCACTATCCCGACGATCCCAGGGCGGTAGCCTGCGGCGATCAGTATCTGTTAGGTCGGAATCTGCTGGTCGCACCGGTCGTGGAACCGGGAGCAGCCGGCCGCCGAATCTATCTCCCGGTCGGCGATTGGTACGATTTCTGGACTGGCGAGCGTCTGGCGGGAGGCCGCGAAATCAGCCGCGCGGTGGACCTTGAAACTCTGCCGCTGTACGTTTCCGCCGGATCGATCCTGCCCCTTGGTCCGGTAAAGCAGTACACCGGGGAGGCCACTGACCAGCCACTCTCGATTTCGATCTATCCCGGGGCCGATGCGTCATTCCTGCTTTACGAAGATGACGGCAGCTCGTTCAATTATCGAAATGGCGAGTGGATGGGGGTCCAGATGAAGTGGAACAACAGCCGCCGGTCCCTGACACTCAGTCTGGCTTCGGACTCTCGCATGCTGGCACCGATGAGTCGAAATATCGAGGTCAAGCTGGGGGAAACCGTCCAGTCTGCAGTTTTCAACGGGAGTCAGGTCGAAATGAAGTTCTAAGCATCGGGATATACAGTTCCGTTCATATGCAATGCAAGCACTTACAGAGCTGGATCGCCAGGTTTATCGTCCCGGCAATAGTTCTGTCGTCGGGTGCGGTCGAGATCCGAGCCCAGGAGCCCGCAAAGCAGTTAATCTGGCCGGGCAAAACTTGGCAACTCGCGAATTCCCCAGAAAAGGTTGGATGGTCTAGCGAAAGACTCGCAGTCGCCAGAACTTATGGAAACGCCATTCATACTTCGGCGGTAATGATTGTGCAAGGCGGAGAGGTAGTGGATCAATGGGGAGATGTTGAGAAGAGACTTACTTCCTATTCGGTACGAAAGAGCCTGATTAGCGCACTCTACGGAATCTACTCGGCGGAAGGCGTCATCGACGTGAATGAAACCCTGGAGCATCTGGGGATCGATGACTCGCCAGATCCGTTGACCAAGCCGGAAAAGCAGGCACGTGTCGTAGATATTCTCCGCGCTCGTTCCGGCGTCTACCACCCTGTCGATTTTGAATCACCCGGGCAGAAGAAACTTCGCCCTGCTCGCGGAAGCCACGCCCCCGGCACATTCTGGTTTTATAACAACTGGGATTTCAATGTCCTGGGTACCATCTTTGAAAAGAAGACCGGCAAGAAAATCGGCGAGGCTTTTTACGAACGCATCGCGAAACCTATCGGCATGCAGGATTTCAGCCCCGACGATGTCTTCTACCTCGGCGGCCCAGACTCGATTCACCCCGCTTTTCTTTTCGAGGTTTCTGGCAGAGACTTGGCACGTTTCGGCTTGCTGTACCTGCGGCATGGACGTTGGGGGGACAAACAGATCGTTCCTGAGACGTGGATAGAAAAGAGCAGCCATGCGAATGAGATGCTGCAGTTCGGTGGAGTGGACGCCGGCGGTTATGAATACCTTTGGTGGGTCGAATACGGTGGAAAGCATTTTCCGGAGGCGACTCTGCCCGGAATGTATTCGGCACGCGGTGCGGGTGGTCACTATGTTCTGGTAATCCCAAGCCTTGATCTCGTCATCATCCATCGTGTGGACAACGACGCGCCCGGGAAAGACATCAGCAGTGTGGTCCAGCAAGGCTTGAGGCCACTCGTCACGAACGCCACCTTCGGACATTTGCTGAGCCTCATCCTGCAAGCAAGAACAACCCCGAATCCTTAAATCTCTCTTGCGCGGTCTGAGTCTGCGATGCAGTGAATACCTGGTGTAAACAGGGGGATGAAAGGCGATTACACTCACTGACCTGAACGGCGAAACGAGCGCGTGAGGCAGACCGGGCCAAAGAGGCCATCAATCCGACAACAGAGAGCCAAGCCCATGAACGCGACAGAACTCCAACGAATGCGCTTTCTTCGCAGGGTGCGTACGGGAAGGACGATAAAGACCAACGCGACAGGCAGGCCGACCAAGAACACCAGTCCTGGAACGCGATACACAAGTATCTCACTGTTCATGAGTTTGCCAGTGCTTCATTATGCCCGGCTTGTTTCGACTGCTGTTACATGAACTACGCGACCCCGGAGTTCCGCGATCCGCCATGGGAACTTCCCAGAGCGTGAGAGGGTAACCTTGCAGCGTTCCGACCATCGTGACCAGAATCAGGAACTTTGTGGAAACCCATTGCGTACTCCTAGCATGCGCTTCCTCGTCCTTTTCCTGGCGTCTGCATTTTGTTCGTACGCTGCCCTTGCTCAACCGAGCTGCCCTTCAACGGACGATGCTCGACCGCACGCAGGCCCGCGATCTGTTAACGAACCGCCTGCACCCAGGCTTCCGCCCTTTCCGCTACAACTCGAAATACGGGTGCCCTTCGAGCCCACGGCATTCCCAAGCGAAGGGCGCAATTATCTTATGTATGAGTTGCATCTGACTAACTTCGGGACAGCTCCACTTAATCTGAGCCGGATCGAGGTGCTCGACGCGGATGCTGCTGCCGCCCAACCTATTGCCACCTTTGAACAGGAGCAGCTTGAAACCATGCTGCTGCCCGTGGGCGGCAGTACGGTTGCCGGACCGAAAGGAAACCTCACAATCGCCGGTGGCCGGACCGCCATCGTTTTTATTTCCATAGCGTTCGACCGCGGGTCGCACATACCTAAAAGACTGCTCCACCATGTGATGACGTCCGACGCGATGGCAGAAGGAGCGGCCATCTCCACATGTCACACCGAATTGCATGTGCTTTCGCCGCCGCTGGAAGGAGCAAACTGGACTGCAAGCGATGGTCCGAGTAACAACCCGGACAACCATCATCGACGTGGAATTTTCGTTCTCGATGGCCGGGCGGTGATTTCACGACGCTACGCAATCGACTGGGAGCAGATCAAGGACGGTGCGACGTTCTCCGGCGACTCGCGGGATGTGCGCTCTTATTTTGCCTATGGGAGGCCCGTTCTTGCGGTCGCCGATGGCCGTGTGGTCACGGCAAGAGATGGTCTTCCGGACAATGTCCCCGGGCATGGTGAGTCGTTCCACCCCGCTGTACCCATTACGATTGAAACAGTTGCGGGAAACACGATCACTCTCGACCTTGGTGGCGGTCAGTTTGCATACTACATGCATCTGCAACCGGGCAGTCTGCGCGTGAAGGTCGGGGACCGTGTGCGGCGAGGACAGGCGCTGGCGCGCATCGGCTCTACTGGCGACGCCCGCGAGCCGCACCTGCATTTCGAGATCACCACTTCATCGAAACTGGCGTCTGGCGAAGGTGTCCCTTATCTCATCGACCGGTATCGTTGCAAGAGCGCAAGTGGCGGAGCTACAGAATTACGCGTACATGAGCTGCCTCTGGATCAGAGCGTTGTCGAGTTTGCAAACGCCCCTGGCAAATAAATCAAAGAAGCTCCCGCTAAAGACCGAATTCTGGTTGTGTGAGGGCAAAGCGGAACTGGCGATTTCATCAGCAATCCTGATGGCTGTCGTACCGGGATCGTGCAAGGGGAACGATTTCGGCATGCCACGCCCGTATTCCAATCCAGCCGCTTCCGAGTTCCGCATTGACAAATCTCCGAGCAATTGCGTAGTTTCTCTAAGTAAACGATTTCTCTGACTCGCCTCAAGGAGCCCATGATGGCTACCGACTTCACCCGCCGCAACTTTCTCAAAGCCACCACAGCCGCAACTGCCGCTACCTACGCTGCCCGGGTCATGCCGGCATGGGCTGCCGCCGGACGAGGTTCGGTCGCCATTACTACTCCGCTGGAAACTTTCCCTTACTCGGATGTTGAACTCCTTGCTGGCCCCATGAAGCGGCAGTTCGAAGAAAATCACACACTCTTCATGAACCTGGACGACGATCGCCTGCTCAAGGTCTTCCGCCAGGTGGCCGGCCTGCCCGCGCCCGGAGAAGACATGGGGGGCTGGTACGACCTGACTGGCTTCAGTCTTATCAATAACGACTTTCATGGATTCATCGCCGGCCATACGCTGGGGCAATATGTTTCAGGCCTGGCCCGCGCTTACGCGGTCACCGGATCGGAAGCAACCCGCGCCAAGGTGAACCGACTGGTCAGGGGATACGCCGAGACCCTCGATCCCAAAGCCAGGTTTTTCGTCGACTACCGCCTGCCGGCGTACACCTACGACAAACTTTCCGTTGGTTTGATCGATGCCCATGAGTACGTTCATGACCCGATGGCGATGGATGTCCATGAAAAGCTTACCCGCGCTATGACCGCCTACCTGCCCGAGAAGGCGCTGTCGCGAGCCGAGCAACGATCTCGTCCGCACAAAGATACCGCCTACACCTGGGATGAGTCGTACACCCTTCCCGAGAACCTGTTTCTGGCGTACCAGCGCACCGGCAACGCTTTCTACCGCGATATGGCCAAGCGCTACCTGGAAGACGACACATATTTCGGACCGCTGTCCCAGGGCAACAATGTGCTTCCTTTCGAACACGCTTACAGCCATGTCAACGCTTTCAGCTCGGCCATGCAGGCCTATCTGACTCTGGGCAGCGAAGTGCATTTGCGCGCCGCCCGGAACGGTTTTGACATGTTGCAGACAACGCAGAGCTTTGCCACCGGCGGATGGGGCCCCGACGAGGCTTTTGGGGAACCCGGCATCGGACAGCTGGGGAACAGTCTGGCATCCACTCATGCCAGCTTTGAAACCCCCTGCGGCGCCTACGGACACTTCAAGATCACGCGCTACCTTTTACGCGTCACCAAAGAGGCCCGCTACGGCGACAGCATGGAGCAGGTGCTCTACAACACCATTCTGGGAGCTTGGCCGATTCAGCCCGATGGCACCTCGTTCTACTACTCCGACTATGCCCTGACCGGCAAGAAGGGCTGGCACCGCGACAAGTGGCCGTGCTGCTCCGGGACTTTCCCGCAACTGGCTGCCGACTACCACGTCAGCACCTACCTGCGGGCTTCGGATGGCGTCTGCGTCAATCTCTACGCTCCCTCCACCGTGCGCTGGAGTGACAGCACGGGCAAGTACAGCCTGACCCAACAGACGAAATATCCGTTTGAAAACCAGGTCCAGATCCAGGTGGCAGGCAGCCGCGCGGCTGAGTACACCATCTACCTCCGCATTCCGGCCTGGGCCGGCAATGGTGCCGTGCTTTCGGTCAACGGCAAGAAGGTGTCGGAGGCAGCTGCGCCCGGCACGCTCGCCGCTGTCAGGCGCACCTGGAAAGACGGCGACCGCGTGGAACTCGAACTGCCCATGCCGCTGCGCCTGCAGCCCGTCGACGCCAACCATCCCAAACTGGTGGCCCTGATGAGGGGACCGCTGGTTCTCTTCGCTATAGCAGACTCACAGCCCGCTTTTGAGGGCGCTGAACTCTTAAGGGCCCAGCCGACGAACAACGCCGCCGGAGACTCGATTGCCAGGTCGGTGGACGGCAAGGACGTTTCGATGCGCCCCTTCATGAGCATCGACAAGGAAAGCTACAGCACGTATGTCCTGCTGAAGAGTTGAGCACGATTTCTAACTCACACAAAAAAGGCCCGCTTCACGGGAAGCGGGCCAAGTCGTCGATGTTCAGCCGTTCACGCTCAGAACGAAATCTTGCCCCCCATCTGCCAGTATCTGGGGATGCGTGCCTGCGTCGCCCGGCCGAAATTCCCATCCAGCACATGGGTATCGACGTTTGACAGATTGGCCCGGTTGAAGAGATTGAAGACCTCAAACCGGAATTGGAAGTTGACCCGTTCAGTAATGTGAGTGTTCTTGTAGAAGTTGATGTCAGTTTCCGCAAAATTCGGTCCGCGGAACTGTCCTGGTTTCTCGTTGCCCTCCGAACCGAAGGCGGGAGCCGCGAATTGGCCCGAAGCGAAGACACCGTTCAGAAACGCGCTACGGGTATTTTTCTGGCTGTAGCTACCCACGTCCGGGTAGTCGAGGCCGAAATTGTTGATCGAGTTGACCCCATCCGCGTTGTAGTCGCCGCTTCCGGGAGCGTAGCCCACAGCATGGTTCAACGCCGATGGGCAAGGGGCAGCGGTTGGCGAGGTGTCTGCGCATATCGGCTGGTAGGACGCGTTGTTGTCCACGGTGAAAGGATAGCCGGACTGGAAGATGCTGGTGCCGCTGATTCCCCATCCGCCAGTCGCCAGACCAACTGCGCCCTTGCCCCCATTCAGACCTCTTCAGTTCATAGTTGAAGCTGAGAGAGAAGCGGTTCGGAGCATCCTGTAAGGACGGCCCGTAGAACTGCTTCGGATTCAGCGGGTCGGGATATGCCTGGGCATCGTCCTGCGACCTGGAACGGGTGTACGAGGCATCCACGAAGCCGCGGGCAAAGTGTCCTCGAACATCGAAGAACACGCCGTTGTAGTTGGCATAGCGGGTGTTGTCGCTGTAGGTGATCGCGCCGAAGCTGGGATTGAGCCGGGTCGGAACCTTGCTCTCGTTCTGGATCAGGTCACCGGCAAAATTGTTGATGTCAACCCCATAGCTGACAATGCCGTTGGCGATGCCGTTATCGACGATGTTGTAGGAGTGGGAACCGGAATAGCCCACGCTGGCTGCGAAATTATTTCCCAGCCTGCGCTCGACCGTAGCCGACCAGATATTCGATTTCGGCGATTTCAGCAGCGGGTTGATACCGCCGATCGCGAAACCTGTGCCAAGCACTCCGCCCTGCGCATTAAGCCCGCCCTGGAATGTCGGGAAGGTAAATCCAAACGGCGGCTTGTCGCCGGTTCCGAGTACAAAGATCGGAGCTTGCGCGGTCGCGGTTCCGCCCGCGAAGAAGGTCGGCATAACCAGTCCCGGAGGGCTGCCGCGGAATTCTTCCTGCACGTTGGCCTGAGTCAGCCAGTTGTTGTAGATACCAAATCCGCCGCGCACCGCCCAGTCGCCCTTTCCGGTGGGATCCCAGGCAACGCCGATGCGGGGACTGAACAGGTTGTTGACCGAGTGCAGCAGGGCGTTGTGGGTCGGCTTGGCAAAGCCGTTGGCAATCTGCTCCTGTGTGGTCGTGCCGGTGCCGAGGTAAAAGTTTCCGAATACCGTGGTGTCGCTCCTGGACCAGGGGTTGCCGCTGTCGTCATAGCGCAAACCCAATGTCAGGGTCAGATTCCGCCTTGCCTTCCAGGTGTCCTGCACAAAAAGTCCAAAGGTTCTGGAGGCCGCATCCCAATTCCACAACTTCTGCGGTGCCGGTCGCGGGATCGTACATGATGCCGCCTTCGTTCGTGGGGTGCGTCCTGAGCCAGCTTCAACAGGTTGTCGAAGGCAAATTTCGGCTGCGACCACGGTCCCTGGAAGGGCTCGACGTCGTCGCCGTACCAGCCTTCATAGCCGAACTTCAGAGTGTGAGCGCCTTTTACGTGAGTAAGGACGTCGCGCCAGTGATAGTTATGCTGAATGAAATCGCCCTGCGCGAAACCTACGCCGTAGGCCTGGCCCGAGTCCACGTTGATGCCGTTCACGGTGATCGAAGGGACGGTGTAATCCTTGGCTCCGCTGCCCAGCAGACCCTCGACTCGGCTCATGCCGAGCGGAGGCATCGTTCAAAGTGGTGGGAGAAAAGGTGTGCGTCCAGTTCAGCTGCCCTGCAATTTGCCAGGTGGGGTTTAAGGCGGAGAATTGCGGCATGGCCGAGGCTGCACCGCTGGTGAGAAGAGTCCTGAACAAGCTGGCGTAAACCCGGTCACTCTTGAAAACGGTGTCGAGACGGGCAAAATACTGCGTGCCGTTGCGTATTTGCGTAGCGCCAAACGAGCCGGAATCGATCATGGGCAGGTCGCAAGGTACTCCGTTCTGCGCTGCCGTAGTTCCGCATCCACCCGCGCCGCTGCCAAAAATCTGCTGTGCAGTTTGCGAGACGCTCACACCGGACACATTGGCGGGCAGATAGGTGCGTGAGCAGATGCGTGCCCACCGTGTTCGGGATAATTCGTTTGCGCAAAAGCGGTGAACTGGGGATCGGCGAAGGTCACCGATCCGTTTGTACTCTGCGAAGAGCGCAACGGTTCGACCGCGAAGTATCCGAACAGATGGTGATTGTGAGGAATCACCGGGCCCCCAAACGTGAAACCCATGTTGTTGGAATGGAAGGGCAGGTAGGGCCCGGAGAAGTACTGCTGCGCGAACATCCCCTGGTAGTTGAAATAATCCGAGGCTGAACCGTGGTACTGGTCGGTGCCGGATCTGGTTGTAAAGATGGTTTGCAGTCCGGCGGCGCGGCTGTACTCGCTCGAAAACGTATTGACCTGAATACTGGTTTCCTGAATGGCATCAGGCTGGGGTGTCAGATTCAGGACGCCCTGCCGAATTCCGCTGGTCACGTCGAGCCCATCGACAACGTATTGATTGTTGTTCTGGCCCTGGCCGTTGGCGCTGGCATCCACCTGCTCTTCGGTGGAGAAATTGTCCACGCCTGAACCGGGACTGCCGGTCGCGCTCGTTCCCAAGCCCGAGACTCCCGGGCGCAAGCGTCACCAGGGTGACCAGGTTGCGGCCGACGACCGGCAACTGCGCCACGGTCTGATTCTCCAGAGTCAACTGAGTGCGGCTGTCCGAGGTGTCGACCACGGGAGCCTCGGCGCTGACATTCACCGCCTCAGATATTGAGCCGACCTTGAGCGTGACCGGCACGCTCAAGTTCTGTTCAGTCAGCAAAGTCACATCGACCTGGGACTTGGCGAAACCGGGGGCCTCGGCCGTCACGCTGTAGGATCCGGGCGCGAGGCTGCCAAAGTGATAGTTTCCCGAACCGTCCGCCGTGGTGGTCGTGGTGACGTGGGTAGCGGTGTTTACCAGGTCTACCTTGGCGCTGGCGAGGCCCGCACCGCTTGGATCCTGAACGACTCCCTGAATGCTGGCGCGTGAACTGCGCGAAGGCGGCGGTGCTGGAAATCAGGAGAGTGACTACGATCAAACCGATGGAGAAGCGGACGTTCGACCTGGACGCCATAGGATCCTCCGCTTGCGGGCTTTCGGTAAACGTTTACTATTCAGCGCGGTAAACGTTTTCTCGACTAGTTCAAAAGACTTATAGCCTTGGGTCATCGAGACTGTCAAGAATTTTTTGATTTGAGGCTGTAATAGTTCGTGACGACCTATCCGAGTAATCGTTAACTCGGATACGTCCCGTTCCCGGTCTTCCTCGGCTCGGCAAGCGGTTTGGTGCCGCTTCCTTCGCGAAGTTTCAGCCACTGGTTTGACTGCGACGCGGGGAAATTGTTCAGCAAGCCGTTAGGCCAGCGCACTTCGATGTCAGCGGTCTTGAACGCTCCCGAGCCCGAAATGCAGCCGGGGATCGTTGGACGAATAGAAACTGGACTGGCTCAGGACCGCCTGCGCCTGCACCTTGCCGCCGTAGCGCACCAGCACCGTGCGCCCCAATCGCGCTGCGATTCGATTTCACTCCCTCCAGTTTTACTTTGAGCCAGTTCTGATTTCCCGTCAGATCATTGCGCAGCAGCGACGGCGGTTCATTCAGATTGACGATCAGAATGTCGACATCGCCGTCGTTGTCGAAGTCTCCGAAGGCGCATCCCCGGCTGCAATGCGCTTCCGCCACTCCCGGGCCCGCCTCGTTCCACCAGCTCCTCGAAAGTGCCGTTGCCCAGATTGCGAAACACGGATCTCGGATTCTTGTTGGCATATTGCGGCAGCTTGCGCTCGACTTCCGGATAGACGCTGCCGCTCACCATGAACAAGTCAGGATAGCCGTCGTTGTCCAGATCGACGATGCCGGCGCCCCAGCAGATGTAGCGAGTTTCCACTCCAATCCGTGAAACGCGGGTGACGTCGTCGAAATTGCCTTTGCCATCGTTGTGATAGAGGCCGTTGGCATCGTCGGCGAAGTGGGTCTTGAACAGATCGAGATGCCCGTCCAGATCGTAGTCTCCGACGCCCAGGCCCATACCTGCCTGTTCGGCGCCGTCGTCGCTCAACGCCACCCCTCGCATGACGCCCTCCTCGCGGAAGGTGCCGTCGTGGTTGTTCATGAACAGCAGGCTGGGAGTGGAATCGCACGCGACGTAAATGTCCGGCCAGCCGTCTTCGTCGAAATCGGCGGCCACGACGGTCATGCCATAACTCTCGGTCGCGGACGCAATCCCGGCCTGCTGGCTGACGTCGGTGAAGGTTCCATCACCATTGTTGCGATACAGCGAATGCCTGCCGGTGGGCAGTCCGCGCGGACCGCACTCCACCGGAATTCCTTTCCAGTTGCAATTGACGTTTTCTCCGGGCACGGGAGCGTGCTCAAAAGAGAAGCGAACATAGTTGGAAACGAACAGATCGAGATGTCCGTCGCGGTTGTAGTCGAGGAAACTGCAACCCGCGCCCCAGCGCGTCTGCTCGGTCCACAGTCCGGCGGCCTTGGTCACATCGGTAAATGTTCCGTCGCCGTTGTTGCGGTAAAGGCGGTTCTGTCCGAAGTAAGTACAGAAAAGATCTTCGAAGCCGTCGTTGTTGTAATCGCCCACGCATACGGCCGAGGCCCATCCCACGGCCGTCAGTCCAGCTTTTTCGGTGACGTCGGTGAAGGTTCCATCGCGATTGTTCTTGTAAAGGCGGTTGGTCGTCCCCGGAGGAGCGCCTTCCAGTCGCGTTCCCGAGAGAATGAAAATATCCATCCAGCCATCGTTGTCGTAATCGATGAACGCGCAGCCGCAGCCGGTGGCCTCGAGAATGTATTTCTTGCTATCGATGCCTCCGTAAATTGTGGGTGCGGTCAGGCCGGCACTTGCAGCCACATCGACAAAGTGGGCATTGAATGGGACGCCCCGAAGGCGCCGGACGTGACAGAGGTTTGGTGGTATGGGTGGCAACGCCTTGGGCCAGAAGCCTCTCTGCCGCTGCCGAAATCGTCGAGCCCAGAACGAGCCGCCCAAACGTCCGGCGGGAGAAAGTCATTTCGGAAAGAGATCCTTTGAGGACAAGTGCGCCCTGAATTTTTCAAATTATCCCATAGATGAAACAGGTAAAGATGCGACGAATGTTTTCTCGAACGCTGCAGGCGAGTACCTGGCTATGGCTGGGTCGCGCCAGCGGGCTGGGAGTCTCCCTCCACTAACCGGAAGCGGTTGCGTTCGCCCTCTTCCCTGGCTGCCTGTTTGCGAAGGTCTGCCAGGCGCTTTAACAGCTCGGGAAGATCCTTCCTGTCGTCTGTTTTCCGTAATGCCTGGATCAGGCGGTACAGCGCGGTTTGATCCCTGGGATTGATCTCCAGAGCTTTCCTGCATTCCGACGCGGCATCCTGAAACTGACCAGCCTGCAGGTACAGCTTCGCCAGGACCACGCGGGCATCGCCCAACGACGGTTGCAACGCAACCGCCCTTTTTGCCGATTGCATTGCCGTCCGGAATTCCGGAGTGTTCGGCTCGGCACCTTTCTGGGCCAGAAAGTCCGCCTGCAGATATAGCAGGTAGGCATCGTTCGGTTTTCGCGCCAGCTTTGCCTGCACTGCGGCCAGCGCCCGTTCGAGATCGTTCTGTTGAGCTGCTACCAATCCCTGGGCGGCGGAAGCTAAGCGACTGGCTGGGATCCAACTGGTGCGCCATTTCGAAATCCGCCTCAGCTTTTTCATAGTCTGCCAAGCTGTACATACAGAACACCGCGCGCCAGATAAAGTGACGCGTCCTTTGGCTAGCTGACTGATGCCATCGCTGACCACGTTGATGCCGACCTGAAACGACTGATGATTCAGGGAGAGATTGGCGAAATCGATATAGAAATTCGGATTGTTCGGATCCAGCAGAATGGCCTGGCGGAGCACGCTGACGGCTTGCGGAGTGTCGCCGGCCTCTTCGTAAGCACTGGACGCGAGCTCCATCGCGCGTGCGTTCGCCCGGCCTCCGTCAATGAGGGGCCGAAGGGTTACGACGGCATCCTGAGGGTGGTGGGCCATCAACTGAATTGCCGCCAGCAATTGCCGCTGGCGCGGGTCGTCAGGATTGAGTGCCAGAGCTTTTTCGAAGACTCCGGTCGCTGCATCGAAGCGGCGTAATCGAACCAGGCACGTGCCGTAGGCGTTCTGCGCATCGGGTTGCGTATCCAGCAGAGAACCGGCTGCTTCGAAATTAGCGATCGCCCCGGCGCAGTTGCCGTGGCGGAATTGCAGGACCGCCAGCATGGCATGCGCGGTCGGATCCGCCGGGCGCAACTTCAGCAAGCGTTTAAGCAGCGGCACTGCCCCGGCGCTGTTCGTTTCGTACTCGATTTGCGCGGCGCCGGCGAGAGCAGCAACGGCGTCGGGAGAAAGTTTTAAAGCCTTCTGAAATGCAGCCAGCGCCTCTTTGTTGTTATGCAAGTTGGCCAGCGCAATACCTTGCAGGGTCCACAGGTGAGAATCGGCAGGATTTTTTTGCAGCGCTGAGCGGCTGAGCTGGACCGCTTGCTCGAATTCACGGGCTCGCAGTGCAGCGGTAATAGCGTCGGCCGATTGTGTCTGCACTTGCGAGAGTGGCGCAAGCAGGCACGCCATCAGGACCAGCAGGATTCCAGACACGCGCATCATTGGTGCCTAGGTTATCCGATTCACGACATGGATTACAGTGCGGGCAAAGATTAATAACTAATGCTGCGAGACAACTCTGCCCGCCCTGGATTCGAATCGTTGCTGACCCTGGTGTTAGCTGGCCCTGGTTCCATCAGACGATAGTTTCTACTCGCCGTAGGTGCCGGTGGCGCGCTTCTTCTCGGCAGTCTCACGAACTCTGTCTCCAAAGTCCGAAACCTTATCAGCGAGATCGGCCCGCGTTTCTTCCCCGCTGGCCGGCGCGATCAGAATGCCGATGCCCACGCCGATACCGACTCCGGCCAGCAATGCACCGACCGTGGTCAACAAATGCGAGTCTTCTTCACCGCGAAGCGCGGCTGTGGCTCGGCCCACTCGGTCGGATGCCGTGCCGTACGTGTCTCTGACCCTGCCCCTAAGGTCGTCTACATTGTCAGGCAAACGCTCACGCATCGATTCCAGCAGATAAAGCCCGGTGCCCAGCAGGGCGCCAAGAAGAGGTTGCTGCTTTCTATATTTCACATGGATCTCCGAGGACGATAATTTCGCCTGTATGGAGATGCACAAACGGGGTGAGATGTTGGCAGAGCGGGAAATATCGGATTCAAGCGCGATATTTTAATAAGGCTGACACGACTTAGCGCGGATTTCTCCTCCGGTCTTTTACTTCACGCGAATCGGCGGCAAGAACCGCATGCTGCTGCCGATCCTGGTCGATCTTCTTCACCATTGCGATCACTGCGAGGAACATGAGCAAAATCACAACGACGGACACAATTTCCTCCGGCCTCGCGTAACGAACTGAGGCAACTGTCATTCATTGTGCCGCCTGGTCGTCCGGGGCACAATGGCCCGTCCGTGCAAAAGTTTAAATCTTGATAACCAAAGTCACTGCAAACAACGGTGACGAAGGAGAGCGGCGAATGGTTACCTGCGGATATTGATTGGCTCCGCAGGCAGCGCGAACACGATATAAGCCCCCGGAACCGGAGCTTGCAGTGCCGGGTGGCCGGGCAAGTCGTGGGTATGTGTAGTAGCTTGCGCCGCCGCGCAGAAGACAACATATTCGCGTCCGTCGATGGCGTACACAGCCGGCATGCCCTCGAGAGCAGCTCCTGCCTCTTTTTCCCACAGCACCTTGCCGCTGGCTGAGTCGAGAGCGCGGACCTTCTTGTCGCGCGTGCCAGTAAATATCAAACCGCCCGCAGTCACCACCGGGCCAACTTTCGGGAAATGAGAGCCCGTGTTCGTGATCCCCTTAGCCGCCAATTCAGGAACTTCTCCCAAAGGCAGTTGCCACTGAATGGTTCCCTGATTCAGGTCGTACGCAGTGAGCGTCGTCCAGGGCGGAGCGATGGCGGGTAGTCCGCTGTTGGTGAACATGAAACCGAAGCTGCTTCTGTAGCGAAGTTTTTCCGGAGGTAAAGTTGTTTCGGCCCTGGGAGCAGTACCACGGTCGAAAGGCTCGCTCGCACGCTCGGGATGGAGAAGGTACGCGACGAGAGAATCGAGAGATGCGTCAGACAGTCCTGCAAACGCCGGCATCGGACCCCTGCCGTGGACCACGGTTGCGCGAATCTGATCGGCAGTCAGACTCGCCCCCACATTGACCAGGGAAGGAAGGGCCGGGGGTTGACCAGCCAGGTCCGCACCGTGACACAAGCGGCAATTGGTTTGATAGACGGCACTTCCTTTTTCCTCTGGAGAATTTCCTGCCGCTACCTGCTCCGTCGGATTGAGTTCCAACCTGAGCATGGAGGGAAGATCCTTGGAGACGACAAAAAGCATACCGTGTTCGGGATCGACGGCAGCACCCTGGAAGTTGGCCCCTCCATTATTTCCGGGCATCTCGACTGTATTGGTCAGGCCGGGCGGAGTGAAGAGCCCCTGGTTGCGGGCGCCTTCCATCTCCTTGCGAAGCTGCTCCTTTTCTTCTCTCTCCATGAACGGGTTCAGGTCTTTGACGGTGAAACTTTGACGAGCAAAGGGCGGCGGATTGGACGGAAAGGGTTGAGTAGGCCAGGTTACCTCTCCCGGCATATCGGATCGCGGCACAGCCCGCTCCTCAATGGGCCAGAGCGGTTCGCCGGTCTCGCGGTTAAACACCCAAACGAAACCCTCTTTGCCCGCCTCGGCAACTACATCCACCATCTTGCCGTCGTGGCGGACGGTCAGGAGCATCGGCGAGGCGGCATTGTCGTAGTCCCAAATGTCGTGGTGCACCATCTGGAAGTACCAAATGAGTTTTCCGGTCCGCGTGTTGAGAGCGATCAGGCAATCGCCAAAGAGATTGGCTCCCGTCCGGTTGGCGCCGTAGAAGTTGTATTTCGGGCTGGCGGTAGGGATAAAGACGATGCCGCGTTTGTCGTCCAGCGACAGCCCGCTCCACGCATTCGCGCCGCCGACCGTCTTCCACGCGTCTTTCGGCCAGGTATCGTAGCCGAATTCACCAGGATGCGGCACGGTGTGAAAGGTCCAGACCAGACTTCCTGTCAACACGTTATAGGCGCGAATGTCGCCCGGACCCGATTCGTATTCCTCGTTGGTGGCCGAGCCCAGAATCAGGAGGTTTTCAAAAATGCGGCCGGGAGTCGTGGATTGAACCAGGGTAAGGCTCTCAGGAGCGCGCCCCAGGCCTGCTCGCAAATCGACGCGGCCATTTTTACCAAAATCTGAAATCGATTTGCCGGTCCGGGCGTCGATCTCCTCGAGAAAATTGTTGGCTGCGAACAGCAGCCGGCGGTCAGACCGGTCAGGGCTTTCCCAATAGCTGATTCCGCGATTGGTAATCAGGTTAGTTTTCTTGTCAGTCGGATGGATCCACAGCTCTTTACCGGTTGTCGCATCGAGTGCCACGATGGAATTGTCGTGAGCCAGCACGTACATGGTGCGGTCGACAATGATCGGGTTGAACGAATACTTATTCCCGTCTCCGGTTGGATAGCTCCACGCAATCTTCAATTTATCGACGTTGGAGCGGTCAATCTGACTCAGAGCGGAATACTGCGAGGCATCTGAAGCGCCCCCGTAGTCGCTCCAGGTGGAGTGGACCTGAGCCACAGAACCCTCGTAGCGAATGGCGCCGGAAGTTTTCTGACTGTCTGCGATTCCCGGAGTTTGCGCCCTGGCCGGTAAGTGCAGCGCGAACATCAGTCCTGTCAAAGCCAGCAGTGGGCTTATCGTCCTAAACATTCGGAGAGACCTGCATCCGGTTCGACTTTTAGCGGCAGCGCATGCCGATGCGGTTCGGGCCAAACAGTAGTGGCTGAACTCTATCAGAAGGGCCCAGCCCATAAAGTCAATAGACTATAGACTTAATTAGACTATTAAGTTATTATCATACATTATTTCACCGGCTCGTATCCGGCCGGATCAACGGAAATCGATGATTGCCCAATGTTTTCCGGTAATTCCGCAGCAGGCAGCGATCTCTGAAACCAGCGTGTGCAGAGGCCATTTCGCACTTTTTCGCTTGTTCTATTGTTAGTATTGTCGTACAAAGATACGATTTCGAGCGTCTTCTGGGGAGGCCTTCCGTGGAGCTTCGTCGCTATCGATATTTCTGTTTCTGTCTAATCGTGGTGCTCGGCACCGTGCAGCTTTGGGCTGATGTAACCGGATCCATCGTCGGTTACGTTCGTGATAAATCCGGCGCCGTGCTTCCGGCCGCGACCGTGACTGCCATTCAGACAGCCACCGGTTATTCCCGTACGGTCACCACCGATGCGTCTGGCCAGTACAGCATCCTGGCGCTGCCGCCCGGCCACTACCGCCTGACAGCGTCGGTTCCCAGCTTCCAGCAAGGGGTGGTTGACAACATCGATCTCAACGTCAACGACGCTCTGCACTTCGACTTCGATTTGCAGGTCGGGAGCGTGAACGAGTCCATCTCGGTCGATGCCAATGCCCTTCAGGTTCAGACCGTGGTCACTTCGACCGGCACCACGATCGAATCTCCTCAGATTCTGGCGATGCCGCTGAACGGCCGTTCCTATCTCGATCTGCTCTCCCTTCAGGCCGGCGTTTCGCCCGCGAATACGAACGGCGGCTACAACGATCGCGGTCCCGCTTCCGGTCTTTACAGTTCGTCCGGGAATGTGTCCACCGACGGTCAGCCGGAATATGCCAATGCTTTCCTGGTGAACGGCGCCGAGGTCAACGAAACGCGGAATATGGGCGCGGGCCTGATTCCGAATGCGGATTCGATCGCCGAGTTTCGTCTGCTCACCAACAGCTTTAGCGCTGAGTACGGAAAGTTTACCGGCTCGGTGATGAACACGGTGACGAAGTCGGGAACTAACCGCTTCCACGGGACCCTGTTTGAGTTCTACAGAAACCAGGGCCTGGACGCGACCAGTTACTTCGACCCATCCAAAGCGGAGTTGAAACAGCATCAGTTCGGTGGCGTTTTTGGCGGTCCGATCGTGAAGGACAAACTGTTCTTCTTCACCGACATTCAGCAAACCCGACGAGTTGCCGGCGTCAGCACCGGGAAATTGGATGTGCTGAGCAACGATGAGCGTAACGGAATCTTTCCAGACGGCCTCCTGACAAACGCCGTTCAGGGCGATGCATGGGCCGCAACTCTTTCGGCGCGTGGTGGAGTACCGGTTACGGCTGGGGTTACCACCTACGACCAGCTCGGGACTGCGGTGACCACCACAGATAGTAACGGCGCCAGCGTGCCGGGCCACGATATTTCTGCCTTTATCGACCCGGTCACGGCTTTGACCATGTCGCAAATTCCAGCCGCGAACCTTGGGGTAAACCAGTATTCCGACTCAAGTCACGGCGGAAACCTCATCGATACCAACATGGCCCAGCGAATCGATTTCATCAACCACATGACTGGCGACTGGTCGTTCTACTATCACTACGACGATGCTACTGCCACCCAGCCTGTCTACCAGCAGGCCTATATGGGAATCACCAACGTGCCGGGCTATCCGGCGACGGTGCCGTCGCGCAATCAGCTGTTCTCGATGAGCAACACCAAGACCTTCGGTGCGACTGCGGTCAACGTGGTGCGGCTGCAATTTTTCCGCACGGTAGTGCGAACCGCCCAGCCAGCGGCTAGTTCGACGATTTCTGGCTACGACGTGTACGGCTTCAATACCGATCCCACTACCGGCGGTCTGATCAATACCGGAACCCCCGGATACGCTTCGTCGCTGCCCATGTTTTTGTTCAACAGCTTTGCGGTTGGCAACAACTGGTTGAATCTCTATCAGCCCAATACCACCTACGGCATTGGCGACACCTTCAGCAAGACCATTGGCAACCATTCGCTGAGCTTTGGCGGTGACTACAGGTACTACCAGTTGAATGCTCGAAACGAATGCGGCCCCAACGGATATTTTCAGTTCACCGGTAATGAAACAGGTGGAGATGTTTCCGACTACTACGTCGGGGCTCCAACGTCCTTCGTTCAATGCTCCGTACAGTTGCTCGATAACCGCACTCGTTATGGAGCGCTGTTCGGCGCGGATACCTGGAAGGTCACCCACAACCTGACCTTGAACCTCGGCCTGCGCTGGGACGTTGCCCGGCCGTGGAGCGATAATTTCGGCCGGCTGACGACACCGGTTCCGGGAGTGCAGTCCACCAAGTTCCCCGATTCACCCGCCGGCAACCTGGTTCCGGGAGATCCGGGCGTTCCCAGCACGATCTCGCCCACCCAGTACAACAATTTCGGACCGCGTATTGGTATCGCTTACGCGCCTTCCGGCGGTATCTGGGGTGAGAACAAGACCAGCATTCGCGCAGCCTACGGTGTCTACTATTTGGGTGCCGCGGACAAGGGTAACTTCGGAATTATCGGTGACGCTCCCTGGGGCCTCTACTGGGCATCGCCAGCACCGACCGAGTTTGCCAGCCCCTACATCACTCGCGGGACCGGGGTCACGCAGGGACAGCACTTCCCCTTCACCTTCCCGTCCGGCGGCGGTCCGTTTCCCAACTTCAAGTTTGGGTCGCTCATGCCTCTGTACGTGCCCGGTTACTACAACAAGAACAAGACGCAAATGGCCGAGCACTATAACCTTTCTATTCAGCGCCAACTCGACAGGTCGACCGTCCTGACGGTGGCTTACGTTGGAACTCAGGGACATCACATTGAGCGCGGGGTCGACATACTTTACGGAGATCCGGCGCTCTGCCTGACACTGAGAGCTGCCGGTGCAGGCTGCGGGCCCGGTGGCGAAGGGAACGTCTACAACGTCGCCGGCCAAAATTACTACGGTACATTTACGGGTCTGATCAACAATCAGGCCATAAGCCAAGGCTATACCAATTCCGCTGGCGGTCCGGTTGTGGCCTTCGCTTCCGCGACCTGGCTGCAAAACTCGGGGAACTCGAATTACAACTCGCTGCAGGTTTCGGTGGAGCGCCGCGCTCGCGATTTGACCTTCCTGGCCAGCTATACTTACGCTCATTCGCTGGACGACGTATCTGCCAAGTTCGACCCGCGCGATCCACATCGCGCCTATGGAAATTCGAGCTTCGATCTCCGGCACAACCTTGCCCTCAGCTATAACTGGGATCTTCCGTTCGCTCACATGTTCGGTTCCCGCCGGATTACTACAGGGTGGCACATCACCGGTATCACCCGCCTCTACACTGGTACTCCGGTTAACGTTAGGATAAGCAGTGGTGATTTTGCGCTCACAAACATTGGACTCGACTATCCGACCCAAATCGGTTCAATCAATAAGCTGAATCCGCGTGATTCGGCAAAAGGCAATTACTTCAACACGTCAGCCTTCGCCTCTAACTTTCCAGATTGCGATGGCCACGTCCCCACCGACCCGAATATCAAAATTTACGAAGCCTGCGGCGTGACCGGCAGCGCCAGGCAATTCCTGTTCGCGGGACCGGGATGGGTAAGCACGGATCTGGGTGTGGAAAAGGACACGAAAATCACGGAGAACATGGCTTTTAATTTCCGCTTCGAGATGTTCAATGTCTTCAACCACACCAACTTCCTGACCAGCGGCGTGGTCGGCAGTGCCAACAGCAGCCAGTTCGGTCAGGCCACCACGGCTGCAGCGGGCCGTATCGGTCAAATCAGTGCGAAGTTCATTTTCTAATCCAACCTGCGGCGAGCAATCGCCGCCCTTAACCAGCGAGGGGGAGGGGATGCGAGCAATCGCATCCCCTGTTTGCATTTAGGATTACATTTGATTCATATTCCATTGCGTGCCCTGGAACGCAAGAGTGAAGGATGGCGATGAGAAAGCTTGCTTCAATCCTGGTTCTGCAATTGTGTGTGACGGCGTTTGCGTCGGGCCAGATGCCGGGGATGGCAGGTCATCCCAGCCCGCCACCCGACGACTCGAACGCGTCCAGCCCGGTTTCCGGGACATCCAACGTCACGTTCACGAAGGATGTTGCGCCCATCGTCCAACAGAATTGCCAGTCTTGCCACCGCCCTGGTGAGGGCACGCCATTCTCGCTGCTGACCTACGAAGATGCCAGGCCGTGGGCGAAGTTGATGAAGCAAATGGTGCAGCAGCGACAGATGCCGCCCTGGTTTGAGGATGGTCACACCGAAAAGTTTGAGAACAACCGCTCGCTGACTCCGCAGCAGATCGATACCATCGTCGCCTGGGTCAACGCAGGTGCGCCCAGGGGCGACCCCAGGGACCTTCCGCCGCCCCGGCAATTTGTCGAGGGATGGAGCATCCCCAAGCCAGACGTCATCTTCAAGCTGCCCAAGCCGTTCTCGGTTCCTGACAGCGGCATTCTCGAATATCAGTACGTCATTCTGCCCACCGGCTTCACCCAGGACAGGTGGGTCCAGTTTGTGGAAGCGGCGCCGTCGGATCGCTCCGTGGTGCATCACATCGTTGCCTATGTACGACGACCGGGGTCGAATTACTTCAAGGACCAGCCAAAGAATGTGTTCTTCGAAGCTCCGCCATCAAAGACCGACAAGAAAGCGGATCCGGATGATGTACCGAGCGATTGGCTGGTCGGATACGCGCCGGGTCAACCTCCTGACATTTTCGTAGCTGGGCAGGCCAAGCTGGTTCCAGCCGGCTCGGACATTGTTCTGGAAGTTCATTACATGCCGGAAGGCAAAGCCACGACCGACCAGTCGAGCGTGGGACTGGTTTTTGCGAAGGAGCCTCCCAAAGAGCGCGTCATGACCTTGTCTGCGGTCAACGAGACTTTCAAGATTCCCCCGGGCGATCCCAACTACCGGGTGGATTCTTCTTTCACGGTGCGTCACGAGGTCACTTTGCTGGGGATGCATCCCCACATGCACACGCGGGGCAAGGACATGGAATTCCGTCTGGTGTTTCCCAACGGAGAAACGCGAACGGTCTTGAATGTGCCGCACTACAACTGGCACTGGCAGCTGTGGTACAACCTGGCACAGCCGATCACGCTGCCCCAGGGAACGAAGATCGAATGCACCGCACACTTCGATAATTCCGCGGGCAATCGCGAGAATCCGGACCCGACAAAGACGGTCATCTGGGGACAGCAGAGCTTCGATGAAATGATGGTCTGTTTTTTCAACCTGGCATTTCCTGCGGAATTGTCTGCCAGGGACGTGTTGCCGTTGCCGACCCCGAACGCCGGCGTTGCTCAGAAGGGCCAAAAATAGAAGGGCTGGTTTGCAGTGCCGTGGGTTCAGTGCGACGAACCAGGATGCGGCCGGCTTATCTTCAGCCGGAGGCCGCCGAGAATCCCTGATGGCAAGGGTTGCAGATTGTCCATACCCTGGGGCACGAAGCGCTCGCCGTAACGATCGTAAAGCAGCCGATAGTCTGGCAGGGCGCGTCCGGCCAGAGAATTAATCGCAGTATTGCCAACGACGATGCGTAGTTCGTTATTTCCCGCCTTCAACAGTGAGCTGACATCGACAGTGTAGGGAGGGTGCCAGACAACTCCAGCCCGCTGACCGTTTACATAGATTTCCGCCGCATCCCGCACCGGCCCCTCCAGGAATGCCCGAAGGTTGAACGTCGGCAGGGGATCGGGCTTCGCCACCGGCGTGCCCGCTCCAAAATCCAGGATCATCGAGGTGCCGGATTTGAGGTCAGCCGGCAGGTCGAACACTTTTTCATAGGTGACCTGTCCTGAATAGAATTTGTACGACTCCTCTTCGCTCCAGGAGTGGAGATTGGCCATGTGGATGGATTGACTCAATCCCGATTGATTCGATCCTCCGAAAGTCAGGTTCCAATCGACAGAAAGATCGATCACCGCCGGATGAGGATCTGCACTCGATGAGGCCTTAGCTTTTGCCGTTGAATTCGACCCTGCATCGCCAGGCCTTGCATTGTCAAAAAAGATCAGGCGCGATTCATAAGGCTGCAGCGAGAGTTCGATCCTGGCCGCATTTTCGACCGGAGAAACTCGCCCGGTGAATGGATCCCACCACTCGGCGGATCGGCCGGCGAACGGAATTTCACTCCAACGACTTTTCGGCTGATTGCTGGTGTTGGCGACGAAGTACAGGTCCCCGTCGTTGAGCTGGCGGTGAGTAAACCCGAGCTCCGGAGTTTTCGGAGTGAACACGACGTCAGGCTTGAAATAACTCGCGGCCACAGCTCCCAGCTGGCTCTCATCCTCCAGAAAGTGTCCAGGCGCACCCTGCTCTCGGAACAATCGCTGAGAGATTCCCCGAATCTGTTTGCTGTCGTTCTCTGCGTTCACCAATCCCGGCGCAGTTGAAGGCAAGCTCCGGGTTGCGATGACAATGCCTCCATGCAGGGCATACTGTTCGATCTTCATGTACGTGGAAAGTGGCAAGCGGTCGACGCCGGGCAGAACCAGCACTGGATATTTAATGCCCAGAGCGTCGATGGCATCCCCGTCAATGAAGTCGAGGCCGAGGCCCGCGTCGAGAATCTGCGGGATTACGTCCTCTCCCTAACAGCTTGCCCATCGATTCGTCGATACTCAAATTTTCGCCGCGAGTATTGAATCCGGTTTTCGTAGTCACGGAGCTCAGAGGACTGGCGAGGGACGGTGAAGCTGGCCCATGCGTCATCGTTCGGCAACAGGAGAGCAATATCATTGACCGGTTTTCCCTGGCGCAGCGCAAAACTTACGCGCTGGAGATATCCGGTCAGGTCCGGCATGGCGAACCACCACGGATTGTGCGCATTGAAGGCGCCCGCGGCATACATGCGCCAGCCCGGCTCGCCGGCAATTTGCGGCGAGTATGGCCAGCCGTGGCCTACCAGCTGGTTGATCCCCTGCAAGAAATGCAAGTCTGCCTCGGCCTTCATGTCGAGCGGCGTCGCTCGAAAAGCCGGAGAATGCAGCCAGGTCCAGGTTTCCGATGAGATCACAGGCTTGCCGAAGAGATGCCCTGCCGACGCTGCCCAGCGCGTATCGGAGAACTGACGCCACATCAGCAGCGTAGCCTTGCCCTCGCCTTCGGGAAGATCTTCGTACCGGTTGCTGAAGAGCGTGACCGGCGGGAACCCGTAGGTTTGAGACCTGAGCAATGTGTGATGCTGCTGCGCCCACTCGTGCAGAGGCTGTAGAAAGCGCTCGTTGGTCAATTCGGTGAGAGTCTTCGACCAATCATGGCGGACCGCAGGAGTCTCCGGGCCGGCGTCCGCGATCAGCGCCGGAAGATGAGGAGCAAGGTCATAGCCGCGACGTTGGCGGAATTGCTGCAGCAGATCTCCTGTCCAATTTGATCCGTAGTCTTCAAGGCTGTCGCTGAATACGGCATACGGAGAATGATCGCCAAAGGCTTCGAGCAAACGGTCGCCGACTGCATGGAGGTGATTCTCAGTCGCCTTCTGATCGTAGTGGTCGAGCACGAAACCCTCGGCTCCAACTGCGGCTCGTTTCACCATCATTCCGGTACGGCTTGAGATAAAGAAGACGGCACTGGATGGATTGCTAAGATCCCCGGAAATCTTCAGGCGTCCGTGTTCGATTGCGGAGACCGAAACCGGCTTCGCGTCTTTGAAGGTAAGAACGTCGCCTGAGCCGGGCACCAGGAAGGTCGCGATTAATTCTTCACCCGCCGAGGTGGCTGGCGTTGCGATGGAATGTGTATTGGACGGGATGGCAATGGTCTCCACCCGCATCTCACCCGCGGCCTGGGTTACCGGAATATGTGGGCCTCCGAAAGGCCATCCGCTTCCAGGCGTGACATCAATCCGCATCCCTTTTGGCTTCAGAGGCGGCAAAGCGAAGAGCGTCGATGTATTCGTCAGAGAGGTACGGCAGGTTGCGGAATCCAGCCTGGGGGTCCTCGAGGGCGAGCGGATACAGGGTGGCGATCTCCACTCCTCCTGCTCCGGCGGCCTTCATCTGCTCAAGCTCTCTCTGAATCTCCGGTTTGGTAACGGCGGGACCGAACCACCACCAGCGCATCATGATGCGACAGTCGTCGGGCGGATGTGCAAACGACGCTCTAACCTGACTCAGACTTGTGGGCTCCTGGGCAAGGCTCGACGAAACTTGCAGGAAAAACAGGAAAGATAGAAAAAACAGAAACCCAAATGCCTTAGCCTCACTCAATCGGCCCTTTTTCATTCTGGTTATGATACGCCGGCCGGGTTTGAGGGGTGCGTACGTCGAATCGCCATCCGAGGCACACCTGATTTCAGCAGGTTGCTCGCGGCTGCAAGGAATGTCAGGACACGTTCCCTTCCGAGAGAGCTCAGGCCTTACGCCGAATTTATTTGGGTTTGTCGGACGGACCGATCTGCACCTGGATGGCGTGGATATTGTCGGACTTTGATGTATCCACGGAAACCACACCGAAACTGCCGTTCGCGTCGAGTGCCTGAACAGTTCGAGTGGCTTTGGCTCCGGAAGAACCCGGACTCACTGTGTCAGTGGTCAGTGTGATCACCTGCATGTGCGAAGCCGAATCGCCGGGGTTGGGCCGTTCTACCTGCTGTTCGGTAGTCTGCTGTCCGGTTGAACTCGTGCGCTGCGAGGTGGTCGCCCGCTCCACCAGGTGCAGGCCGCCATCCCGGGTCGAACCAGGAACGTCGAGCGAATAGGTTTCGACCGTATTGCGTTTTTCTCCGGAAGTCCCCTCGGATTCCCGGCTGACAGTGCGCGAAATTTCGCCCAGTTTGCCATTGGAGTCGGGCCGGGAGACACGCTCGTCGCTGCTGCTGTTCTTGCCGTCCTGCCTGATGGTGGCCTGCCGCACTTCGTTCACTTGCCAGTTTCCGGCGCCATCGGGCAGTAAGGTAGTTTTTTGAGATTCAACCGCGTTATTTGCGCCCGTTGTGCGTCGCTCCTGGACTTTCATCGCCGGAGCCAGGCCGCCGTTGATGCTGGGGAGCATCACCGTGGTTTTGGTTTCTTCCACTCCCTTGCCGACTTGTTTCGTTTCCCCAACCTGTCGTTGAACCAACTGAAGCCTGCCGTTGACGTCGGGATTCGAGACGGTTCGCACCATGTTCGAATCCCCGCCCGCAGAAGTACGCGTTTCTTCCTCGGTTACCTGCACCAGAGTTTTCGCACCCGCGGAATCTCGAGCGAACGCGCGCGTGACCGTTCGCACAGTGTGAGCGTCCACCTTCACGGTTTCCGTTTCGATATCCTGGAAGGGCTCAAAATGCCCGTCCGGCCCGTGGCGCTCCACCGATTGCTTGTCTACGGTGCGATTGCCGCTCTGCGTGTGGCTTTCCGTGGTGCGGGTGGGATTAACTCCTTCGGCCTGTGATTCGGTTGTAGTCGTCCAGGACTTATTCTTTTCCCCAGGGTTGGAATCGGACGTCTGCGCCCAAAGCGAACCGCCTGAATAAAGACATACGGCGATCGCCAACACGGAAATCCGGCTCACATATTCAAGTTGTTTGGAAGCGTTGGCAGATTTCAACCCCGGCATATCTACTATTCTCCCCCTGCGGACATCCGGTGTCCAGAGGTCTCTGCGCCAGTTGGACGACGTATGATGTTGCGGCAAGTAAAGCAATCCCCCGTAGTCTGGGAGACTTTGGCAGCCCTTCGCCTGCCACGGAGCGAGTCTATGCGGAAGCTAGTCCTTTTGCTGGGTTTAGCGGTCTCAACGGTTGTGACAGCGCAGCAGTACGACCTGGTGCTGGAAGGCGGCCGGGTTATGGATCCGGAAATCAGCCTGGATGCCGTACGGAACGTTGGCATTCAAGGCGGAAAAATTGTCCGCATCTCGTCTGAGCCGTTGACCGGACGACGTGTGATTCATGTCAGCGGGCTCGTCGTGGCTCCTGGCTTCATCGACCTGCATCAGCACGGCCAGGAGTTGGAGAGCCAGAAGGTTAAGGCCCTCGACGGCGTCACCACCGGACTGGAGCTGGAAATCGGCGTTCCCGACGTCGCACAGTTCTTGAAAGCCAAACAAGGCCGCTCGCTGATCCACTACGGTACGTCGGCCAGCCACGCGGCCGCGCGAGCCCAGGTGTTCGGCGCACCCTTGCGGAGCGAACTTCAGGCTCACGCCGGCATCCCCGAGATTCTGCCGAAGAGCGGGCCGGCGACGGACCAGCCCGCGACGCCGGAACAGATTGAGGCAATACTCAAACGCCTGCGCGCGGAGCTTGACGCCGGCGGCCTGGCAGTGGGAATGGGCATCCAGTACACGCCGGGGGCGACTCGACTGGAGGTGATTGAAATGTTCCGCCTCGCCGCCGAGCGGAGATTGCCGGTCTACACACACTTGCGAAGCTCGGGCAGACTCGAGCCTGGTTCGGCGATCGAGTCAGTGAGCGAAGCGATTGGCGCCGCGGCGATTACAGGGGCATCGTTGCACATTGTGCACATCAACAGCACTTGTCTCCGCGATTCGCCGGAATGTCTTTCGCTGGTGGAAGGAGCACGCGCCCGCGGCCTGGATGTGACCACCGAGGCGTACCCCTACATCGCGGGCATGACATCAATCAACTCGGCGCTATTCAATCCGGGCTGGCAGGACAAACTGGGCATCAGCTACGGCGATCTCGTGCTTTCAGACACGGGCGAACACCTGACCAGGGAACGATTTGAAGAGTTGCACAGTGCCGGCACCACACACTGGGTGCTGATTTTCGCCAATACTCAGCAAGTGGTGGACCAGGTGATTCCCCACCCGCTGGTGATGATCGCGAGCGATGGCGCCGCAGGCCATCCCCGCAATGCCGGAACTTTTTCACGCGTGCTAAGACAATACGTCCGCGAAAAGGGAACGCTCACGCTCATGGATGCGCTCCGGAAGATGACTCTTATGCCGGCTCAAATGCTCGAACGTTCGACGCCAGCGGCCCGACAGAAGGGCAGACTGCAGGAAGGCGCTGACGCTGACATCGCGGTCTTCGCCTCGGGCAGCATCACCGACCGCTCCACGTTCGAGAAGCCCATGGAGCCAAGTGATGGCGTGCGATATCTGGTGGTGGGAGGAACCATTGTCGTCGACGGAGGCAAGATCGTCCCCGATGTGTTCCCCGGCCACGCACTTCTCGGGCCGGGGAAAGCCGCTTCCGGCACGAACTTTTGAGCTCTATGCCAACTCGACCTCGATCTTCTTTTCCGCCCGATCGAGTTTTGTGATTCGAAAACTGCGAACCTGCCCTGCCCGGATTTCTTCGGGCTGCGCCGATTCGGCGACCGCGCCGCCTTTCCAGCGAGCCTGCAGCATTGAGCCCAATGAAGCCAGGTCGGCTTTTCCGCCAACGGACTGCTTCGTGGCAGCAACTTCGTGCTTCTGCTTTTCAGGCGCAAGCCGGCATGCTGCCTGGATTCCCTCTCCCAATTCCACTTTCGCGGAGCTGTCCGAAACTTCAACCACTCGGCCGCTCACCACATCTTTTTCCCGATGCTCGGCCAGATATTCATCGATGCCAGTCGGAACCAGCTGTTTGATTCCGAGCTTCAGCCTGCGCTTCTGTGTATCCAACTCAAGCACCTGTGCTTTGACCGATTGCCCCACCTTCAGAACTTCGAGCGGACTGTTGATGCGTTTCTCGGCATGCATGTCGCTGATGTGGATCAATCCCTCGATGCCCTCGGCAACCTGCACGAAGGCGCCAAACTTCGCAATGCTCATGACCGGACCCTCGACCACAGACCCAGGCGCAAATTTCCCCGCAGCATCGGCCCACGGATCTCCCAGCGCCTGCTTTAGTCCCAAAGACATGCGGCGCTCGCCCGCGTTCACTCCAAGGATGACTGCTTCTACCGTGTCGCCGGCTTTCACTAAATCGCTCGGTTTGCGTACTTTCTTGACCCATGACATCTCGGAGACGTGGATCAGTCCTTCGACTCCAGGTTCCAATTCCACAAACGCGCCGAAGTCCATAAGACGCGTCACCGTGCCGTGCACGCGCTCGCCGATCTTGTATTTGCTTGAAAGCGAGTCCCACGGGTGCGGCAGCAGCTGCTTCATCCCCACCGAAATGCGCCGCTTTTCACTATCGATCTTAAGGACTTTGGCCTCGATCTGCTGTCCCATGGCGAGTGCGTCCGAAGGCTTGTTCACTCGGCTCCAGGTAATATCACTGACGTGCAACAGCGCATCGGCGCCGCCAATGTCGACGAACGCTCCGTAGTCGGTCAGGCTTCGCACCGTCCCGCTTACCGTGTCACCCTCCTTCAATTCAGAGTAGAGACGGCCCTTTGCGGTCTGCTCTTCTTCTTCGGCGACGACGCGGCGATCCACCACGACATCTTCGTCGGCCGCGTCGAGTTTGATAATCCGGCAGCGGATTTCCTGCTCCACCAACTTCCCGATCTCGGCCGCATCGCGCGCTCCGCTACGCGATGCCGGCATGAACGCGCGCACTCCCACGTCCACGCTCAACCCACCCTTAACTACGCCAGTCACTGTCCCGACAATCGTCGTTTTATCGGCGAAGGCCTTTTCCAGTGCCGACCAGTCGGTGGGCCGCGCGGCCTTGCTGCGAGTCAACTCGTAGTAGCCCTCGGGATCGCGGCCTTTGATCGTGACCCGCAGCTTGTCGCCAGGTTTTACTGACCCGCTGTCCTTCTGCAACTCGGCAATTGGCAGAACGCCTTCCGTCTTGAAGCCGACGTCGATAAACACCGAGTCCGCCGAAATAGAAACGACTGTACCTTCGCGGGTTCCCTCGGCTTGACGGACCACGTGGCTCCGCTCGAATTGCGAAAGGATCTTGTCAAAAGACTCGTTCGCCTCGCTGCTAGCTGCAGACTCTGGGATATTTTGATTGGGCATGTACGGTCACAAGTCCTGTCTGGGTGTGATCTTTAAAGGATACCATCGCGATATTTCAGGAGTTGGCGAGAGGCTTACCTGTGCCAGCAGCAGTCGCTCGGTCTCTCGTGGTCTCGTCCACTACAGGTTGAGAGCCCTGGCCTTTTTCGGACGACCAGCCATGCCGCGAATTACCGTAAGCTGCACTATTTCTTCCGGTGTACCGTAACCGCGAAGATGGGCAGCTTTTGAAACGGCACAGGTTTTCATCTCGTTCGAACTCCATCGACTGAAAGCGGGCGGGCGGCAGCACGAACAGTAGAGCAGATACTCTTCCGAGGACCCCAGGACAGTAGGTATAAGACAGGACCCATTGCGATATGAGCTGAAGGCAGCCACGTATCGGGTCCGGCATTTTGGGCATTCCACGCAATGGCGAATGAACGGCATAAATCGCGCAGCTCAAGATAGATCATCCACTTCAGAAATCCTGGACGTTTCCGGACCTCGCTTCCACGAACGGTCTGAGCGTGGTCCGAAAACGTCCAGTTTTACCAGGAGAATTGGCTATCATTGGTAAGACGAAGCACGGATTGAACGAAGCATGAATCTGACCTGGCAGGTCTGTTCTCGGGCAAGGCTGTCGCGCGACGCGCGCTTTGACGGAAAGTTCTTTATTGGTGTGCTTACCAGCCGGGTTTATTGCCGTTCGATTTGTCCTGCGCCCACAGCGAAAGAGAAGAATGTTCTCTACTACCCCACTGCTGCCGCCGCGGCTGAGGCCGGTTTTCGTCCCTGCCTGCGATGCCGCCCGGAATGCTCGCCTGGCACACCGGCGTGGCGGGGGACTCCAAACACGGTATCGCGGGCCCTGCGGCTGATCGGGGAGGGCGGACTAGAGGACGGCGGACTGGAAGGTCTTGCAGAACGCCTGGGAGTAGGGTCGCGTCACCTTCGGCGCCTGTTCATTCAGCATCTGGGAGCGACACCCAGTGCCGTGGCACAGACCCAGCGCCTCCACTTCACCAAGAAGCTGCTCGACGAAACCAGCCTGCCGATGAGCCGGGTTGCTTTCGCATCGGGCTTTGGTTGCGTTCGCCGCTTCAATGCCGCTGTCCGGAAGGTTTACCATCGCACCCCCACCCAGATCCGGAAACTCGCTCGGCAGAAAGGTATACAGCAGGAGAACCAGTATCTTTTCCGTCTCCGCTTCCGGCCACCCTACGACTGGCAGGGTATTTTGAACTTTCTGGCGCCGCGCGCCACCCCCGGCGTCGAAGTGGTGGAGGCCGGAAGCTATCGCCGTTCGATTTCTCTCTACGGCAGTCACGGCTATGTTGAAGTCTCGCGTGACCCGAACGATGACGCAATCATCGCACGAGTTCAGTTCGGCGATCCTCACGCTCTTTTCCTGATTACCGAGAGAATTCGCAACCTGTTTGATCTGAGCGCCGACTGGGCGGATATTGGACAGAGCCTGATGACCGATCCAGAGCTGGCAGGGCGGGTTGAGGCCGCTCCAGGGCTGCGCGTGCCGGGCTGCTGGGACGGCTTCGAGCTGGCGGTCCGGGCGATTCTCGGCCAGCAAGTCACCGTCAAGGGTGCGACAACTCTGGCGGGGCGATTGGCAAGAGCTTTCGGAGCACCGCTTCCCGCTGCCAGTGGACTCACACACTTGTTTCCTGCTGCAACCGTGCTTGCGAATGCAAACGTTGCCAGCATCGGCTTACCTGCGGGACGTGCTGAGACGATCCGCGCTCTCGCCGGCGCAGTTTCTGAGGGAAAGATAAGTTTTGATGGGGTCGTGGACTCGGACGCTTTCTTAGTCCGCCTATGCGAGATTCCCGGGATTGGGAAGTGGACGGCACAATACGTTGCCATGCGCGCACTAAGGGAACCGGATGCATTTCCGTCCACCGATCTTGGCCTTCAGCACTCTCTGGCGCTGGCAAGCTCGCGTGAAGTCGAGCAACGCGCCGAGTGCTGGCGACCCTGGCGAGCGTACGCCGCGATGTATCTGTGGAGTGGCGCCGGCAAGGGCAAAGATATTGCTGGAGCCAGATCCCAATCACGCAAGACTCAAAAGGCTCCCATCGCAAGAGCCGTGCCTCAGCAAAATGTCTCGGTTGTTGTGTAATCGTGTTTAAATCGCTTGTGCAATTCTGCTGCGTAGTCGCGTGCTGCGGTCGCTACCGGAAGAGATTTACTCGAGCCAACTTCGGTCGAATCGCTTTCCAGCCCTCGCTTTCGAACAATCGTTTCCCACATCAATGGCGATGGAGAAAGAAGTACATCAATGCGGCCACGATCAGTATTGTCAGCAGGAACCGGAGCACGGCCCAACTGCCGCTGGTCTCTGGAGTAATCGGGGAGTTGCCGACGATCTCGCCGGCACTGCCGAAGATCGCATTGGTTATTTTCTGCTCTTCTGGTTTCGCATCGTCCGGCGTGACGCTATCGGAACGAGACCAGGCCACTTCCGGAACCGGTTCCCCTGCGCCCAGGGTCGACGGGCCCGAGTCCGTCTTTGTAGCGAAGGACATTTTTCGATTCACGAAAACTTTTATGTCACCCGAGTTTCCCTGCGCGGCTAATGCCTGCGACAACTCGGGCATAAAGTGCTTCCCCACAAACCCGATAAGCTTTTCCAGGAAGTGACTCTCGATCTCGTCATGGGTCGCTGCTTCGATGGGTTTCGCGTTGGAGTCCGCGGAATGGATTGCAAACCCACCTTCTGGCGTGCGCTCGACGTGGAAGGCGAATTTCAGTTCTCGGTTGCTGGTTGGAATCTTGAGGCCGGGGAACTCCGCGGCCAGAGCGGTGGTGATGTTTGCCTGGATCTTTTGTTGAAGTTCCTCGCGCGAAGCCGCTTCGAGCGGCGGGGCCGTGGGGTCGGTGGCGTGGGCGATGAATCCGCCTCCGGGCCTGGGCTCGATGCGGTAGGTGAAATGCGTGATGAGACGCTTCAGGTCCATCTGGCGCGATTGTAGCGCGACCTCACGGGGCAACCCTGATTACCTTGGTACTGTAAGTTCCAGTGGGGCGCATTTCCACAGTAGCCCATCGGTGCCATTTTCATCCAGGGGAAGAGATCGTACTCTACTCATGAGCAGGCTTCGGGGGAGGGCTGTTCGACGGGCGCCCGGGACTCTAATCGAGTCCGGGGCGTTTTGTTTTGCGCGATATAAGGTCCTACTCTCCCAACACAAGAACAATTTCTCCCTGTTTTTTGTTAGGTATAGCTTTTCACCGTATTCCGCTCCGCCAACGTGCTTTTTTCCGGAACAACCTGCCAGCGGGACCGTCTCTCTAAAACCAATCTGGCGATTCTGAAGGAGGCCTTCGATGGCGAAACGAAAGTTTGCAAACGGGGAAGCGCAAATCGATGACTTGGCAGACGATCTGGAGCGCATGGATCGGGACAGTGCGGGACAATCGGGCGGGATAGAAGGACTTTCACCGACCCCTGAGGCAGGCACCGAGAGCGTCGAAGAGCTGGCCGCAACCGATCAGGCTCCGGAGGCTGAGACCGTGGCGGGAGTGGAGGACGCAGCTGACCACCCCGAGCGGCCCTCACATACCCACACCGAATATGGCCGCCCGGACGATATCCCACCAAAGGATGGATCGGAGTGAAGTGCGGCGACGGCGCAGAGGTAGAGGTGAGGTAGAGGTGAGGTAGAGGTAAAGGTGAGGTAGAGGTAAAGGTAGAGGTAGAGGTAAAGGTGAGGTAGAGGTAAAGGTGAGGTAGAGGTAAAGGTGAGGTAGAGGTAGAGGTAAAGGTAAGGTAGAGGTAGAGGTAGAGGTAAAGACTAAAGATCAAAGAGCGCAGACAAAAAAAGGACAGAGCGTAAACTCGCCAGCGTCAACTACATCATCAACGTCACCAACCCGGTCACAACCAGCGCAGCGGCCCATACCAGGTTGAGGTTAATCCAGGCTTTGCCGAGAACCGTAAGGCCGAATTTGCTGTAGACCACCCACGCGGTTAGGCCTGTAACCGCGAGATACGCTGCGGTGTGGATTCCGGTAGCGAGCAGTGCCGCGAGTGGGCTGGTGGCGGCAGACGTGTGATGGTGGGCAGCCACCTGGTCCGCTGCTTCAACCGTGCTGCTACCCAGCAAAAGCGGCAACACCATCAAGCCCGCGCCGTGCGCCGAGGCCATCAGAAATGACCAGAATGTCAGGTCCCGGAAGCCTACCTGCATCCGGACCCAACGTGGATGATAATGCCGCGCCATCGAAAAGATCCCCAGACCGATCAGGAGCGCGGCTACCGGATAGCGTATGGCGGAGCGAGGCAGCGACATCCCCAGAAATGCCGCCGCCAGCACCACGCTACCGATCGCCAGTGCGTGGCCCAGCGCGATCGGGACCAGTGCTTTGGCCACAGCGCTTCCCCTTCGCTCCTGCATCCCCAGCGCGACCGCGAACAGCCACCCCATTCCGGGGTTAAGTCCGTGGTAGGCGCCGAGCAGCAGCATCAGCCACACTGCCGTTGATCCTATTTCGGCGTGGGTCATTTTGCCGGGGCCTCGGAATAGCAGTAGGAATCGGAGGAGGCGTCGCCGCCTTCCAGGCGCACCTGGTGTGCGCGCAGCCCGTCGAACTCGACGAGGAACTTTTCATCGAGCTTCATTCCACCCTTCGGTTCCGCGTCGAGCTTTACCATCCAACTCTTAACGCCATCGGGATAGAACTGTTCGTCCCACGGAGAGTAGAGCGAATTGGTGAAATAGATGCGCTTGCCGTCGCGACTGATTTCGACCATCTGCGGTCCACCGTTGAGAGCCTGGCTGGGCCTGCCGGGGTGAGCCGCGCGGCGCACGATGCCGCCAACGTGTACCGAGCCGGTCTTCTTCGGGTTGGCGGGGTCAGTGACGTCATACTGAATGAATTCACCCGTCCCCCAGCACGAAACGTAGAGGAAGTGATCGTCGAGCGACAAGTTGATGTCCGACACCAGCGGCGGCACCGCCTTGAAGCCCTTCAGGAGCGGCGGCAGTTTTTCCGGGTCGGCAGGCTCGGCGGGGATCTCAATCACTTTCCGAACTGCCCACTTTCCGCTCTTGCCGTTTTTGCCGCTCTTGCTGCCGTCCTCGCGGTACCACATCCAGATCGACGACGACAGGTCTTTGAGCGAAACCACCACCCCGGCGAATCCATAGGTCTTGTTGGGATCGTGCGCCGGCCGGAGCTCCAGCACCATCTGTTGCTCCGCGCCCAGATCCAGTTCCTGCAGATGGCGCCGCTTGTCCAGGTCCCATAGATGCAGCTTGTGACCATACTTGCCGGCCAGCAGCAACTCCGCATTGAGACCGTCTTTCACCATGTTCGGCGTGCCCCATTCGGAAGTAATCATGGTGTCCTGTCCCAGGTGCCACCAGAAGTCATATGCAAGTTGCTGGGGGCCGCGATCCTGTTCCCACGGGCCCTTCAGTTCAAAGGTATTCGCATCCATGAGAAAAAGGCCGCCCGGCCCGTCTCCGTTGGCCGCTCCGAGCGCGCTTCCATAGACGCCGTCCGGGCCGCAATGAATCGTATGAGGCGAGGTGTAGCCAGTCTTCCTGATGAACTCCTCGGGCTCGATCACCTTCACGATCTTCGGCTGCCGGGGATTCTCTTTCGTGTCAAGAATGTAGATTCGCGACGAGCCGATACCCGGAACGATCAAATAACGGCGCTCCATGTGCGGATGGGGAGCTTGAGGGCACAAGCACGCGCTGCAGGCGTTCCAGCCAAAATGGTGGAGTTCGTTATCACCCCGCGGAAAGTCCGTTTGCCCGACGAGCCGGCCATATTCCGAGGAAGCGGGATCGAGGTCAATGACGCCCATGGCGTCGTGCTTTCCATTGTTGCCGACGTTGAGCAGCGCGACATAAGCTAGGCGCTCGGGCGGGGCCTGCATCGCCATGCCCGGCGAGGGATAAAACGTGGGATCGGGACGCATCAGAGCCATATATAAATCTCCTTGTGTCTAACGATTCGGCGATAACAATCCATGCTTTAACGATTCGCAAGGAACTTACCTGAGCCGACTCAGAAACAAAACAAAAAAACCAAAACTATTCAATTTTGACCATATTTGCGTAGTGGGTCAGGTTGAAATTTCCACACTTACAGTGCCGTGTCGTCCTGAGCGAGACCGCCTCGTCGGAACTGACCCACTACCCATATTTGGACGAGCGGCCTGCGACATGATTTTGGCCGTGAAATTGAAACCCTCCCAACGAACTGAAAGCAGCAGGTTTAGTCAGGTGACACAACCTGATCCGGACACGCGCATCCAATTCAGTCGCCAGATGCCTAAAACCGTCCTAGTCGCGGATGATAATGAGATTATACGGCGGGAAATCTGTCAGGCATTCTCCCGCGAAGCAGAGTTTGAGGTCTGCGGGGAAGCCCGCCACGGGCTGGATGCAATTGAAAAGGCTCACCAGTTGAAGCCTGATCTGGTCGTTTTGGATCTTTGCATGCCAGTTCTGAACGGGCTCGATACGGCTCGGGTGCTCCAGGCTCACATGCCAGCGGTTCCGATAATCATGTTTACGCTGCACGTCGATCCCGTGATCAAGGCAGAGCTGCGGTCTGCCGGCGTCGCCGAGGTAGTTTCAAAAGGCGAAGATATCTCTATCCTCACACAAAAGGCGCGGTCACTCCTCTACCGAAGCGCGGCCTGACTACTTCTTCTTTCCCAGTCGGGAAATCCCAATACTTCCCGCTGCATGACGCGAAGGCTCGCCAGTGCGTCTTCAATTACCTGCCGCTCGGCGTGGTGATTGTCGTTGTTTGAAAGCTGCTGAAGCCGTTTGAAGATCGCCGCTTCAGCGGCTTCAATCAAACCCCTAAGCCTCACTGGATCAAGCTCCTCCACCGCTGCCTGATACTCGTTTTGCCAGGCCGGATAAAGAATTTCAGGGGACGATGAATCCTCGACTGACATAGTGCAACTCCCAAACCCGAACCCTTCCAGCAATTCGGACAATTTTATCAAAATTGCTGCCGCATTTTAGCGGCGAACAAGCGACGAAAAGGCAGGTTAAAGAATAAAGGAACGCGTTGTATTGATCGGTTCGGTAGCGAACGATGCAGGCTTCAGTTCAGGACAGCCTTTTCATCCAGCAACCATGCCTGGGCCTTATGAAGTTCAATTTCCATTTGGCGCCGGTGGCAGTGGCGAGTTACATTTCGCCGCGAAACTCATCATGACCGTAGCGTCGGTTCCAGCCACTTGACGTCTACGAATATCTTACTGCAATATATAGCTATGTCACATATAGGACCACCAGTCTTCGATCGGGAACTAAAAAAAGGCTCCGCGGAATTACTCGTTCTGTCGTTGATCGAGCACCGTGCCCGGCATGGTTATGAGATCAGCAAGCTGATTGATGAGCGATCCGACGGCATACTGAAGTTCAACGTAGCCTCGTTTTATCCTCTGCTCTACCGCCTGGAAGATCGGGGGCTGATCGCAGGACGATGGATTGAGAAAGCCGGCCAGCGACGGCGCCGCTATTACAAGCTGACCGCAAAGGGAAAAGGAATGCTGAAGACCCGGCAATCAACCTGGCTCGATTTCGTCAATGCGGTCCGCCGCATAACGGAGGCGGAACATGCCTGACTGGTCGAAGGAAGTACGAGCGGCGATTGCCTCGCTAAACCTCGAACCGGCGCGCGAGGCGGCGGTTATCGAAGAACTGAGCCAGGACCTCCGTGACCGATATGAAGCGATGCTGACGAGCGGCATCGCCGCCGGTCAAGCCGGCGAGGCATTGCTCAGGGAGCTAAATGACGGGATTCTGGTTTCCGGGTTGAAGGCAACGTTACCTCGGGCACAACCGCCATTGCTGGCCGGAGACCATGGCCGGACAAATCTTCTGGCCGGGATCTGGAGCGACTTGCGTTATGGCGCCCGCCTGCTCCGTTCGAATTCGGGCTTTGCGGCAGTAGCGATCCTGTCGCTGGCTTTGGGTATCGGCGCGAATACTACGATCTTCCAACTGCTTAATGCCGTACGTTTGCGCACCCTGCCAGTAAAGGCCCCGCAGCGGCTCGCGGCGGTTCGTATCGTGAATTCCCCTGGTTGTTGCAGAGGAGATTTCTACTCCTCCAATGCCGACTTGACTGGCGGCCTGTGGAATCAGGTTCGCGAGCAGCAACAGGGATTCTCCGAGATCGCCGCATGGTCTCCGTCGAGATTCAACCTCAGCCAGGGTGGCGAGGCCCGCTATGCCGACGCGTTGCTGGTAAGCGGACAATTCTTCAGCGTACTCGGCATACAGCCGCTACTCGGCCGTCTTATTTCTCCACCCGATGATTACCGCGGTTGTGGCGCCCAGGGCGCCGTTTTGAGTTATGCCTTCTGGCAGCGCCAGTTTGGTGGGAATCCCGGAGTTCTTAATTCCCAGCTCACCCTGAGCGGCCATCCCTTCCAGATCATTGGCGTCGTACCGCCGAACTTCTACGGCATAGAGGTTGGACGGAGTTTTGACGTCGCCATTCCGCTGTGCAGCGAACCAGTCTTCTCGACCAAAGGTTCATTGATGGACAGTACGACCTCCTGGTGGATCGCTGCCATTGGCCGATTGAAACCGAGCTGGACTTTGGAAAGGGCTTCGGCCCAACTGGCCGCAATTTCTCCTGCGATATTTGCCGCGACGCTGCCTGATCAATATGATGCCACCGCGAAAAAAGACTATCTGACCTTCCATCTCGGAGCTTTGCCCGCCGCCAGAGGCGTTTCCGAATTGCGCCATGACTACGAAGACCCGCTGTGGCTGCTGCTGGCGCTTTCCGGCCTTGTGCTATTGATTGCCTGCGCTAACCTCGCAAACCTGATGCTGGCGCGAGCCAGCGTGCGGCAGCGGGAGATGGGTCTGCGACTGACCCTGGGAGCATCACGCTCACGTCTGATTCGCCAGGTGCTGGCGGAGAGCTTGCTGCTGGCGACCCTGGGCACTCTCGCTGGTGTGGTTCTCGCGCAGATTTTAACTCGCGTGCTGGTGGCATTTCTCAGCACCCAGCAAAGACCCATCTTCGTTGAGCTCACTCCAGACGGGCGAGTGCTCGGTTTCGCGGCGGGCCTGGCCATTCTTACCTGCCTGCTGTTCGGCCTTACCCCGGCGATTCAAGCTTCACGCACGGATCCGGGGGTCGCGATGAAGGCTGGAAGTCGCGGCGTCACCGCAGGCCGGGATCGCTTTCTGCTGCGGCGGGTGTTGGTGGTGTCACAAGTTGCGCTCTCGCTGGTGTTGGTGGTGGGTGCGTTTTTATTCGTCCGGACGTTCCGCAACCTGCTGGCACTGAATGCCGGTTTCCAGCAGGACCACGTGCTGGTCGCGAACTTTGACTTCTCCCCGCTCAAGTGGTCGAAGGACACCCAAATGGCGCACAAGCGCGACTTGACGGCTCGGATCGAGGCATTGCCGGGAATCACCTCGGTTGCTGAAACTTTGATTGTCCCGATGAGCCACAGTGGATGGGACGACAATATCGACGTCCCCGATGGGTTGCAGCGTCAGGACGTGACCTTTAATCGCGTCAGTCCTGGATACTTCCGCACCATGGAGACGCCACTGCTTGCAGGGCGGGATTTTAATGACGCCGACACACCCAAGTCTCCGGCCGTAGCGATTGTGAACGAGACTTTCGCCCGCAAATTCTTCGGCACTGCGAATCCGATCGGCAAGGTATTTCACAACTCTGAGAAACCCGATCCGGTCTACCGGATTGTCGGCGTTACCGCAGACAGCAAATATTACGAGTTGCGCGAGAAGCCCGTACCCATTGCTTTCGTCTCGTTCACGCAAGCCAGCGGGCCGGAAGAGAATTCGACGCTGATGATTCGGTCAGATCTGCCCATGGCGTCGCTCATGTCCGCGGTAAAGAGCGCCGCAAACGAGATGAACCCAGCCCTGGTACTGAATTTTACGGTATTAAAAACCCAGATTCGCGAAGGACTTCTTCGGGAGCGATTGATGGCCACGCTGTCTGGATTCTTTGGCGTGCTGGCGGCGATTCTGGCAAGCATCGGCCTTTATGGAGTCATTTCATACATGGTAATCCGCCGCCGAAATGAGATCGGTGTGCGCATGGCTTTGGGCGCGAACCGAAGCGATATTGTTCTGATGATCCTGAAGGAGGCCGCGGCTCTGATGGTGATTGGTCTTGCAACCGGGGCTGCATTGGCGTTGGTCGCCGGGACTGCCGCTTCATCGATGCTATACGGGCTCAAGCCAAGAGATCCGCTGGCTCTCATTGCTGCAATCGGCGGAATGGCCTTGGTTGCGCTGGTGGCAAGTGTCCTGCCCGCGCAGCGCGCCGCGACCTTGCATCCCATGGCCGCCCTTCGCCAGGAATAAGTAAATCGGCTAAGCGCCGCTGTCGGCCGGACGATGGCGATCGCCATCCGGCGGAATCATGAGCCACGCCACTGCGGCGCTTGCCAGCGACAACAATACGCAGATCAGCAGAACCATTCGGAATCCAAAGACAAACGCGTCCCCAATCGCGGCTTTAACGGCGGCTTTCGCGCCCGGACTGAGGGCATCCGGCACCTGTAAATCTGCGAGCTTGATCTCTTCGGCCTGCAGCCCTTGCTGGACGCCTGGTGGCAACGAGATCTGAGCGGGACTGTGATTGAGGCGAGAAGCAAAGGCACCCACCATGATGATTCCAAGAACTGCGATCGCGAGTACGCCGGCTACGCGCGCTACGGCGTTATTGACTCCGGAGGCGGTGCCGACGCGATCCTGACTTACTGAATTCATCACCACGGTCGTCAGCGGAGCCACGGTAACCGCCATCCCAAAGCCGAGAACGATCATCGCTGGAAAGAATCCCTTCCAATAGCTGTCGCCGATCGAGGGCACAGCGAACAGGCCGAAACCCACGGCCGCAGTAAGAGGACCAAAGATCAGCGGACCTCTTGAGCCGTAACGCGCTACCAGCCCGCCAGACCAGCGCGAAAGAGAGAACATCAGAAGAATCAGGGGGAGGATAGCGGCGCCGGTCGCGGTCGCTGAGTAACCCTGAACCTGTATCAGGTTCAATGGAAACAAGAAAAAGAAAATTCCGATTGCAGCATACAGAAACAGTGTCACCAGGTTTGCTCCACTAAAGCTCCTGGACTTGAACAGGGCTAGTGGAAGCATCGGCGAAGTCACTCGAGCCTCGACAACCGCAAATGCAGTCAGGCACCCGCATCCCGCGATCAGGCTTCCGAACACGAGAGGATTTCCCCAGCCCAGGCTCACCGATTCGATGAACCCGTTCACCAACCCTCCCAGCCCGACCGTGGCCAGGAAGGCGCCCAGCCAATCGGTAGGACCGGCGTCACTTCTCCGGCTTTCCGGAATCTTCCATGCCGAGATCGCTATCACCGCCGCCGCCAGGGGAAGGTTGATGAAAAAGACCCAGCGCCACGAAGCATGCTCAACCAGCCATCCGCCGAGAACCGGCCCAATGGCAGCGGTGATCGCGGTAAAACCCGACCACGTCCCGATCGCCTGGCCGCGGCTCTTCTCGTCAAAAGACCTGCTGATAATCGCCAGGCTGCCGGGCACAAGAAGGGCCGCTCCCACCCCCTGGATGCTTCTTGCGATGTTGAACTGATGAATGCTCGAGGCTGCGCCACACCCGGCGGACGCGATGGCGAAAATGGCAACGCCCACCAGAAAAATCAGCCGGCGGCCGAACAAATCACCAAGCGAGCCGCCGACCAGAATCAACGCACCCAGGAACAGGCCATAAGACGCAACCACCCACTGCACATCCACAACCGTGGCATGAAAGTTGGCCTGAATCGCGGGCAGCGCGACATTGACCACCGTGCTGTCAATGAATGCCATGCTCGAAGCGAGAATGGTGCCAATCAGGATCCATACTCTCGCCGATCGGCCACACGAGAGTTCGCCATCCGCCGATCGCATTACCGCCTCGTCGCAAGGCACTCTCATTGAGGCTATGGATGCCATTCCAGGCAAATGCGGTTCGGAAGTTCAGCGGATCTGGGCGAATCGCTGGGTGGCTGCGCATAAGCGACACCGGATACGCATGGCCTACATTGAATACCGGAGTTCGCCCGGCGGATTGTTACGCATCTTAAAGTGCCGAGTATCAGCAATATGTTTTTCGAAATCGAGCGAAGAATCGAGGAGCTTTGCCGGCTAGCCGCAAACGAACACGATTCCACCAGACTTAAGGGCCTGGTCCAACAGCCCATCGAGAGCATCGACGAAAGGCAACAGCAGCGCGCGGGAACAGAGAAGCGTTCCGCTGCCGGAAAGTGAGTCTGGGGCAGGCTGAATAGGTGCACCAGCCCTTATTCAGAGGATGGGCATGAACTGGAGTTACAAGCCGTCGTCTCCACAGATTGCGGCGTGTTTTTCAATTTTTCCATTTCGGCCTGGACCTTCACCCATTGTTTTGGTTTTCGTTTGATCGCATAAGGCGCATCGGGATGCCCGAAGAAGTCCGTAAGTTCGGCTCGGACCTCCGGCGACGCTCCGGCGAAATTCTGTTTTGCCAGTGCGTGCAGCAGATCCGCATGCGTCTCATCGTTGAGTCGATATTCTCCCGGTCCGGTGATTCCGCCTGTGTCGAAATTATCGTTGGGCAAGGCCATGTTGCCGCTGCCCACCTGGCTGAGCAATTTTCGATAGCGGTCCAGTGTCGCGTTGAAGCTGGCTTCAAACATCCGTTCGGTCTCGGGTGTTGGCGTCTTTAGTTGCAACACCTTAAGTGGGCCGAACTTTGGCAGCAACCGGACCAGAAAGGCGATAAATTTTTCGCCAAACGAAGGCTGCTGATAATCCTTCCCCCAGTTTTTCTGATAGCTGGCGCGGGAAAGGTTGTAGAGAAACTTCCTCTTCGTCATCCCCGGCTGGTCCTTCATGATGTCGTTCTTCTTCAGGTCCCAGGCTACACGCGTCGCCTTGGGAAGGAGCTGGCTGACGTCATGACGGTACGAATTAAGGACTTTGTCTTCATCGGAAAGAACGCTTTTAAGATCCAGGCTGTACGTTTCCTGAAATGCCTGTTCCAGCAAGGGAACCGAAACCCCAAATCCGATGAAGTCGTGATAGCTGTCAGGAGCGTAACGTCCGCGCGCCACTTCGATGACGTCGAACCCAAATTCCGTCTTCACGTGTGCGAGCTTGTCCTGTTCATATGTGACCGAATCGCCGAACTTCTTTTTCAACTTGGGATACAGAATCGGAACCGCGCGATTGGTGCCGATGGGATGGCCGTCATTGTCCGCCGCGTAGTGAGCCAGCGCCCCAAGGGCAAAAGCGTAACCGTTGAGGTCCCTGGAATCACGGAGAAGGGCAAGAACAAAGTCTCCGCTGCGAACGTAGTGCGCCAGGTCGCTGAAGAAAAAGCTCCCGTGTGGGTAGTAACCCATGTCCTGGATGATGGCTCCGCCGTAAGCGTATCCGTGGGCTTGTTTGATTTCTTCCGGGGTGGCGTTGGGAAAACGCTTTAACAGCAGAGGGCGAAGGTCAGTGTTCCAAACGCTGTCAATGATCGCTTCATGCGCCAGCACGGCATAGGCAGCACTATTGGTGGGGAAGCTCAGAAAAAAGACAAGCGCCATCACAACGGCGATGCCTCTCACCGCGAACAGCCCTCGCGACGGCTCACTTTTTGCCATCCCCACTTCGTTAATCTTAACTCTCCTCGCTACGCGCACATATGAGTAATTCGCCTGCTGGCTCCTGGTTCAGGCCCGTTCCGGCTCAGACCTCTGTTCCTCCGGTCCCGTGGATGGTGCTGGACCGCCTGGCCCGCGAAATCAGGTTCAATCTGATTCCCTTCAACCTGGAAATGTTGTCTGGTTTGATTAGCGCTACAGCAAGGACACGCTGAAAGCAGGGCGCTTACCAGGCCCGGAGGCCAGGTAAACGCCCTTTTGGAAGGTTAATCTGTCCCGCCTACAGCGAGACGTTCACCGAGATAGCTACGCCAGGATGCCGTCGGTTGTACATATAGTATCCATCGTTGACGTAGTCGATGTAGACGTCATCGGTTCGGTACCACACCGGCGACCAGGTTTCCGGGCAAGGATCAACCACGCTGAACCAGAAGCCTCCGAACTGGAAACGCGGAGAACCTTCAACCACTACGACTGGAACTTCGTGGACCCGAAACCAGTGCCCGCGACCAAAATGCGCATGGAACCGATCCTGCGGAATGATGTATCCGTGGTAGCCGCCGCGTTCGTGCCAGGGGCGATGTTCACGTCGCCAGTCGTGTGCTCGCTGTCGTTCCCAAATGTCTTGGCGAGCATACCGTGGAGAGGGTTCTGATCTTCTGACCTCGTGTAGATGCTGAGGAGCATAGCCGCCGTGAACTTCGTGCGCCGGACCTCTCTGCACGGCGTGCTGGGGCTCCGGACGGTAATCGTGCCGATGCTCCGCCTCGTTTGTCCGATGCTCGCTGTGTTCCGGCCGGGCTTGGCGGCCGTGGTCCTGCTGGTGAACGTTTCCGTTATGCCCGTGGGAATCGCCGTCGCGGTCTTGCCGGCCATGGTCGGCGTTGGCAAGCATTGCCGTTCCCACTACTAAAGCCAATAGCGACGTACTCAGGACAATTCCTGATCTCATAGTTGGCCCCCCTTATTATCCGAATCTAATCGACACCTTCCCGAGAGCCCAGATTACGGAAGATGTGCGACAGATTGGCGACGGTAACGGGACCTTTGGGAACAAGATATGGAGGAAAAACCTAAAAAGCGCTGCGGACAGGGAGCTTAATGCGCCGAAAATCTGGAGCCGACGAGCGGACTTGAACCGCTGACCTGCCGATTACGAATCGGCTGCTCTACCAACTGAGCTACGTCGGCTTCGTGTTTGCTTTCTTTAGTTTACCAAATCGCTTGGTGGTTGCTGCTGTACAACTGCTGTACTTGCAATCTGGGCCTCAAGCTGTTTCATGGCCGCGGTGACATCCTCACGTACAGTCTTGATGTAGAACCGCTGAGTGGTGCTCACATCCTCGTGCCTGAGGATCGCCTGAATCACCGTATCCGGGATGCTGAGCCGCTTCAGATTTGTCGCCAATCCGCGACGGTAGGCCTGCCATCCTTTCCACCGTAATTCATGTTCCTTTAGCCTTGGCTTGATCACGCGGTCTGCGAGATTGTCGAGATCGAGTGGCCCGCCAATGGTATTCGGGAACAACCAGCCGGATTTAGGCTTGATTGCGTCGAGCAAAAGGCGAAATGGACGGATGATGGGAACCACACCGGGATCGTCATCGTTCTCATGAACCTTCGTGTCCTTGACCTTCGTCCGCCAGACGGAGCGTCGAATGTTGAGAATTTCACCTTCATCATCTTCGGCCCACAAGCCTCTGATCTCTCCCTCACGTAGCCCAGCAAACGCCGCAGTGCCGATCACACCCTGCACAACTGGCATATCCGTGAACAGTTTGAGGTGTTCCATCTCTTCTTCAAGCGAGTACGCAAGCCGTTTCCTACCGTGTGGCTTGCCTCTCGGGATCGTCACTCCAGTCGTTGGGTTTACGCCATCGTAGATGCCCTTGCGTTTTGCGAAGGTGAACATCGCTGAAAGCGTTACCTTTATGTGCTTGTACGTGCCGTGAGCCAAGTCTTCGCTTTCTGTCTTGTTCGCGGCCTCGATCTCGCTCATCAGGCTCTCGCCGTCTACTGTTCTGAAGTCCCGAACCCGCCCTTTGATGCGGTCCTTAATGTGACACCGCCAAGAGTCCTTATATCCTTTCACTGTTGAGTCGGCCAACTTCCCAGTTATGGCCGGGATGTAGACATTCTCGAAAAAGTTCACGATTGTGACTCCCGCGTTCGACACTCTTGCGGTGCGGTTGACTCGATCCATGAACTCCTTGGCAAGAGGCTTGACCTCCGACTTCTTCGGAAAAGCTCGCTTACTCGCCAAACGGTGAGAAGGATGCTCCCGCTTGAAGGAGCCGTCTTTTTGCTGCACCTTCTCCCACCACCTCACGTACCAACTACCGTGACTCTCGAAAAAACTGCCCTGCTGAGCCATTAGCGTTCCTCCTTGTGTTTTGGCTCAGCCTTGCGCGTTGTTGTGTTGTAGCCAGCACGACGATCAAGCCAGTCATTCATCTCGGGAGAGCCCCAGCGATACCGCCTGTGTTTCCCCAGCCGGAAGACGGGTATGGGATCAGATGTGCGGGACCGCTTGCTCTGGTCTATGACCCAAGATTCCCGAACCTTGAGCAGCCGTGCAAGCTCCGCCGAGGTTAGCACTTCATAATCAATCGGCCTAGGCCCCAATCGCGATGCTGATTTTGGATGGTGGGAACGACTAGGGAAGGACGAAGGAGTTTTGTCTTGCCGCTCGCAGGCTTCATTTTCTCCACGGGCGGTATTGGTCGGCGTTACTAGGTCTTTAATCACGAGCGCGCACCTTGGCAATGGAAATCACCAAGATCGCGCCCCCCGGACCTTTTAGGATTTATCGACGCAAACCTTTTACATCTGGTTATGGGTTTGCGACTCCATGTGGAGCTTTTCGCCGATAGGGAACCACCTGACCCGAGTATTAGGTGCTACTGTTTGTCGCAGCGGCTGTACGATCTATTTTGGTCACTTACATTCTACCGCGCCCCATAAGGTCTTCCGAGCCGCAAGGCGAATGACGGCTCGTCGTTCACTTTACTCCTCTCCGATCCCAACCAAGACTGGGGAAATGAAGATTAATGATTCTGATAAAGGACCATTGAAAAGGGGCTAGGTACGCGGATATACTACCGCGGACTGACTTAAGCTCCCTCGTTCGCGTTCAGCGGGCGGGTGTATGCGCTTCCCCTTGGGCAGGTCAAGCGGGAGACAACTCCGGATACCCGTACGACACCGCTAGCGAAGGCGATTGCGACCCGGAAACGCTTAGACGCTGATGCGTCCAGTATGCGTGAGCAATCGGGAAGTTGATCGGGCATACCTGATCCCGCTACACCTTGTTTCTTGGGTGATGGTGGTTCCCCGGTGATACAAACACCGAGGAAGATGTGTGCCTAAACTTGCAGCAACGCCATCCACAAAACGGCGGCGTGATTCCCGCCAGCCCAGTCCATCCACAAAAAACAAAACACGAGCAGTAACGTTTCCCCATCCCGCGGGCAAGGGTACCTTTGCCCCAGTAATCTGTTCCAAATCCCCGATTCGGCAAGGTCGAAAATTTATCGATCTCTTCGCGGGTCGGGCGAATATTACTTTCCGCGCGTGGTATGAAGGCTTTGACTTCAGCGAGTGGGTTCTCAATGACTTAGACACCAGCTTCCTCCTTGCGCTTCGAGATGTCGGGGACCGAATCACTGTTCCCCCCCGCGGGCGTGAAGAGTTTGAACGACAGCGGGAACTTGCAAAAAAGGGAGACCAGCGGGCTATTCTTCTTGCGCCGTGGCTTTGTTTCAACGGCGGGAATTACTCCTCAGGAGGATCACAACTTAGCAGTCCTAATGGCGGACGCCGTACTCCCCAGTCGTATGAAGACAATCTGCGGGCGGGGCACAAGCTTATCAAACAAAAGGCTCCCCGGTTCATTTCGGGAGATTGGCAGGTGTGTCTGGAACGGGAAAAGCCAGACAGCCGTGACTTGGTGGTTGTGGATGGGCCTTACATGGGGTGCAACGTTGGAATCATTGAGTCGGACTCCATCTTGCCGATTGAACTCATTGAAGAGTTGAAAGTTGCAACTTATAAGTGGATTTTATGCGAATACCGCCAACCACTCTACCTTATGGCCTTCGGCGAGCCCGTTCTCCAGAAGGAAGTTCAACTCCGGTCCGTAAATTTTAAGCAAATGGGTGGACAGAAACGACGAGTGGAGTGCATTTGGACATCCGAATCCTACAAGGCATATCTCGCCAAAAGTGGAACGAACCGTGACACGTCACGGTTGGCAAGACCCGTTCCTGCCGACCGACCGGATACATATTATGCCGATCTCTCGCTGGAGGAATTGCGCCGGGAAATAAAGGAAGGCATGACGGTAATTTCGGGGAGCAGGCTCCAGATGAACGCCGAAATGCGAAACCGCCTGCTCCCTGCATTGCTGGCGTTGCGCAAGCTTACCTACCGCAAGAGGCCCGGCTATTACGAAATGTTGCGGAGCATCGGTCTAAACGGCGACACGGTTCGGCAGTGGTTCTACCGCAGTTCCCCAGCAGACGAGGTAATCGATCTCGCGGAAGAAAAGCGACCTGAACCTGTTCGCCACAGAGGACGACCCGAGCCCAAGCCAGAGACCGAGCCCCAAGATATCCGAGATATCTATATCCAGCACCTCGACAAAATCGTGGATGCGCTCCAGCGGGACAAAATCGCACTGGCCAAACGACTAGCAACCGAATACCTGCGGGTGCGTGAGGGCAATAGTGAAAGGGCAGCATAGAAAAGCAGATACGAACTCGATCCGTTTAGAAGGGAAACAGTGAAGCTCACAAGGAGGTGGAAGCTGAAGCCGACACCAGCGACATCTTTCGGCAACTGCTGGAGGCGATGGTTGATCCTGTACGCCGTGATCTCACCATCACCTACACCAAGTTTCGTGACCGGGTATGTAAGCGGAAACCCTATAACCAGAAGCAGCTATGGGACACGTTCGAGTACGGGAGCCGCGACCTTGCTGTGGCTCTGCGGTTCTTGGTTGAGGAGGACATTACTGACTTAGCGAATGATGAGACCTCCGATATTCGCAGCGCGGTGCGCAAGGCTCAAAAAGTGAGTAAGCTCTAAATCGATGTGGCGTGTTTAACCTAAAGGTGATCTAGTCCTCGACCAAGGTGTATGTGCGCTCGATGATTAGCATTCCTTCCGCTTCTAGCTCCTCAGCAGCAATATCAATTTCTGTCTGGCTGAGGCCCAACAGTCTCCGGGCTTGCTCGTCGGTCAGTGGCCCGCCTTTTACTTGTTGTAATGCCCTAAAAAGTACCAGTCCTAAGTTTTTCTGCATATCTTGCTTATCCTCCGTCTCGGGCTTACCTCTTTAAAAGGAACAAATATTTGGTTTTCGTAACAGTGGGACAGGCCTCCTATCAAGAGCCTGTGAATTCTGAGAAAGTGTAAGTGAAACTGACCCAGTAAAGAAAATAGCCCTTCCTGAAGATCACGGAATTCCCAACCCGACAGTATTAGGGAATAGTTGGGCAATACAGTGGTCTCGGTTTTATAACCCGAGATAGAGAATGGTGGGACGGCACCCAAATGCCATCCCATCGAATTTGGGATTCGCCAAGCCTTCGCACCTTCCCCAAATAATTCAAAAGCAGAGTCAACTCTATGTTGACTGCAACCGCAACCCTAACCAAAAGGATTTATATGGAAAATGTGAAGGATTTCTTTCCGACATCGGACAGCAAGACATGGAGACAACCGAATAATACGCCACGGGGCGGGACGCCGCCCCCCAACCCACAACTCCAAAGGAGGGTTATGGCAACTAGGGCTGAACATTACGCAACGATGATGAAGGATGTACGGGACGAAATCAACGAGGATCGCATCAAGTGCTTCACCGACCCCGAGGACGGCACGCACTTCACGCAGTTCGCAGACGGGTCGGTGATTGACGACGGCGGCAGTGCGTTCAGCAGCAAAACTTGGGAGGAGATAGTCCTTCCGAATTTTGGGGTCACGCTGTGCGCCGACAGTCCCAAGCCGAGGAAGCCCCGTGTGACACGGCAGCAGAAGATTGCCGCAATGCTCGCCTCCCTGTCCGCCAACTGAACGCAACGGGGCGGGACACCGCCCCACAACCCAATCAGTATCTTTCCGCCCCGGTTCCAGCCGGGGCTTTTTTCTTTCCTTTATTAAATGATGTCCGTAGTTCAAAAGTTCCGAATGGCAATTAGTGAAAGTTCTGAACTACGCGCCTCAGAGTGTATGCACAGCGAATTCATCCGGGAGCAGTTTCGGCGCGAGGTAAAACGGGGAACTGCTTTCAACGCTATTGCCAAGAAACTGGGGGTGGGGCGTACCACGGCCCTCAGGTGGCACAAGGAGATGAAATTGCCACGGCCAGTCCGTGGCACGGGTGCGCCGTGCCACGCAATGCGCCCTAAGACGCAGAAATTCATGAAGCCCGCGAGTGCAGAAAGTTGTGAGGGCCTTGAGTATTAAACAAAATAGCGGGTGCTGTGGCAGGCTTCCCGCGAAATCCGTGCTACCGGATGCTTAAGTGGGTGGGGTCGTCCAAACGATCTCAGAGGGGCGGTTCCTTTCGCCGCCCCGGTTCTCTTTCCCATGAATGAAAGGCGCTCCCAAGCGAGAGAACCAAAATTCAATGCAAAGGAACAACATGTTTACATTTCGCGACGTACGCCCAATGAGGACATTTGGCATGGTGCTGTAGCGCCATGTCCGAAACCCAGACAGTATCGCCCGATCCCGTTACAGAGAATATTCACGACACCCTTTCCCTGATGTTCACGGAGGGTGAGGTCATCATGGTGTCCCATACCGTCTGTGGGACTGGCGGGTTGGTGAAACATCCTTTCAACAGTATTGCCGCGGGCGCATCATTTGCGGAAGCGATGGATCGCGATCCTGCGGTCACGAACATCTACGTCAATCTCCAGCAACTAAAGTCCGGCAGCACGTCGGACAAGAGGACGGATGTGGCGCAGTATAAGAGGTTCTTGGTAGACATCGACCGCAAGGTTAAAGAGGTTGATGGAAGAAAAGTAAACGCCAACGAAGAAGAACACGCCGAACTGCTGAAAGTTACGATTGAAGTCAATCGGTGGATCAGCGGCCTCCTTGAGTCCCATCCCTTGGTCGCGGACAGCGGAAATGGTTATCACTTGTCTTGGGACCTCAGACCCGATGCTTTCACATCCTCCATCCCCTGTATCCATGACAACCAAGCTCTGATAAAGGATTGCTTACTGGCCGTCAAGCAGAGGTTCGACAGTGAGTTGGTTGACATTGATAGCTCGGTATCGGAACCCGAACAGATCATCCGACTGGAGGGGACCCACAATCGCCGCAACCCTGAGACTGAGGGACGACCACATCGGCAATCCCGGATACTGAGTCGGGCGGGAAAAGCAGTCTCTAAGGCACAGCTTGGCCTGTTAGCCGCAAAGTATGAGGCTCCGACCTTCAAGGCAGGCGGCGGAAAGGGGCCAAAGAGCGATGCACCGCTGCTGCATCCGGACTTTGACGAGGATGCGTGGTGGGATCATTATGAGCCCGTATTCACGAAAGTGGGTGAGAACAACGGCTGGCAAATCACCAGCATTTGTCCCCCAACCTATGAAGGTGAGAGCACGGGACACAGGCATACTGGCTCTTACCTAAGTGGTTTCAGATTTGACGGAGAGCGACCGGAATTCAATTGTTTCTCGGATCACAGCGAGATGACGTTCGGCGATGTGATGCGAAAAGTGCATGAATTCTTCCCGACTTACAAAGGCAAACTCTATGACTGGAAGGATGACTTCAGCGCATTCGACATCGACCCCGTGGATGTAATGCCGGAGTCGGCGGTGAAACCCAACGGACATGCCCCGGAAGGAAGCGGGGAATGCAATTCCAAAGGCACGCTGTGCCCCACCTGCAACGCGCAACTGATCGTCGGAGCCTTTGATCAGGAATGTAAGGCGTGCATTGAAAAGCTGGAGCCGGGCACTACTACTGGAGCAGAAGAGCATGTCCTCGTCGGGAACGCAGAAGGCGAGAACGTATATGTCAGCGTCACACACATGGATCGGCTCATACCGCAACCGCTGGAGTGGATGTGGGACCAGCGTCTACTCAAAGATGCCCTCAACCTGTTCGCGGGCAAGCCCGAAAAATGCAAATCCTTGGGAGGCTGCGAAATCGCCGCCATACTGAGCACGGGACGGCACTGGCCGGATGGGAAACCGAACACAATGGGGCCACGGATTGTCCTCATCATGATGAGCGAAGATGGCTTGGCAAATGTGATTTGGGGACGCCTAGCCGCTGCTGGTGCGGATATGAGCCGAGTCAAAGCCGTCAACGGAGTCATTGTGGGCGAGGACATGCGTCGGAAGAAAAAGAAACGCCTCTTGGCATTGAAAACCGACTTGGCAGCGTTGCGTTCCTTGGTGCGAAAGTATCCCGATGCAGGTCTGATTATTGTTGATCCCATCTCTTCTTACTATGGATGCAATGCCAACAAAGTCCAGGAAGTCAAGCCCGTGTTGGATGGGATGAAGCAACTGTGTGAGGACATGCACATCGCTATTTTGGCTATAGCGCACACCAACAAGAGAAGCGATGTGGATGCCCTGCAACAGGTCAGCGGGGACACCAGCGTGGGGGGATCGTTCCGCGCCGGATGGACGTTCAGTGAAGACCCGGACAAGGAGGGCGAGTTCCTGATGGCGAACAACAAGGGAAATAACGCCAAGGACAAGAGCGGACTGCGGCTGCGCCCGGTGGGAAAGGTAATCCGGTTCCCAGACAGCACCGAGCATGAGTACCCGAAAATCGAGTGGATGGGTAAAACCAACCTCCGGGCGCAGGATGTGCAGGATAAGGAAAAGGCTAATACCAAGAACGGCAATCAAGACCGAAAGGTCTCTATGGCAAAATCCTTGCTACTGATGAAATTCGCCCAAAGGCGGGAATACAAATGCAGCGACCTCTATGACGAGGCCAGCAAGGAAGACATAAGTGCGGACACCATGAAACGGGCACGGCGGCAATTAGGGGAAAGCAAGGAACTGGACATCATCGTGGAAGATCGTCGGGGCAGCGGTGGAGGTTATTGGTGGGCTATCTATAATCCCGAGCATCAGCCGACCATTACACCGGACGATGTCATATGAAAAACAGCCGTGCGGGCGTCTGCGTATTATTACTTGCACTGCTGCACGGCTGAGGTGGCTACTCATTTATATTTGATTACACTACTACTACTTACACGGCTAGGTAGCCGTGCAGCAGTGCAGTCGTGCAGCCATGTAACACACGGACTCGCACGGCTGTTTTCTTTGGGCGGGCAAGACCCGCAGCGGGAAAAAGGCGGAAATCCTCGTGGCGGATGATTACGCCCTCCATCGACGCTAATAAACGCCTTAACTTTAAGGCGGGACTCTTCTACTGGCCCCGACAGGTTAGATTTTGCACAGGAATTCAGGGTCGCGCTTTGTTCCTTTGGGCAGTCAGATTTTCTACCACGATTTGGAGACCGATCAGGGCTGGCCCTAAAGGGGAAGTGAACGGGTGGAGGGTGGAACATGGTGGAACCATTTTAGCTATCAAGAATATGTTTCGTTTCTCGTGACCGTTGATAGCGACTTTGCCTCCACCACCCATCACCCTCCACCTGAACAAGTGCCGCAGTATGACGGATCGGTGCGCCCCAACAGCGACCGTAGACACAACAACTGAGACAGAACGCGTTTTCACCGCTCTCATCGACATTCATCGGATGTTCGTGGACTTTCAGAGTCAATGAATTAGAAGGGAAAAGTCGGTCGATGCGGCCGCCAAATTCTTTCGTATCAGTGAACCGTGTCTCGATTTTCCCGTAAACTGGGCATGTGCGCCATCATTGGAGGAATTACTTACGAATGAATGCAGGAGAAGAAATTCGAGTCGCTCTGATCGTCCGAAAACTGAAGTACTGGCTTTTGGTCGCACAGCATCCGTTCGTCGGTAAAAACTGCCCCTCATGGCGGGCACGGAAAAACTATTGGCATCTGTGCTCCAAGTATCCAGAGATCGCAGCTAGGCTTGGCATGAACCGAGCTTCGGTGTACGAGCCCTACTAGCGTCCATTCCAAAGAAACGGAATCGTCTGGCCCCTGAGCATTAGCAGAAAAATGGGCGCTCAGGACACAAGATTTCGTTAGACCTCTTTTGGTTGGTGAAACCGCAGACTGTCGTTAGGAATGTTGCCCCAAGTTTTCCTTCCAAGGCGATGTTTGCCGACCTAGAGTAGATTAGGGACATGACCGAGAGGCAAAAGATTGCGCTCAGCCACCTCCAAGACAAGTTGCGAAAAGAGCGCAACATCAAGACGCCGCTATCCCAGAGTGAACACAATGGCTTCGTCTTTACGGAAGTAGGGGGAGTCACCGTCACGATTGGGAGCAACGGGGGAGTCGCTGTACCCGCCGTCCGCACTTACCGCGAGCATCCATTGGACGCGGCGGCCATGGCAGACATACTCTTTCGCAAACAGCACGAACGCGACGAAGACAACCCAGCGAGAGCAAGTGCCTTCGAAACGGGTCATCTCAGCCCGCGTGTAGATTTTAACGGGTGGTGCGAGAACAGGGCTTGCCGTTGCAACTTGAAGACAAGGAGTCGGCAGGGATGACAGGCGTTTTCGCCGATACTGCTACATTCCGCCATTCATCCGAACCAAGCCATAATAATTTGGCATGAGCGCCCTGTCCTCTGTTGTCGTGAATCGCGAGCCTGATCAGGAGAAAAGCCTCGACCCCTCCGGCCCTCGCATCAGATGTCCACTCTGCGGCTGGTCGCCCCGGAAAGAAGACCGCTGGTCGTGCACCTGCGGGCATGAGTGGAACACTTTTGATACGGGAGGAGTGTGCCCGGCGTGCCTTCATCAGTGGACTGAGACCCAGTGTTTCTCCTGTGCCCGCTGGTCGCCACATTCCGATTGGTATGTGCAGTGACAGGACTCCGGTTCCTTTGCGATGATGGTAACGGACTGTTTCATCATTAAGGAGCGCAGGATGCAAGGAGTCGAGAAATTGAAGCAGATAGTGGCGACAGCGCCTAAGTTGCTAGGCGCGATCCCACCCACAGACGCGGCGAAGCAACCAGCACTTGGAAAATGGTCGAAAAAGCAGGAACTCGGGCACTTGATCGATTCCGCCTGTAACAATCATCAGCGCTTCGTGCGTGCGCAAATTGAAGAGGAGCCGTCGCTTGGGGAATATGATGGAGACCTCTGGGTGGCGCTGCACAAGTATCAGGAAATGGAGTGGAGCGAAATTATCGAATGCTGGCGAGTCATGAACCAGCAGCTTGTTCGAGCAGCGAGCGCCATTTCGCCGCAGGCTGCCGGACGCAAGCTCACGGTAGGAGGAGCCAATCCGGTCACGCTCGATTTTCTAGTCAACGACTACGTTGCCCATCTCCTGCATCATTTGCGTCATATTGGGATCGATGTGAATGTATCCGATACTGCGGTTTAATCGGTCCGTTGCATCCGGTGCAAATGTGCGTCTGGTCCTCCTCAAAGATCACGACTGATTCCACCTGCGGAAGCTGGGAACCTCGGCTCGCCTGTTGGTCGTGCGGAGGTTAGAGTCCAGGAACCGATCTGGAACTAGAAGCCATGAGCAAGAACATTCAGGTGATCGAAGGTGACATCACCAAGCTACAGGTGGACGCAATCGTTAATGCAGCGAACAGTTCTTTGTTGGGCGGAGGAGGCGTGGACGGCGCGATTCACCGAGCGGCTGGACCCGATCTTCTGGCAGAGTGTCGTCGGCTGGGCGGATGTAAAACTGGTGACGCGAAAGCAACAAAAGGCCACAAGCTACCAGCGGCACATGTCATTCACACGGTCGGCCCCGTATGGCATGGAGGGAATGCCAATGAGGAGGAGTTGCTGGCCTCCTGCTACCGCAGGTCTCTTGATGTGGCTAATCAGCTAAATGTCGGGAGCATCGCCTTCCCCGCGATCAGCACTGGCATCTACGGTTTCCCCCGAGAGCGTGCGGCCAAGATTGCTATCAGGGAAGTACTAAGCTACAGCGGAGGAATCGAAAGGCTGATTTTTGTTTGCTTTGATGCAGAGACCGCTGGTATCTACCGTGGACTCCTAACGACCTAGACACTTCGGAAAGCCCACAACCAACCAGTTACCGCGCTGCGGTCCAAGGTGAAACGCGCCGCCGATTTGCCACAAGCACGCGCATGTGTTTTGCGGGCAGCATCGTTTGTGGGCTGCGCACCATCACGAGTTGCGCGTCTGACGATGAACCAAAGACAGTCTCAACTAGCGGAGGTTAATTGTCACCGTCCGGCTCTCGGCGTCTGACGAAGGGCGACAAACACCGCCAGTATGGAAACGATAACGAACACCAGTACCGTTTGAATGTCCATACGCATGTTCCGGGTTCGACCGTTTGGATGCAAGCGTCCGGCGAGAGTTGCCCGAATCTGTGGTCAAGTGGCTGCCCTTTTCCCTTTGCTTCATGTGCAGTTTGCGGACGCGGCTGTTCGTACGCCATCGTACGGGAAATAAAAAGGGTTGAATCATTATCCGCTACTGTTTTCGGCACTCTACAAGATGTTCCCGGCACGCGGGAAGTAGCCCACCATCGTGAGAGTGTGCACAAAGCGCACTGCGATTTTGGGGGATTGACCCATTGGTTTGACCAAGCGTAGCCTACCTTTAAAGCTGCTGACCAATGACCGTGGAGGTGACCTATGACACCGGGATTGAAATGGCTGCTGATTGCTTGGGGCATTGTGACCGGAATTCTCCTCATCCTCCTCTTCTACCGCAGTATGCTCACACGGCAGGAGGATGACCAGCTTTTCCTTGACGAAACTGCTTCGTCGGCGGCAACGGAACAGAGGGAACTGATCGCCAAGGTGAACAAAATAAATCCGCTGGTGAAAGGCGTCGGCGCAACATCCGGTCTGATGATTCTCGTCATCGCCGGGTGGGCTGTTTACATAGGATTGAACTCGACACAGCCGTAAGCAATTGTTTTGCCGGAAGAATGTCAGTCCTCTGGCTGCGCAACTATGCGTACATCAATGCGACGCTCTTCAGCGGTGCTGTCGCCACGATCGCCGATTACCATCCACTGGTCGCCGTCGTGGTCTATGACATCGCCTCCTACGTCAGGCACCGTTCCTCCAGACTCGCAGCCCACTGCAATCATCAGCCAAGGCATCGGTGTTCCACCGAAGCGACACATTCCACTCCATCGCGGCGTTTGACCTGCCTACCGGAGCATCGGTTTAAAATAGGGATGTACCGAAGCACTGCCGTGACTCAGGACACCGTCACTATCTCACCGGGTTCGCGCCTTCGAATCGCCATGATACTGGCCATCATGGCGGATGTACTCCAAATTGTCGTTTTCCCCTTATTCGCCGAAGGCGCTCTATCGCCCGCCGAAGACATACTAGATTTCGGTATTGCTGCCGTGCTGGTGAACCTGCTCGGGTGGCACTGGGAATTTCTGCCAGCATTCCTTGCCGAACTCGTGCCCGGAGTCGATTTGGTTCCCTTCTGGACGATGGCGGTCATCAGCGTTTATCGCAAATGGAAGCAGACGGTCATCACAGAAGAACCTCGTGAGCAGCGCCCTGCGCTAGAAGGCCGACAAAATTCTTCGTAGCCCACGACGCCAGCGATCGCCCGGTGCTGCTGTTCCTTTGGTTACTCACATGGCAGCGGGTTTGCTTCGCTACCATTCCCCGGCTCCTACTTGGCGGCAGTCACCGACTTCACCGAAATGGTCTCTCCGTTGGCTGTGCCTGTGACTTTGGCCTCCTCCCAAGCCAGCTTGCTGAGGTTGTCCAGCGCGGCTTGATCCGAGGTGTCAAGGGCATAGACTTTGTCACCAACTACCAAAGCGTACTTGGTGCCCTTCTCCACGCAGGCACGAACACAGGCTGCGGGGGCGATCCCTCCCTCCGTGTGCTTAGCACCGCACATGGCATCGCTAACCTTTCCTGTAAAGGTCTGGGTGCTGCCCGCAGCCATGCCCGGCACGACTGCCAATCCGGTGCTCAGCACCACCGTCGCCATCCAAACTTGCAACATCCGCAAACGAGACATAAATCCTCCTCCTGTTCTGACCGCTACGCCACTCATCAAAGACAGCCCTGTGCGTCTTGTTGCCAACCTTGGTCAACTATCTGTTGACTCACGAAGCGGCCGCCTGCGCACACGGTGCGAACAGCTTTCAGAAGGTCTGATCCAGCATCAATCTTTGCAACGAACCCGTGCCCGCCCAGTTTCAATACTTCACTCGCCATGTGTAGAGAGTCGAATTGGCTCAGGAAGATGATTTTGGATTCTGGCGAGACTTTGCGTATCCGTCTTGCCGCCTCGATTCCGGTTATTCCGGCAAGCCCGATATCTAAGAGAACTAAGTCCGGTCGAAGCTCGTCGGCTTTCTCGACCGCTTCTTCGCCGTCTGCGATTTGACAAATCACTCGCAACGCAGGTTCTTGAGAAAGGAGGGAACAAATCATCTCCCGGACAACCGCGTGGTCATCCACTACGAAGACCCGTACTGTTGGCATCTTTCACGTCTTCCGCGATGAACGCAAAGGGTATGTGCCGCTAAGTAAAAATGTATAAGTCCTCTTGCACTCTTCCCAATACAGCAAACACTGTACGTATCATGTGCATGCTAGGTTACCCAAACATTCTCGTCTCTTGGCAATTGTTTCGCGTGTGCCACTGCCCGGCGAGCCACCCGTGGCACACAAAATAGAGGGATGGCACGATTCGTGCTTAACAATGCCATGGACGGAACAGTCGGAGAATGTGGTTGCGCGCTTCTGTAAAGAAGGAGGCGATCCATGCAAGAAAACAAAGAGAAGTTGATGAAGCTCCTGCGAACAAGCCGCAGGCGAGCACGGCAACAAATTCAGCGATCGGACGCATCAGTCACTCCCCTTTCTACCCGGCGCTCACTCTCTTTTTGACTAAGGCTCAGGTCAGCGAACACAAAACCGTCACGAGACACGATTTCTCCTACCTCGACTGACAGGTTGTGCCGGAACATCGGGCCTGCGTATGCGAAGGTGTGAAATTCCCCGTTCTCGCCACAGGGGTCGATGTCAGGCTGGAACTCCGAGAGCAATTGCTCATCAAATTCTCTGCCCACGAATTCCGGCGCTAGAAGTTTGGGGTCAACGCAGGTCAATTTTGCACGCATGCCGGACTTGACCATGGAACGGGAAAGCTCTGGCGTGGGCATGCCCCACACGGGAAAGATAGGCTGTAACCCAGAATTTTCCAGTTGCTTCTCGCGGTACGCCCGTATGTCGGTCAAGAAGAGATCGCCAAAGGCAATGCATTCGATGCCCGCCCGAACGGCATTCTTGCACTTCTCTTTCATGATGCACTCGTAGTCTGCATTTGAGCACGGCCACGGCAAATCCACTTCCCACAGAGGAATGCCCACAGCTTTTGCCTGCGCTTCCACGAGGCTCCGACGCACGGCGTGCATAGCGACCCGGTTCGCCGCCTGATTGAACGTCGTTAGCAGTCCCACAATTTCGTACTCATTTTGCTGCTGAAGAAGGTGAAGGCTCCAAGCACTGTCTTTTCCACTGCTCCATGAAAGCAAAGTTCGTTTCATTTCAATGTGGCTCCGGTTCTGCTCCACATTAGGCTTGCCGCTCAGTCAACGCATGAAGCAAGTACCCAATAGGAAACAGCGTCAAACCAAAAACTGCACTCCAGAGGTCGAGGTAGTGACCGACGCTATGCTCCGAGCCCCATTGCATCCAAGGAAACAGATGAAGTGCTTCGCAGAGATGCGTGAGAACAACCATCACCAGACATCCTGCGCCGAGCAACTGTAGGAAAGAGCCGAGAGTCCTTCCTCTAAGGAACAACAACACCGAACCAACAAACAGGATACCCACTGGCACCAGCGCGACCAACGCTTTAGATAACGTGGCATTCATAACGCGGCTCGGAGAGAGATGATTTCGATTGATGTTCCGCAAAAAGACTTGCTGTCTAGAGGAAATCGACTGTAAAAAAGGCTCCTTAAGCAACCCGCGTTGCTACCCGGCGTCTAAACTGTCTCCACTGGTTCGCAGCGCCCCACTGCTGGTAACAAGGGAGTGGGGCACTTTGAGTTCGCCCCACGATTTTCGCAGACCTCTGAGGTGCTCATGAATCCCGTCACTGTGTTTGTGTCAACGTCCACAGCGCCAGAACCGATGTTAGAAAACGCAATCCGGCATCGCGCTTACGAACTTTACCTGCAAAGAGCAAAGGCTCATGGCCATGATATCGATGACTGGCTGCAGGCGGAAGCCGAGCTTGTACATGGGCACTCAACATCGGATTCCAATGAACCGTGGATTCCAATGAACCGTGAGCTTCTTTCCCCCGACTACTGCCCAGACGATCGTCTGATGTCGCACCCCTTTGTTATTTAACTTGGTTAGCATGTTCAGCTGTCCTCATTGCGGGTGGCAGACAGCCGAATAAGCGCCTATTGCTACGCCAGAATCGTATTACTTGCCCGTCATCGGGATATCGTTCACTATCCAGAGATAAATGCCCAGATGCCGTGTAATCGCTTACAAACAAAGGAGTTGACGCTCACGCCGCTTCGTTATATAAAACGGACAGATGAGCAATATTGAACAGACGCACCCAGACTGGCGACAGCTTTGCCAAACTGCTTTGTTCGAAACCAACCCCGTGAAATTGCTTGAACGGATCGACCGCGCTCGCAATGCCGTTCTTGATCGCATCGAAGACGGTCTTACGAAACCGCTGAATGGCGAACAACACGATTTGCGAGATGCTTTAATTACGCTGGACAGTCTGCGCAGAATTACGGAGCGTCAAGAATGGCTATCAGTCAAAGGCTAGTTGATCCTTACCGAGACATCAGAGTACCGACCAGCTATAGCTGGCAAGAATCATATCAAGCGGCTCTGCTCGAAACCGATTGGACGAAGATGCAGGAGCGCATTCGGACGGCGGAATCTGAAATACACAAGAGACGGCTGGAACTTTTTCAAGACCAAAACGGCACGCACGAAGAACGCGAGTATGTCATCAATGCGTTGAACGGTCTTAAGGTTCTGCGAATGGATGCGGCAGCTTGGCGGGAGCGGCAGAACCTGAAGTAGGTCCTAGCAGAAAACTATGCTAGTCATTGTCAGTCTGAGCCGTCTGGACGACGACCGGATTGAGGTTGGAGTAGCGAGGCCCCAGCACGACTCGAATCCCACCCACAATTACCCGTCCGAAAAGGAGGCACGAGCGGTGCTGTCGGATTTTGGGATCAGCGAAGAGCTAATGGCGTCTCATTTGAAATTGCTGGGACAAATGGGCGCAAGTGAGCAGTTAAGATTCCCTCCGATGGATGTTCCGCAGAACGAATTGCTGTCCAAGGGATTTCGCCTGTAAAAGAAAATTCGGCTACCCGCGTCGCTAGTGCCTCTTAGCTGGTCTCTGTAAAGCCTGTTTCCTGCGTCAGGGCATCGTTCGTTAGTCATTCGGATTCGGGAAACTGCGCTGCGAGTCTTTTTCAATCAACCGCTCCTGTTTGGCATCGAGGAGCGCAGTGATCTGGTCAATCAGCGCCATCAGTTTCCGCGAATCTGGTTCGTTGGCTGCTTGCGCACAGAGTTCCATCCACTGCTCTCTGTCTTCTCGCATGGCCCATTACCTCCTCGGCATGTGCCTGCTTCCCGAATCCAACGAGAATGGAGCACGAACCGTGCCATTCCTGAATTTTGAACCTTTTAGCGCTTGATCGGAAATAGGGCGAGGAGCAAAAAATGCTAGAGATATGAAAATTGGTGATACAGGGAACGCCGTACTTCGTTGCTCCGTTAGGTTGTTAGCTCCGCAGGGTAGCTTGCTGTGTACGTACGGCAGCGTACTTTAGTTTCCAATTGACTGCCTGCTTGGGTTTTCGTAATAATTTTACAAAGGTTCGTTTGGGGGCTGTGGGGAGGTCACATGGATATCCGGACTAAGTATGGTTGGCAGGAACTCTACGCGACCGCGCTGCTCGAAACCGACTGGTCGAAAATAGCCGAGAAAATCCAAGTAGCAGATAATGGGATAAGAACAAGGTTGCACGAATTCTCCATGAACCACGGTGGGACGCCCGAAGAAAACCAAGCCATCGAGGATGCTCTGCACGGGCTAGCCACTCTGCGGAACGAAGTGGCCACATGGCAGGAATCAAAGCGGGCAAACTAAGGTTCGGCAGTGGGAATGAAACACTCCAATCTCAGATGGAACCAGCAACTCAGGAGTGGTTTTGTGCGAAGTGCTGTCTGACTTCCGATCACTTCACCTTGGAGGACGCACACGGGGAATTGAACCATCACGATTGCAGGGTGCCTTCGGTTGAAACTCTCAAAAACTGGGTCGACCCTTCGACGTAATGAGCTAGTCTTGTTGTTTGGCTCAACCTAGATTGTTCAGTTCACCGCAGAGTTCACGGAGGCGATCATTTCTTTCAGCGTATCCATTAAGCTCCTCTGAAGTCATTTTCTTTGTCAATGCTCCAGATGTGTCGTTCAGAAAAGCTCGTTGCTGATCCAGAAGGCTCGACATCTCGGTGCTTATTTCGCCAATCCGTTTGTGATTCATGCTGGCCTGATGCTTATCTAAAAACACCCTGCAAGTTCTGTCTGCCCGCTAGCGTACCTCGTGGCATACCGTTGATGCTGTAGCAATGGCAGGCTAGAGCCCGGTCACGCCATCCACAAATCGATTCGAGCGTACAATCCGCATCTGGGTGGAGAATGACCCTAACGAGCGTAATTGAGGTCGTAGTCATACTCGTAGTCATCATCGCTGCTGTCCGCTTTTTTGTGAAGCGGGCCTAGTCTGCTGCATTCAATCGACGATCACGGTGCGGGTTTGTGCGCGGCTGACCAGTACTAAGCTCACACTTCTCTCTCGGTTTAGCACCACACGTCGGACAGCGGACAGCGAGTATCTTTTTTGGGCTGGAATTAGTTTTTGCCACTAGCCGAATTCGCTCAGTTCCTTGGAAAGTTGGTTAAGACGGTTGTTCCGGTGAGCATACATTTCCACTTCTTCTGCGCTCGTGGCGCTGAGAAGACCGGGACGATTTAGAAATTTACTTTGTAGGTCAAGAAGACCGCACATCTCCGTGCTGATTTCGTTCATGCGGTCGTAACTCACGGCGAGATAATGCAGGGATTCCAAAGAGAATGCTGGTCAATTTTGAACATTCCGTTGAGTACGGGCGCTGGTTGTTTCCGACACTGCGACGTTCTTTCGAGTCAGCGAAATGGTCTGTCCATTGAACATCAAGGCGGCTGTACGGGAGCCGCCTCAAAATTCGAGGCCGCGAGGTTCATTAGACCCTTATTAAGTCCGGGATGATGCTGTAGCACATCGGCAATTCCTTCACAGCACCAAGGCTAAGTTCTAGGTGTCATGAAGACTAAGGCCGTAACCGAAAGTCACACTTGAAGTCCTGCCCGTCTAGCCAACCAAATACGCTGGCTCGCCCTCAGTGCAGCGCAATCATCGAGCTTCTACAGAACCCACTGCATAGTAATGTGTTACCTGTCTTGTTAACGTACTGTCGTTTTACTAGGAGAGAATTATGAGACTTCTACGAGTTGTGCTTGCGGCAATGCTACTCGCGTTTTTACTGACAGCCCAAAGCCGGGCTCAAGAGACAAGCAGCAAAGACAAGACTGCCACGTTTGAATCAAAGACCGATACCACAAAGTCTGAAACTGATTCTGAAACTGATATTGGAAAGCGGCTCGACAACGCGGCAAGCGTGTTTACCGAGATTATGGAAACACCCGACAAAGGAATTCCGACAAATGTGCTGGACGACGCGAAGTGCATCGCCGTCGTTCCGTCGATGCTTCACATCGCCGTCGGGTTTGGAGGGCGGCACGGTAAGGGCGTATCTACATGTCGCACGGCCAAAGGTTGGAGCGCTCCCGCGCCGATCGGCATTACGGGCGGTGATTGGGGCCTGCAACTCGGTGGGCAAGCTATCGATTTAGTAATGTTGGTCATGAACCAAAAGGGGATGGATCATCTTCTGTCGAGCAAGTTCAAGATTGGGGCTGAAGCCTCGGGCGCGGCTGGGCCAGTCGGACGGCAGGCAGCCGCCGGAACGGATTGGAAGATGAAATCCGAAGTCCTCACCTACTCGCGGGCCCGTGGTCTATTTGCCGGAATAAATCTGAACGGAGCTTCGATTAAGCAAGACAAAGACGAGACTGCGGTTCTATACGGTAAGATCATCCCCTTCCAGACCATTTTATCCGGAAAGGTAGAGGCTCCGCCCACTAGCAAGAAGTTTCTAGCAACAGTTCGGAAGTACTCGAACGTCGTGGCCGAGAAGAAAGAGGGGGATTAGCGCATTCGAGCCATTCCACATGACGGAAACAAGACTAACCTGTGTGATTGAGTAGTCGGGGGAAGGCTGTTCGACCGGGCGGGCCCCTGACTCAATGGAGTCTAGGACGCTTACGTTTTTTGGGACTGCAAACGAGCATGGACTGTAGAGGCAAACACGGTAGTGCAACGATGTTGTACATCGGGCTCGGCATTCTGGCGATTTTGCTGTCTTACGTATTCGTGCAGGCGACACACCATGCCGACCCTAATGCAGAGCCTCATGCGCCGCTGCATGATACGAAATGACGACGGGCAAGCAACCTCGCTTCAAATCGGCGGGAGCATTGCAGTTTAGAACATAGGATCAAGTTGACTCCCCGATTGTCGCGGGTGGGCGGTGCACCGGAGGGCGAAACGAATCAATGAGCCAAGGACGACGCCGACTGGAGATCAGACGTTGAGCTTCCAGTACCCGCTCAGGGGAGCCCTTTGGACTTTTTGCTCGCCCAAGAGGAGGTCGAGTGCTATGGCCACGGAATCGGGGCGCTTGCGCAGTTGTTCCGCCAAATCGCGCTCGCAGACGACTACGTCGCCAGTTGGGTACCGCTGATGGACATTGCGCCCGTAGGCCGAAATCCTGTCGGCGAGTGCCCGGAGTTCCCTCTTGTTTCTTCGCTGTGCGCGGTGATCTCGAACCTCATCGGTTTCCAGACACCATTTGCACGTAGCTGCAATTCCGACAAGACCAGCGACCACTGCGCCGCTCTTCCAGTGTAGGGCCATCCACGAAGGGATACGTGTGAGCGAATTCATCATTTGGATGAGAAATCAGTGAGTCCCAGAGTAACCTGCTAACATGTGCGGCACGAAGATTACAAAAGTCATACGCCGTCAGCGGGATGTAGGCGAGGTGAATCCGCTTTGCACTGTGATGTAGCCAACATTGCCGAAAGGAAGGAGCCGAGATGAACATCGCTTTCCTGATCGGAAGGATCATTTTTGGCGGGTATTGGTTGATGGCCAGTTTCAACCACTTCAAGAACCTCAACTACATGAGCGAGTACGCGAAGGCGAAGGGAACGCCGTCTCCCAAGCTGGCGGTGGGAGGAACCGGAGTCATTCTGCTGGTGGGTGGTCTCAGCATGTTGCTGGGAGTCTATCCTGCGGTCGGGATCGTTCTGCTGATTCTCTTCCTGCTGGGCGTGTCGTTCCAGATACATGGTTTCTGGAAGGTGGACGACGCACAAATGAAGCAGATCGACATGATCAATTTCACGAAAAATATGGCGCTCGTCGGGGCACTCTTGATGTTCTTGCTGCTGCCGCATCCGTGGCCGATGAGTCTGGGGATCGGTTAGCGGCACACGGCATGTGCGGGAATGAGCAAATCGTCTATCACGCTTTCTAAGCTGGTCGATAAACTCCAGCAGCACTACGGAACTCCGCCACCGCCGCCCTCGGATGACCCGCTGGAGCTTATCATCCGGGAGAACATCGCGTATCTGGCAAATGACAGGCGTCGTGCCGACAGCATTCGCCACCCTAAAACAAACGATTGGAACACACCCTGAACAGATTCTTGCTGCTCGGCACCCCGCTTTGGCAGCTATCGGCAAGGCTGGCATACTCCCAGACATAAGCGCGGAAAAACTCGTCGCCATTGCCAAGATCGCGTACGAGGAGTTCGACAGCGACCTATATGCTGCTCTCAAGAAGCCGCTACCACAAGCGAAAAAAGCTTTAAGGAAGTTCCCAAGTATTGGCGATCTGGGCGCGGAGAAGATACTCTTGTTCACCCGTTCTCACCCAGTGATGGCGCTCGACTCGAATGGCTTGCGAGTGTTATGTCGAGTCGGTTTCGCCGAGGAGCAGAAGAATTATCCAGCGACATATCGTCTGGTTCAGAACGCGATACGTGAGCAACTTCCTCAAGATTACGATTCGCTAATTCGGGCACATCAGTTGCTCCATCAGCACGGTCAAGAATTGTGCAAGCGGTCGAAGCCGCGGTGCGCCGAGTGCCCCGTCCGAACCGAGTGCGCGTACAACCGAAATGCATTAAGCCAATGAGCAATCGAAGTCGCACGGTGTTGCTATCCCCAGTTGTTATTCTCGTGCTCGGCAATGCAACGGCACGCATCAGCGGGCATCTGTGGGGCGTGTGGTCGTGGATTCCGGTAATACTGGTCTACTGGAGCACACTTGCTGCGATATTAGGATTTGCTAACGGCTGGACTTCCTTCCGGCGCTGGTTGCAGCCTTCGCAGAGTGCTTGGGGGTGGCGTCTTCTGTCATTCGCTACGACTGCACTTTTCATTCCGGTGTTTCTCCTCAACTTCCGCTCGCTCAATCAACCGTGGGTCATCTCATCTTGGCTTGCCGTTGCGATTATCGATCCTTGGCTTGAAGAGGGCTATTGGCGTGGACTGCTGATGGACGCAGCGAGCGGATGGCCGGGATGGATGGTCATCGCATACACGACAGTCTGGTTCGGCCTCAGCCATCCCTTGCTGCTGGGAGTCAACGTCAAGGCACTTTCGGGTCTACCGGGTTTCTTCGGTACGGTTTTCACGGGCACGATCTGGTCAACGGTTTACTGGAAAACTCGAAGCTTGCGGTGGCCCATTTTCAGCCATTTTGTGGTCGATTTGCTGAGTGTGAGCGTCCTCGTGTTCTTGAACCGTGCCGTTTTGGGGAAGTGATTCAGAGCGAACTGTGTCTTTTCCAACAACCACCCCAGCGTTGCTGTCCCAATGCCCTCGGCACCGGCCAGCAATAGAGCGTAGGCTTATGGAATGTACATCAGGATCAGAACCATCACAGGCGGCACTTCCATGATTTGCAAGAACTGCGGGCACGCGATCAGCGTGAACAAGATTTGTGAGAGACCGATTCAGGCGGCAACCGACATGCTGAAGCACATGGCTGCTCACAACGCCTCCCGCGCCTTCGCGGTAGTTGAGAGCGTCGTCCGACCGGAACCGGAGGTCATCCTCGCTGTTGATTCAATCTCCGCGCTCCCTGCGGTGCCGTGGACCGCTTCGAGTCCTCAATTACCCAACTAAGTCCGCTGCCAGAGGCAGACTCGACCAGACATGCTTGTTTCAGGAACATCACTGAGACACGAAATGCCCGAATACATCCAAGCCGTCGAACAAATTCTTGAGCGATAACCCGAATCTCGGGAAGGCCGCTCTCGTGCAGTTGTTGACCGCCCGGTTTCCCAACCTGAACAAAGCTGAAGCGTGGACTTTGGTCGCTCACTATTGCAACGAGAAGAGTCGCTGAACACCTGAGGAACGGTGTTGGAGAGGTCGTTTCTACTACGAGGTCTAATGTGACATCCGAATCAACTGGCGGTTCTGACGCTCGTTCGCCCCTTGAGCAAGCCATAGTGGAGCTTCAGCGGCTACACGAAGTTTTGCTAGCTGGCGATCTGGAACCTCGTGTACTGACGGACTTTCGGGACGCTTTGAATCGCGTCAGAACTGCCGCATGGGCTGCCCAGCAATATGTTATCCGCAAGGAAACTGAACAGGATTCGGGTAGCGTTTTGTCATTGTTGGTTGGGGAAAGAATTCGGGTAACCTACCAGCTTTGCCAAGCGATCGGTGACGACTTGAAACGAACGGATATCGACTTTCAAGCAGGCAGCCTCGTTCAACTTCACGAGGCCACGAAGGCCTTAACAGAACAGCTAGAAGGCGTCATCAACAAACGAGCATGACGCTTGCGGCGGCGTGTCCGGCTGCCTCACTGATCCCTGTGCGCGTGGTCGGCATGGAGCAGGCTAGCGCTCTGGGAATTGGCTGGCAAACCAGTTCCGGAGCGGACAAAGCAGCAGCACTCAGCATTGCTGGTGCTAGTGTTCAATGTCGAAGAAAATCTTTGTTGTGGCGCGGTATTGGGCGATTTTCTTGCCGTCTAGTTCCATTTCTAAATGCGCCACTCGCGCCCACTTCAAGCCTCGAACCGTCTTTGCGGCTTCTGCCACCGCGTTTTCCGCAGCCTTTGCAAGCTCTCGTTGGAAGTTCCGACTACCTCGATAATCTTTTGTGCCATTACGGCTCTCCTTTGAGTTCTCCCTGTGGATTGTACCGCTGTTGCTACGTTGCCAAGGATACGAAGCGTACCATTGGACATGAGCAGAATGCGTCCAGAATGCCCCAAGTCAGAGCCTTCTGATCGTTCACTAACAACCAATGTCCTCCTTCGACAGGAGCCAGACGACGAAAATGACGAACAGGATGAGGATGACGAAGACAACGAGGAAGACGATGACGAAGAGGGCGATGACAGCAAAGATGATGACGGCTACTCGGAGCGAGCGTGCCCCGTGTGTCAGTGGTGAAAGATGAAGCGCGAAGATTTCGTCAAGGTTGCAGAAGAGACTTTGGATTCGCTGCCGGAAGAGTTCCGCACCCGCATCCAGAACGTCGCGATTCTGGTCGAGGATTTTCCGCCGAACCAGTCACGACCCCAGCCGGGGCAGAAACGGCGAGTGCTTCTCGGCATCTTTCACGGCGTGCCTGCGACGAATAGGAGCGTCTTCAACCTCCCCACAGGACCGGATCACATTGTGCTTTATCAGAAGAATATTGAGGCGGTCTGCTCAAGCGAGGCCGAAGTCCGCCATCAAATCCGCCAAACACTCATGCACGAACTGGGACACTATTTTGGGATGACCGAGGAACAACTTAGGGACGTTTAGGGATACTTGCCGATTCATGTTGAAGATTGCGAGCGAGAGCTTATGGAATCGACCGGATTTGTGCGACTGAGGCAGGTAGCCGGAAAGCATACGACGAGGCTGACCCATTACGGACGCAAAACCGGGAAGCCGCATGAAGTTACGATCTGGTTCGTTCTGGATGGCGACAGGCTTTACATCGGTACGGCGAACGTAAATCGCCAATGGGTGCAGAACGTGCAGAAGACGCCACAAGTCAAGCTGTCCATTGCGGGCGAGAACATCGAAGGCATAGCCCGGTTCCTCACAGATCACACCGAGCACGAACGCGCCATGACTGCCATTCGGCGGAAGTACTGGATGTTCCGGCCAATCATTGAGCTTGGGCGGTTCCTCGCAGCCATCGGCCTGATGCGCGACAAGACGGGATCGTTCGAGGTTTTGTTGGCTGGCTAGAGGGAAAAGTGTTTGGCGTTTGTAAGATTCTCTGGGTCACGGTTTGGATTCGGCCTTCTTATGCTCGTTCTCATCGTATTGCTGGCCGCGTGGCTGGTCTTTCGAGCGATAGGATCGGCGGGTGTGCATGTTCTTGCCTCGTGGCAGCATTCCGCTCTGTACGCCTTGGCCGTGATGTTCGTCTTCACCGCAACTGCTCATTTCAACAAGATGAAACATGATCTAGCACAGATGATCCCGTCATCTTTTCCGCGCCCCCTGCTGATCGTGTACATCACTGGTGTTTTGGAACTTTTCGGAACGGCGGGATTGATGCTCCCGCAATTTCGCAGGCTTGCGGGCATTTGTCTCATTGCGCTCCTCGTCGGAATGTTCATCGCCAATGTAAATGCGGCGCAGCGCCGTGTCACACTGCGAGGCAAACCCGCCAACCCAGCTTTTGGTTGCGGGCTCCGATGCAGATTTTGTTTATTGCGCTACTCTGGTGGTCAACTCGCATCTAAACGGCATTACGCATCGTCAGTCCGACTCGAAGAAATTCTTGGTCTGAGCCCAATACTTCCTGACAATGCGAGTTTTCCGACAATAAGGTTAGGAATGTGGATTGATGTTTAAAGTCGCTAGCTGGAATTTGAATTCTGTTCGCTCTCGGCTGACCCATGTCACGGCATGGCTGCAAGCTCGCGAACCGGATGTGTTGTTGCTACAAGAATTGAAGGGAACGGAATTCCCGTCCGAAGTCTTCAAGTCGCTCGGCTATGAGAGTGTCGCGGTGACGCAGAAGGCCTATAACGGGGTTGCCATTCTGTCGCGACATCCGATGGAGGCGATTGCTAAGGCTCTCGTCGGAGACGATTCCGACAGCCATGCGCGGTTCTTGGAAGTAATCATCAAGGGCATCCGCATCGTCAATATTTATCTTCCCAATGGCAATCCGGTAGGGAGTGACAAGTTTGCGTACAAGTTGGCTTGGATGGATCGACTGAATCAGCAAATGATTAGATGGAAGCAGGACGATGTGCCGACGCTAATAGGCGGCGACTTCAACGTGATTCCTGAGGACATCGACTGTCACAAGCCGTCATCGTGGGAGCACGATGCTTTGTTTCAGCCGGAGCCGCGAGCCCGCTATCGTGCGATGTTGGGTATGGGCTATACGGATGCGTTCCGGTCGTTGCACGTGGGCGAAATTGGACACTTCACGTTTTGGGATTACTTTCGGCAGGCGTTCCAAAACAATCGAGGCATACGAATCGATCACTTCTTATTATCCCCAACGCTGGCAAATCGACTCGAAGGCTGCGAGATCGATAAAGGGCCGAGAGCGCAGGAAAAGCCGTCTGACCACACCCCCATAATCGTGACGCTATCCGATCTGCCATAATCTCCTCATGTGCGGGCGCTATCGACTCTCGCGGAGAAAACAGCTTGTTGACGAGGACTTCGGCAGCGAGCTGCTGAAGCCCTACGATAGTCGGCTCATGCGGTGCTATCCCGTGAGCGCCCGAATCAACCACGTGGCCAACGACGACGAACCATATTCTACGCCAGTGGAACTCGCCAGATTCAGAGTTCTCTCTTCTTGTAGTGGGCTGTGAGACTGGAACCACGGTGCGATAATACTCATCTGAATGGCTTCGGTGCCACAACTAGCTTCTCCAGACGCGATCTGGCGAATTCAACGGGTGCAAGTCGTCACAATCGTATGGATGAGTGTGGAAGCGCTGGTATCCCTCTTTGCAGCGTGGCGGGCGCGGAGTCCCGCTCTGCTCGCCTTCGGTGGTGACAGCGCCATCGAACTTTTCTCGGCGATAGTAGTGCTGTGGAGATTTCGTGCAACGGCTAGAACCCGAGCACGCGGAGAAGCGAGCTGCCCGGGTCGCCGGAGCCTTGTTGTTCGCGCTGGCTGCCTTTGTAGCAGTCACTTCGGTTACGAGCCTGCTGGGCTATAGCGAACCCAAACCAACCTTTCTGGGGATAGCAATTTTGGTCGCAGCCGCCGTCGTCATGCCGTGGCTTGCGAAAGAGAAGCGCCGTCTGTCGGCAACGACAGGTAGTGCAGCGTTGAGGGCGGACGCCGCACAGTCGGCACTGTGCGCTTACCTCTCGCTGATCGCCTTAGCGGGACTGGCGATTAACGCGATCTGGCACGTAAGGTGGGCAGACCCGATTTCGGCTTTAGCGGTTCTGCCGCTCATTGTTTGGGAGGGTCAGGAAGCCATGCGCGGGAAGACCTGCGACTGCTGCTAGTTCCGTCCCCACCTCGTAACCCAAGGAGTGCGTCATGCCAAACCTAAAGGACAATCTCAAAGAACGCCTCCCGCTACGCCAGACCAAGATCAGCGTGATCGGCAGGAAATCTGGGAAGACAATCTCGATTCCGGTCTGGTTCGTTCTAGAGGGCGAAAAGCTGTACCTGCTGCCGTGCAGGGCTACGACACACAGTGGTACAGGAACTCCTCAAGAACCCGCAGATTCGAGTTGATGCGCGGGGGCGCGGTGGGGGCTTTCCTAGCCGTTCCCATCAAGCAACACAGTCAAATCGGTGATCGAGAAGTTCCGCGAGACGGCACTGGAGACGTAAAGAGGTATTATTCGAAGTTCGATGTGCCAGTTGTGGCTCAACTGACCTAAACCGGAATGCCACTGAACGTTGACCTTGCCCTTGTCCCCACCTAACATGTCAGCCAGTGTCCACGCCTTCCCAACCCGTGGGTCAGACAGTTTCCCATTACCGCATCCTCAGTAAGATCGGCGGCGGGGGCATGGGCGTGGTGTACGAGGCGGAAGACCTCAAGCTCGGCCGCCACGTCGCCCTCAAGTTCCTGCCTGACGACCTCGCCAACGACGCACAGGCTCTCAGCCGTTTTCAGCGGGAGGCCAAGGCTGCGTCCTCCTTGAACCACCCAAACATCTGCACGATCCACGAAATCGATGAGTCCGATAGGAGAACCTTCATCGCGATGGAACTGCTGGAAGGGCAGACGCTTCGGCACCGGATCGCTGGCAAGCCGATGGAGATCGAGGCCGTGCTCGATCTGGGCATCCAGATCGCCGATGCACTCGATGCTGCCCATTCCAAAGGCATCGTCCACCGGGACATCAAGCCAGCGAACATCTTCATCACGAATAGGGGTCAGGCGAAGATTCTCGATTTCGGGCTGGCGAAGGTCGCCCTCAAGCCGCAGAGCGTTGCCATGAGCGCCCCGACCATCGGCTCGGAGGAGCACCTTACCAGCCCCGGTTCAACCCTCGGCACTGTGGCCTATATGTCTCCCGAACAGGTTAAGGGCAAAGAACTCGACGCTCGTACTGATCTGTTCTCCTTCGGAGCAGTGCTGTACGAGATGTGCACCGGAACGCTGCCGTTTCGAGGCGACACTTCGGCGCTGATCTTCAATGCCATTCTGGAGCGTCCGCCAGTAGCTCCGGTTCGGATTAACTCTGATGTGCCGCATAAGCTCGAGGAGGTCATCAACAAGGCCCTTGAGAAAGACTGTCGTCTTCGTTATCAGCATGCCTCCGACATTCGCACTGATCTCCAACGGCTGAAGCGGGATACTGAATCGGGCAAGACGGTGGCGAGTGGTGAAGCGTCACCCGGCTGGTCACGGCGGACGATGTTGATCGGCGCAATAGCTCTTGTGTTCGTCATCGCTGCCATTGCCGTGGCAGGGTTCTTCTTTAGCAGTAGTGATCGTACCAGCATCAACTCGGTCGCTGTGCTGCCCTTTTCTAATGCCAGCGGTGATCCAAACGCGGAATACATAAGTGATGGCATTACGGAGGGCATCATTGATCGGCTCTCAGGGCTCCCGAATCTCAAGGTGATCTCGCGCACATCTGCTTTTCGTTACAAGCAGCGCGAGATCGAGCCGCAGAAGGTCGGGAAGGAACTTGGGGTCGAGGCGTTGGTCACCGGACGGGTTGTTCAGCGCGGCGACGACCTGTCAGTGAGTGTCGAGCTTGTTGATGCACGCGAGGACAAACAGCTTTGGGGCGAGCAGTACAGCCGAAAGCTGGCTGACATCACTTCAGTCCAGCAGGAAATCGCAACTGCCGTATCTGGAAATCTGGGAGTAAGGTTGACGAGCGAAGAAAAGACCCGTTTGAACAAGTCGTCCGCGACAAATCCTGAAGCGTATCAGCTTTACTTGAAGGGGAGGTATCACGCGAATCAAGCAACAGCAGCACGGCTAAAGAAGGCCATCGAATATTTTCAGCAAGCTATCGAGAAAGACCCCGGCTATGCTCTGGCCTACGCGGGTCTCGCTGACTCGTACTCTGCGCTTGGAGGCGGATGGATGTACCTACCTCCGACCGACAGTCTTCCGAAAGCGAAGGCGGCGGCAGTGAAGGCACTGGAGCTTGACGACACGCTCGCCGAGGCACATGCTGCGCTAGCATATGCCGTTTTCTTTGCCGACTGGGACTGGTCAAAGGCGGAGCGAGAATTCAAGCGAGCGATCGAGCTAAACCCGAACAGTGCGCTCTCCCATGTCCGGTATTCGGAATACCTGAAGACGAGACTGCGATTCGATGAAAGTATGGAGGAGGCACAGCGGGCGCAAGAGCTTGACCCACTATCAGCGGAAATAGCTTCTCAATTGGGTTTTACTTACGTGTTCATGCGACGATACGATGAGTCGATTGCTCAATTCCAAAAGGCGCTCGACCTTAATCCAAATCTTTCGGCTATACGTGCAGCGATATCTTGGGCATATGCAATGAAGCGCATGTATCCGCAAGCTCTTGCCGAATACGACAAAATTGCCGATCAGGACAAGGCTGTCGCAGCTGAAAACCAGTTGGTTGCTGACGGCCTTGGTTGGGTTTACGCCGTCTCGGGGAAGCGGGACGATGCGCTGAAGATCGCCAAAGAGGTTGAGGAACTGTCCTCGCACGATTATGTCGATTTTTATCAACTTGCAACGATTTATGCGGGCCTCGCCGAGAAAGACGAGGTCTTTCGATTGCTTGAAAAGGGTTACCAACAGCGTTCAGCGGGCATGGCCTTCCTCGCGGTAGACATATTTTGGGACAACGTTCGCTCCGACCCACGCTACGCCGACCTGCTGCGCCGGATCGGGTTGCCAAAGCCCACCGAGCGACCACAGTGATCAAAAGGTATACCCGTGCGCCAGAGGCCCTGCCTCTTTACCAAGAAGTAATCGCCGCATTGAGAAGGCAGCACTTGCGGTCTCTCGAATACCCTCGAAAAACGCAGCCTTGCGGGCCACCCTCCGGTTTTTTGCTTCAGCCGCGTCTGCCGCTGGTTTCTGTAGCGGTAACTCTGACGAATCCACCACGAACGACGACGAGGGCGAATGACATCTTCGACAAGAATCGTAGCTCGCGTAAACGATTGGAAATCGTATGTAATTCACGGTATCAGAGGTTGACCACGAACCCGCTTGGTCTGTTAACAAGGGCAGTTGCTCCTTTGCTATTATTGTTGCATGAAGCTCATGTGGCACGGCGAAGAGATAGACTTGCCAGATATCGCACACGAAGATGCTCGAAGGCTCCAAGAGTTGATCGCTTTGAATAAGCAGGACGAAATCGAAGCCATGCTCAGGAAGCTGAGGGCCATCGATAGCAAGGACGCTGCCTGATAGCTTGCCTTCGTTGCGGTTCTGATGAGAAGAACTGTGACGGTCGTTCCCTGCCTGATTTAAACGTTACGGGAGGCGACCAACAGTTCTGAGGTCAACGGCTTGGGCCGCGGCAATTTCTTAATGTTCTTTGCGGCTCCGTGCTCATCCACCTCGGTAATCCAGATGTCCGATGGGTGAACACCTTTTGCTGTTAGATCGGCGCGGTACTTCTTAGCTTCGTCATGGGTGAGAACGCCCGACAAAATGGGGATAACCTGCGGGGCGTGGAATCCTTGCACTCTATAGCGTCTCATATTGCAAACAGTAACCCTAGTCCGCGGGATTGCAAGAGGGCGTACGGGGGCCGCATCTGGCTTGACAATGAATAAGTGTAATCGAATCACGAGCTAATTCGCCGCCCGATCTCCGGGCTTTGGTATTCGATTTGTAACAGCGAGATTGAACACTGCTCCCCGGCGTTTGCGGAAGCGGATCAGAAGGACCGGAGCCGCTATTTGGGCACTCAATCTCCATCGTCCTTCTTGACTTGGCGATTTGACCTCGGATTGCAGTTCGCCTCCGGCCTGCATCATCAGCAATCCCGAAAAAGCGTTTCGATCCCCTACATTGCCCACTTGATGGGCGTATGTTCCCTTGTCCTTGAGGCTGGCGGCAACGAGGATCAAGCGATAGCTGCCCTGTTGCACGATGCGGTTGAGGATCAAGGCGGGCTTCCAACTTTGGCCACTATTCGCCATATGTTCGGCGACCGGGTGGCGAATACTGTCGAATCCTGCTCGGACAGCACAGCGAGTGATCCAAGCGAAAAGTTGCTTTGGCGTGAAAGAAAGGACAAATATCTGGAGCACCTGCGTAGCGCAGACGGAGATGCGCTGCTGGTCTCGGCTGCCGACAAACTTCATAATGCCCGAGCAGCCCTGTCCGACTATCGCGAACTCGGGGAGAAGCTATGGCCAAGATTCAATGCACCGAAGGAAGATCAACTCTGGTATTACGGTGCGTTGGTCGATGTTTTAGAGAGAACAGCGGCTCCGAAGCGCCTCGTTACGGAATTGAGGAGAGTCGTTCATGAACTGAAAGGGCTAGCGGAATCAAAATTGGATTGAAGATAGGTTCTACATCCGGGATTACTTCACGCTGTCGTAGTCAGCGGCGTTCTTCGGATGGCGACGGTATCGTAAAATATCGCCGACGAAAGATATGACAATGACGCCAAATCAACTAGCTGCCAAAATCCGCAAACTGCGTGCGCGACCTCCCGTTACGACCGAGTTGGAAAATACTCTGGATAGACGCGGAACTTGGAGCCGCAGTCGTGCTTGGTACACGTCCCAGAAGGAGCACTGGCTCGGTTGGCTGTCTGCCTATGACGGGCCGGGATATTACAATCGAAAGAACTGGCACCGATCAGCGGATTTTGTTTACAACCACATCGTATGCCCGCCAATGGTGCTATGGCTTGGTGAAGCATCAGGTCTCCCGAAGACGAGAATTGCTGAGGCCAAGCAAGCTGCCCTGTCTGCCAGACCACATGTTGCTCGTCAATGTTCCGCTATACGAAAGCTTATTCCTTGGGAAATGATCGAGATTCGCCTCAATAAATCGGCAGGTAGGAAACGGTGAATTGAACTCGGTGATAGTTACGGTTGACCGGACTAAGCCGCTTCGGCGGGTTGCCCTGATGCCCGCGCCTGCCGCATCTGAGACTCGTGCCGAGCCCAGTTCAGTACCTCTTCGATCAGATCGCTAATCGGTTTGCCCGTCTCTTCAGACAGAGTAATGAGTTTCTGCAATAGGTCTTCCCGCACTTTTACCCGGTGGGTCGCCATTCGCCGCTCCTTGGTGACGTATCGGACTGCGGCAAAAAGATAGCCAGTTGCGTCATGTTCAACAATACTGGGAATCCTTTAGCCGCTAGCGTACAGAGGCGGGACGATGTTCCGCAGGAGGGTAGCCTCTCTGGATAGCTTCGCAGGTCTTCGCCAATTCAGCACCTTCCAATAGGTTGTGGGTCGGCTGCCGTCAATCGGCGGTCACGATGCGGTTCGGTGCGGGGTTGACCAATCGCAAGCTCACACTTTTCTCCCGGAGCAGCACCACACGTCGGACAGCGGACAGCCTGTTTAGAGTTGAGGTCTTCTTTCATGGCGGGGAGATAATGCCCCAAAGCGAGGTAGAGGAATGGTCAGTCTTGACCACACAAGGAATTTTTTAGTCGAGGTAGGAGATGGTCGTCCACGGCACATCTTTGACTACCACGAACGAGGCTGCGAACGAGGCTGAGGTGGTTCTCACTTCGACAGTTTTGGTTAACGAGTCAATGCCGATTACCAGAAAGTTACCTGTGCGACCCGCCACCATTACCGCGTCGTGTTGTGTAGGAACCCGATTTTCAAGGTTTGTCATTCCAGAGTGTCCCACAGTCCGGACTGGAATAATATGCCCTGATTTAGCACGAAAGACACCCACCCTGTCATTTTGTCTGCTTTCTTTCAAGACGGTTCGAGTCAACCTAAGAAATATCAGGCGGGAATCAAATGAGTGCCTTCAGTATTTGGCGTTGTAGTGGGCCCCACGGGCGGGTCAAGCCGCCCGTTTCACCTTCGCCCATCGTGCACGCTGAGCGGCTGCGATCTTGCGACGAGTCGACGCCGACATCGTACGCTTGGCTCGCTTCGGTGCAATTGAAACGACATTCTGCGATTTCACTTTTGCCCAACGGGCTCGCTGGGCGGCTGCAATCCTCCTGCGACCGGAGACCGACATCTTTCGCCGCGGCTGCGCATGGTTGCTGCTTCCATTCAGCCTACCCAGAACTGATAGAGCCGCATCAACGTGCCTAAGATTGTCTACCAAATTCGTTCTTTGTATTCTTAACTGCGAGACTACGGACTCCAGTCCCTTCAGATTTGCCATGTATCCTCCTGCTTTGGATTTTAGCAGCTATAAGAGTTTCGCCACTGCGGCACCAGCTTGGGGCGTTAAGCTAACGTGCTCGTTTGTCACCGCCTAGCCACGGTCGTGTTGGAGAGGTCCAACGTGAAACTATGACTATTACTGTGATAGTTTTTCGGGCTATAAGAAGTACGCGGGGATGTTCCCGACACCAGCAGGCCAAATCTGGGCCATGGCGATAATAGATTCTGATAAGCCAGCGTCCAACTCCGAAGCGGCTCATGTATCCATCACGAATATAGTAGAGTTGCAACAAATTCGCGTCCAGCATTCTGCCGAACACTTCGGTGGCAACAAAGCAGCTTGGCCCTTCGACTTTCCCGCTACACTGCGAGCAACTAACCTTGAACTGATAACCACTCTTTGAGCGGCCTAATCCAACCCACTTTCGCGTAAGGTTGGAAACCGTTACTGTTTTGCAATGCGCGCAGTAGGAAATCGCGGTCTTGCACGCAGGGCAAGCAGTGTAGGCTTCTTCTGTGCCAGACAAGAAAGCTCCGCCGCCCAGCGCGACTTTGGCGAGGTCAGTACCTAAACCTTTCTCGTTGGTAGCCGCCATTCTCGCGGGAACTATCATTTCTGAACAGCGCGGGCAGCGCAGGCAATCCTGAAGTCTTCCGATCTCGCCGCTGCAATGTGGGCATCTTGATGCTTGCGGTTCTACTTCCTGCTTGCAGAACGGGCATTTTCTGGTGGCAGCACTCGACTGCGGGTGAATGGATGATGTTCTCTGCTGTCCACCACAATTCGGGCAAAATAGCGCAGCTTCTGCGAGATTCGCACCGCAATTCGAGCAGAAAGGCATCTAGACTTGAGTCTCAGTTAACGTCACCGCCCGGAGTATATCGCAAGAATCCAGATACAGAACATTCTCAGGAAACGCCTACTGAACACTTAAGCGACGCACCCGCAGTGCGATACGACCCAGTCGTTGGCACGATCACAATGCCACGCCAGTCTGGCCCAAAAAGCCTGCAACGGAGGTTGAGACGCGTATCCTGTCTGTAACTTCCCCCGGCAGCCAACGCCCGTAAAATCGCCTTCCAAATGGGGTCACGCCATCCGTGGGAAAATGAATCCCCGCCCATGAATGCCGCAATCCCTGAACGCAGACCCTCGACCGAGGAAATCTCCGGCGTCATCGAGCGCGTCACCTTCCACAACGACGAAAGTGGCTTCTGTGTCCTCCGCGTAAAAACAAAGGGGCATCGGGAGGAGACGACGGTCATCGGATCGCTGCCCTCGGTGACTGCCGGGGAATGGCTGATCGCGGAGGGCTGGTGGGTCAGGGACAAGGAGCACGGGCTGCAATTCAAGGCGACGACCATGAAGACGGTGCCGCCGACCACCAGCGAGGGGATCGAGCGGTACCTCGGCAGCGGCTTGGTCAAGGGCATTGGGCCGATTCTCGCGAAGAAGCTGGTCGGGCGGTTCGGAGCCGAGGTTCTCGCCGTGATCGAGAACCGAGCCGCCGAACTGCAAACTGTCGATGGCATCGGCCCCAAGCGCCGGGAGCGGATCGCGCATGCATGGCAGGAGGCAAAGCAAGTCCGCGAGATCATGCTGTTCCTGCACAGCCACGGCGTGAGCACCAGCCGGGCGGTGCGAATCTTCAAGACCTACGGCGAGCAGGCGATCGAGAAGGTGCGGAGCAATCCGTACATGCTGGCGAAAGACATCTACGGGATCGGCTTCGCGACCGCCGACCAGATCGCCCAGAAGGTCGGGATTCCGCAGAGACTCGCTCAACCGGGCGAGGGCGGGCATCGACCACGTCCTGCTGGAAGCGACCTCGGACGGTCACTGCGCCTTGCCGCTGCGCGAAGCTCAAGCTCGCGGCAGTGAAGCTGCTGGAAGTGCCGGAAGGCGACTGTCGAGCAGGCTTTGTCGCAGATGCTCACGAGTGGCTCGCTGCTGCTGGAGGAGATCGACGGCGAGCCCCTGATCTTCCTGCCGCATCTCAGGAGAGCGGAGGAGGGCATCGCGGCAAGGATCAAGCGGCTGGCAGGAACGGCGACGGTCTACCCGCCGATCGATTTCGAAAAGGCGGTCGCATGGTGCGAGCGGCGGACGGGCAAGACGCTCGCCCCCAGCCAGCGCGAGGCGCTGAAAACGGTTCTCGCCAACCGTGTCGTGGTCATCACCGGAGGACCGGGCGTGGGCAAGACGACGCTCGTGAACTCGATCCTGATGATCCTGCGTGCCAAGGGCGTGAAGTGCCTGCTGTGCGCCCCGACCGGACGGGCGGCGAAGCGGCTCACCGAGACCACGGGCTTGGAAGCGAAGACGATCCACCGCCTGCTGGAAATTGACCCCGGAACTGGGCGGTTCAGCAGGGACGAGTCGAACCCGCTCGCCTGCGACCTTCTGGTCGTGGACGAGACCTCGATGGTGGACGTGCCGCTGATGCACTCCCTTGTGCGGGCTCTTCCGAACCGCGCCGGACTGATTCTGGTCGGCGACGTGGACCAGCTTCCGTCGGTTGGGCCGGGCACGGTGCTTGCAGGACTTGATCGAGAGCGGCGTCGTGCCAGTCGTGCGCCTCACCGAAGTGTTCAGGCAGGCGGCGGGCAGCCAGATCATCACCAACGCGCACCGCATCCGCCGAGGTCAGATGCCGGACGTGCGCGGAGCAGACCCGAGTTCCGATTTTCATTTCGTCGAGCGGGATGATCCGGAAAAGATCGCAGCAACGCTGGTCAAGCTGGTGCAGGAGAGGATTCCGGAACGATTTCGTCTCGACCCGATCCGCGACGTTCAGGTTCTTTGCCCGATGAACCGGGGATCGCTCGGCGTGCGCGAACTGAACACAGCCTTACAGCGGGTTCTGAACCCAGCTCGACCCGGTCAGCCCGCCGTCGAGCGGTTCGGATGGCGATTCCAGATAGGCGACAAGGTCATCCAGACGGAGAACGACTACGACAAGGACGTGTTCAACGGGGACATCGGAATCGTTGAGCGGATCGATCCGGTCGAGCAGCAGGTCGCAGTGCGCTTCGACGATCGGCTGGTGAAATACGACTTCGGGGAACTGGACGAGATTTCGCTGGCTTACGCGATCACGATCCACAAGTCGCAGGGATCGGAGTTCCCGGCAGTGGTGATCCCGCTGGCCACGCAGCACTACATGCTGCTGCAACGCAACCTGATCTACACGGGGATCACGCGGGGCAAGCGGCTGCTCGTGCTGATCGGGCAGAAGAAGGCGCTGGGCATCGCGGTCCGCAACGACCGTCCGCAGAGGCGGTATTCCGGGCTGCTGGCGAGTCTGAGGTGCGGCGGTAGCATGCACAAAGTGAGGGAGGCGACATGCGAATTGTGAACATCTTGAGCGGACTAGCGGTGCTATTCACGACGCTAGCCTTTGGACATCTGCTGCACCGCTACTTTGTGAATGCAGGCGAAACTGCTCACTCCCCGCCGTTCTTGGCGGGGATGATCATCGGCATTGTTGTGGGCATATTTTCCTTCATCGGAGGATGTTTGCTGCTAAAACGTGGGCGGTGATTCTTCGAGACTTTCGAGGGGCGAAAGTGCGTCCTATTGAACTGAGTGGGTGAGCGAAGGAAGAGCAAAAACCAGCCGACCTAAAATCGGCTACTCAAATTGCTGTACAAAACGCTGTACAAAACGTGCTCAGGGATACCCTAAAACCCCCAAAAACCACCCCGAGTCCACCATACTCCACAACAACATACGCAAAGCTGAGTGCGTTACGAATCGGCTGCTCTACCAACTGAGCTACGTCGGCTTCGTGTCTGCGTAGTTCAGTTTACCAAATCACCCGTTGGCTACTGTGTTACTCACGAGTTGAGCCTCAAAGTCTCCAAACATGCGCCGAGCCGCGATAGACTACCCGCATCGATTTCTCGAGGATACGAGGTTGAAGATGGCAAATGCACAGTCATCGACGGTTCCCTCGGATGGAAACGGCAATCGCTGGCTCACCGCGGCGGCATCGCTGGTTGTAGGCAGCGCCTTCTTTGCGTTGTGGTTCTGGCTGCTGCCGCAATGGCTGGGTTTCCACGTGGAAATAGCGGGCACAGCGCGATGGCGGTGGCTGGCTGCGATTCCCTCCGTACTCGGCTTCGCGGTCGCGCTACGCTGCATTTGGGATTTCGGATGGACCGGCCGTGGGACACCAGCTCCCGTGGCTCCTCCGCAACGACTGGTAGTCGTGGGTTTCTACCGGTTTGTGCGGAACCCGATGTATCTCGGCTTCGCAACCGGATGGATCGGGCTGTGGATTGTATTCGGCCACGCCAACCCGGCAGTGATCGCTGCGGTGGTGGCGGTCGCCGGCGGCGTAGATCTGTTTGTGATCTTCTACGAAGAGCCGACATTGCGCGCCAAGTTTGGCGAAGACTACGACGAATATTGCCGCAACGTGAATCGCTGGTGGCCAGGCAGTGGTCAGTCATCGGCCATCAGTCGTCAGAAAAATCCGGGTTAGATTTTGTTGATGCTGAAGACTGACGATGGAAGATTGACGACTGACCACAAATAAAAAGACCGCCCTGGCAAAGGGGCGGCCTTCTCTTTTAGGGAGAATAGTTCCAACGGGGCAAAAATCCGTCAAAACTTTCTGGCGAAATCTTATGAGCCGAAAAAGGGGGGTGTCAAGCGATTTTTGGGAAATAAATAGCTTTCTTTTCAATAACTTATAAAATAGGTTAATAGGCGTCCGCAGTGACTCATTCTGAGACAGTGAGCCCTTTTGCCCGTCCTAACCGGCTTTGATTGATGAGCTTACGTTGGAATTGGACGCCGCTTCCTGGCCCTCAGCCAGGTTCAGGGAGATGAATTCCATCTCCTTTTCGCGGTGCAGCACACTCTCCGGCAAGATGCGATTGAAAAAGATGCGCATGCCTCCGAAGGCAAGTCCGGCCACGGCAGAAAAGGCCATCAGAATCGCACACAGCATGAAAATGTTGAGGATCAGGTTGCCGAGATTGTTTTTCTTACCAGTGTAGGTGTTTTCGTTCCAGGTAACGTCAGCTTCGTAGTTCACCAAACCCAGAAGAGACTTCGCATCGTCGGGCGAAATGGCGCCAGTGGCAACAACAACCATCGGGCCGGTGCGCTTGTCAAAGACTGGTCCAATGTTCAGGCTCGCAACGCTCCCCGGTTGGTGAGGGTTGGGCTGGCGCGCGGCGTCGAGCTGCCGGAGATGTTCTGCGGCAATCTGAGGCGTGGGGTAGGCGACGAGTAATAGCGTGGCCTGGCCATCGGTTGTCTGGTACATCCCCAGCGCGACCTCGGAGCCGACATTGAAATCGACAAGCTGCGCGGGCAGCGGCGCGCTTATTTTCTCCAGACCAACCGGCCCCACGACATACTTCGCTGTGTTCTTCACGTAACCAAGCTTGGGAAGATAGGCTGGCAGACTGGGCAGATTCCGCGCATTGCCCGGCGGCAATGGCAGGGCCTGCGAGAGCTCACGAAGCTCGGCGGCAGACATGGCGCTCAACTTCTCAAACACCACATCGACCAGCACATTGCCCCGGTAAAAGAGTACGCGCTCGTTGAGCGAAGCCGCCTGATCTGGGATCGTCTCCTTCAGCATCTGGGGCAGTTTGTAGTAGGTGAATGCCCCGTACGATCCCGTCGCGTCGGCAAAGCGGGCGGCCTTGAGAGTGAGCTTGCGCCCGTCTTCGCGGGTGTAGGTGGCCGTCTCCAGGTCGGTAAATCCATATTCCTTGAGCAATGCGGCATTCGCAGGATCGGCGACGGCCGGGTCGTTGCTCATCTTCGGGGAGTCGGAGATCTGCCACCCGGAAAACTGCGCTGGAAGAATAGCCGGAGCCGGTGTGGCGCGGGTGGCCTCGCCCGCGAAGGCAGTGGCAAGAAACACGATAAGTGAGAAAAAGACTCTGAAGGCCTTCATGAGAAGGGCTGGCGACAACCCTGTGTTATTAGACTACAAACGGGACCGGAAAGGTTCCCTCAAATGCGGCTGCGGGGCGTCAGACCGGGATTTCAAGATTTAACCGCAATGGTCGCAAAGACGATCGCAAGGCTCGCAGAGAAAAGCCTGGAAATGTAAAGAAGTCTACTGGCCTTCGCCCTTATCGATCCTAGCGGCGACCTTTACTCCACTCAAGCCGCTTACGTATTTCGAAATCCCCCGATAAAGAGATTCGGCAATGCGCTGGCGATAATCAGCCGTCCGCAGGCGGCGTTCATCCCCGGGATTGCTGACGAAGGAAATCTCGGCCAGGATCGACGGCATGTTGGCGCCAATCAGCACAATGAAGGGGGCCTTCTTCACACCGCGATCCCGAATCCCAGGGCTCTTCGCGGCCAAACCACTGTGCAGAGCATGTTGCACGTTAGAGGCGAACTCGCGCGATTCTTCGATCTTCTCTTTAAGAGCGATCTTCTTTACCAGATCCTGGAGCTCGTGGATGGATTTGTCCGACGCGGCATTCTCGCGTGCCGCCACGTCCAGCGCTTCCGCGGACGAGGTGAAATTCAGGTAATAGGTTTCGACCCCGCGGGCGTCCGAATCACGGCTGGAATTGGCGTGAATCGAAACGAACAGATCGGCCTGCTCCTGGTTAGCGATCGATGTACGGGTCTCGAGCGGAATAAACGTGTCGTCCTTGCGCGTGTACACGACATCCGCGCCAAGTCGCCCCTGCAACAGCTTTCCCAGGCGGCGGCCAACATCGAGCACCAGGTCCTTCTCCTCAAGACCGTTGGGTCCGATCGTGCCGGTATCGTGCCCGCCGTGACCGGGATCGATCACGATCTTTCCGATCTTCAGGCCGAGAGCACGGATAAGCGACCGGTCGCCGCTGGCGGTGGGCGAAGCCTCGCGGACATCGGGAAAGGCGTCCACGGTCTTGCTTTTGCCTTTTGTCGGAGTCTTGGCAACTCTGTTTGCGGATTTTGCCGGCACAGAAACGACTTCCGGCGGATCCAGTTTGGCAACCATCGCAGGAGTGTCGTTGTCGGAGTCATCCGCTTCGACGACCGTCTTTTTCGGACCACTCCCGCTGGCGGAGGCGCCTGCTGCCCGCGCGGGAACGCGCGTCTTTCCGGTCACACCCGAGCCTGTCGCAGTCGAAGGCAGTTTCGCTTCTTCAGTCGCGTCGTCAGTCGGGCCGTTCGACTTCGGAGTCGAGGTAACGGTAGTCGCTGTGGTAATCAATGGCACAGGCTGCTTCAGCGACGCGGTCTGCACGGCTTGAGAGCGCGCCGGCGCTTTGCGCGCGTAGTTGTTGGCCGGCAAGCTGTCAGCGTTACCACCGTCCCTGCCCTGCATGCCTTTGCCACGGATGTCCCTGCTATGAACATCAATGATCAGCCGCGGCGGACCTGTCAGCAGGAAGGTGTCATAGTCTGAGCGATCGGCAACTTCGAGAACAATTCGCGACTGCCCCGGCTTGAATTGGGCGACGCGGATCTTCTTCAACAGGCCGTCATCCACGTCAAACGTCTTGCCCAGCAGGTTCGGACCCAGACTCGTGTTCCGCAAATCAAAAAAGATTCGCCCGGGATTCTCTATTCGCCGGGACTCGAACTTTGCGTCCTGCTCCAGATCGATCGCAACTCGCGTGTAGTTTTGGCTGGACCAGTGACGAATGCTGGTAATCTGCGAAACTCTCGCAGCATCCTCGGAATTGTCATTTGCTGCTGCTTCAGCTTTCTTTGGGTTTGGATCGTCGGCATCGCTGTCATTGCTGTTGTGGTGATTCGTATCCCCATTGGTATCCGCGCTGTCCCGGTTTTCCCTGATCCTGCTCTTCGCTGCCTCAGCTTTGGCGGGTTTTGAGTCCAGGGCTGCCTGCTGCGCCGGCTGGGTAAGCGCGCTTCTGGCCGCATCCGCCAGATGGTTGTGAGGATAGCGCCGGAGAAATTCTTCGAATATCGGCCTGGCCTGTGCCGGTTGATGAAGGTCATCCTGGTAAATTGATGCAATCTTAAAAAGAGCGTCGAAACGGCTGCGGCTCCCGGGATATTCGCGCCGGAGAAACTTGTATTGCCCGATGGCCGAACGCAGATCGTTCTGATTGTTGAAGCAACGTCCCATCTCCGCCAGCAGGTCGGCGACTGCAACCACGCTAGGGTCGGCTTTGGCAGAGGCCGGAGCACCGTAATACACCCGCCGGTAGGCGTTGATGACGCGCACGTACTCGTGACGACTCTGCTCTTTGGCGGGAAGGTTGTTTAGAGTTTCGCGCCGGCGCTCAGCATTGGAGAATTGTGTATCGGCCCAGGCCTCAGACTTGCCACGCGCCTGGACGGGCAACGCCGAAAGCAGCAGCAGAAGCAGAGCCGTGCCCAGACGCCGTGCGCGTTGGCCTGGATCGAAGGTCTTCAATTTTTTACTAGCCTGTAATTCTTGCCCGTAACCCTTTGACTACAAGCACACTGCGCCCACACTGGTAGATTTCGTTTTCTCAATCAGTGTTGCTGAAGTGCAGGACACCCCGGTCGTCACGTTGTACCCGAACTGGCTCGTGTACCGGACTGCTCAGGATGCGATAGTTCGGAGCGGCTCCGCCGTAGTACAACTGGGTGATCCGTTTCACATAGTTGCGGGTTTCACCAAAACGCGGAATCCCCGCGCTTCTGGCGACCGCTCCCGCACCCGCGTTGTAGGCTGCCAGGCTCAGCTTGACATCACCACCATAGCTCTCCATGAGCCGCTTCAAATGGCGGACGCCCGCGTCTATGTTCTGTTGCGGATCGAAGGGGTTGTCGACCTTCAGTTGCCGCGCCGTCTGTGGCATCAACTGCATCAGGCCCATCGCCCCCTTACGGGAGACCGCGTTGGGATTGAAGTTCGATTCCACTTTGATGACCGCGCGCACCAGACTTGGGTCCACATTGTGCCGCGATGCAGCCAAATCAATGGCGGCGTCGATTTCCTGCTGGCTGAATGGTTTGCCACGCACATAGCTGGAAACCTGCTCGTTGGTGCTGACTTCAGCAGCCGCGGAACGTGCAGCCCCGATCTTGGCGCTTGGAACCGGCTTCCACTGGTGGGCGCTGGGGCTCCAATAGAAAAGACCGCTGGTTCGTAACGCCTGAGTCGATGCCCTTCTTGGAGTTGACGGCACCGCGTCGTTTACGTAAATCTTGCGACCGGAGTCATCGACGGCGGTTGTGATGCTTGCAGCCGTGGCGAAACCGGCTTGTGCCTGCAGTTGTGGCGTAGTGAAAGAAAGGAAGGTCGCGATTACGGGACTAGCCATCAGGGCGATTTGCAGGTGCTTTCGCATAGCCGGGTTAAGTACCTATTCGCGGACATACAAATACCCCGCGCCTACCTACCCGGAACCTGACGGAGAATCCCTTACCAGAGTGAGGCAATTATAGGCTGCGGGGGCACCCGTAGCAATCAAACCAAAGGCCAATCGAACCACGGAAGTAATACAGCAATTTACTGAAAACATAGACATTTACAGGCGTCGGAGGTTACCCCATCGGCGCGCGCAGCGAGGTAAATGACAGGGTAATCCTGTTACCCGACTTTTACCTGCTTCAGCGGGTGTAGTACGCTGCCTGCGTCCCCGCTCATCACACCATGAACGACATCTCGCCGCCGCAACGCGAAACCCCGGACTCCCTCATGCTGTACGGCTTCTGGTATCGCGCGCTGCCTTCCCGGCAGGTGAGGGGCGACAAATTAAGCAAAGCCATGCTGCTCGAAACTCCCCTGGCAATCGGACGGGACCGCCAGGGCCGGCCTTTCGCACTGCATGACGCCTGCCCCCACCGTGGCATGCCGCTTTCTTGTGGTGTTTTCGATGGGCGGCAGGTGGAGTGCAGCTACCACGGCTGGCGGTTTGACGGACATACAGGCCAGTGCCGGCTTATCCCCTCCCTCACTGCGGATCAGAAACTGAAGATCGACCGCATCTACGCCGGGAGCTACACCTGCGAAGAGCATGATGACTTCATCTGGGTCTACATTCCCGAACCACCAGCGCCTGGAGCCGGATTCACCAGGGCGATTGAGCCGTCCTTTCCCGCGCCCCGGGTTCCGATTTTCAGCGAGAAGTACAAACTGGCTTACCTGACCGCCGATCTCCCCTGCACCGTCGATCACGGAATTATCGGTTTGATGGACCCGGCACACGGCCCGTTTGTTCATCAGGCGTGGTGGTGGCGGTCACGAGACAGCATTCACGAGAAGCACAAGAATTTCGAACCCATCCCCTGCGGCTTCCGCATGAGCGCGCATACGCCGAGTTCCAACAGCGCGCCGTACAAGTTGTTGCGCCTGTACGCGGATGCCGAATCGATCACCACGACAATTGATTTTGTTCTGCCTAACCTTCGGCTGGAGACGATACGCGCAGGCAAGTACTGGTTCTCTTCCCTCACGACCGTTACCCCCATCACCCGCAGTCATTGCCGCATCGATGTGGTGGCTGCGTGGAATCTGTTTCGCTGGGTCCCGCTGGGCCCGCGGTTGCTCAAGTTTGTTTTTGCGAAATTTGTGGAACAAGACCGGCAGACGATGGAAAAGCAGTCGGAAGGGCTAAAACACAATCCGCACCTGATGCTGATGGACGACGCCGACCGTCCCGCCAAGTGGTATTTCGGATTGAAAGCAGCTTATCTGGAAGCGCGCAGAACCGGCGGCGAGATGAAACATCCGCTGTCCGGGCCCATCACTTTGAAGTGGAGAAGTTGAGGCGTTTAGCGGGCCGGCCCGCTCGACCACCTCTCTTCGTTCGGTTGCTCAGGGCAGGTTAAGAACGGAGCCCGCTGCCGAAATCCTGAACGCGTGAAGGATCTCGTTCAGTCCTCCACCAGCCAATCCAGGGCTTCCTCGCGCGTCTTGAATATAGGCAAATCCCGTTGCGAAAACGATTTCAGGTGCTGGTAGAAGACTTTCGGGAGTTGCTCCACTCCCACCCACGCGGACCGTTTCAGGTGAGGCCGGTCGAACACCAGCGAAGGTTTCAGACGATCCACGCTCTGACGATCGAACGTCGCCCCGGTAAAATCCGCCAGCAGCAGTACCGAGTTAAGAGGCTGCGCGGTAACCTTCGCCGGCACGAGTGCGGCCAGTTCCACCAACTGGTCTACCGAGCAATTGGTACAGTCCACCAGCAGAACCTTCTTGCCCTTGTGGCTGATGAATTGGATACGCTTCTTCATCCGCCCTCCTATCACCGCTCAGGAGTGTAGTCAGCAGTCGAGTCGACTGCAAACTGTTCGTAGTGCCATCTGAGAAAGGGAACTAAACTCTGAGAACTGATCTTATTTCCCCAACAGGCCCTCTACCACGCCATAAACTTCACCCAGGGCAGCGTCCAGCGCGCCGGGATCTTTGCCGCCGGCCTCGGCCAGGTCGGGCCTGCCGCCGCCTTTGCCGCCGACTTTCTGTGCCACCGGGCCGATCACTTTGCCTGCCTGAATTCTGCCGGTGAGGTCCCTGGTCACACCAGCGATCAGCGCGACAGTGCCGTTGCTGGCCGAACCCAACACCACCACGCCCGATCCCAACCTGTCGCGAAGCTGGTCCACCAGAGTGCGCATTTGCGCGCGTTCGAGATTGTCCACCCGGTGCGCCAGCACTTTTATGCCGCCGACATCTTTAATTTGTTCTGCGAGGTTCGCCGTCGAAGATGACGCCGATTTCATCCGCACCTGATCGAGCTCGCGGACCAGCCGCTTGATCTCGGCGTCTTTCTTCTCAAGCTCGGCCTTCAGTGCTTCGGCCGGCGACAGGGTCGTATCTCCAGCAGAGGGTGCCCCATCCTTTCGCGCTTTTTGCGAAAGGGTGGGTCCCGCAAAGCTGGCGACCACGTTTTCCAGCTGATGATCTTTCTGGAAGTGATGCAGCGAACCTTCACCTGTAACAGCGTCGATACGCCGAACTCCTGACGAAACGCTTCCCTCTTTCAAGACTTTAATAAGGCCGATCTCGCCGGTCTGAGCAGTGTGGGTGCCGCCGCATAGTTCGGTAGAAAAATCTCCAATCTTGATAACGCGAACCTTGTCGCCGTACTTTTCGCCGAACAGCGCCATAGCGTGGTACTCGTTGATGGCAACGTCGATAGGCACGTTCTCGATAACTTCAATCTTCGTGTTGCGCAAGACCCGCTTGTTGATCAGATCTTCGATGTCCTGCAGTTCTTCGTCGGCGACTCCGGTGAAGTGCGAGAAATCAAAGCGAAGATGATCGGGCGCCACTAGTGACCCCGCCTGCTTCACATGCTTGCCCAGAACTTCGCGCAGCCCGGCTTGCAACAGGTGGGTGGCGGTGTGATTGCGCATGGTGGACTGGCGGATGTCGGCGTTAACCACGGCATCCACCTTTTGGCCAATCCGGAGGGTGCCCCACCCAACGCGGTTTTCGTTGGGTGGAGACTTCATGAGCACCTGGTGTGCCCGTACTCCCTGCACGGGGTAGTAGCAACCTCTGACTTCGGCAATCACAGTGTTGTGATCGTCGCTGTAGAGCCACCCGCGATCGCCAACCTGTCCGCCGGATTCCGCGTAGAAGGGCGTGTGATCAAGGATGACTTCGCCTTCCTCGCCGGGCTTGAGTTCCTGCGCGCCTTGGCCCCTGCTGATGATGGCGAGGACTTCGCAGCCATCAGAGCGCGTTTGGCGATAGCCCTCGAAGTCGGATTTGGGAAGCTGCTGATAAGCAGGGTTAGCAGTCTGCCTGGCTGCGCCTTTCCAGGAAGCGCGTGCGCGAGTCTTCTGCTCCTCCATGGCACGATCAAAGCCCTCCTGGTCGAAAGCAATGCCCTGGTCGCGTGCTGCATCTTGCATGAAGTCGAGGGGCATTCCGAACGTGTCGTAAAGTTTGAACGCCTCATCTCCGGACAGACGAATCAGTTCCGACGCAATTCCCGGACCATGCGTGGAAGTCAGACGAATTGCATCTTCCAATTTCCTGAGCCCGATATCCAGCGTGTGCGCGAATCTTTGCTCCTCCGATAAGACAGTCTTCGCGACGCGGTCGGCCGACTCCTTCAACTCGGGATACGCGTCCTGCATCAGATCGCACACCGCAAGAACCATTCTGTGTAAGAACGGCTTGTCGTAGCCCAACAACCGGCCATGGGTAATCGCTCGGCGAATGATTTTCCGCAGCACATAACCGCGGCCTTCATTCGACGGCAGAACCCCATCTGAAATCAGGAATGTCGCCGCCCGCGAGTGGTCGGCAATGACTCGCAGCGAAGCGGCGGATTTGTGTCCAGAATCATCCCTGGCCGTCCCCACACGGTTCAGGGTGGCTCCTGTCAATTCCGCCGCACGTTTGATCAGCGGCGTAAACAGATCGGTGTCGTAATTCGAGATCACGCCCTGCAGCACCGCCGCCACCCGCTCCAGACCCATCCCGGTGTCAATCGACGGCTTGGGCAACGGATTCAGCTTCCCTCCGGCGTCGCGGTCGAATTGCATAAAGACAAGATTCCACAGTTCGACATAACGGCCGCAGTCGCAGCCGAATTTGCAATCGGTGTGGTCCTGGTCGGACGCCACCACGCCCATGTCGTAATGAATCTCGCTGCACGGACCGCAGGGGCCGGTGTCGCCCATCTGCCAGAAGTTGTCCTTAAATCCAAATTCGAAGATGCGGTCTTTCGGCACGCCCTGGCCCACCCACAAGTCGCAGGCTTCGGCGTCGCGCTGCATTCCGCCTTCACCGTTGAAGATGGTGACGTAAAGCTTTTCCTTCTCGATACCGAACCAGGAGGGCGAAGTGATCAGTTCCCAGGCGCAGGCGATGGCATCTTTCTTGAAATAGTCGCCGAAGGAAAAATTTCCCAGCATCTCGAAGAAAGTGTGATGACGGTTGGTGAAACCGACGTTTTCGAGGTCGTTGTGTTTGCCGCCTGCGCGGACGCACTTCTGCGAGGTAGTGGCACGGCTGTAGTCGCGTTTTTCCAGTCCGAGGAAAACGTCCTTGAACTGGTTCATGCCCGCGTTGGTGAACAGCAGCGTGGGATCGTTTTGCGGGACGAGGGACGACGAGTGCACCTCGCGGTGTCCCTTCTGAACGAAAAAGTCCAGAAATTTGCGGCGGATTTCGGAGCCGGTCAGCATTTTGTGTGTCTCGATTCTAGCATCGGAGAATCAGGGCCGCCGGATGGCATGTTCATCCGTCACAGACGGGAGCGTGGGTTTGCCGTAAATTTCAGGCGTCCCTACGGGACGCGGTTTGACGGATCGAAGCTACCCGCCAGTGAACTGGCGGACTATTATCAGCGGTCCCTCCGGGACCGAGCCGGTCCCAGCGTCGGACGTGGCGTTCAGGAAGACAAGCCGACGGGCCCGCCTTTCACAATGACGACGGCAGAGTCAAAGTCGTCCCGGAGAGACGCCTGATAGTAGCCCGGCGTTTCAACGCCGGGTGGGCCGGCAAGACTCGCGCGTCCCGCAGGGACGCCTGAAACCCCGGATTGGCGAAGGCCGTACAGCTTCTCAAAGGATCGTCTTGGCGATGGATGAACAAACTCATGTGAAAGGATTCGCCTGGCAGGAGGGCTATGGCGCGTTCACGGTCGGAGTTTCACAAAAGCCGCGTACAGTCGATTACATGAAAAGGCAGGCCGAACATCATCGGAACCTCAGTACGATCCGAAATATGTGTGGGGGGAATGAGGGCGCCGTACACTTCACGCATCCCCTGCGGGACGCGATCGCGTGCACCCAGCTACCCGCCAGTAAACTGGCGGCTGTTATCGGCGGTCCCTCCGGGACCAGGATCTGGGCGCGAACTACTGAACAATATCTTGATCGCTGAGCAATTTCGGAACCGCCGATGCATGTTCGAATCGATTTCTAATCTACCTACGAATCTACTTCACTTCATCTACCGTTTTCTCAGTCCCCTTCTTGACGTCGTGGCCAACATCCTTGGCGCCCTTCTTAATGCTGTGCCCGGTCTTCTTCGCGGCGTCGCCGGTATCTTTGGCGGCGTCCTTGCTGACATCCGCGGTTTTGTCCGCCGCTTTGTGGGTGGCGTGCGCCGTTTTCTTGTAAACCTTCCTGGTGCCGTGAGCCGTATCTTTCGCCACTTCCTTGGTTTTGTCCGCGGTCTTATCGGCGGCCTTGTCGGTGGCATTGGCGGTTTTCCTGGCGGCCTTCTTGGTGGCGTGAGCTGTATCTTTAGCCGCGTCTTTCGTGGCATCCGCGGTTTTGTCTGCCGCTTTATCGACGTCGGCTCCAACGCTCTGCGAGAACGCCAGGGCTGAGCTCAACAGCAGGGCCGCTAGTACGGTTGCAAACTTGAATTTCATATTTCCTCCCTTTTGTCCGAAACGGTTTTGGGAGTATCCAGCATTTCAGCCATAAACGCAACGGCCTCTTTGTTATTCCCGCCGTTAGCCCCAACCCATCACTATTCGCATTATTCCCGCCCCATCCCACGACTCATTCCAGTTCTCCCTCGAGCGCCTGCAGCGTTTCATCATCCACCTCCCACTTCTTAAGGATGGCGAAAATGGTCTTCGCCCCGAAGCCTCCACGCATCAATTGACGAAACACGCGGGCAGCCTCTTTCTGGTTCGTGGGTTTTTGCAGGCGCTTGCGGCGCAAATAGTCGCGCGCCTGTTTTTCTTCGTTCACCTCGTCGTAGGCGGAGTCGACGGCTTTGTCGATCACCTCGCCATGAACTCCTTTCGCCTTCAGATCTGTGACCACTCGCCGCCGTCCGAATTTTTCGTTGTCGCGCCGGAATGAAGAATATGCGGCGGCGTATCTGGCGTCATTCAGATAGCCCTGGTCTTTCAGCCGGCGAATCACCAGTTCGACCAGCGTCTTTCCATATTCGGTTTCGCCTTCCACCCGCGGCCGCAGCAGACGTTTTAGTTCGGCGACCGAACGCATGCGGCGGCCCAGCGCGCCCACTGCATATTCGTAGAGCACATCTTCGGAATCGGTTCTCCTCGGGCGCGGGAACGGCATATAAAGCAACATTACCCCAAAGATGTAAATTGTTGTAAACAACTCTGTTTTAGCGTAATTCCAAAGTCGCATGGAACCGCCAAACCACTGATAGCGTATAGGTAAGTGACGATTGGAATCGGCAGGACAGGAGCAGTGGCATGGTGGTGACTTTCTTCCCGCACCGTCGTCTATTCAAGACAAGAAGATCATGTTCAACAGTCATACGAGTCACGAGATTTTGAGTGAGAAAGCGATGGAGCCAGTCATGTTAACGATCGATGTTGAAAGAGCCGGCGATGTGGCGGTAGTGCACTGCGGAGGACGGCTGGTGCGCGGCGCTGAAGTGGCCACCCTGAGGAGTGCGGTGGTCTCGGAAAAAACCACGCGAATCGTGGTGCTCGATCTTTCGCTGTTGGAGTTTATCGATGGCGGAGGATTGAACGCTCTGGTGTCGTTGCACCACTGGACGCGCAATCACGGAATCCAGCTCAAGCTGGTGAATCCGTCGCATTTCGTCAATGAGATGCTGACCCGCACCCGCTTGAACCGCGTGTTCGACATTTCGTCGCTGCATGACGCGCTGAGAGTTCTGGCCGGAGCCGAGTGTCATCACTCGAAGTACGCGACCGGATTCATGAGCCTGCCTCAGGCCCTGGCGGCAAAATAAGAAATACCCGTCGGTGACACGAAAAAGGGGCGCGCATGACTATGCGCGCCCCTGATTGTTTTTAGCCGCAACCGCTTCAGCGTCCTCCGCTGAAACCGGACTGCTGCATTGCATTGCGGGAAATATCGCTGGTGGAAGATACACCCTGCATACGCAGCTTGAAATCGTCGGCGTTGGATGCGTTTTCCAAAGCGGTTTCGTAGTTGATCAATCCTGCCTGGAATAAATCCCACAACGACTGATCGAAGGTCTGCATGCCGTACTGCGAAGTTCCGGCGGAGATGGCGTCGCGGACAGCGCGCGTCTTTTCCGGAACCAGGATGCACTCGCGAATGTATGCGGTGTTGATCATCACTTCAACCGCGGGCACGCGGCCATCGCCGTCGCAGCGTCGCACCAGCCGTTGACTGATGACGGCGCGCAACACCGCGGCCAGTTGCAGGCGAATCTGTTTCTGCTCCGGCGGCGGAAAGATCGCAATAATACGGTTGATGGTTTCCACCGCGTCCAGCGTGTGCAATGTGGAGAACACCATGTGACCGGTTTCGGCGGCATGCAGCGCGGTGCCGATGGTTTCAAGGTCTCGCATTTCGCCGACCAGGATGACGTCGGGATCCTGACGCAGGGAAGCTCGCAGCGCAGCGCCGAAGGAGGGCGTGTCCACTTCCACTTCGCGCTGGTTTACGTATCCCTTCTTGTCGCGGTGCAGAAATTCGATTGGATCTTCGATGGTGACAATATGTTCGGCGCGGGTGGAGTTGATGCGGTCCACCATCGCGGCCAGAGTTGTGGACTTACCGGAACCGGTGACGCCGGTGACCAGAATAAGCCCGCGCGGCATATCGCAAACCTGCTCAACGATCTTGGGCAGGTACAGTTCGTCGAGCGCCCGGATCTTGGTGGGAATCACGCGCAGCACCAGTCCCACATTGCCGCGCTGCTGAAATACGTTCACACGGAAGCGTCCGAGTCCGGCCACGCCGTAGGCCATATCGATTTCGGTGGTCTCTTTGAACTTCTGTTTCTGGCGCGCGGACATCATGCTGAACGCCATGGTCAACATATCTTCGGCGCTGATGCGAGGCTGGTCGGTCAGCGGAGTCAGTTCGCCATCAATGCGCAGATGGGGATAGTTGCCTACCTTCAAATGCAAGTCGGAGGCACGGCGCTCCATGGCGATGCGCAGCAAATCATCAATATTCATTCGACACTTCCCCCCAATATCCTTCCGTATGATGAACTGAAACGTCACGCGACCCAAGATGACCTAAGTAACGGAAGGGGCACTGCGGGTGTGTAGACCTTAGGACAGGATGGCAAACTCTTCTTTGTCTTGCCACCGGATTGCGTAGGGGGCGGGTGAGGACACCTGCCCGGCAGAGCGAGGCTCCGCAGGCCTCTGGGCAGTCGATAGCCCCAAAACAAGGTTGACTTAGTCCATAGACTTAGTCCATCATGTAATCCTATGGAAGTTAACATCCACGAGGCGAAGACCCATCTCTCGCGCCTTCTGCAGCGGGTGGCGAACGGAGAGGAAGTGACGATTGCGCGAGCGGGCGTCCCGGTTGCACGATTAGTGCCTTTGGCTCCAGAAACGAAAAAAAAACGGCCCTTAGGAATGGATCGAGGACACGTCTGGGTGGCAGACGATTTCGACGCGCCCTTGCCCGACGATCTCCTCAAAGAGTTCTATGGTGGCGAACTTCCCAAACTAGAGCGTCCAAAGCGCAAATGAAGTACCTCCTCGACACCGTGGTTTGGCTTTGGAGCGTAGGTTCCTCCGAGGCAATCGGCGACGCCGGGCTTGAAATCCTTTCCAGTGGCGATGAAGAGATTTATTTTTCCGCCGCCAGTTCCTGGGAAATTGCCATCAAGACTAAGCTGGGGAAGTTTCGCTTACCTGAAGAGCCGGTTAGTTACGTTCCCAAGCGATTGACCGATCAAGGCATTCGATCCCTTCCCGTCACTCAATCGCACAGCCTGAAAGTGTATGACCTCCCATCGCACCATCACGACCCCTTCGACCGATTGATCATTGCTCAGGCAATTTTCGAAGAATTGACCATTCTCACTTCCGATCGTATTTTCGCGAAGTACCCGGTCGGTGTAATCTGGTGCGGAAAATAGCCAGCCCCATCCACTAACCATGTGGGAACAGCCGCCCTCGGCTGTCCGGGCGAGCGGAGCTCGCCAGGCATCTTCTGATCGCCCAGGGTCACCTTCTCGATTGTGGAGCAATTCGAAAGCTGCGGAGTTGCACTCCGCTGGACAGCCGGGGCGGCTGTCCCTGCGTGGTCACTGCCTCGGGCGGGTTACACCCCTACCGGCTGCTTGCTGCCCACCGTGACCGGTGTTAGCCAGTGGTGGCGGTCCACTTTCTCGCCGCGGATGATCGCGTAGAACTCCTTCTGAATCGCCCTGGTGATGGGCCCGGTCACGCCGTTGCCAACGCTGATTTTATCCACCGAACGGATCGGCGTGACTTCAGCGGCTGTACCGGTAAAGAACACCTCGTCTGCAATGTAGAGCAGTTCACGCGGAATGCCTTGTTCGGTTACCGGGATACCCAGGTCGCGTGCGATCTGCAAAACTGACTCCCGCGTGATTCCCGGAAGCACGGAATTGCCGAGCGGGGCTGTATTCAAAACTCCATTGCGTACCACAAATACGTTTTCGCCCGAGCCTTCGCTCACGTAGCCATTGGCATCGAGCGCGATTCCCTCGACGTAGCCGTTGACGATGGCTTCCATCTTGATGAGCTGGGAATTCATGTAGTTGGCCGCGGACTTGGCCATCGCCGGAAGAGTGTTGGGGGCGATACGGGTCCACGAAGAAACGCATACATCCGCGCCTTGATCGGAATCCGAGGTCAGATACTTTCCCCATGGATAGTTGCAGATGTAGACCTCGGTGGGCGAGTTGAACGGATTCACTCCCGCCTCGCCATAACCGCGAAGCACAATCGGGCGAATGTAGCAGGGCCAGACCCCGTTGTTTCTAACCACCTCTGCCATGCCTTCGATAAGACTCTCGACGCTGAAGTCCACGTCGATGCGGTAAATCTTGGCCGAATCCAGCAGGCGCTGCATGTGTTCCCTGGCACGGAAGATTGCGGGGCCGCTGGGCAGAGCGTAGCAACGCACGCCTTCGAACACGGACGACCCGTAGTGGATCACGTGCGACATTACATGCAGCGTGGCTTTATCCCAGGGGATGAGCTTGCCGTTGTGCCAGATTTTTTCGGTCTTTTCGAGAGCCATGGATACTCCTGCTGAATAGAGTCATTATAACTGACCCGCCAGGACGGACGTATCGCGCGTTCGGGCATGAAGATGGTTACACAGGTAATATTCAGCAGACGGTTGGGAATTTTGCTCGGTCTTCAGAATGCGCGCGGCAGGCCCACTTTTTGGACGATCTCCCGGAAACGCTCGTCGGTGTGCAGGAAATCGAAGTCTGGTTCGTACTGCATGTGAATCAGACGTGGTGAATGCTCTTCATAGGCCAGCTGAAGATAGTGGATAGCTTCCTCTTTCATCCCAAGCGTGCACAGACGCGGGCAAATTCGCGAAAATATCGTCTTGACCCGGGACGGAAACTCCTGCAGCGGCTCGTTTACGCCGGATGCATATGACACGTCAGGAAATAAGGTCGCCCACATCATCGGAAAGGTCAGCCCACCCCGGATAGCCGTTAGCGCCTCCGCAAGCGATGTGATGTGAGACGTCAGGAAGAGCGTCGAACGACGGTAGCGTGGCGGGATGACTGCCCGCCGCGCTCCCGGAATTACCCAGGCTCAGGATTGGAAAGACTTCAATTGGCCGGGTGTGTCACGCTGGCCTGCGCTACGCCGGGCTGCTCATCCCCGCGGAAATACTGCCCCCTGGTTGCGCCCATCTCCGGCATTGCAACATAAGGTTTGCTGTAGTCGTTCGCCGCATTCCAGAACAGGAATCCGATTCCGCCCTTGTTCTTGGCAGTAATCACCTGAGCTTCAACGTACTTAGGGGAGTAAGTCCTGGTTCTCCAGCGAAAAGCCTGCAGCCACGGACGGATCACAACGCCGCTGCCCTGCGTGATCTTCTCAAAACGCACCATCGACTCTCCGATGAAATGTTCCGGGGCATCGCCGGGGTGAGCTATTCCATCCATGCCGAAGAAATGTGACGGATAAATCATCGGTGACAGGACGTCACAATATTTCGCCATCCGCACGATGTCCTGTCCGGTGTGGGCCAGGTCAACCGGACGCTGCCAGGCCATGATTCCGAAGACATCGAGCGACAACAACGCGCCCGTGGGATGAATCTCGGCATAGGCATGCTTCAGGAAGTCCGCAATGACATCAGAGCGATGCCATTCTGGATGTTCGGTCTGAAATACGAAGCTGGCGTCTTTCTGATCGCCTTCCGCCGGAAAGCGCACGTAGTCGAACTGAATCTCGTCAGCGCCGGCCTCGATCGCCTTCCTGGCCAGAGCGATGTCATATTCCTGCACCCTGGGCTGAGACGGATCGGTCCAAACCAGTTTCCCGTTCTCGCGCCACGCTTCACCAGTCTTGTGCGACTTCACCGCCAGTTCGGGATGGGTTTTGACCAACCGTTCGTCGCGGAAGATGGCAACGCGGGCGATGGCGTGCAAATTCTGCGAGTGCAGGAAACGAACGAACTTCGGCAGGTCATGAAAGTACGCCTTGTGACTACCGAGCAGCGGATGCTCGAAGGGGATGGTAACGCTGCCGTCGCTGTCCTTGATATCGAACACCACGGCGTTGCCGCCGACTTCACGCCAGTGACGGATGATCCGAATACCATGATCACTGGCTGCCATCAGTCCAGTGAGGTAAATCGCCCGTACTTCAAAATCGCGCTGCACCGGAACCGACTTTTCCACGATCGGCATGGGCAGCAGTCCGGGAATGATCACGGGCTGGCCAGCTTTTAGAAACGTGCCACGGAAATCGCCGTTAGCGGTTCGAATCGCCTCTCCCAGTTCACTCGAAGTCAGGTATGAGGTCTGCGAAAGATAGTGCCGCGCCACCAGCGGGATGCTGTCTCCCCGTTTTGCCACGTACAAAGCGCTGCCCGGGGGCGCGACTGCGGTCAGCGCCGGCTCCGGAGCTTTGGGCGCGGTGGCGGTTGAGGGCTTGGAAGTCAGCAGCAGTTTCGGCTTGGCTGCCTGCGCGGAGGCGACAGGAGCTGCTGCAACGAAACCGAAGGAAATGAATAAGATGCTGGCAAGTGAAAGCGACAAGGGCCCGAGGTGGCGCAAAGTGATCTCCGTGTAAACCGCTGTTTTCACGGATGCTATCGACGACTAGACAAGCGGGCCAGATAACGTCGGGCCAGTGCTGTGGCAGTTCAGACGCAAGTCTTGACTTGGCCTTCCGGGGTTATGCGGCCGACGCCAGCCAGCGTGCTAGGAAAATTCCCGGTAGTGGCAAACTATTTCTCTTTCCCCATCCCGCCTTGGGGAACGGCCCTTCCTTTTGGACTGTGCCGCGCATCTAACTCTTGTAGAAAGTGGGGCATAAGCGCCCCCGAGGAATGGCGAGCCGTTTGCTGTAATGAGTTTGCCGAAGATATGAGATGACAATATTTGTCTCTCATTACGAGACGGCGGCCCCGCTCTCCCCAGTCAGTACACGGGCCCACGAAAGGACAGGACAGGGCCAGACCCCATATGAAAACCGTCGTCAACACGATGCTCGACCCTACGCGCCGCTCCAATGATGCCAGAGAATTTGAAAGCGCCCTTCGCCGCAGAATCGTCGGTCAGGACCAGGCCGTCGAGAAAGTGGTCGAAATTTACCAGATGTTTCTGGCGGGCTTGAATCCTCCTGGCCGTCCCGTTGGCAACCTCTTGTTCCTTGGGCCCACCGGCTCGGGGAAAACCCGTGTCGTGGAAGCCATGGCCGAAGCTTTATTCGGTGACGCACGCGCCTGCATCAAGATCGATTGCGCCGAATTTCAGCACTCGCATGAAATCGCGAAACTGATCGGTTCACCTCCGGGATATCTTGGCCATCGTGAGACGCATCCTCTGCTGACCCAGGAAGCTCTCAATCAGTGGCACACCGACACCCTGAAGCTTTCGATTCTTCTGTTCGACGAAATCGAAAAAGCTTCCGACTCGCTCTGGCAATTGCTGCTCGGAATTCTGGACAAGGCCACCTTGACGCTGGGCGACAATCGCCGCGTCGACCTTTCGCAATGCATCATCATTATGACCTCCAACCTGGGGGCCAGCGAGATGAGCAACATGGTGGACGGCGGCCTCGGCTTCGCGCAAAAACCCACCCAGGTGGACGCCTCATTCGACGACCGCATCAACCGTTCGGCAGTCGACGCGGCCCGACGCAAGTTCAGTCCTGAATTCATGAACCGTATCGACAAATCGGTCGTCTTCCGGACGCTCCGTTCGGAGCACTTGCAACAGATCCTCGAAATCGAACTGGGCATGGTGCAGCAGCGCATTCTGATGGCATCGGCCGTGAACCAGTTCGTATTCAGCTGCACCGCGAAAGTGAAGAGCTTTCTGCTGCACGAGGGTACCGATCCGAAATATGGCGCGCGCCATTTGAAGCGCGCTATCGAACGTCACATAGTGTTCCAGCTCGCCAACCTGGTTGCGACCGGACAGATCAAGCTCGGTGACTTCATTCGCATCGACTTGAGCCCGGAAGGCAAGCTCATGTTCATCAAGGAAGCCGAAAACGCCATGGTTCCAATGCTGCTGGAGCGTCAAGGCGCCGCGGCTGGAGCGCTGCCCATGGCGCGGCCCGCCCGGACGGTCGCCCGGCGTGAATTCGGCGCAACCGGCACACTCGACGGGAAATAGCTCCTGAAGCAGGAACGCTCACCCAAGGCGCCGGGAAACCGGCGCCTTTATTTTTGTGTGGGGCGGACACTCTTGTCCGCCGCTTTTGAAGTTGTTTCTCGTTTGGGATATTGTTACCGCTGCACAAAAGCCTCGAATTCGATTTTGAGTACCGAAATCATTACCAAAGGCGGCGGACATGAGTGTCCGCCCCACACTTTTTGGCCGTCGCGCATCTAATCGACTGTCAGGAATGGCAGGCAGCGACACGTCCCCGGGAGGAGCGATGAGGATCAGTTTGTCAGCGGCGCGGCGTCTTACGTTACTACTCACCCTTGCCGCGGCTGCGCCGCAGGCACTCCAGGCGCGCGTCGAGCCTTCGCACGGCTTCGACATGTTCTCCGCGCAGGAGGAAGTCCAGGCGGGACAGCAGGCTGCGGCTCAGGTTGGCAAACAGTTGCCACAGCTTCCAGATTCAGATCCGGTCACGCTCTATGTGCAACGACTGGGCGCTCAATTGGCTGCCCACGCTCCGGGTGAGAAATGGCCGTACACCTTCCATGTAGTGAATCAAAAAGAAATCAACGCCTTCGCTCTTCCGGGCGGCCCAATTTTTGTAAATCTGGGTACCATCCAGGCTGCCGACAACGAAGCTGAGCTGGCAGGCGTGATCGCCCACGAGATTTCCCACGTCGTGCAGCGCCACGGCACGCGAGCGGCAAGCAAGCAGATGGCAGCACAACTCCCGCTGGCAATTCTGGGTGGAGTCATGGGCCAGGGAGCGCTCTCGCAGATGGCGCAGATGGGGCTCTCGTTCGGGGTCGGTTCTTACTTCCTGAAGAACTCGCGCAAAGCGGAATCCGAAGCCGACTTGCTGGGAACCGACATCATGTACGACAGCGGCTTCAATCCCCGTGCCATGTCGGATTTTTTCGCCAAGCTGGAAAAAGAGGGCGGCGTGGCCCGAGGCCCACAGTTCCTGAGCGACCATCCTGATCCGGGAAATCGCGCGCAAGCCGTGTCGAAGGAGGTTTCCACGCTGGCCCGCAGGACCAGCTATCGCGCCGACAGCGCGGAATTCCGCGACATCAAACAGCGTGTGGGAAACATGAAACCGCTGACCGCGCAGCAGATCGCCGAACGGCAAACTCCGGCGGTGAATGCTTCCGCAGCCGGCATGGAGCCCAGCGGCAACCTGCGCAGTTTCAGCCACAGCGATTTCGAGATCTCTTACCCCGACAACTGGAAGGTATTCGGCGACCAGAACTCGTCCGTAACGATCGCGCCGCAGAGTGGAGTTTCGAACTCAGCCGTGGCCTATGGAATCATGATCAATACTTTTCAGCCGGAAGATTCCAGCGGCAACCTTGACCAGGCCACACACGAGTTATTGGCATCTTTGCGACAGTCCAACCCCGATCTTCGTCAAATCGGCCAGGATGAGAACATTCGCCTGAATGGAGTTGCGGCGAAGTCAGTGGACCTCATAGGAACTTCGCCTTTGCGTGATCAGAGCGGCCGGGCCGCGCAGGAAAGAGACTGGCTGGTGGCTACAACCCGGCGCGACGGCAGCCTCTTGTACCTGGTCTCCATCGCTCCAGATAAGGATTTCGAATCACTGCGGCCGACCTTTGAACGGATGCTGAAATCGCTGAGGCTGCGGTAGGCGGGCGGCGGACTTCGGGACTTCAGACCTAGGACTTCAGCCGTCGGACCTCAGACATGGGTTCTTATTCCCGTCGAATGCAGGATGGATGAAAGTCCGCGATCAATCTCAACGTAATAGCGGAGGTCTGAAGTCTGAGGTCCGAAGTCCGCCTCTACCCGCCCTGCTTAAGATCCGTCAACACCTGCTTCGCAATTTCTTTCAGGGTTTCGAAGACGCCCGGGCCCTGGAACGCTACCGCTTCAATCACCGGTTCGTTCTTGCGCCGAAGTTGCTTTGACAATGCGTCGATCGGCAGCACGTTGGGTAGGTCGCGCTTGTTGAGCTGCAATACGTAGGGAATCTTGTTGAAGTCGTAGCCGTGTTCTTTGAGGTTGGACATCAGGTTGTCGAGCGCTTCGACGTTGGCGTCCATGCGCTCTTCCTGCGAGTCGGCGACGAACACGATGCCATCCACGCCGCGCAGAATCAGCTTGCGGCTGGCGTCATAAAAAACCTGGCCGGGAACCGTATAAAGGTGGATGCGAGTTTTGAAGCCGCGGACCGAGCCCAAATCCAGAGGCAGGAAATCGAAGAACAAAGTTCGTTCCGTCTCCGTCGCCAGGGAGATCATCTTGCCCTTCTGCTGTTCGGCAGTCTTCTGATAGATGAACTGAAGATTCGTCGTTTTGCCGCCCAGGCCAGCGCCGTAGTAAACGATCTTGCAGTTAATCTCGCGGGCCGCAAAGTTGATGAAACTCAAGACTTACCTCGGAACCGGACGCAAACCCCTGCATCGCGCAAGTGTCTCCCGGTAAAATTTTGGCTTGGTACTGCTGGTTTTATACCACACGCCCCGGTAACGAAGGCAGGTTACTCAGGTTACTAGCGGAGGACCGCCCTGTCCGGACCAGTTTTCGGCTTAAACCGAACGTGGCTGGATTGTGGGCGATCTCCATTTCAGATTGTAGATTTTGGATCTCAGATTGAAACCCGCAGGCCTGAAATCTGCAATTCTAAAATCTCCAATCTCAAGATTTCCCCTCGCTCAGCGAGATAGCCCGACTGGATAATAGCCTTCCTTGGCAGTGACCGTGAGGCCGGAGCGGGCGACCTTGACTTCGATTTCCCGGTGAGTGTTGCTCGGGGTGGCATGAGTCACGTAGCCCAGCGTGTACTGGTTGCGGGCTTCGCCGAGGGCACTGGCGTAGGTTTTTTCGATCGCGTCGCGGGAAAAACCGGAGAAAACTTCGCCCCCGGTGGCACTCGCATACTTGGGGAGGATATCGGCATAGCCCAGGCGCGAGCCCGCCAGCGGAACATGCAACTTCTGCAGTTGGCCGTACCCGGGAAGCGACGATCCTTCGACTGCCACGCCGTAGACCATAATTCCGTTTGAGAGAAGAACCTTCAGCGTGTCGCGATAGCTGGCATTGCTGCGGGCCTCGCGGCCGTCACTGATGATGAAAATAACTTTGCGGCGGGAGCGCTCGCGTTTGCCCAGATCAAGAGCCGCGGTCACCAGGGCATCATTCAGCACCCGGGATTCTTTTGGAGGTGTGACCACCCTGGGCGAGCTTTGATCGATAGGCACGCCGTTGACGATCGGCCCCTGCGGGCCCAGCGGGCCGCTGGTCACGGGAGGACCATTGTTCCTGCCAGTCACATACTTCAGGCTGTCCAGCGCGGCGGTAAGTCGTCTCCCGACAGCGGCGAAGTCAGCCGCCTTCGACACGCTGCTGCTGTAGGTGTAGAGGGAAACCTCGTCGAACTGGCTGAACGCGCCTTCGAGGGCGGAGAAAGTCTGATTCACCTTCTGCACCGCCACGTCCGCCATGCCCACGTCGAAGATCACGGCAACCGACAGCGCGAACGGGTCGGTGGTGAAAAAATTCAGATTCTGTTTCTTGCCGTCTTCATACACGGCAAAGTCGCGGGCCAGCAACCCGTTGACCATGCGCCCGGAATCGTCCTTAACCATGACCGGGACCACGACCTGGTTGACGTTGGTCCTCAGCTTGAACAGCTCCTCGTTCGCGGGGCCGCCCTCGTCGGTGGCGCCTCCCGCGGGCACGGTCTTAACGTTCATTGGAGGCGGCGCAACCCCCGGAGCGTACGTCGGTTCGGGCAGAGCGTTCGGATCAGCCGGCGCAGCAGGATTGGCCTCGGTGGGCGGTGCCTGATTCGGTGGCGGCGTGCCGGTATCGGATGGTGGCGGATTTGCCGGGCGCTGCGAAGATGGCGGGGGCATTGGTCCGGGAAAAGGCCGGGTGGCAGAAGGGGCGTCAGGAATGTCGTCCTTCCTGGTGTCGCCGTTCTGCTGGGCCAGAGCAATTTGCGATAACGCTACCCCGGAAGCCAGACAAATCGCCAGAAATGCCGCCGGGTACCTGTGCGAACCGCTGCGCCTGGTTGCCGCCCCGGCTGATGTTTCAGCTGCTGCCCTGGCCCTCACCGTTTGTTCCCGCGGGTCTGGTTGCTTTGAGCCTTGTTCCTGCGAATTCACGGTTATTTCTCCGCCTGACGACCACTACTTTTGCTTGGGATGCGAAACCCGGCAATTTCGTGCATCTAACTCTGATGGAATAGACTAACAAAAAGTGCGAGAGAATATCTGAATGCCAAAAGTCCGCAGGTTTCAGAGAGTTGCGGCCATCACAGCCGTCTTCGCCACCCTTGCCCTGGCAATTTTGGCAAGCAGCCTTCTCGCCGTTACCGCCTCTGCGCAGCAGCTTCCCCGTCTGGCTGGCACGCCTGACCCAAGTGACAACCAGCAGGATCAGGATAAAGACAGTCAGGATCAATCCGTGAGCACGTTGAAGGTCAACGTGAACGTGGTCCAGCTCTTTTTCAACGTCAAAGACAAGAAGGGCGCCCTAATTCCCAATCTGGCGAAAGACGACTTTCAAATCCTTGAGGACGGTAAACCTCAGACCATCAAGTATTTCACCGCCGAATCCGATTTGCCGCTGACCCTGGGCATCCTGATTGACTCGAGCGGCAGCCAGCAGCGGGTTCTGGAGATGGAAAAAGAAGTCGGCGGCAACTTCCTGAGCGAGATTCTTCGCCCCAAGGACATGGCATTCGTCATCAGCTTCGATGTCGAGTCCAACCTGTTACAGGATTTCACCAACTCGTCGCGCAGGCTGCGGGACGCTTTGAACAGCGCCCGCATCAATGCCCCGCCGTCCAGTTGCGGCGGCCTCCCCGGAGCCGGCGGGGGGCCGCTGCCCTGCAGTTCCACGCCCAAAGGCACCGTGCTCTATGACACCGTTTACCTGGCGTCGCACGATGAACTGGCCAAGGAAGTGGGGCGGAAGGCCATGATCCTCTTAACCGACGGCGAAGACCAGGGCAGCCAGTACAAGATCACCGAGGCCATCGAAGCCGCTCAGAAGGCGGACTCCATCTGTTACGTACTGCTGATTGCCGATCGCGGATTCTATGGCTTCGGAGGATATTCCGGCGATCGCGAGATGAAGAAGCTCGCCAATGAAACCGGGGGCCGGGTCATCGACGTCGGAAACAAGATGGACAAACTGAAAGACGCCTTTGACCAGATCGCGAAGGAACTGCGCAGCCAGTACAACGTAGGTTACACACCCAGCAACACCGCCCTGGACGGGACTTTCCGCAAGGTAGAGATCCACCCGAAGAAAGATTACAAAATCCAGTCCCGCACCGGCTACTACGCCGTCCCCAGGCGAGATTAGTTTGATGTGGGCGCGGACGTCCCGCTCGGGCAGGAGCAGCAAGGACGAAATTAATTCCTTGGTGCAACTTCGTGTCCTCAGTGGTTCAAGTTTCCTCTCACTTACGATTCCTGTACATTTTCTGCATGCCAAAATTTGCAAAGCATATCTTCATCTGCGGCAACCAGCGCCCACCCGGAGCGCCGCGCCCGTGCTGCGACCCCGAGGCGCGAGCAGAGTTACAGAAGGCATTCAAAGAAAAGCTGGCAGCCCGAGGACTAAAAGGAAAAGTGCGGGCGAACCAGGCAGGGTGTCTGGATCAATGCGAGCACGGACCAAATCTAGTCGTCTATCCGGAGGCAGTCTGGTACGGACGTGTAACACTCGCCGATGTCGATGAAATCATCGACTCGCACATCGTTGGGGGAAATCCGGTAGAGAGACTGGTGCTGCCCGATTCTTGTTTGAATACAACCTGCGAGCACCGCGTGCCAAAAGTCAGATCGTAATCAATTCCAAAAAATCCCGATCCTGTGAGAGATGGTGACCCCGGCAGGATTTGAACCTGCAACCCTTCGGGTAGAAGCCGAATGCTCTATCCATTGAGCTACGGGGCCACACCTGCAATTCTACGATAAGTGGAAAGGGCGTCGTCTCCCCCTGTCTGTCGAGGACACAGCCCCGCCCGAGGGGGCGGACACAATAGGTCGGCCACTATCCCCTCAAAATGGATTGGACAGAAAGGTAGAATATCTGGGACAGGCTGGTAAGTTTGCGCGTTTTTGCGAATCCTGGTTAATGTTGAGAGGATGGCCATGAATCGTGACCTGAGCGGGGCTCGCTCACTAGTCTTTTCTCCGAACGTCTCTACTCTCGCCAGGACTTTCTTCAGAGTCGCAATTCTGGTCGCCGTCCTCATCTCTATCGTTACATTTGCGGGTCACGGGTTCTGGAGCCGGATCCGCGCCGTCGAACCCAGCTTTACTCTTCCCGATCCCGCCGTGGATACGCCACTGGCCACGACGAAAGGGAAGGACAGCGCGGTGCTGGCAGGAGGCTGTTTCTGGGGAGTGCAGGAAGTTTTTCTGCACGTTAAAGGCGTTAAGGACGCCATATCGGGATACTCCGGTGGTTCGGTCAAATCGCCTGAGTATGAGCAGGTCAGCGCGGGAACGACGGGCCACGCCGAGTCGGTGAAGATAACTTTCGATCCGGCGCAAATTTCCTACGGCCAGCTGCTAAAAATCTTCTTCTCCGTGGTACACGATCCGACACAACTCAACCGTCAGGGGCCGGACACCGGTCCCCAGTATCGTTCCATGATTCTCTACTCCAGTGACGAGCAGAAGCGCATCGCCGAGGCATACATCTCGCAACTCGAGCATGCAAGACTATTCCCCCGGCCCATTGTGACGCAGGTTGTGCCATTGCAAACTTTCTATGCGGCCGAGATCTATCATCAGAATTACGCCAGGTTTCATCCTGATGATCCGTATATTGCCATCAACGACGCGCCCAAGGTCGAGCATCTCCGTCAGCAATTTCCTAATCTGTATAAGAAGTAGGGAGACTCAAATGTCAGATCGCAGACACTTCCTGGCCAACTCAGTTCTGGCCGTCACGGGTTTAAGTCTGGCTGCATGGCTAAGAAACCCGGTCCTGGTGTTGGCGAAAGCCAAGTCGTCCGAGGACAAGGACACGGTAAAGATCATTCAATTCAGCGACACCGGGCAGAATCTCGGTCCCGCCCGGGTGAAGAAAGTTCACAAGACTGAAGACGAGTGGAAGCAGCAACTCAGCCCGCTGCAATATCAGGTGACCCGCCAGGAGGGCACTGAAAGGGCGTTCAGCGGCGAGTACGACATACACGACAAGGGGCTCTACCGCTGCATCTGCTGCGCTAACGCCTTGTTCAGCTCAGAAACGAAGTTTGACTCGGGCACGGGATGGCCGAGTTTCTGGGCTCCGATTGCGAAAGAAAATGTCCGGACCGCAATCGACACCAGCCTGGGATCCACCCGTACCAAAGTTTCATGTACCGAATGTGAGGCCCACCTGGGCCACGTTTTCGATGACGGCCCCAAACCTACTTATTTGCGCTACTGCATGAATGCAGCCTCGTTGAAGTTTGTTAAGCAGGCCTAGGTTGGAATCGAATGGGCTTTCAGCCAGCCCACAACTTCGCCGGCGCTCTCGTTAGGCGGGAAAACAGGATAGAAGGCGTGCTCGATTCGTCCATGGCGGACGACTAACGTAAGGCGTTTCACCAGACGCACGCCTTCCACTTCGAATGTCGGCAGGCGCAGCGCGTCAACCAATTTGAATTCGACGTCGCTCAATATTTCGAATGGCAGATGCAGCCGTTCGGCCATTTCCCGCTGATACTCAGTCGTCTGCGTGCTGAGCCCGTATACCTCCGCTCCCATCTCCGCCAGTTCCTGATAATGATCGCGAAAGCTGCAGGTCTGCGGAGTGCAGCCGCGAGCTCCCGGAATCATGTCCCATCCCTCAGGCAGCGGCTTTCCGGGCACGCCCGTCATCGGATAGCAGTAGATCACCGTCCTGGACGCACTGAGAGCCGAAAGGTCGACAGCCCTCCCCTTGGTGGATGGAAGAATGATTCCGGGCATATCCAGGCCCGGAAGATGTTGTGCCGCGCCATCGTCGATCGGCCTGGGCAGATCAGCGGGGAGCGGGAAGTCTGTCGGTTGCTTTGCCATGTTGGTCGGCGGTTCCCTGCTGGACGTTGCGACTCATTTCACGAAAGCGATTTTCAAATGCCGTGCGCTGCTGCTGAGTCCAGACCGTTAGCGTACCTCATATTGGTCAAATGGCGGAGTGCCGAAATCACGGAGTCGGGAGTGCACCGGGACGCGCGTGCTGGGTTTCTGGAAGATACTCCAAAGGGTCCGGAGGGACCTCTGACAGTAGCCCGCCAGTTCACTGGCGGAATCCCTGACGTGGAGAGACACGCGTGCCGCAGGCACGCCTGAAATAAATTCCTCCACGCCGCAGGTGCATTTCAGCCGTCCCTATGGGACGGAAATCGACTTGTCCACCACCCGGGCGCTTGCCGGCGAGCGGCTCGGAATGACAACGGTGCTTTGTTTGAGAAACTGTATCGCTCCCGGATAAGACAGGGCGTTCACCAACGGGACGGGCTATTGCACAGCAATGTCCTTTCGTTATCTCGCGACACTTCACCTCGATGCCGTGCAGTGATATGGTTCAACCGATAGGCTTTCCCCCGAGATGAAGCCCTTTCTCCGCATCGGTTGCGAATTTCTCCAGCTCTGCCTGCTGCTGGGAACGCTGGGCGCGGGTGCGGGAATTGCGCAAGCGCCACCAACGCCCCCCAAGCGCGGCCCTGCTGCTGCCGCAGGATTTCTTCGCGCCGTCAGAGTGACCTCCGACCGGGAAGGGCCGGTGGTGGAAATTATCACCAGCTCCAGCCTGACGCCAGGCCCCACAATTCAGACTCTGGAAAGCCCACCGCGCCTGGTGATCGATCTTCCCAGCACCCGTTTTCTGTTGCCGCGAAAGCCGCTCGATGGCGATTCGGTACAAGTCACGAGGATTCGAATCAACCAGTCCCAGAGCTCTCCGCCGGTAACTCGAATCGTTCTCGATCTGGTGCATCCTGTTGGCTACAGCACGGACAGCAAGGGCGAACATTTGCTGTTACACCTGCATCCGTTGGCCGAAGCTCGACAGAGAATTCCAGAACTTCCATCGGTGTCAGCCCTGACGCAGGGAGTCCAGCCGGTGGCTGTCCCGGTCAGCGCAGGAGGTTCGGGCGCGGTGGTTGAAGTGGGTAGCCGGCTGGCGGGCGATTCCTCGGTGACGGCGTCCTCAGAGACTACGATTCTGCGTTTGACTCGCGGCGGCGAAGTTAGAGTGTGCCCGGGGACCACTCTTTCGGTGACCACTTCGCATGATGGCCAGGACCTGATGCTGGGGATGAGCACCGGCGCCCTGGAAGCCAGTTACATGCTGACCTCTTCCGCCGATTCAGTTCTGACCCCGGATTTTCGCATGCTGCTGGAAGGTCCGGGCGAGCTTCACTACGCCATCAGTGCGGACACGCGTGGTAATACCTGCGTGCGTGCCCTGCCGGGTAACACGGCTTCCATCGTTGTTTCTGAACTGATGGGCGATGCAACCTACCGTGTGAAGCCCAGCGAGCAAGCAGTTTTTCACTCGGGAAGGCTGAGCCGGATTGATACCCTCGTGCCCGACGAATGCGGGTGTCCAGCCCCTGCGATTCCAGCCATGCGCGCCGCGGCGGAGCCGGTGCCGACAGTGTCGGAGAAGGATTTGCCGCCCGACGTTCACCTGGCCAAACCGGGAGACCAACCCAAGCCGGTCCCCGTACCCTCAACGGACCCTTCGGGCGCGCCCGCAGGCGGGAGTCCGCCGGAGCAGGTAACTGTGCAAGTAGCTGCGCCGGACGCAGCGCCGTTGCCGGCGCCGAAGCCTGGCGAACAGCGCGCTCAGGTGGAAGCTCCCTTCGTCTTCCGGGCAGCCGACGTGCCGCCGTCGCCTCCAAATCTGGAGACTGCGGCGCTCCCCATGTCGCGCGCCAATAGCCAGGCTCCCCTTCTGATGACGGCCGAGCCGCCGCCTGATCCCAAGCTGCGCAAGGGTGTCCTCGGCAAGATGAAGGGGTTCTTCTCAGGGTTGTTTCGGTAGGAAGAGAAGCGGAGGTCGGACGTCGGACTTCAGACCTCAGGCGTCGGATATCACTGATCAGAACTATTTCCTCAGCGACAGTTTGTATATGGACCTCAGCGGCTGAAGCCGTTTGGGGTGGTGCCTGTAATGCAGCGCTGAAGCGCTGCTCCACCCTGGGCAACGAACCCCGGAAATCAGACCCCGCCAAAGCCGCGTCCCAAAGCCGAGTCAATGCCGCGCCGCAGCCCGCAGCTTGATGTACGAGGTCCAGAGTCCGAGGTCCGACGTCGAAGTCTGAGGTCCGAAGTCCGACGCCTGAAGTCCGCTCTTCCCTACCGCCTCATGGCCTTTGCCAGCGGGGAGACTCGTTCCCGAACTTCGTCGGCGATTTCGGCGCCGCGCTCCATCGCTTCTTCGGCGAATTCTTTGGCGTCATCGGTCCAGTCTTCAACCGTTTCTCTGGCGGAATCATACTTCCTGCGAAGATCTTTCCTGAGTTGCTTGCCCGGCTTTGGGGCCAGCAGAAGGCCGAGCAGGGCGCCGGCTCCCAATCCGATCAGCAGGAAGGTGACTGCGGTGCCGGCGGAATTGCCACCGTCGGAAGCTTCATATTTTCCAGTGCGCATGGATGGATCCTTTCAATCTTCAATTCCTATTTTGGATTCTATTTTGCCCTTGAGTCTCTGTCTTTGATTTTAGCCGCCCGATAACAGATCGAGGCTTTCTTTCTGGTGCAATAGTGCTAACCGATGGGGTTCTGTTCCCAAATCAGCTCAAGCCCGTGTAAAATAAAGAGTTGGATCCCCGTATCCGGTGGAAAATGTGGCCTGCCCGCCTTCCGCCGACGTTAACCGGCCGACTTAAAGAAGATTACGTCAAGAAGATTTTGCATTGAAGAAGTCAGCCGAGCAGCGTTTGTCGCAATCGCGCAATCATTTTTAAGGAGACTTACCCAGCAATGGCTATCCCCGCCACACAGCTTCGCCCCGGCATGATCATCAAGCACAACAATGATCTGCATTCGGTTTTCAGCGTTGAGCATCGCACTCCCGGCAACCTGCGCGCCTTCATCCAGGCGAAACTGCGCAACCTCCGGACGGGCGCAATGTTCGAACACCGCTTCCGTTCCCCCGATCCCATCGAGAAGATCAATGTCGACGAAGTCGAGATGGAATTCCTCTACGCCGATGGCGACAGCTACTACTTCATGGACACGACTAACTTTGAACAGACTCACTTAAGCCGTGAAATTCTGGGAGACGCCGTCGATTACCTGATTTCGAATCTGCAGATCAAAGTTGAATTCTTCGACGGAAAAGCCGTGGGGATTGAGCTTCCGCAAACCGTCGAGTTAACGGTAGTCGAAACCGAGCCGGGACTGAAGAGCGCCACCGCTTCCAGCGTGACCAAGCCGGCAAAGACCGAGACCGGGCTGGTGGTGCAGGTTCCGCCGTTCATTAATGAAGGCGAGAAGATCCGCGTGGACACGGCTGAAGGCGCGTACTTGTCACGCGCGTAGTGTGTGCGTGGCGCCTCGAGCGGTTCTCTACAGTCTTACGGTTCACTGTCATCCTGAGCGGAGCCGGCCGTTCGCTTGCGAACGGGCCTGCGAAGTCGAAGGACCCCTGCCGGTTGCAATGCATTCATGACGGCAGCAAGAGTCGTTCGGGACGCCTTCGTAAGAACTGATGAAGCTGCCGACGGAAAACTTAGCCTGCAGCGATCCCTCGACTGCGCTCAGGATGACAAAATTATTGCCCGGTATGTCACGATCAAGTGTCACAACCAAGAATGACATCCGCTGACAAAACGACCGAAGCCCGACGATTCCTCGTCCGCGGCAGGGTGCAGGGTGTGGGCTTTCGCTGGTTTGTCGAGCGCGAAGCTCATATTCTTGGCATTGCCGGTTGGGTGCGTAACAATGCGGACGGCAGCGTGGAGGTCCTGGCCATGGGTTCGCAGGAACAGCTGAACGGCCTGAGATCGCGGCTGCGTGCGGGTCCGCGCTCTGCGCGGGTGGATGACGTCGAAGAATCTGCGGCCAAGCCGGTCGCCGGCCTGACAACTTTTCGTATTGAAGGAGCCTGGTAAATGTCGAACCCTGGGTCACTGAGATCGGACCTCAACTGTGAACCGCTGAAGAAGCTGATTCGTGAAGTTCCGGACTTCCCCAAGAAGGGCATTCTCTTTTACGACATCACCACGCTGCTAAAGGACAAAACCGGACTGGCCACACTGATCGACGCGCTGGCCGAACACTACATCAGGCAGGATGTCGATTTGGTGTTGGGCATGGAAGCGCGCGGTTTTATTTTCGCTCCGGCGCTTGCGTACCGTCTCAACGCCGGCTTCGTTCCGCTGCGCAAGCCCGGCAAACTGCCGGCAGCCACGGTCAAATTTGACTACGCGCTGGAATACGGCACTAATACCCTTGAGATTCACAAGGACGCAATTCAAAAAGGCCAGAGGGTGCTGATCGTAGACGACCTGCTCGCTACCGGCGGCACGGCCAATGCAACCGCCAGGCTGGCAAGTTCGCTGGGCGCGGAAATTGCCGGGCTGGGATTCGTGGTCGAACTGGATTTCCTCAAGGGACGTGAGCTGCTACAGGGCTACGACGTCTTCTCACTGCTGCATTATCAGGAGTAAAAAACGTGTAATGTAGGCGCGAGCGTCCGGCTGTGCAGGAGTGGCAAGGACTACGCAGGGACAGCCACCCTCGCCTGTCCGGCGGAGCGCAGCTCCGCATGCGTTTGATCGCCTCCACAGCCAGCGGATTCCTGCGACAAGAAGCTCTGAATCGCAAAAGCTCTGTCGAGCTGCGCTCGACTGGACAGCCGGGGCGGCTGTCCCCACATGGTTCTTGCCACTGCCGGCACGAGCGGGACGCTCGCGCCCACATGACCAATTCCTACTTCTTCGCTTCTTTTGGGTGGGCGGCGGCGTGGCGTGCAGCGCGCTCCTGCAAGGCCAGGGTCACGACGCGCATCATGTCGTCCCAGGGAGCGGGCTTGCCGGTCCAGATCTCGAACTGGCGCGCTGCCTGGTGGACGAACATCTCGATTCCCGGAATCACTTCGGCGCCGCGCTCTTTGGCCATCTTCATAAGCCGCGTTTCCGCCGGGTCGTAAATCATGTCGAAAAGATAGCGTGTATTGATCTCGTTTTCGTGCAGCGGGGACTCGCGCATGTTTCCCATGCCGACTGGGGTCGCGTTGATGATGACGTCGAAAGTGAGCTTTTTCAGATCGGCGCGCTTGGCAATGCGCGCTCTTGCCTGGTGAGCGAGCTTTTGCGCCGGTCCGGCGGTGCGATTGAGAATGTAAACCTCGGCGCCGCGCTCCTTGAGACCGAACACTGCGGCGCGGGCAGCGCCCCCGGCGCCAAGAACTAAAATCTTCGCCTTCTCGATCGTGATCCGCTGCTCCAGAGGACGCACCACCCCGGCAGTGTCAGTATTGAATCCGTATAACTTTCCGTCCTGCGCCCGCACCACCGTGTTGCACGCCCCGATTTTCGTGGTATGGGAATCGGTGTTGTCGAGATGCTTAAGGACGCCTTCCTTGTACGGCATGGTGATGGAAAGGCCGTGAATCGGTATGTCGCGCACGCAGCTCAGCAGATCTTTCAGCGTCTTGGCATGCAGAGCCAGGTAGACGCCGTTGACGTTCTCCCGGCGGAGTGCGGCGTTCATGATGGCAGGCGAGAGTGAATGCGCAACCGGATCTCCAGCCACTCCATACACCCGGGTGGCAACGTCGACCTGTTCAATGCGATAGGTATTGCGCAATTCCTGAGCGGTAATTTGCCCGGGCGCGGTCTTCTCGTCGGGAGTGACTGCCGCAAAGGTAAAGACGCTGCCGGCACGCACTCCGAGCAGGCGGCTGATGATGCCTTGCTCGCCCATGCACAGACCGATCAACGAATGGCGATCCCCATTCTTCTCCAGAAACTTCATCATGGTCACGTTGTCGTAGAGAGTCGTGGCCGTGCTGACGATCTTGTAAAAATCGGCGGGTATTGCGACCATCTTCTCGAGCGTACTCTCCAGGTTCTTGGTGCTATGGAAGTCGTGATACGAGAGAATCAATCCCGAGCGGCTGCGCAGCCGTTGCACTTGCTCCAGCCGGCACTTCAATGCGCTTTGCAGTTCGATATCGACCAGCTGGCAGCCCGACGCGCTGGCTTTGCCGAGAATGTCTAACTGGGACGCCAGGGAACCCTGGAACTTGCCCCCGCTGGACGCGCGACGGCAGGTGGCGATAGCCACCACGTGAGGGTTGTATTCCATCAGTCGCTTGATTTTTGGCAATGCCAGAGCAGGGCGGGGAAGGTAGTCTAACCTGAACTCCAGAAAGGTGTTATCCCGGATCAGAGCCTCCGCCTTGTCGACCAGAGCGGCAGGGTCGGAGTCGGTGATGGCCATGCAGACCCGGGGAAGGCGTAAGGGTCGAAGCCGGCTGATGTAATTGCTTGCTGCGGCGGTCGTCATGAGGGAACGAGTCGGGATATTACAGGCGCGTAATTGCAGATGCAACAACGGATTATCGAATTTTGCGCCCCCAAACTATTTAACGTACCCGTGATAACACCAGCGTAACCTTGACCGGGGCTTACTTGCTTGTTACTGTCCGGCTTGAAAGCCCTTCTATTTGATGCAGTTAGCGGTAGAAAGCCGGCCCGGGCCCCGGCCTCGATTTCGGAGGTAACATGAAGAAAACAGGACTCTTGCTATTACTGTGCCTGGCGATGGCAGCGGCAGTGGCGGCGCAGCCAGCCGATCAAGCCGCACCTCAGGGCACGGAAGTTACGACCGGTGGCTTTCCCGAGGAGCGGGTCCAGACCCCGACGGCGGCTGATTTGTATTGTGGTGGCTTCGTCAGCAAAGATCTCGTCCCCAACAGCAGCTTCGTGGCGGGTGGACTGGAAAGTCCCAATACCACCAAGTTCGCAAAAAATGACCTCGTTTTCCTGGCGGGTTCTGGATACCAGACCGGACAGCAATACGAGATTGTGCGCGAGTTACAGGATCCCAACCGCTACGAACTGTTTGCCGGACAGCATTCCATGTTGAAGGCGATGGGCCAGCCCTATTCGGAACTGGGTCGGGTACGGATCGTCGACATCCGTGGCAAGATGGCCGTTGGTCACGTTGAATTCAGTTGTGAGCCGATGGTTCCCGGCGACTTCGCGATTCCTTTCGCGGAAAAACCGACGGTAGCGTTCCATGCGCCCCAGCGCTTTGACCGGCTGATGCCCGGCAACGGCAAGGCCAGCGGCCGCATCGTTCTGGCCAAGGACTTTGACCTGCTTCTGGGAACGGGCTCGAAAATCTACATGAACGTGGGCGCCAACCAGGGCGTCAAGGTAGGTGACTACCTCCGGGCCGTGCGGACATACGAAGGTGATCTGCGCGACCCCGTCGACTCGCTCTCATTCAAAGCGTCCGCCACCGAAGACACACAGAAATTTCCCGCGTCGATCGAAGGACACATGTTTACCCGGACCAAGGGACCCGCGGTCAAGGTAGCTGACATGCCGCGGCGAGCGATGGGCGAGATCGTGGTGATCAATGTCACTCCGACCACCGCCACCGGCATGCTGGTGTTTGCGCTGGAAGATGTCCACGTGGGCGACCAGGTGGAACTCGAACAGTAAGCCCAGAAAACAACAGATAGCATTTCTCCGGAAGGCTCAGGCCTTCCGTTTTTTTTTGGCCCGGTTTGGTTCTGTGATATCAGGTCCCGGAGGGACCCCCGATGACAGCCCGCCACTTCAGTGTCGGGTCGCTTCAGTCGACAGGATGCGCGTGCCGCAGGCACGCCTGAAATGAATTCTCGACGCCACCAGTAGCCTTTCAACCGTCCCTGACGGGACGCAAATCATTTTGCTCCGCACCCGGCGTTGAAACGCCGGGCTACGATCAGCCGTCCCTCCGGGACGCAGAATCGCCGGGGCCCGCGGAGGCAGAGACACTGACAATGGCCTGGTGCTTCAATGCCGGGCGTCGTCTGTTCTGCCCATACAATTTCCCGTCCCTGGAGGGCTGGCCCTTTACGTTTCTACTCGCCGTCGCCAAAAATTTCCGCGGTGAAGGCTTCGACCTGCGCGCCGGTTTGCCATGCGTCGATGGGCAGGCCAGCTTTCTTGCAGGTCTGTTCGAGAAAAGCAATGCGATCCCATTTGTGTTCGATTGGCACTTGCGGCAATAACAGGCCTCGATAATCGCCCATCTTTATCAGCAGGCCGTGCCGGCCAATCTCCACATCTTCAGGTCGAATCGGTTGCGGCGGGGACAGGATGCTCAGAGACACTTCCAGTTCCGCAGCCTGTTCGCGGGTTACCGGAGCGAAGCGCGAGTCATCAAATGCCGCTCCCCGCGCGCTTTCTGCCACCGTGCGATAGAGCGACATCACCGGGAATATATAGCCTACGCATCCCCGCAGATCGCCGTGATAGTACAGCGTGGTGAAGACGCCGCGAGGTTCCGCCAGGTGCGGGTTAGGTGGAAGCAACGATATTTCGCGATGCTCGAGGGCTGCCGCGATGGATTGATGTGCCAGTTGCAGCAACAGAGAGCGTTCTTCCCTGGAAAATTCGTTTAGCGCGGCGGGATGAGTCAGGCGGGAAGACGAATCTTCAAGTGGCGGGCACATCTCGTTTCCTCCGCCGGCTCAGCACGAAGGCGCGGCGGCGGCGCTTTACCACGTGCCGGTCGATCTTCGCCCAGAAGGCGGCAAAGTAATCTATCGCCGACACCAGCGACAGGAAAACCATGAACCAGATGGAAATGAACGCAATCCAGTGGACAGGAAAAATATACGGTCCAACCGGCCAGACCTTCCAGCGGTGATCGAGAATGACAGCGACCACGGAAACAATCTGCACCAGCATCTTGAACTTGCCCAGTTCGCTGGCTTCAATGGTGAAGCCTTCCGAAGCGGCAATCGAACGCAATCCGCTCACCAGAAATTCTCGCGCGATGATGACGACCGCCACCCACGCCGGCACCAGCCCTGGATTAAATTGCACCAGCGCGATAAAGGCAGCAGCGATAAGAAGTTTATCGGCCAGGGGATCGAGCAACATTCCCATGGTCGTGATTTGTCCACGTCGTCGCGCCAGGTATCCGTCAATACCGTCAGTGATCGAGGCGGCGATAAACAGCGCCGAGGCGAGCAATTCCTGCTCGCCGTCAAAGGCGCGGAAATGACCCGTGGACAAAAGCCAGATCAGCAGTGGAATGCTGAAGATGCGGGTCAGCGTGATGGAGTTTGGCAGATTCACCGCAGGCACGGGCCGCCAGCCGGCAAGAAGGGACGCTGGCAACACCTAATTATCCCCCACCACGGCGGTGGAAGCAACGAAACTAACTGGAATGCGCGGTGAATTTTTAGATTTGGGACACAAGCGGGAACCCGAATGCGATTGCGCCGCCTGCGACCCCTTTGCGCCCTTGCGATTAAAGGCGTTAACCGCAAAGGCCGCAAAGTAAAAACGCCCAGGACTGAATATCAGCCTCGCGAGCGTCAGCCGTTGGTACCGGTTCTGCCCAGACCTTTCAGCATATCGAGTCCAGCTTCAAGCATCGAAGAAGTCGAAGCCGAAGTGGTCGCAGCATCGGGAATCTGTCCGTTGGGTGTGAGCTTGTCGATGATCATGGGCAACAACTGGCTCAGATGAGAGCCCGCTGCGTCCGGCGAAATTCCCGCTTTCGCCGCGAGTTCCTTCACCTGCTCGCTCCCCAGGACATGCTGAAGTTGATCCGCCGAGATGGGAAGATTCTGTCCGGTGCTGACCCATGATGTGACCAGTCCGCCCAGACCCTTGTCGTGAAACTGCTGTACCAGTCCGGAAAGGCCGCCGGGCTGGCTGTTGATCATCTGCATGACGGTAGCCAACATGGGATTGGAACTGCTTCCCATCATGCTGCTCACCTCTTTCCCTGCCATATCTTCCAAGAAACCCATAATGCCTCCAGAAATCTATTCAATAACGCCAGGAGCCGAAGCTCCCGGCACCGGATTACCAGCAATGACTACTTTTGCCTAGCGATGATCTTGTCCTTGATCTTGGCGTACGTCGCCGCGGGAATAACCTTCTTGCGGGTCAAGTCGGTCTTTTTCGTATACGGACGGCCATCAATGATCTTCTGCGAGTACTTTTCCCCGATCCCAGGAAGAGCATCCAGTTGTTCCTTGGTGGCCGAGTTGATGTCGAGCAAGTCGGCGTCCGCTGGGGCAGCCATGGCGGAATCCGTCTTGGCCTTCTTCGCTGGCTTGGCTCCGGTAGCCTGTGCCGCAGCCATACCGGTAAGCAGGGTCAGGGCGAAGAGTGAGAGCAGTATTCTGGTAATGAGGTTCCGTTTCATAGATTCTCCTTAGTCTTTCTCCGAAGCTTTGAAGCCGGCCGCTTTGGCATCGGCTTCACTCATGAATTTTCCAGTCTTGGTCTTACCGTACCAGCGACCACCCTTGTGGTAGACGCCGCTATCGGTGTTGACCCAGACCATCCCACTCGATTTTGCAGAGGCAATCTGGGGATCGCTGGCTGCCGGTGTAGCTGCAGCCTTGCTGCTCGTCTTCGGAGCCGCTTTAGCTGGCGCCATCGAGTTCGACGCAGCCATTGGACTGGCCGCAGGCGCCGACTTTGTGCTGGTGGCTGGAGCGGGAGCAGGTGCCGAGGCCGCCGCCGCTGCCGGGGCAGCGCTGGAATCTGCGGCTGACTTCCTGCTCTTGCGAGTGCGCTTCGCCGGAGCAGCGGACGTGTCAGGAGAGGCAGTAGTCACCGACGTGGCGGGAGCGGAAGTTGCGGGAGTTGCCGCTGCTGCCGTATCGGCTTTCTTGCTTTTCTTACGGCTCTTCTTCGATCCGGTATCGCTGGCTGCTGTCGAACTATCGGATGTGGCAGCTGCGGCATCGGTAGAAGCGGTCTTCTTGCTCTTCTTGCTGGATTTCTTCGCACTGGTGTCGCTGGCCGTTGCGGTATCAGCGGTGTCTGCTTTTTTGGTTTTCTTCGACTTCTTGGCGGTTGTAGCCGAGCTATCGGCAGCGGCGGCCTGATCGGCGGACGCGGCGGTATCTGCTTTTGCTTTCTTCTTTTTCTTCTTAGTGGTTGTTGTTGTTGTAGAGCTTTGGTCGTCCGTGGTACTCGCCGCCTGGGGCTTAGCCATGGCGCTGATCCCGGACATGACAAACAACACGCAGAAGACCATCATCCAAGTGCTTATTCTGTTTTGCAGTCTGTTCATGATTTCCTCTTGTAGTGCCGGACTGGCCGTGGCAGTTGGAAGCGCGCCTCAGGGCGTCTGGGGCACTTCCCGGCCCGTCTGCGGGGCGACCATAATGACATTTCGACGGGTAGGGGTCAACCGGGGATTTCCCCTGGCTGTGTGGGGCGGACACTCCTGTCCGCCGCTTTTGATCTTGACTCTATGGGGGCTGTGGTTGCCAACAATCCGGGAAGACAAAACGCTGCCAGTAACCTTCAGCTTCAAAGGCGGCGGACAGGAGTGTCCGCCCCGCCCGGACCTACGATCAGGCGTAAATTCCACGCTGGCGGACCGTATAAGCGACGCGATCGATGGCCAGCATGTAGGCGGCGATCCGGTTGTTGACGCCATGCGTCTCGGAGAACCGCACCACATCCTCGAAAGCAGTTTTCATTATGTGCTCAAGCTGCTCGTTGACGACTGACTCTTTCCAGAAATATCCCTGGCGATCCTGCACCCACTCGAAATAGGAAGTCGTAACTCCACCGGCGTTGCACAGGATGTCGGGAATTACGAAGACATGTTTGTCGGCCAGAATGTCATCGGCGGTAGCCGTGGTGGGCCCGTTGGCGCCCTCGGCGAGTATCTTGCACTTTACGCGGTCGGCGTTGCGGCTGGTGATCTGGTTCTCGGTGGCGGCAGGAATTAGGATTTCGCAGTCGCTGACCAGCAGTTCGGCCGGATCTTCAGCCTCTGCGCCTTTGAAGCCGTGAATGGTGCCATTGCGCTGGCGAAACTCCCACAGCGCATCGACGTCGATCCCGTTCTTGTTGCGCAAACCGCCATCGACTTCGACAATACCGATTACCTTATATCCCGCTTCTGCCATCAGCCTGGCCGCGTTCGAACCGACGTTGCCAAAACCCTGCACGATTACCCGGGTGGACTCTGGACTAAGCCCCAGTTTCTTGACCGCTTCATCGCACACAATCATGATGCCGCGCCCGGTAGCTTCGCGGCGGCCGCGGGAGCCCCCGATATTGATCGGCTTGCCTGTGACCACGGCTGTCACGGTCTGACGCATGTGCATGGAATAGGTATCCATCATCCAGGCCATGGTCTGTTCATTGGTGTTCATGTCAGGAGCGGGAACGTCTTTTTCTGGGCCGATGAACTCGACCAGTTCAGCGGTATAGCGGCGCGTCATTCGTTCCAGTTCGCCCTGGGACATCTTGTGGGGATCGCAAATCACTCCGCCTTTGGCGCCGCCGAAGGGGATATTGACCACGGCGCACTTCCAGGTCATCCAACTGGCCAGGGCGCGGACTTCGTCGAGGGTTACGTCGGGCGAGTACCGGAGGCCGCCTTTGGCTGGGCCGCGGGCGATCGAATGCTGAACCCGAAATCCGGTAAAGACCTCTAAATGGCCGTTGTCCATCATCACTGGAATGTGCAGGATGATCTCCCGTGTGGGATACCGCAGGACTTTCATTAAACCCTCGTCCAGGTTCAACTTTTGGGCGGCAAAGTCAAAACGGGCGGCTTGCGCCTCCCATGGATTGATCTCCTGTTCGAGGGAAATGGTCTTCATAGCCATGGCGGTCTCCGATTCGTCGGTCAGACGGTAAGATGCTGGCCGGCGCCGGGCTGACTCCCCCGGAGTGGGCGGGCAAACGGCTTAAAGTATATGCAGCGCCGGGGTGGGGAGGCAAGTTACCAGGTCGCTAATTGGATGCCTGACTCTTGTTGGGTTCGGATATCTAAGAAATGTTTACCTCGGCGAAATGTTTACTCTGGCGAAATGTTTACCCCGGGTACGCAAAAATGCCCCTGTCACCCTGAGCGGAACAGGCTCGTTCGCTCGCGAACGAGCTTGCGAAGTCGAAGGGCCTCTACCGGTTGCAGTGCATTCATTTGTGCCGCAGCCTTGTTTCGAACGCTGCCAACAACCTCCAAGGCATCACCGATTTCGCTTATAGGGGCCCTTCGACTGCGCGGTTGCTTCGCTCCGGGTGACATAGCGTACGCAAAGCGGCGGTTTACAGCGTTAACTCCATTCCCTCGGCCGCTGCCTGTACCTTCGGATAGTGGTCGCGCGCCTGCTTCACCACTTTGTCTATACAGGCATCGTCGTGGTCGGGATCATGGTGGAAGAGGATCAGTTCTTTGGCGCCACTTTCCATCACTACATTGATGGCCTCGCGCCAGTGACTGTGACCCCAGCCTCGCTTGCGGGCCTCGTATTCTTCCGGCAGATACTGCGCGTCGTAAATGAGTACATCGGCTCCGGCCGCGAGTCTACGCACGTTTTTATCGAACGTGGGATCGCCGGGCTCATTATCGGTGGCGTACACCAGCACTCCGTCTTTGGTTTCCAGGCGAAAACCAATGCAACCCTGTGGATGGTTGAGCCACCTGGCTTCGACGGTTACACCGTCCATCTGCACTCGGCCTTCTTCCAAATTGTAAAACCCGCGCTGCGCCTTCATTTCACTCATGTCCACCGGGAAGTACGGAGCAGCCATCTGCTCCTCCAGCACCCGTTTAAGGGTGCGAGTGCGGCTGGACGAGTGAAAGGAGAACGAATTTTCCGGGTTGTCGTAGAGTGGACCGAAGAAAGGTATGCCTTGAATGTGATCCCAGTGAAAATGCGAAACCAGAATGTGGGCATGAATGGCTTTGCCATGGGACTCGCGCTGCAGGTGCTGGCCCAGTGAGCGAAACCCGGTGCCGCAGTCGAAAATGTAAAGATCGTCACCCAGGCGGACTTCGACACAGGAGGTATTGCCTCCATAGCGCAGATTGTCGGACTGGGGAGTCGGCGTCGACCCACGCACGCCCCAGAACTTGATACGCATACGCCCCCGGCTGACCAGATTTTGCCTGACTTGTCATCTTCCAACGGCAGGAACCATCCGTCAATTCATTCGCTGGTTACTCTGCCGCCGTTGCTCTGGACCTGCCAGCGATTCATACTTTCCCGATCAACATCCGCATACCGTGGCGCGGGCGGAGAGTGATGCCGGGCTGAGGGGTGACCGGATGGCCGGGAACCAGTCGCAGTTCAACTCGCTGCGCAATCGTCGCCAGAAGCAGGTTCGCTTCCATCATGGCGAATGATGCTCCGATGCACAGCCGTGGGCCACCGCCAAAGGGGAAGTAGGCGAAACGCGGGAGTTGCTGGGTTGACAGTTCGGTCCAGCGGTCCGGATCGAATTGCTCGGGACGATCGAAGAAGCGCGGATCGCGGTGCATGATCCAGGGGCTCATCACCACATTTGCGCCCACGGGAAGTCGATAGCCGCCAATGTCTGTCTCTTTCGCAACGCTCCGGGCAAGGCTCCAGGCAGGCGGATACAGGCGCATAGACTCCTTCACAACTTTGTCGGTGTATGGCAGGCGGGCCAGATCCTCGAGTTGAGGCGTGCGCCCTCCCAGCACATCGCTTAATTCCTGGCGGAGTTTCTGCCCGGCCTCAGGATGCTGGCTCAGCAGATACCAGGTCCATGATAAAGAGACGGCCGTCGTCTCGTGTCCGGCGAGAAGGAAGGTCATGATTTCATCGCGCAATTGGCGGTCGGTCATGGCGCTGCCGTCCTCGTCGCGGGCAGCGATGAGCATGGAGAGCAGATCGCCGTTGTCTCCGCCGGCTCGACGCTGATGAATGATGCGATTGACGATTTCATCCAACTCGCGCACTGCACGCTTCACCCGAACCAGCTCAGGCAGAGGCAGGTGACGCAACGGCGGAGGCATGATCATCCGAAACCCTGACGTGTGCCGCATCAGCAAATTGAGGGATGCGGCCACCTTTTGAGCGTCCTCGGTCACTTCCACGCTGAAAAGAACCTTGGCGACGATGCGCATGGTCAGCTGCATCATCTCCTGATGAATGTCGCGCACCTCGCCATCGGACCACGCCGCCAGCATTTCTTCGGCGTATGCGCCCATGGTTTGCCCGTAGGATGCGAGCCGCTGGCGGTGAAAAGCCGGCTGGCAGAGCCGCCTTTGCCGGCGCCATTCGCTGCCCTCGCTCGTCAGAAGACCCAGCCCCAGAAACCAGCGGCTGTTCTGGATCACTTTGTCCTTGGCAAAATTCTGCGCTTGCGAGATCAGCACCGATTCGATCAGGTCTGGATGATTGAGAAAATACACATGAATCCAGCCGGCGCGGTAGTAAAACATATCGCCGAAATCCCGCGTCCAGCGCGTAAAGACGCTGAGGGGATCAGGGCCAAGCAAGGGGAAGCGACCGATGAGAAAGCGGGGCGGAGGGCCGGGTGGACGGCGGATAGCAGGCATGAGGAACTTCTGAATTAGATTTTACACGGTAGCGCCGGCGTCCCGCCGGCCCGGTTGCGGACGGAACGTCCGCTGAAAGTTTCCTTCCAACAAGGCTGCGTCTGCTGTTTCGAATAAGTCGTCTGAGACTGGAGCACCTTCGAGACCCGCGGGCCTCGGCCCGCAATCGGGCCGGCGGGATGCCGGCGCTACGTCGCAAGACTTCATTCTCTATAATAACTGGACTCATGCTGCGTCCTGACTACAGGGAATTTTGCCGCCTGGCCGGAGAGGCCACGCTGGTGCCGGTTGTAAAGTCGGTTACGGCTGACTTGCTGACTCCGGTCTCCGCCTTCCTCGCGATTGCGGACAAGGAACCGGACGCCTTCCTTCTCGAGTCGGTGGAGCGTGGCGAGCAAATCGGCCGCTACACCTTTCTGGGAGCGCGCCCCTACATGCAGGTTCGCGCCGAAGGCGGAAACGTTGTGGTGCAGCGCGGCAAGCAGAAAGAAAATCGCCGGGGCGGCGCGATTCAAGTGATAAAGGAACTGCTGCGCCAGCATCGCCCCGCAATCGTCCCCGGATTGCCTCCGTTCACGGCAGGTGCGGTGGGATACTTTTCATACGATGCAGTGCGGCAGTTGGAAAATATCGGCAGGCATACGAAAGATGACCTTTCCCTCCCCGACTGCGTCCTGATGTTTTTCGACCGCCTGTTAGCTTTCGATCATTTGCGTCACCAGATTCACATCATCGCCAACGCCGATGTGTCGCGCGAAAGTCCGCGCCGGGCCTACGATCGCGCCGCCGCCGATATTGCGATCCTAGAAAAGAAACTGGCTGCGGGACTGCGGCCGGCACACTGGCACAAAAATTCAACCAGGCGTGCCGCCAAGCTGAAAATCCACGCCGGGACCACGCGAAAGCGATTCGTTGATGCAGTCGAACGCGCCAAGGAATACATCGCCGCCGGAGACATTTTTCAGGTCGTGCTCTCGCAGCGCCTGGACTTTGTTCCCGGCGTCGCCCCGTTCGATATTTACCGGGCGCTGCGAGCGGTGAATCCCTCGCCCTATCTGTATTTTCTGCGCATGGGAGACACCCACGTTCTCGGCTCTTCGCCGGAGATGCTGGTGCGGGTTACCGGACGCAAGCTGGAATACCGTCCGATCGCCGGAACACATCCACGCGGCCGCGACGAGGCTGACGACCAGCGCCTGGAACAGCAGATGCTGCACGACGAAAAAGAACGCGCCGAGCACGTCATGCTCGTCGACCTGGGACGCAACGATCTGGGACGTGTCAGCGAATACGGTTCGGTAAAAGTGAAAGACCTGATGTACGTGGAGCGCTACTCGCACGTGATGCACATCGTGTCGGCGCTCGAAGGCAGGCTGCGCGGTGATCTCGATGCGCTCGATGCCTTCGCAGCCTGCTTTCCCGCGGGCACGCTGAGCGGCGCCCCGAAAGTTCGTGCCATGCAGATCATCGAAGAACTGGAGCCGACGCGGCGGGGCGTCTATGGAGGCGCAGTGCTGTATGCCGATTTCGACGGTAACCTTGATTCATGCATCGCCATCCGCACCATGGTGATGCAGGGCAAGAAAGCTTACCTGCAAGCCGGAGCGGGCATCGTGGCGGATTCCGATCCGGAAAGTGAATTTGAGGAGTCCATGAACAAAGCACAGGCGGTGTTACGGGCAGTGAGGCGGCGCAGGGCGTTGGCAACCGGCTGAACAACTGCAGAAGCGACTGAGAACTGACTACTGCATCAAGAAATTTTCTGACCAGCTTTTTACCTTCTTCCCCGTCAGCACGCTCTCCGGATGAAACTGTACTCCTTCAATCGGAAATTTCTGTGCCGCAGTCCCATGATTGTTCTCGATCCGTCCCGCTCGATGGTAAATGCGCTCACTTCCAGATCTGCGGGCAGGTTCTTTTCTTCGACGATCAGCGAGTGGTAACGCGTCGCCGTCATGGGAGAGTTAAGACCAGCGAAGACCGTCTTGCCATCGTGCTGCACCGCGCTGGTTTTTCCATGCATCAGATGCGGCGCGCGCACCACTTTGCCTCCGAAGGCCGCACCGATCGCCTGATGTCCCAGGCAAACCCCAAGCATTGGAACCTTTCCGGCGAAGTACCGGATCAGAGGAATGGTTATCCCGGCTTCCTGCGGAGTGCAGGGTCCGGGCGAGAGAACGATCCGTTGCGGACGCATCGCCTCAACCTGGGCCGGCGTGATCTGATCGTTGCGACGCACCTCGACTTCAGCGCCTAGCTCGCCCAGATATTGCACCAGGTTGTAGGTGAACGAATCGTAATTGTCGAGGACGAAAACCATGGTTCTAATTTACTCAGCCTGCAACCCCCTGTCATCCCGACCGGAGCTCCGATCGGAATGAAAGGATTGGAGAAATAGCAACATTTACCGGCTGGCCAATCCTCCTGCCGTTTCGGCGCCGTCGATGGTGTAGACGTGGCCGGTCATATACGCGGCGTCATCCGATGCCAGGAATGCGAACAGAGCCGCGATCTCCTCCGGCTGGGCATGCCGGCGCAGCGGGATTTTGCGGTTTACTTCTTCCAGCATTTCATCGCTGTACTCGGCGCGCTGCATGGGCGTGAGCACATATCCCGGCGCCACCGCACACACGCGGATTTTGGGCGCAAGTTCCAGCGCCATGGACTTGGTCAGCTCGATCACTCCGGCCTTGGTGGCATTGTAGTCGGCATAGTAAGGCTGGCCGACCAGTCCGTTGGTGGATGCGGTTTGCAGAATCACGCCGCTGCCTTGCTGCCACATGTGCTTCGCGGCGGTTTGCGCCATGTAGAAAACGCCGGTCAGATTGACGGCGATGATCTTGTCCCATTCATCTGGCGTGATTTCGAGAAAATTGTGGCGAATGCTGATGCCGGCGTTGTTGATCATGACATCCACGCCGCCCATCAACCTCACAGCTTCGGTGAAAGCCGCTTCCACTTGCTTCAGGTTGGAGACATCGGCGTCCACCGTGCCCGCCAGGCTCAGCAGTTTGGCTTCAATCTGTTTGCGGCCTTTCGCGTCACGGTCCAGTACAACCACCGACGAGCCTTCTTCCAGGAAGCGGGCCGCGGTCGCCGCGCCGATTCCGCTGGCGCCTCCGGTGATCAGGACACGCTTGTTCTTGAGTCCTCGCATGAATCTCCCTTGATTTGCATTCAAGACTACCGACTTAAACCTTAAACCACGAAGGACACGAAGTTACACGAAGGAAGCCGGAAATTGGAATCCCGTTGTGTGACTTTGGGTCCCTTCGTGGTTTACGGGTTGCACGAGCGGGACGCCCGCGCCCACATCAGAAGTTATCGCTTGCCGCCGAACAGGAAAGCTAATTCGATGATCAGGATGATCACCACCATCAGTTCGAGAACGAAGGCGCGGCTCTGGTTGAACTGGTCGACCATGAAGCGGTAAAGGTCTTCGGCGGTCTGCAGCTTCTGCGTAACCAGATCTTTGTAGTCGGGCACGCCAACCTTGGCGGCTGCCAGTTTGTACAAGCGGGCGGAAAACATGTCGCTCAGGAACTTGATGGCGTTGTCGGCGCGCTCGGTCAGTTCATTTACGTCCAGGAGCACGGTGTGCAGCTCACTGGCCGCGCGCGCCAAACGCCAGCGGGCCCACATACCAGTGCCTTTATCGAGGGCGGCGTAGACCGTCCCCAGTTCACGGGTCAAAAGTTCATCATAGTGACGGAATTCCAGCAACTGCGAGTTGGCGTACTCGAGTAGCTGAATGGCAGTCTCGGCGCCGGCTTCACTGTCATAAAGGAACGCGGCGTTCCAGCCGATCACCGCCAGGTCGTTGGGATAGTACGAGGCCCGTGATTGCAGGATTTCGTTGCGTTCACCCTCGGAAAGCTGAGCGATCTCTCCGCGGACGATTTGCGCAATGCGCCCGCCCTCCGAAGCGCACAACTCACTGGCGGAGGGTGCACCGGCAATCTCCCTGACGTGAAAGATAAAGTAGTCCTCACTCAGCCACTCCGGATAGCGCTTTACCAGCGCTGGCGCTGCACGTTCCAATTTCTCGCGCACGATGCGCGTCGCGTGCTTTTCGAAGTCCACGTCCCAAACCCAACGGCTGCCGAGGCGGACCAAAGTGTCCCAATCCCCCGAAAAGGGCAGCTCCAGGACCACGCTCAATACGCCGTAGTCGTAGTACTTGATCTGGCCTTCCAGACGTTCGCCGCTTTCCAAAATCAAAGGCTCAATGGGCTCCACCACCGGCGGCCGCTGATAGCGAACGTAGGAAGGAGCTGAGTGCTTGAAGCTGGGCTGCTCCATGGTGCGGGCGCCAAAAATCTTGCGGAGCTGGTCCAGACGAATCTCTTCACAAACGTCAAACTGGATCAGGACCAGCACCGAACCGTGAAGCGCAGGCTCGACGGCCGCCCCGGTCTGGCGGTCGCTTTGGGAGAGGGTAAGGGTGCTTTCTGAGTCTAACGCCATAAATGCCTGCAAACCGGCCGGGATAAAGGTAGGTTGGATGGCCCCGGCCGCCGATACGTCTATTGTCCCAGAATCGGACCGGATTGGGGAGAGGCGGGAAGGTAAATACGCAAGTTACTGATTACACTGGTTTAAGTGCAGGCGCCGGCGTCCCGCTCGTGCGTCCGTCTTGAAAACAAGGGGGGCTGGAACTGGTCTTGCCACGCCTGCACGAGGGGGACGCTCGCGCCATTTTGATTCGCCTATTTTCTGCTGGTGAGCCACCAGAGCAATGCCGCACCGGCCGCCAGCCCTGCCACGCCTAACCCGGCCCGCTTCATTGACCGCTCCAGCTCAGCCTGCCTGCGTTCAACCTGTAGACGCTCTGGATAGCTTTCGCTCGCACTGGAGGGCTCGCGCAGGGCCATGGCGATGACCTCCGCCAGGTGAAGCGCCTGACGGTCCGTGCATTGCGCGATCTGCTCCCGGCAACTGAAGCCATCGGCAATGATCAGGCTGTCGGCCGGAGCCTTGCGGACTGCCGGAAGCAGTTCCAGTTCTCCGACCGCCATCGAAACATCGTACTTGTCCTCGTCGAAGCCGAACGATCCAGCCATACCGCAGCAACCCGGCGCTGGCGCATTCCAAGTCGACGCCCATCCTGGTCAGTACCGATTCCTCATCGGTCATTTTCATGACAGATTTATGGTGGCAATGGCCATGAATGAGAGCCCTGGCGGGCAGATTCGGAAGCTCGAAATCCGCTGCTTTCTTCTCCAGAAATTCGCTGAGAAGAAACGTATGTCGAGACAGCTTGTGAGCACGCTCATCGCCGGGAAACAGGTTGATCAGCTCGTCGCGAAAAACCGCGGCACAGCTCGGTTCCAGCACCACGATGGGAATTTCCGCTTCGATCTCAAGGGCAAGCGTATCCAAAGTCTTCAGCAACAGCCGCCTGGCGCGATCCAGCATGCCAAAGTCGTAGAGCGGCCGCCCACAACAGAGAATGGCGTCAGGAATGCCCACGCGAAACCCGGCGGCCTCGAGAACCTCGACAGCGGCTTTGGCCGTGTCCGGCAGAAAGTAGTTATTGAAAGTGTCAGGCCAGAGCGTAACTAACGCCCCCTCGGGATTTCCAGGCTGTCTCCGCTGGAACCACGCCCGGAATGTCTGCGGGGCAAAGGCCGGAACGCTTCTTTGCTGCGGCATGCCGGCTGCCATCTTGGCGATATCGCGCAGGAAAGGCAGTTGGGTGGTCAGATTCACCAGGCCCGGGACATTCGAAGCCAGCCGGGCCCAGATGTCGATATTGGCGAAGGCGTAGTGGCTGCGCGGGCGCAGCCGGCCTTCATGGTAGTGAGAAAGGAACTCGGCCTTGTAAGTGGCCAAGTCAACGCTCACGGGACAATCGCTCTTGCAGCCTTTGCAGGAGAGACAAAGATCCAGCGACTCTTTCACGGTCTCGTCGCGCCAGCCGTCCCGGATCACGTCACCCTGCGCCATCTCCCACAGCAGGTGGGCGCGGCCGCGAGTGGAGTGCTCTTCGTCGCGGGTCACGCGAAAGCTCGGACACATTACACCGCCTTCATCGTGGCGGCATTTCCCTACACCTACGCAGCGCAGAGTGGCGCGGGCCAGGCTGCCCTGGTCTTTGGGAAACTTGAAATGAGTCTCCGGCTGCCAGGGATTGTATTCAGCGCCCAGGCGCAGATTCTCATCCATCCGATAGGGCTCAATGACCTTGCCCGGATTCATCTTCCAGGCTGGGTCCCAGATGGCTTTGAATTCGCGGAAGGCCTGAAGCAATTCCCCACCAAACATTCTGGGCAGCAGTTCAGCCCGAGCTTGCCCATCGCCATGCTCGCCGGAGATTGATCCGCCGTAGCTGACTACGAGATCGGCGGCCGCTTCCATGAATCTGCGGAACTTGGCTATGCCGTCCTTCGATTCCAGATCGAAGTTCGTACGATTGTGCACGCAGCCATCGCCGAAGTGACCGTAAAGAGTGCCTCGATAGTCGAAGCTGCTCATCAGTTTGCGCAGCTCGCGCAGATACTGACCCAGCTTTTCTGGCGCCACCGCCGAGTCTTCCCAGCCTTCCCAGGTGAGGTCCTCGCCGGGAACGTAGGAAATTACTCCCAGGCTGGATTCGCGCACTTCCCACACTCGCCTGATTTGTTTCTGGTCGGTGAAAAGCCGCATCTGGGGAGGGTTTGGGCTTTTGCCGAGCTGCTCCATGAGGCCGGATGCCTGGGCCTCGGCTTCTGCAATGGTGGCCGCGCCGAATTCTGCCAGCAGCCATCCCCCGCCTTCAGGCAGGAGCGCCAGCCCTTCGGAATTGATCCCCCGGCGCCGGGTGTATTCGACCAGCAGGTCGTCAACTCCCTCCAGGCCGATTGGCTTGTGCGCAAGAACATCGGGCACGTGGTCGGCACACTGGTAGATGTCTGGATACGCGATCAGGAGCAGGACTCGTGACGGCGGGCTTTGCACCAGGCGACAGGTGGCCTGCAACACGGTAACGCAGGTGCCCTCAGCGCCGACAAGTGCGCGGGCTACATCGAAACCATTTTCAGGCAGTAGATAGTTGAGGTTGTATCCCGAAACGCGCCGGGGGATGTTGGGATACTTCTGGCGGACGAGGCTGGAATACTGGTGTCTTAGACCCTTGAGACCAGCGTAGATCTCGCCTCGCCGGCCTCCCTCGCGAATAATCTGTTCCAGCTCCGTATCGCTCGTCCGGCCCACAGACATACGCAAGCCGTCATAGGTCAGAACATCGAGGGCTTCGATATTTTCGTCGGTCTTGCCGGCCATCACCGAATGCACCCCGCAGGAGTTGTTGCCGATCATGCCGCCCAAGGTGCAACGATCATGGCTCGCGGGATCGGGCCCGAAGGTGAGGTGATGTTTCTCGGCCGCGTTGCGGAGATTGTCGAGCACCACGCCTGGCTGGACCCGGGCAATGCGCCGCTCCGGATCGATCTCCAGGATCTGATTCATGTACTTGGTAAAGTCGAGGACAACAGCAACGTTGCAGCACTGCCCGGCCAGCGAGGTCCCACTACCACGACAGAGGATGGGGGCGCCATACTCCCGGGCCAAAGAGATCGTCGCGATGACATCATCGACGTCGCGAGGCAGAACTACTCCGATGGGAACCTGGCGATAGTTGGAGCCGTCAGTGGCGTAGAGAGCGCGGCTGCCGGAATCGAAGCGGACTTCGCCGCGGAGGTGGGCGCGCAGAGCGCCCTCCAGGGCGACCGCATCCACAGCGGAATTCCTGGCGGCGCTCGCGATTTCTACGAGGTTAAAAGACATTCTCCGGGTTAGTTGTCGGAATCGTTGTCGTTGACCATTTTTCCAGAAACTTTGGCGATATGAATTCTGGTCTTGCCATCCTTTGGCTCAATGTTGATGGTCAGCATGTTCTTCTTGTCGGTTGAAATGATGGCGTAGTGGTCGCTTTGGGATGAGATTACATTCGCTCCCGGCACCTTTTGCTTATAGAAGTCGGCGACGGTACTGGGCGAATCGCTGGTCTCGAAATCTGCCGCAGCGGTATGCATGTTCCCCAGGTTCATCTTGGAGGTAGTCCCCTTGACTACGGTCGCTCCGGGATACGACTCGATGCCGAGATCGCGCGAGGCCTCCTCCGGGTCGGTGGTGCTTTGCACCGTGCCAAAAGGCGTTTCCACACGCACATTGCCGTCGCGATTGTGAACCCGGCTTTCGCTGGCGATACGGTGGGCGAAACGGTAGGCGATAAAGGATGCAGTGGCTATTCCGATGATCCCGATACCGACAATGACAGCCACCACAATCAGGATGATCTTCAGAGCGCTATTGTTCTTGGGGGCCGTGGTCAATGGAGCCGCAGCCGGAGCAGATGAGGGTGTTGCTGACGATACCTTGCTTCCGGGCTGGGTAGCGCCACACTTGGTGCAAAATTTTGCTCCACCGTCCAGGGTTGCGCCACAAGCATTGCAGAACGCCATAGTCTTCGCCTCGCGTCACCTATTTTGTGCTGACGGCGGAGTATATCGCAAGTGCGCCGCCTGAAACCGGTGAACCACAGAGGGCACGAAGTATCACGACTTTTCCGGGCTTCCTTCGTGTACCTTCGCGCCCTTTGTGGTTCGCGGGTGAGTTCCTGGCCGACCCCCCTCATTTCTAGAGCAGCCGGGTCGAATAGTCCGCCAGGCTGAGGCCCAGCAGCAACAACAGGAAGAACACTGCGGAAATGACCACGACCTTGACCAGTTTATCGCTGGCATATTTCACGTGCATGAAGATGAGCACTACCAGCAAGGCTTTGCAGGTGGCAATCACCAATGCCACGATAGTGTTCAGTGGTCCCAGATCGACGAAGGCGATGCCGGTAGTCACGCCGGTCAAGACCAGCAAGGCCACCCACACCGCAACATTGGTTTTCAGAGAAACAACGTGTTCAGACATGGCAGCACCTGGCGTTCACTTCTTACGGTCGATCAAATACAGCAGTGGGAACAGGTATATCCAGACAATGTCCACGAAGTGCCAATATAAACCCGAATTTTCCAGCGGCGTGTGATATTCCGGCGTGAACCGGCCCTTCCAGGCGTAATAAAGCAGCCAGGTGAATATCCCTATGCCGATGATCATGTGCAGCGCGTGCATGCCGGTCATGGCGAAGTACAGGGAGAAGAAGATTTGCGCGTGCTGCTGATCCACCGGCTGCCCAGGGTGGCCTGGAATCTCCCCTTCAAAATGGAATGACGCGCCTGGAATGTGATGCTCTTTAAATTTGCTGGTCCATTCGACAGCCTTGATCCCAAGGAAAGCCAAACCCAGCACGAGTGTCAGCGCCAGGTAAATCACCTGCGCTTGCCGCTTTCCAATCTGGGCCGCGCGGACTGCCAGCACGACGGTCAAGCTGCTGCAGATGAGGACAGCGGTGTTAACCGTACCCAGTGTGATGTCGAGCGAGTTACTGGCGGCGGCGAACTCCGGGAAATACCAGAGGCGGTAGATGAGATAGGCGCAAAACATGCCGCCGAAGAACATGATCTCGGTTGCGAGAAACAGCCACATCCCCAGCGATGAAGCATCGCGCTGCTGCTCCATGTCGGCGAAGTGGTGCTTCAATTCCGGATTGTGATGTTCGACGGCGATCGGGCTATCCGGCAACGCGCGCCTCCCCGGGTGCAGGAATGTTTTCGTAATCGTAAGCCTCCCAGTCAACTACCGGTGGCTCGTCAAAGTTAAACGTCGGAGGCGGCGAGCTGGTCTTCCATTCCAACCCGGACGCGCCCCAGGGGTTGGCGGGCGCTACTTTTCCGTAACGCATGGACCACAGGAAATAAACCATTGGCAACACGTAGCCCACCGCAAGGATGGTCGACCCGGCGGTCGAAAGCACATTCAGCACCTGGAACTCGGGAGGATACTGCCAGTAGCGGCGCGGCATCCCAAGGTAGCCAAGGATGAACTGCGGGAAAAACGTCAGGTTGAATCCCAGGAACACGATCAGTGCGGAAAAACGGCCTAACGATTCGGGATACATGCGTCCGGAAATTTTTGGCCACCAGAAATGCATGCCGCCCAGATAGCCCATCACCGCCCCGCCCACCATGATGTAGTGGAAGTGAGCGATGACGAAGTAGGTGTCGGTGACGTGCACGTCAATTCCTAACGCCGCCAGGAATAGCCCGGTGAGACCCCCCATGGTGAACAAACCGATAAAACCGAAGGCGTACAGCATGGGCGTGGAGAATGTGATCGAGCCCTTGTACATGGTCGCGGTCCAGTTGAAGACCTTGATGGCGGAAGGAACGGCAACCAGGTAGCTCAGGGCTGAAAAAATCAGCGCCGCGTAAAGCGAGATCCCGGCTACGAACATGTGGTGCGCCCACACCAGGAAGCCAAGCACCGCGATTCCGATGCTCGACATGGCGACGAAGTGGTAGCCGAAGATCCGTTTGCGCGAGAAACACGGCACAATTTCCGTCACCACACCCATCGAAGGCAAAATCATGATGTAGACCGCGGGATGGGAATAGAACCAGAACAAGTGCTGAAACAGAAGCGGGTCACCGCCGCGCGCAGGATCGAAGATACCAAGATGGAGTGCGCGCTCCAGCACCACCAGAACCAGCGTCACCGCGATCACCGGAGTTCCCAGCAACTGAATGACGCTGGTCGCGTAGTGTGCCCAGATGAACAAAGGCAGACGATTCCAGGTCATTCCCGGAGCCCGCATACGGTGAATGGTGACGACAAAATTCAAGCCGGTCAGAATCGATGAGAATCCGGAAATGAAAATCGCCAGCCCGGCTTCGATCACCTTGGTATTGCTGAAGGCGGTTGAGAAAGGGGTGTAGAAGGTCCAGCCCGTATCCACCCCGCCGGTGAGCATGCAATGCAACATCAGGACGCCGGCGATGATGTAGAGATACCAGCTCAACAGATTGATGCGCGGAAAAGCCAGGTCTTTCGCTCCAATCATCAATGGCACCAGGAAATTGCCCAGTACCGCCGGGATGGAGGGAATGAGAAAGAAGAACACCATGACCTGGCCGTGCATGGTGAAAAGCTTGTTATAGGTGTCGGCCTGAACCAGATCGCCAGCCGGAGTGAGCAGTTCCAGCCGGATGAGCAACGCGAAAAATCCACCGATGAAAAAGAAAAAAGTAATGGACAGCAGGTAGAGCAGCGCGATGCGCTTGTGATCAACAGTCAGCAGCCAGGACTTGATGCCGTATTCCTGGTTGAGATAATTCTCGCGTTCCGCTGTGATTGCTGCGGTGGCCATTGCTATTGCACCTTTTGTTCCTGCGGCTTGTCGCCCGACGGTGCAACCGTTGGACCGCCTGCCGCTCCCGCTGGGTTCTGGTTCAGTGACTTTACGTACGCCACCAGCGCGTTCAGTTGCTCTTCACTCACCAGTCCCTGAAATACCGGCATGATGGGTTTGAATCCGCTAACGATTTTCGCCCCTGGCGTCAAAATCGACTCACGGACATAATTTTCATCGGCGGTGACCACACGCCCGTCTTCCAACTGCACTGGCTTACCGAACAGCCCGGCGAGATTCGGGCCACGGCCCTGCGTATCTGAGCGGTGACATGTGGCGCATCCCAATTGCAGAAAAAGGTTCTGGCCGTTTGAGGCCATCGAACCGGCCGCGCCGCCTCCGCTCAGCCAGGCCTGATATTGCGCCGGCTCGAGAACCACGACCTGCCCGATCATGCCCGAGTGCTGACTGCCGCAGTATTCGGCGCAGAACAGGTGATACGTTCCCGCCTTGGTGGGGTGAAACCAGGCGGTAGTGTAGCGTCCGGGCAGGACGTCCTGCTTGATGCGAAATGCCGGAACGTAAAAGCTGTGAATCACGTCCTGTGAGGTCAAAATCATCTTCACATCGCGTCCCACGGGCACGTGTAGTTCATTGATTTCGCGCTGCCCTTCTTCGTGTTGCAATTTCCACATCCACTGCTTGGCGACAACATAAACCTCGGTCGCTCCCCGCGGCGGAGTCCGCTCCCTGAAGTAAATCACCGCGCCCCACAGGAAGATCACGATGAAAATGCCCAGTGGAATAACCGACCAGGTGATCTCAAGGGCGGTCGAGCCTTCAATCTGTTCGGCGACCACCCCACGGCGACGCCGGTAGCGAACCGCGAACACCATGATCGCGGTGAAGATGGCGACGCTTACCATCCCCGACAAAATCACCAGAAAGACAAAGAGCGCGTCTACGCTCCCGGCTGTGGTCGAGGCTCGTGCGGGCCAAAGTGGAAAAGTGTCGAACATAGATAAAATTCAGTCGTCAGGCTTCAGTCGTCAGGCTTCAGTCGTCCAGTCGTCAGCGTACCGCCTGCTGGTTGTGTCCCGAACTAAAACGGATCAACACGATCATGAGCGTTCCCAACCCCAGGACGGTCGCCAGCGCCGACAGTTGCAGCACCCGGGCGATAATCGCTCCGTATTTCCCCGTTGCCGGATCGTAGTGATAGCAGTACAGCAGCACCTGGTCTGCCAGGTTGCCGATCTTATTTTCGGAAGCTTGAATCAGCCCAAGCCGCAAGTCTTTGGGAGCGTATTCAACCCCGTAGTAGTACTGCGCAATTTTTCCCTCGGGCGTCAGCACCATGATCGCGGTGGAGTGCGCGAACTGCCCGGTCTTGGGATCGTATTGATACTGAAAGCCGGCGGCCTTGGTCAGCGCGTCGATCGACTCCTGCGGCCCAGTCAGGAAGTGCCAGCCCTCGGCGGCGCCGGGACGTCCATAACGTTTCAGAAACTCAGCTTTCTTCTTCGTCGCCATGTCCGGCGTTTCGCGCGGATCAAAACTCACGGTCAGGACGTTGAACTCTTTTCCAACATCGAATTTCAACACGCGCAATGCGCTCTCCAGGCCGCTTAAAACTTCCCCACAGAGCATCGGGCACTGGTAATAAACCAGATTGAGGATGGCCGGCTTCTTGCCGAAGTAATCTCCCAGGCGGACGGGCTTTCCGGTTTCATCACGGAAGGTGAGGTGCGGTGGAATCTGTTCGTCGAGATGCTGCTCGATGCCAACGTTCTGCAATCCCGGCGGACGCATGTTCGCCGGCGGCGACATGATGCCCTGAGTCATGCCTTGTCCAAAGCACGACATGGTCATGGCAATCACCGCGAAGCCGATCGCCAGAATTCGTTTCGGATTGTTAGTTCTGTTCCGCACTGCTTTTCCCTTGAAAGCCCCAACAGGCTGAATCCATAAATCGCGGTTCAGTGCAATTGACGGTCAGTTTAATTGCAATTCAGTGCGCAATTCAGTCCACCACATCCGGCCAGAATCAAAACTGGCCGCAATTGCAACCCGGGTGGAGCAGCCCTTCAGGCCTGCAATAAAACCCGCCCGCCTGAGGGCTTCAGCCCCCGAGGTACCGCAGCGGCTGAAGCCGCTCGTGTGCAACCTATTTTGTGCAGCGCTGAAGCGCTGCCCCACCCTAAATCCAACGCGGCTGAATCCGCCTACCAGCTGCCTGTCCGGCACGACTGAAAGTCGTGCCCTTCCCATCTTCTTAAATTACTTCCGCTTCGCCGGCTTACCGCTTATATCTGCCTTCCGCGCCGCCTCGGTTGCAGTATTCACAACTGATGTCGGCGCTGTCCCGGTCTGCGGCCGCGTGGGAAGGCCTCTCTGCGCCACCAGTCGCATGGCACGCTCGATGGGAATCCGCACCGCGCCGCCGGGTTGATCCACCCATCCATAGCGATTCAAAGTCTCTTCTTCGCGAATACGAAAGTCGTTGATTTCGCTTCGCTCGTTGCTTTCCAGGCGCGGCTCGGGAAATTTCGCAATATCGTTCGGCGAAATGTATCGCGTGTCCGCCGTCGATTGCGGCACCAGCGGGCTTTGAACCGGCTGGTGATGGTTGTCATAGCTTTCCAGATAGCCGTACATCCCTCTTAACACCAGAGCGACCAGCACGCAGCCGACGATCAGCGCCAGCAGAAACAACAGGATGGGTTTCGGCGTAAGATCTTCGCGCTCGAAATCCATTTCCTCGTTGTGCCCGTCGATGTGGGTGTCGTCACTCATGCGTCAGACTCACACTTTATGTTCGTGTGCGGGTTCCAGAACCTCGACGGCGAACACGTCGTAGGCCGGAACCAAAGGCATTGAATTCAAATTGCGGAAGAAATAGGCCAGCCACAGGCCGCCCATCGCTACCGGGACTACCAGGTCCAGCCACGTCAGATTGAAAGTCGCGGAAAAATTAGGTTCGATGATCCAGAACAGATCTACGTAACGCATCACTAACAGCCATGCCGCCAGCCAAACCAGGCGAGTGATGTCACGCTTGAACGAGCGCGAAATCAACATCACAAATGGCACCGCGAAGTGGAACAGCACCAGCACGAGGCCAATGTATCCCCAGCCGCCGTTCAGTCGCCGCATGTACCAGGTAATTTCTTCAGGCAAATTGCCGGCCCAGATAATGAGCCACTGTGCGAATGAGAAGTAGGCCCACACCATGATGAAGGCCAGCATGAATTTCCCGTGATCGTGCACCTGCTCCGGCTTCAGCAACTCCGACATCGGCTTGTAACGGAAGAGAATCCGTTCAACCACCACGGCAAAGCACAGCGCGGAAAGCACCTGACCGATCAGGAACGACAGTCCGAAGATGGTGGAAATCCAGCTTGGGTCGATGGACATCACCCAATCGATCGCGGCAAAGGTGATGGTGAGTCCGTACAAGATGAGCCCCGGCCCGCTCAGCGCCTTGAAGCGACTGCTGTGGTCGCGCATCGGCGGGCGATCCTGCTCCGCCGACCACTTGGTCAGAAGGAAAGACAGCAGGTTCCAGATGGCAAAATAAATGACCGCGCGGATGATGAACCCGTTCACCGAGAGGTAAGTCTTGGTGATCTCCTGCAAGTGCTCCCGCAGATGAACATCCGCGATAGCATCAAGGGGACGCGCCCAGGGATAGAGCCTGGGAAGCCCGAACAAGAGCGGCACGAAAAGCAGCGCCATCAGCGGTGAACAGCGCATGGCTGCACCCAGGATGCGGCGAATCACCATACCCCACGCGCCTTTGGTCAAATGCCGCAGCATAAGAATCGCCATCGATCCCAAAGTCACTCCCAGCCATGCCATGAACGCCATCAGATAAGCGCGGAAGAACTGTTCCGGCTGGCGCCAGGCGCCGATGGCCACAATGACTCCGCAACCCAGGCCGACCAGCAACGAGCGCTGCTGGATGGTCTTGACTATCGGAGGCGCCATCAAATCGAGATTGTGTGCGGGAGCGGAGCTCATTTGGACTCCTCCCGCGCAGGCCTGGATTCCGTAACCGGCAGCGTTGCGCCCGAACCGAGTTCCTGAAACTGCAATGGCTCGGAAGGAACCTTCTGGCCTGCCGGCACGTCCGCCGCGGCGGCGCTCTGGCTCAATTGCAAAGCGCGAATATAAGCCACAATCGCCCAGCGGTCGCGAACTGGAATCTGCGACGCGTAGTCGGACATGGCACCAAACCCGCTGGTAATGGTGTCAAACAAATATCCCAAAGGCGCCTTGCGCAAACGATCGGTGTGATAGGACGGCGGTTTGCGCGGGAATCCACGCGAAGGAATCACGCCATTGCCGTCACCCACCCGCGAATGGCAGGGAGCGCAATAAATGTTGTAGCGCTGCTGTCCTCGCCACAGCAGTTCTTCGGTAACCGGGAAGGGCATGTAATCTCCGGGACTGTCGCCAATCTTTCCGGTGTAGAGATAACTGTCTTCGTGCAACTGACCGCGAGCCACCGCTCCCTCGACAGGAGGCCGCGCCGAGCGCAGGTCTGCGTAAAAGTCGCTCTCGGCGAAAGGCTTGAACCGGGGCTGATCGTGCATATCCTGCCGGCAGCCGCCAAGCACCAGCGTGGCGGCCAGCAAAAGCACAAATGTGGGCGCGAGCGCCCTCGCTCGTGCCGGGACCGTCACAGACCGCGCAGGGACAGCCGCCCCCGGCTGTCCAGCGGAGCGAGGCTCCACTATGTTGTTGGCCGTCCTAAAAAATTCACACCGAGAAGGTTCGCACCCCACCTGTAGAGCATTCGCTCGACCGGACTGCCGCGGGCGGCTGTCCCCACGTGGTCCGTGGTGACTCCCGGCACGAGCAGGGACGCTCGCGTCCACACTCTCGATCCTGGGATGCCTCTTAATCCGGCACCTCCGAGATGGAACGCGGTCCCAGCCCCTGAAGAAAATCCCGTACCTCTGTTGGGTTGTACTTCGGATCGGAAGAGAACACGATCAGGAAAAATCTGTCCTTGGTAGCGAAAGCGAAGCGCGGTGCATTGAATACCGGATGGTAAGGCATGGGCAGGCCATTCAGCGCCAGCATGCCGAACACTGCCGAGATGCCCGCAAAAAGAATCGTCATTTCAAAAGTCACGATGATGAATGACGGCCATGAGTGATACGGTTTGCCGCCCACATTCACCGGATAGCTGACTACCGAAATCCAATACTGCATGAGGTAGCCGGTCAGGCCACCGATCAGACCACCGATCAGGACTACCAGCGGAACCTCGTCGTGATGAAAGCCGATCGCCTCCGCCAGGCCTTCTACCGGGAACGGACTATAGGCGTCGATCTTCTTGTAGCCTGCTTCCCGCGTGCGGGTGGCCGCGTCCATCAAGGAGTTGACGGAGTCAAATTCGGCCATGATTCCGTAGACCTTGGCGCGCTTCATTCCCTGACCTCCGCCTCGGGCAGCAGGGTCCGCATTTCAAAAATCGAAATCATGGGCAGGATGCGCACGAACAGGAACATGGCCGAAAGGAACAGGCCGATGGTTCCTACATACGTCATCCAGTCCCAGCGAGTGGGGTAGTACATGCCCCAGGAAGAAGTCAGGAAGTCGCGGTGCAGGCTGACTACCACAATGATGAACCGCTCCAGCCACATGCCCACCAGCACCACGCCTGAAACCAGGAACAGCCACACCGGGCTGCTGCGGAGCCTGGGAATCCACAGGACCTGCGGAATCACGATGTTGCAGACGATCAGCATGTAATAGAAAAACGAGTACGGACCGTGCAGGCGGTTCCACAACAGAAAGGCGTCATAGCGGTTTCCGCCATACCACCCCATGAACGCTTCCACGACGTAGCCATAGGCGACGATCAATCCGGTAGCCAGCATCACCTTGGCAGAGTTCTGCAAGTGGCGTTCCGTGATGAAATCCTCAAGGTTGTAAAACTTGCGGATGGGGATGGCGAGCATCAGCACCATGGCAAAACCCGAATAGATCGCACCCGCGACGAAGTAAGGCGGGAAGATGGTGGTGTGCCAGCCAGGGACGATGCCCACGGCAAAATCAAAGCTGACCACGGTGTGTACCGAGAGCACCAGCGGCGTGGCCAGTCCGGCCAATAGCAGGTACGCAGTTTCGTAGCGATGCCAATGCCGCGCTGACCCGCGCCATCCCAATGCGAGCATGCCGTAGATGATCTTCTTCCAGCGCTCCTCGGAGCGGTCGCGCAGGGTTGCGAGATCGGGGATCAATCCAATGAACCAGAACAGAGCCGAGATGGTGGCGTACGTGGAAACCGCGAAAACGTCCCACACCAGCGGGCTGCGAAACTGCGGCCACACTCGCATGGTGTTCGGATACGGAAAGAGCCAGTAGGCAAGCCAGGGACGCCCGACGTGAATCAGCGGGAAAATGCCTGCGCTGGCCACGGCGAATAACGTCATCGCCTCGGCAAAGCGGTTGATCGAATTGCGCCACGATTGACGCAGCAAAAGCAGAATGGCGGAAATCAGCGTGCCGGCGTGCCCGATTCCAATCCACCATACGAAGTTGACGATGGCGAATCCCCAACCGATGGGAATGGTCACGCCCCAGATGCCGACGCCTTTGACGAACAGATAGGAGATGGCGAACAACAGCATCATGGTCAGCAGGAACATGAGGCCAAACCCAACGAACCACGCGTTGGACGTGGGCCGGGTCAGCACGATCGCGCTGATCTTGTCCGTTACCGAGCCGAAAGTGTGCCCGGGTTCGATGACTGGAGCGCGCGGGTTTTCGAGGTCTGCCATGGTCTAGCTGTGCTCCGCTTCCAACTCCGGGTTCGGGTTGCGAATGTCGGCCAAATACGTGGTCCGGGGACGCGTATTAAGGTCGCCAAGAAGACTGTAATTCCGCGACTGCGCCTTCAGCTTGGAAACTCGACTGTTGGGATCGTTGATATTGCCGAAAACGATGGCATCTGCAGGACACGACTGCTGGCACGCCGTCTGCAACTCGCCATCCTGAATCTTGCGGTCTTCGCGTTCGGAATCGATCCGGTGCTGATTGATGCGCTGCACACAGTAGGTGCATTTTTCCATCACACCACGGCTACGCACGCTCACATCGGGATTGCGCATCATCTTGAGCTGCGGCGTCTCCCAATCCTGGAACAGCAGGAAATTGAAGCGACGCACTTTGTAGGGACAGTTGTCGGAGCAATAACGCGTCCCCACGCAGCGGTTGTAGACCATGTCATTCAGGCCCTCGCTGCTGTGAACCGTCGCGCCCACCGGACAGACCACCTCGCAGGGAGCGTTTTCGCATTGCTGGCACGGCACCGGCTGGAAGTAAGCCTTGGGATTGTCGCGGTCGCCTTGAAAGTAGGAGTCAATGCGGAGCCAGTGCATGTGCCGTCCGAGAACCGTCTGCTCCTTGCCCACGACCGGAATATTGTTTTCCGACTGGCAGGCAACGATACAGTTATTGCAGCCCACGCAGGCATTCATGTCGACGGTCATGCCCCACGAATAAGGTTCGCTGGCATAGGGGTAGGGCTTGTACAACGTCAGCTCCCTGGGCGGCTCTTCTTCTCTCGCAAATTCCGGCTCCTTGCGGTACTCCTCCAGACTCGCAGTGCGGACCAGGGGCCGCGTGCCCGTAGGCGTATCCATGGTCTGGTAGCCCTGCGTGGAAGCAAGCTTGTAAGTGCCTCCGGTCTTGCGGATTGCCACTCCGGAGGTGAACCACGGCGTGGCGCTGAAGCGGAGCTGGTACATGTCGGAGCCGGCGGCCGTGCCTACGCGTCCGGCGCGGCGGCGTCCATAGCCTAAAAAGACGGTGACCGAATTGTCAGGATGGCCGACCTGCACCCAGACGGGCGCGGTCACTTTCTTGCCGTTTAGTTCAAGTTCGACCAGGTCTTCGGTCTTGATTCCCATCCGGTCGGCCATGGCGGGGCCCATCAGAACCGGGTTGTCCCAGGTGAGCTTGTTCATCGGCTTGGGCAATTCCTGCAGCCAGCCGTTGTTGGAGAATTGACCGTCGTAGATTGACGGGTCGCGGCGGAAATTGATTTCGATGGCCTTGCTATCCGCCAAAGGAATCAAGGTCCCGATGTCCCGTTCTCCCGGCGGAGGCGTCGGAGAAAATTTCGAGTTGAAACTAGTGGATACCTGCTTCGGCAGGAACGCCGTGCCCTCAATCCAGCCATCGTGCAGCGACTTCCGCCAGAAGGTGTCGAAGTCCTCGCCCGGGTGCTGCGTCTTCCAGTAATTCTGCACGATGTCGTGTCCGCTCATCTGCTGCTGCCCGGAGAGCATAGCCACCAACTCATGCGCGCTCTTGCCGGCGTACAACGGCGCAATCAGCGGTTGCACAATGCTCACCGTGCCGTCATAAGCGCGAGCATCGCTCCATGCTTCGAGATAGTGCGCCTCGTTCACATGCCACTGGCAAAGCTCGGCAGTCTCGTTCTGGTAAAGACCGAGGTGGACGCGGAACGGAACGCTCGGACTTTGCAGTGCATCCGCGAAACCGAGGTCGGCGGGGGCATCATAGGCAGGATTTCCGCCGAGGATGATGAGGATGTCCACTTTGCCGCCGCGCATGTCTCCAACCAGATCCTTCAGCGACGCAGTTTGATCTACCGGGTTGGCATCGACCGGATCGGTATAGAAGACCGTCTTGCCGATATTGCCGAGGGCCTGATTGATGGCGTGGGCCAGGGCGTGGACGGCAGGCGGCTGATGATCTCCCGCGATCACCACGCTCGAACCGCGATGGCTTTTCAACTCCTTCAAAATGGCTGAGAGAATTTTTCTGTGCTCCCCACCTGGCGCATCACCACCGGCAGCGGCCCCGACCTCGTGAGCCAGGGTTAGGGCGAACGACCCAATCTCAGCAGCCCGCAAAGGCAGCCGGTGATCTGCTTTCGCTCCTGTCGAACTCGGAGTGCTCTCGACCACATACAGGCGGCTCATCTCACCCGCATCAGGATTGCGGCGTTTGGCGAAGTCGCGGGCATAGCGAGCGAAGCCTGGGAATCCTGCGTAGAGGAAATCGGCATCGAGCGAAAGGATTACGTCTGCCTTGGAGAAGTCGTAGCGCGCCTCCACCGGCTGCCCGAAAGCCAGCTTCGCGCCTTCAAGAACATTGTCCCGATTTACCGGTTCGTAAACGTGCCACTTGGCCGCGGGGTACGCCTTGAGCATGGAGCGCAACTGGTCCGCCAGCGTCGGCGAGGAAACCGCCGGAGTCAGGATGCGAATGCCCGCACCCTGAAGTCCCTTCTGCACGCTCAACGGCGCGCGCATGGCATTTACCAGATCGCCCCAGGTTCTGACATCGCCAAGATAGGTGAGAGTCTCTGAGCGATCGGGGTCGTACATTCCGAGGATCGATGCCTGGGAGAAGATATCGGTCCCGCCGAGGCTGGCCGGATGCCGGTCATTTCCTTCAATCTTTGTCGGACGATAAAGATGACTCTCGACCAGAATCGGGCTGGCGTATCCGCCCAGCGTAAACGCGGTGGCAAAGAATAGCGGCCGCCCTGGGATGATTTCCTCGGGCTGCTTTACGTAAGGAACAATCGGCTCCAGCGGCTGTTTGGTGCAGGCGGTCATGCCCGCCATGGCCAGCGACGCGCCCATCAGCTTAAGAAATCCGCGTCGCGAGACCGAATCGAGCCACTCCGATGCGCCCTTGGGAAATTCGCGGTGCAGCATCTCCTGGAAATCGGGGCTGCCCGCCAGTTCTTCGAGGCTGCGCCAGTATTCCAGGCCGTTGGTCCCGGCTAGTTTTTCGCGGGCAGCATCCAGATCAAGCTTGCCCTTCTTGGCAGGGCAAACATCCTCGCGCCGCGGATCGCTATTTTCTTCCGTGTTCATAGCCAGTCAGATTTCTACAACTACCCCAGCCAGCTTAGTCAGCCCAGGTCAAAGGGTGGAGCGGGCCTTCAGGCCTGCGGCTGAAGCCGCCACACAAAAGAACCCTCAAATGCAGCGCTGAAGCGCTGCTCCACCCACGGCTCTAATCTAACCATTGCTCTAACCACCACTCCACACAACTTCCGATTCCACTGCTCCACCCACAACCCAAACTACCGGTGGCACGTCGAACAGCTGGTAATGTCGGTCACCGTACGCAATTTGTATTTCTTCACCAAATCGGTCCCCAGCGCCAACTGATCCGTATATGCCTGCCCATCTACCACCACCGGCTTGCTTCCCGATGGTTGCTCGTAGCGCATATTGAACACCTGATCGCGTGGCCGCAGGTATTTTTCCGGAGCGCGATGGCAGTCCAGGCACCACTCCATCTGCAGTGAAGCGTAGTTGTACATCAACGGCATCTGATCCACCGGGCCGTGACAGGTATTACAACCTACGCCCTTGTTGATATGAATGCTGTGATTGAAATAAGCGAAGTCGGGAAGATCATTCACCCGCGTCCACACCAGCGATTTGCCGCTCTTGTAGCTCTCGCGAACCGGCTCCAGCAGCGCCGCATTGGTCCAGATCTGCGCATGGCAGTTCATGCAGGTCTTGGTGGGCGGAATGCCAGCGAAGCTGGAGGTTTCTACCGATGTGTGACAGTAGCGACAATCGACTCCCAGGCCGGCCACGTGATGCTGGTGACTGAAAGGAACAGGCTGCGGGCGGCGCACGCCGGCATAGGTTACATAGGACGATCTCTGAATTTCCGCCGCAGCCCAGAATAACGCGGCCACCACAAACACCGCGCCATAGATGGTCGCCCGCGAGAGTGTGTTCGTGCTGCGGTGAAAAATCTGCATCGAAAGAGAGCGTCCCGTGCAGCGGGAGCCAAATATTCGGCGCCCGGTTTGTGCAGCGTTTCACTTAAAGCGATCACTGACCGCTGTCGCACTCGGCTGGAAAACTTTTGATTATAGCAGGGGACATTAAACGCTCATCGTTGCCATTTATGCAAAAATTTGAATAATTTCAGCTCAGTGAAAATATCTCTGCTTTTTTGCCCAAAGAGCCGAGGGCCGGGTTTCTACTTTAGGTTCATCACCAGCAATTTGGGTTCGGTCATTTCCTCAATGGCATAGCGCAGACCCTCGCGCCCTAGCCCCGAATCCTTGACCCCGCCATATGGCATGTGATCGATCCTGAACGCGGGCACGTCGCCTGCGATCAGCCCACCCACTTCGAGTTCTTCGTAGGCGTTGAAGATCAACTTGGCGTCTCGAGTAAAAATTCCAGCCTGCAGGCCGTAAGGAGAATTATTGATCTGCCGGAGCGCCTGGTCAAAATCGTCGTAGGGCTCGACCGTGACTACGGGAGCAAATATTTCCTGGCAGTTTACCTTCATCTCGGGGCGGGTGCCGGTCAAGACCGTTGGCTCGAGAACCGGACCCTGGCGCCGCCCGCCGCATAAGATGCGAGCGCCAGCATGAACCGCTTCCTGGATCCAGTCACCGGCGCGAATGGCATCACTTTCCCGGATCAATGGCCCCAGGTCGGTGGAATCGTCGAGCGGGTCGCCGGTTTTCAGCTTTTTCACACCCTCAATCAGCAGGTCTGTGAACTTGCTATAGGCCGAGCGCTCCACCAGAATGCGCTGTACCGAGATGCAGGTCTGGCCCGCATAAGAAAACCCTCCCACCACGCAACGGTCGGCCGCGTAAGCCAGGTCAGCATCGCTGTGTACGATCACCCCGGCGTTGCCACCCAGTTCCAGCACCACTTTTTTCTTGCCGCAATTCTTTTTGATCTGCCAACCCACTGCGGCGCTTCCCGTGAAACTAATGAGCTTGATGCGCTCGTCGGTGATCAACAACCCGGCATCTTCATTCGAGAGTGGCAACACATTCAAGCCACCGTCCGGCCAACCCGCCTGTTGCACCGCCTCCGCCAAAAGCATCGCAGTGAAAGGCGTTTGGGGGGCGGGCTTCAATACCAGCGGACAACCGGCGGCAATCGCCGGAGCCACTTTGTGGGCCACCAGGTTCAGCGGAAAATTAAACGGAGTGATTCCCGCAATCGGTCCCAGCGGGAAGCGCCGCACAATCCCCCACCGTCCGGCGGTGAATTCCTGCCAGTCGAGCGGGAGATACTCGCCGTAGATCCGCGTACTTTCTTCCGCCGCTACGTTGAAAGTGAAGATGGCGCGTTCCACTTCGGTACGCGCAGCCTTGATCGGCTTGCCCGACTCCTGAGCCATGGTTCGGGCGAACTCCTGTTTGCGCTCAGTAATGTTTTCCGACACGCGGCGCAACACGCGTTGCCGCTCAAAAGCAGGCAGCCGGCGGGTAGTGCCGAAGGCCTTCACTGCGGCGGCGATCGCTGCCTCAGCATGTTCCCGTCTGCCCTGAAAGACCGACCCGATCACGCTGCCGTCGAAGGGCGCGCGGATCTCGACCGGGTCGCCTTCCTCCCACCACTTGCCGTCTACAAAAAAACCCTGGGTGCTGACGGGAGTCGCTGTCATCTGAGCCATGGCGCTATCTTAGACCTCCGCCGCAAGAGGAATGGTCAATAACCGGTTAATTATAGGCCCTCCGTAAACCGTACCAAGAGTTGTGTGGGCCGGACACTTTTGTCCGGCGCCTTTGACTTTGAGCTTTTGAATTACCAGGCTTCGAGTGTCCGCCCCCACATAGACGATAATGCTTCCGAGGGAGAGACTACCGTTTGCAGCGATCCATCCAACAAATCAGCGATTTATTTCGCCAGGGTTCCCTCTCGCCCGTCGAGCTTACCGAAGACTGCCTGGCGCGTATCGAAAAACAAAACCCGCGGCTCAATGCGTTTATCACCGTGACCGCCGAATCCGCCCGGGCGCAGGCCCGCACGGCTGAGGGAGAGATTCGCCGCGGCGATTGGCGCGGGCCACTGCACGGCGTTCCTCTCGCTCTCAAAGATTTGATCGATACCGCCGGCGTTCGCACGACCGCAGCCAGCGCCATGTTCAGGGATCGAATTCCTTCGGAAGACGCTGAGGTGGTCCGCCGATTGAAAGAGGCCGGGGCAGTCTTGCTGGGGAAGCAAAACCTGCACGAGTTCGCCTACGGCGGCAGCTCGATGGTGAGTTACTTCGGCGAAGTAAGAAACGCCTGGAACACCGAACACATCACCGGAGGGTCTTCTGGTGGTTCAGCGACGGCGGTCGCTGCCGGACTGGGTTTCGGGGCACTCGGCACCGACACCGCCGGCTCGGTTCGAGAACCGGCCGCGTTGTGCGGAGTCGTCGGCCTGAAGCCAACCTACGGGCGAGTCAGCGCCCGCGGCGTTATCCCGCTGTCCGTGTCCCTCGATCACGTGGGGCCAATCGCTCGGACGGTCGCGGACGCCGCAGTTATTTTTCAGACGATTGCGGGCTTCGATGCGAATGATGCGGCAAGTAAAGACGCGGCGAGTGTGTACGTTCCCGTTGAAGACTATCTCGCGCAACTGGGCAAAAACGCGACGCCTCTGAGAATCGGCGTGCTGAGAAAATTCTTCTTTGACGACCTCGACGCCAGCGTTGCGTCCGCAATGACTCACGCTCTCGCGGGCCTGGCAACTCTGGGTGCGGAGCTTCGTGAACTGGAACTTCCTATTACGACCGACCGGACCCTGCAGAGCGCCGAGTCTTACATCTTTCACGCCGGGTTCGTGGCACACAGCTCCGAACTTTACCAGCCCGAAACCCTCCGCCGGATTCGTACCGGAGAAAACGTGAGCCCGGAAAAACTACTGCAAGGCCGCCAGGAACTGATACGCGCGCGCCGCGACATCGCGGCAGTTTTTACCGACGTGGATCTGCTGGTGACTCCCACAACCCCGATTCCGGCGCCAGCGATCGCAGAACTGAAGCAGAATCCCGATATTCTGCGCCCCCGGGAACTCCTTCTACTTCGAAACACCCGTCCAATCAACATTTGGGGGTTGCCGGCAATCTCAATTCCATGCGGCTTCACGCCGACAGGATTACCCATCGGCCTGCAAATCATCGGACCACACTGGGGAGAGGCCAGGGTCCTGCAATTGGCTCACGCCTACGAGCAAGCGACAGCCTGGCACAAACGCATCCCCCTGTCATCCTGAGCGGAGCGCTGCGTTTCGCAAACGCGAAACGCAACACGGACCCGAAGGACCCCTATCCCCTGCAAGAACTCTCGCCGCGTAACTTCCTGCCCCAAGCTTTGAAGAAATCCGCACAGCCGGTCGCAAACGCGACCGGCCTCACTCCCCCACCACAAATCAATTAAGCGACTTATCCATGAACCCGGCCTCATCGATTTTCAATTTCTTCAACCCATCGCTAGGCAGGTAGACCATGTGTCCCGCATCGTATGTAGCGAACGAAATATTCCTGCGGTACTGCGGATTCAGGTTCAGGTGATTGATGGTGTAGTCGGCAGCGAAGAATGGAGTGGCCAGATCATAGAGACCCTCCATCACCAGAACTTTCAGATAGGGATTCTTTACGATGGCCTGCCGCAGCGCGGTCGCCGTATCCGGAAAGCCGCCGATTCCCGATCCCCAGTTCCAGGCATTCTCAAAGAAATTCTGGTCCGAAGGAAAAACCTGGTAAGGCATGTCGGTCTTGTAGCCCAGCTCGGTGCGCACGTAGTTGTTAAATACCGACGTGTACGGGCCCATAATCGCCGATTCACTGGGATCGTAAAACGGAGTGTCGAGCAGACCGTCGGGATCGACACCGGTGAAACGCCCATCCAGGCGGCCCACCCGCAATTTCTGGTCGAGCAGAAGATAGTGGGTAAATTTGGGCACGTCGATTCGCAGGTTGGCCTGATCGATCACCTCTTTACTCAAGCCGGTGTAGCGCGCCATCTGATCGATAACTTTTTGCCGCTCCTCCGCGGTAAGCGCGTCGCCCTTCGCCAGAGCCTGGGCATAGTCGGTCGACGCCCACTGCACCGACTCCTGCCGCGCCCTGGCCATGTCCTGCGCCAGATCAGAGGGCAACTTCTTGTGGTAACCGGCGACCATGGTGAAGGTGGGAATCAACAGAATGTAAGGCTGATCGTTGCTCTTGTTGTCCACCAGGGTCTGGAAGCTGAGCGCGGTCGAGAGCAGAGTAATGCCGTTGAAAGATATTCCCTGATCGCTCAGGTTCCCGGCAATGCCCGCTGCGCGCGTTGTTCCGTAACTTTCGCCGAACAGGAACAGCGGCGAGCTCCAGCGTTCGTTGCGCGTCAGATAGAGCCGGACAAATTCGCTGAAGGCCTCGATATCGCCCTTCACGCCCAGGAATTTTTTGGACAGCTCGGCGTTGGCAGCGCGGCTGAAGCCGGTTGACATCGCATCCACAAACACGACGTCACTCTTGTCCAGCAACGTCGAAGGATTGTCCGCAATGTGATAAGGCGCGGGCGGAAGGAACCCGTCGGGTTGCATCACGACATGTTTCGGCCCCAACGCGCCCATGTGGAGCCAGATGGTGGCCGATCCCGGCCCGCCGTTGAACGCAAACGTCAGAGGGCGCTTGCCCACGTCCTGACCATCAAGCGTGTAGGCCACAAAAAACATTTCAGCCTCGATCTTGCCGTCTCCGCGTTTGAGAGGAAGACGTCCCGTAGTGGCGGTGTATTTCAGCAGCTTGCCATCCAGCGTCATCTGATGATGGGTCACGATGGGCGCGACCTCGGAAACGTCGAACTCCTCTTTGTCTTTATCGGCCCCTGGTTTGGGGGCGGCTGGTTTCTGTTCTTCCGCAGAAGAGGGTTCAGTCGGTTTTTCAGCCGTCTGGCTCGGCTTCTTCTCTTTCTCCGCCTTGGTCGTGGGTTCGGCTTTTGTCTTCTTTTCTTTAGGTTCGTCGTTTGACGAGTTCGTCTGCTGCGCGTGGGTGCCGACGGCAATCGCGCACAACAATGCAAACGTCACAATAAAAACACGCATGTATGGGGCTCCTGAAATAGGTCTGATCTAGCGAGCAAGGACTGCAGCGCGGAATTATACGCGGTATGGCGATCCCTCATCTGTTGGACGACCATGTGTCCCAGATGTCACCGACGTTGCTAAGATGTTTTGGTGCCCCTGAAGACTCCCCGAAAACCCCAACTCAATATCCTGCAGGCTGACTCCCTCAAGGCGATTCCCTGGCTCGTTCACGGCATCAGCACCCGTCCCGGCGGTTTCTCCAAAGTCTACGGGGGCCGCACCTTGAATCTTGGATTCACCCAACAGGATGCGCGGGCTGCAGTTGAAAAAAATCGGGAGAAATTTCTGCAACAGCTCGGCGCAACCGGCAAAGGCCGCCCCTGGCCGCTGGTCATGCTTCGCCAGATTCATTCCGACCTTATTCATTGCGTCTCTGCGCTTCCGAAAACGACATCCGCAAAATCAGCACTTGCCGGCGACGGCCTGATCACGCAACAGCCAGGTCTGCTGCTGGGGATTCTGACCGCCGACTGCCTGCCCGTTATCCTGGTGGACGCAAAACGCCGCGCTGTCGGCGTCTTCCACGCGGGCTGGCGTGGGACCGTCAAACGCATTGTCGAGAAGGGTGTCGGCGAGATGCACCGTTACTTCGGCACTTTGCCCCGCGACTTGAGGGCCGCGATCGGTCCCGGAGTTCACAATTGCTGTTACACCATCGGCCCCGAAGTAAGGGCTCAATTCGAGTCGCAGTTCGAGTACGGAAGCAAATTGTTTCACGAAGTCGAAGACTCGGATCCGGTCCGCGAGAAGTATCCGCTGCTCTTCCTGACCGCTCGCGCTCCCGGCCACAGTGTTCTGCCCAAGAAAATCTTCCTCGACCTGGTGGAAGCCAATCGCGGCCAGTTGCTGGCCGCTGGGGTCGCTGCGAAGCACATCGGCGCCTCGCCTCTCTGCACATCCTGCCAGACGGATTTATTGTTCTCTTATCGCGCCGAAAAAGGCGTTACCGGTCGCATGCTGGCGGTGGCAGGAATTCGATGAACTGTAGATGAACTGTAGATCGACGGTATATGAAACGCCTAATCCAGATCGCCCAGTCCTTCGCTTTCTTGTCATTGTGCGCCGCGATAAGCTGCATCGCGATGCCGCAAGCGAGCGTGCCCGCCAGTACGGCGCCAGCCGAGCAGATTGACGGAATATTTGCAGGGATCAGTTCCACTCGCACTCCCGGTGCAGCGGTGCTTGTTCTCCAGAACGGCCAGGTCAAATTTGAGCGTGGGTACGGCGTGGCCGACTTGCATTCGTTCCCTAAGATCGACGCTCACACCAACTTTCGCCTCGCCTCCTGCACCAAGCAATTCACGGCCATGGCGATCATGCTGCTGGTGCATGACGGCAAGTTGCGCTACCAAGACCGCTTGACTGATGTCTTCCCGGATTTTCCGGATTATGGGAAGGCGATCACCATCCGAAATCTTTTGAATCACACCTCGGGCTTGCTGGACTATGAAGACCTGATGGAAAAGCCTGCCGCAGGCACACCTCCAGAGAGAATTCCACAAATCAAAGACGCCGGAGTGCTGGCAATCCTGAAGAGGCAGAGAACAACAAACTTTCCTCCCGGCACAAAGTGGGACTACAGCAATTCCGGCTACGCCGTCCTGGCCATGGTCGTCCAAAAAGTTTCCGGCAAGCCCTTTGGCGACTTCCTTCATGACCGGATCTTTGCGCCCCTGAAAATGACCGAAACCGTGGCCTACGAAAAAGAAAAGAATTCCGTCTCGCTCCGCGCGTACGGTCATACGCACGAGAACGGTTCCAAGCCACAGACGGCCTGGCAGGAACTGGACCAGAGTTCAACTTCGGCCGTATTGGGCGATGGTGGCGTCTATTCATCCCTCACCGACCTTGCGAAGTGGGATCAGGCGCTCACCAATCACGCACTCTTGAGCGAAGCCGAAATGAAGCCGGCCATTACGCCTGTAAAAGTTTCCGGCCACAGTGTCCAGGAACCTGACGGCACGCCCGCCGCGTACGGTTTCGGCTGGTTCCTGAATTCCTACAAAGGCCACGCGCGAATGTGGCACTACGGCGAAACCGTTGGCTTTCGCACCACCATTCAGCGCTTCGTGGACGACAAGCTGACCATCATCATCCTCTGCAATCGCGATGACCAGGTTCCAGCAAATCTGGCCCTGAAGATCGCCGATCTTTTTCTAGCCGCGCCGCATTGAAACTTCAAAGTTGCAGTAAGATTCAAAAACGCCCCGAAGCGCCGGCATCCTGCCGGCTGTCCCGGGGGCGTCTCGCCCTCGGTCAGGCGAGAAAGAGCACGCCGTACAAAGGCTGAGACAAGGCTGTTCAGGATAACGATGCTCATGTCTGAAGTTGTCGACAAGCCCGCCGAAACACCAAGCTCTGAACCCGCCGCCGCGCCTTCGGTTGACGTCTACGCTGTGTATGGCGCCGAGCCTGAAATCCAGGCGTATGCCATGGCAAAGTACTCGCGCTCGGCGCTCTCCATGAAAGAGTCGCTGCGGGAAATCAGCCAGCAGAAGGCCGAGAAATTTCTAAACACCTTCTACTTCCAGTACGGCCACCGCTCCATCGCCGACCTGGCGCACATCGCGCTGGCCATTGAACGCCTGTCGATTCTCGCGGCTATCGCAGTCGCCGACGAGCAGCGCTGGGACGGGCAGGAACGCTCCACGCGCTACCAGGATTTCAAAAAGAGTGGTTACTACACCCCCGACTTCGGCGATGCACGTGTGGTGGCGGGCGAGTCGCCCGCCCAGGAATCAGCGAAAGAGTTCTATCGGCGAACTGTGGACTCTCTATTCACCGAATACGAATCGCTGTCGGAAAGCATGTTCCACTACCTGGCCGGCATCACGCCCAAGCCGGCGGAGATGAAGCAGGAAGCCTACGACCGCACCTTGCGGGCGCGCGCCTTCGACTTCTCGCGCTACCTGCTTCCGTTGGCTGCCAACACATCATTGGGAGAAATCGTTAACGCGCGCACTTTGGAAAATCAGGTTTCGCACCTGCTCGCGCACACTCATAAAGAAGTTCGTCATCTGGGAGAATTGCTGAAGCAGGCGGCAACCTCTCCGGCGTACAACGTGAATCAGGAGTCGTTGACGGAACTGGTCGCCCAGATTCGAGCCGTCTCCCCTGAACTTGGCGCTCGCGCCGAGCATGAGCTGCTGCGCGAAGTCCGGGTCGCCCCCACCCTGGTGAAATATGCCGATCCCAACCGATACGAAATCGAGACCCGGCGCACGATGAGGCAGATCGCCTCGGAATTGATGGGCGACTTGCCAATCAAACCGGCCCCGATTGTCGATCTGCTCGAAGAAGAGCTACTCGAGGTCGAACTAGCAGCGACACTCATTTACGAGCACAGCCACTATCCCTATCGCCAGATTCGTCTGGCTGTCGAAGCCGCAGGCGAAGTCATTCGCCGCGAGATCATCGACCTGGGATTGCGCCACCGCGGCCGCCACGACGAAATGCTTCGGCCTTTCTGCGCCGGACAGCAATTCCGCTTCGATATCCTCATGGACATTGGCGGCTTTCGCGACATGCATCGCCACCGCCGCTGCATTCAAATCGGACAGGAGTTCACCACAAGGCACGGATACGACATTCCCGAAGAATTGCAGGCAGCAGGCGTCCGGCAAAATTACGACGCAGTAATGCAGCGGACTGCAGCTGCAGTCGAGCAACTGGCCTCGCAAGGCAGCCCTGAGGCGCAGGAAAGCTCGCAGTACGCAATCCCCCTCGGCTTTCGCAAACGCACGCTATTCAAAATGGATTTTGCCGAGGTGGTGTACATCTCAGAGTTAAGAACCGGCCCAGCAGGACACTTCTCCTACCGCAACGTGGCCTATGCGATGTATGAGGCCGTCGCCAAGAAGTACCCGGCTCTGGCGAAATATTTACGGGTGCACGATGTGAGGGAGCCGGTGGATTTGTTGAAGCGGTAGTAAATGATGACGACAGTCACCCTTTTCGCGACGTCGCTACCTCACCTGCGTTTTGGATTCGTTCCTGGTTGGAGCCCTCGTTGCTATTGGTCTGCCGCGGTTGCCTGCGCTTGCTGGGGACCGTATTCTCCCTTTGCACCTCGAAGAGATTGTATGCGTTAGCTCGCCCGATGGCAGCTTGGACGCGGTGATGATCCGCGACAATTGTGGTCCTCTGTGTTCCTTCGGTTATTCCGCCTTTGTTGTTCCCTGAGGCGAGGCAGCACCTAAAGACCTCAATCGAGCTGTTTCTCAGGCGTACGAATGATGAGAGAGATGTTGACCTGGAAGCGAGAACGCGTCTTAGAGATTGCTTATGAAAAAGCAACAATCTCCAAATTCCGAAACATTTCGCACCCGTTCGGAGAGTTTGACCGTAAGGAAAAGAACTGGGTATACCGTGTGGAAAAACGCCGGGCACCTCTAACCGACTCGTCTCTATAGTCGAACAGGTCGGGAACACTGTTCTTAGGTATACAAAACTTTCCGATCCCCCTTCACGATCCGCCCGACCGTGAAAGCCTTTTCCCCCGCCCGCTCCAGTACCGTCTGAGCCTTCTTGAACTTCTTCGACGGGACCACCAGCAGCATTCCAATCCCCATGTTAAAAGTCCGCAACATCTCTTCCTGGGGAACGTTCCCCAATTGCTGAAGATGCTCGAAGATCGGCGGCACCTGCCATGATCCCATCTCGATGACAGCGGCGACGCCGCGCGGCAGCACCCGCGGCAGATTTTCCGTGATCCCCCCACCCGTGATGTGGGCCATGGCTGAGACGCACTCGCCATCCACCAGCCGCTTGATGGCCGGCCAATAACTCTTGTGGGTTCGCAGCAGTTCGTTGCCGACTTTGCCCTTCAATTCGTTCACGTAGGAGTCGAGCGTGTATTTGCCGACTTCAAACAACAGCTTGCGGGCGAGCGAATAGCCGTTGGTGTGCAAGCCGTTCGAAGCCAGCCCCAAGATGACGTCGCCGACTTCGACCGTTTTGCCATTAATGATGCGCTCGCGCTCGACTGCGCCCACGATAAATCCCGCCAGATCGTATTCGCCGTCGGCATAGAAACCCGGCATTTCGGCGGTTTCGCCACCAATCAGAGCGCAGCCGTTGTGCTTGCAAGCTTCCGCCAGGCCTTCGACAACTTTCTCCGCGATTTCGGGCTCGAGTTTTCCCGTGGCCAGGTAATCCATAAAAAACAGCGGCGTGGCGCCTTGCACGGCGATGTCGTTCACGCAGTGATTCACCAGGTCTGCACCAATGGTGTGGTGAACGTCCATCTCGAAGGCGATCCTGAGCTTGGTGCCCACGCCGTCCACGCTCGACACCAGAATTGGGTCCACCCACTTCGCCTTGTCCACGGCGAACAGTCCGCCAAAGCCGCCAATTTCGCTCAGCACGCTGCGGGTAAAAGTCTTGTGAGCCAGATACTTGATCCGCTTCTTGGTGCGGTTGGCGCGGTCAATATCTACGCCAGCATCGGCGTAGGTGACAACGCTCTTCGAGGGATCATGGGCCACAGGAGTCAATACTTCTCAGCTAAGTGGGGATTTGCCAGGCGTTGATTACCGGGCAAGGCGCGATTGTAGCACGGTCGTGTAGGGACGAAGCCGCAGCCGCCACAAAGTCGGACAACCAGAAATTCAGAAATAAACTCAGGGAGGAGATCGCAGGGCGAACCGCCGCACATCAGTGGAGCTGTGCCCATCCACCGCTGCATTTGAGCTGGTCTTTGCGCGGACCTACTGCGTGAGGTAGGCCGAGACGTAATAGATCAGAACACCAAACAACGCCAGGCCTGAAACCGCGTACGCGGTCACAACCCAAACGTGGCGCCCCTCATGTGGTCTTACGGTTGAGGTTGAACTGGCGGTGGTGGAATTCCCTAGGGCTCGATCTGGCATGTAACCTCCACGGACATTGTGGCCGAGAAGCGCGTCAGGGCGCCTCCGCTGCCAAGAGCTGCTAGCAGCGTTGATGCCGCGAATTCTACTACGGTTATCCAGACCGCCTTACAGGAAAATTAACCTGTGGACGGCACCTGCTTTCCGCCCCTTCTGAGGTCTGGCCATGGATGTGCGGCAGAAAATAGAACGGCCCGCGCATCGCAAAATGCGCGGGCCGCCCGGTGGACTGATTGGGATTGACCAAGGGGTGGTCACTCTACGTGGCCCCTTCGGCAAACTCCGGGGTCCCTTTGATTACTCGCCGGGCGCTCCGATCGTTGTTTAAATCAACAACCTTCCGATCAAGCCTGCATCACCGGTAGTCGTGCGATGGATGTTGTACCCCCAACCCGCCCACTGCATGCGCATTGGGAGCCCGACAAAGAGCAACCGCCCTAAGTCTCAGCCACCTCACCTGGTCTTTGATTCCCACAACTATTACATTCAGAACATATCATTCGACCACCTCCTTTCCGGTGTAATTGCACATTAGTACGAAACGCTCGGCCACGTCAACCGGCACGAGAGTGGGGAGTTTAAAGAGTAATGAATTCTCACCGGCCATGGGGACGGGTCCCAAAGTATGGCCTCAATCCTGAGACAAAATCACTACAGCCGTGACCCATGTGGGGAGACCAATTCCTGCGCATGCTATGACATTGCGAACGCCACCTTCGGGAACGAGAAGCGAAGCCAGCACGCATACCACGATTGCCGTCCCCATAATGTAATAACGGGGTGCGGCCAATAGTTTGGCCAGAGGAAGAAAATGCAATCCGATAATGACTCCGAGGAACTGAGGGATCAGCGAGTAGCGGCCCATGTGAGCCAGAGTGATCACTGCTCCGGCTCCTAACACCCAGCAAGGCACTGATCTTCATCGGTCCGAGTAACTTTCTTCGGGCCCATACGTCTCCCCACGACGGTCGCGTACGGTGAAATCCCGACCGTACTTAGATCTCGACCGGCAAACCTCCGCGCCCTCCCGGCATCTCATTCTCCGCAAATTACACGGCTGCAACCAATTAGGTTCAAGGAGGACGTATGCAAAGCATCACTGGAATTTTCAGCTCCCGCATGGCGGCGGAGCAGGCAGTACGTGGATTGCTGGCCAGGGGCTTGTCCCCTCAGTCCATTATTTTCCTGAGCGGCGACGCGGGCACCGAACAAGTCGAGAACCTCCCCACCACCGACGCGGAACGCGACGGCATGGGCGAAGCCGTGGGCGCGGTGGTCGGAGGAGCTGTCGGAGCCGGCGCTGGTCTTTCGCTGGGCAGCGCCGTCGCCAGCCTCTTTGTTCCCGGCGTAGGCCCGATCTTCGCCATCGGTCTCGGCGCCGCAGCCCTGCTAGGGCTGGGAGGCGCAGCCGCCGGAGCGAAAGCAGGCGACGCCTCCGAACATTCGCTTGACACGGGAGTTCCTAGAGACGACGTGTCTTTCTATAGAGAATTACTGAAGCGTGGCCGATCGATCGTGATCGCGGAAGTCGACATCGAGGACCAGGCCTCAGCCGCGCGAGAGATTTTTGAGCGCCGAGGCGGCGAAGACGTCGAAGCCGCCCGCAAGGAACTACACAGCGCCGCGTAAATCTTCAATCCACAGAGTGTGCCCCGTCCAAGCTCCGCTTGGGCGGGGGTTTTAGGACAATCCCGAACCCTGCGGACAGAAACGTTCAATGTGGGCGCGAGCGTCCCGCTCGTGCGGGATCGCCTGTGGCACTGAAGCAGGGGGATGGGTGGGCGCACCCTTTCCGAGAAAGTATGCTATGTGATTTTCCACGACATGGTTATCGAGGCGCATCAAACTGCCCTCATCAGTCTTTTAAGTCATCCCAAGCATGAAACCATTCTTTCCCAGGACTGGTGAAGATTAATAACAGCGCGAACAGCTGCAACCCAACCTGAAAAACACTCAGCGTGCCCAGAGCGGGTGAGCGGGCAAATTCGGATCGCAGAACAAAAAGAAACGGTAAGAAACCCAGAGCGCTGAACACAAGAAACACAATTCGCGCCCAGTTCCTGCCTTGACCGATTTTCAGAATGAGAAAGCCTACGATTGTGGGGGTGAAGACAAGGATGAAGCCTGTTAAGGCGATCGAGGATCGCGCTGTGAGGTATGGCCACTGTAGGGATGTCTTGACCAGGCCGACTGCCAGGCTCACCCATAAGAGGTTGGTCGCGCGACGAATCTCGGGGCGGCTTAGTCTTCATGCGCGAAAGCGTAACATGGAGCGGGTTGTCCACCCTTTCCCGCGAAAGTATAGCGTGTGATTTTTCCACGCCATGAGTATGCGGGGGCCGGGATCCTCAGAGCGATGGAGGACGAGTCCGGCTTCAGGGTCAGCAAGAGTTTCCAGGCGAGAGACGATCAGCGAATCCCACCCTTCAAGAACGAAGGGTTGATTGGATAAGAGCGAAGGCTCGATCCGAAACCGGTAGTCTACGGTTGAGGACCACGTGGAACACTTCTGCGTTTTGCGGACGCGAAATCTGCCCGCAGGTCATGGCCCACAGGAATCTACCTGCCTGCCTCCCACCTTCCTACACTTAAGGTAACCGCCGGGTAACTGGACTGCTGTATGCCGCGGACAGCTACTGCGATCTCAGCCTTTCCAGCGGTAGGCGTTGGGTTGAGGCAGGCCGATGTGTGCCAGGACGCGGAAAGCGAATTCGGTCGCCATTGCATCCAAGCTGGCAGGGCGGAAGTAGTAGGCCGGGATGAGCGGAAAGATGGTGGCGCCGGCGTCGGCGGCGCGATACATGTTTCGGATGTGGATCTTGTTGAGCGGCGTCTCGCGCACGCATAGCACCAGCGGACGCTTCTCCTTGAGACAGACATCGGCTGCGCGCTCGATCAGTTGTGAGGCGATGCCGTTGGCGATGCGGGCCAGCGTTCCCATGCTGCACGGGATCACGATCATGGCGTCGGCGGGATAAGAGCCGCTGGCAATGTTGGCGCCGATATCGGCATTGGCCTGCTGTCTGATTTTGCGCGATGACTTGCGCCCGAGAATTTGTCCGACGAGGTTGCTGCGGCCGCGCAGGCCAAGCTCCTCAGCCATGACGCGCAGGGCGCTGTCAGAGGCAATGAAGTTGACGGCTTGAACGCGCTGGTCGCGTTCCACTGCCAGCAACAACTGTCGCAGGAAGATGGACCCGCTGGCACCGGTGGTGGCGATCGTCAGGTTCTGCTGCGGCAGGCTGGGCAAGTAGGCTCCGAGTGAGCCTTGAGCATAGGGAGTGCGGCGCGGAAGAGTCAAGGAAGGGAGCCGTTGGTCGTTGGTTGTTAGTCGTTGGCTAACAGTCGTTGGCCCATTGCCGCCAACGATTTGAAGGGCCAAAGACCAACGACTAACGGCCAAGGACCAACGACCGATTCTGAGCAACGACAGATTTTATGGCACCCATCTCCAGCTTACGGCTCCGGCGCAGTGAGGCACAGTTGCACGCTCTGGCTGGAGTGGAGCGCGAGATCCGGGTCAACGATCCCAATGGCCGGCGTAAATATCTGCGCGACTTCAGCCGCGCCTTTCGTTCCTACGAGTCGGTCATCGATCACGATCAGCTGAACGCTACGGTTGCCGGCGCCGACAGCGTCCTCATTGGCGACTACCATGCCCTGCCGTCGGCGCAGCGGTTTGCCGCAACCCTGCTGGAGGAGCGTGCCCAGCCTGGGGATCGGCCGGTGACTCTTGGCGTCGAAACCATCTTCTCTCGTGACCAGCACATCCTCGATGAATGGTGGCGGCGCGAGATTGATGAAGAGGAATTCCGGCAGCGTATTCGCTTCGATCCCGACTGGGGATACGACTGGCCTCCTTTCTATGATTTGCTGGTGACGGCGCGGGAACATGGCGAGGCAGTCTACGGGCTGGATTGCACGCCGAGAGAGGACCTGCGCAAGATCGGAGCGCGAGATCGTCACGCCGCGCACAAGATGGCGGAGATCAGGCAGCGTCATCCCAACTCGGTCATCCTGGTGCTGTTTGGCGAGTCGCATCTTGCGCCCGGTCACCTTCCGCGCGTGCTACGCGAGCGATTGCCCGAGGAGCGCATTCTCACCGTTCTGCAAAATGTAGACGAGCTCTACTGGCGCGCAGCGGGCGAGCGGCACGAGCGCGTGGACGCGGTTCGCGTGAGTGATGACGTGGTCTGCGTATTCAATTCCACGCCGCTGGAAAAGTACGAGAACTATCGCCTGCACCTGAGCCGCTGGGGACGCACCGACGAAGAAGGTCCCGATCTTGCCCCCACCGTCTACAACCTGATCGACAGCCTGGTGCGATTCCTCGACATCAACCGCTACTCATCGCACAACGGAACCCAGCCGCAATTTCTTGTGGACCTGATGCCGGAAGTTTATTGCCGCGCATCGGACGCGCGCCTGCGCCAGTTGCTTTCCCGTCACTCCGCAACCGAGGAAGAGACCGAAGCCATGGTGCGTCACGTGGAAGAGCGGGGCAGCGTGTATCTGCCGCAGGTGAATGTTTTCTACGTGCGTGAATTCAAGATGACCTATGTGGCGGAGGAAGCCGCGCGCTTCCTGCATCATGCCTGCCGCGGATTGCCCGCGCGTCAGAACCATCAGACCGCGACCAACTCCAATCGCTTCTACATTCAGGCTTTGGAATGCGCTTTGGGTTATTTCGGATCGCGCGTGCTGTACCCCGCGCGGCCCACGGCTGACGATGGCGCCGCCCATGAGTTGCGCGATGCATCGGATTCCGACCGCAAGAAAATCGACTCCAGCGCCCAGTTGCTCGGCTACATGCTTGGTGACGCGCTGTACGAGGCCTATCTCAAGGGAAGAGTTTCGCGAAGTATGCTCCGGCGGTTGTTTCTGGTCCACCTGGATGAGCCGGGCCTGGCGAAAGAAATGTTTCGTGAAATCGCCGCGAAAGTGCGCTGCAATGCCAAGAAGCTGCCGGGTTCGGTTACGCGGTTGTAGCGCTCCCTTCTCTTCACCACAGAGGACGCAGAGGATCACAAAGGTGTTTTTAGATAGATTCCTCTGTGATCCTCTGTGTCCTCTGTGGTGAAAGCCCTTGAGTGCTAATCTAGACGCGCGTTGGCTGAGTGGTGAAGGCTGACGGCTGAGTGCCTCTTGAACGCCGATTCCATCCGCAAACTTCTCGAGCAGGTCCGCGAGGGCAAGCTTTCTCCCGACGAGGGAGTCGAGCGTCTGCGGCATCTCCCCTTCGAGGACCTTGGATTCGCCAAGGTGGATCACCATCGCGCGCTACGCAACGGAATGCCGGAAGTCATTTTCGGGCAAGGAAAGACAGCAGCCCAAATGGCTTCGATCTTCTCCAGGCTCGCGAAGCATGGGGGGAACATCCTGGCGACGCGGGCGAGTGAAGAACAGTTGGCCGCGGTCAGGAAGAAGGTTCCGAAGGCCGAATATCGGGAGCTGGCGCGGGCTATCGTTCTGCAGCGCGACAAGAAGACGTACGGCAAGGGAATCATCGCGGTGGTTTCAGCCGGCACCAGTGATATTCCAGTCGCCGAGGAAGCCGTAGTCACGGCTGAGATGATGGGCAACGACGTTGAGCATCTTTACGACGTTGGTGTCGCGGGGATTCACCGCCTGATCGCAAATCGCGAGTCGCTGACGCGAGCGCGGGTGGTGATTGTTTGTGCAGGGATGGAGGGCGCACTGCCAAGCGTGGTGGGTGGTTTGGTGGGAGTACCGGTGATCGCGGTACCTACCAGTGTGGGTTACGGCGCGGCGTTCAAGGGTCTGGCGGCGCTTTTGGGAATGATGAATTCCTGCGCTTCGAATGTGAGCGTGGTGAATATCGATAATGGGTTTGGGGCGGGGTATGTGGCAGCCTTAATTAATCGGCTGTAGGGATATCCGGAAAAGACTTGTCATCCCGACCGGAGCGAAGCGCAGTGGAGGGATCTGCTTTATTTCCGAGGCTTCGAGTTCGAGCGAAAACTGCCAGGCTTCGCCCGGCTGGGAAGGGGAGGACACCTGCCCCTGCGTGGGTGGTGGTGATTCCAGCAGAGAAAAAAGGCACGGCCGGAGCCGTGCCTCTTTTTTCCTGTTTCCAGCCAACCGTTACGAGCCCTTTACTACTTCCAGATTGTTCTCGACCTTGAATACGCCGAATATCTGGTTCGCCCTGATGCCGGCGATTTGTTTGTCCATGGCGCTGGCGACTGTGCCGTAAAGGCTCAGCTTGCCGTTGTCCACCACGATACGAATCGGTTTGGCCGGATCGCTGGCGTAGCGGCCCAGCACCGGATCACGGTAAATGGCGCGCAGGGCGCTGATCCTGATCCGGTCATCGAAACCTGACACCGGAGACACTTTGACGTTGTCGATCACATCCTTAACACCCGGCATATTGTTCACCAGCGACAAGGCTGAGTCACGACCCACGTCAGTACGAGTTTCGCCGTTCAGAGTGGCGACGCCGTTATTTACCGAGGCGCCGACAAAGTTGAACTCGTTGTCGTAACCGATACGGTCGTAGTGCAGCTTGCGATCGAGTTTCGCTTCCAGTTCCGTGTCAGGAGCGCTGCTGCGCACCGCAACCTCATTGCGTACGCCCTGGACTCTATCCAGCTTGCGAACCTTCTTGGCTGCATCCAGCTTCTGCTGGTACAGGTCCACGGTACCCGAAAGCGTCACAATGCCATCTTCGGTACTTGCCTGCAGGTTGTGAAATTCACTTTTCTTTGCCAACTGCTGCGTGACCCGGTTTTGAATGTCGTTGTCGTAGCGCGCGCTGGAAGTCTGGGCCATGAGTCCGGCGCTGAGAATTCCTACGGCAAGAAATGAGCCCACAGTGCTGAGAATGCGTTTCATGATTGTTGCTCCTCCGTTCAATCCATCCTTCGCTTTTAACCGGTTAGTTAAATGATTGGATGCGTCGGTTTACGGCAAGGATGCCATGGGGATTGGTGAGGGGAGGATGCGCGAATCCCCGCACCGGGCTGACGCCAACTAAAGGCCCGCAACGTTATTCAGCTTGACAGAAGTCGTTATCACGACTATATTGAAAAGGTGGGAAAGAGCATTCAGGCCGAGATCCAGCAGACCAAGCCCTTCACTTCCCTGGAAGACGAGGCGGCGGTTTCATTGCATCGCACCGCCGACCAGATACATGGCCGCTTCAGCGACATGCTGAAGCCGCACGGGTTGTCGCCTACACAATTCAACGCGTTGCGCATCCTGCGCGGCGCCGGCGATGGGGGCCGAACCTGCACCGAGATCGCGGAGCGAATGATCAACCGCGATCCCGACATCACTCGCCTGCTGGACCGGCTGGAGCGCCGCGGACTGGTGGCGCGCAGCCGCGAGGGCCGCGACCGGCGGGTAATCATCACCCGCATCAACCAGGCAGGCCTGGAGCTGCTGCGCGCCCTGGATCGACCGGTGGAGGAGTTCAATCGTAAACAAATGGGACGGTTGAGCGAACCGCAGCTAAAAACGCTGGTGAAGCTTCTTGAAGCTGTAAGGGCAGAAGAAGGCTAATTTTTTGGACATGTAATCGTGTGAACGACAGTTGTTATATAGACTTTATAGAGGAGCAACAAAATATGAGCAATTCCACGGCAACCACTGACGTGGCGGCAAAAACCATTTCTACCCAGGAGGTTCGTCAACTTCTGGACCCGCAAGCGTTCCTTTGAGTTCTGGAATGTCCTGACTGACGAATGGTTCAAGGGCGAGAACATTTCCGGTTCGCGGAGCGTGCCTCTCGACAAGGTCGGAAACGAAGTGCGCAGCACGAATTTGCCCAAGAACGCTGAGATCGTCGTATACTGCGGCGGCCCGCAGAGCCGCATGGCGGCTGAAAAACTGATCAAACTCGGTTATGAAGGCGTTCGCGCGTATGAAGGCGGGCTGGAACAATGGAAGGGCGCAGGCTTCGCGGTCGAGAAGGCCTGACGCACATCGTCGAATGCACATCGTAAGAGAGGGCTCGACAGGGTCCTCTCACCTGAAAGACAGCGCGGTGTTGGAGGACAGTCATGAAAGGTGATTCGGATCGGTCATCATTTCCGCTTCAGTCCTGCGGGATTACAGTTTTGCGAGTGGTCGTCGGAATTGTGTTCCTGGCGCATGGATGGCAGAAGCTGTTTGGGCTTGGCTTCCACGGAGTGGCTGGTTTCTTTGGAGGAGCGGGTATCCCGTTGCCTTTTGTATCAGCTGTGATTGTGACTCTGGTTGAGTTTCTCGGAGGCATCGCGCTGATATTCGGATTGTTGACCCGCGTGGCCGCCGCGCTGAACGGCTTTGACATGGTGGTGGCGATACTCGTGGTTCACCTGAAAAATGGCTTCATGAAACCGGGAGGCTACGAGCATCCGCTGACTTTGCTGGCCGCCTGCATTGCGCTAGTGATGATGGGACCGGGCTCGGCTTCGGTGGATGGGGCGCTGGCGAGGCGGGAGTAGGCCCAGATTGACACTCAGGGCTGACATGCACCGAGGTCTTTGGCTATCGTTTTTGTGTCCCAAACAAGCGTCTTACTGGCTTGCGTCGGCTTGATCTTCTTGCCGCGCAAGGTCATTCGATCGCCCGGCTTGATGTCTGCGGTGTTACCAGTGAGCGTGTATAACTGTTGGTCTTTCTCGTCTGTCACACTCATACCGTTCTTCCCCGGGTTGACGCATCCAGTAACGGTTCGCCTTTCGGAAGATTTGTGAATGACCAGAACGGCTACGACTACGACGGCTGCGACCACTCCTGCGATTGCGGCCACGATCGCACCGCCCGAGGGATATCCCTCTGCCTCTGCGGGCTGGGCAAGGGCCACACTGAGAGCGACGATCAGAACTCCACGCCAGAAGTGTTTGGAGATCACCTTGTCCTCTTGCCGGCCAAATTTCCAATTAGCAGCTTCGATCTGAGCGACACCGTACACCTGAGGGCCACCGAATGCAATTATTGGTTAGGTTTGCAGCCCCAGGTGTTCCGGCTGCGGAAGAGCGTGGACTGAGGGTGCCGTCGGCACATCTGAAACCACCATAACGTTGCGGGCACTTCAGTCGTCCCTAACGGGGACGGGAATCATTCTGACGACTTACTTCTCTTGGCCTTGTTCCTGGAGCGGCGCTTCTGGACCGGCAACCTTGGAAATACTCGCGCGAAAATCTTGTCGATGTTTCTTAACTGGCGTTTCAGATCGAAGGCTCTCTCGATCTGCTGGCGGGGGACCCGGCTGGTGATAGTTTTGTCCTTCAGCACCAGGTCGCGGAAGTTAAGGCCTTCTTTCCAGGCGCGCATGGCATGAGCCTGTACCGCGCGATAGGCATCCTCACGCGAGACCCCATTCTCCACCAGATCCAGCAAGAGCTGGCCGCTGAAGACCAGGCCGCGAGTGCTTTCGAGATTGAATTTCATTTGTTCCGGATAAACGAACATGGTCTCGAGCAGATTCGTGGTCTTCTGCAACATATAATCCACCAGCGTGGTGGAATCCGGGATGATGACGCGCTCTACGGACGAATGAGAAATATCGCGCTCGTGCCATAGAGCGACGTTTTCGAAGGCGGCCTGTGCGTTGGAGCGCACCACCCGGGCCAGGCCGCTGATCTGCTCCAGCGTAATCGGGTTGCGTTTGTGGGGCATGGCGGACGAACCCTTCTGCTTCTCGCTGAAGAACTCTTCCACCTCGCGGACTTCAGTGCGCTGCAAATGCCGGAGCTCGGTAGCAATCTTGTCCAGGGTACATGCGATCACCGCCAGGGTGGCGAGGTAGGCAGCGTGTCGATCCCGCTGAATTACCTGAGTTGAAATCGCTGCAGCCTTCAATCCCAACCGCTTGCACATGCTCTCTTCGAGCTCGGGGCTGAGGTGAGCGAACGTGCCCACCGCACCGGAAAACTTACCGAGGCGCATGTCTTCCGTTGCGTTGCGAAAGCGCTCGATATTGCGCCGCGTTTCAGAGTACCAGTTGGCCAGTTTGAAACCGAAAGTGATGGGCTCGGCGTGAATGCCGTGGGTGCGCCCGATCATGGGCGTGTCTTTGAACTCCCAGGCTCGGCGCTCCAGCACGTCGGAAAGCTTTTCCAGGTCGGCGGCAATGATGACAGATGCCTGCTGGATGAGCAGAGCCTGGGAAGTGTCGACGACGTCGTTCGAAGTCAGGCCGTAGTGGAACCAGCGGGCGTGAGGACCGACAATTTCAGCGACGGCGGTAGTGAAAGCGATGACGTCGTGGCGAACTTCGGCTTCGATCTCTGCAATGCGGGTGATGTTGAAGTCGGCGCGTTCGCGAATGGCGCGGGCGGCGTCCCTGGGGACCATGCCTGCATCTGCCAGAGTTTCGGTGGCGGCGACTTCAACAGCGAGCCAGGTGCGGAAACGATTCTCATCGCTCCAGATGCGGCCCATGTCGGGACGGGTGTAGCGTGGGATCAAGGGTGTCTCCCTGATGATTATCAGAAGTGCGGGACTAGGGATTGTAAATGGGTGCTACGGTTGGTGACCAGCAGGCTTATGGCGAAATAATGGCTCAATTCGATGCACAGGCCAGGGTGTCAGGCTGAGCTTGCGAAGCATCTCGCGCGGAGCGGGTATGCACTTTGGCTGCAGATGGGGCGATGCGCGCAGGATCCCTTCGACTGAGGCCTTGGCATCTTCAGGAATCAGGAATGAAGTTCCCTCAGGATGATTCCATCTGACGAAGCCTGGCTGAGTAGGTGGGACATTTTCCCGACTTCGGTGAGGGACAGGCTCTTCCCTCACGTCGACCTACTCCAGGGCGATGACGTCAATCTCGACCAGGACATCTTTGGGCAGGCGAGCTACTTCGACCGTCGATCTGGCTGGCGGGGCGACGTTGAAATATCGTCCGTAAACTTCGTTCATGGCAGTGAAGTCTCCCATATTCTTGAGGAAGACAGTAGTGCGCACGGCTTTCTTCAGGCCGCTGCCCGCCGCAGTTAGGATCGCCGAAAGGTTCTTGATAACGCGCTCGGTCTGCGCCGCCACGTCTCCGGTGATAACTTGCTGGGTGGCTGGATCGATGGCCACCTGGCCGGAGACAAATACGAAGCCGTTCGCCCGGATCGCCTGGGAATAAGGGCCGATCGCCTGCGGTCCTTCTTTTGTCGCAATCACGTCGCGCATGGAGCCTCCGGGTCAGTAATTCGTGAGCAGAATTAACGCAGATTGATGCTGCTTGAGTCAACTCGCATTGCAAAGGTCACGGAATATTTGAGAGAAGTCTTTAAACAAGACACCAGTTACTGGTTTTCAGTTCTCTGTTCTCAGTTGGTTCTTGCTGAGGACTGAACACACTGCCGACCGCCGACTAGATTTTCTGCAGTCTTTGCACGTCGTGTACGCCGGGGATTTTACGGACGCCGTTGACGATATTTTCCAGATGTTTCAAGTCGGCAATATCCAGAACGATATCGACGTTGGCCTGGCCGTTGCTGGTGCGGGCTTCAATGTTGCGGATGTTGGTTTTGGTGTCGCTGATCACGGCTGTGATCTGTTTCAGCATGCCGAAGCGGTCGTCGCAGAAAACTGTGAGCTTTACCGGGTAGGCGCTGGGAGTTCCATCATCGTGGGCCCACTCCACGTCAATCTTGCGTTCCGGCTCATACATGAGATTCACGACGTTGGGACAATTGAGGCCATGAACCGCCACGCCTTTGCCGCGGGTAACGTAGCCGACGATGGCTTCGCCGCGAATCGGGTTACAACAACGGGCGCGGTAGACCAGCAGATCGCCTTGTCCGGTGACGCGAATGGCGTTGTTGTTTTGATCGCCGCCAAAAACTCGCCGTACTACGCTGGCGAGGCCGCTGGGTTTGTCTGATTCTTCCTCGGCGACAGGTTCGCTAGCTGCCGGCGCCAGTCGCCCGAGGATCTGCCGGGCTGAAAATTTGCCGTAGCCGATTCCCGCCATCAGGTCGTCGGCACGGCCGACGCCGTAATCGGCGGCAATCTTCAATAATTCTTCGTCGCTGATCTCTTTCAGGGAAACGCGGTACTTGCGCGCCTCTTTCTCGATCAGCTTGCGGCCGATTTCGATCGCGCGCTCGCGCTGGTGGACGTTGAGCCAGTGTTTGATCTTGTTGCGGGCGCGGGAAGACTTGGCGATAGCGAGCCAATCGCGGCTGGGCTTGTGTCCAGTCTGGGTGAGGATTTCAACGATGTCGCCGCTGTGCAGTTTGAAGCGGAGCGGAACCATGCGTCCGTTTACCTTGGCGCCGACGCAACTGTGACCAACTTCGGTGTGAACGGAATAGGCGAAGTCGATGGGCGAGGAGTCGCGCGGCAGGACCACCACCTTGCCCTTGGGGGTAAAGGTGTAAACCTCCTCCGGGTAAAGATCGATCTTGAGGGTGGAAAGAAACTCGCTGGGATCGGAAACGTCGCGTTGCCACTCCACCACCTGGCGCAGCCAGGCCAGGCGTTGCTCATCCTGAGCGGAGACGGGGCCGTCTTTGTATTTCCAATGCGCGGCGATGCCCTCCTCGGCCATCTTGTGCATCTCTTCGGTGCGGATCTGCACTTCGAAGGGCATGCCGTCTTCGGAGATCACCGAAGTGTGCAGTGACTGGTAAAAATTCGGCCGGGGCATGGCGATGAAGTCCTTGATCCGTGCCAGGGACGGGACGCCACAGGTTGTGAATGATGCCCAGCACGGCGTAGCAATCCTGTACGGATTTTGTGATCACGCGCATGGCGTACAGGTCGTAGACCTGCTCGACCGTGATGTGCTGGCGCTGCAGTTTCTTGTGGATGCTGTACAGCCGCTTGATGCGGCTCTCGACCGTGGCGGTGATTCCAGCTTCCTTTAGCTTGTCGCGAAACACCGACTCTACTTTTGCCAGGAAGACCTCGCCGGCCCTGCGGCGGGATTCGACTGCGTCGTGGACCTGCTGGTAACCGATGGGATCGACGTAGCGGAAGCCGAGGTCTTCCAGTTCGCCGCGAATTTTTCCCATGCCCAGCCGGTGGGCGATTGAGGCATAGATGTCGAGAGTCTCGCGGGCAATCTTTTGCTGGCGGTCGGGAGGAAGATGTTCCAGGGTGCGCATGTTGTGCAAGGCGGTCAGCCAGCTTGATGAGCACGACGCGAATATCGTCGACCATGGCCAGCATCATTTTGCGGAGGTTTTCCGCCTGCTGTTCTTCGCGTGTAACGAAATCAATGGCGCTGATCTTGGTAACGCCTTCGACGATATGGGCAACCTGCTCGCCAAATTCCTTGCGGATATCGACGACTGTGACGGAGGTGTCTTCAACGGAATCGTGGAGAAGGCCGGCGGCGATGGCGACCGGGTCCATCTTCATTTCGGCGAGAACCAGGGCGACTTCGAGGGGATGGATCAGGTAGGGTTCGCCGGAGGCCCGGCTCTGTCCGGCGTGGTGTTTTTGGGAAAACTCGTAGGCCTTGCGAATAAGTTCGAGGTCATCGTTGGGCCGGTTGGCCCGCATCCTGCGCATCAACTCACGAAACTTGGTTATCGTGAGGACATTGGTCGCGAACTGTTGGCGCAGGGTCGCCATGCATGATTATAGCGTGGGGTTGTGTGGCGCGGGCGCCCTCGCCCGCGTGACGCCGTGTTGAACCATGGCACAGGCGCACTGTTGGGAGCGAGTTGTCCGCTGGATCAACTCGTCCATCGCGTCTCCCAAGACAATTCAATTCGTGTCAAGGAACCCGAAAAGCAAGGTCAAAAGCGGCGGGCGAGGGCGCCCGCCCTACTGACCTGTCTGCTAGAGTTGGATTGCATGCGCATTCTCGTCAGCGGAGCTTCGGGTCCGATTGGGGCGGCACTTATCCCAGATCTGAAAGCAAGCGGGGAGGCGGTCACATGCCTGGTTCGCGGATCGGCAACCGGTGCGGATCAAATTCGATGGGATCCGGCACAGCCCCTGTCCCCAGAGTTGGTTTCGGGTTTTGACGCTGTGATTCACCTGGCGGGGGAAAGCATCGTAGGTCGATGGACGAACGCCAAGAAGCGGCGGATCCTCGACAGTCGCAGGCAAGGCACTGGGCACCTGGCCGAAGCGGTGGCCAAGGCGCCACAGCGCCCGAGAGTCTTCATTTCGGCCTCCGCGGTGGGATATTACGGCGATCGCGGCGATGAAGTTTTGCGCGAGGGCAGCGGGTCCGGTGCGGGATTCGCCGCTGAAATCTGCCGGGAGTGGGAAGCTGCCGCCCGGCCTGCGTCGCAGGCGGGGATTCGTACCGTTCAAATCCGCATCGGGGTAGTGATGAGCGGGGTTGGCGGCGCCTTGCCAAAAATGCTGCCACCCTTCCGCATGGGGCTGGGTGGACGGCTGGGAAACGGGCGGCAATGGTGGAGTTGGGTTTCGGTCGACGATGTCGCGGGCGCGATTCTCCACGTGTTGACTGACGAGAAGTTGCAAGGTGCGGTCAACGCGGTCGCGCCCATTCCGGTGACGAACGCGGAGTTCACAAGAACTCTGGCCTCGGTTATCAGGCGCCCGGCGATTTTTCCGATGCCAGCGTTTGTGGTTGGGTTGATTTTCGGAGAAATGGGCAACGAGCTCTTTCTTGCCAGCCAACGGGTGGAGCCGACGAAGCTTGCTGCCAGCGGATACCAGTTCCGACATTCGGAGTTAAGAGGAGCGCTGGAAGCGATTCTGAAGAAAAAGTAGGGGCCCGTGTGGGGCGGACACTCTTGTCCGCCGCTTTTGAGGTTGATTTGATCTTGAAAACCAAGATCAACTTCAAAGGTGGCGGACAAGAGTGTCCGCCCCACACAGGCTCTAGATCACCGCTGAGATTCTGGAGATGGCTTCGGTCTGCACGGTCTCATCATCGCCGAAACCAGCGAGCCAGACTACGTCCGGCTCGCGACGGAACCACGTCATCTGGCGTTTGGCGTAGTTGCGATGGGCTTGTTGTGCGGTTCTCACCGCGGTTTCCTCGTCGATTGTGCCACACAGCAACTGGACCGCCTGCTTGTAACCCAAGGCGGCTAACGGGCGGGAAGTCTCGCCATATTTCGTTAATAGAGTCTTCGTCTCTTCCACCAGGCCAGCGGCGAACATCCTTTGAGCGCGCTGATTGATTCGTTCGTACAGCGCCTGGCGGCCGGGGTCGAGGCCTAAACGCAGGATCCGGAATCCGCGGAGGGGCTCCCGTCCCTGCCCCCACATTTCGGTCATTTTCGTACGCGAGGCGACGCATATTTCTATGGCCCTCACCAGCTTGGGGATGTCGTTGGGGTGAATCTTCGTTGCGGCAGGCGGGTCCAGACGGCTCAAGATTCCATGCAAATAGCCGGTGCCTCTTTCTGCCGCTCGCTGGCGCAAGCGTTCGCGCAGTTCTTCCGAGCGCCGGGGTCCAGCGAAGAGGCCCTCCAGTAACGCGCGGAGATACAGCCCGGTGCCTCCGACCACAATGGGCAAAGCATTCCGCGCACTGATCTCCCGGAGGACTTCACGGGCCTGGCGAGCGTATTCACCGGCTGTGATGTAGCCTGCCGGGTCGACGAAATCGAGTAAGTGGTGAGGAGCGCTGGCGCGCTCGGAGACGGTGGGCTTGGCGGTGCCAAGCTCAAACTCGCGGTACATAGCGACCGAGTCGCAATTCACGATTTCGCCGCCGAAGCGCTCGGCTAGCGAGAGCGAGAGCGCGGTCTTTCCGCTTCCAGTCGGACCGAGAATCACCACCAGCAGGGGGTCGGGAGAAACAGTCACCGGGCATTCCAGGAAATGTGATGCCAGTAGCGGACAAGAGGGAAAACCAGAATCAGCGTGCCAATGATCAGGAGACCGACAGCCTCCAGCTTGAAGATGTGGTGTTTTCCAGGACGGGGAGTGGGCGGTGGGTCCGGCGGCTGGCTGACTGCTGGCATCTGCGCTGTATTGTAGCGCCGGTCAGATTTGGCGCACGAGCGGGACGCTCGCACCCACATTTGCAGATGCTAAACTTCGGGCTGCCGTGCCGAACCCAAATGGCAATTCCGCCGCGAAAATTGTGCGCTTTGGCGCCTTCGCGGCCGACCTTGCCGCCGGGGAACTTCGCAAGAACGGCGTACGGATACGGCTGCAGGAGCAGCCATTTCAGGTGCTGGCGCTTCTCCTGGAACGTCCCTCGGAGGTGGTCACGCGGGAGGACCTTCGCCAGAAGCTCTGGCCCGCCGATACTTTCGTCGATTTCGATCACAGCCTGAATACGGCTGTGAACAAGGTCCGTGAAGCACTGGGAGACTCCGCCTCCAGCCCGCGTTACGTGGAAACCCTGGCGCGGCGGGGATACCGCTTTGTCGCTGCGGTGGAACAGGACCCTGAAGTAGACCCAGTTACCGTGCCCGGCAACCCGGCCGAGCCGGTGGGTAGCCTGCATCGCGACCTTGCTGTGCCACCGGTGAATCGAGCCCTCATTCGAGGGTTATTTGGGCTGATTCAGATCATGTATCTGTGCTTCTACGTTGCCGCGCTATTTCGGTTGGCGGAGATTGACCGTCTAACCAACTCATTTTTGCCCGGGTGGGGAGCATTCGCCATCTTCGTCGCTGTCTTGATTACAGCGGGGGGCGGCATCCCCTTGCGTTTCTATCTGTTGTCTGCGGTGGCTTTCGATCATCAACGCTTCGGCGAAAAATTTCAGCGGATATTCCTGGCGGTTCTGGCGATGGGCCAGCTGTGGGCTGTTGCGCCATTTCTTCTGGTTCACCAGATCGGATTCGGGGCAGCGTTCGCAGCCACGGCAGCCCTTCTCTATGTGCCATTTTCCGAGCGGACACTGGTGCGGATGGCGTATCCGCAAATGTAGGTGCAAAATGTGGGCGCGAGCGCCCCGCTCGTGCGGGAGTGACAACCACTTTTTCAGGCATGATTTCAGCGATGGTATGGCCCTGAACAGCTACCGGGGCGCCCCCAAATGCGCCGTACCACTCCCTTGCGCTCGCGCCCACATTTGGTGGATTTTTGGAACCTTGCTCACGATTGGGCCGTATTACCGTCTGAAACCGAGGCAGGAGTGTATCTGCCCGGCAGGAGGCAGGTTATGCACCGAATTGCGTCCGTGATTTTAGGCCTTTGCCTGGCGGCAGCACCATTTGCCCAAGCCGAAGAGTGGTCGAAGACTTTTACCCTTACGGGCAAGCCCGACTTGCGGGTAACGACATCGGATGCCAACATCCGCGTGGATACGTGGGACCAGAACATCATCCGAGCCCGGGTAACGGCTGAGGGCTGGAAGGTCAGCGAGAACGCGACCGGCCAACGTGGCGTCAAGGTGGTGCAACATCAGAGCGGGGACTCGGTTGAGCTGGAAGTTCGCCTTCCGCATAACGTTTGTATCGTCTGCATTCACATTCCAGACCACCGGGTGGATGTTGAAATCCACATGCCACGCGCAGGTCGGGTGAATCTGCATAGCAGCGACGGCTCCATCCGGCTGGCTAACTTCAAGGGCGAGATGGATCTGCAATCGAGCGATGGCTCTTTGGAAGCAGACGGCGTGGATGGCGCGCTCAAAGCTCACACCAGCGATGGCCACCTCAAAATTGCCGGTCGGTTCGACTCGCTCGAGCTCAGCACCAGCGACGGCAAAATCGAAGCACGCGCCTTGCCGGGATCAACTATCGCTTCAGGCTGGAGTCTTCATTCCGGCGATGGTAGCGTCACGATGCAACTGCCCGAGGCGCTTGCCGCCGACGTGGAGCTCCACACCGGCGATGGCCACATTAATCTCGACATGCCGCTCAGTGTGGAAGGGCATCTCGGACGCAGCGACATTCGCGGGAAACTCAACGGTGGCGGGAACCTGCTCACTATTCACACGGGGGACGGTTCGATTCACCTGGAGAAGTCGTAGGAGATATTCGATTTCACTAAAAAGTTCGCCAAGGGAGATTCATGTCTCGAATCGCGTTCGTTCTGTCTCTTCTTGCCCTGGTTCAGGCCATCCCAACTGCATATTCACAGAACTCGTCTGCGGGCCACCTCTCCGTTCTTGATGTCCATTCCCTGGACACTACTGTGGATCCTTGCGCCGACTTTTTTACCTACTCGTGCGGCGGCTGGCTTAAGAAGAATCCGATCCCTCCGGACAAGACGAGTTGGGGCCTCGGTTCCAAACTCGCCGACGACAACCGGGTGCTTCTGCGCGAGATCCTGGAAGAGGCGGCGGCGTCTGGCCCGGGGAAAGATCCAGCAAAACAAAAAATTGGCGACTACTACGCCGCCTGCATGGACGAAAAGGCGATCGACGCTGCGGGAACGACGCCGTTGAAGGCACAGTTCAGCCGGATTGACGGCATGCATTCCAAGAAAGATATCGCGGCGGTTGCGGCAAGCATGCCCAACCGCGGAGCGCTGTTCGACTTCAGCTCGGACCAGGACTTCAAGAACTCCACACAGGTTATTGCCGAGCTGGACCAGGATGGACTGGGGCTTCCGGATCGCGATTATTACGTAAAAACCGACCCAAAGTCTGTCGAACTGCGACAGGGCTACGTGGCGCATGTACAGAAGATGTTCGAACTGCTGGGCGAGTCGCCAGCCTCTGCTGCCACCGACGCTCAGGACGTGATGCGGATTGAAACGGCGCTGGCCAACGGGTCTCTTACACAGGTGCAACGCCGCGATCCCAACCTGCTCTACCACAAGATGACGCGCAAGGAGCTAGAGGCCCTGAGCCCGTCCTTCCGTTGGAAAGCGTATTTCTCCGGAACCGGCCAGCCTGAAGTGAAAACGCTAAATGTCACCGCGCCGGAATTCTTCAAGACCATGCATACGGTTCTCCAAAAGGAAGACCTGAACAGTTGGAAGGCATACCTGCGCTGGCACGTGGTGCATGCTAATGCGCCTTATCTTTCGTCGTCTTTTGTGAACGCCGATTTCGACTTCTTTGGCAAAACTCTTTCCGGAGTGAAAGAGCTGGAACCGCGCTGGAAGCGTTGCGTGAGCTATGCGGACAACGATCTCGGAGAAGCCCTGGGCAGGGTGTACGCGGAACGAGCCTTTCCTCCCGAGGCCAGGCAGCGTGCGCAAGAAATGGTGAAGGACATCGAGCATGCCATGGAACGCGACATCGACAGCCTTTCCTGGATGTCGGCGGAAACAAAGCAGAGAGCTCTGGAGAAACTGCATACCGTCGCCAACAAGATCGGCTATCCCGACAAATGGCGCGACTACAGCAGACTGACCATCGCACGCGATGACGAGTTGGGAAATATTCTGCGCTCGCGCCAGTTTGAATTTCACCGCCAGTTGGCCAAGATTGGCAAACCGGTGGACAGGGGTGAATGGGGCATGACGCCTCCAACGGTGAACGCGTACTACAGCCCGCAGTTGAATGAAATCAATTTCCCCGCAGGCATACTTCAGCCGCCGTTCTTCGACCCCAAGGCGGATGACGCTCCGAACTACGGCGACATGGGCGCCACCATCGGCCACGAGCTCACCCACGGCTTCGACGACGAGGGCCGTCAATTCGATGCGCAGGGCAATCTGCGGGACTGGTGGACGCCGGAAGACGGCAAGCAATTTGTGCAGCGCGCCAGTTGCGTATCAGACCAATACTCGCGATATGTCGTGGTGGATGACGTCAAGATCAACGGCGAGTTGACGATGGGCGAGAACGTCGCCGATCTGGGCGGGCTGATGCTGGCTTACATGGCCTGGCAAACTCAGACTCGAGGAAAGAAGCTGGATCCGATCGATGGGTTCACACCTGAGCAGCGCTTTTTCATCGGCTATGCCCAGAGTTGGTGCGCCGAGACTCGCGACGAGACCAAGCGCATGTACGCCGCGATCGATCCGCACTCGCCCGACAAATATCGCACTAATGGAGTAGTGTCCAACACGCCGGAATTCCAGCGGGCGTTCCAGTGCAAGGCAGGGTCAGCCATGGTGCGGGAGAAGCAGTGCCGGGTATGGTGAGGGAGCGAACATCGAACCTCAGGCGTCGGACCTCGGACCTCTGACATACAGCTCGAGCCCAACGTACGGTTGGCTGAGCCTCGGGTTATCGTAAGCCTTTTCAATTTCGCATTGAGGAGTCCCAGGTTTCGGATAGGGTCCAACGTCCGAGGCCTGAAGTCCGAGGTCTGACGCCCGAGGTCCGCCGCCTGCCCTACTGAATTTCTGACCGGTCTGGGTTGTAGTAGAAGTGGAAGCGTAGGGCCAGGTACTGGCCGCCGAACTCCGCCGGGAGTGGCGGGAAGGGTTTAGAGGCGGTGATGCCGCCGTAGGCGGCGCGATCCAGCGCGACGTCGCCCGAGGTGCCGACGATCTGCAAGCCTGCCACCTGGCCGTTCTTCAGAATGGCAAACTCAATCGAAACTTTTCCCTTTTTCATGAGCGGCGCGCGCGCTGACTCGGGAATGATGCGATACCAGTTTTCACGCACGTCGTGCAGCACGCGGGCGAGGTATGGACCAAAGTCCACGCCCATGGTGTCACTCAAAACATCAAGCGGCCCGATAGCTTGCCCAGCCTGCTTGCCCTGGCCCAACCCGTAGTCGCCGCCGTCCCCTCCATAGCCGCCGCGATTGCTGATGGCGGCGCGGGCTGCCTGCTCGATAGCCGATCCCGGAGACATGGCGCCGGTACTGAAAGTCGGTTTGGGTTCTCCCGCGGGCGGAGTCTGAAGGCGTGCCACCTGGTTCGATGGCGGTGGTTGTGGGGAAGCCTGCTCCTGTTGTGCCGGCGGGTTCTGGTCTGGAGCGGGAGCGGGCGGTGCGGGCTGCTGGGTTTGAGCCGGAGCGCCGCTGGGGCCCGGTCTGCCGGGCCGGGCGCTGTCCAGAATTTTCTTCAATTCCTTACGATCCAGTTGCGGCGCCTTCGAATGCGCTACGCGATCTTTGTCCGAAATGATGTTGGTCTTCGGCCGCTGGGTCAGCTTCTGCTCGTCGGGAGGAAGCTCCAGGTAGGTGAGCTCCTTCTGGCGCATCAGGTCTTCGGGGCTCACCACCAGCACGGCGCGCTTGTGCATCAGGCCTTCCAGGCGCGTGGAATTGACCGCCAGAATGACGATTGCCAGGTGAACCACCACCGAGATCCAGAAGGCTTCCCGTTGCCGCGAGCGAGAGAGATCATCCTGCAACTGGATCAGCAGGGCGGGGACATCGTGCATCTCGGTATACGCGGTTTCCCAGCTGCCAGCATCGTAAAGATCGCTACCCTCAGGGGTGGCCGATGACGGGGCAGGGACGGGACTTCGCGGCGGAATTTCAGTGGCTGGCATGGACCTGCTGGCTTACTGCATTAGACACGACGGACCGGGCTTTAGTTGCTACCAGCCGAGTCTCATCCTTCGGAATAGACGCACGTGCGATATCCCGGGGCATCTTCCATTTTCGCATCTTTCGGGAATATCTGGCGAAAAACCAGTGCATCGTGACACTTACGTTTGTACCTGACTGGTCAATAAAGGTTACCTCTTATTGCCGGCGATCAATGTCAAGAAGTGTAAATGGGGAGGCGGTAGCTTGATGAGGACGGACCGGCAGGGACGATTTTTGAGCGGGGCGCGTCCCGCAGGGACGCCTGATAGTAGCCCGGCGTTTTAACGCCGGGTGGCGGACAAAATTGATTTCCGTCCGTTAGGGACGGTTGAAACAGCTGTCCAGCTTGGGGGGTTCATTTCAGGGGTGCCTACGGCACGCGTGTCTCTCCGCGTCAGGGGACTCGCCAGTGAAATAGCGGGCTACTATCGGAGGTCCCTCCGGACCTTTTCGGTTGAGATTTAGACCCTTCCATGTAGTTGATCCAGTTGAACCTTGTTGCTGTGCTGCTTGATGGCGGCCACGATGTCGAGAGCGAGGGCGAGGGCACGACGGCCGTCTTCGAATGAAACCAGCGTGCGGGAGCGCGTCCGAACGCATGCGAGGAACGATTTGATTTCTGCCTGCAGCGGCTCTTCGGCGATGATCGGCGGCTTGGCGACCTTGATCTGCGGATTGACCGAAGGCATTCCCGGCATCTCCCCATCTCCCACGCTGAACACAAAAACATCCTGGCGGCTGTAATCCAAGGACACATACTGGCGCGGCTGGAAGAGACGTATCTTTCGCACGCGCTCGGTTGAAACCCGACTGGCGGTGAAATTTGCGACACAACCAGATTCAAACTCCAGCCGGACATTTGCAATATCAGCCTTGCCGGAAAGAATAGGGAGACCTACCGCACGAATTTCACGGACCGGTGAATTCACGAACGAGAGCACGACATCGAGATCGTGAATCATGAGATCGAGAACCACGTCCACGTCCAGGGAGCGAGGCGTGAATATGCTCAGCCGGTGGACTTCGAAAAACATGGGCTGGGTAATGAGAGGGGCGGTGGCGCGAACTGCTGGATTGAATCTTTCCAGATGACCGACCTGGCCGACGCGACCCAGGCTGTTGGCGAGGCGAATCAGTTCATCAGCCTCCGGCAAGCGTCGCCGCAAGCGGCTTTTCGACCAGGACGTCGACACCCGCTTCCATCAGGGCTCGCGCAGTTTCAAGGTGCCGGACCGTGGGCACCGCGACCGACGCGGCCTGGACCTCACTGTGCGTAGTAGTCAGCTGTTCGACGGAACCGAAGGCGCGGCAGCCGAATTCGCGGGCGACGACGTCGGCTCGAGCCGGGTCGGCATCGACGATGCCCACCAGGCGGACCGGTTCTCCCTGCTGCGCCAGTTGGTGATAGACGCGGGCGTGGTTGTGTCCAAATGCGCCTGCGCCAACCACGGCTACGTTGATGATGTTGTTGGTAATGAGCTTGTCTTCAACTGAGGCCGATTAAATCACAAATAGATTCATGCCGCCTGGAGCTTCTTCAACAAGGCAATCTGTCCGGCATGGTAAAGCTCGTGCTGCACAATGCCGCTGAACATGTAAAAGAAGTTGTGATACTTATCGGTCTTGCCCGGCACCTGATCCTGCAGGCGTGAGTCGCGAAAGGCAGCCACAGCTTTGATGAGTTCATTGTGAGTTTGTTTCGCGGACTCGATTGCCTGCCGCCAGGCTGCTTCGCTGACCTCGTTCACGGATGGGAAGTTCTGCGCGTCGGTCAGCTCTACGGCCTGGCCGCCGGAGCGGCGGCGAACCGCATCGTCCCAGGCCGCGATGTGCAGCAGAAGTTCCCAGATGCTGTGCGCGTTCTTGATCGGCTTGGCGGCGGCAGTCTTGGCGTCGACACCGGCCAGCAGTTCGAGCACGGAGTCGCCATGCCAGGCATTGCCTTCGAAAGCACGGCGAATTTGATCAGCAAGGCGGACAGATTCGGTCATGGAACTCTCCCGGTGGCGACCTGGTCGGCAACGATTGTTATGTCGGCTGAATCGGCGGCCGTAATAATTGCTTTTCCATCCAGCAGCAGGCACTTTCCGGCGTCGAGCGCGAGGCAGGTGGCTCCGGCGCGATTCATCACTTCGATCGTCTTCACTCCGACCACGGGCACGTCGAAACGCATATCCTGATTCGGCTTGGCGATCTTTACCACGGTGAGTTCACGGCTCAGCGTCGACGCGTCCCCGGCGAGCGAACGCATGAGTTCTCCGGCGCGCTCGATCGTCGCGTCGGTGCCCTCCATGGCTTCTACCGCCACGCAGGCCGACTCGGCGACGACCACGGTTTGCCCGATATCGAATTGGGCGAGGTGACGTGCCACGGTGCGACCGTATTCGATACTCTTCTTCTCCTGCGGCGTTGGTTCACGTCTGTGTCAGCACGCCTGCGCTTGCCAGTAATGGCTCGAGAAATGCGGTCGAATTCTCCAGCGTGATACCTTCATCGGCCAGAGTCTTGGCGACCGCACCAAGCAACGAGTCGGTGTTGCGCGTTCCGAGCGAGAGCAGCAACTTGGCCAGCCGCCAGTCTGGCCGGATGCTGGAGAAAATCTGCTTGTGCTTCACCTGCCCGGCCATGATGGCGCGGGTGACGCCTTCGTTCTGGAAGGTTTCGATCAGTTTCGACAATTCGCCCAGCGAAAGCCAATGTATCGCCGCAGCGCCGTGGGTCTCAATTTCCGGAGAAGCTTCTTCCTTGATGGCGGCGACAACCACATCGAAGCCCTGGGCGCGGGCGGCGTCCAGCACCAGAAGGGGGAAACTTCCGTTGCCCGCGATCAGGCCGATCCGCTTGGGTCATGGTCAGCAATGGTCGAAACTGAACTCACTCATGAATTGCATCGCCAAATCCGCAGTGTGCTTGCTTAGATTTGCATCGCGTTGCACAATCCTTGGCGGAACCGGCGGTCTTTCTCGTCGCTTTCATTTCCGTGCACTATGGCTCGATGAACAATCCATGATTCAGCACCCGTCCGGGTTTCTTGTGGGGCGCGGCGGTGCGCGCGGCGGCCCGGCACCAGTTCAAGATCTCGATGCAATGCGAAAGCGTTCTCAAGGAACGCTGCAAGTCCGGACTCGAAGTTAATAAGTTGGACTCCAAGAATTTGCGGAACGCAAGAATGAAGCGCAAAGCAATGTCGAGAAGTTGATTTCGCCATGGTCAACGCGCAACTGGCAAAAGATCCCACCGTCGACATTCTCGACGACTGGACGATCTCTCATGTGATGCATGACGAGAAACTGTGTCCGGGCTCTGGCCGATCTGCTAGGAACCGCTTCGGCGCGATACCGATTATTTGATCACTCCCCGCTCCGACGCTTCAATAAAGCTTTATCAACATGTCCACGTCTTCTCCGCGATCCGGTTCTGACTTCATTCGTTCCACAGCCTGCGAGGTGTTGAGTTTTGAGGCCTGCAAAAGTTTGTAGGCGTGGTGAATCTTGCGGATACGTTCTTTGCTGAAGCCGCGCCGCTCCAGACCCAAAGCATTCAAGCCGTAAGCATGGGTATCGCGCGCGGCGGCGGTCTTGGAAAACGGAAGCACGTCGCGAGTGATGGTAGTGCCGCCCCCGATAAAAGCGTGGGCGCCGATGCGAACGAAGTGATGAACCGGACACAGCGCACCCACCACAGCCCACTCTCCGACTGTGATATGGCCTCCCAGGGTCGCGGCGTTGGCCAGAATCACGTGGTCGCCGATGTCGCAATCGTGCGCGATGTGGGTGTACGCCATCACCAGGGTGTAGCTGCCCACCCGGGTAAGTCCGCCGCCCTTGACGGTGCCGCGGTTGATGGTGACGAACTCGCGAATCTCGTTGTGGTCGCCGATTTCAAGACGGGTTGGCTCGCCGGCGTAGGTCAGGTCCTGGGGAGCCATACCGATCGAGCAGAAGGGGAAGAAGCCATTGTCGGCACCGATCCTGGTTGGTCCTTCGATGGTTACGTGTGAAACCAGATGGCAGCCCTCGCCCAATTCAACCTGCGGACCGATTACGCAGTATGGGCCTATCTTGCATGAGGGGTGAATCTTGGCGCGCGGATCGACGATGGCGGTGGGATGAATGCCGCTGGAAGACCGGGTTGCAGAATCAGCGGGCGCTGTCGTGGACCCCTCGTGTTTCGCCATACAGTTAGGATTCCGGCTCGTCCGCCCCTGCTGAAGTGCCATTGACGATGCCCGTCCACGTGCGGTATCCACCAGTTGGCAGCTCACCACGGCTTCAGCAACGCGCTTTGCGTCGACGTAGACAATGCCCTCCATGCGGACGGCGATCATGCTCGCCCGCACCCGCCAATTCTTCAGCTCAACCTCGATTCGCAGCTGATCTCCGGGACCACCGGGCGGCGGAATTTGGCCCGTCTCGATTCCGGTAAACATGATGAGCTTGTCGCTGCCGATCCTCAACTTCGGTCAGCAACAATGCGCCGCCCGCCTGAGCGATAGCCTCGACAATCAGTACCCCCGGCATGATGGGCAAATTGGGAAAGTGTCCGGCGAAGAACGGCTCGTTAATGGTGACATTCTTTATGGCAACGATCCGCTGCTTGCGCTGAATTTCGATTACCCGGTCAATCAGGAGAAAAGGAAAACGGTGGGGCAGAATATGAAAAATGTCGATGATGTCCAGCGTAGTCTTTTCCGCCGCCGGAGCCGCGGTCGCAGGGTGAGCGGTGTCGGTCATTGTCTCTCGCCAGGCTTTCTCGCCAGGAGCGAAGATTATACTGTACCGCGAATTGAGATCGGCGCGGATGAATGACAGCCGTGGATGGGACTATGCTTTCAGAGCGATCCGCAACGAGCGCGACTCGCCAATATGAGGTACAAAGGAAGGGAATGAAGAAATCCCGTAAGAAACTCCAGAAGAAAATTCAACCGGCAGCGCGCACCGCCAAAACTTTACCCGCCGAGATTGCCAACCGAGTCGGTTTCTTCGCCGATCGGAAAGACGCGATCGCCGAAACTGTCCGCCAGTTGGTAGAGATCGAATCGCCCAGCGACAACAAGCAGGCTGTAGACCGGTTGGGTACGCTTCTGGCAGGCCGGTTTGAAGGATTGGGCGGCCATGCAAAGTTCCATCGCACCCAGAACTTCGGCGACCATCTGCAAGTAGACTTCGCCACCGAGCGCAGCGGCAAGCCCGTGCTGTTACTGGGCCATCTGGACACGGTCTATCCGCTGGGAACCCTCGCCGGCATGCCGTGCCGCATGGCCGACGGGCGGATTTCGGGACCCGGAGCGCTCGACATGAAGTCAGGAATCGCTGTGATCATGTACGCTCTCGATGGTTTGAGAACCTGGCACTCCGACAGCCTGCCGCGTCCCGTGACCGTGCTGCTGGTTTCCGATGAGGAAGTGGGCAGTGCTTCTTCCCGTCCGATCACAGAGAGCCTGGCCCGGAGATCGGCGGCGGTGCTGGTACTTGAACCGTCTTTTGGGCCGAAGGGCGCGGTAAAAACTGCCCGCAAGGGCGTGGGTGAATACACGCTTCGAGTCACCGGCAGGGCGGCACACTCCGGGCTCGATTTTGAAAAAGGCGAGAGCGCGATCGCGGAGCTGGCGAAGCAGATCACGGCGATTTCGAAACTGGTCGATCTGAAGCGCGGCCTTACCTTGAATGTCGGATTAGTCTCAGGGGGCACGCGTACAAATGTGATTCCTGCCCAGGCGACGGCTTCCCTGGATGTGCGAGTCGTACGTATGAAGGACGCGGCTGCAATCGATCGGCAGTTGCGCAGCCTCAAGCCCTTTAATCGCAAATGCAAGCTGGAGATTACGGGGAGTGTAAACCGGCCGCCGATGGAACGGACCGCCGGGGTAGCGGCGCTTTACCGGCAGGCCGCTGAGATCGCGAAACAAATTGGCTGGAAACTGGAAGAAGCGTCAGTCGGTGGAGGTTCAGACGGAAACTTCACGGCCAGCCTGGGAATCCCCACGCTGGATGGCCTTGGAGGCGCAGGTGAAGGGGCACACGCCACGCATGAGTTCGTCACGCTTTCCGACCTGCCTCGGCGGGCGGCGTTGCTGGCGGAATTGATTGAGACGGTTTAGGCGGGTCGGACTTTAACCGCAAAGGTCGCGAAGGTATTAAGCAATCAAGTCAGCCTGCCACCGCATCAGCCGCATCCTTTGACTACCGCGACCAGGAAGCCTAGAATTTTCACAGGGTAGCTTGCGAAGCCTTGTATGCGCCCGGCGGCGCGCTCGGCGAACCCATGGGAGGGTTATTCGATGCCTGGAAAATTGGGCTTGCCTGAGATTTTAATCATTCTGGCTATTGCGCTGCTGATCTTCGGTCCGAGCAAGCTTGCCGATTTGGGCAAGGGCCTGGGCGAGGGCATCAAGAACTTCAAAGCCGGCCTGAAGGATGGCGATCAGGAACCCGATAAGAAAGCCTAGTTTGCCGCAACACTCCTCTTGGGCGTTTCAATCCTCAGTGCAGTAAGCCCTGCTCCTGCAGCATCCGGACCACCAGCGATACAGGCAGTCCCACCACGTTGAAATAGTCCCCTTCGATGCGCGGAATCCAGCGCGATGCGATTCCCTGAATGGCGTATGCGCCGGCTTTATCCATGGGCTCGCCGTTCGCGATGTAGGAAGCAATGTCCTTCTCGGTCAGCGGGGTCATGGTCACCAGCGTAATTTCTGAACCGGTTTTCTCTGAACCACCGTGTTCTGATCGATTGTCTTTAAAATCAGTTCTTAGTTGTTTGTTCCCAGTTCTCAGAGGCGCGATGAGGCAAACACCGGTGATGACCTGATGAGTTCTCCCGGAAAGCATTCGAAGCATGCGCGCGGCATCTTCTGCATCGCGAGGTTTGCCGAGAACTTCGCCGTCGACGACTACCACGGTGTCGGCGCCCAGAACCAAAGCGTCCGGCCAGCGACTGATCGCTGCCCGAGCTTTCTCTCGGGCGAGACGTTCCGCGCAATCGCGCCCGCTTTCTCCCGGTTGCGGCAACTCGGGAATGTTTGTGACATGCACGGTGAAGGCTATCCCGGCGTGGCGCAAGAGTTCCTGGCGGCGTGGAGAAGCGGAGGCGAGAACCAGGATCGGGGCCTTACTCACGTTTTTTACCGGAAAGAAAGAGATGATGCTGCATGCCCGCGAGACCTGTGAAAAAAGCGTCTGTCATAGTGATTCAAGGTGAGTCCACGAGCGTTCCCAAGTTTATTGCATTTTAATTTGAAGCCGCGCGAGGTCTGAAGTCCGGGTCCCAGGTCCGACGGCTGACGTCCGAGGTCCGAGGTCCGACCCAAGTCATCCCCTGTTAGAATCAAACATTGACTCCTGTAGCCATGGACGCCGCTTTCCTCCGCAATTTTGCGATCATAGCCCACATTGATCACGGCAAATCCACGCTGGCTGACCGCCTGCTGGAGCTGACCGGGGCGCTGACCGCGCGTGAGATGCAAGCCCAGGTACTTGACTCGATGGACCTGGAGCGCGAGCGGGGCATCACCATCAAGGCGCATGCCGTCCGCATGATGTACACGGCTAAAGACGGCCAGCTTTACCAACTCAACCTGATCGATACTCCCGGTCACGTGGATTTTTCCTACGAAGTTTCTCGGTCGCTGGCTTCGTGCGAAGGGGCGTTGCTGGTGGTGGACGCTTCGCAAGGGGTGGAAGCGCAGACGCTGGCCAATGCGTACCTCGCCATCAACAATGGGCTGGAAATTATTCCCGTCATCAACAAGATTGATCTGCCCAGCGCCGACGTGGAGCGCACCAAGGAAATGATCGAAGGAGCAGTCGGCCTCGACGCGTCCAACGCTGTGCTGATCAGCGCCAAGACTGGCCTCGGCGTGCCGGACGTGCTGGAGGCGATCGTCAAGCATGTTCCGCCGCCCAAGGGGAATCCGGAAAACCGGCTGCAGGCGCTGATCTTCGACTCCTGGTTCGATCCTTATCGCGGCGTCATCGTTCTCACTCGCGTCTTTGAAGGGACCATCCGCAAGGGCCAAAAAATCCGCCTGATGTGGAATGGTCGTGTGTTAGAGGTGGAAACGCTCGGCGTTCTTACTCCCAAACCGGTCGAAGTGGATGAACTGCGCGCAGGCGAGGTCGGGTTCCTGATGGCTAACAGCAAGACCGTCGCCGACACAAAAATCGGCGACACCATCACCGACGAAGCGAATCCCGCAATTGAACCTCTGCCCGGCTTCGAGGAAATCAAGCCCATGGTTTTTGCGGGCCTATATACCGTGGATGCGCACGAACACACCCAGCTACGCGAAGCGCTGGAAAAATTGCGCCTGAATGATTCGTCATTTTTCTTCGAGCCTGAGAGTTCGGTCGCCCTTGGATTCGGTTTTCGTTGTGGCTTTCTGGGTTTGCTGCACATGGAGATTATCCAGGAACGGCTGGAGCGCGAATTTAATCTGGAGCTTATTACCACTGCTCCAGGTGTGCGTTACAAGATCACCAAGACCGATGGCGAGTTGATCGAAGTGGACAATCCTTCGCGCTGGCCGGACCCGAGCGAGATTGCCAGAGTCCAGGAACCGGTGATCCTGGCGACGATTCTTACCAATGAGGAATACGTGGGTGGGATCCTCAAGCTGGTGGAAGACAAGCGCGGCAAGCAGAAGACATTTGAGTATGTCAGTTCGTCGCGGGTGATGCTGCACTATGAACTGCCGCTTAACGAAATCGTGCTCGATTTTTATGACCGGCTGAAGTCGGTCTCTCGAGGCTACGCCTCGCTGGACTATCACCTCGCGGATTACTGGGAATCCCCGATGGTGAAGCTCGACATTCTGGTGGCGGGTGAGCCGGTGGACGCGCTCTCCATCATCGTGCACCGCGACTTCGCCTACGAACGAGGGAAGCTGCTGGTCTCCAAGATGCGGGAGCTGATTCCGCGACAGATGTTCGAGGTGGCTATCCAGGCGTCCATCGGATCGAAGATCATTGCGCGCGAAACGGTATCGGCGATTCGCAAGAACGTCATTGCGAAATGCTACGGTGGCGACATCTCGCGCAAACGAAAACTTCTTGAGAAACAAAAAGAGGGCAAGCGGCGCATGAAGCGCATCGGCCGCGTCGATATTCCACAGGAAGCTTTCTTGGCGGTTCTAAAAGTGGGAGAAGACAGCTAACCTCAAAGAGCGTTAACCACGAAGGACACGAAGGCTCACGAAGGAATCCCAAGTCAATAGTTTTCCTTTGTGGAACTTCGTGTCCTTTGTGGTTAAGGACTCTCTAAGGCAAGCAAGAATCCTACTCAGTCCAGTCAAACGAACGCGTCACCGCTTTCTTCCACATGCGATACATGCTGGCGCGCTTGGTTTCATCGAGCCCGGGCTTCCAGGTTTTATCGGCAGCCCACCTCGCGCGCAGGTCATCCGTGTTCTTGTAGAAGCCGACGGCAAGGCCTGCGGCATACGCCGCACCCAGGGCGGTGGTTTCCTTGATCATCGGCTTCACGACTGGGCGGTTCAGAATATCTGCCTGGAATTGCATCAGCAGCGTGTTCTCCACCATGCCGCCATCCACGCGCAGGATGTCGAGGGCGATACCGGAGTCTTTCTCCATGGCTTCGACAACCTCGCGAGTCTGGAAGGCTGTCGCTTCCAGAACGGCGCGAGCCAGATGCCCCTTGTTAACGTAGCGGGTTAAGCCGGCGATAACGCCACGAGCGTCGTGCTTCCAATAAGGCGCGTAAAGGCCGGAGAAAGCGGGCACGAAATACACTCCGCCGTTGTCTTCGACTGTCCGGGCCAAGGTTTCGATCTCGGGACTTTTTCCGATCAGTCCCAGATTGTCCCGAACCCATTGCACCAGGGCCCCGGTGATGGCGATGCTTCCCTCCAATGCATAGTGCGCAGGTTGTTCTCCGAATTTGTAGCCGACCGTGGTGAGCAGCCCGCACCGGGAGCGGACAGCCCGCTCCCCGGTATTCATCAGCAGGAAGCACCCGGTGCCGTAGGTGTTCTTGGCCTCCCCGGATTTGAAACAAGTCTGGCCCACCAGCGCAGCCTGCTGATCGCCCAGAATTCCGGCGATCGCGGTTCCCCTGGCGGCGCTGTTTTTTACCGTTCCATAGACTTCGCCGCTCGAGCAGATACGCGGCAGCACGGCTTCCGGAATACGGAACACTCCCAACAACTCTTTGTCCCAACTGAGCGTGTCCAGATCCATGAGTTGAGTGCGGCTGGCGTTGGTGACGTCGGTGATGTGAAGTCCGCCGTCGGGGCCGCCGGTCAGGTGCCAGGTTAAAAAGGTATCGATGTTGCCGAAGATTACCTCGCCCGCCTCGGCTTGCTCGCGGCCGCCAGCGACGTGATCGAGCAGCCAGCGAATCTTCAGGCTGCTGAAATAGGTGCTGAGTGGCAGGCCGGTCTTGGCGCGAAAGCGGTCGGGACCGCCCTCGCGGGAAAGCTCCGTGACGTAGTCGTCGACGCGGGTGTCTTGCCAGACCAGCGCGTTGGCCACGGGCTTCCCGGTTTTGCGGTTCCACAGGACGGTCGTCTCACGCTGGTTGGTGATGCCGATGGCAGCCAGATCGGAAACACCAAGTTTCCCCTGCTGCAGCGCGCCCGCGATCACCTCTTGCGTGGCCCGCCAGATCTCCTCGGGATCGTGCTCCACCCATCCCGCCTGGGGATAGATCTGTTCATGTTCTTTTTGGGCCGCGGCGACGATCTTGCCGGCGGCGTCGAATATGCAGAAGCGCGTGCTGGTGGTTCCCTGATCGATAGAGCCTATATAGTTGGCCACGGCTGGATATGGTAGCTGAGGGTGGGTTGTGGGGCAAAGAGCGCGGCTGACAGGGTGGAGCTACAACAGGCGAAGCCAACAAAACGGTGGAGCAGTCAAACGTATGACGCCGTCAAATTGGTGGACAGGCCTTCAGGCCTGCCTACAGTCTGCTGTCCTGCGAGGGGCTTCAGCCCCTGAGATGCCTTGGCTAAAACGTTGTTCCAGCCAAAAATGAAGACGCTGGTTCGTTCCGCTCCTGCACGAGCGGGATCGCTCGTGCCCACATTTTTTCGCTAGTGCTTGGCGGAGAATTGGAAGGCTATGTAGAACAACTGGACGATGGTCAGGCCGACGATCACGTAGGTCGCGATCTCCATTCTGCGGCCTGATTCGCGAACCGACTTCACTACCTCGACCATGTCCGTGGTCGATTGCAATAACCTGCCGGTGAGCTCGTCAAGGTGGTCGGTGGCGCTACGGAGTTTGTCCAGCACGCGCGAAGTGTCGACCAGCGCCGTGGCTGAGCGTTCGCTGTTGCGCAGGTCGAGTTCGGTCTTGCAGGCAGCCCACCACGGGCTTCCGGGCGGATTGTCGTACATGCGCTGCCGTATCTCCTCCGCGGAGCGAGAACGGAGAAGTTGTATAAGCGCCTGGACGGTGTCGCTGGTCTTCGAATCGACAGTTTTCAGATCGGCAGTCTTCGGGTTCAGAGTCGGAGTCGCCATAGTTTGTTGACAACCGTAATGATAGGGCGCACTGGTAACCGAAGACAGGTAACGGAAGACCATGCGAAATTCGTTGGGGTACAAAAAGAAGCCATGAACGCTCGCTATCAGGGGAATCAGGAGCGCTAAAGCCATGTCAGGCAAGGTGTTCCGGGTAGGCAGATCTGTCTCATTTCGACACTCTTTTTCCACAGCCGGAGGTTCGCGCTAACTAGGATTTCGGGGCTCTCTCAAGCGCTGAACGATCCCATTTCGCCAGGTTGGCTCCCGCTTCGTACGTGCTTTCCAGGAACTCCAGCACCGCCGTTCGAGGTGAAGTTTGAGTACGAACATTGTCGTACATCAGGAAGAATTCCTTCATTTGTGGATGATAGAACGCCTTGCCTGGCCGGACCGCAGCCTGCGCGTAGCCCGGAGGCTCCGGCGAGGCGTAGGCGTAAAACGCCGCTCCCTTCATGTCTCCACCGCCCGGCCAGAATCCGGCACTGATCACCTCGTGCGAGTAGGCCTCCCGGGTAATGGAATCGGCGCCTTCGCGCGGCGGAGCCGGACGTCCGGAAAACCGCGTGACCGCCAGATCGAAACTCCCCCAGAAGAAGTGCACGGGACTGTTCTTGCCGATGAAGCCAGAGCGGAATTCCTCGAAAATCGTGTTTACCGCCAGCAGAATACGCCAGAACCGGGATGCATATTCGGGATCGTACGCTGCGTGCTGCGTGTCCCGATCAAACGCGACCGGGTTTAGAATTTCTACCGGCATGTGCCAAATCTTCACCTCGATGCCGAGCGATAGCAGGGCCGCCATGAACTCTTTGTAGAAATCAGCAACCGATCGCGGAGCCAACGGGATGGTTGTAACCGATCCCTCGCTGGTCTGAATAACCAACCGGTGAGCAATAAAATCAAACTCCACTTCGAAGACGCCCCGGTTGAAGGGAATGGCCGAAGTAGTGAGGCCGCGCGCGCTGATGTAAAGCGGCACCTCCCACCAATGATTGATTAAGGGGCTCTGCGCCAGACGAACCTTGCCGACAATCTGGGTCCACATGTGAAGCGTGTCGCGCGTATCCTGCCAGGCTTCGAGTGGCAAGGCGGGCCATGACTCTGGCTTGTCGGTGAAATCAGCATGGCTCACAAGAAACTCCTTCTGACTGTTATTCCGAAGCTCAAACGATAACCCTGTCATCCTGGAGCGGAGTAACTGCTTCGCCTCGCGAAGCAGTTACGGAGTCGAAGGACTCCTACCTGCTTAACGCACCGATAAACGAACGTTAGTACCTTTGCGGCCCCGCCTCGCGTTGAGCCAGAAACAATTGCTCCGGGCAGGAGTGGCGCGGCAGGGGTCCTTCGACTCACTCGCTCAGGATGACTCGGCCCATGATTTTCGGTGTTCATCATCAAGCGTACCAAGCCTATTTCGCGGGCAACGATGAAGAGGAAGCCGAAGGCTGCCCGGCGCTTGCCTGGATCAGCTTCTCCACCGCGGGCGCAACAACGATCAGAAGCTGAGCCTGGGGTCTCTTCGCCTGCTCAACCATCGCCATTTGCTGCGTAACCCAGGCAGCCGGCGCCGGTTCACCCCGATCCAGATAGTCGAGCGCGGCCAGGCCGGCGGCTCCGACGGCTGAAAGGTTTTGAGAGATCGGCGCCACTTCCTTCAGCAGAATTGATTTTTCAAAAATCGGCTGAAGCTCGACCTGGTTGTCTCGCCAGCGGCTGAGCAAACTTCGTACGCGGGCTTCCGTACCTGGCTTTGAGGTCCCCGCCGTGAATGCATCCACGGACTCGGCAAACTGTCTTGCGGTCGCACTCTCCGGCCGGACTGCATCCACCACCCGCGTCAGAGGCTTCGCACTGGTAGCTGGCTCGGTCGCGGTTTCTTCACGCGTGTAATCCTTGACCGGCTCGAGCACGTCGGTCAGCACTTTGAGAGAGGCAACGTCGTCGCTGCCCGCAATTCGGCGAAGCATCGAATCGTAACCGGAGTTGTGGGTCAAACCAAGCCACTCCAGGCGCTGGCTCTCGTCGGCGAGACGACGGTACATGGAATTCACATCGCGTATCTCCTGCGGCGACCACAGCCGCTCGGCGATAGCGGCTGTGCGCGGCCATATGCGGGAGTCGATGTTTTCCGGTGAAACATACTCCGACCACATGCAGGCCTCGCCGCCCAGAATGCGCTTCTGCTCCTCCGGGGAGAGGTTCGCGGCGGCGCCACTGAGAGGTTCGGTCAAGTAGTGCCGCTCGGCCGACCACATGAGATCTACGTAATATCCAGACGACAGCAATCCCCGGTAGCCCTGTTTGGCTGCCTGGGCCAGAGAATCCGGCCCGCGCCAGGATTGGATCACAATGCTGTTCGGCAGATCAGGCCGGAGAATCTCATCCCAACCCAGCATGGTTTTCCCGTGCTTGCTTACGATCTTTTGCACTCGCTGGTTGAAGTAGGCCTGCAGATCATTGTTGTTTTTAAGATTGTGCGCGTGCATGAATTGCTGGATCTTCGGATTGGCATCCCACTGCTTGCCGTTTACCTCGTCGCCTCCGATGTGAAAGAACTGGTCGGGGAAAAGCCCTGCCATCTCGCCGATGAGTGCGTCCAGAAATTTGTAGGTCTCCTCGCGAGTCGGATCTATCGCCGGATCGAACACGCCCCATTTGCGTTCAATTTCGTACGGGCCAGGCCCACTCGCCAGCTCAGGATGGCCGACAAACCAGGCCGTGGTGTGCCCGGGCATATCGAACTCGGGGACGACGCGGATTCCTCGCGCGTGCGCATAAGCAATCAGGTCGCGCACTTCACTCTGGGTGTAGAACAATCCGTCCGAGCCCGCGGCGGTGAGCTTGGGAAATTTCCTGCTTTCCACCCGGAAGCCCTGGTTTTCCGAGAGATGCCAGTGAAATACGTTGAGTTTCACTGCGGCCATGCCGTCAAGATTCCGCTTGAGGACGTCGAGAGGGATAAAGTGGCGTCCCACATCGATCATCAGACCACGCCAGGGAAAACGGGGGCTGTCCTCGATAGAAACCTCCTGCACGGCGAAGCCCTCGCCTGTGATCCGTACCAACTGCAGAAAGGTTTGCAATCCGCGCATGACGCCGAGCGTACTGGGCGCGCTCAGGCGGGCGCTGGTGGCCGTCACTTCGAGGCGGTACGATTCGTCTTCGCCAAGTTGCTGCACATCTTTGGTTCCACCATCGCACTGAATGGCCAACGTGGCATTGGCAGAATCCGCCACCTTCAAATCGATGGGCGGCAGACCTGTCTGTCGTCCCAGCTGAGCCAGGAACAGTTCGACGGCACCCTCTAGTCTGGGTTCCTTATGACCGCTGATCGCGACGGAGAAGGATTTTTCGATTAGAAGCCGCCCGTTGCTCAACTGTGCCTTGGCGGGCACCGGCATGAGATTGAGCGTTTGCTGCATCTGTGCCTTACCTAGAGTCGTGGATATCGCGCACAGTATCAATCCTGCAAGAATAGTCCGCACCATTCGATCTCCGATGGTTCAGTTTTAAGAAAATCTTACGAAGTGGGCAGCATATTAGAAGGGAAGGCGGTCCGCAAACTCTGGATTTACGTAGCGACGGAGAATAGCGCTCCCGAAGGGACACCTGAAGATAGCCTGGCGTTTCAACGCCGGGTGGCCGGGACACACACAGAGTGATCCCGTCCCGTTAGGGACGGCTGAAATGGATCCGCGGCGACGATGATTATTTCAGGCGTGCCTACGGCATGCGCATCTTCTGAAACAGAAACCCGCCACTGAAGTCGCGGGCTACTATCAGTGGTCCCTCCTGGACCCTCAAAGTCGAATCGACGCCGTAAAACGTGGAAGGTTGAATCGAAAAAATGTTAAAGACTTACCCCTGCGCCACCATTTCGCTGTAACATCCCAGCGCGATGGTCCAGATGCAGGGTTCGGAAGCGAGCCTCTGTAAACCGATCTCGCCGGCAGAACTGGTACCGGGCATACCTGTCCAAATCACCCGGAATTGCGCCTTTTCGTTGTCCATCTGCACTTCCAGGATTTCTCCTGGGCGCATCTGGCGGCGCATTCCGTGAATCACGGCGCCGGTCGAGCTGAGATTCTTGACGCTGGCCAATTGCATGAAGGGCAAATCGTGCGCGTCCACGCCCCAAACCCTTACCGGAAGATGTGCACCGACCCGAGGACTGCGACGACGATCCATTACGCTCTCCTTCGTGCTTCGAGGATGGTATGGCGATCGCATGCGAAAGAAAACTTACCGGGGTCACCCCTTCAGGGCACCCAAGTCACCTGGTTAACTGCTGTATTGACTTATAGTTAGCGAGACTTTCGCCAGCGATAAGATGGCCGGGAAGGCAAAGTCCCTAATTCAGATCGGGCCTCGAGCAGGAGCCGGGCCCGCGCGGGTCGCCACAGGAGCCGCATGCGCCGCCGGTCGAGGTAACGGACGAGGCTCCCTTTGCGGTCACCGCAAATACCGAGAGCTGCGGCGCCAGACTCTTACCGTGGCATTTTGGGCATTCCGCTTTTTCTTTGCCGTAAACCAGCGCTTCGAACTGGTGGTCGCACGCCTTGCAAACGTACTCAAAGATGGGCATTCCTGCTCCCTTCGATCTCGAAAAGCGGATCGCGGACGACAGAGTGAGTCAGCCACGTCGCTGCTAACCATTTAAAATCAAAGCGTGGAGACGAAGCAATCAAAAACGCCGGTCTTCCTGCCGCGCCGGGGGCTGAGCGGCGGACACCGGCAGACCCTGGCCAGCTTCTTCCTGCCGCGCCGGATAAACCTGGCACCAGGCGAGGCACGGTTGATCGAGGTCGAGGCGGACGTGAGAGTTCTGGCACATTGCCACTGGCAACGGGAGCGTAAGAACGCGCTGACCGTGATTGTGGTCCACGGCCTGGAGGGTTCGAGTGAATCGCAGTACATGCTCGGAATTGCCGCCAAGGGGCTGGCGCTGGGCATGAATGTGATCCGCATGAACCAGAGGAATTGTGGAGGCACGGAGGCTCAGGCGCCCACGCTCTACCATTCCGGCCGATCGCAGGATGTAGCTGCCGTAGCTCAGAACCTGATCGATCAGGATCAAATCTCCCGACTGGCGCTCGTTGGATTTTCCATGGGCGGAAACCTGGTTTTGAAACTGGCGGGCGAGTGGGGAAACGGCGGTCCCGAGCAATTTAAAGCGGTAGCGGCGGTATGCCCCGCCGTCGACCTTGCGGCTTCTGCTGACGCTTTGCACGAACGCGCCAACCGTGTGTACGAACATTATTTCCTGTGGAAACTTAACCGCCGGCTGCGGACCAAAGCCCGTTTATTTCCAGGCGCGTTCGACACCTCACGCTTGCGTGGCATCGCCACCCTGCGCGATTTCGACGACAAGATCACAGCTCACTATAGCGGGTTTGCAGGCGCCTCCGATTACTACGACCGCGCCGCCGCCTCGCACGTCATCGATCTGATTACAGTACCGACGTTCGTTTTGCACGCTGCCAACGATCCGTTTATCCGCATTCTTCCCGACACTCGCCGGAAGTTTCGGAATAATCCCAACATCACATTTGTCGAGACGGAGGATGGCGGGCACTGCTCCTATCTGGCCGCGGCGAACGGTAACGACGGCCACTGGGCGGAAATTCAACTATTGGAGTTCCTACGCAACCATACGTAGGCGCGAGCGTCCACGCCCGCGCGGTCGAGCAAAGCTCGACGTGGTTTCCTATACAATCAGCGCGAATGCGGTTGTTTCTGAAATTCATCCGCGCAGGCTTCGTCCTGCTGGCGCTCCCCCTGCTGCTCCACGCCGAGACGGTCTCACAACTCCGTCCGACGGACTACGTCAACGACTTCGCCCACGTGTTGGACCAGGGCACGATCACGCAACTGGATGACATTTGCCAGCAAATTGAACAGAAGGCGCACGCTCAGATTGCGGTCGTAACCATCAATTCTCTGGATGGCGCGGAAGTGAATAGTTATGCGGTCGATCTCTTCAAGCAGTGGGGCATAGGCAGCAAGGTGACGGATCACGGAGTTCTGATCCTTCTGGCGATACAGGACAGAAAGTACTGGACCGAAGTTGGTTACGGCCTGGAGCCGATACTTCCGGATGGCAAAGTCGGCGGATTTGGCCGCGAAGCGGTCCCACTTCTCAAGCAGAACAATTACAGCGGTGCAGTTTTACTGTTGACCTCCAGGATAGCGGACGTCATCGCCCAGGATGCCGGCGTCACCCTCAGCGGGGCACGTCCTGCAATTTCGGTGCGGCCGAGGGGGCAGCCGGGAACAGGATTGTCGCCCCGCGGATTGCTGCTTCTCGTCATAGTCATCCTGCTGGTCCTTTTTATCCCTCCGCTGCGGCGCATTCTCTTCTGGATGATTCTATTCGGCGGGGGAGGCGGAGGTGGGGGCGGGTATCGCGGAGGCGGCTACAGCGGTGGGGGTGGTTTCGGCGGTGGCGGCGGAGGGTTCGGCGGCTTCGGCGGGGGCAGTTCAGGCGGTGGCGGCGCCGGCGGGGGATGGTAAAAGTAGCGCCGGCATCCTGCCGGCTGTCCCGAGGCCATCTTGCCCTCGGTGATCAGGCGCGCAGCAGGAGGATTTTCTAATATGTTCGCGGAAAAACAGCTCGACGAATTTATCCGCCGGATCCAGAAGGCTGCAGGTGACAATCTGCGAACCGTGATTCTCTACGGCTCGGCGGCTGCCGGAGATTTCAATCCTGAATTTTCAAACCTCAACCTGCTGTGCATTCTGCATGATATTGATTTCGGCCACCTTTCTGCCATCGCATCCGTCGTGGAATGGTGGCATCGCGACAAACATCCCGCACCCCTGGTGATGACTCGCGACGAACTCGAGCGCTCCGTCGACGTCTTCCCCATCGAACTGCTCGACATGCAACAGCATCACCGAGTGCTCTTCGGCGAGAACGTAGTGACCGGATTGCAAATCCCCATGCGTTTGCATCGCGCCCAGGTAGAGTACGAACTGCGGGAGAAGCTGATCCTGCTGAGACAGCGCCTGATGCTGGCTGCCGGGAAAGAGCGTGAACTCTGGGAGCTTCTACTCAGGTCCCTGCCGGCTTTCGCTACTCTGATCCGGCACGCGCTGATCGCGCTGGGCGACCTTGCTCCGCGGACCAAACGCGAAGCCGTCAGTGCACTCGCCACCCGCATTCCGTTCGACCCGACCCCGCTGCTCCACTTGCTCGACATCCGCGAGCACAAAGTTGATCGCAGGACACTCGCCGTGAATGACGTTTTCGCCCGCTATTTGGCGGCAGTGCAGCAGGTGACCGCCGCAGTAGATACAATGCTGGAGACTTCCGGACAAGTTTAGGTTCAAGTTCGAGGGGTTTTGAATTGAGGAGGAAGTATGGGCAAAGCCGTAATTGTAATCATCATTCTCGCTTTGATTGCTTTTGCCGCCTTCGGACAATACGTCGGCGTCCGCAACACACTGGTCACCAAGAACGAAGCCGTGAAGGCCGCCTGGTCGCAAGTGGACATCGTGCTGCAACGCCGTGCCGACCTGATTCCGAACCTGGTCAATACGGTGAAGGGCTATGCGCAGCAGGAGGTGACTGTGTTTGGTGACATCGCCAAGGCACGCTCAGCCCTGCTCTCCGCCGGCACCCCGTCCGACAAGATTGCCGCCAACCAGCAACTCGACGGGGCTATCGGCCGACTGCTGGTTATTGTCGAGAACTATCCCCAGTTGAAGTCGAACGAAAACTTCTTGCGTCTGCAGGATGAGTTGGCCGGCACCGAAAACCGCATCGCGGTCGAGCGCAAGCGGTACAACGACACTCTCCAGGACTACAACACCTACGTGCAGAAGTTCCCCAACAGCATTTACGCGGGATGGGCGGGCTTCAAACCCAATGAGGCTTACTTCGCCGCGTCGGAAGGATCACGCCAGGTGCCGACGGTTAATTTCAATCCGCCCGGGGCCGCTCCCGCGCCGGCTCAGCCCGCGCCGCAGCCTGCGCACTAGAGTGGAAGCAGATTTTGCGGTTGAACTCGGAGCGGAAGACGAAACTCTGGATTTCCCATGGGCCGCCGACGACGGCGGCCTGCGTCACTACGATCTGAAGCGACAGCCGGAACTGCTGCCTGAAATCGAAGAAGCTCGCCGAGTTCCAGAACTAGGCGAGTTCCTTGCAGCCATAAACTCACCGTCCGGCATTCTGGAAACCGCTAAGTGTGATGTCTGGTCCAGCACCGAGATCAACCCTGAGGAAGAGATTTTTGGAGCCGCGTGGAAGTTTGGCTCCTACGTCGACATCCTCTTTTCCCATGAAGCCTCGCGTTTCTCGCTTCAATCGCACGAACAACTTGCCCGTCAGATCGCCGACCTGCCGAAGAAAGTCCCCGAGATCCCGGCCGCCGCTGAACTGATCATCCGCCGCTGCTTCTATCAAATCGTCCCGGAGGTGCGGGACGGTTTCTACATTACGTTCTATCTCTTCGGCTACGGAGACGATGAGGCTCAGGCCCGACAGCGTTGGTCGATTGCGTTGAAGCTGTTGGAAAATGCGATCCGGCAGATTTCAACGGGCATGGTTTCAAACGATCTCCGCGCCCGGTAGAGACTCAGCTTGCTGTGTCTTTTCAGGTGAGGAGTCGCATGCGGGCAGCAAGAAGCAGCAAGCTACGTCTCTACCGCATTCTTTTGGAAACGGAACCAGGAGATCCTGTCTCGTCCCTTCTGCTTCATGCGAAGGATAGACAACAGCAGCATGGCGAGAAAGATTGCCAGCAGCCCGAACGACGCCGTCCGAATGTCGACCAAATGCTTCGGCAGGATGGAAAGCCGCCCGTAGACAAATTCAAGGTGTACCCAATAGACCAGCAACGAGGTCTGCCCCAGTTGGATCAGCGGGCTGAATCCCCACTGGCCGGCTCCCCAGCGACACCAGGCGCAGGCACCGGCCAGAACTATAAGGATCAAACCCACACGGATCAGAAAGAAGTTCGGACTCGTGTGCCAGAAGTCATACACCGCATAAAACTGTTCAGGGCGCGCATCCATCCAGCGGGCGAGATAAATCAAACCGATGCCCGCTGCCCCCGCCAATGTGAATACCGCCGCCTCCCGCTTCCGCGCCCAGTCACTGAACACAAAAAATCCAGCCGCCAGGCCCGCAAAGGCAAACGCCGTCCAGGGGAAGATTGGGAAAAGCCAGGCTTGAGGCTTGCCCAGGTTGTGGACACCGTCGATATAGGATTCAATCGGCCATGGAAGCCAACTTGGGCGCCAGGTGGTCCAGAGAGGCGGAGTCAGGAGGGAAATCATAAGGGCGACGCCAGCGGCTGTCCCTCCCAGCATCTGACGCGCGCGCGATGGCTCGCTGCAACCCAGAACTATCCGGCACACGATTCCCATCAACATCATGGAAAGGCCAATGGTGTTGAGGATGTCTACGCGGAAAAGGTCGCTCCATGGAGCCCATCCCCAGGCAATGACGTACTCCTGCAGACGAAACAGGAATCCGAGCCCCAGAATTTCTGCGCCGCGCTGGATAGTTGTTCGCGCGATAAGGCCCGGGGGCAAGCCTTTTAGCCTGAGCTTATCTGTCACCAACGCGAAAGAGATTCCCGCCAGAAAAAGAAACAAAGGCGCGGGAAGGGTTCCTCCCAGTTGCGACCACATGAAAAACGTAGTCTTCCGCGAGGCGGGACTCAGCCATGAATCATAGCAATGGGTCTGAAACATCAGGACGCAGGCCAGGCCGCGCATCCAGTCAATGTAGGCGAGCCGCGATGTGGCGGGAGCAGACATGCAGCGCTGCGGAAGTATAAGCCACGGTTCACCTAGGCGCGAGCGTCCCGCTCGTGCAGGAGTGGCAATCAGTTTCTCTTGAACCAGAGTTTCTTTACAAAAGCGTTGAGCCGGCTCAGATCGAAAAGATCCTGCCCAAGGCAGAGCAATTTTCGCTGCTGCACGAGCGGGACGCCCGCGCCTACATTCACCTACGGCACGGTGACTGTGACGGTCGCGGTGCTGCGATCGTACTGGTTGGTGGCATAGAGGGTGTAGGTGGTGGTCTGGCCGGGGGTGACCGTCACACTTGTGCCACGCACCGCGCCGACCTGAGGCGAAACGATGACGTAAGAAGCGTTGCTGACGCTCCATGACAAAGTCACATTACTTCCCGCGCCCGACGATGGAGTAGCCGTAAAGCTTGCAATGCCGGGGGCGGCTCCCTGAGGCACGCTGGAGGCTGTATAGACAGGACTCATCTGCACCACTTCAAATGCCGAAGCCGGAACTTGTGAGAGATCGTGCAGTTCGTCGTTATCCCAGCGATTGTCAGGAGCGCCGGTAATGTACATGGTGCTGCCGTTATCGGCCATGATCAGACCATACCTCTTCATCGCCGTCAGGATCACTTTGACGTTCGTGGTAAATCCGGAGATGTCGTAACCGGCTTTAAGCCGCAGTCGCATACCCATCGGGGCCGCATTGGCATTGGTGGAATTCGATGCCCAGTGGGCAGCGGGCGGAACCATCGCGGCGCGGCTCGCTGGCAGAGTGAATCGAATGGCATGCTGAATCTGACCGGCAGCGACTTCGTCGTAACGAACCAGACCGGGAAAAATCGGCAAGCCGGCGGCGTCTGCTGAAGTCCAGGTCCACGGACGCTGCTGGTTGGACAGCAAATCCCAAACCGCGGCCGAGTCGGCATTCCAGCTGCCATTGGTGTTTGCAACCGAGCCGAAGAGCTCGTAGAGAAAACAACGGCTGTTGTCCAGTACCAGCACGTGACGATCGCCGGTCGCGCCGGCGCCACCCTCGATCGGAGCGTTGCCAGGGATCGGCATGGGTCCGGGATCGCTTTCGTCGCCATACGCGCCGAAGGTGATGCTCACCGGAGATTGCGTACCGCTCACTACCGCGTAAGGGATTCCAATACCTCCCGATCCAAAATCTGGATGCAGCCCGATGGTCGGCCCGATGAAATTAATGATGGCGCTGGAATTCGCGTCTGCAGGTGAAGCTGAGATGTCCTTGTTCCAAGGGCTGTCAGTGGCAAAGGGAACGAATCCGTTGAGGCTGGCGCCTAGTCCTGTGCTCATGGTGCTGCAGGCGCTCTGATTGCTGCCTCCTGAGCCACTGCCGGAGCCAGATCCGCCGCCTGACCCGCTTCCTGAGCCACTGCCGCTGCCGCCGCTTGAACCGGAACCTGACCCGCCAGATGAAGACGAAAGTGTCGATCCAGTGGTGCCACCGCCACAACTCGCAAAAGAGAGTGCCAATGCCAGCACCGCAAGAAAGGCAGAAGCGTCTTTCCATGAGAACTTCATAATCCTATTTTCACAGGATAACGGTGGTAAGGACAGCACGCGGTCAGGCGATGGCTGGTGGGATTCGGGACATGTACCATCAGCATCTGGCTGACTGTCCCATCCACAGGCTCCCCACTCATCTCGTGAGCACGGTGCGCTTTTCTGATAAGTATCGAAGTGAATCGAGGAACTCAGGCGATCACGGTCAAATCAGAGCGATGCCCGTTCAGATGGGCCACGCACAAGTCAGGAGCCGCCATTCTGCTCATCCCCAAACGAGGAGCCGTTTCCCAAGAAGAGTTGAGCGGTTCCGCAGGTTGTCACGATAGCTTCCCCAAGCCCGAGCACCAAAAGCTTTGTCTGGGAGTCATTCTCATGAGCCGCCACTTTCATCTCCTGCAGGTTGTGTATTGTCACCATCTTACGTGGACGCTTCGTGCCGGAGTTTGGCATGGAAGGATTGTATGTCGGGACACCAAGATAGAGAAGATTACCGAAGGCGCGGTTGCTTCCCCACCTGACCGAGTAAGAAAATCGCCGTGAAGGCGATATCACTCACAATCCGATCAAGCGCAATCGTGAGATCTCGCAGCTAATTGCTTCGGTGTTGCCGTGATGTGGTTGCGATTTTGTGAAGCTGCCAGGAGGATTGAGGCTTGCATGGACTGCTTACGGCTCGGCCAGGAACTCGTACTCGTCAATCACCGCGGCCACGGCTACTTTGCCGTCGCCATCGTCCACTCGAACTACTTTGCCTTTGCAGCGCACGCGAATGCTTTCAGTCAGGGTGATTTCAGGGGGGAGAGTCAGAGTGAATTCGATCAGGGAACCGGGAGCGATGGCCGAGTCCAGATAGAAGCAAATCCCGCGCGCACTTACATCCCGGGTCTGAGCACTCTTTTCCTGCGATCCATTGTCGGAATAAGTGACCGCAACGGGCAGGCGCAGCGCGAACCGGCGTGTTGCCCGCTTCTCGGGTTCAGCCTCGACCATGGGGTCTCCCTGTAAAGCAGCATAAGCATGAAGTCTTGAGCCAAACGTGTCAAGACTGTACTTTGGGTCAATGAATCGTTTTAGGCGAAGTTGCGCGCGATGTGCAAACATTTGACACTACCTGGGCCTGGCAGTAACGGACGCACGGGGACATCACATGCCGAAACATCAGCTTAGCGGCAAGGTCGCAATCATCACCGGCGCGGCGTCCGGAATCGGGCGGGCGACCGCCCTGCTGCTGGCGAGTGAAGGCGCAGCGGTCGTAATCACGGACGTGAATGAAGCGGGTGGGCAGGCGGTTGCGGCCGAGATCATCCACAACGGCGGACGATCAGCCTTTGAGCCGGGCGACGTCACCCGCGCCGCCGACTGCAGGCGTGTCACCGAGCGTGCCCTGCATGACTTCAGTGCAGTCGACATTCTGTTCAACAATGCTGGGATTATTCGCCGGGCTTCGATATTGGAACTTACTGAAGCCGAATGGGATCGGGTGATGGCGGTGAATGTGAAGGCTATTTTTCTGATGTCGCGTGAGGCGATTCCGCTGATGGAAAAGAGTGGCGGTGGATCCATCATCAACACGGCTTCGGGTTGGGGACTGGCGGGCGGCCCGAGAGCGGCGGTGTATTGCGCCTCCAAAGGTGCGGTGGTATTGCTGACCAAGGCCATGGCCATCGATCACGGGCCGCAGAAGATTCGCGTAAACTGCATCTGCCCCGGCGACACCGACACCGCGATGCTGCGCAACGAGGCGGAACAATTGGGAGAGCCCAGCAAACAATTTCTGGCGGAAGCAACAAGAAGGCCGCTGGGCCGGGTAGGCCGGCCGGAGGAGATCGCGCAGGCAGCGCTGTACCTGGCCAGCGATGCAGCATCGTTTGTGACCGGAACGTCTCTCGTGGTCGATGGCGGAGGCCTGGCAGGGTCGGGGTAGCGCCACAACGTACGTAGAGGCAGATGTCCCCATCTGCCGGCGGAGCGAAAGCTCCGCGGCAGATTTCGTTTATTTCGCTCTGGAGAGTTGCGCTCGCCCGCCCAGATAAGGCGGTGGAGATTTCAAGGTCCGCAGACATGCGTTTAAAAAACAAAGTGGCGCTCATCACCGGCGGGACTTCCGGCATCGGCGAGGCTACTGCCCTCTTGTTCGCAAAAGAGGGAGCGAAGGTTGCCATTACCGGCCGCAATGAGAAGCGCGGCCATGCTGTAACCGCGCAGATACTCGAAGCCGGTGGCGAAGCAATCTTTCTGCGCACTGACGTTCGTAAGGCTGACGAATGCCGGCGCGGGGTCGAGGAGACAGTAGGTACGTTCAACCGCCTCGACATCCTTTTCAACAATGCCGGCGTTTTCTATCCCCAAACCGCGTTGAACTGCTCCGAGGAAGAATGGGATCTGCAAATTGACATCAACTTGAAGGGAACGTTCCTGATGTCGAAATTCGCCCTTCCCGGCATGATCGAGCGCGGCGGTGGCGTGATCATCAATAACAGCTCCGGGTGGGGGGTCGTAGGTGGCGACTCAGCGGTGGCTTACTGCGCGTCCAAAGGTGGCGTGGTGCTGCTAACCAAGGCCATGGCGATCGATCACGGACGGCAGGGTATTCGCGTGAATTGCATCTGCCCGGGAGATGTCGACACGCCAATGCTGCCTGAAGATGCGCGCATGCGCGGCCAGTCATGGGACGACTATCTGGCCGGTTCCAGCAATCGTCCACTGGGGAGAATCGGCACGGCTGACGAGATCGCTAAAGCTGTGCTGTTTCTGGCGTCCGACGATTCCTCCTTTATGACCGGGGCAACGCTGGTTGTGGATGGCGGCGGCACAGCCGACTAGAAAAGAACATGTGAGGACAACCGCCCTCGGCTGTCCGGCGGAGCGAAGCTCCGCAGATGTCCTGGCGAGCTTCGCTCGCCTGCCCACACGAGGACGTCCGGGCCTGCGTGGTTCGGGCAGATCACATCGTTAGTGACAACATGACGATTCACAGACAGTCCCGGCAATGGTTCGAGCGAGCCCAGCAATCGTTGGTGGAAGGCGTGAACTCGCCTTCGCGGGGTGCGGCCGTCTACACACCCGGTCCGATTTTTCTGGAACGCGGCCGGGGCTCGCACGTTTGGGACGCCGACGGAAACGAATACATCGACTTTATGATGTCGTTTGGCGCGTTGATCCAGGGACACGCACACCCGAAAATCGTTGAAGTGGCTTCGCAAGCAATGGCGGAAGGGTCGCATTTTGCGGCCGCCACGTCCGCTGAGGTGGAAGCGGCGGAGCGACTGCGGCGAATGGTTTCGGCGGAGGTCGTGAGGTTCACCAACACCGGCAGTGAAGCCACCATGCTGGCGCTGCGCCTGGCTCGCGCCCACACTCGCCGAACCAGGTTCCTGAAATTCGAAGGCCACTACCATGGCTGGTACGATCCCTATCTTCTAAGCGCGCACAGTCATCCGCCGGGGCAGTTGGGCCCGCGTGACAATCCCACGCGCATTCCAGACTCTGAAGGCATTCCGCCATCAACTTTCGACGATGTGGTGCTGGCGCCCTGGAACGATGTCGCGGCGCTCGAGCATGTCATGCAGCAGCACGGACGCGAACTGGCAGCAGTCATCACCGAACCCATCATGGCGAACATGGGTTGCATTCCGCCGCGCCACGGGTACCTTCAGAGGTTGCGCGAACTGACCAGCGAGTACGGAGTGGTCTTCATCCTCGATGAGGTCGTCACCGGTTTTCGCTATGCCCCGGGCGGATGCCAGCAGTATTACGGAGTAACGCCGGATATCAGCACCTTCGGAAAGGCTCTGGGCGCGGGATTCCCGGTGGGAGCCGTGGCGGGACCGCGCTCCATCCTCGATCGCATGCGCTCCAGCGAAAATATGGTGCTGCACTACGGAACCTTCAATGGGCACCGCCTGACCATGAAAGTTGTCGCGGCAAACCTTGACCTCTTGTCTGCCGCCGGTGCACATAAGAAATTGCACGCCGCAGGTGATGCAGCCATTGCGGGCTTACGGGACGTGTTCCAGCGCCGCGGCATCAAGGCAATCGTGCAGGGCTTCGGACCGATGTTCCAGATCTATTTTACGGAGCGTCCGGTCATTCACGACTACCGCGACTACTGCGCTTATGTGGATACACAACGCTATTCCCATTTCGTTCACCAACTGCTCGAACGCGGCATTTACATGACTCCGTCGAACGGCCTGCACTGGATCATTTCAACTGCGCACACCGAAACGGACGTGGCAGTGCTCATTGACGCGGCGGAGCAGGCATGTGCGGATCTCGTATGAAGGCTGTCGGCACGAAAGTCAACAGCGGCGGAGAAGCCCGCCCTGAGAGTCGAAGGGTGTCTCTGCCCCACACCTCTCGTGGCAAGACCGCCGTATTTTTAGGCGGAGGTCGCATTACCGGCGCATTGCTCGCTGGCTTGCGCCTTGCGGGATACGAACAGCCCATCGTCGTATACGACCATCATCCCGAAAAATTGCGGCGATTGCACCGGGAATACGGAGTGACTGTCGAACGTGTTCTACGTCGTGCGATCGAGCAGGCTGACCTTCTGATCATTGCAGTCAGGCCAGATGCGGTTCGTGATTTGCTTCAGCAGATAAAAGCCAGCGCTCCGGGACGAATCAATCCTGGAAAAACAAACCCAGCCATCGTGATCAGCCTGGCGGCAGGCATTCCACTCGCAAGTTTGCGTGGATGGCTGAGCAGGCCGCTGGACAAGCCGCTGGGCAAGCCAATGAATTGGGCAAGAGCCATGCCCAGTCCGGCGGCGCGCAGTGGACACGGTTTGACAGCTCTGACCTTCGGCCGTAATTTTTCCCCTGCCGCGCGACGTGATGTGCGCAATTTCTTCGCTCAAGTTGGAGCGACCCTCGAAATCCCAGAGAGCCAATTCGATGCTTTCAGCGTGACCTACTCTTCCAGCCACGGCTACCACGCGCTTTCAGTGCTTGCGGCGGCCGCCCAGATGATTGGACTGGATCGCAGGACGGCCATGACGGCCGCAGCGCACGCTCTTGGCGACGGAATTCAGGCGTGGCGTGACGGGTCAATTTCATTGGACGACTTGCTGCAGGAAGCGGCTACTCCCGGGGGGGTGGCTGCAGCGACGCTGGCAACGATGGATAAATCGGGGTACAGGCGCACCGTACAAAAAGGGCTCCAGGCGGGACTGGACCGGGCTCGCAGCTACGCCAAAGGATGAGCTATCGGTTAGTGCCTTGTCGATGTTGCTGAAGAAATCATTCTGCCGGCCAGCCTGAACATGCGTACTGCCCGGTAAAGCGGAAACAAAGCAGTGGGCAGACGGACCGCAGACCATTCCCCCGTGCCGGGCGTTACCCAAAGTCTCCAGGCGAACGACGCTCGATCCCGGCGGCGCTCTCGCAAATCCATGATCAGGCGAAAGTAAGAAAACGATTCCGAATCGAATTCGTCGCCCCCAACGATCTGCTGAAGAATTTTCTGCGCCAGAGGTTCCACAGACGGATCGCTTTGCGCTTCAAGCTGCTCCGGCAACGATGTTCCCAGCGATTTCTGCGCCAGCAGGAACGAAACCGCAACGATCCGGGCAATGCCGAGTTTCCCTGCCTGAATCCCGAGGCCTTCCCAATCGAGGGTCCGGGATTGAGCCAGTTGGGTAATGTCGCAGAGCCAGGAAATTTGCCTCCAGCCGTGTTTCGCCGCGTGAACACAGAGCACCAGCATCAGGTCCTGATCACTGAGCGTGCGCAGTTTGTGGCCAGACAAGTCGACTTCAACCGCTGCATTGAACAAGTCCTCGACCTCGAATTCAATCGAGTAAAACCTCGACAGGACCTGCCACTTGATCTCGACCAGATTCTGTCCCTGCGGACTGTCGAATGTGTACTCGTATCCGGACTTCAGATAGGCGCGCTCGGCCGCCGGCGTAAGCCGCAGCCTCGATGTGTAGCCCAACTCCCCCAGAGCGGATCGAACCGCCAGCACATCGCGGGGTCGAACCAGGAAATCGAGATCGGAAAACTGGCGCAGAGCGACATTGCCATAAAGAGTCTCTGCCAAAATCGGCCCCTTGTAAGGCAAGACTTCGAGACCTCGAGTCGCCAGATGACGGTGAATGTTCAGTAATTCAACGGCCAGCCACAGAGCGCGATGCGCGTTGAGACTGTCTTCCTGCCGGAGAGCAATTAAGGGCGCAGAGTGGCTTGCGCTCATCGCCGTCGATAACCGGCGATAAACCAGCGGCAGCACGCCGTGTTGCTGCGCCAGCCGCAGGAGGCGGTTCCAATCAAAGCCGGCAGTTTGGACAATGTGTTGCACTCTTGTGGAAAACTCGCCGCGCGGGGCTTCGCTGTTACAAACGTCGCCACAACAGGTGAGAATCAAGTCGAGCTCGGGAGTGAAAGTGACTGGGTATGAAGACGTCGAAGCGGGTCGCCGGGATGTTGCGGTTTGTGTCAAGCGTCTGGTCGTCGGTACTGGCTCGCGATCCTCGGACCTGGATTTCCTGTCGTGAAGCTACCACACGGAAGCGTAGACGCTCGTTAACTTGCAAGTTTCCACGATTGCGGCGCGCGGGAGGACGAGATCGAGCTCCTGTCCACTGGTCACGTTCATGTTCGCCCTTAGTCAGAGGTATCCCGCACCGCACTGGAATTTAGGCCATTTTGTCTTCCGCTGTCCGGTGCAGTGAGTTATGGTTGTAACAAGTCTGTTCATCTTGAGAGAGTCTGATGGTGCTTCTCTCAGGCGCTATGGGCACGGCCTGGGAAGCCGCGCTCTATAAATATGGATTTGCAAGCACAAGAAGAAGGCAGATGCAGTCTGGCGGCTGAAGCGCTGCGTTCGTGGGGGAGGCTGAGGTTACGAGCCAGGGGACTAAGCATGCTTCCCACGCTGTGGCCCGGCGACTTCCTTACGGTTCAGTCCCGCCGCGCGGAACAAATCGAGCCGGGTGAAATCATCCTATTTATGCGTGAGGGAAGGTTTTTTGTCCACCGCGTAAAGAGCAAGAGCGCTGCCGGCGATGAAATATTTCTGATTGTCCGAGGGGATTGTATGCCTGACGACGATCCGCCGGTTCGAAGCAGTGAAGTGCTGGGGAAGATCGTAGAGGTTCAGAGCGCCGGTTCGTCGTTCGTTCCCGCGCGCAAGCTCTCGCCGTTTCGCAAAACGGTGGCGTACATGTTCTGCCACTGGAATCTGTTCCGGCAAGTCGGGCTGCGAATCTGGACACGGCGCCCACAAGGCGACGCGCAGATTCTGACCGCTTTCGTTGAAGCAGCATCCTAACCGAAGCATCTAACTGAATGCGGGGCACGTTTCCCTGCCCGTGTTACGGAGCGGTTCGAGAGTGAATCAGAACTGTGAGATCACGCTTGAGATCGGGGGGATGCCGATCCTGTTGCGTATGCAGGAAGCATCCTTTCGAGAGATGCTCGCCCTTCGCTATGTTGGGTTCGTGGGTTCTCTTTTTCCACCCAAATTTGAATTTGACGTAGAACTGACTGCGCCAAGCGGCGATCCCGACGAAGACGATCGCAACGATAATAAAGGCAGAAGCGAGAGCGTCAATCGTGTCCGGGCCGGGCTTAGCTCAGCCGGCCCATTGATCCAAATACAATCGGCGGTTGCATAGGCTGTGGTCGTCCACCGGGCGAAACAGGCGGGTGACGACATGCTTGAGAGTGCGGCCGGGTGACAGGTTCGACCGGCGCATGCAACTGGTTACTTTAGTGTGAGATCGATGACGGTGAGGTCGACGACAGCTTGGATTTTGGACGTAGAATCAGACGTAAACATTAGAGAATTCTTAGGGCGAACTGCTACCTATGGACTCGACTGAAGAACCGATAGACTCCGGACCGCGTAGAACCCGAATTCGGGCTCAAATTCCTCTTCGCGTCACCGCTTTCGATGCGACTGCCCCATTCTCTGAGTCCGGTCACACACTGGTGATCAATTCTCAGGGTTGCGGGGTTCGGCTCTCGCGGCCGTTGAAGCCCGGAGCCGAAGTCTTCCTGGACGAACTCCCTACCGGCAAACGGGTTACTGCCCGGGTTGCCAACTGCGTGCCCCTGGGAGAGGGAAGCAACTACTGGCTGGTAGGTATCGCTCTCGATCAGCCCAGCAATATCTGGGGAATTCATCCAGCGCCTGAGGATTGGGATTTAGAGAACATCGCCGCCGCGCCGCCCACGGTTCCGGCTACTGCCGCTAAAGTGGGGGAATGGCCCTATCGACAATTCTCCAATCGCGGAGAGTTCCACCCCGGCCGCAGATAAAGATCGTGTGGGACGGACACTCCTGTCCGTCGCCTTTGATATTGCTTTTGGGTTTGTTGATTTGTTGCCTTTAGATGTGTATTAGAACGGCTTTTTCTTGGCCAACAACCTAACGTCCAGGAAACTTCAATCAGAAAATCTAAAGTCAAAAACGGCGGACAGGAGTGTCCGCCCCACACACAGCCTTTACGTCTTGAGCAGCTTGGAGAAGTAGCGGTTGTCGTAAAACATGGTGCTGTTGTGCACGAACTCCAGAACCTTGTGCATCTTGTCACGGTCCTCGCGATTCATGTCGTTGAACTTGATGGCAATGCCTGACCCGGGATCGGTTCGCATCACGCTGCCGGCAGCCTGCAAGCGGCCGTCGTCAATGGAGAAGATGACCTTCAGCTTCGACCCCGCCGGCATCAGTGCGCTGGTTTCCACATAGCACCCACCCAGACTGACGTCGATCAGGTTGCCCAGCACCGGAACCTCGCCATCCTGCGGGCGAAGTTCGATCGTGACCCGGCACTTCATGCGCGGATACAAGCGACGGTTCTTCCGGGACGGCTGCTTCTGCTTTTCGATGTACATGCGGCGATCTGCTTCCGCCAGCAGCGCTTCCGCATCTTTCCCGTCTTCGGGGTACATGGCTTGTCCGACGCTGAGCGACAGAATGTCCTCGCTGCAAACCTCCCGGCCGGCCTGACGCGCCAACTCCCTCAGGCTGTCCGCCTTCTTGGTCGCGGCTTCCAGGGTGAGGCCGGGCGCAACCACAACAAATTCGTCGCCGCCCATGCGAGCCACGTAGTCGTATTCGCGGCAACTGTCTTTTAAGGCTTGCGCAAACAGGCGCAGTACGCGATTGCCTTCCAGGTGGCCGAAGCGGTCGTTGATCTGCTTGAAGCCGTCCATATCGCAAACCATCGCGACTAGCGATGTGGAGTCGCGCTTGCAGCGCGCCAATTCCCGGTCCAGTTGCAGAAACAACGATCGGGCATTGGGCAATCCGGTCAGGTAGTCCGTAACCGCGGAACTCTCAGCCTGTTCATACTTCAGGGCGTTCTCGATGGCCAACGCCATCTTGGAACTGATCGCCAGCAGGATGCGCAAGTGATCGGAAGTGAAGGCGTCAGTTTCAGCATGATAAAGTGCCAGAACGCCGACGACTCCGGCCAGCCCTTCCAAAGGAATCGCCAGCGCAGAGCGCAGCGTGCTGAACTTGGTCGGATCGTTCAGATATCCGGGCTCGACCGATGGGTTTCCATTGATGATCGGCTTTCGGTTCTGGGCCACCCATCCCGAAAGACCAGATCCCAGGGGAATGCGCAGGGAAGCGAACAGACGGTGATTGTCACCGCTGACCAGTTCTGGAATTAATTCCTGCCCCCGTTGAACATAGATGGCGATGGCATCGTAGGGCACCAGCCGCCGCAGCTTTACCGAGAACACGGACAGGGTTTCACCCAGGCTGAGCGACGCGCCCAGGTCCTGGCTGAGCTCGAACAAAGTCTGCGCTTCCTGCCGCGCTGCCGCGATCGAGAACAGGAACGTGGCTTCCTGTCCGGGAGCATCCTTCACCGTGATGTCTTCGAAGCCGGCCGCCGGAGCCGCACCAGGTTCGATTTTCACCTCGGTTGAGAGCTTCAAATTCGCTTCCGGCCGGTTGTTGGATTGCACCAGCTTCTCCAACTGGCGATAGCGCTTCTCCAACACATTCACGACTTTAGGATCGAAGGATTTCCCCGACTCCGCAACCAGACGCTTCATGACCTCTTCGAGAGGCAGAGCGCGCCGGTACTGACGATCGGAAGCCATGGCATCGAGAAAGTCGACGGAAGAAAGAATTCGCGCCCCAATCGGAATCTCTTCGCCCTTCAGTCCAAAGGGATACCCTGATCCGTCCCACTTCTCGTGATGTGCCCGTACAATCGGCACAACCGGATAAGGGAACCGTACGCGTTCCAGGATCTCCGCCCCGACCAGGGGGTGAATCTTCATCTTTTCAAATTCTTCAGGTGTGAGCCTGCCCGGTTTTGAGATGATGTGTTCGGGCACAGCGAGCTTGCCGATGTCATGCAGGAGCGCCGCCGCGTGCAGGGCTTCCATTTCTCCAGAAGTCACGCCCAGTTCCTTGGCGACCTCGATGGCGTAAACCCGCACTCTCTGCAAATGGTCGTGAGTCGTATGGTCCTTGGCTTCAATGGCCAGCGCAAGCGCCTCAATGGTGCGCAGGTGCAGGGTGGCCATTTCTTCCACGTGACGCTTTTCGTCCTCGAGCTTGCCCAGGTAGAGGCGGTAGGAGCGGTAGATGAGGTAAATGATGGGAACGATCAGCAGAGACGTCTCCCATCCAAACTGGCGGTTGAACCAGCCGATCATGCCGGCAAAAGCTGCACCTACCAGGTAATAGGGAAACGACCAGAAGTAGCATTCCACCCAGATTTTCTTGATGGACTTGTGTTCAGTGAGCGCGATTACCGCCGCGATCGATCCCGTGTTCGCCGCAAAGTAAGTGATTGCCGCCAGGCCCAACATCAGCGGGTGGGCTCTGGTGTGGCGGTTCGACATTTCCAGGTGATACAGGTTGTAGGCCACACCAATTGCGAATGCGCTCGCGCAGAGATTGAACGTGACCTGGATTGGGCTGGGACGGTCGCGATAGAAACACTGCACCATGATGGCTGCGGTTCCCAGGACCATGGTCTCCGTAAAACCCAACTCCAAGATTCCAAGAAGAATAAACAGGAAGTTTACCGACATCGTGCCGGTAATCCCGGGCAGACGGACCTTGAGCCTTGCAGCCAGAATTGCAATCAGGAGGTAGCAAATGAACTGTGCGATGTTCCTGCTGGTTGGGTAGATGGCACTGTACAAAATTGCGCACGTGCCTGTAATGACGACCAGAGTGATAAACACCTTGGCGCCGACGCCCAGTTCTCTCCAAGACTGAGAAACGCTAACCACGCCCCTCCGTTAATCGCTTTCTAATGTTTCAGAATGCTCGATTCCTGTCCCCATGTAATATCAACTAAGCGTCTTTACTACAACAACTTACATCGCTCACAGCTACACTTTCGTAACCGGAAGAGCTGACCAAAGAACGGGGAGCGGGCAACATCCTCTACCCGAAATTGGCTGAAAGGTTGAGATTTCAATTAGTTGAGAATGGCTTGCCTAACCTCACCGCAGTTCGCCACTGTCACGTGTACAGATTCAGCGAAAGTGCCAGGACTTTTGGAAGGCGGCAATGAGTTCCTGGAGAGCGCGCAGCGATAACCGGGATCACTTTCAGGACAATTCAGAGCCTCGGTAGAAACTTAAAGCAGTGTCGCCCTGCTCCAGCTTGCGGTATCGAAGCAAGGGGGGTAAGCCATCGCCCGGGTCAAATCTTTTCTCGTGCTCAGCGATTACGGTACCTTGAGGTTTGAGGATCCGCGATTGTGCGAGTTGGGTGAGGGTCTCCTGATAGATCTTCTGCAGCCGGTATGGCGGATCGAGAAAGATGAAGTCGGCGGTCACATCCCTGGCTTCCAGATTGCGCAGGGCGCGAGTGACATCTTGATTTAATACTTCAAAGTCGGCTTTATCGGAACCAGCAGGACTTGAACTCAGCCCCAGCGAATCCAGATTGCGCCTGATCAGGCTTGCGGCGGGAGCCGAAGACTCCACAAAATACACTTTGGCGGCGCCCCGGCTTAGGGCTTCAATACCGACCGCCCCGGTACCGGCACAGAGATCAAGCCACACGTTGCCGTCGAAGACGCTCGGATCGCCGGCCGCCAAAACATTGAAAAGAGTCTCGCGCAGTCTGTCCGATGTCGGACGCAAACCCATGCCTTTTAGCGATTGCAAAGGGCGACTGCGGAGTTTCCCGGCGATTACGCGCATCCGGCTGCGCGCTCCCTCGCGCTCACAAACCTCTTAATTACCTTTGTTTGGCGATATTGCAACTCTGCCCTCCAACCTGCTGTCTAACTGGATAGAATAGCTACAGGGCGAGTGAGCGCGGGTTTCATGAGGAACTGGTCCATTTCGGCAGGCCGTATCTTCGGAGTTGAGCTTCGCATCCACTGGACGTTCTTCCTGCTCCCTCTTTTTGTCTGGTACACCGAATACGCTTCTCATGGTACCGCCAACGAAGCGCGCGATCTGGCGCTGGTAGGAATTATCTTCGCCAGCGTTCTGGCCCACGAATTTGGTCACGCGTTGGTAGCCCGGCGCACCGGCATGCGGGCCAAGTCGATCATCCTGCTTCCGATCGGCGGAATCACGCAGCTGGACGAGAGCCAATCAATCCAGGGTTCGCTTGCCGATCCCCAGGGAATTGATCCCGTCGGCCATGATTCTCCGGCGAACGACTCCGCAGCCATTGATTCCAGCAGCATTGATTCCCGCATTCCGGACGCGGACCGAAAACTCCGGGCCCCGCAGCTGGCTCCCTGGAAGCGCGACATTCGTATTGCGATGGCCGGGCCGCTTGCCAATCTGGTGGTAGCGCTGGTCTCAGCGGGTGTGATCCTGGTGGTTGCCCCGAATATCGATCTTCAGACCTGGCCGTTCATGCAGTCCCGCAATCTGCCGCGCAGTCTGGTATGGGTCAATCTGTATCTCGCCGGATTTAACCTCTTACCGGCTTATCCGATGGACGGCGGCCGGGTGCTGCGCGCCTTGTTCAGCAGGCGCATGGAAGCCGTTCAGGCGACGCGCCGAGCGGTTTCGATTGGCCAGGCCTTTGCAACACTGTTCATCCTCGTAGGCATGCTCCTACCCAACTACTGGCTGACCCTGGTGGGATTGTTCCTGTTCATCGCCTCGCAGATGGAAGAGCGCTCCGTGGTTTTTCAGTCAGTACTGGAGAAAGTACACCTGGAAGACATCATGCTGACCGACTTCGCCACGCTCTCTCCCGCGGACACGCTCGAAGACGCGCTGGACAAGGCAGTCCACTCTCTCCAGGACGATTTTCCGGTAATTCGCGGAAGTGACATGGTGGGCGTGATCTCACGCCAGAAGATTCTGGAAGCGCTTCGCGTCGAAGGCAATGGCTATGTGCAGGCAGTGATGAACCGCATCTTTGAAGTCGCGCAAAAGGGCGAATCGCTGGCCTCTGCTTTCCGCAAACTTACGGCGCGCAATCTCAGCATCATTCCAGTGGTGGAGGATCAGCGTCTGGTGGGAATCGTGACTCTGCAGAATCTGATGCACTCCATGGCCCTGCTGGCCGAAAGCCGTAAACTGCGCAAGCAGGCATTGAACTCCTGAAAAGTTGCGGGAGAAAGCGCTCCGCACGATTGCGGTAAAGACACAATCGCGAGCAGCCCGATTGCGAAGGACACGATTGTGGGCATCGCACGATTGCGGACAGCAAAAGATACGCCACGCAAATGGCCCGAGAATCCGTGAGATCCGTAGCCGCCGTTCTAGAACTTCACAACGATTCCGATTGTCGGCTCTGCCATATGCTCTCTCGCGCCGGTGAAAAGATTCTGCACTTTGAAGTCCGGAGCCTTATATATAAGCCCGCGGTACTGGAGCCGCAGGGCAAGATGGTTGGTGACACTCGATCTGCGAATCACGGGCACGCTGGAAAAAATGCGGTAGTCTACTCCGCCGCCGTAGAGGAATGCCGGCTTTGTCTGTTGCGATGCCGGGATGTTTGTGAGCACGTCATTCACAGTGTTCGAGCTATAGCCCGGATAAAAGACCACCGCCGCAGCTCCCGCGAAAACAAAGGGCTCAAGTTTCGCCGACTGGTGGAAACTGAAAACATAAGCTCCGGAATACTCGCTCATCGTCCCCTGAATGCGGTAGGTCAACGGAGGGGTCGAATAGATTTGCGAGTCAGAGGTGTGCCCATAGTTGAACTCCACGGAGCTTCTTTCGGAGAACCTGTAGCGCGCAGTGATCAGCACCGCGCCCGATTTCGTCGGAGTCAGCGTAGTGCCATTGCCGCTGGGCTGGTTGGGGATTACGGCTCCGCCGCCCAGGCTCACGTCGAAACGGTTGTCCTGACCCACTCCGATCGATGTGAACAGGAAAAATGCCGCTACTAAGATGCCAATCGTTCGAAACATCAATAGTCCTCGCGCGGTCGCTAAGATTAAGTTTTGTAGAGACGTAGCTCGCTACGTCTTGCTTGCGCTGCTCAATATGCCGTCAGACCGTAAGAAACTACGTCTCTGCGATGGTTGGAACCAGACGCGGCTCATCGGGATGTATCTCCCGTCGGAAATCCGCGAAAATGCGCGCCTGAAGTGTTTTAGAACAGCCGAATCGCCTTGGCCTGCTCCACCGCCGGCACTTTTCGCAGTACGGCCAAAACTTCCGGAGGTATCCGTCCATCCACGTGGACTACCGCAATCGCTTCCCGTGGTGCACCTGGCTTGCCATTGCCAACCCGACGGCCGAGAGAGAAATCCGCAATGTTGATCTTATGTTTGCCCAGTATCGTGCCGACTTTCCCGATTACGCCGGGGACGTCACGGTTGCGCATGAAGATCAGATTGCGCTCGAGTGGGGCTTCCACATCAATACCATCCACGTTGAGCAATCTTGGGGTGTTCCTGTGCAGGACGGCGCCTTTGACCACATGCTCTCCGCTGGCCGTCTTGAGTAGAACCGAGAGCACACTGCCGGAGCCGCCAGTTGAACTCTTTGGCTTGCGCGATTCGTGAATGCGCAGGCCCCGTGCGGACGCAATCGCAGCCGCGTTCACCAGGTTCGCCTTCTCTTCCAAAGCTTCGTTCAGAATGCCTTTGACGGCGGCGTTGCGAATCAACTCGGTTTTCCCTTCCGCAATGTGGCCCGAGTAGCGGATAGAGATCTCTTCCAGCGTGCCTTCGCTGACCTGCGCCAGGAACGCACCCAGCCTTTCAGCCAGAACAATGTACGGTTGCAATTCCAGATACTCGTCGTGCGACACCGACGGCACGTTTACCGCATTCTGGATGACACCGTCCTTGAGATACTCCTTCACCTGATGAGCGATCTGGTAGCCGACGGCTTCCTGGGCCTCGTAGGTTGAACCCGCGATGTGTGGCGTGAGGATCACGTTCTCGATAGCCGTCAGCGGCGAATTTTTTGGAGGCTCCTCGGTGAAGACGTCGAGAGCAGCTCCGGCCACCCGTCCCTGCTTCAGACCCTGTGCGAGCGCCGCCTCGTCGATCAGTTCGCCGCGGGCGCAATTTACCAGCCTGACCCCCTGCTTCATCTTCTTGATGGATTCGGCATTGATCATGCCGGCGGTTTGCGGGGTGAGTCCGACATGCAAGCTCAGGTAGTCCGCGTCGGAATAAACTTCCTCCAGCTTCGCCATGCAGATGCCCTGCTCTTTGGCCACCGCCGTGGAAACGAACGGATCGTGCGCCACAACTTCCATCCCAAACGCTCGCGCCCGCCGCGCAACTTCCATTCCAACTCTGCCCAGGCCAACGATCCCTATCGTCTTGCCCCTGAGTTCGGTACCCTGCAACGATTTCTTTTCCCACTTTCCGGCATGCATCAACTCATTGGCGCGGCCGATATGGCGGGCCATCGCCAGCATCAAGGCCAGAGTATGTTCTGCCACGGCGATGGCATTGGCGCCGGGAGTATTCATCACCGCGATACCCTTGCGGGTGGCGGCGTCAAGGTCGATATTGTCGACGCCAACGCCCGCGCGCCCGATCACGCGCAGCTTGTGGGCATGTTCGAGAAGCTCGGCATTGACCTGCACTGCCGAGCGAACGATGAGCCCGTCCGCCGATTCCAGTTGCGACGCTAGCTTGCCGTCAAGTTGATCCGCGGTAACGATGTTCCAGCGGGGCTCGCGCAGAAGGTCCACTGCGGATGACGAGATTTTCTCTGCCACTACGACTTTCATGATTTAGGTTTGGTCTCCAAGAATACGTTGGATTTCGCTTCTACGTCCTGCCTCCGCCTTTAACAGCAGAATCTTTACCAGAAGGAAACAGTGCGTTGACATACTGCCCAGTGGCTCACTTGTAACCTCGAACTGATAGCAGGACACATCTCTCGCGAGGATCATCATGAAAACAACCCTCTCACTTCTAACGACAATCGTTCTGCTGACTCTGTTCGCTCTCGGGTGCGGTGGCTACGGCTCCGGTTCCAGCTCGGGCTCGATGGCGGCTGGCGCTCCGAGCGTTGCGAATCCGCTGGTCCCTAATATGGCAACTGCCGGCAGCGCCCCGTTTACCCTGACCGTCAATGGAAGCGGATTTGTAAACGGCTCGGTGATTTATTGGAATTCCACGGCACACACCACGCAGTTCATGACCAATGGACAACTGATTACGTCAATCTCGGCTACCGACGTCGCCACCGCCGGCAGTGTGCCCGTTTTTGTAAAGAACCCGGGCGGAACGGGAATTTATAACAACCAGCCCGGTCAAAGCTCCAACACCGTGACCTTCACGGTGCAATAGCACCGCGTGACGGGTTGGCGGCTGAAAAAATCGGCTGGAACTTCACAACGGCGAGCCTCGGACGCTGAAGCATAATGAATGAAGGTCAACCGGTTTGGCGGCACGACCGGGGTCGTGCACTTCCCGCTATTGCAAGGGCTGCCAGGCAATCTGTCAGGCACCCACCGGTTGCCGTTTCTCCGCCAGGCTTCGCGCGTACACTTCCTGCGCCGCGCTCACGGCGATTCCATACTCCACCGGCTTCCCGGTCACGCCGGCGAGAACGTGTTCAAGCGCGCCCAGAATTCCAATGGTGTCGAGATAGTCGTAGTAGCCAAGGTGCGCGATGCGGAACAGCTTGCCTTTCATCTCGCTCTGGCCGTTGGCGACTACCGCCGCGAACCCGTCGCGGAACTCCTTGACGATTGCGCTGGAATCGACTCCAGCGGGCGACTGGATTGCCGTAAGCGCCGCCGCCGGAGCAGATGCCGCAAACAACTTCAGCCCGAGCGCCTGCGCACCCGCGCGGGTCATCTCCGCCGCCAGCTCGGCGTTGTTGACCAGGGCTTCGCGTCCAGCCGCCAGATCGCCCTTCCCCATCTGCCGGACGAAATCGAGCGCGGCTCCGAGCGCGGCAAACAGCGAAGTTGCCGGAGTGTAGGCAGATTCTCCCTTGGTGGCAGCCTTGCGTTCTTTACGGAAGTCGAAATAATAGCGAGGAGACTTGGCCGTCTCCATGCGCTTCCAGGCGCGCTCGCTGACCGCGCAATAAGCCAGCCCAGGTGGAATCATCAGCGCTTTTTGCGAACCGCCGATAATGACGTCGATGCCCCAGCCGTCCACATCGAAGTGGGTTGTACCCAGGCCGGTAATGGCATCGACCACGAGCAAAGTATCGTCCCCTTTGGCGCGGACCAGTTTCGCAATTCCTTCAACATCATGGCGCGCCCCGGTGGAACTTTCTGTCGCTTGCACATAAAGCGCGCGCACATCGGGCGCAAGCTTCTGGCGGACTTCATCGAGCGACACTGTCTCGCCATAAGGCGCGCTGATCACTTCCACGACGCACCCGAAGGCTTTGGCCAGATCACGCCACCGTTCGCCAAATTTTCCCGAGGTCAATACCAGAACCTTGTCACCCGGAGAAGTAAGGTTTGAGACCGAGCCTTCCATCGCACCGGTACCGGAAGAAGCCAGCACCAGAACGTCATTTCGGGTGCCGATGAAGTCCTTCATATCGGCCAGGACTCGCGTGTACAGAGCGCGGAAGTCCGCAGTGCGGTGGTGCATGGCAAAAGAAGCCATGGCGGTCTGCGCCGCGGGAAGTATGGGAGTAGGACCGGGGGTGAACAGACGGTTCTTTAGCAGCATTTACTAAGTAGTCCTTTGTCGGAAAGATCGTTCTAGTTTACCGAATCATGCGGATTTACGCATCGTCCGCGCCAGGAAAGCAGGACCATTAACCACGAAGGACACGAAGCTGCACGAAGAAAAAGCAAGCGTTTGGTTCCTTCGTGTACCTCTGTGTCCTCTGTGGTTAATGATCTTGACCTGGGCTCAAACGCTATAATCGCGCCATGAGCCTCCCCGAACAGATCCAGCAGGATATCGTCGCCGCCATGAAGGCTCGCGACCAGCACCGTCTGTCTACTCTCCGCATGGTGAAAACCGCGCTCAAAAACCGTGAAATCGAGAAGATGGCGCCCCTCGACGACAAAGAAGCGCAGCAGGTCCTCACCACGCTGATCAAACAGCGCAAGGATTCAGTCGAGCAATTCACCAAGGGCGGCCGCCAGGAAATGGCCGACAAAGAAGCCGCCGAAATCGTTCTGATCGAAAGTTACATGCCCAAAGCCGCGAGCGAGGATCAGGTTATAGCCGGTGTTAAGGCGGCCATCGCCGAAATGGGGACGCCCGCCATGAAAGAGATGGGTACGGTAATGAAGAACGTGATGGCGCGATTCGCGGCTGCGGGAATTCGGGTGGACGGGAAACAGGTCAGCGACGCGGTAAAGCGTGAACTGGCTGGCAAATAAGCCTCGCCCGATTCGGCAGGCAAGTCGGCAAGCGAGAATCAGTGCCACAATTCAGATGTTGATGGTGTTCTGATCCCAGTCCGGACCGCGGTAGCTAAATTCCAGGTATTTCTCGGTAATGCCGAAAGTGTTCATATCTCCAGGCTCGGTTGTCTTCCAGATTGTTACGTTGTCGCAACCGCGCTCGGCCATGTTGGAATAGAGCGAGTCGCGCATGAACGTGAGATACTCGCGCGCCGCTTTTGGCCTGCACAGATAACCTTTGCTGAATCCGCATAACACCAACGCCAGCCGCCCGGGGCGCGCGCTCATGAATTGAAAAACTGCCTGGGTCACCTGCGGATATCCGGGCGAGAAGAAATCGTCGAACACTGCGACGCCGCGGTCCGACAACAGGTGGTCGACAATCTCCAGATCGTTGATCACCGACTGCGCACTGTGTTCGCCGTCCACGTGAATCCAGCGAAAAGCCCGCGGACCCTGGGCGACGAAGGGATGCCGAGCGAGAAACTGCGATTGTTCCTGGAGATAATGGCAAGTGGTTGCAGGCACGACCTTACTGATGCGCGCCTTAGCCTCGTCCAGAGGTAGAGCATCCACAAAGACACAAGCGTCCTCACCTTCGCAGTGAAGCGCGGCCAGGGCAGCAGACTTCCCCTTCCAGACGCCAATTTCCAGCAGATTTCCCGTAATTCGCTGTTCTTGCTGGTAACTGAGAAGGCTATCCCAGATGGCGATGGCAGGCGTTTGAAACCAGCCGTCCAAGTCGGCGAAATGCTGCATGTATTGGTCAAAGCGCTTCATTTGCTCTCCAGTCCGCCTTTCCAGTGTTCGAAGTTCCTTTGTTTTTGCAAATCCTGCATGCCGCCGTGGAAAGCAGCGGCGAACTCGTGCGGCATAGGACATATATTCTTCACGTAAGATCCTTCGTGGCCTTACGGCCGCTCAGGATGACGCCCGTTTGAGTTGGAATCTTTCCGACTCCACCGCCAAGTCAACGGCTCTGCTGCAACTCCCTGTACGCCTGGCTCTTTGAGACTCCCATTTCCTTTGCAATTTTCTTCAACGCCGTCTTCTCATCAAGTTTTTCCTCTGCCATAATTTGCTGCAGCCGTTGCCGCACGCTCAATCCCGCCGGCGCTTTCCTCTCGGCTTCCTCGGCTTTGCCGATCAGCAGAGTGATCTCACCCTTGATGTCGCCCCGCGCGTTCAACTGGCCGAGAACATCACTGGCCCGGCCGCGAAGGAACTCTTCATGAATCTTGGTGACTTCGCGCGCGATCACCACGTGGCGATCTTCACCGAGAACGTCGACCACATCCTGAATAGCTTCTTTTACCCGGTGTGGCGCTTCGTAGAAGACTTGCGTTCGTGGCGATGTCTTTACACTTTCCAGCATCTGCCGGCGCTGCCCGCTTTTCGGAGGAAGAAATCCGCTGAAACGGAACGAGTCGGTGGGCAAACCGCTGGCCACCAGCGCCGCCAAAAACGCAGAGACGCCGGGAATCGGAATCACGGAAATATGGTGCCGTATGGCAAGCGAAATCAGGCGATATCCGGGATCGGAGATTCCAGGCATACCGGCGTCGGTTACCAGGGCAACTCGCGCTCCGCCTTCGAGGTCCAGCACCAGCTCTGCCGACCGGGTCATCTCATTGTGTTCGTGATAACTCGACGTACGAGTGATGATGCCGTAATGGTTCAACAATTTCTGCGTCTGGCGTGTGTCCTCACAGGCGATCACATCAACTTCCTTCAGCACCCGCACTGCCCGCAGAGTAATGTCTTCCAGGTTGCCGATCGGCGTCGCCACGATGTAGAGACCCGGGGAAAGAGTTTCCTTCGGATTCGCGCCCGAGTCGTCGGTCGTCATGAAGGCGAGTCTAACATTGGGTGTCGGGACTGTTGCCGGACTATGCCTGCGGCCGTGGCTTGATTTGAATTTGCTGCCCGCTGGAAGGGCGTCATGCTGAGCTTGCAAAGCATCCTGCGTGGAGCGGATAAACAGTTTGGCCGCGCCTGCTGCAATGCACCCAATATCCTTCGGGACTGAGTCCCTCAGGATGACTCCAGCTTAGAGATTTCTTTCAAGCTGAACCACTACGCCCCCAGTTCATTGACGTGCTCGGGCCCAAACCCTAGAATCAAATAGATAGCGGCGAGAGGTGCAGCTATCAGCTTTCGCCTTAGGGGTCCCAGGCTGAAAGCTTAGCTGAAAGCTTTACCGTTTCAGGAGCGTCTCCGGGAAGTCCATGCCACTTTACGAATACGAGTGCAAGAAGTGCCACCACCGTTTTGAGAAAATCCAGAAATTTTCCGATCCTCATGTAAAGAAGTGTCCGAAGTGCGGCGGGCCGATCGAGCAGGTGATTTCCGCGCCCGCGGTTCAATTCAAGGGTTCGGGCTGGTATGTGACCGATTACGCCAAGAAGTCGTCGGCGCCTTCTTCTTCCAACTCTTCTTCTAACGGGGATTCGCCTTCCTCTTCGAAAAAAGAAAACAAGCCCAAATCAGAGGATTCAGGGAAGTCGGAAAACTCGCAGAAATCCGAGAGTTCAAAGAAGTCGGAGGGCTCGTCCAGGAAGAGTGAATCGAAGTAAGTCCTGTCGTCTTACCCCCAACCAACTTCTTCCTACCTCACTGGTCCTTTCCCCCGGAACACGAGCGTGGACACTCGCGCCCACACTGACTCATCAGCGCCACTTCAGGCTGTAGACTGGCGCAGCCAGGGTCTGGTTCTCAAACTCGTATTCCAGCACGAGGTTGAAGCTTTCGCTCTGATCTTCCCAGGATGCGGCATATTGCGTGATGTCTCCGGTATAGACCGAGTAGCCAGCCGCCTAGCCGACGTTGCTGGGTTTCGGGCAGGCAATCATGACGGTCGGGTCGTCTCGATCCAGGCCAGATGCAGCCAACAACACGCCGGAGGAAACGTCCGGCCTTGGCCCTGCCGAAGCTGGTGAGGCTGGACTGTTTGAGCACGTCTCCCGGGCGAATGTCCGCCGCCGCTCCCGAGGACGACCGTTGCAGGGGGTGCAGGTCGATTTCGTGAGCCAGGGTCTGCTGGGCCGCCTTCCAAATGGTCCAGAGTTCGGCATCTGAATGATGGGTCTGGTTCACAAACCCGGCCGGCGGCGCCCAGGCATGCCGTCACAGCCCAACAAGACCGCCCCAGCACGAAGACCCACAGATTGCGCTTCATAGCTATCTCGTGAATTCCAGCAGGTACCCAATTTTTGCTGACCCGGCTTTGTCGTCCGCGCCTGGCAGTTGTCGCTGAAAACACTATCCGGCCGGCAGGTCCTTTATCTTCAGTAGCTTGAGCCATGAATCGTTCGACGGGCTGCCAGCATCTAAATAGTCGTTATAACGAGGATTTCAACTATGATTACGATCCGGCGCAGCAATGAACGCGGTGGAGGCGATTTCGGCTGGCTTAATTCCCGTCATACATTCTCTTTTGACACCTATAACGATCCGCGCTTTATGGGATTTCGTTCCCTGCGCGTCATCAACGAAGACTGGGTGAAGGGCGGCCATGGTTTCCCCATGCATCCGCATCGCGACATGGAGATCATCACTTACCTGCTCGACGGTGAGCTTGAACACAAAGACAGCATGGGGAACGGCTCGATCATTCGGCCCGGGGACGGGCAGCGCATGAGTGCAGGCACGGGAGTTCGACACAGTGAGGCCAATGCGTCGGACACCGAAACCGCGCATCTGCTGCAAATCTGGATCATGCCCGACCGCAGCGGTCACAAGCCTGGTTATGAGCAGAAGTCGTTTCCGGAGGCTGAAAAGCGCGGCAAGTTCCGCCAGATCGCCGGACCCGATGGCAAAGACGGCTCAGTCACCATCCATCAGGATGCCAAGCTTTACGTTTCCCTGCTCGAAGCGGAACAGGAAGTGAAGCATGAGCTCGGTGATGGCCGACACGCCTGGCTGCAAGTAGCCAGAGGCACGGTCGAGCTGAATGGAAAGAGCCTCAACCAGGGCGACGGCGCCGCCGTCAGCGACGAGCAAAAGCTTGTGGTGAAAGGCGCCAGCGACGCCGAGATCCTGCTGTTCGACCTGGCGTAGATCATCTCGTGCGGGGCGGACACTCTTGTCCGCGCTTTTGACCTTGATCCTGATTTTGATTTTGATTTGAGAGTACGAGTTCCTGCCACCGGACTAAGGCGAAGATCAAAATCTAAGTCAAAGGCGGCGGACAGGAGTGTCCGCCCCACGCTATTTCCTTTCCAGGGATTCGGCGGGTTATTGCTCCAGCCCGGCTTGCTGTGCTAACTTCGCCGATCAATTGACCTGTGCGCTTCCTCTTCCACCACGAAAAGTCTTCAATTCCGCTGCCAGAGCCTGTACAGGCCTCGGTTCCGGAACTCCGCCACGCCGAGCTGGCTGCTGCCTATTACGGCCAGCGGCAAGGGGGCGATCACTATGATTTCGTGCGGGTTAGTCCAAGCCGCGTCCTGTTCGGATTGCTGGATATAGCCGGGAGAGTTGAGGAGAACGGCGCCGTCGTTTCCGCCGCCCAGCATACTTTCCGCACCCGGTCACCGGAGCTGTTCACGGAAGAAGACGTGAACGAAGCAGACGCCATGGCCGAGCTTTGCCTCGAACTCAACCGGGCCATTATGACTGCCGAGGGCGGCATCCGATCCTGCCCGGCGTTTGCCGGCTGTTACAACGAAGACCTGGGAACCATCTGCTATTTCAATGCGGGTCATACTCCCGGACTGCTGCGCGACTCGAGCGGCATCACCGAGCTCAAAGCTACCGGGCTGCCGCTGGGACTTTTCTCTCATGCAACCTGCGATGCCGCTCTGGTAGCGTTGCCTCCCGGCGGGGCGCTTCTCCTGGTTTCACGAGGGGTGCTGGAAGGAAAACGTAAGCGCGAGGAATTCGGACTCGATCGGGTTAAAAGCGGACTGCAACAGGCGGCCGGCGAGAGCGCGAAAGCTTTGTGCGTTACGGCGATCGACGGAGTTCAGCAGTTTATGGGCAAGGCGCCTGTCCACAACGACGTTACTGCACTTGCTCTCCTTCGAACGAATCAATAACAGCCGGACAAAAATAACAAAACCGGACAACTAAACCTCTCCCAGGCATTTGCCCGCCCTGCACGAGCGGGACGCTCGCACCCACACTGTGCTATCGCTTCCTGCGCTGGGGCTTCGATGGCGGGACAGGCTTCTCCGGCGCCAGTTCATCGGCGGTTACGAAAATCTCTTCGATATCGGTGGGGATTCCGTCCAGACGGTCAAAAGCCTTTTTCAGGACCGGGCGCAGGATTCCCATTTCGTCCAGCAACTTCTTCGCGTTCGCGTAGTCACCCTGCGCTTCGAGCGTTAGCAGATCGTGATCCAGGTCGCGTACGCCGGCTTTGAATTTCGCGAAATCGACGGCAAAAGTGCCGTCCGCCTGCTGAGCGAAAGCTCCTTTATCCATGAGGTAGTTGAATTGGATCGCCATGCCCTTGCCGTGAGCATCGCTTAATCCGAAGCGCAGGCTGCGGAACATCGAGGCCATGTATGTTGTGTAGAGCTGCCGCTGGGCAGCTTCATCGGAAGGCAACACGCCCGACAATTTCATCTCGGCTGCGTGGTCCATCATGTACTGCAGGGCGAACAGCCCGGTGATGTCGGCTTTGGCTTCTTCAATCGCGCTGTAGACATCTTTCAGTTCGTTGCGCACCGTCGTGTCTCGCCCATCCACTTTGATCTGGTGCGGGCCCAACCCATGCATCAGTTCATGGGCCACGATGTGGGTAAAAAACGATTCGAAGTTCACATCCACCCTCGCAGACGGCGACAGCATCCGGCGGGCGATCGGCAACAGCACACTGCGAAACTTGGCTTCCTGCACGTTCTTGAGCATGACGCGCTTGCTGCCCTTCTGCTGCACTACCCGCTCATCGTTGGGCAGGTTGTAGGCTGCGGTGGCGATTCCGCGGTTGCCGTCTCCGGCCGAGAGAATCTGATCCACCACGCGAATCGGCGCTGCCGCTCCCAGTTTGGGGGATCGATATTGAGGATCGATCGGAAGATTGTCTTCAATCTCTTGCAGGTGGGACCCGAAAGCGGAAAGCTTGGCGGTTTCTTCGTCGTCGCGCAGGTTCACATAAACTTCGAATGCCGCTTTGTACCCAAACAACTCGTCGTTGTAAGTCTCGTAAGGGCCAATCGTGATGTCGATGGGCGCATCCAGGTCCATCCATGCCAGGTCGCTGGCGTAATAATCGTTGGAGAGGAACGCGTCGGCCCTTAGATTGAGAAAATTCTTCAGGGTTGGATTGTCAGTCAGGTCGGCCGCTTCTTTCAGCAGGTTGGAGGCTCGAGTGAGGTCGTCTTTGTATTCCTCGCCGAAGGGAATTGCCACCAGGTCCTTGTGGGTTTTTGAACCAGCTTCGTCTTTCCAGCGAATGACGGTGAAAAAGCCCTTGGCCTGCTCCTGCTCTTCTTTTGTCAAAGACCCGGCCCAGCTTTCAAATTGCGCGCCGGTCATGTCTTCGGGATAAAAGTTTGCGCCCCTGGGTTTCTCCGGCGGAACGCCTGGCAGGAAGGCCCTGTAGCTGTCGAGCACCGACCATGGGCCTTTATTGATCCAAAAAAAACGCAGACGCGCCTTGCCCAGAGGTGTCTTATCCCGTTGCAGGCGGGCATATAGACCGGTATCGCCCTTCCAATATTGCATCATGAAAACGTTGTCCAGCAGGCGCGCGGCCTCGATGAGCTTGACCAATGCCTGGCGGTCACCGGCCGAGAGCCTGGAAGTGTCCACTCGCAACGGCGTTGGCGCAAAGCGAGCTGTCATCTTCTCCAACTGGGCGAGTCCGGGCGCTGAACTGGTCTGTTTGGATTTGGACGGCTGCGCCTGCATCGGAATATTGGTAGCCTCGAAAAGAATCATAGTGGCAACGATAAGTGCAAACTTCATTCATCTCTCCTGAACGCAAGGCGGAAGCCGGTAAAAACTGTTAATAATATCAGTTGCCTGCAGCCCAACTTCGCGAACCACGGAGCAGGAAGTCAGACGGAGGCAAGAATCTCAGGGCTGCCTTCGTGTACCCTGGTGTCCTTGGTGGTTTATCAACATTTGATTCTCTAGCCGGATGCATAGTGGCCGCAGGCCGCTTCCGGAGGTACAATTTAGGCAGGCTGAAATGCGTGAAGCGGACGAACTCATCGTGCCGCCTGCCCGGAATATTATGCGAAAAATACTCCCCTGGTTGTTACTGGTCTGCGTTGTCGCGCTGCCTCTGGCTCTGTCCGCCGACACCGTGGTCGAGGAAATTATAGCCCGCATCAATAATCAGATTGTCACCCACACCGAGTACCTGCGGAGCAAGGAACAGCTCAAGCAGGAAGCGCAACAGCAGGATCCTGCCAACGCCGACAAGCTTGTCGCCGAGAAGGACAAAGATATTTTGCGCGACCTGATCGACCAGCAGCTACTACTCGAAAAGGGCAAAGACCTGGGTATCACCGCCGACACGGAAGTGATCAAACGGCTCGATCAAATGCGCAAGGAAATGAAGCTGGAATCCATGGAAGATTTGGAAAAGGCCGCCGTTTCTCAGGGCATTTCGTTTGAGGATTTCAAGCAGAACCTGAAGAATCAGATTATTACGCAGCAGGTGATCTCCAAGGAAGTTGGCTCGCGGATGTCCATCTCCAAGGAGGAATTGCAGCAGTTTTACGATGAACACAAGAATCAGATGGAGAGGCCGGAGCAGATCCGTTTGAGTGAACTGCTGGTTTCGACGGAGAAAAAAGACAAAGACAAGAACCCTCCAACCGACGAGGCGGCACAGCTTGCTGCCGCTCAAGCCAAAGCCGATGACCTGCTGGCGCAGATCCGTAAAGATGGAAAATTCGACGAAATCGCCAAGAAAAACTCGGACGGCCCAACAGCGGCCCAAGGCGGAGACCTCGGATACTTCAAGCGCGGCACGCTGGCGAAGGAGTTGGAAGACAAAACGTTTGCCATGAAGCCGGGTGATGTTTCCGACGTCATTCGTACCAAACAGGGATTCGTTATCCTCGAGGTCGCGGAACATCAAATGGCTGGTGTGCCTCCGCTCAGCGAGATTGAGGGCAAGGTACAAGACGCGATCTACATGGAGAAGCTTCAACCCGCGCTGCGCGCGTACTTGACACACCTGCGTGAGGATTCCTACTACTACATCAAGCCCGGCTATGTGGACACAGGCGCTAGCCCGAACCAGACCGGGCCAGTCGAGACCACAGCCAAGGAATCGGGCGCCAAGGAACTCAAGAAAAAGAAGAAGAAGCTTGGCATCATCTAACAGCAGATATCAGGAGCCATTGAGGACGCGGGTCGTGATGAGCGGGCATTGAACCATGAAGGACTTCTTCGTTGGCGACTGCGTTCAGTTCGAGAACAAGATCATTACCACCAGTTTCGTGGTGGTTTCCAAGCAGGTTAAACCCAAGAAGAGTGGTGAGCCGTACCTGGCGTTGACTCTGGGTGATCGCAGCGGCCACGTCGAAGCCAAGATGTGGGACAACGTCGAGGATGCTCTCGACGCCTTTGAGCAGGACGACTTCATCAAGGTCAAGGGCCTGATCAATAAGTATAAGAACCGGTTTCAGCTCACCATCCACAAACTTCGCCGCATGGGAGAGTCCGAAGTAGATTTTGCGGATTACCTGCCCAAAACCAGCAAAGATATTGGAGAAATGTGGAAGACCCTCGCCGGGTTTGTGGCCACTTTCAAAGATCCCCACCTGAAGGCGCTGGTAGAGGCCTTCATGGCCGATCCCGACATCGCTGAAGCCTACCGCAACGCCCCGGCCGCGAAGACCCTGCATCACGCATTCATCGGAGGCCTGCTCGAGCACGTCTTGTCATTGTTCCATTCCTGCGATCTGATGTGCCGCAATTACCCGAGCATCAATCGCGATCTTCTGCTAACCGGCGCGTTCCTGCACGACATTGGCAAGATCCACGAGCTTGCTTATAACCGCTCCTTTTCTTACACCACGCGGGGCCAGCTTCTCGGGCACATGATCATCGAGCTGGAAATGCTGCAGGCCAAGCTCACCCAGGTCCCCGGTTTTCCGGACTCCCTGAAAACATTGGTTGAGCACCTCATCATCAGCCATCATGGCCAGTACGATTTCGGGTCTCCCAAATTGCCTATGTTCCCGGAGGCGCTGCTGCTGCATTATCTTGACGACCTCGACTCGAAGATGGAAGCCATGCGCACGCAATTCGAGCGTGGAGGAGAATCGGAAGGGGCATGGACCGCGTACAATCCGTCGCTCGGCCGGCCGCTGCTGAACACGGCAAAATTTTTGGCCAGGAAAGAACGACCGGAGTCGGAATTAGAAGAAGATCTCGGTGTTGGACTGGAAGTCACAGGTCCAGTAGAAATAAAGACCTCAGATAGCGAGGTCCACCCCGCGCGAACCAGCCTCGAACCTGCGGGGGAGGAAAAGAATGCCTCCACAATGACATCCGCGGCGCATGAGGATAAAATCTAGGCCAATCGATTGGGGAGCCCCACACAGATTCCTGTTTAAGATTTGTTCACAATTCAGCTTTCTGAAACACAATCCTGACACGGAGGGAATCATGCGAACCGGTTTAGCAGCACTCACCCTCGGCCTCTATCTCTCTTTTGTTGTGCTCGGCTGCAACAGCAAGCCGGCTGATTCCACCGCTTCGAATTCGAGCGACAGCAGTGCATCGCCCGCCAGCTCACCTTCCGGTAGCGCAGCCGCCCCTGCCGGCTCGGGCGGTTCTGGCTCGGCGATGTCGGGCATGAAGTCCGAGCCCAGGCGTGAAGAACCGAAAGCCATGGTTGTCCCCGCAGGCACCGTGCTTACGGTTCGTTTGGGGCAATCTGTAGGCTCGAAGATCAGTACGGCGGGCCAGACTTTTACCGCCACTCTGGCCAGTCCGGTCGCAGTGGAGGGCAAGACGGCGATCCCGGCGGGCGCCACCGCTTCCGGAACCGTTGTGGATGCAAAGCCCCTGGGCCGATTCAAGGGTGGAGCGGTTCTGCAACTGCGTTTGACGTCGGTTACCGTGAATGGCACTGAGCAGTCTGTGTCGACCTCGTCCCTGACTCGCACCCAATCGGGCAAAGGCAAGCGTACCGCCATCATGGCCGGAGGCGGCGCGGGCCTGGGCGCTCTGATCGGCGGGCTGGCTGGAGGCGGCAAGGGCGCAGCTATTGGCGCACTGGCCGGGGGCGGCGCAGGCACGGGCGGAGCGGCCTTTACCGGCAACAAGGACATTGTTCTGCCGGCCGAATCCGCACTCAGCTTCAAGCTGGAGCAACCGCTGGAAGTGAAGTAGCTCGGTCGCCGGTCGTCAATTGTTCGTCAGCCCACGGCGCAAAGCTGTGGGCTGAACTTTGTAAACCTCAGTGAAGAGAAATCTTGCTCGACTTTTCCCAATACGAGGTGATCAGCTTCGACTGCTACGGCACTCTCATTGATTGGGAGAGGGGAATATTTTCGGCGCTGCGTCCCATTCTTGCGGCGCACGGTAAGAACATCGCTGACGCTGAGCTCCTGAAGCTGTACTCCGAACTGGAAGCAGAAGCCGAGCAGGGCGAATTCCGTCCCTATCGCGAAGTGCTCGAAGCGGTTGTGCGTGGGTTCGGCAAGCGCCTCGGGTTCGAGCCCACCAGTGCCCAGGCGCGGTCTCTGCCGGAATCGCTGGCCGACTGGCGGCCCTTCCCCGATACCGTAGCCGCTCTGCGCAGCCTCAAGGCGCGTTACCGCCTCGCAATCATTTCCAATGTGGACGACGACCTGTTTGCCGCCACAGCCCGCCGCCTCGAAGTTCCTTTCGATCATCTGATTACTGCTCAACAAGCTCGCGCCTACAAACCTTCGCAACGGATATTCAACCTGGCCCAGGAGCGAATTGGTGTACCCACTACACGCTGGCTGCACGCAGCCCAGAGCGTCTACCACGATGTAGTGCCCGCGCGATCCATGGGAATCGCCACGGTCTGGGTGAAACGCCCTTCGCCGCGTCCCGGCGCCGGAGCGGCCAAAGCAGCCACGGGCAAACCGGACCTCGAAGTGCCAGACCTGAAAACTCTGGCAAGCCTGAGAGCCGGGAACTGAAAACTAGGAACTGGTTTGAAAACTCCGCAACTAAACTTGGACCGCATTAAACTGGCAGAGTGGCAAGTCTGTATTTCTGCGGGCCACAACCGGAGAGCACAACATGGCGACTACAACCGCGCGAGCGAATCCTCTTTCGTATCTCACTGACCAGCTCAACGACCTGAAGGCCAGGGGCACGCATTTTCGCCTGCGCGTGCTCGATGACGAGCAAGCTGCCGTTTGCACGTTCGACCGCAAGAAAGTCATCAACCTTGCGTCGAACAATTATCTCGGCTTGACCACGCATCCCAGGCTGCGTGAGGCGGCTCTCGAAGCAACCCGCAAATATGGCGTGGGATCGGGCGCGGTGCGCACCATTGCCGGCACCATGAAGATCCACATGGAGCTGGAAGAAAAAATCGCGCGCTTCAAGAATGTTGAAGCCTGTGTGGTCTTTCAATCCGGTTTTGCGGCCAACGCGGGCACAGTATCGGCTGTACTGGGAAAAGAAGATTTCATCATCTCCGATCAGCTCAACCATGCATCGATCATCGACGGCGCGCGCCTGTCCCGCGCCAAGATTCTTGTATTCGAGCACAAGAATATCGCCCAGGCCGAAGAGCGGCTGGCCAGCGTGAAAAATGAGCCCGGCAAGAAGCTGCTGATCAGCGACGGCGTCTTCTCCATGGACGGAGACATCGGTCCGCTTCCGGCGCTATGTGAACTGGCCGAAAAATATGGCGCGATCATGATGGTGGACGACGCCCACGCCTCGGGAGTTCTGGGACGCAATGGCCGCGGCACCATCGATCACTTCAAAATGCACGGCCGCGTGGATATCCAGGTGGGAACGCTGTCGAAGGCGATCGGCTCGCTCGGCGGTTATGTCTGTGGCACTCGCGACCTGATTGACTTTCTGTATCATCGCGCCCGGCCATTCCTGTTTTCGACCTCACATCCACCCTCGGTAGCGGCAACCTGCATCGCAGCCTTCGATGTTCTGGAAAACGAACCTGAGCGCATCGAGAAGCTCTGGGAGAACACTCGCTTCTGGAAAAAAGAGCTGGCCCTGCTTGGTTTCGACATAGGCGGCAAAAGTACGCCCGCCAGCGAAACGCCGATTACTCCCATCATCATCGGCGACGGCAAACTCACCATGGATTTTTCCCGCGAGCTGTTCAAGGAAGGCGTGATGGGTACGGGCATTGCATTCCCGACCGTGCCGGAAGGAAAGGCGCGGATTCGGACAATTGTGACGGCAACCCATGCGGAGGAAGAATTACAACAGGCGTTGGAAGTATTGAAGCGGGTGGGGAAGAGGATGGGGATTCTGAATTGAACGTAGGGGGCGAGCGTCCTCGCTCGTGCAGGGTCTTTCGTCGCCTAGCATCGTCGGGATTCGGGGCGCCCACGAGCGGGACCCTCGCGCCCACATTTACCTAATCCGCCCGGTACACTGTTTTCCCACCCACAATCGTTGCCACAACTTTCCCGCTCAGCTGCGCTCCGCCAAATGGGGTATTGTGCGACCGCGAGTGCGACTTCGCAGCGTCAAACGTCCAGCGCTTGGCAGGATCGAAGATGGTGACGTCGGCGTGGCTGCCGCGGACGAGCGTTCCCCGGCCTCTCAGAGTGAACACTCGTGCCGGTCCCGCGGTGAAGAGGTCGACAATTCGGCTGAGGGGCATTTTCTGTCCACGATGCAGATGGGTGATCGCAAGGCCCAGAGCAGTTTCCAACCCTGTGATCCCGAACGCGGCGCGCTCGAACTCGATAATCTTTTCATGCGGCGCGTGAGGGGCGTGATCGGTGGCGATGGCATCGATGGTTCCGTCAGCCAGGGCGACCAGGATCGCCTCCCGATCTGCCGCCGAGCGCAACGGAGGGTTCATCTTGAAGTTGGCGTCATACTCTCCGACATCCGCATCCGTCAGCGCGAAGTGGTGTGGGGTGACTTCACAGGTCACGTGGGACTTGCTGCGTTTTCCTCGTCGAACCGCCTTCAGCGCGTCGGCGGTAGAGATGTGCGCCACGTGCAGGCGGGCGCCGGTGAACTGTTGGGCTAATTGCACATCGCGTTCCACAATCACCGCTTCAGCCGCCGCCTTCATTCCGCGCAGGCCAAGCCGAAACGAGGTAGGGCCGTCATTCATGGAGCAGCGCTCGGTCATGCGCGTATCCTCCGCGTGCTGAACCACGGGAAGATTGATTTCGGAAGACAGGCGCAGAGTGTCGCGCATCACTGTGTCGCTGAGAATCGGTTTGCCATCGTCGGTGACGGCAACAGCTCCGGCCCGTTGCAATCCGCGAAAGTCGGTCAGCACAGCGCCCTTGCTGGCGTGAGTGGCAGCGGCGATGGGGAAGACGTTGACCACTGCGCCGCGCTCCGGGCGCTGGATCCACGTGACCCATTCCGGCGAGTCAACAACTGGCTGCGTATTGGGCATGCAGCAGACTGAGGTAAAGCCTCCGGCCGCGGCCGCGGCGGTTCCGGTGGCAATGGTCTCTTTATAACCCTGGCCGGGTTCGCGCAGGTGGACATGCAGGTCGATGAAGCCGGGAGCCACGATCAGCCCGCGCGCGTCGAACTTGTCGTCTGCGGCTCCTCGAATCCTGCCGGGAGACGCGACTTCCGCGACTTGCCCATCGCGCAGCAGAACGTCCATGGGCGCGTCGACTCTGGCCGCGGGATCGATGAGGCGTCCGCCTTTGATCAGCAGGCTGTGATTTTCTCTTCTGGTCAAATCGCCTTCCCGGACAAAGATCTTTCACCACGGAGGCACGGAGCCACGGAGAACGCGAACCATCTGGGTGAAAACCTGAAGAATCTCTCTGTGTCTCGGTGTCTCGGTGGTGAAGTGACTCTCATCTCGCTCTTCCCAGCGCCCTGGCCAGAATCGCCATACGCACCGGAACCCCGTTCTGAACCTCTTCGACAATCGCCGACTGCGGACAATCCGCCACCTCCCAGGTCAGCTCCAGCCCGCGGATGATCGGACCCGGATGCATGAGCATCGCATCTTTCTTCGCCAGCTTCAGCCGCGGCATGGTCATCTGATAGCGGGCGATGTAGTCCTGCAAACTTATTTTCGTGCCCGCCAGACGTTCCTTCTGCACTCGCAGGGTCATAACCACGTCGGCGGCGTGGACTGCATCTTCCACGGTACGCGTGATGTGCAGTCCCGGAGCAAGAAAGGTCGCTGTTTCGGGCAGGAACTCGGACGGCCCGCAGAGCGTTATGTGCGCTCCAAACTTGCTGAGAAGGTGGATAGCGGATCGCGCCACGCGGCTGTGATAGATGTCGCCCACGATCGCCACTTGCAGGCCCTTGAGCGTCTTCTTGTGACGAAGAATGGTATACGCATCCAGCAGCGCCTGCGTGGGATGCTCGTGCATTCCATCTCCGGCGTTGACGACCGGAATATCGAGATACTTTGCCATCAGCGCCGCTGCGCCGGCCTGGGGGTGGCGAATGACGATGACGTCCGCGCCCACGGCACGAAGGGTGTATCCGGTATCCAGCAGAGATTCGCCCTTTTCGATACTTGACCCGCTGGAAAGTACCAGCGTGGTTATCGCGCCCAGAGACTTGGCTGCCACTTCGAAGGAACTGCGGGTGCGCGTGGAAGCCTCGTAAAAAAGCAGGAGCACCCGCTTGCCTCGCAGCAGGGGACGGGGTTTCTGCGGATTCATGCGCCGGGCCAGCTTCAGCAGGCCCAGAATTTCCTCTGCCCCGAGATGTTCAATTCCCAGCAGGGAGCCGCGCGCAGCTTGATTCATGTTTTGCCAGGGCTAAATGCCAAGTGGACAAGCGTAATGACTATCAGCGCATGGACAAGCGACCCATGCCGTATGCTTCGCGCTCAGTCCTGCCGCTCGACCAGCAGGACCTTCTCTGCGTTATCGATCTCGCGCAGTTTGACTTCAATAATTTCCCGGTCCGTGGTCTGCACCCTGCGCCCCACGAAGCCGGCCTCAATGGGCAATTCACGGTGACCCCGGTCGATCAGCACACATAACTGCACCTGTTTTGGTCGTCCCTCGCGGAACAGAGCATCCATGGCGGCACGAATGGTGCGCCCGGTATAGAGCACGTCGTCCACCAGAATGATGTTCTTGCCGGTGATCGGAAACCCGACTTCGGTCTTTTGCACCACCGGCTTCGGACCCAGGGTTGAGAGGTCGTCGCGATACAACGTGATGTCCAGAGTGCCCACGGGGACTGGCGTCTTCTCGATGCGCGTGATCATCTCGCCCAGGCGCTGCGCCATGGGCACACCCCTGCGCCGGATGCCGACAAGCCCAAGGTCCTTGGCGCCATTATTCTTTTCGACAATTTCGTGGACCAGGCGCACCAGGGTGCGCTCGATTTCCGAGGCGGACATCAGTTGCGATTTCTCGCGCAAGCTGGGCGGACGGGGAGAGGGTTTGGTAGTCATGAACGCTGCATCATAACCGGGCGAAGCGATGCGGGGCAAGGAGCCAGGAGGCCCTACCTGGAGATGTGGGCGCGAGCGCTCATACAGGTCTAATCCCTGCATCCCCGGTCTCTGGGACGTCAGTGGTACTCCCCGCATGGGCGGGACGCCCGCCCATGCTGGATCGAGTTGCACCCCGGTGAAGCAGCGGTCTATAGTCACGTGTCGGAGCACGCCATGAAACATCTTCTGAACTGGGCTCTTAGCGCACTAGCGGTTTGGATTGTTGCCAGGCTGGTGCCGGGTTTTCACGTCAGTGGGCCACTTGCCGCGTTGATTGCCGCGCTTGTCATTGGCTTCGTCAACGCCACGCTCGGCGTCTTTCTCAAGATCGTCGCTTTCCCCCTGGTTTTGCTCACGCTCGGACTGTTCTGGCTGGTCATCAATGCCGCCATGATCGAACTGGCGTCCGCCATCGTTCCGGGCTTCCATGTGGACACATTCGGCTCGGCTTTCGTGGGCGCTATCGTTCTGGCCCTGGTCAACATGTTCTTCCGCTGGCTGACGGCGGCGGGAAATCCACGCGGCTAGTCTCGGTCATCTGCACCGCCGCTACACGTCACGGGCGACGCGGAATCCGTAATCCGCGTAGTGGAATTCCGGAGGGATGCTGGATCGCGCTGCGCAGCGGCTTACTCTAATGTGATGCCGCCATGAGCCTCCGCGCGAGGCGCGCCGGTTGCCCTGCTCCGGGCCTTTTGGGTTTCGTTCAGGCGAGGCCGCGTAGTAGTCCGCCAGGTACCAGTCGCCACACCACTCGTGTACGTTTTCGCAAATATCAAACAAGCCGAAGGCATTCGGAGCATACCGCCCTACCAGCTCGGGACCTGTCTTCCAGCGCTTGTCATAGTCGGGCAAAGATGAGGGCGGAGCGTTTCCCCAGGGATAGAGTTTGCCCTCCACTCCGCCGCGGGCCGCCCGCTCCCACTCGGCTTCGGTGGGCAATCGAAACCGCTGGACTGAATTCCGGGTGAGCCAGCCGCAATAGCTCACGGCCTCATGCCATGAAACCCCAACCACCGGCTGGTCGGGATGCTTGAAATGCAGGTCTTTCCAGAACGGTGGGGGCTGGACTTTTGTGGCTTGCAGGAATTGGGAATAGTCCGAGTTCCTCACCTGGCACGCCCCAAGAAGGAACGCGTCCACCCACACCCGGTGGACCGGACGCTCGTTGTCCTGTCCGGAATCCGAACCCATCGAGAACCAGCCTTCGGGAATGTGCAAGAGTTCGGGTTCCATTCGATTTCGCACTTCAGAGCACCCTCCCAGCCTCTGATATGGCTGTGGCACCTGGAAGGAACGGGGATTTTACCAAACTGGCGAGAGCCTTACTGCAGGCACGGGTCGCTCAATTCCTGAATATGCCCTTCCGGGAAGGCTTCATGCTGAACTTGCGAAGCATCTTGCGTGGAGCACACATGCATTCACTGGGGAAACCCTCCGGATACACTGTCTCAGTAGTAAAAAATAGCACCATGAAAAACGGGGGGAATTCGTCCACGCTGGTCGATATGCTCTGCCAGCGCTGTCCCCGCTGCCGCCGGGGAAACATATTCCGCTATTCCATTTACCGCGGCTTCCCCAGGATGTGTGAGCTCTGTGCGATTTGCGGCCTTAAATTTCAGCGGGAAGAAGGTTACTTCCTGGGCGCGATGTACATCAGCTTCGGCCTCGCCCTTGTGGTCATCGCGTTGATCGCGGTGCTGCTATGGGTGATCACCGGGTGGTGGATCACCAAAGCCATGATCTGGGCAGTTTTGATTTTCCTGCCGCTCGCGCCGGCTATCTCGCTGTTTGCCCGGGTGCTCTGGATTTATCTGGATCAGACTTTCGATCCCGAACCGCCAAGCCTGAAAAGCTAAAGCATGCTCAGGGAATTCAGCGGACCTCCGCCAGTTGAGTGCGGAGCTTGTGTGTGGCGCGGAACAATGTGTTCTTGATCGTGCCTTCGGTCGTATTCAGCATTCCGGCCACGGTCCGCAGTCTCATGCCATGGTAATGCTTCAGTTCGAAGACCATCCGCTCCCGCGGCGAGAGCTGGCTCAACGCGCTGACGATGCAATGCCGCAATTCGCGCCCGGCAAAGCTCCGTTCGGGACTGGCTCCAGGCCGGCGATCGGGCATGCGGTCAAGCATGTCTTCCTGTTCACCTTCCGGCGAGGGTGCGGCGATAAGATCCCGCCCGCGCGATCGCTTCTTGCGCAAATGATCGAGGCACAGATTGGTGACGATGCGATAAATCCAGGTATAAAAAGAGCATTCAAAGCGGAAGCGCGCCAGATTGATGTACGCCCGCAGGAATGCCTCCTGATAAATGTCCTGACCGTCTTCCTGCGAGCCCGTAAGGTGTACCGCCAGCCGCAGCACTGCGCGATCGTATTGCCGCACCAGTTCTTCGAAGGCTGCCGTGTTTCCCCGCTGCGCCTCGCGAATCAGGGTGGAATCGTCCACCCGCACTGGTGTTGCAACATTGACCGGTGTCACCGACGCGAGCACCGGGCGGTTCAGGTACGGCGTTTCCCGAATTTTACTGGCTTCCGGCACGTTAATCTCCGCTATATCGCTTACTGATTCAACCGACAAACTTGTAACCCGTGCCATGCACGGTGAGGATGAAGCGAGGCTCTTCCGGTCTGGGTTCCACTTTCTGTCTCAATCGAACGATGTGCGCATCCACGGTGCGAGTCGTGGGGAAACGGTCGTAGCCCCACACATCTTCCAGCAGGCGATCGCGGCTCAACGCTTCGCCGGGATGGCACAGAAAATACTTGAGCAGTTCGAATTCCTTGGAGGAAAATTCAAGTTCCTTCCCCAAACGCGAAACCTGGCAGCTCTTCAGATCGACCTCAACTTCTCCGAACGAGTACTTTTCCTGCTCCCTGGGAGCGGTTGTAGAGCGGCGCAGAACCGCTTTCACGCGGGCTAGCAGCTCTCTGATAGAAAACGGCTTGGTGACGTAATCATCGGCTCCAAGTTCGAGGCCGACTACCTTGTCCACTTCCTGGCCCCGCGCCGTCAGCATGATGATCGGCACCGAAGGCCGCTTCGCCTTAAGCTGCCTGCAGACATCAAGGCCGCTCATGCGTGGCATCATGACATCGAGGATGACGAGATCGGGATCTTCAGTCAGAGCCCGTTCCAGGCCAGCCACACCATCCGGCGCGGTGATGACGTCGTATCCTTCAAATTCAAAGTTGTCGCGCAAACCCGCAACCATGTTGGGCTCGTCTTCGACAATCAGGATTCTGGTCATGTCGTCGTCCTTGCTGCTGCGGAGACTCTGTCAGGCCGATGCTGTTGTTTCGATATGCGCAGGCTTCACCGGCAGGGCAATCGTGAATTTGCTGCCCTGGCCGGGCCTGCTGTCCACGGATACCTGGCCGCCGTGCGCCTGCACGATGTGTCTCACCAGGGAAAGCCCCAAACCACTTCCTTTGGTGTTGTGAACCAGCGGATCACCCACGCGATAAAATTTCTCAAAAATCTTCTGCTGCTCGTGATCGGGGATGCCAATCCCCTGATCCACCACTTCCAGCTTTACCGATCCATTGTCGCGATACAGGTTCACGCCGATAAACTTTCTGTCCTGCGAGTACTTGAGGGCGTTGTTGACCAGATTCAGCAGGGAGCGCGCCATGGCTTCGCGGTCCACCCGCAGTGGCGGCACATCGTCAATTTTTTCTTCGAACTGGAAGCCGCTCTGTTCCAGTTGATAGCGATACGAATCGAGCGTGTTATGCACCAGTTCGGACATATCCGTCTCGCGGAAGTCGTATTCCTTGCGTCCCGCCTCGATCCGCGAGAAATCGAGAATGTTGTTGATCAGGGAAGTTAACCGCTCACTCTCCTTGCGGATGATGCGGTAGTACTCCTGATATTTCTCCGGGCTGGTAAGCCGGCCCATTTCGAGCGTCTCCGCATAAAGCCGTATAAGAGAGAGCGGCGTGCGCAGCTCATGCGAGACGTTGGAAACGAAATCAGACTTCAGCCGCGCCAGCGCCATTTCCTTGGTGACATTGCGATATGTCAGCGCAATTCCGCCCGCCAGCACCAGCGAGAGCGCGGCCAGTGTCAGCAGACTCATACGCGCGAAGCGTTCACCGATTGCCGCGATCGTACTGCCTCGCAACTTGATGGCCAGGGTCAATCCCTGGAATACGCCTTCAAGGTTTCTCTCCACTTCAGGCGTGCCGCCATCCCAGCCACCGGATTGGACAAACGCGGCGGAATCGTACTTGCTGCGCAACATCATGACCGCGTGACTCTTGTCTGACTGCGGATCGTTCGCATTGCGACTAATGACTTCGTCCAGCATCTCAGGGAAAAACTTGTCGTGCAGATAGTCGGCGTCGAAAGCCACTCCGGCGATTGCAACTTCGCCTTTCTTTTCACCTTTAACGGCAAACAGCGCGGTCGATTGATAGACCTTCTTGTCGCCTCGCGGCACCCATTGCGCCTCAAACATGTATGGCCCTCCTTTTTTCTGGAGGTGGACCAGCTTTTCGGACGTCGAGGGAAAGTCGATCTTGAACCAGCCGTCATACATCTTGCTCAGGTAGTCGGCCTCGTCACGAAATCCGCTTTCATTCTTCAGCCGAGCGGCCTGCGAGCGAAACACAATGCCCGCACCGGGCGTGAATACAAAGATGTGCGCAACGTAGGGGTGCGCTGCCAAAATCCGGTCCAGGGTTACAGAACAGGCCTCGCCGGGTTCGGGGAATTCAGTGCGCACGTCGTCCATCAGTTCGTTTGCCTTGTGATTGATCTGCTTCTCCGAAATGGCCAGCACCTGACTGTATTCCCGCTGGATGGCGGCTTCGACGGCGTGGTCGCGCTGAATGTGCAGAACATGCCATGCGCTCACGATTACCAGGGCCGCGGCGGGCAGGATAACAGCCAGCTCCAGCGTCAGGAGCAGTCGTGTTTTCTCGTTCCGCGGTTTCGTTTTCATTTGCAATTCCTGGATTCGATTACTGCGACCGGATCAACTGGGTTTCCCCTGATGCCACAACCAACATAGTCAAGCGGCATAAATTGGGTGTCAATTAGGGGTAAAAATACGTAAAAAGTTGTGAACTGGTTGATTGGGCTGATTGATTGGGGTGATTGATCGGACGGATGGATTGGAAAGGTGCGATGCGGACACCCTCTTCGGCAGGGAAGGTCAGTGTGGGACCGGATCTATGACCCGGTCGGGCGGTCCGAGGGACCGCAGTTCCAGCCCGCTGCAGAGGCGCTGCGGCGCTTCGCACCGCCAGACCGGGTCCCAGACCCGGTCCCACGCTGGCCTTCGCTGAGCGATGTCGAAGGGATTACGGCAGCTTGAAATCAACCGTGACCAGGGTCTCGGCTTCAACCGCTCTGCCGTTAATCAGATACGGTTGGTAGCGCCACTGACGGACGGCGCGATACGCAGCCTGTCCCAGAAGGAAAGAGCCGCGGATCAACTTGAGGTCCTGGATGGTGCCGTCGCGAGCAATAAACGCCTGCAATACGACTGCGCCCTGCAAGCGTGCCCGAATTGCCTTTTCAGGATAGCTGGGCAGAACCTGCTGCAACAGAAGTTTGCGGGAGAGATCTTCAGACAATTCCACCGGCTCCAGTGCAGCCAGCAACGAAGGTGTAATCCGCGCCGCCACATTGCGCATGGTCGCGTTCTGCACCGGCGCTCTGAGACTTTCTGGAATGCGAACTCCGGCAGCGGCTGCCGGCTGTGGCTGGCTCACTGGCTGACTTTCGACTTGCAGCGGTGCGGCCGGCGGCGCCGGCACAGATGGTGTGTTCTGATAGGGATCCCGAACCGGCGTTACCCGGATGCGCGAACTGCTCCTGTGGGAAGGCACTGGATCAGAGCTACTGTCCTCGGCCACCTGGACCGCGGACGCTGCCTCTGTCTCATTTGAGCCGTGCAGCCATTCATGGGTGCGGCCAAGCGCTCGCCCCCACATCTGAACCACGCTGGTTGAGGTGCCGTGGCTGTAGAGTGGTTCGCTAAACACGTATCCGACCGACAAGAACGCTACAGCAATCGCAATGCTGGGCAGCAACCTGCCGGTTTCCCGCCGGCGAATCGGGTTGCCGGCTGAGGAAAAGCTCGGCTCCCGCAACATGGCAGTCTGCGCGCGAGTCTGGAAGAGACGGTTCTCCTCGAAAATGGATTCGGCAGCCACCAACGCCGAGGGGCTCAAGGACTTGCGCGGGGGAGGAGGGGAGGGCCAGGCACGAAGAGGCCGAGGAGTCTCTGAAACAAGACTGACAGGCTTCGGAATCGGAATGTAAACCGGATATGGGTTACCGGCGATACTCTCCTGCCTGTCATCCCCTCTCGTTGTCTCCAGCTCGGCCACTGGCTCTGGAGCCGGAAATCCAAGCTTCGGAAGCCACACTTTCATGTGCGCCAGAAACGGATCGCAGGTGAGGAGCGCATACTTGACCTCGTCGGAAACAATCGGGCGGCTGAGAACCAGGTCAGCTCCGGCTTCATGCGCCGCCTCGGCCGAATCCGGATCGGCGATGGCCACGGTGAACGCAGCATGGTTTGCCTTCAACTCCCTCGAAGTCTTCAACAGGAAGGCGGCTTCAAGGCCCTCGTTCCAGTCGGAAACGATGATGTCGAAAGCGCGGCTTGTGATTTTTTCGACGGCGCCGAAAATTTCCGGGCAACACTCGACCACGAATTCCAGTTCGGTAAGAGCCTGGCTCAGGACGCTTGAGGCCTGCTCGTCGGAGGAGAACAACAGAGAGAGCGGCAACATAGTGCGAGAGTAAATTCTGCTTGCCGGGACTACAAGTTACGAAGTGCCTGAATGCCTCTCCCCTCGGGCCAAGTAACCGTCACGTCCATTACCTGTCCTGTCGGACAAGTGCCGGGAGTAACATACGCCGCTTAAGTTCTTCGGAATTGAAGGGCTACGGATTCCGGCAAATCTTCCTCCAGTTTTATGCTCAGCCAGTTCTGCAGAGCAGAGTGCTGCTCGGGAGGAATATTCAGGGAGCGCAGTCCGGCGCGACCCTTGTCGTCATACCAGCAAACCTCGGAATCAAAAGTGAAGAAATCGACCTGGCCGGGAAGCGTGAAAACAACTTTCACCTGGCCGCCCGGCTTTAACGCGGGCGATTCAGCGATCGCCATGCCACCTTCGCTCAGGTTCACTACCTGGCAGTTGGATTTCACGCCATCGTTCACAACTGCCGCGGGAATCGCAACCGGACAACGGAAGGACCGGCGGCGTTCGCGCACGATCGATCCAAATGCAACTTTCAGCGTGCGCCCGACAGAACTCGCCGAAAGCGGCCTCTCCAGCACAAAATTCGGCCGGATCTGATCCTGTTGGATCTCGACTGAACCAGGTTCTTGCGGGTTCATGATGGCAAAGGTCACCGCAGTCCTGTTGAAAGGCGAAAGCCGAACTTGCTCGAGGACTTCGCTGGCCTGAGCGAGTGCCAGATCGACGATGACGGCCTCGAATTTCTGCCGGTTCAGTTGGCGGACAGCCAGGCTGGCCTCATTACAAACTTCTGTCGCGATGGCGAATTGCTGCATGCCTTCGTCCAGCTGCCTGATCGCCGGCAAGTCATTGCAAACCAGCAACACACGCCCCATCGCGGCCTTCGTCCCAGGAAAACTCATGCGGGTAAACTCCTCCGCCTGACTTCATCGACCGTTTTCATCACAAACTTCATGTTCAATCGAAAAGATTGCACATTTCGGCGTGACATACGGCTGCCACATGCCAGAATTGTGCCCTGCTATGAGACATTTACGAGGTATTTTCGCAGATTCGTCGGAAAACCGGAATGATTGAATTCAACGCGCCCCAGAGCGTCGTGATCCGGATTCGAGTGCCTGTCCGAATCCGGTATTGAGAGCCGCGAGTGACGTCTTTTGCCGGCCGTCCGGACCAAAATTCGACGGGTCAAGCCAACGCTCGAAATTGGCCTTTCGCGCCGGCCACTCCGAATCAAGCATGGAGAACCACGCGGTATCGCGATTCCGACCTTTAACGATCATGTGCTGCCGGAAGATTCCCTCGAAGGTAAATCCGAAGCGAAACGCCGCCTTTCTGGAAGGAGCATTCAGCGCGTTGCATTTCCACTCGTAGCGGCGGTAACCAAGATCTTCAAAAACATGGCGCGCCATCAGATACATGGCCTCGGTTGCATGCGGAGTTCGCTGCAGCCGGGGCGTGTAAAGAATGCTGCCCACCTCAATCACCCGATGCACGGGCTCGATCCTCATGTAGGACGCATATCCGACCGATTGCCCCGTTGCCCGGTCGGTTATCGCCAGGAACAACGGATCCTCTGAAGCCGACATCCGCCGCAGGTGCGCGTCGAAATCCGCCCGGTCGGGAAACGGCCCTTCGAAGAGATAAAGCCACAGTTGGTCCCCAGCCTCACCGCGCGTGGCCCCGAAGAGCGCGTCGCCATGAGCGACGGGATCAAGCGGCACCAGCGTCACCAGTCGTCCTTGCAGCGTGGTACGGCCAGGCCGCGCTGCTGGAGAATCGTCGACGCGCGCCCCGATTGGGCTTGCCAGTCCTTCTTCGGTCATCGTGGGTTCATCCTTCCGGAACTGGATTTGAAGATACTGAAGCAGCGGGTCAGTTCGAAACCCCGCGCGTAACTGTCAGCTGTTCGGGGGGTGGGAGCAGGCCTTAGGGTGAAACAGGCCTTTTAGGCCTGCAATATACCCCCACTTGCCATGGGGTTCAGCCCCTGACGTTCCTTACGCCTAAAGCTGCCGCGCTAAAAGCGCATCTCCACCCAAATTCGGAGCGCCCTCGGAGACCTGCCACAATTCAACTGACTCAACTTGTTACCGAGGGACTATGGTTACACGCTTTGAGTTCGTGGCAAAATCCCCCGCGAACTGAGTTGAGGAGTTCCCCCAATACAAAGGCTTGCTTTACAAACTTTTACGATCAACACTCACAACCAATCCCTGCTCTCCGGGGTTCTCAGTGAATGGGAGCAGCCTGTTTCAGCGGTGTCCCGCCACATTCCTGCGTGCACGTTTTGTCGATCATCGAAAGGTCCAGCCAGTGAAGGTTAGATTCCGCTATGTTGCGTTGCCTGTGGTCGTGTTTTTCGTGGTCAGCATGTCCTTGGCGCGATCCGCGGCGCAATCAGAGGCGCATTCAGAGGACGACGCGCCGGCAAAACCGGCCGCGGACGGATCGACGAAATCGACGAAGAAAATCTCCGAGTCAACTCCGGCGACGGAAGATCAGCCCGTGACCACAATGTCGGTCCAGGTCAAGGTGGTTAACGTTTTTACCACGGCGCGCGACAGGCACGGAAAAATCGTCAACACTCTCGGCAAAGACAACTTCACGCTGACCGAAGACGGCCGTCCGCAGGTAATTCGCTACTTTGCGCGCGAAACCGATCTCCCTCTTACCCTGGGCCTGCTGGTTGACACCAGCATGAGCCAGCGGCGGGTACTGGGCGAAGAGCGCAGCGCAAGTCAAGGTTTCCTCAATCAGATGGTCCGCGAGGACAAGGACAGGGCTTTTGTCATCCACTTCGACCGCGACGTGGAACTTCTGCAAGACCTCACTTCCTCGCACCAAAGGTTGGAAGCAGCCCTGCAATCACTCGAGGCCCCGCAGTTCACTCGTGCCTCGGGAGGCAACTCACCAAACGGCGGAGGCAGCCCGTATCCCGGCTCGGGCGGTTCTGGACGTGGCTCCGGGCGCAATCGCGGCGGCACAACCTTGTATGACGCCGTCTATCTGGCTTCTGACGAGCTGATGCAGAAGCAGCAGGGTCGCAAAGCTGTGGTCGTGCTCTCCGATGGCGTCGACACAGGCAGCAAGGAAAGCCTGGAGGAGGCAATCGAATCCGCGCAGCGCGCCAACACCGTCGTGTATTCCATCTTGTTCAAAGATGATGACGCCTACGGCAACGACGGAGGCTTTGGCCGCACCGGAATCAGCATCCCTGGGATGGGCGGGCCGGGCATGGGCCGCGGGGGAATGGGTGGCGGGCGCGGCGGACGCCGGCTCCCCGAGCAGCATGCGGACGGGAAAAAAGTGCTGGAGCGGATATCAAAGGAAACTGGCGGGCGACTGTTCGAAGTTTCCAGGAAGGAGTCAGTCGATCAGATCTACTCGCAAATCCAGGAAGAACTTCGCAACCAGTACAGCCTCGGTTACACCCCCGACCGGGGAGGCGCGCCTGAGTCGGGGTATCACAAAATTCAGGTGGCGACGAATCAGAAAGACGTAGCCGTACAGGCCCGCGAGGGATACTACGGCGACAAGTAGTCGAAATTGCTTTAAGACCAGAAGGCAAAATTCAAAAGCGGCGGACAAGAGTGTCCGCCCCACTCTACCGTCACATCCGGTCGTTCTTCGAGTTATTGCATACCATCGAAAAGTCACTATCACTGAAGGCAATAAACTTGTTGGCTTCGTTTGGTAATTTCAGTCACCAGGTCTCGTTCAAACCGCCACCGTCGTGTCCACCTTGGATCGGCAGGGACTGGATGCCTTGGGAGATTATCCATTTCAAAATCTACAAGACCCAGATTCCAGTCATCGAGCAGGCGATTGAGAGGGCGGCGTTGATGCTGGGCACGGACAAGTGGCGAGGCTACAGTCTGGAGATGATCTGTGCCGACTTCCTGGCGGGAGCAAACCTCGGGAAGGAGACCCAACGGTGCTCTTACAGTCCATGTCACGGCTTTTCAAGTTCTTGCCCGGAGACCAACGGCAAGCCTTTCTGCAGGAAGTGACCGAAAAGGATTCGTGAACCGAATCCTACCCAGACAGCCTCGCCTACGGCTCGATCCGGAGTCGGATGAACAACTCCGGGCAAGTTCTGCAGCGCGATGGCTGGAGATGCCAATGTTGCGGGAACCGATCAAACCCGGAGGTTCACCACAGGCAATTCCGCAGCCAGGCCGGAGACGATTCAGAAGAGAATCTGATCACGCTGTGCGCCGTGTGTCATTCGTTGCTACATCGCGGACAAGTGCCACAGCTTTTCGAATCACGCGTGATTCTTTGACACTCGCTTGCTGGACCCTTAAAATCGAACTTAGGTTAACGAGGCGAGGCAACTTTACTGCTTCCTTGACGGTCCAACCGGTCTCGCTTACCTTCTCGTGTTTCCTCACAGCCTCTCCATGGCGGCGTAGCTCAGGTGGTTAGAGCGACGGTCTCATAATCCGTAGGTCGTAGGTTCGAGTCCTACCGCCGCCACCGAGTATCTCTAATGTTTTCAATTGATTGCACTCGCGCCTACGTCGGACCCACTGCCCCTCAGCCACGCACTGTAATGATTTTGTAATGTAAGTCACCGAGTCACGAACGCCGAAGCGCTCCCGGGCTCTTAACCACTGTTGACCTCTGACGCTCGTCGGCGACCGAAGAAACGGTTGATGGTTGAAGTGAAACCCCTTCGCGCGTCTGCCGGCGACGTAGCGGCGCAGGTGATCGATTGGCGGTTCAGAACCATCCTGTGAACTCAAAATCCGCCGATCTCAGGTTTCCAATCCCTAGAAAACTGTAGTTTTCTAATCTGCGGCTTTTCTCGTCCGCGCCTTACCCCAATTGGCGCTCCCCTTGTGCTTAGGGTGGTTGGCACACCTGAAGGCGGCCACATTCATCAAAAAAGATGTATGAGCCGGCGGTTTGGTCTGAGTCTCTGGTTCACGCTCGTAACTTGCCATGATTACCAACGAGCGATCACCGACCGTGGCATCACGTAAGTCCAGCATATTGTGCGGCGTCCACATTCGTTCATGGGCCGGTAAGAGTTCGGTCAACGCCCTCGAGTAATCTCGTGCGGTCAGAGCCCTGCTGCCATAGTCAGCAGCCATGACATACTTTCCCCAACCAAATCCAGCGCAACCTGCTCCTCGTTTGAAGCTCGATGACGCAGTTCCGGTAGCAATTCGGGTAGAGGGTACGACTTCGGTTCGAGGCAAATTGCACGAGCTCTCTGCTACAGGAGGGCTGCTAGCCCTGGCGGAGCCGCTTGACCAGGGTGAGTTCGTGGAGCTCGTGTTCCCAACAAACCATGGTGCGGTTCAGGGTATGGCGGAGATCCTCGAGTCCAAAGTGAAGGCGAGCTCAGGGTGTCTGCAGCCGTTTCGGTTCATCGCCCTCGATGACGAAGCCAGCAACAGCCTTCAGATGGCTTTGGAATCGCTACAGGATCGAGTTACGGCAGGAAGAGGTCTCCGTCGAGGCTGACGCTAACGAAGCGTAGGCACTTTCGTGTAGTTGATGGAACCAACACAGCGCTGAATCTGCTGCCCGCATCATTTCAATGGCTTGGCGTGAGTGTATTCGGCGTTGCGCGAATCAACCGACCAGCAGCTTCTTGTTACGCTCGTACTCTTCGCGGTATCTCGAACGTACTCTTTCGTCTTTCCCGGAACCTTGGGACACTATTACGTTGAGGAGTCTCTCTTGGCTCGAAGTTTTCGCATGCTGGGGGATTCTCTGAGGACGGAGTCGGGATGGCTGAAAATCCAAACCAGCTGTGTCGCACCTCAACTTGGGCTGGCATACTATCACTCCTGGGCATGGAAAAGGAGCCCGCTCAGGATGCCCAGGCTCGATCCGAGGAGAATCTGCTGCAATCCCAAAAAATGGAGGCTATCGGCCGCCTCGCCGGGGGAATAGCGCACGATTTCAACAATTTGCTCGCAGTGATTACTGGCTACAGCGACCTGTTGCTGGAAAGCCCCGCTTCTGACCTTGATCGCCGGAAGGTCGAGCAGATCAAGCAAGCAGCAAACAGCGCGGCTTCCCTTATCCGTCAACTCCTGATGTTTAGCCGACAGCAAGTCGTTCAGCAGACGGTCCTGGACCTTAACCAGGCCGTCGGTGGCATCGAGAAGATGCTCCGGCGCCTGATCAGGGAAAACATCGAATTCACCGTTACGCTGGACCCCCACCTGGTTCGGGTGAAAGCAGATTCCGGCCAGATCGAGCAGCTAGTTCTGAATCTGGTCGTCAACGCGCGCGACGCGATGCCAAACGGTGGAAAGCTGCGCATCCAAACGAAAAACGTGCGCCTGAAAGAGGACGCTCAATCTAAGGCAGGTGTACCAAGCGATCACTTCGTCTTGCTGGAGGTGGCCGACACCGGTATAGGCATGGACCAAGAAACGCAGGCACGCATCTTCGAACCGTTCTTCACCACGAAAGCAGTGGGCAAAGGCACGGGGTTGGGCCTGGCAACGGTCTACGCAATAGTGAAGCAGAGCAATGGCAGCATCGAAGTGCAGAGCAAGTTGGGTCATGGCTCGTCTTTCAAGATCTATCTTCCTGCGGCGGAGCAGGCAGATGCAGATTATGAATCTGCAACCGGCGCGGCAAAACCTGTCTTTTCGGGAGAGACCGTGCTGGTGGTTGAGGATGCGGAACCACTTCGTCGTTTGATTTGCGACGCCTTGAGCGCCTCAGGCTGTAAGGTGCTGTCCGCCCCAGATGGCCAGGAAGCTTTACGCGTAGTCAGCAGAGAAGGTTCGGTCGACCTGCTCTTGACGGATGTGATTATGCCCGGAATGAACGGCCCAGCACTGGCAAGACAAGTCCGCGCACTTCGACCACAAATGAAAATACTCTACATGACCGGATACAGTGGCGAGTTTATCCGGGCGGACATGCTGACTCCGGGAGTCTCATTGATACAGAAGCCCTTTACTCCTGCCGACCTCGGACGCAAGATTCGTAAGCTATTGGCCGACTCGCGAGAGGCGGCCGCAGACTCTGCCCTGCTCTCAGACAACGAACCCGACAAAGGTCGAAAAGCAGCCTCAGCGCGAGCCTCCGGATGACAGGGCGGGTATGTCTCCGCACCGTACGGTAAGTCGCCCGAGCTGATGACGGGCATCCATACCGACTGCGTTACTGATGACATAACGACGTCGGCCCCGCGACGACCCGAGTAGACTTTGCGGTAACCAACCAGAAGGCTCGGGACGAAGGAGGCCGAGATGAAAATTGTAGGCTGCGATCTACACGCGAAGCAACAAACGATTGCCATGGTGGACACTGAGACCGGCGAGTTCACCGGAAAGACCCTGGCTCACGAAGAGAACAAGGTGCGAGAGTTTTACGCTGCCTTAGAAGGTCCGGTGGTGGTGGGCATCGAAGCCACCGGAGCTATGCAGTGGTTTTTGCAATTGCTGGAAGAGCTGGGGATCGAGTGCCGGGTGGGACATCCGGCGAAGATTCGGGCCAAAGAAACACGGAAGCAGAAGTACGATCGGCGGGATGCGCGGCTGGAGCTGGAGCTGCTCATGGAAGATCGCTTCCCGACCATCTGTATGCCCTCAAGCGAACAGCGGGACCTACGAACGTTGCTGCGGGATCGTCATCAGTGGGTGAAGGTGCGAACGCGAGTGCAGAACACGCTGCAGGCGATTGCACTCAATCACGCACTGCGCCATGGGCATGCTCTGTGGAGCCCAGCTGGGCAAAAAGCACTCCAGGCCCTGGCTCTGTCTCGCTACACCAGTCAAAGGCGGGACGAACTTCTGCATCTATACGTGCAGTTGCAGAAGCGGATCAAAGAGCTGGATCGGCAAGTGGAAGAAGAAGTCAAGCAGCGACCCCAGGCAATGCGGCTGCTCACCCATCCAGGAGTGGGGCCGATCACGGCATTGGCCACCGACGTCAGATCAGCCCAGGAGTAAACAGGTCGGAACGCTGGTCCAGATCCTTGCCCAGCGCCTGCTCCGGGGACATATAGTCCATCGTGCCGACGAGCGCGCCGGTCTGCGTCATGCCGTCGCCTTCGAGAGTGCGAGCCAGGCCGAAATCCATCACCAGGATGCGGCCCGGCCTTGTCGCGCATGATGTTCTGCGGCTTCAGATCGCGGTGGATAATGCCCACGCTGTGCGCCGCTTCCAGCGCACGGCAGACCTGCAGCATGATTTCTACGGCTTCCTCCGGAGCCAGCTTCTTCTTTTCCTGCATGAGGCCGCGCAAGTCCTCACCTTCAACAAACTCCATGGTGATGAACTTCATGCCCTCAGCTTCGCTCAGGTCGTAAATTCGGATTACATTCTTGTGGTGACTCGCGTCGCCAGCAGCAGTTCCTGCTTGAAGCGATCGATAATGGCCTGGCTTCCTGCCAGCTCCGGCCGGATCACTTTCAGCGCGACCATGCGATTTAGTTCGCGATCGCGAGCCTTGTAAACCGCGCCCATGCCTCCCTCACCGAGGATCTGCAGAATCTCGTAGCGCTGGCCGAGGACCTGCGCCCGGCTGAAGCATGGACGCGCTGCTTCTGGGTCTTGGCGCTGCGCAATGAGGGCGCAGGCGCCGGCCACGAGGTGCCGCCAACCATGGTGGGTGAGTCCGGCCCCAAGAGGTCCACCAAAGTAGGAGAGTCGGTCGGATCGCTGCCCCGGCCAGGGAATGTCAACCATGGTAGGCGAATCTGACAGCGTCGCCGGCGCCTGCGCCAGTAATATCGATCAGCGTGGGTGAATCCGAGGGCGCGATAGGGCGTGGGATCGAATCAGGAGAAGAACTGTCACCTTTGGAAGGCGTGCGCACGGCTGCTCCACCTTCACCAGGGTCTGAAGGCTTCCTTTCGGGCGGTCGCGAGAGAACTCCTCCATCAATGACCTCAGCCCGTGACGAGGACGGAAGCTCAAGACCTACCCTGACAGTGCACGAGCCCAACGCGCGGAACGAGCGGGGGTCTGCGACCCGCGAGTTATTTAGTATATAGCGTAGCCCCAGCGGTGTCAGCCGCTGGTCACCGGGGAGTGAACAGACGGTAACCGCCACGGAAGCCGATTGAGCCCGGTTGCGTGGGGCGGACACTCCTGTCCTGAGCCTTTGATCTTGAACTTGACTTTGATATTGACTACGGAAGTGTCACCCCTCCGTAAGAGTTGGGGCAGTCCGCACACCTAAGTTCAAGATCAAAGGCGGCGGACAGGCCTGTCTTGAGCGAGTCGAAGGGAGTGTCCACCCCACAACCGGCCAGCGCCGCGAGCAGGTGTATAAGATGTTGGAGCTGTTGCCAATGAAAGCCGTCGCCGTCATCCCCGCCCGCCTCGCATCCACCCGGATGCCGCGGAAGATGCTGCGCGAAATCGGCGGCAAGCCTTTGATAGGGCGAGTTTACGAAGCGGTTCGCTCTTCGTCGCAACTCGATGACGTAATCATCGCCACCGACTCTGAGGAGATTCGGGAAGTCTGCCGCCATCACGGCTGGAAGGCCCTGTTGACATCCAGCTCGCACCGCAGCGGAACCGAGCGGGTGCGCGAAATAGCCCAATCCGTTGAGGCTGATATTTATTTAAATGTTCAGGGCGACGAGCCATTGACCCGCAGCGAACACATCGCCTCACTAATTGAGGTCATGCGCAGCCCGGAAGTGCGGGTTGGAACCTTGATGACTGCAGCCGCGCCTGTCGATATCGACAACCCCAACGCGGTGAAGGTAGTCACTGACTCGAGTGGACGAGCTCTCTACTTCTCCCGGGCGGCCATTCCGTACGATCGCGACGGCGCCAGGCCGAACTATTTCAAGCATCTCGGTTTTTACGCCTATCGCAAGCCGGCACTGGAACGCTTTGTCGCGCTGCCGGAGTCCTCGCTCGAACGCAGCGAACGCCTGGAACAGTTGCGTTTTCTGGAAAATGGAATCTCGATTTACACTGCTCAGACGCCGTATGACACAGTCGGAGTTGACACGGAAGAAGACTTGCGGCGGGTGGAAGAAATTCTTCGAGCAGGCTCCTGAACCCTCCGCTCTACTCGAAAACAGGCACGATCCATAGATCAGGCCCACCAGAAACGCAGTTTCCTTCGCGAAATCGGGCCTTACGCTTTCAGACTTTCCGCCAGCAAATCCACAAGTTTGCCGACCCATTGCCGATCGAGATCGCGCAAAGAAGCATATTCGCTCACTTCGATAATTCGTATTCGCGGATCTCTTAGCAGCAGTGCGAGCAGTTCCTTCCCTTCTGACAGGTTTAACCCTCCCAAGTGAGGAAAATAAGCGGCTGGCATTTCCTGTTTTTCAAAAACATCGATATCGAGATGGAGCACGATAGCCTCCGAGGCTGGAATTCCGGCCAATATCTGTCGCGCCGTTTCTTGTGGGCCGAGGCGTCGCACTTCAGCCAGGGAGACTGACCCGAGCCCTGACTGTTTCGACTTCGAGGGACTGCTCCAGCCGATGACGGTGACCTGTGACGATTGCAACGCTGGACCGGTCCAGAACGGCGAAGCATTGGTCAGGAGCCACACCGCCAAGGATGCCGCGCTTTGGCAGTGCTCGGAATCGGGGGGAGCGTCGTCGAAATGAGCGTCGATATACAAAACATGAACGCCTTTTCCTGATGTGCTCACGAGTGCTTGAGTCGTCCCCACCACGATGCTGCAATCGCAGCCGATGAGCAGCGGAACGTGCCCCGGTTGCTGCAAGTAGGGCGTGATTCGCTCACTGATGCAGTCCCAGGCGATTCGCGGCCCGGGCCAGCTTCGGATCGGAGGAATTGAATGGTGGGGAAGATAGCTGGGGATGGTGACGTCGCCATCGTCGTTCACCATACAGCCCACTGCTTGCAAGCGTGCGAGCAGATTGACCTCGCGATAGGCCTGGGCGTCGTTTTCATTGCCCGGGTACAGAGAACCGGTCCTTAGGGGAACTCCCAAGATATGAAATGTCCGCCCGTTCGGAACGGACCAGCGTGCCATCGCCCCAGACGATAAAGAGTTAGGCACCACGGCCCCCAGGCCAGCACTGCCACCGACGATGAAGTCCCTACGGTTCATGCCTGCTCCTGTCTATCTTTGCTTCTGTATCACTGCTTTACTTTTCTGTCCCTGGCTATCGATGTTAGCCAGATGTAATTATGGCCGTATCTTCACAACCCCGGCTGGCAATTTTCGAAACAGTTTTTTCGAAAATAGATTGGAGGCAGAATTCAGGGTGGGAGGAAGCTACGCGGCGCGCTTAAGTCGCTCTCTGTCGTACTCTGGCCCAGGCCTCGGCTGCGGCCACGCGCCGGGAAATTGCCGGATGCGAGTGGAACAACCACTCGACCCACTTCGCGGGAGAACGCTCAGCCAGATTTTGAGTGGCCAGCTTGTTCATGGCGGAGATAAACGGCGTAACCGTCGCGATGGAGCGGAAAGCATAGCGGTCGGCCTGGCGTTCGTTAAAACGGGAGTAGGCATTCAGCAGTGGCAGCACCAGAAACGAAAGCACGGTGGCCACCAGCATCAGTAATGGCAGGTTGGCGAAATCGGAGAGTGTCTCAAACACGTGCATGCGATCCACGGCGTAGTGCAGGACCCAGTTTGCAGCCCAGAATCCCACGAACGTGATTCCCGCCTGCACCAGAATGCTCTTGAAAATATGCCGGTGAACGTGATGGCCGAGTTCATGAGCCAGCACCGCCTCAATTTCATCGGTGGAGTAGTTAGCCAGTAATGTGTCCGCCAGAATGATCCGGCGGGTGTTGCCCAGTCCGGTTAGCGCGGCATTCGCTTTCTTGCTTTTTTCTGAAAGCTTCCATTGGTACACTCCGCGAACCCGCGTCCCCGCGCGCTCGCCCAGCCGAACCAGCCGTTCTTTCAATTCCTCGTTTTCCAGAGGCGCAAATTTGTAAAAAATCGGAAACAGTAAGACGGGAGCGAGTTGCGCCAGGAGAACAAACAATCCCAGAAAGGCTGCCCAGGCAATCAGCCACCAATGTTGCGGGGCCTGGCGCATGATGAAATACATCAGTTCGGCCACGATTGCGGCCAGGATCACACCCACCAGGAAGCCTTTTATCTCGTCCCTGACCCAGGCTCGCGTGCGCAGGTTGGAAAGCTGGTAGCGGTGTTCGATGCGGAAACTGTAGTAGTCGAGGCCCAGTCCCAACACCTTCGCCAGAATCATAAGCATGAGCACATACAGGAACACTGCGAGGCTGTAGTGCTGGAAAGTGGCTTTGTAGGCGATGTCCCGCAGAGTGCCGCTCCATCCGGTTGCCAGCAACGCAACCATCAGGATGAGGCTCAAAACAAAATCAGCGACGCCGATCCAGCGCCGGATGCGGTTGTAACGCCGCGCTTCCGGCGAATCGGAGGGGGGAGGGACGATAGCGGCTGCAGAAACCATTGCTGGTGTTGACGGTTGCGAAATTGCTTCTCTTCCTAGTTATTATCGAGCCTGGCTGATTATCTTAACCAGCATTATCGTATCGAGCGAAACCAATTGCGAGACCCGGAAGTCCAATGGCCATCAGGGTCCTCGCGATCAGGCCTTGTCTCGAACAAACGCTTCGGCGGTCGAAAGAATTTCTGCCACCAGATCCGGGGCGGCCGCCTCGCTGTACACGCGCAGGAGAGGCTCTGTGCCGGACATGCGGAACAGAACCCAGGGCTCCGCTCCGTTGCCATTCCTGGAGGCGTCGAGAAAGAACTTTATACCGTCGAGCCCCTCTTTCTTAACGACGGAAAATCTCCCCAGGCGTTTGGTCCCGTCAGCCCCGGCCCTTTGGATGGCGCTCTGTTTCATCTCTTCCGTGATATGTAAATCCCGGCGTCCGTAGTAGTGCGGCCCGAACTCACGCTGCAGATCGTCCACCAGTTGCCCTAACGGCTTGCGCTCCTCGGCCATAACATTGGCGAGCAGCAGGCAGTTCAGACTGCCGTCGCGCTCCGGCAAATAACGGGAGTATCCGATGCCACCCGATTCTTCTCCGCCCACCACAATCTCGTGTTCCATCATCAGGTCGGCAATGTATTTGAACCCGATGGGACACTCAATCAGCCTGCGGCCGTTTTTGGCAGCGATGCGATCCACCATGCCGGTCGTATTGAAAGCGCGTACCACATCGCCAGACCACTTCTTGCGTTCCACCACCCAGCGCAGCAGAACCGCAAAACACTTATGCGAATCCACAAAGCTGCCGTCTTCGGCTATGGCGCCGATGCGATCCGCATCGCCATCGGTGGCCAGGCCGGCATGGCACTTTTCCTTCAGCACGGTTTGCCGCAGCATTTCAATGTGCGGCTCAATGGGCTCCGGATTGATTCCGGGAAAAAGTGGATTTAATTCCTGGCGAATCGGAACGCAATGAATACCACGCTGGCGGAAAATCTCAGTCAAAACGCCGCGGCCGGAGCCGTACATGGAATCCACCGCGAATTTGAAGTCAGCGTTGGCAATCAGATCGAGATCGGCAAACTTGCAGATCGCTTCCCTGTACGGAGTCGTCAGATCCACTTCTTCAATCGACGCCTTCTGTCCTTTGGGAAGCGCTCCGGCAGCGACCTGCTCTTCAATCACTTTCATGATGGCAGGCGTGGCCGATCCGCCGAACTTCGCCTTGAACTTGACCCCATTCCAGTTCCAGGGATTGTGGCTGGAAGTGACCATCACTCCACCCGCGCCCCCCTGGGCCTTCACGGCCAGTGAAACTGCTGGCGTTGGAACGGAGTTGGTAGTTATCTTCACCGGAATCCCCGCTTCGGCAATCGTCTCCGCCGCCACCCGAGCCGCATGCTGAGAGAGAAAGCGGGTGTCGTAACCCACGAAGACGCCATGCGCTGGATTTTCATGGCGAAGCACATAAGAGGAGATGCCGCCGGCAACACGGCGCACGTTGTCAAAAGTGAAATCGTCGGCAATGATGCCGCGCCAGCCGTCGGTGCCAAACTTGATGGGTCGGTCGTTGGTCATTGGTCGTTGGTCATCGTTCGTTCGTCGTGGGTCGCTGGGCGTCGGTCGTTTGTCGTCGGTCGTGTCTTAGCTGGTTTTTGCCAACGACCCACGACGAAGGACCAACGACTGCCTCACACTAAATTGCGCAATTTTTTATCGTCCAGGTACTTGACTACTTTTCCTACGTCCTGCGCCTGATCGCGGGTGGTGATGAGCAGCGCGTCTTCAGTTTCTACCACCACAAGATTGTTTACGCCCAGTGTCGCGACGAATTTTCCCGGCGCGTGAATGTAATTTCCCCGGGCTTGCAAAGTGAATACACCATTTCCAGTGACCAGATTCCCATCAGCCTGATTGCTTTTGGCCGACTGGTGCTCGTACAGGGCCGTCCATGAGCCCAGATCGTTCCATCCAAAATCGGCCGGCAGGCAGATGATGTTGGACGCCTGTTCGCCCTTGGCGGAGCGAGGTTCGAGGACGGCATAGTCGATGCTGATGTTTTCGCACTTCGGATAGAGCCGGGAAAATGTTGAGTCGAACTTGCGAGTTCCAAAAGTTGCGGCAATCTGTTGCAACAGCGCGGCAGTTTTTGGCAGGTGTTCGAGAAGCGCATTGGTAAGGGTGCGGGCGCTCCATAAGAACATGCCGCTGTTCCAGCAATAATTCCCAGCCTTAACGAATTCGGCGGCGCGAGATGCGTCGGGCTTTTCGGTGAAGCGCCGCACTCGTAAGGCATCGCCCTGAAATGCCGGGCCAGCCTCAATATAGCCATAGCCAGTCTCGGCCCGCCTCGGGCGGATGCCCAGGACAACGATGTTCTCGCCCGCCGCCGCGATGGCAATCCCATTCCTTACGACAGACTGGTAGTTCTTTTCGTCGCCAATAACGTGATCGGAGGGGAATAGGCCAAGCACCGCGTCGGGATCGGTCTTTTGCAGAATGAAAGCAGCCAGGCCTATCGCCGGTGCTGTGTTGCGTCCTATGGGCTCGGCAAGAATCTGCTTCCTGGGAAGTCGCGGAAGCTGGCGCACGATTTCGCGCTGCAAATGCTCATTCGTTATGACCCAGAAACGTGGCGGCGAAGCCAAAGTCAGCAGGCGCGCCACGGTTTGCTGAATCATGGTCTGCTTGCCATCGAGTGCCAGAAGCTGCTTGGCCTTGCGCTGGCGGCTCAGCGGCCAGAAACGGGTGCCGCGACCGCCGGCGAGAATCACGGGGTGGAAATTAGTTTTTGCCAAAGTAAAAGTGATGCTTAAGCCAATTTTAGATTGAAGATTGCAGATTGTAGATTTCAGATTTCGCTGTGGCCAGGGTTTTCAGTCTTAAATCTACAATCTTCAATCTGAAATGCCTTCTACATTCTCGTTTCCGGCTCTGGCAGCACCTCTCCGGGCACCATCGCCTTGATAAATTCTACCGACCACTGTGGCCGCACCTGAAATTCGCTGACGGACGCGGGCACAACAACCGCGTCGCCTTTTGCCAGCGTTACCGGGTTTGTTCCCGGGCTCTCGACGATTCCGCAGCCTTCTACCGCGACCAGAATCTGCGCAGAACGCTTGCCGGTTTCGTAACTTACCTGAAATTTATGCGGCTCCCTGAGTTCGAACATCTCGACCACAAAATAGGGCGACGAGATCAGAGGGGCTCGGCGATTGGCCGATCCATTCAGGCTTGAAGGCGCCGGACGCACTACCTTACCCGATCTTACGTTTTCCTTGATGGCAGCCAGGCCTTCCTTCAGATGCAGCTCGCGAGGGCGGCCATAGTCGTAAAGCCGGTACGTGGTGTCGGACTGCTGTTGGGTCTCGACGATAACCGCTCCCGGACCCAGCGTGTGCACCGTGCCACCGGCCACATAAATCATTTCGCCCGGGTAGACGTTAATCCAGTTGAGCAAGTCCTCGGCGCGTTTGTCATGAACGGATTCCTCAAATTGTTCTCTTGTAACCCCAGGCTTGAGCCCGAGGCCGACCTGCGCGCCCGGCCGGGCGTGAGCCACGTACCAGCATTCGGTCTTGCCCCACGGCTGACCGACGCGACGGGCAGCGGCATCATCCGGGTGTACTTGCACGGAAAGTTTTTCGTGGGGAAACAGGAATTTCAGAAGCAACGGAAAACGGTTGGCATCGGGAGCAGCATTGCCGACAAACTCACGGCCGTACTCGGAGCTCAGGTCGGCCAGTGATTTTCCCTTGAGCGGTCCATTGGCGACCTGGCATGCATCGCCGGTCAGCCAGGCCTCTCCGATCTTCTCTTCGAACTTGTGGTTGGGATAAATCGGCGAGAGATCGAGCGTGCCCCACGGACGCGGGTCGAAAGCAGGCTGCATCGAGAATGGGTAGAGTGCGCTCATGCGGTGGGCAAACGGGATCGCATATCGGTAGCGATCCCGTGGAATTTCTGCACGACGATCTGCCTACAGCGCGGCCAGGAACTTGCGCATGCGTTCCAGTCCGCGATCCAGTTCGGTTACTGAAGTGGCGTACGAAATCCGAATGTGCTCGCGCGTGCCGAATCCCTCGCCGGGGACCGTCGCCACATGCGCCTCACGCAGCAACCGGCCGGCGAGATCGGAAGCAGATTTGATTCCGCCGCGTCCGATGAACGATGCGATGTTGGGATAGACGTAAAATGCCCCTTCCGGCATGGTGCACTTCACTCCCGGGATGGCGCGTAAACCGCTGACCACGTGGTCGCGCAGTTTTATGTATTCGACGCGCATTTCCTCGACGCAGTCTTGCGGCCCGTTCAACGCAGCCACCGCCGCCTTCTGCACGATTGACGTCGGGTTCGAAGTGGATTGGCTCTGCAGCTTCTGCATGGCTGACAGCACCACAGCGGGCGCGAGGGCGTAGCCAAGACGCCAGCCCGTCATGGCATAGGTTTTTGACAGCGACCCGATAATCACCATGCGCTCACGAAACTCGCGCAGCGAACCCACCGAAAAATTCTCGCCGGTATAGTTCAGATAAACGTAGCACTCATCGGACAAAACCCAGATGCCGCGCTCCGCCGCGAGTTGCACCACCGCCTTCAAATCTTTCGGTGACATCACGGCGCCCGAAGGATTCGATGGCGAATTCAAAATAATCATTTTCGTGCGCGGCGTAACCAGGCGTGAAATCATCTCTGCGGTGACCCGGAAGCCCTGACTCTCGTCGGCTTCGAGCAGCACACAGTTCCCGCCGGCATAGCGGACAATGTCCTTGAACGACACCCAATAAGGGACCGGCAGGATCACTTCGTCGCCATGATCGACCAGCACCTGAATGGCGTTGAACAAGGCATGCTTGCCTCCAACCGAGGCCATGCACTCTTCGCGGCGGTATTCGGACTTGAAATCAGCGGTGTGGCGGCGCGCGATGGCATCGCGCAGCTCCGACGTTCCACCTACCGCGGTGTACTTCGAGAAATTGTTCTGAATCGCGCTGATGGCCGCGTCTTTGACATGCTGCGGGGTGGAGAAATGCGGCTCGCCCGCGCCGAAATCGACGACATCAATTCCCTGCTGGCGAAGTTTGTCAGCCTCCGCCACGACGGCCATGGTGGCCGAGGGTTCGATGCGGTTGATTCGTTCGGTAAGTTTTACTGCTGGGGTGGCTTCCGTAACTGGAGTCATGCTCGTTTTCCTGTTCTTGGTTTTCTGGCATTTTGCAGTTTGACTGCCGGATCAAGTTTTTCTCGCAGCCGGCGCTCTACGATTTCCGGAACCAGATCCTGGATCGCTCCTCCGAGTTTCGCTACTTCTCTAACCAAGCGGGAGCTCAAGTATGAATACTGCTCCGCCGGCATCATGAAAACCGTTTCCAGGTCAGGTTGCAGCTTGCGATTCATCATCGCCATCTGCAATTCATACTCGTAGTCGCTCAGGGCTCGAATGCCTCGCAGCACAGCGCTGGCTTTGACTCTGGCCGCGTAGTCAACCGTGAGACCGTCAAATACGTCCACGCGTACATTTCTGAAATCGGCGGTCAGGGCTTCCAGCATGGCCCGGCGCTCCCCCAGGCTGAACAAGGGGTTCTTGTCCGGGTTGCGCAGGATCGCCACCACCAACTCGTCGAAAATCTTGCTGCCACGTTCGATCAGATCCAGATGCCCGTTAGTTGGTGGATCAAACGAGCCGGGGTAGATAGCTATGACCTTTTTCAAGCATCCTCATTGTTCCTGACGGAAAACAGGCAGGCTAGGGCTTAAAGAAGATTCTATGCGGCAAGGGCGAGGGATGGCAATGTCTTACCGCTGCGAACTGTCATTCCGAGCCCAGCCCCGTGCCGCGCTTGCGCGATGAGGGTGAGTCGAGGAAGCTTGTGCTTGGCGTAAGGAGTTCAGTAGTGTTGCCGGCATAAACGCACGGCCCGACAAATCGGGACGACAGAGCTTGTTTAGCGTCTCGCCGCCGGTACCTTGGCAGCTTCTGGAACCGCGCTCGGCATGGTGGTCACCCGCGCTCCCGTACTCTGCGGAGCGCCGGCAACGGCGGTTTGCGCTTGCGGAGCAGCCGCCGGTTGTGGGCCCGCCGGCGTCAGCCCGAGATGCTTGCGCACTTCCATTTCCAGCTTGTTGAAGGTCTCGACGTTGTCTTTTAAGAATTGACGGGCGTTTTCTCTGCCTTGTCCGATACGCTCGCCTTTGTAGCTGTACCAGGCGCCGGATTTCTCCAGCAGATTATTATTCACTGCCAGGTCGAGCAGATCGCCTTCGCGCGAAATGCCTTCACCGTAAAGGATGTCGAACTCGGCTTCGCGGAAAGGCGCAGCCACTTTGTTCTTCACCACTTTGACCTTGGTGCGTGAGCCGATCATCACGTCGCCTTCTTTAATGGCCGCGATGCGGCGAATGTCCACGCGTACCGACGAATAAAACTTCAGGGCGCGGCCGCCGGTAGTGGTTTCCGGATTGCCGAACATGACTCCGATTTTTTCGCGAATTTGGTTGATGAAGATTAGGCAGGTACGCGACTTGGAAACTGTTCCGGTCAATTTGCGCAGAGCCTGCGACATCAGCCGCGCCTGCAGGCCCATGTGGCTGTCCCCCATTTCGCCGTCGAGTTCAGCCTTGGGAACGAGCGCGGCCACTGAGTCAACCACCAGCACATCGATCGCGCCGGAGCGCACCAAAGCTTCCGTGATCTCGAGCGCTTGTTCGCCATAATCGGGCTGAGAGACCAGCAGGTTATCGACGTCCACTCCAAGTTTCTTGGCATACGCGGGATCGAGCGCGTGCTCGGCATCAACGAAGGCCGCCATGCCGCCGGTCTTTTGGGCTTGCGCAACGACTTGCAGCGCGATCGTGGTTTTGCCGGAGGATTCCGGCCCGAAGATTTCGACTACGCGCCCGCGCGGAAAGCCGCCCACGCCCAGCGCCGCGTCAAAAGAAATGGCGCCGGTGGGAATCACAGCGATGGGAACTATCTCCTTTGAGCCCAGCCGCATGATGGAGCCTTTACCAAACTGCTTTTCGATCTGTGCGAACGCCATATCAATTGCTTTGGATCGTTCATCGGCCATAAGAATGCGGCTCCTTGTCAGCTATGAATGTAGAAGATGTTGATGGCGTGGATTATACACTGCACATGAAGCGAAGAAAAGGCGAATTTGCAACGATCGTAGTGGAAAAGTCCCGAAATAGAACCAGCCAAGTCATGTGCCTTGACTTGGCACTCACAACACTCGTGACGGAAGACGACGCACAAATACCTCCTCAATCCTAACGACCGGATTCCGCGCGGCGGCGCAACAGATAATATTCATTTTCCGGACGGTCGTCCTGCAAAGCAATGGCTTGAGGCGCTTGGGCGATCATCTGCTCCAGAGAAAGTTCTTTGTGGAGCACGCTGGCAAACTCCAACTCCGCAGTTGGCTCCGGCCCCCATTCAACCAGATCGGCGGCGGCCTTGGGGCTGAGACGCCGGGCTAATTCGACGGGAGTTCGGTCAGGCAGCGGTTGGTTGCTGGCCAGGAAGTGAAAGCCGACACCTCCCACCGGGTGAAAGACCCGGACGTGGGGAAAAGATTCTTTCAGCGCACGAGCGACGGAGGCCTGCACCACCGCGTCGCCATAGGGCAACCACTGTTGAAGAATACCGTCGGGCCGCAACCTGCGGTTGATAGTAGCGTAGAACTCTTTCGAATAGAGCAGGCTCGATCCGGCCGCTTCCACGGGCGGTGGAGGGTCGATGGTGATGACGTCGTACTGGGCGGAAGTGCGCTCCAGGTACCGGCGTCCGTCATCGATCACCACGTTTGCGAGGGGCGAACGCAACAGATCAGGGCCATCTGCATGAAAGAACCAGAACACCCGCGGGACGCTGGGAACCAGCTCTACCGCCGTTACCGGAATGTCCCAGGAAAGCAGCGAGCGAAAGCTGGTGCCCATGCCGAAACAGATGGCCAGGGCATCTTTCGGAGGGTGGTCGAGAAAGGCCAGTGGAAGGTGCGCCATCATTTTGGTGGCGGGGACCAGGCCGGTGATTCCCTGTCCATTGACTAGCAGCAGTCTGTAGCGTCCGGTTCCGGTGGCGACGATCGTCGCGGTGTTGTCGCGCCGAACGATACTTTTCCTGGCCTGGCCGCGGCCGAACTGATCTTCGAAACTGGTTTGAGTAAACATCAGCGCGACGGCGAGCAGCGCCACTGCATACGAGAAGACACTTTGCCGGTCGAATGCGGATTTTGTTTCCGAAAAGAACCATCGCGGGCGAATGGCGACCAGCAGCCAGGGCAAGGCAAACGTGAAGAGTACCCAGCGCTCGCTGATCAGAGGAAGAAGAATGAAGCCAGAGAGCAACGGCCCCATGATGCAACCGAGAACGTTCATCGCATAGGCTTTTCCTGCCCGGCCGGGATCGCCCCCCGACCAGCGGTCAACCAGCAGCGGGGTGACAAATCCCAGCGCAGCGGAGAAGGGAACGATCCCCAGGCTCAAGCGCAAAAATCGGGTGAGAGCGAGATTGGGATTCGCGCCGACCAGTGAGAGCAGAGCAAACAGGCCGAGCAGCACCCAGATGAATCTTCCTTCCTGACGATTTTTTTTGCTCCACGCGCGGTAGATCTGCAATCCGAGGAAAGTGGAAACCAGGTAGGTACCGAGGATGGAAGCAAAGGCGTAGACCACGGTGCCGAGATACGGAGTGAACTGGCGGATCCAAACAACTTCCATGCCCATGCTGGTCAGGCCGGTGAGAAAGAGAAGAACGAGCGGCTTGCTGGTGGTGGTTGAGAAAACGTGCTCGGCGGAACGTGTGCTCTTCGTGGCGGAAATGTAGTTCGCCGCGTCTCCGCTGGACGGCGAGTGCGACGAGCGGGCAAGCATCGCGCTGAGCATGATTGCGGCAGCGGCCAGCGCGGCATTACAGGCGGCGCCGACTTTCAGTGTGCCGTGGAAACCGTAGAGTTCAATCAGCAGGAGAGGAACTGTAGATCCAACCACCGCGCCTAGTACATTGGCGAGATAAAGATAGCTGAACGATCGCTCCGAGTTCGCGGAGCGCCATTTCCTGATGGCCAGCATGGCCAGCGGTATCGTCGCTCCCATGCAGGCGCACCACGGAATCAAGGTGAGAGCGACGCACACGCCAGAGCCAAGGTAGTAGGACCAGGAAGAAGATACGGCGAGCCGCTGGAGTAACTGGCGTCCGGACCAGAACTGGTACGGAACCAGCAGGGCCGATATTCCGATGAGCAATTCCGCCAGCGCATAGAGGCGCAGGGCAGGAATCCCCTCGCCTTCTTCGCGACTTTCGTCGTAAGTCCGGATGAGCCGGCCCGCGCCCCAGGAACCCAGTCCGAGGCCGGCCATGAACATGGAGAGAACGATCGCAGTCAGAGCGCTGGTAACTCCGAACTGCGCCATGGCCAGCCGCAGCCATACGATTTCATAGAGGATGCTGCAGAAACCGGAGATTAAGAACAGCAGGAAGAACCAGACCATGAAGAAGTTTCTCACGGGCGATGCCGAAGCGAGACAGCGTTCGCGCAGTTCGGGATGCTGGAAAGATGTTCGGGCAGCACCTTGATGGCGACTTCGCGGTTCAGCCGGGTATCGCGGACGCGATAGACTTCGCCCATTCCGCCGGCTCCAGCCGGCGCGACAATCTCGTAGGGGCCCAGGCGTGTGCCGGCAGCGAGAGGCATAGCAACCTCAGTGGACGCCGATTATACCTGCTCTTTATCGCGCGGGAGTTACTTCGAAGCATGAGCCCTGTGGGCAGGTGGGGCATGTGGCATGTGTGGTCGCGGGCGACTCGCCCGCGACCACACAGTCAGTTGCAGGCCTTCTGGAAACCGAGCCGAATCACTTCAGCTGTGTCTTCGGGCAATCCAAGCCCGGCAGCTTCGGTCGGGGTGAACCAGCGCACTTCGTCGGCATCGTCGGCAGCTTGTGCTTCGCCCGCCGTTCGCCGGCAAAGAAAATCAATGAGCACAAAGTGATAGAGGGTGTGGCCCGCATCGTCGCGCAGCACGCGGTCATAGACACCCAGCAGCTCGCCGGTGTCGACCGTGAGGCAGGTTTCCTCCCGGGCCTCGCGGACAGCCGCCTCGCGCAGGGTTTCGCCGAGTTCCAGCACGCCTCCGGGAACGGACCACTCGCCGGCCAGCGGCGGATGTCCGCGCTTGACCAGCAATACGCGTCCGGCGTCAATGATGATTGCACCCACGCCTACCAGCGGCGAGTCGGGATATTCACGCTTCATTATCGTTTCAGAGCGACGGCGTTTCAGAGCAGCGGTGTTTCAGACAACAGTGTTACAGATCAACTCGGTTACAGACCAACCTGTCCGGCGAAGCTGGTTTTAAGCTAATCGGGCAACGGGATGCGATAGATGTTCCGCCGCGTGTTCCGGAGAGTGTAGGTGTAGAAGTTCGGTCCGGCGGCTGAGTCGATACCGCGCGGGATGACCGCAACTCGTTTGTCCGCCTTTAAGGCCGCCTTGAAATCCGCATCCCCGCGGATACCGCCAGCCGGGAGATCGGGAATGCCGCGGGCCGGGTTCACCGGCATGATGTAGGAGTTGATGCCCTGCAAAGCATCGAAGATTAGGTAGAAGTATTTTCCGCTGACGTCCCAATTGCCGGCGCAGAATGCATTGCACAAGCGCAGAGGGTCGCCGCCATTCACCGGGTAGGCCACGGTTGCATACGGATGGTCATCATCGGGGCCCGTGGCTGATGCAACCACCCAGCGACCATCGGGTGATGTGGAGAAGATATCGAAGATAGGATCCGCCGTGATCTTGCGACGTTCGGTTCCGTCGGGACGGATGCGGTATAAGAAATTTTGCGAGCCCTCCAGGGAACGGATTAACAGGTCGCCGTCGGGCAGAAACGAAGGCGAGTCCTGGCTGGTTGATGACGCCAGCTGGCGCGGCGAAGAGCGGCGATCGACCGACGCCAACCATATCTGGGTTTTCCCGGAATCATTCCTGGTGGAAAAAGCAACCGTCTTGCCATCGTGCGAGAGAGCATATTCCTGCAACCTGGCGCCATTCTGGATGGTGGGACCGGACGCGATCCGCTCGCTCGTTCCATCAGCCAGATTGTGTACCCATAGGCTGCTGCCTGTTCCCTTGTCGTTTTGCACCAGAAGATAGTAGATCTTGCTTTTGTCCCAGGAGATGGTGGCTGCAGAGGCGCTTCCTTCTGAAGAGAGTTGGTGATCACCCTGGCCGTCGTGAAGCCAGATGGTGTCGTCCTCTGTCCCCACGGACGTCAATAGCGATTCACCGTCCGGACTCAGCGCAATGCCTTCTTCTTCCGTGGTGCCGGAAGTCACCTGTTGTAACGGCCCGTCGGGAAATCTTTGGCGCCAGATGTGGAAGCGACCGCCCGAGCTGGAGCTGACGTAGAGCCACTTGCCATCAGCCGACCAGGCGCCGGATGTACAGGTCCCTTCCGCTGGCCCTGCCACCCGCATGTTTCCGGTGCCATCAAAAGGAGCCACCTCGCAGGGCAGCAATGAGCCTCGTGCGTCCATGACCACCATCAATACCCACCGGCCGTCGGGAGAGAGATAGGAGTGGTGGACCATGCTGCGTTGACCCGGTGGGACATAGACGTCCCGGCTCTCCCCTCGCCCTTCGTTAGTAGTCACCAGAACCAGGTGCAACCCATCGCGAAGTTCTGAAAAGAGCAGCCGTTTCCCAGAGTCGATCCAGGAGAGAGATGATGCATTTCTCATGACCAGACTGGGCTGTCCGCCCAGCACCGGGATCTGCCACACATCCCACGGATCGACGATGCTGTATGAAATGCGTGAACCGTCGAAGGAGAAGGCAGGAGCAAGCTTTAATCCAGCGTCGTGAGTGAGCTGAACGGCATCCCCTGAGGGAAGCATCTTCACATAAATTTCCCCTTGGCCGAAGAACGTGCTGTTCCCTCGTATGAAAGCCAGCATGCGCCCGTCAGGAGAAAGAGCGGGATACACGGCCGAGTCGGTGAAAAAAGTCAGCTGTTCCCAGGCGGTCGAACGAGGTAGAGACCGGTGCCCCACGAAGTAAAAAATCCCCGCTGCCGCTGCAGCGAGGAGGAGGAACGCTGGTATCGCGACCCAGGGCGTTCGCGTGGATTTCTTCTGCCGCGAGACTTGAACCGCGGTTCCAGATTCACTGTCACGCTTCAGCCGCTGCAGGTCAGCGCGCAGTTCCGCGGCGGACTGGTAACGCAGATTCCGATCTTTTTCCAACGCTTTGGAAACGACGTCATCCAGCCTTTCAGGCAGGATCGGATTCCGCTCCGAAAGCGCCACCGGTGTTTCATCGAGGATGGCCTTGAAGATAACAGCCGACGTTTTGCCCTGGAAGGCCGGCTTGCCGGTGGCCATCTCATACAACACCGCGCCAAAAGAAAAGATGTCGGTGCGCTCGTCCAGAGTTTCGCCGCGCGCCTGTTCCGGGGACATGTATGCGATGGTCCCGACAGCCGTTCCCGCCATGGTCACGGGGGATGTGGCGGTGGCGGCTTCCGGCACATCTGCGTGCACCAACTTTGCCAGGCCGAAGTCGAGCACCTTGCATTCGCCGTGCGCGGTCAAAAAAATGTTGCCGGGCTTGAGGTCGCGATGAATAATCCCACGCCGGTGCGCAGCGTCCAGGGCGTCGGCAACTTCCAGGGCAAAGCGCAGGATCTGGTTAAACGGAATTGCGCCGGTGGCTAGCCGGTCGGCCAGGGATACGCCCTGCAAGTATTCCAGGACAAGATAGTCGATTGGGCCCTGCGAACCCACGTCATAGATCTGGCAAATGTTGGGATGATTGAGCGCGGCAATTGCGCGGGCTTCGCGGTCGAAGCGCTCGCGCGCTTCCGGCTGGTCGGAGCGATGCGAAGGAAGGACTTTGATCGCAACCGTGCGGGCGAGACGGGTGTCACGGGCGCTGTAGACCTCCCCCATTCCGCCAGCGCCCAATGGAGCATCAATCTCGTACGGACCAAGCCGCGTACCCGTTGCGAGGGGCATGGATGGCGAGAATTATACCGTCAGGGGTCGCTCCCTCAGAATGACGCCATCAGGACGCCCCCTCATCGAGGCGTCATGCTGGGCTTCGCGAAGCATCTCGCGCGGTGCGGACAGGCACCTCGGCCGCAGCCGAGGAGCTGCGCGCAAGATCCTGGGACTGAAGTCCCTCAGGATGTTGCCATCCTGGGATTATTTACAAACTGAGCCACTACCCCGGTCAGCGCCTGGTGACAGCGGCTCGAAATTTTGACCCCGCAGGCGCTAAAATAAGCGCGTGTCCCTGGACGAATACAAACGCAAGCGCCGATTCGAGGAAACTCCCGAACCGCCTCCCAAGCTCGAGAAAAAATCAAAGCACCGCTTTGTAGTGCAAAAGCACCGGGCCACCCGCCTGCACTACGACTTCCGCCTGGAGATGGAGGGCGTGCTGAAGTCCTGGGCGGTACCCAAGGGCCCATCGCTCGATCCCGCCGACAAACGCCTGGCGATGCAAGTGGAAGATCATCCTGTGTCCTACTTTGACTTTGAAGGCACCATTCCCGAGGGCAACTATGGCGCGGGCACGGTGATGGTCTGGGATGTGGGCACGTGGGAACCGCTTTCGCCCGAACCGGTGAAAGGAAAGTTTGTTCCGGGCACTGACGCGGAAGCCTCGGCCATGTTGAAAAAGGGCGATTTCAAGATCCGGCTGCATGGGAAAAAGCTGAACGGCGACTTCGCCCTCATTCACATCAAGTCGCGCCGTCCCGGGACGAAAGGCACAGAGTGGCTGTTGATCAAGAAGCAGGACGATGCCGTCGTGCCGGGATACAACATCGATGAATACGATGAGTCGGCGCTTACAGGTCGCAGCATTGCGGAGATCGGTGGCGACCATGGATCGAAGCAGTGGAAGAGCAGCCGTCCGGCATCGCGCGGCGCGGTCAAGGCACCATGGCTGGCGGACGCCATCGCCAAGTTTGATAAGAACAAGAGAAAAGGCGACTCCGACAGAAGAGCCAGCGGAGCCAAGGACTAAAAAAAAAGACAAAGAAGCTAATCCGGCCCGCTCTGAAACAAAAATCCAGATCGCTAGTACGAACTGACGCTGAAGAGAATCCCCCGCCCTCCGCCATCAAGGATTTAGACGGGGCGGTTCAGCGCCCCATGCCCACTGCTGTCCATCCCATGCTGGCAACTTCGGTCGAGAAGCCCTTCGACGATCCTGAGTGGTTGTATGAAATCAAGTGGGACGGTTACCGCGCGATTGCGTTCGTCGCCAAAGGGAAAGTTCGCCTGGTGTCCCGCAATCAGAATGATCTGACCGCGCAATATCCCGAACTTCACAACCTGGCTGCATCCATCGAGGCGGAGACGGCGATTCTCGACGGCGAAATTGCGGCGCTTGACGAGCACGGCAGATCGTCCTTCAGCCTGATGCAGCAGCGCACCGGAATTCGGGATGGTGGAAGGCGAACTGGATCCCGCCGCGATATTCCCGTGCTCTACTACGTCTTCGACCTGCTTTACCTCGACGGCTACGATCTTCACCGAGTCCCGCTGGAGCAGCGCAAGAAAGTGCTGGGGGACATCACCCAGGTCACTGGCGAGACCGCCAACCCCTTGCGCTACTCCGATCACTTTCCTGAGGGAAAGGCGTTGTTTGCAGTGGCGAGAGAGAAGGGGCTGGAAGGGATTCTCGCCAAACGCAGGGATAGTTACTACGAGGAACGCCGCACCCAGAACTGGCTCAAGATCAAGATGACCCAGTCGCTCGATTGTGTTGTCGGAGGTTATACCGATCCCGAAGGCAGCCGGGCATATTTCGGATCGATCGTGCTGGGTCTGTATGACAAGAATAAAGAACTCATTCATGTGGGCCAGGCCGGCAGCGGATTCGATCAGGCTTCTTTGAAGGAAGTCTGGCGGGAATTGCAAAAGCGCGAAACCAACCACAGCCCCTTTCCCCACGGCGTGGAAGCCTTGCGAAAAGTACATTGGGTGAAGCCGGAACTGGTGGCTGAGATCAAGTTCTCGGAATGGACCCACGTTACGAACGAAGGCGGCGCCAAGTTACGCGCTCCAGTATTTATGGGCCTGCGGAAAGATAAAGATCCGGAAGAGTGCGTTCTGTAGTTGGTGTGGGCAGCGAGCGTCCCGCTCGACGCGGAAGCGAGATGGACCGAGAGACCCGTTTCACTGCTGCACGAGCGGGACGCCCGCGCCTACATTTATTTCTATTTATTTGATGTCTTTCATCGGCTGCATCGAGCCGTAGTCACGTCCTGATGGTTCCACGGCACGAACCACGATCCCCGCGAATGCGTCACGTAGCTCGGGATACTTCGCCACCAATGCCTTCATGACCGCGGCGTTGTCCTGAAATGTGCGGCCAGTGTCGGAGACGTCCGCCGACTGATACCTGACCACCAAGTCAAAATCCTGCCCTACGGGAATGGGAAACAAGTCAGTGATCTTGTAGGTTTTCGTTCCCGCCGTCAGGTCGGCGGGTGGCAAGTCGGCCGGCTTTACCGTCTGCATCTCGTCGTACAACTTATCGGTCGTGGCAGTGGCCATGAACGGAACCGGAACCAGCAGTTCGCGGGCTTCACCGTAGTAAAACCAGGCATTGTGGTTTTGCCCCTTGGCCTTGAATTCGCGGGCGCGGTCGGCAAACCAGTTGCCGTCGTGACCCGCGACCTTGGTCAGCCTCACATAGAAGCCGCCCAGTTTCCAATCGGCGGCCTGCTGCTGCAGCACAAAAGAAACGGTGTGAGCGCCCTGAGCAGAGGCTGCCTCGAGAGTGACGATTCCGTAATTTCCCGGCGGAAGATTGGGGATGACAAAAACAGCGCTGTCGCGCGTCTGTCCCTGCGATCCAAAGACGCCGCACAGAAATTCGGCTCGCGCCAGGGGTTCATTTCCTTCGGCCTTGAGAAGGAACGGAGGGCGCTGCTCAGGCTGCGCCGCCGAAAGGTTGGCCTGGTTATCCTTAACCGCGCCTTCGATACCAGAAAAATTCGTTGCCAGGCTGGTGATTGCGCTTTGACGCAACGAAGCCGCGTCGCCGTGAGCCGCCAGATCATAGAATCGCTTGCCGGTCGCGACAAGGGCCGAGCGCGTAGCCTCGTCCATGTCATTGGTGGTCAGGCAGGTCTGGGCAGGAGCGCCGATTGCCGACAGCGCAATCAGCAACGCCGGTAGCCATCTCGCGATGTTTCTTCGGTGACTGATATTTCACCTCGTAACGTCTTACGCAGACAATCTTAAACTGCCGCAGCGGCACCTCGATACTCCACTTTATGGCTACAACCCGCTACACGGTTCCAGCGATTGCGCCGGAATCCCCGGTATGCTACCGTCGCCCCTGTTCTCATTGTTCTCATTCCTCTACGGGAGACGCTCATGGCTTTCGTTTTCCTGGGCATTCTGGTTGTCATCGTCGTGCTGCTGATTGGGATGTACAACAGCCTGGTGCAGTTGCGTGTGCGCTGCGACAATGCCTGGTCGGACATTGACGTCCAGCTTAAACGCCGCCACGACCTGATCCCCAACCTGGTCGAGACCGTCAAAGGCTATGCCACTCACGAGAAGGGTACCTTCGAAAACATAGCCAAGTTCCGCTCCCAGGCCATGCAGGCCACCACTCCGGGCGACAAGGCACAGGCCGAGAACCAGCTCAGTGGCGCTCTCAAAAGCCTGTTTGCCGTGGCGGAGAATTATCCGGAACTGAAAGCTTCCGAGGAGTTCACCCAACTGCAGGGCTCGCTCAACCAGACCGAGGACACGATACAGAATGCGCGTCGTTACTACAATGCGGTGGTGCGCGATTTGAACACGAAGATTCAGTCCTTCCCGACCAATATTCTTGCCGGGATGTTTGGCTTCCAGCAGCGCCAGTTCTTCGAGGCAGCGGCAGGCGACCGCGAGGCGGTGGCGGTGAAGTTTTAGCAGAGAGTCGAGGCCTTCAGCCGCGGAGCGGCGCAAGAATTTAGCCCACGGCGCAAGCCGTGGGGGCCAGGGCATGAGCCGCGCCAGCCCCAACGGGGCGAAAGCCCGCAAGGAACCTGCCCTAAATGTCCATCACCTCAGCGCACAGCCATCGTCAAGACTCTGGTACAGTCCTGGGTTCTTTCGCCCCTTCGGGGCTCACTCTGTTTCGGTCTTTGGCCCACGGCTTGCGCCGTGGGCTACATTCTGGCGGCGCTACGCGGCTGAAAACCGGCGGGCTTCCATTCAAGCTTCTATTCCTAACTTTCATCATCATCCTGGCCGCCCCCGTCTTCGCACAGAGCTGGCGAATTGCTGACTTTCAAGACGTCATCACTGTCAGCGCTGACGGCTCGACACTGGTTAAAGAGCGGATCAATCTCGTCTTTATCGGCCAGTGGCACGGCATTCATCGCACCATCCCGATCGAGTATCCCGGCCCGCGCGGGACGAATTACACCCTCTTTCTGGACATCACGGCCGTAACCGACGGCGCCGGGCAAAAGCTGAAGTACGAGTCAAAGACTTCCGGCAACTATCGCGATTTGAAAATCTACATCCCGGGCGCCGTGGACACCACGCGCACGGTGGAGATCGAGTACCTTGTCCGCAACGGCATTCGTTATTTCGAAGATCACGACGAGTTTTATTGGAACGTGACCGGCAATGATTGGCCGGTGCCGATCGATCACGCCGAAGCTCATGTCTACCTGCCAGAGAGCGCTTCCGGGAAGCTGAGGGCCCAGGCCTTCACAGGCGCGTATGGATCGGCCCAACGCGATGCGACTTCCGAAGTCAAGGGCGCGGACGTCGCTTTCGAGACCAGAAATCCGCTTCCGATGCGCGGCGGGATGACCATCGATATCTTCATTCCCAAGGACATCCTCAAAGAGCCCGGCGCAATCACGCGAGCATTCTGGTTTCTGGGCAGCAATCCAATTGTGTTTTTGCCCTTCGTTACTTTCGGAGTGATGTTTGCTCTGTGGTGGTACAAGGGGCGCGATCCCGATTCTGGGCGATCGGTAGCCCCCATGTATGATCCGCCCCCTGGCATGTCACCGGCCGAAACGGGCGCGCTGATCGATGACAAGATTCATCCACGGGACATTACGTCCACCATCGTTGATCTGGCGGTGCGGGGTTATATAAAGATCGAAGAGACAGTGGAAACCAATCTTCTAATCTTTCACTCCAGGGATTATGTCTTTCACATGGTCAGGCCGACGACCGAGTGGGACGGCCTGGCACCACACGAACTTACAATGATGCGGAATATTTTTGGCGGCGAACCGCAAATCCGGCTGTCCAGTCTCAAGAACCGCTTCTACAGGGCGATTCCTCTAATCCAGCAAGACATTAAGGAGGCGTTGAAGAAGAAGGGCATGTACAGTCTCGATCCCGACTCAGCGAACGCCTACAGCATTGGAGCCCTGATCGTGATCGCCGCGCCGTTCCTGCTCTCGCAATTCGGGGGGTATAAACCGGTGTTCAACTCGGTTGTACTTCTGATCGGGTGCGGCATTATCTCGGCTGTGATCTGGTGGCTATTCGCGCGTGAAATGTCGGCGAAGACAGTGCAGGGGGGGCGCACCCGCGTCGCTGTGCTGGGCTTCCAGGAATTTATGAACCGCGTGGACGCTGACCGGTTGAAACGCATGCCGCCGGATACGTTTGAAAAATATCTCCCCTACGCCATGGCGCTGGGCGTGGAACATCACTGGGCGCAGGCATTCGCCGGGATCATCCAAAATCCGCCGAACTGGTATGTTTCGCCAAATGGGATGACTGGATTTAATCCGGTGTTCTTTTCAAGCTCGATGCATAGCATGGCAACCGATATGCACCAGGTATTCGTCTCCGCGCCGCGCTCGAGTTCGAGCGGTTCGGGATTTGGCGGTGGGGGCGGAGGCGGCTTCTCTGGCGGCGGGTTCGGCGGAGGAGGCGGCAGCGCGTTTTAAAGAGAGTCTCCGTCACGACGGCGACCCAAAATCAAAGGCAACGGCGTCGGACAGGAGTGTCCGCCCCGCACTTTGTTAGTGCTTTCTGCGAAATATGTATCTGCGCGCATCGGGCCAGAATTCAGCGAAAGCATTACTGCCCATCTTTCCTGCAAACCCGAGCAGGATGCGCACACCGGCATCGCCGGCGCCGGACGCGCTGTTCGCCCGCCAGGTGTTCGAAAGGAAGTTGCTGCCTGCGTTACCGAGATATCGGGCATAAGCAGGGGCTAACATTCCGTTGGACTGGCGAGCCGCGAAGGTCATCACAACAACATTCTTCATGCGCCCTTTGAAAGGCTGCCCGGCGGCGCGAAAATAGCGCGGGTCTTCTCCCCACAATGAACCCGCCGCCCCTTCGATGGCGTGACTGGCAGCAACCCCGGTGAATCGCATTGCGTAACGCTTTCCAAAACCGTCCCAGTGAGGACCGTACTCCTCGGGGCGGTTCCTGGCAGTTCCAAAGCCGGCGCTGAAGGTGCCGGCGGCCAGACTTTCGGCTCCGACCGTGCTGCGCACAAACCATTGCATGCGTTGCCTGCCTGTGATCGGTTCATAGGATCCCGCATTGGGGGCGGTACTCCTCATGCTGAACGCAGGGATGACCTGGCCTGTCGCGGCAACCGGCGAGAGCAGGATCGCCGTCAGGAACACCAGAACACCAACGAGTTGTTTTATGTGCTTATGCACGCGTGGTTTTAGTTGCCAATCCGGCAATCAAGGCTGCCCACGAGCAGCAACTCATTGATGGGAAATGCACTAAACCCGGCTTTGCAGGCGGGGGAACCTAGTTCCTACCCATGCCAGGGCCCTGATCGGGCTTTTGCGGGGGCTACCTTCCGTGATATAACCGCGCAAGCACATCATTTTGGGTCTCCGTTCGTGAGACCTCGGTCTAGCTGTGGTTTCGCGGGTTCAAAGTGGGTAGGAGCGAGGAGGTCTTGTGTCCGATGCACGGACGGGGAAACGCTTCCCCCTGGAATTACCGATCAAGATTCACAAGTCTGATCAGGCCGGAGAACACAGCGGAGTTACCGGCGACCTGAGCGCCGCCGGGGTGTATATCCGATCTGACGCCGCTCTCGACATCGGGTCGACGGTTGAGTTCGAGATCACTTTGCCGCCTGAAATGACAGGGGCCAAAGAAGGCGTAGTCATTCAATGCCGGGGCCGTGTAGTACGCACCGACGAGCCCGACGGCGGTCCCACGGAGGCACGAGGTGTGGCCTGCGTGATCGACTCCTACGATTTCGTTCGCCACTAGAGGCGAGGAGCTTAAAGCAATGCTCAAATTGATTCTGGCCGACAATCAAGCCATCTTTCGCGCGGGAATCGCCAAGGTACTGGCGGTCGAAGACGAAATGCGTATTGTGGCGCAGGCGCAAACCCAGGAACAGATGTTCATGGCCCTGGATAAATTTCGCGCCGCAGTTCTGGTGGTCGCTGGCGGATTTCACTCGGATTTTCCAGGCATCCTGCAGGCCGCCGACAAAGCCAAGACTCGAGTCGTAGTACTGGCCGATACCGGCGAAAGTGCCCAGCGATACATGGGCGCAGGAGCACACGGCGTGGTCTACCGCAACGTGACCAGCGCCGCGCTGGTCGACTGTGTCCGCAAAGTGGCGCGTGGCGAGAACTGGGTGCAGGACATCGCGGTACCGAGCGAACTGACCGAAAACGATATGGTGGGCTTGCGGGTGCGCGATCGTTTGACCGCAAAAGAACTGCGCATTGTGGCGCTGATTGTTCAAGGCTACAAGAACAAGGAAATTGCCTCCCAGCTGGGAACCACCGAACAGGTGATCAAGAACTATCTGCGCAACGTCTATGACAAGATCGGCGTGTCGGATCGGCTGGAGCTGGCGCTGTTCACCATCCATCACCGGATCCTGAACGAAGCGGCGGCGGCGACGGCAGCGGCGGCGACGCCACAAGCCGGAGCCGGCGTAACTTCGTAACAACCTCGGTTTACAACCCTGCTGTGAGAACAAGGCCGCCCGCGGGCGGCCCTTTATATTTTGGAACCACGACAAAGCTAGTTGCTGCCTGCGTAGCTGTGGCCAGTTGCGGGATATTCAGAGTCGCGTTGCCTGGCTGAATTATTTTCCCGTGGCGGGTTCTCACATCCAGCCTTGGCCGACTGGGATTTGTTCTTCTTTTTGTGCTCCCGCCGTTTGTGGCTGGTTTGATTGTCCGGCTGCTCGACGGCGGCGGTCCCGTCATTGGTCACCAGCGGGGCGTCCGTTGGATTGTCGGCAAGAGCGATTGAACTGATCAGACACACGGCAAAAATGTAAGTAATGGCTCGGCGTTTCATGCTATTTCCCTTCCATATCGAGAAGTAGTGCGAATGCCCTTGCAGCGTCTTACCGACGCCCTGGATGGTCCTGCACTCTGTTGGTATTAACTGCGATGATGGGTGTTTATTCCCAGACAGCTGTCGACATGACGCGCACAGCTCCGACTGCTTTGCCGCGACTATTTACGACACCATTGGATTGTCGCAATTCGTTTTTTGCGTTGGACTTCGCCGGCTCCTGCTGGCACAGTAGCAATGTCCAATAGTCTGCACCAGGCAGACTGCAAGCGCGGATGCTGCGAACTCTGAAGTTCGTTCCCTAACTCCTGTCGTTTCACGTTGTTCATTCCTGACCTCGACGTCCCAACACAAATCACGCGAGCGATGCTCGTTCGGCGTCAGCGCCGGTGTGTGTCTGCTCGCGACAACCACAAAAGGAGATCAGGTCATGAAATCAATTCGCAGTTCCATGCTTTTCAAAGCAGCCGTGCTGGCGATTGGGACGTTGGGGATGGGCATCGGTTCCGCTCACGCACAGTCGGCTAACGGGAAATTCACGCTTACTCACGAAGCCCACTGGGGGAGCGTAGTTCTTTCCCCCGGCGTGTATTCCTTCTCTCTGCGGTCTCCGAGCCTGCCGGCGCCAATCATGGTCGGCAAAACCGGAAGCGCGCAGATCGCAATCGTCCTGCCTGAGGTGGTCTCGACAGAAAAACCTGTCGAAGGCAGCAGGCTGGTTCTGACTCGCAACGATGCTGGAGAATCGTTTGTGAGCGCCCTCTACCTGGGCGACCTCGGTTTGAGCCTGCACTATGCAAGTCCCAAGGTGCAGACTCCAGCCGCGGAAACCGCCAGGCTGGGACCGATCGCGCAAGCCGGGAAGTGAGCCTGATCGAAAGAAAAGAAAGAAAGCGGAGCGGACAAGTTACAAGTCCGCTCCGCTTTTTGGTGTCTGCAGTGTGGGCGCGAGCGTCCCGTTCGTGCGGTTTTAAGCCAGTGCTTCGATACCAGAGGCAACTGTAGGGGACGCGCGCCTACATCAATTCGTTCGCGAGCTGCGCCGCAATTCGTCGGTGACGACTACGGCTTCTGCAACCTCCCGCATCGTTTTGCGAGTCTGCCGGCTCTGCCGCTGCAACGCCAGATAGGCCTGTTCTTCATCGAGCGAGAGATCGCGCTGCAGAATGCCCTTCGCGCGTTCCACGATCTTTCGAGTTTCCAGCTTCTGCGAGAGATGAGTATTCTCGCTCTCCAGCCGCGCCATTTCGATTTCCGCCCCCACCAGGAAACCGGCGGTCGAGATCATCCGGATCTCCTTCTGGTTGTGGATGTGAGGACGGCGATGCTGTAGGTTAATTACTCCCACCACGCGTCCGCGAGACATCAGCGGCACGGACAAAAATGCTTCATAAGTGTCTTCCGGCAATTCGTGAAAGAATTGAAAGCGTGGATCTTTGGACGCGTTTTTCGAGACTGCGACCGGCTCGCGATGTTCCGCCACCCAGCCGGTGATGCCCTCTCCGACGTGCAATTTCAGTCTGTCCACCACCTCCGGGTGCGGATTCTTGGAGGCGCGAAGCAACAGCTCATCGTCTTCCATTACATAAACCAGGCAGGAATCGCACTTCACCAGGGCCGATGCAAAATCCACAACCCGCGCGAGCACTTCGTGTAACGCGTCCGCCGACGCCATTTGAGTGCCAAGTGCATGAAGAAAATCTACCGATGAATCGTCGACTGTTGATGAGGTGGCCATGTAATAACGATAGGAGTGAAGGGAAGGCTTGTCCAATAGCAATTTTCGATCACTGCCATAAAAGCTTTTCGCGCAACTTAAAGGAAATAAATGAATCCTGAGCAGGGTTGGGTAAATACTTTGTTACAGCAATGTTGCAAATATTTCACAATCAAGCGAGGGTTCACAACGAGGGTAGTGCGTATCTCGAGATGAATCGCGAACGGGAAGATGCAGTTATCCTGAGGAACTTTTAGTTTAGTTCTGAAGGCCTGCTCGTGGGCAGGCCCCGCCAAACTGCGTATCCGCTCCGCGCAAGATGCTTCGCAAGCTCAGCATGACGCCATGAAAGGCCACTGAATATCTGAACAGTTACAGCTACCTGCCGCTTAAAGTTTCTCGCCAATCGCCTTACCTTGCGTGAACAGATACAAGTAATCCGGCCCGCCGGATTTTGAATCCGTGCCCGACATATTGAACCCGCCGAAAGGATGCGCCGCGACTGTCGCGCCGGTGCACTTGCGGTTGATGTAGAGGTTGCCGACGTGGAATTCCTGAATGGCGCGCTCGATCTTCTCACGTGATTTGGTATAAACCGCGCCGGTAAGACCAAATTCCGTGTCATTGGCGATCTCGAGTGCCTGATCGTAATTCTTCGACTTGATCACGGCCAGCAGCGGGCCGAAGACTTCTTCCTGCTCCAGGCGCGATTTGGGTGGAATGTCCGCGATCACAGTGGGCTGAAGGAAATATCCTTCGCCGGCATTCTTCGCCGGGCCGCCGCCGGTGATAAGGCGTCCGTCCTTCTTGCCGACTTCGATGTAATCAAGAATCGATTTCATCGAACCTTCGTTGATCACCGCGCCCATGTTGGCATTTTCCGCAGGGTCGCCAATCGTGATTTTCTCCACTCGTTCTTTCAGTTTCTCCAGGAACTTGTCGTAGATGCGCTCGTCAACGATGGCGCGGGAGCAGGCCGAGCACTTCTGGCCCTGGAAGCCGAATGCGGCCTGGGCCACACCTTCGACGGCGGTGTCGACATCGGCATCGGCATCCACGATGATGGCATCCTTGCCGCCCATTTCCAGGATCGTGCGCTTGATCCAGACTTGGCCGGGAGCCTGCGTAGCCGCGCTCTTGTTGATGTCGAGGCCAACTTCGCGCGAACCGGTGAAGGCGATGTAGCGGGTCTTGGGATGCGCCACCACGGAATTTCCGAAAGTCGCACCCGCGCCGGGACAGAAATTCACCACACCTTCCGGCATCCCGCATTCTTCCAGCAGTTCGACGAACTGCGCCGCAATGGTAGGCGAGTCGCTCGAGGGTTTCAGAATTACGGTGTTGCCGCTCACGATCGAAGCCAGCGTCATTCCGGCCATGATGGCGCAGGGAAAGTTCCACGGTGGAATCACCGCGCCGACACCCAGAGGAATGTACAACAGGGTGTCGCGCTCTCCGCGCATTTGCACCGGCAGTTCAGTCCGGGCCAGACGCAACGCCTCGCGGGCGTAGTACTCACAGAAGTCGATAGTCTCGGCGATATCGGCATCGGCTTCGGCCCAGTTCTTGCTCACCTCGAAAACCAGCCAGGCGCAGAATTCAAATTTGCGTTCGCGCAACAGATCGCCCACGCTGAAGAGCAGGGCGGCGCGCTCTTCGACTGAAGTACGGCTCCAGCTGGCAAAACCCGCAAGCGCCGCCTGCATGGCCGGCTCGACGTGTTCTTTCCCGGCCTTCTGATGCAATCCGACGATCTGTGAGGGCTTTGCGGGATTGATGGACTTTATCTTGTCCTTGGTCTGCACTCGTTTGCCGCCGATGATCAGGTCGTACTCGCGCCCGAGTTGGCCACGCACTTTCTCGATGGCAGCGCGCATCTGGCGCGCCGTCTCCGGCCTGGTAAAGTCGGTGAGCGGCTCGTTTACAAAGGGACCTTCATGCAGGCGTGCCTGTGGGCGGGTAGGAGTTTCGACGGTTGCCATGATTGCACCTCAGAAGATATCGATGGTCGCAGGAACGGAAAAGAACCTTGTTAATTGTAGCACCAGGGTTCGTGTGGGGCGGACACTCTTGTCCGCCGCCTTTGAAGTTGAAGTTAGCTAGAGCCGAACCAACTCCCGGGTGGGGCCCGGCACCGCCAGAAAAATTCAGCGTCAAAAGCGGCGGACAAGAGTGTCCGCCCCACACGAAACTCGTTTTTTTAGGGGACTTTCACCGACTCTTCGGTTTCTGCCGGTTTGTAACTCATGGCGGCGGTGCGTTCCAGTTTGTCCCACGCGAAGCGACGGCCTTCCGCTGCTCGCTTCAGGGTTCTCAGCAGCACGATCGAGAACAGTTGGCGGTAAGCGAAGCGCTGCAGCCACACCTGGCTGAGCAGCCACGGGTCTTCGGGCGCTTCTGGACGGCGGCGTTCCAACGCGAAGGCAATAGCCGAGGCCAGGAAGTCCATCACCAGAAAGGCCACAAAGAAAACGAAGAGCCGCTGAAAACTTCCTGGATCAGTGGACTCAGGATGGTACGACCTTTGGATGAAATACCAGATGGCGCCCACGAAAAACATAATGTCGATAAAAGGCGAGACCAGTGGCAGCAGCACCTGAAAGATAGCGATGTTGGGCAGCGCGATCCAGCCCAGTACTCCTTCCCGGGCAAAGGCAGCGCGATGCTTCCATACGGACTGCAGTATTCCGAACGACCAGCGGAATCGCTGACGCATCAGCCCCCGAGCATTGACCGGAGCTTCGGTGTAAGCCAGCGCCAGATCTTCATATTCGACGCGATATCCCAGCTGCAGCAGCGCCATGGTGAGGTCGGCATCCTCGGCGACAGTGTCGCGTGTGGAAGCCGCCGGCTTCACGAACCGCCGAAACCCGCCACGCCCCGATGGCTCCCGGCACGACGCTTACCGCACCCATGGTGTTTAAGGCGCGCCGTTCAAAATTCTGGCTGGTGATGTACTCCAACGCCTGCCATCGCGTCCAAAGGTTGATCCGGTTGCCGACTTTGGCGTTGCCTGCGACCGCGCCGACTTTGGGATTCAGGAAATGAGGCACCAAGCCGCGAAACCGCGTCACGTGGCAACCACGGTGTCGGCATCAATGCCAACGAAGATTTCTTCATCACGCAAATGTTCCAGGCCGAAGTTGAGGGCGTCGGCCTTTCCAGAATTCGACTTGGTCAGGATAAGAACTTTCCCGGCAGGCTTCTTCCCTGGCAAAAGCAGCACGCGCGACTTCCAGCGTCTTGTCGCTGGAGCCGTCGTCAATCACGATCACGCGCACGTTGGGATAAGTCGCGGCCAGCGCGGACCGTATGGTTCGTTCAATTACTTTTTCTTCGTTGTAGGCGGGAATCAGCACGCGCAACCACAGGATGATAGGATTTAGCCATCAGCTGCAGTTCCGTAGCGTCGCGGCCACAGCCGGTCGTAGATGGCAAAGGCTCCGATGAAAAGCAGCCGTCCGGTCATCAGCACGTCACCGACAAAAAATATCCATGTAATGACGTTGAATGTCAGTGGAAACAGGACGAAACCGAACAGGTTCAGGCGCGCGGTCCAACGCTGGTTGGAAGGAATCGGAGGCATGACATCCGCCCGGTTGCGGCCGAGCAACTCGGAAAGCGGAACAATCTGCAATCCCTTCTCTCGCACTCCCGCGATAATTTTGGGCAAGGCCAGCACCGTCTGCTCGCGATCACCTCCGCCATCGTGCATGAGGATGATGTTGCCGCAGTGGAGTGTCGTTCGCCGCGCAAGGTGGAAGATGAGCCAGGACGTCGGCGGCGATCTGATCGGCGCTGTGACGCGGATTGTCGCGCCAGTCGTTGGGATCGATCTTGTCGCCAACGGTGATGTAGCCCATGTCCTGGGTGGTCTCGAGTGGACGGACCTGATCTTCGGTGTCGGGCTCGGCGTCGATCGAATACGGCGGACGGAACAGAATCGTGCGCATACCCAGCAGGCTGGCGAAAAGCTGCTCGGTGAGATTGAGTTCGACCGCGCGCATGAAGCCGCGAGAGATGTTGCTGATGTCGGGATGGGTAAAAGTGTGGTTGCCGATTTCGTGCCCTTCGCGGTAGATGCGCTTGGTCACGTCGGAAAACTTGTCGGCCTGAATACCGATCAGGAAGAAAGCCGCCGGCGCCTGGTCGCGCTTGAGCACATCCAGGATCTTGGGAGTCCATTCCGGATCGGGACCGTCGTCGAAGGTAATGGCGACTTTGTCCGGGCTCGACCCGTATCGCGCCACGCGGTAGGGCTCGGGCAACGAATCGAAGCTCTGATCGGTGATCAGGCCTGTCGCCGAATCCAGAGTGATGGAGCGCTGCCCGTCGGTAGGGCGCGCCTCGATGCGCAGAATCTCGCCGTTGCCCTCCATATCAACATCCTGGCCGGGCGGAACGTCCTTCAGCTTGTTCTCCGCGCCAGCTTCGCCCGGTACATCCCAAACCCGCCACAGCGAGCGATCTTCGGAACCCAGCCGCCACAGCGCGAAAGTCTGGATGCCCAGGGACTGCGCGGCGCGCATCTGGTTGAGCGCGGTCACGGCATCGAGAAACCAGATGTCATGCTGCAAGTCGTGCTCATCCAGATAGGTGATGTGGGGATTGAGACTGTCGCCGTCGAAATCGACGTCGGCTTCCGAATCGCGCGCCGCCAGCCACGCATCCTGCACCGAGACGTTGGTGTCCTTCACTCCCGGCGGCAGCGATCCATGCTTCGGCTTCTTGCACCCAGTCATAACCGTAGTTGCCGATGGCCGAGATCAGCTTGTCCTGAGGAATTACTTTGACCGCCGCCTTCAGGTTGTCGGTAAACCAGTCTTGCGAAGCCACCGGCCCGGCCAGACCCGGCGACGGATAGTGTTCGTCATAGTTCATCAGCACCACGCCATCGACGGGCGCGGCGATGGCGGCATAGTCGTACTCCGTATTCCGCGCCTGAACGCTGACGTAAAGCTTCATGCCTTTGGCGTGCAGATCGTCAGACAGCTCGTGCAGCAGGGCGAGGTAACCGGGTTGACCCTTCTTGGAGAAGGTTTCGAAGTCGATCATCAGGCCGCGATATTTGTCGGTCGCCAGAAATGCAGCGACCTGCTGCCGGAAGCGGGCGCGGGCCGTCGGGATCGTTCAGGAAGCCGGTGATGTCCACCCAGTCGATCCCGTCGAAGTTGTTGACCATGGGGAAGACTTCCATGCCGGTATCTTCCGACTTCAGGAACGGCATGACTTTGTCGTCCACCGAAGCGGACACGTCGAATCTGGCTGGATCACATCGAAGAATTTGTTGGTCTGTTCGTCGATGCTCTGCAGGTGGCCGTCCGGGGTGATGATGTGCAGCCAATCGGGAAAGAGCAGGTCAATCTGGCGGGCATATTCGCGCAACGAAGAAAAGCTGGCAGCATCGTAGGGCACGTAGAATGCCGCGCGAATGCCTTCTTCCGCGTTTAGCTTCACCTGCGAGGGCGCCGATTTCGATTTGCGATGGCCGCGGCGGACGCTCGCCAGTCTTCGCCGCTCTTTTGCCTTTTCCTTCTCTTTTTCCTTTAGCGCGTGATAGGGACGCTTCTGCGGAGCCAGCAGAAGGTCGGGCAACGGCTCGTCGCGCAATGCCGTGTAGGCGAAGAAAATGACCAGCAGCGTGATGCTGACGCCAATGACGTCAAAGGCCAGTCGTATTCGCTTCCAGCGAGCCTTGCGGGGATCGTAAAAGACAGGTTGCGCCATGAATATTGCTGTGTATTCATCCTAAGCTGAGGTGTAAGGACGGTCAAACCTGTTAGACGCAGCAGCTCTTATTTGACCACGCAAGGACACTAAGGTACACGAAGGAAATCTCTGGCCTTTGTGTAACTTCGTGTCCTTTGTGGTTCATGGATTTGGGCGTCGCGGAGACTACCTGCCGCTGAGGTATATTCTTAGCGTGCGCCAGCTTGTGCGCCAACATCTTCGATTCTTTCTGCTTGCCACGCTGGCCGCGATTGGGCTGCGGCTTCTCTTCCTTCTTCGCTTTCCGGGCATCACCACCGATTCCTTCGTGTACGGCGACATTGCCAAGAACTGGCTGCAGCACGGCATCTACGGGCTGAGCGGGCCGGAGGAAATTTCCGCTACCTACATACGGCTTGCCGGGGTATCCCGCATTTCTGGCTGCGATCTTTGCCGTCTTTGGCATGGAGCACTACCGCGCCGTGCTGGTGGTGCAGATGTTCGTGGATATCGGCACCTGCCTGCTGATCGCCGACATGGCGCGGCGGTTGATTTCTCCGCGAGCGGCGAAAGCGGCGTTTCTGTTGGCGGCGCTCTGTCCATTTCTGGCGACCTATGCCGCCGCGGCTCTGACCGAGACGCTGGAAATTTTCTTCACCGCGCTGGCTCTGGATTTTGCGATCGCCGGACTGACGACCGCCGGGAACATGCTTCCGTGGCTGGGCTGCGGAGTGGCGGTCGCGGGCGCGATTCTGCTGCGGCCCGACGGTGGCCTGCTGCTGGTGGCGATTGAGTTGTATTTGCTGGTTATACTGCTGGTTTGGGCCTGGAGAGACAGAAGCGCGGGCGAGTCGCCCGCGACCACACGAGACTCCCGGTTTCCATCATCTGTGCGAGGCTGGCTGTAGTTCTCGCGTGTCGTTTCGCTTGCGCCGCTGGTTCCGTGGGGATTGCGCAACCTGCATACCTTCCATCGCTTTCAACCACTCGCGCCGCGCTACGCCAACGAAGAAGACGAATTCGTTCCCGCGGGTTTCAATCGCTGGGTGAAGACCTGGATGGCCGAATACGCGTCGGTCGAGGAAATCTACTGGCCGGTGCCGGGCGAAACCGTGGACGCCGAGAAACTTCCCGCACGCGCCTTCGATTCCGAAGCGCAACAAGCAGCAGACTGCGGAGCTACTCACGGACTACAACAACACCCTTCACGTCACTCCGGAGCTGGATGACACGCTTTGCCGCCCTGGCCGACGAACGCATTCGAGCCGCGCCGCTGCGCTACTACGTTTGGCTGCCACTGGTTCGCATCGCCGACATGTGGCTGCGCCCGCGAACCGAGACCTTGCCGTCCGACACTCGCTGGTGGGAATTCAATGACGACCCGAAATGGTCGGCGCTGGCGGTGGGGCTCGGGATCGTCGGGCTGATTTACGTGGCTTTGGCGGCCGCAGGTCTGGCAAGAGGATGGAAGCTCGCGTATTTGGCGCTGCCGCTTGCTTTCGTGATCTTGCGATCGCTCTTCCTGGGCACGCTGGAAAATCCCGAGCCGCGCTACACGCTGGAGTGCTATCCCGTGGTGATTCTTCTCGCCAGCATTGTCTTTCGATGAGGAATGTCATCCGATACATCACTGTTGTTCGACACACCACTGTCATCCTCAGAGTTTGTGACTTTTTTGAATTTATGACCAGTTTGTCGTCGTAACTATCTTGTTTGCAACTTCGATTTTTGACGACATCAAAAAAGTCACAAACTCTCAGGATGACAAGTTTAGCGAACGGCAGGGCTGCCCAGCTTCTGCGCGGCCGCCCGTTCATTTTGCGCGTCGGCGACTCGGCCTAACTGCGCATACGCATCCGCCAGGAACAGATGGGCCTCGCGCGAATCCGGCTGGACTTGGGTGGCCCTCTCCAGATTATCGAGAGCGCCGAGAGGATTGCCTTGCAGGGCAAGAATTCGGCCGCGCAGCAGGTTGGCGCGGTAATGATCGGGAGCTGATACTGAGCGTGCTATCGAGTTCGGTCATGGCGTCGGGAACGCGGTCGATGCGCGCGTAAACCGCGGCCAGTGAGAAATGAGCATCTGCCCAGCGCGGAGCGCGCGCGACCGCGGCTTCGAACTCAGGAGCCGCCGCCTTCCAGTCTCCGGTCTCAAACAGCGCCAGCCCGAGTTCGTAGTGACCCATCCCGTTGTCCGGCTGCAGTGTCACCGCTTTGCGTAGTGGCGCAATCGCTTTGTCGAAATGCTTCAGGCGAGCCTGAGCCAATCCATACTGCAGATTCGCCACCGGCATGTCGGGTTGAACCGCGAGCGCCTTCTCCAGCAGCGGAATCGCCTGCTCGTAGCGGGCGTCTTCCACATCGAACATGGCATCATGCAGCAGATTTGAGATTTCGATTCGAGCCTTGGGATCGACTCCGCTCAGCACTTTCTGATCCTGCGCCGGATCGGTGTCCGAGCCGACATAACCGAGCGCTTGCAGTTTTTGCATCTGCTCGGGATCAGGCTTGGCCAGGTTGACGAGTGTCTGGCTGGTCTTGTAGCGAAAGTCCGTTAGTTGCGATGCCAGCGTGCCGGCGACCGCCTTCGAATTATCCGCCAGATTGTGAGCTTCGGCGGGATCGCTCGTCTGGTCGTAGAGTTCCGACGCGGGCGCCTGAATATACAAATATTTTCCGGTGCGCAGCGCTCGCAGAGCGCTCCATCCAAATGCTCGGTGAGGGTAGTCAGTCTCGGCGTAGGCAGGCCGGTCTTCGGGCGGAGTGTTCGCGTCGGTTTTTTCTTGGCATCCGGCGGCTTGATGGATTCGAGCAACGATTGCCCCTGCATCTCGGCAGGAGGCGTGATGCCGGCGGCGTCGAGAATCGTGGGCGCAACGTCCACCAGCCCGGCGCGGGTTTCGATCGCTCGGCCCGCCGCGCGATTGAGCGGCAGCTTGATCAGCAACGGCACGTGCAGAGTTTCGTCGTACAGAAACACGCCATGCGTGTTCTCGCCATGCGCGCCCAGCGACTCGCCATGATCCGCCATCACCGCGATCAGGGTTTCGTCATAAAGCCCGTGCTTGCGCAGCGCGTCCAGCAAGTTGCCGACACAGGCGTCCGCGTAAGCGATCTCGCCGTCGTAAGGCTGCGACGCGAACCGTTCCTTATAGGGCGAAGGTGGATCATAAGGGTCGTGCGCGTCATACAAGTGAACCCAGAGAAAGACCGGTTTGTTAGCCGCATGGCTAAGCCATCCCAGGGCATGGCTCACCACCACGTCCGCGCGTCGCTCCACCGATTGGTAGCGGTCCGCTCCGTGGCGGCGAAGATGAAAGCCCGCGTCGTACACGTCGAACCCGCGATCAAAGCCTGGCGCGGTGCCGTCCAGTGGGTCGAGAATCAGAGAGCCGACGAACGCCGCCGTCTGGTATCCATGCTGGTGAAGGAGATCGGGCAAATAGGGCAGCTTGGGTGATAGCGGCACGCCAAAATCGTTCACGTGATTGAACTGCGGATAAGTCCCGGTAAAGATTGTGGTGTGCGAGGCAGTCGTCAGCGGCACGTGCGAATAGGCGCGGGTGAAAACCACTGCCTTGCTGCGCCATCGCGTCCAGGTTGGGAGTCAGTCCGCGTTTCGATCCTAGAAATCCCATGCGATCGGCACGGGTAGTGTCGAGCGTAATCACAATGACATTGGGAAATTGCGGTGGGCTTTTGCGAACCGGGGCCTTGGGACGCTGGGCGGCCACCGTGCTGAACCCAATCAGAAGAACCGGCAGGAAGAATGAGACCAAGCGGCGGACTGCCATAGAAATGAAAAAGGGAGTCTACCACGGGTAGACTCCCTGAAATTCAAGCTGGGTCTTCTCAAAAACTCTGAAACTCTAGAATTTTAACTTCAGACTGAAGTTCATGTTTCTAGGCCCGCCCTGAGCAATCACCGGGTTACCTGAGGAGACATCCGGCGTTTCGGTGAGGGTTCCGAAGAAGGAGCTGTTGGCAGTATTGTTAAAGCTGCCAAGCGCAAAGTTAGCGCGATTCAACACGTTATACACTTCCCATCGAATTTCGAAACTCAATCTTTCGTTGAGCTTGGTCGCTTTGCTCAGCGACAGATCCCACTGGCTCAGGCCTGGTCCTATCAATAGATTGCGGCCTGAATTGCCGGCCGTCCCAGCCCCCGGAACCGTAAACTGGTCCGGAACGATGGCAACATAGGCGTCCGGGTTTCGAGTGTTGTAGACAATGCGAGAGCCGTCATAGTTGGCGCGAATAGCGGCACCGGTCAAGCCTTGTCCCGAGGGATCACCGCTGCCGTTCTTGAAAACGCCGATTGGCCGGCCGCTAACGCCGGTGTAGACCGTGCTGAGCTGCCAACCATTCCCTAGCCGGCCTCCCAAAGCATGAATGCCGGGCACGTTATAGACACCCCCGATATTGAAATTCAGGCGCACATCGTGATCGCAAAGCCCCCGGTTCTCTTCGAAATTTGGGTGAGCAAGAGCGGTACTGCCCACGGGGTTGTCATTGTTGATCTGCGGATAATCGCCCTGTCCGCCACGATTCACCGAATTCAGATCGATACATTTACTCCAGGTCAGGTTGTACTGGGTGTCAAACCCGTGCCAGTTACGCTGGTTGTACGAAGCTTGCAAGCTGTCGTATTGGGAGGTGCCAAAGTTGCTGGCCTGAATCACGTGTTGCAACTGCGGAAATGCGGTCGCCAGCGGCCGGAAATCATCACACTCGGACGCCGAACCGCAAGGACTGCCCAGCGGCGAAGCGTTCAAGTCGTGATAAATGAGCAAGTCCCGTCCGCGTTGGCCGGAGTAGGTAACGGTAAGCACGTTGTTCTTGATGAATTCGTCCTGAATGCTCAGGTTGAAGTTGTGATACCGCGGGGTCTTGAAATCATTAATGACCGAGAACGCGTTCACTTTGGGAGGGTTGATTGCAAACAGAGGACCATTCACATTAGAGTCAAAACAGATGTAGTCCCCGGTCCGGGCGGTGGGATCGTAACAAGTAGCCGTCGGATCGTTGGGCTTCGGAAGGGCGCCGACGTCACTCGCCACATCGGACAAGTTGGATAGAGAAACGTTGCCCAGGCTGGGCTGGGTAAGGACGCCCGCGTGAGCGTGCGCGAATGAGTACGGCGACGCCAGGGCGCCGAAATTGGCCACGTCAAAGGTCAGGGAGTACCCACCGCGCAAGGCCACTTTGCCGTTGCCGAACATATCCCAGGAAAAACCGACGTGGGGTCCGAAGTCGTGATAGTCAACGTTGTGGAGCCCGTCAATGCCCTGCCCTACCTGCACGAAGCCGCGGTCGGGAAAGAAATTCGCCTCCTGGTTATTCTTGTCGCGCATCGTGCCATTGATCTCGTAGCGCAGTCCGTAATTCAGAGTCAGGCGGGGCTTGATCTTCCAATCATCCTGAGCGTAAAACCCTACCGAGTTCTGAGTGATGTAGCGATGAGTATTACCGAATTCCCGATTAGCGTTGTCTGCCTTGCCCAGGAGCAACTGCTCGATGTCATCGGTTACGCCGGTTGTATCGCCTGTCATGTAACCGGCATAGTAAGTGAAATAGCCGACGGCCAATCCGGTGCGGGCGTTATTTCGTGTGCTGTTCGTGGTTGCGCGCTGGAAGTTTCCGCCCAACTTGATAGTGTGATTCCCTTTCACCCACGAAAAGTGTTCTGACCAGTCCCAGGTCGAATCGGGGCGGGTAATCAGCGGATAGCCCTGCACGCCGCCAATGTAGCCGCCATAACCGAGGTGGTACATGTAAACGTAGGGAACGCCAAAGTCGTCGGGACTGAGCGGGCCGGTATCAATTCCCAGGCTCTTGGGGTCGACCTTATTGTTGACCCCTAGTAGTTGGGAGAATCGAGTATAGCCCAGGCGGCTTTCCAGAAGTTTGTTATTTCCTATGTTCCAGGTTTCGCTCAGGCCCGCCATTTGCGCCCGTGAGGGAGCAAAGGAGTTGAACATGTCCTGGGGAAATGCCGAGTTGGGGGGCAAGTCCCGCAAACGGTGGCCCGTTCTGCAAACTGTCTCCAAAAATGTAACGCACCGCGAGAGAATGATTGCTCCGCAGTTTGTAGTCAAATTTGACCCCGAACTCATTATTGCTTGCTGAACTTGGGGTTTGCTGAATAATCGTGCCCGTCGGAGACGTAGGGAAGTAATCCAGCAGCGCCTGCCCAACCGGATCGATGGCCAATCCGTTCAGGGCGATGTCGTCCTCGGCATCTTGAATCTGCTGGGGAGTGGGAACGTTTCTACCCTTGATTGCCACCGACTTGTTCCGCTGGCCTTCATAAAAAAGGAAGAAGAAAGCCTTGTCTTTAATAATCGGACCACCGATGTTGGCATGAAACTGATTGTTGTGAATGGGGGTCGGCTTGCATTCACCGGCACCTTGGCAGTTGTCGGAATTGTGATTGGCGAAGTAGTTGTCCGCGTCGCCGAAGCCGCTATGATTCACCCAAGTTGCTCCACCATGCCAGCTGTTGGTACCACTCTTCATGCTCAACAGAATCGGAGCTCCCCCCTTGACTCCAAATTCCGAGGAGGGCGTTTCCTGCACGCTTAGTTCCTCAATCGCATCCGGGGGGAATGTCACCGCCGGGATGCCCAGGATGCCCACCTGGTTGATGGCCGAATCCCCGTAATAACGATCATTGTTGTACATACCGTCAATGAAGTAATTGTTGGAAGTGGTGCGCGAGCCGTTGATGCTGATGGCGAGGAAACCGCCTCCTGCTTCCCGTTGCACTCCCGGGGTGATGGCCAGCAATGAGTTGAAGTCTCGTCCGTTCAGGGGAACGTTTTCGATCTTTTCCCGGTCAACGTAGTTGTTGTTATTCGGCGAAGTTTCGACGAGCGGCGCGGAGCCTTCCACTTCCACGGTCTCTGAGCGCTGGCCGATAGTCAACTTGAAGTTGCCCTGGATCACGGCACCGGCCTGAACGTCGACTGTCTGCACCGCGGATTTAAATCCTTCCGCCGATGCGGTGACTTTGTAGCTGCCGATGGCAAGCGCGGGAATGCGGAAGGCACCGGAGTCGTTGGTCACACCCGAGCGGGATGCGTTGGTGCCCACGCTGACAGCCGTTACGGTCACGTTGGGCAGCACGGCTCCGGTACTGTCGGTTACGGTTCCAGCCATGTCTCCGGTCGTTTGCTGGGCAAAAACTGGATGGCTGAAACACAGGACTGATAGAAGAACAAACAAAAATGCACACCGAAAAACCGGCTGTCGTCCCATGTGGTTCCCCCCGATGCTAGTCCCTGAGAGCGGTTCGCGGTCGTCAATCACGCTGTAAGGCGGGAGTTTAGTGGCCGCGCGCAACAACTATCAAGAGGAATCTACTGCACATAACACGGCTGAAACTGCTGGCCAACTTGACTGCCGGTCATGGACGACCGCTGTCTGGCTGTCTGAGGCTGGGCAATCGAAATCTTGCATAGTGCGGTGCAGTTTTTTTCCTGCGGATTTTGGGGCTGGAGTTTGCGCACTACCCGAGAGGAGAGTCGCTCATGCGGAAACGGGTACGCACATGCTCGGAGAGCAGTTCGATGGCGCCGCGGTTGGAAATGGGATCGGACTGCGCCAGATATTTCATCGCTTCCACCAGCAGCCGCTGGCCATCGACGTATCGAGGGTCAGTAGTCCGCTCACGGCGCTTGCGTCCAATGTTGGGAGGAACCGGGATGGTAAAAACCTTAGCCATGCAATTCAGGCTTCCAGTAGGGAATTGGGGAAACTCCAGCAGTATACCGCCCCCCTTTGGGTTTTTCAGCCCTTATCTTCGGGCCTTCCTCTCTTAACCTATGCCTGGGTTCTCCTAGTCCCGGGTCGAGACGAACTTGGTCTTCGCGGTGGTTTTCAGCTTGAAAACAGCATCGGGGATTTTTTCGTTCACCTTGATTCCGGAATATTTGGCCAGACGGTAGTCACCCGATGGCCCGAAGAAGAACTGCTGCTGCACCGAAATTCCGCGGGCGGGATCAATCCATAAAACGATGTGGTCGACGTTGTTGCGAAGACTGGCTGCCTTTGGAACCAGTTCGAGCTTCGCGACGTCCATGCCATCCATTTTCTCCTCACCTAAATACTTCACCTGAAATGACTTCAGCATGTCGTGCCCGCGACCGCCAAAACCCAGCACCAGAAAACTTTCGAATTCTTCGCGGTTCTTGCCGGTGTTGTAAGCCGTCACCTGCTCGATCCTGGGCTGGTAGACCTGCACCCTGGAGCCACTGAAGAGAACATACTTCTGGTCGGGGTCGGTGAGGTCCGCAGCCATCTGGATTTCATTCCCGGAACGGCGGAAGTACACCTTGCCCTTCTGCTCCTCGTGTTCATCCACCACCTTTTGATATTGGTCCCACAGCACGGCAGCTTCGGTGGTGCGAAAGCTTGACGCCGCAGTGTCCATTTGGCCCAGAACTTTTTCCAAAGGGGCGGAAGGCGCGCTACTCGGATCAGGGGGTTTGGGGGATTGCGCCAGGCCAGCAGGAGGCAGGGATGGAGCAACGGCAAAAACGAAAAGCAGCAATGAAGTCCGGCGTAGCGAGCGCAAGCTGGGAAGCACGGCTTACTCCTTGTGAACCCACACCTTGTACGTCAACACACGCCCCTGGCGATCGCGTACAGCTTCGTACTTCATGATGCTGACTTCGCCGGAGATCGGTTCGACTATGCGCAACAACTGGCCACGTATAGCGGCGTCCTCAGTACCGGTAACGGCGGCGCCGTCGATCTGGTAGATGAATCCACCGGCGACATCCGGTGTTACTACTACCCCGGTTGGATGCGGATTGCGCTCAACCGGTTTGTCATGGAAATTTATCCAATAAGGTGAAACGAATACGAACAACAAGATGAGCGTCACCATTACGTCATATTGAACAGTGCCGCGCTCGTAAGACCAGAGAATGTAGTCTCGGATTGTGCGCCAGAAGTTCGACATGGGCACGGCAGGCGCGTCGGCGATGGTAGTGTTCATCGTGCTCTGGGGACAACCTGGTCCCGCACAAGTCTAGTTTGTCGCTGTCCGCTTGGCAAACTCGGCCTTTCTCCGACCAGCAGAACCATTAACCACCAAGGTCACGAAGTATTACGAGGGTTTTTCTCTTATTGCCTTCGGCGCCTTGGTGGTTGATGCTTTGGGTTTACTAGAACTTTTTTGGTTTAATGCGATCCGTGGCCATCGCGGGCCGCAGCACCTCGGGAACCAGGATGCTGCCGTCAGCCTGCTGGAAATTCTCCACGATCGCCACCCACGTGCGGCCCACTGCGAGCCCGCTGCCGTTAAGAGTGTGGACAAACTCGCTCTTGTTCCTGCCTTCAGGACGGTAGCGGATATTGGCGCGACGCGCCTGGAAGGCTTCGAAGTTCGAGCACGAAGAAATCTCGCGGAACAACTGCTGCCCGGGCAGCCACACCTCAATGTCATAGGTCTTTGCGGATGAAAATCCCATGTCGCCGGTGCTGAGCGCAACCACCCGGTAGTGCAAGCCCAGTTTCTGAAGGACCTCCTCGGCATCGTGGGTAAGTTTCTCCAGTTGTTCGTAGGAGGTGTCAGGCCGGGCGAACTTGACCAGTTCAACTTTTTGGAACTGATGTTGCCGAATAATGCCGCGCACGTCCTTGCCATACGATCCGGCCTCGCTGCGAAAACATGAGGTGCAGGCGGTGAGCGAAACTGGCAGGCGCGAGGCGTCAAGCACTTCGTCGCGGTAAAGATTGGTGACCGGAACCTCGGCCGTGGGAACCAGCCACAGATCTTTTTCGCCGTGCGGCACGCGGAAAGAATCGGATGCGAACTTGGGCAACTGCCCGGTTCCATACATCGATTCCGAATTCACCAGGTAAGGCGGCAGCACCTCACTATAACCATGCTCCCGGGTGTGCAGATCGAGCATGAAATTTGCCAGTGCCCGTTCCAGCCTGGCTCCCAGGTCCCAGTACACGGCAAAGCGGGCGCCTGAAAGTTTCGTGGCGCGTTCAAGATCGAGAATGCCCAGTTGCTCGCCGAGTTCCCAGTGCGGCTTGGGAGTGAAATCGAACTTTGGCGGAGCTCCCCACCGCCGGACTTCCACGTTGTCTTCGGGAGTTTTTCCTACGGGCACGCTTTGATGCGGCAGGTTGGGAATGCCGGCGAGGATTTCATGCAAGCGTGTTTCCAGATCGGCGGCCTCTTTTTCCAGTCGCTGAATCTGCTCGCGCAATTCCTTGGTTTCTGACATCTGGGCAGTCGCGTCCTGCCCGCTTTTTTTCAGCTTCGCGATCTCTTCCGAGGCGCGGTTGCGACGCGCTTTGACGGTTTCAGCCTCGGTAATGGCCTGCCGCCGCTGCGTGTCGACCTTGCGGAAATCTTTCAGCACCTCGCCCGGGTCCATCCCGCGCAAGCGCAGCTTCTCCTCAACCACAGGCAGATTGTCGCGAACGAAACTCGGATCAAGCATGGGAGATAACTACTGTACCGAAAAATCGGCGATAAGTGCACAGTCTGTGTGGCGCAGGCGCCCCCGCCCGCGGCCTTTGACTTTGGTTTAGATGTTGGTTTTGGTGTTGCTCCTGGCTTCACCCCGCCTGAACCCGTCGCCGGCGAACGCCCCGCACCGCACATGCATGCTGTAAACTACCCCGCAATGCGATCCTTCCTTCGCGCTGCCGTCGCAATACTTCTGATTTGTTTCGCCCTTCCCGGTCCGGGCTACGGCTCTGCGTACAACGCGCGTCCCAAACTGGTTGTCATCATCGTGATCGACCAGTTTCGCGGCGACTATCTGGAACGCTACCGCGATCAGTGGGGCGAAGGCGGCTTCCGTCTATTGCTGGAGCGCGGCGCCGATTTCACCGACTGTAACTACGCCTATGCCAATACACGTACCGCTCCCGGACACGCGACGCTTCTCACCGGAGCCTATACGAACGGCCACGGGATCATGGCCAACGAATGGTGGGATCCGCAAAAGAAAGCCAAGGTAGCCGCGGCAGACGATGATGCGACGAAGCTGGTCGGTATTGCGGGTGATGTCGCTGGAGCATCCCCTCGCCGCCTGCTCGCCGACACGCTCGGAGACGAACTTAAACTGGCAACGCAGGGAAAATCTCGTGTCTTTGGCATCGCCCTGAAGGATCGTGCTTCAGTCCTTCCCGCCGGCTTCACCGCCGACGGCGCCTACTGGATCGACCGTCAATCCGGAGCCTGGGTCACTTCCACCTACTACCGCAGCGAGCTTCCCAAGTGGGCGCAGGATTTTAACGACAGCAGGCGGGCAGACAAGTATCTGAATCAGGAGTGGAAAGACGCCAACGGTAATGTCCTGCGCACCACCAGGCCGCCGGACCCGAAAAAAAGCAATTTCTATGATCTGGTGGGCTCGACGCCGTTAGCCAACGATTACGAATTCGAATTTGCGCGGGAGCTGATTACCTACGAAAAACTGGGCAACGGCCCGGCTACCGATCTACTCATCGTCAGCTTGTCGGCCAACGATATTCTCGGCCACAAAGTGGGGCCTGATTCCGCCGAGATGAAATTCATGGCTCTCGCACTGGACCGCCAACTGGCCGGCTTTTTCGAGTTTCTCGGACACCAGATTGGGCTGGCTAACATCTGGATCGCGCTTTCGGCCGATCACGGCATCGCGCCTGTTCCCAAAGTAGCGGGCAGTTTGCGCCTTCCAGCATGGTACCTTCCCGGCGACAAAATGGCTGCGCAGATGAACAGTACATTTTCCACGCGGTTTTCTCACTCCGCCGAATATCTCAAAGACATCGACTACCCGGTAGCGTGGCTGAACGCCGACGCTTTCGCAGCCGTGAAGATAAAAGAAGAAGACGCGGAACGAGATGTGGGCGAGGCGATGAAACAGCTTGGATTGCGGGGCTACTACACACGCTCCCAACTGGAACGGGGCGATGCCCCCAACACAGAAATGGGGCTTAAGTATCTCCACAGCTATTCGCCGATCGGCGGATGGTACGTGCTCGGCGTACCGCCTCCATTTACCGTCGGCTTTGTGGGCGGAACGGATCACGCTACCCCGTACACCTACGACACTCATGTGCCGCTGGCTTTTTACGGACTGCCGTTCCAGCCAGGAACCTATCGCACTCACGCCGAGCCCATTGACCTGGCTCCCACCCTCGCCTCGCTGCTCGGCATCAATGCCCCTACTCACTCTATTGGCCGGGTTCTGACCGAAATTCTTGCGCCTCCGCGCCGCTCGGGAAACTCCTCGGGGGGAGTGCCTGATCGAAGCTCTCCCGGAGTTGAAGGGCAGCGGTCGAAGCCCGGTTCAGACAGACCGAGCCAAGACCGGCCTGGCTTGGACAGGCCAAGCTCAGACAAGGCGAATCACGACCGCCCCGCCGCGAGTAAATCCACCTCTCCACGTCCTGATAGTGTGATCGCGGGAGTGCCTCGATGACCCCGCCTCCCGCGCCTCCCGGCCCCGATCTCAGCGTCAGCTTCGCTGGTATCAAGCTAAAAAATCCGGTGATCGCGGCCAGTGGCACCTTTGGCTACGGCGTCGAATTCGAAGACGTAGTCCACCTCAGCAAGCTCGGTGGGTTCGTGGTCAAAGGTCTCTCTGCCGAACCGATGGCTGGCAATCCTCCGCCGCGGTTATATGAAACGGCCGCTGGGATGCTTAACGCCATCGGATTGCAAAATATCGGAGCCCGCGCGTTTCTCGAGGAGAAGCTGCCGAAACTGCGCAAGATCAAAAACATCGTCGTCTTCGCGAACGTTTTTGGCTACAGCCGCGAAGATTACGAACGGACCATCGAGATCTTGAACGAAGGCGAGGATATTGCCGCCTACGAATTGAACGTGTCGTGCCCGAATACTGTCTCCGGGGGCATTCAGTTTGGCAGCGATCCCCGTTCGCTGGACGAAGTGGTGAACACTGCAAAACGGGTGGCGCGGCGCCCGTTGATCGTCAAGCTCTCACCGAACGTGACCAGCATCGCGCAGATGGCGCGGGTGGCCGAAGATGCCGGCGCGGATGCAATTTCGCTGGTGAATACCTTCGTGGCCATGGCCATCGATCCCGAAACCCGCAAGCCCCGCATCGCCAATGTCACCGCCGGACTGTCTGGTCCGGCCATCAAGCCAATTGCCCTGCGCATGGTGTACGACGCGGCGAAAGCGGTGAACATTCCGGTCATCGGGATGGGCGGCATCTCAACCGCGGCCGACATCGTGGAGTTCATGCTGGCCGGCGCGACCGCAGTGCAGATCGGCACCGCCAGCTACTGGGACCCGGTCGCGACCGAGAAGATTGCCACCGAACTGGAAACCTGGTGCATGATGCACCGCATCGAGCGGGTTTCGTCGCTCACCGGCGGTATTGTATTGGAGTAAGGTTCTGGTAGCGCCGGCGTCTCGCCGGCTGTCTGGCGGGCCGGCCGGAGGCCGGCGCTACCAAACCTATTTCGGCCAGACCGCCAGGATTGCACCCATCGCCAGGTAGCAAACCAACTGATAGCCGGTGTTGATCAAATACAGCCTGGTTGACTGGTTGCCGAAGAGTTTGGCGGTCAACTGCACCGTTGTGACGAAGCCCAGCCATATGGCGAAACCGACTTTCATCCCATAGAACGCGCTGTTGACCGTCGTCACGAAAATAATCTTCCCCAGAACAAATGCCGAGACCAGGCTGGCGACAAAAGAGATCGCATAACTCTTGCCGGCACTCTTTTGCATCTCCTTCATTCTGGCTTTGTCGTCGGGATCGTAGCCCATCGCCACCATCCACGGACGAGCGAATAACATCGGCGAGTACCAGAGGAAGCCCAACACCATAGTGGCGATTGCGGCCACGAGCACAGACCAAAGGTTGACGTCCATGAAGATCATTCGATTGTTCTCCGTTCGGCGAATCGAGGCGGGACATGGTATGCCAGATTCGGCGGGACACAAAATGTTTTTCGAAACTGGTATTTGAAACTTCGCCCCCCCGCAGGCCGTCATGCTGAGCCTGCGAAGCATCTGGCGGGGGGCGCATACGGACTGTTGCGGGATGCCAACCCTCGCAGGGCCCTGGGGACTCGGGTCGCTCACGACGACTCGCTCCCAGAAAATCGCGGATCGCAGGTCGGCCTCAGGTGGTTTCACGCCCTGCCACTTTTCCCCCATTCGTTCATCTAATTAGTGTCGTTATAATCAGGTAAAGGAGTCTGCTCATGGCCAGAGCCACTTTTGCCGCAGGCTGTTTCTGGGGAGTTGAAGCCACGTTCCGCCAGTTGCCGGGAGTCACGGCAACCCGGGTTGGCTACACCGGAGGACACCTTCCCAATCCCACCTACAAAGATGTTTGCAGCGACAACACCGGCCACGCCGAAGCTGTCGAGGTGGATTACGATCCGGCGAAGCTTTCTTACGATAAATTGCTGCAAGTGTTCTGGGAGAATCACGATCCGACTCAACTCAACCGCCAGGGCCCGGACTGGGGATCGCAATACCGCTCGGCTATCTTCTTCCACACCCCGGAGCAGGAAGCCGAGGCCAAGCGTTCAAAGGAACAGCTGGAGAAATCCGGCCGCTTCAAGAAACCGATCGTTACCCAGATCGTTCCCGCGGTGACATTCAATGCCGCCGAGGACTATCACCAGCAGTATCTGGAAAAACGCGGACTGGCGACCTGCCACATCAAGTAAGCGGATCATTGGACGCCGAGTACCGGAGAGGCTGGAAGCCATTGAGCGAGAATGCATCCTGCACTTGATTCCGTGTCGCACCGGCCGTGGCCCCTGCCCGCCGGTGCGTGGATCATGGCTCAGACCTGGCACGATCTGTTGTTCGCGCATTGGCCCGTCGAGGCAACTCATCTAATAGCACTGGTACCGGCTCAGCTTCCGCTTGATACTTTCGATGGCCGCTGCTGGGTGGGAGTGGTTCCATTTCACATGAGCGGCATCCACGCGCGAAATCTGCCGCCGATTGCTGGCCTGTCTCGGTTCCCGGAACTCAATGTCCGCACCTACGTGACCCTCAACGGCAAGCCAGGGGTCTACTTTTTCAGCCTGGACGCGGCCAGCCTCCCGGCGGTGTGGGCGGCGAGGACGTTCTTCCGCCTTCCCTATTTTCACGCGCAAATGTCAGTTGAAGCCGCTCAAGATGCCAAAGGCCATTTCATCATGTACGATTCGCGACGTCGCGGAAACGCGGCCGAGTTTCGCGGACGCTACCGGCCCTCCAGCGATGTTCAGAAAAGCGAAATGGGCAGCCTCGAGCACTGGCTGACCGAACGCTACTGCCTCTATACAGTCGATGCCGGCCGCGTTTTCCGCGCTGAAGTCCATCACCAGCCATGGCCTCTGCAACAAGCAGAGGCCGATTTGGAGGTGAACAACGTGGCTGCGGCGTCCGGGCTATCCCTCCCGTCCAGCCCTCCCTTGTTGCACTTCGCACGCAAGCTGGATGTTCTGATCTGGCCTCTGCAGTCCGTCATCTGACTAACTAATGTGGGCGCGAGCCTCCCGCTCGTGCGTCCAGCTTCCAGGCCGCGTCGGTTTTGTGGCACTCCTATCCACACCTTCGGACGTCTTTTTTTTCGATGCTCTGATCGCGCTTCCCGCACGAGCGGGACGCTCGCGCCCACATTTCACAGGTATAATTCACCGTTCTGCTGTTGAGGATTGTTGATGACTGTTTCAGGCCGAATTGCGCTGGTGACGGGTGCATCGCAGGGCATTGGCCAGGCTTGCGCACTGAAACTCGCCCGGTCCGGAGCCACGCTTGCGCTCGCGGCACGCAGCCAGGACAAATTACAGCAACTGGTAAGTCAGATCGAGGCTGCCGGAGGCAAAGCCGCGGCTTTCCCACTCGATGTCAGCGACGAGGAACAAATCAAATCCACCTTCAAGGCGGTGATCGCGCAATTCGGCAAAATCGATGTCCTGGTGAACAACGCCGGCATCACCCGCGACCAGTTGGTGATGCGTATGAAGCGGGGTGATTGGGACAGCGTGCTCAACACCAACCTGACGTCGGCGTATCTCTGCACTCAGCAAGCGATCGGCTCCATGCTCAGGCAGCGCTGGGGCAGAATCGTCAATATCACCTCGATTTTTGGACAGATGGGCCAGGCCGGGCAGGCGAACTATGCAGCGTCGAAGGCTGGGCTGATCGGTCTGACCATGGCCATCGCCCGCGAAGTCGGGTCCCGTAACATTACCTGCAACGCCGTCGCTCCCGGCTTCATTGAAACTGCAATGACCTCCAACCTGGGCGATGATTTCAAGCAGAACGCGGTAAAGATGATTCCGCTCGGGCGAGTAGGTTCGCCGGAAGACGTGGCCAGTGCGGTAGCATTTCTCGCGTCAGACGAAGCTTCGTACATTACAGGGCACGTGTTGAACGTGAACGGCGGCATGTTGATGGGCTAAGTTTTGAATTTCAGCCCACAGAAATTGTCATCCCGACCGGAGCGAAGCGAAGCAAGCGCCAGTGAGGGACCTGCTGTTTCAGTCCTGGCATTGTCACGTCATTTACTATTTCGACGAATTTCACATATAGCGCGCATCGTAATTGGTGGCGCCAAGCGAGAGCGGCCCTCCACTCCGCTCGCTACGCTTCGCCGGTCGGGATGACAAGCTCGGCTACTGCATCACAGGCACACCGCCAATGGAGGCTCAGATAACAATCTCGTGGTAAATCCCAGACTAACTCTCAGCCAGGCGCAATCGCCCACCCAGATCGCTCAGGCTCGCGATCTGTTTCTCGAGTATGCAGACTCGCTCGGCTTCAGCCTGTGCTTTCAGGGCTTCGAGCAGGAACTTGCAGCACTTCCCGGAGACTACGCGCCGCCCGATGGGCGGCTTCTGATCGCGGAATATCGCAGCGCATTGGCAGGATGTGTCGCGCTGCACAAGCTGGAGGCTGGAATTTGCGAGATGAAGCGGCTGTATCTTCGTCCACAGCTTCGCGGTCGGGGAGTGGGAAGAGCGCTGGCGGAAACCGTAATCGCGGAAGCTCGCGCAATCGGATATAGAAAAATGCGCCTCGACACCGTCGAGCCGGTAATGCCCAACGCCGTGGCACTCTATCGCCGCCTCGGATTCGCCGAGATTGAACCCTATCGTGCCAATCCGATCGCCGGGGCGTTGTACATGGAGTTGGATTTGTAGGTCGGGCGTCCAGCGCGTTTGTCAGTTCAAACGAGAGGCACCGCCGTATATTTCAGGCGTCCCTCCGGGACGCGGTTCGTCGGTTTGCAGGTCCCACGCTCGAGGGGAAATCAACTCGGAATTCTATCCGCACCGGAATCGAGATCCCGTGGACGACGCGAAAAGAATCATCACGCTCTGAAACGCGCCTCCCCGTTTGAAAAAATGATCGTATCGAACGAAAAAATATATGATGCACAGCCGGTCAACACTCAGGTGACCTCAAAATGTTGTAACTGCACGATCATCAGGCGAAGCCAGCTTCATTACTCCCTCACCACTCCTGGTGCAACTAAATTGTTCTTGCCAGAAGGTACTACTCTGGTTACTATGCACGTCATCATCGGGGGCTTGTTTTGGTTGCTTTCTCTATGAACATCGGCGAGACCATCCGCAACTACCGGTTGCAAAAAGGCATGTCCCAGGGTGATATCGAAAAGCGCACCGGACTTCTGCGCTGCTACCTTTCGCGGGTGGAAAACGGCCACACCATCCCATCACTCGACACTCTGGCCAAAATTGCCGGCGCCATGGAAATCGCGCTCTCGCAGTTTTTCTCCGAGTCCGGACACAGCAACGGCTCCAGAAATCTGCCTCAGCTCTCCGACGACGAGGTCCGTTTCCTGAGCCAGATCCGCCGCTACTCCGTCAGCCTCAATGACAGCGATCGCAAGCTGGTGCTGGCCATGGTCAAGAAGATGGCGTCGAAGTAAGCAGGATCGGCGTCGGGCGTCAGCCCTCGGACCTCAGCAAAAATCTTCCAATACAAACTTTCCACATTTCGAGTAACGCAGATTCCGAAGCGCATGTCGGTGGACTCGCTGGAGCCCGACGCCCGGCCTCCGCCTTTGGGTACTTTCGTTCCATCCCTGTCGTGGCCTATTGGAATCTCGTCGCCGTGGCCAATGCCACCTACACTCTTGTCTGGAGATCTCCCGGTGACGATAGACGAAGAGTTGAGTCTGCTGGATTCGCAACTGCGCCGGCTGAAGATCGAGTACGAGATTTATTTCAGCAACCCCACCAAGAGGCCTCCTACCGACGTGGAGTGGAAGGTACTTTCCCTGCTGCGCAAATTCAGCGACGGCGGCCGCATGAGCTTCTCGCAGCGCTTCCGCTACAACGAAATCGCGCAGCGCTACGCCATCTATAGCGACCTATGGCGCAAGAAAAACCGCATCCGTGAAGAAGGCTATCGCCGTCCCCAGGACGCGATCCTCTCCGTCCAGGGCGTACGCCTGCAGGAACGCGAGCCCGAACACAAGGTTTACGGTGTGAGTCATACGGCGGCTGCGGCTGCCGGATCTACAGCGGCCCCGGAGGGCGCTGCACCGACTATTTCAGCAGGAGCTTCAGCCTCGGCAGTGTCCCCTTCAGCGCCCATCTCCAAAGCTGAGGAAAAACCCTTCAGCGTGGCCTGCGGCGATGTCCGCGCCGAAAAGGATCAGGTACGGAAGCTCTACCAGGCTCTCACCGAAGCCAAGAAGAAGTCGGGAGAATCCGTATCCGGGAACCTTGACAGTTTCTCTTCTTTTGTACAAAAGAAAACCGACCAGATCCGCAAACAGTACGGCTGCGCCGCCGTCGAATACACGGTAGAAATGCAAAACGGCCAGGTAAAGCTGAAGGCAAAAGCGAAGACTTAGTCGTCGGGCGTCAGACCCTGGCCGCCCTGGCTCCCACAATGGGCAGGCTGTCGAATGATGTCAGATGCTCACTGGCGGAGACCCTGGTCACCCACTCTTCCCCCTGATCAGCGGAATCATCATTGAAGTCCTCATGTTGCATCTGTTGTTGGAGGTCCAACGCCCGAGGTCCGACGTCCGACGCCCGCCCCTGATAGAATTTCCCCTCCATACCATCCTCCGAGGTCCTGCCATGCCCGCGAACCAGACCGCGAACGACACGAAGATCAAGCGCGCCATTCTTAGCGTGACCGATAAGACGGGACTGGTTGAATTCGCCCGCAAACTTGCCGGGTTGGGCGTGGAACTCATTTCGACCGGTGGCACTGCGAAGCTGTTGCGCGACTCCGGAGTCGGTGTAAAAGATATCTCCGAACTCACCGGTTTCCCCGAGATGCTCGACGGCCGCGTCAAGACGCTCCATCCCAAGGTTCACGGAGGCATTCTGCACCGCCGCGAGAACGCCTCGCATCGCACCGCGGTAGCCGAACACGGCATTGAGCCGATCGACATGGTTGTGGTGAATCTTTACGCCTTCGAGAAGACTGCGGCCAAACCCGGTGTGCCTTTTGAAGATCTCATTGAGAACATCGATATCGGCGGGCCGTCGATGATCCGCTCCGCCGCCAAGAATTTCCAGGACGTGGCGGTGGTAACTGCGCCCTCCGACTACGAGGGGATCGCCGCGGAGATGGCAAAATCGGGCGGCGCACTTTCATCGGGAACAAAATGGCGCCTGGCGCAAAAAGCGTTTGCCACCACCGCCGCTTATGATTCAGCCATCGCTTCCACTCTGGAGCGGGTCAGCGCCAATGGCCACTTCGAGTTCAATTCCGAAGCAGGGTTCCCCCAAAATCTGCGTCTGTCTTTCCAGAAAGTAATGGACCTGCGTTATGGCGAGAACCCCCATCAGAAAGCCGCCATGTACACCGACGGCTCCAGCGCCGGCGTAGCCAACGGCCGCCAGATTCAGGGGAAGGAACTTTCCTACAACAACATCGTCGACCTGCAGGCGGCCTGGGAACTGGCGCAGGAATTTGACCAGACAGTTTGCGCCATCATTAAGCACACTAATCCCTCCGGCACCGCAACTGGTAAAACCCTCACCGAGGCTTACAGGAAAGCGCTGGAATGCGACCCGGTATCGGCCTTCGGAGGCGTGATCGGGGTAAATCGTACTGTGGATGGCGATGCCGCCGAAGAAATGGCCAAACTTTTCCTCGAGGTAATTGCGGCGCCGGGCTTCGACGAAGCAGCCAGGGCGAAATTTGCCGCAAAGAAAAATCTGCGTTTGGTCGAGATCAGCGATGCGCCGCAAAAGTGGGTGGTGAAAAACGTGTCCGGCGGGATTCTCGTACAGGACACTGACGCCCGGGCGCTCCAGGAAGCCGATCTCAAGGTCGTAACCAAACGGCAACCCACGCAGGAAGAAAAGCGCGCGTTGTTATTTGCCTGGAAAGTAGCCAAACACGTGAAGTCCAATGCGATTCTCTATGCCCGGGACGGCCAAACCGTGGGCGTCGGCGCCGGACAAATGAGCCGCGTGGATTCATGCAAGGTCGGCGCCATGAAAGCGGTCCTTCCCCTGAAGGGCACAGTTGCCGCGTCCGATGCCTTCTTCCCGTTTCCGGATGGAGTGGAAGAAATCGCCAAAGTCGGCGCAACCGCCATCATCCAACCGGGAGGATCGGTACGCGACCAGGATGTGATCGAGGCCGCCGACAGGCTGGAGCTGGCCATGATCTTTACCGGAGTCAGGCACTTCCGGCACTGAGATCCGTTGTCATCCTGAGCTTCATCATCGTCATCTCCTGCCATTCTGAACGAAGTCGAAGGATCTCTGGCAGCGCAGGGTTTTTTAAGTTCATAACGGTACTGATGAGGCGGACAGAGCGCGTGTCACGCGGAATCCGGCAGCGCGACGGTGAAGTTTAAAGGGGCCTTTCGACTCCTTTGCGGCTTCGCTTCGCGAAACCACTACTCCGCTCAGGATGACAGGACCTAACAGTTCTTTACAATTCGTAGAATCGAAAATCCCGCAATTTCTAGTAGTCCCTGTACTTCCGGTCGTTAATTTTGCCGGTTCCGTAAGCGCCTTTTTCACCACCTCTCGCGATCACGGTTTACAATCATTAGAAGCACCCGCCAGCAGCGGTCCGGCATCCAATCGCTATGGTTCTGGGAAGCCGAAGGTTCTCGATGAAAAGTATCTACTGCACTCTTATCTTGCTACTGGCTACCGCGGTTTCTTCGGTCGCGCAATCTCCGGCCTCGGACTCCAAACCGGCAAGCACACCCGCGCCCCGCAAGCAGGACAAAGCTGCGGCCTACTACCACTACACCCTGGCGCACATTTACGAGGAGCAGGTCGCGGTTTACGGGCGCAGCGAACTGGCCAACAAAGCCATCGAGGAATACCGGCTGGCTATCGAGGCCGATCCGACCTCCGAATATCTGACTTCCGCGCTGGCCGAACTGTATGCCAAGACCGGCCGCATTCGCGACGCCGTCATGGAGGCGCAGGACATTCTCAAGCGCGATCCTAACAACCTGGAAGCACACAAGCTTCTGGGCCGCATTTACTTGCGATCGCTGGGCGACATTCAGGCCGGACAGGGCTCGCAGAACGTTCTAAAGCTCGCCATCGAGCAATACGAGCAAATCATCAAGATCGAGCCTGACAATGTCGACGATCATCTTTTGCTCGGCCGTCTGTATCGCCTGAACAACGATCTGCAAAAGGCGGAAGGCGAGTTCAAGACCGCAGTTAAGCTGGATCCGAATTCCGAAGAGGCTGTCACCACTCTCGCTTACCTCTACAACGAAGAGGGCGATACCGCCCGGGCCGGCGAAGTGTTGAGTTCGATCCCGGACGCGGCGCGCTCCGCCAAGCTCTATTCAGCGCTGGGCTACACCTACGAACAGCAGAAGCAGTACAAGAATGCGATCAACGCCTACCGGAAGGCAATTGAACTCGATCGCGACAATCTCGACGCTATAAGAGGCCTGGCCCAGAACCTGATGAACGATGGCCAGACCGATGCCGCCCTCGAACAGTACAAGATCATCGCCGACGCCAATCCGGAAGACGCGCAGACTTACCTGCGCATGGCGGAAATCTACCGCAAGAGCGGCAAATTCGACCAGGCGCTGGAGAGTCTGAAAAAGGCCGGGTCCATGGTGCAGGACTCGATCGAAGTCCCCTACAACATGGCCGCCGTGTACCAGGCCCAGGGGCGTTACGACGAAGCCATTCAGGTGATGCAGGATCTCCTCAAGAAAACCGAGAAGGCGGACAACAGCTACACCCAGGCGGAAAAGAACAACCGCTCCGTCTTCCTCGAGCGTTTGGGCACGATCTACCGCGACAACAATAACGACACCCAGGCCGTTGAAACCTTCCGCAAGATGACCCTGCTCGGCGATGAGAACGCCGAACGCGGCTACCAGCAGGTGATCGACACCTACCGCGAAGCCAAGCAATGGCAACAGGCCACCGACACTGCCAAGGAAGCGGTCCAGAAGTTGCCAAACAACCGCGCGCTGAAGATGGTGTATGCAGCTCAGCTCGCCGACATGGGCCAGGCCGACGCCGGGCTGCAGCAAGTGAAGTCCCTGCTCAAGGGCGGCCCCGAAGACCGCGACGTCTATATCACCCTCTCCCAAATGTACAGCCGGCTGAAGCGCTGGCAGGAAGCCGAAGAGGCTCTCGACAAAGCGGAGCCGTTGTCCGCCAAGGATGAAGACAAGCAGTACATCTACTTCCTGCGCGGCTCGACCTTTGAGCGCCAGAAAAAATACGAGCCCGCGGAAGAGGCGTTTCGCAAAGTACTTTCGACTGACCCGCAAAATGCCACTGCTCTGAACTATCTCGGCTATATGCTGGCCGATCGCGGGATTAAGCTCGATGAGGCACTGGGCCTGATCAAAAAGGCCGTCGACCTCGACCCCTCAAACGGCGCTTACCTGGATTCCCTGGGCTGGGCCTACTTCCGCCTGGGCAAGTACGAATCCGCCGAGGACAGTCTGATTAAAGCCTCACAGCGCATCGGGACCGATCCGACCGTCCAGGACCACCTTGGCGATCTCTATCAGAAGACAGGACGCCTCAAGCTGGCCGCCGCCCACTGGGAACGCGCACTCTCCGAGTGGAACAAGACGGTAGCCGCGGAAGTCGATCAGAACGACGTGGCCAGGGTCCAGAAAAAACTGGAATCCGCCAAGATGAAGCTGGCCAAAGAAGACTCCGACAACAAGTAATCAAAGTCCACCACGGGCGGCGCCTTGCCCTACCGAACCGGTGGCGGCAAGCCCAACGTGAGAGGATCGCGAGGACAGATCGCGTTCCGCAGGAACGCCTGATAGTAGCCCGGCGTTTCAACGCCCGGAGGAGAGGCCGATAGGTGGCCGTCCCGTCAGGGACGGCTGAAATATCCCGTACCTCGGAGGTCATTTCAGGTATGCCTGCGTCACACGCCAAGCCAGCGCAGCATACCCGCCACTGAAGTGGCGGGCTACTGTCAGAGGTCCTGTGGGACCGGCGCTGGCAAGCTCTATCGAGGAGCGCGAGGACAGGTCGCGATCCGCAGGAACGAACTGAGACTCGTCCCACCTGCCCTGCCGAGCGCAAGCTCGGCTTTTTGTTTATCCTGACCAATCCTTGTCATCCACTTCTTCGCAGGGAAATCCAATGAACCGAGACTTACAAATCCGCCCGGCCACTTCCGCTGACATCCCCGAAATGCTGCGCCAGCGCCGCGCCATGTACGAGGCCATGGATTACAAAGACGAGGACGCCCTGTCCGCCATGCTCTCGACTTGCAAGCCATACCTGACCGCAGCCATTGAAAACCGCACCTTCCAGTGCTGGCTGGCATTCGAAAAAACACAAGCCGTCGGCGGCGGAGCGATTCTGATCAATCCCTGGCCCAGTCATCCCTACGATCTGGAATGCCGCCGAGCCACAATTCTCAACGTCTACGTCGACCCTGACTTCCGCCGAAAGGGCGTCGCCCGCCGCTTGATGGAAACCATGATTGACTGGTGCCGGAAAGAAGGCTTTGCTGCTGTCTACCTGCACGCCAGCAAAGACGGCAAGCCGCTCTATGAAACGCTGGGCTTCGAACCCACCACAGAAATGCGGCTGAAGCTGGGGAGGAGCAGCACTCAGCAATCAGCACTCAGCTCTCAGCCCACAACAAAGTAGCGCCGCCGTCCCGGCGGCTGTCCGGTGGGCGTCCCGCCCACCTGCAGGAGGCAAGCTGCCCCATCTGGTTTTTGGGCTGAATGCTGATTGCGAAGTGGCAAATGCCAACTGCTGAATGCCGATTGCCCTCAATGCTAAACTTCCCCCATGCTGGCCGATTACGCCGTGCGGGTGGAGCAATCCCGCGGACGCCGCATCCCCGAGCCCCAGCATCCCTATCGCAACGACTTCCAGCGCGACCGCGACCGCGTCATCCACTCCCGTGCCTTTCGCCGTCTGGAAGCCAAGACCCAGGTCTTCACCCGCCGCTTCTCCGATCACTTCCGCAACCGCCTTACCCATACCCTCGAAGTCTCCCAGATCGCTCGCACCATCGCAGCCCAACTCGGTCTCAACGTCGACCTGGTGGAAGCTCTGGCCCTGGTCCACGACGTCGGCCACCCGCCTTTTGGACACGCCGGCGAAAAGGTCCTCGACGCGGCCATGCGCGAGCACGGACTGTTCTTCGATCACAATCTGCATGCGCTGCGCATCGTCGAGGACTTTGAGTTGCGCTATGCGGCCTTCCGCGGCCTCAACCTCACTTTTGAAGTGCGCGAGGGCATCATCAAGCACTCCCGCGACTATTCCGCCGACCAGTTTCCCGAGCTCGCGGAATACCTGCTCAACCAGCGTCCGCCGCTTGAGGCACAGCTCATCGATCTGGCCGATGAAATTGCCTACGACAATGCAGACCTCGACGACGGTTACGAATCCCGCTTGCTCACACTGCCGCAGATACGCGACGGCGTACCCGTGTTCGACCGCTTCTATCGCGAAGCCGAGGAAACCTACCCTCATGCCATGGAGAAGCTGAAATTCAACGAAGCGGTGAAGCGAATTCTCGACCGCATGGTCGGCGACTTGATCCGCAATCTCCAAAACCAGATCAAGACCGCCGGTATTCGCACCCTGGATGATGTGCGCGCCTGCCCGCGCCGGCTCGCCACATTCAGTTCCGAAGTAGAAGAAGAGCGACGCGGCACCAAGGAATTTCTCTATCAGAACCTCTACTTCAGCGCCGCCCTCGACCCCGAAAAGAACGATGCCGAGCGCATCGTCCGCCAGCTGTTCGACTTCTGGATGGCAAAGCCGGAGAGCCTGCCGCAGAGTTATCAGGAGAAAGCCGGGCAGGAACCGCTGGCGCGAGTACTGTGCGATTACATCGCAGGGATGACGGATAACTTCATCTACGAGCAGCACGAAAAATATTGCGCAAAAATCTGAGCAATCTGCAATCTGAAATCATCAATCGACAATCTCCTCACTTCTCCCACGTCACGCGATACACCACTCCCGCTGAGTCGTCACTGACATACATCGCCCCATCCGGCCCCTCCACCAGCCCCACCGGCCGCCCCATCCAAACTCCCTTCTTCGTCTCACCCGGACGAATCCATCCGCTGATGAAATCTTCCGGCGGCTCCAGCGCCTCACCCTTGTCGTTGAACTTTATTCGCACCACTTTGTATCCGGTGGGCACGCCCCGGTTCCAGGAACCGTGGAAGGTTACAAACAAGCTCCCGCGATACTCAGCAGGAAACATGTTCCCGTCGTAGAACAGCAGCCCCAGCGGCGCGGAGTGTGCCTGCATCAACACTTTCGGCGCAACCGTTTTCGCGCAGTCGAAATCTTTGCTACGGGAATCGTCCCGAACCCTGTCGCCATAACAATGCGGCCAGCCGAAGTTGCCGCCGCTCGCCCCCAGGTCATTCACTTCCTCGGGAGGAAGATCATCGCCCAGCCAGTCGCGACCGTTGTCCGTAGTCCAGATCGTCTTGGTCTTTGGATTCACTGCCAGCCCGACGGCGTTCCGCAATCCGGAAGCAAACAGGCGCTGCCCGCTTCCGTCTTCGTTGTATTCAGTCACCGCCGCGCGGCGCTGGTCATCTTCCGTACACACATTGCAGCTCGAACCCACCGCTACATACATTTTGCCGTTTGCAAAAAGAATCGTGCGCGTCGAGTGCCCGCCGCCGCTCCCCGGAATCTCCGCGATCTTTTGTCCGTTGCCCGCGTGTCCATTGCCCGCGCGCAGTTGTGACTCGTCCCAGTCGTAGCGCCGGATGGCGTTGATCTCGGCAACGTAGAGTTTTCCCTTATGAAAGGCGATGCCATGCGGCGCATTCAGTCCGCTCAGCACCGGCACCATTTTTTCCGCACGGCCGGCGTGTTTGGGATCGGGAAGAGCCAGCACAGTACCGTCGCTCATGTCGGTCACCAGCAGCACGCCTCCCGGACTGAAAGCCATCTGGCGCGCGTTCGGCACGCTCGCAAAAACCGCAATATGGAAGCCCGGAGGCACCTGCAGCCGCGCCAGATCGAGTTTCTGGGTATGGCTGCAAGAGAGCAGCAGCAAAGGAAATAGCGCGCAAATGCAGGCTCTGACCACCCAGCCTGCCAGACCACCAGCTCTTGCCTCGACCTTCGGCCGGGAAATCTTCATTCGAATTGCACCGGAGATTGACCCGGGAATTGCACGAGAGCGCCCGGTGCGGGAGCCGCGTCCATGGTGACTGATTACCGCAATTATTTGCAGTCATTGCCTGTTTTTCGCACACGCAGTTTTTATATCAAATTTCGCCAAAATTACCCGGCAGCAGCACATTTTCGATCCCGTCCGGAGGCCAACGGCGTTACAATGTCTTGCTGGGCAACGACTTAGGTTTCCCGCAGTTTTGGCATTCCACCTGTTATATACAGGGCAGGCGTTGAGAGTTTGGACGCCGAATTTTTTTGCTTAATGCTGGAGCGGAGCCCAATGCTCCCCCACTTGGAGGACTTAGAAATGAAGAACCGTATCTTCGTAGCGCTGCTTCTGGCCGGTGTACTGGCGCTCCCCGCCCTGGCGCAGAACACTACCACCACTCAAGACCAACCCGCCGCTGCCGCTTCCACCATCTGGCGCCAGCGGTAAACCCGCGTTGCAGCCTGACACGCACGAGGGTTTCTGGGGCAAGATCAATCCCTTCGCGCGCAAGAAGTATGTACAGCGGCAGACCGCGCCCATCCGCGATCGCGTCAACGAACTCGACGAACTGACCTCGTCGAACAGCAAGATGATCAAGGACACTGACTCGCGCGCTCAGAAGGCATTCGCCTGGCTTCCACCAAAGCCAACGAAGCCGACCAGCACGCCATTGACGCCGGCAACAAGGCCCAGACTGGCGCAGCAGACCGCGACCCAGGCCAACACCCGCTTGACCACGGTCGAGCAGGTTGTCGGCAACATCGATCAGTACAAGGCCTCCACTCAGACCGAGATTCGTTTCCGTCCCGGCCAGAGCGTGCTGAGCAAGAACGCCAAGGCTGCTCTTGACGATATGGCCACCCCGCTGAAGGATCAGCGCGGCTACATCGTCGAAGTGCAGGGCTTCTCCTCCGGACACGGCCAGGCTGCCATCGCGACATCGCAGAAGATGGCGGACGCAGTGGTTCGTTACCTCGTGCTCAACCACGACATTCCGGTCTACCGGATCTACGTGGTCGGCATGGGCAACGCTCCGGTACAGAGTGCCAACGCCGATGATGCCAAGACCAAGCGCACCAGCGGTGGTCGCGTGGAAATCAGCCTCCTGAAGAACGATCTGGAAACGCTGGCCTCCACCTCATCCGCGCCGGCTCCCGCAACCCAGGACCAGCCCGCACCCGCGAAATAACTGAACCCGTCGGCAGAACCGAAAAGCCTCCTGCGCAAGCAGGAGGCTTTTTGATTGCAGATTGATGATTTCAGATTGCAGATTGAAAGCACTCCACGCCGAATTCCAGCTATAAATCCTCAAGCATGAGGGGTTCAATCTGAAATCTGAATTCTGCAATCTTGATTCTGCAATTTTCATTCTGAATTCTGTACTCGCCCCCCTCCCGTATAATCCACTCCCGTGTCCGCCACCGCGAAGTCCGCCCTGCGCAAAGCCGGCCTTTTCTATTTCGTCTGGGTAATGTTTTCCTACTGCACCGGCGGCCCCTTCGGAATCGAGGACATGGTCACCACCTCAGGCCCGGGAATGACTCTGATCTACCTGCTGGTGATTCCATTCTTCTGGTGCATCCCGGTCTCGCTGGTTTCAGCCGAGCTGACCACCGCCATGCCTGTCGAAGGCGGTTTCTACCGCTGGGTGCGTGCCGGTTTCGGCGATCTCTGGGGATTTCTCGCCGGCTGGTGGAACTGGTCCGCGTCATTCGTGCTGGGCAGCGTCTACGCGGTGCAGTTCGCCGACTATCTGACTTTTTATTTCCCTGATCTCATCGGATGGCGGCATTGGCTGGTGTCTCTCGTCATGGTCGCGGTCATCACCTACATCAACGTGCGTGGCATCCAGATGGTGGGGAAATTCGCCACCGTGCTTGAACTTTTCATTCTGCTTCCAGTGTTGGTTCTGGTTGTGATCGGGTTGGCTCGGTGGCATCACAATCCGTTCGTGCCGGTAGTGCCTTCGCACCAGCCGCTTTTCAAAATCTTTGGTGTCGGGCTGGCGCTCGGCCTCTGGCTCTACTCCGGATACGAGCAATGCTCCACGGTCGCGGAAGAGGTAGAGAATCCGCGCCGCACTTACCCCATCGCGCTTGCGCTGGTTGTGCCCATGTCGATTGCAGCTTATTTTCTACCTACGCTGGCGTCACTCGCCGCCCTGGGCAACTGGAGCGACTGGCACACCGGATATTTCTCCACCGCCGCCCAACTCATCGGAGGCCCCTGGCTCGGCGCCTGGATGACCATCGCTGCCATGATCACTTACGTCTCCCTGCTCAACGCCACGATTCTGGCATCAACGCGGATGCCCTTCGCCATGGCCGAAGACGGCTATCTTCCGCACGCTCTCGCGGGCACACATCCCCGTTACGGCACGCCGTGGGTTGCGATCATCACTTCTTCTGCTGTTTACGCCTTATTAGCGATACATTCCCTGCTGCAATTGATCGCCATCTACAACTGGCTGCGTGTGGCTACAACCGTCATGACGGTTCTGGCCGCATGGCAACTCCGCAGAAAAAAGCCCGACATGCCGCGCCCCTTCGTCATTCCCGGCGGGCGCACAGGACTGTTTTATTGCGTGGTCGCCGTCATCATCATGAGCGCGGTGGCTCTCATGGGCAGCGACCGCTACGGCCTGATCTGGGGGCCAGTAGCGCTGGCGGTCGGACCGTTGGTGTATTTCGCGGTGCGGCGAGGCGGCATGCGTCGCGTTTGATCTACCGCAGGGACGCAATCCGCAAGGGCCACATGGGGACGGCTGCGCTCAGCTGTCCAACCGCGCTCTTTTGCAACGGGTAGCGAACAACCACCGTCAAATAGAGCACGCATACATCGCCAGCATTAGCGAGCGGATGAAAGGACGATTGAAATGGATTCAGCCTCTCCGGCGAACTCCCCCCGGCCGGTGCAGATCAACTCGGCGCTGCTCATCCTTCGAATCTCCAGCGCCATGGCATTTCTTTATCACGGAAGCGCCATTCTGTTTGGGGCATTTGGAAGTCCCGGCCCTGAGAGGTTCGCCGCCGGGCACCATTGGCCGGTCATTCTTGCTTACCTGGTGGGATTGGCCCAGATCGCAGGCGGGCTGGCCTTCCTGACAGGCATTCTGTTCCGCCTCGGGGCGGCCTGCATTATGGCGGTCATGTTAGGTGCCATTTTCCTGGTTCATCTCCCGCACGGCTTCGACATCGCTAACGGCGGCGCGGAATACGCGCTCACACAATTACTCCTGGCTACAGCGTTTCTGTTAACCGGCCCAGGCTCATATTCGCTGGCATCAGTGCTTCCCCCCACGCTGCAGAAGATGTAGCCGGACTACGCCAGCGCCCTTCGAGCTGAGAATCCTCGCTCAGTAAAGACCTCGAGGGTGCCCTATCCTTTCGCGTTCTGTGCGAAAGGGTGGGTGCGTACACCTGAAATGACCGATCCGGCTATCCCAAACAAAGCAAGCATCTTCATACATTTCAGTACGTACATTTCTCTATATCAGATTGTTCCACTGAAACATTTCGCGGATTACCCTCAGCTTACCCAATCCAGAAATTTGTACCAGGCCCCGGCAAATGGGAGGAACCACGGATTCCCGCCGTACAGCCCCAGCGGAGCGCCCGGGAATGGAATATCCACGAACGGATTCTCCGGTTTATCGCCGGCGATGAGCTCTGCCATCTTTTGTCCCTGCCAGGTCGCCATGGCGACACCGTGCCCCGCGTATCCCACTGCGTAGTAGATGCCGTCCATCTGCCCGGCATGCGGCATGATGTCGAAAGCAAAGTCCAGCGTGCCTCCCCACACATATTCGACTTTCACGTCGCGAAGTTGGGGATAGACGTCGATCATTCCCAGGCGCAGTATCTCCGCGCTCTTGCGGATCGAATCCTCAGTCTCAGGGAAGAAGGCCGCGCGCCCGCCAAAGAGCATGCGATTGTCAGGCGTGAGCCGGTAGTAGTAGAGATAATTTTTCGAGTCGTAAATCATGCGGTTGCGCGGGCTCAACTCGCGCGCCAATGCTTCCGGCAATACTTCCGTCGTGATGATGTAGGAGCCGATGGGAATAATTTTCCTGCGCAGCCCCGGAGTCGCAGCTCCGGTGTAGCCGCTGGTGCCGACGAACACCTCGCGCGCCCTGATGGCGCCACTCGTAGTCGTTACTTTCCATCCCGGAGCACCTTGAAACGTTTCGCGCTCGATCTTCACTACTCTTGTTTGCTCAAAGATCGCGGCGCCTGCTCTTGCCGCCGCGCCCGCCAGCCCGGCCACGTACTGCGCCGGATTCAGGCCGGCGCTGATTTCATCCACCATGCCGCCGTAATAGATCGACGACCCAATTTCTGATTGCAATTCTGCGCGCGGCACAATGCGCAGGTTGTGATTGAATTCACGCGCGATGACTTCCACCTGGCGGGCGTAATCGTCGAAATGCTTCTGCTTGCAGGCCACTTCAAGATGCCCGCTGCGGGAAAAGCTGCAGGCAATATTTTCCTCGCCGACGATTTGCTCGACACAGTCCATCGACGCCAGGGACGCAGCGTACATGCGCTGGGTACGCTCGCGGCCGTACATCGAAATCAATTTGTTGACGCCCAGCTTGAGCCCGGTCAGAACCATGCCCCCGTTGCGGGAACTGGCGCCCCAGCCAACAGTTTCAGCTTCCAGCACGGCGACGGTCGCGCCGCGCCTGGCAAGGGTTCGCGCCGCCGACAAACCCGTGAACCCGGCACCGATAACCGCCACATCGACCATTTCGGGCAGCGGGCACGCAGCGATTTCCGGCATCGTCGCCGTGGTCAGCCAGAAGTTGTGTTCTCGAATGCTCATGCAATGCCGACACCGGTCGTGGAGACGTAGCTTGCTACGTCTCTACGCCAGGTGTCCACGCGGAATACAGGGCCTCGCGCGACTGAGCATTGTAGTGCATCGATACCACTTTGGCCGGCGGCAAACTCTGGTAACTTGCGATCCGCTAAGGCGGTGCTACCATCCGGCGGATGTGTGCTCCAGAGGTGAGCTAGTGTCTGCTCAAAACGCATTCTTCAGTTCCATATTGCTCGCCGGAGTAATGGCTCTATCTTCTTCTCCTAGCTACTCACAGCAGAACTGCCCATGCCCCGTAAGAGACTCCTCGAACCAGGGCCAGTCGCTGGCTGACATAGCCAAGGAAACACAGAAAAACAAGACAGCGCACGCCCAGAAGGCATTCACCGACGATGACATGGAGGTCAAGAAAAACCCACTGCCTCGCCTGAACCTTGAAGACACGGACAACTCCGACGAAATCATTGCGGCCATTGCCGCCTTTAAGGCCAAACATAACGAGCACGAAACCGAACAAGCCGTAAGGACGTGGTACGCCGAGTACGACGAACTGCTGGCGGTGGCGGTGCGGGAAAATAATCAGATCCGCGACCAGCGCGAATCAACTTCCTACCACAGCTACGAATTGTGCCAGCAGGGTGTTTCTTACAAGCAGTGCCAGGAACGACGCCAGACCGAGATTCGCGGCAACCGTCACGACCAGTTCGTGATGCGGGACAATGGCATGCTGGCTGGCCGCATCCAGCAGTCATTCATGAAGATTCGCAGTGGAATCAGCAAGTACAGCCTGCAATACGAGTGGTTCAAGATCCGCAACGGCAACGGAAACGGCAGCTTCTGATCGGGCGGGCAGGAGCCCTGCCTTGAAGCCTGCTCACTGTCGTCTTAAACTGGATCTATGCACGTACACGCCAGCCACGGTGGCGGGGAGAGAACCTCGCGTGTCCTGCGCGTTTCGCTGGCGGTAACCGCGGCTTACATCGTGCTGCTGGTGGTCGCCGGCATTCGAGCCCACTCGCTGGCTCTACTCTCGGAAGCCGGACACAATCTCTCGGATTTCTTTGCGCTGCTGCTGTCGCTGACCGCTGTCTTCCTGCAGTCCCGCCCACCCAGTTCCACCAAGACTTACGGCTACCACAGGGCCGGCGTGCTGGCTGCTCTGGTGAACGCCGTCTCATTGGTGGCCGTCTCCGGTTTTATTTTCTACGAAGCGTTCCGCCGCCTGGAGAACCCGGAGCAGGTTCACGCCGGCGTGATGATCTGGGTGGCCGCTGCCGGCGTGGTGATGAACGGAGTGATCGCGCTGCTGCTTTATCGCGCCGGGCAGGACGTCAACATCCGCAGCGCGCTGCTTCACGAAATCGGGGACACGCTTTCGACCGGCGCAGTCATCCTCGGCGGCTGGGCCATCATGGCTACGGGCAAGTACTGGATCGACCCGGCGCTCTCCATCGTCATCGGTGTGCTCATCCTGTGGTCCGGGTTCGGCATAGTGCGCGAGACGCTCAACATCCTGCTTGAGGGCACACCACGAGGGATGAAACTTGAGCAAGTCGAAGCCGCGATGCGGCAGATCGAGGGAGTGAACGACGTCCACGACCTGCATGTGTGGAACATCGGATCGGAAACGCGCGCACTTTCCTGCCACATATCCATCGCCGACATCCCGCCGTCGGTCAGCGAGCGCATTCTGCGCGATGTGAAGGAACGGCTGCGGCATGATTTTCACATCAACCACACCACCATCCAGTTCGAAAACGTGGACTGCGAAGTGGCGCATGGGTGCGTGATTCCGGTGGCGGAAGATGGACGTCATCATCACTGAGATTGGTTCATCTGTTCGCCCTCAGCCCGCCGCCGTACCTGAATCGTGGCGATCGACTCAGTGCTTTACAGGCTGCCTGCGAGCGTGGGGGATATGCAGCACATACACCGTGTTGCGACTGATTGTGAATAGGATTCGATGGATGTGGGGCGCGTTTCCGTAGAGCAGCTGACGCACTTCAAAGGGAAAACGGCCGCTCTCCGGAGCCAGTGAGCAGCGCTCAGGAAACTGGGCGGGAGATCCAATCGAGTCCCCGAACGCCGCAAATCACTGAAGACCGGCATTCCCAGCGTGCTGCGACAACAACCACTCCAGGATCGCGTGTGCATCCCACTCTGCCTCCGCCGTCGTCTCTGCGTGGAATGTCATGCTTCCGGCGCAGGTCCGCGAGAAACTCTCCGGCGGGCCGGGTTTTGCCGTCGCTCATATCTTCGTGGCCTAGACGAATTCCCTCAGCGGCCTCCGCGAAGTCCTGGCCTTCCCACTCCAAATAAGCTGCCAAGGCGTCATCCAGGGCCGCCGGCGGATCCTGGCCCTGTCGTTTTGCGTACTCCTCCAGCGTGCCTTGCGTTCTGTCTTGAGCGGGATCATGTCGATGTTGCACTCGCTCCGTCTCTCTTACAACGTAAGTCAGGCCTCTGCTCAACGTCCAGATTGCTTTTCGTAGACCTCCTTTGCCCTCTCAATCGTGTCCGCCTCTTCCGGGAGCTTGTCCGGCCGCAATCTCACGATCCTGGGGAACCGGAGCGCATAGCCGCTCTCGTGACGGTCAGAGCGCATCATGTTGTTAAAGGCTACTTCCAGTACGATCTTTGGCTCCACGATCAGCCGGAAACCCTGATCTTCAATCTTGTGTTCGAGAAACCACCTGGTCATCTCGGCGATTTCGACATCCGTCAGACCTGAGTAGGCTTTGCCGATGTTCACCAGCTTTTCTCCATCGAGTACGGCGAACGTGTAGTCGCTGAGGACTCCGATACGTTTGCCGTGGCCGTACTCGACCGCCGTGACTACCACGTCCAGCGTCGCCAGTTCGCGCTTGAGCTTGAGCCATGATTTCCCCCGCCGGCCGGGGGTGTAGGGCGACTCCGGGTCCTTGATCATCAAGCCTTCGTTGCCTCTGGCTTGCGAGGCATCGAAAAGCTGGTCCAGTTCCGGAGGTGCAGAGGCCTGGAATACCGCGGCCCGGATCACCTGAGTTGGAGTGCTGATGTCATCGCCGAATTCAAGACTTGGCAGACTTCCTGAGCCGCTTCGACCTGGGCCGCTTCGTCGAAGACCCTCGGGATTTCTCGGCGCGGCTAACACTGCGTCGAGAATGCTCGCGCGCTCGAGCAGAGGGCGCTCCAACAGCAACTCGCCACCCGCATAAAGCACATCGAAGACCAGATAAGCCACGGGTACTTGCTGGATCAGCTTTCCGCTGGGTTGCTTGCGTCCTAAGCGCTGTTGGAGGGTACTGAAGGGGAGAGCTTGGCCGGGGGCGGAGACGTCCGTTGTGCTTTCGGCTCGGTGGGCGGGACGTCCACCGGACAGCCGGCGGGACGCCGGCGTCGCTACGTTGCCGGTGGCGTCATAGCTCCAGGCTACGATTTCACCGTCGAGAATTGCGTCTTGCGGTAATCCGGCCAGCGCTTCGGGGAGTTCTGGAAACGATTCTGTAATGTCGTCGCGGGTGCGCGAGAAGATTCGTACTTCGCCGCCGGAGCAGTGGGCCTGGGCGCGAATGCCGTCGTACTTGTCTTCCACCAGAGCATTCTGGAAATAGCTGAGCGCCTGCTCCGCCGATTCCGCCGGGCTGGCCAGCATGAAGCCCAGGGGATGGAACAGGCGCATCCTCGCCTCGGCCAGCTTGCCGGTTGCGGCGAGCTGCAGAGTTTCACCGACGTCACCAAGCAGCATATTGGCCCGCTGCACGTCTCTGAGCGTCCCGCCGCAGGCCTTGGCGATTGCTTCCTCGACCAGACTCTCTTTGAGTCCGATTCGCAGGTCGCCGGTCATGATCTTGATGATGTACTTGGCTTCGAGGGGTGTGGCTTGCGAGAGAAGGTCTTGTGTCAGGGCGGATTTGGCGGCTGGGCCGCGGGCTTTTGAGATTTCGCGGAAGGTGACCGCGACTTCCAGAACAGTCAGGCGGGCGCTGCCGGGCTTTGCCCGGCCCGGACGGGCGGGGGAACCCGTCCCCACGCGGCTTGTGGTGTTGTCTGGGGCTGGTAGTACCGCTTCGGCCACTGCGCCCAGATCTCCGTGCCGGCGGTAGGCTGCGGTGAGTTCGGCTTCGCCCTTGCCGGAGAGTTCGGCGACGATCCGCCACAGGACTCGTCCGCCGACTTGCAGAGTGGCCTCTTCCCAAACAGGGAATGGCCGGCCGGAAAGAAAGATCGCGGAGACGGACGCCTCCTCCATCGTCCGCAACTTCAGGTATTCGGCGACGATCGCGGTCTTTTCGAGTTTCTTAGTGGTGCCTGCAATGCGCTCGCAGGCTTCGGCCAGCTTAATCATGCAAAACGTCCTGTGTGGCGCGGACACTGTTGTCTGCCGCTTTTTGCCTGCGCAGACGCAAGACTCAGAACCTGCCTCCGCAGACTCTGTCATCGTTTCTGGCGGAGCTCTGCCGGCTGGGAGTTCAACGTCAAAAGCGGCGGACAAGAGTGTCCGACCCCCCTGGTCCAACCCTAGTCTCTTTAGTCACTTAGCATGTTTCCTATGCCATCCTAAACGAATGGGGCTGTGGTATCGTTATGGATTGAGCCTTGGGTTATGGAAGGGCATCTAACAGGCATGCGGTTTCTTAAGACATGGTGGCATTTCCTTGTGGCCGTGCAGCTTTTGCCTGCGCTTGAGGGCGGCGAGGAAACGCTGGTCGGCGGCCAGGCCGTGCTTGAGGGCGTTATGATGCGCTCTCCGCACGCGTGGGCCATCGCCTGCCGGAAACCTTCCGGTGAAGTATCGACGCACAGCGAACCGCTGGAGCGGCTTTCCGAAAAACGCAAGTGGATGGCCTGGCCGGTGATTCGCGGCGTGGTCACACTTGGTCATGCCATGACCCTGGGATTTCGGGCATTGAAGTTTTCCGCCAACGTGGCCCTTGACGAACTGCAACCCGAGGTTCCCGAAAAGAAAAAGCTCGAGATCAGCGGGTGGATGGCGGCGGTCAATATCGTCATCTCGGTTGGCTTTTTCATTTTCATGTACAAATTTTTGCCTTTGCTCGCGGCCACGGAGCTGAAGCGGGTCAACCCGGTTTTTGGCGAGCAGATCATTTTCAACCTGGTGGACGGGGTTATCCGCATCGCGCTATTCCTCTTATTCATCTGGGCAGTTTCGCTGATGCGGGACATTCATCGGGTATACGAATATCACGGGGCAGAGCACAAGACGGTTTATGCCTTCGAGAATGGCGATCCGCTTGACACCGCGGCGGTGCAGAAATATTCGACCTACCATCCGCGTTGCGGCACGAGTTTCCTGATGACGGTGATGCTGATCTCAATCATGGTGTACATCCTGGTGTCCGCCGTGTTCCCGGTAACCACTTTCTGGGCAAAGTTCGTTATGCGCATCGCCCTGCTGCCGGTCATCGCTGGCCTGTCATATGAGATTATCCGTTTCGCTGCGAAGCATCGTGGATCGCTGTTTGCGCTCATGACCGCGCCCGGCCTCTGGCTGCAGCGGATCACGACGCAACCTCCGTCAGACGATCAGGCCGAGTGCGCCATTGTCGCGCTGGACCGCGCAATGGAACTGGAAAAGCAACACGGCGGCGAGTTAGTCATAGCCTAGCGGCCCCGCCGCGAACAGTTCTCTTCCCCTATCACCTAAGATGATTCGAGCATAGAGACGTAGCTTGCTACGTCTCCCGTCACGAACCGGGATGCTGGGACTGGGATGAAGCAACTGGACGCAGCCGGCAAGACGTAGCAAGCTACGTCTCTACAATCTTCCCGCGATGACGCCTGATGAGGTTGTAAACGGATAGAGTTTGGCCAACGACAAAAGGCCAAGGACCAACGACCGATCTCATGTTTGAACGACTTGACCAAATCGAAGCGCGCTATGACGAATTGACGCAGACGCTCGCGTCGCCTGAGATCATGAACGACTCGGCCAAGTATCAGAAGACGGCCAAGGCGCACAGCGAAATCTCTCTGATCGTCGAAAAGTACCGGGAATTCAAGGACCTGAAGCGGGGCATTGCCGAGAGCCGGGCTGTGCTGGCCGATGAAAAGGATCTCGACATGCGAGCTTATGCGCAGGAAGAGCTGGACAAACTGGAAGCTCGCGTCGGTGGCGTGGAAGAAGAACTCAAGGTTCTGCTGTTGCCGAAGGATCCGAATGACGAGAAGGACGTCATCCTGGAAATCCGCGCCGGGACCGGCGGCGACGAAGCCACCCTCTTCGCCGCGGAGATGTTCAGGATGTATACCCGCTACGCGGAAACGCAGGGATGGAAGGTCGAAGTGCTCTCGACTTCCGATTCTGCCGTCGGAGGCCTGAAGGAAGTGATTGCCATCATTGAAGGCCAGCGGGTTTACTCGCGAATGAAATATGAAAGCGGCGTTCACCGGGTTCAACGGGTGCCGGCCACTGAGCAGCAGGGCCGGGTACACACTTCCGCGGTGACGGTGGCGGTTCTGCCTGAAGCCGAGGACGTGGACGTCAAGATCGAGGCCAAGGATTTACGCATCGATACATTCTGCTCCTCCGGTCCGGGAGGGCAGTCGGTGAACACGACTTACTCCGCGGTACGCATCACCCACATTCCGACCAACACGGTGGTGAGCTGCCAGGATGAGAAGTCGCAGATCAAGAATCGCGAGAAAGCCATGCGGGTCTTGCGGTCGCGTCTTTATGAAGTGGAGATGCAGAAGCAGCAGGACGCGCTGGCCAAAGAACGCAAAGCGATGGTCGGATCGGGCGATCGCAGCGAAAAGATACGGACTTATAACTTCCCGCAAAACCGAGTGACCGACCACCGCATCGGACTGACCCTGCACCAGCTCGAGCAGGTCATGGATGGCAAGCTACAGCCCCTGATCGACGGACTGGTCACGCACTACCAATCGGAAAAACTCAAGGCTGAAGCTACCAGTAACGTATAAGTAGCGGTCCCCCCGGCACCCGGGCAGGCAACCTCGACCCCGAAATTGACAACTTATACGGCTACGCCAGGAGTGATCGATTTATGTCTTCGTCGTCTTCATCTTCAATGCGCCGCGCACAGCGAGATGCTTCTCAACGGAGACCCAGATCACTGTTAGCTCTCGCCGGATTCGGCCTGGCCACGGCCGGAGCCGCATGGTACGGTTCGCGCTATAGTCCGGCCAGGAAAGCTTCGCGCGAATGGTATCGCGATCTCGATAAGCCGGGCTTCACTCCGCCGGACGCTGCATTTCCGATTGTGTGGACCTCGCTTTACGCGATGATGGCGTGGTCGGGATGGCGGGTATGGAGCGCTCCGCGTTCGATAAACCGTTCGCTGGCCCTGCGCTTGTGGTTCTCGCAGCTTTCCACCAATGCAAAGTGGTCGAAGCTGTTTTTTGGCAGACACCGCCCCGACCTGGCACTTGCCGATTTGCTGATGCTGGAGGCTTTTATCCTGGGCTACATTGCCGCCGCACGCGACGTGGACCGCGCCGCCTCGCAGGCGTTGATCCCTTACGCTGCATGGGTCGCGTTTGCGGGGCTGCTGAACGCGGAGATTGTCCGACGCAATCCGCAAATGATTGAAGCCGCAGCCGACTGAATCACAGTCCGCACTTCGTTGCGGCTGTTCTCCCGTCCGGGCCTGCTAATTCCACCCGGGTCTTGTTCCATCTTTCATCCGGGCTCTGTGTTGAAATAGGGTCGTGCCCCCGATCCGCGATGCCCTTGCCACGGCGGTAAGCCGCCTGTCCGCCGCCAACGTTCCTTCGCCGCGAATGAACGCCGAACTGCTGCTCATGTTCACCCTGGCATGCGATCGCGCATATTTTTACGCTCATCCGGAACGCGAGCTGAGTGCAGCCGAAGGTCTTCGCTACGACGAAGTTCTGGCCGAACGGATGCGCGGCGTGCCGGCGCAGTACATTACCGGGCACCAGGAATTCTGGGGCATGGATTTCATTGTGACGCCTGCGGTGCTTATTCCGCGGCCTGAGACAGAGCATTTGATTGAGACGGTGCTGCAGCTAAAGGCGGCGGGCGAGGGCGCCCGCCCCACAGAAACGGTGCGCGTGGTTGACGTCGGCACCGGCTCAGGTTGTATCGCACTGGCTCTGGCTAAGGAATTGCCGGAAGCGGAAATCCATGCGACCGATATTTCTTCCGCTGCGCTCGAGATCGCGCGCGCCAACGCCGCCCGCCTTCAACTGGACGGCCGGGTTCAGTTCCATGAGACCGATTTGCTGCGGGGTTTCGGAAGGGGGATGTTTGATTTCGTAGTTTCTAATCCGCCTTACGTTGGGGAATCGGAAGAAGATGAGGTCCAGCTGGAAGTACGCAAGTTCGAGCCGCGACAGGCGGTGTTTGCCGGACCTACTGGGCTGGAAGTGATTTCACGGCTGACCCCGGAGGCTCGCGACGCGTTAAGTCCCGGTGGCTGGCTGGCACTGGAGGTTAGCGGCACGATTGCGGATGAGGTGCGTCGCCTGCTGTCGGGGTGGAAGGGTGTGCAGGTGACGAAAGACCTGCAGGGGATTACGCGCGTGATTGCCGCACGAACGGCGTAGGACCGTCGTCTGGGACGGCGTGCCGGTTCGTGCCGCTTTTCGAGAACAACAGGTGCCTCCACTGCGTTCGCTTCACTTCGGTCGGGATGACAATATCTATAAGAAATCTGGATGACTTAGGGATCGGTGACTACGGCGGGCTGGATTTCTTCGACGTCGACCCATTTGGTGGGGTAGACGCCGGTGTAGCAGGCGGTGCAGTAGGTGGTCTTTTCGCCGTCGGCGCAGGCTTTTTTCATTCCATCGAGGGAGAGGTAGGAGAGCGAATCGGCGCCGATGAATTCGCGGATTTCGTCGACCGATTTGTTGGCGGCGATCAATTCTTTCTTCGACGGAGTGTCCACGCCGTAAAAGCAGGGCGAAACCGTGGGCGGGCAGGAGACGCGCATGTGTACTTCTTTCGCGCCCGCGTTGCGGATCATGCGCACGATCTTGCGGCTGGTGGTGCCACGGACGATGGAGTCATCGATCAGCACCACGCGCTTTCCTTCGAGCAAGGTGCGCACCGGATTCAGTTTTAACTTCACTCCGAAGTCGCGAACGCTTTGCCGTGGCTCGATAAACGTACGGCCAACGTAGTGATTGCGGATTAGCCCGAAGCGAAACGGAATGCCGCTCTCGGCCGCGTAGCCTACGGCCGCGGTGACGCCGGAATCGGGTACCGGAACAACCACATCGGCTTCGACGGGGGCTTCCCGCGCCAGTTGCCTTCCTAGTCCCTCCCGGCTTGCCTGTACCGGACGTCCGAAGACCATGCTGTCAGGCCGCGAGAAATATACGTGTTCAAAAATGCAACTCGACTGCGCAGCCACCGGCGCGTAGAAGCGCGAGGTAATGCCTTCGGGGCCGACGATCACCAACTCGCCGGGCTTGACCTCCCGCTCGTAGGTGGCGCCGACCAGGTCAAAGGCACAAGTTTCGGAGGCGAATACGATCGTGTCTTGTTTCTGGCCTTCGAGACGGGGAATCCTTCCCATTGCCAGCGGACGGAAGCCGCGTGGATCCCGCGCGGCGAAAACCCGATCAGAACTGAGCATGACCAGCGAGAATGCCCCCTCGACTCGGCGCAAGGCATCGGCCATCGCGTCTGGCAACGTTTGTTCTTTGGAGAGCGCGATCAGGTGAACGATGACTTCGGTGTCGCTATTGGTCTGGAAGATCGAGCCATGGGCCTCCAGCCGGTGCCGGATTTCCTGCGCGTTCACCAGGTTGCCGTTGTGGGCCAGTGCAATCATGCCCTTGTTCGATTGCACCATGATGGGCTGAGCGTTGAAGAGCGCCGAGTCGCCGGAAGTTGAATAACGCGTGTGCCCGATGGCGAGCGAGCCGTGCACCTGGGAAAGAACGTCCTCGGTAAAGATGTCGGCGACCAATCCCATCGCGCGGTGGGAGCGGAGCGTCAGGCTGTTGGAAGTGACGATGCCCGCCGATTCCTGGCCACGATGTTGCAGCGCATGCAAGCCGAGGTAGGCAAGCTTCTCCGCTTCGGGGTGAGCGTAGATTGCTACGACTCCGCACTCGTCGTGAAATTTGTCGAAAGCCATTTAGCTATCAGCCCTCAGCTTTCAGCTCTCAGCTACCACAGTCCATCGCAGGGGCAGCTGTCTCACCTGCCCAGCCGAGCGAACTCGGCAGCCTTCTTAATCCGCCGCTACAGCGTCCGGCTCTGTTCGCAGCGACTTCTCCAGCGCGCCTTCGAAGGTTTCACGTAATTCGGAAATCGGTGCCGACACCACCACGCAGCCATCGAGCCTGATCTCCAGTTTCTCGGGCGCCGTTTCCCCGATCGCCTCTGCTGCGATGCCGTATTTTAACGCTAGTTCTTTGATGGCGCCGATCTTCTCGCGGTCGCAGGAGACGACTACCCGGCCAGCGTCCTCGCCGAAGAGCACGAACTCCGGCGGCAGCCCGTGCGACGGTATGTCAACACTCATTCCAATGCCCTTAGCGAATCCCGATTCGGCGAGCGCAACCGCAATTCCACCATCGGAGCAGTCGTGTGCCGAACTCAAAATTTCGATTTGGGCCATTTCCGCCAGCGCTTTTTGCAGCGCAGCCTCTTTTTCCAGATCCAGCTGAGGCGGGTAGCCCCAGACCGCGCCGAGGATTTCCTTGGCATATTCTGAAGATCCAAATTCAGACTCTGCATCGGTGGCATCGCCCGGTTCGGTAGCCCGCAACAACACAACCGCCTTTCCCGATTCGCGGAAATCCGGACGCACCGCTTTGTGCACATCTTCCAGAAGGCCAACGACGCCCAGCACCGGCGTGGGATAAATACCCTCGCCCAGAGTCTCGTTGTAAAAGCTGACGTTGCCTCCGGTGATGGGGATTTCCAGTTCTTCGCAGGCTTTGGTGACGCCGTCAATCACCTGCGAGAACTGCCACATGATGTGAGGCTTCTCGGGATTGCCGAAGTTGAGGCAGTTGGTGCCGCCGATGGGAGTGGCGCCGGCGCAAGCCACGTTGCGAGCGGCTTCTGCGACGGCATGCATGGCGCCGAGCCGTGGATCGAGATAGCACCAGCGTCCGTTGCCGTCGAGCGCCATGACAATCCCCCGGCGTGAACCTTTTATGCGGATCACTCCGGCGTCGCCTGCGCCGGGACCTTCGACGGTGTTGGTCAGCACCATGGAGTCGTACTGCTGCCAGATCCAGCGCTTGCCGCAGATGTTGGAACCAGAGAGCAGGCGCTTGAGGTTGGACGTCAGGTCCAAAGGCCCGGCAAGCCGGATGTGCTCCGGCATTTCGCGCGCCACCGGCGGCTCCCAACGCTCCAGCGGACGTTTGTAAACCGGCGCATCGTCGGTGAGCGCCTGGTTTGGAATTTCAGCAACAACTTCGCCGTGATGCAGCACACGCATTTTGCCGTCGCTGGTAACCCGGCCGACTTCCACAGCGTCCAGTCCCCACTTTTCGAAGACGCGAAAGACTTCCTGCTCACGGCCTTTCTGGGCGACCAGCAGCATGCGCTCCTGCGACTCGCTCAGCATGATTTCGTAGGGAGTCATGCCGGTTTCACGCTGAGGGACGAGATCGAGTTCAATTTCGGTACCAACGCTGCCACGAGCGCCCATCTCGCAGGTGGAGCAGGTAAGCCCGGCGGCACCCATATCCTGTATGCCGACAATGGCGCCAGTCTGCATGGCTTCAAGACAGGCTTCGAGCAACAGCTTTTCCAGAAAAGGATCGCCCACCTGCACGTTAGGCCGCTTGGCTTCGGAGGCCTCGCTGAATTCCTCACTGGCCATGGTGGCGCCGTGGATGCCGTCGCGGCCGGTTTTCGAGCCCACGTAGATGACGGGATTGCCCTGGCCTGAGGCCTTGGCATAAAAAATTTTGTCTCGCCGGACCAGTCCCAGAGCGAAGGCGTTGACCAGGGGATTGCCGGAGTAGCAGGGCTCGAACTTGGTTTCGCCGCCAAGGTTGGGGACGCCAAAGCAGTTGCCGTAGGAAGCGATTCCGCTGACTACGCCTTCGAGGACAGAGTGGTTTTTGTGAATCTCTTGCTCGTCGGCGTTCCCGGTGGCGGCGGCTTTGGCGGGCGAGGGCGCTCGCCCCACATTCGGGCCAGCCTCGATAGGGCCGAAGCGCAGAGAGTCCATCACTGCCACCGGCCTTGCGCCCATGGTGAAAATATCGCGCAGGATTCCGCCGACGCCTGTTGCGGCGCCCTGAAAGGGCTCAATAAAAGACGGATGGTTGTGCGACTCTATCTTGAAGGCACAGGCCCAGCCATCGCCGATGTCGACGATGCCGGCGTTTTCGCCGGGACCCTGGACGACGCGGCGGCTGCGTGTGGGCAAGCGCTTCAAGTGAACGCGTGAAGATTTGTAGGAACAATGCTCGCTCCACATCACGCTGAAGATGCCAAGTTCGGTCAGCGTTGGCTCGCGTCCGCCGAGCAGTTGCTTTATTTTTTCGAATTCATCGGGCGTGAGGCCGTGCTCCCGGATGAGTTGCGGAGTCAGGGCCACGGGCGCAGGAGAAGTCATAGGGGAACTTCTATTGTCGCATATGGAGAACCTCCCTGGGACAACAGTTGCCAGCTGTTAGTTCTCAGTTCTCAGTTGCTATCGCAGGAGGAATTGCCAAACTATACTGGCACGTCATGAAGTCGGTCATTATTGGAACCGCGGGGCACGTCGACCACGGGAAAACCGCGCTGGTCAAGGCCCTCACCGGCATTGACGCCGATCGCCTGGAAGAAGAAAAACGGCGCGGGATTACGATCGATATCGGTTTCGCGCATCTGGATTTGGCACTGCCTGGCGGGGATACGCTGCGGCTGGGGTTTGTCGACGTCCCCGGACACGAGCGTTTTGTTCGCAACATGCTCGCCGGAGTGGGAGGGATCGACCTTGTCTTGCTGGTCATTGCCGCCGATGAGTCGATCAAGCCACAGACCCGCGAGCATTTCGACATCTGCCGCCTGCTTTCAGTGCGCCGCGGGATCGTGGTTCTGACGAAGTCGGACCTGGTCGACCGCGAAACCCTGGATGTAGTGCGTATGGAGGTGGAAGAGTTTCTGCGCGATTCATTTCTTGATTCTGCACATTCGGCCGTGGTCGCGGTGAGCGCGATGACCGGGGCAGGGCTCGAAGAGTTGCGGCAGGCGATCGTCAGGGTTGGCGCCGAAATTCCGGCCAAGGACTCAGCCGCTCTGGCCCGCTTGCCGATCGACCGGGTATTCACCATGAAGGGATTTGGAGTGGTGGTAACCGGAACACTGCTTTCGGGCACGGTGCGGAAGGAAGACGAACTGGAGGTGTTACCTGCTGGCCGGCGGGTGCGGGTTCGCGGAGTGCAGGTGCATGGACGAACAGTTGAGGAGGCCCTCGCAGGTCAGCGTACCGCGCTGAACCTTGCAGGCACGGACACCGGTGATCTGTGGCGCGGGATGACGCTCGCGCCTCCGGGCACGTTCAAAGCGACCCAGAGAGTGGATGCGAAGCTGTGGCTGCTGGGGTCCGTTAAGCGCCCGCTGAAAAACCGGACGCAGGTACACTTTCACTCCAACACGATGGAGACTGTGGCTGAAATTGAGTTACCCAACGCAAAGAAAGAGATCGTTCCGGGCTCGGAGACCTTTGTGCGATTGAAATTGCCGGAGACGGCGCTGTTGTTGCCGGGTGACCGGTTCATCATCAGGCAGTTCTCACCGCTAATAACCATCGGAGGTGGCGTGGTGGTCGACGGAACGCCAATCTCCAGAAGCGTGCAGGTGGACGATACCATGGAAATCCTGGCAGGAGGGGACCGCAGAGCAATTCTGAAAATTCGCATCTGGCGCGGGTACCATGACGGAATCTGGCTGGCGCAATTGGTGGAGGAAACTGGCTGGACGAAGAGCGCGATAGAGTCCGAGTTAGCCGACGTGATCAGGAACGGCGAGGTCGTTCGCATCGGTGAAATGTTCATGCACGCCCCCGCGTGGGAGTTGTTGAAATCTCAGGTTGTCCCCACGGTCGCAGACTTCCACAGAGAAAATCCGCTGGCGAGCGGTATTGGCAAAGAAGAGCTGCGCGACCGAACAGACGCTGGAGATGAAGCCTTCGAAGCAATTACAGAAATACTGGTACGCGAGCAAAAGATCGAAATTTCTGGCGATCTGGTGCGGCTGCCCGGGCAAGGCGTGGTGATGAAAGACGAGGAGGCCGAGTCCAAGAAGACGATTGAAACAGCCTTCGCCTCGGCCGGGTTAAAAGTCCCGGCACTGAACGATGTTCTCGCCGGATTGAAAGTGGACAGAGTTCGCGCCCAGAAAATTGTGACGCTCCTGCTGCGCGACAAAGTGCTGGTCAAGATTTCAGAGGATCTGGTATTCCATCGCACTGCCTTAGAGGACTTGCGGAGGCGAGTGGCGTCAGAAAAAATAAAATCAGCAAACATCGACGTCGCTCACTTCAAGGATCTGGCGGGGGTAAGCCGGAAGTACGCTATCCCGCTGCTGGAATATCTCGATCGCGAGCATGTTACACGGCGGGTGGGGGATGTGAGAGTGATTTTGTAGGAAGTAAAAGCAGGCCACGGATTTGCACGGATTTACACGGATTTGAAAATCTTCGAAGAAACGCTCTATCTGTAAAATCAGTGAAATCCGTGGCCGAGGTTTGGGCCTGGATTGACCAAATCGGGCTCGAGGAGTTCCGGATGCTCTCAATACGCCCGGCCAGCGCAGGCGATGTGTCGGTGTTGAACGCTCTCATTCGTGAACTGGCTGCGTTCGAACGGCTCCCGGTGTCGGTGAGCGACGCTTCTCTGTTGCGCGACGGCTTCGGCGAACGGCCAAAGTTTCGAGTGCTGATCGCCGAATGGGACGGTCAAGCGGCGGGGTATGCGTTTTTCTTCGACTATTATTCGACTTTCGAAGGGCGCGCCGGGATCTTTCTTGAAGACCTCTACGTTCGTGAATCGTTCCGCGGAAGGAAAATTGGAAATGCCTTGCTGGCGCGGGTCGCGGCCATCGCTCGGGAGGAAAATTGCTTCGGCGTGCGCTGGCAGGTGCTCGACTGGAATGCGCCTGCGATCGAGTTCTATCGAAAGATCGGGGCTGAGTTTCTGGATGAGTGGAAGACCGTGAGCCTGCATGGCGATGCTCTGGAATCCCTGGCTGAGAATCCTTCGCAGGCAGCGCCACGGAGTACAGAATGACCAAAGCCGTCCGCATCCTCGGCGCGGGTTTGGCGGGATCGGAAGCGGCGTGGCAGTGCGCGCGCAGAGGGGTCGCGGTCGAGCTTTGCGAGATGCGCCCTGCGCGTTCGACTCCGGCGCATCAGACCGCGGATTTCGCGGAACTGGTTTGTTCGAACTCGCTGAAATCCGACAGCGAGAACACCGCGCCCTGGCTGCTGAAAGAAGAAATGCGGCGGGCGGGATCGCAGTTGCTGAAGATAGCGCGGGAGTGCGCCGTCCCCGCTGGGCATGCGCTGGCGGTGGACCGGACGACTTTCGCCGCCAGAGTGACGGAAGCCATCGCGAGTGAAAGGCTGATCACCATCACGCGAGAGGAAGTTACACGCATCGACGAAAACCAGATCATTATCATCGCCACCGGGCCCCTCACTTCCGACGCGCTCTCGCAGGAGATCGTGCGGCTGAGCGGTTCCAGCCATTTGTATTTCTTCGATTCCATCAGTCCCATTGTTGAAGCCGATTCCATCGACATGTCCAAGGTGTATTTGGCGGCACGGTATGACAAGGGCTCGGCCGATTACATCAACTGCCCGATGTCGAAAGAAGAGTACGAACGATTTTGCGATGCCCTGGTTTCCGGAGAATCGGCGGAGCAGCGCGACTGGGAAAAGCTGAACTATTTTGAGGGCTGCCTTCCTATCGAAGAGATCGCCCGCCGCGGGCGGGACACGCTGCGTTTCGGGCCGATGAAACCGGTGGGACTGAAAGACCCGCGGACCGGGCGCATCCCCTATGCGGCGGTGCAACTGCGGCAGGAAAATCTTCGCGCCGATTCCTACAACCTGGTGGGATTTCAGAATCATCTGAAATTCGGAGACCAGGCAAGGGTGCTGCGCCTGATTCCCGGCCTGGAGAACGCGCGCTTCCTGCGCTTCGGGCAAATTCACCGGAACACCTACATCAACGCGCCGGCGCTGTTGCGCGAATCGCTGCAGATGAGGGAACATCCGTCAGTTTTCTTTGCCGGACAAATTTGCGGAGTCGAAGGCTACGTCGAGTCGATGGCCACGGGATTGACGGCGGGAATTCAGGCCGCGGCGCTCGCGTCCGGGATGGAGCCCCTCGTTCCTCCCCGGCCCAGTGCCTTCGGCTCTTTGGTGCACTACGTTACTCACGCCGATGCCAAGAATTTCCAGCCGGCTAATATCACCTTCGATCTGCTGCCGCCCCTGGACCACAAGATTCGTGACCGGCAGGAGCGGCGCCGGCAGCAGTGCGCTCTGGCGCTGCGGGAATTTGATGGGTGGCTGGAAAAGGTGGGCGATAGAAACCCGTGCGGGGCGGACACCGTCCGCCGCCTTTGACCTTTTGGCGGTTAAAACCAGGGTGCTAAAACCCTGTACTCCGACGGAATCGACATCCCAAAATCAGAATCAACCGCAGAAACGGCGGACGAGAGTGTCCGCCCCACACTGGACTTGAACAAAATCGTGCCCGGAGACGTATATGGACTTAGGGGTATTGTCCCCTTCCGCGGCTTACGTTCGAGATGCAGCCGCGTCCATAGCCTGCGATGGTTCTCCGCGATCTCATTGGCGATGTGCTCCGCACCCTATGGGCGCACAAACTGCGAACGTTCCTGACTATGTTCGGGATCGCCTGGGGCATTGTTTCCATCGTCCTGATGGTGGCGGCGGGCGAGGGCCTGCGTAAGGGACAGGAAGAACAAGCCCGGAACCTGGGTAAGGACATTCTGATCGTGTTCCACGGACGCACCAGTCTGCAGGCCGGAGGGACGCGCGCCGGACGCGCTGTGCACTGGGAAGATGCCGACGTTCTGGCGGTGCAGGCGCAGGCGCCGGATTGCGAATACGCGATCCCGGAGCTGGAACAGAACGACGTTCGCGCTCACAGCAGTTACAACAATGCGGCCTTCACCGTCACTGGCTCCCACCCACCGTTCGCCTACATCCGCAGCCTCGACGTGGGCCTGGGCCGTTTCTATAACTGGGACGATCAGAGAGAATCGCGCCGGGTTGCGTTCCTGGGAAGCGACGCGTCGAAACAGCTTTTCCCCGGTCGGAATCCGGTTGGCGAGACGGTCTATCTGAATGCATTTCCCTACGACGTCATCGGCGTAATGTCGACCAAGAAGCAGGACTCCAGTTACGACGGCTGGGACGTCAACAAAATATTTATCCCTTTCGCGGCCATGCGGCGCGATTTTCCGGATAAGCCGCCGGGGACATCCACTACATTCGATCAACTGCTGGTCACGCCCCGGTCGGTAAGCCAGCACGAGGCTTGCAAACATCAGATCCAGACCGTGCTGGGGCGAATGCACAACTTCGATCCGCACGACAAAGAAGCCTGCCCTATCTGGGATACTGTGCAGGAAGCCAAGGCATTTCGCCAGATGACCGACGGCATGAAGTATTTTCTGGGCGCGGTGGGCATCGTGACCCTGTTTCTGGGCGGACTCGGCGTGATGAACGTCATGATGGTGGCGGTACGGGAGAGGACACGCGAGATCGGAGTGCGCAAAGCGCTGGGAGCACCGGCGCGCACCATCCTCAAACAATTTTTCATCGAAGCACTGCTGATTGCGTTCATCAGCGGCGCGATTGGCATGGGGATCGCATATGGAATCTGCTTCCTGGTGAACCTGTTGCCAATGCCGGATTTCTTTGCTGGATTGCTGGCGACCTGGCAGTCCGGTTTGCTGGCTTGCACTTTGCTCGGGATCATTGCGGTGTTCTCGGCGCTTTATCCGGCGCGGAGAGCGGCGTCGATTGATCCGATTGAAGCGCTGCGGTATGAAGCGGGAGGTTAAAGCGTGAACCACGAAGGACACGAAGGTTTTGAGCGGGATGTCCCTTGTCCTCCTTCGTGCCCTGGGCGGTTACTGGTTTCGTTTTGTGATATCGAACCATGCTGATTGAAATCATTCGCGAAGCCTGGATTGCCCTCAAGCGCAACTACACGCGCAGCCTGCTTACGATGCTGGGCATTGTGTGGGGGATCGCGACGGTTACTTTGCTGATCGCCTACGGCAGCAGCTTCCGTCACATTCTGGTCAGCGGGTTCGACGCCTTCGGCAAGAGCGTTGTGGTCTGCTGGCCGCAGCAGACCAGCGAGCAGCCGGGTGGACAACGCGCCGGCAGGAAAGTTCGTCTGGAGCAGGCCGACCTCGACATCGTCAAGGAAATGGCCCCGCTGGTGAAGCACGTTTGCCTGGAAACCGTAGGTCGTCCGGGAATCAGTTACGGCGAGCGCATGGTAGGGACCGCCGCGGTTCGCGGCGTGTGCCCCGAATATGGCGAGATGCGCAACGAGGTTGCGGCGCAGGGGAGATGGCTTACCTCGGGAGACGAAATGGAACGACGCCGCGTGGTGTTTCTGGGTGGACGCGTGCGCGAGCAGTTGTTCAGCGGGCGGCCTGCAGTCGGCGAAACGGTGCAGATCGGTGGCGTGCACTTCACCGTGATTGGCGTGATGGCGCGCAAAATCCAGCTCAGTAATTATTTTTCCAGCGACGACGACTCGGTTTGGATTCCATACAGCTCCGCCGGCGATTTGTGGAATACGAAGTACGCGGCGGTGATGGTGTTCGAGCCGATTGCGCCCCAGTTCGAAAAGAAAGCTTCCGCCCAGGTGCTGGCTGCGATCGCCACGCGCCAGCAGTTTTCGCCCACTGACAAGAAAGCATTTCAGATGTTCGGACGCGACGAGTTCCGTCCGGTGATCGACGGCCTGACCATTGGACTGCAAGTGCTGCTCACGTTTGTCGGCACACTCACGCTGGGTATTGGCGGCGTGGGGGTCATGAATATCATGCTGGTTTCGGTGGATGAGCGCATCCGGGAGATCGGCCTCCGGCGGGCACTCGGGGCCAAGAAGTGGCAAATCAAGCTGCAGTTTCTGGCGGAGACTTTGCTCATCATGTTGCTGGGCGGAGCTGCGGGCGTGCTGCTTTCCTACGGGGTAGCGGCTGCCGTCGGCACACTTCCCCTGATGGGGCCGTTGTTTGAAGACGACTCCGGCAAGGCAGACATCCATCTGCAGATTTCCATGGCAACAGTCATGCTATCCACGCTGGTGTTGCTGGCCGTGGGAGTGGCCAGCGGACTGGTACCGGCGCTTCGCGCCTCGAAGCTCGATCCGGTGGAAGCGCTCAGATACGAGTGAGGCGAAGGCAGAATGCAGAAAACAGAAGGCAGAATGTGGAATGCAGATTGCGGAAGGGAAGGCAAAACCGTACTTCGGACTCGTAAATCGAGAGATTTTGATCCTGCATTCTGAAATCTGCATTCTGCATTCTTTTCCCATTGACCCGGCTGCCGCTTCGCAGTAACTTGCCGTGAAGACACGCCGTCAACCGAGGTGCGTCTTGCCGATTTCCGCCATTGATGCAATTTCTCCGGCCTTCCAGCACGCCCGGCAACAACTTATGCAACCATTCCGGGCCAGCCAGTGGGCCAAACTGGGACTGGTGGGGCTGCTGGCGGGTGAAATGAGTTCCGGCGGCGGAGGCTGCAACCCGGGCGCTTTTCAGATGCCCACGCCGCCCAATCACTCGCAGCGTTTTCTTGAAGCCGGCATTCGCCGGCGTCAGCCCCGCGATTTACGCCTCGCTGATCGCCATACTGATGGTGACGGGACTGGTGCTGATGGTTTTGTTTCTTTATGTGAACAGCGTCATGCGGTTCGTTCTCTTCGACAGCGTGGTGGCGAAAGAGTGCCGTCATCTGGGAAAGCTGGGCCCGCCGGCAGGGTCCGGGACGTCGTTATTTTGTCTGGCAGATTCTGCTTTTGCTCTCATGGATCGTCGGGACTAACTATTCTGATTGGAATCCCGGCGGGCTTTGCATTTGTAGTCGGCTGGCTCAGGGCGCCAAAGGAACACCTGATTCCGCTGATCCTGGGCGGCATGGCCCTGTTTTTTGTGGTGATGATTTTCGTTATCGCGCAACTGCTGGTCCACGTCATGAGCAAGGATTTCGTGGTGCCGCAAATGGCTCTGGAAGGGATCAGCGCCATCGAGGGCTGGCGGCGGCTTTTGCCGCAGATCAAAGCCGAGAAGGGCGGCTACGCCGCCTACATCGGAATGAAGATCGTGATGGCGATCGGCGCTGCAGTCGTTCTGGGAATCGTCTCCGCAATTGTGATGCTGCTTTTTCTTATTCCCGTCGGCGGACTCGGTGCTGTCGCAGTGATCGCGGGAATGGCCGCTGGCCTGACCTGGAACCTTTACACCATCACACTTGCGGTCGTGGCGGGAAGTATTGCGATCTTCACCATTCTCTACGTACTTTCGCTGGTCTCGGTGCCGGCGGTAGTTTTCTTCCCGGCATATTCCATCCACTTCTTCGCTTCACGTTATCCGGCGCTTGGATGCGCTGTTACGTCCGACGCCCCCGCCGCCCGTATTATCACCGCCGCCTCCGGAACCTCCACCGCTGCCGCCTGCGCCTGAACCTGTCGGGTGACATCAAGACTGGGCCACGGATTTGCACGAATTCTCATGGATCTAAAAAACCAGAACTGCATCCGTGTGATCCGTGAAGATCCGTGGCCGATCCTGCTCTCTCACGAGGAACTCCGCACCAACCTGGAGTGTCTAATCTGTTCAGGACACGCGCGTGCCAAAGAGGAGCGAATCTTTATGGCGTTCTCCACGGCAGGCGGTGGTCCGTCCCGGCCCGAAATGAATGTCACGCCTTTGATCGACATTCTTCTGGTGCTGATTATTGTGTTCATGGTGATCGTGGTCACGTCGAAGGAATACGTGGTCAACACCCAGCTTCCCGAAGAAGCGAAAGGGGAACAATCCCACCAGAACGAACGCACCATCGTGATTCAAATCATCTGGAGCCCGCAGCAGAAAGCACCGCTACTTAAAATCAACCAGGAGAGCGTGCCCTGGGATGACCTGGAGCCGAAACTGGCGAAGATATTTCTTAGCCGGGCGGAAAAGCTCGCTTACGTCAAGGGTGACAACGATCTGGATTTTGAATATGTGGCGCAGGTTATCGCCGAAGCGCACAACGCCGGAATCACCCGGGTGGGATTACTGACGAAAGATCTCGATGGTGAATAGCCACATTTCATGGAGAGAAGAACGCTGTAGTGGCTCAGCTTGAAACCCTTCCCGCGTCGCGTGGTGTCATGCTGAGCTTGCGAAGCATCTGGCGTGCAGCGGGCGCGCACCAGACGATTCTCTGGCGATGCGAGATCCGATGGTCGGGATTTGTCTCCAGCTATACCAAAGATCCCTGATCAATCCCGCGCCCGGTTCTTGATCCAGATCGGCGAACCAACGAATCCGAAGGCGTGGCGAATCTGGTTTTCAAGGAAGCGCTGGTAGGCAAAGTGCAGCTTCACTTTGCGATCGGTGAAGATGACGAAAGTTGGCGGAGCCACGGCGGCCTGCGTCATGTAATAAATTCTTACCTGCTGGCGGGCTGGGACGGAAGCTCGTTCGAAATCCACGTGCTTGAGAAAGCGATTCATCTCGCCGGTTCCGACGCGCCGCCGGCGCTCAATGGCGACTTCTTCCAGCGTGGGGAATATTTTCTCGGTACCCTTCCCGGTTGAGGCCGAGACGAACAATACGGGAGCGTAGGCCAGAAATTTCAACGCGTCGCGCAGCCTCTGCTCGTAAGCGGCACGGTCGGCAGGGCGTTTATTTTCCTGCATGCGCGACGATTTCGTCGGACGCCCGGTGCGCTCCTTGCCGCTGATGACCAGATCCCATTTGTTGACGATGATGATCATCGAGCGGCCGCTCTCATGAGCGTATCCGGCGATGGAAGCATCGAGCTGGCTCACGCCTTCGGTCGCGTCAATCACCAGCAGCGCAACGTCGGCAGCTTCGAGATGTTTGCGCGCCATCACCACGGAAAGTTTTTCCGCCATCAGGTGAGTCTTGCCTTTGCGGCGAATGCCGGCGGTATCGATAAAACGAAAGCGTTTGCCGTTGCGCTCGACGATCTCGTCGACTGCATCCCGGGTGGTGCCCGGAATCGGCGAGACGATCGAGCGATCCGCGCCAGTGAGAAGATTGAGCAGGGTTGATTTGCCGACGTTGGGATGCCCGATGATCGCAACCTTGGTCTCGTGGGGTTCCGGCTGCGCTTGCTCTTCTTCCTCGGTTTCGTCTCCAGTTTCGTCTCCCGCTTCCTCACCGTCGTTCGTGGTTATCTGATTTGTCATCGGGAGGATCTCGAGAATGCCATCCAGCAGGTCATCGAGACCGCGGGCGTTTTCCGCTGAGACAGGAAACAGCTTGCGAATTCCGAGGCGATGAAAGTCATCGCTGAGACTTTGCTGCTTGTCGGTGTCGACCTTATTGACCGCAAGGAACACCGGCTTGCCAGTGCGGATCAACTGACGCGCGAGGTCAATGTCAGGAGATGCCATCTCGGTGCGTCCGTCCACCACCATGATGACGGCGTCTGCTTCTTTGAGCGCCACCCTGGCCTGGCGAAAGATTTCGGTCGGGATGAACTCTCTATCCTCCGGAAGAATGCCGCCGGTGTCGACGATGCGCAGGCGGCGTCCCCGCCACTCGGCCTCGCCGTACAAACGGTCGCGGGTGATGCCAGGTTCGTCTCCGACGATGGCGCGCCGCGAACCCACCAGGCGGTTGAACAGGGTGGATTTGCCGACGTTGGGGCGACCGACGATGGCGACGGTGGGAATGCCGGCGGTAACCGACGGCGAATTTAGAATTGGCTGAGCCATAATAATCTCAGAACCGTGTGGGGCAGACACTCTTGTCTGCCGATTTTGCTTTTGCCTTTGCTCTTTTTCCTCTGACAACCTGAAATCAAATTCACAGGCGTCGGACAGGAGCGTCCGACCCACACACGGGCTTATTGACCCACACCGGGCTTACCCACGTGGGCTTATTATAGTTAGGCTGTGCCTCCCGCCTCTCAGCCCGTTCCCGACACCAGGAAGCGGGACATCTCCCTCTACCAGTTCTTCGCGCCCGGCGGAGTGCTCTCGCGCACTCATCCCGCCTACGAATTTCGTCGCGGACAGCTGCAAATGGCGCAGGCTGTCGAGCAGGCGCTGGAAGAAAAGCGTCACTTGATCGTTGAAGCCGGCACGGGCACGGGCAAGACACTGGCCTACCTGGTGCCCGTCATTCGCTCCGGCAAGAGAGTCATCATTTCGACCGGAACCAAGAATCTGCAAGAACAGCTCTTCCATAAGGATATCCCTTTTCTCGAGCAGGCGCTTTTTCCCAACGGCGAAGGCAAGCTCAACGTGTGCTACATGAAGGGGCGCAACAACTATTTGTGCCGCAAAAAGCTTTATGACCTTACCGATCAACCAGTGCTGAGCGGCCTGGAGGAGATCGAGCACTACCGCGCCATCGCGGCGTGGGAAAAGGTCACGCAGTCAGGAGACAAGGCCGAACTGGCATCACTTCCTGAAGCCAGCGCTCTCTGGCACAAGCTCGACGCCCGTTCCGACACATGTCTGGGACAGAAATGCAGCGCCTGGGACCAATGCTTCATCACCGAGATGCACCGCCGGGCGATGGAGAGCGACATCATCATCGTCAACCATCATCTGTTCTTCGCCGACCTTTCCATCAAGCAGCTGGCCGAGTATGCGCCCGATGCCGGAATCCTGCCGGAAGTCGGCAGCGTGATTTTCGACGAAGCTCACGAACTGGAAGACGTTGCTGGAAGCTACTTTGGAGTTTCCGTCAGTAACGCGCGCTTTGAGGAATTGTGCCGCGACGTGGAAATCTCGCTGCAGCGCAACCATATGATGTCGGCATCGATATCGGGCGCGCTGAAGAGTGTTCGGGAGCGAGCGCCGTTTTTCTTTGCGTTATTGCCGCCGGGTGAGGGCCGCTTCAGCTTTGAAAACCGGCGCGAGTTCATGGAAGAAAACGGCGACGAATTTCTCGGACTGCAACAGTCGCTTGCCCGGCTTGGCTCCGAGCTGGAGAACATGCCGTCGAAGCCGGAGGAAGTCTTCAACTTTGCCCGCCGCGCCCAGGAGCTGCAGGTGCAGCTCGCCTTCCTGATGGAATCGGAAGACAGGAACACGGTGTTCTGGATTGAGCGCCGGCGTGGAGGCCGTGACCGGCAGAATGTTTTTCTGCAGGCCACACCGATCGACGTGGCGCCGATCCTGAAGACATGCCTCTTCGACAAGCTGGAGTGCGCGGTGCTCACGTCAGCCACGCTGGCTGTGGGTGGCAGCTTCGACTACATGCGGAACCGTCTCGGCCTCGAGCACGCGCGGGAGACGGTCCTGCCCTCACATTTCGACTACGAAAAGCAGGCGCTTTTCTATGTCCCCCCGGACCTTCCCGATCCCCGTACGCCGCAGTTCACCGCCAAGGCGGCAGATCGAATCCGGCGCCTGCTGGAAGTTAGCCGCGGACGCGCCTTCGTCCTGTTCACCAGCTATGCCCAGATGAATGACGTCTACCAGCGCCTGCTGGGGGAGCTGGAGTATCCCATGCTGCTGCAGGGAGATGCCCCCAAGACGGCACTGCTGGAGGAATTCCGGCTCACCCCTCACGCGGTTCTGTTCGCGACGTCGTCATTCTGGCAAGGGGTGGACGTGCAGGGCGAACAACTGAGTTGCGTGATCATCGACCGCCTGCCGTTCGCCGTGCCCAGCGATCCGGTGGTGGCGGCGCGGGTAAAATCCATTGATGCGGACGGCGGCAATGCCTTCTTCCAGTACCAGGTTCCGGCGGCTGTGATCACGCTAAAGCAGGGGTTCGGGCGCCTGATTCGGTCATTGCACGATCGCGGCTTGCTGGTCCTGCTGGACAACCGGATACTGAAGAAGCAGTACGGAAGGGTGTTCGTAGAAAGCCTGCCGGCCTATCGCAGAACCACCGACATGAAGCAGGTCGAGGAATTCTTCGGCGTGGATTGAATACTCGGTCCACAACGGTTGCGGCGCGTAGGCGCGGCAGAAAAAAAAAGGCCCCTCCACTCCGTTCGCTTCGCTTCACTCCGGTCGGGATGACAGGGAGTTTCGCGCCCGGCAAATCCCGCTTCGCGTACACTGCTAGTCTTACGCATTGAACACCATCAAGCACATCTTTCTGCGCTACACCGCATTCCTGTGGGCGCTGCTCAAGCCTCTGGGCGCGTGGGGAGTGTTCGTCATCGCCGCACTCGATGGCGCCGCACTGGGCCTACCCATGGACCCGGTGGTCGCGACTTACGTGTATCAGGACCGCTCCCGGTTTTTGTTGTATGTGCTCATGGCCTCGGCGGGGTCGGCACTGGGAAGCATCGTGATTTACGGGATCGGGTACGTGGGCGGTGAGGAGTTGCTGCGCAAGAGAATTTCTCCGGAACGCTTTGAGAAGTTTCACCAGGCTTTCGATAAGCATCCGTTCTGGAGCCTGATGTTTCCCGCGATGCTCCCTCCTCCCACGCCCTTCAAACTGTTCGCCCTGGCGGCCGCCGTGTCGGAGATGCAGTTCAGCCACTTCCTGCTGGCCATTTTTGCCGGGCGATTCGTGCGCTTCCTGGTGCTGTCGATACTGACCCTGGTATTCGGCCCGCAATTCGTTCGCATCTTCGGAAGCGTCTTCCGCGAGCATTGGGTCTTGGTCCTGGGGGCGGTAGCGGTGGGACTGGCGATCTGGCTGGTGGTGCTGCGAATGAGGAAAAAAAACAGTGCGCCGTCCGAATCCTAGACGACTTGCGGTATCGCTCGAAGATGTTGCGGGAGGAAACTCAGGTTTGCGCGTATTCCGAGGGCGCGCGTAGCCCCGGTCGCACGATATCCCGGCCGGACGTATCCGGGAAGGGCATGACTTCAGTCTTGCCAAAAAGCCGATAAACAAAGTGCCGCGGCTTCAGCCGCTGCGATTGCGCTTTCTTCGCCCATCCAGTTATCCGAAGTACCCAGGGTCCGGATCCGCGTCCTTAGCACCCTCTTAACGACGCCTTGTATGCTGACAAAAAGGCCAACCTCAGTGACTGAAGCCACGTAACCCAGCCAATTCGGGTGGTACGACCGAGGTCGTGCCCTTCCCGTAACCGTCAACCGTATGGAGCACGAGAGTTTCCCTCAAACTTTCGAGGCTGCGCCCTTCGCAAAATTCATCTGTATCGACGTTTTCGTTAGCTAGGCCGCAGCGGGATGGTCACCTTTGCCGAAAGCTCCAGACAGCGCATTCAGCACAACCGGGGTCGCAAACATCGCGCTGGTGAAAAGCAGATCTCCCTCTACCGCGTTGCGGAAGAATGGCAGGGCCAGGGTGTAGGAAGTCAGCAGACCTTCGAAGTTCCTGGGATACATGTCATAGGCAGCCCACACCGCAAAATTGCTGACCAGAAAGAACGAAACTGAACTCGCCAGGGCCGCGCCGATCACAGGCAACGGTTTGGTGTTCTTGCCCAGTCTGGTACCCAGCCACAATACCGCCGCGTACCACGCCCAGGTAACGAAGTGGTCCCAGACAAACGGGTAGGCGTAGACCAGCTTGGTCAGCACGACATCCGAAGCCGCCATCACCACCAGGGGCACCCACAGGAAGCGGCGCGAGCCTCTGGCTCCGAAGAAAAGCAGGGCGCCTGCCACCGGGGTAAACGTCCAGGGATGGGGTATAAAGCGAACCGCGACGGCAAGCATCAGGAACAAGTAGGCCAGCATGATCACCTCAACTGTGCAGCAATGATTGTTGCGCGCCCCAGCCCTTGCGTCAAGCTATGTAGGCGCGTGCGTCCGGCTCGTGCGTCCGGGTTCGGAATTCTCGGTTTTCCCCTGACGTATTGCCCATGACCCTGCACGAGCGGGACGCTCGCGCCTACATTTACCGGCTTCTGGAACCGAAGCTCTCTCTGACAACGTTCAAATTGCCATCGAGCCTCACGCTCGCCCCCAGAACGCCGCGACGCAACTGGTCAGGATAGTCATAACGAAGATCCCGGAAGCGAACTACGAAAGCTGCTGAAGGACTCTCCACCTGCTCGGTTTCTACGATCGGATACCTTGCCCAGTCCAGGTAGACCCGGCCGAGGTAGCTTCGCTTTGCGGCAAGCGTGACCGGGGTCTCTTCCGGCTTTCGCTGGATTCGCATGCGGCCTTCGGGGTCTGCCTCGGGAATCGAAGAATCAATCAGCATGGTGGCGAAAAAGTCCCCGGTTTCGACCACGCCATACCAGCGGAAGGGGTTCAACCAGTAGGGATAGGCCGAGACACGAATCGGGTCGGCGCCGTCGTACACCCGTGATTGCAGAGCGTTAACCGCGCGGCGGTGTTCGTAATCCCGCACACCCCAGAGGGCGAGCACCCCCAGCAGGGTTACGATCGCTGCCAGGCTGCCTTGCGGGCCTTTGCGGCGGACCCCGATCTCGTCGTTGATCAGCGAAAACAATGCCGGGAGCACAAGGCCCGCAACCAGAAAGATCAGAATGACGGGCTCCACGATAAACACGATGTCCCAGGAGTACCACTTCTCCCAGAAGGGCCAGAACGGGCGCACCCCGTAGTTGTTGGAAAAGTCGAGCAGAATGTGAGTGAGGCCGGCAATGTATGCGAATACGAAAAGCAATCCCCAGCGCGGTGGAAGGTTAGGGTCTTTCACTCTGCTACCTCGCGTCCGCCAGAGGACGTACATCAGCCCGACCACCACAGTCTGCAGCAGCACCAGACCGAGAAAAGAATGAGTGAAGCCACGATGATGCGCGAAGCCGAAGACGGGATCGTTGAAGTTTCCGATGATGTCGATATCGGGAGCTTCCGCCGCCAGCGTCATGGTGGCTGTGGCGAGTGCTGTTTTGCGATTGAACCCGGTACGCGCCAGGCAGGCGCCGGTCAGAAAGTGAGTGATCGGTTCCAAAGAGTATTGTAGCCTGTGTGGGGCGGACACTCTTGTCCGCCGCTTTTGAATCTACGGCACAAGCAACGTTACAGCATCCGGCACAACGCTGATCTCGACCGGCAACGTTCCCAGCAGTTCGCCGTCGGCTTCCACGTAGATTCTGCCAAAGCCCTCGTTTTTACTTCGACAAGCTACGTTTACGGCGTGAACCAGATCGATTCCTCCCACCTGCCAACGCGCTCCCACCAAGCCACGGACAATGTAATGCAAATAGGCCAGGCGGCTTCGGGTGCGAAACAGGACCAGGCGCAGGTCGTCGCGTTCGAGCGATGCCCCCGGAGCCAGTTCGCGCAGCACTCCTCCGAAGTTGCAGATGCGAACGGCGAGCAGTTGGGATACGCCGACTGTAGCTCCCGATTCGATCTCGACCGCAAAATTTTTCATGGGATGTGTCAGCCATAATCTGGTTGCCATAGCGTAATAGGCAGCCATCCCCAGATGGCCTTTCACTCGCGGATTTAATTTGTAGAACAGATGGGCATCGGCGCCAATTCCAGCAGCGACGATAAAGAAGCGGGAGCCGCGATTGCCATCAAAATCGAGATAATCCACGCGTCCAACCGCCGTGCGCCTTGGCGTGGCTGTCAAGTTGGCGCGGGCCGCCGCGACGGCGGAAAGCGGCAGATTTAGATCGTGTGCCAGAGCGTTGGCCGTCCCCAGGGGAATTACCCCCAGAGCAGCAGCGCTGCCGACCATGCCCTGCAACACGTCATGTACCGTGCCGTCGCCGCCACAGGCAAAGATGGTGTCGCAACCCTGGACGATGGCGTGGCGCGCCTGTTCTGGCGTATCCGCCTGGCCGCGAGTGGGCTCAAGAGACGCCTCTATTCCAGCCTGTCGCAGGATGTTCAATGCCGCTTCCACGTCCGCCAGACGGCGCAAGTGGCGCTGCCCAGACAACGGGTTGTAAAGAAGCACGGCCTTGCGCATGGGCTGTCGAGTATGGACTGTCGAAATATCGACCAATGGAAAACAGGCCGCAGGAGCGACAGAAAAATATGAAAATAGAAGTGCGAAACAAAATCACATGGATTGTACCGGAAAGCAGCTTGCCTCCCGGTAGTAGTGGGTCAAATTGAAATTTCCTCACCTGTATTGCCGAGTCATCCTGAGCGAGACTGCCTCTTCGCTGGCGAAGAGGCGTGGGAGTCGAAGGATCCCTGCCTGTGCCCCATCTGCCAGCAACTGCTGGATGGGATTTTGTAGCTGCACGCCGTCGGTCCGTTCTGAAGGCAGGGGGCCTTCGACTTCATAACTGCTTCGCTTCGCGAAACAGTTACTCCGCTCAGGATGACTCACTGCTGTTGATTCCAAAATGACCCGCACTCCCTCCCGGCGGTATTGGGTCAGTTTGAATCGCCCCGTCCCATGATGGGTCATCCTGAGCCTGCGAAGGATCTGGCGCGGCGCGTATGGACCCTCACGACGATTGTGGCGGTGCGCGCGAGATCCCTTCGACTTCGCTCAGGGCAGGCTCTTCAGGACAATGACACCTCCCGGCAGATAGATTGCGTATTCACGGCATTTTCACTAAGCTATTTCTGCTTAGGGCCCTTCGTTTTATCTCTCACAAATTGCCTCTGACCCGAGGAGGACATCCTCATGAAATTCTGGCTTTCCGTTCTGCTCGCCTTCGCGACTTGCGGCAGCATCCTCGCTCAAGAACATCCGGCGCATCCTCAACCGAAACCGAAGCCTGCAACTTTGATGGTGGGATTGGGAGACCTGCATCATCCGGTCTCCACCAAGAGCGCACCGGCTCAACAATTTTTCGATCAGGGACTGCGCCTGATCTATGGCTTTAACCATGACGAGGCCGCCCGCTCATTCCAGCGTGCCGCCGATCTGGACCCCAAACTCGCCATTGCCTATTGGGGCGTTGCGGAAGCCGTAGGGCCGAATTACAACGATCCCGCCAGCGACGACCGTTTCGCTGAAGCCCATAACGCCATTCAGAAGGCCGTCGATCTCTCTGGCGGCGCTTCGCCGGCTGAACAGGCCTACATCCAGGCCATGGCGCTGCGTTTCCCGGCAGATCCCAAGGCAGACCGCAGGCAGGCGGCCGAGGCGTATCACGACGCTATGCGCGAGGTGGCGAAGAAATTTCCCGACGACCTGGACGCCGCAACGCTGTTCGCCGAGTCCGGAATGAATCTGCATCCCTGGGGCTTGTGGCACAAGGACGGAACACCCGAAGAGGGAACCGATGAAATCGTTGCCACGCTGGAATCGGTTCTGAAACGCGATCCTAACCACATGGGCGCGATCCACTATTACATCCATACGGTGGAAGCGTCGGCGTCACCGCAGCGCGCATTGGCCGCCGCCAACAAACTGGCCGCCATGGCGCCGGCAGCGGGACACCTCGTTCACATGCCGGCTCACGTTTACATCCGCACCGGAGATTACGCTTCCGCCGTGAAAACCAACCAGGCAGCGGCGCTTGCGGATCAAACCTACATCAAGAACAGTGGAGCGCAAGGCATTTACCCCATGATGTACTACAGCCACAATCTGCACTTCATCGCCATGTGCTCCGCAATGAACGGAGACTATGCCGAAGCGAAGCGCGGCGGGGACAAACTTGCTGCCCACGTAGCTCCGTTCGTCAAGGACATGCCGCCTTTGGAAGGTTTCATGACCATTCCCATGGCAGTTGCCGTTCGCTTCCACAAGTGGGACGCCGTTCTGAAGATGCCGCAACCCAATGCCGACATGAAGATCACCACCGTGTTCTGGCATTTTGCCCGCGGCATGGCGCTGGCCGCCACCGGAAAGGTAAGCGATGCCGAGAAAGAGTATGCGGCTGTTTCCGAGGCGGAGCAGAACACGCCCGAAGACGTGGTCTTCGCCATGCCGGTGAACAACAAGGCCAAGGATGTATTGAAAATCGCCAAAGACGTACTGGGCGCGAAGATCGCCCTGGCCAAAAAGGACAACGCCTCCGTTATCGCGCAGTTGCAAGAGGCAGTGTCGGTTCAGGACACCCTCAAATACGACGAGCCCGAGGACTGGTTTTTCCCGGTGCGCGAATCGCTGGGCGCAGCGCTGCTGATGGACGGTGACGCCGCGGGCGCGGAAAAAGTATTTCGCGAAGATCTCGATCGGCACCCGCGTAATCCACGTTCGCTATTCGGCCTGGAACAGGCACTGAAAGCCCAGCAGCGGGACTATGACGCCGGATTTGTGCAGAAGCAGTTCCGTGCGTCATGGAAGGGCGGACCTGTACCGCTGAAGGTCGGGGATTTGGTGTAGTGGCAATTACCATGTGGGGACAGCCGCCCCCGGCTGTCCGGCGGAGCGAAGCTCCGCATCTTTGATCTCTGATCTTTGTCGCCGCAAAGTACCGTCGAACTGCGCTCGACGGACAGCCGGGGGCGGCTGTCCCCACGTGGTAGTTGGTTACGCCTTGCGGATTACATACACGCAGTGTGGCAACTCCCGCCACACTACTTCCTTCCACAAACTCAGGCCAGTCTTCTCGGCCACCCGGCGCGAAGGCAGGTTCTCGGGGCGGATAAGCGCGATCAGCCTTTCGGTTCCAAGCCGCTCGAAACCGTATTCCTGGCAAGCACACGCCGCTTCCGGGGCGTAGCCCCGGCCCCACAGATCGCGCCGCACGTGATATCCGATTTCGATTTCATCGTTTTCGTCCACGACTTGCCGGATCAAGCCACAATCTCCGATAACCTCGCCGCTGGATTTCAGCACCATGGCCCACAACCCGTGGCCGTGATCGGCATAGCGCTGCCGGTGGCGTTCGATCCATGCTGCGACTCCTGCGCGATCCAAAACCTCAGGGTAATAGCGCATGGTCTCAGGATCGGATAAGACGGCCGCAAGCCCGTCCACGTCGTCAGCAACGAATTCGCGAAGCAACAGCCGCTCAGTTTCGAGAATATGCATGTCCAGCCACGAGGCTGCGTGGCTGTGCACAAGCTCATTCGCCTTCCTTGAATATAATCTCCTAGTCATGACCACCGCGACAAAGGGTTCTGAAAATAGGAGCTCCGAAAAGAAGATCGAGGCCCTTCGGGAAAAAATCCGCCATCACGAATATCGCTATTACGTCCTCGACGATCCCGAAATTTCAGACGCGCAATTCGACCAGCTCATGATTGAGCTGAAAAGGATCGAGGAAGCCGAAATCCTGAACTCATCACACCCGACTCTCCCACCCAGCGCGTAGGCGGCAAGCCGCGCGAAGGCTTTCTCAAGGCGCCGCATTCCTCGCCCATGCTCTCGCTGGACAACACTTACAGCGAAGACGAGCTGCGCAACTGGGAGCGGCGGGTTCACGAACTCAGCGGGCGCGAAGACATCGACTATGTATGCGAGTTGAAACTCGACGGCATGTCGCTGGCCCTGCATTACGAAGACGGCAAATTGCTGCGCGGCATAACCCGCGGCGACGGAACCACTGGGGAAGACGTCACCCTGAACGTGCGCACGGTGCGCTCGATTCCTCTGTCTATCCCAAGGGACAAATTGAAGAAAGCCGGCATTCCACCCGACTTCGAAGTTCGCGGCGAGATGCTCATGCCGCTTGCCGCCTTCAAGAAGATGAACGCACGATCGCGAGGAAAAGGGTCTTTCCGTCTTCGCCAATCCGCGCAACGCCACCGCCGGCACAGTGCGTCAACTCGAGCCGTCAATAACCGCGCAGCGCCGGCTCGACTATTTCGGCTATGCCCTCTTGCAGAATGGACGTACTCTTCTTGACCGTCATTGGGAGACGCTTAACGCGCTGGACGCGGCCGGCTTCAAGGTCAACCCAGCCGCAAGCTGGCCAAGAGCTTCGACCAGATCTGGACCTTCATCACACAGGAAGAATCCAATCGAGAAGCCCTTCCCTACGAAATCGACGGCATCGTCATCAAGGTGGATCGCACTGTTCTGCAGCGAGAGCTCGGCTACACCGGCAAAGCCCCGCGCTGGGCCATCGCCTACAAGTACGCGGCGCGTGCTGGAATCACAAAGGTCGAAGACATCCTGGTGCAAGTCGGACGCACCGGAAAACTCACGCCGGTTGCGGCATTGAAACCGGTCCCCATCGGGGGAACCACCGTCAGCCGCGCCACTCTCCACAACATGGACGAGATCGAGCGCCTGGGCGTGAAGATTGGCGACTGGGTAGAAGTCGAGCGCGGCGGCGACGTCATCCCCAAAGTCACTCGGGTGGTCGAAGACAAGGACCATCCTCGCGGGCACAAGCTCTTTCACATGCCGGAAAGATGCCCGGTGTGCGGAGGGCATGTTGTTCGCACCGAAGGCGAGGCGGATCATCGCTGCGTCAACGCCAACTGCCCGGCAAAATTGCGGGAGACCATCCTGCACTTTGCTTCGCGCGGCGTGATGAACATTGACGGGCTCGGCGACGCACTCGTAACCCAGCTCACCGATCGCGGCCTGGTCAAGAATGTGGCCGACATTTACCGGCTGACCAAGGACGATCTTCTGAAGCTGGAGCGAATGGGCGAGAAGTCTGCCGAGAACGTGCTCGAAGAAATCGAAAAGTCAAAGAAGCTGCCGCTCGAGCGCGTGATCTATGGCCTGGGCATTCGCATGGTCGGCGAACGCACCGCGCAATTCCTGGCGGAACATTTCGGTTCGATGGATGCGCTGATGAAGGCAGGAGAAGAAGAACTGCAGGAAGTAAACGAAGTCGGCCCGCGAATCGCGCAGAGCATCGTGGAATTTTTCCAGGAGCCGAAGAACCGTGCACTGGTAAAGCATCTGCACGATCTGGGTTTGCGGTTGACCGGAACAAAAAAAGAACGCGGCACCAAGCTCGCCGGCAAAACCTTCGTGCTCACGGGCACACTCGCCCATTTCACCCGCGACGAAGCCAAGAAAATGATCGAAGACGCCGGCGGCAGGGTCTCGGGTTCTGTGAGCAAGAAGACAGATTTCGTGGTGGCAGGCGACGATGCCGGATCAAAGCTGGACAAAGCCAAAGAGCTGGGAGTAAAGGTAATCGGAGAAAAAGAAATGCAGGAACTGCTCAGCTAGCAAGAGCCAGTGTGGGGCGGACACTCCTGTCCGCCGCCTTTGACTTGGACTTTGAATTTGACTTAACCCGTAAATCACTCGACAACTGCAGGCTTCATAGAGTGGCCCAACTCGAAACCAAAATCCAAGTCAAAAGCGGCGGACAAGAGTGTCCGCCCCACACCAGCCTACGCTTCCATCGCACCCTTGATCCTGTCATAGGTCTTCTCCAGAGCTCTCGGGCAGCATCCTGGTCTCCCCTACCACCGTCATGAAATTGGAATCCGCAACCCACCGCGGGAGAGCGTGCATATGGAGGTGTCCCGCGATACCCGCTCCGGCTGCCTTGCCGATATTCATCCCCAGATTGAGCCCATCCGGGTTGTAGAGGCGACGCAAAATGCCCTCCATCCGCTGCGACAGGTCCATCATTTCGTGGGCCGCCTCGACCGGCAGCTTTTGAAGTTGATCCAGATGGGCGAACGGCACGATCATCACGTGGCCCGCGGTGTAGGGATAGGAGTTGAGAATGACATAGCAGTGCTGACCGCGATGCACGATATGGGCTTTCCTATCGTCTCCCAGCTTGGGCAGATCACAGAAGACGCACGCCGAAGTTCTTGTCGGTGCCCGCAACGTAGGCGTAGCGCCAGGGAGTCCAGAGATAGTCCATATGGGACGGCAGATTAGCAGAAAAACGCTTCTAGCTCCTAGCTGCTGGCTCCTAGCTAAAACGCGTCTTACCTGGAAGCCAGAGGCCAGAAGCGAGAAGCTGCTTTTGCCGTTTGACACTGTTCGGAAGCGGTTGCTACACTCGAAGAGTTCCCTTTGGACGCGGGTTTGCTTAGAGACGTCCGACCGCTGGGATTGTTCCAGTCCGTCCGCCAGGGCGGGCTCAACACAACCTTAGACTAACGCCAGCCGTCCGCTAAACCGCCCCGCATCCGTCCCCACGCCCAACGTGTGGGGTAAACCCGAGAGAGGCCATCAACCTTGTCTGACGACACCACCGCCCACGATCTGGATTCCGCGACTTCGACATCCGTAGCCGAACGTCCTGCGGACCACCTGGAGGGCTCGACCGAACACGACGTCTCCTCCCCGTCATCTCACCAGCCAACCCAGCACGTGCCACGGAAGCCCAGAGTCTGGACGAAAAACCCTCAACCACTGAAGACTTCGCCTCCGCGCTCGAAAGCTTCACTACCGAGAGCGAAGAAGCCGCCCGCGAGGACAACGTCATCAAGGGCACCGTGCTGAAGATCACCGGCACCCACGTCGTCGTGGATATCGGCGCCAAGTCCGAAGGCATGCTGCCCCTCGCCGAAGTGCTGGACCATACCGGCAATCCCCAAGTTCAAGCCGGGCGACGAGATCGACGTCATGCGGGACAAGGGTGAGGCTGAGGAAGGCTACATCAACCTTTCCCACCAGAAGGCGCAGCGGCTGCGCGCCTGGGACGAGATTGAGAAAGCGCACAACGAGAAGAAGCCGATCAAGGCGGTAGTGATCGAGCGCATCAAGGGTGGTCTGACCGTGGACATTCTGGGCGCCCAGGCATTCCTGCCCGGCTCACAGACCGATTTGCGTCCGGTGCGCAATCTGGACGTCCTCAAAGGCGACGTGATCGAAGTTGCGGTCATCAAGCTCAACAAGAAGCGCGGCAACATCGTAGTCTCGCGCAAGCAGCTTCTTGAAGAGGAGCAGAACGAAAAGAAATCGAAAACCCTGGAGCATCTGGAAGAGGGCGCGGTTCTGACCGGCGTGGTGAAAAACCTCACCGAGTACGGCGCGTTCGTGGACCTGGGCGGAATCGACGGCCTGCTGCACATCACCGATATGTCCTGGGGACGCCTCACCCATCCTCGCGACCTGGTCAACGTCGGCGATCAGATCCAGGTGAAGGTGCTGAAGTTCGACAAAGACAAGCAGCGGGTTTCGCTGGGATTCAAGCAGCTCACTCCCGACCCGTGGCTGGATGCGACACATCGCTATCCAGTCGGCGCGCATGTCAGCGGACGAGTCATCAGCGTCACCGATTACGGCGCGTTCGTGGAACTCGAGCAGGGAATCGAAGGCCTGGTTCACGTCAGCGAGATGACCTGGTCCAAGCGCATCAAGCATCCCTCGAAGCTGGTCAACGTAGGCGATCAGGTAGATTGCGTGGTGTTGAGCGTGAATCCCCAGGAACGGCGTATTTCGCTGGGTATGCGCCAGCTGGCGCCCAATCCCTGGGACGCCTTGCATGACAAGTATCCGGTGGGCGCGACCGTCGAAGGCCGTGTCCGTAACCTGACCGACTTCGGCGCTTTCATCGAGATCGAAGAAGGCATCGACGGCCTGGTTCACGTCAGCAATCTGAGCTGGACCAAGCGCGTAAAGCATCCCTCGGAAGTATTGAAAAAGGGTGACCGCGTGAAAGCCATCGTCCTTGCCATCGAGCCGGACAAGCGGCGCCTGTCACTGGGGGTGAAGCAGCTCCAGCCAGATGTGTGGGAGACCTTCTTCGAGCAGCATCACGTAGGCGATGTGGTACACGGCAAAGTCTTGCGGGTGGCCAGTTTCGGCGCATTCGTGGAGATTGCCGAAGGCATCGAAGGCCTCTGCCACAACTCCGAAGCGGTGGATGGGAACGGCCAGCCGATGACCCTGGAGCCCGGGCGCGAGCACGACTTCAAGATCATCAAGATGAACCCGGAAGAAAAGAAGGTCGGGCTCAGCATCAAGGCGGTAGGCGAGGAAGCTTCGCGTTCCGAAGTGGAGGCTTACAAGCAACCGGTTTCGAGCACCGGCGGTTCGACCATCGGCGACCTCATCACCTGGAAGCGCGCCGGCGGCGAAAACAGCTAAACGAGCAGTGTGGCGCGGGCGCCCTCGCCCGCGGCTTTTGGTTTTGACTTGGAATTGATTTTGACCTCCAGCTTTTCGCGGGCGAGGGCGCCCGCGCCACACCGCTCCATTACTTCGTATCGATCCTCAGATTGATATTCACCTGGGCACGCGAATCGAACTGGCTTACGTCTTGGTGTCGCTCTTGTGGCCCTGGTACTGGGCGTAGACTTCGTAATCCACGTTTGGTGAAAGCGCTGGAAAGCGGTAATTCCCATCCTGCCCAACGATGAAGGTCTTCACCGCCCGGGTGCGGGTATTGGCGAGGTAGACGACCGAGCTGGGAAGAGGAGCGTCCTCCTTGTCGATGACCCTTCCCGTCAACAGTCGCCCGGCATCTCCTTTATCCTTGGCAATCGACGGCAGGCTGGCCAGGGCGATGCTCGCAAGAACAACCAGGAGCGCCACAATACGGTGCTTCTTCATGAAGTTTCTCCCCATAACCGCCTACTGCTTTAGATGCAAACCAACATCTTCACGTTCGTCATTCTCCACGTGGACCTTGACCTCGCCGGGTTGATGTAACTCCTTGCCACCAGGAGACTTATAGCCCTTCAAGTCGGCCCAGACCAGGTAGTCGGCCTTGCCTGCGGGCAGGCGTTGGGCGAACTCACCATTATGGTCGGAATAGATCTCCCAGTGGGCCTTCTTCTGGTCTGCGCGGCGGATCTTTACTTTCACACCGTACAGGGGATGATCGTCCGGGCCCCAGACGGTTCCGAAGATGAGTGCGTACGGCTTGTCGTGCCTTTGCTTCGATGGCGGGCCCGGCGGCGCCGCACTGGCGGCACAAATGAAAGGGCAACGAGGCAGAGAACAACGAGGGGGAACCTGAAACTAGCACAGCGGGAAAAACCACAGCGGCGGGTCGAGACCTAGGAGTAGTCACCGTCCTCCGCTTCCTCCACTTCGTCGTCGTCTTCGATCTCTTCTTCGACAGGTTTCAGCTCAATCGGACTTACCGTGACTATTTCAAAGTCACTGCCACACTCTGGACACGAAACGATTTCACCCTCGTCAACCTCTTCCTCTTCAATATCCAGATTGGTTTCGCATTCCGGACAATAAATCATAATGGCCTCCGTCTTAAATAAGAATGCTCCTGTTAATATTTAGTTTCTCCGGGGCCAGAGGTCAAGTGGCATGGCACCGGAAAGGGCATGGCTACAAGCCTACCCTGTAGACATCATGTTTCGAAGTAGAATTCCTGATTATTTTCGCACTGCTGGCCGCCTGTGTACTCTACCGCACTGTGGCTCAAGCCGCCGATCAGCGCGGCGAACGATGCGCCCGCAGATCCCGAAATCACAGCCGCTTTGATGCAGGTGTCGGCGCAACGGATTCAGACCGATATCGAGAAGCTGGTGAGCTTTCAAACCCGGCTCACACTATCCGCTCAGGATCCCGACTCGATCAAGGCCGGCCACGGTATCGGAGCCGCGCGGGAATGGATCAGGGAAGAATTCGAACGCTACTCTCGCGACTGCGGTGGATGTCTCGAGGTAAAGTCTGACAGCTTCACCGAAGCCCCCACCGACCGGATTCCCAAGCCCACCGTAATCACCAATGTTTATGCGGTCTTGAAAGGCACCGATCCCGAAGGCGCCCGCCGTATTGTGCTGGTAACCGGGCATTACGATTCGCGGAACAGCGACACGTTCGACGTAAGCGGCATCGCGCCCGGAGCCAATGACGACGCCAGCGGCACCGCCGTCAGCCTCGAGTGCGCCCGGGTTCTCAGCAAGCTGAAGTTTCCCGCGACCATTATTTTTCTGACCGTTGCGGGCGAAGAGCAGGGGCTGAATGGCAGCACGCATTTTGCGAAGATGGCAAAGGAGCAAGGTTGGAATATCGAGGCCGTTCTTAACAATGACATCGTGGGCGGCAATCGCGATCCCCAGCAGGACTCGGGCGTGGTGCGCGTCTTCTCCGAAGGCGTGCCCATAGCGGCCACCGATGCGGAGGTGCGCATGATCCGAAACCTGGGCGGCGAGAGTGATTCGGCGTCACGCCAGATCGCGCGCTACGTCGCTGAAGTCAGCCGAACCTACCAGACCGCGGTCAAACCCTTGCTCGAATTCCGGCTGGACCGTTATTTGCGTGGCGGCGATCATATTTCCTTTAACGAACAGGGATATGCGGCAGTTCGCTTCACGGAATATCGCGAGGACTACCACCGTCAGCATCAGAACGTTCGTACAGAAAACGGCATCGAATACGGTGACGTGCCCCAGTGGGTGAATTTCGACTATGTTGCGAACGTGGCGCGAATAAATGCCGCGACACTAGCTTCCCTGGCGTCGGCACCAGCACCGCCAACCAAGGTTCGACTGCAAACCAAAGAGCTGGAGAATAATTCGACCATCACCTGGGAAGCATCCCCGGGTAGCCCTTCCTACGAAGTGCTGTGGCGCGCCACCACAAGCCCGGAATGGGAAAATACGCAGTCTGTTGGGACGATCTAACCGCACAACTCTGCCAATGTCGAAGGATAATGTGATTTTCGCGGTACAGTCGGTTGATTCACAAGGTCATCGCAGCCTAGCAGTGGTTCCACAGCCCGAAAGATGAGAAAGTAAGTGCAGGCGCAAGCGTCCCGCTCGTACGGGCAGCGCCAGGATGCCGAGGTTAGAAGGAACTTGTTAAACGGAAATTGTTAATCGAAACTAAGGATCGGAGTCAAGCGTGGCACGAAGCCGGGAAATGACGTTGAGCCTCCCGCCCTTTACCCGGGCGGTGATCTGGTTGCTGGCCGCGAACACTGCCATCTTCCTGCTGCTCGAACTCTTCGGCATGGCCATGCCGGACGTCGTGCGCTGGGTCTTCGATTACCTCAGTCTTCAGCCCCAACAGGTAGTGCTGCACGGATGGATCTGGCAGCTGGTGACTTACAGCTTCATCCACGCCGGTTTCTGGCACTGGTTTGGGAACATGATCGGCATCTGGATGTTCGGCTCGGCTTTCGAGGGTTCCTGGGGAACACGGCGATTTCTGGAGCTGTACTCGTTCGGAGTCGTCGGCGCGGCTCTGACCACCATAGCTCTGTCTTTTGCGCATGCCCTGGGCCGACCGGATTCCATCACCGTGGGCGCTTCCGGCGGCGTGTTTGCCATTCTCATTGCGTTCGGCATGGTCTTCGGCGAGAACGATATCCTGATGATCCCGTTCCCGGTCTCGCTGAAAGCAAAGTATTTTGTTGCGATTCTGATCGTCGTGACCCTGGCATTCGCCATCCAGGGCGGAGGCAATGTCGCCTACGTAGCCCACCTTGGCGGCCTTTTCTTCGGCTACATTTACGTCAAGTTTCTGGCGCGGAAGGGCCTTCCCAAACTCGGCATCTCAGAGCGCTTCTACGGCATGCGCAATGGTTACTACCGCTGGAAGAGACGCCGGGCAGCGCGGAAGTTCGAAGTCTACATGCGCAAGCATGACCGTACCGTGACCTTCGACGAACAGGGCAACTACATCCCGCCCGAGGAAGAAAAAAAGAACGGCGGCTCAAAATCCGGCTGGGTCAACTAATGTAGGCGCGAGCGTCCCGCCCGTGCAGGACCAGCAAGAACTCCTCAGCGAAAGAATCCCGTAAACGCCGGCACCACTTCCCCGGCCAGCCCCTCTCGCACCGACTTCCCCCTGAAACCCAAATCGTGCCCCGCCCCGTCCACAACCAGCAGTTGTGTCCTGGCGGGAATCATCTTCAGCGCCGCTTCCATTTCCTCGACAGATCCAAATGGATCGCGCGTTCCATGCACAAACAACGCCGCTACCTGCAACCCAGGCAAATGCTGCACCCGAAGCTGCTCCGGTTTGCGCGGCGGGTGAAGCGGATACGACAGCAGCAGCAAACCAGCCGCAACATCCTGCTGCTCCGCGCACAACATCGTGGCTTGCCGCCCGCCATAGGAATGACCGCCGAGAAAAACCTGCTCGCAACCGAGTTTCCGCATCGCGGAAGTCGCATTCCTGAGTCCTTCGCGATCGCGTTCGGCATCGCCCGGCCGGGGAGGTCCAAAAGGCCGGTTCTGCCGAAACGGCAGATCGCAGCGCAGCACGGTAAAACCCGTGCCGGCAAACGACTCCGCCAGTTCGATCAGAAGAGAAGTATTTGAATTCGAACCCGCGCCATGGGTAAGAACCAACCCACGTCCGGAATCCTGTTCCGGACGATGAAGAAATCCACGAACCGAATCCTCGCGAAATGCCTGGCCGCCGCTCATCGAAAATCAACGGAGAACTGAGAACAAAGAACTGAAACCTGGTTTTATAGGATTCATCTTCACCGGCCAGCGCGCTTCCTGCGCCGGCGTTTTCGCGAGAGATTCCCCGCTCTTCTTCCGCCGTCACCAGGTGCAGCCGCATAAAGTTGGTCGACCCGGACGCCATCTGCGTCCCCGCCACAACTCCCAGAACGTCACCTGTCTTTACCCTGCCACGCCGTACCAGTTCCTGCTCGGCGGCGTAAAGCATCTCTTCCGCGGTAAGCGCCTGCTGGCGCAGCACCGGCTTAACTCCCCACAACAGATTGAGACGATTACATACAGGCAGCTCGCGGCAGAACGCGAAGATTTCTGATTGCGGGCGGTACTTGGAGATCAGAATCGCGGTATTTCCGGTTTCCGTGAATACCGCAATCGCTCCCATATGGAGATCCTCGGCGGCATGCGCAATTGATTCGCAAATCGCTTCCGCGATCGAAAGACGCCGCTGCTGGCGCCGGCGCGGCTGGGTGAATTCCGCCATGTTGCTCTCAGCCTCGACCACGATCCTGGCCATCATAGCCACGGTTTCGCGAGGATACAACCCGCTCGCCGTCTCGGCCGACAACATCACGGCGTCGGTGCCGTCAAAGACCGCATTGGCAACGTCGCTGGCCTCGGCTCGCGTGGGACGCGGATTTTCGATCATCGATTCCAACATCTGGGTAGCGATGATCACCGGCTTGCGCCAGTCCGCAGCCCGGCGGATCACATACTTCTGAATTACCGGCACTTTTTCAGCCGGCATCTCCACGCCCAGATCGCCGCGCGCCACCATCACACCATCGGAGATCTCGAAGATTTCTTCCAGCTTCTTCAGCGCCTGTGGCTTTTCCAGCTTGGCGATCACCGGCACATCGCGTCCCCGGGCAGCAATAATCTGCTTGACCGTTCCCACATCGGCGCCGGAACGCACAAACGATAGTGCCACCATGTCCACGCCGCTCTTCAGCCCAAACTCAAGGTCGGCGCGGTCTTTGGCGGTAAGCGCGGGAATGGAAAGCGCCACGCCCGGCAAATTAATACCCTGATGCTCCGCCAGCATGCCTCCGTTCACCACCTCACACTCCACATCGTGGCCACGAGCCCTGAGAAACCGCAACTCGATCAAGCCGTCAGACAGCAAAATCCTGGCTCCCGGCCCCAGTTCTCTGGCCAATCCGGGGAATGTGGTTGAGATCAGGGTCGCTGTGCCGGCTACATCGCGCGGGGTAATGGTGACGTGGGTGCCAGTCTTGATCGCGACCGGTTCGTGGCCCTTGAGCCGCCCGGTGCGTATCTTGGGGCCTTGCAGATCCTGCAGGATGCAGATGGTGCGGCTTTCCTGTTTCGCGACGCGTCGCAGGCGGGCAATGTTGCGCGCGTGATCCTGATGCGTACCGTGAGAGAAATTAAGCCGGGCTACATCCATACCCAGGCGCATCATTTCCCGGAGCATGGATTCGCTGTTACAGGATGGACCGATGGTGCAGATGATTTTGGCGCGCCGCGTGGCTGCGGCGGTTAGCTCCGTGGAGAGTTCTCCAGCAACAAGATCGAGTTTACCTGGTTTCAAATTCTCCCCGAATGTAGGCGCGAGCGTCCCGCTCGTGCGTCCTTTAACAATTTGTGAAAGATTACATTGATTGTAATGCCAACCACGCGAGAGGGACTTGCCGTTGTGGATGCTCTGACGCCAAGTAAATAACACTGAGCGGATGCTTAAAGATTACGGAGGTCAAAATTGTGGGGAATTACGGTTCGACCTGTCGTGTTACCGCAACCCGTGTGGGGCGGACACTCTTGTCCGCCGTGTTTGACTTGGATCCTGCGGAATATTCGAACTTTGCAGGTTCAATGTTCCGTGCAGCCCCAGCACGAGCGGGACGCTCGCGCCTACACGGGCCGTTTCAGGTGCGCATTGGTCTCGATCAACTCAATTCCCAGCCGGGCTCGCGGGAAGAGCATGGCGTTGAACTCCGCTCCCACCAGAACCACCAGCGAAATCATGTACATCCACACCAGCAGCGCGATGCCCACGCCCAGCGAGCCGTACAGAATGCTGTAGTCGGCATAACGCTGCAGATACCAGCCAAACAGCGTGGTCGCCGCGAAACCACAGCGCGGAAGCCAGCGTGGCGCCCGGCAGCACGCTATGCCAGGGTTGGGTACGCGGCACCGCATTGTGATAGATCAGAGAGATCACGGCGATGCTGGTAAGACCGGCGATCAACCACCGGATGGCCGTCCACATCAACAAAATGAAAGGGCCAAACTCGTGGCCCAGTTGAAACAGAATCCGGGTCTCGATGCGATTGCCAAAAGCGACCAGCACGGTCGAGAAAGGTAAGCGGAATCCCGGCCAGAATCACCAGCGAGAACGCAATCAATCGCTCTTTCACCAGTCCCCAACTCTTGGGCAATTCATAGCAGCGGCGAAAGCCTTCCATCCAGGAAACCATCACGCCGGATGCCGTCCACAAAGTAATCAGCGACGCCGAGATCAGTACCCCGACCGAACGCTGCGTCGTCCCCCGCAGATAGGCCAGCGCGGTGGCGCTTCCGGCAGGCAGAATTCTGCCCAGCGCGTAGGAAATCTCGCGCAGATATTCGTCGGTTTCACGGGAAGTGGCCAGAACCGCGCCGATGACCAGCAGGGCGGGAAAGAAAGTCAGAATAGCGGAATAGGCCGACGCTTTTGCGATGGCAAACGCGTCATGCTGAAAAGCACGCCAGAAGGCCAGTCGAAGCAGGCGCAGGAAACGCAACATGAATGGCCCCAGAGTATTGCGCCGGGGCACGGCATGCAACTGCGAAGTGGCGCGACGTTCCTGATCCTGCAATTGCTGTGGGTTTGCGTGCATGGGAACTCCAGAACGGGAGGAACGAAGGGACGGACGATCGCGACTCGCTCGCCCCTTCGTTCTTCCGAACTATTACTCCGCCGTCAGTTCCTCGGTCTCGCCTTCCGTACGCATCAGCTCGAGCGCGCGCTCGGCTTCCTCGTAGGCGTGCGAAACCTCCTCTTGCACCTTGGCTGCGGCCTCTTCCATCTCAGGCGAGAGCCGCACGTTGCGGTAATACTCCATGCCAGTGCCGGCCGGGATGAGCCGTCCGACAATGACATTCTCTTTCAGGCCGCGCAGGTGGTCCACCGCTCCGTTGATCGAAGCTTCGGTGAGCACCCTCGTGGTCTCCTGGAACGACGCCGCCGAGATGAACGAGTCGGTCGAGAGCGAAGCCTTGGTGATGCCCAGCAGCAGCGGCCGGCCCGTCGCCGGACGTCCACCCTGCGCGATCACCCGCTCGTTCTCTTCCGCAAAGCGGAACTTGTCGATCTGCTGTTCCAGCAGGAACTGCGTATCGCCCACGTCTTCCACCTTGCGCCAGCGCATCATCTGGCGAACGATCACTTCGATGTGCTTGTCGCTGATGTTCACGCCCTGCAGCCGGTACACTTCCTGGATTTCGTTCACCAGGTAAGACTGCAGTTCCTTTTCGCCAAGCACGGCCAGGATGTCGTGCGGGTTCAGCGGACCGTCCATCAGCGGTTCGCCCGCCTTGACGCGCTCGCCTTCCTGCACGTTGATGTGAACGCCGCGCGGTACCGAGTATTCCTTTTCGGTGCCGTTGTCGGCGACCACATACATCTTGCGCTGTCCCTTGGAGACTTCGCCGAACTTCACCGTGCCATCGATTTCGCTGATGACCGCGGTTTCATGCGGCTTGCGCGCCTCGAACAATTCCACCACACGCGGCAGACCGCCCGTGATGTCCTTGGTCTTGGTGGTCTCGCGCGGGATCTTGGCCAGCACATCGCCCGGATGAGCGGTGTCGCCGTCCTGCACCATGAGGTGAGCGCGTGAGGGCATCAGGTAGCGCTTGCTGGCCTTGCCCTTGATCACGATGGCCGGCTGGCGCTTCTCGTCGGGCGAATCCGCCACCACGTGTCGCGACAATCCGGTCACTTCGTCCACTTCTTCGTGCAGCGTGACCCCTTCCTGCAGGTCCTTGAACTGGATCGTTCCGCCGATTTCGGTCAGGATCGAGAAGGTGTAAGGATCCCACTCGACCATGACTTGTCCGAGCGTGACCTGATCGCCTTCGTTGACTTTCAACTTGGCGCCGTACACCACCGAGTAGCGCTCGCGTTCGCGGCCCTTGTCGTCGACGACTGCGATCGAGCCCTGGCGATTCATCACCACCAGGTCGCCGGACTTCGCCTTCACCGTCTGCAACCCGATGAAGCGAACCGTACCGGCACTCTTGGCATCCAGCCGCGACTGCTCCGAGACTCGCGACGCCGTACCACCGATGTGGAAGGTACGCATCGTGAGCTGCGTTCCGGGTTCGCCGATGGACTGTGCCGCGATCACTCCCGTAGCCTCTCCCAGTTCGACCAGTCGACCCGACGCCAGGTTGCGTCCGTAACACATCACGCAAACCCCGCGCTTGGACTCGCAGGTCAGCACCGAACGAATCTTCACCCTTTCGATGCCGGCAGCCTGAATCGCGCTGGCCAGGTCTTCGGTAATTTCATTGTTGATGTCGACAATCACGCCGCCGTCGTAGTCCTTGATCTTCTCGAGAGATACGCGGCCCACAATGCGGTCGCGCAACGGTTCGATGATCTCGCCGGCTTCGACAATTCCCGCCACGTAGATGCCGTCGACGGTTCCGCAATCGTATTCGCTGATGATGACGTCCTGCGCCACGTCAACCAGACGCCGCGTCAGATAGCCTGAATCGGCCGTCTTCAGCGCCGTGTCAGCCAGACCCTTGCGGGCGCCGTGCGTCGAGATGAAGTACTCCAGCACGGTCAACCCTTCACGGAAGTTCGCCGTGATCGGAGTCTCGATGATCTCGCCAGAAGGTTTCGCCATCAGTCCGCGCATTCCGGACAGCTGGCGAATCTGCTGCTTCGATCCTCGAGCGCCGGAATCCGCCATGACGTAAATCGGATTCAGCGCGCCTTCCTTGTCGCGCTGCTGCATCTGACCGAACATCTCGTCTGCGACCTTTTCCGTAATCGCCGACCAGATTTCGATCACTTTGTTGTAGCGTTCGCCGTTGGTGATGGCGCCGTCGAGGTATTGCTGCTGCACGGCAACACCCAGCTTCTCGGCGTCTTTCACCAGGGTCTTCTTGTTGTCCGGAATGACCATGTCGTCGATGCCGATGGACAAGCCGGCTTTTGTGGCATAGCGGAATCCCAGGTCTTTGACTTCGTCCAGCATCTTGACCGTGGTCTCGAGGCCGAACCGCAGGTAGCAGTAAGTCACCAGCTGTCCGATACCCTTCTTCTTGAGCAAGCCGTTAATGAACGGCATGCCTTCGGGGAGGTGATCGTTCAGGATGGCGCGGCCTACCGTCGTGTTCAGGAACCCACGCTCCGAATTCACCGGCTCGGTGTGGATGATTTCCTGATCGTCGTACGCCGTCAGCAGGTCAATCACTTCACCCGTGTAACGCAGCCGGATCGGGCTGAGCGTCTCCACTTCGCCCGCCTCGAGCGCCAGCAGACACTTCTTCGATGTTGGCGAAGGCGCGGCCTTCACCCTTCGAGCCCGGCTTGCCCTTGGTCAGGTAGTAGATTCCCAACACCATGTCCTGCGTCGGAACCGTAATCGGCTGGCCCGAAGCGGGAGACAGAATGTTGTGCGACGAAAGCATCAGCACGCTGGCTTCGACCTGCGCTTCCGGAGACAGCGGAATGTGTACCGCCATCTGGTCGCCGTCGAAGTCGGCGTTGAACGCAGTGCAAACCAGCGGATGGATCTTGATTGCTTTGCCTTCCACCAGCACCGGCTCGAATGCCTGAATGCCCAGACGGTGCAGGGTAGGAGCGCGGTTCAACATCACCGGATGGTCTTTGATGACCTCTTCCAGGATGTCCCAGACGATCGGTTCCTGCTGTTCCACCATTTCCTTGGCTTGCTTGATGGTGGTGCAATGTCCGGTCTGTTCGAGCCGGTGATAGATAAACGGCTTGAACAGTTCCAGCGCCATCTTCTTCGGCAAACCGCACTGGTGCAGCTTGAGTTCGGGACCAACCACGATCACCGAACGACCGGAGTAGTCCACGCGCTTGCCCAGCAGGTTCTGCCGGAAGCGTCCCTGCTTGCCCTTGAGTGTGTCAGACAGCGACTTCAGCGGACGGTTGTTCGCGCCACGCAAAACGCGGCCACGGCGTCCGTTGTCGAACAGCGCATCGACGGCTTCCTGCAGCATGCGCTTTTCGTTGCGCACGATGACTTCAGGAGCGTGCAGGTCCATCAGCTTCTTCAACCGGTTGTTGCGGTTGATGACGCGACGATAGAGGTCGTTCAGATCGGAAGTCGCAAAACGGCCGCCGTCCAGTGGAACCAGGGGACGCAGCTCCGGCGGAATCACCGGAATCACATCCAGAATCATCCAGTTCGGTTTGTTGCCGCTCTTGCGGAATGCCTCGACAACCTTCAGGCGCTTGGCGTACTTGAGCCGCTTCTGCAGCGAGTTCTCGTGCTTCATCTTCTCGCGCAGTTCGCCCGAGAGTCCTTCAATATCAACCCGCTTCAGCAATTCCTTGATGGCTTCCGCGCCCATCATGGCCTTGAAGCCCGCGGGACGGTACTGCTGGTCCAGCTCGCGGTACTTGGCTTCGTCCTTGATCACTTCGTGATCTTTTACCGGCGCATCTCCAGGCTCGACCACCACGTAAGCCTCGAAGTACAGAACCGATTCAAGATCGCGCAGCGAGATGTCGAGCAGGTGCCCGATGCGGCTGGGCAGTCCCTTGAAGAACCACACATGCGAGCAGGGAGAAGCCAGCTCGATGTGACCCAGGCGCTCACGCCGTACTTTTGAAAGCGTAACTTCCACGCCACACTTGTCGCAGATCACTCCGCGATGCTTCATGCGTTTGTATTTACCGCACAGACACTCCCAATCCGTTACCGGACCGAAAATGCGCGCGCAAAACAGTCCATCACGCTCCGGCTTGAAGGTCCGGTAGTTGATGGTTTCGGGCTTGGTTACCTCGCCATGCGACCAGCTCCGGATCTTTTCAGGAGAGGCCAGGCTGATGCGGATGGCGTCAAAATCAGCGATCGGGTTTGCCATGTCAAAGGGGCTAGAACGATACAAGGTGGTCCTCCGCTTTCCCGCGGTCGTACGCCGCCGCACGCGGCTCCCAAAATCAGTGTCGAGTTTCCGGTTTCCAGTTTCCAGTTCTGGTCCGGATCCCCTTCACGTCTCTGGCCTGCCGGATGGGGAGCAACTTCCCGCAGGCTCACTTTTCTAGACTTTCCTGACTCTTCTGAACTCTTGCGCCGCCAGCACTCAGCGGTTTAGCTGAAGGCTTAATCCGCTGCCGCGCTCAAAACCGGCTTCTTCTCTCCGGCCTTGATCAGCTCCACATCCAGACAGAGCGACTGCAACTCGCGGATCAGCACGTTGAACGATTCCGGCACCCCCGGCTCCATGGCCGCTTCGCCCTTGACGATGGCCTCGTAAATCTTGGTGCGGCCGTAAACGTCGTCAGACTTCGCGGTGAGAAGCTCCTGCAGGATGAATGCCGCGCCGTAGGCTTCCAGAGCCCACACTTCCATTTCTCCGAAGCGCTGCCCGCCGAACTGGGCTTTCCCACCCAAAGGCTGCTGGGTGATCAGCGAATACGGCCCGATGGACCGCGCGTGAATCTTGTCGTCCACCAGGTGCGACAGCTTCAGCATGTAGATGTAGCCGACCGTGACAGGCTGTTCGAACTTGTCGCCGGTCATGCCGTCGTACAAGTACGTCTTGCCCGATTCCGGCAAGCCCGACTGCCTGAGCAATGCCTTAATCTCGCCTTCGCGCGAGCCGTCGAATACCGGCGATCCCATGAACACGCCTTTGGTCAGAGTCGGAGCCACGGCCATCAGCTCTTCATCGCTGAGGTCGGCAATGGTGTCCGCCAGAGTGGTGTCCTTGAACAGCGCCTTGAGTTCGCGACGAATCGCTTCCTCTTTGGTGTTCTCGGCCAGCATCGCTGTAATCTTCTTGCCCAGCTCGTGTCCGGCCCATCCCAGGTGGGTTTCGAGAATCTGCCCCACGTTCATTCGGGAAGGAACGCCCAGCGGGTTGAGCACGATTTCCATCGGGGTACCGTCTTCGAGGTACGGCATGTCCTCGTCGGGCAGGATGCGGGCAATCACGCCTTTATTTCCGTGACGGCCAGCCATCTTGTCGCCCACACTCAGCTTGCGCTTCATGGCGATGTAAACCTTCACCAGCTTGATCACGCCCGGCGGCAGCTCGTCGCCCTTGGTCAGCTTGTCTTTCTTCTCGTTGACGATCTTCTTCAGCACATCGATCTGACGCGAGGTCATTTCCTCGATCTCGTCGATCTGCTCATTCACCCGCGGATCTTTATCGGCGTACTTAATACGCTTCAGGTTGCGAGTGGAAATGCGCTCGATGGTGTCGCGATCGAGTACCGTGTCCTTGGTCAGCAGGCGCTTGTTGGTGCGCTCGTCGTGCAGGTCGGCCTGCACTTCCTTGCCACCCAGAATGTTTTCCAGGCGCTTCAGGCGCTCGTCGGTAAGAATCCGGATTTCGTCCGAAAGGTTCTTTTCCAACTTGCCAATCTGCGCTGCTTCGATCGACTTTGCCCGCTCGTCCTTCTCCTGCCCCTTGCGGGAGAAGATCTTCACGTCCACGATCACGCCTTCGATTCCGGGCGGACAGTAGAGCGAAGCGTCGCGCACGTCTCCGGCCTTTTCACCGAAGATGGCGCGCAGCAGTTTTTCTTCCGGCGTGAGCTGGGTCTCGCCCTTGGGCGTGACTTTGCCGACCAGAATGTCGCCTTGCTTAATCGAGGCACCGATGCGAATGACACCGGCTTCGTCCAGATTCCGCAACATCGATTCGCTGACATTCGGAATGTCGCGGGTGACTTCCTCGGGACCGAGCTTGGTATCCCGAGCTTCGATTTCATACTCCTCGATGTGGACCGAGGTGTAGTAATCCTCTTTCACCAGTTTTTCGGAGACCAGGATCGCGTCTTCGAAGTTGTAGCCGCGCCACGGCATGAAGGCCACGAGGACATTTCGTCCCAGCGCCAGCTCACCGTGATCGGTGCAAGGACCGTCAGCGATTACCTGACCCTTCGTGACTCGCTGGTTCTTGAGCACGATCGGTTTCTGGTTGATGCAAGTGTTCTGGTTGGACCGCTTGAACTTGGTGAGCTGGTAAATGTCACTGCCCACCTCGCGTGAAAGTTGTCCGGGATGATGCTCGCCTTCGACGCGGACGATAATCCGCTCCGAGTCAACGGAATCGATGATGCCGTTACGCTTGGCCAGAATCACAGCTCCGGAATCGCGAGCCGTAACCCCTTCCATTCCGGTACCGACAATCGGCGCTTCCGCGCGCAGCAGAGGCACCGACTGGCGCTGCATGTTGGCGCCCATCAGAGCTCGGTTAGCGTCGTCGTGCTCGAGGAAGGGCACCAGCGAGGCAGCAACCGAAACCAGCTGCTTCGGGCTGACGTCGATGTAATCAACTTCGTCGCGGCTGACCAGCACAAAGTTGCCGGCCTTGCGGGCATTGACCAGATCGCCCACGATGCGGCCCTTGTCGTCGAGTTCCACGTTCGCCTGGGCGATGGTGTGCCGGTCTTCTTCCCATGCGGAGAGGTAAAACGAGAACGGCTCGAGTTCCGCCGCCCGCTTCTTTTTGTCTTTCAACTCACCATTCAGCTTTTCGGCGTCGTGCTTTTCCAGATGGTCGCCGACTTTGTGCTCGCTGTCGCCGGCGTTGACGATGCTGACGTAATCGAGCACGCGTCCGCCCTTGACCCGCCGGTAAGGCGACTCAATGAAACCGTAGTCGTTGATCCGGGCATAGCAGCTCAGGGACGAAATCAGACCGATGTTCGGACCTTCAGGAGTCTCAATCGGGCAGATGCGTCCGTAGTGGGTTGGGTGAACGTCGCGGACTTCGAATCCCGCGCGTTCCCGTGACAGACCGCCCGGCCCAAGCGCGGACAGACGCCGCTTGTGGGTGATCTCCGACAGCGGGTTGGTCTGGTCCATGAACTGTGAAAGCTGTGACGACCCGAAAAATTCGCGGATCGCTGCCATCACCGGCTTGGCATTGACCAGGTCGTGCGGCATGGCCGTCGACATCTCCTGGTACACGGACATCTTTTCCTTGATCGCCCGCTCCATGCGCACCAGTCCGATGCGGAACTGGTTTTCCAGCAGTTCGCCCACCGCGCGCACCCGGCGATTGCCCAGGTGATCGATATCATCCACCGTGCCAATGTTCTTGCGCAGCTTCAGCAGGTAGCGGATGGTGCCGTAAAAGTCTTCCGGCTCGAGGGTCCGGTTATCCAGCTTGCTGGCGTCCTGGTTCTCGAACAGCTTGATGTTGAACTTCAGCCGTCCTACCCGCGAGAAGTCATACTTGCGGGGATCGAAGAACATGCCGTGGAACAGCGCGGTCGCCGTGTCCAGAGTCGGCGGATCGCCCGGCCGCAGCTTGCGGTAGATTTCGATCAGCGCTTCCTGCGGGGTCTTCACCGCGTCGCGCTTCAGGGTCTGGCAGATTACCGTGCCCACATCATCGCGCTCGGGGAAGAACAGGTTGATCTCGACCACTCCGGACTCGAGAATCTTCGAAACCTTGTCGGCAGTCAGCTCGGAATTGGCTTCCAGCAGAACTTCGCCGGTGGTGGTATCGACAACATCGCTGGCCGCCCACGCGCCTTCGAGATCGGAGACGTCGATCTCGATTTCGCTGATCTTCGCCTTCTGAATTTCCTTCAGCGTGGCGCGCGTTGATCTTTCGTCCCGAGTGCGCGATCTCGTCGCCCGACTTCGACTTCACGCTGTGAGCCAGCTTCATGCCCAGCAGGTTGGTCGGTTTCTCGCTGGCCGGATCGAGCGTCCAGAAAAGTTTTTTGTCTTTAATCACCAGCCGGTCGACGGTGTAGAACGTCCGCAGAATGTCTTCGCCGGAACGAAGGCCGAGGGCGCGCAGGAAAATCGTGCCCAGGAATTTGCGCTTGCGGTCGATGCGCACATACAGCACGTTCTTCTGGTCGTATTCGAATTCCACCCACGATCCGCGATAGGGAATGATCTTGCCCAGGAAATAGGTGCGATTGTTGGCGGTCTCGAAAAACACGCCGGGCGAGCGATGCAACTGGCTGACGATCACGCGCTCGGTGCCGTTCACGATGAAGGTTCCGTTCTCGGTCATCAGCGGCACGTCGCCGAAGAACACTTCCTGTTCCTTGATGTCGCGAATGGAGCGGTTGCCGGTCTCGACATCCTTCTCGAAGATGGTCAGGCGCATGGTGACCTTGAGCGGGGCGGAGTACGTCATACCGCGCTCTTCGCACTCACTCACGTCATATTTCAACTGCAGGCCCACCGGGTCGCCGCACTTGTTGCAGAAATCGGGAGTATTCGCGTTGTAGGTGCCGCACTTCGAGCACAGCACGTCGCCGGGATGAAACGGATCGGTAATGACCGTCGAGCCGCAGTTCTTGCAAGTGGTTCGCAGGTGATGCAGCCCTTTCAGGTGGCCGCATTTGCACTCCCAGTTGCCGATGGCGTAGTCCACAAACTCCAGTTGGGAGACGTTGCGGAAGTCGCTGATCGGGAACACCGACTGAAACACGGCTTGCAAGCCGGCATCGTCGCGTTCGCTGGGCAGCCGGTCCATCTGCAGAAAGCGTTCGTAGGAACGCTTCTGAACCTCGATCAGGTTCGGGATCTGGATGGTGGCTGGAATTTTTGAAAAATCAAAACGTTTACGGTAGGTATTGTTCTTCGACATTCGGATGACTCCCAATCTTTCAGTGCAGCCGTGGGCTGCGAAAAGAGCCTTGCGTGGCGACAGGATTTCGTCCCGTCCGGGCAGGTCGTCAGTTAAACGACCCGCTTGTGTACGGTCACCGTAGCTTACATGCCGCAGACACGTATGCGCCCTTGGGGGCATAGCTCCCCACGGGCGCCAGATGCGGCGCATTGCGTCAATAAAATTTTGTCTTTCCGTGCCAGTTCTCAGGCCTGTTTCCGTCCCGCTACTCACGGAACAGTTTGCCAACTGTGAGCGACTCAGCTCCGCTTCCCTAGGTCGTTGGAGTGAAGAGCCGCCTTACCGTGAAGTGGGAAGCGGTTTATATAGATGCTACCACCCCCACCCCAGGATTCACCAGTTAAATCGTCGAAATTGAAGCCCATTTTCGGGACCGGAATGCTTCTTCCGCATGTGTGGTCGCGGGCGACTCGCCCGCGCCTGCAAATGCCATCCGCCCTGAAAGGAGATCCTTCGCCAGAAACGGCTCAGGATGACGCCAGCCGGGCATCGCCCGGCTAAGCGGCGTCACTTCACTTCGACGGTCGCACCGGCATCGGTGAACTTCTTCTTGATGCTCTCGGCCTCGTCCTTGGTGACGCCCTCTTTTACGGTCTTGGGAGCGCCATCGACCAGATCCTTGGCTTCCTTCAAGCCCAGACTGGTGACTTCGCGGACGGCCTTGATTACATTGATCTTATTGGCTCCCACCGCGGTCAGAACGACGGCGAATTCGGTCTTTTCTTCAGCCGGAGCCGCTGCCGCTGCTCCGCCACCACCCGCCATCATGACCGGAGCCGCGGCTGCCGCCGAAACTCCAAGCTTCTCTTCCAGCCTCTTTACCAAAGCCGCCGCGTCAAGCAGCGACAAGCCTACGATTTGATCTTCCAACTGCTGCAGATCCGCCATTGTCTAGTCTCCTCGAATTTTCGGTCTATCTATTTCCGTCAATCGCAAGCCGGGTTTCCAGTGCGCTTGGCTTTCATTCGCCGTGCCAGACAACACGGCGAGAGAGCCGCGCAACCCCCGCTATTGATCTCTATCCGGGCACGTGTGGCCGCGCGCGACTCGCCCGCGACTGCAAGTGCCATCAGAACTTGTGCCTGCCCAAAACAGCTGCCGAAACCGTCCGTCGCGGGCGAGTCGCCAGCGGGCGCATGGCCGCACACGACGACGGCAATCAGGCTTCGCTTGAACTTTTTCTTCTCCACGCCCTGGTTGATCACCACCGCCAGATCTTTGCCCACGGCGTTCATCACCGTGACCAGTCGCTGCGCTGGCGCATTCATCAGGAACAGCAGCTTGGAGTACAGCTCTTCCTTCGACGGCATGGTGGCCAGCGCCTGAATCTCTTTGATCGAGATCACGCGCCCTTCGACCACTCCCGCCTTGAAGGTGAACTCCGGATTGTCCTTGGCGTACTTCGAGATCGCCTTGGCCAGCGCCACCGGATCGCCCTCGGTGTAGGCAATGGAAGTGACGCCGGAAAGATCCTTCAGACGCCTCTTCCGCCGGAGTTCCCTTGGCGGCGCGCGCAGCCAGCGTGTTCTTCACCACCCGGTACCTGGCTCCGGAGCTGCGCAAAGTCTTGCGCAACTCGAAATCCTGCGCCACCGTCAGCTTGCTGTAGGTGGCAATCACCAGGCTGGAAACCTTCTTCAACTCCGCGCCCAGCTTGTCAACCTGTTCGACTTTTTTCGCTCGACTAACCGCCATGATTCAATCCCTCGAAATTTTCGTAGTTGTCATCCTGAGGCGACAGCTTCATCGTCGCCGAAGGACCTGAGCGCACCGCGCGATGCGCCGAAGGCGCATAAATCGCGCGCCTGGCGCGCTTCCCTGTTAAGCTTTCGCCGCCGCTTCCACCTGCGCCGTATCAATCGAAATTCCCGGCCCCATGGTGGAACTCAGGTAGCAGCCCTTGATGTACTTACCCTTGGCCACCGTCGGCTTGGCCTTGATCACACTGCTGATCACGACGGTCGCATTGTCCACCAGCTTGTCCGCCGTAAACGAAATCTTGCCCACGGGCACATGAACCAACGCAGTCTTGTCGGTGCGAAACTCCACCTTGCCGGCTTTGACTTCCTGCACTGCCTTGGCCACATCGAAGGTCACGGTGCCGGTCTTCGGATTGGGCATCAGACCCTTTCGGTCCCAGAACCTTGCCCAGACGTCCGACGGACTTCATCACGTCAGGAGTGGCGATGAGGGCGTCGAAGTCGGTCCAGTTCTCCTTGTTGATCTTCTCGACCATCTCTTCGCCGCCAACGTAATCCGCGCCTGCAGCTTCGGCTTCCTTGATCTTGTCGCCGCTGGCAATCACCAGGACTTTCTTGGATTTTCCCAGTCCGTGCGGCAGCACGACTGTTCCGCGCACCATCTGGTCGGCGTGCTTGGGATCGACTCCGAGACGCATGGTGATTTCCACGGTCTCGTCAAATTTTGAGAATTTAACCTTTTGCAGCAGCGGAACAGCATCCTTGAGGAGATACGGACGCGCCTCAACAGCCGCGCGCGCCTTGGTAATATTCTTTCCTGCTTTTTTCATTTTTTCTTCCTGTCTCCCACCGATCGAACGCTGTTCCGATGAGCCGTGGTGAACGACAACAATTTGTAATTGTGTAATTGAGTAATCCTGTCATTTGAAAACCAGCACTGCCAGGATTTTCAATTACTCAATTACCAAATTCCCCCACTGCTCGATTTCTACCCGACCACTTCGATTCCCATGGAGCGTGCGGTTCCGCGGATGCTCTTCATTGCCGACTCAACGGATGCCGCATTCAAGTCCGGCATCTTCTGGCGGGCGATATCTTCGACTTGCTTGGCGGTAACCTTGCCCACTTTGTCTTTATTGGGCGCGCCCGACCCTTTGGCGATGCCCAGCTGCGCGCTTGAGCAGAATCGAAGCCGGCGGCGTCTTGGTGATAAAGGTGAACGAACGGTCGCTGTACACCGTCACCACGACGGGAATGATCAGCCCTTCGAGTTCCTTGGCTCCGGTGCGGGCGTTGAACTGCTTGCAGAACTCCATGATGTTGATCTGCGCCTGGCCCAGAGCCGGACCTACCGGAGGCGCCGGAGTCGCCTTGCCCGCCGCAATCTGAAGCTTTACCGAACCTGTTGCTTTCTTCGCCATTTACCTGATCCTCAATTTCGCCTTCATCAATTTCACTGTCATCCTGTGGCGACTGCTTTATCGTCGCCGAAGGACCAAGGCGGCCCGCGATGAGCGCCCGACCGCGAAAGCGGTCGGCTAAACGCGATCAGCGCGTCAGGGCCGCATCCCTACGAAGCCACTTTCTCCACCTGGTTGAATTCCAGCTCGACCGGAGTCGAACGCCCGAAGATCGTGACCATCACTTTCAACGTCGAGCGGTCTTCGTTGACGTCATCCACCACGCCCTGGAAGGTCGCGAACGGACCTTCGGTGACTCGCACCGTCTCGCCCTTCTCGAATTTGACCTTCAACTTGGGCTTGTCTTTGGCTTCGCCCACGCGATAAACAATGTGCTGGACCTCTTCCTCAGAAAGAGGTGTAGGCTGCTGGCCGGTGCCGACGAATCCGGTAACCCGCGGCGTGGACTTCACCACGTGCCAGACGTGATCGTCCATGTCCATCTCCACCAGCACGTAGCCGGGATAGAACATGCGCTCGACGGTGTACTTCTTGCCGTTGCGAACTTCCGTGACTGCCTCGGTCGGGATCAGCACTTTGCCGATCTTGTCCTGCAGACCGAAAGCCACCACCCGCGACTCCAGCGACTCTTTCACCTTGCGCTCAAACCCTGAATAGGAGTGGATGATGTACCACTTCATGTTGGGATTGCGAGGTGGCTCCGCGGCGCCAGTGGCCGCACTTTCGCCGCCGCTTGTTCCGGCTTCGTTTTTTTCTTCGTCCTGCATAGGGTGTTCTACGCTCATTGACTGCGCCACTTGGAAGTCCTTCCCGACCAGACCAAAACGCGGGCTTAGTGATGGCCGAAATAACGGAACAAAGAATCGATGCCGTGCCCGATCACCAGATCCACGATCCAGAAGTAAGCCGCGAACAGGAAAACCGTGACGATAACCACAAGCGTCGTGGCCCGCACTTCCTTAAACGAGGGCGCGGTGACCTTTTTCATCTCGGTCCGCACGTCGTTGTAGAAAGTCTTGATTCGCTCCGGCCATGATCTGATGGTCGCCGTCAGCGCGTTCTGTTCCGCCACACTCGCCATGGAATTTTCCCGCTTTCCTTCTTGCCGCTACCGTCCTGCCACTTACCGTCCAGCGCTCCGGACCCGGAAATTCTGGCAGGGGCGGAGGGATTCGAACCCCCAAGTTCGGTTTTGGAGACCGACAGTTTAACCGTTGAGCTTACGCCCCTGTTTCCATTGCAGATTGGGGATTTCAGATTGCAGAATGAAAAAAATCTGAAATCTTCAATCGCAAATCTTCAATTACTTTACTTCCTTATGCGGCGTATGCTTGCGGCAGACGCGGCAGAATTTCTTCAACTCCAACCGCTCTGTCATAGTCTTGCGATTCTTGGTGGTCGAATAGTTCCGCTCTTTGCAATCACCGCACTGCATCGTGATAATTTCTCGGGGCATAAACAGCTCCTAGCTTCTGGCTCCTAAGCTTCTGGCTCAAAACCGAACCTTGTCATCCTGAGGCGACATGCATTTCGTCGCCGAAGGACCCAGGCGCGCCGCGCGATCATTCTCGCGCTTTTTGCGAGAATGCCGAATCGCGCGTTTGCCGCGCTTCCTTGCCGGCGCTACTGAATAATCTCGCTGATGGTTCCGGCGCCTACCGTGTGCCCGCCTTCGCGGATGGCAAACCGCAAGCCCTTTTCCATCGCCACCGGCGTGATCAGCTCAATTACCAGCTGCACGTTGTCGCCCGGCATTACCATCTCGGTCGCCGCCGGCAACTCCGCCACTCCCGTCACATCCGTGGTCCGCAGGTAAAACTGCGGCCGGTAGCCTTTGAAGAATGGCGTGTGTCGTCCGCCTTCTTCTTTCGTAAGGATGTAAACCTCGGCTTTGAACTTGGTGTGCGGCGTAATCGACCCGCCTTTGGCCAGGACCATGCCGCGCTCCACATCTTCTTTGGCAATGCCGCGCAGCAGCAGGCCGGCATTGTCGCCCGCCAGCCCTTCGTCCAGCTGCTTCTTGAACATTTCAACGCCCGTGACCACCGTCTTGCGGGTGTCGCGAAAGCCGACGATTTCTACTTCTTCACCAACCTTTACCTTGCCACGCTCGATTCGCCCCGTAACCACCGTGCCACGGCCCGAGATCGAGAAAATATCTTCAATCGGCATCAGGAACGGCTTGTCCAGTTCGCGCGCCGGCTGCGGGATGTACTTGTCCACCGCCGCCATCAGCTCGTCCACCTGCTTCTCCCACTTGGCTTCCCCGTTTAATGCGCCCAGCGCGGACAGACGAACCACCGGAATGTCATCGCCCGGAAACTGGTAGGTCTTCAGCAGCTCGCGTACTTCGAGTTCCACCAGGTCAAGCAGTTCGGCATCATCGACTGCGTCGCACTTGTTGAGCGCCACCACGATGTAAGGCACGCCTACCTGCCGTGCCAGGAGCACGTGTTCGCGCGTCTGCGGCATCGGACCGTCGGTGGCTGCGACTACCAGGATCGCGCCATCCATCTGGGCCGCGCCCGTGATCATGTTCTTGATGTAATCGGCGTGGCCGGGGCAATCCACGTGGGCGTAGTGACGGTTCGCCGTCTCATACTCCACGTGCGCCGTGGCGATGGTTATGCCGCGGGCTTTTTCTTCCGGCGCATTATCAATCGAGTCGAACGACCGGAACTGGATCTTCGGGTTGTGCTTCGACAATACTTTCGTGATCGCCGCCGTCAACGTGGTCTTGCCATGATCGATGTGACCAATCGTCCCTACGTTGCAGTGCGGCTTATTGCGGTCAAATTTCTCTTTCGCCATATCTTGCCGTGCCTTGTTCCTTCCTTCAGTAATCTTGTTTCAGCAGCACCACACTTCAGCGATACCGATCAGTAATACCGATACAACTGTTGAAACCTCGTCCGCAGCCCCGGCTCTACTTCTTCCACTCGGGTCAGGTAGAACTCCCGCATCTGCGCCTGGTCGGAAACCGTCAGCGTCTGGTACAACTTCTGCGCGCCCAGCTTCGCCAGCGTATCGTTCACTTTCACTTTCTCGAACACGCCCCGGGCCAGAATCGCCTCCAGATCGCGTATCCGGGCGCCACTTCGGCGCACCCGCTTGAGGAACTTCTCGACCGTTTCCGGGGCGAATGCGCGATTGACCGCGCCTTTCAGTTCCCCGAATTCCTGTTCCTTCTCAACTCTTATGGCAACTTGCTGAAAGCTCACCACGTCGCGCACCCTGCATCAGAAATTTCTGGAGCGGGAGACGGGAATCGAACCCGCGACCAACAGCTTGGAAGGCTGTGACTCTACCACTGAGTTACTCCCGCCCTAAAACCAGCCATCAGCTATCAGCCGTCAGCCCTCAGCTGAAATCCTGGCTTCGGCCGCCGATCTCTATTCCCACACTTCAATTGCATGGAGCCGATGACCAGGATTGAACTGGTGACCTCTCCCTTACCAAGGGAGTGCTCTACCAACTGAGCTACATCGGCTTAGACCAGCCGTCAGCTTTCAGCCGTCAGCTCTCAGCTAGATCAACGGCCCCCGGCCACGACTTGCTGCTTAACCTACAGCTCCGTCTCACTCTTGCGATCCGAATGCATCACATCGTTGCGTCGCAGCCAGGTCTTGAGCGCAAACATCGCCAGAACCGCCAGGGTGGCGAAACGAATCCGCGGATCGCTCAGCGTTACCCACGACAGCGCGCCCAGAACCACGAAGGCCGCCAGCGCGATGTAGAGACGGTTCATTCAAGTCTCTGGTGCACAGGGAAGGATTCGAACCTTCGTACCTCCGAGGAGGGGCAGATTTACAGTCTGCTGGCTTTAACCACTCACCCACCTGTGCAGAACTGCAGAACAGTCCGGCCTTTGTACCTGCGTCCGGCATTCATCGCAGATTTTCACGTCAGCGTACGGAGATCGTTCAGACGGATTTTGCAAAAGTACGAATTTGCAAACGTGAAGAACAGAAATGCGCGCGAAAATGCTATCGCACGCAAACACCACACTTGGAAAATTCCCTTATGGAGTGCCGTTGGAAAATCTGTTAAGCCGCCGCGCCGTTTTGCCCTTGCGTAACCTGCGTCCGGAACCAATGCTGGAGCTGGCGAAGGGATTTGAACCCCTGACCCTCTGATTACAAATCAGATGCTCTACCAACTGAGCTACGCCAGCAGTTCTGATCACGTGCCGTCGCTTGGGACAACTCACCTGGGGACAACACGCCCTCTGATCCCTTCCTGATGTCCGGGACAATTCTAAAAGTTACCATAACGGCATTTTGCGTGCAAGCGGGTGGCTAAATGGGGCGCGGAAATGGCCCCTCGCCCGGCAGGCGTTCGATGATCGGCCGCGTGCTGGTGTCGAAGGTGCCAGTCAGTTCCAACCATCGTGCCCGCTCGGTGGCGTGCGGTGCTAATTTTACTCACGCCGGTCACACATTGCCATATCTGTGGGAGACTAGGTCATGCCCAAGCGCAATCTTCGGATCATCAAGCGGGTCAAGAACGTCCCGGTCATAGGAGTCTGCGAAGCCTGCGGCGTGCAGTTCCAGGCGGAACATCAGCCTGCGGGCCAGCAGGCGAGGGCGCAGGCGGTGATCCAGCAACAGTTCAACGCGCACAAGTGCCAGCCGGCGGATGCCACTCAGTCCGAGTAGACGGGGCTATGGGTCAGCTTGAACTCTGGGCGGCCTTCCACGCGCACTCTGAATTGGGTGGAGCAGCGCTTCAGCGCTGCAACAAAGACGCCGGAATGCGGCGGCTTCAGCCGCTGAGGTACCTCAGGGGCAGCAGCCGACCGCGAGAGAGCTTGGAATGCAGCGCTGAAGGCCGGTTCCACCGAATCATTTCGGCTGAATTTCAACCGGCTTCGGAAGCTGAATGGTCTGCGAGCCACCGACCATTACCTCCTGCGCATGCGCAGCGTAGCGCGAAATGACAGCGGGCTTCGACCAGTCGAGGTCCCAGCCGTTCTCAATCGCGATCACCGTATATGCGCCCGGAATCACCTGATGGAAGATGAAGGTGCCGTCGAGATCGCTTTGATCCCGCCGAAAGAGGTCGCCGCTTGCATCCGGATTTTTGGGGACCAGAACGATCATGGCGCCGGCAGCGCCCTTGCCCGCCCGTTGTGCCACGCCGCTTACGTCGGCGGCGCCCCCGGCAACCGATAACGCGAGCACCAGATCCGCGCCTGCGGCAACCGTGAGCAAGCGTCCCAGGACCGGGGATCCATTCACAATCATCGAGACCACCGAATAGGCGCGCGAAGCAGAACCGGCCAGGACTTCATAGGTTCCCGGCACGACGCTCGCGAATGAGACCTCGCGAGCCGGACTCAACTCAGCCCGTGCTACGACACGGTGTTGCGCGTTCCGCAGTGCGAATACCATCGGCGAAGGCGGTGTCGCTTCGCCGATCAGTTCGACCTTTGCCGAGATGTTGCTGCTGGCTTGACCGGCGGAGGCGTCGAGTTCCTGATTGTTCTCGCTGATTTCGACCTCAGTGCTTCGGCTGGGCTGGCCATTCCGTTGCTGCAGGCGCAACTCATACTTGCCTGGAGTCGCAGTGATCTCAAAGACGCCGGGCGCCGTCATCTGCACCTCGGTCTGAAATGGCTGTTGCACGCCACCGAAGTCGCGCCGCAAGAGCATCGGAATCGCAGCGAGCGGCCCGTTTTCTTCCGGGGGACTATGTACGATGACGTGCAGGGCGGGCACGGGCGTGAGATGGAGATCAAGATCGAAGTGATCACCTCCGCGGATGAGGATGGGCGAGGCTTCTTCCACATCCGTAGCTCCCGCGTAGTACGTGGGCAGGTAAGCCGAGTCGAGCGAAGGATCTACGGAAGTGGGAGTATCGGGCGCGCCGGTTTGACGAATCGATGGCGCGTGCACCGCATACCACGGCTTGGCGGCGGCGGAGACGAAGTAGGTGCCGGCATCGAGAGGCGCGAATTCAAATAATCCCTGGTCGTCGGACTGATCGGTTTGCACGGGTACGGTGCGACCGACGCCGGCACTGTGGTCACCGCGCCAAAGCGTGACGCTGGCGTTGCGTGCCGCTTCCCCGAATTCATCTAAGACATGGCCGGTAATCACGGCCGTGGAGGCGAGGCGCAAGTTGAGGTTCTCGGTATCCAGCCCCGCGCCGGTCACAATCGCCGTGGAGAATTGCTCGTGCTGGTCGTAGGCGGCGGTGATGTATCCGCGCTTCGCTCCCAGCAGGGAATATTTCCCGGCGGGGAGATTCGAGAATTCGAAGCGCCCGTCATCCCCGGTGATCATGGAGATCAGGTATTGAGGGTTCTTGACGTCGCGCAGAGAGACACGCGCGCGGGAAAGTGGATAGCCTTCGCGAGCGCTGAGAATGGTGCCGGCAATGCGGAAACTTCCGGAGCGCTGTCCAGGCATTGGAGTTGGTGCCTGCCCGCTAAGGTAAGACGCCAGGGTGAGCAGCAAGCAGACGAGAGCGATTTTCCGCAGCAGGCAGCGAGATCGCGATGGCCACATCTTAGCGTTCACTCCCGAACACTCAATCTTTGGTGGAGATCAAATTCACCCGCACCTGTTCGGTCTGGCCGGAGCCAAGCCGGACAACCGGACCCTTGTCATCGTAGATGCTCATGGCTTCCGCATTTCGGTATTCAAGTTCGTTTTGCCGGCGGTCAAAAGCGAGAACGCGATACACCCCCGGAGCGAGCTGCAGAAAGTGGAAGAACCCGTCGGAAGAAGCCGGGATGGTTGCGAAGCGGCCCGGCGAGTCGGGCAACGGTACACAGTAAACCTGCGCCGATGCGGTCATCGCGATGGGGCGGCCACTCGGATCGCCTTGGGCAGTGGAAGACTTGGCAGGCAGGCCTTCCACCGTTCCGTCGATCGCAGCGAAATCGTTCCGCAGGACGATGTCAATAGAGGGACTCGCGCCTCCGGGCCCGACCACAAGGGGCTGGCGCAGGAGATCTACGCTGCCCGCGACCGCTGAGGCCACGTATCCGAAGTAGGGATTCACCTGCAGCCAGTAGTGGCCGGGCCGGACGTTTCCCAGGACGAGATCATTGTCGTTGGGTTTGCGCGGCGGACGAAGAGTAGCAAACCCTGTCCAATCGAACTCGTCGGCGGGTTGGAGTGAGACGTCGGCCTTAGCCTCGCGAGAAAAATTACCGTAGGAAATGGACCCCGTGGCCTGGCGGCCCTTCTCGCTTAGCTCATCTCTTATGTTCACCGGAATGGATCCACCAGGAGTGATCGCCATCGAAGCGTGGGTCAGGGGGGCATCCTTAACGGTTATGTTGACGGACCCGGACCCGGTCTGCCCGTTCACCTGCGCTTCCACGGTGTAGGTGCCGTTAGGCAACATGCCCTCGATACTCGATTCTCCGTTATCGCCCAAAGAGTATCCCGGCCCCTGGTGGCCGTCGAGGGCAACGGAAACATTGACCCCGGATCCCGGCTCGATATTGGTAAGAGCAATTTTGACCCGGTAATACGGCTGAAGAACCGGGGTGAGTTCAACCTGAACAGTCTTGCCGGCCTCGAGGGTGATGGCGGAAGCTGAAGCGAAATCTCTGGACGCTGGATAGTAGACAGGTGGATATCCGAAGAGTCGGCCACCGGGAACAAATGTGATTGGGTCACGGTCGAGCAGTTCTTCGGTGAAGATCTTGTAACTGCCTGCCATGAGATTGGCGACGCGAAACTCGCCGTTGGAGCGCGTTGAAACACCCGGAACTGGGGTCCAGAAACGCCGCCCGTCCCGCACATGAAGTCCGTAGACCTCCACAGTGATGCGGTCGAACTGGTTCGAAGATGGCAGATTCACGCGACCGACGATGAGCGATTCTGGAGTGAGCCGAATCGTCATGTCATCACTGACCATTGGTCCCGCAATCAGCGACTCGATGAAGCCGGGTTTACGGGCATCCAATTGGACCGAGCCGCTATAGAAAGCTCGGCCGCTCCCAGGAATTTTAGGCGTTGATTCACTTCGCGGAAGCTGAAATTCGAAACGCCCCTGATCGTCAGTGAATCCCGCCAAGCGGTTGTCTGTCGAAAACACCAGGGCGTGTGCGATGGGCTCGCGGGTGACGCGGTTGATCACGGTGCCATGCAGGCTGGTGGGAGGAGCCGAGCTTTGCGCTTCCTGCGAATACGCGAGCCGAGGGCCGGACAGGATGGCAATGTTCAGAAAAAAGGCTACGTCCAGCCAGAGCGACGGATATGGCCGCGGGCGGCGGAGAACAGCGAAAAAACTTCGCGTACCAGACATCAGGGCACGGCTCCGAGCGTCCGTATTGTGGCGAAGAGGAAGAGGAAAAGCAACATCGCAATAGCGGGCGCGGAAACGTGCCGACGCCGCGACACCTTGTGCGCAAGAAAATCGTTAACCACAAAGGTCACGGAGGTGCACGAAGGAAGACCCTTTCGGTAAAGGCCTTTCGTGATACTTCGCGGCCGTGGCGGCTGTTCCGGGTTGCAGGTTGTGGAAAGCCGGTTAGGAAAGTGCTAAATTTTCTTATTCCCGAGTGAGGCTAGTCCGCATGGCGACTCCACTTTCCGGCGAAATAAAAGCTTTGGTCGATGGCCCCAACTTCGCGCACCTCGCCACCCTGCTGTCTGACGGAGCACCGCAGAGCGACCCGGTTTGGGTGAGCAGAGAGGGTGATCGCATTCTGATCTGTACCGGAGAAGGCTCGGTTAAAGGGAGGAATACCCGGCGCGATCCGCGGGTCGCTCTCTCCATCGTCAACTTCCACAATCCCTACGAGGAATGATTATCGAGATCGAGAAGGCCCGATACACCAAGCTTCCTTTCGAACATGCGCCGGCAGCGTAGGGCAGCGCGAGACCAGCGGTGAAGATCCAACGATGAAGCTACACATTCGCCCGCTCACCCCCGATCTCTGGCCCGCGCTTGAGGATTTCTTGAGCGACAACTGGCCTTGTGGCGGATGCTGGTGCATGTATTGGCGAATCGGCAGCGCCTATCGCAGGCAGCCGGGTAAGACCAACAAGGCGGCGTTTCGTGAAGTGGTGAAGAAAGGTCCGCCACCGGGTTTGCTCGCCTTCGAGGGCGACCTTGCGGTTGGTTGGTGCCAGATTACGCCCCGCGATGCCTTGCCCTGGCTTGATCGTTCATGGCGGCTCCGCCGCGTGGACGAAACGCCCGTCTGGTCAATCTCCTGCTTTTATGTGCGCAAAGATTATCGCAAGCGGGGAGTTACATCCGCGCTGATTATGGCGGCGTTGAAAGCCGCCAAGCGGGCAGGAGCGCGCTCTCGAAGCCTATCCGCTCGATGCGGATTTGGCGCCCAGTGCGTCGAGCACCGGCTATGTTTCGACCTTCTCGCGCGCAGGTTTCAGGATCGTTGGCGGACACACACCGCCCCGGCCGATCATGCGACGTGATCTGCGGGTGGCGATCAACCCGGCTCCATCGCGAAAGAGAGTGAATAAGAATCGGCAAGGACGGCCCCGCAGGGACCTCTGACAATAGCCCGCCACTTCAGTGGCGGGTACGCTGCGACGCGTAGCGTGTGCCGCAGGCACACCTGAAATGAATCTCCGAGGCCTGGGAGCGTTTCAGCCGTCCCTAACGGGGCGGGCGTCCTATCGGCGCTCTTCGCCGGCGTTGAAACGCTCTTCCCCGGCGTTGAAACGCCGGGCTAATATCAGGCGATCCTACGGAACGCGGCCTCATCGCGATCCTCCAGCGATGATCGCGCGACCCAACCGCCGCGTTTCCCCAAAACTCCCGAACAACCAGTGGCGGCTCCGGCACGAGCGGGACGCTCGCGCCCACGTTGACTTGCTGGCGCACCACACCTAACATGGCTTGCTCTGAGCCCCGTTGCGCGGCCTTCATAAGCGCCGTCATAAATATGATCGGACAAACCATCTCGCACTACCGCATTGTCGGGAAATTGGGTGGCGGTGGGATGGGTGTGGTCTACAAAGCCGAAGACACGAGGCTGCGCCGTTTTGTCGCCCTCAAGTTCCTGCCCGACGAAGTCGCTCGAAATCCCCAGGCGCTCAGCCGCTTCCAGCGCGAAGCGCAGGCGGCTTCGGCGCTGAATCATCCCAACATCTGCACCATCTATGACATCGGCGAGGAAAACGGCCAGGCGTTTATCGCCATGGAATATCTGGAGGGCGTGACCCTGAAGTATCTGATCGCCGGGCGGCCGGTGGAACTGGACACGCTGCTCGCGCTGTCAATCGAAATCGCCGACGCGCTCGACGCGGCCCATGCCAAGGGCATCATTCATCGCGACATCAAGCCGGGAAACATTTTCGTCACTGATCGCGGTCACGCCAAGGTGTTGGACTTCGGCCTGGCCAAGGTTACCGGCACCAGCGGGACCACCGACGCAGCGGGCGTTCTTTCCCAAGTCACCGCAATGAGCGAGGAGCACCTGACCAGTCCCGGTTCGACCCTGGGCACGGTGGCTTACATGTCGCCCGAGCAAGCCAAGGGCAAGGAACTCGACGCGCGAAGCGATCTGTTTTCGTTTGGCGCCGTGCTGTACGAAATGGCGACAGGCACGCTGCCTTTCCGCGGAGATACTTCGGCGCTGATCTTCAATGCAATTCTGGAACGTGCGCCAACGCCCCCAATCCGCCTCAATCCGGATTTGCCGGGAGAATTGGAACGCATCATCAGCAAGTCGCTGGAAAAAGATCGCAACCTGCGCTACCAGCACGCCGCCGACATGCGCGCCGATTTGCAGCGCCTGAAGCGCGACACGGAAACCGGCCGCGCGGTGGCAGCGAGTTCGGGCAGCGTGCCGGCCGCGCCCGACTCTGCCGTTTCCCAGGCTGCGGCGCAGCCATCGGGGTATGCGCCGGTTCAGCCCTCGACGCCAGTTTCAGCAGCGGCCCTGGCTAGGATTCCTTCCTCCTCATCGGTGAAGATTCCGATGGCGTCCGGGCCCTCGCGGAAGTTGTGGAAGATTCTGCTGCCAGCGACCGTACTGTTGTTGGCCTCTGCCGCCGGCTTTTTCTTCTACTCGCGCCGCTCTCAGGCGTTGACCGAGAAGGATTCCATTCTCCTGGCGGACTTCGTCAACACCACCGGCGATGCGGTCTTCGACGGCACGCTGAAACAGGCGTTGGCGGTCCAGTTGGAGCAGTCGCCGTATCTGAACGTTCTTCCGCAATCGCGGATTCAGGCAGCTTTGCGCTTGATGGGGCGTCCTCCCGACGAGCGCGTGACCAGCGATGTGGCGCGTGAAATCTGTGTGCGGGACGGCGTGAAAGCCATGCTGACCGGCTCGATCTCTCCCCTAGGCAGCCATTACGTGATTGATCTGAACGCGGTGAACGCCCAAACCGGAGATTCGCTGGGACGAGCACAGATAGAGTCGGACAGTAAAGAGAAGGTGCTGAAGTCGCTCGACCAGGCGGCTTCCGATCTACGGCAGAAGCTGGGCGAGTCGATCGGCTCGGTGCAGAAATTTGCCACGCCTCTGGAGCAAGCCACTACGTCATCGCTGGAGGCGTTGCAGGCTTTCACCTTGGGCCAGGCCGAGCACAATAAGCTGAACGACGAGCAGGCTGTTCCGCATCTGAAGCACGCCATCGAGCTTGACCCGAATTTTGCCATGGCCTACGGCACGCTCGGTGTGGTCAACGGCAACCTGTCGCAGAACGGCCAGCAAGTGGCGAACCTGAGTAAGGCATTCGAACTAAAGGACAGGGCGAGCGAACGCGAAAAACTTTATATCTCAGCCCACTATTTCAGCGAGGTCACCAGGGAGATCGATAAAGCCCTGGCGATTTATGAGCAGTGGAAGCAGATCTATCCGCGCGACTCGGTGCCATGGGATAACCTGGCGCTCGGTTACGAAGCGACTGGACAGCAGGAAAAGTCCCTCGCCAACTCGATTGAAGCCTTGCGCCTAAACCCGAAAGATAAATTCGGGAATGCGAACCTCGCCGACGCTTACCAGTCTCTTGGCCGCTATGACGAAGCCAGAGCAGTTATCGATCAGGCCGATGCCCAGGGGCTGGGTTCCCCAACCGATGCCTTTTCGCTCTACACCATGGCGTTCGCTCGTGGCGATAGCGCCGGAATGCAGCGAGCCGTGGAGAGGGGCAAAGGACCTTCGGTTGAGCCGATCATGCTCTTTATCGTGAGCCAGGGGAGATGCGCTTTGGGCAAGGTGCAGAGTGCCAGGCAAAGCTTTGCGCAAGCGGTCAGCTTAGCCGAAAAGTCCGGCCTCAAGGAACTCGCTGCGGCGATGCGCGTCTTCGACGCTGCGTGTTTGGCGGAGGTTGGCAGTCAGACTCTCGCCCGGCGGGTAGCGTTGCAGGGGCTTGCCGCATCGGATGATCGCGATACCCGTATGCAGGCTGCTGACACGCTCGCGCGGGCTGGAGACGCCGTCCGGTCGCAGAAACTGATTGAACAGCTGGCTAAAGAATTCCCTACCGACACCTTGCTGAACGCGGTGTGGCTGCCGGTAGCGAAGGCAACCAACCAGATAAGAGCCGACCAGCCCGGGCAGGCGGTCGATACTTTGGAGGCTGCCGCTCCCTACGAATTTGGCGCGCCGCCAAACGGCGCACTCTATTGGCCAATTTATGTTCGCGGAGAAGCGTATCTGCGCCTGCGCAATGGAGCCAGAGCCGCCACCGAGTATAAGAAGATTCTGGATCACCAGGGCATCGCCTCAACCAGTCCCCTCTATACTCTGGCTCGGCTGGGATTAGGGCGCGCCTATGCCCTTCAAGGAGACGCTGCAAAAGCCAAGGCGGCCTATCAGGACTTCTTCGCAACCTGGAAAGACGCCGACCCAGACCTCCCTATCCTGAAGGAAGCAAAGGCCGAATACGGCAAACTAATGTAGGCGCGAGCGGTCCGCGTGCGGCATCCGGCAAGAACAACGTGGGGACAGCTGCTCCTGGCTGTCCGGCGGAGCAAAGCTCCGCAATTTCTGGCCTGACAAATCTAGACCTGTCGGGCTTGGCTCGACTGGACAGCCGGGGGCGGCTGTCCCTTCGTGGCCACCGATGGCCGCCAACGCCGGGTGGTATCATTAGTACTCCCTGACCTCCTGGCGGCGTTATTAGTTCTGCCGCTACGGATGGTCGTTGCTTCATGCGCATAAGACGCAGACTCCCCATTCTGTTCGGCTTCGTGCTGGTTGTGGCTGCCATCGCACTCGCCGTTGTACTACGCAAGCATGCCCCGCCTGAACCGGCTCGCCTGCTGCCCGGCGCTGACGGCTATCTCTATGCCAATTTGAAGTGGGTACGCCGCGCCAACATCGCGGGGCAGATACCGGACGTTCCCCACGAAGCGGAATACGAGCAGTTCATCCAGGCCACCGGCTTCCAGTTCGAACGCGACCTGGATCAGGCTGCCTTCGCTATCCACTACCCGCCGGTTAAAGCGAACGCCAAAGCCGGCGTCCCCGAGCCTGCGCGGTTTTCAGAAGTATTCGTCGGCAGGATTCAAGGTGAGCGCTTGCGGGCCTACCTGGCGAAGATCTCCGGTTCTGTGGAGAACTACAATTCGGTCGACATTTACAGTATCCCGCTCGAGGGCCGCACCCTGCGCGTGGCGGTTCTTGGCTTCGACACCGTGGCGGCCTCCAATCATGACGATCCCATGGTGATTCGCGGCATCATTGACCGTTCACGGAAGCTGGCCTCCCCGTTTGGAGGACCCGCGTTGCTGCGGCGATATTACAAATATGTGCCCCTGGCGAGCCTGGGATGGGCAATCTTCAAAGTTGATCCCGTGGACAGCCAGCCCTCGCGGAGCGCTCTGTCATTCCTGTTCAACAAGCCGGCCACCGTGGTGGCGTCGGCGCGTTATCTTGGACGAGTGCACTTCCAGGCAGAGGCTTTCACTGGAAGCAAGGACGAAGCCCAGCGCTTGAGCGAGCAGTTAGGGACGTTCCTGCAACTCTTTCACACCGCTGAGGGCACAGTCTCGATGCCCGGCAGCGACCCTGACGTAAAAGCATTTTTCGACGGCCTGAAGATTCAGCAAAACGGCGATCGTACCGTGCTGACGGCAGCCATTCCGCCCGGATTTATTCGTAAAGCGGTTGCAGCTTCTCCCGCAGAGCCCGCTGCCGAACCAGCCCAGCTGCCGGTTTTACCTCCCGCTGCCAGGAAGCCAGGCAAATAATCGTAACCTTCGTCCGTTGCCGGACATCTTTAAGTACAGGGCAATAGTAACTCTGGTCTGGTTACGATTTCGCACGCATGAAAACATCGTTTCCTGGTCAGGGACCGACGTTCCTATATTGATTGAAATCCAATTTGGTCCAGCAGGTACAATAACTCTCAGATGTCTACTCTTCCTCTTCCAATCGCGGCATTTTTAGCTGGGCTGGTTTCCTTTCTTTCGCCCTGCGTCCTGCCTCTGGTTCCCGGCTACGTTTCCCTGATCTCGGGAGCTGGAGTGGAGGAGTTGAAGGCTCCCGAGTCGCGTCTGTTCAGCAAGGTAATGCTCAACTCCATCGGCTTCATCCTTGGCTTCAGCGTGGTGTTCATCACTCTGGGCGCAATTTCCACCGAGGTGGGCCAGTTACTGGCGCGTTACAAGTCTCTGCTGGCACAGGTGGCGGGTGTGGTGATTATCCTGTTTGGATTGCATCTTACCGGCCTGTTCAAGATAAAAGCGCTGTACACCGACGCGCGTCTTCATCAGGTGAAAGGCGGCAGCACTCCCTGGGGAGCATTCGTGATCGGCTTTGCTTTCGCTTTCGGTTGGACGCCCTGCGTGGGTCCCGATCCTGGGAGTGATTCTGACCTTTGCCGCGGCTCAGGACAGTGTGACCAAGGGTATATTGCTGCTGGCGATTTATTCGATGGGACTGGCGGTGCCATTTCTGTTGACTTCGCTTGGCATCGAACGATTTCTCAAGTTCTACAACCGCTTTCGCATGCACATGCATGCGCTGGAAGTGGCCAGCGGCGGTTTGCTGATCGTGCTCGGGGTTTTGCTGGTAGTCGGAAGGTTCACCATCATCTCGAACTATTTGTCGTTCCTGAACCGGTTCGCTCTATAGAAACGTAAGAGCAGAATTCGCACTTACATGGCTCGTATTTTCATTCGCGCGATGAACAGGAGTCTGTCGTGAAACGCGATCCAGTCGTGATTATTGTGGTCGCCATGGTGGTGACCGTCATGCTCGTCTTCGGAATTCAGAAAGTGCGGCGCAACCCAGGACAGGTTGCCAATGCCGGACCCAGCATGAAAGGCCTGGCGGCGCCAGACTTCACTTTGGAGTCGCTTGAGGGCAAAACGGTGCGGCTCTCCGATTTCCGTGGCAAGGGCGTGTTGTTGAACTTCTGGGCCACCTGGTGCCAGCCCTGCAAGATCGAAATGCCATGGTTCGCCGAACTGCAGAAACAGTATGGCCCGCAGGGATTGCAGATCGTAGGCGTGGCGATGGACGATGCCAGCCCCAAGGAAATCAGCGAATTCGCTCACGATCTGGGAGTGAACTATCCGATCCTTGTAGGCAAGGAGTCCGTGGGCGATGCTTATGGCGGAGTGCAATTCCTGCCGGCAACCTTCTACATCGGACGCGACGGCAGAGTTATCGACAAAGTATTTGGATTGAAGGGCCGCGGAGAAATTGAAGAAAATATCAAGAAGGCCCTGGCCGAGGGTCAGGCGGTACAGGCGCAAAGGTAACCTGGCAGGCGCCGACAGGTCCTTCTAGCATTCCCTCTGATGTTCATGCTGCGAAAGCTCGCGCCGGGTGTGGTTCTGCTGATGGCACTGGTGGCGCTCGCGCAAGAAACGTCTCTCAGTAATCCGGCTGAGGGGATTCCGGGAAGAAAGACGCCTTCCGTCACAATGCTGCCGATGTCAACGGTCGCGGTGACGCGAGGCAAGCCCAACACTGTAAATCTGAGATTTCGCGTTGGCGCTGGGTTTCACGTTAACTCCAACCATCCAAAATCCGAATTTCTGATTCCTACCGCGCTTAAGTTGAACGCCCTCACTGACATCGTCATTGGTCGGGTTACTTATCCTGACGGCGAAGAAATGAGTTTCGCTTTTGCTCCGGACGACAAGTTGAGTGTCTATACCGGAGAATTTCCAGTGACAGTTGAGATCCGACCGCTAGCCGGAGTACTGCCCGCCAAATACATGATCCACGGCGAATTGAAATATCAGGCTTGCGACAATGCTGCCTGTTATCCTCCCAAAAAAGTGCCGGTGCAATTTGAGGTCAAGGTTGTGAAAGCTCCTCCTCCGCCGCGCAAGAACCCCGGGCAGAGTCCCCATATTCACACCTAGATCGCCTAAGTTGCATCGGCAGCAATCCCCTGCGGGCTGGCCTATTTGTACGACAAAACGAGTCCTCGGATGAATCGATTTATTAGGATCATCCATTGCTTAAAACGTGAAGTCGGTGGGTTACAATATGCGCTCGGACAGCGACACAGCACCGAGTGGCTGGACTTTCAGAACGGGCCGCTTGGGCTTGAAAAAAACGATTTAGTAATTTTGCTTAACACTGGCAGCAAGGGCTTAAAAATGGCGACTCCGCGCGAGCAGAAGCGATTTGGAGATTCAGTATCACCTGAATTTCTGGCGCCTGAACTAATACGCGACGGGTATGTTGACTCAAGTCCTTCGTTCGATTCTCCCGCGGAAGATCTGACTGCGTACATTAACTGATTCAATCCTTCAGAGTTTGCCCAACGACCTGACCAGAATGATTTATCTGGCGTCGCTCAGGGACTGCAACAGCGGTCTTTACCTGCACCCTGAACTTTCGCAGCAGCGTGGAGTGCACACGGCGGACCGCGCGTTCCGATATTGTCACGAGGAAATTTTTCGCCGTCTGCTGACGACTCGATTGCAGGAGTATGTGCAGCAGTTGCAGGAATATATCCGCTACACGCGGGGTGAGACGATCACCATGCTCAAGACCTGGAAGTCTTTGCAGGCTTACCGGGCAACCGTTCCGGTGGGCGCGCCGGCGCCGTCTTCCGAACTATTCTTTCTGAATCTCAGCATCGCCCTTGAAATCCTGAGCCAGGAAAATTCGCCCCTTCAGACCCACCTAGTGCGTTGATGCTCCGTTAGGCAATTGATCGAAGGGCAGCCAGGCGTTGATCACCCTGCCGATGACCGAAGCCTCCCGCGGAACTTTGAATCTTCTGACCGGCTGCCGCGAGAGAGGGTAAGGCAGCAAAGTAAGTTCCTTGCCCTCGAGCTGGCACCAGCAGCAACTATGCCCGTCGGTGTGCCACACCAGGTAGACCGGGCGTTCGCGCATGCTTCTCCAGTCAAACACCTGAACCGCGTTCTGCATGACGTCGACTTCCACCAGCGAACCCGGGGGAATCAAGTCGCCCATGGTGTCATCTTTTAGTCCGACGACAGCGTAGCGGTAACGTCTGGGATCGAGGCGCTTGCGGAGCGCGGGCGGCAACGCAGCCAGCTCCTGCGGGTTCAATCTGAGCAGGCTGGTTTCGTGGCTGTTAAAGCTGGTGTCGAAGTTGAGTTGAAAGCGGAAACTGGGTTCGCGTGTTTCGAGAGCCGTGGGCACGCGCGCGCCGGGCTCGGCCTGGCCGGCAAACTGCCTCACTTCGTTGGCATCAATTCCGAAAACCAGCAAGAGTTCTTCCAGCGAGACTTTGAGACAAGCCGCCAGACTGAACAGTTTGTGAATGCTGGGGACCGATCCGGTTTCTACATCAGCCAGCGTGGAGTGGGAAACGTAAAAATCCGCGTTACCTTTCACATCTGCGATCGAGCGGCTGATGCGTTCAATATCACTGGATTTTACAAATCGCTCTTCCCGTAACTCCCTGATCCATTTGCCCGAGTCCATTAGCAAGTGCCCATGATTTCCTGCCTCAATCGACGGTTCGGCGATGAGAAAGCAAAGCTCTCCGCGAAAAATGTCTAAGTGAGGTGGAAAGAATTCTTCTAAATTCTAAAAACAACGGCGTTCATTTGATTGAAACAAGAAAGCGGACGGCCACAGTGGGAGGGGTTCAATTCCCGATCCTGGTCAGACAGAAGAACTAACTAACCTGCCATCACGACGCGATCAGGATCCCACTGCCGTTGTTGCCGAATCCGACTGAGGTACCCGAGCAATTCCTCATATGGTATTGCAAATGCCGGAACCGACATTCGCCACCCTGGGAAAAGCCACTTCAGCCACAAGCAAGGCTGCACTAACATCAAGTTTACACGAAGTCGGAGGGTGCCGTATATCAGTTCCTCCGCTTGCTGCGCCAGCTTCGGATTTGCTTCATGCTTCGCCAGTTGTCCCAGTTTCATTAACATCGCGGCGTTCTTGCCAACCAGCACCAGCGTACTCAACGCCAGCCTGAGACGCTGTCTCTGGAAAGTCCGGAATTCAGGCGGAGGGAGCGAACTTCGAAGATAGGCCTCCTCGGCGGGATCGAGTAGCAAGCGGAAAGCGTCGAGATCGACCTCGTGCTTACCTGATTCCCAATCATCCAGGGTGCGTATCTGCGGCAAGCCGGATCGAAGCACCGACCACACCACCAGCAAGCACAAACCACTCGCGAGCAGGATTATTAGCGTTGATGCCATGTATTTAGGCGATCTGTGAGGGCATCGTTCCAGTTGTCCACGTCGGTGGTGGGCAGCCGCTGAACGGGACTTGCCCGCCAGGGGCGCAGGAAATAGAAAGCCCAAATAACGATCGCCAGATTATATGCTGCCGACCTCAACAATACAAAAACAGAGTCTGAGATGAGATGTAAATTTCCGCGAAGTTCCAGAAGTGTCAGGTCCAGTGCGGCATAAAGACCGAAACCAGCGGTTATTCCCACCGAATAGCTCCGCCAGGTCATTCCAAGGCGCGAAATCAGCGCAATCACCACGATCAACAGACATACCTGCAGGAACCGTGCCGAACGTTCAAACAGCAGGATCGACTCGATGATCTGGTCTCCGCTTTGGCCCTGGGACCAGTGCAATATGGCCACGGCGGCCACGGCCACCAGGATGCCAAACATCCAAAAGATCTTGAAAGCTGTGCGCAGAAATGGATATGGCTCAATCAAATGCCATAAGGTTTCGACTATCACGCCCAAAGCCAGCAAGAGTGCTGCAGCCTCACCCCACCAAAAAACGATGGCATAGCGACGCCCCGCATATGGCAGGTTCAGCAATGCGATATCGCGGGTGGGCAAAAGGAAGGTGTAGCTGAAGAAGAACGGATACCGCTTAACCAGGCCCCGCGCGAGCATAACCACGACGATTACGCACTGCACGGCCACCGGTATGAACCAGAGAGCGTTCGTCGCCAGGCGAGAAAATTGCATGGGCTGCACCGGAAGGCTACTCGCAAACCGGACAGCCCACAAGAAGTTTCAGAATCTTACTGGCGCAGACTTTCGGCCGTTAGTTTCCCTTGCATTGCGAAGGTGCACACATCGGCGTTGGAGCTCCTCCATCGGCAAACGATGCGGTTGAGACAGCACCTAACATCAGCAGCGTGGCAAGTAGCAGGCGAGCGATATTCTTCACGAGAACCCCCTTGTGGAAATTGTTCCACCTGAAAAACAACTTACGGGATTACGAGCGAGGGTTTTGAAGTGTTCGAAAAACGCGCGGTGGGCTCGCAACCAGGCGTCGGTAATCCGACCAAATCAAGGTTGCCCGCCACGCCGGCCAGGCACCCCGCCTGGACCCGCACTTGCTTGTTCGTTAGCCCCAACGAAGCCCAGTCACATCAGGGCAGGAAAAGCGGAAATCCTGGAAAAGCCGGAATGAGGCAATTTCGTCGGTAAACCGACGAATCCGGGGGAACGTTGCATTCACAACATCCGAAACTATGCTGATACCGACTCTGCAGGCTGCGGACTCAAATTGAGACGCGTCCGGGGGAAGTACAAAAGAATATGGAAGCCGGTGAGAACCGTGCCCGGACCCTGAAAATTAAGGGATCCTTCCAACGTCAAGAAATACCCGCGCGCCAGTTTTTCGAGTAATTGGGGATGAACAGGAGAGTATCCATCGTTCCCCTTAGTGGAGAATTGTCCGCCTAGTATCGCTAAATGAGCGCGTCCGCCGCGGCACGCGGTTTATCAGGAATTACTTTTGCGGAAGCTGTTTTTCGCCGGTCGGGGACGGGCGAGAATGCTGCGCATAAGTATGGCTCGGGGTTCCTGGCCGAGAGCATCGCGCATGTCCTTCGACACTCAGGCCACACGGTCGCCCAGCTTTCCATCCTCAGCAGGCAGCGTTATGGCAGCGCATCTCCCTACTTTATTCCGCCCACTTTCCTTTACAAGCTGCGAAGCGGAGTTACGCCGCACATCTGCCAGATCGCGTCCTTGAGCCAATGCACCGGCTATCGCTTCCTGGACTGGATGCCTCTCCTCGGGTTCGACCTGCACCAAATCCCCCGTTTGCAGGTGCAATTGCATCCGGAGCGCACCGTGTTGGTTACACCCATCGGATTCGAAAACCCTGCTTCCCGTTCCCGGCTCTTGCCGTCAGGTTGCCATGCCGCTGGAGAATCTTCCAGTGGGTTTTCCTACGGCGCCATGCCCGCAACGGCTGGTTGTTGTTTTGCGAAGATCGGGCGCGCTGATGCCATGGTCTCTTCCAAATTGTTTCCCGGCATGATCGTGAGTGTCGATCGCAGTTGCCTGCGTCCGAGCCATAGCGGTGGCAGCGCATCCGCAGAAAATCTGTGGCTACTGGAACAATCCGAAGGCCTGACGTGTACTTCTCTTAAGTGGATCGACGACCGCCAGGTGGTCTTGCTTCCCAGCCGGCCCCCCTGGGGCAGTTTTCCGCTGCGTCTTTCGAGGGAAGCGCGAGTGCTTGGCCTGGTAAATCTGGACTGCGTTTCCATGCGACCGCAAACGCATCAATTCAAGACCGCGCCCGTTGCATTTGACAACCGGCCGTGGTCACCTTCAGACGAGACAAAGAGTAGTTTCTCGGGATTGCTTCGAAAAGCGCGAAGCCGTACCGGGCTTACCTTTCGCGCGGCTCATCAGCTCACCCGGGTTGTCGCCAGAATTCTGGGAAGCCCCGAATATGCGATCGGGCTGGGTTTGCTCTCTGACTACGAAGCCATGAACAGGCTGCCACGGCATATCGCGAAGCTCGTCAGCCTCTGCATCGTCTACTGTCTTGATATTCGGCAGCTTCTGGAGGCGGCGGGAGTTTACATCGATGATTCCAGCAAAATGCCCCTTCCTCATGTTGCGGTTCTCGATTCCATAGCTCCCTTTGGGGTACAGAGCTATATGGATAGCGCGGAACCATACAGAACGGTCGGTCTGGGAGGCGGCAGGTTCCGGTCCATCGAGGAGTTTCGCAGGCCAGATACAGGGGCTCGCGCCAGAATAGTTTCCTGATCTCACACCAGGAGCAGCGGACACCGGAAAACAGGCACGGATCTCGCTGCGTACTACGGCCCGTTCATCATGGCGCGCGAACGAAGAATCTCCAATCAGTAGAGCCCCGACCAGTCGGCACAGACCTCTGCCGCACAGCCCGTTCAATCAGGGAATAAGTACTTCCGTAACCATTCCAGGTTACTTACTTAGGAGGGCCGGGTTCATTCCGGGTTAGGGTACTTCAGTGTTTTGACCACGGGGCCAACTGATCCTACGATGACTGATGCCGGAGACTTCCCCCAACGCCGGCGATTTCCTCTCCCTACAAACTGTGGTAAGCATTCTGCCGCTTGCAGCGAATGGAGACTGGATCTGGCGATGAATAGTGCGCGCAAGACGAGTTCGTGGCGAGGACTGTCGCCCCGCGAAAGCGACGCTCGCGGCTTCAGTCTGGTCGAGCTGATGATCGTGCTCTCATTGTTCCTGATTGTGGCCGGCATCGGTTTCATGGCGTTGCAGCCGGCGTTGAAAGACGCTCGGGCGCACCACGGTTATGAGGATGTGCTGATGCAGCTTCGAGTGGCTCGTCAGCGCGCGATCAGTGAACGAAAACAATACATCGTCTGCCTTGGTGTTGCCGCACCGGCAGGCGCGTTAACTCCGATGGGAGCGCCGACCGCGCAGAGTATCCAGATGTTCCGCTGGGATGCAGGCACCGCGCTTTCGGCGGCCACGCAGATCTCCGCAAATACCTTGCCGTCCGACGTGCAATTCCAGGCTTTGGCTGGTCTGCCCAACAATCCGGCGACGGTGCCGGATGGATTTGGAACCGGCGTGGTAGCCCTCGATCTCGACCAGGGCGTAGCCGGCGGCAATAAGCAGCAAGTCATGTTTATGCCCGACGGGTCGGCACACGACACGAATGGCAGCTGGAATAACGGCATCGTTTATATCGGGCGCGCCACCGATCTATACAGTACGCGCGCCGTCACCTTGTACGGAGCCACGGGCAGGATCCGAGGGTGGCGTCTGATCAGTACTGCGGGAGGTCCGAAATGGCTTCAGCAATAACGGCTCGAGACACGACGACGCTTGATCGCGGCCGGATCGCCGCGGGGTCGCAACGTGGATTCGCAATGCTGGAAACCCTGATCGCGATTGTGGTGCTGATGATCGGGTTGCTGGCTGTGCTGGCAACCTTCGCCCTCGCCATCGGCAACACCACGACTGTGCAGTACGACAGCGTGGCGCGCCAGAAAGCGGCGGAGGCGATGGAGAGCATCTTCACCGCGCGCCAGACCAGCCAATTGAGTTTCGACCGGATACAGAACGTCGGTGCGGGCACCGGAATCTTTACTGTGGGCTTTACTCCCATGACTGATCCCGGCCCGGATGGTTTGGATGGCACGGGCGACGATGTTCCCGCAGCGCCGATAAGGCTGCCGGGAGCGAGTGGCACCATCACCAACACTGCCCAGGACGTGCTCGTGGATCTGGGCAATTTCAGCCGTCAGATTCAGATTGCGACCGTGGCTGGTAATCCGAATGTTCGCCAGATTACGGTGACGGTGCGTTACCCCGCACCGCAAGGATGGTTTCGAAATTACCAGGTACAGGCTCTGATTTCCTCGTACCGGTAGAGGCAAGACGTTGAGGCAGAAGTTCAAGAGGAGAGTTATGCGATCCACCGAATCGAAAGCCCGCGGCTTCAGCCTGGTTGAGTTGCTGATCGCCATCACGTTGGGCTTGATCGTTCTGGCTGCCACCACGCAACTGTTCAAGCGCGGGATGGACGCGAGCGTGCTGGTATCGCAGTCATCTGAAATGCAGCAGAATGTTCGCTCCACGCTGAACCTGATTACCAAGGACGTAAGCATGGCGGGTTCCGGCCTGCCCTCGGGCGGATTGTCTTTACCCTACGGCGCCGGAGCGACGCTTTCATTCTTTGCGGTGGATCCTAACAAAGCCTGGCTGGCCAACAATACGTATCCCACCGGCGTAGTCGGCGGCGCTCCCGTCACCAATTTCATGTACGGCATTATTCCCGGCGCCGGCAATGGCATGGAACTTGGCGGCCCTGCCAATGTAACCGCAACCGGACAGGGATCGGACGCGATCACAATTATCTATGCCGACTACGCATTCCCGCTCAACCAGTACACGGCTACATTTCCGGCGGCTAATCCCAATGGTGATGTGGTTACGCTGGCGCCACCGGCGGTTCCGCCGGCCGGATTTCCCGCCATTCAATCTCCCACGGGAATTCAGGTGGGTGACCTGATATTGCTAAACAATCCCAAGGGCTATGCGGTTGGTGAAGTCACCGGCATCGCTCCGAACGGCGCCAACACGGATCTCACTTTCGCCAACGGCGATTCGCTGAACATCAATCAGAGTGGCGCGGCCAAGGGAAACATCAAATACATCATTCCTGGCGGGAATCCGACGGCGACGAGAATTTGGGCAGTCACTTATTTTCTTGAGGTTCCAGCCGCCGCGACCGGACAGCCGCCTCGCCTGATGCGTCAGGTCAATGGACAAACGCCGGCGCCGGTTGCCGATAACATCATCGGCCTGCAGGTGACTTATGACGTCTGCGACGGAACCAATGGGCCGTTTTGCGCCAACATTCCGAATGCACTGGCGGCGCCCTTTTCGCCCAGCCAGATTCATAAAGTAAATATTCAGATCATGGGACAGACGCTGCTGTCTTACGGAAACAAGTCCAGGAGCACGGTTCTGGCGACTTCCGTTAGTACGCGCAGTCTGTCATTCAAGGATCGTTATCAGTGATCCCTGTCGGTAGAGGAGATTCGCAGGGGGAATTCGCAGAGAAAGATCGGGATTCGAGACTGACGATCAACAGGGAAGGTTCAGGAGATTCGAATATGCGTAGGGCCAAGGGCCGATCACGGGGATTTACTTTGATTGCCGCGCTGCTGGTACTGGCGCTGTTGTCCGCCATCGCTGTGAGCCTGCTGTATATGGTGCACGGCGCGGGCCAGATCGGAGGCAATGACCTGGAATCGAACCGGGCATATTACGGCGCCGAGTCAGGAATGGAGTTGCTCACCGCCAATCTTGCCGCGCTCTATCAGCAGAACCAGTCTCCGACTCCGGCGCAGCTCACCAATCTGGCGAACAGCCCGCCGGACAACACCATGATCAGCTCCATGAATTACCAGGAGAGCATCACGTGGACACCGGATGCGAACGGTAACCCGGCCGCCAGGGTCAGTGTCATCAGTTCCGGACCCAGCGCCGGCCTCACTGCCGAAATTATTCCTCTGACCTTGAAGGTCACAGCCACCCGGCCTGGTGGAGCGTCAGTGAACATGACGCGCGGTGTGGAAGTCGCGCTCATCCCGGTTTTCCAGTTCGGTGTTTTTTCCGATAGCGATCTGAGTTATTTTGCCGGCCCGCCGTTCGCTTTTCAGGGTCGCGTTCACACCAATGGAAACCTGTTTCTGGCGGCGAACGCCGGCCCGCTCGTTCTGGACGCAAAAGTAACGGCCGTCAGGGAGATTATCCGTGACCGGCTGGCGAACAACTACAGTTCCGGTGCGGCGTACCAGGGCGATGTCTACGTTCCGAACCAGAATGGTGGATGCGATCCGCCGAACCCTACGGCCGATCCTAACTGCCTGAAATTCACCATCGCCAATGCCAGCTGGAATAGCGGAATTCCGCCAGCGGGCGCGGCGAACTCATTGGCTTCGCCAAACGACTGGCTAAGCATTTCGACGGGAAAGTTTAACGGCTTCATCGGGAACGGAACTTCGCTCGGCGTACAGCCTCTGACCCTGCCTTTCGTGCAGGGCGCAGCGGGATCGGCACAGCAGATCGCGATCATCCGCAAGGCTCCGCTGGGTGAATCCGCCACCTCATCGACTGGTTCGTCGCGCGAGTTCAACAAGGCGAACATGCGTGTCTTGCTGGCCAGCACGCAGGCAGACCTGGTTCCTGATCGCCTGGCGCTACTTGGGGATGCCGATAACATCAACCTGGACGCGGGTTGCGCCGGTGGCCGGACAGACAACGTCACCGGTGTCGGAGTAAGCCCCTGGGCTATGGCTCAGCTCCCAGCCAATCAGGGCGGAACAGTCTATGAACCAACCTGGGTAGGTCCGCCGGTCGGGCCAGTTCTCGCTGGAGGGTGCGTGCCGGCCGCCGGAGCAAATAGTTGGCCTTTGGTTGATGGATGGCTACGCGTCGAGTACAAGAATCCGGCCGGCAATTGGATTGGCGTAACCCGCACGTGGCTGGCGCGTGGATTCGCGCGCGGTACCGCGATCCCGACTGTACCGGGCGGAAACACCGCGCATCCAAATGCCATTCTGGTTTTCCAGAAGCTCGCGGGTGACCGCAATTTGAGTGGTGGACCTCTCACCGCCGCGGACGGACCGCAAAACTTTACTGGAGCCAATTCACAATTCAGTTGGAATCCCATCAACTTCTACGATCCCCGCGAGGGCTTTCCTCGCGACTCGACTACCGGCACGGGCCTGGCCGGTACCCAGTGCTATGTGAACGGGATCATGAACGCAGTCGAACTTGATGTAGGCAACTTGAGAGCATGGTTGCTGGCGAACCCGGGTCTCGTCGACTTCAGCGGACAGAACGGGTACCTGGTGTTCTTCTCGGATCGTCGCGGGATGCTTGCCGATCCGAATGCGGGAAACATAACCACTGGCGAGTATGGCTTCGAGGATGTCATCAACTCCGCCTCGGCTACCGGAACTCCGGACGGGTTAGCGGAGGCGGTAGCACCCATTGGCTTTTCTCCCGAGGATGTGGACGAGAATAACCTGCTTGACCGTTGGGGCGCGGCCAACGTGGGTAGCGGTTTGAGAGCTCTGGTTCCGGCAATCAATACGGTGAACAACCCATACCAGGCAGTCGATTGCCTGAATGGCGGCCGGCAAAACATCGTCACCGGCGCCCGCCATGTGTTGCGCCTGATTGATGGCAGCCTCAATAACGTGCCTGTGCGCCCTGACAACGGCCTGGGCGGCTTTACGGTCGCTGCGGAAAATCCCGTTTACGTCATGGGAGACTACAACTCCAATGCCGGCGATCCGTTCTGGGGAAATCCCTCCGGCGCGGCCGACATCAATCACTCTGCCGCCGCAGTAATTGCGGACGCTGTAACTTTGCTTTCCAACAACTGGTCGGACATCGTCAGCATGCAAAATCCGGCTAATCTGGGTGGCCGGCCTGCCGCGACCACGTACTACCGCCTGGCCATCGCAGGCGGAAAGAATATGAACTTTCCACAACCCGCAGCCGGCAACGGCATCGGGGCGGACTTTGGTACCGACGGAGGAGTACACAACTTCCTGCGTTATATCGAGGCGTGGGGCAACGGTTCAACCCTGAGTTATCGCGGATCACTGGTGAGCCTGTACTACTCGCAGTACGCAACCGGCACCTTTAAGTGCTGCACCCTCGTGTACAGTCCGCCAAACCGTAACTACTACTTCGACACTGCGTTCCTTGATCCGGCGAAACTGCCTCCAGGCACGCCCATGTTGCAGGACGTAGTCAACCTGACGTACTGGCAGGACTTTAAACCATACTAGGAGACGTAGGTGTGGGGCGGGCGCCCTCGCCCGCCGCGTTGACGTTGGGGTTGCAGTTGGTTTTGAAATACGAACGGCTAAACACAGGATCAAATTCAAGGGCGGCGGACAAGAGTGTCCGCCCCACACGGTTCGACTATCAGAGCAGATTCCTTCGGCAGATAGCTCTTCCTCCGGAACCAGTCTTCCATTGCATCTTTTAACTCCGCGATCGGCACGGTGGTTCCGATTTCCATCACGCCGTCGGATACCGGAAGTGTGTTATCAAACACGCTGGCGTTGGTGAAATTGCGCATGGAAAAACTGTCCAGCCATTTGAGCGGACAGGGTAGCCGGCGTCCGTTGTCTTCGTACTCCACGCGAATCCTGCGGGCAAACATGAGGGAGCAATTTAACCACACAGGGAAGATTTCAGACTGAAGATTTCAGATTGAGGATTGAAAAATCTGAGATCTAGAATCTGCAATCTGAAAATGCTCCTGCGTGTACCTGCTGTCACCTGCTTGACAGGCCTGTCATCCCGGCATACAGTGCCGCGACGCGTTGTGCTCTCGCGCTGGAGGCATCCATGTTTTTTGTCTACATCATTCTGGTGGGTTTAGTCGCCGGCTGGGCAGCAGGCAAGATCATGAAAGGATCCGGCTACGGTCCGCTCATGGATATTCTGCTTGGCATCGTGGGCGCGATCGTTGGTGGCTGGATTATGCGGGCGCTGGGCTTCTACACCAGCGGCGGACTGATCGCCAGCATCCTGGTTGCGATCCTGGGAGCCGTAATCGTGATCGTCATCGTCCGCGCGCTGAAAAAAGCGTGAGCTAGTCCGACCCCGAGGACTCGATCTGTACCAGATCGGAAGGCGCTGCGGGCGCAAGTCCGTTCCATCGGGCCGGTTTCACGGAATCCGTTCTCAGGCGATTCATCAGAGAACCGATCGCCGTAGAACCGCGCACCAGGTGACCGATTTTCAACGGGCCCAACACTCTTCTTTGCTGCACATGATGCAATCCGCTTGAAACCACGCAGCCGCACTGGCTGCAATCCGGCGCACCGCCAAAAATACAAGGCTCGACTCGCGTACTCAAATCAGCCGAGAAGTTCGTCGACATTTTCGAGAACAGGCACTCTTGCGGGTTCTTCGGCGGCTCCAGCAAGGCCTGCGCGATGCCAGGACTCATCAGCAACTTGGGATAAGCGTCGCGCAAGCCGGGCAGTTCCCGTGCCACCCGTTGCCGCTCTTCCATGGTCAGCATTTCCGGAGTGTGTTCGTCGTGTTGCGGGGTGTAAAGGCTCACCCAAATCCGTTTGACTTCCTGCCGGGCTTCCCAGAATGCGACATATTCTTCGAGATACCCGGGACGCTTCATCATCGGTCCGGTAATGGTCCAGTGAATGTTCACTTCGCGGTCGCGGATGTTTTCCAGGATGCGCTCGTAGGTCGCGGGCTTGCGGCGCGGATTATGATGCTCCGGCAATCCATCAATGGAGACCGCCACCCGGTTTCGAGGCAGGCCCATCCACTCGCCAGGGATGGGTATGATCCCGCTGGTGACCACCATGGTGAAAATCTTCCGCTCGCTGAGTTTCGGCAAAATGCGGCTGAGTTCCCGGTGGCGGATCATGGGTTCCCCGCCTACCAGCGAAACGTGGCGCGGCTTGTGCTTGTCGACCAGAGCCATAACCCCGGAGACCAGCGCGTCGCCGCGCAGATCCGAGAGTTCCGTCAGCTTCTTGTCGCCCCCCAGGTGAGAATCGCCGTAGGCATAACAGCCCGGACAACTTAAGGGACATTCGCGGGTGATTTCGATAGACAACATTGGGGCGCGTCCGCTCAGGATGCTTCCCCAGGCGGCAAACAGTTCTCCCACGGTCATTCCAGGACGTGATTGGGACATAGAGGGATCCAGAATTGGTTTCCTGGTTAGATGCGGACGTGGACGGTCAGGTCTCTGTGCCTTTTGATAAATCGTAAGGCTCCCCTAACCGTAATGATCACAGCCAGTTAGGTTTTGCTCGTGAGCTACGCCGAAATTTCCAAACTTTGGAAACTGCCGCCCATTCCGCTGACAAGCATTCCGGCACCAACTCTGGCAGAATGGAAGGAGACTGGTTGTGATTCCAGCGTTGCCGGACCAAATCCCCGGTCAGGATGGCTATGAAAACTGCACGCTCGCGCGGACCACTCACGCGCAATATCCACCTCGTCAAATGGGTCGAAAAAACTGCCGAATTGACCAAGCCGAAGGCTATCCACTGGGTTGACGGCTCGCAGGCGGAAAACGACAAACTTCTGCGGGAAATGGTGTCTAGCGGTTCCCTCACCAGGCTCAATGAAGACTTATGGCCAGGCTGCTACCTGGCCCGGTCGGACGCCGGTGACGTGGCACGGGTGGAAGACCGTACCTTCATCTGCTCGCTGTCGAAAGACAATGCCGGTCCCACCAATAACTGGGAAAACCCCTACGTCATGCGCCGCAAGTTGAAGGACATGTTCAAAGGCTGCATGCAGGGTCGCACCATGTACGTGCTTCCGTTCAGCATGGGACCGGTGGGCGGCCCGATGTCACAGATCGGCGTGCAGCTCACGGATTCTGCATACGTCGTCGTGAATATGCGAATCATGGCGCGTATTGGAATCGACGTGTTCAAGGAAATCGACAAAGACGAAAAGCGCGTGGTGCCATGCATCCATAGCGTAGGAGCTCCGCTTGCTCCGGGCCAGAAAGATGTTGCGTGGCCGTGTAACCCGGAAAAATACATCGTTCATTTTCCGGAGACGCGCGAGATCTGGTCTTACGGTTCCGGCTATGGGGGCAATGCTCTGCTGGGCAAGAAATGTTTCGCCCTGCGAATCGCCTCAAACATCGCCCGCGACGAAGGCTGGATGGCCGAGCACATGCTCATCCTGGGCGTGGAAGATCCCAGGGGCAAAAAGACATATGTGGCAGCGGCCTTTCCCAGTTCCTGCGGCAAGACCAACTTCGCCATGATGGTGCCCCCCAAAGGGCTGGACGACTGGAAGATTTGGACGGTGGGAGATGACATTGCCTGGATCAAGCCCGATTCGGAAGGCTGTCTGCGCGCGATTAATCCGGAAGCCGGATTTTTTGGCGTGGCACCGGGTACGTCGGGGAAAACCAATCCCAATGCGATGGCAACTCTCTCCCGCAACACCATCTTCACCAATGTGGCTCTGACTCCGGAAGGCGGCGTGTGGTGGGAAGGAATGACCGACAAGCCCCCCGCGGAGTGCCTCGATTGGCAAGGCAACGTGTGGACTCCAGAGATCGCGAAAAAGACTGGCGCGAAGGCGGCTCATCCCAACGCTCGGTTCACCGCTCCGGCGTCACAATGCCCGACCATCGATGCGGCATGGGAAGATCCTGACGGAGTACCGATCAGCGCCATCATTTTCGGCGGACGCCGCGCCAGCACGATTCCGCTTATCTACCAGGCTTTCAACTGGAGCGCGGGAGTTTACGTCGGGGCGACAGTAGGATCGGAGATGACCGCGGCAGCCGGCGGTGAAATTGGCAAGGTCCGGCGCGATCCCATGGCGATGCTCCCATTCTGTGGCTATCACATGGGGGACTACTTCCGGCATTGGATCAAAATGCAGCGCCGGTTAAGCAAGACGCCCCGCATTTTCCATGTGAACTGGTTCAGGAAAGATGCCGACGGCAACTTCATGTGGCCGGGATTCCGCGACAACATGCGCGTACTCAAGTGGATCGTGGACAGAGTTCACGGCCGTTCCCAGGGCAAAGAAACGCCCATCGGCTGGACCCCTCACTACGAAGACATCGAATGGAAGGGCCTCGACTTCCCAAAAGAAAAATTTGAACGGCTGCAGGCCGTAGATCGCGCAGCATGGCGTTCCGAGGTGATCGGACACGAAGAACTTTTCATTCTTCTGCATGCGCACCTCCCGCCAGAAATGATTTACGAGCGGGAGCTACTGATCTGCCGGTTGTAGTAATGTGGGCGCGAGCGTCCCGCTCGTGCGGGCGAGAAGGAAATGCCGGGAGGAGACGAGCCACGGGGGAAACTCGTAGAGACGTAGCTTGCCAAGTCCAGGATCGTGACAGAAAGACGTAGCAAGCTACGTCTCTGCGCAAAGTTTTCACGCAAAATCGCGAAAGCCGGTAACGCCGAAGCGCCTAGGCGGAAGAGACGGGCTGTGCAGGCTCCCCGGCCGCAACCGCGTCCAAATGTTTCAGGGTTTCCTCAATCGTCAGGGAATACATTTCCCGCCCCAGGCCTTCGCCTGTCTCGGCTGCAACCTTCAAATAATGTCCGCCAATCTCCACTGCCAACGTATCGGTTATCGAATGGCCCGTGCGCTTCTGATATTCGACCCAGGCTGGATGAGGCAGAGCCACCCAAACCGGCCTTCCGTCCACCAGAAACTTGATGTCAACGGCGTCGGCGTGACGCGTGGCAATGGCTACAATGAGTGCCTGATAGACAACATGCAGGCTAGCTTTGCTCCAGCGATCGACGACGTGGAAGTCCTGATACATGCAAAAACTATACAGTGCGCCGGCAAACCGCTGCAACGTAGCGCCGCCGTCGGTAAGTGGCTCAGTTTCAAGTTGCACCCGGCGTCATGCTGAGCTTGCGAAGCATCCGGCACGGAGTGATACGCAGTCTGGCCCAGCCTGGGTGTTATGCGCGCAGGATCCTTCGGGACCGAAGTCCCTCAGGATGACTGGCTTTTCGCGATTTATTTTCAAACCGAGCCACCACCCCGCCGTCCCGGCGGCTGTCCGGCTCACCGATTCTGCGGGCAAATGCCTGTGGTTTCTCACCGGCTCTCTTGCTGGCCGAGATTCGCACTCCGGGCGAGGAATGCATAGGTCCCTGGCAACGCTCAGAATGACGATGGGGATGGGAGATTGCAGAGTCAGAATGATCAGTAAATTATGATGATTGGTTCTAAAGGCTGATTGCTGAATGCTGACGGCTGAAAGCTCTTCATGAAAAACCTTGGCATCCTCCTCTCCGGACGCGGCTCCAACTTCGAAGCCATCGCAAGCAACGTGGCCTCTGGAAAGATTCCTGGCGCTCGCATCGCCGTCGTCATCTCCAACAAACTTGACGCCGGCGGAATTGAAACGGCCCGCAGACTCGGTCTGACCGCGATGGTTATTCCGTCCAAGGGCAAACAGCGCGAAGAACACGATCGCGAAGTTGTAGACGCCTTGCGGCAGCACAAGGTCGACCTCGTTTGCCTGGCTGGATATATGCGCCTGCTCTCGCCCTGGTTCGTGCAGCAATTTCCGCGGCGTATTCTGAATATCCATCCATCGCTGCTGCCGTCTTTTCCTGGATTAGAAGCGCAGGAGCAGGCCTTCGGCTACGGCGTAAAAGTAACAGGATGCACGGTGCACTTTGTGGATGAAGAACTAGACCACGGGCCCATCATCGTACAAAAAGCCATTCCAGTCCTCGACACAGACGACGAACACACACTGGCAGCAAGAATTCTGGAACAGGAACACATGGCATATTCGGAAGCGATCGGCATAGTCGTGGCCGGAGGTTACGAGATTGCGGGCCGAAGGCTTCAAAAAGTAACGCAGAAGTAAGAATGCAGAAGTCAGGGCACAGGCACGAGTGCAGAAACGGGAACAAAAAACGGCATTTTGTGACAGATGTCACATCCAAACTCCCGTGCTTGCAAAACGCTGCCATGATGAGCGGCGTCAAAGACCTCAGGATTCGGACCAAAGAGTTTGCGCTCAGGATCATGAAGCTGTATCGGTCTCTTCCAGCCGGCGAAGAATGTCGCGTACCTGGTAAGCAGTTGCTGCGGTACTTCCGTGGGCGCAAATTACCGGGCCGCCTGCCGAGCGCGGTCCAAAGGCGAGTTCGTCTCGAAATTGGCATTGTTCTCGAGGAAGTCGATGAGACTGCTTTTTGGCTGGAATTGCTTCTCGAGGGTGGTCTTATGAGTGAGGACAAGCTTAGCAATTTGCTTCAGGAAGCCAACGGGCTCTCGTCGATATTCGTGACCTCGTTACGGACAGCCAAAGGAATTTCTTTCTAGACGGCTCCATCAGCCTGCCAGTTATGGGCAGAACTGGAAGACGGCGGCTCGCGCTCGCACCGGATCTTCATTCTGCATTCTGACTTCTTCCTTCTGCATTCCTTATAATGCCTCCTATGCCCACGTTCCTTCCCGTCGACGAACAACTTGCCTACATAAAGAAGGGCTCCGCCGAGATCGTGAAAGAGTCCGAACTGCGTTCCAAGCTGGAGAAATCTCTTGCCTCCGGCAAGCCGCTCCGAGTCAAAGCCGGTTTCGATCCCACGGCGCCTGACCTCCATCTCGGCCACACCGTGTTGCTGCGGAAGCTCAAGCACTTTCAGGATCTGGGTCACACAGTCATTTTCCTGATCGGTGACTTCACCGGCATGATTGGCGATCCCACAGGACGTTCGGCCACACGTCCGCCGCTGAGCGCGGAAGACATTATGCGCAACGCCAAGACCTACATGGCGCAGGTGTTCAAAATTCTCTCTCAGGCCAAGACCGAGACTCGCTTCAACAGCGAGTGGTTTGACAAGATGAAGCCGGCGGACTGGATCCGCCTGACCGCGAAATTTACGGTTTCACAAATGCTTGAGCGCGAGGACTTTCACAAACGTTTTCAGGAAGAAAAGCCCATCGCCATGCACGAACTGCTCTACCCGCTTGCCCAGGGATACGACTCGGTCGCGCTCAAGGCCGACGTCGAGCTTGGAGGAACCGACCAGAAGTTCAACCTGCTGGTCGGCCGCGAGATGCAGCGCGCCTACGGCCAGGATTCGCAGGTAGTGCTGACGACGCCCATTATCGAAGGCCTCGATGGCGTGCAGAAAATGTCGAAGTCGCTGGGCAATGCCATCGGCATTCAGGAGCCGCCACTTGAGATGTACGGAAAAGTGATGTCCATCTCCGACGCCATGATGTGGCGCTATTACGAGCTGCTGACCGACGTGCAGCTAGCGGAAATTGAAAGAATGAAAAGCGATTCGCATCCCATGGAAGCGAAGAAGGACCTGGCGCGAAGGATCGTGACAGACTTTCATTCGGCCGATGCGGCGGCCAAGGCGGCTGAGGATTGGGCTAAGCAATTTCAGAAGGGCGGGACACCTGACGTACTGGAACAGATGAGCGTGCAGTTCGATCGGGTCCTCGCTGGTTCAGGAGACTCGATTGGACTCAAACCGCCGCCGCCAGATTTGTTGGTTTTGTCTGAAGATAGCGGCCTCAATTCAGGCGTGCCGATCAGAATTGACAAATTGTTGCTGGAGGCAGGGATGGCGGAATCGACTTCAGACGCAAATCGGAAAATAAAACAGAATTCAGTCGAAATCGGAGGCGAAGCTGTCGAGAAACTCAAGCTTGCGGTGGCGCGCCCCACTCGACCGCTGATTGTGCGAGTTGGACGATCCATAAAAATGATCACGATCGTCTGATCAGAATCTGCGGTACCCGAACTCTGTCATCCTGAGCGAAATAAACCGATTCGCTCGCGAATCGGTTTGTGTAGTCGAAGGATCCCTCTCGCAAAGATGGTGTTGAGTTGAAGTTGTGAGTCGCTGGCTCAAAAAGGACTCCGCAAGAGCGTGCCCCTGGCAGGAATCCTTCGACTGCGTGGCAGCTTCGCGTTAAGCGAAGCTGCCCCTCCGCTCAGGATGACAGTGGGGAGGCATGGTGTCTGGGCTTCATCTCTGAATTTTGCTAATCTCATCCGGCTACATGCGCCCCGCTGCTATCCTCGGGCTGTCATCTTCCGAAAAAGATCTTGAGCCATTCAAACGGGAGTCAACCGCTACATGGATTGTCGGCGTACCGGCGTCATCGAGCGCAGCCGACGTTATTCTCATCTTCGGCGGTGACGGTACCGTGCATCGTCACCTGGCACAACTGGTGCGATTGCAGTTGCCAGTGCTGGTCGTTCCTCGGGGCAGCGGCAATGATTTTGCCCGAGCCCTGAGCCTGCGGAGCGCCTCGGATGCGCTGGCGGCGTGGCGACAGTTCGCTTGCGGTAAAGAGAACGTGCGTTCCATCGATCTTGGGGTGATCACATCGCTCGTCGCGGGCGAGGCGCCCGCGCCACACGTGCCTCTGCGCTCCGGAAACCTGAAACCTGAAACCGGAAGCCACTACTTCTGCTGCGTCGGAGGGATCGGACTCGACGCCGAGATCGCGCGCCGTGCCAATCAGCTTCCCAGGTCAATTCGCCGCCACGGCGGATACCTGCTCAGCCTCCTGCCCGCGCTGCGTGCCTTCAAACCTCTTTCGGTCAAGATTCAGTCTGATGACGCCGGCTCGCCAGCTACTCTTGCGATTCAGCACGATGGTCCGGTGATGGTCGTTGCGTTCGCCAATGCTCCGGCTTACGGCGACGGCATCAGGATCGCTCCCCGCGCCCTGCTCGACGATGGCAAGCTCGATATCTGCGTGGTCGGGAACATGAAAAAAGCGCGTCTGCTGCGATTGTTTCCTTCCGTCCTGTCCGGGAGGCATCTGAGCATCCCGGAAGTCAGATATTTCCAGACGGAACGCTTGCGGGTGGAAACTGAAAAAGCGATGGATATTTACGCCGACGGCGAGTATGTTTGCTGTACTCCGGTTGAGGTTAGTGTGCAGCGTACAGCATTGCGGGTGATCGTTCCGCGTTCAACAACCATCCGGTAGGCTCCAAGTCGATACAACTCTCCTCACCCTCAACTGTTCTGGTTCTTGCAAAGTTCCGGTGGTAGAGACGTAGCGAGCTACGTCTCCACGCGTTGGTCGCTCCATCGCCGGGGATGGTTATTCAAATTCCGTTCAGGAAAATACATTCACCCGGAATCACAAATGCCCGGCAATGGTTCGCGCCATGTTCTTGGCGGCGTCGGCGCTGATTCCAGCTTCGCGCAAATCGATCTGGACCAGCACGTCACCCTTCCGCATCATGAGAGCTGAGTTCCCCGGAGCCAGGTAGGACTCGTCGCCGATACCCTCCAGCGATGTGAAGGTATCCATCCCAGCCACATGCTTCATGGCGCCGCGGGCGATGCCCATAGTGATGCCGCCGCCCTGCCATGTGTACTCGACGTCAAAGTGCCGTCCGCTTGAGCCGTAGGTGTAATCGCAACTCATGGTGCCGCGCTGTTCAACGGATGTAACTGGCTGGCCCAATGCGGACGCGGCTTCGCTAGTGGACAACATGGCGCATGGCTGGCGCCTGCCGGTGTAGGGCGTGGTGCTTCCGCCAATCGATTTCGAGAATTCGTGCGCTTTTTGCTTAACCCGATAGCCGATATAGACACAGCTGCCAGCCACCGCCAGGATCAGCAACATGAAAAACACCAGGATGCCGATAAGGATCTTCATCGCGGTGCTGCTGCCCGTGGAGGCAGGCACAGCGGAGGCTGGCGCGCTGACCGTTGCTACCGGCGCCGCCGGGGCGGACGGTTGGGTCGCTCCGCACTTACTGCAAAACCTGGCTCCATCCGTCAGTGGGCTCCCACAACTTACACAGAATGCAGCCATTTAAGTGCCTCCGTTAGAGGGCGAATGTTACGAAGCCACGGAGCGCACGTCAAGCAGTTTCCGTTTCTGGTTCCTAGTTTCCAGTCTGACGGTACAGGCGTCACAGACAGGGCTCCGCATCTGATGTTAACTGTTCACCACTAATCGAGCGGGACGCTCGCGGGGAGACAGGAAATGGGACGCTCATACCGAGACTTGATCGTCTGGCAAAAGGCAACTGCCTTAGTGACTGAGACTTATCAAGCCAGCGGGGCTTCCCGCGAGAAGAAGTCTTCGGCTTGACCAGTCAGCTGAGACGATCAGCGGTGTCTGTCGCCAGCAATATCGCCGAGGGACAGGGCAGATTGTCGAAGGGGGAGAGTTCCGGCAGTTTCTGGGGCAAGCGCGGGGCTAGCTGATCGAGAGGAAACCCAGCTTGTGATCGCGGGAAAACTGGACCTTCTTACCTCCAAGAGAGTGGCGGAATTCATGAACTGCACCGGAGAAGTAAGCCGACTTCTGCACGGGCTCATAAAGTCCCTTCAACCGTCCGAATCCACTTCAAGAACCAGAAACCAGAAACCGGAAACCAGAAACTGTCTCAAGTGCTAAACTATGCCATCTGTATGGCTGAAAACGGACGTTCTCGGACTTTTCTCTGGATCGTGATTGGGGGAGGAGCCTTCTTCCTCTTCGTGCTGGCGGTGTTTACGCTGGTCTACCTCAGCCTGCACGCGGGCGGAGAAAATGCCTCCTTGCGCGCCAGTTTTGGGGACAAGATTGGCATCGTCGAACTGGAAGGGGTCATCCTCGATCCCGGTACAGTCGTGCAGCAGGTCAAGAAATTCGGCGATGACGATTCCATCAAGGCCATCATTCTCCACGTCAACTCGCCCGGCGGAGGAGTAGCCGCATCGGAGGAGATCTATCGCGAGGTCAAGCGCGTCCGCGACGAGAAAAAGAAACGCATTGTGGCTTCCATCGAAACCGTGGGCGCCAGCGGCGCCTATTACGTTTCTTCAGCTACTAACAAGATCTATGCCGACAGCGGCAGCGTGGTGGGCTCGATCGGCGTAATTTCCGAGTGGGTCAACTATGGCGACCTGATGCGCTGGGCGCACCTGAAGCCCGAGGTTCTGACCGTTGGCGAATACAAGAGCACCGGCGATCCCTCCCGCGACATGACGCCCAAGGAACGGGCCTACCTGCAGTCGTTGATCGATAACATGTACGGCCAGTTCGTGAAGGCGGTAGCCGACGGCCGCCACGCCAAGGTGGACGACATCAAAGCCGTGGCCGACGGCCGGGTCTGGACCGGGGAGCAGGCGCTTTCCATGCATATGATCGACCAGATCGCTGACTTTGAGACGGCTGTCGACGATACTGCCAAGGCGGTTGGCATCACCGGCAAGCCGGTTCTGGTACATCCGGACAAGGACCGCAAGACCGTGCTCGACCTGTTGTTCGGGGACATATCCGAATGGCTGCCTAGCCGGGAAAAGTTGCTGGACCAGCACACCGGGTTCTATTTCTTGTGGAAATAGGGTGTAGTCTCAAAGCTGAGACACGACCCGAAATCGGCTTGACGCGGAAATGCCTCTTGCGTTAAACCCCTGAAGTTTGAGAAGTTTATACAGGCTTGGCGGCTCCGGCCTGGGCCCTGGAGTGAAACCAGCAGCGGAAATCACATCGGAGCGAGGAGCGTATGACAAAAGCTGATCTGATCGACGAGGTCTCTAAGCTGGCAGAGTTAACGCGCAAGGACAGTGAAGTTATCGTCGAGACTATCTTCGACAGCATCGTGCGCTCGCTTCGCGTTGGCGACAAAATCGAGATCCGCGGCTTTGGCAGCTTCCGCACCCGCCAGCGCAAACCACGCGTCGGCCGCAATCCAAAGACCGGTGAACGGGTGGAAGTTCCGGCAAAGAAGATTCCCTTCTTCAAGCCCAGCAAAGAGTTAAAAGATCTGGTGAACACGGGCGGCGGACAGGCTCCCGCGCCCCCGGCACCGCCTGCGACTCCAACTCCGGCATAAGAGCCGAAGGCTCAACGCTCCATGTAGGGGCAGATGTCCTCATCTGCCCGGCCGAGCAAAGCTCAGCTACTCAGTCTCCGGCAAGATCTCAACAATTTCCGCCGAAGCGTTGCCGTCCTTCACGTGCATCCGTCCCACAGTCACCGGCAAGCGAAACCGTCTGGGCCCGGCACTTCCCGGATTGAAATACAGCACGCCATTCTTCATTTCTTGCTTGGCTTTATGAGTATGCCCCGCAACCACAACCGCAAATCCAGCGGCCTCAGGTTTCAAATCAAGCTCGTTCAGATTGTGAAGCATGTAGATAGAGAGGCCGCCCACTTCGAGCACATTCGTGGCGGGAATCCTGCGAGCCCAGGCCTCGCGATCCACGTTTCCGCGAATAGCGGTAACCGGCGCAATCTCTGCCAGCTTTTGCAGAATGGCAAGATCGCCGATATCGCCGGCGTGAATGATGTAATGGGAGCCGCGCAGAGCGACAAGAGCCTCAGGGCGAAGCAGGCCGTGAGTATCGGAAATAACGCCGATGTTCACCACCGCCCGCGCAGGGGAAGGTGGCCTCACCTGCCCAGCCGAGCAAAGCTCGGCTTGATTTCTTCGACTGCCCATAACCAGCGATATTCTTCGGGATAAGACACCAGTCCCTTCCTCACAGGATTATCCAGAATGTAAGCAATTTTCTCCTCCAGTTTTTCGGAAGCACGCAATACCCGATCGAACGACTCTTCCTGTCAAACCCGGCCTGTCCTCCCAAGCTGACGATTAATCAGGTGCGCTGAAGTTCCTTTGATCGCTTTGGTTAATTCGGGCCAGAGAAAATACCTCGGCTCTCTCGAGATCTATAAGCGGCGTAAAGATCATGTGAACATGATCGGGCATAACAACAGGAGCCCGAAGATCAATTGTCCGGGTGTTTGCCCGGAGGCACGAGTCCACCACGACGGACCGGGCCCAGTCAGAGAAGATCCATCGCGGTGAGTACAAAACGTCAGGAAATGCGGTTTGCAGTCCCGTTGAAGAGGGGGAAGATTGCGACGGCAGAAGGGCTGTGGCACGCAGCAGTTTTACTGCCGGGTTCTGCCCGCCTGTGCAGGTGGGACACCCGCCCCTGCGTGGACTGTGCCGATTTGGAGCGGCTTACAGGCTGGCGCTCTTCTCCCCGATCAGCTTTCTGATCTTCTCCACAAACTCGGCTGCCAGCATATCTTCCGTCTTCTCTTTGCCGCGAGTGCGAACGTTGACCTTTCCTGCCTCGGCTTCTTTATCGCCGACCACCAACAGAAATGGCACCTTCTGCATCGCGTGTTCGCGGATCTTGGCGTTCATCTTCTCATTGCGGGAGTCGACGTGCACGCGGACTGCGATTTCCTTAAGTTGTGACGCAACCTTGTGGGCATACTCGGCGTGACGCTCGGAAATTGGAATCATCACCGCCTGCACGGGCGAGAGCCATACCGGAAAAGCGCCGGCGTAATGCTCGATCAGCACTCCGAAAAAGCGCTCGACGGATCCGTACAAAGCCCGGTGGACCATCACTGGCTGCTTGCGTGATCCGTCTTCGGCGACGTACTCGAGACCGAAGCGCTGTGGAAGATTGAAATCGAACTGCACAGTCGAAAGCTGCCACAGGCGCCCGATGGCATCCACCAGCTTGATATCAATTTTCGGACCGTAGAACGCGGCTTCTCCAGGGATGGTGGTGTATTCGATGTTCAGTTCCTTGAGAACTTTTTCGAGCGAAGCGGTAGCGCTGTTCCACTGTTCGTCGGTGCCCACAAAGTTTCTGCGGTCGTTCGGATTCCAGGTAGAAAGTTCCGTCTGGAATTTGTCGAAGCCGAAGTCTTTCAGCACGTCACGGGCAAACTCGACGCAATCGGCAATTTCTTTTTCAATCTGCTCGGGCGTGCAGAAAATGTGGGCATCGTCCTGGGTGAAGCCACGCACCCGCAACAGGCCGTGCATCACTCCCGATCGCTCGTAGCGATACACCGTGCCCAACTCTCCCAGGCGCACCGGCAAGTCGCGATACGATTTCAAAGAGTCTTTATAAATCAGGATGTGGAACGGGCAGTTCATGGGCTTCATACGATATTCGGCGTCGTCGAGCTCCATGACGTCGAACATGTTCTGCGCGTAGTAGCCTTCGTGCCCCGAGGTCTGCCACAACTGCCGCCGCGCCACGTGCGGCGTATACACCAGAGAGTAACCGCGCTTCAGGTACTCGGAGCGCATCCAGTCTTCCATCTCTTTGCGGATGATTCCGCCCCTGGGATGCCAGAAAATCAGTCCCGGCCCCGCCAGCTCCTGGATGGAAAACAGGTCGAGCTGCTGCCCCAGCACGCGATGGTCGCGCTTCCTGGCTTCTTCCTGCTTGTTGAGAAAATCGTCGAGGTCTTTCTTGGAGAAAAACGACGTCCCATAAATTCGCTGTAGCTGCGGATTCTTCTCATCCCCCAGCCAGTAAGCGCCGGCAATATTCAGCAGCTTGAACGCCTTGATCTTTCCGGTCGAAGGGATATGCGGGCCGCGGCAGAAATCCAGAAACTTGCCGGTCTTATAGATCGAAATCTTTTCATCGGGCTTGGTGAACTGCTCGATGAAGTGGGCCTTCATGAAGTCGCCTTCACCCTTGAACTTCGCCAGCCCTTCGTTGCGCGGCAGAAACTCACGGGCATAGGGAATGTCCTGCTGCACCAGCTCCTGCATTTTCTTTTCGATCTTCTGCAGGTCCTCCGGCGTGAACGGAGTGGGGCGATAGAAATCGTAAAAAAATCCGGTGTCGGTCGGCGGCCCGTGGCCCAGCTTGGTCTCAGGAAATAATTCAAGCACCGCCGCCGCCAGCAGGTGCGCGGACGAATGCCGATAGACTTCAAGCGATTCGGGATCGCGATCGGTCAGCAGGCGCAGGTCGGTATCTTTTTCCAGCGGTTTGGTAACGTCAATGAGATCGCCGTTCGTTTTCGCGATAAGCGTGGCATCGGCCAAACGCTGGCCAATGGATTTCGCGATATCGAGCGCGGTCGTCCCCTTGGGAACTTCTTTCACACTTCCGTCAGGAAGCTTGACATAAATGCTGTCTGCCATAGGTTAGTTTCGAAAGTGGAATGTTTTCAGTTTATTGGAGGGTGCTGGGTGGGTCAAACCTGTGAAGGGGATAGCTATAGGCACCGGGAAAATTCCTACACCCGCGTGTACGGCCTGCTTTCGTCCAACGCGGATTCCGCGAACTATCATCACAATTGTGTTTTATGGGGAAGAGATTTGGGTTGAGCAGCCTGTTCGCAACCCTAGTCGACTCAATTGGCCGTCTGCTCCCTACGGGCCGACATTATCCAGCACCCAGATGCTGCCGGAACGTTGTTCCATGGTCAGGACGAAGCGATTTTGAGTAAGCGAAAAATCCACCTTAGGAATGGCGTCCGAAACCATTAACTCTGGACTCTCGAAGGAGGTCACGCGGAATGGCCCTCCAACCGGCTTTCCTTTGGCGGAATCGAAACGGATCGCCCAAACGTTGAAAAAGCCGCCGCGGTCGGAAACGAAATAGATTGTCCTTCCATCAGCAGACCAGCGAGGCTTATCGTCCCAGTGCTTGCCGTGCGAGATAGGCATCCATGGTCCGCCCGCAGCGGATATTACGTAGAGCGCGGATTCCTGACCTGTAGGAGTGTTCCTTACGCCTTCAAAAACAACCCACCGACCATCTGGAGAAAAGCGCGACTGGTAGAGATCATAAGCCGGGTCAGAAGCAATCTTTCGTGCAGCAGTTTCGGCACGCGGTGCCGCGGCCAGCGGCACTACCCAGATTTCAGACCTCTTCTTGTCGCTGCTCTGGCCCACCAGCAGCAACTGGCCAACCGGTGACCAATCCCACACCAGGGGAGATCTCGTGTTCGGCGCCATCACAGGTTCTTCACGGCGATTCTCGCCGGACCACACCATGACTTGCGTCTCCCCCTGACCATAAACAAAGGTGCTCCGGGTGTAAGCAAGATGCATTCCGTCAGGCGACCATTGCGGAAAATCACGGACGTGATCGTCGCTGATAACGGGCGCCTCCCGTCTATCGATCAGCGATTTTTCCCACAGCTCCCACTTGCCGGCGCGCATGGGGCAGAAGGCCAGCTTGGTTCCGTCGGGCGACAGACTAGCGCGCCAAGCCAGCAGACCAGGCGATGTTATCGCCCGCCCTGTCCCGGTCACCTTCCCGTTGCTGGCGTCGAATGGAAAGATCCACGTTTGGACATGCTGGGTCTTACTGGTGAAAGCCAGCCTTCTCTGCCGCAGGTTCCCCGTCCGGACCCTGACCAGTAGTCAGGCGTTCGAGCGCGGTGGTCCGCATGGTTTCAGGATCGACGCTCATCCTCCAGACATTTACCGCTCCTCGGAACGCACGTGACAAGTAAATAGCCCTGCCGGAATGCGCCCACGAAGACGAAACCGAAGGCTCCTGCCAGCTCTCTCTCGTTCCGCCGAGGGCCACGTCAGAGAGCTGTGCTGTCACCTCGGGCGAATTGGCCAGCTTCACGACCGCGCCTCCCGCTAATGGCGCAATCCAGACGCCCGGATCGTCATGGAACAAAACCGACACACTCTTGCCGTCGGGGTACCAGGCGAACGTGGCAAATGAACCTTCATGTTGCGCCATGAATTCCGCCAGAATCTCGCGCGGTTGGCTTCCATCAAGATTCACGATATAGGCCCGATTCTGACCATCACGGGCGGTGTTGAACAGGATCTGCTTGCTATCTGGCGACCATCGTGGATGGTATCGGAAAGAAGCGATCCTTCTTTCGAGTCCAACCCCGCCTAGCGCGGGCACAACGAACAGGCCGCCATCATCTTCTTCGGAACGATACGCGATGTACTTCCCGTCGGGTGACCAGTCCGGTTGCCAGTTGGGCCCGGGGCTTTTTGTGATTTGAATAGGATCGCCGCCGCTGACCTGCTGCACCCAGATGTCGAACTTGCCCCCACGGTTGGAACTGTAGGCGATGAAGCGTCCGTCCGGTGACCACGTGGCGCCGATCTGTAAGCCGTCATCAAAGGTGAGACGAGTTAGAGCTCGCTGCGCTGACGACGCAGGAACTCGCAGCCGCCTGGAAATGAAAAAAACCGCCACCCCAAGCAACACAAGGGCGACGAACAGGATCGAAGTGCGGCGGACCCACGGCATTCGTGATTCCTGCCGCACTCCTGAGCCGCCAGGTACTTCGGTAGTCTGGGTGCCTTCAACAGGCGCCACAAAACGATAACCGCGCCGAGGCAAAGTCTCGACAAAGCGCGGATTTTCCGCCGAGTCGCCCAGCACCTCGCGAATCTTGTTAATAGCTGTGTTCAGGTTGTGATCAACATCGACAAAAGTGTCCGGCCACAGGCGCTTCTGTAATTCCTCCCGGGTCACTACCTCGCCCGGGCGCTCCAGCAAGATAGCTAGAACTTGAAACGGCTGGCCAGGGAGTTTCAGCCTCACTCCAGCTTTGCTCAATTCTCCCGCCCGAACGTCAACTTCAAAGCTCTCGAACCGGACTAGCCGAGGAGAATGGACAGCTTGTTCCACAGACGTTCGCCTCAAGTGCCCCAGTCTAGCACCGAATTTCAATCGATATGCTCGCGGCCCGCGTGTTCCGGCTAGCCAGTCTCACCCTGCAGTCTCTTGAGTCTAAGTGAGTTAGCTGCTTTGACTTTCTTTCGACCTTTCGCTGATCCGCAATAGAGGTCCCATGCATTGAGGTAGTCGTACCTGAAGCCCAAGGTCGCCCTCACCGCGCAGCCCGCGCGGAGGAGGACGGCATGACAATAGGAACCAGGCAGCGGCTCCGGCTGAGGCTCCGGATGCTGGTGGGCCACGTTGCACTTCTGGTAAGCTTCCCCGGCTTTTTATGCATTGCATCATCCTCGCCAATACCTAGAGAAGGTGGTGAAGACCAATCTGCGGCCAAGGCCGAGGTTCCGTTCCGACTCTACAACGACAATCTGATCATCGTGAAAGCAACCATCGGAACGGTCAAGAATGTAAACATGATCCTCGATACGGGCACAAGCCCGAGTGCCATCAGCAAGGAAATGGGCGACCGACTTAAACTGGAGGGAGTCCCAGAACCGCTGCAGACGCTGAATGGAACGATTCAGGCGCTGAGCGTCATCTTGCCGCGCATCCAGATTGGCCCGCTGCACGCTGAATCCATCAGAGTCCTGGTGCAGGACCTTAGTTTCATGGAGCGGAGCCTGGGTATTTCCTTGGGGGGAATTGCTGGTCTCGACATCCTGAGCACAGACAGCTTTACGATTGATTACCGGAGGAGAAAGGTCGTCTTTGGACCCATCGCAGCAAGTACAAAAGCAATCCGTTTTGAAACCCAAAAGCCGTTTCTTACGGTAAAGGCGACGATCGAAGGACATGAGGTCCGCTTGTTGGTCGATTCGGGGACCTGGGGATTGCTTGTCTATCGTAACCGGCTTCGGATAGCGCAAGAGCAACTCCGTTTGGATCCGATTGACTCGATATCCACCGCTGGCGGGATGACTCACGTACGGTGGTTGCGCGCTGTGGTATCGCTTGGCAGCGATAATCTCGGGTCGCGTAACGTTGCAATTGCCGACGTAGACTCCGATCTCCAAAATGACTTCGACGGTCTCCTGGGATTTGCAAAGATGGGATTCCGCAAGGTGTCTTTCGACTTCGAAAATGGCCTTTTCGGATGGGATTGACGGAGAAGTCAGTCGAATGCGTACCGGGGCGCCCTAGCTGCTGCCCGTTTGCCCGCGTCTGGGAACAACCCCTTCACCCTCCCACCATCATCTTCCCCTTCTCATCCTTCACCACATAAGCCCACGGCAATTTCGCGTCGTGGGTAAACATGGTCAGCCACTTCTCCGGCAGGGCCTGGGCGTAGTAACGCCTGCGGCTTTCGATGGTCTCGAGCGGATACAAGTCGTAGGACATCACCCAGTTCAGATCGAGATGCAGGCTGGTCGGAATCAGGTCGGAGATGTAGCACGCCGTCTTGCCGCCGCTCTGGACCAGGATCGCCTGCATGTCGCGGGTGTGTCCGGGATAGACGCGGACCGATATGCCGGGGACGATTTCCGCGTCGCCGCGCAGCAGCGTCATCTGTCCGCTTTCGATCAGGGGATCGTAATTCTCCGTGATGTAGCTAACCCCGTCGCGCTGGTGTTCGTGGGCGTGCTTCCACTCGCCTTCCTGCACGTAGTACTTCGCCCTGGGGAACGTGGCGGCAATCTTGTCGCCCTGGCGGACGGTGTTCCATCCGCAATGATCGAAGTGCAGATGGCTATTGATGACGATGTCTACGTCGTCAGGCGCTACGCCCGCCGCGGCCAGCTTGTCGAGCAACTGAGCGGGTTGGCCGTAGATCTTGATCATTCTTTCGGACAGCTTGTTGCCCGCGCCGGTTTCAATCAGCACGGTTTGCGAGCCGGTGCGGATGACGACGGAGTTCAGGCCCAGGGGAACGAGATTGTTGCCCTCCGGCTTGACCTTTCGTTCCCAGAGACTTCTGGGGACGACGCCGAACATGCCTCCGCCATCGAGGTGGTAGATCCCGTCAGAGATAGCGGTCAAGCTCAAAATCGCCGAGGTTGATGCGTTGCATGGAAATTTGGCCCTCACTAAAAGCCTACCACTGCCTGTGCAGGGGCAGGTGTCTCACCTGCCTGGCCGAGCGAAGCTCGGCGGTTTGTACATAATCAGGCAAACACAGGGTCCCTCCACTTCGTTTGCTTCGCTGCGCTCCGGTCGGGATGACATGGCGTGAGTGGGAGCCACGCGGGGATAGCCGCGCCCTGCCTCGGGGCCAAAACCCTGGCGATCTTTGCTCGTCAAGGGCAGGTGTGGACACCTGCCCTACGTGGTCCGTGGCGACCCCCATGCTAAAATTGAGTCAGCCCAATGCTTCCAGACGTGCAGCACCTCATGGAGCTACAACAGGCGGACCGCGAAATCCTCCGTCTGAATCAGGAAGTCGCTGCGCTGCCCAAACGCGTGGCCGCCATCGAAGCCAGGCTGGCCGGAACCAAAGCCGGACTGGACAAGGCCAAAGCCGCAGTCAAGGCTGACGAAACCACCCGCCGGACCTTCGAAAGCGCCATCCAGGATCTGCAGGGAAAAATCTCCAAGTATCGCGACCAGTCTCTTGCGGTGAAAACCAACGAACAGTACAAAGCCCTGCTGCACGAAATTCAGTTTGCTGAGCAGGACATCAAGGCCAACGAAGACAAGATTCTGGAATTGATGCTCAATGCCGAATCTCGCGACAAGGATGTGAAGGCCGCCGAACTCGAACTGAAAGCCGAGATGGCGGAAATCGATAAAGAAAAAATCGCCGCCCGTGAGCGCACCGCCGAAGACGAAAAGCTGCTGGCCGAATGGAACGCCAAGCGCAGTCAGGCACGCGCCGGAGTCAATGAAGACTTGCTGCGCCAGTACGAACGGGTTTCGAAATTCCGCGGCTCCGGCCTCGCCGAGGTTCGCGACCAGAAATGCATGGGTTGCCAGGTTATGCTGCGTCCGCAAACGTACAACGAGGTGCGAAGCGGGCAGGTCATCGTCTGCGAGTCCTGTCAGCGCGTACTGTACTTCGATCCCGCTACTGGCGTAGCGCCGGAACGCCCCAGCCTGACCGCCAAGCGCCGGGCCCGGCCAAAAACCCATGTGGATAAAGCCTGGTTTTACCGGGCTGAATATGGCGATCTCGGTGAAGTCTTCTTCGCTTTTTTAAATACCGACGGCAATGCCAGCCGCCGCCTTTACGACGCGCATACCGGCAGGAAAATTGGCGATACGCAGTATTTACCGGGGGATTTCAGCGCCGCCTTCGCGGAAGACATCAAGTCCGGAGTTCGCCTACACACCACGCTGGACGTTAACCAACTCGAAGAATGGGCTTCAGAACTGCCCATGACCGAACTCGACGAGCTGCATGCCGATCTGAAAAAGGCGTTGAGAGACGCCCCTCCCGAAGAGCCGCAGCCATCCCAGCATCCAGCAGCCAGCTAAGAATGATAACGAACCACGCAGGGCAGCTGTCCCCGTCTGCCCAGTCGAGCGCAGCTCGACCGACTCTTGCCTGCCAGGAAACAAGCGGAGCTTCGCTCCGCCGGGCAGATGAGGACATCTGCCCCTGCGCGGTTCGTTGTGATTCGTCGTGACCGGTTGCGGGGTAAGATCACATCATGCCCTCAAAACCAGCCTCCTCCTCTGTGCCCGTCGTAAGAATTTCCCGCCGCGGAGCGAAGCGCCTTCAGGAAGGTCACGTTTGGGTGTATCGCTCCGACATCGTCTCCGCCGACGGAGTCGGTCCGGGCACGGCGGTTGGTGTCACCGACGAGCGCGGAAAATTTCTTGGGACAGCTCTTTACAGCAGCGCTTCCCAGATCGCCGTCCGCATGATATCAACTCGCGCCGCAAACGACCTCCAAACCCTTTTGCGGGAGCGCATTCAGGCCGCCGTCGGCTACCGCGAAAAGGTAGTGAGCGACACCGACGCCTGCCGCGTGGTCTTCAGCGAAGCGGATTTCCTGCCTGGCCTGATCGTCGATCGCCACAACGACCTGCTGTCCATGCAGATCCTGACGCAGGCAATGGACGCCGATCCGGTCCGTCAAATAATCGTTTCTGAACTCAGCCAGCAACTGAAGCCGGCGGCAATCATCGAACGCGTAGATCCGCGGATCAGGGAACTGGAACAGCTCCCCGCCAGGCCTTCGGGCAGCATTCAGGGAGACAAGGCCAGCACGGTTTTCACCATGAATCAGGTTCGTTTTCACTTTGAAGGTCTGGAGGGCCAGAAGACCGGCTCCTTTCTGGACCAGCGGGAAAATTACGCGGCCGCTGCCCGTTATGCTCATGGTGAGGCCCTGGACGTTTTCTGCTACCAGGGCGGCTTCGCGCTTCACATCGCTCAAGCCTGTGCGAGGGTGACCGGGGTCGATAGTTCGCGTCCGGCGCTCGAAATGGCGGAGCGAAATGCCGCCCTGAATGGACGCGAGATCGAGTGGGTCGAAGCGAATGCTTTTGACCTGCTGCGTGACTACGCCGATGCGGGACGCCGGTATGACACCATCGTGCTCGACCCCCCGGCCTTCGCCAAGAGCAAGAGCCATCTGGAAACAGCCCTGCGCGGCTACAAAGAACTGAACCTGCGGGCGCTGAAGATGCTGCGCCCGGGCGGCATCCTTGTCACCTGCTGCTGCTCCTATCATGTCAGCCCGGTTCAATACCTGGATGTCGTGAGAGTGGCGGCCCGGGATGTCCACAGGAATCTCCGCGTCGCGGAAAACCGTGGGCAGGCCAGGGATCATCCGATCCTGTTAAACGTGCCGGAAACTGAGTACCTGAAGTGCATCATTGCGTACGTATGTGATTGAAAATAGGCACAATTGTTGTAATTGACAATAATGCGCTCATATTTTATTATTTACTTACACTAAATACGTGAGAGGGGCAGGAAAAAGGCCCCGAAACCAAATTCAAAAAGCTTTTAGGAGGATGATCTTTATGACCGTATTAACCCGTTGGGATCCCTACCGTGAGTTCAGCAGCGTGCAGGATCGCCTGCATCGCCTGTTTAGTGCCTCGTTCTCTGATGCCTCGTTTAATGAAGGCCGGGACGAATCCCTGGCAACCGCAGGCTTCTCCCCCGCCGTCGACGTCTACGAAGACGAGCACAACATCACACTGAAGATCGAAGCTCCGGGGATTGACGAGAAGGACATCGATGTCCGCATCGAAAACCACACTCTCACTGTGCACGGCGAGCGCAAATTCGAGAAGGAAGAGAAAGAAGAAAATTACCGCCGGATCGAGCGGCAGTATGGCAGCTTCACTCGCACCTTCACCTTGCCGAACACCGTGGACACCGAGAGCGTCTCCGCCAACTACGAGAAGGGCGTGCTGAAGGTCAGGCTGGCGAAGAAAGCTGAAGCCAAGCCCAGGCAGATCAAAGTAAACATAGGCGGCGAGAAGACTCTGGAAGGCAGGCAGCAGCCCGGGTCAACTCAGCCAAAGAGCGCCGGCCAGGCAGCGTAAGGAAAGCCCGTGTGGGGACGGGCGCTCTCGCCCGTCCAGCCGAGCGAAAGCACGACAGTTCTGTGACGGGAGGCCGCTAACCCAGCGCCTCCCGTTAATTTTGTAATTGGGCAATTTGGTAACTGAGCAATTTGAAATCCCACTGCGATGGGCGCATGCTTAAGGTTTTTAGTCACCAGATTACCCAATTGCACAATAACGAAATGGAGTTCCTATGGCAATTCGTTGGGAAAAGCTCACGGTAAAGGCGCAGGAAGCTGTGCAGCGCGGCAACGACCTTGCTTCTGAACACGGCAATCCGGAGCTGTTGCCGCTGCACCTTCTGGCGGCGCTGCTCGAAGACAAGGAAGGAATTGTCCAGCCGGTTCTGGAGAAGATAGGCATCGGTCCACAAGCCGTGCTCAGCGAGACCTACCGCGAGCTCGAGCGTTTGCCCAAAGTCTCAGGCGGAGGAGCAGCACAAGCCACGCTCTCAAAAGCGGCAAACGAAACTCTGGAACGGGCGTTCAGGGAAGCGGCAAACTTCAAGGACGAATATGTTTCGACCGAGCACCTGCTGCTGTCCATCACGCACCTGAAGCGCGACCCCGCGCAGGAAATCCTGGCTCGGCATGGCGCCGCTTACGACGCCATCCTGAAAGCTCTGACCGCGGTACGGGGCTCACAGAAAGTCACCGATCCGAATCCTGAAGCCAGGTACCAGGCGCTGGAGCGTTACGCTCGCGATCTGACGGAACAGGCGCGCCGGGGCAAGCTTGATCCTGTCATCGGACGCGACGAGGAAGTGCGGCGCGTGGTGCAGGTGCTCTCTCGCCGCACCAAGAACAATCCGGTGTTGATCGGCGAACCCGGAGTTGGAAAGACTGCGATCGTAGAGGGCCTGGCGCAGCGCATTATTTCCGGCGACGTGCCCGAGGCGCTAAAGAACAAGCGCGTAGTGTCGCTCGATCTGGGTTCGATGCTGGCAGGCGCGAAATTTCGCGGAGAATTTGAGGATCGCCTCAAAGCGGTTCTGAAAGAAATTGAAGACTCCCGGGGCCAGATCGTCCTGTTCATTGACGAACTGCACACTCTGGTAGGCGCGGGCGCCGCGGAAGGCGCAATTGACGCCTCCAACATGCTGAAGCCGGCTCTCGCCCGGGGTGAGCTGCGTGCCATTGGCGCAACTACCCTCAACGAATATCGCAAGTACATCGAAAAGGATGCGGCACTGGAACGCCGTTTCCAGATCGTGTTCGTCGGCGAACCCAATGTCGAAGACACAATTGCAATCCTTCGCGGTTTGAAAGAGCGTTATGAGGTGCACCATGGGGTGCGAATCAAGGATTCGGCCATCGTGGCCGCGGCAACGTTGTCCCACCGTTACATCTCAGACCGCTTTCTGCCGGACAAGGCCATCGATCTGATCGACGAAGCCGCAGCATCCCTTCGAATCCAGATTGATTCCATGCCTACTGAGATCGATCAGCTGGAGCGCCGGGCAACGCAGCTGGAAATCGAGAAGCAGGCCCTGAAGAAAGAGTCGGACCCGAACTCCAAAGAGCGACTGTCGGTGATCGAGAAAGAACTGGCCGAGCTGCGCGAAAAATCCAACGCGCTGAAGGCCAACTGGAAGCGCGAAAAGGATCTGATTGCCAAGTCCCGGACCCTCAAGGAGAAAATCGAGCAGCTCAAGATCGAAGAGCAGGCCGAAGAGCGCAAAGGCAACCTGCAGCGGGTTGCGGAAATACGCTACGGGTTGTTGGTACAAACTGAAGATGAACTGAAAAAGCTGACCGCCCAACTGGAAGGCTCAGCCGCCAAGCGCATGCTGAAGGAAGAGGTCGACGAAGAAGACGTTGCCCGCATCGTCTCTAAGTGGACTGGAATTCCGGTCTCAAAGATGCTCGAAGGCGAAGTCAAGAAGCTGGTCACCATGGAAGAGCGCCTGCGCCAGCGGGTGGTGGGCCAGGACGCCGCTCTGGAGCGCGTGGCTAATGCGATCCGTCGTTCACGAGCCGGCCTAAGCGATCCCAAGCGGCCGATCGGGTCGTTCATTTTTCTGGGACCTACCGGTGTAGGCAAGACCGAACTGGCTCGCGGCCTGGCCGAGTTTCTGTTCGACGACGAGCATTCCATGGTGCGGATCGACATGTCCGAATACATGGAGAAGCACACTGTCTCGCGGCTGATCGGCGCTCCTCCGGGTTATGTGGGTTACGAAGAAGGCGGGCAGCTTACCGAGCAGGTCAGGCGCCGCCCGTACACCGTGGTGCTGTTCGACGAAATCGAGAAGGCGCATCCCGATGTGTTTAACGTCCTGTTGCAGATGATGGACGACGGCCGCCTCACCGACGGCAAAGGCCGCACCGTGGATTTCCGCAACACGGTCATCATCATGACTTCAAATCTTGGGTCTTCCTTCCTGCAGGCTGAAGGACTGCGCTCCGAAAAAGATTTTGAAGACGCTTCGAAGCAGGTCATGAATGCGCTGCATGGTCACTTCAAACCGGAGTTCCTGAATCGCGTGGATGACATCATTATCTTTCACCCGTTGGGCAAGGAACACCTGGTGAAGATTATCGAGCTGCGGCTGGAAGACGTTCGCCGCCTGCTGGCCGATCGCAAGATCTCGCTCGAACTGACCGACGCTGCCAAAGACCTGCTGTTCACGCAGGGCTTCGATCCCAGCTTCGGTGCGCGTCCGCTGAAGCGGGCCACTCAAAAGCTGGTTCAGGATCCGCTGGCGCTCAAGATTCTGGACGGCGAAGTCCTGCACGGCGATCACGTGGTAGTCGACGCCGACAAGAAAGCCGGCAAGATGGTTTTCGAAGTGAGCAAGCGGGTAGGCGAAAAAGAGCCACAGACCACGTAGGGGCAGGTGTCCTCACCTGCCCTCAGGTCGCCTTCGTAGTCTTAGAGAATTGTTCGATGATCGGCGTCGTGAAGAAATACCACACGACCACCAGACTTGCGAGAATTTGCAATGCAACGGCGAAGAACGACCAGTCAAGGTGTGAGGCGGTTACCAGTGCGACGATGCCAAAGGACATTCCCGGTACGATTAGAAGCATCGCTCCCAGCCTGGCCCAGCCGCGCATCCGAATGAGGCCCCATCCGATCAGCCCCCAGACCGCCGCCAAAAGCAAAGGTAGAAACGGCCCCCCGATCTCCCATGCCCCTAACCATCGCCAGCCTCTGAAATTTGAAAGGATTTCAGGCGCGGTGAGCATCACGATACCAATGGCGCAAAGGCTGGCGGCATTGAGCAGGAAAATGGTCGCGATGGTTGTAACACCGGGTGGAGGCCGCATAAACGAGAGACGCTTAGCCACGAGATTATCTAAAAGCTGGACCCTTGTCAGCCCCGCACTGTCGAGCTCCGCTCGACCGGACGGGTCGGAGACCCGTCCCCACACAGCCGCTGCAGCTTTCAACGTGATTGCCCATTTTCCCTTTTCGCCTTACCATCCAGTCAGTGGCTACCGCCAAAAACATTCCCGACCTGAAGCAGCGGCTGGTGTCGGCGGCGCCGGTTGAAGACGATTCTTCTTTTGAGCTGAAGCTCCGGCCCCAGCGGCTCGCGGAATTCATCGGTCAGCCCAAGGTTAAGGAAAATCTGGCCGTCGCCATCGAGGCAGCTCGTTCCCGCGGTGAAGCGTTGGATCATGTTCTGCTCTACGGGCCTCCAGGTCTGGGCAAGACGACTCTCGCCACCATCATCGCCAACGAACTTGCGGTACCCTTTCAGCAAACCTCGGGCCCAACACTGCAAATCAAGGGCGACCTTACTGCCATTCTGACCAACCTCCGCGATAAGCAAGTGCTTTTTATCGACGAGGTTCACCGGCTGCAGCCCGCTCTGGAGGAGATCCTCTACTCTGCCCTTGAGGACTACAAGCTCGATATCATGATCGGGCAAGGGCCATCCGCACGCACTCACACCATGGACGTAAAGCCCTTCACTTTCATTGGTGCAACTACACGCGCGGGACTTCTGTCTTCGCCGCTGCGTTCGCGCTTCGGCATCGTGTTGCGGCTGGAGTTTTATACCCACGAAGATTTGCGCATTATCGTGGAGCGTTCGGCAGACATTCTCGGGGTTGAAGTCGACGACGCCGGCGCGCTGGAAATAGCCAGCCGTTCCCGCGGGACACCTAGGATTGCCAATCGCCTGTTGCGCCGGGTGCGCGACTATGCACAGGTGCGGGGCGCGGGGAAGATCGATCTCCCGACGGCGCAGGCTGCGCTGCAGATGCTGGAAGTCGATCGCCACGGCTTTGACGAGGTGGATCGCAGGCTGCTGCTGACTATCATCGAGAAATATCAGGGCGGCCCGGTGGGTGTGAATACCCTGGCTGCGGCGCTGGCTGAGGAACAGGACGCAATCGAGGAAATCTATGAGCCCTTCCTGATCCAGATCGGCTTCCTTAACCGCACGGCCCGCGGCCGCGTCGCGACCCAACTGGCGTACGATCACTTCGGGATTACGCCAACCCGAAAACAGAGCTCTTTGTTTTAGGCGAAATACGGCGGGCGTCGGACCTCGGACTTCAGCAAAACCGATCTCGAGCTGCAAATACAATAGCCCGTGAATGAATCGCTGAACTGGAAACTGAATGAAAACAGGTTGTGGAGTCACACTGCGGAATCAGGGGCTCTGATCTGACGGCGACTGGCCGACGGCTGAAGTCCGACGCCTGAGGTCTGAAGTCCGGGGTCTGAAGTTTGCTTTTCTATGATTGCTCATCTTCGCGGAAAATTGCTGGCCAAACATCCCAACCAGGCCGTCGTCGAAACTGCGGGCGTGGGATACGACGTCACCATCAGCGTGCCGACTTTCTCCGATCTGCCAGGGACCGGTGGCGACGTCGCCCTGCACATTCATACTCATGTTCGCGAAGACACCATCGCGCTCTACGGTTTCCTGCGGTCTCCCGAGAAGACGCTGTTCGAAAAACTCATTACGGTCAGCGGCATCGGGCCCAAACTTGCCATTACCATCCTTAGCGGCATGGCTGCGGATGAGATGGTCAATGCCATCCGCGGCAACGACATTGCGCGGCTCACGCGAATCCCGGGAATCGGGAAGAAGACCGCCGAACGCATGGTGCTGGAACTTCGCGACAAACTGCCGGTCGAGAAGCACGGAGAGATGGCGGCCACACCAGCGCTAACCCCGGTCGAAGAGGATGTGCTTTCGGCGCTGGTTAATCTCGGCTACCAGCGTGCCGCAGCCGAAAAAGCAATGTCGACCGTCTCCCGGAACGGCCAGTTTGACAACATGTTCCGCCAGGCACTCACAGCGCTCTCCAAGTAAGCTCCCGTCGAAGTATCCAGCTCCAATCCACAAGGAATTGCGGCGCTCCAGTATCAATTGCCGAGCTTTGCTCGCGCCCCCCGGCCTCAAGATGTTGCTTGACGTTACCGCATAGTCACGTTAGTATTTACTCACGTAACGAACTAACCAAAACCAGCTTTGAGGAGAAAACAGCATGACTCTCGACGACCTGCTGCTCGACGTTGAACAGCACATAGAAATCAACGCCTCCCCGGAAAAGGCTTTCGCCGCAGTTTTGTACCGGTTCGGAGAAGGCAACAGCACACCCGATGGCACGCCTCTGAATTTGTTGCTGGAGGCGAAACCGGGCGGGCGATGGTACCGCGACCGCGGCAACGGGATTGGGCACTTGTGGGGATTCGTCCAGGTCATCAAGGCTCCGGCGCTGCTTGAGCTGAGTGGCCCGATGTTCATGTCGTACCCCGCCAACAACCATGTGGAAGTAAAAATCGAGCCGGTTGCCGGCCAATGCAAAATCACGCTGCGGCATCGCGCTATCGGCATGATCGATCCTCAGCACCGCAGGGGAGTTGGCGCCGGCTGGAGTCACATGCTCAACCTGGTAAGAAAGGACTGCGCGTAGCGGGGTGGCGGAAATCTCTGCTGGGGGAACGGACAAACTCGACCCGGTGTGGAAGGCGCTGTCTGATCCGACGCGACGGGCGATTCTCGACTATTTGCGAGATCGCTCCCGCACTACCACCGAGATTGTCGATTCGTTCCCGTACCTGACCCGCTTCGGGGTGATGAAACATCTCGAAGTACTCCGCCAGGCACATTTGGTGCAGACGCGCGAGTCAGGAAGGCTGCGGGTGAATTCGCTGAACGTCGTCCCTATACGCCAGATCTACGAACGTTGGGTGGGCCCGTTTCAGGAGCTTTGGACAAGCGAGCTTCTCGGCATCAGGGACATCGCCGAGAAGGAAAGCGCGAGCGCGGTACCAGGCAGGCGAAAAAAACCGAAGTCACAACGATTGGCAACTGAAAACAAATAATCAGGAGAAAACGAATGACAACACTACTCACCAGCACAGGGACACAGGAACACGAGGTTGTTTCCCCAAAAGAGTGGACGGCAAAACGCAAAGAACTGCTCCGGAAAGAAAAGGAGTTTACCAAGCTGCGCGACGAATTGAGCCGGCAACGCCGCGAACTGCCCTGGGAGCAGGTGGAAAAGAAATATGTCTTTGATACTCCCGGCGGCAACCAGACGCTTGCCGCCCTTTTCGATGGCAAGGGCCAGTTGATTGTGTATCACTTCATGTTCGGCCCAGGATGGGAGGCCGGTTGCCCGAGCTGTTCGTACCTCGCGGACCACTTCGGGGGCACCCTGGTTCATCTTGCGAACCGGGACGTCACTCTGGTCGTGGTTTCGCGTGCGCCCCTCGCCCAGATCGAAGCCTTCAAGAAGCGCATGGGCTGGCGCTTCAAATGGGTGTCGTCCTTCGAGAACGATTTCAACCGCGACTACGGCGTGTCCTTCACGAAGGAGGAAACGACGAGAGGCAAGGTGCCTTACAACTACGACATGGTCGACTTTCCCAGCGAGGAAGGCCCCGGCGCAAGCGTTTTCTACAAGAATGCCGATGACGAAGTCTTCCACACCTATTCCGCATACGCTCGCGGCCTCGACATCCTGATCGGCACCTACAACTTCCTCGATATGGCGCCGAAAGGCCGTGACGAGGATGGCTTAGCCCATGCCATGGCGTGGGTCCGACATCACGATCGTTACGACAAGAGCTACTTTGTCGACCCGAAGGCGCAGTACGTGGCCCCGAAGGGCTCCGGATCATCGTGCTGTTCCGGGGAGGAGCATTCGTGACAACTCACAATTGCTGTCAGGCTGTTTCGAATAGAGTCAATCCCACGAGCACACAGACGCGGATCGCCACAGGCGGTCCGCGCCCTCGGGGCATGATGCGACGCGTTCGCGATATCGCCGGCTGGATACTCTCAGGTGGCATCCTTGCGCTGCTGCCGAAATGCCCGGCGTGCCTGGCTGCTTATTTTTTGGTCGGAACCGGAATTGGTATTTCGATGTCGGCGGCTGCATACCTTCGTATACTGCTTGTGGCCCTGTGTGTGGGATCGCTGTCCTATCTCACTGCGCGCGTTGGGCTCCGCCTCATCGCACAACCGACGGCTTTCGATCGTGATTTTTGATCGTGCATTTCGATTGCGCGAGGTTCGGGAAGGGCATGACTTCAAGCCGTGCCCTTCTCCAATCCTGGATTCAAGCCAGAAGCTAACAGCTGGAAGCCGGGATTGAGTGCGGAGCGTAACAATGCGAGCGAAATTCGCGTGAATTCAATGTCAGATTAGCCAGCCACGATGACCAGCTCATACCAGCCAGTCAGGAGATGCAGAAATGATTCCAGTGCTTGAACCAATGCTCAGCGAGCTTCGGGAAGAAGCCGTCATCACAAGGCGAGTCCTTGACCGCGTTCCGGCGGATAAATTGTCCTGGCGGCCGCATCCTAAATCGATGTCTCTGGGCCAACTTGCACTTCATGTAGCGAGCATTCCCGGGAGCCTGGCGAGGCTTACGCAACTCGACGAGTTTGACGTCTCCAAGGCAAGCTTCAACCCGGCTGCTCCAACCGATGTGAAGGAGATTCACTCGGCCTTCGACGAAAGCATTCGATCGGCGGAAGACTGCATCTGCAACATGACCGAGCAAAAGGCCAAAGGAAACTGGCGGCTGCTGGTCCGCGGGAAAGAAGCCTTCAGCCAGCCTCGCACCGGAGTCATGCGGTCCATCATGCTGAACCACTGGTACCACCATCGCGGCCAATTGTCGGTGTACCTCCGGCTGCTCGACGTCCCGGTACCAGTCATATACGGCCGCAGCGCCGACGAAAACCCGTTTGGATGAGATGTAATCTGGCCGCGATCCGGATCGATTTGTTTCTTTTTGCAATCGGCCTCCTCCGGGACGCTCAGATTATTTCGCACGTCGCCAGGACAACAGATTGCCTCGGCAAGGTAAGCACCAGCGCGTCACCAACCACCTTCACCGGATGGGCAGCTGGCTTCACTTCGTCCGGGCGCGCAAAGGTATTCGTGGCCCGCATGTCTGAATGAGTCAGTACGAGTCCTCTCGCATCCGTGGCGCGCGCCCCGCCGGCTAAACGTATCCGTACTGACAACGGCAATTCGAGCGAAGGATTGGTCAACGTCACTGCAAGACGGCGATCACGAATTGAAGCTGATGCGGACAAGCCCGGCAGGCGCGCCTGACCTGCGAGGACTGGGACAGTCAGTTCCGGAACAGGGTTACTTACCGGCACCTGCCGGGCTCCCATATGGGCTCGATATAGGTCGAATACGTGATACACGGGAGTGCGAACGAATTTGTCGCCTTGCGCCAGGAACAGCGAATGAATGCAATTGACGGACTGAGCCACGTTCGCCATCGCAATCCTGCCTGACTGGCGGTTGAATATGTCGAAGGTCATGCCGGTGTGTACGGCATCGCGGAGAGTAATGGTCTCGCTCAGAATGTAGGCCGGCGTAATTTCCGAACCTGGTGCATACCAGACTCCCCACTCGTCAATCACGAGCTTGGTGCGGCGGGCTGCGTCGAATTTTCCCATCTCGGCCCAATGGTCTTCGATCACCTTCTCCAGGCGCACGCCCCGAAGAAGAACCTCATACCATTCCGGCGCCGTGAAATCGCCGGCTTTGACGGGCGTGGGCCGCAAGTCGGTATAAAAATGTAGAGAAAACCCGTGGGGAGCCTCAAAGCCGCGCATGGCTTCGAAAAAACCCGTAGTCCAGCCAATATCGCCGTCGGCCGAATGACCGCGCGGGCCGGTCGCCACCAGGAACGGCTCGGTGTATGCGGGGAACTGGGTAATGAACCGCCGGTAAAGAGCCGCGTATTCTCCCGGCTTCATGTTACCGCCGCAGCCCCAGGATTCGTTGCCAACACCCCAGTACCGCACTCCGAAGGGGTCTTTGTCACCGTTGGCGGCCCGCTCGCCGGCCAGGCTCACCGTTCCCACAGGGGCATTGCAGTAAGACACCCAATCGTGAAATTCCATCGGGGTGCCGGATCCGACGTTGGCGGCGACGTATGGTTCAGCGCCAACCAGCCGGCAAAGATGCATGAATTCGTGAATGCCGAACTGGTTGGTCTCGCTGGCGTCAATTCCAGCCGGCATGCGGCGCTGCCAGAAATTGTAGGTGCGTGGTCTGCCTGAAGCGTTTCCTAGCCCGTCGCGCCAGTGATAGCCGTCGGCAAAGCAGCCGCCGGGCCAGCGCAGATTCGGGGCGCCGATCCTCTTCATGTCGTCGATAAACTGTTTGCGGATTCCATCCACGTTCGGAATGGATGAGTTCCGTCCGACCCAGACACCATCGTAGATAACTCCGCCGAGATGCTCGATGAAGTGTCCGTAGATATGCGGACTGATCACAGCGCCCGCTTCGCCGGGGGAGACTTGAATCTCGGCATCGGCAGCGAATGCGAGGTTGGGACGGGCGAGAGTGACGATCGCCGCTGAAGCTCCTGCCTTGAGAAAACTGCGTCGGTTCATGCGCACCCCGATTTTGCCCAGCAATATACTCGACGAGATTCTTCGGGGAGGATTGTAGCCGATTGAGAATTGCGCGGCGGCAGTTTTACTTTCCGATGCAAAACCTGCTGAAGATCAGGTTCAGGATATCGTCATTACCCGTGGCGCCGGTGATTTCATCCAGTGACCGCAGGGCGCTGTAGAGGTCAAGTAAGATCATCTCGTGCGGTGTTCGACTGCCGACCGCGGTCATGGCAGCGTCCAACGCCGCCAGCGAGCTGCGCACCAAACCCAGGTGACGCGCATTCGTAAGAAAGCCGCCCTCCTTTTGGACGCTATTTTCTCCACCGATGTGTCTCAGGATTTCTGCCCTCAGCTCGGGAATACCTTCTGCCGTAAGTGCCGACACCCGCACCCTGCCCACCTGGGAACTGGGGACTACAAACTGTGAACTGGTTCTATCCGTCTTGTTCGCGACTAATATCCCCGGCCGTTTACCCAGCAGTTCAAGCAGGCGGTGATCCTCCTCCGCAACCGGCTGAGATGAATCGAGCACCACCAGAACCAGGTCCGCGTCGGCAAGAGCCTCCCTGGATTTTTCAATTCCAATACTCTCCGCTTCATCGAGCGCCCGCCGCATGCCTGCTGTATCGATCAGCGTCACCGGAATGCCCCCGAGTGCAACGGTTTCGGTAACCAGGTCTCGAGTGGTTCCCGGCGTTGCCGTAACGATGGCGCGGTCGCGCTCAACCAGACAGTTGAACAGGCTCGACTTCCCCACATTCGGGCGGCCGACGATTGCCAGGGTGAAACCCTCATGCACCAACCTTCCATAGGCGAAGGACCGCGCAAGTTGGTCCAGGGGTTCACGAATTTCCGAGACACTCTTCAGAATTCTTTCCGCGGGTAGTACGGAGACATCGTCCTCGGCAAAATCGATTCCGGCTTCGAGCAATGCGATCAGCTCCACCAATTCCTCTTTAATGGGTTGCACCCGCCGGGAAAGCGCGCCCTCAAGCTGCTGGGCTGCAACCTTGGCCTGATACAGCGTTTGCGAGTCGATCAAGTCGCGGACGGCCTCGGCCTGGGTGAGATCAATGCGTCCATTCAGAAACGCCCGCATGGTGAACTCACCGGGCTCCGCCAGACGAGCCCCGCGTTCCAGGGCGAGGTCCACCACATGGCGCAGTACTACCGGTGAGCCGTGGGCAGAAATTTCAATGATGTCGTCGGTGGTGTAAGAGTGCGGCTTGGCAAAAAAAGTGACGACGACATCATCGATGCGCTGGCTGGTCGTTTCACTTTGATCGTGTGGTCGCGGGCGACTCGCCCGCACGGGCGTTTCTGAGGAAAGAATTTTCGGGGCCGAGGGAGCTTCCTCGCGGGCGACTCGCCCGCGACCACACGGGTCTATGAGCTCACCAACCACCGCGCGGCAGGGTTCAAGATCATGTTTCAGGCGCAGCATGGGTGCGGCGATGGCCCGAGCTTCAGGACCGGCAATTCGGACCACGCCGATGCCGCCGCGCCCGCTTGGTGTGGCAATGGCGACAATAGTGTCGTCGAGATTCACAAATGAGATTGTAGCGGGTGAGAGTGGCGCCAGCGCTGCCCGGTACGGACGGGTCACAGACCCCTTTCCCAGACATATGTGCTCAGCCCTTAAAAGCAGAAATGGATCACGGGTAGCGGCTCAGCCCGAAGCTCCTGCCCGGCGTCATGCTGAGCTTGCGACGCATCTGGCGTGTAGCGGACATGCACGGGGCCGCGAGTGCAGGAATGCGCGCGAAATCCTTCGAGATTGACAGTCCCTCAGGATGACTCCGATGTTGGAGGTTTTCAAATTGAGCCGCTACCGGATCAGGGAAGAGTTTTACGCGGAGGTCTGCCTGCGGGCAACTTGTAGTTCTGCGGATAAACCACCACGTAACGGCGAAGGCCTTCGCCTTCGCTCTGAGTGCGCAGGTCGGGCTGGTCGCGCAGTGCCAGGTGGACAATGCGGCGTTCACGCGATGACATCGGAGCAAATTCGTATGGCGCGCCGCTCTTGCGCACTCTGTCCGCTGCCACGCCCGCCGCCAGACGCAGTTCTTCGAGGCGCATCCCCCGGTGGTTCATGCAGTCGAAGCAGATTTTCTCGTGCTCGTTGCCCGGCAAGCGGAGCATTTCGAGCGCCAGGAATTCCACCGAGCGCAGCAACTCGCCTCCGCGCTCCAGGAGCAACGACGAGTCCGGCCCGACGAATTCCACCAGAATCTCGGGCCGCTCCCAGTCCCGGTTCTCCTGCAATGGAGGATCAACGGTAATACGATATTTCAGACGCAATCCACCATTGCTGACGATACTCTTCAGCAGATCGTTGATCTTGTTTGCGGCGGCAATTTTGTCGGGAATGGACACAGGCTTCCAGCTCCTGGCTTCTGGCTACTAGCCATCCGCGCTGTCAGCCCAAGGTTTGAGCCAGAGGCTGGCAGCTGGAGGCTAGAAGCGATCCTATTTATCTTTCTTCCTCGCCCTCTTCAACGCGATCTCGCGCATCTCGCGTCCCAGGCTGGTTCTATTCATGACCGCCTGCTGTGCGATTGCGATCAGGTTACCCAGGGAATAATACAAAGTCAGGCCGGCCGCGAGATTGTAGAACAGGAATCCCATCATGAGCGGCATCATCAGGCTCATCATTTTCTGTTGCGCTGGATCCATGCCGGGTTGCGGCATCATTTTCTGGGTCACAATCATACTGACGACCAGGGCTATTGGCAGCACAAAGTAAGGATCGCGCGAAGACAGATCGGGAATCCAGAGCCACGAAGCCTGGCGAAGCTCGATGGCCGCGCCCAGCATGCTGTAGTAGGCAAACAGGAATGGCATCTGGATCAGCATGGGCAAACAGCCGCCGACGGGGTTCACCCCCTCCGCTTTGTATAAGGCGGAAACTTCCTGGTTCATGTCCTGCTTGCGCGGATCGCGCATGCTGTACTTCTTATACTTTTCCTGGATAGCCTTGATCTGGGGCGCCACCTTCTGCATTTTCAATGCCGACTTCATGCTGGAGATGCGTAGCGGCAACAATGCCAGATTGATGATCAGGGTCTGAAGTGCAATCGCCCACCCCCAATTGTGGATGACTTTCTCGTAAGTCCACTTGAGCCACAAGAACAGAGGACGCGCCAACACCTGGAAGAAGCCGAAATTCACCAGGGCGCGCAAATCCTGCGGCGCCGCGTTCACCGTGGGCACGGCTACCGACTCAAGAACGCTCAGCGACTTCGGCCCCACGTACAACCGCTGTACCGAAGGTCCTCGAAGATTTGCCACGCCAACACCCAGCACGTCGGTCTTGATGGTTTCCTGCGGCTTGGGGTTCCGCCAGTCCTTGGGCACATCGATTGCGTTCCGCAAAGTGACAGCGGCGGCGTTTTGCGGATCGTCAGGCACAAAGACCGCCGCAAAATACTGGTCAACCACGCCCGCCCAGTCGAATGGGCCTGGCAGCGTAGCGCCCCCGCTGATCTTCTTTATCTCCAGCCGTTCGGTTTTGTCATTGAACTGATGCTCGATGCGGCTGGCGGCGTAGGATGCCGGGCTCTGTTGATCGCCGAATCCCGCCGGCCATGCAGGAAAGGCAGCCATTACAACGCCTTTTTGCTGTACCGAGGTTTCGACGCGAACCAGATATGTCTGATCGAAGCTGAAACGTTTGCGGACGGTGAGGTCCTGATCCGCGTACTCGAAGCTCACCTGCGCCGGAGCCGTCAGGTTGCCCGAACCGGACGCAACATACAGCGCGGAGTTGATCTTGTTCCGCAGAGCTTCGTCATAGGTCCACAGAGAAAGCGGATATCCATATTTCTCCGCCGCCCCACTGACCAGCTCGAGAGGTTTGCCGTGGTCGTCCCGATACTCCTTGAGGATCCACGATTTGACCTGGGCGCCGCGATTGGTGAACGTCATTCGGTAGAGATCATTTTCGATCACCGTCTCAGCCTCTGCCGCAGCCTGCTTGCCGGCGCCTGAAGCAGGCATCGCAACCGCAGCCGCCTGCGTCGTGGATTGCGCTGCTGACTGAGCGGAAGGCTCCGCCGGAACCTGCACGGGCGTGGAGGCCGGCTGGGGCAAATACTTCTTCAGTAAGGGCTGAAACAGAATGATCACCAGAAATGTGAGCGCAAACACCAGCAGCAGCCGGCGCTCCATCCCGGGATCTTGTTGAGGATTGGGGAATTCTGGCAAATTGCTTACTCAGCGACCACGGATCGCGGGCGGGATCGCACCCTGCGCCATGCCGTAGTCGTCCAACTTCACCGGATCATAACCACCCTTTACCAACGGATGGCAGCGGAGCAGACGCTTCACCGCCATCCAGCCGCCGCGGAGAATACCATGGCGATCCACGGCTTCCATCGCGTATTCGGAACACGTGGGAACGTACCGGCAGGCGGGAAGAAATAGCGGCGAGATCGCCCACTTGTATCCGCGCAGCAGACCGAGCACGAAAATCTTTACCATCTGGCTCATGAATTTACCGGTGATTTCTTTGGCCCTGCTTTCGCGATCACATCGAACGCCCGGCCGACTTCCTTCTGCAAATCCCCGAACCGGGTCGTCAGCATCGACTTCTTCGGATTGATCACGACATCAACGGACGCCTTGATCGGACCATGCAACCGGACCGCCTCGCGCAGGCGCCGCTTCATCCGGTTGCGTACCACGGCGCCGCCCAAAACCTTTCCCACGGTAAAACCAACTCGCGAACCGGGACCGCTTCCACCGTCGCCTTTGTCACCATCACTGTCTTTGCGCGCCAGGTAGAACACTGTCATGTGCGCGGCGAAATGCCGCCGGCCTTGCTTGTACACTCGTTCGAAGTCTGCGTGCCGCAGCAACCGCAGGCTGCGCGGAAACCTGTTTTGCGTCCTTGAATCCGACGCATCGACACCGCCATTGGTTGCGAGAGCGCTCACAATTCCCGCCCCCAGCCTGACTTGGAAAACCCCAGGCTAAGAAATTCCGGGCTCCAAAAACCGGGATTACAACACTTCCGCATTTTTCCGAAGAGGAGAAACACTATTCACGGAAGCCGGGTTTTACCGACACCCGCTTGCGGCCCTTGGCGCGCCGCCGGGAAATCACCGCGCGGCCGGCCTTGGTCTTCATCCGCGTAAGAAATCCGTGCGTCTTCGACCGGTGACGACGGTTGGGCTGGAATGTGCGCTTGGGCATGAAAAATCGCTGCTCCTGATGAACTGGATATCCCGAATAAAGCGAAGTAGAAGTATAAATGACCGGCAGCAAGCGGGCAAACGGGGGTGTGGGGCGGACACTCTTGCCGCGGCGATTGAAGTTGCCTGTGGTCAAGCCACGAATCTCATTCAGGAACAAGAAGCCGAACCAAATGGAGAGACGTAGCTCTGCCACGTCTTGCTCGCGGCATGGAAGACGTAGCGGAGCTAAGCCTCTGCAAAGTCCAACTCAGAAATAGCAGGACCACCCAGTGTCCGGCTCGCGCTTTCTGCAACTGTCGCGCTGCACCAGTCGCGCGGCAGTTATAACTTCAATACTTGACAGAAAGTTTCGTTAGGGTTCTGAATCGTACAGCGGAAAAATTCGGCGGAGAAGATTCGCCCAGACAGAAATTTTTTGTGCTAGTATGCCGGACTGATCCAGCTTACAGAAATTTTCTTAACCCCAGCGTAACTGCCCCCGCGAGCGGGGCTGCTCTGCTGGAAAATGAAAGCATTTTTGCTGCAATAAATGTTTGAGAACCGGGCGCTGATTCTGGCCTCCGCCCCACGAAAAAATTTATTTATGTCCGTTCCAACACCGAGCCTTTCTCCGAACCCGTGGTTGCGCGTTCTCGACGCGCTGGAAAAAAAGATCAACCGCCACTCCTACGACACCTGGCTGAAGCCCACGAAGTACAGCCACTCTACAGGACCGATCCTTTTCGTGCGTGTGCCCACGGCTGAGTTTCGCCACGTTGGAGACAAATACGCGGATCTCATTCAGGAAGCGCTGGACAATCTGGGCGGCGAGTTCCAGGAAGTGAAGTTCGTCACCCCGGAGGACGATCCCGCGTCCACCCCGGTTCGTCACGATGGCGGACTGTCCGCGCGTCCGGCCACTCCCACGCCGAGTTCCCAGGCGAGGTTCGACTGGGATGGAGCGGCCCAACTGAATCAGCGCTACACCTTTGACGCGTTCGTGATCGGCAGCGGCAACCAGTTCGCGCATGCCGCCTGCCAGGCAGTAGCGGAGCGTCCTTCCAAAGCCTATAACCCCTTGTTCCTGTACGGCGGCGTCGGTATGGGCAAGACCCACCTGATGCAGGCCATCGGCCATGAGATCAAGCGCCGCCAGCCCCAGTCGGCTATCTGCTACGTCTCCAGCGAGAAGTTCACCAACGAAATGATCAACTCGCTGCGCTACGACAAGATGATCAGCTTCCGCGACAAGTTCCGCAACGTCGACGTGTTGCTGGTGGACGACATCCAGTTCCTGGCGCAAAAGGAACGCACGCAGGAAGAATTCTTCCATACCTTCAACGCGCTGCACGAATCCATGAAGCAGATCGTGATTGCCAGCGATCGCCCGCCCAAAGAACTCGCGGAAATCGAAGATCGGCTGCGCAGCCGGTTCGAATGGGGACTGATTGCTGACATTCAGCCGCCCGACCTCGAAACCAAGGTTGCCATTCTTCAAAAGAAGGCCGAGCAGGAAAAAGTTATTCTGCCTACGGACGTGGCGTTATATATCGCCTCGAATATCCGCTCCAACGTTCGCGAGTTGGAAGGTGCACTGATCCGTCTGGTGGCACACTCGTCATTGATCGGCGCCGAGATTACGCTGCCCTACACCCAGCAGGTACTCAAGAATTTCATCGACTCACAGGCCCGCAAGGTCACGATCGAGTCCATCCAGAAGGCAGTGGCGGAGCAGTTCGGATTGCGCCTGGTCGAAATCAAGGCCAAGAATAACTCGCGAGCCATTGTCTATCCGCGGCAAATCGCCATGTATCTGGCCAAACATCTGACCGAGGCATCTCTGCCGGAAATCGGTCGCCAGTTCGGTGGCAAGCATCACACCACCGTGCTGCACTCAGTCGATAAGATCGACGGCACCCGAAAGACCGACAAGGATTTAAACAGGCTGATTAATAAAATGACTGAGCAGTTGGGCGGATAGAGCGCGGCTCTCGCCGGATTTCCACTCATCCGCTGAGTCTTCCTTCGTGGACATTGTGAATCGGATGTGGAAGTTGTGCAAGAGCCGGAAGGAATCGTCGGCACGGCCAAACGATACCTTCTCCTCCGCCAAATGCCAGTCTAGTTTTAGACAGCCGCTGGTCAGCGGAGAAGCCAGTCCTGGTGGGGGTTCGACTGGATTTCCACTTTTACGAGGCCCCTACTGTTACTACTGGTCTTAATAGTTTTTATTTTGATATAAGGGAAGTACTCAAAGTAGCGTCGCCTGACGGGAGACTTGGGTTATGCCGGTAGAAGCGATGGCCGCAGCCACGGGGACCGCCACCATGGAAATTACAGTCAGTAAATTCGAACTCTTGCGGGAACTGACTGCGACTCAGGGAGTGGTGGAACGCAAGACCACGATTCCCATCCTTTCCAACTATTTATTCGAAGCTTCCGGCGACAGGCTTTCGCTCACCGCTACCGATCTGGATTTGAGCTTGCGAACCGCCTGTGCCGCCAAGGTAAAGAAAGAGGGCTCCTGTACCATCCCGGCCCGCAAGTTGCACGATTACGTAAAGCTGCTGCCGGATGCCGACATCACCATCAAGCTGCTGGAAAATCACTGGATCAGCATCCGTTGCGGGCGGTCCAATACGAAGATGGTTGGAATGGCGCGGTCGAATTTTCCGACCCTGCCGGTATTTCCCACCGCGGGATCAGTCAAGATTCCGGCCCAGGTCTTGCGTGGAATGATTGCCAAGACCGGGTTTGCCATTGCGAGTGAAGAATCACGCTATACCTTAAACGGCGCCCTCATGGTGCTGAAGCCCGAGTCCATCACCATGGTGGCAACCGATGGGCATCGTCTCGCTCACGTCGAACGCGGCGGGGAGAAATTTGAAGGCGTTTCAGGCGAACTGAAGACCCTCATCCCCAAGAAGGCGATGGACGAGTTGAGGTCGCTGCTCGATTCCACCGACGCGGAGACCATCGACTTCGCGAAAGACGAATCGACTCTCTACTTCCGCATCGGACAGCGGTTGCTGACTTCGCGCCAGCTTACCGGCCAGTTCCCCAACTTCGAGGCCGTGCTGCCCAAGGACAACAACAAGAGCGTCACTCTACCCGGCAACGAACTGGGCGCGGCCATCTCCCGCGTAGCCCAGTTTGCCGACGAACGTTCGCGAGCCGTACGCTTGCGCATGGAGAAGGGCGAACTGAAACTTTCGGCGTCCTCTACCGAAACCGGCGAATCGGAAGACACCATCGAAACCAGCTACCAGGGCGACTCGCTGACGGTCGGCTTCAATGCCCAGTACATTCTCGACTTCCTGAAAGCAGTAGGCGCCGGCGACGTAAAACTCGAATTCAAGGACGCCCAGTCCGCCGGCCAGCTACGCCCTGCCGACAGCGAGGATTACAAGTACCGCTACATCGTCATGCCCATGCGCATTTGAGGAACTATTGTGTGGGTCGGAGACCCTTGTCCGCCGCCTTTGATGTTGATTTTGGTTTGGAGCCGTGTACTTTGCCGGCGGTTTCCCCGGGCCACAAATAAATATGGCTTACTGGAAACTCAAAGGCTGCGGACAAGAGTGCCGCCCCACACAAACCTTCGGCTTGACCTACCCCGCTGCCTCACCGTAAATTAGCCGCTCGTGTTTTGGAGGTTCATCCCCATGCTCAGCGGATTCAAGCAGTTCATTCTTCGTGGCAATGTAGTTGATCTGGCGGTAGGCGTCGTCATCGGCGCGGCCTTCGGTTCGGTAGTGACGGCCTTCACCAAAGACCTGCTTACACCCCTTATTGCGGCAATCGTCGGCAAGCCCGATTTTTCGGCGATCAATTTCACTATCAACGGCACCCCGTTTCCGGTCGGCGACTTCATCAACGCCGTGGTGTCGTTTGTGCTGGTCGCGGCGGCCGTGTACTTCTTCGTGGTGACGCCCATCAACGCCTTGATCGCGCGTATGCGCAAAGCCCCGGCCCCGGCCGATCCCACGACCAAGAAGTGCCCCGAGTGCCTGAGTGAGATTCCCATCGACGCCCGTCGCTGCGGCTTCTGCACACAGCCGCTCGCAGCCCGCGCCGCGTAGTGTGGGCGCGAGCCTCCTCGCTCGTGCTGGGCCGGCAATGGCCAAGCCGGGAGTTCAGGTAACCAGGTCGCGCTACGAGATCAGGCCACAACGTCATGGCACGGGGACGGTTCCCCTCCCCTGCAGGAGGCTTTAAGCCATGTCAGACAAAGCAGAAGCAACCGCCGATCGCTACGCCTACGGTAAAAACCGCCCGGGAAATGCCAGCGTAGCTTACGTAGCCGAAACCCAACTCCGAGATATCCAAAAGACGCTTCCCCTGCGCGTGCTCTCGCCCGATGACTGGAAGCACTGGATCACTCGCGGCTACGTGATCGTCAAGCAAGCCGTTCCGCCTGAAAACGTAAAGCGCCTGGTGGATCTGCTGTGGGAGTTTCAGGAGATGAATCCGAACGCCCCCCCTACCTGGTACAGGGATCAGCTCCGCGATCATGCCATGAAAGAGTTAAACAACAGCGGCATGGTCGAGATCTACAACCACCAGTACTTGTGGGACAACCGCCAGTATCCGCGCATCTATGACGCTTTCGTCGACATCTGGGACAACGAAAAACTCTGGGTGACGATCGACCGCGCCAACCTGAATCCACCGAACCGCAGCCAGCGCCCATTCAGCGGGTTCATTCACTGGGACGCCGATACCACCCTTGACCCTCTTCCGGTAAACGTTCAGGGCGTACTCTCACTGGTCGACCACGAACCGGACATGGGCGGTTTCCAGGGCGTGCCTGAACTGTTCCGCACTTTAGAAGGGTGGCGCAAGACTCAGCCCGACAATCGCGATCCCTGGAAGCCGGACACCACCGGCTTCGAAATCGTGCCGGTGATGCCGAAAGCCGGCGATCTGCTGATCTTCAACAGCCTGCTGGCCCATGGAATCCGCCCCAACGTTTCGAAGGACAAAGTGCGCATCGCGCAATACATTTCCATGACGCCGGCAGATGAATCCCGCGAAGACCTGCGCGAGATTCGCATCCGTTCATGGAGGGAAATGGAACCGCCGCAAGGCTTCGCCTTCCCCGGCGACCCGCGCGAATGGGAAAAGAAAAATTGTTCGCCCGCGAAGCTCACCCCGCTAGGCGAAAAATTGTTGGGATTGAAGCGGTGGAGCGAATAAGAACTAGTGAGCAGAGCTGACGAGCCGGACTGAAACGAGCACTTCCTTCTGCAACCATGGTTTCAGAATATAGCGCCTCCAGTATCTGATTCATCCACCCCTTTGCCGAGAGTGGTTTCAATTCCATCTCTCTCTCCTGCCTGTTCCTTGAAACATTCCCATAAGGCTTTCATGAAGGTGGCGACAAAGTATTGCCGGGCAACAACCTGCGCCTTTACGAACAATTTACGGACTTTTTATTCGAAACTTATGCCCTTTTGTATCCAATGATCCAGGTGAGCGAATCCGGCTATCCAGCAGCCGGCATCCGATCCGGGAGGTTGAAATGTTCGTGCTGGCGGTCATGACAATGCTTTGCACGGGCGGGATCGCATTTTGTTTGCGATTCCTGGTTGCTTTATCCCGGGACGTCAAGTCTCAGTCGATTGGCTACCGGGTAAATCGGCGAGTCAAATCCAGCGACAGAGTTGAATCAGAACCTTACAAACCACCCATGGCGCGCGCCGCTTGATGCGCGCAGGCGCTTTCGTCAACCGATAAAGGCAAAGTTAAACAGGCTGGGAATTAACCAGCCAGGAAAGGGGCAATATTCGATGTCGATCCAGGAAGTATCCGCAGAGCAACTGGCAGAGCTGTTTCACCACTATCATCAGGCGTTGGGTCCGGATTTCAGTGGCGAGAACAAGCCTGACGCTGAGGCGTGGGAGCAGGTACCGCAACCGGAGAAGCGCCGTATGGTAGCGGCTGCGCGTCTGGCTTTGCTGGAATTGTCTTCAAGCGCCAAAGAGCGGGAAGACTCCAGGCGATATTTTGCCAAGCCCGGCCAGGCCGAATGGGGCTGCTGATGTGAAACCTTCCCGGGGGGCGGCCGCCACGGGTTCAACATCCTGTAGCATGAGGCTATGACGCGACTACAGGCTGGTGTGTCCGTGGCGCTGCTCACGGTGACCCTGTGGGGCCAGCAGCCGGCATCCTCTTCCAAGGTACCCGCCCGCGCGAAATCCTCAGCTCCCGGAGCCGGCGCCATCAGCGATGGCGTCTACCGCAATCCGTCTTTCGGATTCAGCTACAAGCTGCCCTACGGCTGGGTGGATCGCACCAGCGAAATGCAGGACGATTCCACGGGCCCCACAAACGCTGCCGCCAAATCGCTGCCACTCCTGGCAATCTTCGAGCGTCCCCCAGAAGCCGCGGGCGAGACCGTAAACTCTGCGGTCGTGATCGCAGCCGAGTCTCTGTCCAGCTATTCCGGTATGAAGACCGCCGCTGACTATTTTGGACCGTTGACCGAACTGGCCACCGCCAAGGGATTTCAGCCGGTGGAAGACCCGCACGGGTTTCCGATTGGCGCAACCCAGCTGGTGCGGGAGGATTTCAGCAAATTGCGGGGAACCACCAGCGTGCGTCAAACCTCCCTGGTAGTTCTTGAAAGGGGCTACGCGATCTCATTTACTTTTATCGGAGGGAGCGAGGATGAGGTCAATGAGCTGATCGAGAAGTTAAGCTTTGCGCCACGAAAGCCGGCCCACTAATCGTTACCATGCCATCTGTCATCGCCCAGCCAACTGTTCAGGATGACAACGCGGGACTTTACTCGAGGGCCTCGGGCTCCAGCCCGATGTCTTTCTCTCCGGCGGCTTTCTTTTCCACATACTTCTTTACCCAGGCTTCCCAGCTTTTTCCCGCTGCCGTGTCACGGCCAGTGAAGGCCAGCGCTGCAATATCCGAGTAGGGGATCATCACGCGCTGGTTAGAACTCTTTGGAAGGATGCGCGCCAATGAGTCGGCCAGGGTAGGGCCGGTTTTGCGGTCGAACAGATATCCCTCGATTACGCTTCCGTCTTTCCGCGTGATGGTCACATCGCCGCGGTAGTCGAAGGCCTTCTCCAGCGCTTTGCGCGTTTCCTCGTCCGAAGCCAGCGCCGGAACCCAGCCCTCGAGCTTCTCGTGCTGCCATCCCGGAGATACTTCAAGCGCGTCCGCCGCCAGAGCTGCAGGCGGCTTAGCGGAAGCGGACTCGTGCGAAACGTGCCCCGCAGCCTTCCCGGTCACGCCCGCGTCTCCTCAAGCGCCTCAGACGCATTGGCAATCTGTACCAGTGGTGCCTGCTGTCCCTGCTCCTCAATTTCGTCCAGCAGACGAAGAGCGCCTTGATCACGATAGCGATGGAACAGCGTGCCCTTAACGGTCGCGACAAAGCCCTCAAGCGACCCAAAGGTGTCATTCACAGCGGAAGCCTCGTATCCGCTGTGCACCATGCAGTTGGCGCAATGCGGATTGCCTGACTCCGTGCCGTAAGACTCCCATGCAGTTTCCTTGATCAGTTCGTCAAAGGTATCGGCATAGCCGTCCTGGAGCAGGTAGCAGGGCTTTTGCCAGCCGAAGATGTTGTAAGTGGGCATTCCCCAGGGGGTGCAGGCATAGTGACGCTTGCCCATCAGGAATTCCATGAATAGCGGCGAAAGATTGAACCGCCAGTCCTTCTCCCGATTCGACAGGATCGCCCGAAACAACCGCCGGGTGCGGGCGCGCCCCAGGAAGTGCTGCTGATCGGGGGCCTTTTCATAGGAATAGCCGGGCGAGAGCATCATGCCCTCGATTCCCAGTTCCATCATGTCGTCGAAGAATGCGCGAACGCTCTTGGGGTCGGTGCCGTCAAACAGCGTCGTGTTGGTCGTTACCCGGAAGCCGCGCTGCAACGCCTCGCGAATAGCGTCCACGGCGACCTCGTAGCCACCCTCGCGGCAGACGGCAAAGTCGTGGTGCTCTTTTTGCCCGTCCAGATGCACGCTGAAGGTCAGGTACTTGGTCGGCTTGAAAAGGTGGATCTTTTCCTTCAACAGCAGCGCGTTGGTGCACAGGTAGATGTACTTCTTGCGAGCCACCAGGCCTTCGACAATCTTGTCGATTTCGGGGTGCATGAGCGGTTCGCCGCCCGGGATCGAAACCACCGGGGCGCCACACTCGTCGACCGCCCGGAAGCACTCCTCGGGGGTCAGCTGGCGCTTAAGGACGTGGGCCGGGTACTGGATCTTGCCGCAGCCGGCACAGGCCAGGTTGCAGCGAAACAGTGGCTCCAGCATCAGCACCAGCGGGTATTGTTTCCGCCGGGCAAGCTTTTGCCGGATGACATAGCTGGCCACCGTCCACATCTGCGAGACAGGAACACTCATGCTTAGCTGGAATCTCCTCCCAATATGCTATCAGGTCGCCCCCGGTTTCGTACGCTGACAATGTAGGCGCGGGATGCGGGCGCGAGCGTCCTCGCTCGTGCAAGAGCGCTCCTCGCCAGGCCATTCTTAACCCAGCACGAGCGGGGCGCTCGCGCCTGATTTAACCCCTGAAAATAGGTGGTTTACACTGCCGATTCCGGGGTCGAAAGTTGTGCTATTTCATGGTACAATTAAGTACAACCTAGGAAGCCGTAAGTGTTAATAATTTCAGTAATTTGAGGCAAATTCCAGGGCATCGGAAAAGGACGCCGGCAAAGACCTGTGCCAGGCACTTTCCACGGAGCTGAATGGCCACGAAAGAAATCACTCCCATCGACGAAACTAAGCCAAAAACCGGAAAGCTCTCGGCAGTAAACGGGGGCAACGGAGACTACAACGCCGACTCCATAAAAGTGCTGGGCGGCATGGAAGCCGTGCGCAAACGTCCCGCGATGTACATCGGTTCCACCGGTGAGATGGGACTTCACCATCTGGTGTACGAAGTCGTCGACAATTCGGTGGACGAAGCACTCGCCGGTTACGCCGACAAGATCGAAGTCACGATTCATCTGGACAACTCCATCACGGTCATTGACAACGGCCGCGGCATCCCAGTTGACTCCATGGAGATCGACGGCGAAAAAGTTCCTGCCGCGCAAGTGGTCATGACCAAGCTGCACGCTGGCGGAAAGTTCGACTCGTCGTCTTACAAAGTTTCAGGCGGACTGCACGGGGTTGGCGTTTCCTGCGTGAATGCACTCAGCGAAGATCTCGATCTTGAAATCTGGCGCGATGGCTTTACCTGGGAGCAGACCTATTCCAAGGGCGAACCAACCAGCAAACTCAAAAAGACTGGCGCGGTCAAAGCGAAAACCGGAACCAAGGTTCACTTCGTTCCCGACAAGACCATCTTCACTGCCACCGAGTACAACTTCGACACGCTGGCCCAGCGCCTGCGCGAACTGGCATTCCTTAACAAGGGGCTGCTGATTACGCTGACTGATGAGCGTACGACTGACGCCAAGACTAACGAAGCCAAGTCGGCTGAATTCAAATACAGCGGCGGCATCGCCGAATTTATCAAGCATCTGAACCGGGGCAAGCAGGTCCTTCACGAGAAGCCCATCTACATGGAAGCCGAGCGCAGCGGCGTAGTCATGGAGATTGGCCTGCAATATAACGACGCCTACTCGGAGTCGGTGTTCAGTTTTGCCAACAACATCAACACGGTAGACGGGGGCTCGCACCTCTCTGGCTTCCGCATGGCCCTGACCCGCACTATCAACTATGCGGGACAACAGATGGGCCTGTTCAAAGATGTAAAAGAAAACCTTACCGGCGACGACGTTCGCGAAGGCCTGGTTGCGGTGATCAGCGTGAAGCTGCCGCAGCCGCAGTTTGAAGGTCAGACCAAAGGCAAGTTGAATTCCGATATCGCCGGGATCGTGCAGGCATTCGTAAATGAACGTCTGGGCGCGTACCTCGAGCAGAATCCGACGGTCGGACGAAAGATCATCAACAAGGCCATTGAAGCCTCGCGCGCGCGTGAAGCAGCGCGGAAAGCCCGCGACCTTACTCGCCGCAAGGGTGCGCTCGATGGCGGCGGCCTTCCTGGCAAGCTGGCGGACTGTTCGGAACGCCAGCCGGAGCGCTGCGAGCTGTTTCTGGTTGAAGGAGAATCCGCCGGCGGCACCGCTAAGCAGGGGCGCGATCGACGTTTTCAGGCCATTCTTCCGTTGAAAGGAAAAATCCTGAACGTTGAGAAAGCGCGTTACGACAAAATGCTGGGTCACGAAGAAATCCGCGCCATGATCACCGCGCTCGGCACGGGTATCGGCAAGGACGACTTCGATTCCGCCAAACTGCGCTACGGCAAAATCATTCTGATGACCGATGCCGACGTTGACGGCAGCCACATCCGCACTCTTCTGCTCACGTTCTTCTTCCGCCACATGCAGGAGTTGATTGCACGCGGCAACGTATTCATCGCACAGCCGCCGCTGTACTCGATCAAGAAGGGCAAGACGCTGCAGTACATCAAGGACGACGACGCGCTCGACAAGATTATTCTGAAGCGCGCCGCCGACAGCCTGACCGTGCGCTATGGCGAAGGCGCGGCCAAACTTGAGGGAGCGGGTCTGTCAAAGTTCGCCAGCGGGCTGAAGGAATATTTCGGCTACTTCGATAAGGTAAACAAACGGCTCCGCGACGAGAAGATTACTGAGCTGCTGCCTAAACTCGATCTTTCCAAACGCACCGACTTTGAAGGCGATAAGAAAGCCCCGCCCAAGAAAATCGAAAAGCTGGAGAGGGAACTCCAAAGACTTCAGAAAGGGCGCGAGTTCAAGAGCGTCGAAGCCATCTTCGATGAAGAGCACAATCTCTGGGAGGTGAAATACGTCAACTCCCAGGGTGCGGAACATCTCATCAACTGGGAGCTGGCTTCGACGGCGGAGTATCGCCAGCTTCTGTCAAAGTTCAAGCAGATCGAACCCTGCATGGAGCCGCCTTTTGTGATCGAAGCCATCAGCGATGCCGCGCCATCCAGCGGCGCTGGCGAAGAAGCTGCCGGCGAAGATGCTGAAGTCGAAGAGGCAGATAAAGCGCCGAAGAAGGCGCCGAAGCCCGTGGCGAAAAAGAAGGCTATCGAGACTGAAGTGGTGGAGAAAACCAACGTTCGCGATCTCTTCGAATACGTCAAAGAGGCGGGGAGCCGCGGCTACGAGAAAACCCGTTACAAGGGCCTTGGCGAAATGAACTCCGAGCAACTCTGGCAGACCACCATGGACCCGGAGCGCCGCACTCTCCTATCGGTGAAACTGGAAGACATCGCCGAGTGCGAAATCATTTTCAGCACGCTGATGGGCGAAGACGTCGAAGCTCGCCGCAAGTTCATCGAAGACAACGCTCTGGATGTAAAGAACCTGGACATCTAGGAATTCAGGGCCACGGATAGAGACCTGTTCTCTAATCCCCCCTGAATCCTTTGTCATCCTGATCGGAGCATCCTGCGTTCGCGAGCGAACGCGAATGTGAAGTCGAAGGCCCCCTGTCAGCGGCACAGTCTACGCTTAGATCTTTCCTCGAACCAAGCAAATTCCTAGCTGGTCGAGAGCGTCGTCGTTATGGGGGTTCCGTCGACTACGCGGAAGGTTTGCTACTCGAACTTACCACTCCGCTCAGGATGACAAGGGGTCGTTCTATTTCCCGCCCGAATAAAAATACCTTGCAAGCAGTCTTCTCTAGCGCGTTCTCCCAATGGGAAGTGGCCGCACTGGGAACAAATCGGGTTCGCAATCGGTCTACGGTTAGGGGAGGATGTTATGCAATCGAGTTGGGTGTGTACCTGGCAGACGGGCAAGAAGCCATTAAAGACTGCGTGGTTGGTTACGGCAGCGCTGATGGCACTTTATTTTGGAACCGCCCGGCTCGACGAAGGTCGGGGGATCGCGGCGGAGAAGGGCGGTGGGCCGGTTGCAACCCAATGGGAGCCTACCTCGTTATGGCAACAGTCTTCTTATGAGCGGGTTTTAGATGCGGCCCAGGCAAAAGCAAGCCGGGTCGCAATGATCGGCGGCGGTGTGAGTTACGCGCCACGGCACGCGGCGATGGCGACCTACCTTCCAGCCTCTCAGGCGCAGGCGGCCGATGCTGACCGCAAAATGGTCCGAAACTCTTCCATCGAAGTTGTAACCAAAGATCCAGCCGATACTGCGGACAGGATTCGTCAGGTTGGGGAACGCCTGGGTGGGTTTCTGGTGAAATCAGTCACCAACGGACAAGATGCGCAAGGCGCATTCCTGGCGATCTGCGTGCCCGCCGACCGTTTCGAAGAAGCGCGAGCCGAAATCCGCAAGCTGGGAGTAAGAGTTGATAGCGAGCGAGTGGAAGCTCAGGACGTGACCCGGCAGTATGTCGACCTCGACGCCCGCTTGCGAAACCTGCGCGGCGAAGAAACGCAATATCTGTCCATCATGAAGAGCGCGCACACCGTCAAGGACGCACTGGAAGTCAGCGAAAAGCTGAGCGACGTGCGCGGCCAGATAGAGCAGCAGCAGGCTGAATTCGAAGCGCTCTCCAGGCAGGTTGAAACGGTAGCAATCAGCGTGTCGCTTCGCACCGAAGCCGAGGCCCAGGTTTTCGGACTGCACTGGCGGCCGTTGTACCAGATGAAGCTCGCCTTGCGCGCAGGTTTGGACAGCCTGGGAAACTATGGGGTGACTATGGCAGGATTTATTTTCCTGGTGCCAGCGATTCTGTTGTGGCTGATCACGATACTGTTGGGCGCTGCATTCGGGTGGCGAGTCTTGCGCCGGGCCAGCCGGGTATTCTTTGGATGGCCGCGATCGGTCGCTGTTGTCGGACCGGCCCAGTAAACTGCACCAGGACGGTCGCCGTCAGTCAGGGCTCCCTCGGCATACGGGTTGCTGCAGCGTACGACCGATCATAATATTCATTGGCATGAAGCTAAAACTTCGAGCTGTCATTTGGTGTTGCTCCTGGTGGAATCGCTTGCAGGGCATGGCGGTCTGACGGGCTTTCGCGATGAGGCTGCCCTGGACGCGGCTCTCGCCCGTCCCCGGCACCTGCAAGTGTGCGAACCCAAAGCCGACCTAGCGGGCTTGGCTGCGGCATACGGTTTCGGGATTGTCCGCGGCCATCCATTCGATGATGGGAACAAACGGGCGGGATTTCTGGCCATTGGTCTGTTTCTTGCCCTCAATCGGCCCGAGTTATCGGTCGGACAAGTCGAGGCTGCTGAAATTTTCTTCAGCCTGGCGGAGGATAGTTTGTCAGAATCGCAACTCGCGGATTGGATCCGGCAGCACATAAAACGCGAACGTTAGCTCCGAAGGTCGCTTCTAGCGGTTACTCCTGATTACCTTCGTGCCCCCTGGTATCCTCTGTGGTTAAAAAGTCCCTGCAAGTTTCCCCATCCTCCGCGTTCTCACGATAGGACGGGAAAGCCTCCTCCTTCCCGTTCACTGAAGGGTTCACAGAAAACAAGGGGAAACGATATGAAGAAGCTGCTGCTGACGATTCTTTTGCCGTCCATGCTTTTGCTGTGCGGGGTGATAGGAGAAGCTCAGGAAGCTGCCGACACCACCCAACAGCCGGCCCTTACCATTTACAACCAGAATTTCTTTGTGGCGCGGGAATATGTGCCGCTTGATCTCACGGCTGGGGTTAATCATGCCCAGTTTGCGGGCATTGCAGCGCACCTTGAGCCGGATTCCGTCATCCTGCGCGATCCTGCCGGACGCGCACTGCAGGTGCTGGAGCAGAATTACCGCAACGATCCTATCTCACAGGAATTGCTGCTTTCGTTTTACGAAGGCAGGACGATTGAATTCCTGGTGCAACCGAATCAAATCATCAAAGGCAAAGTAGTGCGAAGCGGTTATGTACCCAGTTCTTACTACGCGCAAAATTATCAGCAGCCTTCTTATACTCAGCCCATCATCGAAGTGGACGGTGTGTTGCGGTTTGGTCTGCCGGGCCAGCCGCTGTTTCCCGCACTGTCCGGCGACTCCATCCTGAAGCCCGCTCTGAGCTGGCTGCTGCAAACCAACGATCCCGGTAAGTTCGACGCCGAGATTTCCTACGTTGCCGGCGGTATGAGCTGGCAATCCGATTACAATATCGTGGTCTCCGACAATCCCAAGGGCAAAACCGATCTGCTCGACATGGTGGGCTGGATCACCATGCGCAACCAGAGCGGCAAGACTTTCGAGAACGCGAATATCAAACTGATGGCCGGCGACGTCAACAAGCTTCAGCCATCATCGGTTTCCGGACGGATGTACGCGGCGGAGGCGAAAGCCATGATGGCTGATGCCGCAGCGCCAGTCGTTCGCGAGAAATCATTCGACGAATTTCATCTCTATACGCTGGCGCGAGCCACGACACTTCGAGATCAGGAAACCAAGCAGGTAGAGTTCGTCCGCTCCACCGGCATCCGTGCTCTCCGGCTGTACGTCTACGACGGAGCGCAAGTGCAGCAGTATGGCTACTACAATATGGATCAGATCCGCCAGGACCAGAGCTATGGCACCCAGTCCAATCCCAAGGTTTGGGTGATGGAAGAGTTCAAGAATGCGGAAGCAAATCATCTGGGCATCGCTTTGCCCAAGGGCAGACTGCGGTTTTACCGCCGCGATACCGACGGCCACCTGGAGTTTGTCGGTGAGAACACCATCGATCACACCCCGAAAGACGAAATCATTCGCATCTTCACCGGCAATTCATTCGACGTGGTGGGCGAGCGTAAGCGCACCAACATCCGCGTCGATTCCGCTCGCAACTGGATGGACGAGTCGTTTGAAATCCGGGTGCGCAATCACAAGAAGGAAGCGGTAACTGTGCGCGTGGTCGAGCATCTCTATCGCTGGACAAACTGGAGGTTGACCGAACAGTCGCAGGAGTCACGCAAGACGGATGCACAGACGGTTGAATTCCCGGTAACCATCGCGCCCGACGGGGAGCAGGTGGTGACGTACACAGTGCACTATTCGTGGTAGTCGGACGTCTACCATGGTTCGCGCAGGGGCGGATGAGGACATCTGCCCCTACGTGGTTCGGGGTGGACGCTCGACCGGATACTTTACTTCAGGATAGACCCGATCGAACGCCACCCACAGCAGTACCAGCAGCACAAAGAGAAACGCGCTGCCTTCCGGACCCACCGACCCGCCGGTCAGCCAGTTGGGGCCGTGGAAGCTGGAATGCAGAAGATGTCCGGGAGCGATTCCCCCGCTGTCCGGGACTGAATAGAAATAACTTTCACCCCAATCCCATGACGCATGAAAGCCGATCGCGAACCAGAGATCTCCGGTTCGGCGCAGCGTCAGACAAAAGAAAAAGCCGATGAGAACCGCGCCCAGAATCCCAACCCAGCTTTCCCCCGGATTTCCCAAATGCAGTATGCCAAAGCCCGCCGACAGCAGGATCGCGGCTGGCCAGAAACCCAGCGAAAGACTCAGACTGAACTGGGTATAGCCACGAGTGAAGAATTCTTCGTAGAGACCTACGATCAGAAAGAACGCGGCCCAGAACAGGGCAAACTTGAACGCGCGCGCTCCGTGCAGTGCGAACTCCCCGAAGTCAAAAGCATGAGCTCCATGCAGGGCAAGGAGCAACAAAGTTATCGCCCCGAAGCCCCACAGTGCGCCGTACCAGAACAGCTTGCCAAAAGCCCTGTGCAGCGGCAGTCCATAAATTCCGAACGGGCGATGCTCAATTCGGCTCATGGCCACCGCTGGCAGAATTGCAATAATGGCAAGCCCCAGTTCGACTGCTGTCTGAAGCCAAAGAACGCCCGTGTCGGGCCAGGCGTAGTAAATAAAAGCATGCAGACAGAACCGCAGCGCCCGGAAAGTGATCAGGTAAAAAACAAAACACCAGACGGGGCGGAGGCCATTCTGGCCCGTGAAAACCTTCTGAACCCAGCCGTCAAGGTGCGAAGGCGTTGCCAGAGCATGATCAACAGCGGCGGGAACGACGCTCGACGTTATCGGTGAAACTGGGCTGACGCTGGAGACTTCGCCCTCTACGACCTCGTGCCTGTCGTGATCATCGAGCTTCGATTCGTTCAACGTCGACTCTTTTAACGTTGACTGGTTCAGCTTGGGCTCATCCATGGCTGGTGGGGGTCGCGGGGGCGGAAGTTTCCCGAACCGTCCTCCGCCATGGTAAAACACTCGCCGTCTCTCAATGAGCGGATTCTTCACACGCGAACGCTTTGGCAGGCCACAAATACTGGCCGCCTTCATGCTGCTCGCGTTTCTGGCGCAGTGCCTGTGGCTGGTGGAGCGTGGCTGGCAAACCGGCACCGTATATCCCGGCGAGATCTACCGGCTGGAGCGCGGAACCGCGCTGTGGAAGCACCGGACATTGCCCGTTGCGGCGCCCGGTCTGGAAAAGGAATTGGATTTGCTGGTCGCAGGCCGGCCAACTCAACCCATGCCGGGACAGCCGGGATTGGAGCATGATGGCTACGATGCCAGCCATTCCTCTCTCTGGTACCTGATTGCGTCAACTCCGTTGGTGCTGAGTGGAGTGCCACTCCAACCCGAAAATATCCGCGAAATTCATCGCCTGGCTGCTGCCCCCTATATTGTTTTCGGTCTCCTTCTCGGGGCGTCGCTCTGGTACGTCTCCCGCCGTCTTTTTGGAAATGCCGGCGGATACATTGCACTGGCTCTTTACTGTTTCTCGCCGGGAATCGTACGTTCCGCGGCCATCTGGTCCGCGGAGCCGGAGACCGGAGCGGCCTGGGGCGCTTTCGGCGCCATCTTCACAGCCATCGCCGTCGCACACACGTTGTACGCGCCACGCGAAGTGATTTTGTGGAACTGGCGACGTATTGTGCTGCTGGGATTGTCGCTGGCGCTTGCGGTTGGCTCGCAGTTTCCTTTAATCGTTGTGCTGCCGATTGCGCTGGCGTTCACGCTCTATGTCGCTCCCACGCGCCGGATTGCAGCGCTGGCAATCTGGGCAGTTGCATGTGGAATCGGTGCTCTGCTCCTGTACGCCTCCAGCTTTTTTCACGCAGGCGAATTCTGGCGCGAGCTTCGGCATGCATCCTTCTTCCCGGTTTCCTGGAGAGCATTCTCCATGGCGGGTGCTTACCATCAGGTGCTGGCGCAGCTCGGACAAAGTAGTCCTGCTCTGGTGCTGGCCCTGCCCGTGGCTCTGATCACGTATTTCTTCTGGCCTCGGGCGCGTTATTTCGGCAACACGGCGCCGTTGCTGGTCGCGGCTTTATTTCTCATCCTCGGAGTTGGTACACCGCACTTTCCAGGACTCGGTTTTCAGCTCATGGCGATTCCATTCCTGTTCGTCTTTGTCGCCGGAATCGCTGCGGACCTGCTCGAAACCCGCTTTCGGCAACTGGCCCAGGCCGCGGTTTGGGGCCTGCTGGTAGCCAATGCCGCGTGGCATCTGTGGGAACTGGCTCGAGCTGGGCGCGGGTGAACGCCCACAAGCTTATTCATCAATCACTTACATCAAGCTCGACAGGGCGCCTTGTTTTTCCGGCAAGGCTGGAAATAAAGCGCAACGCGGGTAGCTCCGGGAGGTTCTAACCAGTAGGTAGTAGTTCTTCCGGGGGTGGGCCATGGTTGAGAAACAGGAGTATGATTCTTGTGTGGAAGAGCCAAACTCAGCCACGGTGGCGGCACCGGCGGTACTACTCAGCATTGTCGCTCTCTTCTTGCTAAGCCCAGCCATCGCCCAAATCAACGGCACGCCATCCTCGGTGACCTCGACGAATTTCGGCGGGCACGTTAATTCCACGCCCGGCGTTCCCGCAAGCGTCACCTCACTGGGTCCGAACGGTGTTCAGCCCAGAAGCCAGTTTTTCACCCAGCCGGGTTGCTGCGTCAACCCACTGGTCCCGGGGAACCCGAACCCGCCACTTTTTCAAAGGCGACATCGCCATCAGCAACGCACGTTTTTCCCGGCGGGCGGTGCGGTTTATGTTCCGTACGCAGTACCAGTAGAGCCTGAGGAGGCCGACAACGCAGCGGACGAAAATCCCCCCGACGACTACCGTGGCGGCCCAACGATTTTCGATCGCCGTGGCCCAGGACAACCTGCGCGGTCTTTTGTGGACGACTATCCCCCACGAGCGAGTCGTAACAGGTCGGATCGTCGAGTCCAGGAGGAAGCCGAAAAAGAAACGGCTCAGCCTGCTGAAGCGCCCGTCCCAGATCAGCCGCAAACCGTGCTGATCTTCAAGGATGGCCACCAGGTCGAAGTGCAGAATTACGCCGTCGTGGGAGACATGCTGTATGAGTTGACGCCCGGACACCACCGCAAGATTGCCATTGCGGATCTTGATCTGAAAGCCACAGCGAAACAAAACGACGACCTTGGCATCAGCTTTCAGTTGCCGGCCGTACCGGATAACAAATAAGCGCCGGAGGTTCACAAATAAAATGCTCAAACAGCATGCCAGCGCAGTCCAGAATGCGATCGTTGCCACCGGTGCGGTTCTTGCCAGCGCGGTGCTGTTTACAGCCATCCTGACCCCGCCAGCCAGTGCACAGGTTCGCGGAGCGGGTGCAGGGCAGGGAACTTTTGCAGTTCAACCTGGGTATGCTGGGTTCGCGGGGTCTGGTGGAAGACCTGGAGTTGGATCTGGAGCGGGAAGATCTGGTGGCAGTTTTGCAGGTGGCCCGGGTCACTTCCATCGGGGACGTTCATCTGGTCGATCTGGTGTCATCCTCCCATATCCTTACTACTATTCTGACTTCGCCTATGACTCCGAAGAACCTGGTCAGCCCCCAATACTTGTCAAGCCGGCAGCCACTCCCGTCCCATCTGCACCGCCTGCGGCCCCGATCGAACCGCTGCTGATCGAATGGCAGGGCGATCACTTTGAGCGCATGACGCTCTCGGAAAAGAAGTCGGGTGCGGAACCCGGCAAGCCTGACTCCTCTGCGAAGGCTGAGGTAAATTCGTCAACTGTTGCGGCATCGACAGGCTCGCTTCGAGCCCAGCGAAAAGTTGCGCAGCGTTTGGAAAAACCGGCAGCCATATCCGGCAATCTCGCTCACGAACTTCCACCGGCCGTGCTCGTTTTCCACGATGGCCGCACCGAGGAATTGAACAGTTACACCATCATGAGTGGAACCATTTATTCGAAGACTGATTACTGGACCACTGGATCGTGGACAAAAAAGATTCAGATCGCAGACCTGGACGTGCCCGCAACCCTCAAGCTGAATCATGAGCACGGTCTGAACTTCGTGCTGCCAGCGGGGCCCAACGAAGTAGTCACCCGGCCCTAGGCATCGCAGGCAGTGGCCGAACGGCTCGCATCAGGCAGGGGATGCCGTGGTACAGACGTGCTCGCTATTTCCTGCCGGAGACGGGTAGTGGGTTAATTTGAAAGAATCCCCATACACTGGCGTTATTCTGAGGGACTTCAGTCCCGAAGAGCCTGCCCTGAGCGAAGTCGAAGGGATCTCGCGCACACCCTGACAATCGCGTGAATCAGTTGAATCTCTCCGCTCAGTTTTTCAGCTGAAATACCATCCACCATTTGGATTCAACGTCTGGCCGGTGATATAGCCATTCTCGGCCAGCATCAAAATCACGGAAGCAACTTCGTCAACCACGCCGAAGCGTCCGATCGGAATCACGCTGGAAGTGGCGCGGGGATTGGCGCGCAGCATCTCGGTCTCGACCAGCGCCGGACAAACGGTATTGGCCGTAATGCCTTCCTTGGCCAGTAACGCCGCGTACGAGTGAGTCAGCCCCAGCATCCCAGCCTTCGACGCAGCGTAGTGCGGGCCCACCAATCCGCCCGTCTGCGCAGCGGTAGACGAGATGTTGATAATCCGTCCCCAGCGCTGAGCCCGCATCTGCGGCAGCACGGCCTGAGTAACCAGAAATGCGGATTTCAGGTTTACCGTGAGGTGCTCGTCCCAGTCCGCTTCCGCAATGTCCTCAGGCTTGAGTTGACGCGCCATGCCCGCGTTGTTCACCAGAATATTGACGCTTCCGAGTTCGCGCCCAATCTGTGCCACCATCTTTCCAACCTGATCGGATTGCGAGACATCAGCCTGAATCGCGAGTGTCCGCCGTCCTAGTGTCCTGATTTCGGCGCAGACTTTTTCCGCATCTTCGGCGCGTGAACGAAAATTTACGACGACATCCGCGCCAGCCCCCGCGAGCGCCAGCGCCGCCGCCGCTCCAATGCCGCGACTCCCTCCGGTCACCAGAGCCAGCTTCCCGTTCAAAGTCTGCATAAATTTCACCATCCCTATTGGAATTATCCCATCCTCGCGGTGGCGGGGCGAGCGCGAGGACCTCTCCAATTCGTCCCCCCCATAAGTTTAGTAAACTCTGCTGCGGAGGGTGCTCACAAGCAGACACATGGAAAAGAAAAAATTCCTCTTCGATTCCCTAAGCGGTCTCATCGGCGACATAGCGTGGCAGGTTTCCAAGGAAGGCCACGAAGTCCGCTACTACATCAAGGATCAGAAAGAAGCCGACATTGCCGATGGTTTCGTGGCCAAATCCGAAAACCCGGAAAAGGACGCGGAATGGGCTGACATCATCGTCTTCGATGACACCCTTGGGCAGGGAGAGAAGGCGCACGCCCTGCGCGCCCAGGGGAAGAAGGTCATTGGCGGTTCAGCCTACAGTGACCGTTTGGAGGACGATCGCTCCTTCGGCCAGGAGGAACTCAAGAAAGCCGGAGTCAACATCATTCCGTATCGCGAGTTCGACTCCTTCGACGAGGCCATGGAACACGTGGTCAAGAATCCCGACCGCTACGTCATCAAGCCCAGTGGTGAGGCTCAGAACGTTAAGCGGCGCCTGTTCGTCGGCGAGGAAGAAGATGGGCAGGATGTAATCCGAATGCTCGACGCGTACAAGCGGGCCTTTTCGGATGAGATCAAAGTTTTCCAACTGCAACGCCGTATCACCGGAGTGGAGGTCGCGGTCGGGGCATTCTTCAATGGCAAGCAGTTTGTTTATCCCGTCAACATCAACTTCGAGCACAAGAAACTCTTTCCCGGAAATCTGGGTCCGCCCACCGGAGAAATGGGCACGTCCATGTTCTGGAGTCCACCCAACCAGCTTTTCAATCAGACCCTGCTCAAGATGGAATCGAAGCTGGCCGAAGAAGGCTACGTCGGATACATCGACGTGAACTGCATGGTAAACGGCAACGGTATTTATCCGCTGGAGTTTACTTCGCGCTTTGGATATCCCACCATCAGCATTCAGCAGGCGGGAATGAACACTCCCATCGGCCAGTTCTTCTGGGACCTGGCCGAGCGGCAACGATCCCAAGTTGCGGGTAAAGAGTGGTTTTCAAATCGGAGTCAGAATCGTAGTCCCACCCTTTCCCTTCGACGACAAGAAACCTTCGAGTCTTTTTCCCGAAACGCTGCCATCGTGTTCAAGAAACCGCCTAACGACGAGTACCACATCGAAGACGTGAAACAGGTCAACGGCCAGTGGGTGGTGGCCGGCACGTCGGGAGTCATTCTGATCGTCGTTGGTCTGGGACAGACGATGAAGCAGGCCCAATCCCAGGTGTATTCACGAATCAAGAACGTGATGATTCCCGAACATGTATTACCGAACCGACATCGGCGACCGTTGGGATGAGGACAGCGACCGCCTGCATAACTGGGGAATATTGAGGTAGGACACCTGCCTGAAGTAGAACCCCGCCCTGGGCGGAGCAGCGCTTTAGCGCTGCGTTTGAGTTGCTTTTGATTCGCGGCTTCAGCCGCTGAGGTACCTCGGGCTGAAGCCCTGCTCCACCCTTTTTAACTGTTTATCGACCCAGTACCGCGACACCGAGGATTCAGCCAATGCCGCCTAAATCGTGATATAATTCTCATATCGCGAATCGACTGTAACTTCCTGTAAATGCAATTGCTTAGAGCTAATGAACGATCAAGATTCGGCTGTGGGGGGCGGACACTCCTGTCCGCCGCTTTTGAAGTCGATTTTGCTTTGAGCATGTCGTTACAAAATTCAGAGTCCAAGTCAAGATCGGCGGACAAGAGTGTCCGCCTCACACGAGCTAGGAGCTAAAAGCTAGAAGCTTTCTTATGGCTGACGATCAGAATCCTGAACTCCCCTTGACTCCTCCGCCGGGTGGCGGAGATGGCACCGGCATTCCCGGCGCGCTCAACATTCAACCCGTCAATATCGAAGAGGAGATGAAGAAGTCTTATCTCGACTATTCGATGTCGGTGATCATCGGACGCGCCCTTCCCGACGTCCGTGACGGATTGAAGCCGGTCCACCGCCGCATTCTGTACACCATGCAGCAGATGGGCCTGGCGCCCAACAAGTCCACCCGCAAGTGTGCCAGCATCGTCGGCGACGTCATGGGCAAGTACCATCCTCACGGCAATCTCGCGGTGTACGACGCCCTGGTGCGACTGGCGCAACCGTTTGCCATGCGCTATCCGCTGGTGGATGGCCAAGGCAACTTCGGCTCCGTCGACGGAGATCCCCCGGCGGCCGACCGTTACACAGAAGCCAAACTCACTCGGGTGGCTACTGCGCTGCTCGAAGATCTCGACAAAGAGACCGTAGACATGCGACCGAACTACGACGGCAACGAAATCGAGCCCGACGTTCTTCCCGCGCGCATCCCCAACCTGCTGGTCAACGGATCAGACGGCATCGCCGTTGGAATGGCGACGAAGATTCCGCCTCACAACCTGACCGAAATCGTGGACGCTACCATCGCGTTGGTGAACAATCCCGACGACTTCGCTCCCTGAAATTCTGAAATTCGTGAAAGGCCCGGATTTCCCCACCGCCGGCATCATTCACGGCCGCAGCGGAATCACCGCCGCCTACGAGCACGGCCGAGGCCGCTTCATGATGCGCGCCAAGGCAGGCATCGAAACTTTCAACAAAGACCGCAAGGCCATCGTCATCACCGAAATTCCGTATCAGGTCAACAAGGCCCGGCTGGTGGAACGCATCGCGCAGCTGGTAAATGACAAGATCGTAGAAACGATTTCCGACATTCGCGACGAAAGCGATCGCGACGGCATGCGAATCGTGGTCGAGCTGAAGCGCGACGGCGAGCCCCAGCTCGTGCTCAACCAGCTCTTCAAGCACACCCAAATGCAGGAAAGTTTCAGCATGATCCTGCTGGCGGTCGTGAATAATCAGCCCAGGGAAATGGGTCTGGTGCAGGCTATCAAGCACTTCATCGACCACCGTGTCGACGTGGTCCGCCGCCGCACCGCCTTCCTGCTCTCAAAAGCCAAAGACCGTGAGCATATTCTCGAGGGCTACCTGACCGCTCTCGATCACCTGGACAACGTAATCACCATCATCCGCGCCAGCGCCAACCGCGCCGAAGCCCGCGAGAACCTGGTTGCCTACTTTGGCGGCAGGAAGATTGACATCAACGTCACCGGTCGCAGTCCCAGGCGCGATCCGGAAAAGCCGTTTACCGGAATTCAGGCCGACGCGATTCTCGAATTGCAATTGCACCGCCTGACCAAGCTCTCCATCGACGAAATCACGAAAGAACTGAATGTCACGCGTGAGCACATCGCCGAGTACGAAGCCATCCTCGGTTCGGAAAAGAAGCTGCGCGGCGTGATCGTGAAGGAACTGGAAGAAGTCAAAAAGCTGTACGGCGACGAGCGCCGCACCAAGATTGAAGACGAAGCCGCTGAAATCCACCTGGAAGACCTGATCGCCGACGAGCAAGTCGCAGTTACGGTGAGCCATGGTGGTTACATGAAGCGCACTCCCATCTCTACCTACCGCATGCAGCGCCGTGGCGGGCAAGGCAGGACGGGCATGAAGACGCGCGACGAGGATTTCGTCGAGCATCTTTTCATCGCCTCCACTCACGCCTACATTCTGATCTTCACCAACACCGGTCGGGTGTACTGGCTGAAGGTGTATGAGATCCCCGACATCAGTGCCGCAGGCAAAGGCAAACACGTCGGCAATCTGGTGGGGCTGCAACCGGGCGAGACGGTCCGCACTATGGTGGCGGTCCGCAATCTGGAAGAAGCGGGCAAGTACGTCTTCTTTGCCACTCGCAATGGTTTGGTGAAAAAGACCGAACTGAAAGACTTCTCGCACGTGCGCTCGAACGGCATCTACGCTATCAGCATCGAGCAGGGCGACGAACTGGTAGCGGTCCGTATCACCGACGGCCAGCAGATCGTCTTCCTGGCCACTCACGAAGGCCAGGCCATCCGCTTTGATGAAGAAGACGTCCGCCCCATGGGCCGCCAGGCGTATGGTGTCTGGGGAATTCGCATGGAAAAGGGTGACTATCTCGTGGGCATGGCGACCACACCGAAGCCGGGCGCGGAGGCCAACGGCGGCAAGCCCCATGTGGTCGCGGGCGACTCGCCCGCGGAAGCCGTCGCCACATCCGAGGTCGTTGACGTCGGCAAAAAAGGAACGCTTATCCTCTCTGTAACCGAAAACGGATACGGCAAGCGCACTCCAGCAGAAGAGTATCGTCTGCAGGGACGCGGCGGCTCTGGAGTGATCAACGTCAAGACGACAGAGCGCAACGGCAAGGTGGTAGGTATCGCGCAGGTGGACGAGAACTCCGAAGTCATGCTGATCAGCCAGTACGGCAAAATCATCCGCATGGACTCGAAGACCATTCGCGAATCCGGCCGCGCCGCGCAAGGCGTTCGTCTGCTGAACCTGGAACCAGGCGATCGCGTAGCGGCGGCAGTCGTAATCGTGCCCGAGGAAGAACCAATCAACGGCCCAACGTTAATCCAGTAGCGGTGTGGAGCAGTAACCGTGTAGGGCGGACACTCCTGTCCGCCGTCTTTGAAGTTGATTTTGGTTTGGTTCTTGTGTGATCGGGTACCTGACGACATTAAAATCAACTTCAAAAGCAGGCGGACAGGAGTGTCCGCCCCACACAGGCCGAATTACTCGAACTCAATCTTCTCAAACCCCAAGCCCTGCAACAGACTCGTAATCGTCCCCGTCGCATTCTGCTGGGCTGTCCGCAAAATTCCATCGGCGAAAGCAGCCGCCTGCAGCTGACGTTCCGCCTCCTGTCGCACCTGCGTCTCAAGATTCGGATCGGTCGGCACCAGCAGCCCGGTCTGCCGCGAGTACACCCGGGTCTTCGCGCTGTCCAGCCGGGTGCTGAACACTTGTGCCGCCGGCAGGTGCAAGTGAACCACCTTGCCATCCACTCGAACATCCCCAGGCTTCAGATTCGAGAAGTCAATCCCGGCCACGACTTCACCATGCACCAGCATCAGCAGCCGGTCCCCAGCCAGAAAATCGGGAAAGATAGGATTCTCCTTCGCCCCGGTGACCAACTTGTCCATGGTGTAAACCACGGTCTCCAGCCGTTGCAGTTGCTGGATACGATCCACAACAGTGGGCTGGCTTACATCAATACTCAGAGTCCTGCCGGTCACTGCCGTCCACATGTGGCTCAGTAAATCTCGCCCGGAGGTTCGCGACAGCAGCACCCATCCAGCCAGGCCAACCGCTAACACACCGGCCAGCAGTCCAATGACGAGCGCGAGCACTACGCGGGAAGGTGTTGCAGAACGGAAGCCCGGATCCGCCTCGCAAGACATAAACGAAGGGTATCACCACGGGAGCAAGGCCCTCCTGTTTTCGCGGATTCGGGTTTCATAGCCTTGCAATTGCGATTGTCAAAAAATGTTAACCAGATATTTATCGGACTGTAATGTTCGGTTTGCAATCGTCCTGCCAGAATGAGCTCATCCGAGCAGTCAAAATGGGCAATTAAACCTGGGGCGATTAAACCCAGAGCGATTAAACCCAGGTACTCAATCCACGCAGTGAAACCCAGGAGGAAACCGTCTGTGAGAAAAGTTCTGCTTGCCGTCGCTCTCTGCGCCTTTGTTTTCGGCGTCGCTGCCACCCCTCAGATCAATGCACAGGTGACCTTGCTTGCTGTTGGATCCCTTACCCGCTCCCAGGCCGGTTCCTACGCCGACCTCTCCGGTCTGCACAATACCCTCGAAAGCGGGGTACCCGCCAATCTTCTGGGCGGACTCGGCTCCGGTTTCGCCTACGCATCCGGAAACACCTTCCTCGGATTGCCTGACCGTGGTCCCAACGCAGATCAGTTCGACGACAACAGTCGACAGCACCACCAGCTACATTCCGCGCTTCCACACCATCACCATGGACTTGAAGCCCGGCACCGGTTCCGGATTGCCCTTCAGTCTTACTCCAACCTTGCGCCGCACCACGCTGCTGTTCAGTTTGACTCCGCTGGTCTACGGCCTCGGGGACGGAATCGTCGGCTCTGGTGTTCCCCCGCAAAATAACTTCCTCTTCCACTTCTTTACCGGACGCTCCGATGCCTTCGATCCCGTTCCCGATCCCAACAACTCCGGCAACCCGCGCTACGCCCGCCTCGACCCAGAGGGCATCCGCCTTTCCAACGATGGCCTAAGCGTTTTCATCTCCGATGAGTACGGCCCTTACGTTTATCAATTCGATCGGCTCACCGGCCTGCGCCTCCGCGCCTTCAAATTGCCCGCGAATCTGTTCTCGCCGCTTTTGAGCTCCCAGGGTGCTATCGAGATCAGCGCCAATACCACCGGCCGCGTGGCCAACAAAGGCATGGAAGGCCTGGCCATCACGCCTGACGGGAAAACCCTGGTCGGAATTATGCAGAACGCGTTGATCCAGGACGCCGGTCTTGGCGGCGCCGCTAAAAACCTTCTGCGTATTGTCACGATCGACATTCGCACCGGCACAACGCATGAATACGGCTATCTCCTGACCAGTGGCACCGGCGTCAGCGAAATCCTGGCCCTGAACCAGCACGAATTCCTGGTGGACGAACGCGACGGCAAGGGCCGCGGCGACAACGGCAGCAAGGCCAAGATTAAACAGATCTTCAAGATTGATCTGGCCAATGCTGTCGACATCACCGACACTGATGGATTGACGGCTGCGACGAGTTTCGCTGTACCTAAATCATCGACGCCATTTCTGGATGTAGTCGCGGTGCTGACTGCGCCGCCGCTAAGCCTGGATCCAACTCTAATTCCCTCCAAGATCGAGGGCATCGCCCTGGGACCGGATGTCTTCAACGGTCGCACCCAACTCCACACTCTCTGGGTCGCCAACGACAACGATTTCGAGAAAACGGTTCCGGATGCCAACGGAGTCCAGGTGGCCAATCCCAGCCAGTTCTTCGTCTTCGGTTTCACCGACGCTGACCTGGCCGGCTCGCAACTGGTGCCGCAACAGTTCAAGTCGTTCCGCTGGTAAATCTCCTCTGAAATTGCTCGCGAGGGTGCCCCGTCCAAGCTCCGCCTGGGCGGGGATTTTTCTTGCTGTGAAGCTGGCTTCTCACTACTGCATAGGAGCGTTCGAGCAGGAGGGTGGGATTGGCTGAATCTGACCTGTGCTGCTCCACTCATGGCGTCATGCTGAGGTGGCGAAGCATCTTGCGCGGAGCGAGTACGCTGTGGCGTGGCCCGCGGCGATGCGCGGAAACTCCTCTTTCCAACATCTTCTGTCATCAGTCCGCAACATTCATTTGACAAACAGTTGACACGCCTGCAGGAATCAATCCCTCAAATCCTGAATCCAATCCTTCAATGCACTGAAGACAGTCTTCACGAACATGCCTTCGTTTCAAGTGGTGAAAGTACAAGCGGCCCTGGTTCCACATGCACACTGTTAATTAAAAGGAGAAGAATGATGAGCAGTCTTACAAGTGACCGCAACACAATGTTGTTCGTGAAGTTGTTCTTTCTGGCCGCTGGAGTGATAGCCGGCTTGATATTGGTACAAGCAGCGCCGGCGCAGACCAACGATTTTGCTGCAAGAAAGTTCGCAGCGCCAACCGTGTTTCAGGCAGCCGGTCCATCCGCATCATCGATTCAAAGTACGGTGGACCAGTTTCGGGCGGCTCTCGGGGCAACCAACAACGCCAACAATCCCGGACCGCTGGCCAGTGGCCGCCGCGAAATTAACTGGGATGGTGGCAGCCCGACCAACGCAGCCACGACTCTTACCGGTACGCCGTTAACTACGTTCCTGAATACTCGTGGCGCGAACATCACCACTCGTGGCAGCGGATTTGTCCAGGCGCCAGCGTCAGGCCTGGCAGACACGTTTGGGAATTCGAGCTATGCCACGATTTTCCACGCATTCAGCCCGCTGCGGCTCTTCTCTCCGATCGGGAGCAACGTTACCGAAGTCGAGTTTTCGGTTCCGGGGAGCAATGGCAATACTCCTGCGACTTCGATTGGGTTCGGCGTGGTCTTTACCGATGTCGATTCCCCGGATGGCAGCAGCCTGAGGGACCGGACAGGAAACCGTCATGCCAGCACTTTGATCGAGTACTACGGCAGCCGCGGCGAGCTGCTTTTTAGCAGCAACGCACCGGCCTCGCCGGGTGACGGGAACCTGTCATTCATCGGTGTTGTCTTCGCCGACGCTCGTGTAGCCCGGGTGAGAATCATAGCCGGCGACACAGCGCCGGGTCCGAATGACGACAGGAGAGACATCGTCATGATGGATGACTTCCTTTACGGGGAGCCGACAGCAGTATATTAAGTGAGACCTGATCCAGAGGGTGCCCCGTCCAGGCCTGGCCTGGACGGGTTTTTTGTTTTGTAAGTGTGGGGCGGACACTCTTGTCCGCCGCCTTTGACCCTGATTTTGATGCTCCCACGCTTGATTGTTTAAATTTGCGAACAGGTCAGCGGACTCAAATACAAATTAGTGATATTGCTCACGATCTCCGCATCCGCATACTGCGGCCGCTGGGAGAGCTCTTTCCACGCGGGATCATTTACAAACACGTTCCATTTCGCATTCAGGTCCGCCGTATCCGCAAAAGTCAGCATGTAGGTCAGACTTGGCATCCGCGTCCCGATCAATGTGTCTCCGAAGAACACGGGAGTCAATCCTGTACGCGTAAAGATTCCGACTTCCGCTTCGTTGAACATCTGTACTTTTCGGACATGCCCGGCAAAGCCTGCGCTCTCGTAGGTTCGCAGTTGGAAAATTCTCTTGCCGCTCCTCGGTGCCACAAGTGTTGGAAATCCGGCGAACGCCGACATCAGCGAACTCTCCACTCGCACGAACGCCGGTGCCGCTGCCGGAGCTCCCCAGAACGCCGCGGACGCTTTCATGAACTCCGCATCCTCAGTAAGCCGTGTGTCCAGCGTGGCCAACGCTTCCACCGAAGTTGCCGGAATCAACAGATAGTATGTCGGCGTCTCCGGACCGATATCCAGCTTGAAAGCGCCCACCGGAGCCATGGCCAACCGGTTCAAGGCGGGAATCAGAGCATGCTCGAAATAGTTTTGCGCCAGCGCTAACTGCGGTCCCGTCTGCAGCGCGTACTTCCGCAACTGGTAAAACTCCCGCGATGCCTGCGCCATCGCGCACGCCTCTGTGCCGCTCAACGCCGCCCCTGCAATCGCAATCGCTGATGTGACAAAGTCTCGTCTCTCCAATGCATCCTCCGGGGAAAACTCCAGGCAACAGCGTACCCGAGCCCATAATCCGGGCGACCTCTCAAAGCCCGTCATCCCGAGCGAAGTCGAGAGCCTGCCCTGAGCGAACCCCGAGGAGGGGAGTCGAACGGGGACCCTGTGTCCCTGCGCTTTCATTCTCTGACAACAATAATTCCCCGCCCAGGCAGAGCTTGAACGGGCGACCCTCGACCTAATAAAGGATAGAAGGAAGCCAAGCCCCAGCGGGCTCTTTGTAGTAGCCGACCGTCATCAGCGTCATCGGCTGCACCACGCGGAGGCCATTCTCCAGGCACCATCGGAACAGACCTGCATTTCGTGTCGGGACAAGAATGCCCGGCCCTGCAAACACATCCGCATTCGCGATCAGTTCCTGGGCATCAGAGTTCGTCTCGCCGACCATGTGCCCGAAAAAGCCAACCACAGTGGCATACGCCCTAATTCGACCCTCCCGCTCGGCGACAACTGCTGCGCCTTGTCCAATCGCATCGCGAAGTTCGCCTCCACGCTCGTGACCATGCACGCGTCCGCAAAGCCGGTCGCACTCCTCAAGATCAGACATGCGCGCGGGACGTACGTTGTAGCCCGGAGTCGCCCGTTTGATCGCTGGCCCTTGCATCGCCGATATCGGCTCGCGTGTATCAAACCCAAGCTTGGTGTAAAGAGAAAGTGACCGATTATGAAAAGCTGCCTGCAGCAGGCGGGTGCCCTTGAAGCCGCGTTCCGACGATCGTGCCAGCGCCGCTTCCATCAGAGCGCGTCCGACGCCCTTATTCTGAATCGCGGGATCGATGGTGATCGGCCCAACGCCTGCAATTGCCGAGCGCTCGTCAAGACAGTTGCTGCCCAGAATCTGGCCGCCCGATTCCGCAACTACGCAATAGAAACCGGGATGACCGAACATCATGGAGAGCACGCCGGTCGCTACCTCAACCGACGGAAAGTCAGGGGGAAAGGCGTGCTCGGTCGAAATCTTCGTGAAGGCCTCATAGCAGATGCGGCCGCAGGCCGGAGCGTCCTCTGGCTGGGCCTTCCGGACGGCTACAGATGAACTGTCAGACGCAGGTTGATGCAGCGTTGCCACAAATCTCTCCCTGTTCAGCATCGACGAGGGAGTGTATCTCAAATGAACGAGGTCTTCCAAATGCACGAAATCATTTCACATTGACACAAACGGGGATGGACCGGACAATGGTCACCGCTTCCGGGATCAAGACAGAAATTCCGCTTTGAAGCCGGCGCAGGTTCACCAATTCCAGTCTTTAGAAAAGAGAATGCCATGGAAGAATCAAAGGCTTCAGTAGGTCGAACCATCAAGGTAGGCGTAATCACGGACCAGACGGGTCCACTCTCGGTCATGGGCATCGCTAACGCAAATGTGGCCAGGCTGGTGATTGATGACATCAATGCGAACGGCGGATTGTTGGGGCGGCAGATCGAGCTGTACCTTGAGGACAGTGCAACCACCGACAGCGTGGCGGAAGGCAAAGCCACCAAGCTCGTCCAGCAGGATCAAGTCGACGTGATCTTCGGGGGCATTTACAGCTCCACGCGACAGGCTATCAAGGGACCCGCAGTCGTGAAGGGCAAGAGACTTTACATCTACCCCGAGCAATACGAGGGACAGGAATCTGACCCGCTCATCTTCTGTACCGGCCCGGTGCCAGCCCAGCAGGTTGACCCGCTCATTCCCTGGCTGATGCAGCAAACCGGAGCGAAGAAATTCTACCTGCCGTCAGCCGACTATATTTGGCCTCACGTGATGAACCGGAAGGTGCGCCAAGTTGTCAGCGCGAACGGTGGCGAGATAGCAGGAGAAGAGTACTTTCCTCTCGATCACGCTGACTACAGCAAGACAGTCGACAAGATCATGTCCACCGGCGCGGAGGTCGTATTCAACACCATCGTTCCTCCCGGGCTCGGGCCATTCCTCGAGCAACTTTACAACGCCGGCTTCACCAAGCGCGGTGGACACCTGGTCTGCACTTACTTCGACGAGAACGTCCTGAACATGGTGCCGTCCGCCCACGTAGAAGGTCTGTACAGTTGCCTCGACTACTACCAGTCCGTCGACGACGCGTTCAGCAAAGCACTGCTCAGCCAGTACAACCAACTCTATCCTGGCAATGCCAAGTTCACTGGTGGCAGTGCGTGTTCAGGACTCTACCGGGGCCTGAAATTCTGGCAGGCTGCAGTAAAAGAGGCAGGCTCGCTAAAGCAGGAAGATGTGATCAAGGCTCTGGACCATGCAAAGATCGCTGAGGGCCCAGGTGGCCCTGCTGAAATGGTGCCCGGTCAGCATCACGTCCGCATGAACATGTACATTGCCCAGGCGAGCAATGGCAATTTCAGGATCGTCAAGCGTCTGGGTGTAATTGATCCAAACGAGAGCACGGTCCAGTCGCGAGAATCCGCCGCCTGAAAGCAGTATTCCAAACGCCGGGTGCCCCATTTCACGAACGCGGGCTAACAGGGCTTTTTCTCTAACCCTACTCGGGCGATGTGGAAAGGTCACCCGCCTACTTCTGTCACTGCCTGTCCTCCCGAGCGAAGTCGAGGGGACCTGATTGCCTGCCGACGCCGTCCCTGCCGTCGAGACTCTGAGATGGGCTGGTTAGCATCCCTTTTGTGACTAGCCCAGGATCGCGCGAGTGATCCCCTGCCACCACGCGGGATTGCTTCGCCATATATATACCGAGAGGGTCTGGCCAACGATCAACAGCGGCGCCGCATAGCGGTACACCTTATGGACGCGCCTATCTACCAGCAGGTCGCGAGCCACGCCGAGAACAATCAGCAGGTCCAGGCAAGGAAAGAAGAGATTATTGTCGAACAAGTAGAGAAAGCGGCCAAAAGCCGCGTCCATAAGCCCGCAGGTTGCGATGAAGATCAGCCGGCGATGCAGCTCTGGCTTCGTGCGCCAATAGATCGCCAGCGCAATGCACACGCCAAATGCGATCATGTCGTAGAACGGGATGCTCAGAAAAGCATCCGCGCCGGCCTGATGAAGTTGAACCGTATCAAACCGCGCCATGACGATGGCGGTCGCAACACCCAGCGGAACCATCAAGGCAGCAAGCCCGGCTCCAAACCATCCGATGGTGCGATGCCAACTGACTTTGCGTACACGCACCAGAGCAGACTGACAAATAAAGAAGATCGTCCAAGCGGTGAAAGCCGAGGCATGAATCCACAGAATGAAGGGCCGCGGCACCACGGGATGAAACAGGTTTTCGTTGACGGTACGCTTGAAGCCGGTGAACACAATCGTCGCCAACAGCAGCGACATTGCGAAATAGAAATAGCGGCACAACATCCCGTTACGACCAGTGAAGGTAGTTGTGCCCAGGGTTTTCCCCGGGATAATCGCAGCCCCGACGCGTTCCACATTGATAGTGGACATAGAAAGGATGAGCCGGGACTTCACTTCCTCTCGCCCGGCCCACGGGAGCATACACTGCGAGTGCCCACCTCGCCATCTTTTTCGGCTTGCTCAAGAGGGGAAGAGTGCTCCATTCATTCGTCGGGTTCAGTCGACGGTGGCCCCATTCTTGCGCGTTCTTTGCGCAAGAGTGGGATTCCACGGACGTATTCAGCCGGGGCATCCGTATGCGAAGACGACGGGCGCCCGACCGACTAACAACCTGTCATCCCGAGCGAAGTCGAGGGACCTTGTGTTTTCGCGCCCGCATATTACAGCCCCCGGCAAGCTTGGGCCGGCACCCTCAAGTTCCGGGGGGAGCTAGTGCGTTGCGCCGTGCAGGCAGCCACCGTCTGAAGTAGACTTGTCCCGATGAACGCCTCGGGTTTCAAGGACTACGTCACCGACGCCATCAAATTCTGGGAACGTTGGCGGCTTGCCTACAACCTGGTACTCGCCGCAATCGTGATCACCCACTTCGCAGCCGGATATCCCGCATCCAAGGCAGTCCTCTCACTCGATTCCGCTTTGGGTCTTTTTCTGTTGGCGGTCGTGGCCAACATCGCCTACTGCGCAGCCTACATTGCGGATATCTTTGCCCAAGCCTCCGGCTTCCGCGAAACTCTGGCAGCGATATCGCTGGCTCCTGTTTGCGATCGGAACCACCTTCGCCGCCATCATCACTCACTTCGTTGCCATGGGCATATTCCATCCCGTCAAGGAATATTGAAACGAACTGAGCCACACACCCCGATTCGTCGTGTGCGTGAATAACAAGGACTGTCCCGCATCGCTGGAGCTGCGAGATCAGCAGCATTAGACAGTCGCGACCTTCGGTGGTGAATTTCGCGGCCGGTGCAACCCGGTGCAACAGAGGTCCGAGACAAGAGAAAACGAAGTTTTCCGAGGATCCTGGGTTTTTGAAGTCGCGCAGGTTTGGGTTTTGCAGGGCGTCTGGACGGGTTACTTCCAGGCGGATATTACTACCTGTTCTATCGTTGTCCGGAAGTACCAAATAGATTGATTTTGATGAGTGTCTAGCGGTATGCAGAGAGCGACTGATAGACGATTTCGGGGCGATCCCAACGGAAAAGGCCACGCTGCTTTCGCAACGTGGCCTTTATTTAAGCCGGCGACGACCTACTCTCCCACACACTTTCGCGTGCAGTACAATCGGCCCTGCGGGGCTTAACTTCCGTGTTCGGGATGGGAACGGGTGGATCCCCCGCGGTAAGATCACCGACATTCGCAGCGGCTAGCTGTCTAGCTCCTGGCTATTAGCTTGGTCTTTGCCAACGGAGGAGCACCAGCTCAACTCCGGCAAAAACCACCGCAAACTTTGTCGTGCTGCCCACTCCGGAGCGCCAGCCACTAACCCAGCGATGTTGAGCCAGAAGCCAGCAGCCGGAAGCAAGCAGCTGCTTTTTTCAAAGAGCGTGAGGTCGATGCCTCACAACTGAATAGATTGGTTGTGGCTTACTTTCTTCTTTGTTTACTTCCGATTTCAGCCAGGACTACTTCGGCTAGCTTGCTTTCACAAACTCGTCGGCGCCCAGTGTCAGCGTGTTTTTCAATTTCCATCCCAGGTTCGAGCGGATGAGAAAAACGCTGCTTTCAATCAGCTCAGGTTCTAGCTGAAGGCTGAAAGCGGAGAGCTGACAGCTGGTTCTATGCACCGAGTAAATTTTATGGTCAAGCCGAACGGGCGATTAGTGCGGGTAAGCTTCACACATTACTGCGCTTTCACTTCCCGTCTATCAACCAGGTGGTCTTCCTGGGCCCTTCTTATCCCTTACGGGTTGGGAGATCTCATCTTGAGGAGTGCTTCCCGCTTATATGCATTCAGCGGTTATCACAACCGAACTTCGCTACCCAGCTATGCCGTTGGCACGACAGCTGGAACACAAGAGGTTCGTCCATCCCGGTCCTCTCGTACTAAGGACAGGTCCTCTCAAATCTCCTGCGCCCACAACAGATAGGGACCGAACTGTCTCGCGACGTTCTGAACCCAGCTCACGTACCGCTTTAATAGGCGAACAGCCTAACCCTTGGAACCTTCTACAGCTCCAGGATGCGATGAGCCGACATCGAGGTGCCAAACCGGAGCGTCGATATGAACTCTTGGCTCCGATCAGCCTGTTATCCCCGGCGTACCTTTTATCCGTTGAGCGATGGCCCTTCCATGCAGAACCACCGGATCACTAAAGCCTACTTTCGTACCTGCTCGTCTTGTAGGACTCGCAGTCAACCACGCTTATGCTTTTGCACTCGTCGGCTGATTTCCAAACAGCCTGAGCGTAGCTTCGCGCGCCTCCGTTACCGTTTAGGAGGCGACCGCCCCAGTCAAACTACCCGCCTTACTATGTCCCTCTCCCGGTTTACGGGAGTAGGTTAGAACCACAGAACTCGCAGGGTGGTATCTCACCGGTGGCTCCTCCAAGCCCGAGAGCCTGGAATCAAAGCCTCCCACCTATCCTGCGCAGCAAGTGCCATAGTTCATAGTAAAGGTATAGTAAAGGTGCACGGGGTCTTTCCGTCTAGTTGCGGGCAACCGGCATCTTCACCGGCACTACAAGTTCGCCGTGTCAGTCGGCAAGACAGTCGCACTTTCGTTACGCCATTCGTGCAGGTCGGAACTTACCCGACAAGGAATTTCGCTACCTTAGGACCGTTATAGTTACGGCCGCCGTTCACTGGGGCTTCAGTTCGAAGCTTCACCTTGCGGTTGACCTCTCCCTTTAACCTTCCAGCACCGGGCAGGCGTCAGCCCCTATACGTCGTTTTCGACTTTGCAGAGACCTGTGTTTTTGTTAAACAGTCGCAGTGCGCATTTCTCTGCGGCCGCTTCGGGCTATAAACCCTACTGCGGCACCCCTTCTCCCGAAGTTACGGGGTTAATTTGCCGAGTTCCTTACCAACTGTTCTCACGAGCGCCTTTGGATATTCTCCTCGTCTACCTGTGTCGGTTTGAGGTACGGTTCCCTTACGTTCTCCTTAGAGGTTTTTCTCGGCAGTGTGGAATCGGCAGCTTTCCTCCATACGGAGTACTGCTTTGCGTCTCAGTGATAACTTCCTCGCGGATTTTCCTACGAGAAACACCTTACACGCATCGACCGTCATAGCCATAGGACGGCCTGCTTATCCTACTGCGTCACCCCATCGTGATAACGAACACAAGGGAGGTCCGGAATATTAACCGGATGTCCATCGGCTACGCCTTTCGGCCTCGCCTTAGGGACCGCCTGACCCTGAGCGGATTAACCTTTCTCAGGAAACCTTAGACTTTCGGCGCGGAGGGTTCCCACCTCCGTTATCGCTACTTATGCCGGCAGGGTCTCTTCTCAACCGTCCACCAGTCTTCTCAGTCTGGCTTCAAACTGTTGAGAATGCTCTCCTACCACGCATGGCTGTTACGCCATGCATTCGCTGCTTCGGTACCAAGCTTGAGCCCCGTTATATTGTCGGCACCGGACCGCTTGACCAGTGAGCTATTACGCTTTCTTTAAAGGATGGCTGCTTCTAAGCCAACCTCCTGGCTGTCTGGGCGTTCCGACTTCCTTTCCCACTTAGCTTGGATTTGGGGACCTTAGCAGGCGATCTGGACTGTTTTCCTCTCGACGACGAAGCTTAGCCCCCGCCGTCTGACTCCCGGATTGGTTGTTCTATGGCATTCGAAGTTTGATTGGATTCTGTAAGCTGGAAAGCCCCATAGTCCATTCAGTTCTCTACCACCACGACAAATCATCCGAGGCTAGCCCTAAAGCTATTTCGGAGAGAACGAGCTATCACGGAATTTGATTAGCCTTTCACCCCTACCCTCAGCTCATCGGAGCTTTTTTCAACAAACACCCGTTCGGCCCTCCAGTAGGTTTTACCCTACCTTCAGCCTGGCCAAGGGTAGATCATCCCGCTTCGCGTCTATTCCTGCCAACTGATTCGCCCTATTAGGACTCGCTTTCGCTACGGCTCGCTTTCGCTTAACCTTGCTGACAAGAATAACTAGCCGGCTCATTATGCAATAGGCACGCGGTCAGACTTTCGGCTTGCGCCGCATAGTCCTCCCACCGTTTGTAGGCACACGGTTTCAGGTACTATTTCACTCCCCTCGCAGGGGTTCTTTTCGCCTTTCCCTCACGGTACTGGTTCACTATCGGTCAGAAGCTAGTATTTAGCCTTACGGGATGGTCCCCGTAGCTTCCCGCAAAGTTTCTCGTGCTCCGCGGTACTCAGGTATCGACTTCGAGTCCAGTTCGTTTTCGCCTACGTGGCTATCACACCCTATGGCTCCGCTTTCCAGCGGGATTTGGCTAACGACTGGATTGGTAACTCTACTATTGTCGACCCTACAACCCCGGCCACACCCGAAGGTATGACTGGTTTAGGCTAATTCCGATTTCGCTCGCCACTACTTTCGGAATCGAGGTTTCTTTATTTTCCTCCAGGTACTGAGATGGTTCACTTCCCTGGGTTCGCTCGTTCCCAACTATGGATTCATTGGGACGTACGAGAGTTTTACCCTAGTGGGTTTCCCCATTCGGAAATCCCCGGATCAATGCCTGCTTGCGGCTCCCCGAGGCTTATCGCAGCTTGCCACGTCCTTCATCGCCTGCTTCTGCCAAGGCATCCACCATGCGCCCTTAGTAGCTTGACCATAAAATTTACTCGACACACGCAAGCTTCTAGCTCCCAGCTTTTGGCTGCTAGCTAAACCACTCGAACACGCCGCGCAAACTCTATGGGCCTAGATCCTGCTCATCGCACACAACATAGGCACTCCTTCGCGAACTTCGTGCCCTCCGGGTAAAGCTTTTGACTTTAACTTCGGAAGTCACTCGAGACCAGAAGAAATCCGCGCTGCGTACACCAGCAGGTTTCTCTCAGGCACTCATAAAAATTTACAACGCCTTGTAATTTACCCAATCTATTCAGTTGTCAAATATCGTCCTCGTGAAGCAGCTATCAGCCGTCAGCTTTCAGCCATTCAGCTAAAAACCTTCACTGCCAGCGCGCTTCACTCACCCCGCCTCAGCGGGTATGGGTCTTACTAACTCCCAGAGTGTGCAAACTCCGAAAGTCTTTCCAACCCAATGTTCGGCGTCAAGCGACTTTCATTAACCGTGAACGGAATCACGGTTGTCACAGTTGACGCCCAACATTGAATTGGTCGTTCGTCTTTGGTCTTTGGCCAACGACTGGCGGCCAACAGCCAAACGACCGAATTTCTGGTGGAGCTGACCGGGATCGAACCGGTGGCCTCCTGGTTGCAAACCAGGCGCTCTCCCAGCTGAGCTACAGCCCCATGACGGCTGCCAGCTTCTGGCCACTAGCTTCTAAAGCCAGAAGCCAGCAGCCAGACTGACTGTTTCTGGTGGGCCTGGGTAGAGTTGAACTACCGACCTCACCCTTATCAGGGGTGCGCTCTAGCCACCTGAGCTACAGGCCCGGTCCTGCTTGTACAAAGTCAGCTTGCACAAAATTATCCGGAGCCTGAATTTTATCACCGGCTCCAGCCACTAGCCGCTAGCTTCCAGCCAAATCTTTTCGTCGCCGGTGAGCGGCGTTGGATCATGGGATTTAGCCAGGAGCTAGAAGCTAGTAGCCAGAAGCTCAATATTTTTTCGAGGACAAGGTTGAACGCGCATCCCAGCTAAGCCGGGACTGACCATCATGCGGATAGGACTCGAGAAAGAGAGGTCCGAACGGGTTTCCTATTCCACTTCACAGGTTTGCCCTTGCGGGTTATCAAGAAGCGGGACAGGGTACACGGCAACATCTTCCGTATGTTTAATTCCCGTTGGTTCAAAGCCGAAGCTTATGCAAGAGCGCGGGACCGCGGAAGTGCCGTGACGTTCTCTCTTAGAAAGGAGGTGATCCAGCCGCAGGTTCTCCTACGGCTACCTTGTTACGACTTCACCCCAATCATGAACCATACCTTGGACGGCTGCCCCCTTGCGGTTGGCTCACCGGCTTCTAGTGCAGTCCACTTTCGTGATGTGACGGGCGGTGTGTACAAGGCCCGGGAACGTATTCACCGCGGCGTGCTGATCCGCGATTACTAGCGATTCCAGCTTCATGGAGTCGAGTTGCAGACTCCAATCCGAACTGAGGCCGGCTTTTTCCGATTAGCTCCCCTTCGCAGGTTTGCGACGGTTTGTACCGACCATTGTAGCACGTGTGTAGCCCTGGACATAAAGGCCATGAGGACTTGACGTCATCCCCACCTTCCTCCCCGTTATCCGGGGCGGTTTCGCTAGAGTGCCCGAGCTTGACCTGATGGCAACTAACGATAAGGGTTGCGCTCGTTGCGGGACTTAACCCAACATCTCACGACACGAGCTGACGACAGCCATGCAGCACCTCCACAGCAGTTCTTGCGAAAAGGGATATTTCTACCCCGGTCCACTGTGCTTCGAGCCCAGGTAAGGTTCTTCGCGTTGCGTCGAATTGAACCACATGCTCCACCGCTTGTGCGGGCCCCCGTCAATTCCTTTGAGTTTCAGCCTTGCGACCGTACTCCCCAGGCGGGATGCTTATCGCGTTAGCTTCGGCACGGCCGGATTGGGTACCGGCCACACCAAGCATCCATCGTTTAGGGCTAGGACTACCAGGGTATCTAATCCTGTTTGCTCCCCTAGCTTTCGCGCCTCAGCGTCAGATGTGGTCCAGTGCGCCGCTTTCGCCACAGGTGTTCCTCCCGATATCTACGCATTTCACCGCTACACCGGGAATTCCACGCACCTCTCCCACCCTCAAGCACGGCAGTTTCGCCTGCAGGCTCTAGGTTAAGCCTAGAGGTTTCACAGGTGACTTACCGCACCGCCTACGCGCCCTTTACGCCCAATAATTCCGAACAACGCTTGCCCCCCTCGTATTACCGCGGCTGCTGGCACGAAGTTAGCCGGGGCTTCTTCCACCCGTACCGTCATTATCGTCCGGGTCGAAAGGAGTTTACGTCCCAAGGGACTTCATCCTCCACGCGGCGTTGCTGCGTCAGGGTTTCCCCCATTGCGCAAAATTCCCCACTGCTGCCTCCCGTAGGAGTCTGGACCGTGTTTCAGTTCCAGTGTGGCCGTGCGCCCTCTCAGGCCGGCTACCGATCTTTGCCTTGGTGGGCCATTACCCCGCCAACTAGCTAATCAGCCGCGACCTCCTCCTTAAGCGAATTGCTCCTTTGATCTCCAGTACTTCCGATCCGAAGATGTTATGCGGTATTAGCCCCGGTTTCCCGAGGTTATCCCCCACTCAAGGGTAGATTGGTCACGTGTTACTCACCCGGTCGCCACTTTACTCATGGATTGCTCCACTTTCTCGTTCGACTTGCATGTGTTAGGCACGCCGCCAGCGTTGATTCTGAGCCAGGATCAAACTCTCATTTGAAACCTGTCGTCTGCCGACGGGTAGTTGGCAGACTGCCACCACGTCCTCGAAGAGAAGTGGTGGATCTATCTTGTGAGATCGCTCGGATTTCAACCCGAGCCTTCCTCTCACGACTGGCACGTTCAACCTAGTTGTCAAAGAACCGATCCGCTACCGCCTGAGCGGGCGCTTTCAGTTCAGAGCAGATGTGCACTTACGCGAGCGAGTCGCGATCACACAAACCTGCCTGTCCTCGAAACTTGTACAAACTACGCGTCTGTGCGCGGCCACTGTCAACCCGTTGCCGGCACAGGATATCCACCTGTTTTCCACAGCCGGGGAGTGCCTAGCATTTGAGCATTGTCATTCCGAAACGGCTCCAGCCGTGGGAATCTGCTTTCTGGCTCTCGATCGTGCACGCGACAAAACGCATCTCCCACTCCGCACCCATGCCATTTCGGCACAAGCCGAGGCGGAAGACCATTAGATTGAAAAAAGATCACTTGGAGGTTCTTGCGAACAACGCATAAAACCCTTCGAGGAACCTTGTCCCCGAATGAAGCCCCGTGGCCGGGACTGATTTGCAGGAATTACCTGTATTTAATTTGATGCCGGACGAGCGACGAGAGTTTCACAAAATACGCCCGGCTAGCCACACACTGCTCTCGGTGAATTGTTTATATCAGATGAATATGGAAAAGCGCAAGGGGATGTTTACGAAATGGGTGCGGGGTTCGGAGCCGGAAACACAAGGTCCCCGTTCGACTCCCCCTCCTTTTACACCCGGGGTTCGCTCTGGGCAGGCTCTCGACTTCGCTCGGGATGACAGAGTTGGACAGGGCTTCTGGGCTCGGCGTGGGCTGACGCTTTCCTTTTTGTACCAGTCGGCGGCCAGATCTCTGAACTCTGGATTCATTCTGGCAATCAGCCATAACTTCTTCTCTCTCCGCCAATTTTTTAGCTGCTTTTCGCGAGCGATGGTTTTGTGCACGTCACCTGAACTTTCCCAGCAGACCAGGCGGACGGCGTCATAGTCGTCGCTGAATCCTTCGAATTCCTGAGTCCTGTGCTGAAAAACGCGCCGGTGAAGATGGTTGGTCATGCCGATGTAGAGCGCGCGGCGGGAGCTGCTCTGCATGATGTACACGTAGCAGTGATGTTCGCGGGGCATGAACTATCCATCCACTGTCATCTGTCATCCCGAGCGGAACCATACGGAGTCGAGGGACCTTGTGTTTCTTGCTCTGAGTTTTGCGCTTTGGTGCAGGTTGGGTCTGTGATGGATGTCACATCTCTAAGTGAATCACGGCCAAACGCAGGGTCCCTCCACTGCGCTCGCTGCTCTTCGCTTCGGTCGGGGTGACAAGGGAGATGAGATTTACAGCAGAAAATGCCTGGCTGGGCCCCTTGCGATGTGGGCACAGTGAGATGTGTCCGTGCAGGCGGGTGGTGACCGGGGCGGGGAAGCTTCAATAGCCCGGGATATCAGGTCGCGATTTCAGGAGGTCATTTCGCGGTCAATCCAATGGCTGCGCCCAGCACCTTTGGATTCGTTGCGGGGGCATCAGGTGCGCTCTCGAATAGCGCAAGAACATTTTGATTGGCGTAATGATCGGGGTTCGGGTCGGCGCTCAGCTGCACGATATACGTTCCCTGCGGCTGTACTTGTACCTCCAGGACGCTCGCCGAGGATACCTGCAAGGGCTTGCCCGGCTCCGATGAATCGACAATCGTTACGCTTTTTTTCGGCCATGGATTGCGCAGTCGCAGTGTGCTTCCGACGCCAGGCTGAAGTGCGACAGCCTGGAGTTGACCTTTTGTGATCAGGACGCGGGCCTTTCCGCCGTGGTGAAGGGCAACTGTCGCGTCGGCGCTCCAGTCTTCGGGCCAGGCCGGAGTGATGCGAAGCAGGCCGTCGTAATCCTGCGCTAACGATTCATGAAGAGCGGCCGTCAATACGCCGATTTGTTCGACATAGAACTCGTCCCCGAAAAATCTCGCCAGGCCAGAGGGATAAAGCTGATACCGCGTAGTCAGCGCTCGCAGGCTGGACTTTACCTGCCCGGCCAACCCCAGGCGTGCGGCTTGAATGGGATCAAAGCTCCAATCGGCTTCATTCTGATTGCGCCTGGCCATGAAGGTGCGGACCGCGATCTCGTGCATGGGGCCATCGTCACCGATCAGAGCGTAGGGCCATACGGGCTCGAGTGCGGGGTTCTCTATATTGTGAATCGGAGCGGCCGGATCGTAGCTTTCCGCAATGATTGTGTCGTCAAAGGCTGCGGCGGAATTTACCAGCGTCGAACGCTCGGAGGCGCGGATGAAAGGGAACTCGGGAAGTTGAGCGGCGGCGGAGTGCAACCTGCTTACCAGGTCTGAATCTACCTTCAGCAAGGTTGCGGCTTCGGCAACTGCCGGAAAGAGCGCGCGCATGGCGGCGATATTCGTGACTGGATCATGCACGTCCCAGGCGTTTTCATGAACATTGGCGGGGAAAGTATGAAGCTTTCCATCCTTGCCGCGAGTCGCATAGGCGAGGAGAAAGCGGGCAGATTCCCGCATGACCGGGTAGTTTGCACGGAGGAAGTCTATATCGTTGGTGAAACGATATTGCTCCCATATCCAAAGTGAAACTTCTGCGCCTGTCGATAGAGTGCGAGCATTGTAGTAGGGCTTGTAATCTTCGCCGCAGTTGATGGGTGCCGGACCTTGAAGCCAGGCTTCGTTCTCGTACCCTTGACCATTGAAGCGCATGGTCTCCGGGATGCAGATTCCTTCGCGGCCTCCCATGTGGTCATGCGTCCACTTCAGGATTGCGGGCAGGTTCTCACGGTAGAGACGGAAATAGGATTGGTTCAGTTCGGGTACGCCGGCTCCCAGATTCGCCGCGACCTGCATGCGCAGATTGTAGTGCCAGTATGCGGACGGTCCCCACTGGTGCGCATCCTTGATGGAGGAGTACAGATCGCCAATGCCGGCCTGCGAGCCGGGGAAGCGATCCGCACTCTCCCCCGCCGCCGTGTAGAGATCAATAATCCGCAGATTCTCAAAGTACTCAGCCAGGCCATCCGGAGAAGACAGCCTCATGAGGAAGGCATGGTCCCAAAAGGCGTGCCAGGCGTTTTTGCGATCGTCGGGAGTTAGTTTTGCTGCTGCGTTGAGAATTGGAGCCGCGGCTTTTTCTGCATCACCACCGCGCCAGCCTGGGGCTGCAACCAGGATTCGGAAGGTGCCGTCGGAACGGGGATGAAAAGATACAGTCAGGGAGAGAGGCGAAGTCTTTTCAATGCGTACGTCGCGGGCCTCTGTCTTTACAGCAGCGAGAGAACCGAAAGTTTCGCCACTGGCGCCGGCTTCCACCCTGTCCTGCCAGGTTTCAGAGATTACGGCGAAGTCATCCGCGGCCTGCAACACCGGATGACGCGGCTCCCAGAGCTTGAGGAGCGCCGTCTGCAGAACGGCTGGGTCCGCGCCGCTGACGTCCAGTTCGAATACGTCGGTTGATTTTTGAATGAATGCGGTGGCGGTGAGCCCGCCTCCCTGCTCCTGAAATTCACCGTCGTACATATTGAGCCTTGCGGAGAAGTCGCTCGCAGAGGCTAGCTTGGCGAGGCCCGGTACTACGAGCTGACCAGAGGAGAGGCGCAGGGGAAGGGCATCTGCGCGATTGAATTGGGCGGTGAATCCATCCTCTGCCCAAACCGCAGCGCCGAGGGTTCCGTTCCCGAGCGGCATCGCCTCCTGGATCATCCTGTTCGGCCGCTTCAATACGATGTCGGACCGCCGCACGATTCCCTGCGTATCTGTTTTGAAGAGCCGCTGGTCCGGTGCCGCTTGCCCTCCTGCCATCCCTGCAGTCACTGTGATACAGGATATTGCTGCGATGGCGGCGCTTCGGGTCGTCATGTACACCTCATCATCATTATTACCGTTCTGTCGTCATCTTCATTCTGTCGTCATCTTCGCTGTATACGATCTGTATGCGATGGCGTCAGTATTTCCAGCTGGTCAGATCTGCTCCTGGCGGAGCTGTCTTCCCGATGCGTTCCATGATCTTTGACAGGTACATGGTGTTGTAGTGCAGGCGCGACAGATAGTTTGGTTGTGTAGGGTCGCCGTTCCAGCAGTGTTCGGCGCGGTCTCCGTATTTCACTTCGCCTTCGTACGGCGGGTTGCTGGTCTTCAGAAAATCTTCCAGCAGGTAGACGGCATTGTTGAGGAAATAGTTGTCGGCACTGCCGCAGTAGACATGGATCTTGCCTTGCAGTTTGGGGCCCAGTTTCTGCCAGTCGCGTTCGAGGATGTTGCGCAGATCGTAGTGATCTTTCCAGTGAGCGGCGACGCTGTGGTCGATGTCGCCGGTTTCTTTATCGAAGATCGGTTTCGGATAGCCGTCGTCTCCTGCCGGCGAGTAAACCGCTTGCCAGATATCGAATTGCTCTCCGGAGCGGCCGCGCGTGCCCAGCGCCAGCTCGTACTGGTTGGCCTCTTGCGCTGTGATAAGGATCTGTCCCAGATAGTTGCGCATGCCCGGCTGCATCATTTTCCGGTGCGCGCCTTCGCGATAGTAGGCGTTCCTGTCGTTATAGAGATCGATGACGGTGTAGGCGCGGAAGTCGACCGGGTCGGGGCAGGCGACGAAGGCGCCGTTGTAGCTGTCGGGATAGAAAGTCTGGACGGCGAGCGCCTCCCATCCGCCGGTGGAGCCGCCGTAGGTGAAGCGCGCCCAGCCCTGGCCGAGTCCGCGAAACTGTTTTTCAATGGCGGGGATGAGTTCGGTTTCGATTGCATCGCCATAGGGGCCGACGTTGGCGGAGTTCACCGCGTAAGAATCGTCGTAATAAGGATTAGCGTGCGCCAGCTTCACGATCAGCACCCGCGGGAAATTAGGGCCGGTCCACTGCTGGTAGAACTTGTGCGCCTCTTCCTGCTGGATGCGGTTGTAGCCGGAAATGTGGAAGCGCTCGCTGTAGTCAGGCTTGAGATTTGGATCGGGAGGCTCGGGGCGGAAGTCGTCGAAGTCGGCGACGAAGTGATCGTGAAAGACGATCAGCGGGTAGTGGCCCTGGGGATGCTCGTCGAACCCTTCAGGGACCAGCACGTTGGCGCCGATGTATATGTCGCGTCCCCAGAACTTGCTGAGAACCTCGCTCTTAATTTTTAGATGACGGATGTACTTGGTGTCAGCGGGCGGCGCGATGGGCGGAATTTCCTGGTCGAGGACGAGCAAAGTCCGCCGGGTGTCGGGGCCGATCGTAATCTTCGCCGGACGGCTGTATAGATTGCCGGGCGCGATGTTCCAGTGCTGGCCTTCGCCGCGATCCATCGGGAGCTTGACGGTGTGGCCATCGGCTCGGTGAAACGTCTCGTAGCGGTGGAAGACGGCCTGCACGAAATATTCTCCGGGCTTGACGTCGCGCAGGCTTTTCACCGGATATCCATAGGCCCTTTCGTCAACGGTGACGATCTGGCCCGGGGGAAGCGAATCCACGTCGACGCCGAAGACCATCTGTGTATTCGGACTGAGGCTGATTTGCATGCGCGGCTCGGCGGACGGATCGTTCGAGAGCAGCAGCAGCATGCGGCCGTCGAGGGGCTGTCCGCCGCTGCGTGCCGCGGGAATGGACAGCGCGAATTCAGGCGCGTTGGCCGGGGCGGCGGCGGAGTTAGTGCTGAAGGCCACTGTCATCATTATTGCGAGGCTCAGAAAGAGGATCATCTTCATGGCATGTTCGATCGTTAGAGGCGGTCAAACGAACGGATCATACAACAACCGGTACGGCGCACGAGCGACTTGTGGCGGCAGCTCAAATTTTAGAACCTTCAACCGCTTGTCATCCTGAGGAAGCGGAGTCCTTCGCTGCGCGAGGGGCTCCCGACGAAGGGCCTATGCATTCGGACGTGTATCGTATTGCGGACGTGTATCGAGAGTGGGACAGAAATGCAGAGGTCCGCTCAGTATGACTGCCCTTGCTGTGACAAATGATGAGTTACACCCTGCTTCAAACTGACGCAGAGTCGGATCCCTCGACTACGGAAATTCCACAGTGATGAGTCGTGCGTTCTGCGATCCGATGTTGGTCACGGTGTGAGTCACGCCGCCCTTGACCCACACGGCGTCGCCGGCCTTGAGTTGAACATTGGTCGTGCCTCCGCCCTCGATGTCGGTGCGCAAGTTGAGGTCGGTGATGGCGACCACTACGTGTGGCCCGTTGTGATGATGCTTGGGCACGACGCCGCCGGGGTTCAGTTGTACGTCGGCGGCGCGGACACCGTCCTTAACGAAGAGAAAGTCCAGAGTGCCGCCATTCAGAATGTGCAGCCCGCGTTCTTCATCCCATTTGTGTGAGAGTTGCGCGGGATCGGTCTTCATGATTTCGACAGCGATTACCTGGAATGGCTTGTCCTGCAGGTTCTTGGCGGCGTGGGCGAAGGGGCCGGGGACGAACACGGTTTCGCCTTCCTGAAACTTACGCAGGAAGGGGGCCTGTCCGACGATGTCGTTCTCGATGCTCGAAGGGCTGAGGACGACGAAGATGTAATCATGCCGGTGGTGGTGCAGGAGCATGGCGGCATGGGGCGCCAGATCAATCTTGAAAGCCCGCGCGTATTGGTTTTCGAACAACTGCCGATGGCTGGGCTCAGCGGTGATTTCGATAATCGGGGCAGTCGCTTGCGCGGCGGCAGGGACAGCGAAGGCCAATAGCGGAAGGAAAAGCCAGCGATGTTTCATCGGGCGAGATTCTAGCATTGTCTTTGGCTGATTTAGACTGAGGATTGGATTCAGGCGATGACGGACTTAGGTAGATTCCTGATCTTGCTGGGCGCGGTGGCGATCGTCGCCGGGCTGGCGCTCGTTCTCCTCGGCAGAACGAACATTCCCCTGGGACGGCTGCCCGGGGACATTATTTATCGGGGCAAGAACAGCACATTTTATTTTCCACTGGCCACGTCGATTCTGGTCAGCGTGGTGCTGTCGGTGGTGATGTACTTGATTGGAAGGCTGCGGAGATAACTGTCAGCACTCAGCACTCAGCATTCAGCCTCCTGCATTCAGGACCCGACCTTCCGGCATTCAATAATCTGCCTTTCGAGTTTTTCGGTGTGGGGAACAGCATGACTTAAGTCGTGCCGAAACTGAGACAGATCCAGACGGCTTCAGCCGCTGGGGTGGCTTCCCGGCCGACCTCACCGGCTGTCAAGTCCGCGCGAACAGCGAACCGCCGGCGCTGAAGCGCCAAAGACTTTACAGTTAGCAGCACGACTGAAGTCGTACTCTTCCCAAGTCCTCGCCACCCGAGTCGCCTTTCTGAGTCCTCGCTTCTCAAATGTCTGATCCGCCCCGTCCTTCCTGCCGAGTCTTGCCTTCTAACCTGAAAACGGCACCGGCCTCGACAGGCTGAATGGTGAGTGCTGAATGCTGACGGCTCCTTACGATAAACTTCCAACAATGTCTTCTTCCGACCAGCTCGGATTCAGTTTCAAGCCGATGGACCGCCGCATATGGTCGGTGCGCGATCTGGTGGCCGCAGTCCGCACGCATATTGAACGTGAGTATGGCGATGCGTGGGTGGAAGGTGAGATATCGAACTTCCGCGCGCACGATTCCGGGCACCTTTATTTCACTCTGAAGGACCAGAATTCGCAGATACGCGTGGTTATGTTCGGATCGAAGGCGCGGCTCCTGCGCTTTCGTCCCGAAAATGGCATGCAGGTAGTGCTGCGCGGGCGAGTCACTATTTATGAAGACCGAGGCGAGTTGCAGATTTCTGCCGAGTATCTTGAGCCCAAGGGAGCGGGCGCGCTGCTGGTCGCGTTCGAGCAGCTTAAGGCTAAACTGGAAGCGGAAGGGTTGTTTGATCCGGCGCGCAAGAAGCCGATCCCATCGCTGCCGCGGCGGATCGGAGTTGTGACTTCTCCGCAGGCTGCTGCCTTGCGCGACATTCTGAATATTGTGCGGCGGCGTCATCACAGCGCCAGTGTCCTGATTTTCCCGGCGCAGGTTCAGGGCGAGGCCGCGAGCGCTGAAGTGAGCGCAGGCGTTCGTTACTTCAACAAGGCCCAGAATGTGGACGTGATCATCGTGGCTCGCGGAGGCGGCTCGGCGGAGGATCTGGCGGCGTTCAATCACGAGGGACTCGCGCGCGTGGTGGCGGCTTCGGTGATTCCCGTCATTTCCGCCGTAGGGCACGAGACCGACTTCACCATCATTGATTTTGTTGCCGACTTACGCGCTCCTACCCCTTCCGCCGCTGCCGAGCTCGTGATTCGATCCCGCCAGGAGGTGGAAGAGCAGGCGGAAGGGCTTCGTCAGCGCCTGGCTCGGGCCATGCGCTACCGAATTTTGATGGGCCGGCAGGCACTTACCGAGCTGGCGCAGCACGGCGCATTTGGACGCATGACCGACGCCATCAACCGGCGGCAGCAGAAGCTGGATGACCTGAAAAACCGTGTTGACCGGGCCGAGCGGCAGATTCTGGAGAAGCAGCATCGCCGCCTGGAGCTGGCCGCAGCAGCAGTGCGTCACTACGATGTCCGGCGCATGCTGGGAGGAATCCGCAAGGAACTCGATTCGCGTGTCGCCGGGCTGGCGGCGGCGGCTCGAACCGTGCTGTTGCAGCGCAAAGGAAGGATTGACCAACTGGCCGGGCAGCTGGAAGCGCTTTCTCCGCTGGCCATTCTTGACCGCGGATATGCGCTGGTATTCGATTCTTCGGGTGCACTCTTAAAAGATTCCGCGCAGGTAAAGGTGGGGGACGAGATTTCCGCACGGCTGGCGAAGGGGAGCTTGACGGCCACGGTCAAGAAGCGCGTGTAGGGCGGACACTCTCGTCCGCCGCCTTTTTGTGGCACGAACTGTGTGGGGACGGGTCTCTGATCCGTCCGGTCGAGCGAAGCTCGACAGCGGGTTACCCGGATATAAATTTCATGGTTGGAAGACAGAAGACAGAAGGGGCTCCGTCGAGCTCGCGCTCGACCTGGACGGGTCAGAGACCCGTCCCTACACGGTATGCCTTCCCCACACAGTCCTTGCCCCTCCCCACACCTTCTTGCAAATCTTTACAAAGACTTCATTCCATTGATGTTGAGATAACACAGCCCTGCATTACAATTGACCTTAAGTTCTCCCGTTTGGACGATTGACTTTTGAAGGGAGCCGCCTTGAGGCCGTTTTCCGCGCCGTGGCCGCATATGTCGATGATTGCAGTCATCGATATCCTGCTGGTCGCCATCATCATTTACGAGCTGTTGGCGCTTATCAAAGGCACGCGCGCCGCGTACATGCTGGTAGGCGTGGCGGTGCTGGCGCTCGCCTTGTATTTTTCGAGCGTTGGAGAACTGGCAACCCTCAACTGGCTGCTGAGCGCTCTGCTGCCTTACACGGTATTTGCGTTAATTGTGATTTTCTCGGCGGAGATCCGGCAAGCGCTGGCGCGGCTGGGTCGCAGGCTCCTGCTTAGCCGGGGGGCGGGTGCCGACGCCGACGTTTACGACGACATCGTTCTGGCGGCGAACCTGTTTTCCCAGAACCAGACAGGCGCGCTGATGGTGATCGAACGGGAAATCGGGTTGCGCACTTACATCGAGAGCGGGGTTCCGCTCGACGCTCGGCTTTCCTATGACCTGCTGGCTACTATTTTCCGTCCCAGTGCTCCGTTGCATGACGGCGCTGTGATCGTTCAGAAGGACCGGGTGGCTGCGGCCGCCTGCTTCCTCCCGCTTTCGATGAATCCCGTGCTCTCGACTCAGCTTGGTACCCGGCACCGCGCCGGCATTGGCGTGACCGAGGAGACGGACGCGATCGCAGTGATTGTTTCCGAGGAGACGGGAGCCATCAGCCTCGCAGTCGGAGGGAAGATCGAGCGCGATGTCACGGTGGAACAGCTCCGCGAACGAATCGGGGTATTGTTACGTCGTTATGTGCCTCCGTCTACACTGCCCACGCCGATTGCAAATGACAACGACGAACTGGCGGCGGAGGAAAACGACGAGCGCGTCTCCTCCCCGCGGACAGCGGATTCGCGCCTGACCCCGGACGACGATCGTTAGAGACAACCTGGGGAGCGGGATCCATTTTGGGAGGGACGTTGCTTGCAATGTCCTGCCGGCTTCGAAAGAGTCGAAAGAAAAAAGAGACGCAGCAAGCTACGTCTCTACAACGCATCCGAAATCTCAGCAGCCGGTTTAGTAGTACCGGCTGGGCCAACAGATTGCGTAGTTCGATCAAGGTTCGATCATGAAAGATTTCTTCCATCGGCACGTGCTGCACAATTTCGGCCTGAAGCTGCTTTCACTGGCGCTGGCTGTGGCCCTGTGGCTGGCCGTGGCGCGCGATCCGGTGGCTGAGGTCGCGGTCGACGTGCCCATTGAATTCCACAATATTCCGGAGAACCTGGAAATCAGCTCGGAGAATATTCCGCGCGCCCAGATTCGAGTCCGCGGGCCGCAGCGGGTGGTGCGCCGTCTGCAAACCTCCGATGTTTCCGCTGACATCGAACTCAGCGCCATCAAGCCCGGAGAACGAACGTTTGATCTGACCACCGACCAGATACATCACCCGGGCGAACTGGAGGTCGTGCAGATAATTCCCAGCCAGTTCCACCTCACCTTCGACGCCCGGCTGACCCGCCAGGTTCCGGTACATCCGCGAGTGGTGGGCAGTTTTGCTCCCGGATATATCATCGAGCGCATCATCTCCGAACCCTCCAGCGTGACCGTCAGTGGGCCGCAGAAACGGGTGGAGGCGGTCGAGGCCGCGATCACCGACTCGGTGGATGCGAGCGGCACCTTAGACCGGGCTACATTTGTGCGGCATGCTTACGTTTCTGATCCCCTGGTGCAGGTAATGAACTCCAACCCGGTTCGGGTGACGGTTATTATGGAGAAGCCTGGTACCGGCACGGGCCCACGCTGAATCACTGATCGCAGCGTGGTAATTCAGGCGTGACGCCCCAGCGGCGAGTCCCGAATTCATCCAAACGAACAGTGTCATCCCGACCGGAGCGAAGCGAAGTGGAGGGACCTGCTGTTTCAACAGTCTTCTCTGCTGCGCCGCGTATTTCGATATTGCATTAATTGTCGGGACAGTACACTAGGCAGGACAATCCAAAGAATGACGTATTCAGCATGACTAACCAGACTCGACAGCTCTTCGGAACTGATGGGATTCGCGGCGTCGCCGGCGAATTTCCCCTGACTCAGGACAGCACCTACATGATCGGGCGCGCCCTGGGTCACGATCTGAAACGCAGCGGCGCCCCGGCCCGGGCGGTGATCGGGCAGGACACGCGGGAGTCCAGCGCATGGATCGCGAACCGTGTTTCCCAGGGGCTGGCCGCGAGCGGCATTGCAGTTCACAGCGCCGGCGTGATTACGACCCCAGGAGTGGCTTATCTGGCACGATCGCGCAAATACGCTGCCGGCGTGGTCATTTCGGCGTCCCACAATCCCTGGACCGACAACGGTATAAAGGTTTTTTCCGGCGATGGCTACAAACTGCCCGACGCGCACGAGGTTGCTATCGAGCAGGAGATCTTCGCCTTGCTGCAGAACCCTGAGCCGCATGTGGACTCTTCGTTCCCGGCCAGCCCGAGTCTTCCCGGACAGGCCGATCTGCGCCACGCCTACATCAAATGGCTCGCCACCAACATCAGCACCGATTTGAGCCGGTTGCGTGTCGTGGTGGATTGCGCGAACGGTGCTGCCACGGCCGAAGCCCCGGAGTTGTTCGGCCTGTGCGGCATTGATACTACTTTCCTCAGCTCCGCTCCGGATGGCAGGAATATCAACGAAAATTGCGGCGCGCTGCACCCTGAAACGCTGGCTGAAACCATGGCTGCGAAGTCGGGGCAGTTCGATCTGGGCGTGACTTTCGATGGCGACGCGGACCGCGCTCTTTTCTGCGACGCCAGCGGCCGGGTGGTGAATGGCGATGCGGTCATTCTTATGGCTGCGCGCTACATGAAGTCACAGGGGACCTTGCCGGGCGAAACGGTTGTCGCGACTACCATGTCGAATATGGGCCTCGAGATCGCGCTGCGCAATTCCGGCATTCGCATGTTACGTGCCAACGTTGGCGATAAGTACGTGCTGGAAGAGATGCAGAAGAGCGGAGCGGCTCTGGGTGGCGAACAATCCGGCCACATTATTTTCCGCGACGGCGAAGCCACCACCGGTGATGGTTTGTTAACCGCTCTGCGGGTGATGGAAACCATGGCGCGAACCGGAAAGCCACTTGCCGATCTGGTGAGCGATCTGAAAGTTTTTCCCCAGACCATTCAAAATGTGCGTGTGCACGAGAAAGTGCCGTTTGCCAAAGTTCCGGAGATTCAAAAAGCCATCGACGCCGCGGAGCGGGAGCTGAATGGAAACGGGCGGGTGGTGGTGCGTTACTCAGGCACCGAAGCCCTGGCGCGAGTGATGGTAGAAGCCGAGTCGGAAGAAAAGATGAAAACGCTGGCCCGGGGCATCGCAGGAGCAATCAAGCAAGCCCTGGGCGTGTAGGCGCGAGCGTCCCGCTCGTGCAGGAGCGCCACCGGCCATGTAGGGACGGGGGTCTCCGACCCGTCCATGCGGAGCGAAGCTCGGCGGTGTCTTGAGCGCAATCAAAATTAGCGTATTCAGAAAAGGCATATCCAGCTCCGCTCGACCTGGATGGGTCACTGCGCCTTCGCTCAAGCAAGCTCCGAACCACCGCGCCATCCCTGCCGATCCCGCACGAGCGATGACGCTCGCGCCTACATTTAATCCAAATCGCGCCAGTTTTTTCCGGCGCCGATTTCTACCAGCAGCGGCACTGTCAGAGGATGAACCTGCTCCATCTGATCGCGCACCAGGGTGCGCATCGTATCAAGCTCCTGTTCCGGAACTTCGAAGACCAGTTCGTCGTGAACCTGCAAGGTCATACGAGATTTCAGCCCTTGGTCGCGAATAGCGGCGGCAATGCGAATCATCGCAATCTTGATCAGGTCGGCAGCCGTGCCCTGCAGCGGCGTGTTAACAGCAGTGCGTTCGGCAAAGCCGCGCAGGTTGATGTTCTTGCTGTTGATGTCGGGGATGGGACGCACCCGGCCGAACAATGTCCTGACTTTTTGTTCGCGCCTCGTCTCTTCCAAAGTTTGGTCAATGAAGGCCCGCACGCCTTTGTATTTCTCGAAGTACGCGCTGATGAACTGTTTCGCTTCTGACGGCTCGATCCCAAGGTTTTGGGACAATCCGAAAGCCGAGAGCCCGTAGACAATCCCAAAGTTCACCACCTTCGCCTGGCGTCGATGGTCGGCAGTGACCATCAGCGGCGGCACGCCGAAGACCTGCGAGGCAGTAAGAGTGTGGATGTCGTCACCGCGGCGGTAGGCTTCGACCAGTAGCGGATCTTTCGAGAAGTGAGCCAGCAAGCGCAGTTCGATCTGCGAATAGTCAGCTGCCAGCAGCACGTGGCCCGGTTCAACCGTGAACGCGGCGCGAATTTCGCGGCCCAGTTCGGTGCGGATAGGAATGTTCTGCAGATTGGGGTTGGCTGACGACAGCCTTCCCGTCGCAGTCCCGGTCTGGCCGAAGGTTGTATGCAGCCGGCCAGTGGCGGGGTTCAGCAACGCGGGCAGAGCGTCCACGTAAGTCGATTTGAGTTTTGAAAGCTGGCGGTATTCCAATACCTTGCGGGCAACATCGTGAGTCTCAGCCAGTCCTTCCAGAACGTCGACTGCTGTGGATATGGTCTTCCCCTTGCCATACTTCACCGGCCTGGGCAAATTCATCCTGTTGAAGAGCACGTCGCCCAATTGCTTGGGTGAATTGATATTGAACTCGAATCCCGAGAGCTGGTAAATTTCGCGTGCCTTGGCCTCGACTTCGCGTTCCAGGCGCGACGACATTTCTCCCAGAACTTCGCGATCAATCTTGACGCCAGCCTGCTCCATTCCAGCGAGGACCGACACCAGGGGCAAATCAATTTCTTCGTACACCTTCAGCAGCTTGAACTCTTCGACTTCCTGACGCAGGGCAGTGGCAAATCGTCCAGTGACGTCAGCCGATTCCGCCAGCGTGCCGCTCAGCTTCATATTGAAGCGGCGCAGCGCCACTTCCGGCAGGCGGTGCGAAGAGTAAGTTGGATCGAGCAGGTAGGAGTACAGCATGGGGTCATGCACCACGCCGCGCAGAGTGATCCCCTGCGGCGCGAAAGCATGAATCGCCGCCTTGTAATCGTGGACAGACTTCGCGACACTTTCACTCTCCAGCGCATCGTTCAACCGCGCGGCTGCTTCTCCAATCTGTAAGGAAACGGTCAGAGCAGTGCCGCCGGCGGCCGAGATCGCGACCGTCTGTGCGGGCGGCGCTTGGACGGGCGCTGCGGTAAGCGGCAGCATACTTTCCTGCGGTTCGTCGGCTTCCTGTTCCTGATCGTCCACCTCCACCGGGGTTTCCGCTTCGATGGCCACGGCGAGGGCGTTACCCGCTGTAACCGTTTTCAACGCTGCTTCCACATCGGACGCTGACTTCGCGTCCGCGTAATGCGTTCCGGTGACCTCAACCACCGGCAGCAGTTCTTTCAGCAGGGAAGTAAATTCCAGTTCAGTGAATAAAGCGCGCAGCGCTTCGACGTCGGGAGCTCCGGCGCGCATTCCGTTCAAATCGAGTTCGACCGGAACGTTGCAGTCGATCGTCACCATTCTCTTGCTGAACAAAACGTTGTCGCGATTGTTCAGCAGCGATTCGCGGTAGGATTTCTTCTCCACCTCAGCGGCACGGTCCAGCGCCTGTTCCACGGTGCCGAAGCGCTTGATCAACTCCACCGAACCTTTGTCGCCGATACCCGGCGCGCCGGGAATGTTGTCGATGGAATCGCCGCGCAGCGCCATCACATCGACCACGCGCTCGGGTGGAACACCGAGAATTCCCTCAACTTTCTGCGAGTCGCAGATCAGATTATCCTTTGGAGGATTCAGCACCAGCACGCGGTCGTTGACCAGCTGCAGCATATCTTTGTCGCTCGAAACCACGTACACCAGATATTTTTGCGCCGCCGCTTGCCGAGCCAGCGTGCCGATGACGTCGTCGGCTTCGTATCCAGCCAGTTCCAGGATAGGGATGCGATACGCCTCGAGAGAGCGCCGAATGTACGGCAGTTGCTGCACCAGCTCCGCAGGCATTTCGCTGCGGTTGGCCTTGTAACCGTGATACTCGATTTCCTGAAACGTCTGTGTCTTGATGTCGAACTTGCGCACCCTGGTGATGGCTTCCGCCTCCTGATCGCGAAAGGTGGGGGCGGCGACATCGAACACCGCAGCCAGGTATTCAGGAGAAAAATCCTCACGCAGTTTGCGTAGCATGTTCACGAAAACGTAAGTGGCCGCTGTCGGCAGCCCGGTCTTGGTGGACATGCCCCGCTGCCGCGCCATGGCGTGATAGGCGCGGAAGATGAAGGACATCGTGTCCATCAAAAAAATGCGGCGCCCGTCGCTCGCCGTCAGACGGGGAGAGTTCGAGGGGACAGAGGATGGCCCGGGAGCACTCGGCGCATGCTCATCAACTGCAATCGACGGTTTCTCTTTCGCAGGCAACGATTAAGTTTAGCAGGAAGGAAGAAGCTGTCAGGGGTCAGCTCTTGGCCGTCAGCTCTCAGCCATCACCCCGAAGGTAGCCTGATTTTAAAATAAATCCCCGCAATGGAGTCATCCTGACGGACTTTAGTCCGGAAGAACCTGCCCTGAGCGACGTCGAAGGGATCTTGCGCGCATCGCACAATTGCCGCCAATCTGCACATCCGCTCCGCACCTGATGCTTCGCCGGCTCAGCATGACGCCTCGCCTGAGAAGGATGGCCTATGTCGCTGAGAGCTGATAGCCGAAGGCTGACAGCTGAAAACTGACCAGCTAATTCTTCGAAGGCTTCCCATACTCAGTCTGGTAATGCAGTTTGATCACGCCGCAGGTGCCCTGTTCCTGCGAGTAGACCACGCAGGTGTCGAAGGGGCGGGAGTACACGTGCAGGCTTACTGCCCGTTGATTGAACTCGCGCGGATTGTAGACTCGGTGAACCGGCTCCAGCGGATCGACCGCGCACGGCTGGCGTGGATTCATTTCGACTGTGTCCGCGGTTTCCAGCGTGCACGTGCCTTCGTCGACGTTCTGGGCGACGACATGGAAATTTTCCACCCGCAGCTTGCCCATGGGCGCGGCCATCCAGCAATTCTGTTCGCGATGGTTGTGCACGGAACTCGATTGGCCGATCTCCCAGCAGATGGCTACCAGTTCATACAAGGGAGTCTTGTCGATCAGATTGCGGGTGTAGTGCTGTTTGTCCCAGGTCAGATAGGGAGTGAGGGTTTCAGGAACAACCGGCGTGTGTTGCAGGAAGCGGACGATCTGATCGATGCGGTTAAAAGCCGGCTCGGGAAATTTCTGCAGCTCAGCGACAAAATCCCGGATAGGAACCGGCTTCGAGACAGCTTGGGTATTCATAATTCCACTCCCGGTAAGGCCAGTATATCGCTGTTTGGAAAGCCCGGAATGCTCAGAGATCCCAGTCTTGGGTGAAGCATGGCCCTGGCCCTGCAATTGGGATTTCGCCCCTGAGGTGCCTTTACTCCGCACCTGCGGAGTCCAGCCCCGGAATTGTCTACTCCACAAACATGCAATCGCCATAGGAAAAAAACCGGTATCGCTCACACACAGCGTGGCGGTAGGCTTCGAGCACTTTTTCTTTGCCCGCGAAGGCGCACACCAGCATCAACAACGTCGATTGTGGCAGATGGAAATTTGTCAGTAACGCTCCTACCACCTGGAATTCGAAGCCTGAATAAATAAAGATATCGGCCTCGCCGCTTCCTGCCTGCGGCCTTCCGTCAGCCGATGCTGCCGCCGAATATTCCAGAGTCCTGACCGTGGTTGTGCCGACTGCGACAATGCGCCGCCCCGCGTCCTGCGCCCGATTGATCGCGGTCGCGGCTTCGGTGGATAGGGAGAAGCTCTCCCGGTGCAGCTTGTGGTCTTCCACCCGTTCTTCTCGTACTGGCTGGAATGTCCCCAGACCGACGTGCAACGTGACCTCAGCGGTTTCAATTCCGCGAGCTTTGATGCGAGCCAGAATCTCTGGAGTGAAATGCAAACCCGCGGTCGGGGCAGCTACCGAACCTGTTTGGCGAGCGTAAACGGTTTGATAACGCCCGCGATCTGCAGGTCGATCTTCACGGCCGATATAGGGAGGCAGCGGGACATGGCCGATGCGCTCCACCTCAGAAAAGAAATCCACAACAGGAAGGAATCGTATGCGCCGTTCTCCGAAACTGCCTCGGGCGATTACTTCCGCTTGTAGCTCTGCGCGGCCCACGCCAGATACCTCGCCAAAAAATAGCTGCTCTCCGACGCCAATCTTTCGGCCCGGACGTACCAGACACTCCCATTCGTTGGGCTCCACAGAAAGCTGACGGGCAAGCAGAACTTCGATGGTCCCGCGCAAATAGTCGCGCGACGCCGGATTCGCGGGACTGACCGGTTGTGCGTTGGCGCCGCCCCTGTGGCCGTAAAGTCGTGCCGGAAATACCCGGGTATTGTTGAATACGACAAGGTCGTCTGGCTTTAGTAACTCAGGGAAGTCGTGGAATTGGCGGTCATCCAATTCTGTTGTGCTGCGATTCAAATGAAGAAGCCGCGAAGCCGCCCGGTCCGCAAGCGGCTCCTGGGCGATGAGTTCCTCGGGAAGCAGGTATTCAAAGTCCGAGACCAGCACGCAGGTGATTATAGGATTTTCCTTCACCCGCGGGCATGGAGGCGGTTCCGATCTCGGCAATCAAAAATGTAATACTGTGTAAAAGCGTTTGTAACCGCCAACTGGCTGGGTTACCATACGCGGCATTGAGCCGGGGCTGCCGTTCCCACCCTCTTAGACCATGCCAGGTGAACGCCAACATCGTCGAGAAATTATCCTTTTTGGAGGAGCTCTGCACCAGCGCGGCTACGTGGCCGCGATGGATGGCAATCTTTCGGTGCGGCTGGACGACCGCCACATTCTTGCCACCCCAACCGCCATGTGCAAAGGCATGATGAAGCCTTCGGACCTGGTCATCGTGGACATGGATGGCCGTCATGTTTCGGGGCGCAGAAGCGTCTCCAGCGAGATCGCGATGCACCTTCTCATCTACAAAATGCGACCCGACGTGCGTGGCGTGGTGCATGCCCATCCTCCCACTGCCACCGGCTTCGCCGCTGCAGGCCTGCCCCTGAACCAGCCCCTGGTGTGTGAAGTCGTCATCGGACTTGGGTCGATTCCCCTGGCGAAGTACGGCACTCCCGGCACGCCCGAACTTACCCGCGGACTCGAACCGCTGATTCCGCAATACGACGCCATCCTGATGTCGAATCATGGAGTGGTGGCCTACGGCGTTGATCTACACTCCGCATATATGAAGATGGAGACGGTCGAACATTTCGCCCAGATTGCTCTGGTCACCCATTTGCTTGGCAGGCAGCAGCCACTTGGCAGTGTGGAGTTGGGAAAATTAATGGCCGCGCGCAGCAAGTATCAGGGATCGACCTCCTCCGCCCCTCTGCCGCTGGCAGTTCCCGGCGATGAGGACACAGACTACGACTCTCCTGCCGAAGAGACGTCAACCCCGGTGGCGGCGCGCCCTCCCCGGCGGGTCACCTCACGCCACCGGTAAACGTCAGCCCGGATGTTGCTCATCCGGATAATAACAATATTGTTGTCCCAACCGGAGCGAAGCGAAGCAAGCGCAGTGGAGAGCCTGCCCTAAGCGAACTCCGAGTGGCAACGAGGAGAGTCGAACGGGGACCTGCTTGCTCCCGAAGTCCTGGCTGGATCCGATTTGCAATCGCCTCGGATCATCGTTAGAGATGCCATCGGCCCACAAAACACAACTTCAAAAGCGGCGAGGTCGCCCGCCCCACACGGTTCCATCACTCTCCCCCGATTCTGAATCTCACCCCTGCTCGAAAATTTATCCCCAGAGCGGGATAGCCCACCACCTCCTGGTATTGCTTATCCAAAGCATTCTCCACGTTTACGTAACCCGTGATTCGCTTCGTTACCGCATACCAGCCGCCGAAATCGACGCGTGCATATCCGGCCGCATGATCGATATTGAATCCCAGAAAGTCGGAATCCGGGCGCCGGCCCACAAAACTTCCGCCCAGGTTGGCTCCCCATCGTCTTGCCAAATAGGTCAGCAGCAGGCTTCCGGAATGTTTCGGCCGCCTCAATAGGGGCTGGCCGGGTTGATGGAGATTGTCGAAGGCGAACGGCTGTTCGAGAATTTGCGTGGAGGTGTAGTTGTAGGCGCCGTCGATCGAGACCCGGGAAAAGGGTCGACCGTGAAGCTCGATTTCCGCTCCGTGCGCGATTGACTTGTCGATGTTCTCGTATTGTCCGGTGAAAGTTGTGAAGTCGAGGATGGCAAAATCGATCTGGTTGCGGAACAAGTTGTTGTAGTAGAGACCGGTGAGCGAGTACTTGCCTCCCAGCAGGGACTGTTCAAAACCTGCTTCGAAGGAGCGATTTTCTTCCGCTTTTAAATTGGGATTGGGAACAATCGTCGGGCCGCTGGCGAACGATTCATCGAATCGCGCCTCCTTGATTCCGTTGGCGTAGGAGAAGCGCAAACGCGTGCCGGAGAAGAGTTCTCCACCCTTCAGTGCCAGGAAGCTCAACGCGACACGAGGAACGCCCTTGTTGCCGAAAGTTTCATTGTGAACAAAGCGGGCGCCCGCCACCAGCGCCAATCGGCCAAAACTTAACATCTGTTGCGCATACACGGCGTGATTGAGGCGCAGACCATGGAGTATGCCGAAGTTCAAATCGCCAACGAACCCGTTCTCGTCCTCAAATTCGTAGCCCACCGTTGTGTGTGCCCAACTGCGTTCCACGTAATCGCCCTGATATTCGAAGCCTGCGCGGCTGATGTCAGCAATGGAGTGGAATGGAGTATCAAACAGACGGCCGGGATCGTCTACCGTATCGACATTCGTGCGTTGATGGCTGTACTCGTATCCGGTGAGGTGATGCTGCCAGCGCGATGGCCCGGCGATGGTGAGTTCCACCGATCCGAGCAGGTTATTCTGTCTTTGCCACTGGTCAGAGTCCTGGGGCATGAGTGCGGCGCCGTTAAAATTCCACTCGCCCTGCACTCCGGTAAAGGCGTTGGAATGGCGCACGCGCACTCGCAGGGACACTGCATCGCTGAGACTGACTCCGAGATTCGCGCCCTGCAGCGAGTTCGAATATTCGTCGTTGATTCCCTGCCCATTGGTGTTGAACTGGTCGCCGAAAATGTTGTAATCGAAACGCCCGCGCGCGCCCGCCAGAGACAGATATCCATGTGCCGTGTCCAGGTTCCCGCCGTCGGCGCCGAAGCGCAGCTCGGGGACGGTCGTGCTTCCGGCGCGGGTCCATGTCTGCACCACGCTGGTCATGGCATCCGAGCCGTAGAGTGTGCTTTGCGCGCCCCGCACGAACTCCAGTCGTTCGGTTTCGGCCAATGGGAGAACGCCGAAATCAAAAGTGCCACCGGGTTCATCGATGGGAACGCCGTCGACGATGACTTTGTTGTAACGCGAATCGCCGCCTCGCACGAAGAGCGAGGCCAGGCCTCCACGGCGGCCTTGTGTGTCAATGATGGCGCCGGGGAGAAAGCGAAGAGCCTCGCTAGCCGTCACTGGCTGCATCACTGTGATTTGGGCGGCGCTGAGTGAGGCTACACTGGCGTTGGCGGAGTCACTGGGAACCGGGCTTCGCGTTGCCGTAACCACTACTGTTTGTGACCCCGGCGCTATGCGCAACTCGAGCAGAACAGGTTCATCTGTCGAAGACGGAATGTCGGATGTCTGCTCGGCAAATCCGGGCGCCAGCACCCGCACCCAGTAAGCAGCCGAAGCCGTTGAATGAAAGGTTGCCAACCCTTCCGGCGACGTCGATTCAACAGCCAGAGGGGTGGTTGTGTCTTTTACATAAAACTCAACCCGCGCGCGTGCGACTGCGGCCGATTGAGAGTCTACAACTTTTATTTTAATTTCTGCCTCTGAAGCAGCCGCCAGGATCGTTTCCAGAATAACCAAGCCAGCCAGAATTCGAAGAAACCGCATGCACTCCTCCTTTGACACGCGAAAGGGGTTTAGTGTTGACGGTTCACGCCGGTCTCCTGGCTCGCGAGTAAGGACGGTGGAACGCCCGACGAATGCAAGCGGCCTTCCCGGGTTTTACCCAGTGACCGGTTGCGATTTCCTCGCTTACAGTTGCGCGGCAGCGCGGGATTTTCACCCGCTTCCCTTCTCGTCAGGTCAACGAGAAATGCGCGAACCAAAGAATTGTGAAAGAGCAGAACTGATAAGGTTGAAGCAATTTACCCGGTTGCAGGCGGGAAGTCAATTCACGCCTGGCGCCGGGTAGTGGTCGGTTTTTGAAATAAATAGCCAAAAATGGCAGTCATCCTGAGGGACTTCAGTCCTGAAGAGCCTGCCCTGAGCGAAGTCGAAGGAATCAGGAGCGCACAGCCACAATTTTCGTGAGGGTCCATACCCGCTGTGCCCTGGATCTTTCGCAAGCTCAGGATGACCCATCATGAGGAGGGCCGCACGGCAATCGCAAATCATCAATCATCAATCTACAATCGACAATCGACCATCCAAACCCGGATGCATCCCGAGCGCATCACCGAATTGCTGCAACCATTTCTGGTCTCCGGCCCAGAAAGCCGCGAGCCCTCGATTTTGCTGCCAGGGCAACTTCAGGATATATCGACATACATCGATCTACTGCTGCGCTGGAATTCGCGGGTGAATCTCACCTCCGTCCGGAACCCGGAAGAGATCGTGACCCGTCATTTTGGGGAATCGCTTTTCACCGCGCAACATCTGTTCCCCGCTCCGCCGCCGGACGTTACAGAAGAATCGAAGAACAACCTCCAGGTCATCGACGTGGGTTCGGGCGCCGGTTTCCCCGGCCTGCCCATCAAGATCTGGGCTCCAGCCATCCATTTGACGCTGATAGAGTCCAACCAGAAAAAAGCCACATTTCTGCGCGAAGTGGTTCGAACTCTTACATTGATAGACGTCGATGTATTTGCCGGACGCTTTGCCGATTTCCAAAACCAGCCACGCGTCGCTGATTTGCAGAATCGGCAAAACTCGAGCCAGATTTCCGCCACCCGCCCAGCAAAGCCCAGGAATGTCGTGACCCTGAGAGCCGTTGAACATTTCGACACCATCCTCCCGGCCGCTGCAGGTCTGTTAAGACCATCCGGTCGCCTGGCAATCCTCATCGGCCAGGGGCAGCTCGACCGCGCTCAGGACCTGCTTCCATCCCTGAGATGGGATCAACCGATCAGACTACCCCGGTCATCAAGTCGGTTCCTGCTCCTCGGAGCCAACGAATCAGACTAGATACTCGGCCGGATTGTGGAACACAACGGGGCTAAACTTTGTTTTAGGACCACCCTAATGATCGATTAAGGCGAATTCTGCCAATGAAGTGGGCAAAGCGGACGAATGAGCGAGGTGCAGTAACCCTGATGATGCCTGAACCGTTGTGAGCACCTGCCAGAACCATGATAGTAAAAAGTGGTAGCTCATCTTAGATATCCACTGCTCGGGGAGGAGATACTAGCAAATATCAGCTAAAAGTGGGATAACACCTACAGAATTGTGATTGCTCAGTGGATGAGGAGTTCAGGACCTTCCGGGAGAACTGATTCGATGTTCCACGTGGAACACTTCGCGAGGCGCCGGGGAAGCGCATCATCCAGGTACGTACGGTGATAGTGTTCCACGTGGAACATTCCTGATCGCGCCTCCAGCTCGATAATTTGGGATGACTCCTCCGGGAACGGGGCAACCTGAAAGGCGGCTGTGTTCGTCTCGCGCGAAGAGTTCCACGTGGAACATAGCTCCGCGTCCTTACACCGCTGCGCGATCCAACGCTCGCAAATCCGCGAAGTGTTCCATGTGGAACATCCGCTGCAGACTACCGGGCCTTTTGAAGGGCCGATCCGCGGTTATGTTCCCGTGGAACTCCCGTCGTCTGTGGGAAACCGGGGTGGGTCGCTACCCTAAAGTTATTTATTTCAGCGAAATCGTCGCTGATGGCTTCTGCACCAAAATACGTCATTGCCATCGCACATCATTTCGCTCTATTGTGAAAATACTCTCGGTTCTCTACAACCTAAAATGGGACGTGTTATAGCAGTTGCCAACCAGAAGGGTGGCGTGGGCAAGACCACGACTGCCATCAATCTGGCCTCGTCGTTTGCGGCGGCGGAAGTCAACACGCTGCTCGTGGATTGTGATCCGCAGTCGAATGCAACCAGTGGCCTGGGGCTGGTGAAAGATCCAGATCGGATCAATACCTACCATCTTCTGATGGCCGCAGCCTCGCTTGAGCAAGCCGTGCTGCCAACCGAGATCGAACAACTCTGGATCGTGCCGGCACACAAGAACATGATTGGCGCGAACCTGGAACTGGTCGATGCCGAGCGTCGCGAATTCCGCCTGCGGGATGCGCTCTCGGTTCTGCGGGATCGCTTCCAGTTCATCGTCCTTGACTGCCCTCCCGCACTCGACCTTCTGACCCTGAATGCATTGGTGGCAGCTGATGCGGTTCTGATTCCTATGCAGGCTGAGTATTTTGCCCTGGAAGGTATCAGCGAGCTGTTGGACACAGTGGAGCGGATACGGGCCAGCTTCAATCCCGAACTGGAGATTGAGGGGGTTGTGCTCACCATGCTGGATGAGCGCACCAACCTGGCTCAGCAGGTGATGTCAGAGTTGAAGAGGTTCTTCGGAGACAAGCTGTGCGCGACGACCATTCCGCGGAACATCAGGTTGGCGGAGGCGCCCAGCCACGGGCGGCCTGCGCTGCTTTATGACCCGCGCTCGAAGGGCGCGGAGAGTTATATAAGGCTGGCCAAGGAGATCATCGCGCATCATCTGCCGGCGGCGCCAGCGTCGGAAGAAATGGACAAGACCGCCTAGTATATTGACAGTTATCTATGTGTTAGATCGATGGATGTCGATGTAGCGGTCCGGGGCCTGGCTGAAACAGGCTTGGTTTCAGGGACGAAGCGGGAATGACGTGACCAGTCCCGGGGAGCGACAACGCAGGAAAGAGCAAAGGCGGGAACGGGCGGGCATTCTTCCGCCACCTCGATCGCCGCCATTGTGCGGTCTTCGTTTGTCCTGCTTCTGCTGGGTGTGGGGCTGGTATGGTTTGTTCGATTTGTGAAGCCCTACCAGACTACGACCCCAGGGCTGTATTTAAGGGATGCGTGGATGGTCGCCGGCGTATGCCTGGTGTTTCTTCTGGTGATGCTGGTTTTGCGCTGCCGGCGGATCCGGGCGGACGAAATGACTGACACAGCCGCGGGCGAGGGCGCCCGCGCCACATGGACACGGATGGATCAATGACGACAGCAGCGGAAAAAGCGGCAACTGAAGTTGAGAAGTCGGCTCCCGAAAAGAGGAAGGCGCTGGGGCGCGGTTTGGAATCGCTCCTTCCCAGCGGCCCGAGAGTTGTGACGGGGGGCCCGGCGGCATCCGGACCGGCGACAGCCGACACGAATTCCCACTCCGCTGTTTTACCCGAGGTTTTTGCGCAGGCGGCCGGCGGTCAGGCTGTGGTCCAGATATCGCTGGAGCAGATCGAACACAATCCGTACCAGACGCGCTATCACTTCGACAAAGACGCGCTGGAAGAGTTGGCTGAATCGATCAGGGCGAACGGTGTGGTGCAGCCGGTCGTGGTACGTCCGGCGACGGAGGGCAAATACCTTCTCATTCTGGGCGAGCGGCGTTGCCGGGCGTCAAAGCTGGCCGGGAAGACGACGATTCCCGCGATCGTCCGCAAGGTTTCGGACCAGCAGGCGGCGGAGATGACTGTCGTCGAAAACCTGCAGCGTCAGGATCTGAACTGCATGGAGCAGGCGGCAGCGTTCGCCAAATTGAGCCGCGATTTTGGATTAACACAGGAGCAGATTGGACAGCGGGTCGGAGTTTCCCGCGAGTCTGTCTCCAATTACATGCGCCTGCTGAAGCTGCCGGGAACGGTGATGCAATATCTGCAGGAAGGGCGCCTGGGATTCAGCGAAGCCCGCGTCCTGCTGACCCTGCTGGACCCAACCCAGATTCCGAAGGTTGCTGACGAAGCTGTGCGCAAGCACCTATCCGTCGAACAACTGGAAGATCTTTGCTTTAACACCAATGTTCCCCTGCAGAAGCAACCGGGGGAGGAGCAGCACCGGGCGCGGTGGGTGGATCCCAACGTGAGAGCGGCGCAAACCGAGATGGAGCGCGCCCTGGGGATGCGGGTGCGCATTCGCGACCGCAAGGGAAGAGGGAAGATCGTGATCGAGTATGCCACGCTGGAGGATTTTGACCGGCTGGTTGAAGTGCTGAAAGGGAAGGGCTAGGTCGGTTCCGGGTTCCTGCTGTTACGTTTAAAAGAACCAGTTTTCAGTTGTTGGTTCTCAGTTTGCTTGGCGGGGAGTGTTATGAAGCTTGCGACTGTTTTTCTTCTCTGGGTTGGAGTGGGACTCGCTTATGGACAGGGAGCGTCGAGCAATCACGCCGGCGATGAGCGAGCTATCCGCCAGCTTAACGTAGATGTGCTGAAGGCTTATAACGTGGGGGACGTCAAAACTCTCGACCGGATCGAGGATGCGGACTTTATCTTGACCGGAGAATTCGGCGAGGTCGCCAAGACAAAGCAAATTGACGATGTGAGGCACCGCCCTCCGAACGCCACCAGCGTGAACGTGATGGTCGCGAACGAGCGCTTCCGCTTCTATGGCGACGCCGCCCTACTGACCGAAACCGAGAGATACGGCGAAGGTAAAGACTTTCCCAGGTTCGAAACCACCAGCCTGTGGGTCCGGCGAGGCGGGGACTGGAAGCTGATCCACATGCATTTTTCCAGGCTGAGCGAGTAGTTGAACTCTTTCCCCCGGAGGTCAGTCACGGAGAACGCATGTCAAATCTGAAGGAATTCAAATGCGAAATTTGCGGGATTGTCAGTGAGAATCCGGTTCATTGGTTTGTAGTTGAGTGTGGAGATCAGAGGCTTGAAGTCATCAAGTGGGATCTGACGGCCGCCAACAGCCATACCGCCCGGCATTTCTGCGGCGAGGCTCATGCCCAGGTATATATCAGCCGCTGGTTTGAGTCGGTGTGCTCGCCTCCTAAGCCCGTTTTCAAGATGAGCTAGCCTAGCGAACCCTAAAACGGGTTTTCGATATCCCGCTGCCGTGCCTGTGCCACCTCCGCACGAGCGGGACGCTCGCGCCCACATTTTTATTGTGAGGTTGAGTACCTGGGGAGGAACAGGTTCAATGCGGCTGCCAATGCCAGTGCTGTTGCGAGCACGACCAGCACAGAGGTATAGGAGCCCGTCGAATCGAACGCGCGCCCAAGAACCACCGGACCGGCGGCTGCTGCGGCGGCGTAGAACGTCCAGGTAACTCCGTAAAGCGTGGAAAAAGCGCGCAATCCGAAATAACGAGTCAGAAGGTAAGGCGTAATGGCCGCTTCGCCGCCGGCTCCGATGCCAATCAGGGCGGCCGCAAGGCCGCCGGCAGAAAAACTATTGGCGCGAGCGAGAAGAAAGATGCCCGACGCTGTAGCCAGGCTTATTGCAAAGGCGACTCGCGCCCCGAAAAAACGGTCCAGCAACCAGCCCACCCCAACTCTGCCAAACAAACTTGAGCCACCCAGAATGGAGGCGCATATCGCGGCGCCGCGCGCGGTGACTCCTCGATCCGTAAGCATCGCAGACATCTGAGTGATGGCTCCATTCATACTTATCGAGCTCACGCAGAGGACGGCGACGATAATCCAGAAAGCAAACGAGCGCAGGCCCTGCTGCCAGGTCATCCCTGAATGTACGACCGGAGCAGACTGGGGCTGGACCGTGCCACGTTCACGGATGTAGCGCCAACTCAGGGGCAGGCCGAGCAGCAGGGAGATGCCGCCGAGTGCCGCGTAGGCTGCTCTCCAGCCCGACCGGCTGACAATGGTTTGTGCCATCACCGGCAGGATCATTGCGCCCAGGCCCGATCCCACCATGACGAACGCCAACGCCATCCCTAAACGCTGCTGAAACCAGGTAGAAATGGATCGCGAATAAGCCAGATGAGCGGCGCCGTTACCGACCACGCCCAACACGAAGCAGGTCACGTAAAACTGCCATATTCCGGAGCGCAGCAGTGCCAGCGAAGCAATGCCGCAACCGAACACCGTCATGCAGGGAAGAATGATGCGGCGAGGACCAAAGCGGTCGATCCACCGGCCGAGGAGCGGAGAGCATAGACCGACAGTCACGGCGCCGATTGCGAAGCCGCTGGAGACGGCTTCGCGACTCCACCCGAATTCCGCGCCCAGCGGCTTTACAAAAACCGTGAAAGTGTAGACAAAGAGAGATCCGAACCCGGCCATCACCCCGAAGCACGCTGCCAGGACCACCCGCCAGCCGTAATAGTCGAGATCGAATTCGCTCAGACCGAGCGTGGGATCGGCGCTTTGCAATATATCCGTGCTTTGAGGGCGACTTTCCGGGTCCAACTTTTTCCTCCCAACGCTAAGTCTGCATACGAAATTCAATTGCAAGCGCATCCTTCCGCCTGCGCTTCTGCCCGGACACCTTAGCACAATCGTCTCCGCCTAATCTGTATAGGGGTATCAAAACCTGGAGGTGTTTTATTAAGATCGCGTCTTTGCGGGTAAGATCTTTTCCTGGAAGAGCAAAAGACTTTAACCGCAAAGGACGCAGAGAACTTCAGCAGAGTCGCAGCGAAGAGCAGAAGAGGAAAGTCTAAACACTACTTGGCAGGAGTTGCTTGTGGCGACCCCATCTATTCCGGAAGAGCGACAGTTGGCCAGGATCGCAATTGTTGAGAAACACATCGGACTCGAGAACGAACATGACCTTGAAGGTGTTCTCGGGACCTTCGGTGCCGCTGCACGGTACGATGATGAGCCGTGGGGCGAGCACTATAGCGGCCGTGACGGGGTCCGTCAGTTTTATGAGCAGTTGATGAAGGCACTGCCTGACCTGGAAATTGAAGTAGAGCACCGGCATGTTGCACAAGACGCGATTGTTGTGGAGGTCGTGATTCGGGGATCGCACCTTGGCGGGTGGCGCGGGCTGCCGGCGACCGGGCGGCGAGTCGAGTTTCCGCTTTGCGGCATCTACACTTTCGACGGCGATGACTGTCTGGCCGGGGAGAAAATTTACTATGACCGGGGGACGGTGCTGAGACAACTCGGTGTGTTCCACGAGCCGCCGAGTTTATTGGGGCAGATCGGCATCCTGGCGACTCATCCCATCACGATCGTGCGCGCCGTTGCGAGAAAGCTCACCGGCAAGTGACGCCGGGCGTCCTCCCCCCACCCTACATGGCTGAGATTTCCGGGAAACAGGTTTTCAAAACCGGTTCCCCGTTGGCTGTTCTCAGTTCTCAGTTTTCTGGCTGCCAGCTGAGAATTGGTTCCCCGCCCTCCCGTTCCAGGTATGCGGGTCCTGAAAAGTGCGGGTTGTTTTCCACTGGGGTGGAATTTCTCTTCCACGGTGATTTGGGGCTGAAATTACCGTCGTAACCTCAAGGACGCCTGCGCCAGGCCGAGTGCGACCTGGAGGGCCCGGCCTTGCGGGGCTCGGGATTGAGCTAAGCGCCCTGCCTGGCGGAACTTCCGAACAGAGTGGGCATGAAGCCAGGCACCGTGTTCGCCCACTTGTAACCAGGCTGGCTTTGGCGGCCTACCTGCTTTTACGTCTGTGTTGGCAACTTGAAAGGCGCAGCTGAAAGGGTCAGTGCCCCGAGAGAAGCATGACACTCGAACAAGCCAGGAAACTCAAGATCGGCGCACTGCTGACAGTGATAACGGCCACGCTGGCCTTTCTGATTCCAAACGTGGAACGCTGTTTATTTTTTGCCCGCGCCTATAGTCCCTTTCCAGTGAATTACCGATCCCGGCTGAGGATGTTGGAGAGCTGGGACACAGAACCTGGCGACGGGCTCAATTGCTCTGGCTTTATCTCGAACGCGCACAGTGAAAAGTTTCACACGTCGAGCGATTTCTATCTGAACACATTCGATGACCTCAGCCTGATCGAGGAAGTCGGCAATCGGCACCAGATTGATGAATCGGTTCTGACCGCGGGCGACGTGGCGGCTTTTGAAGGCCCAGAGTGGCCGCGCGCGGCACTCCCCGGTGTCCACGTTGCTGCGTATCTCGGAAATGGTTTGTGGGTTGATGCAGACTCAAGCCGTGGTTATGTAGACCAATTTCGGATGGCGGATAGAGACTCCACAGACCAACTATTGGCAGGGCACGTTCGGCTTTACCGGTGGAGATCGGAGGAGAGATTTTCCTTCACGGCGGCTATGGAGACGCTCGGACACGATAACTCGTCAGTGTCCTATCTAAAGGAAACCCATTCGGTTTTGCTACAGATTGTCCGAGATCTCACGACTCGAAAAGCAACCACCGGATGATTCGCCGGGTTCCCCATGTCTCGCCTCCTTTGCGAGACATGGGATTCCACGGACACGGCCCGCTCGGGATGTTTTGAAAAAAGGTTTAGCTGCCGGCTGAAAATCCGCCTACGTTGGCTACCGTCAGGCGCAGATACTTGTGCGGGTTGACGGGAGTGTCGTTGATGCGGACTTCGTAGTGGAGGTGGGGGCCGGTACTGCGTCCGCTTTCGCCTACGTAGCCGATGGTGTCTCCCCGATGCACGTGCTGGCCGGAGATGCAGGCGAAGCTGCCGAGGTGGCCGTAGCGGGTAGTGACGCCATGGCCGTGGTCAACCACGACGGCCCGGCCATAGCCGCCCATGAAGTCGGCAAATACGATTACGCCGTCCGCCGGGGCTAGCACGGGCTGGCCATCGGTAGACCCGATATCAACGCCGCTGTGGAACGCACCTTCACCGTTGAACGGGTCAATGCGTTCGCCAAACGATCCGGTAATAGGACCTTCTACCGGCCAAAGGTTGGGTGCGGAATTGGCCCGCAGCCAGTCAGCGGTGGTGGCATCGCGAGTCAGGCCCAGAGAAATTCCAGTCATGGTCGCGCCGTTCAGTGCCGAAGCTTTCAACGCACCGAGCTGATCCAGGGACGAAACCACCTGGGCGCTGCGGACGTTCTCCGAAGACGCGGTCACCATATTGGGATCGGACTTCAGGCCGTACAGAGAGGAAACCTCTCCTGCGAGCGAGCCCAGAGAGGCTACCTGGATATCGCGCTCCTGCGCGACTTGCTCAAGCCGTGAATATCGATTCTTAAGGTCGTCTTTTTCGGTGCGCAGTTGGTTGTAGTGCGACACCTTCAACACCATACGGAGGTACGAGCTGGCGATTCCAGTCAGGCTCAATCCCACGATGGCCGCGCCCACCACCAACACGTACAGGTAGTGGACCGGAATGGGAATCTTGCGGAGCTGGCCGTCGTCACCGCGTGCCACAAATAAGATGTAAAAGCGCTTCTGCAATTTTGTCCTTTCCGCTAGTTACCAGGATTACCGTGGCTCAGGTCTGGCTTGAGCTAAACAGCATCCTTAAATCCGGGCCTGCCTCTGAACCCAGCCTTTGAGCTTTGATCAAGGCCGCGAGTCGCCCGAATCCTACCGGAACCGGGATGGCCGGAACCTCAATGACTGCAATCCCTACTGGATGCAGTACTTAGTTCGGCCAATGTGTGTTTGAACAGCTTGGCAACGGTAACAAAGTAGGTTCCCCCGTGTCAATCCAGGGAAGCCTTACCAAGGCCGGGTACCGGGCAATGCCCAAGAGGACGAGTTACTCGGTGGTGACCTTGGGAGGGTAGGTAACGTGTACGTCGCTCCGACATGGGCGGCGCACAAAATCGCCTGCGAGCTTCGCCCGACCGGACGGGTCAGGCGCCCGCGCCGACACTTGTTGCCGGTTCTCACGCTGCTCTTCCCAGGTTCACCGCCCAGGTGCACTGCGCTATATTCAATGCGTCTTGCCCCTCCATGAAAAAGCTGTGATAGCCCGCATTCGCGGGGAAGCCAGACGACGTGGTGCTTCCTTGGATGTCATAACCGGCATTGGGGATGACTGCGCAGCCCTGAGAATTCCCCGTGGCTGTGAAGCGCTGATTACAACCGACTTCAGCCTGGAAAATATACATTTCAGGCGGGCCTGGCATCCGGCCGAGTCCGTGGGACATCGCTGCCTGGCTCGTGGGCTCAGCGATATCGCAGCCATGGGCGGGGAACCGCTGGCGGCGTTTCTTTCTTTGGCGCTTCCCCGAAACTTGCCTCAATCCTGGGTGGACCGATTCTTTCGCGGGCTGCTAAAGCTGGCGGCGGAATTCAAGATCAGCCTGGCGGGAGGTGATCTGGCCGAGTCTCCGAATGGCATTCTGGCTGACATTATGGTGCTAGGGTCCGTTCCCAGGGGAAAGGGAATCCTGCGTTCGGGTGCTCGTCCGGGAGATGAAATTTTCGTGACTGGGGAACTGGGGGCGGCAGCAGCGACGCTTGAACTGCTTTACCTGCGAATGAGAACAGCGGGAAAGAAAATCAAGCCGGTGGATTTTCCTCGACACTTCTACCCTGCGCCTCGGGTAAAGGCTGGCAGCTTTCTTCGCAAAAACGGTTTGGCTTCGGCCATGATCGACATCAGCGACGGGCTGTCGACGGACCTGGGTCACGTCTGCGAAGAAAGCGGCGTGGGCGCGGAGATTGAAGCCGGGGCGATTCCCATTGCTACGTTTGGCAGGCCGCCGCGGGAAGTTGATTTGGGTTTCGCTTTGCATGGCGGGGACGACTACGAGTTGTTGTTCACGGCGCCGCCATGGAAACGGGTGCCGTCAAAAATCGCTGGAGTTGCAGTCACCCGGGTCGGGAAGGTGATCCGTGGAGGGAAGGTTTTCTTGCGAGGGCGAGATGGCGTGAGGCGGGAATTGCCGGCGAAGGGCTGGGAACATTTCAGGCCAGACGTTTAAGGCAGATTGAAGATTTCAGAATCCAGATTTTAGATTGAACCCGGATGGCGGTCGGTTGACCAATCTGCAATCTGCAATCTTCATTTTGTCTTCTGACCTCTGCGTTCTGTCCGGTGCCTATCCCGGCGGGCACCTTTTCTGCCTCTACTCCCGGGTTTCGAATGGGACTAGAGTAATTGTATGTGGTCTTTGTCGTTTTGCCGGTTTATGGTTTTGGGATTCGCGCTTGCGGCATTGGCGCAGCAACCGCCAGTCGTGTCCCCTTCAGCTGCGTCGTCTGTTGACAACGATTTCATCAAAAAACAGTTTGGATCAACCTGCACCCTGATGCCGGGGCCGCCGCAAATGAAGGCGGACATGGACGGCGACGGCGTCGAAGACCTGATCGTTGCCGCGCGCTGCACGAATGCGCTGGTGGACCAGACGGAGAACAATTTCACGGTGATCGATCCGTATAACAGCTTTTATGGCTACGGAAATACCAAGATCACCACCCAGTTCGCGACCGAAGATCCGGCGACGCGGGGCCTGGTGCTATTGGTTATCCACGGGACGGGAGCGGAGGCCTGGCGGACGGCGACTCCAAAAGCGAAGTTCGTGATTATCAATCTGCCATTCAAAGAGGTTGTGGTGAAGAAGCTGACCGTCAAGAAAAAGACGGTCATGGCAATCTATGCCGAGGAAACTGGCGGGGATCGTATGACGTCCGCCACGTTCTGGGATGGCAAGAAGTATAGGTACCAGCCGATCGGGTCCAGCATGGAGCAGTAGGGCGGTCGTCGGACCTCGGACCTCCGACCTCGGACCTGCGACTTCATGTACCGAGGTGGGGCTTATAGTTTTAGCCCGCTTCGGCAAGACGCAGCGGAGCTACGTCTCTAAAACGTTATCTTTGGTGACACTACAGTCTGGGGCTGAGGGCTGGGGTCCGATGCCCGAGGTCCGACGTCCGACTTATGAACCTTGAACAGAAGCTGGAAGAACTGAAAAAGCGCGACCGGATGGCTGCCGAAGGTGGCGGGACCGCGCGGCGGAAGCGGCAACACAAGGAAGGCAAGATGTCGGCCCGCGAGCGGGTTGAATTTCTGCTCGATGAGGGCACGTTCGAAGAGACCGACAAGCTGGTGACCCATCGCTCCACCGACTTCGGCATGGCCGAACAGAAATTCTACGGCGACGGCTTCATTACCGGATATGGACGGATCGAGGGACGGCTGGTATTTGTCTTCGCGCAGGATTTCACCGTGTTCGGCGGATCGCTGTCGGAAACCAACGCTGCCAAGATCGTCAAGATCATGGATCTGGCGGCCAAGATGGGCGCGCCCGTCGTCGGACTGAACGATTCCGGCGGCGCACGCATCCAGGAAGGGGTGGCGTCGCTGGCGGGATATGCGGACATTTTTCTGCGCAACACCCTGTACAGCGGAGTGGTGCCGCAGATTTCCGCGATCATGGGGCCGTGCGCCGGCGGCGCGGTGTATTCGCCGGCCATCACGGATTTCATCCTGATGGTGGACAAGACTTCGTACATGTTCATCACCGGGCCCGACGTGATCAAGACGGTGACGCACGAGGAAGTCACGAAAGAGCAGCTGGGCGGGGCTCACACCCACAATGAAACTTCCGGCGTGGCGCACTTTATGGCGCACGATGACGCGGAATGCCTTTCCATGGTGCGTGAGCTGCTCAGCTTCATTCCGTCTAACAACATTGACGACCCGCCGCGGCGTCCGTGCACTGACCCGATCGATCGGGCCGATGAAGGGCTGGATCGTATGGTGCCGGATGAATCGAGCCTGCCCTACGACATCAAGGATGTGATTCACGCCGTGGCCGACGATGGCTATTTTTTCGAGGTGCAGGAGCACTACGCCCGGAACATTGTGGTGGGTTTTGCCCGGCTGGATGGGAGGTCTGTTGGAATCGTCGCGAACCAGCCGGCATTTCTGGCGGGGACTCTGGACATTAACGCGTCGACCAAGGGTGCCAGGTTCGTTCGCTTCTGTGACTGCTTCAACATTCCGCTGGTTACGTTTGAAGATGTGCCCGGATTCCTGCCTGGCATCACCCAGGAATACGGCGGGATCATCAAGCACGGCGCTAAGCTGCTGTTCGCCTTTGCCGAAGCCACGGTGCCGAAGGTCACGGTGATTACGCGGAAGGCTTACGGCGGGGCGTATTGCGTGATGGCGTCAAAGCATATCCGGACCGATGTGAATTATGCATGGCCGACGGCGGAGATTGCGGTCATGGGGCCGGAGGGTGCGGTGGATATTGTTTACAAGCGTGAATTGGAGCAGGCAAACAATCGCGAAGAGGTTCGCCAAAAGAAGATCGAAGAATTCCGCGAGAGGTTTGCCAACCCCTACGTAGCGGCAGATCGCGGGTTCGTGGACGCTGTCATCCGGCCGCGGGAGACGCGCAAGAAATTGATTCAGGCGCTGGCTATGCTGGAGACCAAGCGGGATAAGAATCCGTTGAAGAAGCATGGGAATATACCGCTGTGAGGTGGAAACCGATAGCCTATGGGTTAAATGGTTGCGAAGGAAAACAGCCGTCGCCGGAGATTCATCCGAAGGATGGCGTCCCGTTCTTTTTCAAGCAGTGGGGCGGGGTTAGAAAGAAGAAAAACGGCAGAGAACTCGACGGTCGTAACTATGACCATTACCCGAGGCGTATTGTCGCGCCGGTTCCTGAACGAACCTTCTGCGCTGCCTTTGCGGAGAATTTACTGAATTTATTTCGGGGGATGTTTGGCGGCAGCTCGTTGGTTGAGGTTGGCGGCTGAATTCCCGGCCGACCCCTCACTTCGCTTCGGTCGGGATGACAAAGGTGGAATTTGGGGGGAGGGCGCGACGCCAGAAATTAAGAGTCCCGAGGTGGTGTTTAAACTGTTCGTCTCGGCCAGTAGCTCGCTTTAGACCCTTGCTGACCTGCTTTCGTGCTGCCCTTGCGGGTTGCGCGACGCGCGATCTTGCTTGGGCTCCGGGCTTACCGCCAACCGGAAAAACTGTTCAACGCCTCGGGACTCAACTTGCCTTCGACGGGTGTTCCTGTTCGCCTCACCCAGCGCTTAGCTGCAGACCCTTACTGGCCCTCCCTGAACTCATCTTGCGATGTTTCCTGGGTGACCTTGCTTGGGCCCCGGACGCTGCGCCAACCGGGTAAACTCCAGAACGTGTCAAAGAACGAGTTTGTTTTACTCTTCTCATTTTTATAGTCAATAAAAAACGCGGAGATTTAAATCGTTTGCATGCAATGAAGTGCAGCCTCTCCACAAGGGGGTGACCGGAATTGGTGCAGCGGGCTCGGGAAGCTGATTTTATTTTTCGATCACTGGGCGAATTTGGCTGCCTTGTTTCGGAAATGGAGATTGAGTGCATTTCCTGGCGCGACCGCGAGTGTTGTGAAAATTTCCGGGAAAATCAATTTCGGCGCGGGTTTGACGGTTGCTGAAGAACGGAGAGCCGGCCGCAGGACAAGGCCTGCCGAGCCTTGCTCGCCTGGACGGCTGAGGGCGGCCGTCCCCACACCGCTCGCAAGCTCCGCGCGAATTCAGCGGCGTTGTTTTGGAAATGGAGATAAAGTTCATTTTCCAGGGCCTGCCAGGCTTTGCTCGGCCTGGACGGGTCAGAGACCGTCCCCACATGGCCATTGCTGGCATACAATCGGCGCGTGGGGAGGAAATCCTTATGACGATCTTCAATGACGCTCGCGGTCGGGTAATTGACGCAAATGCTGGTTCCGCATTTCGCTTGTTCGGAATTGCGCTGGCCGCCTTCATTCTGGTGATTGCGGTGTTCGCCTCCGTCGTCCGGGTGGATTCGGGCCATGTCGGAGTGCTCACGCTGTTTGGGCGGGTCACGGGAGAAGTGCTGCCTGAAGGCGTTCACGTGGTCAATCCTTTCAAGTCGAACAATGAATTGTCGATTCGAACGCAGGAGATCAAGGAATCCGCGAGCGTGCCTTCGAGCGAAGGTCTGGTGATGAATCTGGATACCTCGCTGATCTACCACCTCAATCCCGAGAAGGCTGCCGAGGTCTATCAGAAAATCGGGCCGAACTATATGAACGTGCTGGTGGAACCGAATCTGCGGGCGGCGATCCGGGAATCGACGGCTTCGCACTCGGCAAACGCGCTGTACACCGGAGAACGGGAGGCGGTGGCCAAGCAGATCTACTCGCAACTCGCCGACAAACTCGGCGCGCGTGGAATTCTGGTGGAGAGCGTCCTGTTGCGCGACATCCAGTTGCCGGCGACGTTGAAATCGTCGATCGAATCGAAGCAGCAGGCGGAGCAGGAAGCGCTGGCGATGAGTTTCCGGCTGCAGAAGGAAACGCAGGAAGCGCAGCGCAAGCGCATTGAGGCGGCGGGTATTCGCGACTTCCAGCAGATCGTGGCGCAGGGGATCAGTCCGCAACTGCTGGAGTGGAAGGGTATTGAGGCGACTGAGAACCTGGCGAAGAGCACAAATTCCAAAGTCGTGGTGATCGGGAACAGCAAGAACGGTTTGCCGCTGATTTTGGGGCAGTAGGGTAGAGATCGAAGGTGATGCTCTGAGGGCGGGACGCACCTCAGGACAGCCGGCGGGACGCCGGCGCTGCTTAGAAAACATGGGTGATCTTTTAGACGTCAGGCATTTGACTGTGGCCTTTCCCCGCGCTAAAGACGACGGGCTTCCAGTGCTGGCCGCGGTGCGTGATCTTAGCTTCTCAATCGCGGCGGGCGAGGTCCTGGGGCTGGTGGGCGAATCGGGTTCGGGAAAGTCTGTCACTTCACTGGCGTTGATGCGATTGCTTCCGCCCCAGGCACGGGCTACCGGCGAGATCAAGTTTGGGGACGAGGGACTGGATCTGCTGCGTCTGTCGAACGACGCGATGCGTCCTTTGCGCGGATCCCAACTGGCCATGATTTTCCAGGAACCGATGACCGCGCTGAATCCCGTGATGCGGGTGGGTGACCAGATTGCCGAGGCTGTGCTGGCGCACAGCGAGGGGGTAACAAAAAACGCCGCCTGGAGCCGGGCGGTGACAGCGATGCAGGAGGTCGGCATTGTCGACTCTGAACGCCGGGCTCGGGACTATCCGCACCAGCTTTCGGGCGGAATGCGGCAGCGGGTGATGATTGCCATGGCGATCGTCAATCGTCCCAGGCTGCTGATCGCAGACGAGCCTACTACCGCGCTCGATGTGACCATCCAGGCGCAAATTCTTGAGCTGCTGGCGGAATTACGGGCGAAGTTTGGCCTGACCATGCTTTTTATTTCTCACGATCTGGCAGTGGTTTCGCAGGTTGCCGACCGGGTGGCTGTGATGTATGCCGGAAATCTGGTGGAGCTGGGATCGAAGCGCGACATATTTCAGGCGGCGGCGCATCCTTATACTCGAGGATTGTTGAACGCCGTGCCTACGTTGAAAACCGATCGTGTGCGCCCGTTGGAGACAATCGACGGGACAGTGCCCCCGTTGCACATGATTCCTGCGGGGTGTCCGTTTGAGCCACGGTGCGGCTTTCGGGTGGAAGAGTGTGCCGTGGCTTTGCCCGGTTTGGTAGAGGTTTCGGGTGGGCATTGGGCTCGGTGTCCGGTGGTGAATGCGGGGTAGGTCAAAATCCTTCCACCACGAAGGACACGAGGTCGCACGAAGGAACAGGGAACAAAGATCAAAGGCGGCGGGCGAGGGCGCCCGCCCCACATTACACAGATTAGTACTTCGGCATTTTTGGGTCGACGCGATCGGCCCAGGCCAGGATTCCGCCGGCCAGGTTGTGAACTTTCTTGAAGCCTGCCTGACGGAGGAAGTCCACCGCCTTGGCGCTGCGCACACCGGAGCGGCAGTGGGCCACGATCTCCTGGCTGGAGTCCAGCTCGTTCACGCGCTTGGGCAGATCGCCGAGCGGAATCAGGTGTCCGCCGATATTGCAGATCTGGTATTCGTGGGGCTCTCGCACATCGAGAACGAAGAGGTTTTCGCCGGTGTCGAGCCTCCTCTTTAATTCTTCCACCTGAATCTCGCCAACTGCTTCTGTTGTTTGCACAGGTTTCTCCTCGCCCCGAATTCCGCAGAATTCGTCGTAGTCAATCAATTTGGTAACGGTTGGATGAGTTCCGCAGGCCGGGCAATCGGGATTCTTGCGCAGCTTGAGTTCGCGGAACTTCATATCCAGGGCATCGATCAGCAAGAGGCGGCCAACCAGGGATTCGCCTTTGCCCAGAATCAGCTTTATGACTTCGGTCGCCTGCATTACGCCGACCAGCCCTGGCAGGATGCCCAGCACGCCGCCTTCGGCGCAGGATGGCACCAGACCCGGCGGTGGTGGCTCGGGATACAGGCAGCGATAGCACGGGCCGTTCCTGGTCGCAAACACGCTGGCCTGGCCTTCGAAGCGGAAGATCGATCCGTAGACGTTCGGCTTGCCGGTGAGCACACAGGCATCGTTTACCAGGTAGCGGGTGGGAAAGTTGTCGGTGCCGTCGGCGATGATGTCGAACTCGCGGAAAAGTTCGAGCGCATTTTCGCTGGAGAGCCGGGTATCGTATTTCTTGATATTGAGAAAAGGGTTAATCGCCTTCAGCTTTTCGGCAGCGGAGTCCAGCTTCTTTCGGCCAACGTCGGCGGTGGAGTGGATGATCTGGCGCTGCAGGTTGGTGTAGTCGACGACATCGAAGTCCACGATCCCGAGGGTGCCCACGCCGGCCGCGCCCAGATACAAAGCCAGGGGCGAACCCAGTCCGCCCGCGCCGATGCAAAGGACACGCGCGGCTTTCAGCTTGAGCTGACCCTCCATGCCGACCTCGGGCATGATCAGGTGGCGCGAGTAGCGTTGAATCTCGTCGTTCGAAAGGGTTGCGGCTTCGGGTTTGACTTCGAGTGTTGTGGCCATAAAAACCTCATTGAGATATTTCAGATTTCAGATTTCAGATTGAAGATTGTACGAACAACCTAGCGACAGGAGGGGCTACAACAGCGCGTAAAGAGCGATTTGGTGGTGGTTTTCATTCTGAAATCTTCAAACCGCATTCTGCAATTAACTGCCCCGTCTGCATTCCGGCAATTATCGGCCGCCCGCGATTGAGGGTACTATCGAAATACTATCACTCTCGTTTACCGCAGTGGCTTCCTTCTGGAGATAGCGAACATCCTCGTCATTGAGGTACACGTTCACAAAGGCGCGCAGCTTGCCGTCCTCGGTATAGAGGTGGCGGCGCAGGTCGGGGTGCTGGGCAACGAGGTCGGAAAGGGCCTCGCCGATGGTTCCAGCCTTAACGTCCACAGCGGGCTGTTTGCCGGCATACTGGCGTAGGGGGGTAGGGATCTGGATCTTGGGCATAGGGTATACATGATGCCACAGGAGGGGTGGGGGATTCAGCAGGACCCGCTTGTGCGGGGCGGACGCTCCTGTCCGCCGCCTTTGACTTTGATCTCTGTGGTTATTGTAAGGACCCCGGTACAGCCCGGGGGTCGAAACGATCCCAATTCAAAATCAACTTCACAGGCGTTGGACAGGAGTGTCCGACCCACACCGGTCTAAACCACACAAGCAACCCACACAGGCCTACGACCCACACAGGTCAATTCAGGTAACTTCTATCTTCTCGTTCACCAGCTTCTTGTCGTTCTCGTCGCTGCCGGTCAGCTCGAATGAATTGGTCAGCACGGCCTTGCCTTTCTCCACGCTCGTAATTACGTACGAGCAGCTGAACCAGTGCGCTTCGGCCAGATCAGTTTGCGACCACCGGGCGGGATGATCCGGGTGCGAGTGGTAGAAGCCGATGATGTCTTCGCCTCGTTCCCTTCCTTCGCGTTGAATGCGGATCAGCTCTTTGGGATCGATGTTGTAGCGGTTGTGGGCGGAATCGGTGCGGGTGTTGCCGGCGCGGGCGATAGTCGTCACGGTGCGCACGCCGTCTTGATCCATCTGGCCGAGGAGAACGCCGCAGCATTCGTGGGGATAGGTTTCTTCGCCGTGTTGGCGAAGAGCAGCATAGGCGGATTGGGAGACCCTTATCATTTCAGATGGCAGATTTCAGATCCAGATCCAGATAGGAGATCGAGATTGCGAGTGCGTTTTCAATCTGAAATCTAAAATCTCCAATCTGAAATCGCTTTTCTATCCTTCCTCCCAGAATCTTTCGCTCAAATACTTGTCGCCGGAGTCGCACAGAATGGTGACAAACACGGCGCGCTCACCTTTTGGCAGCTGACGCGCAACCTGCAAACATCCGACGACCGCTGCGGCGGCCGAAATCCCGACCAGCAGTCCTTCTTCGCGGGCGATACGGATGGCCATGCGGTAAGCGTCTTCTGTGGCGATGCCGATGTCCTGATCGGCCAGCGACGCGTCATAAATTTTAGGGACGATGGCGCTGGCCATATGCTTGGCGCCCTCAATGCCGTGAAAAGGCGAGTCGGGTTGCAACGAGATACAGCGAATTGAGGGATTCAGTTCTTTCAAACGCCGCGTGGTTCCGGTGAACGTTCCGCTGGTTCCCATCATGGACACAAAGTGCGTGACGTGCCCTTCTGTTTGTTGCCAGATTTCGTTGGCTGTGCCATGGTAGTGGGCCTGCCAGTTGGCGTCGTTGGAATACTGGTCGGCATAAAAATATTTGCCGGGATCTTTGGCGAAGAGTTCACGGGCGGTGCGAATGGCCCCGTCGGAGCCGTCGCCGGGATCGGTGTAAATAATGTTGGCGCCATAGGCGTGCAGGATGCGCTTGCGCTCCACCGAAACATTTTCCGGCATGCATAGCGTCACCGGGAAACCCTCGGCGGCACCAATCATGGCATAGGCGATTCCGGTATTTCCGCTGGTGGAGTCGATCAGGGTTTTTCCGGGGTGAAACTTGCCGCTGGCGCGGGCCTGGGCGACGATGTTCGAGGCGGCGCGGTCTTTTACTGAACCGCCGGGGTTGAACCACTCGGCCTTGCCAAGAAGCTGGATGCCGGGAAGATCGCGAGTCAAACGTTCGAGGCGGAGTAACGGAGTGTTGCCGATCAGTTCGAGGCTGCGCTGTCCGAATGTGCTCGCAACCGGGCGGGTTGCGGCTGCACCGTCGGCAGGCGTCGAAGAATCAGGCACTTCCGTTCGTCCGGTTGAAGGCGGTCGCATAGTTTAGCGGCTTAACTGGTGACTATCGTAATGTATTCGGAACTTGAATAAAGGCTTTTGCGGCTGCTCATTGGATTATAAAAGAGGCTGGCTGGATTCCAGCCCGATCCGGCCCGGTTATGGCCAGGATGCGTAAATGCACTTTTTCCGGCGAACCTGCATCAGATGAAGTGGATACTGAGCGCAGTCATAGCGAGCCGAACCGCGGAACGCGGAACAAAGACAGATCGCAGAGCGCAGAAGGGATTGGAAGCCCAATAAGAATGACAACCAAGGTAGAGCAGCGAGGTTATGAAGACACGTTGAGCTGGCTGCGCGATCACGGATTCGATTTGATCGAGGCGCCGGGTATGCAGGGCCGTGTGTTTTTGAGGAAGTACAACGTTTCCGCCGCCATCCAGAAGGACGGCGACGATGGCGTGAAGATTTTTGCTCATCCCGGATACCTGATTGGCAGTGAGATTTCGAAGCTGATTAATCGTGGCTACCAGCAGTTTCTGAAAACTGCGAAGACCGAAGTGCCGGCCACGGCAGATCATCTGAAAGCTTTGCAGCAATTCACAGAAGAATTGAAAGAAGGTCTGGGGCTGCCCACCTTATATAACGAGTCACTCGGCACGGTGAGCGAATCGTACCAGTACGACCGCATCAAGGATCGCGAGAAACCCAAAGCGGAGCGTCCGAAGCGTCCCTGGGAAAAAGCCGGAACGCTGGCCGCTGCCGCAGCCAAAAAGGGCCGCGCCTAAGAGCACTACAACAACCGTCTGCCCCCCTTTGTCTTCCCTGCCGCGCTTTGCTCCGTCCGCACAGGCCTGCACCTGCAGCAAAACAAGCTTGCGCAACGTTGCGTACTGGTGGAACATCTAATCCAGCTGAGGGCAAAATGGGCGTAGAGCAGCGGAGCGAACTCTCCGCAACTCCTGGCGAGAGCGAACTGGAAGCCAAAAATATCCGGCGGCTGCAACTGATGATCAGCATGGTCATGTCAGTGATCGGCCAGGATCCGAACCTCACGGTCGAAGAAGCGGCGGAACTGGCGGCTGGCGCCAAACGAGCTGCACTGAACATGTTTCCGGACAAAGAACTGGCCTACGACATCCTGTACAAGCCTCGCTTACAGCGCCTGATGAACGAACGCTTTCGGTTGCAGTAGATTTCGCGGTTGATTCTCGCTCATTGACCCCTTCCTGATCTCCGTTCTAGACTCCCTTTGGTTTGATGTGGGCGCGAGCGTCCCGCTCGTGCGGGCAGCACCGGTGAAGCTCCAGCACGGGCGGGACGCTCGCGCCCACACTGACTCCTGAGACTCCTATGAAGCGTTCTGCCCTGATAGTCACTGCTTTTTCTTTGTCATGCACTGTCATTGGGATTCTGGCGTTGGCGGATGAAGACCATCACCACGAAGATCTGACGGCTGCGCAACTGGGGACGGTGCGCTTCCCGGTATCGTGCGCTCCGGTCGTGCAGAAGCCATTCGAACGCGGTGTCGCGCTTTTGCATTCGTTCTGGTACGAGGAAGCGGAGAAGGAATTCGTCCAGATCGCAAAGGACGATCCTCGATGCGCCATGGCTCATTGGGGAGTGGCGATGAGTGTGTGGCACCAGCTTTGGGATCATCCCAACGCCGCTACCACCAAGCGAGGTTTAGCCGAGTTAAAGACGGCGCAATCGCTGCATCCTGCGACCGACCGTGAGCGCGATTACACTGCTGCCTTACGCGCGTTTTATGGCAAGAAAGGCGATAACGATAAACGGGCGGAGGCGTATTCCCAGGCGATGGAGGGCGTGTACCAGCACTATCCGGAAGACCGTGAAGCGGCGGCGTTCTATGCGCTCTCGCTGCTGGCGTCGGAGCCGGATGGTGACACCACGTTCGCGAACCGGAAGAAAGCGGCCGCGGTGCTGGAAAAACTGTTCGCTGAAGAGCCGAACCATCCCGGAGTCGCTCACTACCTGATTCACAGTTATGACAAGCCGCAGCTGGCGCAGTTGGGACTTCCCGCGGCGCGCAGCTACGCGAAGATTGCGCCGGCGGCGCCCCATGCGCTGCACATGCCATCGCATATTTTTGCCCGCCTGGGGCTCTGGCAGGATGACATCGACTCCAACCTGGCATCCATCGCCGCTACCCGCAAGACGGCAGCCATGCATATGGGTGGTGAAGGTCATCAGTTTCATGCCATGGATTTCCTGGTCTATGCCTACCTGCAGAGCGGGCGCGAAGCCGATGCGCAGAAGGTCATTGAAGAGGTGAAGACTTTGCCGGAGATGAAGAGCATGTATGGCGACGGCTACGATCCCCGGGCGTATGCGCTGTCAAAGTTTCCGGCGTCGTATGCTTTGGAACTTCACCATTGGGCCGACGCTGCGGCTCTGACGCCCGCGGCCCAAGCCGATTCCACGGACAAGTCGATCACCTACTGGGCCCGGGCGATCGGTGCGGCCCGGGGAGGCAACCTGGCGGAGGCGCGCAAAAACATCGCGGAACTCGAGACCATTCGTCAGGAAATGCTAAAGAAAAAGAAATCGACGTACGCGCAATTCGTGGAGGATGCGCAAAAAGAAGCGGGAGCCTGGTTGGCTCATGCCGAAGGAAAAGACGAAGAAGCCATCACCGCGCTGCGTGCGCTTGCTGAGGGAGAAGAATCAAGCGGAGATGAACCCGAAGATATTCCCGCTCGCGAGATGTTGGCCGATTTGCTGCTGGAGGCGAAACATCCCGGGCAGGCGCTTACGGAGTACGAGGCAGATCTGAAATTCAATCCGAATCGCTTTGACGGGCTTTACGGCGCAGCCACCGCGGCTGAAATGGCGGGGAAGACCGAGAAGGCTACCAATTATTACGCACAGCTGGTGAAGAATTGTACCGGAGGAAATTCCGGGCGGCCGGAGCTGGGGAAAGCGAAGGCGTTGATGGCCGGGAAATAAATAATCAATGTGGGCGCGAGCGTCCCCGCTCGTGCGGCCGCGCCCCTGCAGCTCCAGCACCTGCGGGACGCTCGTGTCCACATTTACCACTACCAGAACTTGGCCAGCAACACCGCCATGATCGCCGCCGCCCCAGCGGTGGCGTTGTATTCCCGGTGTTTCCAGTACAGATCCCAGGAAAACTCTCCGCTGCGTTTGCCGAACCGGGTCAGGCGAGGGAATAGGCTGGGGACCTCACGGGCATACTCGTCGAACTCCGGGAAACGCTCCCGCAGAAAAGTCTCTTCAGAACGAATCACCGGCAGGTAAATCACAAAGAAAAGCAGAACGATTCCGCCGCCGATCCACCAGCTACGCGCGGCTAAGGCAAATCCGATGGCGAGGATCAGCGAACCGAGATAGAGCGGATTTCGCGTGTAGGCATAAGGCCCGCCGGTCGCCAGCTGTTCGTTTTTCTGCAAATGCCCCGAAGCCAGCGCTCGAATTGCCAGTCCCGGAATTACGAGCGTGGTGCCGATAAGCATTGAGCCCGCAGTCGGTTTGGCCAGCCACAGATACAGGATGGCGAAGACAAATCCCAGCGGCACCCGAATCCGGCGTGCGATGGCAGACCACCTAGCCATGGCTCTCCTTTAGTAACCGGCGAGCCGCAGAGATTACTTGTTGCGGGCTGATGTCGAGCAACCCTGCATCGGGATCGGCAACATGGCTGTAACTGGTGACGCTCGAAGAACTGCGCAAAACAATGTTGCGAGTGCCGAAGGGGCCGTTGCGCGCGGGATTCGTAGGTCCGAAGATCCCAACCACGGGGACACCCAGGGCCGAAGCCAGGTGCATGGGACCAGTATCGCCGCCGATGAGCAAACGCGCCCTCCGCATGAGCGCAATCAGCTGCGTTAAAGAACCGGTGAATGTTTCGGCGGCTCCGTTGCTGGCTGCCTTTACGGCGTGAGCGATTCCGTCTTCCCCTGGGCCGAAGTTGACCAGTATTTTCAGCCCGTTTTCAATCAGTGTCTTTGCAACCTGACCATAACGATCGGGTGGCCATTGTTTCGCACCCCATCCGGCGCCAGGATTGAGCAGTGCGAATTTCTCGATGCCACGTTCTTTCAACCAGCGGTCGCACTCCTGCTCGGCGCCGGTGTGATGAGGCAAATCGACTTTGGAGGCCAGCAGCGGATGTTGTGCGACGGCTTGGGCCAGCGACAGGTTCTGCTCAACCACGTGATTACCGGCGGCGATCACCTGACGGTTGTAGAACATGCTGGCCAGGTTTTCGCGAGGCTGTGCGAATCCATAAGTTAAGAGGGCACCAGACCAGTGTGCCAGCAGGGAGGAACGAATCGACCCCTGAAGGTCGATGGCAACGTCGTAGTGCTGAGCCCTCAGATCACTTAACCCCGCAGCGATTCGTTCCCAGGTTTGGAGCGAAAGAGGCGAGGCACGCCACAGCTTCATGTTCACGGTGTGAATGCGGTCGAGCAGCGGGCGCTGTGGAGAGCGCGGACCCGCGCGCGGGGTGGGCAGTGTACACAACAGCTCAGCCCAGCGCTCTTCGATAAGCCAGCCAATTGCTGTTCCCGGAAACATGGCTCGCAGCGCGGCGACTGCCGGAAGGCCGTGGAGGACGTCACCCATGGCGCCGAGCCGAACTATCAAAATTCGGGCGGGCGGCAGTTGGTTCTGTAGCCTCGAAAGTCCGGAAGCTTCTGCCACCGCCGGCGTGTTCACGAACGCGGTCGCCCCATCCGCGAATGAATTGTTGCAGTGGTGGAATGGTCTTTGGGGTCGCCCACAATTTCCACGCGCCCGCCGCAGGCGATCACTTCATCGCGCTCCGGAACAGACTCGGCCGTGTAGTCTGTGCCCTTGGCGTGAACCTCCGGGCGAATCTCACGGATGATCGCCCGCACATCGGGTTCCGAAAAAATTACTACTGCATCAACATCGGACAGTGCCGCCAGGATTTCAGCGCGTTCAGCCTCCGGTACCAGCGGGCGCCCTTCGCCTTTCAACGAGCGCACGGACGCGTCGGAGTTCGCTGCCACGACCAGGCGTCCACCCAATTGCTTGGCGGCGCGCAGATAGCGCACATGCCCGACATGCAGCAGATCGAAAGCGCCGTTGGTCAGGGTGATAGAGTCGCCCGCCTGGCGCCAGCTGGCGACCTGCTCTTGCAATTCCGCGCGAGTGAAGATTTTGTTGGCGATCACTTGCTCCTGGAGGCTGAGAAAGATTCAATGTCCAGTTGCCGGGTTTTCGGTTCGCTGAAAAAGTTGATGCATGTACCGCAGGGCCTGAAGCCCCCTTTTATTTAGGGTGTTTATTGCAGGGCCAAGGCGCTGCCCCACCCTATGCCCAGCGCTCCAGGGCCAGCACTCCAGGGCCAGCACCCCAGGCCCAGTACCCCAGGCCCGGTGCGCCATGCCTGGCACCCTATGCCAGCACCCCATACGCTGCAGCCAGTGTCGGCAGCGCAGGGCCAGGGGCAATGCCTTTAGCCCGTGCCAGCAGTTTTCCGCTGCGGCGTCAGTGCGAACGCAACTCCGGCGGAGGGTGGTCGAGAGCGTTGAACAATTCCTGCTGTGACACGGTCGCGGTTCCACGCTTCATGACTACGATTCCTCCCGCGTAATTTGCCAGGTGAGCTGCGTCTTCGGCACTGGCCCCTGCCGCTAAGGCGGCGGTGAATGTGGCAATTACGGTGTCACCCGCTCCGGTTACGTCCGCCACCTGATCTGAGCCGACAATCGGAATATCGACGGGCTTATGGCGATGCGTAAAAGCCACCATGCCGTCACGCCCGCGGGTGATCAACAGCGACTGCAGTTTCATCCGCTCCATGATGAGAGCTGCGGCGGAACACAGCGCCCGCCAGTCATGGCCGATTCGGATTCCCAGGGCTTCTTCGACTTCGGGTTCGTTTGGTGTGGCTGCGGTCACGCCTGAATATTGGAGCATGCGGTAGCGCGAATCGAGAACGACAGGCACACCGCGCAACCGGTTCTTCGCTCTTACGGCATTGAGTATTCCGGGAGTCGCGGAGCCGTAACCGTAATCCGAGATCAGCAATGCGTCGGAAGCACGGACATATTCCCGCGCCGCCAGCACCAGTTCGCGTTTCAGATGCAGACTCGGTTCCGCGTCGGGCTCGCGATCAATGCGAACCACCTGCTGTCGCGCCGAGTGCGCGGAACCGGCCTGGATGCGGGTTTTGGTCACAGTGGTACAGCTTTTGTCCTTCAGGACGCCGCTGACAGGAACATGCTTGTGGCGGAATGCCTTGAGCAGCAAGCGACCCGTTTCGTCGTTCCCCACGACGCCCACGGGAAGCACATTGACGCCCAGATCTGCCAGATTTTGGACTGCGTTTGCGCCGCCTCCGGGCACAACAGTTCGTTCGCGATGCTTCAGGATCAGAACTGGAGCTTCCCGTGAGACGCGCGAGATTTCGCCGAAGACAAATTCGTCGGCCACCAGATCGCCGAGTACGGTCACGGTGACTTTGGGGAAAGATTCGACGATCTTCTTAAGCCGTCCGTTCTGCTGTCCGGTTTCTTTGGGATGCTTGCTCATCTGGTTCGAGCGTTGCTTCTAAGTTTGGATCCGCCGAGGGCGGGACGCCCCCGAGACAGCCGGCAAGATGCCGGCGCTACAAGAGCGGCGCTGCTCGACCACTGATTTTCTCATGCCGAAGGAGTGCGCTCCGCAATCCTTGCGAGCATGGTATCCACGGCGTTAGCCGCGTCGGCCAACTCCATGTTCACCGGGACCACGGCCAGCGGTTCCAGGGCGGCAAGAAACCCGCCAAGGTTCACGGCATCCTTTTCGGTCGTAACAAAGCCGCCCGCTTGGCTGTGCTGTCGCAGGTTCAAAAGGTCGCGAATGTCCTGCTCAGTGTAGGCGTGATGGTCGCGGTAGAAGGCCTCCGCTATGGGCTCGATGCCCGCGGTACGAAGCTGCGCCACGAAATTCCTGGGGCGAGCGATGCCGCAGAAGACTGCCGGACTTGCAGGAACGTTCGTGGGCACAATGCCGCGACGGACGCGCCAGAAAAGCTTGCTGTTCAGAGTTGGGTCAGGGGGAAGGGCGTCCTGCGACGCGCCGCTGGTGAGGACGATCGCGTCCGCCCGGCGAAGTGTGGACAGCGGTTCGCGCAGCCTTCCTGCCGGAAGAAGGCGGTCGCGAATGTCGTCGGGGGTGATTAGCACAATGTCAAAGTTGCGGGCGAGGGAACGGTGCTGAAAGCCGTCATCGAGCAGATGTAAGTGCGGCCCGAATTTGTTTTCGGCGAGAAGGCCAGCCTGGTAACGTTCCTCTCCCACAATCACAGGCACGGCCAGGCGTCTCGCCATGAGCACGGGCTCATCTCCGAAATCGCGTGCCGAACCTGCAGGATCGACCAACGCAACTCCGCGTGTCTGGCGGCCGTAGCCGCGCGACAGGATGTCGAATTTGATGGCTCTTGCCTTCAGCAACTCGCCGAGCATCAGGACGAATGGAGTTTTGCCCGAACCCCCTACGGACAAATTTCCGATACTGACTACCGGACCGCGCAGCCTGCGAACGGGGGCGATGCCGCGGTCGTAGAGCTGGTTCCGCGCGCGCACGCCTAGTTCGAAGAGAGAGGATAGCGGATTCATTTGGTGGTCATGGTTCTATGAAAATCGGGTGCTGCCGGCTCTGCCGCGGCTTTGGCACGGCTGGGCAGGTCGGAGGCCTGCCCCTACGTGGTTCGAGGCGATGCAAGCAATTTTTCCAGAGCTTTTACTGTTTTTTCCGTGGCTCCCATCTGCGATCGCAGAGTCTCGGCTCCGCGGCGGCCGAGCGCAACGCGCTCTGAGTCATTCGACAGAAGCTCCATCAAGACCAGCGGAAACTCTGCCGGTCCCACAATGCGAACTGCATCCTTGCTCTGAAACAGGCTGACGATGTCTCTAAAATTTTCGGTGTGGTTTCCGACGATTATAGGCACGCCGTGCTGGGCCGGCTCGATAATGTTGTGCCCGCCGCGTGGCACCAGGCTTCCACCGACAAACGCCACGTCGGCCAGCGTGTAGAGCGAGGCGAGTTCTCCGATGGTGTCGACCAGGATGACGCCTCCAGCGACGGAGTCGCCGCCCCACAAAGAGCGGCGCGAGAAGCGGATTCCCATTTGCTCGAGAAGTCGCGCGACTTCTGCAAAACGCTCGGGATGGCGTGGCGCCAAAATCATTACAGCGCGAGGATGGCTGGCCAGCACATTCTGGAAGGCCAGCAACAGCAGCCCTTCTTCTTCGTCGACGGTGCTGCCGCAGACGATGATCGGCCCGGCAGCAGATTGCTGGAACGCCGCGCGCAGGCTGGCAACGATGGGCGGCGGAGCCGTGGCCTCAACGTCGTATTTCAAATTTCCGGAGACCCTGACGCGTTCCGCAGGTGCTCCAATATCGCGCAGCCGCCTGGCATCCTCTTCAGTCTGAGCCAGGAACAGGTCAATGTTGCGTAGAACTGCGGCGAGGATGCCGACGCGCTGCGCTCGCCGGTATCCCGGCCACGATCGATCCGAAATGCGGGAGTTCACCACGGCGATTCTCGTGCCACTCTTACGCGCAAGGCGCAGGAAGTTCGGCCAGAATTCAGTCTCCGCGATCACAATCAACCCGGGCTTCAGGGTGGTCAGATAGGGGCGGATTGCGAACCCGAGGTCCAGGGGAAAGTAGAAGACGCGTTCTTCTCCAAAGCGATTCTTTGCCAGCTTCTGCCCGGTGGCGGTGGTGGTTGAAACCAGAACCCGGTGCTGGGGAAAGCGTTGCCGCAACTCTTCCACCAGCGCGCTGACGGCCAGCACCTCACCCACGGAAACCGCGTGAATCCAGATTGCAGGCGCGGCCTGATTTTGCAGCCGCGACGGGACTTTACCCAGACGCTCGCTCAGTCCTTCGCGGTACTTGCCGTGACGCCGCTTGCCAAACATCCAGTAGGGCAGGCTGATCAACAAGCCTGCCGCCAGCAGCGCGCTGTAAAGCAAGTACATGAGGGAAAAGACATTCTAACCGTTCGGTGCAGCCGCACCGCAGAAGTCAGGCACCGCGGGTCTGCGCGGATGCATCCTATAATCAGTTATGTCTTGCCTGGGGTTGAGGACAAGGATTCAAGTAGCGGCATTTGCCGCCATCGCCCTGCTTCCTTCCCTGGCTTTTGCGGGGAAGGGTTTCGTCATGCCTCCGGCATTGCCGGCCAAGAGCTATCCAGCGCACGATCAGCATCCTGTGGAAATGGTCGGGGTTGCGGTCGATCCCTACGATCTGGCGGACAAAGCAAATATCTTCTCGGTGCATTACAGCGAAATCGGCTTCCTTCCACTTTTTGTGGTCATCACCAATGACGGCAATCAGCCCGTCGAATTGTCCGGGATGAAGGCGCAACTGATTACGGCGGACCGTTCCAAACTTTTGCCGGCGGCGGACGAGGATATCTCGCGGCGGCTCGCGCGACCCTCGGCCAGCACAAACCGCTATCCCATTCCGTTTCCTACCAAGAAAGTGAAGGGCGGTCTGAGCAAGGAAGCGATCGAGGAGATTCAAAACGCCCAGTTTGTGGCCAAGGCGGTTGAGCCGCACAGTGCGCAAGTGGGATTTCTCTTCTTTGATATTTCGGGAATTTCCGTGCCACTGGCGGGCGCTCACTTCTATCTAACCGGGGTGCGCGATGCCAGGGGGAACGAGCTGATGTACTTCGAAGTTCCGCTGGAGAAATACCTTAGCGCCCCTGCGAAATCGAACTGAACTGGATCTGAGTAGTAGGTCAGGGTGCAATTCCCGCGCTTGATTCCGAGTCATCTTGTCGAGCCCGCCTCTCCGCTCAGGAAGAGGCTTGCAGTTGAAAAGGCCCTACAGTTACGCCATTTGCCCTGCGCTATGGGGTGGACTTTCCAGCGGGACGCCGCCGTTCGTTCTGGGCGTAGGGGTCCTTCGACTTCGTGACTGCTTCGCTTCGCGAAACAGTTACTGCGGTCAGGATGACATACTTCTTATGTTAATTTTCAAACTGACCCATACCATACCCTGAGACTGCGAGCCAGGATTGCGAGCCGGCTTTATAATCTCCGGATATGGCCACCACGCCAGACATCTCGGTATCTGCCCGTGCCAAGTACGAGCCTGTAATCGGGCTGGAAGTGCACGTCCAGCTTCTTACTTCGACCAAAATATTCTGCTCCTGCTCGACCCGCTTTGGGGATGCGCCCAACACGAATGTGTGCCCTGTCTGTCTGGGACTGCCGGGAGCTTTGCCGGTATTGAACCGCAGGGCGGTGGAGTTCGCAACCCTCGCGGCCATGGCGCTGAACTGCCGCATCAACGAGACTTCGATCTTTGCCCGCAAGAATTATTTCTATCCCGATTTGCCCAAGGGCTACCAGATTTCGCAGTATGACAAGCCGCTGGCCGAACATGGTGCGATCGAAATCAAGATCAACGGGAGCACCAAGAGGATCGGCATCACACGCGTACATCTGGAAGAAGATGCAGGCAAGAGCCTGCACGAAGGCTTCGTGAACTCATCGGAAACCACGGCGGTCGACCTGAACCGGAGCGGAGTGCCGCTGATCGAAATCGTAAGCGAGCCGGATATTGCTTCACCCGACGAGGCTTACGAATATCTCACGCGGCTGAAAGAGATCATCCTCTATACCGGGGTTAGCGACTGCAACATGGAGGAAGGTTCGTTGCGTTGCGATGGCAACATCAGCGTGCGTCCGCGCGGACAGAAAGAGTTCGGAACCAAGACGGAAGTGAAGAACGTCAACTCGTTTCGTTTTATTCGTGAAGCGCTGGAGTACGAAATCGAGCGGCAGATTGGCGTGATCGAGTCCGGCGGCAAGATAACACAGGAGACCCGCCTCTACAACTCCAGCGAAGGCAAGACCTACGGCATGCGCTCCAAGGAGCAGGCCCACGACTACCGGTATTTTCCGGAGCCGGATTTGCTTCCGCTGGTTGTCGATTCAAAGTGGCAGGGGGAAATCCGCAATACACTTCCCGAACTTCCCGAAGCGCGCCGAAAGCGCATGGTCGGAGATTACGGAATCACTGAGCAGGACGCCGGTGTGCTCACCATCACCAAGGCCCTGGCGGACCAGTTCGAGAGCGCAGCCAAGGCGGCCAAGACCCCGAAGCGTGTGGCGAATCTTGTCCAGAGCGAATTGATGGGCCGGCTTAAGGCAAAGGGTCTGGAAATCGAGCAGTCGCCGATTTCGATGAAGGGCGTGGCGGCGTCGGCCGACCTGGTGGAGAGTGGCGCGATTTCCGGCAAGATGTTGAAGGATCTTTACGACATGGCCTTCGATCGCGGGAAGGATTTTTCCGCAGTTTATGAAGAGGAGGGGCGGCCGCAGCAATCCAGTGACACCTCAGCCCTGGAGAAGATCATAGATGAGATCATCGCCGCCAATCCGAAGCAGGTGGAACAGTACCGCGCCGGGAAGAAGACGGTTGCGGGCTTCTTTGTCGGCCAGGTGATGAAGGCGTCGAAGGGCCAGGCCAATCCGCAGATGGTGAATGAGCTGCTGGCTAAGAAGCTTGGCGAGTAGATGTGGGACCGGGTCTTCGGCCCGGTCGGGCGGCCCAACGGGGCCGCAGTTCATGCAGCCGAAGTATGACTACCGCCGACGGTTCCCACACATCGAGAAGGACAAGCGGCCAATTTTCATTACTTTCACTACCGACCATCGCTGGAAAATGCCTGATGAAGCCAGAACCATTGTCCTTGAATCCTGCCTGAAGGAAAACGGCAATAAGTTCGAGCTGCACCCTGCTGTGGTCATGCCAGGTCATTCTCATCTGGAAAGCCCACTGAGAGACGCGGAGGTATGGAACTTCAGCCTTCCCCAGATCATGCATGCTATCAAGGAAGTCTTGGCCCGGAAAATCAATATTCTCCTGAGCCGGTCTGGCCCTGTCTGGCAGGAAGAATTCCTCGATCATGTGCTGCGATCAAATGACAGTGTGGCGGAGAAGATGGATTACATTTGCCGGAATCCGGTTCGGGCGGGATTGGTCAAAGTGGAGCGTGGATACCCCTGGTTGTGGAGAGGTGGTGTTCCGATTCTCTGGCTTCAGGCACTGCGGCCTTTCAGGCCGCCTGACCAGGTGGGAGACCCGGTCCCACACAGCCCGGTCCAACACAAACTTATGTAACCGCGCGGTCAGTACCTTCCGTTATGTGAGTCTTTGCCGGCCTTCTCGGTACCATGTCAGTAAGGACGGTCTCGTGAAGAAATGGAAGATTGATCGCATCATCAGTGTGGCTACGCTGGTTACTTCCTTAATCGCGCTATTTCTCGTTCTCAAGAAGCCGGCGCCTGTGGCACAGGCGCAGCCTGCGGCAGCCGCTGTCGCCAATGCTCAATCCTTTCAGGAAAAAGTGCAGCAGCTGGATCAGCCCAAAGAGGCTGGACAGGCTCCGGCAGAAGTGCGGCTTAGTTCCAGCGAAGTGAGTGCGGCTCTGGCGCAGGCTGCGGGACAAATCCCGATGGCTGAGGCGGCGCAGGCGCTCTCCGGCTTGTCTTCGAATACAGGTTCGAGTACAGGTCCAGATACCGCGGTGGCGCCCGGACAGCCTGAAGTCAAAGACTACCAGGTCAGCTTCGACGGCGATGTCGCGCACGGCCAGTTTCTTACGCACATCGCCGGCAAGGATGTCTGGGTGACTCTCTCAGGCCATCTCGGATCCAAAGATGGCTACGCCACCTTCGATCCCACCGAGTTCAAAGTTGGCGATCTCAATGTTCCCGTGTCACTGGTGAATGACGCCTTGCAGAAGAAGCTGGGCGAGCAGCGCGACCGGCTGAAGCTTCCAGACAATGTAGGCGGCATGAAAGTTGAGAATGGCGAACTGGTAATGACGCAGAAATGACGACGCAGCAGGAATGTTCTGACCAGGTGGATGGGCCCAGTCCTGAACCAGGACCGGGCCGTTAACCAAATCTACTTCAACGTAACTTCCCGCAAAAGCATGACGGTGACAATTTCCCGCATGTCGGCGCGCTTTTCGCCGATCTGCTGGGCGTTTTGCTTGGAGCCGAGAATCTTGTCACGAATGGCTTCGCTTTTGGCGGTCAGGCCGTCCAGGGCCCCAAAGTTCCTGTACTGAACTCCGATAGCGATGTCCCAGTCCTGGGGATCGTGTTTGGTGGTGTTGAGAAATACTTTGTAGTCCAGGATCGCTCCTTCTTTTTTCATTTCGTCGTAAATCGATTTGCTATTGGCCCGCAGACTGGTCAGGTAAGTGTCCATCTGGGTGGGCTTCACCCGGATGAGGCTCACTTGCCAGATCGGACCCTCGGTATAGTGTTCCTGGGCGAAAGATTGCAGCGCGAAAAACAAGATCAGGCCCAAGACCGGCGCGGTATATTTTTTCATTCGAAGCCCTCCTGAGGCTAAGTGAGGGCCATAATACGCCGTCCGAGTCAGGCGTCAAGCGCGCCTGGCTAAGCAGCCATCTGAAAACCCCGGCGATGTCACTGGCCGGGCGCGCCCTGAAACAGTGGCCACAGGCGGTCGCCGATCACGCGGTAAAGCACGAAGGCCCTGCCCGCATCTGAAATCTGGCGGAAGAGTAATTCGCCGCGCCCATCGCCATCCGCGTCAACTGCGTCGATCAGCTCCATGCGCGGTAAAACGTCGAGGTGCTGGGTGTCGGTGATATTGGTAAATGCTTTATGCAAGTCTCCATAAATATCATCGCGAGCCACGACGGTGACAATGTATTGCAAATCGACGGCGGCGACATTGGGTCGGGACGGCATGCGGGCTTTCGCGGTCAACACCAGAAGGGGCTCGTTGCTGTTCGAAAGATCGAATATGTGAAGGTCCACATCCTCGAAAGCTGGCTGTGCCACCTTGGCGCGGGATCCGGGCTTGGAAGGATTGGGCGTTGGCGTCGATGCGACCGATGCAGCGGCGAGTTGTGCTGCCCGCGTCCGAACTTCATCGGCGGCGAGAGACAGGATTTTCTTCCTCAGCTTGTCTTCTTCATCCGGTTTGACGTTGTAGTTATACGGACGTGGATCGGGCCCGCCGGCGTCGGATATGGCAGGGATATTTTGCAGTCCGCTGGTGGATGCGGTGGTGGAATTCGATATTGGATGGGTACTGCTCCTGGCCGGAGTCGACGCAGGCTTTGAAGCCGATGCGGTCGGTTTCTTCAATTCGGCCGGCGAGGGCGCACCTCGCTTCAGCACTGGACGGTCCGGATCTTCGTCAGCGACCGGTGGCTGAGTGACCGGCGGTGAAGCAGCAGGTGGAGGGGCTGGGGCGGGTGCCGCAGGAACAGGAGTGGGGGGCGAGGGCGCGGAGCCGGTTCCGGCAGGTGGAGTAGAGGTTGTCGGCTCGGGCGCCTTTGCCGCACTTGCACGCCGCAGTACCGGAGGCCCTTCAACCGGCTCAGGGGCAGGCTTCGAACGCGCTTCCTTCTTCTTGGCGGCCAGAGCCGCTGCCGCCGCAAGGTCGGCAGTCGACTTCCAGGTCCCTTCTCCCGTCCAGGTGTTGTTGCCCCTCAGGGCACTCGATACGGTAAACAGTCCCTGGGAAACGCCGGCACGCACGGCTTCGTACACCGTCCCGCTTTCCAGGGCCATGGGCACCGGGGCGGCCTTGTAGGCGCTGGCATCGTAGAATTCACCGTCGTAGAGAATCGTGATGGGAATCAAATGCGCCTTGCCGCTGGGTGCCAGTTGCAGCAGGCCCATAGCGCGCGGCCCTTTCGGCCTTCCCTTCGGTTTAGATTGCGCCGGAACGAACTGGGCCAGCATCAAAGCTAGAGCGGCCAGGGCGAAGGTGACGGCCCACCGAGCGTTGCGATGTAAATTTGTGCCACGAGGAGATACAGCCATGGATATCAATGATAAAGCCCCGGAGTTTACTTTGCCCGACCAGAATGGAGAACAGGTTTCCCTCAGGGATTTTCGCGGGAAGTGGGTAGTGCTGTACTTCTACCCTCGCGCCGACACTCCCGGCTGCACCATTGAAGCCTGCGAGTTCCGTGATTCGCACAAAAAGACCGAGAAAATCGGGGCGGTGGTGCTCGGTATCTCCCCGGACACGCCCACGGCACAGAAGAAATTCGAGGAAAAGTTCGATCTGCCGTTCACCCTGTTGGGTGATGCCGACAAGAAAGTCAGCAACCTGTATGGGGTGTACAAAGAAAAGAATATGTACGGCAAAAAAGTGATGGGGGTGGCGCGCACCACGTTCATCATTGGACCGGACGGCAAGATCAGGCACATCTTCAACAAGGTGAAGCCGGAAGGCCATGCCGAGGAAGTGCTGGCATATTTGAAGACAGCCGCCAAAGACGTGGCGTAATCACCACGAACCGCGCAGGGGCGGGTGTCCTCACCCGCCCGGAGGGGACGTCCGGGCCTACGTGGTTCGTGGTGGTCTATTTCACCGATGCTGCTGCGGTTGTGGTGAAGGTCAGCGCGGCCTCGGCGGGAACCACGGCCTCTTCCCTGCCGGTTGCAGCGGCCACTCCTGTTCCCGCGCCACCGCCCGCCAGGGCGCCGATGCCCGCGCCTTTTCCACCTCCGACCAGTCCTCCGATCAGCGCGCCGGCTGCCGCGCCGCCACCAATTTTGGTCGCATTGCTTTTGGTATGGCTCTTGCCCTTGGCAAGATGGGAGCGGGTGGAAACCGGGACCATCCGTCCATTGACTTGCACCGACGTCAGCCGCAGCGCGAGTTCTCCTGGCGCGTGCAGCCGTCCGCTGGACTTGGCGGAGGTTACTTTGCCGCGGGCGGGTGCGCCCGTCCTGGCCAGAGTTTTGCCGTTGACCACCAGGCTGTGCGCCAGTGTAGCGTCAAATCGGTCGCCGGCTTTGGCGGTTCCGGAACTGATTTCCGATCCGATGCGCACCGTGATGGGAGTGCCGGCTGGAATGGTTTGAGCGGCCGCGGTCAGTGCCAGCAAAATGAGTACAGAAACGATCTTCATTGATTTCCCAAGCAATTTCCCAAGCATGACTCCTCCTTCAGGATCGACCCGTGGCAATATTATGCGGGAGGATCGCATCGCAAAGAAAATAAAGTTGGAGACACTGGCTCCGCTCCCGCGAGATTTCTATTCGCGTGACCCCCGGTTAGTGAGCCACGATCTCCTGGGCAAGATTCTCCTGCGGCGCCGGGGCAGAAACCTGCTGGCGGGCAGGATCGTGGAGGTTGAGGCATATTTGGGTATGGATGACCCCGCCGCGCATTCCGCCAGCGGACGGACGCTGCGCAACGCGGTGCTATTCGGACCACCCGGCCACTCCTATGTCTACTTCATCTACGGGAACCATTTCTGTTTCAACGTGTCGTGCCTTCCCGACGGGGAAGCAGGAGGGGTCTTGTTTCGCGCGCTTGAGCCCATTGCAGGAATTGAAGCGATGGCAAAGGCGCGGGGCGTGCAGCTGGGTCAGGAAAGGACAAGCGCGGATCTCCGAAAACTGACCAGCGGCCCAGGCAGGCTTGCGGAGGCTTTTGGCATCACGCGGGAGCGCGACAACGAAAAAGACTTAACCAGCAGGCGGTCGGATCTGACTATCGTGGGCGACGGATTCCGTCCCAGGCGGGTAGAGATCACTGCGCGGATCGGCATTACCAGGGCAGTTGCGCATCCGCTGCGTTACATCATTGCTGGAAATGAGTTTGTTTCGAAGCGGTGATCACGAGCCGCGTGGGGATTGCCGCCCTCGGCTGTCGGTCGAGCCAAGCCCGACACTTTCCAGCCCGGACATTGCGGCGCTTCGCACCGCTCGACAGCCGAGGGCGGCTGTCCCCACGTGGTCTAGGGCGACTCCAGAACTATGTTGTCGATCAGGCGGGTTTTGCCAAAGAAGGCTGCAACCGCCACCAGAGCCCGGCGAGAAACGTGGTCGACCGGATTGAGCGTATCTGGGTCCACGATCTCGAGGTAGTCGAGGCGCGGGGCGGCGTCTTCTGTGAAGGACCTCTTTCCCGCTGCGATGAGGGTGTCGGAGCCTCGCTCTCCCTGATCGAAGGCTTTCTGAATCTCCAGTAGCGATCGATATAGGACGGTCGCTGACTTGCGTTGCTGCGGATCGAGATAGGCGTTGCGCGAGCTCATGGCCAGCCCGTCTGCTTCACGCACGATTGGGCCGGTAATGATTTGTACCGGAATGTTCAGGTCGCGAACCATGCGCCGGATGATGGCTACCTGGGCCGCGTCTTTTTGTCCGAAGAAGGCGAAGTCCGGGTCCACGATGTTGAAAAGTTTAGAAACCACGGTGGTCACGCCACGAAAATGTCCCGGGCGCGAACGCCCGCAAAGCCTGTCACTCAGACCCTCGACCCTGACGTAGGTGACCGCTCCGGACGGATACATCTCTTCCACGCCTGGGGCAAAAAGAAAATCCATGCCGGCACCTTCCAGCAGGCCGCGGTCGCGCGCAAAATCACGGGGATATTTCGCCAGGTCTTCACCCGGCCCGAACTGAAGGGGGTTTACAAAGAGTGACACGGCTACCAGGTCGCACTGCGCCTTGGCTGCGCGCACGAGCGACAGATGCCCTTCGTGCAACGCCCCCATCGTGGGCACGAGGCCCAGACGTTTGCCGGCGATCCGCTGCGCCCGGCTGGCGACGCGCATGGCCTCGATGGTGTCGTAAATTCTCATCAGTTCAGTAGAGGACTTAGGCCGGCGGGATCCAATGGATCAGCACGTGAAGGCTTTCCAGAGTACCCGCCACCAGAGCCCGGTTCTTGCGGATGGAAACGTCATCGCCTTGCGCTCTCACGCCGTTCTCGGTCACGGCAACCACGCGTCCGTAGGGCCAGGCGGATGGAGGCAGGCTGCCCAAGGCTCGCGTTAGTTCCGCAGGCTTCAGCAGGCGCTCTTCGTGATTGTCCGGATCGAGTAAAGCAACTCCGCCGGTTTTGATGATCAGGTAGGGATTCTGCCAGCCCTTTTTGTCGATCATGGCTTTGGCGACCAGGGCCTGATATTTTTCCGGGCTGGTCGCGGGTACGGCAAGAATGCGGGCAGCGGCACTGGCCTCGAGGGCGGCAGGATCGGGCCCCGGAGAATTGGTGCATGAAGTGAGCGCGCCGATAACAGTTATCGCCAGGAAGGCAGCAAGGAGCCGGTGGATCATTCGTCTATATTATTGCCGCATGCCCTGCTTGCGCAGCAGCACGGTTTCGAGCGACGCCATGGTCTCTTTTGGCAAATGATAGGACTCTTCATCTGCCGGGTAGTGGCGTGCGGTCACTTCGTCGCGAAAGGCGTGGATGGCATCGTTGATGAGCGCCTTCATGTCTCCGTAGCGGTGTACGAACTTCGCCGCAGGGCCGAAAGTTAGGTTGAGAATATCGTGGATCACCAGCACCTGACCATCGCAGTCCGGCCCGGCGCCGATGCCGATGGTGGGCGTCGCAACCTCGGCCGTGAGCAGGGCAGCGACTTCGCGGGGAATGCCTTCGAGCACGATGAAAGCTACTCCGGCCCGGTCGAGCGCTGTGGCGTCGCGCATGAGCTGTTCGACCCCGCTAAGGCTCCTGCCCTGCACCCGGTATCCGCCCATGACGTTCACCGATTGCGGCGTCAGGCCAATGTGCCCGGCCACCGGGATCTCGGCGTCGATGATGCGGCGGATGAGGTCGGCACGCTTTTCGCCGCCTTCGACCTTTACTACTTCCGCGCCCGCTTCTTTTACAAATCGCGCGGCATTTCGGATTGCTTCGCCGGCATCAGCCTGGTAGGAGCCGAAGGGCATGTCCCCGATCAGCAGCGCATGTTTCACACCGCGACGAGCAGCGCGGGTATGGTGCAGCATTTCCTCGATGGTGACGGAGAGCGTGTTTTCGTAGCCGAGGACAGCCTGAGCCAGAGAGTCGCCGACCAGAACCATGTCCACTGCTGCTTCGTCGACCAGCCGCGCAGTGGGATAGTCGTAGGCAGTGAGGCAGGTGATGGGCTGGTGGTGAAGTTTCTTTTCGCGGAGAGTCGCGACAGTGACCTTCTGGCGAGACTCTCCAGACGCAATCAAACTCATGATGTCCTCCAGTGCCCCTCCGCCGAGGCGGATAGAGCCTGTCTGCATCTTGGATGCTGCAGGAGGTATTGTAGACGCGAAATTAGCCATTAGTCGATAGGCATCCGAGTCGCGGGTAAGTCCAACGGTAACAGACACGTAACCTCGTCAGCTGGGTGTCCGTCGGTCCAGCCGGGGCCGGTTCGGGGATCCTCCAAGGCGCTGAGGCAGCCTTTAGAATATTTAGGCCTTGTCCACTTCCGCCATTTGTCGCTACAATATATGACAAATGGCAAACGAATTTAGAGCAGTGTTGCGGGAACTGGGTGGGAAACGCGCCCTCGGAAGAGCGCTCTCCAGCGATCGTGATCTGCGCGAGGCGATTCGCGAAGGATTCCCGCACGAGGTGTTGGGAGAACTAATGCGATCTTCGGGGCTGACGCTGCAGGAAATGGCGAATGCCCTGGATCTCTCGTCGCGCAGCCTGCAGCGCCGCCGCCGCGGACGCCTTGCCCGATTCGAATCAGACAGGCTCTATCGCATGGCGCGGTTGTTGGCCCTGGCCCGCGAGAGTCTGGGAGATGGCGCCCGGGCCAGCCGCTGGCTGAGGCGCTCCAATCGGGCGTTGGGTGGAGTTGCGCCCCTGGCTGCAATCGACACCGAACTTGGCGCCCGCCAGGTGGAAAACCTTCTCGGCCGTATCGCCTACGGCGGCATTAGTTGACACGAGTTTTTCGCGTTCTGCGTGCAGCCTACGCGCGCAATCCGTTCGACGGGGAAGGTTCCTACCGGTACGGAGGACGCTGGTCAAGCCCGGGAACTCGTCTTGCTTATGCCTCCGAACACCAGTCTCTCGCCATGCTGGAGTATTTCGTCCACCTTGATCCCGAAGATTCTCCGGACGATCTGGTTCTGGCAACCGCCGACGTTCCTGACGGCGTATCGCGGAGGAGGCTGAACGCCAGTGAATTGCCAGGCCGGTGGCGAGAAACTCCTGGTCCTCCGGAACTTGCGCAGATTGGCGATGAGTTTGTGAAGAAAGCGGAGACTTGCCTGGTGCTGGTGCCCTCAGCGCTGGCGGTGAATGAAAACAATTGGCTGATCAACCCGCAGCATGCGGAGTTTAAGCAGATTGCGGTGAATCCGGTGGAGTCGCTGCGCTACGATCCGCGCATGTTCCGGCAAAGTGCAAAGCGTCGGAAACATTGAAACTTTCTTCAGCACAGAATGACCGCTACGCGCTGGCCGCTTCCTGGCTTCCCAGCGGCAAGAAGTACTGCGTCCCCTTGATCGGCGTGGATACCTTCCGCAGCAACTCCTGCAAATCCTGGTTACGTTCCACGAAGTCGATCTCGGAAGTGTTTACGATCAGCAGGTCTGATGAGGTGTAGTGGAAGAAGAAGTGTTCGTATGCTTTGATCACTTCTTCGAGGTAGTCCTCGTTGATCGCCTTTTCGCCGGGAGCATTCTTCTTCTTGAGGCGTTTTTTCAACACTTCCGGCGTGGCCTGAAGGTAGATGACGAGATCGGGCGTGGGCAGTTGCTCGCGGAAGTAGTTGTAATAGCGATTGTAGGTTTCGAGTTCCTGGTCGGTCAGGTTCAGGCAGGCGAAGACTTTGTCTTTTTCGAAGACGAAATCGGTGACCACGGTCTTCTGCGAACGCGAGCCCAAGTCCAGCGCACGCAATTGCTCGAAGCGCCGAATGAGGAAAGCAAATTGCGCCTGGAACCCGGCCCCCGGTTCCCCTTTGTAAAAAGAGGTGAGGAACGGATTGTCCTCCGCCTCCATGACCTGTTGGGCGTTGAGACGCTCCGCCAGAATCCGCGCCAGAGTGCTTTTGCCGACGCGTATGGGGCCTTCTACTGCGATATATCGGGGCAGCTCAAAAAGATTGGCCATGGGCTATAGGGACATGGGTCAGAGAATATCAGGAATCGTTTGCAGCATATCTTGCTTCGCGTCACGAGGCAATTGAGGAAAAAGTTAACAGCAGAGAATCGGAAGAGGATTTGAGAGTTCACATTTGGGATCGATGATTGACAAATCTTAAATCTGCAATCTTCGATCTGAAATGCCTTTACAATCGGCTGGAGTATGTACGGATATATTATTGGCGCTGCTGGTGCCGCTGCCCTTACAGCGGCAGGTTACCAGTCCATGGCGCCGACCGGACAGTGGTTCGGGCGTACGTTTACCGGGCTGCGGCGGCCTTCGAAACAATTGGCCCTCACTTACGATGACGGGCCCAACGATCCGCACACCCTGCGCCTGCTGGATGTTCTGGCCCGGCACAATGTCCGCGCAACCTTTTTCCTGATCGGCCGCTACGTGCAGCAGCGACCGGACATTGCTCGCGAATTAATAAAGGCCGGGCACGTGATTGGAAACCATACCTTCACCCATCCGATGCTTACCTTCCAGAGTGGCGACCGGCTGCGGGCAGAGTTCGATGGCTGCAAACGCGCATTGACCGATGCAGTGGGCGAATACTCGAACCTTTTTCGTCCACCGTTTGGCGGGAGGCGGCCGGCGGTGTTGCGGATGGCGCGCCAGATGGGGCTCGAGCCCATCATGTGGAATGTAACGGCATACGACTGGAAGGCGGAATCGTCGGAATATATCGAGCACAAGGTGACCAGCAAGGTTCAGGGCGGAGACGTAATTCTGCTGCATGATGGGGGACACAGAGCGTTCGGCACTGACCGTTCACACACGGTAGCGGCCACCGATCGGTTGATCGCTCGCTACAAAGCGAAAGGATATGAATTTGTTACGATTCCGGAAATGAGGAAAGGCAATCGCTAGTCGTCGGTCTTCGGTCGTCAGCGAGAACAGACTTTGAACATTTGAGATCTGAGGTCTTCAATCATCAATCTGACATCATGAATCTGAAATCGCGAATCTGAAATCGCCAATCTCAAGTTGTCTTCCTCGGATCTAGCTCGCCACTACCGTCGCGAACGCCTGGGTCGCGGCCGCGATGGTTTGCTCGATGTCTTTTTTAGTGTGAGCTGCACTCAGAAAGGCAGCTTCGAACTGGGATGCTGGCAAGTAGATCCCGCTATCCAGCATGGACCGGAAGAAGCGGCCGAAAGCAGCACTGTCGCACTTCGATGCCGAAGTCCAGTCGGTGACCGGACCTTCAGTAAAGAACCAGGTAAACATCGAACCGACACGGTTGTAGCAGATCGGAACTCCAGCTTCTTTGGCTGCCGCCGTCACTCCTTCGACCAATTGCCCGCTCAGAATTTCGAGGCTGGCATAGATCGTCCCTTTATGGCTGCTCAAATAGCGTAAAGTCGCGAGACCTGCAGCCATAGCCAGAGGGTTTCCGGAAAGAGTCCCCGCCTGATAAACCGGACCGAGCGGCGCCACCAGATCCATAATTTCCCTGGGGCCACCGTACGCTCCCACCGGCAGGCCGCCGCCGATAATCTTTCCGAAGGTAGTCAGGTCGGGGAGAATTCCGTAACGTTCCTGGGCCCCTCCGAACGCCAGCCGAAAACCGGTCATCACTTCATCGAAGATGAGCAATGCGCCATCGCGAATCGTGATCTCGCGCAAGGCATCGAGATATAAGGGAGCAGGCGGCACACACCCCATGTTGCCTACGACCGGTTCAACAATCACGCACGCGATCTGATGCGGAAATTTCCTGAAAGCCTGCTCGAGGGCGTCGGTGTCATTGAAGGGCAGCGCCAGCGTCAACTGGGTGAATTCTTCCGGCACGCCCGCAGACCCGGGAATGCCCAGCGTTGCTACGCCCGAGCCTGCCTTTACCAATAACGCGTCGGCATGGCCGTGATAGCAACCCTCGAACTTCACGATGTATTTTCGTTTGGTGTAAGCGCGAGCCAGCCGGATAGCCGACATGGTGGCTTCGGTTCCCGAGCTGACGAAGCGGACTTTCTCAGCGTGGGGAAAAGCTGAAATGACGATCTCAGCGAGATCAGCTTCCGCCGGGGTGGAAGCTCCGAAACTGGTTCCGTGCCTGGCCGCGGCGCTGATCGCTTCCGGCACGCCGGGAGCGGCGTGACCCAGAATCAGCGGACCCCAGGAGCCAACGTAATCGATGTACTCGTTTTCGTCGGCATCCCAAAGATGCGATCCCTGGCCGCGAACGATGAACGGCGGATCTCCCCCCACTGCGCCAAAGGCGCGAACCGGCGAGTTCACGCCGCCGGGAATCATCTGCTCGGCACGTTTCTGTAATCGACGTGAGGCTTCGAGCTTGCGAGGCATGGGATGACCGTCAGAACCCAACAATATAGCAGCGAAACATAAACCGTTAACCACAATGGGCACGAAGGAGCACAAAGTAAACCCCTGAATCAAGGCCTTGGTGATACTTCGGGCCCTTCGTGGTTTATTGAATTTTGTGGATCGTGTTGCGGCGCATATCGAGAAAGTCAAAAGGCGCTGATCGCGAAGAACGCAAAGAACTCCAGAGAAGTTCGCAGAGACAGCCCTCCCAAAATTTACCGGAAATTCATTTGCCCGCAACAATCCTGCAACACGCCCAGGCTATCTTCAACACATTGACATGCTCTTCTAACCGGGAGAGCACAAGGACAGTCTCGGGGGGCTCCGGGCTGTCTTTTTTGTTTGTCCCGACCCTTGTTGCCCAAAACGACGAACAGCTTCCGGGCAACTCAGGGCAGCCTGGCTTACTTCTCCACCTTTACACCCTTCCAGAAAGCCACATATCCCTTGATCTCTTTAGCTGCGGGCTTGATGTCGGGATAGAACCAGGCGGCGTCCTGATTGCGCTTGCCGCCTACTTCGACGTCGTAATAACTCGCGGTGCCCTTCCACGGGCACACCGTGTGCGTCGCGCTTGGCTTGAAATATTCTGATCTGATCGCGTCGGGAGGGAAATACTGGTTGCCCTCCACTTCAACGCACTGGCTTGATTCCGCAAGAACCGTACCTTCCCAGATTGCTTTTGCCATAAGACCTGTTTAGATTGCAGAACGGGAAGGCGGTTGCAATCTTTGAACAGGCCAGCCAAGTCCGGAATTGAGTCGAAAGTGCAGTCGGAGGTACTCGAGTATAACGGCCATTCCATGGTGGCCCCGTTGCAGCGCGTGCTGGTATGTTCTCCGCGCGCCGCCGGTTGGGACGTTGCTGCCCAGGCTGACCGCTGGCAGGAGCTGGGATTTCTCCACCGGCCGGAGTTCTCCGCCGCACAGGCGCAACACGATCAACTGTGCCGCCAGCTTGAGTTGGCGGGGGCGGAAGTGCTCCTTTTGCCTGCTGCGCCCGATCTGTCGCTCGATGCGGTTTACACCCACGACCCCTCGCTGGCAACCGATCGGGGTCTGATCGGCCTCCATCCTGGCAAGCCGAATCGTGTTCCAGAAGCAAAGCATCATGTCGATTTCGCTGGCGGCGTGGATATACCGGCGGCGGGACAAATTCATCCGCCAGGGAAGACTGAGGCCGGCGACATGGTTTGGCTCGATTCTGCCACGCTTCTAATCGGCCAGGGCTACCGCACCAATGCTGCGGGAATTGCCCAGATGCGTGCGTTACTTGAGCCTCATGGTGTGGAGGTCATCGCCGCTCCACTGCCGTACGGGCAAGGACCGTCCGCCTGCCTGCACCTGATGTCGCTGATCAGCCTTCTCGACGAACATACCGCCGTGGTGGATTTGCCGTGGCTGTCGGTTGAGACCGTGGAACTGCTGAGATCGCGTGATTACAAACTGATTGAAATCGAATATTCAGAGCGCGACTCTCTGGCTTGCAACGTCCTGTCGCTGGGAAACAAGCGCCTTCTGGCGCTCGAGGAAAATCAGAAAACCAATCGAAAACTTAGCGCGACAGGATTCGGAGTGCGGACTTTTCCGGGCTCGGAACTTTGCGTCAATGGGGGCGGCGGTCCTACCTGCCTGACCCGTCCCCTGTTACGAACCACGTAGGGGCTGGTGTACTTACTTGCCCTCGCGGCGCCGTGCTCCGCGGGCTGGGCTCACTGCCTAACCAAAAAGAAAAATCCTGCGAGCTTCGCCCGCTGCCCAGATGAAAACATCTGGGCCTGCGTGTGCGGTGCCGATCCCTCAACACCATTCTCCCGACCCTGTTAAAATTGATCTGCATGGTTCTCCCCTTCGTTCGTGATCTCTTCACGGACGTGGAAAAGTTGCCCGCCTTTTCACGTGTGGCCTCCCATCTGAAGGAGGGCGCAGGGCGGATACGTGTTTCCGGATTGGTCCCGACCGCGAAAGCCCTGCTTTTGGTGTTGCTGAAGAAGGCGGCCGGGCGCCCGCTCATTGTCGTGGTGGCCGATAACCACGCGGCCGAGGAGCTGGTCCCGCTACTTCAGGCTTTTTGTGAATTGACCGGTGCCGCACATCCAGACGCCGTGGTGAGTCTTCCTAATCACGACGTGCTGCCGTTCCAGAACCTGTCGCCGCATCCGGAAATCCAGGAAGAACGTGCCGTCGCGCTGTGGAAGATCGCGACCGGAGCGGCATCGTTTGTGGTATCGCCGGGAGCCGCCACCGCCCTTCGTCTGCGCTCCGCGGAGTATTATGCCAATCTGGCGAGGGCGGTTCATCGTGGCGAAATGCTGGACGTCGACTCGCTCCTTCCCCATCTGAACACGGTTGGCTACCACTCCACGGACGTGGTTGAGATGCCGGGAGAATATGCGCTGCGCGGCGGCATCCTTGATGTGTATTCGCCGGAAGATGAGCGCCCGGTGCGCATCGAGTTCTTTGGGGATGAGGTTGAGTCGATCCGGAAGTTTGATCCCGCGACTCAGCGCTCTTCAAATGCTGTGGATGAAGCGCTGCTGCTGCCGCTGACCGAGACCCCTGTCAGCGATGAACTTCTGGGGGCAGTGCATGCCCGGCTCTCGGGGAAGCGCATCACCGGCAACGAGGAAATCATCGAGCAAGCCGTGCGAGCGGGTGGCGTAACGGTTTTTCCGGGATGGGAGTTCTATGCTCCGGTGGCTGGCGCCAACCACGCGATTTTCGATCTGTTGCCGCGCGCCCTGGTGTTGACCGATGAGGTGGATTCTCTCCGGACCGAGTTTGACCACGTCTGGTCACGCATCGAGGCAGCGCACGAAAGCAGCGGCGTAGGGAAACTTGTACGGCCGCCGGATCTGTACCTTCCGCCTGAAGACTGGTGGAAGAACTTGGAAAGATTGCCGGGAGCCGACATTGAGCACCTTGAAATCGAACGCGGAGACCAGTCAGCTCCTGCCATTCCATTTCGCTCCCAGCCATCGCCCCGTTTTCACGGCTCGGTGCCCGCAATGCTGGAAGAAGTAAAAAAACTGATTGCCGAGAACAAGCGGGTGCTGATTGCCGTTCCCAACACCGGCGAGGTCGAGCGGCTGGCGGACATCTTCAGCGAGTATGCGGTGTCTTTTCGCCTGGGCAGCCGGACCCGGAGCGGTGAAAGCTACGCGGACGAAACCTCCTACTTCTCCGGCGAGCTACTCACCGCTACGTTGGCGAAGGCATATGTTCCAGACGGTGTCATGCTGCCGGACGCGAACCTGGCAATCCTGGGTGCGCGGGATCTGTTCGACGAATCGGATTCCGTGGTGTCCCGCCCGCAGCGGCACAAATCCAAGACCTCGGCCTTTCTTTCCGACTTCCGCGACTTGCAGGTGGGCGATTACGTCGTCCATGTGGAACACGGCATCGGGCAGTATCAGGGACTGAAGGAGATCAACCAGGGCAGCGGCAACGCGGAGTTCATGTTGCTCGAGTATGCCGAGGGCGCGCGTCTGTATGTGCCTCTTACCCGGCTCGACCTGGTGCAGAAATATCGTTCGTCGGAAGGGGCCAGGCCTGTCCTGAATCATCTGGGCACAGCCGCATGGGCGAAGACCAAGGCCCGAGTGCGCAAGGCGATGAAGGACATGACGGACGAGCTGCTCAAGCTCTACGCCGAACGCAAGACCGCCGAGGGCCATGCTTTCTCCGCTGACAACGAGTGGATGCGCGAGTTTGAGGACGCTTTTGAGTTCAACGAGACCGAAGATCAGGGAACTGCAATCGCCGACGTCAAGCGCGACATGGAATCCCGGCAGCCGATGGATCGCCTGCTGTGCGGTGATGTGGGTTACGGCAAGACAGAGATCGCCATGCGCGGGGCCTTTAAGGCGATCAGCGACAACAAGCAGGTTGCGGTGCTGGCGCCTACCACTGTTCTTGCCTTTCAACACTACGAAACTTTCAGGCAACGCTTCGCTGCGTTCCCAGTCACCATCGAAATGATCAGCCGCTTCCGGTCGCCGAAGCAGCAGAAAGAAATTCTGCAGAAGACGGAGGCCGGCAAGATCGACATACTGATTGGAACCCATCGCCTGATTTCGAAAGACGTGAAGTTCGCCGACCTCGGTCTGCTGGTGGTGGACGAAGAACAGCGCTTCGGAGTGCGACACAAGGAACGTTTGAAGCAGATGCGCAAGCAGGTGGACGTGCTAACTATGTCGGCGACTCCCATACCGCGCACGCTGCATATGTCCCTGGTCGGATTGCGCGACATGAGTGTGATCGAAACTCCGCCCAAGGACCGCATCGCGATTCAGACCGTGGTCGCCAGTTGGGACGAGAAGCTCATTCAGTCCGCGATCGAGCAGGAACTCGAGCGTGGCGGTCAGGTTTTCTTCGTTCATAACCGCGTAGACAGTATCTGGGAGATTGCGGCCAAGCTTCAGTCATTGGTACCGCCGGCGCGCATCATTGTGGGTCACGGGCAGATGTCCGAAGGCGAACTGGAAAAAGTGATGCTCAAATTCATGCATCACGAAGCTGACATTCTGGTATCGACCACCATCATCGAGAACGGTCTCGATATACCCCTGTGCAATACGATCCTTATCAACCGCGCCGACCGCCTGGGACTATCCGAGCTTTACCAGTTGCGCGGGCGGGTGGGACGGTCGAACCGCCGTGCCTATGCCTACCTCCTGCTGCCGGCTGAAATCGAGCTCACCCCGATCGCGCGCCGTCGTTTGGCCGCGCTGAAAGAGTTCTCTGACCTGGGAGCGGGCTTCAAAATCGCGGCTCTTGATCTTGAGCTCCGTGGCGCAGGTAACATGCTGGGTGGTGAACAGAGCGGGCATATTGAAGCCATCGGCTTCGAGTTGTACACCCAGATGCTCGATCGCGCTGTGCGCGAGATGAAGGGTGAGGCAGCGCCTGAAGAATCTGAAATTCAACTAAACCTCGGGCTCAATATTCGCATCCCAGTAGATTACATTCGGGAGGAGAACCAGCGTCTGCGAATGTACAAACGGGTGGCTGGTGTCGAAACCGAGTCTCAGTTGAACGACGTCCGGGCAGAGCTGCGCGACCGTTATGGCGATCCGCCGCCCCCGGTTCAGAACCTTCTGGAGTATGCTGCGCTGAAGTTGCTGGCGATCCGGGTGGGCGCGACTGCAATCGAACGCAAACGCGACCTGGTGAACATTAAATTTCGACAAAATGCCGAAATCGACCCGGCAAGACTGGCGAAGTTTGTTTCGTCTCAACGCGGCTCGCAGTTCGCTCCGGACGGCACGTTGAAATTCGTTTCAAAAGCAGTGTCTCCACCCGAAGTGTTGGCTCAATTGCGAGGGTTACTCGAGGATTTTTCGCCTTCGGCGCAGGTTTTGCCCTCCGTACCATCTTGACACTCTGTTTCTCATGGAGGGCTGTTCACAGCATCAACTTGTCATTGTTTACGCGTTTGGACTGGAAATCTGCGTGGTCCAGCGGACTGGTCGCCTGCTGTTTCGCGGTAAATTCGTCTTTTGCAAAAAAAAATAACCCAGGGAAACTTTCAACCTCGAATGATCAAACGAACCCTGTCTTTCATAGCTTGTCTTGTTATCCATAGCTTTCTGATTTCGGTACTTGCCCGCGCCCAGACAGTTGGGGCCCCGTCCGGACAGGCCGAATCCACTTTCAACACGCTCGTCGATCAATATTTTGATTTCTATTTTCGCGTGAACCCAACGACAGCCACCCAGACAGGCTTCCATCAGTACGACTCGCAACTGGAAGACTTCTCGCGAGCCGGAGTGGAATCCCAGGTCGCTGGACTGGAAAAGTTCCACAAACAGTTCAGTGCAATTCAGAGAGCCGCACTGCCTGAGGAATCTGCGGGTGATCTCGATGTTCTTACCTCCAGCATTAATTCAGGTTTGCTGGAACTGCAAACGATTCAGTCGTGGAAAAAGGAACCCGATCTTTACATATCGGGCGTTGCCAACAGCGTTTTTGTGATTATGAGTCGCAGCTACGCGCCGCAGGCGGAGCGCCTGCTTGCAGTGATTGAACGCGAGAAGAAAATTCCACAGGCCCTGGCGGCGGCCCGCCAGAACCTCAGCAATCCTCCCCGGGTGTTTACCGAGGTCGCGCTGCAAGAATTGCCCGATACCATCAAATTCTTTCAACGGGACGTTCCCAAGGCGTTCGCAGAAGTAAAGGACGCCAGTTTGCTATCCAGGTTCGAGAAGGCCAACCGAGGCGTGACTGCGGCTCTGCTCAACTACGAAAACTTTCTTCGGCAGGAGTTGCTGCCCGTATCAAACGGCGATTTCCGTCTGGGCGCGGAGATTTTCAGCAAGAAGCTGCTCTACGACGAGATGGTCGATGTTCCACTCGATCGTCTGCTCGAAGTTGGATTTGCGGATCTTCATCGCAACCAGCAAGCGCTGAAGAAAGTTGCGGCCGAGATTGATCCGAATCACACTCCGCTGGAGGTACTGGCCGAGCTGCGCAAGGACCACCCGCCAGCCGATCAATTGCTGCAAACTTTCCGTGACACTCTGGGCGGGCTGCGGCAATTTATCGTCGAAAAGAAGATTATGACGATCCCCTCAACCGTTCCTCCTATCGTTGAGGAAACGCCGCCCTTTCAGCGGGCGCTGACCACGGCGTCGATGGACACTCCAGGCGCCTACGAGACCAAAGCCACGGAAGCAATGTTCAACGTGACCCTGCCTGGAGCTGACTGGAAGCCGGAGAAAGTGGAGCAGTGGATGCAGGGCTTCAATCGCGGCACTATCAACAGCACCGCGATTCATGAGGTCTATCCCGGGCATTACATGCAGTTTTTGTGGCTGCAGGCGGCGCCATCCAAGACCCGCAAGATTCTCTATAACAACAGCAACTCGGAAGGCTGGGCGCACTATACCGAGCAGATGATGCTCGACGAGGGTTACGGCGGCCACGATCCCAAGTTGCGCATCGGGCAATTAGTGGACGCCCTGTTGCGCGATGCTCGCTTCATTGTTGGAATCGAGATGCATACCGCCAAGATGTCTCTTGCCCAGGGGCAGGAGTTTTTCGTCAAAGAAGGTTTTCAGGTTCCGCCGATGGCGGAGGTCGAAGCCAAGCGGGGCACGTCCGATCCCACTTATCTCTATTACACTCTTGGAAAGCTGCAGATCCTGAAGTTGAGAGAGGATTACCGGAAGTTGCGGGGCCCCGACTTCAGCCTGATGGAGTTTCACGACCGCTTCATGAAGCAGGGATCGGTGCCCATGAGGATTATTCGCAAGAGCATGTTGGGGAGCAATAGCCCCACTCTGTAATTTGCTCGATCGGTAATTTGCCAGATCTCCAATTTGCTCGATCGTTGAGTGTCCCCGAGAAGTGTTCGAGGCGTCTAAGATTAGCAACCGTTGCGGTCTGGCGATTTCTGTACAGCCGGCCATGATGATAGGAAAGCAAGAGGAAGTCAGTTATGACGATGCGAGTTCGAAAAGCAGTTTTCCCCGCCGCCGGCCTGGGCACACGCTTTCTTCCCGCCACCAAAGCTCAACCCAAAGAAATGCTGCCCCTGGTGGACAAGCCCATCATCCAGTATGGCGTGGAGGAAGCGGTTGCGGCCGGGTGCGACCAGATCATCATTATCACTGGACGCGGCAAGCAAGCGATCGAAGATCATTTCGATGTCAGCTACGAGCTGGAGAAGATGCTTGAGGAGCGCGGCAAAACCGATCTGCTCAAGATCGTGCGCCAGATTTCCGATCTCATTCACATCGCCTATGTGCGCCAAAAAGAGGCGCTCGGCCTCGGCCACGCCGTGCTTACCGCGCGCGAACTGGTGGGCAACGAACCTTTCGCGGTCCTGCTGGCCGACGACGTCATCGACTCTGAAGTTCCCTGCCTGAAACAGATGATGAACGTTTTTGAGAATACCCAGTGTTCCGTTCTGGCCACGCAGGTTGTCGAGGGACCAGGCATCTCCGCCTACGGCGTTCTCGATGGCAAGCCGGTACCAGGATCCAATGGCAAGCTATATGAGGTCGTGAGCCTGGTGGAGAAGCCACGTCCGGAAGAGGCTCCGTCAAACCTGGCAGTCATCGGCCGCTACATTCTTACTCCGACTGTTTTTGACGAGTTGGCAAACCTCAAAGCAGGCGCGGGCGGCGAATTACAACTCACCGACGGCCTGCGGGCGTTGCTTCAGAAGGAAAAGATCTATGGCTATGTCTTCGACGGCAAACGTCATGACACCGGAGACAAGCTGGGATTCCTGAAAGCCACGGTGGAATTTGCCTTGAAACGCGCCGATCTGGGCGGACCCTTACGTGAGTATCTGAAGAGTTTGAATCTCTGACGGGACCACGTAGAGACAGCCGCCTCGGCTGTCTGGCCGAGCATGGCTCGACATTCACGGGGATGCCTGGGTCACGGAGCCTTGCTCCGCTGGACAGCCGAGGGCGGCTGTCCCCGCGTGGTTTCTTGCCAGGCCCGCACGAGCGGGACGCCCGCGCCCACATTTCTCGCCTACATTTTTACGAGGCTCCCAGGGTGATTTTCAGCTTTCTGGATTTCTCTTCCACACCATTTGCCAGTTTCTCTTTGTGCTCACCCAGCTTTCGGGCAAGAGGCTCGCTCGACAGGGCCAGGATTTGGGCTGCCAGAATTCCTGCGTTGGTTGCACCCGGCTTGCCGATGGCGACCGTTGCTACTGGAATGCCAGCGGGCATCTGGACCGTTGCAAGCAGTGAATCCATCCCCTGCAGCGAGGTGGAGGGAATCGGAACGCCAATGACGGGAAGCGCAGTGTGCGCGGCAATCACGCCCGCCAGATGGGCTGCGCCACCGGCTCCGGCGATAATCACGCGAATCCCGCGCCCCGCGGCTTTACGCGCATACTCGGCGGTCCGCTCCGGAGACCGATGCGCGGAAGTGACGTCTATTTCATATTCGATGCCAAATTCTTCGAGGGCTTTCGCGGCCTCCCGCATAATGTCGAGATCGGAGTCGCTTCCCATCACAATCGAAACCCGAGGCTTTGCGCTCATGATGTCCTTAATTATTTCGTGGATTTTGGAACGGGAAAATAAAAACTATTTCTTCAGCGCCTTTGCCGCGATGTCCTTGCGATAATACGCGCCTTCAAAGCCGATCTTCGCGCTTGCGCTGTAAGCTCGATCGACGGCAGTCCTCAAATCCGCGCCCCGCGCTGTCACTCCCAGTACCCGCCCGCCGGCAGTGAAGAACCCGCCATCGTGGCGGGTCGTGCCCGCGTGGAATACTTTGACTCCTTCGACCTTCCCGGCGTCTTCCAGACCCAGGATCTTTTTGCCGGCTTCAAAGGTGCCCGGATACCCTCCCGAGGAAACCACCACGCACACGGAAGCATCCTTTGACCATTTGAAATCCCCTTCGCTTACCCGGCCTTCGATCGACGCTTCCAGCGCCTCCAGCAGATCGCTCTCCAGCCGCATCAGAATCGGTTGCGTCTCGGGATCGCCGAACCGGCAGTTGAATTCCAGCACCATGGGGCCACGCGCGGTCATCATTAAACCGCAGTAAAGGATGCCCTTGTACTCGGCGCCCTCCGCCTTCATACCGGCAACCACTGGGCGGGCGATGTGTTGCAACAACCACTGGGTCATTTGGTCGTCCACGATGTTCGCAGTGGAGTAAGCTCCCATCCCGCCGGTATTGGGGCCGGTGTCGCCGTCGCCGATGCGTTTGTGATCCTGCGCCGCCACCAGCGGAGCAACCCTTTCACCGTCGCTCAGGACCAGAAAAGACAGCTCGTCTCCGGTGAGGCACTCTTCCAACACCACCCGCCTTCCGGCTTCGCCAAGATTTCGGCCGCTAAACATCTCCGCGGCGGACGACGCGGCTTCCTCCTTCGTTTTGCAAATCACGACGCCCTTACCCGCCGCCAGGCCGTCTGCTTTCACCACTACCGGCGCATGAAAATGCGGCAAGGCAGCGAGCACCTCATCGATGGAATCGCAGATTGCAAAATGCGCGGTGGGAATACGATGCCGTTTCAGGAATTCCTTGGCAAAACTCTTGCTTGCTTCGAGTTGCGCAGCCGCCCTGGTCGGGCCAAAAGTGCGCCAACCCAGCCGGGTGAACTCATCCACCACGCCCAGGGATAGTGGCAGCTCAGGTCCCACGATAGTCAGGTCCGGGCCAATTTGGTTGGCCACGGCCACCAACGAGTCGATGCTCTTCACATCCGCGGGCAGGCACTCGGCCTCTTCCGCGATTCCACCATTACCGGGCGCGCAATATACCCGAGAAACACGATGGGACTGGCGGAGTTTCCACACCAGGGCGTGCTCGCGTCCGCCACTTCCAATCACTAGAACTTTCATAGCCGGAGACTGACAAGGTTAGGAGGACGCGCGGTCGATGTCAAACGGCGAAGGGGCAGATCGTCAGCATTTTTGAAATTCGGATCCCTGACTTCGAGCGTTGTGCTTTAGCTTGCGGAGCGTCTGTCGCGGAGCGGATACTGCTCCCAGGAGAAACGAATGCGGAATATATTGCTACTGCTGGCTTTGCTTGCTCCGCTTGCAGCGCAAGTGGCGCCCGTTCAGCAGGTGCTTCAACAGCAGCAGGCCGCCTGGAACCGCCGCGACCTCGAAGCTTTCATGTCAGGGTACTGGAACTCGCCAGAACTGACGTTTTTTGGCACAGAGAAAACTTCCGGCTGGCAGGCCACGCTGGAGCGTTATCGCAAACGCTACCAGACCGGCGGCAGAGAGATGGGAAAGCTGGAATTTTCTGGGCTGCAGATTGTCGCGCTTGGCCCGGACTCCGCGTTTGTTCGGGGTAGTTGGATGCTGACGATGTCCGATGGCAAGACCCCGCACGGATTGTTTACGTTGGTATTCCGACAATTTCCTGACGGGTGGAAGATCGTTCACGACCATACTTCGCAGGAAGAGTGAGATCCCGCGATTCGTTGGTAAACGATCAGAATTTCAGCCATCCCTAATTTCAGCCGTCCCTTCGGGACGGGACTCACTATGCTGGCCACCCGGCGTTGAAACGCCCGGGCCATTCCAAAACGTCCCTTCGGGACGAGTGATCGACCGCCTGGTTCATCCCCTTCTCCTGACTTCATAGCGGCTGCTGGATAGCGGCCACTGGGTGAGGCGCAGCGACCTCATTTCTTCACTCGCACCTGCACTCGCGTTCCTTCCGGTAGTTCGCCGTTGAGCAGTTTGATCGCGCCTCCCTTTACAACTCCCTCGAACTCGTTCGATGTGCTGGACGCAGTCGCGGGCGAGTCGCCCGCGGCCACACGGCCTGGAACTGCCATCTGGGTTGGGGTGGTCACGCGGCTTGGTGTGGCTGCGCGGCCGGTGCCTTTATCCATGGCCTGATTGGCGAGGTCGTCGGCCTCCCGATTGTGTTCTCGCAGAGCGTGATCGATGGAAAACCAGTCCAGTTGAGCAATCAGTTGCTTGGCGCGGCCGTGGAGTTCCTGCAGCGTGGCATTCCTGACCTTGTAGATGCCCTTGATCTGGCGCACCAGCAACTCGGAGTCGCTGATGACTTTGAGGGCTTTGTGTCCGTGCTCGATCGCATACTCGAGCGCTGCGATCAGACCCTGGTATTCGGCGAAATTGTTGGTTTGATGGCCGAGGTACTGGCTGAGCGCAGCAACTTTCGTTCCGGCTTGATCCTGAACCACCACTCCGTAACCCGCAGGACCGGGATTCCCGCGCGCTCCGCCGTCGCTGTGTGCGATCAAATAATGTTCGGGGGCCCTGGCAGAGGGCGAAGAAAATAAAGTATGCGATGGATAGGAAGGCATGGTGAAAGTTTACATCGCCCCACACGGCGGCTTGAAGGTGTACAGCATCACTACCCGTCCCCCGCCTGCCTCACTACCTGCCGGCAGCCAGGCGAGTAGCCAGCCTTTGCGGCAGGTTTGCGGTCAGTATTCGTTCCTGTGCCTGCTTCAGGTTGTAGGGCACACGGCCGAAGATGATCACGTGGGCGCTCGAATCGAATACGGCGAACGCGGCGCGCCAGTCGCCATCGCGAGGTTGGCCCACCGAGCCTGGATTGACCAGGTAACGCATGTTTTCCTTGAGAGGGAATTCGATGGTCTCCGCTTGTCCCAGTGTGTTGTACTGCGGCCGAAGGTAGTCGTTGGCTACGTTGTTTGTGGAAAAACATCCTTGCAGGTGGGTGTGTCCAAAGAATGTCAGCGCTGTGGCGGAAGTCAGCAGCGGTTCGACGGCATCGCGCAGGGTTACTACGTACTCGTCTTCGTCGACTGGAGAGCCATGCACAAACTGTACACCGGGGAGTTCGGCGACCTGTAGCGGGCCTTCAGGCAGGGCTCGCAGCCATTTCAGGTTTTCGGGAGTAAGCTGTTCACGAGTCCATAGCGCGGCTAGTCCGGCGATGGGGTTAAAGTCCTTAAGTTCCATCGCCCCGCTGGCGGCCTTGTCGTGGTTTCCGCGAACGAAGATTTTTCCCAGGCCGCGTACCCGTTCAATGACTTCGTTAGGGCTGGCGCCATAGCCCACGATATCGCCCAGGTTGACGACCAAGTCGTGTGGAGGAGCCGCCGCAAGGCATGCTTCCAAAGCTTCGAGGTTGCTATGTATGTCGCTAAGCAGAAGGATGCGCACAGATCACCGGACAAACTCGTGATTATAGACCTATGTCGGCCCGGTGGCATCTTTAACGCGACAATATCGGGTGTCTCCCCGCAAAGAACAAAAAAAGAATAAGAAAGGGGAGCTGGCGCTCCCCTCTGTGACAGCTCAGTCCGAGCTACTTGTTGGTGTCGCCCGATTCTGCCTGGGCAGTTTGCGAGCCGACCGCTAATGCATACTTTTTCCCCGAAAAGCGGATCTCGTTCAGCGACTTGTGGCCGTCCGGACTGAGAACGGTCACGGCTGAGTCCCGGCTCGGAATACGATCAAGGTCAACCATCCGAGCAGGCACTGTAGCGACAACGTTCTTGCCACGCAGGATATTGAGTTCGACATTTGGTCCGTTGCCGTCCCACTTGACCGTGTAGTCGCCCGCGCCGATCTGCTTGCCGTTTACGGTTACTGGATCGCTTATCTGGAGTGAACCCTTGTTAGCAGCGAACACGCTTGTCGCAAGCAGCAAAGTCAGTCCCAACAGCAAGCCCTTGGAGATTTTCAATGCGTTCATTACGCTCCTTTTTCTTTCCCGAGACGTCGGGAACCGGTTCGGGCGGCCTGGACTGGCCCAGGGCGGGAAATTCTTGCGTTTTACCGCCGAAGGCCTACAATGCTGCCTCGGGGTTAAGCAAAGAGGGCTGGGCCGCAAGGCTTTGTGCTCTCTGCTCGGGGATTGATCTCACCTGGGCCGCCAAACCGAGTTTGAGGCCAATCCCTGTAACCCCTGAAAATGTTCTGTTCAAAACCGCCGGGTCAGGTGTTAGAGTTTCCTCGACCCGAACGTCTATCGCTGCTTCTGCTATCACTGCGAGATACGTCGAACATCTTTGAAAAGTTCCGCTGCGTTTTGATTGCGCAGTCACTTCTTTTGACGACCCACGCGGGTCGTCGTTAGCAATCGCTATCGGGCTGAAAGCCGCAGCACAACAGCGATTTGTCTTGTTGTGTGTAAACATCCATTGGTGTGGGGCGGACACTCTTGTCCGCCGTTTTTGATGGTGACCCTGGGTTTGGGTCGGTGGGGTTCGCGTAGAACGTGACCGGCTGCCGAAATCTGGCTGCAAAAAATCAAAGTCAAAGGCGGCGGACAAGAGTGTCCGCCCCGCACGGGCATTCTGCTACGTCACCTTCAGCACTACTTTGCCGAAGCTTTTACCATCCAGCAGCAACCGGTACGCATCCGCGGCCTGCTCCATCGGGAACGCGTGGCCGATTATGGGATGCAAATATCCCTGTGCCATCCACGCCGACAGTTGTTGCCACGCCTGGTTCATCAAGCCGCGATTGGCAGACAAATAGGTCAGCCACAAACCATGCACGCTCGTACCCTTGGCGTAGAGCAGGCGCGGGTCCAAAATGGCAGGCTTTCCGGTCGCTGTGCCATACACTATGACTCTCCCGAAATCCCGCAGGCATCGCGCGCTCTTGTTGGTGTGTTCTCCACCTAACATTTCGAACACCGCGTCCACACCTTCGCCGCGCGTCATCTCTTTAATTGCGCCTTCGTAATCGCGTCGCTTGTAGTTGATGCCGTGCTGAAGCCCGAGGGTCTTCACTCGTTCCAGCTTTTCTTCCGATGACGACGTCCCGTACATTTCAATGCCCAGCAATTTTCCGATTTGCACCGCTGCCGTTCCTACTCCGCCCGCCACCGCATGGATCAGCACGCTCGTGGTCCCGCCTGGCACGGGCTCAAGCAGGCCAGCTTTCCAGTAAGCGAGATAGGCGGTGAAATAGTTAACCGGAAATGCGGCGCCTTCTTCGGCGCTCCATCCTTTCTGGACCGGCCACAGCAGCGCAGTTGAGGCCGCGACTTTTTCAGCGAATGCACCCCACTGTGCATAGCCCATCACGCGCTGTCCATCGCTGGCACGAATCCCGCAGAACTCCCGTCCGGCGACGAAAGGTGGATTCGGCGTACCGGGGTAGCCGCCCTGCATGGTCATGGTGTCAGCGAAATTGAGTCCGCCGGCTTCCACCTGCACCAGCTCTTGTCCGGGGGCAAGCGCCGGGTCCGCCACTTGCCTTACTTCCAGTACATCGGGCCCGCCTAATCGGCTGATGATGAGGGCTTTCATGGGCGAAAGTTTAGCAGCCGGCAGGGCGCGCAAAAATGCTTGACAATTTATACTGTATGCCGTACAGTGTACGCCATACACTATGCCGCATACGGTAGAGGTCACGACGAGCACCGAAGTCCTCGAAAACCTGAGACTGGAACTCAGGCGCGGTTGCCTGATCCTGGCGGTATTAGCGGAGCTTCGCACCGAGCGCTACGGCTACACCTTGCGCAAGGCGCTCGCCGATCAGGGGATGGAGATCGACGAAGGCACCCTGTATCCGCTGCTGCGCCGCCTGGAAAATCAGGGGCTGCTGGCGAGCGAGTGGAGGGAAGAGGAGAAACGCAACAAGCGATTCTACCGGCTCTCGACCGAAGGCAAGCTGATTCTGAAGCAACTGACCGCCGAGTGGAAGAGCATCAATGCCTCACTAAACGGAATTCTCTAGGAGCGTTCTATGGAAATGATCGAGCGATATTTACAGGCAGTAAAGTTCGCGCTCCCGCAGGCGGAGCGGGAAGACATTGTGAAGGAACTTCGTGACAGTATCCTCTCGCAGATCGAAGAGAAGGAAGCCACGCTCGGCCGTCCGCTGACCGATGACGCACAGGCGGAACTGCTCAGGAAACTCGGCAGCCCGACGCAGCTAGCGAGCCGGTACCGGAAACAGCAGTACCTGATTGGAGCCACCATGTTCCCAATTTATTGGAGGGTATTGAAAGTCTCTCTGGCGATGGTATTTGTGATCCTGGCGGCGGGTAGCATCGCAACCGCGGCAGCAGGAAAGACGCTTTCCGAAAGCCTGGGTGTGCTCTTCCGTTTTCCTGGCGTCGCGCTGATGACATTCGCATGGCTGACCGTGGTCTTCTCCGCTCTGGAATTCTTCGGAGCCAGATTGCGCCTGCGCGACCGTTGGGACCCGCGACTGCTTCCCCCGCTGGTAAAGACCGAGCCCCGTACGTCGCAGTTCGAACTGGTGGCACAGCTGGTCACCCAGACACTGTTCGGTATCTGGTGGCTGGCCGGACTGCATTACCAATACCTCATCTTCGGGCCAGGCATCGCCTTCCTCAGGTTTGGCCCGGTGTGGCAAACCATTTATCCGCTGTTTGTGGTCATGGTGATCGTTGACTTGGGTCTCACCGCATCCAGGCTGATCTGGCCGCGATGGATCCAGGGTCCGCATCTCAACCGGCTGGTTATGAGCGCACTGGGCCTCGTCGTGCTCTATTTTTTAATTGGCGCACCCGACTTGTTCGTTGCCACCGAACCGGTCTCGCCGCAACTGCAATCTCTGGCAAAGACGATTAACCTTGGTGTCCACGTAGGTTTGATCGTGACTCTGATTGTGAACGTGTATAACGTGGTGAAAGAGTCAGTGCGGTTTATCGGACGCAGGTTCAGCCATGTGCATCAGGCGACGGTGGGTGGTTAGTCCGAGCAACCCGCCGTACCGGGTTGCCGGAAAGGCAAGCCTGACGGGCATATCCACCGAACCTGGCTGCGGGTATATACTCTCCTTAGCGTTGGTTGGGGTTCCCGTTCCGGGGTGTGCCGGTTCGGGGAGTTCGGAGCTTTTTCATCTTTCATTCATAGGCTCCGCTTAAAAGATCACTGGTACCGACATAAAGAAACACCAGGTAAACCAGTGCGGGACTCTCGTTCGCGGCAGGGGTCCGCAAACGAGTTCCGGGGAGGTCCTTCAGTGGACTTGGTCTTGGTTCGTTTTTTATTTGTTCTAATAATTACTGTTACCTGCTACCTGATTGATCCTTTTGACCTGCCTTCAAACCTGGATGCCGCGCTGGTTGGCGTGGTTATCGGTGTGGCCGTCGTACTCTTCGAATGGCGTCTGCGTCTGGTCAGTCTGACCCGCCTGATTGGGGCTGCGATCGGCAGTGTTCTGGGCATCTTTGGCGCATACCTCTTCACTCTGGTGATCCGCAACAGCCTTGCTCCGGGACACACGCAGAGCTTCCTGCAGATCCTGGTAATGCTGCTGATGGCCTATGTGGGCCTGGTCGTGGGAGCGAACAAAGGCGATCTGCTTAACCTGGCGGCCCTGGGCGGCGTATTTGGGGGCGAGAGGCAAGGCAAGAAGAGCTACAAGATTCTCGATACCAGCGTCATTATCGACGGCCGCATCGCGGACATCGCCGAGACCGGCTTCCTGGACGGCATTATCGTGACACCACAGTTCGTGCTGCGGGAGCTTCAACTAGTAGCGGATTCGGCCGACTCGCTGAAACGCAACCGCGGGCGGCGCGGTCTCGATATCCTGCAGCGCCTGCAGAAGATCGCATCCCTGCAAATCCAGATTGTCGAAGATGATTTTCCTGCCGTTCGGGAAGTCGATCTTAAGTTGATCGAACTTGCCAAGCTGTATGAAGGCAAGATCATCACTAACGATTTCAACCTGAACAAGGTGGCCCAGTTACAGGGAGTAGCGGTATTGAACATCAACGAACTGGCCAACTCGCTGAAACCGATTGTTCTGCCCGGCGAGACCATGAGAGTTTTCATCCTGAAGGAAGGCAAAGAGTACAACCAGGGTGTGGCCTATCTGGACGACGGAACCATGGTGGTGGTGGACAACGCGAGGAAGATGATTGGCAAGACCATCGACGTATCGGTGACTTCGGTTCTGCAGACCACAGCCGGGAAAATGATTTTCGGAAAATGGGACGAGCGTAACGGCTCCCGCGGTGACTCGCGACAGGCAGTGAACGCAGTGCCAACCGTGCCTTCTGTCGCGGGTACATCCACAACGCAGAGTGGTGAGCTTAAGAAGCCGCAACCGGTGATGGTGGAGCGACCGGCAGAGTAATTTGTTAAGGGAGCAACCAGAGGGCTCCCGAGACTAGCGCGCTGTAATCGACTCTACCTTGATCGCGTTACCTTCCAGGGAGCCTGTAACCTCTACTCTTACGCCAGCCAATTTTTCGAGCTCTACCTGATTGCCGTCAAGGGCATGAATCTCTTCGCCATCGACCAGCACATAATGCGATCCATTGCGGACACACGAACGCGCACAGTCAGCCGAAGACTTGCCGGACTTCATTGAGTGCCGGGCGCCGCATCGGGAGTCAGTAACCATCCCGGAAAAGACTTTGCTGGGCTTGCCGGGATTTCCTTCATCCTCCTGCTTCGCTGGGGATTCCTGAGACCATCCATTTTTTGAGGATGTAACCTGAAGCTCACTGGAAGCAGACGAAGCTTGCACCGCAGCCAACACCACCGCAGCGCCTGCGAAAATGACACCCAGACCAAGAGCTATGGACAGCACACTCACCGTACAAAGCGAAACGAGCGATAACCAAGAACCGCGGAGTGGTCTCATTTTTCCTCTCTTTCGCTTTCCTTCTTCGTCTTCGGCTCCTCAGATTCTCGTCGGATCAATTCGCCTGTGCTCCGAACCAGGGCCGGCAGAACCAGGGCCGGCAGAACCAGGACCGGCAAAACCAGGACCGGCAAAACCAGGACCGGCAAAACCAGGACCGGCAAAACCAGGACCGGCAAACCGTTGTCTGGCACAGCTTCCAGTAGCATTTCAATTGCCGATCAAATTGCGGTCAAAATGCGACGATAAGTTGCGCGAACTGATGGCAGGGTTGTACCCCGGACAACAGGTTAGGGGGGCAGTGTGGGGCAATCGCAGAAATGCCGCACATTACAAGGCAGATGCAGAGTTTTTTCGCGCGGCAAAAAATTCACGAAAGGGTCAGAATTGGCATACCCTGAAAACCCTAGAACAGGGTCAAAAGCGGTCTTCGACAAATCCTGCGCCCCGCGATACGGGAGCCACCGTATTTGAACACTCTACCTCCAGCCCTTATACTTACAGCCCCCATGAAGGTAATAGTTATCATTCCGGCAGCTGGCCTCGGTACACGCATGACCCCTGCCTCCGATGCCAAAGGCAGGAAGCCGGCAGCTTCCAAACAGTTTTCGGAGTTGGGTGGAGTTCCGATTCTGATTCACACGCTGCGAAAGTTTGTCGCCAGCCCCGAGATCACGGAAATCTATGTCGCGCTTCGAGCAAACGAGATCGCCGGCTTTCGCGCTCGCCTGGAAAACGAGTCGAAGGAATTTTCCAAAATCAGGATTGAACTGGTGGAAGGTGGGGAGCATCGTCAGCAATCGGTTGCGAGCGCGATGGCGGCGGTTTCAGCGGCGCCGAGTGATATTGTCCTCGTCCACGACGCGGTTCGTCCGTTCGTGACCGCGGAGATCATTCACGACGTCATCGAAGCGGCACAAAAATACGGAGCTGCAATCGCCGGAATGCCCGCCATGGACACGGTGAAGCAAGTGGAGCGCACTGCCGAAGGCGCTGTCATTACGACAACCGTGCCGCGTGAGCGCGTGGTACTCGCGCAGACGCCGCAGGGGTTTTGCTATAGCGTGCTCAAGAAGGCGTTCGATGAAGCCACGGCTGACGGCTTCCTCGGCACCGACGAAGCTTCTCTGGTCGAACGCTCCGGCCATGACGTAGTCGTGGTGATGGGCTCGGCACGAAATATCAAGATAACAACTCCGGCGGATATGGAGCTGGCTGAGTTCTTCCTGAAACGGTAATGCAGCCACGGATTTTCACGGATTACACGGATACTGTTAGCCAAATTGCGTTGGCCCACCGACCAAAGACGAACGACCAACGACCAAAAGCAGACTGGAAACCCGAGATTTGAAACCTGAAATTCGCATCGGCTACGGCTGGGACTCCCACGAATTCAAACGCGGCATCCCGCTCAAGATCGGCGGCATGACGCTGCCTCACCCGAAGGGTCTGGGCGGGCACTCCGATGGCGACGTGCTGCTTCACGCACTGACCGATGCTCTGCTCGGCGCGGTAGCTGCTCCCGATATTGGAACTCTATTCTCGCCTTCCGATCAACGCTGGAAGGGCGCCGACTCGGCGATGTTTTTGGCGGAAGCGCTTAACCGTGTCCAGGCTGCCGGCTACACTGTGATGAATGCAGATTCCACGCTGGTTCTGGCAGCGCCGAAAATTGGCCCGCACGCATCGGCGATCCGCGAGCATGTTGCCGAATTGCTGGGGATTCCGGCCGCCTGTGTCGGCCTGAAAGCCAAGACCCCGGAGGGCATGGGAACCGATAATGCCGCAATCGCACATTCGGTGGTGCTGCTGGAAAAAATCAAGGCCAGGCGATCAGGGGTGCAGAAGAGAAAAAAATGATCTTTGGGTCAAAGAGACGATAGCGGTTCCAAAAGCTACGGCCTGTTGATCTCCTCGACCATTTGTTTGTTTCTTGCGAGAGCGGCTTCCACCAGCGCCCGGAAAATAGCCCGAGAAGCCTCATCACCTTCCACGGAACGTTCAGGGTGCCACTGCACAGCCATGACGAAATGATGGTCGGATGTGCCTTCCAGTGCCTCGATAATTCCATCCTCGGGGCAGCGAGCCACGATACGAAGCCCGCTCCCAGCGGCCTCTGCCGCCTGGTGGTGACTGGAATTGACCGGGATCGACAGCGCTTGATTTTGTTTCGCTTCGCCATTCAAAGTGACGATTCCGCCCAACTTCGAAGTCGAATCCACTTTGACCGAGTGCGCGACCGGCACGGTCTTTCCAGCCTCGTGGTTGACCGGAGACTCGATGTGCTGCAGCAGTGTGCCGCCGCGATAGACGTTCAGAATTTGCAAGCCGTAGCAGATGCCGAGGACGGGCTTGTGGCGGGCGTACGCGTCCCGTAACAGCATTTCATCGACGAGTTCGCGTTTGAAATCGGCAGGGGCGGTTTTGGGACCGAGCGGCGCGCCATATTTCTCTGGTCCGACATCGGCCTTGCTTCCCGGCAGGACTACCGCGTCACAGCGTCCAATCAACCTCGAAACTTCGTCGGCGGACTGGTCCAGAGGAATGCAGACGGGATCCCCGCCGGCCATTTCGATGGCATGCAGATATTGCGGCAGTGCGCGCTCCGCATATTCTGCGTCACCGGAATGTGGAACAGGGATGGCGATACGAGGCGACATCACAACGATTGTAATGTAGGCGCGAGCGTCCACGCTCGTGCTGGGAGCGATTCGATGTTGGCTAATGTTGCTGAAAACTTGTCGCTAGAAGAGTAAGTCCCCCCGATAAATCAACTTCCCGTCGATGACGCGCGCCTCGGGCAAAAGCTTGTGGGGTTTTGCCGGCCCAGTCCCGTCGATGTGGAGAATTTCATGTCCCTGAGCGGTCAGCCAGTCCGACACCAGCATGCGATGGCAATTGAGATAGAGACGTTCCGCACACATGTAGGCTGTCGTTGATTGCTCAGCGTGTCGGATTAGTTCAGCAATGCCTTGCTGGAACTCTTCGGTGAGCATGTAGTCCGCATAATTACGGAAGCCCGAACTGCGTAGCGCCATGTTCGGTGAGTCATCCCGAATCTTCTTGCGCCGTCCACCAAGTTCTTTCATCCAGACGTACCGGATTCCGGCTGCGGGCAAAGTCGACTCCAGCGATTCGCGATTAAAGTGCGGCAATCGCCGGGACACCGGGAAAGACCGGATGTCCACCAGCATCGAGATGCCGTGGGCATGAAGGGCCCCGACCAGTTCATCGAAGCTGCGAGTGGAATGTCCGATGGTGTAGAGAGTCGCCAAGCCGGGAATTAAGATTATAGATTTTAGATTGCAGAGTTCACATAACAGATCGAACCAACTCAAGTGGTTGGAAATTCTGAAACCTGAAATCAACAATCTGGAATTTCTTTTAGTGGGTGAGCTTTTGCAGTCCCGCTATTACATCCTGGTCTTGCTCTGGAAATACAGTTCGTAAATCGAGAAGCACGCGGCCATCTTCGACACGAGCGACGATCGGAGGATCGGAAGCTCGCAGGCGGACAGAAATCTCGTCGGCGCTAAGACCGTGGCAGGTTACCGCCAAAAGGCGGGTGGGCAAAACCGCCGATGGTGCCGCTCCTCCACCGATCACCGACTCGCCGTTGATGACTTCAATTTGTAACGGGGCTAATGCCAATGAAGCCTCCATGATCGCTGCTGCGCGTTTTTCGACATCGGCTTTCGACAGACGCATCATGCGTAGCGCTGGAATGGCCTCGTGGTCGTGCATTACATAGGCGAGCAGGGTGGCCTCCAGCGCAGCATAGGTTAGCTTGTCCACGCGAAGCGCGCGAAACAGGGAATTGGCGCGCATCCGTGCGATCAGATCGCTGCGACCGCTGAGCATGCCGGCCTGGGGGCCGCCCAGCAGCTTGTCTCCACTGTAGCTGACCACGTCTACGCCAGCGCGGAGGCTATCGAGCACGCCTGACTCGCCCTCCACTCCAACGGCGCGTAAGTCGAAAAGCGACCCGCTGCCCAGATCCTCCAGCAGCGGGATGTTGCGCTTTCCTGCCAGCTCCGCCAGGTCGCTGATGGGCGGCTGCTCGGTGAACCCGGTGATCTCAAAATTCGAGCGATGCACTCGCAGCAACAGCCGCGTCTCTTCATTGATCGCGTGCTCGTAGTCCGTGATGCGGGTGCGATTGGTGGTGCCCACTTCCCGCAAAACGGCGTGGGACTTCGACATTACATCGGGAATGCGGAATGATCCGCCGACTTCGACAAGTTCCCCGCGCGAAACAATAACCTCTCCGCCATCGGCCAGGCTGTTCAGGGCCAGCAAAACGGCAGCGGCGTTATTGTTCACGACGATCGTGGAGATGCTGGTGACGCCTGCCTGGGCCGGCGAGTCCTGCTCGCCCGGACAGCCGGGAGCGGCTCTTCTCACGTGGTCATTCAATAGTTTGCGAAACAGGCGATCGACATGCACGTCACGCTTACCACGGTCTCCGGTCTCGATATCGAATTCCAGGTTCGAATAGCCAGCAGCGGCGTCTCGAATATGCTCCAGCGCGGCGGCTGCGAGGGGCGCGCGTCCCAGGTTTGTATGAAGGATCACGCCTGTGGCATTGATGACGGGACGCAGCGAGAAAGTGAACGATTGCTGAACCTGTCGCTCGATAGCGGCTGAGATTGTCGAAAGGGCGAGGTCAACGCCGTCTGCCTTCAATCGTGCCGCGGCAATTTCGGCTCTCAGCCTGGCTAGCACGGCACGGGTTGCGTCCGTGACCGCCGCCTGGCCTGCGCTGGCTGTTAGTGACGCCAGATCTCGGCTTTGGAGCAACTCATCTACCGACGGAAGCCTGCGGTAGAGTTCGGCTTTGGGTTTGGAAGAGACCGGCACCGGTGAAGATTATCCCATTCGACGTGCCGGAAGCCAAAGCCTCCCATTCCGAAGTGTGGCGCGGGCGCCCCCGCCCCTGGCTTTTGACTTTGAACTGGGCAGAGCAGGGTTGGTCAGGGTGCCAAAACCCGCGGGCGAGTCGCCCGCGACCACACAACCACACGGCACCCGATCTAGCCTACCTCCACCAGTCCGTAGGTCTTTTGCCAGTGTGAGCGCATGTGGCGCAGGGCGTGGTCGATTTCTTCTTTTGAGATTTCGTCGTCAGGGCCTGCGAGTACGGCGGCAGCCTCACGCCTGGCGGCCTCCAGAAGCTGGCGATCACGGATGAGATTGGCTACCTGAAACCCAGGCATCCCTGCCTGCCGTGTGCCGAAGAACTCACCCGGCCCGCGCAACTCAAGATCGAGTTCGGCGATCTGGAAGCCGTCGGTGGTTCGAACCATGGCGTCGAGGCGGCGCTCGCCGTCCTCGGAAATTTTCCCCCCGGTCATCAGGATGCAATAAGACTTGGCCGCGCCGCGACCGATGCGTCCGCGAAGCTGATGTAGCTGGGCCAGGCCAAAGCGTTCCGCATGCTCGATCACCATGGCAGTGGCGTTGGCGACATCCACTCCGACTTCGATGACCGTGGTCGAAACCAGAATGTTCAACTCGCCTTTCTGAAACCTCCGCATCACGTCTTCCTTCTCGTCTGCGCTGAGGCGACCGTGTAAAAGGCCGACCTGCAATTCAGGGAAGATACGTTTGCTGAGCTCCTTGTACATCTTGATGGCGGCTTTGAGCTCGCTCTCTTCGTTCTCTTCGATTACGGGATACACCACGTAGGCCTGATGTCCGGCAGTAACCTGCTTGCCCACAAACTGCCAGACTTCCTCGGCGCGATCGTCGGACACGCGCCGTGTAACAGTGGGTGTCCGACCTGGAGGCATTTCGTCGAGCACGCTGACATCAAGATCGCCGTACAGGGTCAGAGCGAGAGTGCGGGGGATCGGGGTGGCGGTCATGACGAGGACATCGGGCTCGCCGGGAGAACCTGCCGAGGTATGCCCGGCTGGACGGCCGGGGGCGGCCGTCCCCACGTTCGCGCCGGTGTTCGGCGTTTCTCCCTCGGCCGATTTCTTCATCAGCTTGAAGCGTTGCATCACTCCGAAGCGATGCTGTTCATCCACGATTACGAGACCTAACCTGGCGAACTCGACTTTCTGCTCGATGAGAGCATGGGTTCCAATCACCAACTGCGCGTTGCCCTGGCCGATGTGCCGGCGAATTTCGCGTTTGCGGTCTTCTTCCAGCGATCCGGTCAGCAGCACTACCCGGCAGCCGGCGTTCTCCAGGATTCTGCGTGCGGAAAAATAGTGTTGCTGAGCAAGAATTTCGGTGGGTGCCATCAAAGCGACCTGGTATCCGTTTTCCATCGCGATGATCGCCGCTTCGAAGGCGACTATGGTCTTGCCCGATCCCACATCGCCTTGCAGCAAACGCCGCATGGGGGAAGGCTTTTCCATGTCCTGGGCAATTTCCTTGAGCACGCGCTTTTGCGCCGCCGTGGGATGGAAAGGCAGAATCTTCTTGATAGCCTCCCGCACCCGATTGTCCAGTTTGAATGCGATGCCGACCTGCGCTTTTTGCTCGCGCCGTTTCAGTTCGAGTCCCAGCTCGAGGAAGAAGAGTTCCTCAAAAATCAGGCGGATGTGCGCGGGAGTGCGCGAGGCTTGCAAGTCCTGAAGGCTCTCGCCGGGATCGGGCCAGTGCACTCGCCATAGCGCCTCGCGGGGAGCAATCAGGCTCATGCGGCGACGTACAACTCCGGGAACGGGGTCGAGGAGCTCCGGCGGAAGGTTTTCCAGAGTTGCGTTGATGATGCGGCGAAACCAGCGCGGCGTGAGGCGGCCCTGCCCGGCCGACTCATAAATCGGTACGATGCGGCCGACTTCCAGCGAGGAGGCAGCTTTCTGCTCTCCTCCGTCTCCGTCAGCAGGGTCGCCCAGAATTTCAAACTGAGGTTGCATGAGTTGCAGCTCTCCGCGGTAGCGGTCTTCCTCGACCTTGCCGTAAAGGGCCACGAGTTGGCCTGGTTTGAAGCGGTCCCGCAGATAGGTGCCGTTGAACCAGGTACACTTCAAACGGCTTCGGCCCTGACCGGCCGTCATCTGAAAAATTGGCATGCGCCGGGTTCGGAGCAGGCCCGAAGTCCGCACTTCGGCGATGACCGTGGCCATCTCTCCCGCCCGCAACTCGGAAATCCCACGCGGATTGACGCGGTCTTCGTAGCGGAAAGGCAGGTAGTGCAGCAGGTCGTCGACGGTATGAATGCCTTTGGCTGAGAGTACATCTGCCAGGCGAGGTCCAATGCCCTTTACGTACTGGACGGAAGTAGAGGGCTCAAGCATCTGAAGAGAATGTTAGCAGGAGATCCACGGAGGCATTTGCTCTGGGGATATCGCGTCAGACGTTGACTTGGCGGGTGCCGGAACTGGCATGTCAGACCCTGGCACCAATTTCGTTCAGTCCCTCGCTGCCGTACTTGCCGGCAACGCTGCCTATTTTCTGCTGATGCCCTACTTGCCGCAGGCGGCTCGCCACATTCCCTTCCAGACCGACATGGGATTTCTCCTGGACGCCGGTTTCTGTCTCGCATTTCTGGGGTCATCAGGGCAGTAGCTGGCCGAATGGGCCGTTCCAGATGAAGCATCTTCGGGAGCAGGCATTACTTTCGGAACTTCGGTAAGTCACCGGGAACGAGCTACAATCCCGCTGGCAACATGCAAAAAATCGCCATCCTATACGACGCCAGCCAGGCGGTTTTATCCACCTTTGATCTGGACGAAGTGCTGCAGCGCATTCTGCTCATTGCGCGAGACTATTTCCACCTCCAAAATGTCGCTATCTTATTGTTGGATAAGGACAAACAGCAGTTGTGCATGCGCTCGCAGATTGGCGGGGAACAGGGATTGGACGACGTACGTGTCAACATTGGAACCGGGTTGGTAGGGACAGCCGCCAGGGACAAGCGTCCCCTTTACGTCCCCGACTTCAGCAAAGAGTCGCGCTACGTACCCTGGGGGAAGAAGACGCTCTCAGAGCTGGCAATTCCATTGATGGTTCGGGATGAAGTCGTGGGAGTGCTGGATTGTCAGAGCGAGAACCCCGATCATTTCGACCGCGAAACTGTTGACCTGTTGACTTTGTTTTCGACGCAGGCCTCCATGGCGCTGCAGAACGCCCATTTGTATTCGCTGGAACGCCGGCGAGCTTCGCAGCTGGAAGCCATTAACGCCATTGCCCGCGAAACCACCGTCGTGCTGGATATCAAGAACCTGCTGTCGAAGGCCTGCGAGAAAATACAGAAAGCGTTCCAGGTCTCTCACGTTTCTATCTTTCTGAAAGATGATGAAGACCTGGTGTTGCGCTCGCACCATGGGGAGCTGACGCTGCGCATCGCGGAGGGCGGGCGGCTGCCGTCGCGAGAGGGCTTGTTGGGGCGCGCCATGTCTGAAAGCAAGACCATTATCGAGAACGATACCAAGAGTGCAGCGGACAATTTTGTGACCTATCTGGAAACCAGCTCTCGCATGTGCATCCCGCTGATCTCGTTCGGGCAGACTCTTGGAGTGCTGGTCCTCGACAGCGACCGCGCGGGCTCATTCAGCGGAGGCGAAATGCAGACGCTGGAGTCGGTTGCGGACATCTGTGCGACCGCGGTCCAGAACGCCCACTACGTTGAGCGGGTCAAGCAACTGGCATATCTCGACGGCCTGACGGGAATCTTCAATCGCCGGTTCTTCGAACTCCGAATTGAGGAGGAGTTGGAGCGGGCGCGGCGATTTGATTTTGGAATGGCAGTGATCATGGTGGACATCGACCAGTTCAAACGCCTGAACGACGAATTCGGGCACTTGTTGGGAGACGAGGTGCTGCGCCAGGTATCGTCGATTTTTTCCCAGCAATTGCGAAAGATCGATGTCGTCTGTCGCTATGGCGGAGAAGAGTTCGCCATTCTGCTTTCACAGACCACTCATAATCACGCAATGGCGGTAGCCGAGAAGCTGAGACGAATCATCGATAGCTGGCAATTTCCCGGCGTACCTAGATCGGTAACCATCAGCGCCGGAGTTGCGACCTGCCCTGAACATGGAACCTCTCGCGATGAGCTGGTAAAGGCAGCGGATGCGGGCTTGTACGCCGCTAAACAGGCGGGAAGGAATTGTGTGAGGGTGGCGTCCTCAATGCAGCAGGCCCAGTCCCAAACCGCCAGCCACCTGGTGTAGGCGCGAGCGTCCTCGCTCGTGCGTCAGCGGCACAGACCAGTCGAACCAACTTCATTTTGGGCGGGACGACGCCGCTTCCTAAATATCGGCCTCGGGCTGCCAGAGCACTCGGGCCTTTTTCTTCCGGATATGGTTCTTCTGCATCTGAATTTCTTCGTCGCGTAGTTCACGCTGTAGTTCGCGCATTTCCTTCTTCAGCTCCTGCTGATGGTTGCGGATCGCCCGGGTAGCTTCCTCGATGTCGGGCTTGACTTCGATCAGCGTCTGCTCCATCTCGGGCATGATGCGCGCAACTTCGGATTCGGCGTCACCAGGTGCACTCAGGTCGATGACTGTTTCCGCGTCGACTTCAGGAGCCTCAAAGCTTTCATCGAGAAGTTCGGACTGATTACGTTCCGGCAATGCCAAAGTCAGGGTCTGTTCTTTCTTCTCGCGAATGATGCTGACACTGACCGTACTGTTCTTACGGCCGTGCATGGCGTGGGTGAAGTCGCCGCTGTCGCTGATGGATTCACCGTTGACTTTAACGATCACGTCTCCGGCCCGGAATCCCGCCTTGTCAGCGCGGCTCCCCTTTTCCACGGACCGCACCAGGACTCCCTGGCCATCTCTTGCGCCGAAGTAATCTCCCAGCTGAGGCGTGAGATTTTCCACCATCAAGCCGCTGCGCGCCGAGGAATGTACCACTACGATGGAGACGGGCACATCCATCTCGGACATCGACGGTATGGCGGGTACTGCCGGAATGGCCGGCATCGCGGGCATGGCGAAACTGAAGGCTTTGCTATTCGACATCCCCATACCGAAGGATTTCTTGCGATCCGCCAGTTGGGCTTTCAGTGTCATCGCCTGCCCGTCACGGCTGATTCCCAGGCTGACCAGGCGTCCGGGAGGGATCTCACGAATCATGCGCCGCAACTGTTCAACGCTCTCCACCTGGCTTCCATTGAGGTTGAGGATGACATCATGCTCTTTGAGCCCGGCTTTCCCTGCGGGAGCGTCCTGATCGACCAGTGTCACTTCCACTCCATGCTCTTCCTTGAGCTTGAGTTCGCTCAAGCGATCAGGAGTGATGTCACGGGTATCCACACCCAGGTATGCGCCACCACCAAAGTCTTCACTGGAGAAGCCAAAAGACTCGGTGAAGGGCTCCTGCGCGCAGAGTTGAGCGGAGCTGGTGACCGCCAGAAACATCGGCACAACCAGTGCCACGAGGATCGATTTACGCATGTTCGTCCTCCTTCGTTATAAAAGACTCTATCGGCTGGCCCGAATAAAGTTGATATTTCCGGTGGTGGTGCGCACCTTCAGCACCGGCCCGCCGCCATTCAAATTCCCTTCGGCGGTGGCGGTGCCCGGTCCCCACTCGCCGCCTTCGCTGATGACTCGAATCTCGGAGAAGTCCGAGCGGATACGGTGGCCGTTCGCCAGATCAATCGAAGCCCGGATGGTCATGCTCAAATTGGGCGCCAGATAGACGGTGATGTCGCCGGCAGACGTTTCCAGCAACGAATCGGTATGCTCGGTTCCAGAAACGAATTTAGCGACAATTCCGCCGGCGCCGGTTTCCGCTCGGGCAGCAGGCACGCCATTAAGCGTGATGCTGCCGCCGCCAGTCTGAGCTCGCACCGCTCCGGTCGCTGAAGTCAGGCGGATACTTCCGCCGCCAGTCTCAATTTCAGCCGGCCCGGCAATGTCACCCAGATCGATACTTCCGCCGCCGGTGGTAACTTTCAACGATCCGGTGCAACGCTGCACCTCGATGTTGCCGCCCCCGGTTTCCAGCACCGCACCTTGCAGGCCAGAGACAACCACGACGCTGCCACCACCACTTTCGGCGTTGATCTTGCCCTTTGCAGCCTCAACCCTGATTCCGCCGCCGCCGGTGCGCACCGTGATATCGCTGCCCACGCTTCCGACATCGATGCTGCCGCCGCCGGTTTCGGCGTTGATGCCACCCCCGATGTCATCGAGGTGAATGTTTCCACCGCCGCTTTCCGCTTCCACTCGCCCCGCAATCCCTGTGGCAACGAGATCGCCTCCGTCGGTGGCAACTTTCGCGAGATCGAGGTTGCGCGGAACATTGATCACAAACTCACTGGAAGACCGTCCTGGCCGGTTGCCCTGCCATTCTCCGACGACCCAGGCCGTATCACCACGGACATAGACACTGATCTTGTAAGCCTCGAACTCGCGCCGTGCCTTCTCTTCCGAGGAGGCGTAAGAATGGTTGCTGATGGAATAGGTAATTGTCTGCGATCCGCCTACAACCCGCACCGAGCCCGAGTCCACTTTCACTCGCAGATTCTTCGCCGCTGGCATGGACCCGGTGATCCGCCGCGACCACCTGCCATTTTCCTGAACAACCCGCGTCTGTTCGTCTGGGCGCGTATCCTGCGCCACTGCCAAAGGCAGGAGCAGCAGCAAGACCGCGGCGATTTTAGAAAAGTTCTTCACTATTCACCTTCCAATTTTCCAACTCGTTCCCGACCAAAGAACCGGACAAAACTGCACGACCAATCTCAATCAATACCGGAAGTCTGAGCCAGCACATTGCGAGCCTGCGACTGGATGTACTGGTTGGGATCCTTTTCCGCCAGCTTCTCCAGCACCATGCGCACGCTGCTGTCTGCGCGCACCGGCTCAAGCATGCGCAACGCCTGGGCCCGCAAGCCGGGATTGGAATCATTCACCAGCGCTTCGAGCACAGCGTCGCGCACCCGTACGTCATCTTTTACATAAGAACCCAGGCTCTCGATTGCCTTCAGCCGAACGCCGGGATTGGAGTCGTACCGCAGTGCGTACAGAAGTGCTTCGCGCACATGAGTATCGTTGGGGGTCTGCGTCAGCAGGTCCACTGAATCCATGCGCACGCCGGAGTTGTAATTATTCCGGGCGGCAAACAGCAGCAACTGCTGGATGCGCTGATCGTTCAACGAGCCTTGCGCTTCCTGAGTGGAAACCGTGTTGTACCGGATGCTGATCTGGGATGAGCCAGGTTCCTGCTGGATGGACTGGATGCCGGTGATAGAAGCTTCTGTAGGGGAGGGGGCAAGAGGGCTGACTACGTTCCTTCCACTCATCGTCTGATAGGTCACTCCAATCCCGCCAGCGAAGCCCAGAATAAAGATCGCTGCGGTGAGGGCCGGAGCCAGCTTGATGGGGCGGAGCCACGCACCTGGATCAAAAATCAATCGCTGCCAGAAGCCTCCCTGTTCCGTGGTTTCAAGAGCCTCCTGCAATCGCATGCGCGAGGCAGCGACCAGATTGGGGGATGGCTCGTCCACCGGAAATTGGGAAATTGCGGCGTGGAACTGGCGCGTAGCCTTCAACTCCGCGGCGCAGTCGGTGCATCGCGCCACATGTTGTTCCAATTCATAACGAGCGTCGTCAGGCAGCTCGTTATAAATGTGGAGCAGAATATTTTCTTGTACCCATTCGCATTTCATCGTTGCACCCCATGTTTGCCACTACTGCTGCCGAGCTTCACTCGGCTGGACAGCCGGAGGCGGCTGTCCCCGCGTGATCCGTAATTCATCGCATGTCCGCTAAAGAGCCACGCAGCTTTTGCGTGGCCCGGAATAAAGTGTTCTTTGCGGTTTCTTCGGTGGTATTCAAAATCTCGCCGACGGTCCGCAATTTCAATCCCTGATAATGCTTCAGTTCAAAGACCATACGCTCGCGGGGGGTGAGCTTTTCCAGGGCATGGTTGATGCGCGTACCCAACTCGCGGCGCATCAAGTCGCGCTCCGGATTCGCTCCCGATCGCGCGTCCGGCACCTGGGCAAGAACGTCGTATGACTCACCTTCCGCATCCACCGCAACCGGAGCGTCTTCCTTTCGCACCTGCTTCTTGCGCAGGTGGTCCAGGCAAAGGTTGGTCACGATGCGGTAGATCCAGGTGTAGAAAGAGCACTCGAAGCGGAAGTTCCCCACGCTCTTGTACGCCTTCAGGAAAGCATCCTGGTAAATGTCCTGGGCTTCGTGTTCCGAGCCGGTGAGATGCATCGCCAGCCGCAGGACCGCCTGGTCGTAGTGCCGCACCAGCTCCTCAAAGGCGGCGCGATTGCCACGCTGCGCTTCGCGGACCAGCAAGCTGTCGTCGATGCGGCCTAGACTATGCCCGGCCATTTGGCCCCGCACTGAGGGGTCCTGGGTTTCGTTGTTTGCCTCCACCGGGGCCCGTTTCGCGCCCGGATGGGGATATTCGCCAACCGCTAAAGTTACTGCCCACGCATCGGCCGGCATTGGTTTTCCTTGTCCTCGGCTGTAACCGGGTGCCTTGCCGTTCTTCCCGGTTGCATAGCTATGGACGTGGCAGCAAAAGAACCGTGAGCAGGAATTATAGGAGTTTGGCCCTATCCGTGCATGGACCTATGGGGGATTTTCATCCAGGAAAGCCAGCCTTCGGGCAGGCGTTCACGACGGAGGATAAAGTATTCATTCTCGGGCCGATCATCCTGGAGTGCCAGGACTTGGGGCGCACCCGAAATCATCTGATCCAGGGAGATTTCGCGGCGGAGAATGCTGCCGAACTGACCCTCGGCAAGGTGCTCCGGACCCCGCTCCACAAAGTCGGCAGTCGCCGTAATTGGCATGTGCTCTGCGAGTTGAAAGGCAGTATGGGGAGCAACAGGCCGGTTACTCGCCAGGAAGTGGAACCCCCGGTCATCAAACGAGTGGAATACGCGAACGTGAGGGAAAGACTCGCTCACCGCCCGGGCCACTGCCGCCTGCACCACCGCGTCACCCCGCGGGAGCCACTGCTGCAAAATGCCCTCCGGAGTTAAACGCCGGCTGATGATGGATAGAACTCCTTCGAATACAGCATGCTGGTGCCGGCCGCTTCGACCGGAGGTGGCGGATCGATGGTGATGACGTCATATTGTTCCCGGCTGCGTTTCGGGATAACGGCATGCGCACCATGGGATCAGCGTGAGGGCAACCCAGCCACCGGAAATCAAATATAGCCCCGCGAAGACGAAACCGGAATGCGGCCGAGGAGGTGACGTCCCCACAACAGTTGAAAAGGTACGGCGAGCGCCGAGGTGCCGATCAGCAATTCAATCAGGCCATACAGACGGAGTGGGGGAATTCGAATTCTGTGACTGTATTTGCGAAGGATGGATCCGCTCGCCCAGGAGCCTGGTCCCAGACCCGCCATGAACATCGACAATACGATTGACAACAGGCCGCTGGTGACACCGAGCCGGGCCATGGCCAGCCGGAGCCACACAATCTCGTAGAGGATGCTGCAAAATCCCGAGACAAAAAAGAAGAAAAAGAACCAGTCTATGGCAGGCGCCTCTAAAAAATTGTCGAGGATGCAGGGACCTTGAGCGGGGGACGAGACTGATGCCTGCCTCTGAGGCTGCCGTGCAACCTCAGAGCAGGCGATTGCCGTGAGACTATTCCACGGCTTCTTTTTCGATCACAACCCTGAGGTGCGTGGTGACATCTTTGTGCAGCCTGATCGGCACCGTGAATTCGCCCACGGTCTTGAGTGGCTCGTGAATCTGAATCTTGCGACGGTCGACGTCAAGGCCCTTCTTGGCCAGCGCATCAGAAATGTCGCCTGACGTAACGGAGCCGAAGAGCTGGTCGTGTTCGCCCGAACGGCGCTGGAAAGAAACCGAAACGCCGTCGAACTGCTTCGCCAGAACTTCAGCGCTGGTCTTTTCCTTGGCGGAGCGGCGGACCGCGGCGGCCTTCATTTGTTCGATGACTTTCTTGTTTCCAGCCGAGGCCTCGATGGCTAGCTTCTGCGGCAGCAGATAGTTGCGTCCAAATCCCTCGGCGACTTTCACCACGTCGCCGCGCGAACCCACCTTGGGCACATCTTCCTTCAGTATGACTTCCATGGATAAACTCCTATGAAGTTCTTTCGCCACCGATTTACACAGATGTTCACGGGCTTTTCTAATGGATCTGATCGGTGAAGATCCGTGTAAATCCGTGGCCTGGTTTTGCTACGAAGCGCGTCCGGCAAACGGCAGCAGGGCGATGTTACGCGCCTGCTTGATGGCGGACGACAAACGCCGCTGGTGCGGGGTGCAGACGCCGGTCAAGCGCCGGGGAACGATCTTGCCGCTCTCCGCCACGAACTGGGCCAGCAACCGGACGTCCTTGTAGTTGATGGCTTCAATTTTCTCCACGCAGAACTTGCAGACTTTCTTGCGGCGAAAATATTTACGGCCACCCTCGCGGCCACCGGGACCGCCGGGACGGGGCGGACGCCGCTCTCCCCGGTCGGAACCCGAAGAACGGTCCCCGCCAGAGGGGCGGTCACCCACAGAACTTCCGTGCGCTGCTGCTCTGATCTCTTCAGCCATGATGCTCCTTAAATTCAGTCGTCGGTCATCAGTCATCAGTCTTCAGCCCGGCCTGACGACCGACGACTGATGACTGGTTCTACGCTGTTACCGCAGGCGTTTCTCCGCCGGCTTCCGCAGCCGGGGCCGGGGTAGCAGGCGCGGGTGGCGGTGTCTTGCGGCGCGCGTCGCGGATCGCCTTGATCTTGTCGAGGCGTTTTTGTTCCTCGTCAATGCGAACGGTGATGAACTTGATCACCGGCTCGGTAACGCGCAAACGGCGTTCCAGTTCGTGGATCAAACCGCCGCCACCTTCGACCGTCAGCAGCACGTAGATGCCGTCGTGAAACCGGCGGACCATGTATGCCAGACGGCGCTTGCCCATCTTCTCCACGCTTTTTACGTTGCCGCCCGATGACGTCACTGCGGTTTCCAGAGTGGAAATCAGTTTGTCCTGTTCCTCTTCCACCATGTCGGGGCGGACGATAAACATCAGTTCATAAGTGCGATTCATATTCTCTCCATCTTCCCAGCAAGCATTCGATTTCTCTTGTGTGGTCGCGGGCGACTCGCCCGCGGTTTTTAACCTCGAGTTCCAGCTCTCGCGGGCGGGTCGCCCGCGGCCACACAACCCTACATTGCTTCAGCCTTGCGGTTGAAGCGATTCATTGCCGCCGCCGGGCCTTCTTTCAGGATCACCTGCACCGCTTCTGCGGCGTTGTCCAGAACCTCATCTACTTTCTTCAACTGCGACTTACGGAACGGCGTGAGCACAAACTTCACGCCATCGGTGATCTTCCGTTCCGGCGCGATGCCCAGCCGGATGCGCAGAAACTCCTCCGTGTCCAGCGCCCCAATGATTGACTTCATGCCATTGTGGCCCGCCGAACTGCCGCGCTGGCGGATGCGGAGCATTCCCAGCGGAAAATCCAGTTCGTCGTAAATCACAATCAGGTCTGACTCCGGCCTGATTTCGTGCTTTGCAACCAGTTCACGAACCGACATGCCGCTAAGGTTCATGAAAGTTTCGGGTTTGGCCAGCAAAACCTGCTCGCCGGTTATTTCCGCCCGGGCTGTGAGCGCGTGGCACTGGCGGTTCCGTACTTCCACGCCAGACTCACTGGCAAGGCGATCAATGGCCAGGAATCCCAGATTGTGCGGCGTGAACTGGTAATCGATACCCGGATTGCCCAACCCGACAATCAGTTTCACGCTGCGTCAATCCGCTCTTTGCCCTAACCGAACCACGTAGGGACAGCCGCCCTCGGCTGTCCTGTCGAGCCAGGCTCGACAATTTGCCCGCTAAACCTCGAACCCAAATCTCAAACCCCCGTCGAGCTCTCGCTCGACCCGACAATCGACTTTGCTGAGGGCAAGCTCCGACCCGTCCCCACACGGTCCCTGCAACTACTTCTTCTCCTTCTTCTCGGCCTTTTCCGGCTTCTCGGGAGCGGCCTCCGCACCCTCTTCGCCCTCGACTTCCTGCTTGCCCTTCTTGATGACTTCGGGCTCGGCAGGGGTGGCACCGGCTTCTGCCGCCGCCGCTTCAGGCGTAGCTGCCACTTCCTCTTTCACCGTGGTGATGTGGGCTACGGGTTGATTCGCTTCGGTAATGAATTCGATTTTGTCGTCTTTCTTCAGGTCGGAGACGCGCAGCACTTTACCGAATACCAGTTCGCTGACGTCGGCTTCGATCGCGCTCGGAATGTCTCCGGGCAGGCATTCGACTTCCACTTCACGAAGAATCTGCTCCAGAATTCCACCTTGCTGTTTCACGCCCGCAGCCTCGCCCTTGAGGACGATCGGCACGCTGACCGTGAGCTTCCGATCCATGGCGATCCGCTTGAGGTCGATGTGCAGCAGATGGCCTTTGATGGGCTCGTACTGCCAGTCCACGATCATGGCCTTGGTGCGCTCACTGCCTTCGAGATCGAGGTCGAAAATAGTGTTGTGGCCAGTCTGGGAGTGCAGAATGCGAGTCACCTGGCGGGGATCGAGAGTTACCGGCAGCGATTCCTTGCCCGCGCCGTACACGACGCCGGGAATTTTGCCGCCCATACGCACTCGCCGGGCCACATTCTTGTTGCCCGGGGTTCGCGTTTGCGCTTCGAGAACGTTGCCTTCAGTTGCGGTTGCCATAATTTTCCATTCCTATAAGAACAATCTGCTGACCGAGGTCTCTTCGTGAATCGACTGGATCGCACGTCCGATCAGGCCAGCGATAGTAAGCACTTTAATTTTCGGTTCCCGCTTGGCGCCTTCGCTGAGCGGGATGGTGTTGGTCACCACTACTTCAGTGATGCAAGACTGCGAAATATTCTGTACCGCCGGACCTGAGAGCACCGGGTGCGACGCGCAGGCATAAACCTGACTGGCGCCATTTTCCATCAGTGCACTGGCTGTCTTAACCAGCGTTCCCGCGGTATCGATCAAATCGTCGATCACCAGGCAAGTCCGCCCTTTCACGTCGCCGATGACGTTCATGACTTCGGCCACGTTCATCTCCGAGCGCCGTTTATCCACGATCGCCAACGCGGAGTCCATCTTCTTGGCAAAGAACCTGGCGCGCTCCACACCGCCTGCATCGGGAGAAACCACCGTCAGATTGGGCAGATTCAGCCGTTTGAAATGGTCGACCAGCACCGGCGATGCGAACAGATGATCGACCGGAATATTGAAAAATCCCTGCAACTGGGGCGCGTGCAAATCGACGATCAGAGCCCGGTCTGCGCCTGCCGTGGTCAGCAGATCGGCCACCAGCTTGGCGGAAATCGGTACCCGCGGCTTGTCTTTGCGATCCTGCCGCGCATAACCAAAGTAGGGGATCACCGAAGTGATTCGACGCGCCGACGCCCGCTTCAGCGCGTCAATCATCAACAGCAGTTCCATCAAATGCTGATCCACCGAATGGCAGGTCGGCTGGACTACAAAAACGTCCGCGCCGCGCACATTCTCCTGGATCTGAACGTAAGCCTCGCCGTCGCTGAAGCGCGTGACCAGCGCCTGCCCGCGCGTCAATCCCAGAAACGCGCAGACCTCATCGCACAGCGGTTCGTTGGCCGTACCACAAAAAATCTTGAACCGGTCATCCACCCGGCCGCGTTGCGTTTTGCGCTCCGGCTTTTCGTCGGGGCTCATCTGGGCCTTCTTTTCGGTCGCTGTCGCAAGAGTTGCCATGGAAGCCTCTGGCTCCTAGCTACTAGCTTCTATCCAACGCCGCTGCCGCATTCCCGGCCGGAAGCCAGGAGCTAGAAGCTGGTTTCTGGCTGGGCCGCTAGGATTCGAACCTAGACAAAGTGCTCCAAAGGCACTTGACCTACCATTAGTCGACGGCCCAGTAAAATCAGTTTCAAGGTTCCAGTTTCAGGTTTCAAGCAAAACGTTGTGCCCGCATTATCCACTCGAAACTAGAAACCCGAAACTAGAAACTTTTTCCAGTACTGCCGCCGGGTCATCGTCGTTGTCGCAACTGCCGGAACGCCTTCGCGCCGCAATCTGGCGGCTGCCTTCTCGCCTGCCGCGCGCGACGTGAAAAGCCCGTACAGCGCGGAACCGGAGCCCGACAGAGAGGCATAAAAAGCCCCTGCTCGTTCAAGCACACTCTTGACCTTGCGCAATTCGGGATACTTAGGAAAGACGACTCGTTCAAAGTCGTTTTCTATCCCGGTACGGACAAGGTCGAGAAGCGAGGTCTCGGCCCGGCCCCTGCCTTTACTCACAGGGACACCGGATAAAGGTTGACCACTCAGCCACGCAGAAATCATGCGGCCGAACTCATCCATTCTATCGGAGGGGGCGGGAGGCGTCAATTTGGAGCCTTTCTGAGGCCGTGTGGGGGCGGGTCGGAGACTGCCCTGAGTGAAGTCGAAGGGACCCGTCCCGGCCGAGAAAAGCTCGGCAGGTCCCTCGGCGCCTAAAGCCGCCACCCGCTCGCCGCTAAGGGCACGACTGAAGTCGTGCCCTTCCCTCTTTGCGACGTTCTCAATCCTCCGCGTTTGAGCGCTGACCAGCCCTGCCGCCATCAATCGATCCCAGTCCGCAAACGCCTGTGGAGTCGAAACCCCAAATTCCGGCGTAGCCACCACGCAAACCGTGGCCGGCAAATCGGGCAGCGGATAGACTTCCTCGCCGCGCCCCACACCCAGCACTGTCCCACCCACGAGAAAAAGCGGCAAATCCGATCCCACTTCAGCAGCAATACGCAGCTTCTCGGCGCCCGGTAACTTCTTCTTCAAGGCCTGTTCAAGACCGATCAAAGTTGCCACGGCATTCCCGGAGCCCGCACCCAGGCCGCCCTGTACCGGCAGACGCTTCTCGATCGTGATGGTCACACGTCCACGGTCGCGCAAGGCAGTCATGGCACGTTCCGCGATGCGATAGCAGGTGTTCGACGCGTCTTTGGGAACGCGAGGATCGTCACAGACAATCTCGATCCCTGAGCCGCGACCAACCTGTACTTGAATTACGTCGTGGAGAGCGATGATCTGGTAAACGGTACGCAGATCGTGGAAGCCATCGGGGCGCAGCGCACCTATGTTCAGGCCCAGATTAATCTTGGCGAAGGATCGCACCGTGACGGGCATGGAAAGACGATTCTAACCAAAGGGGCAAAGAGAACTGGGTGTTCAGGCTTGTTAATTGATTCCGTAAGATCCGCGCAAATCGGTGGCCGGCTTTACGTACGCCTCTTGTAGTAGATCGCAAACTCAAATCCCGGATTCGCCGGAAACAGTTCCGACACTTTCTTTAATCGCTCCGCCATCTGCGCCGGCGCCAGCAGCGGGTAGTCACGCTCGCGCAGATCGTAATAGTCCACATCGATGAACAAAGACAGGAGATAGATCGAGATGGCATCGGAAAAACTGGCCGCCAGATACTCGTTCTTGTATTTCTCCGTATCCGGCCCCGATCCGGTCGCCAGCTTGCGCGATTCCCACGCATCCAGCGATGTCTCTCCGCGGGCTTTGTTCTGCACCTGCTTCCAGACCATATCGGCGAACGCCTGCGAAACCCCGGCCCGCTCAACCACGGCATGGCCAACATTGATGTAGAACTCAAAAGCCACCGAAAACTTGTCATCCATCAGGCGCGTGGAGATGAACACACACTGGGAATCGCCCAGATCGAGGTTGCGATGGCAGACTGCGTTGTCGCTCAAGGCCACGTCATAGCGGTCGGCGATCACGGTTTCGTCGCCCTGATTCACGGTTAGCGGGACGAAATAGTAGGCTTTGCGTTTCAGAGCCGCAGCGGCAGCGTCGGGGACAGCAGACACCATGCGCTGCACGTCAGCTTCGGCGACAGTGATTTCGCCCGCACAGGCATAGCAAATACCATTCGGAGCTTGTGAGACAGGAGTTTGCCGCACAACCTCCGCCGGGGCTCGCGTAATTGGCGGCGCAACTTGTGACATGGAAGATATTCTAGCGCACCCGGGGAACAACAGCGGACTGCGCCAACTGAGACCGGGAACTCAAAACTGGGAACCGATACAATCAAGGACATGTATCCCCAGAAACCTCCTCAACGGCTGCGATGGTTCTGGATACCTCTGCGCGTGCTCTTGCTGACCTTTCTGTTGGCGCTGCTTTCGTTTGCGGTGTGTTTGTTGCTTGGGATCATCGGGCTGACGATTAGTTCAGCGGTTCGAGGAATTCATCCAGATCTGACGCTGGCCTACCGCGACGTCGCGTTTCCCGCTGCTCTGATCGGAGGGCTGATCGCGCTGGCTGTGGTCATCATCATGGAGTTTCGCGGCAATGTGGGCACGGGCGTCCCGCCCGTGCGGGGGCAAGGGCAGTCCTGATCGCAGTTAGGGTCCGCAGAATCTGCGGAGGTGTGCTCCACCGGACAGCCGAGGGCGGCTGTCCCCACCTGGGCGGTGGAGCTTCCCGTGCGATGGTGCTAACTTAATCGCTCATGATTGTCGGCACCGGCATTGACATTGCGGAAGTCCCGCGCATCGCGCAGGCTCTGGCTCGCCATGGGGAACGCTTTCTGCATCGCGTGTTCACCGAAGGCGAGATTCGCTACTGCGACTCCAAGGCCAACCGGGTGGAACGGTACGCCGCCCGCTTCGCGGCCAAGGAGGCGGCCATGAAGGCGCTGGGCACTGGCTGGAACCATGGCGTACGCTGGCGTGACATTGAAGTCTCGCGTCAGCCCGGCGGCCGGCCAACCATCACCTTCCACGGCAAGGCAGCCGCGTTCGCCGCGCGGCTGGGCACGGTTCACATTGCGCTCTCGCTCTCTCATACCGCCGAGCAGGCCATCGCCCAGGTCATTTTGGAAAGCTCGTAACTGGTCAGCGGGAACCTTCCGAAGAAAGCTTGCGCGGGATGAAAAACCTCGCCAGATAGATAGCTGCGAAGACAAACGACGCATAGTTCAAAAAAGGTGTTTGTGGACGCCATATCCACAGTTCCGACACGGAAAATATTCCGACAGCCGCCACGATCCTTGCCCAGGCCCAGAGTGGGCTTACAGATCTGCGCGGCCAAGCGATAACCAAGGGTATGAGCCAGGCTGCGAATAGCAAGCCAAACAGAATTTTCCCACTGCGATCCATAATGAGCCGCGAATGAGCCGCGCTCCAGCTTAACGAACACAGCGATCGAATTCCACCAATGTCAAACTGAGACTCTGCTCACCCTTCTGTTAGACTGTCGCCTTCCCGGCACTCTCGCATGAGTGAGACCACCCTCCCGATCCCCACCATCACCCTGCAGACTCCAGAGCGCGCCCTGCTGGCTGGCACTGCCCTCAGCAGCTTTGCCGCATTACTGCTGGAACTCGCTCTCACCCGACTCTTCTCGGTGGTGCTTTTCTATCACTTTGCTTTTCTGGCAATTTCGATCGCGCTGCTCGGCCTTGGCGCCGGAGGCGTGCTTGCGCACCTGAAGAAAGACTGGCTGGAGCGCTTTGAGACGCGATCGCTGGTGGCGCGCCTGTGCGCCGTTAACTCCCTGATCGTTCCGGTCGTGCTGGCAATCGTGTTGCGCATCCCGGTTTCACTGGAGCTGTCGAGGGCGAATCTCCTGCGGCTCACCGCGATCTATATGGCTTCGGCCGTGCCCTTCTTTGTCACCGGCCTGGAGTTTTCCGTGGTGTTTGCCCGCCAGACCAAGCATATTTCTCCGCTTTACGCCGCCGACCTCGCCGGCGGAGCGCTGGCCTGCCTGGCTATCGTTCCTCTGCTCAACTGGTTTGGCGGACCCAACACCGTGTTGTTTGCCGGCATGTGTATGGCCCTGGCTGGAATGGTGTGGGCGCCCGACCGGAGGATGCGAAACGGAGCCGCCGCCCGCGCGGCTTTCGTTTTCGTACTGTTTGCCGTTAACTACTCGGGAAAATTCTTCGACATTGTCTATGCCAAGGGCGGATTCCGCGACGCCGCCTGGGTGGAGTTCTCGCGTTGGAATGCCATCTCGCGGGTGGAAGTCGATCGCCAGGGGGATGCTCGAGCGATCGTGATCGACGCCGATGCGTCGACCTACCTCATGAACGTCGACCCGAAAAAGAACTGGAAGGGCACCGAGTGGGAGGAGCATTTGATGTCCGCTCCGCCATCTCTGGCAAATGTGCTTCGCCCTCACGGCGACTTCGCCATCATTGGCCCGGGTGGCGGAGTGGATGTGGTGCGGGCGCTGGCCTCCGGAAGTCCCAGCGTTACTGGAATTGAAATTAATCCCATCATCGCCAACACCATCATGCGCGGCCGTTATGCAGACTACGTCTACCACCTCTACGATCGGCCCGAGGTTCATATACACGTCACTGACGGCCGTTCGTTTGTGCGCAACGCCAGCCAGCAATTCGACGTCGTGCAGATGACCCTGGTGGATACGTGGGCTTCCACCGCAGCGGGCGCGTTTGCCTTGAGCGAAAACAGTCTTTATACGGTGGAAGCCTTCCGTGAATACTTCGAGCACCTGAAGCCCGACGGCATTGTCGCCATCACCCGCTGGGAGTTTCAGCAGCCTCGCGAAGCCCTGCGAGTTGTTTCAGTCGCAATGCAGGCGCTGCATGAACTCGGGGTTGCCGATTCCCGCGGCAACTTCATGGCGGTCTCCGAAGGCAGTCTGAACAAGGATGGCATTGCTGTCGTTGTATTGGCCAAGCGCTCGCCGTTCACCGAGGAAGAGCAAGCCCGCGTGCGAGCCCACGTAGCCGCCAATCCCAGATTGTTTCTTCTATATGCTCCCTCCCAGCGAGACTTGATCGCTGGCACCAGCAACGTGGCCAGCAAGGATGACGGGATCTATGCGGCGAACGGTGATTCTTTTACCAATCTGATCCAACTTAACGATCCAAAGCGTTTTGCCGCCCGCTATCCCTATGATGTCTCTCCTGTAACCGACAATGCGCCGTTCTTTTTTTTCAACCTGAAATTAGGACAAGCCCTGCGTCCCGGCTCGCTGCAGCAAGGCATGGACTGGAAAGTCAACCTGGGAGTGGCTGTACTGGGCATGGTTCTCGCCATTTCACTGGTGGCGGTGGTGGGATTTCTGGTTGTGCCTTTGGCGATAAGCGCCCGAACCCGGCAGGTTCGTCCGGTCCGTCTTCTGTATTTCGTGGCTATCGGCCTGGGATACATACTGGTTGAAATCGCTTTCATCCAGCGCCTGGTGTTGTTTCTGGGACATCCTGTCTATGCGCTCACGGTAGTGGTGTTCCTTCTTCTGCTTTCCAGTGGCGCGGGAAGCATGGTTTCCCGCTGGTGGCTGGCTGAAACCCCGCGCTTGCGGCTGACCCTCTTCCTGGTCGCGGCCGTATTGCTGGTTTACGTCGTGCTGCTGCCGGGCCTGCTCAACCGGTTAGTCGGATTGCCCTTTGCTGTCAAGCTTCTGGTGACTGCCGGGCTGCTGATTCCGCTGGGTTTTGGTATGGGCATGCCGTTTCCTGCCGGCCTTCGCGCCCTCTCCCTTCGTCCGGCAAGTGAAGTTACCGTGTTGCCGGCTTCGGAGAGTGGAGGGAATCTGGTGGAGTGGGCTTGGGCCATGAACGCGGCTTCCAGCGTCCTGGGATCGGTGGTGGCGATCATCATCGCCATACAGTTCGGACTCAATGCCACGCTGGCATCAGGTGCCGTGGCGTATCTGCTCGCGCTTGCGCTGACGCCCGGCCTTTATCCGGTATCCAAAGAAGCATGAGGCAAGCGTGCGGTCTGCTATTATTCTGGGCATCTAGAGCCGGTTGCCTAGAATGATTTTGCTCGGGAGAATGCTTGCCTAGCCAGAAGCAGCTAAAGTGGTCTGAACTGAAAGTCGGGCTCACGGTGCTGGCTGCCTGCGTAACCCTGGGAGTGTTGATTTTCCTCATGAGCGGTACCGGCGGGTTGTTCACTTCCAAGATTCAACTGAAATCGTATTTTGATGACGCCAATGGATTGCGCGTGGGTGCGCCGGTGCGCCTTGCTGGAGTCGATATCGGCAACGTGACGAAAATATTAGTCGTGCAAGACCGCTCAAAGCAGCTGACGCCGGTTGAAGTGACGATGAAAGTCAATACCCGGTACCAGTTCAGCTTGCGTAAAGATTCTCTTACACTGCTCTCGACCGCGGGCGTCCTCGGGGAAACCTACATCAACATCGATAGTTCGCAGTCGAAGCTGGCGCAGGCGCAGGACGGCGACGTTCTTCCCAGCCGTGAAGTCCCTGATTTTGGCGACATGGTGCGGGCCGGCCAGGGCACGCTGCAAAACATGGATGCGCTGTTGAAGCGTCTTGATCGCATCGTGGCCTTCGTCGAAAGCGGCCAGGGATCGGTTGGGAAGCTGCTCTACGATCCCACGCTCTACAACAAGTTAAACAGCACGGTGAGTGAATTCCAGGGGCTGGTAAACCAGGTGGCGCAGGGCAAAGGCACACTGGGCAAACTTTTTTCTGACGAAGAACTGTACAACAAGGTCAATGGCACGGTGGACAAGGTCAACCTGATGATTGACGATCTGAACGCCGGCAAGGGAACCGCAGGGAAGTTGCTCAAGGATCCAGCGCTCTACAACAACGCCAACGACACCATCGCCGGGGTGAAAAGACTGACCGACGACATCAATGCAGGCAAAGGTGCAATCGGCAAGATGACGAAGGATGAGGAATTTGCCCGCAAGCTCCAAAATACCCTGGACAAAGTCTCTGCTATCTCTGACCGTCTGGAAGCCGGCGAAGGCACGGCCGGCAAGCTGCTGCGTGATCCTTCGCTCTACAACAATGCGGACCAGATGCTCGTGGAAACCCGGGGCCTGGTCAAGTCAATCCGCGAAAACCCCAAGACCTATCTGACCATCCACTTCAGAGTGTTCTAAAAAGTGTGGGCGCGAGCGTCCCGCCCGTGCATTTTTGATCCTTCTAAACCTGATCTCTCAAATGAAAGTTATTAGCAGACCCTGCACGACGGGACGCTCGCGCCTACACTGGCCTGGTTGCTTCGGCTTGTTCGTGGGCGTGATAGCTCGAACGTACCAGCGGGCCTGACTCAACGTGGCGGAAGCCAAATCGCAGCGCTTCGTTTTTCAAATACTCGAACTCATCCGGCGTATAGAACCGTGCGATGGGCAGATGGTCCAGCGAAGGCCGCAGGTATTGCCCTACCGTAAGAATATCGACGCCGCGCGAACCGAGGTCGCGGAACACGTCCACCAGTTCGTCGCTGGTCTCGCCCAAACCCACCATCACGCCAGATTTAGTTACAGTCCCGGGCGAGAGCGATTTCGCATTCTCCAGCAATCTCAGTGTTCGCTCGTAACGGGCGCCCGAACGAACTGCTCGATACAGCCGAGGCACCGTCTCGGTGTTGTGATTCAGAACATCGGGCTGGGCATCGAGAACAATCCTGAGTGCTTGGTCGAGTCCCTGGAAGTCCGGGATCAGTACTTCCACCCGGCAACCCGGTGAGAGTTCGCGAATCAGGCGAATGGTTTCGGCGAAAATTCGAGCTCCGCCCAGGTTGTCGTCATCGCGATTCACACTGGTGACGACGGTATGCTTGAGCCCGAGCGTGGCGACCGCTTCCGCGACGCGCCGTGGTTCATCCCACTCGATGGGGCCCGGCTTCCCCTTGGGTACGGCACAAAAGCCGCAACGCCGGGTGCAAATATCACCCAGGAGCATGAAAGTGGCGGTGCGGTGATTCCAGCACTCCCCAATATTGGGACACTGAGCCGACTCGCATACCGTGTGCAATCCCAGGTCGCGCGCCAGCTTCTTGAGATTGTGAAAGTTCTCGCCTGCCGGAAGCCTGGCACGAAGCCACTCAGGCTTGGGTTGCCTCACCGGAGGTCCGAGCGCGATCTGCACCAGCTGGGATGTAGCTGCCATGGCCTGTCCTGATTTTACATGCTTGTGTGGCCGCGGGCGACTCGCCCGCGAAAAGCGTCCAGAGGAAGGTCTTGTCGGGAGTTGCAAGACTGCGAGGACTGGCGATATTGGATAAAACAGCGAATCGCAGGGGCTGAAGCCCGGGATGTTGGGGCGATTTGCGGCACGACTGAAAGTCGTGCCGTTCCCGGTTTTACCGGAGCGAAAAAATACCGGGCGAGTCTCCGCAGCCCATTAGTTCTCCAGGTACGCTTCAATCCACTCTTTGATTCGGAATCGGCGTTCGTCCCTGGCGTCGAAGCGCACTCCAAATGTCTTGTTTGGTTTTCGCCAGCTGACATTCGCGCGGACCCAGATCCGCGGCAGCGTCAGCAGCGCGAACGACACTTCCAGACTGGTACCCGGCGCAACGTCCTCGGGACTTTTTACTGACAGACCACCGGTACTGATTTCCTTGCTGGTAGCGGTAAAGCGCCGGCTGTCGTCAGTCACAATGGAGATCTCGGTAATGATCGGAATTCTCACATAGCGGCGAAACTCATGCAGCACCAGCATCTGCGTGGCACGCACCAGTTTCAGAGCGGCTGGGCGGTCAAGCGGCTCCTGGAAAACGGCGTTTACCCCGAACCGGGAAAAGCGCATCGCGTCTTGCGCGCTGCCCCCCAGACCATAGATGACAATGTGGCTGTTTGACGGGGATCGGCGCGCCGAATCCATGACTGCTTCGGCTGCCGGTCCCAGATGCAGGACGCAGGCTTCAAACTTCTCTTTTTGCAGCCGTTCGGGTGCGCCGCCGTTCATGAAAACAGCTTCGATGCCGAACTGTTTGAAGCAGTCCGAAAGAAGCGAACCGGTTGGTTCTTTAATATCAACCAGAGCTACACGTGCTGAATTCTTCTTGGTTGGACGCGGAGGTGCGAGCGTGATTCCAGAGGTTTTTTGCATGGCGCCGGGGAATTCCCCTAACGAGCTACATTTTCGGGGTCAGGAGGGAGTTTGGCAAAGGGTAAGAAGGACAGTGTCCCAGCACAAAAGTCTCATTACCCGGGATGGACTGCCGATTCCGTATTTGGGATCGTAAATTTATATTTGTCTGTAACTTACGTCATCTCAGACAGGTAACCGCGGGACCCCCTGCCAGGACCCACGACTGAGACTCAAAGGGACACGACGTTACGGAGCTAGTCGCTCCAGCGCCGAAACAGTAACGCCCCGTTGGTCCCGCCAAATCCAAACGAATTCGACATGGCGTATTCCACCTCTGCCTTGCGGGCGGTATTCGGGACGTAATCGAGGTCGCAGTCGGGCTCAGGGTTTTCCAGGTTGATGGTGGGGGGCAGGATCTGATCTCGCAATGCCAGCAGGGTGATGCCCGCTTCCAGTCCACCTGCCCCGCCCAGCAAATGCCCCGTCATGGACTTGGTCGAACTGACCGCCAACCTGTAAGCGTGGTCTCCGAAGGCTCGTTTGATTGCGACCGTCTCCAGCTTGTCGCCAATGTCGGTCGAAGTGCCGTGGGCGTTGATGTACTGAACCTGCTCGGGTTGTACCTTTGCATCCTTGAGCGTGTTCAGCATGACGCGGTAGGCGCCGTCGCCATTTTCTGCCGGCTGAGTAATGTGGTAAGCGTCGCCGCTCATGCCGTAGCCGACAACTTCCGCCATGATCCGTGCCCCGCGCCGTCGCGCGAACTCCAGTTCCTCGAGGACGACAATTCCTGCGCCCTCACCGATTACGAATCCATCGCGTCCTGAATCCCAGGGCCGGCTCGCCTTCTCCGGATCGTCGTTCCTGGTGGAGAGTGCGCGCATGGCGGCGAATCCGCCCACTCCCATCGGAGTGATGGCAGCTTCGGTGCCACCCGCAATCATTACATCGGCATCGCAGCGAGAGATGATCTTGAAAGCATCGCCGATGGCGTGAGCGCTGGAGGTGCAAGCCGTGCAGGTGGCTTCGTTCGGTCCGCGCGCGTGATAGCGGATGCTGACGTGACCAGCCGCCAGGTTGACGATGGCGGCGGGAATAAAAAATGGAGAGATTTTGCGCGGCCCGCCATTCAGCAGGCTGATGTGCTCGCGCTCAATTACGTCGAATCCGCCAATTCCCGATCCGATATGTACTCCCACCCGCTCGGAAATGTCCGGGGTTACATCCAGGCCGGAAGCCTTCATGGCTTCGTCCGCCGCCGCTAAAGCCAGGTGGATGAAGCGGCCCATCTTTTTCAGTTCTTTTTTCTCGATGAATTGCAGAGGATCGAAGTTCTTTACTTCAGCAGCGATCTGGCAGGCAAACTGGGAAGCATCGAACTGGGTGATGCGGGCGACTCCGCTCTTCCCGGCGAGTAATTTTTTCCACACCTCTTCTGCAGTGTTTCCGACCCCGCAGATCAGGCCGATTCCAGTGACTACGACCCTTCGTCCCAACTACTTCCCGCCTTTCGAGTGCCTGCCGATGTAATCGACCGCGTCCTGAACGGTGCGGATTTTTTCCGCGTCCTCGTCGGGGATTTCGATCTCGAACGCCTCTTCAAAGGCCATTACCAGTTCCACAGTGTCGAGCGAGTCGGCCCCGAGGTCGTCTACGAAGGAGGCGTTGGATGTGACTTCACCTTCGTCCACACCCAGCTGCTCCACGATGATTTGCTTTACCTTGTCGTCGACGGCTGCCATGAGCTTTCCTCGCTTGCAGGATTTATTTCGGCGTACAACAGTGAGCGTGCTGCTTCAAATGTGGCTGGCGCGGGCATGGACCCGGCCGGACCGTGGGAGAATGATCGTTTCTCCGGCAGGCGCTCTTACTTGCTTACTTTGGCGTGCTTGTCGATATAAGCAATGGCGTCCTGTACGGTGCGAAGTTTCTCCGCGTCCTCATCGGGGATTTCCACACCAAAGTGCTCCTCCAGGGCCATGACCAACTCGACCTGGTCCAGTGAATCCGCGCCCAGGTCATCGACAAATGACGCGCTGGGAGTGACTTCGTTTTCATCCACGCCCAACTGCTCGGAGATGATCTGCTTCACTTTCTCTACAATTTCCTTCTTTTCTTCACCGGCCATAAGAATCCAACCTCCTGAATTTAAGGGAACAAATAGTGTACTGGCCCGCACGAATTGCTGTAAAGGACAAGGGTTGCGCAAAGATAGAGCGGATCGCGCCCCATTCGAATCCTACTGCCGCGGGTGGATGAGGTCAATGTAGCAAGGGCGAACGATGGTGGCTCAGTTTCAAACTGCGCCCGGCGTCATGCTGAGCTTGCGAAGCATCTGGCGCGGAACGGACAGGCAGTTTGGCCGCGCCTGGTGCGATGCGCGCAGGTGCTTCGGGACTGAAGTCCCTCAGGATGACTGAATTTCAGCTATTTATCTTTAGACTGAGCCACTACCGCAAACTGAGCCACCACCGCGCGGAGCGCGCGCGCGTGGCTTTTGCGGTTGATGTTGTTCAACGAAGTGCGCCGCTGGCTGGATAGTCGAAGACTACAGTCAAGGGAAAATCAACGTCAAAAGCGGCGGGCGGGGCGCCCGCCCCACACAGGCGATCACTATTTTCCGGAATAACGATCCCGCAGTTCGGTCTGCCGGCTCGTCATGGGTATTTCCCGGCCGTCGATGAACACTCGTTTCACGTCAGACTTGACGTCAAGCGGATCACCGTCCGCCACCACAACATTCGCCGTCTTGCCGACATCGAGCGACCCCAGCCGATCGGCCACGCCCCAGATTTCCGCCGGGTTCAGAGTGATGGCCTTCAAGGCTTCGTCATGCGGCAAACCGAATGCAGTTGCGTATCCCGCGGCATAGGGCAGATTGCGCACAGCATGAGCGTCGTAGGATGCGAAGGCGATTTTTACTCCGCGCTTGTACAGTTCGCCCGGCAAGCTATACACCGCGTCGTAGCGTTCGTAGTTCCTGGGATCCTCATAAATGGGCCCAACAATCACTGGCGCCTTCAACGCGGCAACATAGTCAAGAACTGGCTGCGAATGGCTGACATGGTTGAGCACGAACTTGAGGTTGAACTGCCGCGCCAGGCCAACTGCGGTCTCCAGATCGCTTGGTTCGAGCGCTGCCAGCACAACCGGCTTCCTGCCCTGCAAGTACGGCAGCAGCGCCTCCAGCTTCAGATCGTGCTTCGGGGGAGAGGGTGGGCCTTTCTTGTCGTCAGGCCTGGAACTGACATCATTCTTTTTCTTCTCGTAGTCTGCCCACCGGTCACCATAGTCCTGGGCGTCGAGAAATGCCTGACGGAGTTGCGCCGCCAGGCCCATCCGTGTCTGGGGGAATTTCCGTTTTTCCCAGGACTCGTTGCGCCGCTGCTCGCCAGTAAAGTTCAGGGGTAAAGCAATATCGCGCACCAGCAGCATGTCATTGGCGGACTTGCCGTCCAGTTGAACGAATGCGTCCTGCCCGGGCAAAGTATCCTGGCTCTGCGGCGCCACAATTGCGTTAGTAATCCCATTCAGCCGGGCAACTGGAATCAATTCCGACTCGGCGTGGAAGGCGTCATACACGTGCATGTGCGGCATGATCTCTTCGCTGTTTTCGATGAGATCGTTGGTGCTGCTTTCAGCGGATATCTCAGTCAGTCCCAGATAGCTTTCCGAATCAATCAACCCGGGATATACAGTCATGCCGGTGACGTCAATGACCTGCGCATTCTTGGGAATCGCCACCGATCCAGCCGCGCCAAGCGCAGTAATCTTGCCCCCAGACATCACCAGAACGCCGTTCTCAACTACCCCATGCGACACAGTCAGCAACTTGCCGCCCTTAAGAACGACAGTTTTCTGCTGCGCCAGCGCCGAAACTGACAGGAGAAAAAGACAGAAGGCAATAAGGATTGCGGGGGCCAACGGCCAACGACCAACGACCGAATCTGACGACTGAAGTCCGGCGACCGACGACTGATTTCCCATTACTCTCCCTCCCGGTAGTGCGGCATGCCGAATCCCTTCAGCGCACGATCAAAATACACGGCACCATCGATCAACACTTTGCTCGGCACCCCAAAACTGGAGAGCGGATAGCCGTCCCAGATCACCAGGTCCGCATCTTTTCCAACTTCGATCGATCCCACACGATCATCCACTCCTATGATCCAGGCCGGGTTGATCGTAATCATTTTCAGCGCTTCCTCTTCCGTTGCGCCACCGTAGCGCATGGTTTTTGCGGCCTCCTGATTCAGGCGGCGTGCGAAATCCTCCGAGTCGCTCTTGATGGCGACGCGCACTCCTTTGCGCATCGAGATCACCGCGTTCCACGGAATCGCATCCCAGGCTTCCTGTTTGTAGCCCCACCAGTCGGAGAAAGTGGCAATGGCTACGCCCTGAGCGGCCAGATCGTCCCCAACTTTGTAGGCCTCCAGCGCGTGATGGAAGGCCCGCACCTTGTAGCCGAATTCCTTGGCCATCGCCATCTCGGTCAGCAACTCGTCAGCGCGATAACAATGGATCTGCACCAGCAACTTTCCCCGTAACACGTTCGCCAGGGCTTCCAGTTTGAGGTCGTGCTTGGGCGGCTTGGAATCCTTGTCGCCGGATTTCACCTTGGCGTTGTAGTCATCCCACTCGCGCATGTAGTCCTGCGCCTCCACCAGGGCGGCACGCTGCACCGCGAAATTTCCCATGCGCGTCGAGGGCAGCTGGTCTTTGCCTCCATAGACCCGCTTCGGATTTTCGCCGCTGGCGAACTTGATCGACTGGGGCGCGCCGGGGAAAAGCATAGCGTCGCGGTTGGCGCCATACTTGTGTTTGATCACCACCGCCTGCCCGCCAATCATGTTGGCTGACCCGTGAAGGAGAAGGGACGTGGTCACGCCACCGGCCAGGCCGCGATAGATCGCCTTGTCCTGATAGTCAAAGGCGTCGATCATCATCATTTGTGGTGTCACCGGGCTGGTGGCCTCGTTCACATCGTCGTCGAGGGCGATGTGCGAGTGGGAGTCGATGATGCCCGGCGTCAGGTACTTTCCGCCTGCATCGATCACGGTGGCAGTCGACGGCGCGTTTACATCTTTGCCGACCGCCGCGATCTTGCCGTCTTTGATGTAGACGCTGCCGTTCTGAACGTTGCCGTGCGTGACCGTCATGACCACAGCGTTCTTGATCAGGACTTCATTGTGATCAGGCGGTGAAAACTGTTGCGCCGAGAGGCGAAGCGGCAGCAGAGCAAGAACCGCAAGTGAAAACGAGGCTGTGAACCTGTACATCGAGGCTGACTCCCGCATTCGAATTTCGGGAAACACAGGACTCGGGATTCTAAGAGTCACGACAGACGACAGTCAACCAGGGCGTTTCACATTTCACTCCTGCACCTCCCCGAATGCGTCATCCTGAGTGGCCTTCAGGCCGCGAGGGATCCGGCGGGGAGCGGTCCGGCACTGAGGAGATGCGTGGGGAGATACACGGAAAGATGCGCGGAGAGATGCGCGCAGGATCCCTCACCGGGCTTTGCCCAGTTTCGGGATGGCGCCGTTTGTAGGGCTCAGCGCGCTGTATTATGGAAGCGAATTCCGGCTTCCTGCAGAGACAAACAACATGAAACTCCTGTTACAGGTTTCCGTACTCGTTCTATCTTCGTTCTCTCTGTTCGCTGCACCCTGCCCCTCTCCCCAAGCCAAAGACGGCCATGCACTCATCCAACTCGAACAGTCCTGGGCGCAGGCTCTCGAAGCGCACGATGCCGACGCGGTCGGATGCATCCTGGCCGATGAGTTTCAGGACGCCGATCCTGAAGGCAAACTGCATACCCGGGCCGAAACTCTGGCCCAGATTCCCCACCGCCGTCCCGGCAAAAACATTCTGAGCGAACTCGATCCGCACGTGTTCGGTGACTTCGGCTACATCCGCGGGCTGGCTGCCCTGGTTGACGATCAGGGAAAGACGAAAGCCCGCGTCCGCTTTACAGATATCTATGTCTATCGCGACCAGCGCTGGCTCGCCGTTGCCGGACAAGAATCGCTTCTGCCGGAAGCGACGAAGTAAGCATGCGCGCCGTGGTGCAACGCGTGAGTCGAGCCTCCGTCACAGTGAGCAACCAGGTTGCGGGCGAAATTGGGCCAGGGCTGCTTGTCCTGCTCGGTGTGGGCCATGAAGATAATCGAGCAAGCGCCGATTACCTGGCAGACAAAATTGTTGGTCTACGAATTTTCGAAGATGACAACGGCAGGATGAATAAAGCTGTGGCCGAAGCCGGCGGCAAGTTGCTGGTTGTTTCCCAGTTCACTCTCTATGGCGATGTGCGACACGGTAAGAGGCCGTCTTTCGACGATGCCGCTCCTCCTGAAATGGCGCGCGATCTGTACGAATATTTTGTGGCCCGAATCCGCGCCGCGGGGCTTCCTTGTGAAACCGGAAAATTCCAGGAGATGATGCAGGTCGAACTGACTAACGACGGGCCCGTAACTATCCTGCTGGATTCATCGAAAGTGTTCTAGAAAGGCGCTCTTCACCGGCAGCCTCTTTCTGCCCGCCTCCAAGGATCTGCAACACCTCATCCCAGTTGTTCGCCCGCAGGTGCGCCGTTTCACTCACATTATGCGGAGCGGTAAACAGAATTCCCCTGCCCCGAAACTGTTTGAAGTGGCGCGACCGGTCATCCACCAGCACGTCAGCATTGATGATGTTCTTGTCCCCGCAAAAGACAATCTGGCTGGTCGGAATAAAAGGAAAATTCTTCTGCAGCCACGCGTACTTTCCGTCGAACGAGGAAGGAACTTCCATGGCGGCGCTGGCGATGTAGACATCATGATTGCGCGATAGTTCCAGCAGCGCTTCCCGGCTGCCTTCGATCAAATCAAGGTCGGCAAAAAATCCGTCTTCGTGGCAAATGCCGGAATATTCTTCCCAGCGATCGTGCGGGATCAACGCTGCCAATCCTTTGCGGGCGACCATGTCGCTGGTGAGATTTGCGCCTGTCCGTTGATTGTAGATATGCAATTGCTGGCCAAAGCTGTCGGCGATGACCTCATCCATATCGACAGCGATGCGAAGCCGCTTTGCTCCAAAACCTTTCGACTGTGCGTCGAGCTTCTTCACAGGCCTGTTAACCTTCAGGATGATTGAGGTCAGCACCATTACTGTTGCCAGAGCATTCGCCCAAATTACTGCCACTGCATGCACGCGAATGCCGTAGACCAGCCAAAGCAGCACTCCGCTCAGGTACAGAAACAGCATCTGGCTGGAGAGATCTTCTCCACCCTGTTTCCGCAGTTTCACAATCTGGGGAACAAATGCCCCCGTCGTGCAGAAAGCTGCCACCGTTCCTATGTAGGCCGTTAACGTCATTATGAAAACTCCTGTTCTTATGTCTCTTAGTAGAAAGCTTCACTGGCGATTCGTCCAATGAAATGATTGGAAGCCTGTGATAACTTTAGTGTATGCAACTGGAAACGCGAGACCTGTCATCTTTCGCAGTTCTCGCGGAGCTTCTGCATTTTGGCCGCGCAGCCGTGCGTCTCCATGTTTCCCAGCCGGCGCTCAGCAAGCGCATCAAAAGTCTCGAGGAAAAGATTGGCGGCCCGCTTCTTGTCCGCAACCGGCGCGGGGTTACGCTGACTCCGGCGGGCGCGATTTTCTACAAGGAATGCCGCAGAGTCACGCGCGAGATTGACATTGCGTTCGAAGCTGCACGCGCAGCCACCAGTGGGGAACTGGGGAAGCTGCGGTTAGGTGTGGGAATATCCACCGTGCTTAGTTTGGTTCCTCGCGCTCTGCTCAAGTTCCGCGAGGCCCGCCCGGGAGTCGAAATCGAAGTTGCGGATATGTCTACGCCGGACCAGATCGAGGCGCTCATCGCCGGGCGCCTCGATGTCGGCTTCGTGCGCCTGCCGGTGAATCATCCGCAGCTAGCCGTCCGGAAAGTTCTGACCGAGCGCCTGACCATCGCAACGTCGGCCAAGTTCGGCGGTCCGGTGACCATGAAGGGCATTCAGGAGCAGGCCTTCATTGTTATCGATCGCGGCGTTTCCGCAACCTATCACGATCACTGCATCAGCCTGTGCGACCGTTCTGGATTCGCGCCGAGAATCGTCTACGAAGCCAACGATACGTTCACTATCCTGAATCTGGTAAGCGCGGGGATTGGCGTGTCCCTCGTGCCCCGGGCTGCACGAGCGATGCAGATTGCGGGAGTAAAGTTTGCACCCGTCCACGACAAGTACGCCGACTGGGATATAGGCATGGCCTGGAATAAAAAACTGGAGTCCGAAATTATCAGGAAGTTCGCAGAGATTGTTCTGCCGGCCCACACTCATCTGTGAGATGCGCAGGGTGGAGCCGGGAAGGGTACGGCTTCAGCCGCTGTGGTGAGCTGTTCAACCTATCCGGCCGCCAGATCCGCTATGCGCACCGCATCGACGCACGCTTGTACATCGTGAGTGCGAATAATCTGGGCCCCTTTCATAATGAGAACGGTTTCTGCCGCCAGGGTCCCGAATGACCGATCACAGACTGCAGCGTCCTTTCCATCACGTGCCAGGGCCCTGCCAATGAAAGACTTTCGCGAAACTCCCGCCAGCAATGGAAAGCGCAGCTGATGAAATTCCTCGAACCGTCTCAGCAGCGGATAGTTTTCCTCGTGGTTTTTCCCAAAACCGAAACCTGGATCGATCACCATGCGTTCTCGTTTCATCCCGCCGAGCACGGCTGCCTCGCTACGATCACGCAGCTCGCGCTTTACCAGTGAAACAATATCCGGCGCTGCCGGCAGCGTTCGCCATTCGTGCGGACGCCCACGCATGTGCATCAGCACGGCTCCACACTTGAGCTCGGCGAGTGCCTTTGTCATCCTAGGGTCCCAAAGAAATCCGCTCACGTCGTTTACGATCTCCGCTCCTGCTTCCACCGCACGGCGCGCTACGCCTGCCTTGTAGGTATCGATGGAAATAATCGCCTTCGCGTTTTTTGACTTAACTCCGGCAATCACCGGGAGAACCCGATCCAGCTCTTCCCTTTCAGTTACCGCGGCGCCGGGGTCCGTTCCTGACACCTTTGCTCCCGGACGCGTCGACTCACCACCTATGTCGATAATGTCAGCGCCATCTCCCAGCAATTTGACTGCGTACTCCACGGCACGATCGTGATCGAAATTCGCTCCGCCATCGGAGAACGAGTCCGGCGTGACATTTACCACCCCCATGATCAGAGTTCGTTTCCCCAGCTGCAACGAGCGGGAGCCGATTAACCAGTCGAACACAGGACGCATGCAGGCGATTCTAAACCTATGGGTCTCTCGCACCTCGCAACCTGTGCGCCGAACGCGTCCCGTAAGGGACGCCTGATAGTAGCCCGGCGTTTGAACGCCGGGTGAGGTGCAGGCGCGATTCCCGTCCCGGAGGGACACGTGAAACGCTCACCGTCGCCGAGTCCCAATTCAGGCGTGCCTGCGGCATGCAAATCTGTTTTCCGCTGGTCCACCCGCCACTGAAGTCGCGGGCTATTGCCAGCGGTCCCTTCGGGACCTGAAATTCGCAACTAAACGAGGGCCCATGCCCCTCTCCTCATCCTCACGAAGACAGATGCCGATGCTACAATCAGCTTGCGATGCGCCGTCCGCGCCTGCTCTCGCATGTGGCCGTGTGTCTGCTGCTCTTGACACAACTGCACGCCGCGTCGCGCAAACCACTGGACAAGCGAATCGCCACGATCCTCGCCGCGAACGATCTGGCTCGCGGGTTCTGGGGCATTGAAGTCACTTCCCTCTCCACCGGCAAGGTTCTCTACGCCCGCGACGCCGATAAGCTTTTCACTCCCGCGTCTAACACCAAGCTATTCACCACGGCCGCCGCACTGGCCCTGATCGGGCCAGACTTCAGTTTCCACACTACGGTGGAAACCAACGGCACATTGGACACTCACGGACGCCTTACCGGCGATCTGGTGCTGGTGGGCCGCGGCGATCCTAATCTTTCCGGACGCGAACTTCCTTACACCCTGCACACCCAGAGAAACGATCACCCCATTCGCGTTCTCGAGGATCTCGCTGACACGCTGGCGCAGAAGGGGGTGAAATACGTGGACGGGGATATCATCGCCGACGATTCCTATTTCGCCTTCGAGCGCTACGGAGAAGGCTGGAGCCAGGATGATCTGCTCTGGGCCGACGGCGCTCCGGTTTCCGCGCTCACCATCAACGACAACGTCATTTTTGTAAATATCCTGCCTGCTGACCGCGCGGGGGATCGTGCATTCGTCAGCATTACGCCCTTCGCGGGCTACTATCGAATCGACAATCGCATCATCACCACACCCGCGGGGACCGGACGGAAGATTTTCATCAATCGTGAACCTGGCGCCACTGTCCTGACCCTTTGGGGAAACATGCCGCTGGGCGACAGCGGAGTCAACGAGGCCCTTGCCATCGAGGACCCGGCGCAATTCGCCGCCGATTTGTTCCGCCAACTTCTCGAAGTTCGCGGCATTGCGGTCTACGGCCGGCAGAAAACTCGCCACACTGAGCTTTCCAGTCTCTCAACTCTCACTGTCACCGCTTCCGCTGCGGCGAGAGGTGGCGACGATTCTGCAAGGTCTTTACAGAACCAGCGGCTGGTCCTGGCTGGCTACCAATCAAAGCCCCTTATCGAGGACGTGCGTGTCATCAATAAGGTGAGTCAGAATCTTCATGCGGAAATTCTGCTGCGGCTCCTGGGCCGGGAGAAGGGGACAGCGGGGACGGTCGAAGGAGGGCTCGAGGTGCTGCGTGGATTCCTGAACCAGGCGGGAGTGGCGAGCGATCAATACGTGTTCTACGACGGCTCCGGGCTATCGCGGCAGAATCTGGTCACGCCCCATACGGTTGTGCAACTTCTGCAGTATGCGGGCTCGCAATCCTGGGGCGCCAGTTTCCGCGATACTTTGCCACTCGCCGGCACCGACGGCTCCCTCTACGACCGTTTCAAAACTTTGGATGTGCAAGGTCGAGTGCGCGCGAAGACAGGTTCCCTCGGCGGCGTAAAGGCGCTCTCGGGATTTGCCATCACGAATCGTGGCGATCGAGTGGCGTTTTCCATCCTTACCAACAATTTCAACCTTCCCGATAAGAGAATCAACGAGACAATCGACAATATTGTGGGTGCCATCCTGGAAGACGGTCCTAAGAAGTGATTGTGACGCGGGCGCCGTGGCCCGCTTCGATCCCCTGCAGCCAGGCTCTGTCTGAGACCCTGCACTGCTTTGCCGCTACAATCTGTCCGGCGGGGGCGCCCCCCAAACAGAGCAACTATCTTGGCATGCGTTTTGCCTGGCGCTGACGCATGCTGCGCACAGCACCCGGGCCGGTGCCGGTTGGCGGCTTGCGCATTCCTTCGAGCAGGTCTTTCAGCACCACCGCATTGTTGCGATCCTCATTTTTTGAAGCAAAGAGCAGCGTCAGAGGTTTTTTGTCATTGGCGAAGCGATAGAGTTCGTCCAGAGACTCTGCCGCCTGAGGCAGCGCCAGCTCCCTGAGATAGCGTTTACGGAATGTAACCCACGCGCCGGGACGAGTGTGATACCAGCGCCGCAACTCGTCCGAGGGAGCAAGATCGCGCAACCATGAATGGAGCGCAGCCTCGCTCTTTTTCAATCCGCGCGGCCACAACCGGTCTACCAGAACGCGGTATCCGTCGCCGCGCGCAGGCTTCTCATAAACTCGCTTGACATTGACGCGTTTGACGGCGGAAGGCATCGCAATTATCTGCTGATAATCTACTATTATTGTACTTCTGGAAAGACCGGCGCGGGCTGCATCTGATCGAAGTTGTAAGGGCTTTTTTTGTTTTTGCCAAAGAGCCGTTCAGCGTGAGTTCATGAACCTGAATCAAGTGCCGACTCTTTGCCAGGCACCAGGGGGCAAACCCGCCCGGCTGGCAGCAATTGTGTTTGCGCAAATTCTGCTGCTCGTTTTCATCCTCGATGGTTGTGATGTGCAGCGTCGGAAAAGCGACACCGAATTGGGCCTGACGCCACAACAGGCCGCCGGCAGGCAGCTTTACGATCAGCATTGTGACCGCTGCCACGAAGCATATTCGTCCCGCGAAAAAAAGGGTCGCAGTTTGCAGGGTGTCTTCAAAAAGCCGTTTCTGTCGCAGAGCGGAATGCCGGCCAATGACGAGCGCGTCGGAGAAATGATTGTCACCGGCCGCAATATGATGCCGGCTTTTGGCCAGGTCATGTCCCGGCAACAAGTGCAGGATCTTCTGGCCTACCTGCACACCTTGTGAGGTCCGTCAGCGGGCGATTTCTTTTTCAATAGCAGCGCGGAGTTCGTCGTAAGGCATTACGCCGGGATGGTAGAGCGCGATGCGGCCAGTGCGGCTTACCAGAACCAGGGTCGGTGTCGTGCTGGCGCCGTACAGGTTGAAGTTTTCGTTGCTGACCGGCACCGGAACACTCTGCAGTGCCGGGTAGAAGTGTTGCCAGACGCGTTCGATGTAAGCCAGCTCATCCTTTGGCTGCGCATCTTCTCCCTGAGCGCCGTAACCGTAGAGTTGGGTGGGGGCCAGAAGGGTCAGGCCGCGCGGTCCGAATTCGGATCTCAACTGAGCGATCACCGGCCCTTCGGCTTTGCAGTCGCCGCACCAGTGCGCCCAAAAAAAGAGCAGGACGGGCGATCCGCTGAGCTGGGCGAGTGTTGCCGGCCTGGCTCCAAGGTATTGCGCGACCTTTAACGGCGGCGCGGGCTGCCCAGTCAAGGCCAGCAGATTGAGGTTCTTCTGCAATCGCGGCTGGATAGAAGTATTTCTGTAAGTGGCAAGGCTGCGACGCAGCAGTGCGACAGCCTGCGCTTGTTTCCCCTGGCCAGCCAGGGTTTGTGCCTGGACCTCAAGAGCGGCTCCGAGAGCTAAAGGGAGTTGGGGCTCGGCGTCCAAAGCGCGTTTTAACAGCAATTGCCGGCTCAAGGTGTCAGTCTGCCGGGCGAAGGTGTCGGCGCGATCGAGTCGGTTAGCTTTCAGGCTGGCCCGCGCCATCCACGAGAGGCCTTCAAGGTAGTCAGGAGTTACGCCGCGCTGGTTGCGATAGGTCTGAAGCTCGGCTTCCGCGGCGGCAAAATCATTGCGCGCAAGCTGGTTGCGGACGTCGTCGGCAACCCCGGCGATGGAGGGAGTGAATGCGAACAGCAGAAACAGCGCGACCCGGCTGGCAAACATGCGTTCATGATAAACGATGGATGCGACAAACGCGTTTCCGCCAACAGTATCGGAATCAGATGGAGAAATTGACAACCAGTTCTTGGTCTTTGGTTCCCCGTTCTCAGTTCAGACGGCTTGTTCCACTGCCGCTAAGGAGTCGACAAAATGGAAGAATTGCTTTACGCGCGTCACTTGCAGAGCGTCCTGAACCCGCTGGTTGACTGCGATCAGGAACAGGCTGCGACCGTCCTTCTGATGGGTGACATACGCGCCTACCAGAGCGCCTATTCCTGCAGAATCGACATATGGAACGTTGGTGAAATCCAGAATGAGCGTGCGGGACGTATCGGTGCGCACCAGGGACTGGAAATCGAATAGGTTGGTAAGCACGATAGGCCCGGTAAGGCGGAAAATTCGTTGTCCATCCCTTGGGCCGGCCAAATCTTCAATAACGAGAGGGTCTTGTGGCATCGGGAAATATTATTCTTCAGGCCGCCTGCAATTGTTAAAGCAATGTTAATTTTGACATGGAACCCGCCACGGATTTGACGAGTAAGGCGTCTGCCACGGGTAGTATTGCAAGCAAGAGGAGAAAGTCATGGCGTTGAAAGTAGGGGATACTGCCCCGGACTTTGAGTTGCCGGCGGTGCAGGGCGAGCAGCATGTAAAGGTAAAACTCAGCGATTATCTGGGAAAGAACCATGTGGTGGTGAGCTTCCACCCGCTGGACTGGACGCCGACCTGCGCGGCGCAGGTGCCGGCGTTCGATTCCGACCGGGAGAAATTCGCCGCCTTGAACGCCCAGGTTGTAGACATCAGTGTCGATTCCATCCCCAGCAAGATCGCCTGGCAGAAAAAGGAGATCGGGATGATGCAGACTCCCCTGTGCGCGGATTTTTATCCTCACGGGAAAGTGAGCCAGATGTTCGGAGTATTCCGCGACACTCCGCCATTTCCGGGGATCTGCGAGCGCGCGGTTTTTATTGTCGACAAGGCGGGAAAGATTGCTTTTGCCAGGGTATATCCCCTGGACCAGGCGCCAAATAATCAGGAGCTCCTCGAGGCGCTGAAGAAGATCGGCTGAAGTCCGGCTAGTGGCGCAAACGGTTTAGAACCACGCCCAATACCAGAAGGCTAAAAACGGAAATCACTCCCAGAGAAGCTACGCAGTAAACGCACCACACCCCGAGCAGGTGTGCCTCGATGTGGGCAAGGTAAAGAGAGAACGCCAGCGCTGCCAGCGAAAAAGGCAGCAAAGCGACGTACCGGCGTTTCAGCGCGATGACGCCCATCAGCAGATAGCCGACGATTCCAATGGCCGCGACCGGCACGCCCCCGATAACCGCGTAGGGACTGCGGTTCACGATTCCGCAATCCCATTTCTCGTTAATGCTGCAGGGTGAAGTGTCGGTCCGGTAGTGTTCACGGAGCGCCAGAGTGGATGCGGCAATACCGAGCACTGCCAGCAAGGCCAGGATGTATCTCATCTGTTCAATGTCTCCAATCGGTCGTAGTAACCCGCAAGGCCTGAGGACTGGCGCCCGAGGTCTGTTTCTAGAAACGAAATCGGTACTTCACCTGGACCGAAATTTCTCGCGGATTGACGTAGTGTGTTCCTCCGAATGTGTTGCTGTTGTCCAGCAGGTAGCGGTGATTGGACAGATTAAGGCCGCTCAGGCGGACATTCCAGTTCTCACCGAATGATTTCCCAACCGACAAGTCGAAGGTGGTATGCGACGGCAGATGCTCCGGGCCTTCTCCGTCCACAAAGCCAGAGCCATAGTTGACATTGAAGTCGGTCCAGACATGACGTGGCAGCTGGAGATTGAAGCCCGTAGAAAACGTGCTGCGTTGATCGTGATCCAGAAAGAAATAACCTTCGTCTGGTGGTTCGAAATCGGTCAGGCCGCCGGTCACTCCGCCCGCGCCTTCGGCGTACTGATGGGAATAGACGGCGTGGAACTGTGCCAGCCCGGCTATCCGGGGCGAGTTTGCGGTAGCCTCCCATCCGCGAATGCGGGCCCGATCGATGGTAAGCGGAAAGAAAATATTGGAGTTGCCCAGGATGTCGTGATCAAAGAAGTTCTTCGCGCCGGTTCGGAAGTTGGAAATGTCGAACACCCATCCGGCAAAGGGGATGGTCAGACCAAACTCGTGCTGCTCGTCACGCTCGCCGCGCAATGGCAGGAAGCCGAAACCTTGCTGGGCCGCCTGGTCGAGTAAAGGTCCGTTTACAGTGAGTAGCGGAGGGGCTTGATAATAGCGGCCATAGAAGCCCCGCAGAACCCAGTTAAGGCGCGGCACGCGAATGGCTGCGCCGATGCGGGGGTCCACGGCATTCTCGCTGATGGTCGAACCGAAGTGTGTAAGCCGAACTCCACCGTTAAGAGTTAGCCAGCTGGTGACCTTGTACTGATCCTCCAGAAAGACCGCTTCGACGTTTCCCCACACTCTCTCGCGCTGAGTCAGCGGCGGGTTGCTGCCGTCGCTGGTGACGACTCCGAAGAGCTGGTTGTCACGCGCGCCGAATACCTGCATCCCGACCCGGGCGTTATGATTTCCACGATTCACCGCCAGCGACGCCACGCCGCCGAAATAGTTCGAGCCGCGGTCGTCATCGGGAATGATGACATCGGGATCAGGCTCGCCGACGTAACCGCCGGTGTAGTGAGCGCGGTTGAAATGATAGAAGGGTGAAACCGTGAGAACCGTTCCCGTGCCCATGGTGTGCAGCCAGGAAAAATTGACCAGGTCGTCGCGCTCGTCTTCAACATCGCGAATGCCGGTAGCCTGCTGGTCGGTATCGTTGGGAACGTGGTAGTGATCGCCGCGGGATGAAGCGATCAGGCGAAGCTGATCGTTCGGCGTCTTGTTGAAGGTCAGCGAGGTGAAGCCGCTGAGTCCCGCCGATTGATTGTTGAGGTTCTCGATGCTTGAGGTTTCCAGACCCAGATCGGTGCGATTCCCGGAGATGCTTCCGTAGTAAGCAAAACGGTCGGTATGGTCGCCAAAGCTGAACTGGTCTTCCGTCCGGTTGAAGCTGCCGTAACTGGCGACCAACTCTGCCTGGCGGTCGCGCTCGAATCCGGAGCGAGTGACCACGTTAAAGACGCCATAAGTGCGGTCACCGTATTCGGCAGAGTAACCACCGCGCTGCACTTCGAGGTAGTCGATGTCCTTGGGATCGAACTGCGGGCCCACGTTGGAAGCGATATTGGTGTTGGGCACGGGGACGCCATCGATCAGCCACGAGACCTGGTGCCCGCCGCGAATGTGCAATTGATCGTGCACCATGTACGAACCGGGCACGTAGTTGGTGATCATGCTCAGGCTGTTGGTCTGATCGGCGCCAGGGGTTTCGGAGATCTGGCGGCGGCTGACCAGGGTAGAGGTGGCGGACGACTCGGAGTTCACCAGTGCGGCCGTGTCAGTAACTTCGACCGTCTCTTTGGCCTGGGCGACGGTCAGCGAGAAATGTACGCGGGCGTCGCGGCCGGAGGTGAGTGCAAGTTTCTGCTCCGAGCGAGCGAAGCCCTGGAGTTCAACGGTGACGGTGTATTCGCCCAGCGGGACAGCATCGAACTGAAATTCTCCCGCGTCGGTGCTGGTCATGGACTTCGTCCAGGCGGAGTTCGTCGCGTGCAGCGTGACCAGCGCGCTTTGCACCGGGCGGTGCTGAGGATCATGAATCAATCCGCTGACAGTCCCGAAGATGGTAGCGAAAGCAGTCAAACTGCTCAACAGTAACCCGAGCAAGATCGCTTTCCTGTATCTCATATGTTCTCCAATCCGGATCGACTATTGCCGGCCCGGGGCTGCATTGGCGCCGATCCTGATTTCCGCGGCGTGCAGCGAGTTGTCGCGTTTGTGAGCATGAATGACCACCCGGCTTCCCACGACTACTTCCTTGGCTGTGGCCGGAGTGTCACCCTTCACGAACTTGGTTTCGCCATCGAACTCCACCGTGGTACTGGCCCCATCTTTGGTTTTCACAGAAAGGGAATGGTCGGAAATGGCAGTCACGGTTCCCATGACGTGTTCCATGCCTCCGTGAGGGAAAGTCAGCGGGCTCAGGACGAGAGTGCAGAGCAAAGCAAAAGTTACTGTCAGAGAAAGTTTTTTCATTAGTTCGCCTCCGTCTATGTTTCAGCGATCGGTTTGTCGGGTTTCATCGTCCGAAGTTCGTCCTTTAATTCCTATCGGTGCTTTTCGGCTGGAGGTACAGCCGGACCTCCATTTAGAAAATCTTCTTCCTGCTTCTGTTCTTCACGCTCTGCTTCGCTCCTGGGATTGAAGCGCTCCATGTCGTGGAGTTCGGCAGGAGTCAGACTCGGCAGGTGGCGGATGAACCAAACCAGCTTCCAGCTGTCCGCGTCGTTCCCAGGTTCCCCCCAGGCGGGCATGCCGGACCAGCGCACCCCGTTGTGAATGATGTAGTAGAGCTCGCCATCGGTGAGCTGCTGGGTAGCGTGCAGCCGCATGTCAGGCGCGGGCGGGTTAAGATTCCTCCCCATCTCGGTGTTACCGCTTCCATCATTGCCATGGCAGGAAGCGCAATGGTCGGCGAAATGCCGGGATGCTTCTTGAATCAGCTCCGGGGAACTGGCAAAAGGATTCTTGTCTTTATCAGTGCCGGAAGGCAACGACCACCGGCGGGCGATCCGGGCGAGATACACCTCTGCGGAACTGGGCGTTTGGCGCGCGCCACAGCAATGCGGAACCAGGCCGGAGATCCAAAGGCCCGCGCCCAGCAGAACCAACACGATCACCACAGCCCAGATCACCCGCAACATTTGTGTCCACCGGAACAGCAGATATCCGCCGCATGGTTTTCATGCGGGCGAGTAAATGGAGTACAGCGCTTGCACCCAGCCGTGAGGAAGCGTTTCGGGCGATGGATAACTCGGCCGACAACGCCTCATTAATCCCCAAAATCTGAGGCAGACATTCTGAGGCAAACATCAGGACGGGAGTTTCAGCTGACCGGAGGGCCGCGGACTGGACGAAGAGAATTTTTGAAGTTGTTACGAAAAGCTGGACGTGCCTGCGCCGGCATATACGCCAAAAGCGGGCGGGCATTAGCGCCGACGTCAGATTCAAGTTGGGCCCAGTGAGCAGTAGTGACGGGAGGGCAGCAGTTATGGTTTTGGCTGCCGATATCCCGGACTTGAAAGCTGCGGCTGCCCTGGTCATGCTTTGTCTTTCGCACACAACACGCATGCGGCGCGGGGGCGGAGACTGCCAGTGCGACTGGGGCAAGAATGCCCACGAGAAGCAGAACGAGCAGCAATCTGGCGGTCAGGCGGTGCATAACAGGTTCGCGGCCCGAAAGTCTGGCCAGGCCCGATCATAGGTCACGGGCAGTCAGGGCGCAAGTCTCGAGCGGGTTTCGTATTTTCCTGGCCGTGGCTGGAAAAAGCATGGCTGCCTGAGGCAGCATAGTTGCCATGACCACGATCGTGCTGCTTACCATTTCCAACATTTTTATGACTTTTGCCTGGTACGGACATTTGAAGTACAGGCAAGCCCCGATTTTCACCGTGATTCTGGTCAGCTGGGGTATCGCTTTTTTCGAATACTGTTTTCAGGTGCCCGCCAATCGAATTGGTTCGTATGAATTCAGCGCGGTGCAGTTAAAGACGATTCAGGAAGTAATCACCCTTACCGTATTTTCGGTATTCTCGGTGTTCTATCTCGACGCACCGATAAAATGGAACTACATATTGGGCTTCGCTTTGATCGTGCTGGCGGTGTTTGTGATTTTCAAGAAGTGGTGATCACGCGGCGACCATGACAGAACTTAGCAGACTTGGCCGTTTCCTTTACGCCAGCGCCCTGGCTGGCTTCGGGACTCAATACCTGGTTCATACCTTTATGGCCGGACCGGTACCCGGGCCTCCCTGGAGTCCGGGCGGTTCGCTTTGGGCCTATGCCACGGCAGCTTTTCTGATCGCCACGGCAGCTTGTATCGCGAGCGGAAGGCAAACCCGTCCGGCCGCAGTGATACTGGCGATATTGCTGATGCTGCATGCGATTCTTGTGTTTGCGCCCAGACTAATCGCAAACATTCATGATCCCGGCCCGTGGACCAGCGGATTTGAAATTCTGGCGATGTGTGGCGCCGCGCTGGTGTTATCGGGGAGTTTGGGTGAATTGGGCCGAATCCTCTTTGCGATTTCACTGGTCGTATTTGGCACGCAGCACTTTCTCTACGTCCGGTTCGTGGCGACGCTGGTGCCAGCATGGATTCCCGGACGCTTCTTCTGGTCGGTTTTCGTGGGCGTCGCATTTTTCGCGGCAGCACTCTCCATTGCCACCAAAAAAAGCTCGGGTTGGGCCACAACTTTGTTGGGACTGATGTTCTTCTTGTGGGTATTTGTCGTTCATCTGCCAAGAGTGGCTGCATCCCCTCACGATGGGAAGGAGTGGACCAGCGCGCTCGTGGCGCTGGTCATGTGCGGAGGAGCCTGGCTGATGTCGAGCGGTTCGGTCTTGGCAAGGAAGCGCTAGGGTGCGAATGGGAAAGTCCTGCCGCACACAAATCGCTCCCTCGGCAGTCAATATGCTTCGGTTTTCCACCCCGGAGTTCTCCAGGTCGATCAGGCGCAGCCGGTCGCAGTGGGTCCGGGAGATGAGGCGACTGCCGATTTTGCCATGCGCCACATCAAAACCGTCGAAGTAGCAGGGCGCGTTGTTGCCTCTGATGGCAGACCGGCGACCCATAGCTATGTCGAGCTTTATACTGCCGAAGCCGCCAACGATGAACTCAGTGCCAGCGCCAACGCCAAAGGCGAGTTCAGCATTAAAGGTGTTCCCCCAGGAAGCTATGTCCTCAGTGCCCACCAAGTCGACGAGAACGAACGTCACATGGCGCAGCAGAAGCTCGAGGTGCGGTCCCCGACAACATTGACTCAGTCCTGATCGCCTTCGGTAAAGGAACACGCATTCGCGGGCGGATCATGGCCGCAAGTACGGGGCGGAACGCACTTGACCGGATTCGGATTCACCTGGAGTCCACGAGCGAAATCGACGCCGCGAGTTTCGCTTTTGCTCAAGTCGAGCGGGATCGCTCATTTCAGATCCCTGACGTTGTCGATGGCAGCTATGCGCTCCGGTTCTATGGGTTGGAGCAGGGCTGGTACGTGAAATCAGCCCGCATGGGAGCGGAAGACGTCCTGCAGAAAGGGCTCGAGGTGGAAAGAGGTTCTTCCGGCGGCACGCTGAAAATCGTGCTCAGCGCAGCAAGCGTGCAACTCGAAGGCACGGTGACTGAGCACGACAAACCGGTGGCCGGTGCGCAGGTTCGGGTGAAACCTGACCCTGAAACACCCTGTAACCGCCTACGTTCGACGAGCGCCAGCACCGATCAGAATGGTCACTTCCTATTCAATACCCTGCCTCCAGGCAAGTACCGGATCGCCGCCAAGGTGCCTTCAGCTTCATCTGAATCGCCGGAGACGTCTTCCGAAGCTAAAACAGTCACGCTCGGAGAGCATGATCATGAGGCAGTGCAACTGACGCTGGCGCCGCAAAGCGAGTGAGGAGTCACTCTCCGCCTGCACTTTCGACCGCTTGAGCCGCCAAATTCCGCTGTGGTAGCATCCTGTGGTTTTGACAGGCTGGCTGGCTTCGGTCTATAAGTTGTCCTCTTCTTTTGAGTCCTATATGAACCCGCCCCACGCAGCGTCCGTCGACAGGGGCCGAGCGTTGCTCGGCTGGACAGCCGAGGGCGGCTGTTCCCACATGGCCGGCGGCAAAAATCTGCAGTCTTGTGGTGGTGTTGAATTCTCGGAGGGAGCGAACCCGTGAAGGTTTATGAAGGCGCGAATATCCGGAACGTAGCGGTGATTGGGCATGGGCATGCGGGCAAGACCTCGCTGGTTTCCGCGATGCTGTACGCCGGGAATGCGAGCCAGCGCATGGGGCGAGTGGATGACGGTTCCGCCATCACCGATTACGACGAAGAAGAAATCGCGAGAAAGATGTCAATTTCGGCCGGCCTCGCTCATGTGGAGTGGGGCAAGACGAAAATCAATATCGTGGACACGCCCGGATTCAACATGTTCGTCCATGAAGCCAAGCTGGTACTGCCGGTGGTGGATGCGGCAATCGTTGTCGTCGACGGCGTCGCAGGAGTGGAAGTCGTCACGCAGCGAGTATGGAACTATTGTGAGGAGTACCAGACGCCGCGATTGATCGTGGCCAGCCGCATGGATCGCGACCGCGCCGATGCGGAACGCGTCCTGGAATCGTTGACCAATGCGTTCGGACGAGCCGTGATTCCCCTCGAGTTGCCCATTGGGAAGGAAAAGAACTTCCGTGGCGTGGTCGATCTGGTCACGCTGAAGGCCTACACCTACGAGTTGGGCGGCAACGGCAAGGGTAAAGAAACCGAGATTCCGGCCGACATGAAGGATGAAGCCCAGGCCCAGCATGAAAAGCTGGTGGAACTGGTGGCCGAGGGCAACGATGCCCTGATGGAAGAATTTTTCGAAAAGGGAACCATCCCCGAGGAAGACCTGATTCCGGCGCTGCACAACGCCATCCGCGAGGACAAAATTTTCCCGGTAATTTTCGGATCCGGTCTGGGAAACATCGGCGCTGACCGGGTGATGGACTTTATCGTCGACTACACGCCCGCGCCATCAGAGCACGAATGGGTGCAGGGTGACCCGGCAGCGTCGAGCAATGGCGAGCCGCCGAAGCGGCACGAGACCGATACCGAGCCGGTGTCCCTCTATGTGTTCAAGACAGTTTCCGATCCCTTTGCGGGCCGGATTTCGTATTTCAAGGTGTTCTCGGGCGTGCTGAAGAACGACTCCACGGCAGTGAACTACAGCCGCGGATCGCAGGAAAAGATGGCGCATATTTCCATCATGCAAGGCAAGACTGCGGTGCCGGTAACCGAACTGCATGCGGGCGATATTGGTGCGGTAGCCAAATTGAAAGACACTCTGACCGGCGACACGCTCGGTGACAAGTCGGCCCCGATTCAGTATCCGCGCGTGAAGTTGCCTGAGCCCGCGATCACATTCGCCATCGAGCCCAAGAGCCGTGCCGACGAGGACAAGCTGGGGCCGGGCATCCACAAGCTCATGGAAGAAGATGCGATGCTGCGCTTCTTCCGCGATCCCCAGACCAAGGAATTTCTTATCGCGGGAACCGGCCAGCAGCATATCGAGGTAGTTGTCTCCAAAATGAAGAAGAGGTACCACACGGAGGTTGTTCTGAAAGCTCCCAAGGTACCGTACCGGGAGACAATTCGCGGCAAGGCCGATGTGCAAGGGAAGCACAAAAAGCAGACCGGCGGGCACGGTCAGTACGGCGACTGCAAAATCAAGATGGAACCGCTGCCGCGCGGCGGAGAGTTTGAATTTGTAAACGATATTTTCGGCGGCGCCATCCCCAGGAACTACATTCCCGCCATTGAAAAGGGAATCAGGGACGCGGCCGCCCGCGGATACCTGGCGGGATTTCCCGTGGTGGATTTTAGAGTGATCCTCTACGACGGCTCGTACCACGACGTGGATTCGAACGACATGTCATTCCAGATGGCGGGCCGCATCGCGTTCAAGAAGGCCATGGAAGTGGCCAGGCCGACCCTGCTTGAGCCGGTGATGGCAGTCGAAATCACTGTCCCCGACGACTTTGCGGGAAGCATCATGGGCGACTTGAACAGCCGCCGCGGGCGCATCCAGGGCATGGACAACAAAGGCGGTAACACCGTTGTAAAAGCCGAAGTGCCGATGTCCGAAATGCTGACTTATGGCGTCGATCTTACTTCAATGACCCAGGGCCGCGGCAGCTTCAACATGGAAATGCATCACTATGACGCCGTGCCGGGCATGCTACAGGACAAGATCGTAGAGAAGGCCAAGGCGGCGCGTGGGGATGTTAAAGAAGAGGAAGAATAAGACTCGCCGGTGCAGGGCGGGCGCCCCGCCCGACGCTTTTGACCTGGCTGGACTTTAAGTATCACTCCATCAGGCTGGCGTCGAAGGGCAAGTTTCGATATCGGTAAGAGCAAAGTGACTGCTTTTCGCCAGGAGTGGTTCACGCAGGGCCCTGGCCAGCGCATAAGCAAAACAATCTCCGAAGTTGAGGGCAGCCGGATGGCGGCCCCTGCCATATTTGCGCCACGCGGAACGCGCGAGCTCGGCCTGTTCGCTGTCCACGGAAGCGACTTGCAGATTCGCTCGCACAACGAACAGGTCGAATTCCCGTCCCGCAGCTTCGCCGCGTCTCGCTTCCAACACGATACCTGTCTCAAGCAGGTTGGCAGCTGAGATCATTCGCGTCTCGGCTTGCAGGATCGATTCCAGAAAGGGTTTGCGCTCGGGTTCGGCGAGGAAGATGGCGAGGAGTGCGGACGTGTCTATGACCATCAGCGTGGCATCCCGTGCTCGTCATAACCCAGGATTTCGTCGTCAGGCCGCGAGTCAAGGGTTGGAAGGCTGTCCACTCGCCGCAGCAGATCCTCAATCTGCCCTGCCGTTACATGGCTGCGACGCTTCGCCTGCAAGCGCTTCCAGCGCTCGTGCAATGCCGTCTGAATAGCTTCGGTCAGAGACTCGCCGGTCTCGCGGGCTACCTGCCGGGCAAGCCGCTCAGTTTCGTCGTTTTTGATACTCATTGCCATTCCACATTATACCATGCTTGATTATTTTATATAAATATACCCTAGATGCCAAATCATTGATTACTAAAGTATTAACCGCTGTGACCGAGAGGCTACTCCCTCACGAACGCCTCCCGCACCGGTTCCTGAAACAAATACCAGACGATCAGCACCCGAATCATCGTTCCCAGGCCGCCCCAAACCAGTTTGTCTATCCGAAACTCCAGTATCGCGGCAGAGACGCCGGGCAGCAGCATCACGACACCGATCATGGTGACGAGAATTGCCGCCCACCGGGCCCACCGGTGGAGTCTCCAGAGCCCGAAGGCAACTGGCAATCCGACCCCAGCCGTGAGAAGAAACATGTAAGGGCCCGCGAGTTCAAGGCCGCCCAGCAACGGTGCGCCAGCCACCATCGAAATCAGGCCGGGCCGGGCCAGCATCGTGAGTCCCACGACCAGCAGGTACGCCGCGGCCAGAAAGAAGGCGGCCGCAACCGCGATTATGCCGGGGGGACGCTCGACCGTCATTTCTTCGTTTCGTCTGGCTTCTTTTGCGCGGATGGGGGCAACAGGCCATTCAGTCGCAGATACATCGCAGCGGCGCCGTAGTGATCGGCCCAGCTGCCGGACAGAGCCAGTGCGGCCCAGGCTCGGGGACGCGACTTGTGAGCAAAATCCTCGATCGTGTCGCCGAGTTTTGCATCTTCGGCTTTGGCCAGAGCGGCGCCGCAGAAATCGAATGAGGCCTTTGCCGCGGCTACCAGCTTTTCCTTGCCGTCAGCTTCCTTTACCTCGTCAACCTTCGGCGCGGCAACGTCGCCGACTTTGGAGCAAAAGAAATAATTGGCCTCGACGATGTGAGCCGCAAGATGTCCGAACGACATTTGATCGGGTGTGGGTTTAAAACCAAACTTGTCGGCCGGCATCTGTTCGATGGCCGCGACTGTATTTTTCTGACGTCCAGCGAGAGCCTCGCGCAGGACATCGGTCACGGGATTCTTGGATTGCTGGGCAAGGGCAGCGGCGGACAGCAGGAGCAGGGATAGCCACAATTTCATAGTCGTCTCCAGAAAGCGGATCAAGGATAACCTATCGGGTAGCGCCGGCGTCACGCCGGCTCGATGGGCGCGCAGAATGCCCACTTCCAGGCGGAAAAGAGCAGTAACCGTTTTGCGGATTGCCACGCAGCGGGCAAGATGCCCGCCGGCGCTACACGGCAATTTCTGGCGTGGCTTCGAGCAGGCTGCGCGTGTACGGGTGCTGCGGTTGTTCCGTAATCTGGCTGGTGTCCCCGACCTCAACCATTTTTCCCCGATACATCACGGCGATGCGAGTCGCCAGATAGCGCACCACCGGCATGGAATGCGAAATAAACAGGTAAGTCAGGCCAAACTCGCGTTGCAGTTGCGCCAGCAGGTTGACGATCTGCGCTCCAACGCTTACGTCGAGGGCGGAGACGGGCTCGTCGGCAACGATGAACTTCGGGCGAAGAGCGAGCGCACGTGCGATCCCAATGCGCTGCCGCTGGCCGCCACTGAACTCGTGCGGAAATCGGGGCAGGATGGATTGATCGAGGCCAACCGCGCGCAGCAACTCAGCGACCCGAGCGCGGCGTGCGTTCAGGGTCATCTTTTCGTGAATCACGAGAGGCTCGCTGACGATACTTTCCACGTTCATTCTGGGATCAAGAGAACCGAAAGGGTCCTGAAAGATTATTTGCATGTCGCGACGAATGCGCCGCATCTCACGGTGACTGGCGGCCAACAGATCGCGCCCTTCGAACTGGAGGGTGCCAGAACTTGGCTCGATGAGTCGCAGCACCAGCCGCCCCAGGGTGCTTTTTCCGGACCCCGACTCCCCCACCAAACCCAAAGTCTCGCCGGCATCGATGTCGAGTGAGACGTCATCGACGGCACGAACCTCGCCTTTGGCGCGGGATCCCAGCATCGACTCGCCGAGCGGGAAAACCTTCGTCAGACTCCGAATTTCAACCAGAGGTTGGGGCATGACTGGGTCGGCGTGTAGCATCCCTCAGGGAGCCGACAAGACGTTGCAAGCAACGTCTTGTCGGCAAATGGCTCGGCGCTTCCAGAGACATCCAAAGAATCAGGCGTGCACCGGCGCTGCTTTACTTGCAATCAGCTGGCGCAGGACGAACTGCAGAATGCCGCCATTGGCGTAGTATTGCGCCTCCTGCGGCGTGTCGATCCGCACCAGTGCATCGAACTCTTTTTGACCTGCGCGGACTTTCACCTGCCTGCCCGGCGCGAACTTGCGGACCAATTCACTCACCGCGGAAATCTCAATCACTTCTTCGCCGGTCAGGCCGAGCGATTGCGCGCTATCTCCCCCGAGAAATTGCAGTGGCAGGATACCCATGCCGACCAGATTGGACCGGTGAATGCGCTCATAGCTTTCCGCAATCACCGCGCGCACGCCCAGCAGTCGAGGCCCTTTGGCCGCCCAATCGCGGGAGGAGCCGGAGCCGTATTCTTTTCCGGCCAGAATCACGAGCGGTACACCCTCGGCGATGTATTTTTCGGAAGCATCAAAAATCGGCATTTCCGTGCCATCAGGAAGATGACGGGTGAAGCCTCCCTCGAGACCAGGAACCATTTTGTTGCGCAGGCGCACATTCGCAAACGTTCCCCGGACCATTACTTCATGGTTCCCGCGGCGCGATCCGTAGGAGTTGAAGTCCACGGGTTTTACGCCGTGCTCGATCAAATATTTTCCCGCCGGGCTGTCTTTCTTGATCGAACCTGCGGGAGAGATGTGGTCGGTGGTAACGCTGTCGCCGAGGACGGCCAGCACGCGCGCACCTCTGATGTCCTCGACAGGCGCGGGTTGCAGCGCCATACCGTCGAAATAAGGAGCGCGGCGAATGTAGGTGGAATCCTCTTCCCAGGCGTAGGTCTGACCCTTGGGAACGGGAAGGCCGCGCCAGCGGTCATCGCCGTGATAGACCTCGCCATAGCTTCGACTGAACATGTCGGACGAAATGGACTTGCGAATGGTCTCTTCGACTTCGCGCTGCGGCGGCCACAAATCCGCCAGGTAGACCTGCTGGCCGTCTTTTCCCTTGCCGATAGGATCCTTGCGGAGATCGAGATCGATGCGCCCAGCCAGAGCGAAGGCCACCACCAGTGGCGGCGACATCAGATAGTTGGCGCGCACTTCGGAATTGATGCGGCCTTCGAAATTCCGATTGCCAGAGAGCACCGAAGCTACAACCAGATCCTTCTGGTCGATAACTTCGGAGACTTCCTTCGGCAGCGGTCCGGAGTTTCCGATACAGGTGGTACAGCCATAGCCGACGATGTGGAACTTGATCTTTTCGAGGTACGGAAGCAATCCGGCTTTCTCCAGATAGTCGCGGACAACCTTCGAGCCGGGCGCGAGTGAAGTCTTTACCCAGGGTGGGACGGTCAACCCTTTCTCGACCGCTTTTTTGGCGACCAGGCCGGCAGCCACCATCACTGACGGATTCGAGGTATTGGTACAGCTGGTGATGGCGGCAATAACCACGCTTCCATGGCGAAGCGAATTTTTCACGCTCGCAGTGACGTGCTCTTCGTGCAATGCGTCCTGCACACCAACCGCGCTGGGGCTCCCACCTTCCTGCTCCCAGCGATCCACCTGTTTGGAAACGCTGCCTGAAGGCGCGCTGCCCGAGGCCACGACCGGAGGTGCGGTGGTTTTCGCGGCGGACTTCGGCTTCATCAGCGAGGGCAGAGCGATCCGGAAGGATTCTCCCGCTTGCGACAGAGTCACTCGGTCCTGAGGGCGTTTGGGCCCGGCCAGGCTGGACTCCACCGTGGTCAAATCAAGTGTAAGCAACTCGGAGTATTCGGCTTCCGGAGTCTTCTCGTCGTGGAACATCCCCTGTTCGCGGCAGTAGGCCTCGACCAGTGCGATCTGCTCCTCCGAGCGGCCGGTAAGGCGCAGGTAGGTAAGACTTTCTTTGTCCACCGGAAAGATGCCGCAGGTGGCGCCGTATTCCGGGGACATATTGCCGATTGTGGCGCGGTCGGCGAGTGCCAGCTCCTGAAGGCCGGGTCCAAAATATTCGACGAACTTGCCCACCACACCGTGCTTGCGAAGCATTTCCGTGATGGTGAGTACCAGATCGGTGGCTGTAGCGCCCTGGTGAAGCTTGCCGATGAGCTTTACGCCCACAACTTGTGGGATCAGCATCGAGACCGGCTGTCCCAGCATGGCGGCTTCTGCCTCGATACCGCCGACGCCCCACCCCAACACGCCTAAACCGTTAATCATGGTGGTGTGCGAATCGGTGCCAACCAGGGTATCCGGATAAGCGGTCCGCCGCCCGTTCTGCTCGTGCACGAAAACCACGCGGGCCAGATATTCCAGGTTTACCTGGTGAACAATGCCAGTATCGGGCGGGACGATGGCCAGGTTTCGGAAGGCAGTTTGGCCCCAGCGCAGGAAGGCATAGCGTTCCTTGTTACGAAGAAATTCCAGTTCCGCATTGAATTGAAATGATTGGGGTGTGCCGAATTCATCCACCTGCACTGAGTGGTCGATGACCAGTTCCGCAGGCTGAAGGGGATTGATCAGGCTGGGGTCGCCGGAGAGCCTCTCCATGGCATCCCGCATCGCCGCCAGGTCTACCACCGCCGGCACGCCGGTGAAGTCCTGAAGCAGAACCCGGCTGGGGGTGAAAGCTATTTCTTTATCAGGCCTGGAGTTGCTGTTCCATGCAGCCAGAGCGCGAATGTCATTCTCGGTGACATTGCGGCCGTCTTCGGTGCGCAACAGGTTTTCCAGGAGAATGCGGAGGGAATACGGGAGATGTTTTGTGGAAACGCCGTTATCATCAAGCGCCTTGAGACGATAGATTTCGTATTCCCTGGTGCCTGCGCGAAGGACGGAGCGGCTGCCAAAACTGTTCATAGATGATTGCCTTCCTTGATTTCTAGTTTAATCCCTGCATCGCGAATTGCGTAGATGGAGGGACGTTCAGCTGGGGTCGGAACTCTGTTTTCAGGCAGAAAAAAGGCGGCCGCAAATGGGCCGCCTCGTATCAAACTGTCCGCAGCTATTTCTTTTTCTTCGCGCCGTAGCTGGTCTCGATGCTGCTGCCGATGTATTGAAGCATCCCCTTGGCGCCTTCGGCGAACGTTCCGGTCGGCTGCAGCTCAAGATATTTATTCAGAGCTTCCGCCGTTCCCGGCGCAGGAATGACCTTGCCGCTTTTGTCGGTAGTTGCCTTGTTAATCAGGTTTACGCCCTTCTGGTAATAGGCGTCGGCCTTGGTGGGGTCGGCGGCGATGGATTTATCGAAGGCAGCGTTAGCCTCGTCCACTTTGCCGCTGTTGGTCAGCACCGCGCCCTGGTTGTAGTAGTATTGCGCGGCCCCGGCGGGATTCAGCTGCGCAGCTTGATCGTAGGATTTAACAGCTTCATCCAGCTGGCCGGTCCGGGCTTCCGCCTGGCCGAGATTGTTGTAGTAGGCAGCCAGGACTTTGGGGTCTTCGGGCTTCGGAGTGCCAGCCATTGTCTGCTTTCTCAGGTCGATAGCCTTCTGATAGTCAGTAACGGCGTCGCCGTAGCGCTTGGCCTTTTGTGTGGTGTCAGCCTGCTTGGGGCCGGCGCCAAGATTGGCATCACCCAGGCGGGCCCAGAGCAGGTCTCGCGAGGGATCCATCTGCGTGGCCTCATTCAATGTGGTGACGGCGGTTTCGAAGTCGCCCGTCTGGATGGCCTGGTTGGCGAGCGCTAGTTTTTCGTTCAACGTCTTTACCGTGTTAACTTCCTTGGCATTCTTTTCCTGGGCTTCCTGCATCTGCTTCAACTGCTCGGCGCTGATGCCCTTCTGCTGGGCAGCTTCCACCTGTGACTTCTTCAAGTCGAAGTCGAGCACAGCTTCGTCCAGCCCAACCGGGAAATTGCTGACCTGGTCGAGCTGCTTGCCATCCTGAGTCAAAGTGACCTTGTACTTGCCCGGTTCGATACCCAGGGAAAAGTACTCGCCCTTCTTGTTGGTCTTCAGGTTGTATTTGCGGCCGTTGTCGGTGTTGGCCCACTCCACATTGGCGCCCGCCACTGGAGTTCCATCCAGATTTTTGCAGGTGCCTTTGATCGTTCCCGTGGCCTGGCCGAACACCGGAGGTACGCACAGTGCCGTCAACGCCATCGCCAGCATCACTATCAGCAAACGTTGCTTCATTTTCTTGGCCTCCCGGCTCAAAAAACTAATTTCCGCTATTACAGCGATTTAGAAGTCTCCCAACTGTCTTGCACACTCTCTCAAGCTCTTTCCGCCATCTCCGCATAGGGGATGGGGTCGGCGCTGCCGGCTTCGCGGAAAGCGCGCAGACGCAGCACGCAGCTATCGCACACCCCGCAGGCGCGATCTTCCCGGCTATAGCACGACCACGTTAAATCCAAGGGCGCGCCCAATTCAAGACCCAGCGTTATGATTTCAAATTTGCGCATCTGGATCAAAGGAGTGACGATTTCAATCTGCCCCTCTTTCGTCCCCGCCTTTATCACCTGGTTGAAGGCCTGGTAATAGGCAGGACGGCAATCCGGATACCCCGAACTATCCTGCTCAACCGCTCCAATATAGATCTTGCCCGCTCCCAGGACTTCCGCCCAGCTCACCGCTGCCGAGAGGAAGTGTGCGTTACGAAAAGGCACATAAGTAATTGGGACGCCCTGGCCAGAAATATCGTGGGCAAGCGCGGGCGATTCCGGAACCCCAATGTTGGGATCGGTCAAGGCTGAGCCGCCAATTGCGGCCAGCGCCGGATTTCGCACCACCAACCTCTTCTGGATTCCCATCCGATCACAAATGGCGCTAAAAGCCTCCCGCTCGCGGTCCTCGGTACGCTGTCCATAACTGACGTGCAGCGCGGCTGCATCGTAGTCGCGTGCAGCCAGCGCGGCGCACACGCAGGAGTCCATGCCACCGCTAAGAAGGACGACCGCGCCTTGTTTGCCTTGTCCCATCCCTGCTGTCATTTAGATGTCGAAACCGAAGGCAGCGCCGCCCCGGTGCATGCGACTGAAACCACGCGAGATGCAGGACCAGGTCAGAATTCTGATTGTAGATTTCAGATTGAACCCCAATTTGGCGTTCTGACCCTTGAAACCGTGGATCATCAATCTGAAATCTGCATTCGAAAATCTGAATTCGTCTAGACCCCCTTCATCGCCGGATCCCAAATGAACTTGTGGATCTGCAGCCCCAGCCGGGCCGGGACACTGTCAGCAAGGATCCAGTCCGCGAGTTCCCGCGGGTCGAGCAGACAGTAAGACGTGTCGCGCGCGCCCCTGGCATCCTTGCTGAAGGCAGGCGAGAATAGCACCGCCTTCACCCTCCGGTCCAGACTGTGTTGCTTTACGAAGTCACGGGCAAACTCGTAGTCCGCGCGATCGCTCAGGACAAACTTGACCTCATCCTGCGAACTTAAGGTTTCCAGATTCTCCATATGGAAGGTGTCAGGCTCGCCCGAGTCCGGACACTTCACATCCACAATTTTGAGCACTTGCCGTGGTACCCGTTCCAGCGGACGTTCGCCGCTGGTTTCGAGCAGTACGGTATAGCCGGCGTCTAACAAGCGCTGCATCAGAGGCACAACCTCGCGCTCCTGCAGCATCGGTTCACCGCCGGTAATCTCCACCAGCCCGCCGTCAGGACTTAGTCGGTTCACTTCTGCTGCAACTTCTTCCAGGGTTCGACGTTGACCTCCGGTGAAGGTGTACTCGCTGTCACACCAGGAACATCGCAGGTTACAGCCGGTAAGCCGTACGAACACACACGCCAGGCCGGCGTGGGTGGATTCACCCTGGATCGACTTGTAGATCTCCGTGATTTGCATGGATTGGGTTCTTAAAACCAGGTACCAGTTTCAAGTTCCCGGTTCTCAGCTGGTGCTGCTATTCGGAATACGTGGCCGTTGTAGTGTCGGTTTCGTAGACGGTGACGTTCTTTACCCGCACCCGGCCCCGGGTGACCCGGTCAAGGTTGACGTTGGTTTCGTCGAAAAAATACTTGGCCAGATTTTCGGCTGATGGATTCAGCACTTTGAACGGATCCAGGTCATTGATCATCTGATGATCCAGGCGGTCGACTACGGGCTTCAGTGCTTCCTTCAAGTCTTTGAAATCCAGCAAAAGCCCCGCCTTATCCAGTTCCTGGCCGGCCAGGGTTACACGCACCTTGTAGTTATGGCCGTGCGGGTTCTCGCACTTGCCTTTGTAATTGCGCAGGTAGTGCCCCGCGGCAAACGAATCTTCGACCGTAACCTCGAACATGGATTTCCTCGGCGGACGGCATGAATACAGACCAGGCCGCAGCGCGGCGTTCAACCTACTATTCTACCGCGATCTGTGTGGGGATTGCCGTGTGTGGGGCGGACACTCTTGTCCGCCGCCTTTGACCTGATGCGACTCGATGTCTCTGGGTGACGCCAGGTACCAAAAACAACTCAAAAGGCGGCGGACAAGAGTGTCCGCCCCACACTAGCGGTCATTCATGCTTCGTATTTCCGCTCAGCAGCGCCAGCGCATGGGGCAGCAGATCTATTACCGCCTCCAGCGATTCCCCTGCACCGCGCGGGCTGCCGGGAAGATTGAGGATAAGCGCTTTGCCCCTTACGCCGCAGACCCCCCGGCTGAGCGCGGCCAGCGGAGTTTTCTTTGTACCCTCAAAACGCATCCGTTCGGCAACGCCTTCCAGCAATCGGTCACAAACTTCCCGGGTGGCTTCCGGAGTGACGTCGCGTTCGGCGATTCCGGTGCCACCGGTAGTGACTACCAGACGAACCTGGGCGGCGAGACGAATGATCGCCTCCTGGATGGCCGGCTGATCGTCGGCAACGATCTCAGCCGTGATCACAGAAAAATCCTGCCTTTTAAGGATTTCCGCAACGGCGGGTCCGGAAACGTCGGCTCGCTCGCCGCGCGCTGAGGAATCGCTGACCGTGAGAACAGCCGCAGTGAGGACCTCAGGAGTCGAGGAGGACATCTTCCTCTTCCTCCTCGGAGCCTCCGTCATCGCGCTTGGACTCGTCGAGCATGCGCAGGCCTTCCATCAGCAGGCCCTGAGTATTCAGCGTGGTGGTTTGCTTGCCGGTCTTGCCTTCGAAGTTGATCTGGAAGTTGCCCCCGGTCCAGCCAAGCACCTTAAAGACCGCGGGATCGCCGCTTAACGCGCCGTAGACGGCGTGAGTGACCTGGCCTTCCTTGAAGTACATTTCGCATCGGTCGCGGTCCAGCGTGAGGGTTAATGCGCAGCTCTTGCGACCCATTTCCAGGGACTGCACCAGATCGATCACATTCATCTGTGCCAGACTGCCCCGGACCACGCCGTCCGAAGGCGCGGTCTTGGCCATTTTTTCCAGGGCGATCTTATCAATCAGTCGCTTGATGCGCTGAGTGGCTTCTTTTAGGAAAAACGGCTTTTCGACGAAGTCATCAACCGGTTCGTGGTTGGAAAATCTCTCGGTGATGTCCGCTTTGCTGGCCAGGAGAATTACCGCGATGCCGGCAGTCTTCGGCCGGCTTTTGAGCTTTTCGACCAGTTGCTGTCCGTCCATGCCGGGCATGCGGTAGTCGCTGACCAGAAGATCGGGAGGATCGTCCACCGCCTTGAGCAAGGCGTCCGCGGAATCGTTGGAAGTAGTCACCTTCGCCAGAGGAGCCAGGGCACCCTGCAGCAATCCCAGAACCATGGGATTGTCATCCACCAGCAAGAGTTTGACGTGGTTCGCCATGACGGCTAAGTTTTTTTGCGGACACGGGTATAGTCGCCGCTCTTGCCTCCGGATTTGTGCTCGAGCACGATTTCCCGGATCTCGATCCCCTTGTCCAGCGCTTTGCACATATCGTACACGGTCAGCGCAGCCACGCTGGCCGCGACCAGAGCTTCCATCTCAACCCCGGTTACTGCCGTGGTGATAACTTTAGAGCTAATAGCGACGCCATTTTCGCACAGCCGCATGGTCACATCAACGTGGGAAAGTGGCAGGGGATGGCACATCGGGATCAGATCGGACGTGCGCTTGGCCGCCATGATCCCGGCCAGCCGGGCGACTTCCAGCGGATCGCCCTTGGGGTTTTTCGGCAAGGCCCCAAGCACGGCAGGCGTGAGAGCAACGAAGGCGCTGGCCACGGCTTGGCGCCGGCTGCTTGCCTTGGCGGAAACATCCACCATCCTGGCGCTGCCCTTGCGATCGTAATGAGAAAGTTTCTTGGGCACGAAAAGCTATCTTACATAACGACAATGTAGGCGCGGGCGTCCCGCTCGTGCTTTCTGGTCCGTCCGTGATCAGTGTCCTGATATGTTTCGTGAGGTGGTCCGGCGCCAGGTCTTTGTGATGCCGTTCCCTGAGTGATGCCGTCCCCTGACCATGAATGCCGCCCTGCACGAGCGGGACGCTCGCGCCTACACTAACAACAGTGGAACCCATTCACCAGCCGCGATTCGCTCACGATCGGGCGGGATCACGATGTAGCAATTCGCTCGAGCCATGGCTGCCACATCCCCCGAACCGTGCCATCCGGCAAGTTCTACTTCCGCATGTTGGAATTCTCCTGACAGGATCGCTGGAAGAAATCGTCTCAAGCCTGTCTTCGTCGTCATTTCAGATTTCAGTCGTGCGCTCAGGAACACAAGCTTGCGAGGCGCGGCGCCGGCGAGGGCCTCGATTATCGGGCGAGCGAAGAGTTCAAAAGTCACCATGGTGGAAAGCGGGTTTCCCGGAAGGCCGAAGAAATAACTCTGAGCGGGTGACGACACTGTCGCTTCCTGCGCAAGTCGTCCCCGGCTGTTCGGGACTCTCCCAAAAACCAGTGGCTTTCCTGGTTGAATCAACACGCCGGTGAAGAAAAACTCTGCCTGAAATTCTTCCAGGACATGCTCCACCAGATCATACTTGCCCATAGAAACTCCGCCGGCAAGCAGCAGCAGGTCAGCCTCGAGACCGTCGGCGATCAGCTCGCGCAAACGTGCGGGCTGATCAGGCGCAATGGGCAACAGGACAGGCTCACCGCCTGCCGCTTGCACCTGCGCGGCCAGCGAATAGCTGTTTGAATTCCTGATCTGATTGGCTCCGGGAGGGACGTCAATGTCCACGATCTCATCACCGGTCGCAAGTATGGCGACTTGGGGCTTCCGGTAAACCAGAAGGCGGTTTCTTCCGGTCGAAGCGGCCACCGCCACTGCTGCGTAGTCGAGCCTTAGCCCGGGCGAGAGCAGACGCTCGCCGCGCCTGGCTTCGGACCCGGTCGGGACGATGTTGTCACCGGCGGCGACACTTCTGGTCATCTGTACCTGATCGCCGTGCCGCGTGGTGTACTCCACCATCACAACGGCATCAGAGCCGCGAGGTGCGGGCGCCCCCGTCATGATCGAAGCGGCCTGTCCCGCCTTAAGAACGGGAATATCTTTCGGGCTGGCGCCTGCTTTTATTTCTCCGACCACGTCGAGCATTGCGGGAACCTGAGCCACATCTTCGCCGCGGACAGCGTAGCCGTCGCGCATTGCTCGCGGAAACGGTGGAAAATCACGGTCGGCCAGAACCGGCTCGGCCAGGATTTGTCCATAGCCGCCGCTGACACTGTCCAGCAACTCCACAAGCTCCCTGCCGTGCGGGTGCAGGGAGGCAGCGTGACGCTCTACCAGCTGACGCGCTTCTTCGAAGGTTACGATCAGGGACGGCTCTGGTACGGCAGCCATGCAGGAGATCATACGACAACGCAATCTCGTATTACCTCGGCTGGTAACCCCGCCCGGGTTGACGTTGAGCAACTCTTGGAAATTAGGGGACAATCGTTCGTGCCCAATCCGGAAGACAAATCCGATCCCCGTGGCTCGCGTCGCTTTCCCCGCTATCCGCTTGACCTCAAGCTGACCGTTCATGTCTTTCGCGCAGGGGAGATTGCGTCTTTCTGGGGCCGGTCAAACGAACTGGGAGAGGATGGCATCGGAGCGACTCTGACCGGCACGCTTGATCCCGGGGAAGTCGTGGCCATGGAATTGATGCTGCCGATGGCGCCTTATCCCATAAAATTTCGGGCTCTGGTGCGATATCGCGATGGACTTCGCCACGGCTTCGAATTCCTGGCATTGACGGAACCACAACGCGACGAGATCCGGCGAGTTTGCGAGATGCTGGCAACCGCAACGTAGGATAAAACGGTGGGCGCGAGCGTCCCGCTCGTGCAGCCCTGTTCCCGGCCAGTCTGTTTCCCTGAATGCACTGCTTCTGTCAGCACGAGCGGGACGCCCGCGCCCACATTCCGGCGGCCGATCCGGCATCAATGCAACTTTCCGTCGCCAAATGCGTCATATCTTACAGAGAATCGAGATACGAAAACCCATCAAATCCACCTCTACGGTGTCTCACGTACTCCTGACGGAGGGCGAACCTCATGCTGATCAAGACAAATTCCGACATCAAGTCATCCGAAATCACGCCGAAAGACATGTACCTGAACCGCCGGGAGTTTCTGACGGGAGCAGCGATTACCGGCGCAGTGGCGGTGCGCGAGCTTGCGGCGCCGTCCGTGGTTGCGCAAGCCAATACGAAAATTGACGGCATCCAGAAGAGCCAGTTCTCCACCGAAGAAAAAATCACGCCCTACAAAGACGTGACCAACTACAACAACTATTACGAATTTTCCACGGATAAATACGAGCCCGCTGGTCTCGCAAAAAACTTAAAGATCCGGCCGTGGACGGTCACCATCGACGGCCATGTGAAAAAGAAGCAGGTGCTCGATGTGGACACGATCATCAAGATGGCCTCGCCAGAGGAGCGCATCTACCGGCATCGTTGCGTGGAAGGGTGGTCCATCGTTGTGCCCTGGGTGGGGTTCTCACTCAGCGAACTGATCAGGCGCGCCGATCCTCTGCCGAAAGCAAAATTCGTGGAGTTCACCACCTTGATGGATGTACGGCAAATGCCCGGTCAGCGCACCAGCGTACTGGAGTGGCCCTACGTCGAGGGCTTACGAATGGACGAGGCCATGCACCCGCTGGCGCTGCTCTGCTTTGGCATGTACGGGGAAGAGTTGCCGAACCAGGACGGGGCGCCGTTGCGCCTCGTGGTCCCGTGGAAATACGGATTCAAAAGCATCAAAGCCATCGTGCGTATTCGCTTTGTCGACAGCCAGCCTTTGAATACCTGGAACATTTCCGCTCCCAGGGAATATGGCTTTTACTCCAACGTCAATCCGAACGTCGATCATCCTCGCTGGAGTCAGGCGAAAGAGCGTCGCTTAGGCGAATTTCTCAAGCGGCCCACCCTGATGTTCAACGGCTATGATCAGGTCGCATCGCTCTATTCAGGCATGGATCTGAAGAAAAACTTCTAGTTGCAATGTGGGCGCGGGCGCCCCGCTCGTGCGAAAGTGAGATAGACGCGTGCTTCCTTGAAGTTCTGTTTCACTCCCGCACGAGCGGGACGCTCGCGCCCACACTAACAATCATGGTTCGATGGTTCAAACCCGCTGTATTTCTCGCTTGCCTCGCGCCGCTGGCGCGTCTGGGATGGAAGGCCGCCATGGGCCTTCTCGGTGCCAATCCCATCGAGGTGATCACGCACTCGACCGGCGATTGGATCCTGATCTTTCTGCTGGTGACACTCTCCATTACGCCACTTCGTAAGTTGACGGGGCAGCTATGGCTGATCCGCTACCGCCGCATGTTCGGACTCTTCGCATTCTTTTACGCGGTGTTGCACTTCCTGACCTACATCTGGCTGGATAAATTTTTCGACTTCCACGAAGTCTGGGCGGATGTACTCAAACGCCGTTTCATCACTGTCGGCTTCACCGGCTTTGTCCTGCTCATTCCGCTGGCCGTGACATCGACGAAGGGTTGGATCAGGCGGCTTGGCGGGAAACGGTGGCAAGCCCTCCATCGCCTGATCTACATCAGTGCGATTGCCGGAGTAATTCATTACTGGTGGCTGGTGAAGGCTGACATCAGCAAACCGGCGCAGTATGCCTTCGTGCTCTCCCTGCTGTTGGGTTACCGGATAGTAGTTTGGGTGCGTCGCCGAATGGCAGGAAGGCCTTCCCAGGCGCCAACACGAAGTGCTGAGGTTGCAGAAGGATAGGCAGGCTCAGTCTTCAGTCGTCGGTCTTCAGCCTTCAGCACTGTCGGCTCTGCTCGGTTCTGATGACTGAGGACTGACGACTGACGACTGATTCCAGACAACTTTCTCAACGTAATTGTGTTCAAAGTGGAAGTACCCGTCTTTTTGACATCTAAAGGAGTCTGGCAGTCCGGCTGCCTTCAGGTTTATGAGAAAACTGTATTTGTCGTTGGGCCTGGCGTCTTTGCTTTGTCTCTACACTGCCTGCGGATCGAGCAACGGGGTTGTGACCGGCTTCATTCCGAAGGGTAACTATTCCAACGCCACCCTTAACGGCCAGTACGTTTACCAGATCGAGGGATTTGATTTCCGGAATACCACCACCGGCGTGCCGTATCGCGAAGCTGGCGTATTTGTGGCCAATGGCAGTGGCGGCATCACCAGTGTGACCGACGACTTTTCCGAGGGCAGCACAGTTCTCACCACCAATAGCACCGGCACCTACGCCATCAGCAATGATGGCACCGGCAGTTTGAGTTTTACCAATGGGTTGGGAACGATCAAACTGGCGGTGACCGTAGTCAGCGCGTCCAGGGTTTACCTGGCTGAAGGTGACGCGGTTCTCAATGCCGGGGGGCTGGCGGAGAAACAGGATCCTGCGGCCATCGCCGCTGCTCCCGTCGGTACGTTTGTTTTCCGCGAGCATGACATCAATGCCCTGCAGTCGACAGGAAGCGTGGGAGCTTTTACCGTCTCCGGCGGGACGGTCAGCTCCGGCAGCAAAGACATGAATAGCGGAGGAGTGTCGAGTTCGGTGACGCTCACCGGCGGCTCATTCAATGCTCCGGATACGTTGACCGGGCGCGGCAGCGGCACACTGACCGATAGCTCTCCCGCGACCACCAGCTTCTTTTATTACATTGTTGACGCCAACAACATACGTTTTCTGTCCCAGGATGTTGGAGTCACCGGATCGGGCCGGGCTGAGAAACAATCTGGCGCGCCCGCACTCTCCGGAAGCTACGCTTTCGGCAGCGAGGGGGACACGCTCGGGTTTCTGAGCTCGGTAAATATCGCGGGGCGATTCACTGCCAATGCCGGCACAATCAGCGCCGGTGCGCGCGACATCGTGCAGGATGGAAACTCTGCCGTCAACGTAACTTTTACCGGAACCTACACCCAGGCAGCCAGCGGCCGCGCGGCGGTCGCCCTCAGCACCGCTGCCAACAATAACCTCGTGATCTGGATGATCAGCCCGGCGCGCGGTTTCTTCGTGGTGAATGATGCCGGCACGGTGCAGGAAGGTAGCCTTGACCTGCAGCAGACCGCATCGTTTTCAAATTCGACGATGAGCGGCCAGTACGCGCTGATCATGGACGGATTCGACAGCGGATTCGCAAAAGACCGCGTCGGCACCCTGCAATGGGATGGTTCCGGAAAGCTGACCCTGAACGAATTTACGAATGCCAGCGGAACGATCACGGTCCCGATCGTACTCTCTGGAAGCTACTCAGTAGCAACTAACGGGAGAACCACGGGCTCGATTAATAGTCTTTCCAACAACCTGATTTTTTATCTGGTCTCCGGCAGCAACGCCTACGTGGTGCAGAATGATACCGGAGTGCAGATTGATGGAACACTAAGCAAACAGCAGTAGCTTAAATTTGGGGCGTGAGCGTCCCGCTCGTGTTGGAGCTGCACGTAATTTTGGTTACAGGATTTTGGTAAAAAGGGAATTCAGAATCATCAGGCCGGGACCCGTGCGGGGTTTTCAGCATCATGTGCTGGCCCGCACGGGCGGGACGCTCGCGCCCACATTTTAATTCTCGCTACCCTCGTTCATACGCGTGCTTCTGCTCCAACTCGGCGACCGCCGCGCGCATGTCTGCTTCAAATTTTTCCGCCTGGGCCATCAGGGACGCGTTTGCCGAAGCCCACTCCCCTTCCAGCGTCATCAACTCCTGGCTTCGCAGTTTCTGCGCCACCTCCAACACATGATCGGCGGAGCTTTCCACGAAGAGCGCTTCCGTGGGATCCCCCACCCACACCGGACCTCCGGAGACTTTGGTGTGCCAGTAGACTTTCCGGGCAATCATCAGCGCGAGGGCCTCGTCGGTAGCTTTTCCGAACACCCACTTGCTTCGTTTGAAATCGTAATAGCGGCTGGAGAACTGCACCGGCACTCTCTTCCCCGACTTCAGAAATTCGATTTGCTTCTTATCGACTTCCTTCCGCAGAGCATTGATCACCGGCGCCTCAATATCTTTCGGCTCCAGCGAGGGCATCACTTCAAACACCGTCGCGGAGAGGTTCACCGAAACCGGAGCGTGCAGCCCCTGCGCGTTCTCGAGCGCGATGTCGGCATGCAGTACCCAAAAATCGGCTCCCGAGGTGGACTTGTGAAAAGGCCACTCCAGCTGAAAGGAAAGAGGCAATCCGCTCTGGCAAACGTAGATTCTCTTTTCCCCCGTTTTGTCGCTCGATGGGGGGGTATTCATATCTGATTGATCCGCAATTGCGTCATGTCCGGTATTTTAACGGTCTGCTCCCACTTTTGCTCGGCCCACACCCGAATTCCTGGGAGTTACTCCTGCGCTTCGGCGTTCGGCAGACGATTCGTGGACCACCTGTTAATCCGATTGATTCTTGATTGTCGAGATTCTGGCTGGAAATCTTCATTGGTGCCGGGGCGAAATCCGCGGCCGCGGACCTTGTACGCTCCACTTTGTTCGTCGCAGAAGTCCAGGAATCTCACTCGACCTTCTTCGGATTTCTGAAAAACGCCTTCGCGGTCCACTATTACATATTTGATTCTTACCGAACGAGATGCTGCAACTGCCGAGCTTCGTTCGGCCGGGACGGGTCGGATGCCCGTCCCCACATGGTTACTGGTGGAAATTTCGTTTGTGGTCCCACTTTGTTTAAGGAGAGTCCCAAATTCACGAGGTCACGGGTGTCCAGGCCTGACGCCTTCCCACCGGTTTACTGTTTGGGTTCTTACTGATCGGAGGCATCGCGCGATGAGTTTAGACACGAAAGGCGGCCTGGTGGCCGCCTTCATCGGTGAGTTTTCCGGGGATGAGAAGCGCGAGGCGAGTCGCCTCCGTCCACATGGCCGCTGGCCATACGACCTACTTCCCAGCCGGCTATTTGCCTGCTGCCTTTGCCGCACTCTGCTGCGGGTACATTGAGGCGATCTTTTCGAGCAGCGCATTCATACTGCGTCCGGTCTCCAGGGTCGCGTCGACCGCGTGGTGGCCTTCGCCGTCGGTGTGGGTTACGAGCACACGGGTCTCCTGGCTCGCCTTCTTGACCATGTAGGGCAGGTGGTGCCGGTCGTTCTTGGTCAGGGTGGCCCCCAGGATCACCAGGTCAAAGGTATCCTTGCGCAGGGCTTCCTGCACCTGCTGACGGCCTTCCGCCTGGATTACCTGATATCCCGCGTTTTGGATCGTAACCGCCTGTGCCGCAAGGACTTCAGAGTCGCCTTCTCCATAAAGAATCTTCAGTTTGGATGATGGTTTAGAGATGTTTGCCATATATTCGAGTGAGGCCGGCCTTTCTGTTTCCGGCTGACACGAACACTAGCAACCCCCCAACCCCTTGAGAATGTCACCGAAGTCCAATGAAACCATCACCAAAGATCACGCCCGACCGGGGGACAAAAGCCCCTCTCGGGGACGGTTTTCTTCTGCTGAATCTAAACTTTAGAACAGACACCGGGTGACTGTTATAATCCGCCCGTCCTGCCAGGCCCATCTCTCGGTCTCATCTGTCTCACTGGAAAATTTGGAGGAAACTTTGAAAAGCACTCGTACGCTGCTGTTCGTTCTGGCGTTGTTCGTCCCAGTATTGTTCGGATCTGCGGCGGTGGCTCAGAGCGCGCCGTCCGCCCGCACCGACCTTTATCACGTCCACTTTGCCAAAGCTGCACTCGGCAAGGCTGTCGAATTGGCCGATTATCTGAAAGCCGCCGACCCCAAGGTTCCCATGTCCGCACACCACATCGTCCTGCGACACCAGGATGGGGAAGATTGGGATTACGCTGTCATCGAGCACCTGGGAACCAAGACAACCGTGGAAGCCGCCGGCACTCCCGTTCCTGCCGCAGTGCGTGACCTGTACGCATGGCACACCGACAGCTTTGTCAGCGGCCCGTCGTGGGCTGAGTTCAGCAAAACTCTGGGGATTGATGAAGGTTCGGCTGGAAAAACCGGAGGAGCGGTCTATTCAGTCTCGGTTTATCGCGCCGCGCCCGGGCACCGCGAACAACTGGAAAAATCGCTCAACCAGCTCGCAGCCTCGGACACTTCATCGGGCACCGTTCTGATGCAGCATGTGGAAGGTGGACCCTGGCAGTTTCTTGCAGTCGTGCGCTACAACTCGTGGCAGGACTTTGCCAACGGCGAGAAAACCAGCGTGCCGGACAGTTTCAAAGCCGGTGGCGGATGGCTAGGTTTGCGTGAGCACTCGAGCTATCACAACGACACGCTGGCCGATCGCATTGCTCCGTAATTCGTGAGTGGACCATGGTTGCCTTGCCTGCACGATGTGGCGCGAGCGTCCCGCCGTGCAGGGGCGGCACAAGGCACGTGGGGACCGCCCCGACAGCCGAGGCGGCTGTCTCGACGTGGTCGGTGATGATTCCACGTTGCCTTCCGAAGCAAACGAACATCAGTTGAGCCCTTCCACCAGGTAGAGGTCGGCCAGGGTTCTGTGGAAGCCATAGACGAACGACTTTCCATCCGGAGTTACAAGGATCGGACCGATGGTCGCCACACCGGCCGGATCTCCAGGAACGAGCTGTTTCCAGAGGGCTCTCTTACCAGCCGCCAAATCCACCCGGTAGACCCTGGCGGGAACCTCGCCGGTCTGGTACACAAAAAGGGAATGACCGTCCTGACTCCAGCTTGTGGGCAGATCGCCCGGCTCAAGTCCGGGAATCAGTCGCGCGTCTCCATGTCCCGCAGTCGGGTAAAGATATCCTTTCTGATCGGGTCCTATCGCCGCGACCATCTGGCCGTCGGGTGAAACCGCGAACGCGGTTTGGTTCACTCCTTCGGGAGCGATAGGGAGTGGTTGGCCGCCGGCCGTGTCCTGCACGTATAGCCGTCCACCTCGACTCGGCTCATTTCCCGAAAACACAAATTTCTTGCCGTCCGGCAGCCAGCGGGCACCATTGTGGTTGATGGCATCGTTGGTCAGAGATTGCGCCTCCCCCGCTTTTGTGGGCAGCAGGCGGAACTGCGCCGGCGAGCCGGGAATCTGTGCAATCACCCACTTCTGATCCGGCGAGAGCGCTTCGGCTGAACCTTCACCCAGACGCACCGCAGCCGACCCGTCGGTGTTGCGAATATAAACGGAGTAAGTCAGCTCCTGCGTCTTGCCGTAGCGGGCTCCGCCCCCGACTCCCTCCTCATCGAAGAGAACTGCCTTGCCGTCCGACGAAAGGTCTGCCGGGTAGGAGTAGTCGAGCCAGGAGAGATCCAGTTCCTTGCCGCCCTCTATTGTCGTTCCCATCAGTTCTCGTCGCCAGCTGGCCCGCCCCATAAGAATGCGTCCATCGCGGGAGATGTCAAAGAGCATGAGCGTGCCCGGCATGCGTGCCACCAGTCGCTTTTGTCCAGAGAGAGTCACCGCGGACAAATCGCGATCCAGGCCGCTCTCGGTAGCGGTAAACCAAACTTCTCCTGCATCCGCGGACCACGCCAGGCCCTGAATGCTGTACCAGTCACCGGAAATCTTCTTCTTGTTGCCATTGAGATCGACCATTGCCACCGAACCACTATCGTCTCCCGGCAGCGGATGATCGAGAAAAGCCACCATATCGCCTTTGGGAGAGATTCGCGGATGACTGATCCAACCGCCGGTTTCATAGAGGACTTTTCCCACCGGAAATTCCAGGCGGTTCCGCCCGCCAACGTCGCGCACGACAGCCAGGTTGGTGCCGTCCGCCGCCCAATCCGCCCACTGAACATTTTCGAGAACTTCCCGGGGAGCACCACCCGCCAGGGGTGCGCTGGCCAGCGTGCCGACATTCACCCAGGTTCCGGTGCGATGACTGTTCAGCGCGACGGCCATTTCGCCCGTCGGCGAGACTGACAGCAGTTGAGCATGCTCCAGTCCAAGCGAGCGCGACTCCGCCGCACCGGGCCGTGCGCTGAAGATTTCGACCGGATTGCCCTGCCATGCGGCGCTGTACAGGATCGTCTGTCCATCCGATGCGAACCGCGCGGAGCGAATGTCGCCGCGGCGGAAGGTGATCTCGTGATATCGCGGATTCGGCAGAGCGGCTCGCCAAAATGATTTTCCGGCCAGCAATCCGCCCGCCGCGCCGAGCAAAAGAGCGAAACCGGCCAGGGCTGCGGCGAGCTTACCGAATCGCTGCGCGGAGGGCGCGCTATCGCGAGCTGTCCCCGCCACAGACGTCTGGGAGGCTGCGCTGACTCCGGCTCGCGCCGAGTCAGTGTCGCGTTTCAAGCGCTTGAGATCGGCTCGAAGCTCTGCTGCCGTCTGGCAGCGCAGCTCGCGGTCCTTTTCCAGAGTTTTGTTTAGTACCTGTTCCAGTTGTGAAGGTAGGCCCGGGTTCAGCTGAACTGGAGATACCGGCACCTTATTCAGGATTGCTTCAAAAATCACCGCTGATGTCGTGCCCGAAAAAGGCTGCCGCCCGGTCGCCATTTCGTAGAGCACCACTCCGAACGAGAACAGGTCGGTGCGGTGATCCAAAGTCTCGCCACGCGCCTGTTCCGGTGACATGTACGCGATCGTCCCCATCGCAGTGCCGGGATTTGTAAGTTGAAGATCGGAACCCACTCCCGTGGCCGCCGTGGCCTCATCGGGATGGCGGCTTAGTGGCGTGAGTTTGGCCAGCCCGAAATCGAGGATCTTCGCTTGCCCGCGTTGTGTGATGAAGATGTTCGCTGGCTTGATGTCGCGATGTACGATCCCGCTGGAGTGCGCCGCGTCCAGCCCGTCGGAGATCTGGATGGCAATCTCCAACCACTGATCGATCTTGAACGGACGCCCTTCGATCCGATGTTTTAGCGTCTGTCCTTCGAGCAACTCCATGGCGATGAAGGGAACGCCGTCGAAGGTATCGATCTCATAGATCGTGCAGATGTGAGGGTGGTTCAACGCGGAGGCGGCTCGTGCCTCGCGCTGAAAGCGCTCGATCGCTTGCGGGTCGCGAGCAAAACCTTCGGGAAGGAACTTTAATGCTACAAAGCGCCCCAACTTGGTGTCCTGAGCTTTGTAGACCACGCCCATGCCACCGCCCCCGAGCTGTTCCAGAACGCGGTAATGAGAGACGGTGCGGCCGATCAAGTTAGGTAGGCTCCCGAGCGCCGATATTAGTTTCCCCGCGTCACTAAGTCAAAAAGTGGTTGGCGAAAGGTGTTGACGACCGAAGCCCGACACCTGACGACCTTCCTACTGCCTGAGTCCCATCCAACGCTCGGAAAGGACGATCGAATTGCCCGGGTTTTGCGGATCGAAGCGTACCGAGGTGGGCAGTCCGAGCCGGCAGGAATGGAGATTGATCAACTGGCGCAGGTAAGTGACGTCCTGCGAAGCTTCGTACGAGACGCCCGCGACGTCGTAGTGATAGATAAGAAATGTGGCGGATCGATCGTTGGCGCCCGGCATCTCCTGAACGTCAATTACAGTGCCGTCGGTGATGCGCCCGATGCGGTCAAGCCATTCGCGGCGCTCGCGCTCCAGATCATCGGCGGTCTTCGGTTTGCGCCGCAGCATGAAGTAGGCAAGGGTCACTACGGCAGCGACGGCCAGAATCAGGAGATACAGACGAATGGGAGTCATATTTGACGCGATCGGAAACGTCCGTGGCGCCGGACGCGTCCTGCAACAGAATAAGGCCTAAGCGGAAAATCGAGAAGTCTCGATGTAGGCGCGAGCGTCCCGCTCGTGCAGGGGCGGCAAGGACGCGAGCTGTTTCCTGGGTATCACAGACCGCCGTATCACAGGCCGCGCAGGGACAGCCGAGGGAGCTGCCTCCACGTGGTTCTTGCCGACTCCGCACGAGCGTTGACGCTCGCGCCCACATTTCTTAATCCACCGGATTTCTCAGCGTTCCTATTCCTTCTACACTCACTTCCATGGTCTCGCCGGTTGCCACCGGGCCGACTCCCTTTGGCGTGCCCGTGGGAATCAGGTCTCCCGGCATCAGCGTCATCACCTGTGATATGAAGCGGATGACCACATCAAGGGGGAAGATGAAATCCCTGCTGTTGCCTTGCTGGCGGATGGTTCCGTTCACCCTGGTTTCCACGCCAACGCCTGCCCAGGGGTCGAGTTCGTCGGTGACGACCGGCCCCACGGGGCAGAAGGTATCGAATCCCTTGGCGCGAGTCCATTGACCGTCCCTGCTTTGCAGATCGCGGGCGGTCACATCGTTCACGCAGGTGTAGCCGAGAATGTAGGGGCGAACGTCTTCATCCGGACCTAGCTGGTAGCAAGCTTTGGCAATCACCACCCCAAGTTCGCCTTCGTAGTCCACCCGCCCGGAGACGCCAGGACGACGGACCAGGCCGCCCGGTGCGAGCAACGAAGATGGCGGCTTGAAAAAAATCAGCGGCTCGGCGGGGACTTCATTCCCCAGTTCGGCCGCATGATCGCGATAGTTGCGGCCGACACAAATAATCTTCGAGGGCCGGACCGGTGCGAACAGTGCGGCGTCGGCCAGGGCAACATGGTCCATCCGTTTGGTGGGCACGTCCTCCAGGCCGTCGGTGGCATCTTCCGGCGGGCTCAGCAACAAGCGGGTGATCTGCTCCGCCCCCGCCACGGATTCGACCAGGCCGTAGTGAGCCTGATCATTGAATTTGAAAACGGCAATATTTCATAGAACCTCAGAACCAGTGTAGGCGCGAGCGTCCCGCTCGTGCGGGAGCAGCAAGGACCATGTAAGGACAGCCGCCCTCGGTCGTCCGGCGGAGCAAAGCTCTGCTGCTCCGACACTTCAAATGACCGTCGAGCTACGCTCGACCAGACAGCCGAGGGCGGCTGTCTCCACGCGGCTCCTGTCCCAAGGCGAATTTCTTAACAGTTCGAGTCCGTGCCACTCCTGCACGAGCGGGACGCTCGCGCCTACATTTTTCTTTATGGTACTTGCTCGCTGGCTTCGTCTGACGGCGCGCTCTCGTTATTGCGTTCATCGATGGCTGCCACCGAGTAAAAATATTTCTTGCCCGATTGCACACTCGTATCGTGGTAAGCCGGCGCCTTCAACGGATCAGCGTTGAGTTTCACAGGCTGGCTGCCATCTTCGCGACGGAAGATGTTATAGCCAGCCAGGTCGGCGTCGGTGTCAGGAGCCCAGACCAGATCGACAAATGGCGCCTGGCCCACGCCTGAGAAAACTGCCTGCAGCCCCGTTGGTGCCGCCGGCGGGAAAGTGTCGTGGGCGAAGACTGGGGCAACCGCTGAGTCGATGCCTTCAACTTCCACCTCCGGCTTGCCCGGAAGAGAAACGACCGTGACCACGGACGCGAAGTAGTCGTAACTTTTCTCCCACTCGAAAGTCTGGTCGAGATACTGAGGTTGTGAACAATTTGCGAAGTCTATATCGCTGATTTTTGCGGGGCGTGGTGCGGCGTTTTGTTTTGACTGCTCGCGGCGATAGATCCGCACCCGGTGACCGATATGAGGATCTCCCTCGCCTGTTGCGGGAGAGCAATCCCAGGAAAGTAATACTCCGTCGCTCTTGACCGTCGCGCTGAAATTTTCGGGAGGAGACAACGTCGGTGCAGCAGGAACCTGCACCATGTTGGAAAGCCCGGCACTTCGCCCACTTTCATTCAGGACCGAGAGCGCATAGGTGATCTGTGCGGTTGGATTCTGGGTCTGCAGATCCTGGGGAAGAGTATCGGCATAGGTGGCCTGAATTCTGGGAGCAGCCGCGCCGCGCTTGGAATCAAAAGGCGGTACCGGAAACCGGGCTGCGGGAATTTCTGCTGCCGGAGTCTTGCAATCGCCGATTTCGAGGCTGAAACTGCGGCAGATGCGGGTCGGACCGGGATGACGCACCGTCTGGTGGTCAGTGGTTTGAGCCGGCACGGTCCACGCAAGAAAGACACGATCTCCTTTACGGGCGGCGCGCAAATCGGTGACTGGCCTGGCCAATTCCAATTCCGGCGGCATGGGTGCGCCCGGAGTGCCGCAGGCTGCCAGCATGATGCAAACCAGCACGATACAAACCAGCATGATGCAAGCCGGCATGCTCGTCATCAGGTTCCAGTTGGATGGCTTCATCTCTCGAAGTTCAGGTGCCGTGGGTCCGAAGATAGAAGGGTAACAGAAGAAACTATCCGACCAATTCCTTCAATGCCTCGCGGAACACGCGAGTGTGCTGGTCGACGTCGGAGGGATCAGTTTGCGGTGACATCAAAGCCATATTGTGAAACGGCGTGAGCAGGATGCCCCGATTCATGGCGTAAAGATGCATGAATCGTTCCAGTTCGAAATCCATGGCATCGTGGGCCTCGGCGCCATTTTTTGGCGGTGCGGGAGAGAATTGATATTCGGCTCGGCATCCCAGTCGCGTGACATGCCAGGGCACGCCAGATTCGGCGATTGCCTTTTCCACGCCGGCGGTCCAGCGTTCCGCCGCCGGAATCATTCGCGAGAAAGCATCCCTGGTAAGCACCTTGGTCAAGGTAGCCCGCATGGCGGCGAGCGAGAGGGCGTTACCAGCGAGAGTTCCACCGATGCCGCCGGTGTCGCAGTCTTCGAGGCTCTGATTTTTGGCGACGGTACTGGCGACGGCGTCAGTGAGGCCGTAAGCAGCGCCGGGAAATCCTCCGGCGATGGCTTTTCCAAAAATGAAAATGTCAGGATCGAGATTCTCCGCGCGCGTATATCCGCCCGGCCCGGCACAGATGGTGTGAGTTTCGTCGATGATGAGCAGACTGCCAAATTTATCTGTCAGCTCGCGCAGCGCCTTGTGGTAGCCAGGGTCAGGATGCACGATGCCCACGTTAGTCATGACTGGCTCAGCCAGCACGCAGGCCACGTCACCGGGAGCCAGGGCCTGTTCGAGTGCCGCGACATCGTTGAACTCCACCACCCTGGTGGTGGCGGTTGGGTCGACCGGCGGGCCAATGTTGCCGCGGCGCGCTTGCGCAACGCCGTCATTCAGCGTGATAAAACTTTCGTCCACGGTGCCGTGGTAGCACCAGTTAAAAACCAGAATCTTGGAGCGTTGCGTAATATGCCGCGCCAGTCGTATGGCAAAACGGTTGGCGTCAGTGGCGGTGAGCGCGAATTGCCAGAAGGGCAAACCGAAGCGCTGCTGTAATTCCTCCGCGACAAAAATCGCGTCCTCGGAAGGCAGCATGGTAGTGATCCCGCGCTTCATTTGTTCTTCGACAGCTTTCACCGTCGCGAAAGGTGAATGTCCGGTCATGGCGCCGGTATCGCCCAGGCAGAAATCGATGTAACGAAGCCCGTCCACATCGTAAAATTGCGCGCCCTGGGCCTCGCGTACGAACGGCGGGAAAGCGCCGGCCCATTTGATCATCCAGTTCATGGGCACGCCGCCGAGCATTGATTTACCGGCACGCTCGAACAAAGCCCTGGATTTAGGCCTCTCGCTGACAAAGCGCTGCTGCTCGCGCTGCATGAGGGACTTAAGGCGGGCGCAGTCGATGGATTTCATGGGCTTTGCGGAAAAGCATAGCAGAACACCCGGGCCACAGCAGCGATCGGATGTGCATGTGTGGCCGCGGGCGACTCGCCCGCGCTGCCATGCAGTCTGCAGCATAGGTTTGGGGCTCTCTCCACAGCCACCGATATTCGAGTGAACTCTTTACCAAACCAGCCCTGACAGGATTTTCGAGCACGTGCACCATTTTGCCAGAGAAACTCTTATCGCCGCGAAGCACATGATCAAACGATTCATCCTGCCATACCTTGCCTTTCCTCCCGGAGCTCTGTTGATCCGGTGAGCAGACTCACTCTTGATTGCATGCATGCATGATTTGGGGAATGGAAAAAGAACCTTCTTTATCCGACAGCCGTGTCAGGCTTAGATGAACATGGTCCGGCATGATCACGGCTGCGTGCAGAATACATTTTCTGTTGTGCGTATGAGCGCAGCCTTCGAGAGCCAGATCACGGGCAACATCTGGAAGCGGCCAGCGAACGTGGGTAGTAAAGGTGACAAAAGGTGATCGGTTGTCGTTGCGGCAGGTATCGCCCCGGATAGTTGTAGCGGCGAAGCATGGCTGAAACCAGCATGAAACGGTACGCGCGCGAGTCGCCCGCGGGCACACCGCAGGTGGTAGCTTCCCATAGGGGGAATGTGTTGGGTTGTGTGGCGGCGGGCGACTCGGCCACGCAGTTCTCTGTCTAGCCGCCTTTTTTACAGAATATATCGCGACAAATCCTGATCCTTCACAATATCGGCCAGCATCTTGCGCACGTAGTCGGCATCAACCTTGATGTGCTCACCTTTTTTATCGGGTGCGTCGAAGCTGATTTCATCCAGCACGCGCTCCATGATGGTATGCAGGCGGCGGGCGCCGATATTCTCCGTGCCTTCATTCACGCGGAAGGCGTAGCGCGCGATTTCTTCCTGAGCCTCGCGGGTGAATTCCAGTTTCACGCCTTCAGTTTCGAGCAATGCCACGTACTGCTTCACCAGGGAAGACTTGGGTTCCGTCAGAATGCGAATGAAGTCTTCCATGGTAAGCGATTGCAGTTCGACGCGAATGGGAAAGCGTCCCTGCAATTCCGGAATCAGGTCGCTCGGCTTCGAAACGTGGAAAGCGCCCGCGGCGATGAAAAGGATGTGGTCGGTCCGCACCATGCCGTAGCGCGTATTCACCGTCGTACCTTCGACGATCGGCAGAATGTCGCGCTGCACGCCTTCGCGGGAAACGTCCGGGCCGTGGCCGCTTTCGCGCCCGGCGATCTTGTCGATTTCGTCGAGGAAGATGATGCCGGAGTCTTCCACGCGATCGATGGCCATGCGAGTTACCTGGTCCATATCAATCAGGCGCTGCTCTTCTTCCTGGATCAGATACTCGAAAGCTTCGTTCACCTTCATCTTCCGCTTCTTGGTGCGCTGGCCGAAGATGTTGGGCAAGCATGTCTTTAAGATTGACGTCCATCTCCTCCACACCCTGGTTGGAGATGATCTCGAAAGACGGAAAATTTCGTTCGCGGACGTCGATCTCTACCGTGCGGTCGTCGAGCTTGCCTTCACGCAACTGCTGCCGAAGTTTCTCCCGGGTGCGGCTCTGCGACTCGCCTCCCGACGCAGTCGTTCCTTCCAGAACCATGCCTGCCGTTCGCGCCTTCGGCTGGTCGCGGCGTCGCAGGGGGAAGCAGGATATCCAGCAAGCGCTCTTCGGCGTTGAGTTCGGCCTTGTCGGAAACATCCTCGAGCTTTTCTTCGCGCACCATTTCGATGGCGATTTCCACCAGGTCGCGAATCATGGACTCGACATCGCGGCCGACGTAGCCGACTTCAGTGAACTTCGACGCCTCCACTTTCAGGAATGGCGAGTTGGCGAGCTTGGCGAGACGGCGGGCGATTTCGGTTTTACCGACGCCCGTGGGCCCGATCATGATGATGTTCTTGGGGATGACTTCTTCGGCAAGTTCCGGCGTGAGCTTCTGCCGGCGCATGCGATTGCGCAGGGCAATGGCGACTGCGCGCTTGGCGTCTTTCTGGCCAACCACATGCTTGTCGAGCTCGGCCACGATTTCGCGCGGCGTGAGCTCGTCAAGGGCGATCTGTTCTTCTTCAGCGGCAGCAGGTAAGTAGATAGCCATAAAATGGGACTTCGGACCTCAGGCGTCAGACCTCGGCTGAGAATTGCTGACGTCCGAGGCCTGACGCCCGACGTCCGCACTTACAGCTCTTCAATCGTCACCTTGTCATTTGTATAGATGCACATCCTGCCGGCAATCTTCATTGCTTCTTCCGCGATCTGGCGGGCTGAAAGCTCGGTGTGTTCGGCCAGCGCTTGAGCTGCCGCCTGAGCATACGGGCCGCCGCTGCCGATGGCGGCGATACCACCGTCGGGCTCGATCACGTCGCCCTGGCCGCTGAGCAGGAATGTCTGCTCCTTGTCTGACACCAGCAGCAGGGCTTCCAGGTGGCGCAGAAATTTGTCCGTACGCCAGTCTTTGGCGAGTTCGACCGCTCCTCTTCCCAGATTGCCGTGATACTGCTCCAGTTTCGATTCAAAACGGCTGAAAAGGGTAAAGGCATCGGCTGTCGAGCCGGCAAATCCGGCCAGAATCTTATCCTGATAGAGGCGGCGGATCTTCCTGGCTGTGTGCTTGATAACGCCTTCGCCAAGCGTGACTTGGCCATCTCCGGCCATAACGACGGCACCGCCGCGGCGGACGCATAGAACTGTGGTGGAACGGATCAGACGCTTCGTAGGCATGAGCGCAATTCTTGATTATAACAGTCTCAATGTAGGCTCGAGCGTCCACGCTCGTGCGTCCTCAATTTCTGCATTTTCAGTTTCAGTTGTCCGACTGTCTTTCTGCCCGGCGGATTCATTGCCCTTCTGCACGAGCGGGACGCTCGTGCCTGCATTTTCTACTGCAGCGCAATCAGAGGCACGGCTGCTACGGCAGCCAGGATGCCTATGGTTTTCCAGCGAGTGAATTTCTCTTTGAGAAAAAACCACGCCAGCAGGACCGTTAACGCGGGATAGAGCGACGAGACTACGACCGCAGAGTCCAGCCTTCCAGTCTGATTAGCGCGAATGAACAGCGCCGTGCCGCTCACGTCCAGGCATCCGGCGAATATCGCGAGGCTGGCGTCGGAGCGAAACAGGGAACCCCTTTTACCACGAATTAAAACGATTGCGCCCACCAGCAGAAACGAAGCTATACGCGAAAACGCCGCCGACCATAACGGCGAGCTTTCTCCAGTGCGATTGATGCACAAGAAGAAACCAGCGAAGCCAATGCCGGCCAGAACCGCCGTGAAAATTCCGCGGTCGCTGCCGGAACCGTCTGGCCGGGAGATCAGCCAGATACCAAGCCCTGCCAGCAGAAAACCGGCAAGCCCGAGCTTGCCCGGCAGTCCGTGCGTAATCATGGTGAAAGCGGCTGGAATGGCTGCGCCGAGAACGGCGGCCACGGGCGCGGTAAGTCCCATGCCTTTTGAGAGGGCGCGATAGAAAATGAGGAGGGCCAGGCCTCCCGACGCGCCGGCAGCGGCCGCCCAGAGCCGGCTCGTGGCCGAGGGGAGTTTGGTGTGGTCTGACAGCGCCAGCACCAGCATGAGCACCAGCCCGCTTCCATGCGCGAGCGCGGTCACCAGAAATGAGTCCGAGCGGCGCGACGCATACCCGCCGCTGAAGTCGCTGGTTCCCCAACACAGGCCCGCGGCCAGGCTGAAGCCTACGAGCACAAGTTGTTCGGCGGACGCCAATCAGTGATGCCTCGGATCGTTTTCTCGGACGCGGATTCGAACCCTCGCTCCGACCACCGAGAGTAGCACGCGATAAGATGTTGCCCGTCCGCACAGTAAATGTAGGCGCTCGCGCCTACATCCCAAATGCCTACATCCCAAATTGACTTGCCAAAGCTGTGCAGCCTAACATGGCGGCTCTCCCATGGTCGGCCAGACATGGTCAACTAAAGATGATCGGTAAAACCATCTCGCACTACCGCATCCTGCAAAAGCTGGGTGGCGGTGGCATGGGAGTCGTGTACGAAGCGGAAGACCTGCGGCTGGGGCGGCGCGTGGCCCTGAAATTCCTGCCCGACGAATTGGCCCAGGATCCTGCCGCCCTGGAGCGATTCCGGCGTGAGGCGCGGGCCGCGTCCGCGCTCAATCATCCCAACATCTGCACCATTTATGACATTGGCGAGGACGAGAACCGCCAATACATCGTGATGGAATATCTCGATGGAACGACCTTGAAGTACCGCATCGAGGGCAAGCCGATTTCAGTCGACCAGTTGGTCGACTTCGGATCGCAGATTGCCGACGCGCTCGATGTAGCGCATACCGCCGGCATCGTTCACCGCGATCTCAAACCGGCCAATCTCTTCCTCACCAAACGAGGCCAGGCCAAGATTCTCGATTTCGGACTCGCCAAGGTTGCCGGCCGTCCAATGCCGGAACCGGAACCGGTGGGTGCATCGTTTGCGACTGCGGCTGTGGATGCCGCTAATCTCACCAGTCCGGGAAGCACGGTGGGAACTGTTTCCTATATGTCGCCGGAGCAAGCGCGGGGAGAAGAGCTGGACACTCGCACCGATCTGTTCTCTTTCGGCGCGGTCATGTACGAAATGGCGACTGGGCGCCAGCCTTTCACCGGCAATACATCCGCGGTGATTTTTGATGCCATTCTGAACCGGGCGCCCACCGCACCGGTGCGGCTGAATCCGAATCTGCCCGCGGAACTCGAACGCATCATCAACAAAGCTCTGGAAAAGGACCGTGACCTGCGCTACCAGGTTGCGTCGGAGCTGCGCGGTGACCTGAAGCGTTTGAAGCGGGAAATTGACTCGGGCAAGAGTTCGTCCGCAAGCGTAGCCGAACTTCCGAACACGCCAGTTTCGTCTGGTTCATCTGCGACGGTGCCTTTTGCCTCGGCAGTGCAACCGGCCTTGGCCATATCTGGTCCAGGTTCGGTCACCCCAGCGTCGGTACCCGTGGTTGTGGCGCGGGGCGGACGAAAGCGCTGGTACCTCGCGACTGCGGCCGTCGTAATTCTGGCCGCGATCGTTGCTGGATTTTTCTATCGGAAAAGTTCGCGGTCGCTGACCGAAAAGGATTCCATCCTGCTCACCGATTTCGTCAACACCACGGGCGATGCTGTTTTCGACGGCACGCTGAAGCAGGCTCTGGCGGTCCAGTTAGAGCAATCTCCTTATCTGAACGTGTTTCCCCAGGAGCGGGTACGGGACACGCTGAAGTTCATGGGCCGCTCGCCGGATGAAAGGCTCACGCCCGACCTGGCGCGCAATGTCTGCCAGCGGGAAGGGATCAAGGCCGTGCTGAACGGAGCCATCAGCACGATCGGGACCCAGTATGTGGTCGACGTGAATGCGGTGAACTGCCAGACCGGCGACAGCCTGGCGCGCGAACAAGTCCAGGCGGACAAGAAAGAACAAGTGCTGGGAGCGGTAGGAAAGGCAGCTTCAAGTCTGCGCGGCAAACTGGGCGAGTCGCTGGCTTCCGTCCAGAAATTCGACGCGCCAGTCGAGGAAGCCACCACTGCCTCGCTGGAGGCGCTCAAGGCCTTCAGTCTGGGCGAGACTGAGCGCGCGAAAGGTGACGAGTTTTCCGCGATTACCTTCTACAAACATGCCATCGAACTGGATCCCAATTTTGCCATCGCTTATGCGCGTTTGGGACAGGCCTATGCCAATACCGGACAGATTGGACCAGCGATCGACAATACGAAGCAAGCATTCGAACGGCGGGACCGCACCAGCGAAGTGGAGAAGCTTTATATCTCCACGCACTATTACGACATCGTCACCGGGGAAACAGATAAGGCAATTGAGGCCTATCAGTTGTGGAAGCGCACCTATCCCCGAGACTCGATCCCGCCCAACAATCTCTCCGCCAGTTACGCGACCATGGGGAAGTACGATCAGGCCTTAGCCGAAGCACAGGAAACGGTTCGCCTCTCCCCCAATGAGGCTCTCGGGTACCAGAACATCGGGGCAGACTATCTGGGAATGAACCGCTTTGCGGAAGCCAAGGCGGTGCGGGAAAAGCAGGTGGCCGCCAACATGGACACGGCTTCCGACCATGGCGACTTGTACATCCTCGCATTTCTCGAAGGCGACACGGCTGCCATGCAGCGCCAGGTGGACTGGGCGAAGGGCAAATCGGACGAATTTGACTTCCTGCAAGTGGTAGCGGAGGCTGCCGCATCGCGGGGAAAACTACAGGCCGCCAGAGAAAACTTCGTCAAGGCAGCCGAGCTTGCGCGCCGGGGAAAGTTTGATGAAATCACGGCCCGGATCACCGCCATTCACGCGGAAGATGAAGCCCTGGTGGGAAATGCCACGCAGGCGCGGGAGGGAGCGGCGGCGGCTCTGGCGGTGAGTCGAAACCGGCCTACCATGCTCCTTGCTGCGTCGGCGCTGGCGTTGGCGGGTGATACGGCGAAAGCAAATGCAATTGCGGATGAGGTCGCCAGACTATACCCGCTCCACACTTTTGTGAATCTTATTTTCCTGCCGACCATCCGGGCACAGATTGAAATCGCGCGTGGCAATCCCTCTAAAGCCATAGAGTTGCTGCAGGCGGCATCCCCGTATGAATTTGGTGGAGTGGCGCGTGTGTTGCCAAACTACATTCGCGGACAGGCCTACCTGAAAGCCCGACAGGGTTCGGAAGCGGCGGCCGAGTTCCAGAAAATTCTGGACCATCGCGGGATTTGCCTGGCCGCGCCCGAGTGCTCGCTGGCCCATGTGGGGTTAGGGCGCGCTCGTGTGCTCACGGGAGACAATGCCGGCGCCCGCACCGCCTATCAGGATTTCTTCGCGTTGTGGAAAGATGCCGACCCCGACGTCCCCATCCTGAAAGATGCCAGGACAGAGTACGCAAAGCTGCCGCAATAGCTGATGTGGGCGCGAGCGAGGACGCTCGCGCCTACATATGTTTCACGTGCGTGGCGATGTACCACTTATTTCCGAACGGATCGGTTACGCCTCCGCTGCGATCGCCATACGGTTGATCCTGAGGTTCGGAGATCGATGTGGCTCCGGCTGCGAGTGCACGCTTGTACAACGCGTCGCAGTCTTCCACATAGAGATAGAACATCGTCGGCATGGGCTGGTATGGACCCTGGGCCTCGCCCATTTCCATGTGGGCGTTGCCGATCTTGATCGTGGTGTGATGGATCACGCCATCGGGACTGGTGTAGCGGCCGAGTTCCTCGGCCCCAAAAGCGCGCTTCACAAAGTTAATTACCGGCTCGGCGCGCAGCGGATGCAGATACGGTTGCAGCGTGGGCGCCCCTTCCCACCGATAGCTCTCGCCCTTGAAGGTGGCGATGTACCACGAGTTCCCTGCAGCGTCTTTCACCGTCGCTGAACGCTCTCCGTATACCTGATCGATCGGTGCGTGGACGGAGGTTGCCCCCGCAGCAAGAGCGCGGGCGTAAGTCGCATCGCAATTGGGAACGTAGATATGAAATGCGCTGGGCATAGGGGTACCGCGCCAGCTCATTCCCGCGGCGCCGCCTCCGACCATCAACATGGAATCTCCGATGCGTACCTCGGCGTGCAGTCCGCCCTCGGAGCCGGGCCCGCTGCGGAAGAGTTCCTCGCCATCGAACGTCTTCTTAATAAAATCGATTAAAGCGTCCGCATCCTGTGCCACAAGGTAGGTGGTGAGGGTGGTGTAGCCTTCGGGAATCGGATTGACCGCCGGCTTCTTCTTCGGTTGTGGAGTCGACATTTCGGTAAAGCGTCTCTGGATTTCCTCGTGGGACAAGATCTGCTGGTGCGAGGCAACGGTCCAGGTGTATCCAAACGGATCGCGTAGTTGCCCGGAGCGGTCGCCGTAGAACTGATCTTCGACTGGGCGAATGATTTTCGCCCCGGCAGCCACCGCCCGTTCAGCGAATGCGTCGACGTCGTCGACCAGGAGGTGCATCTTCACCGGTGAACCGCCCAGCGTCGACGGGCTGAAGGCGTCATAGTCGGGGTATTCGTCGGCCAGCATGATGGTAGAGCCGCCAATCGTAATTTGGGCATGCCCAATTTTTCCACTGGGCTCTGCCAGTCGGAATGTCTCCAGCGCTCCAAATGCTTTCTTATAGAACTCGATGGCGTGCGCGGCGTTTTTAACGGTTAAGTAAGGTACAGCAGCGGGTCGAATAGCGGCTACGTGCTCGGCGACGGTTGCCATGGACGCTCTCCTTTCCAGATCAGACCTGAGGCGCGTTTTAAACCCCTCGCGCGGAAGGCCGCGTAACCGGGCGGCGACGTTCAGTAACGGCATGAGTTCCGGGTCCGCGGCCTGAACAGTTACAACCGGAGTGGTCAGCAGCTGGCTGACTGCCTGGTCGAGTTGCTCGATCAGGAAGCGGTTGGGGAGAGAGCGCTTAGGCATTGGCACCCTCCATCCGGTCGCGCAGGTTCTGCAGGGCACGGAACTGTAATTGCTTTACCGCGCCCTCGCTGCGGCCAAGTTCTTGTGCAATCTCACGAATGCTTTTCTCTTCAGCAAAACGCATTCCGATGACCCGGCGCTGGTCCGGCGGAAGCTGGTCCACCAGGCGAAAGAGCCGCGCGTGCTGATCGATCTCTTCAATCTTCTCTTCAATTTTGGGCTGAGCACCTGAGTCAGGAAGATCCGGAAGATCATCCTGCCCGGAAACTTCTCGGCCGGAACGTTTTGAGCGATCGACAATCATGTTGGCGGCAATCCGCAGCAGCCACCCGGCGAAAGGCACGCCGCGCCACTCGAAACTGCCGATGCTGGCCAGCGCTTTGTGAAAAACGTCGGAGGTCAGGTCTTGAGCCACATCGCGATCGCCGACGCGGCGCGCAATGTAGGCATACACCCGGTCGAAGTTTAGCTCGTAAAGTTCGGCGAAACGGCTCGGGTCTTTCTTCGCGGCTTCGACCAGCAGGCGGTCGTCTCCCGGTAAACCGGACGCGTCGTCCCGGGAGCCTTTCGCTGGTCGCCTGACGGCCATCGTGCCTCTAACTATATAAACTTCCGGAGGTCGAAAAGGTTACGCTGAGATTATTTCCGGGAGAGTGGTGCAGGCGGGGTCGGTTTAACGCCCGCATGGCGCTCGCAGTCATGGCGACAATCGGTAGTCGCAGGAGGCAAGCAGAACTGGGTTCGCAGGCATCATTCCAAATCCATCTAATCGGCTCTACGAGGTTTTTGCCGAGTGCGCTCCGCCACCCGCCGCCTCGGCTTCCCGCAAGAGCCTTTGCACCCTGGAAGATCGCGGATTCTGGTGGTGAGTTACGTCCGTAGGCCCGGGGGTTGCGTGTTAGAATTTGCTTACGAATTAGTTCCCGCGAGGCCCAGGTTGATTGAACTCGCATCCTCGATTCTGGCGGCCGATTTCGCCCACCTGGCGGACCAGGTCCGCGCCGCCACAGCAGGCGGGGCCACAGTCGTCCACGTGGACATCATGGACGGCCATTTTGTGCCGAATCTCACCATGGGCCCTCCCCTGGTGAGGTCTCTGCGCAAGGCGACCGATTTGCCTCTTGATTGCCACCTGATGATCGAGAACCCGGATCTGTTCATCCCCGAGTTTGCGGCGGCAGGGGCTAACTGGATATCAGTCCACCAGGAAGCCTGCGTGCACTTGAACCGGACCTTGCATCTGATCAAAAGTCACGATTGCCTGGCTGGGGTAGTGATCAATCCTGCAACGCCCGTGGAAACGCTCAGCGAGGTGCTCGACGTCGCGGACTATATACTTGTGATGTCGGTGAACCCCGGCTTTGGGGCCCAGAAATTTATCCCGGCGGCGCTACATAAGCTCCGCCGCCTGGTTGACCTCAGAATGCAAGGCGGGTGCGGCTATCGTATTGAAGTTGATGGTGGGATTGATCTTACGACCGTTGCCGAAGTGGTTCGGGCGGGGGCTGAAGTTTTAGTCGCAGGCAACGCCGTGTTCGGTAAGGGCGATCCAAAGGTAAATGCAGAAAAGCTGTTAAAAACTGCGGTGGAAGCGACGCTGCAGAAGGTCTAGAAATCAGTCGTCAATCGTCAGTCGTCAGGAAAGCCAGATTCTGCTGAAGACTGAAGACCGACGACTGCCGACTGTTCAGAGGTTTCTAATGTCAAGTCGTATTCCGGTCATAGTCCTGATGGGCGCACTGGTTTTTAGCGTCGCCTGCACCAATAAGAAAGTCAATAATCCGCTGGCGAACGTCGGCTCCAAGCAGCCAGACAAAGTGCTGTTCGACCGCGCCATGGATGCCATGAAGCATAACCGCTTCGACGTGGCGCGCATCACCCTGCAGACCCTGATCAACACCTATCCGGATTCTGAGTTCATCGCCCGCGCCAAACTGGCCGTAGCCGATTCCTGGTACGCCGAGGGTGGCGGCACCGCTCTTGCGCAAGCGGAAATTGAATACAAGGATTTCGAAACCTTCTTCCCCAATATGCTGGAAGCGGCGGAAGCCCAGCTGAAAATTGCCAACATCCATTATCAGCAGATGGAAAAGCCGGACCGCGATTACACCCATGCCATGCGCGCCGAAGAGGAATACCGGCAGCTCGTTCTGCAGTATCCCGACAACAAGAAGGTCGTGGCGGAAGGCAAGCAACGCCTGCTGGAAGTACAGGAAGTGATCGCTGAACGCGAATTCCGGGTGGGACGGTTCTATTATTTGCGGCAGTCCTATCCCGCTTCCATCGCTCGGTTACGATCGCTGATGGACAAATATCCCCTGTACAGCCACGCGGACGAAGCCTTGTACCTGCTGGGCCAGTCCTACGAAGGTGAAATCGCGCTGGTCCGGTCGCGCCGGGCAAATGAGATTGCGAAAGCTCGCATGATCGAGGAATTCACCAGGAACGCGGCCGATGCTTACTCCCGTATCTTGACCCGATATCCCCTGATGGAGCGCACCGAAGATGCCAAGGCGCGGCTGGAGGCTTTGCACCAACCCGTTCCCAAACCCACCAAGGCAGCGCTGGCACTGAACAAGGCCGAAGAAGACAGCCGCCGGGAAAGCAGCACGGTTTCGAAATTGATGCGGAATTTCCAGAAGCATCCGGATGTGGCTCAGGCTTCAAGAATTGGCGAACCCACGCTGGTGGATCCGCAGGTAGTGAGTGCCACATCGGTGTTGCAGGACGCTACCAAGGCCATGATGGGGAACGGCGCTGACAAGAACCCTGTATCAGTCGAAGCCGGAGAAAAGGGAGCGTTGGCTCCCGACCAGCCGGCTCCGCGTTCCGACCAGCCGTCGGGAGCAGGTCCCGCAGGTTCGGCCGCCGCAGGCGTAGAAATTATTGGGACGAATCCCGGCGCGACGGCCCCAGGGGCAGACGCGACGGGTCTGGGTGCAGCGGGTCTGGGTGCTACAGGATTGGGCGCTGCGCCTCCTCCTCCCGCCGAAGATCCAAACGAACTGAAGCCGAACGTGGCCGCCGATCCCAACGAACTGAAGCCCAACGTCGATGCCGCCCAGACTGCACCGGCTCCAACCCAGGTCAACGAGATCGAGCCCGGAGCGAACGGTCAGGCAGCCGCCGCGGACCCTAAGGCAGGAACCGCCACGGCCGATGACAAGGACATCGAAGCCGCCATGTCTTCCAGCAAGCACAAGAAAAAGAAGGGGCTGCGGAAGGTTGTCCCATTCTGAGACTGTGACTCCCTGAGCCCTCGATGGGTATGAACGAGAGAGGGTCTTTAATGCAAGCCAGGGGCCGTTATCCCCCACTCGTCTCTGACCGGTGGTAACGTGTTTACTGTATTCTTCTCATTGACTTACGGTCTGCTACCAGTTACTTTCAGGCTGTCTCCCCCTCACCAAAGGATAACCCTTGGCGCGAAGAATTCTGCTTGCCGACGACAGCGTGACTGCCCAGAACATGGGGAGGCGTATCCTCACCGATGCAGGTTACGAAGTAGTTACTGTCAATAACGGCTCCGCGGCCCTCAAGAAAATCGCCGAAAACAAGCCCGACCTGATCGTGCTCGACGTCTACATGCCGGGCTACGGCGGCCTGGAAGTTTGTCAGCGAGTCAAAGAGAATCCCGAGACAAAACAAATTCCAGTGCTGCTGACCGTTGGCAAACTGGAACCGTTCAAAGCGGAAGAAGCGCGCCGGGTAGGCGCGGACAGCTTCATCATCAAGCCATTCGAAGCCACCGAACTCCTAACTGTTCTTACCAGGCTCGAAGACAAGATAGTCGCTCAGCCACAGCCGCAGAAATCCGGACGCTTCGCTAAAGCGCTGGCGGCGGTGGAGCAGTCCGATAAGGGAGACCGCTTCGGCGACAAAGAAACCGGCTGGAAAAACCGGCTGACTATTCCTGTTCCGCACGCCAAGCCCCCAGTCGCAGAGGAAGTGCCCGAGATCCCGGCTCCAGCGGTTGGTCCAGAGATAGGTGCTTCGGCATCGCGCGACCGAGAACCGGTCGAAGCTGCAAAGCCAATGGAGTCTCACGGATTCGAACGCCCGATTCCTACGGGCCTGCCAGCGGACATCACGCCGGAAGAAATCGCCGCGATCACGGCGGCAGCGCTGGTCTTTGGAGGCCAGACGGAACAGCCGTCCGCGATTGTTGAGCCCATGGTTGCCGAGACAGCGACTGCCAAGACGGCGCCTGTCGAGATCAAGCTTGAAGAAACAACGACCGTCGAGAACACGATTCCGGACGCTGTAGTGCACGAGACTGTGTCGCCCGAGGCCCACTTCGTAGCGGCTGGAGTATCGGTGGCTGAGACATCGACCGAGATTCAGCCGACGGCGCCTGAGTTCAGTCAGCCGGAGGCCAGCCAAATCGAAGCGGGTCGTAACGCCCGGGCGAGCGAGTCTGTCGAGGCAGTTCCGGAAGCTGTTGCTGGCAGGGAAACAGCTGTGGCGCAAGATCAACCGGTTCAGGAAATACCGACGCTGGAGCAGCAGCCCGCGAGCACAGAAGCGCCGGCGATTGCCGCAAGCGCCGAAGTGGTTTCCGAAGTGCACGCTTCGCATTCAACCCCATCCGTAGCCGGGGATGCCGAGGTGCTGGCGGCGATCGCTTCTCTTGCGCCAAGCAACGGTCATGGCGATAGCTTTCATTCCGCGTCGAACGGTTCTAATGGGAACGCACTTGCGTCCGAGATAGTCAGCGGCCCGCGCTGGATTGCCGAGCCGGTTGAAGTCGGAGCGGACGAGGCGAAACTCGCGCTGGACCAGGAGATGGATCAGGTTCTCGTGGCGCGTGCCTCCGCGGAAGCGGCGAACCTCGCCGCCGCGGCAGCCGCAAGTGAAGGCGCAGTTGGGGTGGCCGAGCTCGAACAACCGGTTGTCACTGACGCGATCGCTGCTGAAGTAATCGCAACCGAAGTTGCTGCTGCCCCGGAATCAATTTCTCCCGCCATCGCCGCCGAGACCAGCGTTGCAGAATCCGGAACGAGCGAATCTGCCGCAGGAGAAGCAGTAATCACAGTCCGTGAATCGACAAATGGCGAGGCTTTCGCAACCCACGATCAGCCGCCTGTCGCCGCCGAAGCATCCGCGTATGCGGCCGCAGCGTCGGCGGGTGCCGGGTTGCAGGGATCTGGTTTAGCAGCATCTGCATCGGGCCTGCCGAATGTCAGTTCAGAGCAAGTGGCGCCTGTTGAGGCTGTGTCCTCTCCATCTGCGGTCCCGGAAAATAGCGCGGTCGCTCAGGTGGGAAGCACCCCGCAACGTGAAGCGGAGTTGGCAGCCGCATGGCAGAACTGGAAACAGATTCGGGAATCCTTCAGTGGGCCGAAGCCATCCGCCCTGCCGGCAGAGGTTTCTGCCGAACCAAAGCCCAAACCGGAGCAGGCCGCGCCGCCGACAGCTGCGTCAACCGAAGCGGTTGCCGCGCCAGCAGCGGAAGTCGAAGAAGTCGAGACTGACGCACCCGAGACTGACGCACCCGAAGAATCCACCGCAATCGCCAGCATCGTCGATAACATGTTGGCCGAACTGCGTCCGAAGCTGGTGGCAGAGATCGCCAAGAAGATGAATTCGGATAAGGAAAAGAAAGACAAAGAGAAAAAGAAGAAGAGGTAAACCCCGCGTGCTGCTGCCCTTCGTTTGGCGGTGGAGAACGTGGCGGGCTTCCACCCTTCGCAAAAACGCGAAGGATGAGGCACCTGGCGCGCTGAATGGCTCGTACTTCTTTTCAGCGAACGCGTGATGTCGCTATCTTTCTAATAGCTTGCATGAGTCGACGAACCTAAACTGGAACCATCGTGATCGAGCACAGGATCAATCAATTCTTTGGTGATGCCGAGTCTACCGGCTTTGGAACCGGTTGGTGGAGCGGGATATTGTCGGCGTTTTTGGGATTTCTTTCATTCGGCGGAGTTTTGTGCCTGCATTTTCCTCAGTTACTAAGCTCTCCTGAACTGCGTCCGCATTATCCGATGCAGGCCATGCGTATTTTGATCCAAGTCCTCATAGCGGGGGCAATTTTATTCGGAATTATCTCTTCGTTTAGGCGCAAGAAAAAACTTTTAGCGTTGACTGGAATGTTGCTTGCCATTGCGGCAACAGCTTTAGGCGGATCAAGCGTGCAGATTAACAACACTTTGCACGATGGGCCGGCAATCGGCCTGGACTGGTTTTTGCTTGATATGTTTTTGATGGCACTCATCTACGTGCCACTCGAAAGGCTCTGGCCGCAGTATCCAAAACAAGGAACATTTCGGAACGAGTGGAGTTTGGACGTGGTTTATTTCATGTCCACTCATCTCCCTCTGCAAGTTTTATCTTTCCTGGTTTTGTTGCCCGCTACTCAGGCGGTTAAATACCTGGGTGTTCCGGTTCTCCAGCAATTTATCGCTCGAATGCCCTGGCTTGTGCAATTTTTCTTGGCGGTTATAGTTGCGGATCTTGCTGAATACTTTATTCATTTGGCTCTACATAAAGTGCCTTTTCTCTGGCGTTTTCATGCCGTTCACCATTCTTCAAAAGCGCTTGATTGGATCGCGGGCTCACGCTCCCACTTTGTGGACGACACCCTGGTACGGGGGTTTATCCTTGCTCCTCTCATGCTCGGATTTTCGCAATCGATCATTCTGGCGTATCTGATTTTTGTCACCCTTCACGCTACCTGGACTCACTGCAATTTCGGTCCCAGTGCCAAATGGCTCGAAAAATATTTGGTTATGCCCAGATATCATCACTGGCACCATACCTCTCAGAAAGAGGGCATCGACAAGAACTTTGCCATCCACTTTCCGTGGATCGATAGATGTTTTGGGACTTACTACTATCCTGACGAGTGGCCGGAGCGTTACGGTCTGGACGGCGAAGAAATTGCGCCTGGCTTTTTTGGGCAAACGATCGAACCATTTACAAAAAGAAAAAGCACGCCCTAAAATTCCAGCGCGCCCAGGGGAACGTCCTTGGGTACCTCTGCGCCCGTTCTCGATGCCTTCACCAAGCCAAAATATTTCATAACTTTCACGGTTACAAATCCAAAGTCGTACTCAGACTTGTCGTGGCTCAGCCGCAAAAGACCCGGATAGTGGTGGTGATTATTTTGGAAACAGGCGCTAAATGTGGCCGTTACCGGTAGCCACTCGCCAATGTTCATGGCGTTGTCGTCTTCGTCGTCGTACCGTCGATATCCAAATGTTCGGGTGTGGGTCCAATAGTTTTGAACCATATTCACCCACTGCGCAAAGATTCGGATGCCGATCCACATCGCCAGCACAAACTTCAGGTCTCCAACCAACTTCCAGAACACATAAAAACTAGAGGCTTGTGCAAGTATGGCAAAAACCGGATTCGCAACGATCCGGAAAGTTCGAGACCTCAAGATCTCGTCGCCAGCCAGATTGTCATTGCATCGATACGGCATGACACAGAGATAGAAGGTTCGCCAAAAACCATCGCCAGAAACCTTATTGGGATCCCCGGGATGGTCTGAATGTTTGTGATGCAATCGATGGCGATTTACCCAGGCGATCGGATCTACATAAAGCCCGAAGACGTTGTTCACAACAGTGACGATTTTTATGAACCATTCCTTATAGTCGAGTGAGCGATGAGCGATCCCCAAATGAAGAACATCGGCCAGATACAACCCGCCAAGGAACCAACAAAAGATGAAATAAACTGCGCCTATCAATATTCCAGTCCAAGGTCCCAAATGAGCCGGGGCGAAATACATACAAGCCAGCATGTAGGAAAAAATGATCAGATATCCGGTGAGATTGTATATTTTCATGTTCGGAAGCAATAATATCTCTGCCAAATGTACCTTATCCACCGTCCGCGAGTTGCGGATGTTACTTGGTGGATGCCTTACATTCGCCAAGGTATGTCGCACCCCCGCGGCCATGGTGAGCATGGATCCGACAAAGACCTCTCCAGCCAGCGTATGGCGAGAAGGGAGCATTTTGCCGTCCGCATACGCCACCCCCACCGTCCTTTGACGGGGTGAGAACATAGCGGGATGGGATATGCATTAACGAGATAGTAAACCCCATTAACTAAACGAAAAATATAGTTATCGGCGGTGCGGATGAGGGCGTGCGTCAGGGTGTTGGATCGAGCAATTGAGCGCCTTGAGAACGTTGTGCCGCCAGCACGTGGCTGGTGTCAGCCCCAATCCGTGCTCGCTAGCTTTGACAATTTCGACTCTTGAGCCGTCAAATTTGTGCACGGAATATCGCTTGGCGGAGATGCCATAGCCATAAAGCTGCCGTTGCTTGCCGGTCGAGTCGTAATTGATCTCTTCGACGATGTTCAGGACCGAACCCGGCACGACTTTCTTGTTGTATGGATTCAACGACTTGAACTTGTCCACAATCTCGTGCGTTTCTCTCCACGAGAGGGCCTTGATCGCATCGGTGCCGTCCGGCATCCTGTGGGGCCCGCCATTGCACGTCACTAATCCACCGTGTTCTGAGGAAACTGCAGCCATTGGACTCCGTATCGCACATCAGATAAGTTCCACCGGCATCAGTGACCAATTTCTCCAATATCGACAAGAGAAGGCGACCGCCGGACGTGATGAGAGCTGATACGGGTGGAAAATAAAATGGCCCAGGTCGCTCCATGATAGTCGCTCGCTCAGATCTTTTCTGTTCGCCGGAGAAGATCCCGACCTGTTTCGCGTCATTTTTGCCGGTCTGGTACCGATTGACCTCGGCATAGATTCCGTAACAACCGGCTTTGCAAGAATCTTCAGAAAATAATGGAGCGGATCGGACTTCTTCTTTCCCTTGCGTTCCTTGACCACCTTGCGAAAGAAATCGTCTTTAGCGGGATTGATCGAGCCCTTGCCGAGTTTTACCGGGGTCAATCCTTTCTGAACGCCGACGGCCTCGAATCGAATCGCACGGAGGATCTTCGGACGCTTACCCGTGTGCAACAACGATCCAACAATGTCCGGCCCTGCGAACCAGATTAGTTCGGCTGAGTTAAGCGGATTTAATCCGATGTTCGTATCACCGCTCAATCTCTTCTCTCCATACACAGTGCGAACCGGTAGGGTGTCCCCGTCGGGCTGGATCAAAGCAAAGAAACCTAGCGTGGGCCAGGTCTCCGGATCGAGCAGCTGATCAACGTCAACCGATTTCAGAAGGGCTGACACTTCATGGGTAGCCTCGCGGACGCGCAAACGTTCGGCCGTGTCCGGCCTTGAAGTGGTTGTCAAAAGCCTTCCTACAAACTCCGAATCTCGGACGTGGGCATGGCCGCGAAGCCGTACCATCTGCATCATGGCAAACACCAGCAGCGCAATCGCAACCCCCGCAAACCAGTCGCCCAGCAACTGATACACCGTCCAACCGTGCGCCGTCGGCACATTCACGAGCAGCGTCGCAAACGGAGCCGAGCTGCTGCTCACCTCACCCACAATACGGCCCCGGTTGTCGCTTACCGTCAGAAAGCCGTTCTTTGCCGCACGCGCGACGCTGAAGCCGTCTTCCACGCCACGCATCACCGCGATATGCCCGTGCCAGCTTCCATCCACTACGAAGTCCCACCCCGGAACCAGCATTAGCCCTACACCGGCCTTGCCATAGAGACGTGCAGGCGACGCGAAGTCCATGTCTTTGCAGATCGCCACGCCCCACTTCTGCTGCGGTCGCGGCAGCACCGTCAGCGTCGTTCCCGGCTTCAGGTTCGACTCGAACGGCGGCAGCATGTGCTCCTTGTCGTAACGCTGCACGACTGAGCCCGGAACATAAATCCGGGCCGCGTTGTACTTCAGCGGAGCGGCCACATGCACCACGCCCGCCACTATCGTCGCTAACTTTTCGGCCGCAACTGACTGCATCACCACATCCGTCGCCGCGGCCTTGCCTTCGAGCGTTACCCCTAGCTTCTCGGGCATCACAATCGCCTGAGCCCCATCGGTCGCGAGCCTCTCCGCTTCGCGTGCATAGTCACGAAACAGCCGCTCAGTCTCGACACCTGGATCAGTAACCGTATCATTGGGCTTCTCGTCTGAGGTGATCAGCCCGACCTTTACCATCTGCTTCTGCGGGAGTGACAGCCGCACCGCGCCAAACAGCAGCACAGCCGCCACCACGCCAACTCCCGCGCCAGCAACCTGCAACGCGCGCTTCCATGAGTTCTGTCTGATGTGCAGCCCAATCGCAATCGCAGCGGGAAACAGCAGCAACACAAAGGTCATCCCCCATGGCCCCGTGATCGAAGCCAGCTGCAAAAACGGGAGAAACTTCAGCTGCGAATACGCAAGACTTCCAGCCGACCCATGTGGCGACGTTATATTCCGCACGTACTCGCTCGCTACCCAGACCGCCGGCAAAGCGAGAACCCCGCTCCACACCGCGCCACGCAAGACCAGCATGCGAAACAGCAGCACTCCCGCTGCAAAGACGACACCAGCAGCTAAGAAGATGATCACCCACGCAGACCCCGGCATCCGCAGCGTCTTCGTGAAGTAACTCCACATGTTTAGATTGCCGAGCATCATCACGGCCACTGCCATCACCGCCGCCGTCCACCATTTAGCGCGCAACGCAAACAGCAGTACCGGCAGCGGCGCAAACCACATTAGCGGCCACCACGGCTCGAGACCATTACCGAAGTAAAACATCGCAGCAGTCGCGACGGTTGCGAGCAATGTGTGCATCACCCGTCGGAAACTAAGTGTGGATACCATTCAAATACCTCCCAAATGACCTATGGCAGAAGGCGCGAAACTCCGAAGGCGACACCGCCATGCGTCCCCCCAGGTAAAGCATGATGAGACCCTGCATCAACGCGCCCGTCTCGAAGACGATCTCCCACACATCATCCTTGCGCAGGTGACCCGTCTCCATCGCACGTGCAATCACATCGGCCGAAACGTTCGCCGTCGGCGACCGCCTCGCCTTGAAGTCCTCCGGATACTGCCGCGCGCCCTCGCGTTTCTTAAGAAACATCAGCTCAAACAGTCGCGGATTGTCGAAGGCATGGTCGACGAAGACATCGAGTATCTTCAATAGCTGGCGATCGATCCCGCCCGTCAGTCGCAGGCCCGCAAGCTTCGCCGTCAGCTCCACGAACCCTGCATCCGCAAGCGCATTCAGCAACCCGTTGCGATTCGGATAGTGCCGGTAGACCGCCATGGGGGTAATGCCAACGGCGGTTGCCACTCTCCGCATGGTCACGCCCTCCGCTCCTTCTTTATCCAGCAGCCTGCGTGCCACGCCTGCGATCTTCTGTGCCGTTGTTGCTGTCATGTCTACACTGTATACCATAAGAAGTCTACGGCGTATACAGTGTCCGCTTGAATGAAGGCATGGTCATCATTCCTATGAACCATCGCACAATCATTTCGATTTCCTTGCCAAGAGAGTGGTCGAACGGCTATTCCTGCTCAAAGTCTCGATTGGCGACAAATCGCCGAGTCACTCGTCAAGTGTTGAGTATTTTCTTACGAAAAGTTGGCTTCTCGTCCCTGTCTGCCCAGTCAGTTCGCCATGGTTCCGGGTGGTTGACGGGCAACCCGGAAGTTAACTGTCGCAATCAGATGGCGATTAAACTCATTGACCCGGCACCGACCGACTAGGAATCGGAAGGAGGGAGCATTTTGCCGTCGCCGTACACTACCCCCACCGTCGTTTGACCCCCGTTTTCTCCGGACTGTAATATCAAAGTCACCAGCTATCAGCCTTCAGCACTCAGCATTCAGCTCCTGACCAATTGTGATGGGATCAGGCTAACGGGGACTGCACCCGTTGCGGGCTGAATGCTGACGGCTGAGAGCTGGCAGCTGACAGCTATATCCCCATGCCCCACGATCTGCCCAAATCCTACGAGCCGGGTGCGATTGAAACGCGCTGGGCAGACTATTGGATCGAAGAGAAGCTCTTCTCTGCGCCGACGCCGCCTGCGGGCGAGAAGCGGCCGGTCTTCACTCTGCTGCTTCCGCCTCCTAACGTCACCGGGCGTCTGCACATGGGCCACATGCTTAACCAGACGCAGATGGACATCATCGTGCGCTGGCACCGCATGCGCGGATTTCTGACGCTTTGGCTGCCGGGCACCGACCACGCCGGCATCGCCACGCAGATGATGGTGGAGCGCCAGCTTGCCAGTGAAGGCAAGAATCGCCGTGACATGGGCCGCGAGGCCTTTATCGAGCGCGTGTGGGAATGGAAGCGCCACTACGGCGGCGCCATTCTCGACCAGATGAAGCGGCTGGGAGCGTCGGTTGACTGGGACCGCGAATATTTCACCATGGACGAAAACCTTTCTCACGCGGTGCGCGAGGTTTTCGTTCGTCTATATGAAGAAGGATTGATTTATCGCGGCAAGTACATCGTCAACTGGTGTCCGCGATGCGGGACCGCGATCTCGGATCTCGAGGTCAAGCACGAAGAAGTCCAGGGAAAACTGTTCGAGATTCGCTATCCGGTGGTTGGAACGAAGGAGTTCATTACCGTCGCCACCACTCGTCCCGAGACCATGCTTGGCGACACAGCGATCGCGGTAAACGAAAAGGACGACCGCTACAAACATCTTCACGGGAAGAACGTGCTTGCTTCCGCTGATGAATCGGGAGATCCCCATCATCACCGACGAGTTGGCGAATCCCGAATTCGGCACTGGCGCGGTGAAAGTGACGCCTGCGCACGATCCCAACGACTTTCAGGCAGGCCTGCGGCACAACCTGCCGCAGATCGACGTGATGGACGAGCACGCGCACATGAACCGGAATGCCGGCCCTTACGCAGGCCTGAGCCGGTTCGCTGCCCGCGAACGCGTCCTTGAAGATTTGCGCAAAGGGAGTTTTCTGGTAGGCGAGAAGGACTACACCATCGCCCTCGGGCAAGTGTGACCGCTGCGGAACCGTGGTTGAACCGCGGCTTTCCACCCAGTGGTTCATCAAGATCAAGCCGCTGGCTGATCGTGCGGCGGAAGTGGTGGAGAACGGTGAAATCACCATCGTTCCGGAAAACTACAAGACGATTTATCTGAACTGGATGCATAACATCCACGACTGGTGCATTTCGCGGCAGTTGTGGTGGGGACATCGCATTCCGGCGTGGCATTGCAAGTGTGGAGAAATTATTGTTGCCCGCGAAACTCCGGCGAAGTGTTCGAAGTGCGGAGACTCGGAACTCAAGCAGGACACCGATGTCCTCGATACCTGGTTTTCATCCGGGCTGCTGCCCTTCACCACTCTGGGATGGCCGGAGAAGACGCGCGATCAGGAAGTTTTCTATCCCACCACGCTGTTGATCACCGCCTACGAGATTTTGTTCTTCTGGGTGGCGCGCATGATCATGTTCGGCTGCCACTTCATGCAGGGCCATCAGCAGGATCCGGTTTTGAAGAAAGCCAGTGGCTGGGCGGACAAGAAAGACGACAGCGTTGCCCTTCCGCCAGGTTTACATCCACGCGCTGGTGCGCGATGCCGACCGGCAGAAGATGTCGAAGACGAAGGGCAACGTAATCGATCCGCTGGACATCATTCAGCGCTTTGGTACCGACGCCACGCGCTTCACCCTGGCGGCCATGGCGGCCCCGGGCACGGACATCGCGTTCAGCGAAAGCCGTACTGATGGCTATCGCGCATTTGCCAATAAGATTTGGAATGCGGCGCGCTTCATGTTCATGAATGTGGATCGCGTGGAGCCAGACCTCCGACCTGGTACAGCTTCTGTTCAATCGGACCTGCTGGAGGATGTCTGGATTCGTTCGCGCTTCAATCGCGTTACGAAGGACGTGAACGACGCGCTTGGAGCCTTTCGCTTCCACGAGGCGGCTAACCGGATTTACGATTTCTTCTGGGGAGATTTCTGCGACTGGTACATTGAGCTGACCAAGGGACGGCTCAATGCGGAAGGTTCCGCAGGCAAAGAGTCAGCCAGGGTTGCGTGTCGTAACCTGCTGGATCTGTTTGAGGCTTCGCTTGAGACTTCTGCACCCGGTGATGCCCTTCATTACGGAAGAAATCTGGCAGGCCATCTACGATGGCAAGCCGCCGTTAAAATCAATTGCTCTGGCTGCCTATCCGCAGGCGGATGAAAAGCAGTTCGATCTGGCGGCTGAGACGAAGATGGCGATCCTGCAGGATCTGATCGTCGCGGTACGAAATCTCCGGGCCGAGTTGAAAGTCGAGCAAAAACAGAAAGTGCCGATTCAGGTCTTCACTTCGGAGGCCGGATATCAGGGCGCTTTTTGAGGGAAACCGTGATGCGATCGAGCGTCTGGCCAATGTCGAGAGCATGTCGTTCGTAGAGAATTCGCTGTCGAAGTTGTCTGGCGCTCGCTCTACTGCACGATTCGATGTCCACGTTGTTTACGAAAAGAAGATTGACGTTGGCTGCCGAGCGCGAGCGGTTGAAGAAAGAACTGGAACAGATTGAGAAAGAAATCGGCAACGGCCAGCGTCAGTTGAGCAACGAGCAGTTCCTGGCCAAAGCGCCGGCGAAGGTCGTCGAGGGCATGCGGGCGCGGGCGCGGGAATTGTCGGTGCTGCGGGAGAAGGCACAGAGTAAGCTGGATGAGTTAGCGGCGTTGCGCTAACGACATAACCGCCGAGCTCTGCTCGGCCGGGCAGGTGAGGACACCTGCCCCTACGTGGATCGTAATCTCAAAGCATGGACTGGAACGGCCGACGGATTTCCGCCATTGTCGAGAACGCGTTGCTCGAAGACCGGGCGACCAGCGATGCCACCAGCTACGCCTGCATCGATCCCAGCCTGCGCGCGTCCGGAACGATCGTCGCGAAGCAGGATTGCATCCTGGCGGGGGTAGGCTGCGTGCCGCGGATTCTCGATGTGTACGCCGCGCTCGACGGCGCCGTTACCTCGCACTACGAGGTCACGAGTCATCCCGAAGTTTTCGATGGGGTGCGACTGCATGACCGCCAGACGATTGCCGTGATCCGGCACAACGCGCGGGTCATTCTTTCCTGTGAGCGCGTAATCCTGAATTTTCTGCAGCGCCTTAGCGGAATCGCCACGCTGACCCGAAAGTTTGTGGACGCCGTCTCGGGAACGAAAGCCCGCATTCTCGATACCCGCAAGACCGTGCCCGGCCTGCGTGTTCTCGACAAGTACGCGGTGCGTTGCGGCGGCGGACAGAATCACCGGCTTGATCTTTCTGACGGCGTGCTTATCAAGAACAATCACATCGCGCTGGCGGGAGGCATCGCTCCTGTGCTGGAGCGCGCCCATCGCAACCGGCGTGGCTCACAGCCTATCGAAGTCGAGGTGCGATCCTTGGCAGAGCTGGAAGAAGCTCTCAAACACGGCGCGGAAGCGATCCTGCTGGATAACATGCCGGTCGAGCAAGCTAAGGAAGCCGTGGCGCGTTGTGCGCATGGAGAACGGCACATCCCCGTGGAATGCTCCGGCGGGATCAGCCTGGAAAATGTGCGATCCTATGCTCAGACCGGAGTCGATTTCATTTCCGTAGGTGCGCTGACTCATTCGGCAGTTGCCGTGGATATGAGCCTGCGAGTTACGCCGGTTTAAAAAGGCTGTCAGCCTTCAGTCTGTAAGGTCAACTCGATTTGTTCTTTCTGCCTTTCTCCCGCATAATTCCCCGCATCAGGAAAGCAGCCACAGGCCGGGATCCCAGGCAGCGTTCGCGGGCGGGGGCGCCCGCGCCACACAGTCTTTCGACGCAGAGGACGGATCTGCGTCTGGGGCGGATTGTACGGCTGCTCATGGACAACGCCACCGTCGTCGCCAGCGGCACCAAGATCGCCGACGAGATCGGCACCAATCGCTCGGAGGTCTGGCGCCTGGTTCAGCAACTGCGCACGCTGGGAGTTGAGATCGCCGGGCACCCCGCAACCGGTTATCAGCTTAAGGCTGCGCCGGACTTGTTATTGCCTGACATGCTGGCTCCGTTTCTGAAGGGCACCATCTTCGCGCAGGAAATTCATCACTATTATCGAATTGGATCGACAAACAGCGAAGCCATGGAGAGTGCCAGTGCGGGCGCGCCCGAAGGCAGCGTCTTCGTGGCCGAGGAACAGACCGCAGGACGAGGGCGCGGCGCGCACCAGTGGGATTCGGCACCCTCAGCGGGAATCTACTGTTCGGTGGTACTTCGTCCGTTGCTGCCTCCGTCCGAGGCATTGATTCTTTCGCTCGCGGCCGGGCTTGCCGTGCATGTCGCGGTCCAGCAGGTTGACGCCCGGGTAGCGTGTGACCTCAAGTGGCCCAATGATCTGTTGATCGAAGGCAAGAAATTCTGCGGCATTCTTACCGAGATGAACGCCGAAGTCACTCGCGTTCGCTACGTTGTCGTTGGGATTGGCATTAATGTGAACCAGGCGCGGTTCCCGGAAGCGCTACAGCCGATCGCGACTTCGTTGAGGCTGGCCAGCGGCACCGAGTGGTCGCGCGTGGAACTGTGCGCAGCTTTGCTAAAATCGCTCGACCGCGAATATCGCGAACTGCTGAATAACCCGGGCGCGCGGGAATCGATTTTGAAGAGATTTCAGGAGCGGTCATCATCGGCGCGAGGCTGTGAGGTGACCGTGGATCAGGTCGCCGAGGAAAAGCCCGGCTTCGAAGGAGTCACGGAAGGCCTCGATCAGCGCGGGTTTCTACAGGTACGAACGACGCAAGGTGTACGGACAGTGTTCAGCGGAACGGTGAGATTGAAGTAGAGCAAAGACGGTGTAGGGCGGACACTCTTGTCGGCGCTTTTGAATTTGATGTTGAGTTGGAACCTGGCGGCTAAAGATACAGAATCGAAACGAGGAAGAATCAACATCAAAAACAAGGTCAAAGCGGCGGACAAGAGTGTCCGCCCCACATGATCCACGACGAAGTCCCTATGCTTCTCGTTCTCGATGTCGGCAACACCAACACGGTGCTGGGCGTCTTTGCCAGATCGGCAAAAGGCGATGGTGCCGGCTCGTCCCGCTATGGGGAGATCGTGGCAAACTGGCGTGTCGCCACCATCGCTACGCAAACGGTGGACGAATACGGCGTACTTTTCCGCAATCTGTTCGCCATGGAAAAAATTGAAGTCAAGGGCATTGGCGGGATCGTCATCTCATCGGTAGTGCCACCGCTGGACTCTACGCTGCGCCAGGTCTGTGAACGTTATTTCAACACCAAGCCTCTATTCATCGAACCCGGCGTCAAGACTGGCATGCCGGTGCTTTACGATAATCCCGCCGAAGTCGGCGCGGATCGTATCGTCAATTCAGTCGCGGCCTTCGAGAAGTTTGGCGGGCCCTGCGTCGTCGTTGACTTCGGCACCGCGACGACTTTCGATTGCGTATCCGTCAAAGGTGAATACCAGGGTGGCGTGATCTGTCCGGGCATTGGAATTTCCGCCGATGCGCTGTTCGAGAAGACGGCGCGCCTGCCGCGCGTCGACATCCGCAAACCTGCCCGGGTGATCGGCAGCACCACCGTCGGAAGTTTGCAGTCCGGCCTTTACTACGGCTATCTCGGGTTGGTGGACGGAATACTGGAGCGCCTGCTGGGGGAGATGGGGAAAGAGGCCACGGTCGTGGCCACGGGAGGGCTGGCGGGACTCATCGGCACTGGATCGAAATACATCAAGCACGTGGACGATCTGCTCACGCTGGACGGGCTGCGCCTCATCTGGGAACGCAATGCAGCGGCGAAGTCCAGCCGGGACGCTGCGTCCGCTAATTCCTCTTCGTCCTCGCCCACACCTGCGGCGAAACCTTTTTCCGGGCGCAAGCCGCGTTCCCGCTGAGTGGTTCGTGGAAAACTACTTCAACTACTTCACTGAAATCGAGGAGCACTTTCAGCGTCGCCGCGGCGGCGGTCTGTTGCTCTCCACTCTCGACTGGGCACTTGATCGAAACCTGGAAGGATGCTGGCATACCGCTCGAAGCCGTGCTGCGCGGCATCGATGACGCCTTCGAGCGCTACGAAAAGCGCCCCTCCAAGCGCAAAGTCAATAGCCTTGCTTACTGCGCTCAGGAAGTGCTCGCTGCAGCCGAAGAGATGAAGGAGGCTGCCGTCGGCGTGCCTGTTGGTGAAAGGCCAAAACCTGCAGGGTTTCAAACTGGCGAGATCGTGTCGTTTCTTCGCCGAAACGCCGATCAGATCATCTCCGCGAAACTGCCGGAGCGGCCCGGGAGTCTCGGCGTCGGCACTGGCTCGTGAGACGGCTGGCACGCTGCGAACGCTTGCTTCTGAAGTGGAGGATCCAAAAGCCGCGCATCGCCTGGAGGATCTGGAACGCCGGCTCACGGTGATGGAAGAGAAACTGTTCGCGGCCCTTCTCGCGGGAACTCCCGATGATGAAGTCGTCACCGTCCGCGCCGAGGCCGATCGTGAGCTTACACCCTACCGCCGCAAAATGCCGGCTGCGCAGATCGATCAATTGCAAAAACAGTACATCCACAAACGGCTGCTGGAGAAATACGGACTGCCGCGATTGAGTCTCTTCTACATGTAATGGCCACAAACTGTATCTGTGGGGCGGACACTCCTGTCCGCCGCTTTTGACTCTGATGTGAGGTCAGAACTCAGTCGCGGCCAGGACCAGGACTCGAAGGAGTTAACTTCAAACCAACTTCACAATCGGCGGACCAGAGTGTCCGCCCCACACAATCAAGATCTTGTCTGTAGAATCAAGCCTTGGAACTCACCATTGAGAAGCTGGTTTACGGCGGCGACGGACTGGCCCGTTTGCCCGCGGACGAACGCGGTCGCGGCAAGGCTGCCTTCGTGCCTTTTGTCCTCGAAGGCGAAAAGGTCGATGCGGTCCTGCTCGAACAGAAACCTGGCTTTGCGCGTGCCCGGGCTGAGCAGATTCTCGCGGCGTCGCCACAACGCATCGAGGCGCGATGCCCTTACTTCGGACGCTGCGGTGGCTGCAACTACCAGCACACCAGCTATGAGCATCAGCTCGAGATCAAAGCCGCCATTCTGAGGGAAAACCTTCGCCGCATCGCCAAGCTCGAGCTCGACACGGAATTGGAGATTCATCCATCTCCTCCGTGGAACTACCGCAACCGCGCCCGGCTGAGAGTTCACACGGCTCCCGAATTCGCACTCGGATACTACAAAATCAACTCTCACGAACTTTTGCCGGTTGAGGAGTGCCCTATCAGCTCGCCGTTGATCAACCGCGCGATCAACGCGATGTGGCAAATGGGGCGCGCCGGTAGAGTCTCCGACAGAGTTCGCGAGATTGAATTCTTTGCCAATGCGAACGACTCGCAAGTCCTGACGGAGGTTTACTGCTCGGCTGAAATCGCAGACGCTGCCGAACAATTCTCCGCGGACTTCCGGGCCGCGCTGCCAGAGGCCTGCGGCATCGTGTTCGTGCAGATTCGCGCCGGCAAGATGGAGGCAGCCGGCGATCCCCAACGTCTCGCGGTCAGCGGTGCCGATCACCTTACTTATCAGACCGGCCGTGCTTCGTACCGCGTCAGCGCCGGAGCTTTTTTCCAGGTCAATCGCCATATGACTGACCAGCTGGTGAGTCTCGTCGTTGAGAGAAGGCGTGGCGGCGGGCGAGACGCCCACCGGACAGCCGGCGAGGACGCCGGCGCTGCAGGAACTGCGCTTGATCTCTACGCCGGCGTGGGTCTTTTCTCGTCTGTCCTAAATCGGGAGTTTGAACGTGTGATTGCGGTTGAATCATCAGCGACTTCTCATGCTGATCTGCTATACAATTCGCCAGCGAACGTGAAGGCAGTTCGCTCCACCACGGAGCAGTATCTGGAAAATGCGGCGGGCAAATTGCGGCCCGATTTCGTGGTGGTTGATCCTCCCCGCGGTGGTCTTGGTGAAAAAGTGATTCGTGGTTTGACGAAGTTGAATGCGCCTCGCATGGTTTACGTTTCCTGTGATCCTGCAACCCTCTCTCGTGACCTTGTTCCCCTCTTGCAGTCGGGGATACCGCGTGCAGGAAGCACACCTTGCAGATCTATTTCCCCAGACCTACCACCTGGAAAGCGTATTTCATCTGGTCCGCCAGCAAAACCGGGGGGAAATCGTTCCCACGCGGACACGCGTAGCCACATCGTGAATCTACAAGCCAATTCAAGTCCCGTTTCGCGGCAACCGTCCGGCGGAAGGCACCCTCTGCTCTGGGCCGCCCTGGCGTTTGCGGCTGGAATTGGCGGCAGGGTCCTTGCCTGGCGGCCGTCGCTGCGGTGGGTGATGGCATTCATGGTCTATGCGGTATCGAGTGCGTACTTGTCGCGGCGACGTTGGCGCTCTACTTTTGTGCTGGGAATGGCATCCCTGTTTGTTTTGGGAGCACTGGCCATACAGGCTGTGAACGCGGGAGGCCGCCTCAATGACGAATCGCTGGTGATGAAATTCGTCTACGGAAAAACGTCTGTGCTGCCGGAAGGCGATGCGGAACGAAGGTCAGAGCAGCGATTCGCCAAAGAGCAGCCTGATGCGGACTTGCTCAGAGTAGCTCACCATGGCAGCGCGGCTTCCACCACCCCGCAACTGCTGACCGCTGTGCACCCTCATTTCGCGTTGATTTCTGTGGGGGCGCGTAATACCTACGGCCATCCCCGGGCCGAGGTTCCGGCGCGGCTGGAGGAAGCTCATGTGCTTACTTACCGGACTGATCTGGATGGCGCGGTCACGTTCTATCTGGACGGAAAGACGGTTAACCCTGAGCTTCCTTGACCGTCTGCGGTCTTATATCTGCATTCTCAATCTTCCTGCATGCCGCTGATGTCGATTTCAGCGGTCTCATCGCTGCCGGGAGCCCGGCGGTACTCTTCGATCACGCTGCGGGCCTTCTCGACGTCCTCTTCGCGCACCAGAATGATCGTGCCGCCAACCCCGGGGAGAATGTCCTGCTGTGCATCAAGAGACGTGATATCGCAATCGATCCCGGATGAGTCGAGCAGGCCGCGGACGACCAGCGCTTCAGATTCCTGCTCGGTATCGAACACTCGGACCAGCTTTTCGTTGGGATTAGGGCGTGCCGGACTGTCGTTCATAAATCTCTCCGATCAGCAGCGGACGGATGCAGCCAGCCCGCTTTGTTCCTGGTTCTGTAACCCTGGCTTTGTAGCCCTAAGATTGTACCCCCGCCCCATGAGTTAGCCGAAACCGCGCCAGCCGGACAAGGCGTCCTTCGGGGTTTCTTTGCGACTTTTGCGGTTAAGATCTTTTTGCGTATTCCCTCGTTAAGACCAACAGTTTTTTAACCGCAAAGAAGGCAAATTCCATAAGTGCGCCGAGAAAACCGAATTAAGACACTAAACCTCCGGGCGGGTCGTTCTTCGCCGCTCAAAGCCCGCCGTATAATGCTCGCTAGATGATCACCGTCTCCAAGGAAGATTATCTCAAGGCGATTCTCGAGGCCGAGACTGAAGGCGAAGCTGTGATTTCAGCCACGCTGGCGCACTGGCTCTCAGTTTCGCCGCCCGCTGTGACCATGGCCCTGCGACGCCTGAAAAAAGACGGCCTGGTGCGAGTTCAAAATAGCGGCGAAGTCAGCCTCACCGCTGCCGGGCGCAAGATCGCCCGCAGACTTACCCTGCGCCATCACCTCATCGAACGCATGTTGTCCGAAATGTTTGGCATGGAATGGTATAAGGTGCACGACGAGGCCGAGCGCCTGGAGCATGCCGTCTCCACCGATTTCGAAGCCAAACTGCTGGCCAAACTGGGTCGCGGAGGCGCCTGTCCTCACGGCAATCTCAGCGAGCTGGAAAGTCCGGGCAGCCGGCGGCGCAGGGGGCTGCTGTTGCTCTCCCACGCCGAGGCAGGCGGAAGCTATCTGGTTAGCGGCATTTACGAACGCGACCGCCGTCTGCTGGAGTTCCTGGAGCAGCGTGGCATCCGCCCCGGCGCTCAGGTCCGGGTGGCGGGGCAGAATTACGACCACACTCTCACCCTCGATACCGACGCCGGAACCGTCTCTCTGGGAGCCTCAGCCGCGGAGAAGGTCTGGGTCACGTCGGCCGAGCGCAAGGGGAGGTAGTCCTTCCCTGGAATACCGCCCTAGAGTATCTCCCTGAAGTTTCTCCGCCAAAGTAACCAGCAAAACTAATTAACTATAGTTTACTTATTCGTGTATACTCGGGCTAATGTCGTCGTCTGCTGAGCCGCAAGTCTTACCCAGCCCTGAGGCAGCGAAGCAGGGCTGGCGTTATGCTGTCGCACGCCCCAGCCTGCCGGAGATATACCGCAGCATGCCGATTCCGGAATCGGCCGGGTTCTTCCGCAAACTCGTGGCTTTCGCCGGCCCCGGATACCTGGTGGCGGTCGGTTACATGGACCCGGGGAACTGGGCGACTGACCTGGCTGGCGGCTCGAAATACAATTACAGCCTCCTGTTCGTCATCATGCTCTCCAACCTGATGGCGATTTTGTTGCAGGCACTGGCCATCAAGCTGGGCGTAGTCACGGGCCGCGATCTGGCGGCCGCCTGCCGCGACCACTATAGCCGCCCGGTGTCATTCTTCCTGTGGATCGGCGCCGAGATAGCGATCGCGGCATGCGACCTCGCCGAAGTGATCGGGTCGGCGATCGCCCTGAACCTGCTTTTTCATATTCCGCTGCTGTGGGGCGTTTGCCTGACTTCACTGGACGTTCTGCTGATTCTGTTTCTGCAGCAGAAAGGGTTTCGCCTGGTTGAAGCGCTGGTTATTTCCCTGATCGGAGTGATCGGAGTCTGCTTCGGGTTGGAGATCTTATTTTCCCGGCCAAGCATGCTGGGCATTGCCAAGGGATTTTTCATCCCCTCAATGCAGATCATTCGTGACCCCGCGATGCTTTATATCGCCATCAGCATCCTCGGCGCCACAGTCATGCCACACAATCTATACCTGCATTCGGCGCTGGTGCAGACGCGCGATTTCGAGCGCACTCCCAAAGGCAAGCGTGAGGCAATTCGCTTCGGGACCATCGATTCCACCATAGCCTTGATGTTTGCACTGCTGGTAAATGCTGCCATCCTGATTGTTTCCGCTGCAACTTTCTTCAGCCACGGATATAACGATGTGGCCGAAATCAACGATGCTCACAAGCTTCTAACTCCGCTCCTCGGAATTACGGGAGCCAGCACCATGTTTGCCCTGGCCCTGCTTGCCTCCGGCCAGAATTCAACTTTGACGGGAACTCTTGCCGGACAGGTAGTGATGGAAGGATTTCTGAACATACGCCTGCGTCCCTGGCTGCGCCGGCTGATCACACGCGTAGTCGCGATTATTCCGGCGGTGGTGGTTACGGCGTTCTGGGGAACGGGTGGCACGGCCAAGCTGCTGGTGTTGAGCCAGGTCATTCTAAGTATGCAGCTGAGTTTTGCTGTCTTCCCGCTGGTCATGTTTACCAGCGACCGGCAAAAGATGGGCGAGTTCACCAATACGCCCTGGGTAAAGTCGCTGGCGTGGCTGACTGCGATCGTAATTGCAATTCTGAACGTCTGGCTGTTGGTCTTGGGATTCCGTAGCTAACACTTCGTTAACCGTTCTCTAGGCGGGAGGTTCTACTGATCCCGCAGCATAATAAGCCGCGCTTCCCGGCTCCAGTTTCCTGCCCTTCTCGCTGAAAATCCGGAACTTTGCCAGTCCCCATTTTTGCAACGCAAACCGCAATGTGGTGCCGACCACGCCCAAACCGTAGGTCACGCTGCGGCGGAAGTTTATAGACGACGCTTCTTTAAAGTATTTTGTCGGACACGACACTTCCCCGATACGGAATCCAAAATTGACGCATTGCGCCAGCACTTGATTGTCGAAGACGAAGTCATCCGAGTTCTCCAACAGTGGAAGGTCCAGCAAAACCTTGCGGCCGAACGCGCGGTATCCGGTGTGATATTCCGATAATTTGATTCCCAGAAACACGTTCTCGAAGGCAGTGAGCAGCCGGTTCGCGACGTATTTATAAAACGGCATGCCGCCGTGCAAAGCCTGCCCGCCGATGATGCGCGACCCCAGCACCACGTCGTACACATCGTAAGCCACCATGCTGGCCATGGCCGTTACCAGCAGCGGGGTGTACTGATAGTCGGGATGGACCATGATCACCACATCGGCGCCGGCGGCCAAGGCTTCGCGGTAGCAGGTCTGCTGGTTGCGTCCGTAACCGTAATTTCTGTCGTGCACAAAGAATTGCAGTCCCAGGCGTCCGGCGATCTCCACGGTCCGGTCCGAACTGTGATCGTCCACCAGAATGCGAATGTCCACCAGTTCAGGCAGCTCTGCAACGGTGGCGGCGAGAGTCTTCTCCGCGTTATACGCAGGCAGAACCACGGCAATGCGTTTCCCGTTGATCATAAATCACCACCATAATCTCATAACGCATGTGGCAGTGTGGGACCAGATCGCGACCGGTTCCGCACATTCACGACCCTCTGTTTGTTGGTAAAATATTGATTGATGGCTCAGAAGCGTACCCTTTTCGAGAAAGTCTGGGACGACCATGTTGTGAGCTCGCCCGCCGACCGCCTGCCGCTTCTGTACATCGATCTGCATCTGGTCCATGAAGTCACATCACCGCAGGCATTTGACGGCCTGCGCGTCGCCGGACGGCGAGTACGCCAGCCCAGCCGCACGGTTGCGACCGTGGATCACAACATTCCCACCGAGCCGCGCGGCACCCTGATCACCGACCCGATTGCCGCCCGCCAGATCGAGGCGCTGCAAAAGAATTGCAAAGAGTTTGGAGTACCCCTGTTCGACATGGACTCTCCCGATCAGGGCATCGTGCACGTCATCGGCCCGGAACTGGGGCTGACCCAGCCGGGCATGACGATCGTCTGCGGTGACAGCCATACCAGCACTCACGGAGCTTTTGGCGCATTGGCCTTTGGCATCGGCACATCCGAAGTCGAGCATGTACTGGCCACCCAGTGCCTGCCGCAGCGCAAACCGAAAACCATGCTGATCGATGTCCGCGGATCGCTGGCCGAAGGAGTCACCGCGAAAGATCTTGCCCTTGGCATCATCGGCCAGATCGGGACCGATGGCGCGACCGGTTATGTGATCGAATACGCCGGCGAAGCTGTTCGCGCCCTTTCCGCGGAGGGGCGGATGACTCTTTGCAACATGAGTATCGAGGCCGGAGCCCGTGCCGGCATGGTGGCGCCGGATGAAACCACATTCGCTTACATCAAAGGCCGCCGCTTCGCTCCTCCGAACGGGGACTGGGAAGCGACCCTGGCTCACTGGCGCAGCCTGCCTTCCGATCCCGGCGCTCAATATGACAAGGTTATCGAGATCGACGCCTCGAAGCTGTCTCCGTTTGTGACCTGGGGAACCAACCCGGGCATGGTGGTTTCGGTCAGCGGCCGCGTGCCTGAGCTCAGCGATCTTGAGAATGACTCTGACCGCCGCTCGGCCGAGCGCATGCTGGAATATATGGGCTTGAAGCCCGGAACCCGGGTGGAAGAAATTGCCATCGACCGGGTTTTTATCGGGTCCTGTACCAACTCGCGACTGGAAGACTTGCGCGCTGCCGCTCGCGTCGCCCGAGGCCACCACGTGAGTCCGAGAGTGCGCGCCATGGTGGTTCCCGGTTCACAGGCGGTGAAGCATCAGGCCGAGGAAGAAGGCCTCGACCGGATTTTCCAGGAAGCTGGCTTTGAATGGCGCGAGTCAGGCTGTTCCATGTGTCTCGGCATGAACCCGGACATTCTGCAACCCGGCGAGCGCTGCGCTTCCACCAGCAACCGTAACTTCGAAGGCCGTCAGGGCCGAGGCGGACGCACCCACCTGGTCAGTCCGATGATGGCGGCGGCCGCAGCGATTGCGGGCCACTTCACCGATATTCGTAACTGGAAGTTCCAGTAACTGCCTGGCCTGGAGAACTAATGCAACCGTTCCGCACTCATAAAGGCAAAGTCGCACCTCTGGATCGAGCCAACGTTGACACCGACCAGATCATCCCCAAGCAATTTCTCAAGAGAATTGAGCGCACCGGATTCGGCGAATTTTTATTCCACGACTGGCGCCGCGGCAAAGATGGTTCGCAGGATCCAGCCTTTCCCCTGAACCAACCGCGCTACGCCGGCGCCAGCGTCCTGGTGACTGGAAAGAATTTCGGCTGCGGATCGTCGCGCGAACACGCGGTGTGGGCCTTGGAGGACTTCGGTTTCCGGGCGGTCATCGCTCCCTCGTTCGCGGACATCTTTGCCAATAACTGCGTGAAGAATGGCGTCCTCACGGTCGTTCTGAGCGAAGAGCAGGTCGCGGAAATTACCCGTCGCGCAGCAGATTTCCCCGACTACCGCCTGACCATCGACCTGGAGCAGCGCGCAGTCAAAGACGATTACGGATTTTCCACCACTTTCCAGATCGATGACTTCACCCGCCACTGTCTGCTCGAGGGTCTGGACGACATCGGGCTGACTCTGCAGCACCAGTCGGAAATAGCAGCTTATGAAGCCAGGCACCCGGCAGCGCGAAAGATCATGTAGGCTAAATCCTTCTCGCAGCTTGTTCCCTGACCTGCCCATCCGCATTCGACGTTGGCAAACTGTATTCCTTAACCGGTCGGAAAACCGGAAAGCCGCCTCTCAATCTGCTTCAGAGCGGGACACCCATGCTACTGCTGTAAAGGGCGTCAGGAGGCAAGCTTGCAACCCGGGATGAAGCTGGACGCTCGCCGTGCTCCACGAATCAGACTGGAAGTTGACGTGAGTATCCACTCTCAGGAAGCTGGTGAAATTGCCGGCCGCACCCTCGATATAAGCGAATCGGGAATTTCCGCCACTTTGCCGGTTGAGTTGCTGATCGGTGAAGTGGTGAAGTTGGAAATCAGGTCGCGGCTCAAACCAGTGATGGTCGGAGCGGTAGTGCGCAACCGGAATGTTTTCCGCTACGGCTTCGAGTTCGAGCAACCCGGCACTGGCCGAGAGCTGATCAAGAAGTTCCCATAGCCATCCGGGACCATGTGGGCGGGCGCCCTCGCCCGCCGCTCTTGAAGTTGATTTGAAGTTGAGCGCGGCCGATCAGGAAAGGATCGAGGCTCTTTTTGATTGCGAAATAATATCAAGTCAACTGCGGCGGGCGAGGGCGCCTGCCCCACATATACACCAAGCCTCTCTACACCGGCGGCCCTGGTGGAACCCCTGACGGTTTTAACTTGGGCGTATTCTGCTCGGGATTTTGCAGGAACAGGACAATTTCGTGGTCAATCTGTTCAGCCTCCGGTCCTCGGACTGCGATTTTTCTCACCGCTCCCTGAACTTCCCGCACGCCCGCCAGCGCTACCGCACGCACCTCCGGCGTAGCGTCCGAATTCGCCGCAAGGACCATCAGCCTCTCCGCTACCTCGGTTTGGATCACACCCGCCAAGTCCCGCTCCATGGGCGTTTTGGCCGTGTCCGCAAAGGCGGTGTTCACCAAAGCCGAGGCCACTCTTCCGGGCGAAAGCGCGCGCGCGTCCTCGCGTGAGATCACTGCAAGCCTCTGCATTCGTTTTGGATTAAGCAGTCCCCCCACGACGATCTCGGCCAATGCGCGCGCCCCATCCTGAGGGCTAAAGAGATATCCCGCTGACGAAGTGAAGCGCTCCGGATCGGCGTCGCCCCTTTCCACTGGAGCCAGTGCTTTCCACAGGTCCGCAGGTACACCAAGCTTTGCCGGGCTCAACGCCTGAAGAGCCAACCGCAGTGCTTCTTTCTGGCTTTCGGCGGGCCATATGCTTACCGGTTCCTGGCCATCGCCTGCCAGCGACAGCGGCACCCTGGCGCTACCCACTACGTTGATCGCCGCCGCGAGCGCGTAGCGGTGGAACAGGTAAACCAGCGGCAGCCGTGAGGCCAGCATCGAATTCGGCTCGCCCGGCCGGAGCATTCTCGGCCCGTAATGCGCCAGCAATGCGTCGCGGACGGGCAAGACCTGCCTGAGCCATGTGACTGGATCAGGGCCGTCGTCGTAGGAATTCCAGCGCGGGTCTTCCGTGTTTCCCCACACAATTCCTTTGGAGATAGCTCCCCGCACAATCGCGTCGAGGCGTGACCGCTCCTGCGCCGCGGTGCCACCGGGCTTGCCTTGGCTGTATCCCCACTCAATGGCATGACGGTCGTAGCTGCCCACACCCTGCATGTAGGCGTCGGTGAGATCGGCCGTACCGTCAGTACGAATGCGCACCAGGGGTGCGAAATAGTCCATCACCGATCCGCGTCCGTAAGTGCTGGCCACAAAATTATGTTCCAGCCCGAGCACGTGGCCCATTTCATGGCAGGTCAACAAGGCGAGCCGGTACTGCATCACTTGCTGCTCGCTGGTTTGCGGGTCGAGGTTATCGAGCGCGGCGAAGGTGTCCAAAGCCGGTTCGGCGCGTCCCGGGGGAGTAGTAGACTCCCAATAATTGTTGACCGTCCTCATGCGGTGCGAATCAAGCTGCACCACGGTGTGGATAATTTCGCCGGTGCGTGGATCGACATGGCTCTGTCCCACCGACCATCCCCGTCCGGAACGGTTTGTCCACTGGATGGTGGGGTAGCGGATGTCCATTGGATCGGCTCCCTCGGGCAAGTCCTCAATGCGCAGGGCGTTCTTGAATCCTGCCTGCTCGAATGCCGTGTTCCACCACAACGCGCCCGTGCGGGCGGCGGAGCGGACCGGTTCCGGAATGGCGCGGTCGAGATAAAACACAATCGGCTTGACCGGCTCGCTCAAGGCGGCGTTCGGATCTTTCTTCTGTAAACGCCAGCGCTCAACCAGCGAGCGTGTAAGAGGACGATCGTAGGCCTGGGAAAAATCCTGAAAGGTGACGGGAATAAATCCCACACGGAGATCCTGTTCCAGAGGTTCGTATCCCGGACTGGGCATAGCCACAAACGAATGGTGCTCGCGCACACTCAGGGCATGCGGATCGGGCTGGTTCAGGTCGCTTTCCGAATCGGTGGTAAAGGTCAGCAGCACTTCCACTTCGGTGTTGAGTGGAAAGCTTCCCGTATGTTCCAGGGCGACAGCGCTGCGATCCTTATCCAGTCGCCAGTCCGCCGGGCGCAGCGACTGCTCCCGGATCATCATCCCTCCCACGGCCCGGGTCGGACGCCGGAGTTGCGAGAGCAGATCGAAAGCGTCGCGAACCAGGAGAGTCTCGGCATCGACCAACAGCGTCCCGCCCTGCTCGGCTTCGATAGGAAGAGAAGCCAGCACTGAAGTCGGGAAGCTGTATTCCACGGAATGTTGCAATTCCGGAGGGCCGTTCGGAGCGACAAAGCTGGTGTTTTCCTGAATCACCAGCAGGCGCATGCCGACCTGGCGAAAACGGCATACCCACTGCCCGCCAAAGGAACTGCGGTCGGCGAATGCCTCTATCGAGCCGACCCCGCTGCCCAATCCAGTGAAATAAAGAAACTCCCGCTTGAGAATTTCCGGGGACAGCTCGAACAGAATGTCGCCTTTTTTCTCGTCCCAGTAATAAGGGAAAAAGCCGTCGTGTTTGGCTAATCCGGCGGTGCGCGCCGCCAGGCTACTCTTCTCGTCTGAGGATTTTGCGGCAGCCTGGGCGACTGCCTGGCCGCACATACTGGCAATCGACACAACCAACACAAGCGACAGCACGGCTCGTTTCATAGGCTTGTCTTATACATCACCCACATAAGGCGGCTCAAATGACAGCTTCGGTCTCGCGGTAGAGACGCAGCTCGCTACGTCTCGGTTTTAGAAGCTGCCCGCAAGACATAGCAGGCTACGTCTCCACAGTGAGAGGCAGGCTGAATCGATCTTGGTGTGAAAGTCGAATATCGAAAGTCCCGCGAAAATCACAAGCTATAATTATTCATCACATCCCCGGAGGGATGCGTGAGCGGTTGAAACGGGTGGTCTTGAAAACCACTGAACCTCACCTCAGCTCGTTTGTAATCGATTGGAAACAAATGAACCGGATCGGCCTAATGCCGAACGATCCGGGGACTGTAGTAAAACTGTAGTAGTCGGAGAGGTGGCCGAGCGGTTGATGGCACCGGTCTTGAAAACCGGCATACCTTAACGGGTATCGGGGGTTCGAATCCCTCCCTCTCCGCCAGATCTTCTACGCTTTTATTTCCAACCACTTGCAGGGTAATTCCGAGCAAAAAGGCGCTGCTTAACAATTAGAAATTCGATCAACACCGTGCGCATGCCATTACCAAAGCGTGAGTTTTCCAAGAGCAAGATGTCGATGTATCTCCGCACACTTTGCGAACGGGAACTCTATTTGTCGCTCTTCTCAAATAACCCCGGCGAGTTGGGGAAGGCAGGCATCCCGGTGCCCCTGAAATCACGCCCAGGGGTTCAACTCATTACGTCGTCTGGGCGCGAGTTCGAATACCAGCAATACAACGTGCTGTGCAGTTCACTTCCCAACAACGTATTCGCCAAAAGTAGCGGGACTGCGCCAGTCGATCTCTTGAACGCGCTTTCCAAGATTACGATTCCGACGCTGATCCTTCAACCCCCAGTTCAACTAGCAGCACCATGAAGTCAGCGTCTTTGCGCTGGGACGGCCTCGCGGCTTTCCAAAGGCTCCTGATTAAATTCGCAGTCGCGCGATGTCTGGCAACGTGCGAAAGCTGCTGGCGAGTTCGCTTGAAACGAGGCAGATTCTGCTCTGCATTGTCATTGTCTGGCATACTGCTACCTTCAACATCGTTAGATGCGCATGGTAAGCCTCAAGCGTTGCTCGGTCAAACAGCGCTGCCATTATGTGATTATTATCTGAACGTAAGACTTCAATTCAAAACCTACAAAACCTCAATACATAGCTAATGCTATGTCACTACTCTATATCTACATCACTAGGCAGCAGCACTTTGACGATGCAAGCTGTAGTGTGTTTATTCGTATTAATAGTATTTAGAGGTACGCATCCCTGCCGTCTTCTGTCAATGCGGGCGGGGCGTCGCAGCCCTGTCCTGATCAAAACCGCCAAAACTGCAAATCTTAGTCAGCCTGCACATTCGTCACTGTCCAGGGCATGAGTTAGTTAAAGTTCCTGGGACTCAGCCACGGATCAGCCGCTCATTCGGAGGAAGAGGTGTCCGCCAGCTCACCTCGACGCCGATGCCCCTGCGCGGCCCGTAGACGAACGATCTCGATGGGGGTGGTGCTGAGGGCCACTGTTGTACTCGATCGTTTATACGCGATCCGGAGGACTCTTTTTTCGGATCATGAATCCGCCGTGCAAGCACATTCCGCACGCACGACATTGGCAGCCACTTGCGGAATTGGCAGATTTCGTCCAGGAGTACTAAATTGTCAAATGCAACACAAACAGGTCAACGGTTCGCTCGAATTCCCGCCTCGAAACGCGGTGGCAAATATGAACGCCTCAAGTTCGCTTCAGCAACGAAAGATCTTCGGCCACCTTTCGATCGTTGTGGGAAACATGTTGCAGATTGCGGGAATCGCAGCCGCCTGTGTCGCTCTCGCTCTAGCGCGATTCGTCCAGCCAAGAACTGCCGCGTTCGCCGCAGCGATGTTGATCGTCGCATGGCTCTTCCTCTATTTCTTCTGCCACGGCATCGCGCACTGGGCAGTCGGGCGCCTTCTCGGCATTCGCTTCGCCTTCTACACCATCGGAGGAACCGGCAATCCTGAAGGGTACCCCTCCGGGATGCGTTGGGTGTTTGAGCATCTCCCATTGTTCGGCGTGCAGACTGACAGGGCCTCGATGCAGAAAGCCAGTCCGAAGGCCAAGGCCTTCATGTGGTCGGCAGGAGTGACGTCCTCGGCGGTGGTTCCGACTATCAGCACCGTCTGGGGCTGGAGAGCAGGCATTCCCGGTAGCAAGCTGTTTCTGATCTTCGCGATGTTCTGGGCAATCGGAACGCTATCGAGCAACTGGAGGAGCCAGACCGGAGACTATGCCAAAGCCAGACGCGCCCTCCATCGATAGCGGCGCGGGATTCTCCGCACACTAAGCGTCGTTGGCGTAAGACGGGCCGATTCCACTCATAACCCGGTCAATGAGTCAAACGGCGATTTGTCGCCAAACGGCCAAAAAGCCGGGTACCGCTCGAGTGTGGAATCAGCGGCTCTTCCACACTTCCCGAATCCCGAGTTGGCGACTATCCCCGACACATCCGGAGCGGCTGCCAACTTGGTTCAGGGTAGCTGCTTGGGAGGAGGCATTCGCACAATGCTGCGTGCTGCAGGACTCACAATTGATTGAAGCGCGACAGAACTTAGAATTCTCACTCATGGCTTCGCTAGCACAAAAATAATGAAATTCGGCACCCTCAATTCGTCCGCAAGCTCCGGGAAACGCGCCAGGCCTTCCGCATCTACATTCGGCTCGATGATGTCATCAATTAGAAACCCGGATTTCCGAAAGCCGTTCACATACGTCGCAAGCGTGCGGTGGTAGTTCGTGAAGTCGCAATCCAGCATCCTCCAGTGGCGCTCGCTTTCATCGAAGTAGTGGTCGAGAATGACATGCTGTTTCGCGCCTTCGCAGGTGGTATGCCACTCGCCAACGGCGGAGAGCATAGGATGCACGTTCGCAATCACAAATCGTCCGCCCGGCTTCAGCACGCGGAAGACTTCGCGCGTGTTCGCTTTGAAGTCGCACAGGTCGCACTGATTTAAATAAGAAACGGCAAGATCGAAACTGTGATCGTCAAGGAAGCTCAAGTCCTCCGCGTCCGCGACGCGATATGTGTCTTTTCCGGATTGCAGCTCGCGCGCGGCGTTGATCATCGGCTCGCACAAGTCAACACCGAGCACACGCTCCGCGCCGCGGTCGAGTAGGATCCTGCAGAAGCGCCCCTCGCCGCACCCGCTGTCAAGGATGCTGAGCCCGCGAACGTCGCCGCAGGCGGCCAGCATCGGCTTATCGAGCAGGCCATCGCGAGATGGCATGGTGTGCGTGCGGGCCTGCTTAATCCAGGCCGGAGACAGCCGAATCCATTCGTGGTTGAGATCGGTTGTGTTCATTGCGGTCGCCAGTTTATCAGGGTGCTTCGACACAAATCGATGGGTAGACCACTCAAGCCCGTTCTTGGCTTGAGTGCTATCGTAAGCGTTGGAGATAAAAGCGACCACAGAATTTGGGTTTGTAACGTCCGCGTATTGAACTTCGGCAGAGGGCGGTGTCCCCAGCCGAATGGACTAGGTAGATCGGCTCCCAGCGTCGTGCTGAGGGGTGTTGTCATTGTATGATTTTCATATTGTGCGGTGCGGCGGGTCTGAGAATCGGAGAGGTCCTCAATCGGCGGTGATTCGCCTGACCATCGCCGCCTCGGAGAATACTTTCGTATGACCCACAAGGCGCCCAACCTGCGCCCGCAAACCGCAGTCCTCGCTCATTTCCTTCACATTCAGCAGAGTTACGTTGAAGGCCTTGTGCGCCGCTCGTCTTGCACCTCGGTCTTGCTCCTAATAAAATCGCCTTCCGCGGAGCTGAGAAATAGGGGATATAACCATGCGAGTTACAGAGGAATATCCGAGGAAGTCCCCGCACCGTATCTATTATCCCGAAGACAGACTCCCGCTCGTGAAGCTCATCCCGATGGGGATACAGCACGTGATCGCGATGTTTGGAGGTACCGTGCTGGCGCCCATTCTGATGGGATTCGATCCGCGGGTAACTCTTTTTTTCTCTGGTATCGGGACCCTTCTTTTCCTCTTCATCACCGGTCTCAGGGTCCCCAGCTATCTTGGTTCGAGTTTCGCCTTCATCGGCCCGATCCTGGCCATCACCGGCGGCAATGCTTCAAGGATCCCGTACGCCTTGTGCGGAGTTGCGGGCGCTGCAGTCCTTTACGCTGTGGCTGCTGTGGCCACAATGCGCTGGGGGCCGAGTTGGATTGACCGCTTGATGCCTCCTATCGTGACCGGCTCAGTGGTGGCGATCATTGGCTTGAATCTGGCCGGTACGGCCATCTCGGACGCCGTCAACAACGACCTGGCGATCAACACTGCCTCGGATTGGGCCCGCGTGATGATTGCCGCCGTCACTTTTCTGACAGCCGCCCTGGTTTCCATTCGTCTCCGAGGATTTCTTCAGATGGTGCCGATTCTCGTGGGCGTGATCGTCGGCTGCGCGGTCGCGGCGATATGCGGCGTGTTGGACCCGCAAAGCATCGCGCGAGTCGAGAGTGCCCCGTGGATCGGATTGCCCCCGTTTCAAGCACCGGCATTCAGCTGGCGCGCGCTGGCGGCCATCGCGCCTGTCTTTGTCGTGCTGGTCGCCGAGAACAAGGGTCACATTGCTGCCATTTCGGACTACATGGGGCGGGATCTGAATCCATATCTTGGGCGCGCATATCTCGGCGATGCGCTGGCTACACTGATTTCCTCTTTGGGCGGCGGCACGCCACAAACGACCTATGCGGAAAACATGGGGGTCATGGCGATGACGGGGGTATTCAGCACACACAATTTCATCGCAGCGGCGGTGATTGCGCTCCTGCTTGGGCTCTGCCCAAAGTTCGGCGCCCTGATTCAAGCGATCCCCAACCCGGTTCTGGGCGGCATTACCCTCCTGCTTTACGGGATCATTGCCTTGATGGGTATTCGCATTTGGATGGATGCCAAGGTCGACTTCACGCGCCACAAGAATCTGGCAGTGGCCGGCGCACCACTGATCGTCGCCACGGGATTAGGCGTGAAGGGTCTGACGGTCGCGGGGATGAACATCGCGGGAATTGCCCTGGGGACCGTGCTGGCTCTGGTCCTCAATTGGCTCCTTTCCATCGCAGACCGGGAATAGCCGATTTATCGGTAGGCTGGCAGCGGCGTGCACTTCTTTAGGATGAGGAATGCTGCCTGAAGTTCGATCATCATCTCAGGGGGCCACACACTCCTCGCTCCGGTCCGCGCCCCCCGGTTTTGCGCTCCTGTGGTGCTCGACTGGCGACCATTGTTACTGAGCTTTCGCTATCATTTTTCGGAACGTTAGAAAACCCTGGATAAATCATCCCTTTGGAGTGCCCGCCAAACTGGGTTCTGGGCTGTGTAGTCGGCCCGTTAGGAATGTGTAGTTTTCTAATCAGGCTATGGCAGATCCGCTTGGACTCGTTCTGAACCCGTTAATGAGTGCAATCGCGATTTATGGCCAACTGACCCGAAGCGATTAGTATCCCCTGTATGGAATATCGTGGAATTTGGATTTCTTTCTGCGTGCTATGGTTCCTTCTCGGTGCAGCCGTTGCCGGGTTCCCGGTTCGTGTTGCACGATTACTGAACCGAAAGGGCGACATGCCGCTGTCTCAATTCCTGACGGCATGGCGAATAATTGGAGTATTCCTTGCCGTTGGCGCGTTGGCGAAACTGTTTTCCGTTCTGACAAGTCAATGCATTATGAGAGAACGGCCTTGTAAATATCTAGTCGAGGACGGTTAGGTGGCAGAAGGAAGCTGGAAAAAGCCACTCAGGAATGGCACTGTACCTTGAGGGAAAGACTCCGTTGGATGCGAATGATCTTTCCCCCAGGGAGGCAACTGAATGAGTCGCGACATTAAGTATATCGGTATGGACGTGCACAAGGAAGCGACCGTAATCGCCGTGCTGAACGGCAGCGGCAAACTGGTGATGGAGTCGATCGTGGAAACCGAAGCCAGCAGCATTCTGCAGTTCATCCACGGTCTGCGGGGCGAGTTGCAGGTAACCTGGGAAGAAGGGACCTGGGCGGCCTGGCTGTACGATCTGCTGCAACCCCAGGTGGAGCGAGTGCTGGTCTGCGATCCGCGGCGCAATGCCTTATTAAAGGAAGGCAACAAGAACGACAAGATAGATGCACGCAAGCTGGCCAACTTGTTACGCACGGGAATGCTGCGGCCGGTGTATCACGGGGAACACGGGCTACGGACGCTGCGCGAGCTGGGGCGCAGTTATCAGACCATCAGCCAGGATCTGAATCGAGTGATGAACCGGATCAAGGCTCTGTATCGCGGCTGGAGCATCCCTTGTGCAGGTACCCGGGTCTATGCTCCGCGTTATCGCGAGGAATGGTTACACAAGATCGAGCATGCGGGGGTGCGCCGGCGGGCCGAGCTGCTCTATCAACAGTTGGATGGGTTGCAGGCGTTAAGACGAACCCTGCGCCCTGAGTTATTGGCGGAGAGCCGGAAACACAAAGCCTCGAAACTGCTGCGCCAGATTCCCTGCATCGGTCCGATCCGGGCTGCCCGCCTGATCGCACTGATGCAAACCCCGCACCGATTTCGCAGCAAGCGGCAACTCTGGACCTATAGCGGGCTAGGCATTGAAACGCGCGACAGTGCGCAATACCGCTTTGTCGGCGGACAACTGCAACATGCGAAAAAACCGCAACAGATTCGCGGTCTCAATCGGAATCACAACCATGAGATGAAACAGATCTTCAAGGCAGCCGCCACCCGAGCCAGCTGTGGTGTGGGCCCGTTCCGCGACTTCTATGTGGCATTGCTGGCCAGGGGAATGAAGCCCGAGATGGCGCGTCTGACCTTAGCCCGAAAGATTGCGGCCATTGCTTTAACACTGTGGAAGAAGGAGGAACGTTTCGACGCCGAACAACTGAAGCCGCAGGCAGCTTGAGCGTGGCACAGAACTCAGATGGTCTCCCAGGTCTCATGCCTCGGTGGTGACCCATTGGTTCTGCGACGCTCGGGTTCGAGGGAGAGTATCCATGCACTCATTAGGCGCTTCGTGTGCTGCTGCCGGCAGCACCGAGTCTCCGGGTCAATCCTATGCCCCCTCGGATAACCCAAAAAAGCCATAGGCCTCGAGCCTCACATAGGATGATGGTTGGCACTTAAAGCCAACGGTTGGCTTGCACAGCTTCGCAACCATGGTGTCGGGACCGCTGCATGAAACCACTCACGGGAGACCAGCAACTGCGATCCCTATCCCTGTCGTACTGTGTAGCGCTCCAGGCGTTAAACCAAAATCCTCTCCACGAAGAAGAAGGGGCCTGGATGCAAGCACCGATCGAGGCCTCACGGAGAGGAGTGGGGGAAGTGTTTTCGCTTGACATCCTCTCTCATAGGATGAGTGCTATCGCGATATTTCGCCAGCTACCGCATTTTCCAGAGTTGATACTCTCGCAGGAGCGTGAGAATACCAATTACCGCAAACAAAAGTGACACGGCGGCCAAGACCCATGTGAGCGGGTGTCGCAGAGCATCGCTGAGTAAGGCGAAGCCATAAACGCCGCCAACTAGAAAGCCCAGCCCAACTAGCGTAATCACGGGGTTAAACTCGGAATCGTATCTTTTCCAGATTAGCCGCATTTGGAGTGAATTTTATGACGAGGCCAGATAGCTGTTGAGAACAGGCGTTTAGCGCTCAGAACCCCGTCGTGAGTGCAATTGTTGCAACAACTATTCAGGAACAGTGCCTTCGGGCGGAGCACTGCCGCTTGCCGGAGGTTCTAGGAAAATTGCCACCGCTGCGAAGAACGCGACCATGATGCTGGCTGCTTTAAAATATTGAATGGCACCAGCGAGCGATACCGAAACCATCCCCTGAATGGGGCTCAGCAGGACTCCCGGTACCCAGCCAGCGACAAGAAGGCGTTCCTTGCCTTGGAGAGCCCGTGGGAACATGACGCATAGCCAAAGCAACGACGCGTAGAGTGCCACGTTGACCGCCAATGTGGCCCGTGCAGGCAATAACATGTCCAGCGGCAGAAGCCAGCGAAAATGATGTGGAGATTGCCAGAATGCAGCCCGAAGAGACAGGGCCGCGACGTAACCCGTCAACACCACCGCGGCTGAAGCGGTAAACCTATTGCCAATAAGCCGAAGCTTTTGTTCTTGTTCCACTTTGGCGGGGATTATATCTTGTCGATGTTCCGCTAACTGTCGAAATCAGGCCATAGCGCTCATTGAGGGGTTTTGAGTGTAACTGATTCCATGACAATGTCGGCTCCCTGGACCCGAGTAAACTTTGGTGGTGCCAACCAGCCAAAAGGCCCGGGAGAAAGGAGCCGATATGCTGATTACAGGAGCAGATTACCACCCGGCCTTTCAACAAATTGCTTTTGTGGATACCGAAACCGGGGAACTGCAAGAGCGGCGACTGGAGCATCCCGAGGCAGCGGAGAAGTTCTACCGTGAGCTCGCGGCCCAGGGAAAGCAGGTGCGCGTGGGGATGGAAGCCAGTGGGCATGCGCGCTGGTTCGAGCGAGTGCTGGCGGAACTGAACTTTGAGTTGTGGATCGGGGACGCCGCCGAGATCCGCAGGAAGCGCGAACGCAGGCAGAAGACGGATCGCGAGGATGCAAAACACATTCTGCGCTTGCTGCTGAAGGATGACTTTCCGCAGATCTGGGTACCGAGTTGGGAGAATCGCGATCTGCGGCAACGGTTGTGGCATCGGCACCGGATGGTGCAGGCGCGCACGCGGATGATGAACCAGTTGCAGGCGGTGGCCCTGAACGAAGGTCTCCGCTGCAAGAAGAAGCTGTGGCGGGAAGCGGGACGAAAACAGTTGGAGGCATTTCGGTTAGCTCCGTGGGCGAGCCGGCGACGGCACGATCTGCTGGAGTTGCTGGATCGACTGAACCCAACGATCGCTGAGCTGAGTCAGGCGATCGAGCAGGAAGTGGAGAAGTGTCCTGCGGCCCAGCGCTTGATGACCCATCCCGGAGTGGGTGCGCTGACCGCACTGGCGTTCGTGCTGATTCTCGAGAGAGCGGATCGGTTTCAGTGTGGCAAGCAGATCGCGAGCTATCTGGGACTGGTGCCGTTGGAGGACTCGAGTGGGAATCGGCGACGGCTGGGGCATATCACGAAACAAGGCAACTCTCTATTGCGTTTTCTGCTGGTGGAAGCGGCGCAAGTGACGGTGCGCAGCCTTCCGGAATGGCGGAGTAAGTACGTCCACCTGGCGATGCGGCGCGGACGGAAAATCGCCAAGGTGGCCATGGCACGAAAACTGGCGGTTCGCCTTTACTGGATGATGCGCAAGGAATGGGATTACGAGCAGGTGAAAAAGTTCGGTTCGCACGCGGGACAACCTGGACATCGCTATGGTGTGAAGTCAAACATCGAGTAACTGATTGGGTATCCCGCTCCCCTTCACGGGGGAGTTCGAAGTAGTAATCATGATCGAAAGTGTGACCGAAGAGATGCATGGGTCGGACTGAGTTCCTGACCTGAAACGGATTACGAGCGGGCCTTGGTTGGTATGGCAGAACCTTCAACGAGAGCGAAATGGCGCGCTCTTCGGAGTGCACGGGTTAGTACGCTCAAAAAGTGCTTGACGGGAGCGACATTGTCAGAGACGCGATGTTACGTCAGTTGAGGGCCTTCATCTCTCAAACCCGGTCGTGCCACTCCAACCCGCCGGGTAGGTCATCGGCAGCGAACTCCAAATGGATCACACGACGCGGCTCGGGTTTTGAGGAAGATGACGAAGCGTGGAGCAATAGTGGCCGCATGAGTATCGCCTCGCCGCTCGCGACGCTACAGGTAATGCTCGGCGCTTTCTTCCAAGAGTCAATGTCCGCACTTGAGAGATAACCAGCTCGGTGTGAGCCAGGGATGACGCGCAGTGGACCGTTGCTTTCCCGACTCTCGTCCAGGTGCAACCGGATGGCGATCATCTTGGACATGAAGGATGCCGGAGGTTGTACGTGCTGAACCCCGGCCTTGATTGACCACGGACCAAAATCCGCTACGTTCTTTCGCTCGCGCACCGCGATCGTCCGGTCCTGATGCCACACAACTTTCCAATTGGCATCGGGAGTCTTATTGAAGAGAATGCCGCGCACCGCAAACGATTCTTTGCCTAAAAGACAGTCGATGATTGGCTTGACTTCTTTCGATGCTGCGAGTTCGCGCACCATTGGGACGTCCAACAGGTTTCTTTGAGCGTGTTGGTCGTCGCTAAGGTGAACACAAAGATGATTCACCATCTGTTCCGTGAGACAACCGGCAACGATGGCAAATCCCTTCTCTTCAAGACTCTGCGATGGGTCGATCACGGTATGAGATTATCGCAACAGCCGTAGTTGACGAAAACAGATGGGATGAGAAGGCCGGTCTCCGACGGGATGCTGTAGGCTCCCAAGTTATCGACGCGCTCGAAAGCGCAAGAGATAAAGGAGACCGGCAATGAAGAAGATTAGCACCGTAGCAACCAGGCAGGCGAAGAATTTTCCCCCGCAGAAGCTGACCGTCGGGTTGGACCTGGGTGATCGCTGGAGCTGGTATTGCGTGTTGGATGAAGCGGGCAAGATACGGTTGGAGCAACGAGTCAGTACAACTTCCAAGGCTATGGGCGAGGTGTTCGGCGCGCTGCCGCGCAGTCGGATCGCACTGGAAATCGGGACGCATTCGCCCTGGATCAGTCGCTTGCTCAGCGAGTTGGGGCATGAAGTGATCGTGGCGAATGCGCGCAAGGTACGGCTGATCGCGGAGAGCCGCAAGAAAGACGATCGTCTGGATGCGCAGACGCTGGCGCGGCTGGCCCGGATCGATCCGCAGTTGCTGTATCCGGTGAAGCACCGCAGCGTGCAGGCGCAGGCGGATCTGACGGTGATTCGGGCGCGGGCTGGACTGGTACGCGCGCGGACGGCGCTGGGAAACACGGCTCGCGGGCTGGCCAAGAGTTACGGGGAACGACTGCGCAGCTGCAACGTGCGCAACCTGAATCCAGAGAAAGCCGAAAGCTTGAGTCCAGAACTGCAAGCCGCACTGGAACCCCTGTTGAAGGCAATTGAGTCGTTGAGCGAGCACATCGTGGAATACAACGAGCGCATCGAGAGTTTGGCACAGCAGAGTTATCCGCAGGTGGCACTGCGGAAGCAGATCAAGGGCGTAGGCACGCTGATCGGGCTGACGTTTTTGCTGACGTTGGAAGATCCGCATCGCTTCCGCAAGAGCCGCGACGTGGGCTGCTATCTGGGGCTGCAGCCGGGACGAAGAAACTCGGGTCAGAGCGAACCGCAGATGCACATCAGCAAAGAAGGCGATCCGTATCTGCGGACGTTGCTGGTGCAGGGAGCGCAGCACATTCTGGGTCCATTCGGTCCTGACTGTGATCTCAGGCGCTGGGGCCTGAAACTAGCAGAACGTGGAGGGAGGAACAGCAAGAAGCGAGCCATCGTGGCGACCGCGAGAAAGCTGGCGGTGTTGTTGCATCACCTGTGGGTGAGCGGAGAAGTGTACAAACCGTTGCACAACAGCAGCCCCACGACCGTAGCCGCGGCCGCGTAAAAACAAAACCGTTCCAGGAAGAGAAAAGACAAAAGCCCAAAGCCGAGTTCCGGTGACTGCGTTAATCGCCTGGCCCAGGTTCGACTCTGCGAGAGCAGAACCACAGGGCGCCAAACACTCCTCGAGAGTGCGGATGGAAGCATGGCGACAGCGGCCACTCGGCGGGAGACGAAAACCTTGTTCAATGAAGCTTGCGAAGAATCGACTTGACTCCGACCGGCCTTCTCATGGAAGGCGATTACACTCAACCGCGTTTTGCAGTGTTTATGGGACGGTTGGAACCTCGCTAAGTAATTTCTCTTGTAGAACCCAATTGGCGCCTTTGTTGGGGCAACGGGGATTGGCGCAAAGCGGCAGGATGCGGCCTTTACTGAAGTTTTCGGTATTGGTACATGCCGCGTGTAGGTATCGGCCAGGCTCCAAAACGGGGCTTCCGACCGAGCGCGAACCCCCTACGCTCGCCATGAGAATCTCCTGCTGCTATTAGGCTCAGTCTACTCGCAAAACGCACTAATGCCTCGGCTTGGCCGGATTATTGTTGTAACAGATGGGATGAGAAGGCCGGTCTCCGACGGGATGCTGTAGGCTCCCAAGTTATCGACGCGCTCGAAAGCGCAAGAGATAAAGGAGACCGGCAATGAAGAAGATTAGCACCGTAGCAACCAGGCAGGCGAAGAATTTTCCCCCGCAGAAGCTGACCGTCGGGTTGGACCTGGGTGATCGCTGGAGCTGGTATTGCGTGTTGGATGAAGCGGGCAAGATACGGTTGGAGCAACGAGTCAGTACGACTTCCAAGGCTATGGGCGAGGTGTTCGGCGCGCTGCCGCGCAGTCGGATCGCACTGGAAATCGGGACGCATTCGCCCTGGATCAGTCGCTTGCTCAGCGAGTTGGGGCATGAAGTGATCGTGGCGAATGCGCGCAAGGTACGGCTGATCGGGGAGAGCCGGAAGAAAGACGATCGCCTGGATGCGCAGACGCTGGCGCGGCTGGCCCGGATCGATCCGGAGTTGCTGTATCCGGTGAAGCATCGCAGCGCGCAGGCGCAAGCGGATCTGATGATGATTCGAGCGCGCGCCGGCCTGGTGCGAGCCCGCACGGGCCTGGTCAATACGGCACGCGGGCTGGCGAAGTCTTACGGCGAAAGATTGCGCGGCTGCAACGTGCGCAATATGAATCCGGAGAAAGCGGAGGGACTGAGTCCGGAACTGCAACGCGCGCTGGAGCCGTTGCTGGCCGGGATCGAAGCGGTGAGCGAACAAATCCGCGAATACAACCAGCGCATCGAGCAGTTGGCGCAGCAGAATTATCCGCAAACCGCGCTGTTGAAACAGGTGAAGGGTGTGGGCACACTGATCGCGATGACGTACATGCTGACGCTGGAAGATCCGCATCGCTTTGGTAAAAGTCGCGACGTGGGCTGCTATCTGGGATTGCAGCCAGGACGGCGCAACTCGGGGCGGAGCGAGCCGCAGTTGCATATCAGCAAAGAGGGAGACCCCTATCTGCGAACGCTGCTGGTGCAGGGAGCGCAGCACATCCTGGGGCCGTTCGGCATCGACTGTGACCTGCACGGTACCCACCGCAAAAGCTCGGGGCCGAGTGGATCGTTAGTGCTCGCTCCTGGGCATCTTCGACCCCTGCTTCATACCGGTTTGTCCCGCCGACATTGCAATGGCGATTTATCGCCAACAATGAGCATAAGCGCTTCGGACTGCGCAAAGTGGACAAGCGGTCATTGCCCGGAATGCAATGCGGCATGGCCGCGAACGCGTAGGGTGAGAGGCAACACACCTGCGATCACCAGCGCGACCACCAGTCCCGCAAAGCCGGACCTGAACGAGTGGGTGCGTGCGGCCTGGTAGCCGACCAAAACCGGTCCGAGAAAGCCCCCCAGACCAGCCGCAACACAGTTGATCGTACCGGTCGCCATTGCCGCGGCAGTATCAGAAAGGAATGCGGACGGCATGGCCCAGAAGCTAGGCAAAAAGGCGAGCAGGCCGGCGGCTGCAATTGAGAACAGAAAGAGAGAAGGCACGGTTCCCCAATCCTCCTTGCTTAGCACCAGCAACGCCGCCGCCGTCACCCATAGCGGAATCGCCGTGTGCCAGCGCCGTTCGGCGGTGCGGTCGGAATGCCAACCGTTGACCTGCATGGCGACAAAACCAAGCAGGTTAGGCAAGGCCACCAGCAGCGTTACCTTGATATCGCTCTGCCCTGACAAACGCTTGATCATGGTGGGCAGCCAAAAAGCCAAAGCGTACGCCGAGCCATTCTGCACAAAGTGCAACACAGTCAGAATAACAACGTCGCGATGCCGGAGCGCCTGCCATACGGTATATTCGCGGGCGGACTTTTTTCCCCGCTTCTCGCTCTCCAGTTGATTGATAACCCACTCCCGCTCATCGGCGGGCAACCACTGGGCCTGATGCGGCCAATCGGTCAGATAAAACCAAGTCATAACGCCGAAGAACAGCGCGGGCAAGCCTTCCAGAATGAACAACCACTGCCAACCGCGCAGGCTGCCCCAGTGGACGCCCAGCAGCAATCCCGAAACGGGGGAGCCGACCACGTAGGCTAAGGGAATGGCAGCCATGAAACCAGCAATTGCCTTGGCGCGATCTTCATAAACAAACCAGTGGGTGAGATACACGATGATCCCGGGGAAAAATCCTGCCTCGGCCAATCCCAACAAAAACCGCACTGTGTAGAACTGATGCGCGGTACGGATAAAGGCCATCCCAATCGTGACTAGTCCCCAGGAGACCATGATGCGCGCGATCCAGCGCCGCGCACTCCAACGCTCGATGATGAGGGTGCCGGGAATTTCCAAAATGACGTAGCCTAGGGCGAAGATGCCCGCTCCGAAACCAATTACGCGATCATCGAAGCCGAGATCGTGCGGCATTTGCAGGGCTGCAGTGGCAAGATTGTTGCGATCAAGGTAAGCAATTATGTAAAGCAGGAGCACATAAGGCAGGAGACGGAAGGCAATCCGACGGCGGGCGCGGCGAGCAACGTCATCGGCGACAATGACTGGGGCAGACAATTTGTTTCTGCGAAGATCGCATTAGTTGGGCAGGGTCGCTCCGCCAAAAGCAACGCGATCATATATCAACTCAGGAGAGCGGCCAAGGGTGAGGCTGTGTAGAAGGCCAATTTCGCTACCACATTTTCGCCAGCGTTGCGATACCTGTCGAAATCTGTTAACGACAGTTGACCCTACTCTATGACAGAACGTGCTCCGGGACGGTGGCCGCCGTACGAAATATCGCCGTACCTTCAGCCCCATACGAAGGGTTGATTTCAAGCCCGCAGAGACCCTGCTCTTTCGCTTTGCCGAGGAGTTGCCGCGCCATATTGACATCTCCACTTTTCAAGTCGTAAGCCTGTTCGATCTGTTCCAACGTCAGGTTGTCAGGCGCGATAAGCACAAGCTCAAGAATGATATTTCCAGCCCTGAGACCGCAGATGTTCAGGGCGTCAACGTCCGTCAAAATAATCGTGGAACATTCTCCCGTCACTGTGCGAACGAAGAAACGGGCGCGTTTGTCAGCCGAAACCCAGACACCATCAAAGAAACCATCGTGCAGGTTGGGAAGAGTCGTCATGCACGTATTCTCTTACACGACATTGTCAACTGGCGATAAATCGCGGTTACACTCATTGGCCTGTAAGATACCCTGCCTTGAGAACTTGAGCGATGGGTGGACAAACGTATGAGCGAAAAGATGCCAGAAGGAACCAAAGCTGTGCTGATCAATGTTTGTATCGTGGGCACCTTGGTTTGGCGCTACTACAGCGGGTATCGAATCAGGGCGGCGATCAGCTTATTGGCGATTCGGGATATCGATTTATGAGTTCCACTGGATAACCGGTCTAAGCCCCGTTGCGGTTGAGTGAACGATAGAAAATCATTTATCGGCACCGTGGCTCGAATTCTCGATGCGATTCTCGAATTACTGCTGCCAAATCGAAGGGCTCGCACAGTGAACGGAAGTCTTTCTGCAAAGTATCTGCCAAAGTCTTGTTCGTCCTCTGGAATGACACCGACCCCCACATCTCGATGCTGAAGCAAGTCTAAGAGGAGGATGCAAGCTGCAATGAGCGGTATATTGACATACGTGGCCACACCCCATAGCATTCCCGAAAATGATCGGCCAGAACATCTCGCACTACCGCATCGTTGAGAAGATCGGCGGTGGCGGGATGGGGGTGGTTTACAAGGCCGAGGATGTGAAGCTTGGTCGTTTCGTAGCTCTCAAGTTTCTGCCCGACAACGTAGCCAAAGACCCGCAGGCACTCGGCCGTTTTCAGCGCGAAGCCAAGGCTGCCTCTGCACTGAATCATCCGAACATCTGCACCATCCACGAGATTGACGAGGCCGAGGGACGAACCTTTATCGCTATGGAATTGCTGGAGGGGCAGACCCTCCGGCGCCGGATCAGTGGCAAGCCTCTGGAGATCGAGACGGTGCTCGATTTGGGAATCCAGATCGCCGATGCTCTTGACGCTTCCCATTCAAAGGGCATCGTCCACCGCGACATCAAGTCTGCCAATATTTTTGTCACCAATCGTGGGCGCGCCAAGATCCTGGATTTTGGGCTAGCAAAGATCTCTATCACGCCTGAAAGCATCGCCATGAGAGCCGCGGCCATCGAGTCCGAAGAACATCTCACCAGCCCGGGCATAGCTGTGGGAACCGCGGCCTACATGTCTCCGGAGCAAGTGCGGGCCAAAGAGTTGGACGCTCGCACGGATCTGTTCTCTTTCGGTATCGTTCTCTACCAGATGGCTACCGGAGAATTGCCCTTTCAAGGAGTCAGTACGGGTATCATCACGGAGGCCATTCTCAACCGCGATCCGGTGGCTCCCGTGCGAGTCAATCCCAACATCCCACGGAGCCTGCAAGACGTAATCCACAGAGCCTTGGAGAAGGACAGAAATCTGCGCTATCAGCACGCTGCCGACATGCGGGCTGAGCTGCAACGGCTAAAGCGAGATACGGAGTCAGGCCGGAGCGCTTCAGAACCAACAGAAAGTCCTTTGTCCTCGATCGGTATGCAGAAGGAGGGACGGACTTCCTCCGTGCAAACAGCTGCCTCCCGTCCCCCGCGAGTCTCCAAGATCATCGACTCACTCGCAGTTTTGCCCTTCGAAAATGCGAGCGGCGATCTTGAGCACGAATACCTCAGCGACGGGATTACGGGGAGCCTCATCAATATTCTGGCGACGCTACCGAAGCTGCGAGTGATGGCGCAGAGTGCAGTTTTTAGGTATAAGAGCCGGGCAATTGACCCTCAAGCCATCGGTCGCGAGCTTAATGTGCGCGCAGTGCTCGTAGGAAAAGTGATGCAAAGCGGCGGCTCTTTGCGCATTGGGACCGAATTAGTCGATGTAGCCACAGGCACTCTTCTGTGGGGCGCGCAATACGATCGCAAGCCTGGCGACATCTTTGCGGTCCAAGACGAAATTTCGAACGAGATATCGGGGAAATTGCGGTTAAAGTTGACCCGAGCAGAAAAGAAGCAACTAACAAAACGCCACACGGAGAATGCAGAGGCATATCAGCTTTACTTAAAAGGTCGTCACCACTGGAACCGGTGGACCGAAGAAGGTTTCTATAATGCGATCGAGTACTTTCGGCAGGCAGTCGAGAAAGATCCCAGCTACGCCCTCGCCTACGCTGGTTTGGCTGATTGCTATGTGCTCCTAGGGTGGAACAGCTATCTACCGCCGAAGGAAGCGTTCCCGAAAGGCCAAGAGGCGGCAAAGACTGCCCTGCAGCTCGATCTGGATCTCGCTGAAGCCCACACGCCTTTGGCGGCCCTGTTATGGCTTCACGATTGGCAGTGGGAAGAGGCTCAAGCAGAATTCAATCGCAGCCTCGAACTGAATCCAAACTACGCCACGGCTAACCACTGGTATGCGGAGTATTTGATGACCATGGGCCGACACGGAGAAGCTTTAACGAGGATGAAGAAGGGTCTGGATCTAGATCCGTTGTCGCTCATTATCAACGTCGCAGTCGGATGGGCCCTCTACTTTGCCCGCCGATACGACGCAGCTATTGAGCAACTCCAGCGAACTGTCGATTTGGACCCGAACTACCCCGTCACCTACTGGATCCTCGGCCTATTGCTCAGGAAAACAGGTTCCTATGAACTGGCCATCACAGAGGGTGAGAAGGCGGTGAAGCTGTCGGGCGGCAGTCCTCTGATGCACGCAGCACTTGCGCACACTCTCGGCACGGCTGGTCGGAAAAAGGAGGCATCACAAATGCTCGATGATTTGACAAGATTAGCGAAGCACAAGTATGTCGCGCCCTATTCCTTCGCCGGAATCTACATTGGCTTGGGAGAGAACGACCGCGCGATTGAATACTTGGAGAAATGCTATGAAGAGCATTCCCACTGGCTTATCTATCTTCATATAGATCCGAGCATGGACGTCTTGCGCGACAACCAAGGTTTCCAAGGCTTGCTGCGGCGGGTTGGCCTTCCTGCGGTGACGACGGCGACCCCCATCTGAAGGAAGCCACGGCGGAGTACGCGAGGCTGCAGTGAGCCCGCACATTGGTCTCTTCTTCCGTCTGGTTGATCCGCCGGCTAGTTGATGCTTAATTACCCACCGAAACATGCATCCCTCTCTCGCTGGCTGATTCCTGGGCTTGGCGGTCAGAATGTACACCCGGCGCCAAAATCGGAAGAACTTGAGGAAGTTTTCATGTCCATCAAAATACATGGGTTAGCACAATCTATGCGATAGGGCTTTCCAGCGTTTGGCTGCGATTTGCCGGGTTCCGCGGGCGTTGGAAAGGCATGGTATTAGGGTGGTCTGAAGGAACATTGTTGTAACTTATTGATAGTAAATATACTTATAATAAACTGGCGAAGTTTGGAAAATCGCCACGATCCGCAAAACAGGGGCTAGCCAGCGTGTGGCTGCGATTTGCCGGGATTCGAGAGATTTGGGGTGCGAAATTATTAGGACTTCTCGAGCAATCACTGACTTTTCCCCTCCCTCCCTCCCTCCCTCCCTCCCTCCCTCCCTCAAATCGCATCGACGGCTTTGCGATTACCTATAGCTGGTACGTTCGACGCGCTCACGTCAGGCACGAATCGGGGACCCAGGCCCGGCGGTCACGCGTCGGATTTCCGACGTCGCCGATTTGTGCAGAAATCAACCCGTCTAGAGGTATCGTGGCATCCCCAGGAATGAGAATTGTCCACCAAGTTGCAATGTCCAGCCGGCGACATTAGCCCATCCCCTTGAGGAGGACTTATGGCCAATCAGGTTACAGTTCGTTCTTACACTTCTCCCACCCTTGTACTTCTGGCAATGGATTGGGCCGACGGGGCCAAGTTGAAGGATTTTCTTGGCTTTGCGATTCTGCGTTCTCCGGGGTTTCATCCCGGCGAGAAGGACGGTTACCTCCTCAACAAGATCGGCTTTACCCCTCCCGGGCCACATTCGCAGTCGCTGCCAAGCAACGTCTCGCCTGTCCAGAAGTTTCTCTGGTGGGATTCAGCGATTACCGATGCAGACCGGGGAAAGACATTCACGTACACAGTTACGCCTGTGCGGGGCACGGGGCCGCAGGACATCAAGCTTCATGATGAAGCCTCGTCGAAACCTGTCCAGGTGCCGGTTCCGACAGTCGAGCGCGACAAGATTTCGACATGGTTCAATCGCGCCGTGGTGAGCTCGCAGTCGTTCTCACAGAAGTTTCCCGACCCCAAGAAGGATCTCGATGCCGCGATGGCCTGGCTGGCAAACGGACTACAAGACGGCTTCACCCATATTCTTCGCGGGGCGGGACATGTTTGCGGGGCCATCTATCACCTCACGGACAACGAATGGGTTATGCCGGATCTCACCGCTTTCCCAGGCGACGTGTCCCTCGTCTACGAGGACCGGAATAACGACACAACATGCCTTCCCGCGGTGGCCATTCTTGAAAAGGCCAAGAAGAAAACATTCCAGGGCGAGAAGCGCTCAAAAACCAATATCATGCACAACAAGTTTCTCGTGGATCTAGACAAAGGGCGCGTCCTCATGGGCTCGGCTAATTACACACCCGAAGGCCTCACCAGCCAGGCGAACCTGTTGCACCTGTTTGATTCGAAAGAGCTATCGGACCTTTTTTCAGCCCGGCAGAAGCTGATGATTGGCGACCCTTCCGTGCCAGATACGGCCAAGGGCGCGGCATGGTCTAAAGAAATCTCCGTGGGCAAAGCCAAGATCCGCGTCATCTTCTCGCCCGAACCTAAGGACCAGCGTGTGTCCATCGATACGGTCATCGATTCCATCGATAAGGCCAAGGAGTCCGTGATTTTCTGCATGTTCGATCCCACAGACCCGAAGCTGATTGCAGCGCTGCTGGCGGTCGGCGACAAGAAGAGGCTTCTCTACGGCATGCTGAACTCCATCGCGGACCCGAACAAGAAGAAGAACAGCCTGTCGGATTCAGGGGAGCCGCCGCGCCCTCTGACGCCCGCAACTCAGATCAAGGTCACGCTCTATAACCGATCCCGCAAGGACAAGAAGGTGCTCGCCTATTCTTACTTCCGGCCCGGCAACACGCCGGCGGGATTCCTGCCCGAATTCAGCGCTGTGGACATGAGCAGCAAGAGCACGCTGCCGCCTTCCAAGCAAAACGGAAAAAAGAAAGGAGGCCCGCCTGCCGTGCATATCCACCACAAGTTCATCGTAATCGACGCGGAGACCGAAAACCCGATCATCTATACCGGCTCGAACAATCTGAGCGAGAATTCAACGCATCACAACGATGAGAATCTGCTGGAAATCAAGGGTAGCCCGGAGCTCGCGCAAACTTATTTCGCCGAATTCATCCGGCTCTACGAGCATTATCGGGCACGCGCCTTATGGAATATGTCTCATCCCGCTACCAAGGGCAAGCTCAAGGAAACTGCGAAGGCAAACTCGAAGCTTGGAGAGGTTTTTACGCTAAAGACTTCCCGTGACGAATGGGTGAAAGGCGCGTATAAAGCCGGAACTCCTGAATTCCTCGCACGAACAGTCCTGGCATCTGCTGGGTGACAACTCTCAACTTGCGGAGTTTGCACTTGTTCGAAATAGAACCCGAAGGCGGGCAAGCGCTCTCCTTTTTGTTCTAGCCGTTATGGGACCGGCTCTACTGTAGTAAAACTGTAGTAGTTCCATGCTCAAACGAATCATTTCCAGCCAGAACGGATGAAATCGATTGGCTTGTAACCGGCTGAAAAGGAGAGTAGAGTAGAAAATTTTCACAACGGTTCAGAACCCGCCTGTGAACTTGAAAACCACTGTACCGGAAACGGTACCGGGGGTTCGAATCCCTCTCCCTCCGCCATATAGTTCTTTTATCGTGATTATTGGAATCATTTGGCTCTGCTGCCTTACGATAACTGGGAGTCACGCTCACTTTCCTGTCGGAACACAATCGTGGAGTAGCAATGATGCAATCATCCTGCCGGCTCCATTCGAGCGCCTGGAAATTCACGAATCGCGCTGTAGTCTTCGCGGCGTTCATGGTGGCCGTTTCGACGAGTTCCTGCGCTGCCGCGTGGGCGGCGCCGTCGTCCGCGGTCCGGGTCTGGGAAGACTCCAGGGTCATTCCTACCTCCGAGGAAGGACTTCCCAATCCAAATCCGCCGTTCGATCAATTCACGCCCGGCAGCTTCTATAACTACCCCTATACCTTGCGCCACAATCTTGCGGACCGTCGGGCACCGCGAAAGTGGCGAACCCTGAATCTCGAAAACGAGTATTTGAAGTGCACCATTCTTCCCGACCTCGGAGGCCATCTCTATACCTGCATCGACAAGCTAACCGGAGCGTCGATGTTTTATGCCAACCCAAGCATCAAGTTCGCCCGCATCGCCTACCGCGGCGTGTGGGCAGCGCTCGGAGTGGAGTTCAATTTCCCCGTCTCGCACAATTGGATGACAGTTTCTCCGGTTGACTTTGCCATGAGCAGTCAGCCCGACGGAAGCGCGTCGGTCTGGGTAGGAAATATCGACCGGGTCTATGGCATGCAGTGGCGCGTCCAACTTACGTTGCGCCCCGGCCGAGCGTACCTGGAACAGAAAACTACTCTCTATAACCGCAGCGACACGCGACACCGCTTCTACTGGTGGACCAACGCGGGGGTTGAAGTCTGGGATGACAGTCGCATCATTTATCCGATGGAATTCACCGCCGCGCACGGATTTGCCGACATCGACACCTGGCCGGTGAATTCGGCGGGAGTGGATGAGAGCGTGGTGGGAAATCAAAAGTACGGTCCGGTTTCGCGCTTCAGCTACGGCAGCCGGGAGCCGTACATGGCGGTTTACCATCCCCGCACTCACTCAGGAGTCGTGCATTATTCGTCGCCACTGGATCTTCCGGCGAAAAAAATCTGGTCCTGGAGCGGCGATGAAGATGGCCTGGACTGGCGCCTGGCCTTGTCAGACAACAACAGCGCCTATGTCGAGATTCAAGCGGGCTTGTTCCGGGATCAGGAGACTTACGGGTTTCTCGAACCGCAGGACTCCCGTGTCTTCACCGAATACTGGATTCCAATTCGCGACCTTGGCGGAGTATCCCGCGCGAATCCGGACGCGGTCATCAATTTGAATCGCCAAGACGCGAATTCTGATGCGATAACGCTCGAGGCAATACTGAACGTGACTCGAGACCTGCCAAATGCGTTGATCAGTGTTATGGATGGCGCTCGGACGGTGGCATCCGCGCACCAGTCGCTTTCGCCGCGAACAACTTTCCGGAAGACCTTTTCCGGCCTTCCAGCCAAAGCGACCTACACCATTGAACTGAGGAATGAGACGGGCGAGGTGCTGCTGCGGCACACGGAAGGCAAATACGACTTTGTCAGCCACGACCAGGTCCGGTTAGGCAGGCAACCTTCCCATGAATTTCCCGCGGAGGCGAATCGAAGCGCTGACGACTTTCTTGCGGCGGGAACCGATCAGGAGAGCAACGGCCAACTGCCAATCGCACTCGCGACTTATCGGAACGGCCTCACCCGCTTTCCCGACAGCATCGCTCTAAATCGTGCGGCTGGGCGTCTGGAAGTAATCCTCCGGCAATTCGGTCCTGCGGCCGAACATTTTTCAAAAGCGCTGGCCTGGGTGAGCAGCGATCACGAAGCTGCTTACTACCTGGGGCTGGCGCTTGAAGCCAGAGGAGACGACCGCCGTGCCCGAATCCAGTGGGAGTTTGCCCAGCAGTCTGGCAGCTACCATGCTCCCGCGATGATGGCCCTGGCCGCACTGGAAGCACGCGCCGGCAATCGCCTGCGAGCCCTGGAAATGGTTCAGGAGACTGTGGGCGGCCAGCGCAGTCTGCCGGCAGCAGGAAACATGGAGGTCGCGCTCCTGCGTGTGCTGGGTCGCCAGGCCGATGCCAGGAAACGCCGGTTGTTTTGGAAACAGGAAGAACCTGCCAGTTCGTTTCTGGACTATGAGGCCATGCGGCTGGGGGAAAGCCAGCCGAATCTGCTGGCCCATCTTGCGGCCGATCCGGAACGCATTGTGGAAATCGCTTCGGATTACATGCGTCTCGGCCTCTACGACGATGCGATCGATGTGCTCGGGCGGCAGTATCCCGCCGGACCTGAAGTCGTTAGCGAGCCTGGCATGCCTCGCCCGGAATCGTATCCTCTCATTGCCTACTACCGCGGCTTTTGCCGCTTCGCACTGGGTCAGGATGGACGCGCCGACTTCGACGCCGCTTCACGAATGCCTTTGACCTATGTGTTCCCGAATCGGGAAGACTCCTTCGCGGTTTTGCGCCGGGCCATCGAAATCAATTCTCACGACGCCAGCGCCCACTTCTTGCTGGGCTCGCTGTATTTCTCCGGCAGCGAGACCGGAACAGCGCTTGAGGAATGGCAGCGCGCAAGCGAGATAAACCCATCCATCCCAACCCTTCACCGGAATATGGGATACGCCGTTCTTCTTACCGGAGGTCCGCCGCAGCGTGCCATTGATCTGTTCCGCGAAGGTGTGAAGTACGACAAGGACAATGTCGACGTGTATCTGGGCCTCGACCGGGCAATGGAAAAGGCCGGAATGCCGGTGAGCGATCGTGTCCAGGCGTTGCAGAGTTTTCCACAAATGCCATCTGCTCCGGCTGTCTTTGTATTCCGGTTGATCCAGTTGCTGGGCGAGGCTGGGGAGTTTGATCAGGCCGAGAATTTGATGGCGAACAGGTTTTTCCCACGTGAAGAAGGAGGTGCCAACATGCGGGAAGTTTATATTGCGCTGAAGCTCAAGCAGGCTAAGTTGGCGGCCAGCCGGAATCAGTGTGCTCCCGCGCGCGAAATCCTCCAGCATCTGGCGGATCCGGTTGCTTCTTTATCATTCACAGCTAAAGGACTGGAACCATTCGCCGCGGCGGCTTCTTCGCAGCAAGCCATGGCTGAGATCAGGTCTGCTTGCCGCTAGGATTTGTGCATAAGGGGGGCGAAATTTATCGTCCACAGATGCTCCCTGCCACGAAAAGGTTGCATTTTTCCAGATGTACGAGGTAATATGCACATAGGACGCAGCAGTACGCATCCTATCTCGTCGCTTTACGCCCTTTCTTCCAAACGGTTCAAAACGTGGTCAATAGTATGCGTGGGGTGACCCTAATCTCGCCTCGCAACAGGTTCGGAGAGACCTTATGGCGTGGTACGCTTATTGCATCACCGAGCAGCAGACCCTAGCTAACGGTACACGTTCTCGTCGCCCTTGCCTGCTGGAAGGAGTTCAAGGTGTGAACGGAGCGGCTGTACTTGCCTATCCCAGCGGAGAATTCAACATCGTTGTCAGCGAATATGCGCGTGATGACGCGCAATTCGGAGAAAAGAACGTGCTGGAGCATGCGCGGGTCGTGAGCGTGTGTTTCCGCAGTGGGACTGTGCTTCCGTTCCGGTTTGGAACGATTTTCGACTCCGACGACGCTCTTCGCCAGGCGGTGCGAACCAATCGCCGGACATTTGGTCAAAGCGTTGCCCGGCTTCGCGGCAAGGCCGAGATGCACCTTAAGCTGCGAGTCAGGGATGGCTCGTTGCGTGAGGCCATGGCTGATGTGATCCTCCCGGATACAGTCGGCGGCGACTACCTCATCAAGCTGCGGGAGAAGGCCTCCCAGGATCGCGAACGCCGGACAAAGGCGCGAGCGCTCTCAGTTCAGGTCCACAAGTTGTTCAATCCACTGGAAGAAGAGATCAGCTGCAAGCGCGTTGACTCCAATGGCATGCTGATCGACATTGCCCACCTGATCGATTCCAAGTCTGTGGAAAAATACCAAAACAGATACAACAGCGCCGCCAAGCAGTTGAAGAACTGCGAACTGGCAATCAGTGGACCCTGGCCTCCATATCACTTCCTGCCAGGTAAGCTGCGGATGGTTGCGGGGAATTCGTAGAAGGGGCACTTCAGACTTCGGACTCTGGACCTTCGACTTCGTCGAGGGTCCTTTTCATTTTTGGGGGACGGACAGCGTTTGGGGCGGAAAGCGTGCCGCTCGCCTGACTAACGACAGGAATGGCCGACTTCAGTCGAGCCGCCAAGTGCCAAAATGACCGCGCTTCAGCGCCTGTTTCGCTTGGGCCTTTATCCCTGCTTCTGGCAGCCTGCCAGTCCGATTTAGGAGCCCGAAGCCTGACGTCCGAAGTCCGACGCCTGTCTTCCGATGCCTGGTTTCCGGCCCTCGGCTTTGCACCGAATATGCAGGATTCTGCATTTCATGGGGAATCGAGGCGCCATGCCGCCAGGTCTCCTCTCTGAACGGATCGTATCTAAATTGCTTTATTTCAATCACTTGAACATGCCATGCCCGCAATTCCCACAAGGCTGCCGTTTTGGTTGCGGAAGTGCTTTGTAAAGAAACAACAAAAGAGGCCGCTGACAAGCAATGACCTTCACTCGTTTTCTAAATCTCTCTATTTGCTGCTCCGATTCGCGGAGCGGCTCTCTGCGTCGCCATTCCTGACTTAACCCTCCTTTAGCCTCTTTTAATTTTGGCCCCAGAAATGGGGCCATTTTTATTCCCTTCGTTTCTCTGGCCTGAACGGCAAGGACACCCATCTCCCGTCAACATTCCACGTCGCACTGCGTCTAACAAGTTATTACCCGCGGAACCGTCCGTTGGTTAAACTTGTCTACCTTTCTTATGAAAACCTTCCTTCGCGGCCTGGCCTTGTGCCTGATTTTGCCGCTCTGCTGTACTTCCTGGTTTAGTTCCGTTGTCTTGGGCGCAGATGGCGCCCGAACTTCCAGCAATGAGGCTGCCGGAAAGAAACCGGGCAACCAGCCAGCCGCTCAGATGAAGGCCGATGACGTTCTGCTTTCCACCATGCAGCGCGAGCTTAAGCGCGCCACAGCCGACCTGGGGCACCTCGACCCTGCTCCGTACTTCATCAGCTACTCGGTGTATGACCAGGAAGGGACCGTCGTGGTGGGTGGGTTGGGCAGCCTGCTCAATTCCACGGAATTCCGCCGCCGGACCGGAGAGGTCACGATGCGGGTGGGTAGCGCGGCGCTCGACAATACCCACCAGGAGAATCGCTATTCCGGAATAAATTCCGGTCTTATTCCTCTGCGAGACGATCCCGCTGCTGCCGCACGGGTGTTGTGGCAACTCACTCATGAGGAATACCGGCAGGCGGCCCAGAGCTACCTGAACGTCAAGACGGCGTCCGCTGTCCGTACCAAGGAGGAAGACACCTCTCCCGACTTCGCTGAAGAGAAACCGCAGGCGCATCTTGACTACGCCATGCCACCATTCCAACTCGACCGCAGGGAGTGGGAGGATCGGGTTCGCCGCTACTCCGGATATTTCCGAAAGTATCCGGAGGTTTATTCGTCGGCGGTAATGGTGCTGGGGCAGAAGACGCAGGTACGCTTTGTCTCAAGCGACGGCGGTCAACTCGCCGACCCGGGAACCATTGTCCGACTGATGATTGAGGCGGAAACTCGCGCGGACGACGGCATGGAATTGCTTCGGGTGGAAACGTTCCAGGCCGCTACGCCCGATCGCCTCCCCGGCGAAGCAGAGATTGCCTCCAAGATTGAAAAAATGGCGTCGGACCTGAAAGCTTTGCGGGCAGCCCCACTGGCCGAACCCTTCGACGGTCCGGCCCTGCTTTCTGGCAGAGCAGCCGCAGTGTTCTTTCACGAAGTGCTCGGCCACCGCCTGGAAGGTCACCGCCAGCGTGGCGAGCAGGAAGGGCAGACCTTCACCAAGAAGGTCAATCAGCAGGTGCTGCCGCAGTTCCTCAGCGTGGTTGACGATCCCACGCTGCACAACCTGAACGGGACAGACCTGGGCGGCTGGTATCAATACGACGATGAGGGCATGCCGGCGGAGCGAGTCGAAGTAATCAAAGATGGCGTTCTCAAAAATTTTCTGATGTCGCGCATGCCGGTAAAGGGCTTCGCCCGGTCAAACGGTCACGGCCGGGCGCAAGCCGGATTGATGGCCACCGGAAGGCAAGGGAACCTGATCGTCAGCTCTACCCACACGGTCAAAGATTCGGAACTGCGGCAGCAGCTGATCGACCAGGTGAAGAAACAGGGCAAGCCCTACGGGCTTTATTTCGAAGACATCGAAGGCGGATTCACCCTGACCACGCGCTCGCTTCCGCAGGCCTTCCAGGTTCTGCCGGTGCTGGTGTGGAAGGTTTATCCCGACGGACGCCCGGATGAACTGGTTCGTGGGGTAGATATTGTCGGTACACCCCTGGCAGCGTTGAACCGAATTGAAGTGACAGGAGACAAGACTGACGTTTTCAACGGCGTATGCGGAGCGGAGTCAGGCAGTGTGCCAGTTTCAGCCGCCGCGCCGGCGATGCTGTTCTCAGAAATGGAAGTACAAAAGCGCTCGCATTCGCGGAACCGTCCGCCGATTCTGCCCCCGCCGTCATGGGACAACGGTGCGGCCGTCGGACCTCAGACTTCGGACCTCGGCATAACCACCGGAGGGCAGCAATGACCAGGCTCGGTCACAGGCTTGCTTTCCTGATCGCATTGCTGGTCGCTACCCCAGGCATGCTTCATGGCCAGAACTCTGCGCCCTCCAATGATCCTGTGCTGCGGGCCATGCTTGCCGAGTTGCAGCGTTCGAAGAGCCAGCTCAAGCTCGAGGACACTCAACCTCCCTACTACATCGACTACCGGCTGATGGATGTCGATCAGTATGTCGCCGAGGCGGCCTTTGGCGCTCTGCGCACTTCCATGCGGACGCGGATCCGCATGCTGCGCATCGTCGTGCGGGTCGGAGACTACAAACACGATAGCTATTACGGTCCGGGTCAAGGCATAGTCGACGTTGGCCCGCTGGATGACGACGAGGCCACCTTGCGGCACCAGCTCTGGCTGGGCACCGACCGTGCCTACAAAGCGGCCGCCGAGGCTTACACTGCGAAACAGGCGGAACTCAAGAAATACACCGTGGACCAGCCCGTGGACGACTTCGCGCAGGCTTCGCCGGTGCAATCCACAGGGCCGCTGGTGAGTCTTGATTTTTCCCCTCAACCCTGGCTCACAACGCTGGAAGAAGCCTCCGCACTTTATAAGACCGATCCCGCGGTACAGTCGCTGAATGCCTCGCTGCGCTTCAGCGCCACGAACCGGTACTTCGTAAGTTCAGAAGGAACGGTGGTTCGAAACGGAGACAGTTTCTACCTGGTTTACGTTGGTGGCTACACTCAGGCTGCCGACGGAATGCGGCTGGATCGCTCGCACGGCTATCAGGTACGTCAGCCCAGGGAATTGCCGACCAAAGAAGAGGTCCTCTCACGCACCCGCCGGTTGTTGGTGAGTCTGAAGCAGCTGCGGGACGCGCCGGTAAGTGAAGAGGAGTATCGCGGACCAGTCTTGTTTTCTGCCGACGCCGCTTCCGGCATTATGTCCGAACTGGTCGGGCCGAATGTGCTGGGCCGGCGTCCAACGCTGGGGCAGAATGCGCGCACCATCGGAGAGTGGGCCAACAACTACAAGAGCCGTGTGTTGCCTGATTTTCTCTCCGTGATCGATGATCCCACGGTCACAACTTATGATGGGCATGCCTTGATGGGCGCTTATTCGGTGGATGATGAAGGCGTCAAGCCCAGCCGGGTCTCGGTGATCGAAAAGGGGCAACTGGTGAACTTTCTGCTGAGCCGCGAGCCCATTCGCGATTTCCCTAACTCCAACGGCCATGGCAGGGCGGGTGTCACCGGACCTCCGCTGCCAGGCCTGGGGAATCTGATCGTCCAGTCTGCCGATCCCATCAGTAGCGATGAACTCAAGAAAAAACTGATCGAAGCCTGCAAACAGCGCAACCTGCCCTACGGTTATTTTGTGGATACGTTGGGCCCGCGCCTGACCCCGCGCCTTATCTACCGTGTCTCGACTCAGGATGGTCATCAGGAACTGGTGAGAGGCGCGGTCTTTGGCGACCTCGACACACGGGCGTTACGCAATAACATCGTGGCTGCCGGCAAAGAAGTAGATTCTGAAGACCAGCTCGATCCGGTAGCTCAGAGCGTAGTCAGTCCCGGGATGTTATTCGATGAGCTGGAAGTGAAGCGCGGAGACACTGCAAAACAGAAGCTGCCAGACTATCCACCGCCCGAAGGAACGCAGTAACGTTCGAAGAAGGTGTGGGGCTGAACCCTACTGTCCGCCGCCCTTTTGACTTAGATTGTAGGTTGCCCTCAAGCCAACGGACGGCTTGAGTGGGCACCCACCAAACATCAGATCGCTTCAGCGTCCTGCCTCGGCGAAGAAAAACGTCGATGGTAGAAATGACAGCCCACCAGGAATAGCGCAGCGGCCGTGTAGCTGACGGCAAATTCCGGAGCCACAAAAATCCCCAACTTGTTCATAATTCCCGCCGAACTCAAATCGTAGGCGTGGATGATTCCAAAAGACGAGAGCGCAGCCCCAGCTACCAGCCATCCCGCCGCATGCAGAAATCGCCGGTCGAGCATGCAGGCGATTGCCGCCGCCCACAGCATGGAAACCAGAAGAGCGCCCTGGCTGAGCGCGATCAGGCCATAGATCGCGAGTTCCTCCCCAAACTTCGGTGCGGCTTGGGACAGACTAGACCCGCCCTTTCGCAGCGCCAGATCGACAATCTGCAATCCCCATGAGGCCAGCATCGGAAGCAGGCCGAATGCAACCGCGATGCAATGCGATTTCGGAACTTCCTGAAACGCCTGCGCAACCATCACCAGCCCGAACCATACGATTACAATAGCCACCACTTCGAGCGGCACGAAATGAAGAATCGGAGAAATCAATCCGGTGACGCAGATCAGCAACGTGACCACGCCGTTGAGAATGGAATATCCCACGCGCGCGCCATACGCTTTGTGAGCCAGGTGTCCAAAATAAAGCGTAGTCGGAAAGGGGCTGCCGAACACTGCGGCCACAAGAGTCGCCAGTCCATTCACCAGCAGCGAGGGCTGCGTCGCATAGTCGTCTCCCGCAACTCTGACACTCTCCAGGATCTGTAACGAGACGATGGTGTCGAGGGCGCTCATCGGCAAAATGATGGAAAGGTATCCCCAGCCTTCGCCATGACGCAGGAATTCGAAAATATTGACTGGCGCTGGCAGGTGAAGGCCCAACGGCACCAGAGCCGGAGGCGCCGGCAGATGATAGAGATGGAGGGCCTTCAGTAGTGCGACCAGAATCACTCCGGCGAGAATGCAGAGCAGACCGCCCGGAATGCGCAACGGCAAACGGATGCGCGATCCATACACCGCCAGAATAATCACGGTAGGCACAAGGGCCAGTTCCGGCGTCTGGAAAATTCGCAGGATAAAGCCGAGACACAGAAACCCAATCGCGATGCCGGCCAGCGGGCACAGTAACGCTGCCCGTGGCGTGTGCCGTCTCAACCAGTCGGTGCAGAATGCCCCGGCAGTCTGCACTATGCCGCTCACAAAACATGCAAACACACCCATCTGCCATGCGAGTTGCGAGTTTCCGGTCCTCTGATAGACGGGCAGCATGATCAGGAACACGTAAGCGAATATGGTTGGCGTATTGACGCCGAAGGGAATCGCGGTGACGTCCGTGCGGTTGGTTCGTAACGCCAGACGGTGGGCCTGCCAGGCATAGAAAAGATTACCGCCAATAATCGAGAGCGCCACCGCCGGCAGAATGCGGCTGGCGACAAGTTCGATGGGAAAGCCGCAAAGCGGCGCCAGTCCGGAGATCAGCAGCAAATCGGGGAAGCCGCTGAAGAACAACCCAAAAAAGCCGTCCAGATCGCCGGGGACAAACCATCGCCCGGGTTCGGACAAAGTAGAGGTGGCGGGGTTGCCGTTGGCGCTCACGCGATACCGTACTTCAATCCGATTTGTGTGAGCCACTTGCGGTAGGCGATGGCGGTGCGATCGGAACGCAAATGCAACTCGGACTGCAAATCGAGCGGCAGCAATTCCGGGCGCTGCGATTCGACGATCGGAATATCCTGCCCGCTTACAGTGTCCTGGTACTTACGCAGTTGCTCGTCGTCGGTGCCGGACGCGTAGTTGAGCGCCATCCACATCCAGGAAAGACTTTCATTCTCATCCACCGGCGACACGCAATTGAGTATGGAGAACTTCTGTTCTTTGTGAGATTTCTGAAAGTACGCAGTCAACGGGCGCAGCACCCGGTATGTGTACTTCACCTCAGCGGATTTCCCCGTGCCATCAGGGTCGGGCTGCCAAACCCCGATATCTCGCGCCACAACGCCGTCGGACGTCGTCTCCACCCCGTAGTCGCCCACTTCGGTGTGGCTGGGATCGCCCAGAAACCCGGCATGCACAAAAGGAAAATGCCCCACATCCAGGAAATTTTCAATGATCCGTGGTCCCTGCGCTTTGAAAGGATAGGGACCCGAGTCCACTTTTCGAAACGAAACGTCATTCCATTCGGGAAAATCGGGGACTTCTCGTACGGGGACGCCGAGACATACCCACACCCATCCATATTTTTCCGTGACCCGATACACGGCGGCCTGGGCACGCGCTGGCGGCGGCTGGGAAGGTTGCGCAGGGATCTTTACACATCGTCCCGAGGCGTCGTAATTCCACCCGTGATAGGGACAGATCAGACATTCGTCCTGGACCCGGCCTTTGGAGAGTTTCGCTCCACGATGGAGGCACAGATCGCGCCACACGCAAAGAGCGCCGTCACCTTTGCTGCGCCAGAGCACCAGGTCTTGTCCGAGAAGCCGCGCGGGGAGGACCTTTCCAGCGGCTGCGTCCGCAGAGCGTGCGACCACGTGCCAATCGTTCAGTAAAACCGGATCATCGATCATGCCGATGGACACACTCGCGGGCCAGCATCCTTCCGTGAGAAATGACATGGAGAATATCACGGCTCGAATCCTGGACCGGCGCCCAATGCCTTTCTCCGCGTCCCTGATGGTGTTTCTTTGCGAGCTTTGCGGTTAGGTTCTCTTTTGCCTTTTCTCTGGAAAAATCAAAGGACTTTAACCGCAAAGAACGAGAGAGATCTCGCTAAAGTTCGCGGAGAACGGCATTAATCACCGCGTGCCAGATTCGCTGACTGAGCGAATAAGGTAATCTAGTGAGAATCATGCGAACGTCCGGCTTGCTTCCAGTTCTAGCTCTTGCGGTTATCTCCCTCCCTTCGGTACCGCTTGCCCAGCCACAAGGCGTTCCCATCAACTCCGACTACGAACGTGCAAAACCGGCGGTTGCGGCTTCGTATGCGCCTGCATTGCTGCAGGAGCTCGTCGCGATCCGCGACGCGGGATTGACTGACGACTACGCCCACCAGCAGGTGGCGCACCTCACCGAGAACATAGGCCCGCGTCCAGTAGGTTCGCCACAGGCGCAGACCGCGGTCGAATATGTTGCCGGCGAGCTGCGAAAGCTTGGCCTGGACGTGCGGCTCGAGCCGGTACGCGCGCGGCGGTGGATAAGAGGGGCTGAAACAGCCGAATTGGTGGAGTATCCCGGGCAGGCCCCGGGGACTGCGCAGAAAATCGTGCTTACGGCTCTGGGCGGAAATCATCCTACGCCTCCACAGGGAGTGACAGCAGACGTAGTCGTGGCAAATAATTTCGTGGATCTTGATCGCCTGGGACGCGAAAGGGTCACGGGAAAAATTGTCCTGTTCAATGTCGCATTCGACAGGCAAAAGGCCGCGGGTGGTTATGCGGGCGAGGCCTATGAAGAAGCCGTGGCCTACAGAAGTCTGGGCGCTAAAAAAGCGGCCGCGCTGGGTGCCGTTGCTTCGCTGGTCAGATCGGTGGGCGGTGCCGATTATCGTTTGCCGCATACAGGAAGCAGCCGGGCGGCTGATATTCCGGCGGGAGCAGTATCCAGCGAAGATGCAGATTTGATCGCGCATCTTTCCGCTCAGGGAAAAGTGCGAATGCACCTGACACTAACCTCCCAAACCGGGGAAGAAGTAAACACCTATAACGTGGTGGCCGACCTGAAAGGTTCCGAATACCCTGAGCAGATCGTGATCGTTTCCGGACACCTGGATTCCTGGGATTTGGGAACCGGAGCCATTGATGACGCGGCCGGTGTTGCCGTCGCCATGGAGACGGCGCAGCTGGTGCAGCAACTACATCTGCATCCTAAACGCACACTGCGCGTAATCGCCTGGATGGACGAGGAAAACCTGGGTCGCGGCCATGCCGATTATGCCAAGGCTCACGCTGCCGAAATCAACAACCATGTGGCGGCGCTCGAGAGCGATTTGGGGGCCTCTCATCCCATGGGGTTCCGGGCCAAGATAACGCCCGAAGCGAAGGCGGTGCTGCAACCGGTGCAGGACATTCTCCAACCTTTCGGCTCCAGCCTGATCGAGCTGAGCAGCGATAGTCCTGAGGCGGATCTCGATCCCCTGGCCAAGCTGGGAGTGCCTGCTTTCGGCCTGTTGCAGGATGGACGCATCTATTTCAAGTATCACCACACCGCTGCCGACACCCTGGATAAAATCGTCCCTCAGGAGTTGCGCGAGAATGCCACCGCAATGGCGGTGATGGGATATGCTCTGGCGACGATGCCCGATCAGTTGCCCAGGTAGACACATTTCAACTCGATGAATGACAGACACTCCGGCTTTGTTGTGAAAGCGTGCCCTCCCCTAAGTGCCCAAAGAATCCTCTGGGCCAGTTGACGCATCTCAATTTAAGCGCATATCATTTTCGTCTGATTCATGACGGCGCATTAAGGACGCGGCCTGCGGGCCGCGAAGTTATTATCGTAGGTCATTCATCATGGATAAAAAGAAACTGGAGTACTTCAAGAAGCGACTGGAATCCCGGCAGGTGGAGCTACGCCGCATGGTGACCCGTACCGAGCAGGACGGGCGCACCGTGGATGAGGGCTCAGCTCAGGACATCGCCGACCGCGCTGCGAGTTCTTACACCAAGGAATTCCTATTTCATCAAAGCAACAATGACCGCCAGCTGCTGCAAATGGTGGATGGCGCACTTGAGCGACTGCGCGAAGGCGAGTTCGGAGAGTGCATCTCCTGCGGCAAGGAAATCAACGCCAAACGCCTGGAGGCGGTTCCCTGGACGCGGCATTGCATCGAGTGTCAGGAGAAGCTGGAACAGGGAATTCTGGAAGAAACTTCGCGGTAACTCTTTGTTTGCGTCTGTGCCTGCAGGCCGCCGGTTCGCCGGCGGCTTTCGCACGTATAGGCTGACGTCTGCCCCTTTTGCAAGGCGACATGCTGAGCGTGCGAAGCATCTTGCGCGGAGCGGATATGTACTTTATTTCGAACTAAGCCACTCTTCCTGAGCGCTCAGTCTTTGACGCTGTCTATTTTTGCCGTTAGACTCAGGTCTGTCATCCTAAGCCCAGATATCAGAGCCTGGATTCAATAGAAGGGAAGTTCGTGCGCGCAGAAACTCGCCATCAACTCAAGCAGGACCGATTTAGTCAGGCCACGTTCGGTGCCGCCGAAGCTACCGTCCACTGGACCGTCGAACACAAGACGAAGCTCATCGCCGGAGCCGCCGTTGTCGCCGTCGTGTTAGCCGCCTCTTTCGGAGGGTGGTACTACCTGAACCAGCAGGACCAGAAGGCCAGCTTACAGCTGAACCAGGCGGTGCGTACCCTGGATACTTCGGTCCGTCCAGCAGGCGCTCCCGCGGATCCCACCTTTCCCAGTTTTGCCTCGGCGAAAGATCGCGCCACTGAGGCGCGCAAGCAGTTTCAGGCCATTGCCGACAGCTATCCTCACACTCGCACCGCGGAATTCGCCCGCCATTTCCTTGGGCTCACTTCTTCGCAGCTCGGTGACAACGCCGCAGCCGAGCGGGAGTTGAAGGATGTCGCTTCTTCCCACAATGAAGATCTGGCTGCGCTGGCGAAGATGGCGCTGGCCACGGTCTACCGCAACACCAACCGCACCAGGGATGCAATCGATCTCTACAACGCGCTCATCACAAAGCCGACTCGAAGCGTGGGCAAGGCTTCAGCTCAGATGGGCCTGGCCGAGACCTATAAATCCACCCAACAACCCGCCGAAGCCAAACGCATTTACGAGCAGATACAAAAAGAAAATCCCGGCACTGAAATAGCGCAATTTGCCACTCAGAAGCTGCAGGAATTGAAGTAGCTGGCGCCGGACCTCGGACCTCCGCCGACTACCTGATTGACCTTTGCCGGGTCCACTGGCCACCAGCCCCGATTCACCGGAACTCGAGGAAGCGTGGTCAACGCTCGCAGCTTTGAAGAAAGAGGGATTAAGGTTCGCTGGATCGGCGTGTCCGGTTTCGATACTCCGCTCAGGATGACATGCATCCAAAATTGCGTGCCTGGCGTGATGCTGAGCTTGCGAAGCATCCTGGGTGGAGCGGATCTGAATTTTTCTACACCTGCTCGCGCGCCTCGCCCAGCGATACGTTCACATCCATCTTCTTCTTGCCGCGATAGATCGTCATCCGTACCGTATCGCCTGCGCGGTGACTGTTCATCACCTGGCCCAGGGCCTGCTGGTCTTGCACCGGCTGGCCGTCGATAGCGACGATCAAATCGCCGCCCAGCATGATCGGGATATTGCCCAGGTAGGCGCGTTCGCTGCCGCCGTGCAAGCCGGCGCGATCTGCAGCCCCGCCGGGGACAACCTGTACGATCAGCAACCCGTTGTCTGCCGGCAATCCCATCTGGTCAGCCAGTTCCGGAGTGATGGGGATGGTCCTCACTCCCAGCGCCGGTCGGCGCACCCGGCCCAGCGTCACCAGATCGTTCAGCACCGCTTTCGCTGTATTCACCGGAATGGCGAAACCAATGCCGGCGCTCTGGCCCACGTTGGAAGCAATCATGGTGTTGATCCCGATGACTTCGCCATGCCAGTTGAGCAACGGCCCGCCGGAGTTACCGGGATTGATCGCCGCATCGGTCTGAATGGCTTCGTCGATCTGCATGCCATCCGGCTCCTGCACTGGACGGATCGAGCTGATAATTCCACGGGTCATGGTGCCGGACAGTCCAAAAGGATTGCCGATGGCATACACTTTCTGCCCCACCTGCAAGTTGCGCGAGTCTCCCAGCACCATGGGCGTGAACGCCGCACCCTTGATTTGAATTACCGCCAGATCGTGAGAGCGGTCGGTGCCAACTACTGTGGCGCGGAACTTCTTGCGATTGTGCAGCGTGACTTCCACCTGCCGGGCTTCGGCGATCACATGATAGTTCGTGAGTACGTGCCCTTCTTTATCGATAATGAAACCGGAGCCCTGACCCTCCTGAGGCACCAGGCCATAAAAGAAATCAAAGGTGACGGCGCGCGAAGTGATGTTGACCACTGAATCGATATTCTTGCGATAAACGTTGATGTTGTTCTGCTCTTCGCTGTCCAGAACTTCTCCGGTCGCGGCCTCGGTGATTTCCAGTTTGTTGCTGGACTGTCCAAACCAGTTCGCCGGATGCAGCGGGCTGCCCGAACGGTAGGTAGTGAAGTAATAAAACGCGCCGGCAAAAATCACGGCCAGAAGTAGGGGACGAAACAGCTTCATAGCTCAGAGCCTTCCCATCTCGTTAATACGCAAATTCTAATTGAATCTGAAAATTGCCGGGCGGTCGAGTTTGGCGGGATCACGGCAGCGCCCATAGTGCGGGTCCGCTACTTGCAGGATGCTGCGCAAGCTCAGCATGACGCCTTCAGGGAAATAGACTAGAATCCCCAACCTGTGGGCGACAAACATGGTGGACAAAGAATGACGGACAATCTCAGCCGGTGCTGGCATCCCGTCGCCTACAGCCACGAACTTGGCTCCGCGCCCGTGGGTAAGTCCCTGCTCGGCGAACCGGTCGTTCTCTGGCGCGACGACAGGAAAAAGGCGCACGCAATGCACGAGGTGTGCATTCACCGCGGAACCGCGCTTTCGCTCGGACGTGTGGAAGGAAGCGAAATTGTGTGCGCCTACCACGGATGGCGTTTCGACGAAACCGGCGCCTGCACCCGAATTCCGCAGATGGAGAGCCAGGCAGCAATCCCCGCCAAGGCACGGATCGCTTCTTACTTTTGCCAGGAGCGCTACGGAATCGTCTGGGTTGCTCTGCAGGAACCGATCAAACCCTTGCCCGAGATACCAGAACTGGAGTCACCGGATTGGATCGTAGTTCCGACCGGGCCGTTTGAATGGCAGTGCAACGCCTCACGCCAGGTGGAGAATTTTACTGACTTTGGGCACTTCCCGTTCGTGCATCCGGGGCTGCTGGGGGATCCTGCCCGGCCAGTCGTTCCCGCCCACACCGCCCACATCGAGGGAATGGTCGTGCATTATGAAATCGTGCGTCCTGAAGCCCCCAACAGCGATGACTTCCCGGTGTTCTCAAATCACGAAGCGCACCGTCCTGAGCGCCGCAGCCGCTATGAACTGCACCTGCCCTACACCATCGTTCTGCGGCTGGGGTGGGGCGGAAGTCAGGGCATGCTGTACTTCTTCGCGTCACAACCCACCACCAGCGACAGTTGCCGCGGCTATTGCGTGATTGGGCGCAACTACAACCGGGAGCAGCCGGCGTCGGTCTTACAGGATTTCGAAAAGGTAATCTTCGGACAGGATCAAAGAGTAGTGGAGTCGCAACGTCCCGATCGCGTCCCCTTCAATCTGGCGGAAGAGCTCCACCTGAAATTCGATGCAGTCGCAGTTGCCTACCGCCGCGCCATGAAAGCCAACCACTTCGCGTGAAGCGAGGTATTCGCAGTGCCGGGCATCTTGCAGCGCAGGCGTCCCGCCCACATTTTCCTGCCTACTTCTCCGCTTCACGCTTTAATTTCCCATAAATCTCTGCCACCTGCCGCCGGGTTTCCTCCAGGAACCCGGAATTATCGATGACGAAATCAGCCGCTTTGATCTTCTCTTCGTCCGGCAGCTGTGCTGCCATCCGTCGAGCCACCTCGCTCCGGGCTGTCTCCTCGTCCACCTTCAGGCGGCGAGCCCAACGCTCGACGCGCTGCTCGGGGCGGCATGTCACCACCACCAGCCGGTCCAGATTTCCGGCCATGCTGGCTTCGAGGATGAGCGCTGCCTCCACGATGGCGACCGCGTGCGGATCGCGCTGGCGGACTTGCTCCATCCACTCCTGCTGCCGGCGAATTACCGTTGGATGCACGATCTGGTTCAGTTCCTGGACTCGGGAAGGCTTACTGCTCGAAAGCAAGTTCCGCCAGCCGGGCGCGATTTACGCTGCCATCTGCTTGAAGGATTTCAGATCCGAAATGCCGCACGACCTCCCGACAGACATCTTCGCCGGGCTGCATGAGCTGGTGAGAGATTTCGTCGGCTTGAATGACCTGCGCGCCCAAGCCAGCAAACATCTCGCCCACCACGGACTTGCCGGCGGCGATGCCGCCCGTCAAACCGACTTTCAGCACGTCAGGCGTGCTCCGCGGCCAGTGCGGGAACGCGCGATCCCCGCCGCATCTTTGCCGCTTTCACGGTATTTGCCATCAGCATGGCGATAGTCAGCGGACCCACGCCGCCGGGGACGGGTGTGATCGCTCCCGCGACTGCAGCCACAGTGGGATGAACATCTCCGACCAGCGTCGAGCCCTTTGTCCGAAAACTCTCCTCACGCTTGGCGTTTCCGGAGAACAGGCTTTCGAATTCAGCCTGATCGGTCACCTTGTTCATGCCCACGTCGATCACCGTGGCTCCGAGTTTCACGAAGTCGCGCGTAATCATACCCGCCCTTCCGATGGCGGCGACCAGAATGTCGGCGCGGCGGCAGACGCCGGGAAGGTCTCGAGTCCTGGAGTGGCAGACGGTCACCGTCGCGTTCGCGTTAATCAGCAGCATGGCGACAGGCTTGCCAACAATATCGCTCCGGCCCACCACAACCACCTCCTGTCCGGCGACAGAAATGTTACTGCGCTTCAGAATCTCCATGATTCCCGCCGGCGTGCACGGGACCAGTCCGGGTCGCTGGGTGGAGAGAAAGCCGACATTCACCGGGTGGAATCCGTCAACATCCCTGGCTGGGTCGACCGCCATCAGGATTTTTTTGGAATCGACCTGCGGCGGGAGGGGAAGCTGAACCAGGATGCCGTCAATTTCTTCGCGCCGGTTCAACTGCAATACCAGCTCGAGCAACTGCTCGGTCGAGATCGTTTCCGGCGGAGCCAGCTTTTCGCTGTAGATGCCCACTTCTTCACAGCTCTTTACCTTGCCGCGAACGTAAATTTCCGAGGCCGGATTGTGCCCCACCAAAACCACCGCCAGGCCGGGGCGCATTCCGGCTTCGGCCATGCTTTTGACTTCGGATGCAACTTCCGCCCGGATTTCGGCGGCGATTTTGTTGCCATCCAGAATAGTGCCAGCCATGAAGTTCGCCTCCAGATTTGCGGTCAAGCGAGAAAACTTATCGTAACCCAGCTCTCGGCTTTCAGCTATCAGCTGGCAGTAAGAGCGGAGAGCCGAACAGCGGAAAGCCGGGGACTGAGAGCTGATAGCTGACGGCTGAAAGCTCGATGGCGTAAAATCCATTTCCATGATTCCTCAAGACCTGCTCGACATTCTGGTCTGCCCGGCCTGTAAGAAACCCCTCATACTGAAGGATGAAGGGCAGACCTTGAAGTGTGGCGAATGCCGCCGCGCCTACCCGATTCGTGATGGCATTCCCATCCTGCTGGTCGACGAAGCCGTTACCGAACCTTCCTGAAAGCCATATTGTGTCGTCCCAGAACGACACAACGTGTCAACCCGAGATGAGCAGCGACGTTCTGCGCATGGCCCGTTCGTGCTACGCCATTTTTACCGCCTGAATTTCACTCCCGTGCAACTTGTCGCATCCTAAGGGGTTTAGGAAACCAAACTGCCGTTCGGCACGTATATGAATCAGAGGGCTGGATGCGGCAGCAAAATTGCATGCAACGTTGCTGGCACTCAGTGAGTCTAATACAGGTAAAGAAGTCAGGGTCGGAGGTGATAACGGCCATGAAAGATAGATTCTCCAGTACCGAACTTACGGCTTTACGAAACGATCTGTTGCAGGGAGGCCTGATCGATTCGCGCGAAGCCGCCGAACTCCTGCAAGTCTTCCTCATGGGACGTGGCTACGGAGTATCGCCTCAAGCAGCCATGGACGCCGTGGGCCGGGTCGAGATGTCAGGCTGCTCCATGCCAGTGTTGCAAAGAGAGCTGGAGGGTCTGGCGTTGGTGATGTAGAGAGATGAAAGGACAGGTCAGCGGTGACCAGTTCATCCAAGAAATCTACGGGGACCTCAGAACCAAGCCGTTTCCCGCAAGGTGAAAAGCAAGACGAGCCGGGCCTACCAGCCCGGCGTTCTTGTTTCTAGAGATCGCTTCTGCCTCACTCGTACCTCAAACTCTCCACCGGATCCAACTTTGCCGCCCGCGTCGCGGGAACCGTCCCGAAAATGACTCCCACCAGCGACGAAACCAAAATAGCCACAATCGCCGACAATCCCGAAATGGGGATGCGGTATTCCGTCAGAAAACGTACCGAATAGGGAATGGCCAGCCCAATCACCACGCCGATGAACCCACCCACCAGCGAAATCGTCATGGCTTCGGCCAGGAACTGGAAGCGGATTTCCCGATTTGTAGCTCCCAGAGCTTTGCGAATGCCAATTTCGCGGATGCGGGAGCTGACCGTGGCCAGCATGATGTTCATGATCCCGATGCCGCTGACCAGCAACACGACTGCGGCCACCAGCAGCAAGACCAGGGTCAGCGCGTTGGCGGTTTTCTCGGCCAGCACCACCAACTGGGTGAGGTTCATGACGTTATAGACCGACTCGGCACGGTGCCGACTCTGAATAACCCGCCGGATCTGGTCAGTTGCCGGCGCGACCATCGCCGGATCGGCCGCCGAGAAATAAATCTGCTTCACCGTCGGGGTGTCGGTAAAGTACCGGCTGACGGTGTAAGGAATCAGCATGGTGTAGTCGACAACTTCTGTCTGTCCGAAGGTGTCCACCCGCTCGCGAAATGTACCTACAATGGTAAAAGGCAAACCGCTCAGCTTGATGACTTTGCCAACAGCTTCTTCCTGCGATCCGAAAAGTTCCGCTGCCATCTTCTGGGTGATGACTCCGACCTTGTTGTGCTGCTGCTCATCCTGCTCGTCGAAGAATCTGCCAGTGACGATCACCAGGTTACGGACCACGCGGTAGTCGGGAAACACTCCCAGAACCGAGATGTCACGTTCCTTTCCGCCGCCCACAGGAACGCGGTCGCTCAGGGAAACCACCGGAGAAGCGGCGATAATCCCGGGCACTTCCTGCAGTGCGGCTTTCATGTCATCGATGGTCAGCGGGTCGGGAGTGACATTGGCGATGCGCTGGCTTCCGCTCTGGTATTCCGCTTCGATCTGGTTGGTTCCAATCGACTGGATCTGGTTGAGCACATACTGCTTGCCGGTCATGCCGATGGTCACCACCAGAATCAGGGAGGCGGTCCCGATCACCATTCCCAAAGCGGTCAGCGCAAACCGTACTTTGTTGCTGCGGAAGGTCTCGTAGGCGAAACTCAGGATCTCACTGTAGACCAGCCGCGGAGGCTGTCGGTCGAGAGCGGCGGTGGTGGCAGTAGCCATTCGTCTTGTATTAGATGCAGATTAGATGCGGCAATTCCTCTGCTGGACCTAGATGCTAGCCGCTTCGCCTCCGGGGCGCAATAACTTGCCTCTCTCGGACGAGGGCGTCATGCTGAGCCTGCGAAGCATCTTGCGCGGAGCGGACTTGCACTGTGGCGGCACTGTAGCGATGCGCCCAAGATCCCTTCGACTTCGCTCAGGGCAGGCTCTTCGGGACGGAAGCCCCTGGATGACTCCATCTGGGGACTTATTTCAAACTAGCCCCCCAATGCACACACGCCCGGCCCACATTACCAAGGTCTATGTACACGACGTTCTTCATAGAACCGCAACATCGTTTTGGGTACAGTTAAAAGTCGATTCAAAAAGAAGCAACAATTAAGGATAGAAACACGCGTCTCCGAAGACTCCCTCCGCTTCGGAGTTATTTCGCGCCGATAAAAAAATGGCAGCAACCGGTACAGCGCCCATACAGATTGCGCTTGAACCTGCATCGGGTTCCGGCGCGGCAGCGACGCACTCGCTGCTGGCAGCGATGTTGCGTGCCACTGACAAAGTCAGCGATCTGATTTTTTCACCGGGACGGCCACCTCAGGTTGAAGTGTTTGGGCAACTGATTCCAGTCGAAGGTCCGGGCCTGCGTCCGTTGACCGCCGATGACACGCGCCGCATCGCGTCCGATCTGATCGGAAGCAATAAACAGGCGATCACCATATTGCGTGAGCAGGGATCCTGCGATATTTCGTTCGGGCTTCCCGGGCTGGCGCGCTTTCGCGTCAATATTTTCATCCAGCGCGGCAGTTGCGCGGTGGTCATGCGCGTCATTCCCACCACGATTCCGGAATTCTCAGCTCTGGGCCTGCCCCCGCAACTGGGGGAAATTGCCAGCCTGCGGGATGGCATTGTTATGGTGACGGGAGCGCGTGGGTCGGGGAAATCTTCCACGCTGGCTGCGTTGCTCGACTGCATCAACGAAAAACAGAATTGCCACATCATCACTATCGAAGATCCTATCGAGTTCCTGCACAATCACAAGAGCGCTACCATTCATCAGCGGGAACTTCACAGCGACACGCCGAGCTTTGCCCTGGCTTTGCGTGCGGCCTTGCGGCAGGCGCCAAAGGTGATCCTCGTAGGCGAATTGCGTGACCGGGAAACCATGGAGATGGTTCTTGAGGCTGCCGAAACCGGCCACCTGGTACTTTCCAGCATGAACGCCCCCAACGCGGTAAAGACACTGGATCGCATCGCGACAGCCTTTCCCGCAGCCGATCAGTCGTCGGTGCGAGCTCGTCTGTCTAAGACCCTGCGCTATGTGATTTCCCAGCGGCTGGTTCCACGCAAGGACCGAGGACGCGTCGCTATCGTCGAGGTTTTTAAGAACACACCCGCCACCTCGAACCATCTGGAGTGCGAAGATCCCTCCGGAGGTACTCTGCTGGAAGCCCTGAAAAACGGCGCTTCGGAAGGCATGCAGTACTTCGACGGGGAACTCGAAAAGCTGGTTCGAGCCGAAGTCGTCGACCTTGAAACCGCGATGAACTACGCGACCGATCCCCAGCAATTGCGGCGTTCCCGGACCCCAGCCGAATCCTAATATGTGGGCGCGAGCGTCCCGCTCCTGCAGGGGCGGCAAGGTCTGTGCCAGTCGCCTGAGTGCCCGAGAACGCCCTCCCACTTCTCGCAAGATACGCGAAAAATGGGGCACCCAGCTACCTCCTCAGCCCGCGCCGGTTTTCCACAAGCAACCTGCCACAAGATCAATCAGACTCGCCATTGAATCGCCGGGCGCGGTACCATCATCTGAACTGTTATAGAGGAGAAAAATATATGGCTTTTGAACTACCCCCCCTGCCGTATGACTATTCGGTTCTTGAACCCACCATCGACGCCGCAACCATGAAACTGCATCACGACATGCATCACGCGGCGTACGTAAAGAATTTGAACGCCGCTCTGGAGAAACATCCCGAACTGCAATCCAAAAGCGCAGAAGATTTGATTCGCGACCTGAACGCCATTCCTGAGGACATCCGCGGAGCCGTTCGCAACAACGGCGGCGGCCACGTCAATCACAGCATGTTCTGGAAGATCATGAAGCCCAAGGGCGGTGGAGAACCGACCGGCCCGATCGGCGATGCCATCAAGAAGGCCTTCGGAAACTTCAAGGATTTCCAGACCAGGTTCAACGATGCCGGCGTCAAGCAGTTCGGCAGCGGCTGGGTTTGGCTGGCGGGAAAAAAGGGTGGCGACGTGCAGATTCTGAGCACAGCCAACCAGGACAGTCCCATCTCTCAAGGATTGTTCCCCATCTTCGGCAACGACGTCTGGGAGCACGCCTACTACCTCAAGTACAACAATCGTCGTCCCGAATATCTGGCGGCCTGGTGGAACGTGGTCAACTGGGACGAAATCAACAAACGCTATGAGAGCCTGAAGTCCGGACAACTGGAGCCGGCGCTGGCCCGATAAGCACTCGGTTTATTCAAACAGCCCCAGCACAACCAAGCGTGCTGGGGCTTTCATGTTGAGTTTATGTGGGCGCGAGCGTCCCGCTCGTGCAGGAGCACCCCAGGCCGCGGTAGTGGCTCAGTTTCAAACTACCCCGGCGTCATGCTGAGCTTGCGAAGCATCTCGCGCGGAGCGGATAGGCAGTTTGGCTGCGCCCGATGCGATGCCCGCAGGATCCCTTCGACTTCGCTCAGGGCAAGCTTCTCGGGACTGAAGCCCCTCAGGATGACTGCATTTCAGGGATTTATTTTCGGATTGCCGCAAACCAGCACTTCCCCCGCCGTGACCGATTGCACGCCGGTGAGAGATAATACTGACGATCTCTATTTCGTGACTGACGATCACGGGACTGAGGATCGAACCTGAACCGCGCCTGCCGTCCGTCAGGATTGCGCTCAGATGGAGAGCTCCATGAAATCTTCTTCCCTGATGACTACACGGGCCGCGCTCTTACTGGTGCTTCCGGCAATTGCGCTTGGACTCAATCCTCCCGCGAGTTCCCAGACCGCGGCACGGGACTATTCCTTCACCATCTCAACCACGCAGGCCTGGACCGACACCGGTATCGATCTTCAGGCTGGGGACACTATCGAGGTCACAGCAACCCCTGCGCACGCGGTAGCGGGGCCTTCGGGAAACGTTTGCGATCCGCGCGGAGCGGGTGGTTCCGATCAAGCTAATTCCAGTCTTCCGGTAGCCGCTGCGCCGGCAGGATCCCTGATTGCCCGGTTGCAGGAGCAGGGAACGGCGCTCGCAGTAGGCGGTAATGGGCGACTGAAGGCAGACGCGCCAGGCCATCTTTTCTTCGGAGTGAACGGGGAAGCGAATGCGCAGTCGGTTCCTGACTGCACGGGAAACTTCGCCGTGAAAGTTCATATTGCCGGTGCAGCACCCGCTGCGGCTGCCGGTAATGGCCTGGCAGCATCTCCGCCTGTGTCGACGCCAGCCACCTCGGCATCGACTGCGGCAGCGCCGACTCCGGCGTCAACGGCAGCATCGCCCGCTACGTCGCCCGCTTCGCCATCAAAGACAGCGCCGGCCCAGGACATCAAGTCCAAGCTGGCCACGGCAGCACAGGTATTTCTCGCGGGACAATTCGGTACCGGTGCAGCCCCTGCAAGTTCTTCGGCAGCGCCGCAGTCCAATGAGGCAGTTCCGGCGGGTTCCGCGGGTACGGCAGCTCCGGCACCGGTAACTCCCGCGCTGAATCTCTCCACTGCAACTTTGGATGCGGGCCTAAGAAAAGATATCGATGGCCTGCCGCGCCGGGTGAACGACCAGTTCAACAATCAGGGCGACATGGTGAATTTCGTTCTGGTCGGCTCCCAGGAACTTGTGCAAAGCGCGCTCGAGGCTGCGAACTGGCATGTAGCCGATGTCGACAACAAAGAAGCTGTCCTGAAGGCAGTGCTCGAGACCTACCAGAAGAAGGACTATCTCGCGATGCCGATGAGCCAGCTCTATCTCTTCGGCCGCAAGCAGGATTTTGGATACGAACTGGCGCAGGCGTATTCGGTGGTGGCCAGCCGCCATCACTTCCGCATCTGGAAAGCGCCCTCTGCCTGGAACGGAGAGACCATGTGGGCTGGAGCAGGAACGCACGATATCGGATTCGAAAAAGATCAGCGCAACGGAAGCGTGACTCACAAGATCGATCCTGCAGTCGACGGCGAACGTGACAATATCGGATCCACATTGCAGCAGGCAGGCAAAGTGAAAAGCATGGCTTACTACCTTCCGCCCGATCCGGTGCAGGGAGCGAAAAACGCCACCGGGGGTGGTTACCACTCCGACGGAAGAATCCTGGTGATTGTGCTGCAGTAGCGGGCGTCGGGCGTCGGACCTCAGCGTCGGAGCTCGGCTCAAGACGCCTTGCTGCGGGACGGGCCCGGATTGATCCGGGCCAGCAGCAGCAAATCAATGACGCTCACTTTCGACCGCCGGTTCAGAGACCTCCGCGGCTTTCATTGACTTGCCTCCCCTTCCGCCATAGCATCCTTCCCCATGATCGGCCAGACCATCTCGCACTACCGCGTAATTTCGAAGCTTGGCGGTGGAGGGATGGGCGTGGTCTACAAGGCCGAGGATGCGAATCTAGGCCGCTCCGTCGCACTCAAGTTCCTTCCTGAAGCAGTGGCAGCGGACGCGCAGGCCCTGGAACGCTTCCGCCGGGAAGCCCGAGCCGCCTCTTCCCTCAGCCATCCTGGCATTTGCACCATCTACGACTTCGGCGAGCACGAAGGCCGTACCTTCATCGTGATGGAGTTTCTCGACGGAATGAGCCTGAACCACCGCATTGCGGGAAGGCCACTGGAGACCGCGACCCTTTTGTCGCTCGGCATCGACATCGCGGATGCGCTCGAGGCTGACCATGCCAGGGGAATCGTCCATCGCGACATAAAGCCGGGAAACATCTTCGTCACCCAGCGCGGGCACGCGAAGATTCTGAATTTCGGACTGGCCAAGGTGACTCCGGGCGGCACTGGAGCGGGAACAGCAGGGCTGATGAGCGCAGCCACCGAGGCCGAAGAGAACCTGACCAGTCCGGGAACAGCGCTGGGGACGGTGGCTTACATGTCACCGGAACAAGTTGCGTGCGTTTGACCGTCAACGACAGCGGGATCTGGTGCGGCCTGTCCAACGATGACTCGCCTCTGGTGTTGCGCGACATTGGTACCCAGGAAATTTACGCACTTGATTTGCGGCTTCCGTAAGTCGGATACCCGCTTCGGAGCAACTACATCTACTGCAATTTCCCGTACTCGGCCTTGACCAGACGCAGGATCGGGACATCCGGATCCGCATCTTTCCACCCGGCCAGGAAATCCTGATAAGCCAGACGTGCGCGCGCTTTGTCACCCGCCATGACGTAAGCACGGGCCAGGCCAACCTTGCCCAGGGGCATGACCGGATCGACCATGATCATGTGCTTCAAGTCGAGCAGACGCTGAAACGCTTGTACTGCGTCGCTGCCTCGCCCGGCTTTGAGGAAAGCATTTCCCCGAATATACAAAACTCCGGAGCTGGCTCTCGCGTAAACCAGCGCGCTGTCCAGCAGATCGATCGCCCTGGCCGGATTTCCCTGATTCAATTCAATCTGTGCCCTTACCAGCGGCACTTCCACAAATTGCACCAACGTATCAAAGGGACGTTTCTGGGCGACTTCATCGGCGAGCCTGGTGGCGCGTGCATCCTCGCCGATCATCGCCAGGGCAACGGCACAGCTGAGAACGACCCCGGGAGACTGGGAGAGCTTGAGCGCCTCGGCGACGTCTTCCAGAGTGCGAGGTTTGTTCAGGAAACTGGCTTCGGTGAAAGCCTCCTGCGAATATTCGTTCGCCGCCGCTTCCTTGAGTCCCAGACGCTCCGCCGCCTCTCTCTGCCTTTGCCCGAAGGCGCGCCCGGCTTTCAACTGGCCGGCGAATGCCGCCATCCCGGACCGCAAACCGGTCACCTGATACTCGCCTTGCGGATCGTTCTTCATCGCGTCCAGTTCGTGCTCCATGGCCGCATTGTCGTTCTGCAGCCAGGCCACGATCGCGAGCGCGGAGTGGATGATCGCACCGCCAGCCTTATGCTGCAAAGCCTGGTTGAAAGTGGCCTTCGCCTCATCCAGGCGGTTCAAACCTGCATAGGCAACCGCCACATTCGAATATCCACTCGCGCTGTCAGGATCAAGCTGCATTGACTGCCTGGCGTTGTCGAGCGCGTTCTCATACTGCCCCATCTGGATGTAGACAACCGCGAGATTATTGTAGGGAGTGGAATCCCGCGGATATGTCTGCTTGTAGAGTTCCAGAGCCGTGATTCCCTTTTCCAGCTGCCCGGAATCCACATAGTAGTGCGACATGATGTACAACTTTTCGTGCTCGCTGGCCCGGTCGCGCAACTCGAAAGCTTTGCCGCGGTTTTTTTCCGAAAGCTCGCTCTGTCCCAGGTTGTTGTAGACCGTGCCCAGGCGGGCATAGGCCATGGCGAAGTTGGGATCCAGTTCTACCGCACGCTGGTACAACGGCAGTGCGGCCAATTCGTTGAACATCTGGTGTTTCATGTCCCCCAGGCTGAAGGCCTTCAGCGCTTCCAGCGATGAGGTGGTCGCTTCCGACAGCGGCTTGTCGTACTTCTGCACCGAGGCCAGCGATTCCCCGAGTTTCTTGCGCAGGCTCGAACCCGCCTGATGAAGCGAATTCAGCACCGACTCCTTGCTTCCCGTCTGCACTTCCTCCCGAGCCAGCGATTCTCCCGATGCCGCGTTTACGGCCTCCAGCGTGACCACATACTGGCTGCCGATATTCGCGATCGATCCATTCAGCATGGCACGGATGCCGACGCGCTGGCAGATCTCGCGCCCCACGTCGCCGGTGATGCGCTCATCCGGCGGCCGTCCCATAAACTGCAAAGTCCGTCTGACTTTTTGCTCGGGAAAGACATTCAGGTACGGAGATTGCTCCAGATCCACGGCCAGCGCTTTCTTGAGCGTGCCGTCAAACACCGGGTCGGCCGTGGTATTCACGAAATCGGTGACCAGAATGGCGTCTTTCTCGGTCATCACGGCGCGAGTGCGGCGCATGAAGATGGTCATCGCCATCCCGAGAATTGCCAGAACCACCAGGGCGATTACTCCCACATTCCACGCCCGGCCCGGCTTACGGCCGGCGGCCAGGCGAAGCGTGCCCGAACTGGCTGCGGAAATCACCCCCGAATCTGTGTCGCGCTTCAGCCGTTTAAGATCGGCCCGCACTTCAGCGGCACCCTGGTAGCGCAAGTCGCGGTCTTTCTCCAGCAATTTCAGAATGATCTCTTCGAGCTGCACTGGCACGTCTGGATTCAGCCGCACCGGCGCCACCGGCGCGCGATTCAGGATCGCCTCAAAGATCACCGGCGAAGTATCGCCGCGAAAGGGCAGGGCTCCGGTGCACATTTCATAGAGCACGGCACCGAAAGAAAACAAATCAGTGCGGGTATCGAGCTCCTTGCCGCGGGCCTGCTCGGGAGACATGTAGGCCACCGTCCCCACAGTCGACCCCGGGCTGGTAAGCAAATGCTCGTCAACCGTCACAGCCGCGCCGGCGGTAATACCGCCAAGAACGGCTTCGCCCTTGAGCGATTGTTTGGCCAGCCCAAAATCCAGCACTTTGGCCTGGTTGCGGTTGGTCACAAAGATGTTGGCAGGCTTGATATCGCGATGAATAATGCCTTTGGCATGAGCCGCTTCCAGCGCGTCCGCAATCTGTATCGCGAGTTCCAGGGCCACGTCCATCGGGAGCGCCTGCTTCCCGATACGCTGCTTGATTGTTTGACCTTCGAGCAGCTCCATGGCGATGAAGTAGCGGCCATCGGCCTGCCCGATTTCGTAGATTGTGCAGATGTTGGAATGGTTCAGAGCTGACGCGGCCCGCGCTTCACGCTGGAATCGTTCCAGCGCAGAAGGATCTTTCTCCAGGTCCGCGGGCAGGAACTTCAGTGCGACGTGGCGGCCAAGGTTGACGTCCTCGGCTTCATACACCACACCCATGCCGCCACCGCCAAGCTGGTGCAGTATGCGGTAGTGGGAGATGGTTTCGCCGGTGATCAACATTCGACTCCAAAACGATTTTCCGATGGTAGGCTGGGCTCATCGGCAAGTCAATGTCAGGGCCGGGGTTACGGTCGCGATGCCGGTTGGTCGGTGCAGAATGGCGATTTGACTGTGGCTTACCTGCTGGGCTAGCCTCTGACAGTCCCACCCCTATGCGATCTCTTTGCAAGTTATTCATTCTGCTGCTGTTGATTTCCCTGGCAGCAGGTTCCCAAGCCTTTAGCTCAACTGTTATTCCGGTGCAGGCTCCACGTGCGATGGTGGTGAGTATGCACAGGCTGGCTTCGCGCGCCGGGGTGCAGATGATGAGGGCGGGCGGCAATGCGGTGGATGCGGCCGTCGCGGTCGGATTTGCTCTGGCGGTTGTGCATCCCCAGGCGGGAAATCTTGGGGGCGGCGGTTTCATGCTCGTCCGAATGGCGGACGGTGCAACGCACTTTGTTGACTACCGGGAAAAGGCCCCCGCCGCGGCATCGGCGAATATGTATCTCGATGCCCAGGGCAATGTCGTCGAGGACGCAAGCATCGTCGGCTACAAAGCCATTGGAGTTCCGGGATCAGTCGCCGGGATGGTTTATGCCGAAAAGAAATACGGGAAGCTACCCCTCGAACAGGTGATGGCGCCGGCCATCAAGCTGGCGGAAGACGGGTTCGCACTGGCCGCCTCGGATGCGAGAGACCTGCAGGAGGACAAACCCCTCAGTCAGTTTCCCGAGTCGAAGCGGATCTTCCAGAGGGATGGAAACTTCTACAGGACCGGCGAAGTGCTGAAGCAGCCTGATCTGGCGCGGACGCTGAAACGCATCGCCAGCAACCCCGACGATTTTTACCACGGCGCCATGGCTCGCGAGCTGGCAGCCGCCATGCAGAAGGGCGGAGGGCTGATCACCGCCGAGGACCTGGCCAGCTACGAGGTAAAAGAACGGGAAGCAGTGCGGGGAACTTACCGGGGATACGAAATCATCAGCGCGCCACCGCCTTCGTCGGGCGGGATTACGATGATTGAGACCCTCAACATCCTCGAAGGTTACGATCTGGCGAAGTCGGGAGGGCGGTCGGCTCCAGCCGTGCACCTGACGGTGGAAGCGTTCCGACGCGCATTTTACGATCGAGCGGAGTTTCTGGGCGATCCGGATTTTTCCAAGATTCCAGTGGCCCAGCTGATCGACAAACGTTACGGCGCGGCCTGGAGGGAGTCGATTGACCCGGCGCACGCCGGCGTCAGCAAGAATTTGCGGCGGCCGGCGGTGTTCAGTGAGTTGGAGCAGTACGCCAAAATTCATCCGCAGGCGGGTCCGCTCGTGGAATCGAATCACACCACGCATTTTTCGGTAGTTGATCCGGCTGGAAACGCCGTGGCGGTGACGACTACCCTGAACGACAGCTTCGGCTCGCGAGTCACGGCTGAGGGCCTCGGCTTTCTGATGAACGACGAAATGGATGACTTTACCTCCAGGCCGGGCGCGCCCAACATGTTTGGCCTTATTCAGGGCCCGGCCAATATGATTGGACCGGGAAAGCGTCCGCTTTCCGCGATGGCGCCGACTATTGTGTTGAAAGATGCCAAACTGTTTTTAGTACTGGGCTCTCCCGGTGGACCGCGGATTATCACCACTGTTGCCAACATCCTGATGGGAGTGGTGGACTACAAATGGAACATTCAGGAAGCTGTCAACGCTCCGCGATTTCATCATCAGTGGCTGCCGGATGTGGTCAGCGCGGAACAGGACTTTCCCCCGGCAACAATCAGGCCGCTTGAAGGGATGGGTCACAAGGTAGAAGCTGGTGACTACTGGAGCGACGGTGAGTGCATCATGATTGACCTGAAGTCCGGGGAGCGGCTGGGGGCGAGCGACAAGCGTAATAATGGAAGAGCGATTGGGTTTTAGGTTTGCGTAGGGCCAGGTGAGGACACCTGCTCCTGCGTAGTTCGTGGAGCAAAACGGGACTGATCATGCTTAAGGCGATGTCCACTTACGTTTACGTGAAAGAGCGGCTGCATCCCGGCCTGCTGGATGGATTGTTACGGGGCGGGGCGGAGGCCATCGAACTCTTTGCGGCGCGTCAGCATGTTGATTACGCCAACCGCAGGCAGCACGTGCGCGAAATCGCGGACTGGTTTCATACCAGCGGCATCCCGCTGCACTCGGTGCACTCTCCCATGCACGCCGACTACGAGTCCGGCCGCGCCGGCGCCCCTCCACTGAACGTGGCTTCAACAGACCGGGCGCATCGCATCGAGGCCATGGACGAGATCAAGCGGGCGATCGAAATAGCGGAGCAAATTCCATTTCGCTTTCTGGTGCAGCACATCGGCATCAGCGGGGAATCTTTTGACGAGCGCAAGTTCGAAGCAGCGATGACCTCGATTGAGCATCTGCGCGCATTCGCCAAGCCGCTCGGCGTACATATTCTGCTGGAGAATATTCCCAACGAGTTGTGCACGCCCGAAAGGCTGGTCGAGTTTATCCAGATCACGCACTTCGACGACGTGGGAATATGTTTTGACTTCGGACATGCCCACATCATGAGCAACGTGGCCGAGGCGTTCGCCATCCTGAAGGGATATATTCACTCGACACACGTTCACGACAACTCTAAAGATCGGGACTCGCACCTGTGGCCGGGAAATGGCTCCATTGATTGGAAAGAAGCGATGGAACTGCTGCGGTCGGCGCCGCAGACACCGCCTCTTCTTCTGGAAATCGAAGCCGACGAGAAGGCGAACCCGGCGGAGAAAATGGGCGAGGTGTTTCGGAATTTGGTAACTGAACTGTAGCGCCGTCCCGGCGGCTGTCGCAAGGAGAGCCTGTTTTCACTGCTGCGGGCGGCGGGACGCCGGCGCTACGAAGATCTTATGCCTTCACCTGTAACTACCATTTCGGATATCGGCAAGCACGAAGGGCAGACTGTCACCATTCGCGGCTGGCTTTATAACCTGCGGGAGAGCGGGAAGCTGCTTTTCCCGCAATTTCGCGATGGCTCGGGCGTGATTCAGGGTGTTGTGCCCAGGAGCGCCGTACCGCCGGAGGTCTTCGATGCGATCAAGGGGCTCACACAGGAATCCAGCGTAATTATCGAGGGCAACGTCCGCGCCGACAAACGCGCGCACGGGGGATACGAGCTCGACGTACTGGGGATTCAGGTTGTGCAGCGCGTCTCGGAGAATGATCCTTATCCAATTTCACTGAAGGAGCACGGCGTGGAGTTTCTGATGGAGCACCGGCATCTCTGGGTGCGGACTCCGCGTCAAGCCGCGATTCTGCGGGTGAGGGCGGAAATCATCAAGGCCGCGCGTGATTTCTTTGACGAGAATGGATTCACCCTGACCGATCCGCCGATTCTAACTCCCGCCGCATGCGAGGGGACGAGCACGCTGTTCCCGGTCGATTATTTCGAGGAGCAGGCGTATCTGACCCAGTCGGGGCAGCTCTATATCGAAGCCACGGCAATGGCGTTGGGCAAGGTGTATTCGTTCGGGCCGACTTTTCGCGCGGAAAAGTCGAAGACCCGCCGTCACCTCACCGAGTTCTGGATGGTCGAACCGGAGGTGGCCTATGCCGAACTCGACGATCTGATGGATCTCGCGGAAGGCCTGCTCAGCTTTATCGTGAAGAGATGTCTGGAGAAGCGGCGCGGCGATTTGCAGGTTATCGGGCGCGATGTTACCAAGCTGGAAAAGATTGAATCCCCGTTTCCTCGTATCAGTTACGACGAGGCTGCGAAGATGTTGCAGGAAGCTCATGCCAGGGGCGCCCTGGAAAATAAATTCGAGTGGGGCGGAGACCTGGGCTCGCCCGACGAGACGTACGTTTCGTCACAGTTTGACAAGCCGGTCATGGTGCATCGCTACCCGGCCCGGGTAAAGGCGTTTTACATGGAGCCCGATCCGCAGCGGCCAGAACTGGCGCTGTGCGTGGACGTGCTCGCGCCCGAAGGCTACGGCGAAATTATTGGCGGATCGCAGCGCATGGCTTCCTACGATCTGCTGGTGAAGCGAATTCATGAACACGGGCTCCCCGAGGAAGCGTTCAAGTGGTACCTTGACCTGCGCAAATTTGGAAGCGTGCCCCACGGCGGCTTTGGCATGGGAATTGAACGCGTGGTGGCGTGGATCTGCGGGCTCGAGCACGTGCGCGAAACGATTCCGTTCCCGAGAATGTTGAACAGGTTGTACCCGTAGATTGGTCTCATCCGGGGAAACGACGACCCGCGTCCCGGGGGGACGCCTGACAGGAGCCCGCGTTTCAACGCGGGTCTGGGCAGCATAGGATTTTCGTCCCGCAGGGACGGTTGAAATTCCCGGCGCTGCGTGAGTGGTCCATTGCAGGCGTGCCTGCGGCACGCGCTTCGTCTTCGCGATTCGCCCGCCACTGAAGTGGCGGGCTACGATCAATGGTCCCTCCGGGACCTCAAAATCTACGCCGGCCGTGACGCTGACGAAAACCTATGACGCCTCCCATCGCTTCTTCCTCGAACATCGTTGCCAAAAAGATTCGCGTGATCGGGGTTCCACTCGATCTCGGACAGTCGCGCCGCGGCGTCGATATGGGACCTTCGGCGGTGCGCGTTGCCGGGCTCGAGGCGCGACTGGAAGAGTTAGGGCATGTGGTCGAGGATGCCGGAAATGTTTCCGTCGCTATCGCGGAACAGAAGAAGGCAGGCGATCCCATCGGCCAAATATCTGAAAGAGATTACCGCTACCTGCACCAAGGCCGCCGAGCTGGTGTTGAAAACTCTGGAAGCCGGGATGGTTCCTGCTGGTGCTGGGCGGTGATCACTCGGTTGCCGCGGGCACGGTGGCTGGCGTCGCCGAGTTTTATCGCCGCCAGAATCAGAAAGTCGGCTTGATCTGGATCGACGCGCATACCGACATCAACACCCCGGAAAGCTCGCCGAGCGGCAATGTGCACGGGATGCCTTTGGCTGCCACCATGGGATTGGGACCGGCTGAGCTGGCGAACATTTTTGATTTCTCTCCCAAGGTGAAAGCGGAGAATTGCGTCCTGGTCGGAGTGCGCGACATTGACGCCATCGAGAAGGAAAACGTGCGGAAGGCGGGCATCGGCGTTTTCACCATGCGCGATATCGACGAGCGCGGCATGCGCACTGTCATGGAAGAAGCGCTGCGTATGGCCGGACGCGGCACCGCCGGCTATCACGTGTCACTTGATATGGACTGGATTGATCCGGAAGATGCGCCCGGGGTGGGCACTCCGGTGCGCGGCGGCGCAACCTACAGAGAGGCGCATCTCGCAATGGAGATTATCGCGGACCACGGACGCATGCTGAGTTTCGAGATCGTCGAAGTGAATCCGGTGATTGACGAGCACAACCGCACGGCGGATCTGGCTGTAGAACTGGCGCTGTCGGCGTTCGGGAAGAAGATTCTGTAGCTGTGTGTGGTGCGGGGCGGACACTCTTGTCCGCCGCCTTTGAAGTTGATTTTGTGTTTCTAAAATCTGTTCGCACCACCGCTTAGTGCAAGCAACGCAGAACAAATCAAATTCAAAAGCGGCGGACAAGAGTGTCCGTCCCACACAATCACTTGCCTCCCATGCATGCCGGAACTTCAATATTGACAGAACCGGTGAGCGGGCCGTAGTTCATCTGGATCCCGCCGGCGCCGCCTGGATCAGCCAATTCGAGCCGCAGTGGCAAGCCCGTGTCCCTGGCTACGAACAGGTGCACCGTGCCCTGGGTCTTCTGGTTGTCATAGGAATAAAACTCGTAGCCATCGGCGATTGCCCCGTTTACATTCTGATCGCCGATGGGATGGAAGCCGGTAAGCTGTGTCGTGGACTCCGCGCCCGGCCCGCCTTGCGGGACGTCGCGGCACTGCCAGGAAAACATGTCCCGCTCCTTCTTCAGCATTTTTGGAACTTCCGCATGCGCCATTGCGACGCCTGCGGCGGTCATTCCTGCGCCGATCGCGCCCATGGGCCCTTCTGCCGCGGCGCGAGCGACCGTGGTCGCCGCCATGCGGTCCAGCTCCGCCAGGTCGTGAGCTGCTTTTTCCTCGCTTTCCTTCAATAACCGAGGCACCGCAGCCGAAGTGATGAGCCGCGCTGCGCGGCCGTTTTGCACCACCGCGCGAATTTCCCAGTCATCCACTGTTCCCGGCACATCCGTGGCGGGCATCTTGTAGTGCATTGTGTATTGCCGCGTATTGCCCACAACCAGCATATTCCTGCGGGCTGAATATGCTCTGAGCCATCGCCGCCATTTTCGGATCGTTGGTCTGCATGGTCATGACCATGTGATAGCCCGGTTGGGTCTTCAGCCGGGCGAAGGAGGTATAGAGCGCGCTATCCATCGGAACCGGCACACCAGCATGCGAAGGAATGGAGTTCGCAGATCCTGCTCCCCTTCCTGACCTCCTGGCGTTGCGCTGGGCCATCGAGGCTTGCATACGCTCCCGCATTTCAGGAGGCATGTTGTTCATCATTTGCTGCATCTGCTGCATTTGGTCCGCTGATATTCCCTGCGGCATGCCCTGCGGTGTCATTGCTGACGACGCATCGGGAGCGGAGCCCTGCGGCGTGGCCGCATCCTGCGCTGGCGTCGAATTCTCTGCCGCCGCGGCGGCGTCTTTCTTCCTCGACTCCGCGGCCAGCATGGCCCGGATCACTTTGCTGCTGACTCCGGCCTCGTTCAATCCTTGTAAGCCGGTGGAAGAGAGGTCGAACTGAGTGTCACTGGCAGCGATGGCGGACGCGATATTGCTGTCCGTCATTCCCGTCTTGACCATTTTTATGACATCGGCGTTGGTCATTGGGCTTTTTTGCTGAGCGGACAAGGCAGTGAGGGCAAGCACGGTCGCGGCGAGAACCGCGATCAGGGCGCAGAACAATTTCATCAGTCGCATACAACCTCCGCTTTGGCCGGAGACTTCGGTCGTTTGAAGAAGAGGCCCGAACAGATTGAAGCATTCGGAGGCTGGGAGAGGAACCGGCCGCCCCTGCCGATTCCTCCAGCCCCGAATCTCGCTACTGGGTGACTGTCTTCACCGCATCACCGGTTTTGAAGCCGGTGCCCGAGACGGTGGTTGCAACCGCGGAAATATCGTCAACGTCTGTAACTTTCACCACACCCACCGTGGTTGAAATGCGACGTATCACTTTGCCCGACGATGGATCCTTGATTTCGCGACTGACCCGTTCGACGTTCAGTTGGTCGCCAACCTTTACTCCAGCCTTCGCGCCAACGTTAAGAATGATCTGTCCTCCATCGACCGCCGCAATCAGCCCCTCGACAACGATGGTGCGGGTGACAAGTTTGTCCTTGTCGGCGATTACCGCGGTGCTGGTCTGGTCCACGGCGGCTTTCACGGCCTCGCCGATAATCGTGTTCTGAAAATCGCTGGAGCCGAAGTCAACGTTGCCAGCTCCGGATCCCGCCCAGTGACCGCCTCCACCCAGGAATGAAGTGCTTTCCCGCTTGGATTCTCCGCGACCTTCGGCGACTGCCAGGATTTCGCCGGTGTCGACATCGATCATGCGCGCCGTCAGAGCCACGATCGCCTTGGATTTCTTGTGGCCAAAGCCCCCCAGGCCAAAACCACCGAGTGCGCTGCCGGCTCCGCCCAGGCCGACGTTCTTGGTCTCATTGCCGAAAGTGGTGATGCTGCCAACGATGATGGCGTCGACGCCTAACAGTTTCCCCAGTTTGGCCGCGGAGGTTGGGTTGGCGCGGTCGCTATTGGAAAAATTCTGCTCGGCCATGATCTTGTCCAGGGCCTTGCGCTCGATCACCGAATAGCTGCCATCCTTCACCAGATTGGTCACCATCAGGTCTGCGATGCCCTTCCCTATGTCCACATCCTGGCCGAAAATCGAGGACACGCCGCCATGTACGGTGGCGTAGTCGAAGTCCATTAAGGCGACTCGTTTTTTGCGTCCCTGCGTAGGAGATGGCGCCCCGGGAGCTGGCGGCGCTTGCGCGCTCACTTGCATTGCAAGAAAAAGGCAGAATAACGCGGCTAAGAGTGATGCTTTTCGCATGGCAGAATTTCCCTTTGATTTAAGAATCAGGACCCAAAAAGACTTACCGGTCCCAGCCTGGGTGAGGCTCGCTCGGGGGTGCAGCCCTCGTCAACCCAGACGGTATGACATTGTGCAAGAATGGGGAGGTCTAATCAAGCCCCTAACATGAAGAAACTCCGCGTCGGTATCCTCTTCGGCGGGCGCAGCGGAGAGCACGAGGTGTCGCTGCTCTCGGCCGCTTCAGTCTTTAACGCCATTGACAAAGCCAAGTTCGAAGTAGTGCCCATTGGGATCACCAGGGAAGGGCGCTGGTTAACCGCGGCGGATGCCGAACGATTGTTGCAGGGCAAGGGGGTTGGCGAGTCTGGCTCCCAATCCGATTCCCAGCCCCGTTTGCGGGCCGGGGATCCCGAGGCCACTCCGGGCGCTGCGGTCCTGGCCAGAGGCGAGGCGGCCATGTTCCCGCCAGAGCCCCAGCGTCAACCCGGTTCCCTAACCCCTTTTCAAACCGAGGCTGGCCTGGCGCGCCGCGTCTCTGACCGTGCCATTAACGTGGACATCATTTTCCCCGTGCTGCACGGAACCTTCGGTGAAGACGGCACCATACAGGGATTGCTTGAATTGGCGGACATCCCTTACGTGGGCGCAGGTGTGCTGGGCTCGGCTGCGGGCATGGATAAGGACGTCATGAAGTCCCTCTTCATGGCCGCCGGATTACCGATCGTGAAGCATGTGACCATCCTGAGAAGCGCCTGGGAAGCGGAGCCTAAGAAAGTCCAGAAGCTGGTGGAGAGCAAGCTGAAGTATCCGCTGTTCGTGAAGCCGGCGAATCTGGGGTCATCCGTGGGAATTTCGAAGGCCCATGACCGCAGGGAGCTGGGTCCGGCGATTGAAGAGGCCGCGAAGTTCGACCGCAAGATCGTGATCGAACAAGGCGTCGGCGGCAACAAGCAAAAGGCCCGCGAGATCGAATGTTCGGTGCTGGGCAACGACAAGCCCGAAGCTTCAGTGCCAGGCGAGATTGTCCCCGGCAAAGAGTTCTACGATTACGCCGCGAAATACGTTGATGAAGGTTCTCAGCTGATCATTCCAGCCAAGCTGAGCAAAGCGGAGACGAAAAACGTTCAGCAACTCGCCATCAGCGCGTTCAAGGCCGTCGACTGTTCCGGCCTGGCTCGAGTAGATTTTCTGATGGATCCGAAGAACCGAAAGATGTACCTGAACGAGATCAACACCATGCCAGGATTTACTGCGATCAGCATGTATCCCAAGCTGTGGGCGGCTTCGGGACTGAAATATCCTGACTTGATCGAGCGGCTGATCCGGCTGGGGCAAGAGCGCCACGAAGAGAAGAAAAGAAACCAGTACAGCCGGTAAGGCCTGTCATCCTGAGCGGAGTCGAAGGACCCCCTAAGCTAAAATCGGCTGAAGCTTCGGGGGTTTCTCGAAAATTTCGACCGCATCTCATCCCAAACGACCTTCTGGTCCGTAGAGGTCCTTCGACTCCCTCAGGATGGCAGCCCTCCGGGATTGAAGTCCCGCTAGTGCCCGAGGAAGCGCTCCAGCACTCCCGCATCGCCCTCCGCGAGATCTGCATACTTTTTTGCTCGCGCCACATCGTGGTGTTGAAGGGCTTCTTCGGCTTTGTACAGGTTTGATTTCAGGCTGGCCTGTCGCTCGACCATGTCGCTGCGCAGACCGTAGCCGCTGGCAGCTTGTTGTTGCTGCAGTCGATCCAGGCCACTGTTTACGGCGGCGGCTCGGTTCGACAGCTGGTCAACCGTCTTTTCCAACTCATCCAACTCGGCAGACGTGTCGGCACTCGGCGATCCCGCCGTCTCACCACCACCCTGTGAAGATGCTGCGTCACCCGCCATACCATTCTGGGCTGCGAGCTTCCTGGCGTGATGAGCCATACTCGATTTCACCATCGGCGGCGGCGCCTGGGGCTGCATCGAATTCGCGTTGTCTGCCGAAACGTTGGGAGTTGCCGGTGGAGCGGGGGGCGCAGTCGAACTCCTCGCTCCAGCCGATGAATCGGCAGGAGCGATTATGGGAGCGGCCGCCGGTGAAGCCATATCGGTGCCTGGGCTCGACGGCGCCGGACTGGATGCCGCCGGACTCGGCGTTGCCGTATCGGCCATGGGAGCTTGCGTCGGAGCATTGGCGTCCGGGGATTTTGCGTGCGTCCAACTGCTGCGCGGCACGTAAATTCCGGCCACAACCAGGACGGCAAGCACGATCAGCGCTCCCAGAGTCATATACAAGCCTCGATGACCCCCCGGGTGGGCAGGGGGCGGCATCGGACCCGGCGTTGGTGGTGCAGACGGCCGGGCAGCCTGGGAACCAGCGGCTGCTGCCGGCGAAGGAGTCGAGACCGGAGTCACTGGTTTGCCGGGGGCTGCGGACGACATGGCAGGCGCCTGCATCGAAGTTACAGTGGACGCATCCAGTGCAGCCTGCGAAACCACCGGCGTGGCGGTTACAGGTACGCTGCTCAAGGCATTGCGGAAGGCGTCCGCTGTCTGGAAACGAAGCGCCGGGTCCTTGGCAATCGACATCAGAATGATTTCGTTCAGCGCGGCGGGGAGCCCCGGATGGAGCTCAGCGGGCGGCTTCGGCGCTTCTTTCACGTGGGCGGCCATGATGGAGTAGTCGCTGGTGGCAACGAACGGGCGCTGTCCAGTCACCATCTCGTACAGAGAGACGCCAACGGAATACAGATCGGAACGAGCGTCGGTCGGCTCGCCCTTCACCTGTTCCGGCGACATGTAGCTGAGCGAACCCATCGTGGTACCGGTCATCGTCAGGCTGCGATCTTCGCCGCCGCGCGCAATGCCGAAGTCCATGAGCTTCACGACGCCTTGAGGCGTGATCATCATGTTGGCGGGCTTGATGTCGCGATGGATCACGTTCTGCTGGTGGGCATAACTCACAGCACTCAGGACCTGGCCGATATAGTTCAGGGCATCCGGCACCGCGATGGCGCCGCGCTCCAGCTTGTCGGCCATGGTGGTGCCTTCGACGTATTCCATCACCATGTAAAGCTGGTTGTCGGCGGTGAATGCGGTTCGAAGCTGCGCAATATTGGGATGGTTCAGGCTGGCCATCAGCTTGATCTCGCGCAGGAAACGCGCCGCCAGCTCCTGCCGTCCCGCAAGATCAGGCAGCAGTACCTTCATGGCTTCGATACGATCGGAAATCACGTTCCGAACTCGCCAGACTCTGCCCATTCCGCCGCTGCCCAGCTCATCAAGAATCTGGTAATCGCCGATCCGCTTGTTGGTTTCGTCGGTCATATTGAAAGCTCCTGGTTTCTGATGGGATCACGCTGCTGGCGGCTGGCTCCCAGTTTCTGGCGTGGTGCCAGAGACTCATAACCAGAGCAGCAGTTCGTCGGGGGATGGGACTTCAGGCTTCCACTAAGGAATGCCACAGCCTTCAGGCCGATAATTATGCTCTGCCGCAATCCTGAGGGTCAAGCCTGTTGCTCGGCCGGTGGCAGGTCAGTTTTTGGAAATTAGCATCGGCGCCAGTGAAGAGTCAGAGTTCCAAACCAACACCATTACCGGTCAGCCATTGCCTCCCACCGGGTCCGGGCAACAGAGAGCTTGTACTTGGCTGTATTCAGGCTTTTGCTTGCCTTGTCCTGAACCTCTTTTGCATTCGGGGATCCCGCTTCCGCCGTCCGCAGTATCTTCAGGTTGGTCTCGGCTTCCGATACGTATAGTGCCGCGGCTCCCATGTTCTCCGCGGCGATGGGATCAATGGAATGTGCGCGCTGCGTAGCCAGATTGAAGTCGGCGGGAAGAATGACGATCTGATCCGGCAACTGGGGGTGTCTCTCAGGAGCGATCCGTTTGAGCCAGTCCTCAATCACGTGGATGGCGACCTTGAGTTGCAGGGTTACGGCAGCCAGATCGGTGCGGACTTGCTGATCCATCTGCTTGCGCACGAGAGAAAGTGTCTCGGCGGCGATTTCCGATTGCCGGTTGGAGGCGGCAACCTGCTCCCTGGCGGCGTCCGCCTGGCGCTTGGCGTGTCCGGCGTAGTAGATGTTGACCGCAGCCAGCACAACCACCAGCACCACATTGGCGATGGCGGTGTACGCCATGATCTGATTGATGGTGAGGCCGAGTACTTGCTCTGACATTCGGGAAATCCGTCCGGGGAGAGTATAGACCGAACCAATGTGGGCGCGAGCGTCCCACTCGTGCAGCAGTGCCACGAGTCGCTGCCGCGGGTTAAGCCGAATCTGGCTATGCGGGAGATCTCAACCAGGGCGGCGGAACTTTCACCGACGCCATGCCGGCGGCCGTCGCAGCCTGAATCCCCATGTCAGTGTCTTCGAAGACCAGGCAGGATTCAGGCGCGATTCCCAGCCTGTGGGCCGCAATGAGAAATGCCTCCGGATCGGGCTTGCTCTTCTGGTACTCGCCCGCGCAAACCAGCGTGTTGAATTTATCGAGGATCTTCAATGTTTCTAAAGACGCGATCACCGAGTCCCGCGTGCTCCCGGAGACTACGGCAAAGGGAATCCGCCCATGGCTGGCTTCGATATGTTCCAGCACTTCGGGGACGGCCTTAAGCTGAGGGAGAACCTCGAAATAAAATTCCTCTTTTCGTTTGGCCACGTCGTCCACTGGCATATTCAGCCCATGTTTTTCGTTGAGCGTGGCTATGATTTTGGATACCGGCATGCCTCCCCAGGCGTAGAAGAGATCTTCGCCGAATTCGCAGCTCCATTCCGAGAGCGCTTTGCTCCAGGCAATGTAGTGAAGCGGCATGGAATCGGCGATGGTGCCGTCACAATCGAAGAGGTAACCCTTGAAGGATCCCGCCGGCAACTCGAGTCTCATGGTTAGATTCTTTCATATGAGATGGCTTTTCGATGCTCACCCGCTGTAGGTCAGCGTAGCTCGGTTCGAGGTTGCGCTGTCGGACGGCGGAGCCGGCCTTTTAGTCCTGCACACAGCTCCGGTCATGCAGTGGGCTTCTTAGCCCGTGAGGTACCTCAGCGGCTGAAGCCGCACTACAGCCTCGACCTAAATGCAGAGCTGAAAGCGCTGCTCCACCCCCATGCGCTGCTCCACCCAATGATCAAGACCACAGACAGCATTTGCGCACATGGATATCCGCACGCTCACGCTTCCTCTTGACGAAACCCCGGCCTCCCCGCTACCATTCATTAAGTTTGCTCTTCGGAGCAGACCTTGGATTTCATGCAGAGTGGCTGAGGGACGAGCCCTAAGAAGCCACGACAACCGGATCAGAATTCATTTTCTGGTCGCCCGGTGTCAACTCTCGCCCTACAAAGGGGGAACATGAGATTCGGGGTGCCAGAATTTTCAGCATCTCGTTCCTCTTTTCCTCATTCTCAGGGAAAGAGGATTTCGTGTTTTAGGGCTCTTTCCGGACGGCTCGTCCCGCAGGCTACTCCAAAGCGAGTGGCTCAATGACATCTGAAGCGCGGACCTACGAAGGCCGAACCTACGAATTGCGCTGTCGGGAATGCGGCAAGAGCTGGGGAAACCAGCCCCGTTCCATCTGCGACGACTGTTTCTCTCCCCTGGAAGTTTTCTACGACTACGACGCCGTGCGCTCCAGCTTTACCCGCGAGCGAATCGCCCAGGGCCCGGCCAGCATGTGGCGCTATTCGGCTCTGCTGCCGCTGCCGCAGGACTATCGGCCCACTGTTCCAGCCGGTTTTACCCCACTGCTTGAGGCGCCACGCCTGGCTCGTAAGCTGGGCGCGCAGCACCTCTATTTGAAAAACGACGCGGTTTGTCAGCCCTCCCTTAGCTTTAAGGACCGCGTCGTTGCAGTGGCCTTGTCGCAGGCACGAAGTTTTGGCTTCGATACCGTTTCCTGTTCTTCCACCGGAAACCTGGCCAACGCGGTAGCAGCGCAGGCTGCGCGCAACGGCTTCAAGGCCGTGATTTTCATTCCAGCCGATCTCGAGCCCGCGAAGATTCTGGGCACGCAGGTTTTTGGCGCAAAGCTGGTGCGCATTTCCGGAAGCTACGACCAGGTCAACCGATTGTGCTCGCAGATCGCCGACGAGCGGCACTGGGGATTCGTCAACGTGAACCTGCGTCCGTATTACGCGGAAGGTTCGAAGACCGTCGGCTTCGAAATCGCCGAACAACTCGGCTGGCGTCTGCCCGACAACGTCGTATGTCCGATGGCTGGCGGATCGCTGATCATAAAAATCAAGAAAGCATTCGACGAGCTTGTGCAGCTCGGACTGGTGGAAGCAAAGCCGGTGAAGTATTTCGGGGCGCAAGCTACCGGCTGCTCACCGATTTCGACCGCGGTGAAGGCTGGAAACGTTGATATCGAGCCGCAAAAGCCATCGACCATCGCGCGTTCGCTCGCCATCGGCAATCCGGCGGACGGCCACTACGCGATCAAGGTGATCACCAAGAGCGGTGGCTGGTCGGAGGATGTTTCCGATCCCGAACTGGTGGAGTGCATTCAGTTGCTGGCGGAGTCGGAGGGACTTTTCACCGAGACTGCCGGAGGCGTGACCGTGGGTACGGCACGCAAACTTTACGCTCAAGGACGGATCGCGCCCGACGAAACGACCGTGCTGTGCATTACCGGCAACGGTTTGAAAACCACCGACGCACTAGCGGGCAAGTACGAACTCGAAGAGCCCATCGCACCCAAGCTCGCGGAGTTCGAGAAGTACATGGCGAAGAACAGTCGATGCCCCGGAGAAGGAAGTTCCGGAGAGCGTGGCGGTCTAGATGACGATCACGGTTCAAATTCCAACGGCGCTGCGTCGACTGACCGCAGGCAATGCGCGCGTAACCTGCTCGGCGGCGAATCTCGGAGAGCTGTTTACTGCGCTCGACCAGCAGTTTCCTGAGCTTAAGCCTCATCTACGCGATGAAGCAGGCGAGATTCGCCGCTTTCTGAATGTCTATGTGAACGAGGAAGACATTCGCTTCCTGGGCGGGAACAGGTACGCGTTTCAGGATGGAGATGAGGTGCTGCTGGTGCCGTCAATCGCAGGCGGGAGCGAAGACGACTCTTGTCTGATGGAATGATTTTTGGCGGGTCCCGGAGGGACCTCTGATGGTAGCCCGCCACTTCAGTGGCGGGTACGCTGTTGAGATGACCCGCGTGCCGTCGGCACGCCTGAAACGAACTCGCGACGCTGCGGAAGATATTTCAGCCGTTCCTAACGGGACGGAAATCACTTGCCGAACGACCCGGCGTTGAAACACCGGGCTGCTTTCGAGCGTCCCTCCCGGGACGCACTGCTTTTACAAATCAATCCGCCCAGGGCTGCGGTTTGCGATCCCAGCGATGTTCTTTTAATTTGCGCAGCAGGGCTGCATCCAGCGGGCCGGCATCGCTCATGGCAATATTCTGCCGCACGTGATCCAGTTTTCTCATTCCGACGATGATTGTGCTTACCGCGGGATAGGAAAGAATGTAGCGCAACGCCATCTGCGGCAGAGTCATTGAAGACGGCACCACCGCTTTCAGCTTATCCACCCGCTCGAGAGTCGGGATCAGGTTCTTCGGGCCGAAATACATAGCCCGCCAGTCGCCCTTGGGAAACTTCGTTTCAGGCGTCATCTTCCCGCCGAGGCTGCCTTCATCGAGCGGCACGCGCGCGATCACGCCAACGTTCAACTCCTGGCACTTGGGAAAGAGTTCGTCTTCCGGCGCCTGATCGAAAATGTTGTGGATCACCTGCACTACGTCGACGAGCCCCGTCTCCAGGGCCTTGAGGCCGTTCTCAGGTTCCCAACGATTGAGACTAAGTCCGAATGAGCGGATCGTCCCGTCGCGCTTTAGTTTCTCTACCGTGTTGCGGAAATCCGGTACGTCGACCCAACTGTCGTCCCAAACGTGAAATTGCAGCACATCGATGGAATCGGCGTGCAGCTTTTTCCGGATCATGTCGGCGTGCTTTAAAACATGCGCGGCAGGAAATACGTCCTCATATTTGTATGCCGACCTCGCCGGCCACTTGCCATTCATCGGCGGAATCTTGGAAGCGGCGTACAGGCGCTGGGAGGGGTTGGGAGGATTTGGGTTTCGCGACAGGATTTCACCCAGCAAACCGTCGCTCTTGCCATCGCCGTAAGCCCAGGCCGTGTCGAAGAAGTTGCAGCCCATGTCGACCGCCAGTTGCAGAGCCGCGAGCGATTCCTCGTCGTCCGAGCCTGTCCAGCCGCTCATGCCCCAGAGCCCGTGTGCCATCTCGCTGACTTCAAACCCGGTACGGCCAAGTTTCCGGTATTTCATGATTCTCCCTGTTCGATCGGATTGTTTGATGTGGAGTGATTGTATTGGCTGCCGGTCCGAAAATGAATTTGTGCGACGCCCGAGGCTTGTGTACAATCTAACTAACTGGTTAATTAACCATGAAACTGGCGCTGAAAGCCGCCTCCTCCAAACCGCGATTGGGCTCGCGCGGCCGGCCCCAGGAAAGCCGGGCCGCCATCCTGGAAGCCGCCGTGCATGAGTTCTCCCGGGAAGGCGTAGCCGGAGCGCGCACCGACGCCATCGCGCGGGCGGCGCGGGTGAACAAGGCGCTGCTCTACTACTACTTCAAGGATAAGGACACACTCTACGGCGCGGTACTCGACCAGGCGTTCGGCGGATTGACCAGCACTCTTCTGAAAATTCTGGAACTCGACCTCCCGCCCCGCGAGAAGATCCTGGCTTACGCCGGAGGGCATTTCGATTACATCGCCAGCCACGCCCGCTATCCCAGAATCGTGCAGGGAGAGATGATGCGCGCGGGTCGCGGCGGGTCGGCCCAGTTTCAGCGAATCGTGAAGCAATACTTCCGCCCCCTCGCCGGCAAACTCGCTGAAGTAATCAAGGAAGGACAGGCCGAGGGCGAGTTCCGGCCGGGCAACCCGGAGCAGTACCTGCTCTCGATCATCGCTGTCGTTGTCTTCTACTTCATTAATGCGCCGGTAATGCGAATGGTAAGTGGATCTGATCCTTTATCTCCCGAGCTGATCGCCGTCCGCCGCGTCGCGGTGCTCGATTTCATTTCGGCGGCACTGTTCCGGCAAGGTGACAACTCCAAGGAGCACGCGCGTGAACGCACGCAATAAATTCCTGATCATCCTCGGCGTAATTCTTGCTGCGTCGACGGCTTACTATCTGCTTTCGACTCCCCGCTCCAGCGATCTGTTGCTGATCGGGACGGTCGACTCCAACCAGATCATCGTTAGCCCGCAAATGCAGGGCCGGATCGCCAGGTTGCTGGTAGATGAGGGAACTCAGGTCAAACAAGGCGACCTGATCGCGATCCTCGATCCGTCGGAGCTGGAGGCGGAAGCTCGCGCCGCGGCCGCCATAATCGACAGCCTGCGCTCGCAAGTCTCGGCGACTCAGGCCACCAGCGCGGCAACTCAGGGTTCGACTTCCAGCAACGTGGTTAACGCTCAGGCGCGGTTGCAGGCGGCGCGCGCCCAGTTGCTGCAAGCAGAGGCCACAATGCAACGCACCGAGAGCGACAGCCGCCGCATGATCGAACTGGCGAAACAGGGAGTCGCTTCCGACCAGGATCGCGTACAGGCCGAGAGTAATCTAAAAGCACAGTTGGCGACCGTGCAGTCGCTAAAAGACCAGGTGGGCGCTGCGGATGCCGACCTGAACACCGCGCTGGCCAATACCCACCAGGCCCACGCGGCGGCAAGTACCGTCCAATCTACCCGGGGACAACTGGCCAGTGCCGAAGCCCAACTCAAAGAAGCCGAAGTGCGCCTGGGATACACAAAGATTTATGCACCGGTAAACGGAACTGTTTCTGTTCGCGCCGCACGAGAGGGCGAAGTTCTGACTGCGGGCCAGCCCATTGTGACTGTCATGGATTTGGGCGATACATGGGTGCGAGCGGCGATTCCCGAGACCGAGTCTGATCACATCGGACTGGGAGACACACTCCGTATTCGAATGCCCGGCGGGACCATGACCTCTGGAAAGGTTTTTTTCAAAGCTCCCGAGGCCGATTTCGCCACCCAGCGTGATGTGAGCCGTCGCAAGCGGGATATCAGGACCATTGTGCTGAAAGTCCGCCTGGACAATCCCAAGGGAAACTATGTGCCTGGGATGACGGCGGAGGTGCTGGTGTCACCGGATCAGCTGAAAGCTTCAGCGCCAAGCCAGGCTGCGGCTTCGGGAAAGTAGTGAGTGAGCCGGATTTCAGAGCCTGGATTTCAGATTTTTGATTTCAGATTTCAGATCAAGAATCAGTTCTCAGACGTTAGTTCTCGGTTCCCGGATAACGAGTTCAGATTGACGATGGCAAAACATGGTTGCTGATTTCAAGCCTAACGGGGGATCACCTGCAGCGGCCAACGCCATTGAGGTGGATCATATCGTCAAAAAGTATGGTGAGTTCACCGCGGTCGATGACGTTTCCTTCAACGTGAAGGAGGAAGAAATCTTCGGCCTTCTCGGTCCAAACGGAGCAGGGAAATCGACCCTGATCCGAATGATGACTACGCTCATTCCGATCACAGCCGGCGCTGCCCGCATTGCCGGACACGACGTCTCGAAAGATCCCGATGCGGTGCGCCGTACCATCGGCGTGATTCCGCAGGCGCTTACCAGCGATCTCGATTTGACCGTCGAAGAAAATCTCAGCATTTACGCCAAGCTCTACGACGTTCCGGCAAATAAGCGGCAGACCACAATCGACGAACTGCTGGGGCTGGTGGATCTGACGAAATGGCGCGGAGCTCAAACCAAGACGCTCTCCGGCGGGATGCGGCGCAGACTGGAAATCGCGAGAGGACTGGTGCACAGTCCGCGCATCTTTTTCCTCGATGAGCCGACCACCGGCCTCGATCCCGTCTCGCGCGTCGCGGTGTGGGAGATGCTGATGAACATCAAGTCGCACCGGCAGCTCACTATTTTGATTACCACACACTACATGGACGAAGCCGACCGGTTGTGCGACCGCATCGCGATCGTGGACCACGGCAAACTCGTCGCCCTGGATACTCCGCCGGCGCTGAAAGCCAGCGTGCCCGGCTCCAATGTAATTGAAGCGCAATTCGACAACGCGCCCTCTGACTGGGAACAGACATTGCATGCTCTGGTTGGCGTCACCTCCGTGCAGCACGAGGGCGCCGGCATGTACCGCGTGCTGACGGGGGACGGATCGCGCACCACCACCGAACTTGTGGAAACGGCGGTCCGCGCCGGCGTGGTCGTCAAGTCGCTCTCGGTACAGAACACCAGTCTGGACGACGTGTTCGTCCACTACACGGGACGGCAGTTGCGCGATGAACTAGTAAAAGCGCACAGCTTCGTAATGCCGCCCAGACCAGGAATGCAGCAATGAACCGCATGTTGGCTATTGTCGAACGCGAAATGCGGAAATTCTTCCGCTCCCCGGCACTGATGTTCGTTTCGATGATTTTTCCGCTGGTGCAGCTCATTGTTCTCGGTAATGCCTTCGGGGGAAAGATACGCGATGCCCGCCTCGGCCTGGTCGACCAGGATGGGGGCACGCAGGCCTTGAGAATCCGGGAAGCGTTTGATTCTGTCCGCGCCAATATGCGGACGTTTCAGCCGTACTACTACAACGACCCGAAACAGGCGATGGAAGATGTTCGTAACGGGAAGATTGAGGGCGCAGTCATTATTCCGCCGCAGTACTCCCGCAAAGTCTACGAACACGAGCAACCGCAGATCGCGCTGGTGGTCGACAACAGCGACAATTTCATGAGCGCGGCCCTCGAGGACGAGCTCTCACAAATCACCAACTGCGCTGAACAATCCCGTGGTCGAGCCCAGAATCCTTCAGCAAAGTGTGCTGCAGATTGTGGAGCTGTATCCCTATATCGAGTACATGAAATTTCTGCTGCCGGGATCGATTACGCTGGCGATCTTCATGTCGGTGATGATCGGCGGCGGCATGCTCTACATCGACGACAAAGCCCGTGGTGTGCATGAAGGCTACCTGGTCACTCCCATCACCAAGGCTGAGCTGGTTTTTGGGTTGAACGCGGCCAGTGCCGTGAAGGCGGTGATGGTGGGCATCGTCATCACCGTGGTCGGGTCGCTGCTGGCGGGTGTGGGCACTTTGTTCAGTCCTTTACGACAGCATTGGGTTTGCTGGTCATGATTGTGCTGACCGCCGTCGCATTGAACACCATGATGTTCCTGCTGGTGGTCCGGGTGGATGACCCGCTGGTGCCGCGCGCGATTTTCGGGATTCTGAATACTCTGTTATTTTTCCCCAGCGGCGCGGTTTATCCCATCCAGGCATTTCCCTGGTGGCTTCGCGGCATCGCGAAGGTCGACCCGTTCACCTTTGCCGTTCATGGTTTCAAGACTCTGCTGCTCAAAGAAGCCGGCATCGCGTCCATCGTGCCCGACATGATTTATCTTTCCCTGTTCGCGGTGGTCGCGCTGAGCATAGCAACGCCGTTGTTCAAGCGAACGTTGTAACCAGGGAACTTTTACCTCGCTCCGCCAATCTATTATGCTTAGGGAACCATGACTCTGCTGGATGCCACACCGTACGATCCCGGCCCGGCGCGCCGGCGCAGGATAAAAATCCTGATTGCCGTGCTCATTCTTGTCGTGTTGGGAATTGTGGGATGGACGAATCGCTACTGGTCAGAAGAGCGAATTGTCGGCAAATTTTTTGCAGCCCTGCAAAGCAAAGACTACGAAACCGCTTACGCCATCTATTTCGCCGATCCGCAATGGAAGCAACATCCGGCGAAGTATTCCAGATATCCGTTAGATCAGTTCACCCAGGATTGGGGCCCGGGCGGGCCGTGGGGCGCCATCAACAAATATAAGGTGAACGGCGCGAGCGGTTGCAGCGGCGGTGGAAGCGGGATTGTGGTGGATGTCATGGTCAACGATCGCGCTGAGCACGCTCAACTGTGGGTAGAGAAATCCGACAAGACGTTGAGTCTTCCACCCTGCGAGCTGCTGTTTCGTTGACCTCAATCTGAACAGTACTTTATTGAGAAATTTGCCCTGATCACTTTCGGGAAGGGCAAGACTTCAGTCGTGCCACAGGCGTTGGAAAGAAGACAGGCTTTAGCTCTGGGGCTGCCCATTCCATCCCCGCTAGGCCTGCTTCGCGGCCAGTTGTTCCAGCGTCTTTTGCAGCGACGCCTCGTCGGCCACGTTGAAAGACGTCTTCGAGCGATCGATCTGACGCATCAGCCCGCGACAACACTTTGCCCGGGCCTACTTCCACAAAGATCTGTATCCCCTTCGCGATCAGCAGACGCACTGACTGATCCCACTTCACCGAACCAGTTACCTGGCGGACCAGCGCATCCCGGGACGAGTCTGGGTCGTCCACGATCGCCGCATCGACATTGCACACGACCGGAATCGCCGGCTTCTGCAACGTCGACGAGACCTTAAATCCGCCGCCAGCCGGTCCTGCGCAGGCTTCATCAGTGAGCAGTGAAAGGGCGCGCTGACGGACAGCATAATGGCCCGCTTGGCGCCGCGCTCGCTGGCCAGCTTGGTGGCTCGCTCCACCGCCGCCGCATGGCCGGAGATCACGATCTGCTCGGCTGAATTGATATTGGCGGGCTCGCAAACTTCGCCCTGGGCAGCGTCTGTGCAGACGGCTGTCACCTTTTCCAGGTCCATTCCTAAGATCGCAGCCATCGCGCCAACGCCTACAGGCACTGCTTCCTGCATATATTTTCCGCGGTTGCGTACGGTTCGCACCGCATCGGCGAAATTCAGCGTGCCGGCGGCCACGTGAGCGGAGTATTCGCCCAGGCTGTGTCCGGCGACAAAAACCGGGTTCACGTCTTTTTCCTGCAAGACACGCCAGGCGGCCACCGACGCGGTCAGGATGGCGGGCTGCGTAACCTCCGTCATTCGCAGTTTTTCTTCCGGACCTTCAAAGCACAACTGCGACAGCTTGTAACCGAGAGCTTCGTCGGCCTCGTCGAAAGTTTGTCGGGCGACGGGATATTTGTCCGCCAGTTCCTTGCCCATGCCTACGGCTTGAGATCCCTGGCCAGGAAAGAGGAATGCGATTTGAGGTGTCGTCATGTTGTTTTGCTTTTCGTAGGGGCAGATGTCCTCACCTGCCCGGCGGAGCGAAGCTCCGCAAGGTTTTTCCGTCGAGCCTCCCTCGCCCGCCCAGACGAGGACGGTGGCCTTACCTGGTCTCAGGTGCTCACTGGCACTGCCGGCCGTAACCCTGCCACTTCTTTCGCGATGTTGTCATTGATATTTCGCTCGGCGAAGTCGGCGGCTACGCGCAAAGCATTCTTGATGGCGTTCACGTTCGACGATCCGTGGGTAATGAAACAAACGCCCTTCACTCCGAGCAGCGGGGCGCCGCCATATTCCGTATGGTCGAGCCGTTTTTTGAAATCATGGAACGCGCTGCGTGAGAGCAGATATCCCACCTGTCGGGTGATGGTTGCCTTCAACGTTTCTTTAAGGGTGGCGCGGACCAGGTTGGCTACTCCTTCGGAGGTTTTTAGCGCGACGTTTCCCACAAAACCGTCGGCGACGATCACGTCCACCTTGCCGCTGTAGATGTCGCGTCCCTCCACGTTGCCGATAAAATTGAGCGGGAATTGTTTCAACAGCCGGAAAGATTCACGCGTCAGTTCATTGCCCTTGGTTTCTTCTTCGCCAATCGACAGCAATCCCACCCGCGGACGCCGCGTACCGAACATGCTGCGGAAATAAATTTCACCCATAACCGCAAACTGTTCCAGATTCTCAGGCTTGCAGTCGACGTTTGCGCCCACGTCGAGAAGGATGGCAACTGTGCTCACTGCGGTGGGAAAAACCGCGGCGAGCGCGGGACGATCCACTCCCGGAATTCCCCCGAGTACCATCTTGGCCGTGGCCATGGCCGCTCCGGTATTGCCTGCGGTGACAAAGCCCGCGGCCCGGCCTTCGCGGACCAGTCGCACACCTACGTGGATCGATGAATCGCGCTTGGAGCGGACCGCCTGGACCGCTTTGTCGTCCATGGTGATGACTTCACTGGCATGGACGATTTCGATGGGGAGTTCGGCAGCGGCATGATAGCGATCAAGCTCAGCCCGCAATTCGGGTTCGCTGCCGACGAGCAATGTGCGCACACCGTGGTGCCGTGCGGCCTGAATCGCACCTTCGATTTCAGGTTTCGGCGCCCGGTCGGAGCCCATCGCGTCCAAGGCTATGACGCTTGGCATGGAGAGTTAGCTAGCTGGCTTCTTTGACGTCCAGTACTTCACGGCCCTTATAGTGACCACACTTCGGACAGGCGCGATGCGGCATCTTGCGCTCGTGACAGTTGGGGCACTCGGAAAGCGAGTGGCCTTTCAATGCGTCGTGGGCGCGACGAGTGCTGGTACGCGCTTTGGAGTGTCGCCGTTTTGGATTTGGCATGATTCCTCTGGTTTCTTTTCGATCTCAAGATCGGTAATTCAACAAGATCAGTGATTTAACTTGTCACGAATATCCTTCAACGCCAGCCAGCGCGGATCCTCCACCGGTTCGGCACAGTCACACTGTTCCACATTCAAATTCTTGCCACAGTGCGGACAGAGACCCCGGCAATCGTCGCGACAGATCGCCTTCAAGGGAAGCGCCAGCAAGACCTGCTCTTGCAAAACGTCTTCGAGCAGCAGTCCCTCTCCCTGATAGTAGCTGACTTCCGCTTCCGCCGCGGTAACGGAAAGCTCTTCGCGTCCCGCATCGGCTCCTTGCGGACGGTAAAGTAAATCAAACTTGTGGCTCACATCCTGAACCACCGGCTCCAGACACCGGGCACAAGCTAATTGAACCCGGGTGTTGAGACTGCCGTTAACACGTATGTCCTTTACTATCTGATGCTTGCCGTGCTGCTCTTCGACCAGTTGGGCGCGTCCCTCTGTATGCAGCGCACCGACTTGCTGCAGATCCTCTCCCAGGTCGAGCACGTCTGGACTGATTTCTTCCTTGAAATCAATGGGATGCTGTTCCAGTTCTTGGATTTCGATGAACATCAGGCACCCCCCGCGCCGCCCACCCCGTACCGCGAAGACCGCGGAAGCACTATCTGAAGAGCAAGTTCTCCGGGAAGCAGAATTCAAGCATAAAGGGCGTGGAAAAAGGTGTCAAGGAAGGGGTGGTGTGGAAGGGGTGGTGTGGCGCGGACACTCCTGTCCGCCGCGTTTGACTTTGATTTTGATGTTGACTCTTCCGGTGATGTTTAGCACTTACCACCCTTGCCACTCCCGCACGAGCGGGACGCTCGCGCCCACATTGATCTGTGCGGGTATCATGGTCGCGACTTTCAATCGGACATGAAGAATCCTGCACCTTCTGTCGGGCAGCACGATCTGCAATCCTACTCCGGCCTTACTGTGGGATCAGTGCTGCTTTTGGCCTTTCTTCTGCGGCTCTGGAAGTCCTCCGGCACTTTTCTGAACCTCGACGAGGCGATGCACTTCCTGGCTGCCAACAAGCCTTCGTTAGCAGAGGCTTACCGCGCAAGTCTCAACCTGGCGCATCCTCCTTTGTTGGTTTTGCTGCTGAACATTTGGAGCAAAGTTGGCACGTCAGAGCTGCTTCTGCGCCTTCCATCGGTTATTACAGGCACGGTCTTCTGCTGGATTGCTTTCAAATGGCTGACGCGCATCTTTGGCCCGGTTACAGGATGGGTTGGACTCGTTCTGGTGAGTTTCCTTCCCCCCTTCGTCGAGCTTTCGTCCGAGATTCGTCAGTATGCGCTTCTTCTCTGCTTCCTGATTGCAGGAGCTTACCTTCTCGAGCTGGCGTTAGATGAGAATTCCGTCGGCCATATGTCTGCGTTTTTCGTTTTTCTCTACCTGGCAATGCTGACTCATTTCTCGGCCATCCTTTTCGCGGGCGCAGTCGGAATCTATTCACTATGGCGGCTGTGCAGCAGCGAACCCTCGCGAATGTTACTGGCAACCTGGGTGGGAGGACAGGCCGGAGCCTTCGGACTTTTCGTCTTTCTCTTCCGGACGCATATAGCCGGTCTCAAAAACAGTCCAGACGCGCAGCATATGCAGGTTGCGCTGGCCAATTCTTATTTTCATCCGGGCCACGGCCATCTGCTTCCGTTCGTTTTTGCAAGGACGTTCGGAGTCTTTCAATACACATTCGGACAGCTCGCAGTGGGTGACATCGCGGGCGTGCTCTTTGTCTTCTCCATCGTGCTGCTGCTGGGCGGAAATAAAATCCCGGATCAAAGCATTCAGGATCAACGCATTCGAGACCACCGGGGTCCATCTCCTCGCGAGTTGGGAGTGTTTCTCGCGCTGCCATTCGTGGTCACATGCGGGGCCGCGATTGCCGGCCTGTATCCATATGGAGGAACCCGGCATTCGGCTTTCCTTATTCCCTTCGCAGTCGCTGGCGTCAGTTGCATGATAGTGAAGCTTTCCCGCCAACGACCGAGTTATGCCTTAGGCAGCGCAATTCTGATCATCGCCGTTTGTCAGGTTCTCGGCTCGCCGCATCGCCCCTACATGCGCCGTGAGGACCAGAGCCGGGCGAACATGACGCGTGCGATCGATGCCCTTCGCCGGGAGGTCTCCGCAGCCGACACGGTCTTCGTTGATTTCCCGTCGAACGTCTTGCTCAGGTTTTATCTTTGCCCCGAAGTTGGTCCCGGCGTGTTTACGGCATCCGGGTTCAGCGAATATTCCTGCGGTGGCTACCACGTGATCTCGATTAGTCCCGAGACCAACATTTTGACAGCCGACATATTCTCCCGTCGTTTGGACGACATGGCGAGCCACTACAACTTAAAACCGAACCAGATAATCTGGGTATTTCAGGCAGGATGGGACATCGGCCTGGCGCGAGATCTGCCCGGAAAGGTCCAGGAGTTCCACGACCTGCAACCCGAATCCTTCGGCCGCAACATCTCGTTTTTCAAAGTGTCCCCACGTTCCAGTTCAAGCGCAGCAGACTGTTCTGATTCGCGACGGATCCAGCCGGAAATATGAAGGTCGAATTGATTCAGCGCTTCTGCCTCACCTTTCCCCACGCGACTGAGAAGCTGCAGTGGGGAGATACTCTGTGCTTCAAGGTCGGTGGGAAACTATTTGCAATCCTCAATTTGAACTCGGTACCACCGCGCTTGGTGTTGAAGTGCACCCCGGAGAAATTTGGGGAACTGGTGGAGCGCGAGGGGATTGTTCCAGCGGCCTATGTGGGACGCTACAACTGGGTTTCGGTGGAGCGGGAAGACGCTTTGCCCTGGCCCGAGTTGCAGGATCTGGTGCGGAAATCGTATGCGCTGGTGGTGGCGAAGGCCAGGAAAGCCGATCTGGAAAAGAAGAAATCGTCCCGGAAGATCAACAAGAAGCGAGTGAAACGAAGATAGAGGCTGTTTTCAAAATTGGAAGAGGAAAACTTAAAATCGCCAGACCACGATGGCAATGGTTGCAACCACGAGAGCTGCGGCGGCAATCAGATACAGATGCGATCGAACCCAGCTCGATTCCGATTCGAGCTGCGGGGCAAAAATCCGGGGGGCATCGCCTGCTGAAGGAACGCCCGGACTGGCGGCTTCGCAATCCAGGCACAACCGCCGGCCTTCGGATATAGGGAATCCGCAGGACTCACAGTTTCCGACTTTGCCGAACCTGCCCGGGACTATCTGGATGGGGGCAGCCACCTCTTCCAACGTCTCTTCGGCGATTATTGTCTCGAGAATAGTCGCTACATTCGCCGGGACGGGCGGGGCGGAATCAGCCGATTTGAGCGAGCCTGATCTGGTAGAGCCTGATCTGGTTGATCCTGATGCAGTTCGGCCACGCCTTCCGGGAGATCCGATTCGGCCACGTTTGCTTCCACCTTGGCAGCGGCGATCTCGGGTGCAGCCTTACTCTCGGATACCTGTGTGTGCTCTGCGGCATCGAGAACTGGAGCTGCGGAGGCACTTTCAGTCGTGCCAACGATTGCGATTGCCGGTCTTGCGGCTTCACCCAACTCTCTTTCAGCGCGTCGGGCGGCCTCGGCAAGGTCCAGCGCGGTCTGGATCATCTCCGAAAGGCGTTGCAGGGCTATGAAATCCCGTTCTTCAAAAGCATTGGCTCGCCCGGCCAGCAATTCGAATACGCCGTAAACCTCGTCGCCTCTGACCAGAGGCATCACCACCACCGATTTAATCCCCAAGGCCCGGCAGCTCTCGCGGTTCACCCTGGCGTCGTTTTCGGCATCGTCGCAATGAAGGGTTTGGCGAGTGCGGACGCATTCCGCGGAAAGGCCTGAGTCTATCTGCAGATGGGTGCCAATGTCCGGCGCGGACGGTCCGGCGGTAGCGCAGCAAACCATTTGCCCGCCCTCGCGCAAGGCGATCGCTGTGCCTGAGGCTCCAGTGATGTACTGGGCACGCTCGACCAGCAGTTGCAGCGTCGCATCCAGATCGCGCTGCGCCATTTCGCTGAGCGACTTGCCGCCATCTTCTCCAGGAAACCGCAACGCTTCCCTTGCCATGGCCGGAGCTGCCGCCGCGCCAGAAGAGGTCGCGACTGCCCGCGAAAGGGCAGGGCTCGGCGCGGCAATTCCCGGCGCCGCCTGGGAAGGGTTCTTATCCAGGATAGGATGCGTATCCATTCTTAAATCTCAGATCTCAAATGTCAGATATATCTCTACTCGGAGTTTCGCCTGCTCAACATATGGTGTCAAGTCGAAACCCGCTCGTCCATGCCCCTAAGTCACGTGTTTGGAACGTTTGGGGCGGACACCTGACGTGGAGTTCGGTTCTGTTTTGGGGACAGTCCCGGGAGGATTTCCCTTAGCCATAGCGCGCGGAGGAGGCTCGGATATGGGAATCTCAGGTTAAAGGCGGCGGCCAGGCCTGTCCTGAGCGAAGTCGAAGGAATTGTCCGCCACACGCCCGCTTCTGGCTTATCGGGTCGCCAACACGAATTGTGCCCTGGGTAAGAATTTGCGCGCGCAGGCCGCCGCGATGAATAAGTCCTTTGATGACTTCGCATCCGGTCAGCCTCTGTAAGTGCTCGCAAGGCTCGCACAGACGAATGCCGCGAATTTTCACGTTACCGATCTGGAACTCCCGCCCTACAAGGTGGTTGAGCGCTACCCCGCGGGTGACGACATTGCGTCGAGTCTCTCCCGGAGCCAGTTCGAGATTGTATTCATGTTTGAGAGCTTCAATCGCCTCGGCCTCGATCAGGGTCAGCTCTCGATCCGGCAGGGGCTTCCAGAAGGTTCCAGAGCGCAGGGCATAACGGTCGCCTTCCAGGCCAATCCCGGGAAGAGCTTGAACCTCTTCAACGGTGTGAGTCGGCACAGCCGCGCCGGAGGCGATGTAGATGGACTCGACAGTTCCGTTATTCATAAACCCCGCACGTCAATCACTGCAGAGTGTGGCCGTCGGGGAGGGCGCCCGCGCCACACTTTTATCCGTTCACTTCAGATTCTTACTTTAGCAGCGTTAGTGCCGGTCGTGATCGTGGTCGTGATCGTCGTGATGATTGTGCCGCCAGTTCCAGTATTGCTTCTGTTGCTCGCGGTCCAATTTGCGAAAGTCGCGATTGTCGCGGTGGTTTTCGACGACCCACTGATGGTAGTAGACGGTTTCGTGATTATCCCACCGGTGATAGTCGCTGTAGTAAGGATCGTAAGCGCGATAGCTTCGCGTAGCGCATCCGGTCGTGACGGCCGGTACGAAAAAGGCTGCGGCCAGCAACAGCGAACTCAGGTATCGATATCCACTGGGCATTGAGTTATCTCCCTTCAGTCGCGTGCGTCCGAAACTTGGTTGCTGGAGACGATTGCAGGGTTGCCTGCGGCGGGGTGGCCGGTATATGCAATCGGTACTTACTCGGGACTTACAAGTGGACGCGCTCAGTCTTCCGGCGCGGGCTCGGTGGGCGTATTTTCGGCCGGGGCGAGCGGCAGGCGCGACGCATTTGTCAGCAGATCTCGCTCCTGGGGCGAGAATTCGGTCTTGAAACGATCGGACGAGATAATCTGCTCGCGCTGCGCTGCGGGCATGGCGCGCAGATCGCGGATGGCAACTCGCAATTTCTTCCTGCGCTCAGGAGGAAGGCCCTGGAGCTGCGAAAACAGCTGCCGCGCCTGCTGTTTCTGATCGGGTGTCAGGTGCTCCCAGGTTTCCATGCGTTGCAGAATGCGGTCCTGCTGCTGCGGAGGCAGGCTGCTGAAACGCTGCAAGCGCTGGCGCAATAATTGTTGCCGCTCGGGAGCAAGGCTGCGGAACTGGGGATCGTTATCCAGCGCCTTCTGCTGCTGGTCGGGAGGAAGATCTTTATAGCGGCGAAGCCATTGTCCGGCGTGATTGCCCAGGGCCTGCCGTCGTGCTTGGCGTTCTTCACGCCTCTGCTGGATGCGCTCAACGAGGCGATTCTGGGCGTGGCACGGCGTGATGGCGAACGCCACCATGAGTGCGGCAACCGTCGCCGCCGCCTTCGCCGTGATGAATCTTAGCTGCAACAATTTCGTTCTGGTTCCCCGGCATGCTCTGGACTGTTTTCACAAATGCTCTGCACTGGTAAAGCTTGCCGGGAAAATTCGCAAGCAATCCGCAAACAACCAGGCAACGCAACGAAGAACGCTACGGATTCGCGGTCACATCCTGCTGGACTTCGAGATCATCGAGCACCTCGAAATCCGAGTACAGTGTCTGATTCTTCTCCAGGGCCTGCAGATCGCCGACCGCGGTGCCGGGCTCTGCCGACACAGCTACCGCCGCGGTTGTAACGGCACTATTGTTACTTTTTCCGCCATCGGTGCGGCCGTTATTCATCCGCACCAGGGTTACGCTCACGATCATGAGCACCGCAAATGACGCGGCCAGCGCGGGCTTACGCAGCCATTGCAACCAGCCCCGGGGTTGCTTTGCGAGCCCAACTTCTTCACGCAAACGCGCACTCAGACGGACATCAAAATAAGGCGAGGATTCCGGAGCCTGCCACTCGTCCAGCAGTGACATGGTCTGGCGGAATGCCTCCAGCTTGCCCGCGCACTCGGCGCAGGATTCGAGGTGGGCTTTGATCTCGGGCGTGGCTTTGGCTAATCCGGCGGCCAGGTCCGGCATCATTTCACGAGTATCGTCGCAATTGCTAGTGGACTTCATAACAGCTTCCTTTACTCAAACGCTTCCCGAGACAAACCGATTGCAGACAAACCCACTACCGACAAACCCACTACATAAATCCGTTATACAAACTCGCGCAGCTGTTCGCGCAAGGTTTCGTAGGCGCGGAACAGCAGGGACTTGGTCGCCGACTCGCTCAGCTTCAATACATCCGCGATCTGGCGATAATCCATCTGCTGATACTTGTGCATCACCACCGCAACACGCTGCCGCTCGGGCAGAGCTTCCACGCATTGGCGGATCGCCGCCACCCGCTCCCGCTGCACCAGATCTTCTTCCGCGCTGGGCGCGGCGTCGGGAACATCCAGCGTGCGGCCGCTCTCCTCATCCGGTTCGTCCAGGCTTACCTGGTTCTCGGGGCGTTCGTGGCGCGTGTCGCGCGCGTGATTCACCGCGAGGTTGGTCGCGATGCGGTAGAGCCAGGTCGTAAACTTGGCGCTGGCCTCGTAAGTTTCGCGCGACCGGTAGACGCGCAGGAAAACTTCCTGAGCGAGATCCTCCGCTCCCGCCGAGTTGTGCGCCATGCGGTACATGAAGTTCACCATCGGCCGACGGTACTTCTGCACCAGGTAGTCAAAAGCGGAGTCGTCACCGGCTTTAACCCGGAGCATTACATCGGCGTCAGTCTGGCCTTCGCCGGACAAACCGGCATCGGCCTCTAGTGCCGCTTCCTGCGGCACGCCCGCCCCGGCGAGCAACCCGCGGTTGATAGCAATGCTGCTCACATCTGATTGAACCCCTCCGGAGGGCGAAAGTTGCGTCCCAGCCGCTCCCGCGCCCGGCCCGGAAGTGCCTTCCGTAATATGGCGTGCGGGTACTTTCGAGGGTCTGGGTTCGGTAGGCATTTCGGAGTATCACGCCCGTCGTGGGAAAGGACCGAAATCGGCTTTCCGGCGACAGCAAAATTAGCCTATCACGCCGGGCGGGTACGTGAAACTGGTTCGTTTGCTACAATATAGCGGCGGTTCGAGTGGGCGCTTAACTCAGCGGTAGAGTGCCATCCTCACACGGTGGAAGTCGTAGGTTCAAATCCTACAGCGCCCACCACTCGTTCGTTTGTCCGTTCCGGAGACATAGGTAACAGAACGTTCCGGAGACACAGGTTACACTTTTGGCCCGAAGGGGTTCTGCAGGGGCTGCAAAGTTTTTTCCTCCAGATCAATACAGCCGAGATCATACTCATAAAACTGACGAGCCAAATGCCGTCGTCAACTTCCTTGACGCCGACGGCCTGCCCGCAAGAGAAACGCTGAGACTGATCTTCATTGTTGTACAAGCAAAGACGTCCGCAGCTGGTGACCATGACGGTGCGGTCGTGGAACGGGTAGTGCGGTTCGGGAATGGCGCGATGGGGGAGAGGACGCCGAGTAAACCTCGGCGTGGCATTTCATGGCGAGAGCTTCATGAGGCACCGCACAACGCCGAAAAGACCGCAAAGAGCACGCCATTGTGCGAACGGCCAAGTTAGCGAAACCAAAACTTGGACAATTTTGAACAGGATGGCCCGTTCACCGAATGTTAGGGTCTGGCAGTTGTAGTCATCCCCAGCGCTGAGAGAAGGGCGGCATTCTCCGATGCTGCCCTTCTCATTTGACCTTCGGTCCGCCGGCCTTCGGAATGGGCACGTCTTTTAGCGGGATGATGCGGATTCGAAGAGCAATTTTCTTTGGCTTGTTCTTCTTCGGCATAGCAACCATGATGTCACAAACCTGCCGCTAAGGATGAGCGTTATCGCTCAGACACGGTTTTTGATCCGCGGTAAGGAAGGTAGCACTGGGAAGGGGAATTATTAAATGACACCGCAACGAAGCGATTGGGAACACCTTGCGAACGCTGCGGTGAAGAATTCGATTCGAAAAAGTTAATGAAGTTGCACCGTTGCCTGAAAGCTGCCGTCGCCGTTCCCCAGAAGCACGCCCACCGAACCGGTCGCACACACCGGCTCGTCAGCCGGGCTGGGCAGAACACAGTTGCCATTCGCGACTGCGAGGTCGAGTTTGCCGTCCCCATTAAGGTCGCCCGCCACGACAGCCGTTGAGTCGGGGTCGCCGGTGGGATAAGCCACCGACGCGCGGAAACTTCCGTCTCCGTTGCACTGGTTGGCTAAGGCAAGGTCCAGTTTGCCATCCCCGTTGAGGTCCGCGGCGGTCACGGACTGAGTGAAATATCCCACCTGCGTTGTAACTCACGGCAGGCTGGTAAGTACCGTCGCCGGTTCATACCGGGGCGGTGGGGCTGCCCGAAGGGAAAGAGGAACGGGGATTCTCATTTGCGCGCGCGAATGTTGTCAAGAAATAACTCGGACGTTGACTCCGGCGCAGCAACACTTCAGGGCGCGTTCCGTTTGTGTGGGAAGGTTAGGTACCGAATGCACGGCAAGGCCGGCAAATTCTAATGCGACGGTTATTGCTCACATGCTCTACCGTTCGTGTTGAAAGCGGTACGGGCCACGGCGTTTGACTGACACCGCCTCTGCCACTTTCAAAAACGCCTGGGCTGCGTGCGAAATGCTGGCCGACTTGCGATAGACCAGCCGCAGTTTGCGATGCAGACGCAACTCGCGAACCGGAATGCGCACCAGCTCGCCCCGAGCCAGCTCGTCTTCCACACTGATCTCAGGCAGAAGCGCCACTCCGTTGCCCATCGCCACGAAACGCTTGATTGCCTGCAGGGTGGGCAGCTCGATGTCCATATGCAGGGGCGTCTTGTGCCGCCGGAAGGCCTGAATCACCTTTTCGCGATAGGGCGAAGAAACAATGTGAGCGACGAACGACTCCGCGCCCAGTTGCCGGATACTCACTTGGGATTCGGTGGCGAGGGGATGCGTCGGCGGCACCACGAAAATCAGTTCGTCCAAATACACAATAATGGAGTGCAGCTGCGGCTCGTCAGGGTCGTAAGTGAGAACACCCAGCTCCGAAGTATGCCGCAGCAGGTCGTCGGGGATGTGGCTGCCAAGCGAACGTTGCACCATGATTTTGATCATGGGATGCAGGCGGCGGAATTCAGCCAGAACCGGCAAAAGGTAGAGGGCGGTGAATTCATTGGCGGCGATGGCCAGTTTGCCGCGCTGCAACTCGCGGAGTTCGGCCAGCGCTCCGCTGGCGTCGTCGCGCAGGTTCAGCAGGCGTTCGGCATACTCCTTCAGCACCCGCCCGGCGTCGGTGAGCAGGCCGTCGCGGGAGGAGCGATCGAACAAAGGCTCTCCGATATCTTCTTCCAGTTTGTGAATGGACTGGCTCACCGCTGACTGGGTGCGGTGCAATTTTTCCGCCGCGCGAGAAAACTTCCCTTCGCGCGCAACCATGAGAAAGACTTCGAGCTGCCCAAGGTCCATGGTCTTCCGCCTAACCTAAAGCTCAATCACTATTAATTTATCTTATAGTGTAAGTATATCTAATGCTATTTTAATAATTATAAGCTTTATTGGAGAGTTGGCGGACCATAGCATGGCTGTAGCTGCCGCTGACGAACATTCTTCGCAGAGACGTAGATTGCTACGTCTTGCCTGGCAGAGTCCGAGAAAGAGACGTAGCGAGCTACGTCTCGACCGCGCGGACCTGGCAACAGAGGCTCAGCGAATCAGCTTTTGCGAATTACGACAGGAACCAGGGAGACTTGCGCATGGAACGAGCCCGGATTACGGTTTTCGACACTACGCTGAGAGACGGCGAGCAGTCGCCCGGATGCAGCATGAACGTGCAGGAAAAGCTGCGCCTGGCGCACCAGCTTGACCGGCTTGGCCTCGACGTGATCGAGGCCGGATTTCCCATCGCATCGGAAGGCGATTTTGCCGCGGTCCAGGCCGTTGCCGCAACCATTCGACGGCCAATCATTGCCGCTCTGGCGCGGGCGTGCTGCCACGACATCGAGCGGGCATGGCAGGCTCTGAAGGGCGCGGCTCGACCGCGCATTCACGTATTTCTCGCGACCTCCGATATTCATCTTCAATACAAGCTGAAAATTTCCCGGCAGCAGTGTCTCGAACAGGCGCGCGATTCGGTTCGTCTCGCCAGGTCGTTCTGCCCGGATGTGGAGTTTTCGCCGGAGGACGCCACCCGCACCGATCACGAATTTCTGTTTCAAGTGCTGGAATCCGTGGTGGAAGCCGGCGCAACAACGTTGAACATTCCGGACACGGTTGGCTACAGCATGCCGGAGGAGTTTGGCGAGTTGATTCGAAGCATCCGCAAGCGGGTGGGCGAGGGAGTTACAATTTCCGCCCACTGTCACAACGATCTGGGGCTGGCAGTGGCCAATTCGCTGGCCGCGGTGGCCGCCGGCGCGCGCCAGGTGGAGTGCACCATCAATGGCATCGGCGAGCGGGCCGGCAATGCTTCGTTGGAAGAGATTGTGATGGCCATGCGGGTACGGCCGGACCGGTATCCCTACGAAACCGGAGTGGTAGCGGAACAGCTTTTTCCCGCCAGCCAACTGCTGTGCGATGTGACTGGTGCAACCGTACAGGCCAACAAGGCCATTACCGGGCGCAACGCCTTCGCGCACGAGGCCGGGATTCACCAGGACGGCATGCTGAAGAATCCGCTGACCTACGAAATCATGACACCGCACTCGGTGGGAGTGCCGGACTCCCGGCTGGTTCTGGGCAAACACTCCGGACGGCATGCTCTGAGCCTGCGGTGCGAGCAGCTCGGTTTCCAGTTTGACCGGCGGGAACTGGATGAAATCTATCGCAGGTTTGTGGTCCTGGCCGACAAGATCAAGCGCGTTGAGGAGCATCATCTGCTGGAGCTGATCCAGCAGGCACGAACCGGCGCAGACGGCGGGGGGGAGCACGTCGAAGCAACTCCGGCCGCGACGGTGGCGAAACATTCTTATTCCCTGAACGCCTTTCCCGCTCCTCTGATTGCAGATTTCAAACTGCCTCTGCATCCCTCCGCGGAGCGGCACGCCGATCAGGAAGATTATCTGTGGGGCGTATAGACGTATAGAATAGGAGCCGGTTTGGCGGCGAATGCATGAATCGGCGCTTCTGGTACACGATAGCCCTGTCTTTCATTTTTATTTTTATTGTCCTCTTCGGTCAGTTGTTTTCGCCGAACGCATCCGCTCAGGGGGCTCCAGCTCCCATGACTCCCGACCCTTTTGGCCGGGTTGACCGGCCCGGAGGGGCTCCCACTTACAATACGCAGGGATCGGTTCTGGTGCTGACGGTACACAACGACACTGGAGATCTCCTCGATCGCCAGGCCGTGGTAAAGCTCTCCAACAAGAACGATCTCAGCGTTATCTGGCGAACCACGCAGGACAAGTCGGTAGCGACTTTTGAAGATGTGCCCTTCGGCGCCTATGACATTGAGGTAAGCGCCGTCGGATATCTGACGACCCACCAGGAACTGAAAGCTGACCGCCAGCTCCACAGTTATCACCTGGACGTACTGATAAAGCCGGATCCGACCGCGGTCGAGCTAAAAACGCCGGTCGCATCACAAATTCCGCCCAAAGCTCGCAAGCAAATTAATCGGGCAGTCACAGATTTGAAGTCGGGGAATTGGAAGGCGGCGAAGAAAAGGCTCGACGCAGCCGGCAAGCTGGTTCCCTCCAACTCCGAAGTAAATTTCCTGCTGGGATATCTTTTTTTCCAGCAGCAGAAGTTTGAAGAGGCTCGGGGCAGTTTGGATAAAGCAATAGCCGCCGACCCGCACAACGTGCAGGCGCTGACTTTGTCAGGCCGGATGTGCGTTCGAAGTCAGGATTTCGTTGGGGCAAGAAAGGTTCTGGAGCAAGCGGTTGCCGCCGACGGTGAGTACTGGATGGCACATTACCTTCTCGCTGAGTCGTACCTGAGGCTGAACGAATTCGAGAAGGCGCGGGAGCAGGCTCAGGCCGCAGTGGAAAGAGGCAAAGGCAATGGCGGTGTTGCGCAGGTCCCGCTCGGAGAGGCCCTGGCAAGTCTGGGACGGGACCCCGAGGCTATTCAAACTCTAAACGCCTTTCTGCGGGAGATGCCCGAGAGCCCTTCCGCTCCGGGAATCCGCGAACTGGTGGCAACGCTGGAACGCCGCGAAGCGAGCCAGACTGCCAGTTCTGAAAAGCTGCCTCCCCAGACGGTGCAGCTGGCCGAGGTTGATCATTTCTTGTCTGGCGGGTCGCCGGGCTCATCCGCAAGAGAGTTTTCCATTCGAACCTGGGAGCCGCCGGGGATCGATGACGTAAAGCCGTCCGTGGCAGCCGACGTCGTCTGTCCATATGAGCAGGTGCTCAACGGCGTAGGCGACCGGGTGAAACAGCTGGTTGACGATGTGGTTCGGTTCAGTGCCGTCGAAGATCTGCTGCACGAGCAACTCGATGAACTTGGCAATCCGATCACCAGGGTGACACGCCGATTCAATTACATCGCATCGATCTCTAACAACCGTCCGGGCTACGTTGCGGTGGAAGAGTACCGTACCGAGAAATCGGGTGCGGAGGAGTCCCCTGACCACATCGCTACCCGCGGATTACCCACGCTGGCATTCGTTTTTCATCCGTACTTGCGAGCCGATTTTCAGATGACTTGCGAAGGTTTGGGGCAATGGAACGGACAGGCCGCCTGGCTGTTGCACTTCCGGCAGCGCGATGACCGGCCCAACCGCTTTCACGAGTACAAGGTGGGTGGGCTCACCTACCCGGCGAATCTGAAGGGACGCGCCTGGATTTCGGCGAGCACATTCCAGATCGTCCGCATCGAATCAGAACTGGTGAGGCCGATTCCGCAACTTCAGATTCTCAACGAACATCAGGCCGTCGAATATGGCCCAGTCCTCTTTCAGAAGACCAATACTGAACTTTGGCTGCCCAAGAAAGCGGAGCTCTATCTGGATGTCCATCGGCGGCACTACTTCCGGCGCCATAGCTTCGATCATTTCATGCTGTTTTCAGTCGATTCGGACCAAAAAATGGGCGAGGCTAAAGGGAAAGAAAAGCTGCCCGCGTCGCCGTCAACCGGCTCTCAGCCTCAGTAGACGCATGTGCAGTAGACGCTTGTGTTCGGCGAGCGATTTCCCGATCTGCCATGCAGCCGTTCCGCAATACACTCGTTTCGCCTTACAATAATCCCGCATGATTCTCAACCTTACGATCCTGCCGGGCGACGGCGTCGGTCCGGAAGTCACCGACGAAGCGGTACGAGTTCTGGAAACAGTCGCTGAAGCCTGCAACCACCAGCTCAGCTACACCCGCAAGCCAATCGGTGGCGCTGCACTCATTTCCAGCAAAGACCCGCTTCCGGCGGACACCCTGCAGGCCTGCCTTAGCTCGGGAGCCGTATTGCTTGGAGCCGTGGGCGGTCCGTCATTCGACAGCTTTCCCAGCCATCTTCGGCCGGAGAGCGGGCTGTTGCGATTGCGCCAGGGACTCGGGGTATTTGCCAATTTACGGCCGGCGGTCTGCTTCCCGGCTCTGGAAGACTGTTCGCCGCTGCGAGCTGAAATTGTGCGGGGAACCAACGTCATGATCGTGCGTGAGCTCCTGGGCGGCATTTATTTCGGCCAGCCCCGTTCCACGAAGGGAGGACCAGGCGCGCGCGCGGCGATCGACACTATGACTTATGGTGAAGCGGAGATCGAGCGTATTTCCCGCGTTGCCTTCGAGCTCGCCCGCTCGCGGCGACGCAAGCTCACATCGGTCGACAAAGCCAACGTTCTGGATTGCTCGCGCCTGTGGCGCGATGTTGTAACTCAAATTGGACAGCGATATCCCGACGTCAAGCTGAACCATATGTATGTGGACTCTGCCGCGATGGCACTGGTGGCGCGGCCGGCCGGGTTCGACGTTTTGCTGACGGAAAACATGTTTGGCGACATCCTTTCCGATCAGGCGGGCGCGGTTGTGGGATCGCTGGGGATGCTCGGCTCGGCCAGCATCGGAGGCGCCGTGGGCCTCTATGAGCCGGTCCACGGTTCCGCACCGGATATTGCCGGACAGGGCGTTGCCAATCCTCTGGGCGCCATTCTTTCGGCTGCAATGTTGCTGAGGTATTCGTTCAAGCTCGAAACCGAGGCGGCCTGCATCGAGTCGTCGGTCGCGTCCGTGCTGGCATCGGGATCTCGCACCCGGGATCTGGCCAGGCCGGGGCAGAGTGTAATGACGACATCAGGCATGGGGCAGAAGGTTGCCGAGGCGGTGCGCGAGCGATGCAAGGCTGCGGCCTGACGACGCGGGGCCTGGAGAGATCTTCCGTCCACCAGGTATCCCGTTAGTGAACCCGGCACGAAGATTTCCACAGAGTTTTTTCCGCGCCAGCGAGACTGATCCAACCTTCCGGGGTAGGATTCATCCAATAACATCCCTTTGCCCGAGGGGGAAGCAGAAATGCTCTCCAAATGCGCCAACCCGGGCTGCACGGCTTTATTCCTCTATCTGCATCAGGGCAAGCTATTCCGTTTTGAGGTCGAAGGTAACGATCCCGCTGGGCAAGGCTCGTCCAGGACCACTCGCAATCTTGAATTTTTCTGGCTTTGCGACGAGTGCAGCGCGACCCTCACGGTCAGCTATCAGAGTGGCGTGGGGGGCAAGGTTGCGCCGCTGAGTAAAAAACCCCTGGCGGGAAAACGCAGTCGAGCGACCTCAGCTTCGTGAGTTTTTTTCTGCCTTCCACTGTAAGAGGTATATCTGCCGCGTGTGAGAGCACCTCCGCGCTCTGCTGGTTCCTGTGATTGTCATCCTGAGGTCCGCGCTTTTGCGGGCCGAAGGACCTATGGATTCCGGGGCAGCGTTCGTGCCGCAGCCAAATGCGCAGGTCCTTCGCTGGGAGCTCTCCGCTGCGCGGATGGCTCCGCGGCCTCAGGATGACAGGTGGTTGAGCTGGTGCTACGAAATATTACAGCGAGTATTTTCCGCTGACGGCGTTCCAGCGGATCTGCAGCATTTCGAAAAACATTCGGGTGCCGTCGCGCAACGGACTGATTTGTGTACCTTCACGGTGGGCCCACGCGACTGGCACCTCCACGACTTTGAACTTGAACCGGTGCGCCAGGAAAAGAAGCTCCGGGTCAAACCCCCATCTTTCGATCTGCTGCTGCGGGAAGATTGCTTTAGCTGCTCGCCTGGTGAATGCCTTGAAGCCGCACTGTGTATCCTTGAAACTCAAGCCCAGGGTCAATCTCAGCATCATGTTGAACACTCGTCCCACAACCTGACGGTGCAGCGGTTGCCGCTGGGTTTGCAGTTCAGTGCGCAGCCAGCGTGAACCGATCGCGATATCCGCGCCCTGTATGATGGCGGCAAAAAGTTGGTCCGCCTCCTCAATGGGGGACGAAAGATCAGCGTCACTGAACAACAATATTTCGCCATTCGCGTGCAACATCCCGTTGCGCACGCTGTACCCCTTGCCGCGGTTCCCCGGATTTTCCAGCATCCGCAGGCGGGGATTCCTGCCCATATAGCTGCGCACGATGTCCGCCGTATTGTCGCGCGAACTGTCATTCACCACGATGATTTCGGCGTCCCATGAGCGCTCGGCGGTGTAGGCGAGCACCCTCTCCAGGGTTCCCGCGATGCGGGCGCTTTCGTTATAAGCGGGAATGATGATGCTGTACGCGCAGCGCCGTTCGTCACTCTGCCTGTCGTCACTCTTCGGTCGACGTTCAGTCGTCGACTGCTGGTCATACGCCGGCATTGGTTGATAGAACGACATTTCGGTTCAGTTTGGCGCCCGCTCTCCGTGCAACAGTGTCGAGGAAATATCGGAGCAAGTCAAAAGGCAGCGCGCGACGCAGTGTAGGGCGGACACTATTGTTCCACCGCTTTGATTCCTGTGGGCTGAGATGTGTTGCTCAACCGGCAGGGTTTGCTGCCGCTTCAAGAAGCAAGCCACTCAGGCAACTTGTCGTTGCTTTTCCAGCAGGGAAAGGAATTCTCCGACGAGATCGTGGTCCCACAGGCCGGCCCGGGCCTCCTGGCGCATGGTGAATGTCGCCTGGTCATGGCTGAGCGCGGGCTTGTAGGGCCGGGCCGTGCGCAGTGCGTCGTAGACGTCGACCACCTGTAATACTCGCGCCAGCAGCGGAATTTCTTGCCCCCGCAACCCGTCGGGATATCCGCTGCCGTCGAAGTGTTCGTGATGATTGCGAATGATGGGCAGCACCTGGCGCAAAGACTTGAGCGGCTGGCAGATCGTCTCGCCGGTGAGGGGATGCATTTTCATCACAGCCCACTCATCGGCTGTGAGATTCGATCCCTTTTTCAAAATCTCATCGGCAACCGCGATCTTGCCCAGGTCGTGCAAATAGCCGCCTCGACGCAGCGCAATGACCGATTCCTGATCGAGTCCGAGATCATGCCCCAGGTTGCTGGCATTCACTGCCAGTCGTTCGCAGTGGCCTTCGGTGTAAGGGTCACGGCTCTCCACACTCAAGCCGAGAGTACAGAGCACGGATTCCGCCGTCTCCAGTTCGTCGGTAAATTCCTTGAGTCTGAGCAACGACTTAACCCGGGCAAACAGTTCTTCGGGAAAAATCGGTTTGTGCAGAAAATCGTCGGCACCGGATTCGATTCCCAGTACGCGGTCCTGACGATCGGTAAGGCCGGTGATGAGCACGAATGGGATCAGCCTGGTCGCGGGATCGGCTTTTACTTCGCGGCACAATTCGTATCCTGATTTGCCGGGCATCACTACATCCGAAAGAATCAGGTCAGGCGGACAGCGAAGGATTTCTATTTCGGCTTGCGCCGCATCTGGAACCGCTATGACGTCATACCCACAGGAAGATAGCAACTCCCGCATCAGCAGCATGATGTCCTGATTGTCATCGACCACCAGAATGCGAGGATTATGCCGCCGCACTTCGCCTATGCTCTGGTGAGAATAAGGTGACAGTGAAACAGGGGGCGTTAATTTCGAACGGGGGCTCATCATCAACCAGACAGGATTCTTTAATTGTACCGGATTCATCGAACCATAAAACGCTTCGACTCGAATCATTCCCGATCAGGGAATTCCCGCATCCGGTGTGATCTGTGATGTGACGTGTGACCTTGTGCTTACTTCCCGAGTACGCCTGGTTTCCACCATGTCGAGGTTCTGGTTCGCATACATCGTTCCGGGTCTTCTTCTATTCCCTGCTGTATTCGCCACTCCGGCGCCACCAGGGCGCACGCGGTCAGCCTCGGAAAATGGACCGCCATTAAATGGTGCGCGGGAGAGAACGAAAGTAAATGCCTTGATTTAAAAGTCCGTACTTTGTACGTGGACAACCGGGCGAGAGAATTCACAGTCGGTACGGTACATGACGTTACCGAGCGCGTGTTCGTTGTCCGCCGGGCATTTCGGTGAACGATAGCCTGCCCGGCGAGACTGCTTCGCCGGCGGGTTGGGTGTGGCAGCGCGGCGGATGGTTGATGGTTGACCGCCTGACCGGTCACGTTTCCGCGATCAGCCTGCCCGAATTCGATTCCTATTATTCGCCGGCCAGTTGGCACCGCGACTACGTCGCCTATTGCTGCGTCTCCGATGATGGCAAGAAACTTTTTCCCGTCGTCTTTCAGGTACGACGTCGCAAACCGGTACTGAAAAAGCCTCTCGGCGAAACCGGAGAACACGATATGCCAGATTCGGAATGTCCGGCGCCCGCCTGGTAGCGGCGGCCAGCACGGGTAACCTTCGAAGCCGACAAACACCAGAAGCTGACGTACACCATCCGCGGACAAGCAGCCGACCTGGTAAAACAGCGACGAGGATGGAGAAGGAGAAGACTTCGCAGTGACCGGAGCCTGCTATCACCAGGCTGTGTGGGGCGGACACTGTTGCCCGCCGCCTTTGGCCTTAGATTGTGGTGGTCTTGGTCCAGCCAGGCAATGAACAGGTCCACGCAAAAGTCAAAAGCAACACCAACTTCAACGGCGGCGGACAAGCGTGTCCGCCCCACACGTGCGTCTGGATTCATGGCACCTGGTGTGACGCCTTCTGCTTGAGGTAAGTGTAGCTGGCGAGTAAAAGTAAGCTGGTTACGACCGCTGCATAGTTCCGCCAGCGAGCGCGATCATCCAGCGGCTGCGAAAAGCTTCCTGCCAGGGCGGCGCCAAGTCCCAGGCCTGTGGCAAGGCCTCCAAGATGAGCCGCGTTGTCGATGCCCGGCACCAGGCCAAAGAACAGGTTGTAGGCGGCGAAGGTCAGCAAGCTCTTTAGAGTTGGCTTCAGCACTTCCTTGGCAACCGGAAGTTTCCCCAGATATAGGACGGCGATGAGCGCGCCGGCGAGTCCGAAGATTGCACCGGACGCGCCAGCGCCGATGCCGCGCGGATGCCACCAAAGGCTGGACAGGCTGCCCCCAATGCCGGTGGCGGTGTAAACCAGCAGGTAGGTCCAGCGGTCAAAGATGCGTTCCGCCAGCCGGCCCAGATTCCACAAGCACCACATGTTGAAGAAGATGTGAATCAGCCCGATATGAACGTAGTTCGACGCCAGCATCCTCCACGGCTGCGGGCCAAGCGACAGAGGCGCCGCATTTGCTCCCCAGGTGAGCAAGTCCTGGACGGTGGGCTGGAGAGGCGATACGCCGGACAGTACCATGGCGATGAAGACAACGACATTGATCCCGACGATGACCTGAGTCACCGGAAAAGGTTGACGGCTCCGCACCGCCGCAGGAGAAACAGCGGTGTCATTGGAAGGGGTCATCACGCCGGTGGCTGTACGGCAATCGCGACACAGAGGGCTGGGTTCTCCCACCGAGAACGACGGCAATTCGCGACCGCAGCGAACACATGTCGACATGCAAACTCCACTAATCCGGTAGCGCTGGCGTCCCGCCGTCCGTAGGGAGGGCGTCTCACGCTCCGCCTCGGGGTGGCGCCACTTTACACTCGGCCCTAATCCCCCATCGTCTCGACGGCAGGCATTTCTTCGATCACAGTTTTGGCTGTCACCTGCGCGCTGGTCACCAGAGCCACCGACGCTACCACAACCGCGCTGCCAGCGATGATGTAACTGTCCACCCGCTCATGCAGGACCAGCCAGCCCAGAAACACTGCCACCACCGGATTCACGTAAGCGTAGGTGGATACTTTGGAAGTAGGCACGTGATTCAGCAGCCAGATGTATGCGGTGTAGCCCACCCACGATCCGAACACAACAAGATAGAGCATGGCGCTGACTCCGCGGACGGTCCACACCGCTCGCGTCAGATCTCCCAGGGCGAATGCCACCAGAAAATTCGCGATGCCCGCAGCGATCATCTGCCAGGCGGTGGCGGAAAAGGGATCGACGTCAGCGGACTTCCACTTCTTGGCCAGCACGGAGCCCAGAGCCCAGCTGAACGAACCGCCCAACAGGCTGATCGAAGCCCAGAACTGAACCCGCCCCAACGTGCTGCTGGCTACCAGGTCAGGCCACAGCAACACCACCAGGCCGACAACTCCCAGCGCAAGGCCGATCTTTCCACGAACCGCGATGTGGTGATCGCCCAATAGAAGCGAGTCCAGCACCAGGAACCAGAGAGGTGTCACTGCGATGATCAGCGCCGCCAGGCCCGATGCCACATGCCTTTCCGCGTAGGAAAGGGTGAGGTTGCCGCCCATGAGCAGCAGAATGCCTACCAGCGCCATCTGGCCAAGTTGTGCCGGCTGGTAATAAATCCTGCGCCCGCGCAGCCCGCAAAACGCGAGCATGAACACGCCCGCTATGATGAAGCGTATCCCGCACATCAGGGCTGGAGGAATGTGTTCGACCGCGATGTCGATGCCGAGATAGGTCGATCCCCAGAAGAAATAGACCAGCGCGAAGGCAAGGATCACTGCGAAGCGGTGCTGGCGCTGGGCTTGGGTCATGTTCTGGTAAAGGAGAAAAGCCGGAAGCTAGAACATATCAGACGAGTTGGAGGGGTGGTTGGATTCTGCGATTGCGTAACTTGTTGACTAATCAGGGTCCCGACTGATTCACAACCCTTTTATCCCGACCGGAGTGACAGGTTTGAGGGAAGTCGTGGCAACACGATGCCCTGGTGACTAACGGGTGGTAATAGGGGGTTACGCCAGCGGCGCGGGCAGGCTATAATTGGCAAGGAATGTTGCCCGATGCGCCATCAGAACCCCAATTCGCACCTGCCCGTGTGCTGGCTCGATTTTCTCGTGTGCCCGCGCCGTCATCTGGCAGTGTTGCCCTCGCAGGCGCGTCCCAGTCTGTTCGGTAGCGACTAGTTCTCCGATCCTCCCAACTAATGTGGCTTAAGGGCTTAGTCCGCCTTTTTCGGCGCGACCGCCTGCTGGCTGACGACAGAAGACCGACGACCGCTTCCCGGAGGATGCCATGACTACGACACTAACTACCAAGACCGTTGCAGGACCAAAGATCAAGACTGCCCTGCCTGGCCCCAATGCCAAGCGCGTTCTCGCGGGCGATGACAAGTATATTTCGCCGTCCTATACCCGTTCCTACCCTCTGGTGGCCAGGAGCGGTCGTGGCATTGTAGTGACGGACGTCGATGGCAACGAGTTCTTCGACTTCTCCGCCGGCATTGCGGTGACTTCCACCGGACACTGCCATCCCGATGTGGTCGCCGCCATTCAGAAGCAAGCTGGCGAACTGATCCACATGTCCGGAACTGATTTTTATTACGAGAGCATGATCACGCTGGCGGAGCGGCTGTCGAAGATCGCTCCCATGCCCGGACCGCACAAGATTTACTACGGCAATTCCGGGGCAGAAGCGGTGGAGGCCGCGCTGAAGCTGGCTCGTTATCACACCAAGCGGCAGAACGTGATCGCATTCTTCGGCGCCTTCCACGGGCGCACCATGGGCGCGCTCTCGCTGACCGCGTCCAAGCCGCAGCAGAAGCGGCGCTTCGGAACCGGCGTGCCGGGCGTAACTCACGTGCGCTATCCCGATGTCTATCGCGGCTGCGAGGGCGGAGCGCAGGATGCCGAGGCTTTCGCGCTGGGCTGTGCCCGCTTCATCGAAGACAAGCTGTTCAAGACGACTCTGGCTCCGGAAGAAGTGGCGGCCATTTTCGTCGAGCCAGTGCAAGGTGAGGGCGGCTATGTAGTTGCGCCAACCGTGTTCATGCAGGAGCTGCGTCGCATCTGCGACAAGTACGGCATCCTGCTCGTGGCCGATGAAGTCCAGAGCGGCGCCGGTCGTACCGGGAAGTGGTGGGCCATCGAGCACACCGGGGTGCAGCCCGATATCGTTTGTATGGCCAAAGGCATCGCTTCCGGCATGCCGCTGGGCATCACCATGAGCCGCGCCGACATCATGGACTGGGTTCCGGGCTCGCACGCGTCAACTTTTGGCGGTAATCCGGTTTGTATCGCAGCCGCACTGGCCACCCTGGATGTGATCGAAAAAGAAGGGCTGTTGCGCAACTCCGCCGAGGTAGGCAACCACATGCTTAAGCGCATGGCGGACTGGCCACGCAAGCACAGGCTGGTGGGGGACGTGCGCGGCCGCGGGTTGATGGTCGGCGTCGAAATCGTCAAGGACCAGAAGTCCAGGGAGTACGCGCCCGAGCTGCGCGACCGTATCATCGAGCTGGCCTTCGAGCGTGGCATTCTGTTCCTGGGCTGCGGTCCCAGCACCATACGAATCGCTCCGGCCCTGGTCGTCACCAGGGACGAAGCTGACGTCGCAGTCGACATGCTGGAAGATTGCATCACCCTGGCCAGCTAAGTTTGTGTGGTCGCGGGCGACCTCGCCCGCGGCTTTTGACGTTTTCAGCGATCGGCAGGAAATAGGAATTGGAACCGCCGAAGTCTAACTCGCCCATTCCTTGAGCGATAAGACGCTGCTGTCTCCATGCAGACAGCTGTCACGCGGGCGAGGGAGCCCGCGCCACACTGTCCTGTCCGCCGGTCATATGTGATTTCACCGCCTCCACCAGACCTAACGTCCGTTGAGTTACACTAGGGAACTTTCAATACTCTCAGGAGGAATCAGTCATGCCCGAAGCCACCGTTAGTGGCGCCGATTTCAAGAAACAACTGCGCGAAGGCTCGCCTAAGATGGGTCTTTTTCTGAACGCGCACAGCCCGACCGTCGCCGAGCAGTTAGCCCACAGCGGCTACGATTGGTTGCTCGTGGACACGCAACACGGTCCCATGGGCTACGAAAAACTTTCCGCCATGCTCTCAGGAATCTCCAATGGAGGAGCCAAGTCCCTGGTTCGGGTCGGCGGTTACGACGATCGCCCTGGAATTCAGCAAGCTCTCGACATGGGAGCCGACGGCGTATTGGTCCCCTATATCAATACCGCTGAAGAAGCACGACAGGCCGTGAGTTGCACCAAGTATCCCACCGCCGGCACGCGCTCGGTTTACTTCCCGCAACGCAGCATGAACAAGGCCGGCCTGCTGGGATATGCCGGCAACTTCAACAACAGCGGCATCGTAGCTCTGCAAGTCGAAACGGCGTCCTGCATTGAAAACATCGTCGAAATCGCCGCGGTGCCCGGCGTCGATATCCTCTTCCTGGGACAGAACGACCTGTGCATGTCCATGGGCCTTTACGAGAAATACGAATTCCCCCACATGTACACCTCGCCCGAACTCGATGCTGCCACCAAAAAGCTGGTCGAGAACGCGCGAAAAAATAAGCTGATTCTCGGAATTTTCCTGTTCGGCACATCTCGCGTCGGAGAGTTTTTGGAAAAGGGATTTACCTTCATCAGCGTTGGAAATGATCTGCACCACGTCCTGACTCAGGCGGGAGCCTATGTCAACGACATGGAAAATATCGCGAAGGATAAAGGTAAGAGCTGGAAGCGCCGCCCCACTGCGCTCTTCTAGACAAGTATGTCCGTGTGGCCGCGGGGGCGACTCGCCCGCGCTGCTTAAAGCCGGAAGCCGCGGCCTTCAAAGCTCAGCAAAAGCAATGAGGAGTCAACGGTTGTTAGATTCTTACCTGGGTGTCTGGTGCATTACCTCGCGGGCAAGTCGCCCGCGACCACACGGTCCTTTCCGATTACGACGCCGGGACCTGAATTCCCATCTCCTTGCCCAGGCTTAGTTGCTGTTCCTGAAAATCGGTCAGTGCTTTTTCCAGCTTGTCCGCCATGCTGGCAACTCCTTCGTCGTTGCCCTGGGGAAGTCCCAGCCGCTGGTCCAACGCCTTCTTTTGTTTCGTGACCTCGGAATCCGCCTTGTCCAGCTTCTTCGTCAGTTCTTTCAATCCCGATTTCTGCGATTTTGTAAAACTGTTCACGAACGACCTATTGTCGGCCTGCACGACCTCCACTGAACCCTTCAGGGCGGCGACGTGGTAGGAAAAGTCATTCGGATCATCTGCCTTCGCCGCCAGCCGCAGTAGATCCTGAGCCTGCTTCCTGGCGTCCTCGGTGCTCTTCGCCAGCGACTGGAACCGGGACACCTGATCGGGCGTAGCTTGAACCGCCAGCGCGTGATTGAAATCCTGCAGACTCGAGTCGCTGGTGCTTCCCGTCCCGCGAGGCGCGCCGCCACGACCACCGCCGCCACCGTGCCCTCCATGTTGACCGAACGCACTCAACGAGCAAAGCAACACAACAATACCCAGAGCCGAGTCTCCGCGGCGATTCATTCTCGCTCCCTCTTCTCTCATTCCTTTTTACAATTCCAGCCCAAAGTCACAGCCCAAAGTCACAATACCAGCAATTTTATTCTATGCACCGGAGATCGCCCCCAGTGTAAAGACACCGTCAATCCACGCAAAGCTTTGTAAATTAAAAAGGCCACGCTCTATGGAGAGCGTGGCCTTCACTCTTTCAACCCAAGAACTCCTGCAGTCTAGAACAGGTTCCACAGGAACTGGTTGTAAACATCGTGGTGGTACTGCACTTCAGGCGCTTTCACAAATGTGCCCAGCAGACGCGGACAACGATCGGCTGCGGCTTTCTTCAAGTCCGCGTAACGCCCTTTCACGTCTTCGCCAAAAAGCTTGGTCGTCCAATCCGCTTTGTTGAAATTCGCCAAAGCGTCATAGATGTTGTCGGGCAGGTAGCGCTCGGCCTGGCGGAGGTTCTTGATTTTTGCCGTGTCGCCATCAATGCCGGTCCTGAAGATCGATAACATGACCATGTAAGGATTTGCGTCAGGAGCGACCGACCGAACTTCCACGCGCATACTTTTCTCGTTACCGATGGGAATACGAATCATCGATCCACGATCCACCGCCGATGCCTTGATCTGGTTCGGTGCTTCGAAGTGCGGATCCAGGCGCCGGTAAGCATTCACGCTCGGGTTGAGCAGAAGGCAGATGTCATTCCCATGCGTGAGGATGCGATCGACAAATGACCAGCCCAGCTTGCTGAGTTTTTCCTCACCCTTGGGATCCCAGAACAGGTTCTTGCCGCCTTTGCTGATGGACACATTGGTGTGCATGCCGCTGCCGTTCACGCCCACCACAGGTTTCGGAAGGAAGCTGGCGGTCAGTCCCATGTTGGTTGCGACCTGGCGGCAAACCAGTTTGTAGATCTGGATCTGATCGGCCGCAGCCACAACTTCTCCATACCCATAATTGATCTCAAACTGCGATGGCGCAACTTCAGGATGGTCCTTTTCGTTCTGAAAGCCCATGGAGCGCTGCACTTCGGCGGTGGTGTCAATGAATGTGCGAAGCAGATCGCCGGGCAGCGAGTGATAATAGCCGCCGGTGTTGACGTACTCGAACTTGCCGGTTTCGTGATAGCGCCGTTCCGCGTCAGGCCCCTTGAACAGGAAGCCTTCAATTTCGTTGGCGGCGTTCAGGGTGTAGCCTTCGTCCTTGTACTTCTTGTCGGCATACAACTTGAGGATGCCGCGAATATCGGCGCCGTAGGGCGTGCCGCCCTTGTCAATCACATCGCCAAACACCAGCACTTTGCCCGATCCAAAATAGTCGGCAGGCGCCCAGTAGAATGCGGACCAGTCAATGCCCAACCGCAAATCGCTTTCCCGCTGCGCGGTAAAGCCGCGGATCGAAGAGCCGTCAAAAGTGAGGTTGTCCCAGCTCCTGATCAGGAATTTCTTGTCGTAGTCCAGCATGTGCAGCCGGCCTTCGAGATCGCTGAAAAGCACAGTCACTGCCTTGATGCGCTTTTCGTCGGTCAGGTATTTGAGCCGGTCCTCTTGAATCTTGTGCAGGGCAACGCGGTTCTTGCGCTGCTCTTTTGCCTTCAGATTCAGCTGTTCCAATTCGTCATACGAGAGAGCCAGAAAGTTGCGCAGTTCGTTCGACATGAATCTCCTTAAATTTGACTACCGCTCAGACATTAAAGGGGATGTGACGGCTGGTTCGCAATGGTTAGGATATCGCGAAGCCTCCGATCCGTCTCATTAAAAAACCTTATAAGCCATATTGAAGGGATTTATTTAGCGCCTGGAGTGGGGCGGAAACTCATGTCCGCCGCCTTTGATTTTGACTTTACGGGGCTGCGGCAGCCAGGAGTCTCGAAAAGAAGCATTGCAACCTAACGTCAAAGGCCGCCGACAAGAGTGTCCGCCCCACACCAATCCCGCCGATCATATAATGACGCCAGGAGAACACGATCCCGAACCCCGACTATTCCGCCATGCTTGCAGCAGCCTTGTCCGAAGCTCGCAAGGGCCTGGCCGAAGGTGGCATTCCCATCGGCGCGGCGATCTTTGACTCCAGCGGACAACTGATCGGTTCGGGTCACAATCGCCGCGTGCAAAATGGTGACCCTTCGATGCACGGAGAGACCGATGCCTTCCGCAACGCCGGCCGCCAGCGCAGCTATCGCAATCTGATCATGGTCACCACGCTTGCGCCCTGCTGGTACTGCAGCGGCCTGGTCAGGCAGTTTGGTTTCGGCACGGTAGTCGTTGGAGAAAGCCGAACCTTCCAGGGTGGAATCGACTGGCTGCGCTCGCTTGGCATCCAGTTAATCGATTTGAACTCCGAAGAATGCGTTTCACTCCTGGGCCATTACATCCGCGCTAACCCCGAAGTATGGAACGAAGACATCGGACAAGAGTAGTCCCTAAATAATTCGCGGAGGTTCATGATGCTCGACCAAAGCCTGCTCCGGAGCTTGCCCAAAGTTCTTCTGCACGAGCACCTCGACGGCGTGCTTCGTCCGCAAAGCGTTATCGACCTCGCGAAAGAAGAAAAATACTCCGACCTTCCAACCAGCGATCCCATCGCGTTAGCCGAGTGGTTCCATCAGGGCGCGAACAAGGGAAGCCTGGCCAAATATCTCGAGGGCTTCGCCCACACGATTGCCGTCATGCAAACGGAAGCGGCGCTCGAGCGAGTCGCATACGAACAGGCCGAAGATCTAAGCAAGGATGGCGTGGTCTATTTTGAAACGCGCTTCGCGCCGGTATTTCATACTCGCAAGGGGCTAACCCATCAGCAGGTGGTTTCGGCAGTGTTAAAAGGGCTTGAGCGAGGGCGTAAGGACTTTGGCGTGGCTTCAGGATTGATCATCTGTGCCATGCGCAATATGGAAGTCTCACTGGAGATGGCGGAACTGGCAGTTGATTTTCGCGAGCGCGGCGTAGTCGGATTCGATCTGGCCGGCGAAGAAGGTGGATACCCGCCCAAAAAACACGTCGACGCCTTCCATTACATTCAGCGCCAGAATTTCAACATCACCATCCATGCCGGCGAGGGCTTCGGCAAGGAATCGATATGGCAGGCCATTCAATATTGCGGGGCGCATCGCATCGGCCACGGAACCCGCCTGATCGACGACATCGCGATCTCTGAAGGCAAGGCGGTGAAGCTCGGCGATTTGGCGCAGTACGTTCTCGATAAGAGAATCCCGCTCGAGATCTGTCTGATCAGTAACGTACACACTGGCGCCACGCCCAGCCTGGCGGCACACCCATTCAGGATCCTTTATCAGGAAAAATTTCGCGTCACTCTCAACACCGATAACCGGCTGATGAGCGATACCACTATGACCGGGGAATTTGAAGCGGCGGCAGCCACTTTTGGACTGTCTGTTGATGACTTCGAAAAAATTACTATCAACGCGATGAAGAGCGCTTTCCTGCCCTACGACCAGCGCATCCGTTTCATCTACTCAGTGATCAAGCCCGGCTACGCGAAAATTCGTCAGCAAAAACTGGGAACTGAGAACTAATAACTGACAACTGATTTTTATTTGTCAAAGCCAAGCCGCAAATATAGCCAGGCGTCCAAGTCACACTGCAAGTTTCCTCTGATTCCAGGTAAGCAAAAGCGCCAACCCGATAATGATCAACCCACCGCACAAACCGAACCAGATACCCAGCGCGCCCCACCCAAATTTGAAGCACAATACATATCCCGCAGGGAGACCAATCAGCCAGTAAGCGATGAAATTGGCGAGCATGGGAGTCTTGGTGTCCCCAGCTCCACGCAACGCCCCCGTAGTGACGGTCTGTAATCCATCGAACAATTGGAATGCAGCGGCCACCAGCAAAAGCTTCGCTCCGGTCCGAATGACCAGTGGATCCGGCGAAAACAGCCGCGCAATGAAGGTGGGGATGGATACGAATACCAGGCCTGAGCAGGTCATGAATGATGCGCCCAGCGTAATGGCCGACCATCCTGCCCGCCGCGCGCCCGCGGCATCTTTCCGTCCCAGTTGCTGCCCCACCCGCACCGCCGCAGCGGAACTGATTCCAAGCGGCACCATGAATGTGAGCGCGGCGCAGTTTAAGGCGATCTCGTGCCCTGAAAGTGGCACGGCGCCAAGCTTCGCGATAAGCGCGGTGGCGGCGCTGAACGCGCCGATTTCACAAAGGATCTGGGTCGCGGCCGGCGCGCCCAGCTTGAGCAGCGCCCACATGCGATGCAGGTCGATCCGGATTGCGCCCGCCGGCCTGGTCAAAGCCCTCCTGCGCTTCCACTCCACCCAAAGCAGCGTGACGGCCAGTACCCCGGCCATGTACACGCGGGCAAAGCACGTGGACCATCCCGATCCGGTAATGCCCATGGCGCGAAAGCCGAGATGTCCGTAGATCAGCGCCCAGTCGCCGACGGCATTGACGATGTTCGCTGAGATCAATGCAAACATGATCGGTATCGCAACATTCACCGCCTGCAAGTACCGGCGGAGGGCAAAGTACGCGAGCAGGGGCAGTGTGCCCCAGTTAAGCGCCCGGAGAAACGGGCGCATGGGTTTCACTAATTCCAGGCTGATGCCGAACCGCGTCATCATCATGGGCCAGAGCGATACCGCAACCATCAGGATCGGCGTAAACAGAAAGGCGAGAAACAATCCGTTCGCCAGGGAGTGCCGCGCGTCATCCAGATCTTCCCGGCCGTACGCGTGCGACACGAAAGTGTCGAGACCCAGCAGTAGCCCTCCACCAAAAATTGCCACGCTGTGATAAAGACTCTGGCCCAGGCCGGTGGCCCCAATCGCGATCGCGCTGTCCGGGAGCCGTCCCACCATGATGGTGTCTACAATTCCCATGCTCATCCAGCCGACTTCGGCAACAATGAGTGGAAGGGCAAGGCGCAGCGTCAGCAGAAAGTCCGCGCGTACCACGGCGAAAGAAGCTTTTTTGGGGTGTTCAGGCATGCTTCAATCGTGACTATACCAACCGCAGCTCCACCGGGCGCCAGGAGGTCGGGATGTTTCTTTGCGCCCTCTGCGATTTCTCTGCGTTCTTGGCGGTTAAAAGCTCCTTGCTTCAAATATGCAAGAACCCAGAAAAAGACAAGTCAGCCGGGGAGTTCACGGCCCACTAATGAGCTCCTTGATTTTGCCTTCAGGCGGATAGCGCCGCGAGCGTTTCGGCAAGCACAAGCGTACCGCGCGTGATGTCTTCAGGAGACGCGTGCTCGTCAGGCCGATGGCTATATCCGTTGCGGCAGGGAATAAACAGCATGCCCGTGGGCGCGATCCGGGCCATGAACAGAGAGTCATGATAGGCGCGGCTCACCATGGGAAGAAAATTCTGCTCATGTTTCCTGCAGGACTGGGCAAGAACCTCGATTATCGAAGGCGCGCAGTTCGCCGGAGCGTCCGCATTCACGAGATCGGTGTGAACCATGACCTGTCGTTTCGCGGATATCGCGTGGCCTGCATGCTCAATCGCATGCATCACTGCATCCCGCCGTTCAAGATTGGTGTCGCGAATGTCGACGCTGATACACACGCGGCTGGGGATACTGTTAACAGCGCCCGGAAAAACGTCACAGATGCCGACCGTTGTAACTGTGTCAATCGCCCCAGTGGTGCGCGCCGCATCCTCGACCGCCAGAATCAACTCCGCCGCCGCGCATAGAGCATCCCGGCGATCGGGCATCAGCACTCCCCCCGCATGTCCACCGGCTCCCTCGATGGAAATCTTCAAGCTGGCCGGAGCGGCAATGTTAGTCACCACTCCCAGCGGAATCCGCTGCCGTTCCAGCAGCGGGCCTTGTTCGATATGCAACTCGACGAATGCCCTGTAATAACCGTCCGGCAACCCCACCTCTTCCAGATCGCCTCGCATGCCTGCTCCGCGGCGGACTTCGTCGATCGATGCTCCATCGCCGTCTTTCAATCGCCGGGCGGTTTCGGGAGAGAGGCTTCCAGAAAGCAGGCGGCTGCCCAGGCAGCCAATCCCAAAGCGCGTGGGCTCCTCTGAGGTAAGAACCAGCAGCTCAATCGAGTGCTTCGGACGAAACCCACTCTTCCGCAGCGCGCGTATCGCCTCCAGCCCTCCCAGCACTCCCACCACGCCATCGTATTTCCCGGCGTTAGGAATTGCATCAATATGCGATCCGGTGCCGACCGCAGCCGCCTCGGGGTCAGAGCCAGACCAGCGTGCGAAGGTGTTTCCAATCGCGTCCTGTCTCACCGTCAGGCCAGCTTCCTCACATCGAGCCTTGAGCCACAGGCGAGCCTTGAGGTCAGTCGGAGTAAAAACAATTCTGGTTACGGCGGGAGCTTCGGAATCGGAAATGGCGGCGAGGGCATCGATCTCCGACCGGAGGCGGGACTGATCAACTTCCAGCTTCATGATCCACCATCAGCCAGGGGATGGCGGTTCCAATCTTTGTAAATGAGATATTTCGCCGGCAGTTTCCCGATTGCGCCAAACCACTGCGGGCACCACGGGCCCATCCAGATAAAATCTCCAGCCGTAACCGGATACCAGGAATCGCCGAGGCGATAAATTCCGCCGCCCTCGAGCATGATGAGGCCGTGCTCCATCACGTGCATCTCGACCATACTGAGCGCCGCTCCCGGCTGGTAGGTCATCGTATTCACCGCGAAATCAAAGCTCATCGTGTCGGGCAGCAGGCACTTCACCTGCAGGTCGGTATCGTCTCCAAGTGGATGGGAAGCGACGCCATCTTCGCTGGACACAATGGCACGCGGCGCGTCCACCGACGCCAGGGTTTGATAGGCTTTTTCAATTACGATGGCACGGCTGGTCCTGGTTGCAGAAACGCGGTGTCGCGTTCCTTCGGGCAAGTAAGCAAATCCCCCGGCCCCCAGTTTGTGCTGCTTGCCGCTCATCTCCAACCCGAGCTCACCCTCTGTTACGAAAACGAAACGCTGCGCTGCTGTGTCACCCAATTCACCGTCCGCCTCGACCTCGGCGGTATATTGCGCGAACTTCGCGCCGATGGCTGGGCCGGCATGCACAATCGCGGTGCAGCCTTTCATGCCGGGAAGGGGAGTGCGAACGAAGGTGTCGGCAGTCAGCAACAGATGATTCCGTTGTTGGGAACTTCGCGTCTGGCCCAGGTTATGCACGGCACCGTCCTTGTGTATGTTCCGTTATTAGAGTCCCGTTTGAGATGCGGGTGACGAAGCGAGCTGATCGAGCAGATGTAATCCACACTCAATCGCCAGCGCCACATCTTCAACCTTCACGCATTCCGCGGGATCGTGGCTCATTCCGCCCGGGCTTCGTAAGAAAACCATGGCTGAGGGAACTCTTTCAGCCAAAATCATGGCATCGTGGCCCGCGCCGCTGACCATGCGGTGTGGCCTGCATCCGGTTTGCCGGATGGCAAGTTCGATCTGATTGACCAGCAGCGCATCCATTGCCACCGCTTTCTGACGAAGAAGAACCTTCCGGCTCACTGCCAATCCACGTCGCTGCGCGATTTCTTCGGCTAGACGAATGAGGTCATCGAGCGCGATCCCGCGTGACTCGTCCACGGCATGCCGTATGTCCAGCGTGACCCGGGTCTCTCCGGAAATCACGTTGGTGGCACCCGGCTTCGCGTCGATTTTGCCCACCGTCGCTACCAGTCCCGAAGTTTGGCCAGCGTGCCTTTCGACCGCGGAGATCCACTCCGCCGCTCCGGCCAGAGCATCGTAACGCAGATTCATCGGCGTTGTTCCCGCGTGATTCGTGCGGCCCAGAAATGTAAACTCCAGCCGGTCTTGTCCGGCAATGGCCTCGACGGCAGCCAGCGGCCGCCCCAGGTTCTCGAGAACGGGCCCCTGCTCGATGTGAAACTCCAGGTAGCCCAGAATATCGTATTTCAACACCGCGCCTGGAATCTCTTCCGGACTCAATCCAAAATCCGCAATTGCCTGCCGCACCGAAATTCCATGCGTGTCCTGCCGGCTAAGCAATTCTTCATCGAGTCTGCCGACCAGTGCGCGGCTGCCAATGAATGGTGCGCCAAAACGGACGCCCTCCTCCTCGGAAAAGCCGACCACTTCGATTCCAAAAGGTAGTCGTCGCCCATTCAACGCCTGCAGCAATGACACGGCAAGGACCACGCCCAATATGCCGTCGAACGCGCCGGCGTTGGGAACCGTATCCAGATGCGATCCCAGCAACAGGCGCGGCCCTTCGATTTTCTCCGCAGGGTGGACCGCGCGCCAATTGCCCGCCGCATCAATTCTCACCGCCGCTCCGAGTCGTTGAGCCCATTCCCCAAGCTCGCGATGGCAATCCCGCATGGGGGGAGAGAGGAACGTCCGTCGCGTTCCGGTTGTGTCTTCGCTGAACGTGGCGAGCTGCCGGCATCGAGCGATTACTTCCTTCGCGAGCTCCATGCTCTCGCTCATTATTCGCCTACGCCCGTCTTATCACGGCGGCCGCAGCCCAACCGGCGACGACGAGACCCACCAGGATTATCCAGCCATAACTGCTTCCATAGGTGGCAACGGGGAAGTGATTGCTGATCATGATAAACACGACCGGGACCGACATGAATGTGTTGTGCTTGGAGCGCAGCTTGGCTTGCGCTCCGAGCGACGCGTCAAACGAAGCGCCCGCGGCTGCTGCGGCGATCATCTTGCGTTGCGCGGGAAGAATTCGCTCCCACACGTTCAGGGTCATGATGGTTCCGAAGATTGCACCGACGTGGATGTACGCCGCCCGTCCACTAAAAACATGTGACAGGCCCCACGCGGCCGCCCCGATTATGACGAGTGAAAATAACGCAAATCCGACGGGTGATTTCCCCAGGGACGACCCCACCGCCAGGTCGTAGACAATCCAGCCCGACACTACGGTACCCAAACCGATCGCGATCCCCCTGCCCAGGGAAATATCCGCTACATCGGTATCGATCAATCCTCCGCCGAAATAGTAGAGGAGAAACAGCAGCACCATTCCGCTCAGCCAGGTCATGGCTGCTTCCCACTTGAACCAGTGAACCTGATCCGGAGATACCCCGAGTGATTTCTGCCGTCCGACGGTGTAAAAACCACCGCTGTGGACCATCCACAGTACGGGCCCCTTACCATCGGCAGTGGTTTTCTGTGAGGCTTCAATTTTGCCGAATTGACCATCCAGCCAGGTGAAATAAAAGGTCTGCCCAACCCACATGATGGCGGCAAAAACGTGGAACCACCTGACGAAAAGTTGAACCCATTCTCTGATTGAAGAGGCCACCTGGTCAGCTTCCCCGGTAAGTTGTGTACCCGTTCGGACTCAGCAAAAGCGGAATGTGAAAATGGGACTCGCCATCACGCACCTGAAATGTAATCTCCACCACCGGATACAAACCATCGATTCCCTGCGCCGCAAAATAAGCGCCGGTATCGAAAATCAGACGGTAGGCACCAGTCCCGAAGGTTTTATCGTTTGAAAGTAGTTGACCGCAGCGGCCATCCTCGTCGGTGCGCGCGGCTGCCACTGCCAGCCAGTGACCTGACCCGTTCTTTTGCTCCAGTCGAACGGGCACATCCTGCGCAGGTTTGCCCCGGGCAGTATCCAGAACATGGGTCGAAATACGATTCATTGCGCGAGCCATTTCTTTAGTCTTATGTGCGTGATCAACCTCTGCTGCTCTGCGGCCTCGCGAAACTCGGTTTCGTCGTCATTGCGCAATCGGCGTCGCAAAATCTCCAGAAGTTCCTGTGCGGATTTGCCGGTTGCGCACACAATGAAAGTTCGGTTGAACCGTGCCTCGTAGTTCTTATTAGCCTCTGCCAAGTCGTTTCTGGATTCGTTGCTCGCAGCCGTGACGTTTTGTTGCTCCTGCTTCGACCACGCCATCGACCGAACTCCCGCAGCGCCTGAAACCCTGGATTCACCGATTCTTGGATGACTGCGAAACGCTTCCATCCAATCCTCTTCAGCCAGATTACGCCAAGTTTTATCTGACGCTGCTAGCAGAGTAACTTCGTCCGGCAACGGCCTGCATCCCGCCACTCCATCAGCCCAGGCGGTTGAGCCGCAACACGGCATAATTTCTTTGGCGGCGTCAGCGCGCGAAAGACGATTCCAGCGTGCCAGGCTGTTGCTTATCGATGTCCCGCTCATCTGGGGAGGCTCATATTGCCGGCTTGCCCGAGCCCAGCGTTAAAAGAAATTCTTCAACCAGGTTTCCCGCCACCGTCGCCCGGTATCGCGCGGTGGATCGAATATCGTCAATCGGTTTGATTTCGGCTGCCGCCGTTTTCTTCGCCAAGGCCAGTACAGACGGCTCAACCATCCTGCCCATGACGAGTCTCTCGGTTTCAACCAGACGAATCGGAACCGGTGCGACACTGCCCGCAGCGATCCGGACATTCTCAATCACACCATCCGCGGCGCGAATGGTTCCCAGTGCCGCAACGCATACCTTGGAAATTGCCTGCGCATTACGCGCTCCAGCTTTGCGTGTGTAGGAAACATATCCTGCAAATTGGCGCGAAAGACAAATCGACTGAATCAGCTCGTCCGCTGCCAGCCTGGTTTGCTTGTAGCCCGTATGAAAGTCCCTGTACGGTACTCGGCGTTCGCCGCGGACCGAAACCAGAATGAGTTCGGCGTCATAAACCAGCAGCGCAGGAAGGGAGTCGGCCGCCGGCGACGCGTTCACAATGTTTCCTCCAATCGTCCCCCGATTCTGGTTGGCGATTCCTCCCGTCCAGCTGGCCGCGCGGGCCAGGAGAGAGAACTCGTTCGCCACGATCGCGTGGTTGCGCAAATCGGTGTATGTGCAACCGGCGCCAATATGAATTTCACCAGGCAGGACTTCAACTCGCCGCAACTCGGGAAGATTCCAGATGCTGACCAGCCTGTGCGCCGGAAGCTTTCCCGCCGCGTATTGCACCATTACATCCGTGCCCCCAGCGATAGGCAGCCATGCGCCCGGTTCGGCTGCCAGAAGCGAAACCACCCCCTGCAGCGTTCCCGGAGCGACCAACTGGAATTCGGCAGGATCGGATCTCATGTCGTGATCTCACCTTTGCGCCGTGCCGCTTCCGCGACGGCGTCAAATATCTGCATGTATCCCGTGCAGCGGCAAAGGTTCCCCGAAAGCCCCTCGCGAATTTCTTCCATCGCAGGATATGGCTTCTTGCGTAACAGGTGAGAAGTCGCAAGAATCATTCCCGGAGTGCAGATGCCGCACTGCGCGCCCCCGCACTGCAGGAACGCCTCCTGCAGATCGTTGAGCTTTCCGCCCTGAGCCAACCCTTCGATGGTGACAATGTTCGCATCCTTCGCCTGAAGCACCGGGACCAGACAGCTATTCACCAGCGCACCATCCATCAATATGGAGCACGAACCGCACTCGCCTTCGCCACAACCTTCCTTTGCTCCAGTCAGCCCCAACTGCTGCCGCAGAGTGTCGAGCAATCTCTCCATGGGAAATACGAGCACCGTCTTGCGTTCGCCATTGACTGTGAATGAAAGCTCGCTCAACCCATTCTCGCGCACATCGCTGTTCGCCACCGGTTCGGTCATCGTGCTCCACCGGCGATTGGCGGTTGAATGTCAGAGGTTAGCGCCTCGAAAATGTCTTCGGAAAGCAGTGGAATCGAATCAAAGCCAATTTTCAGCGCGTCCTCCACGGCATTGATAATCGCGGGGGCCGGGCCATCCATTGGGAGCTCGCCGATTCCCTTAGCGCCAAACGCGCCGTGGACATTACCCAGTTCCTCGAAGAAAACTCGTATGGGCGGCAGGTCGGCCGAGGTAGGCATGATGTAGTTGGTCATCTGCCCGTTATGCATGCGGCCATTTTGCCAGACTACTTTCTCGTACAGCGCGTATCCAATCCCCTGCGCGATGCCCCCGGCAATTTGCCCGCGCGCCAGCACCGGGTGCAGAACCTTGCCCACTTCCTGCAACGCCACGAAGTCGTCCACGGACGCAGTGTATGTCGTTAAATCTACCGTCACTTCCGCAACATAGACCGCCCAGGCGAAGGCCGCATAGGCCTCGCCGCGATATTTTTCATCGTCCCAGAAAACATCGCCAGGAGCCTCGTAGCGTGCCCACGACTTGAATGTCCCGTGGTTAGCAGCCTGCTCCCGGCAGGCATTACGGAATTCCTCGGGAGAGTACGACTCGCCAAGCAAGCCGCTGCCAGTCAATGTTTGCCTGATTCCCAGCGCCGCCGATTGCACAAGCTTTCCTACCACCATGACGGTGCGCGAAGCGACCGTCGGGCCGCTATTCGGAACTTCGTTCGTATCAGCCTGCGCAATGTCCACCTGCTCATAGGGGATACCAAGCTCTTCCGCCGCGATCTGGCAGAGCACCGTCTTGGTGCCCTGTCCAAACTCGGTGCTTGAAACCAGCACACGTACTCCGCCGTCGGCGCGACCCTCCACCCCAACCACAGAATTCAAGTACCTCTCACCCGATCCGGTGAATCCCGCGCCATGCAAAAATGCCGCCACTCCCATGCCTTTCTTGCTCGCGCCCGCGAGATTTTCTTTTGCGAAACGATCTCTCTTTTTCCGGTAGTCGGAGAGTTCCAGGGCGCGGTCGAGGAGCTTGTTCATATCAATCGGCTCGCGCACGACCTGCCCGGTAGTCGTGGTCTGTCCCGGCTTAAGAAAATTTCGCCGGCGAAGTTCAATCGGAGAAAGCCCGACAACTTGTGCGATGCGATCCATGTGCCGCTCCAGCGCAAACAGGCTCTGCGGGGCGCCGAAGCCGCGAAACGCTCCATGCGGCGGCGCGCTGGTGGCCACGGCCTTCGCGGAGATGCGCACGCTGGGCCAGTAGTAGGCGCCGCCGGCATGAATCGTTCCGCGCGAAAGTACCACCGGGGAAAGCGTCGTGTAAGCTCCTCCGTCGATCGTAAATTCAATCACTCCGCCGAGTATCTTCCCGTCCCTGCTGACCGCCGTTCTATGTCGCGTTCGTGAAGGATGGCGCTTGGTGGTGGCCGCCATGTCTTCCATGCGGTCGTAAATAATCTTCACCGGCTTTCCGCTCTTGATCGCCAGCAGCGCGGCATGCGCCGCGATCATTGAGGGATACTCTTCCTTCCCTCCGAATGCGCCTCCCGTTTCCATCTGCACGACGCGAACTTTCTCCGCCGGCAGGTCGCACAACGCCATCAACGCCTTGTGCACATAATAAGGACACTGCAGCGAGCCCCATACCGTTATCCCTTGCTGCGCGTCGAAGGCCGCGATCATCCCGTTATTTTCGATGTAGAGTTGTTCCTGCGCTCCGGTCCTGTATTCGCCTTCGACGATGTAGTCAGCCTTGTCCCAAACCTCATCAACAGCGCCTTTCTCCATCAGATAGGTTTTAAAGACATTGTCTGCGCCCCAGATGGTCTCAGAACGTTGCTCGCTCTCTTCAATGGTGAAAATCGCGGGCAGCGGTTCGTATTCGATGGTTACGGCGGCTACAGCTTTGGGGAGAAGGTGGCGGTTGGGATGGGCCAGCAGCAAAACCGGTTCTTCTGGATGGTTAACAACCTCGTGCGCCAGGCAGGGCTGATCATCGGCGATCAGCGCGATGCGATTCTTTCCGCGGATATCTTTCGCCGACACGATTACAAATTCGTCCCACGCAATGCCCGGCCCGAACCCGATGTTCCTGATTTTCCCCCGCGGAATCTGGCTGCGGACCGTCGCGCCGTGGAGCATCCCTGGCAGGGTCATGTCGTCGATGTATTGCGCCTGCCCGGTGACCTTCTCGCGGCCTTCCTTGCGCGGCACCGATGTGCCGACGATCTGTTTATCGGCGGTCTGTTTATGACCGATGGGATTGTTCACGATGCGATCATTATGATCCATACGAATGTCGTACCTGCTTAACCACGCAATCAAGCCAGTTGTAGAGACGCAGCTTGCTGCGTCTGCCGCCACCACGAACTCAGACGGCCAAATGACCCCGCCAGCATTGTGAATGAAACCCGCGAAGATTGGTACGGCCTGTCACCGCCGCCACTCCCGCCCGCCCGCTTCTCCGGGAAACTTCCCCTCGTCAAAAACCGCACAACCTCGCAGATACGTTGCCCGCACCACTCCGCGCAATGTTTCCCCCACGTAGGGAGATAGCGGGTAGCGGTAATGTAAACGCTCTTTAGTCAATGTGAATTCCGTATCGGAATCAAACACCACGAAGTCCGCATCGCAGCCGGGCGCAATGCGGCCCTTGCGCTCGGCACACCCTGCCAGCCGCGCCGGACCCTCTGCCATCCAGCGCGCAATATCCATCAGCGTAAAGCCGCGCCGGCTGGCTTCCGTCCACATCACGGAAAGAGCTACCGAGAGACTTGAAATTCCACCCCAGGCCTTTCTAAAATTTCCCTCATCCATCCTCTTCATATCCGGCGGACAGGGAGAATGGTCCGTGGCTACCAGATCGATCAGGCCTTCTCTAAGTCCCTGCCACAAGTTCTCGCAGTTTTCGCGACTTCGAACCGGCGGAGCACATTTGGACCATGTTGCCCCGTCCGCAATGTCTTCAGCCGCCAGATGAAGATAGTGCGGACAGGTCTCTGCGCTGACGGGGAGTCCCTCCGCGCGCGCCGCTCGCAACTCCCGAAACGCCTGCATGGTCGCGAGATGCACAATGTGCAAACGAAACCTGTATTGCCGGCATAGACCTGTCATCAACTGAATCGCCAGTAACTCGGCTTCGTCAGGCCGCGATTGCAGATAGGTCCCGTAATGTCTCCAGTCGGCGTCAGCCAGTCGCTCGGTGGCGGCATTCACCGGTCCGGCGAGTTCCGCATGCACCAGCAGCGGCAAACCGGTTTTCGCGAGGTGAGGCAACGCCAATCGCAAATCCTCCTCGTCAACCATGGTGAAGCCATCGATCCCGGGATCAATCAGAAAACACTTGAAGCCTGGAACGCCGGCAGCAGCAAGACTCTCGATGTCATTGTGGTTGCCCTTCACCACCCCGCCCCAGGCTGCCCAGTCCACCCGGCACTTGCCCCGCGCCGCTTCCCGCTTTGCTTCGAGCGCCGCGACGGTCGTCGTCGCCGGAAGGCAATTCAGAGGCATGTCAACCAGGAATGTGTAGCCGCCAGCGGCGGCGGCGCGCGTCGCCGTGCTGAAACCTTCCCACTCAGTCCGCCCGGGCTCATTGATGTGAACATGAGAATCCACCAGCCCTGGAAGGATCGGAGTATCGCCGAAGTCATGAGTCTCAAGACCGTGCGCGCGGGTTTCCCGCCGGAATTGCTCAGAAGACATAACTTCGCGGATGGTTCCGCCCTCAACCAGTATTGCGGCCGGCTGGATGCCTTGCGGAGTAACCACCCTGCGGGAGATGAAAGCCTGCAAAGTCATGAATTCGGTCGCCGTTGAGGCGACATGCGCGGATGAGCCGAGCCTATCGTGCCGGCTTCACATTTTCAACTTCCGGCCATCAGGATTTCAGTGTCAGAAAGGTTCCGCGCGTTTCCCGTGTCCGCTTATACTTGCTTTCCTCTGGAACTCTGTCATGCGGGCCACAGTCGGAGCGAACTGGAGCCGGATTTAACTGAAGATCGATCTTTAGGAAGCTGAATCGTTAAGCCACAACTCAGGTCGCCAAAAGTATGACCAGCCCGTTCATGGCGCGCGCCATTCAACTCGCAATTGAAAATGTCCGCTCCGGACAGGGCGGTCCCTTTGGCGCCGTGATCGTGAAAGACGGCAACGTCATTGCCGAAGGCGCAAATAGTGTGACCGCAGCCAACGATCCCACGGCACACGCTGAAGTGGTTGCTATTCGTCAGGCCTGCCAGAAGCTCGGGCTCTTCGAGTTGAAAAACTGCGATCTCTATACTTCGTGCGAACCTTGCCCTATGTGCATGGGCGCGATCTACTGGGCGCGGCTGGCGCGAGTCTACTTCGCCAGCCTGGCGGCGGATGCGTCTCAAGCTGGTTTTGACGACTCTTTCATTTATCGCGAGATCGCGAAATCGCACGCCGCGCGCGGCATTCCCATGATTCAGATGATGCGTGAAGAAGCCCTGGCAGCATTTCGCGCCTGGGCGGAAAAGCCCAACAAAATTCCGTACTAGCAGGAACGCGCGCTGGGTAGAGGTTGCGGGAAGGGCACGACCTCGGTCGTGCGCAAAACGCCGGCATGTATCGCGCTTTAGCGTCTGATGTTTCGCTTTCCGAAGTGTTGCGATAACTAAAGGAACATGGTTTGCTCGACCGCTACTTCAAGCTCGCTGAAAACCAGACCACCGTAAAGCAGGAGTTTCTCGGCGGCCTCACCACTTTCCTGACGATGGCTTACATCATCGTCGTCAACCCGCAAATTCTCGCCCAGGCAGGGATGCCCGTGGAGGGCGTGGTTTTCGCAACCTGCCTTTCCGCCGCCGTTGCCACTCTTGTAATGGGCGTCTACGCCAACTATCCCATTGCGCTCGCGCCCGGAATGTCGCTCAACGCCTACTTTGCCTATTCGGTCTGCCTGAATATGCACATCCCCTGGCGCACTGCGCTGGGCGTTGTTTTCTTTTCCGGTGTTATTTTTCTCCTGCTGACGGTTACGCGTGTCCGTGAGCAGATCGTCAACGGCATGCCGGATTGCCTTAAGCATTCGACTGCCACCGGCATAGGTTTCTTCATCGCTTTCGTGGGCTTGCGCAACGCGAAGCTCGTGGTTGCCAATTCCGCCACATTTGTCGGACTGGGAAGTTTTGCCGACCGCGAGGTTCAGACCGCATGCTTCGGTTTGGTCTTGACGCTCGTCCTGATGGCGCGCAGGGTCAATGGCGGCATTCTGACTGGAATCGCTGGCACAGCGCTTCTGGGCATGCTTCGCGGCATCTCCAGTTGGCCCTCCGCCATTGTTGCCATGCCTCACCCGTCGGCCACTTTTCTTCAGCTTGATTTTCGCGGCGCCATCCATCTTGGGTTTCTGGAAATCCTGTTCGCATTTCTCTTCGTCGATCTCTTCGACAACGTAGGCACACTCGTCGGTGTGTGCGAGCAAGGTGGATTCATCAAGGACGGGAAAATACCGCGCGTTGGACGGGCTCTGCTCGCCGATGCGACCGGAACTATTTTCGGATCGCTGGCCGGCACATCTACGGTCACCAGCTACATCGAAAGCGTCGCCGGAATCGCGGCAGGGGCTCGCACCGGCCTGAGCAACGTGTTCGTCGCCGTGCTCTTTCTGCTCGCCATGTTCTGCTCGCCGCTGGCCACGGCGATTCCCGGCTATGCCACCGCCCCCGCTCTCATTCTGGTAGGGGCATTAATGACGCAGTCGATCTCGCACATCGACTGGGCCGACTTCAGCGAAGCCGTGCCCGCCTTTATCACCATGCTGGCCACGCCATTGACCTTCAGCATCGCCACCGGACTCAGTCTTGGCCTGATTTCTTACACGGTGGTAAAGACTGCGGCCGGGAAAATACTCGAAATCAACCTGCTGATCTGGATTCTCACCGTCCTGTTCATCCTGCGCTACATCTACCTGGCCGCCGCCTAGCAGTCGTTAGAAGTCCCGTAGGGACCTCTGAAAATAGCCCGGCGCTTCAACGCCGGGTTGCGATGCCGATCGGATCCCGTCCCGCAGGGACGACTGAAAATGCTCTCCGTGACTACGCCTACTGAATCTCCCGGATTCTTCCATCCAGGAAATACCGCCCGTCCGGCAACTGACTTACAGGTAGTGGGTCAATTGGAATCGCCCCGTCTCATGATGGGTCCCTGAGCTTGCGAAGGATCTGGCGCGCAGCGGGGATGGACCCTCACCACGATTGTGGCGGTGCGCGCGAGATCCCCTCGACTTTGCTCAGGGCAGGCTCTTCAGGACTGAAGTCTCTCAGGATGACGCCCGGGAAGGTGGATTCTTCCAAATTGACCCACTACTGACATACAGCCCGCAACACACGCCACCCGCAACTTCCGCTAAACTGTTGACCGCCCACAGATCGGGGACGCTACTCAATGAATCCCGCAGCAGTGGCGGTTGTGGTGTCGATATGCCTGTTTTTCGGCATGCTGGCATGTCTCGAATGCGGTTATCGCATCGGCAACCGTGCATCAAAAAAATCCGAGTACGCCCACGAAGGCATTGGCACGCTTGGCGCCGCGGTGTTTGCGCTGCTCGGATTGCTCCTGGGATTTACCTTTGCCAACGGAATCTCTCATCTCGACCAGCGTCGCCAGCTAATCATCCAGGAAGCCAACGCCATCGGAACCGCCTACCTTCGCCTGGATCTGCTTCCCGCCAGCCAGCAACCCGAAATGCGCCACTTGTTTCGCGAATACCTGAATAGCCGCCTCGACGCTTATCAGAAGCTTCCCGACATGAATGCCGTCGACGCCGAACTTTCGCATGCCAGCCACCTGCAACAGGAGATCTGGTCGAAGGCCGTTATCGCCGGCTCCAGCGACCCTACCCAGAACGTTGACAGGCTCCTTCTGCCGGCGCTGAATGACATGGTCGACGTCACCACGTCACGCACCATCGCCTTGCACACTCACCTGCCGCCGCTGATCTTTGGTCTGTCGGTCGCGGTTGCATTGCTGAGCGGACTGCTTGCCGGCTATGACATGGCAAAAAGAAGGCGCCGCTCCTGGCTCCACATAATGTTGTACTCGCTGGTAATTGCCCTGACCGTTTTCACTTTCCTCGATCTTGACTATCCTCGCTTCGGCTTGATCCGTTTGAACGCTGCCGACAACGCCATGCTCGGGCTGCGCGATTCCATCCGCTAAACAACCCCTGTACCCGCGGCTACAGCATTTTCTGTAGCGCAGATATGCTCGCAGCCGCGCCCGAAATTGCCCAGCGCGCAGGCAGTTTCCATGCTCATCCTCCACAAAATAAAGGATCGCCGTTTGATGGCACGCTTCGTGCTCTAAGCAGAATGCACACATCGATAACGGAGGAAATCATGTCAAACGTACACATTGACAACGTTGGAGATATGGCGGTGGTTGAGTGCGAAGGCAGATTCGTCCGCAGCGATGCGGCTTTCAAGTTGCGTGACGCAGTTACGTCTCAGGCCGATGCCCGCGTCGTCGTCGTCGATCTTACCGAAGTCCGGGCCATCGGCGGCGGCGTCATCGGCATGCTCGTGTTCCTGCAGCGCTGGGCCTACGACCGCGATATCCGCTTCAAGCTGTTCAATCCCACTCGCTTCGTGCGCGACAAATTGGAACATGCCAGCTCAATGTCAGCGTTCCAGATTGCTGGCCTCGATGAAATGATGGCTCTCCTGGGCCAGGCCGATCACCGCTACGCGCTGGCCTCGTGAAACTAGGTTTTGACCAGTGTGGGGCGGACACTCTCTTCGAGTTCGCTCAGGGCATGCCTGTCCGCCGCCTTTGACCTTGCAGGGGGATGCAACACGACGTTGCATTCGTGGGATCGGCGGATCTAATTTTGCCAGGATAAACTCGCCGCGAGGTTCACCCTTTTCCCATCCGTTTCGCTCTCTCCACCAGCCGCTGCGCCCTCTCTACCACAGGCGGATCGATCATCTTCGATCCCAAACTCACTACGCCCAGTCCGCGCGCCTGCGCTTCCTCAAAAGCCGCAACAATCTTTGCGGCTTTCTCGATCTCGCCCGCCGAAGGCGCGAAAGCTTCATGAATCACGGGGATCTGCGCCGGATGAATGCAACCCATGCCTTCAAATCCCAAAGCCCGCGAGTTCTCCGCCCAACCTCGCAGGCTGGCCATGTCACTGACATCACCGAACACCGAATCGATCGCCTGTACCTCCACCGCCTTCGCGGCATTCACCAGGCGCATGCGTGCGTAAAGGGACTCGTTGCCCTCCGGCGTTTTGGCTACTCCCATATCCGCCGTGTAATCTTCCAGCCCAATCGTCAGCGCAACCACGTTCTTGCTCGCCGTTGCGATCGCAGAAGCATTTTCAATTCCCAGTGCGGACTCCAGAATCGGCATCAGCCAAATCGAACGCGTAATTCCGTACCGGCTTTTCAACTCCCCGATCATGCGGTCGGTCTCCGCGACATGTTCAGGCCGTTCCACCTTGGGGAGAAGCACCAGGTCGGGGGATTCCGGAACGATCTCCGCCAGGTCCTCCATTCCCATCGGCAACTGGTTGATGCGCACCATGCGCTCGCACTTGCCAAAGTCCACGGCTCGCAGCGCGTTGCGCACCAGAATTCTCGCCGTATCTTTTTCTCCGTGGTGAACCGAATCCTCGAGATCGAGGATCACTGCATCGGGCCCATGCAGCGCGGCGTTAATGAAATATTTAGGCTCCGAGCCGGGAAGATACAACCGCGACCGCCGCAACCGGTGTCGTGGAGAAGGCTCCGGCAAGGTAATCTGCTCAGGTGAAGCCTTGCGCCCCAGTCCCAGGCCAGCCCGCTTTGCCGCGGCTTCAATCCGTGCCGAGATTACGAAGGGCAAAGCGCCTTCATCGTGGATGGCAACACGGGCATGCTTGATGCCGAGAGCTTCGAGAATTTGCCGGGCCTGCCCCAGAATCGAATTGCCGTAGTACGGCGCAACCCGCGACTCCATTGAGATGTCGAGACCGCCGCCATCCCGTGGTTCAACTTCAACATGCAAATCCGAACGCACATCCTTCCCAGAGTGCCCGGCCTCGCCAATCTTCGCCGTTTTTTCTTCCACAGAACCCGTCATGATTTCACCTGCAACCACTTCTACCGAGACGGCGTGGGGACAGCCGCCCTCGGCGTAGCGCAGGCGTCCCGCCGGCTGTCGCGAGGGCATCCTGCCCTCGCAATACCAAACCAGTCCCTGCAGCAGCCGCATTTTCTGCGCTGCCAAACCGAGCGCGCAGCACTCTGCGCGCGAAGACCCAGGTGAGCCCCCGCGCATTCGTGTCGCTCCGCGACTCGAACAATAAGCGCGAGGCGACCCTCCCTACTTCAGCTTCTCCAGAATCGCATCCCCCATCTTTACCGTGCTCGCCGCTCCCTGCGCAATCGCCTTCGCTCCCCCAGGAATTCGCATCATGTCGTAAGTGCGAACTTTGCCTTCCTGCACCACCTCAGCGATAGCCTTACGAATACGGTCCGCCTTGGCCCCCTCGCCGATATGATCCAGCATCATGGCCGCGGAAAGAATCATGGCAATGGGATTTACGATCGGAGGATCGAGCTCGGCGTATTTGGGCGCCGACCCGTGCGTGGGCTCAAACACGGCCACGTCATCGCCGATGTTGCCGGAAGCGGCAAAGCCCAATCCGCCCACCAGCCCGGCGAACGCGTCCGATAAAATATCGCCAAACAGATTCGAAGCCACGACCACGTTGTAGTCTTCCGGATTCTTGCTCAACCACATCAATTGCGCATCGATATTGGTTGACCATAGCGCAATCCCCGGATAATTCCTGGCCACTTCCTTGGCCGTTTCTTCCATCATTCCGGAGGTCTCACGCACCACGTTGGGCTTTTCGCAGATGGTCACTCCCTTGAACCCGCGTTTCTTGGCATATTCGAAAGCGGCAGTAACAATTCTCCGCGCCGCGGCTCGCGTGATGATCCGCACGCTCACCGCCAGATCCGGACCGGGCACACTGTTGAACGTCCTGAACCGGGGATGCGTATTCAACGTGGCGCGCACATTCTCGGGCGGGTTGGTCCACTCCACGCCCACGTACATTCCCTCTGTGCCCTGCCGAAAAACGGTGGTATCGATCTTGGGTTCCTCAAAACCGCCTGCAGCTTTTTTGCGAACAAAATTCAACGGGTTGCCTGTAAAGCCAATGCACGGCCGCATGCAAATATCGAGATTGAACTTCTGCCGCATGGTCACAATCGGGCTGTAATACACCAGTCCCTTGCCACGCAGCTCGGGCTTCAGCTCTGCCTGGGCTTCTTTATTCGGTTTGGATGTGATGGCCCCGAACAACCCAAGCTTGTGTTTCTTCAACAGATCAAGCGTGCGATCCGGCAGCGCGTTGCCTTCTTCGCACCAGATCCCCCACCCGATATCGGCATGAACGTATTCCGCATCAAACCCAATCGCCTTCAAAACCCGCAAAGCTTCAGGCAGAACCTGATTGCCGATTCCATCCCCCGGCATGGTTACAACCGTATGTTTCGCCATCCCTGCGATTCTCCTGTCTGACTCTTTTCAGACCAATAAGCTCGTTGTCATCCGGAGCGAAGCGAAGGACCTATGCATTTGCTTTTGAAATTGCTTTTGCATTTGGTTTTGCTTTTGCATTTGCTCATTGCACGTGCTCCCGCATTGTCTTCAGAGTTTCTGCTCTACCCCAGCCCCAACCGCTTCGCCACCAGATTCTCCACTCCCTGCGCGATCACCAGCGACTGCGGTACGCTCCCCAGGGCGGGAAAGGTAAACATCTCCCCTGCCCAGGCAATCACCCCCGAAGTGAAATCAATATCGATCTCGCCTCCAGGAATAATGGTTTTTTCTTTCGAAGCCACTTCCTTGGTAAATTGCTCTCGCAGTTCCTTCACCAGTTCCGGCACTTCGATGCACAAAAATCCGTTGTTATAAGCATTCCGAAGATAGGTCTGCGAGAAACTGGCGGCAATCACCAGCGGAATGCCCCTGGCTTTCAGGCAGGTCACGGCCTGCTCCCGGCTTGACCCGGTTCCAAAGTTGAAGCCGCTCACGATCACGTCGCCCTGGCGCGTGCGCACGGAAAACTGGGGATCGTAGTTCTCCATCGCGACCCTCGCCATCGTCTCCAGAGTGACGTCGTCGCGGTAAGTGTAGTCCTTTCCATAGATGGCATCCGTGTTCACGTTGTCGGCGGGCAGGAATACCAGTCGCCCCCGCACCCGTTCGGGGAAGCCGGGAAGGATGTCGACTTTCTCCGCCGCGGCGCTTACGGGAAATTCCTCGTAACTTCGTTCCGGCGCGCGCTCCGTTGTCTTGAACGGCCCGCGGATGTATCCCGCCAGCGCGGAAGCGGCCACCACCTCGGGACTTGCCAGGTAGCACTTCGCATCGCGCGATCCCATGCGTCCCTTGAAATTGCGATTGGTGGCGGATATTCCCACCTCGCCCGCCTCCAGCAATCCAACTCCCAGGCCGATGCAGGGTCCGCAACCGGCTGGCAAGGGATGCGCCCCCGCGTCGAGCAGCGTCTTCCAGATGCCGCGCCTCTCCGCCTCATCCTGTACCCACTTGCTGGCCGCGCCCAGGTAAAACTTCACTCCGTCCGCAACCTTCTTACCTTGCAGTACTCCCGCCGCGGCCGCGAGATCTTCGATACGCGAGTTTACGCAAGACAGCAGATATGCCTTCTGGATCGCAACTTTCTTCTTCTCCATCTCCGCCAGAGACGACATAATCTGAACCGTATCCGGTCCCGATACGTGTGGAGTCACCTGCGCCAAATCAAGCACGATCCGCGCCGCGTATACGGCGTCAGCGTCTGGCTGCGGGGGTCTGGTTGTCCAGCTCCGCAGATCTTCGTCCGTGAAGCGAGCCATGCTGTGTCCCGCGAGCCGCTCCTGCACTCCAGCAAGATATTTGATAGTCACCGCGTCTACCGGAAACCAACCCACCAGTGGTCCCCATTCAGTTGACATGTTGGAGATGGAAAACCGCGCGTCCATGGAAAGGCTGGCCACACCTGGGCCGCTGAACTCGACCGCTGCGTTCAGAACTTCATCGTGGTTATAAAGCCCGCACAGGGTAATGATGATGTCTTTGCCCGTAGCTCCCGCCGGAAGTGTCCCTTCCAGCACCACCTGGATGGATCGCGGAATCTGCCACCAGAAATCACCCGTGGCCCACGCCGCCGCAGCGTCGGTGCGCACGATGGGCGTGCCCACCGCGCCCAGCGCGCCATACATGTTGGAGTGCGAATCGGAGGCCACCACAAACGACCCGGGAACGACATATCCTCGCTCTACCATGATCTGGTGCCCGATACCGGAGCCCGCCGGATAGAAATCCACGCCGTGATACCTGGCGAACCCTTCGATTGCCTGGTACTTGTGCAGATTCGAATCTTCCTTGTTCTGAATGTCGTGATCCAGCGCAAACACCAGCTGTTTGGGATTGTGAATCTTCTTCGCCCCAATCGTCTGGAACTTCTTCATCACCGCCGAAGTGTTGTCGTGCGTCATCACGCGATGCGGCCTGATGGCGACAAAATCCCCCGTCCGCAAAGGCCGCTTAGGCCCCTCGGCAAGATGTGCCTGCGCAATTTTCTCAACGATCGTCTGGCCCATAACCTTATCCGTCTTTCAACCCCCGTAAGTCCTCAGTTGTGCTCCCCCAATTAACAGGCTTGTCATCCCTACCCATAAGCTTTGTCATCCTGAGCGGAGCCAGAGGTTTCGCGACGCGAAACCTCTGGTGGAGCGAAGGACCTCCGTCTCCACCGGCCAGAATCTGCACGGGCCTCGCCCTCCCTCACCGCCTCCGCCCCCTGCCCCTCTTCCCCCGCACATCCGCCTTCATCAAAGCCATCAACTTGCTCACCGACCCGGTCTTCTCCAGATTCCAGATCGCATTCTTCAGTTTCTTTTGCGCCCCATCCGAAAGTACTCCCTCGGCCAGCGCCGCAAACTTCTCCTCGACCTCCGCATCCGTCAAAGGATTCCGCGGATCGCCCTTCGGATAATCCAGTTGCTTCGTGAACGTCCGTCCGTCGACGGTGGTAAGGCTCACAATCACGCGCTGCAGGGCGGGGAAGACCTTTTCGATCTCCGGATCGGCCACTACTTCTACCTTCTTCAATTGGGCACGAATGACCGGGTCCATGATCTTCTTCATCTCAAAGTGCGCCGGCGTGACCTGTCGCTCCGCCAGCGCTGCTGCAATCACGTACGGCAATGAGTGGTCCGCCGTCTCTTTCGATTGCGGATCGTACTTGCTCGGGTCGGAAAGAATATCGGCCGCCCGCGCCAGTGACCGGATCTGCACCTTCTCCACCTGCTCCGGCTTCAAGTCGTTCGACTTCACGATATCGAGCACTGCGGAAATTGGCGTGTGCGTCAGCGCCTCGGTCGGAAACGCCTTCATCCCGCAATGCGTGATCCGCCACGACTCTCCCAGACCGTCGGTTAACAGGTTCAATTTCCACGAAGGACCGAAGCAGTGGGTCAATCCTTCTTTGCCATCAACCACATGCTCGGGACCCGTGTATCCCTTCTCGGCCATCAGCGCCGCCAGCACACCGCTCTGTGTCGCCATCGGATCCACGGTGTTCTTCATCATGGTGAGCTTGCCGGCCGTGACCGCGCCGAGCGTGGCGTGGCGGCTGGCCGAAATTCCCACCGCATGCTGAATCTGCTCCCATCCAAGATGGAGCGCCCGCCCTGCAACAAACGGCGAGACGAAAGCCGTTAACGTGGCGTGATGCCACCCGCGTTCGCGTATGCCGGGAAAGGCCGCTTCACAAAAGCGCATCTCGAATTCGTGCCCCAGAACCAACCCGACGATCAATTCGCGGCCGTCACTCCTGGCTCGTTCACAACACGCCAGCGCCGCCGGGAAAATGTCGGACGGATGCGATGGATCCTGCTTCCAGTAAATATCGTTGTAATCCATGCACCGGATCATCAAGGCGTTGGCCAGCGAGGCGGAGACTGCGTCAATGCGCTTGCCGGTGCCGATCACCGTAGCCGGGCCACGCCCAGCAATCTCGTCCAACACCTCCAATGCGATCTTCACATCATGCTGCTGGTAACCGCCCAATGCACAGCCGATGGAATCGAGCAGAAATCGCTTGGCCTGGTAAACGGCTTCTTTCGAAAGCTGTTGGTAGGTTACGCCCGCAGCCCAACGCGACATCTTGGCGGTGATGGTTTCCCTGGCGGCTGTTTCTTTATTGGCGGGAAGCTTGGCGGACACGAACTCTCCTGTTTCACTGACTCGAACTAATCACGCCCCGGACTAATCCTGTCTCGAACTAGGAACGAATATTTTTCGGATTCTTGAACGGCAGAAACGCCATAAAGTCGGCGTGGTGCACGATGTAGGCCTCGGTGGTGCGCTTTACCAAGTCCCCCTCTGCCGCATGGGCCGCGATGATGTGGCATACCGCGTCCGGCACGCCGCACTCGAGAGCCAGCGCGACTCCCGTAAATGGATGCCGCAATGCTTCTCCTCGTTCGCTCTGCCTGCTCTTGCCGTCGGCTCCCAATTCATATTCCAGAAGCTTTCCCACATCCGCCAGAATGGCTCCCGCAATCACCGTATCCTTATCGATCGGCAGGGCCCGGCCCATGAACTCCTGCATCGCCTCAGCGCTCTGGCGCGCAATGTGCACCACGCAACGCTTGTGCTCCATGAAAGTGATCGGACAGTTAGGCACCAGGAGCGTAAACGGAATTCGGTTCAAATCCTCTGGCTTCAAAGGGCTGCGTTCGAGCGCCTTTTCCCAGGTTTGAGCCACCTGGCCCCGCAACTTCATATCTTCGATCCACTCGATCTCCGGCCAGAGCTTCGCCACCGCATCCTGCATTGAATCCACCCCCAAAACCCAAACAATTCAGCTTACCGTGGCAATGCAGCAGCCGTCGAGTACCAGTTAAGTGTGGGCGCCAATGTGGCGCGAGCGTCCCGCTCGTGCAGCAGCGGCAAGGCCCAAACCATTGCTCCAGACACAAGACAAGCGATAGGATGGGCGCCCATGAAAAGAGTTTATGCACTGTCCGCCCTCCTCCTGATGCTCCTCCCGGCCTCTGCCACCTCCGCGCAAGCCTCCGGGTCCTCCAGCGTCTACGCTATGCGTGAAGGCTACGTGGACGCCAACGGCGTCATGATCTATTACAAGATTTTCGGCCGCGGCAAACCTCTCGTCATCGTTCACGGCGGTCCGGGCGCATCCCACGATTACTTTCTGCCTTATCTCACGCCGCTCGCCCGCCACTATCAGTTGATCTTTATCGACGAGCGCGGCTCCGGCCGCTCCCAAACTCTGGAGGACGTCTCCGCCTACACCGTCGAAAATATGGTTGAGGACGTCGAGGCCGTGCGCCAGGCGCTGGGCCTCGGTCAAGTCAGCCTGCTCGGCCACTCCTACGGAGGCGTGCTCGCCCAGGCATATGCCCTTAAATATCAAAAGAATCTTTCCGCCCTGATCCTTGCCAGCACATTTTCCAGCACCAAAGCTCTCAACGACGTATTTGCGCAAATCAAGGAAAAGATGCCGCCCGAGCTGCGCGACCGCATCAACCGACTGGAATCCGATGGCCTCTACGGACACGGCAGGGATTACGAAAAGAACCGCTACACCACCGAATACATGACTGCCGCATGGGGCGACGGCTACTTCCCCTACCTCTATCGCAATCGCCCCGACCCGAACTACGATCCCATCGACAACGGCAAAATGTCCTGGGCCCTGTACCGCGAGATGTGGGGGTCGCAGGGGGAATTTATTGTCGATGGCAATCTGAAGTCAGTCGAATACACCGATCGCCTGGCCACAATCAAAGTTCCAACCCTGCTGCTGGCGGGCGATCACGATGAGTGCGATCCCTCGATGTCCAGGGTGATGCAAGCGAAGATCGCGGGCTCAAAGCTGGTGATCCTGCCAGAATCAGGCCACATGACCTTCGTCGATCAGCCCGGACTCTTCGAGAAGGCAGTAGAAGACTTCCTCGGGAGGTAGCTCGGCTCCTGCGGATAAGTCGGTTCCCGCTGATTTAGCGAAGAGTGCGAAAGGGAAGGGCGCGACTTCAGTCGAGCCAATATCCATCCGAAATAGTTGGCGCTTTAGCGCTGAGGTCCGCTTTGCGCTCAAGTAGCCCCACCCCTGTCCCTTCGGACCGCCAAAAATCTTCGCTCCGGTGCTAGAGTTACCACCAACGCGCGCCGCAACATCTAAGGCCCCATGAGTCTGAAACTCGCCAAATCGGTGCTCTTGGCCCTGGTCGTGCTTGCGGCCCCCCTGTCCATTGCGCAGCAGGCAGGGGCTTTGGGAGAGCCCATCGTGCTCCAGACCACCTCTCTGCCCAAAGGCTTTCTACGCCAGCCTTATCATTTCAAGCTGGAGGCGCAAGGTGGCATCCTTCCCCTCAAATGGGAAATAACCGCCGGTGCGCAGCCCCCTGGAATCGATCTGTCCCCGGACGGCAACTTGACCGGTGCCCCCGCCGAAGTCGACAGCTTTCACTTCGTCGTCACTATCACCGATAGCGGCAAGCCCACCCGTTCACAAAAAAAAGAGTTTACCTTCGACGTTGTTTCCGCTCTGCTCGTAGCCTGGAGCAAAATGCCCAAGGTCAATGGCCGAAGAGTGGAAGGCTCGATCAAAGTCTCCAACCAGACTGAACAGGATTTTGATTTCACCTTTATCGCGCTGGCTGTGGACTCCACCGGGCGTGCCACCGCAGTCGGCTACCAGCATTTCACCTTGAAGAAGGAAACGGATGAGTTCGAAATTCCGTTCGGGGAGAATCTCCCCACCGGAACCTACGACCTCCATGCCGACGGTATCGCCGAAGTAGCCGAAACCAACACCATCTACCGCGCCCACCTGGCCACAGCAGAAAAAGTCCAAATCACGCAAGGTCCGTAAGCAGGCTATCTGGTGTGCTTTGATGTCTGAATGGGAACGGAATCGAACCATGTCGGGACGGGCCGAAGCCTGTCCTGAGCGAAGTCGAAGGAACCCGTCCTGGCCGAGCAAAGCTCGGCAGTTTTTCTCGGGAGAATTCGATGAAAGCCGACAAAACCTAACCCAAAAATTAAGAATCCCGAGGTGATGTCAAACCCATTCATCTCGGCCAGTAGCTCGCGTTAGACCCTCACCGACCTGCTCTCGTAGCTTCCCTTGCGGGCTGCTCCGCGCGATCATGCTCGGGCTCCGGGCTCACCGCCAACCGGACAAACCTGCCTGACGCCTCGGGACTCTATTTTGCTCCGACATATCTTCTTGTTCTCCTCGACCAGCGCTTTGCTATAGACCCTTGCTCGCCCTCCCTCCGTCATCTTGCGATGCAGAGGGTGACTTTGCTCGAGCCCCGGACGCCGCACCAACCGGAAAAACTTCAGAAGCTGTCAAAGAACGAGTTTGTTTTTACTCCTTTCATTTTTATAGTCAATTAAAAATACGATCTTCTATCTGCCGCAAAATCAATCGAGTGCACGCCGTCCACAACCGGGTGCCGCAGACTTTGTGCATATCGATCGGAAAACGCTGCACTGGGTTCATCAGGAACGCGGTTTGCAGCGCTGTTCCTCAGCAGCAATGAGCGGGCATGGAATCACCTGACTTGTGAAAAATCCAGCCAAACCAGCGCTGGTAGCGGGTTTCCTCCTGGTCTTTCTTCGCGTCCCCAATCGCATTTCTGGCTCCTTATGCGGTGAAAGGCTTTTAGCCGTAAAGCCGTCAGGACCATCGGGTAAAATGCCGTTCCAGCAGGAGGATTTCGTGAGGCGAATGTCGGCTTTGGTTCTCGCACTGATGATCTTTCCCGTTACCATTGCTTTGGCACAAAAGCCGTCCCCTGAACAGCGAACCGCCCGCCACTACGATTCCATCCGCCGCCAGCCGTCGCTTTTGCTCGCATTCCTGCGTGAAATGCCGAAAGGTGGCGATCTGCATAACCACCTCTTCGGCGGGATCTATGCCGAAAGTCTTATCAACTTCGCCGCCCGCGACAATTTTTGCGTGGATCGCACCACCTCTGTCCTGATCGCGCCTCCCTGTGACGACTCCTGCGATCATTTCGCCAGCAAACCGTCCATCGCCTGCGCCTACCAGGATCACGTGCTCTACAACTCCATCGTGGATGCTTGGTCTATGCGCAACTGGGCGGGTGAAGAGCCCGGCCACGATCATTTCTTCTGCCACCTTCGACAAATTCCAGCTGGCGCTGTTTAACCACATCGGCGATGCCATTGCCGAATCGGCGTCACGCGCCGCCGCAGACAACCTGCAATATCTCGAACTCATGCACACGGCCGACGGCATGCAGGCGGCAGCTCTCGGATCCAGAATTGGTTGGGACGATGATTTCTCCAGGCTCCGCGATAAGCTCATCGCTGGGGGTCTCAGGGAAGTGATTGCCTCGACCCGCCAGAAGCTTGATCGCGACGAAGCCACCATGCGCCAGGTTTTGCTTTGCGGCTCGCCTCATCCCGATCCCGGCTGCGCCGTCGAAGTCCGATATCTGTATCAAGTTCTGCGTGGCCTTCCCAGGGAGCAGGTCTTCGCGCAAATTGTGCTCGCCTTCGAGCTCGCGAAAACTGACCCCCGCTTCGTTGGTCTCAACCTGGTGATGCCGGAAGACTGGTATGTGCCCATGCACGATTTCGCCCTGCACATGAAAATGCTGGACTATCTGCACGGCATCTACCCCAATGTGCACATCAGCCTGCACGCCGGAGAATTGGCCATGGGCCTGGTTCCGCCGGAAGGCTTGGCCTTTCACATCCGCCAATCCATCGAACAAGGCCACGCCGAGCGCATCGGGCACGGTGCAAGCGTCATGAATGAAGGCGACGCCATCGGCCTGCTTCGCGAGATGGCGCGGCGCAAGGTGCTGGTGGAAATCTCCCTGACCTCGAACGATCTGATTCTCGGAGTGCGTGGACAGCAGCATCCTCTCCCCGCGTATATGCTTTACGGTGTGCCCGTCGCGCTGGCGACCGATGACCAGGGAGTGTCACGCTCAGACATGACTCATGAATATCTGCGCGCTGCCGAAACCTACAACCTGAGCTATTCCGACCTGAAGCGCATGGCCCGGCAAAGCCTCGAGCACAGTTTTCTGAACACCAGCGACCGCGCCCTGGCCCGGAAGAAGCTCGAACAAGCCTTCACCAGCTTCGAAAAGAACTACTGAGAGCTATCAACCGGGAACTGAGAACTGGTTTTAAGTCTTACTGTTAGGTGTTATCAATCCTCTTCGAGAAAAAATCATGGCTGAAGCCAACGATTTCGCCAATGCCCAGGCCGCCGCAAAATTCCTGCTTTCTCAAACCCCGTTTCGCCCCAGGATCGGGCTGGTACTAGGCTCCGGCCTTGGCGGTTTTGCCGACGACCTTGCCGATGCGATCCGCGTCCCCTTCACCAACGTTCCATTCTTTGCGCGCTCCACTGCCGTCGGGCACGCCGGACAAATGGTGATTGGTAAAGCCGGCAGCGTTCCAGTCGTGGCCATGCAGGGCCGGGTGCACCTTTACGAAGGCTATTCCGCCCGGGAAGTGGCCTTCCCCATGCGCGTGCTCGACCAGATGGATATTCACGCCGTCGTTCTTACCAACGCAGCCGGGGGAATCAATCTGGAATACAAGCAGGGCGCGCTGGTTGTCATCACCGACCATCTCAATCTGCAGGGACTCAACCCCCTCATCGGTCCCAACGACGAGCGTTATGGTCCGCGCTTCCCTGACATGACCCAGGCGTACTGGAAGCCCTATCGCGAGATTGCCCTGCAAGCGGCGGCCAGGTTGGGGACGACGCTCTATCAGGGCGTTTACGCTGCTTTAATGGGGCCGAGTTATGAGACTCCGGCGGAGATTCGTTTCCTGCGGACCATCGGCGCCGACCTGGTTGGCATGTCCACAGTTCCGGAAGTGATTGTCGCTCGCCACATGGGAATGAAAGTCCTGGCGATCTCCTGCGTCACCAACATGGCCGCCGGAATTCTCGACCAGATCATCAATCATGAGGAAGTATTGGAAACCGGCGCACGGGTGAAAGGTGATTTCGTAGCCCTGCTGCAGGCGGTTCTGCCTCAGATCGCGAAAGATGTGCAGGAGCCGTAGCCTGCCGCAGGGTGAATGTGTTTGTTTCCTTGTGAAAGTATTAATTCTTGTCATTCCGAAGCCGATTTATCGGCGGGGAATCTGCTTCCGGCAGCACCACAACAGATTCCTCGCGCGATACGGCCGCGCTTCGGAATGACAATTTGAATAGTCCGACGTCCGAGCCGAGCGAGCTCTCTCCTCCACGGCCACCAACCCGATCATCAGAACGTAAACTTCGCCGCCAGCTGAATCACTCGCGGACCGCCGCCGCCAAGTCCGGGATTTCCCTGCGCGACATCGGGTGTCTGGCTGATCAGTTCCGATCGGGCCAACTCCGGGAGTAACTGAGCCACCCGGCAAAGCGAAATTTGGATGGTTGAAGATGTTGAACAGTTCGGCCCTCACCTGCAGATTGAGACCTTCGAACAAAGTCGTGTTCTTGCTTACCGAAAAATCAGCGTTCCAGTAACTCGGTCCAAAAATCGAATTGCGCCCTAAATCGCCGAACGTTCCATCCGCCGGCTGCGAAAAGGCGAGCGGGTTCAGATAGCCGCTTACAGGATTCCAATTGCTCAACACCGGATTCACGCCCCCGACCACGTTTGGCCGCTGATTGAAGTAAAAACGGTTGGCCTGGTGTCATTCGCGGTGACGATTGGGACGGGGCGTCCACTCTGCGCGGTGACAATCCAGTTCAGGGCCCAGCCCGCTCCCAGGCGCGGCGGCAGCGACCTCAAAGTCGGAACGCTGTAGTTGATCGCCGCAGTGAAGCGTTGGCGCGTGTCAAAGGTAGAAGGACCGTGCTCGGCTTTCAGATTGGTTGAGTCCTGCGGGAACGCCGCGCCCGATGTGAAATCGATTCCGTCCGAAGCATCGTCCAGCGACTTCGCCCAGGTGTACGAAGTGAAGCCGGAGAGACCGCCCCAGCCCTGCAATCGCAATGTGGTCTGCAAGGCGTGATACGTGGACGATGAAACTGGCGCCAGCGTGTCCACGTTCAGGAAATTGGGATTGGGAAAGTTGAAATTGGCGTCAGCCTGGTTTTGGTCGTACAAGCGAACCAGCCGTGTCCCCTTGCTGCCTACATAGCCGATCTCAAAAGCCGCCGCACTGCTCAATTCCTGGGTTACATTGAAATTCCAGTTCTGTACGTAGGGCGTTGGAAATTTGCGCGGGGTGACGAAAATGTTAAAGGGCGAGCCGCCGGGAGAAAGAATCGGTCCTCCACCCGCGGTCGTGAAAGCCGTCTGGTCGAAATGAAAGCGGAAGGACCGGTTGCGGTCCGATCGGGTTGGTCGCCACTCCCGCCGAGGGAGTGAAATTTGCCAGCATCAGATGTTGAGGCACGTAGTCGTTGTAAACCCCGTAGGCTCCACGTACGATCAGCTTCGGGTGTGCGCTCCAGGCAAATCCTACGCGCGGAGCAAAGTTGTTCAGGTCACGATCGAAGATTCCGTGCAATCCATCCGTGCCTACCATCGCCAATGTGCCGTCCGCGGCCAGGTTGGAAAGCAGGTTGTTCTTCTCGCTCAGTGGGCCGAAATACTCCCAGCGCACGCCAATGTTCAGGGTAAAGTTCGGCCGCACCCGAAAGTCGTCCTGGGCGAAAAAGGCCAGGCCGTTGTTGTAAGTAGTGCGACGGGTATCGCCGGCGAGGGCCAGGACAAACGCATCGCCCAGGTAGAAGTTGGCCAGCGAAAGCGTGACCGGATCGGCGCAGAGCGGATCGCTGGGATCGATGTTGCACGGCGTCAGCACGCTCGGATCCGGGCCAAACGAGAAAATTCCTCGTTCCTCGTTGTCGTTGAAGTTCTCGATCGCAGCCCGCCGGTACTCGCCGCCGAACTTGAAGGTGTGGCGGCCATGCAGCCAGGTGAAGTTGTCCAGTATCTGGTAGCTCTGACTGGTCCGTCCGCGGGGAATGCTGAATCCCGTCGCGCCCAGATTTTCGACAGGCACGGAGAAATCAAACTCCGGCAGTCCGAATTTGCCGTTGCCAAAATCCAGTCCCAGAGTTGAAGGATCGAAATTCGCATCCAACGAACTGAAGGACGTGCGATAGCGGCTGTATCCAAATCTGATTTCGTTGATGCGGGTGGTGCTCAGCGACGAAAGCAGGCTGCCCGACACCACCTGGACCCGCGCGGGAGAAGTCTGCGCGAACTGAGGCAGACGCGATCCGTCTCCAAACCCGCCCTGCGACCCGAGAGGGAACACCTGCTCGCTGCGCGCGAATGCGTAGCGGCCGGACAGCTGTTCAGTCTCGGTAGAATTGTGATCCAGTTTCACAATAAAGCTGTCCATGTCGTTCTTGTCGCGCACCACCGCGGCGGCCGATCCCGTGGTACTCGAAGGATAAAGATCAAGCAGCGCGTCGAGCGCTGGATTGATCGCCGAGAGTCCGCTCGCCAGCGCCAGAGAACGCGCATCGGCGCGTTGCTGACTCGTGGGAACTCCGAGGATGAAGTCCGACCCAACCCGCTCGCGTTGCCCCTCGTAGGCTCCGAAGAAGAACGTCTTGTCTTTTACTATCGGTCCTCCCAGGGACGCGCCAAACTGGCTGTTCTGGAACGAAGTCCTGCGCGCTTCAGTGTTGAAATAATTGCGGGCATCGAGCGCGGAGTTGCGAAAGAATCCGAAAGCCGATCCGTGCAAATGATTGGTGCCGGAGCGGGTCAGGATATTCACCACCGACCCGGTGTTGCGGCCGTACTCGGCTCCGAATTGAGATTGAAGATTGAATTCCTGAATGGCATCGACCGGCAACAGAGAGGCCGGCGCGCCGGTGATGCCCACCTGGTTCAGCGCCGAATTATTGAAGTAGGGATCGTTATTGTCAGTCCCGTCCAGGCTGTAATTGTTGGAGCGGTCGCGATTGCCGTTGATGTTGAACTGTCCAAATCCGAACTGGGTGCCAGCCACACCAGAAGGTTCGACGGTCGCGCCGGGCACCAGGGCCACCAGTTTGCCGAAGTCCCGCCCATTCAATGGCAGCTCGGTCACCAGTTGCTGGTCCACGACTTCACCAAGCACGTCCCGCGTGCTCTCTACCAGCGGAGGCTCGCTACTCACTGTGACCTGTTCCTGCCTTCGTTCCACCTGAGTGAGGTCAAAGTCCGCGGTCGTGTCCAGACCCACATTGACGGTGACGTTCTGCGCCACCGGGTTAAGGTTTGGAGCCTGCGCCATTACGACGTATTTACCCGCAGCCAATTCCGCCAGCACGTAAGCGCCGTCGCCGCCAGTGACGGTTTCGCGGGTAAAGCCCGTGGCGCCATTCTTTGCCGTCACTTTGGCCCCGGCCATCACGCCGCCGCTGGGGTCCACCACATGTCCGCGAATCGAGCCACGATAGCTCTGGGCGAGAAGAGAACCAGGCAGGAGCAACAACCACGCCAGCGCAATCAGGAGGCTAAGTCTTGCGCTGGAATTGGAGAAAGACAGCCGCCATCCGCTCATGAATATTCGCTCCTGGAAAGTGTGTTGACGCCCCGGGTAGGTGCTGCGTCTGCGCCAGATCAGTTGCAGTCAGAGATGTCGAAAGCCTCGCCCTGGATTCGGTTTAACTTCCGCACCCGTCCGCCAGCCCTGTCTGAATGTGTCTATTTAATTTGTATTTGGCTTGCCTTACTTGCCATGACGCGAGATGAAAATCTGCACCGGCACCTTGACGTCATACGCAGACACGAAGCTGCCCTGGTTCACAGCCAGCCCAACATGCCCGCGTGAGTCGATGTACAGCAGCGGCTTCTTCAGCGGCACGTCACTGAAGGTTCGGACAAAGGGAATATTCATTTCCGTCTTGCCGATCGTAAGGTGCACATTTTGCCCGCGACCATAATCCAGCTTGAGAAAATCTTCGCCGCTGATGTTGGTCACCAGGTTGCCAAACGGTCCATCGGCAGCGATCACCGCTCCGCCCAGGCCGCGTTCTTCCAGCCTGGAAGGGGCAAGATCCAGCCGGATCAACTGGTTTACCGCCAGCTCCGGACCTACCCGGTTCCAGTCTTCCCCGTGAGCCAGGTGCGCCCCCACCGGCGAGAAAATATCCCGCCCATGAAACGTGGACGACAACGCCGCTCCAATCATCCAATCGCGATTCGTAATCTCCCGCGCCGCCTCGATCCCGTCGCGATCCTGCACCAGCGTGATCAGCCCGTTGTCTGGCAGCACAAAGTACTGTCCTCGCTTCGACTTCGCCACGATAGCCTTGCGTGTGCTCCCGACGCCCGGATCGATAACCACAACGAATACCGTGCCCGCCGGAAAATACGGCGTCGCCCCATACAGAAATCGCGCCCCGTCCAATATCGAAAACGGCGTCACCTGGTGGGTAAGATCCACCACTCGCAATTCCGGAGCGATGGAATACATCACTCCCTTGCAAAGCGCCACGGAATCGTCCACCACGCCAAAGTCAGTCATGAATACCACCGTCGGCGGCGCTTTGGCCTGAAGATCCTGCGCATACGCGTCGTAAGCCGAACCCGCGACGGCCAGCGCAATCGCCGCGAACAGTGAAAGCGCCGCGTGCATCAGTCGCGCGTGGGAATTGCGCCGGGAATCGTCCATCTTTATCGGCAGTCTCATAAGACTCGCAATTAAAGGGCTTTATTCTAAACCAAACCCACTGGTGGTCCTCCGATCGCCCGAAGCGTCTATAATCTCCCAGGCGGAAAAGTTCCAGCCCAACCCCAGGAGGGACTCATGTCCTCAGCCATCCCCGACAAATATCGCGATCTGTTCAACAAGCGTGCCTTCGCCAGCCTCGGCACTCTGATGCCTGACGGCCAGCCACAAGTCACTCCCGTGTGGTGTGATCTGGAAGGCGACTATGTCTTGTTCAATTCTGCCAAGGGCCGGCAGAAAGATCGCAATGTTCGTCGCGACCCGCGCGTCGCTCTGGCAATCGTCGATCCCGACAATCCCTATCGCTACCTTGAAATCCGCGGCCGCGTCGTGGAAATCACCGAGCAGGGCGCCGACGACCACATCGACAAGATGGCCAAGAAGTATCTCGGCGTCGACAAATATCCCTACCGCCAACCATCAGAAACTCGCGTGATCTACAAGATTCAGCCCGAACACACAACCATGATGGGTTGATGGTTGAGCTTGGTTTGATGGTTGAGCTCAGTTTGATGGCTGGCTTCTGGGCCAAGAGGTAATGATGGGCTGAGGGCAACGTCCCTTTGTCTCGGGAAACACATCTCACGAACTCCAGGATCTCGCATGCCGACCGCACAAGCCGAATTCACCACCCTCGACCTGACCTGGGTTCGCTCCCAATTCCCCGCGTTGGCCCAGGCTGTTAACGGCCAACCCGCCGTTTTCCTTGATGGCCCGGGCGGCACTCAGATACCGCAGCGCGTCATCGACGCCATTGCCGATTACCTGGCGCAATCGAATGCCAACACTTGCGGCGCCTATGCCACCAGTCGCCGCACCGACGCTGTTCTCGCCGAAGCCCGCGCCGCCATGTCGGATTTCCTCGGTTGCGACAAGGATGAGGTCGTCTTCGGGCCCAACATGACCACGCTGACCTTCGCCATGAGTCGCGCCATCGGCCGTGACCTCGGCCCCGGCGACGAGATTCTGCTCACTCACCTTGACCACGACGCCAACGTCTCGCCCTGGCGTGCGCTCGAGGAGCGCGGTGTGACCATCCGTTTCGCCGAGATCAATGAAGACGACTGCACTCTCAATCTCTCCGACCTCGCGGCAAAAATCAGCAGCCGGACCAGAGTCCTGGCCGTCGGTTACGCCTCCAACGCCGTGGGCACCATCAACGATGTAAGAAAAATCGTCCAACTGGCTCATCAAAAAGGAGCCCTCGCCTACATCGACGCGGTCCACTACGCACCGCACGGGCCCATTGACGTCCGTGCTCTGGATTGCGATTTCCTGGCCTGCTCCACCTACAAGTTTTTTGGACCTCACATGGGTGTTCTCTATGGCAAACGCGAACACCTGCAGCGCCTGCGCCCATACAAAGTCCGCGCCAACACCAATGCCATTCCCAGCTGCTGGGAGTGGGGTACGCTGAATCATGAATGCATTGCTGGAATCGCGGCGTGCGTGGAGTATCTCGCCGCGCTGGGCCGTCACGTAGACTCTTCAGCAGTTAGTCGGCGCGCTGCGATCCTGGCCGCTTATCGCGCCATACAGCAGCACGAGGTCCGCATGGCCGCAACCATGATTCGCGGCTTGCTGGAAATTCCCGGGCTTAAGCTTTACGGTATCGCCGACCCGGCAAAGCTCGACCGCCGCTGCCCTACATTTGCAGTGCGCATCGCTGGCCACACGCCGCTCCAGCTCGCCACCAGGCTCGGCGACCGCGGCTTCTTCACCTGGGACGGTAACTACTACGCCCTGAATCTCACCGAACGCCTCGACGTTGAAAAAGACGGCGGCTTCCTGCGCATCGGCCTGGCCCACTACAACACCGCCGAGGAAGTTACACGCCTCCTGGAGGCGCTACGGGAAATCGCAAAATAACTGAGAACCGGGAACTAAGAACGAAGGACTGATTTAATAACAATAAATCCGACGCTTAAGGTTTCAAGGCGCGCATCTCAACCACGTCATCACCCTTGCCGATCAAAGCGATCGCAGCCATTCCTATAAACAACCCATGTTCCACCACCCCAGGCATACTCTCCAGTTGTCGTGCCAGCGCCGGCGGATCGGCAATCTGCCCGAAGTTACAGTCCAGAATGTGATTGCCTTCGTCCGTGAGGAATGGCTTCCCCGACGCTGCTCCCCGAACCGTAACCGCGGCTCCGAGTGCAGTGATTTTCTTAGCGACCAGGGTCTCCGCGAACTTGATGATCTCCACCGGCACCGGAAACCTTCCCAGCGTCGGAACTTGTTTCGAAGAATCAGCGATGATCACAAGTTTCCTGCTCGCCGAAGCCACGATTTTTTCTCGCAGCAAAGCCCCGCCTCCACCTTTGATCAATCGAAGCTCGGGATCTAGTTCATCGGCGCCATCGATGGTGACATCGATTGTCTGAAACTCATCCAGCGTGGTTAGCGGAATCCCCAGGCTGGTGGCCATCTCCTGGGTGTGAATCGAGGTTGGTATGCCTCGAATCTTCAATCCGGCGTGAACCCGTTCTCCGAGAAAACGAACCGCGTAAGCCGCCGTCGAACCCGTACCCAGTCCGACGATGTCGCCATCGCGCACCAGTTTCACGCTGGCGCGAGCCGCTGCTTCTTTTTCCCGGTCATTTGCCATGCCGCCACTCTACCAAACTGCCTTCCATGTGGGCGCGAGCGTCCCGCTCGTGCTCCCAGGGCAGGGACCTATCGGCTGACCATCTGGGCTCCCGCACCAAAACGCTGCGTGGCATACCCGACAATCATCCCCACAATTCCGCCCGGAAGCATGATTTCAAAGTAGTAGTGCTTGTTCTCCGGATTCGGAATCGCCGCTACAGCAAATGCGAGCAACAATCCGATCCCAAGCCCGAAAACGATTCCCAATGGCAGGGAGTTCACTTTCTTGGCAAAGTATCCGATGAGAACTCCCGCGATCAAACCCTTGATCGTTGACCCGATCACGATCCCCAGCAGTTGCGCCCGCACGTCGGGCGTGAACCAGGCAGTCAGCCCATCGAAAATTCCCAGAAGTCCTCCCACCAGCAGCCCCAGAATCACTTTGCTCATAATCTTCTCCTCGTCGCAGGCAGCCGCCCGCTACTCTAGCTATTCAACACGGCCGGAAAATCCTTTAATCAATGAAATTCGAGATTTCAGATTGTAGATTTCATATTGCAGATTTAAGAGCCCAGCGCGAAGAGTTTAAAGTCTTCAACTTCACTCTTTCTCACTCTTCAATCCTCATTCTTCATTCTGAAATCTGCAATCAGCAATCTGCAATCGCCCGCTCTACCGCCCCCGCCACAATATAAACACCGCCCGCATCACCAAATAGGCCAGGATCAATAAGATCCACGCCCGATTTCTGCCTGCCCATCGCCACGCCCGCGTGAGAGCTCCTTCGGGATAGGCGCTGACAGGCATGCCGTCAAGATAATGTGAAATGTCGTTCCGCAGGTCTTCCACCGAGCTGTAGCGCAGCTCCATATCCTCCGCCGTGGCTTTCCGGGAAATCGCGGCCAGCGCTTTTGGTCTATGGCCTCCACTGCGAAGAAGAAAATCCAGCACAGCCCCCAGCGCATAAACGTCGGTGCGTAGACCGATTGCTGCCCGGTCGCCGCGGGCCTGCTCTGGCGCCATATAGCCGGGGGTGCCCAGGACCACGCCATGTGCGGTATCGGGAACGTCGCTGCTTGCATCGGGCTTTGCCTTTGGTTGGAAGCCGGCTGTCTGTTTCTCCGCGTCCATAATCACGGGAGCTTCCCCGCTTAAGACCCTGGCGAGGCCCCAGTCCATCACCAGGACTTCTCCAAATGTGCCTACCATGATGTTCTGAGGCTTCAAATCCCGATGCAGTACATTATGGGCATGCGCGAAAGAGACGGCTTCACAAATCTTCTGAAATGTCCGCAGCCTTTCTGGGATGCCACCAGCCTCCAGGGTGTACTGATCCAGTCGCCGCCCTTGTACCAGTTTCATCGTGTAAAAGACGCGTCCGTCAGGCAACGTGCCCACATCGTGCACCGGGACAATTCCAGGATGCTCAAGCTCGGCGATGAATCTCGCCTCACGCAGCAGCCGGGCTGCAAATTCGCCGCTGGAATCCACAACCCGGATCGCCTTGAGCGCCACCTGGCGGCCGAGTTCACTGTCCGCAACCCGATAGACTCCTCCCATCCCACCCTCGCCGAGTTTGTCCACCAATTCATAACGTGTGCCGCTGAGGTCAGGCGAGTCAGCGGCTGCGCGTAGCCGGTCGAGCGCGGCATCGGAAAGCCATCTCATACTGCGTCGTTCATCCTGCAATCCTGCCCTGCGATTCTGAAATTCTGCATTCTGCAATCTACATTCTGCAATCTACATTCTGCATTTTCGCTACCACCTCTTGATCCCCAACAAACTCTGCGCCTCCTGACGAAACTCTTCTTCGTTTCCCGTCATCTCGCGTAGCTGTTCCAGAACAATGCGGCGAAACTCGCGCCGAGCATAAGCGAGATAATTGGTAACGTCCGAACCCTTCACTCCAAACTGCTGCGCCACCTGCTCGTACGTGAGTTCTTTGCCGGCCTCTTCGATGTCATAGAGCTCAAGCAGCCGAAAGTGAACTTCCTTGCCGCGCTGGTCGCACTCCTGCTTCAGCCGTTCCAGAGAAAGGGTAAAAACAGTGCGTGCCCACTCACACTCAAAGAAATCTTCGATCCCGTCAGGCGATGGAATCTCGATGTGGCGCAGTTCGCCCTCGGCGGATTCGAAATCCAGCGGATAAAACTCCAGGTCCCCGCCACGTTTCAGGCGCCGCGATGCTCTGTCTTCATTGACGATCAGACGGTCCACACAAACCCGCAGGAATGTCCGTAACCGGGCTTTTTGAGGATCGTACCTGGCAAGGTAATCCTTCTCCAGAAGGCGGGAGAAGAAATCCTGCGTCAGGTCCTTGGCTTCCTCGCTGTCCTTCCCCCAGCGCAACCGGACGTATTTGTAAACCGGCTTCCAGTACGCGGCGATAAGAACTCCAAGCGCCCGGCGACGCTCGTCCGGCTGTTCACTGCGAGCGGCCAGGATCACTGACCAGCGCGTTGCAGGAAAATCTCCGCGTCCAGCGTGATTGGCATCATCCTGCATGAGAGTGCAGCCTCGAAGAAGCGAAAGGGAGTGTACGACGTAAGGCCACCATGAACAAGAAGTCGATCGCACGGAGGTCGATCGTATGGAAGTTGATGGTGTGGCCGCGGGCGACTCGCCGCGCAGTCGGATGCATTCAGGGCGGCGGCGGGAAATGAAAAGTTCGCCTGTGCGGACTTGTGGAAATTCCAGCACCGAATTTCTTGCGGCCTCACCTGCGGCGAGCCGCATTCGCTCCAGTCGCCGCCGCAGCGGCATGTCTCAGCGTTTCTTTGTTTCGCGGCGGCTCAAAACTGTTCGATGAAAAATTCCGCAGTTGCACCAAAATTCGGGATTGACCGCGTCGCTTATCGCGCGTAGATTCTTCTCACCTTCAGGAAAAATTCCAGCCAGCGAAAAACTGCATAGCAGACAGGGAAGTAATCCCGAAAATTTCCCAAGGGTGGAAACAAAGTGAGGAACGTAGAAGGCGAGTGGCGGGTCTATCGGACGCGATTTCTCATCCGCGCCCGGCAACTTACAGATCCATTGCAGTTTCGTGATGCGCTGGGTCGTGAGCATCGCGGTCAAAGCGGCGACTATCTGGTTGAATCCTCGGACGGCACACAACGAATCGCGCCGCGCGAAATTTTCGAGGACGTGTACGTCGCCATGGACTCCGGCGTCGAGAAGTGGCCCGTGCTAAGCCGGCGCGATTTCTCAATTTCGGATCTCAAGCGCCGCACTTCAGGAAGGGCCGAGATGCCGGCCTGACCCGGCTCAGGATTCTCGTTGTGTCGCCCGGATTTTCTATGAATATAGCGTCACAGCTTTCATGAAACGATTACTGTGGAAAAGTTCGGGAAGGGGGCAGCATCCCACTTGTTAAGATCGAGATACAATATATAGGGATACCCTCTTGACAGCCCCAACATACGGGCGTACTGTTTGCATCCCATAGAGCTTTCGGAGCCTCCAAGACGAGCGCATCCTGAAGCCTTGTAAGTAAAAGAAAATACAGAACGAGCATCGAGGTTGAGGTGACCCGGTGCAGTCCTGGTAAGAGCTGAATCCCCGTTCTTTGAACGGGTTTGCTGGTGCGGTGACCGCTCCCTCGTCCTTGCGTTAATGCGGTCTGTTGAACTCTCCCCGGGGGAGCGACGACAGTTGACAAGTCAATCTGTGGAAAACGCCTCGATCAGAGAGCTGGTAATCCCTTTCGTCGAGGTAGGAAATTTGAGCCCCTGTGTTCTCGGAACCCAAACTGGGAACAGAGAACTGAAAACTAAGAACAGGTTCTAAGAACGATTCGGTCTAGGTGATACTGAAACTGAAGAAGAGTAAGGAAATAAGGAATTAAAACAAGGATCGAGCAAAGAATCCATAAGGAAAGAAGAATCAGAAATGGCTGATGTAAAAGAAAAAGGAGCCCCCGCCCCCGAGACCACCGCCGTTCCCAGCGCGACTGCGGTGAATGCAGCCACGGCCAGCAAAAAGGCCTCAGGCCTCTCCTTCCATCGCTTTTTCACCAAGGCTGGCATTTCCCCTTACGACGAAATCGAATGGGAAAAGCGCACCGCCTTGATCACGGACGCCAAGGGCAACGCTATCTTCGAGCAGAAAGATGTCGAAGTTCCCAAGGATTGGTCGGTGACCGCCACCAATATTGTGGCCAGTAAGTATCTGCATGGAACCCTCGGCACCCCCGAGCGCGAAAGCGGCGTGCGCGCCCTGGTGACTCGCGTTGCCGAAACTATTCGCGACTGGGGTTTGTCGCAAGGCTATTTCAAGACGCCAGACGACGGCGCAACTTTTCACGACGAGCTGTCGCACATCCTTCTGCGCCAGTACGCCGCCTTCAATTCGCCGGTGTGGTTCAACGTAGGATGCGACCGCATCGAGCCCGATTCCGACGCCCAGAACTGGCACTGGAACCCGGCCAGCGCCCGCGTCGAGTTCGGCGTCACCGGCTACAAGACGCCGCAATGCTCGGCCTGCTTCATCAACTCGGTAAAGGACTCGCTCGATTCCATCCTGACCCTGGCCAAGACCGAAGGTATGCTCTTCAAGTGGGGATCGGGCACTGGCACCAATCTCTCGTCCCTGCGTTCTTCCACTGAAGGCCTCAGTGGCGGAGGCACCGCCAGCGGTCCGCTCAGCTTTATGAAAGGTTTTGATGCCTTCGCCGGCGTCATCAAATCGGGGGGCAAGACTCGCCGCGCCGCCAAGATGGTCATCCTCAATATCGACCATCCCGATATCGTTGACTTCATCGAGTGCAAGTCCAAAGAAGAAGCCAAGGCACACGCCCTGATCGCGTCGGGATACGACGGGTCTTCTCCCGATTCCGATGCCTACTCGTCCATCTTCTTCCAGAACGCCAATAACTCCGTCCGCGTGACCGATGACTTCATGTACTCCGTCATGCGCGAAAACGGTTTTACCACCCGCGCCGTCCGCGACGGACGCCCCATGGAGAGTTTCAAGGCGAAAGACCTGCTCTACAAGATTTCCGACGCCACCTGGCGCTGCGGCGATCCCGGCATGCAGTACGACACCACGGTCAATCGCTGGCACACTTCGAAGAACACGGCCCGCATCAATGCCAGCAATCCGTGCTCGGAATACATGTTCCTGGACGATTCCGCCTGCAACCTGGCCAGCCTGAACCTGCTGAAGTTCGCGCCCAACGGTACGTTTGACGTGGAAGCCTATCGCCACTCCGTCGATGTGCTGATCACCGCGCAGGAGATTCTGGTCGACAACGCCGGCTACCCGACGGAAATGATCGCCAAAAATTCGCACGACTACCGTCCGCTGGGCCTGGGCTATGCCAATCTGGGCGCGTTACTGATGGCCGCCGGCCTCCCCTACGACTCCGACGCCGGACGCGACTACGCCGCCTGCGTCACAGCAATCATGTGCGGCGAAGCGTATCTTCAATCCTCCCGCATCGCCGAGTTATGCCCCGCGTTAGTTCCAGCCACCGAACCGACCCAGCGAGGCCTGGCCGAGACGAACCTGGGCGCAAATGTAGGCGCGAGCGTCCCGCTCGTGCAGGCCGAGCAAAGCTCGGCAGGCCTCAAAACCATGCCCGGAGGAGCCTGCCCCGGCTGGTACATCAACCGCGAGCCGTTCCTCGACGTTATCCGCATGCACCGCGCCAGCGTCAACAACATCAACAAGACAAATGTCCCGACGAATCTCTACGAATCCAGCAAAGACTGCTGGGACGAAGCTCTCGCCCACGGCGAAAAGCACGGCTACCGTAACTCGCAGGTCACAGTCCTGGCTCCCACAGGCACAATCGGCTTCATGATGGATTGCGACACTACCGGCATCGAGCCCGACCTGGCTCTGGTGAAGTACAAGAAGCTGGTCGGCGGCGGCATGATCAAGATCGTGAACAATACGGTCCCCACTGCGCTCTTCAAGCTGGGCTACGATCACGACGAAGCCGACAAGATCGTCAGCTACATCGACGCCACCGGCACCATCGAAGGCGCGCCCGATATCAGGGACGAGCACCTTGCGGTCTTCGACTGCTCCTTCAAGCCCGCCAAGGGGACGCGCTCCATCCACTACATGGGCCATCTGAAAATGATGGCGGCGGCGCAACCTTTTATTTCCGGCGCGATATCCAAGACCGTGAACCTGCCGGAGAATGCCTCCGTCGAGGACATCATGGAGTGCTATCTCCAGGCATGGAAACTGGGGTTGAAGGCTGTGGCCGTTTACCGTGATGGATGCAAGAAGTCGCAACCGCTGAGCGCGTCCGGCACCACCACTGCGCTCTCCAAGAAGGGCGATGCCGCTGCCGCCGTGGCCGCCGCCTCGCACCTCGAGGAAGAAAATCTCAACGCTCCGCCGCGCGCCCACCGCAACAAGCTGCAAGAGGAGCGCGCTTCCATCACCCACAAATTCAACATCGGCGGACACGAGGGCTACATCACCGTCGGGCTTTATCCCAACGGTGAACCCGGCGAGCTCTTCATCACCATGGCCAAGGAAGGCTCCACGGTCAGCGGCCTGATGGACAGCTTCGCTCTGGCCGTCTCCATCGCTCTGCAACACGGCGTGCCTCTGAAACTGTTCTGCGAAAAGTTTGCCCACACCCGCTTCGAGCCCAGCGGCTGGACCAACAATCCGGACATCGGCTTCGCCAAGTCGATCATGGACTATATCTTCCGCTGGCTGCAGTTGCGCTTCCTTACCGGCCAGCAGGGCATGCTGTTCGAAAACCTCCGCCTGCGGACGCCAGGCGCCGCATCGCACTCTGAAGCCGTGGGCGAAGCCACCAGCTCGCCGGTTTCGGACCAGAGGTCTGAAGTCCGAAGTCCAACGCCCCGTTCAGTTCACGCCGCCGACGCTCTCGCCGGACTCATCGACCTGGGCGACGCCCCGACCTGCAGCTTCTGCGGATCCATCATGACCCGCAATGGAAGCTGTTACCGGTGCGGGAGTTGCGGGAGTACGAGCGGGTGCAGCTAGACCGGTTTTACGCAGGGGCAGGTGTCCTCACAGTGCCATCCAGCAGAAGCTGGTAGTCACAGCTATGCATCAGGGCTGCGAACGAATAATGTGCCCGCACGTCATCGGGACTAAGAATGGCAGTCTGAACGCGTTCTGTTTTCAATTTGCGGGAGGGAGCAAGCCGGGGTTGCGGCCGGGTGGGCAATGGCGATGCGTGCGTGTAGATGATCTAACTCAGGTCGCGGCCGCCCCGGCGAGTGGCATGCCAGGGAAAATTACCCTCCTGCTGGTTGCGTAGACAACATTATCGCCGAGGTAGATCTTGAGTCCGGTCTGCAGCGCGAGACTGAGCCGACACCAAGGCATGAGCAGTCTGGTGTAAGGGGGCGATCCTATCTCAATACAGTGCAAGACGTTGAGATCGAACTAAAACTGAATAGACGTACTGTGAGGGGGGCACGGCACGAGCCGTGGCCCCTTTTCTATGTGTGCCGAACATGTTCGACAGCTTGGGGGTGAAAGTCCCCTGCCCAACCTGGTGGAGGTGAAGGGCTAGAGAAGCGCAAGGGCGTCGTCGCGAGGCGGGGTCTGAAAGAAGCGTGGATCAAAGGCGCGAGCCGATGAACAAGAACCGGATGAAGAGGCCTACGGTGTGGGGCGAGCTGGCAAAGGACAGCGAAGCCCATGTCCACCAAGCACACTGGTGGTAAATCCGGCGGTTGCGCGTCGAAGGCGGTCGAACTTACTTCGGGAGACCCGCCGCATGTCACGGAGTCGTGACTGAGGATGGAGCAATTCATTCTTGACCGTGGGGCGGGAGTCAGCAGCGGGCATAGTAGGCCGCAAGGTCGAAGGCCCAAACAGTAAGGAGCGGCGAGTAGGACGCAGGACTCGATGAACGACAAGCGGCAGAAAAACCAGCTACAGATGGCGCTGGCCTTTACCGAGGAGGGGAGGAGTGAAGCTCCAAAGGCTCTGCGGGAAGGGACCGAATCGTTCACGGCGAAATGCGAAACCGAAAGTCCGGCTAGGAGAAGAGCAACTGATGGAAGAGGTCTGCGGGCGGGAAAACTGCCAGCAGGCTTTACGACGAGTGAAGGCCAATAAGGGTAGTCCGGGAATCGACGGCATGAGAGTCGACGGAACTGCCCGGCTACCTGAAGCAGCACTGGCCAGGCATTCGGGAACAACTGTTGAGTGGGACCTATCAACCGCAACCGGTGAGACGAGTAGAGATCGCGAAGCCGGACGGAGGGATGCGCAAGCTGGGCATCCCGACGGTGCTGGATCGGTTGATCCAGCAGGCGGTGATGCAGGTGCTGCAACGCAGATGGGACCCGACGTTCTCCGAACACAGTCACGGATTTCGTCCGCAACGCTCGGCGCATCAGGCGGTGGCCAAGGCGCAGCAGTATATCGCCGAGGGCAACCGCTGGGTGGTGGATCTCGATCTGGAAAAGTTTTTTGATCGAGTGAACCACGACAAGCTGATGGCGGCGATCGCGCGGCGGGTGAGCGACAAGAGGATGCTCAAGCTGATACGAGCCATTCCTGGAGTCGGGCGTGATGGAGAACGGGCTGGTGAGTCCGGTGGAGGAAGGCACTCCGCAAGGAGGGCCCTTGTCTCCGCTGCTGTCGAATCTCGTGCTCGACGAACTCGACCGAGAACTGGAGCGGCGCCAGCACCGCTTCGTGCGCTACGCGGATGATTGCAATATCTACGTGGCGAGCGAACGGGCGGGGAAACGAGTCATGCAAAACGTGACGAGTTTCCTCCGGCGACGACTCAAGCTTCAGGTCAACGAGGCGAAGAGCGCGGTGGCACGACCGCAGGAGCGCAAGTTCCTGGGCTTCAGCTTTACCGGCGGGAGCGAACCGAAACGGCGCATCGCGCCCAAGGCTCTGCTCCGCTGCAAGCAAAGAGTACGGGAACTGACGCGACGGACGCGGGGCATCAGTCTGGAACAGATGACCAAGGCAACTCGCCTCCTATTTACGTGGGTGGAAGAGTTACTTCGGCTTCAGCCAGACGCCCTCGGTACTGCGACAGCTGGAGGCATGGATGCGACGCAGGTTGCGATCCGTGATCTGGAAGCAATGGAAGCGTAGCAAGGTGCGGTTTGCAAAGCTGCGCCAACGGAACCTCGGCACTGACCTTGCGGCCCAAACCGCCGGCAGTTCCCATGGCCCATGGCGTATGGCCAACAGCCCGGCACTGTCCTCCGCGTTTCCGATTGCTTACTTCGACGCGCTCGGTCTTCCGCGCTTGCTGGATGTGCTTTAGCTCAACCGAACTGAACCGCCGTATGCGGACCCGCATGTACGGTGGTGTGGCAGGGGAGAGTGGGTGACCACTCCCCCTATGCCGATTTTCGGAGCGTAGAGAATCATGCGAATTGAAAGTGTAACTGTAACGAATTTACGGACTCCCAACGAAGGCCTGCGCACTTGCTCAGAGGACGGGAGAAAAAGGTGCGAGGCCCGCGGCGGAAGCCGCAGGGCGGAACCCTTTTCTGAATGAGGATTGGATTGCCGGATCTTTAAGTTGGGCCAAACGCGGGCGAGCCGCCCGCCTCCACACGGGCGCTACTTCTTTACGACGGCCAGGATTTCCTTCTGGTTTTGCAGGATTTCTGTCAGGGCGGATTGGTTCTTCCTGATTACGCCCTGGTTGGCGAAGATCAGCTTTTGATTTCTGACGATGGTGTGCTGGTTCGCCAGAATTCTTTTCTGGTTTTTTACGATTGTGGACTGGTTGGCCAGAATCGTTTTCTGGTTGGAGAGAACTTTGGCGTCGGGCATATTTTTGCTTTGCTCCTGTTTATTACTTAGCGTCGGCTAGTTTATCACCGGCGTACGCGGCCCGGTACACGCGGCTGCTTTCGCAACTCTTGTGATAATGTCCCCTTGATGGTTCACGATGACTGATCGCGTTGAAATGATACAAAACGCCGCGGGGCGTATGGTGCCGGGGATGGTGAACGGCAAGCCGGCGATCCCTTACCTCGGGATGGGAAAGTATCAGCCGCGGGGGCGGAAGGCTGCGCCTCCGGTGCGGTCGAGCAAAGACTACCCGGATGGCGGCGACAAACGCGTCCCGGATCTGGAGACAGCCCTGCGCAAGTGCGGGCTGCGAGATGGCATGGTGTTGTCGAACCATCACCACTTGCGGGATGGCGATCGAGTGGCGTTGATGATGCTGGAAGCAGCGGCGCGGATCGGCGTCAGGGATCTCCTGTGGTTTCCCAGCGCGTCTTTTCCTTCGCAGAAAAGTGCGATTGACCTGATGCAGTCGGGAGTCATTCATCACATCGAAGGGTCGATGAACGGTCCATTGGGGGATTACTGCACGCAGGGGAAGATGCGCGGCATGGGCGTCCTGCGGTCGCATGGAGGACGCTGGCAGGCGATTCAGGATGGCGAAGTCCACATTGATATTGCGGTGATCGCCGCGCCCACAGCCGACGCGTTTGGCGATGCCGACGGCTCGCATGGCAAGTCAGCGTGTGGATCGCTGGGATTTGCCTTGGCCGATTCTGTCTATGCGGATCAGGTGATTGTGGTAACCGACAACCTGGTGCCGTTCCCCTGCGTGCCCTGGCAGATTCAGGGCAACAACGTGGATTTTGTTGTGGAAACAGAGTCGATCGGCGATCCCGCAAAGATTGTTTCGGGTACGACGCAGATCACACGATCGCCCGACCGGTTGAAGGTGGCTGAATATGTGGCGCGGTTTCTGCGCGATGCCGGGATCATGCGCAACGGATTTTCGTTTCAAGCCGGGGCGGGTGGAATTGCGCTGGCCTTTGTGGATTATTTGCGCCGCATGATGAAAGAAGCCGGCGTCAAGGCGCGGTTTGTGCGCGGCGGATCAACCAAATATCTGGTGGAATTGTTGCAGGAAGGATTGACCGACTACATTCTCGACGGGCAGACGTTTGACCTGGATGCGGTAAAGAGCATTGCGAGCGATCCCCGGCACGTGGCGACCTCGCCGTTTACTTCCTACAACTATCACGGCAAGGGTTCGTTCGCGTCAATGATCGACGCAGTGGTTCTGGGCGCGACCGAGGTTGACGTGAACTTCAGCGGAAACGTGGTGACGCATTCGGACGGGCGGCTGCTGCATGGGATTGGCGGCTGGCAGAATTGTCTGGACGCGGGATGCACGATTCTAGCGGTGCCTTCGTTCCGCGATCGGATTCCGGTGATTGTGGATCAAGTGACGACGCTGACCGGGCCCGGAGAATTAATCGACGTGGTAGTGACGGAGCGCGGGATTGCTATTAATCCGCGGCGTCAGGATTTGATGGATGCGGTGAAGGGATCGGCATTGCCGATCCGGCCGATTCAGGACATCAAGGCCGAAGTGGAAAGGATCTGTGGAGGCACGCCGGCGCGGCCGAAGCTGGGAGAGAATCCGGTGGCGGTGGTGAAGTGGGTAGACGGATCGTTGTTGGATACGGTTTGGCAGGTGGGCTAGGTCTGCCGGATCAATTTCCGGGCCACGGATTTTCGCGGATTTGCACGGATTAGAATCCCGCGCTGGTCACTTCTTCTTAACTTCCTTCTTTACTTTTTTTTCTCTTTTTAATCTCTAAATCTTTTTTCATTTTCGTTCTTCATCCTTAACTACTCGGCTTTCATGGCGTCGATCAGCTGGAAGAGTTGGGAGCGGTCTACGACTTCGACGAAGGGCTTGCCCTGGGTCTTGTTGCTGACTACATAAATGGTCGGGGTGTGATTGATGCCGACGCGCTGGCCCAGATTCTTGTCCTGATTGATTCCGTCGGCTAGTTTGCCTTGCGGGTCCACCGCGAAGGGTAGATCCACTTTGTGATCGGCGGCGAACTTTTCCGCGAAGGAGCGAAGAGTCGGTGGCGTGATCTCGGGCTGATGCTGAAAGATGTAGTCGCGGAAGTCATTGCCGAGTTGCTTGGAGTGGGTATCGAAATAGCGCGCGATGAGGGCGGCGTCATATGACCAGTTGTGCATGGGAAGCGGGAAGTCGTGGCGGACGACCGGAATCTTGTAGGTCCTGGCGGCCTCTTCAACCAGCGGCGCGGCGCGGCGGCAGTCGGGGCATTGCAGATCTTCAAACACTACCAGCGCTACCTGCGCGCCCTTCGGCGGCCTTAGGGCGGGGTCGACGTTTTGGGCTGAGGCCAGGGATGCGACCAGCGAGAGAGCGATGGCAAGAATCAGGTGGTTGGTCATATGTGTTTATTAGATGCGGATTTTCTATCTCTATGGTAACTGAAGCAGTCCGGTGGTACACGCTAAAAGCTTGAACCACCAGGGACGCCAAGGTTTACGAAAGGGAATCTTACAGCAGGCGAAGTTGGCGGCGTTCCAGGGCTAACAGCTTTTCTTTGATGGGCAATCCGCCTCCGTAGCCAGTCAGCTTTCCGTTGCTGCCGATGACGCGATGGCAGGGGATGATTATGGGAATCGGGTTTGAGCCGTTGGCCAGTCCGACGGCGCGCGACGCGTTGGGACTGTCGATGCGGCGGGCGAGTTCGCCGTAGGAGATAGTTTCTCCGTAGGGGATCTCGCAAAGTTTGCCCCATACGGCGAGCTGAAACGTTGTGCCCGAAGGGGACAGTGGAAGATCAAACGCCTCCAGGTCTCCGGCAAAGTAAGCGCGCAACTGGCGTGCGGGTTCCTGCAGACGGGCGGGATCTTCATGCCATGTGGGATCGGGGCGAGCCGTGCGCCTTCCATTCACAAAGTCGATGTTGCGCAGCCCGGTTTCGTCGGCGGCCAAAAGAAGCGGGCCAACGGGGCTTTCGATTTGGGTAAAAGAAACCATGGATGTTTAGATTTAACCACAGAGGATTCGGTGGAAAATTGTTTCGTCAGGGAAGCCGAAGAGTATGGGTGAACGCCGGATGTGACCGGCAGCGGCTCGGATTCACGCGTGTCTCTCCTCGCAGGGAACCCGCCACTGAACTGGCGGGCTGCTATCACTGGTCCCTCCGGACCTGACATCTACATCCAAAATGCCTGGATTCCACAGTCGCGGAAGTGGCGGGATTTTATTAGATGGCAGTAGCCTGGTCGCGGCGTTTTGTTTGGATTTCTATGAAGACGTGGACGAGCGACACTGCGGCGGGGGTGACGCCGGGGATTCGCGAGGCGTGGCCCAGAGTGCGGGGACGAATCTTGATGAGTATCTCCTGCATTTCACGGGAGAGTCCGCTGACAGAGCCATAGTCGAACCATTGCGGGATGGTGTGCTGCTCGGCCTTTTTCAGGCGTTCGATGGCTCGCTGCTGTTGCAGGAGATAGCCTTCGTATTTGATTTCGGTTTCGATGGCTTTGAGGTCGTTGCGGGTTGACGAAGAGATTTTAGTCACGGACGGATTTTCACGGATTTCCTCTGCTTCGAAAAACTCCGGGGTTGATTCGCGGAGGATTGGGAGCAGGTGTTCGATTTTGATTTCAGGCCGCTTCAGGAGTTGGGCGAGGCTTTGGCCTATGGCTGAAAGGCAGTCGTTGTCGCCGTTCGGTCTTCTCGGTCGCTGGCTGCTGTCTCCACGCGGTCTCCCATTTTTTCCAGCATGGCCGTGGTGAGCCTGGTTCGCTCCAGGAACCGCTTCATCGATCCGTAGCGGTCCTGCCTGGCCTGGAAATCCGACCAGGCGGCGTCGGAGATCAGGCCGACGCGACGGCCGTGCGGAGTAAGGCGGCGGTCGGCGTTGTCGATGCGCAGGTGGAGGCGAAATTCGGCGCGCGAGGTGAACATGCGATACGGCTCATTGGTGCCTTTGGAAATCAGGTCATCGATGAGAATCGCGGTGTAGGCCTCGGTGCGATCGAGGACGAGGGGCGCGTCGTTCCTTATTTTCAGCGCCGCGTTGATGCCGGCCATCAGGCCCTGACAAGCTGCTTCTTCGTAGCCGCTGGTGCCATTGATCTGGCCAGCCAGAAACAGGTTGGCGATTTTCTTGGTTTCCAGCGTGCGTTCGAGTTCGGTTGGGTCGATGGAATCGTATTCGATGGCGTAGCCCGGCCGCAGCATGTCAGCGTTTTCCAGGCCGGGGATCGACTTCAGAATCTCGACCTGAACTTCCACCGGCAACGATGTGCTCATCCCATTAACGTAGATCTCGTGGGTGTTCAGGCCTTCCGGCTCGAGAAAGAGCTGGTGGGTGATCTTGTCGGGAAACTTGACGATCTTGTCTTCGATCGACGGGCAGTAGCGCGGGCCGATGGAATGGATCTGGCCGCTGTACATCGGCGACCGGTGAACGTTTTCGCGAATAATGCGCTGGGTTTCAGGCGTTGTCCAGGCGATGTAGCAGGGAACCTGGGAATCGTGATGAGCGACCCGGCGGGTACGAAAGCTGAATGGTGTTGGGTCAATATCGCCGGGTTGCAACTCGAATCGCGACCAGTCGATGGTGCGGCCGTCGAGTCGCGGCGGCGTGCCGGTCTTGAGGCGGCAGCCGCGCAGGCCCAGTCGCTTTCAGACTCTCGCCGAGCAGGACGGCTGCTGGCTCGCCGGAGCGTCCTGCCGGGTACTGCTGCTCTCCGCAATGAATCAATCCATTCAGGAACGTACCGGTGGTGATGATGACGGCCTGGGCGCCAACGGTGCGGCCGTCGCGCAGGCGGATGCCGATGGCTCGCCGGTTCTCGCCGTCGCTGGCCGTTGGTCGCTGGTCGTTGGCTCCTGGTGCGCTGCCGGCCTGGCACTCGGAAGACCAGTTTTCAGTTGATAGTTCCCGGTTCCCAGCAATTCGCTGCTGCTGATCGCTATTCGCGGTCGGGGAATTTGCCAACGACCAGCGACCAACGGCCAGCGACTGTTCCACCATTACTTCGGCCACTTCCGCCTGCTTGATTTTCAGGTTGGGCTGGGATTCCAGAACCTCGCGCATCTTCTGGCGGTAGGCCTGCTTATCACATTGGGCGCGGGGGGACCACACGGCTGGGCCGCGGGAAGTGTTCAACAGGCGGAACTGGATGCCGACGGCGTCGGTGATTTCGCCCATGATTCCGCCGAGCGCGTCCACTTCGCGGACCAGGTGTCCCTTGGCGATTCCGCCGATCGCTGGATTGCACGACATCTGGGCGATGAGATCGGCGTTCAGGGTGAAGAGAGCTGTCTTCAGACCCATGCGGGCGGCGGCCATTGCGGCTTCGCATCCGGCGTGCCCGGCGCCGACTACCACGACGTCGAATTGTTCGGTGAAGTGCATCTGGCGCTGTTTCTCATTCTAACAACAGCTGGCTAAAATGCAGAGATGAGGCCTGTTTGACGAATATGGATATGAGTAAAGACAAGACGAAGTCGATGGCTGAGAAGTTTCGCGCCATGCATCATGGTAGACGGATTCTTCTCCTGCCGAATGCCTGGGACGTCGCCAGTGCGCGCGTGTTTGAGGAAGCGGGCTTTGGCGCGCTCGCAACCACCAGTGCCGGGGTGGCATTCACCCTGGGATTTCCCGATGGCCAGCGTATCTCGCGCGACGAAATGCTGGGAGTGGTGCGACGTATCGCGACGGCAGTCAGGGTTCCGGTGACGGCGGATGTGGAAGCGGGATATGGAAACCGCCCGGAAGATACCGCCCGGACCGCGACCGATGTCTCCGAGGCCGGTGCAGTGGGAATGAATCTGGAAGACGCGACGGGTGATCCCAGGAAGCCGCTTTTCGATTTGACGCTGCAAGTGGAACGAGTGAAGGCGGTGCGCGAGACGGCTCGCGAGTTAGTGGTTCTGAATGCGCGGACAGACGTTTACCTGCTACAGCTTGAAACGCCCGAGACGCGTTATGACGCCGCGCTGAAGCGTTTAGCGGTATACCGGGACGCCGGGGCGGACTGCGTGTTTGTGCCGGGCCTGCAGGATGTGGCAACCATCGCGAGGCTGGTGAAGGATTTGGGTTGTCCAGTGAACATTCTGGTTGGGCCGGGCGCGCCTGCGGTCGCGGAGTTGGAAAAAATCGGGGTGGCACGGGTAACTGTGGGTTCGGGCGCGATGCGGGCGACGATGGGCCTGGCGCGGCGCATTGCCGAGGAATTGAAGGGCGCGGGGACATACTCAACCCTTGAAGGAGCGATCTCATACGCGGATTTGAATCGGATGATGGGTTGAAGACATGATCCGGATCCAGTTGACCACGGTAATCGAGGCCCCAACTGAACGCTGCTTCGACCTGTCGCGAAGTGTGGATTTGCATACGGCCTCTACCCACCGCACAGGAGAGCGTGCCATTGCGGGAGTGACTGCGGGCCTGATCGGATTGGGCCAGGAAGTTACATGGAGCGGAAGGCACTTCGGTTTCAGAGTTACCCATACCAGCCGCATCACGGCCCTCGAATTTCCGAAGTACTTTCAGGATTCAATGGTACGGGGAATGTTTCGCAGCTTTTGCCATGATCACTACTTCGAAACCAGTGAGGGCAGGACGCTAATGAAGGATGTCCTGATGTTCGAAGCACCGTTAGGACTGCTGGGCAGGGCGGCCGAGCGACTTGTTCTCCAAAAACATACGCGGAGATTGCCGGAGCGCAGAAATGTGAGTATTCGACGGGCGGCCGAGAGCGAGAAGTGGAGAGACTATCCGGGCTGAATCCTTGAGCTGGTCGAGCTTCGCTCGACCAGGACAGCCGAGGGCGGCTGTCCCCACGCGGGTGGTGGTGAAACCGGGCGGTGTGATTTGTCCAGGATGTAACATTGGGCGTGCGCAAGTTGGCTGAGAACGTTCTTGAGTACATCCGGCGGCAGGGGTTTCTTCGTGCCGGGGATCGTGCCGGGGTCGCGGTCTCGGGCGGAGCCGATTCGGTGGCGCTGCTTCGACTGCTGCTCGAGCTTCGCGACGAAATCGGCGTCGTGCTCTCCGTCGTTCACTTCAACCACAATCTGCGCGGGGTGGAATCCGATGCCGACGAGCGCTTTGTCGCGCAACTGGCCCGGCATCACGAACTGGAGCTGCACTGCGACCGCGGGGACGTGGCGAAGCATTCCGAAGTCCTGCACTTCAGCACGGAGGCTGCGGCCCGCGATCTGCGCTACCAGTATTTCCGGCGGCTGATGGCGGAGAAGAGGCTCAACTGCGTCGCAACTGGGCATACGCTGGATGACCAGGCGGAGACGGTCCTGCTCAGGTTGGCGCGCGGGGCCGGGACGCGCGGGATGGCTGGGATTTACCCCAGACTGATTTACTCAAAACTTCCTCAGCAGCAATTGGCTCAGTCTGAGTCTGGCCCGGAATTTGTTAACCCTGAATCTATTGACCCTGAATCTATTGACCCCCGGTTTTCAGTTCACAGTTCTCTGTTGTCAGTTGTTCGGCCTTTGCTTTCGGTTGAAAGAGTGCGGTTGGAAGCCTTCCTGACGGAGATTGGGCAGGACTGGCGTGAGGATTCCAGTAACCGGGACCTGCGGCATGCGCGAAACCGGGTTCGGCACGGGATTATGCCGCGACTCGTGCGCGCGCTCAATCCGCGGGTCAAAGAGGCGCTGGCGGAGACGGCGGAGATTGCGCGAGCCGAGGAGGAGTACTGGCAGCGGGAAGTGGAACGCGTGCTGCGCGAAGTCTGGGATTCTCCACGGGGCAGGCTGAGCAGATTGGATGGTTTGCCCCTGGCCTTACAGAGGAGAGTGGTTCGAGCCGCCGCTGAATCTCTGGGTTTACGGCTGGAATTCCGGCATCTGGAGGAGATTCTTGGGCTGGCGGCTGGCTCTTCCACGATGTTGCCTGCGGGATGGACTGTCTCCAGAAGAAAAGGATTTCAGTTTGAGGCGGGGGGAAAGGAAGAGCCGATTTCCGATTATGCATACGGCTTGGCGGTGCCTGGTGTGGTTCAGGTTCTGGAGACGGGAGTATGGTTTGAAGCAGCAATCGTTCCGGGGGACGCATTTGCAGGTTATAATCCCGACCACGCATTCGATCCAGGGTTACTGCCAAAGAAATTGACCGTGCGGAATTGGCGCGCGGGCGACAGATTTTGGCCCGCGCACAGCAAGGCTCCAAAGAAGGTGAAGGAGTTGCTGCAGGAGCGAAAGCTGGCCGGAAGAGAGCGCAAGCTCTGGCCAGTGGTGGTTAGCGGGCAAGAGATTGTATGGATGCGCGGTTTCCCGGCACCAATGCGGTTGCGTCCCCGGGAGGGCGCGACACAGGCCCTGGTTTTTCAGGAGCGCACGATTCAGGAGTACGGCAACGCATGAATGAGACAGTGAAGCAAGAAGTGCCTCGCACCGTCATTCCCGCGGAGCAGATTCAGAAACGGGTCCGGGAGATGGGGCGGCAGATTTCAGACGACTATCGTGGGCGTTCAGTACACCTGCTGGCGCTGCTGGAGAATGGGTTTATTTTCATGGCGGATCTGGCGCGGGCGCTGGAGGTTCCGGTGATCTGCCAGTTCATCAAGCCGCGGTATCGCGAGGACAATGCGAATGGGCCGGGTGGAGTGCTGGAAATTTTCTTCAGCCACCAATCCGATATCCGCGGCCAGCATGTCCTGGTGATCGAGGGTCTGGTGCATTCGGGAATTACCACCGAATTTCTGATGACCGATCTGAAAGCCCGGGGAGCGGCTTCGGTGAAGCTGGCTACATTGCTGGACCGGCAGTCGGCGCGACGAGTGCAGCTGCAGCCGGACTATTTTGGATTTCTGGTGGATGAGGCCTTTCTTGTGGGGTATGGGTTGGGGTCGCCGGAACAAACCAACCGAAACCTGCCCTATGTTGGCGCTGCAAGTTGAAGTAACCCTATGACTTAAGTCACTGGGAGAACGCCAACCTTTTTTTCCTCAGAACGGTTAGAATACGGGTTTAGCAGCTTGTCAAATCCAAAGCCCGCTGCCGGGCATCTAATCCAGAAGCTACAGCCCTATCCGGCTGTATTCTGGAGCGTGCTTTTTCTCAGGAGTCTTTAGGTGAATTCTACAGTCAAGACGGTGGTGTTCTGGTTGGTGATCGTGCTTTCCGCTTTCCTGCTCTGGCAGGTGATGAAGGCTGGAAGCGCAGGGCAGAAAGAAAAGGAAGTCAATTTTTCGCAGTTCCTGTCGGATATCGACCAGGGAAATGTGAAAGAGGTCACCATCACCGGAATGGAAGTGCGGGGCAAGTACCGCAACGACAATTCTCCGTTTCATACCACCGCGCCGGTGAACTATCCCGACATTTACAAGATGCTGCGGGACAAGGGCGTCACCATGAATATCCGCGACATGAGCAGCGGCAGTTGGCCGCTGCAGTTGCTGGGAACATGGGCTCCCTTGATCCTGCTGGCGGCGTTGTGGTTCTTCATGATCCGGCAGATGCAGACGGGCGGGAACAAGGCGTTGTCGTTCGGCAAGAGCCGGGCGCGGCTGCTCTCCATGCAGCAGAAGAAGGTCACGTTCAAAGACGTGGCAGGCGTGGATGAGGCCAAAGAAGAGCTGAAAGAAATTATCGAATTCCTGCGCGAGGCGCAGAAGTTCCAGAAGCTGGGCGGACGCATTCCCAAGGGCGTGCTGCTGGTTGGACCTCCGGGAACGGGCAAGACTTTGCTGGCGCGAGCGGTAGCGGGTGAAGCCAACGTTCCGTTCTTCTCGATCTCGGGCTCGGATTTTGTCGAGATGTTTGTGGGCGTCGGCGCCAGCCGAGTGCGCGACCTGTTCGAACAGGGCAAAAAGAACGCTCCCTGCATCATTTTTATTGATGAGATTGATGCTGTGGGACGGCACCGCGGAGCGGGCCTGGGCGGCGGTCACGACGAGCGCGAGCAGACGCTGAACCAGTTGCTGGTGGAGATGGACGGATTTGAGTCCAACGAAGGCGTGATTCTGATGGCCGCGACCAACCGGCCGGACGTGCTTGATCCGGCGTTGCTGCGGCCGGGACGTTTTGACCGGCGAGTGGTGGTGAGCCGTCCAGATGTGCGTGGGCGTGAAGAGATTCTGCGCGTGCATACCCGCAAAATTCCTTTGGCGGACGATGTCGATCTTTCCGTCCTGGCTCGCGGAACACCGGGTTTCTCGGGCGCAGACCTGGCCAACATGGTGAACGAAGCGGCACTGGCGGCGGCGCGGCAGAACCGCAAAGCTGTCCTGATGTACGACTTCGAACTGGCCAAGGACAAAGTACTGATGGGCGTGGAGCGCAAGTCGATGCTTCTCTCCGACGAAGAGAAGAAGAACACGGCGTATCACGAAGCTGGACATGCGCTGGTGGCGGCGATGCTGCCGCATTCGGATCCTTTGCACAAGGTGACCATCATTCCTCGCGGGATGGCGCTGGGCGTCACCATGCAATTGCCGATCGACGACCGGCACAACTACTACAAGAATTATCTCGAGACATCGATTGCGATCCTGATGGGCGGGCGCATCGCGGAAGAGATATTCCTCAACTCGATGAGCACGGGCGCCGGGAACGACATCGAGCGCGCAACCGAAATGGCGCGCAAAATGGTGTGCGAGTGGGGCATGAGCGATCTGGGGCCGCTGACCTTCGGCAAGAAGGAAGAGCAGATTTTCCTGGGCCGCGAGATTGCGCAACATCGCGATTACAGCGAAGCCACGGCGGTCAAGATCGACGCCGAAGTTCAGAAGCTGGTCGGCAACGGCTACAGGGCGGCGAAGGATATCTTGTCCTCCAACCGCGATGTGCTGGAGCGGATCGCACATGCGCTGATCGAGCGCGAAGTGCTGGATGCGGCGCAGATCAAGATGATCATTGAAGGGCAGGAACTGCCGAAGATCGTTCCGCCACCCAAGGCGGATGACGGCGTGCAGCAGGTGATCAAGCCCGACTTGCAGCCTGGAAGGGCGAAGGGCGGGGAACGGCCGGCGCCAGCGTAGGGCGGGCGTCGGACCTCGGACCTGGGCAAAACATAGGGGCGGCTAAATGCCGCCCCTTATTTTTTGGCGCCTGCCAGTCCCACGCGGGCTGGGGTGGACGCTCAGTTCTTAGACCGTGATGGCGATCAGTGGCTTCGTCTGGAGAAGGACTTCGCCGATTTCGACGGCTGGTACGCGTGCCGCTTTTAGATCCCGGATGAGGCGTGGGGTGCTCTCTGGAGCGACAGCGATAAGCAATCCACCCGCGGTTTGAGGATCGAAGAGAACTGCCTGGAGATCCTCGGAAATCCCCTCTTCGTAGCCGACTGCGCATTCCGCGAAATCGCGGTTATTTTTCAAGCCCCCCGGGATATTGCCGGCGCGGATGCAGTCGAGCGCGCCTTCGATCAGCGGGATCCTCGCGATGTGGAAGTGGAGGGAGACGTTCGAGGCGAGAGCCATTTCGCGGGCGTGGCCGATCAGGCCGAAGCCGGTGACGTCGGTGAGGGAATGGATTGGTCGTTGGTCGTTGGCCGTTGGCCCCTGGCCCGAAGCCGGCGGGCTTTGCCCGGCCTGGGCAGGTGGGACACCTGCTCCTGCGGGGGCGGTGGTGATGTTGAATGCTGTGATGATCTCGGCAGCTATTTTGTTCAGCGTGGTCATCGAACGGGTGGCGGCGTCGATCCATGACTGCTTTGCCGTGCCCTGCTTGATGGCGGTGGAAATTACGCCCGTGCCCAGTGCCTTGGTGAACAGCAGGCGGTCGCCGGGCTGAGCGCCGCCGTTGGTGAAGATGCGACTCGGGTCGATGAGGCCGGTCACGGAATAGCCGAATTTGGTTTCTTCGTCGCGAATGCTGTGGCCGCCGATTACCGTGCAACTTGCTTCGATCATTTTCGAAAGGCCGCCGGCAAGTATCTGCCCGAGAACCTCGAGATCACCGCTAGCCGGGAAACATACGTGCGCCAGGGCAGTGATGGGACGGCCGCCCATGGCGTAGACGTCGCTCAGGGCGTTAGTGGCGGCGATCTGGCCGAAGGTGAACGCGTCGTCAACGATCGGAGTGAAGAAATCTACGGTCTGTACGAGCGCGGTGCCGGCGTTGATCCTGTAGATGCCGGCGTCGTCAGCGTGATCGAAGCCTACCAGGACGTTTGGGTCGTGCTGCCTGGGGAGTTTGCCTAGAACCTTGTCGAGCACTGCGGGGCTTAACTTGGAGGCACAACCTCCGGCTTTGACGGTTTCGGTGAGGCGGGTTTTGAGGGCGGGCATGGGGACATTGTAGAGGATCAGAACAGTCGAAGGCCGAATTCAGTGGCAGGGGGAAGCAGGTCCCTCCACTGCGCCTGCTGCGCTTTGCTCCGGTCGGGATGACAGGCCTGAGATGGTAACGTCAGCCCGCGGTACGGTTTGTGAATGGAAGGCTTTAACCACCAGGGACACGAAATATCACGAAGGGAATCGGTAGGCCGGTTTATTTTATGGAGACATCCGTTACCCGGAGTTCTGGATATTCGTGGTTCCAGTCGGCGGTGACGTGTTCGAAGGTGAGCCGGAACTGCTCGCTTTGGCCGGCGCCGAGGGGTGAGATGTTGAGGTCGACCGCATCTGCATATGGCCCGGTGGACTGGAGGACATGCAGGGGGACATCCTCGGCCTGCGCAACCTGGCCCAGCGAGTCTTTAAAAGCGACGTGAACGATGGCATGGCTGACTGTCTTATCTCCGGCGTTGGTTACGGTGCCGTCCAGGTAGGTGACGGTGGAGCCGATGAAGTTTTCGGCCGCGCTCATCTTCATTTCGGAAAACTTCAGGCTGGCGGCGTATGGATGAGGAGGATTGGCGACCTTCGAGTCGGCGCGTAGCAGGAAAGCAGCGATGCCGACCACCACGACCACCAGCGCCAGGCCCAGCAGAATGGCGCGCAGGTTGGAGCTGCGCTCCTCAGTGGCCGGGGACGGCTGGAGCAGGCTTCCCATGGGGAGATTGTACGGGAATTTTAGATTTAGGATTTCAGATTGCAGAATTGACGAACAACAGCAAAGTCAAAACCTAAGTCAAAGGCGGGCGGGCGGGGGCGCCCGCCCTGCACTGGCTACTCGCCGCCGACTACCAGTCCGTCGATGCGGATGGTGGGGCAGGCCATAGAGCCGCGGAACTCCAGGTCGTTTCCGATTTCGGAGATGTTGAAGAAGAGTTCCTTCAGGTTTCCCGCGACCGTGATCTCTTCAACCGGGTAGGCCAGCTCCCCGCCGGAGATCCATAGGCCCGAAGCGCCGCGGGAATAATCGCCGGTGACCAGATTCGCACCGTGACCCAGAAACTCGGTCACGTAAAGACCCTCGGGGATGGCGGCGATGATTTCTTTGGGAGTCTTCGAGCCGGGCTGCAGGAAGTAATTTCCCGGGCCGATACCGGGCGTGCCGGCAAGTCCGCGAGAGGCGTTGGCCGTCGTCTGAAGTTTGAGCTTTTTGGCTGTGTATGTATTCAGCAGATACGATTTGAGTACGCCGTTTTCGATCACGACCGTACGCTGAGTGGGGATGCCTTCTCCGTCGAAGGGCGCGGTGCCAAACCCTCCGACCATGGTTCCATCGTCAACGACAGTCACGTGGTCGCCGGCAACTTTCTGGCCGAGTTTGCCTGCCAGGAAGGATGCGCCGCGGTACACAGAGTCGCCGTTGATGCCTTCAAAAATATGGCCGATGATGGAGGTGGCGACCATGGGATCAAGAACGACCGGTACGCGCGCCGTCTTTACCTTGCGGCCTCCGAGACGCCTTAAGGTACGCTGGGCCGCGATTTTCCCTACTTCCTCCGGAGAGTCGAGCCTGCCCAGATTCCGCGCCACCGAGAACCAGTAATCGCGTTGCATGCCGCCGGTTTCCGCCTGTGCGATGGGAACGGCGGCCACCGAGCAATAAGACCGACGGTACTCGCCGACGAAGCCGTGGGAGTTGGCCAGAACTTTGTGGCCGGTGGCGGCATCGAACGATCCGCCCTCGGAATTCTTGATGCGCGGATCGTAATCGAGCGCTGCCTTCTCAGCACGCCGGGCATAGTTGATGCGTTCTTCCCCGGGAAGCGAGTAGACGTCCGCGGAGTAGAGATCGAGATCGCCTGCAAGAGAGCCGAGTTGCGAAGCTTCGGGAATGCTGCTGAAGGGGTCCTCGGATGTGATCCTGGCCAGTTCCAGCGCCGACTTCAACATGCGGTCCAAAGCTTCGCGAGAAAAGTCGCTGGAATAGGTGCTGGCGGAGCGCTGGCCATGGAACACGCGCACACCGATGGATCGGGAACCGGCTTCTTTTAGCGTTTCTACCTGTCCCAGACGGACCAGGGTGGAGAATTCGTCGCCTTCACGGACTACACATTCCGCGGCGGTGGCGCCGCCGGTCATGGCTCGGCGGACTATGTCCTGAGCGACTTCTCGGAGATCGGTTTCCAGTTTCCGGCTTTTGGTTTCTAGAGTTTCTGGCATAGAAAATTCGTTGGTTATCTGTGACGGCAGAACTGCCTTGAGTTCGTCAAATCAGTTGTCAGTTCTTGGTTCCCGGTTCTCAGTTACTGCATGAAGCCGCCGGGATCTTTTCTCGCGGTCCCGCCGACGGTGAGGCGGTCTACTTTCATCGTGGGTATGCCGACTCCTACGGGGACGGCTTGTCCATCTTTGCCGCAGGTGCCTACGCCTTCGTCGAGTTTCAGGTCGTTCCCTACCATGGAGACGCGGGTCAGGACGTCGGGGCCATTGCCGATAAGCGTTGCACCTTTGATGGGAGCGGTTACGTGACCGTCCTCGATGAGGTAAGCCTCGGAGGCGGAAAAGACAAACTTTCCGCTGGTGATATCTACCTGGCCACCACCGAAGTTTACGGCGTACACGCCACGCTTTACTGAACGGATGATGTCTTCAGGATCGTCTTGCCCTGCGAGCATGTAGGTATTGGTCATGCGCGGCATGGGGATGTGTTCGTAGCTTTCGCGACGGCCGTTGCCAGTGTCGGCCATACCCATCAGGCGCGAGGACAGCTTGTCGCTTAGATATCCCTTCAGGATGCCGTTCTCGATCAGCACAGTGTTCTGGGTGGGCTGACCCTCGTCGTCAACGTTGAGAGATCCACGGCGCCAGGGCATGGTGCCGTTGTCTACCACGGTGCATTTCTCGCTGGCTACCCGCTTGCCGATAAGGCCTGCAAAGGCTGATGTCTGCTTGCGATTGAAGTCGGCTTCGAGGCCGTGGCCGACCGCTTCGTGCAAGAGAACGCCTGGCCAGCCTGGTCCCAGGACAACTTCCATCTCGCCGGCTGGAGCTTCGCGGGCGTCGAGCTGCAGGATGGCCTGTCGAGCGGCTTCTCTGGCGAAATATTCCGGCGTTTTCTCGCCGAAGAAAAAGTCGAGAGCCACGCGGCCACCGCCGCCGGAGCTGCCGCGAGCGGAATTGCCCTCAGTCTTCGCGATGCAGGAAACATTCATGCGAGCCAGTGGTTGCGAGTCTTCGGCGAAGGTGCCGTCGGACCCGACTACCAGAATATTGCGCAGTTCATCGGCATAGCTGGCGCGAACTTCCTGAATGCGTGGATCGAAGGAGCGGGCCGACTGGTCGGCGCGCATCACCAGTTCGACCTTGGCGGTGATTTCAGCGTCGACCGATGGCAGAGTGACTGGATAAAGACTGCGGGCAGGCTTTTCCTGAAAGCCCACGGACGGAGTCTTGGCCGGGCCGCTGGCGATCAGGGCCGCGGTGCGGGCCGCGTGCAGAATACGTTCGGAAGAGAGATCGTCGGTGTAGGCGTATCCGGTTCGCTCACCAATTACGACCCGGACGCCGCATCCTGCCGAAATCCCCTGGGAAGCAGACTTCACCATGGACTCGTCCACCATGAGCGACGTCGACGAAAGATATTCGAAATAAAGGTCAGCGTACTCTCCGCCGGCTGAGAGGGCTGCTGCCAGGTAGCGTTCGAGGTCGTGCTCGGTGAGGCCGTAATGCTGAAAGAAGAACCGATTCTTGTCCACGGTAATTAGATGTCCTTGGGGCGGGAAAGACTCCCGATAGGCCATTATCCCACAGGGGGGATCGCTTGCAGGAGTTCCAGAGGGAGCTTGTAGGGACGGCCGCCCGGCGGTCCAGTCGAGCGAAGCTCGGCAGAGTTTGCCGAGTACGGAATTGCGGAGCTGTGCTCCGCTGGACAGCCGATGGCGGCTGTCCCACATAGTCCGGGTGGGATGGTCATTACGTATCGCCGGAGATTGAGTGGGCGGTTGTGGGGATCGGCTTAGACAGGCAGGTCCCTCCATTTCGCCTGCTTCCCTGCGCTTCGGTCGGGATGACAATGTCTGGTACAGACTGGTCTTATTTTTCCGGCCATGCTCCCAGGAGGCGGCGCACGTCGACCAGCTGCGCCAAGTGGTATGCGTTGTGATCGGCCACCAGCAAGGCTTCGCGAAGAATGGTTTGGCCTTCTCCCCACGGAATGCGCGCGTGCAAGTCAGTTTTTGGATTGGCGACGAGAGCCTGCATGGTTTTCAAATCTTTGCGGAAACGCTGGACACTTTTGTCCCAGGCAGGGGTGCTGGGTGGGACTTCAGTGCGCGGCCAATAGCTCTCGGGCCACTCGGGAGAAGCATATTTCTTGTTGCGGCTGAACTCCAGGATGTCCCATTGCGCGAGCCGCAGGTGCTCGAGGAGCATCCACGGGGAGTGGGGCAGGCCCGCTGGCTTTTGTCCGCGTAATTTGACTGGTATGCCGGAGATGACCTCGTCAAATGCGGCGTGAGCGTTGCCGCCTTTGAGCAGGTCAGCCAGGTGATGGCGGAGGGAATGGTCTGGGTTGGTTTTCATGTTGCGGTCCTCATATTGCACTCCTCGTATTTCACACTTCTTATTTCACAGTTCAAGGTGGCGACAGGTTTGCCCGTCACCAGCACGAGCGGGACGCTCGCGCTTACATTTTAAGTTCCTGTTCTGGTTTTTCGCCGCGATAGACACGTGCGATTCCTCGTACCAGGCGGCGCAGGGGCAGACCGCTCTTGGGGTCGGCGATAAAAATTTCACCGGCGCGGCTGCTGCGGTAGAACCATCGTTTTAGCAGCGCCAGGTGTTCCATGGTTTCGAACGCGCTATTTGATTGCGCGGACGGCAGAGTGGCGAGACTAGCCTGGATACGAGATTCCATGGATTGCGACTTGGTGTGTTCGCTGGCCTGGATGGGGAATGAAAGCGGGCCGGTAATTATGCCGGCGTCGATGGAGAAAAACGTGACCGACTCGGGGAGGGCTGATCGCTGCACCATGATGCCGGTGAGTTGATCGACCCGGCGAACGATTTCGGGAAGCTGGGCGAGCAAAGGTTTCAGTTTCTCGGCAGTGGCGTGCAGGGTTGCTGCCTTTTCAAATTCAAGATTTGTAGACGCCTGATCGCGCTGCTGGGTTATCTCACGAACCAACGAATCACCTGAGCTGTCAAAGTAGGTTTGCACGCGGGAAACCTCGGCGTGGTAGGCGTCATCAGTGCAGCCCTTGAAGCAGGGGGCGAGACACATCTTCATTTCGGAGTAGATGCAGCCGGGGAAAGCCGGGTCGGGATGCAGATCGTCGACGCAGCGGCGCATTTTGAAGAAATCGAGGGAATCGTTGGCGAATTTTTCCGCGGCGGAGCGCGACGGAAATGGACCATAGTAAAGAGATCTGCCTCCCACGCGTCCGAGACGGGTGGTGATGGACGCGCGCGGGTATTCATTTTCCATGTGCAGCTTGAGCAGCGGAGCGAAGCGAAATCTGAGACGGTCGGCGTAAGTCTTGGGGAAAATGGACCGCAGGGCCCGGTATAGGACGAATCCCGATTCGAAATCGGAGCCAGTGGCGGTGAACTCAATCCAGCGCACGCGATCGCGGAGGTTGAGCCTGCGGCTGTGTTCGGGCGGGCCGAGGAAGCGATGCAGACGGCGGCGCAGGTTGGAAGTTTTGCTGATGTAGGGTTCGGCTTGGGCATCTTCTCCGCGGAGGAGGAAGACGGCGGGGGCGGCTGGGGCGAAGGCGAAGGCTTCGGCGTCGCGGGCGGGGTCGAACTCGAGACGCTCGGCTAGCACTGTGTCATTTTAGAGGAAGGTGGCCACGGATTTACACGGATAGATTTACTCGGACAAGGATCTGCATTTGTTGTCCGGTGATGCGGGCACGAAGAGCGCCGCCGTGCTCGGCGTGGACGGGTCGGAGACCCGTCCCCACGCGGACCGTGCCGATCGCCTGGCTGGTGCTGTTCACTGCAACGACGTTAGCCGCAAGCTAGCGAAAGCTGGCACTGCGGAATTTTTGGCGGAAGTCTTCGCCTTCCATTTTTATGATGCGGCACATTTCGTGGAGGCGGGAGCGCATACGTTCGCCGATGCGGTCGCCGAGAGTTTCCTCGCGGGCGGCGCCGCGCGGACCGGCGACGGCTCCAGCGGGGCGATCGTCAAAGTTAGTCGTGATGATTGTGGTGCGATTGTCGTTATAGCGGGCATTCAGGATCAGGCTCACCGTGTCCCAAACCCATTCGGTGGGTTTGACGGCGCCCAGTTCGTCGAGCACCAGCACTTCGGTTTCGAAGACCGGGCGCAGGACTTCGAGTTCAGTGGCTTTGACTGAATCGTTGTATGAATTCTGGATCTGCTTCAGCAGTTCGCGATAGTCATAAAACAGGCAGGCGATGCCTTTACTCAGAACCAGTTCCTTGACAATGCCGACTGCAAGATGGGTTTTGCCAACGCCGATGCTGCCGATCAGCAGGAGGCCGGTACTGTCGACGGGATACTCCTCGACAAACTTGCCAGCGGCCAGGCGCGACGAAGCCAGCTGCTGATGCGGTCCGTCAGACTCGAAATTTGAAAGCTCGCAGTGTTCGTAACGTTTTGGGATGCGCGCCGCGGTGAGTAGAGCCTGGGCGCGAGCCTGAAGACGGCAATCGCATCGCGTGACCCGGCGCTCGGAGCCGATAGAGACTGATTTCCAGCCGGTGCCTTCACACAGAGAGCAGACTTCTACAGAAACCTTCATGACCTGGGTTTTTCCCTTTAGTAAGACTTTGCACTTGGCGACATGTTTTTTGCAAGTGGCAAAGATGACCAGCCTGTGTACATCCTGTGGAGTTAAGAACGGAGCTGTGGAGATCTGAGGAAATAGATCTTCTGTTGTCTATTGTCGGCGCCGGCCTCGAGGCTGACGCCTTGCAGCCGTGGACGACGATTTCACCGCCTCTCTGATGACCTGGAGAAATGCCTGCGCTTCCCTGCGAAGCGGGCGGTGACGCGAGTGAATGACATCGAGGCTGCGGCCCAGTGGTTCGGCATCGAGAAGTTTTACCGTGACCAGTTTCCCCGATCGGAGTTCCTGGCCTACCGCAAGCTGAGGCAGGAAAGCCATGCCCAGACCGCGATCGACCATGCGCTTGGCAGTCTCGATGGTATCGGCTTCGAGGGCTACGTTCGGAACCAGGCCGGCACGGCGAAAGAGACTGTGGGTGAGGGTCCAGTCGCTCGAACCGCGCTCGTAGAAAATCAGCGGCCAGGTTGCCACCTCCTGCAGGCGCGCCCGGCGCATGCGGGTTGGGCCCTGTTTCGAAGGCCTCACCAGTAACAATGGATCGTCACGAAGGCTCAGCGTCTCAACCTCGGGATGATTGAGGGAGCGAGCCAGTCCGATTTCGGCCTCTTCGGCCAGCACCATGTCCAGCACTTCCTTGGAGTGTCCGGCGCGAATGGCAATCACGACTTTTGGGTAGGCACGCTGGAACCGCTTCATGAAATCGGGCAGCAGGTAAACCGAGATCGAATGCGCGGCCGCGATCAGAAGGGGGCCGGCTCCGGCCGGCTTGAGCTCATGAACTGCCTGCGAGGCCAGCGCGGCGGTGTGCAGCAGCTCTTCCGCAAAAGGGCGAAGGATTCTGCCCGCTTCGGACAAGGTTAGACCGCTACGGGAGCGGGCAAAGAGCGATGCTCCCAGCGATTCCTCCAGCGCCTTGATGCGTGCGCTTACGGCAGGCTGGCTGATGTGGAGGGCATCAGCGGCGCGATGGAATCCGCCGAAAGTTGCGACCGCGAGAAACGTTTTGATCTGGTCGATTTCCATGGGAATCCATCGGATCTCAGTTGTTAGTTCCTCAGTTCTCAGTTTTCGCTGACAACATATTATGATCGAAAATAGCGTTGGTGATAATTATTATCTATCAGCATGATTCAAAGGTTCCGTTTGACGGGATGGCCGAAAGTGCCCAGAATCACCTTCCATGGCCGGCTCAACAGCGGCCAGGTGAAGCGCAAAAGTGTTGCTCCAGAGAGGAAGCTTTCTTCCCCGCCAATCTGGATTTTCAGGAGAAACTTGAGATGGCCACAATTCCGGCGAGCACTATTGCTATGGAGGGATTTCAGGTGAACCGTCCACCCGTAACTTTTGACCCGGCACTTGAGCTGCCGGAGGGCTTCCTGGATTTCCTCACGCCGCTGCACCGCCGCTTCGCGCCTGGACAACGGGCGCTTCTCGAAGAGCGCAGGCAGATTCTGGCGGAAGCCCAACAGGGAGAGAAGCCGACGCACCGCTTCCCTGGAGACGCCGTCAGGCGGGGATGGCGAATCGAGTTACCGGAATGGTGCCAGGACCAGCGCAACCAGATGACGGGTCCGGCCGACGATGCCGACCTGGTCGTGAAGATGCTTAATTCCGGGGCGCCCGGCGTGATGCTTGACCTGGAAGATTCCATGGTCAACGAGTGGGAGTACCAGCGCATTGGAGTCGAGAACGTGCTGCAGGCGCTACGTGGAACGCTTACCTATTTCGACAGGAAACGGGACAAGCTGGTCGGCATCGAGCCGAAGCCGACGGTGATCTGGATCAGGCCGCGTGGTTTGCACATTCAGCAGGCCGGAATTTTCGGCGAGGAGATGACGTCCGCGTCGTTGTTTGACGTTGCCAGCATCGTGTACCGGGTTGATCCAGCAGAGCTGAAGCATCCGCTGGCCTTTTACATTCCCAAGTCCGAGTCGGCCGAAGAAGCGCTGTGGTGGCGCGATCTGTTTCCAGGCGCTGGCTGAGGCGCGCGGATGGCCGCGCAACTACATCAAGTGCATGGCGCTGGTGGAGTCGCATCCGCTGGCATTTCAGATGGAGGAGTTCCTCTACAACCTGCGCGACCACATTCTCGGCTTGAACCTGGGGCGCTGGGATTACATGGCCAGCCTCATCCATTTCAATCTGGACGATCCGGAATGGGTGCTTCCCGATCGCAACACCATTCCTTCCAACGTTCCGTTCTTTCAAAACCTGCGCGAACTGATGCCGGAAATCTGCCACAAGCGCGGAATGCTGGCGATTGGCGGAATGACGGCGCTGTTTCCCAGCCGGGAAGATAGCGAGTTGAATACGCGGGCGCTGGCGGGCTTTGCAGAAAGACAAGAAGAACGAAGCGGACTGCCTGATGGACGGCGCCTGGACAGGGCATCCCGATCAGAACCAGATCGCGCTCGACCAGTTTCCATTTCCCAACCAGCTTGCAGACGCGGAGGGCGCAGGCGGAGCGTTATCCGAACCTGCGGCCGGTACCGGAAGGAGTTGGGCAGCACACTTTGGCCGGGACACGGGCAGCGGTGCGGACAGTGATTCGCTACCGCAATGGAGTGCTGAACGGCAAAGGCGCCAGCCTGCTGGATGGCTACATGGAGGATCTCGCGACCGACCGGATTTACCGGCTGATGATCGCGCAGCGCCTGCGGCATAACGGGCATGTGCCGGTAACCGACGAGGCGGGAAAGATTGTGGTGCATACGCCGGAGCTGGTTACCCGCTTGTTTGGGGAGGAACTGGAGAAGCTGATTGCGAATCCGGGTCGGGATTTGGGGACAGCCGAGACCTTCCGTGAGGCGCGGCGAATTAGTGAGGCGATGATTTTGAATGGGGAGTTTGATCCGGTTTGAGGCTTGAGTGGAATGAGGGAGGGCGAGACGCCCTCCCGACAGCCGGCGGGACGCCGGCGCCGCGAAGATCCGGAGCTGCAGACTTTACTAAGGACACATATGGCGAACCTGGGGATGGACTGGAATTCGGATACTCGATGGGCTGGGATCACGCGGCCTTACAGCGTGCAGGATGTAGAGCGATTGCGCGGTTCGATGCATATTGAATGTACTCTGGCGCGGCATGGAGCGGAGAGACTGTGGAATCTCCTGCGCAGCGAGTCATATGTGCCTGCGTTGGGCGCAATGACCGGGAACCAGGCGATCCAGCAGGTGAAGGCCGGACTGCAGGCGATTTATGTCAGCGGATGGCAGGTGGCTGCCGACGCTAACGATGCGGGGCAGATGTATCCCGATCAGAGTTTGTATCCGGCCGATAGCGTGCCGAATCTCGTTCGCCGCATCAACCAGGCGCTGACCCGCGCAGATCAGATCCATCACGCCGAGGGAAAGAATGGGATGCAGTGGTTTGCGCCCCTGGTTGCCGACGCGGAAGCCGGGTTTGGCGGGAACCTGAATGCGTTCGAGCTGATGAAGGCGATGATCGAGGCAGGCGCGGCCTGCGTTCACTTTGAAGACCAGCTTTCGTCGGCCAAGAAGTGCGGACACCTGGGCGGCAAAGTGCTGGTGCCGACGGGCGAAGCGATTCAGAAGCTGGTTGCGGCGCGGCTGGCGGCGGATTGTTTGGGCGTGCCAACGCTGATCATGGCGCGCACCGACGCGCACAGCGCGTATCTGCTGACCAGCGATATCGATCCCCGGGATCATGAATTCCTCACCGGCAACCGGACGGCGGAAGGCTTTTTCTGCATTCGGGGAGGCATGGATTCTGCTATCGCTCGCGGTATCGCGTACGCGCCTTATGCGGACCTGGTCTGGTGCGAAACCTCGGAGCCCAATCTCGAAGAGGCGCGCCGCTTTGCGGAAGCCGTTCACGCAAAGTATCCGGGAAAACTGCTGGCTTACAACTGCTCGCCTTCGTTCAACTGGAAAAAGAAGCTGGATGACGCGACCATTGCGCGCTTTCAGAAAGAGCTGGCGGCGATGGGCTATAAATTCCAGTTCATTACGCTGGCGGGCTTCCACTCGCTGAATCTGGGCATGTTCGAACTGGCTCGCGGATACAAAGCCTCGGGCATGACTGCCTATTCGAAATTGCAGGAGCAGGAATTCAGCGGTGAGGCGCTCGGCTACGAGGCGGTGAAGCATCAGCGCTTTGTGGGAACTGGATATTTCGATATGGTGACGCAGGTGATCGCGAGCGGAAACTCCTCAACCACCGCGCTGGCAGGCTCGACCGAAGCGCAGCAGTTTTCGGACGGCGAGTGCGCGACTTCGGCGATCGCGCCGAGCGAGATTCATGTGTGATTTTCGAAGAGCTGCAATTGGCACCTGGCAACGGCCCAGACTTTTGCCAATTGCCAATTGCCGAGTGCTAATTGCCCCTTACTTTCCCCTGGTCCCTGGCCTGTTTTCCTGCCCATGGCGGCCGGCAACGGAAGGGCGACTCAAAAGCGGCATCCGGCGCGGATTTCCACAGTTGACTTTCGCGGCAGACGGTAGCTAAATAGGGCCGCCGGGTTTCCCACTCAGCGAGCACTTATGAATTCCTCCTCTGTGTACGCTGGGGGACCATGAAACCTGCCAGGAGAGAAGATGAACAAAGCTGATCTTATTGACCGCATCGCAGCCAGTTGCCATATCAGCAAGACCCAGGCAGCAACGGCTATCGACACTACTGTCGACAGCATTACTTCTGCTCTGAAGAAAGGGGATCGGGTCGCGTTGATTGGTTTTGGCACGTTCTCTGTCTCGCAGAGAAAAGCCCGCAATGGGCGCAACCCGCAAACGGGCGCCACAATCAAGATCGCAGCCCGGAAAGTCGCCAAGTTCTCTTCCGGAGCCGAACTCAAGAAAGCGGTTAACCGAGGTAAGTAGGCCAAGTTTAAGTTGTGTTTTTTGATCTGGAGAACGGCAGGAGGTCGGTCCTGCCGTTCTTTCCTTCTTACGGTCGTGTTTTTGCGGTCGTGGCCGACTAGCGGCTCACTTCCAGCAGCAGATGATCCTTAAACTCCGCCTTAAGCCGAGGGGCCGCGCCAGCCGTAGCTTCCACCTTCCCCAGGTCCTCGCCTTCGGTGTAGTCGCTTACCTGGTAGCTGCCCGGAGTAAGCCCTCGTAATTCGATTTCACCTTTCCACGGCGACGATGAAGGAGCGAAGAACGCGTAATACATCTTTCCATCTTTTTCGATGGCGTAGCCTTCAGGCATGTCGTAACCGTAGACGTAAAGATCGCGGAACGTACCCTTCGACAGCATTTTCTGGTTGTAGATACCGATCCACTTTTTCCAACGCTCTTCCTTGCGTTGGGTAAGCATGACCGGCTTGAATTTGGGGCCGGGATCGGGCCACACAAACTTCGTTCCCACAACCCCGCCCGCTCCAATGGTCGAAGCGAAGTCTTCGCCGTGCTCGCGCCAGTGGTTGCCAATGCGGTCCATGGAGCTGAGCTCAACATGATCTCCGTAGACGGCCGACTGCGGGCCCAGCAGCGCTTTGTACATCTTGATGCGGCGCCGCACCTGCACCGCGCCCACCGGGTCCGCGGTAACTGCCTGATCGAGGAACGGCAGCCATGCCAGCGACGGCGGCGTGCCGCACGGACAGCTCTGGGTCACGCTCTCCGGCTTGAGGGCGCGGCTGGTCTGGAAAATCGTCTTGTAAACATCGGCCATGGCGTTGACCGAATCCTGGGGAGATTTGTGATGATGCGCCGGGTTGTAGCACATGGGGACGCTGTAAATATTGTCCAGCTTCGAACCATCGAATCCCCAGTCGCCAATAAATTTCTCCGTCAGCTTCTTGTAATAAGCCTGTACCTCTGGCACGGCGGGACAGAGCGTCGCCAAATCACGTATGGTGCGCGCGTGTTTGCCTCCCTTGTCGAGAATGAGCCATTCAGGATGTTCCTTTACGACGTTGGACAGCCCGTAGTTGTGCGATTCGTACTTGCTCTGGCCGTCTTCGGCCGCCAGGGGCAGCCACCACAGCTGCACCAGGATTCCCTGTTTGTGGAAGTCGTCGGTCATCTTCTTGATGGAATCTCCGGGGAATGTGTCCTTGCGCGGATCCCAGTCGCCGTAAGTGTCGAACCAGCGATCGTCGAGCGTTGCCCACTTGATTCCCAGCTCCTTGAGCTTGGGAACCGTGCCCAGCATCTGCGCCGGAGTGACGTTAAATTCGTAACCCCAGCCGCACCAGCTCACGTTGTAAGCTTCACCGGACGGCTTAGGAATTTCCCATCCTTCTTTCTGCAACACGCTGGACCAGGTGTGCAGGGGCTGATAGAAATCACCCGCGTAAACCGAAACAAAGCTGCGCGGTGTTGAATAACTCTCGCCGGGCTTGAGCACCGTGTTGGCAGCGATGTCTACACCGGCGTCGACGCCGTCCGCGTTCACCTTCACCGGCAATGACAGCGTCAGCGGCAGGGTTTCGACGTGACCGACAGCCTCGCCGACCGAGGCCGTCCAGAACGCGACCACCGGGATGCCGCCACCGTAGCCACCTTTGACCTGCGCGCCCATAAGGTTCGGCCGCGAGAAAGACCGGCTGAGCTTTACAACATCGTCTTTCCCCCAGTCGTAGCTCGATCCGTGGAAGCTCCACATGTCGTAGGGCTGCGCACTCTTATCCACCATGCTGCCGCTGAACCTGTGCTGCTGCTCAATCACCCGGTCGAGGCGGAGATCCCCGGATCCGGTATTTTTGTAATCCGTACTGGAAAGCAGGACGCCCGGAAAGTCGTCATAGACCTCGACCCGGAGGATTCCTTGAATGCCGGCGGCGGCCCCGTCTGCCGAATGGGAAGAAATCTCCAAAGATTTGCCGCGACCCAGCTTGCCACTACTTTCCTGAACCTTGGCCTGGCCGAGGTCGAGAGCAAGCTGAAGCGGCTTGCCGTCTTGCACAAGAAGGTCGCTGCCACCTGCCGTTGGCGCGTCGAGCGTGAGCTTCTGGTCGCCTTTTAGCAGCGATGCCTGTATGTAACCGGAGGGCAGAATCCGGAACTCCGCCGAACTGGTGGTAAGCACGATCGGGCCGCCCGGTTTCACGTCCACCTTGATTTGGGATGGTTGCGCCGCGGCGGGTTCCGTTTTCGCCGGGGGCTGTGTGCAGCCGGCTAACAACGCGCAAAGGGCTGTGAGCAGAAGCCAGATCGGCCGGACCGCTCTTGACGAAACTACTCTGTTGGCACCCTTCGTGATCATTATCATTGCGCCCCTCCCTTGACTCCGCCCTTGAACTGTTGGAACACCCGCTCCGCATTCAGGTGATAGATCTTCTCCAGCACCGGATCGGGCAAGTCCATGCCGTAAATTTCCCAACGCCCCTGCCCCGGATAGCCCCAGGGGTCGAATGATTCGTCCCCGGTTTCCAGCCAGCGAAATTGATTGCGGTACATGGCTTCATCCATGCCGTTGTCGGTGCCAAACATCACCCGGTCCTGATATTTAAGAAAGAGCTCGCGGGTGCGCCGGGGCTGCCGGCCCAGCTCGGCTTCGCGCGCCCCAAACTCCACCATGACGTTGGGATGCTCGTCGAGCATGCGCGAGACCCAATCCAGATTCTCCGGCCAGCCCATGTGCAGCGAAACAAATTGGGTTTCCGGATGCCGGGCAAAAACGCGGTTGCGCGCCTCCAGCAAGCTCTCAAACGAAGGGAATTGCGGACCGTAGAAGCTCCAGTCAGGATGTTCCGTAAGCTCCTCGTAGCGCTCGTTGTGCGCGTCCGTGGGATGGAAGAATGCTTCGGGATCTCCGGTGTGGATAAAAACCGGAATCCCCAGGCGTCCACACTCGCGCCAGACGGGGTCGAGACGGGGATCGTCGATCGCGATCAGCTTGCCGGACTTGTCCCGCACACCCAGGCCGAGGTCCTTCAGAAACTTGAGGCCGCGAGCGCCCCTGGCGACGGAATCGTCCACTAACCTCACCATCTCTTCACCGAAGTTGGGATCGTTGATCCTGCTGTAGTCGAGTTGGGCGAAAACGATGAACCGGCCAGGGTAGGGCTTCACCATCTCATCGATGACATGCTGCAGCTTGTCGCCCCACATGCCGGTGAGAATCACCACGGTCTTCACGTTGGTGCGATCCATGACTTCTACGACCCGCGCCGGAGGCATGTGTTCGTCAATACCGGCGGCGTCGTTGATGTGGTTATGCACATCGATCACGTAGAACTTTGCCCTGGGGACCTCATGGGTGGGGACGTGAAGCATGGAAACAGGATGAAAATCTCGCAGCAGAAGGGTTTTCTTCTGCTCCGCGTCGGCGGCGGACTTGTACCCGATGTTGCCGGCGTCCGCCGGCGGATTCGTCTGAGCCCAGGCGGTTCCCACACCAAGCAGGAACAGAGTTGCCAGTTTCAGTTGCATGCCCATGGAGATCCCTCCGGTCAGGTCCATTAAACGGTCAGATCATTGAGGGCCAGATCGTTAATGGTCAAATCATTAGAACTCTCCAGCTTTGGCCCCCAGGCAAAATGAAAGCAAAAGTAAGGAATCGTAACTATACAACAGACTGTGGGGATTTTCTAAACCGGGAGTCTCAGAAAACATATTCCTGAGATATTCCCGAAAGGTGTCCGGGCAATGCGGGGTGGGGCAGTTCATCCTGTGCAAAAGCCGCGCCAACCGTTAGTCTGTCTTCAGCATCTTGATAGCAGCGGTTTATGAGAGGTGAGAAATGAAATCACGCAAAGACAAAGTTCTTCTTAATCTGCTTTTCGGTACTGGCATTTATCTGCTCGAATCCATGCGCGGCCGGATGGCTGGCACCGTCGAGGATATACGTTCACGGGCGCAGGACACTTACGAAACGGCGTCCGACCGCGTCAGCCGCGCGGCCGATGTGATTCGTGGCGATGATGACAGCAACCTGGCTGGCACTGTCGGCGCGGCGCTTCTGGGGTTGGGCGTCGGTGTGGGGATTGGCCTGCTGCTGGCTCCGGCGAGTGGCGAAGAAACCCGGAACAACATCGCCGAAAAGGCGCGTGACATTCGCGACCGAGTTTCGTCCCGCGTAGGCGCCACCGGCACCTACGGGATGTAGGTCGCTCTAACGGTGGCTGTGTGGCCGCGGGCGTCTCGCCCGCCGGGAGGCTTTAAAGTGGGAGGCGTAGCAAGGCTGCGTCTCTGCGGATTCCGCTCGCATTCAGCCTTCAAAGCTTCCGTTTATAGTGAATCGGCCAGGCGACCGTCCACGTTTTGCCACCGTCTTTCGAACCTTCCCAGCTCCAGTCAAACTCATCGTGAGTGATGTTCTTGAAGACCATTCGTTGCAGCGATTTTGTCCCGTCGGGGCGCGTTGCTTCGCGCCCCAGAATCATCTGCCCCTCTTTTGACTCACCGACAAAATCAAGGTAACCGCCTTCGTTATCGACCCAGATCTGTTTCCATTTGCTCGCGCCGATATCGAAGATGGAAACACTCATGCCTCGAAGGTGGATGGCATCGCCACCGGAAAAATTTTCCTCGACGATGCAGCCGTCCAGAATGCGCCGCACGCTGTTCGTCCCGTGGGCCGTCTCGCCGGGGTTGGCGCCCGGCCAGGTAAGGACCCACTCGCCCACCCAGAAATCCAACTGCTTCTGCCGGGGTTCGGAGCAAGGCTTGGGTTGTGCCGCCGTGTTCTGCCGCGCACTCGCGGCGCAGGCAAAAGCCAACATGACAATGGCCACGTGACAGGTTTTCCAGGTCTGCATCACCTTTCCTCCGCCGCTGCTTGCCATCAGACGGACGTGAATGCCAAACGGTAGCAAGACAAAATACGATCGCCACGGACCACGTGGCGACAGCCGCCCCCGGCTGTCCGGCGGAGCAGGCTTCGCCGAGGTCTATTTAGGTGCGAAAAACCGTCGAGCTCTGCTCGACCGGACAGCCGGGGGCGTGTCCCTGCGTGGTTCGTGGTAAATCCAAGCTGTGTGGTAAACCTTTATCCTTGATTCCCGCACACGCCATCTTTCTGTTTGTCGCCGGTCTCATGGGTGGAGCTCTGAACGCGGTCGCCGGGGGCGGCAGTTTCATATCTTTTCCTGCGTTGTTACTGGGAGGCGTGCCTCCGATTCCGGCCAACGCCACAAACACGCTCGCCCTGTGGACGGGAGTGACCGCGAGCGGGGGAGCATACCGCAAACGGCTTGACGTGCCCCATCGCGTTTTGATCCCGCTGCTGGTAACCAGCGTCGTTGGCGGAATCGCCGGCGCATTTCTGCTGCTCAAAACTCCCGCTCATACCTTCATGCGCGTTCTGCCGTGGCTGATGCTGGGCGCCACCCTGCTGTTCGTATTTGGCAAACCTCTGGCGCGCGGACGAGGTTCAAGCGTGGGACATGACGCCAGCACGGCTGCGATCGTGGGAGCATCTATTTTCGAACTGGTGGTGTCGGTCTACGGCGGTTATTTCGGCGGTGGCGTGGGCATCGTCAACCTGGCCATGCTGGCCGCCGCCGGCATGACCGACATTCATGCCATGAATGCTCTGAAGAGCGTCCTCGGGATGGCGATCAACGGCATCGCGGCCGTGGTATTTGTCGCCAGGGGCGCGATTTACTGGCCGCAGGCCATCGTCATGATTGCGGGTGCGCTGGTGGGAGGATATTTCGGAGCGCACTACGCGCAGAAGCTGCCACAGTCGTGGATACGCTGGTTTGTGATTCTGGTCGGAGCTGGAATGACCGTGTACTTCTTCGTTAAAGCGTATCGGTGAAAGCGCTGTTATCCTTCGCTGCGCTCAGAGTTTGTGACTTTTTTGAATTTATGACCAGTTTGTCGTCGTAACTATCTTGTTTGCAACTTCGATTTTTGACGACATCAAAAAAGTCACAAACTCCCAGGATGACAGGTTTTCGTGAAGGCGTTAGGGAAGTTGTACGTCGAGGGCGTAGATTTCCTGGGTGCTGATGTCGCGCACGAAGATTGGAGTCCCATCAGGGGCCAGGCCGCTCCAGGTCGCGACTGACCCAAAGTAGCGGCGGAGGTCTTTCAAGCTAACCACAGTTTCGGTTTTGGTCTCTCCGACTTTGATCCGAAAGTAGGACCGGCTATTCGAATAAGTGCTGTCGAAGTAAAGATATTTGCCGTCCCGCGACCAGCAAGGAAATCCAAGAGCCGTGGTCTGGGTCACCCAGTCGTTCCATTTTTGCGTCTGGAAATCGAAGAGCGACAGCTTTCGCGAGTCGCCCGCTACCGCCACAAGAAAGCGGCCATCGGGTGACCAGCGTGGACTGAAGTTGGCCTGGGACCCGGGCAGGACGGAAACCTGGTGCGTCTGCAAGTCCAGAACTTCGATATCTTTGCTGTCCGCAAAGGCCAGACGTCCAAAGGCGATGCGCTTGCCGTCCGGCGACCAGGAAGGGTCCATCTCGCTGAGGTTTTCCGAAAGCAATTCCTGAGCCGCTCCGCCTTGTGCCGACACCAGAAATATCTTCCAGGGCTTTCCGATTTGCCCGCCGGAGAAAACGATCTGCTTCCCATCCGGGGACCAGCGCGGAAGGATAGCAAACATAGGAGCATTGGTAAGCTGGAGACGCTCGCTGCCATCGACCCGACTGCGCCAAAGCATGCCTTCGGGGACGGTCACGTAGGTGACCCACTGGCCGTCTGGGGAGAAGTCAACCTGATCGACTGAAATTCCGGACAGGAATGGCAAAAATTGCCGGGTGCGGAAATCGTATCGTACCAGTTCACCACGCGCCTGGAGGCCTGTAACAAACACCTTGTGCCCGTCCTGACTGGGCAAAGCGTGATCGAAGGCCAGGGGTCCTGTAGTGAGCTGCACCGGGGTGGACGAATTTTTGCGCAAGAGGCTGTGCCCTTCCGGCAATGCCCAGATATTTGTGACGGTGCCCTCAGCGTGGGTGAAGAGGTAATAAGCGCCATCGGGCGTCCACTGCCCGTTAGACTCTGCACCTTGATTCGCCCAGGTGGGAAGCACCGGGTGAAGGCCGGTCCCATCGCCCCTGGCTTCCCAGAGAATGCTGGCGTTCTGCTCCAGGTTGAGCTCGCTGAATCGAATACGCGCGCCGTCCGGCGAGAATCGGGGGTTGAACGGGAAACCTGGCCTGGTCAGCAGCTTGCGAGGTTCACTGCCATCAGATTTGGCCAGGAAAAGAGAGGTTCCGTTGGCAAAAAGCACTTGTCGTCCATCAGGTGAAAAAGTGCCGTCGTGAGCGGTTATGTCAGCCAGCCGCCGTGGGGACCCCGCCGGCAGGGGAACCATCCAGAGCGGAGCTTCGGTCTCGGTCCCCACAAAAGATCCGACCAGAAGATGGGAGTGGTCGGGGGATATACCCATCGGGTTGACGTTGAGCAGGGGAGTGGAGACGGCTGCGACTTCGCCGCCGGTAGTCGAGACCTGAGAAAGAACAAAGCGCTCAGCCGAGATTTCGCCCAAATAAATTCGCGCGCCGTCGGTCAGGATAGTTTCATTCTTAGCCAGGCCGTCACTTGTAATCTGGGTGACTCCGATGAGTCTCGGAGGCGGCAGCGGCGACCCCAGCCACCAGGCAACTGCCACGATCGCGAACAAGGCCGCTAGACTTCCTGCTGCCCAGGGCCAACGACGCCTCGTTGTGGGTTCCACCAAAGATGCCCTGGCAGCGCTCACTCTGCCGGAGGTCGTGTCGCGCTTCAGGCGGGTCAGGTCCGCGCGCAAGTCCGCGGCACTCTGGTAGCGGACGTTGCGGTCCTTGTCGAGGGCCTTGTCAATAATGTGTTCCAGCTCGGCAGGCAGGGCAGGATTCATTCGAATCGCCGAAGCTGGTTCCTTGTTGAGTATGGAATTGAACAGAGCCGCAGAGGTATCACCGCGAAAGGGGAGCGTCCCGGTGGCCATCTCATAAAGGACGGCGCCGAAGGAGAACAGATCGGTGCGGGCGTCCAGTTCCTTCCCCAAGGCTTGCTCGGGCGACATGTAAGCCACTGTGCCCAAGGCGCTTCCCGGACTGGTGAGGTGTTCTTCCGTCATGGTCGGCGTTTCGCTCGACTTCGAACCAGCGGGCGCGCTGATCTTGGCCAGGCCGAAATCGAGGATTTTGGCGTGTCCGCGATCGGTGACAAAAATATTCGCAGGTTTAATGTCGCGATGAACAATGCCCTTGGCGTGGGCGGCATCGAGCGCGTCGGCGATTTCGATGCCCAGGTCAACCAGGCGGTCGATTTCGAGCGGGCGACCCAGTATCGCCTCCCGCAGAGTTTTGCCTTCGAGGTACTCCATCACAATGAAACGCAAACCATCGTGTTCGCCAATTTCGTAGATGGTGCAGATGTTGGGATGGTTCAAAGCGGAAGCGGCGCGGGCTTCGCGGCGAAAACGTTCGAGCGACTGAGGGTCGTGGGCGATGTCGTCGGGGAGGAATTTAAGAGCGACGAAACGTCCGAGAGAGGTGTCCTCGGCGCGGTACACCACGCCCATACCGCCACCACCCAGCCTGTCGATAATTCGATAGTGGGAAAATGTCTGCCCAAGAATAGAACGCGGGTCGGGCATACGGACACATCCTAAGCAGACAGCGAAAGTAACGCCCGCGAATTGCCTGAATCTCGGACGGGGCGATGCCCCGTCCGGAATCAATAACTACTGCAACGGCTGCGAGGTGTGCTCGTGCACGATCATCCACTTGCCGGCTTGCTTCTCGAAGATGACGGTCCAGCGCAGCGTGGCCAGTTCGTGCTTGCCGCCGTTAGTAATTGCGTCTTCCTTGACGGTCGCCGCAGCCCAGGTCAAATTGCCATCGGTGTGTATCTGGGCATCGTCGTTTACCGTGAGTTTTATGCTCTTGTAGTTCTTCAGCAGGTCAGTCACACCCTTCTGGTACTCCGCCCAATTGCTGTACCTCAGCGGGGCGATGTCAAAGAAGGTGTATTCGCCCTGGTCATAATATTGGGCCATGCTGGCCGGATTGCCCGAACTCCAACCCGCCATGAGTTTCTCCAGATAGGCTTTGTCCGGCGCGCCGGGAGCCGCGGACTTCTTCTTTGATTGGGACGCGGCAAAGCTGGAAAGATTGAGTACGAGAATGCAGACAAGAATGGTCAAAAGGCGCTTGCACACTGGTTTTCCTCCGACACGGCTGATTCCGATTTCGGCGACAGATTGTCGCATAAAGAGGCGCAAACCACAAAGGCAGACTTTGACTTCCGCAGGCCGCAACCCTAAGATGGCATCCCTGAGCGCATCCGCCACATGATCGGTCAGACTATCTCGCACTACCGCATCGTCGAAAGAATTGGCGGAGGCGGCATGGGCGTGGTCTACAAGGCGGAAGACAGCCGCCTCCAGCGCTTTGTCGCCCTTAAGTTTCTTCCCGATGAAGTGGCTCGGGACCCGCAGGCGTTGGCGCGCTTCCAGCGTGAAGCCCGGGCAGCGTCGGCGTTGAATCATCCAAATATCTGTACCATTTACGACATCGGCGAACAGGACGGGCAGGCGTTCCTGGTAATGGAATTTCTGGACGGCGCCACCCTCAAGCACATGATCGGCAACCGGCCGCTGGAACTGGATACCCTGCTTTCGCTGGGCATTGAGATTGCTGATGCGCTCGATGCAGCCCATGGCAAAGGCATCGTCCACCGGGACATCAAGCCGGCGAATATTTTTGTTACCGACCGCGGCCACGCCAAGGTTCTCGACTTCGGACTCGCTAAACTCACGCCCGCTGCTTCCCGCACTTCGAACGCGGACGGCCTGACTGCACAGGCGACCGCCATTGGCGAAGAACATTTGACCAGCCCGGGCTCAACCATCGGCACGGTTGCCTACATGTCTCCCGAACAGGCCAAGGGAAAAGATCTTGACGCCCGCACGGACCTGTTTTCTTTCGGTGCCGTCCTTTACGAGATGGCTTCCGGAACGTTGCCATTTCGCGGCGACACCTCGGCGCTCGTGTTCCGGGCGATCCTTGATCGCGCACCAATTCCGCTGGTCCGCCTAAATCCCGAGCTGCCCGCCAAACTGGAAGACATTATCGGCAAGGCGCTGGAGAAAGACCGCAACCTTCGTTACCAGCATGCCTCCGATATTCGTGCCGACTTACAACGGCTCAAGCGAGACACTGAGACTGGTCGCGCGGTGGCTGCCAGCTCCGGGTCGGTGCCGGCGGCGCAGTTTACGCCGCCTCCGCCACCCAGTTCGCAAACTCTGTCGGCGTCGTCGGGTGCGATTCCGGCTGAGTCCCCGTCGTCATCAGTGTCGTCGGCAGCAGCGTCCTCAGTTGCAGCGAAGGTGGCGGAGATCCCGGCCCCGGCGGCCAAAAAGAATCTGAATTGGAAAATTTTGATCCCGGTGGCGGTTGTCCTCATAATTGCGGCGCTCGCTGGCAGCTTCTATTTCCGCTCTCGCAGCGCGGCAAAGCTCACCGAGAAGGACACAGCCCTGGTGGCCGATTTCGTCAACACCACCGGGGATCCGGTTTTCGACGACACGCTGAGAAAAGCGCTCACAGTCGGACTGCTCCAGTCGCCTTTCCTGAATGTTTTCTCCGATGAAAAATCGCGGCAGACTCTCAAGCTCATGGGCAGGTCTCCCGACGACCGCATCACCGCCGAAATCGGCCGGGAAATCTGCCAGCGCAACGGGGTAAAGGCGCTGCTGGTGGGATCGGTGGCAAACCTGGGCAGCCAGTACGTGATCACTCTGGACGCTCTCAACGCAGCTACCGGCGACACCCTGGCGCAGGTGCAGGGACAGGCCGCGAGCAAGGAACAGGTGCTCAACACCCTGGACAAGACCACGACTGAGTTGCGGGGAAAGCTGGGCGAGTCGCTGGCCTCGATCCAGAAGTTCGACAAGCCGCTGGAGCAGGCGACGACGTCTTCTCTGGAAGCCTTGAAATCGTTCACGTTGGGAGATGTAAAACATTCCGCTGCCGACGAGGTTGGCGCGGCCCCTTTCTTCAAGCGTTCCATTGAACTGGACCCGAATTTTGCCATGGCCTACGCACGCCTGGGTACGATCTATGGCAACCTGGGTGAGGCGGATCTCGCGGAAGAGTACCGGAAGAAGGCGTTCGAACTGAAGGACCGCACCAGCGAGAATGAGAGGCTCTACATCACCGCTCATTACTACATGGACAGCGGGCAGCTGGACAAAGGAATCGCAGCCTACGAACTGTACAAGCAAACCTACCCTCGCGAAGTTACTCCCCACAGCAATCTTGCCGTAGAGTACGTTTTGATCCTCGGTGAGTTCGAAAAAGGTTTTGCCAACGCGCAGGATTCGCTTCGAGTCGATCCCGACGATTCGCGCGGATATTTTCTGTCGGCCGCCGCTTACATGGGGCTCAACCGTCTGGACGAAGCCAGGACGGTATTGAAAGCCGGGTTGCAGCATGATCCCTCATTCCTGACCTTGCATGACTGGCTGGCTCAGGTTGCCGTGGCGCAAGGCGACATGGCCAGTCTGGAAAAAGAGGAAGGATTTCTCCACAACGATCCCTATTCTGAAATGTTGGTCAAGACCCGGCATGGAGACATGGCGGCCTCCCACGGACAGCTTCGAAAGGCGCAGGAATTTTACGGCCAGGCCCGGCAGTTAGCGCAGCAACTCCGGATCAAGGAATCGGAAGCGGGGGCGATGAACTCCGAGGCTTGGGCTCATGCTGTCTCACAGGATCGGAAAGCGGCGCTGGAGGCGGCTAATACCGCGTTGGGACTCTCGCAGAGTTACAACATGAAATTAATCGCAGCCGGGAGCATGGCGCTGGCAGGCGAAAGTAAAAAGGCGCTGGAAGTTGCCGCGGATTTGAGCAGGAAGCGTCCTGACGATACCCTGGTGCAGTCTATATCAGTTCCGATTGTGCAGGCAGCCGCTGCGCTCAGTGCCGGCAATGGCGCCAGGGTGATTGAAATATTGAAGGTGGCGGCGCCTTATGACAAGGGCACCACGCCGGTACTTTACCTTCGCGGACTTGGTTATCTGAAGACCGGCCAGGGGACTGGAGCCACTCAGGAATTTCAGCGGATTTTGGCCCTGCGAAATTTCGCTCCCTCCGATCCGTTGATGTCTCTGGCTCATCTCGGGCTGGGACGGGCTTACGCTCTTTCGGGAGATTCCTCCAGGAGTCGCAGTGCCTACCAGGACTTCTTTGCGCTGTGGAAAGACGCCGATCCCGACCTTCCCATCCTGAAGGAAGCCAAAGCCGAATACGCGAAGCTGCAATAGGGTGCGGCGTGCCCTGTTCGTGGGCAGCTTCGCGGTGCCAGCGGCGAAAGTCATCAACCACAAAGGACACGAAGTGCCACAAAGTCTTCTATCGCTTTGGCTCCTTCGTGTACCTTTGTGACCTTTGTGGTTAACGCTTTTCATAATTGGCGCAACTATATTGGCTCAACTATGGGCGTAACCCGTTTGACGCTTTTCCACAGCACACGCTAAAATGGATGGGTTTGCCTGTAGTCGCGGCTCCGTTCTGGAGCCGTCCCGCATTGGTTGCCCAAAGCGTCGACGCGGAAAGCAGCAAGCACAGCATCAGCTTCTCCGGAATCGCGCCAGGCCGCGACCGGCATAGGATTGTACGGAGGCATAAGTATGTACGCGGTCATCCGCGCCGGAGGTAAGCAATACCGGGTGGCGCCCGGCGACGTGATTCGATTGGAAAATCAGGGCGACGGCACCGACGGCAAAATCGAGTTTAACGACGTTTTAGCGGTATCGGGCGAAGCCGGCCAAATCGGCGTGCCCCAGTCCGCGGCTCTCGTGACTGGTGAAGTCGTAGAGCAGGGCCGCGGCGCGAAGATTCTGGTCTTCCACTACAAGCGCAAAAAGCAATACAAGAAACTCCGTGGACATCGCCAGGGCTATACCGCGGTGCGCATCACCGAAATTGCTTTTAACGGACAGAAATTCAGCGCTCCGGAGCTTCCCAAGAAAGAGCCGAAGGTAAAAAAGGCAAAGCCATCCGAAGCGGATGATAGTCCCAGGGCCGAGGCCAGGGCGGCCAGGAGCCCGGCGAAGAAAGCATCAGCCAAGAAGGCAGCACCCAGGAAAGCAGCTCCAAAAAAGAAGAAGTAGCGCTGGCGGGCATCTTGCCCGCCGATCTGAAGGCGAAGAGCTGGCAGCCAACTAGTAACCGAAACCAGAAACTGGAAACTTAATACATGGCACATAAAAAAGGCTTAGGCAGTTCACGAAACGGACGCGACTCAAATGCGCAGCGGTTAGGCTTCAAGGCATTTGGCGGACAAGTAGTTCCCGGCGGCACCATCATCGTGCGCCAGCGCGGAACGCGGGTGAAGCCCGGCCTCAATGTCGGCCGCGGCAAAGACGACACTCTTTTCGCCAAGATCAGCGGACGCATCAAGTTCCTGGACAAGGGCTCGATGGGCAAGTTCGTCATGGTCGAACCGCTGGAAGCGAAGTAACTGCTCTCACCGCGCGGACCGAAGTCCCGCCACATAGCCTCGCCTTCGGGCCGGGGCTTTTTTGTTTTAAGCTGTCAGCTCTCAGCCATCAGCTTTCAGTGAAAGCAAATTCTCCGGCGAGCCTTGCTCGGCCCGGACAGCCGAGGGGGGCTGTCCCCACGTGGTTCGTGACGACCGATGTTCATTGATGAAGCTAAAATTCGCGTAAAGGCCGGCGACGGCGGCAACGGCTGCATGGCTTTCCGCAGGGAGAAGTTCGTCCCGCGTGGCGGCCCTTCGGGCGGCGACGGTGGCAAGGGCGGCGACGTCATTATGGAATCGAGCGAACGCCACAATACCCTGGTGCACTTCCGCTTCAATCCAGAATACAAAGCTCAGCGCGGCCGCCACGGAGAGGGTTCCAACAAGACCGGCCGCGAAGGCGTTGACGTGCTTCTGAAAGTTCCCGTGGGCACGATTCTGTATGACGACGAAACCGGCGAAAAAATCCACGACTTCTCAAGCCCTGACGATCGCATCGTCATCGCCTGCGGAGGGCGCGGCGGCCGGGGCAACGCCAGGTTTGCGACTTCCACGCACCAGGCGCCGCGCGAGCACGAAGATGGGCGCCCCGGTGAAGACCGCGTCTTCCGGCTGGAACTGAAACTTCTCGCCGATGTCGGACTTGTCGGTTATCCCAACGTGGGCAAGTCTACATTGATCTCGCGCATCTCCGCGGCTCGTCCCAAGATTGCGGACTATCCCTTTACCACCTTACAGCCCAACCTGGGCGTCGCAGTGTCAGGCCAACCACCCCACGAGAAGAGTTTCGTAGTTGCCGACATCCCCGGACTCATCGAAGGCGCGCACTCCGGAGCGGGGCTGGGCATTCAATTCCTGCGCCACATCGAGCGCACCCGCCTGTTGGTTCACCTGGTCGATATTTCCGACGCCAGCGGCCGCACCGATCCAGTCAAGGATGTCGAAGTTATCAATCAGGAACTGGCCAGTTTCGGCGCCGGTCTGGACCAGAAACCGATGATCATGGTGGCGTCAAAAATCGATGTAGCCAACAAAGAAAAGCTGGCCAAGCTCAAGCGCTATTGCAAAAAGAAAAATCTGGAGCTGTTTCCCATCTCCGCAGTCACCGGAAAAGGAATCGATGACCTGAAATATGCGATTGCAGAAAAACTAGAAGAGATTCAGGACCAACCCGCCCACCGCAACTCTGAGAACTGACAACTACTCGCTGACACTGGTTTCAGATACAGATCTTCCACTGCCTGATGGACTTTATCCGAAAGTTCCTCCATATTCCTCAGCGTGTAGCCCGCCGTTGAAATAGGCCGCCCCACGCGCATCTCGAGCGGACGGCATTTGATGTGATAGGTATTCATCGACAGCAGTTCGTAGGTCCCCACCAGCGCCACCGGCACGATATCCACCTGCGCCTTGATTGCCAGAAAAAATGCTCCCGGCAAGAAGGGTTTGACCTGGCCATCGGGCGTGCGACCGCCTTCGGGGAAGATTACCAGCGGCATGCCGCTCTTGAGACTCTTCAGCGCCGAGCGGATGCTGCCAATCGATGCCGCCGCGTTTTGCTGGTCGACACAGATCTGCCCCGACCGCTTCAGATGCCATCCCACGATCGGATAAGCCAGCAGCTCTTTCTTGAAGGCGATGCGAAACTGAAATGGCAGATAAACGTACAGCACCGGAATATCCAGCGCCGAAGCATGATTCACCGCATAGACGAGCGGCTTCGAAGTGTCAATCTTGTTCAAGCCCGGTCACCGTCGTCGGTGAGCAGATGATCTTCATGATCAATTGCGACCAGAAGCGGGCGAAGCCGTGGAGAATGCGGCCCTTCTCTCCAAAGAGGGAAACGGGGATCGAAACGATTCCCAGGAAGACGGTAATGAACCAGATGAGCGGATCGAAGATGAAATACGAACGCAGGCGGCTCAGCCATCCGTAGTGGCGGGAACCCTCTGCTCTCGCGGATGGAGTTGGTCGCGAAGGAGCGGGTTCGTGAGCCCGTTCCGGCGTGTTGTCAATCTCGGTAGTCGTTGTCTTCACAGACGCACTGCTTATTGGATGCGCACTCCGAGCACTCGCATCGCCTCTCCTACAATGTATATCGAGCCTGTAATAACCACCACGGTGTCTGGCCGGGCCGAGGTTCGTGCCATGGCAATCGCAGCCGCCACATCCGCAGCCTCCTGGATCGGGGACGGAGGTCCGGGATGCGGCCATTCGAATCTCGTCGACACTGGCGGAACGTGGATTGTCGGCTACGGTTGTGATCACGTGTTCCGCCAGGGGAAACAGAATTTCGGCCATCTCGCCTATCGCCTTGTCCCGCATGGCTCCAAAAATAAACGTGAGCGGCCGCCCCGGATAACCAGCAGAGAGGGTCGAACGCAGAGCCCATGCCCCGGCAGGATTATGCGCCACGTCGAACACATATTCGGGCGCGTCGTGTTCGGGCCCCCCTTTTTCGAGAGCTCCTTTGGCGGCGGGTAAAACCTGAAACCGCCCCGGCCAGTTCGTTTCCCTGATGCCGTCCTCGATCGACTCCGCCGTTACCGGGAATCCCTGCCGTCCAAGCTCCTCCGCAGCCGCAATTGCCAGAGCCACATTCCTCAGTTGGTGGCGTCCGATTAGAGGCGTTTCGACCGTGATTTCCCTGCCCATGACCTGCAGGGGATACCTCGAAACCGCCTTCTTCATGTTAGTCGACAGAGTGCCAGCAGACAGGTACTCTGCGCTGGCGGGACTTACGGGAGGGACATACGGAACCGCGTTCACTGCCCGCGCTCCCAGATCCATTATGGTGCGCCCGATCACGTCGTTGGCCTGCGGCTGCTGTGGCAGCGTGACTACCACGCCGCCCGACCGAATGATTCCCGCTTTCTCGCCGGCGATCTCCGCTACGGTGTCGCCCAGAAACTTCTGGTGGTCGAGCGAGATATCCGTAATCACACTGACGCGCGGCTCGATGACGTTGGTGGCATCCAGCCGCCCGCCCATGCCAACTTCGAGAACCGCGATATCGACCTTCCGCCGTGCGAAGTACTCGAATGCCATGCCGGTCAACATCTCAAAAAAGCTGGGATGCCAGGGCAATTCGCCTTCACTGACCAGACGCTCCGCGGTGCGGTCCACCAATTCGTGCAGCAGGGCGAAGTCGTCGTCGCTGATCTGACGAAAGGAGTCCCGACCGCCTCCGATCTGGATACGCTCATTGATCCGTGAGAGATGCGGCGAGGTGTAGAGCCCCGTCTGCAAGCCCGACGCCAGCAGAATCGATGCCAGCGTTGCCGCGGTAGAGCCCTTGCCGTTTGTTCCCGCGATCAGGACCCCGGGAAAACGCCGCTCCGGGTTATCCAGAGCGTGCAGCAGCACGCGCATGTGCGCCAGATCGAACTTGTGCGAAGGCGTCTGAGCCAGCTCGTGGCCCAGGGCGTACATTCGCGCAATGGCAGTTTCGTAGGAGGACATGCAGTCGTCAGTCTTCAGTCTGCGCTCTTCAGCTAAATCCTAGGTTAACAGCTTCACCTTTGGGCTTTCGAGGAAGTGCCATTGAAACGCGCCATTGGAAGGCCAAACCGAGGAAAGACGAGGCCTGTCGGGACCGGCGGGGGTGCTGAAGACTGAAGACTGATGACTGAAACCGACGACTGGTCCAGGGTCTTTAAGCTGACGCCTGACGCCCGACGCCCGATTCATGGTCCATAAAGTCCAGCGCCCGCGAAATGTAGGTTTTCAGATGCTTGCGGTGTACCACCGCGTCCAGCATGCCATGCTCCAGCAAGAACTCGCTGCGCTGGAAACCTTGCGGAAGCTTTTGCCTGATGGTCTGCTCAATCACCCGAGGTCCGGCGAATCCGATCAGTGCGCCAGGTTCGGCGATATTCAGGTCACCGAGCATGGCGAAGGAAGCAGTCACTCCTCCAGTGGTCGGATCGGTCAGCACAGAGATGAATGGAACCCTGGCGTCGTCCAGGCGGGAGAGAGCGGCTGAAATCTTCGCCAATTGCATCAGGCTGATTACACCTTCCATCATTCGGGCCCCGCCGGAAGCGGACACAATAACGATGGGAGCCTTACTTACAGTGGCCTGCTCGATCGCCCGGGTGATGCCCTCTCCCACCACTGCTCCCATGCTCCCGCCGATGAACCCGTATTCCATTGCGCTCACGATCACCGTACGGCCATTCAACTTGCCGCGAGCATTGATTAGCGCGTCCTTGAGGCCGGTGTCCGCCTGCGCCTGCTTCAGGCGGGCGGAATAGGACTTCAGGTCCACGAATTTCAAGGGATCGGTGGAAGCCAGATTCGAATCCGAAACTTCATACTCGTTATCGTCGAGAAGCTGGGCCAGGCGGCTGCGGGCATCGATGCGGAAGTGACGGTCGCACTTGGGACAAACGTTGAAGTTGTCTTCCAGATCCTTCTTCCAGATGATCTGCCGGCAGGTGTCACACTTCACCCACAGCCCCTCGGTGCGCACCTTGCGCTCTCCGGAGGTGTCGAGTTCACCGGCTTGTCGTTTGAACCAGGCCATAAATCAGTCGTTGGTCACCGGTCGTTGGCAAAACCTTTCGGTGGCCACCGCCGTTGCCGGCTAATGGCCAACGACCAGGGGCCAGCGACGGCTTTTTAGTACTCAATTCCCCGTTGCGCCATGACGCCTTTTTCGTAGGCGTGCCTGACCTGGCGCATTTCGGTTACCGTGTCCGCAAGCTCGACAATTGTCGGATGGGCATTCCGCCCGGTCAAGATAATGTGGACCATCTCAGGTTTGCTTTTTAGAGTCTCCGCCACCCTGGCCGGATCGAGCATTCCGTAACTGATGGCGTAATTAATCTCATCCAGGATGACCAAATCCCAGGTGCCCGACCTGATGGCCTGTTCGGCTTCCGCCCAGGCCGCGTCCACCATGCGGACATCTTCAGGATCGGGCTTCTCGGCTCCTACTTTCACGAAACCGCGCCCCATTTGCTTCATCACAAATTTGTCGCCAAAAGCCTGGACAGCGTCCAGTTCGCCGTAGTGCCAGGAACCCTTGAGAAACTGCAGCATCAGGACCCGCATGCCCTGGCCTACTGCCCGTAAAGCCGTGCCCATGGCAGCGGTTGTCTTACCCTTGCCCGGCCCAGTATTTACGATAATCAGTCCACGGCGGATGTCCTGCATAGCCGGCGAATCCCTGATTGTACCTGTTCCTGGAAATGTAGGCGCGGGCACGCCACGCTAATGCAACCCAATCAATTGATATTGAAGGAGTTGAGACTTTGGAAGTGGTTCGAAGGAAAGCACGCACGGGCACCTCCGCCCGTGCTTTACAACGGTCTTGTCACTTCTGGGAGAATGGGAAGAACGAGAATGCCAAGCTAAGGCATTTCTATGACGGATCGCAGGTCAACCTTCGATTCGGAACCGGCGGGAGCATTCTCGTCGCCGATCAACCGAATCGTAACCCGGAGAGCATCGACTTCCTTTCTTACCTTGACCATTTCCTGCTCTTTTGACTTAAGCACTTCGAACGGATTCTTCATTTCTTATGAGTCCTTTACGGGGAGGGCTGATGTTGCCAGCGCTGTTCTGCTGTGACCCAACTCTAAGCGCTTGATGCAGAGGAGGGAACATCACGAAGGTACACGCCTAAATTCCTGTTGCGGTCAGTGTCCCAAATGATAGGGGTGGCCTTTCAAAATGGTGAACCCGCGATATAGCTGCTCGAGAAGAACAACCCGGGCCAGTTCGTGCGCCAGGGTTAATGGCCCGAGCGACAGGACCAGCGTGGCCGCCTGCCGTGCCTGGTCAGAGAAGCCGTCGGCGGAGCCCACTGCAAAAAGCAGCGGGAGAGGATTGCGGTCTATATGGTCGCCCAGAAATCTTGCCAGTTCGTCGGAAGAAAGCTGTTTTCCTCTCTGGTCGAGCAATACCAGCACATGCCTTGCTGGACGGGCACCCCGCGCGCACAGGTTCAGCAGAGCGGCTTCGTCTTTGAGAGAGACCCCGTCCACATCGGCATAACGCGCCAGCCGTTTTAGATACTCATCCGTCAACGACTGAACGGCGGGCTCTTTTGTCTTTCCGATCCAGGCAACTTTGAGTTTCACAGGTGGGATTAAACCACAGAGGGCATAGATGGCCTGAGGAGGCTCAGGCCCGTTTCTTTTTCAAGGCTCGCACCGGAGCGCGTTTTCGTCCCGCCAGCAACTCCGACGGCTCCATGCGCTTCGCAGACTTCCACAACCGTTCCAGGTCGTAAAATTTCCGCGCTTTCTCCGAAAAGACATGCACTACGAAATCCACGTAATCCAGGAGCACCCATTCGGCCTGCTTGTACCCTTCGATCTGGTTGGGCCGAAGGTCTGCCTTTTTCAGGCGCAACTCAACTTCGTCAGCAATGGCCTGCACCTGCCGCGGATTGCTCCCGCTGCAAACGACAAAGTAGTCGGTAAAGGCACCCGACCCCTGTTCCAGTTCCAAAATGGTGATTTCTTCTGCCTTCTTTTCCAGGCAGGCCCGTATGGCTTCGGAGATTTGCAGCTCAGATTCGTTCTTCTTCATTGTTTGATGTTAGTCGCTGGTCGCTGGCTCCTGGTCGTAGGGCAAGCTTCATTGTAGCCTGGCGGCTATCCGCGAACGACCAACGGCTAACGACCAATGACTAGCGATCAAGATAGAGCCCTTCTTTCCGGATGTATTCTTCCACTCCCGCATCTACAAACTTTCGCAATGGTTTTTTCGCCACCACTGCATCCCGAATCGCTGTAGCCGAAATCGGCTGGTGCACACTGTCCAACAAATGCACCGTCGCGCCACTTAATACAAGGTCGCCTTTCGCCGGCTGCTTCGCAAACGGCTGGCTCACGGCGCGAGCTGGACGAAGTTTTTCCGGCAAAGCGTTCGCCACATCGGCGAGTGAATATCCAGGGCGGCTGGCCACGATGAACTCGCATTCCCGAAGCAGTGCCTCGGGCTCACGCCACTTGGCAATGTCCGCGAAGGCATCGATGCCGATCAGAAAAAACAGCTTGTCGATTTTCTTCAGCGATTGCTTTAGCCGCCGTACGGTATCGATGCTGTAATTCGCGCCTGGCTCCGCTGACTTCGACTTGCCCGCTGTCGCGCTGCCCGCACTCGCCCCCGGCGCTTCCAGCAGTGATGGGAAAAAGGCCTTTTCACCCATGGTCGCAAGAACCACCATTGCGTAGCGATGGAGAAATGGCGCCAGTGGCTGCTTCTGCTTGTGGGGTGGAATGTTGGCCGGCACAAAACAGATGCGGCCGAGTTGATATCGCTCCTTCGCCGCCCGCGCCAGCGCCAGGTGTCCGTGGTGTATGGGGTCGAAGGTGCCGCCAAAAAAACCGATGTTCATATGGAGAAGTTTATTTTGAGAAGTTCATCGTGAAATCTGAGTGCAAGCGCCCTGCGACTTCCCGGATTGCCTGACTCCGGGAATCCGACGGTCAGCTACTTCGACGGTTAGCCGGAAAACCAGTCTCTAAATCCTCTACAGGGTTGCCTCGATGCCATAATCCTTTTCTCGTTTGGCAAATGGCCAAGCCCCCTTAGAACCCCCGTAACTCGCGGTATTCCTTTGCGGGAATTAGATTCTGCTTATGCGAACGAAACTCCCCCTTCTTCGCAAGCGCTACATCCCTCCCGCCCGGGCCCCCATTCTCCGGTACGGCGTCGCCGTTCTCAGCATCATCCTTGCCTTGATTCCGGCGCTGCTGGTTTCCGACGTGGTAGAAAGCCGCCTGGTTGTCTTTGCCGTCGCAGTCATGGTCAGCGCCTGGTACGGAGGCTGGAAACCTGGCCTGGTGGCAACGTCGTTTGCTCTGACGGTAAGCGCATATTTCTCCCTCGCCGGCGCGCGCACCAGCGCCGACTATCACAAAGCCATCATACATCTCACGCTGTTTGTGTTCGTCGCCGGGCTTATCTGCTTCTTTAACGCGGCTCTGCGTTCGGCCCAGGAAGGCCTGCGGCGCTCCGAGATCAATTTTCGATCTCTCGTCACCCACGCTCCCTACGGGGTCTGCCGCTGTGATTCCAACGGCATCCTGCTCGATGCCAACCCTGCGCTGGTCGGCATGCTGGGCTACGAAGACGGCGGCGAACTGATTGGACAGAATCTCGCCAACCTATATTTCGATTCTCAGCAGTGGTTCAGCCTGGCTGACTATCTGCGCACGCTGCAAAAATTCCACGGCGTGGCCGCCGACTGGGTGCGCAAGGACCGCGCCACCATCAACGTGCGGCTTTCCGGACGCGCCTTCCGCGATAACGCCAACACCATCTTCTTTGAGTTGTTCGCCGAAGACGTCACCGAGCGACGTGCCCTGGAGCAGCAACTCCGCCAGGCTCAGAAGATGGAAGCGGTTGGCCGTCTCGCCGGCGGCATCGCGCACGATTTCAACAACCTGCTGATGGTGATCTCGGGATATTCCGAATTCCTGCTGGAGCGCATCGGCCCGGAGCCGTCCCTTCGAGGGCCGGCGCAGGAAATCGCCAATGCCGCCGGACGCGCCACTTCATTGACCCGTCAGTTACTGGCATTCAGCCGTAAGCAGATGCTTGCGCCCAAAGTTGTGGACCTCAACAGCGTAGTCACAGAAAGCCTTAAAATGCTGACCCGCCTGATCGGTGAAGACATCGACCTGGTCATGGTTCCGAGTTCGGAGATCGGCGCCGTGAAAGCCGATCCCGGACAGATCGAGCAGGTCGTCATGAACCTGGCGGTAAACGCGCGTGATGCCATGCCGCATGGCGGAAAGCTAACCATCGAGACGGCAAACGTGACGCTCGATTCCAACTACGCTCGCTTCCATTCTCCCGTGAAGCCCGGCGACTACGTAATGCTCGCCATCAGCGACACCGGGATGGGCATGGACGCAGAAACCCAGACTCACATCTTCGAGCCGTTCTACACCACCAAGGGACTCAAGGGCACTGGCCTGGGACTCTCTACCGTGTACGGCATCATCAAGCAGAGCGAGGGCTACATCTGGGTGTACAGCGAATCCGGCAAGGGGACTACTTTCAAGATCTATTTGCCCCGGGTCGACGCAGCCGCCATGCACCTGGAGGCTCCCCAACCCTCCGCTCCCGCGGAACAGTCCGGGTCAAGCCGCGAAACCATCCTGCTCGTCGAAGATGAAGAGAATCTGCGGCAGCTTACCCGTCAATCCCTGGAGCTGCAGGGATACACCGTAATCGATGCCCCTGACGGGGCCGCCGCGATCCGCCTTTCCCAGTCCAACAAAGGCCCCATTCACCTGCTGCTGACAGACGTCATCATGCCGGGGATGAACGGGCGTGAACTGGCCAACCAGGTTTCTTCAAACCGGCCCGAGATCAAAGTGCTCTATATGTCGGGCTACACCGAAAACCACATTGGCCACAACGGCACACTGGACCAGGGCATAACGCTGCTCCAGAAGCCCTTTACCCTTCCCGCGCTGCAGGCAAAAGTGCGGGAGGTTTTGAATACCCCACCCCCAAAGGAGATTCACATGTCTGCTCGCTTAGCTCAACCGGCTCCAATCATCCGTTCGCGCAGTAAGGTATCTTCCCCCTTTCGCGCTACCCGTTTCGATCTTCGCTTGCCGCTGAAATACCGGCGCGTCGGAGAAATCGGCTGGCGCGAAGGCACCACCGAAAACATCAGCCGCTCCGGAATGCTCTTCCAGGCGGAAGAATCCATCGCCCCCAACGCTCAGCTTGAGATCAATCTCGTGCTGCCCGCAGAGATCGCAGGACTCGCGGCGGCCGAGGTAGTTTGCCGCGGCGAAGTTGTCCGTATCATCGATGCACAGTCGGGAAAGGTAAGCCCGGTGCTGGCTGCGAAGATTCTGCAATACCACTTCCAGCACGGCTCACGTCTATCGGAGGCCTGATCTGATGCTGCAACCAAACGGCGCTGGGCACACGTGCGCTGGCAAGAACCACGTACGCCCAGACGTCCCGTCTGGGCAGGCGAGCAGGCTCGCCAACAGCCGCTCGAATAGTTTCCCGCGGCAGCAACTCGATCAGAGCCCCTTCACGTTGTTTTATTCTCTCCCCTCCGTTTCTCTAATTTTTCTGCTTCCCACAATCCCATTCGCGCGGATATCGTAGATCGAATCGCACTCCTCGCTGGGGAGGACATCGAATGGGTTTTCAAAGACGCCGCCTGCTTCGAATCTTGTCATTTGCTTTTGGGTCAAGCATAATCTTGAGCCGCACCGAACTCGGCGTTGCGGCGCAGACGGCCACTCCGCCGAAGACTTCTTCTCCCCCCGTGGGAGCTGAGGTCAGTCACGGGTTGGCCGGGGAGGCGGCAATGGAAACAGTGACGGGAATCGGAGGTCTGTTCTTCCGGGCTAAGGATCCGGCGGGCCTGGGGCGCTGGTACCAGCAGCACCTCGGGATTTCGTTGACGCCAGCGAGTTCCGGCGATCCCGTCTGGCAGCAGGAGGCGGGTCCCACGGTGTTCACTCCTTTCCCTCAGACCACTGACTATTTCGGCGACGCCCAAAAGATGTGGATGGTGAACTTCCGAGTCCATGATCTGGAGAAAATGGCAGCCCAGCTGGAAGCTGCAGGAATCGCGGTCAAGGTTGATCCACAATCCTATCCCATCGGCCGGTTTGCGCGGTTGCACGACCCCGAGGGAAATCCGATCGAATTGTGGCAATCGGCCAAGCCAGACGCTCCCCACTAGGTTGCCAAAACGCTCAGGGATTGCGGGCTGGCAGGACCTCGGGTAGCGCAAAAAGAGTGCGGAGTCCATCGACTCCGCACAGGATTTTCGATTTCCGCGCCAGGACACGACTACGCCGCCTTTGCTACCTTGCGAAGTGATCTGAAGCTGGCGCGCACCTCGTCACAAAAGAATTGCGGCTGCTCCCACGCCGCGAAGTGACAGCCTTTTGGTAGCCGGTTGTAATGCATGAGCTTGGGATACGCCTTCTCTACCCAGCTCCGCGGAGCGGCGTAGATCTCATCGGGATAGACGCTGACGGCAACCGGAATGGTTACGTTCTTCGGGGCGAAAAAGGCAAGCTTGTTTTCCCAATACAAACGCGCCGAAGAGATCGCCGTATTGGTCAACCAGTAGAGGGTGATGTTGTCGAGAATGTCGTCTCGCGTCAGGCCCTCGGACTGCCCGGCAAAGACGCGCGCCATGAGTGCCTCACTGGCTTGATCGTGGTCGAGCATCCAGGCCGCCAAGCCGACGGGCGAGTCCGCAATCCCGTAAAGCGTCTGTGGGCGGTTCGCCATCTCGAGGGCGTAGCCCAGGCCCTTCTTGTAGAAAAAGGCTAGCCGATCGAAAGCATGTTGTTCGTCGGGTGCGAGGCCGGATGGGGCCGACGCACCGGTAAAAGCCGCCCCGTTAATGTCGTTTGGAACCGCGCCCGGCATGTTGGTGTGAATGGCGAGCAATTCCGGAGGCGCCAGCACGCCCATCAGATCGGTGATAAGCGAACCCCAATCGCCGCCTTGCGCCACATATTGCGTGTATCCCAGGCGCTTCATCAGCACGACCCACGAGCGCGCGATGCGTTCGGGGTCCCAGCCGGGAGCGGCCGGCTTGCCTGAAAAACCGTAGCCCGGCATCGACGGAATCACCAGGTGGAACGCATCCGATGCGCCTGCGCCATGAGCCGTGGGATTGGTCAGTGGATCGATAATCTTTAGCTGCTCGATGACCGAGCCGGGCCATCCGTGGGTGACGACAAGCGGCAACGCATTTTCATGCTGCGAACGAACGTGAATAAAATGAATGTCCAGCCCATCGATCTCAGTCATGAAATGGGGCAGCTCTTGCAGTCTCGCCTCAACCCTGCGCCAGTCGTATTCCGTGCCCCAATAACTCGCGAGCGCCTGCATGGTGGCGAGCTGCACGCCTTGCGTCGCATCCGTTACCGCTTCCCGTTCGGGCCACCTGGTTGCGATAATGCGCCTGCGTAATTCGGTAAGCTCCGCCTCCGGAAAATTTACATGAAATGGACGAATGGCATTCTTGTCATCTGCCTGCTTGCTGCCTTGTGTTGTAGCGCTGATTTGGGTCATGGCGACCTCCTCCAGGGTGAGTTTGAAATTCTGGTTTGAGTCCCGATCCTACAGTTCAATGCCAGTCCCGACAACCTGGCATTGGCGCTGGATTATACGTGCCGACTTTGAAACTGTTGTGAACAGCGATTACACTCACTGGCCGCCGGGCCCCGGGAGCGTAGGGATCGCCGGACAAATCACGTTTTCGAATCGCAACACTCGTGAGACCATCAGCGCATATCTCTCACCGCGAGGAGTGATCCGTGCACATTTTGCTTCAGGATCTCCGCTATTCCGCACGTCAACTCATCAAGAGCCCAGGTTTCACGCTGACGGCGGTAATCTCGCTGGCGCTCGGCATTGGAGCGGCCACGGCTGTGTTCAGCGTTATTTATGCGGCGCTGGTGAGTCCTTATCCCTACCCTGCCGCGGATCGAATCGTGCGACTCACGACCTTTAGCAAAGCAGGTTCCGGAGACCCCGTCTTTCTGAACGGCGCCCAAATTCAGACCCTGCGGCAATCACCGGTGGTCGAAAGCGTTCTGGCGATGGACTCCCACGCGCTGATGCTGACGGGGCCGGATCTTCCGGAGAACGTGAACACCGTGAGCCTGCTTTCGAATAATTTTCAGGATCTCGGCGTGCCTCCTGAGCTTGGGCGCGGACTCTGGCCATCCGACGCAGTGGAGGGCGAGGAGCCGCGACCTGTCGCAGTTGCTTTCTTACAGGTTTTGGCGGAAACATTACTTTTCCAATCCAGACGTGTTGGGCCGCACGCTGCAACTCGATCACAGGAACTTACGAGATCGTGGGCGTCGCGGCGCCGCGATTCACCTGGGGTGACGGCTGACGTTTATCTCCCGCTGAAGCTGATGCGCGATCCGGGGCGCACCTCTATCGTCAATTTGCTCCTGCGGCCCGGCGTCAGTCGTGCCACGGCCGACGCCGCGCTGCAGCCACTCGTGGAACAGTTCGCCAAATACATGCCGAACGATTTTCCCGATGTCTTCAAGGTTCACGTGCTGGGCCTGAACGACTGGGTCGTTGGCTCCCTGGGCGGGACACTGTACCTGCTCTTTGGCGCCGTGATGTTGCTGCTTGTGATCGGATGCGGGAATGTCTCGATTCTGCTGCTGGCGCGGGGCACGGCGCGGCAGCATGAATTGGCGGTAAGAACCGCTATCGGCGCGGGCCGCCTCCGGATCATTCGTCAGTTGCTCACTGACTCTTTACTTCTCGCGACGATTGGAGCGGCGCTGGGCGTTCTCACCTCTTACGGCGCTCTGGCTCTGATTCAGAGTCTGCTTCCCGAGTCGACGTTCGCCTCCGAGGTGGTGATTCGCATCAACCTGCCCGTACTCTTTTTCAGCGTCACGGTGGCGCTGGGAACGGGCGTGCTGTTCGGGCTTTGGCCGGCGCTGCAACTCTCGCGGACGCAGATCGGCCAGATCATGCAGTCCGGTGCGCGCCGGGTAGCCGGCAGCGTTCGCGGACGCAGGACACATAGCATGCTGATCAGCGTGCAGGTGGCGCTGACATTATTGTTGCTGGCAGCTGCGGGCTCATCGATGAAGGGGTTCGCCCAGTTGATCCACGAACCCCTTGGGTTTGATCCGCACAATGTGATGGCGGTGGGAATTCCTTTGCGAGAGAACTCTTATCGCACATGGTCCGAACGCGCATCTTACTTTGAACAACTGCGAGAAAAGGTCGCGCAGACGCCCGGTGTGACCACGGCAGCGATTTCCACGGACGCGACGCCGCCGCGGAATGGATGGAACATTGGGTTTGAGATGCTGGGCAACCCCGCGACGAACCCTCCGATGGGATCGGCCAACCTGATCAGCCCGCAGTACTTTGCTGCCCTGCGCATTCCCCTGCTGCAAGGGCGGATCTGGAGCGACGCCGAGAATTCTAAAGGCGCTCATGTAGCCGTGATCAATCACACCCTGGCGCAGCGCTACTTTCCGAAGGGCGATGCCATTGGGCACTCGTTGAGATTGCCGGGTATCGAAGGCAATCCGGCTACGGTGTTGTCGCCGCCAAATATTGCAGCTTCCTGGTTGCAGATTGTGGGCATCGTCGATGACGCGCGCAATGATGGGTTGCGAAGTGTCGCCCAACCGGCGGTCTTCGTGCCCTACACGTTCAGCATGGGAGAGGGCACGGAGATTCTGGTTCGTTCCCAGGTTCCGCCTCTGACGCTGTTACATGCGGTGCGCGAGCAGTTGAGGACAGTGAACCCGGATCAGCAGACCGGCAGTAGCGTCAATGATCTCGAAACCCGGCTCACCTACGAGCCGGAGTGGCAGCAGGAGCATCTCGCGGCGTGGATCTTCGGCATTTTTGCCTGGCTCGCCCTGGCCCTCGCTGCGGTAGGGCTGCATAGCGTGGTGTCCTACACGGTGGCGCAACGGACCAATGAGTTTGGGATTCGTATGGCGCTGGGAGCACGACGCGCAGACCTGCTGAGAATCGTCTTCAGGTCGGCGTTGGGAAGCATGGGTGCGGGAATCTTCGCAGGTGTCATCCTTTCGCTGCTTCTCAACCAGGTCTTCGCGAAGTGGGCACAGGGGAGTACGCGCGATCCGGTCATTCTCCTGGCCGGAACGATTCTCCTGAGCCTGGTGTGCGGATTGGCCTGCGCAATACCGGCGCGGCGTGCCTCGAAAGTTGACCCCGTGATTGCGCTACGGAGCGAGTAGGGAGCTGGACAAAGCTCCTCAGGGAATCGAAGCCATACTCGCGTGGGCGAGTGTGTCCTGGCCACACAACTCCAGCCGATTCTCAAAGAAGGCTTCAACGCTGGTGAGTATTTCCACCCGGCCCTTCGATTCGTAGATCGCCTTGCGCAGTGCTGCTCCACCCGCCACTCCGTGCGTGAACCAGGAGGCAAACTGCTTCATCTTGCCTTCGGCCCCGGGCATCTCTTCTTCGATCAGCATCTGGAAGTAAGTGCGAATCATCTGGTAGCGATCGGCCTCGCTGGGCTCGTTGTATCCACGAACCACGCGGGGATGGCCGCCCTCGGCTGTCCGGGCCACCGTAAGTTCGTCAGGATCGCCGAGCTTGCGCTCGGCCGCGCAGGTGGGGACACCTGCCCCCAGGTGGCCGATACCGCTGCAATATTGCTCAATCTGCCTGAAGATCCACGGGTTCGATGGAGCTGTCCGTCCAATCATCACCGCGTCGCAGCCGGTCTGCGTCACCATGGCGCAGGCGTCTTCCGGCTTCCTGATATCGCCATTCCCGATCACCGGAATCTTCACCGCCTGCTTGACTGCGGCAATCCAGTCCCAGCGGGCCTGGCCGCTGTAGCCCTGCTCGCGGGTGCGGGCGTGCAGCGCGACGGCGCACAAGCCGCAGTCTTCCGCCATCTTGGCGAGTTCTACGCAAACCACATTTTCGTCGTTCCAGCCGGCTCGGAACTTCACCGTGAACGGAATCTTCACCGCCGAACGAACTGCCTCGAAGATTTTGCCAATCGCGGGCAAATCTTTAAGCAGACCGGAGCCACCATTGCACTTGACGACTTTCTTGGCCGGGCATCCAAGATTGAGGTCGACCAGGTCGAAGCCGAGATCCTCAACGATCCGGGCCGCATCTGCCATCACCCTGGGGTCGCTGCCAAAAAGCTGGGCAGAAATGGGGTGCTCGTCCTCGTAAAAATGAAGATACTGCTTCGCCTTCTTGTCCTTGGCGCGGAGAATGCCATCGGCCGAGGTGAACTCGGTCATGATGAGCCCGCACCCGCCCAGATTGCGAATAAACCGGCGAAACACGGTGTCGGTGACACCGGCCATCGGAGCCAGGACGGTAGCCGGCGCAATGCGCACGCTCCCAATCATCATTGAGGCAGGAACAGGCAGGGCATGAGTGGCCGTTGTGGCTTGTGTGGCCGCGGGCGACCCGCCCGCGCCTGGCCCGGAAGTATCCCAATACTTACGCACGTTTCTATTCTACCTTCCCTCAAAAAACAAAGCCCCCGCCAAAGCGAGGGCTTGAGATCCGGCCGAAGTCCGAGGCCAGCCTTACTTCTTGGCCGGCTCCGCCTTTGCGTACTTCCGGCGGAAGCGTTCCACGCGCCCGGCCGTATCCAGCAGCTTCTGCTTGCCAGTAAAGAACGGGTGACAGGCCGAGCAGATCTCGACGTGGATGTCGCCCTTATGGGTCGACCGGGTCGTAAAACTGCTGCCGCACGCGCACATAACGCGGATTTCATTGTAAGCGGGATGAATAGCTGCCTTCATGGGGTCTCCAAACTTGTTCGAGACATTAGATTCTAAAGGATTCCCGCAGGATTCAGCAACCTGGAGGGGGATGTAGGTAGTGGCTGAATCTGACTTTTGGGGCCCCCAGCGTTTGTGCCCTGATTGATGGCGTTATGCTGAGCTTGCGAAGCATCTTGCGCGGAACGGATACGCAGTTCGGCGAGCCTGCGGCGATGCACGCAGGATCCTTTAGGACTGAAGTCCCTCAGGATGACTGCATTTTCGGGAGCTATTTAAAATAAGCCACTGCCGGGAGGTAGTGCCGCAGTTTATCGCCAACTCTCCAATGCAGTCATCCTGAAGGACTTCAGTGGTAGTGTCCTGTTAGTGCGTTGATGGTTTTGAGGAACGCGGGTGCCTGCACTCGCAAGGACTCTTGCCGCAGCCACGACAAAGACCCGCTTCACGACGCTTTATCAGCTTAGCCTCCGCAATGCTAAGGCGTCGCGGAATCCGTTTCTTCTTTGGCGAACGGGTCATAAATGCCAGCAGTCTATTAGTGCGTTGGCGGAAAAGCAGTCAGTTAGGACACTACCGACTTCAGTCTGGCGGAGCCTGCCCCTGAGCGCATATCCGCTGCCGCGCCGGATGCTTCCCATGCTCAGCATGACGCCTTGCCTGTGGAGAGCGCTACTTTCCTATCTCCCGCCGTGCTCGCACAGGAAGCCTTCGCGATATTCCCTGTCACGGAAAGCTTCTGTTCCTCCCGGGCGCGTGACTGACAGAGCGCCCGCGCGGTTGCCACTGGCCAGGCAGGTGGTCAGATCGGAGCCGCGGAGATATTCGTGGAGGAAGCCGGCATCGAAGCTGTCGCCGGCACCGACTGGGTCGACTGCCGTGATCTTTAACCCCGGACTGGAAAAGCGCCCGGTCCCGCGTTGTGCGAGCGCACCTTCGCTGCCCAGCTTAGCGACGACGAGCGGAACCATCTCCGCCAGGCGCTTGATCGCAACGTCGGAATCGTCAGTCCCGGTGATCTTTGTGGCCTCGCGCAAATTTGGTAAGAACACATCCACATACTTCAGAAGGCCCTTTAATCCGCCGTCCCAACGATCTTCGGGGTCGTCGTTGGTGTCGAGCGAGATGGTGAGGCCTGCGGCTTTTACGCGGCGAAACAATTCTGGCATGTCGGGCAGCAGGGCGCGGTGCAGATAGAGCGACGACATGTGAAAGTGACGGGAATCCAGAAGAGAATCGAAATCGATGTCCTTCAGAGAAAACTGGGCGATAGTTCCCGCGTAGGTCAGAATATTGCGCCAGCCGGTGCGTTGCAGAATGATGGTAATCCCGGTAGTGGTCGAGCCTTGGTTTCGACGAACGTGCGAAACGTCGACCCCGCCCTGCTGCAATCGCTCCAGCGCGATCTGTCCGAGCTGATCATCGCCAATCAGGGATTGGAATCCAACACGGCTGCCCAACGCCGACAAATTGTGGGCGACGATCGCGGATGAACTGCCCAGGGTGAGCATCATGCGCTCGGCGAGCAACTCGCGCTCGGGCTCCAGTTTGTCGGGAAGGCCGTACAGGATGAGGTCGAGGTTCAGTTCTCCGGCGATGGTGACATCAAAGCGTGGCATATTGAGTCTGGAATTCCTTCTTGCAAGATAATGATCGTGAAACAGTAATGGTAAAGATGAGCAGCTTCGGCTCGCGGAAATCGAGAGCGAAAAAGTGGTGGACCCGGAGAGACTTGAACTCCCAACCCCTGCGTTCGAAGCGCAGTGCTCTATCCAGTTGAGCTACGGGTCCGACTTACTGTGGGACAGCTAAATCGTCTACATTGTAGCTCTGAAAAGGCCTGACTTGCTTCTCGACGGTATGAGGTTGGAGAGACGAAAGCAAATTAGCGGTTACCTGTTCGGAAGGAGGCGGTGATTGGGCGATTTAGCCGAGCCCGATCTACCCGAGCCATGGCTGCGCGGCACGCTAGCGGAAGTTCCGCCCGTGCAGCGGGCGGTTCTGCACGCCCTCGAATTGGCTGAGGAGGATATGAAACGCTGGTGTGGCGGTCTGACCGATGGGGAGATCAACGCCAGCCCGTCGGGGTTGCCGCCGGTTGCATTCCAGTTGCGACATATTGCTCGCAGCCTCGACCGCCTTTTGACTTACGCGGAAGGGCGCTCGCTGAGTGCTGAGCAGATGGCGAAATTAAAGTCGGAATCCGCCGCGGGCTCAAGCCGTGATGACGTGTTCGCAGAATTCGAAGCGGCCATTCGAAACGGTTCGATCAGGATTCGGGCGTTCGGGAACGATTCGCTGGAGCAGGTCAGAAATGTTGGCCGGCGACAATTGCCAACAACCGTTGGCGGTTTACTGGTGCATGTCGCCGAGCATACACAACGTCACGTGGGGCAAGCCATCACGACGGCGAAAATCGTGCAGGTCCGGCGTGCTGTACGGTGATCTTCGCCGAACCTGCCCTTCGCCGGATTTCCTCTTAGCGTAGCGACTGCAAGTTGAGGATCAGCGACAGCACGTTGCCCAAGACTCCGTACGACCCATTTGAGTAGTATCCATACTGGTATTGGTCGTTGTAGCCGTCTTCGTAGCCCCGCTGGAAGCCCTGGCGAAAATAATATCTGTAGTCTTCGGGATCGACGTAGTAGCCGTTGTAGCCGTAAGTCGCGTCCTGATAGGCATAACTCTGATTGTAGTCGGGGCGCCAATTGTCCTGACGGTCAGCCTGTCCGGCGCGGAAACCCTCCTGATAGCCATAGTTCACAGCCTGGCGCAGAGTGTCGGCGCCGTACTGATTAATTTCATAGTAGGAGCCGCCGCGGTTGTAACGGTAAATCGGAGCGGTATAGAAATACGGATCATTGTTGTAGTCGTGACGCTCTTCGCGCAGACGCCGGTCCTGATCGCGGAGATGCTCCAGGTACTCTTCCTGAAAGCGGTATTGGGCCATGCGCCTCTGCTGCTGCAACGCCGTCGTTTGCTGTTGCAGGCGGCGCTGCTGATTGTCCAGGTGCTCGCGATATTGAACCAGGCGCTGTTGTTGCTGCTGAATCAGTTGCTGCTGTCGTTGCTGTGACAGGCGTTCCTGTCGGTCTTGTTGTTCGTGCTGCCGTTGCTGCTGCTGCCACTGTTGTTGAGCAATTTGCTGCTGACGCTGCTGTTCGGCCTGATTTCGCTGATCCTGATCGCGTTGAATCTGGTTCTGCTGTTGCGCGCGCTCCTGCTGCTGCCGCGCCTGATTGAGTTGCTGCTGGCTGGCTTGCTGCCGGCGCTGATCCTGTAATCGCTGCTGCTGTTCCTGCTGCTGAGTTTGTTCGCGCTGCACCTTCTGCTGGTTCAATTGTTGCTGGTTCAATTGCTGCTGCCGCTGCTCCTGCGCGCGTTGCTGCTGTTGTTGTTGAGTCAGTTGCCGTTGCCGTTCCTGCTGAACGCGCTCTTGCTGTTGCTGATTGACCTGTTGTTGCCGCTGCTCCTGCGTCCGCTGCTGCTGGGTCTGCTGCCGCTGCCGCTCCTGTTGCACGCGCTCTTGCTGCTGCTGAACCTGTTGCTGCTGAACCTGCTGTTGCCGTTGCTCCTGCATGCGTTGCTGTTGTTGCTGCTGAGACTGCTGGCGCTGCCGCTCCTGCTGCACGCGCTCTTGTTGCTGATTCTGTTGCTGATCTTGCTCGCGACCACGTTCCTGCTGCGGTTGACGCGGTTCGGGCCGAGCCGGCGTGGCAGGCTTTGCCTGTTTTTCCTGCTTCTCTTTTTCCTGCTTTTCATCGTGCTGAGGCCCTTGCGCGGAAACCTGAATACCGAATACCGAAACCAGGAAAAGAAACAAGACAGAAACGATCACAGCTCGAAACGTTTTCATGGTGCTCGCCTCCAAGTGGATAGTTAGATGCGGGAAAGGTAAAGGTGCTGTACAGCCTTACTGGTATTCCTCCTGTAGTAACGCCCTAGAACTGCGAGGAATTCAGCTGCGCTTCATCTTCAGCCTCTGCGAAGCCCGTTTCGCAGAACGGTGACTTCCAGGGGTAATCGATAACCTTGGTTAAATTGTCCACCTGACGCAGTTTTCGCGATGTTATGATGGCTGGCCGATATCCAGTCCCGGCGACGGTCCAGCAAAAGCAATCCCATGGCAATCGCAAACGTTCCACGCCGAACGAATCCAGATCAGCCCACTCCAAACCAAAAGGGTGCTGCCGGGCCTCCTTCAAGCAACAAAGTCGCGCTGGCGGTGGTGACCACCCTCTTTTTCATGTGGGGCTTTGTCACAGTTTTGAACGATGTGCTGGTGCCTCACCTGAAGTCCATCTTCGACCTGAACTATACCAAGGTGATGCTGATCCAGTTCGCGTTCTTTTCGGCATACTTCCTGTTTTCGATTCCTTCCGCCAGGGTGATTGACTGGATTGGCTACAAGAAAACGATGGTCGTCGGCTTGTGCACGATGGGACTGGGTGCACTATTGTTCATTCCGGCGGCAAGCGTGCCCTCCTATCCATTGTTTCTCGGAGCGTTGATGGTGCTGGCCGCGGGAATTACAGCCTTGCAGGTCGCGGCCAATCCCTACGTGGCCGTGCTGGGCCCGCCGGAAACGGCTTCCAGCCGACTGAATCTCGCGCAGGCGTTCAATTCCCTGGGGACGACGATCGCGCCTTACCTTGGCGGCATGCTCATCCTGAATGCAACCCGCCAGAATATGGACACTGTGCGGCAAATGTCAGCAGACGCGTTGCAGGCATACCGCATTCATGAGGCGTCATCGGTCAAGTTGCCGTACCTGATTATCGGGCTGGCTCTCATCGGACTGGGCGCAGTCATCGCCATGTTCAAGTTGCCGGCAATGCCGGAAGCGGAACGGCGCGGGGCGACAGGGCCGAAGGAAAGCGTCTGGAAATACCGGCACCTGGTATTGGCGGCGATTGGCATCTTCGTGTACGTGGGGGCGGAAGTTTCGATCGGCAGCTTTCTCATCAACTATTTCACCCAAACCAATATCGGCAACGTATCGGAAGTAGTCGCAGCCGGCTACGTTTCATACTATTGGGGTGGCGCAATGGTGGGCCGGTTTATCGGTTCCGCTATTCTTCAGAAATTACCTACCGACGTGGTGCTGGGAATCGCGGCGCTGGTTGCCTGTGCGCTGGTAGCATGCTCGATGCTGGCATTTGGCCATGTGGCGATGTGGGCGATCATCTTCGTTGGTCTCTTCAATTCCGTGATGTTTCCCAGCATCTTCACTTTGGGGATCGCGAAGCTGGGTCCGCTCACCGGGGATGGCTCCGGCCTGCTGGTCATGGCAATTGTCGGCGGTGCCATCATTCCTCTGGTGCAGGGAGCGCTGGCCGACCGTATCGGTATTCATCACGCGTTCATATTGCCGGCGATCTGCTACCTGTACATTGCTTACTATGCGTTCCGGGGATCGCGGCCGGTGGTTGCGGCTTAGGCCAGATTCACAGAGACGTAAACTTGTTACGTCCAGGTGGTGGGATTCACAAGCCGAGAGTTAAGCCCCTGCGAAAGCGGCGCCTGTTGGTATGTCGCAAAACAGCAGGCCCCTCCACTGCGCTCACTTCGCGTCGCTGCGGTCGGGATGACAGGATGAGAAATCAGGCGTCGTCTTTCATTTAGGAAATCTAAATTTCAAGTTGAGTCCGTCTCGGTTTTGCGCTCGCAGACTCCTTGCGCCAATCTTCTTCCCGGCATCTTTGCCAGGTGATATCCTTCCCGACCATGGCCGTTACGATGCAGGACATTGCGCGGAGTCTGGATGTTTCCGTGGTGACGGTGTCCAAGGTTTTGCGAAACAAGGGGAAGATCAGCGTCGCGACCCGTCAGAGAGTTCTGCAGCGGGCGAAGAAGCTCAATTACCAGACCAACTGGATCGCCCGCAGCCTGGTGACCCGCCGCACCTATACGATCGGGTTGTTGTTGCCGGATTTCACCCATCCTTTTTTTGCCGAGATCGCCAAGGCAGTAGCTGAGACGGTCCGTCCGCACGGCTATCACGTCATTATTTCGTATTTCGACGAAAACCCTGAGTTGGAAAAGAGTGAAGCCGAGTCGTTGCTGGCGCGGCAAGTGGACGGATTGATTCTTGCATCGGCTCATTCCGCCGCCGGAGCCTTCGACCACATTCAGAAACGGAACACGCCGTTCATCCTGATTGACCGTCCTGTTGCGGGAGTGCAGGCGGGCTTCGTGGGCGTGGACAACCACGCGATCGGATTGTTGGCTACGAATCACCTGATTCAGCGAGGGTGCCGTCGAATCGCGCATCTGCGCGGCCCCAACATCGGTATTGCGAAAGGACGAATGGAGGGCTACCGCCGGGCACTCACGAAACACCGGATCACGATTCCTGCCGGCTACATCGTGGACGCCGGCTATCAGGACGAGAGCGGACATGAAGCGATGCGAAAGCTGCTAAGCACCTCTCCCATTCCGGATGGCGTCTTCTGCTACAACGATCCGGTCGCGATCGGGGCGATGCGCGCGATTGCGGAAGCCGGACTTAGAGTGCCCGAGGATATTGCGGTGGCAGGAGCCGGCAACGTTCATTACTCGGATTTTCTGGCTGTGCCTTTAACTACGGTCGATCAAGGGACATTTGAAATAGGAAAGCGGGCGGCGAATCTTCTGCTGGATGCGATTGCGTCAAAACGCAGGTTGCGTCCGCAGAAGATATTGATCGAGCCCCGGCTGGTGATTCGGGAATCCACTGCTGGTTGCTGTCCCGATTTCAATGCCGGCGCGAGTGTTCGCGAGCGCAAAAAAGAGCCTCCGCGCCGCGAGAGAACGCAAGTTAGGAATCAGCTTCACGAGTGAAACAAGGAATCCAACCCATGTCCAGACGAGCAATTGTTTTGGCCGCTGTCGCGGCGCTACTAATGGCGCCCTCACTGCTGTCGGCGCAAGATCCAAGTAAGGGCCTGGCCGGCACTCCTCCCATGGGGTGGAACAGCTGGAATAAATTTGGCTGCAATGTGAACGAGGAAATGATCCGAAAAATGGCCGACGCGATGGTCAGCTCTGGAATGAAGGATGCAGGCTATCAATACGTAGTGATCGACGATTGCTGGCAAGTGGAGCGCGATGCGAGCGGCAACATCGTTGCCGATGTCAAGCACTTTCCCGCTGGGATCAAGGCGCTGGCGGACTACGTCCACTCCCGCGGGCTCAAGTTTGGAATCTACTCCGATGCCGGCAGCATGACTTGCGCCAAGCGCCCTGGGAGCCTGGGGCATGAATATCAGGATGCGTTGCAGTATGCGGCGTGGGGCGTCGATTACTTGAAATATGACTGGTGTAACACCACCACGCAGGATGCCCAGGCTGCCTATGCGCTGATTCGTAATGCCCTCAATGCCACGGGCAGGCCAATCGTGTTGAGCATCTGCGAGTGGGGCACCGCCAAGCCCTGGCTCTGGGGCGCGAAAGTGGGCGGAAATCTTTGGCGCACAACCGGCGACATCAGCGATGTGTGGCAAGGGAAAGACAAGCATCGGCTTGGCGTGGTCGACATCCTCGATATGCAGGATGGACTGCAGAGTTATGCCGGACCGGGCCACTGGAACGATCCTGACATGCTGGAGGTCGGCAACGGCGGTATGACCGCCGACGAATATCGTGCCCACTTCAGCCTGTGGTCGATTCTTGCCGCGCCGCTCCTTGCGGGAAATGACCTGCGCGACATGAAGTCGGAGATTCACGACATCCTGACCAATAAGGAAGTGATCGCGGTGAATCAGGACCCGATGGGACGCCAGGGCCGACGGGTGAAGAAAGACGGAGATCTGGAAGTGTGGGCCAAGCAAATGCAGGATGGAAGCCGCAGCGTAGTTTTGTTGAATCGCGATAGCAGTGAGAAAGAAATTGCGGTCTCCTGGGAAGATATCGGCTATCCCGCTCACTTGAGCGCCAGCGTCCGGGATTTGTGGCGAGCGAAAGACCTGGGGCAATTCAAGGGAAGATTTTCGGCTTCCGTGAATTCTCATTCGGTGGTAATGATTCGGATAGCGCCTTAGCCCAGGTCAGTGTGGCGCGGGCGCCCGCGCCCGCGAAAAGCTGGGGCCGAATTCATATTCGCCGAGCTGCGAAACGCTGAAACCAACTTCAAAGGCCGCGGGCGAGGGCGCCCGCGCCACACATTCATATGCCTATGCGCTTCCTCACACTACTATTCTCCGTTCTTCTCCTCGCGTCCGGTTTGCCCGTCCAGGCACAGAAGTCATGCGCGGATCTGGCGTCTCTCAAGTTCGAAAACACGACAATCGCGTCGGCGCAACTGGTGGTGGCGGGCGGGTTTGCTGCGCCGGACGGGACGCCTGACTTTCCCGGGTATAGGTCGGCTCCTGCTTTCTGCCGCGTCGCGGCCGATATCAAGCCGTCAAAAGATTCGGATATCAAGGTTGAAGTGTGGATGCCGGCCGCGGGGTGGAATGGGAAGTTTCAGGCGCAGGGCAACGGCGGTTTCGCGGGATCGATTGACTATCACGGGTTGGCGGCGACCGTAAGTCGCGGTTACGCCAGTGCTGCCACCGATACCGGTCACAAGGGTGATTCGACCGACGCCAGCTGGGCTCCTGGGCATCCCGAGAAGATCGTCGATTTCGGTTACCGCGGCATTCACGAGACAGCCGAAAAGGCGAAAGCGGTGATCGCGGCTTTTTACGGCAAGGCTCCCCGGCACTCGTATTTTTCCAGTTGCTCCGATGGCGGCCGGGAAGCATTGATGGAAGCGCAACGCTTTCCCGATGACTATGACGGAATCGTCGCTGGCGCGCCTGCCAATTTCTGGACTCATCTGATCAGCGGCGCCGCCTGGAACAATCGGAGTCTTTTGACCGATCCGTCGAGCTACATTTCTTCCAACAAGCTGCCGGCAATAAGCGCCGCTGCGGTTGCCGCCTGCGATGCTGAAGACGGCTTGGCCGACGGGATTATCTCTGAGCCGATGCAGTGCCACTTTGATTCCGCCAAGTTGAAGTGTTCGGGACCAGAGTCCGACAGTTGTCTGACGGAACCTCAGATCACTGCCCTCAGGAAGATCTACGCCGGTCCGCAGACTACAGGCGGAAAGAAGATTTTCCCGGGCTACATGCCGGGAGGAGAACTGGGGCCAGGCGGTTGGGGCCTGTGGATTACCGGACCGGCCCCCATGCACAGTTTGCAATTTGCATTTGGAACGCACTTCTTCCGCAATATGGTTTTCGAGGACAGCAACTGGGACTTCCGAAAGTTCAAACTGGACGACGACGTAAAACTCGCGGATACGAAAATGGCTGCGATTCTCAATGCGACCGATCCGGACTTGCGGCGTTTTCGAAAGCGCGGCGGCAAACTGATTATGTATCACGGCTGGAGCGATGCCGCCATCTCGCCTGCCAATTCGATTGACTACTACGAGAGCGTCGTGGCGCGGATGGGCGGCGAGAGCAAGGACTTCATCAGGCTTTTCATGGTGCCGGGATTGCAACACTGCTTCATGGGACCCGGGCCGAATTCTTTCGGGCAGTCTCCGAGCAGCCCGGTTGGCGACGCCGAGCACGATGTTTTGAGCGCGGTGGAGCGGTGGGTCGAAGAGGGCGTGGGCCCGGAAAAGATCATAGCTACGAAATATGAGAACGATCTCGACCCTTCACAGGGCGTGAAGATGATGCGGCCGCTGTGTCCGTATCCTCAAATAGCCGGCTATGACGGCAAGGGCAATCCGAACGAGGCGGCGAGCTTTACGTGCACCGATTCCCACAAACGCCACTTCGGCAGGTAGTTGTCCATCCACGTCTTCCTGGTCGGAGTGGAAAGCTCCTACATGCGGTTCCCATCCCTGATACAGGTTCTTGCCGATGTTCCGGGAAACCCCGGTTCACTATGGTTGATTTGTATTCAATCTGGTGACGGAGGAATCATAAATGGATAAGGACAGAGTAGAAGGAAAAGTGAAGGACGTCGCGGGCCGGGTTCAGCGCCAGGTTGGTGAGTGGACCGGCGATACCAAAGATCAGGCCGAAGGCGCCGCCAAACAGGTGGAAGGAAAAGTCCAGAATGCCTGGGGCAAGGTGAAGGATGCAGTAAAGAAGCCTGGAGGCAGCGAAACCACCGAGACGGAAGAAGAAGAAAAGGAAGTTCGTCGCAGAGAGCGCGCAGCCAGCGAGTAGCTGTAAAAATCAGCCACGGATTTGCACGGATGCGGATAGAGCGAATCAAACTGTTTGATTCGCGCGGCCCGTGGCTTTCGCTTTGTTACTTACTTGCCTTCTGAGTTCCCACGACGCGGACCAGTGCCGCGCTTAGCAGATCGGGCTCGAATCCAAACGGGCCGGGTTGGCTTTTGTAGGCAATGCGGCCGTTGGCATCAATCAGATAAAGTCGATCTGGCCATCCCGTGTAGGCGCGCTCGGTGCCGTTGCCGAATTCATCGAGCACGCTGGGAATTTTTATGCCCAGCTTTCGGACGCAGGCGCCGGCGATGTAGGCGCGTTCTTCTTCATTCTTCGGATTCGCAAAAACCACCTGGTCTTTTATATTGCTCTGCATCTGCCAGATATCGCTGGGATGGGCTTCGGTGATATAGACCACAAGAAAAGCCACGCGATTCTGATACTGCTCGTAGAGTTTGTTGAGAGCGGGAACCTCCCGCCGGAATGGCGGTCAAGTGTAGCTGCCGAAAATCAGTACTACGGGTTGCTGTTTGTTCAGGACCGAAAGCTGGACCTTCTCGCTCTTGTCGACCTTCAGCAAAGTGAAGTCGGGTGCCGCCTCGCCAACCTGAAGAGTTCCGGCGCGAGCATGCAGCCAGGCGGTTTCGAATGGGAAAAGCAGAAAAGGGACTGGCCCCGGCAACCTCTTCATGACCCGGCCGAAAGTTTCCGGAGTCTGGTTCATGGCCCACCAGACGGTGCATCCAAAGGCGATGTAGGCGATCACGAGTACGATGGCGACCGCGCCCAGGCGCTTCCGCGCGACCGGGCTTAATTTAAGGCGGCTTTTGACATCATTCCATCGCATAAGCGCATCAGTCTAAATGACGGTAATGCCCGGAACAATAGTTGAGAAATACTAGGGGTCGCCGAAGCTGTATGCTGTACCGGCAGGTCTTTATGCGGATTTCTAATTTGCTGAAGGCGGTCAAGTCTCCCGAACACCGGCTGGCGCTGCTGGTCGCCATGATCGGGGACGCGGTTCAAATTCTTGGATTGCCACTGTTTGCCGCCGGAGGGTTCTCGCCGGCGGACACGCTTCTTGACGCAGTGATGGCGATAATTCTCATCCGGATGCTGGGATGGCATTGGGCATTCCTGCCGACACTGGTGGCGGAGATGACTCCGGGCTTCGATCTGTTTCCTACCTGGACTACGGCTGTTTTGTACGTGACCCTGCAGAGTGAGCGTCCGGGAGACATTGAGATTCTGCCCCCGGAACCGGCTTCGGCGCGACGGCCCTAGCAGCCTGTAATAGAGAAGCCGACCTCAGGGGCTAAAGCCCCTCATGAAAGCACATTTGATGCATGCCTGAAGGCCTGCTCCACCTGAGCAGCCGCTCAATAGATCAGCTTCAACGAGAACTGGATCTGGCGCGACGGGCCGGCAGTCTTGCTGATGATGCCGAATCCGCTTCCCCGCAGAATATTTGACGGTAAACCGAAATTTACCAGGTTGAAGACGTTGAAGAATTCGGCGCGAAACTCAACCGTGCCGAGCTCAGCGTTTCCGCGACGGCCGAATGGAGTGTCCTTGATCAGGGCTACGTCGTACTGCTGAAATCCCGGGCCGCGGAAGGTGTCGCGTCCCAGGGTGCCGAAGCGGCCGTGGTTTGGTCCAGTCCCGGCGGGCAGGTTGATGGGAATATGAAAGAATGACGCGTTGTCGGTACCCAGCCCGAAATAGTCTTCACGCACCGCGCGGCTCGTGGAAAAATGCGGCTCCTGCACCTGGTCAGGGCGGTCGGTTCCACCCGCGCCAACACCGGTTTGCTGCACTCCGGAATAGACCGTGAACGGAGCGCCGCTGGTGAGAGCGGTGATGTTCAGGAATTGCCAGCCTCGGGTAAGAGTTCTTCCCAACGGACGCAGAAAGCCGATGTGATCGAGCGGAAGCACCTGGATCAGACTAAAGCTGAATGAGTGTGTTGCATCGAAGGTGGAAGGGCCTTTTTCCGCGCCGGGGTTCCATGGATTCTGGGGAAGGGTCTGCAGCACCACGCCTGCGCCCGCAATCAGTCCGCCGAGCACCGAGCTGGTGTCATCCAGCGATTTCGAATACGTGTAGCTGGCCTGCAAGCCCAGCCCAGCTCGCGCGGAATTCTTGCTGAGGCTGCTTTGCAGCGAATGATAGGTGGAGTGTGAGCGGCTCGACATCACGCTCTCTGGCCCAAAGCCGCTGATGGCTTTTCCGGAGGAATCGAACTGGGTGAACGGGGCGAAGGCGGGATCGGCGCCACCATAGCTGTTAGGGGAATAAACACTTGCGAGATGAACCCCCGTCGTTGCGACGTAAGCCACGCTGAGTTTCACGTCCCGAAAATCGTGCTCGATGCCGGCCGTGTAACTCTCGATGTAGCCATTGCGAAAATCCCTGGCGAAGCCGGTCATCGAAAGCAACTGGACCTGGTTTCCCGGAGTGAGTGCTTTCAAATCGTTTTGATAACGTTGCAGGTCGACTACCGTGTTCGGAGCCACATGAGTAGCATCGCCGCCAGGAAAAAGAGGCTGGCCCGCGGTCGTGAACGGAGGAGGCAGGTTCACCGGAACAACTGAATTCTGGAACGGCAAGGGAACATTCGGCAACGCGTTAGCAAAGAGACTGGTTGCCAGGGGGAGTGCGCCGGTGACGAAGTTGTCCTGCCACAGGTTCGGAACGATTGAGGTGATCGCGCCTCCGGCGTGCAGCACGGTATGGCTGGTCAAGGCGTAATCGACCGAGAGCCGCGGTCCCCAGCCACCCCAGTCCTGATCGTAAGGAGGCTGCGGGTTAAACAGAAAAATCTGCTTCGCCTTGTGATCGTAATACGGGACGTCTTTTCCATCTGCGTCGACAAACTTCGGAACCGAAGTGCGATTGTGGGCCTCGTGAATACGGCTGTTCACTTCATAACGCAACCCGTAGTTCAGCGTCAGGCGTGAAGTGGCCTTCCAGGTATCCTGAAAGTAAAAGTTGAAGGCCTCGCGGCGGACGGCAGCTTCGTCGAACCGGTCGACCAGCGGGCGTAACACTGGCGGCGGCGATCACGTTGTAAGAATAAGGCGTGGCCGTCAGCAGGCCGGTGAGCGAATCGGGTAGCGGATCGCCGGGTTGAATATCGTGTGTGCCGCTGGCTGAGGTAATCAGGACTGGAGAGTAAGCGGTGCCGCCGCCGAAGCTGTAAAGCCCGTTGGGATTGGTGCCGAAGATGGTGGCATCGCGGTTGAAGCGAATGTCCGTTCCCCACTTGAAGGCGTGAGAAGCGTGCACGTAACTCATGTCCTGCTTGAACTGGTAGAGATTGCCGAACGACCCGAAGATCGATCCGCCTGCTGAATTGAAGCCCTGAAAGAGGCCGTCGCCGTAGGTGATCGCGGGCTGGGTCTTGTTGGTAGTGGGGAAAAACGGCGTGCTTCGAATATAGCCGAACGATGTGTCGGAAATGAGATGAGGAGAAACGGTGCGCGAATATCTCACGCCGGCATTGCGCTGATGATCGAAGAAACGCACTCCGAAACTGGGGTCGATGGCAGTCTGATCCGGATTGGTCAGCGGGCCGGAAACCTGGTTCAGGCTGAAACGGGTCAGGAGTGACGCTTTGTCCGAAAGGCGATGATCGACGCGCGCCGAAAATTGGTCGGTGCGTGTGTAGATTTTTGAAGACGCCGCGTAAGTGCGGTCGCCGTACGCTCCCGACGGATCGTTGGGCAGGGGATAGTGGTCGAGTACCGGCACGATGGCCGGGTTCACCGGAACAGTAAGCGTATCTCCGGGAAACGTGAAGGTGTCGATTCCCTGGCGCTCGGACGCGGTGGGTACGGGAAAGACCTGGGTTGTGCCCAGCACCTGGCGGAAGCCCTGATACTGGCCGAAATAAAAAGTGCGGTCGCGGCCGTCGTAGAGATGGGGCAGCACGACCGGTCCGCCGTTCGTGAACCCGAATTCGTTACGCACAAACGGAGGGATGCGGCGTTCGTCAGCGACGCTCTTGTGGTCGAAATAATTCCGAGCGTCGAAGGCGGCATTGCGGGCAAATTCAAAAAAGCTCCCGTGAACCTGGTTCACGCCCGACTTGGTGACGACATTGGTAAAGCTGGCCGCGCCGTGCCCAATCTCCGCCGGAATTACTCCCGAGTTGGCTTGCACTTCCTGGATCGCGTCCACGTTAAAGTTGGAAAAGGTGGCGCCGCCCATTTCCGGGTCGGTGGTGTCAAATCCGTCGAGCGCAAATACCGTGGCCGTGCCGCGTTGTCCGTTCACTGCGAACTGCTGGGTAAAATTAGCAGCGCCGTTGGCGTCGGTCATGGTGCCTGCCGCCAGCAGCAGCAACTTGCTGAAGTCGCGCGCGTTCAGGGGCAGGCTGGAAACTTCTCCGCTGGAAAGGCGCTCGCCGCCGCTGCCTTGTACAGAGATTACTTCCCTGGCGGGCAGAAGGCGCAGTTCCCGTGGTTGCGTGAGGACCTGCAGATTGGTGGTGAGCGTTTCCTCATCCCTGACAGTAACGGGACTCACCGCGTGCCAGGTGTTTCCGGAGGCCTCCACGGAGAGCTCGTAGTCGGAGGCAGCCATCCCGCTGAATGCGAAATTTCCGTTTTCCGAAGTCACAGACGTGTAGTTGTGATCTCCCGACTTCGAGCGCAGTCTCACCGTAGCTTCGCCAACGGGCTTCCCTGCAGCGTCGCGGAGGACTCCGTTCCAGGAGGTCGCGGCAAAAGCGGCAGCCGTCGGCACCGCAGGCAGGGTGGCAAGCAGGCAGAGCAAACAAACAAGGTTCCCACGCCGGGTAAGCATTGCTGGGCATTATAACTGGGCTGTGCTCTTCATTATTTGATACGGATTGGCGGCCGGCAATGAGGGTTGTGATGCAATTTGCAAACGTGGAGTGTCGTCCTGAGCGGAGTGGATGCTTCGCTTCGCGAAGCAGCTACGGGGTCGAAGGACCCCGGCCGCTTGAATTGCAATGGACGGCAGCACCTCGGCTCCGGGCTGTTGGGGCGCGGTAGGGGTCCTTCGACTCCGTTCTCGCTCAGGATGACTCGCCTGTGCGGATGTTTTCAAGTTGCTTCTTAGCTCTTTTCAGAAATGAAAACCCAGCTCCGCGGTCAAGGCCCGCGGCGTGACGTAGTGTGTGCCGCTGAAGGTTGAGAGGAAGTTGTAGAGCGCAACTTTATTCGTCACATTGATGGCCGTAAGCTGCAGGCTCCACTTGTAGCGTTCCCCGTGAAATAGATTGTCGTCGCCCACCGCGAGATCGAAGAGATTGCGCGGAGCGACGCGTGGCGGATTGCTGTCGTCGTTCTCTTGCCCAGGTTTGGGCAGACTGATCAAGGTTGAACCGTATCCGGAAGTGCACGTTACCAGCGGCGTAGTCAGCGTAGGTCGCGCGCTGCCGCAGAAGAGTCCGGCCTGAAGCTGCTGGTCGCCGCTCAAGCCGGAAAGATCAACGGTGCCGGATGCATCCGCGACAGGCACTTCGCCGGCCACCAGGCCGCTGTCGTATCGCCAGTTGAATCCCATCCAGGGCCCACGCTTCCAGGGTTGGTACTGGACATGCGTGGTCTGGTTGAAGCGCTCATCGTGGTCGATGCGGAATGCGGTAAAGGCATTGCCCACCGTGCCAGAAGGAACGGCGCCTGCTCCGCCAATCTGGGGAGTAAAGAAACGGGCGGCGACACTCGAGAAGACCATGAGGGCTGAGAAGCCATGGAAGTCGGGCACGCTGACGCGTCCGGCAAACCCTGGAATCTTGGAGTTGTGCCATGCGATCGGAAACGTAATGGGAGTGCTTCCCAGCACGCTGAAGTCGTAGGCGTTGTGAGTGTACTTCCAGATATATTCGCCGGAGAAGACTACGTACTTGCCGAAGGCCTGCTGCAGGCCGGCGTGGAACTCGTTGCGCCAACCCGGGCTGAATGGCGTGATTTGGCCTGTCGCGGCACAGCCAAGCAGCGAAGACAAGACCAGGGAATTACATCCGTTGTTAGCCAGCACCAGGTTCTCGTTGAAGGGAGTCTCCAGAACACGCGCGTAGGAAACTCGAAGCACCGTGTTGGTCTTCTTTACGTTGTAGGCGATTCCGACGCGGGGCTCGGCTTCGCGATGGGTGGTCAGGCCGTTATAGAAATCACCCCGCAGTCCGAGATTGAGTGACCAGCTTCCTTTCGTGATCGTGTCCTGGGCAAATAATGCCAGCTGTTTTACGTCGGTGTGTCCGAGAAATGGAAATAAGGTGCTGGTGGCTCCGGCGCAGCCGTCGGCAGAAGACGGCGTGGGACGGGTCAGGTCGTAGCATGCCAGGAATGGGAGGAACGGTGAGGTTGCATTCGGATTGGTGGCAACATTTGGCTGATTCGGACCGACGCAGTTCGAAGGATCGTTAAACCCGGCAACCGGGGCGCCGCTCGCATCCAGGCAGGGGGCGTTGAGCAATGGATCGACGATTCCAAAGTGCGTGTTCTCGTCCAACAGGGTTTGCTGGTAGGTGGCTCCGACCTTTACGTTGTGGATGCCCTTCACATACGAGAGATCGGAGCGCAGGCCTGCATTGGTCAGTGTCCTGTGTTGAGCTACTGTCTCTTGCTGAATGGGGCCGAGGTCGGCAAAAGGATTGTCACTGGGATAGTAGTGGTACTGATCTCGCCGCACAAAACCACCCAGCGTAAAAACCGCGTTGGGGTTGAGGGCTCGTGTCCACGACGGCGCGATGTTGAAGGTCTTGATCTGCGAACGCTGGTCGGTTGATCCTGCGGGATTGCCGTTCTCGTCGGTGACGTTCAGGTTATCGAATGCGTTCGGAGTCTGAAACCAGGAACGCGTGAATCCCAGATTCACATGAACCGAATCGGCTTGTGAAAGTTGAAAGTCGACCCGGTCGAAGAGGTTTTCTTCGTTCCCCTTGTCGTGTATGACTGCAAACTCGGGCGGGTCGAGAAAACGCCCGCTATTCAATCCGCTTGCAGAGATGAAGTTGCCCCACTTTTGTCCGCCGTAGCCGAAGTTGATGCCAAGATCGGCGCTGCCAAAACTCCCGTAGGACGCAGTAACACTGCCCTTGGGCGTGGTCATGCCCTGACCGGAACGGGTGGTGACGTTGATCACTACGCTGGTTTTCTCGCCAAACTCCGCTGGCGGCGCCCCGGAAATCACTTCCATCGACTCAATCGAATCGAGGGGGATCTGATTGGAGAATACTTTGCTTTGCTGGTCGGTGATCGGCTGCCCATCGACCGAGAAAGAGTTCTCCGCGTGGTCTCCCAGTCCATGGAAGAGGCCGTTCGAGTCGGCGGCAATTCCCGGCGAAGACAGCGTCACCAGCGAGCTTACTGACGACGACCTGCTTTCCAGCGGCATCTTGTCAAACAGGCCACGGTCTACATCAGTGTGGAAGGTCGAAGTATTTTCCAGCAAATCTTCTCCCGCGCCTTCGACGGTTACGGTCTCAGAAGAACCCTTCACCTGAAGGACAATGCTGAGATTTACCGGCACCACCGATCGGACATCGACATCATCGGCGTGGGGAGAAAAACCCTGCCCGCTGACTGCTACGTGATAGGGATTGAAGGGAACGTTGGGGATGGTGAATTTGCCGCCGCTGTCGGTGGTGGCAGTCCTGCTGAAGCCGCTGACCGGATTGCGAATTTCGACTGTAGCGTTGGCGACCACTGCTCCGGTTGGATCGGTGACGATCCCCGTGACTGAGGTCGAGCTTCCGCCCGATTGCGCACTGGCGCCGGGGAGCAGAGACAAAGAGAGAATGAATAGAAAAACCGCGGACAGCGACTTCTTGCAGAAAGCCGGCATGATTCCTCCAATAATGTCTAGAAATTGACGACTCCATGCACCTGGAAGGCGCGCGGTCGGTTGCAGCTTTATGGTTTCGATTTTCTAGACAGCAGGAGGCGGGCGGACGCTGAGGGCAAATGCGACGAACCGCTGCTTGGCCGAAACTGGCTCCAGGCGAACAGCAGAGACCCGAGTAAACGTCCGGCTGGGAAGTACAGCAACAGGTTTGGGAGCAGACGAATGGGCGGTGACGCAAACCGTGCACTTTACGGCGTCGGTCGCGCCTGAGTGGTGATGTGCAACCAGTGCTGCCGCTGAACAGAAGGTCAGCAGCAGGCATAACAACGCTACTTTTTTCGAGATCGACTGCATAGCGCCTGCACCATCAACGCCTTTTAAAATTACAACGACCGTGGGATGAAAACAACCAGGCTGTGCAACTAGCTGTGACTGCAGCCCTAACCAAGGTCCCGGTCCACCCGTAACTTCAGTTCCGGAGAGATATAGAAAGTTGCGGACCTTTGCTCCGCTGGACAGCCGGGGGCGGCTGTCCCTACGTAGCCGGTGCTATCTCATGGGCGCTTCAGGTGGATCTTGCCGCTGAAGGATCGCAGTTCGAAGCGGGAGCCGATCTTGCCGGATTTCCCCATGAGATTGATCTTGCCCATCTTGAACTGTTCCGCAGACGATCCGCTGCCGGCGGTTGGAAATTCCGGATCCGACTGATCCTTAATAGAGTGCGCTTTGATGTTGACCCACGCGCTGGCGGGAATTGAGACTTCGAGATCCCCGGTGTGGCTGCTCAAAAGATATTCGCCAAGACGGCCCGGGTCTCCATCGTAGAAGATTCGGCCGGATCCCGAATTTACTTCGACCGATGGCCCGGTAACGTTGTGCAGGTTGACGTCGCCGCTCACTGAATGCACGTCCAGATGGCTGTTCCGGATATCGGTCAGGGTGATGGGCCCGCTCAGAGTTTTCACGTGCAGGTGCGCGTCACTGATATCAGTCACTTCCACCGAGCCGGATGCAGCTTCCAGAACTACATCGCCGCGAAGTCCCTGGGCCTTTAAGGTTCCGTCGGACGATCGCAGGCTCACGAAGGCGGCGCTCGGGACCAGGACCGTGTAGTCCACCAGGTTGGTTCCCGCGCGGCTGGAAATCGAACGAATCTCGATGCGGTCGCCATGCTGCTCATTGACCAGGTTAACTGCGTCGGAGTGAGACACTGCCTCAACCACCACCTGGCTGCTGCCGGAGGGGCTGACCGTAATTGGGCCGTAATTGTTGGTAATGGAGATTACGGCGCCGGGCCCAACCGCGTAGCTAAACTCTTTCTTTTCCTGCTTTTCTTGCGCCACAGCAGTGAGCGCCAGAAGAAACAAAGCAAGAACGATGTGGGCAGGACCGATGGCCACGTTTCTACGAATATTCATACGCAGACCGAGCAGGAAGCGTTAATCGAACCTTAAATAGCTAGATGCATAGCTACTAGCAACGGGAGGCCCCGGTCAAGAACAAATTTCGGCTCCGCCCCTTGCCGGAACGGTTCACTGGACTGGACCTGGATGGAGGCTCAGGCCTCGACCTCCACCGGCTTCGATTCCTCATCACCATAGACGATCTCCAGAAGGTCAGTAGCGAGCCGGCGTATGGGACGCATTAAAGGCAGCGTGGAAATTCTGATGAGGTTGACCACAATCGAGAGACTTATCTCGAACAGCTGTTTTGTCTTCTCCTGCGCGGGCGAGCGATCGTAAACCCAAAACAGAAGCAGGCCCATCTGATAGAGCCACAGCAGCCGGGGCAGGTGCATTTTCAGATCATCGGGCACGCGGGTCTTCGATCCCGCGAGAGCGCCGGCAAACAGGCTGATGTCGTGGTCGCGAATGGAGCGGCCTGCGCTGCTAAATGGCGACAAAGGATGTTGCGGATCAATGTGAGTGGAAAGGGCTCCAAGCAGGGCACGATTCGGGGCGAAGTAGTCGAACTTTACGGTGAGGAGGGCGCGCAGTCTCTCTTCCAGATTCTGCGTTTTCGACAGAGCCGCCTCCGCCAGAGGGGCAAGCTCCATTTGCGTGCGTTCGTAGAACGCCATCACCAGCGCGTCTTTGGAATCAAAGTAGTAGTAGACCGCGCCCAGGGCGACGCCGGCTTGCTGTGCGATGTCCCGCATGGTTGTGCTCTCGAAGCCGCGATCGCGAAACAGGGTTAACGCCGCTTCGAGCATGCGGGCGCGAGTTTCGTCGGACTTCTTAATACTCTTGTTAACAGTCCTGGGGGAGGGCTTGCGCACGGTCATTGTGCCTGCGGTATGGCGCGCGAAACCGGTAGGCCGGAGCTCGCTCCCGCCCGAGCGCGCTTGCGGATACGGGAGAATACGAACAGGTTGAAGAAGTGCATGAATCCAAGAACCAGCAGCACCAGGCCGACCTTGTCGCTGACCAGTTCGATCGCCGAGCGCAAGGTGTTGAGGGTTTCCGTGGCCCGGAGCGCAAGCGTGACGTACCCAATATTAATCAGGTAGAAGCCCACGACCAGGAGATGGTTTACGGAATCGGCAAGTTCAGTATTACCGTGAAAGGCGTCGACCAGGAAGACCCTGCCATTCTTATGCAGGGTTCGGGCGACCCAGACGGTCACGGTCAGGCAAATGGCGAGATAGGTTAGGTAGCAACCGACGATAAACATGCGAACCTCCTTATGATTAAGTGACTTAGGTAAAAACTGAACATGTTCAAATAGATAATGAGCTGGCGACGGCGGGTTGTCAACACAAAAATGAACACGTTCAAAATGTGCTACTTGGCGCCCGGATCTGGGCCGTGAAAGACGGGAAGAGAGTTCCGCCTCTGTCGTGGCCCGCTGTTGAGACGGTCCGGGCAACCAAACAATTCGATCTTGCAACTAAAGAATTAGTTGACATTAGACGTTCTCTCGCGTCGAATCAACACTGCCATTAACGGATCAAGAATTTAGGAGTTTCGAGTGCCACCGAGGAAGTCCGAAACCCTGACGGAAGCGGAATTGAGGCTGATGGATGTGCTCTGGCTGAAGGGCTCGGCCAGCGTCCAGCAGGTGCTCGACGGCTTGCCGCAGAAGCCGGCACTGGCCTACAACTCTGTCCTGACGACGATTCGGATCCTCGAAAACAAAGGCTACGTAAAGCACGTAAAAGATGGCCGCGCCCACATCTATATGCCCCTGGTGGAGCGGAAAGAAGCTACCCGGTCCGAAATCCGCCACCTGGTCAGCCGCTTCTTCAAGGACTCCCATGAACTGCTGGTCCTGAATATTCTGGAGGACCAGGGGGTCGAGGCCAACGAACTGAAACGCCTTCGACAGGTTTTGCAATCGATGGACGGGCCGGGCGAGGTTACGGGGAGAGCAACGGGAGAAGTCAGGGGAGAAGAGAAATGACGGCCTCTCTTCTTCATCATCTTTATCAATCCGCTGATTCTCAGGTCTTCTCGCAGGTCTTTGGTTCGGGATTTCTCAACCTGCAATCCTTCGCCCAGGTTTCCTCCGCGCGCCTATTGAACTGCACGGCGGAAGGAATCGGGGTCGCGCTGCTGGCGTGGATTCTGCTTCGGGTGTTCGGGCGGCAGAACTCCGGTACGCGCTTTGCAGTGTGGTTCTCAACTTTACTGGGTATAGCAGCGCTGCCCGTGCTCGGATACCTGGGTTCAAGCATTATTGCAGGCCTTACGGCGTCGAGCGAAGACGTAGCCACGAAATCTGAGATCACCATGCCCGGCTCATGGGCGCTCTACATCTTTGGCGGATGGCTGGTGATGGCAGTGGCAGGTCTTATCAGGGTTGCGGTCGGGTTCTGGCACTTGCGTGAGCTCCGGAAGACTTGCGTGCGCATCGATTCCGCCAGTCTTGATCCCCTGCTCCGGAAGACTTTGCAAGAGTTCGACTCGCCGAGATCGGTGGCGGTCTGCATTTCGGACAGCCTGCGGGTCCCGACAGCGATCGGCTTCGTCACTCCGTTGGTAGTTTTTCCAGCATGGGCCATGCGGGAACTGTCCCCAACCGAGCTGAACACGATTCTGCTGCATGAACTCGCGCATCTGCGGCGCTGGGATGATTGGACCAACCTGGTTCAGAAAATCCTGGGAGCGCTGTTGTTCTTTCATCCCGCGGTGTGGTGGATTGAGAAGAAGCTGGCGCTGGAACGAGAGATGGCCTGCGATGACATGGTGCTGGCCAGGACGGAGAGTCCGCGAGCCTATGCGGAATGCCTGGTGTCATTGGCAGAAAAGAGCTTATTGCGGCGGGGTCTGGCCCTGGCTCAGGCGGCAGTCGGCCGGATGCGGCATATGTCGTTGCGAGTGGCCCGGATTTTGGATGAAAAGCGGCCGGGCGCCACGCGCGTCCGGCGACCGGCGACGGCGTTGCTGGCTGGAATATCGCTTGCTGTGGTGACGATTTTTTCAGGGGCTCCGCGGCTGGTTTCTTTCGATAACGGTTCGGCCGATAGTAATTCGCGCGCCCCCTATGCGGTCACAACGATGGCTTCCAACCTCAGCCAGGCCAATGTGATGTCGCAGGCGGAAGTGTCCCGCGGAGAATTGAATATCGTGCCGGCCAAATTTGTGCTGAAACCTGAGGCGAAAATCGCCGTGCCTGCGGCGCCGAGCATGGTGGCGGCGCGGCTGAAGACGAAACCGGGCAGGTCTGTCATCGTCCCAGCCAACGCCAGGCAGCGACGAGTGAACCCGCCGATGCTGGTCCGCAGCAGCATGTCGGAGCAGGACGCGATTGCGCCCCAGACCCTGATCCTCATCCTGCATACAGGGCAATACGATGCCAATGGCGCACTGGTCTGGGATCTGTGCGTGTGGCAGGTGACAGTGATGGGTCCGGCGCACGGTCAACTGGAGCCCGGAATTGTTGTGAAGGCGATATAAGTTTTTTTCCGGTTATCAACTAAATAATTAGTTGAAGTGCCGGAGAGAGCCGGAAAAAGCAAAGCCGGAACGACGCGGGAAGAAGCAGGAAGAAAAGAAGAAAGAGGAGAGGAAGAAATGAAAAGCTGGATCGCAAACTTCAATAGCAAACTAAGCCGCCATCTTGTGGCGCCGCTCATGGCAATCGCGCTGGTGGGTTCGATCGTAACTTACGACGTCATGAAAGCAACGCCGGCAAGGGCGGCAGCCGCGATGGCCAGTCCCACCACAACGCCGCTCGACAATGACAGTGTGGGCGCGCTGCTCTCGCTCGACCAGGCCATGGAAACGCTGGCCGCGCGCGTCACCCCCGCCATTGTGAACGTCACGGTGACGTCACGGCAGAGAGTCAACATGGCCGGAGGCGATGCCGACGACATGCAGCAATTTTTTGAGCGTCAATTCGGCGGTGGCCAATCCGATGACCAGGGGCCCGGTCAGCAATTCAGCCCGTTTGGTCGTTCTTTCGGACAGCAAATGCGTCCGCGCCAGCAACAGCGCGTCGAGCACGGGCTGGGCAGCGGTGTGATCATCTCGCCCGACGGTTACATCGTGACCAACAACCATGTGGTCGATGGCGCGACCGACGTTCGCGTCACCATGAGCGATCGCAGAATCCTGCCAGCCAAGGTTGTGGGCACCGATCCGCTCACCGATCTGGCGGTTATCAAGGTCGAAGGCCATGACCTGCCTAACGCGCCCTGGGGCGATTCCACCAAGCTGCACCAGGGACAGACGGTGCTGGCTTTCGGCAACCCGTTCGGATTCCGCTTCACCGTAACCCGCGGCATTGTCAGCGCGCTGAACCGTCCCAATCCGTCCTCCGATGATGCCCGCAAGCCGGGACAGTTCATCCAGACGGATGCTGCCATCAACCAGGGAAACTCCGGCGGGCCGCTGGTGAATGCCCGCGGCGAAGTGATTGGGATCAACACCTTCCTGATCTCGCCCTCGGGTTCATTCTCGGGCATGGGATTCGCCATCCCCACGCAGATCGTCCGGCCGACGGTGGAGAAGCTGATCCAGTTTGGCAAGGTGACGCACGGCTACATGGGAATTGGAATTTCCGATGTAACTCCGGAGAACTCGAAGTTCTTCCACATGTCCAATGCGGTCGGGGCGGTTGTATCCCAGGTCGAACCTGACTCGCCGGGAGCCAGGGGAGGCTTGAAGGTGGGCGATGTGATCACCCAGCTCGATGGCCGCGAAGTCAGCGATGCGGGTGCATTGCAAGTGGAGGTTGGACAGAAGAGTCCGGGGACGACGATCCACCTTCAAGTCATGAGAGACGGCAAGAGTGTCGAAATCCCGGTGACACTGGAAGCGATGGGCAGCCGTGACAAAGCAGTCAAAGAAACGGCTGACATCGAACATGGCAAGCCGCGCTGGGGAGTCGGCCTGGTTGATATCACGCCGGAAATGCGCGAGCAACTACAGGCGCCGCGCGACCTTCACGGAGCGGTCGTCCGGCAGGTGCAGCCCGGCAGCCCGGCTGACAACGCTGGATTGCAGGCCGGTGACGTGATCGTTGAAGTAGATCGCAGGCCGGTTCAGAGCGCGGCTGACGTGCAAAAGGCGCTCGCCAGCGTAACCAGGGGACAAGACGTGCTGGTACTGGTCTGGTCGAACGGCGGCAACACGTTCCGCGTGCTGCATTCGGCGGAGGCGGGCGACGGGGACAGCGGTTTGTAATAACCACGCTGGGTAAAAAGCGTTTCTCTCCAGGGAGATGGGCAGGTTTCCTGCTCATCCCCCTTAATTTGTTCCATCACAAACCATGTGGGGGCCAGTCGCCCTCGGCTGTCCGGGCGAGCAAGGCTGGCCAGTCTTTATCTCGATCTCGTGAAGACAGCCCGGTCTGGATTCCGTGGAGCCGCGGAGCGGCGCTCCGACGGACAGCCGGGGTCGGCTGTCCCCACGTGGTTTCTGGTGATGATTCGGTGCTTGTTACTCGTGCTGGCTGACGGAGAGCACATTCCCGTCCGGATCTTTGAACCACGCAACCTTGTTCCCGCCGGGCGCAGTCCAGATTCCCCGTTCCTGATCCTGCACGAAAGGATATTTCTCGAAAGCCACTCCCCGCTCTTGCAGCCAGCCGACAACGGCTTCGATATTGCGGACTTCCCAGCCCAGGACGGTGAATGGTGCCGGAGTGAAATCCTGCGCTTTGGCGATCCGGATCATGGTTTCGCCCGCCCTCATGACCAAGGCAAACGGGTCGTCGCTGACGAATTGGAATCCCAGTTTGCCTTCGTAGAAGGCGCGGGCCTTCGCGGTGTCCCTGGTGGGAACAAAGCCGATGATTTTGCTCGAAGCCAGCATAGTTGCCTCCTGAATAGAAACTTGGTGTCGAGAAACTTCCAGACCCCCCAGGGGCTGTCATCCTGAGCGGAGCCGGGCTTCCCGTTTGCAAAGCCCGCGCGAAGTCGAAGGACCACTATAGCTCCACAGCTGCGGTGCTCGAACGTGTCCGGGATGCGATGCATGCAAAGGGGGAAAATGTTCTTTTAAGCTTCCAGGGATCTTTCGACTCCATCAGGATGACAATTCTGAGGATGTGGGTCGATAATTTCCCTGCCATGGGTTAAAAATTAACCTATAATGCCCCTGTTCTCGAGACCCCCTCAAGGGTTCGTAGGGATGTAGCCCGCTACGTCTCAGGCGCGACAAGCCAGACCTGGCTCACTGCTCTACGAACGGCACATGACGATGGATACTATACCCACTGGCGCGGCACCGCGCATTGCAGTTGTCACCACGGACGAGTCGGTGCAGCTGGCGGCGCAGGAAGTGTTGGCGTCCGCCTTCCACACCACGCTTCTGGGCTCCGGCGACCAGATACTGCCGCTGCTCGACGAGGCCTCGGTCGAAGCCCTGATTCTCGATCTGGAAACTGCCTGCTCTCCGACCAGGAGACGCTTCGGCTGGTTCGCCAGCTTCGCGAGCGCGACGAGCATCTGGTTCTGCTGGGGTTTACCCGGTCGCACAACAAGGCTTCCCGCAGCCAGTTCGAGCAGGCTGGAATCAGTCACTGCTTCGTCGCGCCGGTGGACTTCGAGGATGTGCAGAGCGTTCTTCGATCCGCTCTGGAGGAGCGGACCGCGGAAATCGAGAATCGCAGGCTGCGGGAGGAGGCGCGCGGGCGAAACTCGTTTTGCCAGCTGATCGGCGGCAGCGATCCGATGCGCCTGGTTTATGACGCCATCGGCCGGGTGGCCGATAGCAACGTCAATGTGCTGGTTCGGGGAGAGAGCGGGACCGGTAAAGAACTGGTGGCGCAGGCCATTGTCGCCAGCGGTCCGCGGCGAGACAAGCCTTTTGTCAGCGTCAACTGCGCCGCGCTTCCTGAAAGCCTGATCGAGGCCGAGCTGTTTGGCCACGAAAAGGGCGCGTTCACGGACGCCCATGAAGCCCGCGCCGGCCATATCGAAGCGGCGCACGGCGGAACGCTCTTTCTGGACGAGATTGGAACCCTGGGGCTGGCCCTGCAAAGCAAACTGCTGCGGGTGCTGGAACAGCACGTAGTGCAGCGCATCGGCAGCCGGACTTCCAAGAAAATCGACTTCAGGCTCATCGCCGCAACCAACGAAGACCTGGAGCAGGCGGTGCGGGCGGGCCGCTTCCGGGAGGATCTCTATTACCGGCTCAACGTGGTTCCCATTGTTCTGCCTCCGCTGCGCGAGCGGCCGGGCGACGTGGCCATCCTGCTGGATCATTTTCTGCGCATGTATTGCGCCGCCAATAGTCTTCCGCTCAAGCGCCTGGATGCCGACGCCCTGGAAATTCTCGAGGAATATCACTGGCCGGGCAACGTCCGCGAGCTGGAAAACCTGGTGCAGCGGCTGGTGATCATGGGCTCAGGCGCGGTCATCACCGCCAACCACCTGCCCCAGCAGATTCTTTACAACAGCACGGCCAGGCAGGAAGCCCTGCTCATCCCGGAAGAGGGAATTTCGTTCGACGAAGAGATGGCACGGATCGAGCTGGCATACCTGCAGGCGGCGTTGCGCCGGACCGGCGGCAAGAAGGTGGCCGCCGCCGCTCTGCTTCAGATCAACGCCCAGAAAATGAAATACCTGTGTCGGAAATATGGCCTTCAGGGTTAATTATTAACCTAGCGTAGGTTAATTTTTAACCTTCCCGGAGTGCCTCTCCGGGTTCGAGCCGCCATTTTTACACGACGTCTTGCGTATCCTGTTGAAACTATTGATCGTCGAGCTGGCGGATCGGCTTCTGCAATTTTGGCATTGCTCTTGCTTATAACAAGACAACCGGACAGGGTGGAGAATCAGACCCGCGGTTAAGACATCAATTCAAATTGTGACGGAGGACGTAATGTCGGTTCAAAAGAAATCATTGATCAGCCAACGGTCTGCGGTGAAGAGCGCCATTCTGGCTATGCCTGAGAGTGCAGCGACGCGTCCGGCCGTCAAGCCAGCGGCACTGGCTGCGAAAGCGCCTGCAAAATCGTTTGCCAAGGCGCCGGCAAAGGCATTTGCGAAAGCACCGGCGAAGGCATTCGCCAAAGCTCCCGCGAAATCGTTCGCGAAGGCGGCGGCGAAATCATTTGCGAAAGCGCCCGTAAGGTAGCTTGATGGCGTCCGCGGGGATCGCCTCTGGCCGAGTGTCAAATCCCTTTAGGAGCCAGTTGTAAAGAGCAGGTTAGTTACTTAACTGAAAGGGGCTGCGGAAGACCGCAGTCCCTTATTTTGTGTGGCTTCGGCAGGCGATTGCTGAGTTACCAGATGCGGCGGCCGACCAGGTCGCGGGCAAAACGCCAGGCCAGACCCGCTGCGCTGCGACGGCCGATGAGAATCTTGGCGTCCCCGCTCATTCCCTCTCTCAGATCACCCCGGTTTTGCAGCTCCACTTTTCCAATGTAGAAGCGGGGCGGACGGATCCCTTCCAGGTTCTGCTTCTCCATCAATCCTGCCTCTATCGAAGACGATGCCGGCGCCAGCGACGTCAAAGTCCCCGACCATGGTTTGAACTGCGACTCGGCATGAAGCCGGACTGATGTTCCCGGATGGACATCTCTCATGCTGAATTCGGGAACGTAAATGCGCGCGGTCATGACGGACATGTCGGCTATTTCCGCGATGTCAGTCCCCGATTTCAGGTATGTACCCACCAGATCTTCCAGCCGCTCGGTCGTAACGGTTCCGGTTATGGGGCTGGATACCTGCAGATGCTTAGCCTCTTCGACAAAGCTGCGGTGGCGCTCAGTGGCTTGCTGGCGGTCGTGCTCGGCGGCTCCAAAATTCTGATAGCGCAGGCTGGCTTGGGTGGCTCGAGCCGAAGCGTTATGCAAATCAGCGCCGGCCTGGCCAACCGCGGACTCCAGTTCGAGGCTGCGCAGGCGCAACACGGGCTCACCGGCAACGACGTCCTTTCCTTCGCTGGTGAGGACCTCGGTTACGGTGCCGGCAACTTCGGTGTGGATCAAGGCTCTGCGAACCGGTTCCAGCACGAAGCGCCCGCTCACGAACGCAGGCCAGACGGGCGCAAACAGAAGAAGCAGAACCGTCACACTTACCATCGCAGCTCGGAAGGGAGTGAACCAGGCAACCAGCCGCTCTTTCTTGTCGAGATAAACCGTTTTCATGAATCTCTCCAGCGTCGCGATCCGCGATTTGAAGATGCGCAGCGCCAACAGTAACGAAGGCAGCCATGCCCATTCGGGTGTGTAGGCTTTCAAGATGTTGTAGGCGAAAAGCACCACCAGGCTCATCAAGGTATAGCTGTACAAACTCGAGAGCAATGAATAGACGATGTAAAGTACCCGCCGTTTTCGTGGAACATACTCAACTTCGGCCGGCAGGCGAAAGATATGTTTGCGCGTCCAACTCGAGACGTAAGCGGTTGAGCGTTCTTTCAAATCGCCTTCGTCGATAAATTCCGTCAGCAAGTAATAGCCGTCCAGTTTGATCAGCGGGTTCAGGTTCAGCAGCGATACTCCGATACCCGTAATCATCATTACTTTGTAAGCAAAGTCATGGACGAACATCCCGGTGGCGGTGCCCCACCAGACGACGGTGGCGCACATGCAGAGGATCAAGTCGATCCAAATTCCGGCGGCGATGGTGGAGATCCTTGCTTTCCTGCCGCCCACGATCCAGACCTGAGTGCAATCACAGACGAAAGTGGGCTCAAAATACATCAGGAGAAGCTGCATCTTTTCCACTCTTGCGCCGAAGTGTTTGCAGGTCAGGCCGTGCCCCGCCTCGTGGAAAAAAGCCAGCGCTCCAAACAAGAACCACAGTTCCGCCAGATCCCAGTTGCTCTTCTTGGTGAAGTTGAAGAAGGCAAAACTGTCTCTCCAGATTTCACCGAACTTGTCTGCCCACATCCATCCCATGACCCCAAAAAGGACAAGGGTCAGAAGGATGAACCAGGTGTTGTAAATGAATTCGAAGTAGGGCTGGATGCGCGTCAGGTACTCGTCTGCGCGCGGCCAGGTGTGCAGAGTTATGTTGGTGACATCGGCGATTTGAAACCGGCTGCGCTTTTGACGCTCGTTGCTCAGCTTTTGCCGAAGGGTAATGTTCTTTTCCAGTGGCGTCTTGTAGAACAGGTCGCCGTCCTGTTCGAGATAGGAAGCAAACTGCTTCACGTCTTCTTCCGTATAAGCGACATTTGTTTGCTGGATAATCAGGTCCGAGATCTGTTGGTAAGAGCGCTCCCCGTCGAACAGTTCCAGCAGTTGCCACTGCTCCGGGCTGAAACGAAGGAAGAATTCGGTTCCAGGCATTTTCGCGAGAACGATGTGCTCGCCTTGCTCGATGTGTTCCTTGTGGATGACGCGAGGGTCCAGCCGGGGATAGCGGCGCTTTGCTGTGGTTGACGGAAGGTCGGGCAGCGCTACTTCGAGAGCTTCGACGATATTCATTTCGGCTTCGTCAACCTGGTCATTTCGTCATGTTGAGGCGGATATTGGCGAGCATTCCCGGCCGCAGGTCTGGGGCCTGACCCTGGAGCCGGGCCACGACTTCGATGGTTCCGCTCGAAGGATCGACCACCGGGCTGATCTGGGTGACGGCGGCGGTATGATGAATCGCCGATGGGCCGTCGGCCAGCTCGACACTCACCACTTGCCCGTTTCTGAGCTTGCCCACGAATCGTTCCGGCAGGGTGAACTTCACTTCGAGCGGCGCCACCGCGGTAACCCAGAACAGGCGATCGCTGATGCCGACCTTCTGTCCGACGCGTACGTAGCGGCGCGCGACGATGCCCTCGAATGGCGCTGTGATTCGAGTCTTTTCTTTTTCCAGTTCCAGCGAACGCTCGGTGGCCTGGGCGTTGGTGAGCAATTCGGTTTGGCGGTTGACTTCGAATTTGTCGGCCTCAACTTTGTACTGGGCGTGTTCCAGGGTTTCTTTGGTGAATACACCGGCTTCCCACAGTTTCTGCGCGCGGACGAGGTCGGATTCGAGGACTTTAGTCTCCGCTTCCCAATTTTTCAGATCGGCTTTGATGGAACGGGTTTTGGCCGAGGCGGCGTCGAGGTCGGCGGAAATCTGCCGATCATCGAGGCGGGCAAGAAGCTGACCTTTGCGGACGTGCGTATTGGGCTCAGCGAGAATGGCGTCAATGACTCCTTCGCGCAGAGCCGCTACGTCGACCTGATTCTCGACCACGATCGGGCCCGAGGCGACAAACATGCCGTCCTCCGGCGCGGGTTGCGTCGCGACGGTTATGCGCGCTACTGGTGGAGCTGCTGCAACTTTGGTTGTGTCGCTCCTATCGCTGCAACCGATGAGGACCAGAGTACTGAGCACTATTAATGTTATCGGTGGAACCAGCTTGAGAATCTGTTTCACGCTTCCTCCCGATCTACCGGGCAGGATGCCCGACCGACAGCCGGCGGACGCCGGCGCTACCATCCGAACCATGACCATAGCTTCGACCAGATCCAAATTGCGGGACGGCGGAAGATTACTTTTCCGGCCGGACTCCATCCGGTGACAACTTTGGCCCGGCCCTGCATACCGTCCCGGATCGCGCCATCGGGATTCTGCACCAGAACCCGCGCGAAGAAAAAGCGGTCCGTCCCTTCCACTTTGCTCCTGGGGCTGACCACGGCGACTTCGCCGTGGAAGGTTCGAGTGGGAAATCCTTCCAGCTTGATAGACGCCTTCTCGCCAGGATGCAGAAGCAGCACATCATCGGCGTCAATGGCCACATCCACGATGGCGCGCGATGTGTCGACGACTTCGGCAACGGTGTCGCCTGGCATCAACTTTCGTCCTACCAGATCTTCCACATGCTGAGTCGCGACCACGCCATTGATAGGCGAACGCAACTGCGTGCGCGCCAGGCGCTCGCGAGCACGTGACAGTTCGGACGCCCAAAAATCCGCCTGAACCCGTTGAATTCCGGCCTCGCCGCCGTCGTTACTATTAAGTGCGCGGTTCATCTGCGAGATGGCTGTTTCATATTTGGCTTGCGCCGCCGCCAGTTGGGCGCGGTACTGCCAATCGGAAAGGGTGGCCAGGGTAGTGCCTGCACTCACCGCATCGCCTTCTCGCACCAGGACTTTCTGAACTGTGCCCTCCACTTCGGGCTGGATCAGAGCACTTTCTGCCGGGCTCACTGTGGCGTCACCCACCACACGAAGCGGCAGGGGAAAAATCAGCAGAAACAGAAGAGCCGCGGCTGCTGCCGCGACCAGCACCGCCCGCCGCCGTTTTTCCAGCGCCAGGAATTTCCGCTTCCTGTCCAGGACCGGCTTCAGCAGATCGATGAACGGAACTTCACGGTACAGGGAGGCGTTGCGAAGAGCGACTGTCGCCTGTGCCGACAGGATCTTGATCATCTCCAGGTGAGCCGGGCCGATGAAATCAGGATCGCTGCTCTCGAATGACAGGGTGCCAACGCGACCATCGTCGTCGGCAAGGGGCACAGCATAAAAGCCGCGCATCCCGGATTCCGCGAAGTATTTGCCGAACTTGGCTTTCGTCTCCTGCCGGGGGTCTTCGAATTCGTCACCATGCTGGGAGAACGAAACGGGTTCATTCGACAAGGACGCCCATTCCAGAATATCCTGCAGCCGAACCACATTGGGATCCTGCGGGTTGATTCGCGGCATCCCGGTAATGGCTCGAATCTTCAGCCGTCTTCGTTCTTCCAGAGCAATGACCGCGCGCTCGTACGGAATCACGGCGCCGGGCCCGGTAACGATCGCGTCCAGAACCCGGTCGAGATCGAGGGTCGAGGTAATCTCGGCGCTGACCTTGACCAGGGTTTCGAGAATCTGGACTTTCCGTTCCGCTTGCAGCATGCCGGCATTGTTCAAGGCCGAGGCTGCGGTCTCCGCGATGGAGTTCAGCAGGAAGAGATCGTCTTCGGAAAACGGCGTCCCATCCCGCTTGTTGATGGCTTCGATCAAGCCAACCTGGAATTCCTTGGCCACCACGGGAGCGACAATCACAGAGAAAATTCCGCCATCGTGACCGGCATTGCGGCGCTGCAATCGCTCGTCGGTCGGGTCGTCGATGAGCAGAGGTTCGCCCGAGTCGGAGACTTCGGCAATGTAGCCCTCGCCGCTCCTTTCAGCCGTGCCCACTGGCCGCGTGGAATCTTCTCCAGCGCGATCCATCAGCAGCAGTTCCTGCTCGTCTTTCACCATCCAGAGGTTCACCGCCTGAGCTTCGAGGATTTCCCGAACCTTGGCGGTGATGATGGGATTCAGTTCATCCATTTCCAGGGTGGAGCTGAAGACTTTCTCCACGTCGTAAAGCTGCGTTAGGCGAGAAATCGACTCCAGATGGGAATTGCGTTCGGTCTCGTAGCGGGTTGCGCTGGAAAAGGCGGGAGCGGCATAGTCGACAAGTTCGACCAGTCCGCTTGCTTCAGATTCGTCGAGCTCCTCGTCGAAAGCAGCCACCTCCACGGCTCCGATAAGTGATTCGTTAACCATCATCGGAACATAGGCCAATGAGAGGAGCGTGCGTCGCGCGTGCAGGTGGGCATAATCTTCACGGACCAGGGTGGACCCGGACAGCAGCAGAGGCTGATTTTCCCGGGCCAGTTGTCCCAAGGTACCTGACTCCATGGGGATAGCCGCGTCATCCAGGTGGATGTCTCCGGCTACTGCCTTGGGCGACCATCGCACATTCCCCTCATGTTCATCGTGTTCAAGCAGATAGACTACGGCTGCGGCGCCGGGGAGTATTTCAACGATCTGTTGGGCCAGCAGAGATGCCCGAGGCTGAACCTCCCGCACCTGCAGCAGGGCGCTCAGGAACCGGGCCTGCAACTCAACAGAGGTCGACTTGGGCATTGGCTGTTTCAGGTCTCACGGTTGCCGGTCGCAAGCAAACGTAACTGCGCGGGGGAAGGCGAGGCAGCCACACACTTGCAAATTCGCGGCGGCTCCCGTAACTTGAGCGGGCAATCTAACAAATCGACCTGCGACTGTCAATGTTTCACGGTGGCTGGAAAGTTGCACCTAAAGCCATTGTCTGAGTTGCCATTCCCGAGCGGGGCAGTTTCCGCGGCGGGAATGACAATCGTCAACACATTCACTAAACTGCATCACTACCCGGCAGCGGGGCGGTTTCGCTTTCAGATTGGGCAGAGGAGCAAGATGGAGATCAGTGTCCGCAGGCTTTCGGAAGTCCAGATCATTCAGGTTCGCGGTACCGTACGACTGGGTATCGGAGTAGACAGCTTTCGCCAGGCCATGGAGGACGCCCTCGCCGCCGGAGACACGCGCATGGTCATCAACTTCGCGGAAGTTCCCATGATCGATTCCAGCGGCATTGGAATTCTGGTAAAGGCCATGGCGTCGGCCAAGCAACGGGGAGGCGGCGTGAAGCTGGTCACACCCTCCAAGTTCGTAGTGCAAACCCTGAAGCTGATCGGCGTGCTGAATCTTTTCGAGATCTTCGAGGACGAGAACGCAGCAGTGCAGTCGTTCGCCCCACACTGAGCCGGCGCAGGGCGTCATTCGTTGAGGATCAGAGAGGTTCGGACGGGACGTTCCGCGGGAACGCCTGATAATAGCCCGGCGTTTCAACGCCGGGGAGAGTTCAAGGCAGGCGCCCGCCCCGCAGGGACGGCTGAACTGCCTCCCATCCCCGTCGAAAATCATTTCAAGTGTGCCCAACGGCATACGCCAAAACGTGCAGGATACCCGCCACTGAAGTGGTGGGCTATTGTCGGAGGTCCCTGCGGGACCTGGAACTCACGGGGGCGAACGGTTTCGTAAGGGCGAGAGAACGCCAGTCGTTCAGACTGAGGTCAATCCTTAACGTGGGACGTTCCGTAGGAACGCCTGATAGTAGCCCCGGCGTTTCAACACGGGGGAGAGTTCAGGGCAGGCGCCTGTCCCGCAGGGACGGCTGAAATGCCTGCCATCCGTACTTCATGTTTCCGATTTACTGCGGGAGCCTCATCCCCTATGCCGCGCCTCAGCCTCAGTCAGCCACCCACGGCGCAGTTTTTCTGCCGGAACACTGGACAGGTAGGGCTTGATATCGAGAATTGGCGTGCCATCGAGCATATCGACCCCACGAACATGCAGGTCAACCCCTTCCCGGCGAAGCAACTCAACGGTGGTAAGGCCAATCGGATTCGGACGTCGCGGAGACCGCGTGGCAAATACACCATGTTGCCGGTTGTCGGAGGGCGGCGACGCCAGCAGGTCGTCCCCTCGTAATTCTTCCCTGGGTGAACGATCAAACTCCCAGACGACGATGAGATGCGAAAAGCCCTCGATGTCGGTAAGCCCCGGCTCAAGCTCGGGCATGATCTTGAGAACTCCCTCCACATCGTGTTTCGCGTTTAGACCCTTGGGAATCTCTTTCGTGTTCTTGTACGGACTGCTTATAAATCCGATTGGCTGCGGGGTGAACATGGGTCAGAAGGCCTCCACTTCTAATACTAAATGCGGCCGGAGCAGAGGTTCGGAGACGAATTCCATCCGTTACCAGGGTCATATCCACTCCGCGCAGGATGCTTCGCAAGCTCAGCATGACGCCGGGCAAAGGGACGTCCTGCCAGGAAACGCGATCAGCGCTATTTTGGGATCAACGTTGGCTACTTAAGCTTGGCTACTTCAGGTGCAGACTGTGAACATTAAAGATACTGAAGAGATACATGGCGCTGCCCAGGGAAATCATGCCGAGGGTGAGAGCAGCGACGGGCATGCTGACGAGACGCCTTCTCTCAGGCCGGCGGTGGACCACGGCTGCCCGGTATTTCTCGATCCACTCCTGCTCGAACCGGGGTTGGCCGAACGAGGACATGATTGACACCTGGAGGCGGTGCTGATCGTCCTGTTCGAGCGCTACGAACCGGAACGGCTGTTTACCCAGCGCGACCGGCCGCAACATTTCCGCAGTTCCCAGCACGGGCCCGGTCGGAGTGACAAACATCAGTTTGACCTGGGTATCAGTCTGCAAAGGTTTGGGCAGGCATAGCATGCCGCCTGTCAGCGAGATGACTTCCAGTTGTGCCTGAGTCCGGTGGCCGTCTTCCATTCGAAGTACGGCGGGTGTGATGTCAGCTAGATTGAATCTTGGAGCACGATGGTCAGGATTAAGTTGGGGGAGGGCGTTCACAACCTGAGTATGCTACTGGTCCGTGCCGAGTAGCAGATTACGGAAGGACCTGCCGGGTACCATTACCTGGTTTTGGATTAACCTGGCTGGAACGACCTGCGGCCTCAGCAGCTTTTCGCGCGATCAACACGAACCCGGAGGCGCCGGCATCCTTCTGGACCCCAGCAACCAGCGTTCCACCGGTCACCCGGTTGCCGTACTTCAATTCCAGATCGGCCCGGGCAAAACGGGCTTCGAAGAGATCGCTCAGCGCTTGCATCCTCTCACTCTCGTGAATCACCGCTTCGAGTGTGTTTCGTGCGGCTTGCAGATCGGAGGGCTTCCCGGAAGCAGCTTGAACCTGGGCTGCGGCAATCTCGAATCGCAGGCGGATTAGGCGTTGCTGGGTTTTGGCGGCCAGCGCCCTGCCTTGCGCGATCTCCTTTTGCGCCAGATTCACTTTCTCCTGCGCCAGCAATGCCTGGGCGAGTATTGCGCGAGCCTGAATCTCGAGCTCGGGCATCTTGTTGGCGCGAAAAGTTGCTAACGCCTCCCGCGCCGACGACTCTGCCGCGGACGCATGGCCCTCTTCAATCGCAAGTTTCGCCAGGAGCAGGCTCACTTCAGCGACTCCGCTCTTCTCGCCAAGTTCGTTTCGCAGACTGATGGCTTCACGAATTTTCTCGCCTGCTCCAGCCAGATCACCCTGGTGCATCAGGGCTGCTCCCAGGCTTGCCAGTGCCACCGCGGATTCGTGCTTCTCGCCTGCCCCCTGGCTGATTGCCAGCGATTCTTCATAGCTCTTCTTCGCATTGCTGAAATCGCCGGCGGCAGCGTAGACATCGCCCAGGCCCACCAGCGGGTACGCGGATTTGCTCCGCTCGTCATTTTTGCGGAAGGTCTCGTAAGACTCCTGGTAAGCACTCTTCGCGCCTGCGATGTCGCCCAGAGCCATTCGCATGTCACCCAGGTTGTTCAGGGCAATGGCGGCATTGCTGGGCGATCCCATCCTGCGCCAGATATCGAGTGATGCCTGGAAATTTCTCTGAGCGCCCGATAGATCACCCTCCTGCAGCATTTCAGTGGCGAGGTTGTTCAGGGTTTCCCCAATACCGGTTTGATCGCCGACTTCCCGATACAGGGATAATGCTTCCTCGGTGCGCTTGCGGGCGGACGCGAAGTCGCCCTGATCGCTGAGCACGTTGGCCGCATTGTCGGTGGCGCCCGCCAGTCCTCCTTTGTTCCCGATCGCACGATACGTGGCAGCTGCCTGCTCGTACATCTTTCTCGCACCGGAAAGATCGCCCTGGTCGTAAAGTGCATTCGCCATGCTGTTCGAAGCGCCAGCTTCGCCGGCCCGGTCGCCCGCCGCCCCCGAAATCTGTTTGCCTTCCTGACAGATCGGCATCGCGCCCTTGGGATCGCCCAGATTGCGCATCGCCGCGCACTGGAACTGAAGAGCCTTCGCGACCAGCAAACGCGCTCCCTGTTGACCGGCTTTGTCAGCCAGCTGGCCAGCCAGAGCTGCCTGACGCCTGAAGTCTGAAGTCGCGCCCGCGGCCACGACTTCGCCCAGATTGATTCGCGGGTCATCGCCTTCAGGAGGCGGCAGCTTCTTCAGCGCCGCCAGGGTGTCGAGAGCATCCTTGACCTTGCCGGCCGAAATCTGCGCGCTGGCCAGACTCAGTCCGTAGTCAACGCTGTCCGGGGATGCCTCATACAGCGAACGGTAGGTTTCAACCGCTTTGTCCCACTGGTGGGTGACCTCGTGGTATTGGCCTTCGACTCGCCATCTCTCTTCCTGGCGCAAGCCGCCGGAGAGATCGAACGCTTTCTTTGCCGCCTCGGCTGCCTTTTGGTCATAGCCAAGCGAATTCCATGCCGCCGCCAGGTTGGCATAGGACAGAGCATGGCGCGGGTCAGCGACCACGGCTTTTTCCAGCAGATTACGTGCGGCCAGCGAATCGAAACCGCGTAACTTCTGCAGACCCTGGGAATAAAACCGCGCCGCCTCCACGTTAGAAGGGAGTTCGGCCTTGACCGCGACTTCTTCGGAAACGGCGGTTGGTCCAACTCCGAGTTTTTCGCGCAAGTCGGAGCCGGCCTGCGTAATCAGGCTATCCAGTCGCCCTTCCGTACTTCGCCGGGTCAGAGTGGAAACAATTTGGCCGGTGGTTGCGTCCTGCAACCGAAGGTCGACCCGGACCTCAGAGCCATCGCCCAAGTCGAGATAGGAACCCAGAACGACGTAATCGCTCCCCAGATTGTTTCGGAGGTTGCTGAGTGTATCGGAAGCCAGACTATCGGTTTCGGGCAAGGCGAGATCATTTTTCACCCGCGCGACATTCTCGCCCGAAATGGTGAGCAGCTTCTCGCCGGCAGCCAGTTCGCTGGTAAGCATTTCCGAAAGCGCGGTCGAAAGCCACGCAGTCTCTGGCCGGCCGGAAAGATTCTTGAAGCCCAGTATGGCGACGCTTTTCCGGGAGTTGTGCGGGCTGCTTGGAATAGCTGGGCTATTCGATCCGGGAGTTGGAATCGACGTCTCTCGAACTCCGGGCTTGTGGCGGAGAACGAGATACACCGCTGAGACCGTGACGATTACAAGCAGCAGAGCTGCGAATATTAGCAAGCGCCGGCGTGAGGTAGTTGCCGGACCGCTGGTCTGCGGCGACACTCCCACGGTCAGCCTTCTCAGATCCTGTTCAAGCTCGCCCGCGGACTGGTAACGGTCGGTGGGATTCTTTCGCAGCGTCTTCCAGATGACGCTTTCGAGCCCGGGAGGTATTTCCAGATTCTTCTTGCACGGCGGCTCCGGCTCCTGGTTCAGGATGGCATTGATTAGCAGTGGTCCGCGAGTTTCCGGAAAAGGGCGCACGCCGGTCGCCAGCTCGTAGAGCACCGCTCCCGCCGCCCAAATGTCGGTGCGCCGGTCGGCGGACTCACCCCGCAGTTGCTCCGGAGCCATGTAAGGCAGCGTCCCGGTAATCTGCTGTGACAAGGTGAGGCTGGCGGTTACGGCTAGCTCGGCCTCGGGGTGCGCGAATTGAGCCAAACCGAAATCGAGAATCTTGAGCCGTCCATCACTGGTGAGGCGAAGATTGGCCGGCTTCAAATCGCGATGGATAATGCCCTGAGCGTGTGCCGCACCCAGGCCTCTCGCCAGTTGCAGTCCCAGCCTCACCACTTCTCTTCCAGTCAATGCGCCCGCAGCCAGCTTCTTATCCAGCGACTCTCCGGCGATGTATTCAGTGACCAGGAAATCGGTTTCGCCGTCAGTATCGAAATCGTGGATGGTTGCGATGTTGGGATGATTGAGCCTGGCGAGGGAAAGGGCTTCCTTGCGGAATCGCTTGCGGGCAGCGTCGTCGGCGAGAGTGCCGGCGGGCAGGACCTTTATGGCAACGTCGCGTTCCAGTTGCTCATCGTGAGCCAGAAACACCACGCCCATCCCACCTGCGCCGATCTGTTCCCGGATACGGTAGTGGCCGAGATTCTTCCCGAGCATATCCCCAAACACAACGCGATGTTAAGGGGTAAGGAAATCAGGGTCAAATGTCGCTGACCTCCTCGGCGATTGCGGGCGTCTTGACGAACGCCCGTGACGGCGGGAGAAGCGCACCCATACCTGGATTGATGAGGCCGAGGAGCGGCGCAAGTATGCCCTTCCCCTGATGCCGGCGCGGACGATCGGACTGCCGAGAGCAGTCAATATCGATGATCCGCGCCGGTTCCGCGGCGCTACTGAAGCGGAACGAAACTGAAACTCCGCACGAACATGTAGCGGGTGATATTGGGAGTAGCGAGGCCTCCCCATCCCTTGCCGTTGGTTCCCCAGTGGTTGATCATTGCGTACGCCGGGGTTTGCGGAACTACTCCGGTGTGCGTGGACATCAGCACGCCGTCAACGTAGAACTTGATTGAAGTTTTCGTCCACACGCACTTGTAAGAGTGGAATCCGGTCTCAGGCGCGAAGGGCGCTTGTGACGAGGTTGATTGCTTCGTGTTCACGCTGGTCCAGGTTGTCCACCAGAGCGTACCGGGGTTCTGACCTTCAATCTCCGGGGAGTCGATCTCGGTCTGTGAGTTGTTCACGAATATGAAACCCGAACTGATCTGGCCGGAAACGGTATAGCCGGATCCGTTGGGAGTGGTGGAAGTCGAAGCCGCGCGCATGACCCACTCATAGGTTCCGAAGCCGAGCGCATTTTTGGATTGCAGTTCGCCGCCAACCGACGTGATCCCGCCACTCGAGTTGTAGGTTTGCGTGACCTTGACCCGCAGCATCCCGGTGGAGAAGTCGAGATACGAAGGGACGAACGAGCCTCCGCCCGGAGCGCTCCAGTTGGAGGGGATCCATTTGGAAGTGTCGAGCGAACCCTTCGAAAAATCATCGTAGACGGTTGCGCCGGCCGGAGCTCCCGACCCGCCACCGCCCGTGCTGGAAGTGTAGGTGTAGCCACCACTCAGGCCGCCCGTCTGGTTATCCGTGTTCTTCACTACTACGTCGGCTGCACCTGCAGCATGGGCCGGAGTTTTCGCCGTAATCGACGTGTTGCTCACCACGGTTACGGCCGTCGCCGCTGCGCCGCCGATCGTCACCGCCGCTCCCGACTGGAAACCTGTACCTGTGATGGTCACCGCCGCACCGCCACTGGCCGTTCCGGAATTCGGCGAGATCGCACTCACCTTCGGCGCCGGATTCGAACCTCCGCTGGTTCCACTGGCGCGGAAGGCAACCATTTGCATCACCCAGCTTCCCGAGCTGTTTGGCGCTGTCGCGCTGTAGCTTGCGGTGGTGCTGACCGTCCGGTCTTCGGCGATGTCGGCATCCGGGTAGGTGATGATGCGGGAGATAAATCCGGTTCCTGCCCCGGTGAAGTGCGCGGTTGTCATGCCCGCCCCGAAGATCAAGTCGTTCGCTGACGTAGTCGTGGCCGCACCGCTGCTCGCGGCCGTCCCGCTGCCCGCCGCTCCCGCCTTCACATCCAGCGGATTAGCGGGGTCCAGTCCGCTGTACTCCATCGCCCGGATATCCACATACGCGGCCGCCTGGTTAAATCTTACCGTTACCGCATTGCTGCCCGCCTTAATGCCCGCGGCATAGTAGATCGACTGTCTCAACCCCGTCCCACTCGTCGGCCCGATCGCCAGCACATAATTGTTTCCCAGGCTGTCACTCACCGTACTCACTGTGGACGTCGTATCGTTCCACCCCACCACCACCACGTTCAGGTTTCCCGCCGTCTGCGCCAGCGAATAGGTCACTGCCACCGACCCGGCCGCCGTTTGCGGCGTCGCCGCTTTCACCTGCACAAAGGTCGGACCGCTCGCAAGCAATGTAGTGTTGGCGAGCAAAAGAGTTGCAAAGACTAAAATAATTGCCTTCGTCATAGAAAAGTTCTCTCTTATACCGGGAATAGGGAATGGCGAACCAATCCCTTTTGGCCAGAAGGACTGCGGGGCCCAGGTGCGTCTACAGATTTCCGATTGCTGATCTTTTGAAGATTTACGCTCAGTCTGTCAGTTCGATACTCAGCGAGTGTCTACCCGAAAGCAGGGCACGGGACGACTACTCCGCTCATTACTTCCTTTAATGAAACCTAACGCCACATCCATGAAGCAGCAGGACGTGGCCGACCTGGATCTCGAGTCCGCATCAGGACTCGGATGGAAACCATGGGGCTAGACGAAACAGCGGCCCGGCAATACTAGCAAAAACCAGATTAAAAGTCTTCCGCGGGCAGCCCTCAACCCAGCGCCCAGCGGGCGATTCGGCCGATAGGCAGCAAAGAGGCCGACAACCCGTCCAAACCTATAGGGCATTAAAGGCATCTCACGTGTCCTGGCTTCCGGAACCATAATGTCCAACTCCGATCTGACCTCGATTCTGTTCGCTCTACTCCTTCTCGTGGGATTGGCGCACCTTCTCGGCTTTCTCTTCGTAAGGCTGCGCCAGCCCAGGGTCGCCGGGGAGATTCTGGCCGGGATCGTGCTCGGCCCCGCTCTCCTCGGCCGCTTGTCATTCGTATCGAGGCTGACGGAAGCCACCCAGGCCCAGGGAAGCATTCTGAACTTTCTCTATTGGCTGGGATTGCTGCTGCTGATGTTCCTGTCTGGCGCCGAAACCCGCCACCTTTTCAGCCGCGAGGAGCGGCGCGAAGTCAGCTGGCTGGTCATCGTCGGAACCGGCATACCCTTCTTGCTGGGACTGACCCTGGGGCCGTGGCTGATCCATCCCCGGCTGGCGGGGCCGAATGGTAATCGGGTCTCTCTGATCATCATTCTGGCGGTTGGTGTGGCAGTGACTTCCGTTCCGGTGATCTCGAAGATCTTCGCCGATTTGAAAATACTTCACACCCGCTTCGCGCGACTCGTACTTGGCGTAGCTGTGCTGGAAGATATTGTCCTCTGGCTGGCGCTGGCTTTGGCCACTGCGATAGCTGGGAAAACTGTGTTCAACACGCGGTCAGTGGCCTATCACCTGATCACCACAATCGGATTCTTTGGACTCGGCCTGACCATAGTCCCCAGAATTGTGAAGCGAATCAACAAGTCGCGGTTCAACGTTTTTGCGAAACAGTCGCCAGTTGCGTATGCGCTCGCGGTATTGCTCGGATACTGCGTGGTTGCAGGAGCGCTCGACGTCAGCGTGGTATTTGCTGCATTTCTCGCCGGATTCGCCGTGGTTCATAAAAAGCGCCAGCTATTCTCGGAGGCGCTGGACGCCGTCGGAAAAGTGTCATTCGCATTTTTCATTCCGCTGTACTTTGCTTTGGTAGGGCTGAAACTTGACCTCATCAGGGGCTTTTCGTTGTGGATGATCGCTGCGTTCATGATCGGAAGTTGTGTCGTCAAGATTTTCTCCGTAGGTTTGGCGGGGCGCTTCGCGGGATTCCATGGGTTGGATTTGCTCAATCTCGCGATCACCACAAACGCGCGAGGCGGGCCGGGCATCGTACTGGCAAGCGTGGCATTTGATGCCGGGATCATCAGCCCAGAGTTCTACACGACACTTGTCTTAGTTGCCGTCATCACGTCGCAGGGCGCCGGCGCCTGGCTCGACTACGTGCTGCGCAAAGGCTGGCCACTCTTGTCGCCCACTGACACGAACAGTTCTGCAACGGTTCCGGCGAAGGAACATGCTACCGTTGCCTGATCCGGGTCCCTAAAAGCTGGGTTTAGTTGTTGGCCAAAAATTGCTTGTTCACCAATGACTCCGCTTTTACGCATCTCCGTGTAAAGGGGGGTGGCTGGCCTAGCATCGCGATGGTCCGTCATCCAGGAGCTACAAAAAGAACTCGAACGCCTTTCGAACCTGGGTACCCGCAGATAAGATCCAGGGTTATTCGTCAATATGCCGCACGGCTTTCCAAAAGGCGGCCCGTTAGTTTCGAAGCCGGTGGTTGTGGCCCTAAAGCGTAGACATACCGCCATCGATGACAAGTTCGGTACCCACCACGAAAGCGGATTCGGGCGACGTCAAATAAAGAACCGCGGCGGCGATTTCCTCCGGCGTACCAAAGCGTTTGATGGGGACCTTGCTTTGAATCCAATCCTTGGTTTCCTGAAGTTTTTCCTGGGTAATTCCATCTCGCGTCAGGAGTGCCGAAGTGATCGGGCCTGGGCTGATGACGTTAACCCGAATGCCCTTTTCCAGCAGATCGGCCGAGAGAGTTTTGGCCATGTTGACAACAGCCGCTTTGGTCGCGCCGTACACCGTGGTCCCCGGCATGCCCGGGTGCGGTTCGTTGATTTTCTTCATAGCGGCTTCGATCTCCGCCAGGTTGCCGGCGTCCGATTGAATGGCGAGGGTTCCGTCGCCGATTTCTTTGGCGGCGGCCTCCAGGGTGTTCTTGTTTCGTCCCGTAATTGCCACCTGCGCACCTTCCTGTGCGTAGGCTTTGGCAACACCCAGACCAATTCCACTGTTGCCTCCGGTGACCACGGCAACTTTGCCCTTAAATCGCTGTGCGCGCATAAGTCTTTCTACAAGCTCCTTCCGCCGCGAGTAAGACTTTCAACTTCGATTTTAGCGTACAGCACGGGCGAAGGGGCGCACACTCCCTGGTCCGGAACCAGTTCTTTCAGTCGAGCCCCTTTACATCACGGCCGCCAGCGGGGAAAATCTTGCTGAAATGTCGGACGCACCTGTCAGAAGAACTGCTTTCGAAGTCGCAGATTTCCTGGTGAATCATCTCACCGGGGTAGAGATGCCGCATGCGTGGGACGAGTTCACATCACTGCCAATAGCGGACCCGAGACTTGAAGGAATACGACTTCGATGCGTACAACTTGAGAGCGAGCGGCCTGATGTTCGTGTCTCCGAACTGGAAAGCGCGCTGCGGGTGTTACAACATTTGCAGCACGTTCACCACATTTAGCTACGCCGCCGGCGCAACATCGGGTCAAGCAGCTCGCGAATAACATCTCAGCCACTATGAAAGCCGCCGTCTATACCAAAGACAAATCGGAAAAGGTTCTCGAACTGAAGGACCTCGAGCAACCAGTTCCGAAGAAGAACGAAGTCCTCATGCGGGTTTGCGCCGCCTCCGTCAACCCGCTGGACTGGCGCATGAAGAGCCAGCGGCCCGGCGTTGATGTCGCGGGCCAGATAGTAGCGGTCGGGGAAAGGGTGACGCAATTCAAGCCGGGCGAAGCGGTCTTAGGCCTTTGCAAAGGCGCCTTTGCAGAATACGCGTGTGCTCGCGAGGACAGGTTAGTTCCGAAACCGGAGAGCATGAGCTTCGACCAGGCGGCTGCTCTGCCGGTTGCAGGGCTTACTGCCCTGCAGGGGTTGCGCGACAAAGGACGCCTTCAGCCGGGGCAAAATGTCTTGATTAATGGCGCGGCCGGAGGAGTCGGTACCTTTGCCGTCCAGATTGCGAAATCACTTGGGGCCAATGTAACCGGAGTTTGCAGCACGAAGAATGTTGAATTGGTACGCTCCCTCGGCGCCGACCGGGTCATTGACTATACCCGCGACGATTTCACAGAAGACAGCCAGCGTTACGACCTGCTTCTCGATAACGTAGGAAACCGCACTTTGTCGGCGATGAGGCGCGTTCTAAGCCCGAGTGGCAGGTGTGTAATGGCCGGAGCGCCTAAGGAACTCTCGGCGGTGCTCACCCGGGTGTTCAAAGCATTCGCGTGGTCACGGTTCATGAGGCAGAAATTCACATTCTTCATCGCGAAGATGAATAGAGACGACCTGACGATCCTCTGCGGACTTATCAAAGCCGGAAAAGTAACCACGGCGATCGACCGACGCTACCCGCTGACTGAAACCGCCGCCGCCATCTCTTACGTAGAAGAAGGTCATGCCCCGGCGAAAGTCATCATTACGTTCCAATAGACGGGGTGTCGTTGCCGGGACCTGCGCGAAAATCGCTCGACACCTGACAATGCAGCGTGACCATGCAGGACGTTTCGCGCAGTCAGACTTCAAGCTGCTATCATTTCTGCGTGTCCACAGCACAAATTTGGGATCCGGCGTCTTACGCGCGAAACGCGAGATTCGTATCCGACCTGGGGTCGCCCGTCGTGGATTTGCTTGCACCCAAGCCCGGCGAAAGAATCCTCGATCTTGGTTGTGGAGACGGCGTACTAACGAAAAAGTTAGCCGATCTGGGTTGTGAAGTGGTCGCAGTCGATTCCAGCCTTCCGCAGGTCGAAGCCGCGAGGAAGCTCGGCTTGAACGCGCACGCAATCAGCGGCGAAGAGCTGCAATACCAATACAAAGAAGAATTCGATGCCGTGTTCAGTAATGCCGTGCTGCACTGGATCAGGGGCGCAGACCTGATGCTTGGCGGAGTGTATCGTTCTCTGAAACCAGGCGGCCGATTTGTTGCCGAATGTGGAGGCCACGGCTGCGTTCACAAAATCCGGACTGCGCTGGTTCAAGCCTTGGACCGCCGCGGGTTTGATGGCGAGGCTCGCGTTCCGTGGTACTTCCCCACGCCCGGCGACTACGCCACGAGGCTGGAACGCGCAGGGTTTCGCGTCGATAGCATTGCGCTCATCCCGCGTCCAACTCCGTTGCCTGGCGACATCATTGATTACCTGGAAACTTTTGCACGCAATTTTTTCCAGGGCTTCTCCGACGAAGCCCGCAGCGACTATCTGCAGGAGGTGCGGACGGTCCTGGAACCGCAACTTCGCGATGCGAATGGAGTCTGGGTCGCCGACTGCGTACGACTGCGATTCGCGGCAACCAAAGCTCGCGACTGAAATTCCTGTTGCAACATTGCGATTCCACTCATTGACCGATTTGTATCGGCGAGCTTCTCCGCCGAAGATGAACAAATGTCATTGATCTACTCGATGCTCCATGTCCGTGGACGGTTAAGTGGAAGACGAGCACGGGCGCTTCGGCTTCGCCGTTCCCGACGAAGAGGTGAATCTCTGCATCAACCAGCTCACCTCGTCCGTCGGCACCTACTTCTGGGGGCGAAGGATGTACGAGGCGATGGTCTGTTGGGAGACTGCGCATGCGGTTCCCAACTAGCCGCAGTTTTTGCGCGACTGCACGCAGCAATGGCCGGCGGCCGGGAAGATCGTTACTCCAGAACCCTCGCCGAGCCGCGCAGCGTGCGAACGCGGAACTTCGCCTGTTGCTTAACATATGCGTCCGGATGGTCAGCGACAAATCGTCATTACAATCACTGAGATTGCTTTCTTAAAGGGGATATTGCTGCCTGGTACAACTCCGAAAAAGTGGAGATCAACCTTCGTCTTCCTGTGTGGTGCATCTAAGTCGGGCAGGAGGAAAAACCCTGTGAAGATTACCGAACTGTTGCTGGCTGAACTTGATCGCGAGGCTGTGGGAATCCGCAAGACGCTGGAGCATGTCCCTGAGGGGAAAAACGACTGGAAGCCACACCCAAAGTCGATGCCCCTGGGCGCACTGGCGACGATTGTTGCCACCATCCCCGCGTGGCTTGACATGGTTGTGAACATGGACGAACTGGATATCAATCCGCCCGGCGGCTCGAAGTTCAAGCCACAGCCGTGGAAGACTCGCAGCGATCTGCTGGACCAGTTCGAGGCCAGCCTGAAGAAGGGTCGCGAAGTGCTGCAGAAAACCACTGACGATCGCCTTCTGAATACCAGGTGGCGCATGTTGGCCGCAGGCAAGGTGATGAGTGAACAACCACGCTATGTGGCGATTCGAGACGGCGTGCTCAACCACATGGCTCATCACCGCGGACAACTCACTGTGTATCTGCGGCTCAACGAAGAGAAGGTTCCCGCGATCTACGGACCGTCGGCGGATGAGGGCAAGTGATGAAACTTTCGGGCCACCCGAGACCTGATTCCGCATCTAAAATTCGAAGGCTAAAGTTTTCCGGAGTGCGTCCATGTTCAATATGAGCAAAGCATTCAGCAGTTTTTCGGTGGATGATATTCAGAAGGCCCGTGAATTTTATGGCAGGACGCTCGGGCTCGAAGTTTCCAGCGGGCCTGAAGGCGCACTGGTGGTGCCCCTTTCCGGCGGCACCAGGGCTCTGATGTACCCTAAGCCCAACCACCAGCCGGCGACTTTCACTGTCCTGAATTTTCCCGTAGATAGTGTAGAAAAAGCTGTGGACGAACTGAGCCGGCGCGGCGTGCGATTTGAAATCTATAACGAACCCCACCTGAAGACGGACGCCCGTGGAATTTCCCGCGGTAATGGCCCGACGATCGCCTGGTTCAAAGACCCTGCGGGAAATATCTTGTCGGTGCTGGAAGCGGCTTAGCTGCAACTGCTTCCCGGCGATCAATTTCCCGCGATCGAGGGCTCTCACTCAGCGAGGCTGCTCAGCCTCGCTGAGTTTCGGTTTCTTCACAAAAATGTGGTAAGTGACGGCGTCCCAGGCGTTGTGAATGCCGATGAAGAGCAACAGCAGCGCCGCGGTTGCGACGCCAAACAGGCACCCAGCGGGATGGACGAGAGCCGCGCACCCTGACGCGGAGAGGGTCGCGTAAGCCGCGACAGGCAGCGCCGCATGAAACAGCCAATCCTCGAGTACCGGCTGATATACGGTTTGTACTCCCAGGCGCCGTGCCACCACGATGGCGTACCCAAGTCCGCCGAGACCCACGAGACCCCAAAAAAGTGCGGCCCCGGCCACGCTCTGCCATGGAGCGCTCAGAGCCGCGGATAGCAGCAGCACGGTTCCGAAGTGAACAATGGTGGGCGTTGCAAATGCTTGGCCGGCCTGCGCCTGATTTGGAGAGCGGGGCATGTCGCCGACGAGGGCCATGACGACGAACTGGAGTCCGATCAGAGCGCCGGCAGACGATCCCACGATTACGTAAAAGTTCGCCCATCCGCTGAGCGCTGTCATGCGGTTGCCTCGAATTGGATCAGATCAACGTTCATCAGATCAGCAGGGGCGGTGACCGGCGTTCTGCCGATGCCACCGCCCTCGTTCTGCGCTAGAGCTGCAGAAATAGCCTTGAGTCCAGGCCGGTACCTGTCCTTCACCATCGAGCAGTGGGTCGAAGCCGTTTTTCCATGTACCGGAATCATTGTGAAGAATCCTCGATGGAGTGGCTGGAAGTCTACACCTCGGTGCTGGAGCCTGGGGATAGACATCGTTCTTTACAAAAGAATGACACCGCCGCGACACGCCCGCGACACTCGCGGGTTTGTCCTTTGATAAACACTCTGTAAGGAAACTCCCGAACGGAGGAAGGTTATGAAGATAGTCTCCATATTGTTGCTCGCAATACTGTTGTCCGGGTGTGGTGGATATAGTTCCCCTTCGTCCACGATGACTGCACCCCCGAAGGCCGGACTGGTGCCAGCCATAGCAGCGATCGTGCCCAACACCGCGAATCACGGCGATGCCGGGTTTACCTTGACGGTCAACGGCAGCACCTTTAACGCCAACGCCATGGTGAATTGGGATGGCGTGGCGCAAACCGGCACAACTCACCCGGCCGCGAACCAGCTTACCGTTCCGATCCCTGCTTCAGCCATCGCCGCCGCTGGCAGTGTGACGGTCACGGTAACCAACCCTGGTAGCACTACTCCTGGCGGACCATATGGTGGTGGAAGCAGCACGAGGAGCGAGACGTCTAACAGCATGACGTTCACGATCAACTAGTCCTGAAAAGCTGGCACGCGGTTTGAATGATCGTCTCCCAACCCGATTGTTGGGTGCGGTTGCCTGTCGTGTTTGAATGTCAGCGATTTGAATCTCCGTGACTTGAATGTCCATGATCTGAATGTCAATAAACAAGTACGCTCCAGAAGGCAAGGGCGTAGAATGAATGAGTAAGACGATCAGGAGCAGCCACATGAAATACCGAATTGCCATGTGGGCGGGTGCCGGCTTTCTGGTTGCGGCCTTTTGGGCGCTGTTTGCCTGGGCAACGTTTCCATCTACCAGCGAACGAATGCGTGAGGTTTGGGCTCTCGTCAGTTTGACCTGCCCCATTGCGCTAGCGGGCAGGCACTACGCTATTGGTGTCTACGCGGTTCTGGCGGCGAATGCCGCGACGTATGCGCTGATCGGTTTGATGGTCGAAGCCATGCGGCGCCAGTTGCATCACGCGAGATAATTCAGGCACATCCGTAGGCGCGAACCCCTAACCGCAGAACATGGTTTCGCATCCTCATTTTTTTGCGAGGGTGGGCCGCGATACTCGCAATAGCTTCGCTGCCTCCCCTTAAAATTATTGCTCGCGCAGAAGGTTTGCCGGATCAATATGCAGGGCGCGCCTCACCGGGCCGGCCACCGAAAGCGATCCGGTCAGCAGCATGGTGAATGCAACCGCTGCAAGAACGAATGGATCCTGGGCAGTGGCCTGGTAGACGATCGCGGAAAGTACCCGGCTCGCGGCGACACCGAGCAGCAATCCAACCACCGACCCACAAGTCAGCAGGATCAGCATACGGCCAAGGGCGGCCGAGAGAACCTGCTTCGCCTGCGCTCCCAACGCGACACGAATGCTCAGCTCGCGCAGGCGCCTGCTGACAGTGTAGGAGGCGAGGCCGAAAGTTCCGGCGATCGACAGCAGCAATCCGAACGCGCCGAAGAGGCCGAGGGCGGCCGTAGCCACTTGCGATACAAAGAACGTCAGCCCAAGTTGACTGTGCCAGGCCCTCGATTCCCGGACCGGGATCGCCGGGTCAAGATCATGGATCACTTTGCGAATGGTGGCTCCCATTTCGTTCGTTGTCATGTCGGAGGCGTCTGGCCGTAGCCGTGCAATGAACGATGTGTGAGCGGTCGCTGCTTGCGTGATGGGAAAGAACGCTACTGGTTCCGGTTCCTCAGTGAGTGAAAAATATTTTCCGTCGCCCACCATGCCGACGATCTGGATCGGCTGGCCAGAGCTGTTCTTAAAATAGCGGCCGACAGCGTCCTCTGAATGGAAGAGGCGCCGGGCAAATTCCCGATTCACAACCGCAACGGCCGGAGTCTTGGTGGTGTCGCTAAAACTTACGTCGCGTCCGGCCAGGAGTGGAGTTTCAGCAGCGGCAAAGAATCCGGGCGAGACGTCGTAATTGTAGGCGTCAAACGCCCGGTTTGAGGGCCTGAAGTCGGTAGTTTGTTGCGAAAAGACGTTCGAATCCGCGGTGTCGAGAGAAAGCGGGGTGGATTGTGCGTAGCCTGCCGCTGTAACTCCCGGGAGCTGCGCCACTTTGTCCAGGAGATGGCGCTGGAAATGCTCGGCAGCCTCGCCTGAGTAGCCAGCCTGGCTAAGCTCGAATTTGGTCAGCACGGCGTGCCTGGGATTGAAACCCATGTCCATGGTCAGTGCTCTGCCCAGGCCGCGCAGCGAGACAAAAGCAGCCGTGACGGTGACACAGCAGAGCGCGATCTGCGCCGCCAGCAGGACATCGCGAAGCGCCCAGCGGCGTCCGGCAGACGACTGACTCCCGCCGCTCTTGATGGCGTCGTTAGGATCGGTTTTGAATATCTGTCGCAGTGGCGTCACCCCGAATACCATGCCGGCGAGCACGGAGATGAATAACCCCGCCAAGATCAACGATGGTTCCGGCAGTATGTGAAACGTAAGAGGGTATTCCGTAGGGGGATGCCAGTTCCCCAGGCCGGTGAGGGCGATCCAGGCTAAGGCGCAGGCGCACACTCCCCCGAGAAGTGAGATCGTGACGGCCTCGACCAGGATCTGGCGGACGATGGCCCAGCGGCTTGATCCAATGGCCATGCGGATCGCAATTTCGCGGGTGCGGTCGGCGGTTCGAGCTGCGAACAAGCTGCCGAGGTTCGCGCAAGCGGCGAGCAATACGATGCCAGCCAGCCCCATCACTCCAGCCAGAAAAGCACGCGCTGGCGCACCGAAAAAGTCGCCTACCAGGCCGGGGCGGGTCAGCTTGAACGATAGCTTTTCCTCCTCTTTGGGAAACTGCTGCCGGATGCGTGCAGCGATGGTGTTCAATTCGGCCTGCACCTGGGGCATGGTGACGCCATCCTTGATGCGCACTACCGACCAGACACGACGATCGCTCCGCGACTCCAGCCAGTTGACGCCGTCCAGGGAAGCTTCATTCGCCAGAGGAACAAAAATGTCAGGCTGCCCGAATTTTTCGGTCCCGTAGAAGCCTTGCGGAGTAACCCCGACAATTGTGTACGGCTGCTTGTTGATGCGGACCATCTTTCCGACGATGTTGGGATCGGCGGCAAAGTCACTCTTCCAGGCCGCCCAGGAAAGCACGGCCGCCGCCGAGGCCCCGGGGTGATCGTCATCGGAGCGCTGCAGCAGACGCCCGAGGAACGGTTTAATGGCGACGGCCTCGAAGTATTGCCCGCTGACTTTGCATCCCCAGACAGGCCGGGTCACGCCATTGGCTTCGAGCCCAAAATTATCGATCATGTAAGCGGCTACGGCTGAGAACACGGTGTTTCCATCGCGCACGTCGCGCACTTCCGGATAAGCAAATATCGGATAGGTCTGGTTCATGCGCGCGAGCGTCATCACCCGGTCGGGATGGGGAACATCAAGGGGCCGCAACAGCGTTGCCTGGATGACGCCGAAGACGATGACATTGGCAGTGATGCCGAGGGCCAGGATCAGGACTGCAGTGACAGCGAAGCCAGGGGACCGGCGCATCTGGCGCAAGGCGAAGCGTAGATCCTGGAGAAGGGTGCTCATAAGCTGCCTCCGGTGGGCTGCTGGAAAAAAGGCAATTCGGGAGCCAAAGTATAGTAAGCGCAATTTTGTGAAACTAAGCGGTTTAGGGGAGTTAGGAAGTCGCAGTCGCTGATTTGTGTGTCCGGTTTCATGCGGCGATGTCCGTGAATGAACAGGGTTGAGTCTCGATATGCTCGCTCCGCCGAGGGACTTCGGGCTTCGGACTTCGGACCCTCAGGCTTCAGGCTTCTGATTTCAGACCTGCCGACTGTCAACGCACTTGAAACGTCTGACGCGCGCCACGAAAAGTCCGTATCGAAAAAAGTGATTTGGCTCAGCGGGTATTTGGATTGACACCTGCGTACCACAGCCGATACTCTCAAGACTCTGCTTTTTGGGGCGGGTTTCGCCGAAAATGACCGATACTGCAAGCATCGTGAGCCGAATTGTCAGCGGGGTGCGACTGCTTCTTCTCGCCCTTAGCGTGGCCATTCCTGGCCTGGTGCTTGCACCTCAACATAGCGGCGGATGAATTAGGAATACCAGAGATTAGCCAGGGGCCATCATCCACCGCATCGGATGATGGCCTTTTTACTTTCTACCATAATTGTAAGTTCGGGCCTGCGAATTCAGGCCGGGAGGACGACTTGCCGGATTCAGATCACGTTAAAGCAAATCAAGCAAAGCCAGACCACATCACCATATTCGACACCACACTGCGCGATGGCGAGCAGTCGCCGGGGTGCAGCATGAACGGTAAAGAGAAGGTACGCATGGGGTACCAACTCGACCGCCTGGGAGTGGACATCATCGAGGCAGGATTTCCCATCGCGTCGGAAGGGGACTTCAACGCGGTTCGGGCGCTGGCACGAGAGATTCGCCGCCCCATAATCGCGGCTCTTGCACGCAGTTGTCCCGGCGACATTGAACGAGCCGGCCGCGCGCTCGAGGGAGCTGCCCGGGCGAGAATCCATACTTTTCTGGCCACTTCAGACATCCACCTGCAACACAAGCTCAAGATTTCCCGCCGGCAATGTCTGGAACAGGCTCGGGACGGCATAAAGCTGGCCCGGACGTTTTGTAAGGACGTTCAGTTCTCCGCCGAAGACGCCAGCCGGACCGACATCAACTTTCTGTGTGAAGTGCTGGAGGCAGTGATCGAGGCGGGCGCTACCACGATCAATATTCCGGACACCGTCGGATTCAGCGTTCCCCACGAATTCGCGCAGTTGATTCAGACCCTGCAGCGACGAGTGCGTGGAATTGGCGGTGTCACCATTTCGGTTCATTGCCACGATGATCTGGGATTGTCTGTGGCAAACTCGCTGGCGGCAATCAAAGCGGGAGCACGGCAGGTGGAATGCACCGTCAACGGCATCGGGGAGCGGGCCGGGAACACCTCACTGGAAGAGCTGGTGATGGTGATGAGGGTGCGGTCGGAACATTATCCTTATGAAACCTCAGTCGTGGCCGAGCAGCTGTTTCCGTCGAGCCAGCTTCTGTCAGAAATCACCGGAGTCTACGTGCAGCCGCACAAGGCCATTGTTGGCCGGAACGCATTCGCGCACGAAGCCGGAATTCATCAGGATGGAATGATCAAGGACCCTTCCACCTACGAAATCATCGCGCCTCAGTCGGTGGGTGCCCCGCGGAACGAACTGGTTCTGGGCAAGCACTCTGGCCGCAACGCCTTGCGGGTGCGCTACGAAAAGCTGGGATTCACCTTCGACCGCGCCAAGCTGGACGACATCTACCGCCGCTTTGTGGCCCTGGCCGACAGCATCAAGACGGTCGAGGATGGCCACCTGCTGGAGTTGGTCCGCGATGTTCCCAGCCGGACGTCCACCATTGCAGACAGCGCCGTCAAGACCGGGGCGACCTGGATGGCCCCGGTAAGTCATGGAGACGTTCAGCACGTAGGTGATCCAGCCGGAAGCAAAGAGAAGGCTCACGCTGCGCACCCACACGAGCGCGAGGGCGAGCAGGAGGATTATTTATGGGGAGTATGATACAAATAGGTTAAACCGACCGACCGGTCGGCCAGTAACTTCGTCAGCCCGGCCACCCCCGGCTGACTCGAAGCAAGGATTGAGGATTCGGTCCATGACAAAAACGGGAGCACAGATTCTTTGGGAGTGTATTGAGCGCGAAGGCGTGAAGCACGTCTTCGGCTATCCGGGAGGAGCGATCCTGCCGGCCTACGATGCCCTCAAGCACAGCGACATCCATCACATCCTGGTCCGCCACGAGCAGGGCGCCACCCATATGGCGGATGGGTACGCGCGCGCCAGCGGAGAAGTTGGAGTGGCGGTCGCGACCTCGGGACCCGGAGCTACCAACATGGTTACGGGCATCGCCACGGCGATGATGGATTCATCTCCCATTGTTTGCATCACCGGGCAGGTCGGCAGCAAGCTGATTGGATCGGATGCGTTTCAGGAAACCGACATCACCGGCATCACGCTCCCCATCACCAAGCACAACTATCTCGTCACCCACGCCGACCAGCTGGCGCGGACCCTGCGCGAAGCTTTTTACGTCGCGCGTTCCGGCCGTCCCGGACCGGTTCTGGTAGACATCACCAAAGACGCGCAACAGTCCTCGTGCGAATTCGATTGGGAAGCGGCCAAGCCGCAATTGCCGGGATATCGTCCCGACCTCTCTCCTGCCGAATCGGAGTACGCGCAGGCCCTGGAGTTGATCCACAATGCCCGGCGCCCGGTAATTCTCGCGGGGCACGGCATCATCGTCTCGGGCGCCATGACAGAGGCGCTGACCCTGGCAGAAAAAGCCGGGATACCAGTGGCGTTAACTCTCCTCGGTCTGGGAGCGTTCCCCGCCTCGCACCCGCTGAACCTGGGCATGATGGGTATGCACGGAGAAGCCTGGGTAAACCACACCATTCAGGAAGCGGACCTGCTGATTGCGCTGGGCATGCGCTTCGACGACCGGGTTACGGGCAATCTGAAGACTTACGCCCAGGATGCCAAGAAGATTCACATCGAGATCGATCCCGCCGAAATCAACAAGAACGTGAAGGTGGACGTGGCCCTGGTGGGCGACCTCCGCGAAGTTCTGCAAGAGCTGCTGCCGCGGGTGAAGTCGGTGGATCACACCGATTGGCTGGACTCGATCGATCGTCTCAAAGGCGATTCCGCGGTACGCGACATTCAAAAGCTTCCCGATAACGGGCATCTTTACGCGGCGCACGTGATCAACGACCTGTGGCGCGAAACCCGCAACGGAAATGCTGTCGTCGTGACTGACGTCGGTCAGCATCAGATGTGGGAAGCGCAATACTACAAGCACGAGAAGCCCCGCGTCCGCTGATTACCTCCGGTGGTCTGGGAACCATGGGCTTCGCCCTGCCGGCCGCCATCGGAGCCAAGGTGGCGCGCCCGGACGCAGAGGTCTGGGTTATCGTCGGCGACGGCGGCTTCCAGATGACCATGTCTGAGCTTGCGACCATTCAGCAGGAAAAGCTGAAGATCAACATTGCCATCATCAACAACGGGTTTCTGGGGATGGTTCGCCAGTGGCAGGAATTTTTCTACGAACGCAACTACGAAGCCACCCCGCTGCTGAATCCCAATTTTGTAAAGCTGGCGGAAGCCTATGGAATCCGCAGCATCGCGGTCACCGAACGCTCCCAGGTCCTGCCCGCGGTGCGGATGGCGCGCGACCATGATGGGCCGGTTTTGCTCGACTTCAAAGTCGAGCAGGAAGACACTGTTTATCCGATGGTTGCAGCCGGGGCGTCGCTTGAACGACATGATCCGGCGGCCCAGCCCAATCGTCGAAACTGCGGCGGATGAATAAGGTAAAACATGCTGAACATATTTGTGGTGTACGTCGAAAACAAGCCGGGCGTGCTGACCCGTGTGGCATCGCTGTTCCGCCGCCGCGCCTTCAACATTGATTCGCTGACTGTGGGACGCACGGAAAAGCCGGAAGTGTCGCGCATGACCATCACCGTGGACACCAATCCGGACCAGGCTCGCCGGATCGAGGCCAATCTTTACAACCTGGTGAACGTGCTGCTGGTGCAAAACATCACCAATGAGCCGGCGATTGCACGCGATCTGGCCATGATCAAGGTGGCAGCGACCCACGAAGCTCGTTCGCATGTGCTGGAACTGGCGAGCGTGTTTCGCGCCCGCGTGGTGGACGTCGCACCGGAATCTCTGACCATTGAAATTACGGGCGGCGAAGACAAGATTGACGGGCTACTGGAAGTGCTTCGTCCCTACGGCGTGGTGGAGATGGTTCGCACCGGCATTGTCGCCATGCGGCGCGGGACGTCCTCTTCGACGCTGAATCCGGCCAAGGCCGCGGCAGACGCCGAGATTGCCGCGACCGATGAAGGCGTGTCGTATTCTGTCTAAGCCATTTCTGTTTCGTGCGGTTCCGTGTTAACCAGGCTGCATCGCCGAGTTCCGTTTAATCCAGATCTGCGCGTACCAAACCGCGCTTCTATCGAAAGGGAAACATCATGCCGAAGATGTATCACGAGAACGCCGCCGATATCTCGCTCATCCGAGGGAAAAAGGTAGGCATTGTTGGATACGGCTCGCAGGGCCACGCTCATGCTCTCAACCTTAAGGATAGCGGAGTCGATGTGCGGGTCGGATTGCCTGCCAGCAGCGAGTCGCGCGCCAAAGCCAAGGCCAGCGGGTTGACGGTCGGAACAGTTGCTGAAGTCGCGGCCTGGGCGGACGTCATCATGATCCTTGTGCCGGACACGGTTCAGCCGGAAGTCTACAGGAAGGAAGTCGCGCCGCACCTCTCTGCCGGCAAGACCCTGATGTTCGCTCACGGCTTCAACATCCGCTTTGGAACCATCAAGCCTCCTGCCAATGTTGACGTCACCATGATCGCGCCCAAGGCGCCCGGCCATCGCGTGCGCGAAGTATTTGTCGAAGGCGGCGGGACACCGGCGCTGCTGGCCATTCACCAGGATGCCAGTGGAAACGCGAAGCAACTGGCGCTCTCCTACGGGAAGGGAATCGGCGCCACCCGCGCCGGCATGATCGAGACCACCTTCGCCGAGGAAACCGAAACCGATCTGTTCGGCGAACAAACCGTGCTGTGCGGCGGTGTAAGCGAATTGGTCAAGGCGGGATTCGAGACGCTGGTGGAAGCCGGTTACCAGCCTGAGATCGCCTATTTTGAGTGCCTGCACGAACTGAAGCTGATCGTGGACCTGATCTACCGCGGCGGCCTCAACTACATGCGCTATTCGGTCAGCGACACGGCTGAGTATGGCGACTACACCGCGGGCCCGCGAATCATCAACGAACAGACCCGGGAAACCATGCGCCAGATCCTGCGCGAAATTCAGGATGGAACCTTTGCGCGCAAGTGGATCAAAGAGAATGAGACCGGCCGCGAATGGTTCGACGCCACGCGTGAGAAAGAACAGCAGCAGAAAATCGAGAAAGTGGGCGAAGAGTTGCGCGCCATGATGACCTTCCTCGATCCGGTCAAAGTGAAGCAGACCAGCAAGCGGGCGAAGGTACCGGCGTAGGTCGAGCCTGGCAGCCGGGCATCCCCTTCGACTGCGCTCAGGGCAGGCTCTGCCGGCTGTCCCGGGGGCGTCTCGCCCTCGGTCTGCACGATGGTGGTACTCGTTGCTCGATACAATCCTGTAAAAACCCCAGTAGTCCGTTTCCGGTTCTCAGTTCTTAGTTAACTGCCCTTGACAATCTGTCCCTGTCCCGCCAGAATAAGGCGAATAAATAGCGAAACAAAGCCTTCTCCCTCCAGCCAGGGACGATGTTCATCGAACTGCATTCCCGTTCTGCGTTCAGCTTTCTCGAAGGCACCGCCCTGCCTGAGGATCTGATCGCCGCCTGCAAGCACCTGAACATGCCGTCCATGGCGTTGCTCGATCGCGACGGCGTCTATGGAGCGCCGCGTTTCTACATGGCGGCGAAGAAAGCAGGGATCAGGGCGCATCTGGGGGCGGAGGTCACCAGCGAAATTTCAGATTTCAGATTGAAGATGGAAGATTTAAAACCAGGAAAATCCGAATCAATCCGTAATCTTCAATCTAAAATCTGCAATTTCTTCCGTCTCCCCCTGCTGGTCTCCTCCCGCTCCGGCTATCAGAACCTCTGCCGCCTGATCACGAAAATGAAGTTGCGATCGAAGAAGAAGGGGAAGGCGCTGTCCGCAAAGATGAGTTGCGGGAGCATGCTGCCGGGTTGATCTGCCTGACGGGCAGCGATGACGGTCCCTTGGCCGCTGCGCTGGCCCGGGGCGGCAGGGAAGAAGCGAGACGTTCGGTCGAAAGTCTGACTCATATTTTTGGTCGCGGCAACGTCTACGTGGAACTGCAGCGTCATTTTCATCGCGAGCAGGAAGCCCGCAACCGCGCCGCTATCGAAATTGCACGCTCACTGCAACTCCCATTACTGGCAAGCAACGGTGTCTGCTATGCAACTCCACAGGAGCGTGAGCTTTGCGACGTCTTCACCGCGATTCGCAATCATTGCACGCTGTCGACGGCCGGGCGGCTGCTGGCGCGTAACTCCGAGCGACATCTGAAATCGCCGCAGCAGATGCAACAGCTTTTTTCCGACCTGCCTGAAGCCCTGGCCAACACGGTGGAACTGTCATCGCGTCTCGAATTCACGCTGGAGGCTCTGGGGTACGAATTTCCCAAGTACCCGGTGCCGGAAGGCGAGACCATGATCTCTTTTCTGCGCGAGCGTACCCGGGATGGTTTTCAGCAACGCTATGGCCGCGCCGATGCCGGACTGCAGGGCCGCGCCCATCGCCAGATTGAGCGTGAGCTGGCGTTGATCGAAAAGCTCAAGCTGGCCGGATATTTTCTTATTGTGTGGGACCTGGTCCGCTTCTGTCGCGAGCAGAACATTCTGGTGCAGGGACGAGGGTCTGCCGCCAACAGCGCCGTCTGCTATTCGCTGGGCATCACTGCCGTCGACCCCATCGGCATGGAACTGCTTTTCGAACGCTTTCTGTCGGAAGAACGCGGCGAGTGGCCCGACATTGATCTCGATCTGCCCAGCGGCGACCAGCGCGAACGCGTTATTCAATATTTGTACAAACGCTACGGTGAACGCGGCGCGGCTATGACCGCCAACGTGATTACTTATCGCCATCGCATGGCGGGACGGGAAATGGGCAAGGCCCTGGGCTTCGATCCGGAAACTCTGGACAAGGTGTCCACCGCGGTTTCAACCTGGGAGTATCGCGATTCTCACGACACCCTCGATCACCGCTTCCACGATGCCGGTCTGGATTTGAGACATCCCCGCCTGCGCAAATATTTTGAGCTGTGCGAAGCGGTGCAGGATTTGCCGCGTCATCTCGGACAGCATTCCGGCGGCATGGTCATCTGCCAGGGGCAACTTGATTCCGTGGTGCCGCTTGAACCGGCGTCGATGCCCGATCGCGTGGTGGTGCAGTGGGATAAGGAAGACTGCGCCGATCTCGGCATCATCAAAGTCGATCTGCTTGGGCTGGGGATGATGGCGGTGCTCGAAGATTCTCTGGGACTGATTCGCGATCACTATGGCGAAGAAGTGGACCTTGCTCACCTGCCGGCTGACGATCCCACGGTGTATTCCACTCTGCAGAAGGCGGACACCATCGGCATGTTCCAGGTGGAAAGCCGGGCGCAGATGTCATGCCTGCCACGCCTGCGTCCCAAGCGCTTCTACGACATTGTGGTGCAGGTGGCCATCATTCGTCCCGGGCCGATTGTGGGGCAGATGGTGAATCCGTTTCTGCAGCGACGCCAGGGGCGCGAAAAAATCACCTATCCACATCCTTCGCTCGAGCCGGTGCTGAAACGCACTTTGGGTGTTCCTCTTTTTCAGGAACAGTTGCTGCGCATGGCCATGGTGGTCGCAGGATTCAGCGGAGGCGAGGCGGAAGACCTGCGCCGGGCGATGGGCTTCAAACGTTCGGAAAAGCGAATGAAGGAAATCGAAGCCAGGCTTCGTGACGGCATGGAACGCAATGGCATTTCACGCGAAGCGCAGGAGCAGATCGTGCTTTCGATCACTTCTTTCGCGCTGTACGGATTTCCCGAGTCCCATGCCGCCAGCTTCGCGCTGATTGCGTACGCCAGCGCCTATTTGAAGTGTCACTACCTGGCGGCTTTTACCGCTGCCCTGCTTAATAACCAGCCGATGGGTTTTTACCGTCCCGCGACGATTGTGAAAGATGCGCAGCGGCACGGGTTGAAGATATTTCCGATTGATGTGATGAAGTCGGAGTGGAATTGTACGGTCGTTGGTCGTTCGTCGTTGATCGTTGGCCAGGAAGATGACGGCGTTCTAACCGGGATCCCAGCCGCGAAGCGGCGAGAGAATGTAACCCACGGCGTAAGCCGTGGGACAGGCACAGAAGAGAACAAAGCCCCGCAGGGGCGAAAGAAGCTATTGAACAATTTCATAAGCGGCGGGCATATCGCCCACCGGACACCCGACGGGACTGCTGTGAGCGCTGCCGGCGAAGGGACGCCGGCGCTACGAATTGGCCTTCGTTACGTTCGCGGGTTGCGTGAGGAGGCTGCTCACGCAATTATCCGGCAACGCAATCTCGCTCCATTCACTTCAATTCACGATCTCGTTCATCGCGTTCCTGAGTTGCGCAAGGACGAACTGAATACGCTGGCGGAAATTGGAGCGCTGAATTCGGTTGGCTATCCTTCGCCAGAGAACGGAAAAGAATTTCAGATTTCAGATTTCAGATCTCAGAGCGAAGCTCCCAAGCAATCTGAAACCTACAATCAGAAATCTGCAATTTCTTCAACCTCCCTTCATCGCCGCGACGCTCTCTGGCAAATCGAGCGCTCGGTTCGTCACTCCGGGCCGCTGCTGGATGAGCTTTCCGAGCCTGATTCCAGATCTCCGCTTCGCCCCATGAATCCGGAGGAGCGGTTGGTGGCCGACTTTCGCGGGACCGGCCTGACCGTGGGCCCGCATCCCATGGCCTATCATCGTGCGCGCATGGATGCGATCGGAGTGCGTAAGGCCAGTGACCTTGCCGGCATTCCCAATGGCAAATATCTGCGTATTGGAGGATGCGTTATCGCGCGCCAGCGTCCCGGCACCGCCAAAGGCTTCGTGTTCCTCAGTCTGGAGGATGAGACGGGAGTGGCCAATGCCATCATCATGCCTGACCTGTTTCAGAAAAACCGTCTGCTGGTGACTTCGGAACAGTTCCTGATGGTGGAAGGTATTCTGCAAAATCAGGATAACGTTATTTCGGTGAAGGCGCGCCGGGTAATGCCTTTGGCGATCACACAGGCAGAGACCAGTTCACATGATTTTTACTAGGGCTTCCGATGTAAACGATTACCAAAATTGTTTCACGAAAACGGATATTTTCTTGATTCTCCTCTCCCGCGATCTACGCCGATTCGGTTTATGATTGAAGTGCAAATTCGCCACAATTTATTTCGGGCCCCAGCTACGTGAAAGTTCAACGTGTATGTGGCTCACTCATCAATTCGGTTCATTGCTGAACCTTGGCCTATTGTAAGGAGTATTTGTTTATGGCTCGCGTTAAAACCCCTGGGAATGGCAGCACCAGTCGCAAACAGGTTGCAATCATGCCTGCGCCGAAACCGTCGAAGTCAAGAAGAAAAGCTCCGCGTGAATCTGTCCACGGTGAATCTGGAAGAGCAAATTCGCATTCGCGCCTATCAGTTGTACGAAGAGCGGGGATACACACCAGGTCACGAGAACTGAAGATTGGCTGGTAGCGGAGCGGGAAATCCTGAGTCGCGCACGACGACCAGCAGAGCGCTTAAGTTCTTAGGACGCGGCACCTGGTTTGATTCTAGCCGGACCGTCCCGGTCGCCCGGCTGAGGAATTTCCGTGCAGTCCGGCCCGATTCAGAAGGGCAGGGTAATCTGGATGCATTTCCCCGTCCTTCTCTTATCCTCGCCTGTAATTCGCAGGCAGTGGGTCAGTTTGGAAGAATCCACCTAAACCCTCGGATCTCGCGCGCACCGCCACAATCGTCGCAAGTCCATATTCGCTTCGCGCCAGATCCTTCGCAGGCTCAGGATGACCGCATCATGAGCAGGAGCGCTTCTAAACTGACCCCGCCAAATCGCAGGTTGCCTCGGCCTGCCGTTTCTGAAAAAATACTTCTCGGGTCCCCCATGTCCCAAATTGGCAGTTTTGCGCTTCTGCTCGCGTTGGCACTGAGTGCGTATTCGTTCCTCGCGGGAGCATTGGCTTTGGCCCAGCCCGGTCCGGGTTCGGAACGACTGGGCGAAACCGCGCGCCGAGCGGGCATTGCCACTTTTGCCCTGGTATTTCTCGCGGCCGTCGTGCTGGTGACCTCCGCCTTCCAGGACGATTTCTCGATCGCCTACATCTACCATCACAGCAATCGCGATCTGCCCGCGCCCTACAAGTTTGCCACGCTGTGGTCGGGGCAGGAAGGGTCGCTGCTGTTCTGGTCGCTGTTGCTGGCGGCCTACGGATTGGTTCTTGCGGCTGCGCCACAAGACTGACACCCGGCTGTTTGCCTATGCTTCGGTCATCATCGCCGCGGTACAGATTTTCTTTCTGCTGCTGCTGAATTTCGCCGCCCATCCGTTCGCGCTGATGACGGGCACGCTTCCCGCCGACGGCGCCGGGCTGAATCCGCTGCTGCAATATCCCGAGATGGTGATCCATCCGCCCATGCTTTATCTGGGATACGTGGGCTTCACCGTGCCCTTCGCGTTTGCGCTGGGCGCGCTGATCATGCGCTATCCCGGCGAGAAGTGGATTCACATCACCCGCCGCTGGACCATGGTGACCTGGGGCTTTCCTGACCTGCGGCGTTTTCCTGGGCGCGCACTGGGCGTACTCGGTTCTGGGCTGGGGCGGCTACTGGGGATGGGATCCGGTGGAGAATGCCTCGCTGATGCCGTGGCTGACCGGCACCGCATTTCTGCATTCGGTGATGATGCAGGAAAAGCGCGGCATGCTGAAGATGTGGAACATGTGGCTGATCTTCGCCACGTTCTGGCTGGCGATTCTGGGAACGTTCCTGACCCGCAGCGGAATCATCAGTTCGGTGCATGCCTTCGCGCAGTCGTCGATCGGCGACTGGTTCAAGTGGTTTCTGCTGATCACGCTTGGTCACGTTTGCTTTTTTCTTTTTCAAGAACAAGTCGCACCTGCGCAGCGAGCACAAGCTCGAATCGCTGATTTCGCGCGAGTCCAGTTTCCTGTTCAACAATCTGCTGCTGCTGCTGGCGTGCTTCACCGTGCTGTGGGGCACGTGGTTCCCGCTGATCTCGGAGTACGTGCAGGGCAACAAGGTCACGGTCGGGCCGCCGTTCTACAACAAAGTGGCGATTCCGGTGGCGCTGCTGCTGCTTGTTGCTCACCGCCGTCGGTCCGCTGCTGGCGTGGCGCAAGACTTCGCTCGAAAGCCTGAAGCGCAATTTCATGTGGCCGGCGCTGGGCGCGCTGGCAGTCGGAATTCTGATGATCGTCTTCGGGGTGCGTCCCTGGAACGACATTGCTTACTTCTATGCGCTGATGGCGGCCATGCTGGCCGCGCTGGTGGCGTTGACCGTGATCTCCGAGTTCATTCGCGGCGGCCGCGTGATCTCGCGCCACACCGGGCAGAATCTGCTGGCCTCGATGGTGCACCTGTGGCATCGCAACACGCGCCGCTATGGCGGATACATCGTGCACTTCGGCGTGGCTGTGGTCATCATCGGAATCCTTGGCACGCCGTTCAATCAGGACAAAGAGAAAGAAATGGGCTATGGCGACAAGATGACCATCGGCCCCTACACGCTGGTCTGCGAGTCGTACACGCAGGACGACAATCCGAACTACAGCAACGAGTGGGCGATCATCAACGTGTTCAAGGGCGACAAGCAGATCACGACCATGTATCCCGAGCGGCGCTTTTACAAAGCCAGCCAGCAGCCGCAGACGCTTGCCCAGAATTCGCTCGACGGTCAAAGAAGATCTCTACCTGACCTATGAAGGGCTGAACGAGACGACCGGCAGCCGATCATCAAGGCGCACCTGAATCCGCTGGTGATGTGGATCTGGGTTGGGGTCCTGATCATGATCGGCGGAACTGTGCTCGGGCTGATTCCGAATGCGGCGCCCGTGCGGGTTGCGGCGCCGGCGCGAATCGAAACTGCTCCGGCAGAGGCCGGGAGATTGAGTTGCGGAGATTTCAGACTGCGATCTCAGACGTCATGGTCTGAGATGGACAATCAACGATGGGATCGACAATCTGAAATCAAAGAATCTGAAATTGTGAAGTCGTTGCCCAATTCCGTGGCGCGCTTGCAGGTGGCGCTGCTCTGCCTGGCGGTGTTCGCCTTCCTTGGCGCCGGGGACGAGTCGGCGCGCTTCAACAGTCTGGGCCACCGGTTGATGTGCGTCTGCGGCTGCAACCAGATTCTGCTGGAATGCAACCACGTGGGCTGCACTTATTCGGATCGCATGCGCGGCGAACTTGATGGCGGGTCTGGATCGTGGAGAGAACGACGATTTGACGTCTGCAGGACTTCGTGCAGAAATACGGTCCCACGGTGCTGGCCGCGCCGACCACCACCGGTTTCAACCGGGTAGCATGGATCATGCCGTTTCTGGCGCTGGTGCTGGGCCTGCTGACCACCATATTCGATCGTGTTGGCGTGGAGGAAAAGGCCGGCGCTGGCGGCTCCGGGCGGTGGTCTTGCCGGTCGGCGGCGCGGAACTGGACCGCTTTCGCAGCTCAGGCCAGAAAGGACACTGAAATATGACGGTCGCAATTCTCGCCTGCGCGATGGTGACTCTGGGGACGCTGTTCTATGTTTTTTATCTTCCCGGAAGGTTGCACATGGGTCCAGACAAGACCCGGCTTGCCTATCTGCAGGAGCGCAAGGATGCGGTGTACGAAAACCTGCGCGACCTGAATTTCGAACATCAGGCCGGCAAGCTTCCCGATCAGGACTACCAGTCGCTGAAAGTCGTCCCTCGAGGATGAAGCCGCCGGCATTCTGGCGGAGATGGCGGGACTCGAACAGGCCGCCGCTTCCGCAATTCGCTGACAAAAAAGGAGCGAGAGTTTGAAGCTCTCTCCGAGAATTACTTCAGCCGTTTCCTGCTTTCTGTCTGGGTCACCGTCGCACTTCGCGCGCAAACCCTTACCGGCACGCTGAAGAATGGAACCACCAGGCAAGCCGGCGGCCGGCGATGAAGTCATCCTGATCAAACTGGCGCAGGGCATGGAAGAAGCGGCCCGCACCAAGGCCGATGCCAGCGGTCACTTCAGCTTCAACCTCCCGGACGCGGGCCCGCACCTGATTCGCGCCATTCATCAGGGCGTGACCTACCACCGCATGGCGCCTCCGGGAGCGACCTCGGTCGAACTGGAAGTTTACGATGTGTCCAAGAAGGTCGAGGGCGTGAGCGTTACCGCCGACGTGATGCGCTTTCAGGCTCAGAGCAACGAGTTACAGGGTATCCGGCTGTTCGCGGTGGATAACAGTTCCAGCCGCCGCGCACCCAGATGGGCGACCAGACACTTCGAGTTCTTTCTGCCCGAAGGCGCTCAGATCGATCAGGCGCATGGCGATGACCGCAGGCGGCCAGCCGATCAACTCTGCACCGGTGCCCGAAAAAGAGAAGAACCGCTACGGTTTCGTTTTCCCGCTGCGGCCCGGCGAGACCCAATTTCAGGTGGTGTTTCACCTGCCGTACAGCGGCGAGCTGAACGTCGATCCCAAGCCGCTTTACGGCGCGCAGCACTTTGTCGTGATGGTGCCGAAGACCATGCAGTTTGCGGCTGCGCCGGGCGCGGACTTTCAAGTCGATGAAAGACCCGCGCCAGTCCGATGCCGTGGTTCAGGTCGCCTCGAACACCGCAGGCGGACAGCCGCTGGCTTTCAAGATTTCGGGCACCGGTGCGCTAGGTGAGGCCGGAGACGACAGCCAGGGACGGTCCAGCTACCGGCCGAGGGCGGCGCCGCCGCGGCCGGACGCGATGCTCGTCCGGGCGGAGGGCTGGGTCCGCCGATTGACGCTCCCGATCCTCTGGAGAAATATCGCTGGTACATTCTCGGCGGCTTTGCGGTGGTGCTGGTCGCGGGAGCCGTCTACATCACCAACCGTTCCAGATCGCGTCCATTCCCGATTTTGGCGCATCCGATGTCCGGCTGCCTGAAACGCCGGCCAGACCGCCACGCTTCAGACCGTTCCGGGACTGCTGCTCGAAGCCCTGAAGGACGAACTGTTTCAGCTCGAAGTGGAACACAAACAGGGCGGGATCTCGCAACAGGAGTACGAAAAAGCCCAAGCGGCGCTCGATCAGACCCTGGAACGCGCCCTAAAACGCGCAGCGCTGAAATAAGCACGTGTGGGGCGGACACTCCTGTCCGCCGCCTTTGAAGTTTCAGTTGTAGTTTCTCAAAATCACTGGCAGCTTTCTCGAAGACCACTAAATTCAACCCCAACTTCAAAAGCGGCGGACAGGAGTGTCCGCCCCCACCAGTTGTGCCCGCATGCATCCCTTTACCCGGCAGACCATCTAATCAAATAGGGATAAAGTTATGGGAAACACATTCAAGACCGCGTTTCTTTTGACCGCTTTGACGCTGTTGCTCATGGTGGTTGGCCGCGCTCTTGGGTGGCCAGAACGGCATGCTGCTGGCGTTGGGCATCGCCGCGGTCACCAACTTCGTCGCCTATTTCTTTTCCGACAAGATCGCATTGCGAACCTACCGCGCTCAACCGGTGACGCGTGAGCAATTGCCGCGCGTCTACAACGTGGTCGAGCGCATGACGCAGAAGATCGGCCTGCCGATGCCGAAGATTTATGTGATTCCGACCGATTCGCCGAATGCTTTTGCCACCGGCCGCAATCCGAAGCATGCTTCGGTTGCGGTGACCCAGGGCATTCTGAATCTGCTGAACGACGAGGAACTGGAAGGCGTGCTGGCGCACGAACTTGGTCACGTGAACAACCGCGACATTCTGATCAGTTCGGTCGCGGCGACGATTGCTGGCGCGATTACCTGGCTGCGCTATGGCGCTTACTTCGGCGGCATGGGCGATCGCGATGAGCGGCGCGGCGGTGGCATTGGGCGCGCTGCTGATGCTGATTCTCGCTCCGATTGCCGCGATGCTGATTCAGATGGCGGTTTCGCGCTCACGCGAATATCAGGCCGACGAAACCGGCGCGCACTTTACCGGCAATCCTTACGCGTTGGCGAGCGCGCTGTCCAAGCTCGACGCCTACTCGCGGCGTGTGCCCATGATGGGCACGCCATCGACGGCGCACCTGTTCATCATTCAGCCGCTGCTGGGAATGAACTTCGGCAACCTGTTCTCCACTCATCCGCCGATTGCCAAGCGGATCGAGCGCCTGACCGGGCGGCCGGCAGAGTTTCACGCAGTAAAGCTTTCAGCTCGTCAGCTTTCAGCTGTCAGCCACGACCCAGACTTCCAACCAGTCTTGGTCCCTGGTGGCTTGAAGCTGAGAGCTGACAGCTTCGATACGTGACGTTCGTAACGCCCTGCGCCTGTCTCGATATCCGCAGGCTGCATAGTAGAATTTCTGTAATGTCGCCCGAAACCGCCATAGCCGCGTCCCACCGCGCGACGCAGCTGGAAAACGCACTCCGTAAGGTGATTCGCGGCAAGGACGACATTGTCCGCCTTGCGCTGGTCTCGGTTCTGGCTCGCGGCCATCTTCTGATTGAAGGTGTTCCGGGAGTGGGCAAGACCACCCTCGGCCAGGCCCTGGCGCGCGCCATCGACTGCGGCTTTCAGCGAGTGCAGTTCACCAGCGACATGCTGCCGTCGGATGTGCTGGGAATTTCGATCTACTCCGCCATCGAGCAGCAATTTGAATTCAAGCGCGGGCCGATCTTCACCAACGTTCTGCTGGCCGACGAAATCAACCGCACCACCCCCAAAACACAGTCCGCCCTGCTCGAAGCCATGAACGAAGGCCAGGTCACGGTAGACTCGCACTCCTATTCGCTGCCGCAACCGTTTCTGGTGATCGCCACCCAGAATCCGGTGGAGCATCACGGCACGTATCCCTTGCCCGAGTCGCAGCTGGATCGCTTCCTGATGCGGGTGCGGATGGGATATCCGGATGGAGAATCCGAACGCGAAATTCTGCGCTCTGAGGCGGGGACGGCGCAGTTGGAAATCCTCGAACCGGTGCTGACCGGCGCCGATGTGCTTGAAATGCAGCACGCTGTAACCCAGGTGCGGGTGGATGACTCGCTGGTCAGCTATGTGCTCGCTATCGTCCGCGAGACCCGTGAGTCCGAGCAGTTTTCGCTGGGTGTTTCACCTCGCGGCTCGCAGATGCTCTACCGCGCCGCACAGGCGATGGCTTTTCTGGATGGCCGCAATTTCTGTGTCCCGGAAGACTTCAAACCGCTGGTGGTGGCGGTGTTTGCCCACCGCGTGGTCGTGAATGGCCGTTATTCTTCTACTTTGAAGAAGTCCGAACAGGCGGAACAATTGATGCAGGAAATTGTGGAGAGCGTACGGGTGCCGGTTTAGCTGGTTCACTTTGTAATTCCAGTCGGGGTTTAAGCAGGTAAAACCAGTTTTCAGTTCCAGGTTCTTGGTTCTCAGTTTGGCTTTCATTCCTTCCGCGGTCATAATAGTCATCCATGTCATTTCTTCGCTTTCTTATGCTGCTCTCTCTGATTGTTTGGCTGGGCGGGCTTATATTCTTTCCGGTGGTGGCGCAGACTGCTTTTTCCGTGCTTGCCAACGCGGCATCTGGCGGGATTGGTGGTTGGGCGTTCGCTGGGAATTCTGCACTGGATGGGAATCATCTCCGGCTTTGTTGTTTCTGGTCAGTTCGCTCCTCTACAGTCGGCTCAGCACGGCGCGCGCCCATGTGTTTGCCTCGCGCAACATACTGATCTGCCTGATGCTGGCGCTCACGCTGATCTCGCAGTTCGGGATTATCCCGCGCATGGACACGATCAGAGCTTCCATCGGAGAGATCGACTCAGTGTCCGCGGACAATCCGGCGAGCCTGCAATTTGATGCTTTGCATCAGCTGGTCCACGCGGGTGGAAGGCAGCGTTCTGCTGCTGGGGCTGGCGCTGGTGTATCTGACCGCGAGGTCAATGGCCTGACCTGGCTGCTATCATCGTCGTGTCTCCCTTACTCCTATGAAAACTGGCATTATTGGCCTGCCGCAGGTAGGCAAGACATCTCTTTTCCGAATTCTCACCAAAGCGCACCTTTCCGATCAGGCGTATGCCAACCCGCGTGAGGCTCACATTGGCGTTGCCAAGGTCCCGGACGATCGTCTCGACCGCCTGGCGGCGCTCTACAGCCCAAAGAAGCTCACCCACGCTTCCGTCGAATACGTGGATGTGGGCGCGATTGGGCAGGAAGCGCTGAAAGAAAGTGCCTACGTGGGGCATCTGCGCAATGTGGATGCGCTTGCCCACGTGGTCCGCGCCTTTGAAGATCCCTCCATTCCGCACGTGGGGCCGGTGGACCCGCTTCGCGATATCAAGAATGTGGATTTCGATCTGATGGTCAGCGATCTTGGTCAGATTGAAAAGCGCCTGGAGCGCCTGGAAAAAGATCTGAAGAAGATGCGCACGCCCGAGCTCGAAAAAGAATTTGATCTCCTGAAGCGAGCCAACGCACACCTTGGCACGGAGCGGCCATTGCGTGAAATGGAAATGACGCCGGAAGACAAGAAGCGTTTGCGAGGCTTCATGTTCCTGAGCGAAAAGCCGATTCTTTATGTCCTCAATGTCGGCGAGAGCACCGAGCTCGGACAATGATCTGGAGAATGCAATCGGAAAATACAACCTGACCGGAGTCGCGGCCCGCCCCAATGCGGGGGCGTCCGCCATCTGCGGAAAGGTCGAAGCGGAGCTTGCAGAGATGAGCGACGCCGATGCCGCTGAATTTCTTTCCAGCTACGGGCTGAGAGAAAGCGGTCTGGTCCGTCTGATTCGCACTACTTACACTCTGCTGGGATTGATTTCATTCTTTACCGCCGGCGAAGACGAATGCCGCGCCTGGACCATTCCTGTTAACACCCGCGCGGTCGAGGCTGCTGGCGCCATCCACTCCGATCTGGAGAAGCATTTCATCCGTGCTGAAACCATCCGCTGGGACCAGTTGCTCGAAGCGGGTTCCGAAGCCAACGCACGCGCCAAGGGTACGCTGCGCCTGGAAGGCAAGGATTACATCGTGCAGGATGGCGATGTGATGCATATCCGGCATAGCGGCTGAACGGAAATTCTTCCCAAACTGGGAACTGAGCGGCCTACAGCATAACCGGGGACAGGGAACTCGAACGGAGAACTGGTATGATCCTCCGGCGACATGCATCCCATCCTTCTCAGTATCCTGCTAGGTCTCACCGCTGCGGCCGCCAACGTTTTTGGCGGCGCCATCATTGTCCAGAAGCATTGGGATCGCTCTTATCTCAAGTATTTCGTGGCTCTGGGTGCGGGATTCATGCTGGCCACGGCGATCGTCGAGATCTTTCCCGCAAGCCTCGAACTCAGCGGCAAAAACGCGCCTTTACTTGTCCTGGTCGGATATCTGATCGTGCATCTGTTCGAGCACACGGTCACGCCGCACTTTCACTTTGGCGAGGAAACTCACAGGGACGCGTTTGTGCACGGGCATAGAGGATATTCCGTGCTGATGGGTCTGATCATCCATACTTTTTTTGACGGGATTGCGATCGCATCCGGTTTCATTGTTTCCAACTGGCTGGGCTGGGTCATTTTCGTGGCGATTTTCCTGCACAAGATTCCTGAAGGATTCACCATTGCGTCAGTCATGCTGGCCAGCGGACGCAGCCGAGGCATTGCCTGGGGAGCGTCGATTCTGTTGGGGGCATCGACCTTGGCGGGCGTCCTGACCATGGCGCTTTTCCGTCACCAGGTGAGCTTTGGATTGCCACTGTCGGCGGGAGTAACCATCTACGTCGCAGCATCCGACCTGATGCCGGAGGTCAATCGTGAGCCCGGCGTGAAAATGGCCCTGGTGGTCTTTCTGGGAGTAGGGCTGCTCTTTCTTCTGGACAGAATTGCTCACGTTACACTGACAACCGACTCTATTCCACCGTGTGCTTGGCCGTGTAACCTTCTCGTGCCACCACCGAATACTTCACCTCTTTGCCCTTCTGATCCTTGACCTTCAGCGGGCCTCCGTCGGGCGCGACCACTTCGACCTTCAGTTTGCGGTAGGTGCCATCGAGCTTGGGATTCGTGGGATGGTAGGCCAGGTTGTACTGGTTGCGAATGTCGCCGGTGATGTCGTGAAAGATCGCCGGGAGTTCCTGTTGAAACCGAGGGAAATATGCTCGCCCTCCGGTCAGCCGGGCAAAAGTATTCATTTCGTTATCGCCCTGTAAGTAATCCATCTTGCCGACGGGAATGCCCATGCCGTGAGTGTATCCGCAGCGATGGGCTTCGCAATAATTGCGCACCGCCCATCCGACGCTGACCGGGAAAATCGTCACATCGTGCGTGGTTTTGATCTTCTTGGTGATCTGGTCGAGGTTCAGCTTGCTGAAGGTGTCGACACCCGTTGTTACCAGGATGATGTACTTGCGCCCTTCAATCTGGTCAACCCGGTCAAGGGTGTCATACAAGGCGTCGAATAGATTGGTTTCGGCGAAGCCCGGCATCCGCAGCTGGTTCAGGGCACCGTAGACTTCTTGCTTGTCCTGAGTGAAGTCCGCCAGGATGTGCGGTTTCATGTCATAGGAAATGACCGCTACCCAATCGTTCTTCTTGAGTGTGCTGGCGAAGGAATAGCTGGCATTCAGCGCTTCCACCATGAAGTAATAGTTGGTGGAAGCGAATTCCACCAGCAGCACAGCGGTTATCGGCGCCTGCGAAATGTCAAAGTTAGCAACTGACTGTTGAACGCCATCTTCTATCACGCGGAAATTGTCTTTTTTGAGGCCGGGAATGAACTGCCCGTCTTTGGTGGTAACCAGGACATCCACGTTAACCAGGGGTACGTCGACCTTGATCGAATAGTCCGGCATGCCTTCGACTTTCTTCGGCTTGGCCGGGGGCGGGGGTGGAGGCGGTTCTTCCTTCTTTTTCGGGATCGCGTATGGGCCTACGTCGGTTTGGGGTCCGCCTGCTTCGGGAGGTGCTTCCTGCTTTTGTCCATTGGTGGCGGGAGTGGATTGGTCCTGAGCCATCAACCCCGGGGTCCCGAGGGCCAGCATAACCAAGGTCAATGTCATCAATGGGATAGTTGAAAGCAGCCGTGCCGAAGGCCTCAAATTCCTGATGCAGTCGATGGAAAACATGAAATGCCTCGATAAACCCTTGTGCTAGTATAGACGCACGGCTTCGCGATTGGGATGTTTGCACGGTTTTTGGCTTACGTTGCGCCCCTCTCCTACCGGCAGGTTAGACACAAAGGCGAAGTTGACAATTGGGCTGGAGGAGTTGTCGGTACCCCTGGCTAGGTAAATCCATGAGACGTCCGGTTTTCTTCAGTGTCATCACGGCCCTTCTCTTTTTCACAGTTCAAGCCCAGGTAGTTCACGCCCAGAGCTCGAAAGCCGTCGAAACCATTTCGGTGAGCGACGTCCATGCCGGTATGCGTGGCGTGGCCTACACCGTGTTTCAGGGGACCAAGCCCGAATCCATGGGGGTGGAAGTTCTGGGCATTTTGAAAAATGCAAACGGCCCCAAGGGAGACATCATCCTGGTCCGGTTGTCGGGGGCGAAGGCGGAATACACCGGCGTGGTCGCGGGCATGAGCGGCAGCCCGGTTTATCTGGATGGAAAACTTGCAGGGGCTCTGGCTTTCCGCATCGGCGAATTTTCCAAAGAACCGATTGCCGGCGTAACTCCTATCGCAGAGATGCTGGAGATCAGTGCGATGGACCGCACTCCGGGGAATGGCACGGTTAACGCCAAAGCCGGCGCTGGCACCCCCAACAAGACTTCCGGTCCCGGCATAAGCGAGGTTCCGTCAGATCTTTCCGCTATTTCCACCAAAGGCTACGCCAATTATCTGAAGCCGATCGAGGCTCCTCTGGTTTTCAGTGGCTTCTCGGAAGACGCTATGCAGCGCTTCGCTCCGCAGTTTGCGAAGGCAGGCATCGTTCCGGTCATGGGTGTGGGCTCGGTCAGCGATGTGAAGCAGCCTGCGGTTCTGGAGCCGGGTTCGGCGATCAGCGCGATCCTGGTGCGCGGCGACATGGATATCGCCGCCACCTGCACCGTGACTTACATGGATGCGCATCACCTGCTGGCCTGCGGACATCCGCTGCTTCAGTTCGGCATGGTCGATCTGCCCATGACCAAAGCCGAAGTGCTGGCCACACTGCCGTCCCCGCTGAACGCCTTCAAGATCGTAAACGCCACCGAAGCAGTCGGCGCCTTCGTACAGGACCGTCACACCGGCATCCTCGGAGAATTTGGCAAGGAACCGGAGATGATTCCGGTTACGCTGAACATCCACAGCGGCGCGGGCAACAAGCAATTTCACTATGAAGTGCTGAACAACGCCAACCTGAGTCCGCTGGCCATGATGGCAACGGTTTTCAACGCCCTGCACGGTGTGAACGAGTACGGAGAAGACACTACATACCGGATGAACGGCCGCATCAGCGTGCTGGGATATCCCGACGTTGGAGTGCAGAACATGTTCGCACCATCCGACGGCGGTCAGCCTGCCGCGGTGATGGCCGCTCTTTCCCTCGGCGACCGCTTCAGCCGTATCTACGACAATCCCTACAATGCGCCCAGCATCCGGGGTGTACAGCTTGATTTCGATCTGGTACGGGAACGCCGCTGGGCGCGATTGGAAGGCGCCCGCACCGATGTGACCGAAGCCCGTCCCGGTGATGAAATTACGATCGAAACTCTGCTGCGTCCTTATCGCGGCGAGCTGATCCTGCAACAGATTCCGATTCACATTCCGACTTCTACGTCCAAGGGGCCGCTGCGCATCCTGGTGAGCGATGGCGAAACTCTCGACCGGGTTCGACGCGCGATGCCCGCCCTGGGCCGCAAACTGGATCTGGCTTCCACCATATCGCTGCTCAACAAACAGCACGTCAACAACCGCGTCTTTGTGTCGCTGCTCGAGGCCGATCCCGAAGCTACGGTTGCCGACAAGGTCATGCCGACCCTTCCGCTCTCCATCATGAACGTGATGGACGGCATGCGGGGCACGCAGGAAATGGTGGTGCAGAACGAGTCCTCGGTGAACGAAGCTGCCACCGGCCCGCTGGACTATGTGGTCGCGGGTGCGCAGGTGCTGACGATCACGGTTAAGTGAGTCTGAGACTCTCGGATCCAACGATTGCCATCCTCAAACGAGGCGTCATCTCTCAACTGGGCTTCAGCCCAGTGGAGGGATCTTGCGTGCATCTCATCAGCTTTAGGGCGCAGAACGGAACGCCGCACGCCAGAGCCTTCGCGGCCTAAGGCCGCTCAGGACGACGCAATCCCAGGCGGTTGCTGAGTGTCCGCCCCACACCGTGATAATCTGAATTCCCCGCTCAAAAGCCGGCTACGAGGTATGAAATTGGCAATCCGTCTGCGTGAACGATCGGTTCTTGTCTGCGTCTTACTAGTCTCTGTTGCTCATTTTGCATTCGGCGAAGGCACTCGCACCTGGGAACAATCGAAATTTGACGAACTGAGCAAGGGGACGGCTACGGGCGTGGCCATTCGCAGCACCGGCGGTGCTTGAGCTCGCTCCCGCCGTCAAGGCGCTTTCCACGACTCCGTCCACCTACATCTGGTCGATCGCCGCGGACCAGAGCGGTAATCTGTACGCCGCCACCGGCGCTCCCGCCCGGGTGTATCGCATCACGCCGCAGGGCCAATCCACCACCATTTTCGAGCCGCAGGAATTGCAGGTGCAGGCACTGGCCGTCGACAAGAACGGCGTTCTCTATGCCGCCACCAATCCCGATGGCAAGGTTTACCGCATTGAACGCGTGGCCAGCATTTCAGCCAGCAATGCTCCGGGGAAAAATACCGCGACTGAAAGAGCCAAAGCTGATGGCGAAAAAGAGAAAGAGAAATCGTCCAGCGAATTCTCCGCCTCGGTCTTTTTTGATCCGCGCACCAAGTACATATGGGACCTGGCTTTCGACAACGCCGGCAATCTGTATGTGGCCACCGGCGATCACGGTGAAATCTTCCGGGTTACACCCAAGGGCGAACATTCTGTCTTCTTCAAGAGTGACGAAGCGCACATTCGCGTTCTGGCGGTGGATGCGAAAGGCAATCTGATCGCCGGATCGGACGGCAGCGGGCTGGTGTACCAGATCAAGCCCGACGGCGAAGGCTTCGTGCTTTACAGCGCGCCCAAGAAAGAAATCACCGCACTGGCGATCGATAAAGATGGAAATATTTACGCCGCGGGTGGCGGCGAAAAGCGGCCGGGTACGACGCCGACCTTTCCTTCTTCGGTTCCCGCTCCAGCCACCACCACTCCCGCGACCGGCCCGGCACAATCCGGCATGGTGATTATGAACGTCACACCCGCCGTATCCGGTCTCACTGGCAGCATTCCGTTTCCTGGGGCCGGCGCAACCGGGGGCTCGGAAATCTATCGCATCGCGCCTGACGGCTCTCCCAACCGCATCTGGAGTTCGACTCAGGATCTGGTGTACGCGCTGGCCTTCGATCGAACCGGGCGTTTGCTGGCGGGAACCGGAAACCGTGGCCATATCTTCGCCATCACGGGAGAGGATCAGTTCGTCGATCTGCTCAAAGCCAGCGCATCGCAGATCACGGCGTTCGCCGAGGCTCCGGGCGGCGGACTGTATGTCTCCACCAGTAACCTGGGCAAACTGTTTTTGCTGGGCGGGTCGCCAGAAACCGAAGGCACCTACGAAAGCGATGTGTTTGACGCCAAAGTCTTTTCCCGCTGGGGCCGGGCCGAATTCCGCGGCGCGGGCAATGTCGATCTGTTCGCGCGCAGCGGCAACGTGGACAATCCCGACCGCAACTGGAGTCCGTGGAAACCGGTTGATTTGCAGAAAGACCCTGTACTGAATGTCCCGCCGGCGCGTTTCGTTCAATGGAAAGCGGTGCTGCATGCGGGCGCCAGCGCCCCCAGCGTGGATAGCGTTCTGCTGAACTACCTTGCCGAAGAACGTCGCTCCCGATTTTGACGATGTCACGGTGCAGGTGGGCGTGCGCTATCAGACGCTTCCCAAGCCGGTCGGAGTTCCGGACACCACTGCTGCCACCTCGGGCAACCACCATTCGTTTTGACGCGCCACCTCCCAGCACGCGCGACCGCGATTCCATCGGCGTGAAATGGACGGTGCGCGACGACAACGACGACCAGATGGTCTACTCGGTTTACTATCGCGGCGACGGCGAGACCCGCTGGCTGCTGCTGAAGGAAAACCTGACTGACAAGTTCTATTCCTTCGATGCGTCGCTTGCTGCCGGATGGCGGATACACCATCGAAGTCCTGGCTTCAGACGCTCCGTCGCATTCTCCCGGCCAGGCGTTGGCTTCGTCGAAAGACAGTGCGCGTTTCGAGGTGGATACCACGCCGCCCCGAATCTGACGATCTGAAGGCATCCGTCGAAGGCGAGCAGATTCATGTGGTCTTTCACGCCGCCGACGGATTTTCCAACATCAAGCGCGCCGAATATTCCGTCGACGCCGGTGACTGGCAATACGTAGAGCCAGTGGGACAGCTTGCGGATTCAAAGACCGCGAGTTACGACTTTCAGACAGCGATCCCGGCTGCGGCGAATAGCTCTCGCTCGGACGCAGGCGAAGATATCGGCCGAGCATGTGGTCGTGGTCAGAGTCTACGACCGCTTCGACAACATGAGTTCCGCGAAGACGGTGATTGGCGGCAAGTAACACCTGGGGACAGCCGCCTCGGCTGTCCGGCGGAGCGAAGCTCTGCGATCCGGATTCCGCGCAACAGCCGTCGAGCTCTGCTCGACTGGACCGCTGAGAGCGGCTGTCCCCACGTGGATTCCGTGCCTAACTGATCTGATCGGCTTTCCGGAGTTCCGGGAATATCCACGCCCAGAGTCCAATTACAACCAGCGTTCCGACTCCGCCCAGGACGACCGCGGGTACCGTCCCAAACCAGTGCGCGGTCAGGCCGGATTCGAATTGTCCCAACTCGTTGGACACACCGATAAAAATCATGTCGACAGCATTGACGCGTCCGCGCATTTCGTCCGGCGTTGCCAGCTGAACCAGGATAGACCGAACGATAACGCTGACCATGTCGGTGGCGCCCAGCAACAGCAGCGACACCAGAGATAGCACCAGGCTGCGCGAAAGTCCGAAGATAATGGTGCACACGCCAAACCCGGCCACGCACCACAGCATGGTCAAGCCCGCGCGCCGCCGCAGCGGACGATGTGCCACCAGAATCGCCATGGCGGCCGCTCCCACGCCCGGAGCGCTGCGCAGCAGCCCCAAGCCCCATGGGCCGGTCTTGAGAATTTCGCTGGCGTAGACGGGCAGCAGCGCGACCGCGCCTCCCAGCAGCACGGCAAACATATCCAGTGAGATCGAGCCCAGGACCAGCTTCTGATCCCAGATATAACGGAAGCCGGCCAGAACGGTTGTCCAGGTGACGGGCTCGCGCGCCCGCGCCTGTGTCCTGCAGTGTGATCTTCAGAGTAGAAAACACGGCGGCGATCGCAGTGACTGTGGCCGTCACGTAAACCACCGAGGGGCCGTGCGAGAAGGCGTAAAGAAATCCGCCGATCGAAGGACCCAAGAATGGTTGCCGCCTGAAAGATGCTGGCATTCCACGCCACCGCGTTGGGGAAATGTTCTCCCGGAACCAGTTGCGGCAGAAGTGCGCGGCTTACCGGGGCGTTGAATGCGCGCACCACGCCGATCAGCACCACCACGGCGTAAATCAGATGTACCGAATGGCTGGCCCGCCAGGCGATGAGCCACAAGCAGGCCTGAGCTCAGCGCAAATCCGCAGTAGCACAGCGTGACCAGTTTGCGCCGGTCGATGCGGTCCGCGACGTGTCCGGAGACCAGAAAGAGCAGCACGCCCGGCAGAAACTGAGCCAGACCGACCAGGCCGAGATCCAGCGGCCGCTTGGTGATCTCGTAAACCTGCCATCCCACCGCGACCGATTGCATCTCCAGCGCGGCCACGATGAAAAATCGCGCCGCCTGGTACACGGTGAAATCGGGATAAGCTGAATGCAATGTGGCCGGGCGGCGTGGGTTCGACGGATTCAGCCATCCTCATTCTAATGTGCCATCAAAAATGGCATCAGTCAGGCTCGATGTCGTCGGTCGTCAAAACCGCGAGACCCTTACGGCCAGCCGGCCAGCGGCCACGAAACGACCAGCGGTGGGGTCTACTCTGGATTGCAGTGACCCTCCGCAGTGCTGCTTCTCCGCGATCGCGTGGCTGGCTTGCGTCATCTACGCCACCATTCCGTCGTTCTGGCTGGTCATTCATCCCGCGCGCGGAGTATTGGCGCTCGCGGCTGCGGCTCCCGTATCGTGTGCTGGTACCGCTCTGGATCGGAATGTGGGTCGTGCTGGGCGTGATCACTGCGCCGTGGCGAAACGTGTCTGCTCTATCGACTCCGCTGGGCGTGGGCTGCCCGCGGCGTCGCTCTTTCTGCGCCGGATTGTGGATTATACAAGCGTTCCGGAGCAGGCTTCAGCCCGGCTCAACTCGGCGGGCTTCCCGAAGTCATGGCCGGACATCCGGAGCAGCGACTGGTGATCTCCGGCATACGCGATCGCGTCCGCCATCCGATTTATCTGGGGCACCTATGCGAAATGCTGGCCTGGAGCGTTGGCACAGGGTTGGCGGTGTGCTGCGGTTGACGGTCTTTGCGCTGATTTCGGGCGCGATCATGATCCGGCTGGAAGACGCGAATTGGAACAGCGGTTCGGCGACGAGTATCGTGCAGTACAGACGCGAGACCGGCCAGCAGTGTTGCCGCGAGATGTTTTAAGTTGTGCTGGGAGACGTTGCAGGCGTGCTAGCAAACGACGCTCGCCGCTATAATCGAATCTTGGCTGAAAGCTGACAGCTGATAGCTGATAGCTTCCCCTAATGCGCTTCGAACTCTTCATCGCCACCCGCTACCTGCGCGCCAAACGGCGGCAGGCGGTGATTGGCGTCATCACCGGGATTTCGATCGCCGGAGTTGCTGCGGGAGTTGCCTCGCTGATCGTCGCGCTCGCCATCAACAACGGATTTCGCCAGGATCTGCAGAACCGTCTGCTGGGTTCGACCTCGCACATCAATCTCTTGCGGATCGAGAGCGACGGAATCAAAGACTGGCGTCCGCTTGATGGATCGTCTGGCGAAGCAGCCTCACGTGGTGGCTGCGGCGCCCGGCAATTTATGAACAGGTATTGATTTCGCGTGGACCGCGGGCGCGCGGTGCGGTGCTGAAGGGAATGATTCCGGCTTATGAGCGCAAAGTCAGCGATCTGCTGAGCACGGTGAAGATTGGTTCGATGGATCCGTTGGACAGAGAGCGGCGTGCGGAAGCACAGGCCATGGGCCGGGTCTTCGACCCGGCCAGGGCGGGTCCGAGCAGATCAGAGACCGGCCCCCACACCGCCGCATCAGACACCAGCGCCGCCGAATCTCCCGACGATATGAATTCGGTTCAGGAGCGGGTCGCTTCCATGCCGCCGATCGTTCTTGGCAAAGACATCGCCGAAGAGCTGGGCGCGACGCTGAACTCGGTCGTGCTGGTGACCAGTCCGCAGGGCGAACTGACGCCGTTTGGGTTGGTGCCGAAATACATTCGCTTCCGCGTGGTGGGAATTTTCAACTCCGGTTTTTTCGACTACGACAGTTCCTGGGCGTTCACTCGCCTCTGCGGACACGCAACAACTCGAAGGCCTGGGCGATCAGATTACGGTGCTCGAGTTCAAGATCGATGACATCTACCAGGCGGGCCAGGTTTCGCAAGAGCTGGAACAGGCCGCCGGCAAGGGTTTCATGGCCACCAACTGGATGGAGCAGAACAAGGCTCTATTCCGCGCCCTGCGGTCTGGAGAGGCTGGTGACTTTCATCACCATCGGCCTGATCGTTTTTGTCGCCGCCCTGAATATTCTGATTTCGCTGACCATGATGGTGATGGAGAAGACGCGCGACATCGCCGTCCTCATGTCCATGGGCACGCGCAAATCGCAGATACGCCGACTGTTCATCACGCAGGGATTGCTGATCGGGCTGATCGGAACCGCGATCGGGCTGGCGCTGGGCTACACGCTGTCGTGGGCTGGCGGGCACTACCATCTGCTGTCGCTGGCGCCCGAGGTCTACTCGATTGATTACGTGCCCTTCGCTCCGCGAGCCAGTGATGGTGCGCTGGTGGCGCTGGTGGCCATCGGAATTTCCCTGGTCGCGACGCTTGTATCCATCCTGGTCGGCAGCGCGGATTCTGCCCGCCGAAGCGCTGCGCTACGAGTGACCTGCGGCTTCTGACCATCCTGCCATCGGAATACGAGCAAGGCGACTAGACACCCGCTCTTCCCGAGAAATGCGTTACCTGGGAAGTCGTTGTGACCATGGTCATATCGTATTTGGCTTCGATTAGGCATAAGGTTTTTCATGGATGCGCTGCGAGGCGGGCGCAGAAGGTATTCCGGCCCGACTTCATGTTTTAATGAGGATGCAGGCGAGAGCTGAACAGCAGATGGGTAGAGTGCCTGGAAGCTGTCTGCGTCTTGAGCCGAGGAGCCGGTCTTTTGCATCTAATGGATCGGGAAATGATTCTTCGCGTGGAGGGCCTCAAGAAGGTCTTTCGTTCCGGCGAATCGGATCTGGTGCTCTTTGAAAATTTGTCATTCCAGGTGGCCAAGGGAGAGTTGCTGGCGATCGTGGGTGAGTCGGGTTCGGGCAAGAGTACCTTGTTACACATCCTGGGCGCTCTTGATACGCGCTTCTGCGGGTGACGTATACTGCGCCCACTTGCGATTGAGTTCGCTATCAGAAGATGACGCTGCCGGGTTCCGCAACCATGAACTCGGTTTCGTTTGGCAGTTCCACTACCTGCTGCCGGAATTTACGGCACTGGAAAACGTGGCCATGCCGCTTCTGCTGCGGGGAACGTCCCCGGCAGAAAGCGGAGGGAGAAGCTTCGCGATGGCTGCACGAGGTCGGTCTGGAGCAGCGTTCGCATCACCGAGCGGGTGAGCTTTCCGGCGGTGAACAACAGCGAGTGGCTCTGGCCCGGGCGCTCATTACCCAGCCCAAGCTTTTGCTGGCGGATGAGCCGACCGGGAGACCTCGACGGCCGCACGGCGGACTCGGTTTTTGAATTGATTGCCCGGCTACATCGCGACTACCAGCTGACCTCCCTGATTGCCACCCACAATTTTGCCTTTGCGCGCCGCTGCCACCGGGTGCTGCGATTGCAGCGCGGACGCATGGAAGAGGTTGCGCCGGAGACGCTTTCTGGCTAGAGCCGTGACGGGAATTGACAAGCTTTCGGCAGAGCATGCCGAAATGAGAAAAATGGCGAGTCAGGAAGCATTTGTAAGGTGTTGCAGAGTACGTTCAGCGGCGGGAACGTAGCTCCAGGTTTCTTTAGTAACGGAGCCAAGGTTCACAAAGGGCGCTTACGGGCCATAGACGTGGTGGTCGCTTGATTGCATAATGATCTTGGGGCCAGTGGTTTCCCAGGGGGGCGGGCCGCAAGCAGATCATTCCGGGTCCCTGGGAGAGCCAAGGGGGTAGGGCTTTATGTTTGAACGTTATACGGAAAAAGCAAGGCGCGTCATCTTTTTTGCGCGCTATGAAGCCAGCCAGTTCGGGTCTCCTTATATTGAGACCGAGCACCTGTTGCTGGGGCTTCTGCGCGAAGACAAAGCCCTGACCAACCGGTTTCTGCGTTCGCATGCTTCGGTCGAATCCATCCGCAAGCAGATCGAAGGACACACCACGATCCGGGAAAAGGTCTCGACTTCGGTCGATCTGCCTCTAAGCAATGAATGCAAACGAGTTCTGGCCTACGCCGCGGAAGAAGCAGAACGGCTTTCGCACAAGCACATCGGGACCGAGCACCTGCTTTTGGGTCTACTGAGAGAAGAGAAGTGCTTTGCCGCCGAGATCCTGCACGAGCGTGGTCTGCGGCTTTCGACCATTCGCGAGGAACTGGCGCGCAGCAGCCAGGAGAAATCGCAGCCGCAGCGGCAGCGTGAGTCTTCCTTGCTGAGCGAGTTTTCCCGCGACCTGACCCAGGCCGCCATGGACAACCAGCTCGATCCGCTGGTCGGACGCGAGGGCGAACTGGAACGCGTGATTCAGATTCTCTGCCGCCGCACCAAGAACAATCCAGTGCTGATCGGCGAGCCGGGCGTTGGCAAGACTGCCATCGTCGAAGGCCTGGCGCAGCGCATCGCCGACGGCGAAGTTCCATCGTTCCTGGCCGACAAGCGCATCCTCGGACTTGATCTTTCACTGATCGTCGCCGGCACCAAGTATCGCGGCCAGTTTGAAGAGCGCCTGAAGACCATCATGAAGGAGCTGATGGAGTCGCAGAATTCCATCATCTTCATCGACGAGCTGCACACCCTGGTGGGCGCGGGCTCGGCGGAAGGTTCGCTCGACGCCGCCAACATTCTGAAGCCGGCTTTGTCGCGCGGCGAAATCCAGTGCATCGGCGCCACCACGCCGGGCGAGTATCGCAAGTCGATCGAAAAAGATCGCTCGCTGGAGCGGCGCTTCCAGGCGGTGAAAGTTCCGCCGCCGGATGAAGTCAACGCCACCAAAATTCTGTTCGGGATCAAAGACCGGTACGAGAAGTTCCACGCCGTCACCTACACCGACGAGTCCATCAACTTCGCGGTGTCGCATTCGAACCGCTACATTCCGGACCGCTTCCTGCCGGACAAGGCCATCGACTTGATCGACGAAGCCGGAGCGCGCGTAAAGCTGCGCCAGACTTCGTTGCCCGAGGAAATCACCGAAGTCCAGAAGCGCATCAAGTTCATCGTCCACCGTATGGAGAACGCCATCGCGAACCACGAGTTCGAGAAGGCGCGCTTCTACTCGGACGAGGAACGCAAGGAGCGCGAGAACCTGCGCGCCCTTCGCGAAAAATACCACCTCGATGAATCCTCCACCGGCGTTGTCGGTCGGGAGGACATCGAGGACGTGGTATCGCGCTGGACGGGCGTTCCCATCACCTCGATTAAAGAAGAAGAATCGCAGAAGCTGCTGCGCATCGAAGAAGAGCTGCACAAGCGGATCATCTCGCAGGACAAAGCCATCATCGCCCTGGCCCGCGCTATTCGCCGCAGCCGCGCCGGACTGAAGAGTCCGAACCGGCCCATCGGTTCGTTCCTGTTCCTTGGTCCGACGGGCGTCGGCAAAACCGAAGTCGCTCGCACCCTGGCTCAGTTCATGTTCGGCAGCGAGAAGTCGCTGGTCCGCTTCGATATGTCCGAGTTCATGGAAAAGCACTCGGTCTCGAAGCTGATCGGCTCGCCTCCGGGATACGTCGGCTACGAAGAAGGTGGACAGCTCACCGAGCGGGTCAAGCGCGCACCTTACTCCGTCGTCCTGCTGGACGAAGTCGAGAAGGCGCATCCGGACGTCTTCAACATCCTGTTGCAGGTATTTGAAGACGGCCAACTGACCGACGGCCTGGGCAACACGGTCGACTTCAAGAACACGATCATCATCATGACCTCGAACATCGGCGCCCGGCACTTGCAGAAGCGCGAAGGCCTGGGCTTCCAGTCGAGCAATGAGGACATGATTTCGGGCAAGGTGGAAGACCTGGTGAAGGGCGAGGTCAAACGCACCTTCAATCCGGAATTCCTCAACCGTCTGGACGAGATCATTCTGTTCACCGCTCTCGGCGAGCAGGATCTGATCCAGATTCTGGAACTCATGGTCAACCAGCTGAACCAGAACCTGGCGCAGAAATCGATCACGGTCACCGTGACCGACGAAGCCAAGAAGTGGATCCTCAACCAGACTCTGGGCGATCGCAGCTACGGCGCACGTCCCCTGCGGCGGGCTTTGCAGAAGTACATCGAAGACCCGCTCTCGGAGGCGCTGATCCAGGGCACGATCACCACCCGGCCGGCGTTCATCGAAGTCTTCCTCGACGGCGAGAAGCTGTACTACCGTCCGGTGGATTCGGAGAAGACCGAGGGCGTGTCTGCTGTACGAAAATTAGAAAGACAGCTTTCAGCTATCAGCCGTCAGCTTGTGCTGGCGGCTTTGTTTTGTGCGACGGGAAGAAATGCTTAAAGACATGAAAATACTGGTTTATTCAGCTCTTTGGTGTCCAGACTGCCGGGTGGCTAAGCGCTTCCTGCAGCAAAATAACGTTCCCTTCACCGAAGTCGATATCGAAAACACGCCCGGAGCCGCCGACGAGGTGGTGGCCCGCACCGGCAAGCGCGCCATCCCGCAATTCGTCATTGACGGCGAATGGGTTCAGCCCTACCGTCCCGGCGAGGGCTTTCTTTACGAAGAGATGTCCGAACTCCTGGGTATCAGAGAGCCTTAAGTCCGGCCGTACATCACCTTCCGTACCCTAGAAGAGCCTGCCTGCAGGCCCCAAGATAGTGGGTGACGTCTGCCGGGGCTGACACGGATTTCCCTCCCCCATTAAATCCTCCGGCAGACTGTTTCCTCATGGCCGAACACCACAATCCATTGGAAGAAGAACCGGTCTGTAAGACATGGGCACGGATGGTTGAGGTGGTGCTGGGTCTTTTCCTGCTGGTGGGGACCGGAATCATGGCGCATTACTACGCCCCGCCTGCGCCACTCTCTCTGCCTCTCCCAGGCAACACTGCAAGTGACAACAATCGCAGACGCCAGGATCAACTGGCTGAAAGGCAGCGCCTTGCGCTTGAGCAGAGTGAGCTTCAGCAGAATCGAGCTGCGGCAACTCACGCGCGACGTGGACGAACTTAAACAGGAACAGGCGATGCCGGCGCTGGTCCTGAACCGGTATCGCAATTCGATCTGTTACATCTTCGGAGTCTACCGCGTGGCAATGCCGGGCAAACGGCCGGCCCTGCGGGCCCGTATTTCCGGAACCGGATTTGTGGTGGCGGAGGGGCTGCTGGCGACAAATCGCCATGTTGCGCAGCCCTGGTATGGGGACACCGAGGCAGACGCGCTGATCCTGAAGGGAGCCAAGCCGGAACTGGAAAAGCTGGTGGCGTTCTTTCCGGGATTCCCGCTACCGGTGGACATCACCCCGCTGGTGCTTTCGGCGCATGGCGACCTGGCAGTACTAAGAGTCGAGAACTCAGAAGCCATCAGCAGGCTGCGGCCTCTGCCGCTGGCGGAGAAATCCTCGAATCCCGGAGAACTGGTTGCCGTGGTCGGCTATCCGATGGGTGTGTTGGGAATGGTGGCCAAATCGCCTCCGGCGGTTTACGACCGCCTGGCCTACCGCCGCGACGATATCGGCGCTGCCAACGAACTGGCAGCACTCTCTCTGATCCGTCCGTCCGCGACCTGCGGACACCTGGGAGACGTGGTCGGTGACAAACTGATTTACGACGCCCCCACCGCCCACGGCGGCAGCGGCGGCCCAGTCTTCAATTCGCAGGGCGAGGTGATCGGCATCAACGAAGCCTACATCGACGGCTTCTCGGGCGGCACCCTTGGCGTCTCGGTTCAGGCGCTGCGGCCGCTGATCACAGCCGCTCAGAAACGACAGTAGGCCGATCCCAAAAAGGGCGTCATCCTGAACCCGGATTTAGCCGGGTGAAGGATCCGGCGTGCATCGGCAAGACCCCGGATGTGACATCCGTCACAGACTCTCCTTCGCAGGGGCGTTCACACCAGGCGGGGATGCGAAAGCCCAGGCGCTTCCATGTGTACATCATGACCAACGGCCCGCGCTCCCACGTCCTGTATGCGGGCATAACCGGCAACCTTCCTCGCCGGGTATTTGAGCACAAGAACAAGCTCTGCCTGGCTTCACCAGCCAATACAAGCTGACCCGCCTGGTCTTTTACGGAATGTTTGTGTACCCCGCTGAGGTAAATCGCTCGCGAGAAGGAAATCAAAGGCCGGAGGCGCAGCAGGAAGATTGCTCTGATCGAAAGCATGAATCCGCATTGGCGTGACCTGGCAGCGGAATGGCAGGACGTGTATAAGGCGGTGAATCGGGTTCCTGCCGGTCCGCGCGAGATCCTTCACGGCCCGAAGGCCGTTCAGGATGACGCCAATAAAGACTGGGATTGTGGCGACGCAGCCGGGCAACTTCACTTCGAGGGAGTCATCCTGAATCCGGCGTCAGCGGGATGAAGGATCTGGCGTGCAGCGGTTACGCTTTAACGACTTTACCGCTGCGCAGGCAGGACGTGCAGACGCGGATGCGCTTGGTCGCGGCGCCTACCCTGGCGTGGACCGGGCGCAAGTTTACGTTCCAGCGCCGCTTGGTCACGTTGTGGGCGTGGCTGATATTGTTCCCGAATTGCGGCCCTTTGCCGCAGAGATCACAGACATGTGCCATTAGACCTGCTCCAGATGGGTTCAGAACCTGATGTGTAAAAAGGTATTTTATCTGAATTTAGGCGGTTTTGCCAGCCTGTGGTGGGGCTGACACTCTTGTCAGCCGCTTTTGACGTTGATCTCAGGCAGACTGCAGAATCAAATGCTCTAAAGCAAATCAACTTCGAAGGCGGCGGACAAGAGTGTCCGCCCCACACCTGGCCTTATACTGAAAGAGTGATCGCCCCAGACCCCAAATCGGTCAAAGTGAACCTGACTACAGGGTCGGGAGTGGACATCGAGTGGAAGGACGGCCACCGCTCCCATTATCCGTTTCCGTTCCTGCGCGATGCCTGTCCGTGTGCACTTTGTGACGACGAGCGTGGCAAATCCGGCCGTAAACCGGGTGAGCCGCCTGGTCTCGCTCCCGGGGCGCTGCCTATGTTCAAGGAAGCTGCCAGGCCATTGACGGCTGACGCGGTGGGAAAATACGCAATCAAGTTTCACTGGAACGACGGCCACGAGCTTGGCATTTACTCCTGGCAGTTCCTTCGCGACGTGTGTCCCTGCGACGAGTGCAAGACTGCGCGGGCTATGGAGAAGGTCGGGTAGCCGGGCATCCCCTCGCGAATCGTCGATCCCCTGTAAAATTCAAACAGCCAGGTTCGGAGTCATTCCTCATTTGTCGTTTCTGGAAAAACTCAATCCGCAGCAGCGCGAAGCCGTCGAGACCACGGACGGGCCGGTGCTTATCCTCGCCGGGGCGGGTAGCGGCAAAACCCGGGTCATCACATACCGCATTGCCTATCTCATTGAGAATCGCGGCGTTATGGCTGATTCGGTCCTGGCCATGACTTTCACCAACAAAGCTGCACAAGAGATGGTGGAGCGGGTGGACAAGCTGGTGGGCGGCCTCTCTGTCGCCAAACCCGCGATTTCTACTTTCCACTCTTTTTGCGTGCGGGTGTTGCGCCGGGACATTGAGCAGCTGCGCATTCCTTCGACGGTGCCGGGGCAGCCTCCCATCGGCCTGACCAGGAGCTTCGTCATCTATGACGAATCCGATCAGCAGCAACTGGTCAAGTCAGCCATGCGCCGCCTCGGGATTGACGACAAGCAAACCACTCCGCGTTCGGTGTTGTCCCACATTTCGTGGGCCAAGAACCACATGCTCGACCCGCAGGAGGTTTATCTCCAGTCGGGCGACCCCAGGACCGAAAAAGTGGCTCACATTTACGAGGAGTATCGCAGGGAGCTACGCAAGGCCAACGCTCTTGATTTCGACGATCTGCTGCTGGAGACGGTGCGTCTGTTGAAGGCTGTGCCCGCGGTTCGCGACTATTACAACCGCCGTTTCCAGTACGTAATGATCGACGAGTATCAGGACACCAACCGCCCTCAGTACCAGCTCATGCTTCTGCTGGCGGGCAGCCATCACAATATCTGCGCCGTGGGCGACGAAGACCAGTCCATCTACTCCTGGCGCGGCGCGGACATTCGCAACATTCTGGAGTTTGAAAAGGACTTTCCCGAAGCCAAAATCATCCGCCTGGAACAGAACTACCGTTCCACGCAGAACATTTTGCAGGCAGCATCAGCCGTCGTTTCGAACAATCTTAAGCGCAAAGGCAAGAATCTTTGGACCTCGCGCCAGGGTGGCACCAAGATCGGATATTACGAAGCCCCGGACGGCGAAAACGAAGCTCTCTTCGCCGCCGACTATGTCGCGAAATACCTTCGCGAAGCCGTCGATCAGGGCGAGAACGCCCGCGCGGCCGTGCTTTACCGCACCAATTCGCAGTCACGGCTCTTTGAAGAAGCCATGCGCCGATACCAGCTGAAGTACCACGTGGTCGGCGGATTTTCGTTCTACGAACGAGCAGAGATCAAGGACATGATTTCGTATCTCAAAGTCATCCATAACCCGGATGATTCGATCTCGCTGTTGCGGGTGATTAACACTCCGGTGCGCGGGATTGGCAAGACCAGTATCGAGACGCTGGAGCAGGTCGCGCTCGAGACCGGGCTGTCCCTATGGGGCGCGACCGCAGAGGTGATTAAACGCCAGCTTCTGCCGCAACGGGCCCTGGCGGCCTTAAAAGTCTTCACCAGCCTGATCGAAGACGGGCGCGCCATTCTTGGCGGAACTTATGAGCAACGCCTGGAGCAAACAGCAAAGGCAGAAGCTCAGGCAGAGTCTGAAGCCGTGTGGCCGCGGGCAACTCGCCCGCGCGAAACCGAAGATGCAGGTCTGGAAATTTCGCCAGACGACGACACCGACTTCAGTCCAGATAACTTTTCATTTGATTTCGGCCCTGCTGAGGAAGACATTCCCCAGGTCTCTTCGCTGCCCGAGGCGGCGGCAATTGAGTCGGCCGACGAGGTGGAGGCGGGACGCCTCCACGATAGCCGGCAGGATGCCGGCGCTGCAACCCCAACTCCCAGTACCGCCGACATTCTGAAGTTTCTGATCGACCGTACCGGCTACATCAAGCTACTGGAGCAGGAAGACACTCCCGAGGCCTTCTCGCGGATTGAAAACCTGCGCGAACTAGTCAACGCGGCCATGGATTCCCGGGACCGCGGAGAAACGCTCGATCAGTTTCTGGACCACGCCGCCCTGGTCAGCGACGCCGACGCCTATGACGAGGCAGCTCAGATCACACTCATGACCCTGCATGCGGCGAAGGGGCTGGAGTTTCCATTGGTCTTCCTGGGCGGTCTGGAAGAAGGTCTGTTTCCGCACTCGCGAACTTTTCTGCAGCCCGATGACGTTGAAGAAGAGCGCCGACTCTGTTACGTAGGCATGACGCGGGCCATGGATACGCTCATTCTGACCCGGGCGATTTACCGGCGTCGCTACGGCACTGATCTGCCCGAGGCCAGTATCCCTTCGCGGTTTCTGGAGGAGGTGCCTGCTGGCTTAGTGGAAGAACTGGGCCGGTCAAGAAGACGGGCTCGAGTTGCTTCCGGCGATCCGCCTGTGGAGTGGTCCTCGCGGGCGGGTCGCCCGCATCCACACGATCAAGAGACCGCCCACTATGCCTACGAAGATGAGGACCAGAGCGCGAGCTGGGCCGGTCCCGCGAAGCCCCAAACTAATTCTTACTCGGGCAAATCCTACAACTCGATCGACAATATCGCCGAGTTTTTCGCGTCGCGGGGGAAGAAATTCAGCATCCCAAAACCGCCCGCGGAAGAGCCAAAGGGAAAGAAGGGCTTCCGCCCGGGACAGATGGTGCGTCACCCAAAATATGGTGAAGGGACGGTCTACCAGCGTGAAGGAGAGGGTGAAGACGCCAAGATTACGGTACAATTCCCTCGCTTCGGTTTGAAGAAGCTGGTTGAGAAGTACGCGCAGCTGGAGAGAGTCAGTTCTTAAAACACCGGCTTCCGGCTGCTGGCTGCCAGAAGCAGTTTTCAGCAATCTTTACTCAGGAGAAACCTACAGCACTCATGGCAAATACAAGCAAGTTGAGCAAAGAGGAACGGAAGAAAGCCAAGCGCGCCGTGCGCAAGAAAAAAAAGACGGAAAATCCGCTGAAGCCTCGCGAATACGCGCGAGGCTCGGCGAAGCGCAAAGTGAAGAAGATGGTACGCGGCACGGCGAAGCGGTAGATAAAGAAGCACTTGGCAATTGGCATTTAGTGATTCGTGGTGAGTCCGGCGCTTTTGGCGGACCTTCATCGGCAGTTGCCAGGTGCTGATCGCCAAGTGCCAATTGCTGCACTTCAGGAGACCAAAACCCTTTGGCCCAATCACCAGCCGTGCGCACGTCAGAGCACCAGCTTCTCTGCTGCAAGTCCATCGACAAACTGATTGCGGAGGCCGACGAGCCGGGGCATCGTCTTAAGAAGACGCTGGGACCGTGGTCGCTTACTGCCTTGGGCATCGGCGCCATCATTGGCTCGGGGATTTTTGTTCTCACCGGCACTGCGGCTGCGGGCGAGCACTTCGAGGCACCGTCCATTCTGCACGCGCAGGTTCTGGATCTGATTTCTAATTTGCTGCGCACTGGGAGCACGGCAGGCGCGCTGATGCACGGGCGTCCTCCAGCGGGACCTTCGATTGCCATCTCGTTTCTGCTGGTGGCCGTGGCATGCAGCTTTGCGGGCCTGTGCTACGCGGAACTGGCTTCGATGATTCCGATCGCGGGCAGCGCCTACACCTATTCGTATGCGACTCTCGGTGAAATTTTTGCCTGGATCATCGGCTGGGATCTGATCCTGGAATATGTGGTCAGTAACGTGGCCGTGGCAGTTGGCTTCAGCGGTTACACCAAGGCACAACTGGCTGCCTTCGGCATCGACTTGCCTGACCGGTGGGCTAGCCCGGTGTGGGCTTCGGGGCATTGGACCGGTGCGTACTTCAACGTGCCCGGTTTTCTTATCGTTTTCATCCTGACCTTGCTGCTCGTCCGCGGCGTGAAGGAATCAGCCGGGGCCAACAACGTGATGGTGCTGGTTAAAATCGGCGCCATTCTCACTTTTCTTGTCGTTGGCGGCATGCTGGTCAATCCGGCCAACTGGACGCCGTTTGCTCCGTCCGGATTCGCCGGAATCGTGACTGGCGGCGCTATTGTTTTCTTTACTTACATCGGCTTCGATTCGGTATCGACCGCGGCCGAGGAATGTAAAACTCCCCAGCGGGACCTGCCTTTCGGAATCATCGCGTCACTGATCATCTGCACGATTCTTTATGTCGGCGTCGCCGTCGTGCTTTTGGGCATGATGAAGTACACGACATTCGTTTCAGGCGAAGCAGCGGAGGCGCCGGTGGCTTACGCGCTGAAGCAACTGGGCGCACACCCGTTCTTCCGCTCGGTGATCGTCGTGGGTGCGCTGACTGGGATGATTTCTTCTCTTCTGGTCTTTCAGTACGGGCAGGCGCGTATCTGGTATGCAATGTCGCGCGACGGCCTGCTGCCAAAGCTTTTTTCCGCGGTCCATCCCAAATTCAAGACACCACACTGGTCCACCTGGATTGCCTGCTTTGCGGTGGGAATTCCGGCCGGACTGGTGGATATCGGAGACGCGGCTGATCTTTCCAACATCGGCACATTGTTCGCATTTGTTCTTGTTTCCCTGGGAGTTATCTTTCTGCGACGGCGGCAGCCTGATAGGCAGCGCGCCTTCCGCGTGCCCTTCGTTCCCTGGTTCCCGCTGATCTCGGTGGTGTTGTGCGCCGGGTTGATGACCGGGTTGACGGTAATTACCTGGCTGCGCTTCGTGATCTGGCTGGGCCTCGGTATGCTGATCTACGTTTTCTACAGCCGGCACCACAGTGAGTTTGCGCGGGCCAGGGGAAAGTGAGACTGCAATTTGAGACCTGGGATTTCAGATTGAAGATTTCCGATTGCAGAATGAAAAGCGATGCGCCCGAAGGTCTTAGTTTTTCAATCTGAAATCTGCAACCTGAAATCTTCAATCGCTTTGCCTCCTCTTTCCATCTACAATCTTAGTCATATGGATCGGCCCAGCTCATTTCTCGTCACTCTTCCCAAGGCCGAACTCCATCTGCATCTGGAAGGTTCGATCGATCCCACAACCCTGGTCGAACTGCGAAGGCGCCACGGAAAAACCAGCACTCTGGGCGAGATCGAACAGCTCTACCGCTACGACGATTTCAACGGCTTCCTGATGGCCTTCAAGGCCGTGACCGAAGATCTGCAGACTCCCGATGACTACGAACTCATCACCTACCGGATGATGGAGCGGCTGAAGGCGGAAAATGTGCTTCACGCTGAAGTGTATGTTTCGGTGGGAGTCTGTCTGTGGCGGAAGCAGGATTTTGATGCGATCTTTGAAGGTTTGGATCGCGGCCGCCGCAAGGGCGAGCGTGATTTCGGAGTTTCCTTGCTATGGATATTCGACGCCGTCCGCCAGTTCGGGCCAGGCGCTGCCCGCGAGGTTTTTGGAACGGCTGCGCGCCACCGGGACGATGCTGTAGTTGGCATTGGAATTGGCGGTGACGAACTGAAGGGACCGCCAGAGCTATTCCGCGAGGCCTATGCGTTTGCCGCCGACCATGGTATGCGGCTTACCGCCCACGCCGGAGAAAATGCCGGGCCAGAATCGATCTGGGGCGCGCTCAATCTGCGCGCGGAGCGGATCGGACACGGGCTTACGGCGACGCAGGATCCGGAGCTGGTGGAAGAGTTGGCTACGCGGCAAGTCCCGGTCGAGATTTGCCTCACCAGTAATCTGAAGACGGGAGCCTGCCCGTCGTTGAACAACCATCCGGTGCGCCAGTATTTCGATCAAGGCGTCATGATTACGCTCAACACTGACGATCCAGCGATGTTTCGTACGTCCCTGGCAAGAGAGTACCAATTGGCGCAGCAGTTGTTCGGATTCACCGATGAGCACCTGCGCGAGTTGGCGCGGAATTCCTTCGAAGCATCGTTCCTGCCGGCTGAAAAGAAACTTACATTTTTGAATTTGTTTGACGCAGCGGCTGCCCACACATAGCCTTTCCTGACAGTCTTCCGAGGAGCCTGGGGATGAAAGCATGTCTGATCGCGTGTTTGTGTCTTGCTGCGCTGCTCAGCGCCAGGGCGGAGAAGGCTCACCCCGAGATGCTCATTCTCACCAACGTCAACGTGGTGAATACGCGGGATGGCGGAGTCGAAGAAGGAGTGACGGTCGTCATCACCAAAGACCGCATCACGGGAGTGGGGAAGGTTGGGTTTGTCCCCGAAGGCCGGAACATCCACGTCATCAATGCAAACGGAAAATACCTGATTCCAGGTCTGTGGGATATGCATGTGCACAGCGCCTTCGTCTCACCAGCATGGGATGAAAAGGTGATCTACCCCCTCTACATTGCAAACGGGGTGACCGTGGTGCGAGATATGGGCGGCGATCCTGATGTGCTCGATAGGCGGCGAACCCGGATTGAGAGCGGCGAATTGCTCGGTCCGCACATGATTCTGGCGGGCCCGTTTCTGGCGGGAGGGAAGAGCGACCGGCAGACGATTGCGGTAAATACACCCGAGGAGGCGCGCCGCGCGGTGGACACGGTCAAGGACCGAGGCGAGGACTTCGTCAAGATACTTTCCAATATCCCTCGGGATTCATACTTCGCGATTGCAGACGAGGCGGCGAAGAAGAAAATTTCCTTTGCGGGCCATGTGCCTTATTCCGTGAGCGTGAGCGAGGCCGTTGCCGCGGGACAGAACAGCATCGAGCATTTGACCGGAATTATGATCGCGTGTTCTTCGCGGGAGGCGGACCTTCGCGCCCAGGAACTGACTGCATTGGCGAGCCATGACTATGCAACCTTTCAGAAGCTCGGGAGCCAGGTAATGGCTACCTTCGATCAGGCCAGGGCAAACACCTTATTTCTGCAAATCGCCAGGAGTAATACCTGGCAGGTGCCAACTCTGGTCTGGACTCAGGCGGGGAGCCGCATAGACGATCCGAAACTGGAAAGCGATCCTCGCCTGAAGTACGTACCCGCTTCGGTACGCGAGGAGTGGAAGCCTGCGAAGCTGTTGAAGAATACTTCTCCCGGGGAGCTGGCGGATTTAAAAGTGGAAGCGGCTCGCGCGGTGCAGTTAGTGAACGGCGCGCATAGCGCGGGGGGGCGGTTTATGGCGGGCACTGACGGACCTGACCCTTACGTCTTTCCCGGGTTCAGTTTGCACGATGAAATGGAGTGGCTGGTTCAGAGTGGGTTCACGCCGTTTCAAGCTCTGCAGGCTGCTACCTTCAATTCTGCCTTGTTCGTAGCCAAATTGGACAAGTACGGAGTCGCCGAAAGAGAGCACACGGCGGATCTCGTATTGCTCGATGCTAATCCGTTGGAGGACATTCACAATACGCGCAAGATATTTGGTGTGGTGCTGGGTGGGAAATACTATTCTCGTAATGCTTTGGACAAGATGCTCGACCAGGTGGAGAAACTCGCTGCGGCCGAGTAGGCCCGACTGCACATGACGCAACATGTAGGCATTGTCGCTTGCAGCGCGGAGGGAGCCGCGCTCTGTTATCGCACTATCGCGTTGGAAGGCGCAAAGTTGCTCGGACCGCACGATCATCCCGAGGTCTCGATGCATACCCATCCGTTGGCGCGATATATGAGTTGCATTTACGCTGACGACTGGGCCGGAGTGGCAGATTTAATGCTTTCGTCCGCGGAAAAGCTGGCGAGTGGGGGTGCCGACTTTCTGATTTGCCCCGACAACACCATTCATCAGGCATTCGATCTGGTTGAATCACGCTCGCCGCTTCCCTGGCTGCATATCGCGGGAGAAGTGGCCAGCGAGGCTCACCGCTGCCACTTCAAACGTCTGGGGGTTCTGGGCACGCGATATTTGATGGAGGGTCCGGTCTATCCGGAGAAACTGAAAGCGGCAAGGCTCGAACATCGCACTCCGGGCCCCAGGGAACGCGAGAGAATCAACCAGATTATTATGGACGAACTGGTGAATGCCCAGTTTACGCCGCGTTCCCTCGCGTTCTTTCAGGAAGTAATCCAGTCCATGGCTGAAGAGGGCTGCGATGCAGTGGTTTTGGGATGTACAGAGATTCCTCTGCTGGTGGCGCCGGAGTCGTCCTCATTGCCGACGCTCGATTCCACCCGGCTGCTGGCCAAGGCGGCTGTCATGAGAGCGGCCGAGAGCAAGGACTAGTTTTGCAATGCACCTGAGATTCCGACAACTTCCCGGCAGCTTCACAATCTGTCGCCTGCCGCCGGATGCTGCCATTCCCGAGTTTGCTCTGAAAGCGTCTCTGTTCTCGGTAACTCGCACTACCGATGAGCTCTCAGTCGTCTGCCCCACCGGCCCGGCTCCTGAAAACGCGAAATGCGAAGGTTCGTGGACTTGCTTCAGGCTTGAAGGCCCTTTCCCCTTCTCGCTAACCGGAGTTCTGGCTTCTTTCCTGGACCCTCTGGCTGAACATGGAGTTCCGATTTTTGCGATTGCGACTTTTGACACGGACTATGTGCTGGTGAAAGAAGAACATACTTCAACCGCGCTCAAGACCTTGAAGGCTGCAGGTCATGATTTGATCGACTAGTCGTCTCAGGTCGATCTACCCCTTCCAGTCTCCGTTCGCCCCGCAAATCCCACCGAACACTGCGCAAACGATGCACTTGGACAACGGCTATGCTTTAATAAACGCAGTATTCATCGTATGTCTTTACAAACCAGCCCCTTGCGAACAACGGTGCGCCGGCGTCTGAAGGCTTTCCATCGCAACCTGCGCGGAGCGCGGATGATTGCGGGAGCTTTCGCCTCGACTGACCACCCGCTGTTGGCGCACATCATTCCCGTACGGCGCTGCAATCTGGCTTGCGAGTATTGCAACGAGTACGACGATTTTTCCAAGCCTGTTCCCACCGAGGCCATGTTTCAACGTGTTGATAAGCTGGCCGCGCTCGGAACCTCGGTCATCACCATCAGCGGCGGTGAGCCTCTGCTCCATCCCGATCTCGATCAGATCATTGCCCGCATTCGCGAAAGAGGCATGATCGCCGGGATGATCACGAACGGCTATCTCCTGGTTGCGGATCGTATTGAGCGCCTGAACCGTGCCGGGCTGGAATGGCTGCAGATTTCGATCGACAACGTTACTCCTGATGAGGTTTCGAAGAAGAGCCTGAAAGTGCTGGACAAGAAGCTGGAGCTGCTCGCCGAGTATGCGGACTTCCACGTGAATATCAACTCGGTGATCGGCGGAGGCATCCGCAATCCGCAGGACGCGCTCACCATCGGCAAGCGTGCGTTGGGACTTGGTTTCACCTCCACCATCGGAATCATTCACGATGGCTCGGGACAGCTGCAACCGCTGAATCAGGAAGAGCGCGCGATCTACCACGAGATGAAGTCGATGGAGAAGAGCAGCTTCACCCGCATTAACGGCTTTCAGGACAACATCGCGCTGGGCCAGCCAAACCAGTGGCGCTGCCGGGCGGGCGCACGCTATCTTTACATTTGTGAAGACGGCCTGGTGCACTACTGCTCGCAGCAGCGCGGCTATCCCGCCATCCCTTTGGAGAAGTACACAATCGAAGACATTCGCCGGGAATATTTGTCGGAAAAAACCTGCGCCCCCAATTGCACGGTTTCATGCGTACACCAGGTGTCAGTTTTCGACTCCTGGCGCGCCCCGCAATTTCCCGTGCCAGCGGCGGTTGCACCAGCCGGCAACGGCCTGGTTCAGATTGAGTAGTGCGTGCCTTCACGATGGACTTTTCTCGGGCCGAACCCCATTCAGGTTTCTTTTCACTAAACATTCCATAGTCGTTGCCTGAGTCGATTCCGGCGGGTCAGGTCTGCGTCACGCCATCGCAAACGGCAAGCCACGAAGCATGGGGGCACATCCGCAAATCGACGGTCTTCGGGCAGTCGCGATTCTCATGGTGTTCACCACCCATGCTCTGCATATCCCATTGTTGTGGATGGGAGTCGATCTCCTTCTTTGCCCTGAGCGGATACTTGATTACGGGGATATTTCTCCGTTTGAAAGACCGGCGCGGCACAGGAGGAGGTTATTGGAAGCCGTTTCGGCGCGTGCGGAGAATTCTTCCCCCTTACCTGGGGTTCCTGATATTTCTCACGATATTCTTCCATCCTCCGTGGGCACGCATCTGGTATTGGTATGCCTTCCTCGGCGCGAACCTTGCACTGGCGCTGGGTAAAGTCGAAGTCGCCGCCATGACTCCCTTGTGGTCGCTCGCGGCGGAAGAACAGTTTTATTTCATCTGGCCCTGGATTGTGCTTTGTGCAGCCGAAAGACATTGCGAAGGGTTTGCGTCGCCGTGATTATTTTCTCCCCAGCTCTCCGGGTACTATGCACTCCCGCCTTTGCTATTCACTTCCCCATCTGCAGTCTGACCATTTTCCGCGCCGATACTCTTGCGGCGGGGGGCATTTATCGCTGTATCCGAAAGAGAACATGCAGAATGGATTTTCCAGAACCAACGTCTTGCAGCCTGGACGATGGCGGCCATGCTAGGACTGTTGGGATTGCTCTCCATGCTGCCCGGGTTTCGCACGGGCGCCAACAGCATGCTGTTCAATTCGATTGGATATTCTTTGAGTGCCGGTCTATTTGGCGCGATTGTTAATTCTTGTCCCCGGGATACGGCGAGGTCTTCTACAACTTTCTGACGATGCGCCCACTGCGATTTCTGGGGGTGATCAGCTACACCGTCTACCTCTATTTTGTAGCCGTCCTTCTTAAAGTGGATGTGCACGTGCATTCAACCGCGCTCGTGGTGGTATCGGCTTTTGCGATCACTTGCCTGATCTCGGCAGCTTCGTGGTTCCTGGTCGAGTCGCGAATTCTAAATGCCCGAGGCGTGGTGTAGGTGCTGTGCGCTGGGTAGGATTTAACCCTCTTAATCCCCGTACTTTCCCGCAAGGTACTTCCTCATTTCGCCCTGAAGTTGTCCATAATCGTCGTGAATGGTGGCGCGCAGGGCGGCTTCAGTGGAGTTACCCTCGCCCAGCCGTTGCAGAATGCGTTGCACATCGCTCATGCCGTAAGTGTCGGCGATGAATTGCACCGCCGCCAGTGATTCGTCGTAGGCCAGCACCGCTTCTATCGGCGAGAAGCGCATGAAGCTGCCTTCAAGAGCGTTCAGCGGAATTTCCTGCTGTGCCTTGAAGAGCTCCGCGAGACGGCGTCCGCGGGACGACAGCGATTTCGGCTCCACGGCTTGCGCAATACCTTCATTCAACCACTGCGGGCAGCGCCCGCCCGAGAGCTGGTTAATAAACGAGTGCGCCAGTTCATGTTTGAGAACGCGCGACAACTCTGGAGTGACCGAGGTCATGCCGTTCACCGGGATACGCAGTTTGCCGTCGTTCACCGCGCCGGCCCAGGAGGGTGACTGGGTAACATCGAAGAAAGCCTGATCGGTGTACAGAATCACTGCGATGCTGCCCCGGGGTGCCACGCCAAGATCACGCACCAGATCGTCGTAGTGTGATTCAAGCGTTGAGACAAGGTCACGGCGCAACGATTCCGGAGTCTGCGTGCCCTCGTATTTCAGGGTAAAGTGGCTGCTCTCTTTCTGGGTGAAATCCGATTCGACCTTTGCATCCTGTTCTGCCTTCGCCAGATACTTGCGCACTTGTGCATCGGGACGAAGAGCCAGAGATCGTTGCCAGCTCCGGATCGCGTCCCGATTCCGGTCGGAGGCATATTGCGCATAGCCGAGGATGGCCAGGGTATCGGGAGAATCAGGGGCAACACGTACGGCGCGTTCGGCATAGGGCAACGCTTCGACCGAATTTCCGGTCCGCAGAAGCAGGGCCACGTAGTAATTCAGAATGGTGGGGTTCTGGCTCTCGAATCGAAGCGCAGTCTCGAAGTAAGTTCGAGCTTTGCTGAAGTTCTCATGCTCCATCTCGTACTTGCCGGCGATGAAGTATGCTGCGGCGCTGGTGCGTGAGTTGCCCTGTTTCTCCAGGGCGGACAGGGCCTCGGTATCCACTTGGCCGTCGTGAATCAGTTTGTCGACCAGTTCGGGCTCGCCATTCAGATTGTCGGGCGGCGTGAATGAGGGGACTTCGTGAGCATCCTGGCCTTCGGCGGAGGACGAACGCTGCGGGCGAACCCCTCCTGCCTCAATGCGCAGGACCGACGATTTCGGAATAGCGTAAGAGTCCTCACCGACCTCATACTCGAGACGGTTTCCGTTTTCTCGAACCTGGTCGGCGTAGATCGTACGGCCGTTTTTTAAGTGAATGACTTCGGCGGAAGCGCAGGCTGCGCCCACGATTAGTCCCGACAATAGTAGAAAGGTGACAGGCGCCTGCACTATGGCGCATTCTAACAACAGGGGTGAAGCCAGCCCACGTGACCATGGTAATCAGAAATATTCCCGTTAAGGCGTCAACACACCTCTTTAAGATCTTGACCCCGGTTGTGTTGACTCTGGTCGTCTTGACCCTGGCCCTGGCATCGGTTGCGGAGACTCCGAGCTGGGCGCAAGTTCCGGTTCCTCCTGCTTCGAACCCGGTATCCGGCAATGCCGCGGCGCCGGAACGCCCTGCCGAGTCCTTATACCTGGCGCTGCGAAATGTTGGCCTGGACAAGTCTCGGGTCTACAACATCCGCGATGTAACCCTCGATCGCGCCGCCTTCCACATCACCTTCGATGACGGCACCATCGCCTTTACTGAGGACGTGGCTGGGCGCATCACGGGCGCTTTTTTCGAGGGCGAAGGCGAAGTCCTGCTGGTGCCCCGCGATCAGGCTGAACGGGCCTCCATGACGCTTTTCACCGGGGCAGCGATCATGGAAGAAAAATTCGTCACTGCGTATTTTCGTTTTAATGACGACACCTTTGCCGAGCTGAAACCCTCACTTCGGCCCACCGAACATACCCAGGAATTTGTCACCCAGTGGGATGGGACGGCTCGCAATCTCTCGGAAACCGATGCATTGCGGCTGCTTCTGAGTTTCAGCCATTCGCTGCCAGCAACTGGCGGGAAGGGAACCGAAGTCGCGAAACCTGATGGTCCTGACCAACGGGATCGCATGTTACATGCGCGAGTGCAGGGATCGAAGTTAGGCATATTCGACCTTTATTTCGACTCAATGACTCCGGAACAAGTCTGGGCGGGACAGTTGAAAACAGTCGATGGCGACACCCACTACGATGTCTGGACTTCGTTCTCCGTCGACGAACCTGCCGGGCGCTCCGAAGCCGCGAGCGGTGTTTTGAATGAAGGAGCCAGGCCCGACACGATCAAGGTGTCAAAGTACACGATCCAGGCGAAAGTGGAGCCTCCCACCAGGCTCGATGGAGATGCGACCCTACAGCTTGACGTGCGACAAGGTGGCCAGAGAGCAGCCCTCTTCGAGTTGTCCCGATTCCTGCAGATCAAACAGGTTGAGGCGGACGGGCAGCCGGTGGAATTCATTCACAACCAGGCACTCGAAGGCACGCAGTTAGCGCGTCGGGGCAACGACCTGGTGGCCGTCATTTTTCCGCAGCCGCTGCGCACCGGTCAAAAAATCGCCTTGCACTTTGTTTATGGAGGTGAGGTTCTCTCCGATGCCGGGCAGGGTTTGTTGTATGTCGGTGCCCGCGGGACCTGGTATCCGAATCGTGGTCTGGACATGTCGGAATTCGATTTGCGATTCCGCTACCCCGTAGGCTGGACGCTGGTTGCGACGGGGAAACGGATGGAAAGCTCAACTTCAGGGTTGCAGCCAGGCGAGGAAACCAGCCACTGGGTTTCTGATCGACCGATGCCGGTGGCTGGTTTCAATCTGGGTAAGTATTCGCGCGTGGTGGCGCATGCGGGCGCGGTACAGGTCGAAGCCTACGCCTCGACCGGAGTTGAGCGAACTTTTCCGAAGGGCACGACCCAGACCGCCATCCCACAGCCCCTGAGCCCGTTTCAGATCCGTAGGCCAAGTGAAACCCTGACGGTCAATGCGCCTCCGCCCTCCCCGGCCCGAAACGCGCAAGCGGTCGCCGACCAGTCGGCGCGTGCAGTCGAATTTCTCGCCAGCCGCTTCGGTCCTTACCCATACGCAGGCCTGGCTCTCACCCAGATGCCCGGCAATGTCAGCCAGGGCTGGCCTTCGCTGGTTTTCTTGTCCAGCTTTTCTTTTCTTACGCCCGAGGAAAAAACCGAACTGCACGTGAGCCCCCTGACTCGCATCCTCAGCGATAGCGTGATTGCCCACGAGACTGCTCATCAGTGGTGGGGCGACCTGATTTTCTGGCGGGACTATCGTGACCAGTGGATCTTTGAAGCCTTGGCGAACTATAGCGCGCTGATGATGCTCGAGTCCGAGTCGCCTGCCAAATTTCGCGTGGTCATGGAGGCTTACCGCGAGAATCTTCTGGAGAAGAATAAGGAGGGATCGCCGCTGGCGGACGCAGGTCCGGTAACCTTTGGCACGCGTCTAACTTGCTCGCATTTTCCTGCCGGGTACGAGGCCATCAGCTATGGCCGCGGTACCTGGTTATTCCACATGTTGCGGTACATGCTGCGGGACGCCACACGCAAAAGCGGTGGGCGTTCCAACCCTTCCGACGCTCAGGCTGACGCACCCTTCTTTCGTGCGCTCAATAAAATCAGACAGCGTTTTCAGGAAAAGTCGATTACTACCCATGAACTGCTGCAGGTGTTCGAAGAGGAATTACCGCCATCCCTCTGGTACGAGGGCAAGCAATCACTGGAATGGTTCAATGAGGGATGGGTGAATGGCACGGCTCTTCCCCATCTTGAATTGCACGGCGTGAAGTACACACAGAAGACCAGCGGGGTGGTTGTCAGCGGCGCGATTATGCAGGACAACGCGCCCGTGGACCTTGTGACCCCGGTCCCGGTTTACGCTGTAGGAGTGGGCAAACCAGTGCTGCTTGGCCAGGTTTTCGCGGATGGACCCGAAACCAGCTTTCATTTGCCTGCTCCCGCAGGCACACGAAAGATCGTGCTCGATTTTTATCAGACCTTGCTGACACGGCCACGATAGCCTCCGTGTTTCCCGAATTGTCCGCATTGATTCCCGAAAATGGCAAGGATTTCCGACCCCTAAAGTCCCGCGACCCCAACGGCCTGAGCATATCTCTTCTCGGATCAGGCATTTCGCGCTTGTGCGGTCACCGAGTTCGAAGACGGGCGTTGAAGTGCAACCAAGCCATGTTTGTCGGAGGTGAGAGTAGGGTCGAAGCGATCCCAAACTGAGCTCCGAAGAACTGCATCCCATGGACTCAAATCTGCCAGGATTGAATTCTGAAAGATCGAATCCTCAACGATCAAGTCGTCAACCATCAAATCATCAATCATCAAATCGTCGGCCCGAAACCTGAAGATTCAGATCGAGCACCACCAGGTCAAAATCCATTCACCCGCCAGGGCGCGCGCCTGTTCCCCCATCGGCAGAAACGTCAACCGCATAGTGCTCCGATTCCAGGCCCTTCTTTACGAAACTTGCCAGGGCGGTATCGTCTTCCGCGACCAGAATGCGCATAAGGTTGCTCTAATGGACCATTTCGATTCTTAGCTGTGAAGGGATGCGAAACAAGTGGTCCGGCGATGATCAAAGGTCACCTGTACCCTGAGGGGGAACGAGGGCAGAAACGGGAGAGCTACGGCCCATCTGCCGGAACCTGCACGGTCAATGTCTCGACCCATCTTGAGTGCAGATAGTGCGATACTCGAGAAGAGTGTTGCTGGATTCAGTCTTGGTGAAAGGACGTCGCCAACAGCGTGGATTTGTGGAGCTTAAAAGCGCTGAAGTCCCTGATACTTCCCGGGGGCATCATTCTGTTCGTCGCGGGCATCGTTTTCCAGGGCACATTCGGACCGGTTCCCTCGGCGGCGATCAGTTTCTACTACTACGCTGTCTTCGCCGCTGGATTGCTGCTGGCCTGGCGATTCCATTCCGGCCGACACCTCTTCGCGTTTCTGACGCTGCTGCTGGCGCATCGTGCCGTGGAATTTTTTTCCGCCGGCCAATTGTCGTTTTCCGGACCGGGTCGCATTGCCTTCGAGGCCGTCGCCTTTCTCCTGCCCGTGAACTTCATCGTCTTTTCACTCATGCGGGAGTTGGGCCTCGTCGTGCCGGCTCTCTTTCCCAGGCTGGCACTTTTATTCTTCGAGTCCGTTTTTGTTGCCATCATTTGCCGTCCGGGGGAGATCACAGCCCCCGCATATCTGCACGCCGGTGCGCACGGTGTTTCTTCGTGGACGCGGTTCCCCACGCTGGCTCTATTGGGGTTCACGGCCGCAGCCGCATTTCTTTTGCTACGCTTCCTGCTTTATCGGAAGCCCGTGGAAAGCGGCATGCTATGGACTCTGGTGGCGGCGCTTCTTTCCTTTTTCTCCGGTGGCGTAGGCCCCATCCCCACGGCCTATATGGCCACTGCAGCCCTGATCCTGGTCGGTTCAATCATCGAAAACTCTTACCTTCTCGCATACCACGACGAACTGACCACTCTCCCCGGCCGCCGCGCCTACAACGACGCGTTACTCAATCTGGAAGAGCCTTACGCTGTTGCGGTTGTGGATATCGATCACTTCAAGAGATTCAACGACACCTACGGCCATGAAACCGGGGATCAGGTTTTACGACTGGTGGCCGCGAAACTCGCGGAGGTTACCGGCGGCGGCCGCGCCTATCGCGTGGGCGGTGAGGAATTTTCTGTTCTTTTTCCTGGCAAGTCGGTAAAAGCTGTGCTGCCGCACCTGGAGTCCCTGCGATCCACGATCGAAACATCTCGCTTCCAGCTTCGTCGCGAGCAGGAGCGCCGTGAGCAAGAGCGCCGTAGGCAAGAAGGTCAGACCAACCCATCTCGTGAAGCTGAAGGTGAACGCGTCGGTGAGCGTGCAGGCGAACGCGCTGGGGAACGCGCTCGTGAACGCTCTCATGAACGGCGAAGCGCGGAACGTCGAGCCGAGGCACGCCGGACTTCGACGTCAGGGAAAAAGTTCGTCCTCCTCGGGCGCGTGCGACTCTACCCGCGGACGACCAGCTCTCGGTGACCGTCAGCATTGGCGTCTCTGAACCGGATGCCAAAGCCCGTGCGCCCGAGCAAGTCATTCAGGCAGCCGATAAGGCCCTGTATCGCGCCAAGCAGTCAGGACGTAACCGGGTGGAGTCGGCCATTGCCCCCCGTCAGGCAAAGCCAAAACGCAACATCGCGTGAAACCAAACGACAGTGATAAACTGATCTTCCGCCAGACCACGGAGAGGTGGCAGAGTGGCCGAATGCGGCGGTTTGCTAAACCGTTGTACTGGCTAATACCGGTACCGAGGGTTCGAATCCCTCCCTCTCCGCCATTACCTTAGTTATCTAGTACTTGCAAGCCGGTGATACCTACACTGATACCAGAATCAGGAAGGTGTCACCGATGGCCAACCGCGAAGTCAACCTCACCAAACGAGTCCAAACCCCGCATGGGCTGCGCTATTGCCGCGTTGCTGCTCTCTGCCAATGGCCGCGTCAAGCCCGATGTCGTCGTCGTCAACGGCAAGGAAGAGCGACACCCCGAAGGTGCGTATTACCTGGAATGGCGCGAAAACGGCAAGCGGGTACGCCTGTCGGTGGGCAAGGATGCAGCCGATGCCGGCGCGCGTCGGCAGCGCAAAGAAGCCGAGCTCAATGCGCTGAACAATGGCGTCGACCGTGGTGCCGAGATGGCAATGGACATCGGTCACTCGCAGCCGCGGTCACCGACTTCCTTGACGAAACCAAGCTCACCAAGAAGCCGAAGACCATTCGGCGTACACACGGCGCTCGAACGTACTTTCTGGAGTCCTGCCCCAAGCTCAACGTGGAAGACGTCGAGCGCAAGGACCTTCTGAAGTTCTCCGCCTTCCTGCGCGACGAAAAAGACCAGGCACCCCGATCTGTCTACAACAAGTTTGAGAACGTGATGACGTTCCTGAAGGCCCAAGGGTATCCGCGGCCTAGTAGGCAAGAACGACTGGCCGCGATTCGTAGAGGAAGAACCGGAGGTGTACGAGAAAGAAGAACTCGACACGCTGTTCGCAAAGTGTGATGCCAATGAGCGACTCTGGTTCGAGTTCTTCCTGATGACCGGAATGCGCGAGCAGGAGGTGATGCACTGCTCTTGGGCAGACATCAATCTCTCGCGTGGCACGGTCACCGTGCGCTACAAGCCCGAATATGGGTTCAGCCCGAAGAACTACAAAGAGCGTGAGATTCCCATCCCTGCAAAACTCGTCACGAGCCTGAAGGCCGAGAAGGAAAAACGCGACAAAACATGCGGGCTAGTCTTCCCAACCGCCGGCTGCAGACCCAAACTCGATTTCCTGGACACCCTGAAGGCTGTTGCTGAGCGGGCGAAACTCAACAAAGAGAACTTTTGGCTCCACAAATTCCGCGCAACATTTGCGACGTGGTCACTGTGGGCTGGCGTCGATCTACGGACCGTGCAGCAGTGGCTCGGTCATTCTGACATGGAGTCCACGATGAGGTATCTGAAGCCATCGCGCAGTCAGCAGGTCCGGGAGAAAGTAAACGAGATCTTCGCGTAGAAGGCCCACTCGGTCTTACAACAATTACTTCCGGCTGGCCGTCATTCGGAGCAATCCGGAACCGTCAGGCGACTCCGGCCAATCACTCTAAGCGCCTCGCCGCTTCGTGCAACTCCGCCTCGCGCACACGACCGATGATGTCAGACAACTACGTCCTTTTAGACATTAGTCGATGTTGAGAGGACACCAAATGACCACATGGCGACGAATCGGAATTGTTGCGTATCCGGATTCCGGTTTTTCGCGTTGTTGCTGTTTGCAACTTGAAGGGTTGGTCCAGCCGAGCACCGCGGCCTTCGTGACAGGTGACGCAACCGGTGCTGGCATCTTTTTTCGCATGGCATTGCACACATCCATCCATGGTGGTCACCTTCGTTGCCTGCAAGACGTCCATTTGCGAAACATTGCCGTGGCAGTCTGCACATTGCTGCGCTGCGTCCAAATGTGTTCGATGACTCCAGAAAACGAACGCGGGGACAGAATAGACGCGAACCCATGGAATCGGCCTTTTGGACTGGGAGAACCTGGCAAGTTTCTTTACGGCGGGTTTTGCAGCAGCAACCGCTTGGTGGCATGCCATGCAAAGCGTGCTGTCCGGGAAGGCCATGCTTTCGCCGGGGTCTGGATTGCTATGGCAGACGGCACACTCGATGTTCTGAGCGGAATGTGTTTTGTGGCTAAATGGGATCGGCTGCGAAACTGGAGCGGGAGAAGCCTTTCTTTTCGCGTCTTTTTCGAAATGAGATGGCGTCGCTTCCTGTGCTGCAACACCGAGCACCAACAAAAGCGCCACGCTAGCTGCAAGCGTAGTGGTTCCGATGTTTTCTCGGGGCAGCCTAAGACTCAGGCCTCTCATATCGTCGCCCACGCCCTTTCTTTTCCATCCAGGTGATTGAAGCGCGCAGCCGGACAGATCGCGTCAACAGATCACGTCAGATGATGGTAAACGAGCAGTTCTTGGACTGCGCGACTCGCCTCGTCGATCGCTTGGTTGGTAAACGCGGCAGCACCTGCATCGGAATTGGCGATTGTTACGCGCCCGCAGCGTCGCCTGCCGATCACGTGTGGACGCTGCTCTGGAAGCATTTCAGGATCGGCCAGAGTGTCATAAGTGTAAGCGTATCCGTACGGCCAGCGATTTACTGTGATCGCGACAATATCCTTTGCCGGATCAAATCCGCCGGGCTTGAGTATGCGATCCAGTTGTTGCCGGATTTTGAACTCGAATTCCTCGAAGGTCATGGAAAGCAGTTCCTGCTGTCCAATACGGTTCTGTTCTTTACGTGGCAGTCCAGGTTTGTTTGGGTGCCGGATCATGTGAACCAGAATCGGTTCTTCCGGAGTGGTGACACCCCGGTAGCCGCCAACGCGTGTGCCGGGGTCAAGAGCAAGGTGAGTGTGATACATGCCGGGTGCGGTGATCTGCGCGGCACCCAGTTTCTGAAAGGCAGTCCAGCGTCGAATCAGGACATTCGTATACAGCATGGGCACCTTGACCGGATACGCCAAGGCTTGTTTCTGCTCCTCCGGCAGTTCGGGCATCAGGGATGGTATCAGCCGGTTGTAGCACGCGAGGATGCAGTCACGCCCCCGGACCGTACGTAAGCTACCGTTTCGCCGGTATGTGACTCTCACCCATTGGGATTGTTCCGGCGACCCGTCATGCTGCACCCGCACCACGGTGCTGGCCAGTCTGATCCGTACCTTGGAATTCGGTTCGTCGAGCCTCGCGTAGTCCATTGACGCCCGAACGATCGAGTCCATGGATTGCGTGCTAATGAACGCCGGAGGAATCAGTTTGCCCACGAGAAGACGAGCAATTGAAGCATTCCCGTCTGGAAAGTGAAAAAAGTATGAGCCCTCATTGAACTCGGGCGGTAGTCTCAATCCCAATCCGTTGAAACCGATGGCGCCGTGCTCGGCGGCTTCAAGCGCGGGCAAGGTGTCGACACGCTTGTTGTTTCGCGCGGCGTTCCCGATAAAGAAAACAAGACTATCTGGACTTATTTTCGCGACGGTGAGCAGGAAATCCTGATAACTCATCTTCGCGAGTTGGCGCCGTTTTTCTTCTTCGCTGAGCCCCGGCATATAGTCGGGGTTTTTTCCGTGCAAACGTACGAGATCTTTTCGTGCCGCGTCCGAAAGTGGTGCTTGGGCAAAGAACTGGGGCCAGGGCAGGCGGCCGTAACCCGCAACCAACCGATCTTCACCACAGTGCTCTTTGTCAAAGAACATTGCAGAGCGCAGATTGAACTTGGTTTCCAGGTCGTGGTTCACGACCTGCGCATAACGTTCCACGTCTACTCCAAGATCCTTAATTAGTGCCTTGGCGGTATAGCTGTAGGGGTACGGGGTAGAAATCGCGAAGGTGCCTCCGAAACCAATGAAGGTCTTTCCCTGATGATGGAACTCATTTCGTTTGGCGTGACCGCCAAAGTCGTCGTGGTTGTCCAGGATCAGAATTCTTTGTTTCTCTCCTAGCGCAGAACGATAGAAGTACGCAGCCGACAACCCGGAAATTCCGGCACCCACAACGACCAGATCGTATTCTTCGTCGTCAGTTGGCGTCGTGGGGAGGTTCTCGTACTTACCCTCGGCGATCAGATCGAACTCAGCAATCGCTTCCGGATAGTTGCCACGCAACCCGGAACGCAAAGGAGGATCGGCAGCGGGACCTCCTCGATCACTTGTTAGCGTCCGACTTTGTTCCGTTCCATTGGCGAGGCTCGAGAGAAACGCGTAGGAGCCGCTGACACCGATAGCTAGGCCGTTCAGGAAATCTCGACGTCCAATCGGCTGGCCGACGCCAAGTCTCTGCCGTCGCTTCGTATCACTCATCGCATCGCTCCTGATGTGGGATCGTGGACATGTCTAAGTGTGTTTTGCCTTGGCCAATCTCGCCGCATGGAGATTCTGAGACAGGACGGCTGGCGTCCGGGATTATAGCAACCTGTATTGCTTGCGCTGACGGTGTCGGATTAAGAACCGGCCGGGCATAGGAAGGCGCGTTTTTCACGGCTACGCCGCTGTTGGGAATGTCTTTCTCAATCAAGTAAATGTCATTCTGAGGCAAGTTTCCCAGCCAGTTATAGGACTACTCTTGCTGAGTCTGTTCGTGAAGAGGAACATTGTCAGCCTGTGAGCCCGAGTGAGCTTGGTCCTTTGTACGCCCAGGGCCTATGGCGAGGAGTCGAGTATGAAGCGCCTCAAGAAGTGTGCACTCTGGTCGATCGCCGCCGTATTCATGACCGTCAACCCCGCTTTCTCGCAGATTTCATCGACTTCCCTGCAGGGTACAGTGACGGATCCGAGTGGCAGTGCCATTGCGGGTGCAACAGTCGTACTCAGCAATCCGGAGTCAAAAGTGGAGCGCAGTGGTGCGACGGACATGGCAGGGGAATATCGCTTTCTGGCAGTCTCCCCCGGAACATATGTCTTGTCCGTAACCGCTCGGGGATTTGCTGGTTATACACAGACTGGCCTGCATCTGCTCGTCAATACGCCGGCGACTTCAAATGTCCAGCTGAAGATCGGCGCGACAACGGAGAACATCACGGTGGAAAGCGAGGCACCAGCTCTGAACCTGGTGGACGCTTCGATCGGCGATTCCTTCGGAGAGCAACAGGTTCGACAGATCCCACTCGAGGGCCGCAACGTGCCAGACCTGCTAAGTCTGCAGGCAGGTGTCGCATACACCGGCAACCGGCCTGACAGCGACAAAGAGAACGATACTCGTAACGGGGCCGTTAATGGCGCTCGCAGCGACCAGAGCAATATCAGCCTCGACGGGGTGGATGTCAACGACCAATCAAGTGGATACGCCTTCACCTCAGTGCTTCCTGTGACGCTGGACTCGGTGCAGGAATTCCGGGTCACAACCGCGAATTACAATGCCGATCAGGGGCAGGGCTCGGGCGCACAAGTCGCTCTGATCACGAAAAGTGGCACCAATTCGTTTCACGGGTCGCTTTATGAATACCACCGCAACACCATCACAAGCGCGAATGACTACTTCATAAAGCAATCACAGCTGGCCGCGGGCGAACCGAATAAACCACTGAAACTCATCCGAAACATTTTCGGCGGCTCAGTGGGTGGCCCGATCAAGAAAGACCGTGCCTTTTTCTTCTTCAATTATGAAGGCACCCGGCGGCGGGAAGATCTACCGGCAGTGAGATCCATTCCTACGCCGACGCTCTGCCAGGGGTTGATAAAGTATCAGGATACCGGCGGCCTCATCACAACCCTAACTCCAACTGACATTCAGGGACTCGATCCTCTGCATTTGGGTATCAATCCGGCCGTTCTCGATCTGACCGGACACAATGGCTACTTCGACAAGACGTTCTGCAACGGGAAGTACCCGACGAACGATCCCAGCGTGGGGGACGGCTTGAACTATGCGGGGTTCCGGTTCAGCGCCCCCGTCAGCGTCAATGATGATGCGTTCATTGCCCGAATCGACTACCACCTCGATACAGCCAGCAAACACACGTTGTTTTTGCGTGGCGCCCTGCACAATTTCAAGAATCCACAAGAACCTTTCCTGCCCGGAACGCCGCCAATGTCCACCATAGCGGACCACAGTAAAGGGGTGGCACTCGGATACACGGCACTGATCGCTCCGACGATGGTGAACACGTTCCACTGGGGGCTTACCCGGCAGAGCACCGGCCTGGTAGGCAACACGAACCAGGAGTGGAATACTTTTAACGGGTTGGACCAGGGATTCCAATACAGCCGCAATCTACAGATGCCGGTTTACAATTTTCTGGACGATCTTTCCTGGACCAAGGGATCACACACCCTGCAGTTTGGAACCAACATCGGAACTGCCCGAAATCCGCGTGTCAGCTATCTGCATTCTTTCAACCAGGCGGTAGGGACCACCAGTTGGATGTCGCCGACCGGTTTTGCTTCCACCGGAGGGCAGTTGGATCCTGCGAACGGAGGATTCCTGGAGCCCGCCTCGACAATCGCGTACGACTACCCGATGCTCGCGATGCTGGGCATGGTCTCCCAGATGATCGGCAACTACAACTACGACCGAAGCGGCAACTTGCTGCCGGAGGGTACTCCCGTCAAGCGGCGTTATGGGCTGGACTGGTACGAATTTTACGGGCAGGATTCGTGGCGTGTGCGGCCCAACTTCACCATAACGTATGGTGTGCGCTGGTCCCTCTTCCCTCCGCCATGGGAGGTGAACGGCTGGCAGGCCAGTTCTTCGGTAGATCTGGGTCAGCAGTTTAACCAGACATCTGCCGCCATGTCGCAGGGTCTCGGATACGCTAATGTTGCACCGCTGACCTTTGTTCTTACGGGCAAAACAAATAATGGACCCGGCTTTTACAACTTCGAAAAGTCAGACTTCGCCCCGCGAATCTCGATTGCGTATTCACCGCGCGCAGAGAGCCCATGGCTCCGAAAGATTGTTGGCGACGGAGACAAAACGGTGATCCGAGCTGGATTCGGCAAAGTGTACGACCGCGCCGGTATGCAGTTAATCAGTACCTTCGACGCAAACGCTCCGGCTGGACTCTCCGCTACAGTACAAAATCCCTGCTGTATTCCGGGTGTGGATGATGCGGCCGACGTACCGCGCATCTCTAATATCAACCAGATTCCTGCCTTGAATGGCAGTGGAGTTCAATTTCTCGAGCCGGCGCCCGATGGGAAATTTCCACAGACTCCGAACCCGGCAGGTCAGGCCATCACTTGGGGTACGGACGCCAGCATCAAGACTCCGCATGCCTACGCCTTGGATTTTTCCATCGGACGCGAGCTACCGAAAAAGTTCTCTCTCCAGCTGTCCTACGTGGGACGGCTCGGTCGGAGGCTGCTGACCCAGCGCGATCTCCGCCAACCGCTCGACCTCAAGGATCCAAAGACGGGCATTGATTATTTCGCCGCGGCGACTCGTCTCTCGCAACTGGCCCGGCAGGGCGTCTCGCCGACCGACTCGACCTATAACTGGGACGGGGAACCGACGGCCGCCTACTGGCAAGATGTAACTCAGCCTCTTACCTCGGGTCAGTATCAAATCTTCGGATACGGTCCGACTTCATCCCTTATGCAAGCCATGTACCAGGTCTATAGCATCAGTTCCTATGCAGGAAACGAGGTTGTCGGCCTCGGTAACATTGATCTATATGGGTATTTGACCGACACGTCGGGTTCGAGTCACTACTTCTGCGTGACCCCGGCGTGTACCAGTGGCCAGCCCGGAGATTTGCTGAACAATCAGGCAACCGCAATGTTCGGGTGGAGTTCGATTGGCAGCTCCAGCTATCACGGTCTGCAAGCTAGTTTGCGGAAGCAACTCGGCTCCGGAATTCAGTTTGACCTCAATTACACTTTCTCGAAGTCGATTGATATCACCTCTGCTGCGTCACGCGTCGGGTTTAACGGGGGCATTCTCGGCAGCCAACTGTCGAACGCCTTCTCCCTGTTGCAACACCGGGGCGTTTCAGATTTCGATACGACGCACCAGATCAACGCGAACTGGATCGCCGAGTTGCCTTTTGGAAAAGGCAAGGCCATCGCGGGCGATGCTGGATCACTGTTGGACGCAATTGTTGGAGGCTGGCAACTTTCCGGTCTATTCCGCTGGACCAGCGGTTTCCCCTTTAGTGTCGGTAATGGCTACGCCTGGGCATCAGACTGGAACTACTCGGGATTGGCTCAGATGGTGACCAAACCGAAAACCGGGGCCTTTGTGCAGTCCGATGGTTCGGTCAGCGTTTTTGCGGATCCAGTTGTAGCCCAAAGCGACTTTATCAACCCCTTTCCGGGCCAGAGCGGGTCCCGCAATGTTCTACGAGGACCCGGATTCGTGGGGCTGGACCTGGGTTTAAGCAAGCGCTGGAATCTGCCCATGGAGCATCAGAGTCTACAGTTCCGCTGGGAGGTGTTCAACGTTCCGAACCAGGTTCGTTTCAATGTACAGTCCGTAACTAACCCACCGTCGTTTCAACAGGTGCCAAGTGCTTTCGGTGCCTACACGAGCCTCCTGACAAACCCCCGGGTCATGCAATTCGCCTTAAGATATGAATTCTGAAACATACGAGTTCTGAGAAACGCCTGAAGCATAGAGAAACGGCCGCAGCCTTGCGGCTGTTCAGGTTTCTATGACGACACTTGCTCGTAGACTGCGCCTCGTCGACTACTTTGCGCTCGCCTTCGGCACCATGGTAGGCACGGCGTGGCTGGTCGTCATGGACGACATCCTGAAACGTGGTGGTCCTCTCGGCGCGATCCTCGGCTTCGGGGCGGGAGCCTTAATTCTGCTGCCGATCGGATATGTGTACGGTCAATTGATAAAAGAGATTCCAGACGCCGCCGGCGAAGCGGCCTACGTGGCAAGGTTCTTTCCTCCCACGGTAAGTTTCGCAACCGGCTGGATGATGTTCCTCAGCTACTTTCTTACCTGCCCCTTTGAGGCTTTGGCCGCCGGAAGGATCAGCGGTTACCTGTTTCCGTCATTGAACACATATGAGTTGTACCGCCTGGGCGGATACCCGGTATACCTGCCGCATATAGCTGCTGGGGTTGATCCTCACCGTCTTGTTGACATGGCTCAACTACCGGGGCGTTCAAGCGAGTGCCCGATTCGGGCAAGACAACAACTTTCACGTTTCTCACGCTCGTCATTATTTTTGCCGTAGCTGGAGCGAAACACGGGTCGGCCTCGAACCTTTATCCGCTTTTCAGCCATAGGCCGCTACTCTCCATTCTGTTGGTTTGGCAGGTCGTCCCTGGCTGGTGTCTGGTCTTCGAGTCGGTGGGTAAGTACGCCGAAAGAAGCCAACCCCGACTTCGACGGACGTGATTTCTCCGTCGCCACCCTTCTGACGATCTTCGCGGGGCTCACTTCTTCTGGGTGGTGATCGGCGCGGTTTCGTACGTGGCCCCCTGGCAGAGCCTGAACAGCAACCAACAATTCCCGACGGCGGTTGCATTCGAGCGCGCGCTGCACGCCCACTGGATCGTAGTACTCATCATGGGGTCGGCCCTGGTGGCACTGATGCAGGCTTTAACGCCAACATGGTGGCGTCGCTCGTTGGCTGCTGTATCGCCATGTCACGCCGCAACTTGCTCAACCCGAAGATGAGTCGTGTGCACCCGATGAACCGGACTCCCTACACCGCGATCATCGCCGTGGGAATTGCAACCGCGCTGTCAATCTTCCTGGGTGAAGCGTTACTCGTACCCATCCTGGAGGTCGGCGCGGCGGCGGTGGCGGTGGCCTGGATGGCCGCTGTGCGCCTCCTACTACGGATGAAGCCACCGTGGCCACGACGGTGCCGTCCTGCTTCGGTCTGATTGTGACGTCCGTCATGATCCTGGTGAAGTCGGCGCCCTGGTTCCCGGTCACTTCACCTCGCACGAATGGATCGCACTGGCGATCTGGGGAGTGCTGGGTGCTGCCATACGGACGACACGGCAACGCGGCAACCTGCAAAAACCTGAGATGGAATTGACAAGTGTCAAAAAACTAAGCCGCACCC
>CAVXGY010000009.1:0-398125 GCA_963761385.1 Terriglobia bacterium | reverse complement strand
TAACGCACAAATGCCGGAGTCGTGATACTGGCGGTCAGCAACCCGTCGCCAACCACACCTGACATTTTCTGCAATACTGGTCCCGTCGCGGCAACATAAATGGGAGGAACGCCCCGGGGAGTGTGTGCGTCCGGTCTCAGGGGCGGTACGCCGGCCTGGAATACTTTGCCTTGATACTGAAACGCTCCACCGTTCAAGACACCTTTGATGACTTCAATGCTCTCGCGCATCACAGTCGCCGGGCCAACTTTCTCACCCTCCCCCTCGCCAATCTCCTTCATGAAAATCTTGGAGGCGCCCAGACCCAATAAGAACCGGTCGCCGGCGAGATCCTGCATGACGCGCGCTTCCATCGCAATCTGCACCGGGTGCCGCGTGTACGGCGAGATGATGCCCCAGCCCAGTTGAATGCGTGTAGTGTGGGCCGCGATCACCGCCAACACGGCCGTGGATGAACGCGCCTCGAAGGAATGCTTGCGCCACCAGGGATACGCTTCCGCAATCCAGAATGCGTCGAACCCGGCCTGCTCGCAGGCCTTGGCCATGGCGACGGTCTCTTGTACCGGCTCCATGCTGAGTTGCAGAACACCAATATTGAATGGAATGGTCATGGACAATTACTTCTGACTCCTGGCGACTTGCTACCTGCCTCGTCAATTTTTAAGAGCCAGTTCTCTGACTCTGGTTCTCAGGTCTCAGGCACTCAATCTGGATCTTTCCACGAATGCTCCAGGCCTTTGATCAATTCCCACATGGTTTTGTTTAGCGGGGTGGGAACTCCGAACTTTTCGCCCCACTTCACAATAGCGCCATTCATGAAATCGACTTCAGTCTGCCGCCTGGCGAGGACGTCCTGCAGCATGCTGGCGCGGTGCTTGCCGGGAGCGTTCGCGCCTTTCTGTACCAGTTGGCGCGGGTCGCCATGGAGCTCAATGCCCAGGCTTTGGGCTACGGCTTCACCTTCGGCGATCAGGTCGTTGAAAAGTTGACCGGTGGCCGCAAACCGCGTCGCAGCGCCGTGATGCAGCAACGTCAGCGCGCCGACCGGATTGGTGGAGGCATTGAAAATCAGCTTGGTCCACTGCGCGCCGCGCGCGTCTTTCAAGGCAATCGTGTTCATGCCCGAACGCGTCATCAGCCCGGCCAGTTCCTCCACCTTGCTCATGGAAGTGTTGGTGGGTTCGAAAGGGCCGATCCAGGTATCGCCCTTAATGTCGTAGCCAATGTGTCCCGGTGCGATGGGATGTCCAGCGGGAAAAGTCGTGCCGCGAATCACGTACTTCACATGCTCGGCGATGATCTCTTCGTTGCCGACGCCGTTCTGCACCGAGCACACCGCGCTGTCGTCGTCAAAGATATGCGCCACCTGCGCGATTGCATTCCGGGTGTGGATTGCCTTGGTGGCGACGATGCCGTAGTCGCAGCGCGGTAGTTCTTTGGCATCGCTGGTCGCATTCAGCCGGCGCAGTGAACTCGGCTGCGCCGGAGAGCCGCAGTCCGTTCTTCGTGGATTGCGTCAGTGTGCTCCTTCCACACGTCGTAGGCCCACACTTCGACCTCGCCGGCCTTCGCCAGGTGCGCGGCGAACAGGCTGCCCACCGCGCCGCAGCCGACTACGCAGACCTTCATCGTGTGATCGTCCTCAGTTCGTCGGTTCGGCTTGCGGGTCTCCTGTCCGCTGATAAAACTTCCAGGGAACATCGGCCAGACACTCGCCCTCAGTCTTGCCGATGCGATAAGTGTCCTGCGTGTAGAGGCAGACCTTGCCGTCCTTGTCCACGACCTGCGGATGCAGCGAGAAAATCATGTTCTCCTCGAGTAGCGCGTCACTCTTCGCGCCGATCGCCGGGTACTCGAGCATGGTCGTTCCAATGCTGTGTCCGGAGAGGTGTCCCAAAGCAAAGCCGTGTTTCGCAAACGTCTCTGCAACTGCACGGTGAACGTTGCTTGCCAGCTCACCTGCGCGCATCAGCTTCCGGGCTGCCTCCAGCGCGTGGGGATAGACATCGGCCATGGCTTGAGTGCGCGCGCTGACTTGGCCGCTAATCAATGGCCGGGAAAATTCCACCCAGTAACCGCCCGCGCCAGTGACTTCGAGCGAGTAGAGCAGAAGGTCATCGGCCGCAACCACGCGATGGCCCGGCACTTTGAAGGACGCTTCCGCCTCGCCGTGAGTGCCGGAAAGCAGAATGTTCATCATGCGCGGTCCCGCCCCGCGCGCGAAAAAACGTTCGCACCGCGGGCGCCATGATTTCGGCTTCGGTCTTGCCCGGCTCGTAGGCCGCGACCAGTGCCCAGAAGCCGTCAACGATGATGTCCATGGCGTCGCGCACTTCGGCGAGCTCTTCGTCGCTCTTGACCGCGCGCGCCATATCGAACTGGCGATCAAAGGGAACCAGCGCAAACGAACTCTTTGCCAGCTCGACGATAGTCGCGCACGGCCATGACGAAATCCATGCCGTACACGCCGACTCGTTTCCATCCACGTTCCTGCCCTCGCTCGCGAAGCCAGCTTCCGGGAACATCCGGCCAGACATGGTCTTTGATCCAGGGCTTGGTCTTGTCGCCGATCCAGCGCGCCTCCCGCGGAAATACAAGCGTCGGCTCGCCCGCCAGCGGCAGCACTACGTAGACATAGCGGTGCACGATCTCGAACCCGGATAAGTAAAACGTAGCGCCTTCAAAGCCGGCATACTGATTGCCGCACACGATCAGCGCGTCCAGGCCTTCGCGCTCCATACGGGAGCGGATGTTCTTGTATCGGCGGTCGATTTCCTGTTGACTTGGCAACTGGTCTCCTCACTTTTCGGTTCTGCTGCGACGCCTTCTTTGCTCCAGTTTACGACTCCACACCGCACAGCTCCGCAGCCGTGAGCGCGTAAATCTTCGTAATGTCCACCAAGGTCTTGATTCTGACCTTTTCGCCTTCGGCATCGCGCGGCCCGCTGGACGGGCCGTAATTCACGGTCTCGATGCCGTAGCGGCTGAGCACGCTGGCGTCCGAGCACCAGGCAACGACTTCCCGCTCCGGTGGCTTGCCCATGATGCGCTCATGATTGGCGTCGATGGCCTTGATCATTTCGTGGTCTTCGCGGATGCGCGCGCCGGGCACGGAAACATAGGTCTCAAACTCCAGCCCCCAGTCGGGATGCTGCTTCTCCAGACTAAGGAACACCTGCTGAATCTCGCGGCGCGCGTCGTTCATCGGAATGCTGGGCGGAACGCGTACGTCGAGAAACAGGTCGGTCTTTTCCGGAGTACGGCTGGCGCGCCAGGCATGTCCGCCGCGAATGCCGCCCAGATTCACGATAGCTTTCCTGCCACCGTAGGAAGCTTTCTTCTCCCAGACGCCGATCCATTTCAGAATCTCATCCATCAACTCGTGCATGCGCCGAATAGAGTTCATCTCTTCGCGCCCTTCGCAGAACGCGGTGTGAACGTAAATACCGGTACAGGAAATGCGCACCCACAGAGAACCGAAATGTTCGAGCACCACGCGCATGTCCGTGGGCTCGCCCAGGATGCACATGTCAGGCAGCACGCCGTGATTTACCAGGTAGTGCGTGCCCACGCCATAGCCGCGGTATTCCTTGCCTTTGAAGTCGCCCCACTGCGCTTTCTCAATCTCGCCGGCGACGGCGGCAATGATGACGTCGCCCTTCAATCTGACCCCGGCGCGCTGCAGCGCCTTGACCGCATGGGTGTAGCACACCAGCGCGCCCTTCATGTTGTAAATGCCGAGACCGTAAATAAATCCGTTCTTGACGACGGCCTGCGGCTTGTATCCGATGCCGGTCAGGAAATCTTCGCGACCGGTGTTCGAAGTATCCATGTGGCCGTTGAACATCAGGTTCTTGCCGCCGCCACTGCCGGTCCAACGGCCAATAACGTTGGCGCGTCCGTCCTCCACCTCCTGCCACGTGACCGTCAGTCCGAGCTGCTGCAGCACCGCCTGCATGTACTCCGCCATCTGCAGCTCTTCGCCGGTGGGACTGGGAATGTTGATGACGTCGCAGCACATGGCCACGATTTCTTCTTCCTTGATCTCGGCGAGGATCTTCTCCACGAGCTTGGAATTCAGTGCGGGCTTCGAATCTTTGGTTGATTTAGCCACAGTTCTCGGTTCTCGGTACTGAGTTCTCCGCGTTAAGCCAGCCGGAAATCATCGGGATACGTGCACAACTTTTCGTTACCGGTTTCGGTGATCAGAAAATTGTCTTCCAGGCGCAACCCACCTCCGCCGGGCCAGTAAATACCCGGCTCGATTGCCAGCACCATGTTCTTTCTCATGGTGCCACTCCCGGCCTGATGCGCGTAGGGAAACTCATGCGCACGCGCGCCTACACCGTGACATATGGCGTGCGAGGGCTGGCCCGGATATCCGCCTTCGGTAATGCGAGCGCGGATCAAGCGATCAAGATCGGGAAAGCTGGCGCCATCTCGCGCAGTTTTCACGGCTTCGTTGAAGACCTTCAACAACAGGTCCAACAGCTTGTGATATTCCGGCGTCAGCTCGCCCGGACAGGCGTTCTTGGTAAGGTCTGTCCAGTAGCCGTCGACGCAGACCCAAATTTCGAACAGGGTAGGCTCGTTCTTTTGAATCGGACGGTCGCCGGTGGCGGTAAACGTCGCGATTCCTTTTCCCGACCAGACCAGGGTGAAAGCACGCGCCATCTCGACCTTGCCTTTGTAGCCCACGCCCAGGCCATGAACGAAGCCTTCGTACATGCCGCCCACTTCGCTTTCTTTCATCCCGGGACGCATGTGTTCGCGGGTGTAGTCCATGGCCAGTGCAGCCAGTTCGTTGGCCAGGCGCATGCGCTCAATCTCCTGCGAAGTCTTTATGGAACGAGCTTCATTGAGCAGCGGAGTGCTGTCGCTAACCTTGCCTGCGATTTTACGGAAGGCATCGAAATAAAACTGGGTTGGAGTGGTAGGCTCGCCCACCATGCGATCGGCTGATTGTGTCCCCATGTTCAGTTCAATGGCGACGTGGTCGGTCAGGCCGCGCTGCTTGAGGATCTCAAGCGCCAGGTCGAGCGCGCGGAATTGAGGAGGGCGCGGATCGCGCTCGTCATAACCCTTGAATAGCTGGATGTCCTTCGTCCAGGAGTTGCGCGTCGCGTCGGCCAGCTGCGGCTCCAGCGCAATCAGGGTGGGCTCGCCCTCGCGCGGAAAGATGGCGGCATCGTATCCCTTCATGCACCAGTAATTCGTGAGATACAGCATGTTGTCAGGGGCGCGCACCACCAGCGGCGCTAACATCCTGATCTTTCATCAGGGCGCGCACGCGGTCGAGTTTCACGTGGTCAACTGGCCAGGACATGTCTAGTGGACCTTTCCCTGGGCGACCACCGCCCGATTTTCGCCGGCAAAATGTCCACGCCGCTTCCCGTCCCTTAATCAGGCGGTAAACCGCAGTATGCATCGGCGCGGCGATCCCAACCCTCTCCGCTTCGCGAGCGATCGCGCCGCTCAGAAAATCCACCTCCGTCGGCAACTGATGACGAATGTCGTAGAGCATCGAAGGCGGATGGTTGGTCATGGCGCCGATCTTGTTCATCTCCCACGGATCCTCGTGCAATTGCACTCCCGCGGCCTCAGCTACACGCTTGCCTTCGTTGATCAGATCGTGCAACAAGTGGCCGAGACTGGAGAATTGCGATTCGTCCGCAAAGTGCGGCGAATGTGGCAATCCCGTCAAGGCCGATACTCCATTTACCGAGGCATTGAAAATCAGCTTTGACCATTGCGCCGGACGCGCATCATGCAACGCCTCGGCTTTCAGACCGCTCGCGACGATCAACTCTGCCGCTTCCTTGACCAATGCATACGGCGTATTACCCGGTTCGAAAGGGCCAATCCAGGTGGCGGTATCCAACTCGTATTGCACATGCGTGTCGCTGTGCCGAGTGCCGCTCATGAAGGTTGTACCTCGAATTACATATCCGGCGGTGTGCGCAGCAATGATCTCTTCACTACCCAGTCCGTTCTGCGCCGAAATGATTGCACCCTTATTGAAGCGGTGCCCCACCGGAGCGATGGAATCTTCCACCTGCGTCGCCTTGGTCGCGATGATGCCAAGATCGCAGTCCGGCAACTCATCAGGCTTAGCCGTTGCCTTGAGCGAGACGTGAAAATCGTGCGTGCCCGAGACCTGCAATCCTTCCCGATTGAGCGCCCGTGCATGTTCTTCGCGGCGGACAAAAGCCCATACTTCCGCGACCCGCGCCAGATGCGCCGCGTACAAGCTTCCGATGGCCCCGCAGCCAATTACGCATACACGCTTCATAAGTAGCGCCGGCGTCTCGCCGGGTGTCCGGCGGACGTTTCGTCCGCCGTCAAAATCAGCGTGCGGGGGCGCCCGCTCCACACGGTCATGCTCGTTTCTCCACTTTCACCAGCTGCCTGCTCTCTTTCGCTGCCATGGCCCGAAACAAGCTGTCTGCGTTGTTGAATGAATCGTCGATGATGATGTCGTTCGCAAACAGCGCATCCTGCAACGCTGCCGAGATGGTGTGGATCGGCGCTGCCCCGCCTTCGCCCATTCCCTTGGCGCCGCTGTAGCTGTGCGGCGACGGGGTTTCGATGTGGCCGTATTTCACCTTCGGCATGTTCATCGCGGTGATCGGAATGTAGTCGCTGAAGGTGCTGGTGAGCATGTTTCCCACCTCGTCGTACACGCAGTTCTCCATCAGCGCCGCGCCGATGCCGTGTGCCGTAGCTCCATAGACCTGACCTTCCACGATGGGCGGATTAATCACCGTGCCGCAATCATCGACCGCAACATAATCAAGAATGCGCGGGATGAAGGTGTCGCGCTCGACTTCAACCACGGCCACGTGAAGCTGCGATGCATAGGTGAGGGTCAGGCTGCCGTATTTCTTTTTCGTGTCTGGCACCTTGAACGGCGCCCGCCAGACGTAGCGGCAGTTCAGCGTGACTTCATAAAGCTCAGCCGGCAAGCTGGCGCTGTTGGCATTGACCAGGTTGGCCAGGCCCCAGTAGTTCATCGACTTGCCGGTGCTTGTCGCACGGATTTCCGGGCCTTGCGCGCCAGTCCCGAACTCGAGGTCGTCTTCTTTCGTGTTGAGCGCGAACGCCGCCAGCCGCTTCATTTCAGCTTTTAATTTCTGCGCCGCGCCGTGGACCGCCGACAGCCCGGAAACCGCAAACTGGCTGGCGTAGGTTCCGGAAAATCCGGTGTGCACGTTGCGCTCGGTGTCGAAACCAGTGCGCACCGTGATCAAGTCCGGGTGAATGTTCAGCACATCGGCGACGACCTGCGCCGCCGTGGTTTCATGCCCCTGCCCCTGGGGACAGGAGCCGACTGCAACTACGACCTCTCCATAGATATCGAGTTTGCAGTTAGCGCCTTGCGAGTTGCCGGAGTAGGGCAGAAAAGGATTCACGATCTGCGACTGCCCAAAGTTGTTGGTGCCGGAATCCAGCGTCGTTCCAATCCCGATTCCGATCAGACGTCCTTCTTTGCGCGCGGCGGCCTGCTTCTTCTTCCAGTCATCCCATCCGATCAGGCCCTTCGCAACTTGCAGCATCTTCGGATAGTTTCCCGAGTCGTAAACGCAGCCGTTGGGAGTGGTGTAAGGGAACTCCTCCGGAAGGATGTAGTTGCGCAGACGCATCTCGTCAGCGGCAATGCCGATTTTGTGGGCGCAAATATCCACAATGCGCTCCAGAAACCACAGGTGCTGCATGCGCGAATATCCGCGATTGGGGCCGACCGGGCACTTGTTGGTGACCGCCTGCGAAAAGTCGATGCGGGCGTTCTTGAAGCGATAGACACCGGGAAAGACCTGCGACCAGATCACGCATCCCAACGGTTCATAGCGGGGATATGCGCCGCAATCGTCGATATGGCGTGAGTCAATCGCGATGATGACGCCATTCTTGTCCAGCGCCACTCGCGTGTCGCGAAAAGTCCGTTCGTTGCCGTGCGCGCTGGAAGTAATGTGCTCGGAACGCGTCTCAACCCACTTGACCGGGCGCCCAGCAGCCTTCTTCGAGGCCAGCGCGCAGACCGCCATCTGCGGATAGCTTGTGATCTTGATACCGAAGCTACCACCAATATCGGATGTCTCTACCCGAATGCGATCGATGTGAACGCCGAGGTGCGCCGCAAGAAACTGGATGGCAAACGAAGGGAACGAATTGTTGCACTGGTAGTAGATGCGCTCATCTTTCGGATTCCATTGGGCAATAACAACATTGTTCTCGAGCGGCGTGCTGGAAAAGCGATGGAAGTGTAAACGATCAATGTTGACGACGTAGGCAGCATCCTTAAATGCGCGCTCCACATCGCCGTATTCAAATACTCCGTTCCAGACCCGGTTGGTTCCAGCTTCTTCGTGTAATAAGCTCTTGTCTTTCAACGCTTGTTCGGCATCGACAACCGGATCGAGCGCGTCGTACTCAATCTGCAGAAGCTCGGCGGCATCGTCCGCCACGGCCGGAGATTCCGCCACCACTGCCGCTACCGGCTCACCCTGGTAACGAACCTTGGACACCGCCAGCGGGTAATCTTTGATCTTGGCAAAGGGGTCGGGACCGATCTCAATGAAGGGCTGGGTCTGCTGTGCTATCTCTGGCCCGGTCAGCGTGCAGACTACCCCGGCAACAGCTTCAGCTGCCGAAGTGTCAATGCTGATGATCCTTGCGTGGGCGTATGGCGACCGGACAAATCGCAGATAGAGCATTTCCCGCAGCTTGATGTCGTCGGCAAACTTGCCCCGTCCGCGCAGCAGGCGATTGTCTTCCTTGCGGGGAAGTGACTTGCCCACCCAGTTTTTCTTGTCAGCTTCGGAACTCAGTTTGGTGCTCCTTGCCGAGGTTCGCAACTTAGCTTAATGCTGTCTGCAAACCGTCTATCAACTTCTGGACATTCTTTTTACCCAGCGGCTCCAGCAGCCCGCCGGCCACCGACGCCAGAGCGCCGAAGACCTGGGCCTCGCCCTGCCAAACCACCTTGGTTCCAGCATCCGCAGGAGTGAGATCGAAGCCGGCGGTCATCGCAACCTTTCCGCCGGCCGCACTGCCTTGCCCCTTATACTGCGCGCGCTTGGGACGCTCGGCCTCGGTCAGTTCCATCTTCATGTCGGCGGCGCCCTTGATATAGGAAATGCCGACGTTCACTTTCACCGTAAAATGAGTCGCGTCCTGCTGAGTCATGCTCTGAAAGTCAGGCAGCAGCGGCGCGAACTTCTGCGGATCAGTGAGAAAGTCATACGCTTCTTCCGGCGTTCGCTTGATTTCGAACTCACCGCCAAACTTGATTGCCATCTCTCATGCGCCTTTCATGCTTTGCGCGGCCATTTGGATTGCCTTCAAAATATTCTGATAGCCGGTGCAGCGGCAGGTGTTGCCCGCGATCGCCTTACGCATTTCTTTTTCGCTCGGCTGTTTGTTTTGCGAAAGCAACTGGGCCGTAGAAAGCATCAGTCCGGGGGTGCAGTAGCCGCACTGCAAACCATAGGCATCGCCAAACGCTTTTTGGATGGGGTGAAGCTGGCCGTCCTTTTCCAGCCCTTCGACGGTCATAATTTCGTGAGCCGTCAGCCTGCACCGCAAACACTGTGCAGGACTTTACCGCCGCGCCATTCATCAGCACGGTGCACGCGCCGCAGTAGGTGGTGTCGCAGCCCACGTGCGTGCCGGTAAGATCGAGCGCCTCGCGAATCAACTCCACCAGGAGCATGCGAGGTTCTACGGTCAACGAGTGCGGCTTCCCGTTCACCGTCAGCTTGATCGCGACTTTCTCGATGACATCAGGCATAGATGTGGCCTGCCTCGATCCGCTCGCCCCGGGCGCGCCGCACGGCGATATCGATCGCTCGCTTCACCAGCGATCCGACCAGAGTTCGCTTGTAGTCTGCGGAACCTCGCATATCAGACTGCGGCTCGGCAACCGCCCGAGCGGCTTCGACCGCCGTTGCCATCGTCTTTTGCGTCACCTGCTGCCCGCGCAGAGCTTTTTCGGCGTCTTTTGCTTTGATAGCGGTCAGCCCCACACAACCCAGGGCGATTGCCACGTCCTTACAGACTTCGCCGTCCATCGTGAGCTGCACTGCCGCACTGGCGGTCGGATAGACCGGCGCCGAACGCTTGAACGCCAGGTAGGCGCCGCCGCTGCCCTGAGGCGGAATCTTGACCACAACTTCGCTTACCAGTTCGTCGTGCGCAAGCGCCGTGGTGTAGGCGTCCTTGATGAAGTCGGCAAGCCTCACCCACCGATCACCCTTGCTCTTCTGGCATCTCACTTCTGTTTCGAGCGTCATAAGGACGGTGGCCCAGTCTCCGCTGGGATCGGCTTCGGCCAGCGATCCGCCGATAGTGCCCCGGTTGCGCACCTGCACGTCGGCGATGCCCGCTGCGCAGTCATGAATGATAGGAATGTTGCCCGCTACGGTCGAATGCTCGATCTCAGCGTGGCGGGTCAGCGCTCCGAACTGCAGCGTCCCGTTCTCCTCTTTGATGTAAGAGGTTCCTGAGATGAAATTCAGATCGACAAGATGATTCGGGTTGGCATAACGAAGCTTCATCAGCGGTATGAGGCTCTGGCCCCCGGCCAGCAGCTTGGCTTCATCGCCAAATTCAGAAAGCATGGCCGATGCTTCTTGAAGCGAGCCCGCGCGGTGATAGTGAAAAGCTCGGGGATACATTCTAGGTTGCGCCCTCTCTCATAAAACCCACTGCCGTCGCTCCCAACGCCGCAATCACCAGCGCCGATCCGGCGATCGCCAATACCGATCCCAGCGGCGCCATGTGCACCGTTTGCAGAATCACTCCCAACGGAAACACGATCGAACCGGCGAGCATTGCCAGCGCGATCGCGAAGCGTGCACGCTCAGCGAAAGCCACTTCGTCAAACACTACACCCAACACGATCAACAGCATGGCCAGACCAATCCAGTGCGAATGCAGGTCAACCTGCCGGACGTAATCGTACTTGGTCTCGCGATAGGCAGTCAGCGCAAGCTGCGAATCGTCCCCGCGTCGCTCCGCGGCATGAGCAAATGCACCGGCCAGCGAGCCGCCCATCCGGTCCAAAGTCTGATGCTCTACAAAGACGGCGTAATGTAAACCGTAAAGCATACCGAGGACTGCCAGAACCGTCCCGCCGAGGATAAGGAGTTTGCGGGAACGACTCACCGCGCGCCCCTCGCTTCGGCGTCGAGACTTCCGGTGTGGCGGACCACGCCCACCAGCATCCCCACCAGCGCCACCAATACCATTAGCCCGCCGACATCGGCGATGCCGCCTGCGAGCAACCCCAGTTTCAGTTCCAGCAAGACAAATACCGGCAGAATCACCGACCCAGCCAACAACACCTTCACCCAGATTCTCTTCCAGCGTTCCGTAAGAAAAACGTAAGGCTGAACGAACGAAAGCAAGATGGCCAGCAGTCCGAACTCGATAATATGAGAATGCGCCGCGATCTGCACTGCCTTCTCCGCTTGCAGCCTGCCGTAGGCGTTCACCGAATCGGCCAGGCCGCCGGCTCCTGCGGGCTGGTCCAGCAAATCTTTGAGAATTACGATCTCGCGATTTTCGTGCTCGTACAAATTTGCTCCGGCATACCAGGCCCCAAAAACGAAACCCATCAGGATCAGCACCGTTCCACCCGAGAGCAGCGTGCGACGCTCCCAGGTGCGGTCTTTGGGAAGTTCGGGTTCGACCGGACCCGCGCGCCGGCCACGCAAATAATTCCAGAATCCCCAGCCTTCAACCAGTAGAACCACGATGAGCAGCGCCCCCGCGGAGTCGGCCAGAACGCTGGCCCATCCGATCACAGGAAGAAGGGCGTAGGCCAGGCCCACATAGTGGATAAGGAAAATTCCCACTGGCAGGAGTAGCCCACCGGTCAGAAATAATTTTGCCAACAGCTTCTTGCTGGGCGCCGAAAGGGCCACGTACGGCTGCATCAGCGCCAGCAGCAGGGCAAGATAGCCGGCGTCGATCATGTGCACGTGGGCGTCAACCTTGGTGCCGCGATCTTCCAGCAGATTGCCCAGGTGCGCAAAGGCTATGTTCACTGCGGAAGGATCCTGCGCCGCGACCGCTCTCGCCGCAGCGAGCAGTGCCTGGCCGGTTTGCCCGCCGTTCTGGTGCAGGACGAACACCGCAAAGATATCGCCGAATAGCATTCCCGCCGCGACCAGCGCAATGCCTCCGAAGAGGAGCAACCGGCGTGCTCCCATGGCGGTGAACGTGGTTGCGGCGCTGGCGGGAATCGTAGTGGTTGCCATTTGCCTTGGTCGCTGCCGAGCTCCGCTCGGCCTCGACAGCCGAGGGCGGCTGCCCACGTGTTCGTCTAGTCTGCGGCTCTTGCCTCGGTCCCGCTGCGGCGGAACGCCGGCATTACGTGCTTCGCGAACATGTGTTGTGTCTTGATGCTTTTCCAGTGCTCCAACCCGCCAAAATTTGAGACGATGGCCAGCTCACCGATGCCGCCTTTCTCTTCAAGCGCGCGGACCTGCCTCACAACTTTTTCCGGCGTGCCGATGAAACCGATCTCCTGCTCAACAATTTCATCGTAAGTCAGCTTGGTGAGCGATTCCAGCGCGCCGCTGGCGTAAAAACCATAACCCTTGGCGCGCAGCTCCGCCTTCTTCTCCTCGCTCTGTATCGATTCCACCGGCGAGGCGTTGAAGGCGAGAAAGTTGAGTAGCGCCTGCTCCACTTCCTTACGTATCTGCTTTTCATCCTCGTCTATGTACACCGGGCGGATGTAAACGATGTCGGACTGGTGACCGTGTTCGGCACAGGCCTTCTTGTAGATGTTCAGCGGGCCTTCCAGCACCTTCCAGGGCAACAGCGGAGGCACGAAAATGCCCCAGCCTTTTTCGCCCGCCATTTGATAAGTGATGTCGCTGGTGCCGCCGGTGTAGAACTTGGGATGGGGTTGCTGCAGCGGCCGCGGTACCACGCTGACATCCTTCACGTTGTAATACTTGCCCGCGTAAGAGAACTTTTCCCGAGCAAAAGCCAGTTCCAGAATTTCGATGGCCTCGTCATAGCGTGGACGGCTCTCCTCCAGCGGCAAGGCGGAGGGACCGAACAACCAGGCGTGTCCCCGTCCCAAACCGCACTCCAGGCGGCCATTGGTGAGAATGTCCGTTTCTGCAATCATTCCGGCCAGGCGCATGGGATTTTCCAGGGGCAGCGTGTGGAGCGCCGTGCGGAAGCGTATGCGGCTGGTCCGCTGCGCCGCCGCTGCGAACATGGCCAGAGGGTTGGCAGAGATGGAAAACTTCTGAAAGAAGTGGTGGTCGATGGTCGAGTACACGTCGAAGCCACACTCGTCGGCATGCTCGATCTGGCGCATGATTTCCCAGATCATGTCGTAATGCGACTTGCCCGGCGGAGTTTGAATTTCGCAATAGATGCCGAATCGCATGTTCCTATCCTACGGTTTGCGGCCGACCGGCTTGGCCTGTCCCTGAGCTTCCGGCGACTATGCGGAGAGGCCTTCGATCGCCCCACATTCCCCTCGCTGATAAAGCAGCGACTCGTCCCTTTGCCAGCGGGCGCGGGGTCCGGGTGCCTCCATCGTCTCGGAACATTTCCGGGCGGAGCCGGCCCTCGCTGGTTCCACCCTAAAAGTTTTACCACGCCAAACGCAGTGCGAACTGAACCTGTCGCGGATTAAAGATGGCGCGAGGCGTGCCGTATGACGGGTTCGGCGACCCTTCGCGATTTCCCGACGGCGTGGGAGTGCAACCCTGGGCCACAGGATCGGCGGCAAAATTGCAGAAGTCGGCCGCCCCATACGCTGTATTGAAGAAGCGAATATTTAGAGTATTCAGCAGATTGAAAGCTTCAGCGATGCCTTCCAGCCGGATTTTTTCAGTCAACTTAAACGTGCGCGAAATGCGCATGTCTACGCTCTGGTATCCATCGCCCTGGAAAGTGTTTCGCGGGTCAATGCCCACCCGGTCGTTGTTCCCAAAGATGTCGCCATTGGAATCAAAACCGGCGAACTTGGTGAAGTAGTGCGGCGTCTCCAGGCTTACGATCATCCCCAGCTGCCAGCCGTTCACGATGGGGTTGAGATGCTTTGGTCCTTCCAGTGTGGCATTAGCCACGAAGCGGTGCTTGACGTAATCAGCCGAAACCGCCCGCTCCCGGTCAAAGCAGCAGGTATCTTGTGGAATCAGCACGAAGCTGGGATTGGGGCCATTGTCGATGCCTTTCGACCAGGTATAGCTAAGACCCCAGCCGACGTGATGCGTCAAACGCTTGTTGAAATTGACCAGCAACCCGTCCCATTGGGAGTCCCACTTGGAGTCAGCTTCGAAATCCACGCCGAAAGGGAAAGTGCGAATGTTCGGAATAACTCCAAACAGCGTGCCGGGAAGGCAATCTGTGGGATTGGTGGGACCGGTCGTGCCGCAATAGTAGTTCTTGGGCCCAGCGTTCCCATGAGAATCGTGCAGCGTATGAGAAGCCGCCTCTGCTCCCGTGTTGTAGAACGTGTTCGCGTCCGGCTGATTCACATTGTAAAAGCTGCCCAGATGCACGCCGCGCACGTGCATTCCAGTGATGCTCAGGATGGTGTCCTTGAACGGCTGCACCTCAAAGCCCAGGCTGGCTTGTGCCCCGTAGGGAGGCTTGTGGTTTTTGACAAAGCGCACGATCACCGCTTCCAACGAACCCGCCGGATAGTCGGCCGTGGTCTGGCCGGCATGGAGTAGCGCGTTCAGAGCGCCGGCATTGGTGAAGGGATCAGCCCCGAAGGCCGAGAGTCGGGTATTGGAGTTCAGGTCGTCCTGTATGCCTTCCCGTCCAGGATATTTCGACAAGCCACCGCAGGAAGGAATCTGGCACATCAGCAGCGGCGAAGGAATCTGGCCGTGGAACAGTCCCGCCCCTCCGCGAATCACGAAACCGCTGTGCCCGCCCGGCGCATACGCAAATCCGGCGCGGGGATCGAAGTTTTTCAGCGGGTTGTTAAGAGCTGCTGCCGGCCAGGTCTCACCTTCCCAGCGCAGGCCGTAGTTGATGGTCAGGCTGTTGGTGGCGCGCCATTTGTCCTGCAGATAGAGTCCTTCGTAGGTATGGTCCAGAGTCCCTTTGGCCTGGTTGCGGATGGCGGACGAGACGCTCGTGCCCTGGTAAACCGAGGGATCGAACGAAGTCTCGTTGAATCCGGAAGCCTTGTCGAAGCGCTCGAAGAAAATTACGAAAGGATGCGGCGCGCCCACAAAGTCATTGCCCAGGAAAGCGCCCAGGTTAGCGAAGTCGGCCTCAAACGGATAGAACAGCGGAAACGATTCGGTCGTGCCCACCCGATTGAAATCTCCGCCAAAGCTGATAGTGTGCTTGCCCCAAACTCTTGGTTACGTTGTCTACGATCTCGAAGCGGCCTTCTTCATAGAAGTCGGGATTCCCGCGGTTCACGCCCAGGGTGAAGACGTTGGACACTTCCAGGTGTGGCTGGGTGCTGGTGGTCGGAAAATCGAAGAAGCGATGGGCGTACTGCAGCCGGAGCTCGTTGACCAGTGACGGCGAGAAAGTCGAAACCAGGTTGCCCACGATCGATTGGTCGCGGAAGGTGTTGTTCTTGAAACCCGAAGGCAGGTCAAAACCGTCGTTCAAGGGAGAAAGATTCGTGGAGCGCTGGTCGTTGAAGAAATAGCGCACGAACACGGACTGACGATCGTTGAAGGTGTGATTGATCTTGCCCAGAAAGTTGTCGTAGTTGATTCCGCGGTCCACATGCAGATTTTCCGCCGGCAGTCCCCAGGTGTTCACCTTCACAGCGTTGATGGCATTGATGTTGGTGAGGACCGTTGAGTTGTAAAAGGGCGACTCAACATGGCGTTGCCCTTCGTAGTTGCCGAAGAAGAACGTCTTGTCTTTCCTGATGGGCCCGCCCAGGGTGGCACCAAACTGGTTCTGGCGGAGTTTGTTGAAGCCCGCAGCCGCCAGCGGGCTGGGAGCGTCCAGAACATCGTTGCGGAAATACTCGTAGAGGGAGCCGTGCAGGCTGTTGGTCCCGCTCTTGGTGATGATGTTCACGATGCCGCCTACCGCCCGTCCGAACTCCGTGCTGTAGCTGCTGTTGATGACCCGGAATTCTTCTACCGCATCCTGCGACGGCGTCGTTTTCTGAATGCCGGAAGCAGTGGACATGTTGTCCGCGCCGTCGACCGCCACAAAATTGTAGTGAATGTTCTGTCCGGCGAAAGACAGCTTGGTCACCGGCTCGATAATCACGTCGGTGCTGCCGGAAGTGGTGTCGCCGATGGTCACGCCGGGTGCCAGCAGCGCGAAGTCAATGAACTGGCGCCCGTTCACGGGCAGGTCCTGGATCTTCTGCGAGTCGATCACCGAACTGACCATGATCCGCGTTGGCTCCGCCACTTCGCCCACGTCCTGCACGGTCACTTCCTCAGACACCTGCCCAACGGACAAGTCGAAGTCGACGTTAGCGCTGGCACCAATGTCGAGGTGAACTTTCTTTGCCTGCTTCTTGAAACCAGATTTTTCCGCCGTCGACGGTGTAGTCGCCCACCGGCAGGAACGAAATTTGGTAGTCGCCCATCGCACTGGCCGTAACGGTGCGAGAAAAGCCGGTGGCGCCGTTGACCGCTTTGACCGTTGCCTCTGAGATGGCGGCGCCGGTGCTGTCGTAAACCCGGCCTTGTATCGTGACGGTCACTACCTGTGCCTGCACAGTCAGGACCAGACTCGCCAACGCGATCAGGCATAGCGCCGACCCACCTGCCTGAGAACCGGCGCGCAGACTCTTCCTCTCAAAGTAGGCCTTCATATTTTTCTCCTCGAAGCAGCTTGTCCCCGTGACCCGTCCCTGTCCCCTCAGACTGTTCGCCTGGCTTTCTTTCTCGGTACAGCACCGGCCATGATCCGGCCCAGCCTGGATTCAGAATCGTCGAGATGCTGCGCTAATATCGCAGCGCATTGCTTGAGCTTGCCCGCCGCCAATGACTGATACATCTTGCGGTGCACCGGAATCAGGCCGCTGGGATCGTCGTGACTGCGGTCGACCAGCACCATCCCCATTCGCAATTCTCCGATGACCCGCTGATAAAACGACTCCAGCCGCCGATTGCAATGAAACCGTATCAAGAGGCTGTGAAATTGCAGGTCGAAGCCAACTGCTCGCAGCCAGTCCCGCTCCCGCACGGCGAGCTCGTAGCCCTCCACCGCGCTACGCAGTTCCGGCAGGACTTCACGGCGATTGTCTTTCGCCGCCAGTACGCCGGAAATTTCGAGCATCCGCCGGAGGTGGTAAATCTCCTGGACATCTTTCAGGGAGAGCTGCGAAACCGCGACCCCGCGATGGATGCTGCGCTTGAGCAGGTTTTCCAGCGACAGGATGCGGGTCGCTTCCCGCATGGTGTTGCGGGACACTCCGAGAGATTCAGCCAGCGGCACTTCCTGTAGCGGAGTGCCAGGACGCAGCTCGCCATTGAGAATTCTTTGACGCAGGACTGACGCCACCTGATCGGCCACGCTAACGCGGTGGATTTGTGAACGCTCCATAGAAAAAGTTGGGGAGGGCTTGACCGATTGGGCGACATCTTGCTCCCAAACTGTTCAAGATGTCAAGTGTTGAACAATTCACCGTACGGTGCACGCGCGAAACCTCATCCGATGCCTAAGAGTGGAGAACAAGAATTGCCGAACCAGATCTCATTCGCCCGTCGCTAGGTCCTCACGTGCATCGGTCTCTATCTCTTCGTTGATTAGTAGATTCAGAGATTAGTAGATTCAGAAGTTCGCGGCTGCGACTGGGACCGACCCGCAAATGAAGCGTCTTAGGTGGCCGACGAAGTCTTTCAGGCGATCACGAAGCGCTGGAACGCCGCGGCACCTCTTCATCTCTCCACAACATCCAAGCAGGCCTATCCGAAATCAATGCACGAATGCGTTCTTCTTGCACGAGCCGAACCTGCCCAGTCAACCAACCCGCCTTTACGCGGAGCGCGATCCTGTTGCTAGTGTTTCTCATGCCGGAGGTCATCGCGCTCCAAGGTTTGGAGTCGTCTTGTCGAAGCACCAAGAACCAACGAAATATTGCCCTCAGACGGACCCTCTCTTTCATCCGGGTCTTTCTTGGGTCCAAAGTTGGGTCCAACTGGAACCCCGTACGAATGTATCCTTAATAGAGTACGTGAGACGACGACTGTCCATTAGCTGTCCAATAACGATTCCCAAATGTTTCTTACAAGGTTTTTCGAGGGCCACCCGCGTCTTGTAAGTTGTTGAAATTACTAATCGTTTTGGGCTCATAACCCAACGATCTGTCCAGTGCTATTGTTTTTTCAGAGTGACCTACGTCGATTTTGGGGGAACAATTCGGTGCGCGGCGCTGAACCAGCAATACGGTCAGAACTACATCGTAAGCTCCGATAGAAGACGCCGCTGTGCGAACGGCCTTCCTAGGGCAACTGCAATTCGAGCGAATACAGTTCACGGCTTCCAACGTCGCGCATGATCAGCGGCGAGCCATCCGGCGCCACGCCATTCCAAGGCGTTCCGGACTCCTCCATGGATACGCGCGAGATCCCCTTCAAGAGCGTCACACGCTCTTTCTTCCGGGTTACCACCGATACCCGGTCGATCTCAGGCCCATCCGCTCCCAAGTCTTCGAAATATGCGTATTTGCTGTCGAGAGACCAGTTGGGATACTGCAAAACGGTCCCCGTTGCCAGGTCGGACCATTTCCCCGTGCTCAATTCCAGCAACATCGCCTTCCTGGTGTCTGCGGAGAAGGTTGAGACGTAGCGTCCATCAGGGGACCAGCGTGGTCCCAGCATCCCCTCGCTACCGGAGAGAGCGCTGATTTTCTTGGTTTGCAGATCGAATTGGACCACCGAGAAGTCCTGAGGCGTGATGCTTACCAAACCCGGAGGATACAGTGCAAGCAGCAATGACTTGCCATCGGGTGCCCACTGCGGATCGTCGGGCCAATGCTTCTCATCCATCTGGACTTCCTCGCTCGCGCCTCCCTCCGCAGAGACGATATAGGCTTTGGGAGATTTTCCCGGAAGAACCGACAAATAAGTGATCTGCTTGCCATCTGGCGACCAGCGTGGCATGGAGATGTGCACGGGACCAAACGTCAACTGCAGTTTGTCGCTGCCGTCACTTCGGCTTCGCCATAAAAGATAGTCGGGATAGCTGACATAGGTTACCCACTTCCCGTCCCGCGAAAAATCAATTTCGCCTGCGGAGATACCATCTAAAAACGGTACAAACTGCTGCGACTTTGTGTCCAGGCGCTGTAACTGCGCTCTCTGCTGTTCTCCGATTACGAACAAACGATCGCCCACGAGAGCGGGAGCCGGGCTGAAGTAGGCGAGCGGACCGGTAGTGATGGGCAACGGATCGGGGTTGCCTCTACGAAAAAACCCGGCTCTTTCGCGCAGCGCCCAAATGTCGGAGCGGCCATTATGAAGAGTGACGAAGAAATAGTAGCGGCCATCCACGCTCCATTTGCCACAACATTCCCCGGGGTCTTGATGAAAGTTGTCCGGAAGCAGAGATCGCAAACCCTTGCCATCCACCCCCACCTCCCACAGCCTAAGAGAACCATCCGAATCGCGCGCGGTGAGGCGCAGTTGTCTTCCGTCCGGCGAAAACTGCAGGTCCGAGGACTGACCTGCAATCGTTACAAGCTTATGCGATTGAGTTCCGTCCCACTTGGCGAGGTAAACGTCGCGACCCAGCGCATAAGCCAGTTGTTGGCCATCGCGCGACCAAGCCGCCGGACCTGCCGAAAGATCGTCCACGCGTCGTGGTGACCCGGCGGGAACCGGGACAATCCACAGAGGCGACGGGCCATGCGCTAGAAAACCAGCTTCCCCAGTGAAGGAAGTGATGAGGAGTTCGGAACGAATCGGAGACACATCCAGAACGAAGTTATTCGCGAAGGGGGTTGGAATGCGGCTGATCTCGCCTCCGCTGGCTGAAACCTGGCTCAGGAGCACCCGTTCGTTCATAGTTTCAACGAAGTAGACCCGAGGACCATCTGTCACTACTAGGTCCTTGGGCAGATTGTCACTGGTAAGTGGCGCGGCAGAAAGTACACGCGGTGGCAAGGGCGCACGCAGCCAAAAAAACAAAATCGCCGCCAGCGTAACAACAGTGACTAGAACTGTCGCCGCCAAGTAGACGCGCCGGGTTTGGCGTGTTGGTGCAGGCTCAGCAACAGCTGCTGTGGACCGGCCCGAATCCGTTTCGCGCTTCAAACGCTTAAAGTCGGAACGCATCTCGGCCGCACTCTGATAGCGCAAATCGAGACCCTTCTCCAGCGCTTTGTTGACGATGTGCTCCAGCTCCAGCGGCAGGTCCGGATTCAGCCGCGTGGGTGCGGTGACAGGCTTGTTCAGGATCGAATTGAAGACCGCTGCCGTGGTGTCTCCGCGGAAAGGCAGCGTGCCCGTGGCCATTTCATACAGTACCGCTCCAAAGGAGAACAGATCGGTGCGAGTGTCAAGTTCTTTGCCCAACGCCTGCTCCGGCGACATGTACGACACGGTGCCCAGAGCGCTGCCGGGACTCGTCAGATGTTTCTCTGATTCGATGGTCGAAGCGCTCAGGGCAACGTTCTCGGGCTTCAGGGAAGCCTTGGCCAGCCCAAAGTCCAGAATTTTTCCGTGTCCGCGCTTGGTGACGAAGATATTGGCAGGCTTGATGTCACGGTGAACGATGCCAGCGGCATGAGCGGCGTCCAGCGCGTCGGCGATGTCGATGGCGATGGGGAGTAGAACATCCGTTTCCAGCGGACGCCCCGCAATCCGATGTTTCAGGGTCAGACCGTCCAGAAACTCCATGGCGATGAACGCCTGTCCGTCCTGCTCGCCAACGTCGTAAATCGTGCAGATGTTGGGGTGGTTCAGTGCGGACGCGGTTTGGGCTTCGCGTTGAAAGCGGGCGAGCGACTGTGCGTTACGGGCAACATCTTCCGGCAGGAACTTGAGCGCGACGAAGCGGTGCAGTCGCGTATCCTCGGCCTTGTACACTACACCCATACCACCACCGCCAAGCTTCTCGATGATGCGGTAGTGCGAGATGGTCTGGCCAATCATTTGCGGGAATGCTATGGCGTGCGGTTAGGTATGTCAATGTACAGGCTCACTGCAGCTTCGCGTACTCCGCCCTGGCTTCTTTCAGAATGGGGATGTCGGGGTCGGCGTCTTTCCAGAGGGTGAAGAAATCATCGTACGCTCGTTTTGCTTCATCGGCATTTCCAGAAATAGAGTAGGCGCGGCCGAGTTGGAGATGCGATAGAGCGCCAAGCGGATAGTTTACGATGATTTCCCGATGTTCCAAAATTTTCTTGAATTCGGTAGCTGCAGCTTGACCGTCGCGTGTCCCAAGGTACGCCTGCCCGCGTACGTAGATCGGGTACATGGGGCCCAAGTACTCGAACGGAAAGGGCTGCCCCAGTTCATATGGAACGACCTGCAGCACCTCGATTGCCTTGTTAGGGCTGCCATGTTGCATCTCTAGTATTGCCCGAATAGTAGGAAGCCAGTAGGTTTGGATCATCGTGTCGGAAGGGAATCCTCGGTTGAGGTGCTCAATCAAGTTTTTTGATTCTGCAAGGCTTCCGATACGTGCAAACGCCAAGGCTGCTAGAATTTCCACGTCTCGCCCTCTGCTCTCACGTACGGCGTTCGTGATAGATCGGCGTGCTCGAAGAATATCCCCGATTTCAGCTTCACGTACCCCTTCATAAGCCGCCCAGAGAACCGCTGCTTCTTTCGAGTCCGCTCGTATTGCTGAACTGGTAGCACGTCGAGAGAGCGTACGTGCCTTAGACAAGCGGCCGTAATACGCCTCAGTATTAGCTTGTGAATCAAGCAACAGGTCCTCTGCTCCGGGCTTGCCAATTGCCCACTCCAACTGCTCCTGCATACCAGCATTGTCGTCTTGTATGAATGCGAGCTCGTACCGCGCAAGTCGCAAGAATGCGTAGTCCATTTGATGTTCGAGTGCTTGCTTGAATGCGGCTTGAGCCTCTTCGTGGAGACCCAGAGCGATGCAATAGTTCATAAGATTGCTGTAACCATAGACGGAAGGTGTGAGGCTGATGCTCTTGCGCCCGTCTGCGGCAGCTCGCGGGTATTCGCCCAGAATGCTAAAGTTTATTCCAGACATATTGTGAACGAAAAAGTCTCTCGGATAAATGCGAAGTAATTCCGCATAACTCTGGTTGGCCTTTTCCAATTCCCCGGTGGCATAGTTGTAAAAGAAAGCCTCAATAAATAATCGTTCGCGCTCGCTCACTCGGCTGCGTAGATAGAAAGCCTTTTGCAAGGCCTCGATTCCACCACTTGTTTCACCCAGGTTCTGATACAAAATTCCCAGATCAGCGTAGGCCCGAGCGAAATTTTGATCGAGTTCCACGGCGCGTCTGAAGTGTGGAAGAGCTTCGCTGTCACCACCTTCAATCAGCGCTATCCTCGCATCGGTGTATGCTCGTAGTGCTTCTAATGATGACGTTGTTGCTTGTTCTAGGGGATGGTTGAACTTGTCCACTGATACACCTGACTCCCCTAATGCTTCCCTAAGCTGATTGCCCAATCGCTGAATCACTGTGAGAATTTGTTCTCGACTGTCGGCTTCAGCTTGTCCGCTGCTCAATGTATTGCCGGTTTGGCAATTCACCGCCTTTATGACGATCAGATAATGGCTCCCAACTGCGCTTATGGAACCGGCGACTAGAGCCTTGCTGTTGCTGCGCAAGCAGACTTCGTTTCCTATTTCGGGCGTCAGAGGTTCATGGGCAGGATGGCCCATAAGCTTCAACGTTGTAATGACGCCTTGATCCGGCAATATGTTGAGGAAGGGCGATTGTTCCAATTGCACACTGAGCGCCTGCTTCAACGTGTGGTCAAAGGCTGGATCACGTGTGGTGTTAACGAAGTCCGTCAATAGTAGTGTGTCTTTGTCGGTAAGCTTTGTGGATGGTCGACGGAAGAAGAAATAGCCGCCCACTGCCAACACCGCGACAAGCGTGACCGCCGCTACAGTTATCCATAAGCCCCTTCTGCGAATAGGGATGGCAACACTTCTACTGTCGAGCGCAATCGACTTGCTGGATTCCGTGTCTCGTTTCAGGCGCTGTAGATCAGCAAGTGTCTGGAGAAAGATCGTAACCTGCGTTATCAGCATGCGACGGACGTTCGCACTGTGTCGAGAAGCTCGGTGGTGGTGGGATGGGTGTCGTTTACAAGGCCGAGGACACGCGACTCCATCGCTTCGATCGAAAATGACGCCCCCAGTGCCTAAGAGCGACATCGCTGTCGTTGATGCGGACGAGAATGGTCTCAAGTTGAACGAAGACGTAATCACCGACAAGGGCGAGTCACTCAAGATCAGCTACGAAGCCAAGTTCGACGGCAAAGATTATCCCGTCACTGGAGACCCGTCCTCAGATTCGGTGTCATACCAGCGCGTAAACGCAAATACGCTAAAAGGCAAAACCACGAAAGGTGGAAAAGTTGCAACTGATGCCACGATAGTTGTCTCGAAGGACGGCAAAATCACTACTGTGAATTACACGGATTATTCGCAAGCGGAGCCCGCAAAGGGCACAGCAGTGTACGACAAACAATGAAGGCATCAGCGACTACGAAGGCGGACACCTCAACGTTTTTTTGGCCAACCTCGGGGGAGAGATAATATTGATCCGCATCTGCGGAATCTTGTGGCAACAATGAAGGGGTCATTCCGGCGGGCCGCCTTAATGGCGTAGCCTAAACACCCAGTGCGGCCCGCAGCGTGTCATCCAAATTCGCTTGTTGCCCCGTGCACCAGCGCGAATAAAATCGCTCCGTGATCGTCACGCTGCTGTGGCCGAGAGCCTTGCTCACTGTCCTGATATCCACTCCGGCCTTCAGCAACTCGACCGCGTACGTGTGCCTGAAGTCGTGCGAACTGCCATCTACCCCTGCCTTCTTGAAAGTCTTCCTGTAGAGTTTCTGGAAATATGACGGCGCATCCTCTGGCGTCGTCGATCCAGACCAGAATACGTATTGAGGGTTGCCATTCTTCACTCGGATCAATTCCTCACCCAGCCACGCTGGTATGACGTTGTTGATGAGCGTCCCCGTCTTCTGCCGATCCGTCACAACCCGGAACTCGCCTTTCCCTTCCCGCTTCAATTCATCTTTCGACAAGCAGACCGCATCGACCAGACTCAGCCCGCTCCAGCGTTGCAATTGCATCAATGCCTTGATGCGGGCCTTGTTGACAGGTGTCATCGTCGTCTCGTCTACACTCGATATAATCTTCTCGTATTCCGACTGGCTGAATGCCCGGACATTCTGATCGCTCATCTTGACCTTGACGCCTTTCCAGCCGGTGGCCGGATTCGTCGAGATCATCCCTGAGGCCATGCAATATTTCAGGAAGTTCTTGACCTTCTCCTGCCTGCTGCGGCGGGCCTGTGGGGCTTTGACCGACCAGTCGCTCTGCCACGTCGTCAGGTGAGCAAGTGTCAAATCTTTGATGAACAGGACACCCTGACGATTACAGAAGTCGAGCAGGAGTCCAGCAATCTGCTCGTGACGGTAAATCGTGTCAGGGGACAAATTTTCGCTCCGCTTCGCATCGAGGAAGATATCAATCGCCTCTTTGACGCTCTTCGCCGGAGCCCCCCAGTTGTCCGGCCATAAGGAGTTGCAGGAATAGCCTGTTATTGATGCTAATCGATATATTGCTGACGTCCCTATCCATTTTCACATCATCGTAACGCGCCACGGTTAGTCCTTCAAGACTCCACCGGCGTATAAGACTTGTACACGCGAAGCGTCCGCCGCGCCAGCGGCTTAGTCCTCGTCGGCAAACCTTACCTTGCGAAGTTAGGTAAGCGTAGCCCGTGACTCGGGAACGGACCGTTAAGGGTTCCCGAATTGGCCACAGGCTGCCAGCAGGTTTAGAATCAGGGAACTCACGCGATCACAATCAACCCTCAACTCCTGCACCTCACAAACTAAGAGAAAAAGGAGAATCTCAATGCCATACGCTAATGTCGGGAAAGAAAACTCCACAGACATCGAACTCTATTACGAAGATCATGGCTCGGGTAACCCCGTAGTGCTTATCCACGGATATCCACTGAGCGGTGCTTCCTGGGAGAAGCAGATTCCGGTACTTCTGGCCAAGGGGCACCGCGTCATCACCTATGACCGGAGAGGGTTCGGCAAATCCAGCCAGCCGACAACCGGGTACAACTACGATACATTCGCTGAGGATCTGAAGAAGCTCGTGACCCACCTCAAACTACAGGATTTCGCCCTGGTCGGTTTTTCGATGGGTGGAGGCGAAGTGGCACGCTATTTGGGGAAGTACGGGTCGAAGGGTGTCGGCAAGGCGGTATTCGTCTCGTCGGTTCCACCGTTCCTGCTGAAGACGCCCGACAACCCCGAGGGCGTGGACGGTAGTGTATTCGAGGGGATCCAGAAAGCCGTCATCGCAGATCGTTACGCGTTCTTCACCGACTTTTTCAAGAATTTCTACAACACGGACCTTCTCCTGGGCAAGCGCGTCAGCGAAGAAGCCGTTCGGGCGAGCTGGAACGTGGCAGCCGGAGCTTCTGCCACGGCCAGTCTCGCTTGCGTGTCAACCTGGCATGAGGACTTCCGGAAGGACCTGGCTCGCATCGACGTACCTACACTGGTCATTCACGGCGATGCGGACCGAATTCTGCCCATCACTGCCTCAGGACTCCGCACTGCCAAGATGATCAAGGGAGCCGGCTCTGTCGTAGTCAAGGATGGACCGCACTGCATCACCTGGACACATGCGGACGAAGTGAATAGTGAATTGGTGGACTTCCTGGGAAAAGGGGTTGCGAAGCATGCAGCCTCAGCCTCCAGAAAGGAAGCAGTTGCGTAAACAAGACTTTTCTTCAAATTGTTACTTCACCGGAGGGTGCCGTCTCGGAACGGCACCCCATTTCGCACCAGAGAATCTCAGGCATTCACACCGCGAACCGCTTAGTTCAAACCGATTTTGGGAAGCAAAAGGCGAGGCTCTGAGCGGATGGTCGGCAAACCTTCCCTTACCGGGTGACGGAGGCAATGCGGAAGTTAACGACTCGCCAGTTCGAAAGCCGTTTTCTTGGGGCGTGTAAGCAACCACAGGTGTGAAATCACAGGTGTGAAATTTCGGGCTGGTCTGCTAAACCATTGAAAATGATGGTGGCCAGGGACGGAGTTGAACCGCCGACGCCAGCCTTTTCAGGGCTGCGCTCTACCACCTGAGCTACCTGGCCACATTTTGGCTCACAGCTTGTCTGCCGGCGCGGCGCGCCTCTTCTGGCGGGCGGGACTTGGGACGGAATTGCCAGTCACTTCAGGCAGCCAGGACGCTGGAAGCATTTGGGACAGGCACGATTATAGCAACGGAGTAAGGTTCGCTCAAATCGCCGCGGATCGATTGATCTTTCGACTATCGTATTCGTCAGTGATCGCTCGTGTTTACCGGGTCTCCGTTGTGCGCCCGGGAGCTTGTGACCGAGCGCTTGCGCCTGATCGATTCTGCTCCCACAGTTGCTTACGAGTTTATTTCCGAAGCCATTTGCGATTCTATTCGCGATTTGGGAATTGATTCCACAGTTATCGCACTGTCGACCTTGCCACCGCGCCGTTCAGGACCGTAAAAGCGCATCGGTCTGACGCCACCCAATACGCGATTTCGCGATAGTCGGCGACGTCAAAGACCGCAAGGTCCGCATCTTTTCCCGGCTCTACCGATCCCTTTCGCTCCTGCAGCCGTAACGACCAGGCGCCATTGATAGTCGAAGATGCGATGGCTTCCGCGGGCGACATCCTCAAATGGGTGCATGCCAAGGACAGCACAAATGGCATGCTGGCCGTCGGAGACGAGCCCGGATTGTAATCCGTGGCCAGCGCGACGGCGACACCGGCGTCGATCAACTTGCGGGCGGGCGGAAATTTCTCCAGGCCCAGGAAATAGTTCGCGCCCGGCACCAGCGTTGCCACGGTTTCGAGCCTGGTGAGTCGCGTGATGTCGGCATCGCTCACGTGATCCATGTGATCGAAGGAGGCGACGTTGAATTGCAACAGTGGCTGCAAAGCTGTTTCGCTCAACTGGCAAACGTGTGCCCGCACTCCGAGACCGTGATTCTTGGCAGCTGCAAAAATTTTCTCTGTGTCTTCCGTAGTGAATGCACCGCGGTCGGTAAACACGTCGACGAAGCGCGCGAGGTTTTGTCTGGCGACCTTCGGGATCATCTCGCTGCAAATCAGTTCGACGTATTCCCGGGCGCGGCCTCGAAACTCGCCAGGAACAACATGCGCGCCCAGCAGGGTGGGCACCACGGTCCCGCCCCATTTCGCGGATGCTTTCTGGATCGCTGCCAACGATTTGATTTCGGCCTCGACGGTGAGCCCGTATCCTGACTTGGCCTCCACGGTCGTGGTTCCCTGCTCCGCCATCTGTTGCAGGGCATTGAGCACGTTGTCCACCAGCAGTTTCATGCCGGCCTTCCGAACTCCCTCGAGGCTGGAACGAATTCCTCCGCCGGCTTCCGCGATCTCCTCATAGGTCGCGCCCGTGATGCGTTTCTCAAAGTCCACCAGCCGCGGAGCCACGAAAACGGGATGAGTATGCGAATCCACAAATCCTGGGAGGACCACCTGCCCTGCGCAGTCGATCTCGACAATTTTTTTTCGATTCTTCCGGATCCACGGATCGCGCAACGCGTCTTTCGTCTTGCAGGCGGAGACAATTTTATTTCCCACGCACAGAACGGCGCCATCCTCGATGATGCCAAGTTCCCCCAAGTCGGCGCCGCGCCGCGGGCCGGGCTCTTCGGATCGAGACCGCAGGGTTAGCAGCTGGCTGATATTAACCAGCAGCAGCGCGGGATCAGATGCGCTGTATTTCGTTGATGGATTCACAAGATGATTAGTCTAGCAGTGACGAAGGGTTGGAGGCACAGACTGTGTAGGGACGGGCCTCTGACCCGTCCGGGCCGAGCGAAGCTCGGCGGCGCTTTGCTTGAGCTTCGTGGCTTTCAGTTCCGGCACCAGGAAAACCAAATCCTGCCGAGCTTCGCTCGGCCTGGACGGGTCAGAGACCCGCCCCTACATGGCCGGCGGCGACTACTTCGCCATCGGCACTTTCACATTTTTCTTGGCGGCGAACTCTTTTGCTTCTTCGTAACCTGCATCTGCATGGCGAATGATGCCCATGCCAGGGTCCGTGGTCAGAACGCGCTCGATGCGCTTGGCCATCATGTCCGTGCCATCGGCCACCGTGACCTGGCCGGCGTGCAGCGAATAGCCAATGCCCACGCCGCCGCCATTATGGATCGAAACCCATGATGCACCGGCTGCGGTGTTCAACAAAGCATTCAAGAGTGGCCAATCGGCGACGGCATCGCTGCCGTCTTTCATGCTTTCGGTTTCGCGGAAGGGCGATGCCACCGATCCGCAATCCAGATGGTCGCGGCCGATTACGATCGGGGCTTTAATCTTGCCTTTCTTTACCAGATCGTTCATCGCCAGCCCGAATTGCGCGCGCTCGCCATAGCCCAGCCAGCAAATACGCGCGGGCAGGCCCTGGAACTTGATTCGTTTTCGGGCCAGATCAATCCAGCGGCGCAGAATGCGATTTTCGGGAAAGAGTTCCAGCACCAGGTCGTCTGTAACCGCGATATCAGACGGCTCACCCGACAGCGCCACCCAGCGGAACGGGCCTCGCCCCTCGCAGAAAAGTTGACGAATGTATGCAGGCACAAACCCTGGAAAGTCGTATGCGTTTTTTACCCCATGCTGGAAAGCAAATGTCCGGATATTGTTTCCGTAGTCAAAGGTTACCGCGCCCATCTTCTGCAAGCGCAGCATGCCTTCAACATGACGCGCCATCGAATCTAAAGACCGCTCCTGATACGCCTTTGGATCGCTGCGTCGCAACTCCAGGGCGTCGGTCAGCGTCATCCCATTCGGAACATAACCATTCAGCGGGTCATGCGCCGATGTCTGGTCGGTGAGGATATCCGGCAGCACGCCGCGCTCGGCAAGCTCCGGGATAATGTCAGCGCAATTCCCCACCAGTCCGACGGAGACATTTTCTTTCTTGCGCACCGCGTTTTTCAGGATGCGCAACGCTTCGTCCAGCGTGGTGACCATGAAATCGCAATAACCGGTCTTGAGGCGTTTCTTGATGCGCTCGGCATCGACGTCTATGCCTAGAAATGCGGCTCCGGTCATGGTTGCTGCCAGCGGCTGGGCTCCGCCCATGCCGCCCATGCCCCCGCTGACAATCAGCTTGCCTGCCAGGTCACCGCCGAAATGTTTTTCACCAGCCGCCGAGAAAGTCTCGAACGTTCCCTGCACGATTCCCTGCGAACCGATGTAGATCCATGAGCCAGCGGTCATCTGCCCGTACATCATCAGGCCGGCCCGTTCCAGTTCGTTGAATTTGTCCCAGTTAGACCAGTGGCCTACAAGATTGGAATTCGCAATCAGCACGCGGGGCGCGTGATCGTGAGTCTTGAACACACCGACCGGCTTGCCTGATTGGACGAGCAGGGTTTCGTCATTTTCGAGATTGCGCAGCGACGCAATGATAGCGTGATACGCTTCCCAACTTCGCGCCGCCCGTCCCGTCCCGCCATAGACGACCAGGTCCTTCGGTCGCTCTGCAACTTCCTCGTCGAGGTTGTTCATCAGCATGCGCATGGCGGCTTCCTGCTGCCAGCCTTTGCATGTGATTTCATTTCCTCGCGGAGCGCGAACCGGAGTGTAAGTTGCAGGAGTAATTTCGGTCTCAACCGGCATGGCTAGATGTTAGTGCTTTGGGGGGCAGTGTTCAAATGCGGAATCGGACTGTGTGGTCGCGGGCGACCACACAACACGGTACACACAACAAGTTAAGAAAAAGCACTACCAGGTGCTGTAGGCCGTGCCGTCACTTGAAACCTGGCTGGCTCCGCTGTGGACGTCGCTGATTCCGGGATCCTGCTGGTCCACCGACATCAGCGAGTCTTCCTGATCCACAGTCCAGCTGCTGTTGCTTCCCGTCATCGGATCGGTTGGAATCTGCTTGATGTATCCCGCTTGTACGAGGTCGTCGAGCGATGTTGGTGCCTTCTGCTTGTCCAGCGTGTACTGTGAGATCAGCGAACGCATCTGAAACAGGTCCTGTTTGAGTACCGACTCCTTAGCACGCAGGATCGACTGGTTGTAGACCGGAATCGAGATGGACACCAGGATCAATATCAGACTGATGACGATCATCAGCTCAATCAGGGTGAATCCGCGATCCTGTCGTTTACCGATGCTCGTCATTACCAGTCCTTATATTCCGTGCCGTCGAGGCCCGTTCCCTGCGCCTTGGTAAACACGTCGAAAACATTCTGCCCGCCCCACGAATCCGAAGTGGGATCGTCCTGCATGGAACGCATGCCCCACTCGGTGCTGTTGGTCATCGGGTCGGTGGGAATCTTTCGCAGAAAACGTACTTTCTTGCCGCCCACATCAACCCCTTTCACCAGGGTCTCAAGATCGGGTGGATAACCATCGCTGCCTGCCTTGATCTGGAATGCTCCGCGGTCGGCAGCGTCCTTGTAGCGGTCAATCGCGTCGCGCAACTCCCACAAACAACGTCGCAGATCCCGCTCTTTTTCCCGCTTGATCGCCACCCTCGCCAGTGGAACTGCCAGACCGGTCAGAATCACCAGGATGGCTGTGGCTACGATCAACTCGATTAAGGTGAAGCCCCGCAGGCTGACGCCCCGGAGTTTGACCCTACGCGGGGCGGGCGCGGAGCTGGGCTTCAGAACGACAGACTTCATAGGATATTATCGCCCATAATTCGTCCGGCTTTAGGGTCCAGCGAACGAAAGTAATGGTTGCCGTATGGCAAGTTCGCGATCGTTGCTGCCGGGACTGGGACGGGAGCCGGCACGGATGCCCGCCGATTCCGGCCTCCTACTGTACGTTGATCACTGCACGTTGATCGTGGCCACAGCTCCCGCCACCTGCATCGGCTTCATCGCGGGATCACGTGCACCGCCCTTGGAGATGGTCAAGGCGGACTGACCATTCGCCTTCGCCATAAAAGTCAAAGTAACCACCGCGCCTTGTCCGGTAATGCCGTTTGAACCGGGCGGCCGGGTTGCCGAAATCTGCAGAGTACCGGTCGAATCATCGTCGCGATGAACTATGCCGACGATCTGCCCGTCCTGCGAGAGCAAGCCTCCGTTGGAAACGTTCACCACCTGCAAAACCTTGGGATCGTAAGTTACCTGCAAGGGCACGGAATAGACATTCGACGCGCCCTTCAGCATCACGTTCACCGCGAAAGTTGAGCCGGCGGGTTGAGTGACGCTGACGGGATCGAACGCAAAACTTGCCGCGTTTGCGTCGGGCTGCGGAGCCGCCTGTACCGGGGCTGCCGCGTTCGGAGCCTGCGCCGCTGGCGCAGGAGCGGGAGCATCACCAGCAGGCGCGGCTGGCGGCTGCTGTGCAGCACGTCGTAACTCAATGGCCGCAGCCGTTCCCACCTCGAGAGCCTTTTCGTTCAGGTCTGTGACTTCACGCGCCCGGATGATGTGAGGAATCAGGGCAAAGACAATTTCGTTTTCTTTGTGCTCGACGTTGCTCTGAGCAAAGAGGTATTTCAGGATTGGGATCTGCGCCAGCCCGGGAATGCCGTTGAGCGAGCGGATGTCCTGGTCTTCCAGAATGCCACCCAGAATGTTCACTTCGCCTTCCTTGAGGCGAATTTCGTGTTCGATCTTGCGCTGACCAATCACGGGCTGGCTGATTCCGCCGATATTCGACTGACCGGTTACCGAGGAAATATCCATCGAAACCTTTAACGTGACTTCGCGTGCCGCATGAACCTTGGGGGTGATGTCGATATTTACGCCCACATCCAAATATTGAAACTGGGTATTGACCAGCGGATTGATGCCCACACCACCGATTCCAGGCTGGAATGAACCGGTCGCCACCGGCACGCGGTCGCCGATCTTGAGCGAGGCTTTCTGCCCATCTACTGCGCGAATCTGCGGGTTCTGGATCAGTTTGGTGCTGCTGTCTCCGAACAGAGCGGTTGCCGTCGCCGCGGGAATGGTTACGGTAAAGTCGGTCGCGTTCAGGTTGCCGATGCGGTTCAGATTGATCGTGTTTGCGGTTCCGGAGGTGGTGGTGCTCGTGGTCGTCGTTGTAGTGGTCGTAGTGCCGGTGGTTGAGTTGATATTGTTCTGCAACGCCACGGTTGCACTGGTCGGCGGGCTGATTCCCAGATTACGAGTCTTGTCGCGACTGACCTGCATGATGGCGACTTCCACGATGACTTCGGGCCGCGCCTTATCGAGATCGCCCACCAATTTTTCCGCCAGCGCTAGCTGGTCAGGAGTGCCTCGGACTACGAGAGCTCCCTGCGACGGCAGCGGCTGAATGCGGGATATTTCCAGAATCTGGCGCAAGGCGTTGACTACGTCCTGTAATTCTGTTGGCTGGGAAAGGTTCGCCAGGTAAAAAGTCTTGATGACGCTCTGCTCGATTTCCTTGCGTTTGGCGGGATTGTCGGAGGCAACGAAAATTGTGTTCGGGGTTACCGGGCGCCAGAAGGTTTTGGACTCCAGCGCGATGATTTCCAGGGCTTCCTGCTCCGAGACCCCGTTCAGCTCGATCTTGACCCGTCGCGAAGTGTAGTCCGGGTCGAACAGAACGTTAATGCCTGCCAGCTTGCCCACCGTTTCATAAATGATCTTGGTGTCCTCGGTCATTTTGATGGTGATGGGAACGTTCGAAATGGCTGCCAGGTCGACCGGACCCTGGGCTTCCTGCACACGTTTTTGCAAGCCGGTGGGAGGGGCTGCAGCCGCTCCCGGCGGAGGGACCGCGTTGCCCTGGTCGATCAGCTTCTGGGTGCGCCGGAGCTCCTGTTGCGCAATAAAACTGGAAGAATCGACCTCCGCTGCCTTCTGGAACTCGACCATCGCCTCTGGCAGTTTGCCGGCTTCCCGTAACAATTGCCCGCGATGCACATGCGAGGCGCCAGCAAGGAACCGCGTCCTCTCGTAAGCCGCCCGGTAGGCTAAGTCTTTGGGCTTCTGATCGTAAGCCTGGCGATAAAAATCAAAGGCTGCTTCATAATTCTGGCGAGCCTCAGCGTCTTTACCTTTGTTGAACAGGGATTTGGCACTGTCGGCGGCGCCGATGGGTAAAGCAACGGCCACGACGAGTAACACGATCGCTGCCGGGCGAATCAGGTGTGTCTTCACTGTTCCCTCGCAGGCAGTCTTCCCTCGGGGATCGGCGGAGGACCCCGGGCTAGGCCGCTGATTATGGTCTGATGGAGACGTTAGCTGGCTGATTATAGCATCGCTCCTCGGCGTTGGAAGTGACTGCTGTGGTGGCAGTTAAACTCATTAGTCTTAGTCCCAACAGCGTTACCCGGAAGGGTCGTTTTGGGAAATTGCCGAATGCAAAATCCTTTGATGTGGGCGCGAGCGTCCCGCTCGTGCTCGGCACAGGGCCGCGGGGGAACAGCCGCCCACGGCTGTCCTGAGGAAGCGAAGCTTCCCTTGTTGTTTCTACATCTCCTTGTTTCTACATCTCCTTGTTTCTACATCTCCTTGTTTCTACATCTCCTTGTTTCTACATCTCCGCTGTTTCTTCCTCTCCCTGTTTCCCTTTCCGACTCCCTGCAAAGCAGTCGAGCTGCGGTCGATCAGACAGCCGAGGGCCCCTGTCCCCGCGTGGCCTCAGTCACTCCCCGCACGAGCGGGACGCTCGCGCCCACATTTGTCTCATGTGCGATAAGCTATTTACTGCCATGGCGCGCCAGCCCGCACATCAGACCAAGCCGAACGCCGAGAAAAATCCCCGCCGCGACCCTACCGCGGCCGGCCATCGCGATGCCGCCGTAAACCGGATTGCCTCCCATAACTACTTTCTGCTGGAGAAATTCGAAACTGGCGTCGCCCTGACCGGGACCGAAGTCAAATCCGTCCGCGCCGGACAAACTAACCTCAAGGACTCCTACGGGTTGCTCAAGGACGGAGAGCTTTGGCTGCTGAACTGCCACATCGGACCTTATGATCACGGCAACATCTTTAATCATGCCCCGCTGCGGACTCGTAAGCTCCTGGTCCACAAAGAGGAGATTCGGAAGCTCATCGGCAAAACGCAGCAGAAAGGGCTCACCCTCATTCCCACGCGAATGTACTTCAAGAACGGTCGGGTGAAGGTCGAGCTCGCCCTGGCCAAGGGCAAACAATTGTGGGATAAGCGTGAAACCGAACGCCGCCGGACTGCCGACAGCGAAGCCCGGGAAGCCATCGCTCGCTCCCACAAGGGGCGCTAGACAAGAGCTTTGCCACTAAGTCAGCGAACTGATGTTGTAACCGGCGAGTCCGGCGCGGTGTAAACGACTTCCCCATCGAGCAGCGTCATCAGGCATTTCAGGTCTTTAATCTCATCTGTGTGGACGGCGTAAAGGTCTCGGTCCCAGATCGAGATGTCGGCCCTTTTACCCACCTCGAGCGTGCCAATCTTGTTTTCCAGGAATATCTGGCGCGAGCCCCAGACTGTATAGCTGCGGAGCGCAGTGTGAATGTCGACCGACTCTCCCATCCCAAAAGGATTGAGTCCGTATGTACCTTTAGCCGTCTGCCGCGCCGTGGAAGCCCAGAGGCCATAGCGGGCGGCAAGCGGGGTGACAAAATAATCAGACCCACCGGACCAGAGGATGCCGCGCGAGCGGAGGCTGTTCAAGGGTTCAAGGTGCTGGCCGCGTCCGGGCCCATAGCTGGCAGCGTAAATATCGCCGATCCACCAGAGAAACCCCGGCTGCATTTCCGGATAGCCGGCGTCGTATTTTCTCTGCAGATCGGCCATCACATCCAGAGCGTGCGGAGTGGGCAGGTTGGCGTGGATAATGCTGTGGCGCAGGCCGGGGTGAGGCTGCTCCTGCTCGACGAGGGCATAAGTGTCGACGACCCAGTCCATGGCGCGGTCGCCAACGGCATGAGTTCCGACCGGGACGCCCTTCTGGTGAAAAAGTCGGACCATTTCCCGATACACAGCGGGATCAGTCTGCGGGTAACCGCGATTGCCCGCGCCTGAACTGGTAACGTCTGGAGTCTTGCCATCGCGCAACCAGTCGTCATAAACCCAGCCGGTACGGGCGCCGCCGGAACCATCCATGTAGATTTTGGCGCCGCAGGAAAGCAGCCGATCGCCGCCGAGATTAGCGGGCAGGCGGGGAACGGCGTTCATCTCAGCCAGCGCCTTGCGAGCGGAGTCCACAGTCGAACCGGCATGCCACAGGACGCAGATGCGCTCCTTCAGTTGGCCATCGTCGAGGAGGGATTTGTAAGCATCCCAGTGGATCTGGCCGATGTCGGGGTCTTTGATGGCGGTCATGCCCTCGCTGTGCAGAACCTGCTGCGCGTAAAGGATCCCCTGGCGCATCTGCTCCAGTGTGGTCGGTGGAATGAGGTCCGTAACCAGCTCCATTGCGGAATCTTCTTTGAGGACGCCCGTGGGGCTACCGTTGAGACCTCGATCGATCGTGCCGGCGTTGGGATCCGCCGTGGCGACATTGACATGGGCCAGCTTGAGAGCAAGGGAGTTGGCGACTCCGTAATGCCCGGTGGTATGCGCGAGCCAGACGGGATTGTCGGGGGCGACGGCGTCAAGATCGGCGGCGGTGATGTAACGGTGTTCAGCGAGCTTGCCTTCGTCCCAGCCGGAGCCGACGACCCACTCGCCGGGCTTAACAACGGCGAGCCTGGCTTTCACACGCGCGACGATTTCAGCCACTGAAGTGGCGTCCGAAAGCTTGACGCCATAGAGCTCTTTGACGCCGCCTTCGGCAATGTGGGCATGGGTATCGATAAGGCCGGGCGTGGCGGTATGTCCGTGAAGGTCGATGACGCGGATGCCCGGAGCTTTACCCGCAAAATCCAGAACCTCGGTGTCAGTGCCGACTTTCACGATGATACCGCCGCGGATGGCGATCGCTTCGGCTATCGAGTCCCTGGCGTCAACCGTGAGAATGTGGCCATGCAGCAGAACAAGGTCAGCACTGGGGCTCTGCGCGGGCAGGTTTCGGGTCAACAACAGAATCGATAGCAGGACGCCTGGCGAAATTAGTCTGCGCGGCGGATGCATGGTTGATTTTTTTATCGAGAGGATATTTCGACTTCAAATATATCCCGAGTAGAGAAATGTTTCCTCAGTTGACCCGATTGGAAAAGATCTGCCTGCTACACACGGGTTCGAAATATTGAGTACTGGTGGCTGCCCCCAACTTTCTGAAACTGAGACTGGCGGTCCAGCACGTGTTCCAGCAAAGGGTTGTGGTAAAGCACGTACACGGTTCGCGGTCTTTCGAGCAGAGAGCGCTCGAGGTTCGACATCATCTCGATCAAGGCAGCTTCCGGCAGCGGATTGAACAGGTAAAGAATCATCGGCTCGAGCGGGAAAACAAATCCACGAGCGTCAGCGGCCGCCGATTCCACGTCAAAGCAGCGCTGCGACTCGGCTTCGTAGACTTGAATGTTTGCCTGCGCCACCCGATGCAGGTCGGCGAGAAGTTCTATCCCCAGGATACGACGAAAAGGGTAGTCAGCCGCCATCAATAGCACACGCCCCTTGCCCGATCCCACATCGATGAAGGTGAAGTCCTGAAATTCGATTTCCAGACTCGACATGGATTCCATCATTCCTCGGAAGAGCGCTGGTTCGGTGGGCTGATACGCGGAGTGGAACTCTCCCAGCAGGCGGTCCCGCCAGCTCACCGTCGCGCTGGTGGTATTCACTCGGTGATCCCAGTCATAGTCGGCGTCGCCATAACGCTGCCGCTTTTGCGCCGGCGTCGACCCGCGCAGGAATTCCCATAAATGGTTGGCAAGATTCCGAACTGTCTGCCGGAAACCATCGCGCGCCAAGCCTTCCCTCCACCAGCGGCGAAGGGTGGAGCGAACGGTGAGAGAGGACGAGGCGGTCATCGGCTACGTCATAGTAAACGGTGCGATAGCGGGATTCACCTGTGGCCCCGTGGAGACAGCAGGCGGTCGGGCGGCGCTTGCGCCGCGGGCTCCTTGCAGGTCCGTACTAATGCAGTCTCGCTTACCGTGAATAAGACCCCGACGAACTGGCGAGCTTTTTTTGCCTGAGGTAACGTGGAGACAGCCGCCCCGCCTGTCAGGCGGCGCTGTGCGCCGCAGGTTCTTTGCAGCTCCGTACTAATGCGATTTCGCTTACCGTGAATAAAACCCGGAAAAACCGGCGAGCTTTGCTCGCCTCGACAGCCCGGGGGCGGCTGTCCCCACGCAGGAATTTTGCTCCCTGCACTGGAGGATTAAGGTTCTCAACCATCGAGCCATTCGCTTCTTACGGCATCGAGCGAGTTTTTCTCGATGGTTGGGTTGGCTTCGCCGATTTTTTCGTCCTCTTATTGGTCGTCAATTTCGAGGCGCGCCGGGCTCGCGGTATTTTGCCAATACGAGGATCGTTTGCGAGCACGAGATCACACGCATGCAGCGCGGCTTCCTCGAAATCCGGTGCGTCGGCCGGAAGGACCTGCCAGCCCGTCACTGGCTTTCCGAACACCTGAATGGAGCGCATATTAGGAAATTCCCGCCGCAAACTCCGGTGATGTTCCTCGCTGGTTGCGAGCCACACGCCGTTGTCCGCCGCTGGATCGCGCTTGTCGCGAAGAATCAGGACAATCCTGTCCTGCACATAGACTGCAAGGCAGCCAAACATTAGCCGCGTCTCGGGCTGGAGGGAGGCGATCGCGTCGAGCACGAACTCGTGCGGGACGGTTTTGCGCTTGACCGGAAAGGCGGTTTCGCTGAGTGGGAAAGCAGCCTTGTTGCGACTTGGTTTTGACATGGGGCGGAGCTAACTCTCCGTTAACTTATCAAAGAGACGGGTTCGGTGTTTGGTTCACGAAAAAACATTATTACGGGATGTCCCTTGTATGTCGCGCGCTGGAATTCCCGGTATCCACATTTTTCGGCGACCCGAATGGATGCAAGATTCTCGGGATCGATAATGCAGGCAGTTTTGGCCTGCGCAAAATGGACATCGCCCCAGGCGACGGCCGCGCGAACCGCCTCTGTGGCAAAGCCTCTGCCATGCGTGTGTGACGCAAGAACCCACCCGATTTCCGGGATGCCTTTCAGCGATGGCACCAGGTCCCGCTTGTAGTCCGCAAAACCGATCTCTCCCACAAAATCTCCCGTAGCCCTTTCCTCGACCACCCAGTAGCCGAAGCCCAGCAGCGACCAGTGGCCAGCATAGCGCAGGAACTTCGTCCAGGACTCTTCTTCGCTAAGCGGCTTGCCGCCGATGTATCGCGCTACCTCCGAGTCTCCCCACATGGCGGCACAGTGTGAGAAGTCCTCAAGGCGATAACCTCTGAGCTTGAGGCGCTCGCTTTCGAGGATCGGTACCTTCAGGACTGGGTCGCTGGAGCCAGGCATGTGAGAAGTTTACGGAATCGGTGAGGCGCGGGGCAAAAAGCGACACGGGTGGACACTTGACTTGCAGAACATTTAATTTCGATCGGCTGGAAAACGGCGGAATCGCCCGGGCAAGATGCCCGACAGCCGGCGGGACGCCGGCGCCACTCAAACCTGGCCCTATCGGGCAAAGTATCCCGCCCTGGCTTGCACGGTGCACGCGCAGTGCCGCGAAGGTCGCGCACAACAACCATGACCCGGACCAGGTTGGCGGCTGCCTTGAATTGGGGCGTGGAAGTCGCCTGAGTCGGGACTTTAGCGGCGTCGTAGCACAAAAGCAGAAGGATGCCTAACCAACAACGCAATAATGAAAGTCGTGACATGCATTCTCACGGGAATCTGTACCCGGGCTTGAGTTCGCAGCGATAGACCTTCGTCTGATCCTTGTTAACGCGGGCGTTGCAATCGGCCCAGCTCAGATAGAGATTCGGCCCGAGAGGATAGATGACCGCCTCGCCACTAACCTCGGCTTGAATCGTCACTCCTTCGGCGGCCGCCGGCATGGTGAAGTTCAGCGCCTGTCCGAACGTCACCGGATAAGAAGTCCGCACCATGTCGCTCACCATGGGATGAACCACTTCCGCTTCCACGAGGAAAGTGGCGGTATCGGACCAGTTGCGTGCCGACACGGTAAGCATGCGGCCATTCGGCGAAATATCTTCGTCTTCGACCTTGGTAAAGGGGCAGGGACCGGCAATGCACGAGGTTCGGGCGTTGCGGAATTCATTGTTCTCGCCGGCGTCCAGAGTCTTCGAGCCCATCGCAGCTTTCCATTTTCCATCGGGCGAGCATGGAGGTCGCTTGGCGCACGGCATGTTGCCCATGTTCGCAACCTCGAAGGCTTGAACGGCGCTGCCGACGTTGGCTGTAGTCGTGGTCTTGATCGAATACCTCACCTGAATGCCGGATACGATGACTTCGGAACGCTTTGCCACACTGGTGTCAGGAGTCGTCGGAATCATCTTGGCGAGGTAAAGTTTGTCGCCGATGAAATCATGCAAGTCGAGCTGCTGATAATCGGCGTGTTTGAATCGCAAAGTGACAGGCCGGCCGATCCAAAGACGGGTTCGCAACACGATGGTGAAAGAACCGGACGCGTCTGACTTGCCGTTACCAATTACTGAGCTATTGGAAAGTGCTGAGACTTCAACATCCGCAAGGGGAAGTTCTTTCTTGGGATCGGCATCGCGCCGCATCACGGCGCCCGCAAGCGACAGGGGCCGTGTGCGCGGACGGCTAGCGATTACTCCCACGACGACCGCCAGGGTCACGAACACGCCAATGCCCCAGATCACCAGCTTCCGCCTGCCGCTCATCTTGTTTTCGCTCACCCCAACCTCGTGTTTTCGCTCACCCCAACTTCGTCCAGTCCAACATCTCGTTCGCCCGCCCGTCCCAGTCCTTATCGCGGGACCGTCGACTGGCGCCCTCTCGACATTCTACGACGGCAGCTGCAGACCAGATTTTTAGTCTCGCCCTTGCTTTCGTCAAGGCCTTTAGGCTCAACCGGTGTAACCATTCCTGTTACCCTCGTTCCCCCTGGGTGGCCATTACCGGGCCAGGATCGTTTAAATTTGTGAGGTGGACGATTTCGTGAGGACGACGGCGTGAGAGTAAAAAACGGGAGGCCCGGACCGGCCAGCCGTTCCCGCCGGGAACTCCTGCGGCAAATGGCCAGCCTCGGCATTTGCCTGCCATTGGCGAAGTCGGGATTCGCTTCGTACCTGCCTGATCCGCTGTCACCCACGCCGGAGCAGCACACACGCCCTGCCCCTCCGCCCGTCAAGACTGTTCTTTCGCCGGACGATGACCAGTTTCTGGATGAACTGGAAAGGCTTACCATCTGCTATTTCTGGGAGCAGGCTAACCCGCAGACCGGCCTGGTCAAAGACCGATGCAATGCCCGCCGGGCAACCACCGACAATGCTGTGGTGGCCAGCACGGCGGCGACCGGCTTTGGCCTCTCAGCCCTCTGCATTGGAGAAAAGCGCGGATTCATTTCGCTCAACGAAGCGCGCACTCGCGTGCTGAACACTTTGCGCTTTCTTTGGAGGACCTTGCCGCATCATCGCGGATTCTTCTATCACTTCGCCAACGTCAACACCGGCGAACGAATCTGGGATTCGGAGATTTCTTCGGTTGACACTGCCATCCTGCTGTGCGGAATTCTGTGCTGCCGGCAGCACTTCGAGAATTCTGAAATCCGCCAGTTGTGCCGCGACATCTTCGATCGAGTGGACTGGACCTGGCTTTCCGAAGACACCACCCTGCTGCCCCACGGCTGGCTGCCGGAAGCCGGCTTCCTCCCCTATCGCTGGGACTACTACAGCGAGTTGATGATGATGTATCTGCTGGGCATGGGATCCACTTCGCACCCTCTTAAGGCCGAAGCCTGGGACGCATGGAAGCGGAATATTTTTGAGTACGACGGCCTGCGTTACATCGGATCGTTCGCTCCGCTGTTTGTGCACCAATACTCCCAGGCCTTTTTTGATTTCCGCGGCAAGCGGGACCGCTACGCGGATTACTTTCAGAACTCCGCCATCGCCACCGACGTGCACCGCCGCTTCTGTATCGAACTGGCAACACAGTTCCCCGACTACAGCGACGACCTCTGGGGCATCACCGCCTCTGACTCGGACCGGGGCTACGTGGTGTGGGGAGGACCGCCCGCGATGGGCCCGATTGATGGGACAGTCGTTCCCAGCGCCGCCGGCGGATCTGTTCCATTTCTACCGCAACCTGTAATGCGTGTCCTGCGTAACATCCGGACCCATTATCCGCAGGCCTGGAGTACGTACGGATTCGTGAATGCTTTCAATCCGCTGAAAGGCTGGTACGACAATGACGTGATCGCCATCGACACCGGAATTACATTGTTGATGGCGGAAAACGCCCGCAGCGGCTTTATATGGAACACCTTCATGAAGAACCGCGAAGCCATCCAGGGTATGCAGCGCGCCGGCTTCAAGACTTACCAGCCGCCTGAAGCAGACTCCGTGCAGAGGTAGTTCTGGTTAGAAAAAACAGGAACCGGACTGCCGTAAGGCAGCCCGGTGCAGCTTTGCGGGAAGAAACCGCAGCTAGTAATTGCGGTCGAGCGTGCTCTGCTCGGGAGTATTGCTGCCTCCATTCGGAGTGTTGGTGGTCCCGTTCGTAGTAATTGAGGATGCATCCGGAGCAACGGTTCTGGCCGACGGAGTCGCCGTTTCGGTCCCTGGTGCGGCGGCAGGCTGAAGTTTTACCGTGGCCAGGATCTTTTCCAGCTTGGCAAAAACCTCCTGCCGGTCCACGGGCGTGATCCCTTTCGCACTTCCATCGGTTTCCGTTCCAAGGCCGAGGGCGAACTCGTAGCAGGCTCCATTGCTGAAAGCGTGATAGTACTTTGCGTTAGTCTGCCTGGTCGCGGCTGTCGTTGAATTTTCAACTTCGCTGAATTCAACGGCGCCAACTTTGACTTGTGCGGCCGCGGCTTTCCCATTTGCCTCGCCAGCATTTGGCGGGGACGTCTCGGTTCCACCCTTCACTTCCGGAAACACGAACTGTGTGCAGGCTTCCGCCGTCATGCGCGGATTCACGCTGAGGTTCACGAACGCCGACTTGAAATCCGTCCCCGGATAGGAGTTGCCGGGCAACGTTACTCCAGCCAGAGTCACGCCACCGGGATGAACGAAGTCCATCTGAAATGGCCCCAGATCGCCCCAGCTCAACTGCGCCGCGTCGCCTGACTTCAGGCTGAACTGGCGTGGAAAACTGAACGAGACACCGTACTCAGGATTGACGTACGAAACGGTCGTAGCCGGCCGCCTCTTCGTCTTAGCTTTCGCCTTCACCGCGACCGGTGCCGGAGCGGGCGCCGCAACTGCCGTGGCGGGCGCCGACACCGGCGCCATGGGTTGAATGGTCTGCTGTAACGCCACGGGCTTGCTGCTTCGCGAGCAGCTTCCAATGACGATCACCGCCGCAAACATGGCGAGCGCTCCCAGCGCTCCCACGGTTTGATTCTTGATGGATTCGTCTTTCGCCTCTGTAGCTTCTGTAGCCGAGTTCCTCTTCGTGTCACTTGACTGCCTGCCCGACAAATTAAGTTGCGTCATATATTCCTCCTGGGTCCATGCCCGGCTAGATGAATCGCACGGAGGCCACCATTGCAAAAGCCACTGATAAGGCGCAGGTTAGAGAAGCAAGCAGCTGGCGGCCTGTGGCCTGCTGAACACGTTGTGGCAAGCGGAACACAAACACTGACTGGAGCCGACTCATCAAAACCGTAAACCTTAAAGTCGGCATGCCTGCCGTCGCCCAAGCCTTACAACATCTTGACCGCGAACTCGCGCTCTCCCGCCAGACTCAGAATGGGGTCCTGAAGTTGATCCACGGTTACGGTTCCAGCGGCGCCGGCGGTGACATTCGAATTGCGGTGCAGAAGCATCTAACCGAGCTGGCGGCTGGAGGCGAGATTCGTATCTGCATTTTCGGAGAAGACTGGGCGAAATCCGATGAGCGAGTGTGGGCTCTCATCAACGCTAATCCGGAGTTGAAGAAAGATCAGGACCTCGGGAAGCGGAACCTGGGAATCACCATCGTGGTGTTCTGATGTTGGCCTTAATGTGGTGTTTTAATAACCGTTCGCCCTCTTGCCTAATTCCCTTCCCGCCGACGATACTGGAATCACACACAATCATGAAAACCAATCTTTCCTTCTCCAATCCTGCGGAAGTTGAAACCGAATGTCTGGTCGCCATCGTTCTCGACAGGACTGAAAAGTTCAGCGGCAAGACACAACCAGCGCCCCAGGTCTCCATCGAAACCTCCGACGCTGCCGTGAAGAGCGCCGCAGCCGACGTGATCGCGGGAGGCGAAGTTACGGGCAGGACTTTCGAGACTACGCTGGTGCACAATCCCGCGAAACTGAAGGCGAAGCGGCTATTGCTCCTGGGGGGCGGCAAACTAAAAGCCGATCCCAGATTCGAATTGCGCAGGCTTGCCGGCGCTGCCGTGCGCACCCTTAAATCGAAAGGCCTGCGCAGCTTCGCGTTTCTGGCGCCTGAGTCCGGCCTGAAAGCTGACGACGCGGTCAAAGCCATCGTGGAAGGCGCATTTGTCGGCAACTTCGATCCCGACTACTACAAGAGCGATCGCAAGGATCAGAAGATTGACACGCTCACCGTCGTCGCTCGCGGCGACCAGGCCAGCCTACAAGCGGCGCTGGACGAAGCCCGCGTCATTGGCGAATCGCAGAACTTCGTTCGCGACCTGGTCAACGAACCCTCGAACCGCATGACGCCGACCATCCTGGCCGACCGCGCCAAAAAAATGGCGGCCGACGTCGGACTCAAATGCGAAGTCTTCGGAGCCGACAAGATTAAGGAACTGAAGATGGGAGCTTTCTGGAGCGTAGCCCAGGGTTCGGATGAACCGCCCGCGCTGATCGTCATGCGCTACGAACCCGCAGGCGCATCGGAGAAGCCGGTGCTGGGACTGGTGGGTAAAGGCATCACATTCGATACCGGCGGCATTTCCATCAAGCCCGCCGACGGCATGGAAAAAATGAAGTACGACATGGCCGGCGGCGCCACCATGATCGGCGCCATGCGCGCCATCGCGATACTGAAACCGAAAGTGAAAATCACCGCCATCGTTTGCGCCACTGAGAATATGCCGTCAGGCAAGGCGCAAAAACCGGGCGACGTGCAGATTGCGATGTCCGGCAAGTCCATCGAGATTATCAACACCGACGCCGAGGGTCGCCTGGTATTGGCTGACGGGCTTTACTACGCGCGCCAGCTCGGCTGCACTCATTTGATCGATGCTGCCACGCTCACCGGCGCGGTCGTCGTCGCGCTCGGTTCAATTAACGCCGGCGTGTTCGGCAACGATGAAAAGATGTACGAGCGCTTCAGCAACGCGCTGACCACAGCCGGAGAAAAAATGTGGCGGATGCCTCTCGATGACGAATACAAAGAGATCATCCGATCGAACATTGCCGATATCGTGAACTCCGGCGGGCGCTACGGCGGTGCCATCACGGCGGCGATGTTTCTGAAAGAGTTCGCCGAAGACGTCCCCTGGCTCCATCTCGATATCGCCGGAACCGCATGGACCGAAGAACAGAAACCCTGGATCGCCAAAGGTCCATCCGGAATTGCATTGCGCACCCTGGTTGAGTTTGCGCTGGACTTCGCTAACTAGTTCTCTTTCTTTAGCTCAAGACAAGGCGTCATGCTGAGCTTGCGAAGCATCTCGCGTGGATCGGACAGGCACCTTGCTGCAAATAAGTCTCAGATCAGAGCTGTAAGCATCCTTTTGCTGCTGTGCGCATCTGAAGCTCGTTCGACGGAATTAAGTCCGTCCAGTCAGGCTTCAATCAGGAGGCTTCCAATGAAAGCTTTATTCGTGGTGGGGCTTGCAGTTGTAGTCCTGGGAATTCTGTCGTTTTTCGTCGCGCTTCCACACTCTGAAAACCATGGCATCAAAGCGGGCGACGTCAGCGTGGGCGTACAGACCCATAGCAGCGAGAAAGTTTCACCCGCCATCAGTGCAGTGATGCTGGTAGTGGGAGCGGGACTCATGATTGCCGGCCGCAAGAGCTAACGCTTCGCCCGCGACCTGTCAGCCGGAAGTGCACAGGTCCTTCGTCGAAAGCCTTTCGCTCAGCGAAAGGCTTCCCTCCTCAGGATGACAACGCTGATAAACGACATCCACAAACCTCTGTCATCCTGAACGGAGTTTGCGTTTTCTGCCAAGCAGAAAATGTAAGCGAAGTGAAGGACCCATGCATTCCTCTCCTGCTTATGATGTGCTTCCGGCTGACAAAGGAAAAGGCCCCCAGGTTCAACGCGGAGGCCAGCATTCACTACTGCGATTTAGTGATGATCCCAGTCGCGATCGTCGTGCCAGCGGTGGTCACGGCCATCCCACCATCCGTGATACCTGCTGAAGCAGCGTTCGCGCTCGGCATTCAAGTCCCGCCGCCGCTGATCCGCCTGCCGGCTGCGTTCGCCGTGTCTGCGAATCGCCTGATCCAGTTTTGACTCCGCCTTCTCAATCTGGCTCTGGCACCTTGCATGGTCGTCCGCATACGCCTGGGGAACGGCTACGAACGTTGCCGTACTCAGAGCCATCGTCATCACTGCCGATACTGCAGCCTTCTTTATGGTTTGTAGTTTCAAGCAGCCCTCCTGTCCGGATTTCAGACCTGTCTGTTTGATTGGGTGCCAGGCGTACGAGTTGCCCAGTCCAGAAGTGGAACATGGTTACTCTTCCCGATCTGGCCCGGTTGTCCAGAATGAAACTCAAAGGAATGCCTACTCCTCGTGGAATTCCTGAAGGCAAACTGAAATTGCGTTCTAAAGACGCAGTATCGCCAAGCAAACCAAAGCACAAACCATAAACCACGAAGGACACCAGGTTTCACGAAGCGCTTAATCCTGCTTCCTTCGTGTACCTTTGTGGCCTTCGTGGTTTAAGGGTTTTACGATCCCTGATCAAAAACAAAAGAGACGGGAACGGACGCCCGTCTCTTATTCGTAGTTAGCCAGAAGCCAGCGGCCAGAATCTCAGTTAATATCAAACTGCTCCTGGTGCAAGGCCGGATCGCTCTTCACGATCACGGTCTTCTTGGTCATCTCTTCCATCTCGATCAGCGCCTTGCCGTTGTTGAGCTTGAGCGCCTTGGCCACATCGGGATTCACCCGCAGCATCACATCCGCGTGCTCCAGGTGCTTCGCGATCTTGCGCATCTCCAGATAGATCTCGTTGCACACCGTGGTCACCGATTTCACGAAGCCCGTTGACTGGCAATACGGGCAAGGCGAACCGATAGTGCGCTCCAGCGACTGCTTCACCCGCTTGCGGGTAATGGCCACCAGTCCAAAGTCGTTAAACTGCAAAACCTTGGATGGCGCCCGGTCGCTGCGCAAAGCCTCTTCCAGCGCCTGCATCACTTTCTGGCGGTTGCGGCGCTCGTCCATATCGATGAAATCGATGATGATGATGCCGCCCAGATCGCGCAGCCGGATCTGGCGCACGATTTCCTTGATAGCGTCCACGTTGGTCTTGACGATGGTGTCTTCGAGGCGTGTGGTCTTGCCCACGTACTTTCCGGTGTTCACATCAATCGCAACCAGCGCTTCGGTTTGATTGATGACAATGTATCCGCCGCTCTTCAGCCAGACTTTTGACTTGAGTGCTTTGTTGATCTCCTCGCTCAGACCGAACTGCTCGTAGAGCGGGGTTTCCTTGGTGTAAAGCTTGACGCGCTTGACCAGCGCGGGTTGGAAGCGATTCGCAAAACGCAGGATGCGTTCGTATTCCTCGTCACTGTCGACCCAGATGGCGGAGAAGTCAGAGGTAACCTGGTCTCGCAGCACGCGCTCGACCACGTTCAGATCGTGATAGATAAGCGTCGGCCCCTTACCGGCGTCCGCCCGGCTCTTGATCTCGGCCCACAGCCCCTTCAGGAAGCGGATATCCGCGCGCAGGTCTTCTTCGGCCGCATTCATCGCCGCCGTACGCACGATGAATCCGCCGTGGCCGTTTTCGCGCTCGCTTTGAATGATTCGTTTCAGGCGCTGGCGTTCTTCTTCGGATGCGATCTTGCGCGATACACCGGTGTGATTCACCGTCGGCATGTAGACCAGGAAGCGGCCCGGCAGCGCAATGTGGCTGGTGATGCGCGCGCCCTTCTTCCCAATCGGTTCCTTGGCAATCTGGACCAGAATTTCCTGGCCTTCTTTCAGCAGGTCAGTGATTAGCGGCATATTCTGCTGCTCGTTGCGCCGCGGACGTCCCCGGCCGCCGCCACCGCCGCGTCGGCCACCGCGCTGCGGACGCCGATCGTAACCGGGACGTGGGGCGCGCTGCGTGTAGCCAGCCGTGCCCGCGGGAGCTCGAACTTCAGCCCGAGCCTCCGTCATTCCAACCCCGCTGGCTTCCGCAGCCAGCGCCGCTTCCGCCTCTGCCTGGGCCTGATCGAGCTCGGCCTCGTCTTCCGCTTCTTCGTCGACTTCGTCCGCCGCCGCTACATCAACTTCTTCCGAAGAAATCGCGTCCGCGGAAAACGGCACCTGGTCCACTCCGGTGACTTCCGCCGAGGCAGCGATTTCCTGCACCGGATGCTCATGTTCACCGGCTGCGTGCGTCTCTTCTTCAAGCTCCTCGAAAGCTGCGTCCTCTTCGAGATCTTCGACGTAGTGTGCCAGGTCAGCTTCTTCCTCTTCGATCTCTTCTTCTTCCAGGGTTCCCGCCGCCACCACGGGCGCCACGGCTGCCGGCTCGGTGTGCGTCGTGTGTGAGGAAAGATCCGCGCGGTTTCCGTCCACGTCATGCGCGTCGGTTTTTGCGACTACGGGTTCTTCGACATCGACGTCATCTTCCTCTTCTTCCGCTGTTTCTTCGGTGACCGTATCCTCGCGACCGAACACCGCAGCCACATTCATCTCGTGCAGGCGCTTCTGCTGGCGGTCCCATTCGGACGCCTCGGCATCCCTCGCTGGTTCGCGAGTGGCCGCCACAGGTTCTTCATAATTCTTCGGCGGCGCCTGGGCTGAGTCGGCGAACAGGGGTTCATCGGTGGCGAAAATCTCGGAAAGCGGTGGAGCTGGCTGATCGCTGGCAGGAGCGAACCTTCTCTTTTCAGTCGCAGCGCCCGCGCTTCCGGCACCAGAACCCGAAGCGCCCGAACCGAAGGACGCGGGTTTGTTCTGCGCCATCCTCTGATATTTGGATATCGACTCTCCCGGCAAAATGATGGGCTGGTAGCCCGGCGGCGGCCCGTACTCGGAGCGTTCAGCTCGATCGGATCGATCTGGCCTTTCATTCCTGTCGGTGCGCTCGAACCGGTCGCTACGTTCCGGCCGCCCTGAACGCTCGGGCCGACCCTGGCGTTCGGCTCTCTCAGTGCTTTCGGGAAGATCGGTGCGCGGAGCTTCCCGCGGAGTCTCGGTTCCAGGACGGGCAAATTTTGATTCCGGAAAGCGCTCCCCGCGGCGCCCGCGGCGCCGGCGGCGTCCACGCATGCCATCACGGTTATCGCGTTCGACCGGAGCTGACCCCTCGCGCTGCTCGGGCTGCTCGGCAGCTGCACCCTCGCCCATTTCGTGGACCGGCGATTCCGCCGGCAGAACCCCGTCGCCAGTTTGAGCTTGCGGCTGTGACTGCGGCTGCGCCTGATATCGTTCCGGCGCGGGGCGGTTGGTAGGAACGTCGTCCAGATCCTCGGAGTCTTCCAACTCCATGAAATCAGAGACGTAGAGGAACGCATCGCGTTCCAGGCCGATGTCGACAAAGGCCGATTGCATTCCAGGAAGCACGCGGGTTACGCGTCCTTTGTAGATGGAACCTGCCAGGGTGTATTCATTTTCGCGTTCGAGGTAGATTTCCGCGAGCAGATCGTCTTCGACCATCCCCACTTTGGTTTCGTGAGGAGTGGAAGACACAAACAATTCTTTCGTCATGCGAACTCCGGTCCCAGGCCGTCAGGCGGCCCCGGGATCACCGGATGGAAGGCAGAAGAAGACTGGGAGGATTAAGCTCTGCGATAGCCGCCCTGAACGAGGGACAGCCTGGGCCCCGGGTTTCTCCCCGTGGTCGAATCCGTTGCGTAAGATTAGGAATCTTTTGCACTTATCGCATTTGCGCTTGCCAGGTTTGTGACCGCTCTCTCAACTTTGAGGGGGCCGTTACCGGCCTGGCTGCGCGTTGCTTAATCCTGCCCGGCCTTGAACTGCTTTTCTAGCCGGTGTGTGCCCTCTTTACGCGAGGGCGATCGTAATTAATCTTGTTTTCTGCCGCGGATGGCAAGCGCGGCTACTTCCCCAGCCCTTCCTCTGTCTGCTTCAATTCACGAACCGGCGCATGCGGACATTCATCACGATGCCCAACGCCAGAAATATAAACAGGACAGAAGACCCGCCATAACTCATCAACGGCAGGGGTATTCCGGTAACCGGCATAAAGCCGACTACCATGCCGACATTAACCAGAATGTGGAAGGTAAGAACAGCCACCACACCCATTACCACGAACGTGCCAGCGCGGTCGGGCGCCGTTTGCGCGTTCTGGGTCAACCTCATCAGCACTATAAAGTATAGCAGCAATACCGCCAGCGCACCCACAAATCCGTGCTCTTCGGCGAAAGCAGCAAAGATAAAGTCCGTTTGTGGGACTGGCAAAAACGCCAGGTGGGTTTGCGAACCCTCCGAGTTCCCCCACACTCCCCCGGAACCCACCGCGATCAAAGACTGGTTTACCTGGTATCCCGAACCCTGGCTGTCGGCCTCAGGGTGCATAAAGCTGGTAAGGCGATCCCGTTGATAAGGCTTGAGCGTATGCCATGCCAGCGGCAGCAGCAAAGCTGCCCCCAGAGTCACGATGGCAGCCTGTTTAAAGCGAACTCCCCCCAGAAACAGGCCCATGACCGCGATGGGCAGGTAAGTCAGGCTGGTTCCCAGGTCAGGCTGGCGCAGCACCATCAGCATGGGAACGATCACGATAGCGCCGGCTTTGGCAAAATCCGGCCACGAAAGCTCCCTTTGATGCAAGTCAGCAAAGTACTTGGCCACAGCCAGAATCAAGATCAGCTTCACCCACTCCGACGGCTGAAAGTGGCTCCCGCCGGGCATCTTGATCCAGCGCCGGGCGCCCAGATATTTCTGCCCGAAAAGCATCACTGACATCAGCGAAACGATGGCCGCGATGTAGAACCAATGCACCCGGTCCAGCAACTTCTGGTAGTTCACCAGGCTGACCAGAAACATGCCGATGACGCCCCCGGTAATCCAATAGACCTGCCGGACATGCGCCCCGGCAAACTTGGTGTGCAGGGTCGCGCTGTGGATTTCCATCACGCCCAGCCCGCAAATCATCAGGACAAAGATGAAGAGCAGCCAGTCGAAATCGCGGAATGAGATATAGCGGGACATGGGCTTTAGTCGTTGGTCGTTGGTCCTTGGTCGTCGGTCTTCAGTCGTCGGTCTTCGTCGCCAGTCGTTCCTGGTTCAGTAGTTACTCGTGTGATCTCCTGTTCTGTCGTCTTGAGTGGAGCGTGATCGCTCGCGGGCGAGCGGCCATGCGGAGTCGAAAAGACCCCCTATTCCCTCAACAACACTCGCATCTCCCTCGTCAGACCGCCACTGCTCAACCCGGCACCGCGCTGCCAAAAACCGCTACTGCAAACCTGGCGCTGCCGCAGCCAGGGGTACGCGGGTCCTGGACAGATCCAGTTGCAACCGTCCGCCTTGCAGACTCGAATCCGGCATGCTCCAAACCGCTCCAATTTCCACACTCTTGGACGATTCACCCGCCACCTTGACTCCCTGGCGATTCTTCTTGTCCACGTATGCCTTGATCACCTGGGCTGCCGTCCGGGCTGCCAGGTAACCGTGCTCGCCCTCCTCCAGCAACGTGCAAACCACGATCTCGGGATTGCGCCGCGGTTCGACCCCGGCAAACCATCCGTTGTCCTTGAAGTTCGCCTTTCCCGCTGCACCCATCTTGGCTTTCAGGGCATTGCTGATGGTCTGGGCGCTGCCTGTTTTTCCGGCGAAGTCAATTCCCTGCAGATGAGAAAGCGCTGCCGTGCCACCCGGATTTACCACCCCGGCCATGGCGTCGGTGATCGTCTCCCAGTTGCCGGGATCGATCGGAACTCGCACTTGATCTGGAACATCCGAGGCGGGCACGATCCCCGGCGGTAAATCCCTTGGATCGGTGACGTGTGGCCGCACCAGCAGTCCTCCGCTGGCAATCGCTCCAATCGCCCGTGCCAACTGGATCGGCGTTGCCGCCACCGCGCCCTGTCCGATGCCTACCGAAATCGTCTCGCCCGCATACCACTTTTGCTTGAAATTACGAATCTTCCATTCTTCCGATGGCATTAAGCCGCTGACTTCCTGCGGCAGATCGATGCCCGTCTTCTGACCCAGGCCAAACGCCATGGCATATTTAGCGATGCGCTCGATGCCCAGCTTCTCTGCCAGGGTATAGAAGAACACATCGCAGGACTGATAAATGGCCTTGGTCAGGTCGGTGATGCCGTGCGTGCGGTGCTCGGCCACCACCCAGCATTTGAAATAGCGTCCGTAGAACGATGCTCCCCCGCTGCAGTTCACCTTCATGTTCTGCGCGATGCCTTCCTGCAAACCGGCGGTGGCCATAATGATCTTGAACACGGAACCGGGAGCGAGCTGAGCCTGGATGGCTTTGTTCAGGAGCGGATGATCCGCATCGTTGACCAGCTTCATCCATTCATCGTTGGAAATCCGCACCGCAAAATCGTTGGGATTGTAGGTGGGGCGGCTGACCATCGCGAGTATCTCGCCGGTTCGCGGGTCCATCGCCACAATGGCGCCGTTCCTTCCATTCAGAGCCTGTTCCGCCGCGATCTGCAAGTCGATATCGATGGTGAGCTTAAGTTGCTTTCCCGGAACTGCGGGCTTTTCATCCAGCTCGCCGACTTCCTTGCCTTTGCTGTTCACCAGTACCTGGCGGGAGCCGTTTTTGCCCATCAGGATCGCGTTATATTCGAGTTCCACCCCGGACCGGCCCACGACGTCGCCGGGGTTATAGAGCTCCCAGCGCGCCTGGTTCAGCATCTTCTCGCTGACCTCTCCCACATAGCCGATCAAGTGGGCCATGAAACCGTTGCGCGGATACAGGCGGCGATGCGCCATGATGGTGTCGAGTTCCGGCAGTTCGTTGCGGTGCGCCCGGATAAAGGCCAGCTCGTCCTGGGTAATGTCTTCCTTGAGGTAAATAGGCTGATACTGCGGCGTTCCGGCAAACTTGTGCAGGCGCTCCCGGACTTCCCTGGGATCAAGGTGCAGTCCCTGCGCGATCATGTCGGCATCTACCGAGAGGTCGCGAGTCGAATCGCGCAGCAGCAAGGCGGTAAACGAAGGATAGTTGGTGACAATTTCGCGTCCATCGCGATCGAGAATCTTGCCGCGCGGAGCCAGAATTGGAACTTCACGAGTTTTGTTCTTCTCCGCCAGCGCCGAATAGAACTCGCTCGACACCACCTGCAGTCGCCACAGTCCGTAAGCGAGCACCAGGAAAATGCCGAGGATGAAGTACTGCACCCCGGTAAGGCGGAAGCTCGAGACTTTTTCATCGCGGCCAAACACGAGAGCGGGCGTCGGGCCTCGGACCTCGGGCGACAGTCCCGAAGCTCGAACCCCGGCTAAATCCTTTCAAGGGAAGTTAAGCTCATTGTAATCCGTCGACTTGCCGGAGAGTATTGCGCTTTCAGTGACGGAAGGGCACCAACTTCAGACCTCAGACCTCGGACTTCGGTCGTCAGCTTTTAGACGCGTCGGGACTTCAGGCCTCGAACTCAGGCCGGACAGGGCCCTTGACGCTGCGATCCCATGGATCCAAAAAGGTTTGAGGTCTGAGGTCCGACGTCCGATTTAGGCTCTCTGCTTAAACCGGTCCAGAAGGGTAAACAACACCGCCGCCGTCGCGGCGTTGAGCAGGGCGGCGCCTATTTCGTGCCCCCAGTTCAGGTCGACGGTTAATTTCACCAGGCCACGGGCAACCGTGACGTACACAATCTGGTGGATCACATAGAAGAAGAGGGTGACCAGAAAACGGGCGCCGACGTTGTCTACGTCCAGCTTCGCGCCCAGCGACGACGCGCCATACCCTACGACTGTTTTCGCGATGCCATAAATCCCAATGGGCTGGTGCGTAAGCGAGTCCTGCAGCAGGCCGATCAGCGATCCGGTGAGCAGACCCGAAATCGGGCTTCGCCGCGCCACGGCAAAAAAAATCACCACCAGCAGAGGCAGGTCGAAGAAGGCAAAGAAGTGCAGGCGCGAAGGCAGGAAGGCTTGTAGAAAGAGCGCAACCAAGGGAACGCCGATCGCCACCGGCGGGTTGAACCGGTAAACCTCAACTTGCTCCTGCGATGTGTAGGTGATGGGCACGCTAGTGAGGTTGGTCTCCCGATGCCCCTGGCTTCAGCTTCACCTGCGGCGGGTTGGCGGCCGGCTGTGCTGGCGCTTTTTTCGGCGCCGGAGCCGTGTCCGCCGGCGTGGCCGGCTTTATCGCTCGCGTACTCGCCGGACTGCTGGTGGAAGGAGTCATCGTCGAAGGAGTACCCGCCGAAGGACCGCTTGAAGCATTTCCCGCAGCTGGCGCAGTCGTGTTTCCTGCCGCGGCTCCTGCAGTTCCCCCCGCCGTTCCCCCCGCAGGCTTATCCGGCACCGACGGCAGCCGCTGGGTCAAAATATCCACTGCCCTCACCCGGCCGGCTTCGGCGAGCGACGGGGCGCGGTCCTCTTTTTTTGTGATCACCAGAACTTCTTCCAACCGGTTCATGCTGGCCGCCGGCTTGAGCCGTATGTTGAGAAACAGATCGGCGCCAGGTGACACCTTCATTACCGTGCCCACCGTAAGACCTTTGGGGAATATCTGGTCGCCACCGCTGGTCACCACACGCTCCCCCGGTCCCACCGATTCGTCGGTCATCACATTTTCCAGAAGCAGATCACCCGTCGAGGTTCCTTTAACCACTCCCTGCAGCCGGGATCGGTCCAGAATCCCGCCAACACCGCTGCTCTGGTCGTTAATCAGCAATACCTGCGACGTGGAGTGAAACGTCCGCAGAACCTTTCCCACAACTCCATCGGCGGTGATCACCGGCATGTCCTTCTCGATGCCGTCACCGGTCCCCTTGTCGATATAGATGGAGCGCGATTGCTCACTGCCGCTCGAACCGATCACCTGTGCGGCCACGGTTTTCGCAATGTACTGTTCCTTGAAACCCAACAGCGACTGCAGCCGGCGCGCTTGCTGCGCATCGTCCGAGAGGCGCACCTGTTCCAGCCGCAGGCGCTCGATTTCGAACTTCAGATCGCGATTTTCCTGACGAACTCCCCGCAAGTAGACATAGTTGTTCCAGAGATTGCCTGACCCGCCCTGAGCCCAGATAATCGCCTTTTCCAGGGGCGCGATCGCGCCCACTGTCCAGGATCGGATCAGCCGCGTCGACTCGCCGCCCCCGCCCCGTTTGACTTGAACTGCCAATCCGAGAACTTGCAGAAACAGCATTACCGCGAGGATGGTTACGTTGCGGTAGCGGCTGATGAGAGTTTCCATGGAATTACCGGTTCGGGTTTCCGGTTTTCAGTTTCGAAGACGCGACCGCGCCCGGTTCCTGTTGTCTTATGCGGCGAGCCTGGCAGAAAGGAACTGGAAACCGGACACCGGGTAACCTGAAAACTGCTTCACCGCTATTCGATCGAAATCTTACGCAGCAGCTTGAAGTCGCTGAGCATCTTGCCCGTACCCAGCACCACGCTGCACAGCGGATCGTCGGCGATTGAAACCGGCAACCCGGTTTCTTCGCGAATACGTTTGTCGAGATTCTTCAGCAGAGCTCCGCCACCAGTCAGCACAATTCCGCGGTCGCTGATGTCGGCCGAAAGTTCCGGAGGCGTCCGCTCCAGGGCCACGCGCACCGCATTCATGATCGTCGAAACGCATTCGCTCAAGGCTTCACGGATTTCGCTGTCGTCCACGGTAATGGTCTTGGGCACGCCTTCGATCAGGTTGCGGCCCTTGATTTCCATGGTCAGTGGCTTCTCCAGCGGATAGGCCGAACCAATTTCCATCTTGATCTGTTCGGCGGTGCGTTCGCCGACCAGCAGGTTGTACTTGCGCTTGAGATAGTTCATCACCGCTTCGTCCATCTGGTTGCCGGCCATGCGCACGGAACGGGAATAAACGATGCCGCTGAGCGAAATCACGGCGATGTCGGTAGTGCCGCCGCCGATATCCACGACCATATTTCCGCTGGGTTCGGTGATCGGCAGTCCGGCGCCGATGGCGGCCACCATGGCCTGTTCCACCAGGTACACTTCGCTGGCCTTGGCGCGATAGGCGGAGTCCATGACCGCGCGCTTTTCCACCTGGGTAATTTCCGAAGGCACGCCGATCACAATGCGCGGATGCACCAGCATCTTGCGGTTGTGCGCTTTCTGGATGAAGTAGTTGAGCATCTTCTCGGTGACCTTAAAGTCGGCGATCACGCCGTCTTTCATGGGCTTGATGGCCACGATGTTGCCGGGCGTGCGGCCCAGCATCTCTTTGGCTTCCTTGCCCACGGCTTCGACTTCGCCGGTGTTCTTATTGATGGCCACGATGGAGGGCTCGTTTACCACGATGCCCTTGCCACGCGCGTACACCAGCGTGTTGGCGGTCCCCAGGTCAATGGCGAGATCGCTGGAGAAAATGCTGAACAGCGATCGCAGATTGTGCAGGCGCGTCGAAGAATGGAATCCGTTTGATGACATACGCGATTTAGCTCTCTCAGACCGCTGTCATTTCCGGGCTGTGCCCGGTTGCTTCCGTGCGGATGGGGGCCGTGTCCATAATTCTATGGGAAGAACCCCGTTTCGCCGTCAAACCAAAGTCCCGGCACCTCGGGAATTTCTCCCGATGCTGGCTTTTACTGAATTACGATTTTCTTCTGCAACGTGTTCACGCCGCCTTTGGAATTCTGCGCCGTAATCGTGATCACGCTCTCTCCCTGCGGCAGCGGAGGCATGAAGTAGTGAAAACTGCCATCCATGCCCACCACCGGCACTTCTCTTCCATTCACCATGACTCTCGCCCCGGCTTCGGTCTTTCCAGTCAGCTCAATGACGTGGCCGTGCTGGGTAAATGGATCTACTTCCAGGTTGATGGCTGCCGAGCTTTTTCCCTTGGGAATGATGGTAAACCGATTTTTCTGGCTCTCGAGCGACTCCTTCTCATTCAGCGTCGTAGGATTGCACCACCCAGTAATAGGCTCCCTCGTTCAGTCCCGACACAATCACATCGGCCGTGTTCACCTTGCGATCCACGATGGTCGAAGAGAAGTACGGATTCCGCGAAATACGCAGCCGGTATCCCACCGCGTTTGCCATCTGCGTCCAGGAAAACTCCACCGGCTTGGTCTCACCGGAAGAAAAGATCGGCATCATGTTGGCCGGGGAAATCGGCGTGGGTGGCCCGATCTCTTTCACCTTGGCCATGCGCGGCGATTGCGATTGAAAAGCCACTTTTTCCCAATCCGCCAGATGGACGGTTTCGCCGTTGCGGGTGATTTCGCCAGATCCTTTCTTCACCAAAATCTCGTGCTGGTCGGCCTTGGGATCGTTACGCACCATGGCCGCGCTGTCCGGAGCCAGTGAGGCGGTCGCTCCCGCAACTGTCACCTGCGACTTCGATCCCTGAACGTAGGTCGCGGTCGAAAGATCCACCGTGCCCGTGCTGACCGCCACTGCCACGTTGGTCTGCTGCTGGTCGTTGGCCGAATTTTCCTCGATCACGATCAGCGAATCCTGTTTTACCGTGTAATTGGTGCCGTCGTTGAAGACGATCTTGGCCATGCCCTCGGACCCGGTCTGCACCACGTCGCCTTTTTCCAGCGGGACGTTGTAGTCGGCAGTCAACCAGCTATTGCTGCTGGCCTTTTTGACCCGTACGGTTCCGTCGAGAGCCGTGATGTGAGCCTGCTGCGAATTTCCCGCACCAGCCTTGGCGGTTCCTCCCGCCCCGGCCACCATTTCCAGCAACCGGCCGCCCAGGTTGGTAACCGACTTGACGCTCTTTTGCGTAAATTGAGGGAAGGCAAAATTCATCCCCACAAACAGCACGACCGCAATAAACAACACTCCCAGGGCCACGCTGCGATAGGTGACTGTCTTCCACGCTACGTGGATTCCCGGCTTGCTGCTCGAAGACACGAAGGGCACCAGAAACTACCCAAACCCAAAGAATATGAGATATTTGCGAGAGTATCACAAGGATAACTGGCAGGGCAGGGGGTGATTACCTTGGGTCACACCCCCAGCGGGCATGTCCGGTAGTGCTAAAACGGTGGGCGCGAGAGTCCCGCTCGTGCTGGGGCCGCGCCCAGTTTGTTCCCCCAAAAGTAGTTCCTCGATTTGAAATACATGTTCCAGGGATCAGTCGTCACGGTGATTCTGGCGAAGCATGACGCCATGCATAATGCCAAATCAGATTCAGCCACCACCGACATCCGCCCTCCCTTGCCGCCTTTCACGCCCACCTGTAGCATAGATATTCCGGCAATAATTCAGGAGGCACGTATGGCAACCGATACTCTGGCGAGTCCGGCCATCATTGGAAACAGCACCAAGAGCAAGATTTACAAGAACTTTATCGACGGCGAGTGGGTAGAATCCTCGACCGGCGAGACCTTCGAAAATCGCAATCCAGCCGATACCCGCGACGTGGTCGGCCTGTTCCAGAAGTCAGCTAAAGCCGATGTCGACGCCGCCGTTGAAGCTGCCAGCCACGCCTTCGCCAAATGGCGTCTGGTGCCCGCCCCGCGCCGCGCCGAGATCATGTTCCGCGCCGCCGAGATGCTGCTGGAGCGCAAGGAAGAGTATTCCCGCGACATGACCCGCGAGATGGGCAAGATTCTGAAGGAGACCCGCGGCGACACCCAGGAAGCCATCGACACCGCCTACTACTTCGCCGGCGAAGGCCGTCGCCTGTTCGGTCCCACGACGCCGTCCGAATTGCCCAACAAGTTCGCCATGGCCGTGCGCTCTCCTATCGGCGTCTGCGGCATGATCACGCCCTGGAACTTTCCCATGGCCATTCCGTCATGGAAGATTCTCCCCGCCATCGTCTGCGGCAACACCTGCGTGATCAAGCCAGCCCAGGACACTCCGCTCTCGACCTTCAACCTGGTGCGAACTTTGTCTGACGCCGGCGTGCCCAACGGCGTGATCAACATCGTGACCGGATTCGGTTCCGACGTCGGCGCCCCGCTCACCGAGCATCCCGATGTCAAAGCCATCTCCCTGACCGGCTCCACCGCGGTGGGACGAACCGTAGGAACTACCGCGGCCAAGAGTTTCAAACACTGCTCGCTGGAATTGGGCGGCAAGAATCCGATGATCGTGCTGGATGACGCCAACCTCGACCTCGCCATCGAAGGCGGTATCTGGGGAGGCTTCGGCACCACCGGTCAGCGCTGCACCGCGACCAGCCGCATCATCGTGCAGAAGGGCATTTATGCCGAGTTCGTGGAGCGGTACGTTGAGCGCGCCAGGCGGCTAAGAGTCGGCAATGGGCTGGACGAGAACACCGAGATGGGCCCGGCGGTCAACGAATCCCAGCTGAAGACCGATCTCAGTTACGTTGAAATCGGCAAGTCTGAAGGCGCGAAATTGAAGTGCGGCGGCAATCGCCTGGAAAGCGGCGAGTACCAGTACGGCTACTTCATGGAACCGACGGTGTTCGTGGACGTCGATCCCAAGATGCGCATCGCCCAGGAAGAAATCTTCGGCCCGGTCGTATCCATCATTCCGTGTGAAGATCTGGAAGACGCCATCGCCATTGCCAACGGGATCGAATACGGACTGTCGTCCGCGCTTTACACCAAGGACGTGAACCGCGCCTTCGTCGCCATGCGCGACCTGCACGCCGGCATCACCTACATCAACGCGCCGACGATTGGCGCGGAAGTCCACCTGCCCTTCGGCGGAGTGAAAGCCACGGGCAACGGCCATCGCGAAGGCGGCATGGGCGCAATTGACTTCTACACCGAGTGGAAGGCGATCTACGTGGATTATTCGGATCGTTTGCAGAAAGCGCAGATCGATAGAGTTGATTAATTCGTCGTTGGTCGTTCGCCCCTGGTCGATGGCCTTACGGAGTGCTGCACGTGAGCAGGATTTTCTCTGCGTCCTTGCCGCAGTTCTTTGCGATCTTTGCGGTTAAAAGCTTTTGCTTAAACAGACTCAAATCATGCCCAGCGCCCAAATCCGCGAAGTTCCAGCCGCCCAGCGACTCGACAACGTCCGTTACGCCATCCGCGATCTGGCCTCGGTGGCTGACGAAGTCACGAAGCAGGGCCATAAAGTCCTGTCACTCAATGTCGGCGATCCCAATATCTTCGATTTCCAGACGCCGCCGCACCTGATCGAAGCGGTCTACAAGGCCATGCGCGACAACAAGAATGGCTACGCCCCGTCTCCGGGAATTCCTGAAGCGCTTGAATCCATTCGCAGTGAAGCTGCTCGCAAGGGAATTACCACGGTGCAGGACGTCTTCGTGACCTCCGGAGCCAGCGAAGCGGTCGACATCTGTCTCACCGCTCTGGTGAATCCCGGCGAAACCATTCTGACTCCGAGCCCCGACTACCCGCTCTATTCGGCGGTGCTTTGCAAGCTGGGCATTCCTGTAGTGGCTTACGATCTGAACGAAGACGATGCCTGGCAGCCCGACCTGATCGATGTGCAGCGAAAGATCAATTCGCGTACCCGCGCCATCGTGCTGATCAATCCCAACAATCCCACCGGGGCGCTCTGTTCCCGCCGCATGCTGGAACGGCTGGCCGAGCTGGCGCGGCGCAACAGCCTGGTGATCTTCGCCGATGAAATTTACGACAAGCTGATATTGGATGACGGTGGAAAAGGCGAACAAATTTCAATCGCGTCGGTCGCGCCGGATGTCCCGGTGGTAACTTTCGGCGGGCTGTCCAAGAACTACCTTTGCCCCGGCTGGCGCATCGGCTGGGGCATCGTCAGCGGCGACGCCAATGCGGTGAAGCCATATGTCGAAGGCATCCACCGTCTGCTGCGCGCCCGCCTGTGCGCCAATCATCCCGAACAGTACGCCATCCAAGCCGCGCTGGATGGTTCACAGGACCATCTCGTGGAAACCCGCGCCAAGCTGCGCGCGCGTCGCGACCTTACCGTGCAATGGTGCAATTCAACACCCCGGATGAGCTGTGTTTCTCCCCGCGGCGCGTTCTACGCCTTCCCCAGCGTGGAAATTAACGAAGGCGACGACGTCTTCGTCAAAGAATTGTGCCGCCAGAAGCATGTTCTGGTAGTTCACGGATCCGGTTTCGGCCAGAAACCCGGCAGCCGGCACTTCCGAATCGTCTTTCTGCCCGACGAACCCACGCTCACCAAAGCCTACCAATCGATCACCGAGTTCATGGCCGAGAGATATAAGTAGCCAATGTGGGCGCGAGCATCCCGCTCGTGCAGAAGCGAGAGAGGCCGGTTCTTTCCTTACGGAAGATGTCACCAAAAGGTCGCGTTCCAAAAGGGCGCTTTCGAAAAAATAGCGCCCGTCGCCTTCAGGAATTCGCCACCAGTCCAACTAATGTCACGCCTCAACGACTCAGCCATTTCTGCAACTTCCACATCCCTTCTCCCATCTATAATCGCGTAACGGTCGTCTGCTCTTATTCCCAAACCATGTTTTCTCCCAAATCCAGAGGACAAAGATCATGAAAGTCGCACAAGTCAGCAAACCCGGTGGAAACTTTGAAGTAGTAGAGCGCCCAATCCCGGAGCCGGGCCGCGCCCAGGTACGGATCAAGGTGGAAGCCTGCGGCATCTGCCACAGCGACGCCATCGTAAAGCAGTCGGGATTCCCCGGATTGCAATACCCGCGAGTTCCCGGCCATGAAATTGCCGGCCTCATCGACAAGGCAGGGGCTGACGTCACGCAATGGAAGCCCGGCCAGCGAGTGGGCGTCGGCTGGCACGGCGGGCACTGTTTTACCTGCGACCCCTGCCGTCGCGGCCATTTCATCCTGTGCAAGTCTGAGAAAATCACCGGCATCAGCTACGACGGCGGCTACGCGGAATATGTAGTAATTCCCGCCGAAGCGGTTGCGGCCATGCCCGACGAACTTCCGGCAGACGAAGCCGCACCGCTACTCTGTGCGGGCATCACCGTGTTTAATTCCATGCGCCATGCCGGAGCCACGGCCGGAGATCTGGTGGCGGTGCAGGGTATCGGCGGCCTGGGTCACCTGGGCATTCAATACGCGCGCCAGATGGGTTTTCGCACGGTGGCGATTGGCCGCGGCGGAGGCGACAAAGAGGCGTTGGCCAGGAAACTCGGGGCTCATCATTACATTGATACCGCGACGACCGGGGCGGTCGGAGTGTTGCAGTCCCTCGGCGGCGCGCGAGTGATTCTCGCCACCGCGCCCGATTCCAAAGCCATCTCAGAACTGGTTGATGGCCTCGGTCCGGACGGAAAGCTGGTCATCGTCGGCGCCGGCCCTGAACCTCTCACCATCACGCCGCTGCAACTCATCTTTGCCCGCCGAACGGTTCGAGGATGGCCCTCCGGTACGGCCAAGGATTCCGAGGACACGCTGCAGTTCAGCTCGCTGAGCGGCGTCCGCCCCATGATCGAACGTTATCCGCTGGAGAAAGTCGCGGAAGCCTACGATCAGATGATCAGCGGCCGGGCCCGCTTCCGGGTCGTCCTGACCATGGGCAAATAAGAAAATGTGGGCGCAAGCGTCCACGCTCGTGCGGGAGCGTGTGTGACGTGAACGTGAATGACGTGGAGCTGACGTGGGCCTGAATGACGTGGCTCGCGCGGGTTGGCGCGTGTGACCTAAGGCTCGCGTGACCTGGGCCTCATGTGACCTGAGCCTCGGGACACCTAAGCTCGCCTGACTGAACCTGTGCGCTGGCGTTCTTGCCGCTACCGCACGAGAGGGACGTTCGCGCCCACATTTATCTGGAAAATGCCAGCTCCGGGACTTCTTCCAGCTCCGCAAATTCTTCCTCGCTCAAGCGCAACGATCCAGCGAGCATGTTCTCTTCCAAGTGCTCGACTGAAGAGGTTCCCGGAATCGGCAGCATTAGTGGAGAACGTTGCAGCAGCCACGCCAGCGCGACTTGCATTGGCTTCGCGCCATGCGCGTCTGCAACTCGCTGAACCGCCTGTTGCGCGGCTTTGCCGGCGCCCAGCGGGAACCAGGGAATAAACACAATTCCGTTTCGCTCGCAGTATTCCACCACGTAATCCCACTCGCGGTCCGCGAAGCTGTAACGGTTCTGCACGGAAACGATCGGCACCACTTTGCGAGCCCGTTCAATATGCTCCTGCGTCACATTCGACAGTCCAATCAGGCGAATCTTCCCCTCAGACTGCAGCTCGGCAAGAGTTCCCACCGAGGACTCCAGAGAAACAATCGGATCGGGAATATGCAGTTGATAAAGATCGATGCGCTCCCGGCGCAGCCTCTTCAAACTGCCCTCCACCGCTTTGCGCAAATGTTCCGGGGTGGCATTGTGTCCCCAGAATCCCGGCCCCGAACGCACCCAGCCGCCCTTGGTCGCAATCACCAGATCTTTGGGATAAGGCGAAAGGGCTTCTGCAATGAGCTCTTCGCTGACATCAGGGCCATAGGAATCCGCGGTGTCGATGAAATTCACTCCCAACTCGAGCGCGCGCCGCAACACCGCGAGCGCGCCCGCGTGGTCTTGGGGCGGCCCCCAGACTCCCGGTCCGGTAAGACGCATCGCTCCATAGCCGAGCCGGTGAACCGTCAACTCGCCGAGCGTCACCGTTCCGGCTGCCTTCGAACCTGAAGTCTTACCTCGATCACTCACAAGTCACCTCCGCTGGAATCCAGTAAATGTAAAACATAAACCCCGAAGGTGCCTAAATACCGTACCGGTATTGGTCGAGGGGACCCCATTTCTCGCATCTTTCAGGAGAAGTGGGAAAGGCCGCACGAAACTCGCATTGTCCACCAGGAGCGTATTCCCCCCATCAGGTTTCAAACAGTCTCTCCCACTCCTCGCAGGAAGCGCGAGAAATGTGGCACCCAGGTACAATGATATTCAGGTGCGGTGGAGGCATCGAGTCACCAGGCATGGCAGCTTACGACGATGACCAAAGTGTGAAAACCGGGACGCATTCTCTCTCCTGTACTTTTTCTTTCCCCGGAAAAATGCTTAAATCAGCTCACAACCCTCCCTCGTGGAAATCCACGTGATCGATATCCATTGTCACATCTTGCCGCAGGTGGACGACGGCTCCAAATCATGGGACATGTCGCTCGAAATGTGCCGCATGGCAGCGGAAGATGGCATTGAGCACATCGTGGCCACGCCCCACGCCAATGAACGCTACGAGTACAACCGCCAGCATCTGGCCAGCAATCTCGAATACCTTCGGGTTCTGGCAGGCCAGACTCCGCGCCTGAGCCTGGGCTGCGATTTTCATCTTTCCTACGATAACCTGCAGGAAGTTCTGGTCGCGCCCGAGCGCTTCACCATCGAAGATACTCACTATCTCCTGGTGGAGTTGAGCAACTACAGCATTCCGACACAGATCAACGACTATTTCACCAAGATGGCGGACGTTGGAATCACTCCGGTGATTACGCATCCTGAGCGCAATCCCATCCTGCAGGAAACCCAGCAGCGAGTGCTGGAGTGGGTGGACCAGGGTTGCGTAGTACAGGTCACTGCTTCGGCGGTCACCGGCGGGTGGGGGAGCAAAGTGGCGCGCGCCGCCGAGTGGCTGCTGGAACGGGATGCAGTTCACGTCCTGGCTTCAGACGCGCATGACGTCAAACATCGTGTCCCCGCACTCTCGGCAGCCCGCGAGCGAGTCGCCAAACTCTGCGGTCACGAAGTCGCCCACGCCCTCGTGGATGACAATCCCCGCGCCGTCATCAGCGACAAGCCACTGCCGTTCTATCCGGATCCGGTGATGAAGGGGAAGTAGGGTAGAGCGGCGTCGGGCGTCGGACTTCAGACCTCGGACGTAAGTCCTGGAAATATGACAGAACATCTATGCTCCCATCAATCCAGCAAGGAGAGAACCTGAAGTCTGAAGTCTGAAGTCTGAAGTCTGAAGTCTGAAGTCTGAAGTCTGACAGTCTGAAGTCTGAGTCTGAAGTCCACTCTTCTACTTCGGCAGAGTCACCATGGCTGGCGACTGATTAAGCATTGGCGACACGTGGGGTTGCTGCGGTTGCGAAGTCATCGCGCTTTCCGGATTCAGCAGGTGTTCGTGGTCCGGACCCAGGCCTAGCTTGATCAGTGCCCGGGAATCCGGGACTACCTTGCTCTGCCAGCCGTTGTCAGACTGGAACTTCACCATCGCTGCTTGCGACCTGGCGTCCCATACTCCGGTGGCGGCTCCATCCAGATAATGTTCCCGAATCAGCGCTTCCTGAATTTCGGTGGCGCGGGCCGCATCGATCTTCTGTTGGCCCCGCTGCTTCCCTTTTTTGCGTAACTTCCTGGTCTTGGCAAAGTTCGAGTGGGATATGGAGGACACCGTCAAAAGCCTGGCCTTTGACTGGTTCCGGCTCGCACCGGAAGATCCCGGGCCGGCTTGGGCCAACACCATTCCGCACACCAGAAGCATGGCGCTCCCAGCGCTCAACACCTTTACCGGAATGGAGCTTACAAGTCGCAATGTCTCGACCTAGCCAGAGTAATCTGATCGAGCAGGCAGGGTAAATCATCCCTGAACCCAATACCAGCTTCTTTTAGTCCAGCCCCTTTGGGGTGCCCGGGGCTAAACTGGCCAGGGATTAAGCAATATAAGGTTGCCCAGCCCAGGCCAAACAATCCTTTCCCGTCTATAGGTTACGGGAGAGTGCCAGCAAGGAATATGGTGCCCCCCTGGCGTCCTGCACCGCGCTGCCGGACCAGGAAGACCACGTCCTGGCCGGTCTTCAGGGTGCCCGAAACCCGGGTAAACTGCTCCTCGCTGTCAACCGTCTGCCTGTTTATTTCGAGGATGATATCGCCCCGAGTCAAGCCAACATCTTCGCCGAACGACCCAGACTTTACTTCCTGCACGATCACGCCTTTGTTGGCCGGAACGTCCAGGCGATCAGCCATCTCCTGGGTCAGCGAGCGCACGCTCAACCCGAGCTTGCTCTCCTTGGGTCCGGTTTCGACTCCGGCGTCGTCGTCATCTCCAAGGCGGGCGGCAAACAGCTTGGCCCGGTCAGCCACGGTGGCCGTCAATTCCTGCTTCTTGCTGTTGCGTATGAACCCGACCGCGATTTTCGAGCCCGGCTTGCGGCCTGCAATGTCGGACACCAGTTCATCGCCGTTTTTCACCGGCTTGCCGTCGATAGAGACGATGGTGTCGCCCACTTTCAATCCAGCCTGTTCCGCTGGACTGCCCGGAGTCACATCCGAAACCGTAACGCCTGAGCCGGTTCCGTACACTCGCGCGATCGCTGGATTCTCCTGCGCGTTGAACATGATGCCAATCGAGCCTCGAGCGACGCGATGCTCCGGTCCAACCAGCTGGTTGTAAACCTGCACCACGGTGTTCGAAGGCAGCGCGAATCCCACGCCCGCATAAGCGTTGGTATCGGTAAGGATCGCAGTGTTGATGCCGATCACCTCACCCGCCATATTCACCAGCGGACCACCGGAGTTTCCCGGATTGATGGCGGCATCGGTCTGGATGAATGACTGGAACTGCCGGTTGGGCACGATATTGCGGCCCTTGGCGGAAACGATTCCGGCGGTAACGGTTTCCTGCAATCCGAACGGACTGCCAACCGCGAGCACCCAATCACCCACCTGCATGCTGTCCGAATTGCCCAGCTTAGCGGTAGGAAAAGCCTTGTCGCTTTCGATCTTGATCACCGCCAGGTCAGTTTCCTGATCCGAGCCGATAACCTTGGCTTCATGCAGCACGCCCGGGGGATCATCCTGCAGCTTCACTCGAATGCGGTCTGCCTTATCCACCACGTGGCGGTTGGTGACAATGTAGCCTTTGGGATCGACAATCACGCCCGAACCGAGAGAGCGCTCGCGGATTGCGCCAGCGCCGGGGCCACCCGGACCGCCTTGGCCACCTTGTCCACCACCCTGCCCGCCGAAAAAACGGTCGAAGAAATCATCGAACGGACTGCCATCATCGTCATTCGGACTGCCGCGACGCCGCTTGGGGGTCTTTATTGTTGATTCGGTGTTGATGTTAACCACGCTCGGCTCGAGCTGTTTCGAAATCTGCGAAAACTGGTTCGACAGCATCTGCGGCGAAGGCACACTCAGCATGGCCGCATCGGAGGGAGAGGATGCTTTCTTGTCCTGCCCCTTGACCCCATAAGAGATAACCGTGCCGATCAGAATGCCCAGGGTTAGAGTAAACAGGATCGAAAGTGTGTAGGCGGGACGGTTAGCCTTCAACTGTGCCCAAAGAGCGCTTGCGCGCTGATTCATAATGACTTCCTCCGAGATGAGTGCAACCTTCTAATTATACTTCCCGGCAAGGCCGGTACCAACCCGCAGGCGGCCGGCGTGGTGCCTCAGTTTAAAAGTGAATAGCTGAAACTAAGTGATCCTGAGGGACTTCAGTCCCGAAGGATCCTGCGCGCATCGCAACAGGCGCGGCCAAACCGGCTATCCGCTCCGCGCCGGATGCTCCGCAAGCTCAGCATGACGGCGGTGCAGTTTGAAACCGAGCCCCTGCCGCGGCCGGACACACCTCTTCCGCTAACCCGTTAGACGCAAGTTTCAGGGAAAGTGTTGCGGCAGCAGATACCATCATCGCGATCTGCCGGGACGCGCTTCACCGTGGCTGGGCCTCTGCCCTTCCCCACCCCAAGTCCCCAGCATACTTCCGTCAAACTTCCGTAACTTTCCCCCCGGTTTTCCGCGGCTAGAATCCTAATTACGGGCAAAGGCCCCCGACTGCATGAATCACGCAGAAACCCCGACGGTCAGACCGACCGGCATCCCGAACAAGGCCGCCAAAACTCCACTTCAAGGCTGGCAGATTGAAGGCCGCGAATGGTGGTTGTGGGGACTCGCGGTCGTTGTCACTCTGGTGCTCACTTTCGGAATCGTTTCGCTAACTTTCTTTCAGTTGCACCCGCAAACTGAGGGCAGCTACTGGACTGACCTCAGGGAATGGGTCCGCGGACTGGCCTGCGTCGTTCTGTTGTTCGACATCTACACGCTGTACCAGCATCTGCAATTGCAGAAAATCCGCCGCGAACTGGCGGAGCGCGACCAGCTTTTTCAGCTCATTACTGAAAATGCCGCCGACATGATTGCCGTGGTCGACAGCACGGGACAGCGAATTTATAACAGCCCCGCGTATGAACACGTCCTTGGATATTCAGCCGAAGATTTGCAGACCACTTCATCCATCGAGCAGGTTCATCCTGACGATCGCGCGCGCGTTCTGGAGGCGGCCCGCAAGGCTCGGGCCACGGGCGAGGGGCAAAGGCTGGAATACCGGATTCAACACAAGAACGGTTCCTGGCGCATTCTTGAATCGACTGCCAGCGTAGTGCGCGACAAAAAAGGAAAAACCGAAAAGCTGGTAATCGTCAATCGCGACATCAGTGAACGTAAACGCGCCGAGGAGCTGCTGGCGCACAACGCCTTCCATGACGGCCTGACCGACCTTCCCAACCGGGCACTTTTCCTCGACCGATTGCAGCGTGCCTTCACACTTTCCAAGCGACACCCGGATTACAAATTTGCCGTCCTGTTCATCGACGTCGACGAGTTCAAGGTCTTTAACGACAGCCTGGGCCACGTCGTCGGAGATGAGGTTCTGGTACAGATCGGCAAGCGCCTGACCGCATCTTTGCGCGAAGTAGACACGATTTCACGCCCGCAGCTCAACACCGCCACCAAGGATGACACGCTCGCCAGGATCGGCGGCGACGAATACACGGTGCTGCTCGAAGATATTCGCAACGCCAGCGACGGCATCCGGGTGGCGGAAAGGCTGCAGGCCAGGCTGGCTGTTCCCTTCTCGGTACATGGCTACGACATCGTCGTCACCGCCAGCGTTGGAATCGCCCTGAGCACCGCCGACTGCGCTCACGCCGAAGATCTGCTGCGCGACGCCAACATTGCCATGTATCGCGCCAAGCAAACCGGAAAGGCGCGCTGTGAAGTCTTCGACATCGCTATGCACGAGGGCGCGGTCCGGCGTCTGGAACTTGAGACGGAGCTTCGCAAAGCCCTGGAACTGGGAGAATTCAGAACCCACTACCAACCGATCATTTCCCTGAAGACGGGAAGAATTACCGGGTTCGAGGCCCTCACGCGATGGCAACACGGAGATCGCCTGCTGGCGCCGGCTGAGTTTATCGCGGTAGCCGACGAGACCGGATTGATTATTCCCATGAACCGGCTGCTGCTGCGCGAGGCCTGCGAACAACTGCGATCGTGGCACACTCAATTTCCCTCCGACCCGCCGCTGAGCATGAGTGTGAACATTACCTCAAAGGAATTCGCCTTTCCGCCGCTGGCAAAAGGCATCGCAGAGACCCTTAAGCAAACCGGGATCGATCCCGACCATTTGCAGTTGGAGATCACCGAAACGATTGCGATGGGCGATCCGGAGAAAGCCGCCTCCGTACTTTCAGAACTCAAGGCCCTCGGAGTTCGCCTCAGCGTGGATGATTTCGGTACCGGATACTCTTCGCTCAGCCGCCTGCAGCAATTCCCCGTCGATTCGCTGAAAATCGATCGCGCCTTCATCTCCCGCATGGACAGCGACGTCGACAGCGACAAGATCGTCCGCATCATCATTATGCTGGCCCAGAATCTGGGAATGGTCACGGTTGCGGAAGGAACCGAAACTGAAGATCAGGTAAACCAGCTCAAAGGCCTCGACTGCGGATTCGCCCAGGGCTACTACTTCTCGAAACCCGCCGACCATCAGACCATTACCGATCTGCTGCTGAAGGTAAACAAATCCAGCGGGGTTGCCGCTCTCGCTCTGACCCACACAGCGTCAGCGGGAGTCTGAGAATCTCGCCTATGAGTCCCCACTTGGCTTTAATTGAAATGAAGGCATCCTGAGGGACTTTAGTCCCGAAGGATCCTGCGCGCATCGCAACAGGTGCCGCCAGAGTGCATATCCGCCCCGCGCAAGATGCCTCGCAAGCTCAGCAATGACGCCTAACCTGAAAAAGCAGCCTGCGAGCCAGCCCGCCCAGGTTGAATTCTCCCCAAAATGGCAGTACAGTCGCTGTGTCTCAGCGAAATCCGAGGCCAGAGATGATTCCTCCCAAACCAGCTAACGAGCCACAGAGGCTGGCGGCGCTCCGCGGTTACGAGATTCTCGATACCGAACCGGAAGCGGCATTCGACGATCTCACCCTGTTAGCGTCCTGCGTCTGCCAAACCCCCATAGCCCTGATCAGCCTCATAGACGCCGACCGGCAATGGTTCAAATCAAGCGTCGGCTTCTCGGGTAAGGAGACCACGCGCGACATTGCTTTCTGCGCCTCGGCAATTCTCCAGTCAGATGTTTTCATCGTGCCCGACGCCAGCGAAGATGAAAGATATGCGGAGAATCCGCTGGTAGTTTCCGAACCGAAAATCCGCTTCTACGCTGGCGCGCCTTTGGTGAGCGATGGCCATGCTCTGGGAACTTTATGCGTAATCGACCGCGTGGCGAGAAAGCTGAGCCCCGAGCAGTTGGAAGCGCTGCGAGCCCTGGGCCGCCAGGTGCAGGCGCAGCTTGAACTGCGGCGCAACCTGAAACGGCTGGCCACATCCCTGGCTGCCCGCGATCGAGCCGAAGCGGAGAAAGACCTGGCGCTTCGGGAACTCAGGGCAGCCATAGCAAACATCCGCACCCTGGAAGGACTGCTGCCCATCTGTCTGTCATGCAAGAAAATTCAGGACAAAAAAGGCGATTGGCAGCCCTTTGAGTACTACGTGAGATCGCACTCCGAAGCGAAAGTCACTCACAAGCTTTGCCCTGATTGTACGAAGGCGATTTCAGCCTGAGAGGCAGTCGCTGCGAATCCTCGATGGAGTGACGTTTCACACCGGGTCTCGGCGCGGCGTGTCACCACTTGCACTCGACGTGATGCTTGAGCGGTAAGTGTCCGCCGCGGGCGAGGGCGCCCGCTCTACACCGGGGGCAACCGCCCAGGGCTTGCCGTCAAAGTACGACGGTAGTTCCAGGCCAAAGAGTTTCAGAATCGTGGGCGCTAGGTCCACGATGGCGGGCTTTTCGATTGCTATTTTGCGATTGGAAAACAGCACGCCCGGAACCAGTCGCGGGTCAACGCAGTGGTCGCCGCTCCAGGCTTTGAGGTTGTCTTCGAAAATTTTGCCGGTTACTTTTCCCATCACCGAATCCCACGAGGCGCGGAAGCCTTCGCCGTAGCCAACGATCAGGTCAGGCGCGTTGTCCACGTAGGGGCCGGCGTAGACGGCGTCGCAGTCGAACATGCCGGTGATGCCGACCGCGCCCGATGCGGGATCGACCAGTCCATCGAGCTTGGCGCGCAGCTCTTCTTTTAACGCCTCGGCTTCCGCTCCGGCTTCGACGATGCCTTCGCGCTCGCGGCCTTTCAGGTTCAGGTAAAGACCGTTGAGGCCCATGGTGTAGGCTCGGGTGCGGGACCAATCCACGTCTTCGAACCAGTCGCCGCTTTCGCTCTTTCCTTCTTTCAAAGCCAGGTAACCGTTCTGGTGCAGCCACGCGTTCAGATTCATGCAGCGTGCAAACGATTTGAAGCCGTGGTCGGAAATCACCAGCAGTAGAGTTTGATCGTCAATCTGCTGCATGACCCGGCCGATCAGGCCGTCCATGCGGTCGTAGAGATCCTGAATGACTCGCGGCTTCTGGTCCTGGGTCAAATCTCTTACCGCGGGATGATCTTTGTCGAGATAGCGCCAGAACATGTGCTGCACGCGGTCAGTGGTATCGAAAACGCAGGCGCACAAGCCTTGTGGAGTTTTTTCCAGCGCGTCGAAAAACATGCGCTCGCGATCCTGATGATTGCCATAACACTGCGCCAGAAATGCCTGGTCGTCGAGCACGTCTTCGTTGAGCGCCCAGGTATCTTCGGCGAGACCAAGCGTGGCGTAAGGACCGAAAAGCTTCGCAAGATAGATGGAGTAGGTGACGGGATGGGAGATCGGCAGGTCGGGACGTCCGGGATCGATGTTCACCGGGGTGACGTAGACTTCAACCTCTGGCGAGATTTCCTTCAGGAAGAAGCGGCAGATGCCGTGGGCGGTAAAGCCCATGCCAGCTTTGAATTTCACCGGAACCCATTCGGAATAGTCTCCGACCCTGAGGATGAAGTTTTCCGAATCGATTTCGATGCGCGCCTGGTTGCGTCGCGCGTCGGGACGAATTTTGAAATCGGCACGCAGGTCGCCGCCCGTGCCCAGCGGGTTCTCCGGACCGGGAATGTAGGAATGGAATCCAGCTCCATTTTTTTCGACCGGAATGCGCACGCCGCCTTCGCGAAATTTGTCGCTGCCGGTTTGCGTGGTGCAGAAACAGAACGTGCCCTGGCTTCCCTTTAGATCGGGAACGCACATGCCGGAGAGCAGCACGCCGGGAAATTTCTCCGGCGGAAACGTCGCGGGCACACGGATGACCGAGCAGAACACTCCCGCCTTGCCCAGCCAGTGCCAGAAAGGAGTTCCCTTGCGCAACCCCTTGATTTCAGCTTTGCCGAGAGGTATCGAGTATTTGCCGATGCGCAGGCGGCGCCTGGGCTCGCTGATTTGTGCCGAGGAAAGATAAGGAAGGTAGTTCTTCAGGTCGCGCGCCAGAAAATCGTAAATATTATGTTTGCCCGGATTCACTCCGGTCTGAAAGGTGGACCACGCCACGGGAGAGATCGCGGGGAATGTCGTGCGCAGCGGACGAAACGTTCCACCGTCGCGAAGCCTGGTGAGATTTGGCAGCTTGCCTTCGTCCATAAAACGGTTTGCGAGGACGGGATCCATGCCATCGAAGCCGACGATAACGACCCGTTTTACCTGCGCCTTGCCGTACGCTTTGCGGCGGCGAAACTGGCGCAGCAATTGGCGAATGGGCCATGTGACCAGCGCATAGAAGGAATAAAGGAAGGCGACGAAGATCGTCCAGAAAGAAGATAGGACGGCAAACCCCGCGCCCGGCCCGGCGTAGGCCTCACTGCGCGTGGCGGACAGCAGAACCAACGCGATGACCAACGCCGCGGCGATTCCGAATCGCTTCTTATGAAAGGAGGTCAACTTCATACCTGAATTCCGAACACGCTCTTGAAAATGAAACCGGCAACCAGCGAGACCACAAAGAACAGCACGATCCAGTTCCACTCCATCCACGCGAAATTGATGATGCGAGGCGGGTAGGTGATTGTGATCGACTGGATCGGGCTATTTCCCGTCAGCGCGGGCTCCCCCGAAGCGAACATCCGCTCCCAGAAATTTCCTCGCAATCGCACCGGCGAAATACGAGCCAAGCCGGGCGAAACCACTACCTGCTTCGAGGCTGTTTTACCCGCGGCGACAATGTGAATTTCGTACTGCCCCTCACGCTGCGCGGCAACACGCCATACAACTTCCTTGTCATTCGGGATGTGAACTGCCGGGGCTGTGCTGGCCAATTCCGGCGGCAATTGTAGTTCGACTTCATTGGCTGCTGCGGGATCGTCGACTCGCGCTTCCACCAGAAATGTTTGATTGGGTTGCAACGGCATCCAGCCAAAATAAAGATCCAACTGGACGATCAGAAATGTGATCGGCAGGATTGCGATCAGAAACGGAGTGAATGCAAGTCGCAGGTAGCTGCCCGTTCCTCGGAGAATATGGCCGTAGGCACGCATGACCACCGGAAGCTGGTCCTGGAACAAGCGCACGGCGAGCAGGTGCGCTTTCAAACGATCCTTGGCGCGGCCAATTGCTTTTTGATCGGACGTGTAGCGAAAAACAATCACCAACAGCAGCCCGATCACAATCGAAATTGCCAGCACGAGCAGGAGCGGGTCGCGCGGCGACTGGTCTGACGATGCGAAACCGGCTGAGATGAAAGATGCGGTCATGATGATCGGAGAGTTAGTGTCCAGGTACCTCAGCGGCTATAAAGCCGCGATCGTGCCAAGGTTTGATGCAGCGCTGAAGCGCTGCTCCACCCGTTTCCGCGCTTGCCCCACCCGCTTCCGCGCAGTTTCACCGGCCCCGCTGCTCTACAGCTCTCGCGCCACTCCACTCGCCTCGCGCTGCTTTACCAGCCTCACGCTGCTCCACCTGAGCACTGCTCTGCCCCGAACTACTCAATCGGGGAACTGCTCCACCCGCGAGCTATTCAATGTAGCCGAGGCCCTGCAGGCGTTTCGTGACCTTCTCCCTGGATTCGGTTGTTCCGCCCTGGCCGGGCGAGAGGCGTTTTATTTCTTTCTCGATGGTGTGTAGGACAAATTCGTCGACTGACGCGTAGCCGGAGGCTTCCGCGCATTTCTTCGCTTTTTCCAGCAGTTCGCCTTCGATTTTTATTTTTTGCGAGGACATTGCTCTGGCTCCAATTGGTTCGTGTCATCCTGGGCGTGGTCGAAGGATCTCTACCTCTGCACGCTTTCCGTGGCAGACTCTCGCGGAACAAGTTTCTATTCCGGACGCTGCACTTCGATGCAAGGGATCCTTCGGCTTCTCCAATCCATTCGCAGGCGAATGGATTGGCTCTGCTCACGATGACACTAAAAAACCGAATGTCCCATCATACTGCCCGGCTTCTCGATTCCAAATTCCGCAAAGATAGTGGGGGCAATATCGGTCAACGCGGGACTGGGAGCAGCAATGGGCCGGTTGCTCAGGAGCACCCCCGGCACGAGGGTGTAATCCATACAGTGATCGCCGCTCCATGGATTGTTGTTGTCCTCGAAAACGTCCGCCGGGAAATTGCCCAGAATCGTCTGCCAGCCGGCACGATAGCCGCGATTGTAGCCCACGATGAGATCAGGGCCTTGTTGCGCGTGCGGCCCCTGATAGACATCACTGGCCCGATCCACTCTCGTAATCGCTGCCAGATTGTTTTTTGGATCGTGAACCCCGAGCAGTTCGTCTTTGATCTGCTTCAGTAGCGCATCGGCCTGCGCGCCGGGTTCGACAACTCCTTCGCGTTCGCGGCCGCGCAGATTCAGATACAAGCCGTTCAGTCCAAGTCCATAAGCGCGAGTACGAGCCCAGTCCACATTGGCGAATGCCTGGCTCTGATCGGGGCTGGGCTGGCGCTTCAGCGTGACGTATCCGTGGTTGAGCAGCCACGTATTGAGATTGAAGGAACGCTTGTATGGGGCGAAGCCGTGGTCAGACAGCACGATGACGGTGGTGCGATCGTCCGCGCGTTTCAGTACTTCACCCAGCACCTGGTCGATCTGCCGATAAAACTCCGGCAATGCCGCGCCGTATTCGGCCGCGAGCGAGGCGTCAAATTCCGGATGCTGCGGATCGATCAAGCGCCAAAGCATGTGCGAATTCAGATCGAGACTGGAGAAATAAAAGAAGAACAGGCCGGAATGGAATTTAGGGAATTCGGCATCAAAAATCCGGCGATGTTCGGCCAACACCGTGCGCGACTGCTGCAGATATTCTTTGTCGTCGAACACTCCGGCGGAGCGCGCCTTGGTGTCTTCGGAAATGCCCTGGGTGTAGAACTCGCCTACCTCTTCCGCCAGTTCGCGGGAATAACTCCTGGGAGTGGAAATGGGCAGCGCAGGATCAGCCGGATCGATGTTGATGGGCGAAACATATAACTGGAATCGCGGATGGGCCTGCTTGAAGTAGAAGCGGCAGATGCCTTTCACGTTTCCGATAAAAGGAATCAGTTGAAACTGTACGTGGACCCAGTCGCTCCACTCGCCCTCGCGCAGCACGAATTTCTCATCCTGCACGGTGAATCTGGCGACTGGCTCCAGCGGATCGACAGCGACGGTGAAAGGCTCGAGCGCCGGCGGAGATCCCTTGCGAAAGCTGTTGTCGGGCCCGATCAACTTCGCGACCACCTGCGAATCTTTCACCTCGACCGGAATAATCTGTCCGCCTTCAACCGCGCCTGAGCCGGTCATGGGGTCGTCGGTGTAAAAGGAGAACGTTCCGTAGCTGCCGCGCAAATCCGGTGTGCCCATGCCGGAGAGAGTGTTCCCTTTCGCCTTCACCGGGGGAAAATTCGATGGCATGCGGAATATCAGGTTGGGCACGCCGTGGTCGTCCAGCGTTTCCCAGAAACTCTTTCCCTGCCGAAGCTGTTCGGCGCTTCCGCCTCCCAGGGGGATCACCCAGCTGCCAAGATGAATGCCGTGCTTTGGTGGCTCCACCCGCGACGCGGAAAAATAAGGTTGCAGAGTTTTGGGAGCACGGTGAATGAAATCAAAGATCCCGTGTCCGCCGGCGTTCATTCCCGTGATCAGGTTCGACCAGGCAACAGGACTCTGTGGCGGGATGCTGGTGGTGAGGAAGCGAAACGATCCCTTCTGAGCCAGATTCGAGAAATTCGGCATCTTGCCCTCGGCCATGAACTGCTCCAGGAGTTGGGGGTCCATGCCGTCGATGCCGAGGATGATGAGCTTCTGCCCGCCATGCCATTTTCGCGACTGGCAGGAAAATAGCGGCACGGCTGCGCACAACAGCAGAAAGAGGCCAAGTTTCTGGATTCGTCGGGAACGCAAGGTAGACCGTGATTCTCACCTCGGTGGAGCGTGATGTCAAGCAAAGGTGGCGCGGGTAGTGGTTAGTTTTAAGACGCACTACATGACAGTGGTCTGTCGACGGGCGGAGCAGGCACGTAAGGCCTGCAATAGAACCTTCTTGCGATGGGCTTACGCCCCGGAGGTACCTCAGCGGCTGAAGCCGCCCGCGCTGGCTCCTTTAGCGCGCTAAAGCGCTGCGTCACCCCAAACTTAGATTGCCCGTGAAAGACCAGGCAGAATTTCGCACTGCCCCATGAGCCGGGGGGCGGACGGTCGTCACTGTCGTTGGCTCTTCAGGATCACGCCTTTGCCGCTGCGGCACGAGCGGGACGCTCGCGCCCACATTCTTTGGCGAGGTAGACTTGTTCCATGCTTCGGCGGTGTTGCCAGACATTTCTGTATATTGTTTTCAGCCTCGCGATGATTGTCCCCAGCATCTCGCAGGCTGCCCGCAAGCCGGATATCGTCCTCGTCACGCTGGGCTCGACCCGCAGCGACCGGATGGGGTTTCTGGGTGCTAAGACGAAGACTTCTCCGAACCTGGACAGCCTGGCTGGCCAGAGCATGGTTTTTGAACAGGCCTTCTCGCAGGCGCCGCTTACGGTAGTCTCGCACGCTACAATTCTTTCTGGAACTTATCCTCAAACGAATCGCGCCAGCGAATTTGGAAGCAGGCTTGCTGCAACTCTTCCGCTTATTCCCGATCTGCTCCACGCACGCGGCTACCGCACGGCCGCATTTGTCGGGTCGATCGCACTGGATCCGAAAAACGGGTTCGCTCCCGGCTTCGATCGCGGCTTTTCAACTTATGACGCCGGATTTCAGTCTTTCGGGCAGGCATCGAGCCACCCCAATTCGATTGCGCGTCCGGCGGCGCAGGTCGTGGCTCGCGGCGCCGCCTGGCTGACTCGCAACTCTCAGGGACCCTTTTTCTTGTGGGTTCACTTGAATGATCCCGGGGCTGCGCCGCCAGGTTCGTACAATGCGGCCGTCGTGGCAGCAGATGCTGCGGTCGGGAAATTGGTGGCGGCGCTTCGGGTCGGCAAGCTGTATGACGATGCGCTGATCGTGATTGTTTCCGATCATGGCGAGAGCCTGGGAGCGCACAGAGAAGAAACTCATGGCGTATTTCTCTACGATGAGACCATCCATGTTCCCATGCTGGTAAAGCTGCCACAAAACCAAAACGCGGGAAAAAGAATAAGGGCCCGCGCCAGCCTGGTGGATATCGCCCCCACGATATTGGAATTGGCTGGAGTGCCTATCCCGTCGCAGATGCAGGGACAGTCATTGCTGCGGATCGCGAAATCGAACTCCGATCAGCCGACGTACTCGGTCAGCGATTTTCCTCAGCGAGCCTTCGGATGGAGCGCGCTGGAGTCATGGCGCGCCGGCAAATATTTGTACATTCGGGCGCCCAAGCCAGAGCTCTATGAACTGGCTGCCGACCCAGGTGCGACCCACAATCTGGCCGCGAGTTCCAAAGCCACATTAGAAACGATGGCGGGGCAGCTCGAAGCCTTCGACCGGCGCTTTAGCGGCGCGGCGAGCGCGGGGGGAGCCGAGTTATCTTCAGGTGAAATGCAGAAGCTGGCTTCGCTGGGTTATGTCGGGTTGCAAAAATCGCCTTCTTCTGCAGGCGCGGCGACCAGCGGAGTCGACCCGAAAGACGAGATTGCGGTCGCCAATAAAGTCTTGTCGGCAGAACGATGGCTGGAAAGGGGCAAGCCGGAGGCCGCGGCCGCCGGGCTGCAGCCGGTGATGGCGGCCGCCTCGAAGATGTACCTGGCGCAGTACTTAATGGGAACGGCACTGGCCCGGCAGGCGAAATATCCACAGGCCATTGAGCGTCTGCGGGCGGCGATTGAGCTGTCGCCTGAGTCGGCCTGGGCGCATTATCAGATGGGCTCGTGCCTGTTGAAGAGCGGCGATTACAAGACGGCGATCGTACATTTGGAGATTGCGTCGAATCGTCTGCCCGACTTTGCGGAAGCCCGTTCACTGCTGGCTGAGGCCAGGGGGCGATTAGGTAAGTAGCACAAACCTCGGCGAGCTGTGCTCGCCCGCCCAGATGCGACATCCGGGCCTACGCGATTGTTGCGGCTCCGTCTTTGCGGCTCCCCAAAGACGAAACATTGCAATAATGTCTATCATACTACTAGACTAATTCGCTTCGCCTGCGTTATACTCCTTTCCATGGGGCTCATTCCAATCATGTTCACGTGTTGTACGAACGCGAGCTGTTGCTGCTCGTGTCATTGTCATCGTGGGCATGAGGATCGAATGTAGCCAGAACACACATTCAAGTTCTCAGACGGCCAACGATGATCAGGAATCGTTGGCCGTTTTACTTTTTTGAGTGCAGGGCCGGCGATTGAGATCCCACAGATGTCTTGCGAACTGGAAAAGGGGAAGATCGTGAAGAAGACAATTTTGATTTCCGGCCTGCTGATGGTTTTGTCGATTTCAGGGTTAGCCCAAGTCTCGCTGCTAAACGTGTCATACGATCCCACGCGAGAGCTTTATCAGGATTTCAACCAGGCCTTTGCCAGGTACTGGAAGTCAAAGACCGGGCAGACCGTCACCGTGGAGCAATCGCACGGCGGCTCGAGCAAGCAGGCGCGCGCGGTCATCGACGGGTTGCAGGCTGATGTGGTGACCCTTGCCCTCGCCTATGACATCGACGCGATTTCCCAGAACGCCGGTCTGCTTCCGGCGGACTGGCAGAAGCGTTTACCGCAGAACAGCACGCCTTATACGTCAACCATTGTGCTGCTGGTGCGGAAGGGCAATCCGAAGCATATTAAGGATTGGGACGATCTGGTGAAGCCGGGGATTTCGGTGATCACGCCTAATCCGAAGACGTCCGGCGGCGCTCGCTGGAATTATCTGGCGGCCTGGGCCTATGCGCTCAAACAGCCGGGTGGCAACGATGACAAGGCGCGTGATTTCGTCAGCCGTCTCTACAAAAATGTTCCCGTGCTCGACTCGGGAGCGCGAGGTTCCACGACTACGTTTGTGCAACGGGAGATCGGCGACGTGCTGATTGCGTGGGAGAACGAGGCTTTCCTCTCGATCAAGGAGTTGGGCCCCGACAAAGTTGAGATTGTCGTGCCCTCGCAAAGCATTCTGGCCGAACCTCCGGTTGCGCTTGTGGACAAAGTAGTCGACAAGAAAGGCACGAGAAACCTTGCTCAGGCCTATCTCGAATATCTGTATACACCGGAAGGGCAGGAGATCGCGGCCAAGAATTACTACCGCCCGCGGCTTGACTCGGTGGCGAAAAAGTACGCGCCAGCCTTTCCCAGGCTAAAGCTGGTTACGATTGATGAAGTTTTCGGAGGCTGGCAGAAGACGCAGAAAACACACTTTGCCGACGGCGGAGTGTTCGACCAGATCTATCAGCCGAACCAATAATTGATGGCATTCACATTCAAAAAACGCAGCAACCTGCCGGGCTTCGGACTGGCGCTGGGATACACGGTGTTGTATCTCAGCCTCATCGTTCTGATCCCGCTGGCTGCGACGTTTCTCAAAGCGTCGTCACTTTCGTGGGAACAGTTCTGGCATATCGCGGCATCGCCGCGGGCCGTAGCCTCGTACCGGCTGACGTTTGGAGCGTCGCTGATCGGCGCTGTGATCAATCTCGTGTTCGGGGTACTGGTGGCGTGGGTGCTGGTTCGCTACAGTTTTCCAGGCAGGCGCCTGTTCGACTCGCTGGTGGATCTTCCATTCGCTTTGCCAACCGCGGTCGCGGGCATCGCATTGACCACGATCTATGCGCCTAACGGCTGGCTGGGACGCCCTTTAGCCTCCATCGGAGTCAAGGCGGCATACACGCCGCTGGGTGTGGCAATCGCGCTGACGTTTATCGGATTGCCTTTCGTGGTGCGAAGCGTTCAGCCGGTTCTCGAAGACATGGACAAGGAGCTTGAGGAGGCGGCCGCGAGTCTGGGAGCCAGCCGCTGGCAGACTTTTTCCAGAGTCGTATTGCCGACTATTTTGCCCGCCGCTCTCGCCGGTTTTGCCATGGCCTTTGCGCGCGCGGTCGGAGAGTACGGCTCGGTGGTGTTCATTTCAGGCAACATGCCCATGAGAACTGAAATCACCCCCTTGCTGATTATCACCAAACTGGATCAGTACGATTACGCCGGGGCAACCGCCATCGCCGTAGTCATGCTGGTGTTCTCCCTGGCTCTTGCTGCTGCCTATCAATCTTTTGCAGAAGTGGAGCAGCAGCCGGAACGAGAGTGAAAAAGCGGCCGAGCTGGTTCCGGAAGGGATCGGGGCATAGCCATGGCCACAGCCACTTTGACTGCGGGAAAGCTTCCAGCCCGGCGAGTAGCGACCGCTGCAACCGGCGAACCCACGGCCGTGCGCTGGACTTTGATCGGCGTTGCTGTGTTCTTTCTGGCTCTGTTTATTTTTCTGCCGTTGGCTATTGTTTTTTCGCAGGCGTTCGCAAAAGGCATCGGCGTGTACTGGGCCAGCTTGCGAACTCCGGATGCCATGGCTGCAATCCGCCTGACTTTGCTGGCGGCGGGCATCGCAGTACCGCTGAATTTGGTTTTTGGCGCAGCCGCAGCCTGGGCGATTGGCAAATTCGAGTTTTTCGGCAAGAGCCTGCTGATCACGCTGATCGATTTGCCGTTTTCGGTTTCTCCTGTCGTTTCAGGATTGATCTATGTCCTGCTGTTCGGCTTGCAGGGATTGCTGGGGCCCTGGCTGGCCCGGCACGATCTGCAGATCATCTTCGCGGTGCCGGGAATTGTCCTGGCTACCATCTTTGTCACCTTTCCTTTTGTGGCGCGAGAACTGATCCCCTTACTGGAGGCGCAGGGGCAGGAGGAGGAGGAAGCCGCCATCGCTCTTGGGGCGAGCGGCTGGCAGACTTTTTTCCGCGTGAGCCTTCCGAACATCAAATGGGGGCTGCTTTACGGCGTGATTCTCTGCAATGCCCGGGCCATGGGTGAGTTTGGCGCCGTCTCGGTTGTCTCGGGCCATATTCGCGGACGCACCAACACCATGCCCCTGCACGTAGAAATTCTCTATAACGAGTACCAGTTCGCGGCCGCTTTTGCGGTAGCCTCGTTGCTCGCTGTACTGGCTCTGGCAACGCTGGTTGCCAAGACGGTTGTTGAATGGAGAGCGCGGCGCCAGCTGGCGGAGTCCGCGCTGTGGAATGGGGAAGCGGCATGAGCTATGAACTCTCGACAATGAGTCGTGAATATGAGTATTGAAGCGCAAAACATCACCAAGAAATTCGGGCAGTTTACCGCGCTCGACGACGTGAGCCTGGAGATTCCCTCCGGCGAACTGGTGGCTTTGCTGGGGCCTTCCGGGTCGGGAAAAACAACTCTGTTGCGCGTGATCGCCGGGTTGGAGTTTGCCGATTCCGGCACCGTGCTTTTTGACGGCACAGACACCACTCACCAGACTGCTCGCGACCGGCGTGTAGGGTTCGTTTTTCAGCACTACGCGCTCTTCCGTCACATGACGGTGTTCGAAAACATTGCCTTTGGACTGAGAGTCCGGCCCCGCGCTGTGCGTCCATCCAAAGAAAAGATTCGCGCCAAGGTGGAAGAGCTGCTCAAGTTGATCCAGTTGAAAAATCTGGCGGGACGATATCCTTCGCAACTTTCCGGAGGCCAACGCCAGCGGGTTGCGCTGGCAAGGGCGCTGGCCGTCGAACCGAGCGTCCTGCTGCTCGACGAACCCTTCGGGTCTCTGGATGCGAAGGTACGGCTGGAATTGCGGCGCTGGCTGCGCCAGTTGCACGACGAGGTTCACATCACCAGCGTCTTTGTCACCCACGATCAGGATGAGGCGCTGGAAGTTTCCGACCGTGTCGCGGTAATGAATGAAGGCCGCATCGAGCAGGTTGGAAGTCCGGACGAGGTTTACCATCATCCCATGACCCCGTTCGTCTACAACTTTCTGGGCAACGTCAACCTGTTTCATGGCCGGATTAACGAACAGGACACTCCCGCCATTCACGATGCCGCGACGGGGGAGTTGGTTTACGTACGTCCGCACCTGCTGGAGATTCATCGCCAGCCCAACGGCGGACCTAATTTCCGCGCCACCATCAAGCACATCAACTCGGCCGGTCCACTGGTAAAGATTGAAGCCCTCACCGAATGGGGCGCCCCGGTGCATGTCGAACTATCGCAGGAAAAATTCGGCGAGCTTCAATTAGCCAAGGATGAGTCGGTGTTCATTAATCCTAAAGAGCTGAAGGTGTTTCACAAGAAAGTGGTTTAGCCGCCCCGCAATAAACTGACGTCATACCGAGCTTGCGAAGCATCCTGCGTGAAGCGGATTGCTTCGACTCTCGGTAAGCCGCAGGCGCACATCCCGGGCATTTATTGTGTATCGTGTTGTGTGAATCGGGACTTCCCCGGTGAACCTCATGAGGCTTAATTAAATGCGAGCAGCGCGAATCGCCCTGCATCTTGTTCCCGCCCTGTTTTTACTGATTTCGATCGCCACCAGTTCGAGCACCGCCCAGACCACGCAAGTCTTTCGTTTCGATGGAGGCGACTCCACCTACGCTTTCGGCGTCAATGAGCGCGGCGACTTGCAGGCTTTGTACTGGGGTGGCCGCCTCGGAGCTCATGACAGCATCCCTGCTGCGCACTCGCGGCCCGAGATGGCCTCTTTTGATTCGCCATCGACCACCACGCCGCAGGAGTACGCAGCCTGGGGCGCGGGTTTGTTTACGGAGCCCGCGTTGAAAGTCAGCTTCGCCGATGGCAATCGTGATCTCGTGCTGCATTTTGTCCGGGCGACGCCGAACGGTTCGCAGTCAGTCGAAGTGCTGCTGAAAGATATTTCCCGCGAGATTTATGTCACGCTGCGCTATTCCATCGATCCGGAGAGCGGCATTCTCGCCCGATCCGCAAGCATTGAGAACCGGGAAAAACAGGCGGTGATGATCGAACAGGCCGCAGCCGCGCAATGGACACTTCCTCCCGCGCGTTACAGCTTGAGCTATTTGACCGGCCGCTGGGCCGGTGAGTGGACGCTCAATCAGGAACTGATTCAGGGCGGAGCCCGGGTGATCGAGAGCCATCGTGGAACCACCGGCCATCAGGCCAATCCGTGGTTTGCGATTTCCCGCGATAGCGGCCTGGCTGGTGGAGTTAACAATAATGAAGTCGATGGCGAAGTCTGGTTCGGCGCGCTGGCATGGTCCGGCTCATGGCGGATCACCGTCGAGAAAGATCAACTTGATTCCGTCCGCGTAACCGGCGGCTTCAATCCCTTTGATTTTGGCTACAAACTGAAACCCGGCGAACATCTGGAAACTCCCATTTTTTATGGCGGTTATACCGCTCACGGACTGGGCGGCGCCTCTCGCCTGCTGCACCATTTTGAAATCGCTCACCTTCTGCCGGGGGCGCCTGATCCCAGGCCGCGTCCTGTGATTTACAACTCGTGGGAAGCCACCGAATTCAAAGTTGACGAGGCCGGGCAGATGGCGCTGGCGGAAAAGGCTGCATCCATCGGAGTGGATCGCTTCGTGATGGATGACGGCTGGTTCGGCCGGCGGAACACGGATCACGCCGGACTGGGGGACTGGTATGTGAATCCAGAGAAGTTTCCCCATGGTTTGAAGCCGCTGATCGACAGGGTTCACTCACTCAAAATGGATTTCGGCCTGTGGGTTGAGCCCGAGATGGTCAATCCGGATTCGGACCTGTATCGGAACCATCCTGACTGGGTATTGAATTTTCCCGGACGTCCGCGTTCCGAATCGCGTAACCAACTGGTGCTCAACCTGGCTCGTCCGGATGTGCGCGGGTACATTGCGGGATTTCTCGACAAACTGCTTACCGAAAACGACATCGCCTTTCTCAAGTGGGACTACAACCGCAACTGGTCGGAGCCGGGCTGGGATCAGATGCCTGTCGACGAACAGCGTGGAGTCTATGTCGAGTTCATCCGCAACCTTTACTCGATCCTTGCCGAACTGCGCAGGAAGCATCCCAGGATTGAGATCGAGAGTTGTTCGGGCGGCGGCGGACGTGTGGACTTGGGAATTCTGCGCTACACCGACGAAGTCTGGCCCTCGGACAACACCGATCCGTTTGACCGGCTCTCCATGCAGGACGGATTTACTTATGCTTACACGCCGCAGATCATGATGGCCTGGGTCACGGATTCGCCGCACTGGGCGAATTTCCGCTCCACCTCTTTAAGTTATCGCATGCTCAGTTCGATGCAAGGCTCGCTGGGCATTGGCGCCAATCTGAATCATTGGAGCGGCGAAGATTTTGCGACTGCCAAGCGCCTCATCACTGCCTATCATTCCGTCCAGCGGACGATTGTGCGTGGCGACCTCTACCGGCTTATCAGCCCTCGCAACGGAAGCGAGTTCTCCGTAACCGAAACAGTTTCCAGCGACAGGAATCAGGTTGTTGTCTTTGCGTTCACGCATTCCACCCAGCAAGGCCGGAACTTTCCTCTTCTGCAATTGCAGGGCCTCGATCCGAATGCGGAATACAGGTTGAGTTGGATAGAAGGCAAAGCCTTACCCGGAACACCAGAAAGCGCCTCGGGTGCATGGTGGAGTCGTCACGGTATGCAACTGGATCTGCGCGGCGATTTCCAGGCTGCGGCGTTTCAACTGGATCGCCAGCGCTAGGCAGGTATTCGATGGTTGCCTAATCTCAGCCGATCACGTTGTAGGAGCGCATCATCTCGTTGTCTTCGTGCTCCAGCACATGGCAATGCCACACGTAGCGGAATTCCTGGCCGGGCGACACGGGTGTGCCGGCGGGTAAGTCGAATTTCTGAATCACACGCGTGAGATATCCCGGATAGGTCTTAACGGTGTCTTTCCATGCCGGCCGCTCATTCCGCTCCGGCGGCATGGGATTGCCGGTAAACACCAGCTTGTTGTTCTGCAGGTATTGCATGACATCGAAGGGTTGGCGATTGAGCACCTGAAAGCGCACCAGGTGGGTGTGGATGGGATGGGCGTCACCCGTGGTATTGGCGAACGACCAGATTTCCGTGGAACCAGCTCTGGGATCCTCGGTGACCGGGTCACACCAGTGCTTTCGCCCGAGCAGCCCGATCATGGTGTATCCATCCGGGTGCCGGTCCATCTCCGTGAGATCGAGCACGCGCTCGCGGACCGCATCGCGAGGCTCGAGCGGGATAAAAGGCAGGAGCGTATCAGGAATCGTGCTGGTGTCTTTGCCGGACAGCGGTTTCGTCACCCTGAAGAGCATGACGTCCGAAGCTTCAACCTCCCCGCCACGGGGGTACGGTGAAGGCGCGTCATTGATCATCGCCAAGCTCGCGCCCTTATGTTGGGAAAAGTCGATGATCAGATCGAAGCGTTCTCCGGGAGACACGATCAAATAGTGGAAGAGCAACGGAGCGGGCAGGAGTCCGCCATCGGTGCCGATTTGGATAAAGGGCGGCGCGTCAACCGGCTTGCCCGATGGCTTGCCGGCTTTGTCCGCTGGCACCAGAGTCAGGTGGCAGAAGCGTGCGTTGGAACCGTTGACCAGGCGAAAGCGGTACTTTCTGGGCTCGACTTCGAGGTACGGAGCGGCCTTGCCGTTGACGCAAATATTTTCGCCGAAGAATTCCTGCATCCACACCGGGTGGGTGCCGGTGGGCGCCGGTGGATAACGCAGCGCGCCATCGGAGGTGAACGATCGATCCTGGACGAGTAGTGGAATCTCGAATCGTCCCCGTGGCAGGTTCAGTGAATCTTCCGCTTCATCCCGAATCAGGTACAGACCCGCGAGGCCGGCGCAAACATTCAGCCGGGTGATGCCCAGGGTGTGATCGTGATACCAGAGCGTGGCCGCCGGTTGGTCGTTGGGGTAGTGGTTCGCATTCGCCGTCCACGCAGGCCCGGTCTTGCCGTCAGACGTGGACCATGCCTCCGGATAGCCATCATTTTCCGGCAGGACCTGCGCGCCGTGGACGTGCACCACAGCTCTTGCCTCGGGCAAAGATTCTTCCGCCCCGTGGATGGTGTGGTCGATGGGCAGGAAATGTCGGGTGGGCAGTTCGTTGATCCAGTTCACAGAAATCGATTGACCTCGACGCAGTTCAAACGTCGGTCCCGGCCACATGCCGTTGTAGCCCCACATAGTGGTTGGCGGCAGATCGCGGTGAGCCTTGTGGCGGAATTCTCGCATCACGACTCCGACCGCCTCTCCACCTTTCGGTAATCGCAGAAGGGGCGGGACCGGCAGGGGATCGACGTAGCTGGCCAGGGTTTGGGCCCTGGGCGCGTCTGCCGGCACCTGGTCTTGCGGAGACAAGTGAAGAGGTGAAGCCGAGGAATGAGCGGGCATTCCCTGTCCGTGAAGTAGCGTGAGGCCTCGGCCTGACAATCCGAAGGCTGAAAGGCAGGCGCCCTGAAGCCAATCCCGCCGATTGATAACCAAAAGAAGAGCCTCCTCGAGATTTCTCGCCGTTCACAGGCGATATCTTTGCAAACGACCTGCCGGCCAGGGTGTGATGACCCTGGCCAGTTCGCGCTGTCTTCGCTACTGGCGGGAACTACCGGTGTTGATCGAAGCCAAACGCATTAAACAGGTCACCCAGAGCGGGGCTATTCAGGGGAACATACGGATTAAGAGGACTGGTTTTTGGATTGGGAAAGTTGTCGCGACTGCGTGCCGTCAGCGGCTTCAGTCCCCAGTTTTTCTCGATGAATTTGGTGATGGAGACATGATCGTAGTATGTGTGATCGACCTTTCCGCCCTTCGACCAGGGTGAAACCACCAATAGTGGAATGCGTGTGCCATCGCCGAAGAAATCGACAGCCTGCGTGTAACCGGAGTCGTAGTAGCCGCCACCTTCGTCGAAGGTAACGATGATGGCAGTCTCTTTCCACAGGTCATGGTTGGCCTGTACTTCGTCCACGATCTTCTTGGTGAAGCCCTCGAACAGGTCCAGCTTGGAATAGCCCGGATGCCCGTCGACCGTTCCGTCAGGTTTCACGATCGACACCTCAGGTAGAGTGCCGTTCTGAATATCCTGATGGAGCTGGGTGGTGTCGTGAATGTGAGCCGAGCGCAGGGCCGGATTGGTCATGATGTCGGTCGCGTACTGGAAGGGGTTGCAGATGTTGCAGTAAGCGTTGACCTGACCCGCGACGGCCCGATCCCAGTGACCACCGTAGTAAGCGAAGGAAATGTTCTTTTCCATCAGAGCATCGCCAATATGACGCACTGACGTGGGAGGAATGGTGAAGGCAGTGGTGTTCACCGCCCCTGTCTCAAGGTAGCCGGGGTTGTAGTTGTTGAGAATGTAGTAATGTCCGGCTTCGCAGCGGGGATCCACCGGTCGCGGTAAGGATTGAAGGTAGTTAACAATGGGTGCCACCCCCGGTTGTCCAATGTCACCGCAATCGCTGTAAGTACCGCCGGAATATCCGTCCTGGTCGTACCAGTTGTTGGTGCCGGCCTGGGGATTGGGATTCTCAATCTGGTTGGTGGGAGGAACTGCGGCCTTGCCATTGCCATCGCTGTACCAGATATCGTCGGCAAACCCGAACATGATGTGATTTGCGCCCGTCCCGCCCATCACCGACTGGTGCATGTTGTCGCTCAATGTGTAGCGGTCAGCAAGAAATTTCATGTAAGGCGCATCGCCCTGATCCATGTTGTAGAAACCCATCGAGATGGAGCCTTCACCGGTCGAGAGATCGTTGAAATTCGCCGGCTGGGGATTGCCATTGCTTCCAGTTCCGATCGTAACTTCAACCCAGGGGAACAAGTCTTGCTGGCATCCGCTTGGGTTCCATCGGTTCACATTCCGGGCCTTGCAGTCGTATTGCTGCCACATCTGGTAAAAGCGGTGAACCGGATCGCCGGTATAGGAGTCGTAACTGAGCCTGCGGGTGATCTGGTATACACCCGAGGTATCGGCGTCGAGCCGGGTGTCGACCCCAAACTGCGGCAGGCCACTCGCGCCCGTCAGCAAAAACGGAGTGAACGCAGAAGTCAGGTCGGTTTCAAAGGATGTCGCGACTGCCGAGGTAGCAAACGGAGAGCCCGCCGTATCGCTGGGGGCGGTGCTGACATAGCTGGTGCTGGGAGGAGGAATTGGATCATAAATCTGTTTGTTGTCAGGCTCCGGTGAATACTCGTCGTTGTCCAGCGCGCTGTACTGCGCCGAGCGTGAGTAATTCCACCCGGGCGTCCCGTCCTGATTGACGATCCCTTTGGAGACCAGGTTGGAGATGAATTGTCCATGGCGGGGTTTGTAAGTGGCGTACACGTGGTCGAAGGTTCGGTTTTCACCGATAATGACGATCACGTGTTTGATGGGAGTCCTGGTTTGGTGACTTCGATGTTGGTTAGCGGCTGCGACGGGCGGGGAAACCAGATTTGTCAGCGTGGAGAGCAGTGCGGCGCCCAGCCCAGCGTGGCGGCAGAACGATCGCGCATAAACAGCAAGCCTCATACGACCTCCTCCAAAGATCAGTCCAGGGCGTTGACTCAAGTCAATCCCATGGACTTACAGTGCGGCGGTCGTGTTAATACGGGATGACTCACTGATGAATATTGGTTGAATAAATCGGCAAAGCTGTGGTGTGGATTTCCACAGCCATTCATGTTGCAACTGGTGCCCCAATTCTTTGTGTAACAATCCAGAACGACAAAAGGCGAAAATGCATGAAGCTCTATCGCACAACGAACGGCGGGTTCGTCGAGGATGCCGGCAGTTTTTATCCTGTCGCGGGGGCGGACTGGGACGAACTTGTCTCCAGCGACGATCTGCATGCGCGGGTTCGGGCGGCCGCAGGCAAGAATGCAGTCTCGAATTTTGATCCCGCCACCGTTCTCGCTCCGGTGGTCAGCCAGGACGTGTGGGCAGCGGGAGTGACCTACTACCGCAGTCGCAATGCGAGGATGGAGGAGAGCAGAGCTGCTGGAGGAGGCGACTTCTACGACCGGGTGTACGCAGCGGAAAGGCCGGAGCTGTTCTTTAAAGCCACGGCGCGAAGCGTTGTCGGACCACGGAGCGCGGTACGAATTCGATCTGACGCCAGGTGGTCCGTGCCCGAGCCGGAGCTGACACTGTTGATCAATCCCAGGGGCGCAATCGTCGGTTACACCATCGGAAACGACATGAGTTCCCGTGACATCGAGGGGGAGAACCCGCTTTATCTTCCGCAGGCGAAGGTCTACGACGGCAGTTGCGCGCTTGGGCCCTGCGTGCTGCTCTCGGCACAGCCCCCCAGCCAGACAGCTATCAAATTAGAGATCACCCGACAAGAAAAGACAGTCTTCAAAGGAAGCACTACACTCGCGGAACTCAAGCGCAAGCCGGAGGAACTGGCAGAGTACCTGTTTCGTGAAATCAGTTTCCCTCAAGGTGTGTTCCTGATGACCGGAACCGGCATCGTTCCCGAAGACAGTTTCACGCTGGCAGGCGGCGACGCGATCCGCATCACCATCGACGGGATCGGCACACTCGAGAACACTGTCGCATAGCTGTGGTTAGAAGCATCTACGCCATGTCGCGCAGTGCGCCGCCCATGAAGCCGATCGATTCAGCCATTCCAACCAGCGGATCCTTCGGATCTGCCTCGTATTCCAGTTGCAGTTCCCCTTTGTACCCTGAGTGCAGCAACTCTCGAAGAAGAGGGATGATCGGCAGCACACCGGTCCCAACCGGCACATCTTTCGCGTCCACATGATCAGAATCGAGGTCTTTGAAATGCATGCTGTAGAGCCGATCGCGAACTTTTTTCACGTCGTCGACCAGGTCTTCATGCGTGCGAAACGTGTGGCCTACATCCATGCAGCTTCCGATCCGGCGGTCGAGGTCTTTCACCGCGTCATACACCTGCAGAGGAGAAGGGAAGAGCTTGTCGTCAGGCCCGTGGTTATGAATGGCAACCTTCAGGTCATAACTCCGGATGACCTTATCGAGCATGGGCAAAACCTCGCGGCCTGCGCCCACCACAGCGACGGATGCACCGAGATCGCGGACATAGTCGAATGCCTGATGCATCTGAGCTTCGTCATTTTTCAGGTAGATCACACCGCAACTGGTGATCGAGAGCCCCAGGTCTTCGGCTTGCCGGCGTGCCTGGCGCCGCTGCTCGGGGCTTGCACTCAATGGGAGATGGACTTCCTTCAATGACAAGTAGTGCACGCCGAGGCGCCGAATGCCCTGCAGCGCCTCGGTGAGTGAAAACTCCCGCAACGAGTAAGAGGCCACACCCACCCGCAAACCACGGAATTGCTGATCGCCATCCGGGGTAGCGGCAGCCAGCGCCAACCCGGCAGGTTTAATTGCGCTGCAAGCCGCACTCAACGCGGCTGCTTTCAACAGGGAACGACGGGTTAAGGCCACTGAACCTCCTTTACTTCGGAACGCTATACCTCACTCATGTACGCGGGGCGCCGCGAAACGCACAAATCTGTCCCTGACAAACATGGCCCGGACAAACATGGAACGATATACTATGCGGCCAGCAGGCGTGATTCCAGCACAAAGGCGGAGAGCATGGCCATCGATCGACGTGACTTCCTGAAGACGACGGGAAAAGCAATATCCGTGGGGGCAGCGACACTCGCACTGGGCGGAAGAGTTTTGGGCGCGAATGATCGAGTCCGGGTGGCGATTTGCGGAGTGAGAGGTCGAGGCAATGATCACATTCACGGTTATTCGCGCGTTCCGGGAACAGAGATCGCCGCCCTGTGCGATGTAGATGAAAGCGTCCTGAACCAGCGTCTTGGCGAAATCGCGGCAACGGGAGTGCCAAGGCCAAAGCCCTACGCGGACATCCGCAGGCTGCTGGAGGATAAAGATATAGACGCTATCTCCATCGCCACACCCAATCATTGGCACTCGCTCATGGGGATTTGGGGCTGCCAGGCCGGCAAAGATGTGTTCGTGGAAAAGCCCTGCTCGCATAACTGGTTTGAAGGGCGGCAACTGGTGCGAGCGGTAAAAAAGTACAACCGGATTTGCCAGCACGGCAGCCAATCGCGTTCGAATCCTGGCATGCTGCAGGCTATCGATCATCTGCATGACGGCACCATCGGCGACGTTTATATGGCGCGGGCGCTTTGTTACAAATGGCGGGCCTCGATCGGCCACACGCCAGTGGAGGCGGTTCCGCCCGGCGTGAATTACGATCTGTGGACCGGACCCGCTCCGCTCAAGCCTTTTACCCGCAACCGCTTCCATTACAACTGGCATTGGATATGGGATACAGGAAACGGCGACATTGGCAACCAGGCAATCCACGAACTTGATATTGCCCGATGGGGCCTGGGAGTCCGCTTCCCGGTATCGGTATCCGCAATGGGCGGACACTTCATGTTCGATGACGACCAGGAGACTCCGAACGTGCTGAACGCCACTTATTATTTCGACCCGGCGGACGGTTCGGGCGATGGCAAGAGTGAAGTCAGGGGCAGGAGGAAGATGAAGATGATGGAACTCGAAGTCCGGCACTGGATCACGAATCATGAGGCCGAGATCGGCTCCGGCGCCTACGGCGCCAGCGGCGTGCCCCCTGCGGGACTCAATACCAACTCGAAAAAGCTCGATGCCCAGCAGTCCCTGGGGCCGAAAGATGCGAAAACCAACACCATCGGCAACATCTTCTACGGACCGAAGGGTTATCTCGCCATCGACGGGTACGATGCATACAAGACGTGGCTAACCGATCAGGCCGAACCCGGCCCCTCCGGCAGCGGCGCGGGAGACCACTACGCCAACTTCATTGATTGCATTCGCAGCCGGCGAGCTGAGGACATCCACTCGCCTGTCGAGGAGGCTCACATCTCGACCACCCTGGTGCATCTGGCCAACGCCTCCTACCGGCTGGGGCGCACGCTGAAATTCGACCCTGCGCAGGAACAAGTGGCTGGAGATGACGAGGCGAACCGCCTGCTGCGCGGCACTTACCGCGCGCCTTATATTGTGCCGGAGGAGGTTTAGGCGGTCAGACTACGGGCAAACGTAAGCGGTCAGCCAGCATCAAAGCGTTGTTTGTCGATGCTGGGGGCAGGAATGGACAGCGTTCAGCTTGCCGTAGCCTTCGTCCTTGTCGCAGTGTTGACGTTTCTGGTTGTGTTGGGGGAAATGTCGAAGTATGGGAAACATCCGCGTACCGCCCGACGTCGTTTTTGGTGATTGCACCCTGCCCGGCAAACTAGTGGGCCAAACCCACATAATTGCCGTAGCCCACAATCACAGTTGAGCCCACAAGCAGTAAGAGCGCCAGGGCCAGCAACCTGCCAGCCTGCACTCCGGCGCCCTTCCATTCCTTCAGACCGATTCCCCACAGGCTGCTGAAGATGATGATGCTGGCCATGTGCAGCGTCCAGCTGGAGAACTTGTACTTCCCCATCTGGGTCTCGCCCATCGAGTAGAAAAAGAACTGAAAGTACCAGGTGGTACCGGCGAGCGCGCAAAGCAGGTAGTTCGCCAGCATCGGCACCCCCACTCCAGCCAGGTTTCTGGAAACCGGCGCATCAGCCACAGCCACGGCTGTCTGGCGGCGAAGTCCGGCTTTCGCGGAAGGCATGTGCTCGACCACTTCCCTGCCAGGAGCGTCAAGAGCGGTCTCGATGATGGTTTCATCGATGGTTTCACCCCGACCCAGATCATTGGGCTCGCGCGAGATCGAAGTGAAGTACTGGTAGCCGGTTTTGTTTCGGACATTCAAAATGACGCACCAGACGAAGTTGGTGGTGAAGCCTCCCAGCAGCACGACGACCAGGACAGGCAGTCCTTGCCACAAATCCGGAGTGCCGTGCCTGATGGTCAAAGCCTTGATGGGATCTCCCGCCGCCAGACCATAAGCAAAGCAGGCACTCATCACGCCCGAGAGAACGGCCACACCTACACCCTTTTTCAAATCGAATTCCTTGATGGTTTCTTTCTGCTGCTCCGGCGACATGGCCTTTTCCTTGTAAATACCAGCCAACCCTGCTGCCGCAATGCCAAGCAGGCAAACAAAAATTCCCAGAAGAATGATTCTGCCGGAGGCGGTCCCTACAACCTGGGTCATGAATTCACCCCGGAAGATCGGAGGGATCAGGGTGCCGAAGGCAGCGCACAGGCCCAGCACCACAGCCATTCCCAGCGACAGTCCCAGGTAGCGCATGGTCAGTCCGAAGGTCAGGCCGCCGACCCCCCACAGAAGGCCGAAGAAAAATGTCCAGAAAATTACGCTTCCCGGAGTTTCTCGGAGAACGGGCATCAGGTCCCTGGTCATGAGCAGAGCAAAGAACCAGGGAGCGATAATCCAACTGAAGAAGCCACCCGCAAGCCAGAAGGTTTCCCATGCCCACTTCTTCACGCCGCGGTAAGGCACATAAAAGCTGCCGGAGGCCAGACCACCCAGCCAGTGATACAGCACACCAATTACGGGATTTGGATTCATGTCGTCCTCGGGATCTGGACTTCGACTGCCCGATTAAATACGTTGCTCAACATACCTGAATGCATTCAATACCGGTCAGGGCGCCAAGCTTTTTCAACTTGTCTGCGATGTGCCCTACACCTACCGCGCAGTGATGCGCCGGACCGTGGATATTCCACTCATTCATGAAATTTCTTGCGCCCAGTGAGAAGCGATAGCGGCTGTTGGTGTTTCCGATCTCGAGGATCGGGCCGGCAACCGATTCGCCTTCGGCCATGAGCAGTTTCAGTTTTCCGTCAACGGTTTGGATCACCGACAACAGGGTAACCGGACCGTGCTTGACTGACATTTCCACCGACAGCCCGCGACCCACTTTACCGTGATAAACCTTCAGCGGACGAACCTTGGTCTTGCCCTCGGCAATGGCAATATGGCCCGGACCATCATGGCCCATCAAAACCACGTCATCGTTAAAGTCCGCCGCATAGTACTCCGTGAAAGATCCGCCGGCGCCGAAGCCGTCCATGATTTTCATTGCCTGGGCGTTTTTGATTTCATATTCGCCGGCGACGGGGATACCCCGTGCTGTCAACAAACTGGTTCCGAGGATGATCGAGCTGATGGCATCCTCGTTGCCGGGATTCCCCGTCCCCTGATAGTAGTAGGCCAGAGAGCCCAGTTTGTGAGTCTCAACGAGCCGGTCCAGAGCGACCGAGGTGCGCGCCGCACGGTCCAACTCCTCCTGTGGACAATCGGGCTGGACATCGAAAGTCTCGCGGAATTCCACGACACGCTTTTGTATCTCAGTGTCGGACACCTTCCATCGCAGCGCCGCCAGTTCATCCACTTCGACGATTTCGATGTGGCCGCCGAAACAGGCGCATTGCTGGGTGAGGTCGGAATAGATGTCGAGCATTCCGCCATAGTAGTGACCCATCACTCCAAGGCGATTGTGCTCCATGGTATAAGCCACTTTAGCGGCACCGACCCAGTCGGCAATTTCCTTCCGGACAGTGAGATCGTCCTGAAGCGTGCCCGTAACCTGAAAAAACGGGATTCGACAGCGATTGAAGACGTTTGCGATTTCAGGCACCGGACAAGACTGACAATAGGCCAGCCACTCTCCGGTCATTTTCGTACGGTCGCCCAGGCCGTTAAACCAGTCGTAGTCAATGGCTGCCGAGGGAGAAAGGTTCAGAATGACGACCGGCACCTTGGCTCGCCGGACCACCGGGAGCACGGTCGAAGAGAGAGCGTACGTTGTGACGTGCAGAAAGATGAGGTCAACGTCAGCGCGCCGGAATTCGTGACCCGCGGCCAGAGCCTTCTCAGGTGTGTCGATCAATCCCAGATTCACGACTTGGGCGCCGGCCCGTTCGAGCTGCCGGGCAACCTGCTGTCCATACCCTTTCAGGCGATCTTCAAGGCCGGGAAACTGCGGCCAGTAAGCGTCCAGGCCGATTCCAAAGAGCCCGATCTTCGGCTCGGCGTATGCTCTGGGCTTGTCCATTGACGAAATTGTGCCGGCACAAATCTTACTCGCGCTAAACGGCTGAAATGTAGTATTCTGCGTCGGTCGTTGTCAATAGTAAGTTTATTTTCCTATTGAACTCTACCAGACATCATCCGCACAATGGTGCGTGCTTCCAGGAGGATTCGCGTGAATCGACACCGGCCATCCCTGTTGCTGGCTACCCTGTTTTGTGCGATCGCAGTATCCACTTTCCCGGCCCAGATATCTTCGGGCCAGACCTCTCCCGGCACCGGGCAATCCGCGAAAGTCGAAGCTCACTGGGACAAAATCACCGGCGTCTCCAAAACGACGGCAACGCTGCAAGTAGTCGTGAACCCGCCGCTGCGCCGGGGATCGCCGATCCACGATGCCGCTCATAAGTCACTGCGCGACATTCAGGCTGACTACGTTCGCTACGTTCCCTGGCTACCGTATCCGAAGCTGGCGGTGGCAGAGCTCGAGCCTCCGGCGAACGGAAAGACTTCATGGGACTTCTCGCTCATCGATCCCATGACCATTGATTTTCTCGAGGCAACGAAAGGCCATTCCGTCATTCTGAACTTCAGTACGATTCCGGCGTGGATGTTCAAGACCGACAAGCCTGTAACTTATCCTGCCGATCCCGACCAGCCAGTGTGGGATTACACGCAAGGTACTGAGCCCCGCGATCCCACGATGAAAGAACTTGGCGAATATTATGGGCGCCTTTTTTCATGGTATACGCAAGGCGGATTTACCGATGAATTCGGCAAGCGTCACGAATCGGGCTATCACTACTCGATCCCCTACTGGGAAGTCTTGAATGAAATCGAGTTCGAACACAAGATGACGCCCGAAACCTACACCAAAATCTATGACTCAGTGGTCGAGTCGATCCGAAAGGTTGCACCGCAGACGAAGTTCGTGGGACTCGCGCTCGCACAACCCTCGTCGCACCCGGAGCAGTTCGAATACTTTCTCAATCCCAAGAATCACAAGCCCGGCATTCCTCTGGATTTCATTTCCTATCACTTTTATGCGGTGCCGACCGGCGACCAGGGCCCGGCAACTCAGCCTTACACCTTCTTCGCCTATGCCGACGGCTTCCTTAATACTGTTCGCTACGTTGAAACAATCCGGAAAAGACTTTCTCCGCAGACGAAGACCACGATTGACGAGATCGGAGCGATTTCCGCAGATGATGTAATGCAGGACCAGCCGGGCCACGTCACTCAGCCGATCCCGAACTCCTACTGGAACCTGACCTGCGCTCTGTACGCCTATATCTTCGGTGAGCTGACGCGGATCGGAGTCGATGTCGCCGGCGAGTCGCAACTAGTGGGATACCCAACACAATTTCCGTCGGTTTCGATGGTGGATTGGAATACGGGCAAGCCCAACTCGCGCATCCGGTTGCTGAGCCTCCTCCGGGCGAACTTTGGGCCGGGTGACAAGATTGTGGAAACTGAACCTCTCAATCAGTCGGTGGATTCATACGTTTATCAACTCGCGGTGGTGAAGCCCGACGGCAAGCGACGTGTTCTGCTGGTCAACAAACGTGACCGTCCCTTCGATGTCTCGGTAACCGGTGCAACCGGTGGCCAGGAGGAGTACGTTGATCAGACTACGGCGTTTGATCCGCCGGCCATGGCCAAGCTGACCAGTGACACGGTCACGCTCAGGGGACTCTCGGTAGCTGTGGTCACACTTCCCTAACCCGCCCCAGATTGCAGAAAAGAATTGCTCGCGATGGGTGCAGCAGACAGCCTGGTGCTGGACGAAGCAAGAAATACTTGGGCCTGTCGGGAGGAATGGTTGCAGACCTGTGCGGTAATCCCATAACTCGAGCGGCGGGCAGGAAGGTGCACATGCGGATGTCAGTGCTGTTCTTATGCATTCTCGCGGCACTCGGGTTATTCAATCCAGGCGGCGCCGTCGCACAATTTCCTCCCGAACTGCTGGTTTACCTGTGGAGTGCGCAGTGGATCACCTCGCCCGATTCCCCGCAAAGAGATCAGGTTGTGCTGCACTTCCACAAGGTCATCGAACTTTCGCAGAAGCCGGAGCACTTCGTCGTGCACGTGAGCGCCGACAATCAATTCATGCTGTACGTGAACCAGCAGTGGGTGGGCACCGGTCCGGCGCGGAGCGACCTGGCACATTGGAGATATGAAACCTACGACATTGCGCCTCTCCTCCGGGCGGGAAAGAATACTCTCGCTGCTACCGTCTGGAATTTTGGTGTCCTCACACCCCTGTCCCAGATCAGTGATCGCACTGGATTTGTTCTTCATGGAGCCAGCGACGCGGAACGCATGGCAGACACGAACGAGACCTGGGAGGTGGAAGAAGAGAAGGGCGTGCAGCTTCTGCCGACCCCAACGTCTGTCGCGACGAAATACTATGTTTCCGAACCTGCGGAGCGTATCGATGGAGTGGTGTTCGATTGGAATTGGAAATCCGAGTCGAGCACGGGCGGCCGGTGGAAAAAGGCAGTCGCGATCGGCCACGCCTCGCTGCTTGGCGGAGCCTTGCAAAACGACAACTGGCAACTTGTGCCGGACCCGCTGCCCGCCATGCTGATGGAGCTGGCACCTGCCGGACAAGTGGTGCGGTCAACCGGGATTGATGCGCCGGCCGGTTTTCCGGGAAAACCCATTCTCATCCCCGCCCGTACGAAGGCTGCGATCCTGATTGACAATTCACATTTGACGACCGCATACCCCGAATTGACGGTAAGCGCAGGCCGTGGTGCTACAGTCCGCCTCACTTATGCCGAGGCCCTGTTCGACGCCAAAGGCGAAAAGGGTAACCGCAATGAAGTCGCTGGTAAAGAAATCCAGGGCATTCTCGATGAGTTTGTTCCGGATGGCGTCGCCAACCGGGTGTTCATGCCGCTGGGATGGAAAACGTGGCGCTACCTGCAACTGGATGTGGAAACTGCCGACCAACCACTTACGGTAGAAAAGCTCCGCACCTGGTTTACTGCCTATCCCTTTGAACAGCGTGGCCGCTTTGAGTCAGACGATGAATCCCTGAAGCCGATCTGGGACATCGGTTGGCGCACGGCCCGCCTCGATGCGCACGACACCTACATGGACACACCTTACTATGAGCGCATGCAGTATGTTGGTGACACCAGGATTCAGGCCCTGCTTTCCTATGCCGTGGGCGGCGATGACCGGCTTCCACGCCAAGCCATCCAGACCTTTAACGATTCCCGCATCTCCGAGGGCATCACCCGCAGCCGCTACCCGTCTTCCGTCAGACAAATCATTCCAACATTCTCTTTGTTGTGGGTCGGAATGGTGCACGATTTTTGGATGTACCGCTCCGATCCCGAGTTTGTGCGCGCGCAGCTTCCCGGCACCCGGTCGGTGCTGGATTGGTTTCTTCAGCGTCAACGGGCGGACGGGCTGTTGGGCAAGATTCCGTGGTGGCCGTTTGCGGATTGGGGCACGGACTTTCCCTTCGGCATGCCGCCGGAGGATGAGGACGGCGGCTCTTCGGTGATCACTTTGCAATTCGTCGAAGCCTTGCGCTACGGGGCGGAAATGGAAGCGAGTTTGGGCGATCCGCGACGCGCTGAAGTCTATGGCAACGCCGCCGAGCGCGCCTCCCAGGCGACCTACACCCTTTGCTGGAACCAGCAGTACGGGCTGCTGGCTGATACGCCTCAGCAGAAACATTTCAGTCAGCACGCCAATATTCTCGGCGTCTGGCTCGATACCATCCCCCGGGAGCGCCAGAAAAATGTGCTCACGAATCTTCTTTCGGTCAGCGACGCGGGATACACGGCACTTGGCCCCACGCCACCCATGACCAAAGCCACCTATTACTTTCGCTTCTACCTGGCGCGTGCCCTCGATCATGCCGGCATGGGCGACCAATATCTGCGGTTACTCGGACCGTGGCGTGAAATGGTGGCTCTTGGCTTGACGACGTGGGCCGAGCAACCAGAGCCCACGCGCTCGGATTCGCATGCCTGGAGCGCGCATCCGAATTACGACCTCCTCACCATAGTGGCGGGCATTCGTCTAAGCAAGCCGGGATTCGCGGAAGTCACAGTCGAACCTCATCTTGGACCACTCAAGCATGTTGCCGCCGCCGTCCCGAGTCCGCGCGGAATGGTTGAAGCAGAATTTACGGTGGATAATTCCCGGACAAGAGCACGAATTACTCTGCCCAGCGGAGTTTCGGGGACGTTGGTCTGGAAAGGCCGGACTTCCGCGCTTCATGAGGGCACGGAAGAAATGATGTTGCCTTAGGGCATCGCAGGTGCAGGGGCTGAGAGCGTCGCTAAGCATGTTCCCCGCGGTCGTTAGCACCTATCCTGCTCGCCGAATCGCCAGTAAGCGATCGACGTTCTCACCCGTCACGGGCGTCCAGGGGACGAGATACTCGGTCTTCTTCCCGTCATCCCACGATAGCTGCCCGGGATATTGATTCCATATATCGGACATTGGCCTATAGGAGGGTCCAATGAGAACTTTCAATGCCAGGTCTATCGAACCCTGTGCCTGGGCATTGGCATCCTGAAGAGTGGTGGACATCTCGCCGCGTTTGACCGCCTCCAGAGCATCGGTGAGCCCATCAATGCCGCCCACCGGATGAGTTGCAAAGTTGATTCCACGTGCTTTCATGGCCTCGATCGCGCCCAGAGCCATCTCATCGTTGTGGGAAATTACACCGTTGATTGCGTTGCCATGTGATGTCAGCCAGTTCTCCATCAGCGACTGTGCTTCAGCCCGTGACCAATTGGCGGATTTTGTTTCCAGGACCTTTATGTTTGGCGACTGAGCCAGCACCTTGTTGATCCCCTGGCGCCGCTCAATTTGCGCCGATTGGCCGATTAATCCCTCCAGGACGACGACATTGCCTTTGCCACCCAGCCTGTCAATCACACCGTGGGCCACATATTCGCCGCTGATCACGGATTCCGACCCGATATAGCAGACATAGATGGAGCGGTCTGCCAACAAGGTGTTCGAGCCGATCACGGAAATTCCGGCGGCTTTGGCCTGGGCGGCGGGTCCGACGCCGGCTTGAACGTCCACGGGAATAAATATGATCGCGTCATAGCGCTGGGTGATGATGGTATCGAACTGATTCGCCTGGGTCAGCGCATCCATGCGGCCATCAAAGACGGTAAAGGTTGCCAGACCGTTCTTGATCGCAGGGTGCGCCAGCGCGCCTCGAACCCACAACTGCATGAATTCAGCGGTCATGCCCTGAAGTGGTACTGCGATGCGATGGACGGACTTACCGCTCTTAGTGCGGCATCCGGTCGCGAAGCCGAGTCCGGTGACTGCCAGCCCGGCTTTCAGTATCTGCCGCCGCGTCAGCAGCGAACTGTACACCGCTGGTTTAGGTGATCTTGTGGTAGTCAACTTCTTAAGCCGCATCGGCATGCCTCGCTTTGTCAATGAGAACGGCGGCGACGATCATCAATCCCTTGATTACCTGCTGGTAGTAGGAAGAGATACCGAGAAGGTCGAGTCCGTTGTTAAGCAAACCAATAATGAGAACACCTACCACGGTGAGCGGGATGCCGCCGATACCGCCGGTGAGACTGGTGCCGCCGATCACCACGGCGGCAATCGCATCCAACTCGTATGCGACACCTGCCTGCGGAAGGGCAGCGGTGGTGCGTGCAGTGAGCGTTACCCCGGCCAGTGCGCTTAGGAGGCCCATCAACGCGTACACCGAGAAAATAATTCTCCGCACGTTGATACCGCAGGTGTGCGCGCTGCGCATGTTGCCGCCAACCGCATAAACATGCCGGCCATAGACGGTGTATGCGAGTACAACCCACGCGGCCAGCGCGGTCGCTCCAAAGAGCACCACAGAAACCGGTATTCCGAGGAATGTTCCCTGGCCAAGAAACTTAAAACCGGAACTCAAATTAGAAATGGGCATTCCCTGGCTGTATATGAGCGTGAGCCCGCGCACCGCGCTCAGCGTGCCGAGCGTAACCACGAACGCCGGCAATCGAACCCACGCAATGAAAATGCCGTTGCACGCCCCGGCGACTACGCCTGCCCCCAAGGCAGCCAGAATGGCGAGGATAGGAGAGTGCGGATAGCTCCCCGCGACCAGACTGGCGCCGACCATGCCAGTGAGCGCCAGCACGGAACCGATGGAAAGATCGATTCCGCCGGTCAAAATCACGAACGTCATCCCGACGGCGAGTATGCCGTTGATCGAAACCTGGCGCAGGACGTTCGTCAGATTGCCGCTGGTGAGAAAGTTGTCGCTTAAAACGCTCAGGGCGAGCACGATGAGCCCCAGGGCTATCACGATTCCATAGCGCGCGAATAGTTGGCCGACCGTTCCGAGAACCCTTAGTCTCGCGCCAGCCCGACCCGTTTGCTCGGTAGAAGTACTCATCATCGCGGGTAAAAATTCTAGTCGCTCAACAACCTAAATTAAGAGGCCCAATGCAGCAGGTGTTCCGGCGTGATGCTCGCAACCGGTGATTCTGCAACCTGCCGGCCGTGGCGAAAGACGACGACACGGTTGCAACTCGCGAGAATCTCCTGGACCTCCGAAGAGATCATGAGCACAGCATTCCCCTGAGCGGCAAACTCCGCCAGAAAAGCATGAATTTCACGCTTGGCACCCTCATCGATGCCACGGGTTGGCTCGTCACAGATCAGGATCCGGGGCGAGGTCGTCAATGAACGGGCAAACAGCACCTTTTGCTGATTGCCCCCGCTTAGCTGCCGGACTGGTTGGTCCCGGGTACGGACTTTGATATGGAAGCGTTCGATCATTCGCTGGGCGAGGGATTTCTCTTTCCGTTCATTGATGAAACTCCAGCGGGAAAGACTCGACAAAGACGTCAGCGAGATATTCTTACGCACGCTTTGACTCAGGAATAGCCCCGAGGCTTTGCGGTCTTCGGTAATCATCGCGATGCGAAATTTCAGGGCTTCGCCTGGCGAATTGATCTCGACTTCTGCTCCGTCCAACACCAACCGGCCTCGGTTCCGCCGGGAGATTCCATAGAGCGAACTGGCAAATTCGCTCCGTCCTGCGCCCATGAGTCCGTACAATCCGACAATTTCTCCAGACTTTAAAGAAAGACTGATGTCCTCAAACTCGCCAGTACGGCTGTACCCTTGCACTTCGAGCAGCGTCACGTTTGCAGACTCGGTGCGCGCGCCTGGCTGGTCAACAAGGCTTCCCCCCAGAATCAGGCGTATCAACTCGTCGCGATCAATGTCCCTGATAGAGCCAGTACGGACAAAGCGGCCATCGCGAAATACTGTGTATTCGTCAGCGATTGAGAACAGTTCTGACAACCGGTGCGAAACGTAAATGATGCCGACGCCTGCGGATTTTAACTGCCGGATGGCGTCAAACAGGACCGCGGTTTCTTTCTCTCCGATCGCAGATGTCGGCTCATCCATGATGAGAACCGAGCTGCGCTGGTCAATTGCCCTGGCGATCTCAACCAACTGGATCCGCCCCAGCGAAAGCCTGCGCATCCTGGCGCGCGGATCGACATCGAAATTGAGGCGCTCCAGAAGCTCTGCGGCCTTGCGCTGCATCGCCGTCTGGCTGACGAACCATCCGGCACGCCGGGATTCACGCCCAAGGAAGATGTTCTCGGCAACTGTCATGTCGGGAATGGGGCTGAGCTCCTGCGTAATGATCGCTATGCCAGCGGCTAAGGCGGATGCGGGAGAGGCGAATCGGGTCTCGCTCCCGTTGAGCCAGATGCGCCCGCTGTCGGGCGCCTCCAGCCCCATCAGCATGTTCAGGAACGTCGATTTGCCGGCGCCGTTACCACCGCACAGGGCGTGAACGGCGCCTGCACGCAGCTCAATGCAGCCGTCATACAGAGCCAGCACACCGCCGTAGGACTTTTGTATCCCCTCAGCCTTCAGGAGAAGGTCCGAATCGGACATGACTTCGTGCCTGGCAACATTCATCTTCTTCGGTTAACCTCGCCTCACAATGGATGCCCGCTTATGCGCGCTCGCGACGAATCGCGGACGACGAGGGTCGCTGGCAGGCGCACCTTCGACACGCTGGTGGCGCCACGATGCACGATCCGATCAAAGAGAACCTCCACGGCTCGATGACCGATCTCATAGGTCGGCTGCACCACCGAGGTGATGCGCGGTTGAAAGAAGTCTTCCGCAATCAGTTCGTCAAATGTAACAAAGGCGATGCTGTCCGGAGTCGTGAAGCCCAGCGAGTACAAGCTCTTCAGCGCGCACAGACCCGTAACTCCGTTGGTGGCAAACAGTGCTGTCGGCTTGTACTTCTGACGCAGCAGTCCACGCTGGCAGACGGCCTGGATGTCCTCCATCTCAAAGCTCGCGGACCAGATGAGCGAAGGGTGCACCCGCAGTCCGCCGTCTTTGAGCGCGCGACGGTAGCCGCGCAGGCGCTCCTGCTCATTTCTCAGCGTCAGAGGGCCGGTAATGATTGCGATGCGGCGATGCCCAAGTGAGAGCAGATGCTGGACTCCGAGTTTCGCCGCGCCGCTGTCGTCCACGCACACGGAATCTGTATTCAAACCTTCCGGGAGACGGTCTACGCAGACAACCGGCGGGCCCGAGGCGATCGCCGCTACATTCTCTGCTGACCACTTGTAGCCCCCGGTTGTGACCAGCAGGATGCCGTCCACACGCTGCCGGAGCAGGGCTATCATGTCGATCTCGGTATCGTGACTTCGCTGCGAGTCCAGCACGATCAGGAAATATCCCCGTTCCCGGGCGGCGTATTCGGCTCCGCGCACGATCTTGGGGAAGAAGGGGATGGTGAGGTCGGGAACCACAATGCCAAGAGTATGGGTGCGATTGGTTCGCAGGCTTCGGGCGATGAGGTTTGGCTGATATCTCAGAACGCGGATTGCGTCCAATACTTTGCGGCGCGCATCTTCACTGACCCGTGTCGAACCGCTGATCACATTGGAAACCGTTCCGGCGGAAACCCCGGCGAGCTTCGCGAGTTCTCTTTGCGTCACCACTGGATCAACTCTACCGTCTGCCTGAAGTCGGCGAATTCCGGGCCGGAAAACGAAACAGAAGAATTTGACAGCCTCATCTTAAACTCATAGATTGAATCCGGAATTGAGACGTCTCATTTTGAGCGCTGCGGTCGGGAGTTTGGGCTCTGAAACGGCTACCCATACTACTATCCCGGAGCAGCAACCCTTTCAGGTGACGGCCTGAAGTTTATGAAAGAGAGTAAGGATATAACAGGTAGGGAAAGGGCGTCAGCATGACTGTCCTCCAGCGAAGTTGGCTCCGGACGAGCGGGATCGCTGCTGTCCTCGCCGTGGGTCTCACGGGAAGAGCGCCGGCAGCCGAAAACAGAGCGGCCGAACCCGTTACCAGGCGAACCGCGGTCTCTGCTGAGCAGTCTGGAGGCTCCACAGCTTCACAGCCCGACAAGCGAATCAAGCGGGATTATGGTTTTTATGAGCCTGAGCCGCCCGACTTTGATGACCATCAGGGTTACGTGCAGATCTTCGATGGCGTCAGCCTGAAGAGCTGGGACGGCGATCCGAATACCTGGCACGTGGAAGACGGAGCGATCGTCGGCGAATCTACCAGGGTAAAGCCGGTCGCGAACAGCTATATCTCTTTCCACGGGTTCGAGGCCAGGGATTTCGATTTGAAGTTTGAAATCAGGGTGGAAAACGGTGGCGGGAGTGGCATCCAATATCGAAGCCAGGTTGGTTTACCGTGGCGCCGACAGCCGCCGCCGGGCGAGACGATCCCGGAGTTGAAGTGGATGATGACCGGCCCGCAGGCCGATTTCTGGTTCCCGGTGACACCCAGGCAATCGGAGTGGACTGGGCAGTTTTACTCGGAGAACACGCCTCTTGGCATCCTCGCCTGGCGGGGACAGGTGGTTGAATCAGCGCCGGGAAGCCATCCAAAGTTGTTAGGCAACATCGGGAATCGCGATGCGCTGGGCGGCTACGTCAGGGTAAACGACTGGAACCAGTACCTGATCATGGCGAGGGGCGGCACATTCATCCATGTAATCAACGGGCAGCTGATGGCGGTCTACGTGGATGACAATCCGGACTCGTCCAACAACAAGCCTGGGTTGATAGGAATCGAAATCGAGGGTACGCCTACCAAGGTTTCGGTTCGCAATATCTGGATCAAGAAGCTGAATTAGCCAGCGGACGATTCAGCTGAACTCGGGTTCGATTGCAAGTTTGAAGTTACCAGTCCGCCGGCGGTTTGTTTTAGGAGAAGATACTATGGAACCCGATCGAAAGACCCTGAAGCTCGCCAAATTGAATCGGCGCGACTTCGGCAGTGCGGCTGCGTTCTCTGCGCTTGCCGCGTTTGGGGGCGGCGCTTTGCCGGTTCGAGCCGAAAGCCCCGACGGCGGCGCTTCCGGATCCCGGTATCGGACAGGGAACGGCGCCTGGACCTATGACGTTGTGCCGCAGTGGGGAAAGCTTCCGCCAGGCAAGCAGTTCGGCGGAACCCACGGCGCGATCTCAAGCGACAAGGCCGGCAATGTGTATGTAAGCACGCAGAGCGAAACTGGCGTTCTCGTATACGAACCGGGCGGGCGTCTGGTAAAGGCCATTGCCACGCAATATCCCGAGGTCCACTCACTGCACTGGAGCGCCGAAGGTGGCGAGGAATTTTTTTACGCCACGGTGCAGAAGGGTACTCCGGCGGAGAACTGGCTGGTCCTGAAGATGAAGACGGACGGCACGGTCGTGCAGAAGATCACCGCGCCTGGCGAAGCGGGATTCAAACAGGCAAATGAGTGGAGAGTGACAGCCGTTGTTCCCGGACCTGACGGTTCGATCTATGTCGCGAACGGCTACGGTGACTCCCGCATCTTCCGGTTCGATAAACACGGAAACTACCAATCCAGCTTCTCGGGGAAGGGCACCGAGGACGGGAAATGCGATTGCAGTCACGGATTGGCCGTGGACCAGCGCTACGATCAGCCGCTGCTGCTGGTCTGCGATCGGGAAAACTTTCGTCTCAGCCACTTTGACTTTGACGGCAAGTTCGTTGGCCACGTCACGCAGCATTTGCGGCGTCCGTGCCAGGTTAGTTTTCATGGGGACTACGCGGTCGTCTCGGAGTTGCAGGGGAGGGCTACGATCCTCGACAAGAACAATGTCCCGGTCGCGTTTATTGGCGACAACCCGCAGCAGAGCCAGTGGGCGAATTACCAGCTCAGTCCCGACAATATTTCCACAAGCGTTTTCAGTGCCGCGCATGGGTGCTATATCGACCGCGAGGCGAATATTTACGTGTCTGATTGGAATCATGTTGGCAGGATTACCAAGCTGACGCGAGTGGAGGTTTAGTCGGAGTGAATTCGAGGCAGATTATGTCATCAGATTCAGGAGAACACGTGAAGCCTGGGCCAAATAAAACGGTCGTCTTTCGCGGTATGTACTCGTTGATTCTTCTTTCTGCTTGCCTGGGTGCGCTTGCGATCGCAATGTCCACGCAGACGCCCGTTTCAGCGGCTCAAACTGCGGACTCGAACCCTGCTGCTGACACATACCCCGAATTTCCTCCAGGCGAGGGGCGAGAGGCCGTGCTTCGGCTGTGCGTGAAGTGCCATTCTCCGAACATCATTCTGGCCTCCGGACAGGACCGGAAGGGCTGGGAGAACACCATTACCAAGATGGCGCGGCAGGGGGCTGATGGTTCGGATGAAGATTTCACCGATATTGCCGACTATCTCACGGCAAATTTCCCTCCGTCCGCGGTGAAGAAAGTTTTCGTAAACATGGCTACTGACAAGCAGCTTTCGGATGTTCTGGGAATCAGTCTGGACGATGCGAAGGCGATCATCGCTTACCGCGATAAGGTCAAGGGATTCAAGTCTCTCGAGGACATGAAGGCGGTTCCCAACGTCGATGCGAAGAAGATTGATGCCAGGAAAGATCAACTTGTCTTTGGAACCGGAGTCACGAAACCTTAGGCCAGGTGAGCGAATCAGGAATCACATCCGTAATTTGACTGCTGATCCAGTACTCAGCGTCAAGCCGTCCGCGTGACACGATCCATTTGTAAGCAGGGGCATCCAGTAGCCGGTGGCGATCCACCATCTCTCGCCTGGTTTCAGGAATGGGTGACACCCCGAACTCCATTCCGCGGGTTACGGTCTTGCCGTCCCACGGAGAAGCCTGGCGGCTGCAGTTTTCCTCCCAGATGCCCAGCCAGGGGAAATCCGCGCGCTTCCAGACGTAGCCGAAGGCCAGCCGGAATTGTGGCGAGAAAGCGACGAAGTACGAATGGTCGCGCTGCGGGTCAGCCAGATGGGCGGTATAGCCGCTGGCGGGAGCAGTCTTGTGCATCTGACGCAGGTCCGACTGCCCTCCATCCCGGCGGGGAGCGATAGGCCATGAAAACTCTTTGCCCAGAGTGAGGTAAGCGTTGAAGCCTGTATCCACTTGGGAGACGACCGAACGGGTCATAGAGGCGCGGAACTGCGTTGTCGCGGGATCGAGAAAGGGAGGGCCCAACGTGACGTGCTGCGTCCAGGCAAGGGGACGGTCCATCAGGCTGAGATTTTCCACGACTTCGCGAATTCTGACGTACGGCCCCTGCAGTTGGACGGTGCGCTCGAACTTGAGTTGGGCCATGGGGAGCGTCAGGGACTGAAGCAGTTGACCGGAAGATTGCGTGATGTCGTAGCGATCCACCGAGGCTTCGCCGTGAACCGTGAAGCCCGCGGCAGATTCTTCGGGGGAGGGCCCTCCGAACAGATCGAGGCACAGGTTGTGGCCCATAATGCCTGCCAGGAGCCTGGCATCGGGCCCGGCTCCGAAGTTGCTGCGTTTGTCGGGTGAGAAGGTGGAGGGTTCGATCGATGTCCAGGGCGGGACCCACAGCGGGCTGACGCCGGCGCGCTTATCGTGGACCTCAGCGATGTGGCCGCCCTCCTCGAGGACGGTCACACGTAAGCAGTCGTTTTCGAGATGGACGGCCCGACGGCCCTTAAAGATGGCGTTGGTCAAGATCGCGATTCCTGCGAAATCGGAAGCGGCTAGGGAAGGTTCTTCAGCCACATGTTGCGGTGCAAGATTTTGACGTTGCCAGGGCCCTCGATTTCAACGGCGATCAACCCCTTGGCCCGGCTGAATTCGGGGTCGGTATCAACCAGGACGGACAGGATGTGTCCGTTGATGATATTGATCAGAGTGTTGCCGTCCGCGATGACCTCTACCTGATTCCACTCGCCGGGTTTGATCACGGACTTGAGTTCATCGGAAGTTCCGAGCGTGGCTAGCAGAGTCGGTTTCTTACCCGGTTCGGTGGCGACCACCTGACCGCGCCAGGCGATGATTCCACGCGGTGAGCTTTGCTCGTAGAGTTGGCCGGTATATTTGTTGTCGTAGTCGAAGTCCGCCTGGTAGCCGCCAAGATTCCACCTGGCGTGCTTGCGATCAAGCTCCTGCCGTTCCTTCCACTGTTTTTGCTGCCCGGGAGTTAAGTCCGCGGGCGGCGGACCAAAGTTCGGCTCAACGTGATAGCTGCGATATTGCAGCCCGCCGTTGGCGCCGGTTCCTTCGAGTTTCATCTCCAGTTTCAGTTCGAAGTTTGCGGGCTCGCCTCCGCGCCAGATGATGTTTGTCGTGCCGGAAGGATGCTCGGGGGTTGAAACGCCGACGAGGGCGCCGTCTTCGACGTGCCAGATGTCGGGGTCGCCATCCCAGTCTTTGAGGGTTTTGCCGTCGAAGATCTGCGTCCAGCCGTCATGATCGTCGAAGTTGATCGGCTCGGGCTGCACAAAGCCGTGGAACGCCGGGCGATGGGGTTTCGCGGCCGGTTGCTGCGCGATGGCCAGCGAGGAGAAAAGGCAGAGTAAAAGCGCCGCTGCCACCGCAATTGAGAACCAACCTGCCCGCACAAGCCAGTTCTGACCACGAAGTCCAAACCGCATATCTCCTCCTTGAAGCGCGCCGCAACTGATTCTCAGGCGGCCAGTACTGCTTCCCATTTTCTGGTCTTTGCTGATTTCAGTACGGCGTCAGTTACGTAGTCGGTGGCCAATCCGTCGCGGAACGTTGGGGCCGCGGCTCGATTACCATCCAGGGCGACCAGGAAATCGGCGACCTGATGAATGAAGGTGTGTTCATATCCGATCTGAAGTCCCGGAACCCACCAGTTCTTCATGTAGGGATGGTCGCCGTCCGTGATGTGAACGTTCCTCCAGCCGCGGACCTGCCCCTGATCGTTATGGTCGAAGTAATTGAGCCGGTGCAGGTCATGCAGATCCCAGGCGGCGGAGGCGCGCTCACCGTTGATCTCCAGGGTGAAGAGCGCTTTATGGCCACGAGCGTAGCGGGTAGCTTCGAACAGCGCCAGCGATCCGTTTTGAAAGCGGCATAGAAAGGCGCTGGCATCGTCAATCTTCACCGGCTCGACCTGTCCCGTGAGGTTATGCTTCCGCTGCTTGACGAACGTCTCGGTCATGGCGGAGACCTCAGTGATCGGGCCGTTCAGCCACAGCGCCATATCAATGTTGTGAGCCAGCAGGTCTCCGGTGACACCGCTTCCCGCCACCGAGCTGTCCAATCGCCACAGACCCTCGCCGCCCTGAGGCAGATCCTGCGAGATGGTCCAATCCTGCAGGAACTGGGAACGATAGTGAAAGATGCGGCCGAAGCGACCTTCGTCGAGAAACTTTTTCAGCAGCACCACGGCGGGAACGCGCCGGTAGTTGTACCAGACCATGTTCGGGACTTTCGCCTTCTCTACCGCGTCCACCATGGCTTTGGCTTCTTCCGCGGTCCGGCCGAGCGGCTTCTCGCAGAGGACCATCTTGCCGGCCCGGGCCGCGGCGATCGCGATCTCGGCGTGAGTGTCATTCGGACTGGCGATATCAATGACGTCAATATCCTTACGCGCAACCAAAGCCCGCCAGTCGGTCTCTACCGACTGATAGCCCCAATTCTCAGCAAATGCTTTTACCCGGTCCGGGTTGCGCGCACAGACTGCTTTCAACACCGGACGGTAGGCCACATCGAAAAAACGCGGGGCCTGCAGGTACGCATTCGAATGGGTGCGCCCCATGAATCCGTAGCCGACGATCCCGACATTCAAGTCTTTCTTCTTCGACACCGCTGCAGCCTCCGCGGCTTAGTCCCAGCCGTGCGCATCGCGCACGCGAATCAGAGTCGCCAGAATCCTGACCCATGTCTGGGGCGAGGTCATCATGGCATTGGGGAACATACAGCCGTCCCAGCAGATATGTTTGTAGGCCCGAGTCGGAGTTCCATCGTCATTGTGCATCCACAGGCCGGCAATTTTGACGATATCCATCCTGCCGCTGGGATCGTCGGGCGGGCAGTGGCGTCCGGTCTTATCGTGCGAGCCCGAGCCTTTGACCGTGCCGTCGTTTTGCGCGACGTGGAAGTCGATCGTCCAGGGACGCAATGCCTGGGCGACTTGTCGAAGCGCATCAACCAGAACGCCGCGATCCGACCAGTCGTAGCCTGCGGGAAGAACTCTGCTCTCGGGAGAGTTGTAGCCCAGCGTATAGAGCATGGTGTGCGCCATGTCGGCCTGAAAGCCAAGCGTCTCGGGGCGTCCGACCTGTTCCAGAAGATTCACCATGTGCTTCCATCCATGCATTCCGCCCCAGCAGATTTCGCCTTCGGCAGCGAGCCGCTCGCCATATCCCTCGGCAACCGAGCACGCCTCACGAAATGTGTCTGCAATGCGCTTCGTGTTGGCGGCTGGATTTTCGGCCCAGGATGCGGGGTCCACGGCGGAGTCAATGCGTACAACTCCGTACTTACGAACGCCGAGGTCTCGAAGCTTCCTGCCGATGGCGCAGGCTTTACGAACCTGGGTGAGAAAGGCGCTGCGTTCTTGCTCGGATCCCATGGCGGACCCGCCGCCGAGCGGCGGCCACACCGGCGCGACCAGCGAGCCGGCTACGAGGTGGTGCGCAGCCAGTTTTTCCGCGAGTCGCTTGAGATCGTCGTCCGTTGAATCGATGTCGGTGTGAGGCAGCGACAGGAACAGGTCCACGCCGTCGAACTTTGTTCCGTCCACCTCAGCTGCGGCGGTGAGGCTCAGCATGGTGTCGAGGTCAATGAAAGGCTCGGAGTCAGGGCCTTTCCCGACAATGCCCGGCCACATCGCATTGTGCAGGGCCGGGGAACTATGTCTGGACGTGCTCATAGCGGATGCCTTTTTCAGCGGCCTTTGCGCAACGGTTCGGCGTCCGGATTGCCGGGACCAAAGTGTTTCAGCATCACCAGCGGGTCGGTGCTGCTGGGGTTTTCAATGCTTACACCTTCCCTGGCTGCGGCAGCGGTCACGAACAGTTCATCCTCTGTCCGTTGACCGAAGCGGATCATCGACGGCGTGGAAACCGGAGTTCCGCCGAGCTTGCCGTATCCCTGGGTAAGAATCAACCCGTAGGCAGCCGCATCTTTGATGGTGACGGTGCTGCCGGGCAGGACGGTGAGTTCCTTCGCGGAGTAGTATGCGCCGCCGTAGGTGATCCACAGTTCGCGGTAGCCCGCCTCTTCGGTTTCCCTGATGGGACGAACCGCCACCGGGTGCCGCTTGTTGCTCTTGCCGAACTCCGGGTTCACGTTGGCGTCCCAGTCCAACATGCTGATCAGATAGTCGAGATCGTGATGGTATTCGGGCAGCACGTCCTTGGTCAGCAGGCTCCAATCCACGATGCGCCCTTCCACCTCGGACTGGAACATCGCGAACACATCGCTGTTGACCTGGGGCTCATACGTAACCAGCGACCCGGGAGCATGCAGAATGCCCGGATCTACTTGCCATCCGCTGCCCGGCTCGAGGCGATAGGCGCGGGCGTGGAAGATGATTCCGTTGTCCCCGCGGTTCCAGTTCTCCAGGCAGCGGTGAATGTCTTCTTTTGTGGTTCCGGGCTCCAGGCCCATGTAGGTGTGGGGGAAGTTGTTGCTGATCTGGTTGTATTGCGGCGGGAAATAGTAGGCTTCGGGTTTACCCTTGTGTCCGACCAGCTTGGCAAACTTGTCGCTTTGGTGCATGTGGTGCGGAATCGGGCCCATGTTGTCGAAAAACTTGCAGAGCAGGTTCCAGCCCTTTTCCCGCTCCATTACGTCAGAACCGAGCAGCAGATCGCCCGCGCTTTCAACCGCATCCTTGAGCAGAAATCTGCTTCCCGCGGCAGGATGAACGTAGCTGAGGCCTTCATCGGCCGTGGTGGCGGGGCCATTCGAGGCTTTTGTGGTGGATGAAAACCAGCGTTCGTTGATCCCGCCTCGGTGCGCGCCGAAGGCGTACAGGTCGTCAGGATGAAGCTTTAAGCGGCGTCCGGGAATCATGAAGGAACGCGGCACCCAGGAGGGCTCCAGACGAAGCACACCTCTGCCCGCGTTGACGGCTTCCTGGACAGTCGCTCGATTCAGCATTCTCGTGATCTCCAGATCCTCATTTGTGGCACCGTAAAACGATTTTCAGTCGCGATGCGGCTCTCAGTGCTCTAGTCCAATCCCGAAGGAGTAGAGGACGTTGTCGTGATCCGTGAAAAACGCGTGACTATCGCCGACAGAAACACCGGACAGGTCCGCGTAGGTAGCGATCTCATCCTTGCTGGAATAGAGTTCCGCCCCGGTCGCAGCATTCAGTACAAACAGCCTGGCATGAGTTGAGGGGTTGCCGGCGGACAAGGCGATCACCATGCCATTCGCGATCCGTGGCGGCGCTGGATTTACCATGTCCTCCGACACCCATACCGGGTTGAGAGCGAACTTGCCATCGGTTTCCACGATTTTGAAGGCCACGACCGCACCATGCGTAGTGGGACCATTCGCCTTGACGGCGCTGTCATTAAGCGTAATTCCGGTGGAGACAGAGGCGAATACCCAGAACGTGCCTTTCTTATCCTGCCAGGCCGCGAAGCCGTCCCAGCCGTGCTTTTCGCCAGCTTTGGCGACGGGAGGCGTTTCGAAGAGCGGGGTGTGGTGATCCGCGCCGCCCAACGACGCCGCGTCCAGAAGGGCGAGACTGCCGTCTTTTCCGGGGGCCACCACCAGCTGCCGTTCCTTGTACGTGAAAGTCGCTGGAGAAACGCTTTCGTAGCTGGCCATTCCGCCGGCGGGGGTATACCAGTCCGCACCTTTCATGTCTTTCGCGACCGAGACGACGCTGCCGGCATAGACGCCGGAATTTGCATCCGAGGTTCCGGCGCCGGTAACGACAATCGAGTTGCCGTCGGGTGTGATTGCCGGACCGGAGAGCGCGAGAGGGCGGGCCTGCTGGGATGGGTAGCTCGCGACCTTGTAGTCGGGTGAAGCCAGGTTGATCGCCCACAGACCGTCGGGCACGCCGCCACAGCCGCGGCCGGTGGCGGTGTAGATCATTTTGTCTTCGAAGTTCAAGCCGAACGAGCTTGCATCCGCGGCCGGGAGAAACTTCACGGGAGGCGCGAAATCAGCGCCGGTGGTCATCACCTGTTCGTGGAGCATACCGTCCAGGGTCAACACGTAGACACCCTTCAACCCGAAGTAGCCTCCTCCCGGTGCGACGCCGAGGCGGCGCTCATCGGGCGCCGCCGCGGGTGCCTCAGCTGGTCTCGGAGCACCTGGGACGCGCCGCCGCCGGGCGTTGAAATTGATTACGATCGGCGGCTCCATCAGTATCGGCAGGCTGGAGACTGCACATCCCGGCGCGGGTCTGGAGGATGATTTGAACTCCTTCGTCCAAACCATCGCCCCCAACTCGGAGTCCACGGCGTAGAGAGTGTCCGCGGAACTCCAATACACGATGTCTTTGAAGCCCTGCGCGTTGATCAGACGGCCCGCCAGAAGCGGCTCGCTGAACGAGCGGGCGGATTTCGAAGGTTGTCCCAGCCTGATCTTCCAGAGAAGCTTGAAGTTTGCGCCGGTGTTCTCCGGTGTGAGGTCGATTTCGCCCTTTTGCCAGCCGGCCTGGCCCGCGTCTCCGCCGGTTAATCTCCAGTCGCCGCTCTGGTCCTGAGCAACTGCCGTACCGGCAAACAAGAAGGCACTGGCACAACACGTCAGGATCGCCCGCCTTATGAGTTCTTTCTTCACGTCCACAATCCTCAATCTGTTTCCGATAAGCCGACAAAAGTGCCAGCAAGGGCTGAATCTATTTCAGTCCGAAGCAATAGATCGTTCCGTCGAATGAGCCGAACATGACCTTGTCGCCGGCGACGGAGGGGCCCGCCTGGTGAAGGAACGATGTGACCTGATCTCCACTCGAGTAAAGCTCCTTGCCGGTCATCGCATCCAGCGCATACAGCTTCGCGGGAACGGAGTGTTTGAGCCGTTCCTCCGCGCTGAAGAGGCCGCCCACCGTATCGTTGGCCTGCATGGTGTATTCGCCGGCCGCCAGGACGATCACTACGCCGTTGACAATAATGGGAGGCTCGGAAGTGAGCATGTCTCTGGATGCCCATGCCGGCACCAGTTCTGTTTTGCCGTCCTTTTCCTCCAGCTTGAAGGCAACGACTCCGCCGTTGGGCGTTGCCCCGTAGGACTTTGGAAACTTCACGGCGGTCTCACCGCCGGTGGGCCCCAGCACCCAACGCGTGCCCTTTTTGTCTTCCCAACTGGCGAGACTTCCCCAGGTTCCTTCCTTCTGGAAGTTCACGTTCTTGTTCGAGATGAGTTCGCTGCGAAACAAGGGCGTCAGATGATCGGCGCCACCCATGGACCTGCTGTCGAGAACGAAATAGCGCCCTTCCTTGCCCGAAGCGACGATAAGGTCCCGCCCTTTGTAGGGGAAAACTACGGGCGTGACGTTCATGTCCAGATCTCGCCGTGTGAGCCAGACGTGATTGCTGGGCGAGTAATAGTCCTTGAGGGTCAACTGGTCATTCAAAAATGTGAACGCCTCGACACTGGTGGAGAGCTTGCCGGCGGCGGCATCGTAGGGACCATCGCCGGACTCAAAGTAGATCGTTCCATCCGAGCCTACCGCGGGTCCGGCGGTTCCCCACAGGCCCGCCTGGGGTGGGGCGGAGACAGTCACTTTGCGGTTCTCGAGGTTCACCGCGTAGAGGGCATTGGGCACGCCGCCGCAACCCTGACCGGTGACCGTGTAAAGCACGTTCCTGACCAGGTTCAGTCCGTAAGGCTTGCCGTAGGGCATGGGAAGAACCTGAATCGGCGGGTCGGTATCGCTGCCCGTGGACAAGTCCATGATGTGCAGGTAACCATCGCTGGTGAGCACATATAGGCGCCTGACAGGAGCGTCCGTCGGCGACACCACGGGAGTGGCGCTCAGTGCGTTGGTGCAGATAAAGCCGGCGCCTTCGCCTGGCTCCTGCGGCTTCTCGGATGACCACTTCAGCCTGGTCTGCCAGATTATTTTTCCGGTTTCCGCATCCAGGGCGAAAACGTCGTTCGACGCTCCCGCGAGGATGGCGACGGTTCGGGCGCCGTCCGCAGTCTTTACGCCGGAAACGATCAATGGTTCCCGGAACGACTGCATCCCCATGGTTTTACTCTCAACTTTTGTTTTCCATAACAGTTGCAGCTTGCGCACGGTTTTCGTGCTGATCTTCGACCCGCCGCGCTGCCAGGCGTCACGCGCCGGGTCCACGCTGCTGGTAATCCACTCGGCAGTAGATTGGCCATACGCCGGGCATAGCGTCACCAGCGCACATCCCACAAGACAAATCGCCCGCAAGACCCTCAAGCCGCGCGTGCTGTTCAAACCTCTGTGGAAAGACATGAAGCTAACACCCTCTGGTAGAAGACTTCGCTCTCTGAAATCCGGGAAGTGGCTCCCGCTTGCTGACCGACTCAAACGAGAGTGGCGCTTGCCTGACACCGCCCTGTGACAGGAGATCCGCTGCTCAGAATCGGCAAAATGAGACGTCTCATTCGCGAGCAGAATACTAGTCGCCGCGTTCGACATCTGTCAATGAAATGCGCCCGGATTTCAAGCTGTCTATGTTCCCTGGGGGTGATCCGAAGAAGCGCGGTATGATCACCCAGGAAATCTGCTCGCTCCGGACAGCAGGAAGAGATTTGCTTCTATGAACCGTGTTTGCCCGTTTCGTTTCTGCTGTCTGCTCTTTTTGATGGCAATCGCGACCGGCTGTTCTCCACATTCCAGGAAAGCTGAGCCGCCGGAGCAAGGGCAAGAGACTGCCGCTCCCAGGTACCAGATTGATCCGCTCACGGCCGGATCTATCTCCGGGATGATTCGATATATCGGCAAACGACCCTTGCCGAAGAAAATTGACATGAGCGGAGATCCGGCGTGTGTCGAAGCGCACCACGGAAACGCGCTGGATGAGGCTCTGGTTGTGTCGTCCAAAGGCGGGTTGGCCAACGCTTTCGTCTACGTGAAATCCGGGGTGGGAGGAAAGACCTTTGCGACGCCCTCAACGCCGGTTGCGATTGATCAGAATGGGTGTTGGTTCAGGCCTCGCGTTCTTGGTATTGAGACGAACCAGGCTTTGCAGATTACAAACTCCGATCCGGTCACGCACAGTATTCACCCCATGGCGCAGATCAACCGGGAGTGGAACCACAGTCAGGGGGCGGGAGAGCCGCCGCTTGCCCGAAAGTTCGCCAGGCCAGAGGTCATGATCCACGTGAAGTGCAATATTCATAGCTGGATGCGGGCTTACATCGGTGTCGTGGATAATCCTTATTTCGCCGTGTCTGGGGAAGACGGCAGCTACCGCATCGGAAACCTGCCGCCCGGCACCTACACCGTCGCAATATGGCAGGAGAAACTCGGAACGCAGGAGCAACAGGTAACGGTGGCTCCGCATTCGAATGCCCAGGCGGACGTTACCTTCAAGGGGACGAACTGATGCGCAAGAGATTTTTCATGTTGCCGGTATTTGGTGTTTGTCTGGCTCTCGCAGGCTGCAACTCCGCCAAACCGCCGGCCAGCTCCGCTCCGGAGACCGCTCCCGAATCTTCGGCTCCCCGGATTTACGTGACCAACGAAGTGTCGGGCGATCTCAGCGTAATCGACGCCGGCACCCGCAAGGTCATCGCTACGGTTCCGCTGGGTAAACGCCCGCGTGGGATTCACGCCAGCCCCGACCAAAAGACCCTGTACGTTGCGTTAAGCGGTTCGCCGATCGCGGGCCCCGATGTGGACGAAAGCACTTTGCCGCCACCCGACAAGAGCGCAGACGGAATCGGTGTGTTCGACGTCGCGCAGAACAAAGTCGTTCGCGTTCTTCCCGGCGGTTCAGATCCGGAGAACTTTGATGTCAGCAAAGACGGCAAGCAGCTCTTTATTTCGAATGAGGACACGTCGGCGGTGAGCATCGTTGACATCGCCTCGGGGGCGGTGCTGAAGACGATCAAGATCGGCGGCCAGCCCGAAGGAGTTCGGGTCGCCCCGGATGGAAAGCGGGTGTTCATTACGTCCGAAGAGGATGGCACCGTCGCCGTACTCGATCTCGCGGCGGGGCACATTATCGCCACTTTCAAGGTTGGGCATCGTCCGCGCTCGATCGCATTCATGCCTGACGGTTCTCGTGCCTACGTCAACGCTGAAAATGACGGGACGGTGGTCCTGGTGGACGCCGTGAAGTTCAAGACGCTGAAGACGATCTCTCTCGGTAAACCCGGCGTGATCAAACCGATGGCTGTGCTGCTTTCACCCGACGCGACCAGACTCTACGTCAGCACGGGCCGCGGGCAGCAGGTCTTCACGATTGACACGCCGACTCAGAGCGTTCTTGGTTCGGTGACAGTGGGTAAGCGTCCGTGGGGTATCGCTCTGTCACCGGACGCAAAGACTCTCTACTCGGCCAATGGGCCGTCGAATAACATTTCGGTGGTGAGTCTCAACGACAATACAGTGGCTGCCACGATTGCGGCTGGGACTGGGCCATGGGGCGTAATTGTTTTGCCGCGATAGCCCCATTGCGGTCACCGCATGAAAATTGAGACGTCTCAAAAAGTTGTGCCGGCGGAACTCCAGTCGGTATATAGTTCCTGACGGCATTGAGATCACATTCGCCCCTCAGGGGCCACACGCGCGAGGTTGAATCATGGAGAGCACATCCAGAAGTCAACGAATCGCGAGCTGGGCAGTCGTTCCGCTTGCCATCCTTGCATGCACCATCGGTGCCATCGTCCACGTCGGACGATCCGTCCACGCCGGTCAAACCGCCCCCGCCTCGGCACGGAATATCAAATTGCCCAACGCGCACCAGGGAAGCCTGTACGCCCTAACGCTCGGGCTGAAGGATCTCACTCAACTACAGGGGACCGATTCCGTCAAAGTCACGGTGAACGACGCGCAGGGTGAAGTCGCGTCCAAGTGGCTGCACCCCGCAGACCTCGATTTCTATCTGACGCTGCAGCCGCGGGCCACCGGACCGGTGACGGTCAACCTGAACTCAGCTTCCGGAAAACAGATTCCGGAGATTAGCGCGACCCTTAGCAAGATTCTCCAGAGTACAGCTGCACGGCCGCGGTGGAGCTGACTTTAAGAGGGGCCTCATCGCTGCGGCGCCCAACGGTTCATGGCAAAACGCCCAGCCATTCGAACTGGGCCAGACCATCTTCGGCAGCGCTGACGAGCGCCCCTACGCTCCATCGAAGAGTGAAGATGGATACGCAGCGATGGTCAAGGGGTTCCAGTGGTTCCGGTTCACCTTCCACGAGGCGCAGCCGCGGCTGGTTTACTTCGTGTTGAATGTGACGGATCGCGACGTTCCTTTCGATGTCGACATCTTCCGGGGAGGCAAGGACGCTGGCGGTCAGCCGGATGTGGTCCCATTCAACGACGGACAGTTTGTTTATCAGGTCGAGGCGACCCAGAATTATCCCGGCCTCTACAAGTTCCGTACCCGCATTCTTCAGCCGGGGCAGGAATATTACGTGCGGGTAGCGGCGAATCACCCGGCTTATCAGTTGCACACGTATCAATATCCCGTGCCGCCGAATAAAGATCCGCACGATGCGGTGCGCGCCGGCATGGACTTCCTGGTTAACATGGGCGACTCCTGGCTCTCCAACACCCCCCGCCGGGGGGCGATCGCCTTGCGCACCAGCATGCAGCACTCCGAAACTCAGCTCTGCATTGCCTGCCATCCGTCGCAGTTCACAACCCGAGGCTATTTGAAAGCGGTGGAGAAGGGTTACGCTCCGACGCAGCGTGCAAGTCTCGAGTTTTTGACCGATCGCATTTACAACAACACGCGTCCCCTGTACGGAGAACCCAACACCAATTGGGTCCGCATCATCTACACCGCCCGCACCGTATCGAGCCGCCTGCCCCTCATCGCTCATGCTTTTGAGCAGAACGTCACTCACGACAAACCGCGGAAGAACTTCGATCTGCCGTACGCGGAGTTTTTAAAGATCCACTACAAGGGCGTGACTGTCATGCCGGGCGACGAAGCCGACGGCTGCGAACCTGATGTGAGCCCGTTCGAGATTGCGCAACAGAGCTGGCATACCTTCGATCTCGCGTACAACGAGACCCACAACCAGGAGTGGCTCGCCGAGCGCGATCATGTGGAGCAACTGGCGTTGCCCTACGAACCGAAGAATATGATCGATCTGAATTGGAAGATCATGTTTCTTTCGGAAGTGAACCGCGAAAAATATGCCGCGCAGATTAACACGCTGATTGACAAGCTTTACCAGTATGAGACACCCGAAGGTGGATGGCCGTATCCGTTCGACAAGACTGCCAAGACGGCGGACTTTATCTCATACAACGCGGTATTGGCTTTGGCTGAAGCCGGGCGCAGACCCGAAAGCGACGAACACCTCGGCCGTGCGGTGAAAGCGCTGCTGGCGGCGCAACGGCCGGAGGGCAGTTGGGAAGGCGATCCGGTCTACCAGGGCTTCAACACGCCATTCAGAGCAACGCAGTTTGCGGTGATGGCGCTGTCAACCTTGTACCCCGGCACCACCAAGGAAAAAAACTGGGATGCCGCGTACCCCCCGCCTCCCACGACTCTCGCCAAGAATGACCTGCCACTGCTTCTGCAACAGCTCGACCAGTTCTGGGATCTGGCGCCGGAGCCGGTGTTGGCCCAGATTCGCAACGTTCTGACGGAAAGCGATCAACCGTTAGCCCGCGAAGCGGCGGCGCGCGCGCTCGGACACATGGCTGATCCGGGCGCTGTGCAGGTGCTGATCAAGGGCCTCGGCGATCCTGCCAAGATGGTGCAGACCGGTTCGGCGTATGCGCTCCGCATGGTGCTCTCGCGCCGGCAGGAGGCAGCGCCGGCAGGACGCAAACTGCTGGCCGCGGCGCTGGCTTCGCCCAACGCGCGCACACGTTGGGGAGCGGCCCGGCTCTTCAATCAGCATTTCCGGGATTTGACGAGCGATCCGGAACTTCTGGCCGCCCTGGAGCGGGATCTCAACGATCCGGTGCCCTACGTTCGTTTCGAGGCTGCCGGAGGACTATGGCGCTGGTACTACTGGCAGGTGGACCAGCAATCGATGCGCCGCGGAACGCTGGAAGCACTCGCCACTCGATTGAACACGGAGACCGATCCGATGGTCCGCCGCGGGTTACAGGAGAGCGTGTACAACCTGCTGGATGAAAACACCGGGTACCTCTCCGCCTGGGTGCGGGCGAGTTCCAAGGACGAAGACAAAGACCGCATCAACGCTGGCTATGAAGCGGTGGTGCGCGACCAGGCGCAAGTACTGGCCAAGGTGCTGCGCGAGGGGACGCCTCTCGGCCGTGAGGGAATCCTGAACGCGTTGTGGGATTTCCATATTCGCCACTACGCGCTGCCGGAACTGAAGGCAGATACAGTCTCGATCGGCCTGCCGGCGGTTCTGACCAAGTACGTGACCGGCGTGCCCGACCTGCATCGCCCAGGCTACGAGTATTCGCCCTATCGCGAGACGGTTGACTTCAGGTACGACGTGCGTAACGGCTTCTTTCAAACGCGCATCGGCAACGACAGCGATCTGATTCACTTCTTCAAGAGTTCCGGGCCGGAGCTGGAAGACGCTCTGCTGGCCTGCCTCAAAGACGCCAATGACTCGATGAAGATCGAGGTGCTGAAGGCAGGGAGCACGCTGAGTGAAGCCGGCGACGCGCGTTTCACCCTCGCTGCCCTGAATCTGTCGGAGGACTCGAACACCGAGGTGCGGCAGACCGTCCGCTACGTGTACGAAGGCGGCCAGCGTGGAATTCTGAATCTCGACACGCCGGCAGCGCCCGATCCGAAGCTGGTGAGCAAAGTGGTGGAGATCCTGCAACACGGAAGCCCTGACAGCCAGGCCGTGGTGCTTCCCCTGCTCGCCGCGTTGCCGGAAAACTCGGTGTGGGAAAAGCAGACGGATGTGCAGGGCGCTTTGCGGTCAATGCTCGAAGCAAAGCCGCGGCCGGCAAACTACGCGCAGGTGCTCGACGCGGCTTCTTCGTTCAAGACCCTGATGCACGAACCGAGTCTTCAGGAACAGGTACTGGCGGGGCTGCATTCCTTCAACGCCGATGTGCAGCGTGCTGCTGTACAGGTTTCCTTCGAACACTTTCTCGGAGACCCCCAAACCGAGCCAGCGGTGAAAACCGCGTTTGCAGACCTGAACGCTTCGGCTCTCGGCATTCTTCTGGAGGAGGCAGGCAATCCGCAATTCCTGAAGAGGCGTCTGGGAGTTGCAGGTGGGGCAGTCTCGCAGGACCAGGACTACCTGAACCGCCACGCCGCGGCTTTGAAAATCAAGGAACCGCTGGACTATCCGCTGGTGGTGGACACGGTAATGGCTGCCCTGTTGAACCCCGACGCCAACATCAGCGCTGCAGCGCTGGATACGCTGCGTAAAGTGAAGGGCGTGGAGCAGAAGCCCGATTTCCGTGCCGCGATGGAGAAGCTGAAGACGTCCAGCAATCCGCGTCTCAAGCTCATCTCGAGCAGCGTGCTGCAGGGAAAGGACCTGAGCGAAGCGTTGAAGGACGTGCAACCCGGCTCCGTGCTCGACTTCCGCTACTTCGTCACCAAAATCGAACCCATCCTGGCCAAGCCCGGCGCGGACGGCAAAGCCTGCGTGTTCTGCCATGCCAGCCACGTGATCTTCAAGCTCGCGCCACCCAATACCGAGGGCGTCTTCTCGGATCAGGACAGCAAAGAAAATTACCGCTATGCGATGCGCGTGGTGGACATCACCAACCCGGACAAGAGTCTGATGCTGATCAAACCCACCCGGCCTACCGACAGCGCCGGCAACGTAGGCGATTACCTGGCAACGCACAACGGCGGCCAGCGCTGGCACGGAAACGAATCCAGCGACCAATATCGGACCATCCTCGAGTGGATCCGCGGTGGCCGCCTGGAGGACGCAAGCCTGCAAAAATAGAAAAGGTGCTGAGCCGTCGCATCAACCCTTGTGTTCGGGATGAGTGCATCCCGGGAAAGCAGCGAGGTAAGTGTTTCCGAGGTATTCCATATCCTGATTGATTGCCGTCTCGGATGTGTAATAGCCATTGACCGTCATCTGTTTCAGCAACGCAAAAAATTCTTCCAGTTCAGTCTGGGGATTCCCTTCGTTGACCGCGGCTTTCCGCAGGGCTTCGGCCGGTGATGAGCGATCTGCCTCGTCGTGCATGACCCGCAGTCCGTCTCGCCATTGTTTCTTGACGGAATCATCACTGGTCGCCACCATGAGGTCGGCGAAGAGGTTGGTTTTGGTCGCGTGCGCTCCCGGAGAGTGGCTGTCGGCGGGGATGATCATTTCCATGAGCCGGTCAAGAAAGCGGCTCTCGTCTTCGCTGAAGAATTGCAATTTGTATTGGGCCAGGTCCTGCTTCACTGGGCCAGCGTCCATGTGGCACGCCGCTGCGGCCTGGAGCACGTTCGACCTGGGTGATAGCGCGGTCAGCGCGACCAGCTTGAGCAACTCTCTTCTTTCCATATTTCTCCCCGGCCCCTTAAAACGCAGCTTCGCGCCCACGACGCTGCGAACATGCTCATCCGGTCGAGACGTCTCACGAAATCCTTAAAGCTCTCCTTTTCTTCGTTGATCCTTTATATAGTCCGCAGCGCGCATCGACAGGGCCATGATCGTAAGCGTCGGATTTTTCTCACTGGAAGTAGTGAAGCAGCTCCCGTCTGTGACGAAAAGGTTTTTTACGTCTCGTGCCTGGCAATAGCTGTTGAGCACCGACGTGCGGGGATCTTTGCCCATGCGAACCGTCCCCACTTCGTGGCTTGCGAAACCGGAGGGGGCTTTGCCGAGACTCGGGAACACCTTGCCTTTCAGGTGGGAGAACATTTCAAGCATGCTCTGGTTGGCGGCCTGCCACAGAGCGCGATCGTTGTCGCTGAAGCGAAAATGCACAACCGGAGTCGGAATGCCGTTAGCATCGAGGCGGCTGGAATCGACGGTCACGCTATTCTGATGATGTGCCGTTACCTTGGCGAAGCTTCCCATTTGCAGGTATCCGGGTTGCATTTTTCGAATCTGCCGCTTAAAGGAAGCGCCATACCCGGGTACCCTGTGGGCGTTTTGCGGGAACATGTAACTCTGATAATTGACCTGCATACCCCAGCCTCCGGCAACCTTGCTCTTGCCGGAGAGGTGGTTGTAGCGGGGGATGTAAACATGATCGGTGGCGCCATCCTGGTTAAAAGGCTTCTTCCCCTGGAGTTCCTCCAGATACATACTTACCGAATTTCCCAGGTGACCGTGAAGATAGTGGCCGACCACGCCGCTGGAATTGGCGAGCCCTCCGGGGTGGCGGGGAGAGCGTGAATTAAGTAAGAGTCTCGCAGACTCTACGGTCGAGCAGCAGACAACAATGATGCCGGCCTTCACCTGTTGTTCCGTGCGAGTTGCAGTGTCAACGAACGAGACTGCTTGTGGCAGGCCCTCGTTGTCGACCAGGATCTCGCGCGCGAGGGCGTTCTCGCGAAGCGTGAAATTGCCCGTGGCCCGGGCTTTCGGCAGCAGGCAATCGGGTGTGGAGAAGATGGACGCGACATCGCACCCGTCCATGCAATGGCCGCAATAGTGGCAAGGCGGACGTTTGTCGTGGGGCCGGGTGAGGACCGCCTTGCGCACCGCAATCAGCGGGATGCCCATGGTAGTGGTGGCCCTTTTCAGAATGTGCTCGCTACAGCGCCATGGGATGGGCGGCAGATAATGCTTGCCGGCAGGCAGGATCTCCAGATGGTCGTCGTTGCCGCAAACCCCGATGATCTGTTCGATGCGGTCGTAATAAGGTTCGAGTTCCTCGTAGGTCAGCGGCCAGTCTTCCTCCACGCCCTGGGTTGACCACTCTTTGAAATCCCGGGCGGCGTAGCGCAGCGTGACGGCGTTCCAATGCATGGTCCTGCCGCCCAGGATCCGCACCCGGTCCACTCCGACATCATCGGAATCGGCATACACGATGGATTTGGAGATGTCCCCCTGATAGAAGCTCGCCTGCTTCTCGCCTCGCAATCCGCGGTAAGGCAATTCGTAAGGCCACCTGTGGGACGGCAACTCCGATGGGCTGACCTTGCGCCCGGCTTCCAGCATCACTACCCTGGCACCGCCTTCGCAGAGCTCCTTCGCCATCACCCCGCCCGCGGCGCCGGAACCGATGATGCAGACGTCAAAGATTTCGCCCTGGCTCAATCGTTCCTCTCTTAACTGCTAAGGCGTGAGATTGTTTCAAAATCCAACTCGCCGCTGAACTTCAGTGACGCTCGTTCAATGCGGGTTTGTCAATGCGGGGCCTTGGTCAAATTCTCAAAAAGGAAGAGCCCGGACTTGCCCGCCACCACAATATCGAGGTCTCCGTCGCCGTCTATATCAACCACCGGAATCTGCATGCCACCACCCGTTCGGCTACTGTAGTCAATGACATGCCGAATCCACTGGACCCGGCCGCTACTTTCCACTGGTTCGTACCAGTAAACCCCCAGCGGTTCGTTCGCCCCAGGATCGTGCTCGTGCGCATAGTAGCGTTTACCGGTAACGAGATCCATTTTCCCATCACCGTTCATGTCTGCGAGGGTCATGGCGTGCGCTTGTGACCAGGCATCATCAATGACATGCCTGACCCAGGTGCGGCTCCCGTCCGGGCTTTTCTTCTGCTCGTACCAAACAATCCCGTAGCTGTGCGCCATGCTGGTGACGAGGTCAGGCAGTCCGTCCCGGTTCACGTCCTCCACGTAAATGAATCCGGTCGCGCCCAGGTCGAATTCCTGATGGACAATCCACTGGCCTTCCCGAGGATCCGCGGGCGCTTCGAACCAGCCCCTGGGCGTGATGATGTCGTTCCGTCCATCCTTATTGACATCGCCCAGGCCGATTCCGTGGCCGTAGCTGTGCGGGCTGACGATGTGACGCACCCATTTGGCGTCACTGCCTTTGCCAACCAGTTCATACCAGGACATGGGAAAATTTTCGTCTCCGAATTGCGGGAGGAGTTGTTTGGCCTGTCCCGTGTTCATAAGGTCAACCAGGAAAACAAATTCGACCGGGGCGCCCGTCTGAATTATGGTTTTCCGCCAGGGTTTGTCCTGAGCGCCAGGATTTTCCCACCAGGTAAGCGGCTCCTCCCAGTAGGAACAACTGACAATATCGGGATATCCGTCTCCATTAACATCGATGGCTACGTCGCTCAAGTCCTTGATGTAACCATCGGTGTAACCGAGGTCGCGAAAGTGGTGTTTGATCCAGCGCGGCCCCTCACCTCTTTGAGCGGGGAGCGCTTGTTCGTACCAGTTCTCGCCGGAGACAATGTCCAGCCTGCCATCCCGGTTGATGTCGGCTACGGTCACGCTCTCGCTGCGCCCGAGGTCAATCGTCTGTTTGCGGATTGGAATTTCGTCCGATCCCGCGGCTTTCACCCCAGCGACATTCCACCAAAGGCAAGTCGCGGCGACGAGGGCGAACACGATTCCGCCCTTGGCGAGGACGAGGATTGTGCGCAAAGGAGAAGATGGCAAGGATGGCCCTTTCCCAATCTGAGTTTTTACTTCTCTGCTCCTGGACTTCTTCCTGCAGCTCACAGCCTTCTGCCGACGAACCACAGGCTCTCGTTCGTTCTCTGTCTCCAGCTCTTTGGCCAACTGCTTGATGAACTTGATCCCACGCTTCGCCAGTTCGTCGCCTGAGGGAGCAATGTCGCGCCATATCGCGGCAGCCGCGGCCAGATCCGGTTCGGGCCGCGCAAACGATTCGATCGTCAGCCAGCCGTCATAGCCGATTTGATTGAGCATCAAGAGAATTCCCCGCCAGTCATTGTGCCCGGTTCCGGGAATTCCACGATCGTTCTCGGAGACGTGAACGTGGCCAAGGACCTTGGCGACAGCGCGCAAAGAAGCGGCGGGATGCTGCTCCTCAATGTTCGCGTGGAAGGTATCAAAGTGGATGCGCAAATTGGACGCGCCGACGTCTTTGACCAATTTCGCTGCGTCCGCTTGCGTGTTCAGAAAATAGGTCTCGAACCGGTTGAGAGGCTCAATGCAAAGGGTGACTCGAAGATCCTGCGCATGGCGCGCAACCTTAGTGAGACCGTCAACCGCCCATCCCCACTCTTGCGGAGTTCGCCGCGCTCCTGTCATCACTCCCAGGCCAGCGTAGAGCGGCCCGCAAATCAGTTGCGCACCCAGCTCCGCCGTGCGGTCTACACACTTCTTGAGAAACTCCACCCCCCGGGCGCGAACCTGCGTATCGCGGCTTACCAGGTTGGCCTCGCGTGGCAGGACGCTGCATGTCGTGCGCTCAAGACTTTCGGCGTCAAGCATCCGGTTGACCGCCGTTAGGTTGGCCGGCTCGTCCGGGGAGAGAAAAAGCTCAACGCCGTCGAAGCCCCATCGTTTGATCTTGCCGAGCAGGGGTGCGAGTCTCTCATCTACGCGCGTCGTCCAGGCCAGCGTGTTGACACCATATTTCATCTTGGGTGGCTCCGGCGGGATTGTGCGTAATCCAAATTTCTATTTCACCTCGATTAATGTAAGAGAGCGGGGCTGCATGTCGATATCGATCACACTGGGGAATTGTACGGCCCGCTCGCTTTGTTGACCGTCGATATTCAGAGCTATTGTTTTGCTTCCCTGGCCTCTCAGCTCCACGCGGGGAGACTCGCCAAGGTCAGCACAGTTGGCCAGCACAACGCCGATCCGGCCATCGGCGGCTTGCCAGGTCGCAGACTGTACGAGGGGCTCCTTGCCCCATCCGAAGTCGCGAAATGTCACATTGCCCACTGGCCAGGGCCGCAGCATGCGCCCGTAGACAAGGTAATCTCGTGCGATTCCCGCGCGAAAATGGTTGGTTCTCTTCGCCCAGTCGAGAATGGCTGCCTGATCCGGAATCGCCCGTGCCCATGCCTGATCCCAGTCATATTCAATCAGCCCCTTATCGCGCAGAGTGAAGTTCAGCATGTATCCGCAGACGATGGCCCGGCCCACCGAAAGCCGCAAAGCTTCATCGTTCACGCGATTTCCGAAGAAGCCTTCATGGCCATTGCAGTACTCATGGTAGAGAAACGAGTACAGCGGAGTTGTCCTCATGCGGCCGTCCCAGATCTGAAAATCCTGCAGGTAGATCTCGGGCGGAGCTCCCTCGCATGCCATCGCCACCCCAGGATTCACCGACCTCGCAATTTCGGCATCGGCCTTCAGCAGTCTCCTGAAGCCTTCCGTCATCCATGGCCCGGGCACAGGCGGATGACCGTGGTCGGTGGCGTAGCACGCCACGGGGCCGGGTCCCTGATCCAACTGCTGGACGACACTGGGCCCGAGTTCCGACATCCTCCGTGTCATGTCCAGAATCATCTGGCGTCCCTTCTCGGTTCCAACGCACACCCAATAGTTCTTTCTCCACGGCCACACATCTTCCACGAAGGTCCCATCCGTTCTGCGAGCCACAGCGGCCTCCCCTCCGTGAGACCGGAAATACGGCATTCCGTCGTAGCCGGTATTCCCCTGCCACGTGACCCAGCAAAGGCTGTCTCCATAGAGGAATGGAGACCATCCTTTCTCTTTTGCCTTGGTCATGAACTCGCGCATGGCCACTTCTCCGCCGAGCGGTGGAAAGGCATCGGGCTGAACCCATGGGCCGGGATGTTCCCAGTTGTAGACGAACGGCATGAGAGGACTCTCAAGTGCCTGAGAGAGTTTTTCCAGATACGGCAAAGCATTTGTCGCGGGGGTGTATTCGGGGTTCTCTTTTGGCGGGCCGTCCCAGTCGGCCTGGCCACGCATCGGGAACGCAAACCCCACAGCCGAATCGGTAATCCACTTCGGGCAGTCCTTTCGATCAACCAGCTTGCGTCCGCAGAACGCCTGCTTCTGTGCCCAATCCCGGTAAATCTCCGCGGCCGCATACCAGTCGCCGTGGAACGTGCCGATCACAACGTCGTAGGGCAGCTTGGTTTCGTCAGGCCCGCGCGTGCCGGGATAATGCGCCAGCCCCAGTGTGACTCCGTCATCCTCCATCACCCGATCGATGAATTTCGGCAATCCCGTGGCGTCATTGCAGGCCATATACAAGCCGCCCGCGGAGCTGTAATAGGCCATCAGCTGCGTCGAAGCCCATTGGCCGGGATAATTTGGATAGCGCCAGATGTCAGGCGTGTTCCGCTGTCTTCCTGCCCAGATATCTTCCAGCCACAATTCCGGCGTGATGCTCTCTGTTCCTCCCCACTGACGCTCGAGCGGAGTATGGCGTGTCCATCCTGGCCGCTGATACACCGCGGGCTCAATCGGACCCGCCAGAAACCCATCCAACGAAGGCGACAGGATGTGGCTGGGGTCGCCCTCCCCAGGGTTGTCAAATGGTACTTCGATCACGGGAAACTGCACGTGCCCGATCCAGGATTTCGTCTGGTTTTTCAATTCCAGATTCCAGTAAGTGAGCGCCTCGTTCGCCGGACACCGGATCGTAACGATTCCATCGACGGGTAATTCGCCAATCTCTTTGTATTCGATCGTGACCGTTTGGCCTCTCTCATTCTCGTCTTTTCGCACGGTGATCTTCTTCGCCTCTGAAGACGCCACCAGCTTGAACTCGGCCCGATCATTCATGAACTCGACATTGAAAAGGGGCAAGCGAACATGGTCTCGAATCAGCAATTCGCGGTTGACGCCATAAGTGGACTGAAACGACGCGATGGTTCCCCGTACCGAATCGATCAGCAATCGGTATCCCGAATTGACGATGACCAGGGGCGGAGGGGTCTTGGCCTCGCGAGAAACGCGCACGCTGGTGTTCTGCTTTGCAAGTGCAGGTGTCGCGTCCCCCGCAAGGATCGCCGCTCCGCTGAGAGGTATGCACGAAGTGGCGGCCGTGGAAGCGACCCCCGAGAGGAATCGCCGGCGCGATAATCCTTTGGAGTCAGGCATGGTCGACCTTCCTGTTTTGCAAACGACTGATTCTGATTGTCAGTGCGCCAGCCTGTCAAGACTTAAGCGAAAGCGAGCCATTTTCTGAATGCCAAAGTGCATCAGGACAATCTGGCGAAACACGAACAGCACAGAGGCGATATTGATTGGCTCCGCAGAACATCGTGTCGGACGGGCATGGAAGGTTTTGTTGGTTACGCGATTCTGGTTCAGCACACGAAACCCCAAAGACTTCTCGGTTGCGTCAGAGTCCAGGCGGGCGCGGAACGGGAATTCTTGCGACTTCCCGAATCAGGGGCAACTAATGGGCCATCGGCATGACCAGCAGCACGCTATTTGAGACCGTACCCAAGATCGCGATGCACTCACCGACCCCTCAGGGCAGGTTTTGAAATCCTTCCCAAACCACCGCCCCACTCGGAGGCTACCGTGCACCTGGATGATTTCAATATGAAACCGATTCCTTATCACCAGAATCGCTTTGCCTGGCCGGTGCCCTGGCGGGTCCGTCTTACACTTTCCTGCTGAATCCCCAGGAGCCAATAAATGATCGATTCAGCAGCGTAGACATAGTCTTCGCTTTCATTTAACTTGTGGTGGCCTGACATGCGGACTGAGCCCATGAAAGTCACCCGGCGGGAGAGCCTGAAGCTTTTCGGCAGCGGCCTGACGGCGACGGCGGTGTCTTTGCGCGATCAGCCTTATGATTTGCCGGCCGGGAAGGCTCTGGATCGGGCGGGCCTCTTGAGACTGCTCGGCACAGTGCCGGTTGAGGCTCCGCCGCTCGCGGCCGAGCGGCTTGAGCACGCCGACCTGGGTGACGTGGTACGCGAGAAAGTCACTTACGCAGTCGAACCAGACGAGCGCGTGCCTGCCTTTGTTTTCCTCCCGAAGGCAGGGCCGGCCCGCCATCCCGCGATGCTTTGTCACCATCAGCACGGCGGCGAGTTCCAGGTCGGGAAGGATGGCCCAGCGGGACTTGGCGCAGACCCCAACCAGCACTACGCGATCGAACTGGCTCGCCGCGGCTACGTCACCATGGTTTTCGACGCGCTCTGCTTCAACGAACGGCAGGACGCCACGCACAAGCTGCGGGACGATGATTACGAGCGGTACGAGGCAATGTACCGCATCACCGAAGGCAGAAGCCTCCAGGGCAAGTATGTCTGGGACGCGCGGCGCGCGCTGGATTATCTTGAGACTCGACCTGAGGTCGACGTTTCACGCCTGGGCATGGTCGGCCATTCGCTGGGCGGGCAAGAGACGCTATTTACCACCGCTATTGACACGCGGATTCGGGCCGCCGTCTCGAGCTGCGGCTTCGGCAGTCTTCGCACCCTCAAGCGTGACCGGATCAATCACAACTACGCTCTGTTCGTGCCCGGACTCGCCAACAATGGCGGCTACGGGGCCGTACTTTCGCTTATAGCGCCGCGCCCCTTCCTCGTCGCCGCCCGCACCGACGATCCCATATTCCCGAAAGACGGAATCGAGGAGACAGTAGCGGCGGCACGCTCAGCCTACGCCGTTCCTGGCGCTGCCGACCGGTTGGCCACGTTCTACGAGCCGGGAGTTCACGCATTCTCTCCGACAATGCGCGCTGCCGCGTACGCTTGGCTCGATCGGTGGCTCGCGCCCGCCCAATGACGGGCACACCAGTGGATGCGGCAAAGGAGGCGGGCGGTCGATGAACTCAGCCGCAAAGGTGGCTCTGGTAACAGGCGCTGGAACCGGAATCGGCAGACACGTTACCATCGCTCTGCTGCGAGAGGGATATTCGGTGGTTCTCGCTGGGCGGCGCCTGGATCGTTTGGAAGCCACAGTTCGCGAGTCCAGGGAGCCTGGTTCCCAAACCTTGGTCGTACCAGCAGATGTGCGTGACCCCGCGTCTGTGCGGCTTTTGTTCGCGCAGGCAAAACAGGTTTTTGGCCGGCTCGACCTGTTATTCAACAACGCAGGGACCGCCGCCCCTTCCGCCCTGCTGGAAGATCTCACCTGCGAGGAATGGAAGTCAGTCGTCGACACCAACTTGACCGGCGCGTTCCTGTGTACACAGGAGGCATTCAAGGTCATGAAAAGTCAGGTGCCTCAGGGTGGGCGCATTATCAACAACGGATCTATTTCTTCGCACAGCCCCCGGCCAAACTCTGCACCCTACACGGCTTCAAAGCACGCCATCACGGGCCTTACCAAATCGACTTCTCTGGACGGCAGGAAATACAACATCGCCTGTGGCCAGATTGACGTTGGCAACGCTGCCACAGCGATGGCGGAAAGAATGGAATCCGGAGTTCCACAAGCCAATGGCTCAGTGGAGGTTGAACCGACGATTGACCCGCAGCAAGTTGCACGTGCGGTCGTGTACATGGCGAGTCTGCCCCTCGACGCGAATGTCCTCTTCCTGACTGTAATGGCGACCAGGATGCCTTTTGTTGGGCGGGGCTAGGCCAGTGGATCCGGTCTGCAAGCGGCAGAGGAAATGGAGGAGTTTCGGCTTCACTCCTGCGCGCGCGGAAAAGGCGAATTTGTTTGCGTATAACGTGGAAGCTATAATCCGGGTGCATTATGGCGTGCCCGACCATTCGCGAGGTTCGCGTTCGTGCCGTACGTGTGCCAATGGCGTCCCCCCACAAAACGGCGAGCGGAACAATCTCCGAGTCTCCGTTGGTTTTGACCGATATCGTCGCGGATGACGGCACCGTCGGGCACAGCATGATTTTCACGTATGCCGTCGCTGCCCTGAAACCCACCGCTGATCTCATCAAGAATCTGGAGTCATTCGTAAAGGGAGAGCCTCTCGCACCGGCCGAGATCGCGGACAAGTTCGCCAGACGTTTTCGGCTTCTCGGTCTGCAAGGATTGGTTGCCATGGCGGTGGCTGTCATCGACATGGCGCTGTGGGATGCTTTAGCGCGAAGCCACAATACCTCGCTCGTGCGATTGCTTGGCAGCACTGAAAAGCCGTTCCCCGCTTACGGAGCCGTGGGGTACGACGGCGTGAAAGGCTCGGCGGAGGTTGCTGAACATTGGGCAAAACGTGGCTTCAAAGGAGTGAAAGCGAAAATCGGCTATCCCACGGTAGAAGAAGACCTTGAAGTAGTACGGGCGATGCGCAGGGCCGTCGGCAATGAGATGGCCATCATGGTGGACTATAACCAGTCGCTGACGGCACCGGAAGCAGTACGACGCCTCCGAGTGCTTGATGAGGAAGGCCTCACTTGGGTGGAAGAGCCAGTCTTAGCACATGATTACCAAGGCCATGCTCTGGTAGCACGGGAGATTAAGACCCCGATCCAGTGTGGAGAGAACTGGTGGGGATCTCATGAGATGCGGCAGGCAGTCGAGGCGCGCGCTTCAGACTACATGATGCCGGATGTGATGAAGATTGGCGGCGTGACCGGATGGATGAGGGCCGCGGCGCTCGGGGAAGCTTACGGCATCCCGCTTTCCAATCATCTCTGGCCGGAAATCAGCGCACAACTGATGTGCGCAACGCCAACGGCGCATTTCCTCGAATACGCCGACTGGTGGAACCCGGTGCTTGCCGAACCCCTCCACATCAAGAGCGGAATGACCACTGTCGAAGGCGTTGTCGGAACAGGCGTGGCCTGGAACGAGGCAGCGGTCGAACGCTTCGCCGCTTGAGCTTAAGGAAGACTGCTGGATCAACGGACAGGTATTGGCACACGGATCGGGACTTGAATGCGCGTCTGGCTGCGGGCAAAGTGCGGCTCAATCTCGTTGCCGGACCCACGAGACCCAATTTGGGGTTGCGTCGGCCTGGAAAAATGCCGCATAAAACAGGTGACCCGAAGGATCTAAGGTCGGTTGCGGGGCCCGATACGTTCCGCATACGCACCTCCTTATAATACCGTTCCGCAGCGAACTGCAGCCCACGAACTACTCGTAACGCAATGCCCTGAGTGGATCGATCCTGGTGGCTCGCCGCGCCGGAACGGATGCCGAGAGGAGGGCACAGGCGGCGAGAACTACTGCGGCTAAAGCTAAGATCGACGGATCGTAACTCTTCACACCATAGAGTTGGCCGGCAAGTACAAGCCCGCTGGCAAGAGCGACCGGTATGCCGATGGCCAGGCCAATGCCGAGTTGCACAAGCGCGCTGCGCAGAACTAAGCCGAGGACGTTCCTGCGGTCGGCTCCAAGCGCCATTCGGATTCCAATCTCGTTGGTTCGTTGAGTGACGGCATAGGCTGTTACGCCGTACAACCCAAGGCAGGCGAGGACGAGCGCGAGAAGACCAAACATCTCCGCAAGTCGCGCCATGAGCCGTTCCTGATTAAAGTTACGCGCCACTTGCTCGTCAAAGCCAACCATCCTCAGTACGGTCAGATTGGGATCAACCTCCGCGATCCCTTTGCGAACGGCTGGTTCAAGGTTCTCGGGCCTGCCGTCGACGTGAAGCTCGATGGCACTGACCCAGCCCCGAAGCGGCTCTCCCGGATGGACCTGGAGCAGAGGCAAGAAGAACGTGGGATAGGCAGGGCCGCGCGTGTCCTGATATTTTGCGTCCTCAACGATGCCGACAATCTCGTAGTCACCGCTATGACCAAGATCGGTCATGCCGAAGTAGTGGCCAATCGGATTTTCCTTCGGGAAAAATCTGCGCGCGAACGTATCGTTGACAACCGCAACGCCTCGTGCGCCAGGACGATCACGCTCGTCGATCAGACGGCCTTGCAGCAATCGCGTGCCAATGGTCTGAAAATAGTGAGGTCCGACGCGTAGCCAGGATGGCGCCGTCCCGCTGGAGTCAGGCGGCTTTCCTTGAATCGACACATACTCGCTCCAGTTGTTACCTTCCAGGGGACTGTACGTCGAAAGACTGGCACTCAGCACGCCGGGAATTTGTGGCAGAACCTCTTCAAGCCGCTGATAAAGAGCTGGAAGCTTCTCTTCCGTATAGCCGGCGGCCTGGGGACTGATGAGGCTGACGATGAGCCGTCCGTCGGTCACGAACCCGAACTGCTGGTCCTCCAGGTTGCGCAGGCTACTGGTGAGCAAACCGGCACCGACCAGCAGCACAATCGAAAGAGCGACTTGCACCACGATCAGCGATTTCTGAACCTTTAGAGATCGTCCGCCAGTCGCGCGCCCTGCGCCCCGTAAAGCATCGGCCGGATTCGACCGCGATGCCATCCAGGCCGGCGCGATTCCAAACACGATGCCTGTGACAAGCGACAAAAGCATGGCGAACACCAGGACAGGTGCGGAAGGGCGCGTACTGATCGGAATGTAATGAGCGCCGCGAAACGCCAGCAGCAAGAGCGCATGAGTTCCCGCGTAGGCGACGTAAAGGCCCGCCAGACCACCGGCAGCCGCCAGCAGCACGCTTTCCGTGAGCAACTGGCAAATCAGGCGGCTCCGGGTCCCGCCCAGGGCCAGCCGGACCGCGGTCTGAGACCGGTTATCCAATCCTCGCGCCAGCAGCAGGTTGGCAATGTTCGCGCACGCAATCAGCAGCAGCAAAGCCGAAAGCGTCGCCAACAACCGCAGGGCCAATGAATAGTCTGTCTGCATGTGCTCGACGCCATGCGCCGCCTGCGTCAGGCGAATGTGTTGTCGGGGGATCTCGTCCCAATCCCGCTGGGGAATCACATCCCGATGGCTGCCGAGCCACTGCTGCAACTCAACTGTCAGCCGAGCCTGGACCGAGTCCGGTATGATCCCGCCCCTGAGTCGCCCCACCAAATACAGCCATTCGACGTTGGCGCTCTGTAACCGCCACTGCTCCGGTTCCCCGGCTAAAGGCAGCCAGAAATCCGGCGGATCGCTGCGTAGCGTGTCGCCATAAAATTGTGGAGTAGCGACGCCGGCAATTGTGTACGCGGTGCCGTCGATGCTCAGGAGCGAGCCGACGACGGAAGGATCCAGCGCGAAGCGCTGAAGCCAGGTGCGATAGCTCATCACGGCCATGCGTGGTGCGGTTGGCGAATCGTCACCCGGAGTGAGCAGCCGGCCGGCAGAGGAATGGATACCGAACATCTGGAAGTAGTTGCCCGACACAAATTCGCCTTTGTACGGCTCGGCGGCAGAATCGCGTGGGCCGCGAACGCTCAAATCCGCGAGATAGGAAGAAAAGGCGGCGAGTTGTTCGAATTCGGGTGTGCGGTCGCGAAGGTATTCGTAAAGCGGATGCGAATACAAAACAAAGCTGCCGTCCTTTTGGGTACCGGTCATGCTGCAGCAACTGTTGTTATCGCCAAGGCGATACACCTGCGTTGGATTCGGTACGGGCAGCGATTCCAGCATCACGGCGTTCAGGAGGGTGAAGACGGCGGTGTTCGCGCCGATGCCAATGGTCAGAGTGAGCACAACAACGGTGCTGAAAACCGAAGATTTGCGGAGGGAGCGAACACCGAAGCGAATGTCGCGCCAGATTCCTTCTACAGCCGATTCCCATCCGGCAGCATACACAACCTCCTTTGCTACTTCGAGGCTGCCCCGCTCAAGGCGCACAGCGCGAACGGCATCGGCGCGGGTCATGCCGTCTCTCATCTTTTCCTCAGTCGCCATCTCCGCGAAGCTGTCTAATTCTTCGTCGAGTTCCTTCGAAACCTGTTCCTTCCGAAACAACGACCGGAGCCCGTCCGTTAATTTGCCAAACAAGGACATAACTTCTTACGACGCCTCCAGGACCCTGGTGATAGCAGCCACCTGCCTCCCCCATTCTCGGGTTTCGCTGTCGAGCCTTCTTCGGCCTTGCTGGGTCAGGGTGTAATATTTTGCGCGCCTGCTGTTTTCGGTGGCTTTCCACTCGTTTTTGATCAGCCCTTCGCGCTGCAGCCGCTGCAAAGCAACAAATAATGAACCTGCATTGATTCGAAAAGTGCCCTTGCTCATTTGTTCGAGCCGGACAGCGATTCCGTATCCATGCATCGGTTCGAGAGCCAGTGTTTTAAGGATGAGCATACTCAATGTGCCTTGTACGACATCGCTCGGTTTGTCCGTCACACACGCTCCTCCTGACCTTCAGGAGGAAGATACACTTTATCTCCTGCTGATTGTCAAGAGGAAAATATTCTGAACAGAAGCGGGGTAGAAGGGGCAGCTTTTGCTAATTGTCAGCCCGGATGGTGCGGAGTTCGTCGAACTATTTGAAGGGAAAAGAATTTCTGCCCGCGAGGGCGCTGACAATCAAGGTGAAGTTCGTCGATGCGGTTTGTCCGGCCGACTGCACCGTCACGTTCGGCGTATAGGTGCCTAACGGGGTCGCAGCACTGGCGGTAAACACGAGCGATCCGGAAGGGTTTGTATCCGATGCCGCATATTTTTCCTGCAGGCCGGGTGGCAGGCCGCTGACGGACACCAGCGCGGTCTCGCTGGTTGAGGTGATGTTGATGGGCACGACGACTTGCGTTCCGTCCCGCGGCACAACGACAGTGGAGACAGGCAGCGAAACCATGATCGGCATCGCTACGGTCATCAAGCCACCTCCGCAGCTGCATCCAGCTGCCGCCAGGGCGAATCCAACAAAAGCCACGCCCCAAGCCAGACCACTCGATCGAGATATCACGTGCATGAAGGACTCCGTACAGAGCGCAGCTGAACTTCCCGAAGATCCGTACGCGGGAGTCACCCGAGAAATCTGCTCAGCGAAGATCCCAGAAAGGCGCCGGTGATTATGCCCACCCATTCTGGCCGCATCAATACGAGAAGTCGAGATACGAGAAGCCAGGAATTCTAAAGAAACCCGCACCGTGGCGCAGTGCACGCCAGGGTTGAAGGAATGGAGCCTGCCAGCCTGCACGTCAGGAAGCGCGTACAGCGCGAAGCACGAGATCGTGCTGAAAAGTAGTGAGGGCAAGTTTTACCGTTCCTCCTCCTTTTGCTGCCTGAGGCTGTGAATACTCACCAGAAACCGGGGAGAAGAAACGGATCCTGTAATCCCCCTCCGGCAATTGGATAGAAATCGTGCCCGAGACCGGGCTTCCCGCACCTGATTCCGTTACTTCTCGCCGGTCGGCCAGGTAAGCCACATACTCCTTACCGCGGATTGCCAAACCCGCGCTTACAACAGGTTCGGGAGTACTCAATATCCAATCCTGCGCCGGGCTCGCATGAATGAAGTCGAAGTCATGAATAAATCCCGAGAGATTTTTCATCCAACTGCGAATCTTCCGCCTGGATTCCTCGGTCCCAGCCTCCACATGCGCCTGGATCGAAAAATCAATGAAGTTGTAGTGTGCGACACACATAACCGCCATCCACGCCCGCTTGCGATCAATGGTCCAACCGGTATCATTCAAATAAAGGCTGGCGGCGTTATCCTCGTCAGAAATGCTCAATTTCGATTCCCTGGAAGCCATCAGGAAGAAATCACGAAACTCCGCCAACTGTAACTGGTTGGACATGAAGTTTCCTAGTTGATACGTTCGACCCTTCAGAACAAGGTTGGGCAAAGGATGTACGTTAACAATATCCAGCATCGTCCCCGCATAACTCGCGTCAAATGCCTGACTGAACTCCGGCTTGTAGCTGAAGGCATTCTGGCCGGCTAACAGGTGCGGACAGCTGAGATTTCTCATTTCCTCCCGCAGAACGTTCGCAATCGCATCTTGCCAGGCATCCACCTCGGCGAGCGTCGGCTCAGTCGGAAAGCCACCCCCTGGCTCATTACAGACCTCGTAATAAATGTTGTCGTAGCGACTAGTTTCCTGCACGATCTTGCGTGCGTATTTAACCTGTCGCTCAAAAAGCCTGCGGTCCCGCTGAGAAAGATATTCCTGCCACGTTACGCTACCCACATTTTGAAGATTGTTGCCTTCGCGCAGTGGATTCAAGTCCCATACATCATCGCTGTAGGTATTGCTGAACACTGTTAACTCGACCACAATGCCCAGCTTCGACGCCAGCGACAGGAATTTGTGTAATCGGTCAAAGTATTCGTGGTTCCACTGGTCGACGTCATATTTCGGCTCGCCGTCCCGGGCGCTGCCAGGGCCGGTGCGCGGCCACGGGGCTACATAGTCGGGTGAATCAGGTTTGAGCGGAGAGCAAGGATTTCTCGCCGACTGCAACTCGCGATACAGCAGAAATGTTCGAGTGACGGTCTGTTTTGTAGCCGCGGCTTCGTTCAGATAGCGCTCAAAATCGAAGCGCCGGTTGACGATCGACCCGTAATGCTCGCTGGCGGCCAGGAGTACTAACGGCCGCCCCCGAAACAAGAAATATTTGGGATTGTCGGGATGAATTGCCAGTGCCGTCTGACCTGCCAGTTTGCTCTCGGATAGATCCGGGTTGGAAGATGCATTCTCCAACAATCCTGGCAGGCCTCGCAGTTGCAGCGACGAAGCGAGTCCAAGGAAACCGATTCGCTCAATAAATTGCCTTCTTTTCATAACCCATTCCAACCCACCACGACGAACGACGCCGGATCGGGACCTTATTCTTCCTCCAGAGGAACGTCGTATTCCGCGGCGGCCAGAAGTCCGCCATCAATCACGTGGGTGATGCCTGTGATTCCGGCCGAATCGTCCGAGACCAAATACAGCGCGGCACGAGCTACGTCAGCGGGCTCGAGAATCTTGCCCAGCGGAACCCGCGCCAGCCGCTTCCGTATATTTTGTTCTCCTTGCTCACCATATCCCATGTGCCTGTGCAGCATGGGAGTATCTGTAATCCCGGGGCAAATGCAATTCACGCGAATCCCGGCACGGCCATAGTCGAGAGCAAGCGATTTGGTAAAAAGGGCAACCGCTCCCTTGGAGGCGATATAGGCCGGAGTGTTGAGCTGTCCAGTGAAACTCCCGATCGAACCGGTATTCAGAATCGCCCCTCCACCGGTTCGCCGCATGTGTGGGATGGCATGCTTGCAACCAAAAAACACTGCTTTTAGGTTGACGGACATGAGATGGTCCCACTCGGCTTCGGTCGTCTCTTCCAGGGACTTCACCAGCACCACGCCAGCGTTGTTAAACAGGATGTCCAGACGGCCCCATCGGACCACGGTGCGATCGACCAGGGCTTTCACCTGAGCTTCGTCGCCGATATCGGCAAGCTCAAAGACAACTTCGCACCCTGGCTCTCCAGCCTGGGCGAGCGTTTCCGCGCCCCCCGTAGCATCGATATCCACCGCCGTCACTCTTGCGCCTTCGCGAGCAAAGGTCAGCACGCTGGCGCGTCCGATTCCGCTGGCCGCACCCGACACAATCGCAACCTTCCCCGAGAGCTTCACGCCAGCAAACCTCCAAACAGTAGATAAATATGGAGCCGATCGTTTCCAATCAGATTTTCTTTTCCAGCACGATCACCCACTGCTCAAATGTCGGCGTAATCGGCGAGGTCCAACTGCCCTCAGGATCCGGCGTGACCTCACCGATCGGGTGTTCCTTCCCCGTCCGCGGATCGAAAAAGAGCGCCTGGTAGCGCAGCCCGGGCTCAAGGCGCTTTAAGGTCGGAGGCTCCCACATGGGTGGCACGAACACAATCCTCAGTTTGCCCGGGATACCGGCCGCATACGGAAGCTGATAGTCCTGCTTACTCCAGTGCGGTTCAACCCACTCAGGATGTGGTTCCATGCGCCACCACTCGAAGCGGGTTAAGAACTGCTTTGCCAGACCCAGCTGTCGCGAGCCAGGAAGTTGCGCGGCCACGTCCCAGGAGGGTCCGCCCCAGGAGCGACCATGCGGAGAAGGGCCGTAGGGCTGCTCCGGAGTGTTGACCTGCCAGATCCCATCCGCCCCGTAGGTATGCCCCGCCGCCCCACTCAGCAGTGCGGCCCAAAAGACAAACCTGGATACCTCCTGCCGGTTCTCATCCAAAATACCCTCGTAGCACACCTCGCCCACCAGGACAGGCATCCGTGGGCTTTTCAGAAGCTCGCCGGTTACTTTATCGACCGTATTGGGATAGCTCGTGCGGTCCCCGTGACCGGTCTGGAGCATGTCGAAATCAAGCACCCCTGGATCTTCGACGCTGTCGCGCGCAGTATCCGAGGGATGAATCGTGATCATGTGCCGGTAGGGATCGATATCTCGGACATAGCGCGCCACCTCGGTCCAACCGGTCTTCTGCGCCGCCGAGTCTGCGGACTTGTTTTCAGAGAGGTAATAGGGCATGGTGCCCTCCCCCGCAAGGCACCATATGACCGGGTAGGCTCCCCATCGAGCTACCATGTTCCGCCAATGCTGCCTGATCTTCGGCATGCCCATGAAGCCCAAAAAATACCCCCAGCAGCCCACAATACAAGGCACCAAACCGCGATTCACCAGCTCCTGGATTCGAAGGTCGGCCATATCGAAATACCTGGGGCTGATGCGCGCGTAATCCGCTTCCCACGGATAGCCCGCCTCGTTGGCTCCTCGAGGATCAAAGGCAGGCATGTCGGGATACAGACCGGCAATAATCTGAACCACCGTAAAGCCCCTGCTGACCCGGTCAGCGGCCAGCGTCTGAAAATCCTCCGGCCAACGCAAGCGGTGGCAGAGTCCCATCCACCAAGTGTCGCCCAGCCAGAAGAAAGGTGTTCCGTCCTCGTGCTCAAAGTGGAGATGATCGGGTGCAACCCGGATCGACCCATGTTTCAAAACGGAATTGTCCCCTTTGTATTCGGAGACCATGATCTCGCCTCTCTGATCGTGGAGATCGGGATCGGAAACGTCGTTTGAAACCGTGCGAAAGGTATACTTTCCTGTCTTCGCCGCGCTGAACCGCACCCGCCAGGTTTGGCCGCCCGCCCAGAAGGTGGGCATTCGATGCTCCTGCCCCTGGGGGTCGGTGAAAATCGCGTCGAGTTCGACCTGGTTAAATGGATCGGCGTAGGCCTTGCCCGAAGTGAAGCCCCATTCCTGGACCAAGCGTTGCGTCGCATAATAGGTACGAGGCGCGCCCTTAGAGCTGCGGTTCGGAGCAGATGATGCTTCAGAACTTCCAGCCGTGGCCAGCGACGCGGTAGCGAGCGTAGCGATCCCGGCCTTTTCAATAAAGGATCTGCGTGTGACGGGGGTGATTTTACCGTCTTCCATGCTTAAAATCCTCCGTGATTTCGATTCGTGGATTAGCTCTGCATCTACGCCGTTGCTTCCGGCACTTGCGCATTTTTCGGTAATGTCTATAGCACACTTTTCCGCATTCCGCACGGCCGCGTGCCAAGAGCCCGGCTCGGCTTGATGCGGTTTGTCGGTAAGCAAATCTGGCAAAGAGGAATCGTTAGTCACTGGCCCGTCATCGGCCAAGTCGCCTGGACTGGTCAATTGGCACACCTCGATCAAATCACCAACCTGAACGTTGCCTGACCGGATCTTGGATCGCACAAGCGGCGTGCTGGCGGCGTTGACATGGAAATTGGATCGTCGTACCATCTGCGCTCCGTGCATAGCGGCATTCGGGGCCGGGGACGAGGGTTCGGCCAGGGCAACAATAGCTGGAAAGAGCCTATGGCAGCCCCAACCAGGCAAGAGAGCCCGGCGAGAGTGGATCCCGCACATGGTGACGACACCCTCGCGTGGCCCGATCTGGTTCGATGGAGCTCGTGAAAATGGGTTCGACAAGGACCTCTCGAAACCGATCCGAGGATCCCAGCTGAACGCCAAAAACCGTGGGCGTGGCCTAAGAGTTGAGCCATCGTGAACGCAGCCGGCAACAACCAATTTCGGGTGGGTCTTTCCGCGGACTTTCTGGACGAGAGCGGCTTGCTCGTCTTCCCGGATATAGGCCTGTCTCTCCTCAGTGGCATCCCGGGACTTTCGTATGAGTTTTTGAAAGAATACCGCCCGGAATATCTTCCTGAACAACTTCGCGATTTCGACGTAGTCATCTCTCTGAAGCCACGCATAACCGCCAAGTCGCTGGAGGGGGTAGAGCGGCTGTGCGCGATCGGCCGCTGCGGAGTAGGCTATGACAACGTCGACCTCGCCGCTTGTACGAGCAAGGGCATCGCCGTTTTTATCACTCCGGCGGCGGTGGTGCGTCCGGTGGCGGAATCAATCGTGCTTTTCATCCTTGCCCTCTCACACAATCTGGTCATGAAGGATCGAATGTTGCGACGGGGGCAGTGGACCGAAAGCACGCGGTACCTGGGGACCGAGCCCAGAGACCGAGTGATTGGCACTATCGGGCTGGGCAATATTGCGAGTGAAGCGATTCGGCTCTTACGTCCCTTCGGGCCCGCGCGATTTTTGGCCGTTGACCCCTATGTGAGCGAAGGCAGAGCGCAACACCTGGGTGTGGAAATGACCGATCTGGATGACTTGCTGAGCCGGGCCGACTACATCCTGGTGAATTGCGCCCTCACTGCGGAAACCCGCGGCCTCGTGGGCGAGCGGGAGCTGAGCCTTATGAAACCTACCGCAGTAATCATCAACACCGCCCGCGGGCCCATTATCGATCAGCAAGCTCTTATCCGGGCATTGCAAAGTGGGGGCATCCGTGGGGCGGCGCTGGATGTCTTTGAAAGTGAGCCGCTTGCAGCGGACTCCCCCCTGCTCCAGTTGGACAACGTAATTCTGACTTCACATTCCATTGCCTGGACGCAAGAATTGTTCCGCGATATGGGAAGGATGGACTGCGAAGGAGCACTTGCCGTGCTGCATGGCGAAAGCCCTCAACACATCGTCAATAAAGATGTACTGGAGCACCCTGCGTTCTTAAGAAAGCTAGCGTCCAACCGATCCGCATTTGCTGGAAAACAGGTATGAAACAGCTTCGGAAACGGCTGCGCGAGGGCGACGTAATATTCGGCCAAATGGTACTCGAACTCTTCACCTCGGGTATCGGTCCGATGTTAGCCGCGTCGGGAATGGATTTCGTTCTCTATGACATGGAGCACGGAAGATGCGACATCACTCTGCTGGCACAAATGGTGGCCTCCTGCCGGGGGAGCGACATTGTGCCCATGGCCCGCGTTCCGGATTTTGGCTTTCGCCCGTTATCGCGGGTCCTGGACGTCGGAGTACGTGGCGTAATGGTCCCCAGAGTGGAAACCAGAGCCCAGGCGGAAGAGATTGTCGCGCAGCTGAAATATGCGCCGCTCGGCCGGCGTGGCGTTGCGCTCGGCGTAGCACACGATCTCTACCAGGCGGGCGGAGCAGAGTTCTTTGCAGAGGCGAACCAAGAGACGATTGTGATTCTTCTTTTGGAAACGGTAAAAGCTTTCGAGAATCTCGATGACATTGTGTCTGTTCCAGGAGTCGACGTTGCCTGGATGGGGCACTACGACCTGACGGTTTCGATGGGTATTCCAGCCCAGTTCGAAAATCCCCGATTCCTGGAGGCCATGGATCTCCTGGTCGCCTGCTGCCGCCACCACGGCGTGGCGCCTGGCTTTCTGCCCGCGACTCCCGAATCTGCCGCGCATTGGATTCGCCAGGGGTTCCGCATGATCAGTCTCGGAAGCGATATCGGAGTATTTCTAAACGGAGTAAGGACGTTTCGTCAGTCGGTGATGGCTGGCACTGATACGAGCAAGGTTCCAGAAGGTGGCGGGGTATGAACTATTCGGTTCAGGCGTTCAACGCCGGTACGTTTTGGGTGCCCGGGCCGGAGGTCTATTGGATGGAGCGCTGGGGCACACGCGAAGAGATGAACATCATCATCTACCTGGTCCGTGGCGGCGGGCACAATATCCTCATCAATACCGGACCACCACAGGACCTTACCGTTCTCAACAAGGCGTGGGTCGGTTTCTTCGGTTTTCCGGAAGCCCAGATCGTCCGCACCGACGAGCAGTTGCCGCAAAATATCCTTCGCTCGCAAGGGCTTGCGCCGGATGAGATTACGAAGGTGCTGGTGACACCGCTCCAGGCCTATGCGACGGCAAATATCCACCTCTTTCAAAACGCCGAGATCTGTATTTCCCGCAAAGGCTGGATCGAGGATTTTCAGGCTCCGTACTATCATTTGCACGTACCCCGGCACCTTCGCATCCCTCCCGAAGTCAATCACTACCTGCAGAATGAGGGGTGGGAAAAAGTTCGCCTGCTTCCCGACGAGGCGGACATTCTTCCTGGCCTGCGCGCATTCTGGGCAGGCGTCCACCATCGCTCCTCTCTTGCCGTGTCGATCGACACGTCCAAGGGACGGGTCGTGATTACCGACTCATTTTTCAAATACGGCAACCTTGAGCAAGGCCGATATCTGGGGGTGATGGAAAGCATGATGGAGGCTGACGCGACGTGGGCCCGCATTCGCAAAGAAGCAGACATTGCTGCCTCAATCTATGACCCGGAGGTCTTCGCCCGCCATCCTGGTGGAGTTCTTGCATAGACTTTGTCTTCAACCGCGAAAGAGCCCCATCCGCAAATTCAGTCTGACGCGTATAGAGACCTACTGTGCAGGGTTCGACTCAATCTTCTGCCTGGTGACCTCGTCGGGCGTGAATATTGGCTGTGCTAAATGCTCGCTGGGTTTCTGCCGGAGGCGCTGAAATTCGGCTTCCGCCTTCTGGCTCTCCGCGGGGTTGCCGAGAGCGGCTTCTGTTCTCGCCAGCCGATACCAGGACACGGGGTTGTCATGATTCAAAGCGAGGGCTTTCTGAAGATGAGGAAGGGCAATCGCCGGCTGACCCTGCGACAACAGCACCGCTGCCAGACCGAGGTGGGCCTCCTCAAAGTCCGGATGAGATTTCAGGGCCAGCTCGAAGGCCTCCTGCGCTTCCTTCAGTTGGCCTGAGGTGCGATAGATGTCCCCGAGCTCGTAAGCCGCGTTGGCGTTGCTGGAATCGAGCTGCAGTTCTTTCTGGAAGTCTTTCGACGCTTCGCTGAGATCATCCGGGGAGGAAGCCTCCCGCGAACGCGCGAGGAACGTTCGACCCAACCGATAGTGAATACCCGGCCGCCGGGGGTCGAGCGCGATCACTCGCTGATATTGATCGATCGCCTGGACGTATGATGCCTGGCTTTCGTAGGCTTCCGCGGCAGCCTGGTGGCGCCAGACGGAGTCGGGCGCAATCTGGACCAACTTCTGCATAGACAGGAAAGCAAAGTTTCCAAAGACCCTTCCGTTGTGATAGAGAATTTCCGGGTCATTCGGGTATAGTCGATTCAGTTCCAGCGCGACCTCCACTGCCTTGCTGTCCTCGCGTAGCCAGCTGTAGGCCCTCTCCAGCTGCAGGCCGCACATCCGCTTGATCACAGGATCCGCCGAGCGATGAAAGCCCTTGTCTAACCCGGGCAGGGCCTCGTGGTACTGGCCGAGTTCTGACAATGACATGGCCAGCAGAGTATCCAGCTTCGGCAGACCAGGATTAAGTTTCAGGGCGTGTCGCAACGACGGAATAGCCTGGTCGAATTTCTTCTCCTGGAAGTAGATGAGCCCCAGATTCGCATGGATTTCGGCTACTTCAGGATCCAGATCCCGCAGTTTCTCGTAGGCCCGTTCGGCGTCACTGTAGCGTGCTTCTGTTAACGCTTTTTGCCCCTCCTGCGAATAGCGTTCAAGTTCGGCTTCCGTTGATCCCTGGGAATAACCGTACGGAGCGAACAGGCAAACTAGTGCGAGGATGGTTCGCAAGACAGGCTTCCAACATTGAAACATGGTGCGAGTGTACCTCAAAAAAGAAGAACGCCAGGTTGGAAGCCTGGCGTCTTCAAGGGGAAGCACAAAGTGTTATGTCAGAAGGTTATTTTCCCACTGAGTTGAAGAATTCGGGACGACGATGCCTGGGTAATCTGGCCGAAGTCCGAAGCACCCACAGTGCGGGAAATGGCCGCGTTGCCGCCCGACCCTGCGAGGGTCAGGCCGCCCACGTCGCCGCCGTATTGGTGATGGTTGAAGGTGTTGAACGTGTCCAGGTGTAAGGCGAACTTAACCCGTTCGCTGATGGAGAAGTACTTTCCCAGGCCCATATCCCAGTTGTTAATGCCCGGCTGGCGCAGAATGTTTCGGTTTGTGTTTCCATACACGCCGAGCGCAGGTTGAGTGAAACAGGACGGGTTCAGGCGCTGGAACTGACCCGAGAGGCTGCCGTGGATATTACAGCCAGCAACATAGTTTGCGCGCTGGGGAATGGCATCCAGGACGTTGCCCACATCGTTCGCATAGACACTATATGGGAACCCCGTCTGGAAAGTTGTGATGCCGGTTAGCTCCCAGCCTCCCAGCAGCAGGTCGGCTGCCCGGCCGATTCCGCCCAGCATCTTCTTGCCGCGCCCGATCGGCAGCTGGTACACGTAGCTGGCCACGAACCGATGATCGACGTCGAAGTCCGAAGGTCCGTAGTCCAGTTCGGGATGGTGGTTGTCCATAGTGCCCTGGAAGCCTTCGCCGGTGGCGCCAACTCCGGCCGCCGCCGACTTATCGTCGAAGCTCTTGGCCCAGGTAAAGACCCCGGTGATGGCCAGGTCGCCAGCGCGATGCTCAAACTTGACGTTCATCGCGTTGTAGTTGCCATAGCCGTGCCAGTCGCTGTTGATGTAGAACCCGTTGAAGTTCGGATACGGGAGCCGGCTCGCCTGGGTGCATGGGGCCTGGGTCAGGTTGACGTAGGCGCCGGTTGAATCCTGCGTTTGGCAGAACGCCAGGCTGGCGGCCGGAATGCCGAACGGCTGAGAGATATTGCGCCGGTCCAGGAGATGGAGTGAATGCGTGCCGATGTAGTTCACCTCCAGGGTCGTGCTCCGGGCAAGCTCGCGCTCGACTGAAAGGTTCCAGGACTGGACGTAAGGATTGATGGGGTTCTCCGACTCGATCACCGCGAGGAACGAGAGCGTCGACGGAGGGAACGGCCCCAGGGTGTCAAAACTGGGGAACAATTGATTGCTGAACTTGGGCAGAGAAGAGACGTTCCCCGGGTTGAGATTGTTCCGGATACTGTAAGGATAGATGTCCGCCGAGTCGTCGATTTCGCGCCCTTCCGACGAGTCGAAGAAGATTCCGTAGCCGCCGCGCACTACAGTCTTGTTGGTGAGCCGGTAGGCAAAGCCGAATCTTGGGGCGAACGGTTTTTTCGAACCTGCGTGGGGCACCGAGCCGCAAAACCTCAATATGGGCCCGCTGGTCGCATCCCCTCCCGGTGCGACGCCGTTTGTCGAGAGGGCCTTGTCGGCGAAGCACAGCCCGCCTCTCGCGTTTTGCGTATCGAGCCAGAAGAAGTGGTTCTTTTCCTCATAGGCGGCAGCGCGATAGTCCCAGCGCAGTCCGAGGTTGAGGGTCAGCTTCTGGGTTATCTTCCAGTCGTCCTGTACATAGGGCGCGTAGTAATTAAATATGTGGGTCTGTGGATTGCCGGCGGTATCGGTTGGGCTCAGCGGACCGGGCACAAACCCGCCCACGCCCGAGTAATATCCCAGCATCATATCGGCAATGGCATTGCCGGTGCCGCACAGGCTTACCGGGGCTGCACCATTGACGGACACCGGGGCGTTGGGACAGTTCGGACTGTTGTTCTGAATGAGTGACGGAGTGAAGCTCCAATCACCATAGAAATCATCGTCCAGGTTGCGAATGAGTTTTAGGAGACGAATGTCGAAGCCCAGCCCGATGGTGTGTTTTCCGTGGATCCAGGTGAAAGAATCGGCAAATTCCACAGACGGCGAATCCGATCCGCTATAGGAATTCACCGAGCCACCGCCGCTGTTGTACCCCGTCAGACCGACATTGGGCCACGTCTGCTGGAGATCCGAAAACTTCGTGAACACACCGGTTACGCCGAGCGCAGATACCTGGTCGGAAGGGATTGCGACACCACCCTGCGGAGCGTTGGCGTCCAGGTAGCCGAAGCGGAACGTATTTACTTTCTTGGGCCCAAGGTTGACGGTGTAGGACACCGCCCAGTTCTTCTCGTCCTGGAAATACTGCTCAGTCCCGTGAACAAAATCTGCGGAGTTATATGGCCCGCTGTTCTGATAATGAGATTTGGTGAACCGAACAAAGACCGAACCGAACCTTCCCAGGGTCTGATCGCCACGATAGGTCTGCTGGTTGGTGGTCAACGGGAAACCAAAATTCTTGATGTAGTTGATGACTCCCTCGGGCTGGTTGGGAACTGTCGGAGTTGCCCAGAAATGGTTGGCGATGGCTAGCTGTCCGATCCGGCTGGTAAAACTGCTTGCGGGAATGATGTTCCCGGGGAACGGTTGTCCGGTTGTCGGGTCGACCGGCATGCAGTTGAAGCCCGCACCGATAAGGGCCGTGCAATCGGGCGTTCCATAGGCAGGTAAGGGACCACCGGGCAAACCAGCCACTCCGGCGGGATAAGTCTCGCCCGAAAAATCGCCCGTCAACGTCGCCGGGTTGGGCATCGTATAGTTCGACCGGAAGCCGTTGACGATACGCCATCCCTCGTAGTTAGCCATGAAGAAGGTCTTGTTGCGGCCGTCATACACCTTGGGGATGTACACGGGGCCCGACACCACGAATCCGAATTGATTCTGGCGCCTTTCCGGGTTTGTGGTTGGGACTCCGGAGACGAAATCGGAATGCGTGGGGAATGGCGACGCGTCGAAGAAATCGTTGCGAAGGAATTCGAACGCCGACCCGTGTAATTGGTTCCCGCCGCCTTTGCTGATGATGTTGATCTGGCTGGCACTGTATCCGTACTCGGCCGAGTAGGTGCCGCTCTCCACTTTGAATTCCTGGATCGCGTCCTGGGAGAGAACTATGGCAGGCGTCACCAGCGCCGTATCCGTGTTGATCAACCCATCCAGGGTGTAGTTGTTGCCCTCGGGCCGGCCGCCGTTGATACTCACGGCATTCCCTCTGCCCTGGCGCATGGTGCCCTGCTCGCCGCCCACGGTAACCGCGCCCGCCCCCACCAGCAGCAATTGCATGAAGTTGCGCCCGTTCAAGGGAAGGGCTTCCACCTGTTGCTGGCTCATCACTTGCGACAGCGCGGAGGTGTCGGTGTCGAGAGCCACGGCCTGACTGCTGACTTCGACTGTCGTCGACACCGCACCCGGCTTCAGGGATGCATTGACGCGGGCTTTCTGGTCCACAGTCAGGACAATGCCGGTTGTTAACGCCTTCTGGAACCCCGGGGCCTCAACCGAGACGATGTAAGTGCCTGGGTTGAGAGAGGGCACGGTGTAATCGCCGGAGGACGTCGTCTCGGTTCGAGTGACGATTCCCGTGGACTTGTTGGTGACTTCGACCTTTGCGTTGGCCACTACCGCACCGGTATTGTCCGTGACTGTTCCGAGGATCGCGGCATTGCCGCCGCCCTGACCGAAGAGCAGACCGGCAGAGACGATCACAAACAGATAAGCCAAAGCACCCTTCAATGTCTTCATGCTTATTCTCCTTGATGTATTCACACGAGAAAATTACCGGTGGTGCTCCTCGGTACCAAACACACGTCACGAACACACGACCAAGGCCTGTGAATCTCGAACGTCTTCAGCCGCGGACTCTAGTAAACGTCGGCTCATGTTGTCAAGAGAAAAAGGAATTATTCCCCTATTGGAAAGACATTGGGCCATTGTTCGATGAAATACCCGTTCCGAGTCTTTCCGTGGTCTATCCCTCCGCATCGCTTTGCATCGGCCCGCGGGGCCCCGCCACGTCCGCACTCTCACACCTGGGACAGAACCTGCTCCATTATCCCCACGTTCACTGACCCGCCGCAGGTCGAGAACTGGTCAAGGTTTCATTGACCACCTTCGCTCGCTCCAACGTCACGGCTTAGGCGATGAGGTCGGGAGGGCCGCAATCCCACAACACATCATGATCGCCGACTCCAGAGGCGTGAGCTGCGGTGGGGTTTCGTTTACCGCCCATTTTTATTTCCTGATGCATTAGGGCAATAGCTCCGTGAATTTGGCTTGTCAATTAAAACGTCAGGCGATACGGTTTAGCGGGCATCGTGGGACTGGACTCTGATGAACGCTGATCGAACGACCGAAAAACTCGGCCTGCCGGGCGATGCCAAGCGCTGTCGATGTATTGCTACAATAGTTTTCCATTTGAAACAGAAGCATCGTCATCGGCGCCAGGTCCGGAGCAAATTTGGTCTTCTTCGCCGTGAACGAAGCTGTACAAGCGGCGGCAACAGGTAAGACATTGAAACTCGTGTCGAAGAAAAGAGACTGGTTTTCGGATGTCGGGACGTATTGGAAGGTTGCTGTGACAACACGCAGAGACACTCCATGAGCTTTTCGCAGATCCTGATCAACTCAATCAAGGAAATGTTCCCGGGTTTCCTGATCTGGGCTGTTCTTCCGATGATTCCTTTCATCATTGCCGAGCAACGGTGGCCTGTCGGTGCGGCTCCCCGCCTGCGCGACTACGGCACAAACGTCTTGATCAGCCTGTCCACAGCTTTTCTTTCCCTGCCGCTCGGCATCGCGGCCGGTCTATGGAGTGGCCAATTGCGCCACTTGCTTCCCTGGAAACCGTTCTCTTTCACATTCAACAGTATTGGCGCTCTTCCAGTCGTCGGGCCCGGGCTGGAAATTCTGGCGATGATTGTCGCTCCGCTCTTCATCCACGACTTCTGGTTCTACTGGTCGCATCGGATCGAACACAAAGTGCCCATATTATGGGAGTTTCACAAAATCCATCATAGTGACCAGCTGATGAATACTTCCACCTGGGCTCGCGATCATTTCCTGCAGGAGAGCTGGCGCGCATTTTTCTCTGTGTTCACGCTGGGCCTGATTATCGATCTCGACCTGGCCGAAGCTGGTAAAGCCGCGCTGTATTCCACCATGTTCCTGATCGGGCTCTCGATGTTCTATCACTCGGCGATCCATGTCAGACTGCCGTGGCTTGATCGCATACTGGTGACCCCGCAGGTGCATCGTATTCATCACTCGGTCGACGCCGGGCATTACAACAGGAATTTCGCCGATGCGCTCCCGATCTTCGATATCGTGTTCGGGACCTACTATCGCCCCGGAAGAGAAGAGTTCCCCGCTACCGGCCTCGGTCCCGATTTCCCGGCGCCCCGTTCGTTTTTGTCGGCGCAATTCGCTCCACTCGCAGCTGTCGGCCGCATGCTGCAACGAAAACGCGACATTGCATAAAGAGGAACGGGAACCTATGGAGTGAAACACGGGACTATCCACGGTGATTTCACATTCAGTACTAAGGTAAGGGATGGAGTAAACGGGGGCCCAGTGACGCCCGCCCTGCACCTTGCCCCTTTATTTCTTTACGGAATCGCAGGCGCAGCAGCTAAAACCGTACGACCCGCAGATTACGGAAATTAAATCGCGATTCACAGCGTGAGTTGTAACGCCTAAGCATTTCCGGTTTGACCAATACAAGATACCGCGCAGCAGGCAACTCGTTCGAAATTTTGGCACCGCAAATGATTTCGGTGCTCCGGTTTCGTGAATGGTCTTGAATTTCCGAACGCAGCCCGCTTCTATAGGCGAAAAGCGCCGGTCCAAGTTATAGTCTTAAGTATTCATCGTGGTCCGTGAGGCGCAAGCGAAGTGACACGGTCAGCTCCCAAGCGGCTCTATCTAATTCCGGTGCTCTCCAAGGCGCTCGACATTCTGGAGCTCCTGCAAAATGAGCAAGGCCCTCTTGCGCTGGAGTCGATCTACCAGCGGACAAATATTTCCAAGACCACGGTCTATCGCATTCTGAAAACATTCGTGCATCGCGGCTATCTGGCGCAGTCGCAGGATGGACTCTATCGCCTGGTCGCACGCCCCAAAAAAGCGCGCTTTGGTTTCGGCAGCCAGTTCGCTGAAATGCCTTTTTCAGAAGCCGTCACCGACAGTCTGAAAGCCGCATCCTCCGCTGCCGGCGTGGATCTGATCGTGCTGGACAATCGATACGACGGTCCCACTGCACTGCACAATGCCGATGAATTCGTGCGCAACCGGGTCGACCTGGTGATTGAATTTCAGATCGATCAGCACGTCGCTCCGGTGCTGGCAGACAAAATCGATGCCGCCGGTATCCCCTTGATTGCGGTGGATATACCGCATCCTCACGCGACTTTTTTTGGGGTAAACAATTATCGTGTGGGCTTTGAAGCCGGCGAATGCCTGGCGCAGTATGCCAAGCGAACGTGGGATGGAAGGGTGCGCTGGGCTCTGGGGCTGGACATCGACGAGGCGGGCCCTCTGGTACAGAGCCGCGTTACCGGAGCTTTCGAAGCTATTCGCTCGCGACTGACCGGAATTCCAGCTGAGTTCCTGGTTCGCATGGATGCCCGCGGCTTGCGCGAAAAGAGCTGTCAGCTCGTGCTCGATTTCCTGCGACGCCATCCGAAAGATCGCGGAATTCTGATTGCTGCCGCCACCGACACCAGCGCCTTAGGAGCGGTACAGGCGGTGCGCGAGTTAAAGCGCGAGAAGTATGTCGCCATTGTTGGACAGGATTGCATTCCCGAAGCTCTGGAAGAAATCTCCCGGGCTGACAGCCCGCTTATCGGTTCAGTTTCCCATGAAGCCCAGAGCTACGGTCCCAGACTGATTCATCTTGGGCTGTCGATCCTGAGTGGTCATCGTGTCGCCCCCTATAATTATGTGGAGCACAAACTGGTGACCGGGTCCTGGGCATCGCAGAACGTCAAATTGGCCTAGCAGCCAACGTCTGGCGCCGAGCCTCCTTCCTGCAAAAGTTCTTGATAGAAATTGTTGCCCTATTGCACTGGAGGAGTATGATAACAGCGACTTCCGAGGAGCGGCGGGCGTTTCGATATGATCAAAACAGTCGCCGGGCCCTGACATATTTTTCCGCTGAGAGCACTCCATGCAGCTCAAAACAAGTTTGCGATATTTGGAAGACCGTTGGGACGAACAAGTCGCCCGTGGTCTTGATCAGCCTGAACTCCTGCGTTACCGATCGAATCTGCTGGGTTCCGATCTTCGTATCACCAACTTCGGAGGAGGAAATACCAGCTCCAAGATCATGCAAGTTGATCCGCTCAGCGGAAAGCAGGAAGAGGTGTTGTGGATCAAGGGCAGTGGTGGCGATTTAGGAAGTATCAAGCTAAGCGGGCTCGCGGCTTTGTATTCGGAAAAGCTGCACGGTCTGGAGCACAAGTATCGCGGCGCGGAATTGGAAGATGAAATGGTGGATATGTATCCACTATGCGCCTTCGGTAAAAACAGCGTTGCCGCTTCGATTGACACGCCTCTCCACGGTTTTCTGCCCTTCCCGCACATCGATCATTTGCATCCCGACTGGGGCATCGCCCTGGCTGCCTCCGCCAACGGGCGGGAGAAGATGGAGGAGTTCAACCGTCAGTTCGAGCATCATCTCATTTGGGTTCCGTGGCAGCGTCCGGGATTCGAACTCGCCATGATGCTGCGCCGCGCAGTCCAGGAGAGTCCGGCATGCGATGGTGTCGTTCTCGGCGGCCACGGCCTCTTTACCTGGGGTAACACGCAGCAGGAGTGCTACGAAAATACAATCTCGATCATCGATCAGCTGGGGCAATTTGTTGTCGAACACGTCGAGAAAAAAGACGGCAAGCTATTCGGCGGTGCGCGACATCAGGCTCTGGACAATCGGCGCGATCTTGCGCTCGACATTTTTCCATTCCTGCGGGGAAGAGTTTCAGGCGCGCGGCGCTTGATCGGCAACTTCAGCGATCTGCCGGAAGTCCTGCGCTTTGTGAATTCGACAGAGGCCGAACAGTTGGCGCATTTGGGCACCAGTTGCCCCGATCACTTTATTCGCACCAAGGTGCGCCCACTATTTGTTCCCTGGCAGCCGGCCGCGACTGTGCAGGGCTTGCGCGAACAGATTGATTCCGCGCTAACAAATTACCGCAGGGAATATGCCGAGTACTACAAGTCATTTGCCCTGCAGGATTCTCCTGCCATGCGCGCTGCCGACCCGACCGTGGTATTGATTCCTGGCATCGGCATGTTCAGTTTTGGAAAGAGCAAGACGGAAGCCCGGCTCACGGGAGAGTTCTACGTCAACGCCATCCACGTAATGGAAGGCGCGACCTCGATGGATACGGGAAGCGCACCTGCGACACTACCCCAAGCGGGCGCCGCAGCACCCACCAGCGCATTCATGGTTCATGCCAACTATGTCGCGCTCCCGCCCTCCGAGGCATTTCGGATTGAATACTGGCAGCTTGAGGAAGCGAAGATTCGCCGCCAGCCTCCGGAAAAAGAATTGAGCCGTCATGTAGTTTTGATTGTCGGCGGCGGCAGCGGGATTGGCCGAGAGGCTGTCTTGCTGGCGGCGCAACGCGGAGCGCATGTCGTAGTCGCTGACCGCGATCACGAGGCGGCACAGAAAGTGGCCGAAGAAGCCAAGGACATCACTGGTAAGGAAGCTGGTCTGTCGGTGGCTGTGGACATTCGCCGGCGCGAGGTTATAAGACAAAGTTTGCGCGATCTGATCGCCGCTTATGGCGGTCTGGACATCGTCATCAACACCGCCGCGCTCTTCCCCTCGTCGAAGGATGGTCAAATCACCGACGAGCAGTGGGGTGTGACGCTCGACGTGAATGTCACGGCAAACTATCTTTTGGCTGATGAAGCGGCCCGCATACTGAAAGATCAAAACCTCGACGCTTCCATCGTGCTGACGAGTTCCGCGAATGCCGTGGTTCCCAAGCGTGGCAGCGAAGCTTATGACGTGAGCAAAGCTGCGCTCAGCCATCTGGTGCGCGAGCTGGCAATCTCGCTGTCACCCAGGGTTCGAGTAAATGGCATCAGCCCGGCGACAGTCATCAAGGGCTCGACCATGTTCCCTCGCGATCGCGTAATCGCGTCGCTGAAGAAATACGAAATTGCTTACGGAGACACCGCCAGTGACGAAGAGTTGCGAACTTCGCTCGCCGAGTTTTATGCAAGACGAACACTGACCCATCGCCCCATCGACCCGAAAGACTGTGCGGAAGCGATTCTGTTCCTCGCGGGGCCAAAATCGCCCTGCACCACCGGCCACATTGTTCCTGTCGATGGCGGTCTAACCGAGGCTTTCCTGCGATGAATGTTGTTTTGCACGATCGGGATCCGAAAAGCAAGCCGGTGCTAGTAGCCGTGGATCTCGGTGCGGAAAGCTGTCGCGTTTCACTGCTGCGATGGATTGATGGTCCCCCGGAAATTCGTCTCGTCCACCGTTTCGCCAACTCTGCAACCAATCGGGGCAACGGTCTTCACTGGAGTATCGCTGCCATTTGCGAGGGGGTAGAGGAAGGGCTGCGAACCTGCGCTCAACTTGCTCCCGACGGCATCGATGCAATTGGGGTGGACGGTTGGGCCGTCGACTATGTCCGCCTGGGCCCGGGAGGACAACCAGTTGCAGACCCTTTTTGTTATCGCGACGAGCGTAACGTAGCGGCGCTAACCCAGGTTCATTCGCGCATTGCCCCCGAGCGCCTTTACCAGCTGACCGGGGCTCAGATTATCACCCTGAACACGCTCTATCAGCTAAGCGCCGATCGCCACGAAGATCAGAATCTTCCCTGGCTAAACTTGCCGGAGTTTTTGCTGCACCGCCTGGGAGGGAGGCGCGTTTCCGAATACACCAACGCGACCCATACTCAATTACTGAATGTGCAAGATCATTCATGGTCCGCCGAAATCTTCGAAGCTGCGGGGCTTGATATCAGCGCCGCGCCTCCGTTAGTGAAGCCGGGAACCGACCTTGGTCAGCTAAAAGGCACGCTGGCTTCCCTGCCGGCGTTTCGTAACACCAGGTTGATTGCCCCCGCATGTCACGACACGGCATCGGCCATTGCCGGGATTCCAGCACAAGGAGATGACTGGGCGTTCATCAGCTCCGGCACGTGGTCGCTGGTAGGCTGCGTGCTTGATTCCGCCTGTGTCAGCGAGGCCGCGCGCAACGCCAACTTCAGCAACCAGGGCGGCGTTGGTGGCAAGATCTATTTCCTGAAGAATGTGAACGGCATGTGGCTGTTGCGCCAGTGCATGGAACATTGGCGATCACAAGGTCAGGATTGGACGGTCGAGAAACTGCTGGAAGCCTCGGCGGACCTAGGCTCTCCCGATTCAGTGTTCGACGTCGACGACCCTGATTTGCTTTTACCAGGAGACATGCCGGCACGCATCAACGCCCAGCGGAAACGCAACGGTCTGGCCCCGATTCCCGGGGGTCCGGACAACGCTGCCCACCTGACGAACCTGATTCTTCATAGTCTGGCTGCCCGTTACGCGGCCGTGCTGGAGAATGCCACCAGCATTTCGGGTAAGACTTTGAAACGGCTGTACATTGTTGGCGGCGGGAGCAAGAACAATGTCCTGAATCAGTTGACGTCCCGAGCCACCGCGCTTCAGGTGTTGACTGGCGCAATCGAAAGCGCGACAGTAGGCAATTTCGCCATCCAACTGGCCGCTCTCGAAGGAAAATTCACCAACGGAGCTGGAGTGGCCGCGAGCGCGGTAGCGGAATGGGCAGGCATTTTGACCGCTCATCCCGGCGATGCATCCGCCAGTACGATCCCGGTTCACAGAGTAGAAGAGATTCAGCGCCCCACTGGAAAGGCACTCGCATGACGGACAAAATGGAAGCCCTGGTACACCGTGCACTCGACAACTTTAATATCGAACTACCCTCCTGGGGTTTTGCAAATACCGGAACCCGGTTCGGAAAATTCATTCAGCTCGCGGCGGCGGTGACGGTGGATGACAAATTCAGCGATGCAGGACAGGTACATGCCTTGACTGGAGCCTGTCCCACGGTGGCGCTGCATGTGCAGTGGGATTTGCCCAACGGATTGAAGGATGTCGCGCAGGTAAAGCGTCTGGCGGAGAAATATGGAGTGCAGCCGGGATCAATCAATCCCAACGTTTTTCAGGACCAGGAATACAAATATGGATCCGCAGGCAACCCCGATCCTGCCATCCGCAAGCGCGCGCTCGATCATATTCTGGACTGTGTCGCCATCGCCGATGCCCTGGAGTGTCGCGATATTTCGCCATGGTTTGCCGACGGTTCGAACTATCCCGGCACCCAGAGCATTCGAAAAAGAATCGAGTGGTTTGAGGAAGCGCTAAAGAAAGCTCATGCAGCTCTGAATCCGAAGCAGCGCTTGCTGATCGAATACAAACCGTTCGAGCCAGCCTTCTATCACACCGACATTGCCGATTGGGGTATGGCATTCCTGCTGGCGCGGAACTCCGGTCCGCAGGCTTATGTTCTGGTCGATACCGGCCACCACTATCAGGCGCAGAATATCGAACAGATTGTGGCCTGGCTGCTGCACCACAAAATGATTGGCGGCTTCCACTTCAACGATCGCCGTTATGCCGACGACGATCTGACGCTTGGGTCCATTGATCCGTACCAGATCTTCCGGATCTTCAATGAGATTCACAACTACGCGTGGGAAACCGGCGCGCCGGCTGATGTCGCCTATATGGTCGACCAGAGTCACAATCTCAAAGGCAAGATGGAAGCCATGATCCAGACGGTTTGCACCGCGCAGGAGCTTTACGCCAAGGCGGCGATCGTGGACCACGCGCGTCTAGCCCCGCTGCAGCAAAGCTGCTCGCTGGTTGAAGCAGAAGAAACCCTGCGGGGAGCGTTCTGGATCGACGTAAGGCCAATCCTGGGCGAATGGCGCCGCAGCCATGGCTTGCCGGAAGATCCTATGCAGGCCTTCCGCGAGAGTGGATACCTCGAACGAATTACGGCCGAGCGTAAGGAGCGCAACGCCGTCTCTGTGACGACTTACGCATAATCACCGGCCACGTGGGGACAGCCGCCCCCGGCTGTCCAGCCGAGCATAGCTCGGTAAGTTTTTCGACGATGCTCCGCGCTTCCATCTAATTTACCGGGTCGTAACTCGCTCCAACTTCACCGGCCCCAGCAGCCCCGATTCCAGCAGCCTGGAATCCGCCTTGTAAGGCTTCACATCCGCGAACGTGTATTTCGTTGTCGCATCGGGTTGTTGATCGCCAATCAGCCGGTTAACCCAGGCGTTGGTCACTTTGATCGTTATTTCATTCGCGCCTGACTTGAGCGCGCTGGTTGCATCCACACGATACGGTGAATGCCACACGATCCCGAGTGACTTCCCGTTCACCGTCACTTCTGCAAGGTTCTTCACGTCCCCCAGGTCAATCCAAAGCTTCGCGCCTTTCTTGAACCAGTCCGGCGACGCCTGAATCGTTTTCGTATACGTGCCGATTCCGGAGAAATACTTCACTCCTTTATTCTGGCTGTCACTCCATGACGTGAGTTTGTCGAGCACGAAGGATGCCGGCGCGCCGCGGCCCGGCTGGAAGGTCACATTCCAGGAACCGTCCACCGTCGCCAATTCAGTTTCCACCGGCTTAGGCAAGGTACGGGATGAGGCCTTGGCCGGCTTGCGAAACACCACAAACACCGTGCCCCAGGGCTCAAGGTGGAGCGGCACAGTGGTACGGTCGCCGCTGATCTGGTAAGAAGCCGGCTCCGACTTTCCGGTCTCCGCATACCACAGCTCCGGCTCTTTGCCAGCTATCCGGAAAGTTGCATCCACGGTTTCATCACGATCGTTACGGTTGTCGAGAAAATAGATGTCGGCGTCAGTCAGTTTGCGATGCACAAACAGAATGCGCGTATCGCTTTGCGGCCTGGAGTGGTCGAAGTCCGGAGCGATGTTCATCGCCTTCAGCGCCGCCTCCGCATTCAGTCCTGCATACACTTTCCCTTTGCCCGCAGAATGTATGCCGCTTCCATCGCCAAACAACTCATCATTCAGCTTCTTGAATTCAGCCGCGTCGTCCGCCAGGCTGGGAGTGTCGGTCGGCTTCTCGCCCGCCACGACCGCACCCTGCTCCACCAGTTTGTGGATACTTCGCAGTACCGGAAGAGACATGTGCTTGCTGTATGGATCCAGTGCCAGCAGGCGATAGCTCATCCCGCTTTTAGTAGTGATTATTCCATCACCGGCGTTCAGTTCGTGAATCAGGCCATCGGCATTGATGTAGTCAAACCCGTAGCCCGGCGGCATGGCGGGAGCTTTGTCGTTGAAGATTGCAGTAACGTTGGAGTCCTCACCGTAGAAATAAATCACGTCTGCGGCAAAGTGGCCCTGCTGCAACATGTATGAGCTGCGCGCCAGATAATTTACCCACGCGCCCGCCTGTTCCGCCCAGGTTTCGTTGCGATTGAACCATTGGCCGAACGGTCCGAGGGTCAGTCCCGGAGCCTTGTCAATTAGCGGCTGGTGAGCGGATTCGTGGATCACGAAACGGTTGATCCCGTTCAGCAACTCCTGATCCGCCGTCGGCTTTAACGTGGATGGCGACCAGGCCCACGGCGCCGCTGCGGCAGTGAGGGACTCGGCCGCCGCCAGATTCTGGCCGTAGATATGAGCCACCGACGCCGACTCGCGATCATCGGCGTTATATCCGAATTGCTCTTTGTTCACTCCCGGCACCTGGGTCCACATCGCGCTCATCGGAATATCGTTGAGCTTCTTCACCTCCATGCCATCGGCAACAAAGGCGCGCCCACTCTCGTGAGATTCCCCGTAATGACCTATGCCTCGCTCTTTCAGCGATGCCTGCACCTGGCCGTAGTGCTCATCGGCGATCAGGTCTCCGATAGTCTTGCGAAGATCCCATAAGAACCGGTCACTGGCTTCGGCGCTCTCGACGACCTGCCCGGTTAGAACCGGCATCCAGGGCAGCGGGTCGTAACCGCGCCGCTTCTTGAACTGAGCAATCATGTCGTCAGTCCAGTTTTGCGAACCCGCTTCCCAGCTATCGGTAATCACGTACTTGATTCCGCGCCTGCCCATGTAATCCGTGCCGACCGTCTCCTTGTAGCTGTCGAGGTAGCGGTCCATGTAATTCCTGACGTAGGTGCGATTCAACTTGTCGACTTCAAGTCCGGTGGCTTCGGCGGTTGCAGGATGATTGGTGATTCCCAGCAGCGAATAGCCAAATCTCAGGACTACCCAATTGCCCGCCGGAGGTGTCCAGTTCAGCGTTCCGTCAGCGCCCATCTTTGAAGCCAGGTCGACCACATCCGATTTAGACACGGTTTCGGTTGCCGGAACCGGACCTGTGGCGAACCCATAAACATCGGGCACAGGAGTGAACGCCGCTTTTTCTTCAAACCGGTTGACGCGCGCTCCCGCATACAGCCGCAGTTCGGCAATTTCGTAATCGGTCGGAGGTGCGCCAATCTTTATACCCAGCGAACTGGGGTCGATGCCGCTTGCCCAGGCAGGCACCGGAGGTGGAGGCGTGCGCTTGAAAGCGACGCGGAAAAATTTCGCCGTCACCGGAGCAAAAGAGAGCGTGTGCTGCGGAGCACCACCATCTGGCAGCTTCACGATTTCCCTGAAGTTCTGCCCATCGTCGCTGGCTTCAAGAGACATCTCGGGATTCGTGATCCCCGCGACCATCGCCGTAATAAAATCCACACCCTTGGTCACGATGGAGACGGAACGGATCGTCTGCGGCTGAGCGAATTCATATTGGATCCAGGAGCTCTCACCGGCTTTCGGAATCGGAAGCTTGGTTGTGTTTTGCAAATCGCCGTCGCCAAGCACCGCCGCATCGGGAGCACCCGCACTCGCCGTCATCTTCGGATGCAGGGAATCCACGGGCACATCGCTGGCCGGTCTGCGATAAGCGACCACTGCGGCATCAGCATAAAAAGTGGGAGGCGGCGGAGCTCCTTCGGGCGCGGCCAAAAGATCGCGAACGCCAAGATTCTGAAAGCCTCCGGTGTTAGAGGGAGGATGAACCAGTTTCCCGGAAAATGGTTTGCCGCCTTCGACCACCGTCTCACTCCACACATACTTCTTCATACCCTCTGAGCCCGGGACCCAGGGGCCGCCAGTTTCGCTCCAGCCTGGCGACGCCGCAATCGCCTCTTCCATTCCGAGTTGGTCGGCAAGAGTGGTCGCGTATTTGAAGGCGTCTTTCCACTCAGGCGTCATGTAGGCAAGCCGGTGATCGACGACCTGCGGAGTAGCCAGTGCGGCGTCGAAATTTTGGAAACCTTTCAGACCGGCGCGATGCATCCACTCCAGATCCAGCTTGATGCCTTCCTTGCTGATGTTGCCATTCATCCAGTGCCACCACACCAGCGGCTTCGCCGAATCCGGTGGTTGCCGAAACCCTTGCTCCAGCGTGTCACTCGAACTCTGCCCGATGGCAGAGCCGGCCATGCAAGCCAGGACGATTCCAACCGCAAACGTGCGCAGCATCAAAGTGCAGTATCGGTTCATGTCAACATGTCCTTTGTGGAAACATTCGCGAAGCAGAAGACGTCCAGCCTGTGGAAGTCAGAGCGATGAGGAAGCTGCATCGCATTTCAGACCGGGTTCTCCAACAGGTGTTTTATGCCTGCCGCGAACCTATTGTCAATCGGCAATTAATTTCCCTTATGGAATAGCGAGGGTGGTCGCGCCCTCCATGGCGAGCGCATTCCCTATCGGGCGATCAATTGAGCAGAGTGCATCTGCGGCTGGCCGGCGCTCCGCTTATGCCAGCGGTAGACCTTAGCCGAGTTCTTCCAGAAGAATTTTTCTTGAGCGGGTCGTCCCTTGTGAACCATGTATCGCCAGATAATGTCGAAGGTAGCTGCATAAGGCGCGAGGTGGTCGCTGTTCGGCCAGTCGCTGCCAAACAGCATCCGGTCTGCTCCGAAGATTTCCCAGATTTCGTCTAGCCAGGGCTTGTAGAAATCGAGAGCCTCCGGCACCTTGCCATTCACCTGGCGAAGAACCTCCGAGCCTTTGACGAAAACATTGTTGCGCTGGCTAAGCGATCGTAAGTCCTGTTCGTAGGATTTTCGGGCCTCAGGCACGGCTGGTGGCGGAGCTTGCGGCAGGTGATCGATTACCGTCCGCAACTCGGGCACGCGATCGGTGAGCCTGAGAATATCGGCAATGAGCACCGGGTTCGGATTGGCGCTCTCAAGCACCAGTCCGGCAGCCGCTAGCCTTTTCAGATTTCCGATGAACTCAGAATTACTCAAATGCGCGCCCAGATCCCGGCCCCAGAGATTTCCATAGCGGATGCCTCGAAAAAGCGGGTTCGCCGCATAGCGGTCAAGCAGTCGTGGGAATCCCGGCGAAGCCGGATCGAGGTCCCCGATAGTCCCCACGATAATCGGGTCCAGTGCCGCAGCGCGAAGCAGCCAGTCATTGTCCTCGACCAGTGGACTGCACTCCACGGCGATCGCGCCAACCACTCCAAAGGACTCAGCCATACTCTTGTACCGCGACGGCAACGCCGGCTTGTAAAGAACCGCATCCGAAGGGTCGGGCCACGGCACGCCGCCCGGCCGACTGGTATCGAAGAGGTGGATGTGGGCGTCAATAATGGGGAACCCGGCATTGGGGAAAGCAGCGACGACGGCCGCAAGCCCGGGCAGATTCAGGCCACTAACGAAAGCAAAACTTCTGACACCCTGGAAGAGAGTGCAACACGATCCCGCCTTCAGAAAGGCACGTCGCCGTAGGTCCGTCAGACATCCTCCCCGAATCCCAAACCTGCGAGAATATTACCCGCGAGCCGCAGGTAGCAAATATTTCCGCAGGCGGCCCCAATTGCTGACCTGCCGGGATTGGCTTAAGGTACTAAACTTCACTGGATCCGGCGTGCAGTCTTGTGCCAAAGCAGCGGGCCTTGCCGATCCGCGCGAGATCCTTCACGGTCTGAAGGCCGTTCAGGATGACGCCATCGAGAAAATGAAATGTTGAGAAAGATCTCGAGTTTTATTGGGTCTTATTCGAGACACGAGCGACTAACTCGTCCAATCTCGAAAGCAAAAGCTTCAGAACTGGAGAGTCGTTGGACTTCTTGTAGCCGAGGACCAACTCTACAGTGGGCGCGTCTCCCTTGAGAGGGCGGCTCGTTACCGACGCGGGGAGAAAGATCTGTGCGTAAGCAGGTAGAAGCCCTACGCCGCGCGTCGACATTATCAAGGAAATTCCCATGGTAACGTGGTCGGCTTCGTGAGCTTGCGTGATTTTGACTCCGGCCCGCTTCAGGTAATTGTCAATGATCGCACGCAGTACGGGAGCCGTATGGGACACAGTCACGAATGTTTCGCCTACTAGGTCCCTTGGGCCAATCGCTTTAAGCGCGGCGAGACGGTGGTCGCCAGGCAAGATCACAACCAAAGGCTCCTTCACAAGGAGGCGAAACGCCAGGTCTGGCAGCGCTCGTTCCCTTCGAAGGAAAGCGGCATCAATTTTTCCTTTCGAGATGCCGTCGGCAAGTAGCGGGGAATATTGACTCGATATCATCACGTCGATGTTCGGCAGCTCGCCGCGCAGAATTCGCAGGGCTTCGGGCATCCAGGTCAATTCGTGTCCGGTCAGAAAACCCATGGTGAAGCATGGCTTGGGCGGATGAGCGGCCCGGCGTGCAGCTTCACCTGCCGCCTCAACCTGGGATAACACCGAGCGGGCGTGGTCGAGAAAGGCGCGACCCGCCGGTGTGAGCACGATACCGCGAGCTCTTCGCGTCAGGAGTTCGGCACCTACCTCGTCCTCAAGATCTCGAATCTGCCGACTCAACGAAGGTTGTGAGGTGTGCAGCATTCGCTGTGCTGCCACCGTCAGGCTTCCCGCGTCGGCAACCGCGACGAAGTAACGAAGATGCCGTAATTCCATTTCGACTCCCATGCTTGTGAGGTATCGCTCCCCAGCTTAACAAAGTATGCTTAAAACCCGCGACTAATCGATTCCTCCACGATCTAACCAGGTGATCTGAGCTGCCCAGAAGTGGCTTTGGGCGAAAGCCATGCCTGACCTGCATGGGTTCCAGATCAAGGAGGCAGTCTATGAGTTCACCCGTTGTTTTGATTACCGGGGCGCTGACCGGCATCGGTCGCGCCACGGCCGTGGCCTTCGCGCATGATGGAGCGCGGGTCGTTGTTTCCGGTCGACACGACGACGAAGGTCAGAAGCTAGCCAAAGAACTGCGCAATCTCGGCACTGAGGCCGAATTTGTGCGCACCGACGTGCGGCATGAAGAGGAAGTCAAGAACCTCGTCGACAAGATCATCGCCCGTTTCGGCCGCCTCGACATTGCAGTCAACAACGCTGGCACCGTCGGCACTCCCGGCTCCGCCGCGGATGTAACCCCCGAGAGCTATCAAGCCATTTTCGACACGAATGTGCTTGGTGTGCTTCTGTCCATGAAGTACGAAATCCGGGCTATGCTTCGACAAGGCAAAGGCAGCATCGTCAACATTTCGTCTTCGTACGGCAAGATCGGCGGCCCGACGGCCGCAGTGTATGTCGGCAGCAAGCATGCCGTGGAAGGCATCACGAAGTCTGCGGCCATTGAACTCGCTGGCACCGGCGTTCGTGTCAACATCGTTGGCCCCGGCCCGACGGAAACAGGGATGTTCAATCGCTTTGCGCAAACGCAGGAAAACAAGGCAAACTTCCTTGAGGCACACATTCCTACCAAGCGCATGGGAATGCCCGAAGAGATTGCCAACGCCATCGTTTTCATCGCTTCTGACAAGGCTTCTTACATCGTCGGTGCATCTCTGGCGGTGGATGGAGGGATGCTCGCCGGGTGATTCAAGCTCGCTGGAGGGGGAGGGTTGATGCAATCGAAGTGATCTCCCAGGAGTGCAAGGAATCAACATGCCGAAGACTACGCCCGAACAAGATAAGGTCCTCGTCGTGGAAGCGTTCGACACATTCCTCAACAAGAGCGATTACGCGGCGGCTGAGCTCTACTGGTCGCCAGACTACATTCAGCTCATATCGCGCCTGGTCGTGAAGGGCTGTTCAACCTCATCAAGAGCATACCGCAAACGTTGAGGTACGAGCCGGGAGCGATCGTAGCTGAGGGAGACCCTGTAATCGTTCACGGACGATTTAGCGGTTTCGGCGCCACTGTGAATTGGATTGCCGCAGATATTCTGCGCATTCAAAACGGAATCTTTGTCGAGCATTGGGACGTCATTCAAGATGAGGCTACGAAAGAGCCATCGAAGAGTGGCGCGCCCATGTTCGGCAAGACTTTCCCGACATACAAATGAATCGGAGTCGGAGTAAAAGTTGAGACGGGTGGCCTCCGTCCGATCTGAATTCTCACCAATCTCGGCTACTTCCGAGTCGCCGGCAATCCGGGGGTATCTCGTTTTGCACCAATCTGGAATTCCACGCTAAGATTGCCGAATGATGGACTCTTCAAGCGAGGCTCGGGAGCCGGACGAGCGTGGATTTGGGGATACACCTGCCAAGTCTCAAGGGAAGTTAGCGCTGGCTCTGGGTGTGACCGCAATCGCGCTCTGCCTGGTTTCTGGGTTTGTTTATCTAAACTCGGTCCGTCGCCTGGAGCGCGAGGTGGCACGGCTCAGCCGGCAGACCGAAGGTCTCAACCAACTGGTCGTGCGCGCACAGGAACAATCGCAGACGTTGGCTCAGCAGGCTTCGCAAGCGGCTGCGAACGCGCAGGCAGCCGCTCAACAGCGCGACTTGGCGAAGCAGGATCAATCGAACTCGGAGGCGCAGGCCCAACTTGCGCGGCAGCAGGCCGCCGCCGAACAGGAAAAGGCAGTTCAAGCCACCCAGCAGGCCGAGGCGTATCGGCAAGAGCGAGAGGCGCAACTTGCGCAGTTGCAAGACGCTCTCGGGCAAATCGCCGAAACGCGTCGCACCGCCATGGGCCTGGTAATGACACTGGACAGCAAGTCGATTCGCTTCGACTTTGATAAGGCAAACATTAAACCGGAATATCGCGACATCCTCAATCGCATCGCCGGGATCATGATGACGCTTAAGGGATATACGATCGCTGTCTACGGATATACGGACGACGTCGGCTCGCCAACGTACAACTTGCAACTCTCACGGCGTCGTGCCGAAGCTGTCCGCGACTTCCTGGCGCAGACCGGAATTCCCGCGACAATCATGAGCACCAAGGGCTTTGGCAAAGCCGATCCTCGCGTTCCGGGTGACAGCGAACAGGCGCGTGCTGCCAACCGCCGGGTCGAGATCGGCATAGTGGATTCGAAACTTATCACGAACGGCCCGCTCGTCGTGCCAAAGTAACTCAGGCGGTCCAGGTCCGGTGTAGACATCGAAAAATAGAATCTCCCGCGATACATTTGCGAAGAACAGGGAGCAGGACTGACACATCGCGGGACACTTGTTGGACCACCCCGCGCATCCTCGGCGACAATGCTGGCTCGATCCCGTAGATAAGTGCCAGTAGACTTGTGCCGATAGATCTGGGGATCATAGGAGCGATCATGACTCACGACGCGGCCGCACAAGGCCAGACGATTCTCTACCGAGGCTGTCTCGTCGCTGGGCGAGTCCGGACTTCGTGGTCTGACGCTGCCTGAAGTGAAGCCGGCTCGCGCAGCCATTTCTGGGCGCCGATGTCACGCGCGCATCGGAATGCGCCGAGGGGGACTCATGCCTAACCTGTCTGGCCTCATCAAGCAATTGAAGAAAGAACGAGATCGAGTAGAGAAGCAGCTAACGGGCCTGAATGCGGCTTTGACGGCCTTCGCGGGCGCTTACACCAAGCCGACGCGCAAACGGTGGAAGATGAGCGCAGCCGCTCGAAAGAAAACTGGTGACGCTCTACGCAAGCGCTGGGCCAAGGTCAGGGCCAAGCGAAAGAGCTAAGATGCGGTTCGAGTGAGGAAGCTACGGGGTAATTCCTCGATTCTTAAGTCAAAGACTCGATGGCACAGTTCGGCACCTCGCGTTAGCGTAGTGGGAGCATAAGAACAATATGGAATGGCATCATTCCTTATCCTTTAGCAACGTTGGATGCCGTCCCTCGGTTTTAGCTCTTAGGGAGTAACGTGCCCCGCCGTCGAAATTACTATCAGATTTCCAAAGTTGACCAGCAACGGAAGAAAGAGCAGATGGTCGCTGAGGTCGAAGGCGCGAAGCGGAAAAGCTGGTTGAGAAGCACCTACAGAATATGAAGTCATCCGAGAAAAAAGAAGTTACCTACCGCGTATCAAAACTTCTAACGAGGGATAGCTAATACTTCCTCCAAGGGACTTACTTCAAGGTTGTGAATGCTTCGTCGATTAGAAGATCGAATCCGCACCCTGTGCTCCAAGGCAGTGGCTTCAGAGGACACACCAGAGTTGCACGAAGTGTTTGAACAACTGAGAGCCGCCCTTCGCGAACACAACGAGCGGCTGCGAAAATCATCCACAGAGCCCCATTTGCTACAGCGACGGCGTAGTGGATAGCTATGTCGACTGGTCTGCCCGTCTTTGAGAGTTTCAAGCGAAGGCATCCTGCAATCGCGTGGGTCCAATTCCCCGTGCGCGTCCTCCACGGTGAGGTGGTCAGAAGTCAGACCGCCCGTCGTACAAAACCACTCCTGAGTTGCTGGGTTCCATTGAAGAGTAGGGTGTTTCAAATCGCAGCACCAAGTTGCGATTCCTGATTCCAGCCCTGACGCAGTAGCTGCTGACTTACGAAGAAATGTCCCTCTTCCACTGATCGTATTGCTGTTAGCAGTTCTGAGGAAGCATCGATCTTGGAGACATACCCACGCCCCCCCGCCCTCGATGCTTCACGGGCCATCTGTATAGAATCGTGCTGGCTCAAAAAAATAATTCTCGACGTGGGGGATACTTGCAGGATCTGACGCGCGGCTTCGATGCCGCTTATGCCGGGAAGACCGATGTCCAAGATGACGAGATCGGGGTGAAGCTCTGCTGCTTTTTTAACGGCATCTTCGCCAGAAGCCGTCTGACAAATCACGTCCAACGTAGGTTCTTTGGAGAGTAGGACGCAAACCACGCGGCGGACGACGTCGTGATCATCTACTACTAGAACCCGCAGCTTTGGCATAATCCAATTCGCATGAGCGGACGAACTGCGCGAGCCTCCTTCGATTCTACAGGGGCCACGATCTCCTCATATACAGTGAACCATGTAGTATCGAAATATTCGCCTAGCTATCCTGCCAGTCCTGCCTCTGTATCACAAATTTTCATTCTCTGGCATTTTTTCCTCTTCGGTCCATTTCCGATTAAGCCGAAAATGCTATATGTCTGAGGAGGTAATGGGCCATGCGAGAGAACACAGAGAAGTGGATGCAACTCTGCGCCGAAGCAGCCAACGAACAAGATTCACAGAAATTGATGAAGCTGATTAAGCAGATCACTGCGCTCCTCGACCCCAAACAAGAGCGGTTGACTGAAAAAGATTCGCAAGTATTGGCTCATGCAAACGATGCGAAAATGCCCCCGACTCGGTTAAGCCGTGGGGCATTTGGCCAGAGTTAAGCCATCATTGCTTTCAGTGTTATGACGCTCTTAATTGCTTGGAAGGTTGCCCGATTTCCCGCGCTCGTGGCGACTTGACGCTCTTGGCCCAGCCTTTGAGTTTCAACGAAGGCGTCCTACCCTTCAGGCGGACTTTTTATCACCCAGCTCACGACCTTGATGTTCAGCCTGAACTGGCTTCCTAAGGCACAAATTTGTTGCATGGTAACAGGCTCCACAAAATGATTGTCCGCAACATTCCACACAACAATCGTCACAAATCGCCGTTCCGCAGTCACTGCAATTCGCTATAGCAGTTCTTCCGCATAGCACTCCACGGTCACTGTCGGAATCTACAAATATGCTTTCGCAGTTCATTGTTCCACCTCCGCGCAAGCCAGCTCACAGCAATGCCAGCCAGCGACAGGCTCTCGATGACGTTCACATTCGAACAGTTTCTCCCGTCCTGCCATTTGCGAGTAAGCCCGGTTCTTGATTTTGAACCACGTCGTCCGCTCGTGCTCCGTGACGTAGTTCCCAAAGCTGTGCTTCGCTACGATCCCCTCCAGGTCCATCTCACAGACGCGCGGAATAACGCCGTCCCGTACTGCTCGACGTGTTCGACGTACCGCATTCTGGATTGGGAGCCTTGGACAGCAGACGCCGCAGTTCGTGTTTCCGGTCTGTCAGTCTTTCCGACCGTAAGTCCTTCCCGTCAGACATCAGGAGGTCGAATGCGAAGAAGCACGGCTCGCCACGATGAAAGAGGAGGTCATCGAACTGCGGTCGCGTTATGCTCAAAACCCCTCAATGAGCGAAATTGCCTGTTAACGACAGTTGGCGTTCAGGCGCATAATTACTATGTGTGAGGCTGCACAGGAAAAGACGGCGAGCGCTAGGAGGTCACGGATGAAGAGGGATACCTCAGTTGGTCTCGAGCACTTGGGTTCTCCCCAACATCGAAAATCACTCTTACTCCCGGCGGAGCTACCTTCGCCCACAATTCGTATCTTTAATCTATGAAAAAGCAACTCGCGCTCGGCGCCGTCGGTGCGATCCTCATTGCTCTTGCAGCATTCTTTCTTGGCTTGAGGATGAATTTTCACCCGGAGAACCAGAAGCCAGGCAAATTCCCGGAACAGTTGGTCTACGTTCGCTCCGCAGACGATGTTGTCAGCGGCGGTATCCTCTTTACCTCCACCAGCTCGCCCTCAAAGTCTCTGGCAATCATCTGGGTGCACGGTTGGGGAGCGAATTTCTATACTCCGAGCTACGTTGGAGTCGGGCGGGAGCTGGCGGGGCGAGGGTTTCCAACCATCTCGGTCAATACGCGCATGCACGACATAGGGAACGTGGAGAAGTACACACTTCTCGGGAAGCGAGTGCGGGGCGGCGGTTACTGGGGCACCACCAGTGAAGACGCGCGAGATATCGCCGCCTGGATTGATTACGCTCAGCATTTGGGATACAGCCGGGTCATCCTGGTGGGCCACAGCGCCGGCTGGGCCAGTGTCGCCCGTTATCAGGCCGATTCGCAGGACCGCCGCGTCGCCGGTTTAGTCTTTGGTTCCCCGGGCGTAGGATACTCGCCCCAACCAGACGACCCGCAACTGCTGGCCCAAGCGAAGAAGCTGGTGGACGAAGGCGCCGGTGAGGACCTGATCCGGCTGCCCCACCGTTCTACGCCTTCGTTTGTCAGTGCTGCGACAGAGCTTGACATCGCCAACACACCGCGTCAGTACAAGGACTTCTTTGGAACCCAGACTCCGGATGCTGCCATCACCAGAGTCACCTGTCCGGTACTGGCTTTCTTCGGATCGCAAGGATGACATCGGAGGCGAAAAGGACCTCGCACTGCTTACATCTTCGGTTCGGCGGCTGGCCCATGGTCCAGCCCGGGTAGATACCGCCATGATCGCAAATGGTAACCACGAGTACGTGGGAGAAGAGGCGCAGGTTGCCCAAGTAATCACACGGTGGATTGAAACAGAAGTGGAGGACCACTGAGTTGCTGCCCGACCCCGCACGACCGTCGTTTAAGAACGCCGACGCAGGAGGCCAAATGAAACGGCGCTGTATCCCTCGGAGATGTGGCTAAAGGGCAAATCACATAAGCGCCTAAATTCTGACCCACACTCCATCCAGCTGTTCCAAAGTTGCAATGATTCGCCCCGGAAAGTATTGGCCTTCGTCCTTGCCGCAATGTCGGTAAAAGTTCCCGACCTCAGTCCAACGACTGAACTCAACATCCACACGGCACTTGGTTCCGCAATTGCAGGTGAACTCCGTCGGTATCCACGCATCTGGGTAATCTATGGGGTTGGCACCCATTGGCGTTTACCTCCACGCTAGTACAGTAAGTATTGAAACCCCGCCATGTCGAGACCTTTCGACTAGCCGCTGAAACTAATTGCTGTTGAAACATCGCCTCTCACTCAAACCCCCTCAATGAGCGAAATCGGTTTTCGACAGTCAGACCACGAAAGCACGAGAACGGACGTAACTTTCATGGGTGTTCTCTCGCGACGTAGCATAAATCCAACCCCGCTGACGGGTGGGAACGGACAGAATCTAAATGACGAGTCTGGGAACCTTCTTGGTGGATAACCTGTGGCCGGGTATGGTGGTCTGGAGTGTTCTGTACATCTCTGATTACAGTCTGACATTGGCATGCGCCCGCCTCTATCGACGGGGCGTCAGCGCAAGGATTGTATTCGAAGGTAGTTTTGAGATCACGCCGTACTTCCAGTCAGATATCGACTCATTGAAAGTCGTGAGTCCGCGTTTTGTGGCCGCAATGCTTCTGACTTGGGTTTATTTGGCCGCAGTCTGGTTCCTTGCGGTGCAGTCGCAGCCACATCTGTACGAGTTCGTCCTCGGGGCGTTGATCTCAAGCCAACTGGCTGTCCATGTTCGCCACTTTCGCAATCTTTTTCTCTTTCGCGCAATCGCAGGCACCGATGCCGTCCAGGGCCGAATCCAGTATCCCCGTCCCCTCATGTTGCGAATGTCATCGGTCGAACTTTTGGCGTTCTCGGTTTCATTTGGTGTGCTTTTCGTATTTACATCAAGCTGGTTCCTGCTAGGCGGGGCAATCGCGTGCTTGGGCATCGCTCTCAAGCATCGAAGGCTAGCGAACAAGCATGTGGCCAACGTGATGAACAACACTGCAGTTCGAACAGAAGAAGAACCAATCCTTTCTGAGTCAATCTCACGGTAGTGAGGGTTCCGCGCCCCCTGCTCTCCGCTGATTGGCAAAAAAATCGCCTTTACACTCAAAACCTCTCAATGAGCGAAACCGCAAACATAGCCCGAATTGCGTTTATGAGGAGAGCCGTGGGTTGAACAGGGGCACCAACCAGTCAACTCCATAGGTCTGTTCACTACGGCCCAACATTATCCAGAGCCCAGATGCTGCCCGACGTTTGCGACATGGTCAGCACCAGTTTGTCGTGAGCGAGGGAAAACTGGACTGCCGCTATGTGCTGGGGAATCATGAGGGCGGGGTTCTCAAATGCTGTAACCTGAAAGACGTCGCCAACTATCTTTCCTTGGGCGGGATCGAAGCGTAGCCCCCAAACATTGTAGAAACCCTTGCGGCCAGAAACAAAATAAATGGTCTTTCCATCCGGGGACCAAAGGGGCTTGTCATCCCAATGCTTGCCATCTGTGATTTGAGTCCGCGGCCCGCCCGATGTGCGCGTGATGAACAGTTTGGACTCGAGTTTGGTTGGCAAGTCTCGTAGAGCTTCGTACACGATCCATTGTCCGTCAGGAGAAATACGAGCCTGGTCGAGAGAGTAAGCCGGGTCGGAAACGATCTGGCGCGATGCCGGTTCCCCACCGGACACGGGCGTGGCCGACAGCAGCCAAATCTCAGTTGGATGAGGATCGCCCGCTTCTTGCGTTATTAGCAGATCATTCCCATCAGGAGACCAATCACTAACCCGTTTCATTAATGCGCTAGGCGCCGTCAGCGGTTCCTCGTTAGTGCCGTTCCACACAACAATCTGGCTTTCGCCGCCCATCACTGTCTTGTTTCGGGTATATGCTATTCGTTCGCCGTCTGGAGACCACCGCAAAAAACCGCGGCTGTTGCGCAAAGTGGGGCTGCTTCAACGGCGCGAAACCAAGAAGGTCTCGTATTGGGCACCGCTATACAAGAAACCAAGCAGCCTCGTACAGCAACGGCGGGTCTTGGAGGTATCGATGTACTTGGTGACACGATGAGCGTCGATTTTGATCCCTATCTACAACAAGTGCTTAAAACCGTGAAGGGAAAACTGGTACCACCTTGCTCCTCCCTCTGCAAAAGGTCCGAAAATAATGCAAGGTGTGGTGTGCATCGAGTTTGCCATCCTCAAGAATGGCAAGGTTAAGGGCATGAGACTGGTGGGAATGACGGTTGATGTCCAGATGGGCAACGCCGCATGGCATGCCATCACCGATACGAGATTTCCGCCTCTACCGGCCGAATTCCTCGGTCAATATCTAGCCCTTCGTTTTCATTTCGTTTACAACCCTGCTAAACCGACCGACGCGATACTCCAATACCGGGAGGGCAGTCGGCCATGACCAGAACACATTAATGCCTCATATTGGCCGCAGGGAAGTACTGGTAGGTGACATTAACAGGAGTCTCTACTGCCCATTGAATGCCCATGGATCAATACACCGAAGAAACAGAGTCCTGCTCCTGTTATTGACACCGAGATAGACTAGGTGTCGTTTAACCACGGAGATCGACTACATGCGAATTCGTCATCTCGCCGTTCTCTTTACCGTAATTGTTCTTCCCTTTTCTTTCGGACTTGCCCAGACTACCGCCAGCCTTGATTCCATTCCCGCGCGTATGCACGACATAATCGTCGCGAATGAAGTTCCAGGCGCGGTCACGGTAGTAGCGACGCATGACTCTGTGCTTCGGATGGACGCTCAGGGTTGGGCCGACCCGGAACACAAGTATTTCATGCGGGTGGATTCGATCTTCTGGATCGCATCCATGTCAAAGCCGATTACCGCTACCGCGGTACTGATGCTGGTGGATGAAGGCAAACTCTCTCTCGACGATCCTGTCGCCAAATATGTTCCAGAACTTGCCGGACTCAAGACTGCGGATGGCAAGACGCCGCGAATCACGCTGCGGCACTTGCTCACTCACACCTCCGGTATGGGAGAAGCGACCGACGAAGAGGCCAGAGCTGCGCGCACCCTGTCCGACCTGGTACCGGCCTTTGCCTCAAAGCCACTTGCGTTCGAGCCGGGAAGCAAATGGAAATACTGTCAGTCCGGCATACTCACCCTTGGCCGGATCGTAGAAATCATTTCCGGTGTGCAGTTTGAAGTGTTTTTGCGGAAGCGTATCTTCGACCCGCTCGGGATGAAGGATACGACTTTCTACCTGACCGAAGCCCAGATGCCGCGGTGGGTGATACCTGCCAAGCGGGAAGGTGAACAACTGTTGCCGGCCGAAATAGGGCTTCTGTACGGCCATCCTCCCACCTGGCGCGACCACTATCCGGCAAGCAACGGTGGCTTGTTCTCGACCGCGCCCGATTACACGCGGTTTGCCCAAATGTTGCTAGGTGGCGGCGTGCTCGACGGCCGGCGCTACCTCACGGCCGAGTCGGTTCGCATGATGTCAACTGTCCAGACTGGCGATCTGGTGACCGGTTTTACTCCCGGCAACGGCTGGGGGTTGGGCGTATGCATCGTCCGCCAACCTCAGGGTGTAACTGATATGCTCTCGCCCGGAACCTTCGGCCACGGCGGCCTCAACGGTACTCAAGCCTGGATCGACATCAGGAGGGGGATCGCATTAGTAATGATGATCCAGCGGTCCAATTTCAACAATTCCGACGAATCGCCCGCGAGGTTGGCCTTTCAGAAGGCCGCGCTGCAATAACTGCGAGAGACAGACACAGCCCCGCCCTTACGGCTCACTGGCTGACCTTCAATACCCAGGCCGGTTGGGAGCGCAGTTCCTCCGGAAGATCGGGGAGCTCGACCGTTACACCCATCTTGGATGCCTTGAACTTCAGAGGTATGGTCGACCCGAGAAGACCTACCGACTTGGCCCCGGTTACATCCTTTAGAAGAAAACTGCGACCTGACCAGTGCGGCAGAATCGCCTACAGGTCAGTGCCCTTGGTGGTGAAGAAAGCTTCAATACCCGCTTTCCCCAGCTCAGGCTTCTCCGTCAACTTGTTTACGTCATAGGCGGACGAATATTCCTTGTTATATTCGACTTTCGGAACCTCACCGGCGCTCCATTGCTGCGTCGCCTTCCAGGGCTTGGTGCCATAAATGGCATCGCCGTTCATCTTCAACCAGTCGCCGATCTGAGTGAGCCGCTCCTCCATGATCACCGGGATTTTGCCGTCGGCTCCGGGCCCGATATCAAGCAGCAGGTTGCCGCCTCGGCTGACCGTGTCGATCAGTATCATTACCAGTTCGCGGCCAGTGTGATAAACGTTGAGATTCTCTGCGCGGTTGTAGCCGTAGCTGACGCCCATGCCGCGGCTTTCTTCCCAGGGATGATCGATGCCGCTCATCCCGGCGGTATATTCCGTAGTCCAATAGCCACCGTGTTTGTGACGGGTGTCGCCGCCCCAGCGATCGTTGATCACGACCTCGTCTTTCACCGGCGATTCATTGAACAGCCATGCCAGTATTTCAGTACTGTGCCAGTCTGCGGAACTCATCTCCCATTCGCCGTCGCTGAATATAAACGACGGTTTATAGCGTGTAACCAGGTCCTTGAACTGGGGAAACATGTGCTTGTGCACATAGCGCGGCTTGTCGTACAGCCATAGCGGGTTGTACCACTCATAGAGCGAGTAGTAGTAGCCCATGCGCAAGCCCTTGCGGCGGACCGCGTCGGTGAGGTCGCCCAGGACATCGCGCTTCGGTCCGATTTCGATTGCATTCCAGGGCCGGCCCCAGGTTGCGGAGGCTTCCTTGCTGGGCCACAACGCAAACCCCTCATGGTGCTTCGAGTTCAATACAACATACTTCGCGCCTGATCGCGCAAACACGTCAGCCCAGTGATCCGGATCGAATAACTCTGCGCGAAACTGCGACGCAAAGTTCTGATACGGGACGTCTGCGCCGTAGCGCTTCTGATGAATGCCCAGGTGCCGGTCTGAATCGCGTCAGCCCTGGGATCGTCCTTGCCATGCGTCATCGCGTTCCAATACCACTCTGCGTAGGCAAGCTTTGCGGGCAGGACGGGAGCGTATGCCGGCACCGAATAGGTGCCCCAATGGATCAAGATCCCGAACTTCGCATCGCTAAACCAGGCGGGTGTGGGCCGCTTGTCGATCGACTCCCAGGTTGGCTGGTAGCTTTGAGCACTCATACTTCCCACCAGGAGCACTGCGATGATCAAGTATTTCATTTTTATTTTCCGCCTCCTGCTTCTCCCTGATTGCGCGCCGCAACTGGCGCATCATATCAAGAGAACTCTGCTCAATCCTTCCGTCCTGGTAAATTCCGATGTTGATCGTCGTGACCGCTTGGTGTTCCAGGTTGGCTTTCACGTATGCGATCAAGTCCCCCGCGCTGAATTGAGGCGGTGGAATAGGGCCGGTTTCGTTATGCACCCATGATGGCAGCATGGATAGCATCCCGTGGGCCTGAAATCCGGCGCCAGCCCCCGTCTGAATGTAGCGAGACCTAAAGGGATTTTGAATAGCATTGAGCTCGCCCGCCCAGTAATCCTGCCAGGGAGTTAAGACTGGAAAGATCCAGAAGTTGAAAGCAGTAATCCGGCCTGGGTTTCCCACTTTGCAATAACGATAGATTGTCTCAATCGGAACATCGGGATAGGCAGCCAGCGATTGATACCACGAATCAAACCAGTAGCCCGCCAGTTTCTCTCCATACCGGGATCCGATTTCGCTCAGGACATTCTTGTGAATTTCCGTGAAATGTTCCTCGCTAAAAGTCAGCTCGTAGAGCCCGGTTTCCCCGGTCTTGCCAAAGTTGGTCAAGACGGGAGAGTTGATATAAAGAATCAATCTGATTCCGCGTTTCCCCAAAGCAGTCGCGATATCGGCGATCAAGTCGCGTCTCGTGGTCCACCCTGGATGGACGGCTTCCCATGCTTGGATAGGAGCGGGGCAGTGCGGATGAGCATGGTTCAATGTGAAAATGACGTAACCCGCCCCCATCTCTTCCAGAAGACTGGCAAAGGCATTAACGTCAAAAGCGTCGACGGCATCCGGATACTGCTTTTTCGTGCCCTCTCGCGGTTGCGTGAAATCTGTCCAATGAAACATCACCCCGTAGCCCGCTTTTACAAACCACTCGGTGCTTGCCCGAACAGCGCGCGCATTTGCTTCTGCGGCAGTTGTCTCAGCACTTGCCGAGACAGAGAGCAGCTCAAGGCATCGGAAGTGGACGATTGCGTCCTTATCAGCTCCGGATACTTGAAGCGTGACTGGGTTTATTCCGCGGGTCAGGTGCAATCTGCCATCGAGCCGCTTTTTGTCGTAATTAAAATACCAGCCGTCCTCAGTTGAGTGATACACACCTTCGGTTACCTTTAGATCCGACTTAACCGAACTGGGGCCAGACATCACTTCCAGGTAAACATTTGGGGCGGGAACAGCGCATGAAATGACCAGTTCGTACTCCCCCTCTTCCGGTGCGGTAACGTTCCACTTAACCCTGCTCGAATCTTTACAGTTCACAGAGATCTTCAGATTGTCTAGTTTTGCGTTGCCCCCAATCGCTGCCGCTGTTGCTCCATATAGACGGATATCTGGCGTGAGTCTATGAATGAGAGGTTCTGTTGTCCGTGGACCTGCAGCCCAAAGGGATAGTGAGGAACCATAGCCTGTTGAAAGGAAGCCGGCCGCGCCACTCATCATGACTTTTAAGAAATTTTTTCTGCTGAGGGTGTGAGGTTGAAAGGGCGTCTTCATATGTTATCCCCCTCTCGCAGATCGTGCGTATGCGCAGTGGCAGCCGCCGTCATCTGAGTTGGCGCAGTGGAACCTCTGCGTCTTGAAGCGGACCAACTCCCGGGTGAATGCGAATCAATCACCACTGTAGAAAAATGGTACGCGCTTTTGTGCGACGGCAGATTCACCGTTCCGAATCACTGAACTGAAGACTAGCTGATCGAAGTGCGTCAGCTAGCTCCGGTTTATTGCAGTCAAAGCGCAATCGAGTTTAGAAGTAAAGTTTTAACGACAATTGCAGCTGCCGCTCCGTGCTGCGAGTGCTGTTTATCGACCCGAGCCTTGTGGGATTGTTCAGATCGTTGACCGGAATTCCCCATGTCGGCGTATTTGTAACGTTGAAGGCTTCCGCCCGGAACTGAAGACTTCTTTTTTCGTTGAAGGGAAAATCTTTGAACAGTGACAGATCCAGATTCTTAAACCAGTCCGCTCGAAGTGAATTCCTGCCAGAATTGCCAAATGTGAACGGCGCGGGTGGGGCAAAAGCAGCTGTGTTAAACCATTCTCCTATGCTCGGATTTGACAGGTTAGGATCTCCAACCAGATTCGCCCGAACGTTGCCACTCCCGGGGTTAAAATTTCCGACATTGGGGATATCCGACGAAATGTACACATTGTATGGCACGCCAGAGGTGAGAGTGAGGATGCCATTCAGCTGCCAATTTCCAATAATGTAGTTAAGAAAACCACCGGAATTGGCGAAGTGCCGGCCCTTACCGAACGGCAGTGGGGCGGTTGCGCTGGCACTGAGAACGTGTGTTAAATCAAAGCCGGACACGCTGCGGTCACCGCTGATGTCGTAGGGGTTCTGGATTGAACAACTTTCGATGCCGAAGAACCCAGAGCAGCCGACGTCAATGGACTTTGACCAGGTGTACGCAACCAGATAGCTAAGCCCGGCTGCACTACGGTGGTTGGCAGAAAATTGGAAAGCATTGTAGGAGCTATTACCTATACTCCTGTCATAGAAGGTCGGACTGATATACGGAAATGGCTGCCGAGCCGTAACTTCGGCGGGGGTCCCCGGTCCCGGAGTTAATGCAACGTTGTACAAACCACCCACCGTAAGACGGTGGCTTTGGGAACCCACATAGTTCGCCGACATCACGGTGTTCTGACCCAACTCTCTCTCCACTCCAAAATTCCATTGTTCAGAATACGGATTCTTGGCCTTCGGATCCCGGTACCATTCAACCTGCCCGAATGGGGTTGGAGCGGGTAAACCCGCCGAACCTAAGCCTGCAAGCGGATCTTGCCAATTTACCGTGGCAACTTGATTGGACGTATTCAATGCGGGAGAGAGTATTTGTGCTATCGATGGCCAGTCGCCTCCAATGCCCTGCACGGTTTGCATGACGCCAGCCCAAAGGTCATTGAACATACCGAACGAGGCACGCACGACCGTTTTGTCGTTAAGACTATAGGCAACCCCGATCCGGGGTTGGATATTGTCGTAAGTATTGGAATATAGGCGATTATTTTTGGAAACGACCACGTGATCCTGCGGCAGACCTCCAGGCACGCAGGGAGCCTGGCCGGCCGTCGCGCAGTCTGGTGAATTTGTTTGAATGACATAGGTCCCATTGTTGAAATCGATATTCCCGACCTGACTGGTTGGATCGCTTGAATCTGACCCATACCCCGGCCAAAGCATCAGGTCATACCGAAGTCCGACATTCACCGTTAGCTTGTCTGTCACCTTCCATTTATCCATGAAGTAGAAGCCCCAGCTGCGCTGCCCGGTCACGGGTGCTACGGTATCCCGACGCGAGGCGCTGGCGGCTGTTCCGATTAGAAACGCTGCCATAGCATCGCCCGTACCGGTTGGCGCTTGCGGATTCGCTGTTTGCGCAGCACCAAAAGTGACGGCCGGACCGCCGCCATGTACAAAAAATGAGTTCCGCTCATAGTCGAAACCACTCGTAAACGAGTGTTTGCGGAGAACTTTCGTAAAGTTGGCTCTCCACTGATAGATGTCCGTGAGTTTGGTCCCGCCATGGTTTGTGGCGCCACTGGTCGCGTATGCAGGAATCGTCAGCCCTGGGATCGAGCAGCCAGCCGTACCCGCGAAACCACAGGCGAAACCAGTTGCCAGGCCGGCGTCATTGACAACCGTGTTTGGGTCCAGATTCGCATAGTCAGTGCCAACGTTGTTCGTGAGGTCGACATGTCCGAACTGAGCATCCAGGATGGTTGACGGGTTGAACTGGTGGTAGTAGGACAACACGTATTGCTTTCCGAAGGTTTCGCCCGTAGCGATCTCCCGTTCGATCCCACCGCTTCCGACCCTGGTCTGATCCGAATTCGTGTACCGAAAAAAGACCGAGTTAGAGGGGTTGAAATTGTGGTCCACTCTGAAACTGTACTGGTTCTGGGGAGTCAGATTGGAACTAGTATCATAGCCATTGAAGCCGTTAACGACTGGACGCGGAGCGGGAAATACCGCCCTGGCAAGGCTCACAGCGCCGGGATTCAATACGCTCGAAATATCATTGTTCGGAAAGGGATCGCGGATAAATGACCCGGGATTGGAGGGATCGGCCCGGGTCGTGAACGGGTTGTAGAGCTGGATCGGATTAGGACCTTGCAACAGCGCGCTGAAATCGCCTGACAGTTCTGCTGCAGTGGGCACATTGTAAAACGCACCGCAAGTGCCACCGGGAGTTAAGAGGTTGCACGAACTTGAGGGCTGCGCGCGTCGGAACCCTTCATAACTTCCGAAGAAGAAGGTCTTATTTCGGCCGTTGTAAAACGGCAGAATCACCGGACCACCGAAGTTCGCACCGAACTGATTCTGTACCAATTTCGAAGCCCCGCTCGCGGCGCTCTTAAGCGGGTTTTTTGCATCCATGACAGTGTTGCGGAAGAACTCCCACGCCGTCCCGTGGAAGCTGTTCGTGCCGGACTTGGTGACGACATTGACGATCCCTCCCAATACGCCGCCGAACTGCGCCTCATCGCTGTGGGATTGAACCTTGAACTCTTGAATATCGTCAAGGATTGGCGCCACCGCGTAGGTGGTAAAAACCTGATCCGTATTATCGATCCCATCCAGCAGAAAGTAGTTGCTGCGATTCGATTGACCGCTGACGGAGGGAAATACAAATGAGCCGAGCGGGGCAGCCTGCGCACCACCCGAGTTTTGCGCCACGCTGACCGGACTCACACCCGGCGTGAGCGACAGGAGCTGCGTGAAGTTTCGTCCGTTGAGAGGCAGGTCTCTGACTTGCTTAGACTCAATCACCGAGCCTAGCGTGGCATTCCCGGTTTCGAGGTTGACCGCGGAGGCCTCGACCGTAACCGATTGCTGGGCCGATCCTACTCGCAAGGTAAAGTCCAGAGTGCTGGCCTGATTGACGAGAACGTGCAGTCCCTGTGTCGCGGTAGTAAATCCATCCTTTGTCACTTTCAGAAGGTATTCACCGGGTGGCACGCTCACGAAAACGTACAGCCCGGAATCATTGGTGAGAGTCTCCCTGTCCGTACCGGTGTCAGTATTGTGGAGTGTTATGGTTGCCTGCGGAATCACCGCACTGCTGGAATCCCGCACAACACCGTTGAGAGTGGCTGTGGCCTGCGCTGAAGCACTGGAGGGAATCAGAAACATCAATACAAACGCCGCGAACAACAGCGAGATGCAGTGGCCGAATCCGAATTCAAGCAAACCAGATGAATCCTCGCATCCTCGAACCAGCGCAAAACGACTAGAAGCACGGTTATCCATAACGCCTCCCACCCCATTTAGTTTGCGATCAATAGCCTCACAACACCCCTGTGCGGTCGCTGGAAAATCGTCCCTTGCGGTCCAAGATCATTCGAACGCGACACTTTTATAGATGAAATGAATCGTTCGTATATCAAACGGCTCACTTATAGGCTCGCTTGATAACCCTTGTCAAGTATTTTTTGGTTGACTCAAAAAGACATTGCTCAAGACGGCCCCCCACGAAGTCCGGGGCGCAAACTCCTGATCAACGAACACGAGAATTTATTCTGGGAATGGATTTGTCGATCGGGCGGCGTCCAAAACGGTTCGTTGTCATTGGACAGAACTTGCGCGAAAGCCTGACCCTTAAGCGGGGCAGCCACCAAAGGGTTCTTCGCTTTGTGGGAGCAGGGCTTCCGGCAGAACGGCGGAAAGCATCAGCACGGCCATGTTCGCGAAGCCATGCGCAGAATGGCTTCAATCCAGTTCATCGAGGCACTAGTTGCTTTTCCAAACGAATTTCCTGAGAAAGAAGACGTTTTTCCTGCTGCAACATCGAGATGGGTTCTACGTTACAACTGAAAGTCGGTTTTCATTCCACACGGGACCATCCGGATACTGGTATGCGAGCAAAGTCTCCGGAAGTATCTCGGTGCTGTATCCCGGTTTTTCAGGTAGCAGATAGTGGCCCATTGCTATGCGAGCGGGATCAGCAAAATGTTCATGCAGATGATCTACAAATTCAGTGACACGGTTTTCGAGCGACGCTGATACCCGCAGATAGTCAAAAATGGCCAGGTGCTGCACGCATTCGCACAAGCCGACTCCGCCCGCGTGAGGGCAAACCGGGATGTTGAATTTGGCGGCCATCAGCAGCACCGCGAGATTCTCGTTCACGCCCGCAACCCTGCAACTGTCAATCTGACAGACATCCATTGCACCTGCCTGCATGAATTGCTTGAACATGACTCGATTGTGGCAATGCTCACCCGTCGCGATGCGAACGGGATAAGCTTCTCGGCGAATGCGAGCGTGACCCAAAATGTCGTCCGGACTGGTGGGTTCCTCCATCCACCAAGGATCCACTTCAGCCAGTTCTCTGGTGCGTTGAATGGCCTCGATGACCCCCCACTTCTGATTTGCGTCCATCATCAACTTGCTGTGCGGGCCAATTTCTGCGCGGACCAATCGCGCACGACGAAGATCATCGGCCGGGTTGCCACCGACTTTTAACTTGAAATGCGTCCATCCCTGGCTGAGAGATTCATGGCAGAGACGCCGGATCTTTTCGTCACTGAAACCGAACCAGCCAGCGGATGTCGTGTAGGCGGGATACCCATGCTGTCTAAGCTTCTCTAAACGGCTCGCTTGAGACGCAGTGCGCGTCCTCAGTAGATCAAGGACTTCGTTCGGAGTAATGGCATCTTCGATATATTTAAAGTCAATCGAACGGACAAGCTGCTCGGGTTCAAAATCTGCCAATAACTTCCACAGCGGCTTACCTTCTGTTCGTGCGTAAAGGTCCCACACCGCATTGATGAGGGCCGCGGCAGCCAGGTGGATTACACCTTTTTCGGGTCCGAGCCAGCGGAATTGACTGTCTTCCGTGAGCTGCCGGGAAAAGGCAACGGTGTCGTCTGTCACAGAAGATAAATTGCGCCCCTTGAGAAATCGCGAAAGATATTCAAGCGCAAGCACGCATAGTTCTGTTCCGTGTCCCAAGGTGAACGCGAGGCCGTACCCTTCGACACCCACATCAGTTTCCAGAATGCAATATGCGGCTGAGTAATCCGGGTCTGTATTGACCGCATCCGAACCAATCTGGTGGCGTGAGGTCGGAAATCGCAGATCGAGGACACGAACATTTGTGATTCTAGGGTCGCTCAAACGGATTAAATCTCCTTCCGAGGCCTTTCAGGTCGCGGCCAACCCTCAACAATGAAATCAACATGTTCCTCCGCCAGCGCGAGCCCGAACCGATTGTGGGGCACGCCAGGTAATTTCTCGTATGACTAGCCGAGAGCGTAATTTCTATTCCTGAAACACTCGATTTGTCAATAAACATCACCGCCGAGGGCGCTCTCACAAAATTCCACCGATCTCCTGGGAGAGCTGAGAACTCGCTCGTTTCAAGGCTTGGCGTACGATAGCCGTGGTGGTGTTGTCGCCGATTCGGTGGATATAGGGAACGGTTAACGCAGCGACCGCGTATCCATGCTCGTCCAGGACGGGATAGGTAACATTGATCACTCCGTCTACTTGGTAACTCTCCTTTTCTTCATAGCCCCGCTCCTTAATGGCAGCAAGATGTGAAGTCAAGTCGCGCGGAGCCGCAGTCCTGTTGAGTTTGCACCAACTCTGTATGGCGCGTATACGAGCCTCCTGCGTTTGGTGAGCCAGGATGACGTGTCCTGTAGCCGCACGCATAAGATCTACAACTGCACCAGCCTTGACATAGAAACCCGGGCTCACGGGAGAATCCACCTGCGCGATAATCACCACCTGGCCGCCGTTGAGCACACCCAGATGACAAGACTGACTCAGGTCATGAGCAACTTGCTGCATGATTGGTAACGCTTGCATGGTCATGCGTTTAATCGGTGGATGCTCTTGCGCCAGCCTAAACAGGTGCAAGGTGAGATGGTAACGATCGCTGTCTGGGCTCTGCGCAATGTAGCCGCGCTCTTCAAGGCATACCAACATTCGGAAGACCTCTGAAATCGTGCGGCCGAGCCTCCGCGCTACGTCGCTTTTTGTAAGTCCCGACGGCTCGCTGGCAAACAGTTCCAATATGTCCAGGCCTTTCTCAAGAGCCGGAGTGGGGTATCGGCTGGAAGCTTTAGGCGTCTTTGTCTTCTTCATAAATTGCCGGAATCAAGCACCGGTTCAGGTTGGGCATAAACCGCGATGATCAGACGAGTCAACGAATCTTCTTGAGCATTGCCCAGTTGCCGCCGCTCACAGGATCGTTGAAATACTATCGCACCTAAAAAAATCTTGACGAAAGCCTAGAAGCCAAGGTACTGTGCATTTGTGTTTTCGTCGGCGCATATACGCTTTTATATATGAAATTTCAACAAACGGCAAACTATGGCGTCTAGCCAAAGTCTGGGGAGAACCGTTCGGTCCAGCCACGCCGCCAACAGATGCTCTCGATCGAGAGTCATCCTGGCGCCGGCTGTCTTCGTGGTGACAACCATCCTGTCCGTCTTTATTGGATTGGGAACACTTCATGCACAAACCATTCGTCCCGACGATCTAACCGTGCTAATCGCCGCGGACGCGGTTCACCATGGGTCCGTTAAGACCCGCGATATGGGCCCGGGAAAGGTTGGATGGGTCGACCTTCGTCGATGATTATCTGAAACAAATCTATCCCGGCCGGGAGCAGAAGATGTTCGAGAAACCGGCGAAGACGCAGCCGATCGGCAGAATGGGGAAACCGGACGAGGTGGCCTCGCTTGCGCTCTTCTTGTGTGTTCTGACGCGGCCTCGTTGATTACCGGAGTGAATTACCCGCTGGATGGCGGTTTCATGAATTTGCACGGCTGATTGTGAGAGAACAGTGGACCTGCAGCTTGGAAACAAGGTCGTACTCGTCACCGGCGGAGCCAAAGGCATTGGCGCTGCAATCGTGCGAGCCGGCGCTGCGGAGGCTGCGATTCCCGTCATTGTGGACCGTGACGCCGAAGCTAGCAAACACCTTCAGGCCGAGGTACGCTCAAGCCACGTGGTTATCGCGGATCTGTCGTCCTGTACAGATTGCCAAAATGCAATCGAGTCGACAGTTGAGAAGTTTGGCCGCCTTGATGCTCTGGTGAACAACGCGGGGATCAACGACAAAGTAGGTCTGGAACATGGAACTCCAGCACAGTACGCAGAGTCGCTAGGTCGAAATCTGCTGCATTACTACAACATGGCGCATTTCGCGCTTCCCTATCTGAAGAAAACGCGCGGCGGCATCGTGAACATCAGTTCAAAGACCGCGATCACCGGTCAAGGAGGTACGTCAGGATATGCGTCATCCAAAGGAGCAATATTGGCGTTGACCCGAGAATGGGCGGCGGAACCGCTGGGCTACGGTATCCGCGTGAACGCGGTTGTTCCCGCGGAGGTGATGACTCCCCTTTACCGACAGTGGCTCGGCACATTTCCCGATCCCGAAGAGAAGCTTCAGTCCGTTCTGGCCAAAATTCCTTTGGAACACAGAATGACCTCTCCCGACGAGATCGCGGCCATGGTAGTTTTCCTGCTTTCTGCACGGGCCGCGCATATAACCGGCCAGCATGTTTTCGTTGATGGCGGCTACGTACATCTTGATCGAGCTTTGACTTAAAGATATGACGACCTCAGCACCCATCACCGAGCGACGGTATGTCGCCCCATTCATTCTCGTCACAACTCTATTTTTTCTGTGGGCGCTGGGGGTGAATCTCAATGATGTTCTCATCCCACATTTGAAGAAGGTCTTCGATCTGAATGACTTTCAATCGGCACTCATCCAAGTGGCATTTTTTTGCGGTTATTGCCTTTCCGCGCTGCCCGCAGGACGACTGCTGGAAACGATCGGTTACAAGAATGGAATCGTTGTTGGGTTGGTAACATGCGCAGCGGGCGCGTTGCTGTTTATTCCCGCGGCGTCAATTCAGGTGTATGGACTGTTTCTTTTTGCTTCATTTGTTATGGCGTGCGGCCAAGGGGTCCTCGAGGTCGCTGCTAACCCTTACGTGACACTCCTGGGGCCAGCGGAAAGCTCGGAGCGGCGACTAAACCTGGCACAGTCGTTCAATGCTGTGGGCGCCGTAGTGACGCCATTCATAGGCTCAGCTTTTATTCTTTCGGCTCTCGAGTATTCGCGAGAGCAATTAGGCACAATGACTCCCGCACAGATGGCCAGGTACCGAACGGATGTGGTCAGTACTGTGAGGATGCCATATCTGGTCGTCGCAGGAATTTTTCTCGCCTACGCGGTTGTGTTTTTCTTGTCCACGCTGCCAGAAGTGGGCGCGACCGATGGAGCAGTAAAGCAGGAATCAACCCGGGAAGAGCTCCGCGATATCCGGCACTATAGTCACCTGGTCAAGGGAGTTATCGCACAGTTCTTCTACGTTGGCGCCCAGGTCGGCGTGGGCAGCTTCGTCATTCGGCTGGCGCAGCATAGCGTTCCTGGAATGCTTCAAAAGGACGCCTCTTTCTATTTGAAGCTCCATCTGATTGGATTCATGATCGGACGGTTCTTTGGTTCTTTCATCATGAAAGGTGTGCCTGCAGCCAGGCTGCTTTCATTGTTTGCAATTTCGACACTGATCTGTCTCCTTGTAGTTCTTCTCGGCTCCGGCGCAGCACCCCTATGGGCGGTAGTCCTGATCGGCTTCTTTCATTCGATTATGTTCCCGACCATCTTTGCCCTGAGCATCAAGCAGCTTGGACGATATACAAAGCTGGGATCATCCTTGTTGGTGGCTTCGATCATCGGCGGAGCTATTTTTCCCGCAATGATGGGATTCATCTCTGACCACAGCACGATTCGGGTGGCGTTCATAGTGCCGCTAGTCTGCCAGGCTTATGTGCTCTACTTCGCGGTGCGCGGGTATCGGCCTGTCCTGGTCCCGGAATCCCCGGCTGCTGAACTGAGTACTGTGAAATGAGCCGACGATTCTGCTTCACGCTCGACTTGAAAGACGATCCCGCTCTGATCGCCGAGTACAGAAAACAGCACGAGAAAATCTTGCCCGAGATCACGCAAAGCTTAAAGGGCTCCGGTATCGAAGATATGGAGATTTACCTGTTCGGCACGCGCTTGTTCATGGTCATGGAAGCAGACAAGGACTTTTCGTTTGAGAAAAAAGCCAAGGCCGATGAGCAAGATCCGAAGGTACAAGCCTGGGAACAGCTGATGTGGAGATTCCAGCAAGCGTTGCCAGAAGCGAGGCCAGGGGAAAAATGGATACGCATGGAACGGATTTTCAAGCTGGAACCTTAGCTGCCGAGGCACATTAAGGTTGCGTTGCGGGAGGAACTACTATGGGACGAACTGATTCAGGCCACAAAATCGAAACGAACATCGCGCCAATGGATAGTCTGAGATGCAAAGCAGAAACGACGTCGAACAATCCGCCACATCGCGAGTCAGCAGCGGTACTTAAGGGACGACGTTCCTTCATCAGCGGCATGGCAACCCTGGGGGCGGGGTTGGCGGGTTCCGCCATCTTGCCGACAAGCGCCGTCTCACAGCCCATGACGGACGCTCCCTCGAAAACAAAATCCGCAACGAGCGAGTGCGGCCGCGGCCTGGTGATTGCGTCTGACACCGCGACGGTTGTAGAAACCACCGCCGGAAAAATCCGAGGCTTCGGGCGAAACGGTATTTACATTTTCAAGGGCGTACCTTATGGCGCATCCACTGCCGGAGCCAGACGATTTATGCCTCCAGTCAGGCCGGACCCGTGGACGGGAATCCGCAACGCGCTGCAGTATGGCCGGGTATGCCCGTTTCAGGACTCTGCGCACTTTGACACCGACGGTAAAAACCTAGCAAACCACGACGAAGATGCGTTTGTGTTACATCGAGGCGCGTTTCTGACCGTGCCCGGGGAAGACTGTTTGCGTGTCAACCTTTGGACACCGGAGATCAATTCTTCACGCAAGCGCCCGGTTATGGTGTACATGCATGGCGGTGGGTTTACCGCTGGCAGCGGCCACGATCTGCTCTCCTATGACGGCGAACGTCTCGCCCGTAATCATGATGCTGTCGTCGTGACACACAATCATCGTCTAAATGTGTATGGCTATCTCAACCTCGCACACCTGGCGGGAGATAAATATGCCAGTGCTGCCAATGTTGGGATGCTCGATATTGTCGCTGTCCTGGAGTGGGTGCGCAATAACGTCGCGACTTTCGGCGGCGATCCGGGCAATGTAACCATCTTTGGTCAGTCTGGTGGAGGGGGTAAAGTCCTCGCACTGATGGCTATGCCGGCGGCCAAGGGTTTGTTCCACCGCGCGATTGTACAGAGTGGGCCGTTTCTCAAGTCTCTCTCTCCTGAATACTCAGGGCGATTGGCTGAGTTGGTGGTCGCAGAACTCGGCTTATCCAAGTCTCAGTTAGACGAACTACAAGCAATTCCGGTCGACCGTCTGTCGGGGGCGGCAGCGGAAGCCATGAAGAAAATGCCTGCGCAAAAATCTTCTCTTCGTACGGTGTACGGTGAAGACAACTGGGGACCGACAGTGGACGGGAGCATTCTGCCTCATCATCCATTCGATCCGGGAGCGCCACAGATATCAGCGGACGTTCCCTTGCTCACCGGCACAAACCTCCATGAAGCCATAAGCGGGCTTGACCGCGTCGATGCGAACGCCATGGGGATGGAAGAGGTTCACCGGTTGGTAAGGGAGGAATTCGGCGACCGCGCCAAGGAGATCATCGACGCGTACCAACGAGATTATCCCCAAGCGACGCCTTTCGACCTGTACGCCACAATCGCAGCGGCTCCTTTTCGCCGTCCGGCCTTCGAGCAGGCCAGTAGGAAGGCTGCTTTGGGTAGCGCTCCGGCATACTCTTATATATATTCCTGGCAGACGCCCGTGCTGGACAAACGCCCCGGTTCTTTCCACGCCTGTGAAATCGCGTTCACGTTCGACAATGCTGAAATTTGCGACCATTACAGTGGCGGATCTCCCGAGGCATTCGTTCTGTCGAAACAGATCAGTACTGCCTGGGTGAATTTTGCCCGGACCGGAAATCCTAATCACAGCACTCTGCCACACTGGCCCGCATACACCTCCGAGCACCGCGCAACGATGTACTTTGACACTCCCTGCGCGGTGCGAAGCGACCCTGAAGGAGCAGGATTGAAACTCATGGCAAAGCCTTGAGTAAACAATCGCGATAACCGCGCAGCCGGCGAAACCGGCACCGGTCGAGGCGAATCAGATCGAAAGGCCTGAGGAAGGAACAGGCAATTGCCCGAACACAGCTGTGTTCTGCCGCCGAATTGAGACCAGAAATGCACCGAAGCGTAACCCCCTCCCAATTAACCCAGGCTGCTCTTCGAGTCTGCCTGGTTGGCTTATGCGGTTTGTGCTTCGGCGAAGAGGTGGGCAAGACGTGCGACGAGCCTCCCGAACTTGAAAAGGTCATATCGACGCGGCCGTCAGCCAGCGCCTACGATGCGTTGGGCGCGTATTTCGGACAACGGAAACAATTCGCATGCGCGATCTCCGCATTTGAATCGGCACTTCGCCTTGGACCGAACTCGTGGGAAGCCCACTATAACCTCGGGCTGGCTCTGCTTGAACATGGGAAGTCCGAGCGTGCGGTCAATGAGCTTCGTGCAGCTTTGAGGTTGAGACCGCACATGGCGCAGACTCACACCGCTTTGGGAACCGCGCTCAGCAAGTTAGGTCAGGCCGACAAGGCCATCACTGAATTCCAGGTTGCTCTGCAACTGGACCCCACATTCGTCCCGGCCGAGGATGGACTGGCGCAAGCTCTTATCGCGCAAAAAAAGTATTCAGCTGCGATCGATTATTTGAAGACTTTACCGGCTTCTGAACTACTCCAGACAGATTTGGCGATCGCCTATGCAAGGAATGGAAATGTGGACCAAGCAATCCACATTTTATCCGAGCTCATTAAGCAAAATCCCTCATCGGCACAAGCCCACGCGAATCTGGCAACCATTTACGTCCAGCAAAGCCGGTACCGCGAAGCGGCAGCGGAATTCCAGAACGCATTGAGTCTCGATCCAACCGACGAGATTGCCCTCGTTTCCTATGTGGGAACTCTGGTGATCCTGGGAGAGTTCAGTTCAGCCTCGCCCATAACACAAGACTACCTTCGTCGGAAGCCCGGTGATTTCCAGGCAATGTATCTCATGGGGGTGGTAGACCGCGGACTCGGAAATTACATCGACGCCGAGAAAATGCTGCGACGGGCCCTGGCACGGAATGCCAACAACTTCGACGTCCGCTACAACCTTGGATTCGTACTGGCGAAATTAGGAAAGCCGCAGGAAGCCCGTGAGCAGTTTGACCGGGCTTTGCAGTTAAATCCTGCATCTAGCGAGGCACGTTTCCAGCGTGCAGCAGTCCTCAGGACCCTGGGCCAGAAAGACGAGGCTCGCGAGGAACTGAAAGTTGTCGAGAAGAAAAAAGAGGAGGGTTTCAGACAAGACATTGCCGGGACGAAGACAAACCAGGCGAATAGTTACTTCCAGGCGGGTGAAATTCAACGCGCCGTGAACCTATACCGGGAGGTCATTGCGGAAGACCCGAGCAATGCGCATACCTATTTCAATCTGGCATTGGCGCTGGACAAACTGGATGACAAGAAGGGCGAACGCGACGCACTGGAAAAGGCCGTTGTGGTAGATACCCGGTTTGCGGCAGCCCATAATCAATTGGGACTTCTCAGTCTTGCTACAGGTCAGGATGAAGACGCCGAGAAACATCTGAGGATCGCTATTTTAATAAATCCGCAGTATGCCGAAGCCGAGAACAATCTGGGCGTTCTCTATGGCCGACAAGGAAAAATCAAGGAAGCGGAGCAGCTATTCCGGCAGGCGGTTGAGAGTGACTCCCACTATGCACAAGCATTTTTGAATCTCGGCCTGATGCTGGCGAGGCAGTCACGCTTCGCTGAAGCGCATAAGGCGGTGCAAAATACGATCCAACTCGAACCCAATAATATCCAGGCACTTACGGCGAGAGGTATGATTCTGGCCAAAATGAATCGAGGACCAGAGGCCGTAGCTGATTTTCGCAGGGTCATCGAGCTTGATAGCACCTCGGCTAAAGCGCATCTGAATCTCGGAATTGCACTCGCAGATCAGTTTGATCTCGAACACGCTCTCGGGGAATTTTCAGAAGCCGTACGGCTGGATCCGGCTGCTTCCATGCCACGCTACAACCGTGGAAGGGCACTTCTTGATCTCGGCCGCAATGATGAGGCCAGGCTCGAACTCGAAGCTGTTTCGCGCACGGACCCCAGCTTTGGTGACTGTTGGTATTTATTGGGGTTGATCGAGAAGCAAGCCGGAAACACGGACCTGTCAATCCGGCTCCTAAAGATGGCCGTCCAACTGAAGCCGGACAGTGCGGACGCGCTGTATCTGCTGGGGCAAGGCTTGCTCCGCAGCGGGGACCATGCCGGTGCGATCGCGCAATGGCGCAAAGCGATTGAGGTCCGGCCCGACTTTTCGGAGGTGCTCTATAACCTCTCCCGGGTGTACGCCAAGTCCGATCCTGAGGAAGCTAAGCGCCTTCAGAACCAATTTGAGCGGTTGCAAGCTCAGGAACACATCACGGATCGCGCCCAAACCTTGGGTAATTTCGCGCTGGCTTCCGCCGACGCGCACAACTGGCCACAAGCCATTTCCCAATTGAAGGAGGCCATCAGGGTTTGTGGAAACTGTGACGCTTTACCACTACTAAAAAAGGATATCGGTCTGATCTACTGCCGTTCCGGTGATCTGAAGGCTGGACGCGCTGAACTGCTGGAAGCACAAAAACTTAATGCCCGGGACCTCGACATCGAGCAAGCGTTGCGTTTCCTGGAAAATGCGAACCGGCATTAAGTCAGCCTGGCTCTGACCCTATAGTCCGCCGCATTTTCCTTGACTCAAATGGCCCGTCGGGCGGTTCTGCCATTGCGAAATGGTATCGACAGTAAATTCGATACTTTTTGGCGTAATGCCTCATCGCAAAGGTAGATTCGGCATACCCTATTTTCTTCGCGAGTCTGGGTCAAGTGCGTCCTCTTCCCTTCAATGACCCGCCTATCCGCTCCGAGAGGAGAGAGGTGGCCTCTTTCAGGACGCCTATTACGGTTACCGGAGTCGTCAGCTCTTCGATTCGTTGAAGAAATGGAACACTCAGTGCAGCCACCGCGTATCCCTGATCATCGAGAACAGGAAATGAAATATTGATTACCCCCTCAACCTCGTAGCTTTTCCTCTGCTCATATCCCCGTCGCTTAATCTTGCTTAGGCGCTCGTCGAAGTCGAGCGGAGGACGGGAACGGTTATGTTGGCACCACAGTTGTACTGCACGAGAAGCAAGTTCGGGGCTCTGATGCGCCAGAATTACGTGCCCTGTGGTTGACCGCATCAGGTCACCGACGCCTCCCGCTTTTACGTAAAAGCCGACGCTGAGCGGCGAGTCGACGTGGGCGATAATCACCACGCGGTCTCCGTCGAGCACTCCCAAGTGGCAGGACTGGTTGAGTTCGTCCGTGACTCGCTGCATGATCGGCAGAGATTCAGTAATCAGGCGTTTGGTCGGGGGGTATTGCTGTCCCAACTCAAATAGGCGCAACGTCAAGTTGAAGCGTTCACCATCCGGCGACGGAGAAATGTAACCGCGCTCTTCCAGGCACACCAACATTCGAAAGATCTCCGAGACTGTGCGACCGAGCCGCCTAGCCACATCGCTCTTGGTGAGTCCAGATGGTTCGCGGGCGAAGAGTTCCAGTATGTCGAGACCCTTCTCTAAGGCAGGCGTTGGATATCGGCTGACGACTTTGGTCTCTCGTCTGCGCATTTACGCTTTCACATCCCTTCGGTGCAGCGCCCATTGAACCAGAAAACGCAGCTTTCACGGAGCTCGGCTTGCCCTGACATTCGATAGAGTCTACAAGAAACGTTACAATTGTTTCCGACACTCTCCTGAGATGTGCCTCACAGCCGGGGCTTCACGGGTCACGGGTCTTCACAGACAGATCCAGATAGGACGCCCGCTGCACCTCGCGATATACGTCAACTTGGGTGTTCCTTCTGCCGGGTACCGCTCGAGTCACGCCTTGGAAGTCACGTCGATTCCAGCTCTCATGCGCCCCTTGGAGTGTTTCCACATTCTTGGAAGGCATAGTGTCTCCTTTTCTGACAGATGTTTGAAAGAGGGCGAGTCGGTTGGGCTCGCCCATGGTTGATTTACGAAGCAGTAACCCAGCCTTTTATCAGGCCGCTTTGCCAGCGGCGATTCTGTGTGTGGTCGAGGTGTGAACGTCGAACGTGCGAAGCACGGGTTCGGCATCAAGCAGGTTCCGAACCATTTCATGCACCTTCTCGTACTGGGCGCGGTGATATTCCTCAGCGTCTTCGCTGGTGTTCCAAAAGGTCAGGGACAGGACACGATTGTCCTCTTTGTCTGAGACAAGAACGGTCTCGTCTACGAAGCCTTTCTGTTTCTTAAGGATCGGCAGTACTTTGTCATTGATGGTGTCGGAGAGTTGTTTATTTTTACCTGGCTTGGTGGTTAATTCGAGGACTCGGGTAAACATATATGCGCTCCTCTCGTTGGCTGAAGGTGAAAGGAACCCGTCGCCGGTGCGACGACGGACAAAGTTGTAGAAGTTTGAATTCACGCTACGCCTGGATCGGGTGGGGGGCAATTACCCAAATATGGTGCTTACGACGGTTGCTGGTAGGGAGTTCGCAATACATTTTGGGAGCCTTCGGACCGGACAGCGACTTACGGCGATTATCCCTTGAGATTGGAAAGTGCTAGCTAAGTCCGTCCAGTGCATCGCGAAACTGGGGGGCGATTGCCTACTGTACGGTTCCACCGCCCTGGCTCATACCTCGATCCTGCGGCAACGGTAGACGTCCGTCGGCGCCGCTGGTGAGCGCGATGAAGTTCGGATCTTTCATCAGAGAAGCGAAGACCGCATCAACCCGCGCTTCCATCATCTCTTTCGAGCGCACCGCCTGGTTGCGTTCATACCTGAAGAAATGGCGCTTCAGCATGGCGAGAGCTTTGTCGCGCTGGCCGAGCTGGGAATAAATCGCCGCCAGATTGTAGGACGCCGGCAGCATGTCCTCATGTTCCCTTGCGATCTTCAGAGCCTCGTCGCCGTGCCCGTTGGCCGCCATGAAGCCGGCCGCGAACACCAGGTTATAAGCATCGTTGGGCTCGAGTTCGAGCGCTTTGCGAACATAGTAGTCGGTTTTCGTCATGTTTCCTTCTGAGTTCCAGTACACGGCGAGGTTGCGGTAGGCGAGAGCGATGGGAAAAGCCTCAACCGAGCGCTCCATCAGCGCCAGGCCCTCTTTGAACTGGCCTTCATGAACGGTCATCTTGCCCAGACCGTGCAGCGCGACGGCGCGAGCTAACGGATCGGCCGGCATTGCGAGAATCTGATTAAACGTCTGCCGCGCCTTCGCCCAGTCGCCGATGTGATGACGATAGAGCTCGCCCAAGTACCGCTGCGGCGCCGGATCGGCCGGGTCCATGCTGTGCGCCTTAGCGTACAGTTTCTCTGCTTCCGCAAACTTGTAGGCGTTCTCCGCCGTCAATCCGCGCACCATGGTGTGCTCGATCTTCGCGCTCTTTGCTGCGTCAAAGATTGGGGAGACGTAGTCCGGAGAGTTCAGGATGTCTCCCACATCGTTCACGCCCAGCTTCTTCAATTCCTTGGCAGCATCTTTCGCGCGCTTGGGAAACAGGCACTTCTGATCCAGCACGGCGCGGTAAAGCGGGATCGCTCCACTACTGTCGCCCGACTTGGCGTGTTCCTTGGCCTGCTTCAATTGTTGTTCCAGAGAATTATCGCGATGCTTCATTTCCTCATCGACGACTTTCTCGACCTTCTCTGCCCGCAGGAAACCATCCTGGTTTTCAATTTTGGCCACCGTATCTCCGCCGGGAGTAGCCAGAACGGCTACGGGCAGCTTGTCCGCGCCCACCAGCTTTTGTCCGAGCGGAGTGGCCGCGTCGGCAATTTCCATCGAGACGCACTGCGCCGCATAAAGCGAAAGTATCCGCGAGGTGCGCATGCTTGATTTCTGCACCTCCTGCACCGACGACGGGAACCAGTACAGGACAAGGCCCGCGGTCACCGGCGGCAAGTCCGGCATCCTCAACCGCCACGGCACGTTGTATACTTGGGGAGCCGCCATCCCCATGCCACCTCCCATGGAACTCATTCCTCCCATTCCACCGCCACCGCCTCCGCCGCAGGTGGCCAAGAGTTGAGGCGCCGCATTGATAGCGATGAGCAGGAGAGCTGTGAAACGAAGTAGGAATGTTTTCATGCGCGAGATTGTAGCCCCAATCCTCGAAGATTAGCTAGCAAGACAAACTTTTTACAATTCCATCTAGAGGGGCTGTGATCTATATAGACGTTGTACGTATACGACTTCAACCTGCTGTTCGCTGGTCTTCTCAGTTCGCTTCCGCCTGAAAAGAGCGGCCGATAGCCATAACTGATTAAACCAAGTCGCTAATTGCTTTTCCCCCAGGTTGCACGGAATCCAGGGGCCCATCACGATGGACATTTCGACAAGGCCGATCTCTTACCGAAAGCGCAACAGACACTCGAGACGGCCGCACAGATCATCCGCGACCGCGCCAAAGGTGAGGTGCGCATTGACGGCTCTTAGCCGACAAACTCGCTCATTCCGGGCTTAATGTCGCGGTGGACGATGCCCCTAGCATGGGCTGTGTCGAGAGCATCGGCAAGTTCGATGCCCAGTAACAAGAGAGCTTCGGTTTCCAACGCCCTGCCTGCAATGCGGTGATTTAGCGTCATCCCATCCAGGTATTCCATGACGATGAAGGCTCGGCCTTCGTGCTCGCCAAAGTCATAGATGGTGCATATACCAGGATGATTTAAGGAAGAAGCGGCGCGCGCTTCGCGGCGGAAACGCTCCAGGGCCTGCGCGTCCCGTGCCACTTCGTCAGGCAGGAATTTGAGAGCCACGGAGCGGCCTAAATTGGTGTCCTCGGCCTTGTAGACCACACCCATGCCGCCGCCACTCAAAACTCCTCAATGGGCGAAATCGCCTGATCTATAAAAGGGGATGTCAAGAACATTTTCCTCCCTCCGCCGGATGCGCAGGTTTATTTCGTGACATCCAGCCCCTCTCACCATGGAAGACGCTCGTCTGGTGTCCGGCACCTGGGTGGTTCCATCGCAGTAGCTGCATCTTCTTTAGTAACGACGACGCCGATCAGTTTCGAAACCCATCAAGCCGTGCGGTTGTATGGTGGCAACCATGGATCTATCTGAGGCTCGTGGCCTGGTGCTTTTTCGGGTTGTCCGAAGGGCATAGAGATTTCACGGAGGCTAAGTGTCACTGACACTTTGAGCGCCTACAGGCGTTCAGGATGCTCACCCTCGAACCCGAGCGTCGCAAGAACCAACCGACCACCACCAGAGAAAGAATCAGGCGGCGATGGAAAGGGTTCTTCACCCGAGACGCTCAAGCGGCTTGTGCTTTTAGTTTCTCAGCGTCGAAGTTTTCTCCCTTCTTCCACAGAGTCAACGTAATGGCTGCAATCTTGCGCGCCAACGTGAGACGCGCCATGGTCGGCTGGATGCCTTTGGCCAGCGATCGCTGGTAGAAATCCTGGAACGGTCCGGGCTGCACACTCGCCCGGGTGGCGGCAGCTTTGAACAGACCTTTCAGATCATGGTTGTGATCCTTGTTCAAGCCGCGAATGAACACCTGCTTTTTGCGGCGCCGCACTTGGCCCTGGACGTAGTGGTATTCCCCGCTGTCGCGGGTTTCCAATCCCAGTCCGCTATAGGTCCAGAGTTGTCGTTTGGTGCGAAACCGATGCGGGGTCTGGATCAGAGCCACCGCCCAAGCAGAGCGAATCGGGCCCATGCAGGGGATCTGCCGCAGTTTGGCAGTGATGGTATGCTTGCGACTCTCCGCCAGCAGTTCGCGCCGGGCTGGCTGGCGCAGGGACTGCAGCATATCCAGTTGCTGATAGAGTTGCTCGGCGCGGCGACGGGAGCCAGCCTCGGGGATTTTCCCCAGCCACTCGCCGCGATGGCGGGTATAGTAAACGTCCCGGCCGGCACCGGGAATCGCCCAGCTACGATAGATTGCTTTTAACCGACTCATCACCCGGGAAACATCTTTGACGATCGTCAAATAACTGCGGGCGAGCTCGCGCCGCATGCGTACACCGGTCTCGCCGTGGTAGACCGGCTCGAGATCATTGAGCCGCAACAGGTCGGCAAGTTTGCGAGCATCGATCTTGTCATTTTTGTTGCCATGTTTGAGCAGCGCGTTCTTGCGCGGGTTGCACACCACTAAGGGGGCAACATGCGGCTTGAGCAGATCGTAGAGCCGAGCCGCCCAGGTGCCTTCTTCGAAGGTCACGGACAAAGTTCCACGCCGTCCCGCCAGGAACTCCAGAATGGTTGTGGCTTTGGTTTCCAGGATGGATTCCATGACTACCTTGCCCTTAGGATCCATCACCGCTACGCAGATCGTTGCTTGATGAACGTCGAGCCCAATATACTTTTCACTGTTCACAAGGGTGCTCCTTTCCCAGGTGGTGGTGTGACAATCACAACCTACTCCAAGAGGGGCGCCCTTTTATAATGCGATTTCGTCAACAACCCTGAACCCTATCTTCCGGATCCTGTTTTCGAGTAGGCGGCAACCACCACCGGCTAATTGGTAGCCCTGCGCCCGAACAACCGAAGTAGTGGTAGGCTTCCGAAGAGCTATCGGAGCACAAGTTTGGGACTGCGAGCTGTTACCGCCATTTTGTTCTGCATCCTCGGTGTTTTACGGGCGTGGCCGGTCACTTCATCTCAAATCGCCATCACTCATGTCACCGTCGTTGACGTTCGCGACGGTTCCACAAGAGCCGACATGACGGTCTTGATCTTGGGCAATCGGATTAGCGTCGTTGGAACGAGGAAGGACACCCTGCTGCCGAAGCAAGTCCCGATAGTCGACGGCAGCAACTACCGCAAGCCCCTGACCATGTCGATTCACTGACCGAGTTCTTGGCTCGATGCGGGTCCTCTCAAATTGACCTTACTCCGGTGGTCGGCAATCAAACTGGCGATCGCGGCTCGCTCTCAGCATAACTTCCGGTTTGCCCGTGATTCGCCCCAAATAGGGCTGGTCCGCGATTGACGGCTCGAGCAGGCAGAGATATACGAAGAATGCGTTTCAAAATGTTGGGCATCCCGACATCCGAATCATCAGCTCCGGCGCGGGAGTAGCTTTCGTAAGAGGAGGTCATCGTGAAACGCGAACGCATGCTGCAAGTCGTCCTGGGACTCGTGGGCCTCGTTTATGTCGCCCTGATTTATCCGCTCTACACCGATCTAGCGCACTCCAAGTGGCTTCTGGAAACGAAAGACGCATGCGAGCCGATGTTTCTTAGTTGGTTTATCTCGCTCGGCCCCTTTCTGCTGCTGGCTGCCAGAAAGCCGTTGTTGCACCGCTCGCTGATTACCTTCGCGGCGTGCCAGAGCTTGGCCCATGCTTCGGTAATGGCCATCCAAACCGTAGAAGCGTGGAAGCACGGCGTTCATCGGGGTTTTACGGATGTTGTCCTGTTCGGCCTCATCGGGGGAATTTTGCTGACACTCTCACTGGAAAGACGAAAGCAGAGCGCACTCGTTACCCAATAACTCCCGAAACATCTCTATTCCACTCAAGACAGTGGCTTTTCGTCGTTCCTTGATTGTCGCAACTCGGAGATTGAGGGAGTTGGTCAATTCATCTCAATCAAAGAAAAATGGAAAGGCTTCGTGGGTGGAGCGGCTATCTTGCAGGCAAGAACTCGACACATTGAGGTGACTCATGAAGGCGATTGTGGTGACGGATCAGGCTGCGGGAACGGCCGGGGCGAAGCTGGTGGAGCGGCCCGAGCCGCAAGCCGCGATAAACGACGTCGTTGTTCAGATTCATGCCTCGGGATTCACCGGGGATGAACTGACATGGCCCTCGACCTGGACGGATCGCGTCGGCCGTGACCGGACGCCTTCAATCCCGGGACATGAACTGGCCGGAGTGGTCACCGCTCTCGGCTATGGCACGACGGGGCTGTCGATTGGACAGCGGGTGTTCGGCCTCACGGACTGGTATCGCGACGGCACGCTGGCGGAGTATGTGGCCGTCGAGGCACGCAACCTCACGCCGCTGCCGGGCGACGTCGACTTCACCGTGGGCGCGGCCCTCGTGATGCCGGGCCTGACCGCGTGGCAGGGGCTGTTCGAGCACGGCCGCCTTCACGCGGGGCAGAGCGTCCTCGTGCACGGTGCGGCCGGCGTAGTCGGTTCGATGGCGAGCCAGCTCGCACGTGAGGCCGGCGCGTACGTCATCGGCACCGGGCGCACTGGCGGCCGTCAGACGGCTCTCGACTTCGGCGCACAGGAGTTCGTCGACCTCGATAACGACGCCCTGGAAGACGTCGGCGAGGTCGATCTGGTTTTCGATGTCATCGGCGGCGACATCGCGAAGCGCTCTGCGGGCCTGATTCGCGCCGGAGGAACGCTGGTGACCGTCACCGGTCCGACCGAGGCGCGGCCCTCTGGAGGCCTGACTGTCGACTTCGTCGTCATATCAGATTGCGCCCAATTGAGTGAGCTCGTCCAGCGGGTCCGGGTTGGTCGGCTGCGGACAAACATCGGCAACGTGGCTGCCCTCGGCGATGCGGTTGCCGCCTTCAACCCGACCGAGCGGATCAAGGGAAAGACGATCATCCGCGTTCATCCGTGAGGACGCGGGGATTGCCTAAGGCCCACGAACGTGCAATTCACGCGCCGAAGGAGAGTTTAGATGCCGAACACGATTACGCCGACCGTTTTCTATCGCACGCTTAAGCGCATATCGGTCGGAAATGTCAGGTTCCCGCGAAGCATTGGCGTAACATCGCCTCTGTACTCACCACTCATTGAGCCAAGATAGGCTTGTTTGGTGACTCAGGGGGCGGGGCGTATAATTCGCGGCGCTGCGTTGGTGTGCCCCATCGGTCGCACCCCAGGGAATGGAGAATCCCCAATATGCCGGTCGCGCTTCCTGAACCTGATGGCGAGCGGGATGGGGTTCCGCTGTGGCTCTGTCCCAACTGCAATGAGTACAAGCCTTTGCAAGAATATTCGTGGAAAAAACGAACGGATATTTGCCCGGGCCAGCAAGTCTGGTTCAAGCAAGGTTATTGCAAGTTCTGCCTACAGGCGGTGATTAAAGGAAGCGAGCTCTAGGGTAAATGCCTCAATTTCTTGTCGAAGGCGGATAAGCGCCAGCCTGCGCGGTCAGCGTAGCTTTCAGTGTATGAGTGGAAATGCGCGAATCGAATGATTAAAGGGGGTCGAGTTGTCAGATCACCAGCGATCCGGCCTATCCGAAAATCTGGCAGCACTCCTAAGCTATGTTTTCGGCTGGATTACTGGCGTGATCTTCCTTCTCTTAGATAAGCGTCCTTACGTCAGATTCCACGCAGCGCAATCCATAGTCGTTTTCCTGGGCCTGCACATCTTGCGAGCCGTCTTTGCTGCGATATTCGGCATGGAGTGGTGGTTTGGTGGATTCGGCAATTGGGGCGTCTTCACCCTCGGTGCCCTTCTTCTGGACTTCTTGAGCCTGCTGAGTCTTGTTTTGTGGGTTGTACTGATGGTGAAAGCATTTCAAGGCGTGCGTTTCAAGTTGCCGCTGGCGGGCGACATCGCTGAGGGCCTGACCGGTCGACATATTTGACTTCCCCATGAGATTTGTTGTGGCTGCTGGCGTTCATGGAGTTGGAGTCCTTCGCGTCCGCTGGCGATGGTTATTGTAAGATCGCCGTTACACTCATAACCCCTCAATGAGCGAAATCGCCCGATTTCGACCGTTACGAGTTCAGGACTCTTAATTTCACACTTCCAACTCCTTGCTGCGCTGGCCGTTCCGCCAACACAGAATTTCGCTCATTGAGGAGTTTTGAGTGTGACTGCGATCTTACGTCAATTGTCTAGGGAAGCATCGCTATATCATTTTGGCTAGGCTGGGGGCAATGGCGAAGTCGCACTACATCAAGAGCTTTCACGGCCAGGAAGACTATTTGTGGGCATATAGTAGGGTGTGGGTTTAGCGGTGAAAGAATGATTTCGCGCTTCTCATCCGTAGTCTGCCTATCCGTCTTTTTTCTGTTGTTGCGCCCAGCGACCTCCTCAGCGCAGGCAGCTCCGCCTCCCTTGCAGCCGGATCGCTTCGGTGGATCCGAACGTACCATAGGAGTTCCCACCTACGGCAGGGGCGCAGTTCTGATACTCACTGTCCTCAACAACACCGGAGCTCTTCTTGATCGCCAGGCAGTGGTTAAGCTTTCAAATAAAAAAGACAACAGCATTGTCTGGCGAACCACTGAGGACAGGTCGATCGCCACCTTTGAAGATGTACCCTTCGGGGTTTACGACATAGAAGTCAGTGCCGTCGGATACCTTCCCGAGCATCAGGAATTGAGGGCTGACCTTCAACTTTACAGCTATCACCTTGAAATGAAGGTAAAGCCGGATCCCTACGCGATTGAATTCACGACACAGCCCGCCTCGCAAATATCTTCCAAAGCCCGCAAGCAAATTAATCGGGCAATCGCAGATTTGAAGTCCGGAAAATGGAAAGCGGCGCAGAAAAAACTCGAAGCAGCCGACATACTCGCGCCGTCCAACTCCGAGGTAAATTTCTTGCTGGGGTATCTTTTCTTTCAGAAAAAAGATTACGAACAGGCTCGAAGCAGCCTGGATAAAGCGATCGCCTCCGACCCTCACAACGCGCAGGCCCTCACCCTGTCAGGCGAGGTGCACTTCCGGAGCCGCGACTTCGCTGGGGCAAGACCGATCCTGGAACAAGCAGTGGCCGCCAATCCCGACTCTTGGAGGGCTCACTACCTTCTCGCTGAGACCTGCCTTAAGCTGAACGAATTCGATAAATCACGGGAGCAGGCTCAAATTGCCGTGGAACGAGGTAAGGGCGGAGGCAATGCCGCTCAAATCGTTCTTGGCGAAGCGCTGGCGAGTCTGGCCCGGGGCCCTGAAGCGATTCAGGTACTCAAAACCTTCCTGGATGGCACGCCAGACAGCCCCTCGGCTCCGGCAGTCCACGAACTGCTCGCCACCCTCGAACGGCGCGAAGCGGATCGAGGTACTTCGAAAACGACGCTCCAGCCGCCGCTGCATTTGGCCGATATCGATCTTTCACTGGCCGCCGAGTCGCGTTCCTCGGCAACGGAATTCTCCATACAAACCTGGGAACCGCCCGGCATCGACGCGGTAAAGCCATCCGTGGCCGCCGGCGTCGCCTGTCCCTACCAGCAGGTCGTCGACAATGTCGGCGACCGAGTGAAACAGTTCGTCGACGACGTGGTTCGGTTCAGCGCCATCGAAGACTTGCTCCACGAACAACTCGACGAACTGGGCAATCCTGTCACTAAGGAGACCCGTAAATTCGACTACATGGCGTCAATTTTAAACAACGGCCGCCCAGGCTACCTGTCAGTCGACGAATATCGCATCGAGAGGTCAGGCAGGGAAGAGTCCCCCGACCACATCGCGACTCGCGGCTTGCCCACCCTGGCATTTGTCTTCCACCCCGACTTGCGTGGCAGTTTTCAGATTGTTTGCGAAGGCCTGGGCCAATGGAACGGGCAAGCCACCTGGCTGCTCCACTTCCGGCAACGCGACGATCGCCCTAACCGGTTTCACGAATACCAGGCTCATGGGTTTACTTACCCAGGCAATTTGAAGGGCCGCGCCTGGATCGCCGCGAGTACGTTCCAGATCGTACGTATCGAATCAGAACTGGTGAACCCGATTCCGCAGCTTCAAATTCTCAACGAACATCAGACGGTGGAATATGGTCCGGTGCTGTTCCAGAAGACCCACGCCGAACTTTGGCTGCCAAAGAAGGTTGAGCTCTACCTTGATGTTCACAAGCGCCACTACTTCCGCCGCCTTAGTTTCGACCATTTCATGCTGTTTTCCGTTGATTCGGAAGGAAGAGTAGACGAGGTAAAACGGAACGAAGGGCTCTCCGCGACCACACCCACACCCGCGCAACCTCAATAGCGACATGTCCACATGTTTTGAAATTGATGCTGCTGGATGAAGGAGGCTTCTAACTGCCTGATACGTGTTGTAAACAGCGATTACACTCAGAACCCCGGATTGTTGGTGAAATGGTTTCAACGTTACAGGGGGCCAGCCCCCCTTTACTTCTCAGGAAACTGAGTCACACTCCAGACATCGTTCACGGAAGCGAGGCCACCCCGTTGAAGATCGCGGTTCCACGCTTTTCTTTCCAAGATGAACCAGAGGAAAAGAACGGGGATCACCACGGCGAGTGAGGTCAGGTAATATTGGCCTTTGCCCCAACCGTGGCCTCTTACTCCGTACCATAAAGCGACGACCACGCCTGCAATCATTATGATGAAGCGCAGCAGGTAGGCCACTATCGAAAGTAGCGGCCATGTGCTCGTCAATGTCCTAAAACGCTGCCAGTTTGCTAGATGGGCGCGAACGTCCGGGATGAAGGTAGGCGCTGAGGGTACGTATCGTTGTCCGTTCCAATAGACCATGTGTGAACAGTATTGTTAGCCACTGCTTCTCACCTGATTAGATGGCAGGGTCAATGCTTGGTGTAACAGGCGATTTCGCTCATTGAGGGGTTTTGAGTGTAATTGATTCCATAACAACGCCGGCTCCCAGGCCCGAGTAAACTTTGGTGGTGGCAACCAACCAAAGGCTCGGGTAGAAAGGAGCCGGACCATGATCGTTATAGGAGCAGATTATCACCCGGGCTTCCAACAAATTGCTTTTGTAGATACGGAAACGGGAGATTGTGGCGAGCAGCGATTGCAACACCGCGAGGAAGCCGAGAAGTTCTACCGCAATCTCGCAGCTCAGGGAAAGAAGGTGCGCGTGGGGATGGAAGCCAGTGGGCATGCACGCTGGTTCGAGCGACTGCTGGCGGAGCTGAACATCGAGTTATGGATGGGTGACGCGGCGGAGATTCGCACGAAACAGGTGCGCCAGCGGAAGACGGATCGAGAGGATGCCCGGCTGCTACTGCGCTTGATGCTGGAAGATCGCTTTCCGCAGATCTGGGTAGCGAGCTGGGAGAATCGCGATCTGCGGCAACTGCTGTGGCACCGGCACCGGATGGTGCAGGCGCGCACCCGGTTGATGAACCAGTTGCAGGCGGTAGCTCTGAACGAAGGGCTGCGTTGCAAGAAGAAGTTATGGCGGGAGCACGGACGGGAACAACTGGAGTCGTTTCGCTTAGCTCCCTGGGCCAGCCGACGACGGAAGGATCTACTGAAGCTGCTGGATCAGCTGAACCCGACGATCGCGGAGCTGACCCAGGCGATCGAACAGGAAGCAGAGAAATGCCCCGAGGCGCGGCGCTTGATGACGCATCCTGGGGTGGGCGCACTCACGGCATTAGCCTTCGTGCTGATCATCGGAAGGGCCGAGCGATTTCAGTGTGGGAAACAGATCGCCTGCTATCTGGGACTGGTGCCCCTGGAAGACTCGAGCGGAGAACGGAGACGGCTGGGGCATATCACGAAGCAAGGCAATACTCTGCTGCGCTTCTTGTTAGTGGAAGCGGCGCAGGTTACGGTACGCACGATTCCGCAATGGCGCAGTAAGTACTTCCACCTGGCGATGCGACGGGGACGGAAGATCGCCAAAGTAGCGATGGCACGGAAACTGGCGGTTCGTCTGTTTTGGATGATGCGCCAGGAATGGAATTACGAGCAGGTACAAAAGTTCGGTTCGCACGTGGGACAGCCCGAAAATCGCCATGGTGTGCAAATGAACACCGAGATATTGACTGGGGCGTCCCGCTCCTCTTAACCGAGGAGTTCGAACTAGTAATCATGATCGAAGTTGCGACCGAAGAGATGCATGGGTCGGATCGAGATTTCTGACCTGGAACGGATTACGAGCGAGCCTTGGTTGGTGTGGCCATGTTTAATTGGTGGGCAACGTTCTCAGCGAGAGCGAAATGGCGCTCTGTCATGAGTGCGGGGAGTCGTGTGGAAACAAAGTACTTGACAGGGAGTGGCGTTGTCAGAGATCGCGATGTTTCAACAATTAAGAGCGAATTTAGTGGACCTGCTTGCCTTCATCGCAGTCAAAAACCATGCTGATGACGTGACGCGAGTCGTCGATGTTGGCGTTCGGTATCATCGTGGAATCCGGGTAGCCTCGCCCCACGTAGGTGCTCCGTATTTGATCAACCCCCTGCCGGATATTCACGGGGCTGAAGATGTCGCCGGAGGTTAGTTTAAACATGGAGCGAAGCTCCTCGGAAGAAAGGGCACGATTTCCCCTGAAGCTGATCTGGCCGATGCGATATTGCGAACCTGCATCGATGTTGAATGTGACGACGAACTCGTGAGTCCCTTGCTTATCGGGCAGTTGCTTGGTTGAGGACTCAACCAGCGCATTGAAATAACCCTTGTCTTGAAGGCACTGGAGTCGTACGCGTTCCGATATATAAGCTAGCCACCCAGGGCCTTCGTACGTCCGTGATTTCAGGTCAGCAGCACATTTCCTCAGGTCCACTGTTTCCAGCCGCTTATTGCCCTTAAACCGAACACCGACGAGACGGATGCCAGTTGCAGTTTGTCCCGCGACAGCCGTTGCCAAGACAAGGATCGCGCCGAGCAAAGAACCAACCCTCATGCTTAGAATTGTAGCGCCGAATGGCTTGCCAGCCACGACTGTCGATAACAGGCTTAGGAAGAAAACGCAAACTGGGTGAGTGCAATAATCGCGACTAGTTGGCGGCCGGCTAGTCAAGGACCGTTCCTTCGCCGACAACCACTGCCTCGCCGCCGACCCGAACTTCCTCGAGAACTCCTGCACGGCTCGAGAGCGAAATGTAAATACGGCCCGGGCGGCCCATGCGGACGCCCTGAAGGTTCACGAGCCTCGAGGCATTGTCGACTGACACTGCGTTGTGCTGGAGGAGATACGCGCCCAGCGGCCCACTCGCGGCGCCTGTGGCCGGATCCTCCGGAATTCCGATGCAGGGCCCGAACATTCGACTGTACACGGTAGCATCATCGTCCGCCGGCTGGCACGAGAATACAAATACAGGGAGCTCTTCGAGATCCACGGAGCGGAGTAACGGGCACAATTTCCCACGCTCGATGGATGCCGCATCGACCGCCGCGCGCGACCGCAGCGGAACATACAGAAATGGAACTCCGGAGGACGCGACTTGCACCGGCAAGTTTCCGTCTGCAAGGTCGCACGGTTGCACGCCGACTGCCGCGGCAACCGCAACGCTGTCGGTGACGATGGGCCCGAATGTCGGAATCGGTTGCGTCATCCAGGCAAAGCGCAAGCCGTTCTGACCCCATTCGAGTCCCACGGTTGTTGGTCCTATGCCGAGTCCGAGAACCGTCTTATCGGCGCTCGCACGCAGTCGGCCCGCGCCCGCGAGCGCAAAAACCGTCCCAATCGTCGGACTCCCGGCCATCGGTAGCTCTCGGGTTGGAGTGAAAATGCGAACCCGCGCGTCGGTCTCGGGAGCCTCGGGAGGAAACACGAATGTGGTTTCGGGGAGCGCCATTTCATTTGCGATCCGCTGCATCCGCCGCTCGTCAATTCCCGCCGCATCGGGGAACATAGCCAGTTGGATGCCGGTGAATGGCTGATTCGAAAAAACATCGAGGCGGACGTACCGATAAACAGACATTGGCTTCCTACTCCTTCATGCGAGCGAATTTAAAGCAAAGAACCGGATTGCCGTCGTCACGGAATCACAGAAAGGCGAATTTCCCGACTTGGGACCAAATCAGTTGGGGCCATTTCCGTCTGTCCCAGATTTCACCCGCTTTTGAAAGACTAAGCGAAGGGCCCACACACCGTCGATCAAAACCGCAGTAACGGATCTGCTTACGGAGCGGACGCGCTCCGCTTGTCTAGATGCCGATCGAAGTACACATCCGCCGCATTGAACAACATCATCCACGATGAGTAGCGTGCGAGGTCATGAATCTCGTTCGGGATCATGATTACGTCATGGTCGATGTTGTGCGACCTCAAGCCTTCGATGAGTTCGGCGGCCTGCTGGGAGGGTACAACGCCATCATCGTCCGCCTGCACAAGCAGCACGGGTGAGTGCCACTGGTCGATGGTCGCGATGGGGGAGGATTCCACCGCCCGGCGGTTCGCATCGCCTCCGTCGATTGGGTCGCCCACCGAGGACAGAAACGTCGACCAGTTATGTATGCCCGCATAATCGACACCGGCCGCGAATGCATCTGAGGCGCGCGCGAGCCCGAGGGCCGTCATGAGTCCCCCATAGCTTGGCCCCCAGATGCCTAATCTATGGGAGTCGACGTCCTGTCGGCCTTGCAGATAGGTGATGGCGCCGACCAGGTCATTGAGCTCGCTGCTGCCGCCAGGGCCGAGGTTGTCGGCCTCTCTGTAGTCAAGGCCATAGCCGGTACCGCCGCGATAGTTGACTGACAGCACGATGTAGCCCTCGGCGACGAGGTACTGATTGAATGCGTATATCCAGCTATACGAACGGTTGGTATTGAACCCCAGAAACATCTGTCTTTGAGGGCCGCCGTGGAAGAACAGAATCGCCGGGTGCGGCTTGGAGGTGGTTTCGGGCGGCAGGAACAGTTGCGCGTGCGTTTCCTGGCCATCCTTCGCCGTAAAGGTGACGGCCTGGGGCATGACGAGCTTGGAACTCGGGAAGGAGGACGGGATGGCTTCCGGAGCGAGCCGCCGCCATTGGCCCCCCGCACTCAACACGACCGGCTGCAGCGGTTGGTTGCCGTCGCTCTGCAATGCGAAAAGAGTGCCGTCGGCGCCGATCTGCGGATAGTCTTCGATGGCGTGGCTCTGGGCGGTGCGCACCGCCGAACCGTGCTCGACGTCGACCGTCCAGATATGCAACCTGTCGGTGTCATCCTGAGTGGACGAATAGACCAGGCGCTTGCGGTCCTGGCTGAAGACGACGTGTGTGACCTCGAACTTTCCCACCGTGAGTGCGCGGGCCTCCCCGCCCCGCACGGGGACGGCATATAGATGCAGCCAGCCGCTTTTCTCCCAGGGGAACACGAGATCATCATGGTTGGTCCAGAACAGGTTCGTCGCCGAGGGAAGGTCGGGAACGTCATTCGTCGCCGAGCGCATCGGATGGAATACACTTCCTGGTCCCGCGTCGGCAATCCAGACACGTCGCCCCTGGCCGGTTTTCACTTCCGCCGTCCAGATCGACCACGGCCGTCCGCTGCGTTGAGAGAAGAATTCGGGGGGAGTTTTCTGGGCCGGCACATGAACGAAGGCGATCCGTGCGCCGTCCGGCGAGAACGCGGGCGAGCTGTCGTAGTCGAGACTCGGACTCAACCAGACGATGGTTTGGTCAACGAAATCGTAAACGCCGATCAGCGAGTGGCTGCCTCGATGGCTCACGAACGCCAGGCGCTTGCCGTCCGGCGCCCAGGTCAGCGAGTCCACTGTTCCCTGATCGATGAGCAATGGCTGCGCGTCGCCATCGCCGCTCGCGGCCACGGTCAGAATTCTCTTCTTGTCGACAAACAGCAACCGGCTGCCATCGGGCGAGAAGCTAGGGGAGTCTCCCGCGCCGACCTTATGCGGCGCGCCGCCGGCCATGGCAACCACCCATACTTCCCTGGGCATTGCGCCTTCCGGGGAGGTATTAACGTTGGCCGGAGTCTCGTCCTCAAGACTCTGGCCCCGTGTGAAGGCGATCGACTTGGTATCTGGCGACCAGGCGAGTTCGCCGATAGCGAAACCGTCGTCCTCTGTGTACGGTGTGATCTGGCGGCCTTTCGCGCCATGGGAGGGGTCTACCACCCAGATGTTACTGCAGCCCTTCGCGTTGAATACCCACGCCACGGCTGCGCCCGTGGGCGCGGCCAGCATGTCCGACGCAAACGGCGCCTGCATCACATCGTTGAGTGTAAAAGCTGCTGGATGGACATCCGCAGCCTGCGTGATGAATATGCCTGCGCACCCTGTTGCCGCGATCCAGAGCAGCAACTTCCCCAAACCGAAGTCAATCATGTGTCTTCCCTTGCGACTATTCAGAATTTGGTATCCAATGCAAAAAACCCTGGGTTCGACCGTGAGTACGGTGGCGTCGAATCGCGTCAAGGTACACGGGCGGGAGAAGATTGAATCGATAAACTCCTGCCGTGTTAGTTTTCGGTCGGGAGCTTGGACCTATAAATCCGGAGCCAGCATCCTCTCGATTTTGTTCTTGTCCATCGCCAGAGGCGCTTTGGCCCACTCGACATAACCGGCTTCAATCGCTTTTCGCGCTTCGGGCTGAACTGGCGGAAGAACCACTTTGCGCCCCGGCTGTAGCCTTACGATTACCGCCAGTAACGTGGAGACTAGAACGCGGCTCCCCGATTCATGTAAGTTGCCAATCTCGATTTCATTCGCTTCTTCTCCCCTTGTAGACCCTATCAGCCACAGCCTCATCATCCCAACGCTAATATGCTCTTGGCGATGCTCCTGCTCGCTGGACAATATGCTGCGAAGAACCAGTGTTTGCAGGAAAAGTGATATGCGACGTCCGAAGTGAGACATGCGGTCAGAGTTGGCGGTCAAATGACAAACCGCACCAAGCGGGATTTTAAAATCACGTCCCTGTCAGCGCGCCCTACTAGCCTCGTTGAATTTGTCCTCAATGCCGAAATAGTTGGAAGCACCCTCGAAAAGGAATAAGCTCACAGAAAGTTAGCAGTGACTACGGATAGATCGTCCAGGCAACGGACAAGATCTTCCACTGCCCATCAATTTTGTACACCTGCCAGACCTCGAGGCCTGAATGGTGAACCTTGTCGTTGATGACAAAATCGTAATTAAATGTCACCAGCCCTAGAGGACCGTCTTGGCGAATCTCGATATTGCGAAATCTCTCTTCGAGTTTGTCCTTCGACGTAGCGAGAAGTTTCGCAAATCCATCGAGCTGGCTGGGGCCAATCCCATCGAACTGAGCGTTATATTTGCGGGCGCTCTCAATCTCTTCCTGGGTGTTGGCGTGATGAAAGAGCACATCAGGGTTCAGCACGAGCTTCGTTAGGGCGTAGCCGTCCTTGCGAATAATATCCTGACGGAACTCGTCCAATAGGCCGCGAATCCTCGTGATGTCATCGCCGTTGGAGTTGAATTTGGGTTCCGCGTCCTGCGCCGACGCTTGAGAAACCAAGCCACACATAAGGAGTGCAAGGAATACTGCGCCCGATCTCTTTTTATTCATATGCAATTTTCCTTTCAGATCTTGACCTAGGGGTTGGATCGTTAAGGCCGACCGGTTCCATGCACGCAACAGTTTACGGAGGCCAGCGACGCTCTACTTAGACCAGGACGGAACCACGCCGTTGCTGCGCGCGTAGGCGATCGACTGCCCCAGATGTTCGTGTTGATCATCGAGAATCAGCATCAGCTTCGGTGAGCTGTGTCGCCTCAATCTCGGCAATCATGTCAATCTCGACGCAAGCGCCAAATGGCAACTGTGCCACACTGATGGCGCTGCGCGAATGGACGCCTTGCTCACCCAATACTTGGACAAGGAGCTCAGACGCCCCGTCCGCAATTCGGTGAAGCTCCGTGAAGTGCGGTGCACCGTTGACCATGACAAAGAGGTTCACGATTCTTCGAACGCAGCCAAGATCGCCGATGGCGGCTTTAAGCACGGTCAACAATTTAATTGCCACGTGGCGCGCCGCGAGCTTGCCTTGATCCACGCTGATCTCATCGTCCACCTTCCCGCAGAGGAACTTGCCGCGCTCCTTTCCGAGGCGGCCGGAGAGATGAATTTGGTCACCTGAACGAATGAACGGCGCGAACGCCGGCGCATCTTTGCTTCGGCGGATAACCGTACGGCGTTGAGCGCCACGCGGGGATTGCCGCGTGCACGGCGAAGTTCAAGTAGGTGGCATCATCGAATCGGAAACCATTCATTTTTCCAATCAATCGACTGCTTTAGAAGCATATTCCGCTCAGTGCGCTCGGGGTCAAACGGGGATGTACGGTGCTAAACACGTATAAGAATGTCATTTCAAAATCACTTCACGAACGTATTCATTACCGAGAATTTTTCTGTATTCATTCCGGCCGACTCTGGCCTTGTTCTGAAGCTCGGTGCTACCGATTACTCTCTTTGCCCCCTCTTCCAGCTCGACGCCGTTATCCAAAGCCGCAGCCCCGTTCTTAAAAGTGATCCAGAGACTTATATTGGGCTGATCCGGTGATTTTGGAGTGAGCCTGAAAACCTTGTAATCGATGATCAGCCCAGCTTTTTTGAAAGCTTCCATGGTCGGCTTCCACGTCGAATTTAGCCAATCGATGTACTCTTCGAAATGCCCGTACTCAACGTGAATGTAGTCCACCTCAGTAACGGGGCCATCGGTGTACTGGCGCACATCCTCGGCACGTGCATTGAGCGAAAGTGAGGAAACTGCGAGACACACGGAAAAGATAGCGGCTTTGATCATTTTCTCACCTCGTTTTTCATTGTTGTCCTACTTAGACCAGGGCGGAACCACGCCGTTGCTGCGCGCGTACGCAATCGACTGCCCCAGATGCTCGTGTTGATCTTCGAGAATCAGCATCAGCGCGGCCTGCTTCGTCATGTCTCTTCCGAACAGTTTCACCGGCGCCTGCAGGTCATTGTCGGAGAGTGCCGTGATCGCTTTTTGCAGATCGACGTAAGAAGCCTTCAGAGCTTCCTGCAATTTCTCCGGATCGGTGATGGGCGCAACCTTTGCCCCCGTATTCGGTGTGCCCGAAAGCGCGCCGGCGAGCATGCGGTTCTCCGTAACGATCAGGTTGAACACGTCGCCGACGGAGCGAACGCCTTGGCCGGGCTTCCAGTCGTACTTGCCCGACATAACGCGCACGAGCCCGGTGAATTTGTCAGAAAGTGTTCCGGCATCTTTTCCGAAGGCGGCCTGCATTCCTGCCGGCTGCGCCTGCGCCAACGGCACCATCAGAGCGACCGCAAGCGCGCAAATTCCGTACTGAATCAAAATCTTCTTCATGTGAAACTCCTCCAGGCGATGCGCCTGCTCACCGGACAATATGCCGCGAACAACCAGCGTTTGCAGGAAAAGTGACATGCGGCGTCCGAAGTGAGACAAGCGGTCAGAGTTGGCCGTCAAATACTGTTGCCACGGGTCCGTTCACAGGTTTAATCAGCTAGGTCGTTCATCCGTTCTCGTGTCGGCTGGAGAACTCCACGTTCGATCTGGTGTACAAGGTCTGTAATTGTGGCGTTCATATGTACCGGCACTCCGGAAGCGTGGCCTAACGTCACCACATAGCCGTTGATGAAGTCGACCTCAGTCTTCCGGCCGCGCTCGAAGTCCTGGAGCATCGAGGGTTTGACATCCCCATAGAAGGCAACTATTGCCTCGACCCACGACTTATAGTGTTCCTCTGCGGCAAAATTGCTCGGCCATCCGGGCGGAATCGGGTCCACGGCCAGACGCTCCAGCCGAGTGCCAATCGCAAGTGCCACGGACAACGCTTCCTCGTACGTCCGGCGGAAGACCTTCTTGCCTGCCTCCGTTTCCATATACTGACGCATGGTTTGCGAACAGAGCGCACCGAGGGTTGTAACCGAGCAATTGATCAGGAGTTTCGACCAGATGGCACCAGTCAGGTTTGAAGTTACCCTAACCTCAATCGCTCGACCTAAGGCGCGCGCAACCCGCTCGACGCGCTCACTGACACCACCAGCAAGTTCGCCTATCAGTAGATGCCCTGCATTCTTCTGCTCGTAGACGCCGGGTTCTACCATCGTGGCACCAAGATTTGAGAATCCACCAAGGATCTTATCTTCGCCTAGGCGATCCGCAAGCACCCGTGCAACGCCGCCATTCTGTACAGGCAATATGACTCCTTCGGGGGCAAGTAGGCCCACCACATGGGGCGCGACTTCCAGCGCGTCCTGCGCTTTGGTGGCCAGCAGGATCAGGTCAAACTGGTCTCCCTTTCCGTAGTCCTCAACTGCGGCAACGTCGATAGCGTCTGCCCTCACCTCTCCTCCGATGCCGGACACTCGCAGGCCCGATCTGCGCAATGCCTCCGCAGAATCGGTATTGCGAGCCGCAAGCCGGACGGGCAGTCCTGTGCGGATGGCACGCGCCGCAATTGTTCCGCCCAACGCGCCGATGCCCACTATCAGTATTTGCATTTTGAAGGCTCCAAGATCCCCGCGATGAGCCCCTCCATGCGTCGCCTCAAGCCTTGACGACGAGGTCGATCTCGACGCAGGCCCCAAGCGCTAGCGCGGCGACCGCGATCGGAAAGGGCTGACTGAAATACTTTGCGTAGATGCCGTTCATCGCGGCGAAGTCACTAATGCTCGTGAGAAACACACCGGCGCGCACGACATCGTCGAAACTCTTGCCGGCCGCCTTGAGAACCGCCGAGAGGTTCTGGAAGACGCGTTCCGTCTCAGCCACGATGCCCCCCTCGACCACCTTGCCAGTGGCCAGGTCTTGGGCGACCTGTCCGCTGAAGTATAGGAAACCACCGACTTCGATCGCCTGGGAGAACGGGCCGACCGGCGGCGTGAGTTCCGGAGAGGTAATTGCGGTCTTGCTCATAGCAAACTCCTCTGGATACTGGGTTAGCGGGTATGGAACATATGCCGCGAAGAACCAGCGTTTGCAGGAAAAGTGACATGCGGCGTCCGAAGTGAGACAAGCGGTCTGTCCTCATTGATGTCCTCTTCGAGGGTTCCGCTATAATCCGTGCCGGAAGGGTTGACACACCTATTGCTGCAGGCCACACCAGATATGGGACGGACGAGATGGATTTTGATCCTGTGTGCGTGGACGATTGTGGGACTGTTGTTCACGGTGCGGGAGATCGTAGTGGCGAAGGTTCACGGCGGGCACGTCAGCTCGGTGATCGTGGGTGCGATCGAACTCGTCTACTGGAACGTATGGGCGGCGTGCACACCGCTCGTGATTGCTCTGGCAAAACGGTTCCCGTTGACGGGGCCGAGGTTTGTATCTCATATAGCGATCCACACGGTCACGTCGTTTATGATCGCTCCCCTGGGATCGATCACCGCATACTTTCTGAGCCATGGACTTCTGCGGTTACTTCTTCGCATAACCGATCCTGGTGCGCCACCCCTTCCCCCGACGTTCACAGTCAGTGTTCTGTCGATGAGCTTCACTGGCGTGCTTACATACTGGTTAGTTGTGGGGCTGTATCAGTCGATCCACTTTTACCAGGCTGCTATGGAGCGTCAGACTCGAGCGGCGCAACTGGAAACGCAACTCTCCCACGCCGAACTTGAGAACCTTAAGAGCCAGTTACATCCGCACTTTTTGTTCAACAGTCTTCACACCATCGGAATCCTGATGCAGGAAAACGTCGATGCTGCAAGCCATCTGCTGGTCAGTCTCGGCGACTTGTTGCGCATGGCCCTCGAACGGCGGGAGAACGAGATCACTTTGCAGAGCGAGCTCGAGTTCGTAGGCAAGTATCTGGAGATCGAGCAGACACGCTTTCATGATCGCTTGAACGTTCACATGGACGTGCCACCTGACCTTCTCGCAGTCTATGTACCAAGCCTGGCGCTTCAGCCACTGGTTGAGAATGCCATCAAGCACGGCTTCAGCGTCGATTCCGCCGCAGGCCGGCTAGAGATCGCTGCCAGACGCCACAACGGCAGAGTTTGGCTCTGCGTCCGCGATGATGGCCCAGGTCCGACACCGGGATCGCGCCTGCGATTCGGCGTCGGACTCAGCAATGTCCAGTCACGCTTGAAACAGCTTTACGGGGACGAGTCGTCACTGGAACTTACCAGAGGCGACGGTCGAGGCTGTGAGGCCATCATCACCATTCCACTGCGGAGTTCGCATGAAGACGCGAGTCCTCATCGTCGATGACGAACCGATCGCCCGGCGCGGTATCCGTCGTTATCTGGCCAAGAACAACGATATTGAAATTGTAGGCGAGGCGGCGAACGGAATAAGTGCGGTGGAGCAGATCAATGAACTTCATCCCGACATCGTTTTTCTCGATGTGCAGATGCCTGATCTGGATGGTTTTGGAGTCATCGAAAATGTGGAGCCATCGACCGGCCCCGCTCCCGTTTATATCTTCGTCACGGCTCACGATGTGCACGCCATCCGTGCATTCGAAGTGCACGCTGTTGACTATCTCTTGAAACCGTATGATAAGGAGCGATTTGCCAAGGCCCTGGTTCACGCGCTCCAGGTCGTCGAACAGCGCGGAAAAGCAAATCGAGATCTCGAACCGCTGCTCCAATCCCTCCGTAGTCTCCGCCCGTTGGAACGCTTTGTGGTGAAGGACAAGAAGCGGATTTTCTTTGTTCCCGTTTCCAACGTCTTGTGGATCGAAGCCACGGGAAACTATGCCTGCATACACACCGCCAGCGACAGTCACCTGTTGCGGGAAACTTTGGCACATCTCGAAGAGAAGCTTGCGCCACACCACTTCATCCGCGTGCGGAAATCGGCCATCGTGAACGGCGCCTGCATTAGCGAGATTCGCCCGATGTTCGATGGGGTTTACGACATCGTACTGGCAGAAGGAACGGTGGTCACGTCGAGCCGCAGATTCGCTCACAAGTTACGGGCGCTGCTGGAATCCTAGTCTTGGCAACTGGGATGTAAATTGGCGCGTCGGCGTGGAATGCCAGCGGAGAAGGTGAAGGAACTCCCACTGACATTCCATCAGTTGTTCGACCCACCAATCTTGGTCTTCTCAAAGATCAGCGTGCCAACGATGTGCTGAACGCCACGAGCCCTTCATAGCATGACTTTGGGTGTCATTTGCTTTACTCTCGCATCCCGAATGCCGCGTGCGTACATTAAGTTCTGGTAGAACACGGACTAAAAGTAAGGGCCAAATATGTCCGGCAGGGCTGATGAGCTACCCATAGTTATCGTACTTCTTGGCTTGTTCTCGGGGTTGGGATTGGTCGCTGCTGCCTTGGCATTTCGTGTCTTGTTTCCCACCATAGACCCTTATAGAAATGTGCGTGTTCCGAAGACTCTTGCGCCACGTTTCTTTTTGACAGAGTTAAGCGACAAGTCGTTGCTAAGGCTTTTCTCCAGTAGCGACCGTTACGCCACTCTCACCGAGACACATGCTCAGTACAAAGAGTCGGTGCTAGCCGCTGCTCCTGAGGAATTAATCTCGGTCCTCTGTTCAGAAGTGCTTAAACTCTCGTTCATCCGTCAGCTAAAGACCGATCGGTTGATTTGGTTTGGAGCTATTCTCATCTTGACCGTCATAGTGTTTTTGGTTTTCATTTTTTTGAGCACCTGAGCGACCGCAGGCGACACAGAACAGCGCACGACAACCGTGCGTGCGGTTGCCCGAGCGGGTGGGTCCCAAAAGGTATTCCTTTTGGGCGGAGCGAATCCGGCAGAAACGGGCTTTGCAGATCAGCAGCTTATCGAGATTGCAGAACACACCCTTTCTTGCGGTGGCTCGATCAGGGGGAAACAGGCGAATGGAGAGTCGGCGGGAAAATCAGTTCTGAGTGTTGTTTGTTTACAGCAGGTGCCGGAAATCCAGCTCGTGACGGATGATCACGAACACCTCCATTCGCTGAGCGCCCGGAATCAAGCAGCTACTTCACCGTAAGAGTTAGGTTCTGAGTTTCCATGCTGGCTCCGGATTTGGCAGTTATGACAAGCGTGTAGGTACCTGCTGGGGTGGCGTTGGGGTTGGGCGTGGGGGCCGGCGAGGTGGGACTGCTCCCTCCGCAGGAACAAAGTGCGACTGCCAGTACTAGTAGTGGTACGAAACGCAAGCGCGATAAAGGGAATTGTTGGGTCGACCTTGCCTTGAAGAAAGTTAGACACCCGAAAATTACCAGCGCCCAAAGCCAGGGTGCTGAACCACGGTGGTAGAAACCTACCGGCGATCGGGATGTTGTGGTGACGTTGGCGTTGAAGGTGGAGGCGGAGGTCGCGTCAAGCGGAACCGTGGCGGGAACCGAGCACACAGCGCCGGTGGGTGCGCCGGTGCAGGTTAACGAAGCTGTACCGCTTACACCCGAGCCTCCGATGGCGAGAGCGTAGGTCGCGGTCGCGCCTGCCGTGACCGTGGCTGAGGCGGAGCCGCCCGGGGGCACACCGAGGCCAATGCTGGGGGGGCCTTGGCTCGCAGCGTTTCCGGTAAGCGCCACAATTTGCGGGCTATCCGGAGCATTGTCAGCAATTGTCAGAGTCCCGGTTTGGGCTCCCGAAGCCGAAGGAGTGAAAGTAACTTGAATCGTGCAACTGCTTGATGGCGGGACAGGGGCGCCCCACGTATTCGTGGCTGCAAATTCGCTGGTGGTCTGCACGGATGACAGTATCAAAGGGCCCGTCCCTCTGTTCGTGACGGTTACTTGCTGAGCCCCGCTGGTAGTCCCACTTGCCTGATCACCGAAGGAAAGGGAGGTCGGGGAGAGGCTGACTCCCGATGCCCCGGCATTTCCGATCAACGGGATGGTCTGTGATGATATTCCCGCCGAAGGTCACGGTGAGCGTGCCGGTTCGAGTTCCCGTCGCTGTGGGCGTGAATACCACATTGATGTCGCACTTTTGCCCACCCGGCACGGCAACCGAGCAGTTATTCGTTTCCGAAAAATCACCTGCGATCGAAACCGCGGGCGAGGTCGGTACATCGCCGAAGTTGCCCACCTGCACATCCACAGGACTGCTGACAGTGCCAACGTTTTGACTCACGAACGACACCTGGAGCGGACTGACGATCGGAACGGGTGCCCCCAAGCTTGGCGCAATCTTCAACAGGAAGTTGCCCGTTTCCTGATCGCTTGGCTGCCCAGCGCCCGGGTTGGGAGAACGAGGTCCGAGCGCATCAGGAGTGGGCGGCAAATTTGAAAAAGTCAGAACATACGCGGCACCGGTGCCGTCAACAGCTATCTTACTGTGGGCGGGAATCGAGCCAACGCTGTAACTGCCCAAGAACGTAGACCATTGGAGAGTGCCCGTGGTATCAACCTTCAGAGTAACGTTGTTTTCGCCAGAACCACTTGGAGGGTAGCCTTGAATCGGTTGCAGGAGGATTGGCTGGAACGCCGCCGGGAAATCGGTGTTCCCACCACATAGGCCGCGCCCGTCGAGTCCACCGCAACGGAAGCGGCGCCACCGTTCCTGCCGCAGAGAGTTGTGGCGTAGAGAAGCCCCGATCGATCCGCTTTGAACTTGGCCACGAAACCGTCCTCCGCCGCAGAGTTTCCGCAAAAGGCGTTCGGAGTGACAGGCAAACTGCCGGTTGAAAAACCAGCGATGACCGCTTGATCGTGGGAGTCGACTGCGAGGCCGAAAACCTCGGTGTTACTTTGACCGGGGGTGCCAAAAAATGTGGAATACACTGGGGCAGTTCCGCTCGGGTTAAGCTCCATTACGAATCCAGTGGCGAACGCCGGATCGGTGGGACTTGATGCCTGAAAAGCTCCCGCAGTGGTTGGAAAACTATTACCGGGAGTAAAGCCCGTCACAAAGGCGTCGCCGGATGAATCTACTGCGATACCGGTGACGGAACCTCCGGGATTTGGAACACTGGTGCCGTCGATGTAGGTTGCATAGGCTAGACCGGTCGCATCCGGATTTAGCTTCAGCACAAACGCACCGCCCGGAGTGGTCTGGAAGGCTCCCAGAGTCACCGGAAGGGGCATCCAGCTGGAAGAAGTAGTGCTGAGGTTCCCAAGCAACGCCGCCACGCCGCCAATATAAAGTGCTCCGGTAGAGTCTACTGCAATCTTGCTCGGACTAACCACCTGAGGAAAGGTGACAGGATTGGGCAACGGCTGTTGCAACAACGTTGAGTACAGAATCGTCGAGCCATCTGGACTTAGCTTCGCGGCGAATGCAGCGGAGCCCATGACGTTGGAAGGAACCGTACCACTAAAGACGCCACTTGTGAGGGGAAAGGAAGGAATTCCACTCGCAGTGGGAAAGTACGCGGATCCGCTCACATACGCCGAACCCAGTGCATCCACGGCGATCGACTGGCCTACACTTCGGCTCAGAAAAACCGAATAGAGAATCTGCGAGCCGGTTGGATCGAGCTTCAGAATGAAGGTCTGGCCGCCGTTCTGTGCGGTGCCCGGCGTGGGGCCGTTCTCAGTGGCTGGAAAACTCGCCGCATTTGTCTGACCGGTTAGATAGACACCGGTGTTGTCGGCAGCAATGTCGTTGATGACATCCAAACACGTTGTGCAATTGCTGGTGATGAAGGTCGAGAAAATCAGTGCCGGATCAATCACCACCCGCCGTCCGCGATCGTAGTGGCCCAGGGCAAAGGACAGCTTGCCATGATGCAGGGAATAACTTGCGGGCACCGCCTTGGCTTCGGAGCCAGGCTGATACGCGTAGGGCCTCCGCAGTCGGACCACTTCCCGCGCTCCAACCTTGAGGGCGACATCCCCTTCACGAGTCAACGAAGTGTTCGCGCCTTCGGCCTGGAAAGAAATGGCACTCGGATCAGCCCCAGGCGAGGCGATGATGTCGTATTCGAGTTGGCCGTCGCGAAAATAGAAAATCAGATCAATGCCAGGATAAAGATTGGAATAACGCACTTTGGCGAATTGGGGCACGCGGGTGTGCCAAAGTTTGGGATTTGATCCGGAGAAATAGTTGCTGGTGCCGGGCAACGCCTCGATTCCGGTGACTTCGGTTTGAGGATTCGTGCTCTCAAAACGCAGCCTGAAGTGTCGTGCTGGCTGCGTCACGGTGGCGGATGCTTTCTTCTGCAATCCCGGTAGGACGATCGTGGCACCGGTGCGGGTGAGAAACAACGAGTAGCCGGAACTGCGGGTGAGATACAGAACTTGGCTGTCCGCCTGACCGTCATTGCGCTCAAAACAAATGTGGTCTTGCAGGAGTTGAGGGCTCGTGGGTAGGGACGTAGAACTTGAGCGAGCAATGCTTTCCATTAGTCTCACAGCGCTTTGAGGGGTCGCTTCCTTCGCTACAGACGTAAGCACCGCTCGTGGGGTGCGTCCAGAAGGGTCGCCGCGAGGATCGTTCTTATTACGGACTTGGGCGAAACAGGAAACCAGGGCAAGGAGGAAGATTGAGCTGTAAAGCCCGAAAGCGCGGGAAGATCGCTGCAACTTCGAACACATCATGGGCCTGCGGCCCACCCATGGAGATGAAAGCCGCATTTCCAAGGCCGATTGATTCCAAATGGGTTAAGGCGCGACTTTCGACGGAGTGTAACGGCGATATTTCAACAGTTGATCGGGGCCCGGTCGCTCGCGCATCGGAAAGGCGAGCCTGCGCGTCTGTTTTGTAGCTGTCCGCGTGGCACTAACTTTTCGGACTCGGTTGCGTTCATAATAAGTGCGCACACTTCTTTGAATCACAAGGAGGCGGCATGAATGAACACAGGCCGCGTAATGCACAGGGAGTGGCAGCCGGTTCTTCGTTCGTGTCAGTGGAATCTGTCTGGCGCGATATTCGATTTGCTGTGCGATCGCTGCTGAAAGCTCCAGGATTCACGGCCGTCGCGATTCTGGTGATGGCGGTCGGGATCGGTGCGAATACAGCCGTCTTCTCCGTCATTAATACAGTTCTGCTCAAGCCACTCACTTATCCCGATCCGCAATCGCTGGTGCATCTGATGAACACCGGCGATCAAGGTTCCTTCCCCGGCGCGAACGTGCCCAAGTTCAATATCTGGCGGCAGCAGACGGGGATTTTTCAGCAGGTCGCGGCTTACGACAGCGGCGGCGCCGGATTGAACCTGACCGGTAACGATCAGCCGGAACAGGTACAAGGCGTACACGTAACCGCTGACTATTTTTCGGTTCTTGGTGCACCCGTGATCGCGGGTCGGACTTTCACCGCGGCGGAAGACAGCCCCCACGGCGGAAATGTGGTTGTGCTGAGCTACGGTCTGTGGAAGCGGCGATTTGGCGGAGATCGCGGCATCGTCGGCAAAAACATTCAGCTCAACGGACAGCCGTATCAGATTGTGGGCGTGATCGGTCGCGCCTTTGTTACGGACAATCCGGCTGATCTCTGGCTGCCATTCCAGTTTGAACTCAGTTCGACCGACCAGGCGCACTACTTCGGCGTGATTGCGCGCTTGAAGCCGGGCGTGACTGAGCCGATGGCCAACGCGCAGTTGAAGCTGGCCGCCGATCAATATCGGGCGACCTATCCGGGCACGCTGGGTCCGAACAGTAGCTTCGGCGTGGTGTTGTTGCAGGAATTGATGGTCCGCGATACGCGGTCGTCCCTTTACGTGCTGCTGGGAGCGGTCGGACTTGTGCTGTTGATTGCCTGTGCCAACGTTGCCAATCTGCTGCTGATTCGCGCCACCGCTCGTAAGCGGGAGCTCGCAACGCGTTCTGCGCTTGGCGCTGGACGCTGGCACATCATTCGCCAGTTGCTCACCGAGAGTCTGCTTGTATCGCTCACCGGCGGACTGCTTGGACTCCTTCTTGGATTCGCGGGGGTACGGTTCTTGCTGGCGATCAATCCCGGGAGCATCCCGCGGATCGGCGAAGACGGATCGGCAGTCACGGTCGATCTGAATGTGCTTCTGTTCACGCTTGGAGTTTCGGTGCTGACCGGAATTTTGTTTGGCCTGGTGCCTGCCATCAGCGCCTCGCGCAAGAGTCTTGCAGCAGTCTTGAACGAGAGCAGCAACCGCGCCGGAGTAGGCTTCCGCAGCGGCAAGGTGCGTTCTCTTCTGGTCGTTAGCGAAATGGCTCTTGCGCTCGTTCTGGTCATCGGAGCGGCGCTCCTCATTCGCACATTTATGAACCTGCAGTCGGTCGATCCCGGGTTCGACACGCACAACGTGCTCACCATGGCCATGTCGATCAGCGGCGGCCGGTTTCTGAAGACCAGCGGCGTCGCGCAAGTCATTCACGACGGCACCGAGCGGATCAATGCCGTTCCCGGCGTCACGGCCAGTGCCGCCGCGTGCTGTCTGCCCCTGCAAGGTGGCTTTGGGCTGCCTTTCAACATTGTCGGGCGGGCGAACGGCAACAACCCGAATACGGGTGGAGCAGGGTACTTCCCGGTCTCGTGGAGTTATTTTGACGTCTTCAAGGTGCCCGTCGTCCGCGGGCGCAATTTCACCGAACAAGATAACGGATCTGCGCCCGGTGTCGTCATCATCAATGAGGCGATGGCGCGGCAGTTCTGGCCCAACGGTGATCCGCTGAGCAACCGGATCGTGATTGGAGCGGGCATGGGACCGGTCTTCGTCGAACCACCGCGGCAGGTGATCGGCGTTGTTGGAGACACACGCGATGGCGGACTCAATCAGGACCCGGGCCCAACCATGTATATTCCGGTTGCGCAGATGCCTGACAAAGTCACGGAGCTTAACTCGCGCATCGCGCCCTTGTGGTGGATTGTGCGCACGCGGATGGAGCCCCACACCCTCACGGCCGCCGTCACCAACACGATTCGCGAAGCGACGGGCGGAATGCCCGTGGCGCACATCCGCAGCATGGACGAGATCGTCGTGCTGACGACCTCACGCGAACGCTTCAACATGCTGCTGCTCATAGTTTTCGGCACCTCGGCACTACTGATGGCGGCGATCGGCATCTATGGATCAATGTCTTACTCGGTCCAGCAGCGAACCCTGGAACTCGGCGTCAGGATGGCTCTGGGAGCGCCCGCTTCCAACATTCGCAATATGGTGATTCGTCAGGGAATGCTGCTTGCGGGAATTGGGCTAGCCATCGGAATCGGCGGAGCCTTCTGGCTGACGAAGTTTCTGACGGGATTCCTGTTCGGAGTAAAAACGTGGGATCCGACAGCATTCGTCCTGACCCCAATCTTCCTGTGCGCGGTGGCGCTAGTAGCAGTCTGGGTACCAGCGAGAAAAGCCACACGGATCGATCTGATCTCAGCGTTGCGGTTTGAGTAATCGTGTAAGGAGTGGGGGCCCGCACCGAAATCACTCGCGTAAGGAGGCGGAGTGGTAAAGTGCGCCGGATGTTTCGCCAATTCAACAACCAACTTATTAATGAGTCGCTTACAACTTTTTAAGAAATTATCGTTGTCGCTTCGTTCTGGTAACGCCCTAATCTGTCTTTTCATTGTCTTTGGCGATGGCGTCCAGCTTGTCCTCGATACGCTTCAGCCCTCCGAAATAGGCACAGGACTATGGCATACCACCAGACCTCTGGGTCAACGGGGGAATGAAAGGCCCCTCGGTCGATGAAATACAAGATCAAGAGAAGGGGCCGCTACCAAAGCCCACCGCCAGCGCAATATGATCTTGAATCGTTAAATGGCCCGACGGTAAGGAAGCGAAGGCTAAGATCATTCGGCGCGAAAAGATCAATTCCAATCAGCCCCAACCCGCGTGAACCATCCCCGCCCTTGTCCCATGCTTCGGCAAGTCTGCCACGTTGTCAGCGCACAGCTCGGAGCCTAGTCGAAGAATATGCTTTCATGACTGTGGTAAGCCGACCGCCCCTCCGTTCTGAGCTCAAAGAGGTCGTTCACTGGATGTCCGAGATTCTGTTTGCAGCCGAGATAGCCCCGTTGTCTGGACGGATGCATGCCCCAGGATCTGAGACCTTTGTTTCCAGACGACTCTCTCCCTCCGACAACTTTTTTCGAGATGCCAACTCACCGGCTTTCATTGACTTGCCTACGCTTCCGCCATAGCATGCTTGCGCATGATCGGCCAGACCATATCGCACTACCGCGTGGTTGAGAAACTCGGCGGTGGCGGTATGGGTGTTGTCTACAAGGCCGAGGACACGCGACTGCATCGTTTTGTTGCTCTGAAGTTCTTGCCTCCGGAAGTTGCGCGAGACACCCAGGCGCTAGCCCGTTTCCAAAGAGAGGCGGAGGCTGCATCCGCCCTGAATCATCCCAATATCTGCACGATCTACGACATCGGTGAACAGGATGGGCAAGCCTTCATCGCTATGGAGTTCCTTGACGGCGTGACGCTGAAGCACTTGATCGGCAACCGCGCCATGGACTTAGAGAGGCTGCTATCGCTCGCCATCGAAGTTGCCGATGCGCTCGATGCGGCGCATGGCCAAGGTATCGTGCACCGCGATATCAAGCCGGCAAACATTTTCGTAACTAAGCGCGGACACGCCAAGATCCTTGATTTTGGTTTGGCTAAGGTCACGCCAACTTTGGCGGACAGGCATGCAGCAGAAGCGAGTGCAACCGAAAGCATCAGCGCGGAGCACCTGACCAGCCCTGGGACGGCGCTGGGTACGGTAGTTTACATGTCGCCGGAACAGGTGCTCGGCAAGGCACTCGACGCACGGACCGACCTGTTTTCATTTGGAGTTGTGCTGTATGAGATGGCGACTGGCACGTTGCCCTTCAAGGGAGATACGTCGGGAGCGATCTTTGACGCCATCCTACACAAGCCGCCAGCCTCGCCTCTGCGTTTGAACCAAGAATTACCCACTGAGCTGGATCACATCATAGCCAAGGCCCTGGAGAAGGAACGCGGCATGAGGTACCAGCACGCCTCCGAAATGGAAGCCGACCTTACGCGCACAAAGCGGGATACGGGTTCTGGCGGCACGGGTAGAGCAGAAGTCCGAGATACAGCGCTGACGTCTAACAAATATAAACGGCTTTCTGGGAAACTCGCGTTGCTGGGAGGCATTATCGTTGCATGTGTGATCGCCGTTTTCCTTTGGCAGGCGAGGTATCGTACAGGAAGCTCAGGAGCTGGGGGTCTCCACTCCATTGCAGTGCTGCCACTGCAGAACCTAAACGGCGACGTCCGTACTGACTATCTGCGTTTTGCCCTGGCGGACGAGATCGCCAATGTGCTCACCTATTCTCCCACTCTGGATGTGCGCCCTTCGGCGGTCACCAGAAAGTACGTGAATACGGATTTAGACCCGCAGCGAGTGGGCCAAGAACTGCATGTAGCTACAATTTTGACGGGGCACTTCAACAAGCAGGAAAACAATCTCTTGATCACACTGGAGGCGATCAAGACAGATAACGACCGCATGCTCTGGCAAGTCAATCTCAGCGGTTCCGCGCAAGACTTGATTGCGGTACAACAACAGCTTGCGACGCAGGTTCGCCAGGGGTTGATGCCTCTCATGGGTGCTGCGGGTGCCCTTCTGGAAACCAGTACCCGCCCCAGCAATCAAGAAGCTTATGAACTCTATTTACGCAGCGTAGCTGCGCCTCACGATATTGCTCCCAATCGCGAAGCAATCAAGATGCTCGAACATGCAGTGGAATTAGATCCCAATTACGCTCCGGCCTGGGCCGAGGTGGGGCAGCGCTATTACTATGACGCCACCTACTCCAAAGGCGGAGAGCTAATGTTCCAGCGCTCGAATGCAGCCTTGGAACGCGCGTTGGCTCTTGATCCGAACGTCATCGCAGCGGCCTCGCAACTCATCGTCAACCGGGTGGACAGGGGTGAGTTGGGAAAAGCCTATGAAGAGGCCACGGCACTGGTGAAACGCCGTCCGGAGAGCGGCTACGCCCACTTCACTCTCAGCTATGTTCTGCGTTATGCGGGAATGCTGGAGGAGTCTGCTCGACAATGCGATAGCGCCGTCACCTTGACTCCGGGAAGCTACCAGTTCCGTTCTTGCGCCTGGGCCTTTATGGAGTTGGGCCGCTTTGACAGGGCCCACGATTTTCTTCGGTTCGACGCCGGCTCGGATTGGGCCAATTACGTCACTCCTTCTTTGCTGTTGCGAGAAGGCAGAGTGGCGGAAGCGCGCGAAGCGGTGAAGCGCATGCCGAGTGGTTCCCACTACCGCCGTGATCTCGTGGAAGCCTGCGTCGGGCTGCGTCCTCAATCTGAATTGGACCGCATGGCACACGAGGCGGAAACTAGCGATTCTTTGGACCCCGATCCTGAGAACTCGTATTATGAAGGAACGCTCTTCGCTTATGCGGGCAAGAAGGAAGCGGCCTTTCACTTGTTTAAGGCGGCGATCGAACAGAACTATTGCGCCTACTCCCAGCTCCGATCGGACCCGATCCTCGCTAAGTTGCGGCCGATGCCAGAATTCAATCAGCTACGTGCTGCGGCGCAGGACTGCCAGAAGGCAGTTCTGAAAATCGGTACGCCGTAGAGCCATGCTGGCAGAGGCGGCGAAGAACAGGAGCGTGGTGCGGGGTGTAGCATTTTCCCCTCAATGCGTATACCGCCTCTCGTTTGACGGGGTAGTATCCTTCGGGAAAAACGCAAAACCTGGCGTCCGTACCACTTCGCTAGTCCTATGGCGACCGCGACAACTCCTGTAATTAGTAAAAAAAAGAGACCCAAGGGACCATCGGAAGAAGGCGGAGCAAGTTGGCTTGCCGAAGGGAAACAATCTGTTGAGCGGGAGGGGTCAGTTGACTTAGCCGGGATGCCTCAATCATCAGATCGAACGGCTAACGCAGAAATAACCAAGGAACTAGGATCGCGGCGAGTACTAACGCAATGCCAAGGGAAACAACAAACTTGTAAAAATCGCCGTACTCTATTTGCGCCATCTGTGATTCGTGTTTTATGCCAATGGCAGCATTTGAAACCACAACATCGGCCATCGACGGAGAGGCTTACCATTGCAGTTCCTGCTCGCGAGACTGTAGTAAAACTGTAGTAGTTCCATGTTCAAAACGAATCATCACCCAGCAGAACGGATCAAATCGACCGACTTGTAGCCCGTTGAAAAGAGGAGTAGAGTAGAAAATTTTCACAACGGATCAGAACTCTCCTGTGAACTCAAAATCCGCCGGCTTCCGGGGGTTTGACTCCCCGCGCCAGGCATCCCGAACCTCTATCTTCGTCCATCCTGACGAGAACCGGCAGTTCAACAGTTCCTCAGTGTTCCTTACAACGCCAAACGTGGCTGCGAGTGCCGTCGAGTGTTAATCAGTCACTGTTAAATGTGAACCTTGACACGGTAGAGGTCTGGCGTCGAGGTCTACCACATCACCTTGCCGCCATGCTGAATTGTTGGTAGCGCGTGCGCCGCTAAATGTCCTGCCGGAGCGTTACGCCCGCCTCTTTGGGAACGAGGACCACAATCTTTTCGATATTGACCGCTGTATGCTCTTGCACAGCGTCGGTGGGCCACACAAACTCCAACACCTCTACCAGCTTCGCCGTGAGAGCATTCGCTTCTTCCAGGGATCTCGCTTGCCGAGCGCCACGAGCAAAAATGTGCAGAGTCGCCTGCGCGCCTTCCGGCACAGCCCTATACATCTTGTGTTTCGTCCACTTCGCCCGGATGGCCTGGACATCGACGCGTTCCCCTCGGGCGCCAATGCCCATCAGTACCTGGGATCCGCTGCTCCTGATTACCTTGTCCCGCAACCATTGAAAGCCTGTGATGCTCGTGTCGATCTCAGTGTGGTTCGCTTCATCTCTAGATCTTTCCTGTCGAAGCTTCTCTATTTCGGCGTCAATCTGGGACATGGCATCGTTATTCATCGGGAGTGTTCCCTCTATTTCAAATTGCAAGAATCAGCTTCGCGCCATCCGGCGCACAAAGTCCTCCGGATCAAACGTCCATCCATCATGCACGGCCTCGCCAATCCACTTCATCGGGATTTCTGAGGCGGCTATTAACACTGCGTCCAACTTGTCCCGTACAGGCGGATCCATCACCTCCGGAGAGATGTGTTGTAGCATCCCGATCATTCCCGCTCGGTATGTAATCGCTCCAATGTTCGCGCCCGATTTGCAGTGTGCTTCCATGAGGTTTACTCCCACGGCAACGCCGCCCTCCGGATGCCTTCTCTTCACGTCTTCGCCCAACTTCCAAAGGGCTTTCAGGTCGGATGAGTCCACTTGGGGTACAGGCTCACCGGCTTTGCCCCAAAAACCTGTCATAAACTCGGCTTCGTTCATATTGGGTTGTCCTCCGTGGTCCGAAACTATACGCGCCGGTGACGGAGCGGGCGAAGTGACTAAGGTAACAATGTAATCGGGTTATTTTTTTCGACTGAGGTGGATCAGCACGGCAATAACAACGCCGACCAGAATCACAACTGTGCCCATCACGACCCGTCCGGCTAACGGATATTCTGCGAAATCCTCTGGGGCCAGCATGCGGACAATCTTATCCTCTTACCGGTCCCACGCGTCCGTCACAAGTGTGTCTAGCCGATCCTGCCGCCCCTTCACCCATTTAGCATAGTGCCGCTCCGTGGTCTTGATGGACTCATGCCCGAGCAACTTGCTCACTTCCTCCATCGGGATTCCCTTCTGTAGCAAGTCCACCGCGAACGTATCCCGCAAGCGATGACTCATCATGTGCCCGGCTTTTTTGATCCCGGCATCTGCAAACAACTTGGCAATGTACTTGGCCCAATTCTTAGTGGCGGATTCTTCCTCACCCTTGCCGGACCAAAACACATAGACCGGATTTCCATTTGCCACGGCCAACAATTCGACGGCGACCTTTTCGGGGATCGGCACGGAGACATGAGTGCCGGTCTTCTGCCGAGCGGTTACGACGCGGTAAAGTTTTTTGGTTTTGTCATGGACTACTTCATCCCGCTTGAGCGTCAGGGCGTCCCGGATGGCGAGCCCCGACCACCGCATTAGTTGAATCAGCGCATGGAGGCGAGCGGCCTTCTCTGGATCATCCGCGAAGGTTGCGAAGGGGGCGTCCAACAACTTTTCGTATTCCTTGGCCGTGAGCGGGAGTGTGGGCGTTTGGTCCACTTCGATCCTAGAGATTTGCGGTATCCGCGTGAGCCATTCCGATTGATAGCAGTATCGGAGGAAGGACCGTAGCCGCTCGCGGACCTTGGAGCGAGTGAGCGATGCCGGGTAATGATCCGGCCACGTTGCAACGTAGTGTGTGAGCAATTCCCGGTTGAGTCCGCGGACGGTGAAGACCATGCGGGACTCGCAGAACTCCCGGAGCCGTACAAGTTCGCGGGTGTATTTGTCAATTACCTTGTCCGTGATCCCTTGGTTGCGCTTGTCCTGGAGGAAAACCTCAACGGCTTCGGTGAGGGACTTGCCGGAATCCGCGGTGCCCTTGGGCGGAGGTGCCCCGCTTAATTGGGCCTCAAGGTCACGCCGGACCTCCTCCGCTTGCGACCATGACCGCGTGCCCGCACCCTTGCGGAATTGCTTACCTTCTTGGCTCCAACGGAGATGCTTCCGGCACTTACATGACTTGGTGAATTCATCACCGGCGTATTTGCAGCCGGGCTTGTGCCGGACAAAGATGGTGATGACTGGAATGCCCATGCCGGGCATACTAGCACCGATCTAGCACAGAAAAAATAGCACGAAGGTGATGTGTACTATTTTCATTGGTTTAAAGGTGGCGGAGAGAGTGGGATTCGAACCCACGTTACCCTTTCGAGTAAACACGCTTTCCAAGCGTGCGCCTTCAGCCACTCGGCCATCTCTCCGTAGAGTCAAAGACTTACAGCAAGTTCCTTCAAATCAGGTCGCACGCCTGTGCGATTCGCTCGATGGAGGATTATGCTGCCCAGTCTCAAAGCACGACATCAGCAGTTTATCAGGGAACGACGGTATCTTCACAACGTCAGCCCAGCAACCGTGCGCTGGTATACGCACGCTTTCAAATGGCTGTCGCTCTGTGCGAGTCCCGAAGACCCGTCGCAAGACGAGTTGAACGCCGCAGTCTGCCGGATGCGCGAGAGAGGGCTGAAGGCGACAGGAGCAAACGCAGCCATTCGCGCCATCAACGCTTATCTTCACAGGAACAGCAAGAGCACGAGAAAGTGCGGCGCAGGTTGCACACATCCGAGAGTGTCGAGTCTCAAAGAACCGTCAATCGTCTTGCCGACGTTCTCTGCCGCTCAAGTCAGGTTGCTGGTGACGTGGAAACCTGAAGGATTTTACGAACGGCGTCTGCATCTGCTGGTTCTCATTCTGCTGGACACAGGTTGCAGGATTGGGGAGTGCCTAACGGTTCATGTCAAAGACGTCGACTTCGACAACCTACTCGTCACATTGACAGGCAAGGGCGACAAGCAGCGGGTCATTCCCTTCTCTTTTGAACTGCGTCGTCAAGTCTTTCGGTTTGTCAGCGAATACCACAAGAAGCCGGACGATTTTCTCTTGTCCAGCAAGTTCGGGACGAAGGTGGGCAGGAACCGTCGCTCTTCGTGATGTCAAACATCTCTGCGCCCGACTCGGCTTTCAAACCGCCTGCGAGAACACTGCACGCATTCCGTCATACATTCGGAGGGAACTATGTACGACAGGGCGGGTCTGTCTTCCATCTCCAGAAGGCGTTAGGTCACACTTCGTTGGAGATGTCACGACGATACGCGAACCTGATGACGGAAGACTTGCAGGCGGTGCATGAGAAAATTAGCCTGCTGACAGCCTAGCCGAGGCTGTACTCAGGGGTGTTGAATGGTCAAGAGACTAGGAAGAACGCAACGTACCAAACAGAAACGGGAAAAGAGAAGTTACGAAGTCAGGTGTGCCAATCCTGAGTGCGGTCGGATCGTTAGCTACACCGCCAAACGACAACAACAAGATATATGTAAGAGAAGAAGTGGGAGTGGAGTGCCCCGCTGGCGTGCGACTCTAAGGTGCAATAGCTTGAACTCGACCTTGCGGACAGCCTTGGCGAGACCCCAGGTATCGGACACAGACTCCGAGTCGGGGGGATTTTGAGTGTAATTGATTCCATGACAATGTCGGCTCCCTGGACCCGAGTAAACTTTGGTGGTGCCAACCAGCCAAAAGGCCCGGGAGAAAGGAGCCGATATGCTGATTACAGGAGCAGATTACCACCCGGCCTTTCAACAAATTGCTTTTGTGGATACCGAAACCGGGGAACTGCAAGAGCGGCGACTGGAGCATCCCGAGGCAGCGGAGAAGTTCTACCGTGAGCTCGCGGCCCAGGGAAAGCAGGTGCGCGTGGGGATGGAAGCCAGTGGGCATGCGCGCTGGTTCGAGCGAGTGCTGGCGGAACTGAACTTTGAGTTGTGGATCGGGGACGCCGCCGAGATCCGCAGGAAGCGCGAACGCAGGCAGAAGACGGATCGCGAGGATGCAAAACACATTCTGCGCTTGCTGCTGAAGGATGACTTTCCGCAGATCCGGGTACCGAGCTGGGAGAATCGCGATCTGCGGCAACGGTTGTGGCATCGGCACCGGATGGTGCAGGCGCGCGTTGCGGAAGCTAAGACAACTGTAGAAATCAGGCGATAGCGCTCATTTGAACGTCGAATGAGTGATATCGCGATTTCTCGCCAACTGATTGCCCGGCTCAGTCATGCGGGGCTTCGGACAATTGCCGGAGAGATGGAAATCTAAAACTACGCGAAATCGCACAGACTGAAGCCTCGATGTGCCGTCAGCAGAACTGAGAATCTGGCGATTCGTGGAAGGGAATCCTGTAAATGACGGAGTCGTATTTTGGATTCGTGCGGTTGCCTATGATCTCGCCGTGAAGATTCTCAGCGATACGCCTGCTGGCGGTGTTTTGTATGGCTACCGGATAGATGAAACTTCCTTTGCCGAGAGTTGCGTGTGCCCACTCAACAAGTGCGGCCACGACTTCCCGGCCAAAACCCTGCCCGTGTGCGCTTTCCTTGAGCCAGAGGCCGAGTTCGGGCGAAACAGAATTCGTGTCTTCCAAAGAGGCCATGCCTAGGCATTCCCTGTTGTCGAGCCGCCTGATGACGAAAGAAAACTTGTTCGGTTCCGGAGCCTGCACTCTCTTCTCGCATCGCGTCACGTACTCGCTCCACGATGGCGGCTCCCATGGCATGAATTTGGCGATGGCGGGCGTGATGCATCCAAAAGCCTCCTGTGCATCCATCATCTGGAACTCGCTCAGCTGCAATCTTGGAGACTGGATTACAATCATTGTGTCAGCCCATCAACGACGGATAATACGTGAATTGATTGCTGGCGAAAACAGCGATTTCGCTCATTGAGGTTTGAATGTAGGCGATATTTCAATAGTTATCATCGGATACGTTGCTGTTATCTCAGCAAGTCACCCGCGACGATGTTTCCACATGGCACGAATCCAGCCCTTTGCAGTGTCTTTCGGCTTGACAGATTTGCCACATCGCACCGGGCAGCAGGAACGGTGCCCCCACCTCGGCAAACCGCTTTCAACTCCTGAACGAGATACACCCCTAGTCCTTTGCGACGGAAAGGTTCGGCAATCTTCATGTAAATATCACCATAGGGCCGGTTGTAGTGATAAAGCACTCCACCTGTGCCTGCGATCTCACCTTCAAGGGTGACCACCCAACCTGTTTCGACATCCAATTCACGTTGCCGCAGAACTTCGGTGTCGTCCGCGCAGGCCGCCCGAAACTGCGCACCCGGTGGCGCGTAAGAGGTCTCAAAACCATCCTCGAACAAAATCTTTTCGGCACGCAGATTCGTCGTGAACGTGTGCAGCATCGTGGTAAGCAGGCGGTCGTTGGTCTGCGTCTCAATAATCTTGGCGTCACAGACAGCCAACAAGCTCGCGAATAGGTCGAACGTTCGCATTCGATGTGCAGGTTGCACGTAGAACTCATATAGGGCGTGGCTTTCACGCCAAGGTCCGGCCATCGCCACCGATCCGTAGCCCACATCGGTGCCGTTCAGTTCCAGCGCGTACTCCCGAGTCCAGCCGGGTCGTCCATGGATCGAATCATGAATGATCTGGCATTTCATCTCCTCGCGGTACGACTCCCGCAAAGGAGCAATCTCGATGAGTTGAGCAATACGCGCAGCAATAGCCATGCGAACATCACTTCACCTAGCGCACCGAGCGGCAACTGAGTCAGAGCAGGACGAAGGTCTGCAATTCGATAATCCGCTCGAACGCCAACTATTTCTAACAGGTGATAACGCTCATTGAGGGGGTTTGAGTGTTATGGCGATATTTCAACAGTTACCGCAATTCTCGCCGTGATTGACACGATATCTTGCCCGATCTATAGTTCCTCGTCACAACTAAGACTAGAGGAGGGGTATGCGTCGAATCGCTTTAACGACACTTGGTTTCGCTCTGCTGTTATCCGCACTCCCGTTGTTCTCGCAAACGAATGCAAGCATAGAGAAGACACTGGAGAGTAATGAAAAAGTTGGCTGGCAAGCGTGGAAAGACCATGATGCAAAGCAGGCCGTAATGTGGCTCACGAACGACCCCATAAGCATCGCCGATGGCGGGGTATTCAAGGGCAAGGAACAGGTTGTGAAAAGTGTTACGGACGCGAGATGTGTGGTCAACAGCTTCTCGCTCTCCGATTTCTCCTATATGTGGCTCGATAAAGACACGGTCGTCATGACTTACACGGGTACGCAGGACGCGACTTGCGACGGCAAAAAGCAAGGGGGAAAGGTTTTCGCCACGTCGATCTGGCAGAAGAAAGGCGGCAAATGGTTGTCGCCATTCCATCAGGAAACCGAAGCAGGGAGCATGTAGGTGGTGACGAAAATTCCCACCCAAGTTCAGACGAAGCTTGGGTGGGGCAGGCTGGAATCTCGGGCAACTCGCAAGTAGCTGTTGAAATCAGGCGATTTCGCTCATTGAGGGGTTTTGAGTGTTATGGGGATTTTTCGTCAGTTGAGAAATCGGGCTACCTCTTCTCACGCAAAGTTCGTTGCAACCCCGCCAGACCAGTGGTAGCTTTCGATTGGTTATGGCATCGCCTGAACCAGTCGCAATCGACAGGAAATCTCCGCTAGGCTACGTTGCTGCGTTCATTTTGCATACCTTAGTTGTTTACACCTGCGCCATTAATCTTTCTCAGTGGCTAGTGTTCCATTGGTTCCGGTGGGTTGCGCCGATATTCAGTGTTTCTACTAGCGTCCCGCCTCCTGATTGGTACTTGCAGCATTTTGAATTGATGACGATTCTTCCCGCTCTGTTGACAGGCTACGTCAACGTGGCGCGGTTTCTGCCGAATGCTCATCGCACTCTCCTGCATGAAGGCCGCCATTCGATTGCGACTTGGGCATGGGTTTTGCCGACGTTGGTTCTGTTGTACAGGATGCTGGAATACCGCGCCCCTACGTCTGTGCTCTACGGCAGTTCGATGACAGCGCTGAAGTATTTCTTCGACATTCAGACGGTCGCGCCAACTTTTCAGAATCCACTTGCCAGCGACCCTATTCGGGTGTGGGCACAATTCTCAGTTACCGCACCGTTTTACGCCGGGGTTGCGTACAGCTTGGGTGCTCTGGCCTCCAAGCATCAGTTGCTGACCAAACTTTTCACGTTTGAAAAGCGAGGGGAAACGACGACCCCACTGGGGCCGTAGCCCCTACTCCTTCCTGCGGCCAGACGCAGCGACTGATCTTGGTAGGCGCAACCAAGGCGTTTACACTCAAAACCCCCTCCTAGTGGTCGATGAGCGTAATCACGATGTTACGCCAACCATGTTCTGTGCATGCGATCCGCTTACGCTTACACGCGATAAGTCGCGACGTCGCTGGCCCTGAGCATCGCGGCGCTGGGCGAATTACGGGCTATTCGGGCATAATCCTGATGGTCTGCCGCTTAGTCAGTCCAGTCCCTAAATACTGCATCCTACTGCAGTGACTTCGGCTCGGATTTGTTCTTTGGCGTTTTCTTGTTCAGCAGGGCGATCAGTTCGCTGGCGGAGGGCGGGGCTTTTACCTTGCCCCCGCGGATGATGTCTTTGGCAGTGAGCTTCTGCCTGTAGAGCTTCTCGTTGGCACCGCCGTCGGAGCGCAGGGTGGAGCCTTCCAGCGAGATGCCAGCGAACAACCCTTTGGATCGCGAATAGGACAGAATCTCAGCGTTCATGACTACGTCAGTAGCCGCCTCAGCGGTGCGTCCTTTCGGACCCGCGGCCGCGGATGCGTCCGCTCCCAGCTTCACTTTGCTGGTCAGCAGTGACTGGGCTCCCTTGGGATTGATCACCAGCAGCACGAAATCCGTTGCCTGGCCCCCCAGTTGGAACCCGATGTTGAGTCCTTCCAAGGCGTATAGAGCGGGGCTTCCCCAAGACCCGGTGTAGTGGAGGCCGCTTCGGCAGATCATGACTCCCCGACCATAGCTTCCCCCGATGCCAAAAGCTGCCTTCTTGACCGAAGGCAGAACAAGCACACATTCTGCTTTGTCCAGCAGGTCCTGGGGAATGTCGTCTGGGATGTTGAGGATCTCTTTCAGCACCACTCCCGATTCCTTGACGCGATCCTCTTCCTTTTCGTCTTTCGCCGCAAACGCAGGAAGCAGCAAAGTACAGGTAAGAAGCGCCAGCAATAGGGTTTTCATGAAGTCCTCCGATAGGTCAGTGAATAACTACGCTGCCATGAACCTCAAGGATCGGGCGACGAACGATGATTCGCCCAACCTCATCCTGGTAGTAGTAGTGCGGACGGCCTTCGTACACATAAGTCCGGCAGCCGTATTTCTTGGCTTGGCCAGGAGGTAGTCCGCAATTTCCCCAGCCGGTTTTCTTGCCGCGATTCCATCCTGGAGGGCGCTCGTCTCGATTATCGTAAGCCCGATATTCGTATCCGTCGCGGCGATCCCAGCCCTGATCATTGTCTCGATCATCGTGCTTGTTTCCGTGCTGGTGTTTGTCCTTGTCCCCGTGATCTGCCAGCGATGGCGTGCTCAGTCCTAGCGCGGCAACCAAGCCGAGTATTGGCAACAGACGTTTGCTCATGTCCTTCGTCCCCTTGTCACATTTATCCGTAGCAGTGTCAATTGTGAGCTTACGTTTCAACACTCAAGGCGGCACGATTACGGAGGTATCTGGCCGGAAGATGTTCAGCCCCGACTGAAATAACGCTAGTCCCACGCGAAGGAGGGGTTGGAGGTCCTACGGGGCGAGCCTCACTGTGAATTCTGCCGTCAGCACACCTGCCCAGAAATCCGGCTCATAGGTGTTGTTAACAGATGGGATGAGAAGGCCGGTCTCCGACGGGATGCTGTAGGCTCCCAAGTTATCGACGCGCTCGAAAGCGCAAGAGATAAAGGAGACCGGCAATGAAGAAGATTAGCAGCGTAGCAACCAGGCAGGCGAAGAATTTTCCCCCACAGAAGCTGACCGTCGGATTGGACCTGGGTGATCGCTGGAGCTGGTATTGCGTGTTGGATGAAGCGGGCAAGATACGGTTGGAGCAACGAGTCAGTACGACTTCCAAGGCTATGGGCGAGGTGTTCGGCGCGCTGCCGCGCAGTCGGATCGCACTGGAAATCGGGACGCATTCGCCCTGGATCAGTCGCTTGCTCAGCGAGTTGGGGCATGAAGTGATCGTGGCGAATGCGCGCAAGGTACGGCTGATCGGGGAGAGCCGGAAGAAAGACGATCGCCTGGATGCGCAGACGCTGGCGCGGCTGGCCCGGATCGATCCGGAGTTGCTGTATCCGGTGAAGCATCGCAGCGCGCAGGCGCAAGCGGATCTGATGATGATTCGAGCGCGCGCCGGCCTGGTGCGAGCCCGCACGGGCCTGGTCAATACGGCACGCGGGCTGGCGAAGTCTTACGGCGAAAGATTGCGCGGCTGCAACGTGCGCAATATGAATCCGGAGAAAGCGGAGGGACTGAGTCCGGAACTGCAACGCGCGCTGGAGCCGTTGCTGGCCGGGATCGAAGCGGTGAGCGAACAAATCCGCGAATACAACCAGCGCATCGAGCAGTTGGCGCAGCAGAATTATCCGCAAACCGCGCTGTTGAAACAGGTGAAGGGTGTGGGCACACTGATCGCGATGACGTACATGCTGACGCTGGAAGATCCGCATCGCTTTGGTAAAAGTCGCGACGTGGGCTGCTATCTGGGATTGCAGCCAGGACGGCGCAACTCGGGGCGGAGCGAGCCGCAGTTGCATATCAGCAAAGAGGGAGACCCCTATCTGCGAACGCTGCTGGTGCAGGGAGCGCAGCACATCCTGGGGCCGTTCGGCATCGACTGTGACCTGCGACGCTGGGGACTGAAGCTGGCCGAGCGTGGCGGAAAGAGCGGAAAGAAGCGAGCCATCGTCGCCACCGCAAGAAAGCTCGCGGTGCTGCTGCATCACCTGTGGGTGAGCGGAGAAGCGTACGAACCGTTGCACAACAGCAGCCGAACGACAGTGGCGGCAGTCGCGTAGAACAAAAAAACAAAACAAAAGTCAAAACCGTTCCAGGAAGAGAAAAGACAAAAGCCAAAGCCGAGTTCCGGTGACTGCGTTAATCGCCTGGCCCAGGTTCCACTCTGCAAGAGCAGAACCACAGGGCGACAAACAGATGGCAGCACCGGCTGAAACGAGAACGCCCAACATGCACCGAGCGAAATGAAATCGCTCCTCGAGAGTGCGGATGGAAGCATGGCGACAGTGGCCACTCGGCGGGAGAACAACGATGTTCCACGAACCGCAAAAATCGACTTGACTCCGACCGGCCTTCTCATGGAAGGCGATTTCGCTCATTGAGGGGTTTTGAGTGTAATGATTCCATAACAATGTCGGCTCCCAGGCCCGAGTAAACTTTGGAGGCGCAAACCAACCAAAGGGCTCGGAGGAAAGGAGCCGAACATGCTGATTATAGGTTGTGACTATCATCCGGGCTTTCAGCAAATTGCATTTGTGGACACAGACACCGGTGAGGCCGCCGAACAGCGACTGACTCACCGCGAGGAAGCCGAGCAGTTTTACAGGGCGCTGCAGGCACGAAGGGTACGCATAGGGATGGAAGCCAGCGGCCACAGCCGCTGGTTTGAGCGTCTGCTGAACGAGTTGCAGTTCGAGTTGTGGATCGGGGATGCAGCGGAGATTCGCACGAAGCGAGTGCGAAAGCAGAAAACCGATCGCGAGGATGCGCGGTTGTTGTTGAAGCTTCTGAGGGAAGATCGTTTTCCGAGGATATGGGTCCCGGATGCAGAGAATCGGGACCTGCGGCAACTGCTGTGGCATCGGCATCGGCTGGTGCAGATGCGCACGCGCATCATGAATCAGTTGCATGTGGTGGCCCTCAACGAGGGAGTGCGGCGCAAGAAAGCGCTGTGGCGGCCGGCTGGTCGCAGTGAGCTGGAATCGTTAGTGCTCGCTCCATGGGCACTTCGACGTCGCCGAGACCTGCTCGACTTGTTCGACCAGCTGATACCGAAGATCCACGACTTGACGCGAGCGCTCGAGGAGGAAGTTGAGAAGCGGCCAATCGCACGGCGACTGATGACTCATCCCGGAGTCGGGGTGCTGACGGCGTTGGCCTTCGAGTTGGTGATTGGAACTCCAGAACGCTTTCACTGCGGCAAGCAAATCGCCAGCTATGCGGGGCTGGTTCCTTCGGAAGAGTCCAGTGGCGATCGGCGACGGCTGGGACACATCAGCAAGCAAGGCAACGCTCTGCTGCGGTTTCTCCTGGTGGAAGCGGCCCAGGTCACGGTGCGCAGTCAACCGCAGTGGCGCAGCAAGTTCTTCCACCTGGCCATGCGCCGAGGACGGAAGATCGCGAAGGTCGCGATGGCCCGAAAGCTGGCGGTTCATCTGTACTGGATGTGGCGTCAGGGTCTGGACTACGGTCAGTTTGAAAGGCTCGGTTCGCACGCGGGAGAGCCCGGAAATCGCCATGGTGTGCAGTAAATCACCGGCGTAATGATTGGGCATCCCGCTCCCCTTCGCAGGGGAGTTCGAAGTAGTAATCATGATCGCGATTGTGATCGAAGAGATGGATGGGTCGGACTGAGTTCCTGACCCCAACGATTAGAAGCGAGCCAAGGTTGGAAAGCGCAAACCATCTACGAGAGCGAAATGGCGCTCTTCCCCGAGTGCATGCCGTAGTGTGCTCAAAAAGTGATTGACACCGCCGACATTGTTAGAGATGGCGATTTAGCAACAGTTACCCGAGCACATCGGGCGAGGCTATAATTTCTGCGCCATCGAGTGGGTTTTGCCAGTTGGGCATCATTCAAAGAGGGGCGCAAGCAATGCGACAAATCCGATATGCCGTGGCGATGAGTCTAGATGGTTACATAGCTGGCCCAAATGGTGAGGCGGACTGGATCGAGATTGACCCCGAGGTGGATTTCAAGGCTATATGGGCACAGTTCGACACTTTAGTGATGGGTAGGCGAACTTTCGAGGCTGCAAAAAAGAGACTTGGTGAGGCTGCATTCACAGGCATTAAAACCGTCGTCTTCTCTCGGACATTGAAACAGCAAGAGAACCCAGAAGTAACAGTCGTCTCCGAATTGAATGGAGACTGGGTGCAACGGTCGCGAACCGAGGGGGGAAAAGATATATGGCTGATGGGCGGTAGCGAACTCTTTCACAGTTTCTTGCAGTCTGGCAGTGTGGACACTGTCGAGGTAAGCGTCATCCCTGTACTGTTGGGCGGCGGAGTTCCGTTGGTAGCGCCTCCTTACAGGCAAGCGAAGCTGACACTGTTGAGCCACAAGGTTTACCGTTCAGGGAGAATCTCATTGGTATATGCCGTGAAGCATGACTGACGAAATCAAGGCGATTACACTCACCACCCGGTCCATGAGCGTACCGTCGATGCTCCAATCCCAATCCAAGGGCCAGAAGCGTTCCAGAATCGACCCTTTGTGAAACGCTGAGACATGCCCGGCAAGTCGTTGCGTTTCAGTGCTGCCGAGCGTGAAAATTCAGCACCCTTTATGGAACGCGAGACAGAAGAGAAGGCAAGAACGATCAGGACTGGCCTGCAGCTTCGCGTACTCCGCCTTGGCTTCCTTTAGGATGGGGATGTCACGGAAGCTGCAAATCAAGGGCGTATATCTCCTGGGAGCCCACGTCGCGCAGGATCAGCGGGGAGTCGTCGGGAGCAATTCCACACCAGGCCCCCACGACCCCGATCGTTAACCGTACTCCGTTTAGATTGACGATCTTCTCCAGCCTGTGGTCGCTGATTCGCACTCGATAAAGAGATGTGTCGCTACCAAAAGAATGAAAATAGAGATAATTTCCATCCTTTGACCAATTTGGGAAAGCGACAGCGATGGTTGTGAGGTCTGTCCACTTTTGGGTCTTGAAGTCATAGAGGACCAGATTTTGCTCATTGCTTTTCATCGCCGCGATACGACCGCCGTCGGGTGACCAGTGAGGAGAGAATAATCCTTCTGATCCCGGGACCTCGAATGTCTTACGGGTTTTTAGATCAAGGATCTTGATACGAACGGAAGTATTAATCGGGAACGAAGCGGAGGACCAAAACACCAGGGACTTACCATCGGGAGACCAGTTGACGTCGCCCTCGTTCTGCTTATCGGGAGTCAGCGGTTCCATTGCCCGTCCGTCGGCCGAAACGACGTAGGTCTTGAACCCTCCGCCAGGGCGCACACCCGTGAACGCGATCTGTTTACCATCGGGAGACCAACGGGGCAAACCGCCGAGCATGGGAGGAAAAGTCAGTTGAAGCCGCTCGCTTCCGTCGACCTTGCTCCTCCACAGACTACCTTCCGGATAGGAGCTGTAAGTTACCCACTGCCCGTCTTTTGAAAAGTCCGCACCTTCCGCCGAGATGCCCGAAATATATGGCTCAAATTGCTGGCTTCGCTGGTTGTAGCGCTGCAGTTCTCCCCGCGCCTGAGAACCGATTGCGAAAAGCTTCTTTCCATCGACACTTGAAACCGGCACAAAATAATTCATCGGACCGGCCGCCAGCTCCGACGGCTCCCGACTTGCCTTGCGGAGTAACCCACCTTCGGAGATTGACCAGAGCTGCGTGTTACCGTCGTGAGTAGACTGAAAGATGAAATATCGGCCATCTGCGGTCCAATTGCCGCAGCACTCCATGGAAGGGCTGTTCCAACCGGAAAGCAGGGGATGCAGGCGTGTGCCATCGGCTTGCATCTCCCAGAGCGAGTCTGTTTGGTTCGTCGGATCAAACACCGAAATGCGAATACGCGAGCCATCGGGTGACCATCGTGGCCACCAGGGATATCCTGGCAGTGAGGCAATCCTTTTGGACTCGGTTCCGTCGCTCTTGGCGACGAACAGGTCATGGTAATTGGTGAAAAGTATCCGCTGTCCATCGCGAAACCAGGTTCCACCGTTGCCCTGCAAGCCGCCCAAACGGCGCGGGGCGCCTGTGGGCAGCGGCAAGACCCAGAGGGAAGCTGCATCTGCTTGTGGTTCAAAGGCCGGGGTCAGGAGCGCGGAGCGGTTTGGGGATATGTCTGCTATGCGTCCCACTTTGAAGGCTGTTTTGATCTCGGAGGTCTCGCCGCCCTGCGCGGAAACCTGCATCAAAGCAGGCGAAACATCTGGAGATTCTATGAAATAAACCCGTGCGCCGTCGGTGACCAATGGGGCATATTCCCCAAATTGGGGCCAGATCTTGACTTTGCCATCATTGGTCACCTGTGTATACCCCGAGACTCTCGGCGACGGCAGCGGGAGGACGAAACGCAAAGGAAGAATCACAAGCGCAATACCCGCTACTAGGATGAGTCCCACCCACCATTTTTTTCTTCCCTCTGTCTTGTGCACTGCCGCCGAAATCGGTGCAACCCCAATAGCCATTTGCTGTGTTTCGGATTCAGGAGCCCCGTAGGGAACGTCCCGCCCGGTATTTGCGGGTCCAGATTCTGTGTCTCGCTTCAGCCGTTGCAAGTCGGTGCGGATGTCTGTGGAATTTTGGTAGCGAAGACTACGATCCTTTTCCAGCGCTTTGCCGATGATGTCGTCCAGCCTTGGAGAAAGCTGAGGGTTCAGTTGCGACGCCGGGGCAGGAGTGCGGTTCAGGATAGCTTCGAACACGACGCCCGTGCTTCCGCCATCGAACGCCAGCTTGCCCGTAGCCATCTCATAGAGGACCGCACCCAATGAGAATAGATCGGTTCGAGTGTCAAGTTCCTTGGCCCGTACCTGCTCCGGCGACATGTAAGCCACCGTGCCTAGAGTTGTCCCCGGACTGGTCAGGTGTGCGTCCACCGTGGCGGTAGGTTGCCCGGTTGCGTTAGGCTCCGCCGCGTTGCCTGATACCCATGCCCTTTTAGCCAGGCCAAAGTCCAGAATCTTTGCATGCCCGCGCTTGGTAATGAAGATATTCGCCGGCTTGACATCGCGATGCACGATACCCGCCGCGTGCGCTGCGTCCAAGGCATCGGCGATCTCGATGGCGATAGGGAGAAGAACTTCCGTTTCCAGCGGACGCCCCGCAATGCGGTGCTTCAGCGTCACACCATCCAGAAACTCCATGGCGATGAACGCTTGGCCGTTCTGTTCGTCGATCTCGTGAATCGTGCAGATGTTGGGATGGTTGAGAGCCGATGCGGCCTGCGCTTCGCGTTGAAAGCGGGCCAGAGCTTGGGGGTCTTTGGCTACTTCGTCGGGCAAGAATTTCAAGGCTACGAAGCGGTGGAGCTTTATGTCCTCGGCCTTGTAGACAACACCCATCCCCCCACCGCCCAGCTTCTCCACAATGCGGTAGTGCGAAATGGTTTGACCGATCATTTGCGGGAATGCTATGGCGTGCGGTCAGGTAAGTCAATGTACGGGCTTACTGCCCGAACGCCGGAAAGAAAGTTTGAGGAAATCTGGACATCGAAAAGGAGCCCCTAAAAGCATTCCTTAGAGTTCCTGCATATGGGCGTCCGGCGCCGACCCCACCCGAGTATGGAGTTCCTCCGCGCCCGCCGCGAGGCAGAGGAGCATGCAGGGCGAACGTGATTCTGGATTCTGGGGAAATCTGAGAACGCATGTTCAGAACAAGATGCCCTCGGAATCGACATGCCTTTTCCAAAATTTCAGAATTTTTCTATTTTCGGTTCCGAGTCCGCCTTCTCCAACATCGGCACGACAACATCACGCAATAAGTTCGCAGGCGACAACGGCGTCATCCTCACAGCATCGGAAAAAAACTTTCAGCGGGTGGGATTGGTCGCACGCTTTGGCTGTGATACACTCCGCAGCCTGAAGTGAACGTGTTGTCACTGTTGATTTTAGCGGAAGCCTGACGAGTCAAGCGCAGCGCGGCTTTCCAAGCGTGCGCCTTCAGCCACTCGGCCATCTCTCCTGAGGCAGGTTTTGTTGCGGGAAGCGTGGGATGGAACGTCCCACGCCTGCTCTTTGATTCTATGGCTCAAGGTGCGGAAACCGCAACCTCGTAGTCTTGTCGATAGTGCTTAATTTTAATTCGATACTTGGCGGAGTCATTCTGAAGGACTTTCGTCCCGAAGGATCTTTGTACGCATCGCCACATCTGCCACGACGTCCGTGTGCAACCCGCAAGATGCTTTGCAAGGTCAGCATGACACCAAACGGGGACGTCAGTTCCAGGTCAAGTCTCTGCCGTCTTGTCGAGGCAGATGGTTTCTCAGGAACTAGTATTCCGTGAGGTGCTTTTTCGTTCAGTGATTAGGAAGGTTTTGTTGAGGTTTCTAATGCTGCGCGTGACAACTCCGGAGCGCTACCGTTTCCGGAGGATGGTGCGGATTCGGCTGGAACTTTCGCGGCGCCATCGAGAACGCGGTTGTGCAGGCAGAACAGTGCGAGCTCAAGGCGGTCGGCGACGCCCAACTTGTCATACACCTTGCGCAGATAATTTTTGACCACCTGTTCGGTGGTGCCAACGCGGAGAGCAATTTCCTTGTTTTTCATGCCCTGGGTGACGCAGGAAACGATGAGCGATTCCTTCGGCGTCAACTGCACCTTGGGCCTCTGCGACGTGGGACGCACGCCCTGGCTGCGGTAGGCTTCCAGCACCCACTGCATGCCACGGCTGTCGAGCCAGGGATGGCCTTCGGAAACTTTACGCAGGCAATCCACTAGTAGCTCGGGCTCCACTTCGCGGGAGACAATTCCGTGCGCTCCCCGGCGCAATAGTTCGAGTGTCAATTCTTCGTCAGGTTCGGGAATCACCACCACCAGCCGGAGATTGGGGGTTTGACGGATCAGATCGGCAACCGCCTCCACCGGATTGGGTGCGAGCGCACGCTTCAAAAATCAGAATGTCGGCGGAAAATTTCTTGGCGGCAGAGAGAGTTTGAGAAATGGTCTCCGACTGCCCCACCACGCGAATGTCGTCCTCGAGAGCGAATATCTTTCTCAGGCCGGCGCGGAAGATAGCTTGCGAGTCCGCGACAATTACGCGGATGAACTGGCCGTCGCTTTCGTGCGGCTGTTCCACGGGCGTCTCCAAACTGGTGGCAGGACTGGCCATTTCTTTCCTTACTTACCGGCGTTCAAAACGGTATTCATCGATGACCACGCCAACTCGGCGGCGGCCATTTTCTTCAAAATTGCGCACTACCCGGCCGCGGCAATCGATCTGCACGTCAGTCTCGGCTCCCACCACGTCGGCGGGCAACGAAATGGTGAAATCAACCAGTGAGCCAATGGGCATTTCCGAATCCACCTGAAAAAGAACGCCATTAGCGGAAATGTTTTGCGTCTCGGCGTGGTTGTCGCCCGCCTTCGATTTCAACGCAACCGGCAGTTTGATGGGAAAACGCACCGCGCTTTGCATATCCGGATAGTGCACGCTGACCGCTTTTCTCTGCGCGCCTTCCGTTTTACCGGTCTCGGCGGGAGTTAGCGACGAGTCTTTCTGCCGAGCGTCCCCGGCTGCAGCGCCGGAATTACCGCCCTCCGCAAATTGCCCATAATTGGCCATTACGAGTCGCAGATTACACCCGCGAACCAGCTTGCAAAAGTTACCGAAGGGATGGAACTAGTAGGGGTAAAGTCTTGTGGGTCATGGAATTGCGGGAAGAATGGGGTTACTGGAAGCAAGGAATTTCGGGTGCCGGCAATCAGCATTCAGCATTCAGCATTCGGCCCCATGCAGAATTTGTGGCTTTCTGCACCCGAGGTCATTAAATGATAGAGCTGATGCCGATAAACAGCGGCAGAACTGATTGCTGAGTGCCGAGTGCTTAAAACTTAGTCACTTCGGTGAAATTGAAATCTTTTACTTTCATGGGGGGCGCTACCATATCGAAAGCCTCCTCGCCGCTGGCTCGCACCGGCGATCCCATGGCCTCCACATTTGAGAGCATGTGCAGCAGGCTCTCATTGAAGCGGAAGTTCAAAATGCCGTGACGAACCTTGCCGTCTTCAACGTAGAAGGTACCGTCCCGGGTCATGCCGGTGAGAATTTTTTCATAGGGATCAACCTCGCGGATGTACCACAGGCGCGTCACCAGCACGCCGCGTTCGGTGGAAGCGATCATCTGGTCGACCGTTTCAGGATCGGCGGGAGCGCCGAACACAATGTTCATCGGAGCCTCTCCCATTTCGTTGGGCAGGGAGAATCCGTGGCCTGTGGCTTCCACCGGACCAACTTTGTTGGCGAATTCGGAGTGCTTCACCTTCTCGGCGGTGGCGCGCGCGTACACCAGTCGCTTGACCACGCCATTTTCGATGAGTTGCACACGCTGACGGGGCATGCCCTCACCATCGAATGGCGAACCTGCCTGCAGTAGGTGAGCGGCGTCATCCCAGACGTTGATGTTGGGTCCGAAGATTTGTGAACCGACGCGATTGTTCAGAAATGAACGCTGATCCAGAATTGAGAGCCCGCCGAAGTCAAAAAACATGAAGCCCACCATATCGAGGACAGCCGGCGGCTCCAGAATCACGGTGTACTTGCCAGGCGGAATCTCGCGAGGCGCGGCGGATTCGATCGTCTTGCGCGCCGCAGTCTCGGCCAGGGTGGCCGGATCCTGCTGGCTCACATCGGGATAGTTGGCCTTCTGCCATCCTGAAGAATCGCCTGCCAGCATGGTGATGGAAATCTCCGAAGAAGTATGGGTATGCCAGTTGCTGAGTCCGCGCGAATTGAATATGCCCTCAACCCATTCCGCGGATGAAAAGATTCCTGCGGTGGTGAGTTTGTGACGATCGGCCACGCTCACAATCTTCTTCACGCCCTCGGCGCGCAACTCGGGAGTGAGGGCGGCAGTTTCAGCGAAATGACGGCTGGGAAAGGCACGTGTGACGCGCGCGCTCTCGCTCGCATCGGGCATCGGTAGCAAATCGGGGTCAGGATGTTGAACCTTTGCCAGACTCTCAGACGCCTGCACCACCCGCTTCAAGCTTTCATCGTCGAGTTTATTGGTGGTCGCTCGCGCGGTGCGTCCGCCAAATACGGTGCGCACGGAAACTAAATAATTTTCCTCAGCCACATTCTGATGAATGATGTTGTTGGCGAACCGGGTCAGGGCGCTCTTGCCGCCATAGCAGAGGAGTTCCACTTCGTCAGCGGTGGAGTGCCGCTTGATGCGGTTGAAGATTTCGGCGGCTTGGTTTTGGGTTAGCATTCAGCACTCAGCATTTAGGCTGCAAAGGGCTACCGAGCGGACAGGAAATCCAACCGCAGCATACGACATCGCAAGGGTAGAGATCCTTCGACTTGTCGCCCGTTCGTGAGCGAACGGGCAAGCTTCGCTCAGGATGACAATGATGCAGGGGATGTTTTGGCATCGGCACTAGTTCCCCTTGTACGCGGTCCCCACCTTCACATTGCGAAACCTTGCGGGCGCGGCGCCGTGTCCTGTGCCCATTACCTGTTGTGGCTGGCCTTTGCCGCAGTGGGGCGTACCCCACAGTGTCCACTCATCGCGAGAGCAGATTGCGTCCATTGAGTTCCAGAAGTTGGTGGTGATTCCAGAATAGGATGGGTTCTTGAGCAGGCGTACGCGCTTGCCGTTCTTGATCTCCCAACCTGCTTCGCAGCCGAACTGGAAGTTGTAGCGTTTGTCGTCAATTGACCAAGAGCGGTTCGTCTCCATGTAAATGCCGTCGCCGGTTGATGCGATTAACTGGTCCCGGGTGAGCGGCTTTTCGCCGGGCAGAATGCTGATGTTGGTCATGCGGATAATGGGCAGCCGGTTCCAGCCCTCGGCCCGCAGAGTTCCGCCCGAGCGCCGGGCGCCGATGGTGTGAGCCGTCTCGCGCGAACTCAGATATCCGCTAAAAAGGCCGTTGGTGATGATAGGTGTGCATTGCGCGGGAACGCCTTCTTCGTCGAACGCGAATGTTCCGAGGCCCGGTCCGTGCTCCTGGCGCGCATCGGCGACGATGTTCACGAGATCGCTGCCGTATCTCAGAGTGCGCAGCTTGTCTAATGTGAGAAACGACGTGCCGGCGAAATTGGCTTCCATCCCCAGCACGCGGTCGAGTTCGATGGGATGTCCGACCGACTCGTGAATCTGCAACCCAAGCTGCGAACTATCGAGGATGATGTTGAAGACACCTTCAGGACACTGATCTGCCGTCAGCAGCGCGACTGCTTCTTCGCCCACCCGGCGGGCGTTCTCGACCAGCTTTAATTCTTCTACCAGCTCGTAGCCTTTATTTTGCCACTGCCCTCCATACGAGTTGGGATACGACCGTTTCTGGATTTCGCTTCCGGCAAAAGCGTGTGCCGCATAGCCCACACCCGTGGTGTACTTCGTCTGATGGATGTTGGCCCCTTCGGAAGAGAAGAACCATTGCTCTTCCCGCCTGAAATTCATGTTGGTCTCAGCCAGGGTCACGCCCTGCACGGAGCGCAATTCCGAATCGATCTTCAGCAGCAACTCGATGTTCTGCTCGACTGAGGTGGTGAACGGATCAATTTGAAATGGCGAGGTCCACTCGGCGGTGGCCGCATTCTCCGGAGCCATCTGGATGTCGCGTTGCTTCACCCGGGCAGAAGCCCTCGCAATTTCTACCGCACGCACAGCCGTGGCTTCTACAGCCGACTTTGTCATATCGTCGGACGCGGCAAATCCCCATGCCCCATCGGCGATCACGCGCACGCCAAAGCCAAATGACTCTGAAACCGAGGCGCTTCCGACTTTGCCGTTCTTGGTGGAGAGCGAGCGGTGACGATCGTCGGCAATGCGAGTGTCCGCGTAGGATGCGCCACGCAACGCGGCGGTATTCAGGGCCCAGGAGGCGATATCTTTCATGGCAAAAATTGAATTTACCACAGAAGCTTACAAGGATTACCAACCTCCGATCGATGCAACGAGAGTTGCTCGACGGTTGCTGAATTCTGTACCTGACCAATATCTTCAAGGCGTGGACTGTATTGTCTTGACCAACACGTCGGGGCTCTCACGACGGGATCGGCTTAGCAGGCCAAGATCTCGGGCGCGAAGACACGATAAGATGCGCGTGCTTGGCCGTTATCACCCCAAGTCCGAGAGCCAGCTGCCTTATATCGAGCTCCGCATGGACAAAATTCTGTCCCGGTTGAACAGAAAAATTCTGTTAATTCCTCCCTGGCAGGATCTCTGTATTGGCCTTGCCCCTTTCACGAAGTTGGCCATCACATTCAGCTTACCATTCGGCCTGAACACTCTGAGAAAAGAGGATGTAGCGGATCGCTGGGGAGAGAAGCTTGGCAGCAATTTCGTCCGAACGCAGTACTGGTACGCGATCCCAGTGATAGTTCCAGCCGCGAAGATCTACAGCTTCATGAGGCGTAGACGCTGGATATAGATCCAGCGGTATACTCGTCGGTGAAGAACCCTGTTTACAGACTCCCTTTCGAGCTTGAACAAGACAGGAGCACTCCCATGGATCGCAGAAAATTTATCAAAACCGCTGCGGCTGCTTCCGTTGCAACTTCCCTGAGCGACAAGGTCGCGCTCGGGTCAGACTCGTCTTCCTCTGGAACCCTGCCCTTCCGAACCCTCGGCCGCTCAGGCGAGAAGGTCTCCATTGTCGGACTCGGCGGATACCACATTGGCCAGCCCAAGGATGAGCAACTGAGTATTCGCATTGTGCGGACAGCGCTCGACAACGGCATCAATTTTCTCGACAACTGTTGGGACTACAACGGCGGGCAGAGCGAAATCCGCATGGGCAAGGCTCTGCTGGACGGCTACCGTAAGAAGGCCTTCCTGATGACCAAGATTGACGGCCAGACAAACCAGGCCGCAACTCAGCAACTGGAAGAATCTCTCCGCCGCCTGCAAACCGATCACATTGATCTGCTGCAGTTTCACGAAGTAATTCGAGAAACCGATCCGGCGCGGATCCTGGGACCCGGAGGTGGCATGGAGGCAGTGCTGGAAGCGAAGAAGCAGGGCAAGGTTCGATATATCGGTTTTACCGGGCACAAGAGTCCGGACATTCATCTCAAGATGCTGGAGACTGCCTTCGCGCACCAGTTCACCTTTGACGCGGTGCAGATGCCGCTCAACGTAATGGACGCTCACTACAACAGTTTCGAGAAGAAAGTTCTGCCAGTGCTGGTAAAGCACGGGATCGGTGTACTGGGGATGAAACCGATGGGGGATGCAATTATCCTCAACAGCAAGGCAGCGACTCCGGTGGAGTGTCTGCACTATGCCATGAGCCTGCCGACCAGCGTGGTGATCACCGGATGCGAGTCAATGAGTATTTTGCAGCAGGCAATCGATGCGGCACGCTCTTTCAAGCAAATGGCCTCGGCAGAAGTCTCTCAGTTGCTCGCGAAGACAGCATCATCCGCGGCCAAGGGTGAGTACGAACTCTACAAGACCACGCACAATTTCGACGGGACATTCCAAAATCCACAGTGGCTGGGGTGATGGAGGAAACTCAGGCTTGCGGGATCCGGGATTAGAGGGTCCTGATTTACAGGTTCGGGATTCGCGGTTCGGGAGGGGCACGACTTCAAGTCGTGCCGAAAGAGCGTTAAACATGTGAGTGGCTTTAGCCACTGGGGACTGCTTTCTTCAGCTCGGTTCCATTCTTAGCAGTTTAACCCCTGCCTCGGGAAGCAATCTCATTCGCTCGGCACAAAGCGAACCTCGGTGGCTGAAGCCACGTCGCTCGGCGATTTCAAGTGGCACGACTGAGGTGGGTAGTGCCTTGATTTGAAAATAAATGCAGATAGGCCCCAAGGATCCTGTGCGCACCGCCGTCGGCGCCGCCAAACTGCGTATCCGCTCCGCGCAAGATGCTTCGCAAGCCCAGCATGACGCCATGAATGGGTACGGAGAAACGAATTAACGAGCGACGACTTAGACCGCTACAAACAGATTCTCCGCGAAGGGCCACTCGTGATCGATCCATTGTGCTTTGCAGACGAAACCCGCATCCTTGGCAAGTTGCAGCGGTTCCGAACGGCCGAACTTGTGGCTGCTCTCGGTCCAGATCGTTTCTCCCTCAGAGAATGAAACGGTTAATCCTGCGCGGGGAATGTTCACGCTTTGATTCTTTCGGGACTGCAAGTGCATTTCCACGCTGCGCGCGACGGGATTGAACCTGGCCTGGTGCCTGAACTGCTCCAGAACGAAATCGGCGTCAAGCTCGCGATTGATGCGAGCCAAAAGGTTCAGATTAAAGGCTGAAGTCACCCCGAGCGGATCATCGTAAGCGGCAAGGAGCTGCGGAATGGGCTTTTCGAGGTCCGTGCCCAACAGCAGCGAATCACCGGGCTGAAGGATGCGTCGCAATTTTCGGAGAAACCCGGAAGCTGCCGGGCGGTCAAAGTTTCCGATGGTGCTTCCCAGAAAAAGCACCAGCAGGTTCTGGCCCTCGCGACGCCGCGCCGCTACCTCAAGCAGGCCGTCCAGATACTCGCGCTCGAAGCCCACGATACTCATGCTCTCAATGTCGCCCAGTTCGCGCTCACACATGGCCAGCGCGGTGGGGGAGATCTCGATCGGAAAATAAGAAATATGCTGGCTGCGGCACAGCGCTTTCAAAATCCAGCGAGTCTTCTTGCCGCTTCCACTGCCCAGTTCCGCGACAGCCACGGGACCTGAAACCTGGTCCGCGATGGCCTGTGCGTGACGCTGCAGCAAACGTTCGTCGGCACGGGTCAGCCCGTACTGCGGCAAAACGCTGATGACTTCGAACAAGGCCGATCCCACATCGTCATACAGATACTTGGAAAGCAGTTCTTTTTGCCCGCTCCGGGTGAGTCCGGCGCGCACGTCCGCGGCGAATTCCAGCACTGGGTCGGCGGTAATGGCGTGGGTCAGCATGAAATGTCCCTTTTGATGATTCATCTAGCTCCTCACGCAGCGGAATCCCGCGTAAACGTATTGATAGTGCGGCTGGAACCAATTGCGAAAAGAACGGCGAAGCATGCACGCGGCGGTGCGGGCACTGCCACCCTTCATAACGTAATGAGCTCCGTCGAAGAAGTTGGCGGAATATCCGGGATAGAATTCGAAGGGCTTAAAGCCGGTAAAAGGAGCAAACGGAGTCGATGTCCACTCCCATCCGTTGCCGATAAGATCAGCGACTCCGAAGGCGCTCTGCCCATCAGGAAAGGCGCCGACCGGCGTTGGATCCCAACGCTCAAAATCAAAATTGCCGAAGCGGCGACCGGGAGTTTCCGCGCCCCAGGGGAACTGGCGTTCTGAGCCTTCCGGCGTGCCGTATGCGGCACGATGCCACTGCGCCTCGTTGGGCAAGGCCTTCCCTGCCCAACGCGCGTAGGCGCTGGCTTCAGCCTGGCTGACGTAGACCGGCCAGTCCAGCGGCAGTAACACATTCTCAAACATGGTCCGGTACTGCCACTCGCCGTTTATCTGACCCCAGAACACCGGATGCGAGATATTTTGTTCGGTCTTCCACTTCCAGTCGGACTCGCTCCAAAGCGCCTGGTTCTCGTACCCTGCATCATTCATGAACTGGAGATATTCGCGGTTGGTCACTTCGTACTGATCGATTGCAAACGCGGGCACCTCGACTCTGTGCAGTTCGAACTCGTTGTCCCAACCAAAAGCAAGTTCATCACCGTGATTCCGGGGAAGACCAAGCGTTGCCACCCCTGGGGGAATTTCCACCATGCCCGGAGTGACCGGTCGTACATTCAGTTCGCTCAGCTCGGGCCGACTGACTTTGTGGTGTTGCGGCAACTGGTGCAGCATGTAGGCAAGCGTCTCCGCATGCATGAGGCGGTGTTCGATGGCCACGTTCAACAACAAATTCGGAGAAATTTCTTCGGGAGAACGAGACGGCGCACTGGCCAATCCCTCGTCAATCGCCTGGCGGGCGCGGGTTACATAGTCACGCACCTGCGCGAGTGAAGGCCAATCGGAAGGCTGGTCAGTGGGCAATCCTCCATCAACCGGATCGATTCCGAACGCGAACAACTGATCAAATTCTGAATGGAAACTGGTTTGGCCGAACACCCGCTCCCGGAGCAGATTCCAGTCAAACGCCTCCAGATGCCCTACATAAAATATGATTCGGTGCCGCTCCGGAATGGGACGCTGATAGAGGAATTCGGGCTTAACCAGGCTGAAAAGCTGATCGGTCTGACCCCGAGCTTGCTCAAGCCGTGCAACCAGTTGATGCTGGAGAGTGACGCCGTCTTGCGCAGCCAGCATTTGGCAATCCTCCTCGCGGTTGATAGTGGTGAATCTGGCCGAGGCCCGGGCCATGGGACCCCCGGCTTAGGAAGTGTCAACCTATCAGATGACTGGATTAGAGGAAAGTTGCTCGGGATTCTACTAATCGGGGGTTCAGCCGATACGATGAAAAATGATGAAACGCAACAACTTAAGGGCGGGGTCGAAGAGCTCCGCGACTTGATAGGTGACAATGAAGGCAAAACAATAAAACTGCGATGGATTTGAGTCCATCCATCGCAGAGCCCAACCGGTGAGCGGCTCTCGGATGCCGGGTAGATTGGCCAGCCACGCCGGGGACCATCCCGATTGCCGCACCCGCGACGATGTCCGTCGAATAGTGCTCTCCCAGGTAAACGCGGGGGCAGGCAAATAAACTGCAGGGAATAATAAATGAAGCAAAACCATCCGGCCCGCCGGGAGGCAAAGTAAATCCCCACCGCCAGCGTGAAAAACAAGGCGGCATGGTCGCTGGGGAAAGAACTCAATTGCTTCCAGTTGGAGTTGTCCATGCCGTAGTGGACGATCGACAGCAATCGCAGTTCATTCAAGGGCCTGACCCGAAACATCAGCCTGGCCAGAATCTTGACGATGACAGAGCTGGAACGCAGGCCATCAAGCCTGCAGGCAAGGCTTCACGCTTCCGCTGAACATTCTCCCGATCGAACCAGATCCACCAGATCATCCCGGCGATCACGCCACCCTTGAGCAGGTTGGCGTCACTGAGAAAAACTACCGCCTGGTCGAAGCTGAGTGAACGGTGGGCAAAACGATTACGGTGGGCAAAACGATTAAGGAAAGACAAGATAGACAGATCAAAGGCGTTCATGATGCTTTCCTCTTCAGCACAAGCCCGGAAGCACAAGCCCGGAAAAATTATAGCTACAGGACCCAGGGCTGGAAGGGAAAAGGGACAAGCACGTTACGAGGTGGAATACGAGACGACAATCATCGGACGAAGCCGTACGACCGAGAAGGCGCTGTCAAAAACGAAAAGCCTTCGAAAACCGCGATGGCTATTAGACCACCGCCGCCTGGTATTCCTCGTAGACGCCCTTGAAGTCGGTGATCTGGTGACTGCCTTCGAAGTGCCAGATGCGAGTCGCCACTTCATCGATCAAGTCCTCGTCATGGGTGACCAGAAGCACAGTTCCCTGATAGCGCTGGAGCGCAATGTTGAGCGCATTGATAGATTCAAGGTCCAGGTGGTTGGTGGGTTCGTCGAATACCAGCACGTTGGGCTTCTGCAACATCAGTTTGCAGAAAAGAAGACGCGCGGCTTCTCCGCCCGAAAGAACCTCCGTACGTTTGTCGCCATCCTCACGCGGAAACAGCATCTGCCCGAGCAGACCGCGGATTTCTTCGTGCGATGCTCCTGGATCCCATTGATGAAGCCATTCGAAGGCAGTCATGCCGGGCTGGATCAGCGCTTTGTGATCCTGAGCGAAGTAACCGACCGCGGCTTCGTGTCCCCAGATGACTTTCCCGCCGGTTAGAAACGGTCCGTCGTAGCCGCTGGTCTTGCGCAGCTCGCCCTCGGGAATGGTGGGTGAATTGGCCAGCAGGGCATTTAACAGCGTCGTCTTGCCGGCGCCATTGCGGCCCATCAGCGCGATCTTCTCTCCCCGGACGATGCTCGCGGTAAAGATGCGAATCACTTCGGTGTCGTCGTAGGATTTGGTTACACCTTCGAGCTCGAGAAGGTGCTTGCCCGAAGGACGCTTCTGATCGAACTTCAAATAAGGTCGCTGAATGTTTGATCGCGCCAACTCGGTGACCTGCAAACGCTCCACTTCCTTGCGCCGCGACTGCACCTGGCTGGAGCGGGTGCCGGCGGAGAAGCGCGCAATAAACTCGTTAAGCTGCGAAATCTTCTTTTCGCGTTGCGCGTTCTGCGATTCGATCTGTGAACGAATCTGGGTCTTGGCCACCACCATGTCGTCGTAGGTGCCGGTATAGGTGATGATGGTTTCGTAATCGATGTCGGCGATGTGGGTGCAGACCCGGTTCAGAAAATGACGATCGTGCGAGATCACGATCACAACGCCGTCATACTGATTCAGAAAACCCTGCAACCAGTGGATTGAGTCCAGATCCAGATAGTTGGTGGGTTCGTCGAGCAGAAGAGCCTGGGGATGTCCGAAGAGAGCCTGAGCCAGCAGCACGCGAACTTTTTGTCCGCCTTGCAGTTCACCCATTTTTCGTTCGTGCAGCGCGTCGGGAATATCGAGACCTTCGAGCAGGATGGCCGCGTCACTCTCCGCGCTGTAGCCGTCTTCCTCGCCTACAACGCCTTCCAGTTCACCCAGCTTCATACCGTCCGCGTCGGTCATCTCCGGCTTGGAATAAATCTTGTCGCGCTCTTCCATGGCCGCCCACAGGCGCTTGTTGCCCATAATGACGGTATCGAGCACGCGATATTTGTCGAATGCAAACTGATCCTGGCTCAACACGCCCAGCTTTCGCGGGCGAACCACAGTTCCCTTCTGAGGCTCGAGTTCGCCGGTCAGAAGATTCATAAAGGTTGATTTTCCGGCACCATTTGGTCCAGTCAGGCCATAGCGCTTCCCCGGCGTAAACGCCGTGGATACTTCGTCAAACAGAACTTTGGCGCCGTAGCGCATGGACACATTGCTTACTGAAATCATGTTTTTACGGGAACTGCGGGGAAATTGCCCAAAGGGCGGGTGCGCAGCCTCTGTACTAAGAATATCACGAGCCGAGATTGATCAGGCATGTCGGGACGGGTAACGAAAGTGACCTCGGGGTTGCGCCCGGTGACGCCAGGTCATTCATAGTTTATGCTTACAAACGTTTATCCTTTGACATGCCCTGCCACCAACTTCCTCCCCGAGATCAGGAATTAATACAGATCGTAAACACTGCGCTGGCTGATGCATTTCAGAAAAGCAGTAAGTGGCTCGCATGCAAGCCTGGATGCTCGCAGTGCTGTCACGGCGTATTTGCCATCAGTCAGCTGGACGCGATTCGACTGCGCAAGGGACTGGCGGGACTGGAGACCCACGATCCGGCGCGGGCGGAGCGTGTCCGCCGCCGCGCTCTCGATACGGTCGCGAGACTTTCGGAGGACTACCCAGGCGACCCCGTCTCAGGAGTACTCGACGAAGATGATACGGACGAAGCGGCAAAACGGTGGGATGACTTCGCCAACGCCGAAGCCTGTCCGGCTCTCGATCCTGAAACTGGCAAGTGTGAGCTTTACGAATACCGACCGGTGATCTGTCGCACCTTCGGTCCTGCAATGAAGACTGATGGCGACCTGGGACACTGCGAGTTGTGCTTTGACGGGGCATCCGAAGAAGAAGTGGCTGCTCATGAGATGCATCCAGATCCGGACAATCTAGAAGCAGCGTTGGTGGAAGAATTACAGAAAACGACAGGCGAGTGCGGGGAGACGATTATTGCGTTTGCGTTGGTGCGGAAGACGGCAATTGGCGATTAGCAATTAGCATTTGACAATTGGTTTGGGGGCGCTGGTTCTTGGCGGAGACGCAGCAAGCTACGTCTCTACAGCGATATGCGGCTTTGTGGTTTGACTAAATGCTAAGTGCTAAGTGCTGTTTCTGCCTTCTTCATCCCTTCTTTTTTTCCAGCTCGCTCCAACGCCGGTAAAGCTCGTCAACCTTGGCTTGCGCCTCGTCCATTTCTTTGTGGGCGGTCACCAGACGCGGGCCATCGCTGGCAATTGCCGGATCTTCGAGTTGGACGCGCTTGGCTTGCAGCACCTCCTCGGCGGCGGCGACCCGTTCTTCAATGCTGGCGTATTCGCGTGCCTCCAGATAGGAGAGCCTGGTTTTGGCGGGCGTGCCCGCCGAAGACGCAGCCCGCGGCACTGACGGCGACTTAGATTTTTGCGGGTTCTGCCTGCCAGGCTTCCCACTGCGAGTAGTCGGCGAAACTCTCGGCGCCTCCTTGTCCATCGAGGCCAAGCACAACCGTGGAGACGCGATCGAGCATGTAGCGATCGTGCGTAACCAGAACCAGCGAACCGCGAAACTCCAGCAGACTCTCCTCCAGTATTTCAAGGGTGGGGATGTCGAGATCATTGGTGGGTTCGTCCAGCAAGAGCACGTCGGCTGGTTGGAGCATGAGTTGAGCGATCAGGACGCGCGCCCGTTCGCCTCCGGAGAGCCGTTCCACCGGCTGGTTAAGTTGCTCGCCGGTGAACAGAAATCTTGCCGCCCACGAGGCCACGTGAATGACGCGGTCCTGATAAATGACCGAATCGCCTTCCGGAGCCAGCGCGCGGCGCAGTGTGACGTTGGAATCGAGTTCGCGGGTCTGATCGAAGTAGACGATACGCAGCCACTCGGCCCGGCGAATTTCACCACTTCGCGGGGTTAGCTCTCCGCGCAAAAGCCGCAGCAGCGTGGTCTTGCCGCTGCCATTCGGGCCTACCAGGCCTACCCGCATACCGGCAGTGACGACGAAGTTGAGTTTGTCGAAGAGGGTCCGATTTTCCCCGTTGGCAGCCGGGATGCTGTAGGTAATGTCTTCCAGTTCAATCAAGCGCTTGGTCTTGCGATCGGTGACCGAAAAATCGATTTGCGCCGTGGCAGTTCTGGTTCTGGCGTTCAGGTCGGCCAGATCTCCCATCAACTCATTGGCTTTGCCTATGCGTGCTTTCGACTTCCGGGTGCGGGCTTTGGCTCCGCGGCGCAGCCATTCAATTTCGTTGTGAACCAGATTCTCCAGCGCTTCCTGACGCTTGGATTGGGCGTGCAGAAATTCTTCTTTCTTCTCCAGGAAAGTGCTGTAGCTTCCGCGCACACGGAGCACGCCATCCGGATAGACCCGGCTCAGTTCAGCCATGTCGGTGGCGACATTTTCCAGAAAATAACGGTCGTGGCTGACGATCACACTGGCGAATGCGGCTTCCTCGAGCAAGCCTTCGAGCCACTCGATGCCCGCGAGATCCAGATGATTTGTGGGTTCGTCGAGCAACAGCAGATCCGGCGCCTGCACCAGTGCCTCGACGATGGCCAGACGCTTCTGCCAGCCTCCGGAGAGCGCGGCGGCCTCAGCTTCGAGGTTTTCGAAACCGGCGCGACCCAGGGTTTCAGCGAAGCGTGTACCGCGTTCGGTCTGGTGAACCTTGGCGCGTTCCATGGCGTTTTCGGTCACCGAACGAACCGTCGATCCGGATGGGAAGGTCGAGTCCTGCTCCACGTAACTGACTCGAAGGCGCTTTCGGAAGGCTATCTCTCCGTCATCGGGAGTTTCTTCGGCAGCCAGAATTCGCAGCAAGGTGGACTTGCCCGAGCCATTTGGGCCGATCAGTCCGATGCGGTCGCCTTCGGTGACCGTGAAAGAAACATTCTGGAAGAGCGGGTTGGCTCCAAAGGCCTTCGAGATTCCCTGGGCGTTGATGATCGGCGGCAATAGCTTGCGGTCTCCTGAGTGTCTCTTGGAAGATTATCAGGAAATGCGCGCTGATCATTGGATCCGGATGGTCATGCTAAAGGCTTGCTTTTGCGCACTTTTGCGACTCCTCTGCGAAGTCGACACGAAGAACGCAAAGCAAGGAAGAAGAACTTGAGAAAAACGGAGTAGCTCACGCGAAGTTCACTTCACGAAGGTCAAGCCATGCGGCACGAGGTGAGGAAACACATAGGCATACAGCATGACGATCACACCGACGATTGCGCCTAGAGCGACTGAGTGCCAGACAACGAAGCGAAAGATGACCCCTTCGTTTCCTACCTGCTCGGTAGCAGCGGTTGCGATGGTGATGGATTGCGCGTCTACCATCTTCCCCATCACGCCGCCGGCGCTGTTGGCCGCGCACATCAGCACCGGATCGATGCCGAGCTGCTGAGAGGTGATGCGCTGCAGACTTCCGAACAGCGCGTTGGAAGATGTATCGCTTCCTGTGAGCGCGACGCCGAGCCAGCCGAGAAAAGTTCCGAAGAACGGATAAGCCCATCCGGTGCGGGTGAAAGCCAGGCCCAGCACGGCGTCCAGGCCGGAATAGCGGGTGACGTAACCCAGACCCAGCATGAACGAAATCGCGACAACCGCCAGCTTCATGCGCTGGAGCGTTCGCCAGAAAATCTTCGCCAGCCGGCTCGGGTTCAATCCAAGCAACAGGCCCGAAACAATCGCGGAGAAGAAGCATCCCGATCCTGTGGCCGAAAGCCAGTTGAAGTCATACCTGGCGGCCTCGGGAATCGGCTTGGCTACAACCGGAGCGGCGCGATAGACCGCATTGTGCAAATAGGGCACGTCCCAGCCCGGAGGGCCGGGGCGAGGTTTGCCATCCAGGCAAGCACCACCCTAAAGGCGGAGTGGTGGCCTGGTTCATCGCCAGCTTGACGGGCGGAAGGCCCCAGACAAGAACGAATACCGACAAGATCGCGAAAGGCATCCAGGCTTTCAGAATTGTTCCTAATGGGTAAGAACGTGGCTGCACGTAGCCATCGGTTCTCCCTGTTTTCGCGTCGCGAAATTCGACGCTGACCATTGGCCTCCAACTTCATCGGCGATCTCTGCCGCGGGCGATGAAAGGGGAGTTGCCTTGTCATCGTAGTCGAACCGCCAGATTTTCTTCGGCTTCCAGAAACGCAGGAACGCTACTGTGGCGACGATCGAAATCACGGCGCTCATGATGTCCACCAGGCTGCTGTCCACGTAGTTCGACCAGAGAAACTGAGTCAAGGCGAAGGTCGACCCAACAACCAGGATGGCGGGAAATACTTCGAAGGTTTCTTGCCAGCTCACCATGGTCCGCACCAGCCAGAAAGGGACAATCGCGGCGGTGATTGGCAGGATACGGCCAATGGTCGCGCTCAGGTCCGACTCCGGCAGTCCGCTGACGGCGGCCAGGGTGTGGATAGGAACGCCGACGCTGCCCCACGCCACCGGCGCGGTATTGGCAATCAGGTTCAGCGCCGCAGCGTGGAACGGGCGGAAGCCCAGCCCGATCATGAAGGCGCCGGCGATGGCAACGGGCGCGCCGAATCCGGCGGCGCCTTCGATGAACGCGCCAAAACAGAAGGCCACTAGCAGAACCTGGAGGCGACGGTCAGGAGTGATCCCGGCGATCGACTCCTTCATGATTTCGAACTGGCCGGTTTCGACGGAAATGTCGTAGAGATAGACCGCCGCCAGCACAATCCATGCGATCTTCAGCAACCCGAAGGCGACCCCGTAGCCGAAACTCACCGCGGCGAGGATCGGCGGCATGCTGAAGAATCCGATTGCGACCGCGGCGGCCGTCAGCGCGCCCGCGACCGCACACCAGTGCGGCTTAACCTTCAGACCTACCAGCAGACCGAACAGGACAAGAATGGGAAGCAGAGGCGACCAGGGTGGAGAGCCACCAGTGGCCGAAAGGGTCGTAGACCTGAGTCCAGTGCATGGGGACTTTCCTTGCAGAGCAGCCATCAGCATTCAGCACTCAGCATTCAGCCAACCCCCCTATTTCGCAAAATGCGCGAAAGGCAGTGGGCGCCCTTGGGGTCTTTGCTCGCTCACATGCGGCCTGAATTGGCTAAGTGCTGAGTGCTGAATGCTTCTCCTCACTGCCAGCTCGCCGGCACATCCACATACGAACGATCGAGCGCGGCGATGGATGGGCATCCCAGCAGCCTAAGAGTGCGCTCCACGTCGGCGCGCAGGATTTCAAGAGCGCGTGTGACGCCGGCCTGACCGGCGGCGGCCAGGCCGTAGGCATAGCCGCGGCCGCACAGAACAGCGCGGGCTCCGAGGCATACAGCTTTAACGATATCGGAGCCGCGACGAACTCCTCCGTCCATCAGGACTTCGGCCTGACCGTTCACCGCCGCGACCACTTCGGGCAATGCTCGCAGGGAAGGCGCGAACTCCGTCGAGCTGGCGTCCGCCATGATTGGAGACGACCACGGCGGCAGCGCCTTCATCGACCGCGCGGCGCGCATCTTCGCCGGTGAGAACGCCCTTGATGACCAGGGGACCGGGCCAGAGATTGCGGATCCACTTCAGGTCTTCCCAGGTCACGGTCGGCACTGGCCAGGGCGGCGCTGACGTCCACCAGTTCCATCGGACCTTTGCCAGGAATCACAACATTTGGCAGCTTGGACAATCCACCATCGCGCAGGAAGCCTGACGATCCAGCCCGGGCGGGCGATCATTTGAGGAAGGAACGGAATCTTCTCCATCAGGCTTCCGCTCATCAGTTCCTTCATGCCGTTGCGGTAATCGCGCTCACGCAATCCGGCCACCGGCGTGTCAATGGTGACCACCAGAGCCGCGCAACCGGCAACCCGGGCGCGTTCGATGATGGCTTCGGATGCGGCGCGTCCACCCATCAGATAGAGCTGGAAGCAGACCGGCCCGGTAGAAGCTGCCTTGACGTCTTCGACCCGGTGGCCGGAGATGGTGGAAAGAATGTAAGCCGTGCCGGCGAGCCCGGCAGCGCGGGCAGCACCGGCTTCGCCGTCAGGATGCATCAGGCGGCTATAGCCCACAGGAGCAAGCAAGGCGGGAAATGAAACATCAAAGCCCAGGACACGAGTTCGCAAATCACAATCGGATAAGGCAACTGCGTGGCGTGGGCGGAAGGTGATGTCGTCGAAGACGCGGCAGTTCTCGCGGAGCGTCACTTCGCCATCGGCGCCGCCGTCCAGGTAATCGAAGACCGGCCGTGGAAGCCGGCGACGAGCCAGGGGCCGGAAATCGCTGATACAGACGACGTGGGGAGATGCCACTGCACGTGCCGCTCGGGTCATTTCCTCGATCTCGTGGGCTGATTTACCAAAGCACGCGATTATACAGAAGAACCACGCAGGGACCAGATGTCCTGATCTGTCCGACGGGGTTCTCGCTGTCTTGTGCGAAGCTACATCTGGGCGAAACTTGTCCTCGATCTTCTGCAGCACTCGATCTTCCGTAACAATGGAGCCTCGTTATGCGCGGTGCCTGGCTGGTAGTTTGTTGTTTGCTCTCGCTCCCTTCTTTTTCGTTGGCACAGGACCAGCCGGCTTCTGCGGCGCACGAAGATTCCATGCCCTCGGAGCAGACAACGCCGCCAGCCAAACGCCGTCCAACCATTGGAGTTGCGCTCGAAGGCGGTGGCGCCCTCGGGCTTGCGCACATCGGCGTGCTGCAATGGTTCGAGCAGCACCATATTCCGATCGACTACATCGCCGGCACCAGCATGGGCGGCCTGGTGGGAGGACTTTATGCCAGCGGCAAGACCCCAGACAAACTGCATGAGCTGGTAAAGGCGCAGAACTGGGATGTGATTCTGGGGGGAGCAATACCTTATGAAGACCTGTCCTTTCGGAGAAAGGAAGACAAGGTCGCCTTCCCCAACTCGATCGTTCTGGGGTTGCGCCGAGGGCTTTCGTTGCCGGGCGGACTGAACGCCGGCCAGCAGATCAGCCTGCTCATCGACCGCGAAACTCTGCCCTACTCAGGCGTCAAATCCTTTCGACGATCTGCCGATTCCGTTCCGCTGCGTGGCGACCGACCTGGTAACCGGAAAGCAGGCCGTATTCAAGGAAGGGTCACTCTCCACCGCCATGCGCGCCACCATGGCCATTCCCGGGCTCTTCTCACCGGTGCGCGATTCCGAACACGTCTATGTCGATGGCGGCCTGGTGGGCAACATGCCAACCGACGTGGTGCGCGATATGGGCGCAGACATTGTGATCGGCATCCACCTGGAAACTTCGCCCTCCGAGGCCGACAAAATTCAATCGCTTTTTTCCATTCTCGGCCGCTCGATCGATGTAGTGGTTGCGGGAAATGAGATCCGAGGATTAGCCAATGCGGACCTGGTGGTGAAGATCGGCCTGCAGGAGTTCAGCTCGCTGGACTACACCAAAGCGGACGCCATCATCCAGAAAGGGATCGAAGCTGCTACCCAAAAATCGCAGATTCTGGAGAAGTACTCCCTTGATGAGGCCGACTGGACAGCTTACCTGGATCGACGCAAAGCCACACTTCAAAGATGACGTCCCGATTCCCCAGTTTGTGAAGGTGGAAGGGGCGAATCCCGAAGCGCAGGTGAATCTGGAGCGGTTCCTGCAATCTCGAGGTCGGCAAACCCATCGACAAGCAACAGCTCGAGGGTCTGCTGACCCGGCTCACCGGAATCGGACGCTACGATACGGCCGGATACCAGATCACCGCAACGGGACGGGCAAGTGGGCCTGCTCGTCACCATGCACGAAAAACTTTACGCCCCTCCGATCCTCCAACTGGGTTTCGAAGTGGATGGGTCGGAGAGTAACGACGTCGACTTTACCCTGGCTACGCGTCTAACCCTGCTCGATGTCGCCGGATACCGGTCCGAATGGCGCACCGACCTGATCTTCGGAAACACCTACGGGATTGAGAGTGAACTCTACCGGCCATTTTCGCCGGTGAGCAAGTGGTTCTTTGCCCCGCACGGTTCTGCGAGCAACTCCAATTTCAAGATCTACAGGAAAAACGATCCCCTGGCGGAGTACCGATTTTACCGTGCCGAAATCGGCGGCGACGTCGGCTATGGATTCAGCCGCTTCAGCGAGTTTCGTATCGGTTACGAGATCGGCACGCTGAACGCCCGACTTCGCCTCGGCACGGCGGAGTTCGCGTCCATCTCGGGGCGAACCGGCGCCACGCAGATCCGCTATCTCATGGATCGACACTGATGACCCGGTGATTCCGCGACGCGGGGTTAAAGTGGAGTCGAACTTCCACTGGTATGACACCAGCCCGGGGGCGACCAATAGCTTCCCTGTCATGGATGCGCGGGTAGACTATTTTCGACCCATCACCAAACCTGCGTCGGTCTTCGTGATCGGCGAGGGCGGAACTACCTTCGGCTCGACACAGAACGGCTATCCCCAGTTTTTTCTCGGCGGCGCGTCCCGGCTGAGTGCATATGGAACAAACGAGCTATTTGGCGACCAGTATTATTTTTTCCGTACCGGATACTTGCATGATCTGCTGACCCTGCCTCCCCTGGCTGGAAAGAAGATTTACGCTATCGGCTCGTTTGAGTTTGGCAAGATGTATGGCTTCCCGACAGCCAGCAGGTTTCCCAATGACTTTGCCGCGGGCATCCTGGCGGAGACGGCGGTGGGACCTTTAATCCTCGGGGCAAGCGTCGGCGACACCGGACATCGAAAGTGGTTCTTCCAGCTCGGGCGGGTATTTTAGTCTTGGGTTTTGCCGGACGGTTGGGGGGTAAAAACGTGGCTTGAGAGACCCGGAATCGACAAAGAGCTGCATCTCTGACAGATATACGTCAGCGATTCTAGTCGCTCTTCTTGGTGGTGTGTTCGGGGTCAGCCTCAATTGTGACTTCTACGTGCGCGCCCTGAGCTTAGAGCCACCTTTTCACCGTCCTCGTCCTTCAGGACATTTTCGATACGAATCTCTCGATAGAGGTCGTCGGCGCCTTCGACCGAAATCTGGGCCTTCTCAGGCATGCTTGGATGGGGAGGCTTGACGATCTTTTCGACCGTTCCAGGCAGGGTGGTGCTTGGTTTTTCAGTCTGGGTCGGACGCGTTTTCAGTCATGGGTTGGGCCTCCGTCTAACGAGAGAAACAGTATACCGACTTCGAGGGGGGTTAATGGGCTGTGGATGTACCACCGGGTCGGGCGTTTTTCGCAGAAATTCCAATAAAATCCCTTGACCCGGCCCATTTTCCCCGCTAAATTACATAGTTCCACGGACATAGAGGGACGGTTTTAGGCGCCCCCAGTACCTCCGCAGACAAGTGGGACCGGATCCGAATCGAGAGAAACTTTCGGCTCAGGCGGAGCATCTATACCAGTAGCCAGAGCATTTCCCGTACAACCCATAAGAATTGAAGGACTTATATCTTTGGCTGGGACCTGCCCTGTCGCGACAAAGTGAGAATTTCGCCGAACTTGTGGAGTAAGGAGAAAGAATAATGAAGCGCTCTGATCGAGTTTTTGATGCTTTACATACTTTGCGGAACCGTTATATGCTTTGTCAGCTTGCATCGAAGGCTACCCGTAAGTTTCACAAGCCCAATACCCGAATCCAGGAGACCATGAACGAGGTCCTGGACCGGATTGCAAGCTCGGAGCGGCAGACGGTTCTGGCCGAGCCGGAACATTTCGCTGAGGCACAACGGCGGGCTGCGTAGTTTAGCCCGCCTTCCTGCCCCGCCGATGGATCCTTCTCTGTTTTGTACCCCCCTTTGAAAAATCCTCTCGCAGGTGATTGATGACCATTGCTGAACTCAAAGAAAAAAATATTACCGAGCTAACCAAGATCGCCCGATCTTTGGATCTGCCCGGAGCTAGTGGATTGCGTAAGCAAGACCTGATCTTCAAGATTCTCCAGGCTCAGAGCGAAAAAGAAGGTCACATATTTGCCGAAGGCGTGCTGGAGATTCTGCCCGACGGCTACGGCTTTTTGCGCTCGCCCGACTACAACTACCTTCCCGGCCCGGACGACATCTACGTTTCGCCGTCGCAGATTCGCAAGTTTGACCTCAAAACCGGTGACACCATCAGCGGCCAGGTGCGTCCGCCGCACGAGGGCGAAAAGTATTTTGCCCTGGTCAAGATTGAAGCCGTCAACTTCGAATCGCCGGAAGAAGCGCGCAACAAGATCCTGTTCGACAACCTGACGCCCGCTGTATCCGCAGGAGCGTTTGAAGCTCGAGACGGTGCGCGAGAACGTCAGCGCCCGGGTAATGGATCTACTCACTCCGCTCGGCAAGGGGCAACGGGGCCTGATCGTTTCGCCGCCTCGCGCCGGTAAGACCATGCTGTTGCAGAACGTGGCCAACTCGATCACCACCAACCATCCTGAAGTTGTGCTGATGGTGCTGCTGATCGACGAGCGTCCGGAAGAAGTTACCGACATGCAGCGCTCGGTGAAGGGCGAAGTGATTTCTTCGACCTTCGATGAGCCTGCTGCGCGGCACGTGCAAGTGGCCGAAATGGTGATCGAAAAGGCCAAGCGCCTGGTGGAGCACAAGCGCGACGTTGTGATTCTGCTGGATTCGATTACGCGTCTGGCGCGCGCTTACAACACCATCGTCCCGCCCAGCGGCAAGGTGCTGTCTGGCGGCGTTGATTCCAATGCCCTGCAGCGTCCGAAGCGGTTCTTTGGCTCGGCTCGCAATATCGAAGAAGGCGGATCGCTGACCATCATTGCGACCGCGCTGATCGACACCGGATCGCGCATGGATGATGTGATCTTTGAAGAATTCAAAGGCACCGGCAACTCGGAAATCATTCTCGACCGCAAGCTGGTGGACAAGCGCACCTTCCCGGCCATCGACATTCAGCGCTCTGGCACCCGTAAGGAAGAGCTCCTGATCCCGAAGGAAGACCTGACTCGCATCTGGGTACTGCGCAAAGTGCTGAACCCGCTTTCACCCGTAGAAGCGATGGAGTTGCTGATCGAACGCCTGGCAAAGACACAGACCAACGGCGAGTTTCTGGCAAAGATGAGCTCGCTGTAAAAACAGGTTGGGCGCGAGCGTCCCGCTCGTTCCTGGGTCGACATTTGGCTGCCTGGTGTTTCGTCGCGGCAAAATCTCCCTCAGTCAGGTTGTGCTTAGAAGGGAGCGCTCCTGGTATTTGCTCTTTCGACCTCCTGTTCCCACTCCGCACCAGCACAAGCGGGACGCTCGCGCCCACATTTCAAACGTATAATTACTTCGAGTTTTTCGTGCTCGAGGTGATTGTGCGACTCTGCCTGCTTTCCTTGCTGGTCCTGTGGTTCGTCACTTTATCCGCGCCGCTTTCGGTATCCCAAGCCAACAACCATGGCTTTCCCCAGGGCCCTGTGATGCAGCAGAAATCCGGCCCTGAAGACGAAGCTAGACAGCGGATTGAAAGGGAAATGGCAAAAAAGGCCAACCAGGAGCGGCAAGCCGATCTCAAGCGCGATACGGACAAGTTATTCAGGCTGGCCAACGAACTGAAAGACTACGTGGACAAGACGAACGAGAACATGCTCTCCGTCGATGTGGTCAGGAAGGCGGAAGAAATTGAAAAACTTGCGCGTAGCGTGAAGGACAAAATGAAGGGAAGCAACTGAGGACGGCGACGCTGAAAACCAATGCGAATTGTCATCCTGGGGAAATCCGGTCATTCGCCTGCGAATGCCCGGATGAAGTCGAAGGGCCCCTGGCAGCTTACCGTACGGCCATGCCTCATGGCGCATGCCATATCCCGTCTCCAAACTTTCGCCAGTGAAGAATGCAGGGATTCTTCGACTGCGTGGGGGCTTCGCGTTGCGAGGCCGCCACTCCGCTCAGGATGACAGAATCAGCTACCGGGCTGCACCTTCCTTGACGATCCGCATGCCGTAGAAAGAGCGGTATACGAAGAAGAAGGACACCAGAAAGAATCCCAGCGCCAGTATGTGTTCAAGGGTGCTGCCGGCTTCCGCGGTCAACTTGACCGCCAACTCCACTGCCAGCAGGCCGAACAAAGTGGTGAACTTGATGACTGGATTCAGTGCCACCGACGAAGTGTCCTTGAATGGATCGCCCACGGTGTCACCAATGACGGTGGCGTCATGCAGAGGCGTTCCCTTTTGCTTGAGTTCTACTTCCACAATTTTCTTGGCGTTGTCCCAGGCGCCGCCGGCGTTGGCCATGAAGATTGCCTGATAGAGGCCGAAGATCGCGATGGAGATCAGGTAGCCGATAAAAAAGAACGGCTCTACAAAGGCGAATGCCAGGGTGGCAAAAAATACCGCCAGAAAGATATTGAACATTCCCTTCTGCGCGTACTTGGTGCAAATTTCCACGACTTTCTTGCTATCTGCCACCGAAGCCTTTACCACGCCCTCGAGCTTGATATTAGCTTTGATGAATTCGACCGCCCGATAGGCACCGGTGGTCACCGCCTGAGTGGAGGCGCCAGTAAACCAATAGATCATGGCGCCGCCAGTGATCAGACCAAGCATGAAAGGGGCGTGCAGGAGCGAAAGATTATTCACGTTCTGGGTGAGACCGTTGGTGAGCGCCATGATGATGGAGAAAATCATGGTGGTGGCGCCGACCACGGCGGTTCCGATCAGGACGGGCTTGGCCGTCGCCTTGAAAGTGTTGCCCGCGCCGTCATTCTCTTCCAGCAGATCCTTGGCGCGTTCGAAGTTTGCGTCGATGTTGAAGTCCTTCTTAAGTTCCTGCCTGATGTTGGGAACCTGCTCGATCAGAGACAACTCGTAAACCGACTGGGCATTATCGGTAACCGGTCCATAGGAATCGACGGCGATGGTAACCGGGCCCATACCCAGGAATCCGAAGGCCACAAGACCAAAAGCGAATACAGGGGCTGCAACCATTAGCCCTTCCAACCCCATGGTGCTGAAGTAATATCCGATCGACATCAGCGCCACCATCGAAAGTCCAAGATAGTAGCCCGAAAAATTCCCCGCCACGAAGCCGGATAAGATTCCCAGCGACGCGCCGCCTTCATTGGCCGAAGTCACGACTTCCCTGACATGCCTTGATTCGGTCGAGGTAAACACCTTCACCAACTCAGGGATGATGGCTCCCGCCAGAGTGCCGCAGGAAATAATGCTGGCCAGCTTCCACCATTGACTGGTATCTCCTCCGAGATTAGGGACAATGACTGCGGAGATGACAAACGTCACGGCGACGGAGATGAGTGATGTGAGCCACACCAGCCAGGTCAGAGGTGTCTCGAAATTCATCTTGTCCGCATTACCAAACCGGGCCTTGGCGATCGCGCCATTGATGAAGTACGCGGCCGCGCTCGAGACCAGCATGGCAATGCGCATCACGAAAATCCACACCAGCAGTTGCACCTGTACAGTCGGGTCTTTAACGCCCAGCAGAATGAAGGTGATCAAGGCCACACCGGTAACGCCGTAGGTTTCGAATCCATCGGCCGAGGGACCGACCGAGTCTCCGGCATTGTCACCTGTGCAATCGGCGATAACGCCAGGGTTGCGAGCGTCGTCTTCCTTGATCTTGAAGACAATCTTCATCAGGTCGGAGCCGATGTCGGCGATCTTAGTGAAGATGCCGCCGGCGATTCGCAGCGCGGCCGCGCCCAGTGATTCGCCAATGGCGAAGCCGATGAAGCAGGGACCGGCGTAATCGGCAGGAATAAACAGAAGGATAAAGAGCATGATCAGGAGTTCGACACTGATCAGCATCATCCCAATGCTCATGCCGGCCTGAAGAGGAATGTTGTAGATGGGATACGGCTTGCCCGCTAATCCCGCAAAGGCGGTGCGCGAGTTAGCGAAGGTGTTTACCCGGATTCCAAACCATGCGACGCCGTAACTACCCGCGATCCCGACCAGGCTGAAAATCAGAATGATCGGCAGGGTGATGGCAATCGGCTTATCCGGCACCGGAGACAGAACGCCGAAATAAAGGACGATTACTACCGCGATGAACAGCCACAGGATCAGCAGGAATTTTCCCTGCGTAACCAGGTAGGTTTTGCAGGTTTCATAGATCAGTTCGGAAATCTCCAGCATGGCGCGATGTACTGGCATCTTCTTCAGGCGGGTGTAAATGACCAATCCGAATCCCAGGCCGAAGATGCAAAACAGGATGCCGATCATCAGTAGCCGGTGACCATCAATTCCAAGGAACAATACCTGCGAGAGATCGGGAAGCTTCAAACTCGCTTCCCCACCCACTTCATGGGCGGATTGGGCGAAGGCGGCGGTCGCGCCGAAGCCGAGGAAGGTCATTGTGGCAACTACCGTCTTCATTAGTATTGATGTTTGGGCGAATTGATAGCTGTTGGACACAGCTTTCGCCACCCAGGTGCGCATAAGAGCTCCTCCGATATGAAGACTATTTCGGGACTAACACGTGTTTAGGCACTGCCGCCCGGCGAACAGCACCAACCGGACACTATTATGAAGAGCGCCGGGGAGCGCATTGCCGGAGTTCCGAACACGCTTCCACTACACGGCTTAACAGGAGTGTTGAGCTTGGCCGCGTCGGATGTTTTGCCCCGCAGAGGCCGCCGGTCTGACGCTGAACTTGCTACCGGGGACCCGGGACAAAACCAGTCTTTATAGCATGTTAGCGGGGATTGGTCAATCGGGAGTCGGGAGGTCAAGGTCGTGTGGCGCGGGCGGTCATGCCATGCTGAGTCATGGCGCGTTCCAAGAGACGCTCGCAATCGGCGGACAATTCGCAGGACGTTCGGATATGCCGCGGGGCCATCCGGGCATTGCAGTACGAACGCGAGGGTGAGGACGCGAACCTCTGCATCTGGATTTCCCGGGCTCGCATCACCCGTTCGCGAATCTTGGCTGAGCTTTCCGGTTCGTTTCCCGCTCTCAACTCTTTGTAGTTCACCGCCGGCACGTCAATATGGATGTCGATGCGATCCAGCAGAGGACCCGAGATTTTCCCCATGTGGCGCTGAATCATGGGCTGGGTGCAATGGCATTCGCGGGAACGGTCGTTGAAATATCCACAGGGACAGGGATTCATGGCGGCAGCCAGCATAAAGCGGACTGCGAAGGTTAGAGACATAGAGGCCCGAGCGATGCAGAGAGTGCCGTCCTCGAGTGGCTGGCGCATGACTTCCAAAACGTTGCGTGAGATCTCCGGCAGCTCGTCCAGAAACAGCACACCGTTGTGAGCAAGAGAAACTTCGCCTGGACGCGGAACGGCACCACCGCCAATGAGTCCCGCGTCGGAGATGGTGTGGTGCGGCGAGCGGAAAGGACGGACACCCACCAGTCCGGCTCCCGCATCAGGTACGCCCGCCACGCTGTGAATCTTGGTGGTCTCAAGTGCCTCTTCGAAACTAAAAGGAGGCAGGATGGCAGGAATGCGCTTCGCCAGCATGGTCTTGCGCGAGCCGGAAGGGCCGATCATCAGGATGTTATGGCCACCGGCGCCGGCAACTTCGAGGGCGCGCTTGGCGGTGTGCTGTCCGGCGAACGTCTTTGAAATCGAGGGCACATAGTGCTGCGCCTCGCTGAGAAGCGTGTCACTGTCAACCTTGAGCGGCAGGATGCCGTTGCCGGTGTTCACGAAGCGGATGACATTGAGGTTGAGGATACCAGGGCCCCTCTGGAAATGAACGGTGACGGCCGTCACACGGGAAAGGTGATGAGGTGAACAAAGGTGGATGATCCCAGGCGAATGATCCAGAGTTGCCAACCCCAATTGTCAGGGGAGAGTTCTTCGCGTCCTTAGCGATTTGGCGGTTAAAGTTTTCTCTCGGACCTAGCGCTCCACCGCCATCGCCACCGCGTTCCCGCCTCCCAGGCAGAGAGCCGCAATACCACGATGGAGGTTGCGCCGAGTCAATTCATAAAGGAGAGTCACCAGCACCCGGGCGCCGCTGGCTCCGATAGGATGCCCGATGGCGACCGCCCCGCCGTTCACATTGACCTTCGCAGGATCCAGACCAAGCTCGCGCATTACTCCGAGGGCCTGTACCGAAAAAGCCTCGTTGAGTTCGTAAAGGTCCACGTCTTCATTCTTCCAGCCGGTCTTTTCCCAAATCTTGCCGACCGCGCCCACCGGCGCCATCATGACCCACTTCGGTTCAACCCCGCTGGTCGCCTGCGCGACGATACGAGCCATGGGCTGAACGCCGAGTTCTTTTGCACGCTTCGCGCTGGTGACCACGACCGCGGCAGCGCCGTCGTTTACCCCGGGTGCATTGCCGGCGGTTACGGTGCCATCCTTCTTGAAAGCCGGCTTCAGCGATCGCAACACTTCAATGGTGGTGTCTTCGCGAGGCGACTCGTCTTTCTCGAATATCACCGGAGCGTCGCCTTTTTTTCTGGCTGGAAGTTCAACCGGCACGATCTGTGACTTGAAGCGGCACTCCTTGATCGCGGCCAGCGCTTTACGATGAGAGTTGAGCGCATACTCATCCTGCTCCTCGCGAGTGATGCCATATTTCTCCGCTACATTCTCGCCGGTGATCCCCATGTGGTAGTTGTTGTAAATATCCCAGAGGCCATCGTTTACCATTGAGTCAACAATTTGCGCGTTGCCCAGACGATATCCTTTGCGCGCTTGCGGCAAAAGATAGGGAGCATTGGTCATCGATTCCATGCCGCCGGCGACGACGATGGAACTGTTTTCTGTCTGGATCGCCTGTGCCGCGAGTGCCACCGCTTTCAGTCCGGAACCACAAACCTTGTTGACGGTCATGGCACCCACTTCCGGAGGCAGTCCACCGAAGATCGCAGCCTGACGAGCGGGGTTTTGTCCTAATCCAGCGGAGACAACATTGCCCATGATGCACTCGTCGATGAGTTTCGGATCGAGGCTCGAGCGCTTCACTGCCTCCCGCACCACGATCGCACCCAGCTGCGTTGCACTCAGTTCGGAGAGACTGCCCTGAAATTTTCCTACCGGAGTGCGACAACCGGAAATGATGACAACCTCGTCGTTAGCAGCCATTCATGAGCTCCCGCGATGATTTTCCGATTTCAATTATAGATGTGTGCGAACAAAATGGAGCGGAATTCTGGCAGCCACCCGATTCTTTTGTTCAACTGGCGATCGCGCTTTGTTAAATCAATGAAGATTCGGAAACAGGCCCGCTTACGAAATTGTTAGCCCGAACAATTTGTTGAAAGAGGCTTGCGGCGGTGAAAATTTCTTCTCTAACCATGTCCGGTGACTTTGGTGTACCGGGTCGCATGCGCGTGCGAGCATCATTTTTTTCTTGACATCACTTTTTATTGACTCTATACATTCAATAAGTTGCAACTGAGCACCGTTGCATAGCAGTCCATGAAAAATGGAAGGGAGAATAGAACCATGGCAACCAAGAAAAAGGCAAAGAAGAAAAAGAAGCACTAAGAGAAGTATCAGCAAGTAGCAAACCGGGGACGCGGAAGCGTCCCCTAAGTTTTTTCTGGTGACGAATTTTCTGCTTGAGAAATTCTGCGGCGCGTATCGCACCGGCCGCCAACATCAATTCATCTCTGTAACGTTGTCATCCGGAGCTGAGTATTCCCATTCGCTTTGCGAAGCAGCCACTCCGCTCAGGATGACAGGGCTTATTGTTTGGTGGTTGTTTTATTCGGCGAGGCTTCAGGAAGGCGCTTTTCTGTTGCGGGACACAGATTACGATAGGCGCAGAAGCGGCAGTAAAAGCCGGGTGTGGGGTCGAACCTGCCCGCCGCGATATTTTCCGCAACCTGCATCACCCGGCCACGGGCTTCGTTGAGTTGAAATTCGTTCCGCCGGGTGACGACCGGGCTGTTACCTTCAAGGTTATAGAGAACCAGCCGATCGGCGCGATATCCCCACTTGTCGCGAGCCGCGAGGGCGTAAATGGAGAGTTGCAGGCTCTCGTCCGAATCTTCCTGCGATTGCGCTTTGCCGGTTTTGTAGTCGGTGATGACCACGCCACCGCCGGCTTCTTCGTCGATACGATCGATGCGGCCAACTACCTTAATCTCGCCCACCTTAACATCGAAATACTCTTCTGTATGGAGGACCCTGGGGGCCGGGCTGCGCCGGAATCCTGCCAGAAAATCCTGCAACTGCAGGACACCCTGCTCGCAGTACAGGTCATGCTGGTAGCGATCCTGAATGGCGGCGGCAGCGAGTTCATCGCGAAAGAGTTGGAGAACTTCCTCGTCTGCCATCGGACGCAGGTCGCGTACGGAATTGTAGAAAGCGAGCAGGACGCGATGGATGACTCCGCCATACTGCATGGCGGCGGGAACCTCACTGGGAATCTTCCATTCGCGCTCCAGCTTGAACTGTAGCGGACAGGTTTCGTAGGTCTGCACCGCGCTGGCACTCAGCTTCGCTGAAAGGTCAGCAGCAGGAGGAAGAGAGAGCCATTCGCTGGCGCGAGTCATCCCTGCGGTCACTGCCTCGGCAAACATATCGGTTTGAAAGCCACGAGGCTGCCCAGGCACCAGCCAGCGTCCGAGCAAACTCGGGTCTTTTAAGAGATCACGCAGGAAACCGGGTGGACTGGGGTCCTTGCCTGTCCCCTGTTTGGCATAGATGGTGAGCGAGTCTCGCGCCCGGGTCATGGCTACATAAAACAGGCGGCGTTCCTCTTGCCGGCACAATTCCTTGTCATCACCCTGCGCAATGGATCCCGGATCGTGCAGCTCTCTCGGAAACTCCAGCAGCGGCTCCTTGAAGGGCGAAGGGAAGGATGGCGAGCTGGCGCGCAAGATGAAGACGTGAGCGAACTCCAGGCCCTTCACTGCGTGCGCCGTCATGAGCCGGACGGCATTTTCGTCCTTCGACGCCAGCGGAATTACGCCTCCCGCCTCACGGAAATATTCCAGGTAATCGAGAAGCTCGCTGATCTCTCCGGTCCTGGTGATTGGCTTCCGCTCCCATACGTTGATGAACTCGAGCACGGCACTGAGTGCGCGCGAAGTGCCGTCCAGAGAAAAGTTCCTCACGATCAAGTCCACCGCGGCACGACCATGAACGTTTGCCTCGGCGAGTTCAACGCGCGTCTGCCGGAGACGTTCCAGCACCGCCGGCCCGCCTTCAATCTTGGACAGCACCACTGCGATGGCCGCCGTGCCGGTGTCGCGAGGGAGCGCCTTAATGCCGGCGCGCAGCTTTTCGGGATCAATTGCAAACTGGGGCAGAGCAGCGACCCTGAACAGGCTGGCTCCATCTGCGTCCGAGACTACCGCGCCGAGGCAGGCGAACAGGTCGCGCGCCTCGGGCATATCCATCACGTCCATGTTTTCGATGGAGAACGGGATTCCCTGGCTTGCCAGTTCGGCAGCCAACTGGTCTCGGTGAAAGTGGTTGCGGTAGAGGACGGCACAGTCACTCCACGGACGGCGCGTCTTGCGTTGCCAATCGCGCATGGCGGTGACGATTTCGGTGCACTCAAAGTCCTTCGCCGTTAGGACCACCACCTCAACCGGCAGGCGCGGTATCTGCTTGCCCTTCCGTGCTGCATCTTCCTCCCGGGCTGAGATCAGCACAGAACGCTGATAAGCGGTTGAACCCGCGCCCGCGTCGAAGACGTTCGGGTTTTGCGAAATCAAGGCGAAGGCGCTGTGCAGGATCGGCGAAAGCGAGCGCCGATTCTTTTCCAGCTTGACCAGGTCAAGGCCGGGAAAGTGCCGCTGAAATAAGACGAATGCCGCGCTTGAAGCACCACGGAATCGATAAATCGCCTGGTCCGGATCGCCTACAGCAAAAACATTCCGCTCCTGCCTCGCCAGCCGCTCCAGAACCTTGACCTGGGCAAAATTAACATCCTGAAATTCGTCCACCAGGATGAACCGGGCACGCGCCCGGATCGCCTCGGTATCTTGCTGCAACAGGTGATAGGCGTGGGTGATCATGTGGCCGAAGGTTCCGAGGTTGTCTTCCCGAAGCATTCGTTCCGCGGTGGTGAACACGCTGGCAATCTCGCGGCAGCGGTCCAGAACTTCCTCATCGGACACATCGTCGGCCTGCTTCGACCTGGTAACGCGCGGGATAGGCAGTTCCCCACGTTCCAGGCGCTGAACGTATTCCAGGTACTTCTCGGGACTCACCAGCTCATCGTGACAATGGCGCATGAACTTGAGCAGGTCTTCAAGGAACTTGCTCACGCTGGCGGCACGAACGAAATACTTGAGGTTCAGTTCGCGAAGACGCCGGCGCAGGTAGATCCAAAGGTCCTGATCGTCGACCACTTCGAACTGCCTGCTGTTCTCCCGCAGAAGGTCGTTGCAATATTCGTGGAAGGTCGCGATGCGCAGGCCGGACAGGTTGGTCCCGCGCAACTCCTCCTGCACCCGCTGACGCATCTCCTGGGCGGCATTCTTGGTGTAGGTAACAGCCAGAACTTCGTCGGGACGGGCATGGCCTTCGCGAACCAGGCGAGCGATGCGCTTGGTCAGGACCGTGGTCTTTCCGGTTCCCGCACCGGCGATCACCAGCATCGGTCCGTGAACATGCTCGATGGCCGCGCGCTGGTTCTCGTCGGGCTCAAAGACCCGAGGTTCGGATGCCCGGGGGCGTGGAATTGGCTTTGCGACTACCACTTTGCTGGAGAATATCAGAGATGGTCGAGGATTATTCTGAGGAAAGCCTCATTGCAGTTCGGCGAGGGCCACTGCCGTTGCTGCAATGGCCGCAGTTTCAGCACGCAGGATGGTGGTTCCCAGAGAAGCGGCGACCCAGCCGGCGTTGAGGAATAGTTTTAGCTCGGATTCGGTCCAGCCACCTTCGGGACCGAAGGCAAGCGTTACCTCTTCAGAAGAAGTAATGTCTTGCAACGCGTCTTTCAGAAAGACTTGCTCTTCCGATTCAGCCAGAACGATCCGATGTCCGCTTGCCTCGGTTATTGCCTTTCCAAGTTTGACCGGCTGAGAGATTTCGGGAAGCGAAGCTCGCCGGGATTGCTCGGATGCCTGGCGCGCAATACGCTGCCAGCGTTCCACACGCTTGAGCGCCGCACTCGCAAAATGCATTTCGGTACGTTGCGCCACCACCGGGATGATGCGAGCCGCACCAAGTTCCACACACTTCTCGATGGCCCACTCCATGCGATCGAACTTGAAGACTGCAAGGAGGAGAGTCAGGGCGGGGATAGCGGGGGCTGGAACGATTTGGCCCAATTCGAATTCGACCCGGCCGTCGGTGATGCTGACGATGCGGCCGCGACGGACATCATCAGCAGTGGCGATATCAAATTCCTGCCCAATCCGGGCGCGAAGCACATTCGCGAGGCGGGCGGCATGGGAACCAATCAATGCGGCGCGGTTGCCGAAGACTTCATCAGCGATCCAGCGGCGGCGGGTCATAGCTCTGAGAATGTCATGCTGAATACCCTGAGACAGATGTATCGGAACGCAGGCGACTACCGGAAGTTTCCCATCAGGATGACGTCGCTGGTTAGGTCACCTCGGGTCAAGGCCAGCTGGCTCCCGTCTCGCGACCATTGAAAATCGAAGATCAGTCCGGATTTAAAATTCGTGATCTGTTTTGGCTGTCCGCCGGTTAATGGCTGTTGCCAGATGTTGGAGACTCCATTCTTGGTTAAAACATATTCGAGGGCCTTTCCTCCATGATCCCATCGAGGGTCACTGGCTGACGGCGGCCAGTCGAACTGGTACAACGGGACACCGCCATCGAAAGGGATTACTTTTAGTTGATTTGGTCTGGAAGCAGAAGGAGACCCGGGATTTTCGACCGGCGAGTCGGGCAGGGTGAGATACGCGATTAACCTTCCGTCTGGGGAGATCGCGACAGAATACTGAAAACTGCCCAGCGACAACGCCGAATAACCGGCGGCCACAAGGTCCTTTGTCATCTCCTGTGACGGCCCTCCGCTGATGGGTACACGCAGGGGGGTCCAGGACGGCCCCCGCAGATAGACCACCCACTTGCCGTCCGGGGAGCATTGCGGACCGTTGGCGAGTGTTTCGTCGGCGATTCGGATCGGGTTTGAGCCGTCGCTATCCATGCGCCATACTCCGATCTTTTGTTCCCGGTAGGCGGCGTAGACGATAAATCCACAAGCCGACGGGGCCCAGTTTGGACGCTCATTGGGCGTCAGCAGCGTGCGTCCACTTCCATCCGGGTTTACTACAACGAGATTCCCGTCTCCATTTGCAAAGACGATGTTGCCGTTGGACATCCAGGAGAGCCGCCCAATAGCGGGCTCCTTCGTGGTGATCGGCTTGGCCCTGGTGGCGTTTCCAGCAGGCGCGACCCACAGATCGGACACGGTTGTCTGCTCGGTATCGACAACAGTTCTGCCATCCTGAGTAAGATCAAGGCAGCAGAGTCCATAGTCCATAAGGTCGTTGGTGAGTCGCACTGAGTCTCCTTTTGGAAAGGAGATGTACCAAAGCTGTCCCCTCAGGGCCTGGTAAAGGATGGGAACCAACAAACCTCTTCCGTCTGGCAGCCAGTGCGGACGTCCGACCACGTCTGCTGTCGAAGACATTTCGCGAACCGATCCGTCAGCGACCGATACCGCCCAAAGCACTGCACGAATCGTCTTCTGCGCCTCTAAGGTTGTGAATACGATCGTCTTTCCGTCTGGAGACCATGCCACGCCGGAAAAATAATCGAGGTACGGACGGCTCGCGATAATTCGTTCGTCGGTCCCGTCGGCTTTGGCAATCAAAAGATCAATCTTTTCGGTCTCAGGGCGTACCCTCAAAAAAGCGAACTGGGTGCCGTCCGGAGAATAGCTGTTGGACCCATCGATTCCCCCCTGCATCACCAGACGCGGTGTTCCACCCAGCACGGGCATCCGGTAGAGAAACGTGTCATACATGTTGGTTTTCTGGGAGCGGACGAAGTCAATATAGTTGCCATCGGGTGAGAAGACCAAACTCCAGATCACGACTTCGTCCGGTGGCAGAATCTGCATGTCACTGCCGGTGGCCACCTGGCGAACGTTGAGGCTTTGTTTTTCTCCTTCGCGCAAAGCGTAGACCACGTAGCGCCCGTCCGGAGAAACCGCGACATTAACGGCGTTCCCACGCTGCGTAAGCCGATTGATCCTCATGGACTGGAGGTTCCACTCACTTTTGTGCGGGTTCAGCCTGGGCAAATAGACTCCCAATACAACCACTAACAGCACCAGCCCCGCGAGCATCAGAGCGAGCGCACCTCTATGGCGCTTTGCTTCATTGAATATGACTGCTCCACTGGAGAGTCGATCTGCCGCGGCAGGGCCCGCCGGGATTACCTCGCCTGCAGCGGTCGAGTGGGTGGAATCCGTATCCCGTTGCAGTCTCTTCAGGTCGGTCCGGATATCGGCAGCATGCTGATAGCGCAACTCGCGATCTTTCTCCAGGCACTTGTGGATGATGTGCTCAAGTTCATGAGGCAAGTCGGGATTGAGTCGTACCGGAGCCGCGGGTGTTTTGTGCAGGATGGCATCGAACAGGGCAGCCGAGGTGTCGCCTCGAAATGCAGGAGTCTTTGTCGCCATTTCGTAAAGCACCGAGCCAAAGGAAAACAGATCGGTGCGGGCATCGAGTTCCTTGCCCAAGGTCTGCTCCGGCGACATGTAGGCCACCGTCCCCATAGCCGTACCCGGGCTGGTCAGCGGTTCTTCGCTCACGGTGGCCTGGGCATTTGGCGCAGCGTTTCTGGCGACTGTCACTCCCAGCTTGGCCAAGCCGAAGTCGAGTATCTTGGCGGGACCGCGGGCAGTGACGAAGATGTTGCCAGGCTTAATGTCGCGGTGCACGATACCTTCTGCGTGAGCGGCATCCAGTGCATCAGCAATTTCTATAGCTAGCTGCAACAGCGTCTTGATCTCAATCGGACGTGTCGCGATGCGGTGGCTCAGGGTCACTCCGTCGAGAAACTCCATTGCGATGAATGGCTGTCGATCCTCCTCGCTGACTTCGTAAATAGTGCAGATATTGGGATGGTTGAGCGCCGAGGCGGCCTGTGCTTCCCGCTGGAAGCGGGCAAGGGACTGAGGGTCTCGAGCGACCTCATCCGGCAAAAACTTCAGGGCTACGAAGCGGTGAAGGTTCACGTCTTCGGCCTTGTAGACCACACCCATGCCACCGCCGCCGAGTTTTTCGATCACGCGGTAGTGCGAGATGGTCTTTCCGATCATGCGCAAGCATGCTATGGCCGAAGTGTAGGCAAGTCAATGAAAGCCGTGGGGTTGGCCGTTATCTCGGGGAGGCGGGGTCTAACCGAAGATATCTTTAACTTTTCCCAGCAGGGTCCGGCGTTGGGGCCGGTTTTCCACATGGGTCAGGCCTTCGAGTTCCTGTAACAACTCGCGCTGGCGCTTGTTGAGCTTGCTGGGCGTCTGCACTCGCACTTCCACGAAGAGATCGCCCTTGCCGTGCCCGTTAAGTATCGGAACGCCTTTGCCGCGAATTCGGAGCGTGGTGCCCGACTGAGTTCCGTCGGGAACTTTCAGGACATGTTCGCCTTCAAGAGTCGGAACGCTGATCTCAGCACCGAGCGCCGCCTGCGTGTACGAAACCGGTATCACGCAGTGCAGGTCGTTTGCCTCTCGCTCAAAGAAGGGATGCTCCTTGACGTGCAGAACCACGTACAAATCGCCGGGAGGTCCGCCGTGGAGACCGCCCTCGCCGAATCCAGAGAAGCGGATGCGGGTACCGTCTTCGACGCCGGCGGGAATTTTCGCGTCAACCGTCCTTTGACGCAGGAGGCGACCCTCGCCTTTGCACTTGGGACAAGGATCGGTGATCACGCTGCCTGTTCCCTGGCAGGTAGGGCAGGTGCGTGCAATGCTGAAAAAACCTTGCTGATAGCGTACCTGCCCACGGCCGCTGCAGGAACGGCAGGTAACGGGAGCCTTTCCCGCTGCGGCACCTGAGCCGCGACAGTCCTCGCAACTTTCATGGCGGCGCACCGTGACCTTGGTCTCGGTGCCGAAGACGGCTTCTTCGAATTCCAGGTTGATATCTTCCCGAAGATCGGCGCCTCGCTGAGTGCGGCTGCGTTTGCGAGTGCCGCCTCCGCCAAATATCTCGCCCAGCCCGAAGAAGTCCCCGAAAATATCACCCAGGTCGTTAGCGTCGAAGCCCTGCGCTCCCACGCCGCCCAGGCCAGCGTGGCCGTAACGGTCGTAGGCGGCGCGCTTGTCGCCGTCTGCCAGCACGGCGTAGGCTTCGCTGCATTCTTTGAATTTTTCTTCGGCGTCTGGATTATTGGGATTGCGGTCGGGATGGAACTGCAGCGCCAGTTTGCGATAGGCGCTCTTGATCTCCTGATCGTTGGCAGCGCGGGCTACGCCCAGCACCTCATAGTAATCGCGTTTTCCGTTGCTGGTCAGAATGGCCTTTCCCAAAATCCTTTCAGAAGTTTCGGAGAAGTTCAGCGCTTGGGGTTGTTAGCGACCTTCACCATCGAAGGACGAAGCAGGCGGTCCTTCAACTTGTAGCCGCGCTGCAGTTCTTCGAGCACGTGGTGATCTTCAGCGTCATAAGTGTCTACCATTTCGATCGCCTGGTGAAGATGGGGATCAAAAGGTTCACCCTGGGCCGGTATCGGACGAAGTCCGAGTTTCACCAATGCATCCTGCAATTGCTTGTAGATGAGTTCCACTCCGCTGCGAAACTCCGTCCTGTCGCCGGCACTGGTCTGCAGGGCCCGTTCAAAGCTGTCGAGCGTGGGCAAAAGTTCTTTCACTGCGTCCGCCAGTGCGTACTCGCGAAACTCCTGCTGCTCGCGGGCGGAACGTTTGCGCGCATTCTCGAACTCCGCCTGCAGCCGTGCCAGGCGATCGACCAGAAGGTCTCGTTCTGATTTCAACTTGTCGAAAGCCCCTGACTTAACCACCTGGGACGCAGCCGCTCCCGCTTCCTCTTGAGCGCCTGCCTCTTCGGCAGCAGCGGCTAATTCGTGATCCACGTCCAGTCCTGGAGAATCGACATCAGATTTTCCGTTTCTTCTTACCATACGTTCGTTGCCGTCATCCTCACTCAGATTCGTTCAGTATCCTGTCGAAAAGCCGCGCGATGTATGAGACAGCGGTCATGGTGTGCTGATAATCGATGCGCGTGGGCCCGATCACGGCCAAAGATCCCATCACATCATCACCAACACGTGCCGGAGCCCCGATGAGAACCAGGTTCCGCATGGAGGGGAGAGCCTCATCCAGTCCGATCACGACTCGGACTGCTTCCTGTTTGGCATCGAGATAGGCTCCGAGCAATTCGACAATCTTTTGTTTCTCCTCCAGTGTCTGCAACAGCTCCTGCAAACGCCGGCGATCCTGCTCGCCACTTACAAGATTAGATGTTCCTTCCACAAAAACGACTTGGGCGGTCTCATCCGCAGCCAGAGCCCCCTGCCGGTAGAGCTGTTCGACCGACGCCATCAGGCGATCGTATTCGCTGCGCTCCTGCTCCAGGCGACGGGCCAATTCGCTGCGCATCGCCTCCATGGTCCAGCCACGAAAATTGTCGTTAATAAATCGGGCGGCCGCGTCCAGATCGGCTTGGGGAAGATCCATACGCAAAACCCGGTCTCGCACCAGGCCGGAACGCGTAATAAGTACGGCCAAAACCTTCTGATCGCCAAGCCGGGAAAAATACACATGCTCAAGCGCATTCTTGGGCCCGCCGATGGCCACGGCAACGCCCACATTGTGCGAGATCAATGAGAGCACGTGCGAGGTGCGCTCCATGAATTCCTGCACGTCGGAAATACCGTGCAGTGATTCCTGAATTATCCCCTGATCTTCACTGGATAGGCCTTGAGAGATACTGGTCTTGCCCGTAAGTTGCTCAACATAATAGCGATACGCTTCGGTACTCGGCACCCGGCCAGCCGAAGTGTGGGGCTGTTCCAGAAAACCCGCTTCCGCCAGATCCGCCATTACATTGCGAATGGTGGCGGGACTCAGGCCCTCCTTATTTGATCGTGCCAGGGTACGGGACCCAACCGGGTCGCCGGTTGCGATAAAAGTTTCCACGATGGCGGTCAGTATTTCCCGCTCCCGTTCCCCGATGGGTGGCCCAGGTGACATATTAAGTACTTCTAATCCAGAAACTTAGGTCGGATAACAGGACAGTATCCCGGTTTTGATTCTAGGAAGCCCCGGTGTCCGTGTCAAGCGTTAGCACTCTCAGGCATTGAATGCTAATGCTTGACCTTGTTCCCGGCCTGAAATAGCTTGGTTCGACTCTCACGCATGCCCGACATAATAAAAGGGGACAGCCATTTGTCCCGATCCTTTTTCTGCCGATCCTTCTCGCGCCGGCGACTGCTCAAAGCGGGGGTCGCAATTGGCGGGTCGGGGGTGGTGACTGGTTGGTTCCCTTTTCTGAAGTCTGGCTCCCAGAATCCGCCTGGGCGGGCGGGCTCGGATTCGAGTGAGACTGAAGTAAAGACTGCGGAAAAAGTACGAGGAAAAATGCCGGCAAAAACTCATGTTGCCGTAGTCGGAGCGGGCGCGTTCGGTGGATGGACAGCCCTGTATCTACTGCGCCATGGAGCACACGTGACGCTGACCGACGCCTGGGGGCCGGGCAACTCGCGTGCGTCTTCCGGCGGCGAGACTCGCGTGATCCGCGGAACCTATGGACCGAACCAGCCTTACACAAAGATGGCCGCACGAGCCATGCAATTGTGGAAAGAAAACGAGCAGCAGTGGAATCTGAAACTCCAGCACCAGGTCGGAGTGCTGTGGATGGTTACGGCCGGTGACGACCATTTCGAACGTGAATCGCTACCCGTTCTGCACGAGGCTGGCATTCCTTACCACAAACTGTCGGTGCGGGACATGGCGTCCCGCTGGCCGCAAATCAATCTGGAAGCGGTCCATTGGGGAATTTACGAACCTGAGGGTGGTTTTCTGATGGCGCGCGCTGCCTGCCAGGCGGTGTTGGATGGATTTCTGGCAGAGGGCGGCGAGTATAAGCAAATGGCCGTCGCCTCCAGTGATCTCGATGGCGGTTCCTGGGAAAGCCTGTCTCTTTCGGATGGTTCAAAGTTGCGAGCCGATCAGTACGTTTTTGCCTGCGGCCCGTGGCTGGGGAAACTTTTTCCTGAAACTATTGGCAGCCGTGTTCGCCCGACCCGTCAGGAAGTATTTTTCTTTGGTCCTCCGGCCGGCGATCAACGCTTCGACGAGACCAGGCTGCCGGTCTGGGCCGATCATCGCGACAAGTTCATGTACGGCATACCGGGAACGCAAGGCCGGGGTTTCAAGATCGCCGACGACACTCGCGGCCCGGAATTCGATCCGACTTCGGGCGATCGAACTGTCAGCACCGAGGGGCTGAAGTCGGTCCGCGACTATATCGCCTTCCGCTTTCCCGCGCTCAAAGACGCGCCCCTGGTGGAATCGCGTGTCTGCCAGTATGAGAACAGTCCGGACAATAACTTCATCATCGATCGTCATCCCGGACACGAAAATGTCTGGCTGCTGGGAGGAGGCTCGGGCCACGGGTTCAAGCATGGCCCTGCACTGGGTGAAATGGTGGCGGGGTTGGTGCTCGGGCGCAAAGATCCTGACGCGCTGTTCAGGTTGCATCGATTCGGCAATTAGGCCAGGGGTGAAATGAAACTCAGTACTTCTGCCCCGGCCAAATACAGAGGTCCTTCGCTTCGCTCAGGATCACAGAGCGCGAGGGAGATGGCAGATCACTGAATCTGGATTACGCTTTCTCCAGCCGTCGACTTGATTTCATCTACCCGGGTTACAACCTTGCGGGCGAATGCATAGAGGGACGTCGCGGCCGCGAAATCTTCTCCGGCGAGGACCATGGGTTGGCCGCCGTCGCCGGCTTTGCGGATCGCGGGATCGAGTTCGATGGCTCCGAGATATGCTACGCCAAACTGGCTGGCCGTATTCTCCGCGCCGCCGCGGGAGAAAATATCGGTCTCCTGATGGCAGTGCGGACAGACGAAGTAGCTCATGTTTTCCACCATGCCTACCAGGTCCACCTTCATCTGGCGGAACATTTCGATGGCCTTGCGCGCGTCCTGCAAGGAAACATCCGACGGCGTGGAAACCACGATAGCGCCGGTGAGCGGGACGGTTTGAATCAAGGAGAGCGCAACGTCGCCGGTGCCCGGAGGCAGATCCACAACCAGGTAGTCCAGTTCTCCCCACACCACTGACCCCAGAAACTGCTTGATGATGGAATGCAGCATGGGGCCGCGCCAGATCAGCGGCTTGTCCCCTGGATTCAAGAATCCAACTGATATGACTTTAATGCCATGCGCCTCCAGAGGTTCGATGCGATTGTCGGGAAGAACCTTAGGCTGCGCGTTGATGCCCAGCATGAGTGGGACGTTGGGACCGTAAACGTCAGCGTCGAGCAAACCGACTTTGTGTCCCAGGCGGGACAAAACGATGGCGAGATTGACCGCGAGTGTGGTTTTCCCGACTCCGCCCTTGCCGGAACCCACGGCGACGATCGCGCCCACACCCGGCAAAGGCTGCGGAGATGGCGGTTGCTGCTGCTGTCCGGGACGAGGGGGAAGAGGAGTACTCATGTTGAGATTATACGTGGAAAGAAGCCGTCAGCATTCAGCACTCAGCATTCAGCTATCAGCTTTCAGTCATTCGTGGCTGATTCCATCGGGTAGCAAATGAATCCGACCGTAATACCCGGCAAGGGCGTCATGCTGAGCTCGCGAAGCATCTTGCGCGGAGCGGAAACGCACTTAACTTGGTTGTACCGCCAGTCCCACGGACCGTGTAAGGCTGAATGCTGAGTGTTAAATGCTGAGTGCTCCCTCACACCGCCAAATACCCACCATCCACCGGAAACACCGCACCTGTCACCCACGACGATTCATCACTCGCGAGATAGACCGTCAGTCCGGCAACATCTTCCGGCTGGCCGAGGCGGCCAATGGGATGCACCTTGACTCGTTCCCTCCGCACCGCATCTGCGTCCGCAACCGTCTTCAGGTACCCGGCAGTCAGTTCGGTCTCAACAAACGATGGACAAATTGCATTCACCCGTATCTTTTCCGGTCCATGATCGATAGCCATGCACTTGGTCAGCAGAATGACTGCTCCCTTGGACGCCGAATAAACCGACCGGAGGCGAGCGCCATTGATGCCGAGCACCGAAGCCATGTTGATAATCGAGCCACCACCGGCGTTGCGCATGTGCGGCAGTACCGCCCGCGAAAGCAACCAGAGTCCGCGCGCGTTGATATTGAAAGTCTCATCCCATTGCTGTTCGGTGATCTGTTCAACTGTTCCCGGATGAAGTATCCCGGCGTTGTTGACCAGGACATGGACGCCGCCGAATGCTTTGACTGTCTGTTCGACAATGCTTCCGATGTCAGCCTGCTTCGAAACGTCCGCGTCGATCGCGATGGCTGAGGCGCCTGCTTCGCGGGCTGTATCCACCACCCGATCTCTTCGCCGGCCCACCAAAGCAACGTTGGCGCCCTCGCGGGCCAATGCGAGTGCACAGGCACGGCCGATACCGCTACCTGCGCCGGTCACGATTGCTGTCTTGTTTTTCAGGCGTGAGCTCATAGGATGCACTAGCGTGGGCAGTCTTAACTGGCCGTCGAGTTTGTGCAGACGGATGGGGAAATCAGGTCCCTCCGCTTCGTTCGCTTCGCTTCACTCCGGTCGGGATGACAAAAGCGTTCCTGATGGCGGGTGATTAGTGCCCGGCGGTTTGTTTACGCTCCATCTCCAGGCGCCTGATTTCGCGCCTGCGTCCGGCGTCCTCGTAGCGGCGCTTTTGTTCGTCGGTCTCGGGTATTACGGCGGGGACGGGAAGGTGCCGCCCGGCGGCGTCGACTGCGACGAAAGTCAGGTAGGCGGAGCTGACGTGTTTGCAGATATCGTGCATATAGTTCTCCACCCAAACCTTCACACCGACTTCCATCGAAGTGCGGTAAACCCGATTTACCGAAGAACGAAGAATTACCAGGTCACCGACGTGAACTGGAACTTTAAAGTCGAGATGATCAATAGAGGCGGTCACCACATAGCTGCGCGAGTGCCGGTGCGCCGCCATGGCCGCAGCCAGATCGATCCAGTGCATCAGGCGTCCGCCGAGCAACGCGCCGAGAACGTTCGAATCGTTTGGCAAAACGATTTCAGCCATTTCCGACTGTGAATCCCGGACCGGCCGGGGCATGGCAAGATCTTCAGTCATAAGTTTGCGAGTCACAGGGTTGCGCTGGGGATGGAGTCCGCAGTGACGGGCTGGATTTTACGTTGCAGGTAGGATTGCACGTAACACTCCATCATCTTCTGGATTCTCGGGTCAGATGGCGAACTTGTCCATCGCCCCTGCGCGACGTCATATTCCGAGGTACCGTGTTTTGCAGGGCGATGGGCGTTCTCGCACACAAACCACAGCAGGAGCTTTGAACCGTGGTCGCGAGCAACTGAGAAGCGAACCGCGTCCCACTCGCGTTCACCAGGCAGCCGGGAACATTTCGCGGCGTACCCGAGATTACAAAACTCGTGAAGTTCTTCATCCGAGGGCTGTGAGCCTTCGTGGCCCGGCGCCGAACAACATCCCTTCCACCCACCGCCCAGGGGCAGGCGCGCAGGATGCAGCCATGCACCGTTTAACTTCTCCACCGGCATGAAAAAGGGACACGCCAAAAGCTGGTTCTCCGTAATTTGAGTGATGGCCATTGTACTCATCGGAAAGGCGCATCGCCAAATTAGCGCCTCAAAATCAAACCACGAAGGACACGAAGCGTCACGAAGGAAAACTGACCAATCTCCGCGCCACTCTGTAGTAATCTCGTAAAGAAGTTGTCGTGAGCTAAAGCCAGGAGCCAGAAGCCAATCTATGGACCGCGTCGCCTTGCTTAACGAAGTTCTCTCACAGAATCCATCGGACGCATTCGCACGTTATGGCCTGGCGATGGAATATTCGAAGAACGGGGATGTCGAACGGGCGCTCGAAGAGTTCGGCAAACTCCTGGCCACCCATCCTGACTACACTGCCGGCTATTTCATGGCCGCGCAGACGCTGGCCAAGGCGGAACGAGTGGATGAAGCCAAGCAGATGCTTGCCGACGGGATCGCCTCAGCAAAGAAAAAGCGCGACGGCCATGCTGAGTCGGAAATGGAAGCCATGCTGGCCGAGTTGAGCTAAAACCGACACATGTGGGGCGGACACTCTTGCCCGCCGCCTTTGACTTTGATCGTCACCTGGAGTTTTTCAACCAAAAGCAAATTCAAAAGCGGCGGACAGGAGTGTCCGCCCCACACGAGCTAATCCACTTTGCGTGCCATTCTTACCATTGCGCGCTCTACCAGGCCGGGGAAGAGTTGATAAATCTTGATTGCTGGATGCATCGTCCATGGCACGACCACTTCTCGTTTCCGCTTCAGGTAGCCCTGGAATACAGCCCGCGCCACGCGCTCAACACTGATTCCACGAACAGAAGACGGCCTGACCGTTTTTGCTTCCTTGCCCCTGAGGGCATTCGCGCTGAAGTCGGTTCGCACATAGCCCGGACAGACAGTCAACACATTGATTCCGGCGCCCGCCAGCTCCACGCGCGCAGCTTTGCCGAAGGCGTTCATGGCAAACTTGGTGGCACTGTAAACGGCATGAAATGGAAGCGGAATATGGCCCGCCACGCTTGAAATATTGATAATCGTTCCCGATCCCTGCCGCTTCATCACAGGCAACGCGGCCTGCATGCAGGCGACGGTCCCGAAAAAGTTGGTGTCGAAAGTCTCCCGTACCGCCGCCATCTCCACATCGGCGACGGAATCAAGCAGGCCGTGCCCGGCATTGTTGATCCACACATCGATCCGCTGGTAGTGATGCAAAGTAAGACTGACGACCCGGTCGATCTCTTCACGGTTGCTGACGTCGCAGGAGAGCGCCAGGGTACGGTCGGCGTGACCCATGCGAGCGCGGGCAGCTTCAGCCCGCCCGGCGTCACGTGAGAGCAATACCACGTTCGCGTTCTGCTCGGCAAAAATCCTGGCAATGGCCTCGCCAATACCCATCGAGGCACCGGTCACAACCACCACTTTCCCTGAAAGATCTGCGTTGCCTGAGTTCATCTCAACCTTATTCTCCCGGGCCGCGATATCTGTCGCGGGCGTACAATCGGAGGATCATCGGCGCGGTGGCCGTGAAAAACTCTGGAGTTTCTGTTTGAGCCTGCTCCCGTTGTTCCCGCTGGATCTCGTCCTTTTCCCCGGCGCTTCCTTGCCGTTACACATTTTTGAGCCACGTTACCAGGAAATGATCTCCGAATGTCTGGACCGGAAACAATCGTTTGGCGTCGTCCGGGCCAAAGAGGAAGGCGTAGCGGAAATCGGCTGCACAGCAGAGATTATCACCGTTGCCAAGAAATATCCCGACGGGCGGATGGACATCGTGACCGAAGGCCGTGAACGTTTCGAGGTCATGCAGGTAAGCCAGGAGCGATCGTTCTTGCAGGCTGAAGTGCTCTATCTGCGCGACGAACCGGGCCAGGCGACGGCAGAAGAAATTGCACAGGCGCTGAAACTTCAGGGTGAAATTTTGCGGCTGGCCGGCTCGGAGCCTCCCGCCCCTGCGCAGCCCGACGCCTTGCAACTGTCCTTCCGCCTGGTCGGGCCGCTTCCCCTCGATCTTGATTTCAAGCAGACTTTGTTGAGCATGCAATCAGAAGCCGAGCGAATGCGCGGAGTCATTTCTTATTTCGAAGCAATTCTGCCAAATTTGCGGCGGACGGTGCAGGTGCGGCAGAAGGCCGGCGGAAACGGCCACGCCCACTAAGCAACGCTGCAGACAATCGCATTAAGACAACCGCATGAAATAGAAGCTAGCCTCCGTCGATCGCACCTCTCGGTTAGACAGCCTTCCGGGGCGAACCTGGGACGCGGTCGCAGCCTGCGCCGTTTCATCAACGGCGTATAATCCGACTCAGAAGCTGTTTTCTTTTTGGGGGTTTTTCATCATGAGCCTGCCGCGCACGCTCGGCGAATTGCGCCATAGTGTTTTTAGCGAACAACGGCTGAATACCCGGCGAGTAAAGGATGAGATGCGCGACAACCTGATCGCGAAGTTGCGTCAGGGCGGTCCTATTTTCCCCGGCATTGTTGGATACGACGATACGGTCGTCCCGCAGATTGTTAATGCCATTCTCTCCCGTCATAATTTTATTCTTCTCGGACTTCGCGGCCAGGCCAAAAGCCGCATCCTGCGCGCTTTGACGTCGTTGCTTGACGCCCAAGTACCCTACATCGCCGGTTGCGAGATCCACGACAACCCGTATGCCCCCATTTGCCGACGCTGCCGTGACGAGATTGCGAAAGTGGGCGACAACATGCCGATCGCATATCTAACACCGGATGACCGGTACGTGGAGAAGCTGGCAACGCCCGATGTCACGATCGCAGACCTGATTGGAGATATCGATCCCATCAAAGCAGCGCGTGGCGGACACGAACTCGGCAGCGAGCTAACGGTGCACTACGGATTGCTGCCGCGCGCCAACCGCGGGATTTTCGCCATCAACGAACTGCCGGACCTTGCAGGGAAAATTCAAGTGGGCTTGTTCAACATCATGCAGGAAGGGGATGTGCAGATTAAGGGCTATCCCATCCGCCTGCCGCTTGATGTCGCGCTGGTCTTCAGTGCCAACCCGGAGGACTATACCGCGCGAGGAAAGATTATTACTCCGTTGAAAGACCGTATCGGCTCGGAGATTCGCACTCACTACCCGGCCACGGTCGAAGAGGGTATGACTATCACCGCCCAGGAATCCTGGACGCAGCGAGATGGCTACACGTTGCATATTCCGAAATATGTACAGGAAGTGATCGAACGTATAGCCTTTGCGGCCCGCGACGACAAGAAGATCGACAAGCGATCCGGCGTAAGCCAGCGCCTACCGATTTCCTGCACGGAAAACGTGATTTCAAACGCCGAGCGCCGTGCCATCCACCAGCAGGAGAAGCTGGTTGTACCGCGCATCGCCGATATTTACGCCGCCATGCCGGCGATCACGGGCAAGTTGGAACTGGAATATGAAGGAGAAATGAAAGGCGCCGACAGTGTCAGCCGCGAGCTGATCCGGGCAGCTGTTGCCAAAACCCACGACGGATATTTCAAGGGCACGGACATGCAGCAGATCGTGCAGTGGTTCGACCTCGGCGGAGAGATCCAATTAGCCGACACGGCCGGCGGCGCCGAGGCATTGCAATCACTGCGCGGCATCCAGGGCCTGATGGAAAAAACAGTCAAGATCGGAGTTGGACCCAAAGACAGTCCCGAAGTTCAGGTCTCAGCGGCCGAATTTATTCTTGAAGGCCTGCACGCCCACAAGCGCATCGGCCGTAACGAGGAACGCGTATTCACTGCCGGAGAGAAACAACCCAAGCAAACCGAAAAGCCCTTTGAACGTGAAGAGCTACCCTTTCGAGGACGCAGACCTTACAACTAGTCGTCATCTTCGGTCTTCAATCGCCAGCTGATTCACTACATGTCTTGCTGACGACTGAAGACCAAAGACTGACGACCTCTGTTTCTCTAGTGATGATGGTCGTGATCTTCCTGGTGATTGACTACCAGGCGCATCCACGGATGGATGCAGCACTGATACCGGATTTGGTCGTCCCCCCGAGAGACTGAGGCAGAGGCTGTGCCACCGGCAGGGATAAACAGATTGTCTGCGCCAGGCGCCTGTGGATTCAGAACTCCATTCACGAGCTGGGGCGCATTCCGGTGCTGGCACCGGATTCCCTGAAGCCTGGTTCAGCGCGTCGACAAACCCACCTCCGAATTTTTTCACGCGAGTGAAGGTGTGCGTCTCACCCCCAACGTTTTGCAGAGCCAGGGTAATTGGCCGGTGATCGGATTTGATTTCGGCGGGAGAGAATCTCCAGGCGCCAACCGATTGATCGGACGTAAGTTCTCCGAGGAAACCATCGATCGTGATCGCTCCGGTCGAGGTATCGCGGTTACAGGTTCCGTCCCCGAAAGCAGCATTAAAGCTGGTCGGATCGCAATAATCCCATAGATGAACACTGGCCTGGGATTTGCCGCGATTGTCATTGTCCTCGGCAAATACAGTCGACAGAATGAAGACTGACGCGAGCGCGATCGAGACTAAAGGTCCTGCGAAAAATCTAACGCTTGATGGTTTCACCATATGTTCCTCCGGAAAGGTGGATGTGAAGCTGGACCGCGCCGGGCCAGAAAGTTCCACGCGGAACAAATGCGCAGCATCAGTGTCCGATCTGCGGTAAGCTAGGTTTTGCCGAGGTTAGACAGAATGGACAATAGCTTTGTCACTATTCTGTCTCCCGCATGCAAAAGTTCTGTCGACAGAATTTGGAATTTCTCTGACGACTCAGGCCCGAAGACTGACGACCGACGACTAACGGCTGTTTTCCCATGAAGCGAATCCGCTACAGCAAATACGTTCCCGACCCAGCCGGCGAAATGAGCATGGAGGATCTGCTCGGTGCCCTTTCCGATTACCTGCTACAAAGCGGTTTCCACAACTACATGTTCGACGACATCCTTGACGGGGGACGGACCCTTGACGATCTGCGCCGCGCCATTGAACAGGCCTTACTTCAAGGAGACCTGCTTGGCGAGGAAATGCGCGACCGTCTCCGCGAAATGCAGATGGATGGATCACTCGACGAACTGATCGAGCAGTTAATCGAGCGCATGCAGCAGGAAGATTACATCAGCGTCGACGAACCACCCGATCCCTCGCGGCAATCAAGCGTTGGCGGGCAGACCGGCGAAGCCCAGCAAGCCAAGTTTGAAATCACCGACAAGAGCCTGGACTTTCTCGGTTTCAAGACCTTACGCGACCTGATGGGATCGCTGGGCAAATCCAGCTTCGGCCGCCATGACACTCGTGACATGGCGACCGGAGTCGAGGCCAGCGGCGCTTCGCGAACTTACGAATTTGGCGACACCCTGAACCTGGACATCACCGCCACACTCTCCAATGCAATTCAGCGCGAAGGCCTTAACCTGCCGCTGAACATGGAATATTCCGATTTGCAGGTTCATCAGTGCGAGTACCAGTCTTCCTGCGCCACTGTCCTTATGCTGGACTGCTCGCATTCGATGATCCTCTACGGCGAGGACCGGTTTACACCGGCCAAGAAAGTCGCCATGGCGCTTTCGCATCTGATTCGTACTCAATATCCCGGCGATTCATTGTCGCTGATTCTGTTTCATGATTCCGCTGAAGAAGTTCCACTCTCGCAGCTGGCAAGAGTAAAAGTGGGCCCGTACTACACCAACACGCGCGAGGGCCTGCGGCTTGCACAGCGGGTGCTGCAACGTCAGAGAAAAGACATGAAGCAGATCGTAATGATCACCGACGGCAAACCCTCGGCCCTGACTCTCGAAGACGGGCGCATCTACAAAAATGCCTTCGGCCTCGACCCAATGGTTGTTAGTCAGACGCTGGAGGAAGTTTCCAAATGCAAGCGAGCCGGCGTGATGATCAACACGTTCATGCTGGCATCTGATTACGGGCTGATTCAGTTCGTGCAGAAGGTAACGGAGATGTGCCGCGGGAAAGCTTACTTCACAACGCCTTACACGCTGGGGCAATATCTGCTGATGGACTATATGTCGCGGAAGACGAAAACCATCCACTAAATCGGTTTCCGTAGCCAGTTCTCAGTTTCTGGTTCTCAGACCTCAGTTCAGCCACTAGATTCATGCTTTTGTAATTTCGCCTACCGCACGGTACGCGTGATCAATCGCCCCGTCGGTGTAGGCATAGGCGCCGGCATCGGCATTGGCGATTGCAATCCGTCCGAATGGTTGACGCGCTACCTCGCAGGGCGTCTCTCCACCCTCGAGCCAGAATTTGTCCCAGAGCGAGTTGTATTCGTAGGCGTAACCGTGCGGCCAGCGATTTACTGTGATCGCAGTGATGTCGGTTGCCGGATCGAATCCTCCCGGCCCAGCGATGCGAGCCAACTGCTCGCGAATATTTCTCTCCATGGTTTCAAAGGTCGTGTTGAAAAGCTCCATCCGTCCGATCAGGTGTTGGTCGCGCGCGGGCCGTCCCGGTTTGCAGGGCGTCTTCATCATGTGCATGACGATGGGATCTTCCGGTCTGCGTGAACATTCGTAGCCGCCAATGCTCACCGGCAAGTCGAGATTCATATGCGAGTGATATTGCCCAGGAGCGTAGATGGCGTTTGTACCCAGTTTCTGGAATGCCTTCCAGTTTCTCAATGCGACGTTGGTATAGAGAAGCGGAACTTTCGCCGCGGACGAAAGCGCCTGTTTCTGTTTGTCCGGCAACTGTTCGCAGATGTAGGGAATGACCACATGCCAGCACGCCAGAATGCAGTGCGATGCGCGAACCGTGTACACCTTGCCGCCGCGGGAGTATGTGACTTCCACCTCTTTCGCTCCGACAGGATCTCCTTGATGCTTCACCCGCACCGTGGTGCTGTTCAGGCGAATGCGGACCGGAGAGCCTTTATCGTCCAGCTTGGCATAGTTTGCCCGGGACAGGATCACATCGCTCACCGAGTTGCCGGGAATCGCCTGCGGAATGAGTTTGCGCACCAACAAGCGTGCGATGGACGCGTTGCCGTCCGGGAAGTGAAAGAAATATTTGTCAGCTTCCTGGTTGGGGATGGCGTCACGATTCATGCCCTTTCCCGGCCCCGGCTCGAGATTCATTCCAGCGAACCCAGGAGCCCCCAGTCCCCACGCGTCCTGCGCGGCAACCGCGTCGAATCCAACACCAAACAGAGGTTGGGGCATCGCCTGAAAAAGTTTCACCACTTCAGGACTGACTTTGACCACGTCAGTGAGAAAGCTGTTGTAGCTGATACGGGCAAGGCGGGCTTTCTTTTCATCTGAGCTCAAGCCCGGCAGGTAGTCGTTCTTCTCCGTGACCAGACGGGCGTAGTCGGCCTTAGCCTGTTCGGAGAGTGGCGCCTGCTTCAAGAACAGTTCCACCGCGTGGGTCCTTGTGAGATCGTTCTCGCTCTCTCCTCCAACATGTGGCGTCGGATTGGCGGCCAACGTGTCCGCGCCGAACGTTTCCTTGTCGAAAAATATGGACGGGCTCAAACCAAACGAGCGGTAGAGGCCCTTAGTCACGTACTTGCTGTAAGACGGAACATCAATTCCCAACTCTTCAATCAGCCCCCTGGCCACAGCGCTGTACGGGGCCGGACTTTCAATGGAAAAGGTTCCGCCAAAACCCAGCATGGTTCGCTGACCGCTCCGAAACTCGTTGCGTTTGGCATGTCCGCCAAAGTCGTCGTGATTGTCGAGGACAAGTACGCGCGCTTTCGGCGCGGCTGCTTTGCGGAAAAAGTGTGCCGCGGAGAGACCGCTGATGCCTCCGCCAACAACCACCAGGTCGTATTTTTCGTCGGTGTCGATCGGAGATCCGGCGTGCTCCCAGAAAGTGCCGTCACGCAGGCTATGGGCGGCGTCAAACGATCCCGGATGGCTCCCGCGCAATCCTGTTAAAGCGGGCGGATAGTAGTCTGGAGACTTTTCGGGACCCTCGGGAACAGCTGCGGCGGCCAACAAATCAGAAGGGAGAATAGCCGCGCCCACGGTGAGTGCGACCCCGTTCAGGAAATCACGCCGCGTTATTTCGCGGCGCATTCCCAGCTCTAAATCTTTGCGGTCATTTATCTGGCAATCGTTCGTCGGATCGTTCAATTGGGTCCTCGGATGAGAACAACTGATGGGCGTTCCCTGCCAAAGCTTTCTCGTCTGGGCTTGGCTCGTCCGGCTTCGCTCGGCCTAGCAGGTGGCGCGTCAGGCCGACATCGCACAGGCTGCCTGCTCCACGGCTTAGATGTTCTCCGCTTTCTTCACCGCCGATTCCGCTCCCAGGAATCCAATGCGACTGTGGGCACCGTCACAGAACGGCTTGGTTACCGACCCACCACAGCGGCAGAGAGAAAACGCCGGCTTGCCGGTCAAGTCGTACTTGTTGCCATCGGCGTCGACCAATTCAATCGAACCCTCGGGCGCTTCCACCCGGTACGGACCATTTTTCCTGATCGTGATCTTGATTGCAGCCATGAAACCTCCGGAAACTCATGTAAGAAGATAGCAGTTTTTGAGGAAAGGTTTCAGTTCCGGTCGAGGCCCTGGTATGCAGGCATGTCAAACTGAAAGCTGAGGGCTGATGGCTGACAGATAGCTCTTAAGCCGCCACGCGCTTCGTTCCCAGCAGGCTGTGATAGAGCTCCATATACTGATCGATCATTCTTTTGGAAGTGAAGCACTCACGGGCCCGTTGAAAAGCGCGGTTCGCATAGGTGCGACACAGGTCTGGCTGTCCACTCAGGCGCCGGATCGCCGACGCCAGACTGGCTGCATCGTTCTCGTGGAAGTAGAGGACGGCGTCGCCCCAAATTTCGCGGAAAGCAGGAATATCATTGGCCACGATCGCGCAACGCGAGAACGCGGCTTCCACCGCCGCCATATCGAAAGGTTCGTAGCGTGACGTGGCCGCGTAAATCGAAGCGCGGCTGTAAAGCGTTCGCAGCTGCGACTCTGTCTGCGGGCCCTTGAGCGCCACGTTCATCTCGTCGACCGCGAGCTTCACATCTGCACGAATCGGAATTCTGCTGGGGCCGTGAATCGGCATGTCCGAACCAACGATGCAGACTGGAAGAGGATGCCTGTGCTGGGTAAGCAGCGACACTTGCTTGCCCGCGTCCAGCAACTTGCCCACTGCCAGCACCGAGTCGTCTTTGCCGACATAGGGATTGAAGAAAATCGGGTTGCGCCCGTTGTAGATCACGGTGTCGTACTGGGCGCGTGTGTAGCAATCGCGGACAGTATCACGCATCCACGCGCTCGGAGCCACGGCGACACTGGCCATCGCCAGACCTCGCGTGACAACATCCCGATACCATCGCAGCCAGCGATCCTCTTCAGGCTCACGGCCGTGGACTGCCTTCCACCAGGTGAGGACGTCACCATGCGCCACCACTACACGTGGCACCGCAACCGGAAGGCTGCCATAGCATAACTGGTTCAAATGCAGCAGATCAGGTTTCAGCTCTTTCACCAGCGCAGTGAGGTACCCTGAGGACTCTTGGAAATCCTGCTGACCTTCATCCATCCAGTCAAGACGAAACGCTGTGGGCCGATATTCCAACCCATGAAGGTTGTCCATCCACAACGTCTGCTGCGGCAGGGGAATTTCACCAAAGCTTACCAGGGTGACGCGCACTCCACGGCTTACCAGTCCGGCGACCAGTTCGCGGGTGTAGGTCCAAGTACCGCTCAGAGTGTCCGAGGTAACCAGAACGTGCACGAATTTCCCCCTGGGAGAAAGCGAAGAATGCCGTGGGGGAAACGACATCTAGGCGTTCATGTCTGCTGCGGTATTGTAGTGTGGGAAAGGCCAAGCCAGAAAGAGATATTCGCGCGCACGGCGCTGTGTGCGCAACAAATTGCACTTGCGGACAAGAGAATTGCGGCAAAGCATGGCAAGCCTGGAGAAACTCCCAGTTCCCTGGCTAACGCGGCCGTCTGAGGTCACCAGGCAATAGGATCACTCCCGGGGCCGGTAGTCAGGGACTACCAAGCTTCACGCGTACTTCCTGCGCGAGGTCGCGTACTGACCGCATTTTGATCTCGGCGGCGCTGGGCAAATTAGGGACTTGCAACGCAATTTCACAGGAAAGCAGGACTGCGGTAACCGTGTCTTTCAGTTCGTTCCGAATCCCTTGATGTATTTCCTGCCGCAGCAGCAGGACCTCTCTCCTGTGCCGGTGTAAACCTGCGCGCAGATCGCACCACGCGGTCCATGGCACTGATGGCAAAGTTCACGTGTACCGGAATCGCTGTTCCGATATGTTCCAGCACCATATCGCTCTCGACAGGTTTGGTCTCACGCTTTTCCAATCAAGCCGTGCCTGGAGCACCGAGAGGAAACTGACAAAAGAGGGATGGTGGGTCAATTTGGAAGAATCCACCTGGACGGGCGTCATCCTGAGGGACTTCAGTCCTGAAGAGCCTGCCCTGAATGAACTCTAAAGGATCTCGCGCGCACCGCCACAATCGTCGTGAGGGTCTATACGCGCTGTGCGCCAGATCCTTCGCAAGCTCAGGATGACCCATCATGAGAGGAGCGATTCAAACCGGCCCATTACCAAAAGAGGGTGGATATTGACGCCAGGGCTTGCTAAAAATTAGCCAGAACGGTCAAACACCTCATGAAACGGTTCATACTAACCGGCGCGCCCGGCGCAGGGAAGACAGCAATCATCCGCCAACTCGAACTTGACGGATTTGCTGTAGTAGAAGAGGCAGCTACCGACCTCATCGCCCTGGCACAGGCTCGAGGCATCGCCGAGCCGTGGACGCATCTTTCGTTCATCAGTGAGGTATCCGATCTGCAAACCCAGCGACTGGCTCACTCGTCACAGCAGCCGGACGAGATCCAGTTCCACGACCGGTCAATCTTCTGCACCGCAGCCCTGGCGGCCTACCTTGGGTATTCCGTACCGGACACCCTTTCCCACGAAATGGACCGGGTCAGAACGCAAGCCATTTATCAGACGCGCGTCTTCTTCATCAAGAATCTTGGATTTGTTACGCCCACTGAAGCCCGGCGGATCAGCCTCGAGGAATCACTGCGATTTGAACGCATCCATGAGGAGATCTATCGCAACTCCGGCTTTGAGATGGTCGCGATTGAACCTGGAAGCCTGGCGGAGCGGGTCGCTGCCATCAAGGCGGCGATTTGAGGACCTTGAAAAACGACGATGCGCCCCGGTTGAAGACGACGGCCTGCCGCTAATAGGGAGCCTACGCAGCAGCCTTCCAGCCCCAGGCTTCGACCACACGCGGCATACAACCCACGGTGCCGGGCGTGTTGGCAAATTCATACAACTCGGTTACGAGTTGATCGATCTCGGTTCGTGACGCAAGACCCTCGGCCACCACGGCGTCAGCAATGTTCTCCATGGTCAGCGGCGAAATCATCTTTACCTCGCCCGCACTCCCCGACGGTTGTACGACATTCATATGAACGCTCTCGAACCCCGCGTCCGCGAGCAGAGATGGAAGGCTGGGCCCGATGTTCGCGTTACAACCTCTCTTTGCTGCCGTGCGGGTATACAGTTCCACATACCGGCGCAGCGCCGCGCATTCGGGATAGCAGAAGTATCCCTGGAAGTCGATGTCCTCGACCACCATCATGCCGGCCGGTTTGAGCGCGTCCCGCATTCTGACCAAAGCGTCAGCCGGATCTCGCAGATGAGTGAGGATGAACCGGGCGTGGATCAAATCGAATTTCTCTTCCACCGCATCCTGGGTAATGTCCGCGAGGCGAAATTCCACATTGCCCAGCTGCTGCTCCGCCGCCTCCAGTCGCGCCATTTCCAGCTTGGTCTGGTCGATATCCGTTCCGAGCACCCAGCCTTCAGGACCGGCCAGCCTCGCCATGTCGAAAGCCAAATCGCCTCCACCACAGCCCACTTCCAGACAGGACATCCCCGCCCGCATCCCGGCGCGGTTCAACAGATCCAGCGTGGTTGGCCGCATAACCCGCGCCAGAATCCGCAAGCGCTCTCGTCCTGCCACACCGCCGCGAATGATGTAAGGAACTTTTTCCATCGTCGAAATCTCCAAGTCTTGAGGGCAGTCAGGCAGGTTGCAAAGTCGCAACATTTTAGCCCAGACGGACGAAGAGAGTGCAAGATCTCCGCACTCCCCCCTGCAACTGCCGCCAGGCAAAGGCTTTCAGCTGGTGCAAACTTTGTGTACGTACAAAGTGATTAGTACATTGCTCCGCCTGGAACATTTTTCGTTGCCCCGGGGTGGCGAATCAACTTGATTTTTAATTTCGGTATGTTAGATTAGAGTTCCCTCCCCTGATAAACACCTCCACCACGCTACAACAAACGGGACGAGCCTCGCTTTTGTCACCCGGCTGGTGTGAGGATTAAGGGGCACGTAGAAATGCGTCGATACCGGTTCTTATTGGCGATTGCCGGATTGCTTGCAGCAGGATTCACGATCAGCGCCGTTGCCGGGTTTCATCTTCCCAACCTGATGCCATTTCAGGATTCCAGCGGCACTTTCAGGACGTTAAGCCTGGGACCGATCAACCTCTCGAATGCTTTCTTCGACAAGCTGGGAACGAACGACCGGTCCTGTGCCACCTGTCACGACGCCGGAGACGGATGGAGCATCACCCCTGCCCACCTGCAGCAACGATTCCAGATCACCCAGGGCACCGACCCTGTCTTTCGCGCAATCGACGGCGCCAATTGTCCCAGCGCAGACGTTTCTACCGTCGAAGCCCGTTCCTCGGCTTACAGCCTGCTCCTGAACAAAGGTCTGATCCGCATGGCACTGCCGGTGCCTTCCAATGCGGACTTCAGCATCATCTCGATCACCGATCCATACTCGTGCCCCGAGACCACGACCAGCAAGCCTGCCCTTTACCGGCGCCCGCTTCCCTCCACCAACTTGCGCTTTCTCAACGGCATCATGTGGGATGGCCGCGAACCTAATTTGCTGAGCCAGGCAAAGAACGCAACCCTGGTGCACGCTCAACCAAACCATCCTCCGAAGGATTCAGACCTGCGTCAGATCGTGAATCTTGAGAGCGGGTTGTTCACCGCACAATCGGAAGATAATCTCGCGGGAAGCCTGATCGCGCAGGGCGGGCGCGGCGGACCCATTTACCTGGCGCTGCAACCGTTCTATCCCGGCATCAACTCGGGGAAGCATTTTGACTCGAATGCTTTCAAGCTTTATCCGAAGTGGGCCAATGTGACTGGCGCGAATGCCAGATGGCAGCAGTCCATCGCGCGGGGAGAAATGCTGTTCAACAATCGCCCCATGAGAATAACCGCCGTGCCTGGATTCAACGACGTTCAGGGCCAGGCGCAGGTGATTGGCACGTGCACGACTTGTCACAATACTCCCAATGTCGGCAGCGACTCTCAATTCGCCATGATGAACATTGGGACCGGTTCTCCCAAGGCAGACCTGCCTTCCTACCTGATTCTCTGCAACGACGGGACGCAGGTGCTGACCACCGATCCCGGCCGGGCGATGGTCACCGGCAAATGTACTGACATCGGCAAATTCAAGGTTCCGGGCCTGCGCGGTCTGCCGGCTCGAGCGCCATACTTCCACAACGGCACCGCATTAACCTTACTGGACGTGGTCAACTTCTACGATCAGCGTTTCGGAATGCTGCTGACCGACGACGAGAAAACTGACCTGATCGCGTTCATGAGCACGCTCTAGGCATCGGGGATTGAAACCCCCAGGGCCAGTCTTACAGTAGCCCGTCACTTCACGCCGGGAGCGCAGGGACTAGTTCTCTGCGGGTGGGGACTTAGAAACAAATGGGCCAAGCAGTAATGGATCGACACAGCGTTTTGTTAGCCGTCGCCGGATTCGTGATCTCAGGTTTTACAGCATGCGGCGGCGGAAAAGTATCCCAGCCAGCTACTCCTTCACAGCCCCCTCCATCCGTGACCTTCCTGCAAACTTTTCAGAACTCCAGTGGCACTCTTTCCACTTTCAGCCACTCAGGGCACCGACCCGGTATTTCGCCCGGTTGATGGAGCGAACTGCCCCAGTGCCGACGTATCCACGGCGACTGCACGCTCCTCAGCTTACAGTCTGCTGCTGAGCAAAGGGCTGATTCGGATATCGTTGCCCGTCCCTGCCAATGCCGACTTCAGCATTGTCTCTGTCACCGATCCTTACCAATGCGCCGAAACCACAGCCAGCCAGCCGGCGCTTTACCGGCGGCCACTTCCTTCCACCAACCTCCGGTTTCTCAATGGAATTATGTGGGACGGGCGAGAGCCTGACCTGCGAACCCAGGCGGTGAATGCGGCGTTGATTCACAGTCAGGCAACGCAGCCGCCTACGGAGGCTCAGCTCCAGCAAATTCTCAGTGTCGAGAGCTCATTATTCACTGCACAATCGCAGGACAAACTGGCCGGAGACCTGAGCCTGGAAGGAGCAAAAGGTGGAGTGTCGTTCCTCTCGGCGCTGCCTTTCTCCGACGGAATGAACTCCGGTTCCGGATTCGATTCGAACGTATTCAGCCTCTTCATCAATTGGGCCAACGCCAGCGGCACCAATGCCAGGTGGCAGCAGTCGATTGCACGCGGGCAAATGTTATTTAACACTCGCTCCATGAGAATTACCGCCGTGCCTGGATTTAACGATGTTCAAGGTCAGGCACAGGTGATGGGCACGTGTTCGACGTGCCACAACACCCCGAACGTCGGCGGTAACTCCATCTTCGCCATGATGAACATCGGAACAGGTTCTCCCAAAGCGGATCTGCCGTCGTACCTGATGCTCTGCAATGACGGCACGCAAGTGCTCACCACCGATCCCGGCCGCGCCATGGTAACGGGCCAATGCGAAGACATAGGCAAATTCGAAATCCCAGGGCTGCGGGGCTTGCCTGCGCGTGCGCCCTACTTCCACAATGGCACCGCCGAGAGCCTGCTGGATGTGGTCGATTTCTACGACCAGCGATTCGGAATGTTGCTCACCGACGATGAGAAAGCTGACTTAGTGGCGTTCCTGGGCACCCTGTAGATGGCTCATCCGACAACTCATGCCGCGAGGGGAATTGACGGTGCGTCCCGAAGGGGCGCCCGAAGATAGCCCGGCGTTTCAAACGCCGGGGCAGCGTGCGGAAATGATTTCCGTCCCGCAGGGACGGATGAAAAGGCTCCACTGCCGTGGCGGCTATGGTTGAAAATCCCTCTCGGACCTCTGCCCTAGAGCGGCAACGGCACCGCGAGGCGAAACGTCAGACGCCGTTCCGGGGCAACTCTAACATCCTTATTCTCGATCGGATAGTCGGCTTCTAGTCCGGCCGGTCCGGTCGAGGCTCCAATCAGGGTGCCCTTAACGCTCCCGAGGCTGACGTTCGACTTCTTACCCATCGCTTTTTCGCTCATCGCTTTTTCGCTTAACGATTTTTCGCCTAACCCTCTTTCACTCAATGACGCTTTGCTGATCACAACCTGGCCACTCGAGGCTTCGACAATGGGGAATCCCGTGGCCCGGTTCAACGTTCGCTGTGCGTGCGAGCCACGCTTCACGAAAATGCTGGAGGTCTGCACGGGAAGCGACTGGCCGTTGAGATCTACCGCCGTCAGGGCCAGGCGCATATAGCCCGCTTCCTGTAGTTCGCCAGCAGCCCTTGCATCCAGCACGATGCCCGTGACTTTTGCGCCGCGGGGTGCCACGACTCGCCCGCGAACCAGGATGGGTTCATCGAGCGTGGCTTCGAAGGCGTCGCCCGGCCGCGCCGTCGCGCTCGAGAGCGACGTTTGCAAATGAACCGCGAGCGGAGTTCCGGCTGGAACCGCCGTCGGAGTCAGCGACCCGGTAGGGAAAATTCCGGCTTTGTCTGACCTCCCATCAAAGGGCAGATGTTGATCCATGCCGGCAGCCTCGCCGGGGGCAGGCGTGGCGTCATGTTGCGAACAACCCGCCAGAGTCAGGCCCATTAACAGAGCCAGCATGACGGAAGGGACGGCGGACTTCGGCCAGAATCCACCCGACAGCTTCATATAAACAATCCTGCAGCGAGCAACCACTCTTCGACAAGTCGCAAGACGGATGCCATCTCCGGAGGTTGATTTGTCAGTAACTTAGTCAACTGCCGGCGATGGCAGTGTATTTTTTGCGGGTATTATCGCGCTAGGCGACGGGAAGCTCAGGGCGATTGCGGTGGCCGATTAGAACACGATAATGACCTGAGGTTTGGTAAGACCTGAAACCACAAACGGCGTTCTAGTGAATACCATTCATGTCGTCGAACCGGCAGATGAATCCCCAGCCACCGGTCAACTCGCTTACGGCAAGTACGAGTTCGTTTCGGCCTTTTTTCAGCGGAAGGTATACGCCATCGTTTTCCGCATTCACGATGCCAAGAAATCCGGGGTCTCGGAAGCGCTGCGCACTGCGGCCGCGGTAAAGGATTTCATCATTCAGAAAAAGGCTGACGTCATCGCTATATCCGATATTGAGCTTTTTGACCTGATCCCGATCGGAGACGATCGTGGTCCGGGCATAAACCAGCTGCATCCCCTTCTGTGACTCGAGTCGTCTTGAGAAATCTCTTGCGAAAGTCGGCACGATATCGGGAGCCTTCCGGTAGCGACTGATTACGACAAAGCCCGGCGGCTCAGCGCTAACTTCCTGCCATCCCAGGGAGTCGGCCTCCCCTTTTGGCAGCGGGCGCTCCAGGTCATGCTCCAGGGCAAGCATGCTCGGCGACAGGTTCCACCTGGTGATGGTTGTTGGTGGCATCGCAGGCTCATGACGCTGCCACGCTGCAGGTGGCATTCGGCGTATCTCAACGTTCGACAAATGGACGCCCGTAAACCCGACACCGCCTTTGCGCATACCGCTTTTCAGATCGTTAATCAGAAGGGAAGGCACCGCCATATCGCTGACGTACAACTTTGCCTGCGAGCCTGCTATCACCAGTCGAACGTGGAACCACGTGTCTCTGGGAATGTCGACGGCAGCCGTGAAACCTGGGCCGTTATAGATCTGCCATGCACTCGTGCCCTGGAACATCGGTGAATATTGTTGCGCGTCGTCCAGCCCGGTCTTATGCGGCCGCAGATACACGGATTCTCCATCCCCATTGGCCTGTGTACGAAAGAATATGTTGTAAAATCCACGGGCTCCACTGCCTGCCATATCGACATCGATCACGCCGTCTGTCATTTCGAAGTTCTTCAGAGTGGCAACATCTTCTTCCAGTGCGAGGCAGCGCCGGCCCAGGTAGTCGGTAATTTTCGCCTCAGGCCCGAGTTGCCATCGTGGAGAATCGACGGGAAAGGCCTCTGTCTCCGCTGCGCCGAGGCTGACGAGGCATGTGACGCTAACGGCCAGCGCCAACGCCAGTCCCGCAGATCTTGGTCGAATGCTCCACTCTCCTGCGCTGATCACCTCGTCGTTCCTCCCCCTTCCGGACGCTGTTCTGCATTCTCGTTTTACGCTTGCTTCTGCAACCGGAAGCTCTCTGGACGGCTGAGCGGAAGCTTTCCTTGACGACATCGAATTTGATCTGCCAGGCAGACCAACTTTAAACCCTTAGCGAGCCACGGAACGCCCTACCCGCATAATAAGATTCCGCACCGTTGTGATACAGGAAAACAGTGTCATAGCGGCGATCACAAAAGAGGGCGCCGCCCCGATTTCTGATATCAGAAGGCGTTTTCACCCAGCTCGACGTTTTGGTATCGAAATTTCCCAGTTTCTGCAGCTCTCGATATTGTTCCTCCGTTAAAAGCTCAATGCCCATAACGGCTGCCACATCCACAGCGCTATCTGCCGGTTTGTGCTCTTTCCTCGACTCCAGCGCTTCGCGGTCGTAACAAATACTTCGGCGAGCTTTAGGACTCTCGTCTGAACAATCATAAAAAATGTATTCGCCCGTCTTCTTATCATGACCAACAACATCCGGTTCACCGCCTGTTCTTTCCATTTCATGAAGGGACCACAGTTTTTCGGCATTTGCTTCCAGCCTGGCTTGCACTTTTGCCCATTCAAGATCCTTGTGGCGGTTCATGTTTTTCTCAAAACGGGCTTTCAATGTTCTGAGTAGTTCCTCACGTCGTCCGAGTGACAAATTCCCTTTATCGCTATTGGTGTTCCGCGCTTTTGTTGCTGTCATAGTAGTCGTTTCCCGCGTTTCTTATTCTATTACTCCGTTTCGCTCCGCTACTCCGCTGCGCTCCGCCACATGTTTCCCTCGGCTTACCTTTGCGCTATGATCCATTCGCAGCTTCCACGCCGTTCGGAGTGCTCCCGCCAGCTCATCCTGGTTCGCCGCCGGGCGCCACAAGCGTTCACACCAACTACCACGTAATATTTGCGCCGATTGTCGAGACTACCTCATTCAAACGCGCACGCGGACTCAGAGTAGACTTGCTTTCCCGAATACCAGGGAGCAAATATGATTCGCCAATCCTTTGTGGTTTCTGTCGGTCTGGTCCTGACAGTAGTGTGTTTAGCAGCACAATTTCGACAAAATGACAGTAAGGACGGCGTTCGCGCACGAATTGTCGGAACCTGGGCGCTGGTTTCAACCGAAGAGCACATGGCTGACGGATCAAAACGACCGTACCTGGACGTCGGAGCCCACGGCAAAGGTTACCTCATATACACGGCAGATGGGCACATGTGTGCTGCGGGTATGAATCCCGACCGCCCAGCATGGCTGGATGTGAACCATCCGACCAGGGAGGAAAGCTTCGTACGATGGAGGGTTTCTTTGGCTATGGCGCTACGAAATCGACGCAATCAATCACGTGATCTATCACTACCACAGAGGTTGCCCTGGATCCAAACAGCATAGGGACGAAGCAGTCGCGCTCGTACAAATTCGATGCCGAGAAGCTCACCTTTTCAGACAAGGACACCGCACCCGGCGTCGCAAGCTACGCCATTAGCTGGAAGAAGATGAGGTCACCGTAGATGATGGACGAAAGCAAGGTCAGGAGCAACGCTATCCCAAAACCCGCTAACCAGCGTGAATCTCCCTGAGCGGCACGCTGAATGCGGTTCCGTGACGGGCAGTTTCGGCGGCGAGCGCATCCGGGTCTGGTACATAGATGTAGGCATCCCACCTCATGGAGGGAGCGATGTTGCAGCCGTAACCACCACTGCGCAGCCAAGGAGAACCGCGGGGATGCGTTCAGCTTGGGTGACCCTTCCCCCTTCGCGCAGCACAGGCTCCGCCGCGTTTCTATTCGAACCGGAACAGCTCCGGACTTCAGTATCTTCAGGCTGACAAAATGAAAAACGGAGGAGCGGGTTAAGCTCCTCCGTTGATGACTACAATTCGGTTTCGGCAATAACTAGTTGGACGAACTTCCGAAACCAGCAGACGCACTCTCGGCTTCGTTTTCGGGCTGAACGATCACGCCGTCAAACGGAGTTGCGCCGACGAAGCGTCCACGTACGACGCTGATGCGGCGCAGCGGGTATCCCGAATCGGGCCCGCGATGCCAGGTGCGGCCGTTGTCCTTGCTCTCGAACACTACACCTGTGTTCGTGCTGGTCGCCAACAGACGTTTGCGTCCCTGATCGTAGGCGATCGAGCTGATGTTCTTGTCAGGAATACCATTCACTACGTGCTCCCATGTCGATCCTGAATCGGAGCTGCGGAAGGCGCCTTCCCGCGAAGCGATCAGAATCTCGCCGTTCGGGGTTAACGTCACGCCGTGAATGCTGGTGATGTAGGAAGACAAAGGTGCCTGTTGCCAGGTGGTTCCTGAGTTCGTCGAATAGAGAACGTTAGTCCGAGTAGCGGCCACAACCAGTTCGCCTTCAGACTCAACAGCGACGAAATCGGTCTTGCCGAGGACCGGACCGCCGGTCCAGGATTTTCCCTGGTCAGAGCTGCTGAGCAACCCAGCCGAGGTCGCCGCCAGCCATCGCCTGGGAGTGACTTCGATGTCGCTCACACGCGCATCCAGGACTGAGCGAACCACGACTGCGGGCGTTTTGGAAGCCTTCGCGCCCTTCTTGCCTTTCACGACTCGGGCTGCCACCTTCTCGTTCACGATGTTGTTGATCGGGCGCCACTGGCTGGCGCTGCGATCAAGCAGGAACATGCCTTTGTTGGTACCGGCAATCAGCCCGCCATTGGCAGTCTGCTGCAGCGCGAAAACATCGCGTCCGCCCAGACCAGCACTCTTCTGCTGCCAGCTCTGTCCGCCATCGCGGGTAGAGAAGACTCCACCCCACTCGCGGTCATTAACCACGCCGACGAGAATGGCGTTAGGATCGTTCTGGTCAGCCAGAATCGAGCTGACATAGCGGTGAGTGTAGCCGTGATTGGAAGCGGTGAAAGTCTGCGCTCCGTTATCGCTGGCCAGAACGCCACTGCGATCGGTCGCGAGCAACACGCGATTGGAGTTCCGCGGATCAATCAGGACATCGTTCACTACAATCTCGGAATTAGTCGCGTGCTTCCAGGTCTTGCCGCCATCTGTGGTCTTCCACAGACCTTCGGTGGTTCCGGCATACACGGTACCCGGACTGTTTGGATCCTGCTTCAGCACGCGAGTGCGGCGCGCCGAAAACGGAATGCCCTGCAGTTTGTGAAACAGGTCGCCCGCGCTTTCGCTCTTGTAGATACCAGAGCAGGCGCTGGCATAGACCACGGAAGAGTCAGTCGCATCCACGATGACCGAAAATACGTCGGAGTCATCGATCATGCCCTTGTTGATGTGCTGCCAGCTAGCCCCGCCGTTCGCGGTCTTCCAGGCGAGGTGCCAGGTACCGGCATAAACCACGTCCGGATTCCTGGGATCAACCGCGATCGACTCGATGTTCTTTACTTCGGCCAGGCTCGCGGGAGAAATTCGTTCCCAGCTGTTGCCGCCATTCTTGGTGCGGTAAACACCGTCCAGCGCTCCAACCACCAAAACGCTGGAATCGGAAGCCGACATCGCCAGCGCCCGAACTGATTTTCCGTGCATGCCGGGAAGCGCTTCCCAGTTGTTGCCGCCATCGTGGGAGCGATACACGTCACCAGACTGCTGGTTCTCGACGCTCCAGGCGGAAACATAAATGTGTTTAGGATTTTGAGGATCGATGGTGATGTGATCCAGAACGTTGTCATCGCCGCCCAGGTGCGCCAGGCGAGTCCAATTGTGCCCGCCATCATTCGACAGGAACAGGCTGCCGGTGCTGGTGCCCAGGTAGATACGATCGGGATTCTTCGGGTCGAAATTCAGACTCCGAACATCGCCGCCGTCCGGACCCAGGGATGTCCACTGGCCGGCCCAGAGCGTGGTGGCTGAAACTAACGTAACAGCCAGCGTAATCAATGTTTTACGTGAGATCATCCGAATGGTACGTGCAATCATAAGTAACTTTACCCCTAGCGGAGAATTATGCGCTTGCGGGTGAGATTGACAGCGTAACCTCCGCTTATCAAGTTACGTAAGGACAGACGAGAAAAGGGCCGGTCGAGCGCGAACTCGACCGGCCTTTGTCTTTGTAACTGCTACTGAGCCTTCGGCTTAGCTGCCTTCTTCTTGGCGGCGGCCGGGTGATCTGGAACGGCTTTCACCTTGGACTCATCGACCGTTTCGGTCCCCGAACCGGAGAAGGTCGCACCGGCTGGAACCACCCAGTACTCAGCGGTTTTGGTGCCGGCAGAACCGGTACGGACTTCAATTCGGCTGGCATCGATGGCTTGTTTGGCTTCGCCACCAGACAGATATGCCTTGGAATTGACGGCTCGTTCGCCTGCCAGGTTCTTGCGTTTTTCACCCGGTTCGGCGTTCCCGACAATAACCAGCTTGGAGTCGGGATCGTGCTGCAGGCGCTGGGCAACGTCGTCCAGGATCGCCTTGCAGGTGTTATCCACGCGCCAGGGTTTGACCTTGTTGGGGAATTCGCACTCGCTCAGCTTGCTGGCCTCCGGCGGAGGTGGCGGCGGAACTTCCACTGTCACCTGCGACGAAGCCGGGGCGGTGAGGCCGCGAGAATCGGTACAGGTGGCGTTTACGGTAATGGGACCTGCCGAGGCTCCCGTGGTGTTCAGAGTAGCGGTGTTGCCGTCGCCGGAAATGCTGCCGCCGCTCGCGGTCCAGCTGCTGACCGTGACCGGCACGTTGTCCGGGCTGGTGCAGGTACAAGTTATCGTGGAAGGTGTGCCCGCCTGAACCGAGGCTGGATTCGCGGAGCAGGACATTGTCGGCGGATTCTTCGGCGGCTCCTTCACGGTGTAGTTGGCGGTACAGCTTGCTTCCCCGCCCTTCTTCATCTTGGAATCGGCCACGCGAGCGGTAACGGCATAACTTCCGCCCGCCACTCCGTTAGTGTCGATAGTCGCAGTGTTGTCCTTGCCCGTGACTTTTCCACCCGTGCCACTCCAGTTGTAGGTCAGAGGGTGCTTGGGGTTGAAATTGGTCGCGCTGGCATTCACGGTGACAGGTTCACCCACCATGACTTCGCTGGGCTGGATCGAGCAACTCGCGGCAGGGATCGCCGGGTTCGGATATCCAAAGTTCAGAACAATACCAGTGCGGAGCCGAACGCCTTGCAGATCAGGACGAGCCAGGTCTGAGAAAGTGGGAGAGACTTCCTTGGAAAAATTGTGATGCGCCCAGACGTAGTCGGCTTCGAACAGCCGCAACGAGAGCCGCTTCCAGATGTTGAGATCCATACCGCCGCCCAGAATCGCTCCGATGCCGTTGCTGGTATCGACCAGCGGAACGTTAAGCCGGTTGTATCCGAACAAAGTGTGGGCGAAGATCATGACTCCTTCACTTCGCCAGGCGAAGCGAGGTCCGATCGAAGCCGTATGCTCCGATCCAAACTTGTTGGAGTTGCCGCCGTAGTCGGCTTCCAGTCCCCAATGCGGGGTGAAGTTGTAGGTCGCGGCAGCGCCGGCGCCCTGCGGAATGTCACCCATCTTTTGTCCGATCGGCGCAGTCGGAGGTTGAAATGGCGCGGGTACGGTAGCGCCTGGATGCAACCATTGATAGCCAAGAAAGAGGTCCACCTTGGGAGTCTCCTCTTCTTGTGCCACCGCGGCGGCTGCGAGCAATCCCACCGCCAACATGCAACAGAACGCTGCCAATAAAAGATGGGCAGCACCTCTACCACGGCGAAGTGACATGAAATCCTCCAAAATCTTATGAACAATTTTTGCGTCCACGCTCACATGCAAGGTTGACGCCTGGGAGTTGCGTGGAAAGCCACACGTGCATTTGTGTGGAGACCAATTCTACCCCAGCGCAAGGTCAAATCAAGCGCCGGAATGATTAAGTTGTGTTGACGACGGAGGGAACCGGCTCAAACGTCTCAGATTGATACCAAACGGGATACGCTGGCAAGGGGCTCGGAAAATACGCACCGCTTCGTTGCGGTCCGAAACTGTCGCAGTCATCACCTCGACGATGCAGGCTTGAATGTATTCCGTTCGTCCACGGGCAGCGACGGTCTAAAAACCCGGCTTCCGGGAAGGCTTGTCCAAGATGCGTGAGGAACACCATGAAGGCTTGTCCGGCTTGCGATCCGACCCGAAAGCCTCAATAATGACTCGAAGCCAAATTATGAGCCACGAACGAGTATTGATCGTCGAGGATGAGGAAAACGAGCGGACCGGCCTGGCCGAGCTTATTACCAGTTGGGGATACCGGACGGAAACCGCGAAAGACGGTGCGGAAGGCCTTGAAAAAGTGGCGGCATGGGCGCCGCACCTGGTGATTACCGACATGAAGATGCCGCGCATGGGCGGTCTGGAGCTATTGGAGAAGCTGGATTCGAACGCGCAGACCATGGCGGTAATCGTGGTCACTGCCCAGGGAACGATTGATAGCGCCGTGCAAGCCATGCGGATGGGAGCATACGATTACATCACCAAACCCATCGACACCAACCGCCTGCATACCATTCTGCAAAATGCCTCGGCCTTGCTGGGAACCAAGGCCGAACTTGAAGTCACACGCCGGAAGCTTCGCGACGCCGGTTCGCTCGGTAGCCTCATCGGATCTTCCAAGAAGATGCAGGAGATCTTTCATCTGATTGAGATGGTCTCCCCGAGCACGGCTTCGGTCCTGATCACCGGGGCCAGCGGCACTGGCAAGGAATTGGTGGCGCGGACGGTTCACGAGCTCAGCCCCCGGCGCAACAAACCGTTTGTGCCGATTAATTGCGCGGCTATCCCCGAAACACTGATCGAAAGCGAAATATTCGGCCACGAAAAGGGAGCCTTCACCGGCGCGCTGGAGCGGCGCACCGGATGTTTTGAGCTGGCCGAAGGCGGGACGCTGTTACTCGATGAAATCGGGGAAATGCCGGTGGCGACCCAGGCCAAACTCCTGCGCGTGCTTGAGGACAGTAAACTGCGCCGGCTGGGAAGCAAGGTCGAAACCACAGTCGATGTCCGCGTCCTGGCCGCCACCAACAAAGTGCCCGAGGAAGCGGTGGCGCGCGGCGAACTGCGCAACGATCTTTACTACCGCCTCAACGTTTTCAATATTCATATGCCGCCTCTGCGCGAACACAAAGAAGACGTTCCAGAGCTGGTGCAGTCGTTGCTCGAAGACATGAACCGCAAGCATGGACGGAAAGTCGCAGGGGTAAGCGAAGCCGTGCTTAACGCTTTCCAGAATTACTCCTGGCCGGGCAATGTCCGTGAAATGCGCAACACGCTGGAACGAGCGACCATCGTCTGCGACGGCCCAGTGGTGGAGACCAAGCATCTGCCGCCGGGGTTTGGGCAATCCAGCCTTCGCAGTTCGGCCGAGGATGGCGACACCGTACATCTGGGAGTCGGAACCACGGTGGAAGAAGCCGAGAAGCGGCTCATTCTGAAAACGCTGGAATCCACCAACAACAACAAGACCCGGGCAGCCGAGATTCTGGGCATCAGCTTGAAGACTTTGCACAACAAGCTCAAGGAGTACGGTAGCGCGACTGCCGATGCGGCGTTGGCGAGGGAAGATAGTTAGAAGCACTAGGCAATTGGCCTCCTGGCGTTGGCTAAATGCCAACTGCTAAGTGCCAGGCAGTGGTACTTCATGCGCCGAAAAACCAAAATCGTACTGGCCATTACCTTCATGGTCGCGGTGCTGGTGCTGGGGTTCTCCTACATCTACATCTCTGAATTGTTGCGCCAGCGGGTTACGACGGCGCATGAGTCGGCGGGACAGTTAACCTCCAACCTGGCGTACCTGGCGGCGAACGCCATCCCGGATCTGGGAAGCACCAAGGTCGACACAACCAATCCGCAGGCGATGCGGCGAGCGGTGGCCTACTATCTGGGAACCGATCGCGATCTCAATAACTTCCTCGAATCGGTGGTGGGTACGTGGCCCATCATCTACGACGCTGCCATCGTGGATGGCGACGGCAAGGCAATTCTGCACACCAATCCCGACTTGGTTGGGAAAACAGTGCCCGACCGGCCTGACTTTCAACAGGTTCAGAATGCGAGTTTCCGCCGCCAGCTCCGTATGGTGTACAACCCGCCGACGGTGTACGACGTGCGCATCCCTCTGGAGCTTGACGGAGCTCACTTTGGCAGCATTCGAGTCGGTGTGTCGACCGTTTTCCTGAAGAACGAACTGACTCCCCGCCTGCGCCAGGCTGTGATTTTTTCCAGTATCTCGATTCTGCTTTCGCTGCTGCTGGCGGCCGGGCTTTCCCACCTCGCACTGGGACCCCTGGAACAAATCAGCCGCAGCCTGGACAGCGTTACCGCAGGCACCGCGGAATCAGCCGCAGACCCGGAGTCCGGACACGACGAGTACGGAATGGTCAGCCTTAAAATCGCCCATCTGGGCCGCCAGATGCGCGACGCCAAGGAAATTTTTTCCGCGTTGAAAGATAACGTCGACCAGATCATGGGCAATCTCCTGGATGGCCTGATGCTTTTCACCCGCGACTCGCGCGTGGTTCTGGTGAGCGCGTCGGTGGAACGCTTTCTGGGGCGTCCTCGGCGGGAACTGCTGGGCCATTCAGTTCGCGAGATTTTTTCCCACGAGTCGGAATTCGGCGCGCTGATGTTGCAATCGTTTGAGCGGAGAAGCCCGGTCCCATCTCGCGAGATTGAATTCCCCAATGGCAAACGAGTGCAGATTTCACTCGATTTCATCCGCGAGAAGGAAACACAAATTGGCGCCCTTCTGACCATGCGAGACGCTGAATCCGTGCGCCGCATCGAAGATGAAATTGAAATGTCGCGCCGTCTGTCTGCCAGCAGCCGGATCACCAGAGGCGTGGCCCATGAAGTGAAAAACCCAATCAATGCGATCGTTCTTCATCTGCAACTTCTTCAGGGCAAACTGCGAGAGGTAGATCCGGCCACGCGCCGCCACATGGACATCATTGGAAGCGAGATCCACCGTCTGGACCGGGTGGTGCAGATCCTGGTGGATTTCACCCGCCCTCGCGACCTTCACCTCGAGGAAACAGATTTGCGCCGCCTGCTGGAGGATGGAGTGCAACTGGCCGGACCCGATGCCGGCCGGCACGGCGTTATGGTTTCGTGCGAGCTGCCAGATGAGCCCCTGATGGTCAAGGTGGACACCGACTTCATCAAGCAAGCCATGCTCAACGTGGTCCTAAATGGAGTGCAAGCCATGCCGAACGGAGGCAAGCTGACAGTTTCGGCGCGACGTGAAGACGACTTGGTGGTTACCGAAATTCAAGATGAGGGAGGCGGGATTCCCGCTGAAGCCCAAGACAAAATTTTCGAATTGTATTTCACCACCAAAAAAGATGGGACCGGCATAGGTCTGGCACAGACATATCAAATTCTGCAGTGGCATTACGGATCGGTTGACTTCGAGTCGAAGGAGGGTCAGGGCACAACTTTTCGCCTGCGCCTGCCCCTGATCCAGACGCGGTCAGATTCTCTCAAGGAAGCCGCGATTCGTGGCTAGTGGAAATGCCGGAAGTGGCTCAGTTTTAAAAATAAATGGCGAAAACGCAGTCATCCTGAGAGACTTCAGTCCCGAAGGATCCTGCGCGCATCGTAATTCGTCGCGGCTAGACTGCGTATCCGCTCCGTCCCCGATCCTTCGCGGGCGCAGCATGACGCCGGTTGCAGCTTGAAACTGAGCCACTACCGAAATGCGGAAGCATTTGGCAAGCATTTAACCACCCGCAATAGTCACGAACGTCCTCGACCATTTGGACTATCTGGGTGAGAACCTCCGATTCAGATTCCAGTATTGGCAGGGTGCGAAGACTGATAGCGGCGATTAGAATCCAGTAAGCCCGCGAGGGCATCTGAAGCATCACATCTGTAATGAAAATCTATCTGGCCGCCACTATCGGGTTTTGGGTGCTGACGAATTCCTCGGTCGCGACAACTCTGTCTGCTGGTTCGCCTCCGGTTGAAATGCATGAGGCTGGCACGACCCAAAGCGGTTCCGCGCAAGAGCCTGCGCAGGCAGCACAGCCAACTAGCCCCACGCAGGACACTCCGCAACCTGCCCAGGAGACTGCGCCCGAAAAAACTGGGTCTGAAAAAACTGGTTCTGAGAAAAGCGCCCCTGAACAACCGCCCCAGGCTCCGATCGCGCCGCCCAGTCCAACCCAGGAGCCTCAGCCGCCCGGATCGACTAAAAAGCCAGAACCCGCCGCTAAATCACCTGCCAGAAAACCGCGCCGAAGGAAGCACGTCACGACCAAGCCCGCGGCGACGGGGAAGAAGGTGGTCAAGAATGGAGGCACAGCTGATCCGGCAGCTCAGCTTGCTCCCGGCGTCAGCAATGAACAAGCTTCGCGCCAACGCCGCAGCACCACCGAGTTATTGGCTACGACAGACACCAACCTGAAACAACTGGCCTCCCGCGAGTTGAACAGGACCCAGCAGGACAGCGTAAGCCAGATTCGCAAATACATGGAGCAAGCCAAGACCGCCGAAGAAACAGGAGATGTACAGCGCGCCCAGAATCTGGCGTCAAAGGCGCTCATGTTGTCAGATGATTTGGTTAAACACTAAGGGGCTTGCTGCGTCGTAGTCTCTTGTCACCCAGAGCGGAGCATCTGGGTTCGTTGCGAACGCGGATGAGGAGTCGAAGGGTCCCTACGTATCGACACTCTCCGAAGAGAGTTGTGGAGACCGAGATCCTTCACTGCGCAGCTGCTTCGCTTCGCGAAGCAGTGCTCCGTTCAGGATGACAGTTCTGCTGAAAGTGCTCCCACGCTACATCTCAGTACATCTCACTGCATCACACTATTTCCCTTTTGCCCTTGCCGCGTTCACCTTTGACAGCAGGTCCTGCGATGGAGCCTGCACCGGACCGGGAATCTTAGACGCCTCCATAAGAACGTCGCGGGCTTCCGTCGTCCGATTCAGTTTGGCGTAGGCATAGCCCAGACGATACAGCGCGATGGAGTACTGCTGGTCGTCCAATCCCTTGAGGAGGCCGGATGCCGACCTCAGTTCCGTGACCGCGGCTGCGGTCTTGTCCTGCTTCATGTAGGCATACCCGAGAGTGGAGTGGGCTACCCCGCCAGAAAGCTTGCGCGCACGATCCGCGTCCGGAGCGTCGGCTTTAGCCTCGTTGGCTGCTTTCTGCGCATATCCCACCGCTTTGGCGAGGCTTCCCGGCCTGGGATCTTCTACGTAGGTGCCCGCCAGCATGAGCAACGTCGGCAGGCTGTTGGGATTTGTCGCCAGAACTTTGTCACCGTAAGAGATCACGCGCGCCGAATCTTTCAGCTCGGAAAGGGCCATCATGGCGTAAGACGTTACCGGCTCGTCAAAACGCGAATTAGGGAAGGCCGGGGTAAAACGTTCGATCTCGCCCATGCGCGCTTTGGCATTGCTCTCGTCGACGATCACATTGAAAGCGGCGGCTTCGAGAAAATCATAAGAATTCTTTGCCGCCGTCTTCTGCTGCTCCTTCTGAGTGGCAAAATCCTGATCACTCATTCCGTCCGGCTTGGGCGATTTGTCGATCGAATTGTAGACTGCACCGCCCCGAACTGAATAGTCGAACAGCCTGGGATTGCTTTTCATCTGCTGGGCAATGCTCGCCTGGGAGACGAGAATATCGAGGTTGCGCGGGGCGCTGGCCAGGGCTTTGTCGCCATAGTCGAGCGCTTTCGGCAAATCGCCGGCGCCTTGATAGTACTGCGCAAGTTGCCAGTTCGCGTAGGCCACTGCCGCAGGATTGGCGGAGAATTGCTGCAGGAAATCAGCGTACATGGTCAGCTTCTTCTGGTCGTCCGGCTCTTTGGTGATTGCCTGCAGAGATTGATCTTCCGGGGTACCCGCCGGAATCGTTATGGATTCAATCTGCGCGAAAAGAAAAGTTGCGGGGAGAAGAACCAGGACAACGAGCAGCAGCACCAGCAGCGTACAGAAAGATCGACTACGCTTCATAAGCGCCTCCGCAATTGCGACGGCATACTAGCTCCGAGGCGGGGGTTTAGGCAAGGGCGATGAAGATCATCGACCAACGGAGCCGTGTGCTAGTCTGAGCCCATGCAGGATCAGGGGGAGGAGAACTCGCCGGCTGGCGCGCAGACTTTGCCCGAAACCGCGCCGCAGTCCTGGTGGCAGTCCATCTTCTTCATCGTTCTGGCCGCGTTCATCCTGCGGTTCGCCGTCATCACCATCGGGCACACCTACCGCATTACGCCCCGCCGCGACCACTTTCAGTTTGGATGGGAGATGGGCCGCATCGCGCGATCGATCGCCCTGGGGCAGGGCTTCAGTTCTCCCACCGACTTGCCCAGCGGGCCTAGCGCCTGGGCGCCGCCGGTCTACCCGTATATTCTGGCGGGGGTGTTCAAGTTGTGCGGAATCTACACTGCGCTTTCGGCGTGGGTGATTCTTACATTCAACAGCATTTTTTCGGCACTGACTTGCCTCACCCTCTATCGAATCGCGGAGAAAATTTACGGAATTTCGGTGGCGCGAGCCACGGCCTGGGCCTGGGCACTGTTTCCCTACGCGATTTACTACCCGGTGCGGGTGGTTTGGGAAATGAGTTTGAGTGCGTTCCTGTTAAGTTGGGCTTTGTGGATGACGCTTCGCATGGCCGGCAAGGAATCGCCGGGCACTCGCGATTGGATCGGGCTTGGCCTGCTTTGGGGCCTGATTGCGCTTACCAACACCGCAGTGCTTTCCATGCTTCCATTTTGCCTGCTTTACCTGTTGTGGCGTATGCCGCGGCGGCTGCCACAATTTGCCCGAGTAGGCTTGTGCATTCTGACCGCAACCCTGGTTGCCACCCCATGGCTGGTTCGCAACTACTCAGTCTTCGGCAGGTTCATTTTTGTGCGTGACAACCTCCCGCTCGAAATGCACATGGCGAACAACGATCAATCCGCCGGGCTTTGGACCCGAAGTGAGCATCCCGGCAACGATCCCGAGGCGATGCGCCGGTTTCAAGAGTTGGGCGAAATTCCCTTCATGGAAGAAATGCAGCACGAATTCCGCCGGTTCGTGCGTGAGCATCCTGCCGAGTTTGTGCGGTTCACTCTGCAACGCGCGGCCTACTTCTGGATCGGACCGCCGCAGGCAAACATTGTGGCAGGATACGATCTGATGGTCGCGCGCCATGTTGCGTTTCTTCTACCCGCCGTGGCGGCCTTCGCCGGCCTGTGGCTGACTCTTCGGAACCACAGGCAGGCTGGATTCCTTCTGGTGTGTTGTCTCTTGATCTATCCACTTCCGTACTATCTGGTGAATCCGTTCCCGCGCTACAAACACGCAATTGAACCGGAGATGATCCTGCTCGTTGTTTATTTGTTTTACGAAGCGAGCAGAGTCCAGATCCGTTGGCCGCCCTGGCAGAAGACATGACGTTTTTCTTTGCGTCCCTGGCGAATTTCTCTGCGAACTTTGCGGTTAAGAGCTTTTGCCACAAAGTGCGCCAGGAAGTCTGCAAAGAACGCAAAGCAAAACCGAACAACCAGCGTTACCTTCCCACATTGGCGAGACCTTCCTGATCATTTACATTTAGAGCATGCGCAACATTCTGCAGATGCGTGCGCTGCGATATGTTTTCGCGGCGAACATGATTTCCATGCTCGGTAGCGGGATGAATTCCGCTGCCGTGGCCTGGTACATCCTGCAGGCAACGCATTCCGAGGTCGCGCTGGGGACGTTTGCCGTGCTGCAAACCCTTCCCGCCATGCTGATGTTGCCCTTCACCGGAGTGCTGATTGACCGTGAAGACCGTCGCCGCCTGGTAATGATGCTGGATGCAATCCGCGCCGTAATCATCATCACGGTTGCAATCCTCGCCTTTGCCGGCAAGGTGAAAGTCTGGGAACTCTATCTGATGAACACGCTGGTGGCGGCGGGTTTCTGGATGTTCTGGCCAACCATCACCGCGTTGATTCAGGAATTGACGCCGGGAGAAGAATTCATCCACGCCAACACGTTTCTGCTGGCGGGAATTCAGGGTGGATGGCTGATTGCCGGATCGATCGTTGGATTTGTCTACAACCACATCGGACTGGGCGGGGTTTTGTTGATCGACTTCTCCACCTACCTCGTATCGTTTTTGCTGTACCTCGGCGTCCGCAAGGGCCGCCACGTTGTGCCTCGGCCCGCGGAGCTGCATGCTGACCTGGTGGCGGCAGAAACGACGGTCGAGCGATTCATACGCGAAATGCGCGAGGGCATCGATTTTCTGCGCGGCCATCGCTCCGTAGTCAACCTGGGAATCAGCTGGTCACTTTTTCTGGGCGCAATGATGACCGGCGTGGTGGTGACAGCTCCCCTGAGTGACAACGTATTCCACGCTGGCGCAGTCGGCTACGGCTGGCTGAACGCAGGGTGGGGTACAGGCGCATTCCTCAGCGTGCTTTACGCTCCTCAGCTGATCGCAGGCGGTGGGCGCGCGCCGCTCGATTGCACTTTCCATGGGCTTTCTGGCGATTGCGATGATTGTGGCGCCGCTGTCCCCCTGGCTGGCCGTGGCAGTCGTCATCTACGGCATCATGGGATCGGGGCGTGGCATAAGTGGTGTGGCCATGAACACCAGCATCATGGAACAGGTGCCGCAGCACTTCATGGGTCGAGTGCAGAACACTTTTTACTTCGCCGGCACCGTTCTGCAGATCGTTCTGGGATTTCTGGTGGGCGCGGTCGCGCAATGGAACCTGGTTGCAGGGTTCTCCATCATCGGAATGGTGTATGCAGTGGCCTTCGCCAGCGCCATCTGGCCGGTGGCAGCTACGTCAATGCATGAGGCCAGCCCGGTGGAGTAGGGCAAATGCAGAATGCAGAATGTAGAATGCAGATTAAGATTTCGAGCTACATTCTGAATTCCACATTCTGCAATCTGCAATCCCGAATCTTCAATCTGCAATCTAAAAATCGGCAGCCTTAGGTCCCCAATCACTGTTATGCTTTCCCTTCAAATTCAGGAGAATCACAATGTCATCCAGCCTCGAAGGTCGAATTGCCGTGGTCTTCGGAGTCGCCAATAAGCGATCGATCGCGTGGTCGATCGCACAGGGACTGCACCAGGCGGGGGCCAAACTGGCGGTCACTTATCAGAACCGAGCGGCTGGAAATGGAAGCCAGGGATCTGATTCTTTCGCTTGCCGGGCGCGGAAGCTTTCATGTGCGACGTATCCGACGACGCCGCCATCGACCGTCTCTTCGCCCAGCTCAAGGAGCGTTACGGCAAGCTGCATGTGCTGGTGCACAGTGTGGCCTTTGCTCCTGCCGAAGAATTGAAAGGCGAATTCGTAGCCACCTCGCGAGAAGGCTTCCGCATCGCCCACGACGTCAGCGTGTATTCGCTGGTGGCGTTAGCCCGGGCGGCCGCGCCGCTCATGGAAGATGGTGGAAGCATCATCACCATGACCTACTACGGCGCAGAGCGGGTTGTTCCCCGCTACAACGTCATGGGTGTGGCAAAGGCGGCGCTGGAGTGCAGCGTGCGATATCTGGCTTACGATCTGGGCAAGAAGAAAATCCGGGTCAACGCCATCTCAGCCGGCCCGATCAAAACTCTGGCGGCGCGGGGCATTGGCGACTTGGGTGAGATGCTGAGAGCGCATGCCGAGCGGGCGCCCTTACAGCGAAACGTGGATGTAAACGAAGTCGGTGCTACCGGAGTGTTTCTGGCGTCGGATGCCAGTTCCGGAATCACTGGCGAGGTGATCTACGTAGACTGCGGTTACAACATCATGGGATTTTGATGCTTTAGCGGCGGGCGGAACGCCGGCATTACTTCTTGTGCTTACGGTGAAAGAGCTTGCGTTCGATATCAGGATAGAATTCTTTCAAGACATTGAAGCCGGCGTCAAAAGCAAACTGGATGCCGGCGCGCTCGGCAACGTCGGAGAAATCCCGCTGGCTCTTCGGATAATAAGTCACTCCGATTGCCGATGAAGTAAAGCCTCCAAGAACTTCCGAGAAGTTGAAGGCTCGTCTCCCCGAATCCTGCCGTGTTACCAGAATCCGAGTCACGAGCGTAGCCGGCGCGATGCGAAAAAGCCCCGTCGCCGAGCCGGTAGTAGCGCGGGTCCTGGCGCAGGAGTGAAGGGTACACACCAGTCACGAAGATGCCGTCAGTAAGACCGTCGGCAAAGCCCGCGCCGTACCTTTTGCCGTAACCCTCGGCTCCCTGCCCGTATTCTTTGGGATCGTTGCGCGCCTGATTAACGCCAGCTTCGGCGGCGACAAAAAGAAAGGTGTAGGGATTGAGATACTGCTCCGCCAGTCTGAATTTTTGCCCGGAGGTCAGCCGCGGCGGCTGTATCTCCCGCCTCTACCAGTCCGTACGCCGGCATGATGCCGAACATTCGCCCATGAGCTGGTGGCTGAGTGGAAGAGTCTCTTTTGTCTCCGCGCGCCCGGCGGCGCCGTATCCTGAGAGCGGCAGATTTGCGCGTTCGAGATGATCACCATCAACACCGCAAGCAGCAGAATTGGCAATGATGACGATTCCACGGAAGAACGAAAGGTCAGGGCGTGGTGACGCGGATGCGCCGGTAGTTGTCTGAATTGTTTTTCGAGCTTCGCGCTGGTTCGTCGGGTTTGTCATCGTGGTTCAGGACTCTTACCAGCGCGATCTCCACATCCCGCTCGCGCTCGAAGCGTTCGAACTTCTCTCCCCACTCTATCAGGAGAATGCTGTTATCGGCGATGAGGTCGTCCAATCCCAACGTCTCAAGTTCCCGCGGAGTATCGATTCGGTAAAGGTCGATGTGATAGAGGTTGACCTCCGGACCGCGGTATTCATGGATCAGGGTGAAGGTTGGACTGGTAACGTCCTCAGCGGAAGCGGCATGGAAGGCTTCGGCAATTCCCTTGACCAGGGTGGTCTTGCCTGCTCCCAGGTCGCCGCGCAGCAGCACCAGCCTGGGCGGAGCGAGCATTGCGGCAAGAGATCTGCCAAGAGCAACCGTTTCCTCGGCTGAATGAGTGGTGAATTCCTGGGTGGCCATGCTGGTCGAAGTCGACTGACCAGTATAGCGATTGCCAGGTAAGACGTAGCCTGCTACGTCCTGCCGGTAGCGTCCAATCGGTGACACTCCATATATCTGGCATCCAATAGAGAGATGTCAAAAAAAGAGACGTAGCAGGCTGCGCCTCTCCGTTGGTCTTGGAGTTCCCGACACTGCTTAAACTGGCTTGGGCGCAGTCCACTGGCTGGAGCGCAGTCCCTGGAAGGTTCGATCCATTGTCGAATCCACGGCCATTCGCAGAGTGCGGTGATCGTCATCGCCGAGAGCGACGAAGCGAAAAGGCTGCAAGGATCCGTCGCCAGTGGCGCGAACCGGGCTCAACATCTCAGCCATGCCTCGCACCGAGCCACTCTGGATCTGGAACGCTACCTCGACGAAGTCACCCTGGCTCAGAGATCTGCCTAACCGCAACAGACCGCCGGTAACAGAAACAGTTTGAAGTTTAGCTCTGGCGCGCTGACCATCTTCCAGCATGACGAGTGCCGGAACCGAACCACCAAGCTGAATACGTGGCGAGCGTTTTTGGGGATGCACTTGGGGGAAGTGTGTCATAGAGAGTTAATATCGCACGCCATAGATGGCTGCGACAGGTTACGGAAGGACACATGTGAAGACCACGAGGGGATTTTTGGAAGGAAGCTAAGTCCCATTCGAGTCAGTGGGATAGGGGTAGTGTGAACCGTAGAAAAACAGCTTAGCCGCGGATGGCGAGCAATGGCTCCAACGCCGTTTTCCGCGTCCGGCGAAACGCTTCCGGCAAAGCCGTGAGCAAATCGGTCGCAACCAGCGACTGCTCACCCATACTTTCTCGCGCCACATCGCCGGCCAGGCCATGAAGATGGACCGCCGCGATCACCGCGTCGACAACGCGATCGGGATTTTGCGCGATCATGCCCGCGATCATGCCGGTTAGTATGTCGCCGGTACCTCCGGTCGCCATGCCGGGATTTCCTGTGGTGTTTACCCATACCTTACCGTCGGGTTGCGCGATCAACGTCCGGTGGCCCTTGAGGACGACAATAAGTTGATGTTCACTGGCAAAATTGCGGGCAACGTTGATACGGTCGTGCTGTACGGCTGGAATCGTGGATCCCAGCAGCCTCGCCATTTCGCCGGGATGCGGCGTGATGACCAGAGTTCCTGGACTCTTTCCCAAATCCTCTGCCTGGCCCTCGAATGCGTTGAGGCCGTCTGCATCCAGGACGATTGGGAATTTGTATTTCCCCACGACGCCGCGCACGAACTCCGACGGTTTCTGGATGGCGCGAAATACCCGGGCCGATCGCCAGCACGGTCTTTCTCTCAACCAGAGTGTCCATTTTCCCCTGATGCAATGCGCGTATCGAAATGCTACCGGCAGCGGTTTCGTCCAGGGGCTCAGTCATCAGTTCGGGATGAAAGCCTGCCACCGTCGCCAGAACTGATTTCGCGGTGGCCACCGATGACAAGCCCGCGCCCGACCGTAGCGCTGCCATACCCGCCATGGCAGCGGCACCTGCCTTGCCCGTCGATCCACCGAGAACGAGCACGTGGCCGAAGCTTCCTTTGTTCGCCACCGCCGATCGCGGGCCAATCAACGGTGCAATTTCCCGCCCAGTAATCAGATTGAGGTTTTGAGAGGAAACCACAGCTTCGTCCGGCGAGCCGATGGGCGAGATTATGGTTGGGCCGTTAGTTAATACGCCAAAAACGTGCGCGGGGCGAGGCGCCGTAAAAGTTACGACCGCGTCGGCGCGCGCGACCGCGCCCACCTGCTCACCCCTGACGTCAGCGTCGGCGCCGGAGGGAATGTCCACCGCAACAACCGGGCGCAGTACTCGCATTCAGCGCTGCGATGGCTTCGGCGTAAAGTCCCGCTACTGGTGGGCGGAAGCCGGTGCCGAGAATTGCATCGACCAGAACATCCGCGTCAAAGACAGCGCGCGCGCCGCTCCGTTTTCAGTTGTTCATGCGCAGACACTGTGACCGGCGCCACAGGCAGCTTGGTAAACATCTCGGCCGCGTCACCGCGCAACTCAGCGCGCTCAGCCAGCAGTAATACGCGAACGTCTTTGCCTGCCTGATGCAGCTTGCGGGCGGCCACGAACCCGTCGCCGCCGTTGTTTCCCTTTCCGCAAATAATGCCGATGCGTTTGGCGGAAGGATGTTGCGAGATCAAGAAGTCCGCCACAGCCGTTCCCGCGTTCTCCATGAGAGTCAGCGAGGGGACGCCAAAGCGTTCGCTGGTGCGCGATCGATCTCGCGCATTTCGGAGGCAGTGACGATTTTCATGCTAGTCGTTGGTCGTTGGCCGTTCGTCGCTGGCCGGTATATCAACGTTAGGAGTTCTGATCAACCTGGCAGCAGACGTCTGCAAAAAGCAGATCCCTCCACTGCGCTCGCTGCTCCGGTCGGAATGACAACCTTATTTTTGTAGTGGAGTTTTGGGTGCGGACACCAGTTTACGTCAGGAAAAGCCGAACGCCGGAGGATACTACGCACGCACGGAGTCTTGGCCATCGACGACCAACGAGCAAAGGCCAACGACTAATTTTTCCCTGAATTGAGCGCCTGCACTTTGCTGTGCTTTTGGCCGTAGGTGAAGTACACCACCAACCCGATCGCCAGCCAGATGATCAGCCGGGCCCAGTTGATCCAGCCCAGGCGGTACATCATATAGCCGTTGAAGATGACGCCAAGAATCGGCACCACCGGCACCCAGGGAGTACGGAAAGGACGCGGTTGATCTGGATCGGTGCGGCGCAGCAGGATCACCGCGATGCAGACGATCACGAAGGCCAGCAGCGTGCCGATGTTCACCATCTTTCCGATGTCGTCGATCGGCACCAGGCTGCCGACCACCGCCGCCAACAGGCCGACCAGGATGGTGTTCTTCCAGGGAGTGCGCCACTTGGGGTGAATGTCGGCGAAGAATTTCTTGGGCAGCAGGCCATCGTTGGCCATCGAGTAGAGAACGCGAGTCTGCCCAAGCAGCATGACCAGCATCACGCTGGTGAGTCCGGCCAGCGCGCCGAGAGTAATGATGTGCGACGCGCTGGTCAGTCCGCGATCCAGAAAGGCGCGGGCAATGGGCGCTTCGATGTTGACTTCTCGCCACGGCACCATTCCGGTAAGCACGGCCGCCACAGCAATATAGAGCGCGGTGCAGATCAGCAGCGAAGCAATAATTCCAATGGGCAAATCGCGCTGCGGGTTCTTGGCTTCCTGGGCGGTGGTGGAAACCGCGTCAAATCCGATATACGCGAAAAAGATATAAGCCGCGCCGGCGCCGATTCCGGAGAATCCCATAGGGGCGAACGAATGCCAGTCTCCGCCCCAGTTGCTGGTGGTCACGTAGCGGAAACCCAGCCCGATGACGAACAGCACGACCGCCACCTTGATGACGACGATGGTGGCGTTAAAGCGCGCGCTTTCCTTGATGCCGATAGCCAGAATGGCGGTGATGACCAGGGCGATGATGAAAGCCGGCAGATTCCAGCCGACTTCCATGCCGAACATCCTGCGGCGCATTCAGCAGATCGTGCGCGCGCTGCAACAGTTGCGGCGACTGGGCGGCGATGATGTCAGTCACGCGGTTCAGGAAGGCCTGGGTACCGGGGACGAGAGCAGAATCCGAAGCCTGCGCCATCTGCCGGGCGACGATATTTTCCGCTGCGCGCAGTCCGGTCCAGTGATCATAGGCCAGCCACAGCGGCATCTTGATGTGGAAAATGTCGAGCAGCTCGATGAAGTGATTCGACCAGCCCGATGACACCGTGCTGGCGCCCATGGCGTACTCGAGAGTCAGATCCCAGCCGATAATCCAGGCAAAGAGTTCGCCCAGGGTGGCGTAGGCATAGGTATAAGCGCTGCCCGCCAGAGGAATCATGGCGGCGAATTCGGCGTAGCAAAGCGCGGCGAAGGCGCATCCCATCCCGGAGACAACAAACGAAAGCATCAGACCAGGACCGGCGTAGTGCGCGCCCAGTCCAGAAAGCACGAAGATGCCCGCGCCAATCACAGCACCCACTCCCAGCGCCGTGAGCTGAAACGGTCCGAGTGTTCGCTTCAGGCTGTGTTCACCGGACTCCCCAGCTTCCGCCAGAAGCATGTTCAGCGGCTTTCTCGCCCAGAGATTCGCCATCCCTTGGTTCTCCTTTTGCCGCAGAGACGCAGCTTGCTACGTCTGGGTTCGTGGTATCAGAGGTAGCCGGCTACGTCTCTACCGACACACCCGAACTCCGCGACCACAAGAAGTAAACCGGAATTCCCAGCAGCACGATAATCAATCCCGGCCACGTGTACTGCGGTTTGTAGCGTAATAGTACGACATCGATAAACAAAGCCATCACAATATAAATTGCTGGAAGCACGGGGTAACCGATCGCCCGATAGGGACGCTCCGCGTCGGGTCGGGTCCGCCGCAGCACGAACAAACCGAAAATGGTGAGGATGTAAAAGACCAGCACGGCGAAGATGATGTAGTCGAGCAGCTGTCCGTAACTGCCGGAAACGCACAAGAATGCAGGTCCAGACCATTTGCACCATCAGCGAAACGTGCGGAGTCTTGTAGGTGGGATGCAGTTTGGCCACGCTCCTGAAGAACAGACCATCCTTGGCCATGGCGTAGTAAACCCGCGAACCCGCCAGGATCAAGCCATTGCAGCAACCGAAGGTGGAAAGCATGATGGCGATCGCCATCAGCGTTCCTCCGGTGGTCCCGAGCATCTGGGTCATGACCGCGGTGCCGACGCGGTCTTCGGTGGCGTACTTGATGCCGCGTTCCAGAATGCGTCGCGCCTGCTGGGCTGCCATCCAGCGGCAGGATGTTCAGGTAAATAAAGTTGCAGGCGATGTAGAGCGCGATCACCACGCCCGTGCCCATCGCCAGCGACAGCGGAAGATTGCGGCTGGGATTCTTCACTTCGCCGGCGGTGAAGGTCACATTGTTCCAGGCGTCGGCGGAAAACAGCGACCCGACCTGCGCGACGGCGAGAATAGTCAACGTGCCGACCAGCACCATCGGACCGCCCACACCCACCTGAACCGCATGCTGCGCGCCCAAGCCCGCGTTATGCCAGAAATTTCCTTGAAAGTTTGCCGCGATTGCCTGCGCGTTGCGCCCGATCAGCAATCCCAGAACAACCAGCCCCAACAAGCGCGGAAACCTTGGCGGCCGTAAATACGTTCTGGATCATCGCCCCGGTCTTCAATCCGAAGATATTGATGACCGAAAGCACCACCACTACCAGGATGGCCACCAGATTCTGCGTGCTCAGCCCGGTTTCCATGTTTCCCAGAACCATCGGGCCAATATGGATCGGCGGCACTTTCCAGAAGTGCACGATCCAGTTCGTAGAAGAAATCGAGGGAAAGAAAATGCCGAGAAACTTGCCGAACGCGACTCCGACGGCGGCAATCGTACCGGTCTGAATCACCAGAAAGAGCGTCCAGCCGTAGAGAAATCCCCAAAGCGGTCCCAGCGATTCTCGCAGATAGACGTATTGGCCACCAGCACGCGGCATCATCGCCGCCAGTTCGCCATAGCTGAGGGCGCCGACGATGGTGAGGAAGCCGGTGACCAGCCAGGCTCCGATCAGCAGCGCGGGCGAATTCACCTCGCGGCTTATTTCCGCGGAGACGATAAAGATGCCAGAGCCGATCATCGAGCCCATCACCAGCATGGTGGCGCTGGTCAGGCCCAGACCCTTGACTAACTCTTTATCCTGACGGCTGTGAAGGTCCCAGTCGCTGGTGGCGGCCGGTTTGGGTGGCTGGTCTCGGTACTCACAACCCTCCTTAGGGTTCGGTTGGCCTGTGTGGCGCGGGCGCCCTCGCCCGCGAAGGAGCGTCTCGACTTTACCCCAATATCCGGAAAAATTCCTCTGCTGATTTGCGTGGCTCCCGTAACAAGTCGGATATCACCGCGACGGTGTCCGCGCCCGCTGCAATGACTTCATGACAGTTAGCCCGGGTGATGCCACCGATCGCGACTAGTGGCTTATCGGTTAGCCTCCGGGCCTGGCGCACTCCATCGAGCCCAATCACCGGGTCGGGATTAGCCTTGCTGCCCGTGGCAAACACCGGGCCGATGGCGAGGTAGTTTGCGGATGTTTTGTCAGCTTCCGCAAGTTGAGCGGGATTGTGGGTGGAAACGCCCAGCCAAAACCGGTCGCCAATGACCTTTCTCGCGCCTTCGGGTGACAGGTCATCCTGACCCACGTGGACGCCGTCGAAATCAGCCGCCAGGCATAGGTCAGCGCGGTCGTTCATGATCAGCTTCGCGGAGGTGCCGACGTGGCGTTTGAGTTCTCGTGCCTGTTCCAGCATCTGCCGAGCATTGCCGGATTTGTTGCGATATTGCAGCAGGGTGACGCCGCCGGCGACGAGGTCGCGGGCGGCCAGGCAGAGCGCTTCGGTATCCGCAAAGTGGGAGCTGTCGAGGATGGCGTAGAGACGTGGCAGGGAGATCATTGAGGCCAGTGTGGGGCGGACACCCTTGTCCGCCGCTTTTGACTTGAACCTTGTGCACTCAAATCGGGCCTGGACTCACTCGTCAGAATCAAACGTCAAAGGCGGCGGACAGGTGTCCGCCCGCACATTTCACTATCGAATGCGGTCTAGTTTTCGCCACTAACTCGTGCTTTCCTGGAGCGTCCGCCCCAGTCTCCGCCTTGCCGGTTTTTGCCAGGAACCGTTCGATGAAGGTTGTATCCACGTTGCCGGCGCGGAAATCCGGGTCAGCCAGAATTCTGCGATGCAGAGGAATCGTCGTGAAAATACCCTCGATGATGAACATCTCCAGGGCGCGACTCATGCGCGAAACGGCTTCGGCGCGGTCCTTGCCGCGCACGATCAGCTTGGCGATCAGCGAATCGTAATAAGGCGGAATCACACCCTCCGCATACGCCGCGGTATCGATTCGAACTCCGGTGCCGCCCGGAGGATTGAAAGTGGTAATCTTCCCCGCCGAAGGGGTGAATTTTTCCGGATGTTCGGCGTTGATGCGGCACTCGATGGCATGCCCGCGATGCAAGACCGGGCCGTGCAAAACATTTTCCAGGCGCTCGCCGGCGGCCAGCAGGATCTGGCTCTTTACCAGGTCCACGTCCGTGACCATCTCGGTGACCGGATGTTCCACCTGGATGCGAGTGTTCATCTCGATGAAGTGAAGCTTGCGCTCTTCGTCCATAAGGAACTCGATGGTGCCCGCGTTTACGTAGCCAATCTCAGAAAGCGTCTTGCAGAGCACCTGGCCGATCTGGTCGCGCAACTCCGGCGACATTTGGGTGGACGGCGACTCTTCCAGCAGCTTCTGATGTCTTCGCTGGATGGAGCACTCGCGCTCGCCCAGGCTGACCACGTTGCCATACTGGTCGGCCAGAATCTGGAACTCGATGTGCCGCGGGCGCTCCACGAATTTTTCCATGTAGAGATCGCCATTGCCGAAGGCCGCCGCCGCTTCGGATGACGCTGCCTTAAAGAGTGCGGGAAGTTCCTCTTCGCTGCGGACGATGCGCATGCCGCGTCCGCCGCCGCCTGCCGACGCCTTGATAATCACTGGGAAGCCGACCTGCTTCGCCCACTCCATGGCTTCGCCATCGCTGGCGAGAATGCCTTCCGACCCGGGCAGAATCGGCACGCCCGCTTTCTTCATCGCGGCGCGGGCTTTTTCTTTTTCGCCCATCAGCCGCGTGATCTCGGGCGGGGGTCCGATGAACTTTATGTTGCAGGTCTCGGCGACCTCGGCGAAGTTGGCATTCTCCGCCAGCAAGCCGTAGCCGGGATGAATGGCGTCCACGTTGGCGATTTCCGCCGCGCTGATGACCGAGGGGATATTGAGATAGCTCTGGGCCAGTTGTGGTGGGCCAATGCAAATGGCTTCGTCGGCGAAACGGACATGCAGCGAATTGCGGTCGGCCTCGCTGTAAATGGCCACGGTGCGGATGCCCAGTTCCTTACAGGCACAGATCACCCGCAGGGCGATCTCTCCGCGATTCGCGATCAGGATTTTCTTGAACATGAGCTAGATTAGATCGGCTAAGACTGTGTGCGGGACAGCCGCCCTCGGCTGTCCGGCGGAGCGAAAGCTGCCGCAAGTGTCACATGGACCACAAACTGTCGAGCGTTGCTCGACTGAACAGCCCGAGTGGCGGCTGTCCCCCACGTTGATTACTGCCGTGGCCTGATGGCAAACAACTCCTGCCCGTACTCGATGGGCGCATTGTTTACCACCAGTCTCTTCACGATCTCTCCGGCCACGTCGGACTCGATTTCGTTCATCAGCTTCATGGCTTCCACGATGCAGAGAATCTGCCCGGCTTCCACCACGTCCCCCGGCTTCACAAAAGGCGGAGATCCGGGAGAAGGCGACTCGTAGAAGGTGCCGACAATGGGAGAACGCACAATATGCAGTCCTTCCTCGGGCACCGCGGGCGCAGATGGTGCGGCCGTGGCGGGAGGGACAGGAGGACCGTGACCACCGGCGCGGTCCCCGGCTCCGGGCTCGGAGGCGGCGCCGAGTGCACGGTGAAAAAGCGGTGGTCCGGCGCAGCCGGGGCAGCCGCCTCGCCGGCTCGCTTGATCCTCACCTTGACATCGCCGCGCTCCAGTTCGAACTCGGCGATGTCTTTCTCGATTAAGAACTCGATGAGTTCTTTCAGCTCTTTCTGATTCATCGTGTGGGGTGGGACCGACTTCTACCTCTTGCGTCTGTTGACGATCGACCCCGGCGCGGAATAGGCTTCAAATCTCGATCAAGCTCTTTGCTGGTGGGTGTCAAAACCTCGCACCCTCGTTCCGTGACCACAACCATGTCTTCGATCCGCACGCCCCATTGGTCGGGAACGTAAACTCCGGGCTCGATCGTGATCACCATGCCCGGCAGCAGGATCTCAGGCTGTCCCGCTCCCACCCGGGGCGCCTCGTGAATTTCCAGCCCTACGCCGTGACCGGTCGAGTGCGTGAAATATTTCGCTAAACCACTATTTTGCAGTGACTTGCGGGCTGCCCGATCAACCTCGCTGACGCTCACTCCGGGTCTGACGGCATCGAGCGCCGCCTGCTGCGCTTCCTTTACCGCCTGATAAGCTCGGCGCTCTCCCGGGGACGGACGACCCACGTACACGGTGCGGGTCATGTCGGAACAATAATCGCTAAGTATAACACCGAAGTCGCAGACCACGAATCCCCTGGCTGGTATCCCTGTCCGGGAAGCTCGTCCATGGGGCAGCGCCGACCGCTTTCCTGCGGCAATGATAGTGGGAAATGACATAGCTTCTGCCCCGGCCCGGCGAGCGGCATATTCCATCTCTGCTGCCACCTCAGTTTCCATGACACCGGGGCGAATCGCTGCAAGCGCCGAATCGAAAAGGTCGGCGCCCATCAGAACCGCCGCTCGAATCCGCTGGATCTCCTGCGGGTCCTTGACCATGCGAGCCTGCTCCACAAGATTGGGGGCCTCGCGCAGGCGGATAGTTGAAGGCAGGACGACAGCCAGGCGGTTTCGCGCCGACACCGGCAAGTGGTCGCGCGTCAATACCTACGCGGAAGTGCGACGCGCGTGGGGATGAATGACGCTCGGCCTTCTTCCTGCCGTGGTTGGCCAGCCATTCCGCGGCGGCTGTCAACGGAGCCTTTGGACGAGATGACGATCCGCGCCCCCTCGACTTCCGATCGCGCCTGGGCGGTGTAACGCCCGTCGGTAAAAAACACGCTCCTGGAAGCCGTCACGAGAAGAACGCCGGCACTGCCATGGAATCCGCAGAGATAGAGAATGTTGGGAAGATGGGTAACCAGTAGCGCATCCAGGCGATGAAATGCGAGAGCACTTCGCAGACGCTGCTGGCGGCCTTGGTAGTCCATCCCGGAGAAGCGCATCGCCGGAGTTTAACAATTGACGAAGCTGGCAGTGCCGAGTTGTAGTCGCGGGAGCCTGTCCACGGCAAAACAATGCCGCCGGTCCTGAGGTCAGGAAGCCGGCGGTTGTTTTACTTCTACCTCGTGCTATGTCTGCCGCGACTTGACTATGTCTGAATGATGCGCGGCGTGATGAAGAAGATCAGCTCCTGGTTGGAGGTGCTGACCGTGGTGTGTTTGAACAGGTTGCCCAGCAACGGAATGTTGCCCAAGCAGCGGAACCTGCGCGATGTTACCGAGTTCTGCGTCTGGATCACGCCGCCGATCACCACCGTGCCACCGTCGGTGACCAGGACCTGGGTGGTTGCCTGCTGGGTGATGAGGGTCGGGTTGCCCTGAACCTGACGGCCAAAGTCAGGCGTCGTGTTTTCGACGTCCACGTTCAGGAAGATGGTGCCTTCCGACGTGATCTGCGGAACCACGGTCAAGCGCAGGAACGCATCCACGTAAGTGACCGTGGGCGGTCCACCCAACTGCGCCTGAGTCACGATCGGAACGCGCACGCCCTGGCGAACCAGAGCCTGAATGTTGTTCTGGGTTACGACTCGCGGACGGGACAGAATCTTCAGCAAGCCGCGCGATTCAGCCATGCGTCAGGATGGCATCGATTCGCACATTGTTGCTGGCGTTGATCAGAGTCAGACCGCTGGTCGGGCTGGTGACCGGCAAGTTCGAGAACAGCGGAATCTGACTTCCGGTGGTGCCCGAACCAGTCGTGATGTAGCCGGGGGTCAGGCCGCCAACCGTAGTCGGCGAAGTGCCCACGCTCGAAGCGCCGCCGATCGCGCTGGTGCCGTTGCCCCAGCCGAAACCAAGCTGGGTACCGATGTCGCGAGCGAAGCTGCGGGTAGCGGCTACCACGCGGGCTTCAATTTCAACTTCCTGAGTCTTGCGGTCGAGCTGGGTCAACAGACGGTCGATGGCCGGCATCACCGACGGAATATCCTGGATGATCAGAGCATTGGTCCGGTCGTCGGAGATCACGTCTCCGCGCTGGGTCAGGAAACTCTTGATCGTGGTTACGACGTCCTTGGAATGTGCGTAGCTCAGGAAACGGGTAACCGTAACTTTGTCCACAGCCAGCGCTTCGGCTTCCACCTGGGCGCGCCGTGATTCAGCTTCCTTGCGCATGGTCTCGACGGTGGCGATGCGCAGCACATTGCCTTCGAGTTGGCGGGACAGATCGTTGTTCTTCAGAACGATGTCCAGAGCCTGGTCCCACGGCACGTCATCGAGCACGATGGTCAGCGTGCCCTTAACGTTGGGATCGAGCACGACGTTCAGACCGCTGATCTCGTGGATCAAGCGGAAGAAGTCTTTCAGGTCGACATCTTTCAAGTTGACCGAGATCGGCTCGCCGGTGTATTTCGGACCGGTGATGGCGGGCGCCTGCTGAGCTTGCACCTTCTGCTCGGCCGCCATGTTGACTGCCGGCTGCGCCGTGCCGGCCGACTGCATGGCCGCACTGGCGGCAGGCAGCGGGTTGCCTTCCGGACGCGTGGCGAACTTTTCAGCGGCGGTAAGCGCGCGGGTCGAGGGCACGATAGCCGCCGGAGCCGCATCGCTCCGGCTACGGAATCCTTGGGCCGATAAGAAGGTTCGACAAAGGCGAAATCAGTGGCGCGGGCCGAAGTCTGGATCAGCTTGGCTTCCTTTGCCGGAACTTCAACCGCGGCGACAGAGCGGCGGTACATCTTCCGTCCTGGCGCCAGCAACAGGCTGAGGGGTCGAGGTCTTGGCGGCAGCCGACCTGGTGTGCAGCTTCAGAACCAGGCGGTTGTCGCTGGCCAGGCACCAGTTCATACTGGCAAGCCTGCATCAGATCGACCACGATGCGGCTGTTCGGCGTCGTCTGGCCGTCCATACCGATGCGCACGGCCTTTACTCCGTCGCTGTACACATCGATGAGGCGGGGCGCAGTGGCAACGACCGTGTTGGGCAGGTCCACCACCACCCGCGCCGGATTCTCCAGCGTGCTCAGGTGCGGCTTCACCGCTCCGTGCGCGTTGATTTCGACGCTGACGCCGTCATCTGTGCGCACGACGTTGACACTCTGCAGTGCGGCGTGCGTGGAGTTGTCCAGGCCCGCACCCTGCGTCTGAGCCGCTGCAGTAATGAGCGCCACTGCCAGCAACGACATTAGTAAGGCCAGAAATTGCTTTCGCATTTCACTCTCCCCACGGGTCCTGCACTCTGGCTCGCCCCGTGATCTTTCCCCCAAGATTTCGTTCTTGCCGGATTTCCCGGCCAATTTCATTCACGCCTAGACCGCCGACGTCGTGATCTTTTTGGTCACTTCCCGGGTAAACGATTTGCCCAGCCTGTCCTGCACCGTTTCCTTGAAAATGATCGAATCGCCCGTGATCTTGACGACATAACCGTTGAACACAGGATCGTTTTCCCGCAGGAAATAAGCCTTGTTCACGGTGTTCACCACCACCGCGATCATGCCCGTGTCAGCCTTCACGACACCCTTAAGATTGATCTGGTCGATGGTCAGGCAGCGTTTGCCGGAACTGCATCCCGAACCCAGCATGCTGCGATTGACCACCGGGCTGACAAACGGATCGCGCCGTCCGGCCAGGTTGACCTGTTTCGGCTGTCGGATTTCGTGTCCGCAGGTTTCTTCTGGTTCTCGACCGCGATCTCCTGCTTGGGCTGCGCTTTCTTGTGCCCAGCCGAGTTCTTGGCCTTCAGCGCTACGGGCTTGCTTACCCGCTTGCTGACCGCCTGCCTGGCCGCCGTCTGCTGGTTTGGCAGATGGCGTGGCTGGATTAGCCGCGCTCCCCTGAGAAGCCGACAAGGCTGCGTCGGAGTCCATCGCTTTCTTCTGCTGGACTGCCTTCATCGTGTTCCGCGTGTTTTCGATGACGTCGGGATTCTGCCCCCAGGCAGTTCCCGCCACCATCCCCAAGAAAAGAATTCCTGTCGTCAGCTTCATAGGCTCCCCTGCTTCTTGACCGGCGCGGGCTGGCCGGGTCTAACCGAACTGGCCGCTGGTGTCAGGTCGTGACTGAAGAATGTGGTTGCCGTGCAGGTAGCCACGACGCTCTCGTTGGGCGCGTACTGATATGTATGCTTCGCCTTGGCGTCTGTCGGCTTCTTGGTGGTCGCCACCTGCAGCCCCGAGACGTTGACAATGCGTTCCAGCTTGCCCACGTTGTCAAAGAAATTCAGCATCGAGTAGTAAGGGCCATCGAGTTCCACTTCGAAGGGAAGTTCGGTGTAGAAATCCTTCGATTCCGACGGCCTGGCGGTGTAGCGCCGCAGCTCGACTCCGGCTCTGGCGGCCTCGGCGTTCATCATCTTCATGAAGCCAGGCACTTCTTTCTCGTCCGGAACGATCTTGCGCTCGATCTCCAGCTGCTGCTTGAGGCTGGCCAGCTGGCGCTCGATCTCGGCCAGCTTCGGCCGGTAGGATTCCAGTTCCGCGTTTTCGCGGAGCTTGGCATCCAGGCTGGTTTGGGCCAGTGCGTTGGCCTCCCGCTGGCTCTTGAACATCGTGAAGTACAAGGCCGCGGAAATCACCAGCGCCACGCCCACTAGGGCTGCCCACTGCTTAATACCCGACATTTCGTCAAAGTTCGCCATTTTTCTCCGCCCTCCTAGGACTTCAGCCTTTTCGCAGGTCAGAGTGAAAGTGAATGCCTGCATTTCTTTAAAGGTGTCGTCCTGGTAGGTTTCCTTGATTTCGATGTTCCTGAAGTATCCGGTCTTCTGCAGATTCGCGATCAGGCTGGCCACGGCATCGGTGCTCAGAGCCATGCCATCGATATCGACGCTGGCGCCGGAGTCCTTCATGCTGTTCAGCCAGACCGCTTCGGTGCCGTTGACCGTCTGGCCAATCGTATCCAGCAGCTTGACCGGGCCGGACTGGGCCGCGCGCAGCTGATCGATCACGTCCACCCGGCGCTTGTAGTTTTCCGCTTCGCGCTGCCGCTCCAGGTAGCGGGCTTTGACGTCCGCCAGTTCGCGGTTTTTCTGCTCCGCGACCTGCATCTTGGCGGCGATATCGCGATGCTGTTTGTCCAACTGATACCAGTAGCCAAGGTTGACCAGACCGGCCAACAACAGCACCACCAGGATCTTCATCTTCGGCGAACCTACGTCACCCACTTCCATGACGGCGGCGGCCGAAGCAGCGGATCGCTTGTTCTTTCCCTTTTGTGTTCCCAGCAGGTTGATTCGGATCATAAGTCTTCAAAACTCCTTAAGGCCAAACCCACCGCAACTGCCATCTGGCCGGCATTCTGCTCGATCAGCTGCACCCCCGGTCCTTCGGTCGGTAGACCGATCTTCTGGAACGGGTTGAAGATCTCTACCGGAAGCGAAAACTCCTGACGCAGCGCCTCGACCAACCCAGGTACCTTCGAGGAGCCACCCGCCAGATAAATCTTCTCGATGTGCTCTCCCGCCGAGCTGGCGCGGAAGAAGTCGAACGTCTTCTGAATTTCGAGCACGATAATCTCGGTCACCTGCTGCAGGATCGGCGTCTTGGCGTCTTCGCTCACCGTGCCTACCTTGTGGCCCAGCTTCAGCGATTCGGCATCGTCGAAGCTCAGGTCCAGTTCCTTCTGCAGCGAATCCGTGTACTGATGGCCGCCGACGCTGACGTCGCGCGGGAACAGGGGCGTGGTGCCTTTCACGATGTTGATGTTCATGACGCTCGCGCCCAGGTTCAACAGAGCCACCACTTGTCCCGGCGCGGGCTCGTAGTTGTACTCGTAGCAGTTCTGCAGCGCCAGGGCATCGATGTCCACAATAGCCGGAGTCTTGCCGGCCATCGAGAGTACGTTGGTGTAGTTCAGAATCTTGTCTTTCTTGACAGCTACCAGCAGAACATCCATCTGCGGGTCGCCGGCGTCTTCGGAGAGAATCTGGTAATCGAGGTTTACGTCGGCCAGATCGAAGGGAATATGCTGCGCCGCTTCTTTCTCGATGGTTTCGGCCAGTTCCTGGTCGCTCATCGATGGCAGCGAGATCTTCTTCACGATCACCGAATGCCCGCTTACCGCCGTGGCCACTGCCTTGGCCTTGATCTGGTTATCGGTGAACAGCTTCGAGATCGCGGTAGAAACGGTACCGGAATCCACGATCATGGAGTCCACGACGATATCCGGTGCCAGGGCTTCCAGGCCCAGATGCGCCACTTCGATACCGTTGCGTCCCTTCCTCAGCTCCACAGCCTTGATGCTGGAGGAGCCCACATCCAGACCAACAATCGTTTTCGATCCCAATCCAAACATGTGTACCCGCCTTTACAGTTGCCCGGCAGCCTTACCAGCCGCCTTCGGTTTCCGCTTGTTGCCCTTGACTTCCATCTGGGTCGATTTCTCTTCCATCCACTGGTCCAGCCTCGATTTCTTGAAGCGCCAGCGGTTGCCCAGCTTGAAAGCAGGAATCTTTTGTTCGCCTACGTACTTGTAAAGCGTGTCCGGACTCACTCCCAGGTATTGCGACGCCTGGCGAATGTTCATCACTTCCCGCGAGTCGGCCATAGTTCCAAACCCTTTCCACAGATTGACGCCCTGATCACAGCCGTTCTTTCAGCTGCCGGGCAAACTTGGGAGAAAATTCCCTCGCACAAATTCGTGTTCGAGTGAATTTAGGTGTGCTGAGCATATATCAACCCCGAAAGTGCCAAGGTCAAGGCGTATCTTCGGGTTTTACCGGGTTTTATACCTGTTTTCTGGAAATGGCGAAGACGGCACTTGCAGCGCGGTGCTATATGTAGTGGTGTTTTATTTTATTGATACTACTGAATGCGGTGTTTATACAGTCGGTTCAAACGTTACCCCAATTGCGTAACTAAAGTACTAGAGACGTTACTCAGGTATCTGGACACGCGGAAAGCCGTAATCGCGGGATATCGCCGTAAATAGCTGGCAGTTATGGGGTTGATATTCGTAGCGCCGGCGTCTCGCCGGCTCTCGTGCGGCGTCCGCCCGAAAAGCGGCCAGGAACCAGCTATGAAGAGACCGGGACAGGGAGACGGGAATGAGGGCGGCATCGGCGAGGGCAAGATGGCCCTCGCGACAGCCGGCGGGACGCCGGCGCTGCCTGCCGGCGCTACCTAAAAGCCTAGTACTCTGACAGCTCTTTCATAGCCCGGAACAGATCTGCCGTTTGAGGCAGGATGGCGTTCTCCAGGTCGGGGTGATAGGCCACGTACACATCCATCGCAGCCACGCGGCGTACCGGCGCATCGAGATGTTCAAACATCTGGTCGGCGATGCGGGCGGCGATTTCGGCGCCATAGCCCCAACTCAGGCTGTCTTCGTAAGCCACCAGCGCGCGATTGGTTTTTTGCACCGAAGCGGCAATGGTCTCCCAATCAAACGGATTCAGGCTGCGCAAATCGATCAGTTCGGCTTTGACGCCGTGTTCGCGCTCCAGTTTCTGCACTGCCTGCAACGCCCGGGGCACAACCGCTCCGTAAGTGATCACCGTGAGATCCGTTCCAGCCTGAACAACTTTCGCCTTGCCGAACGGGACCATGTAATCGGGTCCGGGGTAGGGTGCGCGGCCATAAGTCTCGCGATAGAGGCGTTTGTGCTCGAGGAAGAGAACCGGATCATCGCAGCGGATCGCCGTGCGCAGCAAGCCCGCCGCATCGAGAGCGTTGGAAGGAAACACAACCCGCAATCCCGGAATGTGGGTGAAGATGCTCTCGCCGCACTGGGAGTGATAAATTGCGCCGCCAGTCAGGTATCCGCCAATAGCCACGCGAATCACGCAGGGCGCGGAAAAAGTATTGTAGGACCGCCAGCGAATCAGCGGAAGCTCGTTGCGCAGCTGCATCATGGCCGGCCAGATGTAGTCGAAGAACTGGATTTCGACCACCGGCTTGAGCCCGCGTGTAGCCATGCCAGTAGCGCGGCCCACAATGTTGGCTTCCGCAATGGGCGAATTAAAGACGCGGTCTGAACCAAAATCACACTGCAGGCCGGCAGTCAGTTTAAAAACGCCGCCTTTGCCTTTCACCAGCTTGTCTTTCAGATACTGCTCGCGGCTGCAGTCGGCCACGTCCTCACCGAAGATCACAATGCGCTCGTCGCGGCGCATCTCGTCACGCAAGGTCGCGGTAATCAGATCGGCCATCGTCTTCGGCGCCGCTTTTTTACCGTCAGCGTGAGCACCCTCCGTTTTCGGCGCGGCCGGTTGAGTTTCAAAGGCTGCCGAAGTCGGGTCCAGATCGGGTGAGTAGATATATTTCGTCACCGTATCCGGCGTCGGCGCAGGCGCTCTCAGCGCACGGTCAGTCGCTGCCTGCAAATCGTCGTCTACCTGTTTTTCAAGGTGATTGATGCCTTTTTCATCGAGAATGCCTTCCCGGATGAGAAACATCTGCATGCGCGTAATCGGATCGCGCTGCGCATCGTGCTGCCGTTCAGCGTCCGGCCGGTAGAGACGTTCGTCGTCGGAGAGCGAGTGGGAATAGGGGCGGATTACATGGGCATGGACAAAGGCCGGCCCGTGTCCCGCGCGGCAGTGCGCCACTGAGCGCACAAAAGCCGCATAACTGGCCACCGGATCGGTTCCGTCCACTTCTTCAAAATGAAAGTCGGGAAATCCCGAGACGAGCCGGGAGATGTTGCCGCCGGCGGTCTGGATTTCGACAGGCACCGAGATGGCGTACCCATTGTCTTCGACCACGAAAATGATCGGAAGGCGGGAATTGGAGGCGGTGTTGAGTGCCTCCCAGAACTCGCCCTCACTGGTGGTGCCGTCGCCCAGGGAGACGTAGGTGATCTCGTCCCCGTGGAACTTGACGTCTTTGAACTGCCGGTAGTCCCCCGTGGTTTTTTCGGCGGCATGAGGATGAGCCGCCAGGTAGCGGCCGACTTCGGCGCAGCCGACGGCGTGCAGAATCTGGGTCCCGGTGGGCGACGACCCGGTGACGATATTCAGGTGGGGGTGGCTCCAGTGCGAAGGCATCTGCCGCCCGCCCGAGCTGGGATCGTCGGCTGAACCCACCGCCTGCAGCAGCATGTCGTAAGCGGTTGCGCCCAGTGCCAGACACAGCGCCCGGTCGCGATAGTAAGGGAAAAACCAGTCGTAGCCGACCTTCAGGGCAAAAGCTGCAGCTACACCGACAGCTTCATGGCCGGCGCCGGAGATCTGAAAGAATATCTTCTGCTGGCGTTTGAGCAGGATCTCGCGGTCGTCAACCCGTCGCGAGGCGTACATGTGACGATAGGCTTCGATCAGTTGATCGCGGGAGAGACCCTCGTAGGTCTTACCGGATTTTCTGACCTCGCGTTCGGATGCTGCGGCTGCCTTAGGGTCGGTTTTTGTGGTCGCCATCCGCTTCCCTTAGATGCAAGTATAAGACGATGCGAGTCTGAGAGCCAATTCCGGGTACCGGCTGGCCAAGATATTCAACAATGCACGGTCGCATTGCCCAGGGGGAAGTGAAGATTTTGCGAGGAGATCGGCATGCGGCCTCCGGAAAGTGATCGGCTATCGCGGTTCCTGTACCTCCCCCGCCGGCAATATCCTGGTGTCAGTTCTGAATTTCCTGTATTCGCTGTAGATCACATCTTCCGAGATGTTCAAGCCTTTGAGCAGTGCCAGTCGCGCGTCCAGCTTCAGGCTGACGTGTTTGGGCAGCCAGACTTCGTCGTTTACCCGCACCTGTTCGATCTGAATGCTTGAGCCTTTGTGGACGCGCAGCAGAAACAATCCCACCGAAACCGTATCGATGCACTGGATGTCCAGCTTCACCCACTGTTTCTCGGCTTGATCGATCCAGGCGCGAAAACGAAATTTGGGCAGAAATTTGGCTTCTTTCATCTGAGGCTCGTAACCCGGACGCGGCTCGGCATCAATGATGAGGGTCTCACGTCCATCCAGATTTTCCGTGCCCGAATAGCGAAAGGTATAGGCGTCGGCGATTTCCTTCACAAATTTCCGTCCATCCTCGCGATCTTTCTCTTGCCTTTCCAGGCGCTTTTTGCGGTCTCCTTCGTTCTCGTTCTTCCTCTTCTCGATGATTTTCTGAACTTTTTCCGCTTCCTTCCTGCTATCGCTGTCGCTGAGGGGCTTGTTGTCCCGGGCAATCAGCTTGCGCACCGGCTCTTCGTAAAAAACCATAATCTCGTAGGTTCGTGACTCGGTGGATTTGACCTGCCCCTTGGCGTCAAGCTTGTGTTCGTCCTCGCGCTGAATGTAGGTGTAGTTGCGTTGTTTCCTGTCATTCTCGATATCTTTATCCGCCGCGGAACGGATGAGGTCGCGAATCTGATCCTGGGAGAATTGGGCTGTCGCGGCCGGGCCAGCAGGGCTTGCATTTTCCTGTGAGAGCACTGAAACGGAAAAGAGAAAGACCAGAAGTAAGGGCGAGAGCCGAGGCTTCATAGAAATCGTCACGAGAATATCTGCGAGAATATTTACCAGGACAGGTACGCGAATAGACCCCCGCCGGTTCTCGGAAGACCTCTGGCGGGGCAAACTACTCCTCGCCGGCTTTCTTGAATTCCACCACATCGAGCCGCACCGGATCGGTCGACACGTTCATCGGTGTCGATCTGCGACCTGCCGGAATCCACACCACGTTACCCGACGATCTGCGGATGCGCTCGCTCTCGCCGGTTTTCAGGTCAATATCGGTCACCGCGATCAATAGCTCGGGGCCGGACAGTTCCGGGCCCGCCAGGACGTCGCGCGGAAGCAGTTGAATATCACTTACCGATGCCGCCCCCAGATGGAGCGTGTTCTTAAACCTGGCGCGCGGATCGACCGGAGGGCCGATTCCGCTCGCGCCAAATTCCCAGGTGCCAAGATTGGCCTGATAGCCGAAGCTGGTCACTTTCGCATTGAGGAATTCGACGGTTATGTTGCGGTAGTCGCTGGTACGGTCGTTGCGGATCCCGAGCGCGCGTCCTCCGAAAGAGAAGCGGACGTCGCCCTGATTGAAGCGAAAATTCGTAATGTCCGATGTTCCCTCCGGCCACATCACCACTTCGGTGTCCTGCAAGGTAATTACCAGGAAGTTGTGGTCGTGGCGCGCCATGGTTCGTTCCAGCGTCCGCAGGGTCACCCCAAACACGCGTACCTGATTGTTCGAAAAAAGTAACTGGTAATGCGGCGCTGAGGCCATATCCGGCGCGGTTTGCGCCCAGGCAACCGAAGAGACGGCGGCGACGAGCAAGACTGGCATCAGTAAGCAAAACTTCATCAGCGAATTGTATTCCGGAATGTGGGTGCGTGAAATGTCACAGGCGACTCAGGCGGCCAATAGATCCGGCAATCTTCGACAAATAGTTAGTGGCCCCACGTTGATTCGAGTGTCGGAGGTTTATTTACAATTTGTTTACATCCCGCAATCTCTGAAATTGCCGCAGCCGTTAAGATATAAAGATGAACGAGTCGAAGTGTTCCCGGAGCGACCGGGCATGGTAACCGCGGCAGGTTTCCCTGCTGTTTACACCGTCAGAACAAAAACGTCACTTCTCCCCGCGCAGGTTTCACGGCTCGTTTCGGTGGACGTCTTGCGCGGACTCGTCATGGTCATCATGGCGCTGGATCACGCACGCGACTTCATGTCCAATGTGCAGTTTGCTCCTGAGGACCTGGCGCATACGAATGGCGTGCTCTTCTTTACCCGGGTAATCACGCATTACTGCGCTCCTGTATTCTGCTTTCTCGCCGGCACCGGTGCATTCCTCGCCACCAGCCGTGGAAAGTCTATTCAACAGGTTTCCCGGTTTTTCCTGACTCGTGGTCTATGGCTCGTCCTGCTGGAGATCACGGTCATCGACTTCGCGTGGGGTTTTGTTCCCTGGGCATATGCGGGAGTGATCTGGGTCCTGGGCTGGTGCATGGTGGCTATGGCTCTCATCGTAAGGCTCCCGGTGCGCTGGATCGCAGTGCTGGGATTGGGCATGATCGCGTCGCACAATTTGCTCGATCCGATTAATCCAGCGGCATTCGGGAAGTTTTACTGGCTGTGGATGATGCTGCACACGCCAGGGCTCATTCCGGTCACCGCGCATTACTCTTTTTTTGTCGGCTACGTCCTGATCCCGTGGGTCGGAGTCATGGCCACGGGATTTGCATTTGGCAGCCTGCTGCTGCGGCCTGACCGCCGCAAATGGATGCTCACGCTTGGCATTTCCGTCACCGCGCTTTTCTTCGTGCTTCGCGGGATCAATCTCTACGGTAATGGCATCGCCGGGCTGCCGTTCGGATTTCCGCGTTCTGCCGGTCCGTGGAGCGTTCAGCCGACGCTTTCACTGACGGCGATTTCATTCTTCAACACCCTCAAGTATCCGCCCTCGCTCGACTACCTGCTGATGACGCTGGGGCCGTCCCTGATCGTGCTGGGATTGCTCGATGGAACCCGGGCGGAGCGCGGACTGGGCCGAGTCCTGCTGGTCTATGGCCGGGTACCGCTGTTTTATTATGTCTTGCATATCTATCTTCTTCACATCATGGCGATCCTGGTCGCATTAGCCTTTCACCAGCCTGTCTGGTACGGCCCGATCATCGCGGGCACATCGCCGAAGCCTCCAGGGTATGGTCACGGCCTGCCTTTCGTTTACGCGATGTGGATTCTTGCGGTGGCAATTCTTTATCTGCCTTGCCGGTGGTTCATGGAACTTCGGAGCCGGCATCGGGATTGGGTCTTGCTGAGTTATTTGTGACGTGGTGGGTGCGAGTGTTTTGGCCAGCGGTCAAAGTTCCGAAGCCGACTTGCGGGTACATACCCTGAACTAGTTACGACCTCGTCATAAGCTGCCTCGTCAGATCCCCCGTCGGATGGCGCCGACTGTGTTTACTACCGGCTGAACTCGCGGCGCGGCAATCATCTTGCAAAGATTCGGGACGATTGTCATTATGGTGCCATGCAGACTGTCTTCGAGGCAGTGGGCGGTAACGACGGCCTGCGACGTCTTGCTGGCGCCTGGCATCGCCGGGTAATGGCCGACGAGGTGGTCGGCCATGCGTTCAGCCACGGCTTCCACCCCCGGCATGTTGAGCGGCTTGCCGCTTACTGGGCCGAGGCACTTGGTGGGCCCAGCACATATTCCGACTCTTATGGTGACGAGACCACCGTGGTCAAGATGCACAGCGGCAACGGAGAGCACGACGAAATGGATCGGCGGGCCATTGCCTGCTTTGACCAGGCTCTCGCCGATGTCGGATTAGCCGACGACGTTGCGCTGCGACGAGTGTTGCACGACTACTTCGCCTGGGCGACCACAACAACGATGTCCCGCTACCACCATTCCGCCGACGATGTGCCGAACGGCCTCAGCATTCCACACTGGTCGTGGGACGGACTCCAGAAGTAACCGGCCAGCTTCAGGCTTGACTGAAGCTGGGGCGCCATCCAACTGCTGTATCAATCTTCCGTCATTTAACACCCCCTGATCCCGCAATTGGTGTAAACGCCTGTGTCTGTTGAAAAATCTGGGTTCACGGCACGCTTTTTGTCCCTTCTGGCCTGCTGGTTAATCGCTTCATTCATTGTGCAACTCTTTACAGGTCGGGCATTCTGTCAGGCCAGAGGAATCTGCAGTGTGCTTCTACATGGCTGAGCAGGCGAAGGAGCACCTTCCCCTGCACCCCCTCCCAAAAACAATTACACTCACAACGCTCGGTTCAGCCCTGCCAGGAGTGGACCGGTAAGCATCCAGACTCGGGAGCGCAGCCGCGATTTCGACTCCGCGTATTGCGCCTTGCTCAACCTGCACCGCTGGAATAAACTTCCGTCGCGCCAATCAATCCTATTCTCGCTTCACAAACCGGAGACAAACATGAAAACAAGGTCGATTATTCTGGCGATTGTAGTGTGCTTTGCCGGATTATCTCTGAGCTTCGCTCAGAACCCGCAGATCGGTACGTGGAAACTCAACGAAGCCAAATCGAAAATCCCCGCTGGGATGATGAAGAACACCACCGTCACGTACACCGAGGAGGGTGCTAGCGTGAAGGTCACCACCGAGGGTACAACCGGCGATGGCAGCCCCCTGCATACGGAGTGGACGGGTAAGTTCGATGGCAAGGACTATCCTCTGACCGGCGATCCCGCCGCTGACACAAGGTCTTATGTCAAAGTCGACGATCACACCCTGACCCTGGAAAACAAGAAGGGTGGAAACGTCACAACCAGCGGGAAAATCGTGGTATCCGCGGACGGCAAGACCCGCACCCTGACCACATCAGGCAAGAATGCGGCGGGCAAGAAGCTCACCGGTAAATCGGTGTACGACAAGCAGTAGTTGCATTTTTAAGCCCTTGGCCCGATATCCCCGCTGTCATGGTAGGGATGTCGGGCCTGCCGGTCTGGTCCTCAAGACGCAGGACCGGCGAAGCCGCTTATAGACTTTCCTGCCGATAGCTCTCCCCATCTGTCTACTATCCGGTAGTAGCTTAATTTGAAATGAATTGCGAATATGCAGTCATCCTGAGGGACTTTAGTCCCGAAGATCATGCGCGCATCGCTGCAGGCTGCGCCGAACTGCATTTATCCGTCCCACTCAAGATGCTTCGCAAGCTCAGCATGACGCCATCAATGGGCCCAGGTCAGATTCAGCCGCTACCTGCTGGCTGGAGCCGCTTTCCTATCGCGGCCACCATGTGTACAATCGCGCGGCGGCGATTTCAACCCGTTCGATTCGTTTCAAGAAGGCAGGTCTCATGGCCGACCAAGCAGTCGCAAGCCTCCTCGTACTGGACGTTGACCGGAACGGCAACGCGGCCGCGGTGCGATGCAGCGGCCGGTTGGTGGCGGGGGTGAACAACCGTCTTTACCTCGAGGTCAGCCAGTTGATTCCGACCTCCAAGCGAATCCTGCTCGACTTGACGGACCTGACCCACATGGACAGCTCGGGCCTCGGAACTCTGGTTCGTCTGTACGTTTCCGCAAAGTCAGCAGGCTGCGCCTTACAGCTTTTCAACATCGGAAAGCCCATTCGGAATCTTCTCAGCGTCACTCGTCTTCTGTCGGTGTTCGAAATAATCGGTAACAACAACATCAGGTGTGGATGACTCGGTTCCGATCCCTTGAGACGGCGGTCGGATTTCAGAAGACTCAGGGCAGTTTCTTCGCCTTTCCCAGCGTCTCTGCCTGGAACAATCTGTCGTCAATGCGATGCAGTCGTTGCACCATTCCCGGACGCAGCAGCTTGTAGTGATGGATTTCAAGCAGATGATCCACGACAAACCAGACCGGCTTTTCCGTGGTCATCCAGTGCAAGTGATCGAAGCGCGTGAGGTTTACCGGACCTGAAAATGTGCGCAGCGTTCGCTCCCGCCGCATATTGAAATAGAGATTAAAAAAACTCATGGCCAGCTCGCGCAGAGAACGATAAACGGGCTCGCGATAGCGGCAGCCAGTGTAGTTAGACTTCGCCACCACTCCCCAGTGGTCTTTTATGCGGTAAAGGGCCATGACGTGGTCAGTGTCGTGTTCGGCCTCCAGGTCCAGGAGCAGTGGCGCGAAGCCGTTGGCTCGCAATGCCGCCGCCGCAAAAATCGCTCCTTCCAGGCAGTGCGAGGTATTTTCACGCAGCACGCGGCGCGGCGACCATGCCGTGTCGGCAAGGTGGTAGGGCATGTCATCGAGATAACGCTGGATTCCGTATGGATCTTTGAGGCTCCGGAGCTTGCGCAGTTCCGCGGGAGTGAAGCTGTCTGTAGTGGTCAGCTTGTTCATCCTGAGATGGCAGTCTAGCCGATGGGGGCCAGAACAGCGTTAACCACGGAGGACACTGGCTAATTACGACTCCGTGATTCCGGCGGTCACAGGCTCAATCTTCTTCACTGTTCGATATCATCATGTTCACGGGGTAGTCGACGTGACACTGCCGCATGAACTATCAGCCATCGCCGGTGCCCAGGAACTCGATGACTGGTTTGGTTGTTGGCCTGCTTTTCATGACGCGGAAATCATCGGGCAGCACTTGAACCGCACTGGTTTTTCATCTTTGACCGTCCACACCTGGCAGATGACAAAGGAATTGGACGAGGAGGGTTATTGCGTCCAGACCAAACACGTTGTGGTGGAGTTCATCCTAAGCGGAGTTTCGGGCTGGAGCGTCGTGCTACGCCCGGGAACCCATCAGAATCAGGATGTGAGGGGCTCAAGTGAATAACTCTGCCAGCTCCACTGGCTTGTCGAGCACTACATCCGGGCTGGGATCGTGAAGCGTGTGCGGGGCGAAACCGTAAGTCACGCCGCACGTCCATGTCCCCGCATTGCGTCCGGTAAGGACGTCCACCCCGGAGTCGCCTACGAACAGTGCTTTCTCCGGTCCAGTCGCCATCTCCCGCAGAATGGTCTTTGCACCCTCGGGATCGGGCTTCTTGGTGGCAAAGCTGTTGCCGCCGTAAACCCGGCCAAAATACGGGCTCAATCCCAGCGCCTCGACAATAGCCCGCGACGGGTTCACCGGCTTGTTCGAAAGCACAGCCATCATGCGCGGCCGGCCATTGTGGGAATTTCGAAGCGTTGCCAGCGTCTCCTTTATCCCATCGTACAAATGAGTATGATCCAGCTTATGTTCACGGTAGTAGGCAAGGAAATATTCCAGACCGGAGCGCACCAGCTTTTCGTTACTGGCTTCGCTGCCCAGCGCCCGACCTATCAGGGCCGGCGCTCCGTCGCCTACATAGCTGGCAATAACGTCGTCCGGCAGCTCAGGACGCTTCATATGCCGCAGCGTGGCATTCACCGAGTGCACCAGGTCGAGCCGCGAATCGATCAGAGTACCATCCAGGTCGAAGATCAGCAGCTTGATCGAACGGGGATCGAATTGGCGGTTGAATTTGATCATTGATGTGCATTCAGAATAAATGATGAGGAGCGCTCGGCATTCAGCAATCAGCATTCCGTACACAACCAGGCCCCTTAGCCAACGGCGTCCGCCCCTGGGGAGATTTCCCACATGGCCGGACGGGCTGAAGACTGAGGGATGCTTTCCCTACTGACTGTGCCCACTTTTTCGGAAGAGCCTGCAGGAGCGGTCGAAGTCAAAACCAGGAATGAGGAGGGTGGTACTACGCGAGACCATCAAATTACCCTTCGACTGACCAATCAATGACAGCAGCTAGCGGACGCTCTTTTTTTCCGCCACTTCCAGCCGCGTTTCCGCGCGCTTCAACGAGTCCTCGGCGTGAGTAAAATCGGCTTCTGTCTTACCGGTCTTCAGCGCTTCCTCGGCTCGCCGCTTCGATTCTTGAGCGCGTTTCACGTCAATTTCCTGTGGACGCTCGGCAGTCTCCGCCAGAATCGTGACTTTGTCCGGCAACACCTCTGCAAATCCCCAGGCCACCGCGAGATAGTAAGTTTGACCATCCTTGCGGTAGCTGATTTCGCCCACCGCCAGTTCGGTAATCAAAGGCGCGTGGCCGGGAAGAATGCCCAGGTAGCCGTTCCTGCCGGGAATCTGCATCTCCTCCGCCACGTCCTTCACCACCATCTTTTCAGGCGTAACGATTTCGAGTTGGAAAGTGTCTGCCATTAGTCGTCGGTCGTCGGTCATTGGTCGTTGGCCAAAGACCAAGGACCAACGGCCAACGACAGTTCTTACGCTGCTTTCAACTTCTCCGCTGCTTCCAGCACTTCATCGATCGTACCCTTCATGTAAAACGCCTGTTCGGGAATGTCGTCGTACTTCCCTTCGTTGATTTCCTTGAAGCCTTTCACCGTGTCGGCGACTTTTACGTAGCGTCCCGGAGAGCCGGTAAACTGCTCGGCTACGTGGAACGGTTGCGACAGGAAGCGTTGAATCTTTCGCGCCCGCGCCACGCTTACTTTCTGGTCTTCGCTCAGTTCATCGATACCAAGGATCGCGATGATGTCCTGCAGGTCCTTGTAAGTCTGCAGGGTTTTCTTCACGCCCTGGGCCACGTCGTAATGGTCCTGGCCAACGATGCGGGGATCCAGAATTCGCGAAGTCGAGGCCAGCGGATCGACGGCGGGATAAATTCCGATCTCGGTTAAGGCTCGCGAAAGTACCGTGGTCGCGTCCAGGTGAGCGAAGGTCGTCGCCGGAGCAGGGTCGGTGAGATCGTCGGCAGGAACGTAGATGGCCTGCACCGAAGTGACCGAGCCTTTTTTGGTCGAAGTGATTCGCTCCTGCAACTCGCCCATTTCCGTGGCCAGGTTTGGCTGGTAACCAACGGCGCTGGGCATACGTCCGAGCAGTGCGGAAACTTCCGATCCCGCCTGGGTAAATCGGAAAATGTTGTCGATGAACAACAACGTGTCCGCACCTTCTTCGTCGCGGAAGAATTCTGCGACCGTCAGCCCGGTGAGCGCGACCCGCAGACGCGCGCCAGGCGGCTCGGTCATCTGCCCGTAAATCAGCGCGGCTTTGGACTTATCCGGATCGCCCGGCCTGATTACGCCGGACTCGGTCATTTCCAGCCAAAGATCGTTACCTTCGCGCGTACGTTCGCCCACACCGGCGAATACGGAATATCCGCCATGCTGTTTGGCGACGTTGTTGATCAGTTCCTGAATAAAAACGGTTTTGCCGACACCGGCGCCGCCGAACAATCCAATCTTCCCGCCTTTCAGGAACGGCTGGATGAGATCGACGACTTTTACGCCGGTTTCAAACATTTCGGCTGTGGTCGCCTGATCTTCAAACAGCGGGGCCGGGCGGTGAATGGGCATGGTCTTGGTGTGCTGGATCGGCCCCAGTTGGTCAACGGGCGCTCCAATTACGTTCATCACACGGCCCAGCGTGCCCCGGCCTACGGGAACGGAAATCGGTCCGCCCTGGTCGATCGCTTTCATGCCGCGCACCATGCCTTCGGTAGCTTCCATGGCGACGCAGCGCACGCGCCCTTCGCCCAGGTGCTGCTGCACTTCCAGAATCACATTGACCGGGTTCGGAACGGTGAAGCCGTCGCTGACGACTTTCAGCGCCTGGTAAATAGGCGGCATGGCGCCCTGGACGAACTGCACGTCCACCGCCGGACCGGAAATCTGAGTTACGTGTCCAATTCTTTCAGGCATAAGACCTCGGGTGTTTCTGGCTGCTGGCTTCCAGCTGAACCTGCATTTGATCCTGGCCAGAAGCCAGTAGCCAGAGCTGCTTTACTGCGCTGCTGCGGCTCCGCTCACAATCTCGATAATTTCTTTCGTGATTTTCGCCTGACGGGCACGGTTCATGGCCAGCGTCAACGAGTCGATCATGTCGGTGGCGTTGTTGGTCGCGGCGTCCATGGCGGTCATACGGGCCGCGTGCTCCGCGGCTACCGACTCCTGCAGACTTCGGAAAACCTGAATAGCCACGTATTTCGGCAGGAGCGACCGGAACAACTCCTCCGGCGACTGTTCATAAATATAGTCGACTGGCGCCGTGGCGAATTTCGCCGCAGCCGCGTCGATGTCGCGGGTGTCTGCGGGGCGAATGCCTACTCCCGCGTCCTTCGCGGCTTCGAGGGCACGGTCCCGTTCCTTATCGGTCATGCCTTCCGCCATCCGCACTTCGGGTTTGCCAATTTGTTCGATCGGCAGTACCTGCTCCACGACCAGGCGTTGCGCAATTACAGATTTGAACTCGTTATACAGCAAATACACCGAATCAATTTCTTCGCGGGCGTACCGCCCCACCACGCGCTCCGCCAGTTCCGATGCCAGAGCGTAGTCAATCTTGTTGAAGATTCCAATCTGCTCGCCCACGACGGTGGTTTGCTTTGATCCCTGCGATTCGGCAGCCCTTGTTTCCTCGGACCCGGCTTCTGCGGAGCTGGGCTCAGCAGTGCGAAAACGCCGCCGCAAGAAATCGCGCCCCTTGCGGCCGATGGTTTCAATTTCGATATTCCTGTCTTGTTTCGTTCCGATAAAACGCATTGCCGCTTTCAAAATGTTGGTATTGAAAGCCCCCGCCAAACCCTTGTCGCCGGTGACCACGATCAGCAAAACATTTGTTTCAGGACGGCGCGCCAACAGAGGATGCCTGGGTTCACCGGTTTCGGGATCGTAGATTTCCGCCCGCGACACCAGCGACTTGAGCACGTTGGCCAGCATCTGGGCGTAAGGACGCGCCGCCAGGGCCCGCTCCTGCGTCCGGCGCAACTTCGCCGCCGAGACCATTTTCATGGCCTTGGTGATCTGCCGCGTGTTGGTCACGCTGCGAATGCGACGCCGGATGTCGAGAATGTTTGGCATGAATCAGTCGATAGTCGCTAGTCGCTTGGCAAATTGCCCACGCCCATTAATCGCATTTTCGGCCTGGAAACAATCCTCAGAACTGATTTAAGAAAACCAGTTTTTGTTTTCAGTTCTCGGTTCTCAGGCCTACTTCGCGACCGCCTGCCGCTCGGCTACGAACGCTTCTTTACCTTGCTTGATGACTTTGCTCATCTCGGCTTTTAGAGCATCGTCCAGAACTTTTTTCTCCATGATGGTGTTCAGCAGGCCCGGACTCGTAGCGTCCACATACTTGTAGAGTTCGGCTTCGAAGTCTCGTACCTGGTCTACCGGCAGGTCGTCAAAGAATCCGTTCGTGCCGGCAAAAATAATCAGGATCTGCTTGGAAAACGGCAGTGGCGAAAACTGCTTTTGCTTCAGCACTTCAACCAGTCGCTGGCCGCGATTGAGCTGGGCCTGCGTGGCTTTGTCGAGGTCGCTGCCGAACTGCGCGAACGCCGCCAGTTCGCGGTACTGGGCCAGTTCGAGCTTCATGCTGCCGGCCACCTGGCGCATAGCTTTGATCTGGGCGCTGCCGCCGACGCGGCTTACGGAAATTCCAACGTTCACCGCCGGCCGGACACCGCTGTTGAACAAGTCCGTCTCAAGGAAGATCTGGCCGTCGGTGATCGAAATCACGTTGGTCGGGATGTAAGCGGAAACATCTCCTGCCTGCGTTTCAATAATCGGCAGCGCGGTCAAGGAACCGCCGCCCATTTTGTCGCTCAGCTTCGACGCGCGTTCCAGCAGACGGGAGTGAAGATAGAAAACGTCTCCGGGATAGGCCTCGCGTCCCGGCGGCCGCCGCAGCAGCAGCGAAATCTCCCGGTAGGACGCTGCGTGTTTGGAAAGATCGTCGTAGATCACCAGCGCATGGCGCCTGGTATCGCGGAAGTATTCGCCCATGGCGCACGCCGCGTAAGGCGAAATGTATTGCATCGGCGCCGGCTCGGATGCGGATGCGGCTACCACAATGGTGTAGTCCATCGCTCCGGCATCACTGAGAATCTTCACCACCTGCGCGATCGAAGATCGTTTCTGACCAATCGCGTTGTAGATACAAATCAGATTGTTGCCCTTGCTGTTGATAATGGTATCGAGCGCGACCGCCGTCTTTCCCGTTTGCCGGTCGCCAATGATCAACTCGCGCTGTCCGCGGCCAATCGGGATCATGCTGTCGATGGCCTTCAGTCCGGTCGCCATGGGCTCGCGCACCGGTTGCCGATCGATCACGCCCGGCGCCAGACGTTCCAGCGCGATGAACTGGTCCGTGGCAATGGGACCCTTGTCGTCGATCGGCTGGCCCAGTGAATTCACGACTCGTCCGACCAGTGCCTCGCCGACGGGCACGCTCATGATTCGGCCGGTGCGCTTTACCTCGTCGCCCTCGGAGATCTCCGTGTACTCGCCAAGCAGCACCACGCCCACCTGGTCCTCTTCCAGGTTCATGGCGATGCCAGCGACGTTGTGCGGAAACTCGAGAAGTTCTCCGGCCATGACTTTGTCAAGGCCATGCACGCGGGCAATACCGTCGCCCAGAGTGATCACGGTGCCGACTTCGTCCACCGCGATCTTGGATTCGTAGTTCTCGATCTGCTGCCGGATCAGCTGCGTGATCTCGTCTGCTTTGATTTGTGCCATAAAGTCAGCTCTTGGCTTTTAGCTCCTGGCTCCAGCTTTTCTTTGCGTCCTTCTGAATTTCTTTGCGATCTTTGCGGTTAAAATCCTGAAAGTCTGAACCCTTACAGGCAATTGCGGATGTTGCGAACCCAAGAGCCACAGCTAAGAGCTGATCGCTTCCCGTATCCGCTCCAGCTGGCCTTTTACCGAGCCATCGTAAATCGTGCTTCCGACTTTTATGATCGCGCCACCCAGAATTAGGCCATCCTGCGAGTAACGCGCGCGGACTTTACGTCCGGTCATTCTTTCAACCTGCGCCTCAAGCGCCGTCCGCTCGGACTGGCCAAGCTCCCGTGTGCTGACGATCTGTGCTTCTATGAAACCCAGCCGGCGGTTCAACTCCTGCTCAAATTCTTTGACGATCGGGTCCAGAAACTTGATGCGCCGGTGGTCCATCAGCACTGCCAAAAAATTTCGCACCGGGCGTGAAATCCCTTCCCGCGCCACAATGGCATCCAGCAATGAACGCTTCTGTTCCGCCGGGATCGATGGCGCTTCCCACACTTCGCGAAGTTGCTGGCTCTCCGCCACCAGGGCGGCGAGCGACTGAGCCTCCGCCAGCGTCTTTCCCGGATCCAGATGTTGATCAAATACCACGTCGGCCAGGGCGCGCGCGTAGGTGCTGGTCACAGAAGCCATACGCTAGTTCCCGTCCCTGCCGGGTTTGGGCCCAAGCTCTCTGGCAAATTCTCGCACCAGCGCCTGATCCGTAACCGCGTCCACCTTGATCTGTTTGGCCGCCAGCGCAACTGCAAGATTGGCCGCATAGGCAGTCAGTTCGCGACGGGCTGTCTTGGCCGCTGCCGTGATTTCCTGCTCGGCCGACTCGACGATCTTGCGGGCATCTTCCATCGCGGCTGCCTTGATCCGCGCTTCTTCAGCGGCTGCGTCCTTCTCTGCCGCCTCGCGCATCCCGCCGATTTCAGAATCCAGCCGGGACAGCCGTGTTTCAATTTCCGCCAGGCGCCGGTTAGCCTCATCACTCGCTTTTCGGGCTTCCTGCATTGCCTGTTGGATGGAAGCCGTTCGTCCTCGAAACAGGTTCGGCAGATGCTTCTTCGACAAATAAACCAGAGTGCCAGCGATCACTGCAAAATTAAGCAACACGCAAAGCCAGTAAGCGTGGTCGAGGCTCAGGCCGGTGAGTTTCGCCACCAACTGGACCGACGCCGAGTGCCTGAACTGCGCCTGCTCGTCTTCGCCAGCCGCTTCGCGAGATTCCCTGGCAAGTTCGACGTTGGTGTTTGCCGCGGAAGCTTCCGAACTCGCTGTGGAACTTGCAGGCTGGGCAGCGCTCCTGCCGGTCGTGATAATCAGCACGCTGCCCATGAGCATTCCCGCAAAAAGGGCAACTCTCAGACCGCGGCGCGTGCATCGCATGATGGTTGAGCGCATCGACATCACGATCACTGTCCTCCCGCCGGAGCGCCGCCCGCCGGCTGCAGAACCGTGCGAATAATCTCAGCCGCAAGCCTTCCACTTTCTGCCTGCAATCCGGATTGTGCAGAAACTTTGTCTTGCTCGATAGCCTGCCGCGCCTGATCAACCTGACTCTGCGCCTTGGTGCGCGCTTCGGCGACGGCGGCGGCGCGAGCTTGTAAAGCTGCCTGGCGGCGAGATTCCTGGCTCTTAAACAAGGCCATGCGCGCTTCACGAAGCCGCTGTTCGTACTCTGCTGTGCGAGCTTCAGCCTTAGCAATATCGGCCCGTGCTTTTTCGACTGCGCCCTCGGTCCGGCTCCGCCGCTCGGCCAGCACCGCGACCAGGGGTTTGTGCACCAGCGACGTATAAATGAAATACAGCAACACAATGAAGACAATGGTGGGCACGGACCCGAGCAGTAATCCGCCTAACTGTCCTAATATCTCGTCCATTGTGTGATGATCAGGTCTAGAGCGTAAGGAGGCTTAAGACCATTGAAAGTAACACGTTACGAAAGCTAGTGTCAACGCGATCAGGACCTGCAAAATGAGGTTTCCGGATTGAAACCGGGAGCCGCAAACTTTTTCCTGAAATTGCGTAAAGTTTCTTGACTTCCCGCCTGACGGGTCTAGCATGTAGATATCACCTCCGATCCAATCCGGATCGAATGGGCCGTTAGCCAAGGAATGTCACCGCTTCTTGGTTGCCGGCCCATTTAAGCTTTCAGCCCTCAGCTATCGGCGATCGGCGCTTCCCGGTCCTGATTCAAGTCGGTCCGGTGTCTAATCTGGAGTGAAACCGATCCGGTACCGCTTCCTTCTGCCGCTGCTTCACCTGGCGATCTCACTACCGGTGGTTTACTACGAAGAAGCTTTGACTTGGCGGTATATGCAGCGCCTCCAGATTGAGGAGGACTTCGAAAAGACAAATCCAGAGCCGGTCATTCACGCAGGTCCGCAGGTCGAATGGAGTCCATGTTATGAGTATCGGCCAAGCATTGCGGATGAGGTAATCGCTTTAGTGGAGTTTCCCGCCGGCATGCTCATTGCTCCTCACGGTTCGTCGGGGAATTTCTGCAACCCAGCCATCCTGCGACCAATTCTGCTTAAACTGAGAAACTGGATGCGCCTGAAAACCCGTGTCGTGATCCTGGACTGCGTTCTCGTTCTCGGAATCGTAGGCCAGTGGTGGCTCATCGGGCTTTGGCTCGACCATCTCCGCGAGTGGCACCGGTCTTCGAAGCACTGGGTTATTCCCGTCGCGGCCATCACAATCTCAGGGATCTCGGGGGCCGCAGTGGCCTTCGGAAACTGGAGGCCATTGCAGATTGGCGCAGCGATCCTTTCGTTGATCGCATTCCTGGCCTGGGTGATCCTGTTGTTGATGTTCGCTGTCACGGCGGCGCGATGGGCCATCCAGTTCAGACGGAATCCTCGTGCTCCGACGTACAACTAGTCGAGCATGACGAAAGCTCTCACCTTCCTCACCACCGACTCCGGCGCCTCTACTTCCAACTCGACCGTGCCTTCCTTGTACTCGCGCGAATAAATCCGCGAACGCGCTTCGAGCAGCGCCAGCAGCTTTCCTTCCTTCTGCGGCACCCGCAGGCGAACCCGGCTGATCGGATCCTCCGAAAGCATTTCGTCAATCCGGTCCAGCAACGTGCTCATGCCGATACCCCTGGCGGCGGAGACGTGAACCCGGTTCGCGTCATCCAGCAATGACTCGCGCTGCCTGGGGAGCAACAGGTCAATCTTGTTCATCACCCGCAGCCGCGGCTTGCCATCCGCTTCCAGTTCTTTAAGGACTTTGTCGACCTGCGCATCCTGTTCAACAGACAGCGGGCTGCTCGCGTCCGAAACCTGCAGCACCAGCGACGCTCGCTGCACCTCCTCGAGCGTGGCTCGGAAGGCGGAAACCAGCGTGTGCGGCAGGTTACGAATGAATCCCACGGTGTCTGACAGCAGCGCCTGCCTTCGTGATGGCAGCGAAACTGAACGAATCGTCGGATCGAGCGTGGCGAACATTCTGGGTGACTCGAGAACCGCGGCACGGGTGAGCGCATTGAACAGCGTCGACTTCCCGGCGTTGGTATAGCCGACCAGCGCGATCGTCGCCACCGGCACCGATTCCCGCCGCGCCCGTTGTTGTGCACGAACGCGCCGGACATTTTCGATTTGATCTTTCACGTGCCGGACGCGCCGGTGAATCTTGCGGCGGTCGGTTTCGAGTTGCGTCTCGCCCGGGCCCCTGGTGCCGATCCCGCCACCCAGTTGCGACATTTCGATTCCGCGTCCGCCCAGCCGGGGCAACATGTACTCCAGTTGCGCCAGCTCCACCTGCAACTGGCCCTCACGGGTGCGGGCGTGTTTGGCAAAGATATCGAGGATGAGCTGAGTGCGGTCGATCACTCGCGTGTTAACCAGTTTCTCGATATTGCGCTGTTGCGACGCCGTGAGGTCGTGATCGAAAAGCAGCAGATCGGCCGAAACCGAGGCCACCGCGCCGGCGATTTCTTCCAGCTTTCCCTTTCCCACGAGCGTGGCCGGATCTGGACGATCCCGATGCTGCAAGAATTCGCCGGCAATTTCGGCGCCCGCGCTGACCGCCAATGAACGCAATTCTGCCAGGGATTCTTCCGCGCTGAACTCAGGAATGTCGGGTGCTTTAGTCGGGGCGATTCTGGTTGAAGAGTCGCGGGCGGCCTGCGCCGCTGCGGTCAGCGGCCCATTCTGGGTTCTGCCGGCGGCGGGGTCGGCGCGACCGGCTGCGCGTCTCCAGTCCCACAAGGAAAGCGCGTTCTTTGCGGGCGCCCGCGCCTTCCGGGCTTCGCCCACCGGGCGATTTGGATCCGGAGGGGTTGAAGTCGGAGGATCGCGATTCGGAGGATCGGACTTCCAACGACCTGGATCGCAGCCTGCTCAATTTTATGGATTCCCGGTCGCGTCACCGGCCAAGGCTCGGCCTTCCAGAATCGCTTGTGTCGCCACGCTGCCAAACCACCAAACCTGAAGCCCGGAAGCGACGTTGTGATCCGACCGGAGCCTCATCCTTCAGTGCCGAAGGCACGTGGCATCGGTGACCCCTCAACCGCGGAGGAAGGCGTCGACGCGGAGGCCGCCATCGCCGCCGGTCTGTCTCCGTGAGCATGCAGGCTTCTTCCGGTAGCCACGGTGGAAATGGCGTGCTTGAAAATCAGCTGCTCCTGGTTATTGGTTTCCAGCACAACCGAATACTTGTCGAAAGAGCGAATCCTTCCCGTGAGCTTGACTCCACTCAGCAGGTAGATTGTGATGCTGGTTCGCTCTTTGCGTGCTGTGTTGAGGAAGGATTCCTGGATGTTCTGCGCCGGCTTGTTCTCCATGCCGACCTCCTTGGTCCGACCCGCTGGTCCCCGGTCCATATTTGACCACTCGGGGCTCTAAGGCGCCTTCGCTTCTTTACGCTGTCGCACTGAAAATTCAGGAGCGCGGATCCTGCATAAATACCCGTCGAACCTGAACTTCGTGTGCGATAGCGCACAATGCACCGCTACAGTAGTTGTACGATACGGCGTTGCTCCCCACATTTCAAGCCAGCTGTTTTCAGCTTCACGGCTGCCTTGTACTTGAGCATCGGCATGCGGGATCCACAAATCCGTCCGACAGGTCGGGTTATGCAGAAGAACAACTCACTAAGGTTTCATTGAACAAAATTCTGTTGAACCTGGTTTCGTTGAACCTGGTTTCGTTGAACCTGCTTGTCTCCGGTACGAGGCTCAGCAAACCACTCTGAGTGGCCTAAATTGACATGGGCTCTCCGAAATGCAAACATTCTCCGCCTCGGAGCCAGGAGGGAGTCCTTTATGCACGACACAACGATCGATCTCGCTGGTCTTTTTCTCGTCATGCCGAACCACACCGGTACAGAAGCTCTCGCCTTTATGCTGCGCTGGGTCCACCTGGTGGCAGCAATTACCTGGGTTGGATTACTCTATTTCTTCAACTTCGTGAACGTTCCCTTCATGAAACAAGTGGACGCGGCGATGAAACCGAAGATTTTTCAGTACATGACCATGCCCGCTCTGCAATTATTCCGTTGGAGCTCGATGCTGACCGTCTTTGTGGGCTTCTGGTACTGGTCTCAGATCTATGTCGCCGCCGAGGCCCAGCGCATGGGGGTCAAGTCCGGAAGCACCATCGGGCTGTTTCTGCTGATCTGGATCGCCGCTTCGATGATTCTGTACTTTGTGATCTCGAGAACGCCAAGTGGTTACGTTCTTGGACTGGTGACCACGGTGGTTGTGATTGCGGCAGCCTGGCTGTTCGTGAACTACACCCCGGTGGGTCAGGACGACAACCATGTCCTCTCCATCGGCATTGGCGGCGGCATGGGATTCGTGATGCTCTTTAACGTGTGGGGGATCATCTGGCGCAATAACAAGATGATTATCCGCGGGACCCTTGCTGGCACGCCTCCGGCGAACACGCCCACTCTCGCCCGGCAGGCGTTTCTGGCTTCGCGAACAAATCTGTTTTTGTCTGTGCCCATGATATTTTTCATGGCCGCCAGCTCGCACTACACCATTCTGGGCAGGTAGGCAAATGTGGCGCGAGCGGGACGTTCGCGCCTACATGAAAAGAAGCCTGTCGCGGAAGCGACAGGCTTTGTAGTTTCCAAACCCGCAGACGCCTAGAAGTTTATCTTCAGGGCGACCTGCATCTGGCGCGCTGAAGTAGTTGCATCAGGCCGCGTAGCGGTTGAGTCGATTAGCCCGAAGTTAGCTGCGGTAATCCGGTTTGACGCGCCATCGGTTCCTGGGTTAGTAAAGTGCGGGTGATTGAAGATGTTGTAACCCTCCACTCGCAGTTCTGCGTTAACGCGCTCGGTGAACTTGATCCGCTTCGAAAACACCAGATCGAAATTCACGAACCCCGGTCCGTAGAAGTTATTCCGACCGCTGCTTCCCGGCCCGTCGAAGAGTGGCGCCCCGCTGCCGTCGGTGCGACCCGAGAAGGCATCTGGATTGCTAAACCATACCTTGTTACCGCCCGAGTTCTCGGGTGTATTTGCGCCCGGCGCATATGGGTTACCGACTACGTCAGCGCGGCCGCTCAAGCCGGTCCGCTCCATGTCGGTTGAACTGAAGACATCAAAAGGATGTCCGGTCTGCACCGTGGTGATCCCGGAGAATTGCCAGCCCTCAAACACACGTCCTGCGAAACCGCTATTGAGAAAGCCCTTTCCTTTCCCAAAAGGCATCTCCCAGATATAGCTAATCACGGCGACGTGGCGGATATCATTGTCAGAGTTGCCCCGTTCTTCGTTCAGCTTGCGCGAATTGCGAGCGAAACCCCGGTTGCCCGCAGCCGGAGCCAAAGAATCGCTGGAACTGTCGATGGCGTGTGCCCAGGTGTAAGCACCTTGCACCTGAAGCCCATGGCTGAGACGATGCGTAATTTTCAACTGCAGCGAGTTGTAAACGGAATTAGCTGTCGAAGCCTGAAAGAAGGGCTGGAAAAGGGCGTTGTGAGCCACCGCGTTGAATGGCAAAGTGCCGAACTGCTCTCCCAGGTACAAATTGGTGAAACTTACGTCGTCTGGACTGCAGCCAACGGCATTCGTGGGATCAGAGCAATAAGTCAGCAGTTGCTGAACTCTTGCCGGGTCGGGAGAATTCGGGTCGATTTGCCGATAGACGTGGTGGCCTTCTGACCCTACGTAGGCGAGGTCAAGGACGTTATTTCCCGGCAACTCGCGTTGGATGCCGAAATTCCAGTTGTTGCTGGCGGCGTTCCGGAAATGCGGGTCGAAAAGCACGGGAGCAAGCGCACCGACGCCGAGGTTTGGATCATAGTCAGGGATGACGGCAGAGGGAGTGGTTGCCGGAGGAGCAGGCAGCGGGAACACGTCAAAAATCGAGCCATTGTAGAAATTGTTAATCGTGTCCACGGGAAAATGGTTGTAGTCCTGTTCAAACGGCGGATTGCCCCGGGCATTGCCGAAAAGGTTGCCGAAGACGCGATCGTGGAAAATACCGAATGCGCCGCGGACCGCCATCTTGCCATCGCCCTTTGGATCCCACGAGAAACCGACCCTCGGTTCGATGTTCGAATAGTCGGACGCGTAGAGCTGGTTTCCCGTCCCCGGGCCGACGATAGACATAGTGACCGGACCCGCGGTGGGGTCACCCAGCAGATTGGAGAAGTTCGCGTTTTCTTCGTAAGGAACGCCATCCAACTGGTAGCGAGCACCGAGCGTCAAGGTAAGATTGCGCCGTATTTTCCACGTATCCTGTCCGAACCAGTCGTATTCATGCTGTCGGAAATTCTTATTGTCCGAAGCTTGCCGGGCAGCCCCCTTGTTAAAGAATTGAGCCTGAAAATCGTTGTCCACAATCCCGTAATAGGCTTGAGCTGCGGCCTCCAAACTACGATCGTCGCTCGGAACATCCTTAACCACAGTGACGCCAAAATTTGGGATCAGTGTGCCTAGTGCGACTTGCCGGCGTGAGAAGAATCCGTTCGGCCCCTGCTCGGCGACGTTGCGGAAGTCCCCGCCAAATTTGAGCGTGTGATTCCCATGCGTCCAACTGATGGTGTCGGTGTAGCTCGTAGTGCCAGTCTTTCGCCACTGGCCGTCAGACACCAAAGCGGTGCAACCAAAGCTGGTAAACGGAGCCATATTCAGGTCCCATCCGTTACCGAAACTATCCACCGCTGGAATAGCACCATCCAGAGCGGCCAAGCCGGTGCAACCAAAGTTCGCATAAACCTTGTTCCAGCCGAAGGTGAAAGAATTAATCAGGGTGCTGGCCAAGGTGGACGTGAGGTTAGCAGAGAGTCCCTGGTTAATCGCCTTTTCGTCGACACCGGCGATATTCCCAGGCAGGAGGTCGAGGTGGAACGGGTTTGGATCTTTAAAATCGTCGTAGCCGTAACGGACGCTGAGGGTGTGGCGATCAGTAAAGTGGTGATCGATCTTAGCCACCGTCTGATAGCTGTTTTGCGCCGAACCGCTGGGGAAGAAAAGCGTGCCCGTCAGTCCATCTCCGTTGTCGACCGTTGGGTTGGGATACAGAGCAAACACTTTCTGCATGGTCGGGTCCGCGGGCGCAGAAGTCACATCGTTACCTGGCCCAAATATCTGGTTCGCGATGTTAGAGGTGTCGTTGTTCGCCCCGGCTTGGGTTAAATCCACCGGGTCCCCTAAGTAATTAAAGACTCCAGTCTTGAACGCTGCAGTCGGTACGGTAGCGTTGTTCGTCAGCGTAGTGCGGAACCGTTGCAGTTCGTGGTTGAAAAAGAAGAACGTCTTGTTCTTGATGATCGGTCCACCAATGCTGTAGCCAAACTGATTGCGCACGTAGGGGTTCTGTTTACCGTCTTCGGTCCGATTGAACCAGTCACGAGCGCCGCCGAACGCGTTCCACCGGCCGAACTCATAAGCGCCACCGTGGAAGCTGTTTGTGCCGCTCTTGGTCACCACGTCAATGATGGCGCCGGTGTTGCGTCCATATTCAGCATTGAAATTGTTGGTGATAACGCGAAATTCTTCGGTCGAATCGGGATTCGCGCTGATCACGCCGCCGGAACCACCTGGCACCGAGGTGTCGTTATTGTCCACTCCATCCAGGAGGAAGTTATTGTTCCGTTCGCGGGAGCCGTTCACGCTGAAGCCGCCAAGCGACGTGTTGGTCTGCGAAGTCCCCGGAGACAACAGGACGAGTTCATACGGATTTCGCGTCATCAAAGGCAGGTCTTTGATTGATCTCGCATCCACCAGGTTGCTGACCTGAGAGGTCTCTAGGTCAACGTCGGGAATCTGGTCAGCTCGAACCTGAACTTCCTCCGTGACTGCGCCGGGCTCCAGTTGAACGTTTAGCGGAAGCACCTGGCCGACCGTGAGAGGAAGATCGGAGACGTGGAAGGTCTTGAAGCTCGCCATCTTGACCGTAACGTCATAATTGCCGGGAGGAAGTGATGGGAGGCTGAAAGCGCCGGTGCCGCTGCTGGTGACCAAGCGGACGGCATTGGATCCAAGATTCTTGACCGTGATCTCCGCGCCCTGGACGACCGCGCCTACAGAGTCGGTCACCGTACCCTGAATCGAACCGGTCTGCGCCAACGCAACGGTGGCCGCCAGGACCACAAACAGCCCCAAAATGAGTCTCAGACTCCGCATGTTATCTCCTCGTTTGAAAACTTAACCTGTCGCAATAGCTCCGAAATCAGCGCGCCTCGGGCTGAAATCTGCCTGAATGACACTGAAAATCGCTAGACAGCGCACAATGAGCGGTACTCTACAACAGGGCTTTGTCAAATCGTAATGGCAATTGTCCGGCCAGTCCAAGTGTCTATGTGAAGTCACATATTCTAAAGGCCTTATGGTCGCGAGGGAACCTGCTGAGGCATCAGTACTTCGGTCATTCTACGCAGTTATAAATAAGAAATACCAAATGTCATAGATTAGAGACGGGAATTAAGGGCAGCGCAATAGTAAAAGGCCAGTTTGGGAATAGTTAGCATCGGCCGCAAAAATGGCCGGCTTAAATCGCGGGCGAAGAAACAATGGGCCACTGAAGGGGGGCCTGAGTCTTTAACCACGAGATCAGAACGTGACCCGCATGCCCCACTCGATCTGCCGCGGCGCACCGACGGCGTAGACCCCGGTGCCATTACCTACCCGGAAGCCAGCATTATTGTCTGCCGGGGTGGTGCCGTTCAGTGCTCCCGGCGTACCTGTCAGGAGCGAGGACATAGCGTTAGGCGGAAGCTGGAAGTTGGCGAAGTTGAGCAGATTAAAGAAGCCCACACTTGGCTCAATGGTAATTCTCTCCCTGAAAGTGTGCCTCCAAGCCAGTTTCAGATCCATGGCCCGCAGCCAGCTGAAGTCAACCTGGTTAGCGGGGGCGGTGGCAATAGGCTGAGCGACGCCACCGAGAGCCTGCAGTTGGCTCAATGTCATTATGCCATTCTTAATGAGCGCCTCGCCGGCAGGCGTGGCCTGTCCAGCAACTTTACTGTTGTAGTTGTTGATCACCTGGTTGATGTTGGAGGCGTTTATGCCGCGGTCGAACTCGCCAAGGTGGGTCCCGGGCATCGGGTCTTGACTGGTTCCATCACCGGTGAAGTCGGTGCGGAAGATCTCGCCATCTCCCAAGCCTGAGGTTGGAACGACCAGACCGGACGATTGGGGGCTACCGAAATGGGTAGTGAGGCCCATCCGGAATCCGCCCGGAAGATCGGCAAAACCACCGAAGGAAACCTGATGGGTGCGGTCAAGCAAGGACGGGCCAAAGTAGCGGTTGGGCACGTTGTTGTCGGGAGATGAGTTTACAAAGTCCTGGTCGCTCTCCGAAGCAACGCCGTCAACCTGGGCGCCACCGGAATTCTCGAAGCGGGAGAGGCTGTAGGAGAACTGAAAGTTGAGTGCCTTGAGCCCTCGCATCGGATTCACCACATTCTCCACCAGCTTCAACTGCAGGGCGTTGTAGACGGAACGTCCGATGGGCTGCAAGAAGATAGCTGCCGCCTGTGAAGGATTCTTGCCGCCGAACGCGCAGTCCACTCCCAGGGCTTGAATGCAAGCTTGACCAAAGTCACTGGGCGAGGTCAAGCCGTTGTCGGCATAATCGGACATGGCAGCGCCGGCCGCGATGGCGCAATCCACTCCTGCGCTACCCGAAGCGCAGCCAAACGATGCGTTGGTGGCATTGATGGCAGCAGTCGCCGCTGTAGCGTTGAGATGACCCACGTCGCCCACATGGTTGATGTCAATGCCCAGCAGGGAACGAGTCTGCACGTTGCGCAAATAGTCGACACTGACAACCATTCCATGAAGGATTTGGCGCTGAATGCCGATGTTCATCTGCACCGAAACCGGCGTCTTGTAATTCGGGCCGATCATGCCCAACGGCACACCCTGACCGGCGCTCAAGTAGTTGCCGATGTAGTTGGGGTTATCTGCCTGGAGGTTGAAGGGATTGCCCGCCTTGTACTGGTTCCAGAAACTGAGGATACCGGGAATAGCATCGCCAACGCGCAGATCATTGCCGCAGGAAGTTGCGTCGGGACTAATAGTTCCCCCCGCGATCTGCAAAGTCTGCGGGGTGCCACTGAAGCATCCGTAGTTGTATGACAGGAAGGCACCGTTTTTCAGCCGGAAAGGACGGTCAAACAGGACATTGTTGTAAATGATGTTCTCATAGAACAGCCCCCCTCCTCCCCGAATAACCGTCTTGCCATCGCCCTTCGGATCCCAAGCGAAGCCGACTTGTGGAGCAAAGTTCTTGCTGGGATTATTAACCTTATTTCCCCAGCCGGGAAAAGCAGCATTGATCGCTGCGTCGGCGGGCAGATCGCTGTCAGTCCGACCGGTATCGTGGTCCCAGCGAACTCCGTAGCTCAAAGTGAAATTGGGTTTGAGCTTCCAGCTATCGCCGAAGTATATGCCCACGCGGTTATCGGGCCCCAAGCCGCCCGCGGGAAAGCCGAGAGCCGGCTGCTCCGTGTTGAAACCTAGCCCGTTGCCATAGAGCACTCTCTGGGTTGGATAATTCAGCGGATTGGCTGATCCTCCCGCGAACGGACCAGAAGCAGCAAATGTGATTGCAGCCGGGGTTACGACAAAGCCCACACGAGGCGCCAATCCAAAGAAGCTCGCGAACCCGCCACCCTGAATATGATTGAAAGATACGCCGTAGCGGAAGATATGCGAGTGGACTGACTTGCTGCCGTCATATTTCACTTGATGGTTAGACTGCGGGGTGCTCTGCGGCGCCAGCAGGTTAGGCCCCACGTACAAGCCGGTTCCAATGCCCTGGATTTCCACCCCCTCGTTAGCGAAGGGCAATAAGCCCCCCGTCGTGGCGTCCGCGATCTGGTTCTGGAACTTCAGGTAAGAAAAGCGAATCGTGTGAGTAAAGCTGCCAGTAAGGAAGTCCAGGCCAACGGCATGCACCCGGGTGTAGTCCTTGTTGGTGTAAACCGAATAGCCAAGACCAGCGCTGGCAGGAAGGGCATTGGCAAAGTAGGTATAACGGTAAAAGGCACGGGCGTTGTGGCCGATCGTGTAATCCGCCTTGGCCAGCAAATTGGTCTCACGGAACGCCTGGCCAAAACCGCCATTCAGTCCGCTAAATGGCGCCGAAAAAAGGACCGGAGCCAGGGAATCCTGTTTAATACGTTCGCCGTCAAGGAAAAAGAAAGCCTTGTCTTTGATCACGGGGCCACCCACGCTGCCGCCGAACTGCGAACGCTGGGTGGGAAGATTGGCACCGCCGGGCGAAGACGCTCCGCCAACACCTGCATCGCGGAACAAGCCAAACGCTTCACCGTGTACGGCATTAGTCCCGGACTTCGTGGTCACGTTGACCGCACCCGAGGAAGTCAGATCCTCCGAGAGATCGAGGGACGACTGGCTCATCTGAAACTCCGAAATCGCGCTGGCGGGAATGTCGGAGGTGGTCGTACCCACGGTTTCATCGCTGATGTCAACGCCATCCACGTTGATGCGCGCCGTGCGGCCATAACGGCCACCGAAAGAAATCGACGAGAAACCAGCCTTGGTGGGATCGAAGTTCTGGCCGTCCTGGATCTGCACCCCAGGCTCAAGCTGGGCGAGATCAAGGAAGTTCCGCCCGTTGATCGGCAAGTTCTCTACCTGGGCGGAAGTCACAACACCCTGTACAGTTGACTGTGAAGTGTTGACCTGTACCTGAGAAGCCGACACTTCGACTATCTGGCTCTCCTGCCCAACTTCCAATTGCGCGTCGGCCGTGGATGTGTTGCCCACCTGGACAGTAACCGGAATGTTCGTCGACTTAAAGCCCGGGGACGAAACCTTCACTCTGTAGCTGCCGGGTGCAAGCGCGCCAGAGTTGTACGCACCTGCCGAATTGGTTGTGAGCTCAATTATCTGTCCTGTCCCCACGTTGGTGACCGTCACCCTGGCTCCGGAAATGACCGCTCCCTGCTGGTCGGTCAACATACCGACAATGCTGCCGGTGCTGACCGTCGTTTGCGCTACCACTGAGGCGGCGAAGAGCAGGAGAGTAACTGCCAATATCAGGGAAGTTCGCACACCACCCCTAGGACGGCGCACACGGAAGGCGAGGACTTTAGACATATCTCTTCTCCCCTCGAAACAGATCTTTGCCGTAACAATTTGTTTGGTAGTTAGTTCACAATCATTGTCTTACCACATGGCTTAATCACAGGACACCTGATCAGCAACTGTCATTCCAAAAATAATACTGTGAAAATCAATTTTTTCAGTCTGTTACAGAACCCCCTTCCCCTCACCAATTCCGAAAAACAGATCCGCCCCGAGTAACCTACGGAATTCAGTACTATCCCGCTTACCTATCTATGCCAGAATGTTGCGGTGAATTTTGCGCAATATCTGGAAGGTCTGGAGTTGTTCAACCGCGAGGAGTTTTTCGACGCCCACGAAGTGCTGGAGGATGTATGGCGGGCGGCACCGGAGGAAGAGAGGAAATTCCTACAGGGAATCATTCAGGTGGCAGTCGCGCTATATCATCACGGAAATGGGAATTCGGTCGGCGCACGCTCTGTGTTAAGGCGCGCATTTCGAAATCTGTCGCGCTATCCCGAGGGTTTTGCTGGAATTCACCTGGCTAGTCTGTTGCACTCGATTTCCGACTGGCAGCGGGCCATGGATGAGGACACGCCGGTGCCACCGTTTCCTAAGATTGTTGTCGGGAATTAGTCGTCAGTCTTTCCGGCAGCTTTCAGCGCTTCCTCTTGTTCTTTTTGACGACCGACGACCGGCGGTTAGCGACTTCTTTCTGTTCTCCCGGAGCCAGCACACGACGCACGATAGGAGTGTTGAGTTTGTACTTGCGCTCGATCACGCTTCCCGCATCATCTTTCACGTGCACGACGAAAACCGGCAGGTCGCCCTCTTTTTCGAAAGTCTCGTGCGACAAGGTTACGGGCAGTACGCCGTTGAGATTCCGCTCGCGGTAGGCGGTTTCATAACGATGCCGCTTGACGTTCCAGGTGAAGACACGAATCTGATTGAAGTCGAAAGGCATGCCGTCCTTGTTTTCGGTGAGCAGAACCAGGTATTGCGGAACTTTCTTGTCGCCGTCGCTGACTTCGTCGAGGACAAATGAAGCCACCGTGCGTTGGCCTTCGGCATACTGTGCGATCTCGAGCGGGATATCCACATCCAGCATGCGACCCAGCACCCAGCCTGCGTGTCCAGGCTCATCGCGAATCAGCCACCAGTCCTCCATCGGGGGCGCAGCTTGCGCTTCTTTTCCCGCGGCATCGCTTCGGGCCTGGCCTCCTGGCACGGGTTTCTGTGCTGCTGGCACGCTTCAGCAGCGACAACTTCGCACCCTGGTCGACCTGGTACAAGTGTTCGGCATCGCGATCCGGTTGCAGATGAATATTGCTCTGGTTATGCGCCAGCGCGGTAGCCTGGACGGGATCGTTGCGGACTTTGGTCCGACAGCTTTTGAAAAGCATCGTAGGTCTGCTTGGTCACCAGGTAACGCTGCTCCAGCCATCCTTCGGCTCCGGCAGCGGTGCGCACGCGCGCGAAGCGACGGTCGCGAGCCAGGATCTGCACGACCTCCCCATTCTTAACGGTTCCGGTCTTGTTAAAAACGGCAGCCACCTGGTCGCGCAGGAAAGCCTGCGGAGCAGAGACATAGGCGACCTCGTTCAGACTATTCTTCCCGCGCCGCAGCCCGCAAGCGCCGTCTGAACATGAGAAGAAAGCAGGGTGCGACTAATGAGCAGCGATATTTCACACAGTTGAGAAACAACATAGCAGCAATGAGTTGTGCGAGTTCGCAACCGGATTTGGTGCGAAAGCTCACGCGGACAATACTAGCAGTGATCAGTCTTCAGTCTTCAGTCTTCAGTCTTCAGTCTTCAGTCGTCGGACGTCAGTCTTCAGTCGCCGAAGGAAATCCCTATCGCCTTTGCCGCCTGCACCAGTTGGCCGTTGGGATTGACCGTTTTTAGCTGGCCAATGGCCTGGACAATGTCTACCGCTTCGATGCGGCCGCTCCGCAAACACACCATCTTGCCGAAGCCACCCTCTGCGATCAGATCGACGGCGGCAACTCCAAAACGGGTGGCCAGAATGCGGTCGTAGGCCGTAGGCGTGCCGCCACGCTGGATGTGACCCAGAACGCTGACCCGCACTTCCTTGTTGGCGCTGGTGGCGATGGCATTGCCAACCAGATTCCCGACTGACCCGGCGCGCCGATTCTCCTTCAGTTCTGCGGGAAGCTTTACGCCCTCTGCAACCACAACGATGGTAAAGCGTTTGCCGTAGCTCTCGCGCTGCTTCACGTACTGGCAAACGTTCTCGATGGTGAAGGGAATTTCCGGAATGAGGATCACGTGGGCGCCGCCGGCAATTCCGGCTTCAAGGGCAATCCAGCCCGCATCGCGTCCCATGACTTCCACCACCATGATGCGATGGTGTGATTCCGCGGTGGTGTGAATCTTGTCGACCGCGTCCGTCGCGGTGGTCAGCGCAGTATCGAACCCGAAGGTGACTTCCGTGGACGACAGATCGTTGTCAATCGTCTTCGGGACCCCCACGATTTGCATGCCTCTGCGGTAAAGCGCAAGCGCGATGGCCTGTGAACCCTCGCCGCCGATACTGATCACCGCATCAATACCCAGCTTGCGGGAGTTGGCAATGACTTCATCGGAAATATCGCGCGTGGTTTCTTTACCGTTTTCGACGGTGCAGTATTTGAACGGATTGCCGCGATTGGTGGTGCCGAGGATGGTACCGCCGCGAGGCAGAATGCCGCTGACGTCTTTGAGCGTGAGTTCGTAGGATTTTTCGGGCCAGATCAGGCCGTCAAAACCGTCCGGGATGCCAATCACCTTCCACTTGTACTTCAGGATGGCGGATTTCACCGCCGCGCGAATCACGGCGTTCAGGCCGGGAGCGTCACCGCCGCCAGTACAGATTCCGATACAGCGGATCGCGGTCATGGAAAATAAATTGCCAGGCCTGCGGAACTCCGTGGTTGCGGATCACTGAGCCGTAATTGTAACCGCCGGGCTGGTACCGCCGCACAGAGTTGCGGTAACGGTTGTAGTCTGGCCCGAAGCTGTTGAACTCACCGTCGCTGCGCCGGCAGAAATTGACGGGATTACCTGCGTATTCGAAATCGTCCAAGTCACGTCGTTGGTTACAACCTGCTGGTTCACACTGCCGGAAAAAACAGCGTTGACGATAAAGGTTATCGCCGCGCCTGCCGCCGGATTGGTGGTAGACGGTGTGACCGTGATGCTGGTCACGACCGGACATACGGTAACCGTGGCGGTGTTCGTGAAAGCCCCGTCGGTGGCCGTGATGGTGGTGACGCCGGGCGGCGATGAAATCGTGGTCGCAGCCTTAACCAGACCGTTATTGGGTCCCACCGTGGCCACGGTGGTGTCGGACGATTGCCAGGTGCTCTTGGTGGTTACATTGGAAGTGCTGCCGTCGTCGAAGGTTCCGGTCGCGGTCATTTGAATGGTCCCGGCGGGCGCGACACTCCCGGTAGTAGGGCTGACCGCAACGGACTGGAGAGTCGGGTTCACGAAGAAGCCGCGGCATCCGGCAGCCAGGGCAAGCGTCAAAAGGGCTGAAAACCCAGCCGCAAATCGGAGTTTCTGCTTCAAACCAGGCATGTGAAAGAATCCCGGCAAACGCGCCATTTCTTCAGTTTTGGTTTGCAAGTAGCGTAAGAGAATTGTAGCAGAGAAGGATTTAGCTCCACCGCCAGGAGTGTACTTCCGTGCGCACCAAAAGTCCTGCCCGGACCGAGGTGTTGTAGCGGGGCACGACGTGGGTACCGCTGTCCTGCTAATCTTTTTCGAGATCCCTCGAGACCCTAATCGATGAAAACACCCTTCGCCTGCCTTTCGGCCCGTCTGATCTTGCCTATCAGTTCCCTGCTTATGATTCTGGCACCTTCGGCAGCCAGCCAGAATCAACCCGCCACAGTGGCGGGCACGAATCAGGCATCAGGTCGCGCTGCTACGACAATCGCCACGCCACGCCTCTGTGCGGCTTGCATCAGGGCGCACATGGAATTTCTGGCTTCCGATGCCATGCGAGGACGCGGCAGCGGCACCGCCGATGAACTTCTGGCCGCAACCTACGTTGGGTCCCAACTTCGTGCCTACGGGATCGCTCCGGCTGGCGACAACGACAGCTACATTCAGCGAGCCGTGCTCCAACAGCCAAAGTTGTCCGCCCCGCCCCGGATTACGTTTGTGAAGAGCGCATCTGGAGGGACCGCGGAAACAATCACGTGGACTTACGGACAGGATTTTATTGCGCGCCGGCTCTCACAAACTCACTTTTCGGGTAAGTTGCGCATCGACCACCCCGCTCAAGAAAGAGCGCAAGGCAAAGAGCAGAACCAAGACAAACGCCAGGATGAAGACGGGACACAGCTGTCGGGTTGCATCGTTCTTATTGTTGACGGAACCGGCGACCGGAAAAAACAGCGGGCACGTCTCAGAGCACTTGCCGCGGCTGGAGCAGTCGCGGCCATCGAAGTGGTCGGCACCGAAGACGCCGGGCATTTCAAGGAAAAAGGAAAGGATTTGCCGGAGCTGCCAATACAGATCGAAGGTAGCCTCCCCGCGCTGAGCGACAGCTTCAATGTTTTGCAGGTAGGCGCTGATTCGGCCAGGGTGCTTCAAGCTCTCCCCGCGAATACCGAATTGAATTTTGACTCCTCTTTCACCGGCGAACAGAAATACACATGGAATGCACTGGGCATTTTGCGCGGCAGGGATCCCAGGCTGCGCGACTCCGCGGTGTTGCTTTCGGCGCATCTTGACCATCTGGGGATTGGGAAGGCGGTGAAGGGAGATGAAATATACAACGGAGCGGACGACGATGCCTCCGGTACAACCGCCGTGCTGGAACTGGCGCGGATTTTGGGCAAAGGGGTTCGTCCGCGACGCACCGTAATCTTCGCGCTTTTTGGCAGCGAGGAGTTAGGCGGCCTCGGTTCGACGTATTTCCGTGAGCATCCGCCACTACCTCTCGACCACATTGCCACTAACCTGGAGTTCGAAATGTTGGGACGCCCTGACTCCGCCGTAAAACTGGACGAATTGTGGCTCACCGGATGGGAGCGCTCGAACCTCGGACCCGCGCTTTTGGCAAAAGGAGCCCGCCTGACGCGCGATCCCCATCCAGATCAGAACTTCTTTGCCCGCTCCGATAACTATGCTCTCGCCGAGAAAGGTGTGGTGGCGCAGACAGTCTCCAGCTACGGATTGCACAGCGACTACCACCAGCCCAGCGACGACGTCTCGCATATCGACTTCAAGCATATGGACGACGCCATCGGATCACTGCTGGGGCCAGTCAGTTGGCTGGTGAACTCGTCCTTCACGCCCAGGTGGAATGCGGGAGGAAAACCTTAGGGCGCATCGGACCCCCGGGCGTCAGAGCTCGCGAGTCAGACCTCGCACTTCGGACCTCGGCTCAAGCTCGGCCCGCACGCCTTAGTCCAGGAAATTACTGTGGAAAAAAAGGTTAGATGATGTGTCTGAGGCGTGTGGTCCGGAGGTCTGAAGTCCGAAGTCCGACGCCCGCTTCTAATTAGTTCTCTTCGCCTTGGTAATCTTTTCGTCGATTGGCTTGCGGGCGGCGAAGCCTTCGCTGGTGCTGTGCCAGTGGGTAATTCCCTTTTCGCCCAGTTTCCAGCAAAGCAGCACGGTGCGGCCTTCTACCTGACAGGGGAAATCCAGCAGCCCTATGTCGATGTCCTTGACCTGGACTCCGGTGGAGTCAATTTCGGCGAGCGCGTCCTTGACCCGTTGGACGGTCTTCTCGCGTTCAGCCTTGCGACGCGCCATATGAATGATATTCACTCGCAGGCCGCCGCTGAGAAAGATGCGATGGGCAAGGTCCTGGAGTTCGGCGTCCACACTTTCGATCAGCTTCTTGCCATCGATCGCGGTACGGAGCAGAGATTCCAAAACCGGCAAAAGCTTTTCGGCTTCTTCGAGGGTAAAACTTCGATCGGCCATAGGAAGTATCTCTTCTATTCTAATTCATTCGAGCGATCGACGTCAGCGGTCGTGAAGCCGGGTAGTGGCTCAATTTGGAAGAGCCTACCCAGACGGGCGTCATCCTGAAGGGACTTCAGTCTGAAGAGCCTGCCCTGAGCGAAGTCGAAGGGATCTCGCGCGCACCGCCACAATCGTCGTGAGGGTCCATACGCGCTGCGCGCCAGATCCTTCGCAGGCTCAGGATGACCCATCGGCAGACGGGGCGATTCAAACTGAGCCACTACCTGAATTCGGGTAGTGGCTCAGTTTCAAGGTGTACCGGCGCCATGCTGAGCTTTGCGAAGCATCCGGCGCGGAGTGGATATTGCAGGAAAGAATTTCTTTCGCACCGTCGCTCGCTGCACTGGTGTGGAGCAGTTTGAGGGCAAAGTGCGGGAGATGGTCGCCAGCAGGAAAGCAGGAAGAGATCAAATCAGTTTTCTGTTCAAGTTTCCCAGGCGAGCGACGATGGTGAACCTCACCATGATTTACGACCCGCCAGGAATGAAGTTGTCCTTCTCATCCGGAAGGTTCAGCAGGAAAGTGTCAAGGAATCTGAGAGAGGCAACTAACCCGTGACAGATAATTGCTGGGTGCCTGATTACCTGGCTCTACCCTGCGATGGGTCGGCGCTTGTCGCCGTATTCAGATCCAGATGCAAGCGGCTGGCAACATCGGCTCCCGGCGCATAGCAATTCCCATTACGAGCATAGTTTTTAGGACATGCAGACGCGAAAGCCGGTCTCTTCGGGGACTGCGCGAATTGCCAAACCTCCGCGAAGCTGGTGCCACTATCGGCAGGCTTAGGCGGATTTCGCGGGAAAGTGCATCCCGGCGATGGCGGACAGGCATCGTTCGCCACCCAGTACACGATCTTTCTTCCGCCAGCGTTTTGGCGAATGTCTTCGGCAGTGACAACAGTTACGCCTGCGGCTTCTTTAGCGGCAATGCCGGAGCAGTAGATGCCGGCACGAAAACCGGCCACGTTAATCCGGTCCACCCAGGTATGAATATAAGTTCGCTGTTCTGGCAGCATGCGGCCGCCTTCTTCCTGATCCAGAAAGATCACCGCACCGGCGGGAAAACCCTCGCGTTGCGCTGCGGCAATGGCCGCCTGGCCGTCGGATTTGCCCAGCCTGGCCGCATTTGAAACGGTTTTCAGCTCGGTCAGCAGTCTCCCGTCAAACAAAATCAGGAAACCGAACCCGGCAGACTCGAGGACGCCCCGTTTTCCCATCCAGGTGTTCATTTTCGCCCCCGGAGGATGGTTGAGCCAGAAACCAGCGAAGGAAAATGTCTGGCGAAGAAGCGTCAGTTTGCCATCTCCTGGATAGTCGTTGCGATCGAAGCCGAGGTAGGCGGAAGCAGGATTCGCAGTCTCTTGAGCGCCGGCTTCCCTGAGGACAAACACGCTCATCGCGGCAGCCGCTACCGCGATCCAGGCAATTTGCTTCATACGTCGATGTTACAACTTTGCGCTGCGGAATTCTGAAATCCGCTCCATCGGGAGATTCACGAATCCGGGAGGCGCTGACTCGTACCAGACGAGCAGAGCAGCACTTTTTCGGCACGACTTGAAGTCGTGCCCTTCCCTGATCAGGCACTCTCGTCAATCCACAAATCGGGAAGGGCGCGAGTTCACCTGTGCCGCATCGGGCTACAAATATTGCGGCTTTTTAGCCGCTGAGGTTGCTTTGTAATCGTGACGGATTTGCCAACGACTGACCACTAACGACTGACGACTATCCCCCGATATGCACCATAGTTCTCGAAGCAGGCACGAAATCGGGTTCGCCAATGTGATGGCGCTCTTCTTTCTTCTGAACGACGACGCGAATAAATTCCCCTAACTCGTCGTCCGAGGCGCCTCGGCGCATCTGGCCGTAAAGATCGTGATCCCACGCCGAGAACAGGCAAGTGCGAATTTTTCCATCCGAGGTGATGCGAATACGGCTGCAGTGTCCGCAAAAAGGATGTGAGACCGGCGCGATAATTCCGATTTCGCCAATGCCATCTTCGAAGCGGTAGCGGCGCGCAGTCTCACTGCGGGCATGCGGAATCTCGACCAGTGACCGGTATTCGGCCATGCGACCCAAAATCTCCTCGAGCGGGACGACGGTGTTCGGAGACCAGACTCGGTCTTCTTCCAGCGGCATGAACTCGATAAAGCGGACGACCACACCTTCTTCGCGCGCAAACGTGCCGAAGGGAATGATCTGATCTTCGTTGAAGCCGCGCATCAGAACACAATTAACTTTCACCGGCCACAGACCCACACGACGCGAAGCGCGAATGCCGGCCAGCACGTTGTCGTATCCATCTGGCACACGGGTAATGCGCGCGAAGCGCTCGGGATCGACGGCATCCATGCTGACCGTAACGCGGCGCAGACCTGCATCCCTGAGCGGCTTCGCCATCTCAGCCAGAAGGTGGCCGTTGGTGGTCAGCGCAATGTCCAGCTCTTCGCCGGTCGTGGTACGAAGCCTGGCCAGCTCGCGGACGAATTCGATCACGCCTTTGCGCAGCAGAGGTTCGCCACCGGTGATGCGGACCTTCTGGATTCCAAGCCCGGTAAGCACGCGGGCCATGCGAAGATAGTCGGCAAATGCGAGATCGCCGTAGAGCGCGCCCTCGTTCCCCGTCCGGCAGTAAACACACCTATAGTTGCAGCGATCGGTGACGGAGATCCTCAGATCGGTGATGGGGCGCCCGAATTTGTCGGTGAGAAGCATTCAGCACTCAGCATTCAGCACTCAGCCAAACATGGGTAACGTGTTAGCTCCCGGCAGAAGCCCATCGTGGCTGAATGCTGAGTGCTGACGGCTGAGTGCTTTTTGGAAAGAAAACCGGCAGGCGCAGATATGCGACGTCCGTTTCCTTTCCAATGGTCCTTGTAGGGACCGGGAGGCGCAGGCGTTTCCACCTGCACCCTTGGAATCGGTTTTCTTTCGAACTTCGCACTCGCTCCGCGATTGTTGCGGTCAAAAGCCTTTAACCGCAGAGCGCGCTACGGAAACGCAAAGAACACCGCTCCTCGCCGTCTCAGCCATGAATATTCCGCAGGCTGAGGCAGTCGGAAACTCAACATCATTATAGATGCCAATGAGACGGCGCGGGAGGAATTAGGGATTGGCTGCCAAAGCCCTGACTATCGCCGCGTCCGCCAGAGGGGCCATGATCTTGTAGCCGCCCGGTGTCGGATGCAACCCGTCCTCGGCCAGGTCGCGTTTGAGCAATCCCTTGTCGTCCACCATCGGTGTGAAGTAGTCGAGATAGACCAGGGCATGGGCGGCGCAGTAGTCCTTCAGCCAGCGATTCAGCGCCAGAATTTTCTCCGGCGAGCGCTGGGCGAAGAAATCCTGAGACTTCGGCGTGTAGTTGTGAACCGGCAGGACCGAGGAGAAAACCACGCGAATATTGTGGGCTCGAGCCAGCTCCGCAAGCGACGAATAGTTAGCTTCGATCGTTTCCAAGGACATGGGCCCGGTGTTGCCGGCAATGTCATTCGTTCCCGCCAGAATGATGACCACGCCGGGATGCAGGTCGATCACATCCTGCCGGAAACGGACCAGCATCTGTGGTGTTGTCTGGCCGCCAATGCCGCGGTTGAGGTAGGGCTTGCCGGGGAAATAATCCTCCAGCTTCCAGATATCAGTGATGGAGTCGCCAAAGAACACTGCACGGTTCTCGCCCGGCACCGGCGCTTTGAGACCGGCGTTTGCGTCGCGATAGCGAGCCAGCTGGCCATAGTCATCGGTGAAAACCGCGATGCGCGAGGCCCGGTAATGGTCCAGACCAGCGAAGCCGGTGGTCGGGATGGCCGGCTGCTGAACCGCGGGTTGTTGAACGGCGGGTTGCTGAGACCAGGCGCCAATGCACGAAATCAGCACCATCCAGATCAAAGCGACATACGCTCTCTTGTGCGCTATTCGAAACATGTGAACTCCTTGTACGGCGCTAACAAAATACGGCCCTCCAAAAAATCGGCTCGATTTTGATCCGTGGCAAATCAGCGTGAACCAGTGGCCAGGAAGTTGTTTCCCTGGTTCACATCCCATCATAATTCGGTCCCGCCGCCACCTTCCGGCGGGACCCAGGTAATGATCTGGTATGGATCGGCGATGTCACAGGTCTTGCAATGCACGCAGTTCGACGGGTTCAGGCTGATGCGTTTTCCGTTGGGCTGGCTGGCGTCGTCCACCATCTCGTAAACATTTGCCGGGCAGAAATTCTGGCAGGGGCTGCCGAATTCTTTTATGCAGCGCGCGTTGCAGATGTCGGTGTCGTCAATGATCAAGTGAGCAGGCTGGTCTTCTTCGTGCCTGGTGCCGGAGTGATAGAGATCGGTAAGCTTGTCGAATGTAAGTTTGCCATCACCTTTTGCGGGACCAATAAGATGAGCCTCGTCGCCGCCATCCGCGGGAAGCTCCGCGAGCTTCTTCATGTGCTGATATCCAGCGGTCGAGGGGTAGCGAGCACGCAGGCCGCGTCCGCCGGTGAACTGCTGCAGTCCGGCGTTGATCATTCCGCGAAAGAATCCATGCTCGAACCCCTGATGAAAGTTGCGGACCTTCCAGAGTTCGTCCTTGATCCAGCTCGATTCCACTCGTTTCTGAAAATCGCTCAGCGTGGCGGCGGAGAAATCATCTTTCTTTAACGCCTCGAACGCAGTCTCGGCGGCAAGCATGCCGCTCTTGATGGCCAGGTGAATGCCCTTCAGTCGCTGCGAATTCAGGAACCCGGCGGAATCTCCAAGAATCATCCACCCATTGCCCGCCACCGGCGGAATCGACCACCAACCGCCGTAGGGCAACGACTTGGCGCCGTAGCGAATCATCTTCCCGCCTTCCAGCAATCTGGTCACAAGCGGATGCCGCTTGAATTGTTGCAAGACGCGTTGTGGATCGAGACGCGGGTCGGGATAGTCGAGGCCGGTTACGAAGCCGAGCGACACGACATTATCTTTTCCGCCGTAGATCCAGGCGCCGCCATATTCTTTTGTGGTCAGCGGCCAGCCCATGGTGTAAATCACTTCGCCAGGCGCGATGCGTCCGGAGGGAACTTCCCAGAGCTCTTTAATGCCCTGGCCGTAGGTCTGCGGGTTGCGATCTTTGGCGAGATCAACCTTCGCAATCAGCTGCTTGGTCAAAGAACCGCGCGTTCCCTCGGCCAAAATCGTGATCTTGGCTTGCAGTTCATATCCCGCTTCAAAGTTCGACCTGGGCTGGTTTTGTTTGTCTACGCCCTTATCGTCAGTGCGGACACCCGTAACCCGATCGCCGTCGAAGATCAATTCCGATCCCGCAAAACCGGTGAAAATCGTGATGCCCGTTTCCTCTACCTTGCCACCAAGCCATTTCACAAAACGGTTCAGAGAGATGACGTAGTTTCCGTGATCGCGCAGCGGGGGCGGAGTGATGGGAAACTTGAATTTTCCCTTCTCAGTGAGGAAGTAAACCGCTTCTTTCGTAACCTCAGAATCGATCGGAGCTTCCTTTTCGAATCCGGGAAGCAGTTCGCGCATGGATCGAGGATCGAGTAACGCGCCGGAAAGACAGTGCTGGCCGACCTCGCGGGCCTTCTCCAGGACGTAGATGTTTTCTTTGCTGAGCTGCGTATCTGGATTCGTTGCGTTGTGCTGATCGATAAGCTGCGAGAGCCGCAGTGCGCAAGCCATACCAGCAGGGCCGCCGCCGACGATGACCACGTCGGCAGGCATCTGGGGCCGTTCGATGTTGGGTGGGGGTTTGCGGAAAACTAGCATAAGCAAAACCGGGCCACGAATTTACACGGATTTGCACCGATAGAGCAATGCAGAAAGCCTGATCGGTGAAAATCCGCGTTGATCCGTGGCTTGTTTAAGCGCCTGCCTTTGCCTTCTTCACTTCCTCGATCAGCGGTGGCACGATATCGAACAGATTCCCTACCACGGCGTAGTCCGCAATTTCAAAAATCGGGGCTTCCGAATCTTTGTTGATCGCGATGATGGCGCGCGACCCTTTCATGCCTACGATGTGCTGAATCGCCCCGCTGATGCCCAGAGCCAGATACAGCCTGGGCGCAACCGTTTGGCCGGACGAGCCGATCTGCCGGTCCATGGGGAGCCAGCCTGAATCGCAGATGGGACGAGACGCCGCGAGTTCGCCGCCGAGGGCTTCGGCGAGCTGCCTGGCCAGGTCAATATTCTTCTGCTCCTTGATCCCGCGCCCGACGGAGACAATGATTTCCGCCTGCGTCAAATCGACCGCCTGCCTGGCTTCTTTGAAGACTTCCTGCGGCTTATTTCGCACAACGCCGTCCGCAATATTGACTTTCACGGTCTCGACTGGTGCGGCACTGGCCCCGCTCTCAACCTTGTCCCCGCGAAACGCTCCATTCTGGAAAGTTACGAACCACGGCGCATCACACGTAAAGGAAACGTCGGCGGCGAGTTTGCCCTGGAACATTTGGCGGGTGAACAGCAGCTTGTCACCTTCCTTCCTGTATCCAACGCAATCACTGATCGCGGTGCGTTCCATTGCGGTAGCCAGCTTGGGCACAAAATCACGCACCTGATAGGTATGTGGAAGCAAAACCAGCCTGGGCTGTTTGGAGCTGATGAACTGTTTCAGCCCTGCGGCGAAAGCATCGGGAGTGTAGGGTTCGAGTTTAGGTGACTCGACGGCGTAAACTTTCGCGAGCTTCCTGGCCGCAATTTCGGTGGCAAAACTCGCAACCTCGCCACCCACAACGGCGGCCTCGAGCGCCCAGCCGGTTTCGGCGGCAAGGGCTTGTCCGGCGGTGAGAGTTTCCCAGGAAACGCGGTTCAGTTTGCCTTCGCGTTGTTCGACGATGACGAGGATTGAATCAGCCATGACTTGACTTCTCGAGTCTCAGAAACCCAGTTCCCAGATTTGAGTTCTCAGTTCCCAGCAGGGGCTACAGCACGCGCACTTCGTTGCGCAGTTTCTCCACCAGTTTCTTGGCCACTTCGCCGGGAGCGCCTTCCAGAAATTCCGTGTTCTTGGTTTTCTGGGGAACGTAAAGCCGTTCGATCTTTTGCATATTGCTGCCGATCGCCGACTGGACTTCTGCCAGCGCTACCTTGCGCAGTGGCTTGTTCTTGGCCTGCTTGATGCCGATCAGAGTCGCGTAACGCAGCTTGTTGATACCGGACTGGATGGTGAGCACAGCCGGCAGCGGCATCTCGACGAACTGAAAATAGCCGGCTTCGAGTTCGCGCTTTACTTTGATTCCGGCCTCGGTTTTTTCGATCTGCATGATGATGGTGGCGTGAGGCCAGCCCAGCAGTTCCGCCAGGACCACGCCGGTTTGCGCGTAACCGTAGTCGTCCGACTGCAGCCCGGTAAAGATCAGATCGAATTTCTCTTCTTTGATGGCAGCAGCGAAGGCTCGGGCAGTATTGGAAGCATCCAGACCAACGAACGCGTTGTCTTCGAGATGAATGGCGCGGTCCGCGCCCTTCGCCAGCGCCTCGCGCAGAACCTGCTGGGCTCGCGCCGGACCGGCGGTAATGACGACTACTTCGCCCCCATGCTTCTCTTTCTGGCGGAGCGCCTCTTCGAGCGCGAAGGCATCCGGTTCATTTACTTCGTACGAAACATCTTCCCGTATCCAGGTGCCGGATTCATTGAGCTTGAGCGGCGCGTCCTTCTGCGGCACCTGTTTCATGCATATCAGAATCTTCATGCGGTCACCCGAGGCAAACAGTTGAGTATAAATGAGCACTTAGCAATCAGCACTCGGCATTCAGCCAGGAAGCTATTGTGAGGCTTTCGTGGGTTTCGCTGATTGCTGACTGCTGAGTGCTGGGTGCTATTCCGTAAATACCACGGACTGCACTCCGGAAATTTCGAAGCGTTTGCGGCAGCGCATGTTCTTACAGGCCATCAGGTCGTCCTTGCGCAGCATGTAGGACCGGGCCTTGGCGAAGCGCGCGCGATCGCGTTCGTCGGCACGTCCCGACAGTTGTCTCTTCTTGGTCCGTACAATCCACGTGACCTCGTACTCTGCCGGCTGCTGGCAGTGGGGACAGTTCAGCGTGGCCATCTTCTTTTCCGGCCGTTCATCGAAAAATTCGCGTTCTTCCATATTGATTCCTTGTCTTGATTAATTATTACAGCTTTGCCGAAGACAAGCTATGGCAAGATGCTGGAGATGGCGAACAAGAAGCGCAAACCGAAGAAATTCAGTGCGGTTAAAGCCGTCAAGGCCCTGGCTCGAGCGCAGCTGGGGATGACGCCGGGCTCACGCGTTGTACCTGACGAGCGAAGAAAGAAAACGGACAAGCACAAACCGACGCTGGGAAAGTTGCTGGAAGAGGGATAAGGCACTACTTGGGCTGCGAAAACGGCGGTGGAAGAGGAATCTTGTCCGCGATGCCCTGGCCTTCGACCAGGGTGTAAATAAAATCCGCCGGGACGTCACGCAGCGTCTCGATCTTGCCACTGGGCCATTTGATTTCCACTTCCGCGATTCTGGGTTCCGCTCCCAGGCCGAAGTGCAACCGCGGATCGTTTTGTGAAAGGTAGCTACCCCCTGCGCGGACCTCGTTGAATTGCACAACCTGTCCCGCCCTGACCGTTACCCGCGCTCCAATCGCAGACTTGTTGCTCTTCTTTCCGCTCCCCACAAGCTTGAACAGCACGCGATGATTGCCGCTCCCGCACTGATTCAGCAGGACAGTAGGAGGGGCTCCCACATTCACCATCACGACGTCGATGTTTCCGTCATTGTTAAGGTCGCCGAAGGCCGCGCCCCGCCGACTTTGTGCGGTAAGTCCGGCAAGCGCAGAGGAAACATCCTGGAACGTCCCGTCACGATTGTTGCGAAACAACTGAATGGGCTGGCGGTAGGTTATGCCTCCGGGAACGGAATCGACTTGCGGGTACACGTGGCCGTTGGCGACGAAAATGCCCAGCCAGCCGTCGTTGTCCATGTCAAAGAGCGCGGTGCCCCAGCCCACCGTGAGGAAAGTTGGGTGCGCGATCTTCGCGGGCCAGCTCACGTCGGAGAATCCGTCTTTCCCCATATTGCGATACAACGTGTCAGGCTGCTCGTGAAAGTTCGTCACGAACATTGACAGCCGGCCTTCATGCCTGTAGTCGCCCCAATCCACACCCATCGAACCTTGCGCCTGGCCGTCACCACCAAGCGCGATACCGGAAAGCATTCCGACCTCTTCAAAAGTTCCATCGTGTTTGTTGTGGTAAAGGTAATTGGGGCCGGCATCGTTGGCCACGTACAAGTCGGGCCAGCCGTCGTTGTCGTAGTCGCCCCAGATCGCTCCTAACCCGTAATAGCGGTTGGTATCGTCCATCCCCGCCTTCTTTGAGACTTCTTCAAAGGTTCCATCACCGCGATTATGAAAGAGCAGGTCTGATTCCCCAATCATTCCCCACGGACCGCATTGCACGAGAATCCCTTTGAAGCGGCAGTTTTTCTCGTCGCTGCCGAATGTGGGCAGGTGGTCCATGTCGAAGTGAACGTAACGGGAAACATAAAAATCAACGAAGCCGTCGCGATCGTAGTCCGCCCACGCCACGCCGGTACTGAAGCCTCCCGCGGCTACGCCGGCCTTGTCGGTCGCATCTTCAAATTTGCAGCCGCCGAGGTTGCGATAAAGCGCGTTGCCGCCGAAGCCGGTGACGTAAATATCCGGCAAGCCGTCGTTGTCGTAGTCGGCGACGGCAACGCCCATGCCCCAGCCTTTGCGGGAAAGTCCGGACGTACTGGTGATGTCGGTAAACTTGAAATCTGCGTCCTGATGGTAAAGCGTGATCATGGGATCGCCGCCCTGGCGGTAGCGGTCGATGGTCGACCCGTTTACGGTAATGATGTCGAGCTTGCCGTCGTTGTCACAGTCGATCAGACCCGCGCCGCCGCTCATGGATTCCACGATGTACTTCTTTTCCGGCGTGGAAATATGGGAGACGGTCAGGCCCGCTTCTTTCGTTACATCTGTGAAATTCGGCAGAGGCGTTTGCGGCGCGGTGAGTTGAGAGGCTTTCTTTGGGACGGCTGTTTGAGCAGGTGCGACCAGCGGAAGCAACAGGCCCAGCCAAAGGAGTAAACGCATGATGGGAGAATTGCCGTGATTATAGAACACAAGCGCCGAAGTAGAGTGAACGCGATACCTTGTGATGCTCCGTAACTTTTTCCTTCGGCGCACATCCACTCAGGCAGCGTGCGATACTTCTCGCGACGCGAGATTGGCCGGTATGACGAAACTGTTGATCCTGATATCCGTTTCCCTGATGGCGGGAATGCTCCTGTCCGCGACCGACGCTCCGCAACCCACGGTTCCCGCGCCTGTGCTGGTTGAGCTTTTTACCTCCGAAGGCTGCTCGAGTTGCCCGCCAGCCGACGCGCTGCTGCAACAACTTGAGCGTTCGCAGCCCGTCGCTGGGGCGCAGTTGATCGTATTGAGCGAGCACGTGGATTACTGGAACCACATTGGCTGGACCGATCCCTACTCCTCGCGCTTTTTCAGCGATCGCCAGAACTCCTACTCCGGCCGCTTTGGATTGAGCAGCGTCTACACGCCTCAGATGGTCGTCGATGGAAGCACCGAGTTCGTTGGCAACGATTCGCGTCTGGCAACGCAGGCGGTTCAAAAGGCCCTCGGTCAACAGAAGGTACCGGTTCGAATCTCGAACATATCGCTGGAATCTCCCAAAGTATTGCGGGTCCATGTTGATGCTGGTGCTCTGCCCGAAGCATCGAAGGCACCAAAGGCAGATGTCTATCTGGTGGTCGCGTTGAATCACGCTGAGTCGCAGGTACTACGCGGCGAGAACAGCGGCCGGAAGCTTACCCACGTCGGAGTAGTGCAGAGCCTTACGAAGATTGGGAGCCTTGAGGCCGGAAAGGGTTTCGCCCAGGACGTTCGGGTGAAGGTGGATTCAAAGAGCGATCCCAACAATCTGGATATGACCAATATGCGGGTGATTGCTTTCGTTCAGCAGGCGGGTCAGCGCCAGGTATTGGGCGCCGCGCAAGAGAAGATCGGCAAGTAAACCCTCTAACGTTTGCGGGGTTTGGTGGCTTCCTGCATCTGCCGCTCTTCGGCTACCACTGCCACATAGAGCAGGCCGAACGCCAGGACCACCATCATGAGAACGAGTGCCATGGCTTCACCATAGTGGCACAAACTCTTCCCGCCAAGATCACTGTGGTACTCGCTCAGTAACACCACTGAAGTGCCATGGGCCGGGCGTCAGGCGTCGGACGTCAGACCTCAGCGAGGAAGTCGGAGGCCTAAAGCCTGAAGCCGAACGTCTGAGGTCCGGGGTCCGAGGTCCGAAGTGCTAAATTGTTCGGAGCATGAAACCTGCACGCAGCTTTGCCAGTGACAATAATGCCGGTGTTCATCCTGAAGTCTTACAGGCGATCGCGGCGGCCAATCAGGGTCACGCCGTGGGCTATGGCGACGACCCCTGCACCGAGGCCGCCGTTCGCAAATTCAAGCGGCATTTTGGCGCCGATATCGAAGTTTTTATCGTCTTCAACGGCACCGCTGCCAATTGTCTTAGCCTGAAGGCCCTGACCAGCACCTACCACGCGGTGATCTGCGCTGAAGCCGCTCATATTTACACCGACGAATGCGGCGCGCCCGAAAAATTCACCGGCTGCAAGCTGATTCCTCTTCCTACCCGCGAGGGCAAACTCACGGTTGAAGCCGTCAGACAGGCCTACCACGGTATCGGCGACCAGCACCATGTGCAGCCTCGCGTCATTTCCATTACCCAGGCCACCGAGGTAGGGACGGTTTATAAGCCGTCGGAAATCAAGGCGCTGGCGCGATTCGCCCACGAGCATGACATGTTCCTGCACGTTGACGGCGCACGCATCGCCAACGCGGCCGTCAGCCTGGGACAATCCCTCCGGCAAGCTAGCCGTGATCTTGGAGTGGATGTGCTCTCGTTCGGTGGAACCAAAAACGGAGCCCTTGGCGCCGAAGCCGTGGTCTTCTTCGACAAAGCGCTCGCCCGTGACTTCCTGTATCTGCGCAAACAGGGCATGCAACTTGCGTCCAAAATGCGCTTCATCTCGGCGCAATTCGACGCCCTGTTGACCGGTGACCTCTGGCGGAAGAGTGCCGAGCATGCCAACCGTATGGCGCGCCTGCTTCAGAAAAATCTCAGCCCGATCCCGGATGTTAAGGTTGTTTACAAAGTCGAAGCCAACGGAGTCTTCGTCAAAATCCCGCGTAAAGCCATCGCCAGGCTGCAAAAGCGCTACTTCTTCTATGTATGGAACGAAGAGCAATCCGTGGTTCGCTGGATGTGCTCATTCGACACCACCGAGCATGACATAAAGCAGTTCGCCAGGTTCGTTGCGGAGACGCTGGCGGGATCGTAAGCCCGCTCTTCTTCCCCCGCATGGCGCCCGCATCGCTTCCCAGGTTGCTTCATCTAATTGGTCATGAGTAACCCTTTATCAGTTTCGGTGCTGGATCTCGTGGGCATGCGGGCTGGAGAGCCCGTGGGCAGCGCAATCGCCCGGTCGGTTGACCTGGCGCAACACGTGGAGGCGCTGGGCTACAAGCGCTACTGGCTGGCCGAGCATCACGCGATTCAGGGACTGGCATGCTCCGCAACCGCCGTGCTGATCGGGCATGTGGCGGGTGCGACGAAGACAATCCGGGTGGGGAGCGGCGGCGTCATGCTCCCGAATCATGCGCCTCTGGTAGTGGCGGAACAGTTTGGCACGCTTGAGGCGATGTATCCGGGGCGAATCGATCTCGGCCTGGGACGCGCTCCCGGAGGCGATGGTCACACGATGCGTGCCCTACGCCGCGACCTGCGGCAGACTGGGGATGATTTTCCGGAACTGCTGGAGGAACTTCGCACTTTTCTCGGACCTGAAAAGCCTGGTCAGTTAGTAAAGGCTATTCCCGGCCAGGGAAGCAACCTGCCGATCACGCTGTTGGGGTCAAGCGGCTTCAGCGCGCAACTGGCAGGCACTCTGGGTTTGCCGTTTGCCTTCGCGGCGCATTTTGCCCCGGAATATCTTTACGCAGCCGCGCAGCTGTACCGCCAGCGTTTCCAGCCAAGCCAGGCCCTGAGCAAACCATATTTCATGGTGGCGGTACAGGTGATCGCAGCCGAGACCGACCACGAAGCTCGCCGGTTGTTCACCACACCCCAGCAGCGGTTTCTGAGGCTGATCCGAAACCAGCCGGTTGAGTTATTGCCTCCGGTAGATTCCATGGAACCATTGTGGGATGACCTGGAACGGGCAGCCGTACAAAACAAACTCGGCTCGGCGATCGCAGGATCGAATGCGACCGTCAAGGCGGGTCTCGAGAAGCTGGTTGCGGATACGGGCGCCGATGAGGTCATCGCTGTCACCGATACCTACGAGCATGCTGACCGGCTGGAGTCGTACCGGCGGGTTGCTGAGGTCGCTGCCGGTGTTGAGGTTAAGACAGCCATAGAGGTAGAAGCCCTGTAACCTTTCCCTGCTCCAGGAATCCCATTTGGGAGGTAGACTGTCCCCGTCCTGCCAACCATATGGAATCACGCATCGACGATCGCAAGTTCAAACGGGCCACCCGGCGCGAACTGCTCAAACTGGCTCCAGTGCTCGCCGTGGGCACCTTTGCGATCCCCAGGTTTCAGGAACCGCTGCTTAAGACGGGCCTGGGCTTCAGCGACTGGGTTTCCGCCAAAATGTTTCGCTCCGGGCATTTGGCGACCACCTTCGCCGATGCCGAAGTTGCTCCCTTTGAGAAGTTTCCTATCAACGGCTACGACGTGGCAGACCCCGGCGTGGACCTCGAGAACTGGACCCTGACCGTGTCCGGAACGGTGCAGAAGCCCGGCGAATACAAGCTGGCGCAATTCCAGTCTCTGCCCCGAGTGCGGCAGAACACCCGTCATATTTGCGTGGAAGGCTGGGATGTCATCGGCCGCTTCGGCGGAGCCCGGCTCTCGGACTTCCTGCACATGATTGGCGCGGATACGACGGCGCGCTTCATCTGCGTCGAGTGCGCAGACGACTATTACGAATCTCTGGATATGGCGACCGCGTTGCACCCGCAGACCCTGCTCTGCTACGAAATGTACGACCAGCCCTTGACCCGCGAACATGGCGCGCCGCTTCGCCTGCAGATTCCGACAAAGGTCGGATACAAGCAGGCCAAGTACCTGACCAGCCTGAGTGTCACTAATGTTCTGTCCAGGGTTGGGTACTGGGAAGACCAGGGCTATTCGTCTTTTTACGGGCTGTAGTTTCTTGTTTTGGCCCGAAATCACACATGCATGAAGCCCTAATTGAAGTCGAATCAGTGAAGACCGGAGTAGTTGAGCAAGCGGCCTACGAACATCCGTGGGTGGTGCGCTTCTGTCACTGGCTGAATTCAGTTGCGCTGCTGGTAATGATCGCCAGTGGCTTCCAGATATTCCGCGCTTTCCCCAGCTTCGGCGCAAAAATCCCGCAAAAAGATCTGTTGCACTGGCCCGGGGCCTTCGCCCTCGGGGGCTGGCTGGGAGGCGGGTTGCAATGGCACCTGAGCTTCGTCTGGATTTACGTCGGCACCGGGCTCTTTTACCTGGGTTACCAGGTGTTCAGCGGAAATTACCGGCAGGTGCTTTTCACTCCGAGCGATATTCGTGGCGTGTGGCCCGTGGTGCATTACTACTTTTTCTTTGGGCCTAAACCGGCGGCGCGCGAGGTTTACAACCCATTGCAGAAACTGGCCTATACGTCTGTCCTTGGGCTGGGCCTTTTGTCTGTGCTTACCGGAATTGCGGTGTGGAAGCCTATCCAGTTTTCCTGGCTGGCATGGATGATGGGAGGCTTTCACTGGGCCCGCATCTGGCATTTCGCCGTGATGTGGGCCATTCTGTTCTTCCTTCTCGGACATCTCATCATGGTCGCTCTGCACGGCTGGAGTAACTTCACTTCCATGCTCACAGGATGGAAGAAGAACCCCGAATATCTCGTGGGCACAAATCTGCCGGGTCAAGATATCCTGGACGAGGATCTGCCGGACAAAGATCTGCCGGTCGAGGATCTTGCAGGCGAAGATGATTCTCTCAGGCGTCTTTCTTCAAAAGACCCGTCGGCAGACGACCCTGCCGACGAAGGTCTGGCTCCCAGGGATCCGGCGAGCGGAGATGGATCGGGCCAGACTGAGAAATAGTAGAGAAGATGAGAAAACAAATCGATTCTCCCGGTACAGCGCGCATGAGTCTTCCAGTCGATGTGCTGCCCGAGTCCGAGATACCCAGCTGCCGGCAAGTCAAAACCCGATGCTGTCACGAACCATGGTGATCGAGAAACCCGCTGCCACAGGCGATGAGAGGGCGCAGTCGCTTATTGCCCGCATCCGCAATGGCGAGTCCTTCCTGTTTGCCGAACTGGTAAAGCCTTATGAGCGTCGCGTTTATTTGACCGCGCTGGCCCTGCTGCGAAACGAAGCCGACGCCCAGGAAGTGGCGCAGGAGGCGATTCTGAAGGCTTTTACCCACTTGCACCAGTTTCGCGGTGAGGCCCGTTTCAGCACCTGGCTGATTCAAATCACTGTGAATGAGGCGAGAATGCGGCAGCGAAGGCAACATGCGGAGCTATTTGAGCCGCTCGCCGATTCACCCGATGATGAACAGGGAGATTACACTCCGCGGGATTTCGCCGACTGGCGTGAAATTCCGTCGGAAGCGCTGGAAAAAAGCGAATTCCGAACCATACTGGCCAGGGCGCTCGACAGCCTCGGTCAAAAATATCGCGAAGTATTTCTCCTGCGCGACGTGGAACACATGAGTATCGAGGAGGCCGCCGAGGCGCTGGGTATTTCGATCGCCAGCGTCAAAACCCGCCTGCTCCGGGCCCGGCTGATGTTGCGCGACATTCTGGCGCCGGCATTCGCGGACGGATGGTTTAGTCGCGCACCGTTCGGGAAAGGAAACAAGCCATGGTAGTGAATTGCGAACAGGTTTGGCGCGAGATTTCGAATTATCTCGAGGGCGAAGTCAGCCCGGATCTTCGGGCCGCGATGGAAGCCCACTTTCACGATTGCAAGCGCTGCACTGCGGTGCTGGATGGAACAAGGAATGTGATCCATCTGTATGGGGACGACCGCCTGCTGCCGCTGCCTGCCGGCTTTACCGCGGGCTGGCGAAGCAGGTTCACGGAATACGTGTCCCACCCCCGGGGAACGGCGCTGGGTTGGTTGCTGGCAGTGGCGGCGATAGCTCTGGTCTCGGGCAGCTTTGCCCTGTCTCGAATTGACGCCAGGTCCATTTCCGCGGTTCGTTCGTTCCTGGCCGAGCCGGGGGCTGGAATTCCTGATGGACTGATGGTGGAAGTTTCCGATGACGGCAAGACATTTCACGTTCCAGGATGCCGCTTCCTGCACAAACATGAGAATCAGAATGTGCGCCTGATTGCAGCGGCGGAGGCGATTCGTGAAGGGTATGCGCCGTGTGTACGCTGCCTGCGACAATATCTGAACCGTTAGAGCAGTCTTCAGCCTTCAGCGGACTCTTCCTGAACCCCAGTTTGCCGGGAATCCCTCTGGCCACTAGTAATCTGGGCGAATACAATGATCCTTATACTGGGTTCATAGTCTGTTTTGGAGGTGCGCATGTTCAGTCGTAGAAGTTTGCCGGCACTTTTCGCAATCATTGCCCTGGCTGGCCTGGTGCACGCCGAGGACCGGGTTCAATCGGAGTTGAAATTTGTTGGTCATAACAAAGCCGAAAAGACCGCCGGAGTATGGATCGACGGACAGTATGTAGGCTTCGTGAAGGAACTAACCGGTGACAAGAAGATCGTGTTGTTGCCCGGAAAGCACGACGTAATTGTGCGTCAGGCCTGGTACGACGATTTTACCCAACAAGTGGTATTGGAGCCGGGACAAACCAGCGTGATCAACGTCACCCTGGTGAGGGCTGCGCATCCCCAGGCCCAGTCAGCAACCGGGGAACTAAAGATCGACGCCACGCCGACGCGGGCGGCAGTTTTTGTGGACAACCAGTTTGCCGGCCACGTGGATGAGTTCACCGGTGCCGGAAAAGCCATGTTGCTGACTCCCGGACGGCATAGTGTTCGCGTCGCTCTGCCCGGGTATTTGCCTTTCGATACGATGGTCGACCTTCGTCCTCACCAGAAACTTAAGATTAAGACCGACCTGGTGAAAGGCAGCATCACGGAGGCCGGCTCGGTGGTAAATCAGCCCACGCCGAATCAGCCCTGAGCCAGCGGGATCAAATCACCAGCGGGCTAATCAGAAGACGGCCGTGGCAGCCTGGGAATCAAGATTGAGAAGAGCCTCATTCGTAGCGGTCGCCATCCTGGCAGTCTTGTTGTGCGGAATCGTAGGCGTGGTTCTGGTCCGGGTCGCGGCCGACCAGAAGCCTCACAGCGTCCTGCTCAAGTGGGATCCACCGCCCAAGCCAGCGTTTGTCGTAACCGGCTACAACGTCTATCGCAGCCCGGCGGGCGGCCGCTACCAGCCGATCGCTTCCGTCGCGGCCACTAGTTATACCGACCGCGGTGTGCGCAATGGCGAGACCTATCACTACCTGGTCAAAGCCGTTGATGCTCAGGGTCACGAGAGCCCGATCTCCAATCAGGTCACGGTAACCATCCAATAGCATCGGTTTACCCGCAGTTCCCTCCGTCATCAGGCTTCGGAAGGAAAATGTCTTCCACGGAAAGGGGAAAACCCGTTCCCCATTAGTTGGCGTAATAAACTGGTCTCGTTATCTCCTGTATTTACCGCAATATACGGGCATGAATTCGCTTATCGGGATGGTACGGAACGTGCACTTAAGCAAAGCAGGAAGAACGACAGAATTTGGCAGTTTAAGCCTTTCAACAAGGACTGATTTATGAAGACATCGTGGAAACTCCTGTTGGCCGCTCTGGTGTTAGTATCCTGCGCCTTCGCTCAGGAGCCTAAGCAGGCCCTGGCCAAACAGGTGTCTTCGGGGGAGAACAAGAAAGAAATGATAGTTAGCGGAGCTCCCCTGCCCGCCGCTCCGACCGTTTCGCCCAAAGCACTACCGGCCCTGAACCCGCCTCTTGGAGACATCGCCCGAATCGCCCGTGCAGCTCACAACGCTGCACCGAAGGCACTGATGATTGTCGAGACCGACACTGCGGAGGAAAACGCAAATCAGCCCGAACCTGCAGCGACTCCCGAACAGCCGATGGCAAAAGAGCCGGGTCAAAACTAAAAGCGTTCCGGTCGATACCAAACCCGACGATGATCCACGCCGTACATGAACCATTCACGCCGTCATGCTGAGCCTGCGAAGCATTCTGCGCGGAGCAGATACGCCGTTTGCGGGACCAAGAGCCCCTTACCGGACCGGTTCGACGGCTTTAAGCCACTGCCCCGCCTTAACGTTCTCGAATTTCTGGACGATTCCGGAAGGCCACCGAATCTCGATCAGCTTCGCGGTGGAATCCGCGCCCAGACCAGCAATAAGGCGCTTGTCACTGGCTGACTGGTAACCGACCGCGGTGTTGACAGTGAAATACTGTGTCAACCCGGATGCGGACACTACCTTCACCCGGCTTCCGATACCATCGCGGTTCGATTTTTTCCCGGTAGTCTCTATCCCGATCCAATTGTTGTGATTGCCGCCATCGTTGCGCAGCATGTAGGCCTTCTGGCCGGCATTGCTGACCACCACGTCGATATCGCCGTCGTTATCGATATCGCCGAACGCCGCACCGCGTCCGGCCCACGGCACCTGAAAGGCTTCGCCAGGCACCACTCTCACAAAATGGCCCGACTCGTTCCGCAACAGCAGCGGCGGCTGCTGGTATTTCAAGTTAGGCGCTGTTTTTTCGATCGTGTCCATGACGTGCGCCTGGGCGACGAACAGATCCTTCCAGCCGTCGTTGTCGTAATCGAAAAAGCGCGTGCTCCAGCCCGCGAAAGAGAGCGTCGCACTGCCCACTCCGGATTGGTTGGTCACATCGCGAAATGTGGAATCTCCGTTGTTGCGAAACAGCATGTAGCGTTCGTTGGAGAGATCGGTGACCACGATATCGGGACGTCCGTCATTATCGTAATCGGTGAAATCGGTGCCCATCCCGGCGAATGTCTTGCCGTCCTCGTTGTAGCCAACCCCTGCCAGCAGGCCGGTTTCGGTGAAAGTCCCGTTTCCATTGTTGTGGTAGAGAAAACACTGCACGGAATCATTGGCGACGAAAATATCGGTAAAGCCATCGCCGTCGTAATCGGCGAATGACACTCCCAGCCCCTTGCCCTTCGGATTGGCGACCCCGGCTTTCTCGGAAACGTCAGTGAATGTTCCGTCGCCGTTGTTGTGATACAGAATATTGGTCACGCCGTCATAGTTGTCGGGATGACAGTAAGCGCGATAGCCGGGCTGTTTTTCGCCGCAATAGCGGTTGGTCTTGAAAGTCCAATTTATGTAGCGGGTGACGAACAGGTCGAGTTTGCCGTCGTTGTCGTAGTCGAAAAATCCGGCGCTCGCGCTCCAGCCACCGGCCGCTGCTCCGGCGCCCTGGTCACATCGGTGAAGGTGCCGTTTCCGTTGTTGTGGTAGAGCGTGTTGCCGCCGAAACCGGTGATGTAAAGGTCTTCGAAGCCGTCGTTGTCGTAATCGCCCACGGCTACGCCCATGTCGTAGTGATTCTGCGGCATCCCGCTAAGGCCGGCCCTGTCGGTGACATCGGTAAATGTGCCATCGGCATTCTGGTGGTAGAGCCGGTTCCAGAACTTGCGGATCGGATTTGTCAGGCATCTTGTCGTCCGGCATGGGGTCGTCTATCTTTGCGCCATTCGTAAAAAAGATATCCAGACGGCCGTCGTTGTCGTAATCGAAAGAGCGCCACGCCTCCACCCATCGTCTCTATCAGGTACTTGTTCGAGGTGGCGGAGTTTTCGTGCTTGAAATCGATCCTGGAAGCCTGCGTCGATATCGGTAAACTGCACATCCGGCGCGGGTGTCGCGCCCGCCACGCAAAAGAAAGAAAACAGACGCCGCGATCCAGTAGCAGACATAGCGGTGTCTCTTCATGGCTGGCTCATCCCCCTGGCGGAATTTCGCCTAACGAAATTTCCTGGTGTCAAGGATTCCCCTGGCTTCCTGCACGACGAACAGGCAATTCGCGGGCAGCATTCTGAAAGCTCTCCTTCAAACCCGAGGGCCAGGTGATCTCGACACTATCGGCCTTGGTGGCTTGACCCAGTCCGAAATGGAGCCGAAAGTCATTCTGCGAATAGTAACTCGATCCGCTCATGACCTCGTCGATCTGGCTGTGCCCTCTGCTGGTGACTTTTACCCGAGTACCGATCGCCGACCGGTTGGAGCGAGTGCCGATACACTTGATCATGATCCAGTTGTTTTTGTTTCCGCCATCGTTGCGAATCAGGGACGGCGGTCCGTCCAGGTTGTTCACGATCACATCGATGTCGCCATCGTTGTCGAAATCCCCAAAGGCGCAACCGCGAGCCAAAGTTCTCGGCCCGGATAGCGGGGCCGGACTTTCGCGGAGACATCCTCGAAGCGTCCGTTCCCAAGATTGCGATACAACACTTTGGGCTCTTTGTAAGACAGATGCAGCTTGCGGTCGGCGATTTGAGAGTACACATGACCGTTCGCCAGAAACAGATCTTTCCATCCGTCGTTATCGAAGTCGAAGAAGCCCACGCCGAAGCCGAGATACTTCCGGTTCACGCCCAGGCCGGCCTTGATGCTGGCATCTTCAAAAGCGCCGTTGCCGTAATTGCGGTATAGCGTGGTCACCTGCTCGGAGAAATTCGTGCGCGCGATGTCGAACCATCCGTCGCCATCGAAATCGGCCACGGCAACTCCCATTCCCGACAGGGAGACGCCATTTTCATCCAGGGCGCAGCCCGCCGGGACAGCGATTTCCCGGAACGTGCGATCGTGATTGTTGCGATAAAGCAGGCTGGGAGCGCTGTCGCAGGCAACGTAAATGTCGGGCCACCCGTCATTGTCGAAGTCAGCAGACGCCGCTCCCATGCCGTACGAACCACTGGCCTGCCAATTTCTGCCGACAAAGACCATCGAAGAGGGCCCGCGTGGACGGGCGATGCCCGACTCCTCGGAGACGTCGGCAAAAGTTCCATTCCCTCGATTGCGATAAAGGATGTTGGTGCCGCCGGCGAAACCCAAGCGGACCGCAAGGGACCGGAATGTCGTTGTACATGCAGTACGCAGCCTGGCCAGGCTTGGGTGCGCGTGCCGGATCGAAGTTCACATAGTTAGCCACGAACAAATCAAGCAGACCGTCGCGGTCGTAGTCCAGAAAACAGCAGCCTGCACCCCAGCGGTTTTCGGATCCAGCAACGCCAGCCTGTTCGGAGACGTCGGTAAAAGTGCCGTCGCCATTGTTGTGGTAAAGAACGTTGTGACCAAAATAGCTGACGAACAGATCGTCGAAGCCATCGTTGTCGTAGTCACCGACGCAACAGGCTTGTCCCCAGCCGGAGTGAGTTAGGCGCGCCTTCTCGGTAACGTCGGTAAAGGTGCCGTCACGATTGTTGCGAAACAAATAGCTCGTGGGATTGCGATCCCGCACCGCCGGATCAAGGCTGGTTCCGTTCACCAGAAAGATGTCGAGCCAGCCATCGTTGTCGTAGTCGAACAGAGCCACGCCACCGCCCATTTCTTCCAGCAGGAACTGCTTGTTAGTGGGGCTGCCGGAAATGTTTCAGAGCCTGCGACAGGCCAGCCTTTGACTGTGATGTCGGTAAACGTAACTGGAGCAGGCGCGACTGCCGCCAGCAGGTGCGCGAGCTTCGATGCGAACGGCAACGTTGCCCCGGCGGCGCCCAGCATCTGCAGGAACTCACGACGCGATGGGGCGCGGCCGGAGCCGCTACTCACGCTGGCCTCCGGGGTGCGGAGTCGCGGGAGTTGGCGCCGCTGCGCCGCATTTTTTCGAGATCGTTCGACTCTTTGTCGAGGCGAGTGAAAACTTCCAGCGCCTCCTGGCTTTCCTTCATTTTTCCCAGGCGGCGGTATAGACCGGCCAGTACGTAGTAATAGGAGGACGCCCGCGTGTTGAATGAGATGGCGCTGATTCAGCGAGTCGACCGCATCGTTCAAGTGGCCCTGAATCTCGTCGGCCTTCGCCTTCTGAAACCAGGCTCGGTCAGACTTGGGATCCAGTGCGATTGCCTGCTGTGCATACTCCAGCCCTTTTTCAGGCTCGCCGGTGCGGTTGTAGTAGGCGCTCAGGTTCACGTGGGCCGAGGCGAACTTGCCGTTTCGCGCCTGATTCAGCGCGATGGCTTTTTCGTAGCTCGCGACTGCGCCGGCATTGTCACCCAACGCTTCCTGGGCCATCCCGAGAGCGTCCAGTGCTTCGACGTAACGAGGGATCGATACGCAGTGCTTCTTCGAATTCCTTTCTGCCCGGACCCCAGTTGTCCTGCATGGAAAACAGCTTGCCGAGGTTGTAGTGCATCTCAGCGGACTGCGGGTCGTAGCGAATTCCCTGCTCGAACTCGACCTGAGCGGCATCGAATCTTCCGATGATCATCAGATCGCGACCGAGAATCTTGTGGGCCTCGGCGTTCTTGACGTCGAGCTGCAGAGATTTCGCCAGCGCTTGAATCGACTCGCCAATCTTCTGCTGCGCGAACAAGCTGTACCCGAGGGCGTACCAACCCCATGAGGACTGCGGATGCTCCCTGACGTAGGCGTCGAGCAGGGGCTCCACCTCTTTGAAACCGGCTGTCGCGAATGTAACCCTCCAGCTCGGCCATCGCGCGCGGACCATCGTCAGGACCGGCATGTGTGGCCGAGAGTCTTCTGCAAACTCTGGCGGGCAGTCAACATCACCCGGATTGAGTTCGACAGCCTTTTGGTATGCGGCGGACGCGCCCCGCGACGTCTGCCCTGCTTCTCCAAAGCCGCTCCCAGGATAGCGTTGGGCATCCGACGATTCGGGTTGGAGCTTGATGGCATGTTGAAACTTGCCTGACCGCTTGATCCAGATCGCCCTTGTCGAGCGCCTCGCGGCCTTCGGCGATATCCAAGATTGACGTTCTGGTTGCGATCGTCCGCGGCGGAGAGTTCGCGCCCTCTCTGTAGTTCTGTCGTCCCCTCATCCTTGCGTCCCGCGCGCGCCAAAGCCAGTCCCATCTGGTAATGAGCTTCGCCGCTCTGGGGATCGAGCCGCGCCGCTTCCTGCAGCTCGGTGATCGCTTCCGGAACTTTTCCGTCCTGCAGTAGCGCCTTGCCCAGAGCCAGGTGGGCGCGCGGCGAATGAAGGGGATGCCGCGATCACTTTGCGCAACAGTTCGATCTCTTTCGCTTGCACCATACTTCGGGCTGGCGCCGTAGGCCGTCGCCAGATTGAACTGCGCCTTCACCGACGCGGGCTCGAGCGCGACCGCTTTCTCCAGTTCGCGAATGGCTTGTTCACCATCGGTCGGAATGAGCGTGGCGCCCAGGTTCGCGTGCGCCTCCGCATAATTTGGCCGATGCGGATAGCCTCGCGGAAGGCTGCCAGCGCTGGCTCGTCCTGATCGGTCTGCGTCAACACCAGCCCGAGATTGTTCTGCGCCTCCGCAAAGTCAGGACGCAGACGAATCGCCTCGCGAAACTCAGCGGCAACCTCGCTGTTGCTTGCACCCTTGCGCCCAAGCAATAGACCCAGCATGTTGTGCTCTCGTGCCTGGTCGGGGTTCGCGGCCAGCGCTTTTCGGAGATCGGCGATGGCGGCTTCCCAGTCCGGCTTCGGAAGCTGATGAGTCTGGCAGGTTCAGTCCGGCCTCGAACTGGCCCATCGCCTTATCGAGTTCGCCATTGCGAAGAAAGACGATTGCCGAGATCGACGTAGGTGGCGGTTGTCGGCGGCAGCAAAGCGATCGCACGTTGCAGGCTCAGTCGCGCTCCTTCCAGGTCTCCCGTCTCTCGCAGGGCGGTTCCCAGAAAGGCGTGGCTGGCGCCGGCTGCAGGATCGAGCTGTACACTCTCCTTGAGCTCAGCTATTGCCTGCCTCCTTCGAGCCGCTGTACCACAACGCAACGCCTAAGATTGTAGTGAGCCTCGGCGGATTCTGGGCGGAGCGCGACCGCGCGCTGCAAATGAACCAGCGCGGAAGTAAGATCTCCCTGCTGGCCGAGAACGAACCCCAGCAAACTGTGCGCCTCCGCGTGAGTTTCATCGGCGCCAAGCGCTTCGGTGAGTTGTTGCCTGGCAGCGTCAAGATCGCCTCGCGCAGCGGATTCCTGGCCGTGTTTGTACAAATCGTCCGCCGGACTTGCAGGATTTGCGCCCGGCCTGCGCGTCGATGCACTCTGCTGCTTTAACGCCACGCCCAGCGCGTAATAGCCTTCCCGCAACTCGGGATCGATCTGGAGAGCGCTCTCAAATGCTGCAATCGCGCCTGCAAGATCACCGCTCTGACGCAGAGTCTGCCCCAGCTCGTACTGCACGTTGGCATTGGTCGGGTTGGCGGCAGCCACACGGCGAAGATGGATGAGCGCGCCTTCGGCGTCTCCCTTCTCCCGCAAAGCAACACCCAGATTCATGTGCGCGGCGAGGTTGTTCGGCTCCAGCGCCAGCGCTTTTTGAAACGCCTGCACCGCCCCGGTCAGGTCGCCGCTCTTGGCCAGTGCCGAGCCCAGATTTGTGTAAGCCCTGGTGGACTTCGGATCGAGCGAGACCGCCTTTCTGAACTCAGCCGTGGCGCCGGGCAAATCGGCTTTTTCCATGAGCGCCACTCCCAGCCAGTTGTGTGCCTCGGCGGACGATGGTCCTACTTTCACGGCGTGCTGGAAGGCTTCAAATGCATGCGGATAATCGTCCTTATCCCAATACGCCAGACCGAGTGCGACAAAAAGCTGGGGATTGTTGGGATCGCTCTTTATCTCACTCTCGATCTGGCTGACCGTTTTTTGGTGAATCGAGTTTTGATGAATCGATTTCTGGCCTGTCGATCCGGAAGCACGCTCCGCTTTCTGGCCTTGAACTGACAACGCCAGCACAAGAACGAAAAGTGTGACCGCCAGCTCTTCCGGGATCGTCCGCGTACGAATCATTGGTCAGGGTCTAACAATCGAAGTTGCAAACGAGACGTTGCCTCATCTTCAGTGCGAAGCGACTTGGCCACTTCGAGCTGCTTGTCCGCTTCCGTCTTTTCGGCCCATGCGCGCCAGCAGTAAACCGAGCTGGTAGTTGGCCTTGACCGACTTCGGATTCAGACGAACAGCCTTCTCCAGGCTGGTTTCAGCCTCGGAATACCGGTGGGCGTTCATAAGCAAACCGCCCAGAGCTTCACAGGACGAAGCGTGATCAGGATAGCGCCGGAGAAGATCTTCCAGAATTTTGATCGCTTCGGCCTCGTTGCCCTGATCCCTGGCAACCAGAGCCAGATAATAGTAGGGCGCAAGTTGCTCGGGCTGCAAACGAACGCTCTCGCGCAGATGCGTCGCCGCGTCTGCCAGATGTCCTTCCAGATACAGCACCGAACCGAGCGCGTATTGCAGCTGCGGATCGCTCTCCCTGGTCTTGAGAACTCCTTCGAGCAGAACCTGGGCGGCTTCGAACTGGCGCTTTCCAACTTTCGCCGCAGCCAGCGTGTACTGATATTTGGGATCGTCGGGCCGCAGGCTGGCTGCCTTGGTCAGAGCCGGTTCGGCATCTTCCAGAAGATCCATCTTCAGGCAGACCCGCCCAAAACTCAAGCAGAATCTCCGGATTGTCAGGCTCGGCTTTCTTCGCGCGAATCCAATACGACAAGCGACCGTTCCAGTTCACCGCTGCTCTCGGCGATTCCAGCGGCCTGCCGCAGTGCGGGAACAGATTGGGGATTCAGGGTCAGGGCCAGGTCATAGTTTTCCAGCGCCCGGACCGGATCGCTCTTCATCAGGTACAAGCCCGCCAGATTGAACGCCAGTTCGTAGGAAGGAGTTGCAGTCGTTTTGATTCGCTCCAGAATGTCGATGGCTTCGGGAATTGCTTCCCCTTCGGCGAGAATCAACGCGAATTTGATTGACCAGGCCTGGGGCACATCTGCGAGCCCAGCCCAATCTTTGGCCAGGCTGGCTGCCGCGTTCCGGTCGCCGGTGCGGGAGAAATCCACCGCCAGCAGCAGCAGTCCGTCGGGCGATTGCTTCAGCGCCGGAAGAACAGGCCGGCACAACTCCAGCGATCGGCGGTAGTTTCCCTTCTCGGTCTCCGACCGCGCCAGCGCAACTCTTGCGGAGACATTCGATGGATCCAGAGTGAGGACGCGGCGGTAAACCGCAAGAGCCTCTTCAGACTTTCCCTTGTACGGTAGTAGACCTCAGCCAGGCTAAGCTGAGCGCCTAGCAGGCGAGGATCAAGGTGGATCGCCTTCTCGAGCAAGCTGACGCTTTCAGGAAGGCGTTTCTGCTGAAACCGGATGGCTCCAAGGACCGAATAAGCCACGGCGCGTGTCTGCGGATTGGAAAGGGCGAGCTGCGCTTGCTGATCAGCCTCCTCGAGCCGTCCTTCCTGAACCAAGCGCAACCGCTTTCTGAAGAGCTTCACGCGCATCGGCTCTCAGTTGGGTTGCGGCACTAAGGAGGAAGAACGACCAGAGCGAAGCTGTCGCGGCGAACGACGACTGCCTGCCGAAGCCTGCCCCTGCTGACTACCCGTCACCGATTGCTCCCAGGCTCCGCCGTTTGCGACGGACGGAGCCTGGTACCCATTATCACTAGTAAGTGAACTTCAAGCCAAACTGAATCGAGCGTGGCTGGTTGCACTGAGTATTGATCGTCCCGAAGCTTCCCGCGCTGAAGTTCGTGTTCGGATTGCAGAAGTCGGTCCGGTTGAAGATGTTGCCGAACTCGGCATCGAACCGCATGCTCAACTGCTCATGCAGTTTGAAAACCTTGAATATGCTCGCGTCTTCGTTATAGGTGGGGAATGCCACGCACCGATCCATCGGCACGAGGCGCGTCGCCAAACTGATCCGGGCCAGGATCCGCCCACGCGCAGGAGTCGAAATAGTTCATGGTGAGCGGATTGAAGAAGCCACTGTGCTTCGCGATCGCGCTTGACGCCTTTCACCCGGTTTGGCCGCTTCTGTCCATTGAAGATCAAGCCGCCCAGGTCGTTGTTCATGAAGACGTTCAGAGGCCGTCCGCTTTCATAGCGCAGGGCTCCGGACAGAGTTCCAGCCGCCCAGGAGTGCGCCGGCCGCTCCTTCTGAATCGCTTGGCTCCGGGCATCTCCCAGCTGTAGCCGCACGAGAAAGACGTGCGGCGTGTCATCCTGGCTGAGTCCCCACTCGCACACATGCGGACACGCAGGGTTTTGGATGGTGGCATTTACGCCGTTTCCACCCTGTGCGCTCTCAGCTCCGTCGTTATTCAGCCTGGAGTAGGTGTAGCCGGCACGGAACTGAAGTCCGTGCGCGAAGCGCTGCTCCAGAACGACTTCCAGGGCGTTGTAGATGCTGCTGCCGGTCGGCACATCGCGCCAGTTGAATGTTCTGGTACTGGGGATAGCGCCGCAACGACTGCGCCAGGTCTCCGTTGAAACCTGCATACGGAAGTGGACTCCTCCGGCAGGCGCCTGCTACCGCAACGGTGCTGTTGCAGGCGATGACAGGTGTTCGCTCCCAACGCAGAACGCTTGGATTGAGCATGTTGGCGTCAACGCCCAGGGATTGCCAGTTGTTGGTCAGGCGGCTCCCGCGGTTAGCGATGTAGGAAACATCCAGCCGCATGTTGTTGGTGAGCTGCCGCTCAAAGGTCAGTGAATAGTTCTGGTAGCGCGGCAGGGTCAACCCATTCTTCGCCACTGCGATCACCGACTGGTTGTTACCGACGGTAGGATCGATGAACGGCGGAAGCTTGATGCAGGGACCGCCGCAAGCCGGGTCGTTTGCCGGGAAGCCATTGTCCAGCGAGAATGCCGGTTGCTGGCCGTTCGTCGTGTTGTTGACGGTTGGGTTCGACTGGAAGCCGAGTGTCGGCTGCCCTATGAATTGATCGAACGAGATCCCGGAGTAGTAGATCCCGTAGCCGCCGCGGATGGCGGTCTTATCTCCCAGGCGATAGGCAAAGCCCAGCCGCGGGCCCCAGGCGTCGTGGTTCGGACTTCTCAAAGGTGCGAGTTCCGGCGCGGCCCGCTCCCTTTCCAGCAAAGATGATGGCGCCCGGAATGTCTCCCGGCACCCGGATTGGGGGTGTTGGGATCGAAGGTGGAATACTGGTCCCGGCTTTCGGTGCGGGCAAATTGGTAGTCAAAGCGCAGCCCCAGGGTGATC
>CAVXGY010000008.1:0-144921 GCA_963761385.1 Terriglobia bacterium | reverse complement strand
CGGCCCTGCAATCGTTAATTCAATATTCCTGGCCGGGGAATGTTCGCGAGCTGGAGCACACGCTGGAGCGGGCCGTCCTCATGTGTCGAAGCGATCAAATCCAGCCCGGCGATCTGGGTTTGGGTTTGCAACGATCACAGGCGCAAAACCTGGAGGAGCTCAGCCTTGAGGCGGTGGAAACGATCCTGATCCGGAAGGCGCTGCAGCGCTTTCAGGGCAATGTGAGCCAGGCGGCCGAGGCGCTTGGTCTGAGCCGGGGGGCGTTGTATCGTCGAATGGAAAAGTATGGGCTTTAGCCCTAACGAAAACCAAACCTCTGCACGCAAGAAAAGGCGTCGAGCCCCTTTTGAGCGCCGGATCATTCGGTCGTCGTTGTGGCTCGCCATTCCAGGGCTGGTCACCAGCGGTGTCCTGATCTGGCTGCAGGACTGGACTGTCGAGTCCAGGCTGGCACTACTTTTCGCCGAGCTTGTGGTTTGCAGCCTGATCGTAGCCGCTCTTCACGACCAAATCATCCGTCCCCTGCAGACGTTGGCCAATGTCGTTGGTGCTTTGCGGGAAGAGGACTATTCCTTTCGCGCCCGCATGGCGGTTCCCGACGACGCCCTTGGCGAACTTTCTCTCGAAGTCAACATGCTGGCGGACCTGCTGGCGGAGCATCGCATAGGGGCGATTGAGGCCACTGCGCTATTGCAGCGAGTCGTCGAAGAAGTAGATATTCCTCTCTTCGCCTTCGATCCGAACGAAGCGCTGCGGCTGGTGAACTCTGCCGGCGAAAGGCTGCTTCAGCAGGCATCCCCGCGGCTGCTGGGTAAAACTGCCACCGACCTGGGTTTGAAGACGTGCCTCTCCGCCGAGAACGCGACGGTGATTCCTCTCCACTTCAACAGCGATGCCCGGTGGTTTGTGCGGCGAAGTTCATTTCGGCAGCGCGGAGTGCCGCACACGCTGGTGGTGCTTTCCGACGTGAGCCGGGCTTTGCGGGAAGAGGAACGGCTGGCCTGGCAACGGTTGATTCGGGTGATGGGTCACGAATTGAACAACTCGCTGGCGCCAATCAAATCGATTGCCGGCAGCCTGCATGCGCGTCTGCCGGGAACCACGCTCTCCCCGGAAGAGCGGGAGGATTTCGAGCGAGGACTTGGCATTATCGAAGCCCGAGCCGCGTCGCTGAACCGGTTCCTGCAGGCGTACCGGCAACTGGCGCAGATGCCCTCGCCTGTCTTGAAAAAGTCGCCCCTGTCATCATTGGTCACCCGCGTGGCTGGGCTGGAAACTCGCATTCAGGTCAGAGTAATTCCGGGCGCCGATGTGAACGTGATGGCGGATCCGGATCAACTGGAGCAGATGCTCATCAATCTTGTACGCAATGCCACAGAAGCCGTGCTGGAAGGCTTGTCTGCAAAGGCTCCAACCGAGGCTGAGTCTCTTCCCTCGAATGGGTTCAAGCCGAGTGTCGTCATCAGCTGGAGGCTGCTTGAAAAAGCGGTGGACTTGACCATCGAAGACAACGGCCCGGGCTTGCTGAATCCGAGCAATGCGTTCGTACCGTTCTATACAACGAAACCTTCCGGCAGCGGTATCGGCCTGGTCCTTTCGCGTCAGATCGCTGAAGCGCACGGCGGCTCTCTCGAACTCTCGAACCGTCCCGATGAGCGCGGTTGCAGAGTGCGGGTCATTCTTCCGAGACCAGTGGGATAAAGCGCCCTGAGAACACAATCAAGACGAAACAACAGGTTGGTGTTGCGAGTCACGGAGCTGCGGAGTTTCAGGCCTGTTCGGATGTGGACACCCCACGGCGAAACCGGACAGGTGCGGTCGCTCTTAAAAAGTTCTTTCCCAGAAATTTGAACAGGTTGGAAACTTCCTGGCTTGGCGGCTGACGTGCAACTCCACTTCGATTCTTTATTCCGATTTTCCAATCTGAGGTACGACTCCGATGCTGACCCTGCTCCAGGACATTCGTTACAGCCTTCGGCAACTGATCAAGAGCCCCGCCTTAACGCTGACCGCGGTGATTTCACTTGCACTGGGAATCGGAGCAACGACCGCGGTTTTCAGCGTGGTATATGCGATTCTTATGAATCCGTATCCCTATGCGGCTTCCGACCGCATGGTCCATATGAGGCTCAAAGACCGGGCTGGGCACGATATCGGATTCGGCCTGACTGGGGCACAGTGGCAGCAAATAAGAACGTCGCCAGTGGTGGAAGATGCCGTAATTACGGATGACTGGAATCTGACGGTTACCGGGCACGATCTGCCGGAGGATGTGTCCGGGGTCTACATGACCTCAAACGGGTTCAACTACTTTGGAGTACCGGCATTGTTGGGGCGGGGACTGGTTCCGGCTGACGCGGTGGATGGTCAGGATCCACAGCCTGTCGTGGTGCTGGGCTTCAAGTTCTGGCAAAGACACTTCAATTCGAATCCCGCCGTCCTGGGGCAGACTCTGCAGCTGGTACGGAAGAATTACACCATCGTGGGAGTGGCGGCGCCGCGGTTCACGTGGGACGACGGTGATGCCTACCTGCCCCTGAAAATAACCCAGGATCCGACCCGCGCCTTCTACGTGGGGCTCCGGCTGAAGCCGGGGGTTTCGCACGAAGCCGCGAATGCAGCTTTGCAGCCCTTGATTGAACAGTTCGCAAAGGAAAGTCCAAAGCACTTTCCGCACGATCCCTTCCAGTTTTCCGTGGTTGGACTGAATGAGGATTTTGTCCGCGATCTGGGAGGAACTCTATATCTGCTGTTCAGCGCGGTGGCGCTGCTGCTTGCAATCGGGTGCGGGAATGTTTCAATCCTTCTGCTGGCGCGCGGCACGGCGCGGCAGCATGAATTTGCGGTGCGCACAGCGATTGGAGCAAGCCGCCCGCGGATCATTCGACAACTGCTGACCGAATCACTTCTGCTCTCTCTCACCGGGGCGCTGCTGGGAGTGCTGCTGGCGTACCGGGCGCTTGCGATCATTGTGGACATGTTGCCGCAGCATTCCTTTCCGCACGAGGCGGCGATCCAGATCAATGTGCCGGTGCTGATGTTCAGTGTCGGAGTTGCATTGCTGACCGGAATTCTCTTCGGACTGTGGCCGGCCCTGCAGCTTTCGCGTCCCGAGGTGAGCCAGGTAATGCAGTCGAGCACACGTAAGATTGCCGGAAGCGTTCGCGGGCGTGCGGCGCACAACGCGCTGATTGCCGGACAGATAGCCCTGACCCTGTTGATGCTCTCGGGAGCGGGTGCCGCGATGGGCGGATTTCTGCGGCTTATGCGAACCCCTCTGGGTTACGATCCGCACAACGTCATGTCGGTGGGTATCCCCGTGCATGATGGGACGTACCCGACATGGGCGGCGCGCTCAGCTTACTTCGATCAACTGCTGAAAAAAGTGGCAACGGTTCCGGGCGTGAACATGGCGGCGATTTCGAGCAACGCTACTCCACCCTCGAACGGGTGGCAAACCTCGGTTGAAATTCTGGGCAAACCGGCACAAGCAGATCAAAAAGCCCGAATCAATTTTGTAAGTCCGGGATATTTCCCGGTGCTGCACATTCCCGTTGCCCAGGGACGCATATGGGATGAGACCGAGAACCACAACGCCGCGCACGTGGCCGTAATCAACCAGACCATGGCGCGACTCTATTTTCCTAATGGCGATGCCCTGGGTCACTCACTCAAGGTGCCGGAAATGAGGGACGAACCGCCGTTCAATGTTGCCGTGCCAGAAGCTAATAGCTGGCTGCAAATCGTGGGCGTCATTCCCGACAAGCGTGACGACGGACTGAGAAAGCCGATTCTGCCCGAGGCATTCGTGCCCTACACGCTCTCGATGCGGATGTTTACCCAGATACTGGTGCGTTCGGATGTGCCGCCTCTCTCCCTGCTCCATGCGGTGGGAATGCAAGTTAACTCGGTCGACCCTGACCAGCAGATTTATGGGGATGTTCAGGATTTGGAACACTGGATTACAAGTCAGCAGGAATGGGAGCGCGAGCACCTGGTGGCGTGGCTGTTCGGCTCGTTTGCCATGCTGGCGCAGGCCCTGGCCGCAGTCGGACTTTACAGCGTGGTCTCTTATTCGGTAGCGCAGCGGACGAACGAGTTTGGCATCCGCGTCGCCCTGGGCGCGCAACGCGCGCACGTGTTGAAGATTGTTTTTACGTCAACCGTGGTAAGCGTTGGGAGCGGGATCGTGGCCGGAGTGGTCCTGACGCTGGCTCTGAACAAAGTACTGGCGCAGTGGGCGGAGGGTAGCTCGCGTGATCCACTCATCCTCCTGGCAGTGACGCTATTGCTCAGCCTGGTGGCTGTCATCGCGTGCGCGGGGCCGGCCCGGAAGGCTTTAGGTGTGGACCCGATGACCGCGCTGCGTTATGAATAGGCGAGTGTTGCGCGTCGTCATCCTGAGCCTGCGAAGGATCCGGCGTGGAGCATGCCGATACTCTCATGCAATCATGCCGAGTTGTTGCCGATGCCCGCACGATCTTTCGTGACTAAAGCCTCTCAGGATGACGCCGGTCCAGAGGAGCAGGCAGCGTACAGGGCACTCTGAATTCTAGAGCGTTTTCCGCTCAGTGCTTTCCACTTGGGTATCGGCCACCGGCCTGCTCTGCGTGATGCTGAAATCTTTGACATTCTTCAACACCAGTGATGGAACGTCAGGCGTTGAGGGTAGATTGACGTGGATCAGTTCCATGCCGCTCACATCGTCGAGTACAAAACCCGGACGCAGATCTGGAGCCATGGGCCTAACCTCGACATCCCGCATCTCGATTCTTTTCGCATGACGGATGAAGAAACCGTGAGCAGGTAGCGGCCCGAAGCGGTTGGGGTCGGGGTACACATCCTCCAGTTCCGGCGGTTGAATTGCCGCGTCTTCCTTTGTGCCTCCGCCCTGGTGCAGCACGAGAATATTGTTGAATTTGATGTGTTCGATGTAGTGACCTGGAATGCCGGTGATGATGGTTGCCTGGCGAGAGGCGCAGTTGGAGACTACGACATCGCTGATGAGCACGCGCCGCAGCTCTCCAATGGGAACTCCCGCGGGACCGCGCATGCGGCGGCCCAGGCGCAGAAAGAAGGGGACGTCCACCAGATCCCGCATGGTGATGTTGGTGAACGTGACGTCCTCGAGGATCGCTCCGTCCACCGACTCAAGGGCAATGCCCCGGCATTTCTCGACAACGCAGTTGGAGACCGTGATGTTGCGAAAGCCGCCATTGCTCTCGGTGCCGAATTTGATGCGCCCGTTGCGCGGAACCCTGGCGTCCGGGCCGAAGGGCTTGAAGGTGGCATCGAGCAGGGTGCCTTCTTCGTAGCCGCCAGTGACGTAGCAGTTCGTGATGGTGACGTGGTCGGTGGATCGGGCGAAGCCCAGGCCGTAGGAATCCTTAAGGCAGATGCCGTCATCCCACGGTGAGTTCACGCTGCAATTCGAGATACGCACGTTGCGGCAGCAATCGACATCGATGGCATCGCGATTAGTATCGATTTTCAGGTTGTCGATGGTGAGATTATCGACGCCGGTGGCAAGGATGGCGAAATGTCCGCCGTGGAGTATTGAAATATCACGGAGATTCACGTTACGGCAATTCTTGAGGCTGATGGATTTGTTGCCGACTCCAGCGGCGAGCGCGAGGTCTCGATCTCCGCGGCTCAGGCCTTTCCCCCAGATCAGCCCCTGACCTTCGATGGAAATGTTTTCCAGATCCTCACCCCAGATCAGGCTGTTGTGCCAGTGGCTGTGTCCAAAATCCTGAAATTTGTCCCATGCGTTAGGCTCGGGAGGATCATAGCCGCCGCTTGCACCGGCGGCCGGAGATTCAGCCGCGACGATGGTTGCGCCAGGATCGAGAAATAGAGTGATGTGGTTCCTGAGGTGAATGGAATGGCAGAGATAACTTCCGGCGGGGAACCGAACGATGCCCCCGCCAGCTGCCGCCGCGGCGTCGATGGCCTGGTTGACAGCTGGCGTGTCGAGAGTTTTGCCATCGCCGGCAGCGCCGAAAGCTCTTACGTCGAGATGGCCGCCGGTTGGTGGATTCCTCCTTGCAGGTGCTGACTGAACCGTGGCGGCGGTCGCCAGGGCAGAGCTGGCGATTCCGGCTCCCGTCAACTTCAGAAAGTCTCTTCTCTCGGTAGGCTTAGCGAACATGTCTTCTCCGTTAGTCGTTCATAGCCTGGGTTGTTTTATGGCGGTGGCCGCAGCCTCGGCAGACGGCGCAGAGGAGACTGAAGCAATCGCGTGACAATGTCAAACGAGAAATTCTAACGGCTCAATTCAGCAAATTTCGGTGTTTTCCCGCAGGTCCTGGTGTTGAGTGTTTCTAAAAAGGGCCTTTAACTCTCTTGATTTGACAGGGTGGAGCCGGACACGTAAAAAACCTCCTATGCCCTGAGCTTCGGGCCGGTGTCGAGGAGCCGTCACGCACCGTGGGCGTTTCGGTTATTCTTGGAGCACGAAGCCTGATCGTCACTGGGTTAAACTGCAGGTCCCTCGAACGGAAGCGCAGGAACGAATGGAGACTTCACCGGCCAGACCACAGATCGGGGACGATCTGTTAGCACCGAACCAAATCCAAACTACTGTCGCGGAAGTACTCGCTACAACGCCATTTATCGACGTACATACACATCTGTTTGCGCCTTCGTTTGGTGACATTGGACTGTGGGGCATCGATGAGCTGCTAACCTATCACTATCTGGAAGCAGAGCTGTTCCGCTCGGCAGAGATTTCTCCTGAACATTACTGGGCCCTGTCCAGGCGCGAACAAGCGGATGCAATCTGGCAGGCGCTGTTTGTGGAAAACAGCCCAGTGTCGGAGGCGACGCGCGGCGTCATTGCCGTTCTCGATGCTTTTGACCTGCCGACCGACAGCCCCGATCTGGAAGAAGCCCGTTCATTTTTCCGTGCGCAACGAATTGAATCGCACGTCGTAAAAGTCCTGCAGATGGCGGGCGTAAGTTCCGTGGTGATGACCAACGATCCTCTTCACTCGGAGGAGCAACAGGTTTGGATGAATGGTTCGCAACCGCGGCCGGATTTTTTGCCGGTGTTGCGCCTGGATCGAATCCTCTGGGGATGGAGCGGACACTGGCAACGTCTGGTCGAGCAGGGCTACGCGGTGGATGCCCAGGCTGCAGGCAATTCGGTTACCGAGACGCGCAGATTTCTGGCGGACTGGCACGAACGGATGCGCCCGGTTTACATGGCGGTATCGCTCACCGATGAGTTCAAATTTCCCGAAGATAGCATCCAGGCGAAAATTCTCAGTGAAGCGGTGCTGCCTTCGTGCCGTGAATTTGATATACCGCTTTCACTCATGATCGGCGTTCGTCGCCAGGTGAACCCGCGAATACGTCTGGCCGGCGATGCCGTCGGCAAAGCCGACCTGCGAGCGCTGGAAAATATTTGCCGGGATTTTCCCGACAACCGGTTTTTAGTCAGCGTTCTTAGCCGGGAAAATCAGCACGAGCTTTGCGTCTACGCGCGAAAGTTCAGCAACCTCATGCCTTTCGGTTGCTGGTGGTTTTTGAACAATCCTTCGATCGTTGAAGAAATTACGCGCGAGCGAATTGAAATGCTGGGGACAAGTTTCATTCCGCAGCACTCCGATGCGCGGGTCCTCGAACAGGTACTCTACAAATGGCGAAATACACGCGCCGCCATGACCAACATTCTCGCGAATAGTTATGGGCTAATGGCCCGTGACGGGCGCGGTGTCACGCGTCAGGCGATTCAGCGCGACGTCAACCGCCTGTTCCGCGGCAACTTTGAAAAATGGGTAAACCTGGCCTGAAGTCCGGTGCAGGCCATCCGCACATGAGCTCGCCTGTCTGGCAGACTAGAAGTCACAAACATCGGCTGCCCGGCCTGATTGTCCGATGAGTCACGGCGCTGGCTGGTTGCTGCTGGTGAGTATCTTCTGTAGAAACTCCGCTGCAGATTCAGTCAGCTTGCGCGGGTAGTTGCTGCGTACCATGGCCAGCGCAGGACTTCTGGTGAGATGGTGGCCTGCCACCCGGTAGGTATGAAAAAAGCGGTTGCGACGCCTGAGAGCGTGCTGTGCGGAAGTATGGAGTAGCCGAACCCGGACTCCACCAGCCCCTTGATTGCCTCGCTGTCCTCGGCTTCCATCACTACTCGCGGCGCGATATTAATCTCCTGGAAGAATTGATCGATGATCGTTCGGATATTGCTGCGCTTTGGACAGAGAAGAAATGGGACGTGAGCCAGATCTGAAGCCTGGATAACACCGACCCGAGCGCTGCTCACACTTGTTGGCGACGGCCGCAGCACCGGCAACTCTTGGTCGAGCAACGGCAGAATCTTCAGGTTGTCTTCCGGTACCGGCAGCTCAGACCGGCCGTCCGTTTACGGTGCTCCAGGGACAAGAGATTTCCGGAACTGGCAACGGTCAGGACCGGGCAACCTTGATCGCGGGCAAAGATGCGCATGCTCCGGGCGCCTGCGCGGCGGCCGGTATCAATACAGGCAGCAACCCCAGGCCCTGCGTGGATTGGCTTAACAAGGCGTCCTTTGAGACAAAAGCGCAGGCGGTCGGCACTTTCGGCAACACCGGAAAGAATTAATTCCGGCTGCCGGCGCCTATACCTGGGACGTGAACACGACCAGGAATTTCAAATTTACTGAACGGTGGAGGCTGGAATTCCGCGCCGAGTTCTTTAATATTTTCAATCGTGCGAACTTTATGGATGACAGCGCTACAGGCGTCAATGCTCTTCCCAATTTCCAGAAAGTCAGCGCGAGCAGCTTCGGTGCAATCCAGCAGGCGTCAGATCCCCGCATCGGTCAACTGGCGCTAAAGCTGTACTTCTAGTTGGATCGACGGAGCTGGAATTATTTTGGACCAAAGGCTGGTTCTTTAGACAGGTAGTTCGAGACCTGGTTGGTCTGGCTATTGGCGAGGACGATATCTGCCGGGCGGTCAGCATTCCGATCGCCCACTGCCAGGCCGCCAGACCCGACTCCGGAGACGGACAGTGGGATCGCCTCCGTCCTGTTGATTGATTGTGTTTGCCGCTCATCCCCCGCCACCACCAGGAGGCGGAAACAAGGCACTTGCTTTATGCCCGGATGCTGCAGGCGCAATATTCCGCACCCAATCCCTTGCACCGAAGACCTCTGATCTGACTCTGTTTTGGCGTTGGAACCGCTCGGCCTGGTCTGGTGGCGGCGCCCGTCGTTCGCCGTTTTCCGGCGGGTGCTGCCGAGGCGAAACAGGGTAGAATGCTCCAGGGAATTGCCCGCCCGGAGCGCCGCTTGTTCCTGCAAACCGAAATGTAAAGGCGAAGCGATGGCTGAGATGCCCTTGCAGGAAAACCTGCAAGCGAAGGAAAAGAGGATCGGAGCTTCACCGATCGCCGAGATCGAAGTCCTCTGGATCACCGCCGGCCTGGGCTGCGATGGCGACACCATCGCCATGACCGCCGCCACTCAGCCCAGCATCGAAGATGTTGTTCTGGGCGCTTTGCCCTGGATTCCCAAAGTCAACCTGCACAATCCCTTTCTGGCGCTGGCCAATGGCGATGACTTCATGAAGCCGTTTCCATCAGGCCGCGGAGGGCAAGATCGAAAACTATCATCCTGGTGATCGAAGGATCGATTCCGAACGAACACAATAAGGAAGAAGGATACTGGGCGTCTCTGGGCACAGATCCGAAGACCGGCCAGCCGATCACCACCTGCGAATGGATCGATCGCCTGGCGCCCAAAGCCTGGGCGGTCGTGGCGGCCGGAACCTGCGCCACCTATGGCGGCATTCATGCCATGGAAGGCAATCCGACCGGATGCATGGGACTTCCCGACTACCTGGGCTGGCAGTGGAAATCGAAGGGAGAGATTCCGATCGTCTGCGTTCCCGGATGTCCGGTGCAGCCGGACAACTTCATGGAGACGCTGCTGTATCTGCTGTACATGGCGGCAGGCCGCGCACCCATGATTCCGCTCGATGAAGCGTTGCGGCCGACCTGGCTTTTTGGCAACACGGTGCACGAAGGTTGCGATCGCGGCGGCTTCTACGAGCAGGCGCAATTTGCCGAAGAATACGGTTCGCCACTGTGCATCGTAAAGCTGGGATGCTGGGGGCCGGTGGTGCAGTGCAATGTAGGGAAACGAGGCTGGATGGGCGGGATCGGCGGCTGTCCCAACGTCGGCGGAATTTGCATTGGCTGCACCATGCCCGGTTTTCCCGACAAGTTCATGCCATTCATGAATCAGCCGCCGGGTTCGCTGCTGTCTTCGGCGGCGGTTCAGACCTATGGACGTGCGATTCACGCTTTGCGCCGGTTCACGCAATCGTCGCTGAACAAAGAGCCGAGCTGGCGCAAGCCGCTCGCGTTAGACCCGCCTAGGCGTGGAGGGCGGGGTGGGCATTCCGGTCCGCTGGTTTTGCGCCTGGTTTGTATTTGCGTTGAATGTTACCTGGATCTCATGAACTGGGTAGTCCGGGGTCAACTGGGTAGTCCAGGGTCAAAGTCAAAGGCGGCGGACAAGAGTGTCCGCCCCACATTGGTTCTTGCTGAGGAGTAAAGATGGTTTCGTTTTCGTGGCCGAATAATTCGAACGATGCGGCCCACGATGCGTCCTGCTGATGTTGTCGATCCGGAGCTGAACCCTTCGCAGGCCGAGGAAATTCTTCAGGGTCTTGCCGGAGTCTTTAACCACCACAATTCCGCAGGCGCAAGGCGCAGTTGTGTATCCGCCGGAACGTCCCGGACCAGGCATGGTCGGACGATGCGCAACTCCCGAATCTGGAAGCCCGATATCGCGCCCTGGTGGAGCAGATTCCCGCCGTCGTGTTCATGGCGTATCTCGATCGCGGCATCGGCGAAGCCTACGTCAGTCCGCAGATTGAAGCGGCGCTGGGCTTTTCGCAGGAAGAATGGCTGGAAGATCCGGTCCGCTGGTACAGCCACATTCATCCCGACGACAAGCAGCGCTGGAGCACCGAAGCGGCGGAGATGTTTCTTACCGGCAATCCTCTGCGTTCGGCCTATCGCGTGGTGGCGCGCGATGGCCGGGTGATCTGGTTCCATTGCGAAGCCAAGATGATTCGCAAGGAGGATGGAGAGCCCTGGTTCATTCACGGCGTCGGATTCGACATCACCGATCTGAAGCGAACCGAAGAAGCGCTGCAGGAAGAGCGCAATGTAGTCTCCGCCATCCTCCACACGGTCGGAGCATCTGGTTGTGGTGCTGGATCCTGAAGGCAGGATCATCCGCTTCAATCGAGCCTGTGAACAGACCAGCGGATATTCCTTCGCTGAGGTTTCCGGGCAGAAGATCTGGGACATGTTTATGGTCCCGGAAGAAGTGGACCGGTTCAAGTCGGATTTCCGGCAACTTTGTTCCGACCAGTTGCCCAGCGACTATGAAGGCTATCTGGTCAAGCGGGACGGAGGCACGCCGTCTGATCGCCTGGTCAAGCACGGTGCTGCCGGGAAATGACGGAGCGCCAACTTACATTATCGCCACCGGAATCGACATCACCGAGCGCAAGCATCTGGAAAAAACGATTCTGGAAGTCAGCGGCCGGGAACAGCGCCGCATCGGACAGGATCTGCACGACGGCCTGGGACAGCATCTGACCGGCATCGCCTTCATGAGCAAAGTGCAGGAACAGAAACTACTGGAAAAGAGCCTGCCTGAAGCCGGTGATGCAGCCAAGATCGTGAAGCTGGTGAATGAGGCCATTAATAAAACACGAGAACTGGCGCGAGGTCTGCTGCCGGTGGTTTCTGACGCACAGGGATTGATGTCGGCGCTGCAGCAGTGGGCGGGCGAAGTGGAAGATCTGTTCGGAATCTCCTGCCGCTTCCAGTGTTTTCACGCCGGTGCTGATTCACGACGACACGGTGGCCACGCATCTTTATTACATCGCCCGCGAAGCGGTGAATAATGCCATTAAACATGGCCATGCCAGCCAGATCATGATCCGGCTGGCTGCCGACCAGGAGCAGGGCGCGCTGACGATCACCGACAATGGGTCGGGAATTGCAGACAGTCCACGGCCAACAACGCGGGCATGGGACGCCATCTGATGAACTACCGGGCCCGGGTGATCGGCGGATCGCTCGAGATACAGGGCGTCGCGACTGGCGGAACCGTGGTTACATGCCTGTTTCCGATTCAACCGCAGGGTAAAGATTTGCGCCCAGGGATATCGATTCAGAGCGTAACGACTAACGAACAGCGAGGTAGAATGAAAACCGACGCCAGCTCAACTACAAATCGCAAAACCAGGCAGCCGCGAAGAAGAGCAGAATCCTGGTGGTGGACGATCATCCCATCGTGCGCCAGGGGCTGGCGCTGCTGATCAATCAGGAAGCCGATCTGGTGGTTTGCGGTGAGGCCGAAGAAGCAACCGGCGCCATGCATGTGCTGGCTTCCTCCCATCCCGACATTCTGATCGTGGACATTTCACTCAACGGTCCCGACGGAATCGATCTGCTGAAAAATATAAGAAGCGTTCATCCGACGCTGCCGGTGCTGATTCTCTCCATGCACGATGAGTCGATCTATGCGGAGCGCGCGCTGCGGGCGGGCGCCAACGGCTACATCATGAAGCAGGAGGCGACGGAAAAAGTGCTGGTGGCGCTGCGCCGGATTCTGGGCGGCGAGATTTATGTCAGCGACCGCATCGCCAACAAGATGCTGAAGCATTACATCACAGGATCCGGCACGCTGAGGAATTCCTCCATCGCCGATCTGAGCGATCGCGAACTGGAAGTCTTTCGCCTGATCGGAGAAGGCCACGGTACCCGGCAGATTGCGGAAGAATTGCACCTCAGCGTAAAGACGGTCGAATCCTACCAGGCGCACATCAAGGAAAAATTGTCTCTCCGCAGCGCGCGCGAACTGATGCAGCACGCGATTCAGTGGAACATGAACGAAAAAACCGCATAATTCCTCGCTGTAACGTAAGGAACGAAGAAGCCATCGCGATTTCCGCTTCCGATCCCCTTCCCAGTTTGGAGCCGCGTCGAGTCTCTAAAAAACTGCCTTCCTGCTTCTATCATCGGGGAATCCCTGATAGAAAAAATAGTGCTTCCCATGAAAGTAAAAAGTGGGGCTCCCGCTTGTGACGGTGCCGTAATAGGTTGATTCTGTGGGCGTCGTCGAGCCGAACTCATTACGCAAGCTGCACTAGGTCCAGCGTCAGCATTCACTCATAAGCGAAAAATTCGGCAGGTCCCGTCCTCAAAAGTTGAGGAGGGAAAGGAGAATCCAGCTATGGCAGCGGAAACAGTTCCGTACGGTCGAGTCACGCAAAAACCATCGCCGGTCGCCGAGGTACACATACTCTGGATCACCGCCGGTCTGGGTTGTGACGGAGACTCGGTTTCAGTCACCGCGGCAACTCAACCCAGCATCGAAGACGTTCTGCTGGGAGCGATTCCCGGACTTCCCAAAGTGCACCTGCACAATCCCGTTCTCGCCTATGAGAACGGCGATGACTTCCTGAAGTTCTGGTATATGGCCGAAAAGGGCCAACTCGAACCCTTCGTGCTGGTGGTCGAAGGTTCCATCCCCAACGAGAAGATCAAGAAGGAAGGCTACTGGGCGGGCTTGGGACCGATCCCAAGACCGGTCAGCCGATCACCACCAACGAGTGGATCGATCGCCTGGCTCCCAAGGCTCTGGCGGTGGTGGCCTGCGGCACCTGCGCCACCTACGGCGGAATTCACGCCATGGAAGGCAATCCCACCGGCGCGATGGGCCTGGCGGACTACCTGGGCTGGGACTGGAAATCGAAGGCCGGCCTGCCGATCGTCAACGTTCCGGGATGCCCGGTGCAGCCGGACAACTTCATGGAGACCGTCCTCTACCTTCTTTATCAGGTGGCAGGACTGGCGCCCATGATTCCGCTCGACGATCAACTGCGTCCCACGTGGCTGTTTGGCAAGACGGTCCACGAAGGCTGCGATCGCGCCGGCTACTACGAGCAGGGCGACTTCGCCGAAGTGTACGGCTCCCCGAAATGCATCGTGAAGCTGGGATGCTGGGGTCCGGTAGTGAACTGCAACGTGCCCAAGCGCGGCTGGATGGCCGGAATCGGCGGATGCCCCAACGTGGGCGGCATCTGCATCGGCTGCACCATGCCGGGATTCCCCGACAAGTTCATGCCCTTCATGGATGAACCGCCGGGCGCAAGAGTCTCCACTTCGGCGGTCGGCGCGTATGGCCGCGCGATTCGCGCGCTGCGCACCATGACCCAGAACACGGCCAACAAAGAACCGAAGTGGCGGCATCCGCGGGCCGCAACTGACCACCGGGTACCACCCAAGGTCTTACTGAGAACTCACCGAAACCACTACGAGAGGTAAAGGAGCGATCGAATGAGCACCATTACCGCACCGACGAAGGATGTTCCCGGCAAAAAGGGGAACCTGGTGGAAATGAACTGGGACCCGATCACCCGGATCGTGGGCAGCCTGGGCATCTTTACCAAGATCGACTTCGAGAACAAGCACGTGGTCGAGTGTCACAGCACCTCGTCCATCTTTCGCGGCTACAGCATTTTCATGAAGGGCAAAGATCCGCGCGACGCTCACTTCATCACCAGCCGCATCTGCGGCATTTGCGGCGACAACCACGCCACCTGCGCCACCTACGCGCAGAACATGGCGTTCGGCGTTAAGCCGCCTCCGATCGCCGAGTGGATCGTCAATCTCGGCGAAGCTGCCGAGTACATGTTCGACCACAATATTTTCCAGGACAATCTGGTCGGCGTGGACTTCTGCGAGCAGATGGTCAAGGAAACCAATCCCAAGGTCTGGGCCAAAGCGCAATCGACGCCGGCGCCGCACGCCAGTGCGCACGGCTATCGCACCATCGCCGACATCATGACCGCGCTCAATCCCTTCACCGGAGCGTTCTATCGCGAAGCCCTGGTGATGAGCCGCATGACGCGCGAGATGTTCTGCCTGATGGAAGGCCGGCACGTTCATCCGTCCACTCTTTATCCGGGCGGCGTCGGCACCGTGCCGACGGTTCAGCTATTTACCGACTACCTGGTCCGCCTGATGAAGTATGTGGAGTTCATGAAGAAGGTCGTGCCGCTGCACGACGACCTGTTCGACTTCTTCTACGACGCGCTGCCCGGCTACGAAGAAGTCGGCCGGCGGCGAGTCCTGCTGGCCTGCTGGGGATCGTTCAACGATCCCGACGTCTGCGACTACACCTACAAGAACATGACGAACTGGGGTCGCGGCATGTTCGTCACCCCGGGCATCGTGGTGGACGGCAAGCTGGTGACCACCGATCTGGTCGACATCAACCTGAACATCCGCATTCTGCTGGGCAGTTCTTACTACGACGAGTGGAAGAACCAGCAAACCTTCGTCAAGACCGATCCGCTGGGAAATCCGGTGGACAAGAACCATCCCTGGAACCAGACCACAATTCCCCGGCCGCAGAAGCGCGACTTCGGCGGCAAGTACACCTGGGTGATGTCGCCGCGCTGGTTCGACAAGCGCACCGGCGACCATCTGGCGATGGACACCGGAGGCGGTCCGATCGCCCGCCTGTGGGCGACCGCGCTGGCCGGCCTGGTCGACATCGGATACATCAAGGCCACCGGCAGCAGCGTGAAGATGTACCTGCCCAAAACCACCTCGCTGCCCGAGGTCGAGTTCGAATGGAAGATTCCGAAGTGGAGCAATGCCATCGAACGCGACCGCGCCCGCACCTACTTCCAGGTCTATGCCGCCTGCGCCGCTCTGCACTTCATGGAAAAGGCGCTGGCGGAACTGCATGCCGGACACACCAAAACCTGGACTGAATTCAAGGTCCCGGAAGAAGCCATCGGCTGCGGCTTCCACGAAGCGGTTCGCGGCGTGCTCTCGCATCACGTGGTGATCAAAGATGGTAAGATCGCGAACTACCATCCGTATCCTCCGACGCCCTGGAATGCCAATCCGCGAGATATCTATGGCACTCCGGGTCCGTACGAGGATGCGGTGCAGAACACACCGATCTTCGAAGAGAACGGCCCCGACAAGTTCAAGGGGATCGACATCATGCGCGCGGTAAGGAGCTTTGATCCGTGCTTGCCCTGCGGCGTGCACATGTATCTGGGGAACGGCAAGGTGCTGGAGACGCACCATTCCCCGATGTTCGGTCTTCAACCCTGAAGCTCGCACGCATGGTTGGCTGAGGAGTGAGGGTGGTAGCTGTAAGGAATCGCCAGATGCGCTCGCAGGAGGCAACCTGGCATCTCAATACTGCGCTCTCACTCCCTTTTTTTGGGTTTGGAGAAGTGACTCGCAATGTCTTGCAGTTGTGGTGAAGACGTAGCGAGCTGCGTCTCTGCAGAGTGTATTTAGCTGGCTCAGAAGGAGCTTTGTGGCCGACGACAGAGATTTTCGGGAAGACATGCAGCGGATCGGCGGGCTGGTCCAGGAAATAGAATCGATCGCCGATCCGGCGGTGCGGGCCGCCACCAAGGACCTGATGCAGTCGCTCATGGATCTTCACGGTGCCGCTCTGGAGAAAGCGCTCGACATCGTCGCCGAAGCCGGAGAGCCGGGGATGAGACATCATCGACCGGCTGGGCCGCGATTCGCTGGTGAGCAGCGTGCTGATTCTCTACGGTCTTCATCCCGAAGACCTCGAAACCCGTGTGGTGAAGGCGGTGGACCGGATTCGGCCGCAATTGCGAAAGCAGGGCTGCGAAGTTGAACTGCTGGGGGTGAACGACGGCGTCATCCGGGTGCGGGTCGAAACTGGCTCGCATACCTGTGGTTCTACCGCGAAGACGGTGCAGGCGACCCTTGAGGGAGCCATTTACGATGCCGCTCCGGACCTGAGCTTCGCTGGTCGATCGAAGGGTTCGAAGAGAAGCCGTCCTCTGGATTTGTGGCCCTGGACAAGCTGATTGGCAGCTCGGCGGCGATGGGGCCGCAATGATTTGTGCAGCGCCGCCGTCCCGGCGCCTGTCCGGCGGGCTCTGTCCCCCAGCCGGGGGCGAGACGCCCTCGGGACAGCCGGCAGGATGCCGGCGCTGCCAGAGGCCTGGGAATTCATAAATCATGAGTGCGGGACAATTTACAGGATCCGCCGATGGCTTTGGAGCGCTTGCGCCAGTTTGCGCGCCGCGAGCGGCCGCTCGAGCGCTGCGAGTTGTGCAGCGTCGGGCTTGTCGCCGGTACATTCCCATCTGATCGAAGTGGCGCAGCGCAAACTTCTCTGCACCTGCGAGGCCTGCGCCATCCTGTTCAGCGGCCAGGGAGTGAAGTTCAAGCGCGTGCCGCGGCGGGTGCGTTCTCTTCCCGACTTCAATCTCAGCGACGCCGAGTGGAACGGCCTGATGGTCCCCATCAACATGGCGTTCTTTCTTCAAGAGCAGCCTGGAGAACCGCGTGGTCGCGCTTTATCCCAGCCCGGCGGGCGCGACCGAATCGCTGCTGGCGCTGGAATCCTGGAACGACATCGTGGCGCGCAATCCGATTCTGAACGAAATGGAATCCGATGTGGAAGGCCTGCTGGTCAACCGCCTGGGCTATTCCCGCGGATACTCCGCCGCCGAGTACTACCTGCTGCCCATCGACGAATGCTACAAGCTGGTCGGCCTGATTCGCATGCACTGGAAAGGTCTGTCCGGCGGCACGGAAGTGTGGCAGGAACTGGGCGAGTTCTTCACCAGCCTGAAGAGCGCGAGTCGCGTCGAAGTCATGCCGGCGAAAGACGCATCCCGGATGCGACCGGAAGAGGAATCTCATGCCTGATCTGAGCTTTCAAGTCGAAGGCGTCGAGGTTGTCGCCAACGCAGCCACGCCGCTGCTGGCCTTCAAACTGCGTCTGACCGACGCCAATCCGGAGCAGACGATTCACACGGTCGCACTGCGTTGCCAGATTCAGCTCGAAGTCACCCGCCGCAAATACACGCCTGAAGATCAGGAGCGCTTGCTCGATCTGTTTGGCGAGCCCAGCCGCTGGGGCCAGACCCTGCGAAATCTTTTGTGGACGCACGCCAATCTGGTCGTGCCTTCGTTCAAGGGAACGACGCTGGTCGATCTTCCGGTGCCGTGCACCTTCGATTTCAACGTGGCTGCCACCAAATATTTCGACGGCCTGGCGGACGGAGAAGTCCCGGTCTGCCTGCAGTTCAGCGGCACGGTTTTTTATGCCAGCGCCGAAGGCGGCCTGCAGGTCGCGCCCATCTCCTGGGACAAGGAAGCCCGCTTCAAGCTGCCGGTAAAAGTCTGGCGCGACATGATGGAGTCTTACTATCCCAACAGCGCCTGGCTTTGCCTGCACAAAGACGCGTTCGACCGCCTGTATCAATACAAAGTGAAACACGGCATTCCCACCTGGGAAGAAGTGCTCGAGAGCATCATTCCGGTGGAAGAGACGGTGATCTGATGAATCTTGCGCGTCGTGGAACAGATCGCGAAAGCGGTGCTGTACGAGGGATACATGCTCTATCCCTATCGGCCGTCGTCGGTGAAAAATCAGCAGCGCTGGAATTTTGGAGTGCTCTGTCCGCAGTCTTACAGCGAAGCGCAGAAGGGCAGCGAAGCCTGGACGATGCAGACGGAATGCCTGGTCGAAGGCAGTTCGATGACCGGGCTTGAAGTGCGAGTACGGTTTCTTCAGTTGGTGGCGCGCTCCGTCGGTGAGTTGACCATGCCGGTCAACGAGTTGTTGGCCTGGCGAGATCCCGGAGTTTCGCCTGGTGGAGAGGCTTGCCGTCGAACGACCGCGTCTACCAGCCCTGGCAGGAAGCGATCGAACGCGAAGTGGTTTTGCCGGTGTACAACGTGGAAGCGCTGGGATACAGGCTGGTGCCTGATGCCTTCAGTTTCCCGGCAGAAAAGCAATTCGAATATCTGCGCGACGCCGCTGAGCGGACTGATCGCGGTGTGATCGTACGCGAACGCGAAGCGCTTTGCGGCGCGGTCGAAATCATGAGCGAGAAGGTTGGGGACGGAGTATTCAAGATCAGCGTGCGGGTTCGTAACACCACGCCTTTTGAAGTGGCGACAGATTCCAGCCGCGACGACGCTTTGCTGCAGTTCACTGGCCTCCACTCACACCGTTCTTGGCGTGCAGGACGGCCGATTTGTTTCGCTGCTCGCCCCTCCGGAGCCGCTCGTCGAAGTGGCGGCGAGTTGCAAGAACGTCGGAACCTTTGCCCGTTCTGGTCGGCGAAGAAGGACAGCGCGACACGCTGCTCTCCTCGCCCATCATTCTTTACGACTATCCCCAGATCGCTCCCGAAAGCGCCGGCGACCTGTTTGATGGAACCGAGATTGACGAGATTCTCTCCCTGCGAATCATGACCCTGACCGACGACGAGAAGCGCGAGATGAGCCAGTCCGACGAGCGCGCCCGCCAGATGCTGGAGCGCACCGAGACCATGCCGGTTGAACAATTGATGAAGCTGCACGGAGTTCTGCGCGGGCTGCGCCCACTGAAGGAGGAGACTCAATGAACGAGTGGGAATGGCAACTGCTCGAAGAAAAGACTCCGGTCGATCATCTCGAAATTTCGGGAGTCGAGGTGCGGACCGGAAGCCGCGTGCGCCTGCGTCCCCGCAAGGGCGGCGACGTGATGGACATCGCGCTGGCCGGGCAGATGGCCACCATCGAATGCATCGAGCAGGATTACGAGGGCAAGTGTCACGTCTGCGTGGTTCTTGATCAGGATCCGGGACGAGATATGGGCCTGCTTCGCCAGCCCGGCCATCGTTTCTTTTTTGATGCGGAAGAAGTCGAACCACTTTCCGAAGAAGAAGCCCGGCGCAGATGCCTGCGTCCGAGAAGCCGAGCATTCTCGTGGCCGGGATCGGCAACATTTTCCTTGGCGACGATGCCTTTGGCGTCGAAGTGGTCCGCCGCATGGCTGGCCTCAATCTTCCGGCCAGCGTGCGCGTATCCGACTTCGGCATCCGCGGTTTTGATCTGGCTTATGCCCTGCAGGATGGCTACGAAACCACCATCCTGGTGGACGCATGTCCGCACGGCCAGGCTCCAGGCACGCTCTATGTCATCGAGCCGGACCTGAAAGCGCTGGACGATCCCGAGGCTCCGCAGGCGGCGGTTGAAGCCCATGCCATGAATCCGATGAATGTGCTGCGCATGGCCAGAGCGATGAACATTGAATTGAAGAATATCCTGCTGGTCGGCTGCGAACCGGAAACTCTCGGCGGCGAAGAAGGCCAGATGGGACTGAGTGCGCCGGTCGAGGCCGCGGTGGATGAGGCGGTCAAGCTGGTCGAGTCGTTGGTGAACAGAATCCTGAATGGGGATAGGCCTGGGTCCAGGCTTGGTTCGAAGCAGTAAGACATCCTGCGAAACTTTAAGGAGACGGGCGATGGAAAATGGCAATGGGAGCTTCAACGACAAGGACACGCTATTCATGCTCAGCGGTGTGGCGCTGCATCGTTTTCGGTGCGGGCTTGATTCTTACCAATCCGATCGCGCGACGTTACATGGGACAGTTGGGGGTCGGCGATCTGGCCAGCCTGGCTTTGCCGGATCTGGATCGCTACTTGAAATTGCGAGCCATGTAGTGGATTTCGTTTGGTCGTTTGCTTTTGGGGCTGAGGGGGACAACAGCCTTGACGGTGAAGGCGCTATGTCAGGGCGGATAAGGCGATTCCATGGTCCCTGCGAGTGCTCCGAGTGTTTGCTATGTGGTGGATACGCGGGCAAGCCAATTTACTGTACAGGCTTTTGCCAGCGGGTTGGCGGCGGCGGTAGCCCACAGTCCGAAAATCGCAATCCGGGACTGGGACCGGCGAAGCGAGGTTTACTCCTGGCACCTTGACGGATGCCTCGATCAGGGTCCGGGTGAAAACTGCCTCGCTCGAGGTTCTGGACGAGATGAGGGACAGCGACCGGCGCGAGCTTCATCGGGTGCTGAACGAGCGAAGTGCTCGAGACGCAGAGGTTCCCCGAGGTCATTTTTGAGAGTTCGGAGGCGACGGGCTGAGAGACAGAAAGATGATCTCTACCGGTTGAAGGTGCAAGGCCGGCTGGACCTCCACGGCGTGGTTAACGACCACAGCATTTGTGGCTCAGGTCGCCCTCGGGCGTCGACAGCGCGCGTGCTTATGGCGAATTTAAACTGCAGCAGACCGATTACGGCATTCGGATCGCTTCAGTCGCCGGGGGCACGCTGAGGCTGCAGGATGAATTGAAATTTTCGTTTTATGTTGTAGCTCGAAAGCGAGCGTAAAATCGGGATTCGCCACGGCAAGTGCGCGCAGGGAGCAGGCTATCCGCAGGAGGTTCAATTTTGCATTACGCAATCGATCAGACCAGACCCCTGGAGGCCACCGTTCGTTACCTAGTTGACGGCAAGGGAAGCACATTCACCGCTCGGGCTTTTGCCACTGGCCTGCTCTCGGCATTTGGCCATGATCCGACGATCTGCGATTCCGGAATTTGAAGGCGAAGTGCGGGTAAATCTCAACGCGCTCGGGGAGAGCTCCCTTCATCTGGTCATTCAGGCGGCGTCGCTGACCGTGACCGACGACATCAACGACAAGGATCGCGAACGAAATCAATCGCAGGATGCACGACGAAGTCCTCGAATCCGATGGCTATCCGGAGATCATCTATGAATGTTCGAAACTCTCAGCCAGCAAGACCGGCGAGGGCCAGTATTGGGTGGCTCTGAACGGAGAGCTGTCGATGCACGGGGTCACCCGCAGTCAGCCGATCTCGGCGCGGGTGACGGTGAACGGAGATACGCTGCGGCGGCGGGAGATTTTTCCGTGCGACAGAGTGACTATGAAATCAAGCCGGTCTCGGCAGCAGGAGGCACGGTGAAGCTGAAGGACGAAATCAAGCTGTCGTTCGACATTACCGCGCGCAAGGGCTTGAAAGCCGTCGTTGGTCGCTTGGTCGTTGGCCAAAGTCAGGCATTGAGGCGGTGCGAAATAGGAAAAGTCGGAAGTTACAGGCTCTTGCCAATGACCAACGACCACGGGCCAACGACCAATCCGGGAGGATGCCGCATGTGTCTAGCCATACCAGGGAAGATCGTCGAAATCTCTTCCGACAATACGGATTCGGCTCTGGTCGACGTCGTCGGCGTCCGGCGCAGGATCGATCTGGGCCTGCTGCAGGACGACAGGCCCGTGCCGGGCGACTGGGTGCTGATCCACGTCGGTTTTGCCATGAGCAAGATCAGCGAGCACGACGCTCTCGATCAGATGAATACGCTGCGGATGCTGGGAGAAATCGACGGAGCCATGCAGGAAGTCCAGGGATACGGACTGGAGGACGTGGCGACATGACGTGGAAAGTGCATTGACCTGACGACTCGATTCACGCCAAGGTGAATTGACGCCGTCGCGAGGGAGCGATCCGCATGAGATACGTTGATGAGTTCCGACAACCCGAACTGATTTCCCGGGCGGCCGATGAGATTCGCCGCCTGGCCGGCACCGAGCGCCACTACCGCATGATGGAAGTCTGCGGTGGCCACACCCACGCCATCTATCGCTTCGGCCTGAAAGACATTCTTCCCGAAAATATCGAATTGATCCACGGGCCTGGCTGCCCGGTCTGCGTGCTTCCCATGGGCCGAATCGACGATGGTCTGTCCATCGCGCAGCAACCCGACGTAATCTTCGCCGCCTTTGGCGACATGATGCGCGTTCCCGGAACTCTGGGCAGTCCGCTCGAGCACAAGGCCCGCGGGCATGGACGTCCGCATCGTGTATTCGCCTTCCGACGCGCTGAAGCTTGCCCGGCTCAATCCCGACAAGCACGTCATGTTTTTTGCCATCGGCTTCGAAACCACCGCGCCTTCTACCGCGCTGACGATGATGCGCGCCAGGGCGGAAGGCATTCGGAATTTCTCCGTGTTCTGCAACCACGTCACCATCATCCCGGCGATCCGGGCGATTCTCGATTCTCCCGACATGCGGCTGGACGCATTCATCGGTCCTGGACACGTCTCGACCGTGATCGGCTGCCGGCCTTACGAATGGATTGCGCAGAACGAACGCAAACCGATCGTGGTCTCCGGCTTCGAACCGCTGGATATGCTGCAATCCATCGTCATGCTGCTGCGCCAGCTAAAAGCGGGCGAGGCCAAGGTTGAGAATCAATACAAGCGCGTGGTTCCCTGGGAAGGCAACCGCGCCGCGCTTCGAGCCATGGCTGAGGTGTTCCAGCTGCGTCCTTATTTCGAATGGCGCGGCCTGGGCTTCATCTCGCAATCGGCGCTGCGCATCAACGAGAAGTATGCCGAGTGGGATGCGGAGCAGCGCTTCGAAGTGCCCGGCGTCCGCGTGACCGATCCCAAGGCCGCGCAATGTGGAGAAGTGCTGAAAGGCGTGCTGAAGCCGCATCAGTGTAAACTTTTTGGCCGTGAGTGCACGCCGGAGCATCCCATCGGTGCGCTCATGGTGTCATCGGAAGGATCATGCGCCGCCTATCACAGCTACGAACACCGCAAGGCAGCAATGGTGACGAGCCTGACCTCGATCGCCTGAGCGCTCCTTCCGCCATCGATGCCAAATCCGGCCTCCATCCGGTTTCGCGATCCCCAAATCGAGATGGCGCACGGAGCCGGAGGCAAGGCCAGCCGCAAACTGGTTGAAGGCCTTTTCGCTCCACTGCTCTTTGGCGGTGTTCCCGGGCCACTGGCAGATGCCGCGCACGTAGACATCAACGGCACCAGGGTTGCAATCACTACTGACAGTTTTGTGGTCAAGCCTCTGAGTTTCCCGGGAGGCTCGATCGGCGAGCTCGCGGTGAACGGCACGGTGAATGACCTGGCAGTGTCGGGCGCAAGAGCGGAAGCTCTGGTCGTTACCTATGTTCTTGAAGCGGGACTGCCGACGCCGGTGCTTGAAGCCGAAGTTCGAGCCATGGCGAAAGCCGCGCGGGAGGCGGGAGTCCGCATCGCGGGTGGCGACACCAAAGTCGTCGAACATGGCAAAGCCGACCAGATGTACGTCACCACCACCGGCATCGGACGCCTGCTTCCTGGAGTGACGATCGATCCCCGCTCGGTGCGGGTGGGAGACAGGATTCTGCTCTCCGGTCCCATCGGTGATCACGGCATCACCATCCTGCTGGCGCGCGGGGAGCTTGATCTCGAGGCTGACCTTCGCTCCGACACTCGCTCGGTCCTTCCGCTGGTCGAAACCCTGATTCGCGCTGCGGGGCCGGGAATTCGCTGGATGCGCGATCCCACTCGCGGCGGGGCTGCGACATCTTTGAATGAGCTGGCGCGCGATTGTGGACTGGGCATGGTGCTTTTCGAAGATCAGATTCCGGTGCGCGACACCGTTCGCGGCGCGTGTGAATTGCTGGGGCTTGATCCGCTTCATATTGCAAATGAGGGCCAGTTCCTCGCGGTTGTCTCCCCGGAATATGCGGACGCCGCGATCAATGCGCTGAGCCTGGCTCCCGGCGGGAGCGAAGCCCAGGTGATCGGAGAAGTTCGCGAACAGCCCGCCGGGACGGTGCTGGTCACAACCCTTTACGGAGGCAGCCGGATCGTGGATATGCTGGTTGGCGATCCCTTGCCGCGCATTTGTTGAAAACTGCCACAAAAAGACGTATGCCCACCGCATTGAAACTCGCCAGCCAGGTCGAAGAGCGACTGCTCGAACGGAATCTTCTGTTCGAGCAGTTCTTCATGCGCGAGGCGCCTCGTCTGGCCGAGGCCTGCCGCGAGATGTCTGAGCGTTTTCTTCGAGGAGGCCGGTTGCTGGCCTTCGGGCGTGGACCTTATGCCACCGACGCTCAGCACGTATCCGTGGAATTTGTTCATCCCGTAATCGTCGGCAAACGCGCACTTCCTGCGCTCGATCTTTCCATTCTCTTTCGCCCCTGGATGGAGGCGATACTCCGTCCGGAAGATATCGTCATGGGCTTCGGTCCGCCGGAGGGCGATCCCGAAGTGTGGGCCACGCTGCAGCAGGCGCATTTGCAGGATGCGATGACATTTGCTCTGCCCGGTGAAGAGGGTTCGTACGGCCTGGATTCGGGCGTGCAGGATCCGTTCATGCATCAGGAGATGATCGAGATCCTTTACCACACGCTGTGGGAGACGGTGCATGTCTTCTTCGAGCACCGTGAACTGGGCCATGACGTGGGAGCGTCGGAATTCCTCTATCCTTTTCTGGGTAAAGAAAAGCAGGGGACGACCGACCTGGTGGCTGAGGTCGCGACCTCAATCGTGATGAAGGTGCAGGATGACTCCGCGCTGCGCGCCGAGGTGGCGCGGGAGGAATCAGAACAGATCGGCAATACGGCGCTCGCAATTCACGAGCGATTGCAGCGCGGGGGCAAGCTCATCATTTTCGGCAATGGCGGATCGGCAACCGACGCCAATGATCTGGCCATCGATTGCGTGCTTCCGCCTCTCGGCTTCCGTCCGATTCCCGCGGTTTCCCTGGCTCTGGAGCCGGCCAACATCACGGCTGTGGCCAACGATATTGGAACCGATGCCATTTTTCTGCGCCAACTGATAGCGCAGGCTGCGCCGGAAGATATTGCCGTCGCAATCTCCACCAGCGGAGGATCGCGCAACATCATCATGGCACTGGAAGAGGCCCGGAAGCGGAACATGCTGATCGATAGCGCTTCTCGGTTATGACGGTGGCGAGATCAGGCGCAGGGGGCTGGCTGATTTTCCCATCGTAGTGGGCTGCGACTACATTCCTCGCATTCAGGAAGTGCAGGCTTCGATCTACCACGTCATGCGCGAATCGCTGGAGGTATTGAACCGTGGCCAGGCTTGAACTTTTCGGGAGTGCGCGCTGTCCCCATACCGCCGAGATGCGGGATTGGCTGGAGTGGAAGTGTTCGGACTTTGTGGAATACGACGTTGAAGCCGATGCCGCGGCTCGCTCGCGCATGCGTGAAATCGCGGGTGGGCAGCGTACCGTGCCGATACTGGTCGAGGACGGCAAAGTTGTTCAGGTGGGCTGGCAGGGTCACGGCTGCATCGTCGATACGTAACGCTTGCAGAATTCAGACCGGGGATTTCAGATTGACCTTACTCAGCCTTCACAATTCTTTAAATCTGAACTCTGCAGTCAGCAATTTGAATTAACGACCTATGGCGAGCGCCTGTTCCATTCGAGTTCGCGGCGTAGTGCAGGGCGTGGGGTTTCGTCCGTTCGTCTATCGCCTGGCTCGTGCCAATACCTTGAATGGCTGGGTGCTGAACGAAGAAGAGGGAGTCGAAATTCACCTTGAAGGCACGCAAAACGGACTCGAAGCATTCGTGCGCGACCTGAAATCTCAGCCTCCTCCTGCGGCCAGCATTGCAGCGATCGACATTCAGACTGTTGAGGCAGTCGGCTTGCGTGAATTTACAATCCTCGGCAGTCAGCGCAGAGAACATCCCACGGTTCGCATTTCGCCTGATCTGCCGGTATGTGGCGATTGCCTGAAAGAATTGTTCGACCCGGACGATCCACGTTATCTGTATCCCTACATCAACTGTACTAATTGTGGCCCACGCTACACCGTCATCCTCGGCCTGCCTTATGACCGGCCGAATACGACGATGAAAGACTGGATGCCGGACCGGGATTGCGCCTCGGAATATTCCGATCCGGCAGACCGGCGCTTTCATGCGCAGCCGGTAGCCTGTCCCACGTGCGGCCCGACCTACTATCTGGAGCCACCTGCGAAGGGAAGCGAATCCGCCATCCAGGCCGCCGCCAGACTTTTCATCGCTGGTAAGATCCTCGCGATCAAAGGTCTGGGGGGATACCACCTGGCGTGCGATGCCCGGAATCCCGCAGCCGTGGCGGCATTACGCGAGCGCAAGTATCGTAAAGAAAAACCATTTGCGCTGATGGCCAGAGATATTCAGGTGGCCCGTACCCTGGTCCAACTTTCCTCCGAAGCAGGGGAGTTGCTTGCCTCGAGTGCTCGGCCCATCGTGCTTGCACCCGCAAAGATTCAATTGAGCGGAGTCGCTCCAGGTAACAGCGAGCTGGGAGTGATGTTGCCTTACACTCCCATTCATCACTTGCTGTTTGCCGCTGGCGCGCCCGAGGTGCTGGTCATGACCAGCGCCAATCGCTCCAGCGAACCGATCGCGTACGAAGACAAGGACGCAGTCGAACGGCTGTCTGGAATCGCAGATTCGTTCCTGATCGGGCAACGCCCCATCGCCCGGCGCGTGGACGATTCGGTTGCACGCGCGGGAGCGTTCGGTCCGGCCGTGCTCCGGCGGGCGCGAGGCTATGCTCCCGGTGCCGTCACCACCCTTCCAATCCGGCGGCCGGTTCTGGCGCTGGGGGCGGATTTGAAGAATACGATCACCCTTGTGGTGAATGGCCAGGCCTTCGTCAGCCAGCATATCGGAGACCTGGATCATTACCAGTCAATGCGAGCCTTTCGGGAGACGGTCGACGATCTGGTCTCTATGTATGAGGTTCCATGGGACGAGTCTTAATGTAGTGCACGACCTTCACCCGCAATATGCTTCGACCGCCTACGCGACAGCACTGACCTCAGGCGAAACACATGCAGTTCAGCACCACCGGGCGCATATCGCTTCCGTTCTTGCCGAACGCAGTGAATGGACAACGCGGGTGGCCGGAGTCAGCTTCGACGGTACGGGATATGGCGATGATGGAAGCATCTGGGGCGGGGAAATCTTTGTGGGGAGCCTTCATGAAGGCTTTGACCGCGTTGCCCACCTGCGCCAGGCAGCTCTGGCAGGAGGAGATGCAGCGGCGGAGTCTCCAGTGCAGGCGGCCGCCGGGTTTCTGGCTCAGCTCGACGACGCCGCGGATTTCACCGCCGCACCTTTCTTCTTCCCTGCCCGCTACCGGAAGGCTTCGGAACTGATCCGCAAGGGCGTCAGAACCTTTGCCACAACTTCCATGGGCCGCCTTTTTGACGCCGCAGCTGCGCTGGCTGGCTTCACTCGCGAAATCACCTTCGAAGGCCAGGCCGCGATGTGGCTCGAACAGCTGGCTCGCGCCGCCACTGAGGAAGCTCCCTATCCGTTTCCTTTCAATGGCGAGGAACTCGATTTCCGCCCGCTACTTCGCGCCGTAGTAGAAGATCGCATACGCGGCCGGGATGTCAGAGGGATCGCACGGGCGTTTCATCGAGGGATTGCTGAGGGCCTGCATCAGGGACTCAAGGTGATTTGTCAGCGCCACGATTTGGACACGATCGTGTTGTCCGGAGGAGTTTTCCAGAATGAGTTGCTCCTTGAGGACCTGAAGTCTCTGTCTGGGGGCGGATCGCTGCGAGTCTGGACGAACCGGGCGGTACCATCCAATGATGGCGGCATCAGTCTGGGGCAGGCGGCGCTGGCGGCGTTTGGCCGTTTCACACGGAATGTGAACGATGCATGAACTTTCCATCGCGATGAGTATTGTGGAACTGGCGCAGGAAGAAGGCGAACGCCGGGGGGCGCGGGTCAACGCAGTTCATTTGAAGCTGGGTGCCTTGTCTGGCGTAGTGAAAGAAGCACTGCTCTCATCCTACGAGATGGCTTGCGAGGACACTCCGCTCCAGGGTTCCAGGCTTGTGTTCGAGGAAGTTCCGGTGGTGGTCTTTTGCCCCAATTGCCAGGAGCGCCGAACCTTGAGTTCGGTGCAGTGGTTTTGCTGTTCCGAGTGTGGAACGCCCGCATCCGAGATTGTGCAGGGCAAAGAGCTTGAAGTGACGGCATTGGAGATACAGTAATGAACCCCGAACCGCGATTGGTTGAAGTAAGGAAAAATGTCTTGCGGCAGAACGATGTAGTGGCCCGTGCGTTGCGGGATCGCTTCCGTGCCGCTGGAGTTTTCGTAGTCAGCCTGGTATCCAGCCCCGGCTCGGGGAAGACCGCGTTTCTCGAGAAGACGCTGACTATGCTGCGCCCTGACTATCGGGTTGCGGCGCTGGTGGGCGACCTTGCCACCGAAAACGATGCCCAGCGACTGGCGCGGAGTCAGGCACCGGTAAAACAAATCACTACCGGAACACTGTGCCACCTCGAAGCCGCCATGGTTGGGACGGCGCTCGAGGAAGAAAAATGGAAGCTCGACGAACTGGACTTTCTGTTTATCGAAAATGTGGGCAACCTGGTGTGTCCGTCTTCTTATGACCTCGGCGAAGACCTGAGACTGGTGCTGATCTCGGTGACCGAGGGAGAAGACAAGCCATTGAAATATCCCACGATTTTCAATAGCGCCGACGTGGCGATTGTGACCAAGACTGACCTGGCGGCCGCGGTCGAATTCAACTGGGATAGCGCTTACAGCAATATTCAGGCGGTGCGTCCTGGCATGCGCGTGTTCAGGCTGTCCTCCAGGACAGAAGAGGGGATGGAGGAATATCTCGCATTTCTGGCCGCGCGCCTGGGGAAAGTGCGACCGGCGGCCGCGGTTTGAGCCGGAATTGCATGCTTTTCCGTACCTCGTTGACCTCCGATGACTTCTCTTCTGTTGTTGCCGCAGCGGGTCTTCGCGGTAACGATGTTCCGGTGGTAGACTTCGCCTATGGCCACCAGGAAGAAAACCAAAAAACCCCAAGCTAAGAAGAAGTCGCCTGCCAGGAAGGCGAAGCCGCTGAAGAAACCTGCCAGGAAGAAAGTGTCCCAAAAAGCTGCCACTAAAGTCTCGTCCCGTCCAAAGAGGGTAAAAGCGAAGGTGTCCAACAGGAGAGTCACTCGCGGAAAAAGGGTGGCTGCGCCCAAAAAGTCCGTCCGAAGGAAGATCCGGGGTTCAGCAATAGAGGAGTTCCCGCTTCAGGGCCGGGTGTCGAGCCCGGGTAAGCGTTCGGGAGATCTGCAGGGCCTGTCCGCTGTGGAGCGAGCGGATTCGGAGAGCGTGGACGAGTTGCTGGAGGAAGGAAACACATTCGAAGCTGGCGCGGTGATGGGCGTAGAGGCTGCCGACGACGCCGAGGGCGAGGAAGTTCACACCCATGAAGTGCCGGAGGATGATGTTCCCGGAGAATACCTGGACAAAGACTAGTTTTGGATGCTGGCTTTAGCGATTAACCCCGACCCGCGCCAGTGCGCTGGGTTCCGGGAACGACTTGGCCGGGACGAGGGTTCTTTCGGGCGGCTGCTTTTGTTGGCGGATTGCGGCAACCACGATTTCCATCGCAATCGAACTAATGGGCGGAATAATGACCGTCGCAGTGAGCATGCGCTGGCGAACCCATTCCTGACCGGTTTTGGGAAGGCCGTCGACTCCGAGAAAAGGCAGCACGGACCTGGTTCTTCTTTCTTCTCCCGAAGTTTGTTCCTGGATTGCTTTCTTTGCCCCAAGTGCCAGGAAGTCATTCTGGGCCTGTACCACGTCGACCTGTTCCCTGTGAGAGGTGGAAAGCCGCAGCCAGGAGACGACTGCCTGGTAGCCGGCGTCTTCCGTCCAATTCCCGCTCTTTATCAGTTTGATCTTTACGTTGTCTGGCTTGCTTCCGTACATCCCTGCGGCGCGTTGTTCGGTGGCAGTGCTTCCTGAGGGACCCTGGATATACAAGACAGAACCGCCATTGGGCAGGAGGGCCGCGAGCTGCCGTCCCTGGATTTGTCCGACATCGCCATTGTCAGCGCTGACCGCAAACACCGGAGAATTCTTTAGAGCATGCAGCTCCCTGAGATAGTCGGGTTCGCAGTTAAGTGCGCCCCAGCCAATGCCAGCCGTAACCGCAGCATGCGCAACTTTGGGAAAACAGGTCAGGCCTGCAGGTTCGACAAGAATCGCGTCAACAGCCGTATGAGCCGTCTGGATAATCTTCAATAGTTGCTGGCTCTGATTGATCGAGTCATTGTCCGCAAATAAGATTTGCACGTCCACGTCCAGCCGCGCCGCAGCCTCTGAAGCCGCCGCGGCTTGCTCCCGCTGGTAGTCGTTGTCGTCGGTGATCAGCGAAACCACAACGCGGAGCTTTTTCATGGCAATTTTCTCTGTCAGAGATCTCGCCGGGAGGTATCGCCGTCGAACCGTTGTAAGTCTGAGATTACGTTTACTCGGAGGTTTTAGGCTATTGTCAGGGCGACTACCCTGTCAGGAAATGGGATGGGAGTCGATCTGAACAGTCCCGATTCCCGAGATCAGGGTTGCGATTTTCCTTTGCTAAGGCCAAATACGATCGGCCGGGCTGAGACCATGCCCTTTCCTTCCTGAACCGTAACAAACTGATTGGGCTTGAGGTTTGCGATGGAATCTTTTTGGCCGCCTGGCCAGACGATCGTCATACTTACACTCTTGCCCTCTTCCGGCTTGCCCAGGCCAAAGGTCAACGGCAGTTCGCTCTGGGATAAATAGCTCGAACCGGTCTTCACCATTCCAAAAAGGCGCACACCAGTGCTGGTCTTGACCGTGACTTTGGCGCCGATGCCGTCGCGATTTGATCGTGTCCCGACGGTTTTCACCCGCAACATGTCATTCTGATTTCCGTTGTCGTTACGCAGCAACCGCGCTTGTCCATTGTTGGCGGTAATCAACAGATCGAGGTCGCCGTCATTGTCAAAGTCGGCGTAGGCTCCGCCCCGCCCAACGATGGGCCGTTGCAACGCCGCTCCCACCCTCGCCGTTACTTCTTCAAACTTTTTCTTTCCGAGATTGCGGAAAAGATGTGGTGGCTGGGCGTACTTAATAGTCGGCTGAACCACGCTGACGTCGTCCGAAACGTGGCCGTTGATGGCCAGAAGGTCGGGCAGGCCGTCGAGGTCGTAGTCAAAGAAGAACGTGCCGAAGGTCAGCGACCTGGTCGAGATTCTGGCGATGCCGGTGGCGTTGGCGTCGTCCGTGAACAGGCCGGAGCCGTCGTTGTGATAAAGCGCCATGCCTTCATTGGTAAAGTTGCCGATCACCACGCTCTGCCATCCGGAATTGTCATAATCCGAGGCGTCTGTCCCCATACCCGCACGCGTCGTGCCCGCGTCGCCGTAAGCCATTCCGGCCGCGACGCCAACATCGGTGAAGGTTCCATTGTGGTTGTTATGGTAGAGCTTGTTTGGCTCGGTATCGTTGGTGACCAGGAGATCCAGCCAGCCGTCGTTGTCGAAGTCCAGCAACGCAATGCCGAGAGCCTTGCTGGTGGGATCGTTCAGGCCCGCCCGCCTGGTCACATTCTCAAATGTGCCGTTTCCTTTGTTGTGGAACAGCGTCGAGCTTTGACCTTTATAGGTTTGAGGAGTGCAGTAGGACTTGTTCTTGTTATCGAGCGTGCAATATTGATCGGTCTCGATCGACCACTCGATGTAGTGAGCGACAAACAAGTCCAGCTTGCCGTCATTGTCATAGTCGAACCACACTGCACTGACGGAAAATCCCGGGTCAGCGACACCCGCTTTCGCGGTCACGTCCGCGAATTTGCCGTTGCCGAGATTGTGAAACAGATGATTTGAACCGAGAGTCGTAATGTAAATATCGTCCTTACCGTCGTTGTCATAGTCTCCGACGGCGCAGCCCATGCCGTACATTTCAACTGCGAGGCCCGCCTGCGCGGGTCACATCGGTAAAGGTGCCGTCCTGATTGTTGTGATAGAGCGCTGAGAAAGACTTGCCCGACTCGTGCCCCGGCCAGTCCATTGAATTGATCAGCAGGATGTCCTGCCATCCGTCATTGTCATAGTCGATGAAACAGGCTCCGCTGCCCATGGTTTCAGGCAGATACTTTTTTCCAAAAGCGCCGGTGTTGTGTTTGAAATGGATGCCGGCTTTCGCCGTCACATCGGTAAATTCGATGGGGCCCGATGGACGGGCAGGGCTGGTCTCGGCAGCGGCCGCCGGCGCCGGCGCCTGATCTGGAGAAGGTGCTGGCTCGGAGGGCGTTGTCGGATTTGTGGGTTTGGCGGTGGCTTTCGGCGAGTCAGTCTCGGTAGCGCTCGGCGGCTTTGGCTTGCAGCCAGCCAGCACGACGAGCGCGCAGATGGCCGCGCAGCAAAGGATCCGGCTTCGGAGAGTCAAGATAGTCGCATTCCCTTCAACCTCTCAGCGGGTGGCAAGAGACGCCGTACTCGCACGGCGCGAATCCATCCAAATCTCGATCAGCATGGCAGTCGGCCCTACGATGAACAGCGCATAGAACGGAGCGTAAACGATCTGCTGGAGCCGCATCAACATTTCAACCAACGCGATTAAGAAAACGACCACGCATTGCCACTTCTTCGATCGCACCGTGGTCTTCGGATCGGTAATCATGAAGAAAATGAAAAGCTGATACATGGGGCCGGTGATGGGAGCAATCTCGGACTGCCAGGGACTGCCGGTAATCCAGCTGCGCAGGAAAGCGAACACGACAAACGATGCTACATAGATGCCGGTGATATGGAACCTGCGCAGGCGCCAGATGATTACCGAGCCCAGGATCCAGATCACGACCATGGGCAAAAGGTAGTTGCCCCACTGGATGCTGAGGCTGGCGACGGTCTCAGGAACCAGGAAGAGCATTACCGAAATGCCGAAGTTCGACGGATTCCAGATGTGACGGCCTTTGATTCGTATGACGTACTTCGACATGATCGAAATCGCACTGCACAAAGCGTATGGCCAGAATGCAGGCGAGCGAACCAGAATGCCGACGCTGATGCCGCTGATGTATGCACTCGCCGGATGAAGCCATTTGTGATAGAAAACGCGGCCCAGCACCAGTTCGGTTGCAATACTTACGACGATCGCCAGCAGGGTCTTCTTGTAGCTTTCGAGAATGCCGAAGGAAAGGTGACCGGCAAGCAGAATGCAGGTGATGAAAATAGGAGCGAGATAACGATTTTCGAGGCTGAACCATCGCTTCCACGAACTGGCCGAAGTCGGCCTGGGTTGTGACGGGCGGACCGCTAAGCTGGGTGCTCATTCGGCCTCCTTGATCTTGTGCAACTGGTCCGCAGCAGGCTTGTCGATGGTTTGCACTTTGCCCGACGGCCAGCGAATTATGGCCTTCTCAATTTGCGGATACTTGCCCAGTCCGAAATGTAGCCGCCGCTGATTTTGCGCGGCGAAACCGCTGCCGCCCGATACTTCCTGAATCTGCTGCTGACCGTTCCAGAACAATGCCACGCGCGCGCCTATCGCACTGCGATTGCTCGCTGTTCCTTCCAACTCGAATTCGATCCATTCGTTCTCCGGCGTGACCGTGTTCTTGTAAACCAGCAGCGGCCCATTTTGATTCGCTACCACAACATCAAGGACGCCGCGGTTCCACAAGTCCGCAAGCGCCACGGCGCGGCCGTCGTAAGTATCCTTCACGCCAACCGCCTGGGCGACGTCTACAAACTTGCCCGCGCCATCGTTCAGCCAAACGCGCTTGGTCTGGTAGCCCGAAAGGCTCCGTCCCTCAAAAGCCGGCCAATTCCTGGCATCGCCAATGATCGTGCTGTTGCCCCCGGCTACTTTCGAGAAGTCATACCAGTAGCTGCGATTCCGGTCCAGCGAGATATAGCCATTGGTCAGATAGAGGTCAAGTGTTCCGTCATTGTTCAGATCGCCAAACTGGGCGCCGAAACTCCATCCGCCGAGTTCCACGCCGAAATCGCGTGCCAGATTGTCGTACTTGATGGCATCACCCGACGTTCCTTCTCTGGGTACCCATAAATTATTGCCCTGGATCAGGATGCCGTCCTCCGAAATGTTGGAAACGTAAACGGCGTATCTGCCCTGGTTGAAGATATCGCCAAAGGCCGCATTCATGCCACTTTTAGGAGCGAAGCCCACGCCAGTCTGTTCCCCAACTTCATGGAAGCGCTTGCCGTCATTGAAGTAAAGTTCCGACACGCCGTAGTCATTGGCGACAAACAAATCGGGATGCCCGGTGCCGCGGAGATCCGCGGCCGCGGCGGCCAGCGCCCAGCGGCGGCTGTTGATTCCAACCTTCTCGGCAACTTCTTCAAACTTGCCGTTGCCCAGATTGTGGAACAGATACTTGCGCCCACCATTCCTGGCGTACTCGAAACTCTCGGGCATGATGCGCGTAGTAGTAAGGTGCCAAAGATCAATGTCTTCTGAATAATAGCCACCGACGAACAGGTCCAGGAGGCCATCGCCATCGTAGTCAAACCAGATGGCTGTGTTGCCATTGATCCAGCGCGGCAGGCCCGCCTGCTCGCTTACGCGGGTGAATCCGTGACCAGCGTCGTTATGGAACAACTCCGGGCGTCCCCATTTGATGAGGAACAGATCGTCGTAACCGTCATTGTCATAATCGCCCCACACCGCGCCAGTCGAGACTCCGGTTCCAGCCTGATTGACGTCGGCGATTCCCAGTTCGGGTGCGACGTCTTTAAAAGTGCCGTCCTCTGGTTGCGGTACAAAGCATTCCTGCTTCCGATGGCGCTGTTGCAGACGTAAATGTCAGACCAGCCGTCGCGGTCGAAGTCCACGATCGACACGGATGCTCCCATGGACGCGACTTCAGGCATGATGGGATCAAGTTTGGGATCGAGGGCGGGAGGCTGGTGGACAAAATTGATGCCCGCCGCTTTAGAAACTTCCTGCAAACTAAATCCGTGGCGGGCCACCGCGGTTTCCGCGCCAATCTTCGATCGATCCTCAGCGCGCCGTGCCGCAATTCGCTTCATCACGACCGGCGTGATTAACAGTCCCGCGAAGAGGATGGTGACAACAATTCTGGTGATCCCGGTTCCGCTCATTGGGCCGATTGACTCCCGGGCGAGGCGCTCCGCAGGCTGTTCCTGAACACGTCCGGCGTCACGTAGCGGGTGTGATACGTCTGCCAGTCCTCTGGGTGATGGCGATACACCCATTCATCTTCAAGTTTACCGGGCCGCACGGTGTATTCATTCTTGGCGTGATAGGGCAAAGGCAGCACAGTCTTCGAGAAGGTCGAGTTATAGTCGCCGTCCTTGATCCAGCCATCGCCTTTGATAACAAAATCGCGCACCCAGCCCGCGGGCGGCGGCGGCTGTTCGGGAAAGCGCAACGACATTTCATCCCCGGAATTCACGATCACGTAGCGGTCGTCAATTTTGGTAAGCAGCTCGCGAATATCGCCGTAGCGTGTGTAGTAGCCGATCAGGTCGCGCCAGTGCTGCTTGGTCCCTTCAATCTGGTTGTAGTCCGGCACTTCCGGCGCACCGACGCCGACGGGCATGTGCATTACCGAATAGCCGCGATAGTGGAGATCGGCGACCGCCGGATCCAATGTGACTTCCTTCAGCGGTGCGTCGGGCGCTCCCTGCGCCCAGTGGATGGCGTCCCAGTAAATTTCCAGATTTGTTCTCAGCCGCACCCGGCGCGGTGTTCCGGGCCGAAAGATATCGGTCAAATTGAAAAGGACGGTCTTCTTGCGCCCTGCGGGAAAGCCCAGATTGTCTTGCGCCGTGACCCAGCCGCCGCGGCCGTCAGGAACTTCGACGCTCAAACCGTGCGCGTGCCAGCGGCTGCCCTGGGTGATGGCAACATTCACCGAGGATTCTGTGTCGTGAATCGAACCCTGCGCGATCAGGTAAAGAGGACCACTCCTGGGCGCGTCGTCACCGAGGTCAACCTCAAGATAGTGATCGCGAGTCAGGCCCTGGAACTGGCCGCGTCCGAAACTGCTCAGGGCATTTCCGTCGAGCTTGCGGACGATCTCGGTGACATCCTTCCCGTTGTCATCGATTGCGCGGGCAATGTCGTGTGGAGTGGCGACCGTTGTAATGCCAAGCTTTGCGGGAGGGATTACGAAGCGCTCGTCAACAAATATTTCGGTCCCGGACTGGATGATCAACCGTCATCAGAGCAAGGTAGTCGTAGTAGTAGACCTCCCACAGTTCGGCGGTGACGCGGACGTCATAGAAACCGTCATGGGGCACGAGTTGATCGCGTCCGATTTTGTACCATTCTCCGGTCGCTGCAATGTTGGCCGAGCCCAGAGTGTTGATGCGCAGCCCGATGGCGGATCCCCAGGGAACCGCGTCCTTAACGAACTCCATTTGATTGCCATTGAATGCGAACAGAAAGGGACACGACGCTTTCAACCGTTGCTCGGTAACAACTTCCTGGTCGGCCTTCACGCCAAACTCGGCGCGCACCGTGCCGTTCGGCCAGATGACGCGCACGACCTCGGCGGTCGTCTGCTCGCCCAATCCGAAATGGATCTGCGGGCCAGTGATCGGCTGCTTTTGTACGAGCAACCCGGATCGGATTTCGACTTCGCCGCCGACGCCAAATGGATTGATGCGCTGATCACCGACGGCTTGTGCCGCGTGCGGCCGTACGACTTGCCAGTGATAGTTCTTCGATCCCGAGTTGATCGCCTGTACTGGCTGCCCGTCCGCTGACAGACCCAGCAGATCAAGTCGGCCATCGCCGCTCAGGTCTGCAGCGTCAAGAACCAGGCCCGGCACAGGCAGCTTCAACAGCGACGAATTTCTCCTGCGCATCGCCGAGCCAGATCAGAGCGCCGGGCGTGGCCCTGCCGGGAACCTGCGATGCGGGAGACAAAATCAGATCGAGGGCCCCATTGTTATCGAGATCGGCGATCCGCAGCCTTACATCGCCGGCAAGATAGCTGGCTGCGTCGGGCACTCTGGCGATTTCCGCCGTTTCCCAGCTTTGTCCTTCGTTCTTGTCCGAAATGCGAATGATAGCGCCGTCAGCTTGTACGGCCAGCAGGTCGAGAATGCCGTCGTTATTGGTGTCCGCGGTTGCAATCGCCTTCACCATCGGGAAATTGGCGGGTAGCGACCGCTCGCGGAACTGTCCCTGGCGCTCGTTCATAAAGACATGAAGGTTGCCGTTTCCGTCAATGATGGCAGCGTCGGGATTGCCGTCGCCATCGAGATCGGCCCAGGAAAAGCCGCGCATGCCAGAAACTCCAACAAAGGGATGGATCGTCGAGAAATGTGCCATCCCCGTTGTTTCTCAGAACGGCAGGGACGCCGGTGCTGGCCCCGAGCACGATATCCAGATCGCCATCGGCTTCGATATCGACGGCCCACGCCCCGGTGTAAGGCGCGTTGGTGACGGACTTCGAAAGCTTGGATTGAGCCGTTACGTCGCGGAACGAACTCGGACTGTCCTGCACGAACAATCGCACTCCGCCGGTGCCGGCAAGAACCAGGTCGGTCTTGAAATCGTAATTGAAGTCGAGCGGAACAATTCCCTCGGGCTGCGGCGGCGCACTGGAAGCGCCACCCGGGAAGGGAAGGGTTGCGCCACTGGACAGCTGCACCTCGCGGCCATTCGCCTCGGCGACAGCAGGCGTGCCCGCACTTCCGAGCGGAATCGCTCCAATCCAGTTCCAATGACCGCTGCTGAGGTTGGCAACAGGTTGAGGATTGAATGCGAGTGACGTGTCCGCCGCCGCTGGCTTGAAGACAGGGGATTCCAAACGCAGAAAGTGAGTGAACGGTTCGGCTTCTTCTCCGGGTGCGGCTTTGATGGACTTGAGACTGAGACGGTATTCGGGCACCCGTACCAGCACGTTGCGCAGAAATGTGGTCTGGGTCGCTGCGACGTGGAGGTCCGGACCTGCGGCGGCAGATTGCACCACCGCCAGCTGATGCTGTACTTCCGGAGGCCACGCAGACGAGCGGGCGCTGATTTGAGCTACGGCGGACTTGAGAGTGGCGGCATCGCCGCGTTTTGCGGCAATACGGCTCAATTCCAGAAGCGCTGCCAGATTGTCCGGCTGGGCCGCGAGAATTTTCTGGATAAGCTCCTGAAATTCGGAATCGCTGTTGGCTGCGCCCTGCCGTTCGGTTTCCTCGGCTAGCTGGTAGATTGCCCGCAGGTTCTGCGGATTCAGATCGGCTGCTTTGCGCAAATCGGCGATCGCCTGGGCGGAATTGCCGCGTTGGCTTTCGAGAATTCCCAACAGATCCATAGATGTGGTCGTTCTTCGGGGCCAGATCGCGAGCACTGCTCCAGCCGTTGTGCCGGCCGCGTCATAGTTTCTCTGGCGCAGAGCGAGGATTCCCCAGTTGGCCCATCCGGCAGGCTCGCCGGGCACAAGCCGAGTCACCTCCGAGAGCCGGCTGTCGGCGTGCACGTCGTCGCCGACCTGCAGCGCCGCCAGGCCGACGTAGAAAGCGGAAACCACATCGCCATATTCCTTGGAGGATTTGTCGGGAAGTTTGGGGCTCGATTTACATCCCGGAGAAGTTGCGACAACGGCTCCCAACAGGGAAAGTGCGAGCACGTGGCGAAACTTTGCCCGCATCCACTCTGCAGATCGAGCACTTCGATCTGCCGTGGAGAAAGCAATTCGACTGGTTGACGATCCTCAGGCATCAAGTTCTCTTTCGTTCCCCTGCAAACGACTCTTTCGCCCCTTCGGGGCTGGCCATTCGTAAGTCGCTATCCACGCTCACGCCGTGGGCTGCAATCTTGCGCCGCTTCGCGGCTGCGACATCTATGCGGCCTGTAGACTTCTTCATCCGATTTCGCCGGCGTGACATGCCGCGAAGCCACAGGAACGCAATCAGCAAGAAAGGTAACAGAAAAAACAGCAAATCCCATTTTCCGAAACCTACGGGAGTTGCTTCCACCCGCGAGAATTCCTCTCCGCGGCCCTGCGAACTTTCGAGGACAAGTCGTACTCGCCAAAACTCGTCGCGATCAAACTCCACGGCGGCCTTGTATTGTAACTGGCCGCCACTGTCGTCCTGGGTCGGCTGGATAGACAACCTCGGGCAGACGTCCACTCTCCGGCTGAACCCCGATCTGAATCTTGAGATCCTTGGGAACGCGTTCTCCCGGGAGCGGGTCCACAAACACAAAGAATGTTCCCGTGCCTACGTCGGGATGAGTCCAGAGAGAAATGACGCAAGGGCCGACCCTGTGATTCTCAATGATGGGGAACGGCGGGCCGTTGTGGGCCCTGGCGGACGCGGGAACAACGAGCCAGAGCGCCGACTGCAAGGCCGAAGCGAAATTTTCCCCGCGAAATTTGGCGTTTTGTCATGCGCTCGGTCACAACGCTCAGCCACATAACCGCACGTCAACCCGAAGATCAGTCACTTCAAAGGCGGCGGGCGAGGGCGCTCCACACGGACCTCTCTTATCCCTCATCTATCCGGTCATCATGGTGGCGCGCATTTCCATGGGCTGGAACATCAGCCACATCGATGCGGTCCAAAGAATCAGGCTGACCGTAGCCCATGGGATAAATGCCAGCATCGGCTTGTGCGGCGAGTCGTCTTCCGCCAGGCCATAGCTCACCATCAACGACCCCGCCAACCCGAGAAGAAGAAACCCGATCTCGATCACCAGCACGATGTGAGGCGGCAAGACCAGTCAGGGTCCAGCGCGGCTCGCCGAGAAGCGGCCATTCCCAGGCTCGCCAAGCGCGCTCTGGGTCACGGGAATGATGGTGTAGAGTCCGGTCAAAAAATGAAATCCGTAGTGGGCCAGCCACATTCCGAAGCCCATGGGCACCAGACCGTACGTGTATCGCACCATCAGCGGAAGCAACGCGCGCTGGGTGCCTGCCCAAAGCCAGCGTCAACCAGGCCGCCAGTCCCAACAGCAGCACCGGTTCCAGAATCAGAAAGAACGCAAAGATCATGCCCAGCACCGGTGCCTCGTGACTCACGTGCAGCATTCTGCCCAGCCATCCTTCCACCGCGTAGACAGGACTCACCATGCCAAAGGCGTTCAGCAGCGCGCCAAAGGTGAAGACAATGGCCAGCGCGGCGAGTCCTTGCGGCGGGAAAAATAACCGATCCCGGAGCGGATGGGATCGGTCAGCAACTCGGTTCCGGGCAGCCGGCTCAGGATGCCGACATTGTCGTGCGGGCAGGCATGAACGCAATCCAGGCAGAAGGTGCAATCCATGTTGCCGACCTTTGCGTGGCTGAAACAACGCCAACTCACAGCCGCGAATCACCACCAGGTCTGAGACCGGCTCGCGCCGGCCGCGAATGCAATCCTGGGTATGGCAACTGGTGCACACATCCTGATCACGCACCTTCACCTCGAACGGAGAAAGCGTCGAGGCCACAAAGTTGAACTGCCCGATGGGACAAACAAACTTGCAGAACGAAGCGTGCTTGAAAAAACCGTCCACGACGAGGACACGTCAGGAAGTAAGCAATGATCAGCCAGGCGGTCCACCACGGCGAGGACCAGAGGTCGAACAGTTCGTAGGCAAACAGGATCAAGACGAACAGGGCGACCGAAAGCCACTTGTTGCGCAGCGCCCGCGGCCAGTCGAACCGAGGCTTGAAGATGCGCCGCGCCGCCTGGCGTACCAGCATGAAAGGGCAGGCCAGACAGAAAAAATTCCCCGCGCAGAGCAGGACCAGCACCAGCACGCCGCGAAAGTGAAGCCAGCTGAGCGTTGTCGCCAGATTCTTTGGGGCCAGAGTCGGCCCGAACAGTCCGTGCAGGATCATCACCACGCTGACGATCAGCAGGGGAGCCTGTAACAGAGGACGCGCATAACGCCAGCGGAGCAGGTGACCCAGTCCAGGAACTTCGCATCAAGTCAAAGGGCAGAGATTCTGGAGTCTTCCAGGGCCGGGATGGATGATGGATTCAACAGGTAGTGGCTCAATTTGAAAGTAAATAGCCAAAAATGGCAGTCATCCCTAGGGACTTCAGTCCCGAAGGATCCTGCGCGCATCGCACCGGGCACGGCCAGACCGCCTGTCCGCTCCGCGCAGATGCTTCGCGCGATCAGCATGACGCCCGGGTGCAGTTTGAGAGTGAGCCACAACCATTCAACAGCTTGCCTGTTTGGTCCGGACGCCCCTGACGTCGATCTGGCGTTCCAGCTTTTCGCCCGCCGGGCATGTGTGACATGGAGCAGGATAACCCAATCCCCCGGCCATCTCGAACGTAAGGCGCGCCTGATAGCGGCCGGGCTCGATTTCCGTCGCTTCTCCGAAGACGGGGGCCATACCGGCGTGCGACATGTCAGCCTTCCAGCGTGATGTGCGCTCCCGTGACTGCTTTCGCTACAGAATCGGCGAGCCGCAGGGTTATGACGACCGGACCGATCCGCGCGGGCTCGGGAGAGATCTCGTGCTCAATCGTGACCGTTTGCGACGAGTCCGATGGCCTGGGAGCAGCCGGTCGAGAACCGCCACAGTGAGGGCGAATACGCAGTAGCTTTCGCAACCCATTCGGAATCAAGCGGCTTGCATGGAGGCTTATGGCCCCATTCGCAGGTACAGGCCATCTTCCCCTGTTCACTCTCTGGTGGAAACATGTGGTAGTACATGCCGATCACCATGGGGATGAAGACGATCGAGTTGTAGAAGAGATGGAGTTCCACGCGTGGAAAGACCAGTTGCAAAACGCTGCACGGCACCGGCTTGCCCCAGAAATTGTGGTGGAACGTGGCCTGCCAGATCAGGAGGAAATGCTCGATGTGATGCCAGAACTGGATCACCAGGGCTGCCGTCCACCACTTCCGCGAAACGCCAGTGAATCCTTTGCGAAGCACCCAAAGGCCGATGAGCATGACCAGGGCGTAGCCGTAGTGCAGGGTTTCGGACTGGATCAGCCAGGGATACCACAATCCAAGAATGCCATTGGCTTTCGGGCGCGGCCATCCCATGACGTAAATCTGGTAAGCCTGGACCAGATGCTCGCCCCAATGTGCGAGCACAACCAACATGAAGCCCTGCAAGCGCACGCTCGTGCCACCGGGTGTTCAGCTTCTCGTAAAAGCTGGGCTCCGCCGCGGGCGTAACCGGAATGCTTCCAATGCTTGGAGTTGAAACAGACGTAAAGCCCCCTCCGTCGTGAGCACCGCAAAGCCAAACAACAAACAATGCTCACACCCGGCCTGCCCAAGGTCAATAGCATATTAATACTAGGGGTCAATCGTCTGCAAAAGGATTTCCTCTGCTACCCACTGCGGCTTCACCACCCCTAGAATGACAGTCTCGCGCTCAACTGGATTTCACGGCCGGGGGTAGCAGCTTCTGTGATCGTGCCGAACTGCGGCGTGTTTACAAAGCGGTCCGGCATCCCCAGGTTGGTGTGGTTGAGCGAGTTGAAAAACTCGGCCCGGAACTGGAACCGCGTAGCCTCGGTGAGTGCGAAACTGCGGGCTACCGCGAAGTCCAGAGTTTGCAGTCCCGGCCCATAGACCGAATTGCGGCCCGCATTGCCAAAGGTAAACGCCGGTGGAGCGGCGAATGCTGCCGTGTTGAGCCATGCCGTCGCCGTCTGAGTGCCGGACGGAAACACGGGTTGGCCGGTCACATTGGCGCGAATCGGGTTCTCACCCAGCACGGTGCCGGAGTTAGCGGTGTCCCCGAACACCGAAATCGTGAACGGGAAGCCGGTTTGCACTTGGTATACGGTGGATACCTGCCAGTTCCTCGTGACCATGTCGAGCCACGCCGGAGTGCTTCCATCCCGGCAGGTTGTATACCGCGCTCAACGCGAAACGGTGCCTAACGTCACACCCCGGTCCCTTCTCGGCTGCCAGGTCGTTATTGTTTTGCGGAATCGACGACTCGAACATCGGAGAACGGAAATCAGGCGCATCGCTCAGGTTTTTCGACCAGGTGTAGTTCGCCAGGAAAGTAAGACCGCGTGCGTAGCGCCGGCGAACGTTGACATACCCGGCGTCGTACCAGCTTTGTGCGGTGTTTTCCAGCAGGTTGATGGTGCTGACGGGGAAGCAGATGGTCCCGTTGGGGCAGCCAGCCGCCGGCGGAGTGTAAACGATGTTATCGGGCAGCACGGTGTCAGGGACAAAGCTGATGCGCAGGAACGGGCGACGCGGACCGATGGCTCCGGGTCCGGGCGGCGCATTGTTTATGAGGTGGGCGCGCTGCAGATGCACTCCGTGTGAACCCAGATATCCCGCCTCGAGAGTCGTCTGCCGGCCCAGGCTTTTTTCTACTGAAAAGCTCCACTGCTCGATGTATTGCGAAGGGGCTCTGGGATCCAGAGCTGTGAAACTGACTGTGGTTTGTCCCAGCACAGGAGCCCCGAAGTTGAAGTGGGAAGCGACAATGCCCGCCGCGGGAGTGAAGTTGTCGCTCTGCTGCGTTTCCGGGAATACATAAGGAACGTTGTGACGCTGGTTGCACCACGTATTCATGTCCACGGGCGTAAAGAAAATTCCGAACGCCGAATGCACTACGAGCCCGAACCTCGGGATGGCCTGTGAAATTCCGAAACGCGGGGCGAAGTTACGGGTGTTCGGATATTTCAGGCCCTGGGGATAGCCGTTTTGCGCGCCTATAAACGCAGCCGGAGTTCCGTTGTCGAAAGTCAGGTTCGAATTCGGATAGGTGATGTCCACCAGAGGGTTCATGTATTCGTAGCGGAGTCCGATCTCGATGGTGGTGGTGTGAGACAGCTGAAAGCTGTCCTGAGCGAAGCCGTCCACGTACCATTGCCGGAGCTGCATTTGCGGGATTCCGGCCTGGCGCTGTTTCACAGCGGGTAAGCCGAGCAGGAAGCTGGCCAGCGCTGAACCGGTGCCATCGTTGGTGGCGGTCTGCGTAGTAAAGCCGTTGGTGAATTGATAGTAGCCGCGGTTCTGGAAAAATCCCCACATCGGCCAGATGTAGTCGCGGTAGCTTCCACCGAACTTCAGGCTGTGGCGCCCACGCTGCCAGCTGAGTACATCGCGGCCTTCAATGACGGTGTCCCAGGCCTTCATGGGAGTGGCCGCGTAGTTGTCACCCATGGGGGAGAAGCCCTGCACATTGAAGAAGGGCGCCCCAAAGGCTCCCTGGCCGCCGAAGCCGACACCCTGAATTCCCAACTCGGAAACGATGTCGTTGTTGTCGCTGTTTTCCGAGGACCGGTGCATTGCCAGCCGCGAAATTGTAATACTTGCGGTATTGAGGATGCGGGGATTGATAACCCGGTTCCAGGCAATGCTGCCCTGCTGCGAGAAGTTGTCATGGAAGGAACCAAAACCCGGAAGCAGGGAACCCAGGCCGGCAACCATTTCACCGGGAGTAAAGCCGTGTTCGCCACTTAGCGAGTAGCGTCCCGTCACGCTGTCGCCCCGCTCGAACATGTGGTCGATGCGAATCGTGCCCTGGTCGTTGACGTGGTATTCGTTTCTGACGTCCACGTAATTATTGCAATCGGTGCCGGCCCCGACCACGGTCGGCGCGCCCATCATGGCGCTGCCACAAGGCATCGTACCCATGTCCATCATCATGTCAGCGTTGGGCATGGGCACGTGATTCATCAGGAATTCCTGGGCCACAGGGTTGATCAGGTTTGCCGGGATAACGTTGTTGACGCCGTTGTCCTGAAACTGGTCGCGAATAACCTGTGGGTTGCCCGGGCTGACTGGCCGGGTGGGATCAAACGCAGGATTGGGATGTGAGCTGGCAGGGTTGTAGATGTTGATCCCGCTCTGGGTGAAGTCTCCATTAATTTCTGCCAGCGTAGGCACCGTGTCAATCATGGTGTGGGCCATGGCATGGCGAAAGCCCTCGTAGTTCACGAAGAAGAAGGTCTTGGAGTGCCCGATGGGTCCGCCCAGAGAAGCGCCAAAGTTATTCTGCACCAGGTGGTTGTTGCCCATCGAGTCAAAGGTGGTTGCGTCGAGCGCTCCATTGCGCAGGAACTCGTAGGCGGTGCCATGAAATTTGTTGGAACCGGAGCGAGTCACAATGTTGATCTGCCCTCCGCCGGCACCTCCCATTTCGGCAGAGTAACTGCCGGTTTGTACTTTGAACTCCTGCACCGCATCGGGAGACGGACTCAGGTTGAGAGTGTTGAATGTCGGGTCTGTATTGGTCGCACCGTCGAGCAGAAAATAGTTAGCGTTGGGCCGGTTGCCGCCGATGCTTACCGCGGATCGCTGACCAGGCCGCCAATACAGCGGGTTCATGTTGCCGGTTTGGGCGCCGTGGCCTTCGTGTGCGCCGGGAACTGTCAGTACCAGGTCAATCAGCATTCGGCCGTTGAGAGGAAGCTCCTTGATGGAAACAGGCTCGACCACCTCGCCCACGGAAGCATCGGTGGTATGCACCGCCGGGATCTGGGCGCCGACGTCCACTACGTCCCTGGCTCCAGCCACGCCAAGCGTGAGGTCGAGGGAAAGTTGCTGGCCCACTTCGAGCTGCAGATTTCGAGTCAGGGGGGCGAATCCCGAGGCTCGCACGGTCAGCTCATACTCGCCAGGAAGTAAGGCGGGAACCTGAAACATCCCCTGTTGGTTGCTGTTCACACGGCGTTCGGCGCGCGTGCTCAGGGATATGATCTGCACTTCTGCCCCGGCGATCTGGCGTCCCTGGGGATCGAGCAAGGTACCACTCAGAACCGAATAGTTGCTTTGGGCGAACATCACGGCGGGAAGGAACCAAAGACTGAACAGTAAAAGCGATTTACGCAAGACCGCACCCCCACAGGGTAAAGATAGAAAGGCCGTGCTCGCCATCGTCCGGGAAGGACAGAGAACCGCCCAACAGTTGCGGAGAAATCTACTGTCGGAAAGTTTGCAGAGCAATAGTAGGAAGATATTAGGGGGAGAAAGATGTCCCCATCACACAGGCAGTTGCAAGCCACGCGCTATACTTCGAAAGCTTATGGCCAACATACTTTATGGAGTGAACGGCGAGGGTTCGGGCCATTCCACCAGGGCCCTGGAAGTGCTGTCTCATTTGCAGGCCAGGGGGCACAGGCTTCAGGTGGTTTCGTTTGATCGAGGCCTGCGTAATCTTCAGGAGCGCTTCGAGGTGACGGAAGTCTATGGCCTGCGACTTGCCTACGTAAATAATCAGGTCCGTTACCGGCGCACCATCACCAGCAATCTGATGGCGGTGCGGAAACGAGCCCGAAGCAGCGCACAGTTGTCCGACCTGGCTGACAAGTGGAAGATCGACCTTGTCATCACTGACTTCGAGCCTCTGAGCTGTCATCTCGGCCACCGCAAACGCCTGCCGGTGATTTCCATCGACAACCAGCACTGCCTGACAAACACGGAGGTTTCATATCCGAAAGAATACCGGCGGGACGCTGCGCTCGCGAAGCTGGTGACACGGATCATGACGCCGCGGGCGGATACGTATCTGGTTACCTCGTTTTTCAAATCAAAAATTACCCAGCCGCGTACCTTCGTGTTTCCACCGATTCTTCGTGAACAGATCCTGAAGGCAGATCCGAAGAGTGGAGAGCATGTTCTGGTTTACGTAACATCGCCGGCGCCTGCCCTGGCGAAGCTGTTGAGGACGGTGCACGGCTCGTTTGTGGCCTACGGTTTTGGCCGGGAAGGACAGATTGGAAACATTCTCTACAAGAAGCCGGGCGTCGATAAATTTCTGCAGGACTTGATCGTAGCCAAAGCGATTGTCGCAAATGCCGGATTCTCGTTGATGACAGAGGCGCTGCACCTGGGAAAGCCTTATTTGGCAATTCCGATCAAGCATCAATTCGAACAGATCTTCAACGCATATTGGCTCGACAAACTGGGATATGGAACCTGTTGGGAGGAGCTGAATAAGGAGCGGATCGAAGCCTTCCTCTACAATCTGTCGCGTTACAACGAACGGTTAAGGGCCTATCCACGCAAGGGGAATTCTGCATTGCTGGACAAGCTGGATGCGCTCATCGCGGAATACACATCGTCGCCGGCAGAGGCGACCGCGAGGCGAAGAAAATGACGGGGAAAGAAAACTCGCGCCTTCCCGAAGCAGAGACAGCTCCGCAGTCACCCCCAGTGCTCGAGACGGTCACTCTCATCAGTCTGGGAGTGGCCGTGCTTTCGCTTTTTCTGTTTGCCTGGATTGCCGAAAATGTTTCTCATGACCGGACGGAGCAATTCGACCAATTCGTGCGAATGCGGATACACGAATACGCTTCTCCCGGGTTGACCAGGGCGATGATCGCAATCTCTTTCGTGGGCGGAGACGGGCTGACGATTGCCGCAGTGGTGTCGCTGTTGTTATTCCTTCACTTTCGCTGGAAGCGCGCCACGCTTTGGCTGGTGGTTAACATATTAGGCGCCCTGGTGCTGGACTTGACTCTCAAGTATGCTTTTCACCGTCCACGGCCTGCCCCATTTTTTGTCGCTTTGCCACGCACCTACAGCTTTCCCAGCGGTCATGCGCTGTTTTCGTTCTGCTTTTATGGAATGCTGGCGGGACTGCTGATGGATCGCATCAAATCCCGCCTTGAGCAGATTCTGATTTGGCTGGCGGCTGCGATTCTCGTAGCCGCCATCGGATTCTCGCGAGTCTATCTGGGGGTGCACTATCCGAGCGATGTGATTGCGGGATACCTCACTGCAACTCTCTGGGTCAGCACACTGATTGCGCTCGACCGAATGCGGTCACAGAAAAAGAAGCGCTCCCGTTAAAGGCTGCCAGGGCGCAGGACACGCCCTGAGTTTCGCCCTGAGCCACTCTGGCAGCCTTATTCAGGCTGCCTTTTCCTGAGCCTGAACCTCGATCAATTTTCCAGAGTGCACATCGTAGATATAGCCGTGCACAGGAATCGATTTGGGCACGAGCGGATGATTACGAATGCGTTGGACATCATCAATCACCGCCTGCTGTTGATCCGTGATGGTCAGCCAGTCGATATATTCGCCCTCGCGTGAGCCAGGTCCGCGGCCCACATCGCGAAACCCCTGCGGCGTTAAGTCGGCGGTCTCCAAACTGGAGGCCAGCAGTCCACGCATGATCTCGCTGGTGAAGAACTGCATTCCGCAGTCGGTATGGTGAATAACGAAAAACTCCCGGGTACCGAGCAGTTTGTAGCTGATGACCAGGGACCGAATCGCATCGTCGCTGGCGCGTCCGCCCGCATTCCGGATCACGTGGGCATCGCCTTCAGCCAGCCCCGCGTACTTTGCCGGGTCAAGGCGGGCGTCCATGCATGTCAAAATCGCGAAGCGGCGCGCCGGCGGCATTCCCAGCTTTCCTCCTTGCGCAAATTCGGAACTGTATTTACGATTCGCCTCGAGTACTTCATTCAGAATCTGGCTCATAAGAAACCCCTTTCAAAGTTTGTATTTTCGGGCACGCAAAGAAAGAAGGCCCATGATCGTGATCAATCATGAGCCTTTCCGGAACCTGTAAGGATACGTTCCAGCCTAAGCCCCTGATGACACCGACACGCGCGTCAGCAACAACAACAAACAATGTTGCGGAAACTGTATCCGCGTGGTGCAGACCGGGCTTGGCCGTTAATCATTACCCAGGGAGCATAGCTGCAAAGGCCTTTCATCGGCGGACAAAAAATCCATAGAAAAACTGGTCCCAGCGAGGCCCTTACGGCCTGGCAAGCTGTTCTGCCCGCAGTGGATGAACAGCAATCGAATGTGTTGTTCCGCTTTGACCAGCCAGGACCGGGACGAGTTGGTGCACCTGGTCTCGAATTTCCGGCACTGCTGTACTCTCCCAAAGATTGCCTTTTCTCAGAGGCCCGACCGCATATAGCGAGTCCGAGGTCAGTCCACCCTTGTCGATGAGCGCGCCGTCGGCTGAAGTATCGAGGCCAACAGAGAGCGGGCCCGGTCGCACCATGCCACTGGCGAGCAGACCAGAGATCAGGGGTTGTTGCAAACGGGTGCAGTCGGTTTCGGGAGCGGTGCAATTGATAACCCGATTAGCAAAAACCGAAACCTCTTCACCGCTACTGCGCCTGCGATAGGTGATCTCAATTCCAGGCTCGAGTTCCCGGTAGTTTGTAATCCTCCCGGCCTGAACCCGAATTTGTCCATTCGATCTTTGGGCGTCAATGAATTGAGCAATCTCGGGAGCGGCACGATGACGATGGATGTCCCAGTAAGGCTGGACGTGGCGCAAGAACCGGGCCTTCTCCGTATCGGTGAGAGATTGCCAGATCTGCGGTGTTGCCTCTCTCAGGCTGTTGACGACTCCCCGCCAGTCGAGCCCTCGCTTCTCGGCTTCGCATACCTGGGTGCGCGCCAAACGAACCAGTCCACGTATGGACCTGGGAGAGTTTTGGTTCCAGAATGCCGGCCAGGGGCGGTGATGTTTGTGCGTTTGTGGCAAAAGGCCGCGTCGCGAAAGAATGTGGATTGTGCCTGTGAATCCCCGTTCACGAAGCTTCACGGCTACATCCACACTGCTGAGGCCGGATCCCAGCAATAAAACACTGCTGAGATGGTCTGCGCCTTCGTAGGTCGCATCCGACCACGGATTCGAAAAATATGCATTGGCAGCCTGATCCGCAGAATCCTTTCCGGGAAGTGAAGGATCATTGGAGAGAAAATTCCCCAGCGCGAGCACGACTTTCTCTGCCACAATCCGAGTCCCGCTTCGCATACGAATCTCGGTTTTGCCATCCTCCGTGGCTGAAAGGTTTCGGGCTTCGTCTCTTTTCCAATGTACCCGCCGTCGTCCTCCTGCCAGCACAGCTTCGCTGAAGATAGTTCCCAGGTAGCGGCCATATTGCCTGCGGGGCAGAAAACTGCAGCCTTCGGTTTCCCGGTCATAGTTCGATTTTGCCCAGCGCAGGAAATGGCCGGGGTCATCGGAAAACCCGCTCATGTCTTTCGCCGGAACATTCAGCAGGTGAGCATTGCAATCGGTGCCGTAAGCCGCGCCGCGTCCTGGCAAGCCTGATTTTTCGATGACGACGATGGAAAAGGAAGGGTCGGTATGGCGAACCAGTTGAGCCGCGAGGATTGTTCCGCTGAAACCCCCGCCGATGACGGCGACGGTGAATTCCTGGGCGCGGCCGGGGCTGATTTGCATGCGAGATCCCGAACTATCAATAACGCTATAATGTCTATCATATTACTAGACATAAGACAAGGAACCTTCGGGTGAGGGACGCGGGAAGGTAACCGGGAAAAGAGGTTCTAAAGGCCGCCGTGTCCGGCTTGGATGCGGAGCAGGGCGGATACCAGGGCATCGACATCTTCGCAGGTGTTATACAGCGCCAGGGACGGGCGGACCGTGGTTTCGAGGCCGAACCGGCGCAGGATTGGTTGTGCGCAATGATGTCCCGCCCGCACCGCGATACCTTCCTGGTTCAGCACCTTGCCGACATCCTCGGTGCGGAAACCATCGAGAACGAAGGAGAGGACACTGGCCTTGTCTTTTGCGGTGCCGATCAGATGCAGCCCCGGCACGGTGAGCAGCCCCCTGGTTGCGTAGGCCAGCAGGTCGTGCTCGTAGCGGGAAATATTCTCCATACCGATCTGTTCGAGATAGTCGAGGGCGGCGCCCAGACCCACCGCGTCGGCAATGTTCCCTGTGCCCGCTTCGAAACGCGCTGGCGGAACGTTGTATACAGTCTTCTCAAAAGTTACGTCCACGATCATGCTGCCACCGCCCTGCCATGGCGGAGTGTGGTCGAGGATGTCGCCCTTGCCAAAAACCACGCCGATGCCGGTGGGCGCGAAGATCTTGTGGCCGGAGAAGACGAAGAAATCGCAGTCGAGGAGTTGTACGTCCACTCCCATATGCGCGATGGATTGCGCGCCATCCACCAGCACACGGACGCCGTGGCGATGTGCCATTTCAATCATCTGCCGGGCTGGCGTGATGGTTCCCAGCGCATTCGATACCTGGCTGAAAGCGACGATTCGGGTGCGCGGGCCCAGGAGCTTTTCATATTCTTCGAGGATGACCTCGCCGCGGTCGTTTACCGGCGCTACGCGAAGCCTGGCACCCTTTTCCGAGCACAATTGCTGCCAGGGAACAATGTTTGCGTGATGTTCGAGCCAGGTGATGACGATCTCGTCGTCTTTTTCAACGTTGCGGTGACCCCAGCTCCTGGCGACCAGATTGATACCTTCAGTGGCGCCGCGAACAAAGACGATTTCACGGGCGGAGGCGGCATTCAGAAAACGCCGCACCTTCTCGCGTGCGCCCTCGTAGGCATCGGTGGCTCTCGCCGCGAGGGCATGGGCGGCGCGGTGGATGTTGGAGTTCTCGTGCCGGTAAAAAGATGAGACGCGATCGATTACGGCATTGGGCTTCTGAGTTGTGGCTGCGTTGTCGAGCCAAACCAGAGGTCGTCCGTTTACGCGCTCCTGCAGGATCGGGAAATCGCGCCGGATGAAATGTGCGTCGAACGGGCGCGCCGAAACCCCCAGGTCAGGGACAACGTCGGGACGAAATTCCAGTGACTCCGGGCGAAGCGGCGGCGGTGCAGTTGCCGAGGGTTTTTCTCCGCCGGGAAAGTACGCCGACGAAAATGGTACTGCCGGAATTGAGGGCGAGCTCAGAAAGGTTTGAAGATCGGTGGGGGGAGACGACGGCAAGCCTGGAACACCGGGGACCGACTGCACCCCGGGAACACCGGGCAGGGAAAACATTTCCGACGCCGCAGGGAACGAGGGCATGGCAGTCAGTGGCACTGCATTCTCTCGCTCGAGAAAGTAAGCAGAGAATCCGGGAACAGGGGTGCCGGAAGAATTCGTGACACCTGGCGCGAATGACGGCGCGTCCGTAAGCGAAGCAGGGATCGCTCGCAGATCGGCCTCGGTCAAAGGTGCGCCCGGAATTGACGACGCGAACGCTGGAATGCCCGGGACCGGCTGTGCGCCCGGCACGCCGGGGAAGGAGAATGCATCATTCAGCGCCGGAAATGACGGAGTCGCGTTGAGCGGCGAAGTTCTATCCAGAAAGTAGCCGGTAGTGCCAGGAACTTCAAATGATGGTGCCGGGCCGGGAGTCTTTGGGGCGAATGCCGGCGGGTCCGCTTGAACACCCGGTCCCTGAATTCCGGGAGTTGGAATGTTCGGATTCTGCGGATCCGGATACTGAATGCCAGGTGTCTGAGCGGCTGGATTGGTGACATTCGGGAGAGTCAGAACATCCGGCGAGACTGCGGACACATCGCCGGTGGTGGCGCGAGCGGGGCCGCCCGCGCCCACAGGCAGCGCTGCGAAGAACTCGTTGGCCAGCCGGGCGATCGCTGCGGGATCAGGCAGCGAAGCCATGGCGGCGGACAGGCGGTCGCCAGTCAGTTCATATGAAGTTTCGGTTGAGGCCGGCATTGATCTTTCCGCCGACGCCGGATCACTTGTACTCATGATATTGGTCCACGCTGACGTTCTCGAGCACGCCGAGAGCGTCTTCCGTGAGAATTGCCAGCGAGCAATAGAGCGAGATCAGGTAGGAAGCGATGGCCTTATGGTTGATCCCCATAAACCGGACCGACAGGCTCGGGGATACCTCGCCGGGAATTCCGGGCTGGAACAGGCCGACTACGCCTTGCTTTTTCTCTCCCGTTCGCACCAGCAGAATGTTCGTCTTTTCCGCTTTGATCGCGACCTTGTCGGAAGGCACCAGAGGCAATCCGCGCCAGGTCAGGAAAGGACAGCCGAAGATGCTTACGGTCGGCGGCGGCACGCCGCGGCGCGTGCATTCGCGCCCGAAAGCGGCAATTGCCCGCGGATGCGCCAGGAAAAAGGCCGGCTCCTTCCACACTTTGGAGATCAGTTCATCCAGGTCGTCAGGCGTGGGCGCCCCTTTTCTCGTTTTAATCCGCATGGATTCGTCCACGTTATTGAGCAGCCCATATTCGGTGTTGTTGATCAGTTCGCTTTCCTGGCGCTCCTTCACCTTCTCGATAATGAGACGGAGCTGTTCTTTAATCTGATCGTGGGGACTGCGGTACATGTCGGAGATACGAGTCTGCAGGTCAAGGACGGTGGTCACCGCGCTGAGCGTGTATTCGCGGGGCTTCTCTTCATAGTCGACATAGATTTCGGGCAGATCGACGTCGTCATCGGGGCTGCATTCGATGGTGCGGCTGCCGGGGCGCGTCGGCACAACCTTGTTAACGCGATACGTACCTGCTTCCACCGGAACCCATTGCAGGAAGTTGACCAGCCAGCGCGGCGTGATCGCCTGCATCATGGGAACCGTCTTGGTGACGGTCGCAAGCTGGCGCGCTTGCTGTTCGTTCAAGGTGTGACGGACTTCCGCTTTCTCAGCCATGCAGAGTGCTCCTCATTGGGGATTTCGAAAGTGTAACACCACAAAGGCGTGAACTCTCAGACCGGCCCAGCTTTACAGCAGCGCGTTTGAGCCTGTACGATTCTGCAACTAATCTGGAGTCAGCTCAGGAAAATGGAGAGGTGCGAAATGATGCAGAAACGATTCGTGGGGCTTACGCTGTGCGCATGGACCCTGGCTGGTCTGCTCACCATCGGCAATTCTCAGTTGGCGGCGCAGACTGAAGCGTGGCGACTGGATCCTCCCCACTCAGCGGCGCAGTTCGCGGTGCGCCATATGGGGATATCAACGGTTCGTGGAACATTTACCAGGGTCACCGGCGACGTCCAGTATTCCGCTACCGATCCGGGCAAATCATCGCTCGACATAACCATCGATGCGGCATCGGTAGACACGCGCGTCGAGATGCGCGACAACGACGTGCGCAGCGCCCACTTTCTCGACACCGCGAAATATCCCACGATCACTTTCAAATCAAAGAAGATTGAGACAGCCGGGGCCGGAAAGTTGAAGGTGACTGGCGACCTGACGCTCCACGGAGTTACAAAAGAGGTCGTGCTGGATGTGGACGGCCCGACTCCCGCGATGAAGGATCCGCGAGGAAATGAGCACATGGGCGCCTCCGCGATTACAAAGATCAATCGTCAGGATTTTGGAATGACCTCCATGCCGGGCGCGGCTGGGGACGAAGTGACCATCACGATTGATGTGGAGATGGTGAAGCAGCCAGGGAGTGCGCCGCCACCCGCCAAGTAGAGGCCTTGTAATCGAAGTCGGCATGTCCCCATGCATCGTGGCTAGAGGTGAAAAACTTCTTCCAGCGGTTCCATGGCGCGATCGGGGAGGACGCCTGCGGGCTGCACGAAGAAACCGGCCATTTCGCGCTGCCAGCGTTCATTGACTTCGCGTTTTGCCATTCCGGCGCGCGCCCGCGCGAAATCCTCGGTTTCGAGATATCCGACGAGAAGGCCGTCAGGCCGCAGAAACAGGGAATAATTGTGCCAGCCGGTCTCGCGCAGAGCTGCCAGCATTTCGGGCCAGACTGTCCGGTGACGCGCCTTGTACTCATCGAGGCGGTCAGGCCTTACCTGCAGGATAAAGCAGACGCGTTTCATGAAGAATCTCCCGGGGAAATGTAGCTGCACGCGGCCCGAAGGACCGATGTTCTATAACCTTGCCTCAGCGAAGCTGCCCTAACTCTGCGCACCACCGTCTGGAAGGCTGTCTGAGAAGCAATGCAACGGTTCGGTTTACGGAGTTGAGTTTACACGGGCCCGGTTGCTCATTACTATCCGAACGGGTGCCCTGGATCAGCCTGAAGCTGGAGATGTTCCTGACCAGGCCAGGCAGGAGAAAACCTCAGAAAGAAAAAATAAGAGATGAACCGGATCGATCTTCAAAATCGTCATGCTGTGGTGACCGGGGGAGCGCAAGGCATTGGGTTTGCGGTGGCGGAGCGCCTGCTGGCGTCAGGCGCCTCTGTAGCTCTTTGGGATCGCGATGAAGCGTTGCTCGCGTCGGCTGTCAAAGCGCTTGACCGCGGTGGTTTTGTTGATGCCGCTACTACCGATGTGACCGATGCTGCCAGCGTCAGCGGAGCCGCGGCGGCGACTGCGGAGAAATTCGGGAAGATCGACATTCTGGTTGCCAACGCCGGGATTTCCGGCCCAGACCTTAAGACCTGGGAATATCCGGTGGACGTCTGGAAGCAAATAATCGAAGTGGATTTGATCGGAGTATTTTTGTGTTGCCGGGCGGTAGTGCCTTTCATGCTTCGGCAAAAGTATGGGCGGATCGTTAACGTTGCGTCGATTGCCGGCAAGGAGGGGAATCCGAATGCTTCCGCCTACAGCGCCGCCAAGGCCGGGGTGATTGCCTTTACCAAATCATTGGGGAAGGAAGTGGCGGACCAGAATATTGCCGTCAACTGCATTACACCGGCAGCGGCGCGCACGAGAATCTTCGATCAGATATCGCAGGAGCATGTGAAGTACATGCTCTCCAGGATTCCACGCGGACGATTTCTCGAGGTCACGGAGATTGCCTCCATGGTGGCGTGGATGGTCTCGGAAGAAAACTCTTTTACCACGGGTGCGGTGTTCGATCTGAGCGGAGGACGAGCGACTTATTGACCGGGGCGAATCGTTGAGGGGACAGCGGATGAACCAGGGCCAACAATCTGAAATGGAAAAAAACGCGCAATATGCGTCCTACCCGTGCCTGCGCGAACGAGTGGTGTTAGTGACGGGAGGCGCCAGTGGGATCGGCGAAAAACTCGTGGAGGAGTTCGCCCGACAGGGCGCCAGGGTTGCCTTTCTCGATATCCAGAAGGAAGCAGGTGTAAAGCTTGCTGAAAAAATGGCCGCGGAAGGCGGAGGGCAATCCTATTTCCTGCCCTGCGACCTTACCGACACTCATGCAACTCAAGGCTGCGTAAGGAATGTTATCGAAAAATTCGGAACCGTCGATGTGCTGGTCAACAATGCGGCAAACGATGCCCGCCATTCAGTGGAAGAAGTGACCCAGGAGTTTTGGGATCGCGCGATGGCGGTAAATCTCAGGCATCAGTTTTTTGTCACTCAGGCCGTTATTCCGGCGATGAAGAAGGCGAAGCGAGGATCGATCATCAACCTTAGCTCGATCAGCTGGATGATCCCGTCAACGGGACTGCCCGTCTATGTCACAGCCAAGGCCGCGATTGTTGGGCTCACGCGGACGCTGGCGCGGGAATTAGGTTCAGACAACGTCCGCGTAAACTGCATCGTACCCGGCGCGATTCTTACCGAGCGCCAGAAACAATTGTGGTTTACCGACGAGTATGTCGCCGAGATCATGCGCCGGCAATCGTTAAAGAGAATGATTCAGCCGGAAGAAGTTGCCCGGCTGGCACTGTTTCTGGCGGCAGATGACAGCAGCGCCATCACCAGTCAAAGCTACGTGATTGATGGAGGCTGGGTATAGTTTCTCGATCGAGATCGATTCGTTCCAGGACAATTAATGAACAGGAATCCGGCGATTGCGGTCTTTATCGTTTGCTGCTGTCTTGTCACATCAATCGTTGCCCAGGAGAAATTACCTGGCGCCAAAGATTCGCTTCAGTCACTGGCAAAAGACTTCTGGCAGTGGCGCGCCAGGTACCAGCCATTCTCCAAAGACGACATTCCGCGAATAGATCATCCGCAGGGACCGAGGGACTGGTCTGCCGCGTCCATCGCCAGTCAGAGAGCAAGCCTGAAACATTATGAGACGAGATGGAAGCAATTGGAAACCAGGGGCTTGAATCGCTCCCAGCAGGTTGACTACAGACTGATGGGTTCGGCGATTGCACGGGTGCGATGGGAACTGGATCTCAATCGGCGCTGGGAGCGGGATCCCTCTTTCTACCTGGACCAGACTCTTACCGCACTGCTCGAGCCGCTGGTGCAGCCTCCTCCGTTTGACGCCAACCTTAGTCGCGAGATTGTTGAGCGGATGAACGAGATTCCCGCAATACTCGAGGAGGGCAGGAAAAACCTGCACCCGATTCGGCCGTTTGCGCAACTCGCCATCGCCGGCCTCGGGAAGATTCGGCCAAATCTGACGCGTGTCCTGGCCGAGGTTGGCCCTATGCTTCGTGGGGACTCGGGCGACGCTGCCAGGTTCAGGCAGTCGACCGAAAAGGCAATTTCAGCGTTGGAGAGTTATCGGTCGTGGCTGCAGCAGAATCTGGACGGGATGCCGGGCGACGGCGCGGTCGGCCGCGCCAGCTATGAGTTCTTCCTGAATCAGGTTGCGCTTCTTCCTTACACGCCTGAAGAGCTTTTCGCAATCAGCGCTCAGGAGTGGGCGCGCGCTGTTTCTTTCGAACAATATGAAAGAGTCCGAAATAGAGAATTGCCGGAACTGAAAGTTGCGGCGAGCCTGGAAGACGAGATCAGAAAAGCGCAGAGTAACGAACTGGCGATTCGGAGTTTTCTGGAAACCAGAGGGATTTTGACGGTGCCTGCGGACATGCGGCATTACACTCTGCGCCCCATGCCCGGTTATCTGGACGCGCTGGGAGATTTCGGAGAGTTGGACGATTTCACCGGGCCGTCAAGGTTAAACGACGATGGCGTTCGCTGGATCAAGTCCTCCTGCGGAGAAACCTCGGATACTTCTGGCTGGCCACAGCCAAGGACGTGCGGCCGGACATGGTCCACGAGGGCGTTCCCGGCCATTATTTTCAGATGTGTCTGTCGTGGAAGCACGACGACCCGATTCGACGCCACTACTACGACTCCGGAGCCAACGAGGGACTGGGATTCTACGCCGAAGAGATGATGCTGCAGGCGGGGTTGTTCGATGACAGTCCGCGAACCCGTGAGATCATCTACAACTTCATGCGGCTGCGGGCGCTGCGCGTGGAAGTAGACGTGAAACTGGCGCTCGGTACATTCAGCCTCAAGCAGGCGGCCGATTACCTGGCTCAGCACGTTCCCATGGACCAGAAGACTGCGGAAGCGGAGGCCGCGCTTTTTGCCACAACGCCGGGTCAAGCGATCAGCTATCAGATCGGCAAGAATCAAATCCTGCGTTTTCTTGCCGATGCCAGAAATAGCGCAGGGAGACAAATTCAACCTGCGGGCGTTCGATGATTTCCTGTGGAAGAACGGCAATGTGCCGATAGCTTTGCAACGCTGGGAGTATCTCGATAAGGACGACGATATTCGGATGCTGGATGGGAAACGTCACGATCGCGGCGCCGGGCAAATAGAAGTGCCGAATGAAGGCGCTGTTGAAACAGCGAACCCCAGCGGCTAAAGCCGGACCGTCTGCGGCGGGTTGCGGCACGACTGAAGTCGTGCCCTTCCCTGATTGCGCCCTCCCCCGCGTTCCTGCCCTTGCCGAGTTCGTGCCCTTTAATGCTTTGTCTGTGCTTCGATCCAGCTTTCGACTTCGGTATGAAGAACGTCGAGCGGCAAGCGGGCCGCTGCCCAGAACCTCATCGTGAAAAGCGCGCAGGTCGAACCTGTCACCGAGCTTCTTGCGGGCTTCCTCGCGTAGTCGCAGAATCTCCAGCTGTCCTAATTTGTAGGCCAGGGCCTGTCCGGGCCACGCGATATACCGGTCCACCTCGGTTTGAACATTGGGCTCGTCCATTGCGGTGTATTGATGAAAAAGATCGACCATCTGCTCGCGTGACCAATGCTTCTCGTGCACTCCGGTATCAACGACCAGGCGAATGGCGCGCCACATCTCGTTCTCCAGACGACCATAGTCGCTGTATGCATCCTGGTAGAACCCGATTTCCTTTCCGAGGCGCTCCGAGTAGAGAGCCCAGCCTTCGATAAAGGCGGTGTAATCTCCGTTCTTGCGAAAGTCCGGCAATGCTTGCAATTCCTGACCGATGGAGATTTGCAAATGATGGCCGGGTACGCCCTCGTGGTAGGCGATGGCTTCGATATTTAAGGTCAGGCGATGTTCCGGATCCCACTCATTCACATTGATGCGGCCGGGACGGGAACCGTCCTGCGCGCCCGGCGTGTAGTCCGCGGGGACCTCGTTCCTGGAACGAAACGGATCCATTGGAATCACGATAAGTTTGTTTTTCGGCAAGCGCCCAAAGAGCTTGGGAAGTTGAGCCTCCATCTGGCGAGCATATTTTGTATAGAGATCGAGTACTTGTTCACCCGAGGTGGCGTAGAGGCTGCGATCATTCTTGATGTGATCGTTCAAACTGGCAAGATCTTTGAAACCGAGCTTGCGAGCCAGTTCCAGCATTTGTGCTTCGATCTCGGAGATTTGCCTGAGGCCAAGTTGATGAATCTCTTCCGGCGCGAGGTCAGTCGTTGTCAGCCGCCGTATTTCGAAGCGATAACGGGCTGCGCCGTCGGGCAGAGCCCAGACTCCCGGATCCACTCGCCCATGTGGAGCGTAGTCATCGCGAACAAATGTTGCGAAGCGTTTGTACGAGGGAAGTATCTCAGCGTTGATCGCCTCCAGAACGGCCGATCGCAGGCGCTTCTGATCGTTTGCGGAAATACCTGAAGGAAACTTCGCGACTGGCTTGGCGAAGGGAGTGGCTTCCGCAGTCTGGCTGGCTATTTCCTGGGCTTGTGCGGCGACTTTTTCCAGCAGAAAGCGCGGAGGCATCAGGCGGTCTTGAATCCCTTGCCGCATGTTGGCCATGGTCTGGTCGAGCCCTTTTGGAATCTGATGCAAACGGGAGATGTAGCTTTCGTAATCGTGCAGATCGTTGAATGGTGTCAAGGTCACCAGGTCGAGGAACTCAAGATGAGGTCCGGCCATCTGGTTTGCCGGCATTTCCCACGGCTTGAACTGCGCACGTTCGATTTCCTGGCGCAAGTTCCGGATCATCAGCTCGCGGCTGAGCGCATCCTGTTGCGGAAAGCCGGTGCCATCGATGGCCTCAAACCGCGCCAGAAATTTGCGCTTCGCCTCAACATCCGACTGCTGAAACTGAGGTGATCGGTCAGTGAGGCGGTCGTTGTACCGAGTTTCACCGACTGTGGTAGCCATTTCGGGATCGGACTGCAACTCGTATTGCCATTCTTCATCGAGCAGGGACTGAAGGGCCGCTCTCCTGCTTTCCAAATTGCTGGGCGCGGCTTGGTTTGTGGCAGTTGTACCTTGCGCCAGGAGGACGATTCCGATCAACAGCGTTATGCCTGTAACCATCGAAATAGAAATAGAGCGAAGGTTCATCGTGATCTCCGAATCGGGGTGATCGAGGTAAAGAGCGTTCTGCGCGACCGGATCCACGAAACCCGCGTAAAATGGCGGTCGCGCGATGCCAATGTCAATCTCACTCCAATTGTGTGAATGAAGGATAATGGAGGAAAGACGAAACGCCAACTAGTCATGACGGCCAGCAAATCCAAAAACATTCGCGTGATTGATTCTCACACCGGTGGGGAACCCACGCGATTGATAGTCAGCGGCGCCCCTGATTTAGGGAACGGGCCCATGTCTGCCCGGCTCGAACGTTTTCGCGACGAATACGATGCCCTCCGGTCCGCGGTAGTCAACGAACCCCGAGGTTCTGATGTGATGGTGGGAGCTTTACTCTGCGAGCCGGTGGATCGGACCTGCGCGGCGGGCGTGATCTTCTTTAATAACGTCGGATACCTGGGAATGTGCGGCCACGGCACGATTGGACTGATCGCGACGCTGTCTTACATGGGGCGAATTGGTCCGGGCGAGCATAGAGTGGAAACGCCGGTAGGAACGGTGAGTGCGATCTTGCACCAGAGCGGCGAAGTCACCGTGAACAATGTGCCGAGCTACCGTATTGCAGCGAAGGTAGAACTCGAAGTGCCCGGTGTTGGAAAGGTCTGCGGCGATGTCGCCTGGGGAGGGAATTGGTTTTTTCTCATTGAAGATTCCGGCCAGGAAATAATCCTCAGCAATGTCGAAAGGTTGACGACTTATACCTGGGCGGTGCGACAGGCGTTGAACGCAAACGGCATTACTGGGGCGAACGGACAGGAGATCGACCATATCGAAGTATTTGGCCCCTCCAGGTTGCCAGGAGTGGATAGCAAGAATTTTGTGCTGTGCCCCGGTAAAGCTTATGACCGCTCTCCCTGCGGCACCGGAACCAGCGCGAAGCTGGCATGCCTTTACGCCGACGGCAAGCTCGGCGCGGGCCAGGTATGGAAGCAGGAAAGTATTGTGGGCAGCGTGTTTGAAGGCAGCGTAACGGTGCACGAGGGACAGATTCTTCCCAGTATCAGGGGTTCTGCATTCGTCAACGGGGAAGCCGATCTGGTGCTGGACGACCGCGATCCTTTTTGCATGGGTATCCGTTCATGAGCGGGCCGAGCTATGACGCGGTCGTGGTTGGTGCGGGCATCGTGGGAGCTGCTTGCGCGGCTGAGTGCGTCCGACAGGGAATGCGTGTTGCGGTGGTAGATGGCGACGTGATTGGCGGCGGGGCCACCGCGGCGGGCATGGGACACATCGTTGTGATGGATGACTCCGAGGCGCAGTTCGCGCTGACTCGTTACTCGCAACAACTGTGGCAGGAATTGCGTCGCGAACTCCCTGAGGATGTGGAATACGAATCGTCCGGAACGGTCTGGGTGGCGGCTGATGAAGAAGAAATGGCGGAGGTCCGCCGCAAGCACGCTTACTACCGTCAGCGTGGCGTGCCGGTTCAGGTTCTCGATCAACGTGCATTGGAAACGGCCGAGCCGAATCTGCGGAAAGGCCTGGCCGGAGGGCTGCTCGTCCCCGAGGATGCAGTACTGTATCCGCCCTGCGCGGCGCGGTTTCTGATTGAACGAGCACAGGCGAGCGGCGCAGTCATTCAGCTTGGCTGTCCAGTGGCCGAGATTGGGGATGGTCGTGTTCGACTGGACGGACGGGAGCGAACTTACCAGTGGCGTAGTCATCAATGCAGCGGGCAATGGCGCGGCCCTGCTTACACCAGGTCTGAACGTCAAGAAGCGTAAGGGACATCTGGTAATTACTGACCGCTATCCCGGATTCGTCCGCCATCAGTTAGTAGAGTTGGGATATTTGAAGAGCGCGCACTCGACCACGGGCGATTCAGTGGCATTCAATGTGCAACCACGCAAGTCCGGACAGATTCTGATCGGCTCGTCGCGTCAATACGGCGTTGAAGAAAAGCAGGTCGACAATCCAATTCTTTTTCGCATGCTGACACGCGCGGAGGAATACATGCCTGGTCTGGCGCAAATGTCGACGATCAGAGTGTGGACCGGATTTCGCGCCGCGACACCGGACAAGCTGCCATTGATCGGACCCTCGCCGGGAGATTCAACGGTGTTTCTGGCTGCCGGGCATGAAGGCCTGGGAATCACGACCTCGCTTGCGTCTGCGAGGATCCTTATCGATCAGATTGCAGGCAGGAAGCCTGCGATACCAATAGAGCCTTACCTGCCGTCCCGGGTGTCCTCGGAGCACGCTTATGCGTGAGGAAGTCGAACTCAAAGTCAACGGTGCGACTGTTTCAGTTCCATCCGGATCTACGGTTGCCGTCGCGATTGCATTGGCTGGCGCAGCGTGCCGAAGGTCTGTCAGTGGGGAGATGAGGGGACCGTTGTGCGGGATGGGAATCTGCTTCGAATGTCGCGCCGCCATTGATGGAAAAAAGTATTGCCGCACCTGCCAGGTATTGTGCCGGCCCGGGATGGAAATAAATACCGATGGGTAGCGAACCCGCAACAGAAAACCGCGTGATCCGACGAGGGTTCGACGTCCTCGTTGCAGGTGCCGGCCCGGCGGGTCTTTCAGCCGCTGTTTGCGCTGCTGAGGGTGGCGCGACGGTCGGTATCGTTGATGACAACCCTTCTCCCGGCGGGCAGATCTGGCGAGGTGACTCGATCAAGACTGACTCGATCAATTCGTCGGAGGCGGCCCGGTGGGTTGGCCGGCTTCGCGCCGCCGGTGTCCAGGAATTCTGCGGGACCCGGGTTTTTCATCAGCCCGAGCCGGGTGTGTTGCTGGCGGAAGGCGAAGAGAGCCTGTTTCAGTTGAGCTATGGAAAATTGATTGTTGCCACTGGAGCGCGCGAACTGTTTCTACCTTTTCCCGGGTGGACCTTGCCCAACGTGATGGGAGCGGGTGGCTTGCAGGCCATGGTGAAGTCGGGTCTTCCGATTGCCGGTAAACGCGTCCTGGTGGCGGGCAGCGGCCCTTTGCTTCTGGCCGTGGCAGCGTATCTGCGCCAGCACGGCGCCGACATTCTCATGATTTGTGAGCAGGCTTCGTGGAGTTCTTTGGCGCGTTTTGGATTAGCGCTCTTGCCTCAGGCCGGAAAGCTCAGTCAGGGATTTGTTTTGCGCAGACAGCTCTCCGGAATCCCATTCATGGCTGGCTGGTGGCCGGTCGAAGCCAGAGGCCACGGGAAACTCGAGGAAGTTGTGATTTCACAAGGGCGCGCCCAAAGAACGAAGACCATTTCCTGCGACTTCCTGGCATGTGGTTTCCATCTGGTGCCGAACACAGAACTGGCGGAACTGTTGGGATGCCAGCGTCCGAAATGGCTTCGTGCAGGTCGACGATTTTCAGCAGACATCGATTCCGGGAGTGTTTTGTGCCGGAGAACCGACTGGCGTTGGAGGTCTGGAATTGGCGCTCATCGAGGGCCAGATCGCCGGCTTCGCCGCGGTCCGCCGCTCTGAATCAGCCCGCCATCTCTTTGGAGTACGCAGGAAAATGCGTAGCTTCGCCCGCGCCCTCGAGCGGACGTTTTCTTTGCGGCCCGAATTGCGGAGCCTGCCTCGTCCTGAGACAATTGTTTGCCGGTGCGAGGACGTTACCTATTCGCGCCTGGCGCAGCATGGTTCGTGGCGTGCGTCCAAGCTACAGACAAGATGCGGGATGGGGCCGTGCCAGGGACGTGTCTGTGGGCCAGCGACCCGCTTCTTGTTTGACTTGGTCCCCAGACTCGGTGCGTCCGCCCATTTTTCCCGCGCGATTTGAGAATCTCAGCGCGGTTGCATGCAAGGCCGAAGCCGAGCCCAGCCAGGTGACAGGAGGATGCGCATGAATTGGAAGGGCGTGATGCCCGCGATTACGACTTGTTTTGATGACAATCTAAGAGTCGATCATGACTTCATGGCGAAGCACTGCCTCTGGCTGCTCGAAAATGGCTGTAGCGGAATTGTGCTGCTGGGCTCGTTGGGTGAAGGAGCGACCCTTTCGTCTGAAGAGAAACTGCAAATCGTGCGGAGCTGCGTTAAAAACCTGCGGGGACGCGCTCCGGTCGTGGCTTCGGTGTCGGCACTCTCCACGAGTGACGCGGTGTCACAAGCAAAAGCCTTTGCTGACGCGGGTTGTGACGGGCTGATGGTTTTGCCGCCTTATGTATATCCGGGTGACGCGAGGGAAATGAATGCCCACGTTTCCGCCGTGTTTCAAGCCACGCCGCTTTCCTGCATGCTCTACAACAATCCGATCGCGTATGGCACGGATTTCGTTCCGGAACAAATTCAGAAGTTGGCCGCGGAGCACGAAAATCTGGCTTGCGTCAAGGAATCCAGCGCTGATGTGAGGCGGGTAGCGGCGATTCGCGCACTGCTCGGGGATCGTTTGGAAATATTCGTGGGAGTAGACGACGCGATCGTCGAGGCGATATCAGTCGGAGCCACTGGCTGGATAGCCGGTTTGGTCAATGCCTTTCCCCGAGAATCCGTGGAACTATTTGATTTGGCGATCAACGGCGAACACGAGAAGGCTTTCGAGATGTACCGCTGGTTTCTGCCATTGCTCCGCATGGATACCGTTCCTAAATTCGTCCAGCTGATCAAGCTGGCGCAGTCTGAAGTAGGGATGGGGAATTCGCGCGTGCGCCCGCCCCGTTTGCAACTGGTGGGCGAGGAATTGAACGAGGCCCGCAATGTAATCAGGCAGGCTTTGCAGAACCGGCCGCAGATGGCCGGCAACCAGGTGCCCAGCACGAAGTAGTCTCAGTACGGAGTAGTTTGGAGCGCAGCTTTGAAAATATCCGGACAGGCAATCATTGGATTTGGCCAGACAGCTTCCAGCCCGACGGCCAAGACTCAGGAATTATTCGTAGCGAACAATCCACGCACGGGAGAAGCACTAAGCCCGAGCTTTTATTCCAGTGGACCTGACGACGTAAACCTGGCAGCGACTCTGGCGGATAAAGCCTTCGCCATCTATGGTCGCTCCTCAGGCAGGGAAAGAGGGAAAGTTCCTTCGCACCATCGCGGACAAGATTGACGGCGCCGTGGATGCCCTGGTTGAGCGAGCCGAGCTTGAGAGTGCTCTGCCAAAACCGCGCCTCATCGGCGAAACAGCCCGCACCTCTGGCCAACTTCGACTGTTCGCAGAGGTGGCAGAAGAGGGCTCGTGGGTGATGGCCCGAATCGATCGGCCAGATGCCGATCGCAAACCTGCTCCCAAACCGGATCTGAGGTCGATGCTTTACCCAATTGGGCCAGTCGCTATTTTCGGGGCGAGCAATTTTCCGCTGGCTTTTTCAGTGGCAGGGGGAGATACGGCTTCCGCGCTGGCGGCGGGCAATCCGGTGATCGTGAAGGCGCATCCGGCGCATCCCGGGAACGAGTGAACTCGTTGGCCAGCTGCTGCTGGAAAGCGTTCGCGAGTGCGGTTTGCCGGAAGGTGTCTTCTCGCTTTTATTTGATTCCGGCAACAAGGTGGGCATTGCTCTGGTCAGGCATCCACTCGTGAAGGCGGTCGGATTTACCGGATCGCGGAACGGAGGCAGGGCGCTTATGGATGTAGCGGCTGCGCGGCCCGATCCCATTCCAGTCTTTGCCGAGATGAGCAGCACCAATCCGGTTTTCATTTTGCCGGGCGCTCTGCGGGAAAAATCGGATGCCATCGCCAGCGGGCTGCATGCGTCCGTTCACCATCGGTGCGGGCCAGTTCTGCACCAAGCCAGGGATGGTATTCCTCCCGGAGGGCGTGAGTGATGAACCGTTCATCGCAGGCCTGCAGAAGCTGGTTCATGAATCAAAGCAGTTCAACTTGCTGACTGCCGGAATCCGCTCGGCTTACAAGTCGAACATTGCGCGTCGCAAGACCGAGAAAGGCGTGAAGCTCTCGGCTGAAAGGACGGCGTCCGGCAATGGCAATGAGATCGGCGTCGATCCGGTGCTTTTCGAAACCGATGTTCGATCATTCCTGCAGAATCCGGAATTGGCGGCGGAAGTGTTCGGTCCCAGCGACTCTCTTGATCCGCCACTCGCACCGCGCCGACCTATTGGACGTCGCATCCAAACTCGAAGGTCATCTGACCGCGACCATTCACGGCACGGAAGAGGATCTCCGCGAGTTTAGCGACTTGCTTGCGATCTTGAAGACCAAGGTTGGAAGAATTGTGTTTAACAGTTTTCCGACCGGCGTGGAGGTTTCGCACGCGATGGTGCACGGCGGGCCTTATCCGGCGACATCCGATGGACGCACAACTTCAGTGGGCAGCCAGGCGATCTTCCGCTTCTGCCGGCCAATTTGTTATCAGGGATTTCCGCAGGCGGCTCTTGCCGACGAACTGCGAGACGGCAACCCGCTGCAGATCTGGCGAATGGTGGACGGAAAGATGACCGAGAGACGCAATTTCCTGATTTCCGCTGGTCGACTGCTATTTTTCCGGTAGCGCGAAAGCAACGATAGTTCCGCCTGAGGGCGCGTTGGATTTGCCTCCGCCCGCCGCGATGACCACAAACTGCCGGCCGTTTATTTCGTAGGTAGCCGGCGTTGCATTTCCCGCCGCCGGAAGTGTGGTTTCCCAAAGCAGTTTGCCGGTCGCCTTGTCGAAAGCGTGGAACTTCCTGTCGAAGTTGGTCGCCGCGATGAACAACAATCCTCCCGCAGTCACGACCGGTCCTCCATAATTCTCGCTGCCGGTTATGGGGACTCCTTTCGCAGCCAGGTCCGGGTATTCGCCAAAAGGTATTTTCCAGGCGATTTCTCCAGTGCTCAGATTGATCGCATTGAGGGTTCCCCAGGGGGGCTGGATCGCGGGATATCCGTCGGCGTCGAGGAACTTGTTGTAGCCGTCACTGAGATATTTCATATCAAAGGGCGAAGGCGCCCTGCTTCTTTACGGAGGTGATATCGCCGTGCGCGATAAACCTCATGACCGCGTCAAGATTCTCCTCTCCCAGACGGGCGAAACCCGGCATCCTGCCCGAACCCTGAGCGATGAAAAGCAACAGATCGTCGTCTTCGTAGCGCTGCGAGATGCCAACCAGCGAGGGGAACTCGGGTGGGCTACCCTTCATTTCAGATCCGTGACAAGCCGAGCATTCTGTCTGATAAATGGTTTGCCCGGTCGGATGGTCCGTTGCTGGTTTTTGCTCAATCATGCGCAGCACCCAGGCCATCTCGTTTGAATTCACGTAGAGCAAACCGGTCGTGGGATCGAAGCCTGGTCCACCCCATTCCGCTCCGCCGTCGAAGCCCGGAAAGACGATGGAGCCTTCCCGGCTCGGAGGGACGAACTGGCCCGAGCTGCGAAGTCCTTTGAAGCGTTCCACAGCGTCCCGATGCGCCTCCGGCGTCCGTTGCGTGAGCATGTCGGCGGTGAGTTCCTGCCGCGCGAAAGGGGGAGGGACGACGGGAATCGGCTGCGTGAGATTGGTTACTTCACCTTCGAGATCGGATGCGGGAATTTCCGATATTCAATCGGGAAGAGTGGCTTGCCACTCGACCGATCAAAGAGGAAAACGTACCCCGACTTTGTCGGTTGCGCCACAGCATCAATCCGGTGGCCGTCGCGCATGACCGTGACGAGGCTCGGAGGTGTGGGGAGATCGCGATCCCAAATGTCATGTCGCACCGTCTGGAAGTGCCACACGCGTTCGCCAGTTTGTGCGTTCAGTGCGATAAGAGAATTGGCGAACAGATTATCGCCAAGGCGATTCGCGCCGTAAAAATCGTATGCGGCCGAACCAGTGGGAACAAATACAAATCCTCTCTTTACATCCAGAGACATTCCTGACCAATTATTGACGCCACCGGTATACGTCCAGGCATCCTTCGGCCAGGTTTCGTAACCCATTTCGCCGGGATGAGGAATGGTGTGAAACGACCAGCGTAATTTCCCTGTGAGGACATCGTAGGCACGAATATCGCCCGGAGCAGCAGGCAGGGTTTCGCTCACACCGCTGCCAATGATAACCAGATCCTTAAATATGATGGCCGGGCTGGTCATGGTCACGGAATCCCGGGCTTCGCGTCCCAGGTCATCGCGCAGATCGATCCGGCCTCCGTTTCCGAAAGTATCGATGACCTTGCCCGTATCCGCATTGAGAGCGTAGAGATATTGACGGGCTGCAAAGAAGATTCGGCGATCGTTATCTGTCGCCCGGTCTGCTGCCCAGTATGCGACACCGCGGTTACGCAATTTCCCCACAACCTTGCGGCCAGCGTTGGGATCAAAGCGCCAGCGAAGCTTGCCTGTGGCGGCGTCCAGGGCTACCACATTGTTTTTCGGAGAGGTCGCATACAACACTCCTCCGACTATGATTGGATTACATTCCATCTCCGAACCGGGATAACTGTCTCCGGTATCGAAGGTCCAGGCCACCTGCAGGTGGCTTACATTCTCCCGATTAATCTGCGCCAGGGTTGAATAGTGAGTATTTTCCGGGCCCCCGCCGTAAGCCGGCCAGGCGTGCGATTCTTCAGCATTAGTGTGGCTGGCCTGCGTGTGCAGTAAGAAGAGAAAGAATGCATAGAGACAACATTAGAGCAAGGTGCGTCTTCGGGCGGCGATGATTGCTGCGCGAAAAGGGAGTAGCGGAACTCATGGCTGGCTCCATCGTCATAATGAACAGTCCCTTAATACTCATCGCCCGGTTCCGCTGGCAGGAGGCTGACTGGCCAGCAAGATCATCGCTTCAAGGGTTCTGGTTCGTTGCTCGGCGGTTAAGACCAGATAGCGATGTTTTCCGTTGGCGGACAGATCAAACCGCGAACTGCCATCCGGCAATACGGTAATGATCCCGGCTCTGAGAGAGAGAAATATCCGTCATCGGGCCGGACAGCATAGAGCACCGCGGTCAGGTCCCAGGTGGGACGGTCATATGGCATTTTCATGTAAGAGCGGTAGGCATCCGCTACAGGATGGTCCTGAGCGTAAGAGAAATCGTGCTCGATGCGCGTTGCAGGAAATGGCATTGCCTCCCCAATTTCAAAACCGCTTACGACAATCGGAGTCGGCCATTCCTGGAAAAGCTTTACCGCCGAAGGAATATCCTGAGCCAGGTTGAATTCGGATTGTCCGTCGCCAAAGTTGCCCGCCATCACCGACAGGAGCGTGACTTTCTGGCTGACGAGCGCGCGCCCATTCTGTGGACTCACGGTATCGGCCTTGGTATCCAACAGCCGGGCGAGATTCGTACTGAAGCCGACTTGCACAATTACTACGCTGCTGTCCGCTTGTCCGGCCAGGATTTGGCGCAGCAGAGAGACTGCATCCGGGGCTTCGGCGCCGTCCATAATGTGGTGCGGATACAGGAATGTCCCGTCGGGGCGGCGCTTCTCTGACGGCGCCTGGATCATGGGACTCGATTCTGGCGTCTTGCCCCTGCGGACCGCACCGATCGGAATCTGGGGCCGACCATAGAAGGTATCCACCAGATCCACGTAAGGAGCTGCCCATTTATTGTCTTTGGTGATGGTGATCGCCAGCAGGTTGATCTCGTGGCGACTCTGAAAGGCATGCAGCATAGCCAGTGCCAGGGCATCGTCGACGTCGTTACCCATATCCGTGTCGAAGATGATGTTGACCGGTGCCTTCGGTTGCGTCTGCGACACGGCAAATGTGGGGCAGAAAAAAACGGCCAGACACATAGCAGGAAAGATGGCAAGTTTCATCGGTTTGTTTGGACTTCTGAAGTTTGCTGCGTGGGCAAAGCGCCGGCCCAGTAGTTGCTTCTGAATAGTACAGTTCCCGACGCCGGATCCTTCAGGCGAACTCGAATCCGATGCAATCCCGGGCGCGGAGATTTGGGCTCGAAGCTGAGCAGATAACGGTTGCGCAGATGATTGGAAAAGCTGTTCATTCGTGTCTCAAAGCCCTTGCGGGAGGAAAACAGTTCGTACTCGCCGCCCGTCATCGCTGCAATCGCCCTGGGCATGTTCTTCTTCAGGGCATGTCTCGCCATGATGACGGCGCCTTGAATATCTGGAGGCGCATTCCAGTATGCTTCATCCCGGTTGCTTCCGCGTTCGGTATCCAGCACCTGGGAAAGCGATGGCGAGAAGGGCAGAGCATACACCGCCGTGTTGGTGACTCCAGTCAGCGAAATCACGTCATCGAGTTTTGCAAAATGGCTGCCATGATCGCGGGTTTCGCTGATCAACAACAGGACACGCTGCCGGTTTTCCGGTTGCCTGCCCAATAATTTCAACGAATATGAAACTGCGTCGAGAATCGCGGCTCCGTTGTCGCCCGCCTGCAGGTTTTTCAGATCCTCTTCGATTCGGTCACCATCATTGGTGAAGTCGCGTAACAAGTTGAGCTTGCTGTCAAAAAGCAACAGAGCGGCCTGGTTATTCTTATCGCTCACGACAGGATCGAGCATAGCGGCCAGGCCGCGTATTCTCGAGAATTCACGCCACGCCCTGCGGCCGCATTGCACCGCGATCATCAGCGAGACCGGCGAACTCTCGGCAGCTTCATCCAGGTGAACCTCCTGCGCGACGCCATCGTCGTCAACGATGAAATCCTGTGCGTGCAAACCATAGATGATATTACCCTTCCCGTCCCTGACCATGGTGGGCACGAGCACCAGATTAGACTGCGAACTGAAAGTTGGCTCCTGCTGAGCCAGGGCTGATCCGAACACAAGAACGATTAGTAGAGAGTAGAGCGTGTAAGGCTTCATCGGATCTACAAAAGTAAAAAGGGATCGAGCCTAAGACCATCGAGCCCAGGGCAGGAGGAGCATAACCCGAACGAGGTGGTGGACTCCAGCTTAACCTCCCTGTGCGCTCGATGCTCCAGGACCGCGCTACAAGGCAAGGAACAGCGGGCCAGGCTTGTGATTCGCCGCGCTTGGTTTGCGCTGCCTGCAGTCACCGTGGTGAGTTTGCCCGCAACCATAGTCGCGCGCCCGGACTCGGTAGCAAATTATCTTATGTATCCCGCCGCTTTTGTAATTCCGCTGCTGGTGCTGTCATCGCTGGCCGGAATCTTCTATTTCTGCCGTCGCGAATCTGATCACCTGGCGTTCGCGTGTTCATGTTCTTATCCGACAGCAATGACGGTGGGAGCGGCAGCTGGTCTATATCCTCGCCTGCTGCCTTCCAGCGCTGATCCGGGTCATGACCTCACGATCGCGAAGGCTCTCTCTGGTCCTTATGCACTCCGCGCAGGGCTCGTCTGGTGGGTGTTGGGAATAGTTCTGGCTTTCATCTATTTCTTCGCTGTTTATCGTATGTTCCGGGGAAAGGTCTCGCCTGAGAGCGGCGGTTACGAACACTAGCCCCGGCTATAGGCGCTCGTGACTACCGCGCACCAGGTTTAGACATCAGGTTGATGAACATCCGGTAGAACTTTTCCTTATCGAGCTCGTCCTGGACGTGTACCAGTTGCTCGCCCAAGTCCAGGCTGCGAACCCGGCGCCCAGACCAGCACATTTCCATAGCCCCCCGTGTGCGAGATGTCTATGTCCATGTAGAGCGAGGTTTCCTTGGTGATGATGCTGGGATCGAGCCACGCCGCGGCGGCCAGTTCATCCCACAAGTATTCTTCGTCTGCATACTTCCCTATGTACTGAGCCACCGGGCTGGGAGACTTTGCAATTTCCGCGATCATGGCGTGAGTAAGGCGTGTCTTGACCGAAATGTCGACCGTCGTGATCGTGATCTTGTGCCACGGAGAGGTGAGAACCATATGTACTGCCTCGGGATCCCACCAGAAATTGAACTCGCGGCGATTTTCGGTCTGCCACTCCCTGGGAACAACCGGCGCAATGCTGCCGCCCATGATCACCAGTTCCTGCGCCAGATCGGCGACCTTGCGGATCGATGGCGAGGGCATGGGCCAGGTTGGTGAGTGGGCCGCCGGCGTAAATCGTAACTTCATGCGGATACTTGTGGACCATGCGGATGATGAAATGTGCAGCGTCTTCGTCCGCGGGTTTTGTGGTGGGATTGCCTTCGACCAGGTCCGGTACCTCGATACGGACCGTGAAATACTCCCCGCACTCCGTCTCCGGTGGACTTTCGATTCCACGCGCCTTTGTAAGCGACCTTGCCGTAAAGCGTTTCCCATCGCTCGATGGTTTCCAGGCGATTGATCAAGGGAAATACGGCGCCAGGGTACACCGGCACGTCGGTGCGTCCGATGATCTCCAGCATTCGCAGGGTGTGCGCCACTTCCTCGTCGCGCCACTGATCGCCACTCACGATCGTGATCCCGAGCGTCTCGACCATGGGGCGACTGCAACAGAACGATCATGGACTGCTGGTCGGTGGTGGCCGGGCCGCGCGCGTCCTGATCGATGATTACTTTGCGTTTGGATTGAGCCGCGAGCGGGCAACGAGACACGACAAGAGAAGAACTGCTACGGTTCACCAGAATCAGTTTCAGACGCATAGCGACAAGGATTCTACTTGAACCGGTGCAGTCGAAGGCTCCTTTTTGTAGTGTTCCCGGTTTAGGTCTGGCTAAGCTTCTCCGAATTCGGGAAGCCTGGACTTAGGGTCACGCAGTGCTTTGCTCGAACAGTCACGGGTTTTGTTAAGATTGATCGCTGAGGGGGTTACATGGCAAATCTGAAAGGACTGGAGTCAGTCGTCTCGCAACTAAGAGTGGAACGAATTAATTTGGTTAACCAACTAAGACACGTGGATGCCGCTCTTTCAGTTCTGGGCAAGTTGGACAACGGCCGTTCCTACACCAAACCCCGGCGGAGAACACTCTCTGTCGCTGCCCGAAGAAAGATCGCCGCCGCCCAGAGAGCACGCTGGGCGAAGGTAAGACAGATGAAGAAAGCGGCCTGACCGCTGCACTGGATTGAGAGCTGCGAACAGCCTGTCAGGTAAGTAACCTGGTGGGCTTTTTTTCGGAGAAGCAGATCCCTCCGCTGCGCTCCGGCCGGGACGACAAGAGCTCGTCAGTGTTTCCGACGCTCACCATTCCATGGGTAATCCCACGTAATTTTCCGCCAGGCTCTGGGAGGCCGCGCGTGAGCTGGTCACGTAGTCCAGTTCGGCGAGCTGGCGGCGGCTGTCGAAGGGATTGTCGTCCGGAAAGCGGTGCAGCATCGAAGTCATCCACCAGGAAAAGCGTTGCACCTTCCAGACACGCCGCAGGCAGGTCTGAGAATAAGCATCGAGCAGATCGCGGCGGCCGGTGGCATAAAACTCAGCCAGCGCGCGGGCCAGCACCCGTACATCGGCAACAGCGAGATTCAGACCTTTGGCGCCGGTCGGCGGCACGATGTGAGCAGAGTCGCCGGCGAGAAACATTCGTCCGAACTGCATCGGCTCGACCACGTAACTGCGCATTCCGGTTACGCCTTTTTGCAGTACCGGCCCCTGGGTAAGATGCCAGCCCTCAGAAGCAAGGCGGGTATCCAATTCCTGCCATATTTTTTCGTCGGGCCACGATTGATATCTTCATCCGGCTTGCATTGCAGATATAGACGGCTGATTTTCTCCGAGCGCATGCTGAGCAGGGCAAACCCGCGATCGTGGTAGGTGTAAATCAGTTCCTTCGAAGAGGGCGGAGCCTCAGCCAGAATGCCCAGCCATCCGAAGGGATAGACTCGTTCGTACTCGGCTAGAACGCCGGCGGGAATGCTGGGCCTGCAAATTCCGTGAAAGCCGTCGCATCCCGCGATAAAGTCACAAGTGAGCTCGCAGGGTTGACCGTCTTTCCGATACCGGATCTTAGGTTTCGATCCTGGCGATGTTGAATCGTCGAAGTCGTGAACGCTGACGTCTTCCACCTCAAACAGAACCTGACCACCCGCGGCCAGACGGGCGTTGGTGAGATCCTTGACGACTTCGTGCTGGGAGTAGATGGTGATTCCTTTTCCTCCCGTCAAATCCTGAAAATCGATGCGATGGCCGTGTCCGTTGAAGCGCAGCTCGATTCCGTGGTGGACCATGCCTTCGCGTTTCAATCGGTCGCCGACTCCGGTTTCGACGAGGAGGTCGACCGTGCCTTGCTCCAAAACGCCGGCGCGGACACGTTCCTCAACATAGTGACGACTGCGATTTTCAATCACCACCGATTCGATTCCCTGCAGATGCAGGAGATGGGAAAGCATCAGACCGGCCGGTCCGGCGCCCACGATTCCGATTTGGGTGCGTGATGGATTTGGCACCGCTCTTGCTCCAGCTTCCCAACCAGACTTGGTCAAGAAGAGAGTATCAAAGTGCCGGTGGTTGGATCAGGGCGGCGGTGTGATCCCGCCGGTGCATTAATAGCGAAGGCACTGTATAAATCCCCGAAGGATCGGGTAGTGCGCTAATGCGGATGGCGAGTTAGACTCGTGCCCGGTGCAATCAGACGCTCCAAAACCGAAATTGACAAAGGCCTCGCCGCGTAAAAAGGGTGGCGTGCTTGCTCATCACTCGCTGAGCATCGTGTCGGTCGGAGTTCTCATTCTCTGGACTGTGTTATACGCCGTGTCGAATCCAAAAACCCACTGGGGTTCGTTCTTCGGAAACGCCATCGCGGACTGGTCCGGTGTGGTAGTGACGGTGCTGGCAACGAAGTATTTGTACGAACGAGGCTCGACCGAAAGTCGAAAGCCTCCAAAAAGCTTGCAAGCATCCGCCTGGGAAAAAATAACCGATCACTCCCTTACCCTGTTTCTGCTGGTGACCGGCCTCTGCTGGGTGGGCGTCTACCTGCACGCCGACCCAGAATCGAAATGGGGACAGGTGGTCGGCAACGTTCTCTCGGAATGGACGCAGATTCTGGCTCTTGTCCTGATGACCAAGCGCCTGATCGAGACGCACTCGAAAGAAAGTCACTGATGACCTGTTTACCCGGAGGCTCAAGCGGCTCGCCGCGAAAACCTCTTCGGCCGAAAACTCCTTATACTCTGCCGGTCAGCGCCAGGATCACGACGATCAGAAGCACCAAACCCAGGCCACCGCTGGGGTAGTAACCCCAGCTGCCGCTGTATGGCCAGGTCGGCAGGGCGCCCAGCAATAACAAAACCAAAAGGATGATCAAAATCGTTCCCATTGATGTTCTCCCTTAGTTATCGATGCGATCAACGACGGATGCCACTTTACGACCCCAGCCAGCGGCGAACAATCGGGGCTAGACTGTAGCCAGTCGGAAAACGACGAGTAGAAACGGGAGGAAGCATCGCGCATGTTTTTGCGCACGGATGATTCTGATTCGGACCGATTTGTGACGGAAAATGCATCTGTGCTTCGCTCGGCTTGCCTGCGCGTTAAACCAGGCGCAGCGCGAGAGTCAGCGGGCAGCCGGGCCTGATCCTGACTACTTCAGCAGATCAGCGATTCCTGCGGACACCCAACCGGATATGCTGTGCTGAGGGAAGTTGCCCGGGCGATTGGCTGGTTCGGTAAGAAACTATGATTACGTGGGCCGTTATGGAGCAGACGAATTCCAGATCGTGCTGACTCACTGCATGCCGCCGGACCTTATCGTGACCGCGGAGAGAATGCGATTTCACGTCTCAGAAAAACCAGTAGCGGTTGATTCGGAACTGATTGATGTAACCATCAGCATCGGTGTGTCGGCACAACGGTCGCCGGCCACCGAGCTTCCGAGGAAGAAGACCTGGTGCGCGCCGGCTGTGCCGCTCTCTATAGCCAAAGCGAATGGCCGGAACCGTGTCGAAGAGGCGCCAGGTATTGGTTCAAGTTCGTCCGCGCGGCAGCTGCAGTCCCCAAATCATTAGGACGTTTGGGTGGATGATTCTGGCACATAGGTGCCATTTTCAGGAGTTGGAGGCTGAACTATCTTAGGTGGCGAGCAGTTCCGGGGGAGGGGCTGCCCGGGCGTCGGGTGACTCGCAAGAGTCAGGGCGCCCGTTAATGTTTTGGAGCGATTGCGGTCAAAAATATCCTCCAACCGCCGAAGGTCTTCTAGCGCTGGTATTTCCCCATCCACTCCGCTTGCCCGAGAATGTGACCTGCCATCGCTTGCTCTACTTCCTGCCTGCTCGAGCCGGGTTTCAGATCAAGCTTCCGATCCAAAGCGTGGAGTCGATAGAAATAACGATGAGGTTTTCCGGGAGGCGGGCAGGGACCGTTGTAGCCGATCTTGTGGAAATCATTGCGCCCTTGTCGTTCGCCTCCTGGTAGTTCGTCAACCTTGCTCACACTTTCGGGAAGACTGCTCGTGGCTGACGGAAGGTCGAAAAGCACCCAGTGAGTCCAGGTCCCGGAGGGAGCGTCAGGGTCATCCGCAATCAGCACAAAACTTTGGGTGGCCTGCGGGGGCTCGGTCCAGGAAAGTTCGGGGGACACGTCGGCGCCGTCGCAGGTAAATTTCTTCGGAATATCTCCGCTATTCGGAAAACTCGCACTGGTAATTGCAAATGCCATCGCACCGGCTTCCAGATCGCAGTCTCTTCGAACCCAAATCTTTTCGAACCAGGGACTGCGATCACTGGGTCGAGATGGTGAAGTTTACCGTGATGCGGGCCTCGGTCTCGACGGGCTGGCCAGACTCGAAAAATGGCTTAAAACGCCATTGCTTCACCGCTTCACGAGCCGCCGAGGAAAGAATCGGAGGGCCGCTGAGTATATGCAGATCCTGGATGTTCCCATCTCGCCCGATCAGCGCTTCGAGCACAACTGCGCCCTGGACCTTCATCTGTTTGGCCAGCAGGGGATAGTTGGGTTCAACAGGGCGTGACAGAATCTGGGCAGCCCCGGCGGAGACACGAACCCTGCCGGTGGCGTCGGCAACTTCTCCTGCCCCGGTCGGCGTTGATGCGATCGGTCTCCTCGGCTGTAGATCTACTTTCACCGAGTTTGTTCCCGCCTGAATCGTCCGATGCTCATCACCGGCCACGACCTCAACCTCGAGCGGCGGGAGCACGGTGCGGCTGGTAACAACCGGCGCCAGGGCAGGACTTGGAGTGACAACTGCCGGTTGAGGATTTCGAGGTCTGGATTTGGGACGTCCAGGCGATGATGACTTGGCTGTGCCGGCGGTCGGTTGAGCCTGTCCCTGCGCCTGACCTTTGGTCTGGGTATCGGTCTCGGTCGGTTCCGCAAGTTCCGATTCTGCCGCGGTAGCGGGCGTTGGAGGGAACCAGAATTCACGGTCCTTTACCAGAACCAGAATCAATGCAAGTAGCAGAAGAGCCAGGGCGATGAGCATCTGCCGCCGTTGTTTCTGGTCAGAATCATCGCCAAACGCAGGGTTCAACTCCGGTAATTCGTTCTCCTCCGGCAAGGACATAACGACGAGGCCTCCCGCCCGTGGGCGGACGGGCGTGGCGTCTAGTATGCCTCGAAAGTTCCCTGGAGGCCAGTGAAACCAATGGCAATTCGGCGTAGCTCTGTGGAAGTCCCGGCATCGGATCAGGATCGCTCCCGCAGCATGAATGCAGAATTCTGCAGATACTGCGCGCGCTGGTTTTCCTCTCCAGATGAAGCTCCAGAAACAAGAATGCCCGGCCCGCGTTTAAGCGGCCGGGCGAGAACAAAACCTGCTTTCTCAGGCTGACTTCTTCAGGTCAACGGGGAAGGCGAGAATCTTTCCACGCTGCTCTGGCGGAATCCACTTCACTTTCGCCCTGAACCCTGCCGGAATATAGAACTCGATCACCTGTGCCATAACGCCTACCTCCGATCCACAGCAGGCTGTCCGTCTCACTGCAAGCTCACCGCGGCGGTGCCTGCTCAGTTACACATTTAGATGCAGGATGCCCGGCAAAGTGTCAAAGACTATATCTTCCGGAGCGCACAACATTTTACGGGAACGCGGGTTATTGCTGAAATTCAGCAGGCAAGCTGATCGCGCGTCAGCTTCAAACCATCCAGATTTCCCAGGACGGTTACGGCGATTGATTCGGTCTGAAAAAACTCGTTGGCCAGCATGGTTAACTCTTCTGTCGTAACTTTCTCAATGCGCTCAATCAGTTCGTCAAGACCATAAAAGTGATCAAAGTACATTTCCTGACGGGCAAGATTCGACATGCGCGCGCTGGATGATTCCAGCGACAACATCAGGCTGCCCTTCAGCTGGTCTTTCGAACGGCGCAATTCATCTTCCGGAATTGGCTCCGTCTTGAGCTTGCGAAATTCGGAGACCACCGACTGCACTACCTTGCCGGCCGATTCGCGCGAGGTTCCTGCATACACCGACAGGCAGCCTGTATCCCGATAAGGCGAGAGGTCGCTATAAATCGCATAAGCCAGGCCCTGGCGTTCGCGGATGTTCTGGAACAGACGCGAACTCATGCCCCCGCCGAGCAAGGTATTCAATATGTAGGAAGCATGCCGGTTTTCGTGAGCAATCGGGTGCGACGGTACTCCAACACAGATCTGCACCTGCTCCAGAGATTTCTTATTACGCATGATGATGCGAGGCACGATCTTCGGCTGCGGACTGTGAAAGCCGTTTTTCACCGGCTTCATCTGGTCGAAATGCCTGGCCACCAAATCCACGAACTGCTCGTGCCTGAAGTGTCCGGCGGCGCAAATGATCACATTGCCGGGTGCAAACCTCTGCTTATAGAAATCGAGCACGGCATCACGCTCGAATTTCTTGACGGTATCTTTCGTCCCAAGGATCGGCTTCCCGAGCGGGTGGTCTTTCCAAAAATTTTGAGTAAAGATTTCGTGGACAAGATAGTCGGGATTGTCCTCGTCCATCTTGATCTCTTCCAGGATTACGCCCCGCTCGCGCCCGATGTCGTCCGGGGTAAAGATGGGATTCAGCACCAGGTCGCTGAGAACGTCCATGGCGATCGGCATGTGTTCGTCCAGAACCTTGGCACTGAAGCAGACGCACTCCTTGGCGGTGAATGCATCCATGTTGCCCCCGATAGAATCCACCTGTCTGGCGATTTCCTCAGCGGTGCGGTGCCTGGTGCCTTTGAACACCATGTGCTCGATAAAATGCGAGATGCCGTTCAACGCCAGGTCTTCATCCCTTGAACCAGTCCTGATCCATATGCCGATGGAGGCCGAACGAATGTGTTCCATCTCTTCGGTGATGAGGGTCAGACCGTTGGGTAAAACCTCGCGACGTATGTTGCGTACTTCCTGAACCATGGTGTGATTTCGATCGGGGCCTGCGCGGTCGAGCTCCAGTAAAGCTTTAACGCAGCCCCTGTAGGTATTGTTGCACACCATGCCGGGCTACGGCGAATCGATGGTTTTCCTTTTAGAATCAGATAGTTATGCATATTATCGCCGGGGCCGTGTACCTCTGACTGGACTTGTCGCCCTATCCTCTACAATTGAGGGTAGATCGGGCTCGTTGACTGCCAGCTGACTGATGGACCAAACCACGCACAACCCGCTGCTGGGCCTTCAGCTTCCGGAGTTGACGGCTCTGGTTGAACAGTTTGGGCAGCCATCCTACCGGGCTCGCCAGCTGTTTGAGGCGCTTTACCGGCAACGGGTTGAGACGACCGAACAGATCTCGACCCTGCCCCAGGACTTCCGCCGGAGCCTGGCCGAGAACGGTATTTCAATCGGCCGGCCTGAGATCGAAAAGAAATTCGTCTCAGGCGACGGCACCGTCCGCTACCTGGTCGCCTGTGCCGACGGACAAACTGTGGAAACCGTCTGGATGCCTGAAGGCGACGGAGGAGAGTCCGGAGATGGCAGCGATGCCGGAGACGAAAAGGATGCGACCGCGCGCAACCGGGAACGGGCCACGATTTGTGTCTCCAGCCAGGCCGGCTGCGCGGTCGATTGCCAGTTTTGCCTGACCGCCCTGCTCGGCATAAAACGAAACCTCACTGCGGGAGAAATCGTAGGGCAGGTTTGTGCGGTCCTTGGCGATCAAAAAGTTTCTCCTCCCCATGACCGGGTAAATCTGGTCTTTATGGGAATGGGCGAACCCTTTCTCAATTACGACAGTTTTATGAAAGCCGTCAGGCTGCTGGTGGAAGGCGTGGGCATTCCCGAATCGCGCATGACCGTATCCACGGCGGGCATCGTTCCCCGCATCTACGACCTGGGAATGGAGACGGTGCGCCCCAAGCTGGCAATTTCTCTGAATGCCTCCAACGATGACTTGCGAACCCGGCTGATGCCGATAAATCGAAAGTGGAATCTGGAAAGACTGGTTTCGGCAGCCCGGGATTTTCCTCTGCGCAACCGGGAGAAACTGACTTTTGAATACGTCCTGCTGGACAACACCAATGACTCGGCGGAGAACGCTCGCGAGCTGGCGGAACTGATTCGGGGGTTGCGCGCCAAGGTAAATCTGATCGCACTGAATCCCGGCCCGGGAATTGACTTCCGAACTCCAGCGCAACAGCGCGTGTTGCATTTCCAGAATATTCTTATCGCTGCGGGAGTGCCTGCATTCGTCCGCCGTCCCCGAGGGCGCGACATCTATGCGGCGTGCGGACAGTTGAAGCGAACGATAGAACTGGCACCAGCGTCCTAGCTGCAGCAGGCCCGACTGGCTCCGGCATTCGCTGGTGTGACCAGCGAAAGTGTGGGCACTGCCCGGTTGATCGCCGCAAGCAGAAGTTTCGCCTGGGCCCTGGAGACGCAGTCAAGAAAGCCAATTAACTGGAAGCCAAAAACCTAATCCCCTTTTTCCAGTTGCTGTGCCGCGGAGTCCACCAGAGTCGCTTCGTTCTGCAGAGCATTTGCTGCCCGCGCAATTTGCTCGTCCGCCTCTTTCCACTTTTTCTGTTCGATGGCTTCGCGAACCCCGGGAATTGTTTTAACCCCGTAGCCGGTGTAAGCGCCGGGAGCGTAGATCAGGTGTTGAAACCAGGGACGGCGTGGCAGCCCTTCGCTGGAGGTCAGCTTTTGCTCGCTCTGCATCAGCTGCGAATTGATCGCCTGCAATGCAGCCGGTCTTACCGTCAATTCCCCGTTCCTGGTGACTTTCTCCAGCGCCTTCTGGTAGTGCTCCGCGCTGCGAGTGAGTGCTTCCGAAGCATTTTGCAGAGGAGCGAAGTTCAGGTGCGGCGGGACTTCCTCAACGGGTGGAGGCACCGAGGTTTTCCTGGGATCGGCAATCGCGGTGAAGACTCCTTCCTCGATTTCCTTGTTTCGCTCCGCCACTTCATCTTGTTTGGCCTTCAGAAGTTTCTGCAGTTCGTCCAGATAGCGATGGATGGTATCGGCGAGGCCCGTGAACTCATAAGGCAGCAGATCGGAATCGGCCAGCCTCATCACTGTGGTGCCGGCGGTTTGCGACAGGGCACGGCCATAGCTGAAATCGGTGTCGGAGAAATGTGTGTACCAGTAAAAATCGTCGTAGATGGAGTGATAGATCCCGCCGCCATCTTCGTCGCCATAGCTCAGATCCAGCGAAGCGATTCCGAGATGATCGAGGAAAACCGTCCAGTCCGATCCTGAGCCCAGAGCGTCAATGCGCAGATCGGCGCGATCGCGCACATCTTTCCGGTCTTCCGGTGTCTTCGCATCTGCGATGGCTTTCAGTTGGTCGCGCTTCCAGACGGTGATCTTCTTTTCTGGATCTTCAACGTCGCGGGCGACGCCGTTGATGAACTTCTCCAGGGTGTGCGACCCGCCCATGGAGAGGTAGCCGCGCCCATTGCCGTCGCTATTGATGTAGGCAACAGCATGCTGACGGAGCTCATCGGCATGGGCTTCACCCCACTCGGTAGAGCCGAGCAAAGCGGGTTCTTCACCATCCCAGACGCAATAGATGATGGTGCGCCTGGGTTTCCATCCCTGCCTGAGGAGAGTGGCCAGGCCGCGCGCTTCTTCCATCAAAGCGACCGCGCCCGAGACCGGATCTTCCGCTCCATTCACCCAGGCATCGTGATGATTTCCGCGAATGATCCATTCGTCGGGAACGGTCGAGCCGGGAATCTTCACGATCACATCGTAGAGCGGTTTGATATCCCAGTTGGATTGCACTTTGAGGTGAATCCTGGCCGGTCCGGGTCCGAGATGATACGTCTGCGCCAGCGAACCACGCCAGCCGTCCGGAACTACATCTCCCTTCAGGGCCGCCAGCAGGGGCTGAGCGTCAGCGTATGAAATGGGCAGCACCGGAATTTTGGTGATGGTTTGAACGTCTTTCAGATCAAGACGCCTGGCATCTTTCGTGGCTCCGACTCCGGGAGTGAGCGGATCTCCCGGATATAACGGCATGTCCATAACGCTGCCGCGTTGAACTCCGTCGCGAGGGCGCCACGCCCCGGCGGGGAACACGTCTCCCTGAACGTATCCGTCATCGGCGGGATCGGAGTAAATGAGGCAGCCTACTGCGCCATGCTCGGCAGCAACCTTCGGCTTGATGCCGCGCCACGAGTTTCCATAACGCGCGATAACAATGGCGCCCTTGACCGAAATACCCAAACGCTCCAGCTTCTCGTAGTCATCGGGAATGCCGTAGTTGACATAAACCAACGGCGCAGTGACGTCACCATCACCGGAATAGGCGTTGTAGGTCGGGAGTTGTTCGGCCTGCTGGTTCGAGGTGGGGTCGAGGGCGAGTGCCGGCTCCTGAAGTTTGGCAGTGAATTTGGTGGGCTCTACCATCTCCAGGGCACGCGCTTTCGGCGTGGGAAACAGGACGTCAAAGCTCTCGATGCTGGCGTCCAGCCCCCACTCCTTGAACCTGGCCAGCATCCACTCGGCGTTGTCCCTGTCGTAGGGCGAACCCACGTGGTGCGGACGCAAGGCAAGCCGCTGCATGTAGTCGCGCTGCTTCTGCGCTTCCGGCAGGGCGCGGAATTTCCCCTCCCAATCGCGCTCGACGCGCGAAGAAGCCGCTGAGTATCCGCTCAACGGCTGTTCAGTATCAGGAGTTGTCGCCAGCAACAGGAGACAGGAAGGAACCAGCAGGAGCAACCGGACGCCAGCACGCATGCATTTTCTCCGTGGGGAACGCAGTCATGGGAATGGGCACTTTGTTGGAACGAGCATTATAGAGCGTGCGAAGAGTTTCGTGTGATGGACGCAAAGGCGCACCGGCACTCGCTCCCGCACGAGCGAGGACGCTCGCGCCCGCCTCTGCCAGCGAGACGCCTGGCAGTTCGCGAATCAACGGAGTAGGCTTCTTCTCCTATGCAGACAACTCGTGTGCGGATATCTCGTGCATGCATTTTCCCGCGATCTGGAAACGTCTCATTCCTTTTGGCGATCATCCTGTGCCTCTTATCCGTTCGCGCGGCCGCAGCCTCGACGTTCACCCTGGAACAGGTGATGAGTTCTCCTTTTCCGTCAAACCTGGTTGCGGCGTCGCACAGTGGCCGGGTTGCCTGGGTATTCGATGCCAGGGGAGTCCGCAACCTTTGGGTCGCCGACGCGCCGAACTTCGCCGCCAGGCAGGTAACTCGGTATTCGGGTGATGAAGGGCTGCCCATCGCCAGCCTGCGCGTCACAGCGGATGGCCGCACGCTCGTTTACGTTCGCGGCAGTGAGGCGAATGAGAGTGGGCGCGTGGCGGATCCGACCAGCGGAGTCTGGCCACGAAAGCAGGAAGTGTGGGCGGTCGAGGTGGACGCCGGCCCTCCCCGGTTGCTGGGCGAGATGGGCTGCCCGGAGGAAGAGTGCGAAGATGTGCAGCTCTCGCCCGACGGCCAATTCGCGGTGTGGGCCGCCAACAGGCAACTCTGGATCGCTCCGATGAGCGGAACCATTCCAGCTCATCAGCTCACCGGTCTGCGCGGCGACAATGCCAGTCCGAGGTGGTCGCCGGATGGACGGCAGATCGCTTTCGTCAGCCAGCGCGGTGATCACAGCTTCGTCGCCGTCTATGACCTGGGGCATGAGAGCGTGCGTTACCTCTCTCCGAGTGCGGATCGCGACGGCATGCCGCGCTGGTCGCCGGACGGAAGCCACATTGCCTTCATCAGGCGTCCCGGCATTCAGGGGAAACTGCCGCTGATTCCGATGCGTCCTGTTCCATGGGCGATCTGGCTGGCCGACTCGGCAACAGGAGAAGGGAAAGAAATCTGGCACAGCGGAAAAGAGGCTGCCGATTCCTTCCCTGAGGAAACGGCCGACAAATCCTTCTACTTCGCCGGCAACGACAAACTCTTGTTCGCCTCCGAGCAGGATGGCAGGAATCATTTGTACTCGTTGACGACGTCGGGTGGTGGACCGACTCCGCTTACCCCCGGACCCTTCGACGTAGAGGATGTCACTCTTAGCTCGGATCGCCGTTCCGCCATATTTTCTTCTAACCAGGAAGATGTTGACCGTCGGCATCTCTGGCGTGTTGCCCTTGACGGCGGAAGGCCGCAGGCATTAACCAGGGGCGAGACCATGGAATGGAGTCCGGTCGAAACCGGGGCGGAGGGCAAGGCGGGAAGCCAGGTGATATGCCTCGGGTCCAGCGCCACGGTTCCGGCAATGCCGATCCACGTTAGCTCGCAGGGGAGGGAACTGCTGGCCAACGAAGCGCTGCCGGCCGACTTCCCCTCGAAACATCTGGTCACACCCACGCAGGTGGTTTTCAGGAGCGAAGACGGGTTAGAGATTCACGGCCAGCTGTTCGTCCCGCCAGGACGAAACCAGCCCGGCCCGGCTTTGATCTTCACTCATGGTGGACCGATGCGGCAGATGATGCTCGGCTTCCACTACATGTACTACTACCACAACGCCTACGCGATGAATCAATACCTGGCCAGCCAGGGGTACGTCGTGCTCTCGGTAAATTATCGACTGGGAATCATGTATGGCCGCGCTTTCCGGCAAGCCGAGAACGCGAGTTGGCGAGGGGCCGCCGAGTATAAAGACGTTGTGGCCGGGGCCAGGTTTCTTCTGAGCCAGGCAACCGTCGATCCGAAGAGGGTTGGGCTCTGGGGCGGATCCTATGGCGGATTTTTGACGGCGCTGGCATTGGCTCGTAACTCCGACATTTTTGCAGCGGGGGCTGACTTTCATGGTGTGCACGACTGGTCGGTGTTCCTCCCCCACTGGGAGAACCGCCCGGGCGCGCCCGACGCCAGGGAGGCCGAAAAACTGGCATTCGAATCCTCGCCGGACGCGGCAGTTGCTACCTGGAAATCTCCCGTCCTGCTAATTCACGGAGATGATGACCGCAATGTTCCGTTCGGGCAAACTGTAGATTTGGCGCAGCGGCTGCGGGAGCAGCATGTAGTTCTCGAAGAAATTATCTTTCCCGATGAAATCCACGATTTCCTGATGTGGAAGAACTGGATCAGGGCTTACCGCGCCACCGCGGACTTCTTTGACCGAAATCTGAAAACTGCGGGAGCGCGGCCAACGCCGTGATTCTTTAGCCGATGGTTCTGTACGGTTGCGGCTGCATCCGCTCCGCAAGTTATGCTTGCTCTTCGCTGCTTCCAGCCAATAGTATCGTGGGCGTTCACTCGTGATCAGTATTCCATTGCCATTCCAGGCGCTGCGACATCGATTTCTGTGGCGGCAAAGAGCACCCATTGGGCCGGGTGAAATCCGACGCATCGAGCGATGGCTGGCCACAGCTCGCGTGTTTCTGGCCATCTCTGCGCTGGTGGCCATCCGGATGGACCCGGGTGAAATCCGCTACTCCTTCTGGGCCTACGGCCTTCTGGCGTTCTACATCGCCCAGGGCGTAATTGTCATCCTGCTGTTGCGGCGGCGCGAGCAATCTACGTATGCGTTTCGCCGGCTGGTGCATGCCGCGGACATCGTTTGGCCGGCATTGATTTCGATCTTCGCCACCGGTCAGGCAAATCCCTTCTTCCTTTTCTTTGTCTTTGTGCTGGCCGCTGCGGCTTACCGCTGGGGTTTGGGAGAAACCATGGCTACGGCAGCCTCGGCTGTGGGTTTGTTGTGGCTGGAAAGCCTGGCTTTCAGCTTCGGATTCTTTGACTGGGTGGACGCCGTGCTGGCACATCTGCGCCTGCCGCTTCTGCAGGTGCAGCCGGCAGACTTTGAGCCCAAGCGTCTCTTCATGTTATCGATTTACCTCCTGGTGATGGGACTCCTGCTGGGATATCTGGCGGAGCAGCAGAAGCAATTGCGTTCCGAAAAAGCATTGATTGCGCGCATCCTGGGCAAGGTGCGGGTCGAGGCCGGGCTGAGCGGAACTCTGCAGGATATCGTGGGCGAGCTGCTGGTCATGTATGGCGCCGGGCGAGCCCTCATCGCGTCGCAGGAAGCCAGCGGCAACCGGGTGTACGTTGGTGAAATGCTGCTGCGAAACGGCGAGCCTTCCTTCTTTCGCTGGCTCGAGCCCGTGCCTTCCGACCGCGAAATGTACCTGTTCAAGAGCCCGGTCGAAATGTCTTACGCCCGGCGCAACCGGCACAGACAGGATCGGGGCTTGGAGTTGCTGGGACTGGACCACAACGGCCAGGAAGTCCCCGATGCATCTCCAGAGCCCCTCGAGCGGTTGGCAACCCAGTACAATTTTGAGCATCTCATGACGGTTTCATTCATCTTCGGGCAGGAGTGGCGGGGACGGATTTTCTTTCTCGATCCCACACTGACCGGGGAGATGACCGAAGAGCTGCGTTTTCTGCAGGAACTTGTACGCCAGATCGGTCCGGCGGTATACAACGTCTATCTGTTACGCCGCCTGCGGCTACGGGCTGGAGCGCTCGAGCGGGCGCGCTTCGCTCGAGAACTGCACGACGGCGCAGTGCAGTCTCTGATCGCGGTGGAAATGCAGGTGGATGTGTTGCGGCGCCAATCCGCTACCCGGGCTGAGATCGTACCTGAAGAGCTGGGCCGGATTCAGGGATTGTTGCGTGAAGAGGTTCTCAAGCTGCGGGAACTCATGCAGCAGATGAAGTCCCTCGATATAGACTCCAGAAAGCTGATCGGATTTCTGGCAGATACAGTGGAGAGGTTTCAGCGCGAGACCGGGATCACGGCGCGGTTTTCGACGGACCTGGAAGAGCCAGACATGCCTCAACCGGTTTGCCGGGAATTAACCCGGATCATTCAGGAAAGCCTTGTCAACGTGCGCAAACACAGCCGCGCACACGCCGTCCTGGTGCGACTGAGTGCCGCGAATGGCCGGTGGACGCTGGTGATCGAGGACGATGGGCGCGGCTTCCCCTTCAGCGGGCGCCTGTCGCAGAAAGAACTGGATGACCTGGGGCGCGGACCACTCGTAATTAAGGAACGGGTTCGTGTTATTGCCGGTGAACTCGCGATAGAATCAACGCCGGGACAGGGCTCTCGTCTTGAGATCAGTGTCCCGCAGAAGCCGGAAGCGGCCTATGGATAATCGAAAATCCCAGCCCGTGCGAATTCTGCTTGCCGACGACCATCCCATTTTTCGCGACGGCCTCCGCCGTCTACTCGAAGCTGAGCCCGACTTGAAGGTTGTTGGCGAGGCCTGCGACGGAGCGGAGGCCGTGAAGATGGCGCGGCAGCTGAAACCTGACATCATGCTCCTGGACCTGGCAATGCCCCGCACGCACGGATTGGAAGCGCTTCGGGAGATGAGCACCGGGCCAGCCTCCAATGCCGTCCGGGTCATTTTGCTGACCGCCGCAGCGGAGAAGAAGCAGATTGTCGAAGCCCTTCAACTGGGCGCGCGCGGAGTTGTGCTGAAGGATTCTGCTACCCAGTTGCTGCTGAAAAGTATTCACACCGTGATGTCGGGAGAGTACTGGGTAGGGCGGGAGAGTGTTTCCAATCTGGTGCAGTACCTGAGAAATTTGGTGCAGTCCTCGGGCGAGGAGGCCAAGCAGAAGAAGTTCGGCCTGACGCCGCGTGAATTGGAGATCGTCTCCGCCGTCGTGGCTGGATACTCCAACAGGGAAATTGCCGAGTACTTCAAGATCAGCGAGGATACAGTAAAGCACCACCTCAGCAACATTTTCGACAAACTGGGGGTCTCAACCCGCCTGGAACTGGCCCTTTTTGCGGTCAATCAGGCCTTGCCCATCAAGACCATCGCCTGAAGGGCTAGCACTTTGGTGCTATGACTTTCCACATTTGGGCTATTGGCAGTTTCGTTAGCCACATTTACCCTAGTAAAAGATTTGCACTCTGAGAGCGGGCTGGGTTGTGGCCTGCGATTAAGAAGCGCAGAAGGCCGAACCCGCAGGTCCCAAGGAGAGTAGCGATGATGAAGTCGCTTGCGAATATCTGGAACGACGAGCAAGGACAGGACGTGGCTGAGTACGCTGTGATGCTGGCAGTTATTCTGGTGATTGTTGTGGGGACGATCCGTTTGATCGGCTCCAACGCCAACAACGTGTTTTCTTCGGTCGGCAGCGCAATCCAGTAAGCTCGACGGAGTTGGTCTCCAGCCTCCAACTCACTTTCACGTCTGGAAATCCCTTCTTTCTACCTGTCGGGTGTCCACGACAGTCTGCGCCGTAGCTCGCTGCGCGAGAACCTGACGTCTTCGCCGAGACCAAAAGTCCCGCCATCCGATACTTCAAATAGCTGAGACTCACTTCAGGCGTCTGAGATTAAGATCTTTCAGGCCAACTGGAAGACGATATGGACGAGTGCGGTCGAATCGGAAGGTTGTCCATCGCGCCTGGCGGGCCTGAAGCGAATTTGCTCGGCGGCACGAACCGCTGCTTCGTCCAGGCCGTGACCGAGACTTTGCACCACACGCAGGACTCGAAGTTTGCCGGACGCTTCAAAAACGACTTCAAGTACTACTTCTCCTTCAACCCGCAAATTTCGGGCTTCGGGCGTATAAGCCGGGGTTGGCTTGGAAATCACTTCGGCCGGAACCATCTTCGCTGCTGAATCGTCCGCCACCTTCGGCCGCAGTTGCGATGGGGAGACAGCCGCGGCATCTCCGAAACCGCTCTTCTGCACGGTGCCGGCACCACGTGTGGAGTTGACCTTTCCGCTGCCGTCGCCAGTGGCGGTGCCGTCTCCGAAGCCGGTGCTGGCCACCACCCCACGAGCTCCCCTGGCTCCGCCCGTACCGTTGCCGGAGCCGGGTCCGGTGGGCAGATCAAAACCTCCGGACTGCGCGATATTCACCGGCCTGCCACTGGTCTCGCGAGCGGGCACACCGTTGGGATCGCCAAACCCACCGGTTTGAACATTCCTGGGTGCGGCAGCGATGGTGGGTACCGCCGAACTCCCGGTAGAAAAAGTATTTGTCTTTACCAGCTGCCGTGGAATCACCGCCACGGTCGGCGGAAGAGCAACCGTTCTGGGAGCTGCGATCTCGATGCTGGGAGCAACCGGTGCATCCACGGGGCGAGGCTTCGGTTGAGCCACAGGCGGCGGCAATCGAAGTACATCCGGGGATGGGGTTTCTATGCGGGCTACCCGGGTAACAGGAATCTCCTTCACGGGAGCCGGCTCAAGGTTTACCGGAGGTGGGGTGTCGACCAGCCGAATAAAGTGGTAATCGCGGACCGGGCTGGGCAGCATCCCCAGATTCAGAACCCCGACCCAGGTAAGTATAAAAACTGCAATTGCCTGTACACCCATGATGAGAGCGAATTCTCTCCAGGGCGGCCGTCGGTAAGGCAACAGCGAGAACGGGTTGTTTTCGTAGTCCGGGGACATGTTGCCGATCCGCGCGGGAGGCATACTAACCTTGATGTGCCGGGATTCCGGAAAGCTGCCTTGTGATCAATATATCTCACCAGAGGCTGCCATGATTTCCACTTTCGGTTCCGGCGAAAACGTGGCTTATAACCCGTACCCCTGGGTGCTTGCCGCAAACAAGAAAGCCAGCCATCCCGATCACGGAATACCGGAGAAGTGACGTTCATCCTGCAATCGGATTCGCGAGGAAACAGCCTATCAAAGACTGATCCCTGGACCGGAGAATTTTCGACGCAGCGGCACAAGTGGGTATCATGGCGGGAAAGAGGACTGGAAGCTCCGCCTGATCGAGATTCCGGATACCAGACCTGGATTCCTGGCTTTGGGGAGCACTTTTTGATGGGGAGGTTCAAGGGTTCTGCGCAGCAGAACCCTCGGGTCAGATGCGGTCGCCCTAACAGCGAACGATCTTGGGACTCTTGATGCCGCGAGTGGCATTTCGAGTGTCCACCACCAACTGCGACTCACGGACGATCCGCGCATAGTCGTAGTCGGAGTGGTCGGTTACGATCAGCACACAATCGTATTGTGCGAGATTATCCAGGGGCGCGCACTTCATTTGCAGATCGTACTTGCGGCCTTTTCCCACCGTGGGGAAGTAGGGATCGTTGTAGCTTACGCTGGCACCCTGCTCCTGCAGCAGTTCGATGATCGTCAGCGCCGGAGATTCACGCAGATCATCGATATCTTTTTTGTACGCCAGCCCCAGCACCAGCACCCTGGCGCCATTGAGAGCTTTTTTCTGCTGGTTCAAAGCCTTGGCCACGTAATCCAGCACGTGATACGGCATACCAATGTTGATTTCGCCGGCCAGTTCAATAAAGCGGGTGCGGAAGTCCCATTCCCTGGCCTTCCACGAAAGGTAGAACGGATCGACCGGAATACAGTGTCCGCCCAGACCTGGGCCAGGATAAAAAGGCTGAAATCCGAACGGTTTGGTTGAGGCCGCCTCGATCACTTCCCAGATATCCAACCCCATGCGCAGCGACAACAGCTTGAGTTCGTTGACCAGCGCGATGTTTACGCAGCGGTAGATATTTTCCAGCAGTTTGGTCATCTCCGCCGCTGCCGGAGACGATACCCGAACCACGCGGTTAAAGATGGCGCCATACAGGGAGGCGGCCGCTTCGGTGGCCTGAGAGTCAAGGCCTCCAACCACCTTTGGAATATCGCGGCGGGCCACGGTCTGATTGCCCGGATCTTCGCGCTCGGGCGAAAACGCAACGTAGATTTCGTTTCCGTTCGTCACCCCTTCCCGAGCCGCCTTCAATCCGTGTTTGTTCCCCTTTTCGAGGATGGGAACCATCACTTCCTCAGTCGTGCCGGGGTAGGTCGTGCTCTCGAGAACCACCAGGTGGCCGGCGCGTAAATGAGGCGCGATAGCAGCCGCAGTATCGGTGATATAGCTCAAGTCGGGCTCGTGATACTCATTCAAAGGGGTGGGAACGCAAATGATGATGGCGTCCATTTCGGCCAGACGCGCGTAGTCCGAAGTTGCCTCGAAACCCCTGGCGCGAGCCTGTTGAATCTCACCGGGCAGAATGCGGACGATGTAGGAACCGCCCTGCATCAGGGTGCTGACTTTGCGCTCGTCGATGTCGAAACCGGTCACGCGAAACTTCTGCTCGGTGTAAAGCAGGGCGAGAGGCAGACCTACGTAGCCCAGGCCAATAATGGCAATCCGCGCCTGACGTTGTTCAACCTTGTTTTTCAGCTCAGTAACAGGACTGGTCGTAAGTGAGGAAGTCGTCATTTTAGGAAAAATTATGAGTCTCTTTCAGGATTTTACCATGATGCAACCCTGGCCCTGGCCAGAGCACACACTAGATTTCCAGATTCCGTGTCACTTTCCGGAAAATTTCAGAGGTCTGTGGTTACGGTGGTAATCAGCCCGACCTCTCATGCGGTCCGGCGCTGACTTTTCCCGAACTGTGAGACGACGGAGCCTCACGCTCCCAAACGTTCACGTGCGAACGTCTTATGGTCGCGCTGTCGAGTCGCTGGAAGGGGCCGGCCGCTGATGATGGCTTCTGGATTGTCCAGAACGAGAGTGCGTGCGGTCTCGGCTCCGAAACGCATGGAAACAACATCGCGAGCCTCGGACAGAATAGGTTTGCGGTGTTTATGATCATGAGCGTCGGACGCAAGGACATGCACCGCATTTTGCTCAAGCAGCCACAAGGCAGTCCGATGCGCGGTATCTCCCCAGAATCCGGTCACTGACGATGCGGTAACCTGGACCAGGCATCCGGACCGCAACCACTCCAAAATCCGCTCCGGTCGGCGCTGGAGGAGGCCATTGCGCTCGGGGTGCGTGATGATTGGTACCATGCCGGCCGCCTGCAGCCTGAAAAGGCCGTCACTCACCTGGGGCGGTATCCCGTAGTCACTCAGCTCGACCAGTAAATATTGCTTGGCAGCGATGGTGAAACGGTGGGGTTCGAGCATTGCCGCTTCGATGTTCTCAAACGAAAGATGAAAGTCACAACCTATGCTGAAGGTCAGCCGATCCTCGATCTTGTCAGAAAGCTCAGCAATTGTTTCCCGCACGCGATCGCGGTTGTAAGGGTAGATATCGTCCGCATGAGGAGTCGCGACGATGTGCGTAATCCCATCCTCGATTGCCAGGCGGCACATTTCAAGCGTAACATCCCACGATTTCGAGCCGTCATCCAGGCACGGCAAAATATGAGAATGAATATCAATCATGGGTAACCCAGGGGGGAGGCCGAGTTGCCACCGCCAGTAAACGGATGATATCAAGCCGGGCGCCCGGGATCGAACATGAACATTCCGAATGAACGAATGAACTCGGAGAGGAGACCTGCGATCAACCGAATCAGGACAAGTCCTGCCAGCCGGAAAAGTTGAGAGGGTTGACCAGGCCGAGTACGGTTGTTGCTCGAAGTGGCAACCGGGACTTCATTGTCCGATTCTTACTCTGTCCGGTACTTTGGACCCTTCCGTGCTCTGTAACAAACTCAGAGCGGCAACGCATCGGGGCTCCAGGAGAAGTGGAGTCTCGGTTGAGGTAACCAAGTGGCTCTTCCCACCCTCGACCGTCCATCTTTCCAAGAAGCTGAAGCTGTAGCAGGTCCCTGTAACAATCTTTGCCGCGTTGACCAAAGCCATGCCGCACGGCCGTCCAGGCTAAAAACTTTACCCCTGTGTGAAAAGATTTTCACAACGGGGAGTACAGTCGCGGAGCGCGACATCGAGCCAAAATGGGCAGCCAACAACTACGCTCGGCTTGCGATCTGTGCGATCGTCTTCCTATTCTGCGCGCCACACGTGTGGGCTTCGGACGCTCAGGCATCTTCCGACGCCGATGCCGCGGAGCCAACCTTAAGTTCTGCACCTTCGACATCTCAGGCCGCACCAGGTACCGGGGAGAAGGCAAAGAACTCTGGTAAATATGACATTGATCGCATCGGTCAGAGGGACATCGGCAAAGGAATTAATCTTTATTCCATTGAGAAAGAACAAGCCTTGGGTCAGGCGATGGCAGCGACGATTGATCGCCGCACAAAACTGGTTGCAGATCGGAATGTCAATGACTACATCAATCGGCTCGGCCAAAAACTCGCCCGCAACTCCGACGCTCAGGTAGCCTTCACGATTAAGGTAATTGACTCCCCGGAGGTCAGGGTTTTCTCTTTGCCGGGTGGATTTCTATATGTCGATCGTGGGTTGATCATGGAACTCGACAATGAAGCGGAACTGGCAGGTATGATGGCGCACGAGATTGCACATGTCGCCGCCCGGCACGCCGCTCGGGCCGCTACCAGGAGGTACGCCTGGAATATGCTGTCGATTCCACTGATTTACCTCGGCGGACCGGCCGGCTTTGGAATAAAACAGGCGGCAGGAATCGGAGTTCCTCTCGCCTTCAAAAAATTCGACCGTGATGCCGAAATCGAAGCCGACTTGCTCGGCATCGAATACCAATATGCCGCAGGATATGACCCTCAGGCCTTCGTGGAAGTGCTCGAAAGACTAAACAGCAAGGAGAAGCAGCAGCGCGCGCGGATGGCGAAGGTTCCCGTCTTCAATTTCCTTGCCAGGATGCCGCTCCACGGCGGCATTGCACGCGCTTATGCGGGGTATCCGTCGACGGAAGAGCGCATCCGGAGAGCCCAGGCCGAAATTTCGACGCTGCTCCCAGGCCGCAGGGAATACATCGTGGATACCGGCGACTTTCAGGACGTGAAAGACAGGCTGGCGTGGGCGAGCCGACCCATTCTGCGCCGGCAACGCTCGGAAAGCGCCATATCCGACGGCCCTTCGCTCAGGAAGCCTGTGTACGAAGAACCGCCTGCTAATCCGGCCCTGTTCGTCGAACAAGGGGTTCCCGAAAGCGCGGCCTGCCTGCCACCCAACAGTTACTAAAGACCCGAAAGAGGCTTTGCCTCCAGTTACTTGTCCCCAATCCCAAAATGGATTCCACTAAGCATCGAAGTCAGCGAAGGCTGACGCTTCGGTGAGCCCTGTCCGAAAACGGCCGCCGGATAGCTCGACCGCAGAAGAGCGCGAATTTCAACTGGGGAGGAGCATCTAGTGCGTAAACTTATCGGATTTGCGTTGTTGTTCGGAACGTTTTCGTTGGTTGCGCTGGCACAGGAGAGCGCGCCGAAAGCCGAATTTTTCGGAGGGTATCAGTACACTCGACTCGACGGTGGCCTGAATGCCAATGGCTGGGATACAGCTGTCACTGGAAACCTCAACCGCTGGTTGGGGGTGTCCGCTGATTTTAGCGGCGCGTATAAGTCGCAAAATGGGGTTTCTTTCAACAATTACACTTACACATTTGGGCCGGTGGTTTCCATGCGTCGAAGCGAGAGCTTCACCCCGTTCGCGCACTTTTTGGCGGGCGGCTTCCACAGCTCAGCTTCAGCGGGGGGCTTGACCGGCAGCGACGGTGGATTTGCAATGATGCTGGGAGGCGGAGTGGACGTGAAGGTGACCCAACGTGTGGCCGTGCGTGCGATCCAGTTTGACTGGCTCTCGCTGCATGCCAATGGAGGGAGCGATAACAATAACGCGCGAATCTCCACAGGTCTATTGTTCCGTTACTAGTAGCTTAGACGTCGGAAAGCTCAGGGCGACCGAGGAGGTCGCCCTCATTTTTTCTTTTCCTTTAACGATCGTCGGGAAGGACCCACACTTCAACATGCACTCGGCGAGAAGTGCCATTTCGCTGTTTCGGGGCATGCTTCGGAGTCGTAGTTAGTGTAATCGCGTGTTTCGATCAACTAACTAGTGCCGTTGCGAGAGAATCTGCGCGATTCCGATAAGTGTCGGATAGGCTTGACTTGCGCGGCGGTTCGAAACTTCTCCCGGCCGTGCTGCGGTTCGCTCCGCAGAAGCCGGGCCGACGTGCAGTCCGTTGGCGATTGAGATGTCGTTGACGGCGTGATACGTGCCGGGTTTCATGTCTGGGAACGCACGCCGGAGTCTGGCAGCGTCAATTGGCAGCACGCCTATCTTTTCGAATTCCATACGCCTGATCTGAGTGTTCGTGCAAGTTCCCGGCCTGCTGAGCTTCCAAAGTAGCTCCTGTCGCAAAGTTTCAAGCGATGGTTTTTCGGCTGTGGCCCGCGTGAGGGTCAACGGTCGGTACCACGATAGAAACTCGAATGCACGGCCTCGGTCTATGGCGATCATCGCAGCCCAGCCATCCTGCTTCCATTGCCATGAGACGGAGCCGTCTTTGTGATGGAATTTGTGCATCTCTTTGGACTTGAAATACGGATTGATGCAGCCTCCAGCACAAGTCGGATAGACAAAAACGTCTCCGATCTCCATCAGGAACGGCTGGGGTGCCTTGAGAACTGGACGCGGCCTGCTCAGCGGGGGAGCAACCAGCCGTGCATGTAGTTCGTCGAGCATCTTCTTGCGCCTGCGCAGATCCGACGGAGACATGCCGAGTTTTTGGAGTACCGAGAGGTCAAGGCCGTGGCTGATGATCTCAAGGGCCTTGTTTCGTACGCGGTCGGAGACGATTCCGCGCCTGGCAAATTGGTCGGCAACGACAAGCCAAAATGTGGTGTGGTCTTCGCCGGTTGAATCCTTCGCAGCGCCCGGTTCGGAGTCGCAAAGAATCTCGACGAGTTGGTCGGAGACGAATGGGAGGCGCGAAACGGCACGGATCGTGCTGCGCAGATCCATGGCGAAGTCGCCCGAGTAGAGACCTGTGCCAAAGACGCCCAGGAGTGCCGACCTCCGAAAAGACGAGTTTAGTTTACAACGGGCAGTCCGCTACGCCTGATTAGGCGGATGGCTGGGATCATCACATCATTTGTCTAATGATCCGGTCGATCTGACTGCGAAGTAGCAACCGAAGACAGCATCATTCATCAGCATGTAAGCGCGGTGATCCAGCTGCTGCTGCGAATCACACTCGTGATCGAGGAGTGGCCGAAAAGATGCAGGGGTCGAGGGTAGTTCAGACCAAAGATTACAGCCCCTTGGTCCGTGACACGCTCAATCCGTCCGGTGGACGGAACAGTACGATAAAAATGTTACTGTCCCTGGAGAATGATTCTTTTGCAGTCTTCATCCATGTGGAAGTGAATGTGACTGCCGGGAACAGGCCTCAGACTGCCGCATCTTTTCGATTAACTCGGGGCATCGGGTCACGCGGTTCTGGCTTGATCAGCTTGCGGGCGGAAAGGTCTTCCCTGCTAATTCCGAACTCCGTGGGCGCGACCATGGCCTTCTCCGTATTTCGCTTCTGCTTCCACTTCACGTCGAGCAATCACAAGGCGCACTCTTTGACTTCCTCATCGCGCGCCACCGCGCAAAACCAAATCAGGCCCTTAAGCACATGACTGCCCGCTACGGAGAGTGGCAGCGGTTCACCCGAGCGGAACGGCGCGAACCAGGTGCGCATCTGTTCCTGGAAATCCTCGACGCGACTGCAGCGAGGCGCAGCTCGGCCTGACGCGCCGAGCCGGCAGGCATTGCGCCTACCGGGACAAATTTGCCGACTACGAAGAGAGCCTCCGGAGGGTTGTCCAGCTTTTGGCAGACGGTACGGGGTTGTCTTCGGCCTTGGTGAAAAAGTCTCGTCAGACGACAGCACTTACGCGATCGATCCTACTAGCGACATTGCGCCGGACAGTTGTCCCATAAGTGCCCAACCCCGGTACAGATCATGCTGCGCAGGACGTATGCCGAGCCTGGCTGGTTCGGAAACCAGCGCGCGCTTGCAAATCCGGCCGGGCAGGTCTCGGCTACGACCCCGCCTGGATTGTCGTCAGGCCCTGTGAACATTAAGCTGTTTCCCCCTGATGGATACGCCCACGTCATACCTCAAGCTTTCACCTATGGAACGATCATCGAATACATACGAAATTCAGTGTGCCCGGTTAGCGGTGGCTGCTCGGCGGACATCTTTGGATTTGGACTCTTCGGCAGCGACAGCAGTCAGACATCGGTGACGATCGGCGGAGCTGCCGCCACTGTCCAGTCGGTTCACTACCTCAATGGGGAACGGCCGTATCCCTATACGCTTCAGTATGTGACCGTAATTGTTCCGCCGGGAGCTGCTGGCCGCGCAGGGGTGAAGGTCAGGAGCGGTTCCGGCCAGGCCTCGTCTTCGGGTGGTTTCCTTTATGCTTCTTCGCTTCAGAGCTATCCGTCGTCGCAGAACTACAATGCCCTGCTCTTCGATGAGAAGAGAGGAATTCTCTATGCCTCCACGAACTCGCAAATCGCCCGCTTCTCCCCGGGTTCTTCGAGCTTTTTGACTCCGATCACGCCGCCATCCCTTACAGGGCAAAATCAGTTTCAGGGTATGTCTTTAACGCCTGATGGATCCCGCCTCCTTGTAGCCAATAAGCAGGACTTGTCAGTCGCCGTAATTGATCCCGACAATCCATCTGGCGCGCAGGCAGTTTCTGTGCCGGCGAACGGCCCAAATCCTTCTGGTCCGGTTTTTGTTGCAGCAACCTCAACGGGCAAAGCGCTGATCAGTATAGGTGGCTATGTTGAGCCTTGGACGGGGCCCTTGTTCGAGCTGGATCTGAGCACGCCGAAGGTTAAATCGCTGACCTTTCCCGGTGTTTTCACAGGCGATGCACCTAGACTATCCTCTACCGGTGACGGCAGCACCATTCTCATTCGTAGTTACGCGGGAACAGTCGGAATCTGGAGTGCGTCCGACGGACAATACACTTCTTTTGCCAACGGTTTTGGAGGCTCCGGCCTTGGGGTATCCTCGAGCGACGGAAATATATTCGGCGTGGGCTTGGGCTTTATCGCTCCCGACGCGACATCGACGATCGGGCTGGGAATACCGGACGAACTCGGAGGCTTTCAGAGCATCTTCCCCAACGACGCGGCCCTGAACGACTCCGGATCTCTCGAATTTGTCCCGAGTGAGCAGACCCTATTAATTCTAGATACCCATCATGGCGATGTTCTTCGAAGCCTTCACCTCCCGAATCAGGTCAATGTTTGGACGAAAGTGATCGCGCTGGACTCGAACGCTGAGCATGTCTTCCTCAGTGATTCGAAAGGACTGACGGTGGTAAGCCTGGCGGCCGCTCCCCTGGCAATCGGTTCAGTAAACCCTTCCATCGCTTCGACGAATGGAGCAACTGGAGTCAAACTCCGGGGTAGCGGGTTTCAGCCAGGCACGGTCGTTACCATAGGCGGAAAGGCTGCAACATCCGCTTTCATCGATTCGAATACGCTGCAGGTCAGCACTCCTCCCCAACCGGCAGGGGCCGCTCGATCGTCGTCCAGAACCCGGACGGTGAGAGTTACAGGCTCGACGCCGCCATCCTTTACCTACAATAAACTGTTCTTTTCTATTCCAGGTGTGACTGTTGCCAACAGGCCTGATACCAACAACGCGCCTTTAGGCAAGAGTTGTCACGGACTCATCATTGACCACCGATACGAACCTTGCAACTATTCCGCCTGTCTTCTTTGCGATGACGTTAAAGCAAAGCGCCACAGCTGTTCCCGTTATCCACCCCGTCAAGGCGTGTGACAGGATCGCGGCCACGCATAGGAACGCGCTGGAGAGTGGTAGGTCAGTGTAATCGCCTGTCACAACAGCTTCAGGTTCATGGTGGGTATAGACGCCTGATTTAGTCAACATCCGTAACCAGCCGAAGGGAGAGGCAGGACGATACGGTCTTTGGCTACTGCAGCTTCGCGTACTCCGCCTTGGCTTCTTTGAGGATGGGAATATCGGGGTCGGCGTCTTTCCACAGAGTGAGGAAATCCTTGTAGGCGGCGAGCGCCCGGACACGGGCGGCATCGGCGTCCGCGCCCTGCGAGGTTCTCGAATGTAACGCATTCGCACGAGCTACGCCCAGATGCGCCAACGCTCCTGTCCAGCAGTTCCAGACGATCCCGCTGTGGTCGAGAATCTTCTGAAACTCGGCGGCGGCAGCGCTGTCCTGGTTGCCGCTGCCAAATATACTTCTCCGCGAATGTAAGTCGTGTAAAGGCAGGAAATGTTGGCCACGAAAGCGATTTGTCCGAACTCGATGGTGGCGCAGCTGATCGGAAGCTACTCGAGTGCGGCAGCGGGATTCTTTCGGTTAAGGGCCAATTGCGCTTGAATCGCGGGCAGCCAAAGCGACTGCATCTGGGTGTCCAGCGGAAAGCGTCTATTGAGGTCCTGCGCCAAAGATTCGGCTCGTGCCGCTTGGCCCGCCGTGGCAAAGGCAAGCGCGGCTTCGACCTCGACACCCTGACTCGTGGGAACGAGCTTCAAACCTTCTGCCGCTGTCTGCATCGCTTCCGCAGCGTTGCCGAATGCGGCTTCGCGCAGGGCGGCATTCTCCTGCCAGATGGCCCCACTCTCCTTGCTGTCAGCGCGGATGGCGGAGTCTATGGACCGCTTGGTCAGTTCCCGCGCCCTGCCCAGATGACCAGCGTATGCGTCCGTGTCGGATGCGAGCGCAAAGCCCAAAGTTCTCTGCCGGCTTGCCCACGAACCACAGTTGCTGTTCAGCCATCGTGCCGGAATCCGCCCCGATAAAAGCCAGAGCATAGAGAGCGTTGTGGAGAACGAAATTATCTAGTTTTCGCGCTTGTGCCTGCTGGATGATCTGCCGCACTTCCTCGAAGCGCTGCAAGGCGAGCAGGCTGTTGCCGAGGTTCTCATATGGGCTGACATTATCCGGGAGCGAGGCGAAGGCTTTCGCGATGCGCCTCCGTGGCCTTCTCATACTGCCCCAGCGAGGTGTACACGTTGCCCAGATCGGCATGTGCGGCGGGGTCTCGCGGGTAGCTCTCGATCTCCTCCTGATACGTTTGTGCCGCTTTCTCCAGTTCCCCGGTTACATTCTGATAGTAGTCAGCGGTGATGGCCAGTCTTTCCCGCTCGCTCGCATGTTCCCGTAACTCAAACGCCTTGGTGTAGTACTCGCTGGCCCGCCCTAGTTCGCCAAGACTGAAGTAGTCGATGCCTAATGCCGCGTAGCCCATGGCAAAGTTCGGATCAAGCTGAATGGCACGTTGATCATAAGGCAGGGCTGCGACAGCACCTTTGTCGCGAGAAGCCTTTGCGCCAAGGCTAAACGCTTTCAGGGCCTCGAGCGAAGACGTAGTAGCTTCTGCCAGCGGAACGTCAAATTTCTGCACAGTTGCCAGCGACTCGCCCAGTTCTCCCCGCAGCTTCGATGCCGACTCACCCAGCGCGTCCAGTACTTTCTCTTTGGCCGACGCCGTCACCTGCTCCTGTGCCAGCGGGTCGCCACTCTGGCAGTTCACCGCCTGCAATCCCAGCACGTATTGGCTGCCCAGATTGGCAATCGATCCTGCAACGTAAGCCTTGCTGCCCGCCCTCTGGCACAGCTCGCGGGCGACTTCAGGGGTGAGTTTCGTGCTCGCCGGACGGGACATCAGCTTCAAAGTGGCCGCGACCTTGTTGCCGGAAAGCACATTCAGAAACGGCGACTGGTTGAGAGCCACGCTGAGCGCCGTCGTCAGCGTGTCGTCGAAAACTGCATCACCCGTGCTGTTGGCAAAATCGGCGAGAACGATGGTGTCCTTCCCTGTCAGGTAATTTCCTTGGTGATGCGAACGATAGTAGAGCCCGCCCGCCGCGAGGACGGTGACCAGCAGGACGGGAACGGCAATTTTCCACAACTTCGCAACCCGAGGGGCGGGCGCAGCCACCGTCCCCGAACTTAGAGCCGCAACGCTTCCGATTTCTGTGTCCCGCTTCAGTCGTTGCAAGTCGGTGCGAATCTCGGAGGCGTGCTGGTATCGTAGGTTTCGATCCTTCTCCAAGCACTTGCCGATGATCTCGTCCAGCTTGGGTGGAAGATCAGGATTCAGCCGCACCGTGGGAACGGGTGCTTTGTTCAAGATTGAGTCAAAGATCATCCCCGAACTGTCTCCTCGGAAGGGCCATGCCCCTGTCGCCATCTCGTACAGCACCGCGCCAAAGGAAAACAAATCCGTACGTGCGTCGAGTTCCTTGGCCCGCACCTGCTCCGGCGACATGTAGACGACTGTACCCAACGCAGTGCCTGGGCTGGTCAGGTGCTTTTCCAGCTTCACCGTCGATTCCGCTAATGCCCCAGCATCTCCGGCGTTGCCGAGGACGAGGGTGCTCTTGGCCAATCCGAAGTCGAGAATCTTCACATGTCCGCGTTTGGTGACGAAGAGGTTGCCTGGCGTTAATGTCGCGATGGACTATGCCGGCAGCATGTGCTGCATCAAGAGCATCCGCAATCTCAATCGCTAAACCGAGCAGCAGTTCCGTCTCCATCGCGCGGCCTGCGATCTGATGCCGCAGTGTCACTCCATCGAGAAATTCCATCGCGATGAAAGGTTGGCCATCCTGTTCGCTGACTTCGTAGATGGTGCAGATATTCGGATGGTTTAGCGCAGATAAGGCCTGCGCTTCCCGCTGGAAACGGGCGAGGGACCGCGGATCTCGAGCGACCTCATCGGGCAGAAACTTCAGTGCTACGAAGCGGTGTAGCTTCAGGTCCTCGGCCTTGTAGACGACACCCATCCCACCACCGCCTAACTTCTCGACGATGCGGTAATGCGAGATGGTTTGGCCGATCACGCGCAAGAATGCTATGGCGGAAGCGCAGGCAAGTCAATGAAAGCCAGAGAGTTGAAAGCCAGAGAGTTGAAAGCCAGAGAGTTGACGGTACCTCAAAAGGATAGTTGACGTAAAATCGCCTCTCTTACATTCACGACGGGGTTCTGAGCCTGTTTACAAACAACATCACTGATGCGACACATCTCCTCGCCGACCGCGACTCACGGCTTTACAAGAACATCCTTTGAGGCAAGCACACGCGAATCAGAGGCCTTGACACTTACCTTGCAGCTGATCCGGGACAGTTTATTGACAGAACCATTGAGCGTCAGTGAATAGTAGGATTGGGGCACTTGGGTCAGGCCATCGAGACGATTAAGGAACTCCCTGTCATCAACTTGGCCTTCTTCGAGCGCCGTACTTGTTCGACCAGGCGATACTCCGCACTGATGTGGGTCTCTAAAGCCAGCCCGCTGTAAGCCCAGAGTTGTCGTTTGGTACGAAACCGATGCGGAGTCTGGATCAGTGCTACCGCCAGCGCCGACCGAATCGGTCCCAGATACGGAATCTGGCGCAGCTTCGCGGTGATGGCGTGCTTCCGACTTTCCGCTAACAGTTCCCGTCGCGCTTGCTGGCGCAAGTGGCGCAACATGTCCAGTTGCTCATAGAGTCGTTCGGCTCGACGACGCACACCGGCCTCCGGGATTTTTGCCAGCCACTGGGCTCGATTCCGGGTGTAATAGACGTCTCTTCCGGCACAGGGAATCGCCCAGCTGCGGTACACCGCTTTCAGCCGATTCATGACCCGCGACAGGTCTTTGACGATGGTCAGATAGCTCCGGGATAGTTCCCGCAACATCCGCACGCCCGTCTCGCCATGGTAGACCGGCTTGAGTTGGTTGCCGCGCAACAGCTCGGCCAGCTTGCGGGCATCGATCCGATCACTCTTGTTCCCATCTTTGAGTAGCGCGTTCTTCCGCGGATTACACACCACCAGTCGGTCGACGTGCGGCTTGAGCAGATCGTACAACCGGCCGCCCAGGTCCCTTCCTCGAAGGTCACCGCTAAAGTTCCGCGCAAGCCGGCAAAGAACTGAAGAAGGGTTGCCGCTTCCGTCTCCAGGATGGACTCCATGACCAACTTACCCGTCGAATCCCGCACGGCTACTACAACGGTTGCCTGGTGAACGTCCAGCCCAATATACTTTTCATTGTTCATAAGGGGTGCTCCTTTTCGTAGGCGTTGATGTCAACGATCACAACCTACTCCAAAAGGGGCACCCTTTTATAATGCGATTACAACAGTTAGGACCGACAAAAAAGAAAACGCCGGCTGCGAACGCAGTTCACGAACCGGATCCGCTTTTGCGCGCTCTGATTCGGCGCAGAGCTTCTTCCCACCGCCGGAGACCTTCTGCTGCAACATCGTCTCGGTTCGGCTTGCACCCGTGTTCCTGCTCGTGCCGGCCAAGTTTCTGCGCTGCGGCCCGCGCCGCGGCGTTCAATTGCCGATTCCGCTCACTCCCACCAGGGAGGCGCTCATCGTTCTCCTCGATCGCTTTCGCTGCGCGGACGAATCGAGCCTCGAGTTCACGCCAAATCGGGCAAATCATGAATGCTTTGCGACGATTGTCGCGCACATATCGGAAGCGTGTCCAGGAGGGTTGTAGAGAACGAAGCACTGAACGGAATCGGAGAAGGATTCGTTCAGTTCAAGACACGTCGAGGTTGTGCCCAACGACCACGCTCCCCGCTGGTGAGCATGAGAGTAGAAGGCTAACAAATCCACATCCATTAGCGAAAATCGTTATAGAACTCATGGCGCCAAGATAGGAGTTTTGATTGTAATCGCCGGATTACAACAGAAATCCAGTGGTATGCTTCGGAGTCTGGTTCAGCCAAGGCCGTGAAGAAGGACAAACCCGTTGAGGTACATGTCGATTTAGAGGTAGATGACTCTGGTTATCCACCTGTGTCGTCTGAATTCCTTTGGTGTATTCCTGCAACTCACGGCTCGTACATAGTCGATAATATCCCTTTCTACGCTCGGGAAATCAGCATGGGTGATGAGGTCGCTGCGGATGTTTCCAAAGGACGGCTCGCCTTTAGGTGTGTTCTCAAGCCTTCCGCAAACTCGACTATTCGAATACTCGTAAAGCGAAAAGAAGCCCAAGAACGCATTACCTCGCGGCTGCAAGAATTTGGTTGCAACACGGAGGCAATGGAAGGTATGCCGCTGATAGCGGTATCGCTGCCCCCCAATTCGCAGCTACAGAGGGCACTCGCCTACATTGATGAAGAAGCGGACCTGGGCACGGTGGCGATTGAGGAGTCTGCGGTTCGCTACCGGTGAGAACGAGCTGAATCGGATAGTTATTGCAAAATCGCAGTTACACTCATTAAGTATTCGGGGAGCCAAACCGTGGCCAAGGTCATCAAGTCCTGACAGAAGGGTGGCTAAAATGTTTCATGTGCGTCAAGAGAACCTGGCCTTTGTTGGTAGTTCGCACGAGTTTATCGGAGCTGAGCAGGGCAACACCGGTGTTTCGGTGTTCCTGTTCCATGGGAAACCGGGATCGGGGCCGGGTCCTCACCGGCACCCCTATGACGAGATCCAGTTCATCCGTGAAGGCCGGGGAGTGTGGACAGTTGGCGGCGAAACTTTCGAGGGCAGCGCGGGAGACATCTTTGTCATCAAGGCTGGCGAGATCCACAGCTTCAAGGCGGTGGGGGATTCACCACTAGTACAACTCGATGTTCACCTCAGTCCCCGCTTCATCCAGGAAAACCTTTAGAGCAGCGACTGGCAGACGTGGCCCGGCGCACTGGGGCACTCACTGTCAGTTCAGATAACATCGCCGTTGCACTCTCAAATGAACGGAGAGAGATGAGGACGAGACACCGCGTGCGAGAGTTTAAGCGCCCTTCGCTCATTGGATGCTCATCTGTTTCATGAACTCGCGCATCGCCACGATGAGTCCACGCTCTAGTCGTGCGCCATATCTTTCATAGGATTGAGAGAATCGCCAGAGTCTCCAGCCCGTGAGTAGCCGTGATTCGCTAGGCTTGATACGAAATTGCGGTTTGAACACAAGCCTGCGACAAATCGCAGTGACTAGCGGGGTGTTGCTTCCAGCAGAAGGTGTTTCGAGAAATCTGCGGATAAATGCGCGACTGGGCCGCGAACGGTTCCGAAGTCTTTCCCGTCCACATAGTCCACGACGTGGTACAGGCGATCGTCGAGGCCGCGCAACTCTACGCTGCCGTTCCAACTGGCGGCGTAGAAGGCGTAGTACATCTTCTTGTCCTTCCGGATGACGTGGGTTTCGGGTAGATCAAAACCTATATCGTAGAGCGTGCCCAGATATTGACCGCGGGAAAGACCCTTCTCCTGATAAAGCTTCAGCCACTTTTGGAAACTCTTCTCGTGATCGGGTGTCAGATCGAAACGGCCATGTTTCTCGACGAGGGAGGGCAGCACGAACTGCGTGCCTACTACTCCTCCAATACCAAGAGTGGAAGCGAAATCGTCGTGATTGTCGCTCAGCTCAACGTGATCGCCAAAGTAAGGGACGTCGTCGCCCATGAGGCCTTTGATCGTCTTGCCTTTTGAGCGCACCTGAAACGAACTTGTCGGATCTGAAGCGACCGACATGTTGAAGTGGGGCATGGTGAAGAAAGAAAAGGCAGTGCCGCAGGGGCAGAACTCCACCAGCGATCCGGGCTTGGCCATTTGTGCGGCGTCGTAGATTTCACGGAAAAATTCCGGCAAAGCCTCAACTGACTCCTCAGGGCGCTTGTGGTGATGGGCGGGGTTGTAACAGGGAGGAACGCCGTTCATGTGCTGGCCATCGAGTTTGAGGCCGTCAAATCCCCAATCCACAAGGATCTTGCGCACCAGTGCTTTGTGATACTCCGCCACCCGCAAGTTGGCAGGGCAGAGATAGTAGGAATTCCACCATGAAATCTTGCGTCGCGAACCGTCCCGGTTTTTCAATGCCAGATCAGGCTCATCAGTGAGAAGCTTGGAATCTGCAACCGCACTGAGGGGCGACCACCAGAGTTGCGCCTTGAATCCCTCCTGGTGAATCCGGTCCACCATGGCTTTGATGTCGGCATCGCCACGGGGGAATTTCTTCGGATCAAGCTGCCAGTCCCCATAATTGTTCTGCCAGCCGTCGTCCAGCGTGACCCAGGTAAATCCCATTCGCTTGACGGTGGGCAGCGTGTCGTAGACCTGTTGAGGCTTGAAGTCGCGTCCATATCCCCAGGCACACCAGATCGCACCGAAAGCGCTGTCGGGCGCTTTTGCCATCCGGAATCCTTGCTTCAGCATGAATCGGCGGTACGTCAGCAAGGTCTGGAAGTAGTCTCCGTCGTGCACGGAGACGAACGTGCGAAAGGTCTGGAAGCTTTCGCCAGGTCGCAGGAAGCGGTCATAACGATACTGAACGCCGACCCGTGCTCGGCGCGCGTTGGGCATGGAAACCGGCAACGAAATCAGGCGCGGTCTCGGTTCGACGTGGCCTACTCCGATGCCTACGTCTCTGCGCCACACGTCAACAATCGGTGTGCCGCCACCGTAGTCGCTCGCGTTCATGCCGAGATAGTTCTGCTGGGAGAATCCTGTGTGCAGCGGGACCAGCCAGTTGGGACGACGCTCGTAAGAGCCGCTTTGAAAAGACCAGAAGGGAACCTTCGCGGAGCTGCGTTGCGCGTCGATTGTATAGCTATTGTTGTTCCATTCGAGAATCTTCAGTGGTGCGTTCCCAGTATTCGTGTAGCTGACATCGAACACTGCAAGATTGGGGAAATCGTCGTAGATGACAACGGAAAGAGTCTTGCGCAGGCTGAAGGATGTACCGGTCAGGGTGAGTTTCTCTCCCTTGCCGTAAGTGTCGGTGACGCGCTCGCGCGTTTGCGAGGCCAAAACAAAGTCGAGCCAGGAACGCTCGATGCCTTTGAGAGTCTCGGAAGCGGAGAACGCGCCCACCGGAACTTCGTTGCCATTGAATCGCGCCACCACGCGGCTGCGCATGTTTTTGTCGAACTCGACGCGCAGGCTGGGGCTTTGGATTTGAGCCGACGATCCGTGTCGCGCCGCCGATTGATCAGGCCGCGTTGTAGACTGGCCCGCCACCAACGGCGCTGCGAAGATGAGTAATAAAAAGAACGCTTTCGTCATGGTTCACCGTTAGAAGCCTGACCGTTAGAATCCGTGATGCAGGTTAGGACGCAGCGTGAGTGAACCATCCTCGTTTAGCTTCTGACGACAAGCCCATCGCACCGCGTAACACATCCCTTTCACCTCGATCTCCGCTCTGAGCTTCAAACCTGCAAATTTGGTTCCCTGGGGCAGCACAAATTGCGCCTGCCGGAGTTTTCCGGGCAGGGGATAGCCGGCATCCAGGCAGCCACTCTTCAGAATTGTTCCTTCTTCTGTCTCAACGGTGATCCGCAGCGCGCCCGGAACACCGGCGATGCCATCGTTGGCGAAGGCGATAATAAGTCCCAGATAGCCGCTGTCTTCATAACTCCAGATCATTGACGGCCTGACGCGATAGCCAATTCGACGATTAATCTGGTCGAATGATTTGGGATATGCCTGGTAATAGCTCAGCAGATTCTTGGTGCTGATCGCGTGAAAGTTCCAAAGGGACCAGTAATTCGCTCCCACGTCGATCACGTGAGCGATCATATTTTCAGTCGGCGATATCCCGTCCTCTGATCCGCTTGCGCCTGGGGCCTTTGCCGGAATCCCCTGTTCGAGAGCCGCGGCGATCCACGGCGGGCGATTGCTCAGAGTTTCGATCTGCTCGTTCTCAATGAAGATGGTGTCGCTGCGAATCCAGTTGTGGCTGCGAATCGTGAGATCGAGGACCTCTGAATTGCCGACTCGGCTGTAGTCGGGTTGGGTGTTGGTCATTAATGGAGTCTGGGTAAAGTGCTCCAACTGCACCTCCATCATCTTGACCCAGGTCCTCTCCGCGGTCTGGTAATCGGGGAAAGGTGTATTGAGGAAGGGCCAGGTGTGCCCCTCACCCCAGAACCCATATAGAAATGTGTCGACGAACTCGACGCCAGGATTGCCATTGAATTCTGCTGCCAAGAGTCCTACCAGCTCAGCGAATGCCTGCTGGAAGAAAGAATGATCAAAGCGAGGCTGATAGCGCGAATATTGATTCTCAATAAATCGCGCTGCAGCCGTCTTCTCCTTTTCGTCAGGAACCAGTTCGACGGTCGGTACTTTGTCGAGCACAAAATCGGGCAGCGCTGGCTGGTGCTTGTAATCGGGAGCGCTCATCTGAATGCGAAGTCCAACCCGTTTGTTGTTTTTCTTCGCAAGATCGAAGACTAGCTTTACGTAACCTGGCAACTCGAGGCGCCCCGGCCGGGGTTGCACCTCTCGCCATGTCGGGCGAATGTAAAGCTGTTGACCCAGGGGAAATCGGACCAGGTCCTCGATCTCCTGGTCAATGTTGTCCGATTTAATTTCCTCTGTGCCACTATCGGCCGTGATGTATGTGATCAGTCCCTTGCCATAATTGGGCACAACTTCTTCTGAGGAAGTGGTGGTCATGACAACATCATCGGTGGGGATGATGGCGTCCGGCGGATACTGAGGGAACGGACCTTGACTCAGACGGTCTCTGACCGGCGGGCCGGAACCGAAATCATAGTTCCCCCAGTTATGAGCGCGGACAATTCCATGCGCCTTGCCTGCTCCGAGTTCAGCAACCGCCGCCAACGCCACACTGCTTTTCAGAAAGTCTCTCCGCAGCATCGATGTCCCTTTCTTCTATGCAGCGCATGCGCGAGAGTAAACGCGCAAGACGCGTTGGATATGGTCGCGAACTATCGTTTCCGAGGTAGCTTCGAGTGTTCCCTCACGCAGTGCTTCATATTCGAAAGGCAGAAACTGACTCAACAGGGTGGGAGGAATCGGTTGTGCGGCGAGATTGCCGAAGAGTTGCGCTACCTCTTTTTGGACGGAGGGTTCGTTCCAGTAATATCGGCAGCGATCACTGTAGCCATAGATCAACTCGCGACGTGTTGCCTGTTCATTGCCGCGATAATACGATCGCCAGTGGACAGGGTTACTCAACATCGCCTGCTCGAGGGTTTCGCGTACCTGCGATTGCTGAATGCCGGGGCTCGCCTTGAGCAGCTCATGCTCGATGGCTGCCAATGCCAACACCGCTTCCCGGTATGCAAACGTAAGCCAGGGGCCAACTTTGAGAATTGCAAAGTGATCCTCCACCATTTGTTTTAGCGACTTCGCGGACTGATAGTCTGTGGAATGCGCTTCGTATACGATTCCGCTGTTTCCAATCAGCGCCGCGGAGAGTGATTGTGCTTTTGTCCTGTCATAGTCGAAAATCAGATCAGATCCGAACTCAACTCCAGGTTGCACAACCAGCGCTACTACTCTCTCCCAAGCCGACGCCAGGCTTCGTTCTGAGAACGCGCGCTGGAATATTTTCAAGGTTCGGTGCATATGTTCGGCGGTAGTTATCTCTGGCGCATGTGCGCCCTGTGACTCGCCGCCAGGGGCGGGAACTTCGGTTCCGATCACATAGACGATCTGCGGAGAACCCGGCGGTAGTTCACGATAGGCGTTCTCTGCCGCCTCGCATAAAATGGCGGCTCGGTCCGCAACGATTTGCTCGTCAGGGCCGCCATTTCTGTCGCCGGCACAAGGCATGCTCGCGTCGAGATGTATCTTCTGGTACCCGCTGACCACACAGGCGCGCACCAATTCACAAGCTTTCTGTAATGCGGAATGTGCCGGTTCGTTTCGCCAGGGGAATGGGCCAAGGTGGTCCCCGCCCAGCAAGACTCGTTCAGCTGGCAGACCAGCGCGTTGGGCAGCGCGGCGGATCAAGGCAGAGAAGCTTTGGGGCGTCTGGCCGGTGTAGCCCCCAAACTGGTTCACCTGGCTTGATGTCGATTCCACATGCAGAACCGAACCGTCCTCGATTGCTTGCCGGATCGCAGATCCGATAACCTGAGTATGGGCTGAACAGACGGCGTACACACCGCCTCGTCCCGACCCCCGGTTGCGGCGCAAAACATCCTGAAGCCGAGCGCCTGACTCATCACGTTGATTCATCGCTGTGTTAGTTTCCCGTCCCCGCATCGCGGGAATACTTCTTCATGTCTTGATGCAGCCCATTTGTGAAATCACACTCTGAGGACAGCTACTCCGCTGACGGCAAACCAGTCTAAAAACCGAATGCCAAGGTGAAATCAAAAACAAGTAATCATAACAAAACGAAAGCAAAGCAGTCAGTTTTTCCAGATCGCACCTGCACAGCGGGCGAGATGGGGCGAGGGGCAATAATAGCTAGCTAAAGGGTGCAAATGGCAGAGGCAGCTTTATGGCTCATGGTCGGAGAAGGTGGATCCTCGCAGTCCTCTGGTCTTGGCATCAGATCCACGATGAAGTCTCGGCTGGTGGCGCAAGGCCCAGTACCGGACTTGATCAGCCGCTCTACGATGCACACGGTGATCAATAAGGACGGCACTATTGTCCTGCAGAGAGAGCGTGAGAGCATCAGCTGTAAGTAGGTAGGATTATCCGCGCCGGCTCCCTAAAGGCGCATTAGGGCGGGGAAAAGGGCGATGCGGACGAAATTCAGTAGGAAGGTGGTGCCAGCCCGGCGAGGAGAGTGATTGGAGCGAGCCCATATGGCGCCACCAAGGTTCGAGGCATGCGAAATTTCCACTTCTGTGTCTGACGGCACGCTAACCGCCCGGCCTCGTCGTACGTCGATCACACGTTCTCCGATCGCGCCGCGCTCTCTGCCAATGCGAACCTGGGACCTGGGTAAGTCGGGCGCTGAGCGAGTTGGGGCACGAAGTGGATCGAAGGCCGCTCGCCAAGCCACGTAAGCCAACCTCATGCCCGCTCGATTAGCGCACTTGCAAGCTCTCGCCATTCCTGCAAAGGAAGAGAGTTGGAATTTGCTGTGAGCGCCTGAATGCAAACGTGATCGGCCCCTGCCGATTGATGAGCACGAATTCGGTTGCGAATCGTGTCCAGATCACCCCAAGCGACGATTGCATCAACCAGACGGTCGCTGCCACCATTCTTGCAATCATCGCTTGAAAAGCCTAAACGGAGAAAATTGTTCGTATAGTTGGGGAGTGTGAGATAAAGCTTAAGAAAGTTCCTTGCGATTTCCCGAGCTTTCGCAGGATTGGTTTCTAAGACAACAGCTTGCTCGGGACACAATAAAGGACCCGTTCCCAGCAACTGTCGCGCTGTGGCTGTGTGTTCGGGGGGGACGTTATACGGATGAGCGCCATCGGCGCGTTTGGCTGCCAGTTGCAACATTTTGGGACCAAGGGCCGCTATCACTCTGGCCGTTGATGCAGGAGTGACGCTCTCATACGGAGCATCATCCATGGCGTCGAGGTAGGCGCTCATCTTTGCGACTGGTTTCTCGTAGCTGTGACCTCGCAATTTCTCGACCAGCGGAATGTGACTGACTCCGAGACCAAGAAGAAAGCGGTTTGAGTAAGCCTGACTCAATGTTTTCTGTCCAGCCGCCATTGTGAAGGGGTCGCGTCCATAGATATTCGCAATGCCAGTGGCCACAAGGATTCGCGACGTTCCCGCAAGCAGCAAGGCGGCCTGTGTGAACGCTTCCCGGCCCAATCCTTCGCTAAACCAGATTGCGCCGTAGCCCAATTTCTCCAACTCGGCCCCTGCCTCCTGCACTTTGCTTGCGGGCTGGCGCTCAAACGCGCCCGTCCAGATTCCGATTTGCTTCATGGACACCGCAGAGGGTTTCAACTGACCTCCTGATCCGGTTAATTCTACCCCACAACATAAAATGAGCCAGACACGAAGGCCTGCCGAAGCTCGAGAGGCCCTTCTCGGAACCGGCGAGCTCGGATGGAGGTGGTCCGTTCACGTCGGGTCCAGCGTGGGTGCGCAGCGCTGCAACGTCGAGCACGTTGGGTGGGTGCTCTTCGGCTGTACCGCGGCTGCGATGGAGAATGGCACGATCCACGAACTGCGCTCAATGCTCCTTTACATTCCACCCGGGCCTCCCGGTCACGTCAGTTGGGTGGTCGGTGATGTGCCGTACGTCGCACTCCATTTTCCGGAGGCCGACCACCACGCGAACAAATAGACATTAGGCGATTGCCCAATGGCAGGACGAAACCACGTATCCATTGCCGCAACATTCTCGCTTGTGAGTTGAGAGTTGGGAGATGGCTAGTGATCAATTTCAACGCGTGCGACCGGCGTGAGTTGTTCGTCTTTGTTCCTGAACCTCGACTAAACCGAGTGGGCCGCTTGTGTAGTCGCGACCCTCAGCTGGTTCCCTTCAGCTTCTTCAGCGACGCTTCATACGCAGCGGTTCGATTGCTCAGGTTGGAAGGGACATTACGTAAGACCACTTCCCAATTCGCGATTGCGTTCTTCTTGTCCCCTACGGCTGTATAACCGCGCGCTAGTCCCAGCGATGTCCAGAATTTGTCCTGCGGATGATGCTGCTGGTTGAAGACGAAGATTTTCATCGCCCGATCTTTCTTGTCCCTTCGGAGCAAACCCATCCCATAGGCATAAACTGAGTAGGCGTCGGCGCCCGGCAAAGACAGTGCCTTCTGAATCAAGGCATCGGCGTCCGATTCTCGTCCCATCGCTTCCAACACCGCGGCTTTTGTGGAAAGCGTGGAAAAATCTTCGTGGGCAATGGTGGCCCCCCGGAACGGCCCATCGATCGCCTTGTCCGCCCACTGTAACGCTTCCTCCAAATTGATCTTGTTGTCGGCACAGAATTGCGCCGCATTTTGCCAGTCCTGGTAATTGAACCCTGCCCATGACTGGAGGTCCTGGCGCATCTTCGCTACATAGAGCTTGTTTACATCGGGGACTTCAATTTTGAATGGGATGCGCTTCTTTTCCCACTGCAGGTAAGCCACCGCAGAGTTGGGGCGGCGATCGTCAAACCCGTAGGTCAGAAATTCGGTGAAGGGGGCGTCCTCGGGCGTCACTGGTACGCGCAGCGCATCGTCCTGAGGATCGTATTGGAAGCTTCCCCAGCCCAGGTGATTCGAGAACACCCAGTTCCATGGCCCTGTTTTTTCCACGTCGAGAAAAAGAGCATAGGTTCCGGCTTTCAGGTCTTTGCTCTCGACCTTTACGTCACTGGAAAAAGTGATCGAAGTGCTCTCGTTGGCGCCGGCTCGCCACGGCGCACCTTTCGTCGGCCCGAAACCTTCGTCAGCGAAGCCATAGTGAACCAGCTCTCCCCAGATGTGTCCCGTCCGATCGTTGTCGTCTGGGTTATGGACCTTCGGGCTGTGGTAATCGATTGAGATCTTCACTGGCCCGATCCATTGCGAAACTGTCGCATGCTCATTGTCTCCGTTGGAAGGCGTGGACAGCTCCGACATTTCCTGAGCGACAACGGTTGTCGAAGACAGCAGAATTATGGCTGCGGCGAGTACGTATTTCACGAATACCTCCTGCATACTGTAAAAAAGCAAACACCGTGATTGAGTTGATTTCTAGATCGAGACGGGAACAGTCGTCATTCTCCGATACAGCCTGCTGACGGTAGTTTTAGACTCTGCGGAAAACGAACGGTTAGCTATCGATGCCTGTGCGCTCGATGCCAATCTGTTTTTCGCCAATCATGGTATGAGGAATGTGCTAATTCCGCCTCAGGAAATTCAGGATCCGGCAGAGAAAAACGAGCCGGGGCTCGGCCTGGGACGCGATCCTGAGCGCACGCCGATGTCTTGGGACAGTTCACTATCCGCAGGATTTACACAAGCCAGACCCTGGCTGCTCTTGGGGAGGACTACCCAACGAGGAACGTTGTGAACCTTTCTTGTCAGCGAGCTTCGATTCTGACGCTTTACCGGACACTCATACGATTGCGTCGATCAAATGAGGCATTGATCTCAGGCAGGCCGTAAGGTGTCGTTGCGAATGGGAACATTTTGCGTTACGAACGAAGAGATGCATGCAGCATTTCGTGATCCTCCTGAACCTCGGCCACGAGGAAGAAGAAATATGGCTTGAACGCGGCCGTATTGTAGTCTCGACCTATTTGGACCGCCAGGATGACCTGTTTGAACGGAATGTCTCGCTTCGCCCCTCGGAGGGTTTGATCGTCAACCTAACATGACCTGACTCTAACGCAGAACACAGAAGCATGCGTCGATCAAATGAGCAGTTGTTCAAGTAGGGCTTGAGATCGTTTGGTTGCCGGCGTAAAGACTCGTTCGACCGTCTCCATTTTGATCACATCATTGTGGCACTCGATTGCGTTGCTCAGTTGAGAGGCCAAAATTTCGCATGCCAAATCTCTCGAATCTCTGCTAATCGCAGCCAAACGCGGGCTCGTCCTGTATCTCTTGGTTAGGCCGTTCAAGATGACTTGTTCGAACCTAACCCCTCGCAGTCGCGAACCTCGCAGGGCGCGGATGACGATCCAACTCGCGGGTGGGCGCTTGCGGCATACAAGGATTTTCTGATGCTTTGGAAAGACGGCGATCCCGAAACCCCCATCCTGAAGGAGGCCAAGGCGGAGTATGCGAAGTCGCAGTAGCTGGCAGCACCATGCCTGACCAGGCCGGCACTAGAGTGAATTATTCGTGCTGTATGAATAATTCCGGGTGGTAAACTCAACTCTTTCGATCTGGTAGCAAATCGTGAAAAGGAAATTGGTCAGGACACTCGTCGCGGTTCTCGCCAGTCTTGCGCTGTTCGCATTTGTTTTTCCTGACGATTTTTCGGAAAACGACTCTCCATACAGCCAAAGCGAGATGTCAAAAGAGTTTTCGGTGAAAATTACCGCTCACCAGAACCAGGAGAGCCTTGCCGTGGACTCAGCGAGACTCTTCACCTCGAACAGAAGTAAGTGCTCCGCAAGTTCTTCGGGAAAAACAAACTTTCCAACGCTATCTCTCGACTCTTGTGTTCTCCGTTGCTGAGACACAGCCGACCTAAAAATTGGGGTTGCTACAACCGGTGCAGATTAATTCTCGCCGGGTCGCTTACGTTTGACCGGAGGGTGTCGATTGCAATGTGGAGATATTTTCATGCAGGTCACACAAGGCAGCAGCCAGTCCGTGTGGACGCAGATTTCTCAAGACGCCCTATTTGAGCGGATCAGGCACGTCTTAGATCCAAACTGGAAGCAGCTGAGGGCGGTGGATGATCGGTTGTCTAAAGTGCGCTCTGATCCTTCCAGCGGCCGAGTGCTGATGGAACTCGAAGGCGCCAAACGCGCGATCGGGTTCCCCACGAAAGGCGAGCGGGAAAGCTAGCAAAACGCTGGATGACATGGAGGCGTTGGCCGGGCGTTGTCATATCCACTTCCGGCCCACGCTTACCTGCAGTTCCGGCAACATCAGCATCGCTGCGGCGCACAATTACCGGCGCGCTGCTGAGAGGAAGGACAGGAAATACGTGATTGGCCAAACCATCTCGCACTACCGCATTCTCGAGGAGATGGGCAGCGGTGGGATGGGTGTGGTGTATAAGGCCGAAGACACGAAACTCCATCGCTTTGTAGCTCTCAAGTTCTTGCCGAACGAAGTTGCCAGGGACCCTCAAGTTTTAGCCCGCTTCCGACGCGAAGCGCAAGCCGCGTCGGCGCTAAACCATCCCAACATCTGCACGATCTATGAGATTGACGAGCACGGCGACCAGGCCTTCATTGCTATGGAGTACCTGGACGGATTGACGCTCAAGCATCGCATCGCAGGCCGGCCGATTGAGATCGAGGTCCTGCTCGATTTGGCTGGAAAGATTGCTGAGGCCCTTGACGCCGCCCACTCGCAGGGCATCGTTCATCGCGACATCAAGGCGGCCAACATCTTCATTACCACGCGTGGCCAGGCGAAGGTCCTCGATTTCGGACTGGCAAAGATTACCCCTGGAGCGCAGGCGGCAGCCCGCGATTCTACCGCCATGACGGAGTTGACCACCGCGGGCAGCACCCTGGGCACGGTGGCCTACATGTCACCCGAGCAGGCACTCGGCAAAGACCTGGACGCACGCACCGACCTGTTCTCCTTCGGCGTCGTACTGTACGAGATGGCGACGGGCGTACTGCCGTTTAGGGGCGAGACATCTGCGGCGATCGCTCATGCGCTGCTCGGCACAGTTCCTGCTGCTCCGGCGCACCTAAATCCCCGGATTCCGACCGAACTGGAACGTATTATCACCCGGGCACTGCAAAAGGATCGTGATCTGCGCTATCAAAGTGCGGCAGAAATGTGTACTGATCTTCTGCACATTCGCCGTGCGGCGGAACTCAACGGTGCAACCAGAGCTGCCTCGCCTGCCGCTGAGCATCAGCGGGCGGCGCAATCGTCACACGTACGTAGGTACGTGACGGTAGGCGCGGCCCTGTTTGTCCTGCTGACTCTGGGCGTCACCTTTTTAAAGTGGCAGCTTGCGCGGCGTGCAGCTGATCCGAGTACCATTCGTTCGCTTGCGGTACTGCCCCTGGCCAATCTCTCCGCCGATCCCAGCCAGCAATACCTGGTCGATGGCATGACCGAGGAGCTTACTTCGGAAATCAGCCAACTTCATTCTCTACGGGTGATCTCCCGTACCTCCACCATGCAATACCGAGACACGCACAAGAAGGCTCCGCAGATCGCGAAAGAGTTACATGCTGACGGTCTGATTGAGGGCTCGATTCTGCAGGTGAATGATCGCGTGCGCATTACCGCACAGCTAATCCACGGCCCCAGCGACACGCACGTCTGGTCCAAGAGCTACGAGCGCGACTTGCGCAACATCATTAACTTGCAACACGAGATCGCCAGCGACATCGCGCGCGAGGTCCGGATAAGCCTCGGCCCACAAGAGCGGGCACATCTGGCACGTGCGCGGGAAGTGATCCCCGGAGCTCATGAGGCTTATCTGCGCGGCCGCTTCCACCTGCAAAATGGGAGCGAAGCTTCAATCTACCGCGCCCTGGACTATTTCCAGCAGTCGATCCAGAAAGACGTCGAATATGCTCCCGCTTACGCCGGGGTGGCCGATGCTTACACCGCGATGCGCAGCGTCTACGCTGCTCCCGGCGATGTCATGCCCAAGGCTAAAGCGGCAGCTCTAAAAGCGGTTGCATTGGACGAAACCCTGCCCGAAGCGCATGTATCGCTCGGTGGCGTGCTCATGTTCTACGACTACGATTGGCCGAATGCGGAACGAGAATTTCAGCGCGCTCTGGACATCAAGCCCAGCTACGCAGAGGCCCATGATTATTATGCTATGTTTCTCGTTGCCAACCGGCGGTTCCAGGCTGCGGTCGACGAGATTCTGCGCGCTCGCCAGTTGGATCCTGTCTCCGGGCTGATCGCCGCCGATGCAGCATGGGTTTTTTACCTCAAGCGCGACTACGATCAATTTATGGAACAGGCGAAGGCAGCGGTAGAGTTGGCCCCCAACTTTTGGTTGGGCCACCTGCAGCTCGGATTGGCCTATGAGAAGAAAGGCGACTTCGCCCGAGCTTTGAAGGAACTCGAAGAAGCGCGGCGAATGGACGACAACTCTGGCGTTTTGGAGATGCTTGCCGGTACCTACGCTGCGGCAGGACGGCCTGACGAAGCCAGGAGAATCACCGAGGAGATGGTAACGCGCTCCCAAAAGCGTTACGTTTGCGCCTACGAGGTTGCTACCACCTTCGCCGGTCTCAAGGACCGCGAGTCAGCTTTCTTGTGGCTGCGAAAATCGCTCGACGAGCGGGCGGACTGCTCGCCCTGGATCGCCGCCGACCCCAAGTTGGATCCCCTTCGCGCTGACCCGCGTTTTCAAGACCTCCTGCGCCGCCTGGGTCTTCCACCGTGAAGTGGGCTTCGGCGGAGTACGTCGAACAATTAAGCGAGAACAAAGGGAAAGGGGTGCCGTCTGGCGCCCTTGCCTGTTTTTTCGCAAAATCCCAATTTTGAAACTCCCGACAAACGAAGTATGCCGAGGGACGTGGTGAAGTGGGTGACAAGATTGCCGTGGAAGTTTCGGTGGACGATTTCAGCACGTCTGCATTACTGTCTGTGTTTACCTTTACCTGGACAACAGCAGAAACGCAGGGATTTAAGTCTGGGGAGCAACACTTCTTATCCGGATTTGTGGTTCCAGCGAACGGCCAATTGAAATCTAATATTGTGGGAGGGTATGTTGTTGGAAGCGATTCTTCCATTAGCAATCGCGAAACTTGGGTATCGGGTTATCTTAACTAATTAACACAGACCCGGGCTGACCTGTCTGGAATCGCTTGCTCCGAGGAAACAGGAGAATCCCTTGCGGGCTAAAACGAGCGAGATTAGTGGTTCCAGAAATGTGAAAACATCGCGGCATTCTGCGTGAAGCTCGCGAACTCTGCGAATCGCTAGACATGGAGTAAAATCTCCACGTGGGAATTGCCGTGATCAACAGTCAGCTTCGAACTAATGGGTGTTGTCGTACTGAATGCCCTGCTCGACTTCGGTAATGGCCTGATTGACAAGCTGGATAGCCCTTTCCCGGTGGCCGCCCTTGTCGTGCGAGGCCGACGCGAGGTTCCCCTGTGCTTCTCGGAGACGCTGAATAGCAGCAGTCATTTCGGGTTGTTCTTCGCGTCTGCCACCTTCCCATCCGCCGTTCCAGGGGCTATTGCCCCACTCCCCTCTGCCCCAGCTGCGGAACTGCGAGCCATCAACTGTACTGCCTTCGCGATATTCGAACATACGCTCCTGCCCATTCGGCCCGCGCGCATAAATGCGAAGTGTCTTCTCCTGCCCCTGGTCGGGGTCGACGCCAAAAGTGCTGTTCCCCATGCGAAAAGTGCGGTCTTGGCGGGCCAGTTCTCTCAAACGGTTGGTCACGTCTACATGTCGGCGAGCGGTGCCGTATTGAGCACTTAGGATAATGTACTGGCCGGAGTCACCGTCATTGCTTCCGCCGTAGCCACCACCTTCCCATCCCCCATTCCAGGGGCCATTCCCCCATTCACCCCTGCCCCAGCTGCGGAACTGTGAGCCGTCGACAGTACTGCCTTCGCGATAGTCAAACACCCGTTCCTGCCCGTTCGGCCCACGGGCGTAAATGCGAAGGATCTTTTCCTGTCCTGGATCGGGGTCTATGCCAAATGTGCTGTTGCCCATACGGAAAGCGCGGTCCTGACGCGCCAATTCTTTCAGGCGATTGGTGACATCCACGTGTCGACGCGCCGTACCGTATTGTGCGTTCAGGATGGTGTATTGGCCGGAGTCGCCAGGATAATTTTGTCCCGCGAAGGTTCCTAACAAAGATACGACTGTTACGACTAGAGCGATCATGAGCCGGATTATCTGAAACATAGAAATCTCCTTCTTGCTCAAATTCCACCTGTGGGCACAAGACCGCTCATGCAGCCATGAACAGTCATAGCGGAACTCGCACACCCAAATGCTGTGAATTGTACTCCGGCAAAGACTACCATTACTCAACCGTCCCGGGTTGAAGAACCCCGCGGGTGCCGCAACTTTCACTGCCTGAACTTAAAGCGCTATTCGGGGCCACATTCGTTATGTCCGAGCTATTGCTGTTGAGACAGCAGCGCAGCGTAAAACAAAGTAGCTGGTCGAAGAATTTCAAAGGACTACATTTGCGATATAGTCCTCGGCTGGAGCGGGCGCAGCGACCCCGCCTGTCAGTCGCAGTTCCTTTTGCTTCGAGAATGTAGTTGATCTGTAAAATCAGCGCGGCCAGTTTCCTGGGGTCTTGCTCATCGGCGGCTCGCTCGCATAATTCCATCCACCTCTTGTTGTTTTCCAGCATGAGCCCTCCCAAGTGAACAACACGAGCCACAGAAACCGACAGTGGCGATGGCCACGCGGGATTGCGTGCGGCTTCGTTGCCTTGATACCAATGTATCTCTGGTATCACTTCGATGGTCGTTAGTTCTCTTTCTCAAGTGCCTGGCTTTTGCCATTACACTCATTAAACCTTGGTTCGGAATCATCCTCGTGCAGTTCGCCGCCACAATCCGAGTAGCTCGCGAAGGATGTACTGGGTTGCGCGAGGGTGACGGCCTTCGCCATTGACGCAGGTCGAGTCCGATCCCGCCGCACGCCAGCCACGGGTGATAGAGTTTCAAAATGCGATGCAATCGATCTGTGCCGCCTTGCGCCGTGATACCCGTGCTCATTTACCCCGATCCAGGCGCTGCCGCCGATTGGCTGGGAAAGGCTTTTGGCTTCACCATCCGTCTCCGCATTGCCAATCACCGCATCCAGATGAAAGCCGGCGAGGGCTGCTTCACCATCGCCGAAGGAAATATGTCGCCCAACAATTCGCACATCGTTCAGGTTCGTATCGAAGATGCCAACGGTCACTGCGAACGCGCGCGCCAGAACGGAGCCATTGTCCTGACTGAACCTCAAGATCACCCCTATGGCGAGCGCCAATACAACGCTCAGGATTTTTACGGCCACCTCTGGGACTTCACCGAAACCATCACCGACGTCGCCCCCGAAGAGTGGAGTGACGGTGCATTTCATGTTGAGCGTCCGTGACTCTAGTGGAGGAGGGCGGCAATTATTGTCTAACGACGCCCTGTTCACCGATTCAATGCCGGCTGATCCAGGCTGATTTCAGACGTTGACAGCCAGGCCAGCACTCAATTCGGCCTAACAGCAAGCTGGCCTGGCAGGCGCCTCGGGGTCGTAGTTGGTGTAATCGCCGCGCTTACGACATTTCGTCTAGCGGGCAACAGCTTAGCGAGGTTCTGGTCTTAATGTTGGGACAGAACTGATCCCAAGAAACCTTCTTTGGGCACAGTGTCAAACCCCAGCATCGAACGCTCCGCCTCCGAGGGCAAACTGGTGGTTAGCGCGGAAAATGCAAAAAAGAATGCAGCCGTGGCCGGAACCTGCAGATTAAACAGTTTGATTCCAGTGCCCAGGCTTTCCCCCTGGGCAGCTTCCATGGGTTGTGAGTATAATCGCGATGTTACGCCAATCATCCGCGCCAGCCGGGAGCACTTGCTTGAGGAATAAACCTTCGGGGATTCACGCAGGACAGATTGTCCTTATAAAGAAGGTTGCCTCCGGCAACTAACCCGAAGTCGTAATCCAGGTACCGTCCAAGGCCAACGGCTACCGTAATCGTGCTTGGCCCCGTGGCAGTGCATAAGATTGGTGCGGTGCGGAAGGGTCGAAGATCGCTTGGCCCGTCCAATTTGTCCACCAGCCAGGCGCGCCAGCTCTCTAATGACCAGGCCCATTTCCCTCTCCGTCGAACTAAACAACAGCAGCACGGCCGATCGTTCGCCGACCCCCTCGTTGAATGGTGCGCACCGAATTGGTCTCTGCACCCTTATCCTTGATGTTCTTCTTTTCAGTTCCTGCGGAGGCGGCCTCAGCGCGCCCTCCGATTCTGCACCCTTTTCAGATCCCCCAGACCATGCGACGGGAACAACGATGACTAACCTACAAGCCAGGGCTGGATGGCAAGGATTTGGCGAGCTCGCTCCTGCCTACGTACCATGCTCATCGTGCAGTCCGCAAGTGACCTGGAAAATGACTCAGACCAGCACCGTGGCTCAATTCGACATCGGGGGCACGGTGCCTTATTCAGATGTTCTATGGAGTAATGCGGTAATCGGCCAGGGATCGACCCAGGGGGTGCCTGACTCGAATGAAATCCTGGTACCGACCCTCAAGAACTTCACCTACGATGCCTGGTTCATGTCCAATAACCTTCCAGCCTCACAAGTGCTGGAATTCGATGTCAGCCAGTATATGAATGGCAAAAGTTTCGTCTGGGGACATCAGTGCCGTATCGCGGGCGGACATGAATGGGATGTCTGGGACAACATTAACAACCAGTGGGCAGGCACCGGAGTTGCGTGCAACCCGGTTAACGGAGGGTGGAATCACGTAGTCATTCAAATGCAACGCACATCCGACAACCGATTGCTGTACCAATCAATCACGTTGAATGATGTCACCAGCGTACTGAACGAAACCTATTCTCCCGGCTCGGTTCCGTCGGGATGGTACGGCATCACACTTCATTTCCAGATGGACGGAGATTATAAGCAAACGCCCTACACCGTCTTTCTCGACAAGTTGAATTTCACTTACTGGTAAGAACACCTCTCACCGCACCTAACTTCGTAACTTCACTTTCCTCTTTGCTGCACGCTCGGAACCGTAATTCTCTCATTAGCCTCTGTTCCTCTTAGAGGCCGATGCAGAAACACAGTGGGAAGAAACAATGGCCCCTCCTAATAATGTGGTAAAGGCCCGTTTGGTGGATCACGACAGGCGTATACTTTACCCGCATTTTGCACTGACAGTACGACTCAGGTCCTGCTTGCCGCGCCAGGTCAAAAATAGTGCCAATGGATCGAGGCGGGATTGCTCATCAAGCGGTGCGCGAATGAACATATCCCTGGTGCTCGACGTTCGTGTGCGAGCGACACTGCTTGCGGGATTGCTGTGGGCTATCCCCGCGGGCGGACAGATGCAGAACGGGGAGATCGTGGGACTCGTGACTGACGTCTCCGGCGCTGTCATATCCAATGCTACGGTCAAGATCACGAATCTGGAAACCAATCGCAATATTGTGGTTCGAAGTAATTCCAGTGGTCTCTATACGGCGGGTCAGCTGGCGGCAGGGAAGTGTACCCTCACGGTTTCAGCCCAGGCCTTTGCGCCCTCCAGTAGTGGTCTCTTGACGGTCATGGCTGGAACGGTTTTGCGTGTCGATTTTACGCTCAAAGTGGCGGGCCGCCCTGAGGCGGTGGAGGTTAGAGGCACAGACCCTTCCGCCAACCCGGTTAATACCGAGAATGCGCGTCTGTCAACAACCATAGATTCGAAACAGGTCGCTGATCTCCCGTTGAACGGACGCAACGCATACAACCTGGTCCAGTACGTTCCGGGGGCCGTGAACGTACGCGGGGTCATTTTTGAAAATGGCAGTCAGGCCGTGGTGAATGGTGTCCGCGAAAACTTCGGGGGATTTCTCGTCAATGGCGTCTCGAACAAAGACCTGGACGGTGGCGTTGTCAATCGACCCATCGTGGACACGATTCAACAAGTACAAGTGTTGACCTTAAATAATTCGGCTGAATTCGGCAGCAGTGCCGGCGCAGTCACCAGTCTGGTGACCAAGTCAGGCACAAATCAACTCCACGGAAGCGGCTGGTGGTTCTTACGCAATGACGCACTGGATGCCAATTCGTTCTATGCGAACCATGTTGCAGATCCGGCCGCCCGGACCAAACCCGCTGTGCACCTGAATCAGTTCGGGATCGCAATCGGGGGGCCGGTTTTGAAGAACAGGCTCTTCTTCTTCGCTGCGTATCAGGGAGAGCGCTTTATCACTTCCTCACCGGGCGAAATCTTGACCGAATCTCCACAGCTTCGGCAAGCCGTGGCCGAAACCTTCCCAACGTCAGTAGCTAACCTCCTTTACTCGACGTTCAAGCCGTTGACGTCTGGAACTCCGGCTTTCACACTACGCAATTACGTCGTCGGGGGGAGATTCTCCGGCTCCGGATTTGCGCGCTTCGCAGACTATCTGTGCCCTGCCGCGACTGGTGGATCGGCCGAGATCTCGAGCCGGTTCGCCAGCCTCTTCGGCGTCGAGCTGGCTGACATCGACCAGTTGAATATGCCTGAAGAAGATAACGGGTGCCCGGGTGGCTCGCCCTACTCGATCCCGAGCGTGGGTGCATTGAATCGGGACGCTCCCCTTTTGGTGAATGTTCTCAACACCAGCCCCGCGCAAACCGACGGCGATTTGGCCCAGGGCAACGAAGGTTCCCTGCGACTCGATTACATTTTTGGGTCTGCTGACAGTCTTTTTGCCCAGATGAATTGGGGCCGATCAACAGACAGGTTCGGAGGTGGCGATCCGGTGCGGGGCTTTCTCACCCCCATCAGGTTGACAACCCCAAATTTCCAGCTTAGCTACATCCACACATTCAGACCCACCCTGCTGAATGAATTTCGCGCCGGATATTCGGGGTCCGCCTCCACGACCGAAGCTCCCTTTCCTGGGGTTCCGCAGATTCTCTTAGACGATTCGACCCTCGGCTTTGGGGCATATAGCGGATTCCCGGAAATCTTTCGCCAGGACATTTACAGCTACGGGGATTCGTTCTCGCTGAACAGCGGAAAACACAACGTGAAGGGTGGTGTGGATCTCCGCAGGAATATCGAGAATAGCAACGTGAACATCGGTCGTCCCTCATATCTCTTTTTCGATCCGTTGTTTTTTGCGATTGACGCCCCTTACGGCGAGGGCGCTGGTGTTGACCCCGGCATCCTCAGCGGTAAACCAGCCCACCTTGAGACCAGTTTCCGGCATTGGCGAAACCGGGAGGGCGGTTTGTATTTGCAGGACGATTGGAAGATCACGCGCCGGTTGGCCTTGAACCTTGGCATTCGCTATGACCTCTACTCCCGGCCCACTGAACTGAATAATTTGAGTTCTACCTTTCGCACAGGTCCCGGCAATCATTTTATCGACGACATCACCACGGGCGCCGGACAGATAAAAGATGCCAGTGCGCCCTGCCTGGGCAACCCGCAGGCCACGATCGCGGGCATCTGCGGCCCGGGGGGATTTGCGTCGGTCAAGTCTGTTGGGGCGGGCGACCACAACAATCTGGGCCCCCGGCTCGGATTTGCCTGGGATATTTTTGGTAACGGCAAAACCGCTGTGCGGGGAGGATTTGGCATTGCCTACCAGAGCGCGATCTTCCGTCCGTACTCAAATATCCGCTGGAACCCGCCCTTTTATTCTCTGAATGGAGCACTTAATTCTCTCGTCGGAGATACTGGTAACATAGTCTATGGACCGATCGGGGGAGGAACACCAACTTTTCTGGGTCCGGCGCCGCAGGCTCAACATTCAGGATTCGGGGCGCAGGCCACTGGCAACATTTCCGGGTGGGATCCCTCAAATCCCAATATTGCAGGCCTCACCAGTATTATTTCTCCCGAGGGCATCCCTGATCCGTCGGTCAGAAGTTACTTCCTGGGTATTCAACGCGCCATACGGCGTGACCTCACCCTTGAAGCAAACTATGTCGGCACCAGCGCTTCACATCTGATGCGCGCCGAAAACGTCAATCGCATCCCCGGTGGCCTGCTTCCGGAAGGAACGTGCGTCAGAGACAATCTGGGTCGGTTGCTGTGCAGCCAGCGCGACAGAGGGCTCAATCAGTACGGGGAACTCAACAACCCTATTGGGCGACTGAACCCGAATTTCGGCGTTCTGCGGGTATGGCGAGATATCGCCGCATCAAATTACAACTCACTGCAGGTCTCGCTTCAGGGGAGGCTGGGCGGTGGGCTGCAACTCTCTAGCAACTACACATTCAGCCACTCCATTGACTCCGGATCGAGTTGGCACAACATGGCCACGAGTGCGAACGGTTTTGCCGCCGGGGACGGCTTTACCACTGACCCGACCCTGCCTGACCTGGACCGCGGCAACTCAACCTATGACGTTCGGCATCGGCTTACAGTTTCCTACCTCTGGGAGTTGCCGTTTTTCTTGCATCGTAAGGGGTTCGTCAACACAGCGGTGGCAGGCTGGCAGCTCAACGGTATCTGGGCATTCCAGAGCGGTGCCCACTGGACGCCCTTCGATCCCCGCCGTTTCGTGGATTTTCAGGACCTGGCGGCGGGCGCCTGCGAGGCAGGCACCTTCGATCCCCGGCAATGCGTTAGTGAGGGAGGTGACTACAATCTCGATGGGGTATCCAATGACCGCCCGAATGCCCTCAAAGACCATGTGAATGCTACCCACACCCAATGGGCCGACGGCTTCAACCTTCCCGCAGATTTTTTCTCTGCGCCGTGCCTGGCATGCATCGGCAACCTGGGGCGGAACACGTTTGCTGGTCCCGGATACTGGGCAGGCGATGTGTCTGTCTTCAAGAACTTCAAACTGGCCGAACAACTTTGCCTGCAGTTCCGTGCCGAGGCTTTCAATGTGTTGAACCACACCAACTTTCAGATTGGCAACAACACAATCAATGATCCCGCTTTCGGACAGGCCGGAGGGACCTCAAATCCGCGCAATCTGCAGTTCGCGCTAAAATTGGTTTTCTGAGGAAGGTACCCGTTTGCGCCGACCTGCAGAAGGATTATTACGCGCTTATTGCTCGTTGCGATGATAAAGCAGCTTCGCAAGAAGCACATCGTCGGCATCGGCGTAGGCGAGTTGGTTCTGCACTCGTGCTTCCAGTCTTTCCGCCTCTTCTTCTCTTCCTACTTTGCGGTAAAGGCCGGCCAGGTGCAAGTCCAGCTCCAGGTCATCTCGGTCGCCCGAGCGAGGCTCTACCATCGGCGCCAGGATTTCTATCGCGCCGCTCGTCTTACCCTGGCGATCCAAAGCCTGGGCAAGTGCGATGGCTGCCATGTAGCGGTGGGCATCATGTTCGACCTGGTATAGTTTGACTGCATTTTGCAGCTCTCGAATACCCTGCTCCGTTCGGCCGCTTGCGAGGTCCAGTTCTCCGCGAGCATGAGCCAGCCACTTGTCGGGTGATCCCTGCTTTTCAAGCCCTGACAGCACCTGGTGAGCTGCGGACAGCATGCCCGACTGAGCGAGACGCGCTACTGTGCCCGGACCCAGTTCCGCTCCGCTGGCAAACTGTCGACGAAGTTGACGCCGCAGTTCCTCGCGATCACCGCGGGATTCCGCAATCGATACCAGATCGGCCTGCTTCTGTCCCTCGTCGGAAACTTGACGGTACCAATTTTCCGCCAACGCAATCTTGCCGCAACGCAAGTACAGATCGCCCAGGTTTTCAATCCAAAGCTGCCGATATTCGCTGTTATGCAGGGCAGCAGCCTGCGCAGCCAGACGCTCGGCCTCGGCAAGCGCCTCGCCGGGATTCCCATCACGCAAAAGCTGGTGGGCCTTGAAGAAGGCCAGCGTCGCGGAGCGCGGGTGAGTCTCCTGCAGCTCGGGCGTGCTGAGTCGCAGGGCCGCTTCATAATAGGGGCGGGCCGCGGCCGGATCCTTCGTCCAACTCTCTACGGCCGCCCAGGCTCGAAGGTTTGCCACATAATCGTTGGGCCGTAACTGGACCTGTTTCTTCCTTTCTGCAACAGCGTCCGCGTAACGCCCAGCCTCCTGATAAGTAAACAGCAGATTGCTCTCTCCCCAGTAGTGGTCAGGATATAACCGAACCAGCACTTCATAGGTCTGTATCGCTTTTTCAACCTGACCCACCCTGTCGTAATAGCTCCCGAGAATAAAATACCGCTCCCGATCTGTGGCCGTATCGGCAAGTTCGTACGCTCTTTTAAAATGCCTATCCGCCGGTTTGTTGTTGCCCACGTTGCCATAGCAATAGGCCAGGTATACATGCGCCGAAGCAAAGTCGGGATCGGCCTGAACAGCTTGCTCCAGCAGCTCCGCCGCTGGCCCCCACCTCTCTTCATTCACAAACACCATGCCCTGGGAATAGAGCTGAAGGGCTCGGAGCGAGGGAGTTGTCGCTTGTTCCAGCCTGGCGTTACTCTCCTTAATTTGTGCCAGCGACTCACCCGCGACGCCGCGTACCTGGTTCGACAGACGGCGAACCGCGGTCGGAATCGTTGTCATACTGTCCGCCTCGTCACTCACGCTCCTCAGGATCACGCCAGTGTCGGGGTCCACAATCGTAGCGCTCAGCAGGTAGACGGATCCCAGCTTCTCCACTTGCCCGGTAATCAGCTCCTGAATCGTCCCGTCGCGCAGGCACACTTCACGCGCCGTGGCCGCGTCGAGAGGAGTATTTCCCGGCTTCTTCATCAGGCGCAGGGCATCCTCCACCCGTTCGGATGGGACCACTCGCAGGAGTTCGGAATTGCCCAGTTCACGCCGGAGGGCGTATTCCAGGGTGTCGTCAAGGGCGGGTTCACCGGTGCGGTTTTCGAAATGTGCGACCAGCACCGCTCCGGGGCGCAATACCGGCAGGTTGCGCTGGGAACGGAACGCGGCAATGCCGGCCAGCGCAAGGACAATGACGGCCACGATGGACCAGAGCCTCCAGGATCGCTCGGTAACAGCGGGTTGAGGAACCGTCTGCGGGCCAGGAGTCAAGCTCTCCGCGGCCGACTCAGAGCGCTCAATTCGGGTGGAGTCTGCCCAGCTTGCGGGGGCGATGAACCGATAGCCTCTCCGTGGCAAGGTCTCAACAAATCGCGGGGCACCGGCCGAATCTCCCAGGGCAGTACGCAATTTGCCGACAGCCAAATCGATTGCGTGATCAAAGTCGCCAAAACTCTCCCGGGGCCAAATACGCTGACGCAATTCCTCACGCGTCACGACTTCGTTCGGCTTTTCCAGCAGAGCGGCCAGGATCTTGAATGGCTGTTCCTGAATACGGATACGCAGGCCTGCTTTAGTCAATTCCCCAGTCCGCAGGTTGGCCTGAAAGACGCCAAAGGTAACGATGCTGGAAGTGTGGGTGTCCGTCATCAGCACCCTCAGGAACGATCGCGAAGAGTCTAGCACGTTCCCGCTCAGAACGCCGGGAGAGGAAACCGTCTAACCTTCTTTGTTTGTGTGCCTTGCCAGGAGAGCAATTTAATAGGTGGAAACTAGTTGCTGCGAATTGAGGGCGGCGGACCGTTCGGTCCATAGTGGCGCGATTTTGGAGGATTTCAATGCGCCGGTTGTGGACGGTACTAGTGGTGCTCATGACGCTCATGATGCTTTTTGCCAACGCCTCCGCCAGCAGGCACCAGAGCGATGCCAGCGGAATCGGGCTCCGGGAAGAAGGTGTCGCTGACCTTCCCTTTAAGCTCCATCGGGGGTTTGCCATCGTTGTTCGCGGCTCGATTGGCAACGCCAGGAATCTGAACTTTTTGCTCGATACAGGGGCCTCACCCAGCGTGGTGGACCGCCGTGTCGCACAAAAACTTCACCTTCAGGTCTCGTCCGGGCAACTTTCCACGTTCACTCAAAAGGTCGCCGTGGACCAGTCAGTGGCTGCCGACATACACCTCGGACCGTTTCACGCCGACCAACTAAGAGTCCTTGTACACGACCTCTCTGTCCTGGAAAAGACCCTGGGTGTGCGTGTAGATGCCATGGTTGGGTACGACTTCCTGAAGCAGGGACCCTTTACCATCGATTACCCTTCACGGAAGATCCTCTTTGGTCCCGTCGATTCGCAGCTCGAAACCATTCCTTATGCCGATGGCTTGCCGTACGTAGTGGTGCGGATGCACGTGCAAAACGCGGAGCTACCTCTGCTCGTGGACACTGGCTCGCACGACCTGATTGTGTTTGAAAACGTACTGGAGGGCATCGGGCCAAGGTCTTCGGGCAAGCAAAGCCGTACCTGGACCAACCTTGGGGGAACGATTCAAGTAAGACCGGTGGACTTTTCCCATTCGTTCCTGGGTGCTATGCCATGGTCCTCTCGCGAGGCTTTCGTCTTACAAGACTCCCGTCCGACCGACTCTTCCGGGTTCAGGGGATTGCTGGGCGTGGCTGCTCTGAGGACTGCGCGTGTGGGCTTCGACCCTGTGCGCCGCCTTTTTGCCTGGGAGTCGAAGACTCCCCAGCTCGCCTCCGCGGAGCTCCACTAAGGTGTGGACGAATACATTGGCAATACCTGGAATGACGGGGCCGAGACGGGCCGACGAATAAATAAGACAGAAGACCGGTAAGTCGATGGAGGGTTCAGATCATGGAGATAGTGCGAGATCGCAGAAATGGCGGAATCAGAAGCCTTCCCGGCAGGTCCGATCCGCATGTGCAGGAAGTTGTCAGGGCGGCGTACGACGAGTTGCACCAGCTCATGCGCCAGCGGGCCGACGTGATAAAGCGCATAGGCACCGTGAAGCAAATCATAGTTGGACTTGCCAACATGTTCGGCGATGAAGTGCTGAGTGAAGAGTTGCGGGAACTACGTGTTGACCATGAACCGCGGAGCCTACCCGGACATCAACGATGCACTGGTCACGTGCACTGAGGTTAGCGGTAATTCCGCCGATCCGAACGCGCCCTGTACGGCCTGGACCGTCGATCCCAGCGTGACTGACTCGACGGGCGCCCGCAATTTGGCGCGTCTGGTCTTTCGAGGGAAAGGCGGGAATATCGAAGATCGGGGCCGCTACTACATGAGGTTCCACATCTCGTTTCGCAAGTGAGAGTTGTGAGAACCTGCTGTTAAATAACCGCCTGCACGCGTGAAGCTAACCGTACGTATTCATTGCGACAGGGCGACCATCGCTGATCGCCCCCGCATGGGTTACGTACGAGCGCGTTCACCCAGGACGATGAGTGTCCGGAAAACGGGCACTCGAAGACACCTCTGTTTCGAGCGTTAAGAGTACCCGCGTAGTCTGCGAAAATCAGGCATGAGGGGCTCGTTGTTTGCGACCACACATGATGGCCTGGCTGGTGGTCAATGGACTCTCTTGCACACGCTTACCAGCGCATCCGAGTTGAGCACCTGGCGGAATTCATTCCCGTCGTCCACAATCACGAAGTAGAGATCGAGCGGAACCGGGCTGTTTGGCGTATTGACGACGGCTTTGCCTGTGCAATTAGGGTCGACGGAATAGGTTCCACTGTTCGTGTCCCAGCCAGGGTTGAAGGACACGCCGTTTATGACAACGTGTTCAGTTCCCGTAAGATTACCCCTCCCATCGAATTGAGACGTGGTCACTCCAGCAAATGTTGCTTGCGGAGGAAGGCCGGGGACGTTAAGCAGGACGCCTTGAACTGAGCATCCGTACTCGCCCGAAAGCGTCCGGTTAGAGCAGTGCCGGTTGCCGGGTACAGCATTGGCAGGCGCACTATTCGACTGTGCCACGGCAGACGTGCCGGCCAGAAAGCCACAAAGGATCATCGTTGGAATTGCGGGCATCAAAATTCTCGACAACAGATTATTTTTCATTGAGACCTCCTCAGGTCAAAATCCGAATTTCTGCGGATGGTGCAGGCGTAGGTTCGCCCGGTGGTAAAAACTGCTGGCACTCGCGTGCGCGGTCAAGGCGGCCACATGATCAGAGCAATTGCCAGGAGAAACGTAGAGTTGCGGAATTTCACAGGGTCTTCAGATTTTCCGTTACCACAGGGGGCAAAATGGTGCCTGAGTTGATTTGTCGGAGCTACAGTTCCCAATAGAACCTGCGATGCTCAAAATCGAAGGCGATCTTCCGGAATTGAGGCCCCTTCATACCCAAAACACCATCAAAATCGTCCCCGTCATCTTTCCGGTCATCCACAACATATGCGACCCTGGCGCCGATCGATTCTTTGCCCAGATAGACCTCGGGTATTCGCACCTTCCTGCGCTGGAATGTTCCACTGACGTCGGAAACATTCTGTGTCCCGAGCGTCTCGAAACCAGTGGAATCCAGCCCTCGACTCTGAAACAACATGAGGTCCGGGCCACCCGTGTCGACCACGAGACGTCGTTTCTGCTTTCGCAGGCTCATACGTACTGTTACGACAGGTGTATCGGTGTCGAACGGGGCCGAGAAGGTCATGGCCTCAACCGGACCGAAAAGGATTTCCCTATTCCTGTAGTCAATGGTGAAACTGCTTTTTCTTAGGATATCCAGACCCACAATCCCGTCCAACTTGTGGCCGATGGCCTTCTGAAAAAATGAGAGGTCTTCCGTTAACATCGGAAGAGACTCGGCGCGATAGGGGCCTAGAAGTAAGGAAGGCAGGACAACGAGGTGCGTTTGGACACTCTTGCTTGACAGGTTCACTCTGCCTTGTTGTTCAGTCAGGCCAAGACTTGCCGCGATTTTCTGATCAATGACACTCGGGTAGGCGCCTGTGTCCACCAGAAAGCTTAGCTTCTTCAAATCGCCAATCGAGCCTTCGGTAATGACCAGGTAGTTCCAGTAAATCCGAATAGGGAGTTTGACGGACAAGCGGGCCTGTGGCTGCAGTGCTGACGCTGCCGGATCGGCAACAAAGGTGAGCGACTGAGACCAGCTCGGGCTGATGTTCAGGAGCGTAAAAGTTAGCCAGCAAGCACTTGGAAAAGAAGCGGACGGCCCATGGCATTCACCTCTTTGGCTCTCGGTGCGACGCCACGGTGAATCACAACGGCGGGTACATCAATGAACGCTGAGTACATTGCTCAGCTATTTGTTCGCTACAGGTAAGTTATTGTCAGTCAGCGGTTTGGATACGAGTTGTACACCGGCGCGAGTTTGAGAACTTGACCGATGGTGCTAAAGTTCCGGTCACGGGCTTGGGGTAGTACATGGCAGTAGTCAGCAGTTCTACTCAGATTGTTCGCTTCGGAGTCTTTGAGGCCGACTTCAAGACCGGCGAGCTGCGCAAGAACGGCGTGAAGGTGCACTTGCAGGGCCAGCCGTTTCAGGTCTGCGCCATCCTCCTGGAGCGATCGGGCGAATTGGTCACTCGGGAAGAGTTGCGGCAGCAGGTCTGGCCCGAAGATACGTTTGTCGATTTCGATCATGCCCTCAACACCGCGATAACCAAGATCCGGAATGCATTGGGAGATGAGGCCGAGAATCCCAGATTTGTCCAGACTCTTCCCCGCCGCGGCTACCGCTTCGTCGGACCGGTGGACAAGCCAATTCACATTGGCATCTTCACCGACTGCGCCGAAACTGCGTTTTGAGAGACTCACCGCGAAGAATAAATGGTTAGCAGCCTCAACGACGCTGCTCATCCTGATCCTGCTCACTGGAATCGGAATCTGGCGGTCTTCGAGAACCCGCGCAGACGCGCCTCTGCCTCCCATTGAAGTAGCGCCCCTGGCTGGTCTGCCCGGCGTTCAGATCGAGCCGGCTTTTTCGCCTGACGGGAACCAGGTTGCCTTTGTCCTCGGGGGGACCGAGAAAAATTGCGGGATTTACACCACGATGGTCGGAGGCGAGAAGTCGCTGCGCTTGACCAGCGATTGTAACGACACCTCTCCGACCTGGTCACCAGACGGACGACGGGTCGCGTTTTATCGTTATTTCGAAGATGGCAATGGAGTGGCGATCCGTGTGGTTCCAGCCTTCGGAGGCAGCGAGCATAGGTTGTACAAGGGGCCCTTTAACCCCTCGGCGCGTGGCCTGGATTGGTCGCCCGACGGCAACGTGCTCGCCTTTTCGGGGGGGCAGACGGACTGGAAAGGCGCCTGGATTTCCTTACTTTCGGTCGTCGATTCCACCACACGAAAGCTCACGTCACCCTCAGGCGAGGAGGTCGATTATTCCCCCGCCTTCTCGCCCGACGGTTTGACGGTTGCTTTCGTCCGGGGAACTCGTGCGGGTGCGGTGGAGGACCTCTATGTTGTGCGTACCGCAGGTGGAGTGCCTACACGTCTGACCTTCGACAGGACGTGGATCAAAGGGTCTCCCACCTGGACTCCGGACGGCCGCGATATCGTCTTCTCTTCCGAGCGCGGAGGTCTCGCCAGTCTCTGGCGCATATCTGCTTCAGGAGGAACACCACGACCGGTGGCAGGTGTTGGTGTGATTGCTTCTTCCCCTTCCATTTCCCCTAAAGGTAATCAGCTCGTTTATACCCAGAGTTTCATCAAAGAGAACATTTCGCGGCTGAACCTGAAGGACGAAAAACACAGCCAGGGTCCGCCTGCAGTTTTGAATTTGAAGAAAGGACGGAATTGGCGGCCGAACTTTTCTGCAGATGGGAAAAGGTTTGCGTTCGAATCGGTTTCGGGGTCCTCGGAGATCTGGGCTTGTGACAGCGACGGGTCCAACTGTGGACAGTTGACTGCCCTGCGGGGTACAGCCGGAGCTCCACGATGGTCGCCGGACGGCCACTATGTTGCCTTCGAGTTTCGTCCCAAAGAACGCTCCGAAATCTATCTTCTCGAGATGGGTGGTGGCATGCCGCGGCTGCTGCCCACCTTACCCGGAGCGGATAACGGAGGACCCAGTTGGTCGCGAGACGGAAAGTGGATCTACTTCTACTCCGACCGGGGAGGCGAACACTTTCAATTGTGGAGAGTGCCGCTCGAGGGAGGACCCCCGGTGCAGATAACCAGGAATGGTGGCCTGTTTGGCGCCGAATCTGCGGACGGACGGTTTCTTTATTACTCGAAGTACGAAGCGCAAGGCATATGGAAGGTACCGCTGTCGGGCGGGGAAGAAAAACGCGTTTTGGATCAAGCCGGGGAGAAGGAATGGTATAACTGGGCCCTCGCCCGGACTGGTATTTACTTTCTCGAGCATCGTGAAACCGGTGGCGCTTTGGATTTTTTTTGACTTTGCGACTGGCAAGACCGCTACTGTTTCGACCTCGGACAAGCAACCGGGGGTTGGATTAGCTGTCTCAGCCGACGGCAAATCCATCCTCTATGTCTGAGGTTGCCCTGGAAGACTCGAACATCATGCTGGTAAAAAACTTTCGTTAGCGTTCGCTTACTTGATAGCGATTGGGATTGTTGGCCAATCCTGAGCCTGTAGTTTGAAAGGCACTGATAAACCGAAACCTCCCCTGAATATACTAGCTTGACTGGCGAAGATGCCAAGCCTACCATTTGGAGACTTTCTCCCCGACTTCAGGTAGAAAACCTGGCGCACCGCTCTTTTCGAGGAGCACCTCCAAAGCTTCGTGATCACGGCGCGCCCCAAAGGATTGTCCGACCTCCAACGATAGACAGAGAAGGCCGAATCCAGGTTGCGATAACGCGGCTCGACCCCGGTTCAGGGTTCAGGCCGGAAGTCCCCCGCCGGCAGAATGGGGGATGAGGCGACAATGTCTGCTGGTTTTACGGTGCCGACGCTTCCTGCGATGCGGGAGGCTCTTGCTCTTGGTCTTCTTACGCTGTGCCTGGCGGGCGCCAGGCCGGCGTGGAGCCAGGAAGTCACAGCCACGATCACTGGCAGCGTGGTCGATCCAACCGGCGCAGGCATCGTCGGCGCGGCCCTCATCGCGAAAGATACTGAACGAGGCACCGTCTACACCGTGCGCTCTAATGGGGTCGGCGTTTTTAACCTGCCGCGCGTGCCCGTCGGCACTTATGAGCTAAAAGCCGGAGCTCCGGGATTTCAAAGTGCTGTTTATCGCTCTCTTACGCTGGTGCTGAACCAGACGGCACGCGTAGATTTTCAACTGAGCCTGGGACTGGCGACCGAAACGATTGACGTCATCTCCGCCGCACCGTTGCTACACACCGACTCAACCCAGCTAAGCACCGTTATTGATGCCCGCACCAATGTTGATCTGCCGCTGCTCACCCGCAATTACCTTCAGCTGACCCTGCTGGTACCCGGCACGGTAAATCCCAACCCTCAAAGCCTGAGCAGCGGAGATGCTCCCAAGGCTGCCGGCAGACCGTATGTCAATGGCAATCGCGAGCAGGCGAATAACTTTTTACTCGACGGGATGGACAACAACCAGGTGTCGGACAACCTGGTCGGTTTCACTCCGAGCGTGGACGCAATCCAGGAATTTAGCCTGATTACCCAGAATCCTTCCGCCGAGTTCGGGCGTTTCCAGGGCGGCATCGTCAGTGCCTCCATCAAGTCGGGTACCAACGGCTACCATGGCAGCGTCTTCGAATTTTTCCGGAATGATGTCCTGAACGCCAACAACTGGGCCAACGGTTTTCAGGGACTCCCCAGGCCGGCACTCCGCTGGAACATGTTTGGAGCTACCCTGGGCGGGCCGATGATGAAGAACAAATTGTTCTTTTTCGTCGATTATCAGGGACAGCGTTTCGACCACCCGGCTTCCAGCGGCCCTCTGTCGCTTTTCACCCCAGCCGAACGCCAGGGTGATTTTTCGCAGTTGCTGACTGATCAAGGCATCCAGTTGTATAACCCATTCCAGCTCGATGCCAACGGCAACCGGACGCCGTTTCCAAACAATCAAATACCGGCCAGCATGACGGACCCGGTCGCCGCGAACCTGTTCTCCTCCGGGTTGTATCCTCTGCCCACCAGCGGCGGCCTGGTGAACAACTTCATCAACACCACGCGCAGCCACAATCATGTCGACCAGGGAGACGTACGGGTAGACTACAAAGCTACGCGAAAAGATCGCTTGTACGGGCGGATCTCGGAAGCTTTTCAGGACAACCCCGAAATTAACTCGTTCACTCTGCTTTTTGATACTTTCAACCAGGCCCGACTGGAAAACGGTACCGTGAACTGGACCCACAATTTCGGTCCAAACGTACTGAGCGAGGCAGGAGTGGGTGCGAACTACGTTCGCGTGACCAACGGTGGGCTTGACCACGGCCTCGGGAACCTGGGCGAGAAGCTTGGCATTGCGAATGCAAACGACCATGGTCCCGGACTGCTGGCGATCAATATCTTCGGCACTGTTAGTCCCTTCGGCAGGGCAAGTATCGGGACGGCAGAGCTCTTTGCTGATACGGTGTTTCAGTTCAAAGACGCTTTCGTCATTACCCATAACCGCCACGTGTTCCACACTGGATTCCAATACTGGCGCCAGCGGGTCAACACTTATGAAGCCGGGGCGAACGGCCGGACCGGATTCATGATTTTCGGCGGACGCTTCACCGCCGGCCCTGATCCGCAGGCAGTGGCCGGCGGCGGCTCGGGCGCAGCGGAGGCTGATTTCTTTCTGGGACTACCTGAGTCCCTGGGCCGGGGTGTCGCCAGCACGGGAACCTGGGGACATCGTGCCCACGTATTCGGCGTTTATTTCCAGGACGACTGGCGGGTGACCGATGCTCTCACTTTGAATCTGGGATTGCGGTATGAAAATCACAGTCCCTGGGTGGAGGCGCAGAACCGCCAGGTGAACTTTGCACCGATCAGCGGGCAAATCCAGTTCGCCGGTCAGCCCTGCATCTACAGCAATTGCCGTGCACTCTACAACGCATACAACGCGGGCCTGGACTTTCAGCCGCGTGTCGGCCTGGCCTGGAGTCCGTCCTTCCTCGACCGAAAAACTGTGCTGCGAGGAGCTTACGGGATCTCCTCCTATCTGGAGGGTACCGGCAATAATCTCAGACTCCCTATGAATCCCCCGTTTACCACGCCTGAATTTGAAACCGACTATCGCACCGGCAATCTTCCGGCCACCACTACCGGGCAGGGATTATTGCCTCCGACCACCGATCCATTTCAAAACGCCGTGATTCGCTTGTGGGATCCGAATATCCAGCCCGCCATTTCGCAGCAGTGGAATCTCGCGGTTGAACATCAGTTCAGCGATTCGACGACGTTTCAGGTCGCCTATGTCGGCCAGCATGGCACCCACCTGATGGTTGCTATGCCTTACCTTCAGGCACAACTACATGCGAACGGCACCATCACTCCGAGCCCGTTCCTCTCCGGGAACCCCACGCTTCAGTCGGAACTATCACAGATTTCCGGAACCGCAAGTATCGGCAACATGCGCTATGACGCACTCCAGGCAACGCTGCAAAAACGCTTCAGCAATGGCTTACAGGGGCAAATCGCCTACACCTACTCGAAGTGCATGACGGACTCGAGCGGCTACTTCGGTTCCTGGGGCCAGGCGGCGTCGGCCTCAGCGTACTGGCAGAATCTTTACGATCAGCGGGCCGAGTGGGGGCCCTGCTACTACGACGTTACCCATATCCTCGCAAGTTCTGCGGTTTATGAACTTCCCATCGGCCGCAAACGGAGATGGGGGAAGAATCTGCATCCGGTCGTCAATGCGGTGATCGCGGACTGGCAATTGGGGACTATCGTCCAGCTTCGCGGCGGATTTCCACTCACCATCGTTGCCAACGACGCTTCCGGCACTAATTCCCGCGGGTCGCGTGCCAACTGCGTCGCACCCCCTCATGTGTTTGGGCGAAAACCCGCTTTGGATCCTGCCAGCGGGCAATTCATGGGCTTCCAGTGGTTCGATCCCTCTTCCTACGCCCCTGCCGCTCCCGGTACGTTTGGAACTTGCGGCATAGGTACAGTCAGGGGCCCCGGCTTGGCTACGGGCGATCTAAGCATCCACAAGGACTTCCTGTTCAGCGAATCCAGGAGGCTGGAATTCCGGACTGAGTTTTTCAACGTTACCAACACGCCCATTTTGAATTCTCCTTTCATATTCCTTGACCCCAGTCTTCTCGGCCGCATCAATACCTCGCAGGGCGAGCGCAACATCCAATTCGCACTAAAGTTTTATTATTGATTGCGGATAAACAATGTCTCTCGTCTTATTCACAGATAAAACCATTTTTCCGTGGTTCGTCTCGATCGCTGTCGTGGGATCCGCGTTAGGGACGGGATCCTGAGCAGATCGACTGCCCAACACTAGTTGGGTTGGGGTTGTCCTTAGACGCGGCGCGCTCGCTTCGCTCGCGTTAAAAAATAGAGAGCTGGGCTGTGCTGAATAAATTTTGGTTGTTCTGGATCTGGAGCTGGGGTGCCCTCGTGGCGTGAGACGGTCTGATTTGGAATTGTGCTGAGCTAAGTGGAACTGGAAATGCGTTGCCTGGACATCATTTTTGGTGAAATGATATACCTGTTCCCGTTTCTGAAGTACGGTCCGCACAGTGTGCAAATAGCCAGCTACATGGTAGTCAGGAAAGTTCCTATTAGCCAAAGCGCTGGAAAAACGAATGCGCCGGTGATTCGCCATGGTTCAAGGGCGCCGCCGGGAAGTGGTCTCCCTCGGAGGACCAGTGTCTTGCCGAGAAAGTCGTGAATGGCCTTACGATTTCCAGTCGAAGCAATCGTAATCATGCTGATCAGATTCCCACCGAACCACCCGCAGATCCATCTGGCAAGCCAACGACCCACGGATCGCCCAAGGCTGATCCGCTGCCTGTTGTCGTCTGTGACATAGATGTTCAGCAGACGCTTTCCCATTGTGGCCTGCCAAGGCGAAGCTTCCCACAACATGAAGTAGATCGGTCCCATCGACAGGACGAAGGCAACGAGGACGAATATTTTGGCAACAAGCCCAAGCGCTTGCCAAGTCTGCTCAGGAGCACGTCCTGGATCAGGCATCCAAAGCCCAAAAACACGGAGACCTCGCATGACGATTGCGGCAAGGAACAAAACGGAAAAAGCGACCAATACATCAAGCAGATGCGCGGCTACCCTGCGCCCCAGGCTGGCATACAGCGAAGGCACTGCGTTGGGGACTGGTTGGGAGGACACCACAAGTCACCTCTGAGCCACGGATTGTACCCTCCGCCGGGTCCCGATTGTATTTAAAGATACGAATTATTGGATGGAGGCGGTTCCGCCACGAGTAAGTGTGATTTTCGAGTCGGCGCGAAATGTCTCCCACGGGCCCAGCAATTCGGTTACCTGCAGTGACTTTTTTCGAGATGTCGCGTTCTGCGAAGTGCGCTCGCTGGCGGTTCCCTATTTGTCCACGTTATCCAGCACCCAGATACTGCCGGAAAGATCTTCCAAGGTTAAGACGAAGTTTTTCTGGCTAAGCGAAAATCCGACCAACTGTATTTGCTGCGGGATCATTAAGCTGGGACTCTCGAATGTTGTCACCCGGAAAGGTTCTCCAACCGGTCTGCCCTGGCCTGAGTTGAAGTGAATTCCCCATACGTTGAAGAAACCTCCACGGCCGGACACGAGATAAATCGTCTTACCATCGGGAGACCACCGCGGCTTATCGTCCCAGTACTTGCCGTCGGTGAGAGAAATCCGGTTGGCCGACTATTAAAACCCGAAACACAGTAATCCATTGACACTCTACCCATAGATTATCTATGGTAAAGGCATGTCGAAGAAACCCGACCTCCTGCCTGGAACTCTCGATTTGCTCATCTTGAAGACGCTTGCCCGCACACCGCTCCACGGATACGGCATCGCGTTGTCGATCAAACGTCTCTCGGATGATGTACTGACGGTGGAAGAAGGCTCGCTCTATCCGGCCTTACAGCGCCTGCTCCTTCGCAGTTGGGTGAAGGCAGAGTGGAAGATTACCGAGACGAACCGCCGTGCGCGTTTCTATTCGCTTACCGCGGCCGGGCGCAAGCAATTGGGCATCGAAGAATCCGAGTTTGAGCAGATGATTGCGGCGATTGGGCGCGTTTTGAGAAGCGCGTACGAGGATTGATGAATCCGTTAACACGGTTCCTGAAGAAATTCTCGATTCTCCTTTGCCGCGGGCAATTCGGCAGCGAGTTGGAGGAGGAAATGGCATTTCATCGTGCGCAAGCCGAGGATGAATTAGTAGCCAGCGGGATGACGCCGGAAGCAGCGCATTATGCCGCGATGCGGCAGTTCGGCAACGAGACGAAGCTAATAGAGCAGAGCCACGAAGAAGTAGCATTTCGAGTGGAGACTGTGGTGCAGGACTTGCGTTTTGCGCTGCGGCAATGGAGAAGGAATCCCGGATTTGCGCTGACGTCGGTCCTGATTCTGGCACTGGGCATGGGAGTGAGTGTTGCCATCTTCGGTTTTGCGGATGCGGCTCTGCTGGAGCCGCTTCCGTACGCAAATCCCGATCGGCTGATGTCGGTGAACGAAAGCAACATTCAAGAGCCGCGCTGGCCACTCTCGTATCCGGATTATCTTGACTGGCAGCGGCTGAACAAATCCTTCAGCTCACTCGATGTTTATGGCGGCGCTGGCTATCTTCTGCGCACTTCATCCGGTGCTGAGCCGGTTGAGGGCGTGCGAGTGAGCGGCAGCTTCTTTCAGACCCTCGGTGTGCATCCCGTGTTGGGGCGCGACTTCAATCCCGGCGAGGACCGGCTAGGCGGGCCAAATGTTGTGATCCTGAGTTATGGAGCATGGCTCCATCACTTCGGCGCGCGTCGCGATGCGGTGGGGGAGGCGGTGGATCTCGACCATGAGGCCTACACCATCATTGGTGTCCTGCCCCGTGAGTTTTCGTTCGCACCGAGTGGCAACGCGGAGTTCTGGGTTCCTATCAATTCCTTGAGCCATCACGAACAGATGCGGACTTTCTATAACTTTTGGGGATTAGGAAGGCTGCGCGACGGGGTCACCATGGAAGGGGCGCTGGCCGAAATGGCGGCTATCGCGATGCAACTCCAGCGGCAATATGGCGTAACGGGTCGCAACCTGACCGCCAGTGTGGTTCCGCTCACCGAGATCATTGTCGGCGATGTGAGGCCCATCCTACTGACGCTGCTGGGTGGGGCTGGCCTGCTGCTGTTGATCGCGTGCGTCAACGTGGCCAGCCTTGAGTTGGTGCGCTCGGAGAGCCGCAGGCGCGAGATTGCCGTGAGATGCGCGCTGGGCGCAACCCGGGCGCGGCTGGTGCGCCTCTTTGCGTCCGAGGGCCTGTTGTTTGCCTTGTTCGGCAGTCTGGCTGGCCTGATCTTTGCCGGCGTGATCATGCAGTTTCTTGGCCGCCTGGTTCCCACAGATATGGAATCAAAGATGCCATTTCTGGGAAATGTGGGTTTGAACGCGCACACCGGCGCGTTTGCCGTTGCAGTTGGACTGTTGGCCGCGGTGCTGCTGGCCGTTACACCAATAGTGCGGCTTTCGTTTCAAAGGGTGCGTGACGAACTGGCCAGCGGAGATCGTGGCGCAACCGGCCATCTCTGGCGAAGACTGGGAGCGAATATGGCGGTGGTGGAGCTGGCCGTAGCCGTAGTGCTGCTGGTAGGCGCGGGACTGCTGGGGCAAAGCTTCTATCGACTACTGCACGTGCCGTTGGGCTTTGATCCGAACCATCTTGCAACTGTCCGAATAATGGCCCCCGACACGATTTACCACAGTGACGAACAGACCGCAGAACTCTACCGGGAAATTGTGGGCCGCGTCTCAAGCTTACCAGGGGTTCAGTCGGCCGGCATGACCAGCCTGCTTCCGGTGCAATGCAACTGCAATATCGACGCGATCCAGATCCCTGGAAGACCGAGCCATGACGAACGCAATCAGGTTGTCGAGCGCCATGTGAGCACGGAATATCTGCCCACCCTCAAGGCGAATCTGGTGCGCGGACGGCTTTTCACCGAAGCTGAGAATGCTTCCAGGCCCGGAGTGACCGTAATCAATCAAGCGCTGGCCCGGAAGTATTTTCCAGGCGAAGACCCGATCAGCCAAAGGATCGCCGATAACGAGGGGGGACATCCTTCCGAGTGGGAGATTGTCGGCGTGGTCGAAGACGTTCACGAAGGACCACTCGATGTCGATACCTGGCCGGCCGAGTATTTCCCCATCAACCAGACGCGGGACCACTATTTCAGTCTTGCAGTGCGCACCGGGCAAGACGCGGGGATGCTACTGCCGGTGCTGGTGAGCACCTTGCATCAGATTGACCCGAACCTAGGCGTGTCCGACGAACAGAAAATGAATGAGCAGATCGAGGGCACGCAGGCGGCACTGCTGCACCGCTTTTCGGCGTGGCTGGTGGGCGGATTTGCATCGATGGCACTGGTGCTGGGCGTCGTTGGACTGTATGGAGTGATCGCCTACTCAGTGAGCCAGCGGACGCGGGAGATTGGTGTTCGCATGGCGCTGGGAGCACAGCGCAGCTCGGTGTACAAGCTTGTGATGCGGCAGTCGGCGTGGCTAACATTGGCCGGGCTGGCGATCGGCCTGGTCTGCTCCGTGGGAGCGGCGCTGTCAATACAAAGCCTGTTGTTCGGAGTGCAGGCCTGGGACGCGATGACTCTGGGTTGCGTTGCTGTACTGTTGGGGCTGGCGTCGATGGCGGCTAGCTTCTTACCCGCTCATCACGCGGCATCGGTAAATCCCACGGATGCGCTGCGAGCGGAGTGACTGTGCGGCCGCTTCGTCTGTTCATTTTGAGGAGGTCGTCGACGCACTCGAAATAACACCCCAAGCTGCGTAGGAGGAGTTTCAATGTTCCGGGCTCCGAGCGAGTCATGCGCTAACCGGTTGTCACGGTTGTAAACAGACGTTAGAAGCACTCATTGACCGCCCTGGCGGCCCGTGGTGCCAGTCAGACTCCCTCGGCAAAAGGCTTCACTCATCAGGCCGTTCCGTGGAATGCTCTGCCCTAGCCATCGCATCGGCGATCCTCTTCATTCCATCGGGGAGGTTCGAGCCGAAACCAGCTTGAACCTGGTTCACATATGCCCTTGCATTGTCGCCCGAGAGGACAATACGTTGCGTGATCCGTGTTCGATGGTTCGACACAGCGTCAAACAATCACTCAAACGCGATGACTGCCCCGTCGAGCAGCACTTCCATAGTGAAGGCCGCCCCTGGCCGAACCTCACGAATTTGCCAGCGCAAAGGCTCTTGTCCCGGAAGCAGGGTTCTTCCCAAGATCCACTGGCGAACGGGCCATCGAGCTGAAATTGGGCGGGCGGATCGTCCTAGTTCTTGATGTCAGTCCGCCAGCTCCAGGCGAACGATGTGGTGACCTCGGCTTCGACTGAATGCTCAAGTTTGCAGGAGATGTTCTTCATGACCACTTCTACTTTGAAGGATTCTAAACGGAAGTGTCACGATGCGTCAGTTGTTGTTGGACTAACGCTTTCCTGGCAGCTTTCCAGCGGATAGAAATAATGACGTTTACGGACTCTTCTCTGCCGGCGGCTGATGCCAATCGGCCTCCACGTCTGGCGGTAGATTTCTAAGCCGGCTCAAGAATGTCACCACCTGCCATATCTTCCCGTCGGGGATTTCCCCGTCCCACGCAGCCATTCCGGAATACCGCACACCGTGCTTCACAATCCAGAACAACTGCCAGTCGGGTCGGTCAGGGGCGTTCAGTGCAAATTGCGGTACACGGGGATAGAAGGCCGTCGTGCCCCAGTGGCTGGGTTTCTGGTAATCACCATGACACCCAGAGCAGCCATCGCGATAAACCTTCAATCCAGCCCGAAGCACTTCGCTCGACGGTGAGAGCGGATTCTGAACCTTCGGAGCCTGACGGGCGACAGAAGCGGTAAGCGTGCGACGCGCCATCGTCGTTTCCCACGCCGGCGGCTCAGCCGTTCCCATCACCGGCCAAAAGCCGGAAACGACGATCAAGGCCGCAACGAGTGGGCCAACCATAAATCCGGTGAGCAGACCGCGCGTGAATATTCGCATGCCTTTAAGTTTATTACGGGCTATCCGCAGGCGTTGCGTGGGGAGTTATCTTCTCAACGTCCAGGCCAAAATGCGACTACAACACTAGCCACCGGGCCTCGCTGCGCGCTGATCACGCGGCCTCCAACCTCTTTGTGCTCTTTCTTGCCAGCGTGGGTCCGCCACTTGCTCAATCAGTCCCTGACCAAACAGTGAATCGATTCGCTGTTGAACTCTTGCAAGTCGAAACGACAAGGTCGAAAACTCAGCGCGGAGGCGATCCCTCGAATCACTTGCCAGACGGCCGTTCTCACGTGCAAGGCAGTGGTCAAGTATTAATTTGCGTTGATTTTGGGAAATTCGAGTTTTTCAGCCACATTTACACCAACTGACCGTAACAACCCAACTCAGCGGATCGCGACGATAACATTCCATGGCGTGGTCGGCTCAGGGCGCTCCACGCGCACGTCGGTAAAGCCGGCGCTGGTCAGTGCGGTGATCACACTCTCGGGAGTTCGCGAGGTGAAGATGTCGATTGGCATGCCTAGGCGGTCCATTCGCTCCTTGGGGAGGAATCCGACAACCACACGGCCTCCGGGCGAGAGCACACGATGGATCTCCAGGAATCCGGCGGCTAGCGAATTCCAGAAATAGACCGTATTGACAGTGCATATTTTTCCGAACGAGGACACCTCGAAGGGCAGCGCCTCCACCGTGCCCTGACGAAACTCTGCGCGACCAGAAGAGACGGCATCTGAAAAGATCGCCCTGGCTCTTTTGACCATGTCCAGGGATCGGTCGACACCGCCCACGAACCCGGCCTGCTTGATCAGGAGCGGCAGGGTAACGCCGCCGCCGAACCCGATTTCCAAAACACGATCCGACGAGGTGAGGTTGAGCTGCTGAACGGCGAACGCGTTCAGCTTGGCGTTGTGCCGATTCATCAGCCGCCCCATGATTCGCCCCACCAAACCAGTCGGGTGCGAGAGTTGTCGAGCAATGAAGCGAGGCGGCATGGTGAACGAAAACTTTAGCGAACTGTGGGTGTCGGAAGCAAGGAACCGATTGCTGTTGTAACCAGGCGTTTAGCATTCAAAACCCCTGTGAATGGGCGATTTATCGTAAACTATCGGGCACCCATGAGCCGTGATGATGTCGTTGCCTCGCTGTGCCGCCTCGCGTCTGACTCGAAAGAGCACGATTTCGCTCATTGA
>CAVXGY010000007.1:0-890163 GCA_963761385.1 Terriglobia bacterium | reverse complement strand
AACGCATGGAGATTTTTCTTAGCGCTGGATAACGCTTCGTTAATCAATGCAAATACTCATCCCGCCGTCGACCATCAGCAGGCAGCCGGTGGTGAAGCTCGACGCGTCGGAGGCGAGAAACAGCACCGAGTTTTCAGCTTCATCATTAGCTGGACACTACCGCGTGCGGGCAGCCGAACAAACGCAAGCTGACTGACTGGCGCGTGGAGAATGCGAAAGCGCGCCATGGCGCGTATTTGATATGGGACACGGTGCAAAAGGGATTAGGTCTGCGGGTGCAGCCGACCGGAAGGGAAATCGAAGTTGGGTCTTTGTCTATCAGTATAACCGCAAAGCGCGCTGGCTCATGTTAGGTGCAGGTGTGGGCGTAAAGGCGGCACGACTGTTGGCCGCTGAGGCGATGCTGGAAGTGCTGCGCGGCAAGGATCCGGCGGCGAAGAAACAAATCGGCGCCATGGCGCCATTTTCCGGGCTCGGCGCGATGGCGACCGAAGAGCATGCCAAGATCAAAAATAAAAGTTGGCGGCATGCCGATAAGCTGGTGCAGCGTTATTTGCTCCCGTCATGGGCGGAAGTTGATGTGAGTGCAATAACGCGGACCGATGCCCGGCGTGTCATCGGCAAAATCTCTGCACCGCAACTCGCTAATCAAGTCCGGATAGCGGCCTCAGCTATTTTCACATGGGCGGTAGCGAACAATATGCGTGACCAGCAATCCATGTCGCGGCATAGCAGGCCACGCGACGACAAGCCGGAGACGGATCTTGAGCGACACCGAAGTCAAATTGTTCATGCAGGCATTACGGCAAGCTGGCAATCCGGGCCGCGCGTTGCAATTTTTGCTGCTCACCGGTCAACGTCCGGGTGAGGTTGCGCGGTTGCAGCACCGTCACATCAAAGATGGCTCGTGGTGGTGCATGCCCGGTAAGGCCGATGGGAACGGCTGGCTCGGAACTAAAAACGGATTATCGCATCGGGTATGGCTACCGGAGGCGGTGCGGGAGTTAACTGGTACAAATGTATCAGTTGGCTCGTCGAAAACAGGTGGGCCAAATGGGCCAGTTGGTTCTGCCCATGAGCAAAATGTTGCCCGGCCAACAATTTCAGGTTTCGTGTTCCCTCACAACGCCATGCGCCTGACTATGAAACGAATTTGTCAGCAATTAAACGTGGAGCGCTGCACCCCACACGATCTACGGCGCACCCATGGCAGCACCATCACGCGGTTAGGCTTTGGCCGCAGTGCCATGAACCGAATTCAAAATCATCGCGAGGGCGGCATTGCCGATGTTTACGATCGGCACAAGTTATGAAAAAGAAAATCGGGAAATTGCCGAGGCGGTAGCGGCGCATCTGCTGGCGCTGAGCAAATAATTACAATCGCAACAAATTATTTGCTAGCCCTAGCACCAGCGGGCGAAATTCAGATCTCAGATTTCGGGGCAAATTTTTCCGGTGCACGCGGCGGCAAAATTGTGCTACCCTATGGTTGAGCCTGGATACAGGCAGGGCGGACTTAAGCCCCGAAAATACCCGGTAAAGGTTTGCCCCCGACAATGGGGCACACTGGCTTAAGCTCCGACTGGTACGTATGGCAAGACGGCCCCCGCCATTGGGGGGCAACAGGCGGGTACCTCACGCAATGCGCTTTAACTGGCGCTAGCCGTGGGGTCTGTTCTCATCAAACAAACCAACGCGGCAAGCGCTCCAATTTCGGAGGGCGACTTGCAACGTTATGGCCCATGAAAGAAGCAGGCCCCGGCTGTGTGGCAACAGCCGAGGCCAAAGGCGTGGTGCTGGTGATGAAACCAACCCCACCTTAGCAAACCCCAAAACCGAATGCAACCCGTTTTTGCCCCACACCGCTAGCGGGCAAAAAGAACGCGGCGTCATGACCAACGCCGCGTTTTTAGGAGAGCCATTCAACAAGGAAATATCCAATGGCTACTACTAGCATAACTCGGTACAGACCGCAACGCCGCGCGCTACCGCGCCTACCGCTAGCGTTTGCCGACTGGTGCGTTGAAAACGCCGCTGGTTTGGTCCTGCCCTTAGAATTGAACAGCGACGTTGTCGGCTGGCTCATCAGCGTCATGCGAAGCAGCGGTGAAATGCGCGGCATTACCACCATTCCCGCGCTGCAAAGAAATCTAGAGCTTCGGCGCTCGACGTTACGTTTTCCAACAGAACCCGAATGGGAAAGAGTGCAGCTAACCGCGCGCGTATTGTACGACGCCTTTAAGAACGGAGTAGTTGCATGAGCAGCAAAGTATTCACAAAAAAAGTTTTCGATTGGCTGCACCAAGTCAATCGAGATAAGCGCGTGCATAAGTTTGATGTCGCCGTTGTCCTGGAGTTGACAGACTACTTCAATGAAGACGTCAAGGATGGACGGGCATGGCCGGGTTACGAGACAATCGGTAATCGCATCCACGTACCGGAAAAATCTGTCAGGCGTTCGATAGAGCGGCTCGTCGCACTAGGCCACTTGCATGTAGTGAAAGGCCGACCCGGCAGGGGTCACTCCAACCAATATTGGATGATATTAAAACCGGTCACAGGGACCGGTTTTAACCCGGATAAACCTGTCACCGGGACCGGTTTTAAAAACCGGTCCGGCACGCCCGAAAACCCGTCCCAGGGACCTATGAACCACTATAAGAACCAAGAGGTAGGGGGGAACGCGCCCGCGCGCATGGGCGCGCGCGACCCCCAGGCAGGTACAGCACCGCCACCCGAACAGGCAGGTGCAGGTGCAGCATCAAATATCAACGAGGCAGGCACAGAACCGGGCTTCGCAGCCTTCGCACAGGCATACCCGAAAAAGACTGGCATGGGTGCAGCACAGCCAGCATTCACCGAGGCGTGCACCATTGCCGACCCCGACTATATCGTCGCGCGGGCCAAGCTGTACGCCAAAGACTTTGAAGGCGAACGAGCGCAATTCGCCATTCCACCGAAGCAATGGCTGGAGGATCGTTGTTTCAATGATCCACTACCCGATGGCGTGACAATCGATAACGACACTGGCGAGTTTGTGCCGCCAACCAACAAACCGAAACCGAATGGAAAAATTTCTGGAAGTCAAGCCGGTGCGGAATTGATAAGGAGGTTGGGCGATGTCTACAAATTTGACCTTCATTGAACTCACAGCCTCGCTGCGGCCGCAAATGAAAGCGGTCAGGCTCGGTTGGGAAATGTGCAACCGGGACAACATTCCGTGGAATTGTTGGGGCGTCGAATACGACAAGCAGTCGGTGCCGAGGGCGTATGAGTATCGCCAAAAAACGCTGGAGCATTATCTGGATGCTGACCGGGGTCAGCGTTGTTTGGAATACGAAGAGCTCACGGCTGCTATGGCGGCAGGCATAGTCGGTGCCATGCTCGGCGCCTTGGGTGCGAAGAACGAACAGGAGGGATTTGTTGAGCAAGTGGGTGGCTTTGTTTGTGCAATTGAAGATTGGATGGAGGAACCAGACACGTCAGCAACACCAACAACGTTGGCAATGGCATGTCGCAGTTTGATTAGAAAATCCAAATTCACGCCTAAGCCTGTCGAGTTGATAGAGGCTTGTCGCACAGCTTCGTTCCGATGGCGTTGGGCGCGAGGTTTTTTCAGCAATCTGGAACACTCCATTCGCATGCGTGACGCGGTGTTGTTGTTGTTTGCTTCCGAAAAGTGGACAGAGCCCTATTATCTCGAGGATTATGAAGACACGTTGAAGTGCATGTTGGCGGCGCATGAGGACAGCCTACGCTGGAATACAAAACTGAAAGACAACAGCGTGGCCTTCAACAGGCTCATAGGCTGTGCAAGGTCCGTGTTTCTGAGATCAGATCAGATCGCATTGCCAAAAAGCTAGGGATTACAATGAATGGGTGCGGACAATAAACCGTAACACCTTACGCCAAAAACTGCCAAAACCGTGTTACATTGTCACACATGGTGACACGTACCGCACCAGCCCTTACCGTCAATGCGTTGATGCAACGCCGTTGGCGCGAACGACAAAAACATCCCGTCCGCTATGTTTGTCGCATCGAGTACGAGCGCGATGGATTGCTGCGCGCGTTGCTAAACACTGGAAGACTTCCTCAAGCTGATATCTGGCGTCGCGACTTGGTTGAGCGACAACTTAGTCTTTTGATTGCTGAATGGGTCGAGGTGAACAAATGACTTCCCGAATGCCGACATCTTTTCCAGCGCCGATGCTTCGTGATGTGTTGCGACCAAAGAATTCCCTTTTCCGTGCCGCCGCTGCGGTGTTGCGCGCCCACGTTACCGGCGTCAGCCCTGAAAGAGTGGCGAAACAACTGTACGGCAAAGACCACGGACTTGAACCGCTCATCACGCGCAGCACCAGTGCACCAGCAACAATGACCGACACGACATGGGCGGGCCCTCTCGTTCACGATCTTATTCGCAGTGAGCTTATCCAGAAAATCACGGCGCTGTCTGCGGCCGCAGGCTTGATGAAATTGGGACTGAAAGTTGATTTTACCGGCACCAAGAGCATCACCATTCCCGGTCGTGTCTACAATCCCGCAAGCGCCGGTGATTGGATTGAGGAAGGTGCGGCCATTCCGGTACGGCACCCCACCATTGCGCCCGGACCGAAACTTGAAGCGCGAAAGTTGGCAGTGCTTTCAGTCTTTACCCGCGAAATGGTTGAAGCCGATAGCATTTTGGAATTCACGGAAGCCGCCATCAAAGAAGCATCCGCCGCTTTGCTCGACAAAAAGATGTTCAGCACTGACGCGGCTAGTGCTGTTGCCCCGCCCGGAATTCTAACTGGTGCAACGACAGTTGCGCCGACAGCCAGCGCGAGTTCGTGGGCAATATCTTCAGATTTGGGTGCGCTTGTTGGCGCGCTTGCAACAAATGGTGCAGGACTTGAGCCAGTGATTATCGCGGCACCTTCACAGGCTGCGGCTTTGAAGATGTGGAGACAAGCGGATTTCTTTCCCGTCCTGGCGTCAGCCGCATTGGCCGCTGGTACTGTTGTCGCCGTTGAACAGTCAAGCTTTGTAAGTGGCTTTGATGGTCTCCCAGAGTTCAGCACAAGCCGAGGCGCAAGCGTGCACATGGAAGACACGACACCGCATGACATCGTGTCTGGCGGTGCTGCTAGCACGCCGGTGAAGTCTCTTTTCCAAACAGACCTTGTTGGTTTGAAAATGATACTTCGCGCCTCGTGGGCAATAAGAAATCAGAAACACGTCGCAATCGTTACAGGAGTGTCCTGGTGATGGACCCGGAATATTTAGCACAGCTACGCGCCAATGCTGCTGAGGTGCGCGCCGACCTTGAAAGCCGGGAGCATCATCAACGTTTGCTTGAGGGAGATCCGCAAGTACAGCACGACGCCATTATGGAAGCGACACGGGTGGTACGTACCACCGTCGTCCCCGAGGTTGTCTACAAGACCCATGACAACGCAGTAGTGCGTCAACGCACTATTTCAAACGCCGATGACGTTCCGCCCTTCGCCGATGACCAAATAGATGTGCTTGCCGAGGTGCTGGTGCAACTCCGCGAAGAGCTTCAGACCATGGTGGATGCCGCCGTTGCACCACTGCGGACAGGATCGAGGCCTCGAATGGCGCGACGGTAGCGGGATGCGTAGTTCGCAAGGAAATGGAGAGCAAGCACCGGAATATCCTCGCGGCGCTCTCGCAGGGCTGGCAAATGAATTTCCACCGTATTCAGGCGAAACAATAAGTCTTCGCGAAACTGGCCGGCCTGGGCGGCAGCCTGCAGATCCGAATTCGTGGCCGAAATCAGGCGAACGTCAACGCGCTTGGAGCGCGACGATCCAACGCGTTCGATTTCTCCCGACTCCAGCACTCGCAGCAGCTTCGATTGCTGCCGCATGGGTACGTTGCCAATCTCATCCAGAAAAATCGTGCCGCCGTCCGCCAGTTCGAAGCGTCCGATGCGGTCGGTGCGCGCGTCGGTGAAGGCCCCCTTCACGTGGCCGAACAGTTCGCTTTCAAAAACGCCTTCGGCAAGGCCGCCGGTATTCACAGCCACCATCTGGCGCGAAGCCCGCAGAGACAGCACATGAATCGTCCGCGCGACCACTTCCTTTCCGGTTCCATGCTCCCCGGTAATCAGGACATTCGCGTCCGACGGAGCAAATCGGGTTACCGCTTCCAGTACCGGAATCATAGACGGTGCCGTCGCAATGAACTCGGGACGGCCCTGCACGCTTAACAGGCGGTTCTCCGCCGCCAATCGTTCCGCTCGTTGCAACGCGCGGTGAAGTTCAACCTGCGTTCGCAGAATGGCAATCAGCCGTTCGTTCTCCCACGGTTTCTGAATGAAATCCCGCGCCCCGCGGCGCATCGCCTCGACTGCCAGTTCCACATTGCCCCATGCGGTCATGACGATGACCGGAAGAGTGCTGTCGATGGCCACAATATCCGAGAGCAGTCCCAGGCCTTCCTGTCCGGAAGTCGTGTCCCGCGTGTAGTTCAGGTCAATCAGTACCGCGTCGTAGGAAGAACTCGCGAGAGCCTCGCGCGCCAGCTCGGGAGAGCGGACCACATCAACCTCGTAGCCCTGCGGTTTCAGGAGAAGTTCAATGGCTTCGAGAATATGTTGCTGGTCGTCTGCCGCCAGAATGCGGGGAGACCTGGAGATGCTTTCCGCAGGTGGAGCGGAATGCCCGATCTCACCCGGCTTAGTCGAACTTGGCATGAGCTAGGGACTCTGACTGGCGACGGTGCCGTTTTCCGCGTCCTGCACCTTGATTCCATTATGTTCCAAAGCGCTGCCAGTTGCACGATCCAGTTCTACTTTCGCCTTCTCGTAGGTAGTCATGGCGGTGACCATATCGAGTTCGGCGATGGAAAGGTCACGCTGGGCCGTCATGGTCTGAAAGGTCGATCCCGCCCCGAGCATCTGTTCCTTCTGCATGATTTCGAACGTTCGTTGTGCCAGGTCCCGGGCTTTCCGGGCCGCGCCAACCCGCGCTCCGGTTTGTTCCAACGCATATTGCGCGTTGCGCACTTCGATGCGGATTTGCTTTCTCAGCTGTTCGCGGCGCAATTCGGCCTGCCGGTATTCCAACTCTGAGCGGTACTGATCTGCCTTGGCCACCCGGTTCCGCAGAGGAATATTCAGGCTCAACCCGATGTAGTAGTCGGGAGAAGAGTTGTTGAAAGCATTGGCCAGAGCCCCGGAATAATCGATGGGAACGTTGGAAGAATTCGGAGTCGGAAGGCTATAGATCGGGTTCAAAGGCCCCGCCAACCCCGATCCGCCATAAAAACCAACCAGTGCCAGCGATGGCAAAAGCGCGTTGCGCGCCGCTTTCCCGCTGATCTGCCGGTTTGCCAGATCGACATCAGATTCCGCCAGTTCAGGACGGTCGTGCAATGCCGCGGCAATCAGATCCTGCACCGCCGCGGTCATCTGAGTTTCCACGGATTCGAAGCGGTCGACTGGCACAACCGGCACAGCCTCAAGCACGGGATCGTCAAGGCTCTTGGTCAACGCGTTCTTGATGAGAAGTTCCTGAAGTTGCAGGCTGGTGCGCGCAACCGTCAAATCCTGATCGCGCTTTGAGACTTCAGCCTCGGCCCGCATCACATCCATCGCTGGAACACTGTCGAGCTGAAGCTGTTTTCTTGCATTGTCCAGCGACTGCTGCGCAAATGCCAGCGATTGCTCATTGACCCGCGCCTGCTCGTACGCGTTCACCAGATCCCAATAAATGTTCTTGATCTGCGTGATGGTCGCGATCACCTGGTCTTTGAACCCGATGTCTGAAATTTTCTTATTGTTTTTGGCGATCGTCAGATAACGCAGGTTAGGCCCAAATCCGAATCCCGCCAGCAACTGTTGCTGAAAGGAAAAGCGGTACATCGAATTAAGCACCGGGGAAAGATTAAAGAACGGGCTGTTGGTAGTCTGGCGGCTGTTATTGAATTCAACAGTAAAACTAGTGCCGGTGGGAAAGGCCTGCGAATAAGTCACGCTCGCCTGCCCGGTGTTCGATTGCAGTGACGGCACACCATAAATCTGCTGGTTGGCCAGTGGCGTTGTCTGATGCTCGGCGCCTACCGAGCCGACGATCAACGGATCGTATGATGCCACCGCGGTTCCCGCCCCCAGCGTGGATTGCACTAATCCTGACGCGCCCGCGCCCGCTCCACCTGCGCCGCCAGTCGTTCCGCCCGCGCCCGCCCCCGGGGCTCCAGTGCCAAAGCCACCAACTCCGCCGCCAGGGGTTCCCTGCACTACGCCGGCGTTAACCCCGCGAAAAATTCCACCGGCCCTGGTGCGCAGTATGTCCATCTTGGCGATGGGCAGATTGTAGCGGGCAATAGCCAGGTCAAGATTGTTCTCCAGCGCCAGCCGAATGGCATCCTTGAGGGAGAGATATAGCTTTCCGTCGCGGATCAATTGGCCGAGCAATGGAGAATTCGTAAGGTCGGGGCGGGGAACCTGGTCCGCCGAATACGCGCCGAGCGGATTGTGCGATACCGGCATGTCAAAACGTACCGACGTATTGGTCTGTCCCGAAGCCGTCGCAGTCACGGCGACCAGCAACCACGCAAGAGATCGTGCAAGAAATCCGGGCCGGTGAGTCAGATCCCTCATTGCTTCACCGCCTCATACGGCTGCAGATCAGGGTTCGCTGTATCTCCAACCATCCAGCCGTCACGCAGTTGAATGGTCCGAGTGCCATAGCCTGCGTTGACCTCTGAATGCGTCACCTGAACGATCGTCGTCCCCTGCTGGTTCAGTTCGCGAAACAGTTCCATAATTTCTTTGGCTTGTGAGGAGTGCAAATTTCCGGTGGGCTCGTCCGCCAGCAAAAGCGAGGGCTTGTGGATAACAGCGCGAGCGACGCCGACCAACTGCTGCTGACCACCGGAGAGCTGACTCGGAAACAAATCTTTCTTGGCGACAATCTGAAACCGGTCAAGAGTATCGGCCACCAGGCTTTGCCGCTGCCCGCTCGGCACATCCTTATAGGAGAGCGGCAGATCGATGTTCTCGCGCACCGTCAAATCGTCAAGCAGGTGGTAGCTCTGAAAGACCATGCCGAGATTGCGTTTGGCCAGCTCGCCACGCTGCTTGCGTTTCATCTCGTGGACAGCCTCCTCGCGAAACCAGTACTCTCCCGCCCACTGATCGTCGAGCAGGGCAAGCACATTCAGCAGCGAGGACTTCCCCGCCCCGGACGGCCCCATGATGGTGATGAACTCTCCCGCCTGAATTTCCAGGTTGATGCGCCGTAATACCCACGATTGGCCGGCTGCGGTTTTATAACTGCGTTCGATATTTTTTAACTGGATCATTTCATTCCTGACCGTGAAGTTTATAGATTGCTATTCGTACCGTAGCGCCACGGCGGGATCGACAGCAGTGGCTCGCCGTGCCGGAATATAGCAAGCAAAGAATGTAATTCCGGCAAGTAGTACAGCAACACTCGCGAACGTCAGCGGGTCAGTGGCACCTATTCCAACCAGCAACCTCGACATAGCGCGAGTGAGAGCCCATGCCAGGAAAAGACCTGTTCCCAGGCCACCCGCCACCAGTTTCAATGCTTGCCGCGAAACCAGTCTCAGAACGTCGCTGCGCTCTGCGCCCAGCGCCACACGTATCCCGATCTCTCGCGTCCTCCGGCTGACTGAAAACGAAACCACCCCATACACTCCGGTGACGGCAAGAATCATGCCCAGGATTCCAACAACCCCGGCCAGGGAAGCCGCCAGACGTACGACGAACAACCCTCCCAGTCCCTGGACCACTTGCTCCATCGTGCGAACGTCAATCAGTGGCAAGTCGGGCGCGATTCTCCGGATTTGTTCCTCCACGCCTGAAATCAGCAAATTTGACGGGAGCGAAGAGCGAACCTGGAGAGAGCGGAAGGAACTGAAATCCTGCGCCAGGGGAATATAGAAGTAAGGCTGAAGCTCGGGAGAAAGGAACATGTATTGTCCATCTTCAGCGACACCAACCACTTCGACAAAAGGCCCGCTTGCAGCTTTGAGGCTGAAAACCTTGCTGATCGGGTTTTCGTTTGGCCAAAGCTTTTCTGCCATGGTTCGACTCACAATCGCCACCGACCGCCCATTGGTATCGTCGGAATCCGAAAACGCACGCCCGCGCAGAAGAGGGATCTGCATCGTTTCAAAATACGTCGGACTCACGCTGTTGTACGAGATTCCCCGCGGCTTTTCTCCCTGGGCCGGAGGACGCCCCGCAACATAGATCGAACCCGCCTTGCCGGGCACTTCGAGAGGAACACTGATGGCAAGACTGACCGACAGGACACCCGGTATTTCGCGGACACGTTTCTCGAGTTCCCGATAGAAGGCGTCTGTGCGTATCTGGTCGTAACCGATCTGCTGAGGATCCATAAGCGCAATGGCCATATGATCGGGATTGAAACCCAGGTCCATGCGCTCCGCGCGGCCTAAGCTACGGACGAAGAGTCCGGAGACGACCAGAAGAGCCAGCGAGCCGGCAACCTGCGCCACCACCAGCGTGCTTCGAAATCCATGATGGCCCCTGCCCGTCGAACCAGGCGGGTTGCTTCCGTGCAACCTCGCGATCACATCGGTGTGCCGGGCACGAAGAGCAGGCCAAAGACCAACAAAGATTCCGGTAACGACCACCGTTGTCAGCGTGTAAGCAAACACCTTCCAATCAAAGCTGCAATCCATTCGATAACCGAAGTTCGGCGTCGTCGTCACCGAACGAATGAACGCGCCGCTCGCGGTGAGGGCCCACTGGCCCGCAAGTGCTCCGGCGACTCCGCCAAGGACCGCAATAACCAGACTCTCGGTAAGTACCTGTCTGATGATCCGTCCATTCCCCGCGCCGACGGCCACTCGAATCGCCATCTCATGCTCCCGGCTCATGGCACGTGCCAACAGAACACCGGCACCGTTCATGCACGCAAGCAAAAGGACCAGTCCGGCAAGGGTAAGGAACAAGGTCGCAATGGCAGGAACAAAGCTGGCGACTAGTGGCGCCGGACGGGATGACGTCTCCGGAATTACTCGGACCGTCACTCCCTTATTCGTCTCGGGATACTGGGCGGCCAGGCGCTCGGCAATCAGACCTACAGAGGTCCTGGCTTGCGCCAGGCTGATGCCGGTTTTAAGCCTGCCCTGCACAAACAATTCCCGATCTGCGCGCTCAGACCAGAATCCGCTTGAGCTCCCGGCACGCGGAAATCCATTTAACGGCACGTAGCCATCCATGTTGAATGCGAAAAGCGAGCCGTGAAATTCTTCAGGCGCGACTCCAACCACGGTGGCTGATCTTCCATTGAAAAGAACCTGCTTCCCCACCACGTCTGGGTCACCGCCCAGCTTCTTTTGCCAGCAGGAGAAACCCAGGACGACAATAAGCGGATCGCCCGCGGTCTCTCCTTCTCCAGGGAGGAATAAACGCCCCAGCGCCGGCTTCAATCCCAGCGCATAGAAATAGTTGCCGGTAACGGCGCTGAAGACAAATTCATTGGCGCGTCCGTTTACGCTCAGGCCCGCCGCACCGAATTCATAAGCAAACAAATCAGAGAACGTATCCGCCTGCTTCCGGAAATCGAGCAGGTCGGAATAAGAAAACTTTCCCTGCGGACCTTCTTTCTGCTGAGGAGCCAACACTACTATTTGTTCTGGGGCAGTTACCGGCAGTGGACGAAGCAGCCAGCCATTGAGGACGCTGAAAATGCCGGTGTTTGCGCCGATGCCCAGTGCAAGAGTCAGAACTAAGATGGCTGTAAGCCCCGGATTCTTTCCCAGCTGCCGCAGCGCGTAGCGGATATCCTGAAGAAACCCATTCATGGCTCGCCTCACTCGTACCGCAGCGCGGTCACCGGATCCACTCTCATGGCACGGCGGGCTGGAATGTAGCAGGCAGCGAGTGCCACCAGAACGATCAAAACGGCCACACTTAGAAATGTGACCGGATCTGTCGCTGTGATGCCGAATAACTGGTTCGCGATCAGCCGTGTGAGCCCAAACGAGACGGCAATTCCGATACCCGTACCCACGAGGGCGAGCCTTGTTCCCTGTCCCAGGATCATTCGCAGGATATCGCCTCGCTGCGCTCCCAGGGCCATGCGGACGCCAATCTCTCGCATGCGTCGTCTCACCGAATAAGCCAGAACACTATAGATTCCGATTGCAGCCAGCAGCAGAGCCAGGCCAGAAAACGCCGACAGCAGAAGCATGTTGAAACGTTGATGGGAGACAGAGTCGACCAGAATGTCATCCATGCTGACAACGTCCAGGACCGGCTGCTCGCGATCGACTTCATGCACAGCGCCTGAAATTGCGGAGACGAGAGCGCTCGGTCGGCGAAGACGCGCGCACTACCAGCGACATAAATCGTGCGGGTTGTTGCAGCGCCGGCATGTACAGTGTGGCCACCGGCTCGACAACAGCCAGGCCGTTTTCTTTGACATCGCCAACCACTCCCACCACTTCACGCGACTGGTCCGGAAAGAAGGTCAGCTTCAGACGCTTGCCGATTGGATTCTCGCCCGGCCAGAACCGTTTAGCCATTGACTCGCTGATCAGAATCACCCCCGGCCGGTCTGCAACATCTCCGCTGGCTGGTGCGCGCCCCTGCAGGAGCGGGATTCGCATCGTCTCGAAATAACCAGGTTCAACTGTGCGCACCGCCACTTCCGGCTGTTCCGACATCGCCAGCGCGGGATGCCCCTCAATCGCAATCGGCTCAGTTGAGCCTCCACCCCCAAGCGGCAAGCTGTCGATCGCACCTGCTGATGCCACTCCGGGTACGCTGCGCACGCGCTGCAGAAGCTGATCGTAAAAAGCAGCCTGCTGCACTGGCTTTTCATACCTGGTTGGGGAAAGCGCAATCGACATGGTGAGAACATTGTGCGAATCGAAGCCCGGATCGAGGCTTCGCAATCGCGCGAGGCTGCGAATCATCAATCCCGCGCCGATCAGAAGCACGAGGGACAAAGCAACTTCCGAGACCACCAGCACGCTGCGCGTGCTGCTGCCGCCGGAATCTGCATCCGTACGGCCGAGACCCTGCTTCAATGAGTCATTCAGATTTCCCTTGCTGGCGCGGACTGCCGGCACCAAACCTGCCGCCACTCCGGTGAGCAGGGAAACGGTGAGAGTAAAGACCAGCACCCAGCCATCAACCTCAATATCTGTAGTGCGCGGCAGGCTCCCGGCCAGGAAAGCAACAATCAGCTTCACGCCGAAATGTGCGAACACCAGCCCCAACACTCCGCCTGTGAACGCAAGCAACAGGGTTTCGGAAAGAATTTGCCGCGCTACCCGGATCGAGCTTGCGCCAAGGGCGGTTCGAATCGCGATTTCCTTCTGCCGCGCCAGCGTCTTCACCAAAACCAGGTTGGCCACGTTGGCACACGCGATCAGCAGCACAAAACCAACCGCGCCGAGCAGCACCAGCAACGCCGGGCGGACATCCCCCACCAGATCATCATGCAGCGCTACCACCTTTGCCCCCCAGCCCTTGTCATCGCCGGGATACTCCTGCTCCAGGCGAGTCGATATAGTGCTCATCTCGGCGCCTGCCCGTTTCACATCGGCACCCGGCTTCAACCGTGCAATGACCTTGTAATTGTGGTTTCCTCGAACGGCACGGTCCGCATCGGTCCACGCGAGAGGTGTCCACAACTGGGTTTGAGTCTTTGGGTCGCTGGATATCGGAAACACCAGCTTCGAGGGAATGACGCCGACTATGTCGTAGCTCTGGTTATCGAGGGAGATTTTGCGGCCGATAATGTTCGGATCTGACGCGAAATGCGTTTGCCAGAAGGTCTGGCTGAGAACCACCACGTGCCCACGTCCCGCCTGGTTTTCCCCGGGCAAGAAAAACCGTCCCAGGAGCGGCTGCACCTTGAGCACGGAAAAAAAATCTGGCGACGCTCCAACTGCGGACACTGACTCTGGCTCACCTGTTCCGGTCAGGCTATAGAGAAGGAATCGGTAGATCGCCATTTGCTCGAATACGTGGTTTTGTTTCTCCCAGTCGAGATAATTCGCGGGAGAGACCGAGAACTGTGTCATCCCAGGAAAACTCTTCGCCGGCGGAACATGCCACACTTGCACCAAACGCTCCGCCTCTCGAAATGGAAGCGGCCGCAACAACACTGCGTTCACCACGCTGAAGATGGCGGTATTGGCTCCGATCCCCAGCGCGAGCACAAGCACGGCAACCGCGGTAAACCCGGGAGCTTTCCTCAACATCCGCACGCCAAAACGAAAATCGTTAAGCAGGCTTTCCATAGTTCCTCATTCGTACCGCAGCGCCACCGTGGGATCGACATCCATCGCCCAGCGAGCGGGGATGTATGCCGCTGCTGCCGCCACCGACGCCAGTACCAGCGTGAGTACGCTGATCGTAACCGCGTCGATCCGGACCACTCCAAAAAGCGCACTCGAAAGTGCGCGAGTCAGCAGGACCGCAAGCACCAGGCCGATACCCAGCCCGATCGCTGCCATCCTCAACGCCGCGCCCACCACCAGCCTGAGCACATCAGAACGCCTTGCGCCCAGCGCTACGCGCACTCCGATTTCATGGGTACGTTGGGTGACGGAATATGCCATGACGGCAAAGATCCCAGCCGCCGCCAGGATGAGTGCGCAAACCGCAAAGCTCATCATCATTCGGGCGGACGACTCGATGCCGCTGAGCCCATCGGCGACAACCTGCTCCAGAGTGCGAATGTCGTACGCCGGTTGGTCTGAGTCCACAGCGCGCAATTGCGCATTGACCGGCCCGGCAATCGTCAGCGGGTCTCCAGAGGTTCGCACCACCAATGCGGAAACACCTTCGGGTTGTTGCGCGAACGGCACATATGCAGTCGGGGCCGGGTCATGATCCAGTGGAACCGGCTGTACGTCACCCACGACTCCCACCACCGTGCGTAAGGGCTGGGCGGCTTCAGGGCGTCCCATCTGAATGTGCTTCCCTAATGGGTTCTGGTCGGGCCAGTTTTGCCGGGCCATGGTCTCGCTGATCACCACTACCGGCGGAGTATTGGCTCCATCCTGATCGGAAAGCATCCGCCCCTGACGCAGGGGAACCCGCAACGCCGGAAAGAATCCCGGAGTCACCACTTGCGAAATGGCTGACGGCATGTCTGCCGGAGAGGCTGGCGGTTTGCCTTCTGCTGTAAACGGAATCCAGTTCCACGTCCATCCCGAAGGCAGGCTGGTCACACACGCCGCCGATTCAACTCCCGGCAGGGCCTGAATATTTCGCAAAACCTGTTCGTAGTAACTGCGAATGCGGTCTTTGTCGCGATACCTGGCTTCCGGCAACACGACATGGAATGTTAGGACTTTGCTCCGGTCGAAACCCATGTCATTGGCGATGAGGGTGCGGAATCCCTTCACCATCAAGCCCGCGCCCACGAGCAAAACCAGCGAGAGCGCAATTTCAGAGATGACAAGCAAAGTGCGAAAGCGCTGGCGTCTCGCAGTTGCACTGCCGCCCCGGGCGCTTTCCTTCAGAGTGTCATTCACATCGGGGCGTGAAAAATGCCATGCCGGCGCAAGGCCCGCGAGTATTCCGGTAGCCACCGCTGTCAGAACCGTAAACATGAACACTCGTAAATCGACCTGCAAGTGTTTCAGCCCTGCTATGTGCTCGACGATAAATGGAGGAATAGTGCTCCGAATGATGTTGAGCCACCAGCCCGAGAGCAGGATCGCCATCCCGCTCCCCAGCAGAGCGAGCAAGACGCTTTCCACCAGCAGCTGTCGCCCAACTTGCCAGCGGCTCGCCCCGAGCGCGGCACGCAACGCGATCTCCCGTTGACGTCCGGAAGCGCGGGCCAGCTGCAAATTGGCAACATTGGCACAGGCCAGCAGAAGGACAAAAACGGCGGCGCCCATCAGCATCAGAACAAACTGCCGAGAACCGACGGTAAGATCCTCCACGGTATTTCTGACCCGGACTCCGTGGCCGGCATTGCTTCCGGGATATTGCCTGCCCAGGCTGTCGGCGATCGTCTCCACATTCGCCTGGGCCTGAGGAATGGAAACGCCATCCCTGAGACGTCCGAAGACCGTCAAATAGTGATTCTCGCGGTCTTCTTTGGCAGGCCCATTCAGATCGAGCGGAGTCCAGACCTTTGATCCGGTCGGAAAATCAAAATCTGCCGACGTAATTCCCACCACCGTGAACTTCTGCCCGTTCAACAGCAGCTGCCTGCCGACGATGGCGGGATCCGCACCCAGGTGCTGCTGCCAGAATCCGTGGCTGATGACCACCACAGGCGCAACCCCGTCCTGAAAATCGGCGCGCCCAATGTACCGGCCGACCTGGGGGGACATTCCCAGCAATGAGAAGAAGTTTTCAGTTACCTGCGAACCTTCGACATGCTCGGCCACGCTGCCGCGAGTCAGATTCGCGTCCCAGCCGCGGACGGCCGCAAGCTGCTCGATTTCCTTGCTCTGCTCGCTCCAGTCGCGAAAATTGGCGGGAGCCGGACTCAGCTGGTAGTCATTCTGCCTGGGCGCCGTTTCCCATACCGTAACTATGCGGTCAAGCCCGGGAAAGGGAAACGGACGCAGCAGCATGGCATTGACCGTGCTGAAAGTCGTGGTATTGGCGCCGATCCCCAGAGCGAGAGTAATCACCGCAACCGCGGTGAAACCGGGACGCTTCCACAACATGCGCAGCCCGTAGCGAACATCCTGAAGCAGTCCAGTCATTCTTGATTCCTCACTCGTTTCGCAACGCCACCATGGGATCGACTTTGGTGGCGCGGTAAGCCGGAATGTAGCTGGCCATCATGGCGGCCAGGAAAAGCACCACACACACACCGGCAAAAGTCGCGATATCCGTGGGAGCTACTCCAAACAGCAGGCTTGCAATCAGCCGCCCGGTGACGAGCCCGCCGGCAATTCCAAATGCAATTCCGATCACTGCCAGTTTCAGCCCGCTGCGCACCACCATCCTCAGTAAATCGCCGCGCTGCGCTCCCAGGGCCATTCGCAAACCAAGCTCGCGCGCGCGTTGCGCCACGCTGTAGGCCAAAGCTCCGTACAGACCCAGTGCCGCCAGCAGCAATGCCAGTGCGGAGAAACCACCGATCAGGTATGCGGGATAGGCGCGGACAATCATCGCAGGCGCCGTTGAAATGATCTGCGCCATGCTGCTCACCTTGAAAATGGGAGCCTCGGGCTCAAGCTCATGAACAGCCCGTGTAACCGCAGCGGCGAGTGAAGCTGGCTCCTGCTTTGTTCGGACCACCAGGCTGAAATAAGGGCCTGGGTCCTGTTCGTAGCAGTCGTACACGATGGGAGTGGGCGGAGCGTCCAGGCTGTCAACGTTTTCGTTGGCCACCACTCCCACAATCTGGACATAGTGCGTCTCGTTTGTGTAAGTAAAGTTGATGCGCTTGCCGATGGCATCCTGGCTGGGAAAAACCATATCTGCCATGGCCTGGTTTACGACGACCACGTGAGTCGATTGGTCGCGGTCCTGCGAGCTGAAGAATCTCCCGGCGCGAAGCGGTATACCCATCAGAGAGAAATAGTTTTGCGAGACCGTGGGAGTGTTGGCTTCATATTCCTGACCACCGCTGTTTTTGGGATGCCCTTCCACATCAAAGCGCGAGGTGTTGCCTCTGGAGGACATCGGCACGGTCGTAACTGCCCCGGCCTGCTCTACTCCGGGAAGGCTGTTGATTCTTTCCAGGAGCTGCTGCTGGAAAGCCAACTGTTTGGGCCCGTCGGGATATTTGTTCCCCGGTAACACCACAATACCGGTAAGCAGATTGCGAGTGTTGAATCCGGGGTCGGTGCTCAGCACGCGGTTCAGGCTCTTGAGCATCAGACCCGCTCCTACCAGTAAAACAACCGCCAGGGCCATCTCTGAAATCACCAGCACATTGCGCAGGCGGTGTGCGGAGCCGACTGATCCGCGGCCCGCCTCCTGCAGCTCGTGTTGCAGGTTAGGGTTGGAAGTCTGCACGAGAGGAGCAAGTCCGAACAGAATTCCGGTCAGCAGCGAGACTCCAAGCGCAAACCAGAGTGCCCCGGCGTTCACCGTCAATCCCTGAACCTGGGGAGTACTCAGCACAATGTCTTGCGGAAGCAGCGAAATAATCCCGGGGACAGCCCAGTAGGCAAGAAGAGAAGCCGCACCGCCTCCGATGAGAGCCAGCAAAATACTCTCCGTCAGCAACTGCCGCGCAATCCGATTCGATCGGGCGCCCAGCGCGAGACGGATGGAAATTTCTTTCTTGCGAGGCAGCGATCGTGCCAGCAGCAGTCCCGCTACATTCGCGCAGGTGATGAGCAACACGAATCCGATCGCCGCCATCAGCACCACCAACACCGGCTGTACCTGCCCGACAATCTGGCGCCGCAGGCTGACCGCCTCCGAGCTCACGCCTGCATTCGAATCCGGATATTGCATGGCTAACCGGCTCGACAAGGTTTGTATTTCTGCTTGTGCCTGCTGCAGGCTGACCCCAGGCTTCAGGCGAGCCACCGGATGCAACCAGTAGCCATTTCGCCGCAAGGCAAATCCGTCGAGCCGGGCTGAAATCCATAAATCAGCCGACCGCCCAGGGGCAAAAACAAAATCCCTGGGAAGAACTCCCACAACACTCGCCAGTTCCCCGTCGATCACCAATGCCTGGCCAACTACAGATGCATCGCCTCCAAACCGTCGCTGCCACGCGCCGTAGGTCAGCATGACGGGAGTATTCTTCAGCAACGCGTCTTCGCCGGCCTTGAAAGTCCTCCCCAGAATGGGACGAACACCCAATGTCTCAAAGAAGTCAGTCGTAGCGACGGCCGCTTGAATTTGTTCAGCGCCATTCTTCCCCGACAGGGTCACACTGCTTCCCGCGTAGCCGCCCATTTGAGAGAAGACCTTGTTCTGCTGCTTCATATCCAGATAATCGGGATAGGAAAACTCCGTCTGGTGGAAAGGACCGTCGGTGCGCTTCTCCCAGAGTTGTACCAGTTCGTCCGGCTTCTCATAAGCCAGCGGACGCAGCAGAATTGCGTCGAAGATTGTGAACATCGCAGTGGTGGCGCCGATGCCGAGCGTCAGCATGATCAGGATCACCGCGGTCAGGCCAGGCGCCTTCCGCAGCATCCGCAATCCGTAGCGAACGTCCTGCAGCAGAGTCTGCATCATTCTCCTCCCTCGGTCTTCACTGGTACCTCAATGCCACCATGGGATCGACCCTGGTCGCGCGTCGCGCCGGAACGTAACTGGCGGTCACGGCCACTGCGCTCAAAACCAGTACCGCTGCGGCAAATGTCATCGGATCAGTGGCCCGGGTACTGTAGAGCAGGCCCGCCATAAGCCGGCTCAGCGCCAAAGCTCCAGCCAGTCCGACCGCGATTCCGGCCATCGCCTGGACGATTCCCTGAAAAACCACCAGCCTCAGCACATCTCGTCCCCGCGCGCCCAACGCCATTCTTATGCCGATCTCGTGACTCCGCCGCGAAACCGAATAACTCATCACGCCGTAAATGCCGACTCCCGCCAGCAGCAACGCAACCGTCGCAAACCCAGCCAGAAGCACCAGGTAAAAGCGCGATTGGCTGGTGGCGTCCGCAACTACCTGATCCATGGTCTGTATCTCAGAAAGAGGAATGTTCTTATCCAGGGAGTGAATTGCGCTTCGGATGCCGGGTGCCAGGGTTGCTGGATCGCCGTCCGTACGTACGACCAGGGTCAAGTACCCAAACGCTGGCGATGGATTCTCGAGGTAAGGCCGGTTCTGCAGGAAAGGAAGAAACACTTCCTCCTGAGGCGGGCTCACCCAGCTGCCACGTGCCGTGTTCCTGACCACTCCAACCACGGTGAGCCATGCAGGATTTTTAGCCGGATCGTCAAAGGTGATTCGCTTGCCGATCGCGTCTTCACCGGGCCAGTAGCGGCGAGCGAGAAAATCGTTGATCACCACCACTCCCGGCGCGCGCAAGTTGTCGCTGTCGCTTACATCGCGGCCCCGCAGAATCGGAATCTGCATGCTCCGGAAATAACCCGGAAATACCGTCCGGTAAGTGGCACCAGGCTCGTCTCCGGGACGCCGGGGAGGACGGCCCTCAACGTGAAACGTCAAGCCCCATTCGTCGCCCGCGAGCGGCAGATGGTTGATGCCACTGGCCGATTGCACTCCCGGCACCACGCTCACTCTCTGAAGCAACGCCTGGTAGAAGTTACCGGTGCGTCCCGCGGCTGCCTGTTCCGTTCCCGACACTCCAACCACCATCGACAGCACGCCATGCGGATCAAATCCTGGATCCACGTGCTGAAGCGCGAGAAAAGTGCGGATCATCAGCCCCGCACCGGCCAGCAGCACAACCGCCAGTGCAAATTCGGATCCAACAAGAACGCCGCGCAACCGGTTGCGCTGTAGTCCTTCGCCGGAGCCACGCTCGCCTTCCTTCAGCGCGTCGCTCAGATTGACGGCGGTCGCCCTCCAGGCGGGAACCATGCCGAAAGCAAGGCCGGTCAACAACGAGATCCCGACTGCAAACAGCAGCACGTGTCCATCCACACCGATAGTTTCAACTCTCGGTATGTCCGCCGGACCAAGTGCGACCAGCGCACGAACGCCCCACACCGCAAGCAGTAAACCTGCGCTCCCGCCCATCAATGCCAGCACCAGGCTTTCGGTAAGAAGCTGGCGGAACATATCCCGGCGCCCGGCTCCAAGAGCGGTTCGAAGCGCGATCTCTTCCCGCCGCGCAGCTGCGCGTGCCAACAGCATGTGGCTGACGTTGGCGCATGCAATCAGCAGCACGAACCCTACTGCTCCCATAAGAACAAGCAAAGCAGGACGGATGTTTCCCACCACTTTCTCGCGGAGCGAAAGTACCTGCATGTCCTGGTTGGTGCCTGGAAACTCGCGCTCCAGACGACTGGTAATCGCCGTCATCTCTGCCTGCGCCTGCTGCAGAGTGACGCCGGGCTTCAGCCGCGCAAATACCCGCAGCGAACTGCCGCCGCGATCGGTTGCTCGTGAACCCAGCGCGAGCGGCGCCCAGAGCTGCGCTTTCGTTGCCCAGAACGGCGCAAACTTGAAATCACGAGGCATCACGCCCACCACGGTGTAGCTTTCGCCGCTCAGAGCCACCGAGTGGCCAATGATTTCGGGATTACCGGCAAAATGGCCCTGCCAGATGGAATAACTCAACACCACTTCATGTTCTTTGCCGGCCTCCTGCTCTTCATTCAGAAAAACGCGCCCCAACAAAGGTTGAACACCCAGCATGGGAAAAATGTCCGGACTAACGTGCAACGCCCACAATTTCTCGGGATTGTTGGTTCCCGTCAGGTTCGGCGTCCAATATTCCGCCGCGCCCATCTGCGAGAAAGCCTGGCTTTGGCTCCGCCAGTCGATGAAATTGGCTGGAGCCACGGGATTGCGGCCCCTGTTGAGAATCACCACCAGGCGGCTGTCGTCTTTGTATGGAAGCGGCCGCAGCAACACGGCATTGACCACGCTGAATATGGCGGTGTTTGCGCCGATCCCCAGGGCCAGGGTGATGACTGCTACCGCAGTGAACCCAGGGTTCTTGCGCAGCGTGCGGATCGCGTATTTGCAGATTGAGAAGAAGAGCTTCCATGATTTCCTTACTCGTAGCGCAGCGCCACCATGGGATCCACTTTGGCCGCGCGTCGTGCCGGAACATATGCCGCAAGCAGAGCTATCCCCAGCATCGTCACAGCGCCGGCGATGATCGGGACGGCGCTTCTCATTTGCAACTCGGGCACCAGGCTCGCCGCAAACCTCTCGCTCCAGTAGGACATAGGTGCTCCCACTGCTAAACCGATACAAACCATGCCCAGCGCTTGTCCGAGCACCATCCGGGTCGTGCCGGTTCGGGTTGCGCCCAGGGCCATGCGAACGCCGATCTCATTGGTGCGTCGCGCCACCATATATGCGAGCAGGCCATAGAGTCCGATGGCCGCAAGCAGAGCCCCCAACATGCTGAACCAGAGGGACAGGGTGGCGATAAGCCGCTCCGGAACGATGGACGCATCCACTTGATCGGTCAGCGTAGTTACACTCTTGACGGAGACTGTCTTCAGGAATTCGCGCACCGTACGGCGGACGTCCGGCGTCACAGCCTCCGGATCAACACTGGTCCGAAGCGCAAATCGCGAGTCCACCGAGCTCTCCTGGAAAGTGTTGAGGTAGATAGTGCGGTGGGTGGCTTCGCGCATTTCCATGTATTTCGCATCGCCAGCCACGCCCACGATTTCGTATGGTTTGCCGTCACCGTCGAAAGTGACATGTCTCCCGATGGGATCGTCGTTGCCGAAATAGTAATGGGCCATGGTCTGATTGATGATCGCCACGGGCGGCCCACCCTTGTCCCGGAAGCTAAAGTCGCGCCCCATCAGCAACGTCGTGCCGAGTGTTGCGAAGTACTTCGGCGCGACCCAACTCTCCATGACGTTGCGGATCTCTCCCGGCCTGGCCTGATAGCCCTCGACGGTGACTCCCCGATTCGCACCCGCGCCCGAGATAGGAGAGGGAGCGCAGATTGTGGCTGAACGCACTCCCGGAATCGCCTCCAGTCGCACCAGCAGTTCCTGATACGCGAGCGACAAATGCTGGTCGTCATATCCACTGCCATCAGGATCGAGAGTCACCAGCAGAACGTGGTCAGGGTGGAAACCCAGATCGAGATGGCGGAGCTTCAACAAGTGGCCGACGAAAAGACCAGCCGCGCTCAATAGCACAACCGATAAAGCAACCTGGGCCACGATTAGCGCCTTTCCAAACAAGCGGACGGGCCTGGTCTCGCCGCCGCTGCCTGCTTGCCGGAGAGAGGAGGCCGGGGCGGTCCTCATGGCGCGCAGAGCGGGAACCAGTCCGGAAAGCAATATGGTCAACAGGGTGATTGCAGCCGTGAAGAGCAGCACATGCATGTCGGCCTGGACATGGAACTCAAGCGCTGGCCCCGGCCGTCGTTCCGCAGTGATGATCCGCACCAACACTCCGGCCCCGAAATACGCCACGTAGAGACCGAAAAGACTCCCGAGCCCCGAAAGGAGCAAGGCCTCGGTCAGGACCTGGCGCGCCAGGCGAACCTGACCGGCTCCGAGTGAGAGTCGCAGCGCCATTTCATGCTGGCGCGCCGCCCCGCGTGCCAACAGCATGCCTGCCAGATTGGCGCAGGCGAGCAGCAGCAGGAAACCGACGACCGCCTGGAGCAGCAGCAGCGGCTTCGCCCATTCCTCGCGCAGGTGCGAAAGACCAGCGCCCGCGGGCTCCATTTCAAGCTTCATCTTGCGGATAAAAGGATTATTTGTAGCCTTGGCCTGCTCGTCGAGAGTCGACTCGTATAGCACCGCCATCTCGGCTTGCGCCTGACTGATGGAGACGCCAGGTTTTAACCGCCCTACCAGCCACAGCGATCCCCACCCCAGGTCGGACCGAAGACCGGACCGGGCGATCTTCAGCTGCAGGGCAAGTGGTAGCCAGAGATCCTGGCGATGCTCCGCCTGCAGTCCGGAGAATGCACGCGACGCGACTCCCACCACCGTGACCGGCACATCTTCGACAATGATCTTCTTCCCGAGGATTGCCGGGTCGAGATTGAATCTGCTTTTCCAGAATGACCAGCTCACCACGGCCACTGCGGACGGATCACCCGTATGGTCATCCTCTGGACCAATCATCCTCCCGATCGCGGGCTGCACCCCGAGGACCGGGAAAAAGCTGCCATCCACATATCCACCCTCCACCGTCTGTAGTTCCAGTCCGTTGCCGCCCACGTGGAAAGGTTGGTAAGCGGCGGCGATCAGGCCGTCAAACGCGTGATTGTGATCGCGCATGAGTTTGTAGGCCGGCGAGGAAAAGCCATTAAAATGCGGCTCACCCGGATACCTGTGCAGGAGTTCGACAAGTTGCTGCGGTTCCCTCACCGGCAGCAAACGCAGCATGAGGGTATTGACCAGGCTGAAGATTGCCGTGTTAGCGCCGATTCCAAGTGCCAGAATCAGCGAGGCCACAGCAGTGAACCCAAGATTCTTCCGGAGCTGCCGCAGGGCATACCGGACGTCCTGGATGAATCCGCTCATGCATGCACGTCCGCCATCAGTTTCTTCAGTTCCTCCTCCGCCACAACTTTGCCGTCGAACAAATGCACTTCGCGTTCGGCGTGTTTGGCGAAGCGCGGATCGTGCGTCACCATGCAGATGGTGGCGCCCTCACGATGAAGGTTTTGGAGCAATTCCATGACTGCTTCGCCATTCCGCGAATCCAGATTTCCGGTAGGTTCGTCGGCAAGCAGAATGGATGGCTTTCCGCCAAGAGCACGCGCCACCGCCACGCGCTGCTGCTGGCCTCCGGAAAGTTGCGACGGGTAGTGCCGAACCCGGTGCGCCATACCTACACGCTCGAGCGCCTCCATCACGCGCTTCTTGCGTTCTGCCGCGGGCATCTTCTGCCGGTAGGTCAACGGCAGTTCGACATTTTCGTACACGGTGAGATCGCCAATCAGATTGAAACTCTGGAAAATGAAGCCAATTTCCTGGTTGCGAATCCGCGAGCGCTCCGCGAAGCCCAGGTTCTCCACCGGCTGGTTATTGAGCTGGTAGCGTCCACCCGTCGGCGTGTCGAGCAGACCAATGATCGACAGCAAAGTTGACTTGCCGCATCCCGACGGTCCCGACATGGCAACATACTCTCCCTTGCGAATCGCCAGGTGCACGCCGGAGAGCGCGTGAGTCTCCACTTCGTCGGTGTAAAACACTTTGGTTAGATCTTCAATTTGGATCAGCGCTTGTGCCGCTTCAGTCATGACGTCCCTCAATTTTGCGTTTTACGAACTTTCTCAGTCGAGCCTGATTCTGTCGGTGTTATCCGAACGTGACATGTCGGAAAGAATTACCGTGTCGCCTTCGTGCAGTCCTTCAATAATCTGGATTGAATTGACTGACGCGCGCCCGACTTTTACCGGAACGCGCACAGCGCCTCTGCCTTCCGCATCCAGCCTGAACAGGCTGATGGTGCTGTTCTCCTGTCCAAACGCGGGCCGGCCCACATAAAGCACGTTCTCAAGCCGCTCCAGATCGATAGTCCCGTCGACGCTCAGATCGGGCCGCGCACCTTTAGGAAGTTCGCCGGTCAGCTGCACGTCAACTGTCACCGTCCCGTTCTGCACTGCGGGATCGACTCGCATCACCGTCCCCGGAACCGTGCCGTTATGCGTGTCCACCATCGACGGTTGACCGATCTGAATGTCTCGAGCCTGGGTTTCGGCGATCTTTAACTCGGCAATTAAATGATTAGGCTGAACCACCTTCGCCAGCATCGCTCCGGGCAATAGGTGTTGTCCTACCTGCAATGGCAGATCGACCAGGACGCCATCAATTCCGGCGCGAACTTTCAGCGCTTCCAGTTGCTTCTGTTTCAATTCCGCAAGTGCGCGAATCTGGTCGACTCTGGCTTGTTGTTGCGCCATCTGCGACTCAATCGCCTTCTGGTTGATGTCGAGCCGCTGATCCTCAATGTTGTTTCGTGTAGTAAGTTCGTCAGCCTTGCCCTTCGACGCCTTGTAGGCCAACCCTGAAATCACGCCGAGGTCGTAGAGCGCCTTGTCAGTTTCCGACTGCAGCTTGGCCTGGCTGTAATCCGCGGTAACCGTCGCGGCGCCAGCCTTCTGGTTCATCAGATCGCTCTGCAGTTTCACCCGCAGGCTCTGATATTCGGCCTCCGCTGCTTTCAACTGCAGCCTGGCATCCAGGGCCGCCTGCTCAACCTGGGGATTGCTCATCTCCAGCAGAATGCTGTCAGCCTTCACCTGCGAACCCGGCAGCATGCGAATTCGCACCACGGTAGCTTCCGTCTCCGCAGGTATTTGCCGGGTGAACTCCTGGCTGGGAATCAGCGATCCAAGTCCTCTGACCTGGCGCAGCATGGGGCCGCGCTTCACAGTGTCTGTCCACACCGTGCTGCGCTCCACTTCCTGTGCGGCAGGCTTCAGGCGAGAGACGCCGATTGTCACAATCCCAAGAAGCACGACGCCGATTACCGCTCCAATAATTTGCCGGCGTCTCTTCTGGCGCTTGATGTCTGGGCGTGCGATATCCATCACGTTTCTATTCGCAACTGTCGATCCATTCGAAAGACGGCGGTAAGTGCGTGCGAGAACAGTGAGATATGGCGCTGCCAGACTTCACGAAAGGCGCCGGCCTGTCCGCAATCGAAATTGAGTGTCCATTTGCGAACACCTTCATTTCGCCAGCAGTCCATAGACATCCAGTTCGCTTCTGGTGCCGACGTAGACTCGACCGTTGACAACCGTCGGGATCGAAAAACGAGTCGCCAGCGCGGCGTGATCGCGGGCGCTGTTCTGTTCACTGTTATAGAGTTCATGAGCCACATTGGTGGAGTCGTAGGCGTAAAGCACCGCCGCCCGATCCGCCGACCTCCAGCCTCGCGAAGAAAGCACCCACACAATCGCATTCTTCTTTCCGTTGGCCGAAACCGCTGGAGTTGATCCCGGATCGACGAATCTCGTGGTGCTCCGTGCTACCGGATCATGCGATAGCCGTCCGTTTGAGACTAGAAAATCCTTGAGAACATCATGACTGAACTGATAGTAAACATGCCCATTCCAGTAAGCCGCCGCGCCGAAGGCCTCGTCCGGAGCCGCCGCCAGCTCCTGCAGAGCATTGCTATCGTCGTCGGCATGAAACTTCCCCATAGCGTCGCGGTTGATCACATGGATGACTCCCCCTTTACCGGTCACGATCAGGGCATGCGCCTGGGAACCAGGCTGATCGGGAAGCAGGACGACGCCTCCTGAACCCAAATCCTTGTCGTTTCGATTCAGACTGTCCTGATTGTAGGGAGTGAAGTAATCAAGCAGATCAAGCCTGTCCGATTTCCATCCCAGCTTCAGAACGCTGTCGCCGTAATCGCGGCCGTTGCTCGCAGCATCGAACGTTCCGTTGCCAGTGGCTACAAATATGTTTCCGTCCCTATCGGCGGCGGGCCCGGTATCGCCCGCCCAGATTCCACTCTCCTGTGCATCCGGCGACGCGTTAAACACGCCCACTTGCGCCAGCGTGCGGGCGTCGTACGCCATCACCCAGCCGTGATAAGGTCCCACGTCGCATGAGGATGCCCAGGTCAGGTAGACCCGATCATTCGTTAGCAACAGCGACGCGCGCGGATTGTCACGCAGCGCATTGAACTTGACCTGCCCTCCCGAGCTACCTGCGCCTTTTCCCGGCAGCGACGCCTGGATCACGACTGGCCCGCCGAATTTTTCCACTCCGGTTGTTATCGCCAGCCCATGCAGACGCTGCACATATTCATCCGAGCTGAACGTGCCTTTGCGCTCCTTCGTCCTCGCCAGAACGTAGAGCGTGCCTGTCTGCAGGTCGATAACCGGCGTGGAGGTAATGCCTACCTCCGGAGTGATGAATGGACAGTCCACGTCGCGCGCGGGAACCGCCGTGACGCCGGCTTCCGGATTCGCGAAGCTCACCTTCCATAGCGGCTCTGAAATTTTTCCATCGGCATCGAATGCGTAGACGCTGTCGTGTTCGGTGGCCACAAAGACCACGCTGTGTACACCCTTTCCCGGGACTTCAACTCCCGGAAGGTAGAGAGGCTGCGCGTAGATTGGCCCGTCCACCGGAAACGAAAAGACTTTGCCAAATTGCTTCGTGTTGACGTTAGCCGGAGTGAGCTCGGTTTCGCTGAGATTCGCCCCGGTCCGTGCATTGTCGTATTGCGAAGTCGTAACCTGCGCGTCAGAGGACGAGCACAGAACAGCGAGCAAACCAAGAACACACGCGGTGAGACGAGAGTTCGACATTCAGCACCCGCAGGGGTGGAGGAGAATATTCGAAAAGTAAGTTCTGCTACAGGTTACTGTCAATAAGATCTTATGCGTATTCATTCAGTCCGGAGTGCGCGAATCGGTTCCAAAGTTGCAGCCTTGCGGGCCGGCAGCACCGTTGCCACCAGGGCTGCGAAACTCAGCACGAGCGTCGTCACCAGCAAAATACCCGGAGCAAAGGGCTTCACTCCAAACAGTTGCGTGGTCATCGCATACCCCGCCAGAATGGTGGCCGGGATTCCGATCGCCAACCCGATTCCGATCTGCACAAACGCCCCCTTCAGCACCAGCCTGAGGACATTCAACCGGTCCGCGCCGAGCGCCATGCGAATTCCGATTTCGCTGGTCCGACGTTCAACCGAATAGGCTGTCACCCCATACAATCCGACCGAAGCCAGCACCAGCGCCAGCAGTCCAAACAGCGACGTCAGCCTCGCCAGCATCTGGTTCTGGGAGAAATTGCCATCGACCTGAGCGGCCAGGCTCATGAAGTCGATCAGCGCAAGATCAGGACTCACCTGCGCGAAAGCGCGCCGAACCTGAGGCTCGAGCCCCGGAATCGGACCCTGAGTCTGCAGCACTACCGCATTCAAAGAGTGACTGCGATCCTCGAAAGCCCTGAAGCGCGGGTCGTCATATACGACATGCTGCGCCTCCGGCAGAAAGAACATGGGAGGAATGGCGTCCGTAGTGCCGCGATATCGCGTGTCCTCCGTGACCCCGACGATTTCATAGTTTCCCGCGTACTTCTGTTCCAGATCTCCAAAGTGTTTACCGATAGCGTCTTCATCTTTGAAGAATTTCCTGGCAAACGTCTGGTTAACCACGGCGATATTTCGCGTAGTGGCGGTGTCCTGCTCTGTGATCGAGCGGCCTTTGACGATCCTGGTGCCGACGCTCTCAAAATACCCGTCACTGACGCGTACCCATGACACCTGGTTCTGATTGCTTCCTGCCGGAGGCGGAGCCTGGCCTTCAATGTAGGCAATTTCGCCCCAGTTATTTCCTTCCATAGGTGTATAGAGGGCGAAACCAGCCCGGGTCACCCCTGGAATTGCCGCCAGGTTGTCATGCAGTTGCCGGAAAAACGCGGGTAGCCGCTCCGGGGTAAACCCCGCCATCTCCGGATCGATGTGCATGATGTAGCGATTCGCCATATCAAACCCGAAGCTCTGATGCTGCATGTTGCGCAAGCTTTCCGTGAGTAATCCCGCGGCGCACAGCAACACCAGCGACAACGCAGCCTGAACCACTACCAAAGACTTCTGCGTCCATCCACCTCCCTGAGTCGTAGAGCGATGCGCCCCGCGCAGGGCGTCGGCAGGATCCGCGTGCGCCGTGATCCACGCCGGGGCAACTCCGAACAGAATTCCCGTAAGCAGGGACGCTCCGAACGTAAAGGCCAACACCGGCAACGACGGCGTGGCGCTGATCGCCACATGTTGGTCGTGAAATGCCAGCCTCAGAATGAGGCGGGTGCACCAGAATGCAAACCCGACTCCCATCACCCCCCCGAAAACGGCAAGAACTGCGCTCTCCGTCAGCACCTGCAGGATCTGCCGCGATCTCGATGCGCCCAGCGCGGTTCGTACGGACGTGTGCTGCCTGCGGCTCGCGGCCCGTACCAGCATAAGGTTGGCCACGTTAGCGCATGCAATCAACAACACAAAGCCGGAAACCCACATCAGCAGACGCAGGCCTGATTGATATTCGTCCCGCATCATCTGCACTCCCGCTCCACCGGGAGAAAGATGCAGAGTTTGTTTCGGCACCAACTCACGCTCTCCAGGTTGCAGCTTCGAATCCGGGCCCAGCAGCCACTGTTTAAGTTCCACCTGCATCTGGCTCTCGATGGTTTTGGGATCAGCCCCCGGCGCAAGCCGGCCGGTAATGTCGAGCCAGTCCGACTCTCCAAACTGCAGCAGGTTTCGTGCGCCATCAATCGCCACTTCAGCGTTGATCGGGATCCAGAATGCAGGCGCCGCCTCCATCCGGTCGCCGTAGAACTTTGGCGGCGCAACTCCGATCACCGTAAAAGGCAGGCCGTTGAAGGTAAAACTCGACCCGATCACCGACGGATCCTGCCCGTATTTCTGTTGCCATGTCGCGTAGCTCATCACCACAACCGGCTCCGCTCCCTGCCGATCGTCCGCCTGCGTGAACATCCGCCCCGCATAGGCGCCAATTCCCAACATCGTGAAATAATTTCCCGAAACGTACTGCGCGGCCAGCGACTCCGCCGGCTGGTTGCCCGCGTTCCGCCGGACGCCCATCAGACTGCGCCCGGCCTGGTAGGCCGCCATTTCTGTGAACCCGCGGGTCCCGTCGCGAAACGTCTTGTACTTCTCGTAGGAGAAAAGCGACCAGTTGTCCTGAAGCCCTCCATTAACACAGCAATTCTCGTTGTCCCCAACTCGAATGAGTTGACCAGGGTCGGCGACCGGCAGGGACTTCAACAGTACGGCGTGCACCAGGCTAAAGATCGCCGTGGTCGCGCCGATTCCGAGGGCTAAGGTCAAAACTGCGGTCGCAGTGAAACCGGGAGCATGAGCGAACTGCCTCATCGCATAGCGGACATCGTCTATGAATTGCATAGCGCCTCTGATCCTCTATACGGACGTAATTGCGTCGCGGTTCCGGACTTTGTACCAACCTGGAAGACCAGCAGTCAACCGTGGAGTTTGGACGCCGTCACAGGTCGTTCGTAAGCAAGATCTTCGTGAGCAACATCGTCGTGAGCAAGATCAAAAGGCCCAGGCATCGTTAAATAATCTGTCATCCCGACCGAAGCGAAGCGCCGCGAGTGCAGTGGAGAGACCTTGTGTTTAGCGCAGGCCTCTAAAATTTCAGACCTCGAAGCATGCGGCAGGCAGCTACGCCGCCCCATAAGTGCCCAGCGACCGCAAACTCTTCATTCACAACGCAGGGCCGTCATGGGATCGACCGCCAACGCTCGCAGCGCCGGCACCAGGCAAGCCATTGCCGCAACCGCGATCACCAGCAGCGAGACTCCGAACACCGTCAGCGGATCGTGAACCCCGTTTTCCACCCAGCGCGTGATCACCCTGCCCAACCCGAGACTCAGCACCGCGCCCGAGACCAGGCCCAGAACCACGCTGACGCCGGCAGACGACAGCACGATCCGCAGCACGTCACCGCGCTGCGCGCCCAGGGCCATGCGGATGCCGAACTCGCCGGTTCGCTGCACCACGCTATAGGACACCACACTGTATAAACCCACGCCGGCCAACACCAGCGCCAGGGCCGAGAATGCGCCAAACAAAATGGAGATCAGGCGCGACACCGCAAATTCCCGCTCGCGTCTGATCCACCCCTCGAGGTCCTGTACATCCGAATCGATCTGCTGATCGGGATTGACCGTGGCGATCTCCTTGCGCACGGCTTGCAGCAGGGACAGCGGTTCACCCTGGGTCCGCACCAGAATCTGTGTTCCCATAAACATGTTGACCGTGTATGGAAGATACAGCGCCGGCAGAATGGGCTTGTTCAGCCCCTGGTCGAGAGCGTCCGCCGACGACCCCAATGATCTGCAGCCAGCCATCGCTCCCGGTTGCGCTTAACCGGAAGGGTGGCTGGTTGGTTAATCGGGACATGCGCACGGAGTGGTTCAAAATGTCCTCGCCGGGGAAATAACGGCGAACGAACGTCTGATTCACAATCGCCAGCTTTGCGCCACTCACAACTTCGCTCTGCTCCCACTGGCGTCCTTGAACCAGCGGAATATGCAGGATGGTGAAATACTCCGGGCTCACAAAATTCGTCAGCGCCTCCTGCTGCTCAGCCCCGGTCTTTCCCAGGATTTCGAAAGGTTGATTCCATCCGTTGTCTGGAGGCGTGGCGTTGGTGGAAATACCCGCTTCTACCACTCCGGGCATGGCCGCGACCCGCTCGCGGAGCTGCCTGAAGTACGCCCCTCGCTCCGCCCACGCGTTAAGAGTATTTTCGTGGACAGGGATGCCCACCGACATCACGTGGTGCGGATCGTAACCCAGCGGTCGCTGCATCATGCGGGAAAATCCCCGGATGGCCGCCCCCGCCGCCGTGAGCAGTAGTAAAGTCAGAGCGATCTGCCCGGCAATCAGTCCGGTGTGCATGCGCTTTCCGCGGACGCTCCCGGCCAGTTTGTGGGTGCCGGCCTGGATGACATGATTGATCTCCCGCCGTGCCGTTTCCAGCGCGGGAAAGATTCCGAACAGCACTCCCGACGCTACCGCCAGCCCGACGCTGAAAAGCAGTACCGGCAGATTGACGTGGAAATCGGCCTCATGGGGGAACGAGTATTCCGGCAGCCGGGCCACGATGAATCCCAAAGCCTGATACGCCAGCACTACCCCCAGTCCCGCGCCGATCAAGGACAGCAGCAATGACTCGGTCAGTAGTTGGCGCACAATCCGAAACCGGCTTGCTCCCACCGCGGCGCGCACCGCCAGTTCGTGCTGGCGCGCCGTGCCCCGCGCCAGTAACAGAATCGAAACATTGCCGCAAGCAATCGCCAGCAGTAAGGCCACAGCACCGAAGAGCAATGCAAGCGTGCCGCGAAGGTCGCGTACGTAGTACTCGCCCGTTCTGCGAACCGCCACTCGAAACTGGGGCGGATAGTAATTTGGCCGTTCCTTGTCGAACTGTTGCATCAGCGGACGAATCTCCTGCTCAGCCGATTCCAGGCTGACGCCCGGCTTCAGCTTCAGCCTTGACCCGTACGTTACGTCCTGAGCCTGCGACATCTTGAGCGGCAGATAGACATCGCCATCCATCCAGGTAAAGCGGGGCGGCAGAACTCCCAGGACGGTGTAGTCCTTGTGCACCAGCTGGAGGTTCCTGCCGACAATGCCTGGATCGCTGTTGAAGTGGCGCCGCCAGAAGTTGTAGCTCAGAACCACCACCGGTTGAGGATCCTGCCCGTCAGGCGCGTCCGAGGGCAGAAAATTGCGGCCAAGAATCGCCGGCATGCCAAAAAACTGAAACGCATTGCCGGTGAAGTAAACCGCGTACAGGTTTTCCGGGATATCGTTCCCTGTGATGACCAGATCCCACCGGTTCATGGCGATCACGTCTTCCACGGCGCTCACCTGTCGCAGTTGGCGAATCTGTGGCCCTGTGAAGCCCGGATCGCCTTCGTTGCCGGACTTGCTGATGGTGTTGATCTGGCAGGCCCGGTCAAACCCGGCATAGGGCCAGGCGTTTAGCACCGCGCTGTAGATAACGCTGAAGACCGAGACCGTCGCGCCAATACCCAGCGCCAGCGACAGGATTGCGGTCAGTGAGAAGCCCGGACTCCGCGTCATCTGCCGGAAAGCAAATCGCAAGTCTTGTATCAGACTCTGCATGTGAGCCTCACTCAGGAAGAATGCAAGCCACGCTTGCGCTGGTGATGACTCAATTTGAAAATAAATAGCTAAAATGCAGTCATCCTGAGGGACTTCAGTCCCGAAGGATCCTGCGCGCATCGCTCCAGGCGCGGCCAGATGCTTCGCGAGCTGAGCATGACACAGGGTGCAGTTTCAAATTGAGCCACTACCCTTGCGCCTGAGGCAATTTACAGACCATGATTCGGATTGTTAAGTTGCTCATTCTACTTAAAAGAAATTCCGGCACGGACAGAAGCATTGTCCGCTTCTTCCTTCCGCTGTTCGAAAATGGACAAGAACATTGGATATGGAAATACAGAGATTGAGAAGAGGAGTTAGGAAGAAAAAGACGAGCCCGATGGGCTCGTCCAGGTGGCGTGACCGATTGGGAGGGCAAGTGAACGGCGGAAAGAAACTGGATCGCGCATGGGCCCGTCAGGCTCCTTGGATTCCTAGATCCTGCGGGGGAACGAAGGAAAGCTGGATTGTACGAATACCAGGTTGGCTGGGACGGTTACGTTCGGGCTATGTCAACAGAAGGCAGAATCACGGCGGGTTCGTCCATTGGATAATGACTTGCTTAAGTCGACGCAGGAGGCTAGCTCGAACCGCGGCGGGTGGACACCAACAACTTAGCGATGATTTTAATAACCAATGTCTGAATTACTAAGATTCTGAATAACCAATGTCACGGTTTCCCGAATGGCTGGACCTCTCGCGGACAATACGCCAAATCAGGACCTCGGCTTCAAACACTGAACGGTCGGCCAGGTCCAACCCCAGCGACGCGTTCCAGACCTGCTGGTCCTCGGGATCGGGCATCGCAAAATCACCCGGCTTAGGAGTCGAAATCTCGTTGGCATAACTCATGTCGAGCGGCTCGCTGCTTTTACCAGTTTACTCCTCAGTCAGTTCCTGGTCATCCATTCTTAGTCGGTTAAAACCTGTTCCAGCAATTGCCCCACTGCCCGCTCGGCCTCGAGTATCGAGCAGCGATGGTCCATGATGCCCGCCAGGTCAGTGTTGGCAAAAGCAATCCGCCCGAAAGGGGTGGCACGCAGAACTTCGCCTGGAGCGGGTTTCCCATCTTTACCAAAGAAAAAACCAGGCTGCGGATTGAGATAAGCGTGCCCCCAGCGGTTCAGAATGATGCCTGCAATGTCTCGCCGGGCGTCGAAGCCGGAGCGGGCAAACATACTGGTAAACTGCTCGCGAATTTGCCGTTCGTATTCGCTGAATGGAGTTGCCAGCATCTCTCCGCGGCCCCGGTGCCCCTGATCGGCGATCGGCAGCCCGGGATAGGAATACAAAACCTTCAGCGGGAGCACCACCGGAGAATCCGGGCTGATCGTTGGCGAGTCCGCCCCCACCAAAGCGGTCTTCCGTACCTCCGTATAGTTGCCCACTCCCTCGAACCAGCGAAACCCGGTGATTCCCATCTTATAAAGAAAACGCCAGTTCCGGAGGGCCACATTCGCCATCATGCAGGGAGACCGGTAGAACTGACTGTAAGCCTGCTGCTGCGCTTGGGGAAGATCGCGAACGATGTGCCTGGTCGCCCAGCCACCGCCGGCCATGACAACCGTGCGCGCCTTTACCCGATGCGTTTTCCCTGCACGCGCATAAACAATGGATACCGACTCTGATTTTTCGGGATCGCCATCATGTTTCACCCACACCGCAGTAGAGTTCAGCCGAATGCGTGCCGGGGAGCTCGGCTGGTCAAGCGCGTCAAAATTGATTTCATTCCGGCAAACCGACTCCATGCTGTCGTCGCCCGCAATCGACTTCTGAATCAGAGCCTTCGCCATCAGCCGCGCGATTCCGGTATTGCCGCCGGGAAACATCTGGTCGGTGTCGTCGCTCTGTAGCGGGTGCAGCAAATCCGCCGCGTAGTCGGCATAAGCCGACAGAACATCCGGCCCCAGCCCCGATCCGCCGCCTTCCACCGGAGAGAGAAACGTCCGTATGGTGTCGCGGCTGATTCCGAAGCGCCGCATCATGTGTTCTTCCAGCGTGATCGAATCGAGATAGCGCGAAATGTCGTCGCCAAAATACTGCGGCCGTTTCTCTTTCTTCGCTGGACCCTCCTCCGCCGGACCCGCCCGCCACTTCAATAGCTCGGCCCGTGCAGTCTCCGAAATCGGCGCGCCCTCCAGCTTCTTTCCCCACGGATCGATCAGCCAGGTGCCATCTTTTTGTCCGAATTTCGCCCCAAAATACAATCCGTAGGTTGCCGGCTCCATCCCCACCATGTCGTAAGGCGTCTTGCTGAGCGTCATCTCTTTCGCTGGACCTGCCCACTTCTGATATTGCAATTGAGGTGTCTTCAGGCCAATTGAATCGTAGAAACGTCCAAGAAAACTGTGTGGATATTGCACAAAGAAAACCGCCGAGCCCTGGTGCGCCATCAGGCGATGGCCATCCACCACAAATTCATTACGTTTGGCTTCGCCTCCGAAAACGGGATGATTGTCCAGAACCAGGCAGGTGCGATTCCTGCCGCTCTTTCGCAAGAAGAACAACGCCGCCGCCAGCCCGCTGATGCCCCCGCCCACAACCACGCAGTCGAAGACTTCGCCGGTGTCGACAATCTCGTTCGGCAGGCGCTCAAACTCGCCATCGCGAATGCGATGCCCCGCCGCCAGGACCTCGAGCGTATTTCCGTTGGATTTGCTGTAATCGCCTACGCCGCCGTAGCCGGTCCAGTCGTCGGCTTCGCCCAGAAGTTGCAGCGGCGTTACCGCCGACATCAGCAGGCCACCTGAGGCAATCAGGGTTGAATTGAGAAAGTCCCGGCGGGAGATCCGCTCGTCCATGCCCAGAATCCTGTCCTGTTTTCGGCGCTGGTTTTCAACAGACATTCGTGATCTCTCTTCCTGCCTGCTGGAGTCTCCATCTCACTGCTGGAAGATAAATTGCCGGTCCTTCTTCCTTCTTCCATCGAGCGACGTGCTTCCCATCAGTCCAGGCGAATCATGATCTTCGAAAATCGGGCAGGATCGTCACTCCAGCTTCGCAGGATCGCGGGAGCCTCTTCGATAGGCAAGATAGAACTCACGCAATCATCGACAGGAAATTGATGACCCTCCAGCAACTGAATGACCCGCCGAAAATCCTCCGGCAATGCATTCCGTGAGCCCATGATGTCGAGTTCTTTCTGGACGAACAGTCGAGTCTCATAAGCTACCAGCTCTTTGGCGTAGCCAATGTAGACCACTCGCCCGGTGAACGCGACCTCTTCCACGGCGGCGCGAAAGGTTTGGGGCAAACCGATCGCCTCGATGACCACATCCGGACCCAACCCGTCTGTCAGATCGAGGAGTTTCTGGTGAAGAGACTCGTTTTGCGTGTTGATCGTGTATCCCGCGCCGGCCTTCCTGGCCAGTCTCAGCTTGTCATCGTCAACGTCGATGGCAACTGTTTTGGCGCCAATGAAGTGTGACGCTGCGATCGAACCCAGGCCCACGCCGCCGCATCCGAGGACCGCAACCTTGTCCTGCGGCGTTACCCGTGCCCGCCTCACCGCATGAAATCCGACAGTAAGCGGTTCCACCAGGCAAAGTTCCTTGATCGTCAGGCTGGCCGTGTAAAGTTTCTCCGCCGGCATCGTGATGTATTCGGTCAGCGCCCCATCGCGCTGCACTCCCAGGGTTTCGTTGAACTGGCATGCATTCGGCCGGTTGCGCAGACAGGAAGCGCACTTGCCGCAACTGTTGTACGGAGACATTGTGACGTGAGTTCCGGCAGCCAGCGCCCGGTTGTCCTTGCTGCCATCCACAATGGTGGCGGCAACCTCATGGCCCGGAATGCGCGGGAAAGTCACCAGGGGATTTTTTCCGCGGAATGAATTCAGATCGCTTCCACAAAGCCCGACCATGCGGACCTTCAGCAAAAGCTTTTCTTCTGAAGGCAGAGGCTCGGCAACAGACTCGACCACGGCTTCACCGGGCTTCTTGATGATGAGGGCTTTCATTGTTTGTCCACCCAGACCAGAACGGACGCACCATCAAGCTGGTCAGCGCTCAGCCGACACCCGGTACAGCACACTGCCGTGCACCGGCAGGGTTACGCTCAAGGCATCGGCCGAACCTATATCTTTTCGTTTCCAGAGATCCCTCAACTTGTATTTGGCGGTGGGAATGCCGAGATCGTTCCACGGATAGTGAACTGTTTCAGCCGCCTCGCTGAGGTTGAACACAGCCACATAGCGGCCGTCCTTCTGTGCCGCATCTGCCAGCCACACCACGGTCTTGTCCGTCGTAATCGCAACATGATTTCCGGTCGAGTGCTGATCAACCTCGATAACCTCGGGATTGGAAAGCAGCGAAGTTGTCCATGCATCGGCCTGAGGCATGTCTCCGCCAACCATCAACGGCGAGGGGAAAATACACCACAGTGTAAGAAACGTCTTCTGTTCGTCATGCGTCAGGCGTGTATAACGCGGCTGGCCCCATCCCGGAGCCGGCCCAAGATATCCCAGCGGCAGCATATCTGCATCTGGCCAGTGACCCGGCTGCGCCTTGCCCGCCCACTTCGCAACGTTCGCGAATTGATCTCCCAGCCCCTGCGGATACTCCACTGTGCTGTGCCAGAGATCCCAGATATCGTTTGAAATCCGCCACATCTGCGCATACTTCCGCATCTCATCCGTCTTCTCCAGCGGAGCAGGCCCCGGGGATAAACTCAGCACAATCGGACGGCCCGACTTTGTCAGCGCCGTGCTCAACATACGGATTTCATCATCCTTATAGGGACGGCTGCTGATGCAGTCCACCTTGATTAAGTCCACTTCCCAACCGGCATAGAGCCTGGCAATGGAGTCGTAATAGGCTTGCGCTCCCGGCTTTGAACCATCAATGCCGTAGTTATCGAAGTTCCACGGACAGGTGTCGGAAGAGTCAGCGGCATCGGCGGCATGGAACGACGACCCTGCGATCGGCAGATTTTTCTCGAGCGCCACCTTCGGAATGCCACGCAGAATATGGATGCCAAACTTCAGCCCCAGTGAATGAACATAATCCGCAAGAGGTTTAAAACCGGCGCCCTTCGCCGCCGACGGAAACCGGTTCACCGCCGGCGTGTAACGGCCGGATTCGTCGATACTGTACTGCGAAGTCTTGGAGTTCCCTTCCGGTGTTGGGTTGGTGACGAACCACTCCATGTCCACCACCACATAATGCCAGCCAAACGGCTTCAGATGCTCGGCGAGCCACTGAGCATTGGCCCTGACATCGGCCTCTTTCACCGTGGTGCCATAGCCATCCCAGCTATTCCAGCCCATGGGCGGAGTCTGCGCCATGAGAGACGCGCCGCTGTCGTCCATCCGTACCGCGGACTGTCCCACCATCGCACTGCCAGAAAACAAAACCAGTGCCAGACCAAGCAGAAACGCTTCCAGCTTCATGCGCATTTGTACCATGGGATTGAACGTAAGCGGTTGGAACGCAGAAGAAAAAAATGGCTCCTCAGGTAGGACTCGAACCCGCCCCTGAGATTGCAATCGCCGGATTCATCGTACCGACTTTTCCCAGCGACACAAGAAAAATCAATAGCTACAGGGATTTCGACCCCGCTTACCAACTTCCTCAGAATGCGCTGAAATCGCTCAAGTCGTAGGTTGGCAGTACAAATCCAGCACATTTTCATCCTCGAACTTTTCGAATGGAGCCTGCGGTTTCCAAATCGGATTTCAGACAGCCTAGCTCGTCCAAAGGACGCCAGAGCCCTTGTGACCAACCCCAGCGATGGTTTCCTAGACCCATTCACCTCGGCATTTTCTTCATTCTCTTCTCTAAAACCAGGTTGTAAGTGTCACATGAACACCCAAGGTGGCAGCAGATTACGGCACGCGACTGCCATTAAGGGTAAGAGTGAAATTGGAAGCCAACCGATCCACGAGGAGCCTCGCGCAATCTCGACAGATTCGATCTCTTTCGCTTCGCTCAGCCGCAAGGAGATCACTCTCCTCCAGAGAGACGGACTTCGTAGACAGTGGGAAGGTGGTCGCCATCTGTCCGGACGAAGCTGCGAACCAGTTCCGTGCGGGAAAAATGACCGAGGCTTAGGAGCCGGATGCATTCATCGGTGGCACAACTCTCCCACGAAGTGCTTCTTCCCCAGGGAAAACAGCTTGCCTCGATGACGCGCACCGGAAGCCCTTCTTGAAACCCGGCTTCGATCTGTTCTCGCAACCACCGCATGTACGCTAACTTCTGCGATATCGCGACCTTCGGGTCCTCTCGGATCACCACGCCCGGGAGATTGGGTATGTCTGCCCGCAACGTATGAATATGCCCGTGTCCTTCGACCAGAATCTCGATGTCGAGTTCCATCAGTCGTTCGAGGCTCACTAACCACTTCCTGCTGTCCACGTCGGGATTGGGAGTTGCGAAGTAGCTCCCCATGAAGGCATCTCCTGCCAGCAGCACTTTCTCCGTGGGATCGTAGAGAACTATGTGGTCATCGCAATGGCCGGGAGTAGAGATCACCTGCAGGAAGCCGGAGTCGGTCTCCACGGTCTCCTCCAACAGAAAGTACGGCTGCGCCAAATTCGGAGGCTGTCCGATTATCGTGGCGCGTACCCATGGGAGCTTCTTGAATGGCGTTAGGAACTGTGCGGTCATCTCGGAAACATGAATCGCCGCACCCGTGGCGTGGGACAGCCAATTCAGGTTTCCGATGTGTTCTTCGTGGGCGTGAGTCGCGACCACTTTTGTGATTTTCGGCCGCAATCGGCGAAGGTGCTGGGCCAGTGACTGTCGCATCTTGGGCGAGCCGGGGTCGATTGCGACACCATCGTAGAGCACCGCCGTGAATAGTTCTCCGAAGAGTAGCGGTACGGCGTTGGGCAACACGCCGTTCAGAAACAATATGGTCAGCTTGCCGCTCAGCAGATCGAGTCGTTTGTGGTACGTCCGGGAGAAAATACTTGTTCTTTGGACTGCGGCCCTGACACCCGCCCACACGACCAGCGGCAACCGAATGAAGAAGCCAAGTGTGTAGCACGACCAGAATGCACCTAGTTCTGCTTGCCGTCGTACCGTCTCTGGTTTCGCAACGCGGCAAGCACCCCCACGGCACTTGCTGAGGGAGTATCTGTTCGTCGCAATGAACCCGTATAACAACCGCCCAATATGGCGAAAGGGGAACCGCTTTCCCAGTACGCCGATGAGCCACGTTGACGGGAACAACCGTGCCAAACATGTGACGGCATCCCAGCCGACATAAATCTCGTCCTCGGGCGTGACGACGTGTAACTGCCGTAGGCATTCATCCATCCTGAGCCGGGAGTCCACTGTGGGTAAGACCTCCGCGCTGATGGGTAGACTGATCGTCTTGTTCTTGCGGTCGAGAGCTTTTAGCCATGAGACCCAAGCCTGACAAATTTCGCACTGCCCGTCGTACAGCACCCGGTACGCAGTGTTTTCGTCGTGTTTCTGGGCAGGCTTTTCGGCGTACTCAACCGGGTATCCGCGCATGGCGGGAATGTTAGGTCGGAGAGGAGGGAAAGGTCAAAACAAAATGGATGTGCTGAAAAAGAATGGCTATTGCAGCTTCGCGTAACTCCGCTTCGTCTTGCCTCACGATTCGGCATGTCGGGACTGGCGTTTCGCCGGAATGCGAGCTACGCAGTGGCAGGGGATCGCAGTTCTCCTGCCTGCTTCCTCGGGGCCAGCGCGATCATGGCTAACCCGATGATAATGAGCGCAGCCACACCCAGCAGTTCTCCGCGTGGGATCAGATTACGGAATGCTTGCGTCCCCATCACAGCGGCGTGGGCAAAGCTCGACCATGCCGTGAAAGCAATCAGGCTGCGATTCGCCGATGGGTTACGGGCTGCCAGCAGCAAGAAAATGCCGAGTGTCACATAAAGGCTAAGCATCATCGCCAACGCAGGCTCCTGCCGGACAAACATCATCAAGGGGTAAACGCCAGCCGAAAACAGCAATCCCACCACGACCAACACGACCTTCAGTGTCCGTTCTCGAATCATCGTGCCCTCCTGCTAAATCATGTAATGTGGATACAACCTTACATCAACGCTCATAAAGTCGGAGTGCTGTTTCCTGCGAGTCACCGAACCTTCAGTCCGTATTTCTGCGTCGTCGGTGGGACGATACCGTTCAAGCGCAGATACTCTACTACCTGTCCGTAGTGGTCGGTAATGTGCCAGACCGCAATGACCGAGATAGCGAGTTTGGTGTTCGGTCCGGCATAGCGGCCTTCAATACGGTCGAGCGCGTTTTTCGCCGTCAGCGTGGCGAGTACACGATTGGAATAGTCGAAGGAATCCTTGAGATACTTGATCAATTCGGCTTTCGTTTTCGCTGAATCGTGCCCGCCCTTTTCGCAGTCCTCGGGCGGTTTCTTGCCCTCAAACTCGTTGAAGAAGGCGAACTGAGCACAGGCGACGTGCTTCACTTGTTCCCCGAAGCTGCGCACGCCGTCGAAATTGCCTACTGTGGGGACATAGGAATACTTGTCTTCAGGCATCGCTTCAGCTAGTCCAAGAAAGTTCCCTTCCGCGAACTTGAGCGTGCCGCTAACGCTTTCCGCGATGGACTTGGGAATGTCATCCGACTGTGCGGCTTGCTTGGTTGAGGAGTTCTGCGGCGTTTCAGATTTCCCGACAGCGGAGAGAGCGATGCCACACATGAAAAGAAGGGCGGCGACACGAAAAAGGCTCATTCTGGCCTCCGGCATCCGGAAAAGGATACTTGAGCCACAGAGGAGAAGTCGAATGTGGGGGCGCTTAGCTCTCGTGGTTCGGAAGGAGTCGAATTTTGATCCCGTTTTATGCGGCCTTTCGCTACTCGTTTTCCCGGAGTCTGTCGCTGGTCCTTATCAATACCTTTTGGCCAGCGATCACGGCGGCAGACCGATTCGGCGCAGCAGGTCGGTGGCCCATGTTCTAGGGAAGCTGCAGATCGAGTGCGTATATCTCCTGATTGCTGATGTCACGCACCACAAGCGGTGACCCGTCTGGAGCCAACCCAGTCCAAGGCCCCCAAGTGAAAAAGACCTGCGAATGGACTTGAAGCTCGCAAGTCGCTCGAGCTTTCCATCAGCAACCCATATCCGCCAATATCCGTCATCATCGGCGAGCAAATTATCAAATCCCACATACTTACTGTGCCGCGACCATGTCATGTAACCCACAGTTCCGACATTTGTTGCCCACTCGCGCCAATTCTGGCTGGTGAAATCAAAAAAGCATCAGTTTGGTGCCACCCTCCCCGAGGGCAACGATATAGTGTCCGTCGGGTGACCACCGGGGGCAGCAAATTCTTGCTGACCCCGGAAGTGTGTGAAGCTGTCGCGCAGGGATGTCGAGAAGCTGGATCGAACGCTGACCTTGACCAAATGCCACTGTCTGACCGTCTGGCGAATAACTGGGGTCTAGATCAGCAGAGGGTGAGTGTGTCAACTGTTCCGGGCTGCCACCTTCAGCAGAGACCTGAAACAAATTCCATGCCTGACCGGGAATGAGCCGAACAGCCATCGCCCACCTCCGATGCAGCCTATCGCAGCGGAGTATACTCCTGCTGGCACGTTACAATGCGTTCGGTCGATCAGTTCAACCCCCTAATCATTGGTGCTTGAAGAGGTCACGTATGCCTCATGTCAGGAGTTTTCCACTTCGTCTGTCGCTAGCATTCGGTCTGTGCGTCTGCTCGTCTCTGGCTCTCTCTCAGGCGAAAGAACAGAAATCGGAAGCCCCGGTCGAGAAGTGGACCGGGAAAACGATCATGCTCATCGGTGCCCATGCCGACGATGACATGTTGTCCCATGGGACATTGGCTATGCTTCAGGCACATGGGAATCAAGTCTATGTTGTGACCCTGACAACCGGAAATGTCGGCACTCAAGACCCGAATTTATCGCGAACGCAGCTTGCCCAGATTCGTCGCCTAGAGGAATTGGCTGCTCTAGGAGAGTTGGGGATTCCGGGAGAACACTACATCAATCTCGGATACGATGACGGGCTTCTCGAATTTGAAGATCGCAAAGCTGTAGTGGAAAATCTTGTGCGGTTGATTCGGAAAATACGCCCGGATGTGCTAATGGCATGGGACCCCGGAAAAAATTATCAACGGTGGCACAAGTCTGACCACCGAGCCGCCTCTTACTTGGCGGCGGATGCGGCACGCGCCGCGATGTGGCGTCTGCTTTTTGAAGGTCAGATCACCCAAGAAGGGCTGAAGGAATACATGATTCCTGAGTACCTCTTTTACAACGACTACGATCACGAAGACGAGAATATATGGGTTGACATCAGCGACTTCGCGGAGAAGAAGGTAAATGCTGGGACAAAATACGTTAGCCAGTTCGGACCGGGCTGGAAGAACTACAAAGCCAACCTGTCCGAAGCCGAGCTCAAGCAAATGAAGGACGAAAGCCGCAAAGAAATCCAGATGAGAGATGGGAAACCTGTCGAAGGATTTCGATACTATAAGGGCCTACCGGATGGTCTGGGGAAATAAGTCTTCCCAGGTTTGAACACTGCGCGGGTGCACGGCGTGCCATTCGTCCTTTCCGTCGTGGCTAGGGTCTAGACGGGCATGTTCAACGTACTAGGGCGGCGTGTCTTCCGATCTGGTGGCAATGAGGCCTCAATTCAAATGTAGGCGGGATGCTCAGTCGAGGTCAGCCACAACCGCCACATCGAATTTGGAAATAGTACTTCTTCACGTCCCCCGCGCCGTACTTCTCGCGGGATTTCTCGACCACGGATTTCACGCTATTGGCATTGACGATACTTTAAGGCCGTGAGTCTGCAGTACTGCATCATCAATCACCCGGACAATCGAGCCAACAGCGTCACCGCGTCGGGAGACAGACCCAAGACCTTCTGGCTGTAGGCTCATCTGATTCTCGGGCACGAATCGATTCGCTGGTATATGACTCCATCATGCCCGATCGAATGTATCCAGTGACCGCGACGCAGGAATGCCATTAGCGGCGGTCAATTATCGCGCCCGCAAGTGTAAAATCTTTCAGGAGGCTCTCCATGTTGACACGCCTTCTTTTGTTGGTTCAACTGCTGTTCTTGTCACAAGCACTAGCCCAGCGACCCGTGGCCACGTCCAGAATTCCCGAGACGTGTGCCGTTACAAAGCCCTAGCGAACTAGCCTTTTTGTTCCTCCCGCTTATGACCCAGGTACACCTAATGGCTCCTTTTACTTTGGCACCGACAAGCTCTGGACAATACTCCGAGCGGACGCGATTTTGGCCTCGCGGGGAGAAGACATTTTGGTGGCGTGAGGATTGGTCACCTCACAAGTGGATACTGCAGGAAGACGCCTTAAAATTTAGGGTGACCGCTCGAAGGTTGGATGAGATAGCTCAACCCGCAAGAGTCTTCAAAGCCAACAGCTCACGAATTGGTAGAAACTCGGTATTGAGGGCATAGAATTTCCGACATCAGGTTGCTGGGAGATTACGGCACACTACGAAGAGGATGAGTTGGGTTTCGTCGTCTGGGTTGCTAATTGAACGGCACCTTGCGCGAGCGGATTCCATCCTACTGAAAAAATGGCTCCTCAGGTAGGACTCGAACCTACAACCCCCCGGTTAACAGCCGGGTGCTCTGCCATTGAGCTACTGAGGAGTGTGGTGGGCGCGTCTAGGGTACGCGTCCAATCCTTTCTATACTAGCATCCGGATGTGCCTGCTGAAAACTTCGGGGTTTGGTTTTTGATACCCTTGTTTCTGACCGCTTGAGGTGATTTATGGGAGGGTTTCGTTTGATCTGGATGCTTGCGGGTTTGGCTTTGACAATGACGATGACTGTGGCGATGGCCTGGGCGGGCGATGGATCTTCCGCCAGCACTTCGCCTGCGGCGGGACCCCCGAAGGTGAAGGTCGATGACGTCATCGACACACTCCATGGCCACAAAATCGCCGATCCTTACCGCTGGCTGGAGGATGCCAACAGCGCCGACTCCCAGGAATATGTGCGCCAGGAAATGGCGTACACGCGCAGCATTCTTGATCCTCTGCCCGGGCGCGACGCCATCCATGAGCGGCTGTCGCAGCTTCTTTCTATCGGCACGATCGGCACGCCTCAGGTGGCCGGGCCCTACTTTCTTTATACCCGCCGCGAGGGCAATCAGAACCAGCCGGTGCTGCTGGTGCGTGAAGGCCTTCACGGCACAGACCGTCCGCTCGTGGATGCGAACAAAATGTCCGCCGATGGAACGGTCGCACTCGACTGGTGGTTCCCTTCCGATGATGGCAGGTACGTGGCCTATGGCACCTCGGCCAGCGGCTCGGAAAATTCCACTCTGCATGTGATCGAGACCGCCAGCGGCAACCTTCTGCCGGACACGATCGGGCAGGCCCGCATCGCGCAGGTCACCTGGAAAAAAGATAATTCGGGTTTCTACTACGGACGCAATCCCAAGAAAGGGGACGTGCCTGAGGGCGACGAAGTCTACTATCTGCACGTTTTTTACCACGCCCTCGGCAGCGATCCTTCGAAAGATCCTTCGATCTGGGGCGAAGGCCGCAAGAAGGAAGAAATTCTCGTCTCCCAGCTGCCCGACGATGATGACCGCTGGCTGTTGCTGACCGCTTACGAAGGTTCGGCGGGCAAGAATGAACTTTTTCTGCGGGATTTGAAGGCCGGCACGCCGCCAGTGGAACTCACCAGCGGGAAGGACTTTCACTATACCGGCGAGATTTTCCGTGGAAAGGTTTACATCACCACCAACGAAGACGCGCCGCACTTCCATCTGTTTGCGGTGGACGCAGCCAATCCCGCCCGCGCCAACTGGAAGGAAATCATTCCGGCTTCCGACGCCATTCTGCAAGGCATTGGAATTGTCGACGGAAAAATCCTGGCCCAGTATGAAAAGAACGCCACCTCACAGCTCAAGCTCTTCGATCTCGATGGCAAGGCGCTGGGCGACATCGAGCTTCCGGGCCTGGGCTCGGTCGAAGGCCTCGGCGGGCGATGGGACCGTAAAGAAACTTTCTTCGGATTCCAGTCGTTCACGGTTCCACCTTCGGTCTATCAGGTCGAGCTGACTTCGCGCCAAACTTCGCTGTGGGACAAAGTGTCGACGCCCGGCATCGATCCCTCGCAGTATGAAAGCCGCCAATTCTGGTACACGTCGAAAGACGGCACCAAGGTTCCGATGTTTGTCTTTCACAAGAAGGGATTGAAGCTCGACGGCAAGAATCCCACCCTGCTCACCGGCTACGGCGGGTTCAACGTGAGCCTGACGCCGACATTTTCCGGCGGGCGCTTTCTCTGGCTGGAACGCGGCGGCGTTTACGCGGTGGCCAACCTGCGCGGCGGCTCCGAATTCGGCGAGGACTGGCATCGCGCCGGCATGCTGGACAAAAAGCAGAATGTGTTCGACGACTTCATCGCCGCCGGCGAGTTCCTGATCTCCGACAAAATTACCGACAAAGACCATCTCGCCATTCAGGGTGGCTCCAACGGCGGCCTGCTGATGGGCGCGATGATCACGCAGCGTCCTGACCTGTTCCGCGCAGTGGTGTGCCAGGTGCCGCTGCTCGACATGCTGCGCTACCAGAATTTCCTGATCGCGAAATTCTGGGTGCCGGAGTACGGCTCGTCCGAAGACCCCAAACAGTTCGACTGGCTCTACGCCTACTCGCCCTACCATCACGTGAAAGCGGGCGCGGAATATCCGGCAATCATGTTCATGACCGCGGACAGCGACAGCCGAGTCGATCCCATGCACGCGAAAAAAATGGCCGCGCTGATGCAGGCCGAAGCCGCAAATGGCAAGAGCAAGGAGCGTCCGATCTTACTGAGGATTGATAGCAAGGCCGGCCACGGCCAGGGCAAGCCGATTACCAAACAGATTGAAGACGGGACGGATGTTTATTCGTTTCTGTTTTGGCAGTTGGCGGTGAAGCTGTAGGGCGATCGTTGGCCCCTGGCCGTTGGTCGTTGGCTCAAAATGCTCTGGAGGGTGCCCCGTCCAAGCTCCGCTTGCGCGGGGTTTTTGATTGCCCACTTCTAACCTTCAGGTGTATGTGAGACGGGGCACCCTCGGGAATCGAAATGTGGTCTGCCAGGTTGGGCCACCCGCCTAAGAATAGTTCGCCGCGCATCGAGTGGACAACTTAAAGAGCAACTCCAGCGTGCCTACCGCCAGAAAACAATCTTTAGTCGTTTCCCGAATTGAAAACTAAGTGACTGGAGACTTTCCGCGTACCCGCCGTGGATGCTTAAGGGGTTGATGTAGCAGCAGTGCCGAGCAGCGGTCCCGTCACCCACCCTTTTCGCAAAGTGCACGAAAAGGTTGGGGCACCCGGCCAGCGAAGGCGGATTACTTACGGCTTGCCCGTCAACCGCTCCGGGGCATGGTCCGGCGGAAGCTTGCTGGTTGGTTGCAATGGCCTGGGCCGGGGAAGGGACAAATCGTACTTCATAAAATAGATGGCGCGCAATTGGGTAATAGGGTTCGGTGATAGGTCCGGTCTCCCACTTCTCGCAAAAGGGGTCGAGAAGCGGGGGACCATGCCTTTCCCCTTCGTTCTTTCACTCGAGTTCGGAATATTCGTTTTTTTATTTTTGCAATCAGGATGGACGTCTTAGAATCAGTGGCCAATTGGGGGCTGCTCATGCTTACGATCTCGAAAATTAATTTCCGGGTACTCATACTCTCGATTATCGCCATCTCCCTGCCAGCTGCGCGCGGGGCGCGACCTTACCAGCAGGCGGAAAACACCGAGTCAACTTCAGATATTCCGGAGGAAGCTGCGGAGGATGAGCTGGCGCCTGCGGCCGTCCAGTTGGACACTGCGAATCTTTCTCCGCTGCTGCAGGAGCTTTACCAGGCAACGCGCGAAACCAGGGAGCAGGAAGTTCTGGCGCGCCTGGCGCACGTCAAGGAACTGATTGAAGGCGGCGCGGACCTAAAGGCTGCCGATGCGAAAGGGCGGACGGCGCTGCACTGGGCAATTTTCGGCGCAAGCTATCACACCAAAGCGACGGTGCTGGTGGCGTATGAGGAGATCGCGGACGCTCTGATTCGCCGGGGCGTGGAAATCAACCGGCAAGATGCGTATCAGGATACGGCGCTCGATTACCTGCTTTATTCTCCGAGTTTTGAAATACAGACGCTGCTGATCGAGAACGGCGCCAGCAGCGGCTTTCTGGCCGCCTTCTACAATTTCTTCAACCAGGTGTCGGTGTGTTTGCCGCCGACTCCCGATGCGGCGGTGGCGTTGACGCGCAAAGCCGACCTGGCTCCGGGCGCGACCATGTCGATCCGGCTGGATGTTCCGGTTTACAGCGACCGTTCGCGCACGGGCGATCCGCTGGAGGCGACGGTCACGTATCCGATGTGCAGAAGCGGAGAGTTGCTGGCGTGCAAAGATGGCGACCTGCTGGTGTCGCCGGGGACAAAGGTCAATGGCACGGTGCTGTTTGCGGCCAGGGCTCCGGACAAATATTCGCGCCCACGGCTAGTGCTCGACTTCTCCAACATCTTGCACAAGGATAGTTCGAAGTCGCCGCTCTACGCGCGTGTGCTCGACGTAGACAACGCACGGGAGACGGTGCGCAACAATGAAATTCTGGGGATCGTTCAGCCGCATGCGTCGGGCAAGGTGTCGTTGGTGATGGCAGCGCTGGGAGCGGCCAATCCCATTGCGGGATATTCGATCAAGGGTGTGCAGACGGTGTATGGATTGTCGCTGCGGCGCGAGGTTCTGTTTCCGGCGGGGACGGATTTGCAGGTGCAGGTGGTGCGGGCGTCCATGCTGAAGAAAAAAGATTCGTGGCCGGGATGGCCGCGGCTGACGGTGGATGCGCCGCTTCAGCAACTGGTCGTGTCAGCTCCGATGCGGACGCATACGCCGAACAAGACGCTTTCGGATATGACCAACCTCATGTTTATCGGTTCGCAGAAAGAACTGATGGCGGCGTTTCAGGAAGCCAAATGGTTTGAAGCCAGCAATCTTACTGCAGGTTCGGCGCTGAAGGCGGTGCAGGCCACGATGCGGCAGAGCGGCTACGCCGGAGCACCGGTGTCGGCGCTGCTGATAAACGAGCGTCCACCGGATCTGGTATTTCAGAAATCGCTGAACACTTTTGCCAAGCGGCATCACGTGCGCATCTGGAAGCTGGCCAAAAAGTACAACGGGCGGGAAGTGTGGGTGGGTGCGGCTACACACGACATTGCCACCGCGAACAGTCGGGGCGGAACGAAGTGGTCGCATCGCATCGATCCGCACATTGACCGCGAACGTGAATGGGTGGAAACCGATCTGCTATTCGTCGGAACCGCAACTGCGTACGCCGATGTGGATCGTCCGCACGCGCCGCGTCAAGCCGCGAACGCCACCGGAGATGACATGGTCACTGACGGGAAGATGTCAGTAGTGGAATTGGCGACCATGAAAGCGCCGATGCAGGAGACTTCTGCCCCGGTGCTGAAACCCCGGCCGTGAGGATGAAACCTTCAGAGAACGAGGGTGAGGGACCCAAGCGCCCGCTCAGGAACTTTTCTGTGGATTTCTTTTAACCAGATTTTCACGAGCGCATCTTGTTCCTGCCAGCAACTCTGATCTAAGTTGCGGGTAGGAGGATTCTGTCATGAGTCTGTTGTGTTCCGGCAAACCAGCCACTCCCAGGTTCTCATTCTTCGCAGCCAGTGCGATTTTCCTGTTGTTGAATTCCATTTTGTTGCCCGCCAGTTGGGCTGCTCCGAAAGTAGTTTTGATTTCGCTCGACGGCGCCACTCCTCGAATCGTCAACAGGTTCCTGCAAAGCGGCGTGCTGCCCCGGCGACGGGGGATCGGCGAGCTGCGCCGTCAAGGTTTTTTTGCCGAGCAGAACATCGTCATCGCTCCTTCGCTCACCGCTGCCAGCCACATTGCGATCGCGACCGGGTCGACGGCTGCGCGCAACGACGTTGTATCCAATACTTTCCATCTTGTGGCCAGTCCCTTTACCAGCAACGTCAGCGGTTTCTCCGCGCCCATCGGCGGCTATTCGATTGACGGTCCAGCCGAGAGTCCGAATCCCACGGCATTTCCCATCTGGCATTCGCTTCGCGCGGCTGGCAAGACGGTGGTGACTGCCACCTTCCCCGGCGGTGATGGACTCGATGTCCGCGTGCCTGGCCTTCCTGCCGGCAGCCCCATTGTCCAACCCGCGTCTGTGCGAACGGTCGACTATACGGTTCCTTTCGGCGAGTTCGGAGGCCTCGGTGGTTCAGGCTTCACACTCGCAGCGACAGACTTCGCTGTCGCCCCAGCCATGACCATTGCCCAGCTGACCGCCGCCGGCAAGACCAGCTTCAGTCCGGTCCTGCAGAAAGTCACTCCCCTTGAGAGCTTCGCCGTGGGAGGAGTCAGCTACACCATCCAGGTTGCAGCACTCGACACTACGAATGATTCGGTCACAAACTACGACACGCTGGTTTTCTTCGACAGCACCAATGGCATCCAGCCCGGCCCCTTCACGCTGCCATCCACCGGGCCAGCATACGTCAAGGCGAGCGATCATCGTTCCAGCCGCTTCTTCCTGGAAGGAAGTCCGAAGAGGGCCGGTTGTGCGTTTTATGTGACGGTGCTGGCTCCCGATCTCTCCACTGTTCATCTCGCCCGCTACACGGTGAATGACATTCCGCCTAATCCGGCGGTGCAGGCGGATGTGGACGATGTAAACAACAACGTCGGCTTCTGGGCCGATCAGGAAGACTTCCGTTTCCCTGAGCGTATCAATCCGGGCCTAGCCAACTTCAGCGATCAGGAACTGGAAGCCATCGGCGAAGATCAGAACGCAACTTTTGTGGATTACCAGACCCGGCTCGCACTGCGCGCCATCGAGCGCTTTCCCGATGCCGACCTGGTGATGGTTTACATCGAGGAGCCAGATGGTTTCGAGCATCAATACCTTCTGACCGATCCGCGGCAAGCTTCGAATCCTCTGGATCCGAATTCGATCGGCCATAATCAGGACCCGGTCAAAGTTGCCCGTTATGCCGGACACATCCAAAGCGCCTACCGGGTGGCTAACGAAGCCGTCGCACAAATTATGGACGCGGTGAGCGATGGTTCGGGAGACCTGCAGAGCAACGTCATCGTAGTCTCAGACCACGGATTCGATCCGTTCCACACCGCGGTCAGCGCCGCCAATCTTCTGGCCTCGGCCGGAATTCCTTCGACCAAGGTCCGCGCTGTCACATCCGGGCCGGCCGTCAACTTCTACATCAACCTGATCGGCCGCGAGCCAAATGGAACGGTGGCTCCGGCGGAATTTGTGACACTGCAGAAGCAGATATTGCAGTTGGTCAGGAAGTTCAACGACACCAACGCAGGCTACGCCGGCAAGCACGGCACGCCGGTGTTCGACAAAATTTACGCGCGGCCTGTGCCCTCCGATCTAACCGATCCCGGCTTCGGCCGCGGAACCGCCGAGTTCATCGGACAAGACTCGGGCGACGTCTTCGCCATGCTCACTACCGGATACAACTTCGACGGCACGCAGTCTCCGGTCGTGCAGCGACTGGGCGATGCCACGGCAACGGCACCGGTACTCTCCGTCCCGAATTTCTACGGCGCACATGGCTACGATCCTCAGCTCAAAGACATGAGCGCCATCCTGTTCGCCGCCGGCCCGGATGTCCGTCCCGGCAGCGCGGACCTGGTCCATAACATCGACGTAGCCCCCACCATCGCCCGCATCCTGGGCGTGAAGCCTGACAACACCGTGCAAGGTCATGCGTTGGATAACTACTTCAAGAAGGGACAGTAGAGCAGGAAAGGAAGGCGCACCTTAGGGACGAGGTCATTTCAAGGGCCAGCGAGAAATCCCAGGCAGTGGACAACATCGAAAACCCCACCCCTGCAAACGAAGGGTGGGACAGAGCAGGAGGAAAGTGGGTCAGCCGGACTTCATTACCCCTTGCTCTCGCTGGTGGTTGGGCTGAAGCCCCAGCGTTCGCGCATAGCCTGCCGGAAGTTCTCCCGCTCCTCGGGGGTCATGTTTCCACAGCGCTCTCTCATCCTCGTCCCCATGCGACGGCCGAAATTGGGACGGCCGGAACCGTGGCGTCCAAATCCGCCGAAGAGAATCCGGCACAGCGCCAGAAGGCCAAGAGCCTGCCAGAAGGTGATCTGCCGCCATCCGAAAAGCGGAGGCAGCAGCCAATTCCACAGCTGCAGCACCAGCTCGCCGCCGAGGAACCCGAATAGCAGAATTCCCAAAATCGCCGCCGGTACAATAAAGAACCATCTCTTCGTCATGGTCTGTCCCTCATGTTTTCGTAAATTCGTTGTAAACATTTTGTAATCGTTCGCGGAGATGCAGCACCGCATAGCGTTTGCGCGAGAGCAGCGTATTCACGCTCACTCCGCTCTCGGCGGCCATCTGCCTGAAGCTATGGCCTTCCAGTTCATGCGCAACAAACACTTCGCGCTGCTCGTCCGGCAGTTCGTCGAGCGCCAGCTCGAGTTCCTCGAGAAGCAGGTTGCGGGCGTAAACTGCCTCCGGCCCGGCATGGGGCGAAGGCAGCATTTCTTCTAATTGCATTTGCAGCAGTAACAGTTCGCCATCACCGTCGTCGTCACTGTTCGCGATGGCAATATCGCTGAAGCTTTCCGGCTTCTTTTTGCGGAAGAGATCGGTGATGCGATTCCGCGCCACTTGAAACAACCAGCCGGTGACGTGCTCGATCGGCATCAGCAGGCGATTTGCTTCTACCAGCTTGTAGAAGACGTCCTGCAAAATGTCCTCAGCGTCGCGCGGGTCGGGCACGCGCCGCCGAATGAAGTTGCGCAGCCGGGACTGCTCCCGCTTGACCACCTCGGAGATCCGCTGGTCCTGTTCGAACGCCATCCGCTCCAGGCTCGCCGCGCCATTCATCTAAGGTTGTAGACGAATGGGGGCCACGAATATTGTAGGGTCGCTAAGCTATTGAGGACGCCCCACTTTCCGCGTATTTTGCGAAAACGGTGAGTGATGGGGATCAGTGTACTCTGGTCACGAGGACTACTTCAGGAGTCAGCGAGAAATCCCAAACGTGAGATGACCGTGGAATCCCACCCTTCAAAAAACGAAGGGGGGCACCCGCGTCCTCATCCAGCCCGTTCGAGCCGGTCCATGGAAATGATGCCCTTAAACCTGCTGGCAGCCTCATCACGAATCCGGCAGGCTTCACTTACCACACCTTGCGCGAATACGCGCAGGACAGATTCGGGGCAGTGATAAGCATCTTTTGCCAGGTCCGTCTTTAGCTCCCGGAGGAGCCTGCCCGAATCCGGCTGAGGGTTCGATTGTCCTTGAAATTGCCGCTGCCGTACTTCACACCAACGCGAGAACGGAGCGAGTGCTCTTTCATGTCCCTTGGTTAAAACGTAACGCCTTCGGGCAGGCTGTGCGATTTGGACCGATGAAATTTGGGATGGAGCGAAAGCGAGATCTTTAGGATCGAAAATAATGGTAGCTACTAACCAGCGAGTTGCTGTCTCGAACCTCGCGATGAATAGCGCTTGCTCCAGCGCTGTGTAACGTTCTCGGGCGTAACAGCCGAAAAAACTCAAGCCGAAAAGCAACGGCTCGAAACACAGAGTCAGCCATACCTGGTTTGGAACTACATCAGAAATACGCTCCAATTGTTCAATGCAAGCCTGGTGGCGACCGGCAACACTCCAGAAAAACGCATGGGCGATTGCGGCTGCTTGTTTCTCCACGTCATGTACCTGGTTGTTCATTCTTCCAGGTTCTTATTGTAGGTCAATGTTTCGGGCAAGTGGAATCGAACCAAATTCTGGGGCAGTGGCTGAAATCTGCATATTTGCTCCGCGCAGGATGCTTCGCAAGCTCAGCCTGACGCCGTGAACAGGAGCCCAGGTCGGTTTGGCAGAGCCTGCGGCGGGGCGCGCAGGATTGTTTGGCAAATCTACCCATGCTGCGCCGGCACCGCCGCATGGTCCGGAGAAACGCCCATGGACTCTGCGCTGGCCTTCTCTTCTGAAATCAGGAGTCCGGCCAGGATGCAGGCGGCTCCCACGCCAGAGCGTGCGCCTAAACGTTCTCCCAGAAAAATGAACGACGTGAGCCAGGCAAATACCGGTTCCAGGGTGAAGATCAGCGCGGTATGAGTAGCGGGCGTGAACTGCTGCGCCCAGGCCTGGATGGCGAAGGCCAGCGCCAGGCTGAGGAAGCCGGTAATTCCAATCCCCCAGAGCACCCTCGGAGACCACACCACGAAAATCTTCTCGGCGAAGTAATGAGAAGAAGATGCAGTGAGGATCATAAGCAGGGCGGTCACTGTGACCTGCACCACCGTGATCTGCTGCCAGCTATGATTCTTGGTGGCATGCTCGATAAAAATTATGTGAAAAGCAAAAACCACGGCCGCGCCCAGCGTAAGCAAGTCACCATGATTCATGCTACGCAGGTTGAGTCCTGCTCCGGCTGAAGCCGGAACCGTCAGCAGATACAATCCGGCGAACGCGAGAGCCACGCCGATGGATGTGAGGCGATTGATGCCGCGTTTCCAAAACACGGCAAGAAGAACGGGCACCAGGACTACCGAAACTCCGGTGAGGAAAGCGGATTTCGATGGCGTGGTGTATTTCAGGCCGCTGGTCTGTAGTTCGTTGCCGATGAACAGAAACATCCCGACCAGGCATCCGGAGCGGACTGCGCCGCCGGTCAGGCGTGGCAGTTCCCGATAGAAAATTGCCGCCAGCACGACCGCTGCAAGACTCATGCGTACGGCGTTGAAGAAAAGAGGAGAAATGTCGGCGAGCGCATTCTTGATGACAACAAAATTCGAACCCCAGATCAGGGTGATCAGGATCAGAAGAATATGCGCTTTGAGGGAGCGGGACACGGGTACAGGGTAGCAAAAGCGGAGTTACGGGATTGGGGGCCGGGGGAGATCGGCGAAACGCCGGCGAGGGCGCCCGCCCACATGTTTCCTGGAAATTTGTTCAAATTGCCTGGCCAGCCAGGCCAAGCAGGGTCAACAGAATGCGTTTGAGTCCGAGCTCGCGTCCGCTGCAATCAAACCATTCCTGCAGAGTATGCGCGCCGCCGCCGGCGCCACCGCCGCCGATGGCAATCGCTTCGAGTCCGAGCGACAACGGAATGTTGGCATCGGTGGAGGCACGCTGAACCTGGGCGGCGTTTCCCAATTGCGCGTCCACCGCGCGGATCACTTGCAGGATGTGGGCGTTGGGGTGGAGTTCGCCGGCGGGACGATTGCCGATCGGCACCAATTCGTGACTGAGACCAAAGGGCCGGCGCTGCGGGCAGGGACGCGGGCTTCGGTGGCCTGCGACTCCTCCTCGATGGCCTGATCGAGCGCGTAGCGCAGGGCCCGCTCCAGGCGCTCCATTTCTCGCCATCGAGGTGGAACGGATGTCGACACGCATGCTGGCGGATTCCGGAATCGAATTCACCGAGGTGCCGCCGCGAATCACTCCCACGTTAAAGGTCGTCTTGGGTGAGGCCGGTACCGGAGTTTGCGCGAAGGACTGAATGGCGCGCGCCAGCACGACAATGGGATTGGGAGCGCCGAAATCGCTCCAGGAATGTCCTCCCGGGCCGCGAACAATCACTTCGAAGCGGCGGCTGCCCAGGGCTTCGGCGACGATCGTGTCGGAGCCTGCGCCATCGAGCACCAGGCTGTAATGAATGGCATCCTTCCAGCGCGGCGAGGAAAAAATGTGGCGCATGCCGCGCAGATCGCCTTCACCTTCTTCGCCGACGTTGCCGATGAACAAGAGGGGCAGCGCGTGGCGGAGGCCGACTGCCTGCAACACGGCGGCGATGGCGAGTATCGCCGTAACGCCGGCTCCGTTGTCGGAAACTCCCGGCCCGTACAGGCGGCTGCCCTGCTGGCGAACATTCAGCGGCGTGCCGGCGGGAAAGACCGTGTCCAGGTGGGCGCTTAGCGTGACGTAACCGTGTCCATAGCCGTTGCGAGTGCCGAAGACGTTGCCGACTTCGTCGGTGTAAATCGGGTCCAGGCCAAGCTCTTTGAATTTTTCGGCAAGCCACGCGCCGCGGGCACTCTCGCCGAATGGAGGCGCAGCAATGCGGGCCACTTCCAGTTGCCAGTGCGCGAATTGCGGCTCCTGGGCGCGAAACCAGGTAAAGGCCGAACGAATTTCCGGAGACGCGCACAGCCTGGCGATTTCCTGCTGCATGCTGGGATAGAGCTCCGACACTTCCGCACCGGGTCTGGGGGGCATGATATTCAGTCGTCAGTCTCAGGCTTCCGATGTCAGGCTTCGAATAACACTGCGTTCTTACTTAAATTCAGCTGTCAGTTGCTGGTTCTCAGTTCTCAGTTGGCTGACGGTTGGACTGATGACTGGTTTTTCCGACACATTCGCGGATTTCCGGCTCGGTTAGAGTGTGGTCGGAGGCTTTGGCGCGCTGGTAAATTCTCTCGACCACGTCATCGGTCGGAGGCACGCCGTGGCGCTCCAGCCAGAACAGGACATTCGACTTCCCGCTCATCGGCCCGATGTCGATGATTTGTTCCAGACCGAACAGTTGCGAGGGCACGCCAGAATAGACTGCATTGGCAAGTTCGACGTCTTTTTTCTTGTAGGCTTTGATGACGGCGGCGGCGTGGACTCCGGTGGCGGTGCGGAATGCGTCCTCGCCGACGACGGGATAGTTGGCGGGAATTGGTACGCCCGTAGCCTTCGATACTGCCTGGCAATATTCTTTCAGGCGAGTCAGGTCCTGCTCTGCCCACGGTGAAACTCCCATGAGTTTCAGATTGACCAGCATCTGATCCATCTGCGTATTGCCGACTCTTTCGCCGATACCGAGCGCGCAGCCATGCACGCATTCCGCGCCCGCCATCAGGGCGGCCATGGAGTTGGCGATGGCCAGGCCGCGGTCGCAGTGCCCGTGCCAGTCGACGCGAATCTGCTGGCCGGAAGGCTTGACCACCTCATCGATGACGAAACGCACCAGCGCGAATGCTCCCATCGGCGTAGCATGTCCGGCGGTATCGCAGATCACGATGGCACGCGCGCCGCAGCTGATGGCGGTTGAGTAGAGACGCTTCACCATCTCCGGATCGCAGCGGGTCGTGTCCTCGGTGACGTACATAGACTCGAGGCCCAGCGAAACGGTGAATTTCACCGCCTTTTCTGTGGTCTCGAGCAGGAAGTCATCGGTCCAGTTTTCGGTGTAACGGCGGATCGGACTGGAGCCAATGAAGGTTGCCGCCTGGATGTTCAGTCCGGTGCGCTGCACGATTTCGGCGATAGGCCGGATGTCATTCTCATGGGTGCGGGCGGCGCAGTTGGCCCGAATCTTCATTTTGTGGCGGACGATCTCGCGCGCCAGAGCTTCGCAATCCGAGAGGGCTCGCGCACCGGCGCCGGGTAAGCCGAGATCCAGCGAATTGATGCCCAGCGACTCCATGCAATGAAGGATCTGGATTTTTTCTTCGATGGAAGGATCGCGAACGGATGGCGACTGCAACCCGTCGCGCAGGGTTTCATCGTTGAGCAGAACTTTGCCTGCCGGCCGCAACATGGCTGCGTCGGTTTGATTCCAGTCGTAGATGAGTTCGGAGGTCTTCACAGCGAAGTATCAAGCGAGCAGTGATTCGAGCAATCCGACAAGCTACTTCTTCGGTACGGTCAAGCCGAACACCGAGGTCTGTCCCTGCCCTGCCACATTCAGGCCGCTGACCCCGTCAGGATTGGGCAAATAGAGCGTCTTGCAATGCTCGCAGCGATACACTTCGGCATCCGCGCCCCAGGCCTGTTCGGCATCGCCGCAAGCCTGTTCGACCACGTCCGTGGTGTAAAACCATCGCTTGAGATGGCCGCCGCAGAACTTTCCCTTGGCGTCTTTTTCGTTGCAGGAGCGCTGCCCCGGCTTCTTGAATTTCACTTTGTGATGCGGAAGCTGCGGGGGAGCGATTGTGGTCGTGGCCAAAGGTGATGTCCTCGTCGCTGCGGCAAAGCGCCGCCGGATTCAGATTTTCATTTTACTCGAAGCAGTTTCAGATGGGCTACATGTGCCTCAATCGAACTCGAACTTCGGGGCAGCCTGATCCGCGCCCACCCGGCCGACTGTGATCTCGGCGTTGAAATATCCTTCGCCCTTGACCGGCCCTCCCGCCATTCTGCGGAGCATCGCGATCTGTCCTACGTGAGTCAGAGAGTCGGCAACCGGGCCCTGGAAGAGGTTCTCGGCGGGAGCATGCAGGGGCTCGGCCGAGGCGATGTAGTCATCGAACTTTTTCAGCGCGGCAAAGAAGCGGGCGGTTCCTTCGTCCCAGGGCAAGGGCTCTGAACTCTTCCACGTCTGTTTTCCCCGGGCGATGGAGAGGCCCCAATCGAGCAGATCGCCGAGGTGGGCCAGTATCTGTCCGGCTGAACGCCCGGATTCGCACCCACGAAAATCCGCGAATCCTGCTGGGGCGTTACGCAGGGCCTTGCCGCCTCGATAAGCGAGTGTCGCCACGGTGTGGCGCAGAAGCTCGCGTTTGGGATCGGGAGTTGAAGTTGTCATGTTCTTGCCTTTCTGGTCAGACGTTTCCACCTCATTCGTCGAGCGAATGGCTCCGGCGTTGTTCAGGATGAAAGACGCTTAAGGGCTCCGGCAGTCTTCATCGCACCTCGCAACCGGCGGGTCCATCGTTGAGCAAACTGCAGGTCGAGCAGGCCTTCCATTTGGCACGCGAAAGCCTGGCCGTATCCATACCACCAGATCTTTTTCATCCCGGGAAGTCGATCGGAATCGAGATATTTCGTCCGAACCATTTCCTCGAGACCCAGGCGGCCGTGCGACCGGCCCGTTCCGCTGGCTTTGACACCGCCGTGTGGCGCTTCGCTGATGCCGAAGCAGGAAATTACATCGTTGACCATTACCGTTCCGGCCCGGATGCGGCGCGCAATGGCCTCGCCGCGCGAGCGATCGCGGGTCCAGACGCTGGCTGCCAGTCCATATTCGGAATCATTCGCCAACCGGATGGCGTCTTCGTCGCTATCGAACGGCATCACCGGCAGAATCGGGCCGAAGGTTTCTTCGCGCATGATGCGCATATCGGAGGTGACGTCGGCCATTACTGTCGGAGCGTAAAAATTAGCCCCGATAGCTGGCAAACGAGTCGCGCCCGTCATCACGCGCGCTCCGAACGAGCGAGCATCCTGCACCTGCGATTCTAGGTTGAGCAACTGGCGTTCGTGGATCATTGGCCCGACGTCGCTGTCGGGGTCCATGCCACTTCCCACTCGTAGCTGCTCGGTCTTGCGAACGCATGCCTCGAGAAAGGACTTATACAGGCTGCGATGGACGTAGCAGCGCTCGACCGAAAGGCAAGCCTGGCCGGCATTCATGAACGCGCCCCAGACGGCGCCGCTGGAAGCGACTTCGATATCGGCGTCGTGGAGCACCAGCATGGGATCTTTACCGCCAAGTTCCAACACCACTGGCAGCAAACGAGCTGCGGCTGCCTGAGCGATTCGTTTTCCTGTGGCAACGCTTCCGGTAAAAATCAACTTGTCGATCGACGCCTCGGGATTTGCATCTTCAATCAGAGCCGCGCCAGTGCTGCCGTCGCCCGGGATGACCTGGAAGATGAACTTTGGCACTCCCGCCTGATGGAGCAACTTCGCCAACTCAAGTGCGGTCAGCGAAGTAAATTCCGAGGGTTTCAAAACGACTGCGTTTCCCGCAACCAGCGCGGCGATGCTTTCGGTCGCCGGGATCGAGAAGGGATAGTTCCAGGGAGAAATAATTCCGATCACGCCAAAGGGTTCACGGATCAGTCGGCCCGATTTGGTCTTCATTGCCAGATTGCCGTGCGGGACTGGCTCGTCCCGCAGAAAGCGGAACGCATTGTCGATCAGGAAGCGGGCTGCATCGAGAACGACGAGAACTTCCGTGAGCAAGGCTTCGACGTAAGGCTTGCCGGCCTCACGGGTGACGAGCTGAGCGACTTCGGATTTCTGTTGATGGAGAAGTCGCTGAAATTCTTGCAGGATGGCAATGCGCTTATGCATGCCCTGCGAGGCCCATTCAGGCTGGGCAGCTTTCGCCCGGACCACTGCGGCGCGGACATCGGCGTTCGAGGCGCATTCGAATTCCTGCAAGACCTCGCCGTTAGCGGGATTGGTTGAAACTACCTTGCTGGCGGCGATCTGGAGATTTGCGACCATACGATGGTGCGAAGCTCGACTGCAGCGTAATTGCCGAGGGTTAGCGTTCCTGCCGAGGTTTAAGGAGACGTTGGGAGCAACGTCTCTACCATAGAAGAAATCATAGCCACACAAGAAATCATGACGGTTCATACTCTACGCTCAGCAGGCACAGGCCGCTTGCCGGTGCCGTGGCTCCGGCGGCAGAGCGGGAGCGGGCTGCAAGAATCTGCGGAAGCTCGGATGGTTTCAACCTACCCTTGCCCGCCAGCAGGAACGTGCCCACCAGGTTGCGCACCATGTGGTGCAGGAATCCGCTTCCGCGGACAGTGTAGACCAATTCGTCGGCCAGGCGCTCCCACCTGGAACAGAAAATATTCCGGACGTTGGAGACTTCCTGGTCGCGTCCGCGCTCCGGATCGACCGCGGCGAATGAGGTGAAATCGTGTTCGCCTTCAACGAATGCGGCTACCTGTTGCATCATAACTTCGTCCAAAGGATAGGGGTAATGCCATACGTAGCGGGCCCGGAAAGGCGGGCAGATTGCTCCCCGGAACATGGTGTAGCGATAGGTCTTCGCCTGGGCAGACTTTCGGGCATGGAAATCGGCCGACACCTCGGCAGCTTCATAGATGCGGATTGAGGGTGGCAGCACATCATTCAGCGCGGTGACGAGATTTTCCGGCGGAATTGGCGATTGGATGGCGAAGGAAGCCACCTGGCCAAGCGCATGCACGCCGGCATCGGTGCGGCCGGAACCCTGTGGCAATACTGTTTCTCCGGTCACGTGCTCAATAGCAGAGGCCAGTGCCCCCTGGATTGTGGGCGCGCCAGGCTGGACCTGCCAGCCGCAGAACTCCGTGCCGTCGTAGGCCATGAGCAATTTGAGATTCCGCATGCGATTGTTTGGAGTCTTCCCGCCGGCGATTATCATCCAATCGGGTTGTAATTCTTTACAAAGTTTTACCTGCTTGAGTGAAGTGGTGCCGGAGGCCAGGCTGCTGCGTCGGCTATACTGTCTGCTTCACTTCGCGGCCTTATTCAGGCGCCGGATGCACCTTGACCCGGGGCAAACGTACGAATGGCTCCGGCGGGCACAAAAATGAAACCTGGAGCTGTCATTTTACGTACCATCGCTTGATTTCCAGAAGCCTTTGACGTCTTCATTATTCAGATGACCTATCAGATTGAGCAGGGAGAGAATCGAATGTTTTTGTCTGCATTGCAATGCGCTTTCCGGCGAACCCTTGCCGTCGTCCTCGCCGGCACTTTAACCGCCACGAGTTGGGCCCAAACCGCGGCACCAGCCGGCTCGCCGTGCCCGACGGGCCGCGACCGCAGCCGTTGGTGGAGTTGGATTACACCAGGCCCGCGTCGCACTTTCCCAATCCGATCGGCCCATATCGGTCGCATAGCGTGGCCGCGCCGGACCTGAGCAATACTCCGCGGATCGAGCAGCTGATGCAGAATGGCAAGCTTATGCTCTCCATGAATGACGCGGTCGCCCTGGCCATGGAGAACAACCTCGACATCGCCATTCAGCGCTACAACCTGAACATTGCCGACACCGATATTCTTCGCGCCCAGGCCGGCGGCAGTACGCTGGGCGTCAACAGCGGCATCGTGTCGGGTACGCCCGGCGGCGGCACCGGCGGCCTGAGTGGGGTTGGTCGGCTCCGGCACCGGCGGCACCAGCGCGGGTTCCGGCGGCGCCGGCACCGGTGCGGGTGGCCTGGTTAATTCCACGCTGGGCAGCGGTCCCGCCATCACCAGCTTCGATCCCGTTCTTACCGGTACGCTGCAAATGGATCGCGCATTTACCCAGTCTACCAGCATTTTCAGCCCGTTACCGGTAGCCAATCAGAATACGGGAACCGCGAACTTCAGCTATCTGCAGGGTTTCAAGACGGGCACCAACTTGTCGGTGGGATTCAACAACACCCATACGACAACGGACAGTCCGACCGCCACCTACAGCCCGGGTATAAATTCTCTCTTTCAAGCCCGGTTCACTCAACACCTGCTGCAAGGTTTTGGATTTGCTCCCAACACCCGGTTTATCAAGATTGCCAAGAATAACCGCGAGATCTCTGACATCGCTTTCCGCTTGCAAATTATCACTACGGTTGACCAGATTGAAAACATCTACTGGGATCTGCTGTTCGCTTATGAAAACGTAAGGGTGCAGAACGAGTCGCTGGCGTTCGCACAGAAGACTCTTTCGGATACCAGGAAACAGGTAGAAATTGGCACTCTGGCGCCGATTGAAGTAGTACGCGCGCAGAGCACGGTGGCCACGGATCAGCAGGCGTTGACGTTGGCGCAAACCAATCTACAGCTCCAGCAATTGCTGATGAAAAACGCTCTCAGCCGCACCCTGGTGGACCCTCGTCTCGCGGACGCGGAAGTTATTCCCACATCTACCATGCAGTTGCCAGCCACCGAATCGGTGGTTCCGACGCAAGACCTGGTAAATGATGCGTTGAGCCATCGTGCCGAGCTGGCCCAGGCACGCATTAATTTGGCCAACACCGAAATCAGCAATAGAGCAGTTCGCAACTCACTGCTGCCCAGCCTCGATCTTTTCGCTTACTACGGGGGAACTGGCCTGGGAGGAAATGTGGCCCTCCCGGCTTGCACCCCGACTAGCGGAGCTTTCGAAAGCTGTTTTGATCCCACAAGAGCGGCTCCGCCATTCCGCAATGGTGGCCCCGTGAGTTACGGCAACGCCCTGAACCAACTGGTCGATTCAAGCGCCCCCGACAAGGGAGTGGGCTTGAGTCTGACTATTCCTCTACGCAATCGCGTGGCCCAGGCTACTCAGATCCGGTCTGAACTGGAATATCGCCAATCGCAGATGCGCCTGCAGCAGTTGGAAAACCAGGTCCGCATCGAAGTGCGGCAGGCACAGTTCTCGGTACAGCAGAACCGGGCCAGCGTGGCTTCAGCCCAGGCCGCGGTTGATTTGGGCCGCCAGTCGCTGGATGCTGAGCAGAAAAAGTACGCCCTCGGAGCTTCCACGACAACGCTGGTACTTCAGAACCAGAGCGTGCTGGCGCAAGCCGAGTCAACCCTGGTTTCGGCAATGGCGGCGTACGAGAAGGCGCAAGTCGAACTGGATCGCGCGACCGGGCTGTTGCTCGACCATGCGGGAATCATGATTGCGGACGCCGAGCGTGGCGCAGTCACGCACATGCCATCGATTCCGTTTGTAGCCCCGCGGCAGGACATTCCGGCTTCGGTGCTGCAGCCAGCACCGCAGACGGAGCCGCCGGCACAGACTCCGCCGCAGTAGCAGGCATCAGACCTCGGACGTCGGACTTCGGCCCCAAATCGGAAGTCTGAAGCCCGAGGTCCGAGCAGTGCCCGCCCCACACGTGCTTAGGCATCTGTGCGGGCATTCCGCCGCGACCGTTTCCGGTTTATCCTCTCCACGTGGCGCTTTCCGTGGTTTTGATCAGCTACAACGAAGAAGCCAATCTGGGACGCACGCTGGAGAGCGTGAGGCCGCTAGTCGGCGACGGAGGCGAGATCATCGTCGTTGACTCTGGCTCAACCGACCGCACGGTGGAGATTGCGCAGTCGTTTGGAGCCCAGGTCTTCGTGGAAACCTGGAAAGGTTACTCGGCACAAAAGAATTCAGCGATTGAAAAGGCAACGGGTGACTGGATTCTCAGCCTGGATGCCGACGAGGAAGTCGATCCGACTCTGGTGCGGGAGTTGCAGTGGCTCTTGCACGTGATTCCGATTTGGCGGAAAAATGGAATCCCCGTGGACAATGATACGAACACGAAGGAAGCGAGAGATCGCGGTCTTGAGATCGGGCTCGACGAAGACAACCTGAACGGTTTCGTGATTCCACGGAAGAATTACTTCCTCGGCCGCTGGGTTAAACATGGTGGGTTCTGGCCCGATTCTAAACTGCGTTTTTTTCAACGCGGCTTTGGGAAATTCCAGGATCAAGCTGTGCACGAAACCATGAAGGTCGAGGGCATTACAGGTGCGGTCCAACATGGCGCCATCCTCCATCACTCCTACCCCACTCTGTCCGACTACATCGACCACATGAACCGTTATTCGTCGCTGGGTGCGGAGATGGTCGTGGCCGAAGGCCGCACCGGATTCAGTGTGATCAACATTCTGATCCGGCCCTGGTTTACGTTTCTCTACAACTATTTTTTACGTCTCGGTTTTCTTGATGGCCGCGAAGGACTTCTGCTGCACCTTTATCACGCGATTTACGTGTCGTGGAAATATGCAAAGGCCTGGGAGCTGTGGCGGCAAACAGCGGATTCCTCGCGGGCCAAAGCCCGCTCGGGAATGACAAATGAAAAGAATGGAATTTAAGCCGCCGTCATGACTTAGCGGCCTGCCTTCCTGCTGCTGTTCCTCTTTTTAGTTTCTCCTTCACAAATTCTACGATCTCAGGCGTGACATATTGCGGTGGAGAAATGCGGAACAGAGGCCGTCCCAGGACCGGCCTCATGGATACGTCACGCCATGCGAAATCCTGCGACTGTGACTGGTGCAGAATCACGCCGTCGGCTCGATCCATGAATTCCCGGGCGGATTTCTTGAAGTCCGCCGTGGCGGGGTCAAGGACTGTCAGATAAATGTCAGGCTGCAGGAACTTGAGCACGCTGTTCGATTCCAGGATGGCGTTCTGGCACTCGGCCAGCTTTTGGCGAATGGCGGGCATGGCTTCCGCGAGTCGTCCCTGCTCGGTCCGCACCCACCAGGCGCGCGCCGCGCCTGCGGCAAGAAAACGCGATGTGTCGGACTTTCCCGAGCGATCAGTCTCTTCAGATATCGCCCAGGCATGATCGTCAGTGGCGCAGTGGCACGGCTCTCCGTCGGCTGAACAGAGGCCATGGCCGTGTTGGGTTATCTTGAACGCTGTCCAGTTGAATTCCGGCAGAGCGGTGATCAGTCCGGCCACAACGCTGGTTTTCCCCAGGCTGCGGGAGTGTCCGCCGATGATGATGGTTGCCATTGGAATGTGTGGCCGCGCGCGAGTCGCCCGCGGCCACATTAAAGCTCCTGGATCACTACTCTTTCCGTGTCAGTCTTGCCAACGCCGCCAACTGCTTCAGATATTCACGCACCGGGCGCGCCGGGGTGCCCCAGAATGCGACGCCCTTTCCACGCAACACCTTGTTGGGAAGGACGCCGCCTTGTCCGCCGAGCATCACTCCTTCTTCGATGCGGGCGTGCTCTCCAATGCCAACCTGGCCGCCGAGAATCACGTCCTTTTCGATGACGATGCTGCCGGAAAGGCCGGTCTGGGCGGCGATCACTACATCTTCTCCGATCTGGCAATTGTGGCCGATGTGCACCAGGTTGTCGATCTTGGCGCCGCGCCCGATACGCGTCGCGTCCAACGCTCCGCGATCGACGGTTGAGTTGGCTCCGATTTCGACGTCATCGCCAATTTCGAGGCGTCCGGTTTGAGGGAATTTTTCGTAATGCCCGGTGGCGCGGTCGCGAACGTAGCCAAAGCCGTCGCTGCCCAGAACCGCCCCCGCATGAACGATCACGCGCTCGCCAAGCTTCGTTCCGGAGTAGATCGTCACGTTGGGATAAAACTCGCAATCACTTCCGATGCTGGTGTTGGAGCCGATTACTGCGCCCGGCCCGATCCATGTGCGGTCGCCGATTTCGACCTGTTGGCCGATGACAGCTCGCTCCGCCACGATCACGTCCTTACCCAGCCGTGCTGAGGCATGAACCACGGCGCTGGAGTGGATGCCGGGCTGCCGGTCGGGAAGGGGCCGAAGGATCCTCGCCGCTCGAGCGAACGCGAGCCTGGGATGATTCACAATCAAGAGGGGTTTGGCGGGAGTTTTTGCGTCAGATTTTCCAGCGGGCGTTCGGGCGAATTCGCCCGCGATCACCGCGGACGCCTGGGATTCAAGAGCCGAGCGCAGAAGTTTTTCATCTTCGACGAACACCAGGTCTTTGGGCGCTGCCTGAGAGATGCTCGCAATTCCGCTTACTTCGACTGCACCATCTCCAACCAGCTGCGCTGGCAGTGATTCAGCAAGGAAATTGAGCGAGCGCTTCATGGCATCTTTGTATACGTTTGGCGGAGGAAAGAAAAGGTCATCGGGCTGTTGAGGCGCCCTGAGATTATGAACCACCAGGGACACGAAGAACACCAAGGTATGATTTCTCAGGGCTTCCTGGTGTACTTTCGTGACCTCTGGCTGGGAACCAGAGCGCCCTGCGCGGTTTAGAATGAGCTTATGGAGAAGAAGATCTTCTGGATCAGCTTCACTGTGTTTGGGCTGGCGGCGGATTTCGTCCTGCCTATCTGGTGGGCGCTGGTAGCCACGATTCCCATCGCTTATGCGAGTTGGTGGATCGCTTATCGCAGTGACTGGTTTTGAAATTGAGTTCTCAGTACAGGCTTGGATCGCCTGGGGGTCTTGTCTTCCAGCGCCGGTGAACCCATAACCACTGCTCAGGATGGCGGCGCACGTAATCTTCAATAATTTTGGTAAACAGTTGGGTGTTGGAGACGATATCTTCTTCGTCGTTCCCGGTGCGCACCAGTTTGAGTGGTGGATCAAATCGCAGGCGGTATTTCCGCAAGGTGGGATCCCAGATCGTGAAGGTGGGTACCACGGCTGCGTCGGTTCGCAACGCGATTCTGGCCAGGCCACTGGCGGTGCATGCGGGGATGCCGAAGAAATCGACGAAAACGCCTTGCGGCGGCGTCATGTTGGTATCCATCAGAATGCCCACAACCTCGCCCGCCTTCATGGCGGCCAGAAGCCCCCGCACGAAATTGTCCTTACTTACCGTGGCATTGCCGTGCATCGAGCGATAGCGCTGACTCAGGCGATCCAGATAAACATTGTCCAGGTTTCGTACCACCACGTGCATCCAGTGTCCGTGCAGGGAGTGCACGAAGGCTGAAAGCTCCCACCCTCCAAAGTGACCGGTCAAAAACAGGACGCCCTTGCCGCGGGCGAAGGCGCGTTCGTAGTTTTCGAAGCCGTCATAAATCACCACGCGGCTGACATTTTCTTTGGTGTACCGAGGAAACTGGCAGACTTCAGCGAGTTGGCGGCCCAGCGAGGTAAATTCTCCGCGCAAAATTCGCGCATGTTCGTGGCGGCTCTTTTCCGGCAGGGCCATGGCAAGGTTTCGCATGCCGACATGGCGCAGACGCACGTGCAACAGGTAGACCAGCCAGGACAAAGAGATCGCGGTGGCACGGGCGAGGGGACGGGGCAGCAGACTCAGGGTGGTGATAAACGGCCACGCTAACGCATACTCGAGTCGCTGACGCATTCTCGGCAAACTGGTGAAGGTAGCAAGGGGAGCCGGGGTTGTCAAACCAGAACACGGCGTAAATTTGTGTGGGCGCGAGCGTTATCGCTCGTGCCGGAGCGAGATGCTCGTGCAGGGGCCAGATGAACCAGGCGTGACCACTTCCAGCGCTGGTTCAGCTCCAGCACGAGCGGGACGCTCGCGCCCCACATTATTTTTTGCCTCTACTTGCTGGCCGCCGTCTTGGCCCACTTGGCCAGCGTGTTCAGGAACGGAAATGCATTCGGGGGCGGTTCGATGGTGCCGGTGAGCGACGTCTTGAAGGGCACCATGCGGTTGTAAAACTCACGAGTAGCGTCCTTGTCCTGGCTGATCGCTGCACCGCTCAGTTCCAGTCCGGCGAACAATCCGCGAGCCCGGGAATAGCTGAGAACCTGAGCTTTCAATTTCCAGTCAGTGTCGGCGGAGGCATGACGGCCCACCGGGCCGGCAGCCACGCTGGCGTCCGCTCCCAGTTTGAATTCGCTGTTCAGCAGGTTCTTCATGCCGTCCTCGTTCATGATGAGCATTACCAGGTCGACGGCCTGAGCCCCAATCTGCAGACCGAAGCTTCCACCTTTAATGCTGAAAAATGCGGGAGCGCTCCAGCCTTTTGGAGTACGGCAGCTGGCAACGCCGCGTCCAAAGCGGGCGCCGACGATGAAGCCTCCCTTGAGCATGGTGGGGACGACCGCGACACATTCAGCCGATCCCAGAACCTCTTCCGGAATACCCTGATCGGGGGCGGACTCGATCTCCTCAAGCACGGTACTGGCGGCTTTAATGCGGTCTTCGGCTTTGTTTTCGCCCTTGTCGTCATCGGCAGCAAAGGTGGGAATTGCGAGACAGGCGACTACGCACAGAATCAGAAGTCTTTTCATTTCTTCCTGCACTTTCGGGAGCTGGTAGATTTTGTTTTCAGCTCGGTGGACTAATTCTATCGGATTTTCTGCAGGAAGGACGGAGAGCGCCGAGAGGGCAAAAATAATCGGGGTCAGCCGCGGTGACCCTAAATCTCCGCTTCTAACCCCGTCTCCCAGGTTCTGTGGTAGGTGAAGCGAGTATGCGGCTGGTCAGGCGAAGCGACAAGATTACCTAGGTCACTGTCCTAAAGTAACGGCGCCGCCTGGCGCTTCAAAAAATTTACGGATTGTCGAATTGAGGATCGCAGACTCCAGGTCCCATGATCGTCAATTCTTCGAATCCGTTAATTCTTCAATCCGTCGTCTTCAATTCGGTCTTTTGGGAGAAACGCCAAAACCTTACCTCGCGGTGACCAGCGAATGCGTGATGGCGTGAACCGAAAGAGCGATCCGGTTCTGCACTCCGACCTTGCGCATCAGTTTGGCAACATGGGCCTTAACCGTACGCTCTTCGATACCGAGGGCGGAGCCGATTTCCTTGTTGGAGCGGCCGGCAACCAGCATTTCCAGTACTTCCTTCTCCCGGTCCGTGAAAGTAACGCGGCCGGCGGGGAATACTCTGCCGGGAGCGGAACTCACGCGCTCGATGAACATTGAAAGTACCCGGCGGGGGGCCCAGACCGAGCCCTGGTTTACAACCCGGATGGCCTGTACGAATTCAGCGGGTGAAGCCGCTTCATCAACGTACCCTTTTGCGCCCGAAGCGATTGCTTTTAAGATGGTTTCCTCGTCCATGCCGGAACCTGTCACAATGATGCGCAGGTCAGGACGGCTGGCTTTGAGGCTGGCCATAAGATCAAACAGGTTCTGGCCGTTGCGGTTACCCAGCAGAACCAGGTCAATGTTAGGCAGATTTCCGATGTCGGGAAGCGATGCCGCGATCAGCTCGAAGTCAGTCTCCGAGTCGAATAGAGCGCGAAATCCCACAAAGCGTAGTGGATCGCTCTCCACCACGGCAAGACGGATAGCCGGTTTCTTCGCCGGTGAAGCCTTCATTGCAGTTGCAGCAGCAGCCTTCATTAGGGTTCCCTGTTTGATGTGAGAAGCTGTCCTAGAATAACTACATTCGTTGACGATTTGAACATTCGATAGTGCATCTGCGATTACGCCGGTAACCGGGCTCGGTTCAAAAAATGAGGACCGATTTTCTACTGAAAAGGGGAGAAATCAGGTGAAAAAGTGGCGAAAGCTTGTGGAATGGAAAATCATGGGTCAGATAGCGGCTATTGCGTTGATTGCCTGTCTGATTGCCAGCGCTCAGACGCCTTACCAGCCGAAGTTCAAGGGTGATCCGGCGAAGTCGGAGTCGGAAGCGGCTGCCCTCGGTTATATGCGTACGGTGCTGCGGGCGCAGAAGCAGTACAAGAAAAAGAACGACAAATTCGCGGATTCACTGGCCGACCTGGTACACACTGGATCATTCACCAAGCGGATGGTAAACCCCAAACGTGGCGACTACACCGTCGGCTTTAAGCCGAACAAAGACGGCTTCGACCTGACCCTGACTCCCGCGCAACTGGATGCGGAGCACCGGTCGTTTTATGCCGCCGAGGATGGCGTGATCCATGGCGACGACCAGGGGCCTGCAAATGAGAAGTCCCTCGTGGTCAAGTAGTCGGTGGCACTCTCGAACGCGTTTCCTGATCACTCCGCCGGCTGAATCTCTGCCGCCGTGCCGTTTCGGTAGGTCACGGTAAGGGGCTTGCCGCCATTCGGATAGTGGGCGATTTTCACGCTGGAATCGCTGGCACGATCGAGTACACCCATTCCTACCGCGAAGTCCACCTGTAGCTCATTCATGCCGGGTTTCACCTGGTGTTGATCGATTGCTCCCCAGACCTCGGGAGGCCAATGCCTGTAGAGTTCGTGGGGATCTTCAATGAAGAAGAAATAGTCCGAGTAGATGGTATAGGCGCCCGCGCTGAGAGAGCCTATGGAAACAGCGTAAGGTTTCCCCTCCTGTTCGAAGACCGCCATGATCTGGCGAACGTCTCCGGAGTGTGGCGAGGCGTCACTGATTACATCCTTGATCTGTAGCTTCTGCAAAGGAAGGAGGGTGCCGGCTTCGTGCGAAAAATCGGTACGGTTGCGGGCGAGGTCAAACGGGTAATAAGTGTGGTGATAGCCCTCCCTCACCCAGACAGGTTGCCTGGTCAGTTGCTTCGCCGATTTCAAATCAGAGGGATAAAGTTTCTTGGGAACCACGTAATCGTCGGCATTCAGAGGTGGAGCTTTCTTATTGGCCTGGGCTGCCTCCTCGGCTCGTTCTGAATAGCGCTCGTAGACGATGTAGCCGGCGCGAATGGCGGTGACTGCAATCACCACGGCCAATGCCAGTTGAATTTTTTGCTTTGCTTCGGGAGTCATAGGTGTGAGGTCATGTTCTGATTTTGGCTGCACGATCACCGTTTCGAACTGCTGCCCCGGGATGGTTCTGTACTCGCCCCGCGCCAGATGCTTCGCAGGCTCAGCATGCCCTCCACGACCGGCAATCTTAAGCCCGCCCGCGAGTGCCCGCCCCGCAAGTGTAAGATGTTATTGACGCCTGATTCGATTGCTTTGTGGGTGCGTGATTTTCAGGAGACGCCATGGCTACTGTAACCGAGGATGAGGTTCTGAGCGCGTTGAAGCAGTGTTACGATCCCGAAATTCCGGTGAACATCGTCGACCTGGGGCTGATCTACGGGGTGCGTATCGAGGCCGCTCCGGAGGAAAAGCAGGATGTCACCGTGGAAATGACGTTAACCGCTCAGGGTTGCCCTTCCCACGTTCAGATCGGCGAGCAGGTAAAGGCACGCGTGGAGCAGATGCCGGGAGTGCGCAATGCCATCGTCAACGTGGTGTGGACTCCACCCTGGACCCCGGAGCGACTCAGCCCTGACGCCAGAAAAACCCTTGGGATCGAGTGACCGTTCAGCGGCTAAGCAGCGATTCGTACCAGTTTTGTGAGCCGTTCTCGGCTGCTTCCGCCAGCCGGCCTCCCACTCGTGACGCGACTTCAAGAAAACTATTGCCACGTTCGATGTAGTCAGGCAGTCTGCGGCGAACTTCTTCAAATTTTTCCGGATATTCGGAAGCCAATGCAGCCAGTCCGACACCTGCCAGAATGATGCCGCCAGTCCACTTCTTCTTCAGAAACAAGGCCGTCCCGACGCCTGCTGAACCACCGATCAGAGCTATTTTCCAGTTTTGCATTCTGCTCTCCTCTTTAAAAAAAGATCATCCCTGCATTAAAAGATCGTGGGCTGCGCGACCCCCGATTACTTTTACTTTATACTCCCGAACTGCGATGGAGGATATTGGATGCTAAGGCCCCGCACCAGAGTATGGATTGCTGCCGCTATTTTTTCGTTGCTCGTGACCACACTGAGTGCTCAGACCAAACCTCGTGCCCGGGACCTCGGCGTTCCCTTCGACGGCACACCCGGGCCCCTCAATGCGATCACTGACGTAAAGGGGGTAGAGGTCGGGCATACGACTTTGATTTCCGGCACTGGACCCTTGAAGGTAGGTGTCGGCCCCGTGCGGACTGGAGTCACGGCAGTTTTCCCCCGTGGCAAGAGTTCCCTCGATGCGGTGTTCGGGGGCTGGTTCGCCCTGAACGGGAACGGCGAGATGACCGGGACCACGTGGCTCGAGGAGTCGGGCTTGCTGGACGGCCCGGTCATGATCACCAATACACACAGCGTGGGGGTGGTACGCGATGCGGTGATTGCCTGGCGGGTAAAGCATGCGCCGCCGGATGAAGAAGGCTATTCCTGGTCACTGCCCGTGGTGGCCGAAACCGCCGATGACGACCTGAACGACATGAACGGCTTCCACGTGAAGCCCGAACACGTTTTTCATGCCCTGGATACGGCGCAGGGCGGCCCGGTGGAGGAAGGCAGCGTGGGCGGCGGCACCGGAATGATCTGCAACGAGTTCAAAGGGGGAATTGGAACCTCATCGCGCCAGCTCGACGCCAAATTTGGCGGCTACACCATCGGAGTTCTGGTGCAGTGCAACTATGGCCGCCGCAGCCAGCTGCGCATAGCAGGAGTTCCGGTAGGCCGGGAAATTTCCGACCACCTGGTGCGCGATGAAGACATCGGATCGATCATCGCAGTCGTGGCCACTGACGCGCCCTTGATCCCGACTCAATTGAAGCGGGTGGCCCGTCGCGTGTCGCTGGGTCTGGGCAGGGATGGAAGCTTTGCGTCCGACGGTTCCGGAGATATTTTCATCGCATTCTCCACCGCCAACCCCGGCATCAAGGGAGCGACTGGTCTGCACCCGCTGACCATGCTTCCCAACCAGCGTCTGAATCCAATCTTTCTGGCGACCGTACAGGCCACCGAAGAAGCGGTGGTCAATGCCATGGTAGCGGCCAAAACGATGAAGGGGATCAACGATTACGAGGTCATCGGACTGCCGCATGATCGGCTGCGGGAGATATTGAAGAAGTACAACCGGCTGGTGAAGTAGGTGTGTTTTTGTGTGGGGCGGACACTCTTGTCCGCCGCTTTTGACGTTGATCTTGCGGGTAGAAGATATACCCACACCACAAAAAACAAAATCAACTTCAAAGGCGGCGGACAAGAGTGTCCGCCCCGCACGTGCCTAATAGATCGTATAGCCCGGCGCCGGGGTACGCAGGTCTGGCTTTGATGCTGTCAACAGCAGCGCGCCGATTTTCTTGAATGCGCGCAGGTCTTCAAGGCTGTGGAACGATTTTGTCTGATAGTCATCCGGCGTGGGCGTGTCATCCGGAATGTGCCGGGACTCTACATTCTCGAAGGCGTGCTTCCTGAGGAGGTCAACGTACTCCGCCTCGGACCGCACGTGCACCGGTACTTTCAGTTTGTCCACCCATTGCAGTGAGTAGGGATTGTCCCTGTACAGGTTGATCAGGATAAATAGCCGTCCGTGTGGCGCCATGACCCGAAACAGTTCGGACAGCGAACGATCCTGGTCGGGATAGTAATAAAACGATTCCACCGACAGGACCTTGTCGAAAAAGTTTTCTTCCCACGGAATCTGCAGCGCAGATCCCCAGACATACAGGATGTTTTCAAAATCTTTTGAGGCGGCGCGCGCCTGCCGGATCATTTCGTCGGAAACATCGAGCCCGACTACCTGGCCGAATCCCTCGGGCCCTTCTCCGGCCAGTCGCGAGAGCAGTCGCGTCGCCCAGCCTGAGCCGCATCCGAGATCGAGGACGCGTTCGCCGGGGCGGAGGTCCATAAGACGCAGAGTTTTCTCGGTGATGTCGAGATGATGGTTTTCCATCTTCCCGCCTTCGCCGGCGTGCGCCCAGCGATTGAATTCGTGCTGCAGTTTCTCGTCGGGAGTAGGGGATTTATCGGGCAGGTTGCTCTCCTTCGTAGTTTCCAGTTTCCGGTTTCGGTTCAAAACCAGGAGAACCAGAAGCCGGAAACCGGAAACTGAAAACTGGACACCACGGATATGCTACATTTGCCATCCTCATGGCGCCAAACCCGCAGACGGAGCCTGACCCTGAGCCACTTTACTGTCCCCGGTGCGCGCAGGAAGTTAACGACCCACTGACCTGCGGCGATTGTTCCTCCGTCATTTGCCGTCGCTGCGGGACTCCCCTGGAATCGCCCGACGAACTGGGGATGGGATAGCGACCAATGAGCCCGTCTTCGGTTTCTCCGTCTTCCGCCGCGAAGAGTGACTCTCAACCTACCCTGGTTCGAGGACTCTCCCTGCTCGATTCAGTTTTACTGCTCGCCGGCGGCATTATCGGGTCTTCGATTTTTCTGACGGCGAAGGATATCGCCGGCCCCTTACCGCATCCGCTGCTCTTTCTTCTGGTTTGGGTGCTGGGCGGGGTGATTTCACTATGCGCCTGCGTGGCTTTTGCCGAACTGGGCTCGATGTTTCCCGACTCCGGCGGGCAATATGTTTATCTGCGCGAGGCTTATGGTGACCTGCCGGCATTCCTCTACGGATGGATGTTGTTCAGCGTGGCCAATGGCGGAACGATTGCAGCGCTCTCGGTGGCATCGGCGGCCTATCTGGGTGGAATAGTTCCCTTCATCTCGCAGGATCATGTGGTCTTTTCCGCCGGCGGAATTGTTCTTACGACGAGCCCACGTAGTCGCCTTGATCTCGATCATTGGAGTGACCTGGATCAATGTGGTCGGACTGCGTTGGGGCACGATCCTGCAAAACCTGGCCACCTGGGCGAAGTTCGCAGCCATGGCGGCATTCGTGATTCTTGGATTCGCCATCGGCAAAGGCGACTGGCATCACTTCGCCTCTCCGGGGCAGAGCCTGACCCTGGGACTGAATGCAGGGCAGTTGATTTCCGCGTTCGGAGTCGCCTTGATCGCGGTGTTTTGGGCCTATGACGGATGGGTCTACATCACCTGGGTTTCCGGTGAAGTGAAAGAGCCGCGCCGCAACGTGCCTCTTGCGATGGTTTTGGGAGTGGTCGTGGTCGGTGTCATTTACATCGCCATGAACATGACCTATGTCTACGCGCTCCCACTCAGTGAAGTGGCAAAGCACGAGACCATTGCGCACGCCGCGGCCACCGTCCTGTTTTCGCCGGCGGCGGCGTTGTGGCTGTCAGCGTTGATTGCCGTTTCCTGCTTCGGCGCAATGGCGAGTTGCACCATGAGCGGCGCGCGCGTGTATTACGCCATGGCGCGGGACGGTGCCTTCTTCAAGAAAATGGCGGAGGTTCATCCCAGGTGGCGCACGCCGGCGTTCAGCCTGATCGGGCAGGGAATCTGGGGCGCGATCCTGACTGTGAGTGGCCGCTACGACCAGCTTTATACCTACGTGATGTTTGGCATGGTGCTGTCTTACACCATGACGGTGATCGGACTATTCATCCTGCGCTGGAAGCAACCGGATATTCCGCGGCCCTATCGCTGCACCGGATATCCCTGGCTGCCGGCGATTTATGTTTTGATCGGCGGCGCGTGGACTTTGAATACGATCGTGACACGGCCGATGGAATCTCTGGCAGGGACTGTGATTGTGCTGATTGGTATACCGGGATATTTGTACTGGAAGAGAACGAGCAGGAAAACACTGCTCAAGTTCCTGAGCCATCCTGAGAGACTTTAGTCTCGAAGGATCCGGCGCGTGTCTGACCCGACTCAGCGCGATGCCGATCCGCTTCACGCCAGATCCCTCACCCGCTGAAGCGGGTTCAGGATGACGCCCTTGGGACGGCGGAAAATGAACGGGCGGAGAATGACTGGCGGAGAATGACGACCGCATTTGGCAACGGCTCGCCTTGTCTTTACAATCACCTGACTAACGAATCCCTCGACGCTTCATACAACAACGGAGAATTTCATGGCAGACCCTCTTCTGATCGCCAAGGGGGACGAACCGCAGTATTTGTTGCCCGGCATGTCCAACCGGCACGGGTTGGTGGCCGGCGCTACGGGCACGGGCAAGACCGTCACGCTGCAGGTGATGGCGGAATGTTTCAGTCGCATCGGTGTGCCTGTATTCGCGGCCGACGTAAAAGGCGACCTCTCCGGCATCAGCCAGGCGGGTCAGGACAATGCCAGGCTGCAGGACCGGACCAAAAAGCTTGACCTGGGAAACTTCAGCTTCTCCGCGTGTCCCGTAACTTTTTGGGACGTGTTTGGCGAGCAGGGCCATCCTGTGCGCGCCACGGTTTCGGAGATGGGACCTCTGCTCATCAGCCGCATTCTTAATCTCAATGACACGCAGGCGGGCGTTCTGACCCTCGTCTTCAAAATTGCCGACGACAGCGGAATGCTGCTCCTCGACCTTAAAGACCTGCAAGCCATGCTGCAGCATGTCGGCGATTCGGCAAAGGATTATCAGACGCAATATGGCAACATTTCGCCGGCCAGCATCGGGACCATCCAGCGCAGCATGACCGGTTTACAGCAGCAGGGTGGTGACAAATTTTTCGGCGAGCCGGCCCTCAACCTTGACGACTTACTGCAGACCGATTCCAACGGCCGCGGCGTGGTCAACATTCTTGCCGCCGACAAACTGCTGGCTTCGCCGCAACTCTACGCGACGTTCCTGCTGTGGATGCTTTCGGAACTGTTCGAAAAACTGCCGGAAGTCGGCGACCTGGAGAAGCCCCGGCTGGTCTTCTTTTTCGACGAGGCTCACCTGTTGTTCAGCGACCTGCCCTCGACTCTTCAGGCCAAAATCGAGCAGGTCATTCGTCTGATCCGGTCCAAGGGAGTCGGAGTGTATTTCGTGACCCAGAATCCGTTGGACGTGCCTGAAGTAGTGCTGGGGCAGTTGAGCAACCGGGTGCAGCACGCGCTTCGCGCCTTCACGCCACAGGATCAGAAAGCAGTGCGCGCGGCCGCGCAGACGTTTCGCACGAACCCGAAGCTGAATGTCGAAAGCGTGATCACGCAACTCGCAGTCGGTGAAGGCCTGGTTTCCTTTCTCGATGAAAAAGGAATTCCCGGCGTAGTGGAGCGCGCGCTGATATGTCCGCCTCACAGCCAGATTGGACCTGTCACTCCCGACCAGCGGCAGCAGATCATCCGAAACTCAGTCGTGTTCGGTGTGTACGAGAAAGTCGTCGATCGGGAATCGGCATACGAACGGCTCAAGGGCAAAGCGCAGCAGTCGCCGGCTCCGGGTACAAATCCGGTCCAGCCTCAAGCGGACAAGCCCTGGTATGAAAATCTGCCCTCGATTGGTCTTCCGGGCAGCCTGGGCGGAGGTGGACGGCGTGGAGACACGGCAATAGATGCAATGGTGAAAAGCGCAGCACGATCGATTGGCAGCTCGGTTGGGCGACAGATCATTCGCGGCGTGCTGGGGTCTCTTCTCGGCGGCAGTAGTCGCCGCTGATGCCGCTTTGATATTGGATTGATTTTGATTTCGGGTGGAGCAGCGCTTCAACGCTGCATTCAAGACGGAGTAATGCAGGCGGCTTCAGCCGCTGAGGTACTCAGTGACTGAAGCCCACCGCAGGACGGCAGCGGTATTGCAGACCTGAGGCATGCTCCACCTCTGGCAGATGACCGTCCTGCCAAGCGCTTCAAACTGACCCAATACGGACTTTTCGCACAACAGAGTGGACGAAACCGGACTATCCTCCGACCCGACGACTTTGAGCGCGAAAGGCCACTCCTCGCCTGATCCTGAAACCTCCAACCAGCCCAGGAGAGTAATGGGATTTCGTGACCTCGTTCTGTTCTACGTGGTCACCGGCATCAGCCTGCGCTGGATTGCTACCGCCGCCGCTGCGGGGCCCAGCTCGATCGTGATCTGGATCGGCGCGTGGCTGGTTTTTTACATTCCACTGGCGTTTTCAGTCGTAGAGCTGTCTTCGCGCCATCCCGATGAGGGCGGGCTCTACGTCTGGAGTAAAAAAGCGTTTGGAGATTTCTCGGGGTTCATGTCTGCGTGGGCTTACTGGACCAGCAATCTTCCATACTTCCCTGCTGTCCTCTATTTCGCCGCGAGCAATGTGATCTACATGCGGCAGGGCGCATGGGGGCATCTGTCGAATGACGCGACCTTCTACATCATTTTCTCCCTGCTCACTCTGACCCTGGCGACGGTGGTCAACGTGGTCGGTCTGGACATTGGCAAGTGGCTGCACAATGTCGGGGCGATCGCCATGTGGATTCCCGCGGTAATCGTGATCGTGATGGGAGCGATCGCATTTCATCGTTTTGGTTCGGCGAATGAGTTTACCCTGCACACCATGACGCCGAGCATTCACTTCAAGGACATCGTTTTCTGGTCATTGCTGGTGTTTGCATTTGGCGGATGCGAAACCGGTTCGTTCCTGGGCGGGGAGATCAAGAATCCGCGGCGCACTATTCCCTGGGCAGTGTTCGCCGCGGGAATCACCGTGGCTTTCTGCTACATCATTGGAACCGTGGGCGTGCTAGTGGCGCTCCCGTCGTCGGAAGTCAGCAATTTGCAGGGCCTGGTCCAGGCCATCGCCAAGACCGTCGAACGAGTCGGATTTTATTGGACGCTGCCCGTAGCGGCGTCCCTTATTGCCGTGAGCAACGTGGGCGCGGCCGCCGCTTACCTTGCCGCGGTGGCGCGACTGCCATTCGTGGCCGGCATCGACCACTTTCTTCCTCCGGCGTTTGGTGCGTTGCATCCACGCTGGAAAACACCCTGGGTCGCTCTGCTCACGCAATATCTTGTCGGGGTACTGTTTATTTTTCTGGGCCAGGCCGGAACCAGCGTCACAGGCGCCTACGACGTACTGGCCAGCATGACGGTAGTCACCTACTTCATTCCTTACCTGTACGTGTTCGCTGCGATGATCAAATTGCAGAGAGAGCCTGCGGGACCGGAGGTAATCCGCGTTCCGGGCGGACGGCCGGTTGCTGTATTGATCTCGGTGGTAGGGCTGCTTGCGACCACAATCACAATCCTGCTTTCGGTGGTGCCCCCGGCAGATGATCCGAACAAGCCGCTGGCGGTTCTGAAGATCGTGGGAGGCACGGCTGTGCTTATGGCGATCGGCGGATGGATATATTGGGCGGGAAAGAAAAAGGCCTTAGCCACAACCCATGTGGGACCGGGTCTCTGACCCGGTGAGGCCGAGCGAACTCGGCAGGTTTTGTAGTCGATAAAGGGATCAGTCGAGCTTCGCCCGAGTGGACGGGTCGAAGACCCGTCCCCACACAGCCGTTGTTAAACCGGCACTGCCGTTTTTCTCTCCGGATTGAAGAATGGCATCTTGACGATCTTCGCGGTCACCGTCTGCCGGATGGCTTCGATGGTGATTTCCAGTTGCAGCCTGGTGCCGGGCTGCGAATGGGCAGTTTCGACGCTGGCCAGCGCAATCATCTTTTTCAGCACTGGCGACCAGGTGGTAGTCGTCGCCTTCCCTACCTGCTTTTCGCCGACATACACGGGAACTGCCACGCGTGACGCCTGACTCGGGGCGGCGGGTGTGAGTCCGAATTTCTCGTAACGCTCTTCAACTTCAGGCCAGTCGATCTCGAGGCCCACCAGCTGCCGCAACACTCCCTGCTTGTGATCCCGGGCCAGTGCAGCTTTTCCGATGAAATTTTCCTTCTCAAGATGCACCATCTTGCCGAAGCCCAGCTCGTAGGGCGAATACTTCTGCGGTGCGATCAACGCTTTCTTGCTGCTGGTGTAATCCACTTCGATGAGCAGCAATCCGGCCTCGACGCGGGCCACATCCAGCGCCAGCATTCCGGCGGCGTGGATGTCGAAATGCCTGCCCTTATCCATGATGACGTCCCAAACCTTAACCGCGTCATTCCACGGAACCCAGATTTCATAGCCCAGGTCGCCGGTGTAGCCGGTGCGGGAAATATCGACGAAGGTGTTGCCAATCTTGCCGCGAGTCATGCGGAAGTATTTGAGATTAGCAATGTCAGCCTCGGCGACGGCTTTGAGCAGCTTGCCTGAGGTTGGCCCCTGCAACGCGAGGGCGGCGAGTTGTTCAGAAATGTCCTCGACCTGAACGTCCATGTTCAGGCCGTTCTGGCTGAACCAGCGCAGGCTGGGGTCGGCGGCGGTCCAGCGATACTTGTTTTCCTCGAGGCGGGTGATGGTGCCGTCATCGATCACTTTGCCCTGCTCATCGCACCAGCAGCAGTAAATCACCTGCCCGACTCTCACCTTGGAGATGTCGCGGGTGATGACGCGATTCACCAGCTTGGTGGCGTCCTTGCCAGTGATCAGATACTTGTAAAGCGGCGAAATGTCGATGAGCGCGGCCGCATTGCGAATTGCGTTGTATTCGTGCTCATGATGAACTTCGTACACGCTGACGGCGTAGTATCCCGACCATTCGCGGTAGTTCAGGCTCTGGCAGAGCGGGAAAGTTCGTTCGTGAAATGCAGTTCCGACTGGCAATGTGGTTTCCTCGATGCAGCAAGGATTATAAGCAGCGAGGTGATGCAGAGCAATGGAACGCGGCTTCGCTGACTCGTGGTCACGACTTTTGCCATGTGTGGGACGGACACTCTTGTCCGCCGATTTTGACCCTGAAGTTCTGCTGCCACACTCTCTAAGCCACACCCACGTTGATCGGCCAGCCTGCAACCTTGCAGTTCTTGTTATCAGGGTCAATGCAAGTCAAAACCAACGTCAAAGGCGGCGGACAAGAGTGTCCGCCCCGCACTTTCTCTGCAGACAAGATTCAAACTTCCCGGTAGAATTACGTTTCGTTCAGGACCATCAACCATGACATCACCCTGGAGCGTCATTCTTACCTGGACCGTCCTTCCCAGCGGGCTCTAGTCCGATTCACCGAGTTGTCTTTCCCGGCATTCAAGATGTAACTGTTAGAATTCTGGCAATCTTTTCCATTACTGACGCGGCCCGCTTCACGGGCCGAGAGTTGAAAGCTGGCATGCCGTCTAATTCAAAATACGACGCAATCATTATCGGCGGGGGACACAACGGCCTCACCACCGCTGCCTATCTGGCGCGCGCGGGCAAGAAGGTTCTGGTGCTTGAACGTCGCCATGTGCTGGGCGGCGCTGCCGTTACGGAAGAAGTTTTTCCCGGCTTCAAATTTTCAGTTTGTTCCTACGTAGTTTCACTCCTGCGGCCGGAGATCATTCGCGATCTCGATCTTCCCCGGCATGGCCTGGAAATTCTCCCGCTCGATGGAACTTTCACTCCCATGCCGAACGGCGATTATCTGTGGCGTGTGAACGATCACGGCAAGACCCATCGCGAAATCGCGCGCCACTCGAAGCTTGACGCCGAAGCTTACGACGAATTCGGCAAAGCAATGCAGGCCATGTGCCGCTTCGTCAAACCCATTCTGAGCATGGTGCCGCCCGATCCGGCGACTCTGAATCCAAAAGAACTGATGAAGCTGCTGTTCATCGGCCGCCGTTTTCAGGGCATGACCAGCGAAGATAAATACAACCAGGTGCAGTTGATGACCATGAGCGCCATCGATTTCCTGGACCAGTGGTTTGAGACTGACGTGCTGAAGGCCACCATGTCAGCTTCGGGCATTATCGGAACTTTTCTGGGCGTGCGTTCGCCGGGAACTGCCTACGTGCTGCTGCATCACTACATGGGAGAGATTGACGGCGCGTTTCGTTCCTGGGGATTCGCGCGCGGCGGCACCGGAGCGATTTCGAATGCGATCGCCGATGCGGCCCGGGAAGCGGGCGCTGAAATCCGCATCAAGGCTCCGATCGCGAAAATCATCGTTAAGGGTGGCAAAGCTACGGGCGTTGTGCTGGCAGACGGAGATGAAATTTATGCCGACATCATCTCGTCGAGCGTCGATCCCCGACTGACATTTACGAAATTTCTGGACGAAGGCACGCTGCCGGGCGAATTTCTGGAAGATGTGAACCGCTACAAGTATCGCGGATCTTCCGGCAAGGTAAATCTGGCGCTCGACGCGCTGCCGAACTTCAAGGCCATACCTGGACCGGGAGCTCATCTACGCGGGGCGATTTCGATATCTCCCAGCGTCGAATACATGGAGCGCGCTTACGATGACGCCAAATACGGTAATTTTTCGAGGCGTCCTTATATCGACATGGTGATTCCCACGCTGACCGATCCATCGGTCGCGCCCCCGGGAAAGCACATCATGTCGTGCTTTGTGCAATACGCCCCATACAAGCTGCGTCCCGGTTTGAACTGGGACGACCAGAAAGAAGCGTTCGGCGACAACGTGATCAACACCATCGCTGAATATGCGCCCAATATCAAAGACATCATCCTGCACCGGCAGGTGGTTACACCGCTCGACCTGGAACGCGAATTCGGCTTGAGCGAAGGCAACATTTTCCAGGGCGAACTTTCGCTTGAACAACTCTTTTTCCTGCGGCCGGTTCCGGGCTGGGCGCAATTCCGCACTCCCATCAAGAATCTGTATATGTGTGGATCGGCAACCCATCCGGGCGGCGGCATTATGGGCGGGCCCGGACGACTGGCGGCTCTGGAAATCCTGAAAGACGTCAAGGGAGCGGCTTAACTCATGCCCGAAAAAACTACCACGGGCGCGAACCGCGACGTCGTCATCATTGGTGGCGGGCATAACGGGCTGGTTACAGCTTTCTACCTGGCGAAGGCGGGATACAAACCGCTGGTGCTTGAGCGCCGCGCCCAACTTGGCGGGGCCGCCATCACCGAAGAATTCCATCCCGGTTTCCGCTGTTCGACGCTGGCACACTCGGCTGGGCCCCTGCGTGCGGACATTGTCCGCGATATGCAGTTGCAGAAGCATGGGCTGAACGTGATCAAGCCCGAAGTGGGAGTGACTTCCCTCTCGCCAGACGGGCGAGCGTTGATTTTCTACAACGACGCGGAAAAGTGCGCGCAGGAGATCGGTAAATTCTCCCGGAAAGATGCTGCCAGGTATCCCCAGTTCCAGGCATCGCTCGGCAGGATGGGGAAGGTCATCGGCAAAGCATTAGCCCTGGCGCCCCCGAATATCGATAACCCAAGTTCGGGCGACATGTGGGGGATGCTCAACACGGGGCGAGCCGTACGCAAACTTGGCCGCAGAGACATGTACCGTCTGTTGCGCTGGGGACCGATGGCGGTCGCAGATCTGGTATCGGAATATTTCGAGACCGACCTGGTTCGCGCTACTGTCGCTGCCCGCGGAATCTTTGGCACATTTCTTGGACCGTGGTCAGCAGGAAGCAGCCTCGTTCTTCTCATTCGCGCAGCCGCGGATGATCATCCGGGAGGCAACGCGTGGTTCGCCGCGGGCGGGATGGGTGCTGTCACCCAGGCCATGGCGGCCGCCGCGCAACAGGCTGGCGCTGAAATACGAAGCGGGGTTGAAGTCATTGAAGTGCGCGTGAAGGACGGCGTGGCCAGCGGTGTCGTGCTGTCGACCGGCGAAGAGATCAGCGCCAAAGCCGTCGTCTCGAATGCCGATCCCAAGCGTACTTTGTTGAAACTGGTTGATCCGGCGCATCTTTCGCCGGATTTTGTCATGAAGCTGCAGCACTATCGCATGCCGGGAACCGTGGCGAAGGTGAACCTGGCGCTATCCGGCCTGCCGAAATTTACCGCACTCGAAGGTGAGAACCACGATCGAGCATTGAGTGGACGTATTCACATCGGCCCCGAGATCGACTATTTAGAGCGCGCCTTCGATGAGTCCAAGTACGGCAATTTCTCCAAACAACCCTATCTCGAAGTTGCGATTCCCTCGCTGACCGATCCTTCGCTCGCGCCCGAGGGCAGGCACGTGATGTCGATCTACATGCAATATGCTCCCTTCAAGTTAAAGGGAAGCGACTGGGAGAAACAGCGTGTCCCGCTCGGCGACACCGTGGTCAAGACGCTCGCTCAATATGCGCCGAACTTGCCGGAGCTGATTCTGACTCACCAGATCATCACACCCCAGGATCTGGAAGAAACTTACGGGCTCACCGGAGGGCACATATTCCACGGAGAACTGGCGCTGGACCAGTTCTTCACCATGCGTCCACTGCTGGATTGGGCGCGCTATGGCACGCCCATCAATAATTTGTACCTCTGCGGTTCGGGAACTCATCCCGGCGCAGGCCTGACGGGTGGCTCGGGCGCCAACGCGGCGCGCGAGATTCTGAAACATTTGAAAAAGTAGACAGCTCAAGAGGCAATCGCAGATTCCAGATTGGCGATTTCAGATTGAAATAGCCAAAAGATACAACCTTGGGGTAAATCTGAAATCTAACAATCAGCAAATCTGAAGTCTTGCTTCCCTCCTCCGTGGTGACTTTGGTGCCACCCCTTTGGGAAAACGATTGTTTTGAAGGCATGGGTTAAGCTCTACTAAACAAACCTGTATTTACCTCATTCCACAGGTTTGCCGCGGGAGTGACAACCTAAGTGCCTGAAGATCCAAAGTGGGAACTGGCTATCCTGGCGACCGTACAGGGCTTCTATGAGAAGCTCCTGCAGGAGTACGTGGGCGGTGAAGTCCCGGTTCCGACGGGTCTGGAAGCCATCTCGCTGCAACAGGGCGAGGGCGAAGTACATACGACGCTGGAGAAGATGCGCCGCTGGCTGCGCCTGCTTGATCAAGCCATCACTCCGGCCATGCTGCGGCGTGCATTTACGCCGGAAACCGATCCTGAAATCGCGGAAGCGGTGCTGCGCTACTTCACTCGGTTAAAGGACATCAGCGACGTAAATCGCGACAAGACCGACCTGGTTGCCACCTTTCTCTACCGCCACCCACGTGTCGCCGGACAATGGGAGCGGCGCGGATACGGGCTCGATGGTTCACTTCCACTTTCGCCCTTTGAGATTGCCCTGATCGAAATTCTGGCCGACACCGATGTCCCCTTCCTTCCCGAAGAACACGTCCAGGTCCTGCGGCGATTCGATCCCCTGCAGCAGGAAGCGCTCGCCTTCAAGAACCTGAACGCCCTTCTGGATTCGGAGATCATCACCCGGGTCCGCAATCTCAAACAGTCGCTGGACGCGTCTTTCTATCACCCGGGAGTGCTGGCCACCCTCGCTCCCTACAATGCCGCTTTCGGCAAGCACTTCGACGGTTTGTTTCATGCGGCCGCCTCCGAGATAAAAGAGTTCGCTGCCGCTCTGCAGGAGCAGGGGGGGAGTATTCTCGGTAACGTCGAAGGTGTGGACGTCACCGTCGATCATGTCGCCGCGCTCGAAGAAAGCGATCTTTTGAAGGTGGATTACACCACGGCGCTGGAAAAATTTCGCCGGGTGTCGAAGCTGAAACAGGCGCTGGAAAGGCGTCCACCGATCCGCCGCATGACTTTTCAGATGAAGGTGCCCGCAGCCAGGGCGGCTCTCGTACCGCCAGCGCGGCTGGCATTCAATCTTGAAAGTGCGCGTTCGGCACTCACGCCGCAGCAAGTTTCCACGGAAGAAACCAAGCTGCGCCAGGTTGAGGAGTCTATCCGGGTATTTGTGCGTGTCGCCGACCCGAAATTCCGGCAGGTAGTGCCCATGCGCTTCTTCAATCTGACGCTGACACCTGCGGAGGCAGACGCCTGCAGCGCCGACTATCTCGAGGAGAAGAGCCTTCGTGGCAGTGTTGCGCGAGTGTTGCTTCGAACCGTGGCTGTGGTGGCTCGCGTCAGCACTGAGTTGGAAGAACTCAAGCGAGCTGAAAATTCTCCGTCGTTGTGGAAGCTGCATGCGGATTCGCTGGTCGCTCTGCTGGAAGTCGCCCGCATCCTGTCAGGGCACGCCAAAGATGTGATGGGGCAAGCTGGGGGGCAGGGCAACCGCGCCAGCGAAGACACGATCAAGGTTTCATTGCAGAGGTTGCGGCAACGCTCTGATGCGAGCATGACGGCCTTGTCTGGCAAGGGAATGCGCACGGCGGGCGTCTGACATCTTCTTCTTATTTTTCCTTCCTTGTCTTTTGCCTTTTTTCTTTCCGCTTTCCATTCCAGCCCACACGGCTTTCTCGGTGCTGGAAGAGCAATTTCTAAGACGGGGCCAGAGCCGCCTGTTCTGGATCAGTAAACCGCGCCGGAGATTCCGGCTTGCCATACTCCTGCCCCGTGATGCACCTTATAGGCTCGCCGTTCGTGAGGCGGCGGGCATGAGCGCTACCGACGACAAGTTTTATCGCGCCAGAATTACTCAGCGCAAAGACTTTGCCTCAGACCTGTGGATGATCCGCGTCCAGGCTGGTGGTGAATTCAAATTTTCTCCCGGCCAATACGCCACCCTCGGCGTGGAGCGACCGCAGAAACGCTCCGAGAGGCCGTACTCCATCGCGTCTTCACCCTACGAAAGCGAGATTGAGTTCTTTTTCGAACTGGTTCCGGAAGGCGAGCTGACGCCCCACCTTTACAAGTTGCAGGTGGGTGATGAAATGCTCATGCGCAAAGTACCCAAGGGACGCTTCACCCTTGAAACCAGGAGCGGCCGAACCAATCACCTGCTGGTTTCGACGGTCACCGGTGTCGCTCCATTTGTCAGCTACGTTCGAACCCTGCATAAGGACTGGAAAGAAGGCAAATTTTCCGGCGAGCACAAATTATTCCTGCTCAATGGAGCCAGCCGCTCCTGGGAGTTTGGCTATCTCGACGAGTTGAAACAATTCGCCGCTGAAGTGCCCTGGCTGACTTACGTCCCTACCGTGAGCCGCCCGTGGGACGACCCCAAGTGGGCAGGCGAAATCGGCCGGGTGGACGACCTGATCCGTAAGTACACCGATTTGTGGGGACTTAACGGCACCAACTCGGTGGGCTACCTTTGTGGCCATCCTCAAATGATCGAGCATGGTAAGGGAATGCTTCAGCGAATCGGATTCACCAAGGAAGTTCTGAAGGAGGAAATCTACTGGATTCCGGGAAAGGAAACCGTCAACCAGTAAGAGGTTTGAAATTCAACTTTCCGCCGGAGCGAAGAAAACCAGCACCACCAGTTCTTCAGTGATGTCGTAGAAGCGGTGTTCTACTTCCGCCGCCACAAATATTACAGCGCCCGCACTCACTGCCCTATCCTCCGGGCCCGCGCGCATACGAGCTCGCCCGCTGACGATGTAGTACATCTCGTCTTCCTCATGTGGTTTTTGCGCGTCCGTGCTTCCAGCCGCTAACGTATAAACGCCGGCGCTCATCGCCGGAATTCGTAGAAACTCCAGATAGGACTTCCCTGCTTGCTGACGTTGCTGCTCCAATTCGTCGATCTGAAAGAATTCTTCTTGCTTAGTCATGACTGATCCGTGCTGTCAGCATCAGCGTGCTGTCATAATCAGCGTAGCTGGCGCGTTCGCTCGCGAACGCATCGGTGGAGTCGAACGATCCCTGCCCTGGCAATCGCCATTTTTCCAGATCTGAGACACAAGCTCCTCGGCGCCTTTGCCAACTGCAGGGGTCCTTCGACTCGCCTGCTCCTTCGCAAGCGAAGGAACTGCCTCGCTCAGGATGACAGGCCCGTGAGATCTTTAAAGCGCGCCCGCGAAAAAGATTTCCGTATATTGCCGGACCAGGCTTTCCTCGCGCAATGCGCCCTCGGGGCGGTACCACTGGTAAATCCAGTTGATCATACCGAGCAGCGCGAATGCGGCAGCGCGCGGAGTGACGCCCCGCGATGGCCGTCCCTGCTGCACTTCAGCGACTAAACTCTCCACGAAATGCACGTAGTCTTTCTTGCGCGCGTTGATGCGCCGCCGCATCGCGGGCGGCAGAGGATGGTTTTCGTGCAGCATCACGGTGATCTCACGGTCACGGACGCTCATCACCACCTCGATATGCCGGCGGATAAGAGTGCGCAGGCGTTCCTCCGGCCCTTCCACGCGTTTCACCTGATCGATCACGCGCTCCTGGGTAATGTCCATCGCGTGATTCATGAGATTAAACAGAATTTCATCCTTGCTCTGGAAATGATGATAGAGACCACCCTTACTCAACTTAAGCGCGGCGGCCACGTCGTTCATCGATGTAGCATCGTAGCCCCGCTGCTGAAACAGACGCGCAGCGGTGCGGAGAATCTCCTGCCGTGAATCAATGGCGGTCTCGCGAGTCATGGCGGAAAGAATATACAGGGAGAGACCAGAATGCCAGCCGGCAGCGCGGATTCAACGCCCGCCGAGGCTCAGTAAGCAATGACGCCGGATTGAAGATTGCCGCAAAGTGCGTAAAGCGCCATCCTCTGTCATAATTTTGACCCATGGATCTAAAACACCGCAGTCACGGCATCACTGACGGACGAGACCAGGCCCCAGCCCGCGCCATGTTCAAGGCGATTGGATTCACCGATAGCGACCTTGCCAAGCCCATCATTGGGGTGGCCAACACCTGGATCGAGACCATGCCCTGCAACTTTCACCTGAGGCGGCTTTCCGCCAGGGTGAAAGAGGGTATTCGGGCGGCAGGCGGCACTCCGATGGAGTTCAACACCATCGCCATCAGCGACGGAGAAACCATGGGTACGGAGGGCATGCGCGCCTCTCTGGTGAGCCGTGAGTTGATTGCCGACTCCATCGAACTGGTGTGCCGTGGACAAATGTTCGACGCGGTGGTTTGCGTCGTAGGTTGCGACAAGACTATTCCCGCGGGTGCAATGGCTCTGGCGCGGCTGAATATTCCGGGCCTGGTTCTTTACGGCGGCACGATTGCGCCCGGCAGTTTTCGCGGAAAAGATGTGACCATTCAGGACGTGTTCGAGGCAGTGGGCGCCAATGCAGCGGGAAAGATGACCGATGCGGAACTGCATGAGCTTGAAAACGTAGCTTGCCCGGCAGCAGGTGCGTGCGGCGGGCAGTACACCGCTAACACCATGTCCACCGTGATGGAGATGATCGGACTCTCGCCCATGGGCTTCAACAGCGTTCCCGCCATGGATCCAAAGAAGGATCAGGTTGCTTTTGAGTGCGGCGAACTGGTCCTGAATCTGCTGCGCAGGGGAGTTGTTCCCAGGGACATTTTGACTCGGCCTGCTTTTGAGAACGCCATCGCCAGTGTCGCGGCAACTGGCGGCTCGACCAACGCGGTTCTGCATTTGCTGGCCATCGCGCGAGAAGCTGGCGTGCCCTTGCAGATTGACGATTTCCAGAAAATCAGCGAGCACACTCCCCTGCTGGCTGACTTGAAACCATCTGGTCGTTTCGTCGCTACCGACATGCACCGCGCCGGCGGCGTGCGTGTTTTGCTGAGCCGGCTGCTGCAAGCGGGCCATATACATGAATCAGCAGTTACCGTCACCGGGCTGACCATGTCTGCCGAAGGCAGGAATGCCGTCGAGACTCCAGGCCAGGAGGTGATCGTTCCGCTGGATAAACCGCTAAAAAAGACGGGTGGCCTGGTAATTCTCCACGGCAATCTCGCGCCCGAGGGATGCGTCGCGAAGATCAGCGGGCACGAACGGTTGAGCCATCGCGGGCCCGCGCGCGTTTTTGAGTCCGAAGAAGACGCCATGGCGGCGGTTACCGAAAAGCGCATCAAGGCCGGCGACGTGGTGGTTATCCGGTACGAGGGACCTAAGGGCGGTCCGGGGATGCGAGAGATGCTGAGCGTGACTGCGGCGATTGTAGGGGAAGGGTTGGGGGGATCCGTAGCCCTGCTCACCGACGGCCGCTTCAGTGGCGCCACCCGCGGCCTGATGATCGGACATGTTTCGCCAGAGGCGGCGCTGGGCGGACCCATCGCCGGGGTCCACGAGGGCGACACCATTCACATCGACATCAACCAGCGTGTGCTCGAGGTCGAGGTCAGCGACACAGCCTTGCGTCAGCGGATGGCGCAGTGGAAGGCGCCACACCCAAAATATCCAGGTGGAGTGTTTGGGAAGTATGCGGCGCTGGTCTCGTCAGCTTCGGAAGGAGCGATCACGCGGCCGCGGTAGTTGTCTGCCATCCTGAGCGGAATAGCTGCTTCGCTTCGCGAAACAAATTTCTAGCCGAAGGACCACGCCAGAGAAAAGCCATTTACGCACACACGAACGATGAGACGCCAACGCAGCGCATGCCGCGATAGCGGTCCTTCGACTTCTCGCCTGCGGTCGCAATCGAACGCAGATGCTCCGTTCAGGATGGAGCGGGTAAGCGTTATTCGCCTAGCCGCACTAAGCGTACAGCCGCCCGGCGGTTGTGGGCGCGGCCTTCGGCGCTGGAGTTCGGCCTCACCGGGCCTGCCGATCCCGAACCAATCGCGGTGAGCTGTGTACTGGAAACATTGAACTCATTGATGAGGGCCTGGCGAACTGCGACGGCGCGGCGACTGGACAGGTCCAGATTGTATGCCTCGGGTCCGGAATCGTCCGTGTGGCCTTCGATGATCGCGCTGGCCTGAGGATCCCTCGACAACTGATCAGCGATCTCCTGCAGTTCGACTCGGTACCGTTCGTCGATTACGTCACTATCCTGATCGAAGAATATTGCCTTTGAGTCCTGTGTCCCGCCTCGCCCGTCTGCCGTGACAGCATTCTCCGTGGAAAATTTCCTGACTGTCACGTCGTCAAACTCGTAGGAGCCTGACTCTCGTCTCTGATGCGAATTGGTGGCCGTGTCCCTTGATGGGCGGGCTGGGGCGTCGGCTGCCGAGTCAGCAGGCCGATGGGAAATCGAGAATCCAGAGGAAGAATCGCCTTGCTCGCCCACCGGGGAGCTTGTTTCCGAAGAGTTGGCCTGCGCCGGGTGCTGCGACAGAGATTTCTCCACAACCACAAAAGTCAGAATCCCAGTGATGGCAGCCAAAGCAAGAGCCTTCAGCCAGAAGCCCGCTGCTTCGGAAGGCTTTTTGGTCTCGGAGAGATAACTGGTTATGACAAGCGAGTCGGCCGAAGTATTGGCGGAGGATTTCGCCGCCGATTTCGCGGGCGACTTTGTGGCCGGCGTCAGATGGGACGGCGTTCCCGGTTTCGCGGAAGCGCCCTGCTTAACCGTGACTTCAACGTTGGGCAGAGCCTTGCTGGTGACCGGCTTCGGTTCGGCCGGCATGGTGTCTTTTCCCGCCCTGAGAGCGGCAGCCTTGTCCGCGTTCGTCGGTGCCGCATTCCGAACGGGAGTGCCCGCATTCCTGCCCGATGCCGCGAGCGTACCGAGTACGCCTGCCTGATTCCCGGCAACTAGATTCACGGTGGTTTTGTTAGCGGTCGGCGCCATTGCGCTGGTCGACGGGGCAATGACGGGAGCGGGAACGGAATTAGCTCCGGGACGCGATTCTGCCGCGGGAGCCGATCTTGCGGCTAACAAAACCTTCTGTTCCTCGAGCGTCTTACTGATCCGCACGATGGCTTCGACGAGCGCCAGGGGAATATTTTCGCCGTTGTGATTCCCATTGCCTGAAGCGGAAGATCCGGGAGCGACTTCCGCCTTTTGCATCGAATTGTTCCGAGCGGACAAACTCAATGGCTTCACATCCTCCCCCGCTGGGGGCTTTGTTTCCCTCATTGGGTGTACTCTGCCAATTCCGATGCGGTGTACGCCTGCCAGCGGCGATTGCTCTGTTCGATAGATGTCAGCCAGCACGCTGGGCATGTCCAGGTCGCGCGTGGCTTCCTCCAGAATGGCCTCATCGATCGACTTCGCATTCCCTGCCAATGCAAGCAGCATGGCGTTGAAGCACAAGGTGTTGATCTTGCGCGGAACTCCCTTGCCGTTTTCCCAGATCTGGCGCGCCGCGCCGAGGGTGAAGATTTCTGATCCTTTGTAACCGGCAGTTCGAAGGCGATGATTTATGTACGCGCGGGTTTCGTTGAATGTCAGCGGGCTTAGCCGGCTGATGGTTGAAATTCGCTGGCGAAGCTGCTCCTGTTCGGGGGCGGCGAGTTTCTTCACCAGCTCCGGTTGCCCCGCTAACACAATCTGCATCAGCTTGGCCCGGGGAGTTTCGAAATTAGACAGTTGCCGTAAGGTTTCAAGCACCGGGAAATCGAGGTTCTGCGCCTCGTCTACAACCACAATCACGCGCTTGTGTTCTTGTGCTGCGCGACTCACGACCTGATTGATTTGCTCCGAGAGCTTGCGGACCGACGTGTCTTCGGAAGCGGCTCCCAGCTCCAGCAACAGGGACTGCAGCAGCTCGTGCGGCGCAAGTTGCGGCTGGAACAGGAAGGCGGTGTGAGCAGTGTCGCGGTAGCCTTCCAGAAAATTAAACAGCAGCGTGGTCTTACCCATTCCAGGCTGCGCCACCAGCACCTGAAAGCCAAATTCACAATGAATGCCGTTCATCAGCGAAGCCAGAGCTTCGCGGTGCGTCTCGCTGTGATAGAGGAAGCGGGGATCCGGGGTCCCTCCAAAAGGGTTCTCCCGTAGTCCAAAGTGGACAAATAGCTGATTTTGGACGGAGTTCTCGGAGGTTTGGGTCTGCACAGGGCACCTATCCAGGTTGGTCATTGCAAACCGACCACCATCGCCCAAAAGCCGCTAGTACAGCGGATTTCAGAGGATACGGGGATTCGGGCCTGCGCCAGGAAGGAGAATGTGAAAGCACTTGCAGCAAAAGACCAAAGACAGCGCACTTAGTGGTCAAAATTCAGCATCTGTCCCCGACCCAGGCGGGATGCCGGGAAGGACCGCCCAGCAAGGCTTTTGGCGGGTAATCGGCGAAGAGATCGAGTAACCGGTGACCCTCATTACTGGTTGAAATTCGGCAGTGGCTGAATCTGACATGGGCCCATCATGGCGTCATGCTGAGCTGGCGAAGCATCTCGCGCGGAGCAAATGCGCAGTTTGGCGGAGCCTGCTGCGGCGCGCGCAAGATCCTTCAGGACTAAAAGTTCCTCCGCATGACTGCATCTTCGCCATTCATTTCAAATTATTCAACTACCCACAATTCTTAGAGGCTTACTAAACCTCACCACTCTCGTATGGCTTCATCTGTCTATTTCACGAACGATGAACAACATGGTTCGCGTACCGGCTCAGGCTCCATGAGTTCCACCCGCGTGTAGTTGGGATCGTAAAGATTCAACTGCCACTTTCCATCCCGTCCGATTTGCGGTTTCTCGTGCTTAAATTTCCGCTTGATCACAACCTGTTCACTGGCTTTCACCGATGGAACGCCCAGAGCGAAATGGTGCATTACACCGAGTTCCTTTGGCGAGGGATTTTTGACATTCAGCATGTACTCGAGCCAGTCAGTTCCTTCGGGCACCGTCATGTCAACCCAGTCTGTTTCCCTGTCGGTCATGCCTCCATGCCAGGTTTCGTGAAAACCAAGGATGTCCCTATAGAACGCATCCGCGCGGGCCTGGTCCTGCACAACGACACCGAGGTGAATGATGCGTTCGGAGATGCGTGTGTCGGGCAGGAATTTGCCGAAGTTGCGACTGTGCAAAGATCCCGGCATGAACTGCACGAACTCAACGTCGTGACCGTCCGGGTCGAAGACATCGAAGCCGCGATTTCCGTCCAGCATGGGTTCCAGCTTGTCCGGCACTTTGACGCCGCGACTGGCAAGATAGGCGCGCATCTGTTCCGCATCGGTGGTTTCGAAAGAAACATGGGAAAGCCGGTCCTGCCTGGGATCCTTCAGTTCGGGAAAAACCTCGATGTACTGGTGATCGTTGACCTTGAAATAAGTCAGCAGCAACTTGCCCGGAGGATCGTCGACCGTGAAAGGTTCCTGAAAGCCAAGAACGCCAGAGTAGAACTTGCGAGCGCCTGCAAGATCATCGGTTCTTAAACCGATGTGAGCCACACCCACAATCGGCGGACGCTTCACAGGTTGCGGCTTCTCCGGCTGGCTGGGCGCGGCAACCGGTGGACTACTGCAGCCAACGCCGGCGAACAAAATCAAGGCTAAGACGAGTCCAAAAGTTTTCATTGCGCGATCCCTTATGCTGCGAGAGTCATACGAACCGGGGACAGCATAGCAGGAACGGGGTGCGCGTCCCGAAGAAGTTCTGCTCAATGATCGCGCAATATTCGCGGTGCGCTGGAGCATGTACAAATTATCTAAATTGTCATTCCGAAGCGCGGAATGACAAGGACGAACTCGCGCACAGAATCCCTCCCCTCTACCCTTCTTTGACTCGAGCAGCTTCGCCTGCGTAAGATTCGCACCAATCGAATAAAAATCCAAAGCGCGAAAACGGTGCGGAATCATGAAGAGACGAGCTTTCCTCAGATCTATCGCGGCGGCCACAATCGTTGGCGCTGCCGGTGCATTACCCGCCTTTGCCGCCCTTCCAAAGATGAAGATCACGCGCGTGCGAGCGTATCTTCCACCGAACCCGAACCCGCTCTTCAATCAGAGCGATGTGGTGGTGACGATCGAGACTGATGCGGGCATCACCGGAATCGGCGAAGGCGGATCGAAGGAGATGCTGGCCCAGTCCGCCGGGCGATTAATTGGCCGCGATCCGCAGCACATTGAGCAACTCTGGCAGGACATGAACCGGGCCTTCTTCTATCCCGCGGGCCGCGAGAAAACCGATGCCATCGGCGCGCTCGATCTGGCGCTTTGGGACATCAAAGGAAAAGTTCAAGGTTTGCCGGTGCACCAGTTACTGGGCGGCATGGTTCGCAATTATTGCGAGTGCTACAACACGGCCGGAATCATTCCGGGGGTCACCGAGGGCATGAGTATCAAGGAACGCGCCCATGCCACCATCGAGGCAGGCTATCGCGCCTTTCGATTCGGCGCCATGGATCTTCCTCCCAACACGACCTACAACACCCGGGAACGGGTTACCCATCTCCGCGACGAATGCACTCAAGCCAGAGACGGAGTCGGAAAAGACGGCGATTGGGTCATCGACTTCCACCAGCGCTTCGACCTTGCCGACGCCATCCGCGGCTGTAACGAGATCGAGGATCTGGCTCCATTCTTCGTTGAAGACCCGGTTCGGACAGAAGCGTTCCTGCAAGACTTGCCGATTCTGCGGCGCAAAGTGAACGTTCCGCTGGCGGCGGGCGAAGAATGGGGAAACCGCTGGGACTTCAACAAACTTGTGGAGGATCACGATATCGATTTTGTTCGCGCTACCCTGCCGAATGTGGGCGGCATCACTGAAATGATGAAGATTGCCGCCATCTGCGAAACTCATTTCGTGGGCATCGCTCCGCATTTCACCGGGCCGATTGCCACCGCGGCGTTGGTCCACAGCCTCGGCACCTTCTCGCAGCCCGTCCTCATGGAGTACAACTTTCAGGGGCGCACCTTGCCGCATCTGCCTGTATGCCTGGACTTCAAGAACGGGAAGCTGTATCCGAATGAGCGGCCGGGGCTGGGGGTCGAGCTTGATTTCAAACAATTGACACAAATCGCCGAGATCACAGAGCCGGTTACCGCCCGAGCTCAGACCTACTTCCGGCCCGACGGCTCCATCACCAACTGGTAGAAGACTTTAGCGGAGGCACTTTGAGTCGCCGGCAATCTGTAAACCCAGATTCGACAGAGCCGGATTCGACATACCCAGGTCCGACCGATCCAATTTTCTACATGCTTGCGGTTACTTTTCGTGAGACAATTTATGCAAGAGGTTCCCCCATGTATTTACGCCTCGCCTTCTGGACTCTGGCCATGGCTTACACTTCCGTCCTTCTGTCTCGGGGCACGGGAGGCGCATCGCCCAGCACGATGCTGACGGCTGCACTGCTTGGGGCGGTTGTGGGTTTCAGCCTGGGTGCTATGCTCATCAACCGACGCACGCGCAAGCGAGGCTGAGCGGGAGCCGCGCGTCTTTCCAGCACTGACCATCCCATAGTTATCACATTCGAGCCAAAAATCTGCGGATTCGCCGCCGCGAGGCAAATTCTGCCGCGTTCCGGCCTTGATGCGATCCGGCACGTCGACCGGTCGGCCGAGAGGTCACATGACGTAGGACAACTGCTTACCCGTTTACGACGATTCTCGCTGGTCTTTTTGACCGAGGCTTTTTTCTAATCACGATCTCAACTTCACGGTCCAGTGCATTGAGAAAATGCATCAGCCGCTCTACTGAAGACCCTTCCAACCGATAATTCACTAAAGCAGAAATCTTTGGCTGATTGATGCCCAGCAGTCGCGCTGCTGCGGTTTGCGTAGGCGACGTGACTCAATGATCTGATTGATCGCAACCGCCAAACGAACTCGCGTTTGCTTCTCGCCAGCATCCTGCAGACCAAGATCGGCAAACACGTTGCCCGAGCTTTGTACGACAACTTCGCTACTTCCTTCTCTTGCCATATCGCGCCTCGTAATCCTCGAATGCTGCCTTTAGCCGACGAGTTATCATGTCCACGTCGGTTTGGGAGGTCTTTATGCTTTTCGTTGACTTCTTCTGAAACGCATGCAGTACATAGACAGCTTTCTCGAACCTTATTGTGTACACCGCCCGATAAGTGTCGCCTCGATGGTCTCCCACAATCTCCAGAACTCCCGAGCCTTCACCTTTCCAAGGCTTCGCCTTCGGATGTTTTCCACCAAACTGGGCGACGCTCAAAGCAACACCCATCTCATCTTTTACGGCTCATGGAAATGCCAGCAAGTCGCTCTTTGCGGACCATTCCTGCTTTCCTTGTCGGTAATCGGGGTAATGGGCGGGCTCCCGACCCACACGATCTTCGGCTTCTTGGGCCCACGCTTTTTAGTCATGGCTCTTCCCCGGACTGCACTCTTGGCGGTCGCGTGTGCTTCAAGCGCTTGCCGGGCCTCTGTTTCTTCTGCTCTTGTTCCTCCTCGATGCGTTTTTCTTCGTAGGCCACTGCTGAATAGGGGACAATGCCGATACGTGGCGGCAATTCTCGCTTCTTGCGTTCTTCCTCGCGCTGCTCGACATCGATATATACGTCGTGAGGGTCTCGCCACTTCTTCTCATGGGCGCGTTTCTGTTTCCAGAATCGAGAAACGCCTTACTGAAGAATGCAAAATCCTCTTTCTCAGCAGTGAACGGCTCGGTAATGGTATGTTCCAGAGCAACCGTCTTGCCATCCGGGCGGATTGCCCACCGCTGTCAACCAGTGAACCCCAGCTTGACAACGCCAGCTTAGCACAATTATCATGGCCATGTTAATTACCGTGGCCATGATATATATCTCGGCCATGTTAACAAACCTTCGTTATGCCATCGGATCAGCAAAATCGCGCAGCAGAATTTGACAATCTCCTGACCAAGATGCTTCAGAAGGCGGGATGGCACGTAAAGCAGTCGCCGCGATCCGCAGACAACGGCGCCGACATCGTGGCTCGCAACGGCAAGAATATCTATGTCTTCCAGCTCAAGGCGTTATCGGAATCAAGGAAAGACAGAGCTATTCCCCTGATTTCGCAGGCCATTCTGGAAGCCCAAAGAGCAGCTGCCCGGATTGCCGGCAGAGCAACCCCTGTCGCTGTGCTGGCCTCCGACCATATTTCGGATTCCCTGTCGGAACACGTCAAAGACTTCGCCTTGCGCAATGCTCCCGATGTCGGGGTCGGAATCATTGACGCCGGAGGCTTCCGCCGTTTTGCGGGCCATGGCTTGGAAGTTCTCAATGCGGAGAGGTCGCGCGTCATCGAAGGCCTTCCCAAAGAGGTTTCGCCGGGCAACCTATTCTCTGACCTAAATCAGTGGATGCTGAAAATTCTCTTATCAAGAAGCATCCCGGATTCCTTGCTCTCCGCTCCGCGTGGACATTATGAAAATGTCTCTCAGCTCGCCGACGCAGCGCGCGTCTCCACGATGAGTGCGTTCCGGTTTGTGCGTCAGCTTTCCGAGGAAGGGTTTCTCGACGAAGTAGGCGGGATGAGGCTAGTCCGAACCGAGGAGCTGCTGGAACGATGGCTGAGAGCGAGTCATTCCCGTATGCATGAAACACCGGCCCGTTGGATCTTAAGCGGCGAAAAGGACACGTTTCATACCGCTCTTCGATCTTACGCAAGCAGAATGCGATCCAGTGCTCCACACTCTAAGGCTGACGAGCTGCGCAGGGGGAAGCCCCGGCTATGCCTTGCACTATTTGCCGCTGCAGAAGCCTTGGGCTTCAAGTTCGTGCATGGAACGCAGCCGCATCTCTATATAGAGCGGCTCGATCGGAAGGTTTTCCGAGAACTCGGCTTGTCACTTGAAGTTGCAGACCATCAGCCAGATGTATTCGTGAGGGTGCCGAGAAATCCTGAGGCAGTGTTCCGCGCGGCAGTAGAACGCGATGGTGTGCCGGCCACCGATATTTTGCAGGTGTGGCTTGATGTCTCAAACCATCCGGCACGCGGGAAAGATCAAGCCGATCTTCTCCGTAAGCGAGTATTTTCCCAAATTCTTAATAAGGCAAATGCATGAATGCGAATCCCGAGTTTGCGTGCTTCGCGAGGCTCGTGAAATCTTTGACGCCCTGGCTAGACCAGGTGGTCATCATTGGGGGTTGGGCGCACCGCCTACACCGATTGCATCCTTTAGCTCAGCCACTGCGATACGAACCGCTGGCAACACTTGATGCGGATGTAGCGCTTCCGAGGCGAATCAGAGTCGCCGCAGATGAAATTTACCAGCGGCTCGCTGCGAACGGATTTGAAGCCGAGTTTCTAGGACATCACCAACCTCCCGCTGCCCACTATCGACTGACGGATCCGGGCATTCATTTCTACGCGGAATTTCTTACACCGCTGGTAGGTGGTGCCGTGGGCAGGACGGGGAAACAGAATGCAACAATGAGGGTGGGCGGCGTTTCTTCGCAAAACCTGCGCTACATCGAAGTCCTTCTAGCCGCACCTTGGAGGCTTGCCCTTTCAGCGGCCACTGGTTTCCCGCTCGCAAACGAGACACCCGTGCAGATTGCAAATCCGGTTAGCTTCCTCGCACAAAAAATCCTTATCCATCGGAGACGCACTCGCGATGAGCGCGCGAAAGACATTCTCTACATGCATGACACGATCGAGACTTTCGCGACGAGGATCGATGAATTGCGCGCAGAATGGGTGACGAACATCCGTCCCAACCTGCACGCAAACAATGTACGGACGGTTCAGAGAGCAGCCACCACGCTCTTCGGAGCTGTCACTGATACGATTCGCGCCGCGTCCCGGATCGTCAAGGGCAGGATCTTGACTCCAGACTCGATTCGAGAGACGTGCAACTTGGGATTCAGTCGGATTTTAAAAACAAGGGGACAATAGACATGAGCATGTCCATGAGGTGAGCAGGATGGCTAAACCCTCGACGTTGGTGCACTCAATTCATTTCGAGGATTTCGATGGCGTTCAGTCGAGCGTCTCGTGTTCGCGTATCACTCGCGAAGCGCGAATGGTGCTCTCTCGAATGGTACGGTCAGGTGGGAAGCGATCTCGGTCGTGACATCTGGGGAGTTCGGGACGACGGGACACGGGCGGCGACTCTGTCTGCATCCGGTGCGTTAATCGCAAGCAGCTGACGTTTGCCAAGGCAGAGAAAGATATCGGCAAGGTTCTGAAGGCACCTAACGGCGTGCCATACCGCTTTCGCATCGTGGCACAGTGTAAAATCTCGGCCACTCTGCGCGACAGAATCAAGAAGCACGTTAAATCTCTCGGCGTGCAGGAGTGTGACACTTGGTCTGGCCCGGAATTTGAAGAGTTTCTTCGCAAGGATGCGAGTCCCTGCTGAAGCGGTTTGTCGAGGGCGAACCATTCCCAGATGCCCCGGAGGACCTGAGAAAACTGGCTGAATCTACGCAACCGCTGAACGACGACGAGGTGCTTTTTGATCGTCCGCTTTTTACACACCGATCCACCAGGAAAGCAATCTGGGTGATTTCAAGCAGGCCATCACCGACACCATTCAGGCTCTGGGCACGGCGCCACGAGAATCTGCTCCGGGCTACCGCGCAGCATTTCCCTTGGTAACAGTGCCGCTGAAGCCATTCCAGGAGATCAGGAGCCCAGAGTGCATCTCTGGCTCCGGTTTTCCAGTTTGGCAAGGAAGACGACGAATTCGCTCTTGCCGCACTTGCCACTCCAGTTCTTGCATTCGGCAAGGATCAATGCGTTTACGTAGCCGCTCCTTGCGCTTCTGGATGCGCCTGTCAAGCTCCCTACTCTGCTGACCCGTAATGGGAGTAATAGGCGGGCTCCCGACCCATACAATTTTCGGCTTTTTAGGCGTGCATTTTTTTGTCATTGCTCTTCTCCTGGCTCGTACTCTTGGCCTTCGGAGTGACCTTCGAGCGCTTGCTGCGCTGCTGCTTTCGCCCTTGTTCTTCCTCGATACGTCTCTCTTCATCGGCGACGGCTGAATAGGGGACGACGCCGATGCGTGGCGGCAAGCCCTGTTTTTTGCGCTCTTCCTCGCGGTGCAGAACGTTGATATACACGTCGTCGGGGTCTTCCCGTTCCTTCTCGTAGGCGCGGCGCTGCCTCCAGAAACGGCCTGCGTCGTCCAGTTCATACTCTGCCTGTTCTTCGAGAAAATCAGCGTTCACGTCGGCGCGGACTTCTTCGATCCCGGCTTGGGCGCACTGCAATGCGCTCTTGCGAGCAAAGGAGAGCTTTTCCATGCCGCGTAAAAGGGCGACGAGCTGATCGACGCCCTGGTTCCACAGGAACAGGGTTTCGTAGAGGCGCAGCTTGGGCGAACGTGCGGAGGGTTGCAGGGAAAAAGGGGAGCGGATACCTTCAGGACTAGCCATCGTTGCCTCCTTTGTAGGCAATTTGGTTAGGGGCGCGGTCGGTGCTTCAACACCGTCGCGCCTCGCTCAAGTCAGCACATCGCGTGCTACTTATAGTAACAATTGTATCATTGCAACACTCTGTAGCAAGTGTAAAAAGGTGGTATGAGTGCTACAGGGAAGCGGAGCGTTCAGATCAATGTCCGATTGAGCGACGATGACTTTGAGTTGATCCGAAAGGCAGCGGCGAAGCTTTGGCCGGACGCAGTACTCAGCAACTCCGGTATCGTGCTAGGGTTGGCAAGACTTGCAGCCAAACAAACCCTAGAGGTACAGAAGAAGTCACGGGCAAACTGAGCCTATGTCTGACCACCCAGCACCTTTCCCATCGGGCTTCGAACCGGGCTTGCAAATACGATGGGGGTGCTACAATCTGAGATCGGTGCGGTCTTTTGGACTTGGCATGGAAGACATCTTGGCCGGAAAGCGGCGGCAAAGCACTTCACTGGCAAATGACAAGAATCTGTGCGAATCCGCGAAAACTTTGACACTTTATTGCGGCTAATAGAGCGTAATATAGGCCGCAAAATCAAGCACTTCCACGAAACGCCGGGATGGCGGAACTGGCAGACGCAGCGGACTCAAAATCCGCCGACCTTCGGGTCTTGGGGGTTCAACTCCCCCTCCCGGCACCATTCACAAAAGCCGCGGGACGCGACGCTTCCAACACATTAGCAGCTTCAAAAGTGAACGGGCCAGACAGTGCTCGAAGATGTCTTGTGACCGCCCTGTGACCCAAAGAATGCGAGGAAGGAAGGGACTGTCGGCCGATGGTGAAGTCTCAACTATGGAACGTTTAGCAGTTGCACTCCTTACCCTACGGTGATATAGCACTAGCCGGAACATTCGCCAGATCGAGTTCCGGAATGTTCATTTTGCCTTCACCCACCATTTTTAGCAGGACTTGCTGGTAGGTGCGAGATATCGCAATGCGAGATAACCGACCAGGTATTCAAGAGCTCGTACGTGAATCGAGCCTCATTTTCTCGGGTACTGTTGTTGCGTTGAGTGTGTCGACGGTGGCCAACCTCGCGCCACGTGACAATTTTGCTGCTGTCCGCATCGACCGTCCCTTGCGATCGGACCCGGCTCTCGGCGATCTCCGTGGCCGGTTGGTGACAGTAGAGTTGCTTTCGCCGGGGGAGCTGGAACCGGAAGAGAAAGCGACCTTCTTCGCCTTGGACTGGATCCTGGGCGGTGGCATCGCCGTCCATGAGGTAGCGCACCTCGATGTGCAGCAGGAGGACAGCGTCGCTGCCGAGGTGGCCCGCCTGCCTGAGCGACATTTGGTGGACCGGCTTGCCGACGCTGGGCTCGTCGTCGTCGCGGAGGTAACGGGCCTTAAGCCTACCCCGTTCGTTATCAGCTGGCGCGACGCGCCACAATGGGCGGCAGCCAGCCTCCTGATTGTCAAGGTCTTGCGTGGCGAGTCTACGCAGAGTGCCACCGTCTTGTTCCCGACTAGCGAGCGGCCAACGTGGGGAAGCGCGCCTCGCCTCACCAAGGGCGAGCGCGCGATCTTCCTGTTACATCGCCCTGGAGATGGGCCACCTCTCCCCGACGGGTACGACCCATCCCAGACATTCATCGCTTTGGACCCGGCAGACGTGCAGCCTGAATCCGAGCGGCAGCAAATAGAAAGGCTTATCGGGGAAGGAGGGAGCCGTTGAGCGTGCGCGTGGTCAACATCACTCCGGTTCAGTTAAGCAATGAGAAGGGCGTGGCCTGGCAGCCTTCTCTGGGAGTCAATCCCGCCGATCCAGACAAGATCGTGATGGTCGTTCGCAAAAATACGCCCCCCGGCAATGTGGGGTACTGGTATTCCTCCGACCGCGGCGACAACTGGCAATTTATAAGCCAATCGGGCGATCAGGCGGATCAATCGATTGGGTTGGGCGCTTCCGGCGAGCTCTACTGGGCAATCGCACTCACACCCACTCAGAACACTGTTAACTTGGAAGTATTGCGGACTGCGGACTTGCTGCACGGACCTTTTACCCAAATCGACAACACGCCAGTGAGGAGCGAATTCGACCAGCCGTATGTCACCGCTTTCACCCATCGATCGATGATGCCACCTGACGTGGACAAGGTGTATATCGGCTACCTCGACCGTGACCTAAATACAAAGAATTCGATGATAGCCGCCGTTGACGTGTGCCTCGACGGCAAAGCGGCACCGCCAATTTTCACTAAGGTGGTTCTTAATCCGCGACCTACCGTACCCCCGCAGGACGGTTATGAAGTGCATCCTGTAGTCCACAGTGACGGCACGGTTTATGTTGCTTATAAGGGGTATACCGTCCCTTATGACGAAGCCACCGAAACCGTAATTACCAACATCGTGGTTGCGCGCGACGACAGCTGGGGGGGTGGGGGATTTAAAGACCTGACGGACCCAGACGGGAAACCCGGACGGATTGTAATGCCCAGCATCCGCATCTTCGACCCCACGCTTCTTGGCAATCAGCGTCTGAACAACGATCTCTCCATTGCCGTCGACCCTAATAACAGCGACAAGCTATATATCGTGTGGGGCGACAATGCAGGTCCTCACTACACCCTGCATGTGCGTCGCTCGGTCGACAAATCGGGCAATTATGGCGGGCGCGGCAACGACTGGTCAGGCCCAAAAGACTTGCTGAGTGTGGACAACGCTGTCCTGGCATGTCTCGCCATCAATAGCGAAGGCACGGTGGGTTTTATGTATCAAAAGCTCGTCGGCACTAAGTGGGAGACGCACTTCCAGCGAACGCTCGATAATACGGGGGCAAACTGGGATGACATCATCCTGGCGCGTACCGACGTCCCGACCGGACTGACGGCCGATTACTCGCGTCTCATCGCCGTTGACCGGGACTTCTATGGCGTTTTCCCGGCGTGGAATATACCCGATCCGGCCAACTTCCCAGCTACCCCGCCGACGCCTTACAACCCAAACGGAGCCAGGTTCATGAGGAATACCACCAAGGCAGCTCCATGGGAGCTGCGAGGGTACGGCCCCACGATCAACAACCAAATTGATCCGTCGGTAGACCCCTTTTTCTTCGTGGTGGTTGAAGACAGACCAGCGCCACCCACCGGTTTAACTGCCACAGTAGACTTAAGTAGCCGGCGCCACTCGGCGTCAGGACAGCACTCTGCTTGTATCCAAGCTTATTTCACCAAACGAACGTCGGCGGTATTTTGGTCCTTTCAAACGTTGCCCTTGACAGCCCTTCATCCCAAGCGCAAGATGTGCCGGTCACGGCCAGACACCTTGAGGCTCGCGTTCAAGATACAGAGCTAACGGGTTGACATAGAGCGCAGTGAGTCAACCTTGCAGATTTAGAATGGAGGAGCTGATGGCCCGTAAACACCAAAAAACCACGTAACCCCGCAGAGGAGCTTAAAGAGCTGGAACGCCGTTTAAAGAAACGGCGACAAGAGTTGAGGGAAGCTGAGAAAAAGCTCCATCTCTGCATCAAAGAGTGCGTGAGAAAGTGCATGAAATCGATCGACGAGCCGCCTTGGCACTATGGCCCGCAGTGCCCCCACGGAACTGGCGGCGGCCATTAAGACGCCCCCACTGGGTGGGGGCCGGCTCAGCATGATGAGGCGCCGCATTCTAGTGAAACGGTCGAATTGCTTAATCTTCTTTTTCCAGGACGATAAGTTCCATTACAAGAACTACCTGACGGGAAAAGAATTTGAAGCATCGCCCATTCTTGCGCAGATCCTTGCTCCGTTGGATCGGTGGCGAACGCTTTCTGGAATCGAGCGTTTGTTTCCCGAATATGCTCCAGCGTCCATTCGGCAAAATCTCCGCCAACTTATTGCGGACACCGCGGTCATAGTCAAGGGTGGTTCCCAATCAAGCCGTGAGGCTGAGCTGTCAGCATGGCAGACGTGGGGTGTGGAAGCGCGCTTCTTCCACTTCGCCACCAAGAACACTCACACTGAGCCGATTACGATTGACGAAGCTCGTTTTAACCGCGCACTGGTACGTCGGCAACCTCCGCCTTCTTCCGTAAAGCGTTATCCAACTCGTCCCCGGATCGACCTACCGGATACCAGTGCGCACCTCCGGGGCGAACTGCCTGAAGTCCTGCTTCGCCGCCGAACACATCGCCATTTTGGAGAGGGCAGAGTTTCACTCGAACAACTCTCCATTCTCCTTCGCCTTACGTGGGGTTTCACAGGTCATGTTTCCTGGCCAGGATTGGGGAGCCTGCCGGTTAAGACCAGCCCATCAGGGGGTGCCCGACATTCGCTGGAAGTCTATCTGTGGTGTTCCCAGGTGGAAGGTTTGGAACGCGGCGTATATCACTATCGCGCAGACCAGCACCATTTAGAACTCTTAAAGCCGGGGAAAGTCGCAGATCGATTGCCTCGATTGTGCGGTCATCAGGACTGGGCTAGGAACTGTTCGGTGCTGTTCGCCATGACGACCGTGCTCGCTCGAGTTACATGGCGGTATCGATACTCCCGCGCCTATCGGGTCATACTGCTCGAGGCTGGGCACTTTTGCCAGACGTTCTGTCTGGTCGCGACCTGGCTCGGGTTAGCTCCATTCTGTACTGCGGCTTTTGACGACGAAAAGATCGAAGATGACCTCGGTCTGAATGCGGGTGAGGCGGTTCTCTATGCGGGAGGGGTGGGGATACCGCTGCGACCTGACTGAATTTTCGACTCGTATCGCATTGACTACGGTGTAGGCCATTCGATGGCGTACACCTCTTGGCTGCCAATATCCCGAGTCACGAGTAGCGAGTCGTCCGGCGCCAGTCCGAACCATGGGCCATAAGGACCCCACACGCGATGGAGGTCCTCAAGGCCGACAACCTTTTCCAAGACTCGATCGAGGATCCCAATCCTGTAAATGGAAGGGCTACTTCCGAAGGTATCGAAATATAGATATTTGCTATCTTTCGCCCAGCACAAGTACCCAACTCCGACATGCGCCAGTTCCTTCCACTTCTGCGTCCTCGTATCGAACAACAACAATTTCTGGGAGTCGATGGTCGTGGCTGCGATGTATTGCCCATCGGGTGACCATCGGGGCGAAATCAGTCCCGCCGAATCCGGAAGTGCTTCGGTGCCATGAGTTCTTACGTCCAGTACGTTGATCCTCGTTATTGCGCCAGCCCTATCTTTGGGATCGCTACTAGTAAAGACTATGGAGTTACCGTCCGCTGACCAACTTGGCTCGTCTTGCCGTTGGTTGCCGGGGAGTAATTCCACGGGATTCCCACCCGCCGAAGAAATCATATAAATCTTCTTAGCTCTTCCGTCCTTGGAGCCATCGAAGACTATGTTCTTTCCGTCCGGGGACCATCGGGGCAAGTGCACCGTGAATGGCAGGAAGGTCAGTTGCTGTTTTTGAGTTCCGTCCACCTTGCTTCGCCATAGAGTGCCATCTGGACAATTGACGTAGGCCACCCATTGCCCATCGCGGGAAAACCCGAGGCGATCGGCAGAAATTCCTGAGAGGTAAGGGAGAAACTGGCGAGCCCCCGTATCGTAATGCACCAACTCGCCTCGCCGTTGTTCGCCTATCACAAACAGCTTCTCGCTGTTTCCGCTGAAAACAGGGGCCAAATAGTTCATCGGTCCCGCGGTAAGCTGCCGAGGTCGACGTTGAGAGCTCCCAAAATGCCACCCATCCAGAAGCACCCATATGTTGCTCCGTCCGTTACTCGATGATCGATACACAAAATACTTCCCATCCGGACTCCAGTTTCCGCAACAATCCATGCGTGGTTCGTTCCCCACAGGCAACAGAGGATGTAAATTGCCGCCGTCGGACGAGACCTCCCACAGAGAAAGGGCATCCGTATCGGAATCCCGTACGGTGAACCTTACCACGCGACCATCACGGGACGCCCGTAGCCAAAAGGGGGTGCCTGCTACTGTGACTATTTTACGAGTTCCACTTCCATCCGAACTCGACCAATAAATTCCGGTACCACTGGCGTACACGATGTCTCCGGCAGGAGTCCAGGTCGCATCATGAGCCTTGATCTCTCCAATGCGCCGTGGCGTTCCACCTAACGTGGGCATTGCCCAGAGGGAAGATTCTGATTCCGAACCATCAAAACCCACTACCAGTAGGTGAGCGTGATCGGGCGAAATGTCAGCCATACGAGGGAAACGGAAGGGTGTGTCGACAAGAGTGGTCTCGCTGCCTGCGGTCGAGACATGGGCGAATCGGAGGACACCTCTTCCTGTTTCGGTGAAATAGAGACGAGCGCCGTCCGTTACAATCGGGTAGAAGCGAGTTAGGCAAACCCTTCTGTCGACCGTCGCTTGTGATGGGATAAGAGCTAGTCGGCGAAGGGATTGCAGGGGAAATGACAAGAGTCATGACCAGCCACAGCAGACCGGCGAAGACAACCACGCCTCCCAGCCAACCTAGCGTCTTGTAAGAGCCGGTGTGTGTCCGAGGAATAGGACGGGTACCGTGCGAGCTTCCTGATATTCCTGAGTCTAAGTCACGCTTCAAACGCTGCAACTCGGAGCTCATATCCCGACCGGTCTGATATCTCAAGGCCCGATCCTTCTCCATGGCCCGATTGATGATTTGCTCAAGCTGCGGGGGCACGGACCGATTCAGAAGTGAGGGCGATTCCGGCGTGCAATTAAGAATCGCATCCAGAATGATGCCGTCGCTGCGTCCTTTGAACGCCCGGCATCCTGAGGCCATCTCGTAGAGGACAAGGCCGAGAGAGAACAGATCGCTGCGGGCGTCCGTCGCTTCCCGGCGCACCTGCTCCGGAGACATGTACGGAACCGTGCCTAGCAGCGCATCGGTATGGCTCAGGGGTACTTGTCGGCTGACGGTCTGGGCAGACGAGTTTGTTTCAGCGTCGACGAAATACACTGATTTCGCAAGTCCAAAATCCAGAATCTTGGCTTTGCCTTTTTCGGTGATAACGATATTCGCGGGCTTGATGTCGCGATGGATGATACCTCGCGCGTGAGCAGCATCAAGAGCGTCCGAAACCTGGATACCTATTTCCAGTACCTCTTTTACACGTAGCGGGCCCGCACTCAGTCGGGCGGCCAACGTCTGGCCAACCACAAGCTCCATGACCAGAAAGTGAGTGTCTTCGGACTGCTCCAGCCCGTAGATCATTGCGATGTTGGGATGGTTAAGAGCCGCTAGCATCCGCGCCTCGCGTTGAAAACGAGATAACCGTTCTCGACTATTTACGAAGGCTGTCGGCAGAACTTTGATGGCGACGTCGCGATTCAGTTTCGCATCGTGCGCCTGATAAACTTCTCCCATCCCGCCGGCACCCACAAGGGCACGGATTTCGTAACCTCCCAGCTTGGCACCGCTCCTGAGTGACCCACCCTCGAAACTTGCGTCACGTTTCATGTAGGCCGAGACCGCTGACTAACCCGCGAAAGTCATCGAACGAAAGGGATTTGAAGGTTGATTTTCCTGGCAATTCCATCCTAAATGTATCTGAACCGAGCCCTCCAAGCAACGAAGTCACTGAGTAGGATGTTCAGATGACAAGCGCCGCCTCGGATGCAGCTTGAGCTTCGTGAGGAGCGCTAAGCGAATCCGCTGATTAGAAAGATACGTAATCCCAAGAAACCAATCCGCACACGCTTGATATTTGGCTCTAGAGCTTCCTGATTTAGTGGTGGCAGGGTGCATCGAGGTTCTGCGTCGCGATTAGGGGCTGAATTGGTCAAATTGCGCCCCCTTTCGAATATATTTGGTCGCGAAAAACCAAGCCTACCCACCTTTCAAGATAGGTTTTTGAGCATTCTATAGATACTGACGGTCAGTTGCCCCTACGCGGCTGGTCTCCACACTTTTCGGTGAATGTCAGGTCGCGTGTAGGCATGTAGCCCAGTGTAGGCTCTCGCAATATTCTTCTTGAGAAGATCTCTTCCGAGACAGATCCGGAGAGGGCTACACCAGGCTACAACGGCTACACCCGCTGAATTCGTGCGGCCTTTTTTTAATGGTCACGTCAAAATTCAGACATCAATAATGATTAACAAGGAAGCAGTAATGCCATCTTTCTCACTCATTGTTTGAGCGTATGACATGGTTTGTGGCATGACAAGCCGCTTTGGTTCTCCGAGAGAGCGCTTCAACTGCGCGGAGCTTGGCATTCATCACTGGCACAAAAGGGGACACTACCCGACTCACTCCTGGGCATTTGCAGTTCGACTACCTCGATTAGGTTCTCGGCGACCGCCGTGTGACCGCAGAATACACAGTCTTTACCGTTCACGTCGGGAATCCGACCCGGCTTGGTACCGTCGGGATGTCGGCTAGTAGTGATGACAACATGAGTTCTACCCGATCACTGAAGCATAAAGTTAACAAGCGTGGGCAGCACGGAGGGCAACCATGGAACCAAAGCGACTAGGGAAAAAATGCGACCTTGTGATGAAGGGCGGAGTGACGAGTGCCGTGGTGTACCCGAAGGCGATTAGCGAACTGAGCAAGGAGTATCATTTCTCGAGCATCGGGGGAACATCAGCAGGTGCGATTGCGGCGGCAGTGGCCGCGGCCGCGGAGTATGCGCGGGCGTGCGGAACATTGGATGCGTTTGGGGAAGTAGATAAACTTCCGGGCTGGCTGGGAGGGACTTCGCGGGACGGACAACACTCGAACTTGTTTCATCTATTCCAGCCGCAGCGGGCGCTGAGTGGATTGTACGCGGTAGCGCCTAACGGGTTGGGAAAGTCAGGTGCGAGAAAGTGGCTCGCGATTTTATGTACAGCGTTGCTAAAGTTTCCAATGGCGGCGTTGATCGGAATTGCACCAGGGGTGGGGACAGCGTTTGTAGCGTGTGGGATATCAGCAGGGTGGCTGCACTGGCTAGGATTCGCACTGGCGGTGGTGGTTGGAGTTACTGGGTTGATGCTGGGGTCAATTTTGGGAGTGGGACGGCAGGCCGCGGCGATTCCGAAACATCGATGGGGCGTGTGTTCGGGAATGGGGGAATCTGGCGGCGGAGATGCTCCGGCACTAGTGCCCTGGTTAGCGGGATATCTGGATAGGATCGCGGAGAAGAAAGAGGGAGAGCCGCTGACGTTTGGTGATCTGCAGAACCGCGGGATCAACCTGCAGGTGATTACAACGAATCTGACGAACGGCAAGCCGTCGGTCAGGGATCTTATACCGTAAATGACGGGCTTCCGCCTTTGCAACGCGATTGCAGCTTGTCTGAATTCGTTCGACAAAGGAGACTCTAACATGTTGCTGCAGCGGTACACGCTACCACTGATATTGACTGCCATAAGCGTTGTTCCGGCTACTGCGCGAGCTGAAGGGTGCATACAAAGCTCGCTCAATGGAGCTTACGGGTTTGTATCGTCAGTAAGAATTGTTCCGCCCGATCCCCAGGACCGCACCACACGCCAGAATGTCGTTGCCGTAGTCGTATACGACGGAGCTGGGATCGTAAGGCTCGCGGGGTCAGTAGTCGGAGTGACTGGCGTTCACGACATCCTGTTGCATGGAACCTATCAACTCAATGAGCAATGTCTCGGACGAGTCGTCCTCCTTAATGCTAAGGAACAGAAGTCCGATACGTGGAGGTTTGCAATGGTGAGCGGAGGAGTCAGGTTGCTGACTGTTTCCGATTCTTCGCCGAACATGAAGCCGTTCGTCCAGGAGAGACGATGAGGTTGGGCACATTTTGTCGAGAAATAGGCACCATCGTGAATTGAGTTGGGTGCAGTTCGAGCTCCGCGTTAGGACACTGGATCTAAAGTCTCAGTCACACAGCTAGAATCGTCTTCATGCTCTTCGACGCCTACCTCGACCACATCGGCTACAAGGGGACACGTGCGCCGACGGCAGCGACGGAGTGATCGCCATCATTATCACGATCATGGTGCTGGAAATGAAGGTGCCTTGCCGAGTTCCCGTTATTTATTTAGATGGCGTTTCAGTCGAAGCCGATACTTCCCAGAACGCCGTTTGTGGACCGTTAGGGGGAACGCGGAGGGCTCGCAACCCCTGTTCTTCGGCTCCAAAGGAGAGTGTAGGCAGCGCGGTGCGTCACCAAGAATCGACACGCTGTGGGTGAGGGGGATTGATGCATGATTGCTGGATGAGCCCAAGTCGGATCAGTATCTTGTTTGCGAGCGTAGTTGTGATGGCTGTCTTGAGTCAAACGGCGGCAAGCCAGCCAGTCTTCAATGTCAAAGACTATGGCGCTACCGGGCGCAAGAGCGATGATGCTCGGCCGGCCCTCCAGAAAGCCATCGATGCCTGCGGCAAGGCAGGCGGTGGCCAGGTGTACGTTCCGCCCGGGGACTATACGTCGGGACAGCTTCATCTGCGGTCGGGCGTGCGATTATTCGTAGAAGCGGGTGCGACCATTTACGCAACGCTTGACTCGCGCCAGTACGACGGCGCCAAGAATGCCTCTCTGATTTATGGCGAGGATCTGCACGATATCGCGCTCGAAGGCGCAGGGACGCTCGATGGGCAGTCGACCTATGAGTGGCGTCCGAACAACATCACCGACCACTACATCCTGTCGAACCAGCGCCAGATGGAGGCAGCCGGAAAGCCGTTGGTGCGGCCGTTTCCTACGGGCTATCCCAAGGAGACGGTATATCCGCGCATGGTGCTGTTGTTGCGCTGCGTGGACGTGCGGATTTCGGGGTTGAAGTTGCTGCGGTCACGAAGCTGGACCATCAATCCGTACGCCTGCAAGCGGCTGGTGATTGATGGTGTGTACATCTACTCGAGCCAGAAAGAGGGCGTGTGGGCCGATGGCATCGATCCGGATGGCTGCGAGGATGTGCACATTTCGAACTCAACGATTGAGACCGGTGATGACGCGATTGTTTTCTACTCGACCGACAATTGGGGCCCTGTACTGCCCACGGAGAACGTGACGGTGACCAACAGCCGGCTTTCATCGTCCTCGAGCGCGATCAAGTTTTGCGACGGGAACAGCAACGCGGTCCGGCATGTGACCATTAGCAATGTCACCATTACAAACTCGAACCGCGGCCTGGCCTTCATGGTGTTCGATGGCGGCATCGTGGAAGACGTGTTGGTTTCGAACGTGACGATTGACACCCGGCGCTTTGACTGGTTTTGGTGGGGCGATGGCGACCCGATTCACTTCAACATCAAGCGACGCAGCGAAGTGGACGGCACGAAGCGCACCACTGAGCCAGCAGCGGGGATCATCCGCAACGTCACGATCGAGAATGTGATCGCGCATGGCCAGGGGACATCCGCGATGCAAGGCCACCCGAACAGTTGGCTCGACGGGATTCGGCTCAACCATGTCCGGCTGTTTGTGTCCCACGGAGCGGAAGCGCCATTTGAGAGCACGACGGCAGCGATGACGCTAAAATATGCGCGTGACGTCGCTATGAAGGATGTAGAGATTCACTGGGAAGAGCCGCACTCGGCCACCTGGAAGTCAGGGCTCATGATAGACCAGGTAAAGGACCTGCTGCTCTCGGACATGAGGATTGACGCAGCACCTGGTTCTGACCAGCCCGTGCTGTTCCTGAACGATGCAGAGGGTGTTACGGTGAGGCAGTCACGCGTGGGATCGGTTCACGTCACGGGCAGCAAGAGTCAAGGCGTGCGTCTGGTGGAGACGGAGTCAAAAGTGACAACGGAGCCAGGCGTGCCGCCAGAGACGGTGAAGTAAGCAAAAGCACCAGGCGGGCGATTGGACCTGTCCGCGTGATGTAGGCTTGGAATTCAAAACCGTTGCCGGGAGTTTACAGACATGCCCGCGGAAGTGAATCGCCGCGATTTTCTGCGCGGAGCAAAGGCCATAGTACTGGCTGCCGCCCTGAACCGTGCCTATGCCGGCGTCTCCCCGGAAGATTTGGCTGACGACGAGAGCTTCTGGAATAAGATCCGCAGCGCGTACGTCCGCGATCCGAAAATTCTAAACCTCAACAATGGCGGGGTTGCCCCAACTCCCACCGTCGTCCTCGACGCCGAAATCGACGCCATACGTTACAGCAACCTGCTCCCGAGCTATCGCATGTGGCACGATTTGGAACCGGGGATCGAAGACGTTCGCAAAAACCTCGCGCGTATATGGAATGCCGACCCCGAATGCATTGCCATCACGCGGAACGCGAGCGAATCGCTCCAGATCGCTCAGTTTGGCCTCGAACTCCAGCCCGGAGACGAAGTCCTCACCACCAGCCAAGACTACCCCCGCATGATTACCACGTGGCAACAGCGGGAACGCCGCGACAAAATGGTGCTGAAGCAACTCGATTTCGCCGTGCCGGTGCGTGATCCCGCGGATCTAGTGCGCTTGTTCGAGCAGGCAATCACGCCGCGCACCCGCGTCATTCACGTGTCGCAAGTCGTGTTCATGACGGGCCAGATATTTCCCATCAGAGAGATCTGCGCGTTGGCGAGGGCACGGGGCATCACCAGTATTGTGGACGGAGCGCATGCTTTTGCTCATGTGCCCTTCACGTTCTCCGATATCGATTGTGATTTCTACGGCGCCAGCCTTCACAAGTGGCTTTCGGCGCCGATTGGTACCGGCATGTTATATGTTCGAAAGAACCGCATAGAAAAACACTGGGCACTGATGGCCGCGCCGGAATCGATGGACAAGAATATCCGCAAGTTCGAAGAAATCGGCACTCACCCGGCGGCCATACATAATGCAACTCTGCAAGCGCTGGAGTTCCACGAGCAGATCGGCGCGGAGCGAAAATTCGCGCGCCTTCGGTACTTGAAGCAACGCTGGGCCGAGCGCTTGAGCCAACTTCCCGGCGCCCGAATGCTGGTCGGCGCGGAACCGAACCAGTCAGGCGCATTCGGCACCATTCATTTCGAAGTCATGGATCCCGGAAAGCTGAGTGATGAGCTCCTCAGAAAATACAACATCCTGGTTACACCCATCTCCGCGCCCAGCCTCAACGGTATTCGCGTCAGCCCCAACGTTTACACGTCGACGCGGGAGATCGATCAGTTCTGCAATGCCGTGGCAGCAATCGTCTCGCCCGCCTGATGTCAGCGTCCAGTCCAGATTCTGAGCCGGCGTTGGAGTCGGCTTCGTCGATACCGCGTCCTGAAGCGAGAAGCTACTTCCCTTGCACGGGAACATCCTGGGTGGGCGGGACATGGCCGCCACTCCCTGGAGCCCCACCCGTTTCGCAAGTGTTCTCATTGCACGGAACGTGATCGGGTGCTGCTCGTATTGGTGGCAGGGACTTGGGCGTTCGAATCCGGTGAAAGGGCCACTATCTTTCGGCGATGTTCATCCATTGCCACGGCGGCCTGGCGTAAATCACTCTCACTGAGATGTGGTAGCGGTCAAAGATCGCTCTCGTCTTGTGTCCGCTGATCTGCATAGCTACTTGCTCGGGAATCCCCGCTCGAACCATGTTCCGAACAGCTGTCCTGCGCAGGTCGTGAAATAACCGCTCAGGTACTCCGGCCCCTTTGCAAATTGACTCCCAAGCACCCCGAAAATCTCGAACCCTCTTACGATTGTTGGGAGTGAACACAAAATCTTCTGGATTCTTGCCCAGGGCGCACTAGGTGAGGAGCTGATGCACGGGTTCCGTCATGATGACTACCCGCCCGTCATCGTTTTTGGTTTCGCCCGGATGGAGCGAGATGGTCCGGTTGAGCAGATCAACTTGATCGACTCGAAGGTTCAGCAATTCCGAGACTCTCCAGCCGAAAGAGTAACCAACTTCGAAGAGAGCGCCACAGGCCAATTCTGCTGGCAGGTGCGGAAGGCCTCTCATATTCTTGATCCTCAACGAAACCCTTGCGGATATTACGTTCGGCAAGTTTGGGAAAAAGTCGGCGAAATTCTTGACTCTCGAGGGGCTGCCAAAGGCACAGCCTCACGGTTCAATTAGCCCTGATTAGTTTTTGTGGGCAGGTCACTCCTGCCTCTGTGATGCTTCCATGTCGGCGAGGAGTGCTGAAGGCAGACTGACACGCGCCATCCGCACTATCATCTGGAAGATGCCGGTCGCAGTTCCGTCTCCATGTCCAGAAAGGGGGAACCATAGCAAAGCCGTTGTTTCAATTCCGACCTAACCTTGTTGGTCGTCGTGCGCGATCTCTTTTCTGGATACTGGCGAATATCCAATTCTGACTTACTCCGGAATTGTAAAATCCCAAACCCTTCCAGAGGCCGATCCTCCGGACCGGTTGCCGCCATGAGCGCCCGCCATGGTGTTGCTCTGGCCCGTGCCCATGAAGAACGCGTATTCCCCCGGCTTCAGGTTTTCCTCCGACAGCGTGACTTTGTACATCCTGATCCCGACGTGCTCGGCGCGGAATGGAATTTCCTTCTCCTTCTGCACGCCGGACTTGCCGCCCGTAATGCCGCCGAAGGAACCGATCTGGAACTCCCGATGATCGCTTTTCTTGTTGAGCTTGATCAACACGTAGTCCGATGAGTCGTTTCCATCGGGAACGTACAGGTAAAAAATTGGCTGGCGGTCGCGAATAATATTCCTGGACATGTGCCCTTCAATTGTCGCGTCCCAGTGCTGATTCCGCAGCCCGTTCGTAAAAAGACTGCCAGCCTTACCGCCCGTCTTGGTGTTGGTCACCGCCTGGCCCTGAATCCGCATAAACCTGCCTTGATCGCGCCAGTACACGCCCACCTCTGGCGGGGGGAGGTTTGGATCCACCGAGATCGGGCTCGCACCCGCGATTACCGGTGCCGGTGGCGGAGCGGGGTTGATCATCACTTTAATGACCGAGTCGGGAACGCCTGCAGCTTTGAGCGACCTCAATCCGCCCACGCTGGTATCAAAGCTGACTGCGTCCGCTCCAGCCTCGTAGGCCTGGCGAATCTTTGCGATGATCACCTCGTCGGACAGGCCCAGCTTCGCCATCTCGATGATGTCCTGGTTGGTGAAACGCTTACGTAACATCGCGTCGTCCTGGCCGCCCACAACACAAACTGCAGAGAACGAAACGAAGATAGCGAAAAGACCCGCCATCGCACTTCGATGGGCAATTCTCATTGTTGATCACACTCCCACGCCGCTTTTCAGGCTGTCCAGGCTCGAGCGGCAAGGATTATACCCGACGCTTTCGCCCTGGTACCACTCAGTGCGCCTTTACCGTCCACCAGGACTTTTCGAGAGCTGACATATGCGACCAAAATCCACTGTAGTAAAACTGTAGTAGTTCCATATTCAAAACCAATCATTTCCAGGCAGATCGGATCAGATTGACCGATTTGTGGTCCGTTAAAAAGAGGAGTAGGGTAGAGAATTTTGATAGCGGTACAACACCCACCTGTGAACTCAAAATCCGCCGACCTTCGGGGTCTTGGGGGTTCAACTCCCCCTCCCGGCATCATTTAAATCCGAACTGAGCGCCCGCCTGTTGTACTTTTCCACTAACGAGCACGAACGACTTTTCCAGGAATGAACGCAGCCGGGTGAATCCTTCCACCGACCGTTCTTTCTACCCGGTCAGATCAACTGGTTGTGGCTTGATTTGAAAATAAATCGCGGAAATGCAGTCATCATGATGAGTTTCAGTCGAAGAATCCTGCGCGTATTGCCGCAGGCTCCTGCAAAACGCCCATCCCCTCCGAGCAGGATGCTGCGCAAGCTCAGCATGACGCCATGAAGGGAGCACAAAGACTCAGATTAGCTGCCGCCAGGAGAATTCGAACTTGACGGCTTCTCCGGTTTTGACGGTTGGGGTTGTTTCTGCAGCACGCCGGAGTCGATTGTGGCGCCGGTCCTCGAGATAGTCTGGAAGGAGAGTTGGTCGCCGTCGACTTCGACCACCATGAAGCCCCGGTCGGAATCGTAACCCACCTGCGTTTGATCGGAGCGGCGGAGGTTGTGATATCGCAGCTGACCGGAATTTCCCAGAATAAAGTAGTAAATATTGTCCTGCGGCTTCAGTCTCTCGTACACGTGCTCGTGACCGGAAAAGACCGCGTTTACGCCATATTTCTCAAACAAGGGTGTCAGCACCGAGCGCAAGTCGAGGTCTGATCCGTGAAACCTCGCGTGGGAATACAGTGGGTGGTGGAAGTAACAGATTTTCCACGTCGCACTGGAGTCTCGCAGTTGACCTTCAAGCCAGCTGAGCTGCGTCGGATTCATGTAGGTGCTATCGAGTACAAAGAATGCAACATCGTTTTTCTTAAAACTGTAGTACCTCTTCCCGCCCATGTTGAAGAACTTGTAATGGCTCTGATCGGGGTTGTCGTGGTTGCCGAGAGAGGCGTAAAAATTAACCCCCGCATCCAGCAAAGGCTTGTAAGGTTCTTCAAATTTTCTGGCGAAATCGGCTGGGCGGTCACCGCCATAAATGTTGTCGCCCAGCATCAGGACGAAAGTGAAGTCCACTGCCTTGCGATAGACTTCCATTTCCCGCGCCACCTCGAACTGTGCACGGTCACCGGTGCCGCTATCCCCGATCACCGCGAATCGAACTGACTTCGGCTTCAGAGGAAGATCTACGGCTGGCTGGGAGCCCATCTGAGACGGAGTCGAAGTCGCTGGAAGTTCCTGCGGCGAGGTCCTTGTAATGCATCCGGTCAGCGCAAAGCACGCCAGAAGGACAAGGACAATGTGTAAACGAATTTTCATTGATTCAGCGCTCACTCGGAGATGCCGGCAAGGCATCGGGTAGAAGGTCGATGATCAAGTTGGCCGCCGCATCCAAAAGAATAAGTTCCCGCCCCACGATGCGGTACTCGATGTCCGGAGGAAGCCTGGGTAGATCGAGCAACAGTGTCGGGGGAGTGGATTGAAGAGCCAACGCTGGCGGGTATGCCTGATTAACCTTCAGCGAGAGGCCGCGTACCGGTTCGGCATGACGCAGGCTGGCACGAATCTCGCTGCCGCGGCTGCTCTCGAACGTCGCCGCCATGAGTTTTTTTAAAAGCGCGCTGATAGCGGGGTTGAAAACATCCCCCTGCATGGCCTGAGGACGCTCGGCGCGAATCTTATGCTCGAGAGATTTCTGATGCTGCTTGATATGTGCAGCTGACCCTTGTTTTGGAACCGGCAAGCCTGCCTGCGCGCGCTTGCGCAAAGCTGCGTAGTCATCCACTCGCTTGCTGAAATCCTCAATGACTCGAGAGTCCTGATTTACAGCATCATTTTGATGCGCCGCGCTCTGGACAGTGAATGCCGTACCCAGCAGCCACCCTGCCACGACGACTCGCGTGAGTGCGCTCACAGTCACCTCGCCCAACTTAGATGCGGCGGGTGCAAACGCGTTAAGGGGCTGGGGAAATCATTTTCCTGCTGTTTCCTTCCCGCCGGTAGCTTCCCCCATCACTCCTTCGACGGCCTCTTTGACGGCGTCTCTCACCGCATCCCGGACTGCGGTTTGCACTTCCTTATGATCGATGTCGATAACAGAGTCGTCGTCGGCGACCTCTTTTATGATTCGCTCGACCACGGGGCCCACGGGCGGAAGGTCCCTGGCAATACTCTTTGCGACTCTCTTGGCGGCTTTCGCCGCGGTCGTGCTCGGTGGTTCGACCGTGGCCTCATTGGGCCGGGCTGCCGCCGACTCCCAGTCCGTTTCGAATACCTTGAGGACTGAATTGATGACCTTGCGATCAGGCAAAATGATGCCAATTTCGCGGCGCGCGTCCAGTTCCAGTTCTCGCAGGCTCTGACTGCCAATGAACATTTGATGACCGTCACGGATGATGGTCCGGGTGTGCAGGCGCAATCTGTTCAGCTTTCGCACCGCCAGCCCGGCAGTCTTGCGGGTGAGCTTGCCAATGATTCTGACTTCCACACCGGCTTTGGCGCGCTCTTCCAGCAGACGGGTCATGGCGCGGTCGGCGATCTTCATGTCGTAGATCAGCAACTGCTTCTTCGCCCCCTGAATAAAAGCGGTGAGCTGCTTACGTGCGTTTAGCGGGCTTACCAGAAACCTCGGACAACCGGGAGTGTACGGCTGCCGCTTGGTATCTTTTTCGAAGAGCCTGGCGGCCTCCTGAACCAGCTGTCGATTGGTGGTAATGATGCCGAAGCTTCGACTGTGGTCGATGTCCAGGCGGGTGAGATTGAATGCCAGGACATAAAGTTGCTTGCGGTCCACCACCAGCATTTTGCCGTGATAGCGAACCAGGTCGTTCGAGGTGCGCGCAACGGTGATTCCGGCGGCCAGGAAGCGCATCTCCAGCTTGCGCAAGTTCTTTTCTCCGCCGCGATTGGTAAAGGCGATCAGAGCGTGGACGAAGACTCCGCGCTTCACGGCCTCTGCAAGAGCGCGTTCGATTTCAATCCGGTCAAAGCGGAAGATCACGATCTCCACCCTGCTCCTGGCCTTCTCGATTGCTTTGACCAAAGGCGCAACGCCATCGCCCGGCTGTGTCAGAAGCTTCAATGACTCTCCTTAAAGTTGCCCGAAAGTTCGCAGGCCTTTAAACCGGCGTCTGCGACGTTATCATTTTCAGGGACCCCAGGCTACCACACGGACCTGTGGCGGCATCTATAGTCAGTCGTGCTTTGCCCTAAACAGCGTGCCAACTCTTGCGAAGTCCCAATCTCGGCGCAGTGGTCAGGCTGGCAAACATTCGGCCGGTGATCTGGACGTTCGGTCTCATCGTGAAACATTGAGGATGCCGCAGAGGCGCCGGACGTTGTTTTTGACCTGTATCGCGATCCTTATCGCGTCTCCGCCTGCGTGGAGTGGGGAAGGTCCGGCAGCCGAGCCAACGGCACAGCAGGATGAAGGTGCCGTCCTGTGGCGCGAGCCAGCCGACATCGGATCACGCAATCTTCTTTACGGCTCCGGCGGAGAGCAGCACTTACCCTCCCGATCGATGGATTTCGTCGATGAGGATCACGCCGGGACGAATCCGAAATTTTATGTTCGCGACCAGGAAGGCACGAAGTGGACCGCGAAATTGGGGGTCGAAGCCAGGCCCGAGACTGCGGCTGCACATTTGCTGTGGGCAGCCGGATATTACGCCGACGAAGACTATTTCGTGCCCTCGCTGGACGTAAAGGGCTTACCTTCGCATCTGCAGCGCGGTCAGAATCTCGCGGGAAAGGATGGGACGATATCCAATGTCCGCCTGGAACGCCACGCAAAGGGACGAAAGAAAATAGGCAACTGGAAGTGGAAGCACAACCCGTTTACGGCCACGCGGAAATTCAACGGTTTGCGGGTGATGATGGCGTTGATGAACAGCTGGGATCTGAAGGATGAAAACAACGCGATCTATGAGGAAGAGTCAAGTCCCGCGCACAGGATTTATGCGGTAAGCGATCTGGGAGCGAGTTTCGGCACCACCGGTTACAGCTGGACCGCAGCGATGGGGAAGGGCAACTTCAAGTCTTATAGTCGCTCGAGGTTCATCAGCAAAGCAGGTTCGGAATTCGTCGACTTCAACGTTCCCACCCGGCCCGCTCTTATCTACTTTTTTCACCTCCCTGGCCTGATTCGCCGGATGCAGATGCGTTGGATCGGCCGGCACATTCCTCGCGAGGATGCCAAATGGATGGGAGACGTCCTTTCGCATCTTTCAGCGGCGCAGATTCAGGATGCCTTTCGATCCGCTGGCTACTCTCAGGGCGAGGTCGATGGATTTTCCAGGGTGCTGCAGGAACGCATCGCCGAACTGAGCAAGCTCTGACCCATTCCGCACGGAGTGCCGCTTAGCTGGTCGCTGTCTTTTCGAAGTCGTCTTCTTCGGTTCTGTGCTGCAGGATGTCGAGCTCCGAGTAGAGCCCACCGGCCTTCAATAATTCCTCATGCGTGCCCTTCTCGGCGATAGCTCCGTCCCTGATCACAAAAATTGCGTCGGCGCGGCGGATGGTCGACAGCCGATGCGCGATCACGATTGAGGTTCTGCCTTCCATCAAGCGATCGAGCGCCTCGAATACCAGCTTTTCTGAGGCGGCATCGAGGCCTGAAGTTGGCTCATCGAGAATGAGGATTGGCGTGTCGCGAATGATGGCACGGGCAATCGCGATGCGCTGGCGCTGACCACCCGAAAGAGTCATACCGCGCTCGCCCAGAATGGTGTCGTAGCCTTCCGGCAACTTCTCTATGAATTCCTGGGCGTTCGCCTGCTCGGCCGCACGAAGTATCTCTGCCCGACTGGCCTCGGGCTTTCCGTAAGCGATGTTCTGCCAGATTGGAGCCTGGAACAAAACTGTTTCCTGCAGCACAAAGCTGAGCTGCTGGCGCAGGGATTTTTGCCTGAACTGTTTTATGTCGATTCCGTCGATCTTGATTACTCCGGAGATGGGATCGTAGAAGCGCGGAATCAGACTGATGATGGTTGTCTTGCCTGCGCCCGTCGGTCCCACAAGTGCGGCCAACTGCCCCGCCTCGATGGTCAGGCTTACATCCTTGAGAATTGGATTCTCCTGAGCGTAGTAAAACTCGACATGATCAAATTCGATCTTTCCTTTAAAGCGAGGGGCACGGGTCGCGCCGGGAAGGTCCTTAACTTCTTTATCTGTTTCGAGGACCTCCTGGATGCGCTCGTATCCAACCAGCGCTTTTGAGTACGCATCGGTCATCTTGGAGAGCTCCTGCATGGGTTTGTACATCTTGCCCAAATACAGAATGAAGACGACCAGCGAGCCGGGAGAAAGAGAGCCGCCAAGAACCAGGCGGGCGCCGAACCACAGCACCAGACAGGTGCCGACTGCGACAATGATGTCCACAATGGGAGAAAGCTTTGCCTTCAGACCGCGCGCCCGCAGGCCGATTTCAACGCTCTCCAGGCTTTCTTCCTCAAGCCGCCGGCGCTCGTAGTCCTCGCGTGCAAATGCTTTTACCACCCGAATCGAGGAAAGAACTTCCTCGATAACCGAAACGATTTCGCCCTCTTTCTTTCTTACTTCCCTCGAAGCGCGCTTGATGCGGCGGGTGTAGGTATAAACCACCAGGAACAGAACCGGCGCAACCGATAATGCAATCAGCGTGAAGCGCCAGTTCAGATAAAACATGACACCGATCATGCCGACCAGCGTGATCAGGTTCACCAGCGCGCTCAGCAGTGCGGTATTGATAAAACTTTGAATGGCTTCGACGTCGCTGGTGACCCGGCTGAGAAGATCACCGCTGCGTTTCTGGTCGTGATAGGCCAAAGACAGCCGCTGGATGCGGGAGTACAGAGTGCGCCGCAGGTCGTGCGTCACCCACTGTCCGACGCTGGTGGTTAGATATTTCTCCGTGTATGAACTGACAGCGTCGAGGATGGCGATTCCCAGCACCGCGGCGCAAGCGAATTTCAAGACGGCGAGCTTGTCATCGCCCACCGTCGACTGAATGGCATGATTCAACCAGCCATTCATCGAGCGCGACCGCAGCACGCTGTCGAGTACGATCTTGAGGGGCCACGGCTCCAGCAGATTCGCAACTCCCTCGCCCACCACCGCGATGAATCCAAACGTGAGCGCGCCGACGTGCGGCTTCAAGAGCTCGGGGATCGTCAACTTCTTGATGGTTGCGCGCCGTTTTTCCATGTTGTTCTTTGGAACCGTCCCGGAACACCTCAGATGCCATCTCGAGGCTGGCGGATTGTTCACCTTAACTTGGGTGACCGCGGAACGCCAAGGCAGAGGGTTCCCGGGTATGGCTCAGTTTCAAACTGCAACCGGCGTTATGCTGAGCTTGCGAAGCGTCTGGCGCGGAGCGGATAGGCAGTTTGCCCGCACCTGGTACGTTGCGCGCAGGATGCTTCCGGACTGAATTCCCTCAGGATGACTGCATTTTCGCGCATATTTTCAAGACCGGCTGGCAGTCAGTGTACCTGTCCTTGAAACAGTTAGAAATTCTACAGTCAAAATGGCGCAAGCGGCATTAAAACAATGACTTACCAGCCGATGGACGAAAGCTGGAGCAGGGATCAGCGCCACGCAGGATGCTTCGCCAGGCGCAGCATGACGCTCATCCGGTGGGCAGATTTCTGGTTGCGGAACCGCCCTGGGGCACATTGGCTACTATCCAGAATGCGCGCGCCAGAGGTGGCAAAGCTGCGTCTCTACAGGCACCACTCTTTCTCATTTCATTTTGGCTTAGCGTTGTACGGTGAAGCTGTACGATCCTGCCCCTGCTTCGTAGACGGCGTGGTGATCGTCTTTGAGCATCAGCGACACTCCCGCGCTCTGACGAACATCCTTGCCGCCTTCCTGGATCTGGGTGGTTACGTCGCTGGGGAAAGAAAGCAGAGCTGTGGTATTCGCCGGAATCACAACGTCCCACCTGATAGTGCTTCCGTCAGCTTTCCAGTTTGAGGTTATCGGTCCATACGAAGAATCGTAAGTTGCTTTGGTTTCGCCGAGGCTGGCATCGAATTGCGGATGCAGAACGATGCGATGGAATCCGGGATCGTCCGCGGACTCGTCGATCCCGGCCGCGTAGCGGTAGAGCCACTCGGCCACCGCGCCGTAGGCGTAGTGATTGTAGGAATTCATGGACGGATCGCCCATCATCTGATCGCCATTCCAACGCTCCCACATCGTGGTTGCGCCGTGCTCGATCATGTATCCCCAGGAAGGATAGGTGTTCTGCAGCAGCAGCCTGTAAGCAACATCACTGTGGCCGCTGTTGCTCAGCTCGATCATCAGATAAGGAGTGCCGAGGAAACCGGTGGTCAAGTGCCAGTCATGCGTCCTTGATGTCCTCGACAAGTTTGTCCGCCGCGATGGCGCGTTGCGCGGGCGACAGCAGACCCATATGCAGCGCCAGCACGTAGCTGGTCTGGCTGCCCGTTCCAACTGTGCCGTCGGGCTTCACAAACTCCTGATTGAAGGCCGCCCGGACCTTCTCGAATACTTCCCTGTATTTCTGCTCGTCGGCTGGCTGATCCAGCACCTGCGCAATTCGCATCATTAGTGAGGCGTCATGAGCCCAGTAGGCGGTGGCAATCAGATCTTTCGACGTCGTGCTGCCAATTGCCAGCCAGTCTCCGTAGTCGTTGCCGCGTTCCTTTGACCAGAGGTAATTCGGATTGGCACCCGAAACGTGCTCCATCCACTTTTCCATCGCGCCCCAGTTTTCTTCCAGGATGCGGGTATCGCGAAACTGCACGTAGGCCGACCATGGAATGATCACGCCGGCATCGGCCCAACCCGCAACGCTGTCGCCGGTAGGACCAACTCGCGGTGAGACGTCGGTGAAGGCGCCGGTTGAACTCTGCGCGTCGCGAATGTCGGTGGTGAATTTGTGGGAGAAGGCGGCCAGGTTGGCATTGAATGACGCGGTGCGCCAGAAAACTTCGGCATCGCCCATCCAGCCGAGGCGCTCATCTCGCTGCGGGCAGTCGGTGGGTACACTCAGAAAATTTCCGCGCTGGCCCCACAGAATATTGCTCCACAGCTGGTTCACAGTTTCATTCGCGGTTTTGAACTGAATGGTGAAGGGCGCGTCGGTGTAAAAGACAATTCCCTCGACTGCGTCCTTCGCTGGCGTTCCCGGATAGCCGGTGAGTTCTACGTAGCGGAAACCGTGGAAGGTAAAATGCGGCTCATACGATTCGGGTCCCTTTCCACGCAAAATGTATGAATCGGTAGCTTCTGCCGTCCGCAAATTTTCTGTATAGAGCTCTCCGTTTGGCTTGAGAACCTCACCAAAGCGGATTTGAACCCTGGCACCCGCCTTGCCCGCAACGTGCAGCCGCGCCCAGCCAACCATGTTCTGGCCGAGATCGAAGACGAAGACTCCAGGCCTGGGGTTTGTGACTGTCTTCGGCTTAAGAGTTTCGTTGATCCGGATCGGCTGGAAATCCTGCGCTACCAGCGGAGCCGCAGGAACGGCTGCGGCCACAACCGCACCCCAGCGCCCATCAGAAAATGACGGCTGGTCCCAGCCCTTCTGCTCCAGCCGGGCATCGTAATTTTCGCCGTTGTAGATTTCGGAAGCGAGGATGGGAGACTGGGTCGCTTTCCAGGTTTCGTCGCTTACGACAGAATCGCGAGTGCCGTCGGAGTATTCGACTTCGAGCTGCACCAGCAGCCGGACCGGCGGCGGACCGAAATTGTAGCGGGTCTGCAACCAGCCGAGGCCGTCGGCGTACCACCCTCCGCCCAGAATCGCGCCAATAGCGTTCGCGCCCGATCGAACCTGCGAAGTAACGTCGTAGACCTGATAAACGATTCGTTTGCGATAGTCGGTCCAGCCAGGAGCGAGGATATCGTTTCCCACGCGCTGACCGTTCAAGTAAAGCTGGTAGGTCCCTAACGCAGTCGAATAAATTCGCGCGCTGCGAACGGTCCTGGCGAGGCTGAAATTTTTTCGCAGCAGATTCACTGGCTGCGCCGGCCACGGAGTTCCCAAAGGCGCCTGGCCAACTTCCGCGATCACGACCGCGCTGGGCCACGAGGAGTCGTCAAATTTTTGCCCAACCCACGCATCGCCCGTCTGCTCTGGTCCGGCTTTCCATTCTGGTCCGGAAATGAATCGCTCGATTTTGCCATCCGCCATCTCGACCCGGAGCATTGCGATGAAGCCAGCCTGCGGAGGATGTTCGTGATCCTCCTGGACAATCGCTTCGGCAGCCAGCGAATTGGCGCCGGCGCCCAGGAGTTTACCCACAGGAATGACGCGGAAGTATCCCCACGGATCGCGCGCCCGCCCGAAATTCCCCATGGGAGACTCAAGAACAACCTGCCTGCCATTCACCCAGGCGGCGACGTTGTCTTTGGCGGTGATGAAAAGCGTGGCAGCCCTGGGCTTTCCCTTCAGATCAAAATGGAAGCGGAAATCATGTTTCCCCGGCGTCGCGTTGGTCAGAGCATTGCCATTGTCTGCCCAGATCCATTTGGGAGCGGACTCGTAGTCTCCGCGCTCCAACGGCATGTCGCGGGTAATCCACCTGGCTTTCCAGTCCTGAGAAGACAGAAGCCCCATCTCCCACCAGGTGGCGGCGCTATACGGCGAAGGCTGGCCCTGCGCATCCCAGACCCGCACCTGCCAGTAGTAGCGGCGGCGCGATTCAGGCGATGGGCCGCCATAGGGAACGTTCACCGATTGATCGGAGCCGACCTTGCCGCTATCCCACACATCGGCGTGATCCTGCGACAGCGCCTCGGCCGAAGCCGCCACGCGGACTTCATAAGCGGTCTGCCGTGCGCCGCGCCGCGAATCCTGGAGCTGCCAGGACAGCCGGGGATGCGTGATGTCGATTCCCAGCGGTTCGGTCATTCCCTCGCTCTGAAGACGAGTGGGTGCCGCGCCCTGGAAAGCCAGCGCGTTGCGGGAGAGAAGTGCAGCCGTCAGGAAGAAAAACGCAAGAGAAAATGCCAGCCGAGCTTTGGGCATTTGCGGTTCTCCAATCAAAGTTCCCTATTGTACTTATTTGCCTTTTGAATTGACAGGATGATTTCGGGAAAATGTGTGGGCGCGAGCGTCCACATTTCGGACATCGAGATTTACAGAATTCTTTCGTGGGAATAGCCGGCTGCGGCAAGCGCAGCGAGCAATTCGGCAATCTGCTCGGGTCCGCGAGTTTCCATCGTGATGTCGATGGCGGTCTCTCCCAGGTTGACGCCGTAGTAGGTGCGGTCGTAGGAGGTTTCTACGATGTTGGCGCGGTGGTCGGCCAGAATTCCAGTCAGGCGATGCAGGGCGCCGGGATAGTCAGGAAGATGGACACGCAATCGTACCAGGCGGCCGTCTTTCACCAGGCCGCGTTCGATGATTCGGGAGAGCAGGGTCACGTCGATGTTGCCGCCGCAGACCAGCACGGCAATCTTCTTTCCCGACATCTCGATCTTGTGATTGACCATGGCGGCGATGGCAGCGGCTCCGGCGCCTTCCGCCATGGTTTTTTCGCGCTCCAGCAGCAGCAGGATCGCGTTGGCAATTTCTTCTTCGTCGACGGTGACGATCTGGTCCACGTATTTCTGAACCAGAGGCAGAGTGCGATCGCCGGCGCGACGCACCGCAATGCCGTCCGCGATGGTTGCCGCGGCAGGGATCGTAACCGGCTTGCCCTCGGCCACTGCCGCCTTCATCGAAGGCAAGCGCGAAGTCTGCACTCCAACCACTTGAACCTTCGGATTCGTTTCCTTGATGGCGCAGGCAATACCGCCGATCAGGCCGCCGCCGCCGATGGGAACGACGACCGCTTCAATTTCGGGATGCTGCTGCAGCATTTCAAGTCCGAGAGTTCCCTGCCCGGCGATCACCGCATCATCGTCAAATGGATGGATGAACGTCAGATGCTGCTGATTACCGCGGCGGATGGCTTCTTCACAGGCCTCGTCGTAATTGGCGCCGTGGAGAACGACGTCGGCACCATAGGCTTTGGTGGCCGACACCTTGATAAGGGGGGTGGTTAGCGGCATGCAAATCTGTGCATGGATCCCGCGCTTACCAGCGTGATAAGCCAGTCCCTGAGCGTGATTCCCTGCCGATGCGGCAATGACTCCCTGATCGCGCTCTTCCCTGGTCAGAGTGAGCAGCTTGTTGAGCGCGCCGCGCTCTTTGAATGCGCCAGTCCTCTGCAAATTGTCGAGCTTCAGGTAGATCGTGTTGCCGGTGAGCTGAGAAAACGTCGCGGAGATGGTGCACGGCGAAAGATAGATCGATTGGCGAACCCGGTCGAGAGCGGCTTTGACGTCGGCGAGATTGATCATTGAATTGGTAGCTGCATTCTACTAGGTACGGCGGAACAACCTCACATCAGGATTGGCTCTGATGTTCAGGACTTCTTCGCGCACTTTGATATTCTTCGCGACCTTCGCGGTTAAAAGCTCCTGGCCGCAGTGGCGCGATCCGCCACTGAAAACGTCAAGCCTCGACCGCAGAACCCTTTTCGACCGGCAATTGCGCCTCCTGCCAGGCAGCGAATCCGCCGCTGACATTCATGACGTTTTTAAAACCTGCCCGTTGCAGCAGGCTGCAGGCGATCATGCTGCGGTATCCGCTCTGACAGTGCACTGCCAGCGGGATATCGAGATCAACCTCGGGAGGCGCAACCCGGAAGCGATCGAGCGGCCACCAGGCAGCTCCCGCTACGTGACCCGCCGTCCATTCGCCTTCGCGGCGGACGTCGAGGGCGTTAATCGTATTTTCTGACAGGCGGCGACGTAACTCCGGAGGCGTAATCTCCGGAAGCCTGGCCAGATCAAACCCGGCCTGGCTCCATCCTGCGACACCACCTTGCAGATATCCTCGCTCCGCTTCAATGCCGACGCGCGCCAGGCGAAGGCGCGCCTCCGCGAGTTGCTCCGTCGAATCAGCGATAAGAACGGGATTCGATGACAGGCCAAGAATGGTTCCCGCCCAGGTAGCGAATTGTCCGGAGAGCGCAATGTTTATCGAGTCCGGCACATGGCCCGCCGCGAATTGATCTCCCGGACGGATATCCAGTGCAATTACACCCTCTCCGAGCAATCCTTTCAGCTCGGCAGGGGAGATTGCCTTCAATTCGGCCATGTCTGCGAGCGCGGGAGCTCCGCCGCGATTGATCTCCGCGTCCTGCAGAAAATAGTCAGGACGGGTGGGCAGGTTGCTGGTCAGCTGTTTAATGAATTCATCGCGGCTGCCGATTTGCAGGGCGTAGTTGGTAAGACGCTCGGTACCGATGGTGGAAGATCGCTCGGCCCGCATGTTGCGTCCGCACAGCGAACCAGCCCCGTGCGCCGGATACACCAGAACTGCGTCGGGCAACTTCAAAACCTTATTGTGCAGACTGTCATAGAGCATGCCGGCCAACTGCTCCGGCGTGTGATCTCGCGAGAGATCAGGACGGCCAACATCTCCGATGAACAGCGTATCTCCGGTAAGCACTGCCCAGGGCTTTTGCGCCTTTTCATCGTCGGTGACCACCAGGCAAATACTTTCCAGCGTGTGTCCGGGAGTTTCCAGAACTCTGATCCGAACCTTGCCGAAACGGAGGTCGAAGCCGTCGCGAACCGGCGACATGGGGAAAGGTTGCGCCGGCGCTGGCTCCGAAATAGATTTGCGCGCCGGTGCGCGCAGCCAGTTCCTTGTGTCCGGAGACAAAGTCGGCGTGCAAGTGAGTCTCCAGGATGTGCCGGATAGTCAGGCCGTGATCTTCCGCAGCCTTCAGATACAGATCAACATCCCGCTGGGGATCGACCACCACGGCTTCGTTTTCCGATCCCAACATGTAGGAGGCGTGGGCAAGGCAGCCCAGGTAGAACTGTTCGAAATACATTTGAGTACCTCCGCTTGTGGCCGAGCAACATCTGAGTAGTGGCTCCGTTACAAACTGCACTCCCCGTCATGCTCAGCTCGCGAAGCATCTGGCGCGGAGCGGACAGGCAGCCTGGCCGCGCCTGGTGTGATGCGTGCAGGATCCGTCAGGACCAAAGTCCTCAGGATGACTGCATTTTAGCTACTTATTTTCAAATTGAGCCACTATCAACATGTGACGCGGCCTGACAGCCAGGCCAGCCTCCGTCTACAATACGACACAGACACCAGTTCATAAAATTGAGGAGAGTGAAATGCAACGAAAAGCAAGCGCAGTTTGGAAGGGCGGACTGAAAGACGGCAAAGGCGTGGTTTCCGCCTCCAGCGGCGTACTGAACAATACCCCGTACTCATTTGTAACGCGTTTCGAGAACACTCCGGGAACTAATCCCGAGGAACTGATCGCAGCAGCGCATGCCGCCTGCTTTTCCATGGCGCTTTCCGGCCAGTTGGGCGCGGCGAATCTAACCGCTTCGAGCATTGAGAGTTCTGCAACACTGACTCTGGAAAAGCTCGACTCAGGCTGGACCATCACCACCGTGCACCTCGACGTTGTGGGACGGGTTCCGGGAGGGGACGACGCAGCATTCCAGAAGGCCGCGGAAAACGCAAAAGCCGGTTGCCCCGTCTCCAGGCTGCTCAAGGCCAACATCACTATGAGCGCGAAGCTGGAAGGCTAGAAAATCAGTTATTAGTTGTCAGTTCTCGGTTGTCAGTCTTTGGCATCAGACTGACGATTTTTGAGCGACGACGCTTTTAGTACTTCTCGTATTTCCCGATTGATGCCGGCCGCATCGCGCGCGCCGGCTTCAATCATTTGCGCCCACTTCTTCCGATTTCCTTCCATCTCGGCCTGCCCCAGAAGATATGAAGCCTGCAGAATCGTCTCCAGGGAATTGCTGAGATCGTGGGCCAATCGCCGAAGCTTGGCGACTACATCGGCGGGCAGCTTACTTGAGTCTTCCATCACGGTAACCGGTTTGACAGGCTGCGTACCCTCTGTAGAATATTACTCGTAGTCCTTTCCTGGCAGGCGGCCCCTAACAAAATCGCCGCTCCCAGTCACTTATTGCCATCGTGGCGGAATTGGCAGACGCGCATGGTTCAGGTCCATGTACCCGCAAGGGTGTGGGGGTTCGAGTCCCTTCGATGGCACCACGGTTTTGCATTCTACTGAATTGAACTGGCGGCCGATGAGAACACATTGTTTGCGTTCGAGCCCACCAGGCGGATCGTCCCTACCACCAGCACCAGAATCACAGCCAGCATCACGGCATACTCGGCAATATCCTGGCCTCGGTCTTCTTTCCATAATTGGCGAACAATAGCAAGCATTTGGAAATCCCCCAAGGAATTGGTTTTTCGTAAAATTTCTTGTGAAAAGGCCGTTGGGCCGAACCGGTTTCCAACCGATCCGGCCAACGACTCTTGTGTTTTGAATGCGATTGAGTCCAGTTCAACTCGACAGTTCGTGTTTTGCCAGGTAGCGGATGGTTCGGAGTGCATCTTCGAGTTCCATCAGTTCCCTGGGCCCAGCGTCGCGTCGCGACATTACTTCGCAGTAGCGATCCTCTACGGCCTTCTGCGCCGCCTCCAGTTTCGGGCGAAGGCGCGTCGGGTCCAACTCGAATACCGCATCCTGAAACGTCTGCTTCCACTTGCTCTGACTGGGAATGTTCGCAACTACCTGCATGGAAATTCTCCTTGGATTGGGTTGGCTCTGGAAAGAAAAAAGTGAGAATCTGCGGAGCTAATCTCTTCAGATTCCGTGGACTAGGTCAGAGTGCCGATTAGAATCAGCAAAGGAGAACACAGGTGGAGAGCGATACCAGGGCAAAGGGCTTCGCGGCTGGAGAGCCGGACGGATATTTTTTCTTAGCCGAAGAAGCCGGAGCTCCGTATAACAATCGTTGGCGCCGGTGACCGACCAGGTGGTCTGCCGACTCTTTCAGCATCTCGCCCTGGACGTATGCGGCTTCGTACTCGCGGAGATCATCGAAGCAAACGAACAGGGACACCGCTACGAAGGCGGTGAGAACCAGAACGAGTGCTCGGAGCATCCTTATGTTCATGATCCGCTCTTCAAGCTCTGCGGGTAACGAGATACCGATTGATTGAAGTTTATCAAAATAAGGGACGGCGCGGGACGGCAGCAAAGTCTTTTTTTGCACAGTCGAACGCTGCGAGAGATATGCCAGGCTGGTCCAATCTGGCTGCAGGACCGGGTTTTCTGGCGCCAGCCTCCAGATACTCCGCCGGGGTCTGGTCTTTTATGACCTGACTAACGCTCGGTTAAAACAGGCAGAGTGGCGGGACTGACCACGGACGGATCATCCCGCAGTTTGAGGTAAATCTGGGCGCCCTCCGGACGTGGCACGTCGAGTGCAAGGTTCGCGAATCCCTCCGGGACCGGGGCCGAGTGTTTGAAATCCTGATCGGAGGCAACGGCGCTGATCAGAAAAAGATTATTTCCGTGAAGTGTGCACTGTTTGTCGGGCGATTCGGGACAACGCAGCTCCTTCAGAAGCGGAAGGCGAACCAGGCTGACCAGTGGCTGCCAGTCACCCTTGACATTGCCATCAATCGCGCGAAAGCGGAGGGGACCAAAGGCTGATGGCCCGAAACTTTTGAGCGGATCGATGGTCGCCATCACGGTGCGGGTGTCCTGCGCGATCAGGCTGCCATCATCCAGACTGAGAGAAACAGTATAGGACGCATCCGCCGTGGCCACCTCTACCTTCTGAGTGCGGGAGAAGGCTTCGGGTATTTCTGTTTTCAAGAAGAATGAAAGCTTTCCGTCCAAGGGAAGTTCGTCCTGGTTGCCAAGTTGAATGACTGAAGGCGACGTACCCGGCTGGATGCTCTTGCTGAGCAGCGTAATTTTGGGACGCGGCGGATCGATCATCGCATCGAGATTGAGCACACGCCCGTCTTTTAGATTGGCGCGGGCCGTTACTTTGTCGCCGGCGTGCAGAGCGGATAAGTCTTTGGCATCGGTCGAGAGCCGCAGTTCATCTTTCGCATCGACACGCGCGAAGCTGGCGGGGGCGAAATGAACCCCACTCAGTTCGACGGCAGCGACCTGGTCCAATCGGGTTCCGACTAGGGTTGCCTGGGCGTCACCGGCGTTGATCGCGAACTTGTCCAGGTGCGCGGCCTCGGCATAGCTGTAAAGTTCGACATCATCTGGTTTAGCGCTGCCGTGCTGTGCCACTTGCATCAAAATCCTTCCCGGGCTTTCGTCTTTGAGGGGTACCTTAAGTTCCAAGTCGCTCGCGGACGTCGCATTCCAGGACGCTTTGATCGGCTTGCCCTGTTCGTTCTTCAAAGTGATGTTGCTTACACAGGCGGCCGCGTCCGACTTGAAATGGACCGTATTCTCACGACCCACAATCAGCGAGCCTTCGTCAGCGGATGCCAGAGTCCAGGTTGCGGGGTGAGAATTCTGCAGATGAAAGGCGGGGCCTTCAAAGGAATCGAACCCCCAGGCGCCGCGGATCGTTCCCATGACTTCATGGCCTTGTTTGTCGGCTGCGACGGTGCGGGTCTCGATCACAAAACCGCCGCGGGCAGCGTCAGCGGTGGCGGGAAGATCGATGCCGTGGCCTGACTTGTCAGGTACATGCAATACCACATCATGCGCGTAGTCGGTCGAGAAGACGACCGGAGCGCCCTCGGCGGCAAGCAGCAGCGAGGGCTTTTCGAGACAGAGAACCTGATTGGCGTCCACTGCGCGGAGCGGAGGAAGTTGCGCAGCTTCCACTGCCGGCAAACTCAGCACCATCACCGACATGGGCTTACGAAACGAGGGCGGATTGTTGAGTTTCAAATTCAGCTGATCGACATGAGGCAGCGCCAGCGCCGGAATGTACCGGTACTCCGGGGTGTGAAAGCTTTCCATCATTTTCGCCAGATCCACAACCGCGCCGACATAAGGGCTGTAGGCTCCTCCGCCAGCTAATCGCGTGGTGCTCAACTGGCCGACGAGATCCGGGCCGCTGCCGGAGGTAAGAGCAGACACCATTGACTGGCTATGGCCGTCATCGAGCACCAACTGATCGGTATTCTGCGTCAGGCATGATTCCTGTTGCTGCCGCGGCTTGAAGAAGCAATCGTTGTCCAGCTTGATGTTCAGACTGCGGGCGAGAAGCACCGAGCGGTCGTGCAAAGCGCTGGCGTCACTGTTCGACATTTCCCTGACCGAGTTCAAGTATTTGTCGAGACGGGTGCGGTCGAGGCTGGCCTGGTTCAAGTCCTGCGAAGCGCGGACGAACGCCCCGGGCTTACCCTGTACCGCGGCACGCAGCGTACTGAAGTCGCCACCGGTTTGCGGAGCCAGGAAGATGAGCGCCTGCTGGGCTCCTTCCGGAACGGTGATGACGATTCCTTCCTCACGCACGTGCTTGTTCCAGGTTTCCACTTTTGTGAACCAAGACTCGGGTGGAGGATTGGTCGAGCCGCGCAAAAATACGGGAATCATGAGGAAGCGGACCGACTGCCCATCCGGCAGATCGGGGTGAATCCAGAGACGATCGCCCGCTTTCAGGTTCGGGACCTTCGAAATGGGGAGGGTTTTGCCACTGCGGGTGACCCTTACTTCGATTCTCGGCCCCGCCAAATCGAACGCTGCTGTATCGGCCCAGAGCAGACTTCCGGATATGAGGACGAAAGCCAGCTGCAAAACACAAGCTCGGGAAAACATGTCCTTATTGTAAGAGGTTCTGGGCGTGGAATGGGGAACCGGAAGGGCACAAAATCAGGAATCAATCGTTGACTTTCAGGTGCCGTCCCGCCGTCTCGACCCGCAGAACTGGGTCGACAGGATAGTACGGGGCTCCGGCTGCGAGACTGTATCGCCACATTTGAAAACCACATTTGAAAACTGTGACGGCTCGCGCAGAGCGTGCTAACCTTATGGGCCGACAAGTAAACGTATTCCCGCTGGAACAGGAACCATGATGAATCACAAAACAATTATTTTTCGCATCTTCATGCTGGTACTCTTTGTTTCCGCAGCCATGGTGCATGATCCCGCCGCGGCAAAGGGCAGGCATCAGGTTCGCAAAGAGGCGTTCGGGAAAACCGGAGATGGGAGGCCGGTCGCTCTGTATACCTTAACCAATTCCAATGGCATGGAAGTACGCGCCATGACCTACGGTGGAATCATCGTATCCATCCGTGTGCCTGACAAGAACGGCAAAATGGCGGACGTTGTCCTGGGTCACGAAAACGTGGACGGATATCTGGTAAATCCCCCGTATTTCGGCGCCATCGTGGGCCGATACGCCAACCGCATCGCCAACGGCACCTTCACTCTCGACGGTGCGAAGTACACGCTGCCCAAAAATGATGGGCCGAATACCCTGCATGGCGGACTGGTCGGGTTTCAACAAAGTTATCTGGGAAGCCAAAGAGTTCAAGAACGCACAGGGAGTTGGCGTTGCGTTCAGCTATCTGAGTAAGGACGGCGAGGAAGGTTTTCCCGGCAACCTTAAGGTTAAGGTCAGGTATACGCTGACCGATGAAAACCAGTTGATTGTGGATTACGAAGCCACCGGTGACAAGGCGACCCCGATCAATCTTTCGCAGCACACCTATTTCAACCTGGCAGGAGAAGGCAGCGGCGACATTCTGGGGCATCACCTCATGCTCAACGCTGACCGTTTCACGCCAGTGGACAAGACCCTGATCCCGACGGGCGAACTGCGCCCGTTCAGGGAACGCCGATGGACTTCACCAAGCCCACCGCGATTGGCGCCCGCATCAACGACAACTACGAACAACTGGTGGTGGGAAAGCGGATACGATCACAACTTCGTCATCAACCGCAAAGGCGACGGCCTGATGCTGGCCGCCCGCGTCCACGAACCCACCAGTGGACGGATCCTGGAGGTATTCACTACCCAGCCGGGCGTGCAGTTCTATTCCGGCAATTTCCTGGACGGAACCATCGTCGGGCAAGCAGGGACATCCTTACAAGCTGCGCAACGGGTTATGCCTGGAGACACAGCATTATCCGGATTCTCCGAATCATCCTGATTTCCCTTCGACCATTGTGAAGCCGGGCAAGACGTTCCATTCGCAAACGGTCTTCAAATTTTCCACCGAGTAGGCCTGACGTTTGGGTGGAGCGGCGCTTTGCGCTGCAGTAAGGATGCTGATCGCGATGGGCTTAATCCTCCGAGGTACCTCAGTGGCTAAGGCCCATCGCGAGAGTGCTGAATTGCAGGCCTGAGGGCCTGCTCCACACTTGCTGCTCATGGCTCTCAACCAAGGCGTGTCAAACTCGATTCACCCCTGGTTCCCGTATAATCTTGAGACTCGTTATGGGTCCTACAGGACTTGACCAGATTGTCGCCGCCACGCGCCGCCGGGTCGCTGATGCGAAGCGCTCGGCGAATCTGCGCGAGCTTGGAGCGACAGGCGCAAGAGCATGTCCCGCGCGGCTTTCGGCGGGCGCTGGCCGAGCGGAACCGTGACTGGACCGGCTGTCATCGCCGAGCTCAAGAAGGCCTCCCCATCGCGCGGGCTGATTCGCGCCAGACTTCGATCCGGAACGCCTTGCGCAGGATTTGGAGACAGCCGGAGCGGCAGCGTTGTCGGTCCTGACCGACGAAGAATTCTTTCAAGGATCGCTCAGCAATTTGCGGCGCGCATCGGCCACTACGCAGGCTTCCCTGTCTGCAGAAAGGACTTCATCGTAGATGAGTTTCAGTTGCTGGAAGCGCGAGCTTACGGGGCCGATGCGGTCCTGCTGATTGTGGCTGTGCTGTCGCAGGAAGAACTGAACAGCTCTGACGACAGAAGAGCCGCGCTCTGGGACTGGATGTGCTCTGCGAGGCCCACGACGAAGAAGAACTTCGCCGGGCGGTGGATGCCGGGTGCGATCTGATCGGGGTGAACAACCGCAATTTGCGAACCTTCAAAGTGGATCCGCAAACTACTCTTCCGGCTGGCGGAGTTGATTCCGAAGAATGTGGTTGGTGTGGCCGAGAGCGGAATCGAGAACGGCATCGACATCGCCCGGTTGCGCAGTGCCGGATATCAGGCGTTTCTGATCGGCGAGTCTCTGATGAAGGCCGAGTCGCCGGGAGAAGCGCTGCGATCTCTACTGGCCGAGGCGGAACGCGAGCCATCTCCACTCGCGTGAACAGCTAGCACGTCTTCTGAGAACTTCCAACTAAGAACTGGGAACTGTGGGTTCATGACCTGGATCAAGATTTGCGGAATCACGAATTTGGAAGACGCGTTAACCGCCGTCGAGGCGGGTGCCGACGCATTGGGATTCGTGTTCTACCAGAGGAGCCCGCGATGCATCGATCCGGAAACAGCGCGGGAGATTGTCACAAGACTGCCGGATACAGATTGAAAAGGTCGGTGTCTTCGTTGAGCAAACAGCCGAAGAAGTCCATGAGATAGTCGGCCGAACAGGCCTGACCGCTGTCCAACTCTACCAACAGCAGTGTGCCGAGGCTCTTCACCATGTTCAAGCGTTGGCCTTTCCAACGACGAGAAGCCAAACGAAAATCATATTTGCGATTCCTGGCGACCCGGTTACCGCTCCCGGTGGAGTCCATGTGAACGAGGGCGCGTCCTTGTTTATCTCGAAGAGTTTCAAGGACATCCTGTTTGCAGTGCTTGTCGACTCCGGTTCGGCGACGCAGCCGGGAGGGACCGGCCAGCGGTTCGATTGGATAGGAGCGCGAGCGTTTGTTCCTGCGCCAGGCAGCCTTATTCCGACGATTGTTGCGGGGGGGCTTCAACCCTCGAATGTAAGTGTAGCCATGTCTCTACTGCACCCCTGGGGCGTCGATGTTGCCTCGGGCGTTGAGGCGAGGCCGGGGAAGAAGGATCCCGAGAAGATAAAAGCCTTTATCGCCGCAGTCCGGCTTGCGGAAAAGAGCGTCTAACACATGGCAACGGTAACGATTTCGAAAAAGACCAGACTTTCACCGAAAGCTCCATCCGTCGGACGTTTTGGCGTCTATGGCGGACGCTATGTCCCCGAGACGCTCATGGCTGCGCTGGAAGAACTGGAGCGCCACTACGAAAAAGCCAAGCGCGACCGCAGCTTTCAGCGCCGGCTGGACGAGCTGCTTGCGCACTTATGCCGGCCGTCCCACAGCTCTGTTTTTCGCGCAACGGCTCACCAAAAAACTCGGTGGCGCCAAGATTTATCTCAAGCGGGAAGACCTGCTTCACACCGGCGCGCACAAAATCAACAACTGCCTGGGACAGGCGCTGCTGGTCGAGCGCATGGGCAAGCATCGCGTCATCGCCGAAACCGGCGCCGGGCAGCACGGCGTAGCAACAGCCACGGTGTGCGCTCTGCTGGGCTTTGAGTGCGTGGTGTACATGGGAACCGAAGACATGCGGCGCCAGGAGTTGAACGTCTTCCGCATGCGGCTGCTGGGCGCGGAGGTGCGCGGCGTGGACTCCGGCTCCCGCACTCTGAAAGACGCGATCAACGAAGCCATGCGCGACTGGGTAACCAACGTGCGGACCACGCACTACTTGTTGGGTAGCGTGCTCGGCGCCCATCCCTATCCCACCATGGTGCGCGACTTTCACAAAGTGATCGGGCGCGAAGCCCGCGCACAAATTCTTCGGGCTGAGGGGAAACTGCCCAAAACCATCATCGCCTGCGTTGGCGGTGGATCGAATTCCATCGGCATATTTCACGAATTTATCAAGGACAAGAAAGTTCAACTGATCGGCGTCGAAGCCGGCGGCCGGGGCTCTGAGTTGGGCGAACATGCCGCACGCTTCAGCGGCGGCTCGCCGGGAGTGCTGCAAGGCACATACTCATATGTACTGCAGGATGACGCCGGACAGATTTCGTTGACCCACTCGATTTCAGCCGGACTTGACTACCCGTCGATCGGTCCCGAACATGCCTGGCTGAAAGATACCGGACGAGCAGAATATGTGTCGGCGTCGGACGCCGAAGCGCTCGCCGCCTGCACTTTGCTGGCGCGAACGGAAGGTATTATTCCCGCGCTGGAATCCGCGCACGCGGTTGCTGAAGTGATCAAACGCGCGCCCAAGATGAAGAAGTCAGAGATAGTGATCGTGAATATCTCCGGGCGCGGAGACAAGGACGTTGGAATTTTGCGGGAAAATCTGAAAGCTGGATTGAATGGTGACCGGTGACCAATTGTGTAATTGAGTAATGTGGAAACTGAGTAATTGGTTTCTTCGCTCTTCCTCGCTCATGCCTTTACTCTTCCAAAATCGACCGTCTCTTGTCGCCTATCTCACCTGCGGCGACCCCGACCTCAGAACTTCGCGTGACATCGCGCTGGCGGCCATTGATGCGGGCGCGGACGTCATCGAACTCGGTGTTCCCTTCAGCGATCCGGTGGCCGATGGGCCGGTAATCCAACGCGCCAGCGAACGGGCTCTGCGCCACGGGACCACGCTGCAACAGGTGCTCTCGCTGGCCAGGGACATTCGCCGGCGTTCGCAGGCTGGCCTCATCATCTTTACCTATCTCAATCCCATCATGCGGATGGGGTATGCGAAGTTCAGCGCGGCGGTCGCAGACGCGGGAATCGACGGTGCGCTGATCACCGACCTGCCGGTGGAAGAATCTCACGAGCTATCTGCCGGAGATGCACACGAGAGGTCTGGCAACGGTGTTTCTGGCAGCTCCCACCAGCACCGACCAGCGACTGAAGCAAATCGCCCAGGCCTCCAGCGGATTTGTATATGCAGTCTCGCGAACCGGGGTCACAGGCGCTCGGCAGCAGTTGCCAGAGGATGCTTCTGCGCTGGTGCGGCGTTTGCGCAAGTATACTAAGCTGCCGGTAGCGGTCGGCTTTGGCATATCCACCGCGAAGCAGTTCACGGCGGTGGGGAAATTTGCCGACGCGGCGGTAGTGGGCAGCGCGATTGTGCAGACCATCGAGCGCAATCCGGGCAAAGAAGCCGAGAGTGTGGCACAATTTGTGAGGCAGCTTTCAGCCGTCAGCCGTCAGCCTTCAGCCACAAGATAGAAATTGCGGGTTTGGCAGGGGAGCCATTTCCAATTCCTTTCCTGCTAAAACATGAATCCGGCGAGAGCTGAAGACCGAAGCCTGATGACTGACGACCGTTTCTCATGGACATTTCCGACTGGCGTAAGAAAATTGACGAACTGGATCGCAAACTGGTGGAGCTATTGAGCCAGCGGGCGCACGCCGCCCATGAGATCGGCAAGCTGAAGCGTGGCGCGGGCATGCCGATTTACGAGCCTGACCGCGAGCGCAATGTATTCAGCAATGTGCGCGGCGTCAATGCAGGTCCGTTGCCCGATCGCGACCTGTTGCGCATTTACGAGCGGATCATGGATGTCATGCGCCAGATTCAGCAGGAAGAAATCGCTCCCGGGCTCGGCAAATGAAGGCGGAAGCGATACCGAATTGGATAACGACGTGAATGATTAAGACAGCTCTCAGTCATCAGCTATCAGTCGTTCAGTTCTTTTCGGACTTGCTGACGGCTGAAGGCTGACGACTGAAGGCTTCCTTATGATTGTTGCCATGCAGGACACAGCGACGGATGAGCAGATCCAGCAGGTGGTCGAACACCTGATCCGGATGGGCTTCTCCGTGCATCGCACCACCGGTGAGCGGCAGACCGTGCTGGCCGCGGTTGGCGCGCGGGTTGATTTCGATACCCGCAATCTGGAAGTCCTTTCCGGCGTCGAACACGTTCACCGCATCAGCGCGCCCTACAAGCTGGCAGGACGCAGCTTTCGTCCGCAGGGGACGATCGTCGAACTTCCCCACGGAGTTCAGATTGGCGGCGACCAGGTGGTGGTAATGGCCGGTCCATGCTCGGTGGAATCGCGCGCGCAACTCTTCACCGTGGCCGAACAGGTGGCGAAGGCCGGCGCTCGGGTGCTACGTGGCGGCGCTTTCAAACCGCGCAGTTCGCCTTATTCGTTTCAGGGAATGGGCGAAGAAGGACTCAAGTTGTTGCGCGAGGCAGGCGATCATTTCAACCTGCTGGTGATCAGCGAGGTCATGGAAATTTCGCAGATCGCGCTGATGCTGCCCTACATTGACATCTTCCAGGTTGGCGCCCGCAACATGCAGAACTTCAATCTGTTGCGCGAACTGGGCAAGGTGAAGAAGCCGGTCCTGCTCAAGCGCGGCATTGCGGCCACGCTGGAAGAATTGCTGCTCTCCGCCGAATACATCATGGCGGGCGGTAACTACGAAGTGATTCTGTGCGAGCGCGGCATACGCACTTTCGAAACCTACACCCGCAACACGCTGGACGTTTCTGCGATTCCGATCATCAAGAAGCTTTCCCACCTGCCTATGACGTCCGATCCGTCGCATGGCACGGGGCTGCGCGACAAAGTACCTCCGATGGCCCGGGCCTCGCTGGCTGCAGGAGCCGACGCCCTGCTGATCGAAGTGCATCACGATCCCGACAAGGCTTTCTCGGACGGCGCGCAGTCGCTCTTTCCCGATCAGTTCGCGAAATTGATGGACGAGTTGCGCATGATCGCGCCGGCGGTGGGACGAAAGGTAGCATAGCGTCTTTCGCCATGACTCGATGGCCAGCGAATCGGTTCGCCTGATTTTCCTCTGTGCCTCCGCGCCTCCGTGGTAAAACAATGACAATTCGCCAAATCACCATCATCGGAACTGGCCTCATTGGCGGCTCCTTCGGGCTGGCGGTGAAGAAGCGTGGATTCAAGGGGCGGATTGTTGGCTGCGATCGCGTTCCGGTCCTGAAGCAGGCACGAGCTCTCGGCGCGATCGACGATGCGCAAACCGATCCCGCGACTGCATTAAAAGGAAGCCAGCTGGTGCTCCTGGCCACTCCGGTCGGCACCATCATCGAGCTGATCAGAAGCCTGGGGCCTTCGCTTCCCGCACAGACTCTGCTCGCCGATGTGGGCAGCACAAAAGCCGAGGTTGTGGCCCGTGCGACTGCGACCTTTGGCAGGCAAGCGGGACGACGCTTTCTCGCCGGACATCCGATGGCCGGTAAAGAGCAGGCAGGAGTCGAAGGGGCCGACGCTGATCTTTTCCAGGGTGCCGTGTGGTTTGTAACTCCGGTTCCCGGGCAGAACATGCTTGCCGGGTTGAGTGGGGAATTCCTTGATTGGGTGGAGAAAACTGGCGCTCAGGTAGCCGGTATGAACCCCGACGCTCATGATCAGCTTTGCAGTTGGATCAGTCACCTGCCACAGTTCATCTCTACTGCCCTGGCCGCCACTCTGGTCGACGAGTATGGCGAAGACGCGCCCTTGCTCGAAACCGGCGGTCGCGCGTTGCGCGAGATGACCCGCATTTCCGGCAGCCCCTACTCGATGTGGCGCGATGTGGCCCTCACCAATAAAAAGAACATTCGGCACGCCCTGCTGAGACTGGAACAACGCCTGGCCCATATCCGGGAGAATCTGGACACCAAGGAACTGGCGCTGGAGTTCGAGCGCGCGCATCATTTGAGAAAGAGCCAGCTGCAGAAAAAGACGTCACCACAGAGACGCGAAGTCACGGAGAAGGTTAAAACCGGCAGGCCTCGGCCATCGGCCGTCAGCCGTCAGTCTCGAAAGGCGCGCTGATCGCTGAGAGCTGAAGGCTTCAATTTCGTTTAGAATTCTTATCAATGAATAAAGTCGTAGCCAACGCCGACGAGGCCATCAAAGACGTCTTCGACGGAGCCACCGTCATGATTGGCGGATTCGGACTGTGCGGCATCCCGGAAAACCTGGTTCGCGCCCTGGTACGCAAAGGCGTAAAGAACCTCACCACCATCAGCAACAACGCCGGGGTGGACGGCCTGGGAAACGGTCTGCTGCTCGCCGCCGGACAGATCGGCAAGACACATCGGAACTTACGTCGGCGAAAACAAGCTGCTCGAGGAAATGGTTTTGCAACGCAAGATCGATCTGGACCTGGTCCCGCAGGGAACTTTTTCCGAACGCATTCGCGCTGGCGGAGCCGGCATCCCCGCCTTCTTCACGCCGACCGGAGTCGGTACGATCGTCGCCGAAAACAAAGAGACACGCGAATTCGATGGCCGTCAGTACGTCATGGAACGAGCGCTCAGGGCGGACTTTGCTTTTGTCAAAGCCTGGAAAGGCGACAAGTGGGGCAACCTCGTCTATCGCAAGACGGCGCGAAATTTTAATCCCATGATGGCCACCGCCGCGAAAGTGACGATTGCGGAAGTTGAGCATCTGGTCGAGGTGGGGGAACTCGAAGCGGATCTCATACACACGCCCAGCATTTACGTACAGCGCATTTTTAAAGGCGAACGGTATGAGAAGAGGATTGAGAGAAGAACTGTGAGAAAGAGGCTAGGACTGTGGTTGGTCGTTAGCCTTTGGTCGTTGCCCATACTCGTGGCCTGAGGCCGACGGCCAAGGACCAACGGCCGCCTTATGAAAGATCTCGACAAACGCGAGCGTATCGTGCGGCGTATCGCTGCTGAACTGCGTGATGGTTTCTATGTGAACCTCGGCATCGGCATGCCTACATTGGTGGCTAACCACGTGCCTGCCGGCATGGATGTAATCCTTCAGTCCGAGAACGGAATGCTCGGCATCGGTCCCTATCCCATCGAGGGCGAAGAGGATTGCGATCTCATCAACGCTGGCAAGGAAACCATCAGCGAAATCAAAGGCACGGCTTACTTCTCCAGCGCGGATTCGTTTGCCATGATACGCGGAGGCCATGTTGATCTCAGCGTGCTGGGCGCGATGGAAGTCGACGAGGGAGGCAGCCTCGCGAACTGGATGATTCCCGGCAAGATGGTTAAGGGCATGGGCGGCGCGATGGACCTGGTGGCCGGCGCTCGCCGTGTAGTAGTAGCCATGGAGCACACAACCAAAGACTCCCAGCCCAAAATTCTGAAAAAATGCACGCTGCCGCTTACCGGCGTCAGAGTCGTAAACACGATCGTCACCGAAATGGCGGTAATTCAGGTAACGCCGAAGGGACTGGTGCTGGAAGAGATCGCGCCGGGACTCACTGCAGAAGATGTCCAGCGTGTGACCGAACCCAGGCTTATTCTCGGTGCACAGCTGAAAGTTATGGAAGCGTGAGTTGGTCGCTAGTCGTTAGTTAGCCGGTAGTCATTGGCATTGAGATCCTAAAGGCCAAAGTGGTTGGCCAACGACCAATGGCCAGGGACCAACGACCAACCCACTAGTTCGCGCCACTTTTTATTCTCGCCGCCTCGAACTCATCGCCCTTTTCCCATCCCACTAACTTCGGCATGCTTGCAGCCTGCCATCCCAGCGCGAATCCGAAACGCGCCATGACAGCGTCGCCAGTGAAATCCATCTCGGGGTGGTACTCATCACTCGGCTGGTGGTAGTGCTTCTCGGTATATTCACTCGCATTCTGCAATCCCCATTCGGCGTTGTGCCCCTTGTACTTGACCCCCTCGTTGATCGAGAACGAGGGAATACCTACCCGCGCCAGGCTGAAATGGTCGGAGCGATAGTAGTGTCCGGCTTCGGGGTGCGCGTCAGGGCGAATCGCAAGCCGGAATTCGGCCGCCAGAGCCTGAACCGTCGGATAGAAAGTTGTTCGCTCCGATCCTGATACCTCCACCTCTTCGGGTGAGCCGAGCGGCGGAATGTCATCGTAATTCAAGTCCAACGTGATTTTTCCTGCAGGTATGGGAGGATGCTTGCCGAGATACTCGGAGCCCAACAGCCCCTGCTCTTCCGCCGTCACGGATGCAAACAGAATTGAACGCTTCGGCTGCTGAGCGGCGCCCGAGAAGGCATGTGCCAGCTCGATCAAAATTCCACATCCCGTGGCATTGTCATCGGCGCCGTTGTAAATATTGTCACCCGGCATATCGGGGCGAACGCCCAGATGATCGTAGTGCGCACTGTACAGCACTGCCTCGGTTTTCAATTTTGGATCGGAACCAGGGAGCATGGCGATCACATTATTCGATTCAAACGGCCGGACTTTGCTGACCATGTGCGCCTGCAACTTCACCGGTAGCGCTACCGGATGGAAATCAGGTGAGCGGGCGTCGGCCATCATCTTATCCAGATCCATGCCGGAGGCGGCCGCCAGTTCTCTGGCGACATCGAGGTGAATCCACGAAGCGACTTTCAGCTTGGGAGAACCGTCAAGCTTCAAGTAAGACTTTTCCCCGGAGTTGGAGTTGCGCACGACTTCCCAGGGATAGCTGGCCATGTCGGTCTTATGGATGAGAAGCGCGCCCACCGCGCCTTTGCGAGCTGCCTTTTCAAACTTGTAGACCCAGCGCCCGTAGTAAGTGAGGGCTTTGCCTTTGAAGAAATTGGGATCGTCGGAGGTTGGCTCGTTCACCAGCATCAGCAGAACTTTGCCCTTTACATCAACACCCTTGTAGTCGTCCCACTTGTACTCTGGTGCTTCGACGCCGTAGCCAACGAAGACGATGTCCGCATTCACGGTCGAGTCCGGCTGCTGAGTCTCGTCTGAGGCAACGTATTCTGTCAGCGGCTTCAGTTCCCTCGGAGAGCCACTGGCCGGGACGAGAGAAAATGTCGTTTCCGCGGCTCGGGTGACGCCGACCATGGGAACCTTCTGCATGTAACTGCCGTTATCGCCGGCCGGCTTCAGCCCGTAGAGCGCGAATTGCGTCGCAATATACTGCGCGGCAATGTCGCCGCCACGCTGTCCGGTGCCACGGCCTTCGAGAAGATCGTGAGACAGAAAAATCACATGGGCGCGGATGCGCTCAGCATCAATCTTCTGAAAGGCGGCGACCGCAGCAGGCGCGAAATGAACTGAAGGCGCAGCGGCCGCCCGCCGTGCGGACTGGGCCCAGACGCCATAAATCATCATTACCACCGACAAGACGACCAGGCTCTTACGCATGCTGCGAAGCTCCTCCTGAGTGAACTGGGAACTTTGTATTGTAAACGCTGGGACGGGCACCGGGCGTCAGACCTCGGGCGCCGGGCGCTGGACCTTGGCGTTGGGCGTCAGTATCCTGGCTATCGAACGTCAATGGCCTGGCCGCCGAGGCTTCGCCATTTCAAGGAATCTCATCCTGAGCGGAGTCTTTCCATTCGCTTGCGAATGGAAAGGCGCAGTTGAAGGATCTCTGCCATTCGAGAATATGCCTGGCTTGAACTTGGCAAGGACCCCCATACCGGCGGGCAGCACTCGCCAGGTAGGGGTCCTTCGACTCCGCAGGCCGATTCGCTCGCGAATCGGTCTGCTGCGCTCAGGATGACACAGGAAGTATTTGAGGTCTGACGTCTCTTTCCTGCCCGCGACCGCGGGCTAGTTTTTCGAACCTCAACCAGCGCGGAAGTCGGCGATCTGTTCGCCGGAATGAAATAGCGGCTCGGCGGCGGCCCCGGCTAGCGCGGCAGCTCGCTGATTGAAATCTGTCAATGTCCTTGCGTATCCAACCTACGCTCGAGACCTCGATTTCTCCGTCCTGCGCAATCCAGAATATAGTTGGCACGTTGGTGAGGCCGTAGGCGTTGGAGACCTCGTAGGTGCTGGTATCGTCCAGCAGCACTGGGAAAGTCAGTCCATACTGCCTTATGAATGCCGCGGTATCCTTCTTTTCATTTTGCGAAATGCCAACAATAGTTATGTGCGTGTTTCCGTACCCTTCGTTTCCGTTCGCTTCATAGAGTCTTTGCAGAAAGGGAAAAGCGTACTGACATGTTGGACATGAAATCTTGAAGAATGCAACCACCACCGGCCCACGTGCGAGCGCTTCGCGCAGCGAAAACTGCTTTCCATCCATCGTGGGTAGAGTGAAATCTGGAGCCGTGGTCCCTGTTTCTAAAGCCGCCATCGTCAGTTCTCTCCATCTCCTGCTATTTGCAGAATGTCCCGCCCGTGTTTATTTAGATGACTTGTGCCCGTCGGAGGATTTTTCGCGCCAATCCAGTCAATGGCAGGCGGGCAATGCCATCCTTCCGCACCCACCGGCCGGTAGTGCCCGTTTTCACTTTAGATCGAGTGATAAGGACCGTGTAGTCCGTCACCGTGATGGAGTGCCGCAGAGTAAGACTAGCGCTGGCGTCATCTGGATCAATATCTGGTGCTGCTTCCGGTAATTCCCACATTCCCGGCATCAGGGACGCATGTTTCGGCCTCTGCACCAGGAAAATAGAATCTTCCCGGCTATCGAGCGAATATCCGATCTTCTTTGTTCTTTGCCGAGTTACTTTTACTGGATGATTAAGATTTCCGCGAGTGGCGCACAGATCTCTCACCGGACATGCCGGGCAGAGGGGTTGACGAGGCAGGCATACTGTCGCTCCAAGTTCCATCATGGCCTGATTGAAATCGCCGGGACGGTCGTGGCTTAGCAGGTCTTCTGCGGTTTGCCACAGGTATCCTTCAGGCAGAGCGGATCCAGACACGCGCCCGAGCACACGCTCGACATTCCCATCGACTACCGCCACCGGCACATTGAATACGATGCTGGCGATCGCGGCCGCCGTGTATCGGCCGATGCCGGGAAGGTCGCGCAGTCCAGCGACCGTGTCAGGAATTTTTCCTGCATGCTTCTTCGTGATGGCTTTGGCCGCCGCGTGCAACATGCGGGCACGACGGTAGTATCCCAGGCCGCTCCACGCCGCGAGCACGGACGCTTCCCGCGCCGCGGCCAGCTTCTGTACCGTGGGAAAGCGCTTCAGGAAACGGCGATAATGCCCGAGCACTGCGCCGACGCGGGTCTGCTGCAGCATGACCTCCGATAACCAGACACGGTAGGGATCGCGATCCTGACGCCAGGGCAAATCGCGCGCGTTGCCGTCGTACCACGCCAGCAGCAACCGGCGCCAGCGATGGCGCGCACTCGCATCAAGTTGACGAGGGCTTTCTGAATTCATGGCAGACGTTCAGCTCTGAAGCACGATGACTATTTCGTTTACTGACTCTTATCTTGCGGTCCCAACACGGAATGGGCAATCGCCATCCACCCGGCCTTCTGCTTCTGCCAGACCGTCATCATGCGGACCGGTCCTGATGGCAGGGGCTGGCCTGCGAACGTGCCTCGCATCGTGATTGCGTAGGTCACGACTAGCGTTTCGGTATTAAGTTCGGTCTGAAGATCGCCGAGGCTGAAGTCGTCCAGTTGCACCTTCTGCAAATGCGCCAGCATGGAAACGCGGTCGAACCGGCCTTCTTCCGGCGTGAACGAAACATAGTTGCCGGCGAGGTGCCCTTCCAGCGCGTTCCAATGTTTGGCCTTTACTTCCTTCCAGAAGCTGCGCTCCAGGCCCTCGCCGCCAGTCGCATCCTTAAATTCGGTGACCTGGTGCTCGCGCCACATGGTGCAGCCGGCGAGCAACATGATCGCAGAAAGCATCGAGATCACCCGACGATATTTCATGTGGCGATTTTACAGTAGAGGCCGAGATATCCCCCGGCTAGTTGATGCGTTTCGTGGTGCGGAGGGTCTCGTTCTCGGGACAGGCATTCCCGTTCCCCGTACCACGATGCTGCTGCCGGACACGGCCACTGCATTGGGGGCGTTGACCGCCGTGGTCTTGTCGCTCGCAGTACATTGAAAGCTGGCCGCAGTCTTGAACGAGGGGCTCAAGCCCTTTACAGTTGCTTCCCCGTGCGCCAGGGTCACACTTCCAACAACGATCTGGCCGCCGGTAACCGGGTTGGCAGAGCAGTTCCGCTGTCGTGCCACACGATGCAGAAACGCATCGTCGTCCACCTGCACATAGGTGCCGGACGTTCCGCCCCCAAGCGCATTTCTGGCAGACACTGGAAGCGCTGGGAATTGGGTAGTCGGCCGCATGCGCTTTTTGCCTTGGCGAACTGAAGTGTGCCGGGCCGCCCGTCCCCGGCGCACGTACCGCCCGTGACCTTGACCGGTTCCGCATCTGTAGGCCTTCTGCTACCAGGCCCGTCGATCCGGACCCAATATTCGGATTCGCGCCCAGTCACGCCGGCTGGGCAGGATGGCATGTGGACGATCTTGTTGCCCACCTGAGTGAGATCATCCGATGGAACGGCGGACCAGTTGTGCTCAGTAGCCAGCTTCGCTGGTCGGGAGCTTGAAACTTGCGCAGCAGCTTAGAACTGGAATACCGACGTGAGAAAGACAAGCGCCGGCAATAGCGCACACTTCCGCAACAGCCTGGTCATCGCGATCACCATTCGGAAAGCCAAGGAGGAATTGATCAGGAGGAAGTATATGCAATTACTGGCGGGTGAGATTGTGGCGTCTTGAGTCAGGGCTCGTGGGTCAGCACCACGGCGGCCATCTCATCGGATCCGATCATTCCTTCAAACTTTCTCAGATCCGCCAGGCGTTCGGGACTGACGTGCAGATCCCGCACCACATACTCGCGGGAGTACCGGAGTTTGCTTCCCGTGACCTCGCTCTTGCTCTGATAACTGGCGAACCCCATGTCGATCTTCACCGGGTCGGGAATGTCGTCCACCTTGTAACCGGGAGGTATTTCGATCTCGAAAATATCGGTTTCGCGTGATGCCCCGTGCATCTCGATCGCGTAGTGCCGGGGCTTCTGGTCCAGCGCAAAAGTTTTTTCGCCGAGAATGCGTGGACGGGCCAGAGTCAGGGGGCCGCGCACCTGAAGGTAGTTTGGCGCGGTGAAGTGGTAGGTCAACACCAAGTTTTTATCGCGGGCATCGAGCTCCTGGATATCCAAAGACGTTAATGTAAATCCCTGGAGCGAGTGGCCCAGCGCTCGTTCCACACGCTGCAAACGCTGCTGCTGGTTCGCTTCTTTCAGGGCATAGCGCTCATAGAGCGCGTGATCTCCTGTGCGTTTCTCAACCACTTCACCGCTTAGGGATCCATCCGCGTTGAGTTTAAACATGCCCTCCCGGACCAGGATGTTATTCTCAGGCGGTTGCAAAGCGGTATGGATCAACTCTCCGCCTGCGTCCGTCACCAGCAACGCATAGGTGTCCTGGAGTTCCGAGCGCAGGTCGCCCAGCGGGGTGTACTCGTCGGTGGGATCGAAAATCAGGTAACGCTTTCCAGCTTTGCTGCGAAGCGTGCTGTGATATGAATCCGCGTTGAACGTTTCGGGCAACTCGATCGCAAGAATAGCGTGATTGAAGATCGCGGCATGATTGGTTGGGCTAACAATACCGCGATTCGTATTGATCAGGACGTATTCGGAGCGGATCCCCACTTCCCGCAGCAGGCTGCTGAGCAGGGTGGCCTTGTCCTTACAATCGCCGTAGCGAGCATGAAAAATGTCGCTCGCGGGATGAGGTTGGTATCCGCCGATGCCGATCTCGATCGCCACATAGCGAACATCGGTTTGCAGAAAAGACGCTAACGCCCGCGCCTTGCCGTCGAAGTCAGTCTTTCCCGCCGTCAGTTCGCGGGCTTTCTGTGAGATATCCGGCGAAGGGCTGCGCCGCCCGGCGGTGAGTTCGGTATACCAGCGGCCGAGCGTCTCCCACGATTCCGCGCCGCCTTTGCGCTGGCTTGAGCCAGGGCCGGGGCCAAAACCGGGACCAAAGTACGATAGCTCCATTTGCCCCGATATCGAGAGGAACGCGGGCATTCTGGGCTCGCGCCTGACCGGTGGAACGTCACGTACCGTCCACTGCAAACCCCCTCCTGGCGACGGTTCGGGTTGAACCGGTGCCGCCGCCGCCCAGCTATCCCGGTACTCCCATCCGGAAGGCATTTGCAGAATCAGGCGCGCTTCGCGTACCGGATTCTCTTCCTGAAAAAACCAGTTGAGCTCTTTGATCCACGCCTTCCGGCGTACCTCATACTCCAGGGCAATCAGCGAGCCCGGATCAGACGCGGGCGCCTGCGCGGTGCGCAGACGAACGTCTTCATAGAGAACGTAAGAATATGGAGACCTTTCGGCAAAATCCTTTTCCTTCAACTCGTATTCCCGGCCGGATTTATCGACGCTCCAGGCATGTATGGACAACACTTTGCCTTGTTGTCCTACCCAGACACTTAAACGGCCTTCTTCCCGCCCTTCATTACGGACAATCTTCACTGCCCTGCGGTAGCGTTCCACGATATCGTCGCCACCGACGATCGTGTATTTGACCTCGTCGAGCAAAACGACCGCGTTAATTTCCGGATCGAGCGGCCCCACAGGTTTTTCGGCAGCCTGGTGAACCCAGTCCGGCACCGCGGCATTTGCACTCGGAATGAAGGCGAGGATGCTTGTCGCGAGCACGACAAGAATCAGGCTCCTAATTTCCTGCCGCATGGGCAGCCGCCTTCAGGATCACTTGCTGATCGTCACCAGCCTTGACTTTGTCGTAAAAGCCTTTTACCTCGGGATACATATTGGCGGGAAATGCCATTCCAGCCATCACCAGATCCCGCAGCGCGATGATACCGTTCGTCCCTTCCGGCTTTTGTTCCGTCTTGTACAGAGCGTATTCAAGCTTCTGCACATCGTTCGCCGGAAGATTCTCTACCTGCACGCCAGCCGGCAAAGTCATGTGGATTTCGTCAATCTCCCGCGACGGGTAATAGAAATAGACCGCGTTTACCCGCTGCGCGGCTGAAAATCGCGGCCTGGCATTGAACTGGAAGACGTGCAGCGGAATCAGCGCGCGCTTGCCAGCATTGATCATGATGGGACACTTGATGCTCAGGCTTGCAATCAGAGGCTCTTCCGTCTTGTCCCACGCCGGAGGCTTCGTCAGAGTCACCTCGCTGTTCCCTGGGAGCCAGGATTTCACCTCGTCTTCAATGAGTTCCTTTCGTCCTTCGTCATCGGTCTTGCCTCCCTGCTGCCTCCGGTCCATCGCCTCCAGTCCGTAATACGCAACACCCAGGGTTCCCTCGGCCCTTCCCTCGTCATCAATTTTGATACGGGCAAACCGGGTGATCATCGCCTGGTTGCAGTTGTTGAGCGGAGTGTCTTTTATCTCCGCGCCTTTACCTTCGGTCTGGCGCAATCCCTGGAGACTGGAATAACGCCAGTCCGTCATGCCATAAGGACAAAATTTGGTGCCGGGATCAAGGAAAACATCCTTGCCATCCAGTTGTGCCACGGCAATCTCTGCGCTGAACTGGCTCATGCTCAGGAATGCGGGGACGAACATTTGGTGATCCCGGTCGGGCATCAACATCAGTGAGGCCGGAATTCCCGCCTCCCTCAACATGGCGACCAGCAGACGATTCAAGTCGTCATGATCGCCGCTGCGCTGTTGCAAGACATCTTCCACCCCCGCGTTGTACTTCATCCCCAGCGCCTTTTGTTCCTGCTCGGGGCGGTTGGGAACATAACTCTGATTCTCGAGTTGTGATACGAACGCATAAAGCTTGCGCGCCTTCTGTTCTGGCGTATCGGTTGCGGCAACAGTCGTGGCAACTGCCTCGGAGATGCCCTTCTTCTTTCCCAGAAAACTCTCGACGTCCTTGTTCCAGAACTTACCCTGAGCTTTCCAGTAATCCTCCTGCTTTCCGCTGACCACGTAATAGAAGCTCACTCGCCACCTGAGAATCTCCGGTGGCGGCATGAAGGGTTCATCCACAAAGGCAGGCACATCGGCGAGGTCGAGGTCCACCCAGTAGCCTGCGACGCCGGGCCCACTCCGACCCGCCACAGGCGATGTGCGCGGTTGCGGCTTGTATTGCGGCGGCAGAAGAGTGCTCCACGAAATATTGTTCGCGATCTCACCGTGCGGCAGCGTGATGTAGACGTTTCCCCGCCCCTGGAAAGGAATGAATTTGAAACTGGCTTTCTTTTGGGGGAGATCGTCCTGCACGATCCATTCCGGCGGGACGACTCTCCTGTCGTCATAACGCAGGCTGTAGCGGACATCCAGGATGCTTCCAACCTGAACGTCCGGCAAGGTGAATGCCTTCACGTGAATCCGAACGTTTCTTCCCCTCACCAGGACTTTGTCGAAGGGTTTGCCCTCGAACGAAACGACGGTGCCGTCGGGACGAACTGTCCTCCCGCTAACCTCAGCAATCGAGAAGCCGCGGCGGTTGTAAGGAAGCTCAATGTCCGCATATTTTCGACCAGCTTCGGTCAATACTTTGATTCGTTTGTAAGTAGAGTGAAAGTTGTTCAGGTCATCCGCAATTTCCTGCCGCTGCAATATGATCGCTGAGGCTCCCGGCTGACCGGCAACGTCCTTGATTGCCTGCTCTTCAGGAGTGATGGGAGGCCAGTCGGCCGCGGCGTAAATGGGTGCGATGCAAGTAAAAAGAGAAATACCCAGAACGAACGGCCAACCCGCACCAAGACAAACCTTCATAAATACCCACCGATCGGGGCTGTCAGACCCCTGTACTCGGCCGGGGCAGCCAGGGAAGCGGCCGGGACGCGAATTCTACTGTGCTTTTTCTTCCAGTTACAGCACAAACCAGAGTGCCCGGTTAACCCAAAGAGTACTTGGGGAGAATAGCTTTGAGACTGGGCGGTGTCCTGATGACTGAAGATCAAGTACTGACGACTGGCCGGGGGTGTAACTTGCAATGCTCCCCCGTTGACCCCCGGCTATTCGGGGGAAATAATGGAAGCGAACCTGCCATCCGCAGGCGAGGGGAGTATTTTCGCGCTTTGACAGCTACACTGTCAGCATGAACGACTTCAACCGCAAGGTGGAGGACGCCTCGGCACGGGTAAACAAATCCGTGGCCGAAGCTGCCGAACGTATCGAGAAGGAGACCGCGGAATTCGTTACCTATCTCAACGACGAGGTCGTGCCGGCAGTCCGGCAGCATTCGACCAAGGCATTGCGGGTAGCTGCGGAGAAGATCTCCAGGCTGGCGGACTATCTGGACGAGGTCAAATCCTCGCGAGATTGAGCCGGCGCCTAACTCTCAGCCTTCTGACCCTGGTGGTCGCAGCGCTCGGATTGAGCGGTTGCGGAGGAAAGAAGCAGGTTAAGCTCGTTCCGCCACCCCCACCGCCAACTGAGCCTTCAATTGCGGCCGTTCCCGCACCTCATCCGCCTGCATCGCAACGGCCCGAGTCTCCAGCGCAGAATTCGGGTAAGTCGTCAGAAGTCGGTGACGCTGCTGTTTCTATCCCTGAAAACGCAAAGCCACTTTCTGTCGAAGTCGGCAAAGCCAGTTGGTATGGGGCTCCGTATCACAATCGCCGCAGTTCGAATGGCGAAATTTATGACATGCACAGCCTGACTGCCGCGCATCGCACTCTGCCTCTGGGTTCGACGGTGCGGGTGACTAACTTAAAGACCGGCCATTCAACCGTAGTACGGATTACCGATCGCGGACCGTTCATTGAGGGACGTATTGTCGACCTTTCTCTGGCCGCAGCCAAGCAGGCGGACATCTGGCAGGCTGGCGTGGCACAGGTTCGGCTGGAAGTATTGCGCCTGCCGGTATCTTCCTCCCATAGCGACGGGCGGTGGGCGGTGCAAATCGGCGCGTTCCAGAAGGAAGGCGGAGCGGATGCGATCGCCGACCGTCTAACCCGGCGATACAAAACAGCCAAGGTCTTGCGCTTCAGCAGCCCCGTTGGCGACTGGTGGGTCCGAGTCCGCGTCCTGAAAGACGATCGTAAGCGCGCCGAAGAAGTTGCGCGGGATACGCAAACCGCTGAGGGTAAGGTTTTTCTGGTAAGGCTGGATTGATGTGCCTGGTGGTGCCGGGCAAAATCGCTGAATAAAAAACAACTGTCATCCCGACCGAAGCGCAGCGCAGCAAGCATAGTGGAGGGACCTGCCTTCCTGGCGAAAGCAAATGCAGCCAGCCCTCAGAACTTGACCTCCCGGGATTTGACCAGCCATCGACCTTCAAATGAGCATTAACGCCGGGAGTCCTGCATGCGCCGTTTTCTGGTTCCGCTCTGTCTGTTACTAAGCTCTTTAGCTTTTGCCCAGTCCGGCACGCTCGGGCTGAGAGCGCCTCAGCTTTACCAAAAAGGTATGAATAGTCTTCTTGGCGTGGGAGTGAGCCGCAACGACCTGAATGCAGTCGACTACTTCCGCCGCTCCGCTGAATTGGGCTATCCACAGGCTCAGGTTGCGCTGGGATATTTTTATGACACCGGGTTGATCGTCCCACGGGACTGGCAACAGGCGGCAGACTGGTATAAGAAAGCTGCCCGGCAGGATGATCGGCTGGCTGACTGGCTGCTGGGGCGACTCTACTACACGGGCGACGGAGTACCGCGGGACCTTAACACGGCGAACTCCTGGTTGCTGAAGGCCGCGAACCAGGGTGATCCTTTTGGACAATATCTGTCAGGCCTGATCCGCCTGGAGCGCAACGACTACGCCAAAGCCGCCGACTGGTTCCGGAAAGCCGCCATGCAGGGACTGCCGCAGGCGCAGCAGCATTTGGGTGAACTACTGAGCCAGGGCCAGGGCGTGAACCAGGACAAGTTCGAGGCGTACGTGTGGTTGCTGGCAAGTTTCGATGCCGGGAATCAGACGGTAGCTACTGAGTTGTCTGCGCTTGAGGGCGGCCTTGGCAACACCCGTGTGGAGGAGGCAAAAAATAAAACTCGCGATCTTGAGCAAACTTCCTCACGCGCTGTGGTTTCGCGGGGATGCGAATGGATTGGCGCGCTCGATCCAGTTCCGACGCCGCCTCCGCCAGACGTGCACCGCTTCTGCCGCCAGGCGAGTGTGTGGGGCGGACACTCTTGTCCGCTGCCTTTGAAGTTGATTTGAGGCCCTTTTTCGTCGTTCGTGAATGAGCAGCGATCAAAAAACAGAACCAACTTCAAAAGCGGCGGACAAGAGTGTCCGCCCCACACAACCTGTCTATGGATTTTCAGCGGCCTGCTTGTACGTTCCAAACTTCTTTGCCACCGGCTTCAGCGTCGGATAAAACTGCACAAAGCTGTGCTCCACCGCCGCATGATCTTCATGGCACTGCCAGCAGGCTGCTTTCGGATTTGCCTGGGCTGACTTCGAACTCTCGTCGAAATTGAAGTATGCCCACTTGTCGGGAAAGCGACTCTCGTCTTTCACTTCGACGCCCAGGCCCATCAAGTCGCTCTGAAAGTGTCCAGACTTGTTGATCGAACCTTTGGTTTCAGAACCGCGCTCCTCCACGATAAAAACCGTCTTGTCGGGCCACTTCCCGCCCTTGAGGAATTCGGCGTAGGCCCATTGCGGCACGAACACGTTGGTAAACATGATGTGGTCGGAACTCCCGGGGCTGTAGTTCATCCCCAAGCCGGAGGAAAGATAGATCCATTCCCGGTAGTTTTCCGGGCGCAGCAGTTGGTTGTCGCCGGTGTACTGCGGCTTGGCGCTGCTTGACGGCGCCGCGGCCGCAAGCAAACCTAGACACAAAACAATCGTTATGAATGCCAGCAGAACTGGTTTCATTTTCTCCCCAAATGATCTTGTAGACGACGGGAGAAGGGAAAAGACAGCAAATGTGGACGCGCGAGCGGGACGCTCGCGCCCACATTTTGGGACCCTAACTTATCTCGGTGCGCTTTCGCAGAAACGCGGGCACATCGAGATCTTCCTTCTCGAAGTTGGCGATCATGGCATCGCGCAGAGTGTCTACCGCGATGGCCTGGGTGGGCGCAGCCACCTGCCGGACAGGCTCGTGTCTCCATCACCATGGGTGGAACCTCGGGCTCGAAATCAGGCTCCGGTTCCGGCTCGCGTAGCTCCGACGAAACCACGAATCCCGCCCTGGTTTTCGGCCTGCCGGCGGCGCATGTCCGAATCCTTGAAGCCGGTGGCGATAACCGTAATCTTCACCGCGTCCTTGGCCTTTTCGTCCAGCACCGCGCCAAAAATGATGTTGGCATCTTCGTGGGCAGCGCTCTGGATGATGCTGCAGGCCTCCTGCACCTCCGCCAGCTTGAGCGAAGTGGAACCGGTGATGTTGATGAGAATGCCGCGCGCGCCGTCGATCGCACCCGCTTCAAGCAGCGGCGACGCGATGGCTTTCTGCGCGGCGTCGGTTGCTCGATGCGCTCCGCTGGCTGTGGCCGTGCCCATGACGGCGTAACCCATGCCCGCCATGATCGCTTTAACATCGGCGAAGTCACGGTTGATGATCCCCGGAATGGTGATGATGTCCGAGATGCCCTGCACGCCCTGGCGCAGAATGTCATCGGCCACGCGGAATGACTCGAAGAAGCCGGCGTCCTGAGCCACCGCCAGCAGCTTCTCGTTGGGAATGACGATGGTGGTGTCGACCGAATCCATCAGTTCGGAGATACCGCGCTCCGCCTGCTGCATGCGGCGTTTGCCTTCAAACGCGAACGGCTTAGTGACTACGGCAACGGTGAGCGCTCCCATTTCGCTGGCCAGCGAAGCGATGATCGGCGCGGCCCCGGTTCCGGTCCCGCCACCCAGGCCGGCGGTGACGAATACCATGTCGGCGCCTTCGAGCGCTTCGATGATCTTGTCGGAATCCTCGAGCGCAGCCTTACGTCCAACTTCAGGATTCGCGCCCGCACCCAGGCCGTTGGTGAGCTTCACCCCGAGCTGGATCTTCATCGGGGCACGCGACATTCGCAGCGCCTGCAGGTCGGTGTTGGCGACTACGAATTCGATCCCCTCCATACCGGAGTCGATCATGCGGTTGACTGCGTTATTGCCGCCTCCACCCACGCCGATGACCTTGATCTTGGCGTCGTTGCGGGAATCTTCGTTGAAGCTGATGCGAATGTCGTTCTCTTTTTTCATGTACGCCGCCTTCAGTTAAATTTGCTTGCCCGGTTTTATCCGTTCCTTGCCTCTTACCGAATCTCGATGGTAGCGCCGGCGTCTCGCCGGAACGGCGGCACTACATTTACGCGCCCTTTCCCACAAACATTGCTTTCAACCTCGAACTCCACCGGTCGCCCTGAGTACCGCGGGCAATGCGTGCTCGATGCCCGTAGAACACCATGCCCAGAACCGTTGCATACTCGGGTTCGGCCAGCGTTGACGGCATCTTCGCCAATGGCGCCGGCCATGCCAGTCGCAGCGGCCGGTGCAGCACCGACTCAGCCACGTCAAGAATCCCGGGCAAACGGCATCCGCCTCCGGTGAGCACCACGCCGGCCGCGCACAGTTCGAACATTCCGGCGTGGCGCAGATTGTCGCGCAACATCTCAAACAATTCGCGAGCACGCGGCTCAAGAATCTCCGCCACCATGCGCTGCGAAATCAACCGCGAAGGACGATCTCCTACCGAAGGAACCTCGACTTCATTGCCTTCCGGAATCAGGGTGACGATGGCGTTGCCGTAGAGCCGCTTGATCTTTTCCGCCTCGGCGACCGGCGTGCACAGTCCCACGGAGAGATCGCTGGTGAAGTGATCGCCACCGATCGGGATCACGCCAGTGTGAGCAACCGCACCTTCATGAAATACGATCAGGCTGGTAGAACCCGCGCCCAGGTCAGCCAGGCACACGCCCAGTTCACGCTCGTCAGATACGTAATGCGGCATCGGCGCAGGCCAGAGGCTCGAAAACCGTATCGTCGACATGCACGCCCGGCGCGATTCACCGCGGTAATCACGTTCTGCATGGCGCTCGAGGCCACCGTCACCATGTGGACGCGCACTTCGAGTCGTGCGGCCATCATTCCCAGCGGATCGTGCACTCCGGTCTGATCGTCGAGAATGAATTCCTGCGGCAACAAATGCAGAACTTCGCGATCGGCGGGAAGCGGAATAGCGCGAGCCTTGTCCACCGCTGCGCGAAGCTCTTCGCGGCCGATCTCTCGCGCGCGCGCACCGAAGCTCAACCCTCCGTGACTGTTGATGCCGCGAGCGTGGGCCCCGGCAACCCCCAGCCATGCATGCTCGATAGGGGCTCCTGCAATATCCTCCGCCTGTTCCACTGCTTTCTGAATCGAACTCACGGCTTTATCCAGATCCACGATGACGCCCTTGCGCGACCCTCGCGATTCCGCCACGCCGTGGCCGCGGTAGCGCAAACCGCTGTCGGTAATTTCCGCCACCAGCGCACAGGTCTTGGCGCTGCCTACGTCAATCGCGGTCAGAAGATGCTCGTGCTGATTCGCCATTCCTATTGTGGTTCCTCTCCCTTGGCAATTGCTGGGCTGGGCTTTGCAGGGTTAAGTTTCGCGGTCCCCGCCAGACCTGGTGCAGAAGGCTTCTGCCCATTCTTTGGCGTCGCTGATGCTGTGGTCCTGGCTTTCGGCTTGGCCCTCATTCTCGTTTGCCGGAGATGCCCTTTTCGATGTGCCGCATTGGCGGCCTTTCGGCTCAAGATTCGATTGGTCGCCACTGGTTTTGCCGCAGCTGATTTTTTTGCGTCTTGCCTGGTCGCGATTGGCCTTGCGGGGGTCGGCTTCAGCACCAGGGGGGGAACCGTTTTTACGATCAGAGCCGGAGACGGCCTCGGACCAGTAGTCATGCGCGTTATCAGCGCAGCAGGCTTCACTCCCGCAGCCATCGCCTTTTTGGCGGCCTCGGCGGAAATCGGCGGCTGCTTCGCTGCACCCTGCAAATCCGGATTGACGATGATCTGCCGGTCGTAGCGCAGGTCGACCGATTCCAGTTTGTCGAACTGCTGCTGCCACTCCTGCACATGGGTGACGTACACCTTGTAGCGTTCCAGATAGTTGGAAGAGCCGAGATGGACCAGCACTTCTCCCGCGCGATTGTTGGCCAGGACTTTGACGTCATCGGGATCGGTCAGATCGATTTCGCTGAGATCCTGCGAGTAATGCGCGCCCCCGGAATCAAGCTGGCGGATCACGTCGTTGTAGATCTTCATGCGCGCAGCGCGCGTGGAGGGCGGCTCGCCCTGATTCATCCCGACGATCACCGGAAAGGAATATTTCTTCTTGCCCGGCAATTCCATCAGCGTCCCGACTTCGTCACTCAGCAAGAATTCGGGAGCCGACTCGCGCAAAGGCCACCGGCGTCCGTTCGTGGATTTCAACCTTGAGGCGATTGGGAATGAAGCGCATCACGCTGGCCGATTCGACCCACGGAATCTGCTCCAACTGTGCCTTGCGCTGCGCCAGCGGCACGAAGAAAATATTGCGGCCGATGTCGCCACCCATGACTTCCATAACCTGCGAGCGGGTCACGTTCTGCAAGCCGCCGATTTCGATGTCGTCGCTCGATTCGACCCGGAAACGCCAGGAACGCTCTCCGTAGTGGTAGAGCGATGCGACCATGATTCCGCAGAGAACCACGACGCCCAGAGCTACAGCCGCCCAGGTAAGGCGAGTAACAGTTTTCCTGGGGAGTGAACCGCGGCGAACCGAGACACGCTTCTGCACTCGCAGGAATGGTGGTTCCTGCTCCACATCCAAGTCGAGCAAGCGCGCGTCGTGCACTTCTTCGCGCCCAGACTCGTCGGCCAGTGGGTACAACTCCTCCTGCGAGATGGTGGGTACGGATTTCCGCGCCATCAACTCAGGTCAATTGTCGTGGGAACCGCTGAGCAAAAATACTATAACTGCTTTTGGTCAACAGAGATAGAAAAAATTGGGACGTTTTTGCACAGGCTGGAGAAGTGATCTTCCAGCCGTACCGATCCACATTTGTTTGTAAGGAAGGTGGCTATTAAAACGTATGGTCCTCGAATATTTGAGGAGGCTGAGAGATCTTGACGGCAAAATTCTGCCGCGGGCAGCTGATCACGGCGCGAACCCCATCCCGCATGACCTGGGCACGAATTCCTTCCACTCGCACCCGGACCACTTCGGCACGACCGCGTGCCATCGCACTCCGAACTTGAGCCAACTGGGGACGCAGGCCTGCGATTTGCCTGAAATCGTCACGTTCTGGAGCCCGTCCCGCCAGGCTGATGTAGCCGGCAGCCAGATCAGAAGCCTGGTCCGCCATCGCAACCGACCTGTCTGCGAGGCGGCCTGCCCATCCGCTGTGCTCGCTCACAAAACCGTTCGTGACCGCCAGAGCCAGAACACCGAGAACCATCCAATATGTCGCTTTTTCGGAAGCCATATTCTGCCCTTCTGCAGATTTGACGGTTGGGCCTATGAGTCGTTATCAGCCTTTTGGTGTTTTTGCAGATTTTTGGGCCCTATACGTTCTTGCCGCGCAGTTTTTCCAGAATCATCGGCCCCAGTTGCGATACGCTGCCGGCGCCCAAGGTAAGAATCATGTCTCCGGGCCGGGCTGCCGCCACGACCGATTCCACGCCGTCCGCAAACGAACTGGCATAACTGGCCGCAGGCTTCCCGGTTTCGGCAATCACCTGCGCTAACGACTGCCCGGTAACACCTTCGATCGGAGCTTCGCTCGCAGCGTAGATATCGAGGACGACGAGGGAGTCGGCGTTCTCGAAGGCGGTTGCGAACTCATCCATAAGATCGCGGGTGCGGGTATAGCGGTGGGGTTGAAATATGACGTGGACCTTCTGGAAGCCGCACTGGCGGGCGGCCGCCAGCGTCGCTCGAATTTCGGTGGGATGATGGCCATAGTCGTCGATCACGCTGACCCCGGCCCCCCGGCCACGTAGCTGGAACCGGCGGTCGACGCCGCGGAAGTTTTCCAGCGCGGCGCGAATGGCGTCAGGCGCGATGTCGAGACCAATTCCCACAGCAATAGCCGCAGTTGCGTTAAGAACGTTGTGTAATCCCGGCACATGCAGACGGAACTCGCCGAGATCCCGGCCCCCGTACGTGACATGAAAACGGCTGGTAGGCCGCAGTTCTTCTGGACGGTTCCGGGGACGGTTCCGGCGCGGAATCGAACCCGGCCTCACCCAGCCTGATGTGAAAGTCTGACCCTCGGCGGGTTCCGTAGCTGATGGTTCGCCGTCGAATCTGCGGAAACAGGCGGCGCAACAAGGGATCGTCATTGCAAACCACGACTACGCCGTAAAACGGGACGCGGTCCATGAATTCGAGAAACGCGTGTTTCACGTCGCGCATATTGCGGTAGCAGTCCATGTGCTCGCGGTCGATGTTGGTGACCACGGCCAGTACGGGCGAGAGTTTCAGGAACGACCGGTCGCTCTCGTCAGCCTCAACCACCATGTATTCCGAGTTGCCCAGGCGGGCATTCGAGCCCATCGCGTCCACGCGCCCGCCGACAACGACAGTAGGGTCAAGACCTCCGGCAGCCAGCACGGCCGCAACCATGGAAGTGGTAGTGGTCTTGCCATGCATGCCGGCGATAGCAATGCCGTACTTGAGGCGCATCAGCTCCGCCAGCATCTCGGCGCGCGGGATCACTGGAATGTGCAGCCGGTGGGCTTCCTCGACCTCGGGGTTGCTCTGAGAAGGGTTTTGGGAGTTACCTTGGACGATCGCGGAACTGGTAACGACGACCTCGGCTCCGGCGATATTCTCCGCCGCATGCTCTTCAAAGACTCTGGCCCCCAGCCCGGCCAGCCGCTGCGTGATGGAAGAAGTTTTAAGGTCGGAGCCGGAGATCTTGTAGCCAAGATTGATCAGCACCTCGGCTATACCGCTCATGCCGATGCCCCCGATACCGACGAAATGAATTCGCTGGATTTTGGCAAACATGCGAAATCAGACAGCTGCGTCTATCGCCCGTCCTTAATTTCTTGTCATCCTGAGCAGTCCCTTGTCTTCCTGAGCGCAGCGAAGGATCTCTACCTGTGCGCCGCCCAGCCGCACCTCCCAGCCGCATTTCCCGCCAGAAATCCTTCGACTGCTTGGCTACTTCGCGAAGCGAAGCAGCCCCTCCGCTCAGGATGACATTTTGTCCTGGTGACACGTTGTCGCCTGATCAGGACGATGGCTCTTCCACTCCCGCCAACCGCGCCGCCATCGCCGCAATGTCACGAGCAGCGTCCGGATGCGCCAGCTTTCTGGCCGCCTGGCTCATGCGTTGCAACCTTCCAGGATCACTCAGCAGCGCAGCAATGGTGTCGGCGAGCCACACCCGTTCCAGCTTGGTTTCCTCGACCACTACAGCCGCGCCCGCTCTCTCCAACGCCTGGGCGTTGACTCTCTGATGATCGTCGGCTGCGCGCGGAAAGGGAACGAAGACCGCCGGCTTCCCTGCCGCTGTGATTTCGGCCACCGTACTCGCGCCCGAACGGCACAAGATCAAATCGGCCCGCGCAAAGAATGCCGGCATGTCCGTAATGAACGGGAAAACTTCGGCGGACAAACCCACCTGCTGATACGCAGCTTGCGCGTCATTATATCCGCGCTCTCCCGTCTGATGAATGATGTGAATGTTCGGCACCTGCCTCATTAACTCCGGCAAACACTGAATCATGGCCTGGTTGATGGCATTCGCGCCCTGGCTTCCACCAAACACCAGCAACGTGGGCTTATCGCCTGCTGTCGCCTTGCCCGCGATCTGAAAAAACGCTTCACGAACCGGGACACCCGTGACGACGGCATGCGGGAAGTACTGCGCAGTTTCTTCAAAGTGCACTGCCGCCCCTGAAACCATCCTGGCCACGATACGATTTGCGAAGCCGGGCACAACATTGGGTTCGAATGCCAGCGTCGGAATACGTTTGAGGACAGCCGCCAGCATGGCGGGGCCGGAGGCGTATCCGCCCACTCCGATCACGACGTCGGGATGAAATTCCCTGAGCATGCCGCGTGCATCCCAGACCGCGAGGGGAAGGTCGACGAGAGTCTTTAGCCGCGTCTTCAGGCTGACCTGATTGAGCGCCCCGACTTTTACCAGGCGCAGCGGGAATCCCGCCGCCGGGACCAGACGATTCTCGATGCCGCGCGCCGTGCCGATAAACATCACCTGGGCGTCGTATTGTTTTTGCAGTTCCTGGGCAATGGCGAGCGCAGGAATAACATGTCCGCCAGTCCCGCCCCCGGCAAGAATTGCGCGCATCATCTGACTATAAACCTGGGACTAGAAACCTGAAGTCGAAATGAAGGACTGTGGCGGGTTGACGCTCTAGGAGGCCTGAGTTTGCCCACGATTCGCGGATTGCCAAAAATAGGTTTGAAATGACTCCTGCCGGGGCGGCTGTCCCCACGTGGCCTTTGCTAGTCGGTCTGTTTGGTGATGTTCAGCAGAACTCCTACACAAGCCAGCGTCACAAATAGCGACGAGCCTCCGTAGGAGACGAACGGCAGCGGAATGCCCTTGGTCGGCATCATTCCCAGAACCACGCTGATGTTGATGAAAGCCTGCACTACCACCATGCAGGTAATGCCCACAGCCAGCAGGCGGCCGAACATGTCCTGAGTTCGCAGCGCCGTACGAACTCCCCGCCATAGGAAGATTCCGAAAAGAATCAGGAGCACGAGCGAGCCCAGCAAGCCCAGTTCTTCGGCAGTGACGGCAAAAATGAAGTCGGTATGCGGCTCCGGGAGGTAGAACAGCTTTTGCTTTCCTTCCATGAAACCCAATCCGGTGATGCCGCCGGTGCTTACCGCGATCAGCGACTGGATAATGTGAAAGCCCTTGCCCTGTGGATCTGAATACGGGTTGAGGAAGGCTGTGATGCGTCCCCACCGCCACGCCACGCGAGCCACCAGAAAATAGAGTGGGATCACGGACAGCGCGCACGCGTATCCGAGGTAGCGCAACTCCAGTCCCGCTACAAACATAATGCAGGCGGTGATCGCGGCACACGCTATCGCTGTGCCCAAATCAGGCTGCAGGACGATCAAAACCAGAAACATCAGGGTGGGCAAAACTGCTGGCAGGAGTGTATTCCGCCAGTCATGCATGGAGTTGATTCGGTTCTCCAGAAAGTACGCCAGAAAAAGAATGACAGCCACCTTCGCGACTTCCGAAGGCTGAAAGGAAAATCCCCCAAAGTGAATCCAGCGATGAGTGTTGTGGGCGCGGTCGAGGAAAAAGACCGAGATGAGCAGCAGCGTAGTGACGCCCAAAACTGAAAACACCACGCCCGGATGCTTATAGCGGCGATAGTCAAGCTTCATCGCCACAACCATGGCAAGGATGCCGGCAGAGGCCCATCCGACCTGCCGCAGCAGGAAAAAGTAGCCTGACCCGTAGCGCTCTTTCGCCATGACCGCGGAGGCACTGAAGACCATCACCAGACCCACAAATACCAGGATCAGGGTGACGGTAAACAACCAGCCATCGACACTAACGCGCTTTGCCATGGGAGGTTTATTTCACCACGGAGCCGCGAAGCGGCGGAGAAGAATGTCTGTGATTTTCACTGAGTGGCTGTAACTATCTTGGTTCGTGCCTGGAATATAGGGGACCAATGTGGGGCGGACACTCCTGTCCGCCGCGTTTGACTTTTGTTCGTGAAGGTCGTGATTCTCCGGGATCATCAAGGGTTTGCGGAGGCGCCGAAAATGGCAAAGAAGTTTTGGCAAAGAAATCAAAGTCAAATGCAAAAGCGGCGGACAGGAGTGTCCGCCCCACACCAGCACGAGCGGGACGCTCGCGCCCACATTTACTGGCTCGTGGCGAGCGCGTGTACCGTCTCTTTGAAGACGCGCCCCCGGTGCTCATAATTCTTGAACTGGTCGAAACTGGCGCATGCCGGGGCTAACAGCACAATGTCCCCGGCTTCGGCGGTGGCAGCGGCTCGCTTTATCGCCGTCTCCAGCGTTCCGGAATGGTCAATCTCTGCCGCCGACTTAACCTGCGACTCGATCTTTTCCGCGGCGGCCCCGATGGTGTAGACGCGCTTCACTCGCTGCCGCAAGAGGTCGTTCAGCAGCGTGTAGTCGCTGTCTTTGTCCTTGCCGCCAAGAATGAGATAAATGTTCGCCGGGAAAGACTCCAGTGCTTTGATGGTGGCATCGACGTTCGTTGCTTTTGAATCGTTGTAGTATTCCACGCCGCGAATCGTGGCCACATATTCCAGACGATGTTCAACCGCCTTGAAACTTCTGCACGGCCTTGCGGATACGCTCGGGGTCACAACCCGTGAGCGCACCAACGCTGATGGCGGCCAGCGTGTTTTCAACATTGTGGCCGCCCTTGAGCGGGATCTCGGAGACCAGCATGATTTCCTTCTGGCCTTTCGCATCGCGGAATAGCACGCGGCCGTCACGAACGTAAGCCCCTTGTTTTACTTCGTTCTTCTTGCTGAACCAGAAGACTTGAGCCCGCGTGCCGCCCGCCAGTCCCACGCAGGTTGCATCGTCGGCATTGAGCACCGCGAAATCGTCAGGCTGCTGATTTTCGAAGATGCGTGCCTTGGCGTCAGTATAGGCAGAAAAAGTCCGGTGACGGTCGAGGTGGTCGGGTGTGATGTTCAACACAACTGCAACTTTGGGGCGAAAAGTCTCGATGGTCTCCAACTGAAAACTCGATACTTCCAGCACCACTATTGTGTCGGCCGAGGCCCGCTCGACCAGGGAAATTGCCGGCGTTCCGATGTTCCCGCCGACCACGACCGGGAATCCACCCGCCGCAACAATTTCTCCCGCCAGCGTTGTGGTCGTGGTCTTGCCGTTCGAGCCTGTGATGGCCACGATGTTCTTCGGCAAAAAGCGCGACGCCAGCTCAATTTCGCCGATTACGGATTCTCCCAGTGCGCGGGCCTGGACCAGCGGCGCCGAATCCACCGGAACGCCCGGGCTTACCACTATGAAATCCTGTCCCCGGAAAGTACGCTCGCCGTGCCCGCCGGTTTCGACCGCGATTCCATGGTCAAGCAGGACCGGAATTTCCTGGCTGAGCTGGTCCTGCGGCTTGGCGTCCGAGACCGTAACGCGCGCGCCCCGCCCTTGCAGGAAAAGCGCCGACGCAACGCCGGACTTGCCCAGGCCGACCACGAGCACGCGTTTGTTGGCGAGATCCATGAATGCAGCTTTCGGCTGCCAGCCTCCAGATCCTGGCCTAGGCCTTAGCTGGAAGCCAGGAGCCAGAAGCCGGCAGCTATAACCTAGCAGCTTTCATCTTAGCTTTAGCGTAGTCAAGGCGAACAGGGCAAACACCAGCGATGCGATCCAGAAGCGAACGATGATCTTCGATTCCGACCAGCCCAGCAATTCGAAGTGATGATGCAGCGGAGCCATCTTGAAGATACGTTTCTTGCGCAGTTTGTATGACGTCACCTGCAGAATCACCGACGCGGCCTCAATCACGAAGATGCCGCCGATGAAAGGCAACAGCAATTCCTGTTTGATCATGACGGCAACCGTGCCAATGGCCCCTCCCAGTGCGAGAGAGCCGACGTCCCCCATAAAGACTTCAGCAGGGTGGGCGTTGTACCAAAGAAAACCAATGGCCGATCCAACCATGGCGCCACAGAAAATCGTCAATTCGCCGGCCAGCGGCATGTGCTCGAGTCCAAGGTAGTCGGCGAACGTGGCGTGGCCGCTGACATAGGTCAGCACCGCAAGCGCTCCCGCGGCAATCACCGTGCAACCGATAGCGAGGCCGTCCAGGCCGTCTGTAAGATTTACGGCATTGCTCGAGCCCACGATCACCAGCATCACAAAAGCCATAAACGGAAGGAACGCCAGCGGCCAGAGGGCGGGATTGCTGATCAAACTTCCTATTACCAGGTCAGGATGAAACTGCTTCAGGAAAGGCACCAGCAACCGGGTGGAGTACATTCCCCGGGTTTGCATTGTGATCAGCGCCACCCCGATCAGAATGCTGGTGGCGACCTGCAACCCCATCTTCGCTTTGGAAGTCAGTCCCAGATTTCGCCGGTTCACTACCTTTATGTAGTCGTCGGCAAATCCAATCGCTCCGAAAGCGCAAACAGAAAATACTGCGATCCACACAAAGCGGTTGCTCAAGTCCGCCCACAACAGGGTTGGCACTACGATCGAAATGGCAATCAGCAGGCCGCCCATGGTAGGCGTGCCGGCCTTCTTCTGATGGGCCTTGGGGCCTTCTTCGCGAATGAACTGGCCAATTTGGAATTCGCGCAACCGGTTAATGACGATGGGGCCAATGATCAGTGCTGTAAAGAGGGCGGTCAGGCTGGCGAAAGCTGTCCGAAAAGTCAGATAACGAAAAATACGGAATGGCGGAAAGTAATGAAAAAGCTTCAGGTACAGCAGCCAGTAGAGCAATCAGCCTCCGTGTCAGTCGTCAGCCGTCAGTCGTCGGTCTTCAGTCGTCAGAAAACCCAATCTCGTCAGCAACAGTCGCCCACAACCTTGGATTTGCCGACGACTGAAGACTGACGACCGACGACTGCTTCCAAAGCTCGTTCCAGCTTCACGCCGCGGGACGCTTTCAGCAGCACCACGTCGCCCTCGCGACCTTCTTTCGCCAGCCACTCGCCTGCTTCTTCCGGTGTAGCCATGAACTCCGCCTGCATTCCGGCCTGACGCGCGGCTTCGACCATCGGCTTGGCCAGCCCACGCACGCCGATCAATACATTGATTCCCTTCGTCGCCATGTGCTGGCCGGAGCGCCGATGCAGTTCCTCACCATCAGGACCGAGTTCCAGCATCTCACCCGCAATTACAATTCGCCTTTTCGCAGGCATCGTGGCGAGGGTGTCGACCATCGCATTTAAGGCTGTCGGATTGGAATTGTAACAATCGTTGATGATGGTGATGTTGCCCAGTTGGACGACCGTCCCCCGTTTATCCGCGGGAGCCAGAGTCGCCAGTGCCCCGGCCGCCCCGGGGAGTGCTAACCCTCGTTCCATCCCGACCGCTACGGCCGCCAGCGCGTTATATATGTTGTGCCTGCCAACAAGATGCAGAGTCGCTCGCTCCCGGCCGCTGCCTGAGACAACGTCGAACACTGACCCATCAGCGCCGCGTTGCTCAATATTCTCGGCTCGGATGTCTGCGCTTGATTGAAGGCCGTAGAGAATAACTTTGCCCTTAAAGTCACGTCCGAACTGGGATACATATTCGTCATCTGCATTAAGAATAGCGGTGCCACCCGCAGGCAGAGACTCCACCAGTTCGTACTTTGCGCGCGCGATCTCGGCGACCGACTTGAAAAACTCCAGATGGACTGGAGCCACGTTGGTCACGACGCCAATCTGGGGCTGCGCGATCCTGGCCAGAGCGGCTATCTCCCCACGATGCGACATACCCATCTCGATGACGGCAGCCTCATGTTCGGGCTCAATCTTCAGCAGCATCAATGGCAATCCAAAATGATTGTTGAAATTTCCTTCAGACTTCAGTACCCGAAATCGCGACGAGAGTACGTGCGCAATCGCTTCTTTGGTAGTGGTCTTGCCCGTGGATCCAGTGACCCCCACCAGCGGCTTCCCCCACAATCGTCGTACTGCGGACCCCAGAGACTGGAGAGCGTCCAGAGTGTCGTCGACCGCGATCAGCCCGGCTTTGGTCGAGTAGCGCGATAACTGATCTTTGCGAACTAGCGCAGCCACTGCGCCCTTCTCCAGCGCCTGTCTGACGAAATCATGCCCGTCCATCTTTTCGCCTTTTACGGCGAAGAAAAGTTCTCCGGAACGGATGGTGCGGGAATCAATTGAGTACGCTTGAGCGATCGCCTGATGGTCGAACTCGCCAGTAGCCGACAGGGACTCGGCGACCTTGGAAAGCGGAAGTTTCATGCACGCTTCCCGGCAGCTGCATTCGAGGACTTGCAGTCGTAACCTGTCTCTCGCAGAATTTTCTGCGCGACTTGCACATCGTCAAAAGGGATCTCCCCAGCGCGGGTGACCTGCACTTTTTCGTGACCCTTGCCGGCGATGAGCACGATATCTCCCGGGCCCGCCTCGCAGACAGCCAGGGCTATGGCCGCCTTCCGGTCGGGCTCGGTCTTGTACTTTGCGCCGGAGCGCTGTAACCCCACCATGGCGTCGTTGATGATCGCCAACGGGTCCTCGCTGCGCGGATTGTCGGAAGTCAGCACCACGAAATCACTGCCGCGTCCGGCGGCTTCGCCCATCATGGGCCGCTTGGCCCGGTCTCGATCGCCACCGCAGCCGAAAATTGTGATGACGCGCCCTTTCTGCCCTGCCTGTTGAACGAACTCCCGGGCCAGTGTAGTCAGATTTCGCAACGCATCGTCGGTGTGGGCGTAGTCGACGACGACGGTGAACGGCTGCCCGCAATCCACACGCTCGAACCGTCCCGGCACCCGCGCCAGCGCCGCCACGCCTTTTGCAATGGCTTCAGTGGCGCAGTTACGCGCATAGGCCGCTGCTGCAGCCGCCAGCGTGTTGTAAACGTTCACCTTCCCAATCAGCGGAGAAAACAGCGGAATGGTTTCTTTGGGTGTGCTCAGATCGAATCTGGTTCCGCGTGGCGTAATTTCGACTTTAGCCGCGTGAAAGTCGCCCCTGGTCAGGCCATACGTAAAGACTTCAGAGCCGCGCTTCCTGCTGATTTTCACCAGCCGCTGGCCGTATTCGTCGTCGGCATTGAGAACGGCCGCCCGGGGCGCCTCAGTGCCGCACCCCTCAAACAGTACCTGCTTGGAAGAAAAATACTCTTCCATCGTGTGGTGATAATCAAGGTGATCACGGGTCAGATTGCTGAAGATCGCCACATCGAATGGAATGCCATAGACTCGCTGCTGTTCCAGCGCATGCGATGACACTTCCATCACTGCTTCGCTCGCGCCCTGCCCCAGCGCTTCGCCAAGAATGCGATTCAGTTCCAGTGATTCAGGGGTAGTGTGCGGTGCCGGTAAAATTTTCCCGGCGACGTGATATTCGATCGTCCCAATCAGAGTGCTCTTGCGGCCTGCCGCTGCCAGGATCGATTCCAGCAGGAAGGCGGTTGTGCTTTTTCCGTTGGTGCCGGTGATGCCCGAAACCGCCAGCCGTTCAGCCGGTTTCTTATAGAAGTTTGCACTTAATCGAGCCAGGGCACGACGCCCGTGCGGAACCTGCGCCCAAGCCACGTCAGGGCGGGGCTTTTCAGCGGCGGAGTCGGTAACCACAGCCACCGCACCTGCGGCAATTGCCTGATCTATGAATTTGTTTCCGTCACTCGATTCACCGCGCATGGCGACGAACAAATCGCCCGGCTTGATGCGGCGCGAATCATATTCCAACCCACCGATGCCCGGGTTGCCACTCTGGGTGAGTACTTCCGCGCCATACAGAACTTCAGGAAAATTCATTTGATTTTGATTCTAGTGCACCGGGCCGATAAAACATCGTGATCAAACAGTGTCATCACCAGATTGCCGGCACCATTGCCAGCACCAAATCACCCGCACCAAAATCAATGTCATCCTTAGCGGAGCGCAACGTTTCGCCAGCGAAACGTTGTGCGAAGTCGAAGGATCCCTGCCTCAACTCGCTCATGCCGGCCCAAGGGGTTCTTCGACTTCGTGTGCAACCCGCGTAGCGGGCCTCTCACTCCGCTCAGAGTGACCCTTCTCCGCTGACCAGGTCAGCGTCCGAACTTCACCGTAATCGACGATCCTGAGGCCACGTGAGAACCAGGGGGCGGAGACTGTTCCCGAGCCAGTCCGTTGCCGACCGCATCCAGGTCCAGTCCGTTTTCCTGGGCCGTCTCGATTGCCGATCGCACACTCTTGCCTAAAAACGATGGAACCAGAATCCCCCCTTGCTCGACTTCCAGCACGACCGTGCCGCTGGACGGCAGATGTGTGACGAGTGAAGAACCGCCTGATGCCGATTCAGCAGCAGCGGCAGGCGTATTGGACAGGTTTTCTGTATCGGAGCCACCACTCGATGCCACAGACGGCGTCTCGTGCTGCCGCAACGTCGCAGGCACGACCACGCTGGCCGTCTCGCCCGGAGTTGGCGTCGCGGAACCCGCGGGCGCTTGCGGACCCGAGCTGCTTTTCCCACCTTCTGCCGATGCGACTTCTGTCGGCCCAGCTTCGGCAGCTTCTATCTCGCCGAGCCGATCCGGCGACCCTTCCTCGATATCCTGTTCTTTGACTCGACGCTCGGCCAGCAGAACCTGTCGGTTGGGCGGCAGTTCCACATCATGCGGAGTGTGCAGATATTCCAGAACTTGTTGTGCAACCCGCTGGAAAACCGGCGCGGAGACCTGCCCGCCCTGATGCAAACCGACCGCCGAGTCCAGAATCACGGCAACCGTGATCGAGGGATCGTTGATGGGAGCGAATCCCGCGAAAGACGCGACGTACTTGGTGCGTGAGTACGTGCGGGTCGAAGGATCAACTTTCTGTGCCGTTCCTGTCTTGCCCGCGGAGCTGTAGCCTTCGAGAATCGCCTTCTTGCCTGTGCCGTGCAGCACCACCCCCTGCATCATCTGCTTCATCTGGGCTGCTGTCATTGTCGATATCACGCGTCTCTGGGCGCCGGGATGAAACGCGACCATCTGCGGGGTGCCTCGCGGCTCGGTGGTTCCCGCTATGATTCGGGGCGCAATCCAGACACCGTCGTTGGCGATCGTCGAAACCATGGCGATAAGCTGAATTGGAGTAATGCCGATTTCCTGTCCCATCGAGATCGCACCGATGGAGACTTTCGACCAACGGTTCAAAGGTTTGGTCAGGCCTCGCGTTTCACCCGGCAACTCAATTCCCGTCTGCTGGCCGAATCCAAAGGCGCGAATGTATTTGTAGAATCGCTCTTCCCCAAGGCGAAGCGCGATCTTGATCGCTCCCACGTCGCTCGATTCGGCGAGAACACCCGCAACCGAAAGGACTCCGTGAGGCTTGCTGTCACGGATCCGCATTCCATTGATGACGATGGACCCCATCTGACAATCAAAGAGTTCGTCCGGACGAGTCAGTTTTTCTTCCAGCGCCGCGGCGATGGTCACGAGTTTGAAGGTCGACCCGGGCTCGTACACATCGCTCACCGCATGATCTTTCAATTTCTGCGGCGTGACTTCCCGGGCAAGATTGGGATTGAAAGTGGGCCGGTTGGCCAGCGCCAGGATTTCTCCCGTCTTGGGATTCTCTACGACAATCGTCCCCGACTCGGCGTGGGTCTGCTGGATCGCGGTTTCAAGCTCGCGTTCCGCGATGTACTGAATCTTTTCGTCGATGGTCAGTACGACGTTCTCTCCCGGATCAGGCTGTTTCTCGACACTGCCAAACCATTTGCGGCGGGCGTCAACGGAAACCAGCATGCGGCCAGGTTTGCCGCGCAATTCGTCATCGTTGGCGCGTTCGACTCCACTCAGCCCCTCGTCGTCCATGCCCACGTAGCCGAGGACCTGCGCCGCCAAATCGCGCTTAGGATAAAACCGCTTCGATTCTTTCTGGAAGTGAATGCCGCTCAGGTTCAGCGAACGAATGCGGTCTGCGGTTTCGGCGTCGGCTTTGCGCGCCACCCAGCAGAAAGTACGGGCGGCCTGGCACTTGGCCAGCAACTCCCGGGGATCGACCCTGGTGATGCGCGCGATCAGGGATATGGTTCCCGGCAAATCGGGGATTTCCGCGGGCACCGCGAACACCGAATCCACCGCGATCGACATGGCCAACTCGCGTCCGGCGCGATCGTAGATAACGCCACGTTTCGCCGCAACTTCGGTGGTGCGTTGCTGTTGGTGTTGCGCCCGGGTTTCAAAATCTCCGTAGCGGAAAATTTGCAGGTAAACCAGACGCAGGCAGATTGCGCCGGCCCAAAGCAGGAGGATTCCCGCCAGAAGGTAGAGTCGTTTGTTCGCGTAGTTGCGGGGTGTGCTCGCCACCGTCTAGCCCCTTAGACAAGCATGGCGGCCCAGTGTGCAGGGAGCCGCCAAATAAGCTTTTTGTAGCGCCGGCCTCCGGCCAGCCCGACAGGCGGGCGAAACGCCCGCCAGACAGCCGGCGGGACGCCGGCGCTACATTTATCTTGCCGAAACCGTCGGAACCGAGGTCACGCTTGCCATCACCGGCGTCGCGCTGTCCGGAACGGCCGTATCCATATGCAGGACCTGACCGGCTTGCGGAGACTGCAGCCCCAGTTTTCGCGCCAGGGTGTCGATCCGTTCGGGATCGCGCAGGGACGCTTCCTCCAGGCGCAGAGCCCGGTTCACTTCCAGCATGCCATCGCGCTGCACGCGCAGCGTTTCGATCTTGTAACCGTATTCGATTGCCTTGAAATGCTGCCAGGCAAAAGTCATCACCAGCAGGAACAGACAGGCGAGAGCAACTCCAAACTGTTTCATCTCACGGCTTTTTTGTGGATTTTCTACTTTCACCAGCCGGGAATTGTCGATCGGCCTGGAAAAATAAATTTCCGGGGTTCCCGTCCAACTGGTTTTACGCCGCATGATCGGAGTTACGCTCTGCGCCGCGGCCATTTATGCCACCCCGGCCAGACTGGAATCGAGTTGCGCGACTTCCCGTTGCGCTACCAGGTACCAGTAAGCGAGTTTTTCTTCCTGAGATCGGTTGTCCAGCAAACGCAGCGAGCGGTTGTCCACGCGGGACTCCGTCCGCTCTACCGTGGCAATCAATTCGTCAATCAAAGTTCCTGTGTACATCTTTGGCCCCTTTTCTACCTTCTATCTCTCTCCGGGACGGCATCGAGAGGAAGGTAGAGAATTGTGTTTCGCCCTTGTTTGTGAGAGGACGATACCGCCCCGGAAACTTTTATCCCGGCCCATCCGTCAACGGCTGCACCGGGTCCCTGGCTGGTTTTCCAGGGTTAAACTCTTCGAACTCTGTAGCGCCGGCGTCTCGCCCGCCCTTCGGGCCGACCGGAGCCCGGCGCTACTTAAACCCTTTCCGCCGCACGCATCTTCGCGCTGCGCGCCCGCGGATTGCGATCAATCTCTTCTTGCCCGGCGGTCACCGGCTTCTTCGTCAGCAACCTGTAGTGACCCTGCTTCGCTGCTTCGCGGAAGGCATCTTTCACCATGCGGTCTTCCAGCGAGTGGAAACTGATGATCACTATCCTTCCGCCCGGTTTCAGCACTTGCGGGGCGGCTTTCAGCAGCTGCCGCAAGTCGTCCAGTTCATGGTTTACGAAGATTCGGAGTGCCTGGAAGGTTCGCGTCGCGGGATGAATCCTGCGTTCTGCCTGATTCATTGGCCGGGCCGCGGCTGAGATCACGGCTGCGAGTTGCGCAGTCGTCAATATCGGCCGCGACCGGACAATGGCTCTGGCGATTCTCCGCGACCTCCTTTCCTCACCGAATTCGTAAATCAGATTCGCGAGTGTGACCTCGTCCGTCTGATTTACCACTTGTTCGGCGGTGGGCCCGGCTTGCGGATTCATCCGCATGTCGAGCGCTCCTTCCGCCTGAAAACTGAAGCCGCGCGATGGTGTGTCTAACTGCAGGCTGCTTACGCCGAGATCCGCCAGCAGTCCGTCGGCTGACGCCGCCTGGAACCGCTCTCCGATCTCCGCGAAAGAACTATGCAGCAGACTCACCTCGGGCTGACCCTCCCCCCCGGAAGAAATCAACCGTACGCGCGCCAGATCAAGCGCCGCAGGGTCTTTATCGAGCCCAATCAAATGACCCGGTGCGCCGAGGCGTTTTGCGATTTCTAAACTGTGCCCGCCCAGGCCCACCGTGGCGTCGATATAAGTCCCGCCACGCTTGATAGCTAAAAAGTCGATCGCTTCTTTTAAAAGAACCGGGACATGGCCACTCTTGCTTCCACCATGCCCACCCCGCTCGGGGGTGTTTGTTAAACCCTCGTCCACTAGATGCCCAGATCGTCGAGCGTCTTCTCATCCTCAGAGGTGAACGACTGCTCCTCAATCTCGGTGCGGTAAGCCTCCAGGTTGCGAACTACGAGATGGCTGAGATTGCCGGTCACAGCAACTTCGCCTTTGAGCTGCGCCGCTTCCCGCAACAACTGCGGCAGCAACAACCTCCCCTGACCATCCATCTCGACCACCTGCCCGTAGTAGTTCACCCGGTCCAAAAACTTTTTCTTCGTAGGATTGAAGGTGGAGAGCCCGGCCAGCTTCTGCTCGATCCGTTCCCATTCCTCGAAGGGATACACTTGGCCAACCTTGCCATCGAGGCTGGTGATGTAGAATTTCTCGTTGTACTTCTCGTCGATCACCCGTTTGAACTCCGCGGGGACTTTGAGCCGTCCTTTTTCGTCCACACGGGTTGGGTGATTGCCACGAAACATGTGTTCTGCCCTTTAGGGCGGGAAACTTTTTGAGTACGAGTGCTGCCACAGCGAGGGAGGTGAAAGCGGTCAAAATGCCTGCCAGGTTTGGTTCGTTCGGGCTGTTTTTCGGGGTGTCAGTCTCAAAATCCACTGGCGCCTCTCAAAGTTTTCACTGCCGCCCACGACCACTACCGTCTAGACCACTTTCTACCACATTTGTCCACATCCTACGCCTAAAGCGTTTGTTGTCAATTAGAAAGTTCCAGGTCGTTACAGGGAAGAATGAGCTAATTTCGAAAACGCGATGGGTTGTGGCTAACTGACTTGATGACCACAATAACTGGGGTTTAAAGACTTGGTTCTGCTGCCGTTACCTGATTGCTTTCAGTTTTAGACAGGTCGCCAATCGGTGGAAATTCTGTGGAAAACAACCCGGGATGGGACTCGGCACGCGAGCACTCGCGTCAGTTCCTCGAGATGGAGGGGTTTGCCAGTTCCCTGAGACGGGAAGGGCACGTGTTCACTCATGCCAATATGGCAACTATAACGCGACTTTAGCCGCTGTGGTTGACTATGCGGCTGACTACAAGACTGCCGGACAACTGTTTCTCTGTGAGCGCGTCAGTACACAGCATTGCCCTGCCGGGTGGTACGAACGACGCCATTCTCCACAGAAATCGAGTAAGCCTCGCCGCCGTCGCCCTTCCACGACTTCAGATCAAAATGCGCGCCAGTGGGCGCCCGGTAGGCTGAAATCTCATGAATCGTAAGCGGAACGTTGGGCTTGCAAATCTCAGGCGCTGCTGTGACGCTCAGAAAATAAGCGCCCTTCCCCGATCCAACCACTGTAGCCTTCCCGTCGGGTTCCACCAGGACAGCCGATTTTTCGTCGATCGCAATGTCGCGCGGATTCCTGTCCCAGCCGTCCTGTACCAGGCGGGAGAGAAATCCGAGCGTTCGTCCCATGCGATCGCGTTTGGCAAAGTGACTGTCGGTAATCACATTGTCGAGATATGGAACTTTCAGAAAGTCGCGGACCAGCGTCACACGCTCGTGGTAGGGATTGGGCAGCACGTCGGCGGACGCAAGATCGTTGTCCTCGTCTTTGTCTTTTAGACAGCCGTAACTGAACTCACCCAGGACGGCAAGCCCGGCGCTGGTTCCGCCAATCGGCCGGCCGGCGGCGATGTTGGCGTTGATCGCTTCCTGCACCGCGGTGCCGCGCCAGAAATTTACATAGCGGGCCTGGTTTCCCCCGGCGATAAAAACAGCTTCGGCGTGGCGAATGATCTCCCCGACGGCGGGGTTGTTGGCCGCATCGGTATCGGGAATGATCAGAGTCGCGACCGAGTTCATCTTGCATATCCCGTTCACGTAGGAGTTGTATTCGTCATCGCCAAGCGCACGGAGTATTAAAAAGTCGCCACCATTACCTTTCTTGCATAACCAGCGAAAGGCATCGTCGAGGTCCTTTCCACCGCCCATCATCGCAGTCCCCGCACTGGGAGTCAGGGTGCTATCCACTTTCGAGCCCAGGCGGATGTATTGATAGGAAGAAATCTGCGCAGCGCTCGACCAGTGAATTGCCGTTAAGAGAAAGACTGAAAGGAAAGAAAAGACAAACCCAGACCGAAGACTTTTTGAAGACATGAGAGTGGTAATCTATCGCGATTCGGTTGTGACCGTCCACTCGTTGCGCGCAACACCCGCGTGCCGTAACGTTAATCTTCAATCCGATGATTGGCGGTTGAATGACACATCAAATTCAGTTCGGGCAATGGGTGCCAGTCCCCATTGATCGCGTGTTCCTGTTCTTCGCCGATCCTCAAAATCTCCCGCGGATCATGCCTCCGGAAACCGGTACCGAGGTAAACCATCTGAGGTTGGTTACGCCTCCGGGCTTGTCCCCAGATTCCTCAACTGACACTGACCGTGCCGCTTTGGCTGGAGCCGGTTCTGAGATCGTGACCTCATTCCGCGTCGTTCCCTTCCTTCCCTTTCGCGCGCAGTGGATCGCACTGATCACCGAGTTTGAGTGGAATCATCATTTCGCGGACATTCAGAAGAAGGGGCCATTCAAGAGTTTCCATCACCGTCACGAACTTGTCGCGGAGATGAGAAACGGCGTGACGGGGACGGTAGTTCGTGACGTAATTGATTACGATGTGGGCTTTGGCTGGCTGGGTACTCTCGCGCAGAAATTCTTCATCCGCCGCCAATTGCAGCGAACTTTCGAACATCGACAAAGGGCCCTGACGAAATTATTGAGATAACCACGGTTTGCGCAAGGGACGCGATCGCGCTCACCGGCTGGGCTCAACCACGACTGCCGTTCCGTAGGCCAGAACTTCCGTTACTCCCTGCATCACCTCGGTAGCGTCATAACGGGCGCCGACCACGGCGTTTCCGCCCAGTTCCGCTGAATGTTGCAGCATCAGATCGAAAGCTTCGGCGCGGGTTTTCTCGCACAGGTTGGTCAACAGCGTGATGTTGCCGCCGAGAATAGTTTGCAGGCTGGCGCCGATGGTCCCAAATATCGATCGCGAGCGCACAACAATGCCGCGCACTACTCCGAGCGTGCGTACCACGCGAAATCCATCCAGTTCAAATTGCGTCGTCACCATGTTATGGGCAACCATCCGTCCGTGTGCGCCGTAACTTGTAGACATCGAGTTCATCCTTCCTCCAAAAGCGAGGGAACAACGAAGATGGTGGACAGCTAAGCGTGCCGTTCGTTGCTACTATATCTATTCCAGCAGGGCCGTGATCACAAATTCCTGTTCGTCCGCATCGAATCTGACATTAAGAACGTTCGGCTTGCAGCAAACCTGGCAGTCTTCGACATACGACTGAATGCGTCCCGCGGATTCGTCCACCGTGGTCTGGTTCCATTCCCCGCAACCCGCACACTGGAATCCAGTCTCCATTACAGGCCCATTTTCACTTTTTGGATGGCGATTGCCAATTGGAAACCAGAGACCCCCTTATAATGGCGGGTCCGTTGCGCAACAGGTCAGACACCGACCGCCAACGATGGAGGTTCCATGTTTTCGAGACGCTGTTTTCTGCAGGCTGGCACCGTTGCAGCCGGAACTGGCTTTGCCGCATTCGCACCCTCCCTCACCGCGCAGGAGACCGCTTCTTCTTTTCCGCCATCGATTTTGCCAGCATCGATCACCAGCCTCAAATCGATGAAGGACCAAGCCAGGCCCATCACGGCTGAAGAGCGCACTGCGCGCCAGGAAAAAGCGAGGCAATTGATGCAGGAGCATCGAATTGATGCTTTGCTGCTGATGGAGGGGGCGTCGCTCGAATATTTTGCCGGCGTGCAGTGGTGGGGAGGCGAGCGCTTGTTTGCGTTGGTACTCCCGGGGAAGGGGCACGCACTGTGTATCTGCCCGGCGTTTGAAGAAGGGCGAGCTCGCGAACAGCTCGCCGCCACTCCGGCGGGGAAAAATGCCGATGTGCGGACCTGGCAGGAGGACGACAACCCCTACCAGTTGCTGGCCCGGGGATTCAGGGATTTCGGCCTATCAACCGGCACGCTGGGCACGGAAGAACGGGTACGTTTTGTATTCAGTGACGGAATCGCGAAAGTCTTGCCGCAACTGAAGATCGTCAGCGGCACACCTGTCACTGCCGGCTGCCGCATGATCAAGAGCGACCATGAGCTTGAGCTGATGAGTCTGGCCAATCGCGTCACGCTCACAGCGTATCGGGCGGCGTATCAGGCTGTCCGCGAAGGCATGACGCGGTCCGACCTGGAAACCTTGATCACCGCCGCCAACCAGAAACTGGGATTTCCCGGCGAGGTGGACATCGACATCGGAGAAAATTCCTCATTCCCGCACGGCTCGATCGTTCCGCAAGTCATTCGCGAAGGCACTCTAGTGCTGATCGATGGCGGCGGCCCGGTGGAAAGTTACCAGTCAGACATCAGTCGCACATTCGTGTTCGGCAAACCGTCCGACAAGATGAAAAAGGTCTTTGACATTGTGCATCGCGCGCAGGCCAACGCGCTGAAAACCGCTCGGCCCGGCGTCGAGTGCCAGACCGTAGACGCGGCCGCTCGCAAGGTAATTACGGATGCGGGGTTCGGACCGGACTACAAGTTCTTCACCCACCGGGTAGGCCACGGAATCGGCATGGACGGCCACGAGTGGACCTACCTGGTTCGAGGCAACAAAACTCCGCTTGCCCGCAACATGACTTTCAGCGATGAGCCCGGCATCTACATTCCCGGAGAATTCGGAGTGCGCCTCGAGGATGACATGCACATCACGGAGAATGGCGCAGAATTATTTACACCGCAAAGCTCGTCGCTGGAAGATCCATTCGGGGAGAATTAGAACTGAGAACCGGGACCTGACAACTGCTTTTCAAATTTCCGGAACGGGTGGACACCCGTTGAAGTTGAGCAGATAAGTATTTCCAACATATCCCAGGTACTTGATGCCAATCTGGCTGGTGAAAAAGCCGTCGGCCGTCATCTCGCGAAGCAGGGCGAAGAAGTCCACCCCCGGGAGCAGGGCGGACGCTTTGTCCGTGTTTTTGCGATAGGCGATCAAATCGAGAATTTCCTTCTGCTGCTCAACGGCACTTTCGAGGTATGGCCTGCCATAGCGGTCACCGCACTGCCCGTCCAGCCACATCAGGCCGCCGCCAAGTCTTAACTGATATTCAGGGTTCTCACTGGTCAGCAGATCGATAAATTCCGGCGCCCCCGCCTCAATCGCGCCGCCGCATTCGCTGTCCGCCGGAATGATGGCCTGGCACAGCGCCTGGAGTGTCTTGTAATCTCTGGGCGAGAAAAACTTCGGAGTATATGCACCTGCCGGCGCGGCAGCTTTCTCCGCCGCCACCATGTGGTGCGCATACTCCGCCGCGTGCGCAGGAATGACCCGGAGCACGGACGTCGCCATCGCTCCCATGGTCAACGTTTTCAGAATGTCACGGCGCGATACGGAGTTGATCGACATTGTTTTCCTTCCTACAGGCTCCCACTCTTCGCCTGAGCTATGAGATATTCCGACGCGCGCCACGACAGCGCCATGATGGTCAGCGTCGGATTCTTGTCTGGGTTAGTCACGAATGCCGCAGCGTCAGTGACAAACACATTCTTCACGTCATGAGCCTGGCAGTGCTTGTTCAGTGCCGACGTCTTTGGACTATTTCCCATGCGAGCGGTACCCAGCTCGTGAATAATGACGCCGCCGTCGGCGATACCGTAAGGATGCGGGCCATCGGGTTTCGCTTTGCTAATGAAGGTGCCGCCCGCGGTTTCCACGATCGATCGGAAGGTTTCCTGCATGTCCTTCGCCATCCTGATCTCGTTGTCACTCCATTGCCAGTGAAACCGCAATACCGGAATGCCCCACTGATCGACTGTGTTGGGATCGATTTCGCAATAGCTGTTTTCGTTGGGGATCATCTCGCCGCGGCCGGCAAAACCGATATGTGTGCCGTACTGGCTGCGGCATCGTTGCTTGAGTGATGCGCCGTAGCCTTCCTCCTTGGCGCACAAGTCATCGAACTCGCCCACACCCGGCAGGTCCCGCCCGCCGCCGAATTCGATATGGTATCCGCGAAGAAAGTCGTTCTTACGGTCGAACTTCCACCACGGCATGTACAAGTGCATTCCGCCGGTACCATCGTGATTGTGTGCCGGCATTTTCTCCAGCACCGGAAAGTATCCGCTGGCGGAACTGCCGACCGAGTCAGTCAGATAGCGGCCAACTACGCCGGAAGAGTTTGCCAGGCCGTCAGGAAACAATGTCGACCTGGAGTTCAGCAGCAGTCGTGCCGATTCGCAGGCACTGGCCGCGACCATAAATGCTTTGGCATGGACCCTTTTTTCCGAGCGTGTACTCTTGTCGATATACGACACGGCTTCGGCCTTGCCGTCTTTTCCGACAACGATCTCGCGTGCCATCGCTCCCGTGATCAGTGTGAACCGGCCTGTGGCCTGCGCCGGTGGAATCATTACCTGGCTGGAACTGAAGTTGGAAGCGGTGAGACAGCCGCGGCCACATTGTCCGCAGTAATGGCAGGCTGCGCGTCCGTTCAGCGGCTTGGTCAGGATCGCCAGCCGCGAAGGCACGCACAGAACATTCAGTTTGTCGCAAGCCTTCTTGATGATGGTTTCGGTGCAACGTGGCGGAGGAGGGGGAAGAAAGACTCCATCCGGCGCGCTGGAGATGTTTTCCCTGGTCCCAAAAACGCCGATATAGGACTCCACTTTGTCGTAGTAAGGCGCAACTTCCTCATACGGCATGGGCCAGTCGTCTCCCATGCCGTCGGTGGAACGGGAGCGAAAATCGACAGGCGCAAAACGCAGCGCGATTCGTCCCCAATGATTTGTCCGGCCTCCAACGATTCGTGAGCGGAACCAGTGGAATCGCGAACCCGGCGCCGACGTATAGGGCTCGCCTTCGATATCCCAGGCTCCGTTGGGCGCCATGAATTCGTCCCCCACCCCGCCCTTGAGTTTGCCGCCAACCCCGCCGCCACGGTGAGGAAGCTGGTAAGGCCACATGTGCTCTTTGTAATCCTTTTCAGGGTTCAATGGCGGACCCGCCTCGAGCATCACAACGCTCAGACCGCCTTCGGTAAGCACTTTCGCGGCAGTCCCACCGGCCGCCCCTGATCCGATGATGCAAACGTCATAGACCTTCGGTGAACGAACGACCTGCGGCATCAAGTTCCCCCGGAAATTTTCGTCACACTATGATCTCTTAATCTCTACTCAATTTTTACCCCAACACTGTCATTCTGAGCGGAGCAGTCCGATTCGCTTGCGAATCGGATGGCGCAGCCGAAGAATCTCTAATCTTCCCAGGCGCTCAATCGCAAACCTTCTGGCAACACTCAGGATAACCAGCATTCACCGCGCTTCTAGAACTGCACCTTTGAAAGATATTCGTAGCTCGCCTTGATACTCGCAAATGGATTCCCGGGATGGTCATGCTCAACAAAATAGTGTTTGATCCCAGCCTTTTCGCCCTGCCTGAAGATCGTCTTCCAGTCGATGATTCCGCTACCAACCTCCGTCATCTCCGGAAGCGAGTCGCCAAAACTCTGTCCGCCCGAGGCATCAACCTTCGGAATCCTGGTCAAATCCTTTACGTGAACCAGGGGGAAGCGGCCCGGATACTTCTTGAAATACTTCAACGGATCCTGCCCGCCAACTTCAATCCAGCACAGGTCCATCTCCATCTTCACCAGCTTTGGATCGCACTCTTCCAACAGAATATCGTACGGAAGTTTTCCATTCACCGGAGCGAATTCGAACCAGTGGTTGTGATATGCGAACTGAATGCCCGCCTTGTGGCTCGCTTCGCCCGCCCGGTTGAAAGTCTCGGCGGCGCGCTTCCAGCCGTCAGGGCCTTTGCGAACTTCATCGTCGATATATGGGTTCACCAGGTACTCATGGCCGACCACATGGGCGGCATCCAGAGCTGCCGGCCACGAATCTCCCAGGCTCTTGTAGGGCACGTGGGCCGACGGGGCGGTCAGTCCATGACGGTCGAGCATGGCTCGTATTTCCTGCGGCGTGCGGTTCTCATATCCGGCAAACTCCACTTCGCGATAGCCGATCGCAGCCACTTTCGCGAGTTTGCCTTCAAAATCATCCTTCATCACTTCCCGGACGGTATACAGCTGCACTCCAACCTTTTCTATCTTGTGAGTAGCGGCGGCCCACGCGAACTGCCGAGCCAGCAAGCCTGCAGCGGTCATTGTGCCCAGAAAATTTCGTCGGTTCATTTAGAGTTCTCCTCGCTTCATCTGATCGACAGCGAAATCGCAGGCCCGCGCCGTCAGCGCCATGTAGGTCAGCGACGGGTTCACGCAAGACGACGACGCCATGCATGCGCCGTCGGTAACAAAAAGGTTGTTGGCATCGTGCGCCTGGTTGTGAGCGTTGAGCACTGAAGTTTTCGGATCGCGTCCCATGCGCGCCGTGCCCATTTCATGAATCGTGAGCCCGGGAGCGTTGTCCTCGACAAAGGGCTCAATGTCCTTAGCGCCTGCCGCGGCAAGCATCTCCGCGGCGGTGATCGACATATCCTTCAGCAAGGCCCGTTCATTCTCGCGCCACATGCAGCTGATCTTGATCGTGGGAATTCCCCAGGCATCAACTTTTCCTTTGTCGACAGCGATAGAGTTGTCGTGGTTGGGCAGGCACTCTCCGAACCCGTAGAACCTCATGTTCCATGGCCCGGGACGGCTCAAGGTGTGCTTGAAATTCGCTCCGAAGCCGCGCATATCAACTCCGCGGTCCCACTTGGGACGGCTGGCGCCCCCCTGAAAACCGTACCCTCGCAGAAACTGCGGATGCTTTTCCTTCACATTGCGGAAACGTGGAACGTAAGTTCCGTTGGGGCGGTTTCCCAGGGTGATGTGATCTTCGTTCCCCGGAATCCGGCCATTAGCGCCCCCGCCCATGCAATGGTCCATCAGGTTGTGGCCAAGTTCCCCGCTCGAATTTGCCAGCCCGTCGGGAAATTCCGTGGTGGCGGAGTTAAGCAGGATGCGCGCCGACTCGAGCGCCGAGGCGCAAAGGAATACGATCCGGCTCCTGAACTCAATCGTCTGACGAGTTTGCCCATCGATGATCCGCACCCCACCGACTTTCCGGGTTTTGGAATCGAACATCAGACTGTGTACAACACTGTGCGGACGAACCGTCACTTTGCCCGTCGTCAGCGCGGCCGGAAGCGTGGAGTTAAGGCTGCTGAAATAAGAACGCGTGATGCATCCACGGGCACACGGACCGCAGTAATGACATGGCGCGCGTCCGTTGTGGCGCTCGGTGAGTATCGCAGTTCGGCCAATTGTCAGCCGGCGCTCCGGGAAATACCTGGCGACCGCGTCCTTGACCACCAACTCCGCGCAGTTCAATTCCATGGGAGGCAGAAATTTTCCGTCCGGCAGCTGCGGCAGTCCCTCAGCCCGTCCGGAAACGCCAATGAAACTTTCCACGTAGTCATACCAGGGAGCAATTTCCTGATAGCGAATCGGCCAATCGACTCCAACTCCTTCGCGCAGGTTCGCCTCAAAATCAAGATCGCTCCAGCGATAAGACTGGCGTCCCCAAATGATCGAACGCCCACCCACCTGGCGGCCGCGAATCCACAGGAAAGGCTTGTCAGGCTCGGTCCTGTAAGGATTCTCTTTGTCGCTGACAAAAAACTTGCTGTTCCACTCGTCCATTCCGCTGCAGGTTTCTTGTACTGGCTGATCCTCACCCACGCGCCTGCGGTTGCTCATGCCGCGGTAGCGCATCTCCCATTCAGGCACGTGTTCCGCATAATCCGTATCCGGATCGATCGGTCTTCCCGCTTCGAGCACCAGCGTTTGAAGTCCCTTCTCGCCCAGTTCCTTGGCCGCCCAGCCTCCGGTGATCCCCGAACCTACTACGATTGCGTCATAACTCCTGGTCGCCATCTTATTTCGCGGCCTCCTCTTCCAGAGGGACGCAAGGAGCGTGCCGCGACGGAATAATCTCTCCGTGCAATTCCTGCTCGAACCCGGCTTGCGATGTGTAATAACCCACCAGGGTCAGTTGCTTCATCATGAAAAAGAAATTCTTTTCTGGCGGACGGGTGCGCCGCCTTCTTACATCCGTCTGGGAGCGGTCAGCCGCCACTTCGTCATCCAGCGCCTGGAGAAGCTCGACCTGTTGTTTCTCATCGCACTGAATGAAATCTTTGCCATACATGCCCCGGGTCCTGACATCAACGTCCGCCAGGCCGCCAAGAAATATTGATTTCTCCTCATCGTCATACCATTCCGCGACCATCAGATCGATGAATTCATTGACTCGCGCCGCTTTGGCGCCTGGAGTATTCGTTTGCGGAATAATGAGTTCGGCGATGGTTGTGACAGTGTCGTTCTGATGGGAATTAAGAGTCTTGAGCGCGGTCTTCTCAGGCAACTGATCGTGCACCGCCTGAAACAACGAAAACGCCTCGCGCGACAACAGTGGCAGGGTCGCAGCAGAGGCTAGGAGCCTAAGGGCCTGACGTCTATGCATGCTCACTCCGTGGTAAGGTCAGCTTTTGCAGCTTACGCCGTAGCGGAAAGCAAGGTCAACGCTTAACGTGGGGCTGCGGCTGTGGGCGTGCGGCTCTGGGCCTGGGTCATGACCTTTGCCGGGAGCATTCAGCAATCAGCATTCAGCCAATGACGGGTTCGTCGTAGAGACGTAGCTCGCTCCGTCCTGCCGGCGGCGTCCGGATCGCAGGTCCTTACACCGCGATTTTGACCGGCGGAGTGCCGCTGGCGAGGCTGAGTGCTTTTAGCTTCTCATGCCGTCCCCATCAGCTCGCTACGCACGTTCTTCAGCACGTACAGGGCGCGCTCCACGCCCACTTCGCCGGAAAGAATTGGGTCTTCGTTCTCGACGCTGAAAATGCCCTGATATCCCACTTCCATATACGCCCGCACAATTTCCTTCCACGTGCCTGCGCTGTGCCCGTAGCCGACGGCGCGAAAGGTTTCGGAAGCTTGAGGCAAATCTTCTTTTTCAAAAGCAAAGTTCAGCACACCATACCTGTCCACATTGTTCTTGTAGAACGTTGTGTCTTTCATGTGTGCGTGAAAAATTGCGTTCTGTTTGCCCAGCATGCGGATGACCTCCACCGCATCGCACTGCTGCCAGAAAAGATGGCTGAGGTCGCAGTTGGCTCCAATTTCCTCGCCCACGGCATCGCGCAGCTTCAGCAGCGTCATCGGGTTGTACACCACAAAGTTGGGGTGCATCTCCAGCGCGATCTTGTGGATTCCGTGTTCGCGGGCGAACCTGGCGGCTTCCTTCCAGTAAGGAATCACTTTCTCCTTCCATTGCCAGTCCAGCATCTTGCCGTACTCAGGAGGCCAGCGATAGGTCACCCAGTTGGGCATGGTGTCGGTGGGGCTGCCTCCGGGACAACCGGAGAAGCCTACGATCACGCTAACACCGAGGCGTTCGGCCAGCAGCACAGTTCGACGGAAGGTCTCGGCATCGCGTGCCGCCGTATTCGGATCGGGAGAAACCGGATTGCCGTGGCAACTTAGCGTGGCTACCTGAATGCCGCGATCCTCAAATTTCTTTTTCCAGGCGCGCGCTTTGCCCGCATCCTCCAGCAAATCTTTTACCGGACAGTGTGCCGAGTTGGGATAGCCGCCCGCGCCAATCTCTACCGCTTCCACGCCCCAGCCGGCAAACTTTTCGATCATCGCATCGGTGGACAGATCCGGAAACGCCGGGTCGAACACGCCTATGGGAATCCTGCGCATGGAACCGGGCGACGTGGTTCTTTCGCCTGACTGTAAAGGTCCTCTTCCGGCCAAGGCCGAAGCAGCGCGTGGCGCGGCGGCAGCAGCAGCCAGCAGACCGCCGGTGGCAAGGAAATCTCGTCGGCTGGGGGAATTGGGGGCGGGTTTCGTACCCTCGGTTTTCTGCTCTGGATCTCTGCGTGTCATGGCATGTCCCTCGACAAATGGGTCTTCACCCAGAATGTCTCTTGTTGCGCCTGCATTATACCCATCTCACTCGAAGAGGAAATAGAAACATATGTTGCCCGTCAAAAATTGGCCCCTATCTTGCCTGTAGAGACGTAGCTTGCTGCGCCTCTACGGCGATATGCCTTCGCCGGCAGCCCACGCCGGCAGCCCCATGTTGACAAGAACGCTGCTTTCCAACATGCTTTTGTGGCCGATGAAAGCCCGGCGGAAAGTTACGCGTCAACGTCCTGTGATGAGCCCGTCAGCTCGTCTTGGACTATTGAGCCCGAAGCGGCAAGCCATCATTCGCCCGACGTTCGAACGTCCCCGCGAGTTTGTTCTCTTCAGCGTGCGCGCCCTGGCGGAACGCCTCGGCACCGACCCGGCCACCATGATTCGCATCGTGCGCGGATTGCAGTTCGCTTCGTACCGCGAATTCCAGCACTACATCCACGAACTTTCCATTGCCCACGCGACATCGCTGGACACCATGCAGACAGCCCCGGCTGCGAAGTCCGCCATCTCCACCCAGGTACGCGCTTCGCTCGATCAGGACATCAAGAACATGACCCGGCTTGCCCAGAGCCTGGACCCGGAGCGGATTACGGCGCTGGTGCGGCGTCTCTATTCCGCCCGGCACGTGGTGCTGATTGGCGGCGACCTGGCGGCCAATTTGGTGAAGTTTGTTGAGCACCTGCTTATCATCCTGGGGCTCCCCGTCAGCAGTGCCACTTCGCCGGCCGAAGTGGTGCACAAAGTTCGATTGCTCGGAAAACAGGATCTGGTGATCGCCGTCAGCTATGGCCGCGGTCTGCGCCAGACCGTGGAAGGCCTGCGCCAGGCCCGTGCCAACGGAGCGCATTGCGTGGGCATTACCAACACTCTGGTCTCGCCCGTCGGCCAGTTTGCTCACGAGTCTTTTCTAACTTCAATCGAGACTCCTTCTTTCGCGTCGTCCTACGTGGCTCCCATGGCTCTGTTCAACGTAATCGTGGTCGCCTGTGCCAATCACCGCCGTTCCCGCACTCTTACCTTAATGAAGCAGTTGGAGCAGGAACAGCGCCACGGCTTCCGCTGGTATGAATCTTGACATTCGGATTGAGGGATATCAGAATCGAAAAAACTGGAGTCGCCAGGATTTTCCGCCTCCGGCTGGTTCCCGCCGCAGTCCTGATTCTGCTGACCATCGCCACAGCGCCATCCGCTTCCGCAGTCGTCCCACCCTCGCCGCCTGCTTATGGCGTCCGCATGGAAGATACCTGGATTCCGATGAAGGATGGCGTGCGTCTGGCGGTCAAGCTGTACATGCCGGAGGGAGCCAAGGCTGGCGATAAATTCCCTGCCATGCTCGAATACCACCCTTATCGCAAGGATGATGGGAGTGCCGCGCGTGACTACCCCCTGTATGCCTACTTTGCCCGGCGCGGTTACGTATGTGCACGCGTCGACATCCGGGGCTTTGGCGGCAGTGAGGGAGTTCCTGCAGATCGCGAATATTCCGAGCAGGAACAGCTCGACGCTTTGCAGATCATCGCCTGGCTCGCACATCAGCCCTGGTCAAACGGCAGCGTAGGAATGATGGGCATCTCCTGGAGCGGCTTCAATTCTCTGCAGATGGCCATGCGGCACGCGCCGGAGCTCAAGGCAATCATCGCCGTGGACGCAACCGCCGAACTCTTTCACGACGATGTGCACTACATGGACGGTATCGCGCACGTCGATGAGTTCGAACTGAACATGGACATGGCTCCCGGGATGACTGGCGCTCCCGACTACACTCTCGATGAAAAAGTCCTCGGCCCGCGCTTCGAGACTCCGCCCTGGTCGCTTCTCTATTTCAAGCATCAGCGCGACGGTCCGTTCTGGCGAAGCCCGGTCCGCCCCTACAGCGAAATCAAAATTCCCTGCTTCATCATCGGCGGCCTGCTGGATGGTTATCGCGACAGCTTCACCGACATGCTCGAGCAAACCAAGGCGCCGCTGAAAGCGATCATGGGCCCGTGGAACCACAACTTCCCCAACGACGCCGTTCCCGGCCCGCAGATTGAGTGGCGCGATCAGGCTGTCCGCTGGTGGGATTACTGGCTTAAGGGCCGCGACACCGGCGTGCTTCAGGACCCTAAACTCATTGTTTATATGCAGCACTGGCATCCGCCGGATCCCACTTTGGGAAATGTTCCCGGAGAGTGGCGCCGCGAAGATAGCTGGCCGCCACGCGATGCGCGTGAAACTGTCTTCTATCCACAGCCGAATCACACGCTGTCTGAAACGGCATCCCAACCTGATACTCACCAGCTAAAGTACATTCCGTCGGTTGGAGTGGAGTCGGGATTCTGGTGGGGAGAACTGCTGAGCGATCAGCGCCCTGTGGATGCGTTCAGCCTGGTATACGATTCCGCGCCGCTGAAGGAAGAGCTTGCAATTCTGGGACGACCACGAGCCTTACTTCAAGCATCCGCCACGGCGCCACTAGCCGACTGGTTTGCGCGGTTGTCTGACGTAGCTCCTGACGGAACCGTAACCCAAATCACCGGCGCCGGACTGAACGGCGCGCAACGCGATTCGATGACGGAGCCACGCGATCTTCAGCCGGGAAAACTTTATTCGCTCGATATCAAAATGCACCTGACGTCGTGGGTATTCCCCAGGGGGCATCGCATCCGCGTCGCCATTTCGAATGCCCTGTGGCCAATGATGTTGCCCACGCCCTATTCGATGACGACATCGCTAAGACTCGGAGGAGACCAGGGCTCGCGGGTCGTGCTGCCCGTGGTTCCCGTGAAAGGCGCTCCTGCTCCCGCCTTCGGACCGCCTGAACCTTCCGAAGAGCGGCCCGACATCCAGAGCAACGGCTTTCCCTGGCCCGGAGAGTGGACACTCGAGCGCGACGAGGCCAGTCACAAGGCCACGGTACACTGGCGGGGCAAAGCAGACGCCAGTTACCCCTGGGGAAAAGAAACCGACTACGAAAGCTTGACTTACAAAGTTGACGACGCCCATCCCGAGCTAAGCGACGTCCATGGCGAAGCAGAAAGTATCTTCGTGTTGAAAGGCCGGGAGCTCAGATGGCGCGGCCATCTGTCGATTACAACCGATCAAAGGAATTTCTATTACAGGTACACCCGCGAACTGCTGAAAGACGGCCAACTTTTAAGACAGAAAACCTGGGAAGAAATAATTCCAAGAGACCATCAGTAGGCCCGTGAAGTTCTAACCCAGCTATCGGACACTCCTCCAGCTATCGAACACCCCTCCAGCCAGGAACACGCCGGTCCTCGAAGACCTTGTCATCCTGAGACGCAGCCCAGAGCCGCGCTCGCGCGGCGAGAGCAAGTCGAAGGATCTCAGTCTCCACGAACCCATCCGCTCCGGGATCCTTCGGCTCCACGAGACGTTTCGCTCGTGAAACGTCTCGCTCCGCTCAGGATGACAGGGGCCGTGACAGCCGACAGCCTACTGCTTGTAAACCTTCCCATCCTTCATCACGAACTGCACATGCTCCAGCACGCTGATGTCCTGCAACGGGTCGCCTGCCACCGCGATCACATCGGCATACTTCCCTGGCTTGATGTCCCCCACGACATCAGAATGTCCCAGGAGGTCAGCTGCGGAGGTGGTCGCTGACTGAATGGCCTGCATCGGTGTCATCCCATACTTCACCATGAAGGCAAACTGACGAACGCTGCGGTCATAAGGACATACGCCAGCATCGGTCCCGAACGACAGCTTCACCCCAGCCTTCACCGCCTTGCGGAAATTCTGCCGGTGAAGTTCTCCCAGTTCGGCATCATGCTGTAAAAAATCCCTGGGAATTTTCCCCAGCCTGCCCGCCTCCTGAATACACTCTTCATCGTAAATATCCATGTCCAGGTAGGTCCCATGCTCCCTGGCCAGCGCGATGCCCTCGTCGTCAATCATGGTCGCGTGTTCAACTGACGCAACCCCTGCCCGAATCGCATTCTTAATGCCCATCGGAGAGTGGGCATGAGCTTCAACGCGCAAACCGAAGTGGGCAGCTTCATCCACCGCTGCCTGCAGTTCTTCGATTGTGAATTCCTGCGACTTGGGATTGCTGCCATGCGTCAGCACTGCGCCGCTGGCCAGCACCTTGATGTGATCGGCGCCGTCGTGCACCAGTTGGCGGATTTTCGCCCGCACTTCCCAGGGACCGTTTGCCTCGCCATAATGCAAATTCCAGGGCAGCGTGATGTCCGGAGCCATACCGGTCATGGCACCCGCGCCACCGGTGATGGTGATATAAGCCCCCGCCACATACATACGCGGGCCTTCGATGAATCCGCGAGCGATCGCGTCCCGCATGGCAACGTCGTTCAGAGCGCGGTAGACGCCGACGTCACGCACTGTCGTAAAGCCTTCTCGCAAAAACGTACGCGCGTTGGGAACAGACTCGAAGGCCACCTGAGCTGCCGTTTTCTTGATCTGCGACATTGGGTCGCCGTCGTCGGTTGGCCCATCGGCCAGGTGTGTATGGCAATCGATGAGCCCGGGCAACACCGTCATTTGCGACAGGTCGATGAGTTTGGCATCGGCAGGAATGGCAAGCCCTTTGCCTACGGCTTCAACCTTGTTGTCACGGATGAGGATAATCTGGTCATTGAGCACTGTCCCGGCTTGCGGATCAACCAACCGCCCCGCCTTGATTGCTGTCACCTGGGCAGAAGCGCCTGCGGCGCACCCCAGCCAAAACCCCAGCACTAATGCAAGAGTCCGTCTCACCATGTCACCTCAATCCCTGATTGTGTTTGACAGAAAGAGTAAGACTTTCAGAACGCGTAGAGACGCAGCTCGCTGCGTCTTGTTTGCCGGACCCAGACGCAGCAGGCTACGTCTCTACAGAGTCTTGATGATTGATAGTTCGTTCAATCCGCTGCTACAGCCGACGTACTCAACCCGCTCTTCAAATCGGCCGCCAGCAGCCGATGAAACAAATGTTCGCCAGCTTCGCGCCGCACCGACAACCTGCCTGCGCCATAGGCCCGTGACTTCAGCCCGCGTTGCACCGCCTCGCAGATGCCCAGATCTTCATCCTGCACCCGCGCGCCCACTGCCACGCTCTGCTCGTTGTATTCACGGCGAGCCTCGCTCGATATCTCCGAAGTAGAAATCGAAAATCACGCGGCAATGATCGACATCAACCGGCAGCACCAGGTTCGTGTCCATGTAGCCTTCGTAGCAATTAATCATCAGATTGGGATACTGCCAGAAATACCACGCTCGGTCGCCCTGTCGCGTGGTCGCGGTCGCAGCGTCTTCCCTGCCCGCCACCATCGGACTCGACTGCAGGCAATAGCGGTCTTCGTTTTCGATGGTGTATTCCTTGTAATCGAGTACCGAATTCAACCCCTTGTGCAGGTGCGGAACGTGGTATCCGCCATCGAGGTAGTTATCGACAAACACCTTCCAGTTGCAGTGGATGTCATAGGTGCGGCTCTCGAAATAATGCAGTTTGCTGAGCCCTAGCGGCGCTGACGCGTTTTACTAATCCGCCCAGAAAGGTCGCCAGCGGCTCGGCCTGCGGATCGAGATTCACAAAGACAAACTTCTCCCACGTGTCCGCCTTTACCGGAACCAGACCATTCTGCCGGCGGTCAAAGTTCTTAACCCCGTCGAATTCCGGCATGCCCTTCAGCGAACCGTCGAGCCCGTAATTCCAGCCGTGATAGGGACAATGCAAAATCGAAGCCTGTCCGCATGGCTCCGTGACCACCGCCGCCGCGTGATGACGGCAGACGTTGTAAAAACCGCGAAGCACGCCGTCATTGCCCCGCACTACCACGATCGGCTCCCCGGCAATGCTGGCGGTAACAAACTGGCCAGGCTTTTCAACCTGCTCCGCCCGTCCAACCATCTGCCAGGTCTTGCTGAATACAGTCTGGGCCTCGAGCTCCGCAATCCGCGCATCCACATACCACGGTCCGGGTATAGTCGAGGGCATCGGACAAAGCCGCCTTGTCGTCATAGCTGGCGAGAATTTGCGGTACCGATGTTTTTCCGCTCATGCCCCGATAGCCCTCTTCAGTACGTCCAGAAATTGCGTGATGCGCGCGTCTTTCTTCTCCTGTGGATCACCCTGGCGCCGGAACAAGCCGGGATCCAGCTCTTCCGTAAGCAGCGCGTCCTGGAAACGTTCCATCGTCCAGTCAAGAATGGAAACAATCATGTCCTGATCGAGCTCACGCAGAAGTTCGCCGCGCTGCAAGCCGTAACGCACAAACGCCACGGTGCCGTATGGATCCTCGGCCACCAGAAACCGGTTGATCTCACGCTTCAGCGTCAGGTCAGTGCCGTAGTTGCCCAGCAGCGAAACCCGATATGGAATCCAGTCCTCGTGGACCAGATGTTCGGTCCGGACCAGCCAGTAACGGAGTACTTCGAAGAATCCCTGCTCCCGCACCTCGGCCGGAGCGTCAAGATAGCGGGGAAACGAGCGGACCGCTTTCTTGTAGACCTCGAAAAAGAGGCCGTCCTTGCTGCCGAAGTGCTGGAAGATCGATCCCTTGGCGATGCCAAGCGCGGCCGCGATATCTCCCACCCGGGCGGCGTGGTACCCCTGCTCGGCAAAATGCCGCATGGCCGCGTCTATAATCCTGGTCCGCTTTCCTTCCGACCGTGGCCGCGGCGGCATGCTGCGGTAACGCGGCGGAGAAACAATACTGCTTCCAATTCCACTCATCATTGACCTCAAGTCATAAGACTGTACAGAAACGTTACCTGGATTTCAATTCTATTTTTCAGCAAGATGCGGTAATGTATGTGTCCTTTAGTCGAATATTGTGATCGCAGGTCATAGAGTGCCCGAGCCGTTCAAAAGCCTCAGACTTCAAAGACTTATGATGCGGTCGTAGTCGGCGCTGGTCACAACGGACTGACGGCGGCAGCATATCTGGCGCGCGCTGGACTTTCCACCCTCGTACTTGAACGCCGCGAAATCGTCGGCGGCTGTTGCGTCACCGAAGAAATCGCCCCCGGTTGCCGCGTCTCCACCACCTCTTATATCGCCAGCATGTTGCGCCCGGAAGTCATTTCCGATTTGCGTCTCCGCGATCACGGATTGCGGATGGTTCCCTGCGATCCCGCCATTCAGGTTCCCTTCCCCGACGGACACGTCGTCCCCTGGTGGGCCGATCGCGAACGGGCAAAGGCCGAATTCAAAAAGATTTCCGCCAGGGATTCCGAAACTTTCATTCAGGTAGACGACCAGCTCAAGAAACTGGCGCGCTACCTGCAACCGTTCTTCATGGAACCGCCGCCTGAGATCGACACCCGCAGTATGGGCGGCTGGACGGACCTGTTTCGGGTGGGAAGAAAATTCAGCGGCATCTCCAGCGAGGAAGTCTCGCAGCTCATTTCCTTTCTCACCGGAAGTCTCGGTGAATTTCTCGATCACAATTACGAGTCCGAAAAGATCAAGACCATGTTTCTTGCCAACAACGTGTATGGCAAACATGGAGGCCCTTATCAGCCGGGCACTGCCATCGGCTTGCTGTTTCATCTCTTAAGCGGCGGCGAGCATCGAACTGCAGGGCTTTTATGGACACGTCATGGGCGGCATGGGCGCAATCACGCAGGCGCTGGCAGCCGCAGGAAAAAAGCTGGGAGTTGAAATCCGCACTTCGGCTCCCGTCGCGCACATTGACGTCCGTAACGGCCGAGCGCGCGGCGTCGTTCTGGAAGACGGCACCGAGATTCGCGCCCGCATCGTGCTTTCCAATGCCGACCCGAAACGAACATTTCTGAAGATGGTGTCGAGTTCGGAACTTCCCAACGACTTTCTTCATTCGATTCGCGGCATCAAGATGGACGGACCCTGCGCCAAAGTCAATCTGGTACTCGATGACGAGCCACGCTTCACCGGAACTTCGCCGGACGCCACGCCGCTCGAACGTACCTTCTATACGCTGGTCCCGTCGCTCCAGTTCGCCGAGCGCTGTTACGACATTGCCAAGTTCGGCGAAATTCCTGAAGAGCTGTGGGTCGATTGCGTGATCTCCTCCAACGCCGACGCGTCCCTCGCTCCTCCCGGCAAACACATTCTGACCTGCTTTGTGCAGTACGTTCCCTATCACCTGCGCGGAGACAACGGGTCAACCGCCAGCTGGGACGACAAGCGCGAACCTGCTCGGCGACCGCGTTGTCAAGAAGATTGCCGAGTATGCGCCCAACGTTCCCAACGCGATTGTGGCGCGCCAGGTACTTACGCCGCTGGACCTGGAACGCACTTACGGATTGACCGAAGGCAACATCTTTCACGGCGATCTGCGTCTTGAGCAGCTTTTTTTCATGCGCCCGGTTTCCGGATGGTCTCAATACCGCACTCCCGTGGATGGATTGTATTTATGCGGTGCCGGCACACATCCCGGAGGCGGCGTCACCGGCGCCCCCGGACACAACGCAGCTCACCAGGTCTTGCGCGACTGGAAAAAAGGGCGATTGAAGGAAGATGCCGCCTAAAAAACTCATGAGTCCGAATCCGAGAGCTGAGAACCGGGAACGGAGAACCGGCAACTGGCGATTCGCCAACCGGCCCAGGGCCTCAAGTCCGCTCGAAGATTCGTCAGGAATTCCCGAACCACCTGATCCCACCCCGATGCCTGCTTCCAGCGCCATAACCGCCGACATCGTAATTCTCGGCGCAGGCGTAATGGGAGCCTCGATCGCATTCCACCTCGCGAAACGAAAGGCCGGCAAGATCGTAGTCATAGACAAAGGACACGTCGGCCAAGGCGGAAGCGGACGCTCCTCCGCGCTGATTCGCATGCACTACAGTTACCCGCCGGAGGTGCAACTGGCGCTGGTAAGCCTGCACATGTTCCAGCACTGGGGCGATGCGGTCGGCTGCGCTGGAGACTTCCGCAAAACCGGCTTTGTCCGCATTGTTCATCCCGGAGAGAGCGATCGCCTTAAACAGAATGTCGAGATGCAATGCAGACTCGGCGTCAATGTAAGGCTTATCGATCGCGCCGAACTCAAGGAACTGGAGCCGGACTGGTCCGTCGACGAGGTCGAGCTTGCGGCCTACGAACCCGATTCGGGTTATGGCGACGGTGCCGGGGTGGCAAACGATTTCCTCGCACGCGCTCGCGATCTTGGAGTCAAGTACCTGTCCAAGACCGAGTCTTCGCTTTGCATCGAACATGGACGTATTCGAGGAGTCGGCACAGGCCAGGGCGAAATTTCCGCACCCATCGTGATGGCAGCCACCGGACCCTGGACCAGGCCGCTGTTTCAGAAAGCCAATCTCGATCTTCCGATTGAGACCGAGTATCACCACGTGGCAATCCTGAAGAAGCCTCCAGACATGAAGGGCGGTGGTTGCGCCTGCATAGACTCGGTCACGGCGACCTACTTTCGTTCCGATGCTCATGACAAATTTCTGGTGGGAGATTTCTACGGCCAGCGTGGCGCCGATCCTGACAATTTCCCGCAGCGTGCCACCGACCACGAACTGGAAGAAATCATCGAACGGGCGTGCCATCGGGTGCCCAGGCTGGAGAACGCCGAGGTCATGCGAGGTGTAACCGGCGTTTACGACATGACGCCGGATTCACGCCCGCTGCTGGGCGAAATGCCCGACGTAAGCGGATTGTATATTTGCGCCGGCTTCTCGGGCATGGGCTTCAAAATCTCTCCGGCAATCGGTCTGGTAATGTCAGAACTCCTGCTGGACGGACAGGGCAAGACGGTGGACATCGGCTCGTTTTGTCCAAGTCGTTTCAAGGAAGGCAAACCGATCAAAGCAGAGTTCGAATACAAAGACGACTAGCTTGCGTCTAATGGTTTGTCATCCTTCGCGAAGCGAAGGACCTTCAGTCGGCACCAGCTCGTCGGTACAGTCCGGCGCACGCAGCCAAACGAAAGGAGCACACATGGCCAAGAAGGGCATTCTGGAACGTCTCAAAGAGGGCCCAGTCCTCGGCGACGGCGGCTATCTTCTCGAACTGGAGAAACGCGGATGGGTGCGTGCGGGTCCGTTCACTCCCGAAGTTGCGCTGTTGCATCCAGAGGCGCTTCGCGAGTTGCACGTCGAGTTTCGCGAAGCCGGCGCCGATGTGTTGCAGGCGCTGACCTTCTACGCCAGCCGCGACAAACTGGCCACGGTCGGCCTGGACAACAAGCTTGACGATCTGAACCGCGCCGCCGTCAGAATCGCTCGTGACGTGGCCGGTGACAAGTGCCTGGTCGCAGGCAATCTCAGTCTCACCTGGATGTACGAACCCAATAGTCCCGCCGCTGCGGACAAGGTTCGCAAGACATTCGATGAGCAACTGGCGGTGCAGGTAGAAGAGGGCATCGACTTCATCATCGGCGAAACCTTTTCCTGGCTGGGTGAGGCTCTGATCGCGGTTGAGCGCGGCAAGAAATCTGGCCTGCCGGTGATGGTGACCGTTTGCTTCGAAAATAAAGATGAAACCGCGGAGGGCAAGTCCGCTGCCGAAGCTGCCAAGGCGTTGCTCGATGCCGGTGCGGACATCGTGGGCATGAATTGCCTGCGCCCTCCGGAGCACACCCTCGGCGCCATGGAAGAGATGCGCAAGGCTGTTTCGGGATACCTCGCCTGCCAGCCGGTCGCCTATCGCACCCCCAAAGACAAACCTGATTTCACCAGCCTGCCAGAATTCCCTCTGGGGCTCGATCCCCTGCAACTCACCCGCAAGGAAATGGGCGACTATGCACTCCGGGCTCGTGAAATCGGGATCAACTACATCGGTTCCTGCTGCGGTTCGGTCGCGATCCACGTTCGGGAGATGGCACGCGCCCTCGGGAAGCTTCAGGAAGATGGCCGAATATGGAAAAAGGGCGGCGAAAAACCCATGTCAGCCTACGAGTACTACGGGCACGACGAAGTTGTCAGCAAGAAGGGGTAAATCCTGCCTCAATCACGAAAAAAGGGCCAGCCGCCAGGGCTGGCCCTACTCAATTGGGAGAGACGCCAAAACACGTGATGCTGGTACTACAACAGTTAGGTCCCGGGACCAACTTCCTGAACGGGCCAGCAGCGGCTGCCCGTTCAGTTTCAAGAAAGAGTAAGAGCCCCCCACCATCCAGTTGTCATGGCCGTTTCACCGAATTGTCATTTTATTTTTACAACTTGCCGTAAGACCCGGATTTGCACGAGCCGCCCCAGGGATCAATTGGGCTGGCTGTACACGGGATTATCCGGAGTGGGCGAATCGTATTCCATCCCGTAAAGGTTCTTGTGGCTCCTGGGCAGATCACTTTCGGGCAGACGCAGCACGCCAAGCGTAGAGCTCGTCTCTGAAATCGTCACTTCCCGCGTCATTGCTTTCAAGGTTTCAGGAAGCGCCGACTCGTGCCACACCCGAAGCATGTATTTTCCCACTGGCACTCCCGCAATCACCACCTGGCCCTGCTGGTCCGAAATCCCGTAGTAGGGAGTATCCAGGGCCACCACCACACCGCTCATCTCAGGATGGATATTGCAAAAAACGTATGATATTCCGGGCTTGTTGAAGTGAACATCACGGGTGCTGCCGGCTTCATAGAGCCCGAGATCGAAGCGTTTGCCCTCAAATAGAGAGAAGACGTTGTGAAAAAAAGGATCGTGATTGGGGAATGCCACTACCGAACCTACCGGCACCACCAGAAGATGGGGATCGAAACTCTTGTTCCTCTGCACTAAACGTAATTGCTGCCCGTCACGGAAGGCCACCGGCTTGGCCGCCCCGCCAACCGGGGTAAGCCAGACGACCACGTTATTGGCCTCATGTGACTTCGCCGGTTTGCCCTCACTCGTCACCATCACTGCCACCCGCGCCGTCAGCGTGACCTCTTGAGCAGCCGCGGGCGAGACACATAGCAGCGTCGAGCAGGCCCCACCAATCCAGATCCAGGCAAGACAGACCAGGGAGACCCAACCCGCACCTTCCCTTTGACGGTAGTGAATCAGAGCGGTCATCAAAAAAGAATCCCCATCATCAGATTCACCTGTTCGGCGGTCGGGCTGCCCGCGTCCAGGTCAAACGTCTTCAAGTGACGATATTCACCGGAAAAAAGCAGATCGGAACGCGGCCGGTAAATAAAATTTACCAGTGCGCTGCGGTTTTGCAGCAAGGCCGCAGGAAAATAACTCGGGCTCAATGGGTATCCGCGCAAATCGGAAGCAAATGGACTGTCCACGCCAAACGCCCCGTTGAACTCCAGTTTGTTGGTTGCTCTAATCTTCAGCTGAGACCATCCTCCCACCGAGTTCAGAGGCTGCAACTGAGCGTATGGATTTGGATCGCCGGTGAACAGGACGCTGCGTCCCACCCCGCCACCCAGTCCGCCCATCGCGCGTCCGCGATAAAACTCGCCGGTAAGCGTAACCCAATGCGTCAGGGGAATGCTCCAGTCCGTCATCCCAGCCCAGCCATCCACACGATTCGTGAGCAGCCAATTTTGGCGGCTGTAATATCCCGCCGTTCCAAGAGCCAACGGCATGCCAAAAACGCTGCGTTTCCAGGCGATTCGCGCGGCGTATGCAGGCTGCCCTGAACTCTCCCCCGCCTGGGCAGGCCGCTCGAAGCTGGCGGACGGCAACTCCCCGGTGACGTTATCCATCAGTCCAGCCTGTAGCGTAATGTTCTGCCCTTCCGAAATATTGAAGCGATGCTCCACTCTTACCTGTGGAATCCATCCCCAAAGATTGCCGGCGTAACCGAAGGCCGGGATGGCCAGCGATGCGAACGAAGTCGGCGATAGCGGTGACATGAAAGCCTCGTCCTGTCCCGCTATGACAGAGGTGTTCTTCCAGTCTATCCGCAGGTTCGCAACCCGCAGGCGCACCAGACCGAGATTGACTCCGTCCGACGTGTTGGTGAACCCGCCGGAAAAATCAACCTGGAGCTTGCCTGTTGTCTTCGCGCCCGCCAGTCTCGGACCGAATACTTCCAACCCAATCTCCGACTGCCGCAAGCTGGCTCCCAAAACGTTCCCGGGTAGATTCGCGCCTGCCGGAATCGCCCAGGTCGGAAAGTCCTGATTGTCCACCGATCCGTGATTGCTGAACACATTCAGCAGGACAATGCCGGAAAGCCGAATGCGGTACTTTGATGCTGCCTCGATCTTCGTCTGGTATTGGTCGTTGATTTTGCTGTTCAGCAGTTGCGAGGATTCCTCCAGCGCCGCCACGCGGTCTTCAATGGGCGCCTGGCCCGAAGGCTCCTGAGCTGGAGAAGGCGGATGCGACGCCTCGGTGGCGCTGGCGGCGCTTGTGGTGGTCTCATCCCGTACCGCGCCTGCTGTCCGTGACGCCTGCAGTTCGCGTCGCAGCTGCTCTGTCTGGGCGCGGTACTCGCCCGCCTCGGAACGTAGCTCTACCACCGCGTTCCGCAGTTCACGCACCTCATCCTGCAACTCCCGGACCGCAGCAGTCATTGCATCGGCAGGTTGCGCCGGTACGGTCGGCGCCGTCTGCGCCCAGCAATTGGCAGTACCCAGAAGGAATGCAAGTCCCATAGCGCCGAATTTCCTGATCCGGCCAGGCAAACCATTTCGTTGTTTCACAAGTCGCCTCCCGAAGAAAACGTGGAACCACAAGACACCAAACTTCGCGCCTTCGCACAACCTGGGCCCTGATGGTGAATAAATCCTGATTCTGTTCGTCTGGGTAGATTTGATCTGCCGACGGGCCGGATGGCGTGCTATTCCGCTTGCGGCTTTTCAGTCCGGGACGGGCGCGTCGGCGACTCCCCCTCGTCCAATCTCTCGCGTGAAGAACCCAGCGGCAACATCAGCCGGAAGACCGTCCCCGACGGAGAGGTTGTCTCCACAGTAACGTCTCCGCCGTGGTCCTGGACAATTTTTTGCACCACCGTCAGCCCCAGACCGGTTCCATTCTCCTTGCCATGGCTCACAAACGGCTCGAACAGCTGACCGCGGATCAACTCCGGAATGCCGCGCCCGGTATCACTCACTCGAATCTCAACTCCGTCCCTTACCTCGTGCAGAGTCACATCAATGCTGCCTGCCTCCGGGATCATCGCCTCACAAGCATTCAACAACAGGTTATAGAGGGCGCGCTCCAGCCTCCTGGCGTCAAACCAGCCCGAATTATTTCCGTCCTCGCTCACAGTGATTTTGATCTGAAGAAACTCGGGATGCACTCGTATTGCCTGGACCACGCGTCCGACGGAGTCTCTGACATTCCCGTACATCGGATGCAACGATTCCCGCGTGCGGGAGAACTCCAGCAGGGAGTCAATGAGATCTGTCATCTGATTCACTGCCGCGCGAATTTCCTGATAGAGCTCTTCGCGCTGATCGGAAGACAACCGGCTTTCGCAAAGAAATTCCGCATTGGCCACAATCGCAGCCAGCGAGTGCCGCAAATCGTGCGAGATTGAACTGGCCATGCGTCCGATCGTGGCTAAACGTTCCGCTTCCAGCAACTCCTGCTGCGTCTTCCTCAAGCTGGAGCGCATGCGGTTGAATGCTCCCGTAACCTCGGCGGTTTCGTCCCCGCCGCGAGCATCCAGCGCATACGTGAAGTCGCCCTTTTCCAGGGCGCGAACACCTTCCACCAGATTGGCCAGCGGACGGGTGAAAGTATGCGAAATGAAAAACACCAGCGCGCTGCCGCCCAACACCGCCGCCAGTCCCAGCGCCACCAGCAGGCGGTTCAGGCTGTCCAGAAAGGCCGTCGCCTGGTCGTAAGACTTCAAAACTGTCAAACGCACCGATCCATTGTTGCCACCGGCGAGATCCAGAGAAGTGATGAGAAACCTTTCCTCTCCCAGCTGGATCTGCTCCGCCCCTGGAGATCCGGACGGATGCACATTTCGCTGCCGCTCCAGTTCCGCCTCCTGCATCGGAGTGAGCGTCGTCTTCACCACCACATCGTCGTAGTAAAAAGCGACCTGGCTGGCGGCGATCCGGCTTACCTGCGCCGCGACCCGGTCGTCGATTTCATAACCGATTATTAGAAACCCCAGCAGACGGTTCTCCGCCGCCGGCCCGAAATAGATCGGCTTGAGAATCACCTCGTAGAGATGCTGGCCGCCAGACCACCAATGTCCGGAGCCTTCGTCGTTCAGACCCTTCTTGATGGACTGCTGCGCCACCTCGCGAGTCAGGCCCGGAGATGTCGTATGCAACGCCACCACTCGCCCCGTCCGGTCAGCCAGGACAAAAAGATCGTGCCCACTCAGCCGCCACAGATCGCTGGACGCGTCCTGAATCGTGGCTTCGTGCTGGGTCGTCATCAGAGCCCGCAGGTTGGGGAGATCCGCCAGCAGCTCGGCCGAGTGGCTGAGCGTAACCTCACGTTCGCGCTGGAAGTTCTGGAAAGTAACGACGGAATTTCGCAGGTCCGCGAAGATTTCCCGCTTTACCTGCTTCTGTACATTGTAGCGGACCAGCAGAAGGCTGGTGCAGGTGAGTCCGGCGGAAATCAGCAGCATGGAGAGCAGAAACTTGGTCCGCATCCGAGTTTCAGCATGACCATCTCTCCACTGCCGCCCGGCTTCCCGCCTCATCCGTGCTGCAACTCACGGCACAAACTTGTAGCCCATGCCATGGACTGTGCGGAAGTGTACCGGATTCCCGGGGTCCCTCTCCAGCTTCTGCCGCAATTTCAGAATATGGTTGTCCACCGTCCGGGTGGACGGATAATTCTGGTAGCCCCACACTTCATTCAGCAACTCATCACGCGAAATCACCCGCTCGGCATTTTGCGCCATGAACCGCAGCGTCTTGAATTCCTGAGCGGTGAGCTGGACGGGCTCACCGTTGCGCAACACTTCCATCTTGTTGAAATCCGCGGAGATGTCACCGAACGAAACCAGGTCGCTCGAGCCCGTCCGGGCCGTGCGCCGCAACGCCGCCCGCACTCGCGCCAGCAACTCGCGCGGACTGAACGGCTTGGTCACGTAATCGTCCGCGCCCAGCTCCAGCAGCAACACCTTGTCGGATACGTCACTGGCCGCGCTGAGCACGATCACCGGCAGCGCCGGCGCCTGCTGCTTAAGCTCGCGGCAAACGTCGCGCCCAGACATGGCCGGCAAGCGGAGATCCAGCACCACGGCAGCCGGTGTCGCCGCGCGGTACGCCGCCAGCGCCGACATGCCATCCCCGCTGATGTGTACCTCAAAACCTTCAGCCTCGAACAGACGCTTCAGCGCCTTCTGGACGGCGCGATCGTCTTCCACCACCAGAATCCGTTCCATTGCACTCCCCAAACCAGGAACACCCAGGCCGGGCAGTCCCTGGCCCCGCTGAAGGCCTGCATCCCGTATTCCTTCGAGCCTCATCATCGCGCACCGCATTCAGCCCATCAAAACATCAAAGTACCCATCAAGCTTACTACCATCAGACATACAGATTCGGCCCGCGGCAATTAGTTGACATTCTTTTTACAACTGCAAGACCATTTGCAGACAGGCGAAGTCTCCAGTGAAAATGTTCACCCGTCACGGACATCCATTCCCGACCCTGTCATCCTGAACGGAGACTCCCGTTTCTGCGAAGCAGAAACGGAGCGCAGTGAAGGACCTATGCATTCCCGGCCCCATTTCTACTACGTCTACATCATGACCAACCGCTCCAAAACCCTCTACCCCGGGGTCACAGGCTACCTGGAGAGGCGGGCTTTCGAACACAGGCAGGGAATAAGAGGCGGGTTCGCAGCGCGTTACAGGATCGACCGCCTGGTCATTTTCGAGCGCTTCGGCGAGGTTCACGCAGTCATCGCCCGCGGGAAACAAATCAAAGGCCTGCTGCGGATAAAGAAAATTGCGCTGATCGTATCAATGAATCCAGACTGGAAGGACCTGAGTGAAGCCTGGTACGTCCGACATCGATATGAGCCCGAAAATGCATGGGTCCTTCGTCAGTGAGCCTTTCGCAAAGCGAAAGCCTCCTATCCTCAGGATGACAAGCCCCGAGCCGCACATAAAACCCATGTCATCCTGAGCGCGGGCGAAGGACCTATGCATTACGGCAGTGCCACAAGCCCATATGTCCCAAAAAAAGGGGGCGGCTCACGCCGCCCCTCTTTCTCATTCAAAAGTTCGCGGGCGAGTCGCCCGCGGGCACACGAACTACGTTCCTTCCGACCACCCCGCCAGATACTCTTCCTGCTCCGGCGTGAGCTTGTCGATCTTGATGCCGACCGACTCCAGCTTCAGCTTGGCGACTCGCTTGTCGAGATCGTCGGGAACCTTGTAGACACGTTTTTCCAGCGACTTGTAATTCTTCACCATGTAGTCGACTGAGAGCGCCTGGTCGGCGAAGCTCATGTCCATGACTGATGGCGGATGCCCCTCGGCGGAGGCCAGGTTAATCAGGCGGCCTTCGCCCAGCAGGTTGATCTTGCGTCCGTCACGCAGCGAATACTCTTCCACCGAAGTGCGCGTGGTGCGCTTCGACGACGACAGCTTTTCCAGCGCTGGAATATCGATCTCCACATTGAAATGTCCGGAATTGGAGATGATGGCGCCATCCTTCATCAGTTCGAAGTGCTCCCTGGTGAGGACACTCTTGTTGCCGGTGACGGTGCAGAATACATCGCCGAGTTTGGCCGCTTCGTTCATCGACATCACGCGGAAGCCATCCATCACAGCTTCGAGCGCTTTCGTGGGATCGACCTCGGTGACGATGACTTCGGCGCCAGCGCCGCGAGCGCGGCTAGCCAGCCCGCGACCGCACCAGCCGTAACCGGCGACCACGAACTTCGATCCGGCCAGCAGGTAATTGGTGGCGCGAATGATGCCATCAATCGTCGATTGGCCAGTACCGTAACGGTTGTCGAACAAATGCTTGGTGTCGGCGTCGTTGACTGCGACGATGGGGAATTTCAGCACGCCCTCTTTGGCCATCGCGCGCAGACGGATTACGCCCGTCGTGGTTTCCTCGGTGCCACCAATTACGCCTTCGAGCGCGTCCTGACGCTTCGTGTGCAGCAGGGTAACGAGGTCGGCGCCGTCATCCATGGTGATCTGAGGTTTGTGGTCGATCGCCGCCAGGATGTGGCTGTAGTACGTCTCGTTGTCCTCGCCCTTGATGGCGAAGACCGGAATATTGTGATCGCGTACCAGGCTGGCAGCCACGTCGTCCTGCGTGGACAGCGGATTGGACGCGCACAGCACCACATCGGCGCCGCCATCGCGCAGGCAGATGGCCAGGTTGGCGGTCTCGGCGGTTACGTGCAGGCAGGCGGAAATGCGAATGCCCTTCAGCGGCTGGTTCTTGATGAATTCCTTGCGAATAATCTGCAGAACTTTCATCGACTGGTTGGCCCAGTCAATCCGCTTCTTGCCGAGATCGGCAAAATCCAGATTCTTTACGTCACAATTCACTTGCGTCGGTGTGGTTGCCATGCGTCTCCTGTTATCAATCCGTTATTAAACCTATTGAATCACGAAGGCCACGAAGTGACACGAACGAAATCACTGTCCGGGGAATCCTTCGTGTTACCAGGCCTGCCCTGAGCGAAGTCGAAGGGTGTCCTTCGTGGTTATGAGAATTACTTGCTGACAGCCTGTCCGACGGTTTCGCGTAAACCGGCGTCGCTGGCCAGCTTGGCGGCCTTGTCGGTGGCTTCCCAGGTGAAGTCAGGATCGTTGCGGCCGAAGTGCCCGTAAGCCGCAGTCTTGCAATAAATCGGCCGGCGCAGTTTCAGCGACTCGATAATGCCCTTGGGAGTCAGATTGGAAATTCGCCCGGACCAGATCCGGAATCATCTCCGGATCCACTTTGCAGGTTCCGAAGGTGTCCACCAGCACGCTCACCGGATCGGCCACACCGATCGCATACGCCAGTTGAACCTCACACCGGTCGGCCAACCCGGCAGCGACAATGTTCTTGGCAATGTATCGCGCCATGTATGCCGCCGAGCGATCCACCTTGGTCGGGTCTTTGCCACTGAATGCGCCGCCGCCGTGACGTCCCATACCGCCGTAGGTGTCCACGATAATCTTGCGTCCGGTCAGACCGGTATCTCCCATCGGTCCGCCAATTACAAAGCGGCCTGTGGGATTGATGTGGTACTTGGTGTCTTCGTCGAGCAGGCTGCGCGGGAATGGTGGCCTGGATGACGTGTTTCAGAATGTCGCTGCGCAGTTCCTCGTTGGCCACAGTTTCCGCAGTGCTGGGTCGAAATAACCACCGCGTCCACCCGGATCGGCTTGTGGTTCTTGTCATATTCCACCGTGACCTGCGATTTGCCGTCGGGACGCAAATAAGGAAGCCGCCCATGTTTCCGCACTTCCGAAAGCCGCATGGTCAAGCTTGTGGGCCAGCGAAATCGGCGTCGGCATCAATTCCGCATTCTCCCGGCAAGCATACCCAAACATCATTCCCTGATCGCCGGCGCCGCCGGTGTCTACGCCCATGGCGATGTCGCCGGATTGCTTGTTGATGCTGGAGATGACGGCGCAGGTGTTGGAGTCGAAGCCGTAGAGGGCGTTGTTATAGCCGATGGAGGAAATTGTGCCGCGAACCAGCGATTGGAAATCGACGTAAGCCTTGGTGGTAATTTCGCCGGCGATCACGACCAGACCGGTGGCGGTGAGGGTCTCGCAGGCGACCCGGCTGATCGGGTCCTCGGCCAGGCAGGCGTCCAGAATGGCGTCGGAAATCTGGTCGGCGATCTTGTCGGGATGGCCCTCGGTCACAGATTCGGACGTAAAAAGATAACGGTTCTTGGATGACAAGCAGCTTCTCCTTCAAGAGAAATCGACGTTAGAATCTGGCGGGAAGATCAGAACGCAAAGCGTCAATAAATGAATATTTTGCGACCCTTAAAAACCTACCAGAGAAGGAGTCCGGACGCAATGATTTTGGGCCCTGCAGCGGAGATGCGCAGCGGCTGGGAACGAGCCGACCCCAGACGGTAGTCGCAGGCAGCCGAACGGCAGCGTCGAATCAGGAAACATCCGCGATGTGAGCACTCGCAAAGCTAGAGCTTCGGACCGCTGGGATCAAAAGTGAGGGTCTTAACCTGGTTGGGAGCGCCCTGGGCTGGCAACTTCTTGCCGTTGAATGAGATATCGAGGGCGCCTGCATTCCCGGTCTTAATGACAATCCTGTCGCGAGCTCCAATCGACTTTTCCGCCGACGCGTTGAGGGTGTCTTGCATGATCTGCCGCCCGTCGGCGCTGATGGCGACCCAGGAGTCCTCTCGTGCCTTGATCTGGACCAGGAAGGCTCCCGGAGTCGAGGAAGCGCTGACTCCGGCGGCAGCTTCTGAGTCCTGGGGCCGGGGCGTGGCATCGCCGGTTCCAGGGACGGAGGCGCTGGTGCCGCAGAAGCTGACATGGACGCGGCTGACGCAGAACCGGCTGGCACAGCAGGGGCCGACGCGGGCGGGGCTGCTTCCGATGCCGCTGTTTGGGCGACGACAGGGGCCTCCGCGGACGGGATGTTAGCGGGCTCCGCGACTCGAGGGGGAAGCCCAGGTTTGGCGGACTTTTCTCGGGAGTAGAAGCCCCAAAGAGCGAAACCGAAGGCCACAATCAGCAAGGCAACCGCAAACCATTCCCACGGAATACCGGGCGCCATCGTCGCCGGTGTCTCATCCTACATGCCAAGGGAAATGCCGGGATCGGGATGGACGGGGCGGGCGCCCCGATTACGCCGAGCTGTCCGGCTGAATTTCCGGAAGGCATGGCGCGGTGGCAAGCTCGTATTCGGCAACCGCCTCGGCCTCGTCCACCCCGACCGAACGGGCGTAGGCCTTGACGAACCCCTTGTTGAAGATCCCGCCCGGAAGCTGGTCGAAGTGTTCTTCCTCGATGGCGATCAGGAAACGGGTGCCGATCTTGGTGGACAGGGATATTTCCTCCAGGGTGATTTTGCGCTGCTCCCGTTCCCGCTTTAATCGTGCCCCTAATGATTCCACGGAACTGTCTCCTGATTCCTAAGACATTGCCAAGATCGACATTCCTCGCGTGGCCGAAGCCCGCATAGGACTCAGGTTACTGACTGTGCGCTTTGGGACATCACGCCAGGTCCACCAATGCTCAACCAAAACTCACAGAAGATAAATATATGTTAATCGTACGGCGCACGGCGTCAGTTATTTGAGGGAACTGAGAACCGGAGTGTTAAAGCCATTTGGCAGCCCGCAAGCCTTTCTGGCATGCGGATATCCCATGCGATGTCCCTTCAGGACGTGGCGTTAAGGGTTCTGGTTACTAAGGTTGATTGCCCCTGCTTTCCGGCGTTGCATATAATTTCAATACTTCCCTGCGGCACTGAGGACCACCGTTAATGACCAAGGCCACCGACCGCCGCTGACCGGAAGGTTCAGGAACTGGGCATTTTCCATGATGTGGCCAAGGCCCTGACTTCCTCGCTTGACCTCGATTCCATCCTGCAGACCATCATGGAAAAGATGGCGGAGTACTTTCAAGCCGGACAACTGGTCCCTGCTGATGGTGGATGAGGAACGCGAAGAACTTTACTTTGCCATCGTGGTGGGCAAAGCTGCCGAGGCGCTGAAGAATGTTCGGCTAAAAGTGGGAGAAGGAATTGCCGGCTGGGTGGCCAAACATGGCGAACGCGTGGTGGTGCCTGACGTTTATACCGATCCGCGTTTCGCCAAACGCATCGACGAGATGACCAAGTGGGAGACGCGATCCATCATCTGCGTGCCCTTGCGATCCAAGCTGCGGGTTCTGGGAGTGATTCAACTGGTCAACGTCAAGATGGAACACTTCACCGACCAGGAATCGTTTTTTCTTCAGTCGATTTGCGACTACGCCGCCATCGCCATTGAAAATGCCCGGTCGGTAGAGAAGATTCAGGAACTCACCATCACCGACGATTGCACCGGGCTCTACAACGCCCGCCATCTTTACAAGACTCTGGAAACCGAAGTCTACCGTTCCGCGCGCTACGGCTACGAGTTCACCGTTCTGTTCATCGATCTGGATCACTTCAAGCAGGTGAATGACACTCACGGACATCTGATCGGAAGCAAGCTGCTGATGGAGATTGGCTACCTGATCAAGGCGCAACTGCGCCTGATCGACTATGCCTTCCGCTATGGCGGAGACGAATTTGTGATTCTGTTGCCGCAAACCGGCAAAGACGCCGCCCTGGTGGTAGCGCGGCGCGTCCGGGACAGTCTTCGCACCAGCATGTTCTGCCAGGAAGAAGGCCTCAACCTGAATGTTCGCGCTTCGATCGGCGTGGCCACTTATCCGCACGACGCCAAGACGCCGCGCGAAGTCATCCGTCAGGCGGACGAGATGATGTATCTGGTGAAGAATACTTCGCGAGACAACATCGGAATTGCTTCGCGTGGGGTGATGAAGTAAATCGCTCTCCGGCGTTTCTCTTTTTCAATTTCCAATATTTGCCTGTGTACCGCGAGCTTACCTCCCCGCTTTCGCTCGCTAATGCCTTCGCACGCCACAGAACAACCAAAACCCAGTTCTCTGTTTCCAGTTTTGAGTTCCTGGTTATTCTGCCGAGGCTACTGCTGGTTGAGTTATGTTTAGCGGAGTCTTTCTCCCCGGCTCTGGCTGTACCAGCCACTTGCGGATTTCCGGCAGCGCGGCTCGAGTCGCGATTTCCCCGGCTCGAATCAGTTCGGTTGAGCGTTCGAAATCGTCGTACTTGAAGCCATTCACGTCGGGATCGATGACCAGGTCCGCGGCTGCTTTCCAGACACCGCAGTTCATCTCCTGGGCGATCGCAAAACACTGACCGATTACATCGAAGAGGTGGCGCGGACCAACATCGGGGTTCGTCCAACTTCCCTTGAGATGTACCGCCAGAACCCGATGAGCACCCATTTCGCGTAACGGAACCGTAGGAACGGCATGCGCAAGCATGCCATCCACCAGAAGACGGCCGCGAATCTTCACGGGCAGAAACATGCCTGGATAGGCGCAACTGGCGCGCACCGGATCGACCAGCGGGCCGGAGTGAAACACCGCCCCCGCGCCGGTAGAAAAATCCGTGGCGGTCACGGCCAGGGGAATCCGCAATTCTTCGAAGGTCTTGACCTTCAGAATGCTGCTCAGGAACTTGATCATGCGCTCATTGCTGGCGAAGCCGTAGCGCGAGAGCGTCCAGCGGGCGAAGTGTTTGAAGCGCACCCGGGTTGCGATCAGTTCCAGCTCGGGAACCGTAACGCCGCTGCAATAAGCTGCCCCGATGAGAGCACCGACGCTGGTTCCCGCCACCAGGCTGATTGGAATGTCTTCTTCTTCGAGGACTTTGAGAACGCCAATATGCGCGATGCCGCGGGCGAATCCGCCGCCGAGCGCCAGCCCTATGCCCGGCAATGCCTGGGCTTGCTCCTGGCCGGAGATCCCGGACAGGCCGCGTCCGAAGGCCTGTACCGACCGAATAATCTTCCCTAGTGTCTTCACGGGGTACCCTGTCCTCCCGGCTGCCCCTGTCTTTCAGTTGTTAAGATGCCACCTTCCAGGCAAGAGTTCCAGGCACGTCGGTCAGACGGTGTTGGTTACCGCCGGCGGGGATTGCCTCCCCATGACTAACTCCCGTAATCCTGTTAACTTGGGGGCCATGGTGCGGGAGATTTCGTCGGGAGGGGTGGTGGTTCGCGAGGCTGACGGTACGGGCTGGAGCGTGGCCGTTATTGAACCTCCAGCGTCGGAGCCTTCACCTGGCGCTGGTTCTGCGGGTTCGCCCAGGAAGAGCGCCAAAAAGGTGGTGCTGGCGTTGCCCAAGGGATTGGTCGATCCTGGCGAAATGCCCGACCAGACGGCACTGCGTGAGGTTCGCGAGGAAACCGGCCTGATTGCGACCCTGGTCACAAAACTCGGGGACATCAAGTACGTTTATTCACGGTCGTGGGGTGATGGGCAACGCGTCTTCAAGGTCGTGTCCTTTTTTCTGCTTCGTTATGAATCGGGTGAGATCGATGACGTCACCGCGGAAATGCGGGTTGAGGTCAGGCGCGCGTCATGGATTCCGCTCGACGAGGCTCCCCGCAAGCTGGCCTATCGGGGCGAACGCGACATGGTGAAACGAGCGCAACAATATTTGCAGACCCACAATTTATAGACCGACAATTTACAGATAAACGATATTCGAAATCCGCTTCGAGGTTTGACCATGGCTCATGCCGATCACGTCGAGACTCACTTCATGGCCACCAATTTTGTGCGCGACGTGGTCATCGGAATGGCCGACGGGCTGACGGTGCCATTCGCGCTCGCCGCCGGACTCTCCGGGGCGGTGCAGAACACACGGCTGATCGTTGTAGGCGGTCTGGCGGAGATCGCGGCCGGATCAATCGCCATGGGACTGGGCGGCTATCTTGCCGCTCGTGGTGACGCCGAACACTACGAGCAGGAACGTACCCGCGAATATCGCGAAATCAAGGAGATTCCTGAAGAAGAGATGGCGGAAGTCGCCCGCGTTTTCCAGGCTTACGGTATGACCGAGCAGGAGAGCACGCCGGTGGTGGAGGCGCTCAGCCGGCGTCCCGATGCGTGGGTGGATTTCATGATGCGGTTTGAGCTCGGCCTGGAGGAGCCCGATCCGCGACGCGCGGTGACCAGCGCGGCCACCATTGCCGGGTCATACATCGCGGGCGGCATGATTCCGCTCTCACCTTACATTTTACTTTCCAATGCGGTACACGGGTTAGCGTACTCAGCGGTGGTGACGCTGGCGGCGCTGGCTGTTTTTGGGTATTTGAAGGGTCGCTATACGGGCACTGGACCGGGACGCAGCGCATTGCAAACCGTCGTGATCGGCGGTCTGGCGGCGGCAGCGGCGTTTTTGCTGGCCAAAGCGATTTCGTGATGATTTCTTAGTGATGTCTTAATGAGACAACCAGCTGAAGCCGATCAGCCTGGTGAAAAAGGGAGGGGTCGCTCGACTTGCTCTTGCCGCGCAAGCGCGGCGCCAGAATGCGCTCGGGATGACAGCGAAAGCGGGAGAACCTTGATGGTGTCTTGGAGCGGATCGCCTTCTCCCGCATAATTTATCAGTGAATTTTGAAAACATGGCGCCGTCATTGCGCAGGCTCCGCTCGACACCCACCCGCCGGCTGTGCGGAAGGTTTCTTGCCTTCCCAGTTCTGGTTTGCACTTGTGCGGTGGTCTTGTCCGTACCGGCTGACCCGAAGACCAAGCCTTCGCTCTCCACCGCGAACCGCATGCTTCCCACGCACACAGGTCGCGTTGCCGATCGAGGCTATGTCTCCGCGCTGGGAGCGGCAAATCGCTTTCTTCAGGCATGGCAGAACCAGGACAACGAAACCGGGTTGTTGATGCTGACCGACGAGGCCAAGCAGCACAGCTCCGAAGATCGCCTGGAAGTTTTCTTCTCTTCTGGCGCCGATGCCGCTTACGAAATTGCGCGCGGAAAGAGAATGAGAGGCGGGCGGTACGCATTCCCCGTCACCCTTTTCCCTTTCCAGTCCGGCACAACCGGAGCAGCGCGGCCGCAAAAATCCCAGATTGTCGTGGTTCGGACTGGCAAAGACGAGTGGGCAATCGATAGACTTCCCTAGCAGGGTCGCTGGCCTCCGCAAGCAGACAGAGGCGTGGGCGCTTCGCGCAAAACCAATCATGAAACACATTCATAAAGTTGCCATTCTCGGCGCCGGAACCATGGGCGCCCGCATCGCTGCTCACTTCGCCAATGCCGGAATACCAAGCTACCTGCTCGACATCGTTCCCGCGGGTGCGGAGGGTTCGGCACGCAGCAAAATTGCCTCCGCCGGGCTGGAGGCAGCCAGGAAATCCAGGCCGGCTGCTTTCGTCGAACCGGGACTGGCCCGCCTGGTCATCGTCGGTAACTTCGAAGACGATCTCAAAAAACTTAGCGAGGTGGACTGGATCATTGAAGCCGTGGTGGAGAACCTGGAGATCAAGCGGGCACTGTTAAAGAAGGTGGAAGCTATCCGCAAGCCGGGAACCATTGTGACTACCAATACGAGCGGTCTGCCGGTGGCGAAGATCGCCGAGGGATTCTCCGACGACTTTAGAAAATCGTGGATGGGCACGCATTTTTTCAACCCGCCGCGCTACATGAGGCTGCTGGAACTGATTCCCACGCCTGAAACCGATCGCGCGGCAATCGATGCAGTGGCGCAATTCGGTGAATTGCATCTGGGCAAAGGAGTGGTATTTGCCAAGGACACGCCGAACTTTATTGGCAACCGGATTGGGACATTTTCCGTGCTCAACGTGATGCGCCTGATGCAGGAGATGGACCTGACTATTGAAGAAGTGGACGCTCTCACAGGAGATGCTGTGGGTTGGCCGAAGTCGGCAACTTTCCGGACGATTGATCTGGTGGGTTTGGACATCCTTGGGCACGTCGTGGGCAACATGGCATCGCCGAGCGGAGTGGACAGTGGGGCCAGGCTTCCCGACTTTTACAGGCAAATGCTGGACAGGAAATGGCTGGGAGACAAGACCAAAGGCGGCTTTTACAAGCGATCAAAAGAACCCGGCAAAGAAGAAGAGCGGTTGGCGCTGGATTGGAAGACGCTCGAATATCATCCCGTCAGGAAAGCAAAATTCCCCGCCCTGGATATGGCGAAGAACGTCGAAGATCCGGGCGCGCGAGTGCGAATGTTGCTGGGGCTCGATGGCGGACCACAAAAGGGAGACAAAGCCGGCGCGTTTCTATGGTCGACTTTGTCCGATCTGTGGACATATTCCGCCGACCGCATTCCGGAAATTTCTGACACCGTCGTGGAAATTGATCGCGCGATGAAGTTGGGCTTCAACTGGAAGCTTGGTCCTTTTGAACTTTGGGACGCGGCCGGCGTCGAGGCTAGCGTCGCTCGCATGAAAAAAGAAGACCGCCAGGTTGCGGCGAACGTCGAGCAATTGCTTGCCGGTGGCAAGAAATCCTGGTACCTGGACGATCCCAAAGCTGCATCGGGCCGGGTTTTCTTTGATTTACGAACTGCGAAGTATGAGCCAGTGAAGGTTTCAACGGGCGTCTGGTCGGTGGAGGTGGCGAAGAAGTCCAACGGGGTGGTCAGGAAGAATTCCGGCGCCTCAGTGGTTGATCTGGGAAATGGCGTAGGCTGCATTGAATTTCATTCCAAGATGAATTCGCTTGGCGGCGACATTGTCAGCCTGCTCACGCAGACGTTGAAGGCTGGCGGGCCCGGCGACGGCTTCGACGCGTTCGTTATCACCAACGACGCCGACAATTTTTCCGTGGGCGCAAATGTGATGCTTCTGCTGATGTCGGTGCAGGAGGAAGAGTGGGACGACGTCGACCTGGCGATCCGCCAATTTCAGGGCATGACGCAGGCGATCAAGTTCTCGGCCAAGCCCGTGGTAGTAGCGCCATTCGGACTGGCCCTGGGCGGCGGCACCGAGATTTCGCTGCACGCGCCGGCGAGGCAGCCGCATTCCGAGCTTTATATGGGCCTGGTGGAAGTCGGAGTGGGACTGCTGCCGGGTGGCGGTGGCTGCAAGGAAATGTTGCTGCGGGCGATAGATAGCGCAGCCACGATTCGTCCGGGAGGACGGGGTGAATCGATTGAACTCATGGAGGCGATGAAAAAGGCCTTTGAGACGATCGCTTTGGCGAAGGTTTCGACCTCGGCGCAGGAAGCGCGCGGGCTGGGGTTTCTGAGTGAATCCGACAACATCACGATGAACCGTGAGCGCGTACTGGCCGACGCCAAGGCCCGCGCACTGGAGCTGGTGCGGTCGGGATACGAGCCCCCGCAACCGCGCACCGATATCCCCGCGCCCGGGGAGAATATTCTGGCCGCATTGCGCATGGGAGTACATATCATGCGGCAAGGCGAGTACATCAGCGATCATGAGGTGAAGATCGCCACCAGGGTTGCAGAGGTTTTATGTGGGGGTAACGTGACTTCAGGGACGCCGGTGAGCGAACAGTACATTCTCGATCTGGAGCGGGAAGCGTTCAAATCTCTGTGTGCGGAGAAGAAGACGCAGGAGAGGATTCAGTTTACGCTGAAGACGGGGAAGACGTTGCGGAATTGATCAATGACTGGGCAGTGAGAATCGCCACTTCCTGACAGCTCTGGTCCGGCTCAACATCCTATAGCCTATAGTCCGTGGAATCCCACGCCTCGCAGAATACGCGAAGCATGGGGCACCCGGCTGAGGACTGGGGACTGTCTAATTCGGTTTTCTGTTTTTTCCGTCGGAGAGATAACGGACCAGAGCGGCGTCGGAAGCGGTTTTGAATTTTTCCAGAAATGACGCTTCGTGGCTCATGACCAAATCTTCGGAAACTTTTTGGCGGATGCTCTGACGTAGTCTTTCGCCGGATTCGGATTCGTTGGTCATCACCTGCATGTAGAACCAGAGAAAGTGGCGCATCTGGTCGACGGATGATTTCAGCACCTGCAACGCGTCCATTTCGGGGAGCTGGCTCAGGGCTTCCATCAATTCCGGATCGCTGGGCGCTTCCATAGCGGCGCAGTTTAGCTGGCGTTGAATGGCGCGCAGATCTTCCGTCACGCGCAAAATCCGGATGTGGATGTCTTGCAGGTAATCTTCTCGTTCCATGGGCCCCGGCTCTCTTGAGATGACGACCATCCACCATCGCACCCGCCAGTGACAGCGGCCAGATGTCCCATGTGCATGCGCTTTGGTAATTCATGCCGTTACTTTGGTCTGAGGAGCAGTACTCCGGAAATGGACGGGCTATGTCGCATGAAACCCGCCAGGAGAGCGGATTTCCGGGACTTCGATGATGCGCACGTTTGGCGGAGGATTTTCCACCGCACACAGTAATGCCTGCGTCATCTGTTCCAACGTAACCAGTCCCAGGCGGGTCGCGCCTGGACGCGTCTGCGGCATTAGTTCCATCAATTTGTAGAAAGGCACGAGCAGGTACGGCCAACGGTGACCTGGTCCCAGTACGTACCACGGGCGCAGGATAGAGGCATTCATCCCGCTTTGGCGGATCATGGTTTCGCACTCCGAACGCACTTTGATGTAATCCTTCATCACCGGAGCGGGTTGAGCGACGCTGATGTAGACGAAGTGCTGCACAGCCGCGGCTCGAGCCGCTTCCACAGCGCTCCTGCCCGAAGCCAGGTCAATCTGGCGGAATTCAGCAGCTTTCGCTGGACTGGGGTGGGCAACTCCCACAAGCTGGACAAAGGTGTCGGCGGGTTTGATCTGTCCGGCGTAAGAGCTTCCATCCAACGCATTACCTAAGATCGGCTGGCAGCCAACGGGAAGTTTTTTCTCCGAGCCTGCGCGCACCAGCGCGCGAACATCATGACCTCGGTCGAGCAGTAGGGCGATCAGCGGGCGGCCAACGTATCCGGTCCCGCCTGTGATGAAGACGCAGTGGTGCTGCATGCTTTGCCTCGGCGACATTCTGCGACATTTTGGGTATGGATGAACAGTGGAAACGGCCAACCCCGGCGGTGGGCTGGGGTTACGATTGGAGTCGCGCCATCCCAGAGCAATTTCCCGAGGTTCGTTTCAGAGATTCATTTTAGAGATTCATCGATCGGCCGTCAGCGCCGCCTTGCGGCGGTAATGATTTGCTCTTCCGCCATCCACGTCACGGGTGAGGTTTCAGCCGTCCCTCCGGGACGGGAATCATTCCTGTCGCCTGACCCGGCGCTGAAACGCCGGGCTATCTTCAGACGTCCCTCCGGGACTTGTTTTGCTGAGTTGATGCGAACTGTTGGACACTGACCGCTGTCGACTGAGCATTAACGAACAGCTGAGCATGGCAGCTGAGTCTGAGGTCTGACCTCTGATGGCTGAGGTCTGATGCCTAAGGTCAGACGGCTGAAGTCTGAAGCCTGAGGTCCGAGGTCTGACGCCTGACGCCCGATAGCCGCCCTTTGGTTCCTGTGATACAAACACGCGGTGCCTGAAACTGAACGAAGCGGACTGGTGCGCGCGATTGGGCGCTGGAGTCTGGCTGCGCTGGTGGTCAACTCGATTATCGGTAGTGGGATTTTTGCGCTTCCCGCCGATGTTGCGAGGCTGATCGGGGCCGCCAGTCCCTGGGCTGTCCTGCTGGCGGGGGCGGCGGCCGGGGTCATCATGGCATGCTTTGCCGAGGTCGCTTCACAATTCACCGCGGCGGGCGGGCCTTATCTGTACACCCGGGCCGCTTTCGGACGTCTGGTCGGAATCGAGATGGGGTGGATGCTTTGGCTGGTGCGACTGGCCGCTCCGGCAGCGACCGCCAATCTGTTTGTGATCTATTGCGGCGAATTTTGGCCGGATGCCGCCAAGCCGCTCCCGCGATTTCTTCTCCTGACACTTCTGTACGGGATTCTCACTCTCATCAACTACCACGGCGTGCGCGAGAGCACGATGGTCAGCAACGTGTTTACAGTGGCCAAGCTGGTACCGCTTTTTCTGGTCGCTCTTGCCGGCGCATTCTATCTATTCGCCGGCCACAAGGCGTCCGCAAATTTGACGATTGGGGCCGGCAGAAGCGCATGGCAGCAGGCGGCATTGCTTCTGGTCTTCGCCTACGGCGGCTTTGAAACCGCGTTGACCCCTTTGGGAGAGGCCAGAGATCCGCGTCGTGATGCCGTGTTTGCGCTGTTCACTGGATTAATCACTTGCACACTGCTCTACACCGCAATCCAGTGGGTGGTGATCGGGGTTCTCCCCGATCCGGCGCACAGCGCACGTCCTTTGGCCGATGTAGCGCGGCTGGCTATGGGTCCCGGTGGCGCAGCATTCGTGTCGATTGGTGCGTTGGTTTCGGTTTATGGTTACCTCAGCGCAAATATTCTGGGGGTTCCTCGAATCACCTTCGCACTGGCGGAGAATGGAGACTTCCCTGCCATTTTTTCGGCGATTCACCCTCGATACCGCACGCCCTATGTTTCGATTTTTGCTTTTGCCATCCTGAGCTGGCTGCTGGCACTGTTTGGCACATTTACCTGGAACGCCACGCTCTCGGCGGTCGCACGCCTTCTCTATTACGGACTGGTCTGCGCATCGCTTCCGGTGTTTCGCCGCAAGCAGCCGGGAGCCGCGTTGTTTCGCCTTCCTGGCGGAGTTTCTTTTGGAGTGCTGGGAGCCGGAATTTGCCTGGCACTGATCTTTGGGGTAAACCTGAGCGGCTCGCTGATCCTGCTGGCGACGGCGGCAGTGGCGCTGGTCAACTGGCTGGTGGTACGCAGGTCGCCGTCAGCATCAAATTAAATCGAGGCCACCTCTTCGCTCGCGAAGAGGTGGGGGGAGTCGAAGGATCCCTGCCTTTCTTCGTTTGCCGCGGACCGGATGTTTTGTGACAGGAAGCTGACAGTGCATCTTGTCGGCAGCGGTCCTTCGACTTCGTAGCAGCCTCGCGTCGCGAAGCTGCTACTGCGCTCAGGATGACTCATTGAATAAGGGCACACAAATTCCACACCACCGCCTGCAATTGTTGTGTTCAAAGCCGCCGAACTGCTAGGCTACGCCGTTCATATTAAGCCGATCATAATTAGGCCGATCACATAAGGCGACGAATGAAACTGAGATTCCTTCTGCTCCTGCTTCTTTCCGGATCAGGTCTGGCCGCCGCTGCCCTGCAATCCTCAACCGGGCAGGATTTTGTCGCTGAAAAAGATGTCCCTGTGCCCATGCGGGACGGAATCACTTTGCGCGCAGATGTCCTGCGGCCCCGTGGCAAAGGAACATTTCCCGTCCTGGTATACCGCACGCCATATGGCAAAGAATTCGCGCTGAAGGAATACACCACCTTCCAGCATGCCGTGGAACGCGGATACGCGGTTGTGGTGCAGGATGTTCGCGGACGTTACGCTTCCGCGGGCGAGTTCCGCCCCTATGAAAACGAGGGCCGCGACGGTTTCGACACCATCGAGTGGGCGGCACATCAGCCATGGTCAAACGGCGCGACAGGAACCTTTGGGCTTTCCTATCCAGGGGCGGTACAGTGGCTCGCTGCGGTTGAGAATCCGCCACATCTCAAGGCGATGGTGCCCGCCATGACGTTCTCAAGTGCCCAGAATTTCTTTTATGCCGGTGGACTGTGGGACCTGTCGTGGATCGAATGGATTTGGGACAACATTGCGCCTGACGTGCGGACGAAGAATAGTTTGCCGGGACCGAAAACACCGGACGAAGCGCTTGCCGCGTGGGGCGAGCTGGGGCCGAAGATGCAGGGCGCTCTGCCTCTGAGCGAGGTTCAGGAGCTGCGCGGCATCGCTCCTTACTATTACGACTGGCTGAAGCATCCTTTCGACGATCCCTGGTGGAATTGGTGCGATTTACGCAACAAATATTCTCGCGTACACGCGGCAGTGCTGAATTTTTCCGCCTGGTACGACGATAACTACGGACCCGAAGGGGCTACCACGAACTTCGCGGGATTACTGAAATCGCGCTCGGGAGCGACTGACTCACAAACGCATTTGCTTATCGGACCGTGGGTGCATGGAGTAGGCTCGACCGCGAAGCCCGTGGCTGGTGAGCGAACATTTGCACCGGACGCGGCAATCAACTACGACGAGGTGATTCTTCGCTGGATGGATCACTACCTGCGAGGGGACGCGAATGGGGTCGAAACCGAAAAACCAGTCCGTTACTTTGTGATGGGTACCGATCAATGGCGCGAAGCTGCTGCCTGGCCTCCTGCGTCGAGAGAGACCTCTTACTATTTGATCAGTCCGAGCACCGGGGACGGTCGTGGCACCTTGTCGGGTAAGACACCGAGCACCAAAGAAGCTTCGACGTCTTTTGTATCCGATCCAGCCAAACCGGTGGTCAATTCTTATAACGTGTCGGGCGCGCACGACTATCGTGACCTGGCGAACCGTCCCGATGTTCTGACTTTTGACTCCGCGCCTCTGGAACGCGACACTGAAGTGACCGGCCCGATCCACGCGCAGATTTACCTTTCCTGCGATTGCCGCGACACGGACCTATGGGTCCGTTTACTCGATGTCGCGTCTGACGGCACCGCCTTCAACCTGATGAGCCCGGGGCTGGACGTGCTGAGGGCCAGCTATCGCGATGCAAAGAAAGGGCGGGAATTGTTCAAGCCGCAACAGGTTTATGAGTTGCACCTGAACAACCTGATTACCAGCAATGTTTTTTTGAAAGGGCATCGCATTCGCGTACAGATCTCGGCGACGTTTTTTCCGAACTTCTCGCGCAATCTGCAGACGGGCGAACTCGAAGCGTCATCCGCAGGAATGCAGAAGGCTAGCATATCGATCTACACAGACCGGCGGCGACCTTCACGCGTTGTCTTGCCTGTGACTGGTCAATGATCGTGGCTCAACAATCATGGTTCAACAATCGCCGCGCCCTGAACGCGCGGTACCGCGACACGGAGACTCGGAGGAGTTCTTGCTAACGCGAATCCGGATTTGGTTAATGCTCGGCATTGCTGCCACTTCCCTGCCGCTTTCGGCGCAGCGGGACCCGGTTCTCAAGCAAATCGACCTGCCGCACTCCTACTATTACCGCGAGATGTATCTGCCGCAGCTCACGACCGGGCCAAGTGCCGCGGCATGGGCCCCGGATTCCGCAAGCATTGTGTATTCGATGGCAGGTTCGTTGTGGCGGCAGAAACTCGGCTCAGGCATCGCTGAGCAATTGACTGCCGGGCCGGGCTATGACTACCAGCCTGATTGCTCGCCTGACGGTCATTGGGTGGTTTATACGTCTTACGCCAGGGATGCGGTCGAACTCCGGTCGCTGAATTTGGACACGAGGCAGTCGTTGCAACTTACTCACGGCGGCGCTGTGAACGTGGAGCCACGGTTTTCGCCCGACGGCAAGCGGATCGCATTCGTTTCGACCTCTTTCAACGGGCATCTCCATATTTTTGCCGGCGATTTCCGCAACGGCGAGCTTACGAACGTTGAGCGCCTGACCGGAGAGAACCACAGCGACCTGCCTCGCTACTACTACAGCGTGTTTGATCATGAAATCAGCCCGGCCTGGTCGCCTGATGGGGCGGAAATTCTCTTCGTTACTAACCGGGGACACTTTTACGGCACTGGCGGGTTCTGGCGAATGAAGGCAATGCCCGGGGCCCAGGCGCGCGAGATCCACTACGAAGAAACCACCTGGAAGGCGCGGCCGGACTTTTCTCCCGACGGGAAGCGCATCGTTTACGCGTCTTATCTGGGACAACAGTGGCATCAGTTGTGGGTGATGCCTTCTCGAGGCGGCGATGCTTTTCCTCTTTCGTACGGCGACTTTGACAATGTCGCGCCGCGCTGGTCGCCGGACGGAAAGCATATTGCTTTCATTTCCAATCGCGATGGCAACACTTCCCTCTGGACGCAGGAAATTCCCGGCGGCGCGCAAACGCAACTCCTGGCCAAAGAAAAGCATTACCTCCAACCAGTGGGGAAACTGAGTATTGCGGTGCTCGATCCGAGTGGCCACCCCACGGCCGCGCGCGTTTTCGTAACTGGAGAAGATGGCCGCGGCTACGCTCCCGACGATGCCTGGATGCGGGCAGACGACAGTTTCGTGCGCGCCGAACGACCGTTTGAAGCCCACTACTTTCATACTTCAGGCACTGCTGAACTGACCCTGCCGGCAGGAAAGGCCGAGGTCGAAGTGATGAAAGGTTTCGAGTATGGCTTCGAACGAAAGAGCGTCAGCGTTGCAGCCGGCCAGCGATCTGAAGTGAACATCCAGTTGCAGCCCCTGGATTTGCCGAAGAACGCTCAGTCGCACTGGGTCAGCGGAGACGTGCATGTCCACATGAACTATGGGGGCACATACCGCGACACACCCCCGAGACTGGTAGCGCAGGCAGCGGCAGAGAATCTTTCGATTGTCGAAGACCTGGTGGTTAACAAAGAACAGCGCATACCCGACATCGCATATTTCAGCACAGAACCGGATGCGGATTCGACGGCAGACAATTTGTTATTCCATGGTCAGGAATTCCATACCAGCTATTGGGGACATCTGGGCCTGCTGAACCTCACGCAGCATTTTTTGCTGCCGGGTTATTCCGCATACCCCTTGAGTGCCGCAGCCAGCCTGGCTCCCGACAACGCGATGATCGCGGATATGACACACGCGCAACGTGGCCTGGTTGGGTATGTCCATCCTTACGATTCGGTTCCTGATCCAAATAAGGACGCGTCCATTACTCATGAACTGCCAGTCGACCTGGCGCTGGGGAAAGTCGATTACATCGAAGTGATGGGATTCAGCGAGCATAAGTCCACGGCGGCGGTGTGGTACCGGCTGCTGAACTGCGGCTTCCATTTGCCCACCGCGGCGGGGACGGATGCGATGGCCAACTATGCTTCCTGGCGGGGGCCGGTTGGGCTGAACCGGGTTTATGCCAGCGTGCCCCGAGGTCCGCTCAACATCGGAAACTGGCTGGATGCAGTGAAACACGGACGTACGTTTGCGACCAATGGTCCGTTACTCGGTTTATTGCTGGGCGGGAAACAGGTGGGCGATGAACTGCGCCTGCCCGCGGGCGAGAACAAGGTGAAGGTCAGCGCGTGGCTGCGATCAATCGTTCCAATCGATCATCTGCAAGTGGTCTGCAACGGGAAAGTGGCACGCGATTTAAAGATCAACAGCAGCGGCGGAACCGCCGACCTGGAAGACACGATTCCGGTTTCAGGCAGCGGCTGGTGTTTGTTGCGGGCCTGGAGTGAAAAGCCGGAGTATCCGATATTGGATTTGTATCCCTATGCCACGACCAGCCCCATCTATGTGACGGTCGATGGTTCGCCACCGGATCGCAGCGAAGATGCGGCATATTTTGTCGCCTGGATTGACCGGTTGATTGATGGAGCCAAAGCCAATAACGACTGGAATACCGGGGCGGAGAAGAACGCGGTGCTCGCCGATCTGGCATCAGCCCGGAAAATATATTCCGCGATGGAGAAAAAATGAGCCCTGTCTCTTCCGAATAATGAAGGTGAATGAACGGAAGAAACAGGGCGTTTGCACTCATTCAGCGGCCTGCTGCCTGTGCGTGCTCCAGTTCCAGCAGGGTCTTTTTGCGCTCGATTCCCCAGCGATAGCCGCCCATGTCACCATCGGCACGAACCACCCGGTGGCAGGGAATGGCGACTGCCACAGGGTTAGTCGCACAGGCGCGAGCGACGGCGCGAGTGGCGGTGGGCTGTCCGATCGCCCTGGCGACGTCGCCATAGGAACGAGTCGCGCCGCCGGGGATTGACTGCAGGTACGTCCAAACCCGGCGTTGGAATGCGGTGGCCTGAATATCGAGAGGCAGCGATGAATTCAGTCGCTGGCCGCGAATCTGACGGAGCAGATGCTGTTTCCAGGCCTGCATAGCGGAATCGTCACGCCGCCGGACCGCGAACGGAAACTCATGCTTGAGGCCGTGCTCGAGTTCGTCGTCAGAATCGGCGAACTGAATGGCACAAACACCTTTTTCAGTTGCTGCAATCAGCATGCGGCCCAACGGAGAATCGGTTAGGGTATAGCGAATGGGAGCGGCGATGGCTCCGCGGCGATATTTGTCGGGAGTCATGCCCAGTTGGGACGCGGTGCGTTCGTACAGGCGGCTGCTTGAGCTGTAGCCCGCGTCGTACATGGCGCGAGTTACCGAGTGTCCGGCCTGGAGGTTGCGCTTGAGCTGGTTCATTCGGCAGGAGTCGGCATAGGCGCGAGGAGAGATGCCAAGCACGGCCTTGAACGACCGTTGCAGGTGGAACGGGCTCTGTCGGAACTCCGATCCCAGGCGTGCCAGGGTGATGGGTTCGTCGAGATGCTGCTCGATGTAGCGGCAGACTGCCTTGATCATTTCGGTCTGGCGATTGCCGCCGATCGCTTTCGGACGGCAGCGCAGACAGGCACGGAAGCCGGCTTTTTCGGCTTCCTCTGGAGCGCGGAAGAACGTAACGTTTTCTCTGCGCGGACGCCGCGAGGGACACGAGGGGCGGCAAAAGACTCCGGTGGAGGAGACGGCAAAAACGAACTTGCCATCCTGATTGGCATCGCGAGCCATAACGGCTTGCCACTGGCTGTCATCGCGGCTTTTGCTGATCAGGCTCGGCATACTTTCTGCTTCCGTGAGGTTGAGTATCGCATTGGTTGTCATAATGGCCAAAGGGTAAGACAGGCCCGGAGCGTGGACTATCCGGATGTTGCGGTCAAACTGAAATAGAGGCCTTTGGTCGATGGTCGATGGCCTTTGGGCAATGGTCTTTGGGCAAAGACTGTCGACTAACCCCTATCGACTAACGACAAACGACGAAGGAGCCTTTTCATGGTGGGCTTTGCAGTTGCTATTCTGCTATCTTCTCTCCGCATGATGAGCCAGGGTGTGCAAACGTCGGCGTGTTCCGCGCAGTCTTCCGAGATTGTGGCCTCCCATGTTGCTGGTGAAATCAAGGTCGACGCAGCGCATCCCGCGGCGGAGTGGAAAAAAGCGCAGCCGGTGGTCTTTTGTTCCGACTGGCAGGGTAACAATCCCGACGAGCAACGCGAGACCCAGGTGCGGGTGTTGTGGTCTTCGCAAACGCTGTATTTAAGATTCGAATGCCGCTACCGCGATCTTTACGTGTTCGACGATTCTGATCCCAGCGGCCGTCGCGACCACTTGTGGGACAGGGATGTGGCGGAAGCATTCCTGCAGCCTGATCCATCGCGCGAGCGAAATTACCGCGAGTTCGAAGTAAGTCCCAACGGTATGTGGATCGACCTCGATATATTTCCCGGAGGATTGGCGGACCTGAAGAGCGGCTTGAAAAAGTCCGTGGTGCAGGATGCAGGCGCGCATCGATGGACTGCGGAGATAGCCATCCCGTTGAAAGCGCTCACGCCGGACTTCGACCCAAAAGCGGTTTGGCGGGCGAATTTTTATCGGGTCGAAGGAAAAGAAGAGCCACGAACTTATATGGCGTGGCGGCCAACCGGAACAGCGCAGCCGAATTTCCATGTTCCTGCCGCTTTTGGAAAGTTGCGGTTCGCGCCGCCGGGCGCTGACGCACGGTGAACTAAAATCAGTTGCCGGTTTTCAGTTCTTAATTCTCAGTTTGGAGGGAATCATGGTGCGATGGCTGGGTGTGATCCTGATTTTCTGTGGCTGGGCGCTTTCCGCGCAGCAGCCGAAGGCCGGCGTGCTCAGCAGCGATGATCTCAAGGTGGTGGTTCCCTCGACTTATTTCTTTCGCGGTCAATCGGCGCCCGTGCAGTTGCGCAATTCGGCTGGTTTCAGCGGGGCAGACGGAAGGCTGGTCCTGGCCGGACTGGTCGATACTTCGGGCTACGCCAGCGACGTACAGGCCAAGTACCAGGGATTTCTGATCACGGAAGTGAAACTGAAAATCGAGGGAACGAGCCTGGCTCCCGGTGAATACGGATTTGGATTTTCGAAAGAGGGTAAATTTCTGGTGATGGATGTGGGAGCCAACGACCTGTTCAGCGTCGCGGGCAAGATCGACGACAAACTGCCACATCCGGTGCCGCTGAAGATGGTCGCGGACGGCGACAGCTACCGTCTCTATGCAGGACGGAAGTGGGTCACACTTAAAGCTGAGTAACTCAGCTTGACTCTAGTGAGCCAGTGGCTGGTGCGGCCCCAGAACTGTCGAGATGCCAGCACGCTTCCGCAAAGCCGATAGCAGGGCTTGTGCAGCGTTGTGATAGGTCTTGCTGGGATCCGCAGGTTCGGACCACACGGCTTCATAGATTACCCTGGTAGCTTCCTTCAAATCCATGTGCAGAGCGGCTTCCAGCAGGTCGACGCGCTCCTGTAAACGGACATAGCAGGTCTGACAGACCGTGGCGGGCTCGATCTCGCCCTGGTGACTCGCCTCCAGGCTGCAGCTCAGGTTCGCAGGAGCTTCAGCATCCGAGGCATAGACCTGGGCTTTGAATTCCTGCAAAAAGCGTTCGCGTTCTTCTTCCAACGCGACATCATCCGGCGCGGGAACAACAGACTCCGCCGGGCGGGTGGCGGAGTTCGCAACCAGTGGAAGCGGGAGCACACGTTCTTCGGTCTTACACACCGGACACGCCGAGAGATCAGCGGCGTAATAGGTCTTGCACTTTATGCAGGGCAATCCGTAGCCGATACGGCGCGGGCCGAGTTGCTCCGACGCTGAAAAGCCTTCGACTCCGGCGCGATGGAAGCCATTGTCACTGGGAACAATCGTGGATGGAACGGATACTGGTGCTGATCCTGAAATGGTAGACGATGGCGTTGAACTCATGATGTTGCTCCCCGGAGCGAAAAATGCTGCGGCACCTTACATCCGAAAAACATTCTAGGTCGGACGCGCCGGATATCCGACGCACGGTAGTTCATGCAGGTAGTTGACCTATAGTGCATAGCCGGTGCAGGCCCAAAACTAGCCGCTGAGGTCAAAGGGATCAGGTCTGACCGGGTCTGATTTCCCGTTGAGGCACAGCTCACAGAATTCAGACTGAACCATGAGGCAGCGCTAGTGAACATTGGAGGCTTTCATCAGCTTCAACAGTTCTTGTTTGCGAGTTCGATAGAGATTTTCAGCAGGCTCGAGCCGCGCTGCGGTCTCAAGTTCAGTCAGAGCCGCATCGTATCGGCCCTGGCTCATCAGGCAGGCCGACAGATAGTAATGATTGTCTGCCGTAGGCTGCAGGCGCAGCGCCTGCCGGAATTCAGTTTCCGCCGCGGAGAAGTCCTCGGCATTAAAAAGAGCGGTCGCCAGGTAGTGGTGCCCCAAAGCTGAAACCGGGTCCAACTGAACTGCCAGGCGCAGCTCTCGGACCGCCTCCTGCTGGTGATGAGCCAACAGCAACGCCTGACCCAGATAACGGTGCTCCTCGGGACTATCGGGGTTCTCGAGGATTGCCAGCCGGAGCTCGCCGATGGCGGATTCGTAGTCACGCTTCGACATCAGCGCCCGAGCCAGGCAACTGTGTCCGCGTTGCCAGCTTGAATCTGACAAAAACAGGCCGCGAAATTCAGTGATGGCGCTGTCGTAATCGCCCTTGTCGCAGTAGGTGTTGCCAAGGTTGTTGCGAACCACCGACTCTTGCGGAGCAAGTCGCCTGGCTTCGAGGTATTCCGCAACGGCGCCATCGAAGCTTCTCAGGTCGTGCAGTAACATTCCCAGGTTGTTGTGGGCTTCCCAGAAACCTGGATTCAAGGCAATGGCTTTGCGGTAAGCGGCTGCCGCGCCCTCCACATCACCCTGCTCACGAAGCGTGATTCCCAGATCGTAGTAGACGTCTGCGTTGTTGGGCTGGCGCAGCAGAGACTGCTGGAAATCATGGACGGCCGCCTTATATTTTCCGCTGGCATACAAACCCAGGCCAAGAAATCGGTACGCCTCGGCGTTGCCGGGGTCCATGCTGAGGGCAGTGCGGGCTTCGGCGATCGCGCTGGCAGCTTCTTCGGAGCGATAAAAGACATAGGCCAGGCGGCTGTGAATGTCAGAGAGGCCGGGCATCAAAGCGCGCGCAGCCTCGTAAGAGTCGGCAGCGTCGTCCCAGTCGTCCTGTTTCTGGTGGACGAATCCCATAGCGAAGTGCAGCGCTGAGTTACCGGGCTCGCCGGCAATCAGGCTCTGCAAAATAGGCTGGGCTTCTCGATATCTTTCCAGATGAACCAACTCACCTGCATGAATCAAAGAGTCGGGGCATTCGGATGCGCTCCGCCCGGCTTTCTGAGTTCGCAGACTTTGGCTCCGCAGATTTTGGAGCAACGCTGGATCCGCGCCTGCCTCGGACAAGGAATTGGACGCGGCAGCGTCCAGCTGAAATGCGAGGCCTTGCTGAGAGGCCAAAGCGGCGATCCGCTGCCTCGGCAACCCTCCAGCGGCCCAGGCGATAACCTGGGTGCAGGTCAAAGGCTCGGGGCGATTGGTTTCAGCACGGGCAGACACCGTGACGACAGCAAAGAGCAGGAACAAGAGAACCTTAGGACGCACCCACAACTCCTTACCGGAGAACGAATTCAGCAGCCGGTAGTTGGCAAGATAGAGCCCGGCGAGTCACCACAGGTAGGTCACGAAGGTAATGGGCCGTTGGCCTGCCATGGCGTGGCCATCGGGCAAGTTGACGTAAGTACGTTCTTTCGATAGTGTTGGGCTTGCTGCCGCAGATTGGCAGCGGAGGATTTTATGTTTGAAGGCCTGTTTCAGCCGATGCACCTGCTGGTGATCTTCTTCATTGCCTTGCTGGTTTTTGGTCCGAAGAAGCTACCGGAGCTGGGCAAGGGCATTGGCGAGGGCATCCGCGCCCTCAAGTCGGGTATGAAAGACGCGGCTGAAGAGCCCACCAAAGTGGCGGCCACTCCGGTTGAGACCAAGGCAGCGGATAGTTCCAGCCACCCCAGCTGAAGACTCCCGCGCATTTTTTCTATTCTTCACCTGTCCCGGCCTTTTTGCTCATTCGTCTTCTGATGGTGGCCTCGTTCGAAGCCGACTCCCAGACCTGGAGTAGTCCTGAACGAAGTCGAAGAGATCTTGCGCGCATCGCCAGATCTTCAGCCAAAGTGCATATCCGCTCCACGCGAGATGCTTCGCAAGCTCAGCGTGACGCCTTGTCTTTGGAGAACACAATTCAAATTAAGCATTCGCCGCGAACGCGTTTTGATCTCGCAGCCCATCTCCCATATAATTTCCCCCGTCTTCGCCGCTGGGCGGAAGACTGCAAGAATGAGTGTTCAAGCAGACAGTAACCTCAGCTGTTGATCCTCTTCTTCTGTTTCTCGGCGGTTGGCGGTCCTACAGGTCCTACAACTACCGTGAACCCGTCGACGAACTAAACCCTCAGGTTCTCTACATCACTTCGGAGGAAAGACGTGTCGAAGCTTCAGGCTCTCGCATTCACCTTTGTTTTCCTGTTTCCGATCGCCCTATTCGCCGATCAGATCGTGCTGAAAAATGGAGACCGTCTAACCGGCACCATCGAGAAATCGGACGCCAAGTCCCTGATCATAAAGACCGAATTTGCCGGCGAAGTCACTGTGGACTGGTCGGCCGTGCAGGAAATTACCTCTTCACAGAAACTGCACGTGAGTCTGAACGACGGAAAAACAGTATCGGGAACCGTGACCACAACCGACGGCAACCTGGCGGTAGCTACCGCCGATGCGGGAACAGTTACTGAGCCCAAGGCATCGGTCGCTAAAATATTTGGCGAGGCCGAGCAAGCAGCCTACGAGAAGTCGCTGCATCCCGGCCTGCTGGAAGGATGGCAAGGCGGGGCCAATGTCGGCTTCGGCCTGACCCGCGGCAACAGTCAGACCAAAAATCTGGCGCTCGCCTTCACGGCGGACCGCAAGGGCCGGGACGACAAGTTGAGCCTTTATACCAACAGTATCTACGCCACCAACGACGCGCCGGGAGCGACTCCTGCGACCACAGCCAATTCCGTGCAGGGCGGAATTCGTTACGATCACGATTTGATTCCGCGTATTTTCGCCTACGTGGGCGCCGACTTCCAGACTGACGCGCTGCAGACTCTGGATCTGCGTTCGGTGTTCGGCGGCGGCCTGGGCTGGCACGCTATCAAAAACACGCGCACCACTTTAGATCTGCTCGGCGGCGCTAACTATACTCGTGAAAAGTACACAGCCCTGCCCAGCCGCAGCTTTGCGGCGATTTCCGTCGGTGAAGAACTTACCCACAAGCTGGGAATGAACACCCTGCTGACTGAGAAACTTTATTTCTTCCCTAATCTGAATGACACCAGTGAGTACCGCGCTACTTTCAACTTCGGGACGGTAACCAAAATCAGCAAATGGCTGGGATGGCAAAATGCGTTCGGCGACATCTACGTGACCAATCCGCCGGCCGGAGCCAAGCAGAACGACATCCTGCTTACCACGGGGTTGAATTTTTCGTTTACGCACTGAGGGTTGGGGGTTAGTAGTCTTTTTTAGCGATTGACATCCTGAGCGGGAGAGAACGGACTCGCTTCCGAGTCCGTTTGCAGGGTCGAAAGACCTGCTGTTTGTTCCCGGCATGGGCCGCGTTCAGGCTCGAGCAGAAGCAGGTCTCCACTGCACTTGCTTCGCTGCGCTCCGGTCGGGATGACAAAGTAATGCTGCATAGTAATACTGGATAGTAATGCCGGGTGGTCAGCACGAAAGCAATTCGATCTCCGAATTCCCGCGCCGGAATTGGCGTTTACGAAACTTTACGGTCATTGACCATCTTTTTACCCGTCCGGTCCCGGCGGCAGTGTTGAATGTATTTATGGCCACTGCCAGCCACCGTAAAGACGGCGCATGAAACATGGTGCCGAATTCGCCAGCAAGATTTCTTTTCATTCGAGGGCTTTTAACGCCACTGTGCGCCGACTTGCCATTCTCCTGCTGGTTGCGGTGAGTTCTCTGGCGCAGGACGCGCCCTCCACGCAGACCTTTTCTATTTCCGGAGTCGTGAAGTCGGGCAATTCGCTGATTCCCGGGGCGACGGTAACCGTCAGCGATGCTGCGACCGGAGCAAAGACCACAACATCCACGGACATCAATGGAACTTATGCGCTCCAGGTCCCCGTTGCGGGGAAATACGAAGTTCGGGTTGAAATGACCGCCTTTGCGCCCGGAACCCGGGAAGTTGTCCTGGGCGGCCCGACTGGCCGCGCGGACGTTGAACTGACTTTGCTTTCGCGCACGCAACAGGCGGCGCGCAGCCAACAGCAGCCAGCCACGGCGGCTCGATCCAACCGGGGATTTCAGAGTCTGTCGGTAATGCAGGGAATGGCCGCTGCCGCTGAAGGGGCTGGCGGCGGCTCCGATCAGATCGTGCCGTCCGGAATGCCGGTTCCCGGGGTAGCAGCGGACGCGGCCACTGAGTCGGTGTCTTTCTCCGGCAGCACCTCCGGCGTCGGCATGTTCGGCATGAGTACTGACGAACTCGACCAGCGCATGCGCGAGGGCCGCGAGCAGGGAGGGTTTGGCGGAGGTCAAGGTCAAGGTGGGCAGGGCTTTGGTGGACCCGGCGGGCCGGGCGGCGGGGGCCCGGGCGGTGGCGGGGCGCCGGGAGGCGGCGGTGCACCGGGAGGAGGATTCGGCGGCTTTGGAGGCGGCGGTGGGCGGGGCGGTGCCATGGTTCTTGGCCGTGGCGGCAGATTCGACATCAACCGGCCGCATGGTTCGGCGTATTACTCGGTTGCCGACTCCGCGCTGGATGCGGCACCTTACGCCCTTACCGATAGTCCGGTAGAAAAAGCCGCGTACATGCGGCAGCGTTTCGGGGCCTCGCTGGGCGGGCCGCTGAATATTCCGGGGATCTACAAGGGAGGCAGCAGGACATTCTTCTTCGTGAACTACAACGGCTCGCGCGGAGACTCGCCTTATACCGCATTCTCCACGGTACCCACGCTGGCCGAACGCAGCGGGGACTTTTCCGCGGCCGGGGTTCAACTGGTCAATCCAGGTAATGGACAGCCGATTCCCGGGAACAATTTCCAGACTGCGGGCCTGGCGATTAATCCGATTGCGCTTGGACTGCTGCAATTCATTCCGCTACCCAATGTGACACCCACCAGCAGCAACGCGCAGAACTTCCGGTTCGTTACCTCCACGCTGAATGACAGCGACGACTTGAATGTGCGCGTGATCCAGGCTTTGGGAGCGGCCACGAACGGGCGGCAGCGTGGGCGGCGCGGGCCGCGGAACAATCTGAACGTGGGTTTTCACTACCATTCGGCCAGCGCGAACGTAACCAATCCTTTTCCCAGCGTCGGCGGCACCACCAACACGCGCAGCTTCGATGTGCCGATCGGCTATACGCGCACCTTTGGCAAGGTGGTCAACAATGCGCGGCTGGATTTCAACCGCTCGCGCATTCGGACGCAGAATCTCTACGCCTTTAGCCAGGACATCACGGGGACGCTTGGCATCACTGGAGTATCGGCGAATCCTTTTGATTGGGGCCTGCCGAATCTGGCATTCACCCACTTCGGGGGCATCAACGACACCAACCCGCAACTGCTGCGCAACCAGACCTGGACGTTTTCCGACAACATGATTTACAACCACGGAAAGCATACCTGGCGGTGGGGCGGCGACTTCCGGCGGATTCAGACCAATACGGAAACGGACAGCAATGCCCGCGGGACGTTTACTTTTACCGGCGTTAACAGCGGATACGACTTCTCTGATTTCCTGCTCGGTCTCCCGCAATTGACTTCGGTTCAGTTCGGTAACAACAACTATCACTTTCGGGGCAATTCGTGGGATCTGTTCGCGCAGGACGAATGGCGGCTGCGCGGCAATCTGACTTTGAACCTGGGCGTGCGCTACGAATACATTTCTCCGTTTTCAGAAATTAACGATCACATCGTGAACCTGGATTTGCCGGTGGGCTTTACTTCGCCGCCGGTGCCGGTGCAGGTGGGCCAGTCGGGGCCCTACAACGGGGGATTCCCGGTGACGCTGGTCCGTCCCGATCGTAATAATTTCGCTCCTCGCCTCGGCCTGGCGTGGAAGCCGCTGCGCAATACCGTGGTTCGCGCCGGATACGGCATTAACTACAACACGGCGGCATATCAGAGCATTGTGCAGAATATGGCGTTCCAGCCTCCGTTTTCGACCACGGCGACAAACACCCAGTCTGCGACGACGCAGTTGACGCTGCAAAACGGATTTCCAGCGGTCGCGCCCGGTTCCGTCACCAATAATTTTGGCGTGGATCCCAATTACCGGCTGGGGTACGTCCAGATATGGAATGTCGACGTGCAGCAGCAGATTCTGCCGACGCTGATCGTGAACTTCGACTACACCGGCACCAAAGGCACACGTCTCGATATTCTTGAAGCACCCAACCGCACCGCCACGGGAGTTCTGTTTCCGGGCGTGCAGCCGTTTTACTGGGAAGATTCGGTGGGCGATTCCACGGCGAACGCTGGTTCGATCCGAGTGCGCAAGCGGTTGCAGGGGGGTCTGTCGATTGGCGGCCGCTACACGTTTTCCAGATCGATGGATAACGCTTCGACCATCGGAAGTGGCGAGCCCTTAGTCGCGCAGGGTGGAGGCCGAGCCGGACTTTCGGGCACAACCAACGTTGCCCAGAACGCCTTCGACCTCTCAGCGGAGCGAGGCCTGTCGAGCTTCGACCAGCGTCACCAGTTTTCTGCGGACTATTTGTGGGAGTTGCCGTTCGGCCATGACCGGCGATGGCTCACCGGAAACAGCCCGCTGCGAGCCATGTTTGGGGACTGGAACTGGAGCGGGGACTGGACCATTGCCTCGGGACTTCCTTTCACTCCCAGGATTCTGGGCGACCCGTCCGATGTGAGCCGCGGCACGAACGGCACCATTCGCGCGGACGTGGTCCCTGGACAACTGGTGAGCGTGCCGGATGCGTCGGTTGCGCAGTGGTTCAATACCGCGGCATTCGTTCAGCCCACGGGCGCGTTCGGCGACGCACGCCGCAATAGCATCGAGGGACCGGGACAGCGATTGTTCGACATGGCCTTTACCAAGATTTTCCCATTGAGCGAGTCACGCTTTCTGGAATTCCGGGCGCAGTTTTCGAATATCTTCAACACCCCGCAATTCTCCACGATCGACACAATCGTGAACTCGCCAACGTACGGCCGGGTAATTTCGGTGGGGGCAATGCGGTCGCTGCAACTGACGGCGCGGTTCCGCTTTTAGGGAACTTGATTTTCTCCACGAACTTTGCGGTGTTCTTCGCGGTCTTTGCGGTTAAAGGCTTTTGATTTTTCCAGGGTAAGTGCAAAGGCTTTTAACCGCCAAGGTCGCGAAGAAACACCGCGAAGGACGCGAAGCTTCGGCACTGCCGGCATTGAATATGACCACTTTGGCTACAGGTCTCTTCAACTCGATGAAACGTGGCCTCGCCATCGTATTGGCGGTGGCCCTCGTCCGCGGCAGCGTGGTTTCACAGCAGACGCCGACGGACTATACGTTTCACACCACCACGGAGCTGGTGCTGGTGAATGTCACGGTGCGAGACCGGAATGGAAATCCGGTGCGCGACCTCAAGCGCGAGGATTTCACCGTGCTCGAAGACAACAAGCCGCAGCAGGTGATTTCGTTCGATCTCGAGAACACGGACGCTGTGTTGTCGACCGCGGCGACTGAAGCGCCGCTGCTGGGCAAGCCTCGCCCTCAAACCCCGGGCGCTCCGCAAGACACGCTGGCGACGCGTCCGTTGAAAGACCGCCGGCTCATCATTTTGTTTTTCGATCTCAGCTCCATGCAGCCGGACGAGGTCGACCGGGCGACCACGGCAGCGCAGAACTACGTGGAGAAACAGATGGTTGCGGCCGATCTGGTCTCCGTTGTCTCGCTGGGGGACACGCTGTCGGTGAATCAGGATTTCACCTCGGACCGGACCCTCCTGAAGACAGCGCTGCAGGGCTTCAATCTCGGCGCCGGCGGAGGATTTGAGGAAGGCAGCACCGGTACGACGGAAGGCACTGCCGAAACCGGCGGGTCATTCGCTGTTGATGACACTGAGTACAACATCTTCAACACCGACCGGCGACTGCAGGCGCTGCGGTCGATCGCGGACAAGCTTTCGCACATCGAGGAAAAGAAATCGCTCATTTATTTCTCCAGCGGGATGGATCGCACCGGCATCGAGAACCAGTCACAGCTGCGTTCCGCGACCAACGCCGCGGTAAAAGCGAACATGGCGATTTACACCATGGACATTCGGGGTCTGCAGGCGCTGGTGCCGGGAGGAGAGGCGCAGAACGCCAGCCTGCGCGGGACTTCGCCGTACTCGGGCAAATCAGTGTCCAGCGCCTTCGACTCCAACGCGACCACCCAGGAGACGCTGGTCACTCTGGCCGGCGATACCGGCGGAAAGGCTTTCCTCGACTCCAACGACTTTGGCAGGGTGTTTACCGGAGTGCAGCAGGACAGCTCGCTTTACTACCTGCTCGGTTACCACAGCTCGAACACGAATCATGATGGGCGCTTCCGTCGCATCACCGTGCGCATCAACCGGCCCGGACTCAAACTCGACTTCCGGCGCGGCTACTACGCTCCTGCGGACTTCCAGCATTCCACGCGTGACGATCGCGAACGCCAGCTCGACGAAGAACTGGCATCGGATCTCTCGACCACGGATTTGCCGCTGTACTTGTCGGCAGCTTACTTCCGGATTGCCGACCGGAAGTTTTACGTGCCGGTGTCACTGGTCGTGCCGGGCTCGCAGATTCCCTTCACCCGCAACAACGATCAGGACAAAGCAACGCTCGATGTCCTGGGAATCGTGACCGACACCGAAAAACGGCCGGTGGGGCAAGTTCGCGACACGGTGAAGCTTTCGCTCAATACCAGTCAGCTGGTGCAACGCAAGAACGTGCAATACAACAGCGGCTTCGTGTTGCCGCCGGGCCAATATCATGTGAAATTTGTGGTGCGGGAGAACCAGAGCGGACGCCTGGGATCGTTCGAGACCGACCTGACCGTCCCCGACCTTAAGTCAGTTCCGCTGAAGATGAGTTCGATTGTGCTGTCGAGCCAGCTGCAACCTAACACGAAGCGCAAGAGCGAGAATCCACTGGTCCGCGACGGGTCAGAGGTGATCCCCAACGTGGCCCATGTGTTCTCTGCGGGTCAGCATCTCTACTTCTATTATGAAGTCTACGATCCGGGTCACCCGGCGACGAATGCAGACGCAAAGACGAGTGGTGGTGGAAACAATCCTGCGATTCACCTTCTGACCAACGTCGCATTTTTCCAGGGGAAGACCAAGTCATATGAAACCCCGCTGGTGGTGAGCGAACAGTTGAATGCGCCGGACCGCAAGGCTGCTGTCTTCCAGCTGGACGTGCCGCTCACCCAGCTCAAGCCGGGTTTCTATTCCTGCCAGGTCAATGTGATCGACGATGCCGCCGGACAATTCCGGTTTCCTCGCCTGGCGTTACTCGTCCGCGAATAGCAGCGCAGTTGCGCTAAGGCACCTGGCCTGTGTCAGGAAGAGCTGTGTCCGGCACAGTTCAAGACACCCAGGTATATGCTCCACGGGCCGACAGCGTCCCGGTATTGGTAAGCCATTACCCTCGAGAGCTGATGCAGGTGGGTCAAGTCATGAATTGCCCAGGTTGCCAGCAGCTGCGAAAGAGTGACTGTTCCGAGGGAAGGATGGAGCCCCCGCCGCTCGAGATCCTCCTGGCGTAGATTCAGCTCGCGCAGGTCGCGCAAATTTTCCGATCGCAGCCGGGCAAACTCATCCAATAGCTGGCCCAGCGTCCTGCCCTTGCTCTCGCGATCCTGTCCCCAGCGATCGAACGGCACGAATGCCTGGCTCTCACCGAATTGCAAAATCATGGTGACGCGCGGCATCCAGTCGGTGCGTTCGCCGTAAACGAGATGGCCGACAATATCGAAAGCGCTCCAGGTGTTTTCACCTTCGTTTCGCGACGTCCACGCCTCGGGCAGATCGCGCAAAAGAGAATTGAGAGCGGCAGGAGTGCGAGTGAGCAGCGATATGGTTTCTTCCAGATTATGTTTCATCATGATCCCGATTCGTAAATGAATTTTTAGAGGGATTGATTGTAGCTTTTTGGAGGTGGGTCAGTTTGGCGTCCTGGTGATCTTCGGCGAGCATCCGGGATTTTGGCTGGAGCAGCGCTTTGGCGCTGCAATACAAGGCTTCACAGTGCATGCGGCTTCAGCCGCTAAGGTACCTCGGGGGCTAAAGCCCATTGCCAGCGGCAGCAATTGAATGCGGCCTGAAGGTGCTGCACCCTCAGAGGCCGCAGGGCTCAGGCAACTGGCCGGCAGCCTGGGCGCTGATGAGGCAGGGTAACCTCGTATGGTTTCAGCCTTTCGTAATCTCCAATGAAGGTATGGAGAAGTACGATACTGCCCAGTAGGCTAATGACTGCTCCGCCGCCATCGCTCGCTTGCCGAGCCCCTCGCGTCCGAGCCACCGAATACACTCCTGCGGTGCTTCGCTTCCAGAGTGGCGACTGTGTGACGGGCAGCCTGGAGGTCTTCTCCTCCACCGGCGGCCTGCTGAGCCTGCAGAAACCCCTGATTCGCGGCACTCGCATCAAGGTGATGTTCCTGACTCAAAGCGGCCCGGTGCTGGGCGCTGCGGAGATGTTGAGTCCGGTCTCGTGGACCCAGCAGCCATTCCGCTTTGTCGCGCTGGCATATGTGGACCAGCGCAGACTGCAGGCCATTACCGGCTCTTCCCTGAAGCTGGAGAAACCCGTGGCGGAGCCGGCCAGCCCGATACTTCATACCGAGACGGACTGGATCGACAAATATCGAGCTGCAGTCAGCAGCAACCTACCCCGTAAGCCGCTGCTTGAGCGGGTGCTCGGAGTACTGATTCCGGGCACTAAATAAGCCCTTTTTTAACTGCTCGCTTTCAAATGCCGCGTTCCTGAGTTTGCCGTGCCGAGTTGCCGTGCTGAAGTTGCGGGCATCCTGCGTAAGCCGGATCTGCATCCGTCGGCACCGGTGGAGCTACGCGCCAGATCCTTCGGGACTAAAGTCCCTCCGGATGACCTCCGGTTGGGCGTTTTTGCGGGGGAGGAGTGGCCGGGTTATAATTTGAACCTGAGTTGCAAGAAGGATGAGCCATGCCATTGCCCCAAACCGAGATTCCTGGACGTCTGCAAGCCGAGTTGATGTCGCGCGGATTGCGCATGACCCGCCAACGCCGCACCATTCTGAGCGTGGTAGAGACCGCCAAACAGCATCTTGATGCCAGCCAGCTGTTGCGGCGGGCACGGCGTCTGGATCCCCAGATTGACCGGGTTACGGTGTATCGCACGCTCGGCCTGCTGAAGCGACACGGGCTGATTGATGAACTCGATCTGATGCACATGCAGGGTGAGAAACACTACTACGAGCGGCGTCCCCAGCGCGACCACATTCACATGGCATGCCTGCGATGCGGCAAAATTACAGAATTTGAAAGCGACCTGTTCGACCGACTGAAAGGACAAATTCAGCGGGATTGCCGTTTCCACATCGTTGTAACCCGGCTGGAAGTCGGCGGCTATTGCGCGCAGTGCCGCGCGGCTGAAAAACCCGACCAATAAGATCCCGCCTCATTCTCTTCCCTGCAACCTGTTCAGCTTCCGGCATTAGAGTTGCATCTAGTTGCAACCGGTGTGCAACAGAAAATCTTGCCGATCATTGACCCTGCAGATAAAAGCCATTAGAGTCAATGATTGCTCCTAGATGCAACACGGTTGCATATCTAACGGCGTCGAACCATCCCTTTGGTCGTTGCCTCTGGTCGTACCATCCCTATGAGAGTTCGAGCGATTTTGGGTGTGTTTGCGATATTTGTCGCCGCCGCATGCGCGGCTCAGGAGCGGCCGTATTTCGTCACCTATTCTCACGAGATGGAAGAGCCGGGTAATCTCGAAATCGAATTCTTCAACGCGGTGGGAAAGCCGCCGGGCGGGAACCGTTTTGTCGGCAGCACTCTGGAATTCGAATACGGCGCCACCGCCTGGTGGACCACTGAGCTATATCTCGACGGACAGATCACCCAGCACGACAGCACCATTTTCACTGGCTATCGCTGGGAAAATCGCTTTCGTCCCCTGCTACGCGAGCATTGGATCAATCCGGTTATTTATATCGAGTTCGAGAACATCAGCGCGGACAAGGCGCTACGCGAGATCGTTGGTCATGATGGAAAAGATGACCTTATCGGATCCAATGCCGAGGCTCGACAGGAGAAGAAACGCGAACTGGAACTCAAGCTGATACTGGGCAGTAATTTTCGGGGTTGGAACATCAGCGAAAATATCATCGCCGAAAAAAACCTCTCCAACGAGCCCTGGGAGTTCGGATATGCCTGGGGAGTAAGCCGCCCCTTGCGGCTGGCGGCGAGTTCCCGCCAATGCACGGTCTGCGCTGAAAAATTTCAGGCCGGCGTCGAGATGTACGGAGGCCTTGGGGACCGCTACAGCTTCGGAACCAGACTGACATCCCACTATGTCGGACCCACGATCAATTGGGAAGCGCCGCATGGCTTGTCCTTGTCGTTCTCGCCCCAGTTTGGATTGAACGATTACAGCATTCCCCGCCTATACCGCTTTGGAATTTCCTACGAAATCGATCAGGTGTGGGGACGCTTTCACCGGGGCGCGCGATGATTCGCAAAATGGCCCTCGCACTGACGATGGTGCTCCTGCCTTCCGGGTTGCTGTTTGGCGCAGCTGACGGAAGCTGGCTGAAGAAAGTACCTGCCCGCGATCATCAACGGACCAGCCCTTATCACGGGCAAGCGGAGGCGATTGCCGCGGGGCGCAAGATTTTTCTCGATCGCTGTGCGCAGTGCCATGGAGAAAATGCCGAAGGGACCAGGAAACGTCCGGCGCTGACAAGCGAACGGGTGCAGCAGGAGGCAACAGAGGGCGATCTGCATTGGTTGCTGGTAAATGGGGATATGAGGAAGGGTATGCCTTCGTGGGCAAAACTTCCCGATCAGCAGCTTTGGCAGGTAATCAGCTATGTAAAGTCTCTGCACGAGTAGGCGGTTTAGCAGAGCCAACAGCGAACCCCAGGCGTTAAAACGCCACGCATACGAGCATTACTAGCGGCACGACCGAGGTCGTGCCCTTCCCCAACCCAGTTGGCATCGCTGATCAGTTAGCGGAGCCTTTCCCCCCGGCCGCAGAATTCCAATATGGCTCTTGTTTCTATCCCATAGAAATGTAAAGTCTTGTAAAGACTGAAGATAACCCGCAACCGCGATATAATTTTTGTCGTCAAACACGCAGCACCGTACTCGCTGCGGCCGATTGAGTATTGGTGTGCCCGGGAGAAACACATAGTGAAGCCAAGCACTGAAGATCGCCGGTCTGGTTCCGGTAAGGGATTGCCGGCACGTCGCCACGCAAGCAGTTTATCCGGAAAACTGTTTCTTGCAATTCTTGCCTTCTCCGCGGCGGCAACCATGTTCCTGATCGGCTGTAGTGGTGGCTCTAAGCCAGGAACGGCGCGGGCATCCACCCAGACTGTTGTTCCTGTCGGCGTAGCCACGGCTCAGCAGCGCGATGTTCCTGTCTACCTCAAGGGACTGGGCAACGTAACTGCGTCGAACACGGTCAGCGTGAAGAGCCGCGTGGACGGACAACTGGCGCAGGTTAATTTCAGGGAAGGCCAGAACGTCAACAAGGGAGACTTGCTGGCGGTTATCGATCCCCGTCCCTTCCAGGTGGCTCTCGACCAGGCACAGGCAAACATTTACCGCGACCAGGCCCAATTGAAAGACGCGCAGCTGAATTATGAGCGTTTCAAGAGCTTGCTTGACGAGTCGGGAGGGATTTCACGGCAGCAGGTCGATACCCAGAAGGCGGCGGCGGATCAACTCGAGGGGGCGGTGAGAGCGGATCAAGCCCAGATCGACAATGCGAAGTTGAACCTGGTCTATTCGCACATTACTTCTCCCATCAACGGCCGCATCGGATTACGGCTGGTGGATGTCGGCAACATGGTTCACGCCGCCGACACCAACCCCTTGCTGGTGATTACCCAGCTGCAGCCGATCGCCGTGATTTTTACGCTGCCGCAAGAGAATCTGCCCACCGTCGCCAAACATATGAGTCAGGCGCCGCTGGCGGTCGAGGCATACAACTCCGACGATCAGACCAAACTCGCGACCGGCAGTTTGCTGACCATCGACAATCAGATTGACCAGACCACCGGAACCGGCCGTCTGAAGGCGATGTTCAGCAACCAGGACAACGTTCTCTGGCCCAACCAGTTCGTGAACGTGCGTCTGCTGCTGGAGACGCACAAGGGCAGTACGGTGATTCCCTCGGCCGCGATTCAGAACGGTCCGCAGGGCAGCTACGTATTCGTGGTCAAGCCCGATAAGACTGTCGAAGTCCGGCCGGTTACTGTCTCCTTCACTCAGAACAATGTGGCTTCCATTGCGAGCGGGCTTACTCCGGGGGATGTAGTGGTGATGGACGGGCAGGATAAGTTGCAGGGCGGAAGCAAAGTAGACCCGCACGCGGGTGGAAACCGGAACGCGCAATCCTCAACTGGGCAGACGGCCTCTGGGAATGGCGCTCCAGCGGATTCTTCCCCCGCGTCTTCCCCCCCACAAACCGGCTCGGGACAACCTTCCGCAGGAAAATCTTCGCCCGCGGAAACACGATGAGTCCGTCACGGCTTTTTATTCTTCGGCCGGTTGCAACCACCCTGCTGATGGTCGGGCTGCTTCTGGTGGGCCTGGTTGCGTACACGCAACTGCCGGTGTCCGCGCTTCCGGAAGTTGACTATCCCACAATTCAGGTTGTGACGTTTTATCCCGGCGCCGACCCCGACGTCATGGCATCGTCCGTGACCGCGCCGCTGGAGCGGCAGTTTGGTCAGGTACCAGGGCTGAGCCAGATGACATCGACCAGTTCTCTGGGCAGTTCCATCATCACTCTGCAATTCAATCTCAACGAGAATATCGACGTTGAAGAACAGCAGGTGCAGGCGGCGATCAATGCGGGCACGACGTACCTGCCCAAGGATTTGCCCAACCCGCCCATCTACAGCAAGGTGAATCCGGCGGACTCTCCCATTCTGACGCTGGCGCTGACTTCGGACACGTTGCCGCTCTCCAAGGTTGAGGATCTCGCGGACACTGCGCTGGCACAGAAAATATCCCAGCTTCCCGGCGTCGGACTGGTTTCCATCAGCGGCGGACAGAAGCCGGCGGTCCGGATCCGCGCAAACCCTACGTCGCTGGCTTCTTACGGCATGAGTCTGGAAGACCTGCGTACAGCGCTGGCCGCGGCCAACGTCAACCAGGCGAAAGGGGTGCTCGACGGACCGCGGCAATCGTTCACCATAGGCGCGAATGACCAACTCAATTCGAGCGCCCAATACAGCAGCATCGTAGTGGCCTACAAGAACGGCGCGCCGGTCAGGTTGTCTGACGTAGCCTCGGCCGTGGATGGCGCCGAGAACATCAAGCAAGCTGCGTGGATGAATACCACCCCCGCCGTGGTGGTGAATATTCAGCGGCAACCGGGGAGCAACATCATCAGCGTGGCTGACCGGGTGAAGGTGTTGTTGAAGCAGTTGCAGTCGTCGCTGCCGGCTTCGGTGAAAGTGCAAATATTGACCGATCGCACCGAAACCATTCGGGCTTCGGTAAAAGATGTCCAGTTCGAACTCATGCTCACCATCGGGCTGGTCGTGCTGGTCATATTTCTTTTCCTGCGAAACCTGCGTGCGACGGTGATTCCCAGCGTGGCCGTACCGCTCTCGTTGGTGGGCACGTTCGGAGTGATGTATCTGCTGGGCTATAGCCTGAATAACCTGACCCTGATGGCACTCACGATCTCAACCGGATTTGTGGTGGACGACGCCATCGTGATGATCGAAAACATCGAACGTTTCCTGGAAGAAGGCGAGTCGCCACTGCAGGCAGCGTTGAAGGGGTCGTCGCAGATCGGCTTCACCATCGTGTCTCTGACGGTTTCGCTGATTGCGGTACTGATTCCACTGCTGTTCATGGGCGACATCGTGGGGCGTCTGTTCCGCGAATTCGCGGTGACGCTGGCGGTTACGATTCTCGTCTCCGCGATGGTTTCTTTGACCCTTACGCCGATGATGTGCGCCAAACTTCTGAAGCGCCACGATCCCGATCGTCAAAGCGGCTTTTATAAGAGCACGGAAAATTTCTACAACCGGGTAATTGAGTTTTACGGGCGAACTCTGAAATTTGTCCTGAAGCACCAGACCACAACCCTGTTGGTTACAGTTGGGACACTGGCGCTGACGCTGTTTCTTTACGTGGCCGTACCCAAGGGTTTTTTCCCGGTGCAGGACACGGGAGTGATTCTGGGTATTTCGGAGGGCCCGCAGAATACTTCGTTCACCGCGCTCGAGCGGAGTCAGCAGGCGTTGGCGGCTGTGATCCTGAAGGATCCTGACGTGGCCAGCCTTTCTTCCTTCATCGGAATTGATGGCACCAACTCCACTCCCAACAGCGGGCGCATCCAGATCAATCTGAAGTCACGAGATGATCGCAAGTCCAGCGCCACTGAGATTATCCGCCGATTACAGCCAGAACTGGACAAGGTAAATGGCATCACTTTGTACATGCAACCGGTGCAGGACCTCACGGTGGAAGACCGCGTGAGCCGGACACAATACCAATATTCGATGGAAGATGCGGATGCGCAGGAGTTGTCAGTTTGGGCCGCGAAGCTGGTCGGGGAGCTGCGGAAGCTGCCCTCCATGCGAGACGTGGCAACTGACCAGCAGAATGGCGGCCTAAAAGCCCAACTCGTAATCGATCGCGATACCGCTTCGCGCCTGGGAATCCTGCCGCAAGCGATTGACGATACGCTGTACGACGCCTTCGGGCAGCGCCAGGTTTCAACCATCTTTACCCAGCTTAACCAGTACCACGTGGTTCTGGAAGTCGATCCGCAGTTCGCGCAGAATCCGGATTCGCTCAAGAACATTTATGTACACGCGGGGAGCGGAGTGCAGGTTCCGCTGGCCTCTTTCAGTCACTTCGAGACGACTAATACCTATCTCGCGGTGAATCACCAGGGACAGTTCCCCGTGGTAACGCTTTCGTTCAATCTGGCGCCGGGAGTTTCACTGGGAGAAGCGACCAAGGCGATCCAGGCGGCGGAAGCGGACATTCATCTGCCACCCAGCATCCACACCAGCTTTCAAGGAACGGCGGCGGCATTTCAGAACTCACTTTCGTCGGAGCCCTGGCTGATTCTGGCCGCGATTGTCACTGTGTACATCGTCCTCGGCGTGCTCTACGAGAGCTACATTCATCCGGTAACGATTCTCTCGACGCTGCCATCGGCGGGCGTGGGCGCCATTCTTGCGCTGTTAGTGACGGGTAATGATCTGGGAGTGGTGGCGCTGATCGGAATCATTCTTCTGATTGGGATTGTGAAGAAAAACGCCATCATGATGATCGACTTCGCGCTCGAAGCGGAACGCGTGGAGCACAAACCGCCCGAAGAAGCGATCTTTCAGGCTTGCCTGCTGCGTTTCCGCCCCATCATGATGACCACCATGGCCGCTCTGCTGGGTGGCTTGCCGCTGGCCCTGGGCAGTGGAACCGGCTCGGAGTTGCGCCGCCCGTTGGGCATCACGATTGTCGGCGGCCTGCTGGTCAGCCAGTTGCTTACGCTTTACACCACCCCGGTTGTGTATCTCTGGTTCGACCGGCTGGCACAGCGCTTCTCCCATCTGAATATTGGCAACCCGATTGAGGAGCCGGGTGGGGCTTCAGCGGACTGAGTCATGAATATTTCTGCCCCATTTATTAAGCGCCCGATCGGCACATCGTTGCTGGCAGCGGCTCTGCTCATGGCTGGGGCGCTGGCGTTTAATTTTCTTCCGGTGGCGCCCTTGCCGCAGGTTGAATTTCCCGTGATCCAGGTCGGAGCGTCGTTGCCAGGTGCGAGCCCGGAAACCATGGCTTCAGCGGTTGCGACTCCGCTGGAGCGCCAGTTCGGCCGCATCGCCGGGATCAACCAGATGACCTCGACCAGCCAGTTGGGGTCCACCAATATTGCGTTACAGTTTGACCTCAACCGCAACATCGATGCCGCGGCGCGTGACGTACAAGCCGCCATCAATGCCGCGCGCAGCCAGCTTCCCGCCAACTTGCCCGGCAATCCGAACTACCGGAAGGTGAATCCAGCGGATGCGCCCATCATGATTCTGGCGCTCACTTCGGACATCATGACGTTGCCGCAGATGTACGACGCCGCCGACTCGATCCTGTCGCAAAAGCTGGCTCAGGTCGAAGGAGTTGGCCAGGTATTCGTCGGCGGCGGCGCCAAACCGGCAGTGCGCGCCGAGCTGAATCCCACCCTGCTGAACAAGCTTGGCATAGGCCTGGACACGGTGCGCACCGCGCTCACCAACGCCAATGCCAACCGACCCAAAGGTGAAGTCGCCGACCCGGTTAATGCGTGGACGCTGGATGCCAACGACCAGATTTTTCTCGCCGACCAGTATCGCAGGCTGATCGTCTCCTACAACAATGGCGCCCCGGTACGGCTGGGCGATGTAGGCGTGGTCAGTGATTCAGTCGAGGACATCCGTAATATCGGGCTATCCGGCGGCAAACCCGCGGTGCTGATTATTGTGTCCCGCCAGCCGGGAGCGAACATCATCGCCACCGTGGATCGCGTGCGCGCCGCGCTGCCTCAACTCAAATCCTCTATTTCACCCGCGATTGATGTGAACGTGGTTTTGGATCGCACTACCACCGTTCGAGCTTCGGTACACGACATCGAGTTCACCTTACTAATCTCGGTGCTGTTAGTGATCCTGGTGGTTTTTGCATTTCTGCGTACGTTTCGCGCCACCCTCATCCCCAGTGTTGCGGTGCCTTTGTCGCTGGTTGGAACTTTTGGTGTGATGTACCTGCTGGGCTATAGCCTGGACAATCTTTCCCTCATGGCGCTGGCCATCTCCACCGGGTTTGTGGTGGACGACGCCATCGTCGTGCTGGAAAACATAACTCGCCACATTGAGGACGGAATCGCCCCGGTGGCGGCGGCGTTTCAGGGCGCCCGTGAAATTGGTTTTACCGTGCTCAGCATGAGCACATCTCTGGTCGCGGTTTTCATCCCATTGCTGATGATGGGTGGTATCGTTGGCCGTTTGTTCCGTGAGTTTGCTGTCACGCTAAGTGTGGCAATTGGGGTTTCCTTACTGGTGTCTCTCAGTGTGACGCCGATGATGTGCGCAAAGTTCCTGCGCTCGGCCGGCAGCGAAAAGCACGGCCACATCTATCGCGCCAGTGAAAAGATATTTGATGGAACCCTCTCTCTTTACAGTCGTGCTCTCAGGCTTGTTCTTCGCCACCAGCCGGTTACACTGCTGATCACAATCGCGACCGCCGCCCTGAGCGTGTATCTCTACATCATCGTTCCCAAAGGTTTCTTTCCGCAGCAGGATACCGGGCGTATTCAGGGGTCAATTCAAGCCGCCCAGGACATTTCCTTCGCCGCCATGAAGGAAAAGATGATTCAGTTCGTTGGCCTGGTCACCAAAGATCCAGCCGTCGACCAGGCTGTTGGATTTGCAGGCGGCAACACTTCCGCCAACCAGGGCCGGATGTTCATCACTCTCAAACCCCTCGCCGAACGCAAGATCAGCGCTGACCAGGTTATTGGCAGGCTCCGGCGCAAGCTGGCAGTGGTGCCGGGTGCAACTCTCTTTATGCAATCCGCGCAGGATCTGACCATCGGCGGCCGTCAGAGCCAGGCGCAGTTTCAGTACACACTACAGGGCGAAAATCTGGACGATCTGAATCGCTGGGCGCCGCTCCTTCTAAGCAAATTGCGCTCGCTTCCGGAGCTTCGTGACGTCAACACCGACCAGCAGGATAAAGGTCTGGAAGCCACCGTGATTATCGACCGCGTAACCGCCGCGCGCCTGGGTGTGGCTGCTGCCGACATCGACAACGCCTTGTATGACGCCTTTGGCCAGCGTCAGGTTTCAATCATGTACAAGCCGTTGAACCAATACCACGTGGTCATGGAGGTAGCGCCGGAATTTTCGCGCAGCACCGAGGCATTGCAGACGATCTACGTGCGCGCCTCCAACGGGACCGCAGTTCCCTCTCCTCCTTCGCCCACTTCGGGCCATCGAACACGCCTCTGGCCGTGAGCCATCAGGGCCAGTATCCGTCGGTGACGTTGTCATTCAATCTGGCGCCGAATGTGTCATTGGGCCCAGCCACCGATGCCATCAATAACGCACAGCGCTCGATCAACTTTCCCAATACCATTGACGCCAGCTTTCAGGGAACCGCAGCGGCGTTCCAGTCTTCTCTCGCCAGCGAGCCTTTGCTGATTCTGGCGGCGCTGGTCACGGTCTACATCGTTCTGGGCGTTCTTTACGAGAGCTACATCCACCCCATCACCATTCTTTCGACGTTGCCGTCCGCAGGAGTGGGCGCCATTTTGGCGCTGCTGTTGACCGGCAGTGAGTTGAACGTGATGGGATTGATCGGAATCATCCTGCTGATCGGCATTGTGAAAAAGAATGCGATCATGATGATTGATTTCGCCCTGGAGACGGAACGGTCCGGCAAGAATTCCGCTGAGTCCATCTACGAAGCCTGCGTGCGCCGCTTTCGCCCGATCATGATGACCACCATGGCCGCGCTGCTGGGCGGTTTGCCGCTGGCTCTCGGGACCGGCACCGGATCAGAATTAAGGCGCCCGCTGGGAATCACCATCGTCGGAGGACTGATCATGAGCCAGGCGCTGACGCTTTTCACTACTCCGGTAATCTACCTCTACCTCGACAGAATGCGACTGCGGTTCGGAAGCAAGCATCACGTAAATCCGAACCAGTTGGCGCCACTATCTCCTCGGCCCAGCGGCGCCGACTAATTTTCCTTCGCGGCATCTTCTTACGCTGGACTCTTTTCCCTGCCCTGTGTGACCCTGAGCGCGGTCCTTACTCTGTCATCCTGAGCACGCTCCCTACTCTGTCATCCTGAGCGCAGCAGTTCGATTCGCTTGCGAATCGGTCTGCGGAGTGGAAGGATCTCTCGCGCCCCGGTATCTTCGTCCGAGGCATTTTCGCCGACAGCGTTCGTTAACGAGCTGAGAGCACCGACTCAGTGTCTGTGGCCGTGGCGGTGCGGATGGGTATGAAGTTCTCCGGGAGCGTGGGCGTGACGGTGGGCATGAATCAGGTTCGTGTTCAACAGCAATTCGTTGTCGTTCAGGATTTCGGCCGGCGTGCCCGTGGCGACAATCTTTCCGCGCTGAAAGACGTGGCAACAGTCGGCGATATCTTCGACGAGATCCAGATCGTGGGTAGCGGTGACCACAGTCTTGCGTCCTCCGCTGCAACTCACCAGGAAGTCGATCATCTGGCTCTCGCTCTTGGGATCGAGCGCGGCTGTGGGCTCGTCGAGTAGCAGGACTTCGGGGTCGAGAATCAAAACAGACGCCAGGGCGACCCGTTTCTTTTCTCCCGTTGACAGGTGATGAGGCGACCGGTCCTTCAAGTGCCCAATGTCCATGTGTTCGAGAATTTCGGAGACACGAAGAAGAATCTCATCTCTGCTCCAGCGCAGTTGCAGCGGGCCGAAGGCGACTTCATCAAAAACGGTGGGATTGAACAGCTGAACGTCAGGATTCTGGAACACGAGCGCCACCCTGCGCCTGAAGTCGAACTCAACTTCCTGTGTCTGTAGCCGGCTTTCAGTCAAAGACTCGCCGTGGAATGTGACACTGCCGCTTTGCGGAAAGTAGAGTCCATCGAGAATACTGAGGAGAGTTGACTTGCCGGAGCCATTCGCGCCGAGCAGAGCGATCCTTTGGCCAGCTGCGACGCTGAGGTTGAGGCCGTCCAGTGCGGTCACGTCGTGATAGCGATAGGTCACATCACGCAAATCAAAGACCGGCGACGCAGAAACAGGCACGTTCACCTGGTCGCCTCATCCCGTTTTCTTCGCACTTTGCTCATTGGGAATCCTAACGCCCAAACCAGAAAGCAAGCACCGCGACTGCCACAAAGAATGGCAAGATGGCCCAGTCAAGCCAGCCGGTGCGAAATTCGTCGAGGACGTAAACCTCGCCACGAAAGCCGCGCGAGCGCATGGCCAGGTAGACATCTCCGCTGAGTTGGATGGTCTTCGACATCAGCACGCCAGCGCCGGCCGTCGCCATTCGTCTGAGTTCGGGTCCCTCGAGGCTTCCCACCATCCGGCTCTTTCGCGACTCGAACATGTCATGGGCGGAGCGAAGCAGCAGAAAAATGTAGCGGTACGTCATGCCCAGGATTACTGCAAGCACCGTCGGCAATCCCAGCGCGCGAAGCGCCTTCAGCAGGCTGCTCCAGGGCGTACACAGCACCACCAGGGATGAAAGAGTCGCGGCCGTCTCTGCCCTCATGATCAGATAGCTTGCCGCGCGCAGTCCCTGCGCAGTGATAGTCCAGCCGATGAAAGGAAGCGTGTACATTGCGTGGCCCGGAGTCAGAAAGATCGCAGGCGCTGCGACGATCCCGGTGAATGCCAGCACCGTCAGCCAGACTCTTTTGGCCAAGGTGTTCATGGGAACTTTTGACAGCAAAGCAAGCCCGATGGCAAATAGAAAGAGAGCGACGATCACTCGCAACTGCCTGGCCAGTGCCACCATCAGGATGAGCGGCAGGATCGCCACAATCTTGACCCGAGGGTCCAGACTCTGCAGAAGTCCCGTTTGCTTCGCGACTTCTTCAGACTCGAAGCTGTGTTGCAGTGTTTCAACAAAGGAAGCCAGGCTGCGTTCAACCACTCCGCGCGACTTCGGGCTCATGGCGAGCCTCTGGCTGCAGCGTTATTCGGCCTGACCAACAGCCAGCCCATCAGCAGGAAGATCGCGAGGATAAGGCCGCTGCCAAACATGGCCGACATCACGTATCCGAAGGCAGGCCGCCGTATGAATGACGGCGCATATTGCGGGAAGGGCGCGGTCCAGAGAGAGGAAAGCCGCTGAAGCCCCCTGGGCTGTCCAGCCGGTGGGGCCACGTTGCCCGAGGCTGCTGCAATTTTCTGGCGCATCTCACGATTGGAAAACTCACTGGAGCTCCACTCGCCCCATGCGGTGCCAGCGGCAAGAATTCCGAGGGGCGTAAGCAGCATGAGAAGGGCCAGGCGAATCCAGAGTGGTCCCGCCAATCGCCAGGCTGACCAGGATTCAACAGGCATGACAATCTTCTGATTGTCACTATGATCATCACTACCACGAGTGAACACAGAATTTTCCAGCAGTGAAGGATTCGAGCGCTGCAGGTATGCAACCACTCCTCCCGACACAACCAACTCTGCAATGCCGGCGAAGGAGAGGTGTCCGATCATCATCGCTGGAATTGCGATGTGCAACGGATAGGGAGCGTATAGCGGCGCTCCACCGGCGTCTTTGAAAAAAAGCGGCTGAATTCCCAATTCGCACGCAGTAAGAAACGCCGAAGCATTGATCGCCGCGTAGCCGGCGAGAGCAGCGGCAATGGTTCGACGGGATGACGTAAGCTCCGCTCTGCCTGCGATCAAACGGTAGACCAGAAAAGCCACCAGCGAGCCCGCGACCGCCATGTTGAAGCAGTTCGCGCCGAGTGTTGTGATCCCGCCGTCCCCGAAAAAAACCGCCTGAATCATCAACGCGATGGACAGCGCGAGCATCGACGCCCACGGGCCGAGCACGATCGCGGCCGCTCCTACTCCCACAGCGTGACCGGTCGTCCCGCCGGGAAGCGGGATATTGAACATCATGATGACAAAGCAGAATGCACTGGCGACGGCCAACAGCGGTACCAGCCTGGTGTTGAGCAACCATTTGACCCGCGCGAAAGCCCCATACCAGAACGGCAAGGCAGCGCCGTAGAGGACGGCACAGGTTGAAGGACTGAGATAGCCATCGGGGATGTGCATGGGGCTCACGGGCCGCATTTCGCTGGAAACGAGCCTTCTCGCCGCCAGAGTAGCACAACTGTGGACTTCGTGTTACGACCACAACGGCAGGCCCAGGGAAGGGTCAGGGAAACCCCGTAGTCACAAACGGGACGCTCCAACGAAAAGCTTTACATCCCTGATGACGGCACATTCGAGTTCAAGGGACCGAGCCGGGCTTACGGATGGGAGGTGAAAACCTCGGTTCAGATTACCCGCTACCTGGCTTTCAACGGGGGCTTGACGCAGTCGTCAATGCATTCTTCCTGGGGACGCCCCGAGTGTACGTCGATAGCGCACCACACTCTGTGGCGAACTCAGCCCTGACCGTTACGGAGTGGCACGGATTCAACGGATCGCTGCGTTATCGCCACGTCAGCAACTACATTCTGGACGGGTCAGACCCCACCGTTCCGAAAGGCGGCAGGTCTGGATGTGATTGACCTGAGCACCTCCAGGCAAATTCGACACGGCCTCGATTTCAATTTTGCCATCGACAATTTGTCCGACAAGCGGTACTGCGAAACCCAGAACTGGCTCGAGTCGAGAGTGACGCCCACAGCAGACGCAAAATTTCGGGCTCACGGAACGCCGGGATCTCCTTTCGGATTCACCGTTGGACTTACCCTTCGTTTATTCGAGAACTGAGAGCAGGCCAATAGTTGATTGAGCCGCCACCAGTCCTATAGGGTTATGTCGGAGCTGCCCTTGGACATCTACCTGGTCGACGGAACCTACGAACTATTCCGCCACTACTACGCTCTGCCGTCTGCGCGGGATTCGGACGGGCGGGAGGTCGCCGCCGTTCGAGGGGTCCTGTCGTCCGTGATGGGCATGATCAAGGACGGCGCCTCGCACGTCGCTGTCGCAACCGATCACGTGATTGAATCTTTTCGCAATGGACTGTGGCCGGGTTACAAAACCAGCGAAGGCGTCGAGCCCGACTTGCTGGCACAATTCCCGCTGCTCGAAGAGGTTCTTTCAGCCGCGGGCTTTTTGGTCTGGCCGATGGTGGAGTTCGAGGCCGACGACGGGCTGGCTGCTGCCGCAAGCATCGCTGCCAGAGACTCGGAAGTGGGACGCGTAATTATCTGCACGCCAGACAAGGACCTCGCCCAATGTGTGAGCGGCACGCGCATCGTTCAGTTGAATCGGAGGACGCGCGTGACCCTGGATGAATCCGGCATTGTTCAAAAGTTCGGAGTATCGCCGTCCTCGATTCCCGACTACCTCGCGCTGGTAGGTGACTCGGCCGACGGTTATCCGGGTTTGCAGGGCTGGGGGGCGAAATCCTCGGCGACGGTTCTGGCAAAGTTCGGCCACATCGAATCGATCCCGGCAGATTACCGCGAGTGGGGAGTGAAGGTCACCAGCGCAAGTACTCTCGCGGCTGTTCTTACCCGCGACCGTGACCGTGCTCTTTTATTTCGCACCCTGGCCACGCTCCGCACCGACATAGCCCTCTTCGACAACGTGGATCAGTTGCGCTGGAGCGGACCTACGCCTGCTTTCGCCGCGCTCGGCGCTCGATTGGACGCGGCGCAGACCGAACCGGGGCGCTCCGCAAGCCGCCGGAATTAAGGCTTTCAAGCGACTTCCCCGACGGAGGAGACGTCTGGCGTTTCAGTACAACACCTCTTTTTCGCCTTTTTCAGAAATCATCTGCTGGAACTGGGCCACGATCTTGTCACGCCGCGCCATCACGCCCTTTACTTCATCCTTGTTAAGAAACCCCTTGGTCTTTTGTGAGAGTTCGTTCGCGTCCAGTGCCTTCAGTTTCTCCAGCAACTGCCGGTCGCAGCGCACCAGGTCTTTGGGGTTTCGCAGGTCTTTGTATAGCCGGAATGCGCGACTGAAATCAACCCTCCAAATCTTGAAATCCGCGCCGATCAGCACGTTCGTGAGGTTGGGATCGTTATCGTAGACCAGCTGGTCGAAGACCCGTATTTTGTACATCTGGTTGTCCCATGCGTCTGGGTCGGGAGGTTTTATCTTCTGCTTGATCCGCTCCTCCTCGTCCATTTTTACCGGCAACCACCAACTCAGCGAGCCTGGATTGCCTTGCCACGAGCGCTGCACATAAACCGGCAGCATGTCATCCAGACCAAGCAACGCAGCCAGCTCATAAGCGGCGATATTGTATTTGTAGGAATCTACAAAATTCATTTCAACTTTGCCGCTGGCCAGGGTTACGTTGGTCTTATGTTCGTCAATTGCCTGGAAAGAAGCGTCGTGGGTTAATGTGCCATCGCTTAGCGTAAGGTGCCAGGGCTGAGTGATGCCTTTTTGGGATTGCTTGCTGCCAACGATTTTGGCAGTGAGAAGGAAATGCTTGATCTGTTCTTTCGTCAGAGGGGTCTCATCTGCGGCACTGACAACCCGTGAGCAAATCAAACAGACCACTGCTGCGATAACGAGTCTTCGCCACGACTGATGGAGCATGTACATCGGAGTTCCCTCCCGCGAATTGGGCCCAAAAGATCGAGTCTGTTAGCTGCCGCTTGAAGCAAGAATTTCACATCTTGGTAGCCAGCGCTTCGAGGCGTAATTTGGCTGCTCTGGCCGTCTCCCGCACCAAAGGATCGGAATCGTTCAGGCACCGATCCAGTTGGGTTTCCAAAGATTTCAAGCCAAACGCTCCCACGGCATACGCACCGCAGGACCGTAACCAGGAATCGTTACTGGCGACAAGGGCGGCAATTGCCTGCTCCTGGCTTTCGATTTTGGTGTGCACTAACCGCTGTGCGAAGTCGGCCCGTTCGCGCACCGTGACCTTGCTATCCAGCAGCGGCACCAGCATTTCCCGTAACTGAGGCTTTAAGACGTTATCCAGGAATTCCAGTGCATTATCGTGAACCGCCACGTTCTTGGATTGCAGGCCCACGTGAGCGCTGTGCACATCAAGATGGGGATAAAGCAACCCCAGCACGCGAAAGACGCGCTCCAGTTCCTGTTGCATCGACTCGTGCAATGCACGGCCCACGGGGTCTTGTCCGTCGGCGCTTCCTAGTTTGTCGAGGATCTGGTATGAGCGGTAGTGTCCCAGGATTTCGGCGGCCAATACCGTTTCCAGCATCTGAGTATCAGCTTCGATCTCAGGGTGAAGGCGTTGCAGCTTGTTCAGCGCGCTGATGGTGCGGAAGCGCAAGGTGGTATCGCTCTCTAATAGATTCTCCATCAGCACCTGCGCCGCAGACGGGGTGCCGATGTTTACCATGATTCCCGGAATTTCACGACGCGCTTCGATTGAAACCGCGGTGTCTCCGAGATGGTCTCGCAGCGAACCGACGATGGAGTCTCCGAACTCCCCGAGGGCTTCGGCAGCATCGGCGCGCAGCTCGGGATTTGACAGGCGGTCCAGAAGCTCCGGCACCAGTCGGCGTTTACGCAGCTTTCCCGCGGACTGGATCGCTGCCCGCGCAACCACCGGGTCGGGATCGGCCAGCAGATTCGCGAGCAACGGATCAAAAGAGTCCGGCAGTTCTCCCAGCAGGCGGGCGGCCTCCAGGCGGTGCCGCTGGCGCTCGGGCGCGGGTTCGCCAACCATGCTGTTGAGAATCTGCTGCGCGGCTTCCAGAATCTGCGTCTCGCCCGGCCGAGCCAGGAATGCCACTACCGCCGAGGTGACTGAGAAGTCGGCGAAGTCGCCTTCGCCTTGCATCAACTCCAGTGGGTCCACGTGGGCATGATGCGTAAGGTAAAGCAGAGCTTCGGTGCGCACATTGAGATCGGTATCCTTCAGCAAAGATTCGATTTCGGGTCGCACCGACTTATCGCCTGTTTCGGCCAGGATCGTAATTGCCCTCTGCCGGATCTGCGGCGACGAGTGATACAACAGGCTCCGGATCACCGGGTGCGCGGCCCTCTGCCGCTCCACTTCAAACAGACTCAGAGCATATAGAATTTCTTTGGGATCGGAGGTCGAAAGCTTGGCCGCCAGCAAATCGGCAGTCGAACGGTCCAGAACCCCCATGGATGTTTGTTCCACGTCAACCCGATGTTGACTGATGCTTTCTTTCAGCGTGACTACATATTGCCGTCGCGCCACCGCAACCGCCACCAGCCAACCACAGACCAGGATCATCACGATGGCGCTGATTTGACGGGCCTGCATATGCAGGGTGGTGGCGAAAATGAGCACCGCCAGTCCCGAGAGCCCGTCACCCAAGCGCCAGACCACGGTGTCAATGAACCATTTGACTTGTATCTTGATCCGGGCTGACAACGGAAGGTAGAGCAGTTCGACGGCGGACTTGTCCAGGGAATAGCGCTGTACCTGATCGAAGGCTTTTAAAACCACCACCGAGCTAAGCGTGCCAAAACCCAAGACCCCCGCCGAACCCAGGAACACCGTCGCCGGCAGCGCGAACAGTGATACACCAATGCCGAACTTGCGCAGGAAGCGCGGCGTCACCAGCAACTGGAATGCAAGCGAGAGCATTCCAGCGTAAAAATTGAAGTCTCCGAAAAAGGCCGCCAGCGCGTCCTTACCCTTCAGGGTCTGCTGCGCAATGGCCAGAAACTGCCAGCCCGTCAGCGTGGTCACCAGGGATCCGAGGCAGATCACGGCCGCAATCGCCCGCAGGTAGGACGAAGAAAATACCACGCGCATGCTGCCAAACAGGTTCCTTGGGCTGTCGTGGGCTGACCCACCGCTCCCCTCTTCGGCTCTTCCTCCCGCGACCCATCCACTCCGCCAGATCAGGACAATCAGGCCGGTACAAATCAAAAGAAACAGCACCATGCCCAGTAATAGGCTCTCAGCGCCGAATCGCCTGGCGATGGTTTTCGAGAAAAAACCGGAGAAGATCCAGCCGGCAATGCCGCCCCCGCCCACCATCCCGAAAACCCGCTTGGCTTCACGCGTGGTCAGCACATAGTTCGCCAGTGTCCAGATCTGCGTCGGAACCAGAACCCCGAAAAGCTTCACCCAGACGTAGAACACCGGGAACAGCCAGGCCAGATGCAGAAAATGGATTAATGCCCAGAAAAGCACGCAATTGCTGGCAAAAAACAAGGTACTGCCCAGGAGCAAGCCCTGGAAAGACACACGCCGGGCCACCCGCACATAACCCGCCACCACCAGGATCACCAGCAGCGAGCTGGAAATGTCAGCGTAGGCCAGTTGTTTGGCCTGAAAGCGAGAGAGGAATAACGCAGGGCCTGCAACCCCGCCAATCTTGTATGTGGCAATGACCAGGAACAAACAGGCACACAACAGGGTGCCTCGCCCCAGATCACCGGAGTGGATATTCAGCGCGCGTTCGATCCACTTTTTCATCCGCAGAAGACTCGTTCTTGCTCCCGCTGCTATTGCGGTGGCGGGGCAGTTGCCGGACAAACACTACCGACCACCGCTAAAGGCGTATCCGCGATCTTCGGAGCATCCACGCCAGCCGCCGAAGCCCCGGGACTTGCCTTGGCGGCCGATGACGCGGCGGGATCGATGAGCACTGCCTGCTGGTCCATATACTTGGCGGTGAATCTTCTATCGCCACAAATTTCCAGCGCTGACGCCCTGCCACCGGGGTAATAACTGCTCAGCATACCGGTGTCGATCAGGAACACCTTGTCTCCAAAACGAGGCCGAATCCGCCCACCCTTCTGCACCGTGTGTCCCACTGCGATGTGCGCAGCGTCGTAGGCTTCCAGAATCTTGCCAATCTGAGCCGCGCCCTCTTCGTCGGTCCACTGATCATAACCGCGAAACCACAAGGGACTGTCCGGCCTCACGCTGAGCCAGTCTTGATAGCCCAGAAACTGCACGATCCGGGCCTGTCTCTGTTCATCCGGTGACACTCGGGACTTGCGCTCCGCGATGACTTCCGCCTGGACTACGGCGGTCATTTCCTGCAAGGTAAAAAATGGCAGTATCACCTTCTGGTCTTCCAGTTCCTGCTTGGCGGCGTCGAAGGCTTTGATTTCGTCGCGGATGTGAGCATTGATGGTGTCAAGCTTGAGGTGAGCCAGATCGGGATGGATTCCCCCATGCAGGAAAACTACCGAGCCGACCTTGGCCAAAACCGCGTGCTCGCGCAGCCACTTGCCATAGCTCCCCTTGGGGCCGAAGGCTTCCCGCTGCTCGACGAAGCCCAGAGGATGCCGCGCCATCCACTCCGCTTCCGTCAGTTCCATCGGCTGAGGAAGCTCAGCCAGCAACGGCCCGTGACTGTCGCGCCATTTTGCGTACTCTTGGTAGGCCGCTTTCTGACGGCTCTCGGAATTGCCATCGGCGAAACTGGCATAGTTGGCGGGGGTGACGTAGCGCAGGTCACCCATGATATTCATCATCTCGTGATTGCCCAGCAGGCCCACCACCCGGCCCCCGGCCTGGCCCGCTTCCTTCTCCAGCGCCATCATCAGGTCCATGACCTCGCGCGGTTTGGGGCCGCGATCCAGGAGGTCGCCGGTCTGGACGAACGTTGTCTTACCGCCGGCCCAGTGGTTTTGTTTGTCGGTGAGACCGATCCGCTGAAGAATGCCGGCGAAGTCGTCAAAATCACCGTGAACATCCCCGATGGCGACGAGAGACTCGGGAGCATCGGATGAATTCTTCTTGGGTTTCGTCCATGCCAGCCCGAACGACACAAGCACGACGAGGAGGGAAATACAAGCGCGGCGCGAATAAGCCCCGACCGGAGAGGCCATCTTCCTGGCTCCTGCAGCCACGCCGCGTCGGATCTGTCGGAAAACATTGAGTTCCGTAAGCTGTCCTCTACCGCGGTGAATCTTAGGCCGCCTATGTTAAATAAGTCAACAAGCTGAAAATTCGGCGATGGCTCAGTTTAAAAATAAATGGCTGAAATTGAGTCATCCTGAGGGACTTCAGTCCCGAGGGATCCTGGCGCGCATCGCACCTGGCGCGGGCCAAGCTGCCTGTCCCGCTCCGCGCCGGATGCTTCGCAAGCTCAGCATGACGCCTCAAATGAGGAATCAGTTTCAGACTAAGCCCTGCCAAAAGTCAGCATCCGGAACCTGAAAAATGCAGCGAAGGCCGCTGGATGGGCGGCCTCGCCAATTGGAAGCCTCGGGGGAAAGCCGGAAATTACCTGCCGGTCAGCCGTTTCGAGATCAGTTTGGCGTGGAGGACGCCATCCTTGTCCCAGGTGCCAGTGCAGATTACCCGATCGCCGTCTTTCACCTGGCCGGCATCAATATTGTTCGTTTTTGTGCTGCCGTGCTCCTGACTCACCCATAGTGTCGAGCTGTCGTATTGGACAAACTTCTCTTCGCTCGAACCCACTTTACGAACCGTCAGCCTGGATTGATCAGCGCTGCTTCGTACGACATGGCCCTCCCAGCGCGCCTCCTTCTCTGCTTTCGCTTTGGCTGGAGCATCCTGCGCAAACACCGCAGTCACCAGCGGGAACGCCAGCGCCGGGGCGAGTAACAAAACCAGTAGCTTCTTCAGCATGTTCTTCTCCTTTTGACCGGATCATTGAAAGATTTGATCTGTGGCCGGAAACAAGAGCCCTGGGACCGAAAGAAAAAACGCCGTCCAACCTGGCATCAAAATCCGTAGTTCACAGCCTCTGGCGCGATGCGATGAGCGGCGGCGAGCTGATCAGAACGGTTAATTCAGTACAGTACTTCGCTCTCACCTTTTTCACCGATCATCTTCTGGAACGCCTGCACGATCTTGTCCCGTCGCTGCATTACCGCCTTAACTTCATCCTTGGTGAGATAGTGCTTGGTTTTCTCATGCAGTTCGGTCCCGTCCAGCGCCTTCAGTTTCTCAAATAGGTGGCGGTCGCACTTTACCAGGTCGCCGGGATCTTTGAGATTTCCCAGAAGGCGGAACGAGCGGGTGAAATCAACCCTCCAGATCTGCCAGTTGTCCCCGATCAGCACGTTGGTCAGATTGGCATCGGAATCGAAAACCAATTCATCCAGGACCCGAATCTTGTACATCTGGTTGTTCCACGCTTCCAGATCTGGCGGAGTTATTTTCTGCTTGTGGCGCTCCACCTCATCCATCTTCACCGGCAACCACCAACTGAGAGAGCCCGGGTCTCCTCCCCATTTTCGCTCGACATACACCGGCAGCATGTCATCGACGCCAATCATCTCCGCCAGAGCATATGCAGCGATGTTGTACTTGTAGGAATCCACGAAGTTCATTTCTGAACCGGTACCTAACTGCACATTGATCTTGTGCTCATCAACCTTCTGGAAAGAAGCGTCGTGGGTTATGGTGCCGTCCGTGAGCGTGAGCCGCCAGGGGTTGGTGATACCCTTCGACGACTGCTTACTTTTCACCACCTTGGCAGTGAGAAGGAATTGCTTGATTTGGTCTTTGGTAAGGTTCGGCTCATCCGCAGCAACCACGAAGAGCCGGCAGGCCAGACAAACCACTAAAGCTACAATCAGCGCGCGCCATCGAAGACGGAATTCGTTCATCGAAGATACCTCCCTTCGATTCGCGGAAGCATACTCCGTGGAAGCCAAGTTGGACAACCATAAATGGGAAGAGGCCGGGGAGAAGACCTATAGCGGCCGGAGCCTTCTTTTGAGTAGGGGATTGTTCTTTTCACCTGGTAGGTCTATTGTTTTTCCCGACACCAGATATCTACGGTGAAAAGGAGGATGTCAAATGGGGAAGAAGCTGATCACTTTACTGTTCGCGTGTCTGCTGGCTCTGCCGCTGTCAACAGCGGGGTTCGCGCAAGACACGATGGGCAAAGAAAAGGCCGCCAAAGCGGGCCGATGGGAAGGTGTTGTCGCGAGAAGTAATCCTGACAAGTCTACAATCACGGTCCGCAGGTCGGGTTCGGGCAACGCTGAAATGACCGTCGAATACGACAGTTCGACGAAGTGGGTTAGTCAGTTCCACGGCGATAAGAAGGTCAACGATATCGATTCCAGCCAGGTGAAAGATGGCGACACCGTAATCTGCAAGGGCACTTGGGACAAGGCTGGCGTACTCCATGCCACTCTGATTTCCAAGCGGCTTTCTCACTAGATAGCCGTCACTTGATTGGGGCTAAGAACCGGGCGGCCCCTGCTGCCCGGTTTTTGTTCGCCCAATGCCCGGTATTTCTTTTCTGTTTCTTTCGACCTCAGGCTTCAGGTCCGTTCGACCTCCAGGGTCCGTTTAATTGGCTATTGCTTGTGCCGGACGGTCCACTGACTGCCATTTACTTCTCAGCATTGGCATCAAGTTCGTTGCCCTGATTGACTTACCCGAATACAAGTCCTAAGATTTGGCCCCGATGATTGGCCCAGACCATAGCGGCACACACTTCGAAAACGCATTACGTTCGTGAGCGCCTGCAGGTAGCTTCTCGAACGGTAAAAAACAACGGGAGGCATCAATGGCACAGTCTATCGAACAATTAAGGGCAGCCATTCGGGGACAGCTGATCCAGCCGGAAGACGCCGCCTACGATGCGGCCCGCAGAGTCTACAACGGAATGATCGACAAGCGTCCGAAACTTATTGTGCGCGCTGTTGATGTGGCCGACGTGATTGCCGCCGTCCATTATGGACGTGAGAACGGACTACTCACCGCGATTCGCGGCGGCGGCCATAACGGCGCCGGTCTCGGAACTTGCGACGGCGGACTGGTGATCGACCTTTCGCCGATGAAAGGGGTTCGGGTCGATCCGGCAGCTCGTACGGTGCGCGTCGCGGCGGGATGCGTCTGGGGCGACGTCGATCATGCGACTCACGCTTTCGGGATGGCTTCGCCTAGCGGTTTCATCTCAACCACTGGAGTTGCTGGACTCACTCTGGGAGGAGGCATCGGCTACCTGACCCGTCGCTACGGTCTCACCATCGACAACCTGCTCTCCGTCGATATGGTTCTTGCGGATGGACGATTCGTCACCGCAAGTGCCAGGGAGAACGACGATCTATTTTGGGCAATACGAGGTGGTGGCGGAAACTTCGGCGTTGTGACTTCATTCGACTTCCGGCTGTATCCGGTGAGTACTGTGCAGTTCGGACCCACGTTTTGGCCCCTCGAGCAGGCGGCGGACGTTCTGAAGTCGTATCGCGAATTCATTCTTACGGCTCCCGAAGAAGTGAATGGATTCTTTGCCTTTCTCGTTGTCCCTCCCGCGCCAATGTTTCCGGCAAACCTTCATATGAAAAAGGTCTGTGCCATTGTCTGGTGCAGCACGGGAACTGCGGAGGAAACCGAGAAGGCGACTCGCCCCATGCGCAGCGTGGGAACGCCCCTGCTCGATGCGGTTGGCCCTGCGCCATTTCCAGCCGTGCAGAGCACTTTTGATGGTCTGTTTGTTCCGGGGTTGCAGTGGTACTGGCGGGCCGACAACTTCACCGGGCTGAGCGATGCGGCCATTGCCAAGCACGTCGAACATGGCTCGAAGTTGCCGACAATGCTTTCCACGATGCACCTGTACCCTGTCAACGGCGCGGCACAACGCGTAGGCAAAAGCGATACCGCCTACAGCTTCCGGGAAGCTTTGTTCGCCGAGGTCATTGTCGGGGTAGACCCCGACCCGGCCAATGCTGAGAAAATTACGGAATGGTGCAAGAACTATTATGACGCGCTGCACCCCTACTCAGCAGGCGGCGCCTACATCAACTTCATGATGGACGAAGGACAGGAACGGGTTCAGGCCTCGTTCCGCGATAACTACGGACGCCTGGCTGACATCAAGAAGAAGTACGACCCGACAAACTTCTTCAGCGTGAACCAGAACATCAAGCCAGCGGCCTAGGGTGCAATTGGATTGACCTGCTGTAGCAGACGAATTTCCCAATGTCGTAAGGCCGGTTGGAAGGTTGAAAGAGGATGTACCTCGGGAAGCTCACTAACGCTGCGGCTCTAGTTGTTTGATGAACTTCAGCAGTTCCTTCTGTCTGAATGGTTTTTGCAGGACGGGCCAGCCCGTAATGATTCCGACGCTCTGCTTTCGGTTTTTCTTGTGAATGGCGTGCATCAGGTCGATGCCGTTCATGCCTTTGTGCTCGATGTCAGTCAGCACGAGGTCGAACGGGCCTTCTTTGGAATAGCGACGAAGCGCATTCGTTCCGTTCGCTTCTGTCACAACCACGTGGTCAGCCTTTTCCAGCATGGCCACGATGTAGCTCTGTACCTCGTCTTCCACCAAGAATATTCTCATTTAGGCCGGTACGGCACAGTCCGGCATGGCAGCGAAGCTCGAAGCGCAGAAGAAAACAGGAACAATATGGTAGGCCCGAATGGACTCGAACCATCGACCTCCTCCGTGTCAGGGAGGCGCTCTAACCAACTGAGCTACGGGCCTACATTCATCTTCAAGCACTTGCAACACAAACCTCCTGGCATGGCGCCACGCGAGGCTCACAAAGATTTTACCACGCGTTCTTGAGCCAGGCGCTGCGTTGGCATCAGGTCCGGAACACCGGGACGGCCACCATTTTTGGCACTTTGACATCGGGGGACGAGGGACTTTGGCTGTGACGATTGTTGTCCAGTGGCTTCTTTTAAAACGTATCCGCTTCCTTGAGGTTTATTCCTGTTGGCGGCTTCCCCTAGTTGCAAACTGGCTCGCTCGCGGCGACAATCTGGTGTGCAACTTTCCCATCCGCTCGACGCCATTTACATCTCGGGCGCAAATCATCTCGACACCTGCGGAGAGCGGAATTGAAACTCTCCCAATTACTGACCGCACCGAACCAGCTGACCCTGTTGCGGATGGGGTTTGTGCCGTTCATCGTGATCAACCTGGTGGCCGGGCACTACAAATGGGCCCTCATATTATTTGTCCTGGCTGGGATGAGTGACGGGCTCGACGGGCTGCTCGCCCGTACCCTCAAGCAGCAAACCGTGCTCGGGCAGTATCTCGATCCCATCGCCGACAAATTTCTGTTGAGCACGATGTTTATGGTGCTCGCCATTCTGCACAAGATTGCCTGGAAATATACCGTCCTGGTATTCAGCCGCGACATCTCGATTCTGTGCGCCAGCGCCGTGCTCTATGCCATCGCCGGCTTGCGCGACTTCCGGCCCAGCATTTTCGGCAAGGCGAATACATTCGCCCAGGTGGCTGCGGTTTTCTTTGTTCTCCTGTTTCAGATCGAACATACCCGCTGGGTGTGGATCACCCAGGCGACTTTCCTTCACGCCACCGTCGGATTCACCATCGTCTCGGCGATGCACTACGTCCTGCTCGTGGGCCAGCGGCTTCGTGGCGCCAATCACCCTCCCGTGGAAACCTCCAGGGCGGCGGACTAGGGCGGCGGACTAGATTTGACCCTTTTTCCAGTATCCCCCTAGAATTAACGATTCTGTCCACAGGCTTTCCTTCTCATGGCCCTGCGCCTTTACAACACGCTGTCCGGAAAAATCGAGGAGTTTCGCCCCCTGAGGGGCAATGAAGTTCGCATGTACGCCTGCGGGCCGACCGTCTACGACTACGGCCACATCGGCAACTTCCGCACTTTTGTCGCGGTGGATCTGCTGCGGCGATTCCTGATACAGAGCGGGTTTTCCGTGCGTCACGTCATGAACATCACCGACGTGGACGACAAGATCATCCGCAATTCCGCTCAGGAAGGCCTCAGCGTCAAGGATTACACCGCCAGGTACGAGAAGGCTTTTCTCGAAGACAGCTCCACTCTGAACATCGAACAGCCCATCCTCGCGCGCGCGACCGAGCACATCCAGGAAATGGCCGGGTTCATCGCCGAACTCGAGAAGAAAGAATTCGCCTACCGCACCGACGACGGCTCCTATTACTACCGCATTGCGAAGTTTCCCGGCTACGGCAAGCTTTCAAAAAAGGATTTCGCCGGCATGGAAGACGGCGCTCGGGTGGATGTGGACGAGTACGAAAAGGATAGTGCGCGCGACTTCGCTCTCTGGAAAGCACCCAAGCCAGGCGAGGCGTTCTGGGAGAGTCCGATCGGACGTGGACGGCCGGGGTGGCACATCGAGTGTTCAACCATGTCTATGCAGGAACTAGGTGAAACTTTCGATTTGCATGCTGGCGGCGAAGATCTCATCTTCCCGCACCATGAAAACGAAATTGCGCAATCCGAAGCGCTGACCGGGAAAATGTTCGCCCACTTCTGGTTCCACGCTCGCTTCCTGCTGGTGGAAGGCGAGAAGATGTCGAAGAGTGCCGGCAATTTCTTTACCTTGCGCGACCTTGCCCTGAAAGGCTACAAGCCCTCTTCGATCCGGTTACTCCTGGCGTCAGTTCCCTACCGTCACCAGCTCAATTTCACCTTCGACGGCCTGAAGCAGATGGCCAGCAACGTCGACAAACTGCGCAACTTTCAGCTGCGACTGACCACCGGCCAATTCCCTGCAGGCGCCTCCGATTCCACGCTTGCCCGCGAAACCGTCGAACGCATGACCGCCGCTCTGCAAGATGATCTCAACACCGCTCAGGCTCAGGCCGCCATCTTCGAGATGGTACGCAAAGCCAACGTGATGATCGACGGCGGCCATATAAAAAGAGACGATGTCGCGCCATTGCTGGCGGCGCTCCAGAAGTTCGACGAAATCTTCGCCGTTCTTCGGGATGACGACGCCCCCAAGATGCACGCTATTCTCGAGTGGGCGAAGACTGACGGCCGCGAGAAAGAGGTCAGCCAGGGATTGCTCGACGCTACCGGTGCGCATGGCCTCTCCGAAGCTGACGTCGAAAGGAAGATTGCAGAGATGAAAGCTGCGCGCCAGGCACGCAACTTTCAGTTGTCTGACGCCATTCGCGACGAATTAACCTCCGCCGGGCTGCTAGTCGAAATCACCAAAGACGGTATACGCTGGCGCAGAAAATAATTCGAACCCGAGAACTGTGAACCAGGAACCGAGAACTAAGAACTGAGAACAGGTTTTTATTATGGCAACGTGCGTTCCGCAAGCGCAGCATCCAGCGCCGCGTCCCCGGCAGGACCGCACACCTGCAAGTACCACTGCTTCTTCAAATCCCTGGGTTGAGGAACACTCGCATTCTGCTGCGATGTCCTCGGAATCGCCATTCTCGACGCCGTCGCCGCTGACGGTGCAGCCCTCGGAATCAGAGCGGTAAAGCTGTTCGCCGTTGTCAGGATCAGGTTCACCGCGGCGGTGATCCTGCTGGAAAGGGCGGGGTTGCTGATATGCGCAGCCTGCAGTAACGCGGGCAGACTTTGCGAAGTATCCTGGATCAGATACTCGATTTTCTGCAAAGTACCCGTGTTCGGATTCGCCCTGTACCGGCTGCAGAGTGATTGCAGAACCGTCAGGTCTTGGCTCGCTTCGGCAGAGATGTTCTGGATAGCAAGCGCCTCCGCCGGACTGAATTGTTTCCTGTCTGCAATGTCGACATCAGAGCCGCGAGATTCAGCACCATGTGGTTGAGCACTGGCAAATCGGCCAATGCCGCACTGATCCACTGCGCGCTGCATCCAGTGGCAACCAGTGAAATGCTCAAAATCAGGGACAGCATGATCCTGCTCATAGAATCCGCTTTCATGAGTGTTCTTCTCCTGTAACTTCTGTTGATTTGGATTGTGGAAGTGGCAACAACCACGTGGAGACAGCCGCCCGAGCCTGCCCAGAGCGAAGCCGAAGGGGCTGTCCAGCCGAGCGAAGCTCGGCAGTAGCCTAGAAACAGAAACGCCTAAAAACAAAATCGCCACCGGCCGAAGCCGATGGCGATCAGTGTGAAGACAGAAAACGTAGCAAGCTACGTCTCTACTTTAGATCTTTTACGCTGCACTCTCGCTCGCCTGCGCAACCCTCAAAATTGTGCTCTCGGCAAAATGAGGTCCCAGAATCTGCAATCCGATAGGCAATTTGTCTTTGGTCTCGCCGCACGGCACGGAGATTCCGGGGATGCCGGCCAGATCCGCCGTTACGGTGTAGATGTCCGCAAGGTACATGGCGAGCGGATCATCCACTTTTTCGCCCAGCTTGAACGCCGCCGTGGGACTGACGGGCGCCGCAATCGCGTCGACCTTCCTGAACGCCTCTTGGAAGTCACGAGTCAGCAGCGTGCGCACACGTTGCGCCTTCAGGTAGTAGGCGTCGTAGTATCCCGCGCTGAGAGCGTACGTTCCCAGCATGATGCGCCGTTTTACTTCCGCGCCGAAACCCTGATCGCGACTGCGACGGTACATCTCGGACAGCGTGCGCGGGCCTTTCGCTCGATACCCATATCGCACCCCGTCAAAACGCGCGAGGTTTGACGACGCCTCGGCAGTCGCAACAATGTAGTAAGTTGGAATTGCGTATTTGTTGTGCGGCAGCGAGACTTCCACAATTTCGCAACCCTGATTGGCCAGTTTCTGAATCGCTGACTCGACTGCTTTGCGAACTTCGGCGTCTAAACCCTCACCCAGATACTCTTTGGCTACGCCGATCTTTAACCCGCGCACCGGTTTGTCCAGTTCCGCAACATAATCCGGAACCGGGACTTCAGCGGAGGTGGAATCCATTGGGTCGCGACCCGCGATAGTTCGCAGCACGATCGCCGCATCCTTTACTGTTTTTGTAAGAGGCCCGATATGGTCGAGCGACGAAGCGAACGCGATCAGTCCGTAACGCGAGACTCGCCCGTAAGTCGGCATCAGCCCGACCACTCCGCAAAACGAAGCCGGCTGCCGGATAGAGCCGCCGGTATCGGAACCCAGCGTCGCCACCGCCATGTCCGCCGCCACCGCCGCTGCCGATCCTCCCGAAGAACCGCCAGGAACCCGGCTCAGATCGCGCGGATTGTGAACCGGTTTCCATGCCGAATTCTCGTTCGACGACCCCATCGCAAATTCGTCGCAATTCAGCTTTCCCAGCACCACTGCACCAGCCGCTTCCATGCGAGCCACCGCGGTGCAATCGTAAGGCGGAATATAGTCGCCGAGAATTTTTGAACCGGCCGTGGTGCGCACGCCTTTGGTCACCATCACATCTTTGATTCCCACCGGCACTCCACCCAGCGGCGGAAGTTTTTCACCCCTGGCGGCGAGCGCGTCCATCTCCGCGGCCTTAGCCATCGCCCGCTCTTTCGATAGAGTCAGAAACGCGCCGATCTTCGGATCATCAGCTTCAATCCTGGCGTAGAACGACTCCGCCAGCGCCACAGCGCTGATCTTTCGCTCCTGCACGGCGGAGCGGGCGGCGTCAATGGTAAGCAGGTTCAGATCCATAGAATCGGTCGTTAGCCGTTGGCCGACTGCCTTTTACCTTTCAATCACTTTGGGGACTTTGAAAAACATCCCATCTGAATCGGGCGCGTTTTGCATCGCTACTTCGTGGGGCAGGGACTTGCGCAAACCTTCATGGATGTCGTCGCGGCTGGCGTAGGCGAAGCGCTCGCTTCCCTGCTTCGACTGGTCGACGCCGAAACGGTCCGATACCTGGGCCATAGGCTGGACGTTCGCCGTGTCCAATTCATTCAGACTGTCAATGTGACCCAAAATCGAGTTGAGATCGCGCACCATGCGCGTACGCTCTTCCTCGGTCAATTCCAGATTGCCGAGATCGGCTACGTAGGCAACATCTTTTTCCGTGACTTTCATATTCAGGCTCGTCTGGCCTTAGGCTCGTGTGGCGCGGGCGCCCTCGCCCGCCGCCTTTCCCGGAACCACAAACTCAATCCGCTTGACGCTCTCAGCCACGTAGCGATTAATCACCGCCAGATATTGCGGCGCCAGTGCCTGCAACTCAGCCCGCCAGCCCCAGTCCGGCACTTCGACGCGAAGAACGCCGACCTCGAAATCCAGAACGCGAGTCCGAATCGCGACCGCATGTCCACAAGCCAATGGCCACGCCAGCAACGGCCCCTGCCCGGCAGGCGCGCGCCTCAATCCGCTGGCAACAACCCTCTCCAGCCCGGTACCGGCTTGCTCCATGGTTCGAGTCATTTGTAAGTCAAAGTTTGGCTAAGTCCAAACCAGCAGCGCAGATTCCTTCCAAGCGTGAGGACGATTTTAACACTGGATCAACTTGCGCGAAGATGCGGGCGAAAATTTTCAATCTCTCTACTTTCAGAATATCAACTTGCGGGAGGTGAATGGGACATGCCGCCGAAAAATATATTCCGTTTGGTCTCAACCTCTTGAATGAAATTCGTGGTCCGGAGGGGCCTGACAGAACTGCGCGACCATCAGTTCTGAGAAGATTTGTCGCCGGTTAGCAGGGGAAATTCCCGCCTGACAAACTCCATCGCACTCTCCTTCGACACCAGGCGGCCGTCAAGCTGGGCATCCTCCACCGCGCAAAGAATCTCCTTGAAGCGTGGACCGGGTTCATAGCCGGCGGCGATCAAGTCGTCCCCGCTGACCAGCGGGGCCGGACGAATGGACTCCGGCGGAATAGACGCGATCCTTTGGCGAGTGAACTCGTAAGACGTAAGATCGCCGTGGCTGCCCTCGCAATCCAGCCGGTGCAGCTCGAGATGTTCTTCAAAACGGGGCTGGCGCACAAATTTCTTAAAGGTTGAGTCTTTCATTTGCGGCACGGATGAAAACCGCATGTGGTTGTCGATCAACGCCAGAATTTGTTCAGTGTCGTCATTCGAGAAGCGAAGGCGCCGGCAGATGTCCTCCGCGATCTTCACACCCACCGCCACATGATTGTCGAAGCGAATGCGATCCGGGGCTACGCGGAACGTTGCAGGCTTGCCAACATCGTGCAGGAGCGCGCCCCAGGCCAGCGCCGGCGGGCAGGGATGAGGCAGTTTCTCCAATAGGAGAAGTGTGTGCACGAATACATCGCCTTCAGGATGGAACTGCGGCGGCTGTTCCACTCCCTTCATTGCCGCAATCTCTGGCAGCACTTCCTTCAACAAACCCGTTTGGTCGAGAAGGAGAAACGCCTGGCGGGCCTGTCCCTCAGTGAGCATCCTGGTCAGCTCGTCGCGCACTCGCTCCTGCGAGACTTGATCAATATCGGGCGCCAGCTTTTGGATCGCGGCAAATGTTTCCGGCTCAATAGTAAATCCGAAGCGCGCGGCAAAGCGCACGGCGCGCAGCATCCGCAGCTTGTCTTCGGCGAAGCGCAGCTCGGGGAGGCCGATGGTGCGGATTATCCTGGCTTGCAGGTCATTTTGTCCGCCGACGTAGTCAAGAACCTTGCCAGTCATGGGATCGAGCAGCATGCCGTTGATGGTGAAGTCGCGGCGTTCGACGTCTTCCTGCGGACTCTTGCTGAAACGTACTTCGTCGGGATGGCGGCCGTCGGAGTAAGCGATATCGCTGCGGAAAGTGGCGACTTCGACAACATCGCCGTGGCCGGGCGAGACTTGTGGATCGACGTAGCTGGCTACGTCTCTGCGAACGTTGTGCTCTGTAGAGACGTTGCCCGCAACGTCTCCTTCTGGAAGTATCAACGGAACCAGCACGACTCCGAATTGCGCGCCCACGGCATAGGCTTCGGGAAAGATACGCATGACCTCATTCGCCGTGGCATCGGTGGCAACATCGTAGTCATCGGGCTCGCGCCCGAGCAGGAGGTCGCGCACGCAACCGCCCACCATATAAGCCTGATGATCGTGTTCGCGCAGCGTGCGAATGATTCGTTCAGCGTGTTTTTTCAGGTCACGCATTTTGTCTTTTAAGACCGTCGCCTGCGGCGACCGGACAGCCGGGGCGGGCGTCCCCAGGTGGTTCGTGATGGATCAGGCGTTCCACTCCATCCGCAGACGTTGCCGTTCTTCTTCGCTCAATCCAAACCACGACTCCGCTACATCCCGGACTCGTTCCAGGGCGCCTTGCATCTCGGCATGCTTGCGTTTGAGCTCGTCCGCATCCGCATCGGGTGAAACTGTGATCAGGGGTGCGCTCACGATCACGGCGCGTGAAAAAAGATGCGGAATCTGCATCTTGTCCCAGGCTTTCTCCAGGGTATGCGCTTTCTCGACTCCGATATGGAATACATAAATCGGTTGCCCGGTTTTGCGGGCCAGCATCACCGGTCCGGGTTTGGCGACATAGCGCGGTCCACGCGGTCCATCGATGGTGAAAGCGGCGTCCACGCCCTCGCCCAAACGGCGCGCCATGACTGCCAGGCCGCGCAGGCCTCCGCGGGTGGAACTGCCCTGGGCCGTTCCGAATCCGAAATGCTCGATCACCCGGCGGGTCCACTGGCCATCAAAATTCGTGGTGTTCATCACCACCGCTCCCTGGTTGCGCCAGTACCAGGTGGCGGAAATGATGCAGCGATGCCAGAAAGCGGAAATCACCGGCTGGCCATGCTCACGCGACTGGCGGTAATGATGCATGCCCAATTCCTCAAACCGCAGCGTAGGACCAAGCACGCGGATGATCGCGATCACCGCGGAAGCGATGATGGGAATCTGCATTCGGCGGCCGCGCGAGAGTTGGGGAAGGCGGGTATCGTAAAGCGAGCTGACCGGCTCCGCGGCGACTGGAGCGCTCTGCAGCGAGCTCGATAGTTCGCTGTCAGGCTCGCCCTGGGACTCGCCTTGAGGTTCGGTCGATTCTCCGCTCGGCATCAGGGGACATTGTAATCGCCCTGCTGTCGACCGGACAGCCGGGGCGGCTCCCCCCACGTGGCCCGATTGGATTTAAACTAACAGCATGTCTGGCACTTACATCCTCGGCATTGAAAGTTCCTGCGACGAAACCGCCGCAGCCGTGGTGCGTTCAGGCGAGAAGTTAATCTCGAATGTGGTGTTCTCGCAAATCGCCGCCCACCAGCCTTATGGCGGGGTCGTTCCGGAGCTGGCTTCGCGAGAGCACCTCAAAGCGATAGTGCCGGTGGTGCGCAAAGCGTTGGCGGATGCGGAACAGAGTTATCAATCGATTGACTCTCTGGCGGTCACGCAGGGTCCGGGCCTGGCTGGAGCTTTGCTGGTTGGCATCACTTACGCCAAGGCACTGGCTTTTGCGCTCGATAAGCCCCTTATTGCGGTGAATCACCTGGAAGGGCATATCCATGCCGTGCTGCTCGAGGAGCGGCAAAAAGAAAATCGCGAGATCAGGTTTCCGGTGCTGGCTCTGGTAGTTTCCGGCGGGCACACACACCTCTACCTGGCGGAAGAACGGGCCGCGGGCTGGTCTTACAAAAACATTGGTCACACCCGCGACGACGCCGCCGGGGAAGCTTTCGACAAAGTAGCGAAGTTGCTGGGCCTGGGTTATCCGGGCGGTCCCATTATTGACAAACTGTCCACTCACGGTGATTCCACGGCGGTGAAGTTTCCCGCGGCACAGCTCAAGCATCGGGACCGCAAGGACACGGCAGAGGCCGGCTCGGAACCGCGCTTTGATTTCTCCTATAGCGGGATCAAGACTTCGGTACTGCGCTATGTGGAAGTCCACGGCATGCAGCCCTCGATTGACGCGCGACGAAACGCCCTGGCTGCCATGATTGCTAACCAACAGAAGCCGAAGCCGGAGGACTATCTCCGGCTTTGCGACGCCAAGGCTTTAAATCTCGTGGCTTCGTTTCAGCGGGCGATCGTGGAAGATCTGGCGGCGAAGACTCTGGCGGCAGCCAGCGCGTGTGACGTGGCGACCCTTTTCGTTACGGGCGGAGTGGCCGCAAACAATGAGTTGCGCCAGCACTTTGAACAGGCCGCGGCTATGCAGGGACTGCCCGTCTATTTTCCATCGCGTCCGCTGGCAACGGACAACGCAGCGATGATTGCAGCTGCGGCCTATCCAAAGTTTCTTGCCGGAGATTTTGCCGCACAGGGTTTTTCTGCGGAAGCGGGGATGAAGCTTTAGGCCAGAGCGGCTTGGCTGTTTAGAAAATCAGTTCCCGGTTCTCAGGCTGGAGTTCTCAGCGGGCAGTCTGGCTTTTGGCGCGGTTACCCAGCACGGACTCGAGGGCTTTTTCCAGTTGGGCTTCGATATCAATATCTTTAAAGATGGCGAAATCCGCCCGGTGCTCGTGGGCGTCGAACCCGCTATTTTTGCCGGCGACGATGATGATGGGGATTTTGGCCGTCTCCGGCTGGGCCTTGAGTGCCGTAATGAGTTCGGTGCCAGTCATTCGCGGCATTTGCATGTCGGTGATGATGATATCGGGATGGATCCGCTTGACGATGGTCAGCGCTTCCTCGCCGTTGGTCGCCGATTCCACGGAATGGCCACGCTCTTCCAGAAACCGGCATACGGTATGACGGATCAGCATCGAGTCGTCCACAACCAATGCCACCAGCGGCGTTTTACTTTTCACAGGCAAAGTAATCCCCGCGTGACACTACCAAACTGTTATTGCGCCAGCAAGACTAAAGGGCAGAGGCGAGTTACCTTTGTCACGCGCCCTTCACGCGTCCCCAACCCCCTCTTCTTTCGAGAGCTTGGTTTCTTCAATGGCCATATCCTTGAATTCGCTGGACTCGAAAATCTCGCGGCATTCCAGGCATTCGACGAATTCGGAATCTTCTTCGCGGGCCACGATTTGCACGCGCGGGTGCTTGCATGGTGCCTTGTTACTGCTCTTCTCGGGAGGTAGCGACGACGGGGTTGGAGTCATATATCCGGTTGCTGGATTTCCCTGTTGGAGCGGTGCTGGGGAATTTTGCCGGAAATTGGCGGTATTCTAGCCCCGCTGCCTGGGATGTCAAGTCCCTCGGGTGATCTTTTTTCGCGCATTCCGGGTGAAATACTCCAGGATCGAAATGAAACCACGACCCTTCGCTGCCATCATTCACATTTTGACGGTGTTTTTCAACCATTGCCTGTAACGGCTTGCATTTGAGCAGGTTGGTCCCTAAAATAGAGATGTCCGACCAAAAAGGTCGGCTTTCGCGCCAACATGCTCAAATTGACCAAAAAGGCGGACTACGGGTTGATGGCCATGAAGCACCTGTCCGAGCATGCGGAGCGGGGCGCGTGCAGCGCCAAGGATGTGGCTGATTCTTACCACATTCCTCAGGAGGCGCTGGCGAAGATCCTGCAGAGACTGGTGAAGGCCGGATTACTGCATTCGCAGCATGGAACCAACGGCGGATATACGCTGGCTCGCGATCCGAGAACGATTACCGCATTCGAAGTCATTCGCGCGATCGATGGTCCACTTTTTATTACCTCGTGCGTAACCGTGCGGGGGGAATGCGACCAGAGCGATCGCTGCAACATCCGTGAGCCTCTGCGGAAGGTAAGTCATAGCATCGAAGAGGTGCTGCGGCGCATCACTATCTCAGAGATGAGAGACGACGCGGCCACTGAGAGCGGCCCGGCGGAGCTGGTCACGATTATGTAGGTCAGTTACTGCTGACCCATTGGTTTAGCCTGCACGAGCGGGACGCTCGCGCCCACATTTTGGCATTGGATTTCTTAGGAGAGCAATTATGAGCACGGATGTGAAGACGATCCCCCAGGGGACAAACGGACACGACGCGCAGACTCAGACCCAGGAACACCGCACCGCGCCCAACGGAGTGAAGCTGCCCGTCTACATGGACAACCACGCCACCACGCCCACCGACCCACGGGTGCTGGAAGCGATGCTGCCTTATTTCATGGAGAAGTTCGGCAATGCAGCCAGCCGAAACCACTCGTTCGGGTGGGCCGGTGAGGAAGGCGTTGAGACCGCTCGCGAGCAGGTCGCCAAGCTGATCGGCGCGACTACCAAAGAGATTATTTTCACCTCAGGCGCCACTGAGAGCGACAACCTCGCCATCAAGGGCGTGGCCGAGATGTACAAGGAAAAGGGCAACCACATCATCACTGCTGTAACCGAGCACAAGGCTGTGCTCGATACCTGCAAGCGCCTGGAAAAGTATGGCTACCGCGTTACCTACATGGCGGTGCAGAAGAATGGCCTGATCGATCTGGAAGAACTGAAGCGCGTCATGGATGACAAAACCATCCTGGTGACGATCATGGCCGCCAATAACGAGATTGGCGTGGTGCAGCCTCTCGCCGAAATCGGCAAGCTGTGCCATGAGCGCGGGGTAATCTTCCATACCGACGCTACGCAAGCCGTAGGCAAGATTCCGATCGACGTGAACAAGATGAACATCGATGTAATGTCGATTTCGGCCCACAAGATGTACGGGCCCAAGGGCGTCGGCGCGTTGTACGTGCGGCGCAAGAATCCCCGGGTACAGATTTCCGCCATCATCGATGGTGGCGGGCACGAACGCGGCATGCGCTCTGGCACTTTGAACGTCCCCGGCATTGTGGGACTGGGCAAGGCCTGCGCCCTTTGTATGGAAGAGATGGCTAAGGAAAGCTGCCGTCTGGCAGGTCTGCGGAACCGGTTGCGCGACAACATTATGGGCCGGCTCGACGAGGTTTACATCAATGGGTCCATGGAGCATCGCTTGCCAGGCAATTTGAATATCAGCTTTGCGTACGTGGAAGGCGAGTCCCTGCTGATGGGCATCAACGACGTAGCGGTTTCGAGCGGATCGGCATGCACGTCGGCGACGCTGGAGCCGTCGTATGTACTAAAGGCGCTGGGTACAGGCGATGACCTGGCTCACAGCTCGATTCGCTTTGGTATCGGGCGCTTCAACACCGAAGCGGAAGTGGATTATGTAGCCGACCGCGTGGTGGAAACAGTGGAACGTCTGCGCGAGCTTTCGCCGCTGTACGAAATGGCAAAAGAGGGCGTGGATTTGAAGAGTGTGAAGTGGGCGGGGGAAGCGCACTAGTAATTGTGCGCCTCCAGGACGTAGCAAGCTACGTCTCGACAACAATTTGGAAATGGAAACCAGGAGAGGCTTAAATCATGTCTTATAGCGATAAGGTTCTCGATCATTATTCAAACCCACGGAATGTCGGGTCCATGGACAAGAACAGCCCGGAGGTTGGTACTGGCCTTGTAGGCGCGCCAGAGTGCGGCGACGTCATGAAGCTGCAAATCAAGGTCAATCCGCAGACCAACGTCATTGAAGACGCCAAGTTCAAGACCTTTGGCTGCGGCTCGGCGATCGCTTCGTCTTCACTCGCCACCGAATGGGTAAAGGGCAAGACTGTGGATGAAGCGTTGCAGATCAAGAACACGGAAATCGTGAAAGAGCTGGCGCTGCCGCCGGTGAAGATCCACTGTTCGGTGCTGGCGGAGGACGCGATCCGGGCGGCGATTCATGACTGGAAGAAAAAGCAGGACGTTGCCAGGCCGGTAACAGCGGAAGCAAGGTAAGGAAGCGCGCCAAATGCGCGTTTTTGCGACCGCAAAGTATGCGGTCACGTCGCTCGGCGCGCGCGCCTCAGGATGACAACAATGGCTACTGCAACCGAACAACCCGCGAAGACCGCGCCCGCCAAGGGCGTGCAGGTCACGGAGAAGGCGCTGGCCAGGATTCGTACGGCCATCGTCAAGGAAGGCATCTCGCCTGAACAGGGCGGGCTGCGTCTGGGCGTGCAGGGCGGCGGATGCTCGGGCTTGAGCTACAACATCCGTTTCGACACCCAGCCGCGCGAGAGGGACCGCATCTTCCAGTTCGGCGACGTGCGGGTATTTGTGGACCCGAAATCATTCATCTATCTGCATGGCATGGTTCTCGACTACCAGGAGACGCTGATGCAACAGGGTTTCGTCTTTACGAATCCGAACGCATCGAAATCGTGCGGGTGTGGCACGTCGTTCTCAGGGTAAGGTGTGGCTTCTTGCGGCCACGTGGGGACGGCTGCCCTCGGCTGTCCGGTCGAGCAAGGCTCGACAGGTTTTGCCGGCAGCAACACTGCGGAGCTTCGCTCCGCTGGACAGCCAAGGGCGGCTGCTCCCACATGGTACTTAATTCCCATCATGGCAATTGAAACGTCCACTTCGAGTTGCTGGTCATGCGGTGATATGCGCGCCGCGCACTTTTGTCATGCCTGCGGCAAGGTGCAACCGCCTGCTCCGGTGGACTACTTTGCGTTCTTTGGAATGCCGCGAAAACTGGAGCTGGATGTTCCGCGGCTGGAGCGGGAGTTTTACGAATTGAGCCGGAAGCTGCATCCGGACCTGAATGCCCGGGCGGACAAGCGCGAGCAGGAGTGGAGCCTGGAACAGAGTTCGCTGCTCAACGATGCTTACCGGACTTTGAAAGATCCCATCAGGCGCACCCAGTATCTGTTAGGACTCGAAGGCGTCGAACTGGAAGAGCAGTCAAAGAGCGCTACCGAAAAGGCGCGTGCCGCCGGCGAAGTCAAGAAGCAGATTGTGCCTCCCGATCTTCTGGAAGAAGTGTTCGAGCTGAACGTGCAACTGGAAGAAGCGCGCACGAACAAAAAGATGGGCGAAGACGATCCCGCGCTGGTAAAGGATCTGGAAGGCCATCGAGCGGCATTTGAGCAGAAATATGAAGAGCTGTCACAAGAGCTCAAAGGACGTTGGAACCAGTGGGATTCGGCCGTGGACGCCAAAGACGGCCCGGCACGAAGGCAAGCGCTGGATGCAATGGTCGATCTGCTGAACCGCCGCAGCTATATCAGGAATCTGCTTAGGGATGTGAATGAAGCGCTGGGGAACTAGCGATTTCGTTATGAGCACTGATCGCATCGTCGGAATCGATCTCGGAACCACCAACTCTCTGGTGGCTTTCATGCAGGGGGACACCCCTGTCGTGATACCTGGCGAAGATGGGTTGAACCTTGTTCCATCGGTCGTGGCGCGGGACGAGAACGATCAGATCATTGTCGGGAACGCGGCTCGAAAGTATCTGATTGAAACTCCGGAGCGCGCCGTCTACTCGATCAAGCGGCTGATGGGGCGCGGTATTGAAGATATCCGGGAAGAGTTGAAGTTGTTTCCCTTCCAACTGGCGGATGATCTCGAAGCCGGTGAGGTTCTGCGCATCCGGTTGGGAGAAAAGACTTTTACTCCGCCTGAGATTTCGGCCTTCGTGCTGCGGCAGTTAAAGAGAAATGCAGAGCGCTTCTTCAATGCGCCGGTGACGAAAGCGGTGATCACTGTCCCCGCCTATTTCAACGACGCCCAGCGCCAGGCTACGAAAGACGCTGGGCGCATTGCCGGGCTGGAAGTGCTGCGACTGGTGAATGAACCGACCGCCGCTTCCCTGGCCTACGGACTGGACAAGAAGCAAAACGGAATCGTCGCGGTTTACGACCTGGGTGGCGGCACCTTCGATGTTTCCATTCTCAAATTGCATGACGGGATTTTCGAAGTCATTGCCACCAACGGCGACACGCATCTGGGCGGAGACGATATCGACAACCTGCTGATCAGGATCGCGCTCGACGACATTCGCGGCGATATGGGCCTGGATGTTTCTCGCAACGGCGAAGTGGTGGCAACCATTCGCAAGGCGGTGATCGAGGCCAAGATCGCGCTGTCGGCCCAGGCGGCGGCCAAACTTGAGGTTGAACTGCCCGATGGCAGGCACTACTTGCGGGGGATCACGCGAGAACAGTTCGAACAACTGATCCAGCCGATTATTGACCGTACAACCAGCCCCTGCAAGCAGGCCCTGAAAGACGCGGGTCTGAAGCCGGCGCAGATTGACGAAGTGGTGCTGGTCGGAGGTTCCACCCGGATTCCCAAAGTCCGTGCGCTGGTGGAAGAGTTATTCCAGCGCAAGCCGCACACTGACTTGAATCCCGATGAAGTTGTGGCGTTGGGCGCGGCGGTGCAGGCCAACATTCTTTCCGGCGGCTCCGAAGCCACCGAAAATATGTTGCTGCTCGATGTGACGCCTTTGTCGCTGGGAATCGAAGTCGCAGGCGGAGTGACCGACAAGATTATCCTGCGCAACTCGACCATTCCGGCCTCGGCGACGCAGCATTACACCACTCAGGTGGATGGGCAGGCGAATGTTGCGATCCACGTGCTGCAGGGTGAACGAGAACTGGCGAAGGATTGCCGGTCACTGGCCCGCTTTGACCTGAGGGGAATTCCTCCGATGCCGGCTGGAATACCACGGGTGGAAGTTAGGTTCCTGATCGATGCCAATGGCATTCTTCACGTTTCCGCGCGGGAACAGCGCAGCGGCCAGGCCGCGGAGATACAAGTGCAACCCAGTTATGGTCTGACCGACGAGCAGGTCGAGAACATGATTCTCGACTCATTCGATTCAGCAGAAGAAGATTTTCGCCAGCGCCAGGTCATTGAAGCACGCAACGAAGCCGGCACGATTACGGCCGCGCTGGAAAAAGGCAGGAAGAGTCCGGCATGGGGCCAGCTCACCAGCGATGAGAAGAAAAAGGTCGCAAAGCTGGAGAAGGCACTTAGCCAGGTGACTTCCGGCGATAACTACCAGGCGATCCGCACCGCCATTGACGCCTTGAACCAGGGCACCATGCGGCTGGCGGAACTGATGATGGATAGTGCCGTTTCTACCGCGCTCAAAGGCAAGACTATGGATGAGGCCGATATGGGCGAGGGGCCGGATGCGCCGCATCCTATGGCTAAGGCGGAATTTGAGTAAGGTTTTGGGTGGAGCAGCGCTTTTAGCGCTGCAATTCAAGACATATTTGCATCAGAGGCTTCAGCCCGGCGAGGGCAAGATGCCGGCGTGACGCCGGCGCTACACAAGGAGCAGGAATGGCAGAAGAGAAAAATCAGGGCGCGGGAACAGCTACGGTTGAGGCTCCGGGCGAGAATACGGTGCAAATCACGTTTCTTCCCGAGGGCAAGACAGTGCAGTTCGAGCATGGCAAGCTGCCTTACAAGGACCATGGAAAACAGGAATCGCTGCTGGACGTGGCGCTGAACTATGGCGTCCGGCTCGATCATGCCTGCGGCGGCAATTGTGCCTGCACTACCTGCCATATCTGGGTGAAGGAAGGCGCCGAAAACATTTCTGAAATGGACGACGACGAAGCCGACCGGCTGGACATGGCCGCCGATTTACAGTTAAACTCCCGACTCGGTTGTCAGGCGGTGATTACCAGGCCTGGCAAAGTGATCGTCGAGATTCCGGCGTGGAACCGGAACTACGTATCGGAAGAACATTAGAACAGTCGTCGGTCAATAGTCGCTGGTCTTTGGCCAACGCAATGACTAACGACGAATGACCAAGGAGCATCATGCCGAAAGAACTGACATGGGACGATCCTGAAGACATCGGAATCCTGCTCTCTGAGAAGCATCCTGAAACGGATCCGTTGGCGGTGCGGTTTACGGATCTGCATCGGCTGGTGATCGAGCTGCCCGAGTTCAAGGATGACCCCAGGAAGTCGAATGAGGGGAAGCTGGAAGCCATACAGATGGCATGGCACTCGGAGTTTCTGGACCGTACGCAGGCTTGACAGCCAACCTCAGCGGCTAAGTCGCACGTCCATTGCGGACTTTGCGGCACGACTGAAGTCGTGCCCTTCCCCCACCACACTTTTTAAGGAAGCTTGATCATTTTGTAGATTCGAGTTCCTTGTAGTACTTCTGCAACACGTAAAACGCCTGCTTGTGCTCGCCATGATCTGAAACCAGGCCCTTGCGGTTGTAGTAATCCTGAATCCCCGGCAGCATGCGACGCGGGGAGTGGAAGTCCATCAGGACCCAGGGTGAGAGGCCCGCGAGCGAAGGGATTTTCTTCAGCATCCCGATCTGATGCTGGTAGATACTGGACTGGTACTCTTCGGTCCAGCGTTCGTCCGCGGCGCCGTGCCTGCCGTAGGGAGCTTCGCCGCCAAACTCGCTCATGATCAGCGGCTTGTCCCATGCCATTTTCCATTGCATGCGGTCGGCGTCTTCAGGGCGTCCCCAATACCATCCCAGATATTCGTTTAATCCGATGACGTCGAGATACTCGCCCACTGGATCGTTGAGCGCCCGGGTGTCAGGGCCAGCCTCGTCCACGTGATTCAGTGCGGAAGTGATCAGCCGGGTTGAATCGAGTTGTCGGGCAGTCTCTGCAAGTTGACGCAGGAATGTAGTGCGCTCGGGTTTGACCGGAGTTTCGTTGGACAACGACCAGAGGACGACAGAGGCTCGGTTGTGGTCGCGAGCGATCATATCGCGAAGCTGGTTTTTAGCATTTTGCAGTGTGGCGGAATTTTGCCAGTCAATATCCCAGTAAACCGGAATCTCAGACCACACCATCAGGCCCATGCGGTCGGCCAGACGGATCATATTTTCGCTGTGAGGGTAATGCGTCAGGCGGACGAAGTTGCAGCCCAGTTCGTGGGCCCATCCCAGGAGTGTCTCAGCGTCTTTTTGATTGAACGCCCGGCCACCGCGGATGGGCGCTTCTTCATGCAGGGAGATACCGCGCAGGAAGATGGGCTTTCCGTTCAGCAGAATCTGGGTGCCGTGAGTTTCGATGGTGCGGAAGCCAATCGTATCTCGCACCTTGTCTTCGCCGGCCGAGAGCGTGACGTCGTAAAGTTTGGGGTACCTGGGCGACCACAGCTCGAGTTTGGCGGGGAGATGGAAATCAGCGCGGCCCGCCGCATCTGCGGCAACGGTTTTCCTGATTCCGGCCTCGGGGATTTCCAGTGTGACCTGCCGGTCCGCGGCGGGACCGTCCAGTTGTACCCAGCCGGCAATTTCCCGGCTCGAACCTTTTGCCAGCTGGATGAAGTAATTCTGGATGAAGGTTTCAGGCTCCTCTACCAGCGTGACATGGCGTGTAAGCCCTCCATAATTCCACCAGTCGGAGTTTAGGGATGGCACCGCGTCGGGACGGCGCGCATTGTTAACTTCCACCACGATGAAATTGTCGCCCTCGCGAATCTTGCCGGTCACCTCGAAGTCGAAGCGGGTGAAGCCGCCTTCATGCTCTCCCAGGGCCTCCCCGTTGAGGTAGACGCGGCTGAAGTAGTTCGCGGCTTCGAAGTTGACGAAGACCCGAGTGTGTTCCCGCTTGTGATAGGAAAACGATCTCTCGTACCAGATCGGGCCCTCATAAAAGAACAGTTCTTTTTTCTGTGTGTTCCAATCGCCCGGAACATTCAGGGTGTCTGATCTATCGAAATCGTATTCAATGACCTGCCTGCTGTCTTTGTCCTTGGGGTTGGCTTTGGTGTAAAAGCGAGCCCTAAGGCCGGTTTCAAAAGGGTCGACGATGAAGTGCCAGGAGCCATTCAGGCTGATCGTGGTACGGCTGGATACGTTGTTGATCAGCGGAGAAGGACCCGCGGCCGCGTGGCCGGAACAAGCAGCAAAGAGGATTAAGAAAGACGATAGCAGACGTCGCATCATGCCTCCGTTGAATCAGTTCCATTGAATCGGGTTTGTAGAGACGTGGCCTGCTACATCTCAGGACCGGCAAACACCAGACGTAGCGAGCTACGTCTCTACAATAATTCTGTTTAGGTGATTTTCGCCGGCTCTTCTATCCTGGCTTCCCGCAAAAACTTTGCCGCCTCTTCCGGCGGCGTGGGATTGATGTAGAAGCCTGTCCCCCATTCGAATCCTGCGGTCTTGGTGAGCTTGGGCATGAACTCGATGTGCCAGTGATAGTGATCGTTCGTGGGGTCCTGCACCGGCGACGTATGGATGACAAGGTTATAGGGTGGATTGTCCAGCACACGCTCAGCCTTCATGAGCAGGGTCTTTATCGCCCGCGCCAGATTCTCGAACATGTGGGTGGAAGAATTTTCGAAGGCTGACTCGTGCTGCTTGGGCAATATCCACGTCTCGAACGGGAAGCGTGGCGCGTACGGAGCGAGGGTGAGGAAGTCCTTGTTTTCCGCGACCACGCGCGTGCCGGTTTCGGTTTCCTGCCGGATAATGTCGCAGAATACGCAACGCTCCTTGTAGATGTAGTACTCCTTGGCGCCTTCGATCTCTTCGGTGACGTAAATAGGGAGAATGGGGAGCGCGATGAGTTGCGAGTGCGCGTGCTCGAGCGAGGCTCCCGCAGCCTCGCCGTGATTCTTGAAGATGAGAACGTACTTGAAGCGACGATCTTTCTTGAGATCGAGAATACGGTCGCGAAATGTCCAGAGCACGTCTTCGATGCGTTTGGGCGGAAGGTTGGCCAGACTGGCACTGTGGTCGGGCGTTTCGATGATGACCTCATGAGCCCCGATGCCATTCATCCGATCAAACATTCCGTCGGCCTGACGGTTGAGATTACCCTCGATACCGAGCGCGGGGAATTTGTTGGGAACCACACGAACCGTCCAGCCCGGGGAATCACGCTGAGGCGGAGGTCCGCCGTTGGAATTTGGACGGTAGGCCTGGATCTCGGGTGGAGTCTTGGACTCGTTTCCGTAACAAAAAGGGCAAAACCCACCCCTGATCTTAACTTCGTCACGAACAAAGTCGGACGGACGTTTTGCCCGGTCGGTGGAAATTATGACCCAGCGGCCCACGATCGGGTCTTTTCTAAGTTCAGGCAACTCAGTCCTTTCGGCGAATCATGCCCGCCGCAAAAGAAGTCATTTTACGCTACGTGGGGAATGTTCTGGAACAGCTCAATCTGCGGCTTGCTTGATTGCTGGTCATAATACACGCTGATGACTTCGAGGCGCCACTGGCACGAATCCGGCAAGTGACGCAGGTATTCCCGGGCAACGGCGAGAGGTTCACGCCGTTTGTCGCGATCCACGACGGCTTCCGCACCTCGACGAAGCACAACACGTCCTCGTGCCAACCGATCAGGTCGATCTCGCCACGACGATTACGCGTACGGAAATTGCGGGCGACCATGATGTATCCCTGCCTTTCCTTTCCGCGACGGCCGGTACGCAGGCGGTCTGGCCCTTCATCCGCAGGCAATGTCTTGACCGTCATTCAGTCGAGGATGCGTATGGCGGCATGAGTGAGGCGTCCGGAGAACATGTTGCGCGGGTATGGATTTTAGTTGTGAAGGCAAGCGGATGGCTGTGACGGATATCGCAAGGCCTTGCGGGAAAGAGTATTTGCGCTTTAGGGACTCAGGACAGCTTGCGCTCCCTCGAGAGTGCGAACCTCAGTGGCTGAAGCCACGTCGTTTAGCAGGGTTTGTGGCGCGGCTTTGAAGCCGTGCCCTTCCCGTACCGTTTCGGATCCTGGCGGCGCGGCTGAAGCCGTGCCCTTCCCGAAAATCGGATGGCGTCTAGTGATCTTCGCGGGCGCGCAACCAATCCAGAAACATCTGTTCGATCGGCTTGTCGTACGTCATCAGAACGTGGCGAACGGTGTGGCCGCTAACGAAGTGGCAGACTTCCTCGGCGAGATTTTTGGCGTGGTCTCCGGCGCGCTCGAGGGATTGCGTCATGAAAATGACCTGGAGGCTGGCGTGGCGTTGCAGGTTTTCTGGGTTTTCGATGTGGCGAAGAAAAATCAGATTTCGCAAACGGTCGATTTCAGCATCGGCACGAAGCACGTCCACGGCTTTTTTGACGTCGCGAGTGGAGAAGGCGGTTCCGGCATCCGCCAGCATCTTCTCCAGGACGGTAGCCATGTGAGTGAGGTCACGAATGTCCTCCGGATCAAGTCGGGAACAGACGGACTGCGCACTGCTGGAAAAACTCAGCAGAAGGTCCCCTATGCGCTCCAGGCTGATCATGAACTTCATGCACGCCAGCAGCTCGCGGGCTTCCGATTCGCTGACCTGAGTGATGATCTGGGTCACACCCGCGTCTATTTCCATGTCCAGCCGGTCGAGTTCTTTCTCGCGTTCGCGGAGAGTATTCAAGAGTGCGGTCGACGCCGTGGCAATGCCCTCGGCCGCGGTCGCGGCGGCTTCCTTTGCCACCCGGCAGGCATCGATGGTGTGCTTCACCAGGTGAGCGTAAGGAGACTCCGGTTCGGGACTTCGCAAGATGGCCGTACTCATAGGCACATTCCTTCCGGAGGAAACCCGGGATGGCCGCAGCTGACTCGGGCTGCTTCTCGACTTGCCGCTATTGGCATTGATAGTCAATAACGGAGCATATGTTGTTTTTTCAAGGGTTTGGTTAATGGGCTGTGAATTTGTTGGGACCGAAAGCAGGGCGAGAAGACCTGCGGAGCGATGCTCGGCTGGGCAGGCGAGACTCCCCGTACGTGGCCTTTGGTGACTATTCGGCGAGGGGCAGGGTGAAGAGGAACGTGGATCCGTGGTTGAGTTCGCTTTCGGCGCGGATGGTGCCTCGATGGGCGAGCACGATGTGTTTGGCGATTGCCAGTCCCAGGCCGGTGCCGCCGGATTCGCGGGAACGGGCCTTGTCGACCCGGTAGAAGCGCTCGAACAATCGCGCGAGGTGTTCGGAGGGGATGCCGGGGCCGAAATCCCGCACGTAGAATTCAACAGCATGCGGCGCCGGACGAGCACCCAGGATGATGCGGCCACCTGACGCGGCGTATTTAAGAGCATTGTCTACGAGGTTGGAAAAAACCTGATGGATGGCCTCAGAATCAGCGCCCACGAGGGTCTGCGCGGTATCCTCGACCCTTAATTCGATATTTTGCGCCCGCGCCAGCTCGCGAAAACTTTGCACCGCCTCCTGCAGTAAGTCGGAAGGAGCGACGGATTCAATGTCAAAGCGCTGTTCGCCGGATTCGACCCTTGCCAGGGTGAGCAGATCTTCCGTCAGACGAGACATGCGCAGCGCACTCTTGCGTATTATTTCGAGAAATTCCCTTGCGTGGTTATTTTCCGGCGCGCTGTCGAGCAGGGTCTCGGTGTAGCCCTGAATGGAGGTCAGTGGCGTGCGCAACTCGTGCGAGACGTTGGCAATGAAATCGCGGCGCGTCTTTTCGACCCGCTCAGTTTCAGTCAGGTCCCGCAGTACCGCGACTGCTCCGCCGCCGGGCATGGGCGCCGCAGTCACATCAAAGGCGTGGCCCGGCAGAATCGATGCGGCCCGCGCAGTGGATACTTTGCGTAACTCACTGGCCTCATGAACCGCAGACAGGAAATCGGGATCGCGGACCGTCTCCACCAGGAGCGCATTCTTGCGGGAGTGCTGCGGCACAAGCTTGTCCATTGCCTGGTTCGCCCATTGCACGCGATGGTCGGCGCTGACCGCGACGACAGCATCCTGCATGCTGTTGAGCAGGGTTTCCAACTGACGCTGGCTGGTTTGCAAGGCTGCAAAGCTTTCCTCCAGATGGCGGGCAGTCTTATCGAGTGAACCGGCCACCTGACCAATTTCGTCTCCGGACTCTTCGTCGATGCGCGCGGTCAGGTCTCCGGCGGCGATGCGGTCGGCGAATTGCACAATTTTACCCAGGCGGCGCGCGGTCAGTTGCGCTACCACTGCGGAAATCAACAGAGCGACAACAAAAGCCAATACGGAACTCAACAACAGGGTGTGGCGGACGCGCACCAGCACCGCGGCTACGCTGGAAAGAGGATACGAAAGGCGAACCGCACCACCCGAAACCGGAGCCGCGACGTAAAGAAACGGAACACCGACAGTTTGGCTTTGTCGGGTGTCAGTGCCAGGTTGATTCTTCAGAGCGGCGGCAAATTCTGGCGGGGCGGCATGATTCTCGATGGACGCCGTATCGGATTCGGAGTCCGCGAGCACCCTTCCGCGGGCGTCAATGATTGTGGCGCGAGCGCCCGCCGCTTGTGCTGCCTGCGACACGATGTCCTGCCACGAAGCCGAAGGCGAGTCACGAACCGCGTTCACGCGGTCGGCAAACATTTGAGTTTTTTGCCGCAGGTTGCGTTCGATTTCCTGGCGTAATGAGTCCTCCCAGGCATGGCGAATGGAAACATCAAGTGTTACTGTGGCCGCCGCGATCACAAGCGCGAGGGCGGCCATCAGCTTCAGGAAGATGCGATTCCTCACTTCGGAGCCTCAAAGCGATAACCGGCGCCACGAACGGTCTTAAGGTAGCGCGGGTTTTCGGGGTCGGGCTCGATCTTCTCGCGAATTCGGCGCACGTAGACATCCACGGAACGGGGTGTCACGTATGCCGTGTCACGCCAGACAGAGTCAAGCAGCTGGTCGCGAGTGAAAACTCGACCGATGTGACGGGCGAAATAGTCCAGCAGGCGAAATTCGGTTGCAGTGGTAGTCACCAGGCTTCCGCGAACAGTGAGCGTCATGGCGCTGGGATCGATTTCGATGTCGCCAATCTTGACCGGCGCCTGTGACAATGGCCGTTCAAAGCGTCGCAGAACGGCCTTGACGCGCGCCACCAGTTCACGCGGACTAAACGGCTTCGGTATGTAGTCGTCGGCGCCGAGTTCAAGGCCGAGAATACGGTCGGCTTCCCCGCTTTTCGCGGTCAGAAAAATTACCGGTGTGGCGGCGAGCGCGGGAATTTGCCGGATCTGGCGGCACAGTTCGAGGCCGTCTTTCCCCGGAACCATAATGTCGAGGATGAAAAGCGTGGGCCTCTGCCGCTCCGAATCGGCGATGACGGTATTTCCGGTGGGAAATATCTTTACCGCAAATCCGTCCGCCTCAAGATGATGGCGAACCAGACGGGAAATGTCCGGGTCGTCTTCGACCACAAATATGCTGGGTTTCATGGTCAGTATTGTAGCGGGGGTTTGGCTGGAGAACCTAGTTTGTCGGGGAGATTGGCTGATCTCGGCAGAGTTTGCCGTAGAGAGGTAGCAAGCTGCGTCTCTACGGCATCCGGCTTGGTTTATCGGAGCGGCCTAAGGCGGACCCGGTGATCAATAGAAGTCACCTCGCTCGATCAACAAATTTCCCCACCTGTCCAACCAAAAGCGTCTTCCCTTGGGAACAACCGTGGTAGCGCTGTATTCCGTGACCACCGATGGGCCCGGATACCTCTGTCCGATTTGCATTGAGTCGCGAGAGTGAATGGTGGTGGTCTGCTTCTTTCCAGCGAAAGAAACTGGGGCGCGCTGTGGTAGTGCACCATCGAGCGTTACACGGCGTGGACGGCTGGCTGCCGGCGTCCTTACCTGGCTGGTCGCGGATCTGATGGTGGAGCGCAGGCGGAGCGTCACCAGCTCGAGGTTTCGATCGGGATAGCTATAGCCATAGCGCCGCTGGTGTTCGCGGCGGAAGTCGTGGGTCAGGTTTCCCGTGTATGGAATGTTCAGTTCGTAGCCCTGGCCCTGATAGCGCACGTCCACGCTCCGCCGGTGGGTGATTGCGCCCGGCCATTCTTCGTTGCGGAAATCGCCTTCGGCTCGCTGGCGCAGCTTCGCGAATTCCGGCTCGAGGCGGTTCTTCGGCAGCCCGGCTTCAACCCGCCAGAGTACCGTCCGTGAATAGTCTTTCACCACGTCGCTGACCAATATTCCGAAGGCCGAAAGGGCTCCAGGCAACGCTGGGATCATCACACGCGGGATGCTCAACGCTTCCGCCAGTTCGCAGGCGTGCAGTCCGCCGGCTCCGCCGAACGCAACCAAAGTGAAGTCGCGTGAATCGTAACCGCGTTCGACGGATACGACGCGGATGGCTTTCTCCATCGTCGAGTTGACTACGCGGATCACGCCGGCTGCGAACTCTTCGGTGGTGAACTTGACCGCCTGCCTCTTGAGCCACTCGGCTACAAGACGGCGTGTTCGTTCCAGGTCGAGGGTAAAGTCTCCGCCGAGAAATTGTTGCGGTTGCAGGCGACCGAGAAGCAGATTGGCGTCGGTAACCGTCGGCTGGGCGCCGCGCCCGTAACAGATCGGTCCGGGATCGGCTCCGGCGGACTCAGGACCCACGCGAAGCGCTCCGGCGGCGTCGAAGCGGGCGATGGAACCTCCGCCGGCGCCAACGGTGTGAATGTCGAGCATGGGCACGCCAACCGGCAAGCCGGCAATCTCAGCCTGACTGCCAGGCTGGATTTCGCGATCGATCAGCGCCACGTCGGTAGAGGTGCCGCCCATGTCGAAGGAAATAATCCGATCGAACCCGCTGCGGCGAGCCATGGACGCAGCGCCGACGACGCCGCCGGCGGGCCCGGAGAGCACGGTACGCACGGGTTCGCGCGCCGCGGATGCCAGGCTGGTGATTCCGCCACTCGACTGCATCACGAAGATTCGTGAGTGGCTGGCGCCGGACTGGTGAGACTTTCGGGCACGGCCTTCGAGGCTCTTGAGATAGCGCTGCATCACCGGTTGCAGGTACGCATTTACCACCACCGTGCTGGTGCGCTCGTATTCGCGGAACTCGGGAAGAATCCGATGTGAGACCGAAAGCGGGAGGCCCAGAGTTTTCAGCGCCGCCGCAACCGTGTTCTCAGTCTTCGGATTTGCGAATGAGAACAGAAGACAAATGGCAATTGCCCCGGGGTGCCTGTCGACAATCCTGGGTATCAGCGATTCCAAATCCTGCCGGGAAGGAGCCTGGAGGACCTTTCCATCACTGGCGGTGCGCTCGTTGACTCCGAAACGCAATTCGGCGGGAACCAGAGGCTCAATACGATCGAAAAACAGATCGTAGAGTTTAGGGCGGGCCTGGCGGCCGATTTCGATGGCATCTTCGAAACCTGCCGTGGTAACCAAAGCCACGCGCGCGCCTTTGCGTTGCAGAAGAGTGTTCGTACCGACTGTCGTGCCGTGCAACAGAATCACCGGATTGCGTCCGCTAATTTCCGCCAGCGCTTCGATGATTGCCTGGGATGGATCGGCCGGAGTCGAGAAAACTTTGAGCATTCGCAGTTGGCCGCGCTCTCGCCAGACGCAGTCTGTGAAGGTGCCGCCTGTGTCGATGGCGACATGGAGGAGCGAAGGTTGGGAGCGGCGGGGCATCAGGGTTTAATCGGGAAGATTAACACTATGGATGGAAACAAGGCCAAGCGGTGGCGGCTCACTTTGCAATCGATGGCTCGATGGAGTCATCCTGAACGATTCAGTTCCGAAGAGAGCCTGCCCTGAGCGACGCCAAAGGAATCTTGCGCGATCCGGAATTCTACCGTTAAAGCATATCCGCTGCGCGCTAGATGCTTCCAAAGCTCAGCATGACGCCTCATTTGCAGGGCCGGGATTTCAAGCAGGGGCTACTACTGCGGAGCTTCGCTCCGCTGGACAGCCGAGGGCGGCTGTCTCCACGTGAGAAGTGGCGCGGTTAGCTTTTTGTCGTGAGGGCCAACGTCACCAGAGTCTTCTGTTCGACTTCATGGGCTTTGGCTGAGCCCGTTGCCGGACTGGCGCTGGCGGAACGTTTTATCGAAAGGACTGGACGATCTCCTGCGATTCGGCGCAGACGTGGAAGCACATAAAAGAGTGCACCCATGTTAGCCGGTTCTTCCTGGACCCAGACAATCTCCCGGGCCGAGGGGTATTGCGCGAATATGCGTTCGAGTTCTTTCTCCGGGAATGGATAAATCTGTTCGACGAATATGATCGCGGTCGACGTGTCCTTTCTCTTCTTGCGCTCGGCACGCAATTCGTGGCCGATCTTGCCGGTGCAAAGCAGGATCTTGCTCACGCCGGCGATTTCGCCTTCAGCTACCCCGGCATCCGGCAAAACCGGTAGAAAACGCTGGTGCGTGAAATCTTTGATCGGCGACGATGCGTCGGGGTGGCGCAACATGCTCTTGGGGGTGAACACCACGAGCGGCTTGCGCCAGTGACGCAATGCCTGCCGCCGCAGCAAGTGGAAATATTGCGCCGCGTTCGACGGCTGGCAGATCTGGAAATTGTCCCGGGCGGCGAGTTGCAGAAAGCGCTCAATGCGGGCGCTGGAGTGCTCCGGCCCCTGGCCTTCGTGTCCATGCGGCAACAGCAGAACAAGTCCTGACAGCAGTCCCCACTTATCTTCGCCGGCGCTGATGAACTGATCGATCACTGCCTGCGCGACATTGGCGAAGTCGCCAAACTGGGCTTCCCACATCACTAACGCCTCGGGATAGTCACGGCTGTAGCCGTACTCGAATCCCATCACGCCAGCCTCGGAGAGAGTGGAGTTGTAGATCTCACATCGGGCCTGACCGGGCGCGATGTTTTCCAGCGGCACATATTCCTGTTCGTTTTCGATATCAAGGAGCACCGAGTGGCGCTGGTTGAAGGTGCCGCGACGGGTATCCTGACCGCTGAAGCGGATGGGGACACCAGCCTTCGCCAGGCTTCCGAGAGCCAGTGCTTCCGCCATGCCGTAATCCACCAGACGTTTGCCTGCGCCCATCTCCGCCCGCTGTTCGAGCAGCTTCTGCACCTTGGGATGAATATGAAATCCCTCGGGAAAGGTCGTGAGTTTCCCAGTAATTTCGCTCAGCTCTTCGGCGGAGACGCCCGTATCAACTTCATACTCCGGCTTATAGCGCCCGCCATAGTAGTTGTCCCAATACCTGGGCAACGCGCGAAGCACGGGTTTCTTGCGGACCGATTTCGCCTTTTTCTGCGCGGCTTCGAATTCAGCGCGAATTTCTTCCACCCGGCCTTTCACATTCTCAGCGCTGGTATCTTCGGCGTAGATTTCCCACAACGGCGGGTGATCCTTGATCGCCCGGTACAACAGAGGTTGAGTTACGGTTGGATCGTCGACTTCGCTGTGGCCATGGCGGCGATAGCCGATCAAATCGATGACGACGTCGCCCTTGTGGGCGTAACGGTACTCGACAGCGAGACGGGCGACTCGAACCACCGCGTCCACATCTTCGGCGTTGACGTGGAAGATTGGAATCGATTGCCGGCGGGCCAGTTGCGCCGAAAAACGGGATGAATGTTCTTCGTTGTAAAGGGTCGTAAAACCAAGAAGATTGTTGGCGATGATGTGGATGGTTCCACCGACCGCATAGCCTTTCAGGTCGGAAAGATTGAGGGTCTCGGCCACGATTCCCTGGCCCGCGAATGCAGCATCGCCGTGGACCAGCAGAGGTATGTATTTCTCCCAGCCGTGTTCTCCATCACGATCCTGTTTGGCGCGGGTGCGTCCCACCGTCACCGGATCGACCGCTTCCAGATGGCTGGGATTGGACACCAGGTGGATCTGAACCTTTGCGCCCGAGCGAGTGACGTACTCGCCGGTCGCGCCCATGTGATATTTCACATCGCCGCTGCCCAGAACGCTCCGCGGGTCAACATCCTCAAAGCCGGCAAAGACCTCCTCGGGCGCGCGCCGGGCGATGTGCACAATTACATTCAGGCGGCCGCGGTGGCTCATGCCCATGACCAGATTTACCGCGCCGCGCTGGCCGGAAGCGTCGAGAATCTCGTCCACCATGGGGATGAGAGCGGTGACGCCCTCGAGAGAAAATCGCTTGTTGCCAAGATAACGCTGCTGCAGCACCTGTTCGAAGAGATCGGCGCGAATCAACTGGTCGAGAACGTGTTGCTGATCAACCGGAGCCTGAGGGCCTTCCAGGCGCTCCTGAATCCAGCGCCGCCGCGCGGGGTCTGTAATGTGCATGAACTCGGCGCCGACGGTTCCGCAATACACCCGCCGGGCTTCCTGTGCGAGCTCACCATCGACACGCAATTCAGGATGCTCCACATGCGGCAGGAAACCCAGCGGATCGAGATCAGCCTCGAGGTATCCCCAATGGCGGAAAGGATCGAAAACGCGCTCGCGGTCCGAGTTTGGATCCTCCAGAATTTCGACGACGGCAGTTTCACTGGCAGTTTTAGTTCGGGTGGCCATATATCTGCTACTAGAATAACGGATGATGCGGCATGTGTGCTGGTTTCAGGCCTGATCCGGACGGTTTAAGCCGCGGTAACCGCCCTCCTCGGCAAGGCTCTCATTAATAAGCCATTTAGAAGAATAGTGATGACGGACGCTGCCAGCGTTGCGTGGTAGACGTCGTCGGTTACGACCTTCGCATCGCGGGCGACGCCGACAAGAACATAAGAGAATTCGCCGATCTGGGTAAGTCCCAGGCCGACCAGCAAAGCGGTTCGTGGTGGATACCGAAACAACCAGACCACCGCGGTCCAAACCACGAATTTTCCAAGCATGGTCAGAATCACAATCGTGCCCCACAGTGAAGGTTTGGAGATCAGTACGCGGGGGTCCACCAGGACACCGATGGTGACAAAAAACAGGGCGACGAAGGCGTCGCGCAGAGGCAGTAGCATGTCGAGCATCTTGCGGGTGGTGCCGGACTCGCTGACAATCAGGCCAGCCAGAAACGCCCCCAAAGCAAGCGACAGGCCGACCGCCTGGGTCACGGCAGCGGTAGCAAATCCCAGAGCCAACACCACCAGTAGATACAGTTCTTCGTTCCCCATGAGTCCGACTCGAGTCATGAGGCGTGGAACCAGTTTGGCGGCTACGAACATGACCGGAGTCAAAATCAAGACCGCCTTGCCCAGAGCGATCCCAAGGGTCAGAAAGTGTCCTCCACTGAGATTCGCCAGCGAAGGAAGCAAAACGGTGAGCACAACCACCGCAAGATCTTCCACCAGCGTGATGCCGATCATCACGTGGCCGTGAGGTGAGCGCAATTCACCACGGTCAGCCAGAAGCCTGGAAAGGACCATGGTGCTGGCAACCGAGACAATCGCTCCGACGGCCATTCCCTGACCGGTATTCCATCCCAGTATCCAGCCCGCGACCACTCCCAGCCCTACCGCGAGCAATATTCCCAGCGGCCCGCCAAGAATCGCCACCCATTTCACCTGCAAGAGTTCTTCGAAAGAAAATTCCAGGCCGATCGAGTACATCAGGAGGATCACGCCGATTTCGGCCAACACTTCAAACTGATGGACGTGCGAGAGGGTGGGCCCGGGGGTAAATGGGCCGATGAGAAATCCGCCCAGGACGTATCCCAGGATGAGCGGCTGGCGCAACGCTTTGGCCACACCACCACCCACGACGGCGGCACCGAAGACGTAGGCGAGATCTCGAAAGAAAGTGGTTTCCATTGTCGTGGCAACCGAGGACCATTCAGTGTAATTCGTCCCGCGGAATCGTGGGACGCAGGGAAAGGCTCGCCTCCCACAGCCGAACAACACTCTCATGCCGGGAAGCTCCGCAGCCAGTTCTCCGCGAGCCGCGAGCCGCGCGCCTCCCCATTTGGGGCAGGAGCCCAAGTCCATGCCGCGGAGCACGAGCGGGACGCTCGCGCCTACATTGGGATCAGCGGCTTAAAGCGCTTACTCGACGATCCGGGCGGCACGACTGGCGTCGTGCCCTTCCCGTTTCCGGCTATGCCCAAACCACGGTTCAACGCCACGGCGCGATTGATATGACCTTCCGTATTCGGCAGAAGCCCTTCTCGCTGAGAACCCTGGCTCATAAGATCCGCGAAATTCTCGACGCTGAGGCCCTGGTTCCGGCGGCTGCGGCCGTCCGTTTAGCGATCCGCGATTCCTGATCACTCCGTTACTCCCGTATAATTAGCGGCGGAATTCTGATGAATCCGCCGAGCCTTTCAGCCCTGTTCACCCCCGTCAATCGAGAGCCGGCACCGTGACCGCTGCCACGGCGGCCTGGGACGTGCTTCTCGGCGTCGCGATACTGGGTGTTTGCAGTTCCACGATTTTTCTGCTCATGGTTCTGCTGGCCGCGCTCCGATGGCGGCAGGCGGCGCGTGCGGAACGGAAGACTGCGCTCGCCACACCCCCATCTTCCCTGCCGCCTGTCACCATATTCAAACCGGTACACGGGATAGAAGCGCAGCTGGAAGAAAATTTGGAAAGCTTTTTCCGTCAGGACTATCCCGCGTTCGACATTGTTATCGGCGCTCGCGATTCCAGCGACGCCGGACTCCAATTGGCGGAAAGGATTCGACAGCGACACCCCGAGGTCAGGAGCCGCATCGTCGTATCGGGCCCGCCAACCTGGCCCAATGCCAAGGTCTTCTCGCTGAGCAAGATGATTCCTTCTTCGACGAACGACTACTTTGTGATCAGCGACAGCGACGTGCAGGTTTCGCCTGATTTTTTACGCGAGGTGATTCCCACGTTGCTGAATAACAAGATTGGCCTGATAACCTGTCCCTATCGTGGAGTGCCCGCCGGCGATTTCTGGTCAACGCTGGAGGCGCTGGGAATGTCGGTGGAGATGCCCTCCGGGGTGATGGTCGCGGACATGCTGGAAGGGATCCGCTTCGCGCTGGGTCCGGCAGTGGCATTGCGGCATGATGCGCTCGACAAAATTGGCGGCATTGCCGCGACAGCGGACTACTATTCAGACGATTTTGTTCTGGGCAACCTGATCTGGGCAGCGGGGTACAAGGTTATTTTTTCCCATCACATCATTCAGCATGTGCTCACCCCCCGCTCGCTGAGGAGAACTCTGGGCGATCAGTTGCGCTGGATGAAGAGCACACGCTTTTCGCGTCCTCTGGGACATATCGGCACGGGATTGACGTACGCGGTTCCGTTTGGAGTTCTCGGACTTGTGGCCGGTGCGGCAACGGGGCATGGCGCTCTTGGAGTTGGACTGTTTGCCGCGGCATTCGTGAATCGGGTAGTCCAATCGATCGCGGTTGGCTGGGCGGTCATCGGCGACCGCAGGGCGTTGTATCTGTCGTGGCTATATCCAGTCCGCGATTTTCTGGGCTTCCTCACCTGGGCGGGCAGCTTCACCAGTCGAACCTTCTTCTGGCGCGGAGAAACGTACAGGTTCAGCAAGGGTGGAAGAATCATTCCACAAAATCGCGCGGCCGAGAGTGCGGTCGGGGCGAAGCTGTAGGCCTGGGAGCGTAAATAGCAAAGGCCGCTGGGATGCGTTGGGAAGGGCTGTGAGGACGCGTTGGGTAGAGCTGTGGGGATGCGCGAGGTAGAGCGGCGGGAAGGGCCCGACTTCAGTCGTGCCGGAAATATGCGGGAAGATGGCGGCTTCAGCCGCCGAGGAACGCTTGTCCGCCGTGGTCTCGCAAGTTTTCCATTGATTCTGCGAGGTGCTTCAAAATCAGACCTCAGCGTCTTTTAAGCCGCGGGCAAGATTTCTGTGTGGCACGAGTGAACTCGTGCCCTTCCCATTTTCAGATCCAACATTCATGAGTTAATGCGGGCAAGTTTGCCATCTTTCAGAGTGAACGAATCGCCTCGCCAGACCACCTTGTGACCGAAAAGGCTGGCAATCCAAACCAGCAACGACGCCGAGTCGCGGAGCGGTAGCAGCGGCAGAAGACGCATCGCCATTCGATCACGCAGAACGAACCATCCCGCGAGCACCGCCACAGCACCCCGCAGTCCGGTGACTGCGACCAGCAGGGCCCAGGCGGTCGGAACTTCGCGATTCAGAAACAAGCTCAGCACCAGGGCCAGCAGCGCCCAGGGAATTCCGAACGTGAAAACCAGGCCCAGATATCCCCAGCGGCGTGAGTCACGAACAGTACGGCCCCAGCGCAGTTGATGGTCCACAAACTGCCGCAGCGTATAGGGCGGAAGATGGGTCTCAACGACAACGTCAGAGAGGTCGACTTTCATTCCCTGCTCGGCAATGCGCCGGCCAATCTCGTAGTCGTCGGCAAGATAATCCACCAGCGCTTCGAAACCGCCGACGGACTCAAGATCGAACTTGCGGAATGCGAGAGTTGAACCCAGTCCAAAATGAATGCCGCCTTCGAGCTCGCGCGCGACCAGGACTCCAGCGCAAAAATCCGTGCTGATGCCCAGCGATTCCAGACGCGATCCCAGTGTGCGGCCAGGCACGCCGCGATATAAGCACGTCACCATGCCGATTTTGGGATCAGCCAGCGGCGCCGTAACTCGGCGCAGGTAGTCGGGCTGAACACGAATGTCACTGTCGCTGACCAGGATCAGTTCATATTTCGCTTCCGGCAACATTTGCGCCAGATTGCTTACCTTGGTATTGGCGCCAAGTTTCTTCGTACAGACCATCCAGCGAATCGAAAGTTTCGGGAACTCCGATTTCAGGCGCTCGACAAGTTCCAACGCTGGGTCGACGGAGTCGCTCACACCGAAAATGATTTCGTATTGAGGATGGTCCTGCAGACAGTGACTGCGGAAGCTCTCGTACATTTCAGGGTCGGTGCCCTTAAGCGGCTTCAGAATAGAGACTGGCTGAATAGACTCTGTGGGGCGGGCGCCCTCCGCCGCCTTTCGCTCGCGCAAGAACCTGGCCGCGCTCCACACACTTAGCACGTAATAACCAGCGCTACAGGCTGCAATCGCCCCCGCAACCAACGCCGCCATCGTGGCAATCCTATGAATCACGCAGAGAATTCCTTCGTGTGACGTCGTGCCCTTGGTGGCTAAAGAAAAGCCACCGACCACCAAGGACACTAAGTTACACGAAGGAAGTTATTCGTAGCGCAGGGACTCGATGGGATCGAGATTCGCGGCCTTCCATGCGGGATAAATGCCGAACAGCAGGCCTTCGGCGACGGCGGCTCCCAATCCAAAGGTAGCCCAGAAAAGCGACATGCGCGCCGGCAGCGAACTCCAGATCGCCGGGATAGTCCAAGTGATGACCGCCCCTAAAAATACACCCAGCAGGCCGCCTAACGCGGTCAGAGTGATGGCTTCCAGCGTGAATTGCAGCAGGATGTCGCGTTTGCGCGCGCCGATGGCTTTGCGCACGCCGATTTCGCGCGTCCGCTCCGTCACCGAAACCAGCATGATATTCATTACGCCGACGCCGCCCACGATCAAGCCCACACTCGATACGGCGAACATAAAGATAAAGACTGCGCCAGTAACCTGGTTCCACACGTCGGAAAGCGAGTCCTGGGTGAATACGGAGAAGTTGTCGGGCTTAGCGGACGGGACCTTGCGGCGGCGGCGCAGCAGTTCGCGCATCTCGTCGATGAGCTTGGGCATGTCGTCGTGCGACGTAGCCTTGACGCTGATCCAGTATTGTTTCAGTTCGGGATGCAGTTTGCGAAACGTGCTCAAGGGGAAGTAGACGATATTGTCGTCCGGATTCTTGCCTCCGGCGAAGACGCTCTTGCGCTTGGCCGCGACTCCAATCACGGTAAAAAGCTGACCGTCAATATTGATTTCCTTGCCCAGGGGCTGTCCGATGGGGAACAACTCTTCGGCTGTATCGGAGCCAAGAACAATGACAGGGGAATGATGTTCTTCGTCGGTCTCGTTCATCCAGCGTCCGGCCGCGACGTCGAGGTCAAACACATCTTTCCAGGTGCCGGTGTCTCCCTCGAGGACGACATTCTTCGCCTTGCGCCCGTTGTATTTCACCTCGTAAGTGCCAGTGCCGAATTCCTGACGGAAATAACGCATCCCGGTGGTTGCGATCTTGGCGTGGGGCAATTGCTGGACTGCCTCGAAATCCTCGAAGGTAAGTTCCTTGCGCGTGCGGATCTCTTCCGTGGGCCGCCCGAAGGTCAGGGGCTGGTGAAATGCGAAGACGATGTTCGACCCCAGGCTGCTGATCACCTGGCTGACGTTGTCATTCAAGCCGCGCACCACCGAAGAAATGCCGATCACGACCGCGACACCGATGACGATGCCGAGCACAGTGAGAGCCGACCGCATCTTGTTAGTGCGGATCGTGTCCAGAGCCATCTGGACGACTTCGCCGTAATCACGTCTACGCAACATAGGGAAGTTTAGAAATTGGGTGATTTAGTAATTGAGTAATTGTGAACCCATTGGGTTCACAATTACTCAATAGCCGGATTACTCGATTTCAATCTCTACAGTTCGAATCTCAATGCGGCGATGGGTTCCAGTTTTGCCGCTCGCTTTGCTGGATACACACCAAAGAACACGCCCACGCTGGCCGACACAAGCAAACCTGCCCCCACCGCCCACAGCTTGATTTCAGAAGGCATCCCGATGATCGCGGTGATGCCCTTGGCGAAGGCGATCCCGAACAGCACGCCCAGTACACCGCCTACCAGCGCCATGGTTCCTGACTCGATCAGGAACTGCAGCAGCACATCCTGACGGCGAGCCCCCATGGCTTTACGAATGCCGATCTCGCGCGTACGTTCGGTCACCGAAACTAGCATGATGTTCATAATCACGATTCCGCCAACGACCAGCGAAATCGCCGCAATTGCAATCATAGCGATGAAAAACGTCCCGCTCAGGTTTGACCAGATGCTGAGGAAGCTGGCGTTGGTTTCGGCGGCAAAGCTGTCAGGGCGGCCGGGAAGGTCATGCCGCCGGGCACGCAAGACGGCGCGGGACTCGTCAATTGCCGCTTCCAGCCCGGAGCCTACGCCATTCGCCTTGCCGGAAATGCGGACACTGGTATGCGATCCGAATTGCTTCAAATAAGTAGTGATGGGGATAGCGACATAGTTGTCTCGGCTTTGGCCGAGAGTTGTGCCCTGTTTTTTCCCGACGCCGATCACCCGATAAACTTCTCCTTCGACGCGGATTTCCTTGCCCAGCGGATCGACCGTGGGGAAAAGATTGTCCACGACGTCGGTGCCAATTACGCCTACCTGCGAACGGTTCTCTTCATCGTTCTCGTTGACCATGCGGCCGGCGGTAAGGTCCAGATCGAGAATCGGAGCCATCGAGGGCGTCAGCCCGCGAATCCAGGTGTCGCTGATGGACTCTTCCCCATATCTCACATGGCCGCTGGTGTTGATGGTCGAGGCGCCAATCATGGCGCAATGCCTGCAGGACTCCAGTACAGCCTGGTAGTCCTCCATGGTCAAATCCTTGCGCTTCTGGCCCTCGAGCAACTGGTCGATGTTGGTGATGACCGGAGTGACTTTGCTGATGATGAAAACATCGGCACCGAGATTGAAAATCTTCTCCGCCACATAGCCGTTGATTCCGTTTACGAAGGTGACAACCGCGATCACTGCAGCCACGCCGATCACCACTCCGAGCAGAGTGAGAGCTGAGCGAAGTTTGTTCGCCCAGAGAGACAGCAGTGCGATGCGGATGGCTTCGAGAGTTGTCATGGGGCGGGCGCAAAAGGTCGGGCGTCGGACCTCGGCCTTCAGACCTCAGCCTTCAGGCCGCAACAGCGGCTGGTTCAAGTCTAGCAGGTAGCGTCCGGCGTTATCGATATGGCAGAAACCCGCCCTTTCTGCGACGGTTCTTAGTGTGCGTCTCGAGTCCGTCCTCGATTCGCCAGAGACATAACACCATGTGGCTGTGGTAAGGTTCGTACCGCAATCCTGCAGGAGGGACATTTATGATTCCGATCGTCGGCGTTCTTCTGTGTCTTTCGACGTTGGCCTTCGGGCAGCAAAACAGCCCGCTGGACGGTTTATCCAGGCTGTCCGATGCAGTTTCGCGGCGAGCTTCGAGTGCTGACCGGTCGGGTGGAAACGCGGACTGGGTCGAGGTGAAGGCTAAGTCCACAGTCACGCTCGCAGACGTTCGCGGCGCGGGCTCCATCCGGCACATTTGGTTCACTATCAACTCGCCCAGCCCTTTTCATTTACGCGAGTTAGTGCTCCGCATGTACTGGGATGGAGAAACTGAGCCTAGCGTAGAGGTCCCCATCGGAGATTTTTTTGGTACTGGATTCGAGGTGAATGACGATGGCCAGAAATATTACTCATGGTGGTCTTTGCCCATCACCGTGCAGGATCGTGCCATGAACTGCTACTTCGAAATGCCATTTGGCAATGGGGCACGTGTCACGCTGACCAACGACGGGACGCAGGACGTAAAGAATCTCTACTTCCACGTCGACTACCAGGAGTATTCCGACGCGCGAAGCGTGGCAGACAAGGGGCGCTTTCACACTCAGTGGAGACATGAAACCACACGCGCTGTTCCCGAGTCCGAATCGAGCCGCAAGAATGTTGACGGCAAGAATAACTATGTGTTCATGGAGGCGAAGGGCAAAGGTCAATACGTGGGAACGATTCTGAACGTATTCGGCCTTTCAACCGGATGGTGGGGAGAAGGCGACGACATGTTCTTTGTTGACGGAGAATCCACGCGCGCCACCATTAACGGAACCGGAATGGAAGACTACTTCAACAATGCATGGGCCTTTCAAAAGGAGTTCAACTATCCGTTCGTCGGTTACTCGCAGCAGGGCAATCGGGATTGGACGGGCAGCCACACCATGTATCGCTTCCACATCGAAGACCCAATCTATTTTCAGAAGTCATTGCGAGCCACCATCGAACATGGCCACGCCAACGACCGCGAGGATGATTACACCAGCGTAGCTTTCTGGTATCAGACCGAACCACACCAGAAGTTGTCTCCGCTGCCGCCGGTGAATGAGCGTATGCCGAATGCTTTCTGGAAGATTCAGAAGCTGGATAAGAATTTGCCAAATTGAGGAGCGGTCTTTGGTCGTTGGCCTTTGGTCTTTGGCCAACCTTCATTGCGGAGACGCCGGGGATCGCGACCAAAAGCCAAGGACGAAAGGCCGACGGCCAGCGACCAACGACCGATTCCCGACTGTTACAATAAAGCGTTGGCAGCCGGACCGGACGGTCGCTCGTCGAAAGACGGGAGGAAAGTCCGAACTCCGCAGAGCAGTGTGCCGGATAACGTCCGGGAAGCCGGGTTCAAGCCCGGTTGACGGAAAGTGCCACAGAAAACATACCGCCGCGGTGGCAACATCGGGGTAAGGGTGAAAAGGTGCGGTAAGAGCGCACCGCTGTCGCAGTAATGCGACGGGCAGGGCAAACCCCACACGGAGCAAGACCAAATAGGGAGGGAGCCCGAGGCTTTGGGCACGTGCCGGCTCGGCGCGTCACAACCTCCGGGTAGGTCGCTTGAGCCGCGCAGTAATGCGCGGCCCAGAGGAATGACCGTCCCGCCGGAGCAATCCGGAGGACAGAATTCGGCTTACAGGTCCGGCTGCCTACAATTCCTTCGAGGGGTCCCTCGACGAGTTCAGGATTTCGCCAGCAGGCTCCCGCCAGGCTGCAATATCAGCTCCGCGCGAGATGCTTCGCAAGCTCAGCATGACGCCGTGAATGGGGCGTAAACGTCCGATTCAGCCACTACCGATCACGCTCCCGGGTGCCGGATATGTGCGCCAGGTGTTAACATTCCCGCGTGGGCGACTCCGCTTGCATTCCAAGTTCTGCCTCGGCCGAACCGACGACGGTCACTGCGCGGCACTCTGCGCTGGTGCGTGTCACGCACTGGATTACCACCCTGTGTTTTTTTGCCCTTCTCGTCAGCGGATTTGAACTTGTCATTTCTCATCCTCGCTTTTATTGGGGTGAAACCGGCAACGTGTTGACTCCAACTTTGTTCAAACTACCGATTCCTTCCTCGAGGAATCTGGTGCCGACGGGCTATGGGTACGTACTGCCGGATCAGAACGGCTGGAGCCGGTACCTCCACTTTCAATCAGCCTGGGTGGTGGTGTTGACAGGCTTACTGTATGTAACCTCCAGCTTCTTCACGGGGCATTTGCGTAAAGACCTGCTTCCTGATGGAGCCGATCTTTCGTGGCGCACGTTCTCGACGGCAGTCGCCAGCCGTTTGCGCTTCAAGCGGTCCAGCGCTTCGGGGGCATGGTCATATAACCTGCTGCAGCGCCTCAGCTACCTGTTTGTGATCTTTGTTGTGTTTCCCCTGATTATCTGGACGGGCCTGGCGATGTCTCCTGCCTTTGTTTCCGCGGTTCCGGCGACCGTTAATTTGCTCGGCGGCCAGCAATCCGCGCGTACGATTCACTTCTTTGTCTCTCTGGTCCTGCTGCTGTTCGTGCTGGTCCACGTTGTGATGGTTTTCATTGCCGGATTCAGGAGCCGCATGCGAGCGATGATCACGGGACGTGTGGGCTTAGACGCTGATCCAGATGTTGATATGGAGCGCCCATGAGTGAACTGCCACCTCAGGATCGGTCACCTCGAAATCTGCCATCCCGAAATCTGTCACGCCGCAAACTGATCACGACCGGACTTGCAACCGCGGCGGGTGTATCGGGCCTGGGCGTTGCCGCACGCGTAGCGCAAAAGTATGGTCTGGTCCCGCCCGATCATGGGGGGATTTATGGCGTCGGCGAAACGCTGACTTATGCCTCGCAGCGCCTGCTGACGAGGCACTCGTTGGCTCGCGAGTTCTCCCGGCAGCAGATTTCGGAGCGTCCGTTGGCAAATGAAATCTGGCCACTGAGTGAGGAGTTCAAGCGCCTTCAGGCGGGAGGATTTGCTGATTGGCGGCTCTCCATCAACGGCATGGTCGCCCGGCCGACCTCGTTTTCGCTCGATCAGCTTAAGAGCTATCCGTCTCGGAGCCAGATCACGATGTTGCAGTGTGAGGAGGGCTGGTCGTACATAGCCGAGTGGACCGGAGTGCCTCTGTCTCATGTTTTGGATCTCGCTGGAGTCCTGCCGCAAGCCAGATACGTTGTTTATGTCTCAATCGATCCTCAGTGGTGGGAGAGCATCGACATGGCTGACGCGCTGCATCCTCAGACTTTTCTCACCTACGGGATGAATGGAAAGGAACTTCCAGTAGGCAACGGCGGACCGCTTCGTCTGAGGCTCCCCCGCCAACTCGGCTATAAGAACGTTAAGTTCATCACCCAGATGACAGTCACCGACAGTCTGAAGAAGTTCGGTAAGGGACTGGGCTCTGCGGCTCCAGAAGGAGGCTATGCCTGGTACGCCGGCATCTGAGAGGCTCTGCCATAAATCTGCAAAGCTCATTTTTATCAATTCTCATCTGCGTCAACGAAAGCGGTCTCACAATCGGACCAAATCAGGCAGTGTGCGGACCTTAAGAGTTAATCAGTCCGCCGCGACACCGGCACCTCCCGCCCGAAAAAAGGAGTACCATGGTGCCGCAATATAGGGCCGCAATAAAGCTGGCTTCATTCCTACATAGCAGTTAAGAAGGCCGAGAGCCAACAGTTTCCTTTTAATTTATTCAGCACTGGCTCCCAGGTACTTCCCGGAGAAGGAGGAGCCGTGCGTTATCGAATTGCTTTCAGTTCGCGTCGTTTTTGCCAGAATGTTTTCCTGGTGTTGATGGTCGCAGCCTTTGCCTGGGTGCCGGCATCTGCGCAAAAGACCCAGCCAGCCACCGCCAGTCCTCCGAAGTACGACCTCAAAGGCGAGACCAAATTAAAAGGAATCGTGGAAGAGGTGAAGCTGCCCGCAAAAGGCAGTGAGAAGGAGATTGCTCACCTGGTGGTGAAGGACGGTACCACTTCCGTCGACGTCTACCTGTGCCCGAAGTCCTTTTTCGACGATATGGGGATGGCCTTCGCCAAAGGTGACGAGATCACCATCACCGGCTCGAAAGTGAAACAGGGCGACGCCGAAGTTTTCCTCGCACGGGAGATCGTCAAAGGCAGCAACGATACCTTCTCACTGCGGGATGCCAAGGGAGATCCCGTGTGGAACTGGAAACACTGACCTTCTCTGGGACTATTCTGCACCAGGATACTAAGTAGCATCTTCGACCTCAGAGCAGCGTCCCAATGGGGTTTTCTCTGCGAACTTTGCTCTTTGCAGAAGTTCTCTGCGTTCTTTGCCGTTGAAGGCTTTGATTTCCCAGGAAAAGGCAAAAAGAATTTAACCGCAAAGGTCGCCAGGAAAAACACCGCGAAGGACGCGAAGCAATTCAGTCATCAACAGGACACTACCGGCCGTAGTAGCTACCCCTTGCCCGAATCCGCGGGACGTTCTCCAGCGGCTGCACGGGTCCGCTGACCGCCGTAGCGACAACGCGCAATCGGGGCACGAAGTCGGCAGCGCTATCGGAGACTGGAAAGTAGGCCGGTATCGCCAGCACGAAGAGCGAGGTTGCTCAGGACGAGACGCTGCCACGCGATGCGACTATAATGTGGGAGAGGCAGCCGCTTAATTTGCTCGAGGGTCCCGGCTCCCCCCAGACTAAATTCCATTACCAAATCCTATTTACCAACAGGAGTTCGCCTATGTCCGCACCGAGCCGCCGGCCGGAGATTCGCCGCCGCCGTACCCGCGCCGAAAAGATTGCCAAGCTGAAAAAACGCCACACCACCGCTTCGACGGAAGCCGACCGGACCAGGATCGCAGGCAAGCTGCACCGTCTGGGTTTGAACTCTCCCGGGCAACCTCTGCTCAAGAATGCCTGAGGCTTAGGCGGGCTTTGAATAGGCGGCCTAAAGTCCGACGCCCAAGGTCCGATGCCCGGTTCAGGAATTCACCGCCCGCGACTTCACCGGTTCGCTGGTCATTTGCGTTCTGACGGGCCGCTTGTCCGCTATTTCATGATAGACGCGGAGAATCTGCCGGGCTGATGCGTCCCATGAAAATCGCTTGGCCTGTTCATAGCCTCGCACTTTGAGCTTGTCCCTCAGCGCCTGATCGAGCAGCACGCGATGCAGCGCGCGCATGATCTCAAACACATTCTCCGGGTTCACCAGCACGGCGGCGTTCCCCACTACCTCGGGCAGCGATGACGTGTTCGAAGTCACGACCGGCGTGCCGTGAGCCATGGCCTCCAATGGAGGAAGCCCGAATCCTTCGTAGAGCGACGGGAAGACGAAAATCTTGGCTGCGTCGTAAAAGACCCGCAACATTTCGATAGGGACAAAACCCATAAAACGAACGTCGTTTTGCATCCGGCTGCGCACCACGGTCCGGCGCAAATCCGGATGCTTGGATAACTCATCCCCGATAATGATCAGCTTCAGCCCCGGGAAAAGCTCTTCTTTTTCGAGCTCCGCTTTCAGGGCGGAAAAGGCTTCAATAATCCGCACCACGTTTTTGTGCGGACTGATCCTCCCCGCGTAGAGAAGGAACGGATGGTTGATGAGGTAGCGTTCCGCCAGGAGTTGGCGATCGGCGTCGCTGGCGTGGCCGCGCAGGAAGCGCTCATCGATCGCGTTGTAAACCACTTCAATCCTCTCGGAATCGATGTCGAACAGCTTCTCCACTTCGCTCTTGGTGAAATTGGAGACAGCAAAAATCCGCGCCGCCCCTTTCAGCGCTCGATGGGTTAGAAAGAAATGCAGCGAGCGCCTCAATCCCGACTGGTCGCGGGCACGATACATGTGATCAAGCAAGTCGTGAACCGTCATCACATACGGGCACGGCAAATTCCGCGGAAGCCAAAACAGGTGAGGGATGTGCACCAGATCGCAATTCAGGCGTTTGAGGTTCGCCCGATAATCGAGAAAGCTTTTGATGGTGGAGTTGTCGGCAAGAAGCGGCACCGTCTGGAAATTCGCCGGCAGGGTTCCGATCTCTGCAACTTTTTCGGGAGGGCCAAGCAGAAAGTATTTGCTCTCGGAATCGAGGCGGCCCAAGGCGCGCACGATGTTGCGAGTGTAGGTGCCGACGCCAAACTCCGTCATGCGCCGGATGTCGATGGCGACTCTCACGGGGAGATTTAATCACACAGATCAGCCCGCGGCTAGGCGCAGGGCAGGCACCTGCATGGAAATGGAGGCCGCTTACGCTCTTAGTTCCGCTTGCGCCTTGGCTCGTCGCTCCGGATAGAGCGGAAAAACCTCAGCCAATCCCAATACCTGTTTTCGGATTTTGCCGAGCACGGCGGCATCGGTGCGATGATGCAGAGCTTCAGAGATCCAGCGTCCGACCTGCCGCATCTCCTCCTCTTTCATGCCGCGGGTGGTGAGCGCGGGCGTTCCAATGCGAACTCCGCTCGGCTTCATGGGCGGATTGGCATCGAATGGTATGGCGTTCTTGTTGACCGTGATCGCGGCTTCCCCAAGAGCTTTCTCGGCCTCGCTGCCAAACATTCCCTGGGAGAAAACATCCACCAGCATCAGGTGTGTGTCGGTGCCTCCGGAAATAATGCGGAAGCCCTCGCCTGCCAGCGTTTCGGCCAGAACCTTGGCGTTGGCGACGACCTGCCGTGCATACTCTCGGAACTCAGGCTGCATGGCTTCCAGGAAGCTGACTGCCTTGGCGGCGATGATGTGAACCAGCGGGCCGCCTTGCATTCCCGGGAAGACTACCTTGTCGATGGCAGCCGAGAATTCCTGCTTGCTCAGGATCATTCCAGCACGAGGCCCGCGCAGCGTCTTGTGCGTGGTGGTGGTGACGATATGGGCGTGCGGCACTGGCGAAGGATGTACGCCTCCCGCAACCAGTCCGGCAAAGTGAGCCATGTCGACGAGGTAGAGCGCGCCGACCTTGTCCGCGATCTGCCGCATACGTGCGAAGTCGATGATTCGCGGATAGGCGCTGCCACCGCCGATGATCAGCCTGGGCCGTTCCTTCTCCGCCAGCTTTTCCAGATCGTCGTAGTCGATGGTTTCGCTTTCCCTGGTCACGCCGTATGGCACGATACGATAAGTCTTGCCGGAAAAATTCAAATGGTGTCCGTGAGTGAGATGTCCGCCGTGAGCCAGGTTTAGTCCGAGAATCGTGTCGCCGGGCTGCAATACCGCGGCGAAAGCTTCCATATTGGCCTGAGAGCCGGCGTGGGGCTGTACGTTGGCGTGCTCGGCGCCAAAGAGTTTCTTGGCGCGTTCTCGCGCCAGCTCCTCCACCACATCGGCAAACTCGCAGCCGCCGTAGTAGCGTTTGCCGGGATAGCCCTCAGCATATTTGTTAGTGAAGACCGAACCCATGGCTTCGAGTACAGCCTCGCTGACAAAATTCTCCGAGGCAATCAGTTCCAGGCCTTCGTGCTGACGGCGGACTTCGTTATCGATAGCGGAGGCCACTTGCGGATCTGCTTCGTAGAGCGGGCGGGACATGGGATTATTTTTCATGATGTTTTTGGGCTGCTGGCTTCTAGCTACTAGCTACCAGCTTCTAGCGTCTTTGGTTATGGTCTCCGGCTTATTGCTTATTGCTTCTGGCTTTTGGGCTTCCGCCCTCTGGCTTCCGTCTTCCTGGGTGGAGCAGGGCTTCAGCCCTGCATTAACACACCAGAATGACGCGGGCTCTAGCCCCTGAGGTTCTTATCACGCTTGTAGACGTCTGGGTTGTGCAGCTCCATAAATCTCTCGGGCGTCTTCAGAGGAGTAAATCCCCATTGGGCGTAAAGGCCGTGAGCATCCATCGTCGCCAGGCTCCAGCGGCGCAGCCCTTGTAAACAGGGATGGCTGATGATGCACTCCATCAGCCATTTCCCCAGGCCATCGCCGCGATACGACTCCAGCACGAACACATCGGCGATGTATGCGTAGGTCGCGTAATCTGAAATTACTCGCGCAAAACCCACTTGCTTGCCGTCGCCGTACACTCCAAAGCAAAGAGAATTCCCGATGGCGCGGGCCACAACCTCGCGCGGGATTCCCCTGGCCCAATAGGAATCCGTCAAAAAACCGTGCACGACACCAAGATCAATTCGCTTCTTGTCGGTGCTAATGACAAATTCGCCCTTGCGATGTTCCGTGACCTGTGTCTCGCGGACTTTCACTGCTGCCATTCTAACGTAGCTGCTGGCTTCTGACTGCTGGCTTCTGACTGCTGGCCTTCTGACTGCTGACTTCTGACTCCTCACTTTTGGCTTCCAGCCAGAGAGCCTGTCATTTGAACTCGCGGCCCGAGGATACAAGCCAGAAGCCAGGAGCCCGAACCTCTTACACACTTTCAAACGCCGTCCTCATGAATGACGCCAATTGCCAGCCATCCATATATTTGTACGGCGTTTCTCCCGTCGTGTAGTGGCCGCAGGGGAGGACTACGACTTTGTGATCCAGGCCGTGGCGCCCGAACTCCTCCACCGCGTGACGGGAGAATTCGGGCAGGAAAGTCAGGTCGTACCTGGCATAAATAATGAGCGACTTTCTAGGCCAGCGGGCAAACTGCTCAAAGTAAGAGATCGGACTGATGCCGCTCCAAAGCGAGCGTAGCCTTTCCAGATCAATTTGCGCTTCGAGTCCCTGACGAATATGGCGGGTCGATTGCCCGTGCCAAACCACGTCGGCAACATAGGTCGCGGCGTGGTTGAAAGCGGCAACTTTAATTCGCGAGTCGTGAGCTGTCGCGAGAAAGGCGTAGCAGGATCCCAGGCTGGTGCCCAGAATGCCCAAGCGGTTGTAACCCTTCTGCTCGAGCCAGTCCAGGCAGCAACGGACGTCAATCACAGCCTGACGGCAGGCGTCGAGCGTGCGGCCGATGTTGGCGGAGACTGCATAGTCGGCACGATGAGTGTCGGCCGGCATGCGGATATCGTGATACGGCATGCTCAGGCGCAGAACCGAAATACCCATCAGGTTAAGGACGCGGCACAGCCCGGTGTAGGCCAGCGCGTCGGAATTCCAATGCGGCAGCAGCACCAGGGCGCGACGTCCGCGAGCAGGAAACCAGCGGGCGTTCACCAGATTATTTTCACGATAAGGCGAGCGCACGGGCGACGTAAATCGCAGGAACTCCGCGTGGGTTCCGCGAACTTTGATTTCGAGTTTTGGATCGGGCACTTCGCGAGTACTGAAAACCTGAACTTCGCGGCGCTCCAGGCGAAAGTCCACCGGCGAACGATAGGAGTAGAATTCGTCGCTCGATTGCACAATGCGGCGGTTGTACTGGCGCAGAAATTTCTCCGCATCCCCATTCTGAGAAACCTGGCCTGGCGTAAAGCCGTTGCGGCACGGCCAATCCCGCGCCCACTCGACGCCCCATTCCATGGGACGCACCACGCGGTTGTTGTCCACCGACGTCAGCCTGGTTTCCCAGTCGTACATCCACTGCTGGTAGCGAGAAGACATCGATAGCCAGCATAGCAAAAGGGTGGAGATAGGTCAGCGCGGCCGCATCGAAGGGCAGGAATCGCCATTCAACGCTCCCGTTCGGCTGGTTAAACGTGCCCGTGTGACGGCCGTCACCGAGAATCGGCGACGCACACGCATAGCCTGCGATCGCTTTCCCTCTGTTCCTGGATGTAGCTACATTTGGAGTTACAATGAAGTTTGAATGGGACGAGGCCAGGAACCGGGCAAACATACGGAAGCATGCCCTCGACTTCGCCGACGCCGAAGAGATGTTTCGCGGTTTGCGGGTCGTGGACCCCGACACCCAAGAGGAGTACGGCGAGAGGCGCTGGACTGGAGTCGGCTCGATTCGCGCGCGCATCGTGTATCTGGTCTTCACGGAGCCTGGCCCGGATACAGTTCGCATCATCTCACTGAGAAAGGCGGGCAGCCGTGAGCGCAAACGATACCAAAAGACGATCCAGGACCGACTGGAAGCGGGTTGATGCGCTTCGAGATTCGGATATCAATTTTTCTGAGATGCCCGAACTCGGCCCTGATTTCTCCGCAAGAGCGATACTCTGGCCAGGACCGAAAAAACAGATTACCTTGCGCCTCGATCCCGATGTGCTCGCCTTCTTCCGCAAGAGCGGCAAAGGCTACCAGACCACGATCAACGCAGTCCTGAGGAAATACGTGGAGAGCCGCAAAGGCAGAACAGGCCCGGCGAGGAAAACGACCGAGGGCGAATGACCAAGGACTAGCTGTATTTCCTCGGCACTCGCTTCGAAATCGCACACAGGATTTCGTAGACATTCGTGTTCGCCAGCACGGCATGCTCGTGAGCGTCCACACTTAGACCGTCCTGTGAACCCAGCAGAATGACTTCATCGCCTACGGCAATCCCAGGCAATCCGGTCACATCCGCGAGAGTCAGGTCCATGGAGATACGTCCTACGATGGGAGCATAGTGCTCGCACACGATCACTCGCCCACGCGACGAGAGAGCACGACTCAATCCGTCGGCATATCCCACGGGAAGAACCGCGATCCGCGCCGGAGCTTTGGTGACGTAGGTGCCGCCGTAGCCCAGGGGCTGGTTGGCGCGTACTTCGCGCAGCGAGAGAATGCGAGTCTTCCAGGTCAAAACCGGTTTAACCGCGAGGCGCAGCTTACTGCCGCTGACTTCCCTTCCCGCGCGTTCAAAAGGCAGGTGGTAGCCATAAAGCGCGATTCCCGGCCGCACCATGGTGTTCCAGGATTCACGCTTTGAGATTACTGCCCCGGTGTTGGCAGTGTGAATCAGAAGAGGATCGAACCCCTCCCTGCGCAGAAGGAATCGGGCTTCGTCGAACTTTCGCAACTGCTCGTCCACCGAAGGCGCGTCCAGAATTTCCGACGAAGCCAAATGTGTCGACAGGCCTTCGAGCAAAAGATGGGGCGAAGATTTCAGCGCCGCACAAACCTGATGCAAATCTTCGGGAGCGACCCCCAACCGGCCCATGCCAGTATCCACCTTCAAGTGAACGGGATGTTTTGGCAAACCCAGCCTGGCGGCGGCTTTTTCCAGAAGCTCTACCTGTCCCGGCTCCCAAACCGTGGGAGTTAATTGCAGGCGAATGATTTCTTCTTCTTCGCCTCGCCAGAATCCGGTCATCAGCAATATGCGAGTACGAATGCCGGCGTCGCGCAGAGGGATGGCTTCATCGAGCGAGGTCACGCCCAGCCAGCGTGCACCCTCTTCCTCCAGCGCACGAGCGCATTCCGTCGCGCCATGTCCGTACGCATCTGCCTTCACCACGGCGCAGATGGTTATTCCCGAACCGATGCGCCGCTGCACCGCGCCGAAGTTGCAGCGCAGGTTAGTCAGCGAGACCTGGGCCCAGGTAGGTCGCGTCGCGGTTCGCTTCAGAATTTCGGCTGTAGCCACTGAGGGCGATTATAGCGGGCACATCCGCCTGAAGGACGTTACCCCGGTGCTACTCCCAGGCCTTCAGTGGGCGGTGGCTCATTTCGAAAACATCCCGAGAGGGCATCATTCTGGTGCTTCAGTCCCGAGTGCTCCGGCGGCAACGGTTCAGTCGCAGCCAGGCGCATATCCACCACACGCCAGATCCCTCGCAAGCTCGGGGATGACGCTTTTTTAGAGGATGTGCTATCCGATTCGCGCCAATATCTTCAGTCGCGAGCCCGATTCGCTATCCGCCCGATAAGACAAAGTTCACCTTAACTTCGGTTTCGACTTCCACAGGTTCGCCGTTAAGCACATAGGGGCGGTAGCGCCACTGCCGCACGGCGTCCATGGCGGCCCGCACCAGCATGGGATGCCCGCTCAGCACCTGCAGGTTCTCGATGGCACCCTCGCGACTGATCATGGCTCGCAGGACCACCAGTCCCTGAATCCTCGCCTGCCGCGCCAGAGATGGATAGTCCGGTTGAATACGAAGGATGAGGTTCCCTTCCATCATGTACGAAACCGGCGGGTGGCGCACCACTGGCGGAGGCGGGGGCAGCACCTGGCCCGAGCCCATGATTGAGTTGAGGACACTGCCCCGGCCGTTGGGGTCGCCGGTTCCATGGCTGATCCCGATTGCGCCAGGATCGAGCATCGGAGGAGGAGCCACGGTTTCAGTCACCATGTTCACAGTTCGCGGAATTTCAGAAGGAGCGAGCAATCTGATCCCCATTATGTTGCTCTGTGCAGCCGTGGTATTAACCCGTGGCGGGGCTGGCGGGAGAGCGGCAGGAGGAGCAGGCGCGAGCAACGGCGAGAGCAGCGTCAAACGAGGCAATCCCTGCGTGTAGAGAAGTGGCAGTAGAAGCAGGCACGCTACTACGAGTGCCTGCAGGGCAAACGAAACCAGAGTTGTCCAGCCGCGGTGTGAACCATTTGACCATCCGGAATCGCAGAAGGAATCGGCAAACATAGCGCCTCCTCAAATCTGAGCACAGCTATGGTTATGGACACCGGCGGGTGTGGCGTTGGGCAGGAATTTAGCGAACCAGGCACAGGAAAAAGGCCGCGGTAAAACGCGGCCTGCAGGAACTTCTTTCAGCAAAAAGGTGTCACCCGAACAATTACTTCGGTTGAGTACCTTGTGGCTTCGGTGCTGCCGGCGCAGTGGTAGCCGGCCTGGTTGAAGAAGGAGTAGCGGGCCTGGTTGCGGCCGGCCTGGTCGGAGCTGCCACGCCAGACTGCGCGTTGTACAGGTCGACTACAGACTTGGTGATATCCACGGCAGGCCCTGCCCAAAGCACCGGACCATTCGGCCACGGATTTGAAGTGTCGATGATCAGCCCGAAACCCTGGTCCGCGGCATACTTCACCAGCATTGGTCCCATCTTCTGCAAAATGCGCTGCGCGATTTCATTCTGCTGGTTCTGGGCATCGTCACGCGCGTCCTGCACCTGGCGCTCCAGTGATTTCTGTTTCTGCTCGATCTGCTTTACCAGCGTTCCCCGGCTGTCGTCATTCAACTTCTCGCCCTGGGTATTGAGCTGTTTTTTCAGAGATTCGACTTCGTCGTTCATTCCCTTGAGCTCTGTCTGCTTGGGCTCCAGCTTCTTGCTCAAGGCCTCGAAATCGCGCTGGCCTTCGTTGGTGGCGAAGATCGCCTGCTCGACATTGATTGTCCCCATCCTGGTTCCGGTGGCATTTGTGGCTACGGGGGCGGCGGCGTTGCTGGCGGCGGCGCTGGGGGCCGCGGGCAACGCGGCGTTCTGGGCCAGGGCCGTAACCGATACGGCGAGTACAGCGGGCATGAAGAATCGCGCGAACGTGCTTGTCATTTGGTTGATGTGAACTCCTTGGAGATTTGTCCCGGGATCCCGGCTAGATTCTCTGTGCGAACCAACACCTCAACTCAGCACGAACCCGACCGTTCGTTGTCAACGGAAGAGGCTGGGCCGGAGTTCCCAGCGCCTCACGCCGCACCTGGACGACGTGGTGACCACCCCACAGCTTGCTGTCGCAGAGTGTCGATATTCCCATTATAGGGACAGTGCGAGAGGAAGGTCAAACCACGGACCTCGGGCGTCGGACCTCAGCAAGAGCTTCGACGATCCAGGTCCGAGGTCTGAGGTTCGCAGTCCGACGTCCGCCCTAAAACGTCGTTGCCACGCTGAAGCGGAAGGTCTTTCGCGGCTCCCTCAACTGGAACTCGGGCGCCAGGCTTCTGGAGGCCTGTTCAAAGGTAAAGTCGCCTGCGGCACCGGGCGGGAACATGTCACGCGTGATCGGCACCGGGCCTCGGGTGGTGTCATTCATTCGCAGCGGGTTGTATGCCCAGTAAACCCGAAACGGGGCATTGATGATGGGGAGAAATACCTGTACTTCCAGGCCTGTCGACATCCGTGGAATCCAGTTGGTGGAGCTTACGATCTGCAGATTCTGTGAAAACGCAGGCGTTTGAGCATGCCCGCCGGCGCAGTTCAGAGCAATATCAAGCGCAGGACATCCGAAGATTGTGTTGTTGATGTCGGCGAGCTGCCCGGGATTGATGCGCAACTGCGAGCCCCGGATGATGGGATTCATGCCCACGTCGACAAACGGTGCTAAGGCGACGGGCCCGGCAATCGTGAACCGGTATTCCAGATTCGTCACCAGGCTGGCATCTCCGCCCGGAAAGACGATGCGCTCCACCGGCACCGGTATGGTGTAGGCGCCACGCAAAGGGTTGCTGGGATCCCTGGGGACGACGGTGCCGTCGGGGTTCTGCAAAGTGATGGCGCTCTTGTCCGGAAGGAACGCTACGGGCGAGACTGATCTGATGTCGAAACCGCGGATGTCATTTTCGCCGCCAAGATAGAAGCGCTCAAATGGCGGCGCCACCACTCCGCCATAACCCGCCAGGAAAGAACCCTGCACGTTAAAGCCGATGGTGTTTCGGCGCTTCTGCATCGGAATGAAATGCTTGTACTGAACGATCGGGCGAATCGAACGTACAGTGCCGCCCAGGCCGGCAATCTCGCCACCCAGAAATAAGCTGGTCCCGCCCTTGGGAGAAACGGCGCTGTCGATGGTGCTGAAGGAGAAGCTGGGAAGGATCTTGCTGGTGACAATACCCTCCAGCGAATTGGGACCGCTGATGCCGCGGAACGCGAGGTCGGTGAACAGGATCTTCGAGGCATCGCTGACGGCGACAATGGAGGACCGGTCGAAGGAGTACGTAATTCCCACCCGCTTGAACGAATGATGCAACTGGTAGCTGAGCGAGCCGGTGAAACCCGAACTCGATTGCGTGTAGTTCTGCAGGTTCTGAAGGAAGGTATTGGGAAGGTTGATTTGCTGACCGGTGAGAATGGCCTCCTGCCGCGCCTGGTTGTAATTGTACTTCTGCGTGAACACGGTAAATCCACCCTGGATGGGGCGGTCGAACAAATACGGCTCGGTGAAACCAAATGACAGAATACGCTGGCTGTTGCCGATACTGGCCTGCACCGAAAGGGTTTCGCCCAGACCGAGGAAGTTATTCGTGCTGTAGTTGATTCCGATAAACGCGCCCGCCAGCCCGCTTACGCCGCCATTCAGCCCGATCTGGTTCTTGCCTCTTTCTTTGACCTTGAGAGTGAGGTCAACCAGAGCCAGCTTTTCGTCAAGATGGGTTTCAGTTACGTTGGGATCGTCGGGCTTCAACTGCTCGAAGTAGCCCAACTGGTTGAGGCGCAACAGGCTCAGCTTCCAGAGGCGCTCGTCGTAAACCTGTCCTTCTTCCAGGGCGACTTCCCGGCGGATAACCTTGTCACGAGTGGTGGTGTTGCCGGCAAATTCTATTCTTCGCACAAAGAATTTCTTGCCTTCATCGATGTCAATGGTCAGGTTCACCAGCTTTTTGTCTTCGTCGAAGGTGGTATTGGGAATCGAAGTAAAGTTGATGTGTCCCAACTCGCGGTACGCATTGCGAAGGTTCTCGAGGCCTTTCGCGACTTTCTCACGGGAGAAAATGTCGCCGTCTTTCATGGGAAAGAGCGAGCGCAGGGCTTTGATGTTGCTGACTTCCTTGTTTCCGCTGAACGTGACTCCACCCAGGCGATATTGCTCGCCTTCGTCGATCGGAATTGTGATGTCGACCGCCTTCCCCGCTCCCTTCATCAACAGCGGAACGTGAAACCCGGGATGGCCGGTGTCGTGAATCTCGGTTTTGGCATCGGCCACCAGCACTTTGAAATACCCGCGGTTCTGAAATTCAGCCCGAACCCGTTCCGTATCTTCCTCCAGCTTGCTGGCGTCGTAGGTTTTCGCGAAAATGTTTTCCAGGAAGATGGAGTGAGGTACTCCTATCGGCTTCAGGTTCTTCATTGCTCCGCGCAGAATTCGGGAGCTGACATGGTGATTACCAATAAAAGTAATCTTGCCCACGCTGACCTTGGGGCCTTCCTTCACCACAAACGTAACGCTCACCTTGGCGGGAGGAATGGGCCGCACCTCGGTACGCACCGTGGCAAACTGCCGGCCGTGTTCCGAGAGCAATTCCTTGATCGTAACCTCGGCTTTTTTGACTTTGGTGGGATCGTACTGGCTTTCAGGAGATAGCCCCACCTTCCGGTCCTTGAAGCGGTCGAGCACGTCGCTCTTCGAAACCGAACTCAAGCCCAGATACTCGATCTCGCTGATGGTCGGCCGTTCCTTTACATAGACGTGGATCCGCCAGCCCTTGGGGGTCTGCTCGCGCTCGAACCGGATGTCCTCGAAGTAGCCGGTATTCCACAGTGAATTGAAGTCACGCTCGAGGGAGGTGGCGTCATACACATCCCCCGGACGGGAGAAGATGCGGGCTCGAACGGTTTCGGCGGGAATGCGCCGGTTGCCGTGAACCACAATCTCTGTAATAACCTCCTGCTGGCCCAAACCTGACGAGCACAGACATAAGCTGAGAAGCAGACACCAAAATGCCCGCCGCCCTTTACAAATCTTTATGATTGAATGAGATGGAAGCGGTGGCCCAGCCGGCTGGGCACAAACATGGCCCGACCCGCTCTTCGTCACTACAGGGCTATCCTGATGAAAACGAAGAATCGTTACTACCTCGGATCCTGGGAGTAGGAAAGTGGCAATTATACGGTAGAGAAGTAGAGACCGTCCAAAGCGCGCCCCTCTAAGGAGATGATTTAGAAAGCTCTACTTCAACCAAGACGGAATAAAACGTGGCGGAGTTGCCCAGGTCCGTAAGTTTTTCTGAAGTCAGGACATTGATATTGCGGTTTCCGGAGCTCAACTTGGCCCAATGGAGCTTGGCGGCGACTACTCCCTCCCGAACCGCGCCGTCAACCCGCGCTCTCAACTGGATGTCTCCACGGTGATTGAAGGCCCGTACCAGGTCGCCGTCGACAATTCCGCGCGCTCGGGCATCCGCTGCGCTCATCTCCAGCAAGCCAACCTCTTCCATGTTCTGAATCACCGCAAGATTGCCAAACGACGTATTCAGAAAGTTGTCCCCCTTTCGGGCTAACAGCTCCAGGGGAAACGTCCTGGCTTGCGCACCGTGTCTCGACTCGGCAGGCGGAACAAATGCCACAACCGGGTCCGAACCCTGCCGCTTGAGATCCTCGCTGTAGAGCTCGGCTTTGCCGGAAGAAGTCCCGAAATTTCCTTCGGCAAAAGGCAGGAACGCTGTGAACTGAGAACCAGAATCCGAGAACTGTTTTCTGAAGTTGAGCTTTACATGCCCTTCCCGCTGCAGGCGATCGCGGTCAATCCCGTGCAGGCGGGGGTTTTCGGAATTCAGGGCTGCATCGATCATCTGATCCACGGATTCTGCAAAGCAGTCATCGTCAAATCCCATGCGCTCCGCCAGCCCGCGAAATAGTTCAACATTCGACCGGCACTCACCCAGCGGCTCAATGGCCGGGTCCGACATTTGCAAATAGTAATGGCCGTACGCTGCCTGCAGATCCTTGTGCTCGAAGAACGTGGTCGCAGGAAGCACAATGTCAGCGTAGTCGACGGTGTCGGTAAAGAACTGTTCGTGCACGACGGTGAACAGGTCAGGACGCAGCAGCCCGCAAACAACGTCGTTGTGATTGGGACACACCGCCGCCGGATTCGAGTTGTAGACGAACAGGGCTTTCACCGGAGGATCCTGCAGCGTGTTCAGCGCCTGGCCCAGTTCCACCATGTTGATGGTCCGGGCAGGCCGGCCCAGCCCGGCTTTCGTGAGCATCAGGTCGGTTCGCTCGAGGGCTTCCTTGTTCAAGCCGTATGCGCCGCTGGTGGAAAGCTGAAGTCCGCCACCGACCTCTTTCCATGATCCGGTGATGCAGGGCAACATGGCGATGGCGCGCGTTGCCATGCCTCCGCCTTCCGAACGCTGCACACCGTAATTCAGCCGGATCACGGCGGGACGGATGGTGGCATACTCTCGCGCCAGCCGAACAATGTCCGCGGCTGGGATGCCTGTCCACTTCTCTACCCGCTCGGGCGGATACTCCTGAACTCTCTCTCGTAGATCATCAAAGCCGACGGTATAGCGGGCAACGTAATCGGCGTCGTGAAGGCCCTCGCTGATGATGACGTGCATCATTCCGAGGGCGAGCGCGCCATCGGTTCCGGGATTGATGGGCAAATACCAGTCAGCACAAGCCGCAGTTCGAGTGCGGTAGGGATCGATTACCACCAGCTTTGCGCCATTTCGACGGGCGTCAGAAATGAAGGGCCACAGGTGAACATTGTTGGCATGGATATTCGAAGCCCATGCGATGATGTAGCGCGAGTGCGCGAACTGCTCCGGCTCGGTGCCCATCTTGATGCCAATAACCGATTTCAGTCCTGCTTCCCCTGCTGCCGAGCAGATATTGCGGGCCAGCTGCGAGGCGCCCAAACGGTGAAAGAAGCGGCGATCCATTGATCCGCCGTTGAGCGCGCCCAGAGTGCCTCCGTAGGAGTAAGGCAAGATCGCTTCACTGCCGGATGCCGACGCGATACCGCGAAGGCGGGAAGCTATCTCGTTGAGCGCTTCGTCCCATGAAATGCGTTCAAATGCCTGCTCTGAAGGTGTGGCCGCAGGCGACCCGCCCGCGATCGCACCCTTCGGCCGCACCCGCCTCATGGGATAAAGCACGCGATCGGGCGAGTACACCCGGTCGAGATACTTGGCGACTTTGGCGCACAAGAATCCCCGCGTCACCGGATGCGCAGGATCGCCCTGAATTCTCGTGGCCCGCCCGTCCTGCACTGTGATCAATACGCCACAGGCGTCAGGACAGTCATGCGGGCAAGCGGCATGCACCACGTTTTTCATGCCTTCCGATTATACCCACCAGGCTCGCCAACAAAATTCATCGGACATTAACCTGGGAAAAGAATCCCTGATTTAGATTTTTGTCTCAAGTGAATCGGCGAAATCGGCGGCCTGCACTACCCTACCCCGGTCAGGCCGCCGCAGGGTGGAACCCGACGAGGTCAGTGCGAGAACGAAGTCAGGTACTCAAAGAGAGCTGCACATACGCGCGGCGATTCCTTCTGTTTCTACTCGCCACTTCTACCCTGCCCATACCTCGCGCTCTTTCGCAGACCGACAACGAAACCTGCCCTCGCCCGCAAGCGGGGAGTACCGTCAGTTCCCCAACCGAACTTCGCAGTAACAACGGAGAGCTGCGAGCCAGCCTTTCCTTAAAGAACTCTCAGGCTCCGGGAAACTCTCAGGCCGGTGATGTTCACGCGCGTTATTGCTACGTTGCCCAGGATGGCAGTCAATCACCGACCCTTCGCCTGCATCCCGGCGATCTTCTGATTTTGGATTTAAAAAATGACATCTCGCCATCCGCCGGCGAAATGACGATGGAACATCCGGCAGCTCAATCAAGCTCGTGTTTTGGCGGTACCGGCAAGATGTCCGCTTCATCCACCAATCTCCACTTTCACGGGCTCGCTATTCCGCCCAAGTGCCATCAGGACGAAACTGTCACCACGCTGATCCCATCGTCCTCAACGCACTTCGAATATCGCTTTCAGATTCCGCCCAATGCCCCGCCAGGACTCTATTGGTACCACCCTCATGTGCACGGTTTCAGCGAAGCGCAGGTCCTGGGCGGAGCCTCGGGGGCGCTGATCGTAGAAGGAATTGAGCGGGCGAATAAACTCGTGGCGGGTTTGCCGGAACGCGTTCTGGTGATACGAGATCAGAAAGTATCCAGTGCGAAACCAGATCCTAACAAGCCCGGGAAAGACCTGTCGGTAAATTTCGTCCCGGTTATTTATCCCGACTCCAGGCCGGCCGTGATCCAGATGCGTCCTTCACAGCGCGAATTCTGGCGCATCCTCAATGCCTCGGCCGACACCTATCTCGACCTCAAGGTGCTGTTCAACGATGTGCCGCAATTCATGGGAGTCGTCGGGTTCGATGGCGTTCCCATCGGCTACTCCGACGGCACTCCCCGCAATCACATTCTCTGGGAAAGCCACATTTTTGTCCCGCCCGCGGGCCGCGTGGAATTCGTACTGAACGGGCCGCCTGAGGGCGTAAAAGCGGCACTAATAACCCAGGCAGTCGAAACGGGCCCGGTGTATGACAATGACTCTCCGCCTCCGCCAGGACCTTCCGGCGCACAGATCGCGAGCGACGATGACAACACGCCCGCTCGCACTCTGGCGATGATTGCAACGTCTTCAGCCCTTTCTTCCGGGGAGCCGGAAACGGCGACAAAGCTGCCCGGGCCTGCGGCGCCTGAGAAATCTTCGCTTCTTCAACAGACACCGGCACAGACTCCGGCGCCGTTGTCCACAGTCAACCCGGTACGGCAGCGCAAATTCTATTTTTCCGAAAAAGTGCAGGACCCTAAAGTTCCAAACGGTTCAACCATTTTCTACATCACAGAAGAAGGCCAGGGGCCCGCCGCTTACGATCCCGGTTCGAGGGTGCCCAATGTTACGGTCCACCAGGGAGATGTGGAAGACTGGCTGATCGAGAACCGCTCACGGGAAACGCACGCTTTCCACATCCACCAGACTCACTTCCTCATTCTGGAGCGCCACGGCGTTCCGGTGCAGGAACCATATCTTCGCGACACCATCAACGTGCCCTACTGGGACGGCTTTTCGCCGCAGTATCCAAGCATCAAGCTGCGCATGGATTTTCGCGATCCCAACATCGTTGGAACCTTCCCTTACCACTGCCACATCCTGCAACACGAGGATGGCGGAATGATGGGTACAATCCAGGTGCTGCCTGCTCCGTAGAGAACGCACGACTGCCGGCGGGACGCCAGTGCTACCGAATTCCGGAAGGTCAGTGTGAACGAGAAATCTGCAGTCTGAATTCGACAATCTGAAATCTTTACAGCCTGGGTTATCCACATCATCACCAGACTGAAACAAACATTTCATCGGACGTTCACACAACTGTAACCAAGCCGGGGTAACTTGCCTGCAAGCAATCAATTCCACAATTCAGCTATCCCACAACCAGCCGGCAATTTTGCCGGTAAAAAAACCTTCTGAACGAGGAGCACCGATGATTCACAAGCGCACCCGCGGCGTAGCCACAATTCTGATCTCCTTTTCCCTGGTCCTGAGTTTTGTGGCTGTAGTTCATGCCGGCCACAGGAACGATGCGGACAGTGTTGATACCAAGACTCCCATCAAGCACGTAGTGGTGATCTTCCAGGAAAATGTATCGTTCGATCACTATTTCGCGACTTACCCTCATGCCACCAACCCGACCGGCGAACCGGCATTTCACGCCCGGCGCGACACGCCGCGCGTCAACAACCTGCTCAGCGGCGGATTGCTGGATGAAAATCCGAACTCGGCCCAGCCGTTTCGTCTCGATCTGACTCAGTCTGTAACCTGCGACCAGGACCACGACTACGGGGACGAACAGAAAGCCCACAACCACGGTCTGATGGATAAGTTTCCTGAATCGGTTGGGGTTGGCGGCCCGGGTTGCGCGGACTATGGCCATGGCCCCGGGCTGGTGATGGGCTACTACGATGGAAACACGGTCACCGCGTTCTGGAACTACGCCCAGCATTTCGGCATGAGCGACAATTCGTTCGGAACCACTTTCGGACCTTCCACACCGGGGGCCCTGAACCTCATTGCTGGAAATACAGCAGGAGCGACTCTGACCAGTGGAAGTCCGGACGGCAACATCGCCGGCGGAGCATCCAGCGGGGCAGTCATCGGCGACCCCCGGCCGGATGGTGACGACTGCAATCCCTCCAGCCCAAATCACGTCACGGTCACCGGAAAGAATGTAGGCGACCTGCTGAACGCCAAGAAGGTTACCTGGGGATGGTTTCAAGGCGGATTTAAACCGACAAAAGTAGATGCCAACGGAGTGGCCACTTGCGGCGCCGCCAGCAGTAACCTGGCTGGAAGCACGGGAGACTACATCGCGCACCACGAGCCCTTCCAATATTTCTCACAGACGCGGAACCTGCACCACGTAAGGCCCAGCGATCCCTCGCTCATCGGCAAGGACGACCAGGCCAATCATCAGTACGATCTGGATGATTTCTGGACCGCGCTCGACGAAGGCGAGTTGCCCGCCGTCAGTTACTTGAAGGCCAGGGGAGCTTCCGACGGCCACGCCGGATACTCAGACCCGGTTGACGAACAGACCTTCCTGGTTCAGACCATCAACCGGTTGCAGCGCAGCCCGGAGTGGCGTCATCTGGCGATCATCATCGCCTATGACGATTCTGACGGCTGGTACGACCATGCCATGGACCCAGTCGTGAACCAGTCCGATGTGACCGACGACAATCTAACCGGCCCAGGAGCCTGCGGCGTCACTCCCAGCGGCGCTACTCCCGGTCGGTGCGGATACGGACCCCGGCTTCCGTTGCTGGTGATCTCTCCCTTCGCGAAAGAGAACTATGTGGACCACAGAATCACCGACCAATCTTCCATCCTGCGTTTCATCGAGGACAACTGGAATCTGGGCCGGATTGGCGGCGGTTCAACGGATGCCAAAGCCGGTACGCTTACGGGTTTCTTTGACTTCGGCGAAGCCCGGAGAATCAGGCTGCTTCTCGATTCCCAGACTGGCCAGGTAATTTCCACTCGTTAGTCGCTTTGTATCAGGCAAAAAACGCGGGCGGCCTGGTGCCGCCCGCTCTATTTTCCCGCAGGAAATCGCTACTGCGTTTCCCGGACTCGATGAGCCCACAGCACCGGATCACCCGTGGTTGTGTCTTTGAGCACGAGACCTCGCGCAATCACCGGAACCGAAGCAACGGCAGTTGCGGTCTGTAGATCGGTAAGGGTTAAGGTGTTGCTGTTGCCCTGGAAGAACAGGGTCCCGGCACCTGTCTTTACTGTCAGCGGTCCGCCGAGCGACAGCCCCAGGATGCCGGTATTCTGCAACTGGAAGTTCCCGGCGTTGCCGCTGGTCACGGTCACACTAGCCGGCACCACCAGGCCAGACACGCCCTGGCGCCGCAAGGAGATGAAATCCGGTGTAAAAGTCGGACTGTTGAAGGTTCCGCCGATGAATATCCGCTGACCCACCAGCATCGACGAACTTCCAAACAGATTGTTCGGACTGAACCAGCTGTTGTTGAAGAAGCAGATGTCGTAGGTGCTTACGGCGCTGACATCGATCGTCTGGATGGTATCAACGAGACTGGACGTCCCTCCACCGGTTTCACCCACCCACAAGGTTACGGTCTGCACCGGTCCCGACGCTGGGTTGATGGCGAGAATACGGCCTGATACGAACGCCAGGTCGGTGGTGATAAACTCCACATCGCTGGCCAGAATACTGCCATCCTGCTGTACTGTGCCCTGAAGCGCGACAAATCCGCCCGATGCGGGCAAACTGGTCAGGGAAAAACCCTGGTTGAAATTGGTGCTGCCATTCACCTCGACGGTGAATTGATGTCCGAATGGTCCTTGCAGCACAAACGAATTACCCGGCACATTGACCGAAACGATGGTTCCCGTCAGGTCGGTGATCTGGCCTTCGGGATCAATGGCCTTCACCGCCCGGATGAACATCGCCGGGGTGATGAGGCCGGTGATCTGTCCGGTACCGTCAACCGCCAGGGACTGGCGGATGTCAAACTCGGTGTGCAAACCGGCCAGGCCGTTCGCGCCCACCACCATGGGCGTGGGAAAGTTCACCGTCACCGACGCGGTCTGGGGAGCGGTGCTGGAGGGGCTGCTGAAAGTACCGTTTAGCGTAGTCACCTGCGGCGGGCTGACCGTGCTGATGTAGTCGATAACCGGGCTCGCCAGCACAAAAGTCGCACTGCTGTAGGTATCTGGCGGCACCGCCTTGAACGCCAGCGGCGTGCGCAGGCCGACCAGTCGCGCGAAGTCCACGGTGATGGGCGACGCCACCAGTTGCGGAGAATTGCTCTGCCCCGTCAGGGTGATGGAGTTGATCGTCAGGTTCAGGCTCACAACGGAGGAGAGCGGAGCATCTTCTCCGGTCACATAGACCGCTGCCGCTTGTGGATTTGTGCTGAAGGTCCCGGGGCCACCACCTCCACAGCCAATCCAGGCCAATACGGGGAGGGTAAGAAACAAAGACAGCGCAGTGAAGCGTTTCATAGTGCGAACTCCTGGTGCAATTTCCTGCAAGTTTTGAGTGCTGTGAAGCTGTGATACCCGTATGAGAACACGCTCAGTTTAGGTAAGTTGCGTTACTTTGGGACAGAGTACGGAAGTAATTCCCGCTCTGGGCGCGGCTTTTGGAGGGTTTCGTTCCGGGAATAGGAGTGGAAGCTGACGACTGAAGACTGACAACTGCCCTACCTTATTTCCATCACTTCCTTCTCTTTGGCCTTGCTCATCTCTTCCATCTTCCTGATCTCGTCGTCGGTCAGCTTCTGGATTTCGTCCATGGCGCGCTTCTCGTCGTCTTCGGCAATCTTCCTTTCTTTCGTCGCCTTTTTGATGGCATCGTTGCCGTCGCGGCGGATGTTGCGGACCGCGGTGCGGTGTTCTTCCAGCATCTTGTGCAGGTGCTTGACCATGTCCTTGCGGCGCTCCTCGGTGAGCGGCGGCACCGGCACGCGGATAATCTTGCCGTCATTCATCGGGTTCAGGCCAAGATCGGCGGTGCGAATGCCCTTCTCGATCGCGGGCAGGGACGTTGGGTCGAACGGCTGCACGGTAATAAGCTGCGGCTCGGGCGCGTGCACCTGGGCAATCTGGTTCAGCGGCATCTGCGATCCGTAGTAGTCCACGCTTACAGCGTCCAGCATGTGAACCGAGGCTCGCCCGGTGCGGGTAGCGGCCATTGCCTTGCGGAAATCTTCCACCGCTTTATCCATGCGGGTCTTGAGCTGAACGCGAATGTCTTTTAGAGGGCCGGCATCAGCCATGATCAACTCCGTCGCTTAGTTGAGATTAAAACGGTGAATTATAAACCTTCGTGCCGCAAAAACTCCTGTCATCCCGACCGGAGCGAAGCGCAGCGAGCGAAGTGGAGGGACCTGCTTGAGGCGCCACCCGTGGCGCCGCGGGTTCGTGGTCGTCGACGCTCATGATTTCTGAAGCAATGTGCTGGGCGAGCAAACTATCCGTGATACGGACCTCCGGTGCAGAGGCACCACTCCAGGCAGGTCCCTCCACTTCACTTCGCTCCGGTCGGGATAAATAAGGTGGGCTGGCAGGTTTCTACGCGCTGACCAGCGAACCGATCTTCTCTCCCAGCACAACTTTCCGGATGTTCCCCCGCTGGTTAAGCTTGAAAATGATGATGGGCAGGTTGTTATCCTTGCACAGAGAGATGGCGGTTGAGTCCATCACTTTCAGACCCTGCTTCAGGACTTCCATGTAACTGATTTCGGCGAATTTCTTGGCATCTTTTACCAGCATGGGGTCAGCATCGTAAATGCCATCGACTTTTGTGGCCTTGAGAATAGCGTCGGCCTTGATTTCCATCGCGCGCAGCGACGCTGCCGTGTCAGTCGAAAAATAGGGATTGCCCGTCCCCCCGGCAAAGATCACCACACGATTTTTTTCCAGATGACGGATGGCGCGCCTCCGAATGAACGGCTCAGCCACCTGATTCATCTCGATCGCGGACTGCACCCGGGTGTGAATGCCCTGCTTCTCCAGCGCGTCCTGCAGGGCCAGCGCGTTGATCACGGTGGCCAGCATACCCATATGGTCGGCCGAGACTCGATCCATCTCGCGAGCCTGCTGAGCCACGCCGCGGAAGAAATTCCCGCCGCCGACTACGATAGCGATTTGAATGTCGAGAGAGTGGACGTCCGCCAGTTCAGCGGCGATTTCATGGATGCGGAGGGGATCGACGCCGAAGCCCTGGTTCGCGGCCAGAGCCTCGCCGGACAGTTTGAGCAGGATGCGCTTGAACACCGGAGTTGGCATAGTGGTTTGTAGCGCCGGCGTCCCGCCGGCTGTTCCGAGGGCATTCTGCCCTCGGCGTCACAGTGCATCACAACACGGCGTGTCACAACGGAAGATAAGGCAAGCCCTATTTCACTGCGGAAGCGGAGGCCTCGCCGCCATCGTCCGAGTTGGAAGTCGTAAACGCGACTGTTGCCCCCACTTCACCTACTTTAAAGCGCGCGAAGCGGCGTACCGCGATATTCTCGCCCAGCTTGCCGATCTTGGTGGCAATGAGCTGGCCGATACTCATGGTCTGGTCGCGGATAAACGGCTGCTCCAGCAGACAGACCTCCTCGTAGAACTTTTCCATCTTGCCGACGACCATTTTCTCGGCAATGTTCGCCGGCTTGCCGGAGGCAACAGCCTGCGCCAGGTAAATCTCTTTTTCGCGCGCGAAGTCAGCCGGAGTAACGTCCTCCTTGCGCACAAACTTGGGATCGCTGGCCGCGATGTGCATGGCGATGTCGTGCACCAGTTCCCTGAAATCGTCGGTGCGGGCGACAAAGTCGCTTTCGCAGTTTACTTCCACGAGAACGCCGATCTTGCCGCCGGCGTGGATGTAGCTGGCAACCGCTCCCTCTTTGGTCACCCGGCTCGCCTTCTTTCCGGCGACCGAGATTCCCTTCTTGCGCAGCAAAACGACAGCCTGCTCCAGGTCGCCCTTGGCTTCAGTCAGGGCATGCTTGCAGTCCATCATCGGCGCTCCGGTCTTTTCCCGGAGCTCTTTCACTTGAGTGGCAGAAATGTTCACGGTAGTTGTACTCATAAAAAATAGTCTTCGGTCCCCAGTCTTCAGTCGTCAGTTCAATCCATGGGGTTCGACGGTCAAGCTGAAGGCCGACGACTGAAGACTGACGACTGTCCTTACAAACTTTGACCCGCGCCGGACGACCCGCGCGGGTCTGATTTCCCTCAGGGGCTAAAGCCAGCGTCCATGCGGGCTTCGAATCTGCCGGCTCTTTGTGGTTGCGCTGACGACTGAAGACCGACGACTGAAGACCGCTTTTAATACGTCTGGGTTTCCACCTGCGGAACATCTTCGTCGACGGTTTCTTTCGCTGCCGCCGGCTGCTTGCGGACTCCTGCGCCGAGGACTTCTTCCATACTGATGTCCTCACCGCCAGCCTCTGCACCCGCTTCCGGAGCAGCTTCGCCGCCCGCTTCACCCGTCGCCGCCACTTCCGGCTCGGCGTACACGGCAGCGGCCAGATCGGCGGCCTGCTTGTCGGTCATCAGTTGCGCGCCTTCGGCGACTGAATCGGAAATCTTCGAGGCAAACAGGCGTATCGCGCGTAATGCGTCGTCGTTGCCGGGAATCACATAGTCAACTTCGCTGGGATCGCAGTTGGTGTCGACTACGGCGACCACGGGAATGCCCAGCTTGCGGGCTTCGCGCACTGCAATCTGTTCCTTATTGGAATCGATCACGAAGATCGCATCCGGCAGGCGGCTCATGTTCTTGATGCCCGCCAGGTTGGCTTGCAGATGTTTGCGCTCGCGCTCCAGCTTGATAACTTCCTTCTTGGGCAGCAACTCGTAACGGCCATCCGTGGCCATCTCGTCGAGTTCCTTCAGGCGCTTCACCGACTTCTGGACCGTAACCCAGTTGGTGAGCAGGCCGCCCAGCCAGCGCTGGTTGACGTAAAAACCGCCGCACTTGGTGGCCTCTTCAGCGATGGCGTCCTGCGCCTGTCGCTTGGTACCCACAAAAAGCACAATTTTGCCTGCCGCGGCGAGGTCTGCCACGAATTTCGACGCTTCCTTGAACATCTTCAGCGTCTTCTGCAGGTCGATGATGTAAATCCCGTTGCGCTCTCCGAAGATGTATTCCTTCATCTTGGGATTCCAGCGCTTGGTCTGGTGCCCGAAGTGGACTCCCGCTTCGAGCAACTCCTTCATGGTAATGTTAGCCAATCAACCTCCTCATTTGGTCTGCATCCGGGGGAGTCTGTTTCTAGTTTCGTGTTTCTGGTTTCAAAACCAGAACTGGAAACCGGAAACTTGAAACTGCTCCTCCGGATTGCCATTCCCGCCCCGCGCCGCGAGGCACAGGAAGAATTGAACACCTTTTAAAAAACAGTCGTTGGTCGTCGGTCGTGAGCCAAATCCCAACAACCTTGTCATTCTGCGCGAAGCGACGGGGAGGAATCTCGTTCTCCTCCGCTGTCACCATTTACCGCTTGCTGTACTGGAACCGCTTTCTCGCGCCCTTCTGACCGTACTTCTTGCGTTCCTTGGAGCGTGAATCGCGGCTGACCAGGCCTTCCGCCTTCAGCTTCTTACGAAACTCGAGGTTGAACAGCATCAAGGCGCGCGCGATGCCCAACTTAACTGCGTCGGCCTGTCCATTGACTCCGCCGCCGGTAACCCGCACCACTACATTGAACGTGGCCGCAGTGTCGGTCGAGAGCAACGGCTGCTTCGCCGCCGAACGCTGCGACTCGGTTACGAAATATTGCTCAAAAGCACGCCCGTTGACTTTGAAATCGCCACTGCCCGGACGAAGATAAACGCGCGCAATCGCCGACTTGCGGCGTCCCGTTCCGTAATATTGCACTAGCTCTGCCATTTAGCTATCAGCACTCAGCCGTCAGCTTTCAGCCAACCGGTGCTCAACCTTTCAAAAAATTCCTGACATTTGAAACTGGAAACCAATAAGTCGAAACCGTCTTACGCTCGCGATGCCAGCACCAGAACTTCCGGCTTCTGGGCTTCATGCGGATGCTTGTCGCCGCGATAAACCTGCAGCTTGGTGATCATGTGCCCGCCGAGTTTAGTCTTGGGCAGCATGCGCTTGATCGCATCCTCGACAATCAGTTCCGGCTTGCGATCAAAACGCTTGCGGAATTCCTCGGTACGCAACCCACCCGGATATCCGGTGTAGTGCTGATACACCTTCTGCTCGGACTTCATTCCGGTGGTCTTCACCTTTTCGGCGTTGATGATGATGACGTGATCCCCAGTATCGAGAAACGGCGTGTAGCGCGGATTCTCTTTACCCATAAGGATGCGGGCGACATGCGAGGCCAGCCGGCCAAGCGTCTGCCCCGAGGCATCCACGACGTACCACTTGCGCACAATTTCCCCCGCTTTGGGGAAATAGGTTGACATTACGAATCTCCCAGAAAATTAAAAAAACTAAGAAGACCGCTGAGTACCCACTTCAACGCCGAAGGCGCTGGGCTACCAGGCGGGCAACCGCAGGACTACCAAAGACTTAAAGATAACGTAGAAATGAGGATATTGTCAACGCAAGAGCCGCCGCACGGTGGACGTCGGACTCAGACCTCCGAGGTCTGAAGTCCGCTACTCATAGGCCAGCGCATCTATCGGATCCTTCTGCGCCGCCTTGTACGCCGGATACAACGCCCCCAGAATCGCGCCAATGATGGCAATGAGCGTTGACCGCAGTATCCATCCCCCGGTAACAACCACCGGAAGCGTGGGCAACCGGTAATGAATAACCGCACGCGCGGCCAGACTGATCAGGACGCCGACGACAATGCCGCCGATTGCCAGTAGCACCGTTTCCCGCAGAATCACATTCACGATATACAGCTTCGAGGCTCCGATGGATTTCAGTATCCCGATTTCGCGAGTGCGTTCCATCACCGCAGTGTACATAGCCTGGAAAATAACGATGAAGCCGATGACCACGGAAATACCAATCACCACACGAATAAACGTCGAGAGGCCCGGATAGCTATTCACCGTGAACATGGAGAGATATTCCCGCATGGAGCGTACCGAATAGTTCTCCAGTCCCTGCACACTCTTTACCTCCTGCACTACCGCATCCGCGTTCGCCGGATCGTCCAGCTTCACGTAGAACACAGACGCCTTGCCTTGGCCGCCAATTAGCTCTTGCAGAGTACTGATGGGTAAAAACTTGCGCGATCCTCTTCCCTGCTCCACGATGCCTGCGACCCGGAACTGATGATTGAGAATCTCGATGTCGGATCCCACTTTCACATGCTGCGCCTGAGCAAAATAGTCATCCACAAGGCAATCGTTGGGCCCCTGAAAGGGGCCGCCCTGGACGTAGTGAAACGGAACGAGCGCCTCGAACGCCTTAAGATCGATTCCGTATATCACTTCGAGGTTTTTGGTGGTCGTAAGCTGCCAGATGACCGGAGCAACCACGCTGACGTGGGGTAGCTTCTCAAGCATCGCGCCGATCTTGATCGACATCGGAGCATTGCTCACGCCGGCCATGAAAGACGTGTTGGGAGGCTGCACGATCACATCGGCGCCAATACCAGCCTGCCGCTGCCGAGTGTCGTTCAGCATGCCGACGGAGAGTCCGACGATCAGCAGGATCAGCGTGACCTCGAGCGCGATGGCCACAATACTGATCAGCGAGCGGATGGGCCGGTGCACCAGGTTGGCGACAATCATTTTGTTCATCATGGAGGTTGGCTTCTAGCGTCTAGCTACTGGCGACAGCATTCGCACTGCACGGCTGGATGCGAGTGCTGAATGCTGAGTGCTCGACACTCACTTCCCATCCGTCCCATTTACCAGACTGGATTGCGGGTGATCCAGATGCACCACCTGCGCGCCTTCGGGCTGCTGCAGCACAAACTTATCGTCGGCGAGTGGTTCGTTCAACTGGAGCTTCACGATAGTAAGCGTGATGTCGTACTCTTCCTGCGGCCGCCAGATTTCGATTTGCGATGGAAACTTTACGCCCTCATAGTCCTTGTATGCCTCGTAGCGCGAGTCCGTCGCCAGGTTTCCATCCTGATCGTAGACGAGCTGGCGGTGCGGGAGCAGATCGGTCCGGCTAAAAATGATTTGCCGGGACAGAAACCAGCCGCGGTCGCCTTTGCGGACCACATAAAGCTCATAGTCCGCCTGCTGGACCTGATGATGTTTGGCGTCCGTCACTACTTCAAAATCACTTCTCATGAACGGGATTTCATTTTGCTGGTCGATTTCACGGAGAATCAGCGCATCGTAAATATGTTGCGGACGCAGGTTTTCCATCGGCGACACATTGTGGGTTTCAATATCGTTGCGGCCGACCACAAAACGATTCCTGGGTGGAATCCACAGCTTGAAATCGCGGCCGTCGCTGACCATGTCAAAAGCGTGATTCCGCACAATGGGCATCAGGCCGATCATGCGCAACATTGAAGGCTTGCGCGCCAGTATGTAACCCCGGATCTGCTGATAATCGGTAACTTTCCCCTTCTTGACCCCGCCCACGGACGTGTCGATATCGACCGTCGCCTGCAGCGTCTTGATCTTGGCTGCCTGGGAGTTGACGTATTCGATCAATTCCGCCTGGGTGGCGGATTTCAGCGGGGCGGTGCTGACCTGGCGCTCCACGCGGCGTGACCGGAACAAACATCCGGCCAGCGGGAAAACAACCAAAAGAATCAGAATGGCCTGAGAACGGCGAAGGGTCTGCATTACGCTGTTTTGGATTCCCCGGGAGGCGGTTAAGTTTCTCAGAAATTCAGTATATGCGAATTCCCTATGCGGCTGAGCATCTTGGGGTTGTCAGATTAGCGCCCGCCACCTGTTTCGAGTGTTAGAAACGGCTATTTCCCCCGCACCACCTGGCGAAGCCGGGCAACATTCTGATTGTGTTCCTCGAGACTTCGGGAAAAGCGGTGGTGGCCGTTGCCGTCGCTGACAAAGTAATAAAAATCGCTCTTTGCCGGATGCATTGCCGCCTCCAGAGAGCTGCGGCCCGGATTGCCGATCGGTCCCGGCGGCAGGCCGGTGTGAGTATAGGTGTTGTAGCCGGATTCGAAATGCATGTCGGCGTGATGGAGCGCGCCTCCGTAGCTACCTTCGAGCAGCTCAGCGTAGATCACACTGGGATCGGCTTGCAACGCAATGTTCCGCCCCAGCCGGTTGTAATAGACGCTGGCCACCAGCGGGCGTTCTTCCGGCACCGCGGTTTCTTTTTCCACAATGGAAGCCATGTTGACTGTCTTCTGCACATCAAGAGTCAAGCCGATCTGCAGCGCCACCAGTCGGAATTGCTTCACCATCGTGCCCGCCATGTCCTTCATGCTCTGGGTACGGGTGAATTCATAAGTGTTAGGGAAGAGATATCCTTCGAGGCTTTTCGCGTCCGGCGATAAATCGGAAATCAAACCCACCTCGGAACGCGCCACTCGAAGAAAGTCCTGGCTCGATCCCAGACCCGCATCCTCAATCGCCTGTGCGATATCGAACATCGTGAAACCCTCTGGGATGACGACGGTATGAACGTAGATATCGCCACGCACCAGGCGGTCGTGAATTTGCAGAGGGTTTGCTGCTTTATCGAAAAGGTATTCGCCGGCCTTCAACGATTCCTTGCGATGGATGCGATGCCACAGCACAAAAGCCAGCGTGTTTCGAATCACGCCTGCCGACTTGAGTTCAGAGGCGATCCGGCGGGTGGAATATCCCGGCCGCAGCATAACGAACTTCTGCCCATCCGGCGTGACGGGCATATAGAGCGCCCACGCCAGCCAGCCGCCAGTGGCCAGGACGGCAAGCAACAGAAGTGTTAGAAACGCGCGCAAGTTGGCAATAGTTTAGATGAAAGAGCAGCCATGGGAAGGCTGTCCTTGGTCGCTGGCCTTTGGTCGTTCGCAAGAAGAGCAGCCACGGAGTTGCACGGATTGAACTGATAACGCAAGAAAAGATCTGATTTTGATCAGTGAAAATCCGTGAAATCCGTGGCGGCTTTGGTCTGCCAACGACCAAAGGCCAGCGACCAACGACTACCCCCTCGCATCCATCCAGCTCTGCAGAATCAGCACCGCCGCCATTTGATCGACGACCGCGCCGCGCCGTTTGATCGACATCTCGGTTTCCCTCAACAGGCGGTTTGCCTGGGCCGAGGTCAACCGTTCGTCCCAAAGATGTACCGGCAACTTGAAGCGGCGGCGGATTTCTTCGGCGAAGGCCTGCATCTTCTCCGCCTGGATCCCTTCCGAGCCGCTCATACGCAGGGGCAGCCCCATCACAATCTCGGCTACTTTGTGTTCCCGGATCACGCGTTCCAGTTGAGCAAAATCGCCGCGTTTGTTTTGTCGCTGAATGGTATCCAGGCCCTGGGCGGTGATGCCCAGAGGATCGGACACCGCGAGCCCGATCCTTCGCGCGCCCACATCCATGCCCAGAACTCTCGGAGGCTGGCCGCGCGTAGAGGTATCGGTTTGGTGAATAGGCACGTGGCGATTATATGTCCCTCTTGTTCTCCCCGACCTTACGCTAGGAAGAGTTACGCTACGAGACCCGCTATGGCTACAGACGAGGCGCCGAGCAAACCGCAGAAGCCTCATTGGGCGTTCACCGCGATTGGAATCGCCACCGTTCTAGGTCTTTGCTACTGGGGCGAACTGGTGCTGGCCGTCATGCTGGTATCAGTGCTGCTGGCATTCATCCTGGCGCCGGTAATGGAACTGCTGATCCGTTTCTACCTTCCGCGTGGCCTGGCCGCCGCCGTGGCTGTAATTCTGCTGCTGGCGCTGCTTGCCGGACTGGTTTACTACTCGTCCAACCAGGCAATTATTTTCGGCCACGATTTGTCCAGGTACGCGCAAAAGATTCAGCAGGAAATTTCGCAGGTTCGGGAACGAGCCGAGAATCTGGGAACGCTGGACCCGGATAGTCAGTCCAGGAACACATCACCCCGGCCCAACACCAGTCTGACGGATCTTCTAAACCGCGGCTTCGGCTCCTTCTCGCAAGCCTTGCTGGCAGCCTCGTTTGTTCCATTCCTGGTTTATTTCATGTTGAGCTGGCAACATCATGTCCGCTCGGCTACGGTGATGCTTTTCACCCTGGAGAATCGCCAGACGGCATACGTGACCCTCGGCTTGATTTCCGCCATGATTCGCACTTTTATGGTCGGAAATCTGCTGATCGGCCTCTTCCTGGGGACGGCCAGCACCATCGCATTCGCCATTCTGGGCCTGCCGTTTTTCTATTTCATTGGCTTCATCAGCGGATTTCTCAGCCTGGTGCCCTATCTCGGGGTCGTGTTGGCCATGGCGCCGCCGTTCTTCGTAAGCATCGGACACATCAGTTCCGGCGACGCAGTGGTAGTCGTAGCGGTCGTGTTAAGCCTGCACCTGATCGCGCTCAACATTCTCTATCCCAAGTTTCTGGGCAACCGCCTGCAACTTAACCCGCTGGCGGTAACGATTGCTCTCCTGGTCTGGGGATGGCTGTGGGGCGCAATGGGCCTGGTTCTGGCGGTCCCAATCACCGCCGCCATGAAAATCGTATTCGACCACATCGAGTCGCTGAAACCGTATGGGGCGTGGATGGGGGAGTGAGGCGGGCGTCGGACTTCGGACGTCGGACGTCAGGCGTCGAAACCTCAAAAGTTTGAACCTCGCCTTAGGCGTCGTCTGTGGCGGAACTGAGCTGCTGATTGTCCTGGATTTTCCGAATCCTGCGGTGATTGGATCAAGGCATTCAGCATCCGGCCTAGCTGAGTTGTATCTGCTATTAGCTTTTCTCCGTCAGAGCCAGCCATATATTTCAACTGTTGAGCAATCAGGGTTTGGGTCTCCAGCTCAGGTAGCGAACCACGAGCGTGACAAAAGAAAGCGCTCGATCGCGGTCCGATGACCTGCCTTTGCCCTCGGCGATATTGCTGGGAATTGAGACTGCAGTCCGCCTCATCTGGCTGGTCAGGCCATAGATTTCGTGTTTCGGAAAACAGCGACTCTGCTCATAAACCCCAGCAAACAACTGCATCGGCAATTGCCACACTCTCAAATCCCGGTACGACGACGCCATAAGCCTTTGATCTCCAGAAGGCACAATGCGGGTAGAAAGCCAAGTGAACAAGTACAGCCATCAAACGACTCTGGTCATCGGTCGCAACGTGACTCAGCCTGGAAACATGAAAACGAATCGTCCCAATGAGGACGATTGAGGTCTGAGGTCTGAGGTCTGAGGTCTGAGGTCTGAGGTCTGAGGTCTGAGGTCTGAGGTCTGACTGACGCCCGCTCTAAGCTACAAAATCCGAGGCTTCCGGGAACGGCAGCTTACTCTTGGCCAGGGCTTTTGCAAGCATTTCTTCGACCTGGACTTCTTCGGTGTTTTTGGCCATGGCCAGTTCACTGACCAGCAGATAGCGGGCCCGCTCCAGCATCTTCTTCTCGCGGAAGGAAAGGGGCTTGGACTGGCTCAGTAACAGGAGCCCTTTCAGGACGGCAGCAACCTCTAGCAAGGACCCGGTGCGCATCCGTTCCGAGTTTTCCTTGAACCGGTACTTCCAATCGGCATTGTTGTCACACTCGCCATCTGTAAGAAAATCAACGATTTTCTGGATTTCCCCGTTCTTTACCACCCGCCGCAGTCCCACCGTATTCACGTTGTGGAACGGCACCATGACTTTAAGGCTGCTGGCTTTAATCTTCAGGAGGTAAAATTTTTCCACAACCTCGCCAATCGTGCGGCTGCTTATTTGTTCGATAACTCCAACGCCATGATTGGGATAGACAACTTTATCGCCTATGTGGAAATTGCCGTCGACGCTGATCATGAGGGAACACCCACGAGCGGAGGGCACTTGAGGAACAACACTCCTGTAGTTTATCCCAAACAGGCAGGAAAGGCAATCTGCAAGCACCGGAGCCCGGGCGTCGGGCGTCGGACCTCAGCCTCCTAAACTTCGAGGCTTGGCGAGCACCTGCGAGCTCGAGTTCACGGGCAACCGTCAACAGGCCCGCAGTCCGAAGTCTGACGCCCGGCGCCCGAGGTCCGAAGTCGGACGCCTGCCCTCCGGGTTTATAATTCTCAGGCACATGACTGAGCAGATTAAGAGAAAACTTCAAGAAGAGATGAACACGCTCGAGCACGAGCTGGTGCATGAACTGCCGAAGGAGATTAAGAAGGCAGCCGCCCTGGGCGATCTCAGCGAAAACGCTGAGTACCACATGGCGAAGCAGCGTCAGGAGTTCGTCAAGGCACGGTTACGGCAGTTAGGTGCGCGCATGGCTGAGCTGGCTCTTATCAATATGGATAATATCCCTAAAGATAAAATCGGCCTGGGCTCTACCGTGCGGGTGTATGACAATTCAAAGAACGCGGAAGTCGAATACAAGCTGGTGACCAGCGAAGAGTCTGATGTCACAGCAGGCAAAATCTCCACCAGTTCGCCGATCGGGCGCGCCCTGCTGAACAAGAAAGTAGGAGAAACGGCGGCCGTAGTCACACCCAATGGCAACCGCGAAATGGAAATTCTCAGCCTCTTGACGATTCACGACCAGACCGAAGCCAAGTAAGGGAAGCGGGTCACGAAATCAAAATAATCATGGGCCAAACCGGCGCCAACCGCATTGAACCGAATCCGACTGGTCCACAAGCCTCGGGCCCCAAGACATGGACCAGCGCCTTCGGGCGCGTTTGCGGAGTTCTGCTCGACGCCATCGTGCGCTGGCTTGCCCTGGCCCGAATCAATCCGAATGTGCTGACGTTCCTCGGCCTGGTGGTTAACACCATCGCGGCATTCTTGTTTGGCTACGCTAATGGCGATAACCAGGCGCGAATGTTTCGCTACGCAGGACTGGTCATCATCGGTTCGGGCTTCTTCGACTTGGTCGACGGACGTGTAGCTCGCGCCAGCAATCAGGTAACCCGCTTCGGCGGCTTCTTCGATTCAGTGATTGATCGCTACAGCGATGCGTCGCAATTTTTCGGACTACTGGTGTTCTACTCTCGCGGCGACCGTTTTTTTTACGTGGTTCTCACCGCGTTCGTCATGGTCAGCGCCATCATGGTGAGTTACACACGCGCCCGCGCCGAGTCACTCATTGGCTCCTGCCGCGTAGGATTTATGGAGCGGCCCGAACGCCTTGTCCTGGTGATCATCGGGGCCCTGTTCAATCGCATGGCGCCGGTCTTGTGGCTGATCGCGATTCTTTCCACAATCACAGTAGTCCACCGCATTCGCTACACCTGGACGCGAACCGAAGGCGTAGACGCACTCCCCGCTAAGGCCGGCCAGGCAGCCTAGGCCGGAGGAGGACCGATCTCCGACCCGTCAAACCGGCACAGCTCGGCAGCTTCGAGCTTCTCGGGATGTATCAGAGATAGCGCTGTTGTTTTGAAGAGGCTATTTCAATTTGTCCCGGTGATCGAACCGGTATCGCTGACCTGTTCGCTGACTCTTAACCCTTGTCAACCTGGGCCCGCGTTCTTTGCGGGCCTCAGGACCTGTGCATTTGGCTGGAAGTGCAAAGATGGCGGCCCGATGCACAGATCCTTCGTTGGGAGTCCTTCGCTTCGCGCCGGACCTCGCTGCCTCAGGATGACACCGCCTCCACAACAACAGCTGGTGACATTTCAGAGCAAAGCCCCTGTTTATTTTGCGACTTCGATCAATCGTTATGCTCGACCCAATAGAATGCTCGAGCGGACGGTGTCTGGAGGGTGTTTCCAGTCAGTACCGGGTACCGTTTGCGAAACGGTCGTACAGTTTTCGTAGCCCCGGCTGATTTACCGGGGCTTTTGCTTTTACATGCCATGTTACATGGCAGGTGCGACGCACTCCCACCGCAGCCTGCTATCCTATCCAGTCATTTCTCAAATAAGGACCTCTCTTGTCCGATCCTGTTCTGGTGATTCATGGTGGCGCATGGGCCATTCCTGACGACATGGTCGAAAGCCATCTCAATGGCGTTCGCAACGCGATGGCCGCGGGCTGGCGCGTGCTCGAACGTGGCGGACCGGCGCTCGATGCGGTCGAAGAAGCTGTGGTCGTCATGGAAGACGACGAGACTTTCGATGCGGGTCGCGGCAGTTTCCTTAATCGCGAGGGCAAGGTGCAGCTCGATGCCCTCATCATGGACGGTTCGACCCTGCGCGCCGGAGGCGTTGGCTGCGTCGAGCGCCTTCGCAATCCCATCCGCGCGGCTCGCAAGATTTTGAGCGACAGCCAGCACGTCTACTTTGTAGCCGAGGGCGCGGAGCGTTTCGCCGAAGAGCACGGCATTAAGCTTTGCAATAACGACGACTTGGTTATCGAGCGTGAAGTAGAGCGGCTGCGAGAATTTCAGGCGAGCGCCGCGAATGCAAAACCTGGCTCGGCACAAGATCTGTTTGCCCCGGCAATCTCGCACGACACCGTCGGCGCGGTGGCGCTCGATGGCGATGGCAACATCGCCGCCGCCACCTCGACCGGCGGAACTTTGAATAAAGCGCCAGGCCGCCTCGGAGACTCGTCGCTGATCGGCTGTGGATGTTACGCCGACAACCAGACAGCCGCCGCCTCCACCACGGGATGGGGTGAACCCATCATGAAGCTGGTCCTTGCGAAATGGGCGGCGGACCGCGTGGCTACCGGCAGCTTGCCTGAGTGGGTCGCCGCCGAGGCAATCAACTATCTGAAAGACCGCGTAAACGGCCATGGGGGCATGATCCTGCTCGATGCCAGGGGACGTTTCGGCATGGCCCATAACACGCCCCGCATGGCATGGGCGCTGAAGACGCTCACGCAGGAGACTTCGGGCATCCAGCGCCCTTAAAGAAGGTCCCGTTATCCGGTAGCGGCTTTGAGGGTACGAAGCCTCTGCATTCAGCCGCCACCTTTGCCGCTCCCAGCCAAATGCACAGGTCGTTCGGCCCGCAAAGGGATGACAAGGGTTAAAGGTCACGGGACAAGTGAGCGACCGCAGTACCATCACCGAAACAATTAAGTAGTGTCCTCAAAACAAAAGCGTTAGCTCCCGATATCCCTGGACGTGCCCATCGAGCTCTTACTAACCCGATTCTCCTCAATAATTTAGCTTGATTCCACCCCTGGTTCTGATGTAAAAACCGTCCGGCATTTACCTGCAAGAAACGTGTTCAATCAATCCTGCCCACGAAGGGTCGGCGGCCGCTTAACGGCCCGTGGCCCACGTCCCCGTCGACGGAGAAAACTTTTATGATGTTGCGGAAGCTGGTCACAGTCGCGGTTCAGCTGGTTCTGCTCGCCACCCTCGGGTTTGCCCAGGGAGTCGCTACCGGCGATCTGCATATTACTGTCAGGGATTCCAAGGGCGGTGTCGTGACCAACGCCGCGATCTCGGCGCGGGACGAGAGCAAAGGCCTGGAGCGCGACACGACCGAAAATACTGACGGCCAGTACCGCATCCTGCTGTTGCCTCCGGGTTCCTACACTGTGACAGTGACCGCTCCGGGTTTTGCCAAGGCCACCGTGACCGGCGTGGCGATTGCCGTTGGCACGATGGCAGAAATACCCATCAGCATGTCAGTGGCGGGGACCGAGGAAGTCGTCAATGTCAGCTCATCCGCCGAACTGGTCGAGACCCAGCGGACGTCTACAACCGACACCATCAACCAGCGCCGCATCGACAATCTTCCGATCAACGGCCGTAACTACATCAACTTCGCCCTCACCGATTCCCAGGTCCTGCGGGACAACGCTCCCAGCATTGGAGCGGCACCGACTTCCGGGCTGAACATGAGCGGCCAGCGCGCCCGTTCGAACCTGGTGAACGTGGACGGCGCCGACGCCACTGACAATTCCACCAACGGCGTCCGCTCCACCGTTTCGCAGGAAGCGGTGCAGGAGTTTCAGATCATCACTAACGGTTACGCGCCGGAGTATGGAAGGGCGTCGGGCGGCGTGGTAAATATCATCACCCGCTCTGGATCGAATGATTTTCACGGTGACGTTTACGGATATTTACGCAACCGGAATTTTCAGGCAGTGAATCCCTTCAGCACGGTTCCCGATCCGGCTTACACAAGGGTGCAGGCTGGAACCGCCTTTGGCGGCCCCATTAAAAAGGATAAGACTTTCTACTACTTCGCATACGAAGTCACCCGCCGCCACGAAACCGGATTTTCCAGCGTAGGGTCTCCCAATGGAACTTTCGGCATGGTGAACTTCGACGCGTCGCCGGTTTTCGGCGCGCCGCCGGGATCAGGTTTCAACATCCAGGCCACGCCGCAACAAGCTGCATATTTCCAGCAGACTTTGCCAACCGCACTGGCAACACTGGGGGCAATCAGCCCGGCGCTGGCTGCCGGGTACGGACAGGAAGCAGCTCTCTACGCAGCTTTCGTGGGAGGGTCTTCCGGGATTGCGCTGAATGGCTCCTATCCCGCGTCATTCGCCGCCCTGGCTGGCACCTTGATTCCCCAACCCGCCAACGACACCAGCCCACTGACGCAGTTCCCCACCTCGTGTAATGTGGGCGCGCCGAATTTTCTATGCAACGGATTGCCCAGCCGTTTTCTCGGCTTGGGACCACAAGCCGGCAACTACCCAATTTTCGAAGGTACCAGTCTTTACTCGTTGCGCCTTGATCACAACATCAGCAACAGCAACCGTTTGACGATTCGCGGAAACGTGAGCCCCAGCACAGTCACGGGAATTCAGGTTAACGGCGAGAACCAGACGTTCGGACAGAACGCATTTTCGCGAACATCCTCACAAACCTATCGGGACGCCGCCGGCATGGTGCAGGACACCGCGACCATCGGCAATAACAAGGTGAACGAATTTCGTTTTCAATATGCCCGCCGCGGCCTGCAGTATTTTTATTCGGACGCGCCTGGGGGATCCAACGTAGCGTCGAACATCGCGGGCTTCGGTTTCGTCGGTCGCGAACCATATTCCTATATTCAGCGGGTGGAGGAGCGTTACCAGGTCACGGATAATTTTTCCTGGACGATTGGGCGTCACGACACCAAGTTCGGCGTGGACTTCAACTACCTTCCCTTAACCGCAACCTTCACCGTTAACTATGGCGGCGTCTACAACTTCAGTTCACTGGATGCGGGCAGTCTGGGTTTCTCAAACTTGTGTGCGGCGAACAGCGCGCCTGCGGCCCTTTGTCCGGATTTCCCCGGCTTCACCGGGCTGCAAGCCTACGGCCTGGGAATTCCCAGCACGCTGGTCCAGGGCATCGGAAATCCCAGGGACAGCTTTTCCAACAAACCGCTGGGATTGTTCTGGCAGGACTCGTTCCGCGTCCGGCAGAATCTGACCCTCAATCTTGGCGTTAGATATGACATCGAGTTTCCGCCCCAGCTGGGCCAGCCGGATGCTCTGGCTCTCGCGGCTTACAATCAGTTGGGCCTGCAGAAGGGCATTCAGACTGACAAGAACAACTTTCAGCCGCGCATTGGGCTTGCATGGAATCCGAGAGGCGACGGCAAGAGCGTGCTCCGCGCCTCTTACGGGATCTTTTATGATCACCCGCTACTCGGCTTGTATTTCCTCGGGGACGCATCCGACGGTTCGAAAAGCGGCCAGTTGCTGTTCGCGGGCGGAAGTCCCTGCAACCCCGGAGTCGCTGCCAGTGCGGGCAGCCTGAATGCAACCAACATCTTTCAGGGAATCCTGACCACCAGTTCGTGCCTGCAGACCATTCCTGGATACCAGCCAAATCAGCAGCGCTTCGATCCTTCGAACGCGGACCTGTTCATCAACCAGAACTATCTGACCACCACGCCCTTCCCGGTTGCCTTCCAGCCTTTCGGCTATCCGCAGGCAAAGGATTTCGTCTACGCCTACTCACAGCAGGCGAATCTGACTTTCGAGCAGGACCTGGGACACAACATGTCGTTCAGCCTGGGCTACAACTTCAATGCCGGCCGGCATCTTAACCGCCCCATCAACGCCAACACCACGCGCGGCGACCTGATGGTGAGGAACTGGCAGGTGGCGCTCGGCGATCCCAATTCCAACGCGGCCGCGGGACCGCTCTTTGTCGGCGCAGGCGCGGCTCCGTGCGGATTCGTCAGTGGCGTGCCATGGGTCTCCGCCGCGCTGACCAACTTCTTCCGCCCGGGCGGCTTGAATCCCGCGATCGCGGGCGCATTGATTGGCACACCCGCACAGGGCTGCATCAATGCCGCCCTGGCAATCCTGCAGCAGGGAGGACTCAGCACTGCCTGCGATCCCTCCACCAACGGACTCACAGGCTGCATTCCGTTCAGCGATATGGACGCCAACTATTCAAACGGCAGCTCGGTCTACCACGGACTCACTGCCAATTTGAAAAAACGCTTTGGCGATCACTACGAATTTTTGGTTTCTTACACCTGGTCGCATGCCATCGACGACTCCACCGACTTGCAGTCTCCCCTTGCACCGCAGGACAGCTACTTCCCCGGCGCCGAGCGTTCTACTTCATTGTTCGACCAGCGTCACCGGCTGGTGTTCAGCGGGGTGTATCAGAGCGGAAGACTTTCCGGGTCGGGTTTTGCCAGCCGCTTCTTCAGCAACTGGACATTTGCCCCAATCCTGGAAGTCGCTTCCGGACGGCCTTTCAACATCATCACCGGCAATCCGGACAACTTCCAGTTTTCGCCCAGCACCAGCCGTCCCAACGTCGTGCCCGCGGGAACAGCCGCTACGCCCTGCGGACCGACAGTGGCTTCGAGCTTCTCGCCCACCGGATTTTTCCAGGAGGCCTGCTACGCGCAGTTTGCCGTGCCGGGAAGCGTTCCGACCCTGCAAGCTCTCGACGGCAACTTCGGCCGCAACGCCGGCCTGAAGCCCTGGACGGTTTTCAACGATGTACGCGTCTCGCGGCGCGTGAACTTCAACGAGCGCTTTAGTGCGGACTTCATCGTCGACATGTTCAACATCGCCAACCGCTACAACGTCGCCGATGTGAACCCGCTGTTCACCAGCGCGGGACAGGCCACTGCAGCTTACGATCCACGCCAGTTCCAGTTCGCGCTGAAGTTTAACTGGTAAATGCAGGCGCGAGCGTCCCGCTCGTGCAGGAGCGGAACGGAACCGAAAGGTCGAGTTGTTTGTTAAGCTGGGGCCACCGTATCTTTATTCGATCCGGTCAGGCTCTCGCGCGTCGTTCGTGCCGATACGCACGAGCGGGACGCTCGCGCCTACATCGTTTTCGGGGGATTCCTCCAAATGTCCGAAGCACAAGCGTCCAGCACGCGCACGCGTGTGGTCCGCGAGTCTCATCGCGGAATCTACGACCGCGCCACCGCGTACGAAATACTTGATGAAGGTTTCATCTGCCACGTCGGCTTTGTCCTTGATGGACAGCCGTTCGTCATCCCGACGGCGTACGGCCGCGTCGGAGACAACCTCTACATTCACGGCTCGGCCGCCAGTCGGATGTTGCGAAATCTTGACAAGGGAATCCCCGCTTGTGTAACAGTCACTCTCCTTGACGGCCTGGTACTCGCCCGCTCGATTTTTAATCACTCCATGAATTACCGCTCGGTGGTAGTGCTGGGCACGGCGGTCGCCGTGCTGGATGGGAAAGAAAAATTGGAAGCCCTGCAGTCACTCTCCGAGCACATTCTGCGCGGGCGCTGGGCAGAGTCCCGTCAACCCAATGAACGCGAGCTGAAACAGACGCTGGTGCTGCGCCTGAAGATCGAAGAATTTTCCTCGAAAGTCCGGCAGGGCGCGGCAATTGACGATGAGGAAGATTACGCATTCCCGACATGGGCAGGAGTGATTCCGCTGAAGATGGTTCCCGGGAAACCGGAGAATGATCCGCGTCTCGACCCAAAGACAACGGTTCCGGAGTATGTAAGTAAGTATTCGCGGACATAATTGGTTCGGTGGTTAGGCCTTTGGTCGTTGGCCAAAAACAAAATCAGCCACTGATCGTCACCGATTTGCACGGATCGCCTTTTTCCAGGGTCATCCGCGTAGATCTGAAATCCGTTGGCCGCGTTTCTTGATGTTGGCCAGCGACGAACGACCAACGACTGCTACTTCCCGTTCAACCAATCCGCATAAGCTTGAAACGAATACGGGCGTCCCAGAAAATCCTTGACCAGATCAGCCGCCGGCTTGGTGCCGCTGGCGCCAAGAATCGAGTTGCGATATTTCGTCGCGACCTCCGTATTCATTAACCCGTCCTTCTTGAATTCGGTGAACATATCCTTTGCAATGACCAGCGACCACATGTAGGTGTAATAAACGGCGGAGTAGCCGTTGAGGTGGCCGAAGGCGGTCTGCATGTGCGTGCCTTCCACGTATTTGTATGGGGTGTAGCGTTCCTGCAACTGGGAAACGAGCTTGTCCTGGTCGAGTCCCTGCGGGTCGCGGTTATAGAAGTCGAGGCTGATGGCGGCGTAGAACATTTGCTGGCGCACGTTCAGCGCCCTGCCGAAATTCTCGGCAGCCCTGGCTTTCTCGGCTAACTCCGCCGGCAGCGGTTCGTTGCTTTTGTAGTGGCGCGCGAACATCTTCAGTATCGCGGGATCTTTGGGCCACTCTTCGAACATCTGCGATGGCGCTTCGATAAAGTCATTTTCCAGATCGCCGGTCGCCCACTTCGTGCTGCCCTTGAATATTCCGTGCAGAAGGTGTCCAAACTCGTGGAAGAAGGTGATGACGTCGTCGTACTCCATCAAGCCAGGCTCGCCCGTGGCCCGGGGAAAGTTGCACACCAGAACATATTCAGGAAGCCGGAATCCCTCCTTGCCGGTGGCCAGACTGAACGTGGCATAGTGTTTGTACTTGTTGTCGCGCGGAAACATGTCGAAGTAAATTCGACCGATGCGGTTGTCATGATCGAAAACGTCGTACACCGCAACTTCGGGATGCCACACCTGCGCGTCGTTCACCGGCTTGTAGGAAATGCCGTACATCTGGCTGCTGATGTCGAGAATCCCCTTCAGCACGCGTGAGTATTCGAAGTAGGGCCGCATGACCTGGGAGTCGTATCCGAATTTCTCGATCTTTGCACCGCGGTTCAGGTGAGCGATATCCCAGGCATCAACCCTCGTCGCTTTAGGATCTTCTTTTGCTTTTTTGTAAGCCAGCAACTCCTCGTAATCGCGCTTCGAGCCGGCCTGCGCCGCGGTGGATATTTTTTCGATGAAGTCGGAAGCATTCTGTTCCGTGGCAACCATCTTGTCCGCGGTGATGTAGGCCGCCCAGTCCGGGTATCCCAACACGTTGGCCAGCTCGTGCCGCTTCTGCAGAAGCTGCGCCATCGTGTCGATATTCTTGGGATACGCGCGCTGCCGGTACAGGATGTAGAAAGCCCTCCTTGCGGGCTCGCTGATGGCGTAATCCATGAAGGGGAAATAGTCGGTGTTATCGGTGGAGAGCGTCACTTTACCCGATGCATCGGGCTGATGCGATCGCTTGAAATCTTCCGGCAATCCATCCAGGTCGGCGGCGTTGAGCTGTATCTTGCGAACATCGGCGGCAATGTTCATATCGAACTGCTGTCCGATTTTTACCAGCTCATCCTGCAACGCTTTTATTTTCGCCCGGGTCGCATCGTCGCGATCGACGCCGGCACGGCGGTAGTCGCGCAGGGTGGTTCGAAAGAAATAAGTGCCGGATGCGTCGAGTTTGCCGCCGTCGAGCGAGGCCAGCGCGTTGTACATGTCTTTGTCGAGGGAGATATCTGTGAGCACACTGCTGCCTTCCTGTTCACAGACCTGGGCAGCATCGCGCATGGCCTTGTCGGGATGCGTCTGTTCAGCCAGTCCGGCACGGGCTTCGGTATCGCCACCGACAAGCAATGCGGTATCGAATGCCTGCAGCGTGGCCATCGCATCGCGTGGAGAGGGGCTGGCCTTGATCGCGGCAATCCGTTTCTTGGTTTCTTCGAGATCGGCGCGGCAGGATGCGAGAAACGCGTCAGCCGCTCCCGCCAGATAACTCGACGCCAATGGCTTCAGGGTTTGGGCCGAGGCGGTCAGGGGCATGCACGGAAGTACCAGAACAAACAGCAGCCCGACAAACTTACGATTCATGATCTCTCCAATCGATTTAGGCAAAGAAGGCGCGTGGTGAAACAATCAAGCATCATCGTACGCAAAGCGGTCAGCTTAAACAGGGTGTAGCGCGAACGTCAAGAAGAACACAGAAGTCGCGCCGTCATGCCGAGCTTGCAAAGGATCTTGCGCGGAGCTTGCGGGCAACTTAGGAAATGCACGTTAGCACAGTTGCGCCCACGATCGGACCAAAGTCCTTCACTGTGACTGCATCTGTACCGCAGGTCAGCGAGAAATGGAGATCAGCCGCTCTTGATCGCACAAATAACAATTGTTGAGTGTGAGCAACAGACGGCAACCTACTTCAACCCTTCGACCAGATAAAGATCTCCCAGGGTTCGATGAAAACCATAAACGAAAGTTTTCCCATCCGGCGTGGTCTGGATCGGTCCGATAGTGGAAACGCCAGTGGGATCAACCGGATCAATCTGCTTGCGGATGGTTTTCTTTCCTGTGACTAAGTCCAACTGGTAAACCTTGGCCGGCACCTCGCCGGTCCGATAGAGATAGATCGACTTGCCGTCCCGGTTCCAGATGATAGGTATGTCTCCGGGCTCCAGACCGCTGACGACTCGAGGTTCGCCTCCGGTGGTGGAATAGAAATATCCTTTTTCGTCGGGGCCAATTCCCACCACCGATTGGCTGTCGGGCGAAATCGCAAACGCGGTTGCATCGACGCCTTCGGGGGAAATCGGGTTGGGCTTTCCTCCGGAAATATCCTGTGTATAGAGCCGAACCCCGTGCGCAGGTTCGTTGCCGGCGAACACAAAGCGTTTGCCGTCCGGAAACCATCGCGCCCACTGATGATTAATAGAATCGTTGGTAAGCGACTGAGTTTCACCCGCCCCGGTCGGCAGCAACCGGAGTTGCTCGGGCGAGCCTGGACTCTGCACGATCACCCATTTTTGATCGGGGGAGAGGGCGTCGGCCACTCCCTCGCCCAGTCGAACGGCTGGCGACCCGGCGGTGTTACGAATGTAGACTGCGTAGGTCAGCTCTTTCGCATTCCCGTACTGCACGCCGCCGCCAACGCCCTCTTCATCAAAAAGAACAATCTTGCCGTCGGCCGAAAGATCGGCGGGATAGGAGTAGTCCAGCCAGGAGAGGTCGCGCTCTTTAGCCTCGCCCTCCTGCAGAGCCATGACCTCACGGCGCCTGCCAACCCGGGCCAGAAGTACCCGCCCGTCATGCCAGATGTCGAACACCACCAGCGTGCCGGGTATTCGCGCCACTAACCGTTCTTTTCCCGCCAGGCTGACGGCGGAGAGATAGTGATCGACACCCAATTCGCTTGCCGTGAACCAGACTTCCTCGCCTGTAGGTGACCAGGCAAGCCCGCCGGTACCGTACCAATCGCGAGTCAGCCTTTTCTTAGCACCGGTCAGATCGACAATGGATACGGAGCCGCCGTCGTCTCCCTGATTAGGGTGATCGATGAATGCCACATAGTTACCCTTGGGGGAGACTCGCGGATAACTGATCCAGCCACCGCTGGTCTCGTACAAGACTTTGCCGATGGGAAACTCCAGACGCTCGCGGCCAGCCACATTGCGAACTACCGCCAGACTATTTCCGTCGGGGGCCCAATCCGCCGACTCGACATCCTCAAGAATCGGTCGAGGCGCTCCGCCTGCCAGCGGCGCCCTGGCGAGTGTGCCCACATTTACCCAGGTTCCGACGGGGTGGCTGCCTAGTGAAAGCGCCATCTCGCCCGTCGACGAAACTCCCATTAGTTCGGCGCGGCCCAGCCCCATCGAGCGCGATTCGACGGTGCCCTGGCGCGCTGCGAATACTTCCACAGGATTTCCCTGCCAGGAAGCACTGTAGAGGATGGTTTGCCCGTCGGGGGCGAATCGCGCCGAGCGAACTTCACCACGGCGGAAAGTAATCTCGTGATAGAGCGGCGCGGCAGTCTCCGAAGATCCCCATAGACGTTTACCCGCGAGCAGTCCGGCAGCGAGAGCGAGTAACAGGCCGAAGCCGATCATCACGGGTAGAAGACGGCGCTTGCCCGGCGCCATACCTTCGCTTGCCTTCGCCGCGACTGCGGGCGAGGAACCGCTTGCCCGACTAACGGTCGCTGCATTACTCGTTGCAAAAGCACTGGCTCCAGCGCGTGAGGAGTCGGCGTCACGTTTTAGGCGCTTCAGATCGGCGCGCAGTTCCGCCGCGGTCTGGCAGCGCAACTCGCGGTCCTTTTCCAAAGTCTTGTTCACGATAATTTCAAGCTGCGTGGGCAATCCCGGGTTCAACTGCACCGGCGAGGTGGGCACTTTATTCAGGATCGCTTCGAAGATGACCGCGGATGTGGTTCCAGAAAAAGGCTGCCTGCCGGTCGCCATTTCGTACAGCATGACGCCGAAGGAGAACAGATCCGTGCGATGGTCCAGCGCCTCTCCGCGCGCCTGCTCCGGTGACATATAAGCGATCGTACCCATCGCCGTCCCCGGTGTGGTGAGCTGGTCCACACTGATGGCAGTGCGCGTGTCTCCTGACGAAGTACCTTCGATCCGGCTGCCCTGAGGAGTGAGTTTCGCCAGGCCAAAATCAAGGATCTTGGTTTGCCCGCGCTGCGTAACAAAGACATTCGCCGGCTTGATGTCGCGATGGACAATTCCGCTGGAGTGGGCAGCATCGAGTGCGTCCGCGATCTGAATACCCATCTCCAGCAACTGCTCAATCTTGAGCGGCCGGCCCTCGATCTTGTGCTTGAGGGTGGTGCCATCCAGATACTCCATGGCGATGAAGGCCTGCCCCTCCCGCTCGCCGATGTCATAAATGGTGCAGATGTTGGGATGGTTCAGAGCCGAGGCCGCCTGGGCCTCCCGCTGAAAGCGGGCCAGAGCCTGGGGGTCGCGGGCGACGTCATCGGGCAGGAACTTGAGTGCCACAAAACGATGAAGGCGAGTGTCTTCAGCTTTGTATACCACTCCCATCCCCCCGCCACCGACCTGCTCGATAATGCGGTAGTGGGAGATGGTCTGGCCGATCATGTTTTGACCGAGCATGGTTTAGGGGATCACGTGAGGCGATCACATTCTGGCGATCGTTTTTTCGAGATCATTTTTCGAGATCACGTTTTCGCGATCGTGTTTTTCGCGATCTGTGAGTCGGGGTATGTTAGGCGGGATGTGAAAGCAAGTCAACGAGGGGGGATGGGTAGGTAGTGTATGGCGAGCAACAGTGCTACACCCCTACCTTCCGGAGAGCAGTCCGGCGCCGAGGTCCAGCCGTCTGCTTTCGCCGGGAGGCGTCAGGGGCGTCCCAGACCGCCTGATGGAGAGCGAGGACGGCCTGACTACCGTTTCCTCACAGACAGCCATTGTCCAAGGCATTGCTGGAGTATCGCTGCGGAACAAAGACCTGAGACCCGGTGTCTGTATTCGTTGAATATCTCATTGCGCTGGTCTGATCTGTGAAGGCTCTTCGAACGTCCGGACCGAGAGCCTTTCACCAGCGCCGGTCAAATCGGCGATCGACGGTTGGGTATATCAGCCGCTGAGGTTTGAGAAATCGCCTTCGATACCGCAGTCACGCTTGCCGGAGAGCGTGTCAACGAGAGAGCGAACGCGAGCCAGCCTGGCGATTGCTGTAGATCAGCCGGTCACTCAGAATGTCCGAGAAATGCGCGAACGTCCGGCCTGCTGCGATCGGCCAATTGAACGACGCGGGCCGACAGTTATTTACTGTCTACGGGCAGCATGATCAGTCACCGGTTTTGGCCTGGCTGCCGATTTTGTTTGGATTGCTTGCATCGGTAATCGTCTCGCTGGCATTTTGCCCGGTACCGCGATCGCAAACAGTATCTGGTGGTAGGGCTCTGTTTCTTGCTGTCGCTTACGTAGTGGTGACGGTGGGCGCCGGTGCATTCGTACTTACCACATGCGGCATTATCGCTGGTCGGCGCGGACTTAAAGTGTCCCCCCGGCGGATGTTGCCGCGTTTTTGCGGCGTAGCGGCCTGGATGACACCGGTGGTTGCGTTCTACGTGCGTGATTCGTTGTGGGCTGCCTCGACAGCGTCTGTGTTGGGGGCGCTTGGTTCCAGGTTGATCTATCGCCATCATCTGGCGCTCGGGGAGCATGAGATGTCCCTGGCAAGCGCCGAGCCCCCACTCACGCAATTGTCGCAATCCACAGGCGTCATGCCGCTTACGTTTGCCGCGCTCCTGCTTCAGCTCGCAGCCCTGTCGACTGTGGTATCAATGACGCGCGCGGCGTCCATACTGGTCGGCAGCGCGATATTCGTGATCTCCTTCCTTCATCAGACAGCAACCACCTCGAATCAATCACAATCCCGGTCCGGATCACAAAGTCCAGTGTGGTTCTCGATTAATGCCGGGCTCGCGATTGTCTTCGTTGGAGCTAGCCTGACGCCATACCTATCGGGGCCAGGCAAGGACACAAGCTCCGCGAACACGGGTACGTCAGGCACGGAACGTTCGACGGCAAAGCCGGCAGTGGCCTCAGGGAACCCAAAGCCGGGTTTTCTTCAATCCGCAGGTTTGTTCCTTCGCAGCTCCTTGGCCGACAATCCTCACCCAAAGGCTCAAGGCGGTCCTGTCGATGCCGGGTCTGGCCGTCACCCCTATCCCGCACTTCAAGCTCTATTTGGAGAGGGGGAAACGGCGACCGAGTCAGAATCGAGCGCGGAGAAAAAAGCGAAGAACAGGAACTCGACTGTCATCTTTGCGGGCGACTCGTACTCAGGGTTGATTCTACGGCCAGAAATAAAGGACAACGTCACCATAGTGCCTCCGTTGGCGAGGCGGCGGGTATTCGATGGCAAGCCAAACGAACAGAAGGCAGATTTGGTTTCAATCCCGTTCTATGGAGCATACTGGTTCTTCAGAGCCTCGGATAAGACGTTGCCCGCCGATGCCATCGAATCGCGTGGCGACCCAGCTTCAACGTCGTTTAGGACGACCGACTTCACTTCGATGTCGATGGAGGCGCGCCAGAACTTCGGCTCGCTAATCGACCTGTCGTGTTGCAGGGCAATTGAACTTGTGATATCTAACGGCGATCGGCGTCCCGGCACGCTGGCAGTCGAGCTGATCTTGAGCAACACGAGATTGCCAGGCCAGCCTCGCCAGTCGCTCGGGATCTTACCGGTGAACTCGACTCTGCGCTGGTTTCCTGGCGACGATAGACCTCCAGTCGCAGAAGTTCTGAGTTTCCGCTTGCCAGCGCAGTCGGCGATTCAGAGTTTTGACGAGGCGATCGTACGTTTTGAATTGAAATTTCCTCGCGAGCAATGGAGCGCAAGAGTAGCGATCGAGAAGTTTCGATTGATTCCGCGCGGGGTCTGATTTTCGGTCCAGCAGCACGAGACTCAGGCATTGGATTGGTCTGCCCGGCAAATTGCGTCTTGGAATCTTTATCGCATGCGATTCTGCCGAATTTGCTTTGTCCGGTATTGGATGAGTGGAGGGCCAAAGATCACATGATTCCCAAAATGCTTTGCAGATGGTTTGTGTTGCTCCTCGTCGGAGTCGGGTGTGGATTGGCTCAGATGACCGTTCCCGATACTCCTGCCGGACATACGCTCCAGGCATGGCTGGCTGCCTTCAATAGCGGCGACCACGCCAGGATCGAAACCTATATCAGGACAGTGGATCAGTCACAGTCGGTCGATGGAATGATTTCATTCCGCAACCGAACGGGCGGATTCGAACTGCTGTCGATCGAGAGCAGCGAGCCTCTGCATATTCGCTTCCGGGTGAAAGAGAAAGGTGGGCCGACCACCGCACTCGGAAACCTTCTTGTGAAGGATGGCCAGCCTCCAAAGGTAGGAACCTTTGGGCTGCGCGCGCTGCCGCCTGGAGCGGTCCTGGAGAATGTGACGATAGATGCCGCCAAACGGAAGAATGTGATCGATGGCGTGGACATCGATTTGAAGGAGTATTACGTGGAACCCGCAACGGCGCGGCGGATAACCGATGCCCTGAAAGGGCACGAGAGCAAGGGCGACTATGACGCGATCTCAGATGGCGATGCGTTTGCGGCGCGGCTGACCGATGATATGCAGGAGGTGAGCCACGACAGGCATCTACGCGTGGACTTTAGCCCCTTCAAGATGCCGGCGCGGACCGAGCCCACCCCAGAAGACGAGGCGCGGTTTCACCACCAAATGGAACACGACAATTGCGCGTTCGACAAGGTTGAGATCCTGCCGAATAACATCGGCTACATAAAGTTCGATGGGTTCATGGATGCTGCGTTCTGTGGTCCAACCGTGGTTGCGGCGATGGGATTTGTGGTGCACACCGATGCGATCATCTTCGATTTGCGGGAGAACGGTGGCGGCCAACCGGCAATGGTCACGCTGATTGCGAGCTACTTGTTCGATCAACCGACGCACCTGATTGACATATACAACCGCAAGGAGGACACGACGACGCAGAACTGGACGCTGTCGTACCTCCCGGGAGCGAGGCTGACGAAGCAGCCGGTATTTGTGTTGACCTCAAAGCGGACGTTCTCGGGCGCCGAGGAGTTTGCTTTTGATTTGAAAAATAAGAAGCGCGCGACGATCGTCGGCGAAACGACCGGCGGTGGCGCGCATCCGGTATCGGGACACACTGTCGCAGACTACTTCATGGTCGGGGTGCCATTTGCGAAATCGCTCGATCCGGTGACGAAGACGAACTGGGAGGGAACCGGGGTAGAGCCGGATGTGAAAGTGCCAGCGGCCGATGCTCTGACGAGAGCAGAGAAGCTTGCTATGGAAAAGATCCAAGGGAAAAAGGACAGCAAATAGCAGATTTATAGTCAAAGGTTCGCTAGCGTCGGGTTGAATCACGGCCAGAACTCTCTCCGCCCGCAGCACGTAGTCCGGGAGTAATTGCTTTTTCTTGTTTTTTGCCTCGATATGAGGGGTTAACAGAAGCAGGAGGAGAAGAACGATCGAAATGCGACTTTGACCGGAGCCGTCTTCGTAGCGATCGCCGAGTAGTAACTGGAACCACAGGGGAGCACTCTTGCTGTCGCCATACACTTCGCCGTCAACGAGTGAGAGCGTGGGAACCAGAATGCCCCTCTTCCCTGCTCCCAATTGGCGACAATCCCCCCGATCACGACAAATGCGTCCTCGCAGCCTGATCGGTATACTGTCGGCTCACGCCGGGAGCCTGCTCTGAAAATGAGGTCCACGTCCGCTGAGTCCCCGCTCTGGTCCGCGCTAAAGCGCTTGATCTTGGGTCTCGCTTTGATCGTCCTCTTTTCGCTGATTTTGCTCATTTCCGACTTAGGTCACCGCAAGACGGCTTCCGCTTCCAAAGCGGGCGGAGGCGGGCGGAGATTCAAAGCCGCTATCGTGTATTACGCCCATAGTGTGACTAACGACTATTGCGTAAATGGGCTCCTTGACGGCCTCAAAGCCAGCGGTTTCGAAGAAGGCAATAACCTGGAAATTGTGCGGGTGGATGCGCAAGGGGAGATGATTAACATCCCTGCCATTCTTCAGAATTACGACAACTCCGATGTCGACTTGATTATGACCATCTCGACGCCCTGCCTCGCCGGGGCCTGCAACACCGTAAAACACAAGAAGGTGGTGTTCACCTGCGTCAGCGATCCGATTGCGGCGGGAGCGGGGAAAAGTAACGCGAGCCACTTGCCATTCCTGACTGGCGTTGGCAGCTTCCCGCCCGTAAGCCACATGTTGGATTTCATGCAGAAGCTGGTACCAGGACTACGCGCGGTTGGAACTATGTACAATCCGGCGGAAGCCAACTCCGCGAAGGAGCAGGCAGTTGCGCGCGAAGTATTTCAGAAACGCGGAATCCGGCTGGAGCAGATCGCTGTCGGCGGATCGAACGAGATCCTGCAGGCGGTGCAGATTCTTGCCGGTCGCGATATCCAGGTAGTGTGGTTGCCGGCCGACAATACGGGTATTCAGGGATATGAAGGCGCGGTGAAGGGCGCGAAGGATGCCCGACTTCCCCTGATTACCGACCTGTGCTCGGCGCTGCCTCGCGGCGGCCTGGCGTGCCTCGGAGTAGGAATGCAATACTCGTCGGTGGTGGCCGGAAAAATGGCAGGCCGGGTCCTGCTCGGCGAGAATCCCAAAGACATGCCTATCGAAGAAGTGGCGGTGGAGGAAATGTCAATCAACCGCAGCAATGCGGCGGAATTGGGTATCACCATTCCCGCGGAGTTGCCGGTCAAGAAGGATTAAAGGATTGATGGGTAGTGGGTCAGTTTGAATCCCCCTTCTCATGATGGGGTCATCCTGAGCTTGCGAAGGATCTGGCGCGCATCGGATCTCATTTCACGCGATTGCGAGGGTGCGCGCGAGATCCCTCGGACTGAAGTCCCTCAGGAGGACGCGCGTGGGAAATCCTTTCAAACTCACCCAACGCCGATTCATGGCGTTTCTTGTAATTTGGCACCAATGCCAGGAGACAAGGGCTTGGCGATGGTTGCCCCAAAACAGCTACTTGATACCGATGACCATCGAATCGGGCCCGACCAAATGTTCTACTCGGGTTTCGCGGAATCCTGCTTCCTTCATCCATGCGGAACAATCGGCGCCGGTATAGTCGAAACCGCCCGCAGTTTCGATCAGCATATTCAGGCTCATCAACAGTCCGAAAGCGTTCTTCGAGCGATCATCGTCGATAATGCTTTCGTAAACAATGTATGCGCCGCCGTTCGGTAACGCCTCGTAGGCTTTGCGCACCAGCATTCGCTTTGTCTCGAGGTTCCAGTCGTGCAGGATGTGGCCCATCATGACCACATCGGCTTTGGGCAGCGGCTGATCCATGAAACTGCCGGGCGCAAATTTCACCCGGCCCGAAATCCGGTTGGCCTCCACGTACTCTTCGAAGATTGGCCCCACCTCCGGCAGATCAAAACCAGTTCCCTCGATATGGGGATTGGCCAACGCCACCTGCGTAATCAGATCGCCCTGGGCGGTTCCGACATCCACGGCAGTGCGGTATTTGCTCCACGGGAATTGGTGTGCGATTGCCAGGTTGGCGCCGTGGCTCACGCCGGTCATGGCTTTCAGAAACTGCTTCAGCCGCGCCGGATCGGCGTAAAGGGCCGCGAAAGGATTGGGGCTGCCGTCTTTCGTTTCGTTTTGCGGAAGCCCGGTGCGCAGCGCGGTCGTGAGCTGGCTCCAAAACGGATAGAGCCGATGGTTCGCCATTTCGAGAATGCCACCGATATAGGATGGCTTGCGCTTGTCGAGGAAGAAATCCGTGCTGGGCGTGTTGTAGTACCGGCCGTCGCGGCGTTCGAGAAATTTCAGTGACACGAGCGCATCCAAGGAAATCGCGGGCCGATCTCGGATGCAGGCCGAGCCGCCCCTGCAGCGTTTCGAGATCCTCCGGGTGTTTGGCCAGTTCTGTGAATAGCTCCATCTCGACCGCGCTCAAAAGCGTTTTCGAAGCCCAGAATCCAAGGCCCACCTGCAGAATGTGATCGGGTTGTGGCTCGTTCATTGGCTTCCAGTCTCCGGACAGGCGTGCAGTATAACAACTGCCGTTGGGCTGGGTGCCAATTCGGAAGCGAGTGGTGTCCTGACCTGATTGATTCAATAGCTTCGCGTTTCTTTGCAGCGTTTCTTGGCGACCCTTGCGGCTAAAATCTTTTTTGCTCACCTGGGAAACTTAAAGCCTTTAACCGCAAAGAAAAGAAGAACGCAGAGAACTTCTGCAAAGAACAACGAACGCAGAGAAACCTGATTAAAACAACGCCCGGAGGCGGGACCCAGGCTGGCATCATTGGGGGTGTGATATCCTCCCCCCGATCCAGGACCCAAAATGGAAATCCTGGTTAAGAACTCCGGTGATCAGCCATGAACCGCAAAAGCAGGCTCACGATTGCGATAGCAGCGGCACTGCTCGCCCTCCTTGGCGCCGTGGCCGTTTACGCGCAGGACAAGTACTCGCAGAAATCGCCGAGCGGAATCGCGTTCTCCGACTTCAGGGGATACGAGGACTGGGCGGTGGTCTCATCCGCCCGGACCGACGAAAGGCTCAAAGTAATTGTCGCCAATCCGACGATGATCAAGGCGTACAAGGCCGGCATTCCGGGCAACGGCCAGCCTTTCCCGGATGGCTCCATGATCGTAAAGCTCCAGTGGAAGCCGAAAAAGAGCACGGAGGCTCCCTTTGTCGTGGAGGTGCCAGACCTATTTAGCGAGGCTTTCGTAATCGAAAAGGACAGCAAGAGATTCCCGAAAAGCGGCGGGTGGGGATACGCGGTGTTCAACTACGAAGCCGCATCGGACAAGTTCACCGCCGATCCCAAAAGCCCCTCGGACTGCGGACACGCGTGCCATACGGCCGTGAAAGCGAAGGACTACATCTTCCACCCGTACCAGAAGCGTTGAAGCTCGCGTGCCACCGAAGTCATTTGTGCCTGGAAGAAACTATTTCCGGGCAGTGTAGGTCTATCCGGCCTTCGCCGCGTAGTCTTTTCGTTCTTGCGCCGGTTTCTCGCCGCGATAGTAGTCGTGGTGCAAATTATCGAGTGACGCTACACCTCAGCGCATTCCCTGTGAACCCGTAGTTGGTGTAATCGTGACTGCGACACTTAACTTCTGGTGAGCCCGTTAACTGGGAACTATCGTGCTCCCTCAGAAAAGGGAGTCGGAGGGTCAGCGGGCCAGACGCAAATTACTCCAGCCGATCAGGACTCACGATTCCGGCTACCGATTGCGTGCGAAGCGGCCGAGCTAACCAGAAGGACAGTCGGCAAACTCTTAAAGACACGGAAGCTTTATCCGTGATCCGACTCTATGCAATCGGGACGATTGGAAGCACGATTTGCGAGGGATGCCGGTCATCGTGGTAAATCGTGTTCACAGCGGTGGCAGACCGGCGGTTGTCGTTGAGCGGCTCCCCTGTGTTTGGATTAACATCAAAACGCGGGAAGTTGCTGCTGGAGATATCGACTCGGATTCTGTGGCCTTTCTGGAAAATCATTGCTGTAGGGTACATTTCGATAGATATCGGATAGATCTGCCCAGGCTTCATGAGTTCTGCGTGTTCCAGTGAATTGCGATATCGTGCCCGAATGATCCCGTCCTGAGCACCGATGTCGAATCCCGCAGGAAAGTCCTTACTTGGTGGATAAACGTCTACCAATTTGGCAGTGAAATCCGTGTCGGATGCTGTAGATGACGCCCAGAGCTTCATTACGAGTGGTCCTGTGACTTCAACGTCTTTGTCGAGGGGCTCGGTTACGAAAACAAGCACATCATTTCTGGCGGAAAGCGGGCGCGTGTCGTCGCAGTTCCAGAGTGCGGCGCGGCAGCGCTGGTCGTAAGGTCCTTGTTCTATCAGGTTTCCTGAATCACCAGGACGCTCGATCGTGTTGTGGTGCGACAGGGGGCCGTAATGTGCTGCGATGTTGCCTCCGATGGTCGGGACAGGGTGAGCTGGGTCGAACTCGTAGCTGTTCGGAGATTCGTTCGAAGGCTTTTGGGTGGACAGCACTCCATTCGAGTGCAAGTAGTACGAGGTCTGTATGGCGCGTTTGAGCGGCCACTCCGACTCATCGCGCCAGTGGCCTCCAACGAAGATGTGCCCCTCGCCGGTCTTATGTCCATCGCCTCCGCCCATGACAAAGATGCGGACGGGCGCCTCACGATCAACCCCATTGTCGACACCCTTAAGCCAGTGGTCGAACCAACGCGAAGTGAGCTGGTCAGGATCGATACTGGCCGAGGGGCCAAACTCAGCTTCTCCGGCGGTGGTACGACTTGCTCCGCCATGCCACCACGGTCCGATGATCAACTTCTGGTTGTGCTTCGTCTTGCTCAGCGCGATCCAGTTCAGGCTCGTGCCGCCCAAGTTTGAGTCGAACCAACCGGTGAGATGGTAGACAGGGATGTCCTTATATTCAGCAACGTGATCGACGACGTCCACGCCGACGTCTTTCCAATATGCGTCGTTGTCGCCATGAGAAAGGGCCTCGATGAGCCAATTCTCGTAGCTGGGGACCAGGCGAAGCGGTGTCGTGCCAGGGCGCAATGGCAAGGCCTTCACATATTCGCGCACTTGCTCTCCAAGTTTCGCCACTGCTTGTTTATTCTTCGCTCCGTCACGGTCACCCTCAGCCTCGAAAAGATTAAAAATCCAGTTCATCCAGCGCAGCTCAAAAGCGCCGTTATGGCGCAATCCGACGCGTCCTGGATCAGAAGTCGCGTAGGCGGGAATCATCGCCTGCAGACATGGCGCGTTCGACAGAGCAAGTGCATGCTGTGTTCCTCCGGGATACGACCCGCCTACGGTCCCAATGGCACAATTGGACCAGGGCTGGGAGCTAACCCACTTGGCAGTCTCGTAGCCATCATTGATATCGTCGCGAAAAAATCGCCAGACTCCTTCCGAATCGAATCGGCCCCGCACATCTTGCAGTATGACCACATACCCTTGTTTGACCCAGTGGTTCGCGTAGTAGACGTCGTTGTCTTTACCATACGGCGTGCGCTCCAGGACCACAGGAAACTTGCCTTCCACAACTTTCCCGTTCTGCGCCGGACGATACACATTCGTTGCGAGGCGCACACCATCGCGCATGGGAACCATAATGTTGAGGAAGGCAGCGATGTCATAGTTTGACGACCCGGAAGCTTCGGGAGTTTGGGCCGTGATGCAGGTTGTGAGGAGCGGAACCAGGAGAAAAACCGCCAACACATTGGGTTTTGGGGACATCGAGCCATTGTAAGCCACTCGTCGCGGCTCGCAATAACGCTCCATCATTAGGCTTCCGGTGGTTAGTGTGTTGTCGGCAAACAGGCAGTAAACCGCCAACTGGCAGCCAATCTTCTAAACTGGCGACAAATCGCCCTATCAACAATTTGCGCCTTCCTTTCGCCTGTCTGGCGAGCAAAAAGGGTGGAGTCCCCGAAAGCTAATTGATTAAAATTCCGTTCTCATGTCGATTGTGCCACACCCCGTTCGATGTATTAGCAGAGAGCCAGTACGAAAGCGAGCAACAGCGATCCAACTGCGCTCTCAATCTGAGTTCACCGGTTAGCCAACAAATAGCTAAACTCGAAAACAAGACACCCAACCATCGCTTAACCCAAGGGAGCTTTCGCAATGCGATTCATGGTCATGGTCAAAGCAACCCCGGAGTCAGAAAAAGAAGGCGCCCTCTCCGATCCACAGCTCATGGCCGAGATGGGCAAGTACAACGAAGAGCTCATGAAGGCTGGCGTCCTGCTCGCCCTCGATGGCCTCCGTCCCAGTTCCAAAGGCGCACGCGTCAAATTCTCCGGCAAGTCTCGTACCGTCGTCGACGGCCCCTTCACCGAGGCCAAGGAGCTCGTCGCCGGCTTCTCGATGTTGCGGGTCAAGTCCCTCGAAGAGGCCATCGAATGGGTCAAGCGTGGCCCCAACTGCAGCGCCGACGACTACGAAGTCGAAATCCGCCAGGTCTTTGAGATGGAAGACTTCGCACCCATCCTGTCCGAAGAGCAGATCCAGCATAAAGTACGTCTCCGAGCTGAGCTGCCAAATCAGACCGCCAACAAATAGCCGCTCTTGCATCCAGCTGGTGTGATCGGTAGCAGTGTCCGCTACCGATCCACATCAGGTCTTCCATCGCACTATCGAAGCCGTATGGCGCATCGAGTCCGCGCGCGTCACCGCCGCCTCACCCGCGACTTGACCCAGCCGAAGATCGTTCGGTCCTGGAGAACAGCGCCTGCTCACTTCAGCAGTCGAGGCCGAGGCCAATATTCAGTCGAGACCGAGGTCAATGCGAGTGGTGCGCGACTTGACGATGCAGGGTACCCTGCCTATACTTCGCGCATCAACGAGGCGAGGCGTCGAAGAGCCTGGCGATCAATGCTCTTGCAACTAATGTCAGGAAGGTATTCTTTGCGATGAAAATTGGGTTTGCTCTTCCCAACATCGGGCCCGTCGCCACTGCCGAGGCTGTGGTCAAGGTCGCCCAGCGTGCTGAGGTTCTGGGCTATGACAGCCTTTGGACGATTGAGCGGTTGCTTTGGCCGGTCAAACCGCAGACACCCTATCCGGTTACGCCCGATGGAATGCTTCCGGAATTTTACAAACACATTCTGGATCCCCTGGACACGCTGACGTTTGCAGCCGCCCATACCAAGACCATTACTCTGGGCACGAGTGTCCTCGATATTCCGTACCACAACCCGGTCACGCTGGGGCGCCGGCTGACCACAATCGACTTCCTCTCCAATGGCCGGCTGCGCGTGGGGCTTGGCTTAGGCTGGTCCAAGGACGAAATGGACGCCACCGGCGCAGACATGAAGCACCGCGGCGCCATGGCGGATGAATTTCTTCCGGCGCTGAAGGCCATTTGGACCACCAACCCGGTGGAATTTCACGGGAAGTTTTACCGGATTCCCAAGTCCTATTTGAACCGCAAGCCGGTGCAGAAGCCCCACCCTCCCATCTATCTCGCGGCGTTTGCCCCGGCCGCGATGAAGCGCCTGGCAACCATGGCCGATGGATGGAATCCGGTGGCGATTCCCGTGGAGGGCATGGCACAGATGTTCTCTGGGTTGAAGCAAATGGCAAAGGAGGCGGGCCGTGACCCGTCGTCACTGGTCATGGTGGTGCGCGGCAACCTGGAGATTACCGACGAACCGCTGGGCGACAAGCGCGTGATTTTTAGCGGCACAATGGAACAGATCAAAGAGGACATTGCCGGATGCAAGCGGATCGGAGCGCATGAACTCTTCTTTGATCCGACGTTTCAGGCGAAGTCGCTGGAAGAATGGCTTGCGGTGATGGAACAGTTTCGAAAGTTAGTCTAGAACAAAGTTAGTCTGGGAAAAGTTAGTCTGGGGAAAATTTAGTCCAGGAAATCTGAACCGGCGCCCACGCGCGGCAAAAAAATTCGCCAGCCACTAGAGCCTGCCCCAGGAAGTGATGCGGAAGGGAGTGATCCGGATGACGGGTGCGTCATCGGGAAGCATTGCTGCCGCATACTGCGGATATTTCGCTCGGAGCTGGCGGATGGCCCGGGCACGTTCCTGCTGTGCTGATTTCGGAATCAGCTTTGCCTTCCCTCGCACCAGGATGTACCAGAGCTTTTCCCAGTCTTCGCGGTACTCGTCGATAATGAGTGCAATTTGTGGCGATGCTGTGATGTGCCGCACCCGCGCCAGCCTCTCCGGTGCCACACGCTTCGGCTTCCGGTCCACGGCCGAGTAGAAGACCTTGCCATCGTAGACAAAACAGACTGGCACGATATGAGGTCCATACTCGCCATCCAGGGTCGCGAGGCGCGCAACCCTGGCCCCATCGAGTTTCGCCTGGATCGCGTTCGAAATCGGTTGTAATTTGCGAGGCACGGAAACACTCCGAATCGCACAGGATCGGCCCAGGGGCGCTGTGTCCGCCAGCCGGTAAGCCTGAAGCGTGTCTCCCGTTCAGAGACATTTGCGGCAGTATGCGTCCCGCTCTATCTCACAGAAAGTCGAGGCTTACAAACGATGTGCTCGATTCGCGGCGGTTGTGCTGTCCCCGTGGCGGTGTGCCCGGCCGGTGGAAGAGAAATTTTTGGGCAGATCGATTTTTTGCAGCGTCGAGCTGACTACGTCAAAGGTCTTAACGTGAGGAGTTCCTGCCAGTACTTTTTTCAGGATCTCCAATACTTCGGGATAACCCATTGAGTTGTAAACTTGCGCGCTCTCTTCCTCATCCCAGAAGCTGATCGAAACAATTTCCCTGCCGCCGGGGACAGCCAGCGTAATCGCATCCAGAAAGCCCTTTTGCGTGCGAAGCCAGGGGAGGATTTCACTGTCCATGACCCTGGTAAATTCCGCTACAGTACCGGGCCTTAATTTGACGGCGACGTGACGAGCAAACATGTCAACCTCCTGGGATCACCGGGGAAGAAAAGGAATCAACTTCCCGACAGACAGTCGAAACCTGATGGTCGCAAAGGTTTCTACTTCCACCGCTTCGCCGTCGAAGATGAACGCCCGATATTGCCACTCCGACAGCGCCCTGGCCGCAGCTTCGATCAGGAGGGGATTCCCGCCTCGAAGGTGAATTTCTTTTATCTTGCCGTTCTTGCCGTTGATGGTCTGGCCGATGATGATCCGGAAGATGACGTCACCTTCCAGTCCTGAGGCCCTGGCTTCGTGCGGATACTCGGGTTCTACTCTCTTGAGTAAATGCTCGGCCGATGCACTTTCTGTCGTGTGCATCCTTGCCACCCGGAAGGGGCGGGGACTATCTGCAAATCCTTTCGGGGCTGGGGCCAGTTGGGCAAACGCGGTGAAAGCTGACGGGCTGGGCCAAGACTTAACCAGCGGAGTCGCAACTACAACCAGAAGCGCAGAGAGAACGCGAGCTCCCATGAATCGCCCTCAGTTCCGCCGATACCGATCCGGATGATACTGATGCAGAAATCATACTCCCCGCGACCAAGCCGGGCCATTCAGATGATTGGCAGAGATGGAAACTGCACCACCAATATTCCGGTAGCTGGTGTAATCACCGATTTCAACACTTATCGGGCCCGTTATAATCACGCCGATGGCCAGCGACCCCTTTATCTCGTGGTCGAATCGGACCGTGCTTCGGCCGGGCCGGGAAGAGCCCTACCTGTCGATCCAGGACATCGTCGTTTTCGTCCGTGATCTGGATGTGAGCAAGCGGTTCTACCTGGAACAACTGGGCTTCGAGCTCCTTACAGAACAACGCCTTCCCACCGGCGAACGCTGGATCGAAGTCGCGCCTCCCGACGGTAGCGCGAATCTCGCGCTGGTGGAACCAAAGCCCGAGGCGCCGGAATACAAACTGATTGGCGGCTACCGCTGGGTTCTGTTTATGACCGAAGATGTCCACGCCAAGTACAGGGAATGGAGCGAACGCGGAGTTCGTTTCACAACTGCTCCGGAGACGCCGGGGTGGGGCGGCACCTATGCGCGTTTCGAGGATCCCGACGGGAATGCGTTTGGCCTGGAAGGCTTCGACGAGGTAAGGCAAAGCCTGGAGTTGCGCCGGCGCGCGCACGCCGAGAAACTTGAATCTGAGCGCCGCACCGCCCAGGAAATGGATATAGCGCGGCAGGTGCAGGCGCGGTTATTTCCGCAGATTCAGCCGGATATGAAAACGGTCGAGTACGCGGGTATCTGCCTGCAGGCGCGCCAGGTGGGAGGGGATTATTTCGATTTCCTGAATATCGGGCCGCAGCGGCTGGGGTTGATCATCGGCGATGTTTCCGGCAAGGGGATCGCCGCCGCGCTGCTGATGGCGAATTTGCAGGCCAGCCTGCGGAGCCAGTCAGCACTGGCCTTCGATCAGCCCGAAGCGTTGCTCCGGTCCGTGAACCGCCTGTTCTATGACAACACCGGCGACAGCGCCTATGCCTCACTTTTGTTCGCCGATTACGACGAGGCGACTCGGCGACTGCGCTACGTCAATTGCGGCCATCTGTGTGGTCTGTTGGTAAGAAGCGACGGCAAGGTAGATCGGCTCGAGTCCACCAGCACACTGCTCGGAATGTTCAGAGAGTGGAATTGCTCGATGCGGGAGCAGGAACTTTCTCCCGGGGACGTGCTTGCGCTTTACACCGATGGCATCACCGAAGCCAGTAACGAGCAAGGAGAGGAATTTGGCGAGCGCTGTCTGATTGAATCGCTTCAGCAACATCGAGATCTGCCGTGCCAGGCTCTGTTGACCGCAATCGTGGATGGGGTTCGGCGATTCAGTTTTCAGGAACAAAGCGATGACATCACTGCGATCGTCGCGAAGTTCAAGGCCACTGGCTGACGTTAACCTGAGTGGGACGGTGGCCCGTTCAAGTCTGGTTTTGGCGTGAGTGGAGCAGTTCAGAACTGGACAACAGAGCCTCCTGCCGCTGTTCGTGTTTTTGTCTCGTCTATTCGGACCCGATCTTCATTTGTCTTTCACTGCGGTGACATCACAACCGCAGATCCCTCCACTCGGGTGGAATGAAAGAGGTGAGGAAATCTGAACGTCCCCCACGCAGCCTGCATGGTGGCGGATTGGGCCGGGACGGAGCTACCATCGTCAAAGCGATCCCATCGCAGGAGTCCGATCTTCATCATGCGCTCTGACATCGTGCCCGGTGCCCTCTTTCCCGACTACGAACTGCCCGATCACACGAAAACATTACGCAGGCTCAGCGAGCTGCAGGACGATGACCCGCTGATCCTCACGCTCGCGCGTGGCCACTACTGTCCCAAGGAGCACCAGCAGCATCTGGATCTTGCCGCGTTCTATCCGAAGATCGCGGTGGCGTATACCCAAATCGTCACCATCTCCACCGACGAGCACCATACCCTGCAGGAGTTCCGTGCGTCGGTCGGGGCCCAGTGGCCCTTCCTCTCCGATCCGGATCGAAAAGTTCAGAAGGACCTCGACATCCAGGAGTACACCGACCCGGAAAACAATCCGATGATTCCGCACACGCTGGTGCTCAAGCCGGGCCTCGTGGTCCACCGAATCTATAACGGCTATTGGTTCTGGGGCCGCCCGTCCACAACCGATCTCTGGCAAGACCTGCGCACGGTGATGAGCGAGATCCGGCCCGACTGGGACCTGAGCAAACCTGGACTGCGTAAGGCCTGGGACGCAGCCGACTTGTCGTCCTTCCACGGGTGGAGCAAGCCGGCCGGTACGAAAGCGGCCCCGGTTGGCCGGAAGAAAGAATGATGACAGAGCCCGGCTGTTGACGTTCAGGCGCATGATTAACAGGTGTTGTGCTGAGAAAAGACGGCGAGTCGGCAGGGGGGTTACGGATGAAGAGGAAGATGAAAAGGGATACGACAGTTACTTTCGAGTACCTGGGAGTGAACCTGCTGCTTTTGAGTTTCATAACCTTCCCGACCGTTGTTCTTGCCGGTGGCAAAGATTACCCGATCGAGGGAACTGTCACCGCGCTGGGGACGAGTCAGGAAACAACGGGGGGAGGAAGCACCTCCACCTCCACATCTACCGTCGTACATCGAACCTACACCGTGAAAACGCCTACCCGGGTCTTCGTGCTGCAGTGCCCTTATTGGATGAACGGCTTTCACATCCATTCGGCAAGTGAATGTGGCGGGAAGAAGAAGATCGAGATTGGTGATGCGATTCATTTCCGCGTGGAAAAAAACCGTGCCCATTTGTTGACCGCCGAAGGCAAAGAACAAAAACTGGGAGTTGTGAGCGAGGGCATGAATGAGGCGGGAAATACGGTCCCGAGTACATCGCAGCAGCCGGAACCCATGGTTAGAACTCCCAATTTTAAAAACCCGTAGTCGCGTAACCAGCTTGCGAAGATTTACTGAGTTCTAATTTGCCGGGCGGGTTTCGAATGCGGTGGCGCCTTCGGTAACATCGCCATCCTCACACTGCCGTATCTCCACGATGCGCGAGGTCACAATCGGAGTGCGGTACGCCGGGTGGCGAAATTCCAGGTGCATGCCGCGGCCTACGAAACGGATCTTCAACATGGAGCCGCCCCAGGAAGAACCTTCGATGCGCACCAGTAGCGGCTCGGGGCAAAAAGTGGGATGGCCGGAAATCCAGGCTTCGCCTTGTCCGCAATGCACCACGGTGTAGCGGCGGTGCTGAGTCTGTATGTGCAGCGTGGTCCGGGCAGGAAGATCGTCGAGGAAGGCTCCGCCTTCGATCTCCGACGCGACAATGTTGCGATTTACTTCGTCGTCGAGATTGGGGTGACAGCGAAACAGCTGCGGACAGGTGTCCAACCCGGGCCCCCTTGATCTGTGTTTGAGTATAAACCTGCTGTCCAATGGCGGCGCACCATCGGTCGGACAACCGACACCGAAGTTCCACCTTCAAACTTATTGCGCGGCGGAAACCTTGCGAACTATCATTCCCGGCCTCTCCCTAAAGTAACGGGAGGTATCCCCTTTGCGGATTGACCCTCCAGATTGATAGGGATAGCATTCATAGACTGCCCACGTCCATCAGGTATTTGACGGACAGTCCAGAATTTTGTCGTCAGCCGGTTGAACAGGTACTCGCACGAGCAGGTACCGCAAGCGGCCGTAAGTAGCAGATAAAAATGGGAATCAGGAAGCCCAAACTTCCGGTTACGCTCTGGTCGGCGCTGGTAATCGCTATTGTTTCAGCCGGCACGGCGTGCCACAGCGACAAGCCTCAGGCTCGCATGCCTGCGCGCCAGGCTAACGCTCCGCAACTTGTTCCGAGCCTGGCCGCCCTTCCCCAAACTTTGGAAGCAGAACCGGTCTCGACTCCTGAGGTTCAGGCCAGCCCTAAACCGGTGGCCGATTTGATTGCCAGCGCCGAAAAGGAATATCTGGCGGCGGAAGAGAAATTCAAGGCAGGCGACCTGGAAGCTGCCAAACGCGGTTTCGATCGGGCAGTAGATCAACTGCTGCAAAGCCCTCCCGAAATTCGCTCCGATGAGCGCGTGCAGCATGAGCTGGAGCGAGTCCTGGAGAGCCTGAACCGCCCTGAACTGGCGGCCCTGCAATCGGACGCTCCGGCGGGCGCACAGAAAGCCGAGCCCGCTCCGATCGACGAAACCAACGAGATCACCCCGCCGGTGGACCCCAACGTCAAGGCGAAGGCGGAGGCCGAAGTCAAAGCTACCCGTTCCGAGTTGCCGCTCATGCTGACCGATCCGGTAGCGGCCTACATAAACTATTTTTCAACCCCGCGCGGACACGACATCCTGCAAAACGCTTTGGAACGTGGGGGCCGTTACCGGGAGATGATCGAGAGCACGCTGCGGGAACAGGGCGTTCCGCAGGAATTGATCTTTCTCGCCCAGGCGGAATCCGGATTCCATCCCCTGGCGTTATCGCGGGTGGGAGCCCGGGGCATGTGGCAATTCATGTCCAGCCGCGCCCGGGGTTATGGTCTGCAACACAACCTGTGGGTGGACGACCGGCAGGATCCAGAGAAGGCAACACGCGCAGCGGCCCATCACCTGAAAGATCTCTATAACCAGTTCGGCGACTGGTACCTGGCAATGGCTGCCTACAATTCCGGACCTGGCGCGGTGCAGAGCGCGGTAAAGCGCACCGGCTATGCCGATTTCTGGGAACTCTACAAGCGCAACGTCCTGCCCAAGGAAACGCGGAATTATGTGCCGATCATTCTGGCCATGACCATCATGGTCAAGAATCCCGCGCAATATGGGCTGACGGACATCGTTCCCTCAGACCCGGTGCCGGTTGACACGGTCAAGATCAACTACCCGGTGGACATTCGCCTGGCCGCGCAATGCGTGGATGTCTCGCCGGCAACCCTGCAGGATCTCAATCCAAGCCTGCTGCGCCTGAGCACTCCGAAGGATCAGCCGTTCGATCTTCATCTGCCAGCCGGAACTAAAGAGCGTTATCTCGCTGCCATCGAACCTATCCCGGCGCCGATGCGGGTATGGTGGCGGTATCACTCGGTAGCCGAGGGCGATACGCTGGATTCGATCGCTCGCACTTATCGCACCAGCCCGGCAGCCATCGAGAAAGAGAACCACCTCCTGGATGCGGAAGACCTGAAGGCTGACAGCAAGCTCATTATTCCCATTCCGCCGGGCAAACACGCGGCCACCGAAGATAACGGCAGCTACGCCCGACGGGCGATCCGCTACAAGGTTCGCCGCGGGGACACGGTTCAGACGGTAGCCGACAATTTCAGCCTGCCGCCCATCATGATTCGGCGCTGGAACCATCTGCGGGGCGACAGCCTGCGCGGACGCCGCGTGGTTTATGTCCACCTGCCGGTGACTCCAAACCCGCTGGCGAACGAGCAGCCAGCCGAGCCTAACGTCAAGCGCAAGAGCAGCTTACGTACAACGTCACAGACCCCGGTGCGGCATATTGTGCAGCATCATAAAGTGCAGCCGGGCGAGACTCTGGTCTCAATTGCCAGCACCCACCACACCACAGTCGCCGCCTTGAAGCGGGATAACGGGAGCCTGGCTAATGTGCGTCCCGGAATGGTGTTGGTGATTCGCGGGGTGCACTAGGCAGCTTCTGGCTTCTCGCTCCTGGCACCTTTGAGGGGGCGTTTAGTCTTCCCGGTTCCAGCGAGAGACGTAGGAAAGCTACGTCTCTACTCCGATTTCCGCTTTTACTTGTTATTCGACCGGGGGCAAAAAAGGGAAGGGCACGGCTTTCAGCCGTGCCGCCATGAGCGCCACATTTGCGGCTTCAGCCGCTGCGGGATGCTCTTTTTTCAGTTCTCGGAGGGCCCTCAACAGCAAAGCCGCAGCGGCTAAAGCCGGCCGTATTTGCAGTTCCATCGGCACGGCTGAAGCCGTGCCCTTCCCCGCGTTCTCTTCCCTCTGAGTTCCCCCATGTAGACTTGTGCCCAGACCTCCCCTGACAGCTCTACCCCTCGACTTCCCCCAAATGAATCTTCTGACGTTGGCCCCTCTGGCAAAATACTCTGCGGCGTCTACTCGACTTTCATCTATCGGTGTAATATGCAACCTGCGGACGGCTGTAGCCGTCTCATGACGTGCGAAAAGGCTGTGCTATAATCGCGCGCCGCACCAGTCTTTCAGCTTTCTTTTCATTTCCCCAGCACCCGCAGCGCCTGCCCAGAGTCACGGCGCAGCCCAAAATCAGGAGGAAGAATGACTTTCGACGAAACCCTCTACGGACGCGACGACGAGATGGACGAATTTGGTGACAGCGGCGCCTACGGCGATTCGCTGGAAGAAGATTACGAGGAAGAAGAAGAGGAAGAAGAAGCAGCGGAAGTACCAGCCATCATCGAGTCGCAACCCGAGCCGGCGGCTCCAGTTCCGTCCGCTCCCAAACCGGCAGGCGGCGGGGGATCATCCAAGCCAGGCAAACCGGCGTCGCGCAAGCCGGCGGCGAAAAAAGCGGCCAAAAAGAAGCCGGCGAGTAAAGTCGTCCGCAAGAAGCCCGCGAAGAAGAAGAAACCGGTACGCAAGCCGGCGGCCAGGAAAAAAGTTGCCAAGAAGAAGCCTGCGCGCAAGGCGAAGAAGTCCGCCCGCAAGGGTCGCCGCTAAGTAACTCCTCTGGCATCCGCGCTTGCCGGCGCCCGGCAGGCGCGGATTGCTGAGGAATTCCTGCCACTCTCGACAGCCAGTCTTTCAGGACACCCCAAACACGTACGTCGCCTTTGGCAAAGGCGACAGGTGAGTTCAGCCGCCGTGGACCCTGGATAGAGCGGATATGCACCTCCGCGGGGGATGTTGCACCGCGTGCAATATCCTTCCGGACCAAGGTCCCTCAGAATGAATCTGGTGCGACTTCTTTCCAGTCTGCCGCTGACTTCTTCCCTGCCGATTACTTCTTTCCTGCGACCGCCTGTACACACTTCCCGTAGAGTTCAAGCAGGTGGGCGGCGTACTCTTCCGGCTTGGCGGCGGCGCCGCTTCCCTGAAAACCCACGCCTGAGGAACTGGTTCGGCCATAACCGGTGGTCATTGCGACAAATTTCATCAGGTCCAGAGCGATGTCTTCATTGCGGCGTAATCCTGAGGTCGCCGCGGGTGTTTCGTCCATGCATGCCTCCCTGGGTGGTGGTTCCCGGTCGATAAGAAAAAATTAGAGCTTCCGAAAAATTGATGATAACAGGTAGAGCAGCCTTCGGTCGCCGGTCGTCAGTCTCGCCGTGCCTGGCTTCTCATCGAACCTCGAATTGTAGAGACGTAGCTTCGCTACGTCTTTTCGCCATGTCACCAACGCTGCACGCAAGACGTAGCGAAGCTACGTCTCTACAACGTGAGGTCTGAGTCTGAGGTCTGAAGTCCGCCGCCTGACGTCCGGCGCCTACGGCTTTGGACTCCAGAAGGGCTCGCGTGCCGGAATGAACTGGATCGGAGCTTCGGTGACGAAGGTCTTCAGCCACCGCGTGCACTCTTCCATGCCCGCCTGTTCGGAAGGGATGTGGCTGAGGATGATCAAAGACTTCTGCTTACCCTCGGTGGCCGCGTCGGCCACGTATTCGACGGTTTCCCATTCCTGCGCTTCGCCAATCACCAGCGTTTGCACTCCGGGCATTTCAAGTGCCTTGGCGTGATTGCTGAATCCAGCCGCTCCCGGAGCCATCGCCACTTTAGTCACACGCAGCGCAGGGTCTCCCACCACGCGGACGATGTGTATTCCAAGTTCCCTCTTGATATCGGAGGCGAGTTTCTCCAACGGGGTTTCGGGAATATCGAACAAGTACTGGTTGTGCGCATCCTGAAATTTTTCCCATCCCAGGGCGTGGACCATGCCGGCCTCGATGCCGTCGGGGGTGCGCTCATGCCAATGGTCGTGGAATCGCCAGATCACCAGATTATGCTGCGAAATGAACAGGCGCTTGGCGGCCAGTACCGCATCGTTGTCTTTCTCGGGCAGTTGCTCAGCTTTGTCCAGATGATCGAAGAAAGTCGGTTCGTGAGTGATGATCAGATTATCGCCGGCGGCAGCGGCGCGTTGAAGCACGTCGAGAGTGGCCATCATGGTCACGGCAATTCCGGTTACCGGAGTGTCGGGGTCGCCAGCTTTGAAGGTGTCCACGGTGTCGCTCTTCCAGGGAACACCCACCTGCTTCTGAATGCGGGCAATCACTTCGCGAGCGGTAAGGCGCTTGGCTTCATTTGACGCTGCGGGGGATGCGGATGCGGCGCAAGCGAGCAGGATGAGTGTGCCCAATGCTGCAGCGGCCGATCTGATCCATCTGTTCGTGGTTGGCATTCTGGCGCTCCGGGACATGGACCGTAACCGAATGCATTAGAACACATGGTCCGGAATACTTGCCTTCGCATGGCAAAGCGATGAACCACCAAGGGCACGAAGTATCACGAAGGGTTTATCCACAGAAATGCTTTATCCACAGAGATGTTTCTTTTGCGGACCTTCGTGGTTCTGGTGGTTAATTGAAAAGCTCCTAAAGTCTCTGACTCTGGAGCCGATGAGTCCGGTGAGGGAAATCTCGAAATAGACAGACTTTACCTGGCCGACGCCTGCAATGGGCGACAGTGGTCGGTCGTCAGTCTGCAGCGGTCAGCGCTTGCTGAGCTGGAGGTGCGGACGAAGACTATTGTGTTTTCAGTTGACGTCCTGGAGCATGGCGTAGGAAAAACCTCCCGACTGGCTGTTTAAACCGACAAACGTACGCACCTGGCCCGAGCTGAAACTGAGCGAACCCGTGTCTACCGCGGGGAATTTCTGGCCCGCCGGGGTAAGGACAATCTCATAGCTGCCCGCAGTCAGAGACTGGTAACCGGAAGCCGAATCAAATCCGAGATTGCTCAAGGTGGGGCTGACCGTGTTCAGGTCAGTTGCGGGAGTAACGACATAAACGTCGGCCGGGCCCAGGCCGGGAGCGGAATTCACGATACGAAGTTTGAAGTCGCCCGATGCCGGCGCCGTGTTGTCATCGGCGAGCACGAGCGCTTGAATGCTGGAGGAAAAATTGGAGGCAATCACCGTGGTGTCGGTGCCGGATGCAAAACTGATGGACTCAGTGAGCAGCGCATTTGACGTGCCTGACGGCTCGATGACCACCTGCTGAGAACCCGACTTTACAGTCTGATAGCCGTTACTGGTGCCGTAGGCGACGTTGTTGGCCACCGAGGTACTGTTCACCAGCAACTCGAGATTGGTCTCGTCGGGGACCGCGTTCATCATGCGAAAACGGGTTTGGCCTCCTCCGCCGCATCCTGCGATTAGAACAAGACAGATAGCCGTTGCAGGGATCTGTAGCGTCGTCAGTGCTGCCGGCTTTGTTTCTGTCTCTCTGTTTGTCTTCATTCTTGCCTTCATTCTTGCCTTCATTCTTGCCTTCGTGATTTTTGCCTTCGTGTTTGCCTTCGCGACACACCACCACCCCATTACGCGCACAAGTCGGCCCACGTTTCACCCCTTGGAGTATTAGAAGCTGGACACTACGACGCTAAAGTTCGACTGATGCCCAGGGTTTGGGGCGGAGTTGCTAGAGTGGCGTAAAGAGTGCGTCAAGGGAGGTAAAGGTTTGTAACGGCGGACCTCGGACTGCGGACGTCGGCCGTCGGATCGCAATTAATCAACGTCCGAGGCTGAGGGCTGAGGTCCGAGGATCTGAGAGCTGAGGTCCGAGGTCCGAGGGTCCGAGTGTCCGAGGTCCCCTTTCGCTTTACGAATTTTTACCTGACTTTACCAAGTCTTTACTCTGTTCCGGGTAGCGAAGTGTTCTAACTAGCAGACAGATTATTCATCGAAAGCTACAGGCCTTCGATGAGTCATGCGCAAGTAAGCGTGCGCACTTATGAAATGGAGAATACATATGAATTCACTAATCCCCCACGGCAGCGGACGAACGGCACGCAAATCCTGGTTTGCCGCCACGGTTCTGGCGGGCATGTTGAGCCTTGGCGTCGCTGTTTTTGCTCAGGACGCGCCTCCACCACCGCCACCGGATCAGGCAGGACAAACTTCGGAAGGCATGGGACGGCACATGGGCCGTCGCGGAATGCAGAGCGTTGACGATCAGATTAAGCATCTGACCAAGAAACTAAACCTGAGTTCCGATCAGCAGGCGAAGCTGAAACCCATTCTGGAAGATCAGCGCAAACAGATGGAGGCAGTCCACAACGACTCGTCCCTCTCGCGCGAGGACAGGTTCAGCAAGATGCAGACGTTGCGGCAGAGCTCTGACACGGAAATCCGGGGCGTGCTGAACGAAGACCAGCAGAAGAACTTCGACAAGATGCGCGAAGAGCAGAAAGACCGGATGAAGAATTGGCATAAGGGCGGCGGAAATGCTCCTCCCGCCGGTGACAATCAGTAGCCGGACGGCAGGCGTCGGACCTCGGCCGTCAGACCTCGGACGCCCGGCCTTCCACGGTTGCAGGTCTTGAAGACTGTCAAGGCTTATGTTTCGGCGCAGGCAAGAGGCAGCCAGCTACGTCTCTACGGAGTGAGTTTCGAAGACGAGGCCTGAAGACTGATGTCTGAGGTCTGACGGCCGAAGTCCGAAGTTGAGTTTTCTCCCCAGCCTCTGGGCTTGGTGGCTTCTTTGTCTAACCGGCGGAGAGGTTGCCAGGTCCAGAGGCCCCCTTTTATTTTGGCAATTCATCCATCGGTAATTCGCACATGAGGGCAAGCAGGTTTTCTTCCGAATCGCGGAAGAAAGCCATCCACAGGTCGTGGCTGGGCATGCGTGCAATCAAATGGGGTTCGCCTTCGAAGCGGACGCCGCTGTTCAGCATCTGCCGGTGAGCCGCAGCGATATCGGGCACGGCAAAGTACAGAACAGAGCTGGGGTGATCGAACTCCGGCTTCTCGGGATGAGTCAGCATGAGCCGGACACCGCCGCAGTCAAAGAACGACAGCGGGCCGGCAGTGAACAGCAGCGGCAGGCCGAGGACATCGCGGTAAAATGCTGTGGCGCGATCGACATCGTGAGCGTTAATTGAGATCTGCCCGAGGCGAGAGATGGCGGGCGGGATGGCAATGGTCATGGAGTTGGCTCCAGATGGGTCGTTGGTCGTTGGCCTTTGGGCCGACCCAGCGGCGATGATGGCCTTTAATAATGACTGGGACTTCGATCAATCCGGGTTGGCCAAAGACCAGCGACCAAAGGTCAACGACAACCCTAGGTTTCAATTCCCACATAGCAGACGCGGCCGATCAGGTAGTCGTTGATTTTTGTTCCGGGCTCCATCGCCATGACCTCGACCGGGTAAGCGGTGTTGTGGGGACGAAGGACCAGGTGATTTCCCGCTACTTCGACATACTTGACGGTGCAGGTGCCGCCCTTGGCGACGGCGTACATGTTGGAGTCGCCTTTACGATAGGGCTTGAGCGAATTGTAGTGGCGATCCAGCAGGACCGTAGCGCCGGGAAGAAGGCGAGGGAACATGCTCATGCCTTCGCGGCCGTCGACGCGGATGATCACGAAACGCTCCCAGTGTTCGCGGTCCCCTTCCATCTCCGGCCGCAGTTTGCGCAGGAAGCTCTTCCTGAGCTTCATGATGTCCTTTACTTTCATGTTCATGATCACTGACTGGCGGGCAGCGACGGGACCCTCGACCACGAGCACGTTGTCGAAGTCGTCCTGGCTGGGAGGGGCAATGCTGGCGCGCTTGTTAATTTCTCCGGGATCGAGCAGATCGAGAACGGAAAGGCGCTGGACATTCAATACCTTGTCCATGCCTTCGACGCTCAAGCCGCGTTTGCGATTGAGGAAGTTGGAAATGTGGGCCTGCCTGAAGCCGGTATCTTTGGCGAGGCGGAGGCCGGTGAGCTCGCCGTCCTCGATGCGCTCGCGAAGCGCTTTGCGCAGATTTTCCTGCAGGGCGCGGAACTTCATGAGCGCAGTATAGCATCGCATATAGCATATTGCTAAGCACGATGTACCAATCACAACTGAAAGCAAATATATTTCTGACTTGATAATCGGGCAGACCTGGCCGAGCCGCCGACGCCGGAACAGGTCGTTACCAAAGATCAGGAAGCGGCGGCTGCGGTTTCGGATGATGAGGGCTTAGAATGAAACGCTAGGTCAAAATCAAAGGCGGCGGACAAGAGTGTCCGTCCCACACGGCGGGGATCTCGAGGATGGATATGACATGGCTGACCGACCGGATCGCGGTCGGGGGCGGAATCTGGACGGCGGATAACATGGCGGTGGTGGCTCGAAGCGGGGTGACGCACATCATCGACATGCAAATCGAATTTGATGACACCAACCTGGCCGAGCCGCTTGGAATCGAAGTCCTGTGGAATCCGATCGATGACGATTTTCAACCCAAGCCACCCGAAATACTTCAGCGCGGAGTGGATTTTGCTACGGAAGCACTGGACGAAGCCGGAACCAGACTTTTTATTCATTGTGCGGCGGGAGTACACCGGGCGCCGATGATGACCCTGGCGGTTTTGTGCTCGACTGGGTGGACGCAAGAGGCAGCGCGCGAATTGATCGAGAAGCGGCGTCCGGTGGTGGATTTTGCGGACGTCTATGTGCGTAGTGTCGAGAAGTTTCTGGACGAGCAGGTGCGGGCGGGGGATTAGAAAAGGCAGTTCGCAGTCTTCAGTTCTTAGTTCTCAGTTCTAGATCCACGGAGGACATATGTTCGACCGGCGCCACCCTTTGGGGTGGCTTTTTTTGCTGCTCGCGGTAGCGGTGTCGCCAGGCCCGCCGCCGGGAATAACGGCAGTCAGCAAAGTGCAATACCGGGGGTTGGGGGCGCATTGGCCCGGGTTACGAATCCGGTGAGCATCGCAGCGGAGCAAAGGGTGCCGATGACGGCGTCCGGGGATCGGTGCGGCAGGCAGAGGCGCCCACACCCCGTACCTCCGCTGATTGTGAGAATGCTACCCTGGAAAATTTATTTGGCGGGCGATCCGGAGCCGAAAAGAAAGATGCGGCCATGTCTTTTGTATCAGCCGCGCTTCAACTGAGCGACGCCGTTACTGCCCGTCACATTGTCGACGAGGAAAAGTTCAAGCAGGGATTAAGCAATTTAATCGACGGCGTTGTCTTGTGCCTCAATTCCTCAACCTGGTCGAAACCTGTGCAGCCGTAACCTTACCCGACTTCTTCACTCCAATTTTCGATGGTCTTCTTCAACTGAGCCATGAACTGGTCGGCGACTGCGCCGTCGATCAGCCGGTGGTCATAGCCGAGTGTCAGGTGCACGAGAGACCGGATGGCGATGGAATCGTTACCATCTTCATCGGTGACAACGACAGGCGATTTGGTGATTCCGCCTACGCCCAGAATGGCCGAGTTTGGCTGGTTGATGATGGGCAATCCGAAAACTGCGCCGAACTGGCCGGGATTGGTGATGGTAAATGTCGAACCTTCCACCTCATCCGGTTTGAGCTTCTTGCCGCGAGCCCGTTCTCCCAGATCGCTGATCCCGCGCTGCAAACCGAGGAAATTCAACTCGTCGGCATTCTTCAACACTGGAACGATCAGGCCCCAGTCGAGCGCGACCGCGATACCAACATTGATGTTGCGATGGTAGCGGATGCTTTCGCCTTCGATGGAGGCGTTAACAATGGGAAACTGTTGCAGCGTGATAATGACTGCGCGAGCAAAAAACGGCATGAAGGTGAGCCGGGCGCCGTGGCGCTTTTCGAACGCAGATTTGTTTTTGTTGCGGAGATGTACGATGCGGGTAAGGTCCACTTCGAACATGCAATGCACGTGAGCGCTGGTCCGGCGAGATTCGATCATGCGCTGGGCAATGATCTTGCGCATCTGGCTCATGGGCACGAGATCGCCGGGGATGGATGCCGGCGCTGGAACTGGAGATGCGACCGGCTTCGCGGCGGGGGCGGAAGCGGGCGGCGCAGGGGCTGCTGATGGGCTGGCCTGACTTCTCTCGAGAAATGCGGTGATGTCCTGTTTGGTTATGCGGCCACCCAAACCGGAGCCGGAAACTTGCGCGAGGTTGACATTATTCTCGCGAGCGATTTTACGAACCAGCGGCGAAGAACGAGCGTGGTCTTCTTCTTCGGAGTTGGGCGATGAAGTCGGCGACGCGGGCCTGACCTCGGCGGCCGGAGCTGCGGATGGCTTCGCGGGAGCAGCTTCCTTTTTTGCGGACGGCGGGGGGGATGCCGGTGTGGATGCGGCCTTCGGTGCACCAGTCTCACCTTCGGCTGAAATTGTGCCGACTACTGTATTTACCTGGACGGTCGCACCTTCAGCGACCTTGATGTCCTGCAGGATTCCAGCGGCGGGCGCGGGGATTTCAGCGTCCACCTTGTCGGTGGAAATCTCGAACAGGGGCTCATCGCGCTGCACCTTGTCGCCAGGCTTCTTAAGCCATTTGGTTATTGTGCCCTCAAAAATCGATTCACCCATCTGGGGCATGACAATATCAGTCGGCATAGTTCCCTTCCACGCAGCTCCGGCAGGTAAAACCGGGGCGCACGCAAACTTTCATTATATATATCCGGCGCAATGTAATGGTCCCCGGAGTTCGATCGGGACCGAGCCAGGCGAGGTGCCCAATTAGTCATGATGGGCGTGGCTCTCTCCTTGAGGGGCCGGGGCAGGAGGCGCGGTTCCAACAGACTTCTTCCAGTATTCCTGCACGGCGGGTGGCAATTTTTCGATGCGGGAAAGGAAGGCCGTCACTTTCCACATTTCCTGTTCCGTTAAAGTCTTGCTCCATGCAGGCATCCCGGTGTAGCGAATACCGGTGCGAGTGGCGTAGTAAATGTGCCATTCAGGATCATCCATGGGATGGAGAATGAGCTGTGGTACCGGAGGATAAAAAGATTGCCCGAATGAATTAGGCTTCTTGTCGAGACCGCCATGGCATCCGGCGCAGTTCATGGTGTAAATTTTCATTCCGTCGATCAAGTTGTCGTCAGTTGGCGGGACCGGGTTGGTGAGCTGTGGGGCGCGGCGTTCCATCGAAGCATCCACAGCCGACATTGCGATACGACGCTCAATCCGCGGCGGAGTGGCATCGGCGGTCGTGGGCAGAAGTCCCAGCATAGCGGTGGCCAGACCGCCGAGAACGAGCACGAGCAGGGTAACCACGACGCCTAGAATGAAGTTGCGCATTTTTGCCTCCCTAGTACCGAACTCTCACCCACTCGCAATATATTTTCATCATACGCGAAGCATTCGATGCCAGCTGACTGCGGGCAAAACAGGAGCTCCCTCTCGACAGCAGACCGCGGGTGTCCCCGCCCCGACTTGTGTGGCGATCAAGTTCAATACGCTTTTAGGCGCCGCGTTTCCTTGACCACGTCGCTGACTTTGGGCAAGAAGTATTCTTCCTGCGGGGGCGAGAACGGCACGGGCGAATCCCGGGCGGTGATGCGGACGATGGGCCCGTCAAGACTGTCGAAGGCATCCTCGTTTATGATGGCCGCGATTTCGCCGGCGATGCCTCCCGTACGGGTGTGCTCGTGCAAAATAATAACCTTGCTGGTTTTGCGAACGGTATGAGCGATGGCCTCGCGGTCGAGCGGAGAGATGGTGCGCAGGTCCAGAATCTCGAGGTCAATTCCTTCTTGAGCCAGAATCTCGGCGGCTTCCAGAGCGGTATGCACCATGGCGGCGTAGGTGATCACACTCAGGTCGCGGCCTTCGCGGACAACGCGCGCCTTGCCCAGCGGCACGACATAGTCCTCAGCCGGAACCTCTTCCTTGATGCGACGGTAGAGGTATTTGTGCTCGAAAAAAATAACCGGGTTGTCATCGCGGATCGCGGCCTTAATCAGGCCCTTGGCATCGCAGGCGCTGGCCGGACAGACAACTTTTAAACCGGGCGCGTGAACGAACCACATCTCCGGATTCTGCGAGTGGTACGGTCCGCCGTGAACATTGCCGCCGCTGGGACCGCGGATAACGAGTGGCGCGGGCGCGCCCCATCGATAGTGCGCTTTGGCAACCATATTCACGATCTGATTGAAAGCGCACCCGATGAAATCCATGAACTGAAACTCGGCGACCGGACGCATGCCGGTAAGCGAGGCTCCGAAGGCGGCGCCAACAATGGCTGATTCCGCAATGGGAGTGTCGATGACGCGCTCCGGGCCGAAGCGATGAATGAAACCGTCGGTGACTTTGAACGCGCCGCCGTAGATGCCGATGTCTTCGCCCAGACAGAAAACAGCCGGGTCGCGTTCCATTTCCTCCCAGATCCCCTGGCGGATGGCTTCGAGATAGGTAAGTTGAGGCATATTTTCGAGTGATTCGTATCGCTCAGATGGTCATTTCAAATGCACCGCAGCTTCAGTCTGCTTAAAGGCCGCAGATTTTACCGCTTTTGCTTTCGGCGTCGCATACTTCGGCTTGATTTCGTGACACCCGTTTTCGCAATAGACACCGCCAGCCGCGGATTCTGGTTCGGGCATTGGACTGGCGACGGCGAACTCGCGATCGGCTTCCAGTTGCCGATCGACGTCAGCGATCAGTTCCTGGTTCTCAGCCGCGCTTAGCCACTTCTTTATATTCAGTAGATAATTTTCGAAGCGGGCGATTGGATCGCGCCTGCGCCAGAAATCGAACAGCGGCTTGGGAACATACTCGGCAGCGTCGTGAATGGCATGGCCTTTCATGCGCATCATTTTGGCTTCAATGAGGGTTGGCCCTTCACCGCGACGAGCGCGTTCGCAGGCTTCGTGGGCGGCGTCGTAGACCTGGCAGGCGTCAGTGCCGTCGACGATCACGCCGGGAATGCCGTAAGCGATCGCACGTTCGGCCAGATCTTTCACTCGGAACTGCATGTCGGACGGCGTGGAGTATGCCCAGACGTTGCTTTCCATGAGCAGCACCAAGCCGAGATTCTGCACGGCGGCGAAATTCACCCCTTCGTAAGTGACGCCGGTGGACTGGCCACCATCGCCGATATAGGTCATGACCGCGATGTTGCGTCCCTGGAGGCGGGCGCCCAGCGCCACGCCGGCGAGCACGGGGATCAAGTCACCGAGAGTTGAGATAGGAGAGACTACGTTGCGCTCCTTGATGTCGCCGAAGTGTGACGACGCGTCACGGCCCCTGGTAGGCGAGCCGGCTTTCGCCATGTACTGCATCATGATGTCGCGTGGAGAAAAGCCGCGGACCAGAGTCGAGCCCTGATTGCGAATCATGGGGCCCAGCCAGTCGTCTTTCTGCAATGCGTAAGCGGAAGCGCAGGAGCAGGCTTCCTGTCCCAGACCGAAATAAACTCCTCCCACAACTTTGCCCTGTTTATAAAGATTCTCGAGCGCCGCTTCCATCTTGCGGCTGAGGAGCATCCAGCGGTAGATCTCGATGCATTCCTTCCTGCTGAGATACTTCGAGTCGCGGATCGGCGGTGCCGGAGCGCTAAGGTCTCCGGAAAGCTCGTAACTTATTTCGCCGCCTTTGCGAATCTGGCGGATGGTGAAGCTGGGTCGCTCCAGACGGTAGTCGGGGATCGTATAGGTCCGCTGATTGGCGTTTGCGGAGTTGGAGGATAGCGATTTGCCAACAGCTTTCGTGGCAACTTTTTTCTTTTTCTTAGCCATGGCTACGCCCGGAACGTATCTTCTTCTTTGTGCAACTGGCGCAATTCAGTGGGCGACTTAAGAGGCACGCCTACAGGCTCACTCAAGAGCGCATCCAGGTTCTCCAGCCAGAGTATCTGGCTCTCGAAAATCATGCCGACATGGCGCGCGAGAGAATGCGCCGCATCCTGCAATGGAAGCTGCCGACCTAGTTCTTTCGCCATGGAAGTGACGGGCTTTGCCGTGATTCCACATGGAATAATCAACTTGAAATGATCGAGATCGGTGTTTACGTTCAAGGCAAAGCCGTGCGAAGTTACGCTGCGAGAGATATGAACGCCGATCGCGGCGATCTTGGCCTCGCCTTCGTCGTCTTTATCTGGCGCGGTCCACACCCCGGTCAGTCCGCAGATGCGTTTGGCCGGAATCGCAAAATCGGCACAGGTACGGATTAGAACTTCTTCCAGGCGGCGCACATATTCAATGGCACCCAAAGTTTTTCGTTTGCCCTCAGGGGTGGAAAATCCGCGCAGGTCGAAAATAGGATATCCGACGATCTGGCCCGGGCCATGGAAAGTGACGTCCCCTCCGCGATCACATTCGAAGACCTCGACCCCGCGCTGAGACAGCAGGTCATCTGTGGCGAGGATGTTCGTTCGCTTTGCGTTTCGGCCCAAAGTGATGACCGGAGAATGTTCCAGTAAAAGCAGAACGTCACCGACGCGTCCTTCTTTGCGCAATTCGACCAGGCGCTGCTGCAAACCCAGGCCAGAAGCGTAGTCGATCGTGCCGAGTTGGAGGACGGAGATCAAGATCGATCTGAGCAATCGGGCAATTGAGTAATCTGGTAATTGGCAGTTTTAAGACCGGCGTCGTCTTTCAAATTACACAATTGCCAGATTACTCAATTACAAAATTCTTCATGCGTTAATAGCCATTCCGTACACGCTGTTTGATGCGTCCAGCATGGCCTCGGCCAAAGTCGGATGAGCATGAATGGTCCACATCAGGTCTTCGACTGTGGCCTCGAGCTCAATCGCTACCACGGCTTCGGCTATTAACTCAGTCGCTTGCGGGCCGATGATGTGCACTCCCAGAATTTCACCGTAGTCGGCATCTGAAACTATTTTGATGAAACCCTCGTGCTGGCCCACGATGGAAGCTCGAGAGTTTGCCGTGAACGGAAATTTGCCGACTTTGAGGTTGTAGCCCGCCTCTTCCGCTTTGACTTCGGTCAGTCCCACGCTGCCAATCTCAGGATGGCAGTAGGTTGCGTTGGGAATGTGCTCCGGATTGATGGGCTTGCCGGTTTTACCCGCGATTTTGGTTACTGCAACGATTCCTTCCATGGCTCCGACGTGCGCCAGTTGCGGAGTGCCCAGCACAATGTCACCGATGGCGTAGACGCCCGGCTCGGCAGTCTGCATCCAGCTATCGGTCTTGATGAATCCGCGGTCAGGCTTGATCTTTGTCTTTTCCAAACCGACATTCTCCGTCCGCGGCCTGCGGCCGACAGCAATCAGGATTCTCTCGGTTTCCAGTTTCTGTGACTTGCCATCCACACTGAAATTTACGGTGATGCCTGACTTACTCTTTTCGATCTTGTCCACCTTGGCGCCAGTGTGAAAGGTGATGCCGCGCTTGCGATAGACCCGCGCCAGTTCCCTGGAAATCTCTTCGTCTTCCACTGGAACGAGCCGAGGAAGCATTTCGATGATGGTTACTTCCGAACCGAAAGAGCGAAAGATCGACGCGAACTCCACACCCACGGCGCCGGCACCCACAATCACCAGCGATTTGGGAATATCCTTGAGCGAGAGAATTTCGATGTTGCTCAACACCCTGTCACCGGGCTCAAGGCCGGGCAACATGCGAGCCTCCGAGCCGGTGCAGAGAATCACATTCTTTGCCTTGATGTGCAAAGCCTTGCTGTCAGCGGCGGTTACTTCTACGGTTAAGACGCCGTTTTGTGCCGGTCCGGTCAGCTTGCCATAGCCTCGGATGGTTTCCACCTTGTTCTTCTTCATGAGGAACTCGAGACCCTTGGCATGTTTGGCCACGATCTTCGACTTGCGTTCCTGGACGGCAGCCCAATTCAGCTTGCGGGCATCAACACCTTCGATGCCAAATTCTTTCGCCTCCTTGAGGTGGTCCCACAGTTCAGCATTGAACAGCAAGGCTTTGGTAGGGATGCAGCCAACGTGCAGGCAGGTGCCGCCGAGCACGTTGTCTTTTTCAATGAGGGCAGTTTTCAGGCCGTACTGTCCGGCCCGGATTGCCGCTGTGTATCCGGCGGGACCGCTGCCAATGATGGCGATGTCAAAAATGGTTTCGGGCAAGTGACAGACCTCTATACAGAAGAGATGAAGTTGGGCAAACGTTTGATTCTAGAACACGGAGAGGTGAAGTGGCGATAGGGGCGTGCCGGGGGAAAGGCTCAATTTGAATTTTGGATGGTCTTGCCCGGGTAACCTGAGCCGGGTGGATCAAAGCTGGGTGGAGCAGCGCCGGGTGGAGCAGCGCTTCAGCGCTGCAATAAGGGAGACCTGTCGGCAGCTTCAGCCGCTGAGGTGCCTCAGGGGCTGAAGCCCCATTTGCAAGAGAGCTCTGTTGCAGGCCTGAAGGCCTGCTCCACCCTTTGAGAGGGCTGTCCTGCAGGGTGTGGTCATGCAGGGTGTGGTCATGCAGGATGTTGATATGCAGGGTGTTGATATGACTGTCACGCAGAGCGTTCAACCGACTATCTACAGATACGAGTCGGCGTTTTTATTTCATGGTGAGCATGATTCAAGGGAACTTACGCGCCGAATTAGACGTACCATCAGATGTAGGAGGTCAATATGCACGTATTCGGGTTCTTCCTTTTCCCTTTTTTCGGATTTGGATTTGTCCTTTACTTCCTGCCCACGATTGCCGCTCTCGTGCGCGAAAAGCATGACAAGCTTTCCATCTTTCTCCTCAACCTATTTTTAGGATGGAGTGTGATCGGATGGATCGTCGCCCTGATCTGGGCAGGCAAGAACGACCGCGTCATCTACCTCCACGATCCGCAGCGCTACTAGCCCAGCAGCTTCGCAGCTTCCCTGGCGTAATAAGTAACGATAATGCTGGCGCCAGCCCTGCGAATGGAAAGCAGTGATTCCATCATGACCCGCTCGCGATCGATCCAGTTATTGCGTGCAGCGGCTTCGATCATGGCGTACTCACCCGAAACCTGGTAGGCGGCCAACGGCAAGTCGAAGCGCTCGCGGGCAGCGGCGATTACATCCAGATATGGCATGGCGGGCTTCACCATGATCATGTCCGCGCCTTCCTCGACGTCGAGTTCGATTTCGCGCATGGCTTCACGCAAGTTGGCGCCATCCATCTGGTAGGATCGGCGATCTCCAAACTGTGGGGTCGAATCAGCAGCTTCCCGGAACGGACCATAGAACCCCGAAGCGAACTTGGCAGCATAGGAAAGTATGGGAGTGTTGGTCAGTTGGGCTTCGTCCAGCGCCTTGCGGATCGCGGCCACGCGGCCGTCCATCATGTCAGAAGGGGCGATCACGTCCACCCCCGCCCGAGCCAGCGAGACTGAGACGCGAGCCAGAAGATCGAGGGTAGCGTCGTTAACGATCTCATACTCTTTCGCGCCCGCGCGAGAGACGGCTGCTGCCGCGTTCTCGATAGCCAGCATCTTTTCCTCAGGCTTCATCACCACAGGGGAGATGCCATTCAGAGCTGCCGCGCCGAGCGATTGCGGACTTTGTTCCTTCCGGACCACACCGCAGTGTCCGTGAGACATGTATTCGCAGAGGCAGACATCGCCCATGATGATCAGGTCGGGAACCTCCCTTTTAATCGCCCGGGCTGCCTGCTGCACGATTCCGTTGTCCGACCAGGCCCCGGTGGCTACCTCATCTTTGGTCTCAGGCAGGCCAAAGAGAATGACAGCGGGAACTCCCAGAGAACGAGTTAGCCGAGCCTCTTTGACAGCCTCATCCACCGACAGGTTGAAGACACCTGGCATGGAATGCACTTCCTTGCGGACGCCCTCGCCGGGACAAACAAACAAAGGGTAGACAAGGGCATCGGGAGTAAGACGGGTCTCGCGCACCAGACCGCGCAGTTGCTGGCTCTGGCGCAAGCGGCGAAGGCGTGTGACCGGAAAGGCCATGGAGCGATTTTAGCAGCCCGCGATGCTGGTTCGCCGCTAAAAGCTGCCGACAACTGTCGCCGCCTCACGCTGGATCGACACGCCTGGTCGCTTTTGAGGTTACTGTGGTACTAAAGTAATGAAATGTTTCGACCGAAACCGGCCGCCTGGGATATCGCATTCTAAAATGCGAAATATCAATGACTACGAAGCGAAAACAGCTGATCGGGGGCCTGTGTTGCCTGGTCCTCAGTTTTGGAATTGTGTCGGTCAGCTTCCCCGCTGGTTTTGGATTGCTTGCCTTTGGTGACATAGCCCAGTTTTCACTCCTGTTTGTTGCTTTTATCCTCATGACGGCAAACGCAGTTTCCAGCCGTGGTCAGATTCGGCTGTTTTGGGGACTCATGGCAGCCGGTTGCTTCCTGTGGTCAGCCAACCTGAGTCTGTGGACACTTTACGAAGTGTTTCTGCGCCGCAGTCTTCCAGAGCCTTTTGTCGGGGACGTGATTCTCTTCGTCCACGTTGTGCCCTTCATGGCGGCGGTTGCTCTCCGTCCGCATCTGTCAGAGGAAAAGAAACTCTACTTCAGCACCCTGAACTTTCTGGTGCTGCTGGTCTGGTGGGTCTTCCTCTACGCATACATCGTCTTTCCGGACGAGTTTGTGGTGCTCAACGTTGCCGTCTATAGCCCACATTTCGATTTGCTCTATCTGGTAGAAAATCTGGCCTTACTTGCCGTGCTCGGCGTCCTGGCGTGGAATACGCGGGGCGCATGGAAGGCAATTTACTGGAACCTGTTTGTAGCGTCCGGACTCTACACTTCAAGTTCGATGGCCGCGAATGCCGCCATCGCCCGCAATCAATATCACACCGGCAGCATCTATGACGTTCCATTCATCGCTTCGGTCTGCTGGCTGATCTGGGCTGGCTTGTTAGCCCGGGATGTGAAGCCAACGTGTGAACCGGTTGCGCCACAGAGATCTCGCTGGCAGATGCTGGCTCCGCGTCTCGCCATGCTGGCCATGCTTTCGCTTCCACTGATGGGGTATTGGGCGTGGTTCCGGGATACGGGGCCGTCCAATCTGCGGCAGTTTAAATTGCTGGTCACGCTGGCAGCTTCAGTGGTGTTAGGTCTGTTCGTGTTTCTTCGGCAGTATTTGATGGATCGGGAGTTGGTGCGCCTGCTGGAAGAATCCCGCCGCAGTCTGGAGAATCTGCAGCGCCTTCAGGCTGAACTGGTTCAGCGGGAAAAGCTGGCGTCACTGGCTCAACTCGTATCCGGCGCTGCGCACGAGATCAACAACCCTCTGGCTGTAATTCTCGGCTATTCAGATTTGCTGGCGGCCGATCAGGGGCTGCAACCCGGGCAGGCAAACATGGCGCGCAAAATAGGCCAGCAAGCCCGCCGCACCCAGCAGCTGGTTTCCAGCCTGCTTAGCTTTGCGCGGCAATCGCCGGGAGAAAAGACGCTGCTGGACATGGGGTCCGTCGTGCAACGAGCGCTGCAGATGAAGAGGTTGCGCACAGACAACAAAAATATTCTGGTGGAAAGCCGGATCGCCCCTGACCTCCCGCAAATCTGGGGAAACGTCAACCAGATGTTTCAGTGCTGCGTGGAAATCATCGGAAACGCAACCGACGCCCTGGAAGAAGTAGGCGGCGGCACCTTCTCCGTCAGTGTTCTGCCGGAAGGCGATGAATTGGTGATGGAATTCTCCGACTCCGGTCCGGGCATTCGCGATCCTCAGCGGATCTTCGACCCTTTTTACACCACCAAAGCAGTTGGCAAGGGCATGGGACTTGGTTTGAGCGTCACCTATGGTGTGGTCCAGGACCACCAGGGTCAGATCACATGTGAAAACCGGCCCGAGGGCGGCGCGGTCTTCACGCTTCGCTTTCCCGCAGCAAAACAGTCAGTGCCCAGGTTGGCCGAAACCGCCAGAGCGTAGAACCTTGTGGCCCACCGGCGATTTCGTAATTCCCATTCTTCAGCCGCCGGTCTGAATCGTTTCCCTCATAAGCCGTCATCCTGAGCCTGCAAAGGATCTCGCGTAACTCCGTTTCAGCCAGCCCGGCCGCTTCTTGTAACATAGGCCCGGTGTACGCTCCTCTCACCCAGACCAGCGCCCGAGTGCTGGAGTTCGAAACCTTGCGCGATCTGCTCCGGGGATATTCTTCTTCCCCGCTCGGACAGGGAAAGATCGCAGCCCTCGCTCCATCAATCGATCGCGATTGGATTCAAGCCCAGCACCGGCTCACCAGCGAGATCCGCGAGTTTCGCCGGGTTGCTGGCCGTTTCGAGTTCTCGGGATTGCTCGATATCTCATCCACGGTGGAGAGGGCCCGAATTCAGGGCGCGGTTCTCGAAACCACAGAGATTCGCGACGTGGTGCTGGCGGTGGATCGCGCCGCCGAGTGGAGGCAAATAGCGCTGAATCCGCCGGCAGCAATGAAAGTGCAATGGGCCGAGGTTGCGGGGCTCTCAGCCGGCATCATTGATTTCACCGACTTCCTGCGTGCGTTTCGCAACAAAATTCAACCCGATTGCACACTCGAAGATCGAGCCTCGCCGGAACTGGCCCGGATCCGCCGCGAGATCGAGCGCCAGCGGCGGACAATCCAGGAATCGCTGCGCGGCTATCTGAGAAAGCTGGCGGAAGGCGGCGCGGTGCAGGATGAACTGATCACGATCCGGGGCGACCGCTTCGTTATCCCGATAAAAATCGAGCAGAAACGGCGCGTGCAGGGTGTCGTGCACGGCGCAAGCTCCAGTGGACAGACCGTATTTGTCGAACCTTTGGAGACGATCGAACAGAACAACGAACTGGTCCGGTTGTTTGATGAGGAACTCACCGAGATTCACCGCATCCTGCTGGAGATGACACGCCGGATCGGGGAAAATTCCGAGGCGATTTTGAAGTCCGTAGATGTGTTAGCTGAGTTAGAGCTGCAATTCGCCAAGGCCCGTTTCGCCGAAGACTACAACTGCGTGCCTGTTGCCATGGGCGAGAACGAGCCCGTGGACCAGCAAGAACCACGTGGGCACAGCCGCCCCCGGCTGTCCGGGCCGAGATCCGCTCGGCTGGTTCTGATTAACGCCCGCCACCCGCTATTAGAACGAAACCTGAAACCGAAGGGTGGACGCGTCGTTCCCATCAGCATTGAACTCGAAGGCGAGCGTCTTGAGCTTGTCATTACCGGTCCCAACACCGGTGGAAAAACGGTTTCCCTGAAAACGGCTGGATTGCTGTCCCTGATGGCGCAGTCTGGAATTCCAGTGCCCGCGGATCGCGCGGAACTGCCGGTCTTCGACGCCGTACTGGCCGATATCGGCGACTACCAGTCAATCGAACAGAATCTTTCGACATTTTCGGCCCACGTTACGAATATCGACTTCATTTCACGCACGGCGACAGCGCGATCGCTGGTCTTGCTGGACGAACTGGGTTCGGCCACGGACCCGGAAGAAGGGGCCGCTCTGGCAGTCGCAATCGCTGAACACTTCCGGCGGATTGGTTGCATCACGGTGATCTCCACGCACCACACTTCGCTGAAAGTCTTCGGGGCCAATACGCCGGGAGTGGTCAACTCCTCAGTCGGATTCGACGAAGCTACTCTCCAGCCGACGTACGAGCTCAGAATCGGCGTGCCAGGTGCTTCGGCGGGCATCAACATCGCGCAGCGGCTGGGACTGAATCCGTCCATCATCGAGGCCGCGCGCTCGAAGCTGGGTACACAAGCGCGGGACGTCGGCCAGTTTCTCGACAGCCTGCACGAAAACTTGCGCGAAGCCGAAGCCGAACGCCTGCGCCTGAAGGCCCGCGAGAAAGAGCTGATCCAGGAGAGGGCGAGTGTCGCCGCCGAAGGACGAAAAGAGCAGCAGGCGAAGATCAAGGAGATGGAGAAGAAGCTCGAAACTCTGTTGCGGGACTTCGAGTATCAGGCGCGAGAAATGGTCAATGCTGTCCAGGACCGGGCCGCATCGCAAAAGCTGTCAAAGGATGCCGAGCGCCGCATTTCCAGGCTGCGGCGAGAGTTCAGCGAGCAGTTCGATTCAACCTTAGTGGCGCACACCACCGGAGCCGATCGAGGCGATCCGAACGCGCAACCGCAGGTAGTAAAAAATGTGTCCGAAGGTGACACCGTCAAACTGAAGTCCGTAGGCCGCCCGGCCGTGGTGAGGCGGCGTGTTGACGAGAATCACTTCGAGGTCGAAATCGGAGCCATGAAGATGAAAATCGCTCGCGACGACATCGCAGAAGTGTTGTCGCGGGTGGGCGATTCTCCGGTCCAGGCTGCCAGAGCACGCGGAATCTCGGTGTCGCTGGAGAAGGAAAACGACAGCGTGCCATCAGAAATCAACGTCATCGGTCGCACCGTTGACGACGCCACTCGCGAAGTGGAGAAATTTGTGGACCGCGCTTTCCTGGCCGGATTGCCGAGAGTGCGGGTGGTGCATGGCAGCGGCATGGGAATTCTGCGGAAAGCGCTGCGTCAGTATTTGCAGAAACATCCTCACGTGGAATCGGTGACGGAGCCTGCACAGAATGAGGGTGGGGGCGGGGCGACGGTGGTGGAGTTGCGGGTGTAGCTTTGTGGTGGCTAAAGGGGTGCTTCGACTGCAGAAAGAACGGTCGCAGGCGACCGCTCTCCCTCCGCTCAGCAAGACAGAGGTTGAGTAGGCTGTTTTTCCTCTGCCCTCAACCAAATAGCGACACCATCCACAGCTTCTCCACAGCAATCTGCTTCCGGTATATTCAAATCAGCGGCTTTCAGCCTCACAATTCCTGCGGACAGTTGTGCCTCCATCCATGACCGACTCCAGCGACTTCAAGGAAACCGTCAAGCAGCAAGCGGACATCGTTCGCATCGTCGGCGATTACGTCAAGCTGAAGAAGGCGGGGGCGCAGAACTACTCGGGGCTCTGTCCCTTCCATAACGAGAAGACACCGTCGTTTTCGGTGCATACCACGCGGCAGTTTTATCACTGCTTCGGTTGTGGCGTGTCGGGCGACGTTTTCAGTTTTGTGCAGAGAGTCGAGAACATCACTTTCCCCGAGGCAGTGCGAACCGTTGCCCAGAAGCTGGGCATCGCCCTGCCCAAAATAACTTACTCAAGTCCGGCGGAAGCCAGGGAAGCCAGACTGCGCACTGTTCTACTCGACGTTCATGAACGTGCCTGCGCCTTTTTTCAGGAGTATCTGAAGCGTCCGGAAGGAGCGCATGCCCGGGAATATCTGGCAGGCCGTGGGCTGAACGACGAAACCATCAAAACATTCCGGATTGGCTTCGCGCCAGATTCCGGATTTCTGCTGCGCGACCGCTTGCAAGCTGAGTTCGACGAAGAAACGCTGCGGGAGAGCGGAGTGTTTTCCTGGAAGGCGGAGAACAGCCGTCAGCCTTCAGCCGTCGGCCAGCAAAACATAAGGTCCCTCGGCTCCGCTCGGGATGACAGCCCGGAGGAGCGGACGCCACCCGGTCCGGCGGCCCAGGATTTAAGGCCAACGACCAGGGACCAAAGGCCAACGACCGCAGCAATGTATTCCAAGTTCCGCAACCGCGTGATGTTTCCCATTACCAATGAAGCGGGTCGCGTGATCGCATTTACGGGGCGCACCCTCTCGACCGATGAAAAGGCCGGCCCCAAGTACCTGAATTCGCCAGAGACCCCGATCTATTCCAAGTCGCGGCTGCTGTTTAATCTCGACCAGGCGAAAGAGGCCATTCGCAAGCTCGACTACGCCATTCTGGTCGAGGGACAGATGGACTGTATCTCTGTCTTTGCCGCCGGATTCCACAATGTCATTGCCAGCTCGGGAACGGCTTTTACCGAGCTTCAGGCGCGGCTCCTGGCGAGGTTTACCAGGAATGTCATCGTCAATTTTGATCCGGATACGGCTGGGGCTAAAGCCACCGAGCGCACTCTCGGGCTGTTGGTTGAAGAAGAGTTTCAGGTGCGGGTTGTCACTCTGGAGTCAGGCTTCGACCCCGACCTGTTTATCCGCCGCAAGGGAAAAGATGCCTACGCTGGAATGCTGAAGAATTCGCAGAAATATTTCGACTATCTAATCGAACGAGCGCGCACCCAGTTCCCCGTCCGCAGTGTTGAAGGCAAGGTGAAGGCGGTGAACTACCTGTTGCCACACATCCAGCGTGTTCCCAGCCGCATTGTTCGCGATGAACTGGCGCGGGAGATGGCGCAAAAGCTGGGCATCGACTCATCGGTGTTGCGGCAGGAGTTGAAGCATGCCGCAGCCAGTCGCTCCAGTGCCGCCCTGAAAGCCCCGGCAGAAGCACAGATCACGGATGCCGAAAAGATACTGATTCGGGCGCTGGTTTCGGCGACCGAGATGCAAACTTCGAGCGAGCATGTTTCTGCGCGCGATGGGGCGGAAGAAGAGTTCGACCCGTGCCGCCAGGCCCAGTTCGCCCTCAAGAGCGAGGGGCTGCATCAGGGTGTGGCTGCCGAATCGCTCATCGAGATCCTGCTTGCGTCTGAAGCGGTGCATGTGACCGATCTTCCCCTGCCCGAAGGCGATCGCAATCTGCTGGCTTCCATTCTCATGAAGGACGACGAGGAGCTTTCGGCGGAGCGGCTGGAAGGCGCAGTTCGCGCCCTTCGGCGCATCCAACTAAGAAGGAAGCTGGAGCGGGTGCAGCAAGAGCTGCAAGTAACACGAGGCCGGGAGCCCGGCCAGATACAGGCACTTTTGGAGGAAAAGATGAGGTTGAAGCGTGCCCTCATGGACCCCAGCCTGGCGGACGACAACCCTTCAGCCCGGACTGCGTGAGCACTCAAAACCTTATGAAACTAAATGCTCTTCCCCTACATCTAATTTTACAGTTGACGGGAACATGGACGGGGTGTGTCAAAAATCAGCCGACCGCTGATATCACTCAAGCCCATCCGATGCTATAATTCGAAGGTTTGTGCCAGGCGCGCAGCTCGCCGCTTCACGTTCCCACCGCTTAAAAACGCTCTCTGTCCTTTCCGTAGGACGAAAAGAAGGTAATCCGTCTTGGCTCTTGACGACAAGTACGACGACATAAAAAAGCTGATCGACACAGGTAAAGAGAAGGGATATCTGACCTATGACCAGGTCAACGACCTTATCCCGCACGACGTGCACTCTCCCGAGGACCTGGACGATCTGCTGACCACCATCGGTACGCAGGGAATCGATGTGCTGGAGGGACCCAAGCTTCCCTCCTCCGCGCTCGATAAGAAGTTTGAAGAAGAAGGAGAAGTCGGCGAGGACGTCGAACTCGACCTCACTCCCGGCGCTCTGGAAAAAACCAACGACCCCGTCCGCATGTACCTGCGGGAAATGGGGACTGTGCCGCTGCTCACTCGCGAAGGCGAAGTTGAAATCGCCAAGCGCATCGAGCGGGGGCAGTTGCGGGTACTGAAAGCACTCTCCCGTTCTCCGATTGTCATTAACGAACTGCTGGCAATGGGAGAAGACCTCAAGAAGGGCGTCCGCTCCATCAAGGAAGTGGTCACCTTCGACGAGGAGGAGATTACCGACGAAATTCTCCAAAACCGGCTGAAGGAATTCACCGGCAAGATCGACGACCTGGCTAAAGCCTACAAAAAGGCCGGGGCGCTCATCGAGAAGTTCGCCGCGGTTTCGCAGAAGAAGCGTCCCAAGGACTATCGCCGCTACCGCATTGCCCTGGCGCGCGCGGTGGTGCACGTGTCCCTGTGCGTCCGCAAGCTGGGATTCACCAACGCCGAGCGCAAGCGGCTGATCGACCGTGTAAATAAGACGGTCGACACCCTGCGGTCGCTCGACCGGCAGTCCCAGAACCTGGAACGCAAAGCCGAAGCCACCCGCAGTGACGACCAAAAAAAAGAATACCGCAGGCAGTCGCGTTCGGTGCGCTCTGAGCTGGAAAAACTGGAGGGCGAAGCCGGGGTTTCCTTTCAGGAACTCAAGCGCACCCAACGGGAAATCATCCAGGGGGACATGGATGCGGAGCAGGCCAAGAGAGAACTGATCGAGGCCAATCTCCGGCTCGTGGTTTCGATTGCCAAGAAATACACCAACCGCGGTTTGCAGTTCCTGGATCTGATCCAGGAAGGCAACATCGGCTTGATGAAAGCAGTCGACAAGTTCGAATACCGCCGCGGTTATAAGTTTTCGACTTATGCCACGTGGTGGATTCGGCAGGCCATCACGCGAGCGATCGCCGATCAGGCGCGTACGATTCGTATCCCCGTTCACATGATCGAAACGATCAACAAGCTGATCCGCACCTCGCGGCAGCTGGTGCAGGAACTGGGACGCGAACCTACGTCGGAAGAAATCGCCAAGCGCATGGACATTCCAGTCGCAAAAGTGCGCAAGGTGCTGAAGATCGCACAGGAGCCCATCTCTCTCGAAACCCCGATCGGCGAAGAGGAAGATTCGCATCTGGGCGACTTCATCGAAGACCGCGCCGTTGTTTCGCCGGCCGAAGCCGTGATCAACGTCAACCTGAAAGACCAGACTTCGCAGGTGCTGCGTACGCTGACACCGCGAGAAGAAAAAGTCATCAAGATGCGCTTTGGCCTGGAAGACGGCTCGGAACACACTCTCGAAGAAGTAGGCCAGTCGTTTGCCGTGACTCGCGAACGCATTCGCCAAATCGAGGCGAAGGCATTGCGGAAGTTAAGGCATCCGTCGAGATCGCGGAAGCTGCGGGCGTTCCTGGATGGTGTGCGCGACTAAACTTCTTCGGCACGGATCAAGGCGGATCAACACGAATTTCCAAAAGCACGGCCTCGGTCGTGCTTTTGTTTTTGTGTGGGGCGGGCACGCTTGTCCGCCGCCTTTGAATTTGACTTTGACCTTGCAGAACTCATCAATGCTTTACAGCTGCCCACCAACTGCAACCCGAAATCCAACCTCAACTTGAAAGGCGGCGGACAAGAGTGTCCGCCCCACACTGGCCTTGCCGGGAAATTTTCCCGTGTTTTCCTTCTCTTTCCACAAGCAAGTCCCATCCTCCACAGTTTCTGCACAACTCAACATCAGTTTCCCATTGCGATAGTTTTCGCCTTCCCGCACAGTGCTCACAGTGCAAGCGTGAGTTGCATCGAGCCTGCTGGCGACTGTGGCAGAGCTGGCGGTGACCGGCGGTTCTCGAGGGTGAACCGGCGGGAGGGTTTTCAAAAGATGCGCTTCGGCGCGTCGCAGAAAACTCGGGCGTTGCGGCCTCCTCAGACGGTCCTTCCTAAAAAGCTGGACTTGAGCCGTCCGCTTCCGCAGTCACTGCGGGTCAAAAATCCGCGGATCAGGGTCTTCGGATGAAAGTCCAGGATCGGCCATTCGCGGATGGATCGCCTGCAGCGTGCGCCAGAAACGTGTGTTCCTTCGGGAATGCGGTTTCGTGAGCGCACACCTCGCCGCCAAGGGCGGCGTCGACAGGCGCGGCACTCACGGAGCAATGCGGCCCAGGTGGCTGGCCTGGGCCGCATTTATTTTGAACTTCTCTGTCGGCAGATTTTCGCCGATCTGCGGATGAACAAATCCACATCATGAACACCCGGAGGCGAGTACTATTTTCTCGCGCTTGATTATTCGCTTTTTATTCTCCTATACTTGTAAGCAAGTATGCCGCCGAAAAAAATCGGTTTGTCCTCGGATTTCCGAAGACTCTGTCGAACGTCCACAACCACTTCGCGACTAGTATCGCGTTCGCAGTTGGAAGCTAAATTTCGTTCCCGATAACAAAGCCTTGGCCACTACCGATTACAGTCTCGCGCATACTCTCCCGGCAAACGTGGAAGCCGAACGTTCGATTCTCGGCGCCATCCTGTTGGACAATTTTTCGTACAACCAGGCGGCGGAGCATCTTAAGCCGGAGGACTTCTCCCTCGACTCTCACCGCCGCATTTATACCCGCATGATGGATCTGGCGGAATCCGCCAGGCCCATTGACATGATCACCCTGGTCGAGGAGTTCGACCGGCACAAGGAACTCGAGGCCATCGGCGACGTCGGTTATATCTCGGGCCTGGTGGACGGCGTCCCCGACCGGCCCAGCATTGAGCACTACATCAAAATTGTCCGCGATAAGGCGCTGTTGCGCGGGCTGATTCATACCGCCAATTCCGCTATCGCGCGCGCCTCCGACCAGAGCGATCCAGCCGAAGAAGTGCTCAACGACGTCGAAGCCGCCATTCTGCAACTTTCAGAAAAGCGAATCGGCCGCGGCTTCATGGGCGTGCAGGAGATCGTTAAGGAGTCTTTTGGATCGGTTGACGCACTGCTGCAGCGCGGCCAGCGCATCACCGGCCTGGCTACCCACTACCCCGATCTCGATGAAATGACCAGCGGCTTGCAGCGTTCTGACCTGATCATCATCGCTGCCCGCCCCTCCATGGGAAAGACCGCTTTCGCTATGAACATTGCGGAGAACGCCTCCATCGACGACCAGAAGGTCGTCGGCATGTTCTCGCTGGAAATGTCACGCGAAGCCCTGCTGCTTCGCTTGCTATGCTCGAAAGCCCGGGTGGACTCACACAAAATGCGCACCGGCTCGCTATGGCGGGACGACATGGACAAAGTGGTTCACGCCATGGAGCAACTGGCGCACGCCCCTATCTTTATTGACGACACTCCCGGCATCAGCCTCAGCGAAATGCGTGCCAAAGCCCGGCGCCTGCAGCAGTCCCAGGGCAGCCTCGACCTGATCATCGTCGACTATTTGCAACTAATGTCAGGCGGGGGCCGCCGGTACGAAAATCGGACCCAGGAAGTGTCAGCCATCTCGCGAGGACTGAAGGCGCTGGCCAAGGAACTCAAAGTGCCGGTGATTGCGCTTTCGCAGCTAAGCCGCGCTCCGGAAAGCCGGGGCGGCGATCACCGTCCGCAGCTCGCCGACCTTCGCGAATCGGGATCGATCGAGCAGGATGCAGACGTTGTGGCTTTCATTTTCCGCGAGGAAGTCTACAAGCCGGATGAGCCCGAACTCGAGGGCCAGGCCGAGCTGATTATCGCTAAACAGCGCAACGGTCCAACCGGCAAAGTGAAGCTCGCATTCGTGAAGCGGTCTACCCGTTTTGAGTCGATTGCGATGGACGGCATGGGGCCGCCAGAGTAGCGGATTTGCGCCACACATCCGCCTACACCTCCGCTTCCACATCCCTGTGGAAAGCTTGTGGAAGCGCGGGTAGATTCCATTTCTCCCTGGTGCGGCGGATCAGATAGAAACTATTTTACAAATGCCAATATCGGCATAACCCGATTGAATGGTGGTACTTAGTTCAATACTGGGAGGGATTCGCCGACGGGGCGTCATATTCGCAAAACTTGTACATCCTTTGGGATTTGCACATACCGTCGGACATGTACCTGCTTTCTCGCCCCGGTCGGTCGCGCCAAAGTGTCCGGGGTTTTCGAGCCTAAATTTGGCCAGCTTCACAGCAAAACGAAAACGTCCCAGACGCAGGCTTGAGTCTTAGGGACGTTCGTTCGAACAGCCCTCCCCCAGAACTGCTCACAGCCAGAGTAGGTTCCTCTCGGGCGGGCGTAAATAGCCCTGTGGTGCCAGCCGGTCGGCACCAGAGAGGTACCTTCAGCCCCCTGGAGGGGCAGGGAGATTTCGTCGTGTAGAGACGTAGCTTGCCGACGTCGCCAGACGTTGCAAAGCAACGCCTCTACCAAAGGCTGCCAGGAGACATTGCGGTTGCTGAGAGTCGATAATCTGAGGCTACCCATCTCCCAGCTTCTTTCATGGGGAGCCTCAGATAGATACCACTGGATTTATTCTTTCACCGGGGCGGTTTCCGGTGGCAAAAGAAGATCTGGCGTCGGCTTCCCGACGCCTGCTGGTGCCGAACCAACGGCACTCACGCGCCGGCCGTGGCCCTGGAAAGCGGCAGTTCGCGAATCCTTTTGCCGCTCGCCGCAAAAATGGCATTACAGACGGCAGGGGCGAACGGCGGAACTCCGGGCTCACCTACTCCAGCCGGAGGAGCGTCGCTGTCCACGATGTAAACATTCGTCTTGTAGGGAGCCTCGTTCATTCGGGCAACGGGGTAACTGTCAAAGTTCGCCTGCTCGATGATCCCATCCCTGGCGGTAATTTCCCCACTTCGAACGATGCTGGTTCCGAACACTGCGGCGCCCTCAAACTGTGAACGCGTGGCTTCCGGATTGACCACCAGCCCGGCATCCACTGCCGTGTGCACTGCTGGAATTTTCACCTCGCCCTTGTCGTCCACTTCCACTTCGACGACGGTGGCGACATAGGTCAGGAAGCTGCGATGTACAGCAATGCCCATGCCGGAGCCCTTGCCCAGTTTCCTCTTTCCCCAGCCGGATTTCTCCGCAGCCAGCTCAATCACCCGCCGCATGCGCGCCGTGTCCAAAGGATAGGCAGCGGGTGATTCGTCGTAATTCGTGTTTTCGGGCGCCGAAGCTTTCACGTCAATGATTCGCGCCGGCCCGATCAGCTCCAGCAGATATTCCAGAGGATCCCTTCCGGCCGTATGCGCCAGCTCATCGGCAAACGACTGCGCGGCAAACCCATGATAAATATTAGCTACCGACCGCAACCAACCGATGCGGACGTGGTGTTCCGCTGGCCCGTTCTCCGCCCGATGGTTGGGAAGGTCGAAAGGCAAATCGGTCCAGCCAAGTCCCATTTCGCCGGCGTCGCCGTAAGTGGTGTTCAAAGCGAATGTGGAACCTATCGGAGGAAACACCGAGCGTTGCAGCCAGGCGGTCGGCTTCCCTCTTTCATCCAATGACGCCTTCATGTACATGGCCGCCACGGCGTGGTAAAAGCCGAACTTGATGTCATCCTCACGGCTCCAAACCACTTTTACTGGCCGGCCTACCGCTTTCGACAGGATCGCTGCCTCGGCGGCGTAGTCGGGTTTCGACTTGCGCCCAAAGCCGCCGCCCAACAGGGGCACGTGGCAGATCACGTTCTCTTTTGGAATCCCGAGCTCTTCCGCAACCGTCTCCTGCACCGCCTGCGGATTTTGGGTAGGAGCCCAGATGGTGACTCTGCCGTCCCGATAATCGGCCAGGGCGACGGGCGGCTCCATGGTGGCGTGCGCCAGCAGGGGAACGTAGTAGTCCGCTTCTACAATCTTTCCGCCCTTTGCGAACGCCGCGTCCACATCCCCGATGTTCCGCACGACCTTGCCCGGTTTGCGCGCGGTTTCGTGCAACTCTGTCTTGTATTGATCCGAGTTATAGCTGGCGTTGGCGCCGTGATCCCATGCCACGTTCAGCTTCTTGCGACCCTGAAACGCAGCCCAGGTGTTGTCGGCGATTACCGCCACGCCGCCGAGCGGTTGGAAATGATGCGGCGGAGTGAAAGGCTTGATGGGGATGGTCTGCTTCACTCCCTTTACTTGCAGGGGCGCTTTTTCGTCGTATGACTTGACCTTGCCGCCCAGTACGGGAGGATGCTCAACCGACGCGTAGACCATGCCGTCCAAACGAGCGTCCATACCATAGCCCGCTTTGCCGGTGCAGATATCCGCCAGGTCGTAGCTGGTAGCGCCCTTGCCGACGTATCGCCACGCGCTCTTCGGCTTGAACTGCAGCTCTTCTTTCCTGGGTACCGGCAACTTTGCGGCGGCGGCGGCCAGCTGTCCATAGCCGGCTTTGCGATTGCTCCTGGTATGAACGATGACGTGCAGATCGGAATGGCACTCCGTTACAGGCACTCCCCATTGCCTGGCGGCCGCCTGGGTCAGCATCAGGCGCGCCGTTGCTCCGGCTTCGCGCATCCCGTCGTAGAAACTGCGAATCGAGTGCGATCCATCGGTGTCCTGATCTCCATAGCGCGGATCACCGATCGCCTGTTCGAGTTTTACCCGCTTCCAATCGGCATCCAGCTCGTCCGCAAGAATGAGCGGGACCGAAGTACGGCTGCTGGTGCCCATTTCCGACCGGTGCGCCACAATGTAGACCGTCCCGTCAGTGTCGATTCCGACGAACGCGCTGGGATGCAGGACGGCGCGATCGGCATGAGTTCCGGACCCGGTCTCGGCAGCCAGGAGTTCGGGAACCAAGTCGGGAATAAGACGGACACTCAGGACCAGGGCGCCGGTAGAAACCATTCCCTGCAAGAATCCACGCCGGCTTACATTCAGGATGTTGTCGTTCATGCGTTTTCTCCCGCGGCCGCCTTGATCGCCGCCCGAATTCGCTGATAGGTGCCGCAGCGGCAGATGTTTCCAGACATGCCGCCATCGATGTCTTCGTCGCTGGGCTTGGGTTTATCCTTCAGCAAGGAAATTGCCTGCATGATCTGCCCGGACTGGCAGTAGCCGCATTGCGGCACATTGAACTCAATCCACTTCTGCTGCACCGGATGCAGCCCGTCCCTGGAGACCGCTTCGATGGTGGTGATTTCTTTTCCCGACAGCGTGCTCATCCTGGTTACGCACGACCGGATTGCCTTTCCGTTCTGGTGCACTGTGCAAGCGCCGCAAAGAGCCATGCCGCAACCAAACTTCGTCCCGGTCAGCCCCAGGACGTCGCGCAAATACCACAGCAGTGGCAAATCGGGATCGCCATCGAAGGAGCGGTCCGCTCCATTCACTTTAAGCGGGATCATGTTTGGGCCTCCAAGCCGGGTTTCGGCATATTGTTCCAGAGAAAGCGATGGAAGTCTAACTGCACGGACAGAAGATTTCAAAGACTGTGGATCCTCATGGCAAGACTGTGGATTCTCAAACCTGAATATTCACAAACCTGAATGATGATGCGCTCACAGGTTCGGCCACCACGGCCTCCGTTCCGCGCTATACTTTCGGGCCGACCTGTCTGGAGGCTCGGGCAACATGGAGACAGTCAAGCCGGTCTGGGTCGTGGCCACCCTCGACACCAAGAGTGACGAAGCCGAGTACGTATGCACTCTGCTCGAAGCCGCCGGACTGTCGGTAACGTTGGCAGACGTCTCCACATCGGGCAGCATCTCTGCGCCCAGGCGTACGTATCTTTCTGCTGAAGACATAGCGTCACACCATCCGCAGGGCCGGAGCGCCGTATTTACCGGCGATCGCGGCACCGCCATTGCCGCTATGAGCGATGCGCTTGAACTCCTGGTCAGAGGTCGCGACAACCTCGGCGGCATACTTGGGCTGGGAGGCTCCGGCGGCACAGCCCTTATCACGCGCGCCATGCGTGCGCTGCCGGTGGGTGTGCCAAAACTGATGGTTTCGACGATGGCCTCGGGCAATGTCGGCGCCTACGTGGGTGCCTGCGACATCACCATGGTTTATTCCGTCACAGACATGGCGGGATTGAACCCGATATCGCGCCGGGTGCTGGGCAACGCGGCGCACGCTGTCGCTGGAATGGTGCTGCATCCGACCCCGGCAGTTAATAACGAGCGCCCGGCTCTCGGACTCACGATGTTTGGGGTAACCACGGCCTGCGTTCAACAGATTTCGCGTCTGCTCATGAATCGGTTTGACTGCATTGTGTTTCACGCCACCGGAACCGGCGGCCAGTCGATGGAAAAATTGCTGGAAGATGGCTACCTTGGCGGTGTGCTCGACATCACTACCACGGAGGTCTGCGATCACCTGTTTGGCGGCGTGCTGGCTTGCACCGACGACCGCTTCGGCGCCGTGGCTCGCACCCGCGCGCCCTACGTCGGCTCGTGCGGCGCACTCGATATGGTTAACTTCGGCGCGCCCGAAACCATGCCCGAACGTTACAAGGGAAGACAACTCTATCGTCATAATCCGCACATCACCCTGATGCGAACCACGGCAGAGGAAAATATCCAGCAGGCTCGCTGGATTGCCGCGCGGCTCAATCAGTGTGACGGTGAAGTCAGATTTCTGCTGCCCATGGGCGGTGTCTCGGCGCTCGACGCCCCCGGACAGCCTTTCTGGGATCCGGCGGCCGACGCGGCTCTGTTCGAAACGTTAGGTTCTGAGTTAAAACAGACAGACCGACGGAAGGTCAAGCGGGTTCCGCATCACATCAATGAGCCTCAGTTTGCCCAGGCCGCGGTCGAAGAATTCCTGGCGATGGTCCAGGTGAACTCGGCCCTGAGGAAATAGTTCATGCCACGTTTCGCGCGCGACGAATTGTTGGCGAAGTATCGTGAAATGGTTCGCCGGCGCCAGCCGATTATCGGGGGCGGTGCTGGCACCGGTTTGTCGGCCAAGTGCGAGGAAGCCGGCGGCATCGATCTGATTGTGATCTACAACTCTGGCCGTTACCGCATGGCGGGCCGCGGCTCTCTGTCAGGGCTGCTGGCCTACGGCAATGCCAACGACGTCGTGATGGAAATGGCAAACGAGGTCCTGCCGGTGGTCAAAAATACGCCCGTGCTCGCCGGTGTTAATGGCACCGATCCTTTTTGCCAGTTCGATTGCTTCCTCAATAACGTCGCCGCTGTTGGTTTTTCCGGCGTACAGAATTTTCCTACCGTCGGATTGATCGACGGAGTCTTCCGCCAGAATCTTGAAGAGACAGGAATGAGCTATGCGCTGGAAGTCGATATGATCCGCATGGCGCGCGAGAAAGACCTGCTGACGACTCCTTATGTTTTCGACCCTTCACAAGCGGTCACGATGACGCAGGCTGGAGCCGATATTCTCGTCGCTCACATGGGCCTCACCACCGGCGGTACGATCGGTGCGGAGACCGCGTTGACACTGAACGACTGTGCCAGCCGGATCGACGCCATCGCGGAAGCCGCACTCAGCGTACGCTCCGATGTCATTATCCTTTGCCATGGGGGCCCGATCGCTGAACCCGCCGACGCCACATTCGTGCTCAGCAAGACTCGCCACTGTCACGGCTTCTACGGCGCCAGCTCCATGGAACGATTGCCCGCCGAGAAGGCCATCACGAAACAAACCGAGGATTTCAAGCGAATCAGCTTCTGATGCTTGAAGAAGGATGAAAGAAGAAAGAGGAAAAAATGCCGAATACGCTTTACATCAGCGCGGTGATCGATGCCCCCGTCGAACAGGTTTGGGGAATCATGCGCGACTACAACGGTATGCCGGCGTATCATCCGGGGATAAAGAAGAGCGTGATCGAAGATGGCCGGCCGAGCGACCAGGTCGGTTGCGTCCGCCGCTTGACGCTGGGTGAAGGTTTCGTGCGCGAAGTCCTGCTCTGCATGGACGACCTGAACCATGTTTTCACTTACGAGATTATCGAAGGCACTTTGCCGGTTCGCGGTTACGTGGCTGGCGTACGGTTACATCGGGTCACAGAAGGCAACCGCACATTCGCAGAGTGGTGGGCTGATTTTGAAGTGGTAGGGGCGGATCGGGATGCCGTGATTACACAGATCGGAAACAACGTCTTCGCCGCCGGCTTTGCTGCGGTCGGAGAAAAACTGGCCGGAAAGCGCTACTAGCGTAAAAAAAGGGGATCGCAAGCTCCGGCGACTCCTTTTTCAGTACGACTGTAAAAGGAACACCCGCCTTCGGCTATTCTGTGACCACTAACTCAGTATGCAGGCTCGCGGTTGAGTCTTCTCCTGCCCAGACGTCGAAGGTGCCAGGTTCCACAACCCAAGCCCTGGTTTGCGGGCTCCAGAAGGTCAGTTCCTCCTTACCGAGAGAGAACGTCAACGTCCGGGTCTCGCCAGGCTGCAACGCAATCCGCCGGAATCCCCTGAGCTGCCGTACCGGCCGCGATGCCGAGCCCGCTTGCTGGTGAATGTAAATCTGCGCCACGGCGTCGCCGGCCGCCGTGCTGGTGTTGGTCACCTCAACCTGCACCTCGGTGGACTGCTCCGGCTTCATTCGCTCTTTGCTCAGGCGCAGGTTGGAGAATTTGAAAGTGGAATAACTCAGTCCGTAGCCGAACGGATAAAGCGGCTTGGTGGAAAGATCCCAGTAACGCGAAGTGAAGCTGGGACGATCCTCCGGATCATGAGTCAGATTATGGTTGTAATAGAGAGGCTCTTGCCCGGCCGTGCGAGGCCAGCTTACCGGCAGCTTGCCGCCGGGGTTGACATCGCCGAACAGCACATCAGCCACGGCGTTGCCGCCCTCAGTGCCCGGATACCAGGCTTCAAGAATTGCACCTACATGCGCAGCGGCCCAGCGAATATCGAGCGGGCGTCCGTTCTCCAACACCACAACAATTGGCTTGCCAGCAGCGGCCGCCGCTTCAAGCATCTGCTGCTGCATTCCGGGCAGCTCCAGCGTGGCCCGCGAGGCTCCTTCTCCGCTCATGGAGGCCGTCTCGCCCAGAACCGCAATCACCAGATCTGAATCCTTCGCAGCGGCTTTGACCTTCACAATCCAGTCGGCTACTTCTTCCGCTGTAGCCGGGGGAGGGATTTTTGTCCCGAGGAGGGTATCGATCATCGAGGGATATTCCCGCGCCGGCGCGGCCCCCGCTACATAAGTGACCTGCACCTTCGGCTCCAGCTTTTCTTTCAATCCGGCCAGCACCGTAACTGGATGACTCTTGCTCGCATCACCGAACAGGCCCTCAACCGTCCATCCGCCCTCAATGTCCCTGGTGGAGTCCGCCAGGCTTCCGATCACTGCCACCTTTTTCAAATTCCGGGTCAGCGGCAGGATGTGGTTGTCGTTTTTCAGCAACACCATCGAACGGGCTGCCAACTTTCGCTCCAGTGCAAGCCCCGCGGAACTGGTCAGTTGAGCCTCCACCTTCGACTCATCCACATACGGATGTTCGAATAATCCCAACCGGTACTTCGCTTCAAGGATCGGCATGACTGCCGCATCCAGTTGCGCCTCGGTGACTTTGCCTGAAGCCATCAGTTTGGACAGATTCTGAACGTAGGTCAGGCTTGCCATGTCCATATTCAGGCCAGCCGTAAATGCCTTGAACGCGGCATCTTCCGGATCGCGAGCATAACCATGGGTCTCGAGGTTGCCCACCGCGATCGCATCAGACACCACAAAGCCCCTGAAGCCCCATTCCTCGCGCAGAACATCGTGCAGCAGCCAACGATTGCCGGTGGCTGGCACGTCGTTCAAGTCCATATAGGCGCTCATGAAGGTGGCTGCGCCGGCCTTTTCCGCCGCATGAAAGGGAACCAGGTAGACGTTGCGAAGCAGAGCTTCGGGAATATACGAGGAGTCGTAGTCGCGGCCTCCTTCGGCCGCGCCGTACCCGGCAAAATGCTTGACACAGGCCAGAACACTGTTGGGGCCAATCGATTCTCCCTGAAAACCGCGCACCTGCGCTGCCGCCATCGCAGCCCCCAGATAAGGGTCTTCGCCCGCGCCTTCCACGATCCGCCCCCAGCGCGCGTCGCGAGCGATATCAACCATCGGAGTGAAGGTCCATTGGATTCCGGCAGCGCGGGCATCCTGCCCTGCCTGACGTTGGGCTGCCTCCTCGACCGCCGGGTCCCATGAAGAAGCCATCGCCAGGGGTACCGGAAAAATCGTGCGGTAGCCGTGGATCACATCGAAACCAACCAGCAAGGGAATATGCAGCCGGGACTTCTCCACCGCCAGATGCTGCAGACGGTTCAGATCTTTCACCTCGAATTGCCACAGCACCGAACCCACCTGCCCCCTGACGATGGCGGCGTCCGGCTTTTCCTTTGCCAGCCCTGGTATCACGATGCCCGAAGCCTGGTTCAACTGCCCCACTTTCTCTTCCACCGTCATCTGCTTCAGCAGGGCTTCGGCGCGATGGTGCGCGTCGTCGTGCGAGATCGGTGAGATTTGTGCGGCCGTAGCGCCGGCCATGGCTAGTAAAACTAACGTTGACGCAATGAGTGCGCGGGACGAAAGACAAGCTCGCAACTGGTTCATGGCTTCCTCTTGTATGAGAGCTGGATTCGGCGAGAGGTTCCAGCAATCACCCGATACTAAAGAAGATGCCGCGCCAAGTCACTGTTTCTTGCTGATGCCAATTCACTGTTCTTAGTGATGCCAAGTCACTGTTCTTACTGATAGAAGATAAGAAGATTCCAGGAATGATCGGGGTGCTGATACTGGAGGCTATTTCCCCGCGGCACACACCAGTTCGCCGATTCCGTGAACCACCGGCCAGGGGAAAAGCCCGGCCCGCGGAACCGATTCCTCATTTGGAAAAGAAATATCGAGTGGACGCGAAGCCCGGCTTCTACTGCGCGGAGTCGTAGTTCAGGTTCTGCCCGAGCCATCGCTCGACCTCTGCCACGCTCATTCCCTTGCGTTTGCTATAGTCGGCAACCTGGTCGCGATCGATTTTGCCCAGGCTGAAATATCGCGATTCCGGGTGAGCAAAGTAGAGCCCGCTGACGCTCGAGCCGGGCCACATGGCAAACGATTCCGTAATCAGCATTCCGGTGTTCGCCTTCACATCGAGCAATTGCCAGAGCGGGCCCTTCTCGGTGTGATCCGGACACGCAGGATAACCCGCCGCCGGCCTGATCCCGCGATACTTCTCTGCGATGAGATCCGCGTTGCTCAGACCTTCCCCACAACCGTAACCCCATTCACACCGTACCTGCCTGTGCAGGCATTCGGCAAAGGCTTCAGCCAGGCGATCGGCGATGGCCTCCGCCATGATTGCGTTGTAGTCGTCATTTTCTGACCTGAACCGGTCGCACAGTTCCTTGAGACCGATCCCGCTGGTTACGGCGAACGCACCGATGTGATCCGGCAGTCCTGTTTCTTTCGGAGCAACGTAGTCCGCGAGCGACCGGCACGGTTCACTCCCTTCCTTATTCGATTGCTGGCGGAGAAAGTGAAATCGCTGGAGAACCTTCCTGCGCGTATCGTCGGCGTAAAGTTCCACATCGTCGCCGACAGCATGGGCAGGAAAGAAGCCGTATACACCGCGCGCCGTAATCAGATTCTTCGCAATGATCGTATCCAGAAGACTGTTGGCTTCGGCGAAGATCTGACGCGCCTGCGCGCCTTGTCCCTCATGCTCGAGGATGCGAGGATAGACGCCCTTCAGTCCCCACGTGTGAAAGAACGGCGACCAGTCAATGAACTCGCGCAGCGTGGCCAGAGGAAAGTTGTCCAGCACGCGCACGCCGGTGAACAATGGAACGGGCAAATCTTCGGCGCGCCACTGAATAGGAGTCCGCCTCGCGCGGGCGGCCTCAAGCGAGATAATCGTCAAGCGCGGGGCAGAATGGGCCTTGCGCAGCGCCTCATAGGAGGCGCGATGCTGCGCTACGAATTCCGGCTTGCCATCGTCACTCAAAAGACTGGTCGTCACCGGCACCGCCCGGCTGGCGTCGAGCACGTGCACTACCGGTTCGCTGTAATGCGGCGCAATCTTGACAGCAGTATGGGCGCGGCTCGTGGTTGCCCCACCGATGAGCAGCGGCAACTTGAATCCCTGACGCTCCATCTCGCGGGCCACGTGCACCATTTCGTCGAGGGAGGGAGTGATCAGGCCGCTGAGCCCGATCATGTCTACCTTTTCGGTCTTGGCGCGTTCCAGGATCTTTTCACACGGGACCATCACTCCCATGTCGATGACTTCATAGTTGTTGCACGCAAGCACGACGCCGACGATGTTCTTGCCGATGTCGTGAACATCGCCCTTGACCGTCGCCAGTATGATTTTCCCCTGCGCCTTCACTACCTGGCCCGAGGCGACCATCGCGACCTTCTCGGCTTCCATGAACGGCGTCAGGTGGGCCACGGCCTTCTTCATTACGCGCGCAGACTTCACCACTTGCGGCAAAAACATCTTGCCCGATCCGAACAGATCGCCCACCACCCCCATGCCGTCCATGAGTGGCCCTTCGATCACCAGGAGCGGACGGCCCAGCTTGACGCGGGCTTCCTCGGCATCTGCTTCGATGTAAGTGTCGATTCCTTTGACGAGTGCGTGGGAAAGTCGCTCCTCGACCGTGCCGTTACGCCATTCCTCGGCCTTCTTTTCACTCGCCACGGTGCCCGCGCCCTTGAGCAACTCGCCGAACTCCACCAGTCGCTCGGTTGCATCGGAACGGCGGTTCAGCAGCACGTCCTCAACCAGCACCTTCAGCTCAGGATCAATCTCTTCGTATACCTCCAGCATCCCGGCATTCACGATGCCCATGTCCATACCGGCCGAGATGGCGTGATACAGAAATGCCGAGTGCATGGCCTCGCGAACTTTATTGTTGCCACGAAAGCTGAACGAGATATTCGAGACTCCACCGCTGACTTTCGCGTGCGGCAGGTTGGCTTTGATCCACCGCGTCGCGTTGATGAAGTCAACCGCGTAATTGTTGTGCTCCTCCATGCCGGTGGCGACGGTGAGGATATTTGGATCAAAGATGATGTCTTCGGGGGGAAATCCGACCTGATCGACCAGTATGCGGTAGGCTCGCTCGCAGACGCGGATCTTGTCTTCGTAAGTGGCAGCCTGACCCTGTTCGTCGAAGGCCATCACCACCACTGCCGCGCCATATTTCAGAACTTTAGCGGCATTCTGACGAAATTTTTCTTCGCCTTCTTTCAGCGAGATCGAGTTGACGATGCCCTTCCCCTGCAGGCACTTCAGTCCCGCTTCGATGACCTCCCATTTCGAGGAGTCCACCATGAAGGGCACTTTCGCGACTTCGGGCTCGCTCCCCAGCAACTGCAGGAAGCGAGTCATCGCCACGACGCCGTCGATCATGCCTTCGTCCATGCAGATGTCGAGGACGTTCGCCCCATTCTCGACTTGCTGGCGCGCCACGCTTACCGCTTCTTCGTATTTACCTTGCTTGATGAGCTTCGCAAACTTCGGCGAGCCGGCCACATTGGTCCGCTCGCCGATCATGATGTAGACGCCCGGCTGCTGGGTGAACGGCTGCGATCCCGAGAGACGAAGCGGCTTCATCTCGTTGAGTGCCGGGGGCTCGGCAACGCTGCTCGTATCGGACGCGCTCACGTTCGGCTCTCAATCTGGCTCGGACGTGCGTAGGATCCGTTTTCGCCGGTCCCATCTTCGGGGCCTGGATCAGTGAGCGCCGTACCCCACTTTCTCGGAGCCTGGCCCTCAAGGGCCTTGGCGATTGCCGCGATGTGCTCAGGGGTGTTGCCGCAACAGCCACCCGCAATGTTGATCAACCCTCCCCTGGCGAAGTCCGCGAGATAGCGCGCCATGTCCTTCGGGCCCAGATCAAATCCGGTTTCCGAGAGAGGATTCGGCAGGCCCGCATTCGGGTAGCACGAGATCGCCACATTCGCCTTCTCCGACAGATTCTCCAGAAACGGATACATCAAATCGGGACCGAGCGAGCAGTTGAGGCCCACCGACAATGGCTTTACGTGCTGCACCGCATTCCAGAACGCTTCGGTAGTCTGCGCCGAAATCAGCGTCTCGCCGCCGCGTCCGACCGCCGCCGAGATCATCACCGGCAGTTCCCTGCCGTCCGCATCGAAAACTTCACGGATAGCGACCAGTGCCGCTTTGGCATTGAGCGAGTCGAAGATCGTCTCGACCAGCAGCAGTTCTACGCCGCCCGCGATGAGCGCACGCACCTGCTGAGCATAAGCAGCTTTGACCTGGTCAAAAGTGACCACCCGAAAGCCCGGATCGTCGGCATCGGGCGAGTTTGAGAGAGAAACGGTCAGCGGCCCCATCGCTCCCGCCACGAACCGTTGACGCGAGGTTGCGGTCCCGACACGATCGGCCCATTCGCGGCACTGCCGCGCTGATTGTTCGTTGATGTCCCAGGCCAGGGTGCCGAGAAAAGGATCGTCAATAACCTCCTGGTAGAACGCGGGGTCTTTCCGGCCGCCACGCTCCCGCGGATCCTCAACAAAGAATTCGCTCTGGGTAATGCTGGTGGCCCCAAAGGTGTTGGTCTCGATGATGTCCGCCCCGGCCTCCAGAAACCGGCGATGGATGTCGCCGATCATCTCCGGCTTGGTCAGGGAAAAGATATCCCCGTTGTTCAGCAGACTCTTCGTTGAATCCTTAAAACGGTCCCCGCGGATGTCGGCTTCCGTCATGCCATAGGTGCGGATCGTCGTGCCCATGGCCCCGTCTATGATGGCAATGCGATTTTTGAGGATCTTCTCAAGAGGATGGTGGTTGAATTTAGTCATTTCTCCTGGTGGTTTTGGCGGCTTCGCTTCTCAGTTACATTCCAGCGAAGTAACACCTCCTTTTATTATAACGACTGGCGGAGTGTCCGGCTTCTGGCGCGACCATCACTGAAGTACTCGTGACAGCGTGTATAGCTGTTTGGAGCCCGGATGAACCTGAAAAAGAAGGCTTTGTTCCATCTCATTTCAGGCCGGGTGACCCATTTCCCGCCGTGTTTGCGAGAAATGGGCTTGTGCAGACCCTCAGATTCGCAGGTTCGTATATTCAGAATTCAATCGACCGGATTGTACGGCCGCGGCTGGTCCCAGCATTTCGAAAACCGCAAAGTACGGGGCACCCAGGACTAAAGAATCCGTGACTGCTCCAGAGCTACACTTCGCCCGTCATTCTGCCTTCAACTCCTGACGCGTAGCCCAGAATCGCTTGTCATCAGATTTTCGCACCCAGTATTCGGTGATCTGATTGGCAGGTGAGCATCGCGCGCCGACCACCGTGCCTTCGCCGCGTTCGCCGCGCACATGAGCGCCAACTTTCAGAGCGAAGCAATCCGCCGGACTTGACGAGATGGGAGTTCCTGGCTGAAGCAAAGATGTCAGCACGAAGATACCCTTGTCGGTAGCTCGTACACGGGATCGACCAGCATCGACGAAAACGGTCCGATGCCATGTACCTGCACAATGGTTTCTGTCCTCGACTGGGCAAAGTGGGGCATATTCCTGGGTGCGATGCCAAAAGTTCCCACCTCCATCGGTTCCAGCCCGGACTTGTCGAACCGTTTTCCTGTGCCCAGCGCCCAGCTTCCCTCTACGACGGTAATGTTTTCGTCGATCAGATGATAGTGAGGCAGGACAAGATATCCGGCATCGTTATGAATGCGAATGACGAAGGGCTCTCCGGGCTTACGGGGATCGCCCCACACCTTCTCCACCCACTGTCCTGGAGCAAATTTGTTGAGGAGCACAACACTGTGGTGAAGGGGTTGATCCTGTGAGTGCGCATTGCCGGTGGCGAGGGAGAACGCCAGGACAATAACGATCGAGAGAGTTCTCAACGAAAACAATGCAGCCCTCCTGACGGAAACTTCCTTTGTTACTTCGGGCAACCGCTCGACTAGATCATAATCGTCTTACCGTTAGCGTCTTACCGCAAGCGCCGCAGACCCTCGATGGAAGGCACGAAATAATAGGAGCCGGTCAAAGGCTGGGTATAGCGCGTGAGCGCATCGCGCGTGCCGGTGATTAGGCCCGCCATGCTATCGAGCATTCTGGAGAGCGGCTTCTGCTCTGCGCAGAACCCGACAAACATGGTGCCATGATCGTCGACTTTTCCGTACGGCATGTTGCGGCGAAAGATGTGCCCATACTCGTCCTGATCGGTGCGAGCGACGTGCGAGTCCGATGGTTTGTTCTCCAGTTCGACGCTGTCGGGCTTGGTGCGTCCCATGATGCGCTCTTGTTGATCTACCGGCAGAGCCTCCCACTCAGCTACCTTGTGCCTCCACTTTTGCAGCAAAAGGACTGAGCCGGCAGCGCCGGGAACTCCTTCGGGGAGCAGTGCCGCAACCGGAGCGTCGAGCAGCGTCGGGTTCTCAGAGCCATCAATAAAGCCGGTAAGATCGCGATCGTGCCGATAAGGCCAACTGGAGGTTTCCTCCGCCAGCCTGGCCAGGCCTGCGAGGTCCTGGATCACCGAGCGGGCCATATCAAAGATAACGTCATAAGCGCTGCCGGACAGCCATACCAGTGCATCGTGTTGCGTACCTGGCATCACGAATCTCTCTGTGCCCCGGATCTCTCTGTTAAAGCCCTCCACGCCCGGCGGGGCGTCGTCCGGGACAATATCGCGCCATAGCTCAGGCCGAAAACCGATAACGAAGTTCACCCCTCCGGTTGTGGTCCGGGGTTCACGGATCGCCGAGATGGCAGAGGCGAACTCCTCGCGGTTTTTCGCGTCCAGCAGGTCAAACTCCAGGTACGAATGGGAAGAGGTTCCGAGAGCGAAGATTCCAGCCTGGGGCGTGTACATCCGCGCATTATATATATTTGACGCCGACTTAATTCCGCCCGGGGATGGCTCTCACCGCAGGACCAGTGGCCCACTCAGGCCCGGCTTTGGCCTGAGTGGGAATGTTCATTAGTGCCATTCAATCTGAAGAGCTGACAAAGCCTCGAACTAATACCGCGATCTCATCCGCAGCAGTGTCCAGTGCGAAGTGACCAGCGTCGAGAACGTGAACTTCAGCCTTAGGAACGTCCCTGCGATAGCGTTCCGGCTCGCCAGCATCGAACGAGAGGTCATATTTTCCCCAGATCACCAGCAGGCGCGGCTGTTTCTCGCGCATCCACGCCTGCCATTTGGGATAGCCATCTACATTCGTTCGATAGTCATAAAAAAGGTCGCTTTGAATCTCGCCTTGTCCGGGCTGATTGAGGAAGGCAAACTCATCGGTCCAGAGATCGGGGTCGTAGCGTTCCGTGTTGGGATCATTCCCTAGATGACGCGTCCGAGTCGTCGGTAGCGACAGCAGGTTTGTGCGAAGCGCATTTTCGTTAGCGGCGCGATCGGCCCAGAAGGCCCGCCGGGCCATCCAATTTGCCCCCAGGCCTTCGTTATGCCCCACAGCGTCCTGCACGATGAGAGCCCCGATCCGTTCAGGATGGACCAGGGCCATGCGAAAACCCACCGGTCCACCGTAGTCCTGCATGTAAAGGGTGTAGCGTGAGAGCTTGAGAGCCTCCGTGAAGTGATTCATGATCTCCGCAAGGTGATCAAATGTATACGCGAACTTTTTCGGGTCCGGCCAGTCGCTGTGCCCAAAGCCCGGGTAATCGGGCGCGATAAGATGAAAGCGGTCGGCAAGCCGGGCGAAAAGCGGCTCGAACATCCGCGACGACGACGGAAGTCCGTGTAATAAAAGAATTGTCGGAGCCTCTTGCGGTCCAGCCTCTCTAAAGAAAATGGAGAGCCCATCAACCTGTATCGTGCGATAAATCGTCGGGTGTTCCATCGGACCTTCCTTTTGCTGCGCTTCGGCGAGCCATGGAAATGATGCTGGCATCACCGCGAGCACCGATGCGACGCAGCAAATTCGCGAGCAGTAACTTCAAAGAAGTGAACTGAACAAACGCATTGTTAGTCTCTGCTATTAAGCCGCTACCTCGAAAATGACTTCCAGTTCGACCGGCGCGCCTGGCGGCAGACTGGCGACGCCGTATACCAGGCGGCAAGGATTCCTTTCTTTCCAAAGACGTCTTGCAACAGGTCCGAAGCGGCATCAGCGACCTTCGGCTGATCGCGGACGTCTCCCGAAGTCGCTGCCGAGACGCCAGGCCGGACAACCCGTGTCACCTTGTCGAGCGAGCCCAGATGCTTCCGCGCGACAGCAAGGATATTGAGCGCAGCCAGATGGGCCGCTGGCGGCCCGTTTCTACATCGAGCTCCGCACCGACCCGCACTGGGAATTTTGCCGCACCGCCCTCCGTCGGAAGCATCCCCGTCAGAAAAAGCAGCTTGCCTGTCTGCACAGCCTTCGCATAGGTTCCAAATGGCTCAGGAGGCGCCGGGAGCTCGATGTGAAGTTCTTTCAACCGCTGCTCGGCGCTTCCGACCGAGGGCTCGCACGAGTTGTTGGTTGCGCTTTCGCCTTGGCATTCATGGGGGCCCCCGGTGAATTCAACAATGGATGTTGTGATGACGCGGCCGGGCGTTCAAGAACCGAAGAAGAATGTTAGCAAAACCTTGGTAACGCGATCCAGACCGCCGGCCGCTGCCAGGCATCCGTATTCCAGCCGTATCACCCGACCCGATAACTACCGAACGCCCGTCTCGAACCCACTCGTTGGCAGCTCGCCTTCCTCTGTGACTCAACCTGTGTGCCAACAGCGCGAACGATCGACGAAACTTATTGCCTGAACTCAACGGGTCGTCTTCATGGGTATCAAAGCCTGGATATCCAACCGCGTCCTCGTGGTACGATTCGCCGCATGACGTTCCCCGCTCCAGTTCCGGAGATCCCTGTGGCCAGCGTCGACAAAGCCGTCGCCTATTATGTCAACACGCTGGGCTTTACCTCCGATTGGGGCGATGACCTGGGCGGTATTGCGGGTATCTCAAGGGGGAATTGCAGACTGTTTATCACCAACCAATCTTTTCGAGAGTCCTACGGCAACAAAGGCCCTATCCTTTTCTGGCTTAATCTCGATAGCAGGGCTCAGGTAGACGAACTCTTCGCACAGTGGCAGGCCGCGCACGCGAAGATCGTCTCCGAACCCGGGGACAAACCGTGGAAGCTCCGCGAGTTCATGGCTGCCGATCTCGATGGCAACCTCATCCGTGTGTTCTATGATTTCCGGAGCGAATCGTAGAAGACGACACCTAAAATATCGGCCTTTCACGCCTGGCGCCACCCAGAATTTTCTGTATTAGACTTGCCCCATGATTCATCGGATCGCGCCTCAGTTCTTCACCCTGGACATCCCCGGCACACTTGCCTATTACGAGACTAAGCTGGGCTTCAAGTGTTTGGGCACGTGGCAGGACCCGCCGGTTTACGCTATCGTTGCGCGCGACCAGCAGGCGATTCACTTCCGCTGTGCCGAACCTCCTGCCGCCAATCCCCACAAATATTCGGACGAATTGCTCGACGCCTACGTATTGATCGAGAGATGCGGACGCGCTTTACGCTGAGTATGCAGCTCGAGGCGTGGAATTCACCCGGGAACTTGCCAACATGCCATGGAACTCGCGTGAGTTTGTGGTGAAGGATCGCGATGGCCGACTGCTTGCCTTCGGGGCGAGCTTGTAGTCTTGTCTCGGATCGACGTGCCCCAGCCGTGCCAAATCGGTTTGCCGGCGCCGGCATCCCGGTGGTTTCATATGGAGGGTGTTGCACGGCCTGGAACAAGGGAGAAGTGTTTCGAGGATTAGATTGAGAGGCAATATCATGCACCGAACGAGCGGGAAGGCCGACAAAGTAAAGATTGTCATCCTGGGCGGTGGATTCGCAGGGGTCGAGGCAGCACGATACCTGGACCGGACCGCCGGGCGACGCGATATTGAGGTGACTCTTGTCAGCAGAGACAACTTTAGTCTCTTCACCCCATGCTGCACGAAGTCGCCGCCGGCGACCTCGAGCCGGGCGACATCTGCAATCCTCTGCGCAAACTACTTCGGCGCGTCAACGTTTTGAATGGAGACGTCAGGGCGATTGATCTTGCGACGCGCAAGGTGACAATTTCCTACGGGATCCGAGCGCTTACCCGAGAGTTGTCGTTTGATCACCTTTTGCTGGCGCTTGGGTCGGAGACGAACTATGTCGGGATTCCGGGCGTCGCCGAACATGGCCTTGGCATAAAGACGATTGGGGACGCGGTCATGCTCCGGGCCGGGGTGATCGATGCGCTGGAATCCGCCAGCGTCGAACCTGACCCGGACCAGCGCAAGCGGATGCTCACCTTCGTTGTAGTTGGCGGCGGTTTCGCTGGCGTGGAGACTGTTGGTGCTATGAATGACCTCGCCCGCGACATCCTCCCGCACTATGGCCGGATTGATCCTCGCGAAGTACGCGTCGTCTTGATCCACGGGGGCGCGGTAATTCTTCCTGAACTTGGCACGGCACTTGGCCGGTATGCCCAGGAGAAACTCCGTAACCGCCACGTCGAGATAAAGCTCAACCCCAGAGTCACCTCGTACGCAGGCGGGGCAGTGCATTGCAGCGACGGGGAGGCAGTCCCTGCGGCCATCCTGGTATGGGCTGCTGGTGTTTCCCCGAGCCCGATCCTGAAGGAGATGCCATTTGAATTGCAGAAGGGACGTGTGGTGGTTGACTCCACTTTGGAAGTGCCTCGGTTCCCTGGGATTTGGGCGGTAGGCGATTGCGCGGCAATCATCGATCCAGCTTCAAAACAGCCCTATCCTCCGACCGCTCAACATGCGCTTCGGGAGGGCCGCCGCGCAGCCAGGAACATCTGTGCGCGCTTAAAGGGAGAAAGAATAATTCCCTTTATGTATAAAGCGCCCGGACAACTCGCAGCGATTGGCCGCCGCACCGGCGTTGCCAGGATTTTCGGATTCAAGTTTTCCGGGGTTGTGGGATGGGTGTTGTGGCGGACCGTCTACCTCATGAAATTACCGCGACTTGAGAAAAAGTTGCGGGTCGGGCTGCAATGGGCTCTGGATGTCGTTTTTAAGCGCGACCTCGGCCAGTACATCACATTGCAGGATGTTGAATCGCTCAATCGGTTGCTGGGGGCGGCGAGGCAGCTCGATGGAATCGCCCCAAAGTCTTCTGCCAGATCATCGCAACCTGCTGATTCGTCCGGGAGGATCGCATCATGAGTTTCCGGCTTAGAGCGATCGTGGCTTGCGTATCGTACTTGCGGACATGGGAACCACGGCGGCTCGCGGTTGCGGACGGCCGTTAGACGTTCCACCAGGCCCTTAACCGCTGGCCCAGACAAGGCGGCCACAAAGCGCCTCGACCAATGAATGAACCATCCTGGTCCTGGAAGATGCGCAGTCTTTTGCTCCGTTTCACGGTGTGCCAGCTCTTCGCCAGCCGCCACTGGCAGACCGGCTGTTTTGGAGTGTAGAATGAGCCGCTCAGGAAGTCAGTGCGCGCTCGTTCGGCGGGCTGATCCGGCGCTCCCTGTCTGCATGAGTGCGGTGGAATCCAGGCACCACAACCGCGAAGGAGAGGCCATGCGCAACCGATGGCACCCGTCAAGTTCACGAGTCAGACCCTTCACAAACGACGGCCCCGCCAACAGGAGCAGTGGCTCCCAGGACCGCCGGAATCTCGCTAAAACGCTGTGTGGTTCCGGGTTTGTTGTTCTCGTTCTTCTATCGTCAGGCGGATGTGGGAGCAAGAACGTATCGGCAGCGGCCGCTCCCCCGCCAAACGTCCAGATTGTCGAGGTCATGCAACGAGACGTTCCCGTTTATCACGAATATCTCGCGACTCTGGATGGTTTTGTGAACGCGCAAATCCAGCCACAGGTCTCGGGCTACCTCATCAGACAGAACTATGTGGAAGGCGCGGTCGTAAGCAGAAACCAGGTCCTTTTCAAGATCGATCCCCGGCCCTTTCAGGCGATCGTGGATCAAGCCAAGGCGCAGGTCGCACAGGCTGAAGCGCAGCTGGGAAAGACCCAGTTGGACGTGCAACGCGACACTCCCCTGGCCAAAGAAAAAGCAATTGCGCAGAGCCAACTGGACAACGATATTCAAGCCAACTTAGCCGCCAAAGCGACCGTCCAGGCCGATAAAGCCGCACTGGAACAGGCCGAACTGAATCTGGAGTTCACCAATGTTCGTTCGCTGGTCGATGGCGTGGCCGGAATCGCCGCCGGCCAGGTGGGAAATCTTGTAGGCCCGCAAATCGTGCTCACCACGGTTTCTCAGGTTGAGCCGGTCAAAGCATACTTTACCGTGAGCGAACAGGAATATCTCGCCTTCGTCAAACGCAATCCGACGGCAGCGGATCGCGCGGCGCGCGAGAAACAGTTTGAGTTGGACCTGATCCTTGCCGACGGATCTACCTATCCCCGAAAGGGAAAATTCTTCGCCGCCGATCGTCAAGTGGATATCCAGACGGGATCGATTCGGCTGGCTGGTCTATTTCCGAATCCAGGCAATGTTCTTCGTCCCGGCCAGTTTGGCCGTGTCCGTTTCATCAGCTATACGAGAAAAGGCGCGCTGCTCGTGCCCCAGAAATCGGTGGTGGAGCTTCAGGGCAGCTACCAGGTGGCAGTAGTCGGGAGCGACAACAAAGTCACTCTCAGGACAGTCACAGTCGGAGAACGGACCGGCGCCATGTGGATCGTTAACGACGGTCTCAAACCGCAGGAGCGGGTTGTGGTTGAGGGCGTGCAAAAAGTCAGGGAAAACATGCAGGTCAATCCCACTCTTCTGACTACTCCAGGACAAGGCAACTGAGCCATGTCCAAGTTCTTTATCAACCGTCCCATTGTCGCAATGGTCATTGCGATTGTGACCGTCATCGTCGGCGCTGTGACTATCACCGGCCTTCCCGTTGCTCAGTTTCCCAACATCGCGCCCCCGGAAATCCAGGTCCTCGCCACCTACGTGGGCGCGGATGCGCAGACACTCGAACAGGCGGTTGCCACTCCCATCGAGCAGCAGATGAGCGGCGTGGACAACATGAATTACATGTACTCGTTGAACGCGACGGGGAATTCGCAAACCACGCTGATCGTGAATTTCGACGTCAAAACGGACCCCAATACCGATCTGATTCTCGCCCAGTCAAGAGAGACGCAGGCCGCATCCCAGCTACCCGTTGACGTTACCAACTACGGAATCACGGTAAGGAAATCAGTGACCGCTCCACTGATGCTGATCGCGGTCTACTCCCCGCATGGCACCTATGACGCGAGGTTCCTGGCGAACTACGCGTTTATCAACCTGGTTGATCCCATCACGCGGTCGCAGGGCATCGGCCAGGTCCAGGTATTTGGCGCAGGCCAGTACGCCATGCGGTTGTGGGTCAAGCCCGACCAGTTAGCCAAGCTCGGCATCACCGTCACCGAGATCGTCAGCGCGATCCAGTCGCAAAACACGGTTAATCCCGCCGGACGGGTCGGCGGCGAGCCGATTCCTTCGGGCCAGCAGTTCGCCTATGCGGTGCGGGCGCAGGGCCGGCTGGTCTCACCGGAAGAATTCGGAGAGATTGTAGTCCGCGAGTCACCGCAGGGTGGCGTGGTGCGGGTCAAGGACGTCGCCCGGGTCGAACTCGGAGCGCAGGACTACTCGGTCGCCGGACGACTGAACGGCAAACCGAGTGCCATTGTTGCCGTGTACCAGTTGCCTGGATCGAACGCGGTTGACGCGGCCAATGGGGTCAAAAAGCTAATGGCCGAGATGAAAAACCGCTTCCCCACGGACATGGATTTCACCTTGTCGCTCGACTCGACGCGATCCGTCGTCGAGGGCATAAGGGAAATCATTATTACGTTGTTGATCGCGATTGTCCTCGTGATCATGGTCGTGTACCTGTTTCTTCAAGGATGGCGCGCGACGCTGATACCGCTGCTGGCGGTGCCGGTCTCGCTGGTCGGCACATTCGTGTTCTTTCCTTTATTCGGCTTCTCCATCAACACGCTTTCGCTATTTGGTTTGGTACTGGCGATTGGCCTGGTGGTGGACGATGCCATCGTGGTGGTAGAAGCCGTGGAACGTCACATCGAAGACGGGATGACGCCGAAAGATGCGGCCTTAAAAGCAATGGAGGAAATCTCCGGCCCGGTGGTCGGAATCGCGCTGGTACTGTCGGCCGTATTTATCCCCACGGCTTTCATCCCCGGCATTACAGGAAGGCTTTATCAGCAATTCGCAGTGACCATTGCGATCTCCGTACTGCTGTCGGCGTTCAACGCATTAAGCCTCAGCCCTGCGCTGGCTGCACTTCTGCTGCGCCCCAGGAAACCCAGCCGGGGCCTTCTGAGAAGGTTTTTCGACGCATTCAACCGGCTGTTTGAACGCGTGACGAACGGGTACGTTCGAGTTTGTGCAGCCCTTATACGCAAGAGCGTCGTGGCTTTCATCATGCTGGTCGGCTTTGGTGTCGGAGCCTGGTTCTTCGGCGGCAAAGTCCCGTCGAGCTTTCTTCCTGATGAGGATCAGGGCTACCTTTACATCAACCTGCAATTGCCAAGCGCGGCGTCCACCGAGCGCACTGACCTGGTCGCAAGAAAGATTGAGGATGTTCTCGCTCACACTCCGGGAGTGCAAACCACGACTACGGTCTTAGGCTTCAGTTTGCTGAGCTTCACACGATCGACGTACAACGCATTTTTTTGGGTGACCTTGAAACCGTGGGACGAAAGAACCGACAGGGAAACCCAATTTCAGGTGATCAAGGCGAGGCTGAACCGCGCTCTCAGCCAGATCCCGGAAGGCATTGCTTTTGATTTTTCGCCTCCCGCTATTCCGGGTGTAGGGACCTCGGGCGGATTCACGTTCGTTCTCGAAGATCGTGCCGGTAAGGATGTGCAATTCCTGGCCAACAATTTGAACACGTTTCTGGCGGCTGCCCGCAAGCGTCCTGAAATCGCGGGAGTGAGCACTACGTTCCTGGGCAGCGTGCCCCAGCAGTTTATTAACGTGGACCGTGACAAGGTCATCAAGCAGGCCGTCCCAATCGGCGATGTTTACCGGACCATTCAGGCGTTCATGGGGGGATTGTTCATCAACTATTTCAACCGCTTCGGCCGCCAGTGGCAGGTTTACATCGAGGCCGAGGGCGACTACCGAACCAGGGCGGAAAATGTCGGGCAGTTCTACGTCAGAAATCAAAATGGCAGGATGGTTCCACTCTCCGCGTTAACAAGCTTCCAACCCCTCTCCGGGCCTGAATTCACCATGCGCTACAACCTGTTTCGCTCAGCACAGATTAACGGGAGCGCGGCTCCGGGCTACAGCTCCGACCAGGCGACGGCTGCCCTGGAAGAAGTCTTCGCGCAAACCATGCCACCCGAGATGGGCTTCGACTACATAGGCATGTCATATCAGGAAAAAAAGGCCCAGCAGGGCGTACCTCCGGCGGCGATCTTCGGGCTATCGCTGCTGTTTGTTTTTCTCATTCTCGCCGCCTTGTATGAAAGTTGGACGTTACCCTTCACTGTGCTGCTAAGCACACCGGTGGCAGTGTTTGGCGCCTTCGCAATTCTGTGGCTGCGCCGGGTATTACTGGGCGCCTTCCTGCCCCCGTACATGGTTCAGATTGAGACCGATGTGTACTCTCAGATCGGGCTGGTCATGCTGATCGGCCTGGCTGCGAAGAACGCCATCCTGATCGTGGAATTCGCCAAGGACGAGTACGACAAAGGCATGCCTCTGGTGGATGCAGCTCTTACCGGAGCCAAGCTTCGCCTCCGGCCTATCCTGATGACCTCGCTGGCCTTCATTTTCGGATGCATTCCGCTGTGGACGGCATCGGGAGCGGGTGCTGTGGCCCGTCAGATCATGGGCACCACGGTTATCGGCGGTATGTTAGCGGCAAGTGCGATCGGCATTTTCTTTGTCCCGGCGGTGTTCTGCGCAGTCGAGAAATTCTCCGGTGCCGAGACCAGGAAACCATCCTCCGCGGGCGCGATGCCTCATCCCGCGGAAAATTCGGGAGCGGGAGACGACTAGGATGAGGAGACAGCCTATTCTTCCAGTTCTCCTCGTGATTCTGGGATTCGCCTGCGGTTGCGCTGTTGGGCCGAATTACAAGAGGCCGGCGGTCAGTGTTCCTCCGACGTATCGCGGCCTCACGCCGGACGAAGCGGCCAGGACCGACGCCCGGTCACTGGCAGACGAGAAGTGGTGGGAGGTTTTCCAGGATGAACAATTAAAGGAGCTGGTCAAGACCGCCCTGCAACAGAACTATGACGTGCGCATCGCGGCCACGCGGATTCTGCAGGCCCAGGCGCAGTTGGGCATCACCAGGGCCGATCAGTTTCCCACGATCGCGGGCGGTGTGACGGGCGCGAATCTGCGTAATCCTCAAACAAAATTCTTAGGTCCATACGAAACCAGCGCGACCCAGGTCAGCGGGAACCTTTCCTGGGACCTGGATTTCTGGGGGAAATATCGCCGCGCCACTGAAGCGTCGCGTGCCGACCTGGCGGCCAGCGAGTGGGCTCGGCGGGAAGTGATCACTGCATTGATTGCGAATCTCGCCGGCTCTTACTTCCAACTGCGCGCCCTCGACCTGCAGCTTGAGATCTCCCAGCGAACACTGGCATCGCGCCAGGACTCGCTCCGCCTGACCCGTCTCCTGGCCGACGGAGGTTCAACTTCCATGCTCGACGTTCGGCAAGCCGAACAGCTCGTATTTACCGCGGCGTCCGAGGTCCCCACCCTGGAACAACAGATTGAGCAGGAAGAAAATTTCATCAGCACGCTTCTGGGAAACAACCCTGCGCCGGTTCCTCGAGGACGAAAATTGACCGAGCAGGCACATCCCCCTGTGGTTCCCGCCGGGCTTCCGTCATCCTTGCTGGAGCGTCGCCCCGACGTCCGTCAGGCCGAAGAACAGTTGATCTCTGCCAACGCTCAAATCGGAGTCGCTCGGGCTGCATACTTTCCCCAGATCTCACTCACCGCGACGGCCGGATATCAAAGTTCCGCGTTGACCAGCCTGTTCACCGGACCGGCGGGATTGTGGAACTTTGGCGGAACCCTTACCCAACCGATCTTCACGGCGGGCAGGCTGCGATCGAACGTCCGCCTGACGGAAGTCCGGCAGCAGGAGTTTCTGCTGGGCTACGAACAGACCATCCAGGGGGCATTCCGGGATGTTTCCGATTCCCTGATCGCATACCGCAAGACTCAGGAGTTTCGTCAGCAACAGGAACTTCCTGGTTGCCTCCGCAGAGGACGCAGCGCGCCTCTCGCACATGCGATATAGCGGCGGGGTCGCGAGTTATCTCGAAGTACTTACCAACGAAACCAATTATTTCTCCGCCGAACTCGGCCTGGTACAGGCTCAACTAAATGAGCGGTTGGCCCTGGTACAGCTCTACAGAAGCCTGGGCGGAGGATGGGAACCCTGAGTTCGTTCGCTATTCCTCGAAGCCCAGTTTCTCAATACTCGACGCGTGACCGGCAATCCGAAGGTTGGGAAGCGTTCATCTCGATTCTGAAAACTGAAAGAGGACCACTGCCGTGTAGAGTTGTGTGCCACATCAGCGAGAATCCCCGGCTTCGAAAAGAACAGTTGTCGCTGCCAGAATTTGCTGATGCTGCAGGGGATAATTGGTCGGGGCGATGCTGCGGGGAGCGCGGGGAAGTAGCTAAGCATTACCGAGGTAATTCGACTCAGTGATTTGCCAGACCCAGAATATGGCTGGGATTCTGGTTATGAAGGGTACGTTCCATTCGTTGGTTTTGGGAGCGCTTCTGCCTGCGGGCACAGCTTGTCATGGGTCTCCCATCAGCGGCACATACGTAGCTCACGCGCCTACTTTTGCCGAGATGCTTCAGTTGACCCAAACTCCTGATGGCCAGATCAGCGGCGTACTCAGTCACGTCGAATTGAAGTCTGATGGCCGGGTTAGTTCTGAACAGTCAGCAGTTGATCTGGAGGAAAAAAACCCTGCAGCCCCTGCAGAACCCCTTCGGGCCAAAGTGTAACCTATGTCTCCGGAACGTTCTGTTACCTATGTCTCCGGAACGGACACTTTTGAATTGGTCGGGGCGATAGGATTTGAACCTACGACCCCCTGCGCCCAAGGCAGGTGCGCTACCAGGCTGCGCTACGCCCCGACTTTCAACGACTTACGCTACGTTCAGTCCTGCTGCAATCATAGAGGCAGGTGCGCTATTTGGGCAACAATGTTCCCGTCTGCGCCATTCAGCAGTCCGCAGCAAACTCTGCTTCCCGTTCGACCGCCTAGCAAATTTTCCCGAGCATGCGCGTCTATAAAAACTGCCCGAAGATGATCCGTAAATCCCAAAAAAAACTCCAAGGTGTACGTGCGCGTCCCCGTATTCGTTCTCTTTTTGCCAGGTCACACCCGCCCGAGGAACTCCATACCGGGTGGGGTCGGTGCCGGACGCCCATCGGCAGGAACTCTAAAGAATGCTTTACTTTTAGGGGTTCCTTTTCGATCTCCAGATTTTCGCAAACTTTTTTCCGGCGTTCGGGCAGTGAGCCCGTACATTGACTTACCTGACCGCACGCCATAGCATTCCCGCAAATGATCGGTCAAACCATTTCGCACTACCGCATCATCGAGAAGTTGGGCGGCGGCGGGATGGGTGTGGTCTATAAGGCCGAGGACACCGAACTCGGTCGCTTTGTCGCTCTGAAGTTCCTGCCTGAAGACGTTGCAAAAGACCCGCAAATGTTGGAACGCTTTCGCCGGGAGGCGCGTGCCGCGTCGGCCCTCAACCATCCCAACATCTGCACCATACACGAAATCGCAAAACATGAAGGCCGGTCGTTCATCGTAATGGAATTCCTGGAAGGGACGACGCTGAATCATCGCATTGCGGGAAGGTCGATGGAGACCGAAACCCTGCTGTCAATCAGCATCGACCTTGCTGATGCGCTCGATGCAGCTCATGCAAAGGGCATTGTTCACCGCGACATTAAGCCTGCAAACATCTTCGTAACCCAGCGTGGACACGCCAAGATTCTGGATTTCGGGCTGGCCAAGGTCACTGCAAGTGAGCAGAGGCGTAGAGGAAGCAACTGGAGGCCTGAGCGCAACCACGGTCGCCGCGAGACCGGAGAACTTGACCAGTCCGGGAACGGCCTTGGGGACCGTGGCCTATATGTCGCCGGAACAGGTAAGAGCCAAGGAGCTGGACGCCCGCACGGATCTGTTTTCGTTCGGGGCCGTCCTCTACGAGATGGCGACCGGCGCCTTGCCCTTTCGCGGGGAAAGCTCGGGAGTTATCTTTCGCGAAATTCTGGATCGTGATCCGGTTCCCGCGATCCGCCTGAACCCTGACCTTCCGCCAAAGCTGGAAGACATCATCAACAAGGCTCTGGAGAAAGACCGGGAGCTGCGTTACCAGCATGCATCGGAAATGCGTGCCGACCTGAAGCGACTGAGGCAACAAACCGCATCACACCCATCTATCGCAGTGCCCAAGACTGTGGCGTCAGAGGCGCGACACGGGTGGCCGCACCTGCGGTGGCTCGCTCTGCTGGGCCTGCTTGCGACCGGGATTGTGGCGCTAGCGTTCTGGTTTCGAGCGCCACTGCCGGCACCGAGAGTGCTCGGCTATACGCCTCTAACCCACGATAGGGAGCGAAAGGAGGGTCCCTTGGTGACGGATGGCACGCGCCTGTACTTCATGATGCCGAAAAAGATCGGCTGGACGATTGCGGAAGTCTCGGCATCGGGTGGGGAAACGGCACCCATTCCCTCACACTTCGATGACATTGTAACTGGCTGACATCTCGCCGAATGGATCCGAGCTGTTGATCGGGCAGCGATTTGCCAGGGGAGGTGCCCCTTTATATTTTGCCACTGCCTGCCGGTCTGCCGCGACGTGTTGGGAGACATTCTCGCCCATGATGCCAGCTGGTCGCCGAATGGAGAGCAAATCGTCTATGCGCGCGGTAACGAACTGTACCTGGCAAAGCCTGACGGCAGCGAGTCCCGGCGGCTCGTGACTTTAACAGGCGCGGCTTCGTGGCTTCGCTGGTCGCCCGACGGAAAGATATTGCGGTTCACAATGGACGATTCGAAAGGCGGTTCGCAGCTGTGGGAAGTGGCCTCGGACGGCACTCGCTTGCGTCCCTTATTGCCCGGTTGGAGCAGTCCGCCGGCAGAGTGCTGCGGCAACTGGACTCCGGATGGGAACTACTTTGTTTTTCAATCGCGAACACGGTGCGAACACAAATAGCCTTTGGGCTATTCGGGAAAAGAGTGGATTTCTACGCAAGCGCAACCCGGAACCAACACAGTTGACCACTGGCCCCAGCGAGATGTTCGCCCCGGTGCCGAGCCGGGATGGGAAGAAGCTCTTTGCGATTCAAGGGGCTTCGCTTGGCGAACTGGTGCGGTACGATGCCAAGTCTCAGCAGTTCTTGCCTTATCTTTTCGGGGATATCCGCCATTCAATTAGATTTTTCGAAGGATGGGCAATGGGTGGCCTATTCGAGCTACCCGGACGGAACTTTGTGGCGCAGCAAAGTAGACGGGACGGAGCGACTTCAGCTCACTTCTTCCCCCATGGAGGCCATGCAGCCCCAATGGTCACCCGATGGGAAGCAGATTGCATTCACTGGCAACATGCCCGGCAAATCACCTCACGTCTATATCGTGTCGGTAGATGGTGGAGTCCCCAAACAAGTGACCAAAGGGGAACGCGAGGAACTTTTCCCCAACTGGTCGCGGGATGGCAATTCGTTGTTTTTTAGCAACTTCACGAGGGAGATCGCGACCGGCATCTATCACCTGAATTTGACGACCAACCAACTCACGACCTTGCCTGGTTCTGAAGGCATGTGGTTTCCCAGACTTTCGCCAGATAACAGCTACATCGCTGCTCTCTCTACTACTAATCGCCTTATTATGCTGTTCGATGTGAAAACCCAGAAATGGACAAACCTGACCCAAACGAGTGCACTCCACATAGCATGGTCGCATGATGGGAAATACGTTTACTTCGATTCCACTGCCGAAGGTGAGCCGGCGTTCTATCGCGTGCAAATCAAGGATCACAAGCTGGAACGCGTAACCAGCCTGAAGGATGTGAAGCGCCCAACCTCGGGAAGCCTTCGGCGGCTGGACCGGCTTGGCTCCCGATGATTCTCCGCTGGCTCTGCGAGACATCAGCACTTACGAAATCTACGCGTTAGACTGGCAGCTGCCGTAGCCCTTACGCGGATCGATAACTGCACTGAATGACAATCAGGCAAAATATCGATACTGCGTCAGTTCAAACTGACGCACTGCCAAGACTTCTTCATTACTATGACCCAGGAAGCGGTTTGGTATAGAATTCATACCGTTTTCGGTTCGAAGAAATAGATCCCACGGCAAGAAGGAAGTTCCCTGGAGGAATCATGCTCCGGTGCCCTGGATTTCCGAGCCGGTATTGCGTGGTTCTGACCCTCTTCCTTGCAGTCCCCGCCTGCGTGCTCTGCCAAATTCAAAACGGACAGTTCACTGGAGTAATCGAGGATCCCACGGGCGCGAACGTGCCAAGCGCGCGAATCTTGATCAAGAACCTGGAGACTGGGTATGAGCTGGTGGTGTACAGCAATGAAGTCGGGATCTTTGCCGCCAAGGAGCTGACGGTCGGCCGTTACAAACTGACGGTGGAAGCTGCGGGATTCAAGACCGCCACTGCTAGCAACGTGGAACTGAATGCGGGAACGGTCGTACGGGTGGATTTCAAGCTGCAAGTCGGGGAGCGACGGGAAACTGTAGAAGTGACTGAGGCGCCCGTCATGATCAATAGTGAAAACTCCCGCCTGGCCCAGACCGTAGATTCCACGCAGATCGCCAATCTTCCGCTGAACGGACGCAATGTCTATGATCTGATCCAGTACTCGCCGGGTGCGACCAACATGCGGGGCACGATGTTCGAGAATGGCGCGAACACCGTGGTCAACGGAGTGCGGGAAAACTTCAACGGCTTCGTGATCAATGGGGTTTCCAATAAGGGGTTAAGCGGAGGGCCGGTCAACCAGCCGATTCAAGACACGGTGCAGGAGTTTCAACTGCTGACCCTGAACAACTCCGCCGAGTTTGGCAACAGCGCGGGAGCGATCACGAATCTGGTGACCAAGGCGGGGACCAATGATCTCCACGGGAACGCCTGGGAATACTTTCGCAACGATGCGCTCGATGCCAATCCGTTTTTCGCCAATCATTTTGCCGACCCGGCGCAGCGCCAGAAGACACCATTGCACCTGAACCAGTTTGGGGGGACGCTGGGTGGTCCCATTCGCAAAAACAAGCTGTTCTTTTTTGCCGCGTATCAAGGGGACCGGTTTATCATCTCCAACCCGGGACAGGTGCTGGCGGAGTCATCAGATTTTCGGCAAGCGGTGATCTCGACCTTCCCCGATTCCATTTCCAGCCTGTTGTATTCCAACTTCGCTCCCTCCAACTCGGGTAGCCCGGCTTATACGCTGCGCGATTACGTCAACGGAGGTCAGTTCTCTGGTTCCGGTTTCGCTAACTTCGGCGACTACCTGTGCCCTAACAGCGACATTGGGATTACCAGCGCAATGTCCAACAAGTTTGCTGCCTTGTTTGGCGTGGAGCAGGCGGATATCGATTACATGAACCAGCCGGCCAATTGCCCGAGCGGCTCACCTTACTCCACGCCGGTGGCGGGGGCATTTGGGCGGGACCTTCCATTCCTGGTGAACGTGTTGAACGTTGGCAAGTCACAGGTAAACGAGAACCTGTTCAACGGGAATGAGGCGTCCATCCGGCTGGACTACAACCTGAGCAGCAACGATCGACTCTTTGGTCAGTTTAACTGGTCCAAGGCTGCCGATCAGTTTTACGGTGGCAATCCGACGCAACTTCGCGGTTTCTACAACCCTTCGACTACCACCACCCCCAACTTTCAGTTCAGCTACATTCATACTTTCACTCCCACGCTGCTGAACGAGTTCCGGGCAGGCTACGCAGGAAACGACTCCTCGGTGCAGGCCGGCCTTCCTGGTGTGCCAGGCATTGTCTTCGATGACGGGAGCGTTGGCTTCGGTGCTTACAACGGGTACCCGCAATATCTTTCACGAAAACATCTACAACTACGTGGACTTGGTCTCCTTGAGCCACGGCAAACACAGTCTGAAGGGAGGGGTGGAGATTCGGCGGAATATAGAGAACAGCAACTTCGACGTGGGGCGACCGTCCTACATTTTCTTCGACCAGCTGTTCTTCGCGGTTGATCAACCCTACGACGAGAGTCGGCGGGGTCGATCCGGGCTTTGTGAGCGGTCAGCCCGCGCAGCTGGCAACCAGCATCCGGCACTGTCGCAACTGGGAGTACGGATTCTTTTTCCAGGACGATTGGAAGGTTTCCAGGCGTCTTACGCTTAACCTGGGGCTGCGCTACGATCTGTACACCCGCCACACCGAGCTGAACAATCTGGCGACGACCTTCCTGAAGGGTCCGGGACAGCACCTGATCGATGACATCGCGACAGGCGCAGGGCAGATTCAAAGCGCCAACGCTCCCTGTCCGGGCGACCAGCGGGGGATTCTTGCCGGCGAGTGCGGGCCGGGAGGTTTTGCGCCATCCAAGACCTTGGGGCAGGGAGATCACAATGACTTCGGTCCCCGCGTGGGCTTTGCCTGGGATGTGCTGGGCGACGGCAAGACTTCGTTGCGCGGAGGCTTCGGCGTCTCCTATGAGGGCACCCTGTATAACCCGCTTTCCAACACTCGCTGGAACCCGCCCTACTTTTCGCTGGATGATGCGACGAACACGCTGGGCGGCGGAAGCAGCAACATCGTGTACGGTCCGGTGGCAGGAGGCACTCCCACATTCGTCGGACCATCTCCCCCGGGTCAGTACGCCGAGGCGGGAGCGACGGGGAACATTTCTGGCTGGGACCCCTCCAATCCCCATCTCGCAGCACTGACCTCCATTGTTTTCCCGGAGGGTATTCGAGATCCTTACGTGGAGAACTGGTTCTTTGGGCGTGCAGCGGGAGATCCGGCCCAGGCTCTCGGTGGAAGTCAACTACGTGGGTACAGCCGGTCACAAGCTGTTGCGCGCGGAGAGCGTCAACCGGGTTCCGGGCGGGGCCTTACCGGAGGGTGTCTGCGTAAACGATACCTTCGGCCGACGGCTGTGCAGCCAGATCAACGACAATAACCCCAATGGAGTGTTGAATCCCAACTACGCAAACTTGCGGGTGTGGGAGAATGTCGCGAACTCCAGCTACAACGGCCTGCAAGTCTCGCTGAAACAGCAACTGAGCCACGGCCTGCAGTTCGGCGGCAACTACACCTGGAGCCATTCCATCGATTCTGGATCCAGTTGGCACAACGGAGCGCAACCAGCGCCAATGGTTTTGGCGGGGGTGACGGTTATTCAACCGACCAGACGTTGCCCCAACTGGACCGTGGCAACTCCACTTACGACATTCGCCACCGGCTGACTTTTAATTTTGTCTGGGAGATGCCGTTTCTGCGGGACAGGCACGACTTCGTGGGCACAATGCTGGCGGGTTGGCAGCTGAATGGAATCTTCTCGCTACAGACGGGGGCCCACTGGTTCCCTTACCGGGGAGGAGGATTCGCGCTGGGCAGCAAGTTGCAGCCCGACACCGGCTTCCCAGACGCATGTGACCCCGCCACGTTCGACCCAGCACACTGCGTGAACGTCCGGGCGGATTACAACCTCGACGGAGTTGCCAATGACCGTCCCAATGCGATCGCGAACCACGTGGATGCAACTCACGAGCAGTGGGCCGACGGCTTCAACCTTCCTGACAATTTCTTCTCCACACCTTGCCTGGGCTGTGTCGGCAACCTGGGCCGTAATACCTTTGTGGGGCCGGGATACTTGAACCTGGATACATCGCTGTTCAAGAACTTCCGACTCTCCGACCGCTTCCGGCTACAGTTCCGCGCCGAGGCATTCAACATTCTCAACCACACCAACTTCCAATTAGGCGTCGGCGAACGTCGGGCCCAGCGGCAACAATCGCTTGAATAGCCCGGAATTCGGAAAGGCTGGGGGCACTTTCAGCCCACGCAATCTCCAGTTCGGACTGAAGCTGAGCTTTTGAACGATCACTTGCGTCCATGACTCTCGCTGCCGGAGCTGGGCGACCGCGGCTATGACGCGGAGGCAATCCCTAAAGGTCTGCTTGCCCGCCGTGCCCTGGCTCGCTAAGCGAAACAGGAAACTTGGCAGTGGACTGGGCCGATGGCGCTGGGGTGAAGCGAGCCTTCGCATGGCTCAATCAGTTCCGGCAAAACGCGTGTTCGCAATGAAAAACGCGCCGACAATCCACGAAACTTTTGTGCTTGGGTTGTATTCTGATCTTGTTGGACGCTTCTCCGCGGATGAGAATCTGAGCCGGGAGCTTCAGGAACATCGGCATGTTTGTCTCTAGGAATATAATTGCGTCCCACCGATGTCCCTCACTTCTGGCACGAAGCTCGGCCCCTACGAGATCCTTTCCAAGATCGGCGCGGGAGGGATGGGAGAGGTGTATCGCGCCCGCGACACTCGATTGCAGCGCACCGTAGCAATCAAGGTCCTGCCATCCGAGTTTTCCCGCCATGCGGAGTTGCGCAGGCGCCTGGAACGGGAAGCGCGCATGCTATCCAGTCTGGCCCATCCTAATATTTGTTCTCTCTACGACGTAGGTCAGCAGGACGGCACGGACTTCCTGGTGATGGAGTACCTGGAAGGAGAAACCCTGGGGCAGCGTCTGCTGAAGGGGGCACTTCCCGCCGGACAGGTATTGCAGTGTGGCATCGAGATAGCCGATGCGCTGGAGAGAGCACACCGGCACGGTATCATTCACCGCGATTTGAAGCCGGGCAACATCATGCTAACCAAGGATGGTGCCAAGCTCCTGGACTTTGGTCTGGCGAGAGTGGAGGCAACAGCGGCTCCTTCGAACGAAACCCTCACCCTGTTGGAGACACAGGATCACAAGTTGACGGAAAAAGGCGTGGTGCTGGGCACGTTTCAATACATGGCACCGGAACAGCTGGAAGGCAAGGAGGCAGACGCCCGCACCGACATCTTCGCCCTGGGTGCGGTGATCTATGAAATGGCGACGGGCAAGACCGCATTTTCCGGAAACAACCGGACGAGTCTTATCACCGCCATTCTTGCCTCGGAACCACCTGCCATGGCCTCGCTGCAGCCGCTGACCCCGCCAGCACTGGAACGGGTGGTGAAAACATGCCTAGCAAAAGATCCGGACACGCGCTGGCAATCGGCACAAGACCTGAAACTCCAACTGGAGTGGATTGCGGAAGGCGGCTCACAGGCAGGCTTGCCAGCTCCAGTTGCCGCGCGGCGGCGCAGCCGGGAGAAGATCGCATGGGCCCTTGTAGGACTGCTGACGCTGGCCTTGCTCACTGTCAGCATCGGCTATGTCAAGCGTGCTCCGCGGCCGCAGCCCAAGGTCAGCTTCACCATCAATCCGCCACCGGAAGTTTCCTTCGACTCCATGATGACATTTGCAGTCTCTCCTGACGGACGCCAGCTAGCATACATCCCCAGTGACAGGAAAGTCTGGGTCCAACGCCTGGACGAATTCTCCGCACGTCCAATGCCGGGTACCGAAGGAGTGCAATCGCTTTTCTGGTCGCCAGACAGTCGCTTCCTCGGTCTTGCGACCAAGAACCGATTGAAGCGCTTGGAACCTGCAATTGGGAAAGTAGAAACGCTCTGCGACGTCCAGCCCGGATTTTACAGCAGTTGGAATAAGGACGCCGTCATATTGGGTGCCAGTCTGAATAAGCCGATCACACGTGTCAATCTCGAAGACTGCAAGCAGACAACGGCCACGCAACTGGACTCCGCTCATGGGGAGTTCTGGCAATTCTACCCGTTCTTCCTCCCCGATGGCCGGCGGTTTCTCTACCTAGCACGCTCCAGGGACGCACAGGATCAAAGCAATACTGGTGCTCTCTATGCGGGATCGCTGGATTCACCTAAGACCAGCTTGCTTTTGCGGAGGGCGTCCAACACGGCCTACGTTGCGCCGGGATATCTGCTATTTGCCAACGACGGCAGCCTGGTCGCGCAACCCCTGGACCTACGCAGCCTGCAGGTGACTGGGGAGGCGATCTCTCTTGGTGAACCTCAGGCGACTTACAGCGGAGGGGACGCCTACACCAATTTTTCTGCCTCGGGAAATGGTGTGCTGGTTTACCAGGCCGAACCCCAGATCGACTTCCAGTTGCAATGGGTGGACCGCAGCGGAAAAAAACTCCAGGAGTTGGTGCTGCCTCCGGGCCGGTACCAGCGGATGAGCCTCTCGCGCGATGGAAAGCAGCTGCTGGTAGTACGCCTAGAGGAGGGCAGCCACCGTGGTGATTACTGGGTGTGGGACATGGAGCGCAAGATCTGGACCCGCATGACCTCCCATTCATCCCCAGGCGGAGGGATTGCGATCTGGTCACCGGACAAGCGTCGGATCGCATTTGCCTTCATCAAGTCGGGGACCCAACACCTCTACTTGAAAGACGCGGATGGCTCCGCGCAGGAGGAACTGCTTCTGGATTCCGCGAACTGGATGTGGCCCTTAGATTGGTCTCCGGACGGGCAGTTCCTTCTCTACATGCAAGAGCACTCTGCTGAACAGGGGTTGGCTGAAGAGTTATGGGCGATTTCGTTAGCTGGCGAGAAGAAGACGCTGAAAATTGCAAGTAGCGTCAACGGAGAAGCCCGGTTTGCGCCAGATGGTCGGTCCATTGTCTACGACTCGGATAAGTCGGGCCGCTCCGAGATCTATCTTCAGAGTTTCCCGGGCAACGGTTCGGCTTGGCAGGTCTCAACCGGGGGAGGAAGCACGCCGAGATGGAACCGCAACGGAAAGGAAATTTTCTTCGTTTCGGCTGATGAGAAGGTGATGGCTGCCCGACTTGGGCCGGATCTGCATACGGGAGCACCGGAACCACTATTCGATTTGAAAAGTAGGGCCATCGCCGATACCGAGTACGAGGTTGCCCCAGACGGTCGTGTCCTTCTGCTCACACCCGTCAGGGACGTAAGGTCCTTTCCGCTGCACGTGGTGATGAACTGGATGGCAGACCTGAAGCATTGAGTGACACTGTCTTTGCCTCCTAGCTCCTGCGGGCTGCTTGCTCAATGCTGCGCCTTCTGGGATTGACATCGGACTGGTAAGGAGCCAACATTACGCCAACCTGAGTCAGGACTTCTTCCCTCTGGAAAGACGCCGACCCCGACATCCCCATCCTGAAGCAAGCCAAGGCGGAGTACGCGAAGCTGCGACGGCCCGCTGATCGTTCTGCCTTTTCTTCCGTCTCGCGTTCCATAAAGGGTGCTGAATTTCACGCTCGGCAGCCCAATGTCTCAGCGTTTCACAAAGGGTCGATTCTGGAACGCTTCTGGCCCTTGGATTGGGATTGGAGCATCGACGTTACACTCATGGACCGGGTGGTGAGTGTAATCGCGTTTGGAGGTGGCGCTCTGTTTCTGCCATCGCTGATTGTCCCGGTGGTGCTACCGAAAGTGATCGACGAGCATGATGTCGCTGTTTACATCGCTTCTTGTGAATAGAGGATCCAGCGGCCATCGGGAGAGACTGACAGGCCGCGACCGAAGTCCTTGTCCGCTTCAAAGATCGGGCGTATCTGCCTGCTGGCGAAATCAAAGTAGCGGAGCGATCTGGGCGCCTCGGCAGGAACAAAATAGATACCACCTGAAGAGAGGGTCCAACGGCTGGAGTCTCTCACGCGAGGCAATCCATCCACTTCTGATTCCGTACCGGGCTGGCCCGACAGGGCCGTTTTCTTCAGCGTCGAATTGTCTCCGTGGCTTGCAAAATATACTGTCTTCCCATCGAAGGACTCCTGCGGCCTGACCCCATCGACATCTTTGGATAGTAAAACGGCATCTCCGCCGGAGGCGGGACAACGATAAACTCCCATCCTGCCAGGCTCTTGGATCTGAAATAAATCCACTTTCCATCGCGGGACCAGTGAGGTCGAATTACGCCGGAAATATTTGTGATCAGTTTTCTGGGCTTCCGTTCGGCCACGTCCGCGACATATATTTCCCAGCGGTCATGGGGAAGCGAGTCAAACGCTATCCTGCTTCCGTCCGGCGACCATTGCGGGCTGCCACTCGCATAATTGGGGTTCGAGAGCTGCACCAGGTTGCTGCCATCGTCACTGCTGATCCAGACTCCCTGCCGGCCCGATCGTATAGACGAGAAGACAATGCGCTTTCCGTCCGGAGAGTATTGAGCGTCGAACTGCCCCCGCGAGGAAGGGATAGGTTCTACAGCTTGAGCGTCTGGGTGAAGCAGGTCTCTACGCCAGATATTTGAGCTCACGGAAACAGAGCTATAAGCGAGTTTGTCGCCTTTGGGAGAAACAGTCGGCAGCTGTGCGCTTCCTTCGAGTGCTAGCCGCTTCACCGAACCATTCGCGACAGTAACTTCGCCGAGCTGGAATGGCTCGTAGAGCTCGTATTCCAATGGGAATAAATCAGTTTCTCGTCGTCAGCCGACCACGTCAACCCGTGTGGAAAGGCCCGGAATGGCCCAATCATCTTCGGCTTTCCGTCCGGAAGCGGTAAGGAATATAGCCCGGCCTCGCCCCAGCCCTCGGTTCGAAAACACCAGTATGCGAGATACTCGCCGCCGTGGGAGAACGCGGGCTGACCTTGTTCAAGGCAATTTGCGCCGTTCAGAAGCCGCTCGGTCTCCAATGTTTCCGTAGAGAGGAGAGACATCATCGCATGTTCATCTCCTGGCACATTGTTGAAGGCGATCCACCTGCCGTCCGGCGACCAACTGATCATGGACATCGGACCCCAAGTCCCAGGCATTCGGGTGGAGTGTAATTTTCTTTCAGGGCCGCCAAGCGCGGGCACAACATAGATTCCCGTGTCAGCGCCGGCCATGCGGTGAAACGCGATCTGCGTGCCGTCCGGAGACCATGCCGGACTGATCCATTCCGAAGGATGCCGCGTCAGGCGGAGCAGAGTTTCGCTCCCGATGGCCTTCACATACAAATCGAAGCCTTTGGTCCCGGGTGCGGGATCACCGTTCCACGCGAAAGCGATTCGGGAGCCATCGGGAGAGAAAGCCGGGGCAGTCTCCTGTCCGGGCAGAGCCGTAAACGGAACAGCGGTCAAGACCGCCTGCTCCTGCGGACGCTGCGGCTTGAGCCGTCGATAGATAACTCCGGCCCCAACGACAATGATCGAGACGGTTACGATGACTGCCGCGACCTTCCACCACAATTTGCGAGAGTCTGAGCCGCGATCTGGCTCGCCTGTACTACCGGCTCTACTGCCGCTTCTACTACGGGCTGAACCGGTCGTTCCAACTCACCGATGAACCGATACCCCCGCCGAGGCAACGTCTCGACAAAGCGCGGACTCTCTGCCGAGTCGCCCAGCACTTCGCGAATCTTGTTGATGGCCGTATTCAGGTTGTGATCGACGTCGACGAACGTGTCCGGCCAGAGCCGCTTCTGCAATTCCTCCCGGGTCACGACCTCCCCGGGGCGCTCCAGCAGGATGGCGAGCACCTGAAAGGGCTGGCCAGTGAGCTTCAGTTTCACCCCGCCCTTGCGCAGTTCTCCCGCTGGAAGGTCGACTTCGAAGGTTCCAAACCGGACTATCCGAGGGGAATGAACAGCTTCTTCCACGGAGGTTCGCCTCAAGTTCCGCCAGTCTAGCACCTAATTATCAGTAGGGAAGTCTCCTCCCGACCTGCGTGGACCATAGGACGTGGACGGGTGATCGGCCTCTCTTTTCTGAGCATATTTCGACCATAGATCCTCGCAAGACCGCTCAGGAAATCCTGACGGAAGCGTTAGCCGCGTATCTAGACCGCCCAGAAGCGCGAAAATAAATTGTGATAGCCAAGACTTGACCTTGCACGCTGCTGTCGGATGGGGACAATACTGTCAGGTAGACCTTGGGTCGGACGAACAAACGGCGCATGCTTGTGCTGACGCTGTTAGCAACAGTAATACCTGCAATAGGGGATTCCCCTAAGCAAGAATCAGGTTTCCCCTCGCTGACAGGACGTTTTTCTGAGGCTAGGATTTAACGATCATTCCTAAAATCAATGCCCGCTGAGCTTATGTTTTCATCGATCAGAGTTCTGGTGGTCGACGATTACGAGCCAATTCGGCGCTTCATTTGTTCGACACTGGGAAAAAGACAGGATTTACAGGTCGTCGGTGAAGCCGCAGATGGATTAGAAGCGGTGCGCATCGCCGAGGAATTGCAACCAGACGTGATTGTGTTGGACATCGGGCTTCCAACACTGAATGGAATCGAAGCCGCTCGACAAATTCGCAAGCTCTCACCCGAATCCAAGTTACTGTTCGTAAGCCAAGAATCCTCTGCCGATGTCGTGCACGAAGCCCTGAGTTTGACGGCACTGGGCTATGTGCTTAAAGCACGCGCAGGAAGTGACCTGTTGACCGCTGTCGAAGCGGTTTGTCAAGGCAGGCAGTTTGTCAGTAGCGGATTGTCGAGCCACCATTTCACGGACGCCAAGGACGCGCATACGGAGATCGCTCGCAACCATGAGGTTCAATTCTATTCTGATGATGCATCCTTTCTAGTTGGTCTGGTTCGCTTTGTCGAGGCCGCTCTAGAGGCCGGGAATATGGTTGTCGTGTTTGCGACCGAGTCACACCGGAAGAGTCTTCTCCAGACATTGCAAGCACATCGCGTGGATGTTGCTGCTGCGATTGGACAGGGTCTTTATATTCCTTTGGATACTATCGAAACCCTCGCCAACTTTATGGAAGCCGCTGGGCCTGACCGCAAACGATTCCTGTCCATTTTTGAGCCAATCATGAGTCACGCTGAGAATGAGCACAAGAGAGTTGCAGTGTTCGGGGAAGCAGTCGGGATTCTTTGTGCTGAAGGGAGAATGAAGGCCGCCATTGAACTTGAACAGTTGTGGAATGAACTGGCTCAAACACACTCTTTTTATGTGCGTCACGCGTACCCAATGATCGAAGAACTCAAAGGGGAGCCATATGCAGCGATATGCGCACAGCACTCCGCTGTCTTACCTGCCGAACATGTGATTTCGTCAACTTAGAGCGAGCAACCACTACGTCGCACCGCCTTTCGCCTAATAGACGCAACTCGGTTTCTACAAGGGGCGATTTTCGCATTGGAAGATGCGTCGCGGCGTTCCTTTGGGGTAACTGTTGCAAAATCAATTACACTCAAAATCCCCTCGACTCGGATACCAGTCTGTGTCCGATACGTGGGGTCTGGCCAAGGTTGTCCGCAAGGTCGAGTTCAAGCTGTTGCACCTTAGAGTCGCAAGCCAGCGGGGCACTCCACTCCCACTTCTTCTCTTACATATATCTTGTTGTTGTTCTCTTGCTCCGTTAGTCCCCGATTTTCCGGCGTGTACGGCGTACCCATGTGCTCACTCCTCTGGGGCGTTCAACTATGAAGCCAGCCTCTTCCCGTGCTTTCTTCACTGCCTGCTGGCTGGCTTTCGATCTGCGGTCAAGCGTGAAGCGCGTGCCTGCCACCTCGCGTTCCAGCAAGTCGTAGCCTTCGGCGGCAGCGATCTCGTCAGGAAACTTCTTCATCACGGCGACCAGGTGGTCGTGGCGTCCAGGCGGCTTCGTGTGAATCACCCGACCATCCAGTTTCAAGGTCGGCATGATGTAGTCGCCCTCGTCCCAGCCCGCAGACAAACCAGCCACGTAGTCCAAGTTGGACTTGTGCGACAGAATGAAGTTTTCACCATCCCAACACTTCCTGATCGCACGGATATCCAGCGCAATGCGAATGATCTCTGGATCGAGGCCCAGTTTCCGCATCCTGCCCGCCTGTTGGGTCAGATAGTTCACCCTGCGTCCCTTTGGGATCAATTCGCCATGTTTTACCTTGACCACTTCTCCAGCAATCAGACGTTCGCGCAGTCGGACTTCGTAGTCATAAGCACGTTTACGCGCAAGGCCAAGAGGCGAGGTGTCTGGGTTTCGCATAAGGTCGTCTTTTCTAAGACAGTCTTCTTCGAAGGGCGTCAATGGTGCCGGCTTCGCCTTCTTCGTATGCTTGTAATCTCGCCAAAACCCTGGCAGCGCGGTAAACGGTAGGTCGTTGATACGCCGGTAGACGTTGCCCGATTTGTGCAGACTGCCTGCCGCCGCGATGTGACCGTGATGCTTGATGTCCCCAGATAGTTCGCCGACCTGGAACCCCTGGACGTCGGGCAGAGTCCTTCGAACCGCGATAAAGGAATGTCGCTCCACCATTCGCACGTCCCGTTCGCACGGTGTAGGTTCTGGGCAGCCCGTTCACGTCGGCTTTCGCGATCATCTGCTCGTCGCTCAGTCCCTCTAAACCGTGGTCAACGTCGATGGCGACGAGACCGCTGTAATCGAGCCGAATGCACGGATTCGCGGCGAGATACTTTCCAGTCCACTGAGCGAGAGCGAGGCCAGTCTGGTCTTTGCCGTTCTTGTCGAACTTCCCGACCGCATCACGCGAACCGCGGGTGCCTTTCATACCGACTTTGGTTTTGTAGGGTGCGCCAAAGATGTGAATGTTGACGTTGTTCCGCACACCCAACTCCAACGCATCCTTCGCTGCTTGCAACATTGCGTCGTGATGCTGGCGGCGCAATGGACGCGACTTCTTGGGAGTGATGCTGGCAACGGCGGCGTTGTTGGTGGGTTGTTGGACTCCCGTCCGGGTGCCATGATTTCCTCCTAAAATACGAATCGCCACTGGCCATCCAGAGGCGTAGGTGGCACCAATGGATTTGCTCAGTCTGTGTTGTCGATACGTCCCTTTCGGCGGGTTGCGCCGGAATCTTCGATCACGTACAGAGTGCCACGATTATCCCGGCGCTTGCAAATGACGCGCATCCTGGAACCCGTTCGTCTTCCCGACTCACTGTTCGCTTTGTTCGCCTTCGTCGGTACGACGTATTTTTTTCCGAGTCTTACCCTGAAACGAAGAAATTGCATGCTGTATCTCATTTGCCCTGTTTTTCCCCTTATTTACTCCTGTTTATGAGTTAGAGAAGCGTCATGTAAAGCATTGAAAATACAGTACATAACAGTAAGCTGCTTGTTGCTCGTCACTTTAAGCGCTGGTTTCCCTTTGGATTCGGTTACATCGCTGCAGGGCCGCTGGGCGCGGCCAAATGTACGACAGCGATTCGGCCAACACGGTACATCGTACCGACGACAAGGAAGATCGGCCCGTGGGCGGGCTACGTCTGGATGGCAACCGTTACGACTGGCTCGAAGGCGTCTGCTTCAGGATTGATCTCAATAGTCTCGCTGGTCAGCCTTGGGTCATTCATGTCAACGAACTCATCACTATCGCTCTCGTGCTCGTGTGCATTGAGCAGGTCGTCTGGCTCTTCGACTTTGATTGCAAGCCACTGGCCTTCGATGTGGAAGAAATGTCCTTGCATCCGCGCACTATATCCGCACCCGATTTACTGAACGGTTGCGGTCACATTTGTTGGTGGCCCCGGACGTATTGCCAGCACAGGCTTCGGCGGCAAACCAGCGACGAACAGGGCTATGGTTAACGCCCAGCCGAAGGCGTTCGCTCCGATGCCAGCCCAGAACGTCTTCGTGTGACTGCGGGGAATGGCTCGCAACTTCGCCTGCAAGCCCTGCTGATGCTGGAAGCATAATTTCTCCCCGGCGTTGACCGTATGTCTGCACGGTAAATCACGTTTCGTCCGGCCCTGACACTTCGGTCGGTTCTTTTCCGACAGGACGGCAAGCCCAAGAACCGTGAAGATCCCGAACAGAAGAACCTGCCAAAAGACTGGTAGTCCGGCCCGCTGGCCAAGTACCGGGCTTAGGAAGGCCAAAGTAGGGCAACCTACTGCGAAGGCAAACTGCACGCTTGAATACATGATTCACCCCGGGAGTTTGCCGAATTTTACCACGTCGCATAGACTCGATTGAGTTCTAAGCTGAATGTTGTCTGAATCGTGGTGATAAGAATCTTTGAGACTGTCCACGTCCTTCTTGAGTAGGGAACCGACAACGCTTTGTCGGGGCTTTGACCGATTGCGTCGTTGAGCAGGTCTAGTTGCTAGGATGCGGAGGCTCTCTCGTATCGAGACAAGGTGTACCCACAGGCTCAAAGAGATAAGTGTAGTTGTACAGTTCGGCGGGATAGGACAAAGGATTAGCTTTTAAGTAAATACGGAGAAGCTCAGTCACAACTCCACTCTCCCCTGAGCATCGCCGAAGGATTCCTGAATCGCCTCCGAATGTTGCGACACTCATTGGATAAAGCTGACCGGAGCCACCGTCGATAAGGAATGGTTCGAGAAGTAGGTATCGTTTTCCATCGATACGTCGGTCAAAAGAAAGAACTGCGAGAACATATCCCGGATGTATGACTTTCATTTCTGGATAAATCGAACCGAGTTTGCAGATGTACTCGCAAATGTCCAATGTTTGTTCTGCGCCCTCGGCCAAGGTGTCGGCAAGGGATTTACTCCAGTTAGGCCCGCTGTTAACCTCCCAGCCTTCTGAATGTCCAATAAATCGTATGATTTGCAACTTCAAGTTCATTACTGGGTACTGGCCAGCATTGTGAATCTTCCACATGATTGTTCCGTTCGACGGTTGGCTGACTACGCTAGAAATGTACGGACGAGTGGCAAGTTCGTGCTGGTGTTCGTTAATCTTTGATTGCTTGATGCCGATGACCAGACCTGCGATGCCGAGAACTAGCGTTTGAAAAATTGATAAGCCGATTTGCCACCGTTGGAATTGGGAGAAAGGAGTCTTGGTTTCCGGCTGTGTTAGTAACGTTTGTCGAGCATCAGCAGGAGGAGCTTTCGCAGTGGAATCATTCTGACTCTTAGCGGGGGATGGTTGCGGTTCAGGCTCAATTGTCATATTCCAGCTTTCGTCTCGCCCCTCCTGTTCATGACTATGCTGCCAGCAGGCTAATCTTCTCATGCACCGCCTGCAAGTCTTCGGTCATGAGGTTCGCGTATCGCCGGGTCATCTCCAGACTCGAATGGCCGAGCACTTTCTGTAGGTGGAACACAGAGCCGCCTTTTCTCAGATAGTTGATTGCGAACGTGTGCCGGAATGCATGCAGGGTGCGGGCTGGCGGATCGAAGCCGAGCCGGATACAAAGTCTCTTCACATCACGTAGGACAACGTGCACGGTCGCACACTCGACCTTGGCGCGTGCTGAACACCAGCCCTTGCGTTAGGCATCGTCCACAGAAGTGCTTGCGGAGTTCAAAGGAGAACGGCACCTTGCGCTGCTTCCGTCCCTTGCCGTTGACGGTGAGCAGGAGATTGTCTAGGTCCACGTCCTGCACTTGCAAGCTAGACTTCGCTGATACGACATCCCGTATCGAGCAGCATGAGCACGATCAGCCACAGTCGGCGCTGATAGAAGCCGTGGGGCCCGCGATCAGTTGGGTCACCTGCGCCTGCGAGAATGTTGGCAGTACAAGCTGAGCCTCTTTGAGCTTGCGAACGCGCAGCGGTGAATCTGTCCACTTGAGATATGCGTTGACTGCGCGGATGCGGTTGTTGCACGCCGGTGGCCTTCAGGCCACGCTCACGCATTCGAATGACAAAGTCTTTTAGGTCCGCATCGCTCGGTGATTCTGTGCAAAGCCAGGCGAAGCTCTGCTCGATACCATTCGATAGTTGCGGGAGAGACGTTGTTGAGGTATTGCCGTTCCTTGATGAACTGAGAGAAGCTCACGTTTTCCTCCGAAGCAGGTGCGCAAATTCGGATCAAACGTGTGCAAGTCTTTTGGGATCAGCGAGAGTGGTTTTGCCCTGCGCCCAAGGCAGGTGCGCTACCAGGCTGCGCTACGCCCCGACTGTGAAGAAGTTCGTTTCCGATTATATCCGAGGCTTCCCTGCCCGGTCTCAGGCACAACCCCTCACCGTTAACGTGCACGGCGTATAATTTGTTTCGGATGCTGACTCCGCGCTACGCCTTGGTGGCTTACCTCAGGAACCCGGTCGGGGAATTCGTCGAAGACCTCCGAAGCAAACTACATCCCTCACACCCCCATCTTGCCGCCCATCTCACCGTCCTTCCGCCACGACTGCTGAACGGCAGCGAGCTTTCCGCGCGTGAAACTCTCGAAGAGGTTTGCAGCCACGTGGAACCGTTTTCTGTGACGCTGGGGGAAGTCGAGACCTTCTGCCCGCTTACGCCCACAGTATTCATCCGCGTTGCGCGTGACGCCTATCGCATGCGCGAACTCCACGACCGCCTGAACACCGGCGCGCTGGCCTACACGGAGGAATGGCCTTATATGCCTCACCTGACGATCGTGAAAATGGGTGCTGAACCGCAGGCGCAGCAGGCCTATCAGGTAGCCTCCGAGCGCTGGAACCGATTCGCCGGCAGTCGCGAAATCAAAGTCAGTGAACTGATCTTTGTGCGCGAGGAAGAGCAGAATTGCTGGAAAGACCTGGCGGAAGTTCGTCTGGGCCGACAGCTGGTCACGCCGCGATAGCTTACTTCGGACCTCGGACGTCAGACCTCAGCCCTCAGATTGTTCTTGCAGCGCCGGCATCCTGCCGGCTGTCCGGCGGGTGTCCCGCCCGCCGTGGATAGAAACCGCGTTCGGAACGAGAGTTCTCGTCGCAGGAGATCGACTTCGATGGGGCGACGTTCGTCCCGAGAGACGGCATCCTGCCGGCGCAACAAACCAGGGGCCGAATTCCGGGGTCTTGTGTCCTTCCCCATCCTCTGAGGTACATGACCCTTCCGTCCATTGCCAAGCATCGCTGCAGGGCGTACATAAGATGTTGGGTTGCCGCGTCAAACGCGGCTTCCAGCGCAGCTTGTACGACAGTTCTCGGCCGGGGGGAATATGCAAACAGGGGTATACGGGTCAGGCTATCTGGGCACGATAGTTTCAGCCTGTTTGGCGGACTTTGGAACTCCGGTAACCTGCTGCCATCCCGATAGTTCCCGCATGGTCGAAATGGCACAGGGGAACGTGCCCTTTTTTGAAAAGAATCTTACCGAAGTCATCAAGCGTAACGTGCGTTCCGGGCGTCTGGCTTATTCCACGGACATTGAGTCTTTCGCGCGCAAGGCGCAGGTAATATTTCTGGCCGAGGACACTCCGGAACACCTCGCCGATCTCGCCCTTCGAATCGCCCGTCTCGCCCCCAAACCTCCCATACTTTCAATCATGACCCCGGTGGGAGTAGGAACCGCCACGGGGGTGGAAAAGCGCTTGAAGCAGTCAGGCCTGAAGGCGACCATCGTGTCACAGCCGGTCTTCATTACACCGGGCTGCGCGGTGGAAGATTTCAATTGGCCTGATCGCATCATTCTGGGAACCGCTTCCAACGACGCGGTGCTGGCGCTGAAACAGATTCTTCACCCGCTGGTCATGCGCGGAGTTCCGGTCATCGTGACCAACCACGAGACCGCGGAGCTGGTAAGGGAATCTGCCACCGCATTTGTCGCCACCAAGATTTCGTTTATCAATGAACTCTCGCGGCTGTGCGAGCACGTGAATGCCGATGCGGTCAGCCTTTCGCTGGCGCTCGGCCTCGACAAGAAAATTGCGCCTCGTTGCCTGCAGCCCGGAGCCGGAATGGGCGGCCTGTTCGCCGAGTCTGACATGGAGTCCCTCGCCGAGCTGGCTCGGGGCAAAGGCGTCTCGCTGAAGGTTCTGAGCGCGGCCCGGGAAGTGAACCACAGCCTGGCAGACCGCATCGTCGACAAGATCTCGACCCTGGTTCAGTCGGTGCAGAACAAGGACGTGGGAATTCTCGGTCTGGCTTTCAAACCCCACACCAACTCTGTCGCGGGATCTTCGTCGTTACACCTGGCGAAAAGCCTGGTCGCCAAAGGCGCGAGGGTACGCGCTTACGACCCGGTTGCTATTCCCGAAGCTCGCGTGGAATTGAATGGCAGCGTTCACTATTGCGAAACGCCCTATGCCGCCGCGGAAGGCATGGACGCACTCGTGGTCGGCACCGGCTGGCCCGAATTCCGCAGCCTCGACTTCGACCGCATCAAGCACCTGCTGAAGCGCCCCGTCATTGTCGACACGAAAAATCTCCTCGACTCGGTACGCCTGCGAGCCATGGGCTTTGAGTATGTGGGCGTCGGCCGCAACTAAGGACCCTTCCTGGCTCGCCTTCTCCATCCCTCGGGGAAAGTTCTTAAGCCAGGGCTTGCACGGGGCAGCCGATCTCTGACAGCTCCCACCCCAGTTGCTATAATCGTTAAGAAACGGTGGGAGTAGCTCAACCGGTAGAGCACCGGACTGTGGCTCCGGACGTTGCGGGTTCAATTCCCGTCTCCCACCCCAACGCTTTCAATCCCTAGCTCCTCGGAAATCCAGAATTATTCGGCCAGGAGGTTCAGCTTTCATGCACGGAAGGCGCCCCTGATCCAGTCCCACCGCTGGTAGCACCGGTCAGCGACGGGAATTTTGTCCTGCCAAATAGGGACGAGCGCAAGAAACCTCATGCTCGGGCGCACCATATCGCATTACCGCGTTGTCGCCAAGCTCGGAGCTGGCGGCATGGGGGTGGTATACCGCGCTCATGATGAGCAACTCGAGCGCGATGTTGCCTTGAAGGTGTTAACCCCAGGCACCCTCGCGAATGACGCTGCACGCCAGCGTTTTCGCCGCGAAGCCCTGGCTCTCGCCAAGCTGAATCATCCGAACATCGAGACCGTTTACGAGTTTGGCAGCGAAGATGGAATGGACTTCCTGGTGATGGAACTCATCACCGGCATCGGGCTCCACTACAAGCTCGCCAGTGGAGCCCTTCCCGAGAAAGAGGTCCTCCGCCTCGGTTCTCAACTCGCCGACGGCCTGGAAGCAGCACACGCGCAAGGCATCATTCATCGCGACCTCAAGCCTGGCAACCTTCACATCACGAAAGAGGATCGCCTGAAGATCCTGGATTTTGGCCTGGCGCAATGGATACCGACCAGTGACCAGGACACTCTGGCGGTAACGGTGACCAAGGCGCAGGAAGTTACCGGCACTCTGCCCTACATGGCCCCCGAGCAGCTGCGCGGTCAGCGCGCCGATCAGCGTACCGACATCTATTCTGCCGGTGCGGTTCTCTATGAAATGGCCACCGGCATGCGGCCCCATCTTCAAACCTCGGGGCCGCAACTGATCTCAGCCATTCTGGAGCGCCCGCTGGCTCCGCCCAGTTCACACAATCCGCTGATCACGCCCGCTCTCGAGAGCATCATCGTCAAAGCTCTGGATAAAGATCCGAATCGCCGTTACCAGTCCGCGCGTGAAATGCAGATTGATCTGGAGAGGCTCGGTAGCGGCCTCACTCCGGTAGTGCGGCGTCCGCGCAGAAATTGGAAGTGGGCAGTGGTAGTGGCGACCACAGCTCTGATCGTCGCCTTGCCTCTGGCGCTAAATATAGGTGGCATTCGCAGCCGGTTGATTCATGGGACGAAGCCAGGCCAATCGGCGGCCGGGAGTGCGACGGGCGTTGCTTCGACGATCAGGGCCCGCCGTTCTGTCGCCGTGCTCGGCTTCAAGAACCTGTCCGGGAAACCGGACGAGGCATGGATTTCAACTGCGCTGGCGGAGATGCTGAGCACCGAGCTGGCTGCCGGGGAGCAGGTGCGTACTATTCCCGGCGAGAACATTGCTCGCATGAAGTTCGATCTGTCACTCGCAGACGGGGAAAGCTTCGGCCAGGATTCGCTGACGAAAATCCGCAATCACTTAAGCACCGATCTCATTGTCGTGGGTTCCTACCTGGCGATGGGCAAATCCGGTGGCAACAAGATCCGGCTTGATTTTCGGCTGCAGGATACTGTCGCAGGCGAGACCATCGCCTCTGTCTCTCAGACCGGCACGGAAGACGAGTTGCTGGAGCTGGTTTCACGCAGCGGCACCGAAATTCGCCGGAAACTCGGCATAGGGCAGGTGTCGGACACTGACACTTCCAGGGTACGCGCTTCTCTCCCCGGCAACGGCGAAGCTGCCCGGCTCTACTCCGAGGGATTGGCTCAACTACAGGTTCTGAACGCACTTGCCGCGCGTGACCTGCTTCTCAAAGCCGTCAAGGCCGACCCCAAACACGCTCCGACGCACGCCGCGCTGGCCGAAGCATGGTCCGCTCTGGGTTATGACAGCAGGGCGGCGGCTGAGGCTAGCCGCGCCCTCGAACTCTCTGAGAGTCTTTCACGCGAGGAACGTCTGTTTGTGGAAGGCCGATACCGCGAGTTCTCTCACGATTGGCCCAAAGCAATTGAGATTTACCGCACCCTTGTCGGATTTTTTCCCGACAACCTGGAGTATGGATTGCGCATGGCCGCAAGCCAGGCAGCAGGGGGTTCGGGAAAGGACTCGCTGGCTACGACAGAGAATCTGCGTAGCCTGCCCGCTCCGGAAAACGCCGATGCCCGCATCGATCTCGCCGAATCCTATGCCGCTGCTGCGATTGGCGACTTCAAACGCTCGGAAGCGTCGGCTGCTCGGGCAGTAACCAAGGGCCGCGCCCAGGGAACCCAGCTAGTGGTCGCCCAGGCCCGCTCCAGACAGGGGTGGGCGATGGAACGTCTGGGACAATCAAACGACGCCGCGGTCGCTCTGGCTGAAGCGCAACGACTGTTCACGGCAGCGGGTGACCGAATGGGAGCCGCGAGCGCTCTTCAATCAGTCGGGCATCTGCTCTATGACAAAGGAGAATTCGCCCAGGCGCGTGCAGCTTACGAAAATTGCCTCGCCGTGTTTCGCACGTTGGGCAATCAGGGCCGAGTCGCGGCTTCGCTCAATAACCTGGGCAATGTCTACTACGACCAGGGAGATCTGGTTCACGCGCGCCAGTATTACGAGCAGACTATCGAAGCCTACCGCGAGATCGACGAAAAGTCCGGTCTGGCAGGCGGTTTGGGGAATCTTGCGAATGTGCTCGACAGCATGGGCAATCTCCCCGAGGCCCTCAAGATGCAGCAGGCCGGGCTGGCGGCCTTTCGCGAAATCGGCGATCAGCGCGGTATCGCCTCCACTCTGTCCAATCTCGGCAACCTGCTGGCAGAAATGGGCAATCTGCCCGCTGCCCAGGAAAAATATGCGGAGGCACTACAGCTCCACGATCAAACCGGGTACAAACGCGGAATGGCTTTTGCCCTGTCCGGGCTGGCCGATGTGTTGACCCTGCGCGGCGATCTCGCGCAGGCACGCCGGAAGTCGCAGCAGGCGGCGGACATTCGCCGTGACCTCGGGGAGCAGCTCAACAGCGCGGTGAGCCAGACTCAGCTTGCCAATATCGCGTTGGAAGAGGATCACGCCGCGGAATCGGAAGGCCTGATCCGAACGGCTCTGGCGGAGTTCGAAAAAGAGAAGCTCCAGGACAACCAGGCTGTGGCCCAGGCGCTCCTGACCTTGATCATGCTCAAACAGGGCCGGGTTGACGACGCTCTCAGGACGGCGAATCGCGCCGTTAGCCTTTCCCGCCAAAGCGGCGATCGCCAGGCCCGCTTCAATTCACAGCTGGCAAACGCAAAAGCCCTGGCAGCATCGGGAAAAAGCGCGGATGGCCTGAACCGCCTGCGGGCAGTTCTTACTGAGGCCAGGAAGTACGGCTACCTTAACTACGAGTACCAGGCTCGACTCGCGATCGGCGAAGTAGAAATCAAGGCCGGCAAAGTCGCAGCTGGGCGCTCCCGTCTGGCCGCCCTCAACCAGGATGCAACGCGCACCGGCTTTGTTCTAGTGGCACGAAAAGCCGAGCGGACAGCCGGCCATTCCTGAGCTAAATGCGGTCATCACTGACAACAAATTCCAAGCCCTAACGTGTTGATTGCGCGGCACATAACTGTCCTAAAAACACGGTTCGACGCAGTCTTTGGTTACCCGCTCTCGAAAACATTTTTTCCCACATCCGGCTTCCGCTCGTTTATTCTTTAGGTCCGTCAGTTTCGTCACATTCCTACGCCGATTGTCTGGCCACGGCAGTAGCTGCTCTCTAAGAAGGAAGCATCAAAAGGTGGTACCCGGTTCACCGGATCCCACCGGCGGCCCTTATGGCACACAGTCAAGTTGTCGATGTCCTCGCTTTATCGAACCACGGAATTAAGATCAACCGAAGACCCCAACAGATGGCAACGGAGTATAAGTCTGCCCGGCCGTTCCCCCACGTCGTCATCGATAATATGTTTGACGACGAGTTGCTCGATCAACTGGTTGACGAGATGCCGTCCCTGAACACCGACAAGTTCATGTATTACGAAGATGGGCATCTCACGCAGTACGGTCTGCGCTCAGCCGCCGCTCTTGGCGAGACTGGCTTTCAACTGATTTCGTTTTTGCACTCAGCTTCTTTCCTGTACTTTCTCTCCGAGATCACCGGGATACGGGAATTACTTCCAGATCCTTACCTGCAGGGCGGGGGATATCACGTGATGCCCTCGGGCGGTAAGTTTGACGTTCACGCCGATCGCAATACGGCTTACGAAACCGGCCTGGCCCGACGGCTTTCGCTGATCATTTATCTGAACAAATCCTGGAGGCATGAGTATGGCGGGCAGTTCGAACTGTGGAACCGGGATGGCAGCCGCCAGGAGGCCGTTGTGGAACCTTTATTCAACCGGACGGTAATTTTTGAAATCGCCGACCAGAATTTTCACGGGGTTCCGGCGCCAATCACCGCCCCCCAGGGAAGGAGCCGGAGTTCCTTCGTGGTTTATTACCATACCGCGCAGGCGCTAAATGCTGTTCCTCACAGCTCACTCTTTCCATCCGCCAATGGCAAACCTTCGGGAGACAAGGCCGTGATTCGAATCGCGCGAGCGTTTTGTCCACCAATTGTGGCGCAGGCCGCGAAGAAAGTTCTGCGCCGAAAATAGTGCTGAAACAGGGCTCGAGCTGGAAGGCTCTCAGACTGGAACAGGTTCTGAGGCTGGAGCAGGCTCTGTGGGTGGAGGAGGCCTTCCGGCCTGCATTAACCGCTACTAGAAACAGGGCTTCAGCCTCTGAGGTACCTCTACCAAAAGCCGCAGCCAAACTACAGTCCCGGCCTTCACCATTCATTCCTCTCGAAAGCGAACCGCTCAACGCCCTGGCTGGTAACTTCAAATCCTGCCGGCAATTCAGGAGTGTGCACAAACATCGAGCGGAAATGCTGTCGCAGGCATACGTGACAGCGCACCAGCCGAAGTAAAAGCGCTACCGAACAGGACCTATGCCACCACGTCGCCGAGCGGGAGACAAAAATCTTTGAGCAACCGCAATATGGACAATTCTTTAGACTGATTCTTCGCATTTTTTTGCTTTGCTCTTCTGGCCTGCTCTTCCAGCGGCTCGACGATGGCGATCCAATGATTAGATGCACTTCTCGCTCCCTTGTTGTCAAAAGGTCCGGTCGAAAAGCGCCCCACAGATGGACCCTAAACTGATGGCATTCCCAAATCGGGATTCTTGTTAGACTACGTCGCGGCTTCTCAGCCTGTCAGGTCACACCCAGGAGCGTCTGATGAATTCCAGGTTTTCGCTGGCAGCGGAGGTAATTGCTGAGTTCCTCGGAACATTCGTGCTGATCCTGCTGGGAACGGGCGTGGTCGCCATGGTCGTTCTGTTTCCCTCGCAGACGCCCGGCGAAATAATCCATGGCGGATACACCAACATCACTCTTGGATGGGGTCTCGCGGTCACCATGGGAATCTGTGTCGCGGGAAAAATTTCAGGCGCGCACCTGAACCCCGCCGTCACTCTGGCGCTCGCTGTGTTTCGAGGATTTCCCTGGCGCAAGGTGTTGCCCTACTCGATCGCACAGGTTGCGGGGGCCTTCTTCGCTGCCGCGCTGGTGTATCAGAATTACCTCCCTGCTTTCCACCGGCTTGATCCTCAATTGGAAAGTACCGCTGGAGTATTCACTACTTTTCCCGCCTTTCCAGCTTTGCTGCAAGCGGGATTTCTGGACCAGGTGATCGGCACCGGCTTGCTGTTGCTTCTGGTTTTCGCCATCACTGACGAATTCAATTCGCCTCCGGGAGCCAACATGGCGCCGCTGATGGTCGGGCTTGTGGTGGTTGCGATTGGCATGAGCTTTGGAGGCATGCACGGATACGCGATCAACCCGGCAAGAGATTTTGGTCCGCGTCTGTTTACTGCTGTCGCAGGCTTCCGCAACAACGGCCTCACCGACGGAATTCGCGTCTGGTGGGTACCGGTCGTGGCCCCGCTCCTGGGAGGACTGGCCGGCGCCGCTCTTTACGATTTCGGAATTCGCCGCTTCCTGCGCCCGTAGAGACGCAGCTTGCTACGTCTGGTTTCGGACCGCTGCGGACAAGACGTAGCAAGCTACGTCTCTACAACTCGCGAATTTCTCGCCCACCCGCTAAAAACCAGGACGAAACGTGTAGCCCAAAGAAATTCCGACTCGCGTCGCGACCGGCGAGCTGAATTCCTGGTTGTTTCGAATCACGTAAAGATGTGCTTCCGGGCGGATGAAGAAGTTACCGTGAATGTAATAGCGAATGCCGCCGCCAAAGTGCCCCATGAAGTGATTGCTGCTCACGAAATCGGTACAGGTTATGGCGCTGCAAACAAACTGGGGCTGGTAGAAACGAATGCTCTCCCATCCGATTCCGGCCATGAGTTCAGCCGCTGCATGCTTGCCCAATTTGGGTGCATAGATCCCATTAATATCGTAAAAGAGGGGACGTGCGGGCTGGAAGCCTCCGTAAAGAGTTCGGCTGGCCTTCCACGCGAGTTCGCCGCTGATCCCGTAGGCGTGCTTCAACAAAAGGTCGGCGCTGAAGACCGGGTAAGTACCACCGCTCAGGCTTACGGGGTTGTGGTTTCCGGAAGCGCTTGAGGCCGACGGTGCAATCACGGTGCCGGCACCAAACGCGGCGTCAAATTCCTGTGCGTGAACCGCGCTGTGGATAAAAAATGGCGCAAGCAGCGCCAGGATCAGCCTGAACTTTTTCAAATTACCCTCCGTATGGAGCCTGTGTTATTCGTTTAGATGCAACAGTATCCGCCACCGCAAAGCAAAATTTTGTAAACCTGCCGCCCGCTGCAGCGCCTTCGGTGACCCGTGACCAATGGTTTGCATCTATAATGCGGCACCGGTAATCAAGATAACTTATTGCATTGATTGCGTTCAGCTCCTGTTCGATATGCAAGCACGGAACCCCGGAAAACCATCTTCGCGAAAACCGAGGTCGATCGCTCATTTGGGGGCGTTGGTGTGGGTGTTCGTATCCATACTTATGCTGTCCGCACCTATGCTTACCGCGGCGCAAAATCCCGGTTACTCGCCGTCGGGCTCGGAACCAGACTCAGGTGCCGCCCAAATCAGTTTGCCATCCGGTCAAAGTCCGTTCTCGGGCAGTGTTGCGCAGGGCAAAGTCACGCCGGACGCCATTCCTTTGACTTTCCAGGACGCGATTGACTTAGGGCTCAAAAACAACCTCGGCGTCCTGTTGCAGAGTTACAACACCCTTGCGGCCCGGGGACAGAAATGGAAAGAGTTGAGCTCCCTCCTTCCCAATGTGAGTGCTGGAGTCGGCGAAACCGTGGCACAACAAAACCTGGCGGCGGTGGGTTTGCGCTTCCCGGGGTTTCCAACGATTGTGGGTCCTTACGGTTACTTCGATGCTCGGGTGTACCTAAGCCAGTCCATTCTTAACCTCAAGGCCCTCAATCGTGAGCGCGGAGCCGTGGAAGACGAACGGGCAGCACAATATAGCTACAAGGATGCTCGCGATCTCGTCGTGTTGGCCACCGGAAACGCCTATCTGCAGGCGCTGTCCGGGGCGGCTCGTGTGGAAACCGCCGAGGCCCAGTTAAAGAATGCCCAGGCGCTGCACGACAAGGCTGTCGATCAGCAAAACGCGGGTCTGAGCCCAGCCATTGACACCCTTCGCGCCCGGGTGGAAATGCAAAACCGGCAACAACAGTTGATCGTCTCGCACAATGACTACGCCAAGCAAAAGCTGGCGCTGGTACGCGCCATAGGACTGCCGGTAGGGCAGGAAATCGCGCTCATTTCCAAAGCACCTTATGACACTCTGGCGACGCTGGGAATTGAAGAGAGCCTGCAACGCGCTTATTCCTCCCGCTCCGATTACCTGGCGGCAATTCAACAGGTACGAGCTGCGGAACACTATCGCAAAGGCGCTTTCGCGGAACACTTTCCTACCATCGATGTAAACGCCGACTATGGCGATCTTGGAGTCACGCCCGGAAATTCTCACGGAACCTTCCAGGTCTCGGGCCGTTTGAACATTCCAATCTTTCAGGGCGGCAAGGCGCATGCCGATGTTCTGCAAGCCGAAGCCACACTCCGGCAAAACCGGGCCCGGCTGGAAAATTTGCGTGGCCAGATAGAATACGAAATCCGCACCGCTCTTCTCGATCTGGAAGCTGCCGACCAGCAGGTTCAGGTGGCGCGGAGTTCGGTTGAACTGGCGGAGCAGACTCTCACACAGGCGCGCGACCGTTTCTCCGCCGGCGTTACCGACAATCTGGAAGTGGTGCAGGCGCAGGAACTGGTAGCCAGTGCGCACGAAAGCTACATCTCAAGCCTCTATTCTCACAACCTGTCCAAGATCGAACTGGTGCGAGCCATGGGATATGCGGAACAGGGCGTAAGACAATATCTGAAGGGCAAGTAATATGGAATCAAGCACAGAGACGAAAGTGAACGAACCGCCTCAAGTTGAAACCCGCGAACACCCTCCTTTGCCGGCATCGGAGAGAGATCTCCACTGGAGGCAAGCATCGCGCAACCCTCGCTTTCGCGTGGCCCTGATCGTGGGCGGAATTGTGGTGCTGGTGGCGGGATTCTTTCTCTGGCGCTACCTGGGCAGTTACGAATCAACCGACGACGCCCAGATCGATGGGCACCTGAACGCCATCAGCACGCGCGTCTCCGGGCACGTGGTGAAATTGCTGGTTAACGACAACCAGTATGTGGAAGCTGGGACCCCAATCGTTGAAATCGATCCCCGGGATTATGAGGTGGCGGTTGCGCGCGCCAAGGCTGCTTACCAGGACGCCCTGGCCACTGCGGAATCGATGCAGGTAAACGTTCCAATCACCACCACAAATACCGGAAGCCAGCTTTCCGCCGCTCAGGCCGAAGTGGAAGGCAGCCGCGCCGGAGTTGCGATGTCGCGCCAGCAGCTGGAAGCCTCCCGCGCGGAACTGGAACAGGCGATTGCCAATGACATCAAGGCACAGAATGACGTCGGCCGCTACAAGCAGTTGGTTGACAAACAGGAAATCTCGCATCAGCAGTACGACCAGGCAGTAGCGGCGGCGCGATCGAGCGCCGCTGGCGTAGCCGCCGCCCGAGCTTCTGTTTCCGCCGCCGAGCAGCAGGTCGCACAATCCCAGGCCAGGCGCGAACAGATGGATGCCAATCTGCGCGCCGCCCAGACCGCTCCGCAACAGAATGCGCAAATGCGGTCACGCGCCCAGGCTGCGCAGGCGCAGGCGCAGCAGAAGAAAGCCGAGCTGGAACAGGCTCTGCTGAATCTGCAGTACACCCGGCTGGTTGCGCCGGTCAACGGCATCGTAAGCAATCGCACCGTCGAAGTGGGCCAGAACGTACAGATTGGCCAGGAGCTAATGAAGATCATCAATCTGGACGACATCTGGGTTACCGCCAACTTCAAGGAAAGCCAGCTCAGGCTGATGCGCCCCGGCCAGCGCACCACCATCTCGGTGGATGCGTATGGAAAGAAATACAACGGCCACGTGCAAAGTATCGCGGGCGCCAGCGGAGCCTTGTTCAGCCTGCTCCCTCCTGAAAACGCCACCGGAAACTACGTGAAAGTTGTCCAGCGCATCCCGGTGAAAATTACCTTTGATCCGGGAGAGACGAAAGAGCATATTCTGCGGCCCGGAATGTCGGTCGAACCCGAGGTTTGGGTGCGATGAGCACTGCGGCACTGACCGCGGACGGCTCTGCCCTTCCGCGCCCGGCGGTAAACCCATGGGTTATTGCTCTCGCCGTAACCCTGGCCACGTTCATGGAAGTGCTGGACACCAGCATCGCCAACGTGTCTCTGCCGCACATCGCGGGCAGCTTGTCCGCCGGCACCGACGAGAGCACATGGGTCCTGACCTCTTACCTGGTTTCAAATGCCGTCGTGCTCCCGCTCAGCGGCTGGATCTCATCCATCATCGGGCGCAAACGCTTCTATATGAGCTGCGTGGCCATTTTCACCGTCAGCTCATTGCTCTGCGGCTTGGCTCCGAATCTCGGCATGCTGATTTTCTTCCGCATATTGCAAGGGGCTGGCGGAGGCGGACTGCAACCCAGCGAGCAGGCGATCCTGGCTGATACTTTTCCTCCCGCCAAACGTGGCATGGCCTTCGCTGTCTATGGCCTCGCAGTAGTGCTGGCCCCGGCCATCGGTCCAACTCTGGGCGGCTGGATCACCGACAACTTCACCTGGCGCTGGATCTTTCTGCTGAACATTCCCGTCGGAATTCTTTCGCTCATTCTGACTTCGCGACTGATCCAGGATCCGCCTTACCTGAAACGCAAGAAACTCTCGGAAACAAAAATTGACTATATCGGCCTGGGCTTGGTGACGCTGGGACTTGGTACCCTGCAAATTGTTTTAGATAAGGGCCAGCGCGAAGATTGGTTCGAGTCTCACTTCATCGTCGCCCTCTCGGTCATCGCGGCTGCCTCGCTGCTGTTCCTCATCTACTGGGAGTGGACTCGCAAAGACCCCGTGATCGACCTCCACCTGTTTACCAACCGAACCTTCGCAGCCTCCAACATGCTGATGTTTATGCTGGGATTCGCGCTGCTGGGCAGCACGGTTCTGCTCCCGCTTTTCATGCAGACCCTGCTGGGCTATACCGCCGAACAGTCGGGACTGGCGCTGTTGCCGGGAGGCTTCAGCCTGATGCTGCTGATGCCACTGGTAGGCTTTATGCTCTCCCGGTTCGATGCCCGCAGGATGATGACGTTCGGACTGCTGGCGCTTTCCTTCTCTCTGTTTCACATGACCAACTTCACCCTGGGAATTGATTTCCGGACGGTCGTATACGCCCGTATGATCCAGACCATGGGGCTGGCGTTTCTCTTCATTCCGATCAATACCGCGGCCTACGCATTTCTGCCCAAAGACAAGAACAACGCGGCTTCGGGACTGATGAATCTGGCGCGTAACATTGGCGGCAGCGTGGGCATTTCAATTGTGACCACCATGCTCGACCGCAGGTCGCAATACCACATGAGCCGGATGTCGAGCCACCTTTCAGCTTCCAGTCCACAAGTCCAGAAGATGCTTCAGGGCACGGCTCAGGCTCTACAGACGAGAGGCTATTCGGCTGCGGAAGCCATGCACAAGGCGTATGGGCTTATGCAAGGCAACCTTATCCGCCAGGCGGGCATGTTGTCTTACATTGACAACTTCTGGCTGCTGGGAGTAGCTATTCTAGTAATGGTTCCGCTGGTTTTCCTGATGAAGCGGCCACCGACCGGCGGTGAAATGGCCGTCCACTAGAACCGGGGCCTGGGGAGAAACGCTTGTATCGCGTTATTACCGTAGAACGTGAATTCGGGAGCGGAGCTGCCGAAATTGCGCGCGAAATTGCCAACCGCCTCGGCTGGAAGCTCTGGGACCAGGCCCTCACCGACGAAATCGCCAAAGAGGCTAACGTCGACCGTTCCGCGGTGATGTACTGCGATGAACGCCTCGACAGCACTTTCCACCGCCTGGCCAAGACCTTCTGGCGTGGCAGCTATGAACGAAGCATGCCGCTGAAGGGCTCCGAACCCTTCGACACGGATCGCTTCGTTGCCATCGGTCAGGAAGTCATGACTCGCGCAGCTTCCGCCGGAAATTGCGTAATCGTGGGACGAGGAGCGCCTTATTTCCTGCGCGCCCTGCCCGACGCGTTCCATGTGTTTCTCTACGCTCCGCGGGCGGAGAAGCTGCGCCGCCTGCGCCTGCTCGGACACAGTGAGAAGGAGGCCGAAGAACTGGTCGACACCGTGGACCGCGATCGTATCGAATTTGTAAAACACTACTTCGGCGCTGACTGGCCCACACGCTGTCTTTATCACATGATGATCAACACCACAGTGGGTGACGAGAATGTCATCTCCATGATTCTCGACAGCAAGCAAACGCTGGAAAGAAAGCCGGTACGGCAATCGGAACCGTGCCTCCCGGTAACCCGCTCCTGACAGCCTTTCCACCCTATTCCTCCCAGTCATGGCGTCATGCTGAGCTTGCGAAGCATCTTGCGCGGAGCGGATACGCAGTCTGGCGGAGCCTGGGCGATGGCTTATTCACTCCGCAAACCTGCTCCCTCCCCGCTCGTAACTCTTTGGTAATACTGGGTTGCACCTTTTTTGTTGCACTTTAACATTCCTGAAATATCTTCTGACTAATATCAGAAACAGCAAGGCTCGCTGGAAACGGCTCTGCGGAGGCTTCAAAGAATGGGTGCGGCGCGGAATCCACAACACGCTCTTCCGTTGCAGGTAGCGGCCGTATGCTACCGGCGCAGAGGCCCATCCATCGAGTTCCTCCTCGTCAACACCAACGGCGGCAACAAATGGACGTTCCCCAAAGGCGATCCTGAACTGACTCTCTCGCATGGGAAGGCCGCTGCGCGTGAAGCTTACGAAGAAGGGGGCGTAATGGGCAGCATCGAGCCGCGCCACTTCTGCCTCTACATTCACTCCAAAGGCGTCTTCTGGAAACCACCCGGAGTGCGCGAGTATGTAATCAAGGCGTTTCTGCTCGAGGTCGAACGGGAAGAGATTCCTGCCGAGACCACGCGGAATCCCACCTGGTTCAGCCCGGACGAGGCGAAGAAGATCCTGGCCAAGGGCCGCGAGGTCAAATACGCGCGCGAACTGCAAGCAGTCGTCGACCGGGCAATCGAACGAATCGGCCTGGCAAAAACAGTGGCCGCCCTCTAAGCCCCTTCTCCCAGTTGTTCAGCCACCCCGTGAAATGATTTAGTATCCAGTCGCATGTCTGCGGTCGATCCTCAAATTACTGCAAGCGAACTGCTTCGCGTCTTCCATCGTGACGAGCCGTATCTATTTCTTGGAGCTGCTTTCACGACCGTCGCGATTCTGGGGGCTGCATTCTCCGTGGTACGGCGGAAAGTCGACTCCCTCGCGATTTATTTCGCCTTGTTCGCATTCTTGTACGGGCAAAGGCTCTGGATACAATCCGGAACGCTGGAGGTTTTGGTTCCGCATTCCGAATTCTTCGAACGGCTGCGCTCCGGCATCGACTTCCTGGTCCCCGTCCCGGCATTTCTGTTTTTTGATGCGGCCGGACTTCTCCATCGTGGCAGCAGGATCGTGGGTTACGTTTTCGGGGTTGTTCTGGGTGCGCTTGCGCTTGCGACTTTCGCTCTGGGCTCTTCGCCTTTGTATTACCGGATCAATAACGTCGTGGTGATTGCTGCGCTCCTTTATCTGGTTGTCCAGTCCCTACTGAATCGCGATCGCAGCCGGGACTTTGTCGTGTTCCGGCGTGGCTTGCTCATTTTCGTAGCGTTCGCCTTGTGGGACAACGTGGCCGGAGTATTCGGCCTGGCATCCAAGATCGAACCGTTCGGATTTGCCGCCTTTCTGGTGGCTCTGGGCTACATTGCGGCACGCCAGACCATGGAGCGAGATCAGCAACTCAATGCCATTCACAAGGAACTTGAGGTAGCTCGGCGTATCCAGTTGTCCATTCTGCCGGCGGAGTTTCCCACTTCCGAGACGTTTCGTGTCGCGGCGCGTTACGTTCCCATGACGTCGGTTGCCGGCGATTTTTACGATTTCATCGTGGCCGACGACAGGCAGGCCGGGCTCCTGATCGCAGATGTATCCGGCCACGGCGTTCCAGCGGCACTGATCGCTTCGATGGTCAAACTCGCCGCCACATCACAACGCGCTGAGGCAGCCAATCCTTCGAGTTTTCTGGCAGGCATGAATAGCGCCCTGCTTGGCAATACCCAGAACCAGTTCGTTACCGCGGCCTACGTTCATCTTGATTCAGAATCGCAGGAGCTGCGTTACTCCGCGGCTGGACATCCGCCGATGCTCCTGCTGCGCCAGGGGAACGTCCGCGAAATAGAGGAAAACGGTTTGATGCTTGCAGCCTTCGACTTCGCAAAATATTCCAATGTCACGCACCGGCTGGAGCAGGGTGATCGACTACTGCTTTACACCGATGGGATCGTCGAGGCGGCAGACGCCGCCGGGAAATTCTTTGGGCAGGATTCTTTGTGTGATCTCCTGCGCCAGACCTCAGGGCTCTCGCCGTCTGAAGCTGCGGACAAAATCATCGCCTCCGTAGGGCAATGGGCGGTGTCACAGGATGACGACCTGACTGTGCTGGTGTGTGATTACCTGGGAACGGCGCGACAGCCCCTGTCATGCTGAGCGGAGACCACAAACACATCCACCCCTAACCCCTGTCATCCTGAGGCAGCGGAGGCGTCCGCGAAGCGGAAGCCTCCCAACGAAGGACCTGTGCATTTGGCAGCACCAGTGCCGCTGTCGGACAAACGGGGCCTAACTACGAGGGGTTCTTCATCAAACCGCCCCTCTCATGAGACGATTGAACAAATGATCCAGCTCTCCTCAGCCGGCAAGCGCTATGGCCACAAGCTCCTTTTCGAAGGAGCCGACTGGATGATCACGCCCCGCGACCGCGTGGGGCTGGTGGGCGCAAACGGCACCGGTAAATCCACCATCCTCAAGATCCTGGCGGGCTCCGAAAGTCTCGACTATGGTTCGGTCAGCCGCGCCAAGGGCATCAGCGCCGGGTACCTTCCTCAGGACGGGCTGGCGCTTTCCGGACGCACCGTCTTCGCCGAGTGCATGTCGGTCTTTTCCAAATTGCGTGCCATGGAAAAGGAAATGGAGGAACTGACCGGGCGCATGTCGGAGCTCGATCACGCCTCTCAGGAATACACCCAGGTCGCCGAACGCTACCAGCGCCTGGAGCACGAGTTCACTACTCGCGACGGATACGCCATCGAGGCGCAGGTCGGCGCGGTTCTTTCCGGTCTGGGTTTCCGAAAAGAAGACTGGACCCGGCAGACCGAAGAATTCTCCGGCGGCTGGCAGATGCGGATCGCCCTGGTCAAGCTGCTGCTGCAACAACCCAACCTGTTGTTGCTGGACGAGCCCACCAACCATCTTGATCTCGAAGCCCGCAACTGGCTGGAGGAATACCTCGCCAACTATCCCAACGCTTTTGTGCTCATCTCGCATGACCGCTATTTCCTCGACGTGACCATCAACAAGATCGCGGAAATCTGGAACAAGCGGGTTCACCTATACAGCGGAAATTACGAAAAATACCTGAACGCGAAGACTGAGCGTCTGGAGCAGCTTGAAGCGGCTTATCGCAACCAGCGCGATCGCATCGAGCAACTGGAAGTATTCATCAACCGCTTCCGCTACCAGGCGACCAAGGCCAAGCAGGTGCAGAGCCGGATCAAGGAGTTGGAGAAAATCGAGCGTATTGAGCTGCCTGAGGAAGAGAAGACCATTCACTTTTCTTTCCCTCAGCCCAGGCCCGGCGGCCGGATTGTCGCCGAGTTCAACGGCGTGGCTAAGTCATATGGCGAAAAAGAAGTGTTTCGCGACGTGAGTTTCATGATCGGGCGTGGCGACCGCATTGCCCTGGTCGGTGTCAACGGCGCCGGGAAATCAACTCTGATCAAGCTGTTGTCGCAGACCGAGCCGCTTACCGAGGGCGAATACAAACTGGGCCACAATGTTCAGCCCGACTACTTTGCGCAGGATCAATACAAGGAACTCGATCCGGATGCGCGCATCCTTGACGATCTCGGAGAGATGTCTCCCCGCTCCACCCAGACCGAGTTACGCAGCCTTCTGGGTTGCTTCTTGTTTTCGGCGGACGACGTTTTCAAACGCATCGGGGTACTCTCCGGCGGCGAGCGCAACCGCTATGCCCTGTTGCGCATGCTGCTGCACCCGGCAAACTTTCTGCTGCTGGATGAACCCACCAACCATCTCGACATGCGTGCCAAGGACGTCCTGCTGAATGCGCTGAGCGATTACACCGGCACGGTGGTCTTCGTTTCGCACGATCGCTACTTCATCGACAAGCTGGCTACACGAGTCTTCGAGGTGGGCGACGGCAGGGTCGAGGTGTATCCCGGCAACTATGAGGATTATCGATGGCGGAAAGAGGGCGGCGCCGCCGAATTGCAGAAACAGGTCAGCTCGGCGACCAAAGCGCAGCCCACCAATGGCTCGAATGGCAATGCCGGCGGCTCGAAGGCGGCCTCTGACGAGTCAGCCGGCAAGCGCCTGAATCCCATCAAACGCAAGCAAATGGAAGATCGCGTCCACGATCTCGAGGGAGAAATCAACCGTCTTGAAGACGCCATCGCGGACTACGAGGCAGGCTTGCAGAACTTCGTCAGCGCCGAGGAAACCCAACGCCTAACACAGGAATTGGGCGCGGCGCGGACTGAACTGCAAAGCCGGATGGCGGAATGGGAGCAGCTGGGCCAGGCTCTCCAGACATAAGCCGATCGTGCTACTCTTTCCGTTCATTTTCTGCTGTTGTTCATCCAGCCGGACAGGTGCGAAATGTCAACATCTCAATCACCGCAAGAGAGAATCCAGAGAGGGATCGAGGAGCTCAAACGTCGCGGTATCAAGAGCGACAGTTGTCCACGCTGCAATACCGCTGGCTGGACCGCAGATCTGATTGAGATGTCGGCAAGATCGGCGCAGGCGATTCCAGGCGGTCAGCTTTTTCCCAGATCCGCTGCGTACGATCAGGCGGGTGGATTTATCCCCCTGCTGGAATTCATCTGCAAAAATTGCGGATATGCCGTGTTTCACGACCTGAACGTCCTGGGAATCTGAGTCGCAAAGGTCCGAGGTCCGAGGTCCGAGGTCCGAGATTCATGATCGACTTTTGGAGAGCCGCCATTCGGCAGCAGTTCCATGCTGCGATCGACATGCTCGCCAACGCGATCAGAGCCTGCCCGGATTCTGTATGGGCCAGTGGAGGACGGAGCCCGTTTTGGTACGTGGCCTTTCACGTACTCTTCTTCCTCGACTTGTATCTCTCCCCGAAAGGTGAATCGCAATTCCATCCGCCACCGCCATTCGGTCTAACTGAATTCGAGGAAGGCGTGGTTCCGAATCCCGGTTACAGCAAAGATGAATTGCTCGGCTACGTCGAGCACTGTCGCAAGAAGTTGGACACCGTAATGGCGGGAATGACAGAAGCATGGGTCGCCGGAGCCTGCCCCTTCCCGTATCGCGCGATGAGCAACGGCGAACTGCTCCTCTACAACCTGCGGCACGTGCAGCATCACGCGGCTCAACTGAATATGCAGCTGCGTCAGGCGACAAATTCGGCGCCGAAATGGGTCTCAAAGGGCGGTCAGAACATCCAGGTTGCGTGATCCCCGCTGTCTTAAGCGGCTATTGTCATTCCGAACGCAGTGAGGAATCTGCTTTTTGTCGGCAGAAGCAAAGTTCACCGACACAAAATCGCCCGGCAGAACAAACTCAAGGGCGCCCTCGTCAGTCTCAAAATTCACCGCCATTCCCTCTGTTTTGAGTGACTTCGGCGGAAGTTTATTTCCGCCTAGGGACGGTACATAGGCATCATCCCTACTTCCGTAACCTGCTGCATCGTCGATTCCCGTGCGATAGTCAAATTAGAAATTGTCCTAAATTCAGACACCCGCCGCACGTGGCAGCCCCCGTAATGCGCGCCGCGCGGAAAATCCAAGGAGCACCGGAATCGATGCTGCAACCATCAGACTCTCAAAAATCGCAGTCTTCTTCGAACCAGAGCTTTGCACCGCCGCGTGCAGTCGCCGTTCCCGTGGAGCAAGCCACCATCGGACGCTCCCTGGTCGTCAAGGGGGAAATCAGCGGCTCCGAATCGCTCTACATCGACGGAAAAGTTGAAGGCACCATCAACCTTTCCGACAGCCGAGTAACCATTGGCCGCAACGGCAGCGTCGCCGCCAGCATCAGCGCCCGTGAAGTTGTAATTCTGGGCAAGGTTCACGGCAACATCCAGGTCACCGATCGTCTCGACATCCGCAGCGAAGGTTCGCTGACCGGCGATGTGATCACCCAGCGGATCAGCGTCGAAGACGGAGCTATTCTTAAAGGCAGCGTGCAGGTCCGCGCCGTCGAACACAAGAATGCTCAGGGACAGGCCAAGCCGGCATCGGCTGAGCCGGCGAAACAGAATGTGGCCGAGCAGCCGAAGGCTGCTGCCGCCGTTGCAGGCGCCTAGTCGGTTTTGAAGGAATCAGCAAGGGCACGCTCTCAAGCGTGCCTTTTTGTTTTTTATTTCTCGTTTTCCTGCCTGGCCTTCAAATCCAGCGCCGCTGAATTCATGCAGTAACGCAGTCCGGTCGGCGCGGGGCCATCTTCGAAAACGTGCCCAAGGTGAGCGTTGCAACGTGAGCAGCGCGCTTCAGTTCGAACCATCCCATAAGTCTGGTCGGTGTGGTTTACGACCGCCGACTGGTCCAGTGGCTGAAAGAAGCTTGGCCAGCCGGTGCCTGACTCGAACTTCGTATCGGAACTGAACAGCGGCTGTCCGCAGCAGACGCATGCGTACGTGCCTGCGTCTTTCGTCTTCCAGTATTTGCCGGTAAACGCCGGTTCGGTTCCCGCCTTGCGTGTGACGTAATACTGCTCGGGGGATAACTGCTTTTGCCATTCTGCTTCCGGTTTTATGACCTTGTCTGCCATTTCATTCTCCGAATGATATGTCGTTGCGTTGTAGGACTTCGTACTCAGATTTACCACCCCAATCCCGCGCCTTAGGTCCCTCAGTGCTTGATTCTCAGTGCTTGATTCTCAGTGCTTAATTCTCACTTCTGCTTTCAAGCTCCAAATTTCATGCTCTAAATTTCGATGATCATGTCATCAAGGCGCGTGGGATAACTGTTCAAAATTTCTCCTTTGTCTTTCCGCACCACCACCGTGTCGGAGTGTCGAAAGCCACCCCATTCGGGATCGTAGACTCCGGGCTCGCAGCTGAACGTCATTCCCTCCCTGAGCACGGTCTTATCACCCTCAGCAATCCAGGGCGGCTCATGCGATTGCAGCCCGATGCCGTGCCCGGTCCGATGTCTGAGAAACTTCTCGAATCCGGCTTTGCGGATTTGATCCAGGCTCTTCTTATCCACATCCTCGGCGACCGCGCCTTCCATCATGTTTTCAGCCGCCACATCATGAGCCGCCAGCATCGCGTCGAACAGCCGCCTTGCATAATCCGTCGGCTTGCCTACGTAGAACGAGCGCTCGCATTCGACGTTATAGCCACCGACCTGCGCGCCAAAGCTCAGGATTAATGCGTCGCCGGATTTCAGCCGGTCCTGGCTCGGCATGGCGTGCGGGATCGCCGAGCGTTTGCCAAACGGCACCAACCCGCCGAACGGAGCATCGATGCCAACGCCCATTACATCCTTCAGCTCTTTGGACATCTTATCCGCCAGTGCGTCGGCGCTGGCTTTCAGGATCTGGTCTTCAGTGACGCTGCCATAATGCTTAACGAAATCGCGCCCTGCCTGCACATTGAAATCGGCAAAATACATAGCCCGTCGCATGATCCGAATCTCGTCGTCGTCTTTAACCCAGCGCAACTCATCGACTAAGTCTCCCGCATCCACAATCTCCGCCCTGGGCGCTCCCAGCTTCATTTGATGCAGCCGGCCGGGCCGAGGCTCCTCCACCCCAATCCGCCCGCTCGCCAGGCCGCGTTTGGCCACACGCTCCAAGATCCAGCGCACCCGGTTCACCGGACCCGGAAAATCGAAATACGATTCATAGTCCTTCACCCACCAGAGTTGGACCTGATCGATCTCAAGTGAGGGCACGAACAGCACTGGATCTCCCGACTCCGGAATTAGCGCGGCAATTGGGCGCTCCGTCGAAAGATGAAAATATCCCGTGGTGTAAATGATATTGGTCGCATCCAGCAGAAGCATCGCGTTGAGCTTGCGCGCCTTCATCTTCGCCTGAACCTGGGCAATCTTGCGGCGATACCAATCCGGTTGCAGCCGGTCGTGCGCGCCTGTATCGGGCACAGCGGCGGCCATTCGCAGCCATCGCATTCGCCCCAGGCTGCTGACATCAGTGGTTACGCTGAGCGCCGCCATACCCGACAGGGTGCGCATGAACTGTCTCCGGTTAGCCATTCAGCCTCTCTTTCTAACGAGGATCGTTTAATGAATACTGTGAAGATTTTTCCCCAGACCACGTGGGGACAGCCGCCCTCGGCTGTCCGGGGAGCATTCCGAACGCCAAACCCCGCGGCCGAGAGCGCCCGCGCCACACAACTTTTATCGCTTCGATTCGGAGCCCTGAATATTTCTGTACTGCGCCCGGTAGTAGAGCAAGGGATCGCCGTCGCGCACCACGACTTCCTCGACTTCAGCGATAAAAATTGTGTGGTCCCCCGCGTCTTGCGCCGTGTGCAGTCGACACTCCAGATACGCCAGAGCCCCGTTCAGTACCGGCGTACCGTGCGCAGTCCGGTCAAAGCGTGCCCCCGCATCGCGCTCCGCATGCCCATGATCCTGGGCGGCGCGGGCGTAGTACTCCGAAATGTTCTGCTGATCTTCCGCCAGCACATTCACCCCAAATCGCTTCTTGGCATGAAGGTGAGCATGGGTACGCGCCCGATGGTCTACGCAAACCAGCACCAGAGGCGGATCGAGCGAGACCGAGGCAAAGGCGTTGGCAGTCATGCCTTGTACCTGGCCCTCGAAGTCCACCGTAATGACGGTCACTCCGGTCGCGAAGCATCCCAGAGCCTGGCGGAATTCTGCTGACGTTACGCTCATTGAGAACCCTGAAATCCCCATCGTCTTATATCATCCCACGCAATGATCCGCGAAAACGGCTACCCGGCGTTGCCGATCCGCCTCATGTATCATTCTCAATTAGATTCCGAGCATTCAGTCGAGCTTATTCAGTCAGACCATGCAAACTCTGTCATCCCGACCGGAGCGAAGCGCAGCGCGTGAGGTGGAGGGACCTGCTTTCCCCGCCGCAGGCTCAGAATCCGCTGCCCGCCCCAGTTCAATTCTCCCAAGCTGGCGAGGTCGGCAAGCGTGACCGTAAAAGAAGCCATAACAACAACGCCCGCTTCGTCGGCGACCTTCCTCGACGAACTGCGTCATGGCATGCCTGTTTCTCGCGAGGAAGCATGCCGGCTTCTACATTGCACCGATGACGAACTCCCCGCTCTGCTCGCAGCGGCACTGGCAGCCAAGCAGCGCTTCAAACCCGGGGTCATCACCTATTCCCGCAAAGTCTTCATCCCGTTGACCAATTTATGTCGCGACTATTGCGGCTACTGCATCTTCCGTCGCGATCCGGGCGAACCCGGAGCCCACACCATGACTCCGGATCAGGTTCTTGAAGTCGCGCGCGCGGGCGAAAAAATGGGCTGCACCGAAGCGCTGTTCAGCCTGGGTGACAAGCCGGAGCTGGCATTCCCCGAAATGCGGGCGACGTTGCGCTACCTGGGTTACAACTCGACCCTGCATTATCTGGAATCGATGTGCGAACGCGTTCTGCGTGAAACCACTCTTCTGCCGCACCCCAACCCCGGCCTGCTTAGCGCCGAGTGGATCACCCGTCTGGCTGCCGTTTCTCCCAGCATGGGGCTGATGCTTGAAACCACCAACATATCTTTGCTTGGCTCCGGCCGAGCCCACGATAATGCGCCTGACAAGGTACCCGCCAAACGCCTGCGCACGATCGAAGAAGCAGGAAAACAATCCGTGCCCTTCACCACCGGCTTGCTGATCGGAATCGGTGAAACTCCAGAAGACCGCCTCGACACGCTGCTGGCTATTCGCGAATTACACCGGCGTTACGGCCACATCCAGGAAGTGATCGTGCAGAACTTCCGCGCCAAGCCCGGGATTCCAATGCAAGACTGGCCGGAGCCCACGCGCGGCGAGATGTTGCGCACCGTCGCCGTCGCACGCTTGCTCATGCCGGAGGTCAACATCCAGGCTCCACCCAATCTTTCCGCGCCCTACTACGGCGAATTACTGGACGCGGGAATCAACGACTGGGGCGGGGTTTCGCCGCTGACGCCCGACTTCATCAACCCGGAAAAGCCCTGGCCGCACCTGCAGCACCTTCAGTCGCGGACAGAATCAAGAGGATACATTCTTCGCCAGCGCCTTCCGGTTTATCCTGAATTCCTGGCCGCGGTCACTGCGCGACCCGGCCTGCTCTCGGAAAAGGTCCGGGCTGCCGCGGATCGCGAAGGTTACGCGGGGAGGACAAAGGCCGCATGATTGTCGTGCTCACCGGAGGCACCGGCGGCGCCAAGTTTGTGGACGGCCTCCGCCAGATCGTTCCCGCCAAAGATCTCACCATCATCGTAAATACCGGTGACGATCTGGAGTGGTGGGGCCTTTATGTCTCCCCCGACCTCGACTCCATCACCTACGTCCTCGCCGGACTGCTCAGCAAGGAGCGCGGCTGGGGAGTAAAGGGCGATACCTTCTTCTGCCTTCAGGCAATGGGTGAACTGGGAGAGCCCATCTGGTTTCACGCCGGCGACCGCGATCTCGCGGTCCACCTGCTGCGCACAAAATTATTGAAGGAAGGCAAAACTCTGACTGAAGTTGCCGCGGCCGTCGCTGCCAGGATGGGCGTACAGGCCCGGATCCTTCCCATGTGCAACGCCCGCGTGGAAACCCGGGTCGACACGCCTGCCGGAGATCTGAGCTTCGAGGAATATTTCGTGCAACGCTGGTATCAGGATCCGGTGAATTCCGTTCGCTTCGCAGGAGCCGAGAAAGCGGAACCCGCTCCGGGCGTGACTGACGCCATTCTGTCGGCCACCGTGGTGCTCCTCGCTCCCAGCAATCCCATCACCAGTATTGGCCCCATCCTCGCCGTTCCCGGCATCATGGACGCACTGAAGCAAACCAACGCCCCGGTCGCCGCCATCAGCCCCATTGTTGGCACCAAGTCGGTGTCGGGACCCGCGGATATTCTGATGGCGGCACAGGGCCTGCCCGTTTCCATCGCCGGTGTGGCTCAGGCGTACAAAGACTTTTTGGATATCCTGGTAGTCGATCATCGCGACGCCAAGGCCGCTGAAGACCTGCGGAAATCCGGGCTCCGCGTCCACTGCGCCAACACCGTCATGAGCACCATCACCGAAAAAGCTGATCTCGCCCGGCAGGTCTTGTCTTTATTTTCCGGCCAGGGATTTTCCGCCGAAGGGCTCTCCGCCGGAAGCGCCGCCCACGCCGGCTCGGATGTTCCATGATTCTGCTCCCGGTCAAAAATCTCGCGGGTGCCAAGCAACGCCTCGCCGCCATTCTCGACCAGCCAACTCGCACGGAACTCGCCCAATCCATGCTGCTGGATATTCTCGAAACCCTGGCAAATTGGCCGGATCATCCCGAAGTCGGCATCGTCACCAGCGACCCCTTTGCCCTTCAGCTCGCTCGTCAATTTCACTTCACTGTGATTGCCGACCATGCCAACCGCGGCGAAACCGACGCCATCGAAACGGCGACCCGTTTCTGCCAGGAGCACGGAATTCAAAGCACCCTCGTCATTCCCGGTGACATTCCGCTTACCCAATCCTGGGAACTCGAAAGGATCATCGCCGCCGCGCCTTCCGAAGGCTCGGTACTTGTTCCCGCCGCCGACGGACGCGGCACTAACGCCATTTTTCGCACTCCCGCCAGCCTGTTCCCCGCGCGCTTCGGCAACGACAGCTTCAAGCCGCACTACGCCGCAGCCCAGGCCACCGGTAAGCCCTGCGTCGTACTCTCATTGCCGGGCATTGCGCTTGATGTCGACAACCCGGAGGACCTGCGCGCGCTCGCAGCCGCTCCCGGCGAAACCCGTTCGCAACGCCTCATCCGCCAATGGGACCTCGCAGAGCTACCGCTGGCCGCGAATGAGTAAATCGTCATCCGCGAAGCGAACCAAAGCTCCAGAGGGGCAAAGGGCTGTAGCCCACGGCGTAAGCCATGGGTGGAGTCAGAAAAACGACCAAGCCCCGCGGGGTCGAAAGAAACGGCCCTACCCCACCGCCTCGGCCCTCCAAATCATTCCCCTTCCTCTCGACGCCGAGGTCCAAACCGGCGATTCACTCCCCACCTTGCTCCTCGAAACCCTAAAACATCAAAATGAACGCCTCCGCCCCGGTGACATTCTCGTCATCAAACACAAAATCGTCTCCAAGGTGGAAGGTCAATTCGTGGGCCTGGCAACGATCACGCCGTCCGCTGCTACCCGCAACTGGGCGCGCCGCTATGGTCTGGATGCCCGTGTCATTGAGCTGGCCATCACCCAAAGCCGTCGCATCGTACGCCGCAAACGTGGAGTCTTGATCACTGAGACCCGCCATGGCCTGATCTGCGCCAACAGCGCGGTTGACGTCTCCAATGTCGACGGCGGCCACCACGCTCTGCTGCTACCCAGGGACCCCGACCGTTCCGCCGCCAGGATTCATGCCGCGCTGAAGAAACTTCTACACCTTTCCATCCCCGTCATCATCACAGATACTTTCGGAAGGCCATGGCGGGAAGGGCTGACCGAAGTCGCCATCGGCGTGGCCGGCATGAAGGCTCTACACGACTATCGCGGACGCCGTGATCCGCACAATTACAAGCTGCAGGCCAGCGTCGATGCCGATGCCGATCAACTGGCCTGCGCTGCCGGCCTGGTCTGCGGCAAGCTAGCTCGCACTCCAGCATGTATCATTCGAGGGTTCGCCTATCAGCCCGGCCGAGGCACCGCCCGGGACTTGATCCGCCCGGCGGCAATGGATCTATTTCGCTAACGCTGTGCCAAGGAGGAGTTTGTGACTCGGGCTTTAAGCGATTCCGAACTGGAAAATTTCTCCACCCTGGAGTGGGCGGCGATTGCGGCGAATGCCTCGTCCGAACTGGGCAACGCGCTCGATCAGGTCATGGCGTCACAGGATGGCAGCGTGCTCACGCGTGAACAATGCCTGCTGCTGGCGAACGCCCAAGGCGATGACCTGCTTGCCCTGCTCGTAGCCGCCGACATGCTGCGCCGAGACCTGGTCGGCAATCTCGTCACCTACGTCGTCAATCGCAACATGAATTTCACCAACGTATGTTTCGTCGGCTGCAAATTCTGCGCCTTCAGCCGCGGCCCCCGCGAAGCCGACAGCTATTTTCACAGCCTCGAAACCATGGCGCAAAAAGCGACTCAAGCATGGGCACTGGGCGCGACTGAAGTCTGCATTCAAGGCGGGCTGCCGCACGGGCTGCCGCCTTTCTACTACCGCGACATCCTGCGCGCCATCAAACAAGCCGTTCCGGGAATGCATATCCACGCCTTCTCTCCGATGGAAATTGTCTACGGCGTTGAACTCACCGGCATGCCGTTGCCGGACTATTTGAAGATGCTCAGGGACAACGGCCTCGACACTCTCCCCGGAACTGCCGCCGAAATTCTTGATGATGACGTGCGCTTCGTGCTCTCTCGCAACAAGCTCTCGACTGCCCAGTGGAAAGAAGTGATCCGGACCGCTCACCAGTGTGGCATTCGCAGCACCTCTACCCTGATGTATGGGCACGTGGAAACCCCGGCTCACTGGGTCAATCAACTTTTGCTGCTTCGCGAAATTCAGGAACAAACCGGAGGCTTCACCGAGTTCGTGCCCCTGGGCTTCGTGCACCAGAACACGCTTCTGTTTCAGCAGGGGATAGCACGACCCGGTCCGACCCTGGCCGAACACCTCAAGATCCACGCCCTGGCGCGAATCATGCTGGCGGGTGCCATCAACAATATTCAGGTGTCTTGGGTAAAGCTGAACCGTCGCCTGTCGCAACTCTGTCTGCACGCCGGCGCCAACGACTACGGCGGAACCTTGATGGAAGAAAATATCTCGCGCGAAGCCGGCGCCACAGCAGGTCAATACACCAGTGCGGAGGAATTCCAGTCGCTGATTCTCGAGACGGGACGCATCCCCGCCGAGCGCAACACTACCTACACGCGAATCAACATCAAACTGCCACTCGGGCCAACCACTTTCGAGGAAACGCTTGAGCCGGAGTTCGCATGATGAAGACCAGCATGATGGAGTTGGCCTAGCCATGCCAACCATCGCCATCCTGGGCGGCACCGGCGCCGAGGGTTTCGGACTCGCGCTGCGTTGGGCTCGCGCCGGCGAGAGTGTGATCATCGGGTCGCGGGACGCAGGCCGCGCACGCGAGGCGGCGGCCAAAATCCATGCAGCGCTTGACGGCAACGCGACAATTTCGGGTGAAGACAACATTGCCGCCTGCGCCGCCGCTGATCTGCTGGTCCTCACAATCCCGTTTGAGGGCCATTGTCCCCTGCTGAAGCAAATCAGGACGGCAATCCGTCCCGGAAGCATCTTAGTCGACACCACCGTTCCTCTGGCTGCCAGTGTCGGCGGACGCGCTACCCGCACTCTCGGCATATGGGAAGGCTCGGCGGCGCAGCAGGCCGCCGAACTCGTACCCCAGGGAGTTTCAGTTGTGGCGGCGTTCCACAACACTTCGGCGGACGTGTTGAACAGTGATGAGGTGGTTGACTGCGATGTGATCGTTTGCAGCGACGACCCAGCCGCCTTGAAGACGGTGAGAACGCTGGCCGCGAAAATCCCCGGCGTACGCGCCATTGACGGCGGCAAACTGGAAAATGCGCGCATCCTGGAACAGATCACCGCGCTGCTGATCGGCCTGAATATTCGCCTGAAAGGCCACTCCGGCATCCGCATTACCGGCCTGCCGCCCACCGCTTACGAAGTAAAGTAGCGGCGGCAGTCGTGAGGGGGTCTCGCCCTCACCGTATCGCATCTGCCTTAGAGGCGAGAAATAGCCTGAACAATGAACGACTCCCTCAGCAACGGTTCAGCCACTAACGGTCCAGCCATCAAATTCAGTAACGTCTCCTATCGCCTCGAAACCGGCTACGACCTCCTGCGCAACCTGAATCTCGAAGTCCTTCGCGGCGAAACCCTGGTCCTCCTTGGTCGCAGCGGCTCCGGCAAGACCACTTCCCTCAAACTCATCAATCGTTTGCTGGAACAGAGCGAAGGAGAGATTCACGTCGACGGCCGCTCTGTCCGTGATTGGGATGTAATCCGCTTGCGCCGCATGATCGGATATGTGATTCAGGAAATCGGCCTCTTCCCCCACTTCACTGTCGCTCGCAACATCGGCGTGGTGCCTCAGATCGAAGGTTGGTCTTCCGAACGTATTCAGCAACGGGTTCAGGAACTGCTGCAACTCGTCGGTCTTGAGTCACAACTGGCATCGCGGTATCCACGTGAACTTTCAGGGGGTCAGCGGCAGCGAGTTGGCGTGGCCCGGGCTCTGGCTGCCGATCCGTCATTTCTCTTGATGGACGAGCCTTTCGGCGCGCTCGATCCCATCACCCGCGCCGAGTTGCAGCGCGAATTCCTCGCCCTGCAGCAGCGGCTGGGAAAAACCGTCGTCTTCGTGACCCACGACCTGCGCGAAGCCCTGGTACTCGGAACTCGAATCGCACTGATGGAAGCAGGCCAACTTGTGGCCACCCACACCCCCGACGAATTTTTGCACTCCTCCAATCCCCTGGTCGCGGCCTATGTCGATGCCTTCAAAACAAGCCCCCGGAGGCCGCGATGAATCAAAGTAGCGCCTGCGTCCCTTCGACTGCGCTCAGGGCAGGCCCGCCGGCTGCCCCGAGAGCGTCCCGCCCTCGGAGAATAACCGCAGACTTCAACCGCAATCACTCGCGAGGTCGATCATGAACGTCCTTCAGTTCATCCGCCAGAATCACACCGAAGTTCTGGAGCTCACCGGCGAACATCTCTGGCTGGTAGGCGCGTCCATCGTGCTCGCCGTGCTGATTGGAATCCCCCTCGGCATCCTGATCACGCGCTGGCCCGTGCTGAAAAAGCCCGTGCTCGGCGGAGCCAACATCATTCAGACTGTTCCCAGCCTTGCGCTCTTCGGATTTCTTTTGCCCGCGCCCTGGATTGGCGCCCGTGCCGATCGTCTCGCCATCCTCGCACTCACGCTGTACGCGCTCCTGCCTCTCATTCGCAATACTTACACTGGAATCAAAGGTGTTGACCGCTCTGTCGTCGAAGCCGGGCGCGGCATGGGCATGACCGATCGTCAACTGCTCTGGCAGGTAGAGTTGCCGCTGGCACTGGGAGTGATCATCGCCGGCGTGCGGGTCGCGACAGTGATTTCGGTCGGCCTCGCTACCATTGCCGCCGCCATTGGCGCGGGCGGCCTTGGCGAATATATTTTTCGTGGCCTGGCAATGGTGAACAATCAGGTCATCCTGGCCGGTGCGATACCCGCCGCCGCCCTGGCTATTCTTGCCGACATCAGCCTGGGATGGCTGGAGAAGCGACTAAGCCCACGCTAATTGGTCAAAGGGTGTCATCGTGAGCGCAGCGAAGGACCCATGCATTTAGCTCGCGCAATTTCCGGCCTCGCCTTCGTCGCGCTGCTAAGCGCGTGCGGTCCTCCCCGCGCCGACCGTATCGTCATCGGCTCCAAAAACTTCACCGAACAACTCGTTCTCGGTGAAATCATCGCCCAGCAGATCGAAAGCAAAACTCATCTTCCGGTCGAACGCCGCTTCTATCTTGCCGGCAGCTACATTTGCCATCAGGCAATTCTCGGAGGCCGCATCGATATTTATCCGGAATACACCGGCACCGCGCTTACTGCAATTCTCAAAGCGCAGCCTTCAAGTGATCCCGCACAGGTTTATAACCAGGTCAAAACCGAATACGCAAAGCGATTCAATCTGGAGGTCGGTCAGACGTTTGGCTTCAATGACACCTTCGCGATCGAAATTCGCGGGGAAGATGCCCGCCAGCTGGGTCTGAAGACAATCTCGCAGGCTGCGCAGCACACACCAAAATGGCGCGCCGGATTCGGCTACGAATTCATGGAACGCCCCGACGGCTATAAGGGGCTCGCGGCCACCTACGGCCTGCGATTCGCCGAGTCGCCGCGCATCATGGATCTCGGTCTGCTCGCCCGTGCTCTGAAAGACAAACAACTCGACCTCGCGGCCGGCAACGCCACCGATGGCCTGATTCCCGCACTCGATCTATTCGTCCTCCAGGATGACAAGCACTACTTCCCACCCTACGAAGCCGTGCCCGTCATCAGACAGGAAATGCTGGCACTGCACCCCGAGGTCAGAGATGCGTTGAGTGCCCTCGCAGGAAAGATTTCCGACGACGATATGCGCCAGCTCAACTACGCCGTGGACGGCCAGCATCGCGACGTCAAGCAGGTAGTAAAAGACTTTCTGATCTCGAAACATCTGAGAACTGCGAACTAAAAACTGAAAACTGATTTCCTCAACCAGGCCCCTCTCAAGCACTTACGCCTGCAAATCTCATCGCCGTACGCCCGCGGAAGAAAACTGAGGACTGAGCCAGAAAGCGACTTCTCACATCAACCAGATCGCATCCACATCGACAATCACCTGCGTTCGCGGAATTTTCTGCTGCGCTGCATAAGCCAGCATCGCTCTTAGAAGAGCGTTCAGCTTCTCCCGGCTGGCTGACTTCACCACAAAATGATAACGATAGTCCTGCTTCAGACGCAGGATCGGAGCAACCGCCGGCCCCAGCACTCGAATGCCTTCATGACGGGTCTTCTCAAACCATTTCCCCAGAGTGCCCGACCAGCGCAGGGCTTCGTCGAGCTTGTTGCTGCGCACCAGCACGTTGGCCAGTGCGCTGTAAGGCGGATAGTGCATCCAGCTCCTAAAACGCAGTTCTTTTTCGTAGAAGCCCATGAAGTCATGTTGCGCGGCGTACTGCACTGCATAGTGATCCGGGAAATAGGTTTGCAGCACCACCTTGCCGGGCGTTTGTCCACGCCCCGCACGTCCCGCGACCTGAGTCAATAACTGGAAGGTGCGCTCCGCCGCCCGAAAATCGGGAAACCCCAGGGCCATATCGGCTCCCACCACGCCCACCAGCGTGACGCCGTGGATGTCGTGGCCCTTGGCGATCATCTGCGTCCCCACCAGCAGATCGAGCTCACCCTCATCGAGCGCATTCAGGGCGCGCTCAAAATCTTCGCGGCCCCGCACCGTGTCGCGATCCAGGCGTCCAATGCGTGCCTGGGGAAACATTCCGTGCAGCAACTCTTCCAGCTTTTCGGAACCGGTGCCGAGAAAATATACATACTCGCTGCCGCAGTGAACGCAGGCTTTCGGCACTGGCGCAGTGTAGCCGCAATAGTGGCATTCCATGCGCCGCGACCGCTTGTGATGGGTCATGGCGATGGCGCAGTTCTTGCACTCCAGTGTCTTGCCGCAAGCCCGGCACAACACCACAGGCGAATATCCGCGGCGGTTCAACAGAACCATGACCTGCTCTTTTTTCTCCAGCCGTTCCTTGATTTCTTCCGCCAGCTTGCGCGAAATCACCTGCTCGTTTCCGGTCTCCTGAAATTCCTGGCGCATGTCGATGATCTCGACTTCGGGGAGCGGGCGCTTCTCCACACGGTCGGGCAGCTCGAGCAGGGTGTACTTGTTTTTCTTGGCGTTGTAGTACGACTCGAGCGAAGGCGTGGCCGACCCCAATACCACTACTGCATTCGCCATCTTGGCTCGCACCACTGCGACATCGCGCGCATGGTAGCGCGGCATCTCCTCTTGTTTGTAAGAAGGATCCTGCTCTTCGTCCACGATCATCAGCGCCAGGTCGGAGACTGGCGCGAATACCGCCGATCGCGTGCCCACCACCATGCGAGCCTCGCCGCGCTTGATGCGGTGCCACTGCTCGGCTCGCTCTTTGTCAGATAACGCCGAGTGCAAAATAGCGACTTCGTCTCCGAAGAGTTGATGCAAATCAGCCGCCACCGCCGGAGTCAATCCAATCTCCGGGACCAGCAGGATGGCCGAGCGCCCCGCCTCAAGCACCGAACGCATTGCTGCCAGATAAATCGCGGTCTTACCCGATCCCGTAATACCATGAAGCAGCATGCCGGAGAACTTGCCTGCTCGCACACGTTCCTGAATCGATGCGAGCCCCGCCTCTTGCGCCGAGTTGAACTGGAAGTCAAACATTTTGTGCCGGGAGCGCTTGCCGGAAACGGTGAACCCGGCCGCCTCTTCGACAATCTCCACCAGCCCTCGCTTCACCAGCGTCCCCAGCGTAGTGCGCGGGATCTCCAGCGACTGCAGGGCATCCACCGGCGCTTTTCCTCCCGTGGCGGCCAGGGTATCGACCAGCGTCTGCTGGTTGGCGTTGAGCTTGCCTTCCACAGCTTTGAGAAATGCAAACTTCACAGTGCGGGCCGCGTCACGCGCGTCAGATATATCTTCGCGGGCAATCCATTTTTTTCGTACCATGCCCGCCAGCAGCGCCTTCGACGCACGGGTAGCGCCCCGCAAGCTTTCCTCTCGAGTGGCTTCGCGTTCCATCAGATACTCAAGCACACGGAACTCGGCGAACTGGTCCTCGGGGGTCTTCCGGGAACGCGCCGACGATCCTGACATCCCTGCAAGGTGTAGAGCCGTTTGACCGTCTTCCGTGATGCGATAGGCGATAGCTCGCTTGAATTCCGCCCCCAGCGGCAACATGGTGCGGAAGACTTCACCGACTGGCGCCAGATAATAGTCGGCGATCCATTGACCCAGGCGAATCAGCGGCTCATCAAGCACCGGCGCTGAGTCGAGCACACTGATGACGTTCTTGGTCACGACTTTCGGCTTGCGATCGTGCAGGCCGGTGACGATCCCAGACATGCGCTGCTGGCGGAAAGGTACGAGCACACGTCCGCCCACCACCGGCTGCAACCCGTCGGGGACACTGTACGTGAACGCAGTGTCCAGCGGCACGGGCAGGGCTACATCGCAGAATCCAGGCATGGGGAGTGGCGTCCGCGTTTCCGAAGGCGCAAGGGCATCGTAACATCTGGAATCGCATCGGCCGGATCGCTGGCATCGGCAACTCGGAGAAGTGTTCCACGCGGAACATTTTGTACTGGCTGCGTTGTATGTACAATGAGGGTATGTCCATGAAAACGAAGAGACGGAGCAAAACTGCGAAGAGTGGGAGGATCGCCCGCATTCGAGCCGCAGCCGAGGAACTGAGGCGATCTCCCGAGATGGCGGAGATGTACCGGCCGATCAAGAAGCCGGTGACGCTGCGTCTGGATGCAGACGTGATTGCCTGGTTCAAGGCTCAGGGGCGAGGCTACCAGACGAGGATTAACCGGGCGCTGCGGGCTGTGATGCTGGCAGACAGGAAGGGCTGAGGATAAGGCCCCTGTCTCGCAAGAAACACGAGACATGGGGCACCCGGCTGAATGCTGACCCCGCATCCCAACGGAACTTTCGCCCCCTTGCGGGAGTCAGAACAGAGTAGTGCGGACACCGCTTTCAGCACGACTTGGTATCTATCTCCTTCTGGCTGGACTCACCTTTGATTTCATATCGCATTACGCCGGTGGCGTCGAGTATCTCGTACCGGAAATAAGTTTCTTTTCCATTCTTCTTTTTCCGTCCGGCCTGATTCTGCTGGCAGGCACTGCGATCTTTCAGCTGATTGCGCTGTGTCGTGAGCGAGCCGAGCGGATTTCTCTGACTTCACCAGGGCCGAAATCCGGAGAGCTGCAAACAGGTCACGGACCGCCAACTTCTCGGTGTGAACAAAGACTCGCCATAGGTTCGCCGAATCAACTGGAGGCGTGGGTTGGACTCGGGCTCACACTCCTGGGAATCGCTTCGTTCATCTGCATCCAGAGCTGGATGGCTACCCGAACTTTTACAGCAGTTGATATGCCGGTTTCTCTTGCTCCTGGGCGGATTCAAACCGGACCATTCCATATCAACGTTAAGGGCGGTTACCAGGTTTGGCTAGGCTCTGACGAATACGTTCCGATTGACCCGCAATGCGTCTCCTACAACCTGTTCAAGGCACGTTGGGATCTGCACCACTACGGACAAGTGGTTGCGAGCTGGGACGAGGGGTTTGTAAATACCTATATGGGTGGCTTCGATAGCGAGAAAGGTATTTACGACCTTGATTTGCAGGTCCTGTCTGATGGAAGCTGCCTCAGTCCTCGCCATCCCAAACTGCGAATCTACACGAACAAGAGCGAGTATGAAGATTCCACAACGCCGGTACTCTGGTTCTCGCTGCTCTCCACTTCCGCTGGCACAAGCTTGCTGGCATTTTTCGCTCTTGGATATTACGAAAACCGATCGCTGGCGATCACCAGCATAACCGAGTCTGAATCCATCAGCCCACATTTTCAATGGGCCCAGAAGCTGCGGTTAAAGCCGGCGATTTCTGGTTTGCCATCTTTTGGGCTGGTGTGCGCCCTGTTCTTAAGTTGGCTGATTATGCTTCACATTGTGTTCTATCAGGAGTGGCGCTACCACTCTGATGGAGTCATAGTTTCTGTGATGCAACATGTCCCACCTGCACAGGACAGCGATCGCTGGGTTGAGCCGCTGGTGCTCAGACTTCAAGGTGCCCGTCCAGGCTTGCCATCCAAGCTGTTTCTGAACTCGAGGCATTTATCGTGGGAGGAGTTGAACAGTGGCCTAAAGGCGGAATTGAGCAAGCGCTCGGTATGGGTAGTGTACATCGAGGTGGATTCAAATTTGTCCTGGCAGGATGCACTTAGCGCGATCGACGCTGCCCGCGCTGTGCACGCTAAGGCCGTGTTGCTGACAGTGAAAACAAAACCTGAGTAAGACTAACTGCACACTAGCTTCCTGCACGAGCGGGACGCTTGCGCCTACATTTTTGTGGCTTGGGTGGGGGCTTTTAGACCCAGCTCTTTCATCACCATCTGCAGATCTTTCCAGGCTTCTTTCTTTTGGCGGGGATCGCGCAGCAGGAAGGCTGGGTGGTACGTCACTGCCAGCTTGGTGCCACGGAAGTCATACCATTTACCGCGCAGCTCCATCATGGGGGCGTTGATGGCAAGCAGGGTCTTGGCAGCGATCGCGCCCAGGGCGACGATGGCTTTCGGTTTGATGGCGGCGATCTGGCGCATCAGGAACGGAGAGCAGGTTTCGCACTCGTCGCGCTCCGGAGTGCGGTTGCCGGGCGGCCGGCATTTGATTATGTTGGCGATGTAGATCTCTTCGCGGCTCAGGCCCATGGCCTTGATCATGTTGTTGAGCAACTGGCCGGCTCGGCCTACGAAGGGCTCACCCTGAATGTCTTCATCGGCTCCGGGAGCCTCGCCGATGAACATCAACTCCGCTCGCGGATTGCCCACGCCGAAGACGATCTGCTGGCGACCCTGCTTGGCCAGACGGCAGCGAGTGCAATCGCCGATGTCTTCACGAATGGCAAGAAGCGCATGAGCTGGGTCGGAGAGTGATGACTCGGGGCTGGCAGCCTCTAACAGATCAACCGGAATAATTGCGGCAGCTTTGGCTTTGGGCAAAGGTTCTCGCTGTTCTGGCTGGATTTGAATTTGTTGCTCGCCGTCGCGACGATAGAAATCGTAGATGCCGAGTTCGTTGTAGTAGCGGATGCGGTCGGCGAGGGCGCGTTTTAGCTGCGGGGTGAGGGGCATATTGCAAGGGCGATTTCAGATTTCAGATTTCAGAATCTAGATTTCAGAATTTGGAATCTCCGATCGAAGATACCAGATTGAAGTTCTCCGAGCAGAGGTGCGGCTGTGCAAATCTGAAATCTACAATCTGCGATCATAAATTCAGATGTGCTTCCAGATCTGCCGACCGTTGCTCGGCATGGACGGGTCGAAGATCCGTCCCCACACGGGTTGTGGTGGCTACGTGGTCTGGGCAACTTTGCGCAATTTTGCTACCTGGTCCAGGACGCGCTGCGCGACTTCCCACTTGGTGGTTTCCGGGACTTCGGTCACTTCGCTTTGGGTGATGATGGTGACGGCGTTGCGGTCGGAGTCGAAGCCGACGCCTTCGTGCGAAACGTCGTTCACCACAATCGCGTCGAGCCCTTTGGCGAGCAGCTTTTTGCGTGCGTTTTCCAGGACGTTTTCGGTTTCGGCGGCGAACCCTACGATGACTTGTGAGCGCTTACTGCGAACCAGCTCGGCCAGGATATCCAAGGTGGGCTCCAGTTCGAGGGACATTGCGCCTTTACGTTTTATTTTCTGTTCGGCCGCGCTCCTGGGGCGATAGTCCGCAACTGCCGCGGTCTTGATCACGATGCTGGCTTCGGGCAGGAGCCTGAGAGTCGCCTCGAGCATCTGCTGGGCAGATTCGACGCGAGTCGTCTCCGCTCCGCCCGGCGGCGTCAGGTTCGTAGGCCCGCTCACCAGAAGCACCCTCGCGCCTCGCCGTAACGCGGCTTCGGCAAGAGCGTATCCCATGCGGCCGCTGGAGCGATTGGTGAGATAGCGTACGGGATCGATCTTTTCACGCGTGGGGCCTGCCGTAATCAGAACGGTCTGGCCGGCGAGCTCCTGCGATGCGCCCAGCGCTTCCATTGCGGCCGAAATTATCAGGTCGTTCTCTGCCAGCCTGCCGGGACCGGTCATGCCGCAAGCCAGATAACCATCACCGGGTTCGACGATGCGCACACCCCGCGTGCGCAGGATTTCCAGATTCGCCTGGGTGGCCGCATGGTTCCACATGTTCACATTCATGGCTGGCGCCACGACTACCGGAGCGGTGGTTGCCAGATAAAGCGTCGTCAGAAAATCGCTGGCGATACCCTGCGCGAACCTGGCAAGGAGGTCGGCGGTTGCAGGCACGACCAGCAGAGCGTCGATCGATTGGGCGACGGCAATGTGTTCAATGGCGGAGTCAATATTGGGCTGGGAGTTTTCGTCTCCGCCCGCGGCAAACATTTCAGTGATGACTTTTTCGCCGGAGAGCGCGGCGAAGGTAAGAGGGCGGACAAACTGCTGCGCTCCCTGGGTCATGATGACCTGCACCCGGATGCCGCGGTCCTGAAGCAGGCGAACCACCTCGGCCGCTTTGTAGGCCGCGATACCGCCGCTGACTCCGAGGGCGACTTTCATGGAATGCTTCCGAGTGATTAGATGATCGATTGCGGACTTCAGATTGAAGATTTCAGATCGAACCGCTCGGGGGAGGCGGGCTTAAATCTGCAACGTCGACCGGAGATGAAAATTCAGTTCTCAGTTCTTGGTTCTCAGTTCTCCGATGTCAGTTCTCAGATTGAACTCAATCTGAAATCTGCAATCTATAATCATGATTCTTTGGCCAGGGCCTTTTCCAGCATTTCACCGGCAACGTCCGCGGCCGAGCGCGGGGTTTCGGGGATCACCCATTTAACTTTGCCTGCCCTGATTTCATCCTGCGCGATCCGGCACGGTTTGCGGGAAGGCGTTTCGATGACGGGAGGCGCACCACCCTGGAGCTGCCGTGCACGCCGCGCGGCTACCAGGATGTACCGATAATTACTGTCGAACCCTTCAATCAACTTCATTGTTGTGTTCTCCCCTGCCGCTTAACGCCCACTCGTAGCTTGCGCGAACGAGGCCAGAATCGGTTGCAACCGCTGCCGCACATTTTCCAGACGGCAACGTTCCGCCTTCGTCATCAGGTTGGTGTCGTCAGCGGACTCTTGCCGTTGTCCGTGGACTCCGGCCTGCTTCCGTCGTTCCGCCAGCAGAATCGACTTCAGCGCATCTATAGATTCGTCCAGGCGGTCGTTCACCAAAATATAGTCGTATTTCCCGTAATTCTCAATCTCACGGGAGGCCGTGACCAACCGGCGCTGAATCACAGCTTCGGCATCCAGACTGCGCGTGCGCAGCCGCTTCTCCAGTTCCTGGCGATTGGGAGGAAGAATAAAAATACTTACCGCCTCAGGAATTTTGCCTTTGATTTGAGCCGCACCCTGGACATCGATGTCGAGCAGAAGGTCTTTTCCTTCCTGTTGAGCCAAACTCAGAAAGTTGCGCGCGGTACCGTAGTAGTGGCCAAACACGTCGGCGTACTCGAGAAAATCATCCTTGCGCATCATTTCTTCAAATTCAGCACGCGAGACGAAGAAGTATTCCCGCCCGTTCTCCTCGCCGGCGCGCGGCGGCCGGGTAGTGTAAGAGATGGAAAACTTGAGCCCGGGCACGATCTCGCGGACCTTGTTTACCAGCGTGGATTTGCCCGAGCCTGATGGCGCCGAAATGATGAAAACTCCGCTCATTCGATGTTCTGCACCTGTTCGCGGGCTTTTTCGAGCTCGGTCTTGATCGCCAGTCCCATCTCGGTGATGTTCAACGCGTCGCCCGCCAGACCCGAAGTTTTTGAGAGCAGGGTGTTCGCCTCACGATTCATCTCCTGTAACAGAAAATCCAGCTTCTTGCCCACCTCGCCGCCCTGTTCAAGCAACCCGAGGAAGTGTTTCACGTGAGTATCCAGCCGGACCAGTTCTTCCTGGATATCGCTGCGGTCAACCAGCAGGGCGGCTTCCTGAAGCAGACGTTCCGGTTCCACCTGGCTTCCAATCAGCTCGTTCATCCGGGTCTTGAGTCTGCCTATATAGGTCTGCAATACCGCCTCGCGATGTTTTTCGACACCGTGGGCAGCCGCCGCGACACGAGCCATGCGATCCCGCAACTCCCGGTCGATGCCTCGGCCTTCCTCCTCGCGCATCTGGTTGAGACGGTCGAGGAGTTCCCCCACTTTGCTCAGTACCGACGATTCCAGAGCGCCGTCGGCAGGAAGCGACGCCGTATCCAGTGCGCCTGGAATACGCAGCACCGCGTTCAAGTCGGGTTCCGCGGCCAGGCTGAACTCGGCTGCCGCGGCGCGAAAAGCCTGAATGTATCCACCCACGATGTGGCGGTTCAAGGCGAAGGTATCCCCGCCGCCGCGATCCAGGTTCAGAGTCAATTCCACATGGCCGCGGGCCAGCTTCTCTTTCAAGAGACGGCGCAATTTCATTTCCAGGGAATCGCTATCGGAAGGCATGCGGAAGTGCACGTCGAGAAAGCGGTGATTCACCGATTTCAGCGATAAGGTGAAGCCCAACTGGCTCTTGCCCGGCACGTCATTTCGCGGGTCGGTGACCTGACCCTTTACCTGCGCGAAACCGGTCATGGATCGTATGGGCATTATTGTTTAGAGACGTAGCTTGCTACGTCTCGTTTTACGACGCTGCCGGAAAGACGTAAAACCTACATCTCTGCGAACATCTTGTGGCACGAGTAAACTCGGGCCCATCCCGTTACCTGACTGCGTTCACCTTTGGCGGCTCGGACTCCGCGAACTGAAGATCATACAACCGCCGGTAAGTTCCGAGCTTCTGCATCAGCTCTTCGTGACAACCGATGTCGGCAATGGTTCCGCCTTCCAGCACCACGATGCGATCGGCTCGACGCACGGTGGAGAGGCGATGGGCAATCACGAAAACGGTTCGGCCGGTCATCAGGTTCTGCAATGCCGACTGCACCAGCGACTCTGACTCGCTGTCCAGCGCCGACGTGGCCTCATCCAAAATCAGGATGGGCGCGTTCTTCAGCAGGGCCCGGGCAATGGCAATGCGTTGGCGCTCGCCGCCGGAGAGCCGCACCCCGCGCTCACCAATCATGGTGTCATACCCCGTGGGCAATTCCATAATGAAGTCGTGGGCCAAGGCGGCGCGGGCGGCGGCCTCCACCTGTTTTTGCGAGATGGAAGGTCGGCCATAGGCAATGTTGTTACGCAAGGTGTCGTTGAAGAGAACCGTCTCCTGGGTGACGACGCCGATTTGCGAACGGAGCGAGGCGAGAGTGGTGTCGCGCACGTCGCGGCTATCGATGAGCAGGCGTCCGGCGGTAACATCAAAAAATCTGGGGATGAGATGCACCAGCGTACTTTTGCCGGCGCCGCTCGATCCCACCACGGCCACGACTTCTCCGGCCCGCACTTCGAGATTGATATCACGCAGGATTTCCCGCGACTCATCGCCGTCCGTTGCGTAGGAGAAGCACACATTCTCGAAGGCGATGCTGCCGGCGAAGGGTGGCAGGGGTTTCGCCCCCGGCTTTTCTCTTACGTCGTCTTCGGTATCCATGAACCGGAAAATTTCCGATGACGCGCCCATGGCCTGCTGAAAATTGTTGTTGAACAAAGCAAATTTGCGGACCGGATCGTAGAGCTTGAAGACAGCGATGATGAAGGCGAGGAAGGTCCCGGCGGTAAAGACGTGATGATTGATCTGCTCGCGGCCAAGCAACAGAAGCAGGGCGATGGCGATGGCGCCGAAAATGTCCATCAGCGGAGAGCTGATCGCCGCCGCAGCCACTGAGCGAAGATTGGCCTTGAAAAGGCGCTGCGCCGCTTTGGCAAAGCGGGCGATCTCCCAGGACTCCATGCTGAATGCCTTCACGATGCGATTGCCGGTGATGGTTTCGTGAAGGATGTTCTGAATGTCGGCCAGCTTGTCCTGTCCCTTGCGTGTGGTCTGGCGAACTCTTTGTCCGATTCGACCTGCGGAGAAGATGATGAACGGAACAAACAACAGCAAGACCCACGCCAGCTTTCCGCCCAATAACACAACCACGAAGGCGGTGAAGATCAGGGTGAACAGCTGCTGGAGGAATTCCGCCAGCACGCTGGACATGGCAAACTGCACCCGCTCGATGTCATTCACTATGGTGGAAATCAAAGTGCCGGTGGTGTGCTTCTGGTAGAAGGCGGACGAACGCCGCAGGATCGAGTTGTACAGCTCATTGCGCAGGTCGGTGATCATGCCAAAACCGGCATAGTTCACCAGGTAAGTTCCTGCGTAGTCAAAAATTCCCTTCAGGACAGTAGCGGCAACGAGGGCGAAAGCAACCACGGTCCAGGGATTGCGGAAATGGGACGGAACGAATTGATGCAGATAAATCGTAGTGCCGCTGTAGGGCACCTTGAACAACTGCATTTCACGCTCGGGTGAACCGGGGTTCAAGACCCGGTCGAAGATGGGTCCGATCAGCAATACCCGGAAGGCGTCCAGCAAACCGACTGCCGCCATCAGCAAGATCGAAGACAACAACTGCCACCAGTATGGAAGCACGTACCGTATAAGGCGGGTCAGTTGCCGCATCTGGGACTCGCGAGGCGCAGCCAGTGAAGGCCGGTACCTGATGGAATCGGCATGGATCGCAAGGTCCTATTGTACTGAAAAGCGGGCGTCAGGCGTCGGACGTCGAGCCTCCTGCGTCAGCCCTGGCATACCTCCCGTACCCCCAATTTCCGCGTTAGAGAGACGTAGATTTAGCCTTCATGCAGGTTGTCCGGTAAGTTGCCTGATACGTCGTGCCTCGCTGCACGCAAGACGTAGCGTAGCTACGTCTCTACAAGAACGTGCAGGGCAGAGGTCCGCGGTCTGAGGTCCGACGCCTGGTCTCTGCTACTTCGGACTGTCCCGATGTTCTACCTTCACCCGGTACTTGGCCATGCGCAGGCGCTTCCCTACGTCTTCCGCAATCATGACGGAGCGGTGCTGGCCGCCGGTACAGCCGAAGGCGATGGTCAGATAGCTTTTCCCCTCCTGGATGTAGTGCGGCAAAAGATAGATGAGCAGCTCCGAGATGCGCTCGATGAACTCCTTGGTCTGGGGAAATGACCTGACGTACCTGGCTACCTTCGGATCCCGGCCGGTGAGCGCCCGGAACGCGGGAACGAAATGGGGATTGGGCAGGAAGCGAACGTCGAAGAGCAAATCGGCGTCGTGGGGCACTCCGTGCTTGAAACCGAAACTGACACACGACACCAGGATGTTCTTGTCCGACTCGTGCTTGCGGAAGCGGTCGGTGATGTGCGCCCGGAGTTCATGAACGTTGAAACGGGAGGTATCGATGACCAGATCCGCGATGGCGCGAATGGAACGGAGGTGGCGGCGCTCGGCAATCAGGGATGCTTTGACCGGAGAGTCCGTGCCCAGGGGATGTGGCCGCCGGGTTTCGCTGAAGCGGCGCAGCAAGATGGATTCGTCAGCTTCCAGAAAAATGACTTTGGTGGGAAGCAGGCGCTTGACCGACTTCACGATGGCGGGCAGGGCCTCCAACTGGGTGCCTTCGCGGACGTCGACAACAAGAGCGGTGCGGCTGATCTCGGAAGTCTGCCCCACCAGTTCGGCGAAGCGCGGAATCAACTCTACCGGGAGGTTGTCCACGCAGTAGAAGCCGAGATCCTCGAAAGCCTTGAGGACCGAGGCTTTACCGGATCCGCTCATGCCGGTAATGATGACCAGTTCGCGGGGCCGGCCGTTGCCTGAAACACTCTTACCGGCAGGTTTCTTCGAGGCTGGTTTGGTTTTCAGTTTGCGTTTAGACCGGGCCATCTGCTGCGATGTTAGCAGGCACGGGGTTAGCTCGCCAGTTGTATGGGATGGTCGGGGACTATTGGTGGGTTTGATGGATCATGCGAGGAGACAAAAAAAGGGGCACGCGATGTGTGCCCCTCTTTCCTCGGCTGCGCGAGAGGTACGCCTCCCCCGAGGACGCATCTAACGCAGCGCTGCTACTACAACAACCTCTTGAGGCGCGGGATAGCTCATAGCAACTTCACGTTCCCGCTCTGTCCTGGGCAGCTCGCGGCCCCGGTCATTTCCCGCGGTCCAGATCTGGGCCAGGAAATACTGGTCACCGTAACGGTGGAAAACCAGCTTGGTCGTCTCCTGCGCCTGTGTCGATTCGCAATCGTTAGGCAAGAAAGCCTTTATGGTTTTCCCGTCGGGGCTCTCGATGGTCATGGCGCCTGAGTTCATGGTTCCGATGGGTTGAATCACGTACCGCCCAGCGGAGATGGGAGTCTTGTCGACGATGAAGTTGAACGGAACATTCGCCTTCACCACGCCGGTCTGAGCGTATGCCGATGCAGTGGCCAGCAGCAGACCCAAGCCGATAAGTGCAAACAGTTGGTTTTTCATAAAATCTCCTAAAATTCGAGACGGTGAAACCATCAGGAGCAGCCGGTATTGCTAACGACGTTTGCCTGTTTCGCTATCGGCCGTCTCTAACTTTTCGTAATGGCTTTGATAACCATTGCTGCACTTGTTTAAAGCAAGCGGCGTGCCAAGACACGAGGATGTCGACAGTGAGATTGTCTTTGTTCACAACTGCATGACTGGCTTGGGGTTGCGGCGAGTTTGCAGCCTGGTTATGGAAATTGCCTTGCGTCCGAGCCGCTTTTTCGCTAACCCAAGTGTTAATGGCAGGCAGATCGGGCCAGCCGTTGGGTTAGTCGGTCGCTGTGCAGGACCGGGTGGGAGCCTGCCCTGAGCGGAGTCGCAGGGATTCCGCGCGCATGGACACAGACTCCGCCAAACTGCGGGTCCGCAGCGCGCTAGCTCCTTCGCAAGCTCAGGATGACCCCATCACGAGAAGGGGAGATTCAAGCTGACTCATTACCCAAACTTAGGCTACGTGTACAGCGCGGCCTGATATGTGCTACACAGCCAGTATGGCGATGGAGATCAATCCCCGGCTTCTGGGCATCAGCGGGCCTTTGAAAGGTTCCGCATTTCCCTTGCCGGAGGGCGAAGTATCAATTGGACGGGACTCATCGAACCAGCTTTGGGTGGCCGATCCCTCGTTATCGCGCAAGCACTGCGTTCTGATTCCGGATGGCAAAGGGGAGTTTTCCATACGCGATCTGAAAAGCCGCAATGGCACCCTGGTAAACGGCGTACCCATCGAACAGCAACAGATACGGCACGGTGACCAGATATTTATCGGCGATTCAGTGCTCATCTTCCTGATCGAGGAAGGCGGGAACCACTTCGACAAGAATCCGGTCGAGTTCGCTGACACGACTGAATTCGACGGCCCCCCGCTTTTGCTTCGCGCCGAAGATTCGCTTTACCTGCGTCCGGAAAAAGTCGTAGCCGGCCTGCCTCCCAGCTCGCGGTGGGCGCGCGATCTGAATTCGCTGCTGAAGATCGCCACCGGTATCGGCGGCATTCGCGATCAGGACTCGTTGCAGTGGCAGCTCCTTGGGTTCATCTTCGACGTCGTCCCTGCCGAGCGCGGCGCCGTACTGCTGGGCGATCGCCCGGAGGAGTTTGCCTCCACCGCCGCATGGGACCGGGTACGCGGGCCCGGCCATCCGGTTCGGGTCAGTCGCACTGTGGTGGAGCGCGTCCTCCGAGACCGCGTCGGCCTGGTGGTCAGCGACGTTTTGGGTCACGAGGCTCTTCGCGAGGTCAAAACCCTTTCGGAATTGAAAGTAAGCTGCCTGCTGTGCGTGCCGCTGATGGCTGCCGGCAAAGTTCTGGGCGCGATCTATGTGGACAGTTGCAGTCCGGCGGCAAAGTTCGACGAGACCCACCTTCAGGTGATGGCTGCGGTCGCGGGCATCGCCAGCCTGGCGTTCGAAAACGTACGGCACTGGGAGCAGCTGCGACTGGAGAATCAGGAACTGCGCGCTGAAATCGAACTGGAACACAACATGGTCGGCAGCAGTCCGGGCATGCGAAAGGTGTTCGAGTTCATCCGCCGCGTCGCTCCGACGGAATCCACGGTGCTGGTGCAGGGAGAGAGCGGGACCGGAAAGGAACTGGTGGCTCACGCCATCCATCGCAACAGTCCGCGCGCAGAGCGGCCGTTTGTGGCGATAAACTGCGCGGCCATCGCCGATACCCTTCTGGAAAGCGAACTGTTTGGCCATGAAAAGGGCGCATTCACCGGTGCGGCCTCGCAGAAAAAGGGCAAAGTGGAGATCGCTGAAGGCGGCACGCTATTTCTGGATGAGATTGGAGAACTTGCCGCCGGCCTGCAAGCCAAACTGTTACGCGTGCTCCAGGAGCGCGAGTTCGAGCGGCTCGGCGGCACTCGCCCTATCAAGTTGGACATTCGCGTGATCGCAGCCACCAATCGCAGCCTGCCGGACGCCGTCAAGGCCGGCACCTTCCGCAACGACCTGTATTACCGCCTCAACGTGGTGACTCTGACCATGCCGGCGCTGCGCGAACGCCGTGAGGACATACCGCTGCTGGCAAATTATTTCGTGGCCAAGGCCAGCCGCAAGTGCAACATGCGGATCAAGCCGCTGGCGCCCGTCACTGTCGCATGTCTGACCAGCTACGACTGGCCGGGCAACGTTCGCGAACTGGAAAACGCACTGGAGCGGGCGCTGGTGCTGGGTTCGAGCGATACCATCCTTCCCGACGATCTGCCTGAAGGAATTGTAGAGGCCACCGAGGCTCCAGCTTCGACCGACACGTATCACAGCACCATCAAAGAAGCGAAAAAACAACTGGTGATGCAGGCACTTCAGCAAGCCGGCGGAAACTATATCGAGGCCGCTAAGGCGCTGGGGATGCATCCCAATTCGTTGCTGAGGCTGATCCGCAATCTGGATTTGAAAGCGGTGAAGGCGGGGATGCAGGGGCCGGAGTGAAGTTCGGCAGTCAGCAATCAGCAGTCAGCAATCAGTTCCTTGCAGCCTTTTCGGCGAAGGGCACGACTGAACCGTGCCCTTGCCGTCGCGACCTTCCCGAAAACCCGAAATTCGTTTCTCTCAAATGCGGAATGGAGCGCTCAGCAGCCGTGCCGGCAGCATCACTACTGCCCACACCAGCGCCAGCGCGCCATGGACGGCGATCCCAACCAGCCGAAAGGGCAGCAGAAGGATCCAAACGAACGGATAGAGAACCAGCGCCGCCAGGGCCAGCGGCCAGCAAACCACGAAGAGAACGCACCAGAGAAGAAATGTGAACATGGCGGAGCCTCCTTACAATTGCTCCTGCGATATGTTACGGAAATACCGGTCGGAAAGTTCAGTGGAGCACGGGCGAGTCGCCCGCGGCCACACCGGCATACTCACACCGGCTCACTCAGATCGACACCCTGACAGCACTAAACCAGCTCACGCAGTGACTCGCCGTAAGGGGCGCGGGCAATTCCCTTTTCGGTCACGATCGCTGTCACGTACTTCGCGGGGGTCACATCGAACGCGGGGTTCTCGATGCCCACACCTTCGGGAACCATTTGTTTGCCCGCAATGTGGGTGACTTCCTTCCGGTCGCGTTGCTCGATGGGGATGCCGCTACCCTCTGCCGTTTCGAAATCGACGGTGGACAGCGGCGCGGCTACATAGAATGGAATGCCGTGTTCCCTGGCGAGAACCGCTACCGTATAGGTTCCGATCTTGTTGGCAACGTCGCCGTTGGCGGCGATACGGTCCGCGCCCACCACGATGGCGTTGATCTTCCCCTGCTTCATCATGGCCCCGGCCATGTTGTCTGAAATTACCGTGGTTGGAATGCCGTCCTTCATCAACTCCCATGCGGTCAAGCGGGAGCCCTGAAGAAAGGGACGGGTTTCGTCCGCGAAGACATGAATATTCTTTCCTTGTTCGACCGCCGCGCGAATAACCCCCAGCGCGGTGCCGTATCCGCAGGTGGCGAGCGCGCCTGCATTGCAGTGGGTCAGGACACCGCCGCTGGCAGGCATCAAGGTCGCGCCATGCTTGCCCATTGCCTGGTTGGCTGCAATGTCTTCGGCGTGCATGCGCTGGGCTTCTTCAATCAATGCCTGCTTGATCTGCGCCAGGGGGCGCACGCGCAGCAGTTCAAATTTGTCCTGCATGCGGCGGATCGCCCAGAAGAGATTTACCGCGGTGGGCCTGGTCTTACCGATGACGTCACAAATCTGGTCGAACTCATGCTTCAGCGCGCCCACGTTTTCAGCTTTGGAATTTTTTACGCCCAGAGCGATGCCCATCGCCGCCGACACGCCGATCGCAGGCGCGCCCCTCACCACCATGTTGCGAATTACGTCGGCAACCTGAAGATAAGTCTTGCAGGTGACGTAAGTCTCCTCCATGGGAAGTTTGGTCTGATCGATAAAGCGCACGCCGGAATCGGTCCACTCGAGGGTTTGAATCATAGGGGCAGTCGTTGGCCTTTGGTCGTTGGTCCTTTGCCACGCACCGCAGAAAATTACATCGCAGCCTATGCCGGTTCCAGACGGCCAAAGGCCCGGGACCAACGCCGCTTTTAAGTCTTATGCGCTTCGCAACGGATACGCGGGTTATGCACCACCGCGGGACGTCCGCAGATTTCGCAGCCGACGCCTACCGCAGGCATTCCCGGAGATGTTTCATCGTTCTGCAGCAAGTGCTCCTGGCGGACGTCGGCCGCCTTGAAGATCGAAACAAATGGCGCTGGGGCGGCAGCCTGCTCCACGCTGGGGCGCCCGCCGGCTTCCTCACGTTCTACCAGGCACATCGTTCCAACCACCTGAAAGCCGAACTCGCGGACCGCTTCAATGGCCTGAATGGTTGATGAACCGGTGGTGCAAACATCGTCCACGATCACCACACGCGCGCCTTTTTCCTGAAAGCCCTCGATGCGGCGTCCGGTGCCATGCTGCTTTTCGGCTTTGCGAACCAGAAAACCTTCGATGTCCCCGCTCGCGATGCTGACCGCCACCACAATCGGGTCGGCACCCATGGTCAAGCCGCCAATGGCCCTGGGCTTCCACTGTCGCGCTCGAATTTCATCCAGAAAAACCTGCCCGGTCAGACGCGCGCCCTTGGCTGCCAGCGTGGTAGTGCGGCAGTCGACGTAGTAGTCGCTGGTGCCTCCGGATGAGAGTTTGAACTGTCCCAGCCGGAAAGACTTAGCGGCCAGCAGGCGCAACAAATCCTGACGCGCGGAGGACATGGAAAACCTACGATATCACGCCGATAACGTGCTTGACCTGCGGCGCTCTGCAACAAACTCCGGTTTCGAAGTTGCCGGCAGGACGTAGCAAGCCTGGTCTCTACCGAAAGGGATTAATTACTGCGTCATACGCTCCAGATGCCGGAAGTGATCAGTACCCAGATAAAGCAACGTAAAGAGTGTGAGGTTGTAACCCATGTGCATCAGCAAGCCAGGGGTGATGGAGCGAGTGATCACTCGGGTAAGAGTCAGAACCAGGCCCACGACGAACAGCACCAGCAATGGCCCCCAGGCCTGGCCCAACTGTTCGCTATGCACCATGGCAAAGCCGCCGCTTGTAATCAGCACAGCCAGAGTTCTGCCCCAGCGTCCGGCGGACGAAGCCGTGACAGGCTGTGCCGCGCTGATCGCTCCCAGCACGATGGCGAGCACAACGAGGGCAATGGTCACTGATTCGAAAGCTGGATTCCCCAGCGATCGCGAGGCCAGACCCCAGGCTAACAGCGCGGCGCCCGGCAACAAGACGAGTTTGGCCTGTGCCCCGGGCTTCGTACTTCGCACTAAGAACAGAGCGCCCGTCGCCAGAAACGCTAGAGCCGCCAACACCAGAGATTCCGCCAGGGGAAGCCGGTGTTCGAGAAAACCCCACGCTGCCAGGATCAAAATCCAAATGCAGCCCCGGCGAATCTGGCGCGGCGTCATGAACAGAGTTTGCAGCCAGCGGTCCAGCACAGGGTAGAGAAAACCCCGGAACAACATTTCTTCAGCGAGGGGCGCTACCGCCACACCGAAAATCATCATGAGATACGCGCCCTGCCGATCCTGGAAGAAACGATCCATGGGGAGAGACTTGGGGATAGGCAGCAACCGCGACAAGAGTCCCAGCCCCATCGCCAGCAACCCGCCGCCGAAGACGTATCCCAACCACCAGTCGCCGGGCCAGCGCCAGCCCACTGTCTGCCAGAAGGGGCGCTGGTAGCGACGTTTAACCACTCCATACATGGCGATGAGCATCGCCATATACGCGAGGGTCATGGCCGGGACAATCACTAGCGGCCCGGGGCTCTTGCTCAACTCGGCGGCGGAAATACCTGAAGTGGAGCTATGCAAATTGATGATCAGCGATACCGAGCTGAAGAAAAACAGCGAGACCAGCAGCACAACAGCGATCAGGAGGAGATCAAGGCCGTTCCAGGGCGGGTTCTCAGCCCCGGGATTGATTTGAATCTCAGGCGGCAAGACCACGGGTTCAAGCGGCGGCTCGATCTGCAATTCGGAGAGAGGATGATCTGATGAAGACAATTGTTTTCGGTACCTTCAGCCGATTAAATCTGCCCGTGTGGGGCGGACACTCTTGTCCGGCGCTTTTGACTTTGTCGAAAAGTGCTGAGACTTAAATCAAAAGCAAAGAATCAAAAGCAGCACCAACTGCAAAATCAACACCAACCGCAACGGCGGCGGACCGGAGTGTCCGCCCCACGCTATGCAATCGACGTCTTTTCTCTGGGCGCGCTGACGTGGCCGCTCGAAAAATGGCCGTTGGCGAAATATCCTGACAGTGCCTGCCCGGTGTATGACTTCCTGTTCCGCGCTACCTGCTCGGGCGTACCCTGAGCCACGATGCGTCCGCCATCCTCTCCGCCTTCAGGGCCGAGGTCAATGATCCAGTCCGCGTTGCGAATCACGTCGAGATTGTGCTCGATGATCATGACCGTGTTGCCCAGATCAGTCAGGCGATGCAGCACTTCCAGCAATTTACTTACATCCGCGAAGTGCAGGCCGGTGGTGGGCTCGTCCAGCAGATACAAGGTCTTTCCCGTCTGCCGCTTGCTCAATTCGCGCGCCAGCTTGATGCGCTGGGCTTCGCCGCCGGAGAGCGTGACCGCCGACTGCCCCAGGTGAATGTATCCCAGGCCTACGTCCACCAGCGTCTGCAACTTCTGCCGGACCAGGGGGATGTTTTCCAGAATCGGCAGAGCGTCGGAGACCGGCATTTCGAGAAGATCGGCGATCGACTGGCCTTTGTATTTCACCGCGAGGGTCTCGTGATTATAGCGGTGGCCGCCGCAGACCTCGCACAACACGTAAACGTCGGGGAGAAAGTTCATTTCGATCCGCCGCTGGCCTTCTCCCTGGCAGGCTTCGCAACGCCCGCCAGAAACGTTGAAAGAAAAGCGTCCCGGCTTGTAACCGCGTTCGCGCGACTCGGGCAGCATGGCATAGAGATCGCGAATCTGGGCAAAGACTCCCGTGTAGGTCGCTGGATTCGAACGCGGCGTGCGGCCAATCGGCGATTGGTCGATGCGAATGACCTTGTCGATATTTTCCGTTCCGGTGATGGTCTTGTGGGCTCCGGGTTCTTCGCGGGAGCGGTAAAGTTTCTGCGCGAGAGCGCGGTAGAGAATGTCGTTCACCAGCGTGGATTTTCCCGAGCCGGAGACGCCGGTCACAACCGTCATCACGCCCAGAGGGAAAGTGACGTCCACACTCTTGAGATTGTTCTGCCTCGCCCCGAGGACGGTGATCGCGGCCCCGTTGGTCTGGCGCCGCTCCGGACGCATCTCAATACGAGTTCTGCCCGAAATGTAGGCCCCCGTGAGCGATTCGGGCACCTGCACGATCTCCTCCGGAGTGCCGTGAGCCACCAGGGCGCCGCCATGGCGACCCGCGCCGGGACCGAGATCGATCACATAGTCTGCCCTGCGAATAGTTTCTTCATCGTGCTCAACCACGAGCACGGTATTGCCGAGGTCGCGGAGTTCTTCAAGCGCCTGCAGCAGGCGGCCGTTGTCGCGATGGTGGAGTCCGATGGAAGGCTCATCGAGCACGTAGAGGACTCCTCGCAGCTTTGACCCGATCTGCGTGGCCAGGCGGATGCGCTGGCCTTCGCCGCCGGAAAGTGTACTGGCCGAACGCTCGAGCGAGATGTAGCCCAGTCCGACCGCATCGAGAAACTGCAGGCGCTCGACGATCTCATGGACGATGCGTCCGGCGATGATGGCTTCGCGTCCGTTGAGCCTGATCTTTCGCGCAGTCTCCAGCGCGCGCGATACCGGCAGCGCGGTGAAGTCGGCGATCGACATGTCATTCACCTTCACGGCAAGGCTCTCGGGACGCAATCGCTTACCCTGGCAGGCCGGACAGGTCGTCGCCGACATGTAGTCGAGCAGAAATTCGCGGTAGGTGTCGGACGTGGACTCCTCTACCGCCTGCTTGAGATACCCGAGAATTCCGCGGAAACCGGTTTTTACGGACTTGCCAGGCCTTCCATTTGTTCCGGGCTTCCCATTGGTACCAGGCTTTCCGTTCGTACCAGGCTTGCCGGCCTCGCCGTAAAGCAGAAGTGTCTGAATCTTCTCCGGAAATTTCTCGAACGGTATAGCCAGATCGAATCCGTGAGCGGCGGCTGTAATCTGCAACTGATGAATCAGGTTCTGCGACGCCGAACCAGGTCCCAGGCCGCCGTCAAGCAGGGGCTTGGACCAATCTGTAATCACTCGTGCCGGATCGAATTCGTAGCGGCTGCCCAGTCCATGACATTCCGGGCAAGCTCCGTAGCCGCTGTTGAACGAAAACGAACGCGGCTCAAGTTGCGGCACGCTGATGCCGCAATCCGGACAGGCCAGCCTGGCCGAATACAACTGCTCGTCACCACCGACTACGGCAACCTGCACCAGGCCGCCCGCCAGCTTCATCGCCAGACCCACCGAAAGTTCCAGACGATGTTCGATACCCGGCTTCACCAGAAGGCGGTCAATGACGACCTCAATGGTATGGTTGCGGCGTTTGTCGAGAGGGATGTCATCTTCGAGGTTGACCAGTTCGCCGTCGATCCGGGCGCGGGTGAAGCCGTGCTGCACCAGCTTTTCGATCTCTTTTTTAAACTCGCCCTTACGTCCGCGAACGATGGGCGCCATCACCATCACCCGGTCCTCGGGGGTCAAACTCATCACCCGCTGCACGATCTGCTCCGCTGACTGGCGCGCGATTGCCCGTCCGCATTTCGGGCAGTGCGGTACTCCGATTGAAGCGAATAACAGGCGAAGATAATCGTAGATTTCGGTAATGGTACCGACGGTCGAACGGGGACTTCGGCTGGTGGTTTTCTGCTCAATCGAAATGGCCGGACTCAGGCCGTCGATGGAGTCGACATCCGGCCTTTCCATTTGATCCAGAAACTGGCGGGCGTAGGCGGAAAGGGTTTCGACATACCGCCTCTGGCCTTCGGCGTAGATGGTATCGAAAGCCAGGGATGACTTGCCCGACCCGCTGAGTCCGGTAATGACCGTTAGTGTATTTCGAGGGATTTCGACGTTTATATTCTTGAGGTTATGCTGACGTGCCCCCCGGACCGAAATCTTGGTAATAGGCATGAATTCGCGAGAGTCAAAGCTGGCCTTCCGTAATATGGACGGGTCCCCGGATATGTCGGAAAGTGGGTTTGCGCAACTCTACCCATGTATCCTAGTTGCTAACAGCAGCTAGCGTCAACGCAGGTAGAGTGATTGATCCCGGCCGAATGAGTTACCGGGCAGGGGTCGCGCGAAACGGGTTCCGGAGCACATTCCGGCGCTTACAGGGAAAGCAGGCCGAACTTGGGCACGCTGCTGGTTGCTGTCATCATTTCACTCACTGCCGTCACCGTTATTCTGGTCGGCATTTTTGCCGCCTATGCAGCGGTCACAGGCATCCTGCACGCCTTCGCGTACGGCTCACGCCAACGCACCATCCGCACCACCATGCTGGTCCCCAGCCAGAGCCAGGCAGGCGGAGACTAAGGGCGGACGTCGGACCTCAGGCGTCGGCTTCAGACCTCATAACTCACGTTGCAGAGACGTAGCTTTGCTACATCTTGCCTACGGCTGCACGGCAGACGTAGCGGAGCTACGTCTCTACAATCGCAAGTCCGAGGTCTGAAGCCTGAGGGCCGGCGTCTGAAGTCTGACGTCCGCCTACGGCGGCGGTGGCTGTCCGGCGGGCGCGCCTTGTTGCTGCTGCTGTTGTTGCTGTTGCTGCTGGAGCTCCCTCAACAATTGTTCGGGAGTCTTTACTTGTGACTGGCCGTTGGGCGGCTGCTGCGGCTGGTTATCTTCCTGGCTGGCAGCGTTCTCCGGGCCATCTTCCGTCGGCTGTTCAGAAATATCTACGCTCGGCTGCGGATCAGCCTCGTCCACCGGTACCGGGGCAGAATTGTTCTGCGCTGGCGGCACAGGCGCAGAGCCGCCAGCCGGCAGAGTGCCCGACTTCGAAGTGAGAATGACCCGGTCAACCTTTGCGGGATTCGTCGGCGAACCCAGCATCACATAGTTGAAGTGCGATCCGTTTAACAGGGACGACAGCACATCGCGCGGTGCTCCCGGACCCAGGTGAGTCACTACCCGCTCGGTCGCGTTGGGTGGAATCTCCACTGCGGCGCCGGTCTGGGCTTTCACCGCCCGTAAAATGTCGCTCAAGGTGGAATTCTCCGCCACGATTGTCAACATTCCGCCGCTGAAACTTACCTTGGGGGGCACCGCCGGCATCTGCTCAAGAGTGGGCGGGGGTGGAGGCGGAGCGGGCGTTGGTGGTGGCACAGGCGCCTCCTGCTTGACGGGGCGCTTGCGCGCCGCGTGCTGTTGCGTTGCTGCCGCTGCATTCGCCTGGCTTGGAAGAAACAGGTCAAGCAGGGAAATGGAGAGCAGCGAAACAAGCAGGAACGCGGTCTTGGGATATCGGGCTGGCATGATGGAACCAACTACTGTTACACGGCCTCCAGAGGCTTGGATGCCGATTTCGCCCTTACTGAATTGTAGCACCGTCCGCCCTGGCTCTTGGCCGACGCTTCCCCGCTTTTGATCGTTTCCCCTCTTCGATCGGTGACGCTATGATTGTCGCGTTCCTGGAGGAATCGACATGGACAGCAAGAATCGGAAGTCATGGCTGATGGCAATGGTTGCTGTAGTGGGAATCCTGGTTCAAAGTACGTTCCTGTCTGTTGCCCAGTCCAAGGCACCATCCGGACCGCCGACCGGTCAGGCCGCCCCCTTCTCACATTCCCTGCCGCAAATGGACGGCGGCCACCTGCGAGCCATTCTCGTGGAAGTGAACTATGCGCCTGGCGAGAAGGACAAGCCGCACAGCCATCCCTGTGCCGTAATTGGATACGTCGCCCAGGGAACAATTCGCTTTCAGGTCAGGGGAGGAACTGAAACGGTTTACAAAACCGGAGAAAGTTTCTACGAGCCACCCAACGGCGTTCACCAGGTGTCAGCAAACGCCAGCGACACTGAACCCGCCCGGCTGATTGCGTACTTCACGTGTGATCATGAAACTCCGCTGACTGTGCCTCCGATAGAAGGTAAGTAGGGGCGGAGCGCGGAGGGCGGACGGCGGGCGCCGGACCTCGGGCGTCAGGCGTCAGACCTCGCACTCTGGACATCCCGAATCTGGCAGCTTTAGACGTAGCGAGCTGCGTCTCTACAACTACTCTCTTACTCTGCTCAATTCTCACTGAGTTCTGCCTGCGGCCATGCCTCCGGTTTCGGGTTGGGCTTTTTTGAGTTCTGCGAAGCGTTGCAGTTCCTGATGTGCCTGGTCGGTCTTACCGATTTTTTCGAGAGCGCGAGCCAACTGATAGTGCGGACTGGGATCGCTCGGCTTGAGTGTTATTGCGCGCTGCAACTCGGCCACAGCGGCATCGCCATGGCCTGCCAGAAGCAAAGCTTTACCGAGGTCGTAGGCGAAACTTGCATTCGAGGGATCGATCTCCGCAGCCTTTTTCAGGAAGCCGATCGCCTCCTCCAGCTTTCCGGTCTCCAACAGGCAATGACCAAGCTGGTAGAGCACCTGAGGATTGTCCGGCGAACGCGCGAGTTCTTTTTCGTATTCGGCGATGGCCTCCGCGTTCCGTCCCAGGCTTGCGTAGGCGAACGCCAGATGGTAATGCCCCAGCGGCGCATTCGGATCGGCGCGCAGAGCGGTTTGGAATTGTTCGACTGCCTGCATCGTGCGGTTGGTATTTTGATAAGCCCTTCCCAGCAACAAATGAGCCATGGCAAGGGAAGGTTGCAGCTTGACTGCTTTTTCCAGTTCGTCCGCCGCTGGGCCGGATTGATTCTGCTGCAGCAGCACCAGTGCCAGATCGAAGTGAATGTCGGCGCGAGTGCCGTCGAGCGCCTCGGACGTTTGCAGCGCCGCTTGCGCCGCAGGGACTTCTCCGGCTTTGAAGTAGGCGAGACCCAGCCAATGCTGCAGCTGGGCATCGCGCGGCCAACGAATAGCCGCTTCTTTGCCGAGCTGCGTGGCTTCGTTCAGGCGTCCCAACTGCAGATAGCTCACTACCAGGCCGCGGTTGGCTTGCAGATTGTCGGGTGCTACCTGGCGGGCGCGTTCGAAAGCAGTAGCGGCGCGAGCGTAGTCGTCAGAATCGAGGGCAGCCTGACCGCTTCGGAGCAGCGTCTGAAGGTTTGGCGACTGAGCCCAGGCGGCGCAGGCGGCTAAAAGGATCAGGCCTAAAATCAGCCAGACTCTGAGTAGCCGCGATTTTGGCCGCATGAGAACCACAGTTTCGAATGCTAACGTGTCGCCGGAGAAGGCGCAATTCGTTAGCCTGACCGAATACTGTTCCCGGGGAAGGGCACGCCTTGAGCCGTGCCGCTGGTACGCACTGATGACGTGGCTTGAGCCGCTGGGGTTGGCTGTTTCATAATGCGTCGCGCCGCCCACAAAACCCCCAGTCCGATCAGATTGCAGGGGGCTTTCGACTCCCCTCAGAGTTTGTGACTTTTTTGATGTCGTCAAATATCGAGGTTGCAAACAAAATAGTTACGACGACAAACTGGTCATAAATTCAAAAAAGTCACAAACTCTCAGGATGACAGGACTGTGGATCTGGCGTGCGGAGTCCTCATGATTCCCCGTTGATAGCTCTATCTAACAATGCCTCTCGCAGACTAAAATCTCCTGCGATGAAAAAGTTCTTCGGTCTTGTTCTCCTGATCACCTGTCGCCGGGCTGCTCTCTGCCGTCTCCCTTCCGAAATACGAGCCGCTACCGGCTCCGGTCTCTAACAACGCCGTCGCCAGCGTAAAAACCCGCGGATCCCTGCTGCTGTACTCGATGATGGGCTTGGGGCCGAAGAAGACGTGGGACGCAACCTCCAACGCCGCTTACTCGCTCGATACCGACACCGGAAAATGGGACGAAGTGCACTCGGTTCCGGGGACGGTCGGGCGGCTGGCCGCCGCGGCCGTGGGAGCGCGTGAACACATTTTCCTTTTCGGCGGATATGTCATTGACGCTCAAGGCGGGGAATCCACCCTGCTCCGACGTAAACGTATACGAACCGCTCACCGACCGCTGGTTTCGCGGCGAAGACATGCCGGTTCCGGTGGACGATTCAGTCGCCGGCGTATACCGCGACCGCTACATCTATCTGGTGAGCGGGTGGTCCAAGACGGACTGCGGTCAATGACGTCCAGGTGTATGACGGGCAAAAAAATACCTGGTCGAAGGCCACTCCCATTCCCGGAACACCGGTGTTCGGTCACGCCGGCGCGATTGTGGGCAACACGATTGTTTATGTCGACGGCGCCCACAAAAATCCTGCGGGAGACCAGCCAAAGTTTGTTGCTTCGGACGAATGCTGGATGGGCAAGATTGACCATCACGATCTGACGAAGATTCAATGGAGCAAATTGCCCAGCCATCCAGGAACGGCACGCTACCGCATCGCTGCCGGAGGTTCGGAAAAGGATCAGAAGATCTACTTTTCCGGAGGCACTGACAATCCCTACAACTACAACGGCCTCGGCTACGACGGAAAGCCAGCGGAACCGTCACCGGTCACCTTTGCCTTCAATGCGCGCAGCGGTCAATGGGAAACCATCAACTTGAACACTCCAGACCCGACCATGGATCATCGCGGCGCTGGTGGTGATACAGGAAGGGATTGGTGATTGTTGGAGGCATGCAAAAGGGACAGCAGGTGACGGCGAAGGTGGTAGTCATGCCGAAGCAGCCGAAGGAGAAGGGGAAATAGGCGTCGGGCTTGGGGCGTCGGGCTTGGCGCGTCAGCCCTGGATCTTCCGACTTGGTTTCACCTCCGACGTAGTCTGAAACCTGAGGTCCGAGGTCTGAGTCCTCCGCCTGAGGTCTGATGGCTGAGGTCCGAAGTCCGAGGTCCGAAGTCCCGGATTCGGTTGACAGGGGGCATCCGGGCGAGTAATTTTTGGTTGAAGTCTTGTTGGCCCCATGAAGCGCTGGCAGATCGCGGTCCTCATTTTCGAGTTGGCTTTATTCGCGGCTATCCTGGTGCTGCCCCAGGTTGCTCTGCCCGACTTTACCTTCCATGGCGGCACTGCGCCGGTGGCGGCGCACTCACGTGTTTGTCAGTCGACGCCCGGTTCGGCAATTGCGATCAACCCGCAAATCCTGGTTCCGGACCAGGTGGTTCAGAGGTCCAACGAACATACCGTTAGTCTTTCTTTCCCTGCCCATAGTTCCCGCCTCTCGCGGCTTTGCGTTCTGATCTGCTAATTCACCCTGTTCCTATTTCACCCTGTTGAAAAAGCTTGCTCCGCGCTGGGCGTGCCTGATTTTTTCGGGTGCGCGGAGCTTCGGGGGCGGTGGTGCCGGCAGGTTGCCGGGCCTTGAGGAAAGGGTCATGGCCGTCGTGTGGCCGCCGCCTCCGAATACGATTCTTTAGAAACCGCACGAGCGGGACGCTCGCGCCAACATTTTTTCTATCGGCCGCGGGCCAACACCAGCGTGATGTCGTCGGGCTGCTCGTTGGCTCCGATCCAGTCGTCAACCGCCGCGGTTACGATCTCGCAGATTCGCTGCAGAGGCAGATCGCGATTCTTCCACACCAGATCAATCAGCCGCTGCTCCCCGAATTCACCAAAATCGTTTTCTGGTTCAGTCACGCCGTCGCTGTAAGCAAGGAAGAGTTCACCGCAGCGCAAAGATACCGAACCTTCCTCGTAACTTCGGTGATCAAACAGGCCGACAACCGTACCTCCGCGCTCCAACCTGCGCAGAGAACCGTCTTCGGCAAGAATGATCGGCGGCAGGTGACCGCCATTGCTGTAGGTAAGCTGGCGCTGCTCCCCGTCGTAGACACCCAGGAACAAGGTGGCGTATTTTTCCGCGGGCGTGCTCTGGTAAAGCTGGTGATTTAGAAGTGAGAGCAGCGTGCCGGAAGACACTTCCGCACCATCCAGGCGTGAAGCCACTGCCAGACCGGAGCCCGCCGTCTCTCCCACCGCAACCGGCAAACGCAGACTGGGATTCCCTTCCAGGCTGTAGGCACGGACGGCGGAGTGAATAGTGGCCATCAACAGGGCTGCGGAAATTCCCTTTCCGCTGACGTCGCCCACCGCCAGAATCAGCTTGTCGGAATCCACGGCGAGGAAATCGTAGTAGTCGCCGCTCACGGTTCGCGCCGGACGGCAAAACCCATAAACTTCCAGCGAAGCCAGCTGGGAAATATGCTGCGGAAACAAGCTGCGCCTGCACTTCCTGGGCGATGGTCAATTCATTCTGCAGCCGCTGCTTTTCTTTCTGCTCCTCGATCAGATTTTCGATCGAGGCGGTCATGGAGTTGAACGAATTGGCCAGAGTGGCAAGCTGGTCGTTCGACTTGACTGAAATACGGTGACTGAAGTCTCCGCGATTGATGTGAGTGGTGGCATCGTAGAGCTGGCCGACGGCCCCGGTGACGGTGCGGGTGAGGCGCGTGCCGACCAGAAGGGCCAACAACTCGATGAGAGCGAAAACAATCGCGACGAACAGCAGCATGTACTCCACGCCAGTCGCGAAGTCACCCAGCGCGGCGAACAGGCGGCCATAAAGGATTGACGGACGAGTCTGGACCCGAAGCAGCGCGCCGCTTTTGGTCAACTCGCCACTTGCCCAGTCCACAAAGGGAAGCGGCGTTCCAAAGGTGATCACGCTGTCGAAAAGGTTATCGGCTTCGGGCAACGTTCCCGCTGTAAAGGCTGGATGAAGCTCGTGGGGGCCGTCATCCTGCGCTAACCCTCCCTGTGGCCGACCGATGGAGATACCTTCGTGCTTGCCGGCAGCTTTATTTTTTTCTTCCACCTCATCTGCACTGGCCGGAGGAGTCTTCGCGGAGGCGGCCGGGGCCAGTTGCTCTGGTTTGAACTCGAAGCCCTGGGCATAGAGTGTGATCTCACCAAGATTGCCCGTCACCTGCTGCAACAGCTTTTGGTCGAGCGGTTCACTGGTGACTACGGTCAGTTTCTGAGTGTCGCTCCCAAGTTCCGTTGCCACGCGCAAGTAAAGGCTGCCGTGGTCGCGCACGATCGCCGCAAATCTGGAATTCAAGAAAGACGGCAAGGAGAAGGGAGTTTCGCCTGGAGTGGAGCCGTTGCAGATAGGAAGCGGTTTCGTCCCTTTCCATGCGCAAATCTGGCGCGAGGCCCAGGAAGAGTCATGCCGCTTCAACCCTTCCAGCGATTCCGCCGTGGCTGGTTGACCGTGCTCAAGCCGGGCTGCGAGCTCGTGGGCGATGGCTGCGTTTACCGCTTGCAGGCTGCCCAGCCGCGAATCCAGTTCCGAAGTCACCACGAAGTTCGCGTACTGTCCCGCGAACAGATAAATAGTGATGAACGCCATCGCTATCACCAGCACCACCGGAATCACACCAATGAACACGTAGGTGACGATCAACCGGTTGCGCAGCCGCCACAGCAATCTCGCTTTCAGCCAGCGGTACGCCAGAACCGTCAGCAGAACGATGACAAGAAAACTGAGGATGCCTACCCATCCGCTGAGCGCCTGACCCCAGGAAACCTTCCACCACCCGAACAATTTTTGCGACGCAAAGAGCAGCAGGTCGAGGCCGAGAAAGTAGCAGGCGGCGCGGGCCAGCCGGGTGCCAGGCAGCAAGCCGGCCGCTTGCAGTCGAAAACGCAGGGTGCGGAGGGAAAGCTCCATGATGAAAGAGGATTATAGATCGGAGGGCGGGCGTCAGACCTCGGGCATCGGACCTAATGCATCTATTATTTTGTAGAGACGTAGCCAAGCTAGGTATCTACAAAGCACACACCGGCAGATCCGAAAACAATGTCCGACATCCAATAGCCGGAGCCTCGTGCTGACGCCTGAAGCCTGACGCCTGAAGTCCGCCTTTTCAAATCTCCGGATAGAAATCGAAGAACGCTTCCAGGCTGGTCTTCAGCTGCTTTTCGATCTCTTCCTTGCTGCCTTCCAGCACGTGCATGGTGACGTGGGCATCGCGGCCGTTCTTCAACTTGAGGGTTGCGTCTCCTACTTCGGACACTTCGTCCGAGGGCAGCAGGCGCATGCCGTAGACCAGAGTCAGGTTTGCCATGGTTCCATTCTAAGCCCGGGGAGTCGGGCGTCAGACTTCGGACCTCAGACCTTGGGATTCACCCCGAATCGTAGAGACGTAGCTCTGCTACGTCTCTACACCGTCAGGGTTGTGCCCCGCGTCTGCGTGGCTCGAGGGTCCGAGGTCCGACGCCTGACGCCCGATCCCATCCCTCCTGCTAAAATCGCTGTGTGCTACGAACTATTCCTGTCTTACTCGTCTGCATTTTCCCTGGGCTGATGGCGGCCGCGCAGCAATCTTCGCCAGCCCCGTCACAGCCGCAGGTAAAAGTGAACATGCTGAATGTGTGTTCGCCTTCGCCGGCCGAACAGCAGGAGATCGCGTCCGCTCTGGCGCGTGTTCCCAGGCAGCCGCTGTTTGGAGCTGACTTTGAGATCGACCGTGGCCGGTCGAGCCTTGATGTAGGCCCGGGCTTTCTGCAACCCGGCTCGGGCTCGCAAATGTCTTCAGACCCGGGCGTGGCCAACTGGGTGCGTATCCGGCGCGAGTTTTCGGTGCAGGCTCTGTTTTCCACGGTGCAGTACTCGTTCAGCACCGATCCCAAGAATATGGTTGAAACACTGGTCTTCCGGGTACGCGATCCCAAGGACTTGATGCAGGTTTCGATCGAGGACAGCGCCTCGAACGTGACTTCGCCTGCGACCATGCTGTCGACCAGTACACCGGCCAGCCGGATCAAACTGGAGCGTTTCGGCAAGTCTTCAGTTGTGCTGGCACGTTGTTCGGGGACGGAGGCAGGTCCGCCTCCCGATCAGAGCGCGTACGAACCGCTATTTCAGGCTGCGTCGTCCGTGCTGTCCAGCTATCGGGGCCTCTTGAACGCGAGAACCACGGTGCCGGAAGAGTTAGCCCGGCTTGGCGGACCGACCGAGACGAAACCGAAATCTGCCTCCGTAAAGAAACCAGTCGCGAAGAAGAAGTAGCTTTGTTTTCCAGGTCATCGAGCCGGCGGGTAGGATACCTTCCGGGCAGCCGGCCTGACGCTGGCGCCAGGTTGCATCCAAATCGCAAATCGGCAATCTAAAGTCTCACGGGTTTGTTTTAAACGAAACATATGGAGAACATTCGCGACGTCGTCATTATCGGGTCGGGCTGCTCCGGCCTCACTGCCGCGCTTTACACCGCCCGCGCCAATCTGAAACCGTTGGTGCTTGAAGGGCACGAACCGGGAGGCCAGCTATCGCTTACCACGCTGGTAGAGAATTTCCCCGGCTTCCCCGATGGCATTCAGGGCCCTGAACTGATTGAAAACATGCGCAAGCAGGCAGGGCGATTCGGGGCGCAGTACCAGCTTGGACATGTGGCCGGTGTCGATCTTGGCAAACGACCTTTTGCCATCAATCTCGGCAAGGAAACCATTCACGCCCGCACTTTGATCATTGCCAGTGGCGCCTCGGCGCGCTGGCTGGGGCTGCCCAGCGAAAAGGCGCTTATCGGGCACGGGGTATCTTCATGCGCCACCTGCGACGGCTTTTTCTTTTCCGGTAAAGATATTGCAGTGGTTGGTGGCGGCGATTCCGCCATGGAAGAGGCCACATTCCTCACCCGCTTTGCCACCAGGGTGACACTGATCCATCGCCGCGACGAATTCCGCGCTTCTAAAATCATGCTCGATCGCGCCCGGCAGAACAAGAAAATAGAATTTCTCACCAATACCCTGGTGGAAGAAGTGAATGACGTTTCCAAAAAGGAAGTTACCAGCCTGAAGTTGCGCAACCTGAAAACCGACAAGGTCTGGGATCTGCCGGCCAGTGCGATGTTTCTGGGGATTGGCCACATCCCGAACGCCAAGATGTTCGAAGGCCAGCTTGAAACCGATGCTGACGGATACCTGGTGACGACTGACAATATTTTCACGCGTGTGCCCGGCGTGTTCGCCTGCGGTGATGTGCAGGACCGCCGCTATCGCCAGGCAATTACCGCCGCAGGCACGGGCTGCATGGCGGCGCTGGAAGCGGAAAGATTTTTGGAAAAGGAAGAAGAGAAGTAAGAAACAAGAAAGAAGGGCAGCAAAGAAGCCCCGGAGGTGAACCGATGTCGAGCGCACAATCTGCGTGTACGCACCTGGGAGAAATCCGGAAGGTGAAGCCGAGCGGCAAAGGCTGCAAGGAATGCCTGGAAATGGGAGATACCTGGGTTCATCTCAGGGAGTGTCTGAGTTGCGGCCACATCGGTTGTTGCGATTCCTCCAAGAACAAGCACGCCACGAAACACTTCGTTCAGACCAAGCACCCGATCGTGAAGTCATTTGAGAAAGGTGAAGACTGGCGCTGGTGCTATGTCGATGAGTTATTCCTGGAATGACGGGAACCGGACCTCGGGCGTCGGACCTCGGACCACACTTCGTGGACCCCATTCCTGATAATGTGATCGTAGAGACGTAACCTCGCTACGTCTGTCTCGCCAGTCTGCATACACATTCCACGTTTCAACCCAGACCTAGCGAGCTACGTCTCCACACTGGCAGGGCTGTGCCCCGTGACTGAGTGACTCGACGCCTGACGCCCGACACGCGCCACCTCGGTACATCTCTAGTTACCTTGGTCATCTTTTCACTTCTCCTTCATAGAAATAAGCTGCCTCTCATGAAGCGCGTCTTCATGGCTCTGTTTCTGGCATTGCTCTCAGCTCTGATTCTGGCTCCGGCCGCGCCGGCCCAGCATGAACAGACCGAAAGCAATCGCAAGATCCTGAACCGCGTAAGCCCGCAGTATCCCCAAATGGCCCGGACGATGAACCTGAAAGGAAACGTCAAAGCGGAAGCCGTCGTCGAGCCGAACGGCATGGTCAAGTCCGTCGAAGTCAAAGGTGGACACCCGGTGCTGGTGCGAGCGGCCCAGGACGCGATCTATAAGTGGAAGTGGGCGCCGGCGTCTCGCGAGACCCGGGAAGCGATCGAAGTCAAATTCGATCCTCAGTAGAACGGCAAACCTCGGACTTCGGACTTCAGACCTCAGACTGCGGACTTCAGACATTCTCCCAACAATGTATTCGCCATGTTCCGCCTCAGGGCTGATGCCCGAGGTTCGAGGTCCGCCGCCCGCCTCCCCGACGCCCAGCCTCTTTGTGATACAAAATTCTGTGATCTTCATGTTTTCGTCGAGAATGTTTGCGCCATGCGCCGGCTGTCCTGTCAGCTTTGAAGGATGTTCGTGCTGAGAGCGCTTTTTATTTCCCTGTCGGAGAGCCGCTCCCTGCGCGGGGTAGCTGAACGATCTGCTTTTGGGCAGCGACTGTCCAGCCGTTTTGTGGCAGGTACGGGAGTGGAAGATGCGCTCCGCGCCGCTGAAGCAGTAAACCAGGCAGGCCTGAGTGTCTCGGTAGATAATCTCGGCGAAAATGTCACCAATGCCGAGGAAGCCCGCGTCAGCGCCCAGCTTTATCATCAGTTGCTGGATGAGATCTCCAAACGTAAACTCAACGCCAACGTCAGCCTGAAGCTTACCCACATGGGTCTTGACGTCGATGAAAAGCTGGCACGCGATCTGGTGACGGGACTGGTAGCGAAAGCCGCGGCTCTCGATCCGCCGAATTTTGTACGAGTGGATATGGAGGGCTCACCCTACACTCAGCGCACCCTTGATTTTGTCTGTGAACTGCACCGCCAGCCCGGACATGCAGGATCGGTGGGCGCGGTGATCCAGTCATACATGAGGCGCGCCGAAGATGACGTCCAAAAACTGCTGGCGGAGCGCATCCGTATCCGGTTGTGCAAGGGTGCCTACAAGGAACCGGACGAGATCGCCTTCCAGAAGAAGCCCGAAGTAGACGCGAACTACGTAAAGCTGATGAAGATCCTGCTGAAGAGCGGCGTTTATCACGGACTGGCAACCCATGACGAGAAAATTATCAATCACGCAAAAGTCTTCGCCACCAGGGAGAATATTCCTCGCGACGCCTTCGAGTTCCAGATGCTCTACGGAATTCGCCGTGACTTGCAGCGCCGCCTGGTGCGCGAAGGATGGCGCATGCGCGTCTACATCCCGTTCGGCACGGAGTGGTATCCATATTTCATGCGCCGCCTGGCAGAACGGCCAGCCAATGCATTATTCATTGCGAGAAATTTCTTCCGTAGTTAGCGCCCGCGGATGGCTCGAACAACAGGCTCGAACAACAAGCGACTTTTTCTCGATTGGCTTCCCGAATTGCAGGATGTATCCGCCACTGTCGCGAATGGCGAATTCACGCATTCCGTAACTGAAATTCTCAACGGGATAAACGATTGAAACTATATCCTTCAGCCGCTCCCATAGACGGTCAACGTCTTCCCGGATGAAAGTAAAACGACCCGGTTAAACCGGGAATCGCCAGAGTAAAAAGCCAAACCAGTTGCAAAGTAATGGACATAGGAACCTGCGTGCGCGTCGTTACGAAGCGTCACTGCGAAGCATCGTTACGAATTACGGTTCGATACGGAACCAGGTTCCGGGTTTGGCCGTCCGCAGGGCTACAGATCGAGTTCCCAAATCTCCGATACCAGATCCTCGCGTCCCCAGCTGCGGTGAGGTTTTTCCTCTACCAGCCTGAACCCGGCTTGCTGATAGACGTGCCGCGCAGCCGGCAGTTCGCTTTGCGTCCATAGCACGATTTTCCTGTAGCCCGCCTGGCGGGCGAAGCGTATACATTCGTCGACCAGTCGCTTGCCAATGCCCAATCCGCGCGCCGACGGCTCCACCAGCAGCAGGCGAAGCTTGGCGGCCGTCTTTGACTCTTTCACCAGAAACACGGAGCCGACAATCCCGCCGCCTTTCTCCGCTATCCAGCAACGTTCGCGTTTGGCATCAAAGTTCTGAATGAACCTGGCCGCGATCTCTGCCACCAGGGCTTCAAATTGTTCATCGTACCCATACTCCTGCGCGTACAGGGCGCCGTGGCGATGAATCACCCAGCCCATATCACCGGGTTGATGCGCCCGCAGAACGTACGGCCTGGATTCACTGCGGCCCCCGAGCAACGACTCGATTCTCTGCATCGCCTGCACAAGCTCGGACTGGCCGGCTGGGGAGATCGGCCGCAACATTGATGCAACTTCCCCGCGCTGGCGGATGTCGAGTGTGGCAAATGTTCTTCTGCCCTTCGCGCTTAATTTGAGAAGAATCCGGCGGCCATCGGAGCGGGAGGCAGATCTCGAAACCAGGCCACTCTTCTCGAATTTGCTCAGAATGCGGCTGAGATAGCCGGCATCGAGCCCAAGTTCCTGGCAGAGTTCAGTGGCTGTCGGCTGAGGCCGGTGCGCGATCTCGTAAAGCACGCGGGCTTCGGTCAGCGAAAACGGGCTTTGAAGAAGCCCTTCCCGCAACACGCCGATCTGACGGGTGTAAAAACGATTGAAGCCGCGGACGGCGTCGATTTTCTGGTTGGCGGGGATGGCTGACTGGTTCGTCTTCATGCAAGCAAGCTCCGATTATATGACAGAGTCAACTATTTAGTTGCTCAAGTCAACTAAATAATGCTACCGAAACTAACCAGCGCGAAATGGCCAGCGTGGGGCGGGCGCCCCCGCCCGCCGCCTTTGACTTTGTTCTTCAGCAGAGCTGATTGGACTTGTTCTTTACCCAGAGATGAGGAATTCAGCAGCAGATCAAAATCAACGGCGGCGGACGGGCCTGCCCTGAGCGAAGTCGAAGGGAGTGTCCGCCCCATACTGGCTTAAGAGCGCATATCGGAAGCACTCCACCCAGTGGTCATTCACCATGCCGACAGCCTGCATGAAGGCATAACAGATGGTCGATCCGACGAAGTTGAACCCTCGTTGTTTAAGGTCTTTGCTCATGGCATCGGATTCCGCCGTGCGCGCCGGAACCTGGTCGATCGAGCGCCGCTTATTCACCTTCGGCTTCCCTCCCACGAACTGCCAGATGTAGCGGTCGAACGAGCCGAATTCTTTCTGCACATTCAGGAAGGCTTTTGCATTCTTTACCGAGGAGGCGACCTTGAGCCGGTTGCGCACGATGCCGGGATCGCGCAGGAGACTCTGCGTCTTGCGGCTGGTGTAACGAGCAATTCGTTCGGGATCGAATCCATCGAAGGCGGCGCGGTAGTTTTCCCGTTTTTGCAGGATTGTGTCCCAGCTCAGGCCTGCCTGGGCGCCCTCCAGGAGCAAGAACTCAAACAGGACGCGATCATCGTGTTGCGGCTTTCCCCACTCTTCATCGTGGTAACGAACAGAAAGCGGATTGCTCGCCCAACTGCAGCGCACAAGCTGTGAAGGTTTACGCTTCATAGTGAATGGTGAATGACGAATGCTGAAAGGTGAATGATGATGCTGAATACCTGACCATTGATGGGAATGAGCGATCAGGACCGAAGCTGCGGCTTTGTCTTCTCCGCGCGGCCAGGTTCGACGAACACAGCCCGGCGAAAAATGAGCGGGCGAGGGCGCCCGCTCTGCACAAAACACTCTACTTCTTTTTCATCGTGGTTGGCGCTTTGCCCTGTGTCTTGTGTTTTGGGGTCTTGGCGGTCAGGGTTGCGATCAGTCCCTGCGCCGCGGCTGGGGCTTTTACTTTGCCGCCGCGAATGATGTCTGCTGCGCTGAGTTTCTGTCCATAGAGCTTCTCGTTGGCGCCGCCGTCCGAGCGCAAAGTGGAACCTTCGAGCGAGACTCCGGCGAAGAGGCCTTTGGCGCGAGAGTACGAGAGAATCTGTGCCGTCAGCACGACGTCGGTTGCGGCCTCAGCGGTGCGTCCCACCGGGCCCGCGGCGGCCGAGGCATCCGCGCCCAGCTTCACCTTGCTGCTCAGCAGGGATTTGGCTCCGCCCTCGTTCATGACCAGCAGCACGAAATCTGTGGCCTGGCCACCCAGCTGGAAACCGATGCTGATGCCCTCAAGAGCATACATTGCAGGCGCTCCCCAGCGTCCGTTGTAGCCCGGACCGCCGCGGCAGATCATCACCCCGCGGCCGTAGCTGCCGCCGATTCCGATCGCGCCTTTCTTTACTGAAGGCAGAACCACCACGCAATTGGCTTTGTCCAGCAAATCCTGGGGAATGTCGTCCGGGATATTAAGAATTTCTCTCAGGACCACGCCAGATTCCTTGACGCGGTCTACTTCTTTTTCATCGTCGGCGGCTAACGCGGGAACGGCCAGGGCGCACGCAACGAGAACAGCCAGCAAGGTCTTCATGAAGCCTCCATTTTCAGGATGCCATTTATCTTATAATCGAGGTAATCCAGTCAAGCCTGCGCGACATCAGGTAGGGGCTCACTTTCAAACTGCACCTGGGCGTCATGCTGAGCTCGCGATCTGGCGCGGAGCGGACAGGCAGTTTGGCCGCGGCCGGTGCGATGCGCGCGGGATCCCTTCGACTTCGCTCAGGGCAGGCTCTTCGGGACTGAAGTTCCTCACGGATGACTGCCTGTTTGGCTATTCATTTTCAGGTTGAGCCACTACCCGGAATCAGGCGCCCGGCAGGTTTGTGTGGCGCCGGACGATCCTCCGAATGCGTCGCAAATGCTCAGTGTTGTTGTGTCCGTGACCAAACGTGTGCTCCTTTTGTAACTTGGCACTCCCTCAGCCAGTCCCCTAGAGTCGCTCATAAGAAGCAGTAGGCGAAGCGGACGGGGATTTCGGCCCGCGACGTGCACCTTATCTCTGCATCTAATTGATTGAGCACGATTTTGGCGTTATCGGCGTGAAAATTTTGGACGGATTGAGCATGAACTACACGAAGTGGCTCCCGGGTCTGATCGTGGCGCTGGCGATGGCTGGCTTGCCCGCCCCGGCGCAGACTCCGTTCGTAGCCTCTTCTTCGTCCGCGTCGTCATCCCGCATGGCACCAGCGGCAGCGACCAGCATGGCGCTCCCGGAGGCTTCCACTGGTACCGGGACAGATTCGGACACAATCCTTACCATCAAGAAGCGGGTCGACGAAGTTAATGTCTTGTTTATCGCCACCGACCATCATGGCAAGTTCGTTCGAAACCTGAACCAGGGCGACTTCAGCATCCTTGACGATCACCAGCCGCCACAATCGATTGTGAATTTTCGCCATGAGACCGATCTGCCTCTTGAACTGGGCCTGTTGGTCGACACCAGCGGCTCGGTACACAGCCGATTTGATTTCGAGCAGGAAGCTGCGGTCAGTTTCCTGCAACACACGCTGCGGGCCAATTTCGACAAAGCTTTTGTGATGGGCTTCAGCAGCCACACCCTGGTGACGCAGGATTTCACCGACAGCGTCCGGCTGCTGGAAACCGGAGTACGGAGCCTTCACAACGGCGGCGGCACAGCGCTTTACGACGCCATCTACCGTGCCTGCCGCGACAAGTTGAGCAAGGAAAAAGGCGACCATCCGGTAAGGCGGGCGATTATCGTGGTAAGCGACGGCGAAGATAATCAGAGCGAAGTCTCGCGGGCTCTGGCGATTGAAATGGCGCAACGCGCCGAAGTGATCGTCTATGCGATTTCTACCGACGATAGCGGACTGATTCTGCGCGGAGACAAATCCCTGCAGCAGCTTGCCGACGCCACCGGTGGCCGCGCATTTTTTCCCTTCAAGATGAAGGACATCAAGAATTCTTTCGCCGCGATCGAAGATGAATTGCGCAGTCAGTATGTCGTTTCCTACCGTCCCGCGAATTTCGATGCGGACGGCCGCTATCGCTCGATTGAGATCACCGCAGTCAAGAAAAACCTTCAGGTGCGGGCCCGCAAGGGTTACTACGCACCGCGGCAGTAGCTCCTTCACCTCTAAAACCAAATACATTAATTCTTGCCTGATTATTGATCCGGAATCTTCTGGTAATGGTCAGTTTGGATTCTGCCTGGACTTTCACCCGGTGGCTCTGCATTTGGGTGGAGCAGTGCTTGGCGCTGCACTGGCAGGTGGGTGAGAGTGCGGCTTCAGCCGCACGAGGTACCTCAGGTCGCCCCCTCTCATGATGGGGTCATCCTGAGCCTGCGAAGGATCGAGCGCGCAGCGCATATGGACGTGCGACGATTGTGACGGTGCGCGCGAGATCTCTTTCCGACGTTCTCGACTAAACCGCTGGAGTCGGGCATTCTGGTGAATGTTGTTCGACATCTCCAGGAGGATGGGATTGTTCACCGCCGTCGCTTTCCCGGTTCCGCAGAGTCTGCGGCCGCAGTTGAGGCACCGCTCACGATCGGGAGCAACTGAATCTTTATTGTCTATCCGGGCGCACAAGTCGGCCTCCACTTTCTGCAAAACATTTATCGCGACGGTGTTTGTCATCTGCCTGCTCGGGTCGCCATCCCGGGCCCAGAATCGCCCGGTTCCGAAAAGTTCCCCCGGCCACAAGGCCGCTGCTCCCGGTTCAATATCGTTCGCCGACGTGACTCGCGCCTCCGGAATTGATTTCCACCTCACCTGCGGAGGCAAGGAAAAACGCTACATCATGGAATCCATGTGCGGGGGCGTCGCCGTTTTCGATTACGACAATGACGGATGGATGGACATCTTCTTCGTCAATGGTTCCACGCTGGAGGACGCGCGCGACGGCAAATGCCATCCCGGAAAGCTTTACCGCAACAACCACGACGGCACCTTTACTGACGTAAGCGCCAGGGCCGGAATCACTCGTTGCGGCTGGGGATTCGGCGTGGCCGCTGGTGACTACGACAACGACGGATGGGAGGATCTCTACATTACTTATCTCGACGGCGCCGCTCTCTACCGCAACAACGGTGACGGATCTTTTTCCGACGTCACCTCCAGGGCTGGTGTCGGAAATGCCGGGCGCTGGGGTACCAGCGCGGCCTTCGGTGATTACGACAATGACGGCAATCTCGATCTTTACGTTGCCAACTATGTCGACCTCGATCTGAACAACTTGCCTCAATTCGGCCAGGGGCCGTTCTGCACCTATCGCGGAATCGCCGTCTCCTGCGGGCCACGCGGATTGAAAGGGGGTCGCGATCGGCTTTACCACAACAACGGCGACGGCACCTTCACGGAGGTCACCGAAAAGTTGAATGTCGATCCCGGAAGCTACTACGGACTGGGCGTTCTCTGGCTGGACTATGACCTCGACGGCTGTCTGGATCTTTATGTGGCGAACGACTCGTCGCCCAGCCTGCTTTACCACAACGACTGCAAAGGCAATTTCACCGAGGTGGGCGCGGAAGCTGGCGTAGCCTACAGCGCGGACGGTCGTGAGCAAGCCGGCATGGGCATCGACTCCGCAGACTACGACCACGACGGCTGGCCGGATATCGCCAAAACCAATTTCTCCGACGATACCAACAACCTGTATCACAACGATCACGACGGCCAGTTTACGGACTTTCAGGGAAGCTCCGGCTTTGGCCCGGTCAGCATGCCGTTCCTCGGTTTTGGGGTGAGGTTTCTGGATCTCGACAACGATGGCTGGGCCGACATTTTCGTCGCCAACGGGCATGTCAATCCGCAGGTAGACCAGCACTCTTTTGGGGTAACCTATGCCGAACGACCGCTTCTCTTCCGCAATCTGATGGACGGGAAATTCGCCGAGATTGGGCTAAACTCCGGCATTCCCTTGTGCCGCCGGTATGTGGCACGCGGAGCCGCAACCGCCGACTTCCTGAATAACGGCCGCGAGGATCTATTAGTCACGGTTCTGGACGGTTCTCCCGTCCTTCTGCGTAATCCGGCAACCAGCAAAAGCCACTGGCTGCGCATCAGGACAGTGGGAAGGAAGTCGAATCGCGATGGATTCGGAGCACGGGTCGAAGTCGTAGCCGGCAATTTGAAGCAAAGCGCGGAGGTGCGCGCCAACAGCAGTTTCGAGTCGGCCAGCGACCCGCGTCTGCACTTTGGCCTCGGCGCCGCTACTCGGATCGACTCCATTGTGGTGCGCTGGCCATCAGGCAAGGTCGACAGCATTGGAACCCAGGCGGCGGATCAGGAGACTGTTGATAGAAGAAGGAAAAGGCATAGTCAGCCCAATGCAGCTCACGAAACCTGCAAGTCTCTCAGCCCCCTCCCCTCGGGCCAGTGACCAGGCAGTCCTGCCGCAACACAGCATTACACCTGCTGCACACACCAACACGAGACAAAGGCCTGACAATATTCCAAATTTTGTAGTGTTGTTATGAAGTGTCTACCGTTCGTCATAGCGAGGGCCTGAGACTCGGCTGTAAGTCATTGAAGGCCATGTACTAAAGTTTTGGAGAGCTACGTGCCATTGACTAGACAGGTTCCACACCCGGACGGGTACTCCGATCCGGGCAACGGCTGGGGTAATTCCAGGGGATCGACAAGCAGATTTAACAGGCCTTGACAGCCTGTGCAAGTAAGTGCAGAATGCACCGCGCTTTCACAGTGCGCCTGTTGTTCGAGCCTGGACGCCGAACTGGCTCTACAGTTTCCGTTGAAACACATCTCCTTAACACGAGGTAGGTAAATGAACAAGCTGAGGTTCTGTCTCGTCTATTTCTCCTTGCTGGTACTGGTTCTGGGCGCTGCGGCGCAGGTACAGAACGGCCAGTTTACCGGCACAGTCGCTGACCCGTCCGGCGCGGCGATCGCCAATGCGAAGTGACCGTGACCAACATGGGCACGAACCTCTCGGTCACCACCACTTCCAACGAGACCGGTTCCTACACGAGTCAAGGAACTTCCTGTCGGCACCTACCGGATCACGGCGGAAGCCAAGGGCTTCAAGACCTCGGTGAACGCAAATGTGGCTCTGAACGCCGGAACCATCTCCCGCGTCGACTTCAAGATGGAACTTGGACAAGCTCGCGAGGTAGTAGAGGTAAGCGGCGAAGCGGCTGCGATCAACACCGAAGATTCCAAGCTGGCGTCAACGGTCACGTCGACTCAGATCGCCAACCTGCCGCTCAACGGTCGCAACGTGTATGACCTGATGCAGATGGCTCCCGGCGCGGTCAACGTCATGGGCACGGACTTCGAAAACGGTCACGGCACGGTCGTGAACGGGTTGCGCGAAGATTTCAACGGATTCCTGATCAACGGCGTCTCCAACAAAGGACTGAGCGGCGGAGTCATCAACACCCCGATTCAGGACACCGTTCAGGAATTTCAGCAGTTGCAATTGAACATGTCGGCGCAGTACGGAAACAGCGCTGGCGCCATCAACAACCTGGTGACGAAGTCCGGCACCAACTCCTACCACGGCAGCGTTTGGGAGTACTTCCGCAACGATTACTTGGATGCGAACGACGTATTTCCTGAACCAACCGGGAATTGACCCGGTAACTGGCGGCGGATTCAAACCGCCGCTGCGTTTCAATCAGTTTGGTGGAACCATTGGTGGTCCAATCATCAAGGATAAGCTGTTCTTCTTCGGATCCTATCAGGGCGACCGGTTCAAGACGACAGGTACGCCACAGACGGTCACCGAGGAGTCGCCGGAGTGGCGCAAGGCCATAGCTGACGGCGGACACCGCGACGGGTACGCAAGTCCGTGGCCGGTTTGCTGTACAAGGATTTCATCCCGACTCTGTCCGGGCCGTACGGCCTTCACCCTCGACCAGTACGTGACCAGCGGACTATCCAGCCCTCTGGCTTTCTGTATGGTCAATTCTTGTGTCCCGACAATTCACCAGCGCTACGATTGCAGCCCGGTTTGCGACTATCATGGGGGTAACCGCCGACGAGCGAGATGCAGCCGTCTGGCGATGACGACGGCCTGGCTTGTCAGCAGCATCCCTGGCAATTCAGGCCGGCACGATGAATCGCGCCGCGCCCTTCGAGCTGAACAGCGTAGCGATCTTTGGTTCGCAGGTTCAGACCATCGGCAATCTGTTTAACGGCAACGAGGCGTCCGGCCGAATTGACTTCAACCCCAGCGCCAGCAACCGCTTGTTCGTGCAGTTTAACTGGCTGAAGACTACTGACCAGTTCGGACCCTGCAACGCGGCTTGCGGCCGAGGGTTCGTCAATCCTTCCCGGAGCATTTTCCCCACCGGATCGTTGCAGCTTCGTGCATACTTTCTCGTCCACGATTCTGAATGAATTCCGGGTCGGGTACACCCAAAACAACACCGGAAACACGGTCGGGATTCCGGGCGTACCGCAGATCGGCGTAGGCGGAACGCTTGATGATGGCAGCATGGGATTTGGCTCCTATGCCGGCTATCCGCAGTTCTTCAAAGAGCACATCTACACCTACTCCGACATGGTTTCGATCAGCCATGGCAACCACAACATCAAGATCGGTGCTGATTTCCGCAGAAACATTGAAAACAGCGAGTTCAGCGTAGCTCGCCCTTCGTATGAGATGTTCGATCCTCTCTTCTTCGCGGCGGATGCGCCGGCGGAAGAAGATGCCGGTGTGAATCCCGGCATTTGCACCGCGCCCTGCACCAGCTTTAACCAGAATCCTCAAGCGGCGTTACAGTCCAACGTGCGCCACTGGCGAAACCTGGAAGTGGGCGCCTATTTCCAGGATGACTGGAAGGTCACCAAGCGCCTGACCTTGAACCTGGGTCTGCGTTACGACCTGTTCACCCGCCACACGCGAAGAGGACAATCTGGCTACCACGTTCATTCCTGGACCGGGATCGAACATTCTGGCAGGAGTGATCAGCGCCAACAATCCGGCGAACTGCCTCACCCCCTCGCAGGTGGCGTTGGCCCAGTTGGCTGGCGTTTGCGGCCCGGGTGGCTTTGCTCCGGCGACAGAGTCTGGGCAAGGGCGACCACAACAATCTGGGACCGCGCGTCGGTTTTGCGTGGGACGTTATGGGCGACGGCAAGACCTCACTGCGCGGTGGTTTTGGCCTTTCGTACGAGGGCACCTTGTATAACCCGCTCTCGAACTCGCGCTGGAACCTTCCCTACTATTCGTTCAACTTCGCCGACAACTGCCTGAACGGTGACGTCAACACGGTCATCTATGGGCCGACCACCTGCACCGCAACGGCTTGCTCTCCCAACGGCGCAACTCCGACGTTCACCGGCCCGGCCACCAATCCGGGACAGGGCATCGGCGCGCAGGCCACCGGCAACTTGACCGGTTGGGCTCCCTTCAACCCGAACGTCGCGATCCTGACCGGAATCGTCACTGCCCGAAGGTATTCGCGATCCCTACGTCTACAACTACTTCCTGGGTATTCAGCGGCAGCTCGCAGCTAAGTGGGTGTTGGAAGTCAACTACGTAGGCACCACCGGGCACAAGCTGTTCCGCGCAGAAAACATAAATCGCCACCCGGGATCGAGTGTTGCCGGTAGGCGCGACCATCACCGACAATTTCGGCCGGACCTGGAATGGCAACGGTGGTTTTGCCAACAACAATTACGGCAATCTGCGCAACTGGGAAAACTCGGTCAACTCGAACTATAACTCGCTGCAGGCCAACTTGAGGAAGCAAGTCAGCCACGGGCTGTTGTTCAACGTCAATTACACCTACAGCCACGCCATCGACAACGGCTCCACTTGGCATAGCGGAGCCACCACGGCAAACGGTGCGGCTGCCGGAGAGGGCTACACCACGGACCAGACCTTACCCGGTCTGGACCGCGGTAATTCTCTCTTCGACATTCGCCAACGCCTGGTACTCAACTATGTGTGGGAATTGCCCGGCAAGAATCTGCACGGTTTCGTGGGTGCAGTGCTTGGAGGATGGTCTTACAACGGCATCTGGGCGTTTCAAAGTGGAGCGCACTGGGAGCCGTACATCGGCACGTGCAGCGCACCTGAGGGTCGATCAGCGTGCCCAGCTAGGCTTGTACAGGCAGCCGATGTTCGATGGTGGCAACTGCGCGAACGCGGGCGGCGACTACAACCTGGATCACGGCCGCAACGACCGTCCTAACTCCACGCTTTCCAGTTCCACGCCCAGCCGCACGCAATGGGAGCAGGGGTGGGGCGACGCGCTGGTCGGTTCGACCTTCTCATCGCCCTGCCTGGGATGCACCGGCAATCTTGGCCGCAACACCTTTGTTGGGCCTGGATTGTTTACGCGCTGACATGACGCTGAGCAAGATCTTCAAGTTCACGGAACGCGTGAACCTGAAGTTCGATGCTCAGGCTTTCAACATCTTCAACCGAGCCAACTTCATCCTCGCAACCGCCGGTGGCGGGGCTCACAACAAGATCACCGACAGCGCTCATTCGGACAGGCTGCCGGCACTCTGAACGCCCGCAACCTGCAACTTGGATTGAAGTTGAGCTTCTAAAACAGCTTCGCTTTGAGGGGCTTGTTTCTATACCATGGAAACAGGCCCTTTGTTTTTTCCGGCGAACCCCCTTGACCCGTCGCGGCTCACAGTCCGCTGCTTGATCCTGCTTGGATGCCTGTCCTTTTCGCTTCTCCGCTGTTCGGCTCAAGTAGTCAGCTGGGAAGAATTGTTGGACAGCTGCGCGTAACCAAGGGCGACTTTCCTCCCCACCAGATTCTGGTGGAGCTGCAGCTCCACGGGTCCACGCTCAACAGCGTCTACGCCGATGATCAGGGGCGTTTCGGTTTCTATAATCTGGAAGCGAATCCTTACCACGTGGTGATCAACGACCCGGCCTTTCGCCCCGTAGACGAGTTGGCCAACGTAAATCCGATCGTCTCGTCCTTCAACATGGTGCAAATCAGTTTGGACTCCGCGAGAAGACGTGAAGCAGGCTCCGGCCTCCAACCGCACCGGAGGCAGCAATCCTTACATGGTCGATCCCGCCGACTACAACCGGCGTTTCCCGAAGAGCGCGGTGAAGGAGTTTGATCGCGGCGTGCAGGCAGACCGAGAGGGAAAGCACGACAAGGCCATCGAGCACTACCAGAAGGCGGTGAAGATTGCTCCTGCCTTCTACATGGCCCACAATAATCTTGGGTCCGACTATTTGAGCAAGTCCGATTTTGCTTCTGCGCGGAACGAATTTCAGCAAGCCAGCCAGCTAAACCAGAGCGACGGCGCGCCCTACTTCAACCTCAGCAACGTTTGCATCCTGGCAGGCGAACTGCCGCAGGCCCAGCTCTATCTCGACCAGGGCATGCAGCGCCAGCCGGACTCCGCCCTTGGACACTTTCTGCAGGGCACGCTCGATATCCGCCTGGGAAAGCTTCCCCAGGCCGAAGGCGCCCTGCTCCAGGCTATTCAATTGGATCCGATGATGGCTCAGGCGCGCCTGCAGCTGGTGAATCTGTTGCTGCAGCAAGGCCGCAAGGACGATGCGGTGGCGCAATTGCACGACTTCGTGGGAGCCTTCCCCGAGAGCCCCTTTTCCGGCAAAGCCAAAGACCTGCTTAAGCGTCTGCAGGGCCAGGCGCCCGATTCCCAGCCCGTTTCGAAATAAGATCGGGTGGGGCGGACACTCTTGTCCGCCGCTTTTGATTTTGACTTTGGGTCTCTAAAGTCAACATTCGACATCAGGAGTCAAAACCGGAAGGCAAAATCAAAATTCAAACGCGGCGGACAAGAGTGTCCGCCCTACACGGACTATTTTTCCTTAACGAAGCGGCAGAAGTCCTGCCGCAGGCGGCAGGCTTCGCGATATTGCTGGCGAGCCGGCCAGGGTTTATGGATCTGCTCGTAGGCGTAAGCCAGATTCAGGTGCGCTTCCGCCAGCTGCGGATCGATCTGGAAGGCTTTCTGATAGGCTGCGATTGCCTGTTGCTGGCGGTCGGTACGGCTGTAAGCGATGCCCAGAAAATTGAACAGCTTCGCATCGCTCGAGTCCCGAGTTCCACCGCTCTGGACAGGCTTTTTGCTGCATCTGGATAATTTCTGCTGCTGAGCCTGAAGAATCCCCAGTTCGCGCCAGCCAGGAGCGAAGTTGGGCTGAATGTTCACCGCTTTCTCGTAAGCATCCGCGGCGGCCGGCTTGCCTTGTGTAGACCTCGCTCGCAGGGATCCAAGTTCGTACCAGGCACGATAATTCTGCGGATTGTATTGCAGCGCTTTCTCCAGCCATGACGTGGCCCCGTCCAGATCGCCCAGACTAAACAGCGCATGGGCCAGCCCGGTCATGGCCTGGTCAAACGCCGGATTCAGCTGCAGGCTCTTCTGGAACGCCACGGCGGCCTCCTTCCACTTCTGCTGGCGCGCGGCCGCCTCTCCTCGCATGAAAGGTACGACATACATCTGCGGATCTTTCTCTTCCACCTGAGCCAGAAGCGATCTCGCCGGCGGGAAAATCGCCGGCGCGGAATGCATCGCCTGCTTTCAGGATGGCATTAAATTCCCAGAGCTTGCTCTTGGGATCGGGTAGTCCGGCAGCCAGAGCCTCCGGAGAAACCGGCGAACGGTAAGCCACGTAACCGAGGGCGCGAAGCTTTTCCAAAGCGTCAGGGCTCAGTCCGACGGCCGTGTTTTCCTGCGGCTTGAATGGATTCCGGCGCAGCAGCGCCTGCAGTTTGTCTTTGAGGACTGCGACCGTGGCGGTTTGCTGCGAAGCCAGATTGTTTTTCTCCGGAGGGTCGGCAACCACGTCGTACAGCTCAGGCACCGGCGCCTCGATGTAGTGATAGCGGCTCGTCTCCAGCGCGTGCAGCGGGCTCCAGCCAAACGAACTGAAGGAATAGAAACTCTCGCTGTAAGCGGCAGCGTCGCCGGCATCTTTTTCCAAAAGACCGGGCGACTGAAACTGTTGCTGGATCGGGTCTTTACCGGTGGGATCTTTCACGCCAGCGCTTTTTCCCCGGATAACACGAGCCATGGTCGGAGCGACAGCGACCGTTTCCACGGGCCTTGCCACCCGGCTCGGCCGAATGCCGCTTCCCGCGGGCGGTTTGACGATCAGCGGGATGCGTACAGTTGAATCGTAAACGAAGAATCCATGCTCCTTTTCGCCATGATCGCCGAGAGATTCTCCGTGATCGCTTAGAAAAACGATCAGGCTGTTGTCGTAAATATTGTTCTGCTTCAGCCACGCGATCAGGCGACCCAGTTCATGGTCGGCGTAGGCGATTTCTCCGTCATAGGGGCGCTCCCGATACTCGGATCGGAAAGGCTCAGGCGGATCGTACGGGCTGTGAGGATCGTACAGATGCAGCCAAAAGAAAAACGGGCGTCGCGGCGCTTTCTGCTTCCAGTCTTTATCGAGCCACCGCAACGCGCGAGTAACGCTCTCCCCGGCGCCGCGATCCACCAGTCCAATTTCTTTCTGCTGAAACGATTCGGCGGAGAAGGCGTCGTCGTAGGAATCAAAACCGCGAGCCAGGCCCCAACTGCGGTCCAGAACGAACGAACTGACGACTGCGCCAGTGGCGTAACCCTGCTGTTTAAACAACTGAGCCACGGAACGAAAGCGCTCATCGAGGGGCTGGCCCGTAAAATCCTGCACCCCGTTTTGAAACGGGTAAGTACCGGTCAGAATGGCGGCGTGCGAAGGCCATGTAAGCGGCACCTGGGAGATAGCTCGATCGAAGACAACCCCATCGCGTGCCAGGCCATCAAGAACAGGAGTTTGAACGCTGGTCGCGCCGTAACAGCCAAGATGATCGGCGCGCACCGTATCGATCGTGATGAGAATTACGTTGGTGGGCCGCTGGCGGCCGGCCGCTGGCTAGACGGAGGTGAAGCGGCCACGGCACACCTGAGCAGGAGCGCGGCCAGCGCGATGAGTTGAAGAGAATGTTTCAATCGAAACTCGGATGACGAAACTAAAAACGGCCAGCCTGGACTGATTGCCTATTGCGGCCGTCCCTGCTGCGCCTTCTGCATTTCTTCCTGAGCCTCGGCTTCCAGGCCCTTGGCTGACAACGCCTTCGCCAAAGCCGCATGATTGGCAGGATCCATCGGGGACAACTCCACTGCGCGCCGCAACTCGGCGAGCGCATCATCCACCTGGCCCTGATACAGCAGGGCCTCGCCCAGGCCGCGGTGAGCCAGCGGATAGTCCGGCGAAATGCTCAGGGACTGGCGAAACGCCGCGATCGCTTCAGTCACCATCTGCTTCTGCTCGTAAACGATTCCCAGATTGTAGGCGGCAGAAAAGTTGGTGGCGTCCAGTTCCAGTGCCCGTTTCAATGCCTGAATCGCATGGTCGAAGTCGCCGGCTCGAGCGTATGCCAGGCCCAATTGGAAAGCAGCCAGTGCGTAGTCCGGGCTGAGTTGCAATACGCGTTCGAGTTGCTCCACCGCGCTGGGAAACTGGCGCATCCGGTAATAGTTGAGTCCGAGTAGGTATCGGACCGGCACGGAATCGGGTTCCGTCTTTAGCGCGAGGTTGAGCTTTTCGGTGGACTCAGGATACTCGCCATGCTGGCTCTCCGCGATCGCGTCTGAGATCAACTCGTACGCCTGGATGCGATCTTTGGGGTCGGGCAAAGCCCGGTCGGTGATGGTGGGGCTGCCACCGCCCGAGAACCCGGCGTATCCGAGCGATTTCAGTCTCTCCATCAAAGCCGGGTCAAGGCCAGTCTTCTCCGCCAGCTCCTGGCCCGCGCTGTATTGCCGGATCAACCCAGCCAGGCGGGCTCGCATTTCTTCGCCTACTGCTTTCTTGTCCGAATAGAGATTCTGAGTTTCACCCGGATCTTTGGTCAGATCGTAGAGCTCAGGTCTGGGCGCATCGATAAAGTGGTACTTCGCACTCTCCACTCCGCGCAACTCACTCCAGTTGAAGTGCAGGCGTGGCAGAAAAGTCTCCGCATACAGACTGCGGGCTTCTTCGTCTTTGGGCTTCGCCTTAATTAGCGGCAACAGGCTGCGGCCCTGCACCTGCGAAGGAGTTTCCATTTTCAATGTCTGGAGAACGGTCGGCATCAGGTCAGCCAGACTCACCAGTTCCGGCACAACCCGGGGCGAAGAGGCTCCAGGCAAGTGAATCATGAAGGGCACATGCAACGTCGCGTTGTAGATAAAGAAGCCGTGAGTTTTCTCGCCGTGCTCCCCCAGGCTCTCGCCGTGGTCTCCACTCAGAACAATCAACGTATTGTTGTACAAGCCTTTGGACTTTAGAAATCGAATCAGGCGGCCGACCTGCGCATCGGCGAACGCAATCTCGCCGTCGTACGGGCGATCCTTGTATTCGGCGGCGTACGGGGCAGGCGGGTGGTAGGGATAGTGAGGATCGTACAGGTGCATCCACAGGAAGAACTTCTTGTTGTAGTTCCTGGCTAACCAATCGAGCGTCACATCCGCCACCATGTTGCCGGGACGCTCCATTTCCTCCAGATTGGATTCCTGAAGCCGGTTGAAATCGAAGTGGTCGTAGTAGAAATCAAATCCGCGATTCAATCCGAAACGCGAATCCAGCACCGCTGAGCCGACTACCGCAGCGGTCGCGTATCCATGTTCTTTGAGAACTGCTGCCAGTGTAGGCTGGGTTGCGTTCAACTTGTTGGCGGCAAAATCGTGCATGCCGTTCAACATGGGATAGGTGCCAGTAAACATGACAGTGTGCGATGGCAGCGTAACCGGCACGGCGGTGTAGGCACGCTCGAAGCGTGCGCCATCGGCGGCGAGAGCATCGATGTTGGGAGTATGAATCTGCTTGTAACCGTAGCATCCAACGTGGTCGGCACGCAGCGTGTCAATCGTGATGACCACCACATTGGGGGCCGCAACTGGCGCGGCAAAGACTGTGGAAACCAGGGAGAGCAGCAGACTGGCGGTCAGCGGTACGAAAGACCGGGAGAAAATCATTGGATGACAAAATTATATCCCAGCAAAGACGCTGCATCCCGTCGCGTCGATCCATGATTGGCGGCTCTGACGCATCACCCTCGGCGGGCCCCCGCTGAAAAAAAGAAGAGTGCTAACAGCAAGCCGATTGTTCCCAGCTCGACCAGCAACGCATACGAGGTCAGTCGCCTGGCACGGGCAAATCGCGCCAGCAACCGGCTGGCTGCCAGCCCGGCAATAATGATCGGAGAAGCCAACAGACGACCCATACAAAACCAGCCCAGGAACGAGTTCCCCTCGTTTACGGCAGGGATGAGGAAAATTCCCAGGCAAATTGGCGCGGTCAGGCTGAAGCCCAGAACGGTCTGTGAATATCTCGTGTACGCCGTCTCCGATTTGCGGATGACCAGGACAAGCAGAAGCGTTGGTACCAGGAAAAGGCCGCCGATAAAGAGTCCCAGGATTAAGTCGCCAAATGCATACATGGCGCCGTACGACGCCGCGTCGGCCGGATTGTTGACGTACTGGATGTGGCGCTCAAATACAAGCGCAGCCCCGACCAGGAAAACCATCGCATAACCGACAGCAACAGCACCAAGTTGGACGCGCCAGGGAATCGGCTTCATGCGGGAGATTCTACTGCCTGTGGCCGCCTACGCTTTAATCACAACAACGAGAAGGTCAACCCGCCGGTGGAGAGTGTGGCGATAACCCACTTGGCTGGTAACACGGCTGCTAGTTTATACGCCGTTTCCAACGCCTGCGGGCAAGGGAGGCTTCCCCTTAAGTTTTGCGTTTCGCCCATCGAACAACAAGGATGCAAAGGCGATAACAATACGATTATCTCGGATAGGATATTTCGATGGAATTCCTGAAGATGCTGAGCAAGCCTGCCGCGTGGGGGAGTGGGTGGACGAGCGCAATCCTTTGCTTCAGTGCGGCAACCGGATATTGGGTAGCTGGAGAACGTCGGAGAGCAATCTGCTGGGTGGTCCTTGGCGCAGTCGAAGTGGGAGCCATAGTGTTATAAACGGCTGCGCCGGGGCCCCTTCGGCTAATCGCGATTCTGTCACAACCGCTTGCGTAACGGCCCCAACCGGCGCGCTCACGGGAAGTAGTTTAGGAGAGCTAAAAGCGCTCCCCCCGCACCGACCGCACTTCAAATTTCGACTATGTTAGTCTGACCCCATGAAGGCGGCTCGGATCCTGATTTGCTGGCTGGCTGCCAGCGCGCCCTTCATGGCCGCACAGGCGCTGAAGAAGCCAGAAGTCTTCCTGGTCACAATCGATACGCTCCGCGCCGACCACGTCCACTGCTACGGCTACGAATCCATCCAGACGCCGGCCCTCGATGGCTTGGCCAGGGACGGCATCCGCTTCAGCGAGGCATTCACGCCCAGCCCGATTACGAATACATCCCACACCAGCATTCTGACCGGACTGTTGCCCAGCAGTCACGGTGTCACCGATTTTGCCATCCCGCTGGCAGCGACCCATCTGACACTCGCTGAATTATTGAAGAAGAATGGCTACAAAACCGCGGCGTTCATCGGGGCAGTCATTCTCGATAGCAAGACTCTGGCTCCGGGCCTGGATCACGGATTCGACTTCTACGACAATTTTCCCGAGCACAGCCAGACCAAATCGCGCTGGGGACGCCTGGAGCGGCGCGGAATGGATGTTGTGCAGCATGCGGAGGCCTGGATCACTGCGCATCCCGCAGGCTCGCATTTCGTCTGGGTACATCTTTACGATCCTCACGATCCCTACGAGCCCCCCCCGCCTTACTCACAGACTTACAAAGATCGTTTGTACGACGGCGAGGTTGCCTATGCCGACTCCGCGCTGGCCCACTTTGTGAGTTATCTGAAGAAGAGCGGCCGCTATGACAATGCCATGATCGTTGTGGTCGGAGATCATGGCGAGGGACTGGGCGAGCATCACGAAAACACCCACGGAATTTTTCTCTACGACTCCACCACGCACGTGCCTCTTATCGTCAAGTTGCCCGTAAAGTTGGCCGGCCGCGGCAATCCCGGAAAAGCAGTTGATGCCCAGGTAAGGACTATCGACATTCTGCCAACGGTCACGGAGTTGTTGCGAATTTCCCCGCCGGAACGCCTGGACGGCGCAGCGCTGCAACCCTATTTTGCGGGCACAGGAGGCGGCACCGGAAACAACGACCGTACCGCCATCGGCGAAACTGACTATCCGCTGCGCTTCGGCTGGGCGCCACTGCGGTCGGTGCGTGCCGAGGGATTCAAGTTCATCGAAGCACCGCGTCCGGAACTCTACGACTTGCACGCCGATCCGGGGGAACTGGCAAACCAGTATCAGGCTGCGAATGCCAGCGCGCAGAAGTTCCGCGCCTTTCTGGCGGAAATGAAAACCAAAGCACCGCAGCCCGCTTCCGCGGACGCGAACAGCGCTGCCAGCGCCGTAACCGCCGTAACCAATGATCAGCTGAAAGCTCTGGGCTACCAGAGCACACCGGATGCCGGAAGTTCGGCTGCTGCCGGCGGGGCTTCGCAGCTACCCGACCCGCTGCCCGACCCGAAAGACAAGATCGAGGAACAGAACCTGCTGCACACGGCCATGATGGCGTCGGACGATAATCGCACCGCCGACGCTCAGCGCGCGTTGGAGAAAGTCCTGGAGCTGAATCCGAAGTCGCCTACCGCGCTGCGTCAGCTGGGGGAACTCGAACTAAAGGCCGCCGACTACTTCAGGGCCGCGGAACATCTGAAACTGGCCAGAGAAGCGCGACCCGAGGATGCGACCGCTGCATTCTACGAAGGCCAGGCGCGGCAAAAGGCTGGCGACCTGTCAGGCGCTCGGGATGCTCTCGAAGCCAGCCTGAAACTTGTGCCGGGTCAGTTTCCGGCGCGACTGCTGCTGGGCCAGGTTTATCTCGGCCTCAAAGATGCGAACAACGCAGCGGACCAATTTGAAGCGGCGTTGCTTTTGCAGCCCAGGAGCACGGAAGCGCAGGCCGGCTTAAGGCAAGCTGAACAATTGAAGAAGGCCGGGCAGTAAGTCACCCCAAATCAAATTGTCATTCCGAAGCGCGGCAGTATCGCGCGAGGAATCGGCTGTGCTGCTGTTCATAAGCAAATTGCCGGCCGATAAATCGGCGTCGGAATGACAAAATGGGTAGTGGCTCAGTTTGAAACCAACAGCAGTGAGTCATCCTGAGCGGAGTAACGGTTTCGCGAAGCGAAGCAGTTACTTAGTCGAAGGACCCCTGCCTCCAGAACGGACCGACGGCGCGCCGCCACACCGCCCCCAATAGCTGCCGGCAAATGGCGCACGGCCAGGGCTCCTTCGACTCCCATGCCGCTTTGCTGGCGAAGCGGTCTCGCTCAGGATGACTCGGCAACGCAAGTACGGAAATTTCAAGCCTGACCCACCCCCCAGGAATGTGCCCGTCTTGATTTTTCGTATCACTTGTGATATAATGACGTAGGAACGTATTTCTATAAGCTATTTCACTCACTGTACCTCGTCCCGCCAGGGAGAACCCTTTGATCGAAGAAATAATAGGAATTCACACCGCCGATGGAACAGCCGACGCATTCCTTTATCAGCCTGAAGCCGAAAGGCACTATCCCGGAGTCATTCATCTGACCGATGTGGGCGGCATTCGTCCTGCTCAGCAAGAGATGGCGCGCCGTCTGGCTTCAGAGGGGTATGCCGTGCTCGTGCCTAACGTGTTCTACCGCACGCGGAAGCCTCCGGTGTTCGACTTCCCAGCCAAACTCGGGGATGAGCGCATGAAGCGGGTTGCCGAACTCTCCGCGCCGTTGACTTCAGAGGCGATGGAGCGCGACGCCTGTGCCTACGTCGACTTTCTTGCGGCGCACAACTCTGTCAGCCGGGGCCCGATAGGCGTCGCGGGCTACTGCCTTACCGGCAAGATGGCCCTGTACGCCGCCAGGGCGCGGCCGGGCAAGATTGCCGCCGCGGCATCGTTTCACGGGGGCGGGCTGGCCACCGACACTCCGGACAGCCCGCACCTGGCCCTGCCGGCCATCGAAGCGCGGCTCTATTTCGGGCACGCCACCAACGACCGGAGCATGCCGGCAGAGGCTATCGCAAAGCTTGACCATGCTCTTGAAGCCTGGGGTGGCCAGTACGAAAGCGAAGTCTGCGACGGCGCATACCACAGCTGGACCGTGCCCGACAGTCCGCTTTACAACCAGCCCCAGGCCGAACGAGCCTTTGAAAAGCTAAAGGAGCTGTTCGGGCAGACATTGAAGCAGGTGCCTGATACGACGGCCCAGCAGGGACAGTAAGGTGGGCGGGACGCCCACCCGACAGGACGGCGGGACACCGGCGCTACCAGATCAACGGGCTTTTTTCGCGATCTCTTCCATCTGCGTGATGTGGTTCACGTCGTGCCCGGCCATCATCTTCACCAGATGGTCCACGGACTCTTTGCCGCGCTCCTGATGCTGGCCGTAGTTCTCCCACGATTTTCGGGGCACGGATTTCAGGAGCCTGAGATTATTCTCGCGCAGCATGCGGAAGGTTTCCACCGATGTCCTGGGATCGCGGCGGTTGTAGTTGAAGGTCTGAGCCCAGGCATCCTGGTCGAAGGCCTGAATGACGGTGCCGTTCGAGGCCAGGATGAGCCGCATGCGGTAGCCAATCACCAGTTCGGCATCCGCCAGGTGGGCGAGGATCTCGGCAATCGACCATTTCCCGGGCGCTGGCCGGCAGGTAAGCTGCTTCTTGCTCAGCCGCCTGATCAGCGTGGCCAGCTTTCCGGGAGTGGCTTGCTGCAGACGCAGCGGATCTTTGCCCCGGCTGTTACTCAGCATGCGTTGGGTGTACTGCTGTGGCGTTTCCTGCATGAGTTTCCTCTCCTCGGACAAGTTTCTCCGGACAAGACAGTGTTTTGTTAAGGCCAGCTTAAAAAGCGAGGGAGCGCCACGACCGGCGCTCCCGTCAACCCGATATTTGTCCTCCAAAAATATACTCCGCTAAGGCGGCAGCCATCATTAAAATTCGCGCCTGCATCACACGTGGGGAGTTTGCGGCAACAGCGCTCTGGTTGAATTGCCCAGGTGCCGGGGCTAGAATCACCCGGCTTGGGGTGGAATTCACAAAATCTTATGGTCTGGGAGAATCGTGTGTCCAAACTGCTTGGCAGGCTTTCACTCACGTTACTGATCGTTGCAGGAAGCTTGATTCTGACGGCTTGTCCGACCCGCACCAGCATCGAGAGAATCAATCGCGACCCCGGACGCTATGTGGGGAAAGAAGTGGCCATCGCAGGCCATGTCACAACGTCGTTCGGCGCGCTCGGCACCGGAGTATTCGAAGTCGACGATGGCACGGGCCGCATGTGGGTCTTCAGCGAGAGATACGGAGTACCCGGCAACGGCGCCAGGGTAGGGATCCGCGGACGGATCGAACAGGGATTCAGTTTCGGCGGCCGTAGCTTCGCCACCATCATGCGGGAGACCGAGCGCAGGCACTAGATACGGACCCAGTGTGGGCGGACACTCCTGTCCGCCCGCTTTTGACTTTGATGTTTGGTTTACTCAGGTCTGATTCGACGCTTGTTCAGCCCGGCAAAGCTAAAACTTTAGCTGAAGATCAACGTCAGGGCGGCGGACAAGAGTGTCCGCCCCACACGTGCAAATTAGTTGGTATCTAGTTCTGGCGCGGGGGATTGGCTACCGGCATTTGATCCGGCTGAGCCTGGGATTCTCTCATTTCCAGCTTCATCTGGCGGAGGTTGGTGGCTTCGGCGGGGTCCATCCCGGCCTTTAGGTCAGATTTTTCAACGAAATAGCGCCAACCGGCGTGACGATCTTCAGAGCTTTGTCCAGTTTCGAAGTGTTTGACTCTGGTTTCCGCGTTCTCCCGGCCCTTGGTTACCAGAACAACCCCTCCGGACTCGTAGGTCCGGATATTGTGCCGGATGATGGCGTAGGAGGCTTTCGATTCGTCGCGTGTCAGAGGCACCCCGTTTAACCGGTGGAGAGATTTAGTTTTTGGTATTTCCAGATTGCGTGCCCGCCCGTTGGTTGCCGCAGCGGGCACGCTTTCTATCGACAGTTGCCGCTCTTGCTCTTACAGCGGACGGACGTTCTCAGCTTGCCAGCCCTTTGGCCCCTTGGTCACGTCGAACTCCACACTCTGACCCTCCTGCAGGCTGCGGAAGCCGCCTGCCTGGATTGCCGAGAAGTGCACAAATACATCTTCGCCACTCTGACGGCTGATGAAGCCGTAGCCTTTGGCGTCGTTAAACCACTTTACTGTTCCTTGTTCTGCCATTTTGTTACTGTTTCCTTTTCAATCGATTTACGCTGTGAGATCGGAGGTACTAAGGGCGGTTCAAGCTGGTATGCAAGAAGCTGCTCAACAACCGATTCTAATCAAACGCTTATTTAGTTTATCAGAAAAGGCCATATTTAGGTGGTTAAATTGCCTCTGTCACCCTCCGATGAAAGATGCCTTCGGTAACCACCTCTTCGCCTTGCGGCAACTCGTTGACTCACAGCTCGCTGACTCAGTTGACTCAATGGTGCGGCCCGGTTGCTGATTTGAACGGAACGCCCAGTTCCCTCTTCCTTCCAACGGCCGCAGCCCTTCGATAGCCTTAGTATTTTGTTCCACTTCCACGAGGTGCAGGTATAATTGAGTCACCGCTTAACCACGAAGACACATCGCCCCATCCACCCTGCGCCTTCGCGATTGAGACAGCTGTCCCGGAAGGCGTGCCGATACCCAGTATCAGGCATCGTTCTTGCCGCCGAAGCGCTTCGCAGGCGCCAACGCCTCGGCCAGCCTCGAGAAAATATCCGGATATGTGTAGTCCCGCCGGAACCAACGCATTTGGGGGAGTGAAAATGTCGCGATTCAACGGAGACAAAGCCAGATTCAACCGCGAGCGGAAGCAGAACATCCAACGCCGCAAGCGCAACAAGGCACTCTTCCAGGCTGCGGCAGTCAGCGCCGGCAGCGCAGCCGAAGGCAAGAAACCTCGCAGCGTTTCCGATCCCGGGAAGGACCGGGAATGAGCAAAACACCTGCTTCTTCCTTTGCACCGGCAGTCGCCCGCAAACGTGTTCTTCTGATCGACGGCTACGCTACCAAGCGGGATCTGCGCTCCAAAATCATGCGCAAGCTCGGGGTGGAGGTGGATTGTGCTTCCGACATCACCCAGGCCCGTGCGCTGTGGCGAGCCGCTTCTTACAGCCTGGTGCTCGTCGATGTGCACAATGACGCCGTCAACGTGCAGGAATTCTGCGATGAGGTAAGAGGCGCCAAGCCGCCACAAAGCGTTGCCTTCCTGGTGGGCAAGCCGGAGTACCTTGCGGGCTCGCCCGTGGTCGACGACGGCACGCCGGCTCCTGCGCCTGACGTTCATGGCGAGTGGGGCGAAATGGTAATCGCAATGTACGCGGAGGCCTGCGTGGCCTCTCCCCGGCGCTATGGCTTTCAGGAAGCGTCCTGGCGCATCGCCGCTACCCGCTCATTGAAGGACCCGCGTCCGAACCATGCGGTCACGACCATGAATGCAGGCGTCACCAAGAAGGGCCCGCAGTTTTCCTGGGTAAACGAAGTGAACCGGCATTCGGAAAAACCGGCTTCGTGAAATTTGAGTTACACTCTACCGTGCAGCACGAAGGAACTATATGAAGAAGCTGTTTGTCGGCAACATCCCCCACAGCACCACTGAAGCAGAGTTGCGGGCGCTGTTCGAACCCCACGGGGCCATCGAGCAAGTCAGCATCGTGACCGATCGCGACACTGGCCGTTCGCGCGGCTTCGCGTTCGTCGAAATGACCGATTCCGCCGAGGCCGAGAAGGCCATCGCCGCGCTCAACGGCAAGGAACTGGGCGGACGCGCATTGAACATCAACGAAGCCCGTCCCAAGACGGATCGCGGAGGCCCTCCGCGCGGTGGCCGTCCGGGTGGTGGCGGTGGTGGCGGACGCCCCGGCGGCGGTGGGCGTTCTGGCGGCGGTGGCGGGCGTGACGACTATCAGGGTCACGCGCGGCAGCCTCGAGAGCCGCGCTGGTAACCAGCAAGGCAAATTAGAAAACGTTGCAGGCTTGCGGACTGATCTGCGGAGACGATCTGCGAAGAAGGATCCGTGAAGAACGATCTGTGAAACATGCCTGCATAACCTGTTCTGCGAAACACGTGCTGCGTAAGTTGATTCACGAATAGCGATCTGCCAAAAAAATGTCCCTTGGAGGTGTCTATGGGTGGTCGAGGACGTTCGAGCTTTACCAAACGTCAGAAAGAGCGCTCACGGCAGGAAAAACAGAAAGAAAAGGCCGAGCGCAAAGTTCAGCGAAAGTCGGAAAAGCCGGCCGGCGGATCCGACGAACTCACCCCTGAAGACTTCGCGGCAGCTGCCGAGCAATGGGCTCTGCCCGGAGAGTCACACGTAGAAGAGTAGGCAAATATCCGGTTTTAATGGCCAGACTGTATTGGCACAAAGGGCGCGGCTTTTAAGTCGCGCCTTTTCAATGCGCCAGAACCCGCTCGATCCGCCCTCCGGCTGCGCAAAAATGAACCCTTCGGCGGCCCAGCCAAGTCTAAACATAACAGTGAGTTCACCTCCGACACCGAAACCCAAGCCGGCCATGACCAAGGAGCGGTTACGCACAGTCCTGCCGGCTGTCTGGGAACTGATGCGTCCCCGGCGGGGTCTCCTCGCGCTGGGTTTCCTGCTGATGGTGATCAACCGGGTTTCAGGATTGGTCCTTCCCTACTCCACGAAATTTCTGATCGATACCGTCATCGCCAAACACCATGTTGAACTATTGCGGCAACTGGTCTCGGTCGTCCTGCTGGCAACGGTGATACAGGGAATCACGTCCTTTTCACTCACGCAGCTTTTGTCGAAGGCGGCGCAGCGGCTGATCGCAGAGCTTCGGCAGAAGGTGCAGACCCACATCTCGCATCTTCCGGTGTCGTTCTACGATTCCAACAAAACCGGCACGCTGGTGTCGCGGATCATGACCGACGTGGAAGGAGTCCGCAATCTGCTGGGAACCGGACTGGTCGACCTCGTGGGCGGTCTGCTGACTTCAGGCATCGCGCTGGTGGTGCTGTTCCGCATAAGTCCGGTGATGACAGCCCTGGCGTTCAGTTTCCTTCTCTGTTTCGCGATCGCACTCAATAAAGCATTCAGCACCATCCGGCCCATCTTCCGTCAGCGCGGCAAAATCAACGCTGAAGTAACCGGCCGGCTGGCGGAATCTCTGGGCGGTGTACGAGTGATCAAGGGCTATCACGCAGAAGAGCGCGAAGAAGCCGTCTTCGCCGGCGGCGTGAAACGCCTGCTTGATAATGTGATGCGCACCCTTACAGCTACATCGGTCATGAGCCTTTCCGCCAGCCTGTTGATGGGCGTGGTCGGAGCGGTAATCATGTACATCGGCGCGCACCAGATCATCGCGGGCTCGCTTACGATCGGCAGCTTCTTTACCTACACACTTTTCCTCGGTTTTCTAGTGGCGCCGATCGTGCAGATCGTTTCTATCGGGACTCAACTCACCGAGGCTCTGGCAGGTTTGGAGCGAACCCAGGAGATTTTGAATGAGCGGCCCGAGGATGCGGACCCAAAGCGCTCGGTGACGCTACACGATATCTTTGGCAGGATTGAATTCGATCACGTCAGTTTCAGCTACGATGGCAGCCGAACGGTTTTGCATGACGTCGCGTTCAGCGCCGAGCCGGGAACGGTGACGGCGCTGGTCGGATCTTCCGGCTCCGGAAAATCTACGATTATTGGTCTGATCTCCGCGTTTTATGTTCCCACTGCAGGCAAGGCCCTGGTCGATGGAATCGATCTGAGTACGGTCAGGCTCGATTCCTATCGCACGCGCCTGGGAGTAGTGCTGCAGGAGTCATTTTTATTCGACGGCACGATTCGGGAGAATGTGGCGTTTTCGCGGCCCAGCGCGAGCGAGGAAGAGATCATGCGCGCCTGCCGCATCGCCCGGGTGGACGAGTTTGCTGAAAGTTTTCCGGATAAGTACGACACCATCGTGGGCGAGCGCGGTGTAAAACTTTCGGGAGGGCAGCGGCAGAGGATCTCGATTGCGCGGGCCATTCTGGCCGAACCGCGCATCTTGATTTTGGACGAGGCTACTTCCAGCCTTGATTCCGAGTCGGAGGAGATGATCCAGCACGGTCTCTCTTACCTCATGCAAGGCCGCACCACGTTTGTGATCGCGCACCGGCTGTCCACGATCCGCCGCGCCGACCAGATTCTGGTAGTCGAGCAGGGGGAAATCGTGGAACGGGGCACGCACGACCAGCTCTACGCCTTACAGGGCCGCTACTTTGATCTTTACACTAAGCAGCAGGGTCTGCAGAACAACCTGTTCCTTGCGCCCGGCGAGGGCGATGCCGCGACCATTCCTTTGGAAGAGCGCGCTCCCGGGAAAAATGGCGACGGCGATGTGAGTCCAGCCGATGCTTTGCGTCTAATCCGAGGAGAGGTGCGCTAGCCTGCAAGAACATTGTCATCCCGACCGGAGCGAAGCGAAGTGGAGGGACCTGCTTTTCTTGTTGGTTGACCGAGTCCTCGATGCGGCATCTCAACGACCAAAGGTTTCTGAGCATTGCAATCCGATGCACAAGCAGGTCCCTCCACTCCGCTCGCTGTGCTTCGCTCCGGTCGGGATGACAGGACTTTGGCAATGACCAACGCCCCCAACTCATCCAGCCAGAATGGCTCTTCCGGAGTTCGCATTGTGGATCTCTGCCGCCAATACCAGATGGGCGAGACCGTCATACGAGCCGTGGACGGAGTGTCGTTACAAATTCGCGGAGGAGAGTTTGTGGCCCTGTTGGGGAGTTCCGGTTCAGGCAAGTCTTCCTTGCTGAATTTGATCGCCGGCCTGGATCGGCCCACCTCGGGAACAGTAACAGTCGAAGACAAAGACCTGGCGCGGCTTTCGCGCGAGGAGCTGGCAAAATATCGCCTGCGTACCGTCGGTATGGTCTTTCAATCGTTCAACCTGGTTTCGCGGATGACGCTTTCTGAAAATGTGGAATTGCCGCTGCGTTTCGCCGAAGTTGATCGTGGCCAGCGTGACCAGCTTACGCGGCAGGCATTGGAGCGTGTCGGCCTGAGCGGTCGTACCAACCATCGCCCTGGTGAACTTTCTGGCGGCGAGCAGCAGCGGGCAGCGTTGGCGCGAGCGCTGATCAATCAACCGAGGCTGCTGCTGGCAGACGAGCCCACCGGCAATCTGGACAGCCACACCGGAACCGAGATCATGAATTTGATTCGCCAGTTCAACGAATCGCTGGGAATGACGGTCGTAATGGTGACTCACGAGCGGGCACTCGCGGAACGCTACGCGCGGCGAATGATTTTTCTGGCGGACGGAAAGCTGATCGATGATCGACCTGACCACAATGCGTGACACAGAAAATAGTCTCTCGGGTGCCCCGTCCAGGCTTTGCCTGGGCGGGAATTTTCAGCTGCCACCTATTCGACACAATCATCAAACCCCCGCCCAGGCAGAGCCTGGACGGGGCACCCGAGAGTACCGATGAAGACTTACGACCTCACGGAACTGGCACTGCGTAATCTTCGCGAATCGTCGTTGCGCAATTCGCTGACCACGATTGGAATCTCCGTGGGAGTGGCATCGCTGGTCGCCATGCTGTCGCTCGGCATCGGGCTGCAAAAGTTGGCGACCCGGCGCCTGGCCAGCTCCGGGCTGTTCGACACTGTGGTCGTCATGTCGCGCCGCGATCTGCGCGGCTTCGGGCGGGATGACGAGCGAAATACCGCCAGCGCCGCCGAGAGCCGCACTTTGGACGAACCTGCGCGGCAGGAAATCGAACGACTGCCGGACGTGCTCGAGGCCTATCCTGACATCCGGTTCATTACCGAACTCCGCTATCAGGACAAACCCCACCTGACCATGGTGTCGGGAATTCCTGATTCCGCGCGGGCCAACGACGCTTTTTCGGGAATCGAGGGCAGGTTCTTCTCCTCAAACAATGCGCCCGAGGTCATCCTGCAAAAATCGTTTGCCGCGGAATTGCTTAACAAAACTGAAGGCGCCAAACCAGGACAGGAAGACGATATCCCGGTAGCCGAGTTGGCCAAGCCGCTGCTGGGGCAGGAACTCGTCATGCGCTATGCCCAGCGAGTTGCGTCGCCGTCGCCGCAAGATTCACCATCACCACAGGAGAAGAGCGCGGCCTCGCCCGACGCAGCTTACTCTGTCATTTCGCGGGAGCAGAAGCTGAAGATTGTAGGCGTTTCAGATCTTGACCCGGACAGCATGCGCGGCGCCGCGCGGGCTCGAGTGTTTTTGCCTCTTAAGCTCGCCGAGGAACTGCACGTCATGCAGCCCTCGGACCTGCGTGACAGCATGCGCGGCTTCAGCAAGCAGCCGAGCTATTCCACCATCAGTGTGCGGGTGAAGAATCCCAAACACGTAGAGGAAGTGGAACAAGCCATCAAGAAGTTGGGCTTCAACACATTTTCTATTCTGGACGCCACTCGCAGCCTGCGGCAGTTCTTTGCCGTGCTGGATCTTTTCCTGGGAATTTTTGGCAGTCTCGCGCTGGCGGTGGCGTCAATTGGCATCGTCAACACGCTGGTCATGGCGATCCTGGAGCGCCGCCGCGAAATTGGAATTATGAAGGCCATCGGCGCCAGCGACGGCGACGTGAAGAAACTCTTCTTCGCCGAGGCCGGGGCCATGGGAGTGCTGGGCGGATTTGTGGGCGTGGCGCTGGGGTGGACCATCGGCCACGTCATCAACCTGGGGACCAACATTTATCTGAAGCGCCAGTCACTTCCCCCGGAGAATTTCTGGTCGGTGCCCTGGTGGCTGGTCGCCGCCGCCATCGTGTTCGCATTCGTGGTCAGCCTGCTTTCCGGTCTGTATCCGGCGGCGCGTGCGGCTCGTCTCGACCCGGTGCAGGCGTTGCGCTACGAGTGAGCTGAAATCATGTTTCGACCCGGTAGTGGCTCAATTTGAAAACCACCCCGAGAGGGAGTCATCCTGAGGGAAGGTTCTCGCGCGCTGCGCTGCAACTGCGGCCAACGTGCATATCCGCTCCATGCAAGATGCTTGGCAAGCTCAGCATGACGCCTTCTTTCATGACGCGTTCTTTGAGGAAAACAAATTTAGAATTGAGCAACCGCCGGAAGTGGTTCCGGCTCGGCTTCGCTCTCCTCAGCATTATTTTGTTTCTGTCGCTGGCCGCCAGCGCGCAAAGCCGCACCGATTGCAATGCCCTAGACAGTCGCATCCTCAAACAACCCGTTCACTACTGCGTGCAGTTACCGACCGACTACGACGCCAGTGACGCGAAACAGCGCCGCTATCCGGTACTCTACTTCCTGCATGGCCTCGGACAAAACGAGCAGACGTTGTTCAGCACCGGTGGATGGAGCCTGATCGAGGACCTCCGCCGCCAGCATAAGATCGATGACTTTCTGGTTGTCGCGCCGGATGGAGGGAGAAGTTTCTACATCAACTCGGCGGACAATTCATTCCGCTACAGCGATTTCTTTCTCCAGGAATTCATGCCTCACATCGAGAGCCACTATCGCGTTCGCCCCGGACGCCAGAGCCGAGCCATCACCGGCGTCTCAATGGGCGGTTACGGAGCGCTGCGTTTTGCCTTCGCCCACCCGGAATTGTTTTCGGCCGTCAGCGCCCAGAGCGCCGCCCTGATGACCCAGACACCGCAGGAGCTCAACCATGCCGGGCAATCCAACCGATCTTTAGGCCGCCTGCTGCGCTCGGCGTTTGGGCAACCGATTAACGCTACGCACTGGAACCAGAACAGCGTCTTCACCCTGGCGAAACGCAGCGCCGCAGATCTGCGGAAACTGTCCATCTATTTCAGCTGCGGACAGCAGGACGACTTCGGGTTTGAAGAAGGCGCGGCAGCCTTGCACCGGCAACTAAACAAGGAAGGCGTAAAACACGAATATCATTCCTATCCCGGCGACCATAGCCTTACCTATTTCCTGTCGCACATGGGAGAGGTCATGGAGTTTCATTCCCGCGTTTTCGCAGAACACAAGTAGCTATCTCCCGCCAGTTGTTGCGCATTGCATTTTCGTGCGATCCTTCTGGGACGGATTGACCAGAGCCATCGGCGCAATCCACTTCCACCCTTGATCTATTTCTAGCGACGAGGTGAAAAATGGCCTGCAGCCCAGACATATTGCGACGCGTTCCCCTGTTTGCCCTGCTCGACGACGATGAGACGGCCGTGTTGGCCGCACAGGTCGAGATCAAGACTTTCGCTCCGCGCCAGCGAATATGGAAGATTAGCGACGCCGGAGGACGAGCTTACGTTCTGGTCTCCGGCGCGGTTCGGGTCACCACCGTCGACGAGGATCAGCAGGAAGTCATAGTCGATCAACCGGCGGAGGGCGAGTTTTTTGGTTTTGCCTCGATGCTCGATCAAACTCCCCATCAAACCGACGCCGTTTCTCTGGTGGAGAGTGTGTGCCTCGAAGTCGACCGCGACGATATTGCCATTCTTCTGCAACGCAAACCTCACGCCGGGATGGACATGCTGACCGTGCTGGGCCGCCAGTTTCACGCTTCGCAACAACTGGTCAGGGTCCGCGCCAGCCGTAATCCCAATGACGTCATTGAGGAAGACATGACTTTCGGCGAACGCATCGCCGACCGCGTTGCCAGCTTTGGCGGATCGTGGACGTTCATCATTACGTTCGCTGCCGCGATCACGGTTTACACGGCTGTTAATGTGGTCTTGCGAGGGCAGGCGTGGGATCCCTATCCTTTTATCCTGCTCAACCTGTTTCTATCCATGTTGGCAGCCATCCAGGCGCCGGTCATCATGATGAGCCAGAACCGGCAGGACACCAAAGACCGGCTGCGTGGCGAACTCGACTATGACGTCAATCGCCGCGCCGAGTCGGAGATCCAGGGCCTGGCCCGCAAGTTGAATTTGTTAGGAGAAAAAATCGGAGACGTAGAAGAGCTGCTCCGTCAGACAAAATAGAACGGGAAACGGAGAACGGCCTTTTCGCCCCTTCGGGGCTGGACCCTCTCGGCAAACACACCCACGGCTTACGCCGTGGGCTGCTTCTACCGCCGCTTCGCGGCTGAAGGCTGCTGAGCTCGCAGCCATTATCTAACGCTATTTATCTCCCGGCGATCGACCTCGCGGGGATTTCCTCGCGACGATCTATACGGACTCTGGAGTGGCCGCTGTGAGCTCAAATTCTACAACCTGCCTGCCCAGCACCGGATGCGTCGCGGTCAGCCGGACCGTCCCGGTTTGCTCCTTGGCGCGAATCCAGACTGCTCCGGTGCCGCCCACCAGGGTGAAGGGATTGTCTCCGATCAGGTCCGCCGGGCCTTGTAGTTCGAACTTGACAGCGTCATTAGCGAACGGGCGGATGGCATCAAATTCATCGGTCACGCGCAGAACCACACGAGTCGTGTCGGCTCCGTCCGCCATCAGGCTCACGTCATCGGGCAGGAGAGTGAATTTCTGATCGACACCCTTTCCGGAATACTTCTTCACGATGACTTGTTTGCCTTGAATGTAGCCCTCAAGCCGCAGGTCTCCCCATTTGTGAAACAGTTCCTGTAATTCCACAACAAATGGAGCGTAACGCAGGTGAGCGAACTGTTTGCGGTCAGGCTCCATTTCTGCGACTAAGGAATCGGCGATATAGAGCTTCACGTGGTCGCAGTTGGAACACACGACTGCCTTGGAAAATCCAATCGACGCGTCGCCTCGCGCCCAGTGGAACGCGGGCTCGAGCACGATTTCTTCCGCGGGATCGCATTGCGATTTGTAGAAGCCCGCCGCTGGCTTGGGTTCACGAAAGATGTCAGTGACACCGTGATAACAGATGTGATCGCCGGAGCCGAAGTCTCCGTGAGTGTTGTAATCAAACGCGCACCAGCCGATGCCACCGGCGTATTGCGGGTCGGAAGCCAGTTGGTCGTGGATCCGAGCGTGGCGCAGGGTATGTTCTGTGAGGCGCTCCACCTGGTCAATCGTCTTGGTCGGGTAGGTGTGGCCGACAAATTCAGTATTCAGATAGCGTGGGTGATTCGGCGGCTTCAGCGGGAAACCGAAATCGTTCATGGTAAAAACGTCTTCTAAGAATTCCGATTCCTGGAAGTAGCGTATGCCACCGGTCTGGCGAGTCGGGTCCAGTTTGTGCGCCATGGCGTTGGTTCGGACGTAGAAATCGTGGTCGTCCTTGGATTCGTTAATCCGCACGCCCCAAAGAATGATGGAAGGACGGTTCCAGTCGCGGCGGATCATCCGGCTCACGTTGTCGATGGATATCACCTTCCACGGCTCGTCGCCGATGTGTTGCCAGCCAGGAATTTCCTCCAGCACCAGCAAGCCAATCTCATCGCAGGCGTCGAGAAAGTGACGTGACTGGGGATAGTGCGATGTCCGCACAATATTGGTCTTGAGCTTGTTGCGCAGAATTTGCGCGTCGCGACGCTGCGAGCGGCCGGGCATCGCCTGGCCAACCCAGGGAAATGTCTGATGACGATCCAGGCCGCGCAGCTTAATGACTTTGCCATTGAGTTCAAAACCGTGGTCGGTGAACTGGGCTTCGCGGAAGCCAATAGTCCGGGAAACTTCGTCGACCACCTGAGTTCCACGCAACAGGCGAACGTGCACCGAATACAGATTTGGGCTGGTAAGGTCCCATAGTTTGATGGAACCAAGATTGTCGAGATGAACGCTGTGAACCACTGGATCGGCGGCGGCAGCGGAAGACGGAACGCGCTGCGAACCTTTGGCAAGTACCCGGTCGCCATCGCGGAGATCAACCTCGACGGTCAGCGCGTCTTTGGACGCTTCAAGATGTTGAATAAAGCAATCCACATCGACCACCGGATGTCCCGTCAACGCGCCTTTTGGCCTGGCGAAGACATTCTCGATAAAGGTGGAAGGCACAATCCGTAAGGAAACCTCGCGGTAGATCCCACCGAAGGTCAGGTAGTCGATCTCATAGCCAAAAGGAGGAATGTCGGGCCGCTCGCTGGAGTCGACATCCACCACCAGCACGTTCTCGCCGTCGAAATCGATGTGAGGCGTGAGGTCAAAGGAGAAGGGCGTGTATCCGCCCCTGTACTCGCCCAGGCGCGTACCGTTGATCCATACGGTCGACGCGGTCATGACGCCTTCGAAATCCACGAAGACATGATGGCCACGTGCTTCGGCTGGAAGCTTGAAGCGGCGACGGTAGCAGGACACAAACTCATAAATCTTTTCGTCGAAACTGTGCCAGGGCACGCGCCTGTTGGTGTGAGGAACAATAATGTGACCGAAGCCGGAGTCGTCAAAGGTACGTTCGTGAGCCCCTGGCGCGACTGTTGGGCTGTAACGCCAGTTCCGGTTGATGGGCAGGACGAGACGGCCCATGGCTGGGCTTGACTCACCCCTGGCGCTGGCAAAAGCGGAGCGGGCAATGGTCGCGCCCGCAATGAACGTGCCGGTACTCTTGAGAAACTTACGTCGGTCCATAGTTTCCTCGCGGGGAGCCCTGGAGATGGTGGCGGGTTGCATTATCTAATATCAGGGCATTCCTGTAAACGCTTACATGACCACATGGGGCGGACGCTCCTGTCTGCCGCCGTTGATGTTGACCTTGACGCCAGGCCGCAGAAGCGTCGGTTACGTTTGCCGGTCAAAGGCAAGACAGGCCTGGGATTGGAAAAGCCACGATCAAAGGCAGCAGCCACCGCAAAAAGCTGCGGAGGAGTGTCCGCCCCACACCGGTCCGGAGGCATCCTCGTAATAGATCATTTTGATTCCTGGGGTCTTCCACGGACACCCCAAGCCTAAGGGTGGAGCAGCGCTTTTAGCGCTGCAATAAATGCGCTCGGCGACGGGCGGCTTAAAGCCGCTGAGGTACCTCAGGGGCTGAAGCCCAGCGCATGACGCCGGCTAAATGCAGGCCTAAAAAGGCCTGCTCCACCCTTTTTACGGAAAAATTCATACAAGGCACTTCAAACTTACTCACTATCGAGAGCTTGATTCCTTTTGCCCGACATTCGTTGCTAGAATAAGCTTCTCTTCCCTAGCTCTTCCATCGTGGACTTGCATGAACATTAAAGAAGTAGCCAAAAGAGCCAAAGTCTCGACAGCCACCGTCTCCCGCACCATCAATGACTCCCAGAAGGTGAAACCGGGAACGGCTGCGCGGGTGCGCAAAGCCATCGAGGAACTGAACTTCTATCCCAATACCCATGCCCGCACTCTGGTGTCGGGAAGAAGCCGCATGCTGGGGCTCATCATCTCGGATATCACCAATCCTTTCTTCCCCGAGCTGGTCAAAGGCTTCGAAGATCAGGCGGTTCAGGGCGGGCAGGAAGTCATTATTGGAAACACCGATTACAACCCGAAGCGCATGGCCGGCTGCATCCGGCGCATGGTGGAACGCAAGGTAGACGGGGTGGCCATTATGACTTCTGAAGCCGATCCTGGCCTGGTCACCGAGCTGACGCGAAGAAATATTCCCACCGTTTTCATGGATACCGGCACCAGCAGCGCTCATAGCGCGAATATTCGTATCGACTATGCGCAAGGGATTCACGAAGCGATCGATCATCTCGTTTCCCTGGGCCACCGGCGCATTGCGTTCATCACCGGTCCGACCAACCTGGAGTCGGTGCAGACGCGGCGTGATGCTTTTCTCTCCGGCCTCAAGGCTCACGGATTGTCCGACCGGCCATTGATCGAAAAAGGGGATCATCGCATCGAAGGGGGCGCGATCGCCATGAAGAACCTGCTGCTGCTCCCGCAGCCACCCACCGCGGTCATCACGTCAAACGATCTCACTGCGATTGGAGCCCTGGGGGCGATTCACGAGGCGGGGTTAAAAGTCCCCGATGACTTTTCTCTGATTGGTTTCGACGATATTTCCTTTGCTCACCTTACCCAGCCGCCGCTAACCACCGTAATTCTGTCACGCGCCCAACTGGCGGTCACAGCCTTTGCCGCGCTGGAAGCGCTAATCCGCAAGGAAGACGGACCGCACGGTGACTACACAATTCCGACTCACCTGGTTCTAAGGGGTTCGACAAGGGCGATCTGAAAATTGCAGGTCCGGCGCAGTTCATGGCGAATCTGAAGCAGCACCGGGAACATCACGACGCCACATTGTGACAGCGGGTGAAAGTTAAGCCTATGCTTCCGAAAAATCCCGCGATACGAACCGGCTGGTCAGATTTTATTGGCGCCCGATGTTGTCGATTTCTTTCTTGATCGCCAGCCTGTCGAGACTGGCAAGCGGCAGGCACAAAAACAAACTGATTCTGCGGTCGAGCGTGAAGAAGGCGTCACGAAATGCCTTTTCTGTCTGCTGGGCCGTGCCTTGAACCGCTGCGGGGTCAGGGACGCCCCAGTGAGCGGTCATCGGCTGACCGGGCCAGATAGGGCAGACTTCTTTCGCAGCGCTGTCGCAGACAGTAAAAACGAAATCAAGCTTAGTAGCGCCCGGCTTGGCAAACTCATCCCAGTTCTTGCTCCTGAGTCCCGCTGTCGGCAAGTGGGCGCTTTCGAGTTGCCGCAATGCTTCGGGGCGGACGGCTCCGGAAGGATGACTGCCGGCACTATAGGCCGTAAAGTTCGGTCGGCCTTTGCGATTCATAATGGCTTCGGCCATGATGGAACGCGCTGAATTGCCGGTGCACAGAAATAACACGTTGTAGCGGTTTTTCACGGCATTCTCATTTGCAACAGGCTGGCCCACAGCACGCCGGCTTTACGGCTCTCACGAAAGCACTCATGAATTTGCCGTCCACTTGCGGCGCAATGGCCTCGACATCGATGTTCTGACCGGAGAGAAATTCGCGGGCGTCTTCGAGGCGATAGATTCTGGTTGGCTCAAGCTCGATTTGCTCGAATCCAGCCGACACCAGCTTGCTTCGATAATCGTCTTCTTCCAGCGCTCCGGCCACACAACCCACCCACAGGAGAACGCTCTTGCGGATCTCGGGAAGCATCTCGCCGCGGGTCACAACGTCAGAAACGGCAAACCGGCCTCCCGGCTTGAGAACTCGGAAAGCTTCGCGAAAAACGCGGTCTTTGTCGGCAGACAAGTTGATGACGCAGTTGGAAATGACGACATCAACGGAATTATCCGGAAGAGGGATATTTTCAATCTCGCCCTTCAGAAATTCGACGTTCTCAATCCCTGATTTACGTTTGTTCTGGTTCGCCAAAGCCAGCATCTCGTCGGTCATGTCGAGGCCGTAGGCCTTTCCAGTCGGCCCCACTCGCCTGGCGGACAACAGAACATCGATACCGCCCCCCGAGCCAAGGTCGAGAACAACCTCACCGGGAATCAGTTCGGCCAGGGCAGTAGGATTCCCGCAGCCCAGCGACGCAAGCAAGGCTTCTTCGGGGATCTGGCCCGCTTGAGCCGGGTCGTAGAGGTTGGAAGTGATTGGATCACAGCCACCGGTGGCGGGGCTGCCTCCACAGCATGAGCTTCCGCCGCTTGTAATTCTCAGAGCCGCCTGCCCGTACTTTTCTTTCACAACTTCTCTGATGTCTGCACCGCTCACGTGATCTCCTGCTGATAAGGTGCTACCTGCAAAGTTGAACGATCTGCTCGGGCTTGACCGCCTGGTTACGCGTGCAGCATTCGGCATACAGGAACCCCAACAGTTCCCGAAGTGCTTCGACCTCCGCGGTGTAGTGGATAAAAGTGCCCTCCCGCCGCGATTGCACCAACCCTTCGTTTTTGAGCTTGTCCAGATGGTGGGAGAGCGTGGAATTTGGAATCTCCAACTCTTCCTGAATCTCACCGACGACAAGACCATCGGGGTGGGCGGACAGAAGCAGCTGCATGATGCGAAGCCGTGGCTCTGTTCCCATCGCGGAAAACATGTCAGCGTACCTGGCCACCTGCTCTGTCGATGTCTTAGCCTCACTCGCTACCATATTTCTATATTTGCAGAAATATCATATTAAGTCAAGAAAACGATGGAAAGGACGATACCTCAGTGCGGCGTCATGCTGAGCCTGCGAAGCATCCTGCATGGGGCGGAAGCGCGATCGCCGCCGCAGCCGGACGCAGGGCAGGTCCCATTGCTGATGCCTCTGACTTGCCTCAACAGGACTTCGCAGCATTACAATGCCAACGACAACTCATGCGAAAAGCCACAGCAGTCGGCTTTTTCAAGCCGCCAAAATTAGGACCAACGGAGAACGGAATGACAGAGTGGAGCGGACGTGGCGGCTTTCTGCCAGTGCTTGTGCTGTTTTGCGCGGTGTCTGTTTCGTGGGGTCAGGGTAGTGATAAGACTGAACGCATCTTCTTCAACGCCAAGGTCTTCACCGGCGTTCCGGACCGTCCTTATGCTGAGGCCGTAGCCATCCGCGGGGACAAGATCGTAGCTGTCGGCAATCTGTCGGAAGTCTCACAGGCGGCCGGAAAGACTGCCGAGCGGGTGGACCTGGGAGGAAAAACGCTTCTTCCCGGCTTCATCGACAGCCACATTCATGCCATCGATGGCGGCCTGACCCTGACTTCGTCCGACGTCAGCGACCATCTGAACTCCATGGACGAACTGGTTAGTGTTGCCGCCGATGGAAAGAAGTCTGGTAAGGGCATGCGTGGCGATGTCCTGCGTGTCAGCGGGTTGCCTCTCACCTACTGGTCGAAGCTTGACGAGTTGAACGCCCACTTCAACAGCGGGTCCTTCCTTGACCAGCCGCTACTGCTCGCAGGATCTGACGGGCACACGGGATGGGCTAATCGCGCATTGCTGCGCCGCGCGGGCGTGACCCGGGATTTCTTGAGTCGTCTGTCCGCGTCCGACCGCGCCTACTACGGCGTTGGTTCAACCGGAGAGCCGAATGGCTTCGCCGTCGACGCCGGACTGGACAAAATTTTGGCTGTCATCCCTGCGCCGTCGAAAGAGCAGTTGATTGAGGCAGGACGCGCGGCAGTTCAATACCTCCACAGCCTGGGAATCACCGCGTGGCTGGACGCCATGGCCGAGCCTCCGATTCTGGCGACCTATCAGAGCCTTGCCCAGCATGGAGAACTAACCGCCCACGTGGCGGCGTTTCCTGTGGTGAATCCCCGTAACGATCCCGCACAGGAACTGGCGATTGTTCAGAAACAAAGGCAGCAATTTGCCGGCACTCCGAATCTGACTCTTCCGGGGATCAAGGTGTTCGCCGACGGCGTGTTGGAAATTCCTTCGCAGACCGCATCTTTGACCAGGCCGTACAGAAATACGGGCAGGTCCGGAGACTTGCTGTTCGACCCGGCGCGCTTTGCCGAACTGGCGACGGCTGCCGATAAACAAGGCTTGATCGTTCACGTTCATGCCTTGGGCGACCGGGCGGTGAAAGAAGCCCTGAACGGGATCGAAGCGGCACGCAAGACAAACGGCGACAGCCACCTTCCGCACACCTTGACCCATATTCAGCTGGCAGACCCCGAGGACTTCCCCCGCTTCCGGCAGCTGGGTGTGATCGCGGCGCTGCAACTTTTTTGGGCGAATGCCGGGAAAGAGACCATTGAGCTGGTCAAGCCGTACATCGACCCCGAGTTGTACCGCTGGCAGTATCCCGCGCGTTCACTGCTGGATGCGGGGGCGACCATCTCAGGCGCCAGTGACTGGTTTGTTTCCACGCCCAACCCCTTCGAGGCGATCTACCAGGCGGAAACGCGCAAGGGAGCGGAGGGCGTCCTCGACCCGGCACAACGGATGCCGCGCGAGGCGATGCTCTTCGCCTACACCCGCAACTCGGCGCGGGCCATGAACCAGCAGGACTCGATTGGTTCACTTGCGCCCGGCATGCAAGCCGATCTTGTGCTGCTGGATCGGGACGTTTTGACCGTCTCTCCCGATGAACTGAAAGAGACCAGGGTGGTATGGACCATGCTCGGCGGCGTCACGGTGTATCGGACGCACCCGTGACAACGATTCAAAGCAAGACTGTCATCCCGACCGGAGCGAAGCGAAGTGGAGGGACCTGCTGTTCTTCCGCTATCAGCACATCTTTAGAGTAGTTGCCGTGTGAGTAATTCGTTAACCACGAAGAACACAAAGTTACACGAAGGAAAACTCCGGCATGGGCGACAAGACTAATCACCACCGCGGACTGGGCATGAATTGTCCGATTACACGCCGCGATTTCCTCAACGGCGTCGCCATCGGCGTTGGCGGCATTCTGGCGGCGCCGCATCTGGCCGGTGCACTGGATGCGCCGGCATTCGCGCCCGAGAGAGCTCCGGACTACTATCCCCCGGCGCTGATGGGCATGCGGGGAAACCATGATGGCACTTTCGCCTTCGCGCACAAACTTCGCGACCACAGGTTTGAGGCCGGCGCGCCTGGCCCGGAATCGACCGGCGAGTCTTATGACCTGATCGTTGTCGGCGCAGGCATCAGCGGGCTTTCCGCTGCGCATTTTTATCGCAAGACCGCCGGGAATAGTGCCCGAATCTTGATTCTCGACAACCACGATGATTTCGGCGGCCATGCCAAGCGCAACGAGTTTCAGGTTGGCGGCCGTCTCTTGCAGAGCAATGGCGGAACCCAGTCGATCGAAAACCCGTCACGTTACAGCGACGTGGCCAAGGGCGTGCTGAAGGAACTGGGAATCGAGACGCGCAAGTTTTACAAAGCCTATGATCAGCATTTGTATTCTTCCATGAAGTTGGGCACTGGCATGTTCTTTGACAAGGAAACATTCACGCAGGATCGCTTCGTCGCCGGGATGGGAGAGATATCCTGGCCAAAGTTCCTGGCGAAGACTCCGCTGTCTGACGAAGCCCGGCACGGCATCGTCCGCCTCTACAGGGAAAAAATAGATTATCTTCCCGGTCTTTCCGCCGCAGAGAAGCGTGCCCGGCTGGCCAAGATCAGTTACGCCGACTTCCTTACCAAGATCGTCAAAGTGCACGAGGACGTCCTTCCCTTTTTTCAAACCCGCACGCATGACCTGTTCGCAGTGGGCATCGATGCCGTCCCCGCGCTCTACTGTTACCAATCGGGCGACGACTATGGCATCGGATATCCCGGATTCGGCGGAATGAATCTGAGCGGTGAAGCCGACGCGGGAGACGAGAAGGAAGAGCCGTACATCTTTCATTTTCCCGATGGAAACGCTTCCATCGCGCGCATGCTGGTGCGCTCCTTGATTCCCGGCAGTATTCCGGGCCACAGCATGGAGGACATTGTCACGGCCCGCGCCCATTACAGCCGGCTGGATGATGCGGGCTCGGGAGTCCGCATTCGGCTGAACAGCACCGCCGTGCACGTGCAGCATGCGGGGCCTGCGGATTCTGCCCGCGAAGTTGAGGTGGCATATATGCGTGGCGGAAAACTTCAGACTGTCCGCGGCAAAGCCTGTGTGCTGGCCTGCTATAACGGAATGATTCCGTACATCTGTCCTGAACTCCCTCAGACGCAGAAGACGGCACTGGCGTACGGGGTGAAAGCGCCGATGGTGTATACCCATGTCGCGATACGGAACTGGACATCGTTCAAAAAGTTGGGAGTGCACCAGATCGTGGCGCCCGGAAGTTACCATACCTATATAGCTTTGGATTTTCCCGTGAGCCTGGGTCAATATGCATTCCCCCGCAAGCCCGAAGATCCCATGGTTCTTTTTCTCCTTCGCGTTCCCTGCCAGCCAGGCATTCCGCAGCGCGACCAGTTTCGTGCCGGGCGCCAGGAACTGATGGTGACGCCCTTCTCCACTCTCGAACAGAATGTCCGCGATCAACTGGCGAGAATGCTGGGCTCGGCTGGATTCGATCCCGCGCGTGACATCCAGGGCATCACGGTAAATCGCTGGGCGCACGGTTATTCGTACGAAGGCAATTCCCTGTTCGATCCAGAGTGGGCCGAAGGCGAACAACCCTGGATCGTGGGACGCAGGCAATTTGGACAAATCGCGATCGCTAATTCTGATGCGGGGAGATCCGCGTACACGAATGTCGCCATCGATCAGGCGTACCGGGCGGTGCAGGAGCTCACGACCGGGCATTCATGATCACGGCAGGAAGCACGCCCTTATGACAACCACTGGAATCAATCTCGCCGCCTCCGAAACCGTCTCGGCGCAGAACCCGCTCAGTGCAGACGCCGCGTTGCAGGAGTTGATGGCAGGCAACAAGCGTTTCGTCGACGGAACCTCGACTGCCCACCAATACGATCTAACCATCCTCAAGCAGCATACCGTCGAAAAGCAGGAACCTTTTGCGGCTGTGCTTTCATGCGCCGATTCGCGTGTGCCGGTAGAGCTGGTTTTTGATCAGACAATCGGACGCCGCCGCGTTCTTGACTTTCCGTTGCAGCCTTCTGAATTACACCGCAAGAATCGGAGTGCGCCTCGCCACGGTGAGTGGTAATTTGTCCCTGGGGCGCAGTGCAGAGCTTGCTTCAGCGTGAGGCACAAATCATGAACACAATCGTCAACAGTTCGCCTGTCGACCAAACGGCCATTTATTCGCGGCTCGTGCCTATCGCCAATCGCTGGAACATGGGAATTTGTGCTCACTGAGCAAAGGCCGCGTATGCAGTCACGACCGGAGGTCGTGCCGCTTCGTCAGGGCGACGCTGTAGCGTTTTGCAGTGCATCATCGCCGGTGCCAGGCAGGCGCGGCATTTGCCGTGTCAGCATGCGGCACGGAGTCAGCCGTTTGCGTTCCGGACATCGTCATACGCTCGGCATCATTTTCACGACGCGGAGTAACAACAAACGCGAGGATAGTGCAGTGACGTTGAGTTTGTTCAATGAAGAAAATGCCGAGCCACGAACGGAGAATCTCGCGCCGGGTGCATATATCCTGCGCGGCTTTGCTCTGCGCGACGAAGCTGCTCACATCGACGCGTTAGGCGAGGTAGTCGCCACGGCTCCGTTTCGCCACATGACTACGCCGGGCGGATACCGCATGTCCGTGGCAATGACCAACTGCGGCTCGCTGGGTTGGATCACCGACCAAACTAGCTATCGTTACACCTCGACAGATCCCGTGAGCGGCCAGAAGTGGCCACCGATGCCCGCGAGTTTTCTGGCGCTCGCGAACGATGCGGCAGCGGAAGCTGGCTTTCCAGACTTTATTCCCGATGCCTGCCTCATCAATCGTTACCAGACCGGAGCCAGGCTTTCGCTCCATCAAGACAAAGACGAAAAGGATTTCAGCGCGCCGATCGCCTCGGTCTCGCTCGGCGTTCCCGCAGTCTTCCTCTTTGGTGGATTAAAGCGAGCGGACAAGACGATGCGTGTACCGGTCGTGCACGGTGACGTGATCGTTTGGGGCGGGCCCGCAAGACTTCGTTATCACGGCGTGCTGGCACTGAAGAAAAGTAATCATCGCTTACTGGGCGAATATCGCATCAACCTGACTTTTCGCAAAGCAGGCTGATTCTTCCTGTCATCCTGAGCGCAGTAGCGGCGTCGCGCAGCGAAGCCGCCGCGTAGTCGAAGGACCCCTATACCCTTTTCTGCCGCGCCACTGGAGACCTAAAGAGGAAAGGTCAGAAGCGTTCCGTACAAAACTCAATGCCGAAAATCTCATAGCGGTCCTTCGACTTCAACGCTCAGGGTGACAACTTAGAAGAGAGGTGGCTAGCGAAAATTGACAACCAATAATGCTCCGATCAGCGTTTTGCCCAACATCTCACCCCTTAGCTCGTCGCCGGGCGTCGTGGCATCGGACAACAATCCTCAGGACACACATTCTGCCTTGCCCCAAGATCTCCCAACGAGAGCCGCGGTAGGTTGTCCCTGGTCCGTTCGAGTATCAGTTCGCGGATCATGCTGATGAACCTGGGATGAGTTCCGACCGTCTCCGCTCGCACCATGTTCAGGCCTAATTCTGCGCAGAGTTCGCGCGCTTCGGTATCCAGGTCGAAGATGATTTCCATGTGGTCGGAAACGAAACCGATGGGCGCTACGACCAGATCCGAATTTCCTCCTCGCGCCTTGATTCCGCGGAGGTAGTCAAGAATGTCGGGCCCCAACCAGGGTTGAGCTGGGGGGCCGCTTCGGCTCTGGAAAACCAGCTGCCACTCCTTATTCTCGCGGCCCAATCGCTCAGCCACAAGTCGCCCGGTTTCCCTAAGCTGCTTTTCGTAGTCGCTGGTTTGAGCCATCCCGAGAGGAATGCTGTGCGCCGTATAAATGAGGCGGGCAGTCTCGCGCCGCTCCGGCGAAGTCTTTGCCAGCGCGGAGTTCACACGGTCAACGAGAGCCTCCACGAACCTGGGATGGTTATAGAACACGCGAATTTTATCCACTACGGGAGCGCCCACGCCCACCGCCTCCTGTGCGCGCGCGATGTCCTCGCGGTACTGCCGGCAGCTTGAATAAGAACTGTAAGCCGAGGTCACAAAAGCCAGGGCGCGATGTAACCCGTCGGCCTTCATTTGGCGGAGCGTGTCAGCCAGCATGGGATGCCAGTTGCGATTGCCCCAATAGACGGGAAGGTTGGGCCCGTGCAGCTTCAGCTCAGCCTCGAGAGCAGCGATGAGGCGCCGGTTCTGTTCATTGATCGGGCTTTTCCCGCCGAAGAGGTAGTAATGTTCTGCGACCGCCAGCATGCGCTCGCGCGGAACGTTCTTTCCGCGCAGAACGTTTTCCAGGAATGGCATCACGTCTTCGGACCGCTCTGGACCACCGAAGGAAACAACCAGAATCGCGTCGTAGTTCATGCGCCCTTACACTGAACGCGAAACGCTTCGCAGAGTGACATAGCCGGTATCTCAAAAATCAATCTTCTCACAGACGATTCATCGACGCCCGATTTGTCGAAGTCTGGTTTATCGACATATGGTTTGTCGAAATTCGGTCGTCGAAATCCGGAATGCCTGCTCAATTCACCCTTGGCCTTGTGTTTGTCTGTAGTCTTCCACGCAGAACCGTGATTGAGGCGGGTGGCAGGTCATACTGCGTGCCATCCGTGCCATTTACTGTGGCGCTCACTGCCGGGCCATCGGGATCGGCATAACCCTGTTTTCCTCCGGGATGCCATTGATATTGAGCTTTTCCGAAGGTTGTCATCGCGACAGGGCCGGCGAAAAATGCGTTCAGGTTAGCGTCACCGTCATGGAAGGTGATTCGCACGGCATGAGGATGGTCATAGTCCTTGTTGATGAGCATAAGAGACCACTGACGGTCGGGGCGAAGCACAGCATAGGCAGTCACCAGCACATTGCCCTCGGCGTCCTTTATGTCGCTTGCCGCCGCGAAAGTTCGATGCTCGGCATCGACTGGTTGGGCCCACTCCTGGGTGAGAAGTTGCGCCGCAAAAAACTGCGAAGTGCGAGACTTGATTTCATATTTCTCGTCCACCATAAACATGTGGTAGGTTCCCCAACTGTTTGGGCACACCGGGTGCGCTGGCGAGTATGAAAGCGCGTGATAGTAAAACGTTCCCTTGCCTCCCGCGTTCAGAAATCCGGCGAAGGTATCACTCAGCCATAGCGCCCCGAAAATTTCTACCGATGCTTCGCCGCCATGGGCATTGGTTTCTGTGTCGAGCATGGGAACCCCGGGCGGCAAGCCATCATCGTGCCAAACTTGCATAATGTGAGTGAGCAACTGCGGCTCCTGGTACAAGTTTTTCCAGGGAGTCTCGCAGCCGTCGTAGGGATAGTGTTCGAATGACATGAATGCCAGGTCCGCGAGACGGCCGTGGGCTTTCAGATAATCCAGAAAGCGGCTGAACCAGGAAGTTTTCCCCTGCGCATCCGGCCACACTTTGATGTCCTCGGTGACCCCCTCGAATACAGGCCCGCCCAGCTTCAGCGTCGGGTCCGCGCGATGCAGCGCCGTCGCCCATTGCAGATAGAACGCGCCGTAATCTTCAGGCTGCATGTATTGCCCGTCGGGTTCTTCTCCCATCTCGACGTACCACACCGGATATCCACGCTGCTTCAGGTAAGTCATCTGCGCCACGGAATCTTCCGGAGTGCCGTAGAGCATGGCAACCGGAATCACCGCCGGCAGTCCGCGAGTAATTCCGCTGGTGTAGAAGAGGTCGAGGCCCGGCTGGTCTCCCGACTCCATGCGATCGGGTGCAACATATAAATCCGACGACTCATGCCAGGGATCGACCGACGAACAGTATGTGAGTGACTGCTTCTGATCGGGACTGTGTTGAAGAAGGTCCTGAAAATTTCCCTGGCTGTCGGCTGTCCCCAGATAAATTTCCCGGATGGCGTAGCCCAGGCAGTTCCGGCGATCGCTCGCGCCATGAGTATCGCAAGTGCCGGAAGACTCGGTCATTAATACCCGGACGAACCTCGCGTTCGCCGGGCCAAGCGGCAGCGTAACAGTGCCTGCCTTGCCATCGGTCACGCCCCCCGATTCAAACTTCTTCCACTCGCCGTGGCCCTGGTCGTCCATCGCGTCTTCGCCGGTCCAGTACTCCACCTGGTAGACACGCGCGTATGGCTCGGCCCAGGCAATACGAATCGCATTGACGTCCTGCTTCTTCCCCAGATCGATCACCACCCATTGCGGATGGAGCGAATCGTCTTCGCCAGTGAATGGTTTTGTGAGATAGGGATTGCTCTTCCAGTAGGTATGGAGATCGCCGTCATCGAGGCGGGAGAAACCGTCGAATTCCGTCCCGCCGTTTCGGGTGAATCCACGATGCTGCAGCGAATAGCCATACGAATGCCGGATCCCATCGGTGGTCGGAACCGCACTTCCGGTGAAGTACCCTTTGCCGGATGGATCACTCCACCTGCCTTTGGGATTCCAATGCCAGGCCTGGACGAAAAGTTCGGTATTCTGCCGGTAGCTGACCGTGCCCCAGCCCGCCGATAAAACCTGTTTGAGTTGGTCGGGACGGAAAAACATGTCGGTAGCATTGCTGGGCACGCGATCAACGGTCGTGCCCAGAGCATAGGGTGGACTGAAGGAATTAGTCGCGTGACTAGGCGCAGCATCCACGCGGACCACTTGTGCCTTGGCCGCCGCCGCGAACAAAAGCAGGCCCAGCAGCCCAGGCACCACAGCCCGGCGAACTGTTTGCGCTGTGATCCGCGCCCAACTACCAGCGAGCTTCGGCACTGCCGCATGCAAAACATTTGAGCCCATACTTGCCCTCAAGCAGAGTTTGACTGCGCCACAGTCTATGAGTCGAGCCTTCCCCTGGCAACTTTCTGCGTCTTGTATAATCCACCTCGCTTCGGTGAGTGTGATAATCGTTCGCAGTGCCTGGGAGAAAAACATGGGGCTGGTCCTCAAAGTATTTCCGGACAAGAAATCACTCGGCAATGCCGCAGCGACGCAGGCGGCCAATGCGATTCGACGCGCTATCCACGATCGTGGAACCGCACGCGTAGTCGCCGCCACGGCCGCATCGCAGGCTGAATTTCTGGATGCTCTCGTGCAAGAGCCGGATATCGATTGGACCCGAGTCGAGCTGTTTCATCTCGATGAATACATTGGATTGCCCGCCACGCATCCGGGCAGTTTTCGCAAGATGCTGCTGGTGTTATTGGTCAACAAGACTGGAATCAGGAAATACCACCTGCTCGATGGCGACGCCGATCCAATCGAAGTGTGCCAACGCGTTGGCCGGGAGTTGTCATCCGCGCCCGTCGATATTGAATTTCTGGGAATTGGCGAGAATGGCCATATCGCATTCAATGACCCTCCGGCGGATTTTGAGACCGAAGTGCCGTACCTGATCGTCAACCTGGACGAAGCGTGCCGCCGCCAGCAAGTGGGTGAAGCATGGTTTGCCGATATCTCGCAGGTGCCAAAACAGGCTCTCTCGATGTCAGCAAAGCAGGTCCTCAAAGCCAGGGAGATTCTAGCCGTCGTACCTGACACGCGTAAGGCGCAGGCGATAAAAGCATGCTTCGAGGGAGAAATCAGTCCCATGGCGCCGGCATCGATCCTGCGCCGCCATCCCAACGCGACAATTTATCTTGATAAAAACTCCTCCGCACTATTGAGTTCGGCCCTGCAAACTTACGCGTAAACGCCGCGCAGTGATACATTGCGGACGTGATCCTCCGTCAATTCCGGCACATGTGCAGGGCGCAATGAAGGCTCACCCCATTCCCGCGTTGCGCTGGTGGATTGCCGCTCTTCTGTTTGCTTCGACGGTCATCAACTACGTCGACCGCCAGACGCTGTCGCTCCTGGCTCCCTACCTCAAACTGGATTACCACTGGACCAACACCGATTACGCCAACCTCGTGATTGCATTTCGGGTCGCGTATTCGATCGGGCAAACGGTTTTCGGCCGGATGATGGATCGCATCGGCACCCGGCGCGGCCTGACGTTCACGGTCGCCGGATATTCAATCGTCTCGATGCTGACCTCGCTGGCGAGCGGTTTCTACAGTTTCGCCGGATTTCGTTTTCTGCTGGGCGCGGGGGAATCCGCCAATTGGCCCGCCGCAACCAAAGCCGTCTCGGAATGGTTCCCCAATCGCGAGCGCGCGCTGGCGACGGCGATTTTCGATAGCGGATCTTCCATCGGCGGGGCAATTGCTCCCTTCATTGTCCTCTGGATCTACTTCCGCTGGGGCTGGCGTCCAGCATTCATGATTCCCGGCCTGCTGGGATTTGTGTGGCTGATCGCGTGGCGCTGGCTCTACTACCCGCCGGAAAGCCATCCGCGAATCAGCGACGCCGAGCTTCGCCTTATCACCGCCGATAAACTTGAAAACGCGACGTCGCTCGAGGGCAAGACGAAAATCTCGTGGCGTGACCTGCTCAAGCTACCTCAGACGTGGGGGACGATTGCCGCCAAAAGCTTCACCGATCCGGTCTGGTTCTTTGTTACCGATTGGTTCCCGATTTTCCTGGTGGCAAAAGGAATCGAACTCAAGACCGGGTTGATTGCGGTGTGGGTTCCGTTCATCGCCGCCGACCTGGGAAATCTCTTCGGAGGAGCAGTGTCGGGCTTCCTGGTCAAGCGGGGATGGTCGCTGGGAGCGGCAAGAAAAGCCATCGTCGTTTTCGGCGGTATCGGTGTAACCATGCTCATCCCGACAATCTTCACCAGGAACCTGTATCTGATCGCATTCCTTTTCGCGCTTGCGACTTTTTCCTATGCAGCATTCTCGACCATGGCGAATGTGCTGCCGTCCGATCTTTTTCACAGCGACGCGGTGGCGTCAGTCAGCGGGCTCAGCGGAACCGGCGCGGGCATTGGGACGATCATCGCGTTCAAACTCATCGGCTATTTCTCGGATGCGCGGCAGGCAACGGCGACTCATGCCTTCGATCCCATCGTCATTGTCGCGGGCCTGGTACCGTTTGTGGGGATGATTGTGGTGCTGCTGCTTGTCCGCAACACCAAAGCCACCGATCAGGGCCTGGTGCGGAGGATTTGAATTGGCTGGATTGAGTCATCCTGCGGGACTTCAGTCCCGAAGAGCCTGCCCTGAGCGAAGCCGATGGGATCTCGCGCGCATCTTTTCATTTGCTGGCAATGGGCAGATCCGCTCCGCGCAAGATGCTCGCAAGCTCAGCATGACGCCCCGACTCGGGCTGCAGATTTCAAACTCTGACCGTTTACTCGGTCGCTTTTCTGGTGTCATCGTCGAGGGCCTGTGAGTCGCTCATCTCTCGCTGGTGGAGCCTTTCGAATTCAGCCATGACGCTCTGCGATTTCTCAGCCTGTCCGAGCCGGGCATAGGCGCGGGACAACTGATAATAGGCAGCGCTCAGGTTGGGTTCGTACCGGACCGCCTTGCTCAATTCCTCGGCCGCCGCCGGCAGTCGATTGGACTGCACCAGCAGCTTTCCCAATTCGTAGTGGGACAACGCGTAGTTGGGAGCGAGCTGAATCGCTTTCCTGAAAGATTCTTCCGCCTTGGCATCCTGGTTCTGGCGCGCCAGTAGCAACCCAAGATGGCAATGAAACCGTGCATTCTCCGGCTGCAGAGCTATGGCGCGGCGAAGCGACTGCTCTGCCTGGCTCGACTTTCCCAGGCTTACCAGGGTTACGGCCTGCATGAAAAGAGCGCGAGCGGTGTTCGGATTGAGTTCCACCGCGCGCGACAGGTTCTTGTCGGCTTCGGGAAAGCGACCGACAAAGTACAGGCTCACACCGGCGAGGTAGTAAGGCTCATCCCAGTCAGGCGCCAGAGACGCGGCTTTCTGAGCTACCGCGATGGCTTCATCCTGTTGGCCCGCGCGTTGCAGAAGTCGGGTGCGCAAAGCTAAGATCCGCGGATTATCAGGAGCCAGAGTCAGCGCCGCGTCCGATTCCCGGTCGGCGTCCTCAAAATGATGGTCAAGATAGTAGGCGCTGCCGCGCAAATAGTGATCGTCGGCGGTCCTGGGCTCAGCAATGAGCTCCAAAACCTGCGCCGACTGGCCAGATTGCAGATAAGCAAGCGCCAGTTGATTGCGAAGCTCGACGCTCTCCGGACTAACGAGTACTGGCCGCACGAAGATAAACAGCCGCGTCCTTCGGCTGCCCATTCTTCAGGAATAGTTGTCCGACGGCGGCGCTCCACCGGGGATCTGATCCAAGGCGTTCAGCGGCCGCGCGCGCCTCGGTACGAGCTTCAGCAACGCGTCCCGCCTCAAGTTCGGCTCGAACCATGTTGAAAGCCACGTCGGGCCGACGAGGATTGAGCTTCCGTGCGCGAGTCAAATAGCGCAGTGCCTGCGCCGGATCGCCCTGTTCAAGCAGCACGACGCCGAGATCGTAAACCGCGTCAGGCTGCCTTGGATCCAGCTTCACTGCCTGCTCGAGCTGGGCACGGCCTTCCTGCAGCTTGTGATCCCGCAAGTAAGCCAGCGCGAGATTGTAGTGGCCGGAGTAAGAACCCGGCTGCAACTTCAGGGCGTCCTGGTAGTGCTCGATCGATTTCGCGGTCTCGCCCCGCTGGAACTCGGTGAGGCCCAGCAGAAGGTAGGCTTCCGCATAGTTCGGGTCAGCCTGAATCGCCTGGTTCAGTTTCTCAACAGCGGTGGCGGGGTCCCCGGCGGCGAGAGCCTTCTGGGCGGCGGTGAAATTTGAGCGGGACAGCGAATGCCGGGTCTGGGGTTGCGCGATCGCCGGAAAAGCCGACGACAACGCGAAGGCTATCGCCAGCAGCAAGGCGATGCAGCGTCCTGAAACCTCGCGTTCTCGTTCATGGAAACAGATGCCCGAAATCACAAGATTGAATTCGGATTATATCTTGACTACCTACATGGGGTTATGTAATTTTGTGAGCACTAAATCGTTTTAGATAGCACTCCAAACCGCTCGTGGGAGGTGCTGTGTGATCCGGTCTTTCCCCAAGATTTTCGCCTGCCTTGCCACCCTGTTGATTCTGGGCATCAGTGCTCATGCAGAAGTAACCGGCTCGATCTTTGGCTCGATTGCCGACCCGAGCGGCGCCACCGTCCCCAACGCCACCGTGATGTTGAAACATCCGGCAACTGGTCTGTCTCGCCGGGTTCAGACGGACGCCTCGGGCAACTACGAGTTCCTAAGCGTTCCGGTGGGAGAGAACTACTCTCTTCAGGCTGAAACGCCGGGATTCCAGACCAGCGTTCAAACTGGCATCAACCTTCTGGTCAACCAGAAGTACCGGGCCGACTTCAAGCTTGTGGTCGGCGCCGTGAGTCAGACCGTCGAGGTCTCCACTTCGACGACCCAGGTAGATACCACCAGCACCCAGCTGGGCGACGTCATCGAGAGCAAGAAGATGACTGGCATCCCGCTGAATGGCCGCAGCTACATCGACTTGATGGGCCTGCAGGCCGGCGTCATCCCGGTTTCCTTCGATGCTACGACGCACGATCGGCTCGTCTCTGGCAATCAGACCGCCGGTCAGGTGTCGGTCAACGGACAACGGGAGAGTGCGAACTCTTTCATGGTGAACGGAGCCGATGTCGAAGAAAGCGTCCAAAACGGCGCGTCCATCGTTCCCACGCTCGACTCCATCGAGGAGTTCCGCCTGCTGACCAACTCGTTCAATGCCGAGTACGGACGCTTCTCCGGCGCCATTGTGAACGTCGTGACCAAGAGCGGTACCAACGAAATTCACGGCTCGGTCTATGAATTCCTTCGCAACGAGAAACTCGACGCGAGAAGCTACTTTGATCAGGATCGAGGCGTCTTCAAACGGAACCAGTTCGGAGGCACCATCGGCGCCCCTGTGGTGAAAAACAAGCTGTTCGTTTTTGCCGACTACCAGGGCACACGCGAAATACGGGGACTTTCCTCGGGTACTGATCAACGTCCCTTCGCTTCTCGAACGCACCGGCGACTTCTCCGATCTCGCGACAACTGGGTACGCGCCTTTCACTGGAACGGTTCGGGGCGATAACAGCCCAACCAATTTCGCGGCCACCCTCACCCAACGACTGGGATACGCGGTCACGCCGGGTGAGGAGTACTGGTTCGACGGCTGTACAACCAACACCCAATGCGTGTTTCCTGGCGCGGCCGGGCCCGTCATCCCCCAAGCCGCCTGGTCTCCGGTTGCGGTGAAGACGTTGAAGTTCATCCCAACCCCCAACGGAGACTCGAACGGAACGCCCAACTTCTCCACCACTGCCGAGAAAACGAATGTGCACGACGACAAATACGGGGTCAAGATTGACCTGAACAAATTCGGTAACTGGTCTTTTTATTATCACTACGATGATTCAAGCTACCTGAACCCTTATCCTGCCTTTACCTCCAACGTTCCGGGGTTTTCCGCGGTTACCGACTCGCGGGGCCAGCTGATCGGACTGAGCCACACCAGCATCATCAACCCCACTACTGTCAACGAACTGCATCTGAACTATACCCGCTTCGCTTTCCTGAAAAACAAGCCGGTTGGCGGGCTGGGCAAAGTGACAGATTTTGGATATGTCGAGGGCGGGTTGGGAATTAATCCGGTCAATCCGGCGACCGAAGGCGTTGCGCCGATCGGTCTGGACCAGTTGGGCCTCAACTTTGGCCTCCCCGACGGCACCACCGGACAGTACAACAACACCTATCAATTCACCGACAACTTTTCGAAGGTAACCGGAAGGCACACGCTCAAGTTCGGCGGTGATATCCGCTACATACAGGTTAACGAACGCAACACTTACACCTCTAACGGGTGGTTTCTGTTCGACGGCGGAGAAACCGGGAATGACTTCGCCGACTATCTCTTAGGCGCGCCGGATCTGTTCAACCAGACCAGCCACCAACTGCTGGATTCCCGCACCAAATACTTCGGATTGTACGGGCAGGACACTTACAAGGTCAGGCCCGATCTCACCATTAACTACGGACTTCGCTGGGACGTGAGCCAACCTTTCTACGATACGCAGGACAGAATCCAGACCTTCGTACCCGGCGTTCAGTCGAAGATTTATCCGGATTCGCCAAGGGGTTTCGTTTTCCCAGGCGATCCCGGTGTGCCACGGACACTGGCGCCCACCCAATACAATAGGTTTGCGCCACGGTTGGGAATCGCCTATTCGCCGGGAGCCACTGAGGGATTGGTAGGAAAGATCTTCGGCGGCCCGGGGAAGACCAGTATCCGGGTGGGCGGCGGGATTTACTACACTGCCATCGAAGATCAGAGCCTCTTTGTTGAAGTCGGCGATGCGCCTTTCGGACTGTTCTACGTCAGTCCGGTTCCGGTTTACCTCGAGGAACCCTACAAGAACCGCACCACGCCACCAAGTCCGGTAGGAAATCGCTTCCCCTTCACCATCCCCCCGGCGGGAGCCACGGGAATCTGGCCGATATACCTGCCGGTCTCTGGTTCTCCTACCTTCAGGCTTAACAACAAGCTCCCCTATGCCGAGCATTTTAACCTTACTATTCAGCGCGAGATTGCCAAGACTGCCGTGTTTTCGATCGGCTTCGTGGCATCGCGCGGCCGCCATCTGTTTTCCCAGATAGAGGCGAATCCAGGCAGTGCATCCAGGTGCCTGGCGGTCGCCCCGCCGCTGATTCCCTCGGGTCAAGAGTGCGGTCCGTTCGGGGAAGACTCCATTTACAATCTGTCGGACGGTTCGGTCGTCAATGGGACTCGGCCCTTTTCCGTCACCTCCGGCCGTGAATTGGCCAATGGCCAGCTTGATTTCTCCAGCAATTCCTGGGAAGCCACAGTCGCCAATTCCAACTACAACTCCCTGCAGACCAGCCTGGAGAAGAAGGTCGGAGACCTCCGATTCCTGGCAGCCTATACCTGGTCCAAATCCCTGGATAATTCCTCTGCCTTCGGCGATCCGATCAACCCTTTCAATCCCAACAATAGCCGGGCGCTTTCCCAGTTCGACATAACTCATAACTTTGTCATTAGCTACGGTTACGAGTTGCCTTTCGCCCGGACGGCGCACGGGGTCAAGGGAAAGTTGCTTGCCGGCTGGACGGTTTCTGGAATTACCCGCTTCGCCACGGGTTTCCCGGTTACGCTGACTGAGAGCGACGACGCCTCCCTCTGCGGATGCAACGGCGCGGATGTGCCCAACTATAACGGCCAACCCATCCACTTCCTTAACCCCCGTGATACGGCACACCAGCTCTTTGACCCCACACCATTTTCTCCTGAAACCATCGGCGTCCCGGGCACCTCAAACCGGCGCTTCTTTCATGGTCCGGGGTTTAATAATTGGGACTTGGCCTTGCACAAGAACACTCGAATCGGCGAAAGGATGGCGCTGGAGTTTCGCGCAGAACTATTCAATGTCTTCAACCACGCTCAATTTACGAATCCTCGCGGTGACATCAATGGCAGTGACTTTGGCCAGATTACTAACGCCCGCGATCCCCGCATCGGGCAGATGGCTCTGAAACTGTCGTTCTAGCAGGCGCAATCGGTTGATCGTCAAAAGGGCACGGCTTCGGCCTGTGCCCTTTAATTTCTTGCTTCCCAGTGTGCAGAAAACGACGCCAAAGACTGAAGTGGGAGTGGGCTCGGGACAAAGCGGATATCTCCTCGCACAAGCCCTCCAACCTGCCCATCCTCTACTCTTGTATTCTCAGTCTCTGATTCTCAGTCTCTCGCGGCTTAGACCCGTGAGTTTGCAAAACACGGCTGCCACAGGCAAGCTGATATCCATGCCGGAGCTGCCAGATATCGTCGCTTACATTGGTGCTCTTGAGTCGCGCGTGCTCGGCCAGCCGTTGCAGCGAATGAGACTGGCAAGTCCCTTCCTGCTGCGAACTTCTCAACCGCCGCTCGCCAGCGTGGAGGGCCGTACCGTCCGCGAACTGCGGCGCGTTGGCAAGCGTATAGCATTTGGATTCGAGAACGATCTCTGGTTGGTGCTTCACCTGATGATTGCCGGCCGGTTGCACTGGCGGCCACCGGACGCAAAGCTCGGCGGGCGGCAAAATCTCGCGGCATTCGACTTTCCTGGTGGTTCTTTGGTTCTCACGGAAGCTGGCGCAAAACGCCGCGCCTCCTTGCACGTGCTGAGCGGTGAAGAAGGCCTGCTCTCCATGGACCCGGGAGGAATTGATGTCTTCGCCAGCGACATCCATACATTTCGCGCCTCCCTCGCGGCCGAGAACCATACCCTCAAGAGGGCGCTTACCGATCCCCGGCTGGTAAGCGGAATCGGCAACGCGTATTCGGATGAAATCCTGCACGCCGCGCAACTGTCCCCCATCGCGCTCACGGACAAGCTTAAACCCGAGGAGTGGAAAAGGCTCTTTACGGCGACCAGGCAAACGCTCGAGCTGTGGATAAACAGACTGCGCGCTGAAGCCGGAAAATCTTTTCCCGAAAAGGTGACCGCATTTCGCAAGGAGATGGCCGTCCACGGGCGCTACGGAGAACCGTGTCCGCGGTGCGGAGACAAGGTTTTGCGGATTCGCTATGCCGACAAGGAAACCAACTATTGTGCCCGATGCCAGACCGGAGGCAAAGTTCTGGCGGATCGAAGCCTGTCGCGCCTGTTGGGATCAGACTGGCCACACACTCTGGAAGAGTTGGAAGCGCTGAAACGCCGCTGAAAGAATTCGTTCCCAAATAAGATTAAGCTGCCGGGGAGCAAGACTGGGAGCAAGGAAAAGAGGACATCATGAGATCGATTTTGAAGCTTCTGATTCTTGCCGCGCTGGGAGTTACCGGTGGTTTCGGGCAAATGAGCCAGCCGATGGTGGGAGAGAACACCACAAAGATTTCCGACCACGTCTGGGCCATCATGGGTTTCCCCAACATCGCTATCGTGGTCGGCGGCCGCGCGACGCTGATCGTCGATACTGGGCTAGGCCCGAAAAATGGGGCCACAGTTGCGCGTGTGGCCGCAAAGCTCGCCCCCAATAATGCCAAGCTCTTCCTTACTACCACGCACTTTCATCCCGAGCACGCTGGCGGTGAGCCAGGTTTTCCTCCCGGCACTATTCTGATTCGCGACGCAGTGCAGCAGCAGGAAATGGAAAAGCACGGGCAGGAAATGATCGAGATGTTCAGCAAGTTTTCGGCGCAGAATAAGGAACTGCTCGCCGGTGTGGTATTGCGATCACCTGACGTAATTTTCAATCAGGAGACGACTGTCGACCTCGGCGGAGTCACCGCACGGCTGCTCTGGTTTGGGGGAGCCCACACCAAGGGCGACGAGCTAACTTTTGTCGAGCCGGACCGCACTTTGATTTCGGGAGACGTGGTACAGAACCAGACTATGCCGAACATCTTCGGCGATGGCGGCACGCCTGCAAGTTGGCTGGCCGTGCTGGACAAGGTCGCCAGCCTCAATGCCGCGCACATCCTACCCGACCATAGCGCTCCCGGCGACGGTTCGCTGGTGGCAGCGGAGCGTGAACTGATTTCCGAGATTCGCACGCAAGCACTGACTCTCAGGGCTAAGGGTCTGTCCGCCAATGACGCGGGTAAACAAGTCAGCGCCAGCCTCAAGACGCAACATCCCGACTGGCCCAACACGAACGCCGGCGGATTTGTTAAGAGTGTCTACACCGAGCCTCAATAATCAAAAGCGCCGGCCCCCAAAATCAGGCGAGCGCCGCTTTGTACAGAGCCACCAGCTTGCTCCAGGCACGTTCGGCATCGGGCTTGCTGTAGATGGCTTTGCCATTCTGGAGCGGCATGTCCGGAACGCACCAGCCGTGCAGGGCTCCCGGATAGACTTCGATCTCCGCGGGGACGTTGGCTGCGGCAAACGCCTGTTTCAGCTTGTCCTTGGCATCTGGCTGGCGCTCGTCATCATTCGAGGCGATTCCAAAATACATTCGCGCCTTGATCCTGGGCGCGAGCAAATGTGGACTGTCGGGCTTGTCGGTGACCAGGCCACCCCCGTGGAACGATGCACCCGCTCCAATCCGGTCGGACAATGTGGCGGCGGTCTTGACCACCAGCGCCCCTCCCATGCAATACCCCTGAGTTCCGATTTTCTTCGCCTTGTTCACTTGCGGTTGCGCGTCCAGAAACGCGATGTAGGCAGTCGCGTCCTTCTCCGCCGCGCCCGGCGCGTTCAACAACCCGGTCAGTTGCGCCAGCTTCGCTCTGTCGTCTTGATTCTGAAAACTGAAAGACTGGCCGAACACCGGGGCCTTTGCCGACCGATAGAAAGGGTTTGGCACCAGCACCGAGTATCCCTCGGCAGCGATGCGCCTGCCGATATCGCGCATGGCAGGGCGCAGGCCCAACGCATCCGGCCACACCAGGACTCCCGGATAAGTGCCGGTGGCGGGATGGATAAAGACCGCGTCACTTGAACCGTCCGGGGTTTTGACCTCGACGTTGGTCTCGACGACGGTCAGGTCTGTAGCCGACGCCGCAACTGACGCGGCAGCAATGCCCGCTACGGACAATGCGATGAAGCCGCGTCGCGACAAATCGTGCGACGGCTCATCGTGGGTGCTGGGATCTGGTTTGTCTTTCTTGTCTGTCATTGTGAGTCTCCTTGCAGGCTCGTTGGCTGCATAGATTGTAGAGCTTGTCATACCCGAAAGCGGATGTCTACCCAGGGGAAGCGGTAATGTCCTAATTCGGTTTTCTCTGCGAGCTTTGTGGAAGTTCTCTGCGTTCTTTGCGGTTAAAGGCTCGTGATTTTGCAAGGTAATGCGAAAAGATTTTAACCGCAAAGGTCGCTAGAAAACGCCCCAAAGGACGCGAAGTTATTCAAATCAGCCAAGCCCGGACATGACAAAGATTATGAACGCGTACGGGAGGAGCGTTTATGCGTCCGAATCATTCAGTTCGACCAACGCTTTGATCGACATTGGTTTCGTTGGAAGGTCTTTCAATTTAAACGGCACTTCGTTAAGCAACATACGATCCGTAATCCATGAAGCCGTGTCGATCCGGCCATCCTCCATCATGCGAATAATGCGCGGGAACTGGTTACAGCTATTGCGGCTCGCATAGATCGTAATCTCGCGTTTGTGCAACAAGGCGTCATCGATTGAGACGGGGTCGCGGCTGAGGCCGACGAAAACCATGCGGCCAGCAGGGGCAACGCGAGAAAGACTGCTTCCCATCGAGGCAGCACTGCCGGTAGCGTCAAAGACGACATTTGCCAGTTTCTCATCTGGGCCCGAGCTGACTTCTTCGTCGCTCACTTGAGCCCCCAGGCGCTCCGCAAATTTCCGTCGAAACAGGTTCGGCTCCTGCACGCGAACATCGGCCCCCGCAGCTCTAGCGAACAAGATCGTGCTGAGCCCAATAGGCCCGGCTCCAGTCACGAGAGCCTGTTCCCCTGACTTAAGCTGGCTTCTCGCGACGGCATGGGCCCCGATTCCCAGCGTTTCGACCAGAGCCATTTGATCGAAGGAAAGAGTGCCAGACTTGTGCAGCAAATCAGTTCTGACCGGGAGCAGCGCCTGCATGCCTCCGTCCACGTGTATTCCCAGAACATTGAGCCGTTCACAGCAATTGGTTCGGCCAAGCCTGCATGGAGTACAAACGCCGCAATTCACGTATGGATCGATGGCGCAGCGATCGCCAACCTTTATATCCGCGTGGTTAGGACCTACTTCGACCACCTCGCCTGCCAGTTCATGCCCCAGCACGCGGGGATAGGTGTAGGCCGGGTGACGGCCGGCCAGGGCGTGGAAATCGCTGCCACACACTCCGACCCGGCGGATTCGAACAAGGGCGTCCTCGCCGGCAGGTTTGGGGGCAGCAACCTGTCGTTCAACCAGCTCGCCGGGCGCCTTTAACAGGATTTGCCTCAAGCAGTTTCTTCCTACCGGCCGGTGCCTTGCGTTGCTATCTCGGGAATCGCGTGCCCCTTCGCCTGCTTCATTTCAAGGCCCAACAACACAGCGATGGTAGGTGCAACATCCAGATTGGAAATGCTGTTGAGTCGAACTCCCTTGGGAATGCCCGCGCCCCAGGCAATAAAAATGGCCTGCATTTTGGGGTCGGTGTTGATGTAGCCGTGCGTGCCTCCTGAAGCCACCTGAGTGACAAGGTCTCCGTCAGACTCGTTGCTGAACATATAGTCGTTCGTAGCGGCGAGGACCAAGTCGGGTGCCTGATCGCTCGCTGCCGGTACCGGCAGCCCGAGTTTGGCAAACTCCCCGACTCCATATACGTGATCAATGCCTTCGGCGCCAGTCAGGATATTGCGGAGTTCAGAAACTAGTTCGGCCTTTCGGGCAGAGCTAGTTACGTACACGCCGGCCGTGCCTCCCTCGGAAAGTACCCACGCATCACCTTTCGACCGGCCCGGCCCTTCACTCAACAGGCCATGCTTTCTGAGTAGCACATTGGGATGAACCTTGTGCTTGATATTTCGGAAACCATGGTCCGAAACCACGATCAGCGTTGCGTCGCGTGAAAGCCCGGTCCGCTGCAGCTGATCCAGAATCTGCTTCACTTTGGCATCCAGGAAAGCCATGGCGGTAAAACTGGCGGGACTCATCGGGCCATATTCGTGGTTCGTATCGTCAAGGGTGAGGAGATGAAAGAGCAAAAGGTTCGGTCTGTGTTTTTCCAGAATCTCTTCCGCGGCGGCGGTCCAGATTTCGTCCTGCCAAGCCTGGCTGCTGTCCTCAAACGTTCGTAGCTGCTCCGCCGTCACGGTGCCATCAGCGATGAGTTCGCGTTCAATCACGCCGTTCGGGTCGGGCAGCTCCGGAAATTGCCAGGTGATGGTCTTTGCCCGATAGATCGCCACCCAATCCACTTGCGCGGTCACGAGTCCAGCTTCATGTGCAACGTCATAGATGGTCGGGGCATGCACCATCACTTCTTTGTCCCGCCAGGGCTCAACTGTTGGTCGCGCGCCTCCATCGGGACGGATGAGTAAACCGTTAAACAGGACGCCATGCTGGGAGGCGTCAACGCCCGTCACAATTGCGGTGTGGTTAGGCCATGTGACCGTGGGATTGACAGGCTGCATCGAAGCCGCGGCGACGCCTTCACGCGCCAGCTTGCGCAGAGTGGGAATGGGAAGCCGGGGGTCATCGAACGCATAGGCGGGAAAGCCATCCAGGCTGATGACCACTACGGTCCTGTGCTCCTTTGTTTTCGCATGCAGAAACACCGGGAGGGCCCACGTGACCAGGGCCCAGCAGCATAACCACCTCAACAGTCTTGCCTGTTTCCTCAAATGGATTTGCCCTCGAGAGCCTTCCTTTTGATCTGCCTAGGCGCGAAGTACAAAGCGAAACCGCATATCCTCGCCGAACCACATGATGTAGTTGGTCCCCCAGGCGTTGTTGAAGAGGTTGCAATGAATTCCAGCGGAGAGATCAGGCTGGCGGTTCGAGAAAGGCAAGGGCGACTTTACACCCAGCGTGATAACCGGCGCATCCAGGGTCTCTACCGAAAAGGCTCCGCTACCATCCTTGTAACCGAAGGCCCGGGAGACGGCGTGCATATGACGATTGCCGGATTGCACCACGTCCAGGGGAGATACGGCTTCGCCTGATTTTTCCAGCAGCCAGCCATTAGGATCGGAGGCGATCGGGCGGAAGCTGAGCCAGAGAGCCTCTGGAATGCGCGTTGCGGGCTTCTGGAACCAGGAAAAATTCAGATAGATCACCGGTTCCGCTTTGGGTAACATTATTTCGAGGTACATCTTCTGCGGGAACGACGCACGACCGCTGCGTTGGGCTTCCGCATCGCTGACCTCAAGACTTGCCAGCAGGTGATGTCCCTCGTCGTCTTCGTCCAGTTTCAAGTCCGCGAGGGAGGGCAGCCACTCCCGGCTCTCGGCTCCGAAGCGCTCAATATTCGGCTTTCCGAAATCCTTCCTGGCCCAATCTTCTTCGCTGACAACGTAACTGGCAAAGAAGTGCGAATAGTCTTGTTGCGATAGCGTCTGATAGGAAAACAGGGCCAGCGGATTTTCGCTGGACGCCCACTCCCGCTCTGACTTCTTATTACGCAATCGACTGATGGCTCCGTTCTTTGGATCAATCCCGACGATGAAATGTGCCGTCTCGATCTCTTTCCCGGCCGAGTGAGCGCTGGGATGCAGCAGCCGTGGCTGGACTGCTTCGAGATTGCGCACTCCCGTCTGTGCCTCCTCGCGCAATGGCGAAGGGAGCGTGGCAATCCCGGCGAAGAGGTCTTCGCGCTTCTCCTGCCAGCTGAATTGGACGACCTTGTAATTCTTGGTTTCGAGCATCGGGAGCGAGGTCGCTCGGAGTGTAGTGATCGAAATCGAGCCAGGTCTTGGTGTCCGTGCCCCAGGTGTGCTCAACCTCCAGAAGCAGATGACGAAGCAAAGCAATATCAGTGGCATCACCTGCCGCGAACTTTCTCTGACGATAACCAGCCCTGCCGCAAGCGGGCAACCTCGCGATATCGGGCAAGCTTCAGCGGGTCGCTGGCGACACCGTGGATCCAGGTGTCGCCGATTTCGCTGGTAAGCACGGGCAGTGATCCGCGATGCGGATCGACCGCATTCGCAATCTCGGTCAGGCTGGTTGGCGTAATGTGGGCATTGGGGAACCGGCTCTTTAGGGTGGTATAAGTCTGATGAATCTCGTCCACAGTGTGCGGCCCGCTGTTGTCGTCGCGCACGACGATCGCGATCGCCAGGTCGGATCGCGGCACCCGCACCACGCCACCGTAGCCGTGGTGATACATGACCACCAGCGACGATCCGCCGGGAGCTTTCCAGACAAACAAGGGAGGAACATCCGGAACGGTGCTGGCTTCGTTCACCCCAATATCCAGAAACTTCACACCCTGCGCGGCCAGCGGTGCAATCAAGCCGCGGGTGTGGCCGGGCACGTCAGTCATCTTGGCGCCGGTAGTACTTTTTCCGAAGCGCCGGTCCAGATCCTGCGACAAGCCAATGCCTCCGGAGATCATCGAGGCATCCATCAGTTCGGTCTGCCATGTGAATGGGAGAGCATGCCATGCGATGTCTCCGGCCGCGATGGCTTTTTCCATCCGCGCGCGTTCCTCGGGCGTCGCCTGCTCCAGATATTCGTAAAGCAGCCATGACCCGGTGGTCCAGACGTAGCGCTCATCGCCTGACTGGCGCAGTCTGGCTGGCGAGATCGATCGCCCGCGGAAAATATTCCTTGAAATAGCGGTGAACTACCGCCGCCTGCGTGTCGACAAAGCCGGCGTCAAAGTGACACTTGAACATCACCAGCACGCGCTTGACTTCGGGGTCAGCAACCGGTGGTTCCGACGGAGCCTGGAGGCCAAGCAACCCGGGCGCCTTCCACAGCACCGCACTGCCGACGACGGATTTTATGAATTCACGACGCTGCATGCTTCACCCTGATTGCAATCGTCCCACAGAATCGAGGTTACTTCCAGACCAGTGTTGCGACCGAGTTCTCCTCCAGGTTGACCTTGGCCGAACTCAGCCCCTGATTGACCTGAACAGTGCGGGCGGCTCCGAGGTTCGTGAGTATGAGAACTTTTTGGCCGTCTGGATTCTCTACCGCGACGTGACCAAGATTCGCTGCCTGGCTCTGCGATTCAAATCGCCGGGCGCCTCGTCGAATCGTACGCGAAAAATGCGCCAGCGCCCAATACTGCCCGCTGCGAATCATTTCCTGGTGTGCGGTAATTGATAATTAGAATGCCTCCGCACGGATAAGGTCCGATATTGGGTTTGCCTTGCTCGTCGGTGGCCACGTTCCATGCGACGGCAGCCCGGCACCAGTTGTTTAGCACGTCGGTATAGGTCTTGCTCCACTTGGTCCAGTCATCCTGATAGTGCGGATCGTTGTAATCGGTGCTGCCTTCCGTAAAATACATCTCGGCTTCCGGATGTGCGGCATGCACTTTGCTCATCATTCCGGGCTCGCCAGTGTAGCCGTGCCAGGCGACTGAATTTGCATACCTCCGAAAATCAGGATCATCCAGTTGCGAGATGACCCGTCCCCAATAGACGTAGTTGTGATCGAGAATCCAGATCTTGGTGGGCGTGTTTGTTTTTTCGAACAGCGGTCCCAGATGTTCGATGATGAATTCGGTATCGCATTCCTGCGACCAGGTGCAGGCCGGCATTTGCCCGTGCTGGTCGGTATCAATTTCGTTCTGCGTCGTGATGGCCTGAATCGGCACGCCTGCCGCCGCGTAAGCCTGCAAGAACTTGAAGAAAATATTGAGCATAGGACGCAAGATATTGACGGCTCATCGAGCCGCCCAGCATCGACTTGTTCCATTTCATCCAGCCCGGTGGGCTCCACGGCGAGGAAAAGTAAAACACGTCGGGATTGATCTCGCGCACTCGACGCAACACCGGGAGAATGTATTCGCGATCATGATCGATGGAAAACCGCTTCAGTTCCGGATCGGCATCTCCGTCGTCATAGCTGTAGAGCGTGGCCGCGGAGTCGGCCGCCCCGATGCACGTCCGGTTCACGCTTAGCCCCATCTCCGAGGGATGAAACATTTCGTGGAGCAACTGCTCGCGAACCGGCGAATGAAGTTGGTTGATCACGTAGCAGGATGCGTCGGAGAAGCAGCCGCCAAACCCCAGAATATCCTGAAACTTGTTGGCAACAACGAGTTGGATTGAGTCGGCGAGCCGGCTGGTGCCGAGACGCGGTTGCCACTGGATCGGCTGTCCCGCGGCAAAACGTTGCTTGTTATTCGTGTACCAACCAATATCGGACGATCCTCCGATGCCGCTTGGTTTGCGTCGTGGCATTCCGGCGTCGGCGCTGACCAATCGAACCGGTTCGGCGCGCCAAGCGAGGCCGATGGCTTAGAAGCTCCCGCGAATCCAGAGTCTTCCCTGGCTTCATGCGCCGACATCTTGATACAACAGCTCGCCTGGAATTCAGGCCTTTTAAGTCTGTCTGTTCATGAGCGGTCTTTTCTCAGATGGCCTGCCTCGCAGCCGATCATCTGAGCCTGACGCACGCATCGACTGCACCTAAAAGAGCAGCTTGAGCGAGAGCTGCATGATCCGGGGAGCATTGGCCGTCGTCACTCTGCCAAATGTGGCGCTATTCACATTTCCATCGGGCAGAAGGAACTGGGCATGGTTGAAAGCGTTGAAGAGTTCGGTACGGAACTCCAGATTCATTCCTTCCTTGATCAGAGTGTCTTTCAGCAGCGCCATATCCCAATTGTTCAGACCAGGCCCGGAGAAGAATCGGCGCCGTGCGGTTCCCAATGTCCCCAGGGTCTCTGGACTGAACAGGGAGGTATTGAAGTATGGCTGCCCCGAGCGGGGATCGGCGATATTGAGTGAACCGGAATTGAAGTTCGGAGTGTCCACCGGAAGCGAGATCGCTCCGGCGCTGCTGGTGCCGAGCAGTGAGTTGTCATCGGTTTCTACGAGGGTTACCGGGAGACCGGTGGAGAACCTGGTGATGCCGCTCAGCCGCCAGCCCTTACCAGCCGGCTCGGTCCGCCAAAGCGGTCGAAGGGTAGCTGGTAGTCATAGCTGACCACGAAGTTGTGCCGAACATCGAAGGACGAGAGCGACCTCTGGCCCTGATTAAGCGGGTTGATCTGCTCGCCGTACCCCGAACCATTGTCCAGGGACTTGGAGTAGGTGTAGCCTGCCAAAAATTCCAGCCGCGAGATACGCTGCCGGACGCTCAACTGTAGTGAGTTGTAGCTGGACTTGCCATTAGTGATGAAATATCCATCACTGCGAGAAGCTCCGCCCGAACGGCCCGCGCGTGCTGTTGATCGTGCCTCCCGTAATCGGAAGATAGACACCATTTTCCCCGTTGGGCCCGCAGGTCACTCCGTCCACGGTCTGGCTCGGCTGGCTGACGCTCAGGCAGAGGGCAGGATTGCCAGCGTTCGCCTCGAGAGACGACATCAGGTGATGACCCTGCGTGCCCACGTAGCCCGCGGTAAGCAAGGTGCTTGAACCTACTTGCCGCTGAAAGGACAGTTGATACTCCTCGGTGTAGGGCAAAACATTCTTGTGCCAGAAAGCAGGAGAGGTACCGATGGGCAGGAAGTTCGCCCAATTGATGACTGTGTTCGTGGTCGGTAAGGGTACTGGAAAGCGCTGGCCCTCGATGTTACCGGTGCCGCGATCCACAAACGGGGTTACGAATTGCGGAGGCACGGGACTGCCATAGAAAGCGCCGAACGGAGCGTCTCCGATTTCGTTGAAGTTCGTGGCGCCTTCAAAAGTGCTATAGAACTTTCCCCAGCCCGCGCGCACGCTGGTCTTGCCGGGTCCGCCGGTCAGCATTTTCAGCAGGCCGCTGTCCGATGAGGGGGAATATGCCAGTCCGATGCGCGGAGCAAAATTGTCGTATCGGGTGGGAGCGAGGGTGCTGGGAATTCCGGGGTCGCCGGGGAAGACCCATCCCGTCGGTGAGCCGGGGAATCTTGTGGAGTTCAGGCCGAGAACCAGGGTTTCCAGTTGGCCATATTTTTCCGACCACGGCCGGCTCACATCCCACCGCAACCCGTAGTTCAGGGTCAGATTCGGCTTTACTCGCCAGCTATCCTGCGCGAACAAACCGATATACCGTGAGCGACCGTAGGAGGGATAGCCCTGGCCTTGCGAGTAATTGGTTGGTGCGCCGATCAGAAAGTCGGCGAAATCCACTCCCGTTTCGGCGCCGTTGAATGTGAAGTCGCCGTTCGATCCGCCGTTGTATTCGGTCAGCTGGTTATAACGGAATTGACCACCGATGGTCAGCGTATGGGTTCGGATGACTCGCGTGAAGTTGTCCATGACCTGAGCCGTGGTTTCGGTCACTCCAAGAGGACCGCCGGACGCGCCAAATGAAAAATTGTTGAGGTGAATGTTCGGCACATGGGCGTATTGGGGAAGCGAGGGCGAAATTCCCAGAGTGGTGGGCCCTTCCTCAAAACCCAGAGACGCCGGCGTCACATCATTGCCGCCCGTAGGTTTGTGGATGAGAAAACGGAGCCGCGTAACGCCGAAGCGAAGATCGTTCACCGAGCTTGTGCCCAGCGTCTTCGAGTCCCCCAGATTCACGACCTGGGAACGGCCGGTAAAGTCGCTGCCAAAACCCGGGAGAAATATGTTCGGGACACTCTGGCGGTACTGGTCAAAGAAGTAGTAGGCGGTGAGCAGTCCCAGATGGGAACTGTAGTCCACCCGGCCGCTGGCCTTGTTATCGGTAAGATTTGTCGGAGCCGCGGTGGGAGAGAAATCTGTTTCACCGCTGTTGGCTGGAGGGACGAATTGCAACAGGTTCTTGGAAGGCGTGGTAAACGCGCTGTTGGGAATCAGGGCGCCTGGAAAGACGCAGGTTGCAGTGGTACAACCCGAAAAGAAGTAGGGCTCGCCTGGCGTCACCGTATACCCCAGCGTGGTTGAAAGATCCTGCGCCCACGCCGGCCCCTGCACTACTCCGGTCAGAGAATCGGCCACCGCGGTGAAGTCGCCGTTGCGCTCCGCCGCCGACGGCACGTGGATCAAACCCGTCCCGCCGCTCTGACCGAGGATCACACGATTGCCCTGATAGTCGGCAAAAAAGAACATCTTATCCCGCTTGATCGGGCCGCCGATCGTGCCCCCAAATTCGTTCTGCTTGTGATCGTCCTTCTTGGAGGAAAAATAATTTGTGCCATCAAACGCGGTATTGCGCAGAAATTCGAAAACGCTCCCGTGGAAGCGGTTCGCTCCCGACTTTGTGATTACGTTGATCTGGCCACCGGCGTAGTTGCCATATTCGGCGTCGAAATTGTTGGTGACGATGCGGAACTCCGCGATGGAGTCCAGGTTTGGGATGATCGCAGCCCCGGAGAATGCGAACTCCTGCACCGTCGTGCCATTTAACAGAAACCCATTCGACGACTCACGCTGGCCGTTGACCGATAAATTTCCGGCATTCAGATCGCCGGAAACATTGGTAAAGGTAAAGCCGGTGGCGCTGAACTGGCCTCCCTGACCGCCCGCCAGTCCTGAAGAAGTTGGAGTAACGCCGGGCTGGAGAGCCAACAGGTCGGTATAGCTGCGCGTGACCAGCGGAACAGCAGTGATCGTCCGCTCGCTGATCACTTGCCCCATTTGCGTGCTTGCGGTATCGAGCTGCACGCCCTCGCCGGAAACCTCCACTTTTTCGCTTACCTGGCCAACGTTCAACCTGATATTCAGGACCTTGGCAGAATCCACGTCGAGCAGAATGCCCGTCTGGCGAAATGTGGTGAAGCCGGTCTGGCTTGCCTCCAGGTCGTAGTGTCCCGGCTGCAGGTTCACGAAGGCGAAGAATCCATCGGAATTCGTTTGCCGGGAGTCGACGATCCCAGTCTCCGAGGATTTCATCTGAATGGTGGCACCGGAGATGACGGCACCGCTGGAGTCGGTAACAATTCCCGAAACCCCGGCAGCCACCTTGGCCTGTGATTGCTCACTCAGGCAGCATGCCACTGTCCACAGAATCAGAACGAGGAAGAAAAATCTTAATCCGGCACGGCCCAGGCCCGCCGTGGTACCGCTTCCATGACTCTCCGGCCGATGGTTCGATTTCATATTTCCTCCTGACTGCTGGCCCATTTTTCCTGGGCGTTGTAACAATGTTCAGGGTTCGTCAAAACGTTTATACGATGCGCTTATATCAACGATCGACGTACACCGTCAAGCCAAAATGTCGTGGCCGGTCCCGTCCTGGACAGCCTGGTCGAAACCCTCAGGCTCCGCCGGCGCTTTCCGACTACCGGCGCCAGCCTTCGCCGGAAGGGATCAACGCCAGCAAAAATGCTGGTTTCCCCTTGGTTTAAGCCGCCAGACTACCAGGATATTGTTACAGTCAGGTTAATGTTTTGAGAATTCTTGTGCCTGGCCCGTCAACTTGATTCTGCCCTCCTGTTCAAACGGTCGTTGACAACAATATGATGGATTTGCCATAGTTTCAAAACGTTTAGATTGGAGCATCCAGAGATGCCTTTTCTTGGCTGGGAGACGATTTGAGCGAAAGCACGGTTCTTGTCCGGTCCTTAGACCTGCCCCCGCAACAAGCGGGCGAGATTCTCCATCTGCCTCGCCAGAAAGCCGGGTGGGAGTGGATGAGCTTTTTCGTCCGTCGTTTGCAGCCTGGCGACATCTTTCGAACCCGAACCGAGAATGAAGAGGCGGCATTTGTCTTCCTCGGCGGAACCTGTCGAGCCGATTGGGGACAGGGAATCCAGACTGTGGGAAAGCGCAGGAACGTGTTCGATGGACTTCCCTACACTTTGTATCTGCCCGCCCAGAGTGAAGTCTCATTCACAGCAGAAACGATCTGCGAAATTGCCGAATGCCGTGTGCCTTCCGAGAAACGACTGGAGCCCGGATTGATTTCGCCGAACGATGTCGTCAGCAGTCTCCGAGGCGGCGGAAATGTGTCGCGGCAAATCGTGGACGTGCTTCCTCCCTCATTTCCAGCCGACAGGCTTGTGGTGATTGAGGTCTATACTCCGGGCGGAAACTGGTCCAGTTACCCGCCTCATAAGCACGATACTCACAATCCGCCCGCAGAAGTGGATCTGGACGAAATCTATTACTTCCGAATCGCCCAGCCCGAGGGCTTCGCCCTGCAACACCTTTACACAGGGGAGGAGTCGAACGAGCGTACCGTCAAAACCCGCGATGGAGACGCAGTGCTGGTGCACAGCGGCTATCACGCTGTGGTTGCCGGACCGGGGTATGACGTGTACTACTTGAATTTTCTGGCAGGCTCCTCGCGCACTCTGGCTGTAACCGACGACTCGCAACATGCATGGATTCGTTCCACATGGAATGGAGTGGATCCCCGTTTACCGCTCGTTCGCAAGTGACTCGGGGCCCCGGAACGCGGGTCAGGCGGTATCCTGTGTGCGGTCACGTTATATGACAAAACGACTGACAGTCGCACAAGCAACCATTGCCTTCCTTACTAATCAATTTGTCGAGAGGGACGGTCGCCAGTCTCGTTTCTTTGAGGGCTGCTTCGGAATCTTCGGACACGGAAACGTCGCCGGGATTGGGCAGGCACTGGAACAGGATACTGGTCTGCCCTATTACTTGTTCCGCAACGAACAGGCGATGGTTCATGCCGCCGCAGCATTTGCCAAGGCAAGTTTCCGGATGAGGGCGATGGTTTGCACTACCTCCATCGGCCCGGGAGCTACAAACATGGTCACGGGCGCGGCGGCCGCCACGATAAACCGCGTGCCTGTGCTCCTGCTGCCGGGCGATCTGTTTGCCCGGCGTAATGTCGCACCAGTCTTGCAACAACTGGAATCGCCGGCAACCCAGGATATTTCTGTAAACGACTGTTTCAAGCCAGTCTCTCGCTATTGGGACAGGATTCAACGTCCCGAACAACTACTGACTTCGCTCCCCGAGGCCCTGCGTGTGCTGACCTCAGCGGCAGAAACCGGCACCGTCACTCTTTGTCTGCCGCAGGATGTGCAGACCGAAGCTTTCGATTTTCCGGAGGAGTTCTTCCGCAAGAGGGTTTGGCTCGTCCCTCGCAGTCGCTGTGATGAAAAATCATTGCAGCGTGCCGTGGAATGGATTCGTGGTGCGAAAAGACCTCTGATTGTAGCTGGCGGTGGCGTGCTCTACTCCGAAGCGTCAGAAGCGCTTTCAGCATTTGCGGCGCAGACGGGCATTCCGGTATGCGAAACACAGGCCGGCAAGGGCACGCTGCCGTATGACCATCCACAGGAAGTTGGCGCCGTGGGAGCAACGGGCACGCCCGGCGCGAATATTCTGGCCCGGGAAGCGGACTTAGTATTCGGCATCGGAACGCGCTACAGCGATTTCACGACCGCTTCCAAAACCGCCTTCCAGAATCCATCGGTGCGCTTCGTGAATATCAATGTCTCCGAATTTGACGCTCATAAACACGCGGCCATTGCTCTCACCGGCGACGCCCGGGTGACGATCGAGGAACTGCACCAGGCGGTTGCCGGATACAAAGTTGAAGAAAGTTACCAGGCTAAAATCGCCGGCTTTCGCAGTGCCTGGGAAAAAGAGGTGGATCGCATCTACGGCATCCGTAAAGATCCTCCAATTACCCAGGCGGAAGTCATCGGCATCGTTAACAACTTCACCGGGGCTTCGGACATCATGGTCTGCGCTGCCGGCAGCATGCCCGGAGACCTGCACAAACTGTGGCGCACGCGCCAGTCGGGCGGTTATCACATGGAGTACGGGTATTCCTGCATGGGTTACGAAATCGCGGGCGGACTGGGAGTAAAGATGGCGTATCCTGAACGCGAAGTGTACGTGCTGGTGGGCGACGGCTCGTACCTGATGATGGCGCAGGAAATCGTTACCGCGCTGCAGGAAGGCTACAAACTCAACATCGTTTTACTCGACAACCACGGCTTCTCCAGTATCGGCGGGCTCAGCCAGAGTTGCGGCAATCAGGGTATGGGCACGGAGTACCGGTATCGCGGGGGTGGGACATACGACGGCGATCTCTTACCGGTGGACCTCGAAGCTAATGCGGCCAGTCTGGGCGCCTGGACAATTCGTGCGCGCACCGGCGATGAGCTCAAGGCCGCTTTGACTTGCGCCCGGCAGCAGAAATGCACGTCGGTTGTTGTCGTCGAAACAGCATTCGACCAGCGAGTCCCAGGATACGAATCCTGGTGGGACGTCCCCATCGCAGAAGTGTCCGAACGTGAGAGTGTGAAAACGGCGCGCAAGATCTATGAAGAAGCGCGCAAGAAGGAACGCTACTTCTTTTAGGAGAAGCGGGACTTGGAGTGTTCGGTTTCAGGACGATCCGTTCCTACTTATTCCCGACAGAAAGAATTTCTGACTGGGACATGGCATGCTGTCCACTGGACACAAACTGCCCGAATCCGCAGGACTCGCGTATCCGAAGTTCGGGTTGCAGTTTTCTCAGCACAGGCTTGCTGTGATCTCCGGAGATTCTCCTGATAAGCAACTCGGCCGCTTCACTGCCCAACTGGTGTTTGGGCAATTCCACCGTCGTCAATCTCGGGCGAAAGACTCCCAGCCATGGATAATCGTCGAAGCTGACTAGCCCAAAGTCATCGGGACATTTCAATCCCATTTCTTCCGCCGCCTTCAGCAATCCGATGGTCATAAGATGATTCGCCACGTAAATTCCATCCGGACGCTGAGAGAGCAAAGAGTGTCCACCGCGAAAACCGGATTCGATACGGTAGTCCCCTTCCACCATCAGCTCGGGTTCATAAGGAAGGCCTTTCGCTTCCAAGGCATCGCGGAAACCCCGCCAACGTTCTTTGGCGTTGCTGACTTTCAAAGGACCGCTGACCAGACCGATCCGGCGGCGGCCCGCGCGCGCCAGGTGACACACAGCGTCATAGGCGCCCTGATAGTCATCGCTGATGACCGCATCCTTCGTCAGCTGAGGATAAGTCCGCATTACCAGAACAAAAGGGATGCTGACCTCTTTGATCATCTGTCGCAACGATGGACTAAAATCTCCCGCGGCTTTCGTAAGCAGGATTCCATCAACTCGTTTGGAAAGAAGCAATTCGACTGCGGTATCTTCCTTCGCCAGACTGTCGTCGCTGTTGCAGAGCAGAAGATTGTAACCCTGCTTCTGCGCGGCATCCTCGGCGCCCCGAACCACCATCGGGAAAAATGGGTTGGCGATGTCCGGCACGATCATGCCGATGGTCTGAGTTTTCTGTTTGATCAGGCTGCGGGCAATAAGGTTGGGGCGGTAGTTCAACTTCCGGATTGCATTCTCGACGCGCTGACGGAGGTTCTTGCCGACGTGGCTCTTGTTATTGACTACCGCGGAAACGGTAAAGATCGATACGCCGGACTCGCGCGCCACATCGGAAATGCTGGCTGCTCTCCCGGGTTTCTTAAGGCCGATTTTTCTCTCGGTCTTCTTTTCGGCCTTTCTTGAAGAGGGCATGGACATGAACGGAAATGAACATATCAGACTTCCCGGTTCCGTTCAAAACGTTTAGAGAGTCGGATACGGCAAAAATCAGGGTTCAGGAATCAGGAAGTCTCGGACCACTCCATCGAGGTCGTGGCAGGCGCCGATGAATTGCCGGAGCGTTCGCCGGGTCGCGCCAAAAGAGTCAAACTCCGCGACACTCAAACCGTCCTCTGTGTAGGCGCGACGAAAGTCGGGGAATTTTCTGTTTAGTTCCTCTACCACTTTTGCTTGAACTGGTTCATCGATGCGAGGACGCACTTCGATGTCGCTGGCATTGAAGCGAACCTGCCACGAGTAAGGAGGCGAAATGACCACGTCGCCGCCAATGAATTCGCTCCAGTGCATGTGGTTGCGAAATGCCGCGGACAAAAGTCTCAACCGGTAACCGCGTTCACGGAAAATCTGATACGTCTTCTTGAACACCGCCACGCCAGCCCACTCCAGATAGCCGGGATCTATCGCAACATTGTTCTTTTCCGCCAGGACCTTGAGCCAGTCGTCGAGGCGGCCAACCATGATCGTGCATACCGGCCCCATGGCGGCGATTTCTTTGCCCTCTCTCTCACGGCGTTTTAGACCGCGCTCGACGGCTTCAGCGACGGCGATGCACTGGGGCAAAGTGAAACACACCGTGGCGTTAATACTGATTCCGCGATAGGTCGCCTCCTCAATCGCTGGAATGCCCGCCCGCGTGACTGGAATCTTCACAATCATGTTCGGCGCGAGGCCGCTGAATTCCTCTGCCTGCGCAACGATTGCTTGCGTGTTTCGAAACAATCGGGGATCGGTCTGAATGGAGAGCCTTCCATTTTTCCCGCGCTGCTGGTCGAAGACCGGTTTCAGCAGAGCGGCCGCCTTCACGGAAATCCCGCGAACCAACTGCCAGGCGATTTCATCTTCAGTCGCGGTCGGGAGATCCTCAATCAACGACTGGATCCGGCCCTTCCAATCCGCAATCTCGTTCTTCAGCACACCCAGCACGATCACGGGATTGCAGGTAGCCCCGACCGCGCCATGCTCCATCGAATAAGACAGTTCGCGCACCGAGGCGGAGTCGTTCCACAGGCAGGTAGGGGTGGATTGCGTCATCTCATGAAGGGGACTCTTATGTGCTGACGCCGTGGATTGAATCATCCTCTACTCCTGCTCTCAAGACCGATCACGCTCGCGTCGTTAGCCTGGGTCACGGCATCTTGGGTCACTGCGCGACTGCGGGAACTCCGAGCGCGACCTTCGCCGGCTTTCCCTGAAGGTGAGAATTCTCAGCCGCTACGGCAATCGCCAGGGCCTTCAGGCCGTCGTCTCCGCTAACCCGGGGCGGCCGGTCCTGCAGAATGGTGTCAACAAAGTCCCGGATTTCTGCTACGTACGCATCTGCAAATGTCGCGAGGAAATAGTCCGCCAGCGGCCGGGAGCTGCCCTGCGCAGTCAGAAAAGCTGCAGGCGCCCCATTCATGCTCCCGATCAGAATCGATCCTTTGGAACCGACGATTTCCGTGCGCACGTCGTACCCGTAAACCGCTTGAGCGTGGGATTCGATGTTGCCGATTGCACCCCTATCGAATTTCAGGTTAACCACGCTGGCAACTACATCCCCGAACTCCGCGACCTCCGGCCGGATGGCCACGGTGGTGTAGGCGTGGACTTCTGAAACTTCATCCTGCATCAGCCACCGCGCCAGATCGAAGTCATGAATGGTGTTTGTATAGAACAGCATTCCGTTGACATTCGAGTGGTATGCGGAGAGCGGAGGGCCGTCTTTATCTCGCCCGATCGATTTGAATATGACTGGAACCCCGATTTCTCCGGCCTCGATGCGTTTCATTGCTGCGGCATAGGCGGGGTCGTAACGTCGCATAAATCCCACCTGCATACGAACGCCCGCTTTTGAAACCGCCTCCAGCAAGTCATGCGCGTCAGGCAACGTTAGCGCAAGCGGCTTTTCGCAGAGCATGGCTTTGCCGGCGGAAGCGATGGTCTTGACGGCCGCCGCGTGAAATTTGTCCGGGGTCGTGATGACAACGGCGTCAAGCCCTTTACACTCCAGCATGGCCTCAAGGCTGTTGTAAGAATTCTCGATCTCGAGTTCGGCGGCGATCTGTCGTGCGCGTCCGGGGGCAACATCGGTCACAGCCACCAGCTGCGCCTGGGGCACCAGGCGGCGAAGATTCTCCGCGTGGCGGCGCCCCATTTCTCCCACTCCCAGTACACCAACTCCCAGTTTCCGCATCGGGACCTCTAGAGACATTTCGCTGCAGGTAACGCTGCCCGCATCAGGATGCGACTGTGGCACCGTCAAGCGCGCTGACGACACCTCGCAGATACTTCAAACTCGCAGCCACGCACTCGGCCGGACGAATGCTGGTATCGCCGAACTTTACGTCTTGCTCGACTACCGACCAGCCCGAGTATCCGTTCTTCAGCAATGTTTGAAAAAATGCGGGAAAGTCGATCGCGCCCTTTCCGATGATGGTAAAAACTTTGTGTTCGATAGCTTCTTCGAAGGTCCAATGGTTGCGCCTTGCCTCTTCCAGGACTCTGGCATCGCAGTCCTTGATGTGGACGAAGCGAAGTTTACTCTTGAATTTCTCTGCTTCCTTGATTGAATCTCCCTCGCCGTAAACGCAATGTCCCGTGTCCAGGCACAGCCCCAGGTTTGTTTGCGAAGCAGCATCAAACAACTTCTCACACTCTTCCGGCGTTTCCACATAAGTCGCAACGTGGGGATGAAAAACGAGATCCAGGCCAAATTCATTCGCCACTTTTTCCGCACCAGCCACGATTTTGCCGACGTGCTTCCACTGTGACGCGCTCAAAGCGGGGCAGGCTTTGTCGCGAGCACGCCCGGAAAACGCATTCCGTTCGGGCGACTGGTCGTCCGCCATGACCAGAAAAGGCGCTCTCAGAGCCGCAAGCAGCTTGCCGACCTTGCGGATTCGCTCCAGAACCTCCGCCCCAGACGCCGGGTCGCCCAGCTTGACCGGAACGAAGGAACCAAGCAGTTTCATCCCGCGCCTTCCTAGTTGCGGTTGAAGAATGTTAGGCTCGGTCGGAAAAAAACCATACGGCCCCAGTTCCGTTCCCGTATAGCCGGCATCGACCATCTCATCCAACATCTTTTCATAGGATTGCTCCCATGAAGGCCCGGGATAATCAAGGACTCCCCAGCTGTCAGGAGCCGAAGCAAACAAGAAGCGCTCTGTCGTTCCCTTCATTTCTTCCCTTACGTTTCCTTGACGTTTGAATTATTCTAAACGCTTATTATGATTGGCTTATATCCTCCGCCGGCGTGTTTTGTCAAGGAGCTTTCGCGGAGGGATCCGCTCAGCGGCCAGACCTGAGCTACGGCAAAGCCGTGGGTGCCACGCCCGGGTTCCGCAAGTCCCCTATCGCCGTAAGGTTGATAATCCTCATGATAAACGTTTAGACGAGACGCTTCCCCTGGCGATTCAACATTGCCTCTGGCAAAATAAAAAGGAGCCCGGGCTCGATCCAGTAGGCGCCGGAAGGTTGCCAAAGCACCGACTCTGGCATCGGGTTGAACGCTGATGACATTCTTGCGGGCCATTTAGCCAGCTTTACGTATGTGGCCTCCGGAAGGAAAGACGATGTCATCTTCTGTGACGATCCAGTCGGGAGGATTTTCGTCAAAGCGCGAGAGTGTTGGGCCCCGCGCGGACAATACGCTTGTGCCAGTAGCGTGAAATGCCATACATCTGCGCAGCGAGGCCATATATGCTCTCGCTGATCTCAGTTTTCGCTATGCCCGGGCGAGTGAGTGAGTTTGTGCGGTTCAACTTCTTCGGTGCGGATTTCACCTGGGCTGCAATCACACCGGCTCCTGCGATTAGGACAAATCACAGCCAGTCGTGCCGTCAACTGACGAGAACTGTGTTCGTTATCATTCAACCTCGTTGTAATCGAGATCCGATTGTATCCTCACCCACCTGTTCCTCTTTGTGGCCTAATGGCTCAAACTCCACACGTACCCCGCCAGAGCCTTTGTCTGGTCCGGAGTTAGTTGCGCCCCGCCCACTGGCGGCATCGGGCTGCGATACTGCTTCGGGTTGGGCACGCCTTCCGTTATCGATTTCAGGATTCCAGTGAAGCTGCCATCGCTCCACAGCCACTTTTTCCCGCTGAGATCAGGACCAAGGGGAGAACCCGTACCGTTTGCACCATGGCAGCCCGCGCAGGGCGCGCCACCTACCTGACCGTGGTAGACGCGATCACCCAACGCAACCATCTCCGGCGTTACACCGTCGGGGAGAGCAGCAGCACCTGCATCTGGATGAGTGCCCTCCGGCGGCTTGGCGGCGGCTGCGACAACATCTCCTGCCGGGGCGGTCGAACTTGGGCATGGCGTGCCTGCGCCCGCGCCACCCGCAGTGCCGCCCTTATAAACAATTCGATAGATCCGGCCGCCCACGTCGTCGGCAACGTAGAGCGCACCGTCGGGTCCGACTGCGAGGCCTGAAGGACGATGCGATGCGCCCTCGGGAGTCATCACCGCTCCTGCAAAGCCATCCGCGAAGATCTCGCAATTGCCCGAGGCATGGTCCCCAGCGAACTCCTGAAAGATTACGTTGTATCCGCCCTGAGGATACGGCGCCCGATTCCACGAACCGTGGAAAGCGATGAATATTCCATCGCGATAGCGGGATGGAAACTGTTTCTTGTCGTAATGCACCATAGCGTTCGGAGCCCAATGGGCGGGAAATACCGCAGCCGGGGCCAGCTTGTTCGCGCACACGCCAGCCGTCTTGCCTCCGTCACCGCCATATTCCGGAGCCAGCACCAGCTTTTGCTGGAAGGGATCGTAGTAGCACTCGGGCCAGCCATAATCACCGCCGGACTTCAAAAGCATCACTTCTTCCGCGGGCAGCGTGGCTTCCTGATCTGCCTTATAGAAGTCAGGCCAGTTGGTATGTAATTGATCTCTTCCGTGCTGCGAAACAAATAGGCGGCCCGCTGAGTCGATGGCAAAGCCTTCGGCATTGCGTATCCCAGTGGCGAACCGCTCAGCTGGAGAAAAGGTCTGGTTGGTCTTGTTCGCGTCGTAACGCCAGACGCCACCGCGAGTCTCAAGCTCAGTGCAGGGGTCCGCGCCAGGTACTTTAGGTTGCCGGTTCTTCGGCTGGCAGGAATTGGTGGCAGTAGCAACATCCACGAACATCGATCCCTTGGCATCAATGATGAATGGATGCATGGGATGGTCTCCGCCCAGGGGCAATTTGGAAACGATGGTTTCAGGCGCGCTGTTCGGTACTATGCCACCCGCAGGCAGTGAATACCGCACGATTCGATCGTTGATCTCAGCGTAAATCGATCCTTTGTATATGCCGATACCTGAGCCGCCGGCACCGCCGGTCTGGACGGTTTCACCAAAGCGCTCAATCACATCAGCTTTTCCCGTGCCGGACTTGTCCTGCAGCGCCACGAGAAATCCGCCAGCATGCACCGGCGTATTGTTGTAGTACTCGCCGGACCAGGTGTTGGTGTAAACCACTCCGTTCGGCGCCACCGCAACGTGGCGGGCATGGCCGATGCCATCGGCGAATACGGTTGCGCAAAAACCGTCAGGTAACTTGAGCCCGCTGTCGTCGTTCGGGCACGCCTGGCTTTTGGTTTCTGCGCCGGGGTTGGACTGGTTTTGGGCCGGCACCAGAGAAACGCCAGCACACATTGCCACTACCAGAACGAAGGCAGTTAACGGAGCTCTGCACAAGCGGTGCGATCGCATTGAAACCTCCGGAGATCCACGGCGAGAAAGAAGGTGATGAGAACCGAAAATATAACATAATTGCCGAAGCGTGCCGGGGCCCTGTCAGCGATTCGAAACGCCCTGCCAGAATGCCGGCTCCACGCTCCCCAGTTGTCGAAAGGCAGAATGATCGAGCCGGGAACCTGGCGGACGTAACGGGAGAGCGTGTAGCTACCATAAGAAGCGTCCTGCGATCAGCAGAGCGGTTCCCAGGTCTCCATAAAAGATGAGAAAGCGTTCGGAATAAACGGACTATACCTTCCGAGGTTAGAGAAAACTCACTCTCCCCAATTCCTGAATTCACTTTCCCTATAGCAGAATTCCATGCAGGATGACCCTCGCAACCGAGAAGTAAATAACCAGTCCAGTGACGTCCACCAAGGTGGCGACGAAGGGGGCCGACGCGCTCGCGGGATCAAGCCCACAACGTCGAAGTATGAAGGGCAACATCGATCCTGCCGTGGTACCGAACATCACCACGCCAACGAGGCTACATCCAATGGTCAGAGCCACTACCAGATAATGTGGCCCGTAAGTTCCACGCAACGAATGCCAGAGAAGAATCCGCGAGATCCCAATGACGCCGAGGATCGCTCCCAATGTAACGCCCGCAGCCAGCTCGCGGCGAATGACGCGCCACCAGTCCCGCAGACGGATTTCGCCTAACGCCATAGCCCGGATAACCAGGGTTGTAGCTTGCGAGCCCGAGTTCCCTCCGCTGCTTATGATTAGTGGAATGAATAGAGCGAGCACGACGGCACGCTCAATTTCCGCGGAAAAAAAACCCATGGCGGTCGCTGTCAACATCTCACCTACGAAAAGAATAGCGAGCCATCCGGCGCGCTTGCGCACCATCTGCCCGAACGTCACCTCCAGGTAGGGCCCGTCCAGCGCCTCCATACCGCCGATTTTTACAATGTCTTCTCCGGCTTCCTGCTGAACCAGTCCGGCAACGTCAGCGCTGGTAATAATACCCAGCATGTGTCCTTCCTGATTCAGCACGGGTACCGCCAGCAGGCGGTGCTTTGCCAGCAATTGTGCGACGGTTTCCTGATCGGCATCTTCTAATACAGACACGTAGTCAGTACGCATCACTTCGCGAACTTTTCGCGATCTTTCAGCCGAAAGAAGCTCGCGGAATGACACCACTCCTAACAGATGTTCCGATTCGTCGAGTGCGTACGCGTAATAAATCATCTCTACTTGCCCGGCTTGCTGCCGGGTTTCGGCAATAGCTTCTTCCACTGTTACGTCGGGAGAGATTCTGACGTAACCCGCGTGCATCAGGGCGCCGGCTTCATCTTCCGGATAAGGAGACGCGGCCATACCGTGGCGGCTTCTTTCAGCGACGACAGCTACTTCCATCTCGCTCGCCTGCTGTAAGACCTGGTCAGTAAAGTCCAGGCCGGGAAACCAGCGTCGCTGAATTCGTGTGCCCCGAGTCAGGAAAATCTGGGTGACACCTTCCTTGCGCGCATAGTCGACCAGGGTTTGCGCACGATTCTTGCCGTGAATGATTTCGGCAGAAATGTGCAGATTCTCCGCGAACCGGAGATGGCGGTCTACGGTTGGGCGGTCTTCAGCATGTACTGCGGACGATTCCTCTTTGGAATGGACGTACACGGCGATGCAAACGGCTTGCAGATGATCGGCAACGCGTCTTGCCCGGCGTAACAACATGGCGGTTGACGGATCCGCCGTGACGCTGACCAGGATTTTTTGCGTTTGTGAGTCCGGCCGCATGGCCTTTCCCGTTTGCCGAGCTTCGAGCGCCTGAGCTGTCTGGCGAATCGCCAGTTCCCGCAAGGCCACCAGAACCGGTTCCTGAAAGAGCCGCTCCGACTCGGTCTTTACTCTGTCCGCCGGATAGATCACGCCGCGTTCCAAGCGATGGAGAAGTGCCCGCGGCGTGACATCCACAATCACGACCTCGTCTGCTTGCTGAAAAAGCCAATCGGGTACAGTCTCGCGGACACGTAGCCCGGTCAGCTGCCAGATCTGGTCGCTCAGGCTGGCCAAGTCCTGCACATTCGTGGTCGTAAGGACGTCGATTCCGGCCTGAAGTAGAACCTGAACGTCCTGCCAGCGTTTCTGCCGCTCCGAGCCGGGAGCATTTGAATGGGCTAACTCGTCCACCACACAAACTTTCGGGTTCCGCTTCAGCACCGCTTCGACGTCCAGCTCTTCGGCCGTACCGCCGCGGTGAACGATCCGCCTTAGGGGCACTTTCTCCAGTCCTTCAAGGCGCTCGTGAATATCGTTGCGTCCGTGTGACTCTACAACTCCCACTATCAGATCCGCTCCACGGGCCCTCAACCCGCGCGCGTCTTCCAGCATCTGATAAGTCTTACCGACACCAGGGGCATAGCCGAGATAGATTTTGAGGTGACCTCCGGCGGTCAGATGAGTCATGGCATTTGCCTTTCGCCTAGTGTGGGAAAACCCGAACGTCCATGCCCGCGGCATCCCGAATCAGACGGCTCACGCCTGTCCCCCACAGGCGCGCCCTCCAGTCCTTCTTCATGCTGTGCCCGACAAAGATCTGGGTGACGCCGTGGGAGCGAGCGTACTGCACAATAGCTTCGATGGGATCGTCGGCCTCGAGGACGTCCACATGGGCTCCAGCAGTGCGAGCTTCAGCTAGCTTTCCTTCCATCTCAACATGTTCTTTCTCGGAAGAGTTCGGATGTCTCACATAAACTGCCAGGACATCACAATGAAAACGGGCCGCGCTCTGCCGGGCGCTTGCGATCATCCGATCGGTGTTTGCATGAGTCGTCAGGCAGATCAGAAAGCGTTCCTGTGCCCGTGAGGCGGGCTCAATGTCATGAGACTGCAAGTAGCGCTGCAGTCCCGCGTCAATTACATCCGCCGACAGGACCAGCGCCATTTCGCGCAACGACGACATCTCCGGCGGCGCTCCTTCGGTGGGAGCATCAACGACCACAATTTCATCCGCCCGATTGAGAAACTCCCGAGGGATGGTTTCAAGCACTGGCCTGCCAGTCAGTTTCTCTGCTGCCTCGCGCTGGTCTGCGATGTGTTGCAGGTTCACTGACCCGACGACGTTGATTCCGTGGTCCAGCAGCTCCTCGACATCCTGCCAGCGGTATGGGTTGCGGCTCCAGGGGTTGTCGTAAGCCAGCCCATCAACCAGGCAAACCTGCGGGTGGCGTCGCAGGATGGCAGGAACATCAATGACTGGAATGCCCTCAACGTCGATGGTGGGGACAATCTCGAGCGAGCTCAGTATTGATTCGATTTCTGGGGGAACGTGCGGCTGAAGCGCCCCCACTACGACATCCTGGCCGCGCTCCTTACGGCGCCGGGCCTCATCAAACATGCGGAATGACTTGCCGACTCCTGAGGCATACCCAAGAAATACTTTCAACCGCCCTCGAGAGGCGTCGACTTGTGCAGCATCGGACCGGGCATGATCAGAACCAGACATTTCTCGGAGATTGTAGTCCTCGCGCGACACACTTGACACCTTGGTCTCATCGACAATGGCGTCCCTCCGCTACTCGTTGATCATGCATCTCGGATATCCGGAGTACACAGGAGCAGCATATTTCCGGCCTGAGAAAACCCACTCAGTATGAATCCAAACCGTCTACTGCGATTCGCTCCGTGTAAACATTCCCGGAACTCTGACTCCGAGCGAGGTAGTCAGGGCGTGGAAGCTTGGCCCCGATTTCGTCAAGGTTGTTCCTTGCGCGCAGATCGGCGGGGAAGGCTACATCCGGGCCTTAAAGGCGATGTTCCCAAACGTCCCCTTGATCGCTGCGGGCGGGGTAAAGCAGCAGACCGCGTCCGGCTTCATTCTGGCAGGCGCCGTCGCGCTCGGCATCGTGACAGAGTTGATCCCCAGGGAGGCGATCCGCAGGCGGCAGCCCGATCGAATTGCAGAGTTAGCGCGGCGGTTCACCAGCTTCGTCAGCAACGCCCGCAGCCAGTTGCGCGACGGGTGAGTTCCGCAACGAAGGTTGAGATAGCGAACGCAAGATCGAAAACAAGAAAGAAATTCTGCAATGACGAGCAAGCTTAGGAGGCTTCAATGCAACCAGCAACAGGAAATGGGCATTTGCAAGCGGGAGCGCGTGAGTTGGCCGATCGTTCGTTGTTCGAAGTTGTGTCACGCATCGAAAATGACCTGAACGATCTGATTGGCGGCTTGGCTTTGCTGGGCGTCAAGCGCTGTTCGCGGTGCACGCAATTTTTTCGCAGCGCGGAACCCGGCGCGCTCTTCGACTGCGGCCAGATCGTCTGCTACAAGTGCGTTCCAGATTGGTGGTCCTCCTCTTCGGCCCGAATGCAGATCGCCGACCGGGAACAGACTGAGGGGAAACTCGCATTGTGGCTGCGGAAGTATCACCGCGGTGAAGTGGTGAAGGAAATCTCGGCCAAAGGCGCCAACCCCAACATTGCATTTCAGATGGTCGCCAAGTGCCTTGAGTGCGCTGGCTCAGGAAAGCTCATGGAAGGGGAGCGTTGCCGGTTTTGCAATGGAGGTGGGACAGTACGAATCGTTGTGCCCAAATAAATGCCCGCGCACCTAAGTCGCGTGCCGACAGCTCTTGCCCCCGATTGACGCGTTCGCCGCGTCGGGGTTTGTGAAAACAACCACAAGTCCAGAATCGGATTTCCTTCACAAAGACGAAAATAAACACGAACTCACTGGGCCGCCGCAGACGGTGTGGCGGCCTAGCCATCCAAATCATCCCGCACCATAAGAGGTTCCTTCCGAAAGCGCCGCCTCCCGGCACTATTTGCTTTTGGCGGGGGTGCGGGTTAGTGGCTCTGCGCCCCTGCTTTCAGAACCGCCTCTTGGCAGGCGTGCGCCGCCGTCAGCAACTCATCAAATCTCTGGTCGCTGTGCAGACCTCTCAGTAACGGATCGGAAAGTAGGTTGGAGTACGCGCAGTAGTTCTGGTCGATCGCAGTCTTAAGCTGGTGAAATGCCGCTTCCTTCTTGCCTGCGTAGGCGAAAAGCGTCCCTTGATAATAGGAGTTCTCAGGGTCGGGGTCTGAAGTGCCGCTTGTTTCTGCTTCGTGTGCCATACGGTTCAGTTCCGCCGGGGGCCGGAGCCCGAGGCAGGCTTCCATTAGGTCACGTCGGTAGTGAGGAGCGTTCGCCATGCGCTTCACCGCCTCGCGCGCTTCGGCCACCCTGCCCTCTCGCAGCAGCAGGGAAGGAGTGGCGTAATTGGCCCATTCGGAACCAGCATCAAGCTGGATAAAGTCGTAAGCCCGGTCGAATTGCCCCAGTTCCATAAAGGCCCACGCGCATGAGCGAAATTGATAATTTCCCGGCGCCAGGGTGAGCGCGGTGTCGCATTGCCGCGCCGATTCTTCCAGCATGCCCGCATAGCGCTGCACATATCCCAGGGTGAAATGGGCCTGTGCGTTTTCCGGACGGCGTTTCACCAGATCTCCCGCGGCTATGTAGGCTTTCCCCAACTCACCCCGGTCAACCCGGTTAACGATCAGTTGAGAACCCGCGGCGATCAGGTTGGGATCGAGAGCCAGCGCGCGTTCCAGGGCTGCATTCGAATGCTGGAACATCGGCTCTCCACCGTTGGAATAGGTTGCGTCATAGTAATAGCGCTGGCCCACCTCCGCCCATGCGGGCGCATAGTTGGGATCCAGTTGCACAGCGCTTTCGAGGGATCTGATGGCTTCCCGATTGGGATTTGGATCGTGAGAAGCTGCCACGCTACGCAGATAAAGATCGTACGCTTCCTGATTGCTCGGCCGGGTGCTGGTTTCCAACAAACCGCCCGCCGCGCCCAGCATCGGCAGCAAACCATCTCGGACCTGCTTTGCCATTTGCTGCTGCAGAGAAATCAGGTCCTGTGTGGAACCGTTCAGATTAGTCTGCCACACCACCCGGCCATTGCCAGCCTCGATTGCCTCCAGCGTGACCAGAAGACGGTTTTCCTGTTTCAGGAAGTGCCCGGTCAAGACCGTGGTTACGTTAAGTTCCTGGCCTACTTGCTTCAGGTTCAGATCCCCATTCACGTACTTTCTGGTGACCGCTGAGGAGCGAACATCCAGGGTACGCGAATAGGTAAGCACGTTGGCGACTTCGTCGGCCAGCGCGAAGCGCAGATAGTCGACGCTGAAGTCTCCATTCAGATTCTGCAACGGCAGCACCGCAATGGAGTTGACGGCCACTGTTCCAGTACTTCCAATACGACGCATGGTCTGCCAGAGAACAAGGGCGATCACAAGTGCGACGATGATGCCGCTCAACAACGCAAGCCTCCCGTACCTTCGTCCAACTCTGGTGAAGGTTAGCGCTGCATTTCGAAAGCCTACTCTGCCCTTCGTGCGAGAACCCGTATCACGCCTTGTCCGGATTAAGTCAGCTTTCATTTCCGAGGCGTGCTGATACCTCATCCCTCGGTCCTTCTCCAGGGCTTTGGCGATAATGTGATCGAGCTCGTTGGGTAATTCTGCGTTCAAACTCAGAGGTGGGGCTGGCGGCTCGTGCAGGATGGCATCAAAGATGGCTCCGGACGTCTCGCCTTTGAACGGCAGGACACCGGTCCCCATCTCGTAGAGCGCGACTCCGAAGGAGAACAAGTCTGTGCGAGCGTCGAGAGGTTTACCCAGCACTTGTTCCGGCGACATGTACGCGATCGTGCCCATAGCCGCGCCAGGGCTTGTGAGATCTTCCAGACCAGATGCGGTCTGAGTATTCTGCTCGGCTATTTGTTTGGCAGAACTGGCAGGAATCGCAATTTTCGCCAACCCAAAATCCAGAATCTTGGCGTGCCCGCGCTCCGTCACAAAAATGTTCGCGGGCTTAATGTCCCGATGGACGATAGCCTTTGAATGGGCGGCGTCGAGCGCATCAGCGATTTCGGCTGCGAGAGTGAGCAGCATTTCGGTTTCAAGAGGACGCCCCGCAATCCGGTGCTTGAGTGTCATCCCATCCAGAAATTCCATGGCGATGAACGCTCTTCCATCCTGCTCACCGATGTCATAGATCGTGCAAATGTTGGGATGATTCAGCGCAGATGCTGCTTTTGCCTCGCGCCGGAAGCGACTGAGAACCTGGGGATCATCGGCTACATCCTCGGGCAAGAACTTAAGAGCCACAAAGCGGTCCAGGCGTGTGTCCTCAGCCTTGTAGACAACACCCATGCCGCCACCGCCGAGTTTCTCAACCACGCGGTAGTGCGAAATGGTCTGGCCGATCATCCGCAAATACCCCTCTGTCTGGCCAAGAATGCTAGGCCCGGACTGGGAGCGAGTCACACCAACTCACCAAAGTGAGCTTTGCGTTCGCGCCGCTGCCGATAGGGCTTACGCCGCCGTTGCCTTCGCCATAGCCCGGCTTCCCGCAGCCAGCGCCGCAACGTCTCGGCATGCACCTCCAACCCATCGTCGCTGGCCAGATGCTCGGCCGCCAGCGTGGCCCCGAAGTCTTCATAGCGGGCCTTCACCCGCTCCAGCACCGCCGCTCGCATCTTTGCCGGATAGGCCCGATTCGATTCCCGGCCGCAGTTGCCATGCTGCAACGCTTTCGCTCCGCCCTCGCGATACCGCGCCCACAGCCGCCTGGTCTGCCGATAACTCAACTCCAGCATCTCGCTGGCTTCCCCCAGTCGCAGGTTGCCCGCTTTCACCCGCCCCATTACCTCTGCCCGACTCAACTCCTTGCTGCTCAATTTCGCTCTCCCCAATCGCGGCGCCTCCCTGTCGAGGGCACTCTACATGGGGACATTTCTATTGTGGTTTCATGGGGACACTTTCAATGTGGTTCAACACGCGCATTCCCAGAACCGGCATCAAGACTGCACCAATCTTGGGTAATTGACTCCAATCTTTTACCCGGCGTACGTTTGCCTCAAGGAGTACCCCTAATGAATTCCAATCCTCCCAAGAAACCGCCAACCGCAATAAACGAACCACAAGAAGACCAGATCCGCCTGCGCGCCTACGAACTGTATGAGGCACGCGGAGGAGAGGACGGCCACGACCTGGAAGATTGGTTCCACGCGAAAGAAGAGATCGCTATCAAGAAGTTCCGAACCGCCACCGCCTGACCTGTGCACACACTCCCAGCCAGAAAGTGAGGCAGGCCCCGGACACACTCTGGGGCCTTTTTCATGTGCCGCGACTTTCCCATTGTTCAGATCGCCCAACCTGAGGGCGGGGGAGTATTATCCAGAGCGGCAGGTCTAACCTTCATGCCTAACAAGCGCGGCAATCCGAATTGGGGCCGTCCCATGATGCCCGCTTCAGTCCTCTGCACTGAATTTGAACTGCAGGCAAGGCAATTGCACCTGACACCGGACCAATATGTCGCCTCATCTCGCCTGCCAACTGGTGCGAAGAGAACAAGAATCAATACTACATCCCCGAATGGCTGCTCAAAGCCTGGAACATTTCCGTAAATTCAGACCTCACCGGCGCCGCATAATTTTTCGCTCTAATCACACGTGTAAGTGCCCCTGAGTCCTGTCGGCATCCCCATTTAGGGATTTTGCGCCGAAGTTCAGTCACAAAGGCCGCGCTCCGTGTTTTGGCGCATGCCACCCGGTGGAAGAAGTGGCTACACCGCATAGTGGTGAGGCGCCGGGCGAAATGCGACTGGAACAGGTCGGAGCGCGGTGGGTGCACAATTTTTCAGGCATGAATGAATCACGTGATAGTCGTAGCAGTATCCGCACAGCACCTGTCCGCAGCATTCCTTTGCGCACGAAGAGCAAACCGAGGCTCCGCAATGGGCGCACTCTGCTACAACGGCCCGACCGCATCGCCTCTCCGTATTTCTAGAACCGTATTCGATTGTGCAGAGCGATGTCATACTCGTTTGGATTCCAGCCTCTGGAACCCAGTTTGCCGTGCGTTACATGCTCAGGAAAGATAAAACTCAAAGTACAGCGTTCCTTGTAGCGCAGACTTTCCTACTTTTCTGCTGAAAGTTCCGTGGCAACAGCCACCCGACGTCGCAAGTTGCAGAAAATAGAACAATGGCACGTCTCGTGCTTCTAGAAAGCGTGACCCGCGACGAAGAGCCGGTTTACGGGAGGGCAAATCCGAATGAAAGATCGTGAGAAGTGGATGGAACTCTGCCGCCAAGCATCCGTCGAACAAGACCCTAAGAAGCTGCTAGAGCTCGCCGCTGAAATCATTCGCCTCTTGGACGAAAAAGAAGATCGACTCGTTCATCGGGCCGCGAAGCCAGAAGGCGACCCCACGCCGCAACTCTAACGTACGGAAACGTTATCCCTGACTCTCATCCGCATCGCCCTCTGATCCGCCGAAGAAGCTCATGGCCTCTTCGTCTTCAATATCCTTCGGGCGATCTACAACAGCAAATATTTCGCGCATGGTACAAATCGCTATCTGCTCTGTGATCGGCTAGACTTAGCTCGATTCTTCACATGCCGCTTTCTGCAGGCGAAAAACTCGGTCCATATGAAATCCTTGCGTCCATTGGAGCGGGCGGGATGGGACAGGTGTATCGTGCCCGAGATGCCCGTTTAAATCGGGACGTCGCGATCAAAGTTTCTGGCGAGCAGTTCAGCGAGCGCTTCGAGAGTGAAGCCAAAGCCATCGCCGCACTCAATCATCCCAACATCTGCCAGATTTACGACGTCGGCCCGGATTTTCTGGTCATGGAGTACATCGACGGGCGGCCGATCGTCGACTGTGAACAGCCGCAGGCCCTTCCGCCGGATGAGGCGCTGCAACTCGCGCGGCAAATTGCTGCCGCGCTCGAGGCCGCACACGGTAAGGGGATCATTCATCGCGACCTCAAACCAGCGAACATCCTCGCGACCTCGGGCGGGGTTGTAAAGCTGCTGGATTTCGGACTCGCGAAACAGAGCGCTGGTACCCTGACCGAGGGCGAAACTCAAACCATGGGCGTCGTCACCCAGGTAGGCACGATCATGGGCACTCCAGCCTACATGTCCCCAGAGCAAGTCGAGGGAAAGCCGGCGGACGCGCGCTCCGATATTTTCTCGTTTGGGGCTGTGCTTTACGAAATGCTCGCGGGACGCCGCGCCTTCCCCGGAGGTTCATCCGCCGCAACCATCGGCGCGATCGTTCACAAGAACCCGGATCCGCTCAGTGCTCCGCCGGCGCTCGAAGCGATTGTGCGCAGGTGCCTGTCGAAATCTCCCGACAGCCGCTTCCAGACTGCAACCGATCTCCGCCGGGCGCTCGAAGAAGCCTCCACGCGAGGCATCTCAAGGCTCAAACGGCGCGCCATCGCTTTGGCTATTGCCGTGAGTCTGCTGATCATCGCTTCCGCCGGAGCCTTTATTTATCTGAGACGGTCGAAGGCAGGCATCGATTCCATCGCAGTTCTGCCTCTGGAGAATCGAGGCAACGATCCCGATGCAGAATACATTTCCGATGGCGTTACGGAGAGCATCAACAACAGCCTGGCGCGGTTGCCCAGCCTGAAAGTAACTCCGCACAGTGTCGCTCTCCATTACAAGGGTAAGGCGATGGATGTGCAAAAGGTTGGCGACGAACTTGGCGTGCAAGCCGTACTCACTGGCGACGTCAGGCAGCGAGGCGACGATTTAACCATCAATGTCGAACTCGACGACATTCGTAACGGCAAACAGCTGTGGGGTGAGCAATACAACCGGAAGGTGGCCGACCTGCTGGCGGTTCAGAGTGACATTGCAAGGGAAGTTTCCCAACGTCTGCGCTCACAACTTTCGGTGGAAGATCAACAGAAGCTGACCAAGGGCTCGACAGATAATCCCGAAGCCTACCGGCTTTATCTGAAGGGCAAGTACTACACCAACAAACTCACCAAAGAGGGGTTTGACACGGGCATCGACTATTTTAATCAGGCTACCGCTGTCGATCCCAACTATGCCCTGGCTTACAGCGGCCTGGCTTTCAACTACGTGAACCAGGACGATTGGTTTATGTCTCCGAACGAAGCCGGGCCCAAGACTAAGGATGCGGCCAAGCGGGCGCTCGCGATTGACGAATCCGATGCGGGGGCTCACCTTTCCATGGCAATCGTCACGCACTGGTATGACTGGAATTGGGTCGCAGCGGAAAAGGAATTCAAACGAGCCATTGAACTGAGTCCCAACAATTCAGACGCTCACACCTATTACAGTTGGTTCCTGGCGCCGATGGAACGGTATGACCAGGCTATCGCCGAATCCATGCTGGCGCAGCGAGCCGATCCACAGTCCGGGTTTGCGGCCTTCAGTGTGGGAGCGGCTTTCGTGTTTGCACGACGGTGGGATCCGGCCATTGAGCAACTGCATCGCGCCATCGAAATTGACCCGAACTTCTGGTTCAGTCACTGTTTCCTGGGTCGAGCTTATGAGCAGAAGGGAAAGCTGCCGGAGGCCATTGTCGAGTTTCAACGCGCGGTCGAACTGGAAAAGGACAATGCCGAGACCTGGTCAGGCCTGGGACATGCATACGCGTTGTCAGGGAACCGTGCCGAAACGCAAAAGATCCTGGATCATTTAAAAGAGGTATCTGCGCATAGTTGGGTCGCGCCCTACAACAGCGCAGTCATTTATGCAGGCTTGGGAGACAACGACCAGGCATTCGCCTTGCTCGATCAGGCCTACAAAGACCGGTCCTACTACCTGGCTACCTACCTGGCGACCGACGCTCGCATGGATAGCCTCCGCTCCGACCCGCGCTTTGGGAAACTCCATCGGCGCGTCGGACTACCTGAGTGACGCAAGTTGTCGGATCTCCTCGGTCGACCGGCATCCCACCGTGTCCAATACACCTTCCAAAACTTTTAAGGTCACCAGTCCCATACAAATCGTAACCTGCTGGACGATGTTCATGCCCCAAAACCAAAGCACCGATCGACGTACGCCGGAGTCCCACCTCGACTCACGGCCGATCCGGAGGCGATCGACCGTGAATTGAGGACAGAGTCTAGAAAATCAGCTTGGCCCCGAACTGAATGTCGCGGTTATCGGCGATAATCGAGTCGACATTGCCGAAGGAACCCGATCCCGGGGCGAACGATGTAATGGTCGCCTCCGGGTTTGCCAGCTGAGGATGGTTGAATAGGTTGAAGAACTCGGCTCGGAACTCAAATCTCATCCGCTCCCGGATCGGAAAGGACTTGAATAATGAAAGATCCGTATTCAGGAATTTCGGGCCAGTCAGGATGTTTCTCCCGGCATCTCCGTAAGTGAACGCAGCAGGCTGAGCAAAGGCTGTGACGTCAATGCAACCCACCAAGTGGCTCGAATCGCAGTTGGCGGAGGGCGTTCGGACGACGTTAGGCCGCTGATTACCAGCCCGGCTAATGCTGGCGACGTCGGCAGCCATCACTACGTTGATGGGCTTCCCGCTTTGCAGGGTGGTGATGTCGTTCACCTGCCAGTTGCCAAGGACGTTCCGAATCAGCCAATTGCTGCCATTCATTTTGGGCAACTCGTAGACCACGCTTGCCACAAAGCGATGACGAATGTCCCAGTTCGAGTTCCCGTAATCAGCGCGGAAATTATAGGCATTCACCGGATACCCGCCATCGTTCGAGTCGGAGGAAATATCGAGCGTGTGAGACCAGGTATAACTGGCGAGTACTTGCAGCCCGCGACTCATCCGCTGGCGGAAAATCGCGGTCATTCCTTCATAGGTGGCAACTTCATCGTTGGTGATGGTGCGGATTTGACCCCAAAGCTGGTTGGGACGCCGGGACTGAATCGAACCCGGTCCGGGCGTCGGCTGATTGTTGTAGAAGCTGCGGTCCAAATGAAGCGAATGCGAGCCAAGATATTGCAGCTCGAACCCGGCGTCCTTCCACAACTCCCGGGCCGCCCCGAGATTCCATTGATACAACCGGGGGGTGGGCAAGTATGGGTTTTCGGTGAACACGTTGAACACACTTGGCGCGCCGTTGAGACAGGACGCAGGTGTGGGTGTGGCGAAGGAGAGCAGGCAGCCTGAGGTGCTGTACGGTGCAAGGGCGGAGTAGGTCGACGACAGACCGAACGGCGGGTTCGTAGTCGCCAGGGTGTAACTGTTCATCTGGTTGGGGTTGTAATAAAAGCCGCCTCCGCCGCGTACCACCGTCTTGTCAGTGACCCGGTAGGCGAATCCCAGGCGAGGAGCCCAATTGTCATGATTCGGACCATTGAACTTAAGACCGGGTGCAGGCAGCGTAGCGGGGATCAAAGCCGTCTGCGCCGGGTTCAGAATGCGAGCTTCACCGTTAACGCTGTAGGGCACCGTGGGCAGTTCGTAGCGCAAGCCGTAGTTCAGGGTCAGCCTTCGCGTTACTTGCCAGTTGTCCAAAGCGAAGAAACCATCGCGCCATTCGGCGACTACGCCTTTGAATTCCTGTAAGGGCGTAAGATCGCTCGCTGCCGCGCCGATGATGAAATCTGCTGCCGGGTCCCCCAGGGCACCGGTGGCTGGATCGCCCGTAAGTTCTCCCGTAAAGTTAAACACGCCGCGGGGACTGTTTGCGGCCGCCCGCCCCGTGGTGAGTTTCCTGAATTCGGCCCCGGCCATGATGGTGTGTTTGCCGTGCGTGTAGCTCACCTGATCGTATCCGTGCCAGGTTGTATCGTCCTGAAACCAGTTGGTGCCCGCATTGCCGGCGGTCATGAAGCCGTCAATGTTGATGTCTGGAATGCCGGGATTGCCGAACGTCGTATCTCCTGTAAATCCGGGGATACCCAGGCTGGTGCCCGCATCCTTCAGCCCCCTGATGGAGAAATAGTTTAAGGCGTTGGTGACCAGATGGTTCCGGCCAAAACGGAAGTCGTTCACCAGGTTTGGAGTGAAAGCGTGGGTGTAGCCAAACGCGATATTTCTGTTGTTCGCAGGACCGGACACGATATTGGCCGGGTTGGGATCGCCGGCGCCACCCAATACCGTAAGGTTTTCCCAGTCATAGCGCACAAACAGGCGGACCTTGTCCCCAATCGACTGGTCGATGCGTTCAAGCGTCTTGTTGTTGGTGAGATTCGAAGGCGAGAAGCCATTGAATGTGGTCCCGGACTGCGGTACCGGAAGGTACTGCAGGAGCGTCTGGGCCACAGGGCTCATGTACTGCGCCGGAATGATGTTTCCTGCGAAGGGCAGTCCACTGTAGGGATTAAACAACTGGGTAGTCGGTAAAAGGGACGAGAAATCGCCGTTGCGCATCGCCGGCGTAAGTGCGGTGCCATTTACCGAAGCGTTCTTGATTTGCCGGAGTCCCTCGTAGGACGCCATGAAGAAAGTCTTGTTACGGCCATCGTAGAGCTTCGGGATGTAGACTGGTCCATCGAATTCCACGCCGAACTGGTTGTACCGCAGCGGTTGCTTGTCGGAGCCGGGCGTGTCAAAAAAAGGGTGGGCGTCGAACAGATCATTGCGCACGAATTCATACAATGCGCCGTGAAGCTTGTTTGAACCCGACTTGGTCGCAAGATTGACGTGCACACCCATGTAGCTTCCGTACTGCGCCGTGTAGTTTCCATTCTGAATCTGGACTTCCTGAATCGCATCCAGGTTGGGCGTCACCGACGTGACCGTGATCAGGTTGTTCATAATGGTGATGCCGTCGAGAGTCAGGCTGTTGCTGATCTCCCGCGTGCCGGCGCCGATGAAATCCTCTCCCGGCGGAATTCCCGTGATGTCCGATTTCGGACCGACGATTACATTGGAAGTGGTGGCGGCGAGTTTCAACGCATCGCGGCCGTTTAGCGGGAGATCACTGATCGAACGCGCATTCAGCGTTTCCGACAGGGTGGCGTCGTCGGTCGAAATCGGCGGTATTGTCGCTTCCACGGTAACCACGTCGGATGTGGCCCCTACCCTTAAAACCACATCAGTGCGAACCACCTGATTGCTTTGCAGCACAATTCCCCGGTGCAGCACCTTGGCAAAGCCGGGATGCTCGACGGCGACGTCATAAGTTCCGGCCAGAAGGAATCCAATGGAGTAGTAACCTTCTCCATTGGTCGTTGCCGGATAAACAACCCCGGTTCCTTCATTGATCGCGGCCACTTTGACGCCGACAACCACGTTCCCGCTCTCGTCGGCAACCGTCCCCACGATCGATGTGTTGTTCGCCACCTGGGCGCTGGCCGCCCCACTGGTCAGCAGGCACCCGAGCACAACCTGTCCACACAACCTGAAGCTGCTTCTCTGGATCATCTCTACCCCCGACTACCAAGAGTGAAATCGGGTGCGAAGTGATGGTTCGCGTTCATCAGTCGCAGTACCCGGTTTCTTGAGCAAGGAGTCAAACACGGGATCGGTGCACTGTCATCGGGCAGGGGACTGACTAGGACCTAGGACATTCGACCTACCCAGTTTCCCGGCGGCGAAGGTTGTCCCCATGGATCCGAATAGCAGGAGAGTCCCTGGCTGGTGCTGCCAGTTCAGTCGGGGTGGACAAAGCCGCGCTGGATGGCAAAGATCGCTGCCTGGGTGCGATCACGGGCGCCCAGCTTAGCCAGCAAGCTGCTGACGTGGACGCGCACTGTCTTCTCGGCGATCAACAGATTCGAGGCGATCTCCCGGTTGCTGTTGCCTCGAGCGATCAGGGACAGTACCTGGTGCTCGCGGGGAGTAAGCTCGGAGCAGGGCACGCGCTCGGCCAGCGTATCCCGCACCGATCTGGGCAGGTATCGCGTTCCCTGGTGAACACTTAAAATGGCAGCGACTAACTCCTGCCCGCTGGTATCTTTGGTCAAGTACGCCATCGCACCGTTCCGCAAGGCACGATACACGTCTTCGCTGCCTTCGAAATTTGTGAGCACTACGATCTTTGCCCCCCGATCCTGCTTCCGGATGGCTGCGATGGCATCAATACCGCTGAGATCCGGCAGGCCAAGATCCATGATCGTCACGTCGGGACGCAGGTTGCCGTAGAGCCGAATCGCCTCTGGCCCGCTGTCTGTTTCCGCAACAATCGCCAGATCGGATCGCCCATCCAGAATGGAGCGAAGGGCGATTCTCGCCATGAAGTGATCTTCCACAAGAAGAATCCTCACTGCTGGGTCAGTCATGCTTCACCCGCTCCATTGGCTGGAACTTGCACCAGGACTTCTGTACCGCTTTCCGGCGATGATCGAATCTCAAAACTTCCTCCCACTTTCCTGGCGCGCTCTTCCATTACGGACAGGCCGAAGTGGCCGGGCGAGGCAGCGTCGGCGAGCCGGAATCCACGACCATCATCCTTGACGGAAAGCGTCATTGCCGTCGGTTCATACTCCAAAATAATGTGAATGGTTGTAGGCGAGCCGTGACGTATAGCATTGGTTACGGCTTCCTGACAAATGCAGGTGAGATGATGTACTGCGAGTGGAGACAGGGGTTTCTCCGCTCCCGTTACCTGCAGCTGTGTTTTCACCCCCAACCTCGCACTCATGCCATCCAGAGCCTTAGATAGGGTTTCAGATAGCGGACCGACGGGCTCCGGACCATCATGCATGTCCCAAATAATGCGGCGCGCCTCGGTCTGACAATGACGCACCATGTTTCGTGCCAAGTCGAGCGAGGCCTTGGTCTTGCTCGAATCCCCGTTGATGCCCTCCCGGGTAGCCTCCAACTGCCAGGAAATCGCCGCAAAGCCGGCCATGAGAGTGTCGTGCCATTCCCGGGCGATTCGATTACGCTCCTCCATAACCAGTTTGAGGCGCCCTCTCACCCGCGCGACGCGCCAGCGGAACACGGCCACTACCAGAAGGGACAGGGTAATTAACAGTAGAACGTAAAACCACGCCGCCTGATAAAAGAAAGGCCGCTGCACCACGGTGACTTCCGCGGACTGATCACTCCATGCCTGCCCAGCATCGTGCGCGCTTACAAGAAACTGGTAACGTCCGGGTGGCAGGTGCTGATAGAGGGCGTGATGACCCCAGGTCGTCGTCCAGTCGTGATCATAACCATCAAGCTTGTAGCGGAACTGCAGCTGCGCCGGATTGGACAGGCGGATGGCGTCGAATCTCACTTGGAATTGGCCGGAACCCGCCGCCAAGACCACTTGGTTTGATGCCGCCAGAGGATTGTTTTCGATCACAAACCCGGAGACGAAGGCGTGAGCAGGCGGCTCCGAAAAGGACGCTCGCGACGTGTTGGTGTGTACGAATCCCTTGGCGGTGGCTACCCAGAGCACGCCGTCTTTGGTCAGGGTCGCAGGGGGCTGTGACATTCCTCCGCACTCACTGCTGCGCATTCCTTCGTTCTTCCCCAGCAGAAGTGCGTCAACCGTCTTGCGCCGGCCGTCAACCAGCTCGTGCATCTGCTGGGCCGGAACTCGCAGTAGCCCGCGGGTAGTGCCCATCCACAACATGCCGCGGCCGTCGTCGGTAACGGAAAAGACCGGGTACGCAGGGATACCGCTCTCCGGTGTTAAGTGAATTGCATTCAGCCCCTGAATGAAGTCAACGCCGCCTTCTTTTGTCCCTACCCAGACCCCGCCAGCGCGGTCCACCGAAACCGAGAGGATGAAAGGATTGGAAAGTCCCGTCTTGTGTGTAATGGATTCCACCACCGAGTCTCGTATGCGATAGAGCCCCTCGAAGGTTCCGATAAGGATGGAGCCGTCGCGATCTTCTTTTATAGCGGTGATGAGCTTCCCCGCGAGAAACGGCTCACCCTTACTCTTATCCGGAATTCCAGTTGGGAATCGAATCAACCCCTTATAGGTTCCCACCCAGAGGTTGCCAGCCCGATCACTGTGGAGAGCGCTGACCGCGTTCACCAGCGACTCGCCTCCAGTCAGGAAGTGTTTGAAGGACTTTCCGTCGTATCTAAAAAGGCCATCGAACCACGTACCCACCCATATCTGACCCTTGCCATCTTCGGCCAGAGCGCGAATCGGGTCCCGCAGAATTACGCCCGGGAGGCGCTCCCGGCGGAGTTTGCCCTTACTGAGGCGGAGCAATCCGCTCCCCCAGGTTCCCAGCCAAATGTCGCCGCGCTGATCCGCCAATACATTTGCGGCAAAGCTATTCGGCAATCCCTCAGGCTGTCCGAAAGGAATCAACGTTGATTTTCGCCAGCGGTTGAGACCCCCGCTCAAGGTTCCAATCCACAGGTTGTTTTCGTCGTCCTGGAACATGGTGTGAATGATGTCGTCGCTCAAGCCTTGCGCGGTCGTCCAATGCGAAACGTTGCCTGCGGAGGAAACATGGCAAATTCCATGCCCCTGGGTACCCACCCAAATTGAGCCGTCTTTTTCGCCCAGCAGCGACGTAACCGGGCCGTGCACGCCCGGAACCAACTCCTCCGCGTATCTTCCGCCGGGAAGCGGCGTCAATTTCACAAGTCCGCGAGTGAGGCCAACCCACACGCTGCTTCCCCGGCCAAACACCGCGGTCGCACTTCCCAGTTCATGGTGCACCAGTGGATAGGGCTTTACCGTTAGACTCCCTGGGTTTGGTGTCTGGAGACATCACCGAACCTTTTGCCGAAGACGCGACGGGCCGGATTTTCATCGCACCGTTTTGCCGGCGGGCGACGCTTCTACATCTAATGATCCCGATCGGTAGGTTTTCATCCCGTCGAAACCTGGATGTTTCCCAGCGAAGTATGGGGTTCGCCGGACTGTGTGCCCATTTGTTAAAAAAGAGGAAGAGGACGTCTGGGAATGGAAGAGGTTCTGAAGAGGATCGAATCGTTCTCGATGGAGAATGGAGGGGTGTTAGAGGTAAAAGGAACTGAGTTTAGTTGGCGCTTGAACTCGGTCGGCTTCTTGTGGTCCCGGATCTGAGTATAGCTCACCGCGAGTTTCGATCCGAGTTCGATCGTTTCGCCATAACTCCGACTGGCTCGTTATCTAGAGTGCCAATATGATCTGCTTCTCGTCGTCGCTGCGCATGACGCCTACCCACATCCATTCGCCGATGCCAGTGAACGGGTCCGGGAACTTTTACAGCGTGCCTTGGCGCACCTGGCTGAGACTCTCCGATCAATCCATGGCCACATCGGCGCTCATCAATATCACTTGCGTTTACTATCCGGTTAGCCGCAAAACCTTTTGGCGAATCGGCCGGCCGCTTGTCGATCTGATGCGAGGCTTCGATCTCAGGTGGCTTGTGTATGACCCCGATGCGCCACGTTCGCTACAGCAAGGAATATCCGGTACGATTCGTGAGCCTAGAGGTCTTACTGCCCAACGCGAAGTTACTGGTACTAGTGGCTGCGCTAACGGAAGAATGTAAGAAATGGCATCCGGAAATTCCGGACTTGGAGATCGCCCTGCCACATTTCATACAGTGGTTTCGCCGGAACACGACCGAATGAAGAGAGCCGCAAAAGCCCAAGTGAGGCGAATGGCCGTGGAGGATATTCCGGCGGCAATGGAGTTGTCGACAGAGGCAGGCTGGAACCAAACGGCAGAAGACTGGCAAATGCTAACTCAGTTGGCGCCGGAAACTTGTCTGGCGATTGACATGGATGGCGAACTGGCCAGCACTACCACTCTTTTGTGTTATGGATCGAGGCTGGCATGGCTGGGCATGGTGCTCACGAGAAAAAAGTTTCGCGGACAAGGACTGGCGCGCCGCTTACTGTCGGAAACACTGGCGTTGGCGAATCAAATGAAGATTGAAACTCTGAAACTGGACGCTACGGACCAGGGACAACCACTTTATGAGAAATTGGGATTTCGTTGTGAACAGCCCGTGGAACGATGGGAGCGGGCAGCGACGGGCAGCACCGGCATTTTGAATGGCCGCTCGGGCTCGTTGTCACCCGAGCATCTGATTGCGGACCGGGAATCTTTCGGCGCAGACCGCTCCGAACTACTCGGCAGGCTAGCGGGAAGAAATGGCGCGTTTGTCGCAGGAGAGTCTTACGCTCTCGTGCGTTCTGGCCGGGTGACTTCGTATACGGGACCCTGTGTCTCTCCTGACGCCGGCGTTGCACACTCGTTGATCGAGCGTTGCATTCGGAACACAGGGACTTCGCTTTCGTGGGATTTATTGAAGCAGAATCATAATGCCGAACGGATTGCGATCGACCTCGGCTTCTTCCCCCGGCGTACGCTTACACGTATGGTTCGAGGCAAGGAATTGCGTGGCAGAGAAGACCGCATTTACGCGCTGGGTGGATTTGAGTTTGGCTAGATGACGACGATTCAAAACGAAGCTGAATTGGAAGAGCACCTCTCGCGTCCTCGTGACGCGGATGCGGCGGCCCTCTCTTCGCTAGAAGGCGACCTGCTCATTCTGGGTGCCGGCGGCAAGATGGGACCGAGCCTGGCCAAATTGGCGCGCCGCGCGGCCGATAAGGCGGGGGTGAAGAAGCGTGTGATCGCGGTCGCTCGCTACAGCAATGCCCGTTTGCCTTCGGAGTTTGCTTCGTGTGGCATTGAGGCCATCCCGGCAGACCTGTTGGAACCTGGCGAACTTGAGAAGTTACCCAACATCCCTAATGTCATCTACATGGCCGCGAAGAAATTTGGAACTTCTGGCGCCGAACACGAGACCTGGATGATGAATACGTTCTTGCCGGGACTAGTGGCCAACCGTTTTCGTGACTCACGCATTGTGGCTTTCTCTACGGGAAATGTGTATCCACTTCGGGCGGCGAGCGAAGGCGGAGCCGATGAATTCACGCCAGTCGCTCCTGTCGGCGAGTATGCCCAGTCTGCTCTCGGTCGTGAGCGCATGTTCGAATATGCGTCCGCGAAATGGGGAACGCCGGTCGCCATGCTTCGCCTGAATTACGCTATCGACCTGCGATACGGTGTTCTTCTGGACATTGGGCAGGCAGTTTACGAGCGCCGCCCGGTGGATCTGCGCATGCCTCTGGTAAATGTAGTCTGGCAAGGAGATGCGAACTCATGGTGCTTGCGGTCGTTTGCGCATTGCCAGTCACCTCCTTTTGTGCTGAACATCACGGGGCCGGAGACGTTGTCTGTTCGGGAGATCGCATTCGCATTCGGAAGTCATTTCGCAGTCGAACCGCAGTTTAGTTCTGAACCGGCGGCCTCCGCACTGTTGAACAACGCGGCGAAAGCCCGGCAACTCTTCGGCGAGACAACTGTGAAGCCCGCGGAAATGATCGAGTGGACTGCGCATTGGATTAAGCAGGGCGGCGCAACGCTGGGTAAGCCGACCCATTTTCAGACGCGCGACGGAAAATTCTGATGCAGCTTCGTGACAAGCTTTTCTCCGGCCTCGTGATGCCGGCGCATCCCCTTGCGCTGAATCAGGAGCGCAAGCTCGATGAGCGACGCCAGCGCGCCCTGACCCGCTACTACCTCGCGGCTGGCGCCGGCGGGATTGCGGTGGGCGTACATACAACTCAGTTTGCGATCCGCGATCCACAAGTCGGCTTGCTTAAACCAGTGCTGCGGATTGCTGCCGAGGAAACGGCCGGGAAAGACGTGGTAAGAATTGCCGGAGTCTGCGGCAAGCGAGATCAGGCAATGGGTGAAGCGATACTTGCCGCCGAGTTAGGATATGGCGCTGCCCTGCTGAGCCTGGCCGACCTCAAACATGAAACCATTCCCAAGCTTCTGGAACACGCACGGGAAATAGCTTCCGTGCTACCTATTATTGGTTTTTATCTGCAGCCATCGGTAGGCGGACGTGTTCTGCCCTTCGAATTCTGGCGGCAATTCGCGGAGATCGATAACGTCGTGGCCATCAAGATCGCGCCTTTCAACCGATACCAGACACTTGATGTGGTTCGTGCGGTTGTGCAATCCGGTCGCGCACAAGAGATCGCCCTCTATACAGGCAATGACGACAACATCCTCATCGATCTCCTCACCGAATTTGATTTGGGTGGCGAACGGCTTCGTATCGTTGGCGGATTGCTCGGCCATTGGGCAGTGTGGACTAAGACAGCGGTTGCGCATCTGGCAGTGGCGAAAAGCCAATCACCAACTGTTCCCGCCAAGCTGCTTACCCTTGCACAGCAAATTACCGATGCGAATTCCGCATTCTTTGATCCAGCCCATCAATTTCACGGATGTATCGCGGGAATTCACGAAGTATTGCGGCGCCAAGGTTTGCTGGAGGGCCGATGGTGTTTGGATCCGCGCGAGGACCTTTCGGCCGGCCAATCGGAAGAGATCGACCGTGTTTACAGGCTTTACCCGCACTTGCCCGATGATGACTTTGTCAAGGAGCACCTCAATGAATGGCTTCGCTAAAACTCTACTGGCTTTCCTGGTGTGCGCGGGAACGGCATTGGCTGGTGGCAAGCCGACAGTGAAGGCGGTTTTCGCTTCCGGGGATGTTCCTCTCAATACCGACGCATCTACCGCGTTCTGGCGCTCGGCGGGCATTGCGTCCCTGGAGAAAGACACGCAGGGAAAAGACGTGCCCAATTTCCACGGCGAAGTCCGTATGCGCTGGACTCAGGGACAATCTTTACTTTCTATTCATCTGTCCTTACGACGAGCTCTATCTGAAGCCTGCACCAACCACCCGCGGAGACGAACGAACTGTGGAACTGGGATGTGGCCGAGGTCTTCATCAGCGCGAACTTCGGTGACATCAAACTCTACAAGGAATTCGAAGTCTCACCTCAAGGCGAGTGGGTCGACCTGGATATCGATCTGCACAAGCCGCATCATGAGGTGGGATGGACTTGGAACTCCGGGTTTGAAAAGACCGCGCGCATCGATAGTGTCGCGCATCGCTGGTATACCGCGCTGAGAATTCCATTTTCAGCTATCGATCATCGTTCCGCCAAGGCGGGAAATACGTTTCGTATGAACTTGTTCCTCAGCGAGGGGCCTACTTCGAACCACCGCGAGGTCACCTGGCAACCGCCCATGAGCAGCACGTTTCACACCCCGGAGCGATTTGGGTTGCTGGAGCTGGTCAAGGAAAAACAATGAGGCTTGGAGTCGTACCGACCGCCGCGACTTATGGAGCCGTGCCGCTTTCTGACGAACTTAAAGCAGATGTGGTCGATTATTGCAGCATGACGCGCAGGACTCATTGGCCGCGCTCGAGGTGGTGTTAGCCCAGCCCGCCATCAGCTCTCAGCTGATCGACAACCTGAACGCCTCCATCCATCTGCGTGCGCTGCTTACGGATCTGTTTCTTGTCGGCGAGGTCTTTAGCATGCAAACCAGGAAAACGCAATCGTAGTGTAGGCGTGAAAGTCCCGTTCGTCGCCCGCACTCGCCTACGGCAAGGGAGCAAGCGGGAAGTGGGGCATGGAAACTGCTATTTCATCTCCAGTCAGATTGTGAACATCAGATTGTGCCGCCACTTTACTGGGATCCAGCAAAAAGAAGAGATCTTGAACCGCGCTCCACAGGCGATGCGAGACTAAATGTTGCTGCGCTTCATCTCGTCCATCAGGTGATCGCATGAGCGCACGCACAGAGCCATGATGGTCAGAGTAGGATTCTGGCAGGGATTGGACGTAAACCCTGAGGCATCCATTACGAAAAGATTCCTGATGTCGTGGGTTTGCTGAAATTGATCGAGCACAGACTTCTTGGGATCGCTGCCCATGCGGGCGACGCCGGCTTCGTGAACAGCCCAGCGCGGCGCTGAGGGATTCGCGCGAGTGCGTATGTTTTTGGCCCCCGCAGCCTCCAGCATTTCTCCCGCTGATTCAGCGATGTCCTTGATCATGGCTCTCTCGTTCTCGCGGTCGGACATGTGAATCTTTAGGACCGGGATACCGTAGACATCCTTCACTTCCTTGTCAATTTCCAGAAAGTTGTCCCAGCTGGGTAAGACTTCGCCGAACCCGGTGAGGCTGAACTCAGCGCATGGTTCACGAAGCGCCTTCTTATAAGCCGCGCCAAAACCAGGCGCCCCCCAGCTGAAATCGAAGTTGCTGTCGCATTCAAAGCCATAACCGCGAAGGAAGTTCTTGAAGGGCGGCTTCCCTTTCATGTTGCGAAAGCGGACGATATAAATCCCCAAAGGCTTGATGGGAGCGCTCAAGGAAGGCGACGGGGCAAGCTCGGGAAATTCGCCCCTGCCGCCGGCACTGCGTACGTGGGCCATGAGGTAGTGGCCGAGAACGCCGCTGGAGTTCGCGAGGCCATTGGGATACTGGGAATTTGCCGAGTTTAGAAGGATGCGGGTGGATTCTTGCGATTGCGCGCACAGGATGACGGCGCGCGCTTGAATTTCGCGCGGCGCGCGTGTGATGCGGTCGATGTAAAGAACGCCGCGCGCGCGATTGCGGTCCGCATCCATCAGGACTTTGAAGGCCATGGCGTTCGAAATCAAAGTACAATTCCCGGACTTGAGTGCGTCGGCGACGGTGGTAAAAGCGGAATTGAAGTAAGACTTGGTGACGCAGCCGCGTTCGCACGGGCCGCAATAGTGACATGGGCCGCGGCCATTCAATGATTGGGTGAGGTTCGCTGAACGCGTGAGCGTTGCGGTACGGCCCATCTTCTGCTTCACGCGATCGCGAAAAACTGATTCTTGACAGTTCAGCGCCATGGGCGGCTGGAACTGGCCATCCGGCAACTCCTCGAGTCCCTCTGCCATTCCAGTGATTCCTACATACTTTTCCACCAGATCGTAATAGGGCGCGATGTCTTTGTAGCTGATCGGCCAGTCTTCGCCGTAGCCATCGTGGGAAGCGGCTTTGAAGTCCCAGTCGCTAAAACGCAGCGACACGCGACCCCAGACGTTGGTGCGGCCACCGGTCATGCGCAAACGGCCCAGCCAGTTGAATGGTTTGTCCGCGGGCGCGGTGTAGGGTTCTTCGATGTCGTTTACGAACCAGTCTTGGGTATATTCGTTGCAAATGTCCCCCATCTGCGATTGAATGGGGCGAATTTTGCGGACAATTTCCGGCGCGAGGTTGCGATACTTCAATTCGAAAGCTGGAGTGTGCTCGCTGAAATTTGCGCTGGATTGCGGGCGCCCGGCCTCAAGGAGAGCAACCTTCAGCCCAGACTCGGCCAGACGCTTGCACGCCCAGCCTCCGGAAGCCCCTGAACCTACCACGATTACGTCGTATTTCTGCGTTGTCGATTCAGCCAAGGGTTCGATACCGCCGAAGACGATGATTGCTCACGCTAAACAATGTCATGATTTGCGGATGCTAACAAGCCAGGCAGAGCGAGGTCAATCGAAGAGGATGGAGCGCACTCCGCAACGGTGGGGCAGTCTTATCCATTTGCTTTGTAGCTGGCATGCCAGAAATTGTCTCTCGTTGGCATGGCACTTGTGACCGTGCAGCGGCCGAATGTTACCATTACCGCGAGAATTTGCTGCATAACTGAGACGCCAACCATACAGACTCTGCGAGGCCATTATCGTGACAAAGGATGAGAGGTTGCACCTGATCGGGGAAGGACAGGCAGTAGGGCGCGCGCTTACGCGTCGCGAGATGGTGCAACGAATCCTCGCCGGAATGGGCGCCGGAATGGCGTTGCCGCTGGTGGCGGCTTCCCACCCCATTCACAGGCTCCTTTCGGATGACGCAATTTTTTCAGGCGCGGATGCGCAGATGGCATCCGCGGATTGGAAACCGTCATTTCTTAACGCCCCCCAGAATAAGGCGCTCGTCGCGCTGTCGGAGATCATCGTGCCCGGGTCAGCCAAGGCTCAAGTGAACCGGTTCATCGATTTGCTGCTAAGTGTAGATACGCCTGCTAACCAGAAGAACTTCTCTGGCGAGTATTTCGGCGATGGACGACGAATCGCAGAAGCGCTTCGGGCATCCGTTCGCAGCTCTCAGGGCAGACCAACAGAATGAGCTTCTAACCGCCGCTTCGAAAGAGGATGTGGGCGACAACGAGGGCAAGGACAAGGGTTTAGAGGCGCGAGATTCTGAGGGCAAACACGCGGGAGAAACGCGACATTCGCTCAACGACCACTTCAATAATCTGAAGGGTTGGATCAGTGGAGCGTATTATTCGTCGGAAACCGGCATGACGGAACTCGGATGGACCGGCGAATACGCCTTCGAGAATTATCCATCGTGCCAGCACGCGGAAGAACATCATTGAGACTGCCGGCGGGGAGAGGACTCGCATTCCCGCATTAATGATACGCGACCATCCACCGCCTTGTCGCAGGAACGGCTAGCCCTTCCGTACTCCTGCGGAGACCTTGTATATCGCAGCCGCTCCTAACAAACTGGCTCCAGCCAGGACCTTCCACGCCAAGTCATAGCTGTGGTAGCTATCGAAAATTCTTCCCGCCATCCACGGCGCTGCCCACTGGCCCAACGAGTATCCCATGATGATCAGCGCGAGGATCTTTCCAAGCGCCGCGGTGCCGAAGCATTCCGCTGTGACCAGTGGAATCAACATGTAATCGGCGCCCATTGCAAACCCAAAGGCCAGGGCAAAAAGCCAAGTGGCAGCTGGCTGGTGCGATAAGTAGAGTATTGGAATCGTTAGTCCAATCAATAAATAGAAGAAAGCCATGATGTCTTTCTTGGAGAACCGATCCGCCAAATACCCTACCAGTACGCGGCCACCGAGGCTTGATGCCAGCAGCACGGTTGAGAATCGCGAAGCCGCAGTCGGCGAGTAGCCCTGATCCCTAAGGAATAAAATGAAGTGTTGAATCACTGCGCCGATCGCTCCAACCACCAGCGTGGAGCCTGCCAGGATCAGCCAAAAGTTGGTTGTTCGGGCCGCAGCAGCGGCACCGCTTGAAGTAGCAGCGCCAGCGGTGACCGTGTCGTCAGCGAGATCATTTTTCGAATCTCCATCCGGCAGGAGCCCCATTTCGGCGGGAGTGGAGCGCGTAAGCAAGATTCCGACCGGGAAGAGCACAATCAGAATCAATAGGCCGACAGCTCCAAGCGCATGGCGCCACCCGAAGGTGCGGATCAAACGACTAACCAGTAAGGGCGACACCACTCCGCCAAAACCCAGGCCAAGATAGGCGAAGCCCATCGCACGGCCGCGCTGCCTGCGGAACCATTGCGCAATAAGCACTTGATTGGCTATGGGGCCTGCCAGCACGTAACCCAAGACTTCCGCGATGCAAAGAAGTTCGTATTCCCAGAATCGGGTCATGAAACCCATGAGGAATAGAGAAACCCCGATGAGGCCAGCACCCGTAAGGATGATCCATCGACTGCCGATCCGGTCAATTAGCGCGCCCGCGGCGAAACCAAAAGGCAAGCCGACAATCAGGAATCCTAGAAGAAAGCCCTGGGTGACTTGGGCGCGCGCGAACCCGAGTGATTCCACAAGCGCGGGATAAAAAACCGGGAAACCATAAAAGATAATTCCGACAGCAAAGAAGAGATTTAGGAACGCAGCTACAACAATCCACCAGCCATAAAAGATTCGTGTTGATCGATTTTCCTTCATGCAAGCAACGATCTGTCCTGGACAAGCCAACGGTGCGCCGCCAAGAAATACGAACACAATTTCTGGTTCAATGTCTAACCCGAATTCGGGGACCCAGAATGGCACAGAATCCATACTGGTTGGAGGACATCCCATTTACCACTCTGGGGTAAGGCGGGATTCCTAAACCGTTATCGTGCCCGGGGCGGCACTTTTCCTGTTTCCAAGCACGGCCAGCGAACTCCCATCACCACACCGCGTTGCTGAGGCCAAAGAACTATCGCTCGATGCACTCGGCGTCGGCATCTCGTCGGACGGGAAAATCGTTCTCCACTTTGTTCTCCAAATGAAGACTTTGAGTGTGCGTCCGAAAATGGCAGGAAACGGGGTAAATACGTTATTTCTTAATAATCTGGCGGAGAGGGAGGGATTCGAATCCGCCGTGAAACGTAAGTCCAACAACATACAGCGCAACGGACGGCACTTTTAGACGGTTTAGGCACTGCAAGGCAGTCGTAATGGCAGGTGAATGGCAGGTGGTTGAAGTGACGATTCTATGGCTAGGAACAGCGAAGGTTTGTCGGCTTATCCGCAATTTCTTCGAAAAAACAGCCAAGTCTCAAGGGATCGGCTGTGGATAATAAAACGAGTGTATCCCTTTCAGTTCGCCGTCACGAACCTGCACGCGGTCGAAGACCTGATCCACGCCATGGATTGTCTCCATTTCAAAAATCGTGGCGACATATTCTCCCTCAACAATGTGCTGCTTGATCTGAGTGCCTTTGATGGCTGGCAAAATACTTGTCAAGAATCCGACTACGGCGTCCCGCCCGCTTAGCTTCGGCACGCGCGGGCCTTCAAAGGTTACATCCGTCGCAAAGGGCACCTTGGATATATCTTTGCTTGACAGGCCTCTCAGATATGCTTCGACCACCGCGACATTTCCCTCTCGTGACATGCCTCCTCCGAGTTCACTTCATGCAGCATACCTCTTGCTTACCGCGCAGGCCAGCGCCTATCAATCTCTTTCAGAGTCTCTTGTGCCCATCGGACCGCATCGGCTATTGCGCTGATCGTTGCGGAAACCCCTTTCCGCCATCGTACTGAGCCAGTTTTCGCGCTGCAAGGATTGAAGCCATGATCCCTAACACGCGTTTACGGGATTCGTCCACACAGATAGTTTAGCAGTTTCGCTTTATGTTCGTCATCAATTGAATCGTACGCTAGCGCACATTTAAAATATGTTTGTCGTATTACGTATCGTGATGGTACTATCAACACTAAAGGTAGGCTATCGAATGCCAAAATCGAAAGCGGCACCCCCGACCGATCTGCGATATCGCCAAGTTCGGGTCGATGCTCTCAACAAAGGCCGACACGGGAAGCACCACGATCTTGTTGTCGGGATTTTACAAGAGTTAGAGCCCCTGTCTCCCGGTTCGGCGATGGAAGTCCCGCTTGCGGATGCAGGCGGGATTGGACTTGCCAACCTTCGTTCCGCTGTTCATCGCGCTGCTACTTCACGCGGACTACAGATTGGGACTTTGGCAGACGAAAAGAACTTCTACGTATGGAAAAAGAATGAGACGAATTAATTCAGCCGTTCGTCATGCAGGCTAAACGGAGGTTCGTCATGACTGAGTACAAATGGCACGAAGTCTACAAAGCTGCTCTGCTGGAAACTGATTGGTCGAAGATGGAGGAACGCATTCAGGCGGCGGAGGCTGCGTTACACAAAAGGAAGAACGAGTTCGCTCTGAACCATGGTGGAACGCCAGAAGAAAATCGAGCTATAGAGGATGCTCTGCGAGGGCTGGGCGTTCTTAGAGACGAAGCAGCAGGGTGGCGAGAGAAACGGGCGAGTTAGATCGGCGATGGTGTCCCAGAGTATACGGTTCCATATCGAGGTGTAGAAATGTACCGCCTTCCCCGGAAGTACTATCAGATTTACAGAGTTGACCACAAACGAAATCAGGAGCAGATGGTCGCTGAGGTCGAAGGCCTGCACGAAGCGGAAAAGCTGGTTGAAAATTACCTGCGAAGTATGAGCGCATCTGAAAAAAGAGATGAAATCAGCTATTACCGAAGCACCCTTTCGAGCGGCGTACCAAAAATGTTCGGATTATCGCGGGCTGGTTAGTCAGTTCATTCCGTCGTCTTTATGCTCGTTATAATAACCGTCAGTCGTCTAGATAACGACAGAGTTAGGATTCGAGTGGCTCGACCTCAACACAAGTCGAATCCCATGCACGAATACTCTTCCGAAAAAGAGGCACGGGACGTCCTCGTAGATCTTGGGATCAGCGAAGAGCTAATAACTTCTCACCTGAAATTGCTGGCTCAGATCGGTATAGGCGAACAATTAAAATTCCCTCCGATGGATATTCCACAGAACCAATTGCTGTCCAAAAGATTCCGATTGTAAATACGAAGGGGCAGCGCCCTTTTGGTAAGCGCCATCCCCACGGTGCCTAATGGATGGAACCACGACTTTAAGGTAACGACCCGCACTGTAATCACGAAGCGGGGCCAGAAGCCATCGTCGGCGGTAAAATATCGTAGGATCCGGGCCAACCCTCTCGCGCTAAAAGGCTTCTAAACACTCCTCTGGCTAACGTCGTGCCCCGCTGCTGGCAAAGAGTGGGGCATTCTTGTTCGCCCAGCTTTCGCCACCCTTCCTTCTTATGCTGTCCATATGGCATTCCAGCCGATGCCGCTGTCGCGCAGACCTCTGCCCTTCGACCACCCCGAGTGGATCTTCGAACCGAAGTACGACCGCTTCCGCTCGTCGCCATAAATTATTTCGCCTACAACTTCATCAAAATTCATCGTACACTCCGCTAGTCCCGCAATGGCCGCTGGCGTGACGGATCGGCTGTGGAGTGTAGAGGACTTAGTAGCCCTCTGGGAATCCTACGAGCAGCGGAGAGCGGAAAGAGCAGCGTAGGCATGGATACCCAGACGAAACAATGCGAATGCGGGAAACTCTGGAAACTAACAAAGATCAAGACCATAGGCGGAATACGCGACATTGACACGCTCTATTGCACATGTGGGCGAGAACTGATCGACTGGAGCGGTGCCCACACGTGGACGAAAGAGGAGATTCCAAGTGGGAAATCAAAATAGCCCACTACTAGACTTCGGGCCGACTGGATTGGCATTATCGAACCCCGCTATTCTGAAGCGTTGTGTGTCCCTGCAATTCCCGCACCATTTCTGAGGGGTGCTTGCCCATGAAGAACGCTTACGAAGTTCTGAGACAGAAAGAGCTTGATGTGTCGAGACTGCAAAAAGAAGTTGAGGCGTTGCGTGTCGCAGCCCCGCTTCTGTTCGCGGACCGGGAAGCAGAAGATCACAACCAGCCGACACGACCGGGCTCGACTGCGCCGCAGCCTATCCGTATGCAAGTGGAAAATAATCCGCAACAGGCCCAAGCCTCTGGATGGGGCAGAGCAAAGCGCTGGCTAGGTCGATAGGCCACTTGATATCGAGAATCCATTCTGCCAAATCGAATATATCCAGTGACAGCGACGTAGGGATGCCGCGGGGCAAGCCGTCTGAAGGGTTGGACAGCATGACAACTTACGTCGTCGTTTATGACTTTGTCTGTCCGAACTGTAATCACAGATACGTCGGGCAGACTATCCAAGAGGCAACGGACGAAGCGAATGCCGCGATCAAATTCGCGCAAACAGAGCGCATTTGCGATTTCTGCCCTCCCAGTAGTACCTTTTCGACTGTAGGTAAGGTGATTATTCGAGTGGCGACTCCCACGGACAGCTCTATTCCTTAGAGAAGGCTCCACCACGAACCGATATCGGCACGTCAAATATTCCAGTAAATCTTTTCCCTTGTGTTAGCTCCGCCATCTTTCGGGACGCCTCAATTGTATTTGCTGCTCTCTGGGTGTCTTCAATCATCTTCCTGCGTCTCTCTATCTCTTCTGTAGTCTCTTCCCTGACTGGCTTGAACCCCTCAACTGTAAATTCTTGAACCGCGCCGAGAAAAAGTTTGGAATATGGATCTCCCTTGAATCCTGGATCAAATTGACGTTGAAATGAACGAATTGAAGAATAATCTGCGAATGTCTGCCGCTGGCTCGTAGCTTTATCTGTGAATTCTCTCAGCTTTTTTAGAAACTGTGACGGAGCAATCGACACATCAACACAGTCCAGAAATAGGGAATCTATCAGCTTCAAGAATTCTGCAATATACACTTCAGATTTTGTGATGTATTCAGGGTCGTCAATCCAAGCCCCATTCTCCCTGACGATAACAACGCGACTGTCTCCACCTACCCCCTCATCAAACTGTTTTGATTGGGAAGCAAGATAGATTGCCGACACTACAGCTTGCTGCATCGGAAGGTCAGATCGATATAAACGCTCAAGCAATGCATAATTGTAGGCGGTTGGATATCCGATAATCGCCTTTGAAACGTCCTTGTACGTCCTTCGTCCGACGACGGGGAAAATGCAGAAGTCGTCGGTGGTTGGCTTAGCAGCGATCAACACCTGTGGCGCCCTGTACTGCTTATTGAGAGCCAAAATTGGTACATCCTTCTCAAAGACCTCTCGAACCGAATCTCTAATTATTTTTCTCAGTTCCCCTTGGGTAGGAGGCTTTAACGACGTAACACGGTCAATTATTTCTTGGGTAATGGGCTTGATTATGTCTTCTGCGCCCGCTCCTCCCACTGCTAGCGGGTACGATAGATCTTCGACGATTTCAATTTTTTCTACATAATTCTTAGTATCACGGATTGTCTCTTGCGTATCAGCGCACATAACGATGCCGCCCCGACATCGAAATGCGGAGATGTAAGTCATTTTCTCTCTCCTCGCGCGGCTCTCACCTTTGCCCAACGTCGTCGCTGTGCTGCGGCAATCTTGGCCCTACTCTTTGCCGACATCTTCTGACGCGGGCTTTGAGATTTGTCTCGATTCGTACCAACAGGTTCAATTAAGGCTTTCGCGTCGTCAAGCGGAAGAAGCTTTCGGCATTACATACCTGATTTCTCAGCTGCGTCCGTCGCAAGCAAATCGCCACAATCAGAATACCCCCGCCGAGCAGAGCGATGTCGCCGATGCTAAACATTCCGAGCCGCGCTTGGTCTGCCAATAGCGGCAACCGCGTTTGCGATGTCGCACCGTGCCACATCGGGCTCGCCGGACGCACCGTGGGCGGCATTCCGATCACGGGCATCGACCCTGCATTGGTGTCCGTTGCTAGGGCATTCATCCCCAGACCGCAGAGCATCAGCAGAACGCCGGCCCGAACCAAGGGAGATCGAACCGAACGCAAGACGAGCCACAGGATTGCGCAGGATGCACACAGCCAGATCACTGGATGCTCCATCCACGCTAACTGATGTGCCATTGTGACGTAATGCACGGGTCTACTCCCATGTCAAAGACAAATGAAAATAATTTACGACCGAGCTGAGGGGGACTCGATTTCTCGGGGAGGCGTTAGAGCGATTAGACCTCAGTTCAACGCCGCATCAAATGGCACAACGGGGTGGGTTCATGGCACAAGAGTAATGACAGGACGGCCACTCGTGAACCTATGCCTGGCGGATACCTGGCGTAACATCAATTGCACCAACAACCGGAGCGGGGCGATCCCAACCCTCACAAACCCTGCGTTTTGCCCCACCAAAACACTCCTCAACGCGATTCTTGAACCACTCAAACGCCTCAGGTGTACCCAAACATTTCGCATCCTTCCTCGTGCGAACAAAGACGGACCCGAAGACCGTGCAAGCGTTGCTCAGGCACTCGGACGTAAGGACCACGCTGCAACTCTATGCTCACAGTGTCAGTGAGGACCGAATGGCTGCACAAGGCGAAATGCTCCAGGCCATTTTGCAGCATACTGCAGCTTCGCATACTTCGCCTTGGCTTCTGTCAGGATGGGGATGTCGGTTATTGCGGCAAGCCGATCCGACGTAGAAGGTCGGCAAAGCGCGGATCGGAACGGAGATTGTCGAGTTCAGGATCGACCTTGCTGTCCACTACGGACTGGTGACTGGCGAAAGCCTTCTCCAGAGCCGCAAATGCTGCATCCTTTTCGCCGAGCATGGCGTAATCGGTGGCCGCGTTATAGGAGTCGCCTTCGACTTCCCGATCTTTGGCATCTTTCCTGAGGTAGCCCTTGTACCCCGACCTCTCGAAAACCTGCCTGATTTCCTTGGCTCGCGCTTCGTGACCCTTTAACTGTTCTTCCTTGATCCACTGCTCCATCGCCTGTTTGTAGTTTCCCATTTGCTCATACGCGACTCCGAGGGTAGCCACAGCCCCAGTATGCTTGGGGTCGATTTCCAGCGTTTTATTCGCTTGCTCGATGGCATGGCTGTAGTCGCGCACGAAGTTATACTCAACCGCGAGACTCCAGTGACTTAATTCCGAGAACGGATCGAGTTCCACAGCCTTGTGGCAGTCTGCGAGACCCTCTTGAGTTTTGCCCAAGCCGACGCCGATCCAGCACGCGACCTCATGGGCGTACGCAGAATTAGGATCAAGTGCCAGAGCCTTTTGAATCTCTCCCTCCGCCTCAGAGAAGTTCCAGAAATAGTTGAAATCGAGGTTAGCTAGAGCAGTGTGGGATTCAGGAATTTGGCTGTCGAGCGTCAGTGCCCGCCGTGCGGCGGATCGTGCTTTCTCCGACTGCTCGGGGCCGGAAACATATCCTTGGTAGCCCTGTATCGCGTAAACATCTGCCAGCCCAGCATAGGCAGCCGCATAGTTCGGGTCTCGGTCAACCGCCTTGTCGAAAAACTCAGCCGCCGCCTTCAAGTTTTCTGGCCCCCACTCTTCGAAGTAGTGCCGCCCCTTCAAGTAGAACCGATATGCTTCAGCGTCTCTAGTGCCAACCTTTGCGACGCTTTCCCGTTCACTCCCCGATAGCTGTGGCCGCAGTTGAGCGGCAACGTCGTTCAGGATCGAACTCTGTAGTAGAGCGGCATCATTGGTGCTGCGGGTGTATCGTTCGCCCCAGAGTTGCGCTCCGGTCACGACATTGACCAACTCTATTTCGACATTGAGTTCACTTCCATGCTCGACCACCCGCCCCGTCAGCACTGCATCGACGTGCAGATCGTGGCCGACCCCTTGCGGATCGTCTTGCCGCGATTTGTTGTGAGACACGGTGCTCCGCGCCATCACTTGGAGGTTCGGAAGCCGAGATAGAGAATTGGTGATCTGCTCGGAGATACCTTCCCCGAGGTAATCCATTTCGGGGTCTTTGCTAGCATTCGCAAACGGCAGTACGGCTATCGAATGGATCGGTGTCGCATCTGCAGCGCGGGAGTACAAAGATCGCCACGCCAGAAACGCAGAGCCAACAAGTACAACCACTGCCGTACCCGCGACCAAACTCCAGAGGAGTCGCCGCGAATGGGTCGCAGCTCCTGCTTCCGACGCGGTGACTGCGCTCTTGCCGCTCTCTGTATCTCGCTTCAGCCGCTTTAGATCGGCCCTTACCTCGGCGGCGGACTGGCAGCGAATCTCCCTGTCCTTCTCCAGCGCCTTGTCGATGACCTCCTCCAGTTTGGGTGGCAGATCAGGGTTGAGCCTAATTGCTGGGGCTGGCACTCGATTCAGAATGGATTCGAAGATCACACCGCTAGTGTCGCCTCGGAATGGCAGCGTTCCGGTACACATCTCATACAACACAGCGCCGAACGAAAACAGATCGGTGCGAGCATCGAGTTCCTTTCCTTTGACCTGCTCGGGCGACATATAGGCAACAGTGCCCAGCGTCGAGCCGGGGCTGGTGAGATGTTCCTCTGAGTCGATGGTCGGGGCGCTCATGGCAACGCTCTCCGGCTTCAGCGACACCTTGGCCAACCCGAAGTCGAGAATCTTGGCCTGACCTCGATTCGTGACGAAGATGTTCGCGGGCTTGATGTCCCGATGGACGATTCCTTTCGAATGTGCCGCGTCGAGAGCATCGGCAATCTGGATGCCCAGATCGAGCACCGTCTCGATCTCCAGCGGCTTGCCAGCGATCCGGTGCCGGAGCGTCTGCCCCTCCAGCAGTTCCATGGCGATGAAGGTTCGCCCATCGGCCTCGTCAATCTCGTAGATCGTGCAGATGTTCGGGTGATTCAGGGAGGATGCAGCCTTGGCCTCCCGCTGGAAACGGCTAAGAGCTTGTGCGTCGTTGGCGAGTTCGTCGGGAAGGAACTTCAGGGCGACGTGGCGACCGAGCTTGAGGTCTTCGGCCTCGTACACCACACCCATGCCCCCACCGCCGATCTTGCGGAGTATGCGGTAATGGGAAACAGTCTGCCCCACGGGTTGGGAGGGCGTGGACACTGGCTAGACATGTTAGGGGTGGATTAAGGGAAGGTCAATCGCTTGCCGCATCCCTGCTGATTCGTGACTCTCCTATGGGGCTGCCTCGGTACATGACGGAGACTCTTACTTCTTGGCCGACTTCCTGTACTTGGCCCAACGTCGTCGCTGCGCAGCAGCTATCTTGGCGCGACTCTTTGCTGACATCTTCCGCCGTTTGCGGCTCGGCTTGCCGCCTATACACACCAGCGAATGCCGTAAGCGCCGCGTTCAAACCAGACAACTGCCTCTCTACGCGGTCACGTTCCTGTTTCAACTGCTTCATTATTGAAGACACGTTCGCCATTGAGTTCCCCCTCGGGACGGGATTGTAAACTGTCTTCGTGGTATAAGTTGAAAAAATGACTGACGAACAGAAAATGGCTCGATGCACGGCCTCTCAATAGCTCTGCGAATTAGTGGCGCGGACACTTGGTGTGTCGATTAGCCGCCTGCAAGAGATTCGGAAATCTGCGCCGTGCAATCCTCAAGCCTTTGTCAGGAGGAATCATGGGTGGACACAGCTTTGTTCCGGTTGAACCGAATGCCACGTCGCGGAACGACCTCGTCGAGCGTGGGTTTACTCGTCAGCCGCTCAGAGTTGACGTAGAGGTAGCGCGCACACTAGAAGCGTTATCCCATGCTGCCTGGTCCATTCCGAGAGACAAATACTATGACGGGGGCGACCGGTATCGTTCCTTAAATCGTCTCCGGGCCGAGATTGTTGAGGGCGGTGTGAAGGTCTGGTCGACGGATGAGAGCACACCGTATGTACAGCTGGAAAAATACAACACGACACTAGGCGGCCAGCCGCGAGAATATGCGCCACTGCCCCAGGCGATCGCCGGTGCTGCAGGCGTTCACAAGATGATTGCTTACCACCTTCGATACCTGCCGCTCTCGGCGGTGGGTACGAGGTATTTAGTCAACATGCATGTGATCCGGTTCACGGCTACACCGGGCCGGCCATGTGACACAAGCCCACCGGGATTACATAAAGACGGGGAAAAGTACATCGCCACGCATCTGCTGGGCCGCTGCGGTGCTCAGGGCGGCGAAGTCATCATAACCGACAATGACAAACACGAAATGGATCGCTTCACGATGCGCGAACCGGGCGAGTGCTACGTCTTCGACGATGACCGCATCTGGCATATGTTGACTCCAGTGGCAGTGCTGGACGGCAATCAGTACGCCTACCGTGACACGCTTGCATTCGATATGCTGCCCGAGGGCTGGGAACCTCCGAAGTGATCCGGAGAGCTACCGGGCAGGGCTGTTCCCCGTGCGGCCTCCGATTCGTTAATGAGTCTAATCGTGATTTATCAACAATTGAGACGATTGCCCACCCATTGGCGGCTCGGATAACTTCCTGTTTGCCGACAATCCAGGAGTGGGTCCATTAGTGACCCCAAGTGCGTTATTATCAGGACTTACGCTGGGAATGGTTCTCTTGATTGGGTAGAATCCCCACTGCCGGAGCAAGAAGCACGTGGCACACAATCACGAAGGTATTTACTAACAGTTCTGTTCAGTCAGGTCGGTCGGTTCATTCTCTGCGAACGGGAGCGTGAGCAATGGAACAAGCGCTAACGGTGCATCGGCTCCATTTCGCATTCACCATAACTTTTCACTACATTTTCCCGCAATTGACCATGGGCCTCGCCTTGCTCTTGGTTTATCTTAAGACCAAATTCCTTCGCACCGGTGACGAACACTACAATCGCTCCGCTCGATTCTGGGCCCGCATCTTCGCAATTAATTTTGCCATCGGTGTCGTCACTGGAATCCCGATGGAATTTCAGTTTGGCACCAACTGGGCGGCGTTTTCGCGAGCTGCCGGCGGCGTCATTGGGCAAACGCTGGCGATGGAAGGCGTTTTTTCTTTTTTCCTCGAATCCAGTTTCCTCGGTCTATTTTTATTCGGCGAGAAAAAACTCGGCCGCATCGGACATTGGCTGTCCGCCTTTCTCGTATTCGTCGGCTCGTGGCTCTCCGGCTACCTCATCGTCGCTACCGACGCATGGATGCAACACCCCACCGGCTACGTTCTCGGCCCGCACGGCGAAATCGAACTCTCCAGCTTCTGGAGCCTCGTAGTCAACAAATGGGCGCTCTGGCAATATGCGCACACGATGCTCGGCGCCGTTCAAACCGGTTGCTTCGTGATGGCGGGCGTCGGCGCGTTTTATTTGCTAACCCATCGCGATGAAATCTACGGCCGCACCTTCGTGAAAGCTGGCGTGCTCGTCGGCGCGGTTGCCGCGCTATTGCAACTCACTCCCACTGGGGACATGCAAGGGAGACTAATCACCGAGCATCAACCTGTAACACTCGCAGCCATGGAAGGACTTTTCCAAACGCAGAGCAGCGCGCCGCTCGCAATTCTTGGCCAGCCCGACGTTGCGCAGCGTAAGCTCGATAATCCGCTGGAAGTCCCCAGCATGCTGAGCTTTCTTACCTATCGCGAATGGAGCGCCGACGTTCGTGGACTCGATGCGTTCCCTGAAAATCAATGGCCCGATACGATTCTGCTTCTCTATTACAGCTATCACGTCATGGTCGGCCTCGGAACGATCTTCATCGCTGTGATGGTCTTGTCCGCGTTTCTGCTTTGGCGCGAAAAACTTTACAGTGCGCGTTGGATGCTCTGGATTCTGATGCTCGCCGTGCCGCTCCCATATATCGCGAACACCGCCGGCTGGATGACCGCCGAGCTTGGCCGCCAACCTTGGTTGATCTACGGTCTCATGCGTACCGCGCAGGGCATCTCGCCAAAGGTCGGCGCGGGCAATGCATGGTTCACATTGATCGGCTTTATGGGCATGTACACTTTGCTGGCGATCCTCTGGCTCTTCCTCGTCTATCGCGAGATTGAGCTCGGACCCGAACCCGGGGCTAGCTTGGATACGGAAACCGCCGTTATCATTGCCGCGGACTGAGACGCAGGAGGAAGCATGGGAATAACCTGGTTCTGGCTGGTGGCCATCATGCTTACTGTGTACGTCCTGCTCGATGGCTTCGATCTTGGCGCCGGCGCCATCCATCTGCTCGTCGCGAAAACCGATGAAGAGAGGCGCCAGGTGCTCGCCAGCATCGGCCCGGTTTGGGATGGCAACGAAGTTTGGCTGCTCGCCGCAGGTGGCACTCTCTATTTTGCATTTCCCGCGCTGTACGCTAGCGGCTTCAGCGGATTCTATCTGCCACTTATGATCGTGCTGTGGCTACTGATTTTGCGCGGCTCTTCGATCGAATTTCGCAATCACATCAAGAGCAAAGTGTGGGATCCGTTGTGGGATTTCGTGTTTTGCGCTTCGAGCCTGTTGTTGGCCGTTTTCTTCGGCGCGGCCCTCGCTAACGTTGTCCGCGGAGTCCCTCTCGACGCCAGCGGCTATTTCTTCGAGCCGCTCTGGACGAACTTTCAGCTCGGCGACGAAGTCGGCATTCTCGACTGGTACACCATTCTGGTCGGCGTGTTCGCCCTGGCAGTTCTTGTGATGCACGGCGCTCTGTGGGTCCGCATGAAAACCAGCGGACCTGTAAGCGAGCGTGCGGCGGCGCTGGCACGCAGAGTGTGGTTTGCTGTGCTCGCACTGAGCGTCATCGTCACTGCGGTTACGTTCAAGGTGCAGCCGCAGTTGAAAGAAAATCTGACCACATTGCCGCTGGGCTTGATCTTGCCTTTGCTCGCTGTCGTCGGACTTGCCGGCGTCCAGTTCGAATTGATCAAGCGCGACGAACGCAAAGCGTTTTTCGCATCATGCCTCTACATAACCGGCATGCTTACCAGCGTCGTCTTTGGCGTGTTCCCAATGGTTCTTCCCGCACGCAATCCCATCTACTCGCTGACGGTCAACGGTGCGAAAGCCTCCGACTACGGCCTCAAGGTCGGCCTGATCTGGTGGGTCGTCGGCATGATGCTTGCCGCCGGCTACTTCATTTTTGTCTACCGCTCCTTCGCCGGCAAAGTCAGCGTTGAAAAAGACGGTCACGGGCACGGCTATTGAAGTTTACGCCGAAAGTACCCCGGGTTCGCGAGTCCGAGTGTTGCCCGGACATTCCGACGATAAGAGTCACACGGCGCGAGGAACGACGCTAAGTCTGATAAGTTCGGCTTGTATGAAGTGATCTCCGCGTTTGGCATCGACTCTGGACGGATGACGGGCAAACCGGAAGTCAATTGGCGCAGTCAGGCGATTACACTCAGAACCGGGGCTGGACCCAGACTACCGATTCTGCATTTACACCCCTAAACCCCGTCGATTCGGCAGGTGCACCTTCTAGCCTTGGCTTCCAGCCATAAGGCGAACAATAAGCGTACATGTTTTCAATACTATAGAGGTATTATTACCACTTAGTACCTACTATATTCGCCTAATATTCGCTTTATAGGAAGTGTAGACACATTACCAGGAAGCCTTATGATTTCTGGGTCCCACCGCGTACTTATCAAGTCGTTCCGCGCCCACCATTGACTCTTGTTTTCAATACTATACAGCATAACTACGCCGTCGCTACGCTGTAGATATCCTGTCATACCTCATAACTACAGTATTGCAAGTTAAGTAGTTACAACGTAGGGAGCGCAAACTATATAATGATGTAAACACATAGTACTTAATCAATTCTGTACGATTATTCTTGACAAGTAGAGCACAAAGACGTAGTTTCTCTCTCGAATTTATTGTATGGTGGAGGCGAAGGTATAATTATTACTACTTAGTACATACGATGTAACTACGTTGTAGATACTAAACGGGCACGACAGGTGTTATCAGCACCTGCCATGCCCTAACCCACAAATCACCCGTACGAGGCGGGCACAAATGCAGGCTATCCCAGAATACCAAAGCTCACCAGAGCAGCGTTCTGTTCTGATTGCTTCAACCATTTCAACAATCGACTTTGATTCCCTGGCGGACGAGCACGAGTCATCGCGAATTTCACAGACGCTCTACGCGCCACAAATCCAAACTTCAAACCAGAAAGATTCCAGCAAGCTTGCCAGCCGGCGCGTAATCGGAGGGCAGCATGACTGGAAAACTAAAGACAGACAAATTAGCAGTTCGGGTATACGCGAAGCATGGCGACACTTGCAGTATTGCTCCACATTGCGAATCGCTGGGATGTGCCAGTGGATGCAAACCGACACGACCTGGTACTAGTCGCTCAATTCGCCTACCTGCAGGAAGCTATCGACTATTGCCAAGAAGGCGCGAGACGCGGGGTGTCAATGCGTCTTATCTCGCGCATCTGTCCGATTCCCTACGTCAGTAACTACGGACCAAACGGGAGGGCAGCATGACCTTCCATTGCGTTGACTGCAACTTGGACAAACCGATTCAGGCTGACGGCGGGACTGGATACGCCACATTGCCGAATGGAGATCGCGTCTGCTATTCCTGCATCGCTGTTAGGGATCGCACAGCCATGATTGAGAAAGGGCAAAGCAGCAGTCTGCCCTTGTACTTGACGCGCAAGAGTATCCACAAACCTAACGATGGTTGCTGGAAGGTCGGCAACTGGCCGGATACGCTTTCCTTCCCCGTACAGCGTATTACCCAGGGCGGACACAATATCGCGGGCAAGCGGCTGGACGTTTGGTTTTACGGTCCAGACGGCTACATCTGGCATGGCGTGCAGTACGGCGACAATACCCAGATAGTGCACTGCAAGCGCAGCAGTGAGCGGGTACAGCGGACTTGAGTCGCCATCCTGCCCACGTATAGCGCGGGCGGGAGTGGTCATTCAATGAGCCATCCATTCATCAGGCGTATGGAAGCAGCCATCCTCCAAGTAGAGGCGCGGTTTATGGCGCAGCGGGGTTTGCCCTCCCCCATGCTGGTACAGGAAGTCAAGGAACGTCTGCCACGCATACTATGCGCGAGGCTTTGGCTTCAGAACCTGAAGTATTGCCACGGCACAAACGGCGTGGAACTTGGCAACTAGACAATGGCGAGATTATTGACTTCCCGAAGGACAAACAGGGAAGGACGAGGTTCCTACGCCGTGATTACAACGCAAATGACGTTGCCCTGCTCCAGCAGATCGTGGAGATGCAGCCGCGCACTTTCACATTCGAGCAGATCACGGCTGAGCGAAAGTTCAAGGCTGACGCAGATCAGATAAAGCGAATACGGAAAGGGCAGCTATGAGAGGCGCTTTCGGATACCTTCGCGTAAGCGGTCCTGGTCAAGCAGCTGACGACCGAGACGGTTTCCCAAGACAAAAAGATAAAATCAGGCAATGGGCGAAGGCGAATGGCGTCCGCATCATGCAGTGGTTTAGTGACGTTCTTCCAGGCAAGACGCCGTTAGAAGATCGACCGGGAATGCAAGCCATGTTAGCGGCTCTCTACTCGGACGGCATTAAATTGGTTGTTATCGAAAGGCTTGACCGACTCTCGCGGAAGCTGACAATCCAGGAAAGTGCCATCGCCTACATCAAGACAAACGGATTTGAGATTATTAGCGCGACGGAACCGGATCTGTTTGACGATGATCCTATGCGTACAGCCATGAGGCAGATGATGGGCATTTTTGCAGAGCTGGACGCAAAGATGATTGCACTGAAGTTGAAAGCAGCACGGACGCGGGCAAAAACCAAAGATCCTGAATACCGCGAAGGGAGAAAGGCGTTTGGATTCCGCCCTGGTGAAACTGAGACAATAGCCCGCGTGATGGAGTTGCATGCTTCTGGTTTGAAGCTGCCCGCGATCACTCGTCAGCTTAACGCGGAGGGGCGCAAGACAAGGGCAGGCGGGCAGTGGTTTCCTAATCAGGTTTCAAACATCATCAAGAGAGCCAATAAGCCCTCGTAGCAAGGTCTAGTGGTTGACCGACCCTTCCGTTGATGTAGAATCCATCGCCATGCCGATGGGGTAAGAAATCGAATAAGCCACTCCCGCCCCCACAGGACCACGTGTTCATTAAGATCACAAGCGTTCCCGCGAAATATGCAACTCTCAGCGGCAAAGGTGATTTGCTTGTTGCACCCAAAGCGCAGGCTGCAGAGTTTACGGTTACGGAAGCACCAAGGCGGCAAAGAGAACTTGAGCGACGTGGATTCAAAACCAAACTAGACGCTTCGTACTTGGGCTGACCTTCAGGAAAACACAGGGCATCATGCTGGATATGAATGGGCCGAGAAAAACCCAGGCTCAGGCACGGGTGGGTTCATCGCTTCACTGAAGGCTGCGAAGAGCACGAGCACCAAGAGTCGCTCGACCCGAGCAGAATATGCACCAGCCACATGGTCAGGGGAACCATTTTACTTTTGCAACATATTGGCCTTTGCAACGTAACGAGACAAGCGCACGAGACCACATTATGTCTTCCCTTTTGGCACAACGGGCTAGGCGACGATCATCGGCAAGGGCAACAAGGAGCGCGTGCTATTTTTCAGCCCGCGGGTCGCTTGGCTGGGTCAAAGAATACCTGAACCGCCGCAAGGATCAGGGCGAGGCCCTTTTAGTAGTGGGCCGGCGTGGAAGACCCATGAGAGTTCAGGCGGCACAAATTCGGTTCAAGAGATTCCGAAAAATGATCGGCTTCCCGAAGCCCGTGACCGCGCACATGCTGCGGCACACCGTGGCGACGACGCTTCTATTCAATGGCTGCCCCATCGGGCACATCAAGGACATCTTGGGCCACGACCGGCTGATCACGACCTGCAACTTCTATTTGGGAGCGGACAAGCGGGCGGCGAAGAAGGCGCACGGGGACTTCCTGGATTATGAGCGGGGAGAGTCAGTCTTGACGAAGTACTAATCAACACTAAGATGAGTATATGAAAAACATGAGTCCACAACCCATTAGCTTGTAGGAATGGCGTGAAATCATAGCCGTTCCGGCTGTCCGTGAAGCCTGGGGTCTCGCAGACGATGTAACACCGAGCGAGTTTGCTGACCGTGTGTATGCAGCAAAGTTTGATTTTGTCTCGGGCTCTCCTGGATACATCGGAGACCTCTACATCCTGCAGGGCGACGCATTGACGGGCTATTCACCAATGGTTCTGCGACGGGGCGATGGCACTTTGCGGTAGTACGCAACGAAGAATACGTCGCCGGATATCATCCCTGTCAATGTGTAAAGCCCTCGCCACGACCGTGTCCCGTCTGTCTCAAGCGACCGTGCGAGTGTCAGGACAAACCGGAAGAACCGTGTCCCGTTTGCGGCGAGCTTCCGTGCGTTTGCAAGAAAAAAGCGACAGTCAAACTGGCTGATGGGAAAGCGCGCGCCATCCAGCACATGATGAGCACGACCTTCTGGCATCCAGACGGCACGCCCATGTCCGCGCAGCAATTCATGGAGTTGCTCTTCGGCAAACTGCCGGAGTTCTTCAAGAACGAGGCCGAGCTACGGAAACTGTGGAGCGCACCCGACACGCGGAAGATGCTGCTGAAGGGACTTGCAGAGAAGGGTTTTGGTCATGAACAGCTAGCTGAGATGCAAAAGATTATTGATGCCGAGAAGAGTGATCTTTTCGACATGCTTGCCTATGTTGCCTACGCCCTGCCGCCGCTCACACGCGAAGAACGTGCCAGTCGGGCAAAGATCGCCATCAGTACGCGCTTTACTAGCAAACAGCAGGCGTTTCTCGATTTTGTCCTAGGCCACTATGTGGGCGTCGGGGTGGACGAACTCGACCAGGAGAAGTTAGCGCCGCTCCTACGCCTGAAGTATTTCAACTCTATTTCGGATGCCTTTGCCGACCTCGGCAAGCCAGAGGAGATAAGCAAGGTGTTCGCGGGGTTTCAAAAGTATTTGTACCAACCGACAACCTGAAACTGATGAACTCGATATTCTCAGAAATGGAATATAGAGCCACGGTCGGAGGAACCGTGGCTCTGGAAACCTTTATTGCATCAGGTCCAGCATGTCAGCAAAAGCAGCCTTCAGTTCCAGAGCCTTCTTAATCTCATCCGCCGTGACGAAGGGATATTCTGCATACTCCAGAAAACTCGGGCACTGGTGTTCACGAACGAACCTAACGAAGGCTGGAACGTTCGTTTTCCAATCCTCCGGAAATCCTTCAAGGTTCTCAAAAGTCGTGTTCAGACCTAACTTTGCGAACAGTGCAACGGCGTCCTCAGTCAACTTGTCGAAATCTGTGTCAACGATCCCCTGGTACATGAAATAAGTTTCCTTCCCGATGTCAAACAGAACCCACCGAAGATAGTGGAGCTTAAGCGTCGCAAAGGCATCCGGAAAATCACAGATCGTCTTTTCGATGGTCTTGCCATAAGCACGGATCGCGTCCTCTCTTCCCGGTTTGACCTTCGCGATGAGGGTAAGTCCATAGCCGGCTGGAGTTCGTGGATATATTGGGCCGTACCTCCCCTTTTGAAACTCGAAATACCCCTCCTTCGGAATCGCCAACGCCTGTGGTTTCGTCCAATCGAGCTCTCTGGACGTTGAGGGTGTTGCGGACGCTACTGGGGCCAAGTCAGTCTCCTATTCCGGTTCTTGTTACCCGTGCCGGATTCTCCGCAGTTGATGCGGTTCTCCCAGAACCTGCGACGCAGACTGTTTTCTTAGCCGATAATCGGGCGCATTTATACTGTTAGTCCTTACAGTGAGAGGGTGAGCACTTCTCAGTCAGTTGTAAGGTTGTGACCCCGACGGCCAAAACCTGAAGTCTTGGAATTCTGGACGCCCTTCTGGTGGAGTAAAGTAGTGTACTGCCGCCGTCGGAACATCGCTAGCCATTTGACCTACCCCAGGCTGATTACCTAAGAAGCCGTTCTGGACTGCGGAGCAGGAGCCTGCCCCGGCTTTTCAGAACGTCGCCACTTCGTTGCCACTCGCTCAAGAGGCGACTTGCGGTGAATGGCGTCACGTGCGCCGTGTTAGCCAACTCCTCATTCGTGACATCGAGTTCAACGCCACCGGAAACCCTTCGGCCCATACTAGGCGCAATGGTAGTCAGCACATGGACTAGCCGTTGCCGAGCGTTGTGGCGGGTCAACGATAGGTAGCTTTCCAGGTGCTCGGCTAAATATTCAGATGCAATTAACAGCGTATTATCTAGTAATCTCGGATACCGAGCAGCAAGGCCTCGGATCGTATTGCGATCCCACATCAACGCCCAACTCTCCTTCACTGCTTCTGCGCTGGCAAGGTACGAAGACGGCACCGGCAAGAGCGTACGACCTCCGAATATCTCTCCGGGCGGAAGCCAGAGAAGAATAAGTTTTTGGCCCTCTTCCGTGATGGAGAAAAATCTCGCCCGGCCCTTCGTCAACAGAAACAGATGGTCGGCAGGCTGCCCCTGATTTGTGACTACAGAATTGGCATCGAATCGCTGTAGTGTCGCGGCGGCCAGAATCGACTCGCGCTCAGGCTTGGCCAACCCTTCGAGAAATCGCGAGTTCAATTGGTCGATGGTCGACGAGGCGGTCATCGCGATAAGTGTTCGCCAGCTTCCGTTTGTAAGCGTAAGTGCACCGCCTGGAAGACGTTACTGTCAGTGTTAACAGTGCTCCTCCATGAAATGATCGATACTTGGCGTAACCTCCGCGATTTCACTCATGATCGGGATTGTTGGCTGGTTACAACGCCCATCTACCCTCTCGCGATGCCAACCGCATGGATCCGATTCGCAATGCAGGACACTGGCATTACTGACAGTCGCCGAGCCTCAGCCGCCTCTATTGAGATGTAGCAGAGAAAGAGGAGGCAGTATATGCACCGAAAAGCGATTGTAGTAAGTCTGATGGCATTGTTCTTCTCGGCATCGGTAGCGGCTCTTGGCGCTGACCAGGTCAAGGGAATGATTATTTCCCGGACCGGAGAAACGTTGATCGTGAAGTCCGGAAGCGAAAACGTTACCGTGGTTCTCACCGAGGATAAGAAAACAACATACGAGCAGTAGTTGGTTCTCGTACGTCTTTGGCGCGTCGCTCACGACTTGGGGGTGTCACCTTTGCCAGTGGTCAATATTCGTCCCAAGAGGGCACTCTTCATTACAGGGCGCTGGCATGGCACCTAGCAATGAATATGAGAAGAAATCTTGCACGGATACTCATTGCCGATGGCCACACGCTCGTTGCAGAGGCATTCAAGAATCTTCTCGATGCTGATTATGAGGTTGTCGGTACGGTGGGAGACGGTCGCGCGTTAGTTAGGGCCGCTGCCGAGTTGAAACCTGATCTGATCATCATCGATGTTGCTATACCGATCCTAAACGGGCTCGATGCGGGCCAGCTAATTAAAGCACTCCTCCCGCGCGTCAGATTGGTTTACGTGACAATGAATGAGGATTCTGATTTGATTACTGAGGCATTCCGTCGCGGAGGATCGGCATACTTGGTCAAGACGTGCGCAGCCTCTGAGTTGGTCATTGCAGTGCGAGAGGTGCTGCAGGGCAGATGCTTCATATCACCAAGCATTGCGAAAGATACGATCGCCTTCCCGTTGCGTCATGGGAAAGGACTGGTCAGTGAAGGCAACGGGCTCACCGATAGGCAACGCCAAGTCCTTCAACTTCTAGCTGAAGGAAAATGCATGAAGGAAGTAGCGAGTGCGCTAAATATCAAGACTCGCACGGTTGTCTATCATAAATACCGTCTCAAGGAAGTGCTAAACGCCAAGAGCAACGCAGAACTGTTTCAGTACGCAGTTAAGCACCATTTGATTGCCGCCTGATTGTCTCGTGATACCAATCTTCTTCCAATCCTCAAAGCAAGCACATATAGGAGTTGATAAAGCGCGATTATCAAACCCTAATGACAGTTATCGCGTTTTGTGGATCCATTGCGTCACAACTACTTTTGTTCTTGTACAAGCGGGATCGTCCCCGCCACTTGCAGATCGACTAACGTATTGATGTAACGATACCAGTTGAGAAAACGTGGTTGTCTTTGTCCCTGGTAGCACCTGATTCATGATCGGCACGTTCTTGCTAAGTAACTGGACAAGCTGTTCGTCCTGTGGAGAGGATTCCCGGATAAGTTACTGCGGTATAACGTGCCATATTACGGAAAGTCGCGGTGCCTGGGATCTGTCCGACAACGGCAACGTATGGCCGCGACGTGCTGTAGAGATGTAGGTAGATCGATACCGCAACGCCTACAATGAGTCCGGCTTCGGCGCCGCCCACCAGCGTCACGATGATGGTACCCAGCAGTCCGCGCGAGAATAGACATAAGTGCGCTTTGCCCCACTGTCGCTCGCTTAGAGAGGGCCCATTTCTGCGACGGCGTGCCTTTTACGGTCTCATCGAGCCGAAGGATTTCCTTCAGATGTCTTCCGTCATCACTTTCCTAATGTCTTCAGGGGTGGGTCACAGCCGGCCTCCGCGGCTGATCTCCGCCGAAAAAAATGTCTATCACATCCGCTCCCATGACTCGCCTCAATTCTCTGACTGCAAAAAGGGGGATGAAGGCGAAGAAGACGACCAGGGCCCTGGAAAGCCATTCGTAGTTGAATCGGGTCATGAGCTGATCAACGGCTCGCATTGGACCTAAACCGCCTATCAAGCCGCGGACCAAGGCCTCGGCAATATCAAAGACCGCCATACACACAGTAAACAGAAAAGTCTTGTATAAGGTTGGAACAATTAAAGGCTTTTCTTCAAATCCCCAACCCAGGTGTAAGGCGTCTGCCACGAGAACGACTTTCGCCAAAACCAGCGCCCTGATTACGCTAATTCCGTAGTCCTCGTAGCCGATTCCATGATGGGCCAGTAGCAACCTTCGATAACTGGTAAAAAGACCGAAGAAAATGGCCATGTAAAGGACAAGGAGCCAGTAATTTCTTAGTTCGCGTAGTATTTTCTGCTTCCAGCTCTTTTTCTTCTCATTCACTGTGTTTATTGAAGGTTACCTCCGAAGGTTGAGTCATGGTGTGTGCCCGGTTTCGCAGAGAAAATCCGGCGTTGTATTTTGACTTTGGTCATCATGCGTATCAATGTCCGCTTGCTCTGTCCCAGGCGGCACTAGAAGGTCCACCGGAACTGGGGCTGCAAACCGAATCCTTTGTTGGATAAGGATGGGTCCTTGTAGTCGGTTTGACGGTAGGTAAACTCGAACCCGATGCGGAACTTCTTCTCCTCGCCCCCCAGATCCCAGAGCAGATTGCTGTACAACGTACTGTTGTAGGTCCGCCCGGCGGCAACCGTGATGTTATTGTTATTGGGGTCGTCGATCCCGATACCGGTGTGACTGTGCAGGTATCTTGTTAGGTAGACGAATCCCTCGAAAAAGCCGCCCGTGGAGCGGATCGGCTTCCAGGTCACGGAATCGAGTGATTGGAGGATGGCGCCATTGTAGTTGCCAATTCCCTGCCCAGTGTACATTTCACCCTTAAATCCGTAGCGCTCTGCCAAGTTCACTTGAAAGTCGACGGCGGCTCCCCACACGTCAGAAACGACCCGTCTCGGAGGGTCGGTTGGAGGGGCGGTCCTGCGAAGCTGGCCTACCACGCCTGAGACACCAACCTCGATGGGACGCTGCCTCAGCAGGCCGATGGGCGCCGCCTTTCCCAAACCAAAAGCAATGCGTCCTTCCACGTTCGGCTTACCGTTATCCTCGTCCAGAAGGATGTCCGGAGTGTTCACGGTATTGCGCGGCTCGCTTAACGCCCCCTGCAAAGTCAATTGGGAGTCGCGGCCAAACTTCAGGAAACGCTCCACCCGGATTTGGCCGCGGATGCAGTTACCGACGCTGCCCGAGCCACCTAAGTAGGAAAAGGGCAGATCCGACGGCAAGCCCGGAGCGAAGACATCGAATTGCAGACCCGCGGCGAACCTCCACTGATCGTTGAACAACTCGCCGTACGATTGCTGCAGCAGAAACCCATTACGGTCTGCCACGATGGTAGGATCGAAAAACACCGCCGATATCCTCCCCCCGGAATGGAACGCCCCGATATCGGGTCCGGTGAAGAGAACGCCTAGCATCGACTGCCGAGCGTTAATATCCAAGGTGTGATTCGTAAATCCGCCGGCAAACTTCGGAACCATGAAAAACGGAGTACCGGGCGCCAGGGGACGCGCCGAGTTGAAAATGACGTCCAGCTGGGCCCTCCCGAAAATTTTGATTTTGGGTTCGCTCTTGGCGCGCTCTGTCTGATTCTGGCTGGCATCGGCGGCCAGTGTCTGATTTTGGCTGGTATCGGAGCCTTGCTTCTGATTCTGGCCGGCATCGGCGCTCTGCGTCTGAGTCTCGCTGGCGTCGGCGCCCTGCGTCTTCTTCCCGCCTTCGAGGGCGACGAGACGACGCTCTAAGTCGTCGGCACGCTGCTTCTCGGCTGTAATCGCTTGCTTCACCTTGTAGTCGGTCAGGTCTTCGTAATACTTGTCCTTCGCGGCTTCATAGGCTTCACGCGTGGCAAAGTCCTCGAGCTTCGGCTTGATTGGGGCTTTCGGATCGCCAGTGGACAAGGCTGGCTTCACGTCCTTCTGATTCTGGCTAGCACCGGCGTCGCCCAGCGCGCTGTGAACGTTCGCCAGCAGCGCGCGGCTCGGCTCGCCTTCTCCCGGACGCTCGACGTGGACCGCGAGCCACCGCGGCTCGCCGGAGGCGAACAGATCCAGCGGCAGTCCCTCGGGCCGCGTCGATCCCATGAGCAAAGTAAATCGTCCGTCGGAATTCACCGCGACGGTCTGCCTTTCCTGCCAGAGTGGCACGCCGCCGGTTTTCTCGCCGTAAATCGCCAAGGTCATCGTCTCGACCGGCTCGGGCTGGCCGTCGGCAGGGCGGAACGAACCGGTGACGCGTAAGAGCCGCGGCACGCTCGTCCGGGTAGGCGACTGGCCGCGCGCCGGCGCCGCCGAGACCGCGAGGACGCAGACCAGCAAGATGAACGCTCGAGCGAGAAGCACACGCATGGAATTATCCTGGGGAAATGCGGCGAAGGGGCCATTCTCACCCTCGGCCACTGGCCTCTCCCTGACGCAGCTTCCTGACGGAGCTTCGGAGCGAAGGAAGCTCAATCCACGAACGGCATGCTGTAAAGCGGGCGCTCCTTTTCGCTGGCCAGTCGCGCATGCTGTGGCTGGGCAAAGTAATCCCAGCGAGCGCTCGGAGTGAACAGGCCGGTAACCGCTGCGTTGACGAGGGCCGGCGGGTTCCCGAAGATCCAGGCCATGCCGAAGCCGCCTCCTAGCTTCACGTACTTGAAGCTGTCCGTGGCGATGGTCGTACCTTTTGGGTAGTGCCGGACTGGGTTCATCGCCATGCAGGTTTGGTGGTAGATCTTGCCCCCGGCCTCCTCGATGATCTGGGCGTCTCCGTAGTGGTGGGCCATGTGGTAGGAGGGTGTGTCCGTCTGCACCCACAGCATCACCCCTGGCTTCACCTTCTTGCCCTTCAGCAGGCGAGCGACCTCACGGACCTCTTCGAAGGTCGCATGCGGACAACCGAAGATGACGATGTCCACCGGTTTCGCCCTTTCTGGGCCGGGTGCCGGCGCGATGTTGTTGATATGGCGGAACATCTCGACGACATCGTCCATGGTGACCTTGAACCGCTCGACGTTCTTCGGCATCTTGCCTTTGAAGGCAGCCTCCAGCGTCGGGGACTCCGGCGTATAGCCCATCAGGTGCAGAATCGGGTCGTTCATGCCGGGGGAGCAGCAGGAGATGATCTGCTTCGTCGCCGCCGGGCCCATCTTCTTAGGCAGGTTGAGCACGGCCATGATCCGGTTCTCCGCCTTTTCGGCGATGCAGGCGCCCAGGGCCGCCCAGTCCGCAGCGCCCTCCATGTTGTCCCGAACCTCGTCATCCAATTCGACAATGCATTTGGCCGCCCGATTCTCGTCGAGGTGGCTGCCGTACTTGGGCAGGCAGCCGGTGTAGGCGCAGTAGACCGTGTTGATGGGGGATTCCCGATTGGTGCGGGCGCCTAGGATGGTGTTGATGTAGGCAGCAGCGCTGGATTCGGAGCTGGCGGCGTACTCTCCCATCTTGGGCAGGATGGTGTTGATGTAGGCCGCGGCGCTGGATTCGGAGCTGGCGGCGTACTCTCCCATCTTGGGTATGCGCGTGTTTGCCCAAGGGTTGCACGAGAGCCAATTGAGCCAGCCATGCGCCTGCAGAGTGTCGTGGCCCGCCTTGAGGCCTGCAACCATTTCGTCGTCGACCTTGAAGCTGCCCTTGCCCGGAAGCTCGAAGTTCCAGGGATAGCCCTTCTCTTTGACCTTGTCCAACTGCACGAAGTACGGATCGTTTCCGCACTGGGTGCCCGTTTCGTCCGCAACATGGGCGTCCTTCATGGCGAAGATCGGATCGTAGAGCGGGCTGTGTCCCAGATCGTACATCTCGAGTTTCTTCTTCGTCTCGGGATTCCTGCGATCCTTCGAGTAGATGGGACAGCAGTTGAGGACAAGGACGAGGTCCACCATTTCCTTAGCCTCGACCGCTTCACCAAAGTCCACCAGCTTCTCCATGCAGAACTTCTTGGTGTCGCCAAGCGTGCCATCAAGCATCTCTTGTTGGTGTTTCGTAAGTTTCATTGCCATGGTTATCACCTTTCGATGGATTACATTTCCAATGTCGTTGGAACGGGCTACGTACTATTACAGGTGAGGCCTTCATGCGTGATCATTACGCGGCCTTCTGCGCCTCCTTGCGGGTGAGCGGTGACCGTGGCCTTCTGGCCTACCTTCGGCGCGTCGATTTCCACCCAGTCGCCGCTCTTAATGGTGGTGATCGGGTCCTGGTCCAAGCCGTCAATGGCGGGGATTCCACCGGCAATGGCTCCGCTGATGTCGATATCGTGGACTTTTTGGCAGATGATGGCCGCAGGGCCGTGATGTGACTGCGTGCACTTGTAGTACAGGCTGATGGCGCCGGTGGTGGAGCCCATCACCGTGGGATAGACCACGACCTTGCCAATTATGCTTTTGCCCTGGATGTCGGCGCCGGGCACTAAGACGATGCCGTCCTCGTTGCCGACGTGGTTGAACGCCCACCCCATCCGTTGGCGGTTCACCAGCGCTTCGCCGGCGGCCTTTCCTTTCGACCGGGCGATGCCGGTCAACACGATCTTCTGTTCCGTGACATGCTCAGTTTCTGCGCTCATGTTTTCTCTTGGCACGATTTACTCCTTCGTTCCTTTTTCAAGTGCTCGAGGCAATTAGAGGGCGGGCGTGTGCTTGGCGCAAACTGTAAGAGTTGACAGTCCGAAGTGCCGGAAGATCGCCCGAATGGCAACGCGCTGCTTGCATCAGCCGAGAATGAACGGTTGATAATAGGAATCCGCAAACCCGCCACCGCCACTATGGCACCGTGGACATCCGAAGTGAGCGAATTGTTAGCAATTGGCAGGGTAGCGGATGCCGAGATGCTGCCCCACCGAGGAAACGCATCTCCTTTTTGCTCACCCAGACAAAACTGTTCATGTCCATCATGATCAAGTTCTGGCCGCTAGCCAGTATTCGCCATGAGGGCGCTTCTCTTCATCGCGCGAGAAAAACAAAAAGGTTTGAATAGGTGATTCCGGTTCGGGTGTACCCCACAGTTAGTGGCACTCATGCCTACAGGATAGACACCTCTGACTTGCGCTTGCACGGGAGTCAAGACAACAAAGTTAGCGACCGCAACGAGGACAACTTCAGCAAAAAGGCGCCATGCGAAATGTGCTCTCATCAACGTTCACGGGTTGTTCCAAATGTGGGAAACTCTGCGGTCCCCAACCTATGGTGTCCTAAACCAGAGTTTCCGCACTTCGAGTTCCAAAGACACGCGCCAGCGGCACGAGAATAAGCAGCCCGACGACGGCAACGACGACAATCATGACGAGTACTTTGGGGTCGTCGAAGTCCTTGCCGGCAACCACAAGTGCAGCGGCAATATTGCGCTGTGCAGTCGCTAACGCCAGCACGCCCTTGGTCCCGAGGCCCGGACCGCCGAGGAGCCACCCGATTCCAGCACCGGCGAAAAGAAAGAGGATGCTCGCCAAAATGCCGCGTGTTCCGAACAAGGAGATTACATTTTGAATGTTCGTCACCAACAGCAGCACGATCAGGAGTGCCAGGCTGAGAGTAGAGATTCGGTTAAGCGGCGCTCGCATTCTTTCAGCAATGCTTCCGAACCGGGCGTTCACTGCAAGCCCGGCACCCAGCGGAAGCAACATGAGAAGAACCAGCGAGCGTGCTATTTTCATCGGGTCGACCGAAACGCCCTTCAAAAGCAGGGGCAGGACGAGGGGCATGTAGGCCACGGTCGAAACCATGAGTAGCACCATCAACCCCACGGCGAAGGCAAGGTTGCCCTTGGCGATTCCTGCAAGTTTAGGAAGGAATGGCGCGCCGGCAGCTGCGCCTAGCAAAAGCAGGGCTATGCCGAGCGGCTGGTCAAGCCTGAGAATTCTGGCTATGGCTAATGCCCCCAGTGGCATCAACACAAAATTGGCGAGCAATGCGAGAAAAACAAGTTTTCCATTGCGCAGAGGAGCCACAATCTGCCGAATGGTGAGACTCAAACCAACCGCCAGCATACTTGAAACTACAAAGGCGAACACCATGATCGGGACTGCTTTACTCAGGAGTTCCATTTGATTTTTCCTGCACGTACCGGGTTTCGGATCAGGATGTGCCCGGCACATTGTGCTTTGAGAGGCATCGTCTTGTTCCGAATTGGCCTGGTCACAAAGTTTTCAGACGGATTCGCCGGAGGCATTCTTCTTGGGGTCCATTTGCGAGTCCTCCTGGACTCACAATTTGGGCCGATTGGTCCGTTCGAACACTGCCGGCGCCGGCGTTTATGGTTTACGCCCCAGTCGCCTGGTCAAGTACTGTCAGAAGTAATAGATACTGACATGACGGCCAACCGACCGGAAGCACAGGCCCCGGATTGTGCTGTTCGGTCGCCAACAGGAATAATGCCTACTCTTTATCGCCATTGGTGGGACGGCTCTATGCCGATTCCCTTCTTAAATTGTCAGAGGTTCATGAAATCCTCCTTGCGAAGATCACTTTTTCACCCAAGAACCGCAACCGTTCCTGCATGCTTATCAAATCCAAGCCGCCGGACACATTGGCAGGGTCAAAGCCAAGCCCTGTGTCTGGTGCTCACCCAGGTGAGGTTGAGCTACTGTCAATTCTGACGGTTCAAGAACACCCTGGAATTTGCTTCCATTCATTCGGTTGGTGACAGACACAGACGACAATCTTCATGCGGTCGTCCCCCGGCGTGCGCGTGCCCGCGAGAGCGGGAGGGTAATCCAATGGCGGTCGAGAAGAGCTACGCGCGACTCGGCTTTTTCATCGTTGTAGCAGTGGTGGTGATCCTCGCAACGGCGCTGCTCTTCATTCAACGGATGAGGAGTCGTGCCGTAATCAGTATGGTCACCTACACCAGCGAGAACATCAGTGGACTGGACATCTCGAGTCCAGTTCGATACCGAGGCGTACCGGTGGGCCGCGTCACAGACCTACGCGTCGATCCGCGCGAGACCACCATCGAGATCGACTTCGAGGTGTTCCTAGAACGCCTCAGCACCATTGGCTTCAACGTCAGCCGAGTCCAGAAGCTCACCGAATTGGGAAGCGTCGCCCGCAACCTTCGAGCTCAGATCGTCCCTAACCCGGTAACCGGAGAGGCGTACTTGTTACTCGATATGCCGAAGAATCCCCCACCACCGATGTCACTTGATTTCAAACCGACTCGGCCCTACGTACCTTCAATACCTTCGATTCGCGCCACAGTGCAGGATCGGCATGCCTGCCGTTTTGGATCGTGCGGAAGCGACGCTGCAAACCCTCAGGGAGATTGTCGGCAGGATTCCCGACAGTCTCGACAGGAGCGACCGATTCTTTACTAACGTCGAGCGCACCGTTCAGGAGAGCCAACTTCCGGCTCTGAGCGCCGACTCGCGGAAATTCTTTACCACGACAAGTACGCAGGTCGAGCAGATTAGATCTGAGATGGACGGGTTGATGGGTACGGAGGGATCACTAGTCAAGTTCACTGAAGAGGCACGAGCCGCAATCAAGGCCGCAGATTTTCCGGCTGCGACCCAATCAGCGCGGGACGCGGCCGACAGTTCCAGACTCGCGGCAGACGATCTCCGGCGCTCCATGCCTGCCATTCGCGATTCACTCGAACAGATGCGCGAGCTCGCGCGGATGCTCGAGGAACAACCCGAGTCGATGGTCTATGGTCCACGACCAACCAAGGTGAAGCACTGATGATTCGTATGCCGCGATCAGGGTTCTGTCTCCTAATTGCCTTCTCGTGCATGCTGGAGTTCCGTGCCACCCGCGGCGCCGGTCGGTGAGAACGCCTGTTTACATGAACTCATTCAACCCAGACTATTTCATCCATGGCGCAAATGTACTGCTGTTGCTGGCATACAGTGTTCGTGACATTCTCTGGCTGCGGTTGTTCGCCTTGGCCTCCTCGCTGATTGCGATTCCTTATTTCCTCCTTCAGCCAACACCGCTGTGGGCGCCGCTGAGTTGGAGTGCCCTCTTTGTCGCGGTCAATCTGTTCCAATCATGGCGTCTTTTCCTCGAACGTCGTCCGGTCAAACTGACCCCGGAAGAGGAGCAGCGTGCGACGACTCGTCTTCGAAGATTTGCCACCTCGGAAAGTCTTGCAGGTCCTGAGCATCGGTTCCTGGACCACCGCGGAGACGGGTGAGCGACTGATAGAACATGGCAAACGTGCCGAGGCCATCTCGCTCGTTGTGCGCGGGACAGTGCAGGTGACTCGGGGCGAACGCGTCCTCGGTGAGTTGGTCGCGGGTAACATCGTGGGTTCCGCACTTTTGCTGAGCGGCGTTCCGGCCGACGTGGATGCGATAGCAGTAGAGCCAGTCCGCGCTATTCGTTGGGAGGTTGAGACACTGGAGCGTTATCTCACCGCCAATCCCGAAACGCGGATCATCATGCAACGGCAACTGTCCCGTGACTTGGCCGGAAAAATAGACCTTTTGACCATCTCGGCCAAGAATCTGACGTGAGAACGGATGAAGTCCAATTTGTCCTCCCCGCGCGGCTATGACACAATGATCGCTCTTTGAGTTTAGCTGCGTTGCTCGCTGAGTGTTGAGAACAAAGAGGGAATGGAAACTGCATCCCGACCGGATGGTCATTGACCGTTCTTGGCCAAGAACCATACTGGCAATTCTTCTAGTGTTCAATTTCATAACGAATTTCTACCATTTCCTCGGGCTCTTATACGTCTGGCGCTGCAAGCTCGCGGATGTCGCTTCGCAGTAAATGACGACCGAGGAGCACACCCGATGAGATCTAGATCACGATTTTCTTTGTCGGTGTTTCTGTTCGCTGTCTCCTGTGTGCTCATTCCCTCGGTAAGATTGTTTGCACAACAGACGACGGGAGCGCCAGCCTCGACGCAGGGGATCGATCAACTGACCGGTCCGATCGCCCTGTACCCGGATGCCCTTATCTTTCAGATTCTGACGGCTTCCACGAGTCTTGATAAGCTCAAATCGTTCGCCGGCTGGATGGGAAAAAACGGCAAACTAAAGGGCAGCGAACTCCAGGACGCCGCAGAGAAAGCCGGCTTCGATGCCGCATACGTCGCGCTGGCGCCGTTTCCCGAAGTCATCCAGATGATGACGCAGAAAACGGATTGGACGAAGGCGCTGGGTAAAGCGTTCACTGCCGACGAGAAAGGTGTCTTCGATTCAATCCAGCGGCTGCGCGCGCAGGCAATGGCAGCCGGCAATCTGAAGGCAACTTCTCAGCAGAATGTCGAAACGCAAACCGCCGCCACCGGCGAGCAGGTGATTGTCATTCAGCCAGCCAATCCTCAGGTCATTTACGTTCCGACGTACAATCCACAGACAGTTTACGTCGCGGCTCCTCCTCCACCCCCCAGTGGCGCGGCAGTTGCAGGAGCGGGTGCCATTGCCTTCACCGCGGGGGTGATGATCGGAGCCTCCCAAAATTCTTACTATCATGCTTACGATGACTACTGGGATCATCGCGAAGATTACGCGGAGCAGCGCCAAGAGAATTATCAGCAGAATGCCTCTCAACGCCAATCCACGGCGCAGGCGAACCAGTCGCAACGGCAACAGAATTATCAGCAGAATGCCTCTCAACGCCAATCCACGGCGCAGGCGAACCAGGCGCAGCACCAAGAGAATGCCTCTCAACGCCAATCCACGGCGCAGGCGAACCAGGCGCAGCGGCAAGAGAATGCCTCTCAACGCCAATCCACGGCGCAGGCCAACCAGGCGCAGCGCCAAGAGAATGCCTCTCAACGCCAATCCACGGCGCAGGCGAACCAGTCGCAGCGCCAAAGCTCGACAAACTCTCCTCAATCTCAGGGGGCAGCCAATCAATCGCAGCGTCAAAATGCGGCGGCTACTTCGAGCCGCGGAGGTGGACAGACCGCTTCGCAACGTAGTGGCGGAATGAGTTCCGGAGGTTCCTCGGGCTATCAGAGCGGCTCAACCACTAGAGCCCAGAGCTCGCGCGGCAGCGACAGCCTTTCCTCCAGCCGAGGTGGTGGGGGCGGAGGTCGCAGCCGAGGCGGTGGCCGTCGGGGCCAGTGAACCAGGAAGGCAATCATCCAGAGTGTCAGGAGAACGAATATGCCATCCCTGAAACACGTGGTTCCACTGGCAGTGCTTGGGCTGACCATCCTGTTTGCGCCGGCCTGTAGGAATACCCCGTCACAGGCGAAATTCGCCACGCCGGATGAGGCAGCCACGGCGCTGCATCAGGCTTTCAAAACGGGAGACCTGGGAAAGATCCAATCGATCTTTGGTCCCGAGGCGATAGAGGCGGTTGCCTCCGGCGATTCGGTTTCCGACCAGAATGATCGCCAAGTAATTGCGCTCGCGATGGAGGAGTCCTGGCGTTGGGTGCCGCGCGGCGAGGGCAAGGAACTGATCATCGGCGACGAACAATGGCCCTTCCCAGTCCCTCTGGTCAAAACCGGCAATGAATGGCAGTTCGACTCCGAACAGGGGAAGGAAGAGGTACTGGCACGGCGCGTCGGAGGCAACGAACTTGACGCGATCGATCTCTGCCGCGACTATGTCGGCATGCAGAATGAATATGCTCGTCATCCCCACGACGGCAAACCTGCCGGCCTCTTTGCTCAACGCCTTCGGAGCTCTCCCGGTCGTGAGGATGGTCTTTATTGGCACAGGAAATTCGGGGGAAGGTTCAGTCCCCTTAGTGACCTCATCGCCGAAGCCACCGCGGAAGGCTATGACCTAAACAAATCGGAGTCCTCGCCGTTCTGGGGCTACCACTTCCGAATACTCACGGCCCAAGGACCGGCTGCGCCGGGTGGCAAAAAGAGCTACGTAATGAAGGGTGATATGAAAGGCGGGTTCGCCCTCCTCGCCTACCCGGTCAAATACGCATCCAGCGGTGTCATGACCTTCGTGGTCAACCAGGACGGCGTTGTCTACCAAAAGGATCTTGGTGAGGACACCGCCACCCAGGCCCCCCAGTTGGCGGAGTACAACCCTGACGAGTCCTGGACGGCAGTCCAGGTGCCCTGACCGGAACGATTACGATTACCGCGTTGCCATTGCAACGAGGCGCACGTCCGTTGGTTGGAGCCCTACATGAATAGACACTTCAAGGGCACGACCTACGTAGTCTTTATTCTGCGCTTCTTGCTCGGGGGTCATCTCCTGAGTTCTCCCCTATGATCTGCGGGCGATACTGAACTGAGTCAGAACTAGAATGGGTTTTTTGGATCAGCTGACGTGCGGATTTGTACATTCGTGAACGCGTTGTGCGCTGCCTCTAGCTTCTCTGTCTCTTCTTCCACGACACTGAGCATCTCAAGCAGTCCCGCGCGCGCGTCGGATGGCATGTCTGGTATATCCAACCATCTCTCGATTACGTCACGCTGCCACTGCAAGTCCATGCTTCTCGGCAATGTCATCAGCCGCCTTCCTGGCAACGCGCACGATCTTTAATGAAAACCCAGCCGCAAATAGGATGACTACTGCCAAAGCTGACAGGGCTATCGCCCCCATCCGAGGCACTGGCAGGCGCTGGCCATCCTCGTTGGTGTTGTGGGCGGACGCACCTAATCTAGAACGTGAACCTGAGAGCCAGTTGTCCGACGCGAGCATTTACAGCCGTGCTACTGATCACACCGAATGTCGGTGAGGTGAAGTTGGTATCGGGGTTGGCAAATTGCGGATGGTTCAGCGTATTGAAGAACTCGGCACGAAATTGAAAGCTACTTTTCTCGATCGGCCAATTGACCATGAACTGCTTTTGAAAGTGCAAGATCCAGATTCGCTTGCCCGGGACCGTCCACGATCCCGGTCGCGCTGTTCCCAAACGCGGTTCCAATGCCATCCGCCCCAATAATTGGCGGAGTCGCAAAACAGGAGGCATTGAAATAGCCTCCCAGTTTTGTGTTCACCGGCCCCCCTTTGACCAGTTGGTTTTTGGAACAGGTCCCAGTCAGTTGCGCCCGGTCTGCGGTTATCCCAAAAACGTTGTTGCCGTTCGTGTCAGAGATGGTGAGAGCACTGCCAGACTGAATCGTAACTACAGCAGCAACGTCCCACCCTGCTAGAAGCATCCGTTGGAGTCCGGCTGACGGGCTGGGAAGACTCCACGTCTCGCTAAAAACGAATCGATGAGCACGGTCGAAACTGGCACGTCCCCATCGCGCGCTGGGCGAGTTTTGGTCTCCGAGGGTTAGTGCGTTTCCTGACGACGTCGAGTTAGTATCTGCGCCATCGGTGTCCAGAGTCTTAGAAAAAGTGTAGGAGGCGAGGAATTGAAGGCCGTGGCCCAACCGCTTGGTGAGGCTCGCTTCCAACCCGTTGTACCAGGAACTGCCCTCCGATTCCATTTCGCGAAGAGAGTCGGCCCGTATTCCTGGGATGGGAACGCGCGATCCAATATTGGCCAATGTGTTCGAAATAGTACCTCTAATCGGACGCTCCGGAGATGCGTCGAGAGCTTGATTCAACGAACGGAAGCGCTGCAGGTGTGTTCCCCGGGCACCCACGTACCCAACCTCCAGCAACAAATTTTTGGCTAATTCTCCTTGGGCGTTCAGGGAGAACTGTTGGACCATTGCCGGCCGAGAATTGGGGGCTAGAGCGTTGACCGAAGACTGCGTGGTCGGAGAATAGGGCACAAACATCGGAAATGAAGTCGGCGTTGGAAAAGGCTTTGCAAAGGGTGCTTGAAATGACGCGGCCGCATTCGTTAGTCCGGTGTTGATTCGGGTCAAGGAAAATGGCGCAGCGAGCACGGATTGAGTAGCGGCCATGGCCTGTTGGCCGAGAGTAATAGATGCCGTAGCCTCCCCTTAACGCCAACCGACTCGTCTTCGGCAAGACTTGCCACGCAAAGCCGATTCGAGGAGCAATCGTGTTCTGCCCATCGCCATAGTTTCCGAAGGAGTTGTTCGCACGGATGACTCCTGAAGGGAGAACACCCGGGAAATTGGACGCCACGATATAGCCATCGAGACTTCCACTCGGCGGTGGGTTTGCATTCGCCTTGTTGACATCGAAGCTCGAATTCCTGCCCAGGTTGTCAGCCGAATTGTCCCAATCGTTCATAACGCACCCCGAGGTTTAGGGTCAACGAACGTCTGATCCGATAGTCATCCTGCACGAAACCAGAGCCTTCCCACACTCTAAAATCACGATTCAATAGGCCAAAGATATCGCTCGATTGAAAGACGTTGCTGTGTATTCCCGTACCATTGCTGCTCGCATCGAGGCCAAGTAGAAAATCCGGCCAGCTGAGAAACTGTACAAACGAACCAGCCCCGACGAAGTCAAGATTATCGTCCAGCCGCGTAAGCGAGCCTCCGACCTTCACGGCATGGGAACCCTTGAGAAAACTAAGAACATCGTTGAAGACGAAGCTGTTTTGCGTGTACGTTCGAGGAAGTACGCTAGCCATGCTGACCGAACCAACAATATTCAAGCTGGGCAATTCGTTATTTTGGTTCATTTCGCTTTCGGAGACGCCGACATCGGACCATTTGAACGGGGCGTCGGCCTCCATTTTGTTATTTGTGCGAACAAAGCCAATCCTGGCCTGATTGAGCAACGCATTACTTAGCACGTAAGTATGAGCAATGGAGAACACAATGAAGCCGGAATCGCTTGGGCTGTCGAACCCACGAATATTACCCACTGGGTTCAAGCCGCCGCCTGGGAACGTAACCAATTGATCGCTGTTTGCGACAAAGAATCGCGCCGCCAGTTGGCTCTTCTGCGAAATAACGAAATCGACATTCCCTAATCCCTGATCTTCCTCGAAGTTGCAAGGTTGTGTGAAGGCTGAAAAACCGCTGCTTGTAAATGGCTTTGAGGGGTTAACCGTTTGAGGCGTTGGAATCAGAAAGCTGCCGTCGGGCAGTTTGAAATTCAAGAGAGCCAGAGCGACGGGGTTGATGTTCGATCCGTCAGAACTAATCGCGACGCCCCCCAATGCTCCTGTCATGCCGCCGAATTGCTTCCCAAGGGCCACGGCGCGATCTGTCATCGGTGAGCGGTGGTTCGTTCAAGCTGACGGTGCAAGCAATCCGGGCTTGACCAGCGGCTGCTCCGTTAACCTGTCGTGTCCCCTGATATGATCCAAAAAAATGCAATTTGTTCTTCTTGATTGGTCCTCCAAGCGCGAATCCGAACTGGTTCTGCTTGAGGTTCGGCCGCCGCTGGCCCGTCATGTTCAGAAAGAAATCGTTTGCATTGAGAACATCGTTGCGCAAAAACTCGAAAATCGTCCCGTGGTATTCGTTGGTTCCTGACTTCGTGATCACGCTGACGTTCGCCCCCACCCCGCGTCCGAACGACGCATCGTAAAGCCCGGTTTGCACCTTGAATTCTTCCAGCATGTCGGGATTGGGAATCGGGATTCCCCCACTTATCGAGCCCGCACTCTGCACGTCACTGACGCTAATTCCATCCAGTTGCCAGTTATTGTCATAGGATCGTGACCCGTGGACGAAAATCCCATCATTGGATTTGCCGATTTGTGAGAGTGCTGTTGCCCCAGTCCCAAGTTCTCCGGCGTTGTAGACTCCCACGGCCACTCCAGGAGAAAGACCGGTTATCTGTGTGAAGTTTCTGGTGACCAACGGCAACCCGCTGACTCGTGTCTTTGTTCATCGCTCTTCCCAGTGCCGATGCATCGAGTTGAATCATCAGTGGCTCGGCTGACACCTGCGTCCGTTCCACATGGGTTGCGAGCTCGAGATGGAGTTCGAGCCGAAGCGTCTCGGTCACATGAACATGAATGTTCGGTTGACTCACAAGGTTGAAGTCAGCCTTGCTTGCCTGCAACTTATAAATCCCGGGTTGCAGCAATAAGAAATCGAATCGGCCATTGCTGTCTGAGGTGGTGGACTTCTCTGCAGAAGCCATTCCCTTTTGTGAGGTGAAGAATGACGCCTGGGAGCACAGCTCCGGAGGGGTCTAGGGTCACGCCCGTGAGTGCTCCCGTAGAGGCTGTCTGGCTGAACATGCTTCCACAGGAGAGCACCGCAAACGTCAGGGCAACCAACAGTAGAGACCGGCAGGAGCGGCAAAGCGGATGATGCTCGTTTAGACCACTGCTCATAACGTCCCTTAGCGTGAACTCGTACACTTACGGAGGGCACGGTTCGCTGAGTGGTAACCAAGATTCTCTTTCTTCCGATACCTATGATGGCCAGCCGCGAACAGAGTAAGGCTGTGCGCTCAGATACTCAACCCTAGTTGTAGGGATCTCAGTAGATGTGCATGAAATGTTGCTAGCGTCAACTGGCAGTTTTACCAGTGATTGCGATATTCGCACATTGGGTTGAATTGGTTGCCCGAGTGGAGTAGTGTGCCTACGTCTGAATTTCGGTGACAACCCCAGACCCTATACGTGTCGTACCTGACCTGCACCACCCGAGTTGGCACATGTCGAGACAACAAGGCCGAGCAAGGAAATGGGCACGTTACCTCTGTGCGATTGCGACTTTTGCAGCTATTGTCACGTATTCCATTGCAGCGGAACCCGCGAAGGAGGTTCGACGGATACTGATTCTGAACGAAGTAGGCCCTTCGTATCCCGCGATCAACATCGTCAACCAGGGAATCCAATCTGCGCTGACTGATTCACCCTATCATCTTGAGTTCTATTCCGAGTTCTTTGATACCACGTTGTTCCCCGATCCGGCCGTCCAGCAGGAGTTTCGCGATTTCTACCTTCGAAAATATCAGAGATCACAAACCAGACGTAATTATCACGGTCGGGCCATCCCCGCTCAAATTTATGCAGCAGGTGCACCAAAGAGCCTTTCCCGGCGTTCCAATTGTTTTCTGTCTGCCAATTGGAAATGTGCCAAGCATCGCACTAAATTCCGACTTTACAGGTGTCGAAAATGATATGGCCCCGCGCGAGACCCTGGAAATAGCGTTGCGGCTCCAGCCCGGCACAGAGCACGTGGTAGTGGTAGGGGGCGTATCGGATTTCGACAAACAGCCGCTAGTTACCATCAAGCAGCAACTGAAAGAATTCACAGACCATCTCGACATTACTTACATGACGGATCTGGCTGTGCCGGAACTGCTCGAGCGTCTGAAGCATCTGCCAAGTCACACTCTCGTCCTCCTCTCCACAGTAGGGCAGGATGCGGCAGGAGTCCGGTTCAAATCAAACGAAATAGGCCCCATGATTGCGGCCGCAGCGAACGCACCGGTTTTTAGCTTTATTCGATGTTTACCTAAACCATGGAGAAGTGGGTGGCTATCTTTCAAGCCTCAGTGAGCAGGGGAAGGTTGCTGGAGGCATGGCGGCGCGGATGCTCAGAGGGGAAAAGCCGCGGGACATCCCCATGGTAAAAGGCGTAAACACCTACATGTTCGATTGGCGGGCCCTAAAACGCTGGGGTCTCAAGGAGAGCGCCCTTCCCCCTGGCAGTATCCTCCTCAACCGACAGCCAACGGTCTGGGAGTCTTACAAGGCATACATCCTTGGGGGCATTTCTCTCATGCTGGTCGAGGCTCTGCTGATTTTCGGGCTGGTATGGCAGAGGGGAAGGGCAAAACGTTCAGAAACCCAAATGCACGAGAGCGAAGAGCGCTTCCGCTTGGTCGCCAACAGAGCCCCCGTACAGATCTGGATGTCTGGCCCTGACAAGCTGCGCAACTATTTCAATCAGCGTTGGCTAGATTTCACGGGTCGGCCACTTGAAGCTGAGCTGGGCAATGGCTGGGCAGAGAACTTGCACCGGGAAGACCTCCAAAGATACATGGATACCTACAGAGGAGCGTTCGATCGCCACGAGCCTTTCCAGATGCAGTATCGCATGCGGCGACACGACGGAGAGTTCCGGTGGCTCTTAGACTCAGGTGTGCCAAGATTTAATTCTGACGGCTCCTTTGCTGGCTACATAGGATCTTGCATTGACATCACCGATCGCAAGCTGGTCGAGGAAGAGAGGGCCGATATCGGGCGTAAACTGATTGAAGCCCATGAAGAGGAGCGTACCTGGATCGCGAGGGAGCTACACGACGACATCAATCAACGAATGGCACTGTTGGCAATCGAGCTGGATCGATGGAACCAACAACTTCCGCCCTCGGCAGTTGAATTTCACGATCACATCCATCACGCCAGCCAGCGCCTTTCGGACATCGCCGCGGACATTCAGGCCCTGTCGCACCGCCTCCATTCTTCAAAACTCGAATACCTGGGCCTTGTGGCAGCAGCCAAGAGCTTCTGCAAAGAGTTGTCCGAGCAACAGAAGGTAGAGATTGACTTCAGCCATACGGACATACCGCGAAGTGTGCCCAAGGAAATCTCGCTTTGTCTGTTCCGAGTCTTACAGGAAACTTTGCAGAATGCCGTGAAGCACAGTGGCGTGCGGCACTTCAAAGTAGAACTGTGCGGTACGGAGGGAGAGATTCAACTGACCGTGAGCGACCTGGGAGTTGGCTTTGACCCGCAAGACGCCATCCACCGTCGCGGCCTCGGGCTCATCAGCATGCGAGAGCGAATGCAATTGGTGAGCGGTGAGTTTTCCATCAAGTCACACCCCGGCTCTGGTACCACGATCCACGCTCGTGTGCCGTTCAGAGGAACTGACTCCCTCCTGGCGGTGGGGTAAAGAACATCCAATTTGGTGTTCTAAGCTCGCCTAATAGTCTGTTTCACTGGGAATGAACCGCTGAATGCTCTGCGCAGATTCGTTCCTGCACTCTCAAGGCACGAATGTAATCTTCTTCGATCCTGCCTTCGCGGACGTTGGAGCCGACTGAAAGTAGTTTCTTACATGCCCAAAGCATTCTTAGCTACGATGCCTCCAGATCGAGTTTGCACACACGCTCGAACAGAGCCTTGCATCCAGCTCTAATTGAGACACTGACCTAGGCTAAAAAGAGGTTGCAGCCAACGCCGCAGCTTGCAGATCCGCCCACATGCCTTTCCCGGGCACCAGGGACAAAGCTCCCTCGCGGCCCCGCTGGCGTCCCGCAGAAATCCGTCCTTGCAAGTCGTTCGAAGTTCCATCGTGTAGCCGCAGACGCCGATTCTTGCGGCAGTCGGAATGATCGTCGGCTGGTCGGACTCGGCCGGATCCGGCGTTCGCCCGGGTTCGCCGCGAAAATCGAAAACATTGTCACAACGATCTGCCGATGCTGTTGATGCCGTGTGCCACGCGGTGATCTTCTCCCCGAATTCCCGAAGCCAAGCGGTGAGCGATCGAAAGGCCTCGCGCGGCCATCGCCAAGGCGTGTGCCGGCGAGCGCAGCAACGCCGACGGAGTTGATGGCCCGAATGTGTGACCGGAGGGAGATCGTTGCTCCTGAGCGAACCCTTGGCGAAAGCGTTGATCTGCCGCGACGCCCTCGACTAGTGAATGCACCTTGATGACGAAATCTTTTTCGCCGGACAGTAAGCGGGCCTGCGGACGAAGGACCGGAAGCAACAGGATGACGCTCCCTCGATGCGCGACAATCGCGGTCGCGAGAATCGCGTCGGCGACGATGTCCATGCTCATGAGTCCAACTTTTCGTTCTCGTCGGTGAATCCCGCTTCTTCGTAGCGCGGGCGCCGCTGCTGTTCGATATGGACCGTGATACTGGCCACCTGGTCCTCGTCGGGCTCGCCGCGATTCGTCCGTTCGAGCCGCGTCGAAACTTCTAACAATCGGACAAGCTCATGGACCTTCAGGCGACGCCTCGCAGCTTCAGCCTGGAGATCTTCTTGAAGCTGCATGAGGCCTCTGGTCGCGATATTTTGCCCAAGGACCGCTAGCTGGGCCTGACGCCGGGCCATCGCCTGGCGTTCCCCTATAAATGCGGCCGTCTCGATGTCGGAGACGTGGCTATCGAAGGCCCTGGTGCGTTCAGCCCATTTCCACCGAGATGCGAGGCGCTCGATGTATTGGCGAGATTTGCCCACCTTAACGCAAAGTTTTACGAAACTCCGTTTCGCGCCCATGGCAGCGTATTGCTTGAACAGGTCGTAAGCACGCGCGGTCTCGTAGACGTTTTTACCGGCTGCATCTTTCACTCGCTGCCGGTGCCATTTCTGCGGCTTGTCGGTTTCTTCGAAGTGATCGATCGTCTCGGTCGCCATCGGTTGAGGATAAGCGACGTGTCAATCGTCTTTGCGTTTTCGCTCTTGGTTGGGTGAGCGTGGCTGTTGCACACTCTGGTTACCGAGAAAATAGAGAATGATCGTGACTAGAACGTGACCAATCTACCTAAACCGACCATCACGGAACGATTCGGAACAAACGGCGGTGGTTATGAGTGCAGAAGGTAAGTGCGTGAAAGTGCATGATCTAAAACAATTGCCCGTCCGGATACGATTCTGGCTTGAGTATTTTAAGTCCCGTGCGTCTGCCAGTTTCGCCACCCGGGCATGTTGAAACGCAAGCATTTAATGTATCACCTCATTCGATTGCGCTTCGACTGTGGCGAGAACTGTAGCGACTCCCGCGCTTTCCTCGGCCGCTGTACGAATTCGTCGAAATTTTCTCGTCCAGCAGCCGTCCCCATCGAACACGACAACAAACAATTCTCCGGCGGAATAAAACAGCGCCAGGTCAGTTATCCATCATGAGCGCTGGACATCAACGATCCCGCGCCTCATGGAGGAGATATGAAAAATCGCTTTTTGCTTGTCTGCAATCTTGTCCGGTGCGCTGTTAACGAGTATGCATGCCTCTACGGATTCCGGATATCAACCTGCTACCGTCGTCAGCGTCGAGAGCCACGAGACCCGAACTGACTATGACGGTGGCGACCCTTCCGACGCGCCACTACAGCCGACGGTGAACTCCTATGAAATCGGCATACGATTGGGAGAGACCGTCTACCAAACCAGCTACGAATCTGCTTTCGATGGTCTGCCCTCCGTTTTCACGCTCAATCACACGGTCCAGGTCGATCTGAAAAGGCACGTCATGTATGTGGAACTGCCCGGTGATCGTGCGGTGAAGATGGCCATCGAGAGCCGCGCCGGCGTCAACAACACATCTTCGATGTCCAGAAACTAGGGTCATGCCTGGGGTGCGGCACGAGACATGCTCTCGTGCCATTGCCCCATGCTCCGACGGAACAGAACGCAAGACTCACAGCGTGGGACTTCGGAACCACGCGGAACAAAATCCAGGAACGAGTCCGGCAATGATAAATCCCTTCGATCCCAAGACAGTATTGTTAGCCAGGCACGCGCAACATGTCGTGCTGATTCATTTTCCAATCGCGCTCTTTATCACAGCGGTGGCATTCGATCTCGCAGCCCACTGGACGAAGCGCGCGAGCTTCGCAGACGCAGCCTACTACAACCTCCTCGTGGCAGCGATTTCGACTCTGCCGGTTCTTGCGACTGGTGTACTCGCATGGCAACTACAACTCGAGGGACAGACGTTGAAAGGCATCCTTTTGCTGCACCTGATATTCGGATTCATCTCAAGCGGGATGATCTGGCTGGTGTGGTGGGTACATTTTCGGGCCCGTCGGCGGGCAGTAGTCTTGCCACGCTATCGCTGGGCAATTGAAGTCTTGGGTGTCGCGATCATCGCCCTGACCGGACACCTGGGCGGTTTTCTCAGCGGCGTGAATGGTCCCGGCTAGGAATAGCCAACCGATTGCAAAATGTGCGACCTCATTTTCCCGGCATTTCAGAAAAAATCCAGCTGTGGGAATAAAAACAGATCGCGCCAGTTATCCACTGAGAACTTACCAATCCACGGAGGAGAGATGACTGACAAGAAAGCAAGACCTTATCGATCAGCAGTTGCAGGATCTTAACAATGACGGCATTGACCGGCGCGGCTTTCTGAAGTGCATGGCGTGGGCAGGTACCGGGCTGGTGTGGACGATGAGCGGCGGCGTTCCGATGTCTCGTGCGTTCGCGAAAACTTCGGAACGACATGTTCACAAAGGTGACTTCAGCTTCGTGCAGATCAGCGACAGCCACATGGGCTTTAACAAACCAGCCAATCCGGATGTGGTCGCGACCCTGCAGGCGGCCGTGGACAAGATCAATGGGCTGGAGCAGCAGCCAGAGTTTCTGCTGCACACCGGGGACATCAGCCATCTCTCAAAACAAGAGCAGTTCGACAATGTCGACCAGATCCTGAAAAGCGCCAATGCGAAAGACGTTTTCTTTGTGCCCGGCGAACACGATGTGCTCGACGACAACGGTAAATCGTATCTCGAGCGATACGGGAAGAGTTCGCAGGGTTCTGGATGGTACAGCTTTGACAAGAAAGGCGTGCACTTCATCGGACTGGTGAACGTATTGAACTTGAAGGCCGGTGGACTGGGTTCACTCGGCGGCGAACAACTCGAATGGATGGAGAAGGACGTCAAGCACCTGAAGCACAGCACGCCGATTGTTGTTTTCGCGCACATCCCTCTGTGGTCGGTATACCCGGAATGGGGTTGGGGCACGCAAGACAGTGAGCAAGCCCTCGGCTACCTGAAAAAGTTCGGTTCGGTGACCGTGCTGAATGGTCACATCCACCAGACCATGCAAAAGGTCGAAGGCAACGTGACCTTCCATACCGCGATGTCAACGGCGTTTCCACAACCGCAACCGGGTAAGGCGGATTCTCCCGGACCGATGAAAGTACCGGCCGAGCGGTTGAGGAGTGTGCTGGGAATTACCGATGTCAACTACGTTCAACGGCGCCATTCTCTGGCGGTTGTTGACTCATCGCTCGGGTAGATCGCGGAAGATCCGAGCCAGTCGTAAACGATCACGCACGAAGATTAAATCCAGAAAGGGAACAGAACATGACGAGGAAGAATGTTTCGATTGCAGGTTTGGTAATGCCTTTACTGATTGCAGCTTTGCTTTTGTTTGCGGGGGCGGCCACAGTCGGCGCAAACGACCAGCCCTCCGCGGCAAATGCCGAAGTCAAAATCGACAATTTTAGTTTCGGACCGGATACTCTCACCGTTCCCGTGGGCACAACTGTCACGTGGACTAACCGCGATGACATTCCACACACGGTGGTCAGCACAGAGGGAGTCTTCAAGTCCAAGGTGCGGGACACCGACGAAAAGTTTTCCTACACCTTTGCCACGGCGGGCACCTATCCGTACTACTGCTCGGTGCACCCGAAGATGACCGGCAAGATCGTGGTGCAGTGAGGCTCGAGAGACCCGGCATTTGCTCGAGGAGGCAGGCCGTCGTAGACCCTGTGTCGAAAACAGGCCTGCCTCACCGGGAGTGCTTCGCGCCGGTTATGGCAAAGGCGTGTACGAAACCGACGACACATACAGATAGCTGGTAGCGCCATCGGTGGCAACGCCGCCGAACGACTTTGAGTTTGTTCCCCACAGATTGATCAGGATTGCCGCCGGCGCCGACGGAATGTGTTCGGTGTGGGTCGAAACCAGGTTCCCGTCGACGTAGAACTCAATTTTCGCGGCAGTCCATACATACTTGTATTCGTGAAAGCTGCTGTCCGCGCCAGGGACCGGGGTGGACGTGCTCTGATTGTGCGACACGGTCGAGTAATTCGTCATCTCGAGCGTTGAGGGAGTTTGTCCCTGATACTCAAAATCGATTTCGGTTTTGCTGTCATCGATGAAATTGAATACATCCGTGACCGTGCCGGAGACGGCGGAACCTGTTCCGTGAGGCGTGGCCGAGGTTGAAGCGGCCCGAGCTATCCACACGTAAGTCCCGTATCCGAATAGTTGTTTCGAGCGAATCTCGGATCCGACCGATGTGGCCAGTCCACCAGATATGTTCTGCGTAAGCTTAAGGCGCAGCATGCCGGTCGAGACGTCAACGTGGTCCGCGCTGAGCGTGCCCGGCGTTTACGCCGGCGATATTTCCCGGAGCTTTGCCCGTATCGATAAACCACTTGGTTTTGTCCAGCGTTCCGCCGGAAAAGTCGTCTGTAAATACCGGCGAGGGCGAACGGTCCTCTAGCCGGCCGGTTGTCCTGTGCCAGCGTGTCAATGCGCTGAGAAATAAGACCATCAGAAGGAAGGGTCGCATCGATAATTTATCGGCCTTAATCATTTTGGAGATAAACCCGGTCTGGGTACGAAATGCTGATTTCCTCGCAGATCCAAGGGGCCCTCTGAGAGTGCAAAACAAAACGTCCCAGACTCGTTGAGTCGTGGGACGTTCGTCGAACAAGCCCTCCCCCGAAAGATTGTTCAACAGCATCCTACCGTGGGAGGGGAGGTATGAGAATAGCCCGAACGGGCTACGGGCACACTTTAGTTTTCCGCGACTTTTGCTATTTCTTTGGTAACCACTGTTTTGGTTACTTCACTGAAATACTTTATTGGCAATACGATGAAAGCAATCAACCAGCATCATGATTTTGCAGGTTCGGGCTGTTCTGCCGAGGTGGCTTCATCAATCATCACAACCCGGCTCAGATTTCGCGGATTGTCGGGATCAAGATTTTTCTTAAGCCCAGTGTAGAGGCCAGTCAGCTGCCCGGCAAGAATGTACGACGTCAGGCGAGCCAGTTCGGGCACATCGAAGTCCAGCTCGATCAGGAGATCTGACGATGATCGAGCCCGCTCGTCCGCGCGATTTGTGACCGTCAGAGTCGTTCCACCCAAGCCTTTAATCTCTTGTAGAACTTCGCACTCGGCGTCGTAACCCTGATCGGACAACAGGAAAATGATCAGAGTCTCTGGCCCGACAATCGATTTGGGACCATGCCGAAATTCAAGAGTGTGAAAACTCTGTCCGTAAGACACTGACATTTCGGTGACCTTGAGGGCGGTTTCACAAGCCAGTCCGTAGAACGGTCCCTGGCCCAGCGAGACGTAATCGGCAAACTGTCGCGATCCGACGAAATCACGAACCTGAAAGTGCATTCTGTCCAGAGCCAGTTGCGCTAATTCGGGGACTTGGCCGTACGACTTTAAGAGCGCGGCGTCCGCAGCCACGCACGCTGCCAGGTATTGCAGCCCAAGCAACATGGAGGTGAATGACCGGGTCATCACGGTGCTCTGCTCCTCGCAGGGAAGCAGCGGCAGAGTCGCGGTAGCGGTTTTTTCCAGCGGCTGATCCGGCGTGCCTGTGACCGCGAGAACACGGATGTCTTTCTCGCGCTCCAGCAGTTGTGCGGCTCGTACCGCCTCGGAAGTTTGGCCCGAACGGGAGATAACCACGGCGGCGACGTCGTCTGAACCAGCCAGCACGATCTCAGGGAAGAGTAATAATTCCGACGCCGCGATCGCCCGCGCCCGCATGCCGGTGATCCGGCTCCATGACGCAGCTGCCGCGAGAGCGATGTAGTAGCTCGATCCGCATCCGACGAACAGCCACTCGCTCGCGGACTGAAAAGGCTTCCGTATCCGCTCCAGCGAGCCTTCACGGTTCAGCGCTTCGACACAACGTCCCCAGAATTCAGGCTGGGAAAGGATTTCGGCCAGCGAGTGGGCACCGTTAAAGTTCCCCTGCCTGGACGAATTCGCCTTCTGATGGTCAGACAAGCATCACCTCAATCCCCATCTTTTTAAGCGCCTTCAGGTCGGACTTGGGGATGCCGTGGTCCGTGATGACTTCCTGCAACGCCGTCGGTGGAACAATCAAGGACAAGCTGCGCCTGCCAAACTTGCTCGAATCGCACACAGCCACGGTACGCTTCGCGACCTCGACCATGACCCGGTTTACCTTTGCTTCCAGAAGATTGGGCGTGCTCAACCCGTATTGCACGTCGAAGCCGTCGACGCCGAGAAAGAGAATGTCGGCATTCAGGCCGCGCAGCGTCTCCTCGGCAATCGGTCCCACCAGGGAGAACGAGTTCTTGCGCAGAGTGCCGCCGGTCAGGATCACTTCGACCGGCGCTCCAGTGAGATCGGCTGCAATATTCAACGCGTTGGTGATAATCGTAATGTTATGAAAGTTGCGCAACATGCGTGCGATGGCCGTGGTAGTGGTGCCGGAATCCAGGATCACCACCTGGCCTTCTTTCACCTGGGCCGCGGCGGCGGCCGCAATTCTAAGCTTCTCCTTGCGGTGGAGCTTTTCTTTTTCCCGGAGCGTGGGGTCTTCCAGCGCCCCTTCGCGGGCCGGTAGTGCGCCCCCGTGGGTGCGATGCACAAGTCCATGGGCGTGCAGGATTTCGAGATCTTTTCGGATCGTGACCTGGGAGGTATCGAATTTCCGGGCCATGTCCGTGACCAGCACACGGCCGTCCCGCTCCAGAGTTTCGATGATTGCACGCCGGCGTTCTTCGTTAAGCACGTCTCGTCCCTGAATCGGGGCTTATGAATCCGCTTTCTTTTTATATCGTTTTCTTTCGTTTGTCCAGTTTTAAAGCAAATAGCGCGGTCGGAACGAAAATAGAGGGGGCGGACGGAAGAGGGAGTGATGCCTTACCCAGCTAGGATTCTACACCAGGGCGAGCGGTGTAATTGCGGAAAGCCCGAAGGCTGCAGGTCAGGACGGGGCGGCAAAAACGATTTTGCGTCTTCTGCCTCAAAAGTTAAGTATTTCCCTCTTCAGCAGGCGAAGTTTTGACAGGGCAATCTCAATTTCGGTTCGTTGGAACGAGTCAGACTCATGGTCGAGGGATTCCCGCCGGTTGAGGAGCGCCGCCTCGGCGATCTCTACTCTTTTGAAAAGCATCTTCTGATCGGTTTCCCGCAAGGCCAACTCGTACTCCAGTTGCCATTGTGGCGAGGTTCGTGACGGATTCGGAGACGGGATTTCAGGGGATGCCATAAGCTCACCGCCGGCCTTGCGGTCGATTGAATGCCTGCGATGATAAGAATGGAAACGAAAGGTGTCTGCCCTATGGCGTACGCCGCAGGGTACGCTGTTGACCCAGGGGAATGGCGCTTATGCTGAACAAACCTGTAGCGTTGGATGTCATCTTAGTCACCCGATTTCCGTCCGGCCACAAGGCCGGTGCTCATTCCGAGGCCGTTGCTTTGGCGGACACTAAACAATAGAATGTCGTGGTTTCGCGGCGCCGGCGCAGAGATTGGCTGGCCATCACATGGTTCGAGGGAATATGAGACTTCGAGAAACGTTCGCCAACATTGGGAGCTTTACACTCATCGCACCTATCGTGGTTAGCATCACTGCTGGCGCGACACCGGCAGTGGGTCAGGACGCCCCAAACGGCGCCACGGTTTTCAAATCGAAATGCATCACCTGCCACGGAGCGGACGGCTCCGGTACAGCGGTGGGAAAAAGTCTGAAGGTGGCCGACCTTCGGTCTGATGAAGTCCAGAAAAAGCCTGACGCCGAGTTGATCCAGGCCGTTTCCGACGGGAAAGGCAACATGCCGGGCTTCAAAGGCAATATCACGGACGAAGAAATCCAGGCAGCCATCACCTACGTTCGCACTCTGGCCCCAAAGAAGAAAAAATAAGTCTCCCGCATTTCTACTGCAGTTGTCGGGGGCCGGCGGCTCCAGCCAAAGTCCAGCAACGGGCTTTCGGGCACGGTCCGTCGCCCCCCGACGTATTCTCCGTTTAAAGTCTCATTCCGCGGCCCGGATCGTGATTCTCTTCCGATATACTTTGACCTCGAAAGCGACTCAGGAGCTTCTATGAAACGAACGCTTGTCGTCGCCTCCCTGTGGCTGATTGCGCCCTTTCTCGCCCTCGCACAGGATTCCTCAAAGATCATCGCCATGGAGAATCTGTGGAACCGCGCCGAATTGAACAACGACGCTCCAGCCGTACGGCTTCTGCTGGCCGATGATTTCGTCATGACCGTGGCCGAGGGCACGCTGTACAACAAGGCTCAGATGATTGCCTCGGTCGCAGACAAGTCCTATCGTCCCGACGTTCTGCAGTCCACAGACATGGTGGTCCACTACTACGGAAACACCGCTGTGGTAACCGGTGCTTATTACGAAAAGGGAACTGACAAAGGCAAATCGTGGGAGCGCCGTGGCCGGTTCACCGATACCTGGATGAACCTTCAAGGAAGATGGCAATGCATCGCCAGCCATTTCAGCGTCAAGCCGAAATAAGCGGATTCAAACTTAGGATCGGGAGCGCCTGCCAAATGGCGCGATCGCGTAGTTGAGTTGCACCAGCACGATGAATGCAATACTCCAGTAAGTACTAAAGATGCAAAGCAGGGCGCCGGCGGCATAAAGCGCCTGCCCAATCACGATGCGCCGTTTGATTGCGACTGGAACTTCAGGCGGCAAGTCGTCCTTGACCAATCCCGTTCCCATTGCGCAAACCCAACTGAAATAGAGCGTGCTCCCCAGAAGCAGGATATTTACCCAATAAGCGACCAGCGCGGTGCGATATTCCGGAAATTCGGCGAGAAGCGTAGTCGAGAACGGCGTTATCGAAACCGTAAACAGAAAAAGGATGTGAATCCACGAAAGGCTGCGGTCGGAGCGCGCAAGGTGGTTGAGTTGGGTTTGCTGGCCGATCCAGAAAATTCCCAGTGTCATAAAGCTCATCATGTACATGAGCAGCCGTGGCGAGAGCGCGACCAGACCGTGCCATAGATCGTGCTCGCTGTGGACCGCTTCCATAACCGGCACTCGCAGGTCGAGGACCAGCAAGGTCATGGCGACCGCGAAGACTCCATCACTGAGGGCGGCAAGCCGTTCCACGCTCTGGCCCGCAATCCGGTTGTAGGAAAGCGGCATACTAATTTCCCCAGACCTTGGTCGGCCCACGCCGTCAGCGCGCCAAAGAGCAGGCCGGTGCCGAGGACCCCGGCATAGGAATGCAATCCGAACGCATCGGGAAGGCTGATCAACACACCTACAATCGCGCCCGCCAGAATCGGATGCACGGGAAGCGTAACCGTCGCAGCCAGCACTCCGATGGCAAAGCGGCTGGAGAAAGCCTGCAGCAGCATCGTCCTCGTCATCTCGGGATGCTTCCCGAAAACCGTCATCAGGACATCCACGATTCCGAAGGCGACGCCACACAATACCCCGATCCAAAGCCGATTCATGGCAAGGTTTGTACACCAGCAAACCTGAAGCCGCAAGTTCGGCCACCGACTGTGTGGTCCGTGGGATCGCGGGCGACTCGCCCCGCGGCTTTCTGTCTTCGCCTAGAATAGAGCCCGCATGACCGCAACCGCCCAATACTGGATCAACAAACTCAATCTCGTCACTCATCCCGAGGGTGGATATTATTGCGAAACCTATCGTTCGCAGCTTTCTATCGCCAAAGCAGCCCTGCCGCCGGAGTTCACGGGGGCACGGTTGGTTTCGACAGCGATCTACTTCCTGCTTGAGGGGGAGAACTTTTCTGCCTTTCATCGTCTGCGTTCAGACGAACTGTGGCATTTTCACACCGGCGGCACAATTGTTGTACACGTCATCGAACCGGGCGGCGCTCATTCGGAGATTCACCTCGGGAGCGACCCTGTAGCCGGCGAAGTTTTTCAGGCAGTCGTTAATGCCGGTTGCTGGTTCGCGTCCAAAGTGCGAGATCCAAAATCATTCGCGCTCGCCGGATGCACCGTCGCGCCGGGCTTTGATTTCGCGGATTTCGAACTGGGGAAGCGTTCGGAGTTGGTCAAGCTCTATCCTCAACATCGAGAGCTGATCGAGCAATTTACGCGAAGCTGATGCAAGTCCGTGGAGAACGGGGCAGAACGCGCCTCACTCGGTGGGATTGCGGGGAAACTTCTGATACGGCAACCGTACTCCATCGATTTCCACCTGATCGGCGCGAATCGCGGTAGGCGCCTCAAACCCCTTGGCGCCGGCATTGGTTACGAAGTCGTCCTGGTCTACACCGTCGCCGCTCACGCCCAGTCCTCCCACCAGCACGCCATTCTTGTAGAGAGGCAGGCTGCCGGGAAAGAAGACGACTCCATTCTGGTTGGCATTCGCAGGCTTGCGAGCCCTGGGTGCACGGATGAGCCACATCGAACGTAAACAAGTTGAAGAATGGTCCAGGACCAGAACCATCAATGCCGGGTGTAAAGAGGGGCTGAGCGCCGAAGCTGATGGTTCGATTGGTGACTGCGGTGCCAGCCGGAACGCCAGGCAAATCTGGAGTTCCTGCCGGATTGCTGAAGTAGATGACATTGCGAGCCTTCGCCACCGCGACGTCGATGCTGAAGACGGTTCCGTCGGGCATGCGATGCAAAGCCAGCACCGTGCCGTCAAGATCGGCTACGGCGATCGTCATCCGCGTGCGCGAACCGGATGGAAGACGAATCACCGCCCGCGTCAAATTTGCCGTCGCAACAGCTTGATTGATAATCGTCGCCACATCGTTTTGCGTCAGTCCGGACGCTCCCCCGACGGGACCCACCAGATCGCCCTCGGGCGGCAGAGCTGCCCGCGGTTGGTCCCACAATGAAAGTTCCGGTTGAGGATCCGGGGCTAATTCCATTGGGCAGCGTGGTTTGGTTTACGAAGGGCAACGCAATGCCGCCGATAATTACCACGCCGGGCGGAGGAAGCTGTGCCGCGGTCGGCAGAAAGCCGGCTTGCGAAGCGCCGGAGAAAGCGGCAAACTCTGCCACTTCCGCCGACGTGCTTACCACTCCAATCCCTCCCACTGCGGATCCGTTCTTGAAAAGCGGCACACCTCCGGGATTCACTGCCGCAGGATTGCTGTCGTCGACATCCGCCTTGCCGGTGATTACTCCCAAGCCCGGATTCAGCCCGTCGATGGAACGCGAAGGATCGACACTCTGTCCCGCCAGGAAAGTGGCATTGAGCGGGCAGCCGCGATTCGTGTTTTCGATTCCGTATAAGTCCGCGTTGGGCGCGTTCGAAACTCCCGGCGGAAAATGGATGCCGCTGATGAAGCGCACCGTACGGCTCGAAAGCGGCGCCTGATTGTTGCTGAACAGCGCCGCAGTGCGAGCCAGTGCCACGGCCAGTTCGTTGCTGTCGACCGTAGCTCCGAAATTACCGGTGGAAGTCACAGGCGCGGTGGCATTGCGGAACACTGCCAGAATTTTTCCCGCGCGGTCGGCAACCGCGATGACCAGCGGAGCGTCGGCGGATTGGGCGGCGTCCTGAACCACCTGCTGGACGTCAGCCGAGGTGAGCGGTGTAGGCGTCGCCGGTGGGCGGAACGGTTGCCATCGTGACCTGCCCCCGCCGCATGAAATCGACAGACTGCAGCAAGAGCAATCCCAGGGAGCATCACGGCAAGCCAACGCCGTCTTGGATCGCTGCGTCAGGCTGCAATGGGTTTCGATAACGCCAGATGGGATCTCTTTCTCGCGATGATTCGCCGCTGCAAGGAATTTAATACGCCGCGGGCTCGAGAACGACAGGACCGTTACCTTCGTGTAACCACAATGGTCACTCCCAGGGCTCCGTAACGTTGACTTTCCTTGCTGCTCTGGCACAATTCGGCTAAGCCCAATAAATAAGGCTACTGCCTGGGAAAGGGAATCATTGTGGACACCTTAAAACGTCTGATCGCCGCAGCGCTCTGCCTCTTGATGTCTCCTTGCCCGCCAGGCGTCGCCCGCAGCCGGACAACGCGCGGGTGAGATCAACGCTTTGATTCCTGCCGCCACCAAAAACGAACAGGCCACCAAAGCCAAAGACGAACTCGACTGGAATGACCTGCTCAAGACCGCCGCGAGCGGTACGGGTGCGCGCCGGCCTGGATGACGGATCCATCCTCAGCGTGGGCTCGAACAGCGAATTGCGCGTGCTGCAGCATGATGCCGCGTCCCAGCAGACTTCGCTGGAGATGAACGCCGGCCGGTCTGCGCAGCAAAGTCGTGAAGATCACGCAGCCCAACGGAAAATTCGAAGTGCACACGCCCGAACGCCGTCATCGGCGTGAGTCGGCACCGACTTCTACGTCGAGTACGGCAATAACAAAACGACCGTAATCTGCTACACCGGAGTCGTGACGGTCACGCCGCTGGACGGCGCTCACGCGATGAATAATTCCTCGAACGCCGCGAATCCCAGCAATGCCGTAACCCTGAACGCCGGGCAGATGGTCGAGATCACGAGCGAAATTCCTCCAGCCGGCTACCAGTCGCAGCCGACGCCGCGGTGATGTGCAGCGCGCGAGCATCGAGATCCACCAATGTTCCTGACCTGCCCTTGTCGGCGGCGATCGCGGGAGCGACCAGCGCCTGGCACTGGCCATTGATCCTGGGCGCCTTTGCGGGAGCCGCCGTCGGTCTTACTTTCGCCGTCGATCGCGGAACGACGACCGCGCCGGTGCGCCCGAATCCCGGGATGTCCGGTGGGCGTGCCACCGAAGCAATGTAACAAGTAAGCCGGGTTTGAAGGTTTCAGGTGGCTCAAGTTCTTACCGGACCTATCCGGGATGACACCGCAAGTCCAATCGGGGATGGTCGGCGCGGCTGGGCCGAGTCTCAGCCCGTCAGGTAGATCTCGCGCTGGCCGTGCTGGTGACGGTCGCCGGGCTTCTGCTGTTTGCCTTTTCCGGCATCGGCGGCAACCGTCGCGCCGGCTTTCTTTTTCTCCAGAACATCGAGCTTCGCACCCTGGACCTGCGCTTTGCCCTGCGTGGCACGCGCCCGCACGACGATCGCATCGTGATCGTCGGCATCGACGAGAGAACTCTTCAGAAGCTGGGATCGTTTCCCCTGCCGCGAAAATCCTATGCCCAGTTGGTCCAGAGCCTCGCCGAGTGCGGGCGCTCGCGTAATCGCCTTCGACGCCACCTTTCCCACTCCAGAAAGCAATTCGGCGCTGGCGGCTCTACAGAAACTCCAGGCTGAGCTTGCTCCTGGCGCTCCGCCGTCGTTCCTGAAGAAAATTCGAGACCTCGAAGTCGCCAGCGATCAGGACGCTACCTTCGCCGCGGCGCTGAAGCAATCCGGCAACGTCGTGCTCGGACACCTGTTTCTCGATGAGCAGCGCGCCCGGCTGTCCGATCCCAAGCTGGCAGAAGAGTATTTCAACGTCGCGTGGGCCAAGGCATTTCCGCAGGTGCTCAAGGTGAAGTCGAAAGACGGCCGTGACTTCGACATGGGCAAAGTCTGGATCGAAAACGGTGGCACCGTCGCCGCCGGGGCCGAGGCCAACATCGCGAAGCTGGCCGAGGCCGCGTGCATCGTACGGATTCATTGATATCAATCCTGATCCCGACGGCACGCTGCGCCACGCCCTGCTCATCATGCGCTACCAGGACCAGGATTTCTTTCCATCGCTGGCGCTGCAGTCGGTGCGTGAATACGAAAGCATTCCCGACCAGGAAATCGCCGCCTACATCGCCGAAACCGGCCTGGAGCGCATTCAGTTCGGTAAGCACGCTACAGCCGTCGCGTGACGGCACCGCTCTCATCAACTACACCGGCCCCTACCGGACCTATCAGCAATATTCCATGGCGGACGTAATCGACGGAACTGTTCCGCCAGCCGCGCTCAAAGGACAAGATCGTCCTGGTCGGCGCCACCGCCATGGCCATCGGCGATCTTCGCAACACGCCCTTCCAGAGCGGCAACGCCAGCTACATGGGAGTAGAGGTCCACGCCAACATCATCGACAACCTGCTGCACAGCTCCGAGCCCGGACGCACGTTTCTGACACGCGGCATTCGCGAAGACCTGATCGACGCCGCGTTCATCGTGCTGTTCGGCCTTGGCCTTCGGCGCCTGGTTCGCGCGCATCAAGCCGCTCGTATTCCACGCTCTCTGTGGTTGCGCGCTGGTCGTTGTACGGATGGTTTGTCTATTTCAGTTTTGCCGCGATGGGAAGATGGCTCAGCTTCGTAATTCCCGCCGGCACGCTGGTGGCAAACTACGCCGTGATCACCAGCTTTCGCATGATCTTCGAGGAACGCGAAAAGCGGAAGATCCGCAAGACCTTCTCGCAGTATCTGTCACCCGGCGTGATTGCGCTTGATCGAAAAAGATCCGCAGAAATACATTCGTCCCGGAGGCGAAACCAAGGATCTGACGGTGATGTTCAGCGACATTCGCGGCTTCACCAGCCTCTCCGAAGGCATGACCGCCGACGAACTGGTGCGCCTGCTGAACGAATACCTGGGAGAAATGACCGAGGTCATCTTCAAGAGCCTGGGCACGCTGGACAAATACATCGGCGACGCCATCATGGCCTTCTGGGGATCGCCATATCCGCAGAGTGACCATGCTCTGCGTGCCTGCCACTGCGCCCTCGCAATGCTTCAGACCCTGGACAAACTCAACTGCAAAGTGGCAGTCGGAAGGGCGGAAGGAAATTTCCATCGGAATCGGTCTCAACACCGGGCCGGTCAACGTCGGAAACATGGGATCGGCCAAGCGTCTGGCCTGGACTGTGATGGGAGACAACGTAAACCTGGCGTCGCGCCTGGAAGGCATGACCAAGCAATATCGCTCCCGCATCGTCATCAGCGAGGGAACCTACAAAGAAGTTGCCGAACATTTTGTCTGCCGCGAACTGGACCGGATCCGCGTGAAAGGCAAACATCAGCCGGTCGTCGTGTACGAATTGATGGACCTAGTCGCCGCCAGACCGAAATACGAGGCGCTGATAACCCGCTTCGAGAGCGCCATGAAGGCGTATCACGCGCAGAACTGGCGCGACGCGGCCGGCACGCTTCGGAGAGCTGCTCGCATCATTTCCTGAAGATGGTCCAACGCAAATCTTCCTGCAGCGCGCCCTGGAATTCATGGAAACTGCCCCTGAAGCAGACTGGGACGGCGTGTACGATGCATGAAGAGCAAGTAGCTGAGATCAGAGACGACGAGACACGAACCGGGAAGGGCACGAGTTCACTCGTGCCGCCCTGCGACCTGCAGTGCCCGGCGGCTTTAGCCGCTGAGGTTGGCTTTGATCCTCGGTTTGCATGACGTCTAAGCTTCTTTCGATACAAGCAACCTTCAAGCAGACAAGCGAACCGCAGCGGCTAAAGCCGCTTCGTCCCAGTACTCTTTGTGGCACGACTGAAGTCGTGCCCTTCCCGAGTCAGCTCCCACACATCACTGCTCGAAGTTCCGCCAATGCCGACCATCCCGCTCCAGCAAATCTTCGGCATCCTTCGGTCCCCACGTGCCCGACGCGTAATTAGGAAAATTGCGTGGAGGCAGAGCCTTCCAGAGATCCAGCATCGGACTCACAACGCTCCAGCCTGCTTCGACCATATCGGCACGTTGAAACAACGTTGCGTCGCCCACCATGCAATCGTGCAGCAGGCGTTCGTAACCCGTGCTGGGCTGCTTGCCGAAGTAGTCGGAGTATTGAAAATCCATGTCCACCGTTCCCAAGCGCATGATCGGCCCCGGCGTCTTGGCGGCAAAGCGTAACGCAATGCCTTCCTCCGGCTGAATATGCAAGACCAGTTGATTGGGCATCAGCTTTTCCACTTCGGTATCGCGGAAGAGCACAAAAGGCGCGCGCCGGAACTGGATGACAATGTAGGTGCTGCGCGAGGCCATGCGTTTTCCGGTGCGCAGATAGAACGGAACGCCCGCCCAGCGCCAGTTGTCCACCTGCAGCTTCACCGCGACAAAAGTTTCAGTACGCGAATCCGGCGGCACGCCTGGCTCCGATCGATAGGCCGGAACATGCTGGCCCGCGATTTCGCCCTCGCCATACTGTCCGCGCACCGTCCGCGTCAGCACGTCTTCGGAACTGAGCGGTTGCACCGCGTGCAAAATCTTGGCCTGCTCGTCGCGCACCGCGTCCGCCTGAAAGGAAATCGGCGGCTCCATCGCGGTCAGGCTGATGAGTTGCATGATGTGGTTGGGCACCATATCGCGCAGCGCTCCGGCAGTATCGTAGTAACCGCCGCGTTGTTCGACGCCGACGGTCTCTCCCACGGAAATCTGCACATGATCGATGTAGCGCCGGTTCCAGATCGGTTCGAAGATTCCATTGGCAAAGCGGAAGGCCAGAATATTCTGCACCGTCTCCTTGCCCAGGTAGTGGTCGATGCGGTAAATCTGCTTCTCGTCCACTTCCTTGAGCAATTGCTGGTTCAGCGCCCGCGCCGAATCCAGGTCGCGGCCAAACGGCTTTTCGACGATCACCCTGCCGCCACTGATGATTTTCTTCCGTCATCAGACCCGGTGGCGGACAGTTTCTGCACGATGGGACCGAAGAAATCGGGCGCTGTAGCAAGATAGTAAAAATAATTTCCGTGAGTGGAGTAGTCGGTATCGACTTTCTGTAGCAGTTCCTTCAGCTGCTCATAAGTGCTCTGGTCGGCGAATTCGCCGGTGATGTAGAACACATGCCGCTCAAACCACTCCTGCAGGTCGGCATCGATCGGGCCATCCACGAATTCCTTCAGGTCCGCCACCAGCTTGGCGCGAAATTCATCGGTGGTCATCGGGTTCCGCGCGATGCCGATCATTGCGAACTCACGCGACAGCAGCTTGTATTTCGCCAGGTTGTAGAGCGATGGAATCAACTTACGGCGGGTAAGGTCGCCGGCCGCGCCAAAAATGACCATCACGCACGGATCGCCACACCGCCCGACCCGTTCTCCTTCGACTGCCGTTGCCGCCTGCGACATGTTCGCACTCCCTCGTCCGGCGAGTTTAACAAGTCGGTGCAGCGTTATGGTTTCCTGTGTCGATACCAGTGACAAACCGAAGTCACTGTCCGCAGTTATGTTGCTTGTGAAGAATCGCTATGGTACGAAAAGACATAACTCTCTCTCGGGATGGTGGCGACGGGTGCTGACAAGCCGATGCTGGCATGTGTTTCTGTCGTCCAGATCGGCCGCATGCTTCACGACTGCGTGTGCCGGTTGCTCTCTGCCTGCTTGCGCTCCGGTGTCTTTGATCATCGTCCAGGCGCAGGAATCCAACTCGCAAACCGGATCCGATCGCCAGATTCCGGAGCATCGTCCTGTCAGATTTCATGTCGCTTGCAGGGAATCGTTCGGGACCAGCAGAGCCAGGGCCGTTCCCGGTGTGCAACTCGATCTGCGCAATCTGGACTCCGGTTCGCAAAATATGAAACCATCACCGGCGCGGAAGGGATCTTCCGGTTGCGCGATGTCGAGACTTGGGATCTACGAAGCTCACGCTGGCCAAGCCGGGATTCAAGACGCTGGCCATTCCTCGATTGGAACTGACCAAGCGCGAACTTTCGACTGTAGAGTTTCAGATGCAGGCGCTGACCGCGCTCGCTCCCGAGAACAAGGGACCGTCAGGTTTGCCTGGTACGCCGCGCACTCGCCGGCCGCAGTCGCTCCAACCACGCCTTATCCGGGCCTGAATGGTCCGAGCTCCGGAAGTCATCGCCGTGGAATCGTCAGCGGAACAAATACCGCCTGCATCTGCGAACTTCTCTCCCGAGCCCGATCGCTGGGACACCGCCATGCCCGAGTGGCGCCGCTACGAACAGCAGCGCGACGCGCCCTACGTGAAGAGGTCACTGGTACGATCCGTTCAATCGCAATCGGCTCAAGGGCGACTATCCCATCTTCGGCCAGCGCTGGTTTTTCAACTTCACCGGCACCAGCGAAACCGCCGTGGACGGCCGCCGCCTGCCCGTTGCCCAGCGGTGTGGACACCGAGCGTCCCGACAGCAGCGATTTCTTCGGACGCGGCGAGCAGGCCTTGCTCACTCAAAATCTGCGTTTCTCTTTCGACCTGTTCCGCGGCGATACTTCTTTTCGCCCGGTTGATTTTCGGGTTCGCTTCACGCCCGAGATCAACCTCAACTTCCTGCAGACCCGCGAGCGCGGCATCGTTAACGTAGATCCCGCGGGAAGGGATCAACCGCTTCGACACTCACATCGGCCTGCAGGAAGCTTTCGTCGAAGCCAAGATCCGCGACTTGAGTCCGAACTACGATTTCGTTTCTGTTCGCGCCGGCATCCAGCAGTTCACCAGCGACTTTCGCGGATTCCTCTTCTCCGAAGAACAGCCCGGAGTACGGCTTTTCGGCAATCTGCGTTCCAACCGCCTGGCCTACAATCTCGCCTGGTTCAACTTCCTCGAGAAAAATACGAACAGCGGCCTGAACACATTTCAAAGTCGCGGACAGCAGGTCTACGTCGCGAACATCTACATCCAGGATTTTCTCGCCAAGGGCTACACCACCGAATTCAGCTTTCACTACAACCGCGACGACGCCAGCATTCACTACGACGACAACGGATTTCTGGTCCGTCCCGCGCCCGTCGGCGCGGTGGTGAATGGCGAACGTGAATGCCCACGCCATCCGCGCCTACTACCTGGGATGGGCCAGCAACGGACATATCGGCCGCATCAATCTCAGCCATGCTTTTTACCAGGCCCTCGGCCACGACGACTTCAATCCCATCGCCGGACGCCGCGTCGACATCAACGCCCGCATGGCTGCCGTCGAAGTCTCCGTGGACAAAGACTGGGTCCGCTACCGTGCATCGTTTCTTCTACGCCTCCGGCGATTCCAGCAACCGCTCCGGAGCGTCTCGCACCGACGGCACCGCCCACGGCTTCGACACCATCGTGGACGACACTCACTTCGCCGGCAGCGACTTCAGTTTCTGGGACCACGAAGGCCTTCGCCTCACCGGGACCGGCATCGCTCTGATGAATCCCGTCGAGCCTTCTGCCCAGCCTGCGTTCGAACAAAGAAGAAGGCCAGGCCAACTTCGTAAATCCCGGCCTTTATTTGTTCAACCTGGGCGCGGATTTCAACGTCACGCCGAAGCTGCGCGCATTCGTAAACGGCAACTATCTACGTTTCGATCGGACCGAACCGCTCGAACTTGCTGCTGTTCCAGCGTCCGATTCGCCACAGCATCGGCACCGACCTGGGCATGGGCGTGGAATACCGTCCTCCGCTCAGCGAAAACATTGTGCTCACGGGCGGCGTATCGTCGCTGGTTCCAGGCCAGAGGTTTCGAAGAGATTTACAACGGCAAGACTCTATTCTCAGTCTTCGCCAAAATAAAGTTTCAGTTCTGAAGAGTCTAATGTGGCGCGGGCGCCCTCGCCCGCGAGGCAGTGGCAAAAAGTCTTGATAAATGGTGATTTGAATTTCGAATGCGGCGCAAATCGTCCAACCCGGCGCTCCTGTCTCCTCATCGCGCTAGCCCTGGCATTCTTGACCCCAAGCCGCGCTCACAGCTCAGACGCCGAGCCGATGTCCTCCTCCTGCAATCCCAAGCCGAAGCCGACCGCAAATCCGCCGGCTGCATCACCTGCCACACCGCCACCGACAGCGCCACCATGCACAGCACCGGCACCGTGCGCCTGGGATGCACCGACTGCCACGGCGGCAATTCCGAAATCCGCCTGACCGCCGACGCGCCGAAAGACTCCGCGGAATACGCGCAGGCAAAGCGCGAAGCCCATCCTCAACCGAGGAACCCAGACAATTCCCGCACGCTCCGCCAATCCCGACGCGCGCCTACACCCAGTGGCTCAACGAAGATTGGGACTACATCCGCTTCGTCAATCCCGGAGACCTGCGCGTCGCGGAGAAAACCTGTGGCACCAGCGGCTGTCACACCGCCGAAGTCAGAAAAGTTCAAACCAGCATGATGACGCACGGCGCCATGCTGTGGGGCGCGGCGCTCTACAACAACGGTGCGTTCCCGCTGAAGACACCACACTTCGGCGAGAGCTACGGCCCCGACGGCACTCCGCAGCGATTGCTTACCTTTCCCGCCGCCCACGCCGGAAGAAATCAGCAAGAAAGGAATTCTGCCGTATCTCGATCCGCTGCAGCGCTGGGAAATTTCGCAGCCCGGCAACGTGCTTGCGCGTCTTCGAGCGCGGCAGCAAGAAAAAGCCGGAAGTAGGGAATCCAAGCCTCGAAGAAGAGCCGGGCAAGCCTGAGATCAAACTGAGCGAGCGCGGCTTCGGCACCGAACTGCGCACCGATCCGGTCTTTCTGGGATTGCAAAAGACTCGCCTGCTCGATCCGCTGTTGTCGTTTCCCGGCACCAACGATCAGGCCGGCGACTACCGCGCCAGCGGATGCAGCGCCTGCCACGTGGTCTACGCCAACGATCGTTCGCCGGAACATTCCGGCGCCTACGCTGCGTCCGGAAATCTGGGACAGACCGCCACCGCCGATCCCACCATTCCGCGAAATCGAATCCGGACATCCCATTCGCCACCAGTTCACGCGCTCGATTCCGTCCAGCCAGTGCATGGTCTGCCACATGCATCCGGGGACGAACATGGTCGCGACCTATTTCGGCTACACCTGGTGGGACAACGAAATGGATGGCGAGCACATGTGGCCCGCCGAGCAACGCAATCCCAGCGCAGCGGAGCAGAACCAGATTCAGACGCGCAATCCCGAACGCTCCGCCGTTCGCGGCCTGTGGTCCGACCCGGATTTCCTGGAGAAAACCGGCACGCCCGAGTTCAACCAGCAACTGCAGCACACCCAGTTCGCCGACTTTCACAGCCATGGCTGGATTTTCCGCGCGGTCTTCAAGCACGACCGCAAAGGCAACCTGCTCGATAAAGACGACAAGACGGTTTCGTTTGAAGATCCCGACAAGTTCGGGAAGGCGGTGCACCTCAAAGACATCCATCTGGAAAAAGGGATGCACTGCATCGACTGCCACTTCGAGCAGGACAGCCACGGCAACGGCAAACTCTACGGAGAAACGCGCAACGCCATCGAGATCGATTGCGTCGATTGCCACGGCACGATTCAGCAGCACGCGACGCTGATCACCTCTGGCACGGCCGCGCCGAAAGGCGGCACCAATCTGGCCGGCCTGCGCACGCCGTGGCAGGAGCGCCGTTTCTACTGGAAAGACGGCCGCCTCTATCAGCGCTCGATGCTCGAGAAAGACAAAGAATGGGAAGTGGTGCAGGTGCTCGACACGATCACGCCGGGCAACGCAGCACTACAGCGAAAAATCACGCCTGGCCAAGACCATTCAGCAGGACGGACAAACCTGGGGAGACGCGCCGGCAAACGATCGCCCGCAGAATCAAAGCTCGCGCATCCCAACAGCAAGATGACCTGTTACACCTGCCACTCATCGTGGGCGCCAACCTGCTACGGCTGTCATCTTTCGATGACTGCGAACCAGCGCATGCCCATGCTGCACAACGAAGGCCTCACCACGCGCAACTGGACTTCCTACAATTTTCAGGTACTGCGCGACGACATCTACACCCTGGGAATCGACGGCACGGTGACCGGCAATCGCGTGGCGCCGGTGCGTTCCGCCTGCGCCGTGCTGGTCAGTTCGCAGAATAACGACCGCGACTGGCTCTACTACCAGCAGCAGACGATTTCCGCCGAAGGTTTCAGCGGACAGGCCTTCAGCACCTTCGTTCCGCACACCGTGCGCGCCAAGGAAACCAAAGGCTGCACCGATTGCCACGTCTCGCGCGCCAACGACAACAATGCCTGGATGGCGCAACTGCTTCTCCAGGGCACGAACTTCATGAACTTCATGGGCCGCTACGTTTTTGTGGCCGACGGAAAGAACGGCTACGAAGCGGTCGCCGTCGACCGAGCATGACGAACCGCCGGCGGTGATTGGCAGCGACTTCCAGAAGATTGCATATCCCGACAACTACAAGAAGCATCGTCGCAGCTCACAGCGAGCTCGAAGAAGCCTACCATCATGCCGGCGCGGAGGTCCTCGACGTGCAGGCCCGCGGAGAATATCTCTACGCCGCCATGGGCAAGGGCGGCTTCCGCATCTTCGATATCGCCAACATCGACAACAAGGATATTTCCGAACGCATGGTTACCGCGCCCGTATCTCCGCTGGGCCAGCGCTTCTATCTGCCCACGAAATATGCGACGGCGGTGGCGACGCCGACCACGCTGGGCGTGGATCCGCTGCGCACCCATCGCGAGGAGAACGAAGAACAGAGCCATCCACCTCATGTACGGATTCCTCTACGTAGCCGACAAGTACGAAGGCCTGGTCATCGTCGGCGATCCCAATCTGAAAGGTAAGAGCCCGGGAGTCGGCACGCTGCTCGACGGCAATCCCGCGAACAACTTCCTCAAGCGCGCCGTCACATTCAATCCGGACGGCGCGCTGAATGGCGCGCGCCGCATCACCATCGCCGGCACCTATCGCCTACATCCTTTGCGATCGCGGTCTGGTCGTGGTCGACCTCGACAACCCGCTGCAGCCCAGGATTACGGCCGAAATCGGCGCCGCCGTTTCTGACAGAACCCCGTGGCCTCGCCATCCAGTTCCGCTACGCGTTCGTGGTTGATCGCGCAGGGATTGAAAGTGTTGGACGTCACCAATCTGGCTCAGCCCAAGCCTGTGCCCGGCGCGCATCGTTCCGCTGGAAGATGCGCGCAACCTCTACGTGGCCCGCACCTACGCCTATGTCGCCGCCGGAAAACAGGGCATGGCAATCGTGGATGTGGAACATCCCGAGCAACCGCGGCTGGATCAAATGTTCAACGCGGGAGGCGTGCTCAACGACGTCAACGACGTGAAGCTTGGCATGGTCAGCTCGAGCCTGTTCGCCTACGTCGCCGACGGAGCAAACGGCTTGAAGGTCGTGCAACTGTTCTCGCCGTCGATAACCCGGCCTTCAGTGGATTCAGTCCGCGGCCCACGCCGAAGCTGATTGCCAGCTATCGCACCCGCGGGCCGGCGCTGGCTATCTCCAAGGGAATCGATCGCGATCGTGCCGTCGACGAGAGCGGCAACCAGCTCGCCGTCTTCGGACGGCGGGGCGCGCGTCCTTTCAACCGTCAGGAGATGGAGCGCATGTATTTGAAAGACGACAAAGTTTTTACGGTTAGCGAAGAACCTCCCGCGTCGCCCGATCACGAAGGCGTGCGCTAAATCAGATGCCTGATACCTCAAGTAGCATTGCCCTGCAGTTAAGAAAGCTTGAAGAAGATTTGCTCCAACCCGAAATCCGCAAAGATCGCGAGGCCGTGGCGGCACTTTTGGCAGATGACTTCTACGAGTTTGGCAGTTCGGGAAAGGTTTTCAGCAAGCCCGATATTATTCAGGCCCTGCAGACTGATCAGCCGGCGCAAATCTCGATTGCCGATTTTCGCGTCCAGAGTTTGAACACAGAGGTCGCGCTGGTGACTTATCGGGCGGTTAAACAAGGGGAAGCAGGGCGGGAAATACGGACATCTCTGCGAAGTTCAGTCTGGGTCATCCGCGACGAAAGGTGGCAAATGCTGTTCCATCAGGGAACGATCGTCCCGGATTGAGTCGCGTCTTCGGATTATCGAGTGTCCAGCCGCGCTACGCCCCGCAATTGAGGAATCGTAAATCTCCCTCTCGTCCGCTTCGCCTTCGTCCAGTCGTGGTACTGATGACACTCGAAGCATCGTCCCTCGGCGGATTCTCTTGGATTTGTCGTCGCGGTGGCACTGCTGGCAAGTCTGTATGCCGGGCAATAGAACATCAGATGTTTCGCGACTCTTCTCGGTATTGGTATGGCACGAAGTGCAGGTCATCATGCCATGAGCGTGATGATCGAATTGCGCATGCTGCAGCCAGCGGGTCGTGAGATTGGAGCTGTGCCACGATGGGCAGCTGGCCTTCCGTGGAATTCAGGGTGTGGCACTGCTTGCAGGTTTTCGTCCACAGCAACCACTCAGCGTCCTCGGTGCGGAACTGGATCCACTCGGACGCATTGCGAGCCACGCGCGGCACGCGACTCCTCTCCGGAATCTGGCGATCCGGCGGACTGACCTCATGCACCGCCTCGGGATGCGTCGCAATGTATTCGGCGAATCGCTTCAGCAGAAATGCGTGCACCACCTCGGGCTTTTCATGCGGCACCTGCTCATTCCCAAAACGTTTGTCGAATTGCAAGGTGTGGCACGCGGCGCAATTCTGAGCGAACGCGAGGCGCCATATAACGCTGGCTCATTCGGGAACGCAGGTTGTCGCTCGCGCTCATGGCCGGAATAGTCGAATCAGACGGGAAGGGCACAGCTTCAGCCGTGCCGCCAGAGTTCGACAAAGACGCGGGCTTCAGCCCCTGAGGTACGCTTTTCCCTCGCTGTGACGCATCAAGGCTCGCCGCGTACGGCCATCCATCATTCCCTTCGCTGTTCGATGGCAATCATCGCAGCTCATCTCCACTCGCAGTATTGTTCGGGCCCATGAGATGACGGTTGCAAATGGACATAGTGATTAAACTTGACTTTTCCCGGATCCGCCTTGCCCGTGCGCAGCGGAGAAAACTCAGGATGGTCCCTGGCAAACGTCTGCAATCGACGCCACATAGTGCGGCCGTCCATCACGCGTCTGAAGATCGGCATGGCACTGCGAACAACTGGAGTCCGAAGTCGCAGCGAGCAATCGCGATCCCTTGTGTTCCAGATGGCACGAACTGCACGCCGGCGTGAAAGTCTGGTTGGCATGGTGCACGGGCGCATCGTGGCAAGTCAGGCAAGCCTCGTCGCTGACCTGCGTGGCGAAGCTTGCCGGCGCGAGCGACGTGGCAAAGACTGCACTGCTGCGTGAACACCGCGTGCGACGCGGAGAGCGGTCCGCTGGAATAAACTTTCTGTCCGCCCTGCGCCCGCTGCGTGACGAACCATCCCAGTGCGATCGACCGGCACCGCGACTGAGAGCCAGAATCGCCAGCGTCGAAAGGCGTGCGGCCGCGTGAAATATTGCAGGTCAATGCGCTTGGCGAGTTTCTTGGTGGTTCGTGACCGTCGCAGCATCGCCTTGTCTCAGAACTTCAGGGCCATCACCGCATGCGACCGCTCCCAGCAGCAACAGCGCATAGGACAGCGGAATGTGCACCAGCAACCAGCCATGCAGAATTTTGTGCAGCCGGCTCTGCTGATCCAGTTGGCGCTTTTCTTCGCAGATGTTTTCCAGGTCGTCCACGCTCGAATGCAGGTTCTGGGGCAGCAGCACGCGCAATTGCTGGAACATGGTCCGCGCCTGCGAGGCGATCGCTCAGGCTCATTCCGCCCGCGCCCGCCCGGCTCAAATACGGTTGCATTTCTCGGCTGAGGAAATGCCGGAGTTGCGTGCTGACTTGCTTCGTCCGCCTGCAGACCAGAGGCGACCGTGAGTCCGCCCATTTTTCCCGCGCTGGCGGATGTGGCCCGCTGCAATTCGCTGGCGTGCGAAACCTCGCCTTCCAGCGCCGAGCATGCCTCCTCCACCAGTCGAACTGCTTCCTCCGCCAACTGGCCGCGTACCCGGTCAATCTGCTCGTAGATCGTCTCCATGGGAAGCTGCGCGGTGTGGATGCGTGGCATGAAGTGCTGCAGCGCGGCTCCCAGAATTCCGCTGGCGAAAACGAAAATAAAAAGCCACATCAGGACGCGGGTGAGCGGCCCGCCGAAGTGAAATCCGCCGTGGAAGAGAATCAGCGGAAAGCTGAGAAAGCCCAGCCACAGATGGCCGCGCATCCAGGACTGCGCTCGTCCGACTCGCCAGATGGGAAACTTCTTGCGCAGCCCCAGCAGTCCCGGCAAACAGCATGAAGCTGAATCCAACGATTCCGAACGTCAGGCCGAGTGCGCTGCCGCCCCGCGGGCCTTGCGATCGAACGCACGCTGTAAAGCACATACACCGCGGTTGCCACGCGCCAGCCCGATCACGCTGCCGACGAACCATTTGCGGTGAGTGTGGTCGATCAGCACGCAGCGCTCAGCTCCTCGTCTTCGTTGGCAGGCTTTGCGGTTGAATGATATTGGCGAAGAATTCCGGCGGATTCACCCGGTGCGCGGCATCGTGCGGACAGGCGTACACGCAACTGGGCTCGGCATGATCGTGGCACAGATCGCAGGACGTCGCCTTCACCTTGACGCTGGCGATCTGCCGTCCGGGATGCGCCGGATCGTCGACTTCCACCGGGAAGGGATGCAGATTGATGTTGCCGTACGGGACAATTGTTGGCGCACAGGCCGCAGCCGATGCACCAGTCTTCGATAATGACTTCCAGCGTATTGCGCCGCCGGATCGAGCCGACGGGGCAGCCGACCATGCAGAGTGGATCGCGGCACTGCCGGCACGAGGTCGCCACCAGGTATTTGTCGAAGCGCAAGCCTTCGCGCACCAGGCGGCTCACGCCGTCGTGTGCATCGGCGCAGGCGCGTACGCACTGATCGCAGCGCGTGCAGCGTTCCAGGTCGAGCACCAGCAGGCTCTGCGCTTCCATCAGTCCCTGGGCGAGAAACTGGTCCACGGGAACATTTTCGGTTCGGATGGTGCGGCGTCGGTTTTCTTCCAGCCGTTCGTGGGCCGTGGCCTCCAGGCTGTGCCGAACGTCGGGAAACTTGTCGAGCATCAGCTGAAAATCTTCAGCCGAGATGCGCACGACCTCGACGTGGTCGAGAGCCGTGCAGGTCGCGGTGCGCGGGCTGCCGGTGAGCAGCGCGATCTCGCCGAAGTAGCCGCCCCGCGCCAGATAGGCGAGCACCAGTTCGCCTCCGAGCTTCTCTTCGGAAACCTTCACGAAGCCGATGCGGACCAGATAGAAGCTGTCGGCGGCGATCGCCCTGGCGGCAGATCACCTGTCCGGGGCTGAAGCGCAGCAATTCCACCCGGTCGCGCAAGTGGTCGATGAAATCCTTGGTCAGCGGAGCGAAGATCGGAACGCTGCGCAGATGCGAATCGAGCGCGCGGACGCGATAGTTGCGCTCCAGTTGCGCGCGGAAGGTCTTGTTGCGCTGCAGGATGTCGAGCACGTTGCGCAGCATTTCCAGCATCACGCAATCGGTCTTCGCCCGCACCGTGGCCGAGCGCGGGTAATAGCTCATGCAGGTCATCTCGCCGAACAGGTCGCCCGGGTCCCAGTTCGGCGATGGGGTTGTCGTAGGGCAGATCGACCGAGGCATCAATCGGAATGAATGGCCGGTAGGATTCCTCGCTGCGGCGGTCCTCCTCGCGCGGCGACAGCATGCTTTTCAGCCGGCTGAAAAATCCGCTGCTGCTGCCCTCGGTCTTGACGTGCGCCATCGGGCTGGAAAGAAAGACTTCTGCCTTGCCTTCCAGAATGTAAAAAGCCGTCGAACCGAAATTCTCCTTCGCGGCAGATGATTTCGCCGGCCCGGAAGCGTCTTTTCACCACCGCTTTCTGATTGAGCTCGAGAAATGTGCCGGAGACATTCTCGAAAATCGGCAGGTGCAAAAGCTCGGCGGGATCGAGAACATCGCCTTGTCCCAGTTCCGTTCCGACAACCCGCTTGTTGGTGAGCGCACCGGTCGGGCACGACACCATGCACTCGCCGCAGGAAACGCACGACGACTCGCCCATCGGCAGATTGTTGTCGAAGGCGATGCCGGCCTGGTATCCCTTGCCGCGGCGGGCCAGCACCCAGTTGTGCCGAATGTCGTCACAGCCGCGAATGCAGCGGTCGCACAGGATGCAGGACTCGTGGTCGACCGCGATGACCGCCGAGGAATCGTCCTTTCCTCGCGGCGTGGTGCGGCGCGGGAAGCGCGGCTCGGTGATTCCGGCAGCCGCGGCCAGATGTTCCAGTTCGCAATCGCCGGAGTGCTGCTGCCGGGCGCAGGGCGCGGGATGGTCCGACATCAGCAATTCGACCAGGGTGTGGCGCGCCGCCTGCACCTGCTCGGTCGCCGTCTTCACCGTCATGCCGGCTTCGGCCTGCCGAATGCAGGACGCGGCATACACACGCTGCCCCACATCCACCACGCAGACGCGGCACACGCCCACCGGATTTTCGTTCTGCTGGTGGCAAAGAGTGGGAATCGGAATGCCGTTGATGCGGGCAGCGTCGAAGATCGTCGTCCCGGCCGGGACCGAAACTTGCTTGCCGTCGATGGTCAGCTGAATTTCGGGCGTCGGGCCTGGAACTCATGCCGTCCCTCGTTTCGGGAAGCAGACGCCGGCGGGACAGCGCCGGTTCTTCACGTGCTCATCCACCACCTCGGGAAAATGCTTCAGCACCGATTGGATGGGCGCGGGAACGATCTGGCCCAGGCCGCAGATCGAAGTCAGCTTCATCGCGGACGAGAGCTCGTCGAGCAATTGCAAGTCGGAGTTCGAAGCGCGGCCTTCCGTCCATCCCGTGAGCATCTCCACCATTTTTTGCGAACCCACGCGGCAGGGAACGCACTTCCCGCAGGACTCGTTGCGATAGAAGCGCACCGCGTTCAGCGCCATGTCGAGCATGCAGCGGCCTTCGCGCGCAAACCACAATCGCTCCGGAACCCACCATCGAACCGGCCGCTGCCAGCGCATTCCAGTCGAGCGGAAGATCGGCCATGGACGCGGGCAGATATCCGGACGACGGTCCCGAGGGCGCGAAGCCAAGCAGCGCGCGGCCGTCGAGAATGCCGCCCGCGTATTCCTGAATCAGCTCCGAATACTTCGTGCCCATCGGCACTTCAAAAATTCCGGGCCGGTTCACATCGCCGCTGATGCCGACAAACTTCATCCCGGCCGATCCATTCTTGCCCTGGGCCTTGAACCACTCCACTCCGCGCACCAGAATCACGGTGGCGAAGGCGAACGTCTCCACGTTGTTGATCGCCGTGGGCTGGTTCCACAAGACCGTTCGTTCCGGGGAAGGGAGGCTTGTTCCGAGGCTCAGCGCGCTTGCCCTCGATGGCTTCGAGCAGTGCGCTCTCTTCGCCGCAGATGTAGCCGCCGGGGCTGACGAAGATTTCCAGATCGAAACTGAGATCGCTGCCCAGAATGTTCTGCGCCCAGCAACCTCTCGCGGTAACAGCGCTCGATCTCTTCCTGCAGAATTTCTTTCGGATTCTCGTATTCGTGGCGGATGTACAGAATTCCGCGGCGCGCGCCTGTGACCAGGCCGGCGGTGATCATGCCTTCGATCACCAGCCAGGGCGCGTTCTCCATGATGAAGCGGTCTTTGATGGTGCCGGGTTCGCTTTCATCGGCGTTGCAGACGATGTATTTCTCTTTCCCGGCGCGCGTTGCGCACGATCTCCCACTTGCTGCCGGTAGGAAAGCCGGCGCCGCCCATGCCGCGCAGGCCGCTGGCTTTCAGGGTGGCGACAATGCCGGTCCAGTCACGGGTTTCCACAAACTGCCGCACTACCGAATAATTCGATGAGCCCTTGTAAGGATCGGAAATCACCGGCGTCCGGTGGCGGTCCCGCGCTGGTTCAGGAAGGGCGCCGCCGGAAAGCACGTCCTTCACGACGGCGGCTGTGCGCTCGCCCTGCACGTTGCAATAGATCCGATCATTGATCGAAATCGCCGGCGCCTGATCGCAGCGCCCCAGGCAAGACACGTCGCGGATGCTGACAGCCTCCGGGACTGGTGCCCCGGAATGCCTGCTCCAGCGCGGCTTTCACCTCGACGCCGCCGCGCAGATGACAACTCATGTCGGCACAGACCCGCACATCCACCTGGGGCGGAGGCGTCGAGCTGAAAATGCGGATAGAAGCTGGCCACGGCATGAATCTGGCTCAGCGGCACATCGATCCTGGCGGCCAGTCGCCGCAGTTGGTCCGCGGGCAGATAGCCGAATTCGTGCTGAATGCACCCTGAGTTCGTCGAACACGGCGCGAGTGTCCCCTTAGCTTTGCATCATAACGTTGCGCCTTCGCCCTGCCATCGTAACGGCAAAGGTTCTCTCCGGGGATGCCCGCAGCGCGCACCGGTGGTGCGTGTCCGGCCGTTTTCCCCACGTACCACACTGTCAATTGATTTCGCGGGATGGAATGGGTATAAGCAAGCCAAATCGCTATTTCCCGAATGATTGCTCGATACCGTTCAATAATGAAGCGCGGAACGCCCACTCTCGCCGCAGCCGGCCGCAGATATGTTCGACGCGTGGCCTGTCATTGGGATTGCTCTAACGCTCGTCGTTGGCGCCGCAGGCCAGACTTCTCCGGTCGGAAAATACAACGGCCCCGGAGGCTGCGCCTCCAGCAGTTGCCACGGCAGCATTCAACCCAAACAGATCACGCACGTTTCTCAAAACGAGTACAGCATCTGGGCCGGACAGGATAAACATGCGCGCGCCTATCAGGTGCTCTCGAATGACGTCTCGCTCCGCATCGGCCGCATCCTGAATCTGAAGTCTCCTCCTGAACAGAACGAGAAATGTCTGGCCTGTCACGCGCTCTCGGTTTCAGCCGAGCAACGCGCCCAGACTTTTGACCTGAACGACGGCGTGAGTTGCGAGAGTTGTCATGGTCCGGCTGCGGGCTGGCTGGGTCCGCATACGGTCAAGGGTTGGGAGAATCAATCGTCCGAGCAGAAGGCGAAACTTGGCATGATCGATCTGCGCGATGTTGCTGTCCGCAGCCACACCTGCCTGCACTGTCACGTGGGCACCGCGGAAAAATTTGTCGATCACCAGATGATCGCCGCCGGACATCCTGACCTGACCTTCGAGCTGAATCTTTTCAGCGCGGTGATGCCGCGCCACTGGAAGGAACCCACGGAGACTCCCGTGGTTCGGCGCGAAAGAATGGGCCGTCGGACAGGGCATGCAGTTGCGCGACAGCCTGCAGCGTTTGGCTCGCCGCGCGCGCAGTTCCACCTGGCCGGAATACGCCGAACTCGATTGCATTGCCTGCCATCACAGCCTGACCGCTCCGAAAGACAGCTGGCGTCAGGAAGCAGGTTATGCCGGACGCACGCCGGGCGTCCCGGCGTGGAACGCCGCGCGCTTCGTCGTCTTCCGCTACGCGGCCGCGGCAACCGATGCGGCCGCAGCCGGCAAGTTGGAATCGGAGGTCGCAACGCTCAGCAGTCTGATGGGACAACTCAGCGGCGACCGCGAACAAATCGCGGCCTCCGCCGACCGCGCCGCCACGCTCGCCGACTCTCTCACGCGTCGAACTGAACGACCGCGCCTACGACCAGGCATTCACGCTGCAGGTCATGCGCCGCATTGCCGCCGATTCCGAGCATTGTCTCTGCAGGGACAGCGCGCCGCCGAGCAAGCCGCCATGTCGCTGGATTCGCTATACAACGTTTGCAAGCAGAACGGAGCGCCCGACAACGATGTGCAAAGCGCGATTGCAGGACTCTTCGCGCAGGTGACAGAACCCGTCGGCCTACAACGCGCCCGCTTTTACGGCGCAGCTCCAGAAAGTCGGAGCCGCGCTCGGTCGCGGCGCCGGGCAGGCAGCAAATAGCGGTGCCGCAATCCGACCATGGAAAACAACACCTCCGAGCATCAGCGGCTGCGCGAGAAACATTCCGGCCCGGTCGCGCCCTGGCGCAAGTGGGGACCTTACGTCAGCGAACGTTCCTGGGGCAGCGTACGCGAAGACTACAGTCCCGACGGTTGCGCCTGGGAATTTCTCACCCACGACATGGCGCGCAGCAAGGCCTATCGCTGGGGTGAAGACGGCATTGCCGGCATCTGCGATCGTTACCAGCTTCTGGTCTTCGCCCTCGCCCTGTGGAATGGCCGCGATCCCATCCTGAAAGAGCGCATGTTCGGGCTTTCGGGCAACGAAGGCAACCACGGCGAGGACGCCAAGGAATACTGGTTCTATCTCGACAACACGCCGACGCATAGCTACATGAAGATGCTGTACAAGTATCCGCAGGGCGAGTTTCCGTACCAGAAGTTGCTGGAAGAAAACCGGCGCCGCTGGGGACAGGTGGGCGCGCCCGAGTACGAATTGCTGGATACCGGAATCTTCGACGAAGACCGCTACTTCGACGTCTTCATCGAGTATGCCAAGGCCGGTCCGGAAGATATTTGCATTCGCATCGAGGCCATCAACCGCGGGCCGGAAGCAGCCGACCTGCACCTGCTGCCGCACCTGTGGTTCCGCAACACCTGGGCCTGGACCGATCCGCCGGGAGCTGAACCGTCCATCCGGCTGCAGAGACGCCGGAAATCAGATTGCGCTCGTGGCGGACGAATCGAACGCCACCAGCCTGCACAACCTGCAATTTCCCTATTCGCTCGGCACCTCATTATCTTTACGCTCCCGCGGGCGGGGAAGCCGCTCTTCACGGACAACGAGAACAACGCAGTCCGACTCTACGGCTGCTGCCGACAATCGCAAGCCCTACGTCAAAGACGCATTCCACCGCCACATCATTCATCGAGAAGACTGCGTGAACCCGCGGCAGACGGGAACGAAGTCCTGTATTCACTACCAGCAGAACGTTCCGCCGGGCGGGTCGATGATCTTGCGGCTGCGTCTGACTCCGGAAAAACTGACCGCTCCGCTCAACGATGTGGATGAAATCGTTCGCCGGCGCAAGACGGAAGCCGACGAATTCTACGCCGCGGTTCATCCTCCGACAGCCACCGCAGAAGAGAAGGCGATTCAGCGCCAGGCCCTCGCCGGAATGCTGTGGAGCAAGCAGATTTATCTGTGGGACGTAAACCGCTGGCTGGAAGGCGACAACCCGAAAGTTCCCGCCGCCGGAATCGCGCAAGCAGATGCGCAACATCCACTGGCGCCACTTGAACTCCATGCGCATTCTTTCCATGCCCGACAAGTGGGAGTTTCCCTGGTTTGCGGCCTGGGACCTGGCATTTCAGTGCATCACCTTGGCGCTGGTCGATCCGGAATTCGCCAAGGAAAATCTGTGGGTGCTGCTGTTCGAGCAGTTCCAGCATCCCAACGGACAGATTCCGGCGTACGAATGGGAGTTTTCCGACCTCAATCCTCCGGTGCATGCCTGGGCCTGCTGGCGCGTCTATCAGATGCGAAAAGCAGCGCACCGGCAAGGGCGACACCGTCTTCCTGGAAAAATGCCTGCACAAGCTGCTGATGAACTTCGCCTGGTGGGTGAATCGCGTCGATAGCGAAGGCAACAACGTTTTCGAAGGCGGATTTCTGGGCCTCGACAATATCGCCGTGGTCGATCGCGGAGAAAAATTTCCCAACGGCGCCATCCTCGAACAATCCGACGCCACCGGCTGGATGGGTTTTTTCTGTCTTTACCTGATGCGCATTGCGCTGGAATTGGCCAACCAGAACCGCGTCTATGAAGGCGTGGCCACCAAATTCTTCGAGCACTTCATCTACATCGGCGCGGCCATGAAGAAGATGGGCGGCCGCAACTACCAGTTGTGGGACGAGCAGGAAGGCTTTTTCTACGACGTCCTGCGCTATCCCAACGGCGAGTTTCACAAATTCCGGCTGCGCTCGCTGGTCGGCCTGATTCCGCTCTACGCCATCGAAGTTCTCGAAAGCGAAGAACTCGCCGCTCATCCGGGTTTCTTGCGCGACGTGGAATGGTTCATCCAGAACCGTCCCGACCTGGTGGGAGACGCCTGTTACACGGTCGGCGACGGCAAGAAACGTTACGTGCTTTCGATCGCCGATCCCAATCAGTTCAAGCGTTTGCTGCAGCGCATCTGGGACCCGGAAGAATTTCTTTCGCCCTACGGCATCCGCAGCCTGTCGAAATATCACGAGCAGCATCCCTTCCAGTTCGGCGATCGCTCCATGGGTTACGAACCGGGAGAAGCCGCCGTCAAACTGAAGGGAGGGAACTCCAACTGGCGTGGTCCCGTCTGGTTCCCGACCTCTTATTTGCTGATTCATTCCTTCCTGCGCTTCGGCGATGCGCGTCGGTTCGCAATTCTCGTTGTCCGACCGCAGGCAGCAAGGGCAAGTCGATCACTCCGCATGACATCGCGCGAGAAGCTGCCAACCGCATGATCTCGATTTTCAAACGCGGCGCTGACGGAAGCGTCCCTGTTTCGGTCCCTACCGCAAGTTTCAGGACGATCCGCACTGGAACCAGTGCCTGCTGTTCAACGAGTACTACCACGGCGACAACGGAATGGGACTGGGCGCGAGCCATCAGACGGGTTGGAGCGGGTTGGTCGCGAATCTGATCGACGAATGGCGGCGGTAACCCGATGGTCCTCCGCAAACGTCTACTGCTCGCGCTGGCCCTCCTGCTGATCCTGATCACGGTCAGCACCACGGGATATCGTGTGCTCGGCGGCCCATCCGTCACCTTTCTTCAGGCCCTGTACATGGCGGTCATCACGCTGGCCGGAGTTGGCTATGGAGAGATTGTCGATACCAGTCACAATCCTGCGCTGCGCGTGTTCAACATCGGCATCGTGTTATTCGGGGTCGCGATCACGGTTTATGTTTTTTCGGTCGTGGCCGCTTTCCTGGTGGAAATGGAGTTCAACAACCCTTTCTGGAGGCGCAGAATGCAGCGACACATAGACGAGCTAACCGGCCACCACATTGTCTGCGGCCTCGGAGACACCGGACGCCACGCCGTGGCCGAGCTGCAGAAAACCAACACGCCTCACGTGGTGGTGGACATCTCCGAAGAAAACATCCGGAAGTTGAAAGAGCTGCACCCGGGAACGTTGCAAGACATGCTCTACGTAATCGGCGATGCCACCGAAGAAGACATCCTGGAAAAAGCCGGACTGAATCGCGCCGCTGGCCTGATCGCCGCCCTGCCTCTGGATAAAGACAATCTGGTCGTGACCGTAATCGTGCGCCAGCGTTTCCCCAAGATGCGAATCGTGGCCCGCTCCGCCGAACGCAAGTTTGCCGAACGCATGCTGCGCGCCGGCGCGAATGCCACGGTTTCACCCAGCCAGATCGGTGGTCTGCGCATGGCCAGCGAACTGATCCGTCCGCACGTGGTCGGGTTCCTCGATACCATGCTGAAGGAGCAAGGCCGAACGCTCCGCGTCGAGGAGATTGAAATAACACCGGCGTCCGCGTGGGCGGGAAGCGTTCTGCACGACCTCGACCTTAAAGGCCGTTACAACTTGCTGGTGCTCGGTGTAAAGCGTCCCGTGGCGGAAGGCCTGCGATCTGCTGATAAATCCGCCCGACAATTCAGTCGTGGAGAGGCAGTCCATCCTTATCGCGATGGGCGATATGAAAGATATCCAGCGCGCCCGCCAGGACGCCGGTGTGTAAGTCTCAACACCGCTAAGTTGCGCCGACCGCCGCGTTGATCTGCACTTTTACTTTCAACTCTTCACCCAGCTTGACGAAGCCTTCCAGCCAGGCCCGGGCCTCAGCGTCTCCGCGTTCGGCTCGAACACTTACATCGCCCGCGACTTCTCGCATCATGCGGTAGTAAGTATTCTGCGCCTCCCACAGACGCACCTGGAAAGGCAACGTGAGGACCAATGCAACGGTCTCTTGCAAGCGCTGAAGCAGGCCCGGTTCCATGGGATTGGCAACGAATCGAGCAAACAGCCGCTCGATCGTCCGGCGCAGGGCAAATTCCAGAGTCACCGCGTCGGGCGTGACGCCGGTACGCTGTATTTCGTCCAGAATTTCTCGCGACTTCTTCAGGTCAACTTCGTCCGCGGAGAACGCGTCCAGCAGATCCGAGTTCAGAGTGAAGTCAACCGCCAGCCGGAAACGCCTGGGGAGAGGCACCGCCAGATCGGTCACGAAGCGGATAAGGTGCGCATGCTCGTCGTGGAAATTGCGATACATGGCACGAGCTTCATTCGTGGCTTCTTCCAGAATGATGTTGAGTATTTTTCTTTGCTCATCGCGGAAAAGCAATCGCAATGTGTAAGTGCCGGACCCGAAATTCTTCTCGACCAGTCGCACCAGTTCCGCCAGGTCGCCGCGTGGACACCGCCTTCTCAAGTTCCTGGTCCAGAGAGTGATAGGACTCGTCGCCCTGGAACTTCCGCACTCCGCCAAGAACGCTGTGGTCTGCGAGATGGAGTACGCCGAATGTGATCTGGTCCGAGGCCCATGTGATTTCAGAAGTCACCCTGGCCTGTCCCACTACCACCCGCAGTTTTCCCTGCCGCGAGGTTCGGTAGTCCTTTCTCTCCACGTCGTAGCAGTAGATGCGGGTGTTCGGCTCCGTATTCTTCGAACAGGGAACTGACCGCGTAGTGCGCGCCAACTTTTTCCAGGTCCACCATCGCGGGCTGAACGTAACGCTCGTAGATCGATCGGCCATCGCCTTGTTCTGGAATATTGCTCTTGGCCTGCGACAGCAAGTCCAGAAACGGTGTGGACACATCTTCGGTGAAAAGTTGCCCGGCCAGTTGCAGAGCCCGGCCGGCATACTGAATTACCTGGACAGTTTCTATTCCGGAAACCTCGTCAAAGAACCATCCACAGCTGGTGTACATCAGCATCAGGTAGCGCTGCAGTTCGAGCAGCTTCAGCCCGCTGATGATTTCTTCCTCTGAAAGCTCCCGCTTGGCCTGTTCGTTCATGAAGCGGATGACATTCTCGCGAGAGCGGTCGAGAATTACATCGAATATAGGCATCCCGCGTTTGCCAGGGATTCTCGAAAAGCTTTCTTGCCTCGGCCTCATAACGCGGAGCGACGGTATCGCGCAGCCAGTCGAATGCCTGCCGCAAAGGCGCTCTCCACTTCTGGTTCCAGTCGCCATGACCTCCGGAATTGCAACCGCAATCGCTGCGCCAGCGTTCGACGCCATGAGCGCAACTCCACGAAGTGTTGCCGATGATCTTTGCCTCTTGCGTCGGCGGATGCTTCTCCAGATATTCAGCGTAGTTGGTCAACCGCGCCACCTGGCTGGTTTCAATGTCGTGCAGGGCGAACGCCAGCGCCATATCGCCATATGCGCGATGATGTCCGTAGGTCTCACCGTCGGTGGCGATGTGAACCAGTTGTGGCCAGGTACGCGCATCGGAAAAAGCGCCCAGCAGTCGCTCAGAGAACCGGCGGCCATCAGCCAGCAGGTTTTCAAAGGCGATGGCGCGCGAGATTGGGCCATCGTAAAAAAACACATTGATGGCTTTTCCCGACGGCACGCGAACCGCATAGGCCATCGAAGGATCGACTCTGCCGCCATCCACTTTGCGCCATGCCCGGCCACCCAGCGGCCTGACCCGTCCGGCCTGGTACGGAGAAAGAATCGTGAACTTGATTCCGAGGTCCGCCAGGACTTCCAGGGTCTGAAGATCGGCGGCCGTCTCCGGAAGCCACATGCCCTCCGGATGCCGTCCGAATCGTTTTTCAAAATCGCGAATGCCCCAAAGAATTTGAGTGTATTTGTCCTGGCGTGTCGCCAGCGGAAGGATGATGTGGTTGTAGGCCTGCGCCACCGCCGAGCCATGGCCGGAGAAAAGTTTCTGGCTTTCGCGGTCGGCGGTCAGGATGGCTTCATAGACCGACGGACTCTTCTGCTCCATCCACGAAAGCAGAGTCGGACCAAAGTTGAAGCTGATCTTTGAATAATTGTTGACGATCTGCAGAATGCGGCCATCGCCATCCAGAATCCGCGAGGCGCTGTTAGGCGCGTAACACTCCGCCGTGACTCGTTCGTTCCAGTCATGATACGGATAAGCGGAATCCTGGTATTCCACCGCTTCCAGCCACGCATTTTCCCGCGGCGGCTGGTAGAAGTGGGCATGAATACATACGTACCGTTCCATCGAGTCTCCCATATTGTCGCCTCAATACGCGCGCAACGAGGAGCGAGTAGGGCAATCTGAATTTGATCATGTCGCCGAATCGGCACGAACAACCGAATCGGCTGGCTCAGCATCTTTGAAGTTTCACTTTGCTGCACGTGCCCAATAGGTTATCAGCAAAGCGCCGCAAGTTGCTGCAATCAAGCCGCTGCTTTGATGCTGCGTATCGCATTCGAGTTCCGCATGGCCGGGACTATCTGTTTATACTGCTTTCGGGTGCACGCCACGGAATCGCGATTCGGTCCTGCTGCACGGGGCACAGTGTGTTTGCATTTCGCCTGCAGTTCCATCTACGACCGAGGCGATTGAGTGAACAGCAGAGCTTCCCTGGAACCCGCTTATGTCCCCTGTTCAACTTATCGTCTTCAGCTCAATCTGCGTTTTACCTTTGCCCAGGCAGCCGGAGTGGTTGCGTATCTGCATGATCTGGGAATCACCGACTGCTACACCTCCCCGTTTCTGATGGCTCATCCCGGCAGCATGCACGGATACGACGTCACCGATCACACTCGCTTCAATCCCGAAATCGGTTCGGAGGAGCAATTCACGGTCTTCGCTCAAGGCCTGCAGCAGACTGGGCATGGGCCTGGTCGTCGATGTCGTTCCCAATCACATGTGCATCACCCATCCCTCCAATCTCTGGTGGTGGGATGTGCTGGAGAACGGTCCCAGCTCCGACTATTCCCGCCATTTCGATATCGATTGGAACCCTCCCAAAGCAGAACTTGCCAATAAAGTCCTATTGCCCTTTCTGCCCGACCAGTTTGGACTGGTGCTGGAAAGTCAATCCATCCGCGCTTTGTATGACGGTGGCGGATTTGCCCTGGATTCATCGGGCACGCACTTTCCTCTGGCTCCGCGTTCCTGGACACCCTTGCTGGAACGAATTCTGGTGAAGGCCAAAGAAAGACTCACCGACACCGACGGTCACGTCCTGGAGCTGGAGAGCATCATCACGGCGATCTCGCATCTTCCGCTGCGCGAAGACACCGACCTCGCCAAAGTCCGAGAGCGGCAGCGGGAAAAAGAAGTCATTCGCCGACGGCTCGCGGCCCTGGTGGAGGACAGCGATGTTATCAAGATATGTCTGAAGGAAGTGCTGACCATCATCAACGGTACCAAGGGAGACCCGCACAGCTTCGACGCGTTGGAGAAAGTGCTGGACGATCAGGCCTACCGCTTAAGCTTCTGGCGTGTCGCCTCGGACGAGATCAACTACCGCCGTTTTTTCGACATCAACGATCTGGCCGCCATCCGCGTGGAAAGTCCGGAAGTATTTGCCAATGTTCATCGCATCCCGTTCGAGCTGATACAAAAGTCGCTGGTGTCGGGAATCCGCATCGATCACCCCGACGGCTTGTTCGACCCGCTTCGCTATTTCGAAGACCTGCAGGCTCAGGCCCCGCTGCCCGGCGCTGCGTCTGCAAATGGCTCAGGCAACGGGCCGGCGGCGAATCTACCTGGCCGCGGAAAAGATTCTGGTTGGCAGCGAAGAACTGCGCCCGGGTTGGGCGATCGAAGGCACCACGGGCTACGGTTTTCTGAATCTGCTGAACGGGACTCTTCGTCGATTCGTTCCAAGGCGCGCTTCTTTCAGCGGCTTTATCGGAAGTTTACGGGATGGTCGCAGAGTTATTCCGACCTGATTTACGAGAGCAAGCGCCTGGTCATGCAGGTGTCGATGTCCAGCGAACTCAACGTGCTCTCCCGCCGCCTCGACCGTATTTCCGAGCAGCATCGCCGTTCCCGCGACTTTACGCTGGAGAGTTTGCGCGACGCCCTGCGCGAAGTCATTGCCTGTTTCCCGGTCTACCGGACCTACATTCGCATCGACACGAAGCATCCTGACGAGCAGGACGAACGTTACATACGCAGTGCCATCAAGGCCGCCAAGCGTCGCAATCCAGCCACCAGCGGATCGGTGTTCGATTTCATCCAGGACCTGCTCCTGCTCAAAGATCCGGACAGCATCAGCGATGCCGACCGCGCCGAACGCCGTTTGTTCGTCATGCGCTTTCAACAGCTCACCGGCCCGGTCATGGCAAAGGGGCTGGAGGACACGGCGTTCTATCGTTACTGTCCTCTGCTATCGCTCAATGAAGTCGGCGGATCTCCTGACAAATTTGGTGTTGCGCTCACCGACTTTCACGCGAAAAACCTCTCGCGCCGCCAGTCCTGGCGAAATGCCATGCTGGCCAGTTCGACGCACGACACCAAGCGAAGCGAAGACGTCCGGGCGCGCATCAATGTGCTTTCGGAAATTCCAGCGGAGTGGTATCGCGCCGTCCGCGCCTGGCAGCGCCTGAATGAGGCAGAAGAAAATCCAGGTGGCCGGCGAGAACGTACCCAGCGCGAACGAAGAATACTTCCTCTATCAGACGCTGCTCGGCGCCTGGCCCCTGGCCGCGATGGACAACGCCGGGTACGCTGACTTTGCCGGCAGGATCCATACCTATATGGAGAAGGCCCTGCGCGAGGCCAAGGTCAATACCAGCTGGATCAATCCGAATACGGAATACGAAGCCGCGTTTCACAACTTTCTCGATGCCATTCTCGACCGCACGGCCGGAAAACCTTTCCTCGATCAATTTGCTCCCGTTCCAGGCGAGAATCGCGAGCGCGGGGATTTACAACTCGCTTTCGCAGACACTGTTAAAGATCGCCGCCCCGGGTCTGCCCGATTTCTACCAGGGAACGGAAGTCTGGAACTTCAGCCTCGCCGATCCCGACAATCGACGCCGGGTTGACTACGACCGGCTGCAGAAGCTACTGGCAGGACTTCACGCCGCGGAATCGGAAGAACCACCGCGAGCTGGTCGATCGGTTGCTGGCCGAGCCTGAGGACGGCAGCCTGAAGCTCTATGTCACCCGCAGTGCGCTGCGCTTTCGCCGGGAGCATCGCGCGCTGTTCGCCAAGGGCAGCTACCTGCCGTTGCGTATCTCCGGGGAGAAGAGCAAACACGTAATCGCTTTCGCCCGCTCTTTCCGCGGGACCACGGTCCTTGTTCTGGCGGGAAGATTCTTCGCCCAACTTGGATGCGCAAACCCGCACTCCGGTTGGTGCCGAGACCTGGGGCGACACAGAAGTCGTTTTGCGCAAGCGGCTTCCCACGGGGACTATCGCGATGTGTTTACCGGAAAAACGATCTCGCCGGTTCAGCGGGATGGCGACTTCGTTCTCCCGATCTCCGAAGCGTTCGCGCATCTGCCCATCGCCATGCTGGTGAATGTCGGCGATGTTGAGAGCAACACCGAGGCTTCCGCCGATGCCGAGTAGCGCAACCGACCAGAAATGGGCGCTTCGGTTTGGCGGCACGACCTCGCGACGACAAGTCAGTGGAGTTCCGGGTGTGGGCGCCGAATGTGACCAACCTGGCCGTCCGCATTCTGCGTGAGGGTGAACAACCGCGCACGATTCCGATGACGGGCTCTGCCGACGGAGAGTTTGTAGCCACAGTTTCGGATGTCAGTGAGGGCGCCGACTATTTCTACGTCCTCGACGGCGAGCGGGAACGCCCCGACCCGGTTTCGCGCTGGCTACCCCGCAGGCGTACACGGTCCGACTCGCATCGTGAATCCAGAGTCGTTTCGCTGGTCGGATCAAGCGTTGGACAGGGAATCCCGCTCAAGGATTTCATCATTTACGAATTGCATCCCGGCACGTTTACGACGCGAGGGCACCTTCGAAAGCGCAATTGCCCGTCTACCTTATCTTCGCGATCTCGGCATCACCGCGATTGAAATCATGCCGGTCGCGGAGGTCCCGGGAAATCGAAATTGGGGATACGACGGCGCCAGCCTCTACGCGCCGCAGTCCACCTATGGCGGTCCCGACTGGCCTCAAGAAGCTGGTCGATGCCTGCCACCAGCACGGACTCGCGGTCGTGCTCGATGTCGTCTACAACCATCTCGGCCCCGAAGGAAATTATCTCCCTGAGTTTGCGCCCTGCTTCACCGACGCTCATCACACGCCGTGGGGCAAAGCCATCAACTTTGACGGACCTGGCAGCGACGGTGTCCGCCGTTTCTTCATCGACAACGCTCTGTACTGGCTCACCGAATACCACGTCGACGCGCTTCGCCTCGACGCCATTCACGGCATCTACGACTTCGGCGCCCGGCACTTCCTCGACGAGCTGTCGGAAGCTTTCAACATCAGGCGCAGCGCCTGAATCGTAAGGCCTGGCTGATTGCCGAGAGCGATCTCGATGATGTTCGCATCATCAATCCCCGTGCCCAGGGAGGCTACGCGCTCGACGCGCAATGGCACGACGACTTTCACCACGCGCTCTATGCCCTGCTGACCGGTGAGCGGGAAGGCTTTCTGATGGATTTCGGCGGCCTCGCCGAGCTGTCGAAGTCCATCCACGACGGATTTGTCTTCGACTGGAAATATTCGCGCTATCGTCAACGCCACCATGGCAGTTCTTCGAAGGATCGGCCAGGTGAGCAGTTCGTCGGCTTCATCCAGAATCACGATCAGATCGCCAACACCAGCCGCGGGAAGCGGCTCGCCAGCCTGGTTTCCGCCGGACAACTGAAGCTGGCGGCCGTCCTGACCCTGTGCTCGCCCTTCCTGCCGCTTCTGTTCATGGGAGAAGAGTACGGAGAGACCGCGCCGTTTTTCTACTTCACCAGCTTCGAAGATGTCATCTCGCGAACGCCGTGCGCGAGGGACGCAAGAGGGAACTGGGATCGCACTACTCCGAAAGCGAATTCGCCGATCCGCAAGCTCTGAGCACTTTCGAGCGCTGCAAGCTGGATTGGTCGAAGCCCGCAATCGCTCCGCACTCCGGAATTCTGCGTCTCTATCGCGATCTGATTGCGCTGAGAAAGCAGCATCCCAGCCTGGGCAATTGCCGCAAAGACCTCACCGAGATTCAGTTTGACGAGCAGGCCAAATATCTGGTGATGAAACGCTCCGATCCGGACGGCGAGAGTTCGCTTGCTGGTGCTGAATTTCTCAGCCGAAGTGCAGAGCATTCCGGTGGGAGGCGACATGCGTGCAGTGGCGGCTGGTTTTGTCCACAGGAGCAGACAAGTACGGCGCCAATCCGAAGCCCGACGGTCGAAACCCCGGCTCCGCCATCCGCTGACGTGTTGCTGGCGGGATTTGAAGCGGCCATCTACATCGGTTGACGTAGTCATTTCGACCCGTTGTCTCATCTGGCTCACCCTGGCCAGAAGGGTGTAGCGGTAGCGCGCGATCCGCCATCGCATGTGATAAATTTGAAAAACAGGCCAAATCATCGCTGTTTTCTCACGCCGACGGGTTCGTGATCCACCTCGCCTGTCCTTAACCAATGGCCTGGAACTCAATGCTGGGAGGTCGGCACGACCAATGACGGGCGCAGGAAACAGCTCCATCAATCCGGCCAACGCCCGCAGGGTCGTCATCGAGAACGTCCAGCCGCAAGTCGATTGCGGACGCTTTCCCATCAAGCGCATCATCGGTGATCGCGTAACCGTCACCGCTGACATCTTCGTCGACGGCCACGACATTTTGTACGCCGTGCTGCGGCACAAAGATCGGCAGCCCAGAACGATTGGGACGAAGTCCCGATGGAAGCACTTCCCAACGATGTTTGGCGGGAGAATTCATCGTCGCCACCGAGGGTCGCCACCTCTACACCTTGCAAGCCTGGATCGATCACTTTCAATCCTGGACCCGCGATTTGGGAAAGAAGTTTGAAGCCGCTCAGGACCTGTCCGTCGACATCCTGACTGGTGTCCAACTGATCGAAGCCGCCGCCGCCCGCTCGAGCCGGGAAAGATAAATCCCTGCTCGCTGCCACAGCCGCAGACATACGAAAGCTGGCCGCGACCGATATGCCGAAAGCGGTCGAGAAATCATCCAGCCCGGATCTTAAAGCTCTGATGATCCGTAACGCTGATCGACGCCGCGCCACGACCTACAGCAGGGAACTCGCGGTGATCGTCGATCGCGAAAAGGCCCGCTTCAGCGCCTGGTACGAAATGTTTCCGCGTTCTTCTTCTCCGCAACCCGGAGCGGCCCGGCACTCTGCAGGACTGCGCCAAGAGGCTGGACTACGTTGCCGGCATGGGTTTCGACGTTGTCTACCTTCCGCCCATTCATCCCATCGGCCGCGTGAATCGCAAGGGAAAGAATAATGCCGAGCGCGCCCTGCCGGACGACGTCGGCAGTCCGTGGGCGATCGGCGCCACGGAAGGTGGTCACAAAGCCATCGATCCGAAGCTGGGAACGCTGGCAGGATTTCAAGCAATTCGTTTCACGAGCCAAGCAAATTAGGGCTCGAAGTAGCTCTCGACCTGGCCTACCAGTGCGCGCCCGATCATCCCTACGTGAAGGAACACAAGGACTGGTTTCGCATCCGTCCCGATGGCAGCGTGCAGTACGCCGAGAATCCGCCCAAGAAATATCAGGACATCTATCCTCTCGATTTCGAGACCGAAAAGAGCAACGAGCTTTGGGAAGAACTAAAGAGCGTCGTGCTCTACTGGATTGATCAGGGCATCCGCATTTTTCGGGTCGACAATCCGCACACCAAGCCTTTTGATTTCTGGGAGTGGATGATCACCGACATCAAGAGCCGCTATCCTGACGTCCTGTTTCTCGCGGAAGCATTCACTCGCCCCAGGCCGATGTACGAGTTGGCCAAGTTGGGATTCACCCAGTCCTACACATATTTTTCCTGGCGCAATACCAAGCGTGAGCTCACCGAATACTTTGAAGAACTGACGCAGACCGACGTGCGCGAATTTTTCCGTCCCAACCTGTGGCCCAATACTCCCGACATCCTGACCGATTATCTGCAGCACGGCGGGCGCCCTGCCTTCATGATCCGCCTGGTGCTGGCTGCGACTCTGGGCGCCAACTATGGAATTTACGGACCCGCGTTCGAGCTTGGTGAAAATCGCGCGGTGCGGCCGGGAAGCGAAGAGTATCTCGATTCGGAAAAGTATCAAATCCGCAACTGGGATCTGGACAATCCCGCCAGCCTGTCTGGCCTGATCACGACGGTGAATAAAATACGCCGCGAAAATCCGGCATTGCACAGCGATCTAAGCCTGCAGTTTCATCCGGTGGACAACGAACAGATCATCGCTTACAGCAAAATGACCGACGACCTTCTGAACATCATCGTCGTGGTCGTGAACCTGGATCCGGAGCGCACTCAGGCCGGCATGATCGATCTGCCGCTGGACGCGCTGCACCTCGATCCGCGCCAGCCCTACCAGATGCACGATCTGCTGACCGACGCGAAATATGTCTGGCGAGGTTCGCGCAACTATGTCGAACTGAATCCCCAGCGCCTGCCCGCGCATATTTTTTGTATCCGGCGCCGCGTGCGTACGGAAAACGGTGTCGATTACTTTGCGTAAGAAGTAACACAGGAGAGATAAAGCTTTGCCCACGCCTCAGGACCAGTTCTGGTACAAGGACGCAATCATCTACCAGGTCCACGTCCGCACGTTTTTTGATTCCAACGGCGACGGCATCGGCGACTTCCGCGGCCTGGCCCAGAAGCTCGACCATCTGCAGGAACTCGGCGTCAACGCCGTCTGGCTGATGCCGTTCTTTCCCTCGCCGCTGCGCGACGACGGATACGACATCGCCGACTATTTCTCCGTCCACTCCAGTTACGGCAACCTCGACGACTTCAAGGCTTTTCTTCAAGCTGCCCACGACCGCGGAATACGTGTAATTGTCGAACTGGTTCTGAACCACACATCCGACCAGCATCCCTGGTTCCAGGAATCGCGCAAGTCGCGGGACAATCCCAAGCGCGATTGGTATGTCTGGAGCGACACCGACACCAAGTACAAAGGTGTCCGTATTATTTTCGTCGATACCGAACTGTCAAACTGGGCCTGGGATCCCGTCTCCAAGGAGTATTACTGGCACCGTTTCTTCAGTCATCAGCCCGACCTCAACTACGACAACCCCGCCGTCCGCGAAGAGATGTGGGGTGTGATGAAGTTCTGGGCGGAAATGGGAGTCGACGGCTTTCGCCTGGACGCAATCCCATACCTGGTCGAACGCGAAGGCACGTCGTGCGAGAACCTGCCGGAAACGCATGCCGTCATGAAAGACCTGCGCGCCAGGCTGGACAAGAACTATCCCGGCAAAATGCTGCTGGCCGAAGCCAACCAGTGGCCCGCCGACCTGCGCGCCTACTTTGGCGAGGGCGACGAGTTCCACATGGCGTTCCACTTTCCGCTCATGCCTCGAATGTTCATGGGCCTGAAGCTGGAAGATCGCAAGCCCATCACCGAAATTCTCAAGCAGACGCCACAGATTCCCTCGTCCTGTCAGTGGTGCCTTTTTCTGCGCAATCATGACGAACTGACCCTCGAGATGGTCACCGATGTCGAACGCGATTACATGTATGACCAGTATGCGTACGACAAACACATGCGCATCAACGTCGGCATCCGCCGCCGCCTGGCGCCTCTGCTGGACAACGATCGCCGGCGCATCGAACTAATGAACGGAATGCTCATGTCGCTGCCCGGCACGCCGATTGTCTATTACGGGGATGAAATCGGCATGGGCGACAACGTCTATCTCGGCGATCGCAACGGCGTACGCACGCCCATGCAGTGGAACGGCGGCTGGAACGCAGGATTTTCGACGGCCGATCCCGAGAGTCTTTATTCGCCTCTCGTGCTCAATCCGGTGTATGGCTACCAGGCCGTGAATGTCGAGTCACAAAAGCGGTTCGATCACTCGCTGCTCTGCTGGATGAAACGTATCCTCAAGGTGCGCAAGGCCAACCCCGTTTTTGGGCGGGGATCGATCGAATTTCTCTATCCCGCGAACCACCGGATTCTGGCCTACGTGCGCCAACTGGAAAAAGAGTCCATTCTGGTGGTGAACAATCTTTCCAGCACCGCGCAGGCGGTCGAACTCGATCTCAGCCGCTTCAAGGGAAATATTCCGATCGAGATGTTCGGCAGAAACATTTTCCCCCGGGTCGGAGACCTACCTTATCTGCTGACCCTGGGGCCGTATCAGTTTTACTGGTTTCGCTTGCGCAAGATTTAAGCGCGACGAACTGTTCTAACGGAGAGGCGATTTGGCCGACGAAAGCATTCTTACGGATGAGTTTCTTCGCCAGCTGATTGACGTCGGCGAGGCGGACGTTCTTGTAGGTGTGCCTACCTACAACAACGCCGCCACCGTCGGTCAGGTGGTGCAAGCCATTCGCGCCGGCCTGCTGAAGTACTTTCCCCGCGAGCGCGCGGTCATCGTGAATGCCGACGGAGGCTCGCGCGACAGCACCTCCGATCTGGTTCGGGGCGCGTCCATCAACGACCTGCAACACTCCACCGATCTGAACGCCCTGCGCACCCTGCACAGCATCAGTGCCGAATACGCCGGAGGGCCGGCAACCGGCACCGCTCTGCGCACCATCTTAGCTTCGGCGGAACTGCTGCGGGTTTCGGCTTGTGCCGTGGTTTCGCCCGAATCCACCACCATCGAACCGGAGTGGATCGAGCGCCTGCTCCGTCCCGTCTACAAGGGCAACTACGATTTCGTGACGCCGCTCTACCGCCGTCACAAGTTTGACGGCTTGCTGATGAGCAACCTGGTGTATCCCATGACTCGGGCTTTCTACGGCAAGCGCGTCCGCGAGCCCTATGCGGCGGAGTTTAGTTTCTCCGGACAACTGGCCAGTCATTTTCTTGGCCAGGAAATATGGACTCACGAGGTCGGTCAAACCGGCACGGAAATTGCTCTCACCATCTCCGCCATTACCGGAGGCTTTCGCCTCGCGCAGTCTTTTCTCGGCGACAAGCCCCGTGCGGACGCCCGCTCCGCCGATCTGGTCGATGCCATGCGTCAGACCGTCGGCGCGATGTTCTGGTCGCTGGAACCCAATGTCTCGCTTTGGAGCGCGAATGGCCAGTCGCAGCCAATTCCCACGTTGTGCGAGGGACAGGAAGTCACGCTAGAACCGTTGCGCATAAACCGCAAGCGGCTCTTCGACATGTTCCGCTCCGGCGTCGCCGAGCTGAAACCAGTGCTCGAATCGATTCTTTCTCCAGTAACGTTGGGCGAATTGCAGGGCATCGCTGCTCTCGACGAAGACAATTTTGCTTATGGAGACGAACTCTGGGCTCGCACTGTCTACGAATTTGCCGCTTCGTATCACAAAGCTGTCATTAGCCGGGACCACGTGGTTCAGGCCCTGGCGCCGCTCTATCGCGGAAGGGCATTCACGTTTCTGGTCCAAAATCGTGAGGCCTCAGCCGAACAAGTGGAACAGAACATCGAAAACTTTTGCCTGACATGTGAACGTCTGAAGCCGTCTCTGCTGGAAATGTGGAACGGAAGGAAGTGAGGGCATCATGCGAGACATGATCGTGAACGAACTGACCCAGGCTACGCAGGAACTGGTGCGCGAATTCGCGCGCTTCCTGCCGCGCCTGCTGGTCATGCTGATCGTTGTGCTTGTAGGCTGGCTGATCGCGTACCTGGTCAAATGGGTTTTGCGCAGCTTCTTGCGCCTCATCAAGTTCGACAAGCTTTCCGAAGGCGCCGGCGCCACGCAATTGCTCAACAAGGCTGCGCTGCCATCCTCCACCGAACTGGTCAGCCGCTTCGCCTTCTGGACCGCCTGGCTGGGTTTCGTTCTCCTGGGTGTAAGCGCGCTCGGCATTCTCGGCATGCAGGAATACGTGACGCGCTTTTTCGTTTTCCTGCCCCGCCTGCTGGTCGCTCTGATCTTCTTATTCATCGGATTGCTTGCAGCCAGCTTTTTCTCCCGCGCCGCTCTGCTCTGGGCTGTCAACACCGACATGCCCTCGCCGCGCCTGCTGAGTTCAGCCGCCCGGGTGCTCATCACCGTTTTCACCGCATCAGCCGTATTCGAAGAACTCGGCTCTGGCAGACTCCACCATGCTTCTGGCCTTTGCCATCGTGCTGGGCGCGGTCATGCTGGGCCTTGCCATCGCCTTCGGCATCGGCGGACAGGACCTGGCCAGAAGATTTCTCGAAGCCCGCTTCGCCAAGGAGAAACAGGAAGGAAAGGACCGCGAGGACGAGCTCTCTCCGCTCTAACCGAAGTTGGAGAAAACTTGACCTTCGCATAGCGTTGGGAAAAGCACGACTTCATTGGGAAGGGCACGACTTCAGTCGTGCCACCACGAGATCGAGATGCGAGCGCTTTAGCGCCTGAGGTTTGCTTTCCGTCATTCGCCGATGTCTGGCAGATATTTCTCCTGATCTCGCAATCATCATGTCCACCTCATTCATCTCCGGACAAATCCTTCATCGCATCTCTTCAGACTCACCTGCCCTCAGCTCTGCCGGACTTTCTTCTGCAGCAACGCTGGTTCGGAGGCAAAGCACGTGCCATTCAATCCATTCAAATCTCGGACGTCGTACCGTTCGACTCTCTCGCTTACCTGATTCTTGCCACGATTCACTACGCGAGCGGTCCTGCGGAAACCTACGCCATTCCGCTGATCCGGGCTGCCAAAAGAACCTGCGCCTCCGTACCTTAGAATCCAGTCGCACAATTCTGCTGAAGAAATCTTCCTGAAGGACGCCCTGACGGACGAACAATTTCTCACTCAACTTCTCGAAGCGATCGCAAAAAACGTATCTTTGCCCGGAATCAGAGGCCAGATTCGTGCCATTTCCACATCCGCTCTGCCATCTCTCTTGCAGTCTGTCTCAGGGACTGCTCAAGCCGTCAGTCATGCGGGCCGAACAAAGCAACAGCTCGATAGCCTACGAAAACCGTCTGGTGCTGAAACTATTTCGCCGCGTCGCGGAAGGTCTCAATCCCGATCTGGAGATCGGCGCATTTCTCACCGAGAAAACGTCATTTCGAAACGTGCCCCCGCTAGCCGGATATCTCGAATATTGGAGCGAAGCGGGCGCCAGGACATCGCTCGGCATACTACAGGGCTATGTCGCGAATCAAGGCGATGCCTGGCAATTCACGCTGAAAGCGCTCGCGGATTACTACGGTAAGGCTCTCACAGTGGCCTCGCTCTCGCGCCGGATGAAACGCCTTACGCGCCTCTCCTGAGCCTGTGCGCACGAAACGATCCCGGATGAAGCAAGGCAGCGAATCGGAACCTATCTCGACTCGGCGGCGCTGCTGGGTCGAAGGACTGCCGAACTCCATCTGGCGCTGGCCTCTGCCACGGAAGACCCCAACTTCACGCCCGAACCATTCTCCGAAACCGATCAGCAAGCCTTCGTGAACTCAGCCCTACAACTCCTGACCGCTAACTTCGACCTGCTGCGCCGTCTCAAAGACGGAATGCCTGACCAAGCCCGGTACGAGGCCGACAGAGTACTGCAAGCTCGAAGAGATTGCCCGCCGCCGCTTCCAACTCTCCGCCGGACTCAAGAGTTCCGCCATGGCTGACCCGCATCCACGGCGACTACCATCTCGGCCAGGTCCTCTTCACCGGCAGCGACTTCGTCATCATTGATTTCGAAGGTGAGCCCGCCCGCCCGCTCGCAGAACGCCGCAAGAAACGATCGCCGCTCCAGGACGTTGCCGGCATGCTCCGATCTTTTCACTACGCCGCATACGCACCGCTGTTGCAGAACGAGTGGCAAGAATCTCGCAGGAAGAAATGCAGCTCCTGGGAGACGTGGGCGCAATACTGGCAAAAGTGGGTGTCAGCAACTTTTCTGAAAACGTATCTGGAAGTCGCGGGAAATGCGATCTTCATCCCAAAGGGAAGAGAAGAGCTGGCACTACTGCTGGACGTGTATCTTCTGGATAAAGCCGTCTACGAACTCGGATACGAACTCAACAACCGTCCGACCTGGGTCCGAATTCCCCTGGATGGCATCTCACAACTGCTCAGTCCCGACTCCGACAAGCGTCTAGATAACCTGTCATCCCGACCGGAGAAAAATCATCCGCGAAGCGGATGATCTTTCGGAGCGGAGGGACCTTGTGTTTCGATGATCTTCGAGACAATGCACCACATGGCGCCTCTGTCTATTCTTTACGCGGGCCCCGTCTTCGCCTTCCCAAACGCTTTTTGGATCAGCGTATACCGCGCCGCTCCCATGATCCCGCAGTCGTCATTCAGAACGACTTTCACCGGCATGTCCTCAAGCAACCCCCGCATGCGTCCCTTGCTCAGAAATGCTTCCATGAACGCCGGGTCCTGCATCAGTGCCAGGTTTCGCGCCGCAATAATGCCGCAAATGAAAATTCCTCCCGTTGACATGAAGGTCAAAGCGCAATCCCCGGTCTTGGCTCCGTACAAGCCCACAAATATCGAAAAAGTCTGCTCACAAATCGGAGCCTTCTTTTCATGGGCGATCTGCGAAATCAACGCCGGAGCATCGTGCGTCTTTTCCATCTGCTCTTTCAGCCACGGCGGTTCCTCGGCCCTCTTGGTGTCGCGCAGGAAATCGTAAATATTCTTGATGCCCGGCCCGGAAAGAATCCGCTCGCTGCTCACGTGACCATGCTTTTTCAGAATGTAGCGGAACAGTTCGACTTCGAGTTCGTTCCTCGGCGCAAAATCCGTGTGCCCACCTTCACAGGCAAAGGGATGATGCCGGAAACCATCCCAATAAAGGCCCGCCACACCCAGACCGGTTCGCGCCGAGATGACCGCGCGATTTCCTTCAGCGTGCTCCGAGCCTTCGCGCAGCGTCACCAGATCTTTGGACTCCAGAGCATCCACGCCGTATGCATAGGCCTCAAGATCGTTGAGCAGGCCTACCGACTTCAACTTGAGCTGCGCCGCCAGCTCTTGCGAATCGATGGTCCACGGAAGATTTGAAATCTTGCTCTTCCCGCCGCGCACCGGGCCCGCCACGCCAAAACACGCGCTGTGTACGGGAATGCCTTCGGTCTTGACAAAGTCCGCGACCAGTTCCGCCAGGCCGCCGTGCTCCTGGCTGGGATAAGTCTTCTCCACCACGCACTTCAGCTTGCTGCCTTCGGTTTCGAAGGCCGCCAGCCGGGTGCGAGTTCCGCCAATGTCGCCTGCGAGAATCATGGTTCGATTGTCCTCCACCGCCGGCCGTCGCGGGCCAGCAATTCGTCGGATTCCGCCGGCCCCCATGTGCCCGACGGATAGTTAGGAAAGCGGCGCGGCGGCAGGGCCTGCCACACATCCAGAATCGGATCCACAATGGTCCAGCCGGCTTCCACCATATCGGCGCGCTGGAACAAAGTCGCGTCCCCGATCATGCAGTCGTAAAGGAGAACTTCGTAGCCGGTGTACGCGTCCGCGCCAAAATATTTCGTGTACTCAAAACTCATGTCCACCGATCCCACGCGCAGCACCGGCCCGGGAACCTTGGCTCCGAAGCTCAGCGAGATTCCTTCCACCGGCTGTATCTGCATGACCAGTTGGTTGCGTGTGCTTGTGGGTCGGAGCGTTGCGAAAAATTTCGAACGGCGTGCGCTTGAACTGAATCGTGATCTCCGTGTGCCGCTGCGCCAATCGTTTGCCCGTGCGGATATAGAACGGGAACCCCGGCCCATCGCCAGTTGTCGACGTTCAGTTTCAAGGCCAGAAAAGTCTCGGTCTTCGATTCCGGAGCCACTCCGGGTTCGGAGCGGTAAGCCGCAACTCGTTCTCCCGCGACCACGCCTTCGCCGTATTGCCCGCGCACGCTCGAATGCAACACATCTTCCGAGTCCAGCGGTTGCACCGCCCGCAAAATCTTCGCCTGCTCGTTGCGGACAGCATCCGCCTGGAACGAAACCGGAGGCTCCATCGCAGTCAGGCTGAGCAGTTGCATGATGTGGTTGGGCACCATGTCGCGCAGCGTGCCGGCGGTGTCAAAGTATCCGCCGCGCAGTTCCACTCCGACCGTCTCCGCGTTCGTAATCTGCACATGGTCGATGTAGCGGCGGTTCCAGATGGGCTCGAAGATGGCGTTGTCGAAGCGGAACACCATGATGTTCTGCACCGTCTCTTTGCCCAGGTAATGATCGATGCGATAAATCTGGTTTTCCGCCAACACCGCCTTTACGTCGCGGTTCAAGGCCTTGGCCGAGTCGAGATCGTGTCCAAAGGGCTTTTCGATCACCACCCGCCGCCAGCTTCCATCTTTCTGCTCGGACAGCCCCGCCTTGCCCAGTTGTTGAACAATCAGGGCGAAGAACTTTGGCGCTGTTGCCAGGTAGAAAAGGTAGTTGGCCTGCGTGCCATATTCCTTGTCCACCGCGGCCAGCTGAGTCGTGAGAGTCGAATAAGTCGCAGGATCGCCGAATTCCCCGCGTTGATAAAAGAGCCGCTCGGTGAACCATTTCCAGTCTTCGCTGTCGCGGTCCTCGGCTGGCAGAAATCCCGTAACCTGGTCGCGAAATTGATCGCGGCTCAAGTCGTCGAAGGCGACGCCCACCACGGCAAAATTCCTGGGCAACAACTTGGCTTTTACCAGGTTGAAGAGTGCCGGCACCAGCTTGCGCTTGGTCAGGTCCCCGGAAGCTCCGAAAAGCACCATGACGCACGGACCGGCAGCCTTGCCAATCTGTTCGTTTTCTTGTTGTCCATTGACTGCCGCTGCGGTCGCCATGTGTCGTGAGGGTTCCGGATTCTCGATTGATGATTCTCGAAGGCATTGTAGGACAGCGCAAGAGATATTCATAATTCGTTCGGGGAGCGGACTGCAGAAACTTACGTCGTGCGGCTACAGAGGATCATTGCGAGTCGAGAGATGGGCTGAGGTCCGACGGTCTGACGTCCGACCGCCGCGCTCCGGTTTCTTTTCCGACGGCCGAACACCGGTCCAACCGACGTTATCGATTTGACGCTTCGTCCGGTATAATCCGAGTTCGGTTTGGGCATCCGTGTAGCAAAAGAGGTGGAATGAGAGTTCGGCCCGGCGTAGAGCTGGCAGGCCTCAGCGATGTTGGCTGTCAGCGCGAAAATAATGAGGACCGCTATTCCTATTGGGAACCGGCCGACGACTCGCAGTTCCCCGCGAAGGGACGCTTGGCCATTGTCGCCGACGGCATGGGCGGATACGAAGGCGGCCAGGAAGCCAGCCGCATCGCGGTCGAAGTCATCGAAGAGGTCTATGCCAACTCTGGCGCCGGCGACCCGCGCACCTGGCTTCTGCAGGGTTTTCAGATCGCCCACCATCGCATTCAGGAATATGCCGAAAAGTATTCCGACCTCCACGGGATGGGAACCACCTGTACGGCAATGGCCCTGCTCGACCATCTGCTCTATTTTGCCCACGTAGGTGACAGCCGTTTGTACCTGGTGCGTGGCTCCAACATCTCCCGCCTCACTCAGGATCACTCCTACGTCAGCCGTCTGGTTCAGAACGGTGTCCTTCGCGCCGAGGAGGCCGAGTCTCATCCCCAGCGTCACATCCTTACTGCTGCCCTGGGAGCGGGCAATAGCGTCACTCCCGATGCTCCGCCACAACCGGTTTCGCTTGAAACAGGCGATGTACTGGTGCTCTGCACCGACGGCCTGTGGGGTCTGCTCACCGAAAGCGAGATCCAGTCCGCAGTCGCCGGGAAAACCGCTGCAGAAATCTGCGACACCTTGGTCGAGACGGCCAAAAATCGCGGTGGCCCAGACAACATCACGGTTCAGGTCCTCCGAATAAATTAATTCCGAAGTGGCAGCGCTGGCTCCACCTCGTGATTCCTCCGTGTCCTCTATAGTTAATCCCCAAGAAGCATCCCATATACCACAAACCCTATCAACGCAATAGGGTTTTATGCCACTATGGAGCCGTATGAAGATCTCCCAAAAGGGCCTCTATGCTCTCCAGGCCATGATGATGCTGGCGCGCCACTACAACCAGGGCGCCATCCGCATCCGCGACATCGCCTATGAAGAGGTCCTCCCGGAAAAATTTCTGGAACTGATTCTGCTCGAATTGAAAAACGCCCGCATCGTCGAGAGCGTCCGAGGCGCCAAAGGTGGATACCAGTTGCGCCGCCCGCCGGCCGACATTCCTCTCAGCGAAATCATTCGACTGATTGACGGTCCTCTGGCTCCCTTCGGCGACGCCGAACAGCTTCGTTCTCTCATCGATCGCGATGTCGAGCATCGCGCCCTCTACCAGGTTTTTCTCGATGTCCGCGATGCGGCGGCCAAGATATCTGGAGCACACGACCCTGGCCGACATCGTGAACCCGAAGGCTCGTAAAGCCGGCAAGAGGCGAAGAAGGCCGGAGCAAAACTCTTGCCCATGGTGCGTTGCCGGCAATCCCCGCCGCAGCTAGGAAGACTGAGTTCCGCCCGCACCATTAACTCGCCTGATCCGCAACTCTGAGTCCACGACTTGCGTGAAACCTTCCTCTTGGTGTTAAATACAAGTCATCTTATAGGGATTGTAGGGATAAGAAACTTGTTGCCGAACCTCAAGCCTCGGTCGTTCCCGTCACAACCACGGCACTCTCGTGCCTGTCGGACGCTGTGTCAGCCCTCCTCGGGCTGTTGTTGTAGCTAGCTGTTAGCGATCCACCATCCCACTATTTCCATAACAGTCTGAGAAGAGTTCTTGAACTCGTACTCCTGGCATTTCTCACCCCAGGGTACCGGCAAGCCTTCAAGCAGGACAAAAGCGAAGACAAAACTATTCCATCAAGGGAGAAACAATGAAACAGTATCTTGTGGTTTAGTGCATTCACGCTCGCGTATTTATTCTGGCAATCGGCAGCGCGGGGGCGCAAACCAGCGCAAGCCCTAAAAACGCTGCTCCCAAGCCTGCTCCAAAGAAATCCGCTAGCTCCGGCACGCGTGACCGCCAAAGAGGTTCAGGAGCTTCGCGATGCCCTGGCCGCGCAGCAAAGGCAGGCGGAGGAGCAGCGCCAGCAACTCGACCAGGTCAGGTCCCAGTTGCAGCAACTGATCGACGCAACGCAGCAAGCCAACGCCGTCGGCGCAAAAAGTGCAGGGCAGCGCCGAGCAGGCGCAAGCCACCGCCGCGCAAGCTCAGCAATCCGCCACCGAGGCCCAACACCAGGCTGACCAGGCGTACAGCAGTTCCGCCGAAGCAAAAGCCGCTCTCGCCGTCGTGGACAAGCAGACCAAGGACGAAGACAAGAAAGTCAGCTCCCTGCAGGACGTCCTGGGACGTTTTCGTTTCAACGGCGACATTCGGGTACGAGGCGAGAGTTTCTTTCAGGACGGCGTAGCTGACCGCAACCGCGGTCGTGTCCGTGTTCGCTTCGGCGTCGATGGCAAACTGAACGAAGACTTTGTGGGAGGCTTCGCGCTGGCCACCGGTTCGCTGGGCGATCCCACGACCACCAACGAAACCTTTACCAACTTCTTCGACCGCAAGACCATTGGCCTGGACAAGGGCTACATCACCTACAACCCGATTGCTCACAAGTGGCTGTCCCTCACCGGCGGCAAGTTTGCCTACGCCTGGAACCGCACCCAGGTGACCGGCGATCCGGACATCAATCCCGAAGGCTTCAACGAAAAATTTTCCTTCGACTTGAGCACGCCGGTGGTGAAGAACTTTACCGTCAATTTTATGCAGTTGCTGTTCAACGAAGCCTCAGCCGGGACCGACTCGTACTCGCTGGGCGGGCAGGTGTCAGCCAAGTTGCAACTCGGCCGCCTCACCACGACGCCGACCTTCATGGCCATCAAGTGGAACAACCCGGATTCCATCCTGCAAGCCAGCGCCTTCGCGGTGCAGGCAACCACGACAACAGGTGGACTACCAGTCCCGGGAGAAGGTCCGGGTTGCGGCAAGGGCTCTGGCCTTCCGACCGTTCCGCCGTGCGCCTTTTCCGCCAACGGGATGACCAATGCCACCTACAACGATCCCAGCGGCAAGCCCCATTTCTATTCTCAGTTCCTGTACGCCGACTTCATCCTGAACAACCAGATCAAGACTGGCTGGGATCGCCTGCCCATCAACCTGCTGCTCGAGTACGAAAATAACCTGGACGCAAAAGACCATCCGCTCAATCCAACCGGTGGTGTCCTGACCAGCCTGGGCAAGCAGTCGCACACCTACTTGGTCGATGTCAGCATCGGTCAAACCGAAGAACAAGAATGACATCCAGATCGGCTACGCCTGGCTACGTGAAGAGCAGGACGCGGCCATCGCCTCCTTCGCCGAAAGCGATCAGCGCGCTCCCACGAACATTCTGCAGAACCGCTGGTACGCTCTGTGGAAACTACGGGCCAACACCGTCGCCAGCTACACCTTCTGGTACGGACGCACCCTGAACAGCAATCTGCAGCACGCCATCCTGGCCACCGGAACCACGGCCGGCCAGCAGGAGCCGTACCTGAAGCGCATGCAGTTCGATCTGATTTACTCGTTCTGAAAAACGTGCAGTCGAGATGTTCTACAATCAAACCGTCGGCTGGTTCTTTTGCTGGCCGGCGGTTTTGATTTGTACGGCGCATCGTTCTCGATTGAAAATGATTTCACGGCGAGAGTTTCTGGCGGCAGTTTCCGGCGGGGCTGCCGCTACTATGCTTCCCGGGCTTTACCTGGGCCGCGAATTCCGGGACCGAAATTCCTGGCAAAGCCGGCATGATCGTGCGCTCGGCACGTTTTCTCGATCTGGAGATGCCTCCGGAGTTCTTCGATTCGTGGATCACTCCCGTCCCGCATTTCTTCGTCCGCAACCACATGCATGAACCCAGCACGCCTGGACGTCGATGGTTGGAAGTTGAGCATCGGCGGGGAAGTGGAAAACCCGCTCAACGTCAGCTCTGGCCGACTTGGCGAAACTGGAGTCGCACACCGTCACCAACACACTGGAGTGCGCGGGAAACGGACGCGGTTTTCAACAACCCAAGGTTCCGGGCGTGCAATGGCAACGCGGCGCGGTGGGAACGGCTCGCTTCACCGGACCGCGCCTGCGCGATCTGCTCCAGCGGGCGGGAGTAAAAGCGACCGGCAAGCATGTAATGTTTCGCGGTCTCGATGAAGTTCCCGGCAAGGTGCCGCCGTTCATTCGCAGCATCCCGATCGAGAAAGCCACCGATCCGGACACGCTGATCGCCACTCACATGAACGGATCTCCGCTCGCTCGCCATCACGGATTTCCTGCGCGCGCCCTGGTGCCGGGATGGATCGGAGCTGCGTCCTGCAAGTGGCTGACCGAGATCAAGGTTCTCGACCAGGAATTCGAGGGCAACTTCATGAAGCCGGGATACCGCATGCCCAATCACTCGATTTCTCCCGGCGGCGAAGTGAATCCGGACGATACCCATCCCATTACTGCTCTGGGCGTAAAGTCCATCATCGCGCAGCCCGCCGACGGTTCTTCTGTGAAGTCCCGCGCGTTGAGGATTCACGGAGCAGCCTGGGCGGGTGAAGCCGCCGTCACACGCGTGGAAATCTCAACTGACGGCGGAACGACGTGGCGCTCCGCGCGCCTCGGCGAGCCAGCAAGCCCGTTATGCCTGGCGGCTCTGGGACTATCGTCTGGACGGCTCCAAAGGCGGGTGAATACACGATCATGTCCCGTGCGACCGATGATCAGGGACGCACGCAACCGCAAGCCGCCGCCTGGAATCCCAGCGGATATCTTTATAACGCCATCGATCAGGTGAAAATTCATGTCGCTCGTCTAGACGGTTCAAGACGTGCGCGTGGGCGATCGCATTGCTTTGTCTGATCGCTCCATCGTTGTTGGCCCAGTCTCCCGAGCTGCCAGCCGGCCCGGTTCAGGCCAAGGTGCGCACTGCCTGCACGGAGTGCCACGATTCGCACATCATTCTGCAGCAGCGTTTGAGCAAGCAAAGCCTGGTCCAAGGAAGTGGACAAGATGATCAAGTGGGGAGCGCTGGTGGACCCCAATGACCGCAACGCCTTCATCGATTATCTAAGTATCAACTTTCCTCCAGACAAGGCGACCGAGCCAAGCCAGAGAGTCGGGCCCGGCAGGAAGAAATAGACGCTTCAGATCGCGAGGATGCGACCTGCAAGACTGCGCCGTTGACGTCTGCTAAAACTGCCAGAGATTCTCCGACGCGAGTAAGACACGTGCTGCAAGAGAGGTGCAATTGGACGTTCTAGTCGTTGGAGGCGCAGGATACATCGGCAGTCACGCCGCGCTGGCGCTCAAGCGCCGCGGCTATGAAGCCATCATTTACGACAACCTGGGCGCTGGGCCACGCCGAACTTGCCCAGGGCTTCGAGCTGATCGTGGGCGACATTGCGGACACGGCCAAGCTGGCCCCGGTCCTGCGCCGCGTCGATGCCGTCATGCACTTCGCCGCCCACGCCTACGTCGGCGAATCGGTCATCAATCCCAGAAAGTATTTTCAGAACAATGTGCTCGACGGGATTTCACTCTGCTGAATGCGGTTCTCGACTCCAAAGTCCGTAAATTTATCTTCTCCTCCAGTTGCGCCGTCTACGGTATCCCGGCAAAGGTCCCGATGAACGAGGACCTTGCCGCGTGTCCCGGTAAATCCCTATGGCGTCACGAAATTGATTTTTGAGCAGGCCCTCGAGGCCTACGGCCCCGCGTACGGTCTGGGCTACATGAATCTGCGTTACTTCAACGCCGCCGGGGCGGATGAATCCGGAACCATCGGCGAAATGCACAGCCCGGAAACTCACCTCATCCCGTCGGCCTTCGAAGCCATTCGCGGCCAGCGCCCGGCGCTCGACATTTTCGGCGACACATATCCCACGCCCGATGGCACCTGTGTGCGCGATTACATCCACGTCAGCGACCTGGCCGAGGCGCACGTTCTGGCGCTCGAATATTTGTCGGCAGGAACTTCGCAGGCGGTCAATCTGGGAACCGGCCGCGGTCATTCAGTGAAAGAGATTCTTTCGTCCATCAAGCGCGTCACCGGACGCGAAGTCCCCAGTCGAATGGCGCCTCCTCGTCCCGGAGATCCCGCAGAACTGGTAGCCGATCCGAGCCGTGCCGAAAAACTCCTGAACTGGAAAGCCAAACGATCGCTGGACGAAATAGTGTCTACCGCCTGGAAATGGGCAGAACGAATGCAGACCGCGTCGAAGTAGCGAGGAAAAAGCAAAGCGCTATCGACCCAGCATCCGGAGGCAGAGGGGACGCTACGATAGCGCTGCCGTTAATTGGCCCGAACTGACAAAAAGTCTAGGCCGTAGACTGCACCATTCCTAGTGCATTGTCAGATACGCTCGTAATGGGTGCCCTCTTTGCGAAGAGAGTGGGTCTTTCCTAACGTCGGCAGCTGATCAAAACCGAAACGTCAAAGACTCAAGCCCCGAATCGTTCCGCGGCGCGAGCCTTCGCCCGGGCCGCCTCTTCCTCCCGATTCTTCGGCGGCGCATTCGTCTCCAGCGAACGCAGAAGGCGACTGGAGACCCCAGCGATCTCCTCAATAGCACCCAGAAACGCCGCTTCATTGGCCTTCGAAGGCTTGTTGAATCCGGTGATCTTTCTCACGAACTGAAGCGAAGCCGCATGAACCTCGTCGTCAGTAACCGGCGGCTCGAAGTTGAAAAGCATTTTGATATTTCTGCACATTCCATCAGACCTCAACCGACAAATAAAGATGAACTCAAGGGTGCCCCACCCTCGTCGCGCATTCTGCGACAGGGTGGGTGCCGTCACCACGAAATCAATCCTACTTAACCCCCTTCTCAGGGTCCCAAGAACCTTGCAGCTTGCGAATGTAAATGATCTGCCCTATGTGATACGCATTGTGCGTCCCAATATGCGCGATGATCGAATACCAGGACTCCAGCTTCTTGTCGTCCGCGGCCTCGACCGCCTTCTCCCAATCCGTAAGCACCTGATCGAGCTGCTGCACGGTAGCATTCCATTTCTTGGTGTCGAAGTTGTTAAAAGTTTCGTCGTTGTTTCCGCTGAACTTGACCGGAGGCTCGCCTTTGAATTTTGCCAGCTCTTCCTGGTTCCAGAACACCAGATGATTGGCGAGCTGTCCGATGGAGTGATTTCCCTTGCCGTCCTGCCAACTGGCCTGCTCCGACGTAAGTCCTTCGACGGCCGTGTTTGCAGGCACAAACCACTCTTTCTGATTGTGCGTGGTCTTGAGCTGTTCCAGCAGAATGCTCTTAAGCGTCGGCGGCGTCTTTGGACTTTGCCCGAAGGCGAGAAAAGAAAGTGAAACAACCAGGCAGAAAACAATCGTTTTCATAAAGGGGATAGTCCTCTCGCAGCTTAGACGTTCCCGATCACAAATTGGCTAGCAACCCATCGCAGGAGGTCGACCCCATTTTCTAGCGATGGTGCTTGTACCCCTCAATTCCGAACCGAGCAAAACGGACGCACCAGCGAGCGGACTAACCCTCCGTGCTCTCCGTGTCCTCTGTGGTCGAGGTTTTCTCAGGCCGAAGCAAAGGAAACAGAATCACATCCCGAATCGTATGCGAATCCGTCAGCAACATGGCCAGCCGATCCACGCCGACGCCCACTCCACCCGCCGGCGGCATGCCGTACGACAGAGCGCGAATGTAGTCCTCATCCATCTGATGGGCCTCGTCATCGCCGCGCTCGCGTTCCTGCAGTTGCTGTTCGAAGCGTCGCCGCTGATCCTCAGGATCGTTCAATTCGCTGAAGCCGTTGGCAATTTCCATCTTCCCGGCATAGATCTCCCAGCGTTCAGTCCAGTCCGGCTCGTCCGCTTTCTGCTTGGACAGCGGAGAAACCGCGGTAGGGAACTCATAAATAATCGTCGGCTGAATCAGGTGCTCTTCCGCCGCAGCCTCGAACAGCGCCGCAATCGTCTTCCCCGCCGGCTCCTTGGGATCGTAGGCCACATGCGCATGCGCCGAGTTGAAGCGCTTCACCAGGTTCTCTACTCCGTCGGCCGACGCGAAATCGGACATCTCCGGCTTCGCCCCCGCCGCCTCCGGCCAGTACTGAATGATGGCTTCCCGCATCGTCATCCGCCGCCAGTTCGACCCAGCCCAGTCAATCTCGTCCTCGCCCCACTTGGCCTTGGTCCCGCCAGTTACGTCTTTCGCCGCCTGCTCGATCAGTTGCTGGGTCAGGTCCATCACGCCGCGATAGTCGGTGTAAGCCTGGTAGAACTCGAGCATGGTGAACTCAGGATTCCACCGCCATCCCAACCCTTCATTGCGGAAGTTGCGATTGATTTCGTACACCCGGTCAAACCCGCCCACCGTCAGCCGCTTCAGATACAACTCCGGCGCGATGCGCAGAAACAGATCCATGTCGAGCGTGTTGTGATGAGTGACAAACGGACGCGCCACCGCTCCGCCCGCGATGGGCTGCATCATCGGCGTTTCCACTTCGACGAATCCCTGGGCGTCCATGAAGCGCCGCAACGATTGCACCAGCTTGCTGCGCTTGAGAAACACCTCGCGCACTTCCGGATTCATCACCAGATCGACATAGCGTTGCCGGTAGCGCAGTTCGACGTCGGTCAAGCCCGTGCCACTTCTCCGGCAGCGGCAGCAGGTCTTTCGAGAGAAACGTGATCTCCTCCACGTGCACGGAGAGTTCTCCGGTGCGCGTGCGAAACAGATATCCGCTGACTCCGATGTGGTCGCCCAGGTCGAGCAGTTTGTACAGCTCGAATCCCTTGTCGCCGACGGCATCTTTCTTGACGTAGATCTGCAGCCGCTGTCCATCCTGCTGCAGGTGTGCGAACCCGGCCTTACCCATCAGCCGGATCGCCATGATGCGCCCCGACGACGCGCACGTTGACGCGCGGATTCTCCAGTTGCTCGGCAGTCTTCTCCGTGTACTCCGCCAGAATCTGCGGAATGGTGTGGGTAAATTCGTACTTGCGGGGATAGACCTGCTGTCCGAGAGCTTCAATCTGTTTCAGCTTCTCCCGCCGCAGTTCGTAAATTTTCTCGTCGAGTGCCAAAGGGTTCCTTGTCGAACGGATGAACGTACCTGTGCCGCAAAGGTGAACAGCGATTATAAACAAGAGGAGACGAGCTCGGACCGCAACAGACCACGTGGGGACAGCCGTCCTCGGCTGTCAGGTCGAGCGGAGCTCGACTAGGAGGTGCGGGAGTACAGCGGAGCCTCAGCCAGAAGCGCATCTCTACGCGCACTTCAGCACTTTCAGCAGTTCAAGATAGATCGCCATTCCAACCACGGCATCGACACCCATCGCATCCAGACGATCCACCTCTTCCTGTGTCCGAATGCCGCCAGCCACGATCAGCCTTTTCGCCGTCACGCTGCGCAGTTCAGAAACCACATCCAGCGGCATGCCCAGCAGCAGCCCCTCGGTATCGATGTGCGTATAGAGAAAGCCGTCGCACCAGGGCTCGAGCGCGCGCATCATTTGCGCAGCGGAAATGTCCGTGATCTGCCGCCATCCCCGGACCGCGACTTTACCGCCTTTGGAATCCACCGCGAAGATCAGCTTGTCCGCGCCCACTTGGCCAGCGAGTTCCTCGGCGAATGCATTCTGAATGCTGTCCATCCTTAATAAGAGACGATCCGATAATCACGCGCAAAGCGCCGTCGGCCAGCATTTCCTGTGCTCGCTCGGCAGTTCGAATTCCGCCGCCCACCTGGCAAGGCAGCCGTCGAAAAGCGATCGCACCAGCGCGCGGTTGTCCCCCTGCCCGATCGCAGCATCGAGATCGATGATCTGGACCAGCGGATACTTCGCAAAGCGCTCCAGCCAGGGTTCGAAGTCGTCGAACTCCAGAGCCTTCTTTTCTCCCTGCACCAGTTGGACAATCTTTCCGCCCATCAGATCAATCGAAGGAATCAGCATGGCCACCTCATGGGAATTCCGGCGGCCTGCAACTCCTGCTTGAGTTCGCCGATCGGTGTGATGCCCAGATGAAAGATAGACGCAGCCAGCGCCGCATCGGCCTGTCCTTCGCGAAAGACTTCGACAAAGTGTCCTGCCGCTCCCGCGCCTCCGGAAGCAATCACAGGAATGTTGACCGCACTCACGACCGCTCGAGTCAATTCGCAATCAAAGCCGTCGCGCATTCCATCGCGGTCGATCGAGGTGAGCAATATTTCGCCCGCGCCGCATTGTTCCGCCTCAGCGGCCCATGCCACCGCATCGCGACCGGTAGATATGCCGGCCTCCCGTTGCCTTCACTCCGAAAGACCGACCGTTGCCGTTGCCGACGCGCAGAGCATCAATGGCGACAATCACCGCCTGCGAACCATAGCGATGGGCAATCCGGCCGATCAGCGCCGGATCGGCCAGCGCTGCGGAATTGACCGCGACCTTGTCCGCTCCGGCATCGAACACCGCCGCGGCATCGTCGAGCGACCGGATGCCGCCGCCCACCGTGAATGGAATGAACAACTGCCGCGCCGTCCGGCGCACCACGTCGAGCAGGGTAGAGCGATTCTCGTAGGTCGCGGAAATATCCAGCAGCACAACTTCGTCGGCGCCCGCGCGGCCATGGGTCAGAGCCAGTTCCGCGGGATCGCCGGCATCGCGCAAATCGGAAAATTGCACGCCTTTGACGACGCGTCCGGCGTCCACGTCCAGGCAGGCGATAATGCGCTTGGTCAGCATTTACGATTCGAGTTTCCTACAGTTCACAAAAATTGCGCAGAAGCTGAAGCCCCGCCGATCCCGATTTCTCAGGATGAAACTGCACTCCAAAAAGCTCTCCGCGCTCCACCACGGCGGAAAACGATCCGCCATACTCGCACCTGCCCACGGTGGCGTCGACCACCGGCGCCCGGTAGGAGTGGGTGAAATACACGAAAGAATCCTGGGGAAGTCCGCGCAGCAAACGCGACGTCCCATCCACCTGCAACTGGTTCCATCCCACGTGCGGCGATTTCACCGAGGCAGGAAACTTCTCGCACTCGCCGGCGAACAAGCCCGAGGCCGCGAAGTTGCGGCGCCTCCCGGCTCGACTCGAACATCCACTGCATGCCCAGACAAATTCCGAGCAGAGGAACCTGCCGGTCGATCGCGTTCACGACCGCTTCCTGCAGAGCTCCCGACAGCGCGGTTGTGGCTTCAAAATTCCCCACGCCCGGCAGAACGATCTTGCCGGCCCGCGCGATCGCCGCCGGGTCGGAGGTGATCGCCGACTCGTCTCCGAGATGGTCAAACGCTTTTTTCACCGAGGCAAGATTTCCGGCCTGATAGTCAACGATGGCGATCACAGCAACCCCTTCGTGCTGGGCAACAGGCGGGCCATCCGCCGGTCGCGCCAGCAAGCCGCCCGCAATGCCCGCGCGAAAGCCTTGAACAACGCTTCAATCTTGTGATGGTTGGAGCGCCCGTACAGCACCCGCGCATGAACGTTGGCGCGTGCTCCCCGGGCAAAGGCTTCGAAGAAGTCATAGACCAGTTCAGCCTGCAGATCGCCCACCAGCCGCTGGCGCACTTTCGTATCGACAACGCTGGCTGCGCGCCCGCCGAAATCGACAGCTGCCAGGCCCAGAGTCTCATCCATCGGCATCACAAAATATCCGGCGCGCAAAACTCCGCGCTTCGATCCCAGCGCTTTGTGAAAAGCCTCTCCCAGAACGATGCCCACGTCTTCCACCGTGTGATGCTGGTCCACGTCGAGGTCGCCCTGCGCCTTGAGTTCGAGATCGAATCCGCCGTGCCGGGTAAACAATTCCAGCATGTGATCGAAGAACCGGATGCCGGTCGATACCTTGTACTGCCCCCGGCCGTCGATGTTGAGCACCGCCCGAATCGTCGGTTTCCTGCGTCTTGCGATCGATACGCGCCCGTCTCATGCCGGTTTCCTTTCCGCAGCCCAGCCAATCTCTTTCAAGGTCTCGTGCAGGGCGCTCAACAGACGCTCGGTGTGTTCCTGCCAGCCGGCAGTGATGCGAACGCAGCCGTCGCAACCGTAATCCGACGACCGGTCGCGCACCAGAATCCCGCGCGCTCTCATGCCGCGAACAAACTCCGCGTGACTGGGTCCGATCCGTGCCAGCACAAAATTTGCCTGGCTCGGCCAGAAGGGAATTCCCAGCACTCGAAATTCTTCCTCCAACCGGTTCCGGCTCCACTTCACCTCGTCGACATAGCGGCGAACGTATTCCTGATCGGCCAGCGCCGTCGGCAGGCAGGCCAGCGCCACTCCGTTCACGTTGTAAGGAGAGCAGGCCCGCCGCAGACTCTGAATCTGCTCCGCCGCGCCCGCCAGCACTCCCACTCGCAGGCTCGCCATCCCGTAGGCCTTGGAAAATGTTCGCGCAATAAAAAGGTTTTGCACCTGCCCGGCGTACTCCAGAAGCGACTCGCCATAAAACTCGAAGTACGCCTCGTCCACCAGAACCGCGGCCTGGGGCGCGCTGCGGGCGATCAGCAGCAAGTCTTCCGCCGACGCCACCGCCCCCGTCGGATTGTTCGGATTCGCAATGGCAATCAACCGCGTCTTCGGCGACGTCGTGTAGGCCATCACTTTGCAGGTAGGAAAACGAAAGTCCTCGTCCGCAGGAATCGAAATGACCGTGCGCTCCAGTTGCAGCCATGCAAATCTGGTACATGGCGAATGTCGGCACCACAATCAGAGCATCGTCCTCCGGCTCCAGATACGCCTGACACACCAGTTGGATGGCCTCGTCCACGCCGTTGGTCAACAGCACCTGCTCCGGTTGCAATCCCAGAAACGAGGCCACCTCGCGTTCCACCGGTTCGCGTTCCGGATAGCAGGCCAGTTGCTCCGGCTGCATCTGCCGCAGACGCTCCAGCACTCGCGGCGAACATCCGCCCGGTGTTCTCGTTGAAATCCAGACGCAGCCCGGAGCGGTCGCCCAACGGTGGCTGGTACTGCTTCAATTTGCGAACTGCCTCACGCGCCTCAAGCATGGCCGCACCTCAATTCGATCGAGCGGGCGTGAGCCTTGAGTCCTTCAGCCTCAGCCAAAGTCAGAATCGACGGCGCAATCTTCCGCAAGCCCGCTGCGCGAGATTTCCTGCACCGTCATGATCTTGACGAAGTCGACCACGCTCAACCCTCCGCGGAAGCGCGCGACGCCTCCGGTGGGCAGCACATGGTTCGGCCCGGATCCATAATCCCCGGCGGCCTGTGCCGAATAGTCGCCGATGAAAATCGAGCCGGCACTCACGATGCCGGGCAGCTTCTCGCGCGTGGTCGTCAGATGTTCCGGCGCGATCAGATTTGTCCAGTCAGTCCCCTGGGTCGCAGACTTGGCCAGCAGGATCGCGCCAGTGCTTTCGCAGCGACTGCTCGGGCGATCGGATTTCCCTGAGCCAGTTCAGCCACCGACTGCGAAACCGATCGCGCAAGTTTTCGCGATTGCGTGATCAGAAGCACCAAAGCTTCCGGATCATGCTCCGCCTGCGCCACCAGATCAGACGCAATGAAACGAAGGCTCGCCGTCGTCACAAAGAATCAGCCCTTCGGTCGGACCTGCCAGAAAATCGATCGCGCAATCGAACGCCACGAGTTTCTTCGCCGTAGTCACAAACAAATTTCCCGGCCCGACAATCTTGTTTACCCGCGGAACGCTCTTCGTGCCGTACGCCAGCGCCGCAATCGCCTGCGCTCCCCCGATGCGGTAGAACTCGCGCACTCCCAGCAGCGCGGCCGCCGCCAGCGTGGCCTGCGCCGGACGCGGCGAAACCACGCGTATCTCTTTCACCCCGGCCACCTGCGCCGGAATCACCGTCATCAGCAAAGTTGAGGGCAGGGGATAGCGTCCCCCGGGCACGTAGCATCCGACCGAACTCAGCGGACGCACCAGTTGTCCCAGCTTGCGGCCCTGCCGATCTCGCTCCCACTCGCGAGGTTTCTGCCACTCGCAAAAACTTCGGATGTTACCGGCCGCGGTTTCGAGCGCAGCGCGCAGCTCCGGCGAGGAAGCTTTCAACGCGGCCTGCATTTCATTTTTCGAAACTCGCAATGCATCGTCGGAGCCCAAACCATCCCAGCGTTCCGCGTACCGCCGCAGAGCCCGGTCGCCATCCCGTCGCACACTCTCGACAATGCGGCGCACCCGCGGCTCCAGTGCGTCCAGCTTCTGTCCCCGCTGTTCCAGTTTCCGCACGTAACTCTCGGCCGCACGACCTTCGAGAATCCGCATCACATGACCACCTTGTTCAGCGGATATTCCACGATGCCCTCGGCATTCGCCGCCTTCAGCCGCGGAATCACTTCCCAGGCCGTCGACTCTTCAATAATGGTGTTCACCGCGACCCAGGCGTCATCGCTGAGCGTGGCCACGGTAGGCTTCTGCAGTGCCGGCAGCACACCAAGCACCGCCGCCAGGTCTGACTTGCGGACGTTCAGCATCAGGCCGACCCGTCCCTGGGCCTCCATCGCGCCGCGCAACATCACCGCCAGGTTTTCGATCTTGCGGCGCTTGCCGGCGTCCTTCCACGCGGAAGTGTTGGCGATGATCTGCGTATTCGATTCGAGCAGGGTGTCGATAATGCGAAGGTGATTGGCGCGCAGCGAACTGCCGGTTTCGGTGACTTCGACAATCGCGTCCGCCAGCGTGGGAGGTTTCACTTCGGTCGCTCCCCAGGAAAACTCCACCCGCACGCTCACGCCTTTCTTGCCAAAATAATTCTTCGTGACGTTCACCAGTTCGGTGGCGACGATGCAGCCGCCAAGATCCTCCGCGCGCTGATAGGTGGAAGCTTCGGGCACCGCCAGCACCCAACGCACTTTGCCGCGGCTCTGCTTGGCGTAGACCAGGTCGGCGACGGTCACGACTTCAAGCCCGCTCTCCATGACCCAGTCGAGTCCGGTCAGCCCGGCATCGAGCACGCCGTGCTCCACGTATCGCGCCATCTCCTGCGCCCGGATCAGCATGCACTCGACATCGGGATCGGCGGTGCTCGCCGAGTACGACCGGCCATTGGTGTAAACGTTGAGGCCGGCGCGCGCAAACAACTGCAGCGTCGCCTCCTGCAAACTTCCTTTCGGAATGCCAATGCGCAGCTTCATGACAGCGACCCTTCGGTCTGCGACCGCTTCCTTGCCCAAGGGCAGGTTCTCGGTGAAGCACGAACGCGTTCCGTTGTGGCAGACCACGCCCTTGCCCTGCACCCGCACCTGCAGCAGCACCGTGTCGCGATCGCAGTCGGTCGAAGCCGAGACCACTTCGAGCCGGTTGCCGGAAGTCTCGCCCTTGGTCCAAAGCTGGTTGCGGGTACGGCTGAAGAATGTGACGTACCCGGCCTGCAGCGTCTGTTCGAAGGCCTCGCGATTCATGAAGCCCAGCATCAGCACTTCGCCACTGCTCGCATCCTGCACGATGGCGGGCAGCAGCCCTTGCATCTTGTCGAAATCAATTTCCTGGTTCATTCTGTCAAGCCCATAACCTCTCCAAATTTGCGCGTAAAAACAAAAAGCCCGCTGTCGCGAATCGCGTCAGCGGGCCGAATCCTGGTGATTGAGCTCTAACCTATCTCAGCACACCCCCGCCGAACGCGCTATGCGCGTGATGGCGATGGTGGAGATGGATGAACGAACTCATCGCTAATGAAGATAGCCGATGCGGCCGCTCCTGTCAAAACTTTTCGGATCGATCGCCGTAGCCACCCGAGGCCGCGTGGGGACAGCCGCCCACGGCTGGCCGGTGGAGCGCAGCTCCGCAGCCCCGATAAATAGCCGTTTCATTGACATTGACACCCCGCGAGTGTAGGTTTCGCTTCGCACCTTGGGGACAAATAGATTCACTCAGCACCAGCATTCTCGCGTGAATGCCGGTGACTCGTTGGGGAGGAAGAAATAATGAACAGGAAGCTGTGTGGAGATTTTTGCAGTAGTGTGTACGCTCGCCATGATGGCCGCCTCGGCCGCACCGGCGCTGCGCTCAAGATGAACCCAAAGAAAAGCCGCCGATGTACAGCTACGTCGCGACCTGGAATATTCCTCGCGCGCAGTGGGCTGACATGGAAAAGGCCAACGCTGCCGATCAGAAGATCCTGGAAAAAGGATTATCGGATGGCTCTGTTGTCGCTTTCGGCAGCGACGTGACCCTGGTGCATACCGCGGATGGAATGACGCATGATAGCTGGTGGTCCACCACGTCTCTGGCGGCGCTTCTCAACACTCTCGACAAGTTCTACAAATCAGGTACGACAACTGCACCCGTACTGGCCAGTGCGACCAAGCACGCCGACGGCATCTACGTCGCGCGGTATTACAACTGGAAGCCGGGCACATACAAAAACGCCTACACCCGCGTCGGCATGTACAAGCTGAAAGCGGATGCGCCGCAGAATGCTCTCGAAACCCTCAGCAAGAGCTACATCGTGCCCATGCTGGAGAAGTTGCTGGCCGACGGCTCAATCGTCGAGTATGAAATCGACACGGAAGCGATCCACACGGAAGCTCCGGGGTCTTTTTGGATCGACGTCATCGTGCCCAACGCCGAAGGCCTGGACAAATTGACCGGTGCATTGATGAATCTGAGCAAGGCGAACCCTATGAGCAGTGCGGCATTCGAGTCGATCGTCGACTCGTCGGCCCACCGCGACAATCTTTCCACCACCACCGCAACCTACAAGTAAGTTGGCTACGTTTTTACCCGGTACCGGATGGCGGCTTTCTCTTGAAGGTCGCCACCTCGTCTGAAATCTCGATCTTGAAGCGAAGGGAACTCGGCGGTACTATTGCTGTTTCGAGCAGGCAAAGCGTGACGCGGGGAGTGCAATGCCGCAAAACTACGTTCCCATATTCATCTTCATCGCGTTTGTAGGCGTCCTTATTCCTGTCACCCTGTTGGCTGCCAAATTGGTGCGCCCCGACAATCCCAGCAAAACTAAATTGATGCCGTACGAATGCGGCATCGATCCCATTGACAGCTCCCGCGGACGGTACACCGTTCGCTACTACATCGTCGCCATCCTGTTCGTGGTTTTCGACGTAGAAACCATCTTCCTGTTCCCCTGGGCGGTCCAGTTCAAGGCTCTCGGCGTATTCGGCCTGATCGAAATGCTGATTTTTCTCGTGATCCTGGTCGTAGGCTACATCTGGATCTGGAAAAAAGGCGCCCTGGAATGGGTATAGTCGCGTAGCGGCGGACGCCCTCGTCCGCCGAGCGGAGCGCAGCTCCGCTAGATTTCCATGCGGGAACCAAACCATGCCAGATCTACCCACTTCCGAAACCTTCACCGCCAGCCGCTGGACCAAGGGAAATCTCTTTTTCCCGGTTCGCATCATCGTCACCCCGCAGCACGTCAGCCGGGTAAAGTCCCGCTTGTTTGGCAGCAACGAAGAAAGCATCGCCCTGGGCAAGGTCGCGTCGGTACAGATTTCGACGGGAGTCATCTGGTCGAACATTCGAATCGATTCCTCCGGCGGGACCGCTCCCATCACCAGCCATGGCCACCGCAAAGCCGACGCCCTGCGAATCCGCGAATTAATCGAGAGCTACCAGGCAGACCAAAGAAGCCGGCCAAAAGACTGATCGGGAAACCTGAATTCCACGGGCTTTCCTTCGTGAACCTTCGTGTCCTTCGTGGTTCAAGAATTTAAGCCCTGGGAGTCGTCACCTCCATGATTGACACTCTCTTTGCAAGCTGCTAAAAGTTATCGTTCTTTGTAAACACTTGCGGCGCCGGAGGTTCGTACCTTCCGTAGCTATGCCTGAGGACACAAAATCCCCCCCGCCGCCACGAAGCGGCGAGCCCAAGCAGGAGGCAGGGGAATCCATTCCCGGCAGCGTCCAGTCGGCTCCCGAGAAACCTGCCGCGCCTGCCAAGCCAGCTGAACACGCCGCTCCCGCCAAGCCAACCGGTCCTGCGCCCATCGCATGGGATTCGCCCATGATTTCCCGGCTAAAGGGACAGCACGGCTCTGGCATTCACGAGGCCAACACCTACCTCGGCCAGAAATACCTCGTCGTCGATTCGTCGCTGATTCCAGAACTGTTACAGGTCCTCCGCGATCAGGAGCAGTTCGACTATTGCGTCGATCTCACCGCCGCCCACTATCCCTGACCGGGACAAGCAATTCGATGTGATCTGGATTCTCTACTCTTTCCCGCACAATGAACGCATTCGGGTAACGGCCAGATACGCCGACGGCGAGTCGGTTCCCAGTTCAGTTCCCATCTGGCCGACCGCCAACTGGCTGGAACGCGAAGTCTTCGACATGTTCGGCATCGTCTTCGACGGGACATCCCGACCTGAAACGCATTCTCCTTCCCGACGGCTGGAAGGGTCACCCGCTGCGCAAGGACTACGGCATCATTCAGCAGGACCAAGAATGGGTGCAGATCAACCTGGGGATCGAGAGCGGGCAATGACCGACCGAATCACGCTTGACCAGAAAATGCCCGACCGGACTTCCCATCTCGAACTCGAACACCACGAGAAGACCTTTCTCGATTCCAACGAACTCATCATCAACATGGGTCCGCAGCATCCCGCGACTCACGGCGTGTTGCGCGTCATCCTGAAGCTCGACGGCGAAAAAGTTCTGGGCACCGAATGCGTCATCGGATACCTCCATCGCGGGGTGGAGAAGATCGCCGAGCACCGCACCTACACCATGTTCAATCCCTACGTGGATCGCATGGACTACGTGGCTGCGGTCTCGAACGGCCTGGGCTACTGCGAAGCGGTCGAAAAGCTGCTGAACATCGAAGCTCCGCGCCGTGCGCAATACATTCGCGTGATCCTCACCGAACTGAATCGCCTGGCCAGCCACATGCTCTGGCTGGGAACCCACGCGCTCGATATCGGCGCGATCACGCCGCTCTTCTATACCTTCCGCGACCGCGAAGAAATTCTCAAGATTTTCGAGAAGTACTGCGGCGCCCGCCTGACCACGCACGCCTTCCGCATCGGCGGATGTTCCTACGAAACCTACGAAGGCTTCGAGCGTGAGGTCGAGAAGTTTCTCAAGTTCGTCGCTCCCAAAATTGGCGAATACGAGGAACTGCTCACCACCAACCGTATCTGGGTCGAGCGCACCAAAGATGTGGGCAAGATTTCCGCCAAAGAGTGCATCGCACTGGGAGTGACCGGACCAGTTCTGCGGGCCAGCGGCGTGAAATGGGACCTGCGCAAAGCCCAACCCTACGCCGCCTACCCGGATTTCGATTTCGAAATTCCCGTTGGTGAGAACGGCGACACCTACGACCGGTACATCGTTCGCATGCAGGAGATGCGGCAATCGCTGCGCATCATCGAGCAGGCAGTCGGAAAAATTCCCGACGGTCCCATCATGGCCAAAGTCGCGAAAGTGATGAAGCCGCCGGTCGGCGAGATCTATCATTCGATCGAAGCCCCCAAAGGCGAGTTGGGATACTTCATCGTCAGCGACGGCTCGACGCAGCCCTACCGGGTGCGCGTGCGGCCGCCGTCCTTCGTAAACCTGCAGGCTCTGGACATGATGGTGCGCGGCGCTCTGGTCGCCGACGTCATCGCCGTCATCGGAACCCTCGACATCGTTCTCGGCGAGGTGGATCGCTAGATGCTCGATTACATCACCTCGTACTTAAAGAGCGACACCACGCCGGGCTCCGCCGGCAACATGTTCTGGGCGTTCGTCTATATCGTCCTGATCTTTCTGGGACTGTCGGTCGCCGTTATCGCCATGAACTGGCTGGAGCGCAAAATTCTGGCGCACATGCAGGTTCGCCTCGGCCCCATGCGAGTCGGCCCCCACGGCCTGCTGCAGCCGATCGCCGACGCCCTCAAGCTGCTGATCAAGGAAGACATCATGCCGTCCGAGGCCGATCCGTTCGTTTTCTGGGTCGCGCCGCTCATCGTAGTGATTACGGCGTTCACCGTCTTTATCGTCGTGCCCTTCGGTCCGACGCACGCCGTCACCGACATGAATATCGGCATCCTGTTCATGCTCGGCGTTTCGTCGCTGAGCGTGCTGGGCGTGGTCATGGCGGGATGGGCGTCGAACTCGCACTACCCGCTGATGGGTGCGCTGCGCTCCAGCGCGCAGATGGTTTCCTACGAAATCGCCATGGGCCTGGCGGTAGTTTCCGCGGTCCTGATGACCAGCCTGAATGCCGAAGGCACCGGCACGCTGAGCATGATCGGAATCGTGCAGGCGCAGCAATCCCAGCACGTCTGGTTCGTCTTCAAATTCTTCCCGCTGGGACTGATCGCATTCGTTATCTTCGCCATCGCGATGGTGGCGGAAACCAATCGCGCGCCTTTCGATCTTGCCGAAGCCGAATCCGAACTGACCGCCGGCTTTCACACCGAATACAGCGGCTTCCGCTGGTCGCTCTTCTTCCTGGCGGAATACTCGGCGATGATCGCGGTTTCATCCATCGCAGTGACGCTGTGGCTGGGCGGATGGATGCGTCCGTTCCCACATGCCCTCGATGGCGAAACCTGGGACCTGGTGTTCTCGCTGATTCCCGGCCTGACGTTCCTGTTCCTCGCCGCAATCACTTTCTGCAGCACCGCCCGCATGCCGAAGCATCCGTTCTTCAAAGTGCAGACCATCGGCTTGGGCGGATTCGGCGCGGTGCTTGCCTTGATCGGTGTGGTGCTGTTTGTCCCGCCGGTGCGCGATCGCGTGCAGGACATTTTCTGGTTCAGCGCCAAAGTCGCGCTTTCATGTACCTGTACATCTGGTATCGCGGCACGTTCCCGCGCTACCGCTTCGATCAACTGATGAAAGTAGGATGGAAAGTTCTGCTGCCGTTGGGAATCGGCGTGCTGGTCCTGACCGCAATCGCAGGAATTGTGTTCGCGTAGAAAAATATGGCGCCAGTAGCCACAACATTCTTCTTCTATTTTCTGTCAGCACTGACCGTGCTGAGCGGCGTGCTGGTCATCACCCGCAAGAATGCGGTGCACTCCGCGCTGGCCCTGATCGTGTCTCTGCTCGGACAGGCGGCCCTGTACCTGATGCTGTACGCGCCGTTCGTCGCCGGCGTGCAGATCATTCTCTATGCCGGCGGCATCATGGTGCTGTTCCTGTTCGTGATCATGCTGGTCAACATCGAAAAGGCACAAAAAGAAGAACAGTTCAACAAGCAATGGATGGTAGGACTGGCGGCAGCGATTGCCCTGGGCGCACTCTTTGTCCTGGTGTACGTAAAAGGCCGGGCCCTGTTTCCGGACCGCGGAATTCTGATGCCGGAGCAGGCGAACACGCAGCAAATTGCAGTCCTGCTCTACGGCAATTACATGTTCGCCTTCGAAATCGCCTCCTTGCTGTTGCTGGTGGCGATCATCGGAGCGGTAGTCATGGCGAAGAAGAGAATCTGAATGCAGCTTTTAGCCTTTAGCTCTTAGCCTTTGGCCAAACCGTTCGAGAGGTTTGCTGAAGGCAACAAGCTAAGAGCTAAAAGCTAAGGCTAAAAGCTTAAAAATGGCTCCAATCGCAACACTTCACTATCTCGTTGTAGCGGCCGCCCTCTTCATCCTGGGCGTGATCGGCGTGCTGACGCGCCGCAACGTAGTCATCGTCCTGATGTCGATCGAACTGATCCTGAACGCAGTGAACCTGAACCTGGTAGCGTTCTCGCGCATGTGGGGACTGCACGGACAGATTTTCGCGATCTTCGTAATCACCGACGCAGCCGCCGAAGCCGCTGTCGGCCTGGGAATCCTGATCGCCTTCTTCCGCAACAAGGAAACGGTGAACGTGGACGAAGTGGATTTGTTGAAATGGTGAAGAGAGCTTCTAGCTGCTAGCTCCTGGCCTCTAGCTAGTAGCCAGTAGCTGAAGCTGAAGACTGACGACCGACGACTGATATATGTTCTTTCTCAACAACATCTGGCTAATTCCGCTGTTTCCCGCCTTCGGCGCGGCGATCATGTTCTTTTTCGGCCGCAAGCTGCGGAAGGGAACGGTCAGCGCGGTCTGCGTCGGCGCGGTGGTGCTGGCGTTCGTCTTCGTCTGCTGCGCGGTCTGGCAGTACACGGGATACGCGCACGACAATCCCGGGCAAGCCTTTCGAGAAAATCCTCTACACCTGGCTGGGCACCGACACCGGCCACATGAACTACGTCAAGCATGACGGCACTCCCGCGCGTTTCATGCCGATGCCGGCTTCCTGCTCGATCCGCTCTCCGCCATCTGGCTGCTGTTCGTCACCGGCGTGGGCATGCTCATCCACATTTACTCCACCGGATACATGGCGCACGAAGGCGGCTACTACCGCTTCTTCGGATACCTCAACCTGTTCATGTTCTCCATGCTGACGCTGATCCTGGCGAACAACTATGTCCTGATGTTCGTCGGATGGGAGGGCGTGGGCCTGTGTTCGTACCTGCTGATCGGTTTCTACTTCCATCGCGCAGTCGGCCAGCGACCGCCGCCAACAAGGCATTCATCGTCAACCGCATCGGTGACGCCGGATTCCTGCTGGGCATGTTCACCATCGCCTGGTACTTCGGCTCGGTGCGCTTCACCGAAGTCAACCACATGGCGCGCAGCGGACACTTCGCCATCGGCGATCCCGATCATCACCGCGGCGACGCTGCTGCTGTTCGTCGGCGCCTGCGGCAAGTCGGCGCAGCTTCCGCTCTATGTCTGGCTGCCCGACGCCATGGAAGGCCCGACACCGGTCTCCGCCCTGATCCACGCCGCAACCATGGTCACCGCCGGCGTGTACATGGTGGCGCGCTCGAATGCGCTGTTCGTGCTGGCGCCCGGTTCGATGAAGACGGTCGCCATCGTCGGCGCGCTGACCGCGATCTTCGCCGCTTCGATCGGCCTGGTGCAGAACGACATCAAGCGCGTGCTGGCCTACTCCACGGTTTCGCAGTTGGGATACATGTTCCTGGCGCTCGGCGTTGGCGCATTCGCCGCCGGCGTCTTCCACGTCTTCACGCACGCATTCTTCAAGGCGCTGCTGTTCCTCGGCGCCGGCTCGGTGATCCACGCCATGAGCGGCGAGCAGGACATGCGCAACATGGGCGATCTGCACCGGCGCATCCCGATCACGCATTGGACCATGTTGATCGCGACGCTTGCCATTGCCGGCATTCCCGCCTTTCGCCGGATTCTTCTCGAAGGACGAAATCCTGTGGCAGACCTGGTCGTCCGAAGGCGGCGCGTATCGCGCTCTTGTGGTTCGTCGGCTTCGCCACCGCGCTGATGACGGCGTTCTACATGTTCCGGCTGATGTTCCTGACGTTCTACGGCAAGCCGCGCATGAGCCACGAGGTGGAACATCACATCCACGAATCGCCGAAGTCGATGACGGTGCCGCTGATCGTTCTGGCGATCTGCGCGATCGGCGCCGGCTGGCTGGGCTGGCCGCACAGTCTGGGCGGATCGAATCGCTTCGAGAAATTTCTGGAGCCGGTGTTCGCCCGCGAAGCCGAGGTATTCCAGGTCGAGGGAAGAGCGGCCCAGCTGGCCGCTGGCGAGAAAGAAGAAGAGCACACCAACCCGGTGGAATATTGTCCTGATGGGCCTGTCGGTCGGAGCTGCGATCGCCGGATTGGGTATGGCGCTGGAAGTCTTATCGCGATGCCGGCAAAGGCTACAAGAGCCCATTGCAGAAGCTGCGCCGCCGGTCTATACGACGCTGCTCAACAAGTATTACGTCGACGAAGCCTACGACTACGTCTTCACCGGCCGCCGCAAAGTCGGAGGCGTGCGCCTGGGTGTGATGGGACTGGGCGAAGCCTCGTCCTGGTTCGATGCCCACGTGATCGATGGCGCGGTGAATGGCGCAGGCTGGATCACGCGCGTCTGCGGAACCATCTCCAGCTGGTGGGACAAGTGGATCATCGACGGCCTGTTGGGTAAATGGACCCGCGATTCTGGCGCAGATTGTCTCGTATCCCGGCGCGCGCTCTTGCAGTGGGGACTGGTGCAGTGGTACGCGCTGGTGATGGTGGCTGGACTTGGTAGGATTCGTGTTGTATTACGCAGTGCGGTAGCAAGCGAGGTTTCGCCGACGACTGAAGACTGACGACCGACGACTGCTTCTATGCATAATCACATTCTCTCGATCATTCTTTTCACGCCGCTGGTGGGCGCGCTCCTGCTCCTGTTTGTTCCCAAGGAGAACAAGAACGCGATCCGCTGGATCGCGAACATCTTTGCGCTGGCCGGCCTGCTGGTTTCCCTGCCGCTGGTGCCGTGGTTCTGGGCGCAGCGCTTCGAGCCCGGCTTCAAGTTCATCGAAGGCACGCCCAACAACTGGATCCCCTCGATCGGCGCCGGCTACGTCCTCGGCATCGACGGCATTTCGTTCCTGCTGATCATGCTGACCACGCTGCTGGGCTGGATCTCGATCCTCTCCTCGTGGACCGCGATCGAGAATCGCGTGAAGGAATACTACGTCTGGTTTCTGGTGCTGCAGACCGGCATGCTGGGCGTCTTCATGGCGCTCGATTTCTTCCTCTTCTTCGTTTTCTGGGAAGCCATGCTGGTCCCGATGTACCTGCTGATCGGCATCTGGGGCGGCCCGCGCAAGCTCTACGCGGCGATCAAGTTCTTCCTGTACACGCTGTTCGGCTCGGTGCTGATGCTGCTGGGCGTCCTGTTCCTGTACTTCCATCAACTTCCATCAGACCGGCGTCTACACCTTCAGCATTCCGGACCTGTACAAGACGGCACCGCTCATCTTCCAAGATCCCGCTTACGGATCGACCTGCGCCATTCTGCTCTTTCTGGCATTCTTCCTCGGCTTCGCCATCAAGGTGCCGATGTTCCCGTTCCACACCTGGCTGCCCGACGCGCACGTGGAAGCGCCCACCGCCGGCTCGGTCATCCTGGCCGGCGTTCTGCTGAAGATGGGAACGTACGGCTTCATCCGCTTCTCGCTGCCATTCTTCCCGGACGTCGTGATGCACCCCAAGGTGCGCGGCTGGATGATCGCGCTGTCGATCATCGGCATCATCTACGGCGCGCTGGTCTCGCTGATGCAGAAGGACATGAAGAAGCTGGTGGCGTACTCGTCGGTCAGCCACCTGGGTTTCTGCACGCTGGGAATCTTCGCGTTGAATCCGGCGGGCTTGAGCGGATCGGTCCTGCAACAGATCAACCACGGCATCTCGACCGGCGCACTCTTCTTGATCGTCGGCATTCTGTACGAGCGGCGGCACACCCGCGAGATTTCCGAGTACGGCGGCATCTCGAACGTGATGCCGGTGTACGCCACCATCACCCTGATCATGTTCCTGTCGTCGATGGGACTGCCGCTGCTGAACGGCTTCGTCGGCGAGTTCACCATCCTGCAGGGCACGTTCATGGAGAACTGGAAGTGGGCCGCGTGGGCGGTGCCGGGCGTGATTCTGGCCGCGGCGTATCTGCTGTGGCTCTATCAGCGCGTCTTCTTCGGCACGGTCACCAATCCCAAGAATGAAAAGCTGCACGACCTGACGCCGCGCGAACTGCTGACGTTCGCGCCGCTGGTCATCATCGCCTTCTGGATTGGCCTCTATCCCAAGCCGTTCTTCCAGATTCTCGAACAGCCGGTCAACCAGATCGTGTAGACGGTGCGCGGAGATTATCCCGGCGTGCAGCCGGTGAATGCCGCAATCCGGCCAGCGGACGACATCCGAATCCGCCACGGCGCGAAATCGCTTTGAAGCAACCGCAGGGGAGCAAGTCAGAACCAGGCTAAGGATAAAGAGCAGGAATAAAGTGATCGGCAACCTGGCACAAAATTTCGGCCGCGATCGACTACCTGCTGGCGCTGCCCATCATCGTTGCTGACCCTGTTTGCGCTGGGCATCCTGCTGATCGACCTGATGTTGCCCGCCGAGTGGAAGCGGGTCAATGCGGTGACTGCCCTGGTCGGCGTTGCTGTTTTCCGCCGCCGGCGTGGTCAAGATCCAGCTTGCGTTAACACGCCGCTGGAGCTTCCGGGACGAATCCGCCTTCATGAACTCGATGGTGGTCGATCGCTTCGCCATCTACTTCTGGTATCTGTTCCTGGCCGGCGCCGCGATTGCCATCCTGATGTCGGTGCGCTATCTCGAGATCGAGCACGAGAATCACGGCGAGTTCTACGCGCTGATGCTGTTCTCCGTCGTCGGCATGATGTGCATGGCCGCCGGCTTCGACATCGTCCTGATCTTCATCGGCCTGGAGCTGATGGCGATCTCGACCTACGTCCTGGTCGGATTCCTGCGTCGCGACAGCCGCTCCAACGAAGCCGCGCTGAAGTATCTGCTGCTGGGCGCATTCTCCTCCGGCATCTTTGCCTACGGCCTGTCGCTGTTCTACGGCCTGACCGGAAGCACCAACCTGCTGGGCATCCGCGAGCGGCCTGGTCCGGCTCGCGGCCGCGCATCCCAATCACATCGATCCGATCGCAGTCATCGCCCTGCTGACCACATCAGTCGGCCTGTTCTTCAAAATTGCGGCCGTCCCGTTCCATCAGTGGGCGCCGATGCCTACGAAGGCGCGCCGACCAGCGTCACCGGATTCATGTCGGTCGCGGTCAAGGCCGCGGGCTGGGCGATGCTGCTGCGCATCTTCCTCTGGGGACTGTATCCGCTGCGCTCCATGTACGTGCCGCTGCTGATCTTCGTCTCCATCGCCACCATGACCGGCGCGAATCTGGCGGCGCTGACCCAGACCAACCTGAAGCGGCTGCTGGCGTACTCGTCCATCGCGCACGTCGGCTACATGCTGCTCGGCCTGGTCGCCTGGCTCAGTCACGTATCCGGCACCCGCATTCTTCGACGGCATCAAGGGCATCCTGATCTACCTGCTGGTGTACACCTTCATGAACCTGGGCGCCTTCGCGGTGATCACCTCGCTGCGCCAGCGCAACATCATCGGCGACGAAATCGACGACATCGCCGGCCTCTATTTCCGCGCTCCGACCGAAGCCATGCTGATGCTGATCTTCCTGCTGTCGCTGGCGGGAATTCCGCCGCTGGCCGGCTTCTGGGGGAAGTACTTCATCTTCCTCAGCCTGATCGAGAGCGGGCACTACGTCCTGGCATCGCTCGCCGTGCTCTATGCCGTGTTCGGCCTGTACTACTACATGCGCATCGCCAACGCGATGTTCATGCGCGAGGCCCTGGACAAGACGCTGCTCCCGATCAGCCCCGGCATGCGCATCGCCTTGGGGCTGAGCGCCTTTGCCACCGTCTATATCGGAATCTTTCCCGAGCAATTCATCCGCATCGTGAACTGGTCGCTGGGGATTGCCCAGGCCACGCCAGTCGCCAGTCTGATCCGCTGACAACATCAACCTGTCAGCCGATTTCTGCTAACCTCTCCCTGTGAGCCCGCGTCCAGATGGAGACAATCGCAATCCCTGGAGTGTCGTCGCCCGCTACTCGGAGATCGGCTTCATTATTCCGGGCGCAGTTCTGCTTGGCTTCATCCTGGGCAAGCTGCTGGACTACTGGCTGCACACCACCTGGTTGTACATTGCCGGGGTGATCTTCGGAGCGGTTGTCGGCTTCATCGAAATGATCCGGATGGCGACCGCCTCCATGCATGACAAGTGACAAGTGATGACGGCAATCCAACCATCATCGCCCGGGTCCGAGGCGCACGACGGCTGCCGACATTTTCTATTCCAAAGCCATCGACCGGATCCGGCAGTCGATCATCGTTCTCGGCGCGATCGTCTTTCCGCTGATCTGGATTCGCTACGGGTTCCTGTCAGCCAGCGGCTTTCTGCTGGGCGTCGTGATTTCGTACGTCAATTTTCACTGGCTGACCCGGGCAGTCAACGCCCTTGCCGACCGCATCGCCGCGGACTCCAACAGCAACGAAAGCGGCTCCGGAATCGTGTTTCGCTTCCTGGTGCGCTACCTTTTGATCGGTCTGGCGGCCTATGTTACATTTGTCAGTCGGCCGCAGGCTTTCCGCGGTCTCCTGATAGGCCTGTGCCTGCCGGTCGCAGGCATGATGATTGAAGCTGCTTTCGAGACTTACGTGGCATTACGTCGCGGCCTGTAATTCCAGATTTTTATTCGAAATCCCAAATGCACCAGTTGCTCATCACCGAATGGTTTAACCGCGTCTTCGCCGGTCCAGTGGACGGTGTGCTGCGCATGCTCGGCATTCATCCCGTGCATCCTGAAGCTCCCATTCCCGATCACGTAGCTATGCAATTGGTCGTGGTGATGATTCTGACCGCATTCTTCGTTGTCGTCAGGATGGGCCTTTCCGTCGAAAGCCCCAGCGGCCCGCAACACCTCATGGAAGGCATCCAGGATTTCACGGCAAATTTGGGACGCGATCTGATCGGACATCACTATCACGAATACCTGCCATACCTGATGGTTCTTGGCATGTTCATTCTGGTCTCGAACCTGCTCGGCCTGATCCCGGGCCTGGAGTCGCCAACAGGGAAGACCGTTGTTCCCCTGGGATGCGCGGTGGTGACCTGGGTCTATTACCACATTCAGGGATTAAAGAAGAACGGCCCGATCGGATACGTCAAGCATTTCATGGGGCCGGTCTGGTGGCTGGCCATATTGATGTTTCCCATCGAGATCTTCAGCCACCTGGCGCGCATCCTGTCGCTGACCGTTCGTCTTTTCGCCAACATGTTTGCCGGCGAAATGGTGACGCTGGTCTTTTTCTCGCTTCTACCCATTGGCATTCCAGTCATTTTCGAAGGGCTTCATATCGGAGTTTCATTCATTCAGACGTATATTTTTGTGCTTCTGGCGTGTGTGTACCTCGGTGAAGCGACAGCGCACGAACACTAATCGGGTTTTTCATCTGGCTTAAAAACAAATGTCACCAGCGTGAGGGCGTCTGCTCGAGGATGACGTCAACCACCCACTGGCGGCAAATTCTTAGGAGAAACAAACCATGCGTAAACTGAAGTTCCTGTTTGTCATTCTGGCAGCTCTTCTGGTTGTGGCGATGCCTGCATTCGCGCAGGGATCTCAAGCCGCGCCGTCCGCAGGTCCCAACTGGGTAGCCATCACGTCAGGTTTTGCCATGGCTCTGGCAGTAGCGCTCGCCGCCCTGGGACAAGGCCGTGTAGCCTCTGCGGCCTGCGAAGGCATGGCGCGGAACCCTTCCGCCCGTCCCGGTATTCAGCTGGCGCTGATTCTCGGACTGGCCTTCATCGAGTCCCTGGTGCTGTTCACCCTGATGATCATCTTCGTAAAGGTGGTCTAGTAAGCATTGGAAGGCAAAGTAAAAAGCCCCGGGTACCCCAACCTCCTTCGCGCACTTTGCGAAGAGGGTGGGTCCGGGGCTTGATCTTTTTGGTGTTAAGGATTAGCTGAGCTGCGGTTTACGCTGCCCGTCCCAGTCGCCATCCTTGGTTCCCGCCGAACCTTCCAGAGAGTCCATCAAGATACGCCGCAGGCGGTACCGGCTTTCCAGGTCCGTATTGACGATCTCAAATCCGACTTCGTTCACCCGCGCGCGCCGCAGCAGTACCTGCCCGCGTATGCGCCGAACTCCAGCGGCAATATCGATATTCGCTTCCGAGCCGACGCGGAGATTGTCTTCCTTCGTGCCCATTCCGCCACCCAGGCTCAATTCACGAATCAGAATGCTGGACTTGCCCCACGAACTGCTGATGGTTGCCTGCAATGTCCGGCGTAACACAATGCGCTCGTATCGGCGCTGCCGTACCCATGGACAGGCCGGCGCTGAATCGAGCGGAGCGATCGCCAGCTCTCCCGGCTCCAGCCCGCTTTCCGCCATGACCTGGCTTCCGTAGCGTGGATCGATCTTCACCAGCGCCTGGGCTGCCGCAATGCGCAGTTCCCGGTGATGGCTCCATCTCCACATCTTTTTCGCTTCCAGCAGGTTGCGCAGGACAGGTATGGCCTCGTTCTCGCGCAGCCGGCCCAGAGATTCCACTGCTTTCAATTGCAGCAGGGCAGAACGTCCCTCAGCCTCACCCGCCTCCGCCATAACTACCAGCGGCGGCACCGCAGTGCGGTCGCCACTCATTCCAATTTCGTCGATCGCTTGTGGTAACACCAGAGGATCAAGAATTTCCAGCAACTCCAGCAACGACCGTCCTCGATCGTGGGCTGCACCGTATGCCACCTGCCGTACCACTACATCGTGATAGAAGCGGTTCCACTCCGGCAGGCGCGTCGGCAGCAACTCCAGCAGGGTAGGCACATCCAGCCTGCTCAACAAACCAATCACCGAAGCGGCTTGCCGGGGCTGACCGGTGCGAACCATTTCGCGCAGTTGTTCCTGCGCCGGGGCCCCCAGTTCCTTCACAATGTCAATAATGCGGTCGCATTCTTCACGGCGCATGCAGCGGAAAAATCGCTCTGAAAGATGTTCGACCGAAGCCTGAGACGTCCGGCGCAAAACCTGGAGCAGGTCCGCCGGAAGCTGCGGCAGATGCAACGCTTCTTCGATGAATTCCGGCAAGCGGTTTTCCACGCCGATGCGAGGACGCAGTTCGGTGATCAGCACCGGCCGCTGGCGTGCGATGTTTTCCATCGCGATACAAAGCTCGCTTAATGCGCCAAATTGCTTGTTAGTGCTGGCTTCCGTGCTGAGCCGCACAAAGGCTGCACTCAGCATGCTTTGCAGGTCCGGGTCCGACTCCGAGCCCATCAGCTCGCCGATCTTGCGGATGGATAGTGCCATCAACTCTCCGCCCGATGCTGCGAAAAGATCAGCCAGCTGGCTGATGCCGGTCGCGATCTTGCGCCGCGGTTCGGCTTCCTTCACATCCAGGCAGTTCAAATAATTCAGAAGAATCGCAACCGCTGTTTCCTTGTCGCCACGGTCCAGCAGTATCTCGACAAACTGGCGCACGTTGCGCGGCGGCACACAAGGCGCTTCATGCGAAAGCAGCACGCTCTTTTTGCCCGCTTCCGGCACTTCGGCCCAGAACATCCGGTCCAGGATGTCGGCATGCGACTCGACCAGAATGCCGGCCTTGCTCATCTTGTCTTCCTGCAGCTTCAAAATCTGGCGCAGGGTATCCATCTGCCGGCTCATGTGCTCCATCATCTGGTGCACGGCGTTGACTTTGACTTCACCCTTCTGGAAACGTTCCAGGGCGAAGCGAATGGCCATATGCTCGGCTGCTTTCATCAGCAGCGGCGTGTTGTCGGTCTGCTCGATGGATGATTGAGCCGCCAGACTTCCCAGCAACTGTTGCAGGTTGACCTTGGTGTTGGCGTCAACCGTGGTCAATTCTTTTTGCAGAGCCTCGGTATCGCCGCTGGGGTCGCCACCCACTTCTCCGAATCGAGTCAGCAGGCGAATGGTCTGGATGACTTCTTCTTCCTGCAAGGGCACGGTGCCGCCCGCCCAGGTTCCGCCGCCGGTGCCGCCAGTTGCAGGCGCTCCGCCCTCTACCGCCGGACCAGGATTCGGAACACTCCCAACCGGTGCGCCTCCCGGGACGCCTCCGCTCTTCGCGCCTTCTGCGGCCGCGATCAGTTGCAAAAGTTTCTGCGGATCATTAAGCCATTGTTTGAATTCCGGTCCCAGCGTCTGGGCCGCAATCTGGGCTGCGATGCTGACCTCGCCAGTGGAGGGATCGGCAGCCACAAACCTGACTTCGTTGATGCGGATCGAGGCGCTCTTGCTGTCCCCGAAAGTGTTTTTGATCTCGCGGACCACATCCTGGGCCTTGGCTCCGCCCAACGCGAAAGCTCGCACCAGTTGGGTGAACTCGTCCTTGGTGATCTGGTTCGAAAAATGGATGCTGGCTAACCCTGCCGTAGTCAGCAGTTGAGCGAAGCTGCGCTCTGCCTGACCCGTCTCCAGCGGGATGCCATCCATCAGCAGCTTGTTCTCGGAGACGCCCAGCAGGAACGATCCTTCATTCCCTTTGGGCAGGCCATCCTGCAATTCCTTCCAGGTGCTGGCGAACTGACCTTCAGTGCGCTTGTGGTCCAGTCCATAGAGCCGCACATACTTCACCAGTATGTTCAGACTGTGGACAAACGCCCGCGCCGAGGCGATCCGGGTGCCTTTGGTTGTGTCTGCCGTAGAGATACGCGGCTCCTCTTACTGTTGAGTGGGTCAGTACCCGCTAAGGGTAATGCGAAACCCTGAGAAGATACACATTACGGAGGTAATACGACCCATTGGCGCACATGACGACGGTGCGACGCGCGTTGGACCGGTCGGGAGCATCGTTCGAGAAAATGTGCGTTACATTGGCGGGACGCGGATTAACAAGGTCCCGGAGGGACCACTGATAGTAGCCCGCCACTTCAGTGGCGGGTAAGTAGAGAGAGGATGCGCGCGCCGCAGGCACGCTTGAAACGGCTTCCTGACGAATCGTGGAAAGTTTTCAACCGTCCCTCCGGGACGGAAATTCCACGCCCCACCCGGCGTTTGAAACGCCGGACTATTATCAGGCGTTTCTCCGGGACGCGATAAACTATCCACTCGCCATGCCCGCCAAAAATAAATCCGGACTTGCCTTCTGGATGCAACGCGTCCTCGAAGAATGCGACCGTGCCAGTGTCGCCTTTGCGCCCGATCCGGTTCATGATCTCCGCGTGGCGCTTCGCCGCTGCTGCTCGATGGCCGACGGCATTGCCGCCATCGATCCCGATCCCTCCTGGAAGCAAATGAAAAAAGCAGGGAAGCGACTCTTCCGCCGCCTGGGAGAGCTGCGCGACGTACATGTAATGCAGGAATGGGTCCACCGCCTCGACAGCCCTGACGATCCCGTTACCGCGCCTTTGCTGCAGTCGATCACCGTCCGCGAGGCTCCGCTGCAACAGCAAGCAGTGCAGGCGCTGGCGGAATTCGATCGCAAGCAATGGCAGCGCTGGAGCCGCTCGCTACCCGGCCGCATGGCAAGATTCCGGCCGGGCGGCCTGATTTTCCGCCACCTCGCTCTCGAGCGCTGGACGGCTGCCCACAAACTTCATCAGCAGGCAATGCGAACCGGCTCTGAAGCGTCATGGCACCGCCTGCGCATTGGCATCAAACGTTTCCGCTACATCGTCGAAAATTTCCTGCCCGATCAGCACGCCGCCTGGAGCGAAGACCTCAAGCACCTGCAGGACATGCTGGGAGAGGTCCACGATCTCGATGTGCTCTGGCCCGCTGCCGTAAGCGCCAAGGTTTTTCCCGACAGCGAGGTCCAGTCGCGCTGGCACAAACGCATCACCGATGAGCGTCTCGAGAGAGTCGATACCTACCGCAAGAAAACGGCGGCTGAACCTGACCATGCCAAGGAACCCCTCTGGAAGGTCTGGCGCAGCGAGTTACCCGACCGGGAGCAAACCAAATCCGCTGCCCTGCTGCGCCTCAAGCTCTGGGCGTCGTTGCTCGATCCCGACTTCAAGCATTCCCTGCACGTTTGCCAGTTAAGCCTGCAGCTGTACGACGGGTTGTCCGCCATGGCTGAAGGTTCTCCCCCTGCCCAGGATCGTGCGATCCTGCAGGTCGCTGCGTTGTGCCATGACGTTGGCCGATCAAAAGATGAGAAAGGTCACCACAAGGCATCCTATCGGATGGTCCGCGACCTGACTCCACCGCTGGGTTACAGTCTGCAGGATTTGCGAAGCGCCGCCATCGTAGCCCGCTATCATCGTGGCGCGCTGCCCAGGGCCGGACAAAGGGCTCTCCTGGGCTTATCCCTGAAGCAAAGGCAGGAGATCTCAAAATTGGCCGCAATTCTTCGTCTGGCCAACGCCTTCGACTCCGAACGGGATCAACGGGTGCAGCGTCTGCAAGTCGTCGATTCAGAAGAAAAGAACAAGGTCCTGACAATCGCGGCCCAGGGATATTCTCCACGCGACAACCAGGCCGAAGCAATCGCCGCTGCCCGCCATCTGCTCGAAACCGTCTATCGTCGTCCAGTCATGATCAAAGTGCTCAAGCCAAAGCCAAGACTCCAGAAACCAGAAACGAGAAACCGGAAACCAGCCGCCAGAAGCTAACCAGTCACTTCCAACTTTCACGAACGCCGTTTACAGATACAGACACATGACTCACGCTCAACTGGTAGAAAAAGCTGTCGAATGGCTGCGGTCGTATCGCTGCGGTGTGGTGCTCTCCGAACAGGCCTGTGTCAGCGGGGAAATGCCCGACGCCATCGGATGGAAGCGTGCCTCTCACTCCGTCCTGGTCGAATGCAAGATCACGCGCGGCGATTTCCTCGCCGACCGCGACAAGCCCTTCCGCCAAAAACAGGAACTGGGATTGGGCTGCGAACGTTTCTATCTCACGCCCTCAGGACTGCTCCAACTCAAAGACCTGCCGCCAGGATGGGGCCTCCTGGAAGTCCGCCAACGCAAGGTCGAAGTCGTCCGCCGCTCCGCCCGCGACCTGCGCACTCCCGCCGGCCTGGCCTACGAAATGAATCTGCTGCTGGCCAGTCTGCGCCGCGTAGAAATTCGCATCGAGCCCCAAACCATCACCGACTTCCTCAAGTGGAAAAACCGCATGCAGCAATACAACGGCGGCGCCTGGCCGACCGGCATCGAGCCCACCCAAGAAGAGCCAAACTATTTCCTGGAAACAACCCCAGCCGAACCTCAAACCACGTAACCGCGAACCGGGAACCACCACGAACCACGTAGGGACAGATGTCCCCATCTGTCCAGTCGAGCGAAGCTCGGCAAAGGTTTTGCCCGAGGTCTGAAGTCCGAGGTCCGAGGTCCGACGCCCGAACTCCGATCCTAAAAGCAAAAACCGGGCTGGTTGGCCCGGTTTCAAAGCGTCGAGTTGAGATGCGGTTACATCGTCACGCGGCGCGAACTGGTAACAAAAGCCCTCGGGTCAGTTTGACCATAAAAATCACTGGACTCTCGTACCAGGGGAAAGCTATCGGAGACGGGAAGAACATGCCTTAGCTAGTGCAAGCGCAATGCCAAGGCGAAGCCTCACTGCCAGACTTTCGAGGATCGATGTAAGTTATTGATAAATAAGGCTAGTAATAGTGAAGCAGTTTGGGCGTCGATTAGCCGACTAGCCGCTGCGGTAGGAAATGATTTACTCAAGAGGGAAAACTCGCAGCACAAGATCAGAGTTCCCGACGCCCTTCCATCGCCTTCAGCATCGTGATCTCGTCCGCGTATTCAATGTCGCTGCCCACCGGAATTCCCATCGCGATCCGCGTCACCTTCAGCCCCGCCCGCCGCAATTGTCCGGAAAGATAAGTCGCGGTCGCCTCGCCTTCGATCGTCGGATTGGTGGCCAGGATGACCTCATCGACCTCGCCGTCATCCACCCGCCGCATCAGATTGGAAATCCGCAACTGGTCCGGCCCCACTCCGTGCAGCGGCGAAATCGATCCGTGCAGCACGTGATAGACGCCGTTGAAATGCTTGGTCTTTTCGACCGCTGCGATGTTCGTCGGCTCTTCCAGCACGCACACCAGTCGATGATTGCGGGTCGCGCTGGTGCAGTACACGCAAGGATCGACATCCGTAATGTTGTTGCAGATGGAGCACAGCCGCAGACTGGCCTTTACGTCGCGCACCGCCGCCGCCAGCGACTCCGCATCTTCATCGGAAGATCGGAGAATGTGAAACGCCAGCCGCTGCGCGCTCTTGCTGCCAATGCCCGGCAGTTTCTTCAACGAATCGATCAGCCGTACCATCGGCTCCGCAAATTTAGACATAGAAAAGATTGTGTAATTGAGAAATTGAGTAATTGTGTAATTTGAAATCGAAGAATTCGGTAGATTGCGGAATTGGGTTTTCAATTACTCAATTACAAATTACCCAATTACTCAATTCGTTAAAGTCCCGGAATCCCCATTCCGCCCAGCATCCCGCCCATCGTGGACTGCATGGCTTCATCCACTTTTCTGCCTGCGCCATTGACGGCCGCCGTAATCAGGTCTTGCAGCATCTCCAGATCGCCCGCCTTCACCGCTTCGGGATCGATCTTGATGCCCAGCACCTGCTTGCGTCCATCCATCTTCACCGTCACGGTGCCGCCGCCGGACGAGCCTTCCACCACCGTCTCCTGCATCTTCTTCTGCAGGATTTCGTATTGCTGTTTGGCTTGCGCCATCATTTCCTGCAGATTGAATCCGCCCATGTTCATGTCCTGGCGCGCCTCTGATACTCTAGCGCTTTTCCTTGTAGTCGATAATCGTACGAATCTCCGCCCCAAACTTTTCCTTCATGCGCCGGACCACTGGATCCTGCTCCGCCCGGCCCCGGCCGCCGCCGTTACCGGATACCGAAGCCGGCCGCGTCGCCGCCTGAGCCACTCCGCCCGGTACCACCCGCAGCTTCACCGGACGTCCCAGCGCTCCACTGGCGGTTGCAATCATCAGCCGCTTGGCATCGGGACCCAGCGACATCTCAATCACCGTCGCCGACGACGCCACCTTGATCACCACGTCGTTGCCTTCGAGCTTCCACTCGGCAGTTTCCAGCATGTTGACCAGAATGCGTTGATTGGCCTCGCTCAACGCGTTCAGCACAGCTTCGCGAAACTCAACCGGCTGCTCGACCGCCACCGGCTGCGGTTCGAGAGATATTTCCGGAGCCTGCTGCATGACCGCAGCCGGGGCCGCCGATCCCATCACGACGCTAGCTGGAGCCGCTCCCGCGGCGGCTTGCGATCCCGAGAGCGGAACGCTCTCCACCGAAAGCTCAGGTTTCGATCCACTCTTGCGCGCCGAATCCGCCGCGAACGGCGAAACATTCGAAGACGCGACACGGACGACGACCGCGCCACTGGCGACGGATCAGGTCCGCCTGATCTCCGGCACCATCGACGGTTTGCCCACGGGCACGCTGTGCCACCGCACCAGCGCTTTCGCTCAGCAATTGCTCAAGCGGCAGCAACCGGGCTGCGTGCGCCATCTTCAACAATCCCAGTTCCAGATGGAAGCGCTGTTCCTGGCGATAGCCGAGTTCGCCATGCGTGCGCAGCATGATTTGCAGATGCCGCGTCAGATCCTCTTCCTCAAAGAGCGCCGCAATCCGCGCTACGCGTTGCCGTTCGTCGCTCGAAATCTGCAGCAGGGAAGAGTCCGCACCCGCGACCCGCGCCACCACGGCGTTGCGCAGAAAGCGCACCATCTGCCGCGCAAAGTGAGTAGGGCTGTGGCCTTCACTGATCAGCTTGTCGACCAGCCGCAAAACGGTTTCGCTCGACCCCTGGGCCACGGCCTGCATCACATCTTCCAGCACTCCGGAAGGCGCCGCGCCCACCAGGTTTCGTACCTGATCGGCAGTCAGCCGTCCGGTGGACGAGGCAATGGCCTGATCGAGAATCGAAAGCGCATCGCGCATCGACCCGTCGCCGGCCTCGGCCAGCAACGCCAGCGCGTCTTCGTCAGCCTCGATATTTTCCCGTCCGGAAAGGTCTTTCAGCTGGTTGAGGATTTCCTCAAAGCCCACGGCACGAAAACTGAAATGCTGGCAGCGCGATCGAATCGTTTGCGGAATATCCTCAGGCTGGGTCGTGGCCAGCATGAACACGACGTGGCCCGGCGGCTCCTCCAGCGTCTTCAGCAGAGCATTAAAAGCCGCATCGGTGATCTGGTGCGCCTCGTCGAGGATGTAAATCTTGAAGCGGTCCCGCGCCGGACGATACCGCGTCCCCTCGCGCAACTCCCTGATCTCGTCGATCCCGCGGTTGGTGGCGGCGTCGATCTCGATCACGTCCACCGAATTGCCCGCCCGAATCTCGGTACACGATTCGCAAATGCCGCAAGGTTCCGTCACCGGCTTGTCCGAAGACCGGCAGTTCAGCGCCATAGCCAGAATGCGCGCGATGGTCGTTTTGCCGATCCCGCGATGTCCGCTGAAGATGTAGCCATGCGCCGTCCGCCCCTGTTCCAGGGCGTTCTTCAGGGTGCGGGTAACATGTTCCTGCCCGATGACCTCGGAGAATTTCTGCGGACGATACTTACGGGCTAAGACCTGATAGCTCATGTGAGGAGAACTTCTAATTATACCTTCGCAATCAGCCAGCCGCAGTCAGTTCCAAAGAGCCCAGAAAATCCGGCATTCCTTCGCGCACTTTGCGGCATTTCTTTGCGTCCTTTGCGGTAAAGCTTTTGACTTTCCCCCAAAATCTTAAACCGCAAAGACCGCAAAGAAAGGCGCGCAAAGGACGCAAAGCAATGTTTTCCTCAGTGTCCTCTGTGTCCTCCGTGGTTATAGTCTTTGACCGTCCAGCCCAGGAAATGCCCACTTGCGAAGAAAGTCCGCAAGGAATAGGCTTTTGGGCTGGGTCGGCTCCATCCGGCCAGTGGAGGCTCCATGCAGTTGAAACTGAGCTACACGAGTTGAAAAAGGCGTGACCATTGTCGATTGCAATGGTCGCATCGTATTCGGAGAAGAATCGGCTTTGCTGCGTGACACCATCAAGAAACTGGTCGGCGAGAGCAACCAGATCATCCTCAATCTGGGCGGCATCAGCTACATCGATAGCGGCGGGCTGGGAACGCTGGTGGCGCTTTACACCACGGCGCACAACGCCGGCGGATCGGTAAAACTGGTCAACCTGACTCAGCGCGTCGGCGATCTGCTGCAAGTCACCAAGCTGTTGACGGTGTTTGAGGTCTACGACAGCGAGGAAAAGGCCCTCGAGTCATTCAAGACGGCCGCGTAGGTCTGTCATCCCGAGCGCAGGAGCAGCCGCGATAGCGCGGCGAGACCGTCGAGAGCCTGCCCTGAGCGAACTCCGAGCGTGAGCGAGGGGGAGTCGAAGGGGACCTTGCGTTTCCGTTCTCTCAATGCAAGCCAGCAATACACGCTCGTCAGCATGATCCCTAAAGCCGCGTTCCTGGTCGGCCTCGCGATTGCCGCCAGCGGATTGGTTTCGCCGCCGGTGGCACTCGCCTTAGGCCTCGTCTTCGGCTTCGCCTTTCCCCATCCCTTCGACAAGAGCGCGAAAAAGCTCTCCCGCTACCTGCTGCAGGCTTCCGTGGTCGGACTCGGCTTCGGCATGAACCTGCACGACGTGCTCCGCGCCGGACGCAGCGGTTTCGTCTACACCGTCATCGGCATCAGCTTCACCATGCTCGCAGGCATGGCCCTGGGCGCCATGCTCAAGATGCAGCGCGTCCCGGCTTTCCTGATTTCAACCGGCACGGCAATTTGCGGAGGCAGCGCGATCGCCGCCGTCGGCCCCATCACCGGCGCCAGCGACGAGCAGATGGCTGTCTCTTTGGGCACCGTGTTCGTTCTGAACTCAGTCGCGCTGCTGACCTTTCCCGCCATCGGCGCTGCACTGCATCTCAGTCAGACCCAGTTCGGCCTCTGGGCCGCGCTCGCCATTCATGACACCAGTTCAGTAGTCGGCGCTGCCGCCAAATACGGAGCGGTCGCCCTGGCGGTAGGCACCACGGTGAAACTGGCCCGCGCCTTGTGGATCGTCCCCATGTCGATTGGCGCCGCGCTCATCAAGCACGCGCGGGCAAAAATCCAGTGGCCGTGGTTCATCGCCTTTTTCGCGCTGGCCGCAGTCTGCAATACGTATTTGCCCGCAGGAGCGCGAGCTTACAGCGTTCTATCCCACGCCGCCAGAATCGGACTCACCGCCACCCTCTACCTGATCGGCACCGGCATTTCCGTCGCCACCCTGAAACGGGTAGGACATCGCCCCATGCTTCTGGGCGTGATTCTGTGGCTGATCATTTCTACAGGTTCGCTGTGGCTGATCCGCGAAGGCTGGATTGCACTCTAGCTAATCGGCAACGACTACGTGGGGACAGCCGCCCCCGGCTGTCCAGCCGAGCGAAGCTCGGCGAAGGGATCTCGCAGCTATTTCTTGGCCCGCCCGACTCCACGTTCCGCTTCACGGGAATCGGCGACAGGAACCGCGTGAGCTTGCCGATCATCATCCAGTTTCTTCACCATGGCAATCACCGCCACGAACATCAGCAAAATCACGACGACAGACACGATTTCCTCCCGCTGCTTCGAAAATACGAACGCTGGTTCCTCAATCAAGAATGCGGCCCTGCCTGTTCCGCACAATAGCCCATATGTGCAATTTGACGGTATTGTGATAACTAAAGTCATCACCTGCGGGACTCGGTTACCGTGGTAGATGCGTGCGAGTTACCTGACGGTTCAAGCGCTTGAGGAAATCATGCCGCCCAAGAAAAACATGCGAGAAAGCATCATCGCTACGATCCGCAAAATTCCCAACGGAAAAGTCTCGACATACGGCGCAGTCGCAAAAGCCGCGGGATTCCCCCGCGGCGCCCGCCAGGTGGTTGCTGCTCTACGGGGCGCAGTAGGACTCCCGTGGCAACGCGTGCTGGGCGCGGGGGGAGCTATAAAGCTGCGTGGAGACTATGCCTTCGAACAACGCTTCCGCCTGGAGTCAGAGGGAGTCACCTTCCGAGGCCGGAAGGTAGACATGAAGCTGCACGAACACAAATTCCCAAGATCCAAAAAGAAATCAAAAAAGAAATCAGAAAGTAGCGCCAGCGCCCGGCCAGCTGTCAAAAAGTAGCGCCGGCGTCCCGCCGGCTGTCCTGAGGGCGTCCCGCCCTCAGAGGGAGTGAATCGAAAGCCTGAGGTCCGAAGCCTGAAGCCCGAGGCCCGACGCCCGACGCCCGCTCTTCACCGCTGGCTGATTTCCTTAGCCGCCACTCTCTGATTGAACTCTTCCGACTTACCCCGCGGCACCGTCAGCGCCTTCCATTGCGTGGCTTGCAAATGCTTCGCCAGAAACACAATCTGCCCGCAATGATAGGCGTAATGCGCAATCTGACGATTGATCGCCTGCATCACCGAGTGCGGCTCTCCGCGAATCTCGACCGTGCGATCGACGTCCGCATCCGAAAGCGGTTCAAGAGCGGTGAACACATAGTTCCACCCGCTCTTCCCACACTTTCATCAACGCTGCTCGCGTTGCCGGCGGATTCTCAAACTCGGTATCGCGCTTGCGGTCGGCCTTTTCGCCATCGCTGGTCAGGAAGTCCATCCAGCGCGATCGCATATTGCCCACCATATGCTTGACGATAATTGCGATGCAATTCATCTCGCCGTCAAGCACGGCGAAAAGTTGTTCGTCGGTGACCTGCGCCATGGCGCGCTCAGTCAGCGTTCTTGTAGTAACGGAAGAGAGAAAGCGAATCCCGCAGATAAGAGGTAGTCAATTCGTGCGCCATCGCTTCTCCTAAACCTTGAACTTGTCGTCAATCGCCACCTGGTATCCCGCCACCAGTCGATTGGTCTCGTTCGCCATTCCAACCACCGCCATGAGTTCCTTGAACATGGCGTCGCTCATGCCCTTGTTGCGGGCCCCGGCCGTGTGCGAAGCAATGCAATATCCGCACTGATTGCTGACGCTCACCGCCAGATACACCAATTCTTTGGTCAGCGGATCGAGCGCCCCCGGCCCCATGACCTGCTTGATGTCTTCCCATGTCCGCTTCAGCGTCGCCGGATCATGCGCAATCGCCTTCCAGAAATTATTGATCCAGTCAGTCTTGCGGGTCGCCATGATGTCGTCATAAACCGCCCGCACTTCCGGACTCGCGTCTTTATATTCGATCAGCCCAAGGGTCGCCATGTACGCTCCGAGAAATTCAAAAGATTACCGCAAAGGTCGCAAAGGATTCCGCGCAAAGAAGATCGCGGAGTTTTCTTTGCGACCTTTGCGGAATCCTTTGCGCTCTTTGCGGTTAAAGGTTTTATCCCAGCAACCGCCCCAACTCCGCCGCCGGACACCGCAATCCCAGATAAAACTGCCCAAACAGCGCATACACCGCGCTCACTTCATCAAACCGCATCTCGTAAATCAGTTTCTTGAACACCAGAGGATCGTCCGCGAACAGATCCACGCCCCACTCCCAGTCATCAAAGCCGATCGACCCGGTAATGATCTGCCGCACTTCTCCCGCGTAGCGCCGTCCAACCAGCCCATGCTCGTTCATCTGCCGCGCCCGCTCTTCAATGGGCAGGGTATACCAGTTCTTGACCTCGCCCCGTCGCCGGTCCATGGGATAAAAAGAAACGTAGCGATGCTTGGGCATCTCCGGAAACAATCGCGGATGCATCGCCTCTTTCTGGCGCGCCAGCACCTCCCCAATCTCCCGCTTCCACTCATCCGAATGCGCTTCGATGCCGCGATCTTTCAAATCCCGATAAGCCTTGATCGTCGATTCGTACAGCCCCAGCTCGATCACCGACAGATAAGAAGTCGTGGGCTCCAGAAAATCACCCAACCGCAACTGCGCCAGCTGCAATTCCGCCGCGTTCAATTCATCAAACGACTTCCGGAAATGGACGAACATCAGATCGCCCTTGTGCCCCAGCAAAGAAAACAACGCGGATTGTCCGGCCGAATTCTGCTCCATCGCCGCCAGAACTCCGGAAGCCTCATCAAGAATCGCGCGCTTTTCCGCCGCCGCCAGTGGCCGCCACGCGGCCCAGCGGACACGCATCATCTGATGCAGAACGCTGTAACCCTCAATGGTCAGCGGAACAGCAGGAATCTCGTCAGAGACAGTCTTTGGCCCAACCGGGCGGGAAGATGACATGAATAGTCCTCGATTTGTTCGACGCTATTGTAAATGGATGGGCGGTAGTCGGTTATCTTTGCGTCCTTTGCGGAATCCTTTGCGATCTTTGCGGTAAAAGCTCTTGCGTCAAAGCTCTTGACCGCAAAGGACGCAAGGATTCCGCAATGAACGCAAAGAACCCACCACTATCACGCCGGAGTTAAGCCGCTAGCGCCAGCGTTTCAGCTTCGGCCAAAGTTGCGCCAGCGTCCCGAATTTCGGGCCTTTGCAGATAAAAACGTCGATCTTTTTTTCCAGCGCATACGGATTGTCCGCCGAAGTGCCCACGAACTCGACGTTGTCCCAGAGCTTCTCCAGTGTTTCCCTGTGATCGTCGAGCACAATCAGGCAATTGCCCGAGTATTCTCGCGGTCCCCACAGAAAGTAAGTCTGATGGCCGCTGAGTGCCGGCGGCAGTCCGTAGCGCCGCCCCAGAAAATCGATGGCGCCGGCCTGCCCGTAATCCTGGGCGAAGATGCCGCAATCGCCACGCTCCTCCGGACTGAGCCGGTTCCAGGCTTGCGCCGTCTCGGCCACGATCTCTTCCCATCCGAACTGGTCCGCATACCACTGCGGCAGAACTGCGCGCTCGTGGCCATGTTCCATCACCGGCAACTTCGGCAGATATTTCATGTAAGCAATGAACCGGTCAGGAGAGAGAACCGGTACGACGACCGGAGCAAGATGGACGCCCGCCGCAATCAGCACCACGACAATTGCCGGTTTCATCCAGGTCAGCCGTGGACGCTCAAAAGCATTCTCGATGGTCACCGCGCCTGCCGCCAGCAGCATCGGATAGATCGGAGCAAGGTAATAATTCTTGCCGTGGAGAACGAAAAAGACAGTAAAGCAGACCAGGTAGCTCCAGCCCAGCACGCGGTACATTTTCAGGCGCTCCGAGAAGAAGAGCGCAATCAACCCGGTGATCCAGATCGGTGCGGTCAATGGAAGGACCAGCAGAGTCTGCTGAAAGAAGTAGGGAAACAACGGCAGGACAACATCGCGACCCTCTGCCCTGATTCCCCGCATCAACTGCACAAACGGCCACTGGTAGTGAATGTTCCACAAAAGGTTAGGCAGAAAAATCAGAAATGCCGCCAGCCCGCCCAGCCAGATCCACTTGTTGGCGAAGACGCGGCGTTGCTCCGTGAACAAGAGGCCGACCACAATGCCAAAGCCAAACAGAGCGATCGAATATTTCTCCTGCAGGCCCAGCCCTGCGACTACGCCGAACCACAACCAGTTGCGCGGATCGTTCCGCTTGATGGCAAGAATCACGAAGTAGGCGCAACCCATCCACAGATTAGGTTCCAGACAATTAGTTCCCAACAGGCTTCCGTTGGAGAGATACTGCGGCGCGACTACCGCCGTCACCGCGCTCAACAAAAGTGCGTAACGCCTTCCGCCAAATTCGCGCGCGAGAACCGCGGTCTGCACCACCAGAAGAGAAGACGCCAACGCCGGGATAAATCGCACGGCGCGCAGCGAGTCGCCCAACACCGCCCGGCAGACATGAATCAGGAAGGGAATCAGCGGCGGCTGGTCAACATATCCCCAGGCGAGGTGATCGCCGCACGCCATGTAATCAAATTCGTCGCGGAAGTAGCCATAACGATTGTTGTAGTAGCAGTGAAACAGCAGTTTGGCCAGGGCAATGGCCGCAACGATCCACATGCCGTCGGCAAAGAAAGATCGCTGTTCCGGGCTCCGGCGCAGACATACTCGTCGAGCGGCTTGTCATAAAGAACGACGAACAAGAAAATATCACCACACGATTCCCCGTGTCATCTGAGCTTGAACGAATCCGTGAAATCCGCGCAAATCCGTGGCCGCCTTCCGAAGTTCAGCGAAGCTAGTTCAGTCCTTTGTAGAGCGAACCCCTCAATCGCAGCTACAATCGAACCGTCCCTCTGGAGGGAAGGCACCTAAATGAGCGACCTCATCCAACTCACGAAAGACGGCGACATCGCCATCATCACCATCAACAATCCGCCGGTGAACGCCATAAGCCCCGGCGTCCCCGAAGGAATTTCCGAAGCCATCGATCAAATCAACAAAGACAGCGCTGTCACCGCCGCAGTCGTGATCGGAGGCGGCCGCACTTTCATCGCTGGTGCCGACATCAAAGAATTCACCAAGATGACATCGGGCACACAGAAGACCGGCCCCGGACTGCTCCCGCTGTTGCTGAAAATCGAAAACTCCGCCAAGCCCGTCGTGATGGCGATTCACGGCACCGCTTTCGGCGGCGGACTAGAAGTAGCCATGTCCGGACACTACCGCGTGGCCGTTCCCACCGCGCAAGTCGGACAGCCCGAAGTGAAACTCGGCCTCATCCCTGGCGCCGGCGGCACGCAACGCCTGCCCCGCCTCGCTGGCGTCGCCACTGCGGTTGAAATGTGTACCGGCGGAAATCCGGTCAAGGCCTCAGACGCGCTGAAGGCCGGCGTCGTGGACCAACTGATCGAAGGCGATCTGCTGAAAGGCGCCATTGCTTTCGCCCGCGAGATCGCCAGCCAAGCCCGCTCCCAAGACTCGCGAACGCAACCAGAAACTGGGAACGCCAGAGCAAAACGCTCCGATCTTCGCCGCTGCCCGCGAAACCGCCCGCAAGAAACAACGCAACCTGATTGCCCCGCTCGCCGCCATCGACGCCATTGAAGCCGCCACAAAACTGCCCTTCGAGGAAGGCTGCCAGGTCGAAGCCAAGCTGTTCATTGACTGTCTCTACTCCGATCAGTCCAAGGCGCTCATTCACGTCTTCTTCGGAGAACGTGAAGTCGCCAAAGTCCCGGACATTCCTAAAGAGACTGCGATCATCCCGGTAAATTCCGCTGCGGTAGTTGGCGCCGGAACCATGGGCGGTGGTATCGCCATGGTATTCGCCAACGCCGGAATCCCGGTGCTGCTCAAGGAAGCCGACCAAGCTGCCCTCGATCGCGGCCTCGCCAACATCCGGAAAAACTATGCCGTCTCAGTGCAGCGCGGACGCTTCACCCAGGCCGCCGTTGACGAACGATTGAACCTGATCAAGCCCACGCTGAGCTTACGACGACTTCAGCCAGGCCGACATGGTGATCGAAGCAGTCTTCGAAGGCATGGCGCTGAAGAAGGAAGTTTTCAGTGAGCTCGATCGCGTCTGCAAGCCGGGAGCAATACTGGCCAGCAATACTTCGACTCTGAACATCGACGAGATCGCGTCCGTCACGTCGCGGCCTGCGTCGGTGATCGGCACCCACTTTTTCAGTCCGGCCAACGTCATGCGTCTCCTTGAAATCGTGCGTGGCAAAGCCAGTAGTAAAGAAGTAATCGCCACCTGCATGCAGTTGTCGAAAAAATTGGGAAAGATCGGCGTGATGGTGGGCAATTGCCGCGGCTTCGTAGGCAATCGCATGTTCCATCCCTACGTTCGCGAGTCGGTTTTCCTGGTGGAGGAAGGAGCCAGCGTCGAAGCCGTGGACAAAGCTCTCTACGATTTCGGCATGGCCATGGGCCCGCTCGCCACCAACGACCTCGCCGGTCTCGACGTAGGCTGGCGCATCCGCAAAGAATATCGCCATTTGGAAAAGCCCGGCATCCGTCAACCATTCGCCGCCGACAATCTATGCGAGATGGGACGCTTCGGCCAAAAGACCGGCTCGGGCTGGTACAAGTATGACGAGAATCGCAAGCCCACTCCGGATCCCGAAGTAGCAGCACTGACGAAAAAATGGTCCGCCGAAGCCAACATTCCCCAGCGCCAGATCTCCCCGGAAGAGATCGTCGACCGCTGCATCTATGCTCTGGTGAACGAAGGCGCGCGCATTCTCGAAGAGGGATACGCCCTGCGCGCCGTCGATATCGACATCATCTACATCAACGGCTACGGATTTCCAGCCTATCGCGGCGGCCCCATGTGGTACGCGGACACCGTCGGACTGAAAAAAGTCTACGATCGCATCACTCGAATTCGAGCGCACCCACGGCGAACTATGGGAACCGGCGCCCGCTCTGAAAAAGCTAGCGTCAGAAGGCCGCACCTTCGCCGACTTCGGCCAAAGCCTTTAGCCAACGATTTCCTTCGTGTACCTTAGTGTCCTTGGTGGTTATAGATTTAAGGCATCAACCACCAAGGACCGAAGGTTCACGAAGGATTTTCACGACCAAAATGAGAGAAGCCGTAGTAGTAGCCAGTTCGCGCACCGGCCTTGCCAAATCGTTTCGCGGCTCGTTCAACATGACGCGTCCCGAAGAAATGGCCGCCCATTGCATTAAGGACGTCCTGCGCAAGACTCCGCAACTCGATCCCGCCGAAATCGAAGACGTGATTCTCGGATGCGGACAGCCTCACGGCGTTCAGGGCCACAACATTGCCCGCGTCTCGGCGCTGCTCGCCGGTCTACCCGTATCGACGGCCGCCATCACCGTGAACCGTTTCTGCTCTTCCGGACTACAGGCCATCGCGATGGCTGCGCACCAGATCGTCGCGGAAGGCGCCGACGCTGCCATCGGCGGCGGCGTGGAAACCGTCAGCCTCATCGTTCGCGACAACGATCCCAGTCCCGCGCTGAAGCAGAAATATCCCGGCGTCTACATGGTGATGGGAGAAACCGCCGAGGTCGTCGCCAAGCGCTACCAGATCGGCCGCCGCGCCCAGGACGAATACTCGCTGATCAGCCAGCAGCGCACCGCCCGCGCCCAGCAGGAAGGTTTCTTCGCCGGCGAGATCGCTCCCATGAAAGTCACCAAAGCCGTGCTCGATAAAAAGACCGGCGAAAAAATCGGCACCGAAGAAGTCTGCTGCGACCGCGACGAATGCAATCGTCCCGACACCACGCTCGAAGGCTTGCTCGCGCTCAAGCCCCACTTCGATCCCACCAGCGGCCAGGGATCGGTCACGGCAGGGAACTCCTCTCAACTTTCCGACGGAGCTTCTGCCACTCTCCTCATGTCGCGCGAGCGCGCCGACCAGCTCGGCATTCCGTACAAGCTGATTTTCCGCGGCTTTCAGGTCGCCGGTTGCGAACCCGACGAGATGGGCATCGGCCCGGTGTTCGCCGTCCCCAAACTGCTCCAGCGCCAGGGCCTTAAAGTCGAACGATATCGATCTCTGGGAACTCAACGAAGCATTTCGCAGTGCAGGTAATCTACTGCCGCGATCGCCTCGGCATTCCCATGGACAAGCTGAACGTGAACGGCGGCTCCATTTCCATCGGCCATCCCTTTGGCATGACCGGCTCGCGCATGGTGGGAACCATTGCCAACGAAATGGAGCGCCGCAAATCACGCCTCGGTGTAGTGACCATGTGCGTAGGCGGAGGCCAGGGCGCAGCCGCCCTCTTCGAACGCCCCAACTGAGAACCGAGAACTGACAACTAACAACTGAATTTCCTCACCAATGAAACCCCGCAAGCTCACAGCCAAACAAATTCGCGACTTCCTCCCGAGAATTCCATTCAACACCCTGCTGGGAATAAAACTCACCCGCACCCACAGCGACGGCGTCACCATCGAGTGCGCGCTGCGCCACGAACTGACCAACAGCGCCGGAGTGGCTCACGGAGGCGTCACCGCTGCCATAGCCGACGTGGCGGTAGGCATGGCGCTCAATCGTCACTTCGGAGGCAAGCGCCCCATCACCACAGTTGAAATGAAGATCAACTATTTTCTTCCCGCCACCGACGGACACATTTTCGCCCGCTCACGCCTGCTTCGCATCGGTTCAACCCTCTGTGTGGGGAGCGTCGACCTCACCAATACGGAAGGCAAAGAGTTGGGCACGGCCCTGGTTACATACATGTTGCTGGACGCTCGCAAGCCCAAGGCGTCCGCTTAGGGAAGAAAACATATGCCGCCTCTGGTAGTCGAAAACCTCGAAGCCCTGAAAGACTTGGTCGGCCGCGAATTCGCGATTACCGATTGGTTCGAAGTCACCCAGGAACGCATTCAGCCAGTTCGCCGACGCCACCGAAGATCGCCAGTGGATCCATCTCGACTCAGATCGCGCGCAAAAAGACTCGCCCTACGGCACCACCATCGCGCATGGCTTCCTGACCTTGTCCTTGCTGAGTCATTTCTCCAAGCAGGCGTTGCAGATTCAAAACGGTGCCGGCATGATCATCAATTACGGATTGAATCGCGTCCGCTTTTCCGCACCGGTCCCGGCCGGATCCAAAATCCGCGCTCGCTTCACTCTGCAATCTTTGAAGGATGTGGGAAATTCCAGCGAAGCGGTGTTTTCGGTTGTGATCGAAGTTCAGAACCAATCGAAGCCAGCCTGCTTGGCAGAGTGGGTAATCCGAATCTACCGCTAGCTGACTTGCTGGAGAGCTGTTGGCTGGTGAGTCATCCTGAGCCCAGTCTTAGCCGGGTGAATCAACAAAAAGATCCGTCCGCAACGTAGCGCCCGGAGAAACCGCATACCGGGAAAAATCCGTAACTCCCGCCGCAGCCAATACCTCATCATCGATAAAGAAGTTTCCCGTCGTACTGCGAGAATCTCGCGTAAGAATCTGCCAGGCCGCATCCGCCACAATCTCCGGCGTCCTCCCGCGTTCGGCCTCAGCCCCGGGGATCACTTGTAGAGCTGCCGTCGCAATAATAGTTCGTGGCCACAACGCATTCACCGCAATCCCAGCCGCGCGAAATTCCTCCGCCATGCCCAGCACGCACATGCTCATGCCGTACTTCGCCATGGTGTAGGCCACATGCGGAGCAAACCATTTGGCCCGCATGTCGAGCGGAGGAGAAAGCATCAGAATGTGCGGGTTCGCCGCTTTCTTCAAATGCGGTAAACATGCCTGCGAGCATAGAAATGTCCCGCGCGTATTCACACCCATCATCAGGTCATAACGCTTCATGGACGTCTCCAGCGTGCCGGTAAGGCTGATCGCACTCGCGTTATTCACCAGAATGTCGATCCCGCCAAAATGACTGACGGCTTGTTCCACAGCGCTGTAAACCTGATCCTCAAAGCGAATATCGACCACCAGAGGCAGCGCCTTCCCGCCGGCTGACTTCAATTTCGGCTGCCGCCGTGTAAATCGTTCCCGGCAGCTTGGGATGCGCCTTCTCCGTCTTGGCCGCGATCACAACATTCGCGCCATCCCGCGCCGCGCGCAGTCCGATCGCCAGCCCGATGCCGCGACTGGCGCCGGTAATGAACAAAGTCTTGCCGCCAGATCGATTCAGGTTCATGCCGCTGCTCCCTCACGTTACGGCGAGTTCGTTTGATCCTTTGCGTCCTTTGCGGAATTCTTCGCGACCTTCGCGGTTAAAGATTTTGTCTTTGAAGCCTGGAAATCGAAGTCTTTACCGCAAAGTTCGCAAAGGAACTCGCAAAAAAGCAAAGACTTCACACTCCGGACACCACCCCGTCTCAAGACTATCCGAGACCCATCGCCACGTCGTGTATCATGCCCAGCGAGGTTCCTGAAAAACTGCAGAGGTCCGCCAGGCTGACCATGAACGTGCCGCTTACACCCATCCGGTGCCTGTATCGCGCCGTCGATCTTTACGGAAAAAAAAGAGGAGTCGTCTCCGGCCCCAGTTCATTCACCTACGCCCAGTTCGGAGAGCGTTGCGAACGTCTCGCCGCCGGACTGCTTTCCCAGGGCATCCGCCCCGGCGACCGCGTCGCCTATCTCAGCTTCAACAACCATCAACTTCTCGAAGGCTATTACGGACCGCCGCTGATCCGGGCCATCTCGATGCCGCTCAACGTGCGCCTTCAGCCAGCGGAGCTTTCCGTAATTCTCAGGCATGCCAACGCCAGCATGCTGGTGTTCGAAAGCGAATTTGCTCCGCTGGTCGAAGAAATTCGGAAGCACTGTTCCAGCATCAAGACCTACGTCGCCATCGATCAGCCCGTCCCGCAGGCCGACCTCTTCCTCGAAGACCTGATGGCCCACGACCGCATTTCGCGTCCCGATATTTTCTCCATCGACGAAAATGAAATCGCCGAAATCTTTTACACCAGCGGCAGCACCGGCACACCCAAAGGTGTCATGCTCTCGCACCGCACACTTTACGTTCACGCGTTGGGCATCCTCTCCTCCTTTCAATGCAAAGACACCGACGTAGAGCTGCACACCATCCCCCTGTTTCACGCCAACGGCTGGGGACGTCCCCAGAGCATCACCATGAAGGGCAGCCGCCACGTCATGGTGCGCCGCTTCGAACCGGCACACGTGCTGCGTCTCATTCAGGACGAAAAAGCTACAGGGATGACCCTGGTCCCCACCATGGCCAACGCGCTGCTCAATTGTCCCGAGCTCGGCAAGTTCGACACCTCCAGCATGAGAGTGATCACCATCGGCGGCGCTGCCTCGTCCCCCGAGCTGATCGACCGCCTGGAGCAGGCCTTCCACTGCGAAGTATGTTCCGGCTACGGACTCACCGAAACCGCTCCGGTTGCCACCACCGCCCAGACCAAAGTCCAACGTCATCTGTGCGGATGACACCGAGCGTCTCTCTCGCCTGGCGGCCGCAGGCTGGCCCATGGTCGGCTCCGAAGTTCATGTTGTCGATTCCGAAATGCGCGATGTTCCGCAAGACATGCAAACCGTGGGCGAGGTCGTCGTCCGCGGCGACAACGTGATGGACGGCTACTACCGCGAAGCCGAAGCCACCCAGGCAGCCATCACCAACGGCTGGCTTCGCACCGGAGACATGGCAGTCTGGGACGAAGAAAACTACATCTACATCGTCGATCGCAAGAAAGACATCATCATCAGCGGCGGCGAAAACATTTCTTCCATCGAGGTAGAAAAAGCCATCTTCGCCCACCCCGCCGTCCTCGAATGCGCCGTCGTCTCGGCCCCCGATCCGCAATGGGGAGAGATCCCGGTCGCCATCGTTGTCCTGAAACCTGCCCAGCAACTGAGCGAAGAGCAACTGTTGTTGTCCCTGAAGCCGCGCATCGCCAAATACAAAATGCCCCGCCTGGTGAAATTCGTAGAAGGCCCGCTCCCGAAGACAGGCACCGGGAAAATGCTGAAACGCCAACTCCGCGAAGCCTTCTGGACCGGCAAATCCACCCGCGTCCAGGGATGAATTTGTAGCGCCGGCTTCCCGCCGGCTGTCCGGAGGGCGTCCGCCCTCCGCTTAGGCCGTGAAAGCAATGTACGTGAGTCCACCAGGATTCCCCTGCGCTTGCAGTGGTTCGTGATTGTGCCGAGCAGCGCTTCAGCGCTGCATAGCAGAGCTTCCCGGTGTGCGGCTTCAGCCCCTGAGGCACCTCGGCTAAGCCCGGTATATGACAGCAATCCGCTTGCAGCCCGAAAACCTGCTCCACCCTTTGCCGCCCCGTCCTTTGACCGCTCCGCCCGATGCGATGCCGGTCGCGCGCATTCAAACTGAACCACGACCCGAAAGCAACCACGCTGGCACCCCCATTCCGCCTCGCGTATATTGATCTCCTCCAGGCCATGACCGAATCCCCCAAAAACGTCATCATCCGCGACCTGCAAAGCTTCGAAGATCTCGAGCAGGCCGAAGCCCTGGAACGCGAAGTCTGGGGACTGGCCGACCGCGACGTCATGCCCCTCACCCTGATGATCGCCACCAAAGAAGCAGGCAGCGTCTGGGTCGGCGCCTTCGATGGTCCCAAGCTCGCCGGATTCGCCTTCGGCTTCCTCGGCATGGAAGCCGGACACATCACCCTGCACTCCCACATGCTCGCCGTGAGCGAGCCCTATCGCGACCTCGATCTGGGATACAAACTGAAACTGGCCCAGCGCGAACGTGCCCTGGCCATGCGCGTCTCCGAGATGACCTGGACTTTCGATCCCCTGCAAAGCCGCAATGCCCATCTCAACTTCGGCAAACTGGGAGTGGTGTCGGAGACCTACAAAATCGATTTCTACGGACCGGAAACCTCCAGCGTTCTCCACCAGAACGGCACCGACCGCTTGTGGGTCAGCTGGCCGCTCGCCAGCCGTCGCGTGCGCGATCGCCTGCAAGGCAAAGACTTCCGCCCCGAGGTCCTCGACGCCTTCTCGCGCCTGCAACCCCTCGTGCAATTCAACGGAGACGGCAAACCGCTCCGCAACGACCTGGCCACCGCACTCGCGCGCCAGCGCATCGCCATCCAGATTCCCAGCGACATCCTGACCATCGAGGAAAAAGATCCAGAACGCGCCCGTGAATGGCGGGAAGCCACACGCTGGGCCTTCACCGAAGCCCTACGCGCCGGATTCTTCGTAGCCGAATTCGCCCGCACCGTCGCCGGCAAACAAGGCCCGGGCAACTACCTCCTGGAAAAAGGCTCAGTCGCAGAATACGTCCCCGAACTGCAAAGAAAGCCCTGAGACTCTTCGCTCGAAGCCGTAAAGCACATCACAGGCAAGAGCCGCGAAGCGGCGTAAGAATAGAGCCTGGGGCGTAAGCCCCGGGTTAAACGGGAGAAATGACAAAGCCCTGAAAGGGCGAAAGAATGGTCTGCCAGCACCCGCCCATGCCTGATCCCGCCAACCCGATCCTCCTCTACGACGGCGTCTGCGGACTCTGCAATCGCCTGGTTCAATTCGTCCTGAAACACGACACCGCCGCACGCTTCCGCTTCGCCTCGCTCCAAAGCGACTACGCCACCAGAATCCTGCAACCTCACGCTGTTAATCCCGACGACCTCGACACGGTCTACGTCATCGAAGCCCCCGGTAGCCCTACCCAAATCCCGCTCCGACGCCGTGATCTCCATACTGCGCACCCTAGGCGGCTTCTGGAGCGCCGTCGCGACGCGTCCTCCGCATTTTCCCCAGACCCCTCCGCGACTGGGGATACAACATCGTCGCCCGTCACCGCTACCGCATCTTCGGAAAATACGAAACCTGCCCGCTCCCCGAAAAGAAATATCAAGACAGATTTCTGGACACGTAGATCTACTGCGAGTCCATCGTCCACCACGGCGTCATCCTGAGGGACTTCAGTCCCGAAGGACCTTGCGCGCAGCGGCATGATCTCCGCCAAACTGCATATCCGCTCCACGCCAGATCCCTCGCAAGCTCAGGATGACGCCCTCACGGAGCGCAAGCTCGAATGTCCCATCCCAGGCAAGACAATCCGCGCCCGCCCTTGTAGAATCTGCAATGCACTTCTTAAGCCTTCAACTAAAAACTGAGGAACCAGCATGCCGGACCAATCCCCCGCGGCAGATGCTCGCACTAATATCGACTCCATCCTCCACGAGGACAGGAAGTTCGAATGCCCCGAGCACTTCCGCCAGCAGGCCCACATCAAGAGCCTGGAAGAATACGAACGCATCTATCGCGAATCGGTCGAGCATCCCGAAAAATTCTGGGGCGGGATCGCCAACGAACTGCACTGGTTCAAGAAGTGGGACAAGGTCCTGGAATGGAACATCCCCTGGGCCAAGTGGTTTGTCGGCGGCCAGCTCAATCTCTCCTACAACTGTCTCGACCGCCACGTCGCAGACTGCCCGCAAGAACAAAGCCGCCATCATCTGGGAAAGCGAACCCGGCGAAATCCGCACCCTGACCTATCAGCAACTGCATCGCGAAGTGCAGAAATTCGCCAACGTCCTGAAGTCGCTGGGAGTAAGAAAGGGCGACCGCGTCGCCATCTACATGGGCATGACGCCCGAGCTTGCCCATCGCCATGCTGGCCTGCGCCCGCATCGGCGCGCCGCACACGGTCGTCTTCGGCGGATTTTCCTCGAATGCTCTGGTCGATCGCATCCACGACTCGCAGGCAGTCGCCGTCATCACCCAGGACGGCTCGTACCGCCGCGGCGCTGAAGTCAAACTGTTTCCGGCCGTCGAAGAAGCGCTGAAGTCCTGCCCGTCGGTGAAGAACGTGATCGTCTACAAGCGCACCGGAACGCCCATCAACATGCAGTCCGGCCGCGATCACTGGTGGCACGAACTGATGGCCAACGGCTCCGACGAATGCCCCGCCGAGCCGCTCGACGCCGAACATCCGCTCTACATCCTCTACACCTCCGGAACCACCGGCAAGCCGAAGGGCGTCGTGCACACCACCGGCGGCTATTCGGTCGGCACCTACCTCACCACCAAATGGGTTTTCGATCTCAAGGAAGAAGACATCTACTGGTGCACCGCCGACATCGGCTGGGTCACCGGCCACAGCTACATCGTCTATGGACCGCTGCAAAACGGCGCGACCAGCGTGATGTACGAAGGCGCGCCCAACTATCCCGAGCCCGACCGCTTCTGGAGCATCATCGACCGCCACCAGGTCAACATCTTCTACACCGCGCCGACCGCGATTCGCACCTTCATCAAGTGGGGCGACGAGTGGCCGAAGAAACACAAGCTCGACAGCCTGCGCCTGCTCGGCACCGTCGGTGAGCCGATCAATCCCGAAGCCTGGATGTGGTACCGCGAACTCATCGGCCACAACCGCTGTCCCATCGTCGATACCTGGTGGCAGACCGAAACCGGCCACATCATGATCAGCCCCATTCCCGGCGCAATCGCGACCAAGCCCGGCTCGGCCACGCGCCCGTTTCCCGGCGTCGTGCCCGAGATCGTCACCATGGACGGCAAACCCGTCCCTGAAGGCTCCGGCGGATTTCTGGTGCTGAAACAGCCCTGGCCGGGCATGCTGCGCACCATCTATGGCGATCCCGACCGCTATGTGCAGCAGTACTGGTCGCAGATTCCCGGCATGTATTTCACCGGCGACGGCGCCCGCAAGGACAAAGACGGCTATTTCTGGGTCATGGGCCGCGTCGACGACGTGATCAACGTATCCGGCCATCGTCTGAGCACCATGGAAGTGGAATCGGCGCTGGTGGCGCATCCAGCGGTGGCCGAAGCCGCGGTCGTGGGACGTCCGGACGAACATCAAAGGCCAAGCCATCTCAGCTTTCGTGACCCTCGAGCAGGGAAGAAAGCCGACTCCCGAACTGAAAGAAGAACTGCGGAAGTGGGTCGCAAAAGAAATCGGCGCCATGGCCAAGCCCGACGACATTCGCTTCACCGACACGCTGCCGAAAACCCGCAGCGGCAAAATCATGCGCCGCCTGTTGCGCGAACTGGCCAGCAGCGGCGAAGTGAAAGGCGACACCACCACTCTCGAAGACCTCGGCGTGATCGCCAAGCTGAAAGAAAGCGAAGAGTCTTGAACTTCGCCTGCTGATACGCGCGTCCACTTCGTCGAAATCTGGATACAAGTCTCAGGAGGCTTCATGGGAAGAGCACTGCACTTTTTTGTCCGCCAGTGTGGCGGAGTGTTAGTGGTTCTAGCGGCACTATGGATGGCAGGCTGCGGTGGCGGCGCCACCAGCACCGGAGGCGGTAACAATGGTGGCGGCAATGGTGGCGGTAACACCGGCGGCGGAACCGGATCACCCAACATTACGGTGAGCGTGAGCCCGAAGCTGGCGGCGATAGCCGCGTCCACGCAGACCCAGCAATACACCGCCGCCGTAACCGAAGACCCCAAGAATCTCGGCGTCACCTGGAGTGTGGACACGGTTAAAGGTGGAAACGCCACGGTCGGCTCCATCACCAACTCGGGCGTGTACACGCCTCCCGCGAGCGGCGGAAGTCACACCATTACTGCCACCAGCGTGGCCAACACTTCAAAGAGCGCTTCGGTCACGGTCGTGGTTTCTGATCTCTCCGGCGTCCTCACCTGGCATAACAACCTGGCGCGCGATGGCAGCAATACCCATGAATTTGCCCTGACCAAATCCAACGTTACCTCCGCAACTTTCGGCAAGCTCTTTTCCTGCGCGGTTGACGGCGTGGTTTACGCGCAACCTCTTTGGATTCCGGGTGTCACTGTCAACGGGACAAAGCACAATGCCGTCCTGGTAGCCACCGCCCACGACAGCGTCTACGCCTTCGACGCCGACCAGTCTCCCTGTGTGACCCTCTGGCATGCCAACCTCATTGATTCGGCCCACGGCGCCACCTCGGGCGAGACCACCGTTCCCAATGGAGATGTTGGCGGATCTACCGACATCCAGCCCGAAATCGGGATCATCGGTACGCCAGTGATCAGCCAGTCGTTGAACACTCTGTATGCCGTCACCAAATCGGAAGGCCCCAGCGGAACCTTCCACCAGCGATTGCACGCTCTGGATCTGTCCACCGGGAACGAAAAATCAGGCGGACCCGCCAACGTGTCAGCCTCCGTTACAGGTGACGGATACGATTCGTCAGGCTCGACCGTGACTTTCAATTCCCGTACTCATCATCAGCGTACCGGACTGGCTCTGGTCAACGGCGTGGTCTACGCCACGTGGGCTTCCCACGGGGATATCGATCCCTATCACGGGTGGGTTATCGGGTACGACGCTGCCAGCCTCGCACCCGTCACTACCTATAACCTCACCGCCAACGGTTCTCGAGGTGGAGTCTGGATGAGCGGCGCGGCGCCTGCTGCAGACAGTGCAAACGCGCTTTACCTGAGCACCGGCAACGGAACCTTCAACCGCGACTCTAGTTCCGCTCCGAACTCCGATCTGGGTGACTCCGTGGTCAAGCTGGCGACGGCTTCGGGTATTTCAGCAACCGACTGGTTTTCCCCGTTCAATCAGAGCGACCTGGAATCCGCAGATCGCGACCTGGGATCCAGCGGAGTAGTTCTTCTCCCCGACCAAACGTCCGGTACGGCGCATCTGCTAGTCACGGGCGGAAAAGAAGGCAGGCTCTATCTTCTGAACCGCGACTCCATGGGCCACTACTGCGATTCGTGCTCATCGTCCAGCGGCGATACCAATACCGTCCAGAATTTCTCGGCCACCAGCGCTTTGTTTGGCACGCCTGCTTTTTGGAACAACGGGCTCTACGTCGGTGGACTTTCCGACCAGTTACTGGTCTACACTTTCAACTCTTCCACCGGCAAATTTCAGACCTCGCCGTCGTCTCAGACATCGACCAGCTTCTCGTTCCCAGGAGTAACGCCGTCCATCTCCTCACAGGGAACGTCCAATGGGATCGTCTGGGCCCTCGATACCAGCCAGTACGGTGTGCCGAAAAACTCAGGCGGACCAGCCGTTCTGCATGCCTACGACGCCACCGATCTGACCACAGAGTTGTGGAACAGTACCCAGGCGGCCAACAACCGCGATCGCGCTGGAGACGCCGTAAAGTTCGCCGTACCCACAGTCGCCAACGGAAAGGTCTACGTTGGAACCCGCACCACAGTGGAGGTCTACGGCCTGCTGCCACAGTAAGAGCAGGCCACCACAGTCCACGTGGGACAGCAGAGTTTTATGGCGGCTGACGGGCACAAGTAGTGGCGGAGTCCAGTCGTATAAGCATTGTCATTCCGAGTCGATTTATCGATGAGGAATCTGCTGTGGGCAGCATAACAGCAGATTCCTCGCGCGATACAGCCGCGCTTTGGAATGACAATGTTTTCTGGAGAGCTTCCCGCCCGGAATGTATTCCCCCGCGCCCATCATCACAATTGGCATGGTCGGAGTAGCAGATCCCTGTTCCGGCTCAACCGTAATCGCGAAAGCCTTGGCTTCGACCCCGGCCGGCAATGTCGGCTCAATCACAGTTGCGCTGCCCCGCGCATCCGGTTTGAAAGTTCCCGCCGGAATCGGACTTCCCGCCGTCGGGATCAGCCACAACTCATAAGCCTTCTGCGCCGGCAGCGCCGGCATATTACTCGCCAGGAAAATCAGGCTGGATCGCTCTCGAACGTAGATGGCTTTTCCCTGAGGTTGCGGAGGAGCCTGGGCCGCCACCAGCGTTACCCGCATGGCGTTCGTCGCGGTTAGGGTAGAGACGACTTCCCGCGCGCGTTCCAACTGGGCCTGCTGTTGCGATGATTCGTCCTGCAACTGCGCCACCCGCTGCGAAAGCCGATCGCTCTGTTGCCAGAAGAAGCCAGCGATCGCGAGCATCGCCGCTGCCGCCAGCCAGGGCAAGAAAGTCCATCTAGCCGAGCGTCGCGCCGGAGCCTTCTCCGCTCGAGGTTCTTTCGCAATTGCTTTCAGCAGTCGATCACGCGAGCGTCGTGGCGCCGCCGGCCCAGAAGCCGATAACGCGAGCAAAGCCATATCGCCACGCAGTCGCTCCAGTTCACGGCGGCACGCCGGACAGTCTTCCAGATGTCTCTCGAGCGCAACTCGTTCGTCGCCATGAAGTGCTTCCAGGGCGAGCAGCGCGAGATCATCGGCGAATTGCTCGTGTGCGCTCATGGCTCAAAAGCCTTCCGCAGCGCCTGCAGTCCGGCGCGAATGCGAGTCTTGATCGTTCCCAGCGGCTCTCCCGTCTTGGCCGCGATTTCCGTGTGCGTCAATCCTTCGAAATACGCCATCTCCAGCGCGCTGCGTTGCGGTGCGGGCATCCCGCCCAAAGCTCCCCGCACTTTCTCCATGGCGCGCGATCGTTCCGCTTCACCCGCCATATCGGGCTCCACCGAAACCACTACATCGGCGATATCGGTCTCCGGACGCCGCTTCCGCAATCCATCAATCGCCCGGTTGCGGGTAATTACTCCCAACCATGCCCCCAGGTTGCCCCGGCCCGAATCGAAAGCCGCAGGTTTGCGCCACAGCTGCATGAACACTTCCTGCAGTACGTCCTCGGCTGCGCCCGTATCTCCCAGCACCCGTAGCGCGATGGCATACACCAGGGAAGAATAGCGGTCGTAAAGCGCAGCCATCGCGCTTTCGTCGCCCGAGCGTATGCCCCATACCAGGGAAACATCGCTCGCTCCTCCCTTTAGCTCGGCAGCCGACAAACGGTTATCTCATCCTTTCAAAAGTACGCCCGCCAAGGCATGAATGGATTGCCCGAACTGAGAACTGAGAACCAGGAACTAAGAACTGATAATTAAGAATTTGAGTTCAGAACTGAGAATTGAACTGATCAAGAATTGAACTAAGAGCAAGAATTTATCCAGCCAGCCTATGTTCCCCGGGACAACGCCGGAGGCGAAGCTATTGGTTCTTCATTGCCAGAAGCCGTTCCTCCGGCGTCATCTGCTTCCACAACACTTCCAGATCCCGCTGGACGCGCGAATTTCCCGGGTCCCCGTGCAAAGCCTTGGCGAACCAGCGATAGGCGTTCGGCAGGTCCCGCCCCACACAATGCCCGGTCGCGTACATCGCACCCAACAATGTTTGAGCTTTTGCGTTCGATTGTCGAGCCGCAATCTGCAGATTTCTCTGCGCCCGTTCGCAATCCTCTGGAACCCCGCGTCCATATAAATATCGCTCTCCGTCGGCCACCAGACGATCTTCAAAGGTGGCTGCGGGAGCCGCTGGCGATGGTTTGGGAGCAACTTTCTTCGGCGTGGCAGCCGGTTCCTTCTGCTCCGGTTCCGTAGTCTCCGGACTGCTGGTCTGCGGCGACTCAACCGCTGGCGTCTTCCCGGCGACTACGCTGGCAGCACTGAGCGTCATTCGATTGTGCAGCTGGTTCCGCAGGTTTTGCCGCAGGGTTGCCAGGCGTACCGTTGCTGGCCGAGGATTCACCTGCAGGAGGCTGCGTCGCCTCTCCATTCGCAGGCTGATTTTCAGGCGGAGCAGGATTTGCGGTCGGCTCCACCGGTATGACTACAGGTGGAGTGGTCGCTTGCGGCGGAGGAGCCGGAGCTGCCGTTGCAGGCGGGGCACTAGTCGCCGGCTTCTGAATCAATCCCGCCCACGGATAGCCATCCCGCTGCCAATGCCACGCCAGCAATCCGGCGCTGATCAGTAATAGAAGCAGGGCGAAGTACAACCTCCCGTGGCCACGGGGCGGTTCATCTTCCAACAGGTAATCCAGGTCGCGAGAATGTTCATCCCCCAACCCTAAAAACGAAGGCCCGCTTACGGGAACCCGTGCCCGTTCCCGCGTTGCCTGCGGAGCGGCAGGGGATTGAGCCGGGCCCAGCGGAGCTCCGCACATCCCGCAAAAGCGGTACTGTGGATTATTCTCCTGGCCGCATTGTGCGCACCGTACTGTCATGACAGTCGGCATAAATATAGCAATTCAGATGCTGTTTCGGGATAAACCTTTGGTATGCCAGTTTCCATGGCATGGTTAAGATGGCATGGCTACTAAGAGTGTGGCCGAGGTCCGAGGTCTGACGCCCGGGCCTCGCTCCTTTACACTCTGGTCGACAGCGTGTTACCTTAAATGCACGTTACGATCAAATTGAAACTAGAAGACAGGAGTGCATCAGGTTAGTGCTAGCCAGAGAGCAAAAGAAATCCCTCATCGACCAGTACGGCACCCACGCTACCGATACGGGCAGCCCCGAAGTCCAAATCGCGTTGCTGAGCGAGCGCATTGGCCAATTGACGGATCACTTCAAAACGCACCAGAAGGACCACGGTTCGCGCCGCGGTCTTCTCATGCTGGTCAGCAAGCGTCGCAGCCTGCTCGACTACCTCAAGACTTACGATTCCGAACGCTACAAGACGGTTGTTCAGAAGCTGGGCCTGCGCAAGTAGGTTTCCCGCAAGGCCGTTTCCGGCTCGGGGTGTATTCGCCGGACCACCATCGGAATCATCCGGCCGTCGCGCAGACGGCCACCTCGAAATAAGGAAAAAGCCGCGAACGGTGTGTTTCCGGCCTCCCAGAACGCTACTGGCTCTTGCCCTTCAACTGTGCAGCCTCTCCCAACGGACGCGCGTGTGTCCTCCTGCCAAAAGGAAATGAAACATGAAACAAGAAGTATCTGTTGAACTTGCCGGCGGTAAAACCATCTCTTTTGAAACTGGAAAATTAGCCAAACAAGCGCACGGTTCGGTCGTTGTGCGCATGGGCGACAACGTTGTTCTCGCCACCGCCACCGCCAATCCTGATCCTCGCGAAGGCATCGATTTCTTCCCCCTGACCGTTGACTACCGCGAATACACCTACGCCGGCGGACGCATTCCCGGCGGCTTCATCAAGCGCGAAGGCCGTCCCAGCGAGCGTGAAATTCTCACCAGCCGCCAGATCGACCGCCCCGTGCGCCCGCTGTTCACCGACGGTTTCAAGTGCGAAACCCAGGTGATCGCATTTGTTCTCTCCGCCGACACCGAAAACGATCCTGACGTACTCGGCATCAACGGCGCATCAGCCGCGCTGACCATCTCCGACATTCCGTTCGAAGGTCCCATCGGCGCAGTGCGCGTTGGCCTGGTCAATGGCGCATTCGTCATCAACCCGACCTACACCGAGATGCGCGAGAGTCTGCTGAACATCATGGTGGTCGGCACCGCCGAAGGCATCGTGATGATCGAATCCGGCGCCAAGGAAGTAAAAGAAGAAACGGTCGTCGACGCCATCGAGTTCGCCCACACCGAAATCAAAAAGATCTGCGCCGCCATCAACGATCTGCGGCAAAAAGCAGGAAAGCCGAAGCGCCAGGTGACTCCGCCCGAGTTCGACCAGGCCTACTTCGACGACCTGAAGAACCGCGTCGGAGCCGACCTCGCCGACCGCCTCAACACCCAGAAACATCCCAAGGCGGAAAGCTACACTCTGGTCCGCGAACTGAAGAAAGGTCTGCAAGCTGCCATTCCGGCCGAAGACGAAGCCGCGCAGAAGAAATTCAAGACCTACTTCGAAACCCTGCGCGAGCGCATCTTCCGCGAACAGGTCATCAACAACAAGCGCCGTCCCGACGGCCGCGCCTTCGATCAGATCCGCGACATCTGGATCGAAGTCGGCGTCCTGCCCCGCACCCACGGCTCCGCCGTCTTCACCCGCGGCGAAACCCAGGCCCTGGTCACCACCACCCTGGGCACCAGCGACGACATGCAGCGCCTCGAAGTCTTCGAAGGCGAAGCCAAAAAACGCTTCATGCTCCACTATAACTTTCCGCCGTTTTCGGTTGGAGAAGTTGCGTTTCTGCGGGGAGCGGGTCGACGGGAAATTGGACACGGAGCGCTGGCGGAGCGTTCCATCTCGAACGTGCTGCCGGGCAGAAGATGTCTGGCCCTATGCGATGCGCGTAGTCTCCGACATTCTGGAATCGAACGGTTCATCGTCGATGGCTTCGGTTTGCGGAGCCTCGCTTGTCGCTCATGGATGCAGGCGTTCCTCTGAAGTCTCCGGTCGCAGGCGTTGCCATGGGACTGGTTAAGGAAGGCGACAACTACGCCATCCTGACCGACATCGCGGGCGCTGAAGATCACTACGGCGACATGGACTTCAAAGTCGCCGGCACCAAAGACGGCATCACCGCCCTGCAGATGGACATCAAGGTCGGAGGCATCACGGCGCAGATCATGCGCGAAGCGATGGCCCAGGCCCAGCGCGGACGCCTGTACATTCTCGACAAGATGAACGCGGTCATCTCCGCTCCACGCGAAAAGGTTTCGTCCTTCGCGCCGCGTATCTACACCCTGCAGATTCCGGTCGACAAGATTCGCGACGTCATCGGGCCCGGCGGCAAGATGATTCGCAGCATCATCGAGCACACCGGCGTAAAGATCGACGTCGAAGACTCCGGCAAGATCAACGTGGCTTCGAACGACGAAGCGTCGGCAGCCAAGGCTCTCCAGATCATCGGAGACCTCACGGCCACAGCCGAAATCGGCAAGACCTATCTCGGCACAGTCACTCGGCTGGCTGACTTCGGCGCTTTCGTCGAAATCATCCCCGGCACCGACGGCCTGCTGCACATCAGCGAAGTCGCGGAGCATCGCATTAAAGACGTTCGCGACGAACTGAAAGAAGGCGATCAGGTGCTGGTGAAAGTCCTGGCCGTCGAAGGCAACCGCATCCGTCTGTCGCGCAAAGCCATCCTGAAAGAGCAGCGCGCGAAGATGGGCGGCGGCGAACTTCCCCCCGAAAACGGTGGAGGAGAAAGCAGCGGCGGCGGTGAGTCTTCTCACGCTCCAGCACTAACCATCGAAGGCGGAGCCGACTTCGCCGACGACGAACCCAACTTCAACCGCGACGCCCCGGTAGCAGGCGGTGCTCCAAGTGAGCGGGCTCCGGAACGCAGCGGCGATCGTGGCCCCGACCGAGGTGGAGACCGCGGACGTCGCCCTGGCGGCGGAGGCGGTGGTGGCCGAGGACGAGGCCGAGGCGGTCCCGGACGCGGCGGCCGTGGCGGTTTCGGCGGCGGTGGGCACGGTGGCGGAGGCCGCCACTAAGATTTGTGTGGCCGCGGGCGACTCGCCCGCGCACCTCAAACCTAATCAGAAAGGCCGCGATAAATCATCGCGGCCTTTTTTTGTCCCACCACGAACCCGCGTAGGGGCAGAGCCTGTCCTGAGCGAAGTCGGAGGATGTCCCACCTGCCCAGCCGAGCAAAGCTCGGCAGAATTCCGCTCGAGCGTATCCTGTTCCTCATGGACAAAAAAGAAATCGAGTCCCCAAAACTCACCGCCAGATTTCTGATCTGGATTACCGGATTCCTGATCGTGCTCTTCGCCCTGATCGCCCACTTCGTCTGGAGAATCTTTTAGCCATCGGCAGAGGAGCAATTGCGCGGTCTTGCTTATCCCGGCGGCCTCGTATCAAGGGGCATTGCTGCCTGGCACCGCTTTCCACTCCTTCACAAGCGCCTGAAACTCCGTCAATCCACGAAGGGCCTCAAAGTCCTGAGCATCGAGGGCCGATGCGTCATGAAAGCCGCCGGCGAGAGCCATGCGCAACTCAGCCAACGTGCCTTTCTTATCTTTCAACAATGCGTAGGCCCGTGCCCTTTGAAAATGCGCAAAGGAAGGATTGGTCGAGCCTGCTATAGCCAGGCCAAAATAAACCAATGCTGCCCGATAATTCTTCTCTTCCATACTATGCTGGCCGGATTCGAAGGCGCTGACCACTAATCCGCCGAGAGCCCTCCGCTCCGCCAATGCCTTGCCGTCACCCGACTTACGGTCTGCGTCTGCACGTTTCTTTAATGTTGCAAACTCGTGCTCCAGGCCGTTGAGGTCGGCACTCTCGGCGTCGCCCGATCCAACGGCCTGCATTTGGGCGGAAAGAGGATCGCTGATACGAGATTGCTGTTCCAGGGTTGATATCTCCTGTTTTTGATCGGCCTTCACTTCCTTGCTCGTGGCGAGTTGAGCTAATAAATTCTCTGCGACAGCTGTGTCAGCCAGTCCTTTGAAATCCCGTACGACAGACTCGTACTCACGTACAGCCCCAAGGAAATTTTTCTTTGCTTGCAGGTCGCGCGCCCGGGCCAGTTCCTCGTCTGCGGCTTGCTGGATGCGTGCCGCATCGCGAGGTAAAGTTCCGGCCGCCATCGCGCGGATGTCCATCCAGTTCAGCGCTTCCAGCCACACTTCCGGCGGGGCCCATCCATGCTGGCCGTCGAAAATGCGAATTCGATATTGCGTCCCGGAATCCTCCAGCGTCTTTCGCAGTTCCACGAACTCGCCATAGTTGAAATCGGCATCGCCGACCGCGCCAAAGTAAACGAACTTCATGTTGCGCTGCGGACCTTTGTCGATCGGAAAGCCGGCGGCATTTGCGATGACGCCGGCAACGCAACCGTCACAGGAGAGCGCGATTGCCGTGACCAGGCGCGCTCCGCCTGACATTCCGGCCAGGTAACGGCGCTGGTTATCGATCGGAAGTCTCTCCTGTGTGTCACGCCAGATCGCATTCGCAGCTGCCGTAGAGTCCGCCATCGGACCGTTCCGGGAGTTATTCGAAGCCACCAGGACGTAGCCGAATTTCTCCGCCGCCGCTCGCGCCGCCTCCACGGCAACTGACCCGCGCGCCAGAGGATCAAAGAGATAAACAACCGGCCACTTTTGCGCAGCAGAAAAAGTCGAGGGCAGATAGAGCGCGTAACTCTGCCTGCTGTCCGCGGTACACACCACCTTCGGAATCACCTGCCCGGCCGGAGACGGAATCGGAGCGAGTTGCGCCGGTAGTAACCGGCAGAATGAGACCAGCAACAACGCCATGAGGAATTTTCTATTCACCGTATCGGACGACTGGGCGTGTGGCCCATCATTTCTGATCACCTCGAACCCGGAGGGTGCCCTACCCTTTCGCGTTCGGTGCGAAAGGGTAGGTGTGGATACCCCTTCTTTGCAGCAGCCGGAGGTCTGACTTTCATCTCCAGTACCTGACAGTCATTAATCCGTACCGGTCCAGGTTCGCCGAAAGCATACGCCCGAAAGCTGCTCCACGCCCAGTGTTCGGGCTGGCTCACCAATCCGCGCTTGACCGGGTTGCGATGCATGTAGCGCAGCTTTTCGACGCGCTTGCGTTCCGTCCAGATATTAAAATCATAGAAGCGGCGTTGCCAGATTTCGCCCGCGAGATCGGGCCCAGCGAGTTCCGGCCCCGCGAGTTTTGGAAAAAGAAAGCCTTGTCCGTTGCGGCGAGCCAGTCGTGATCGGCGCAGAACCTGGTGAGCGAAGCGATGCTTGAGCACCTGCATCACAATCGAAGGAGTGGTTGTCTGTGGTTCGCTGATGAGCAGATGGAAGTGCTCCGGCATGAGCACGTAGCCGAGCACGACAAAGCGATGCCGTCGCCGAACTTCTTCCAGAAGTTCGAGCAGCAGGTCGCGGCGGTGAGCGGTGCCCAACAACGGACGTCGCCGGTAACAACTGCAAGTGATAAAGTGCAGATCGTGGGCGCCAAAGAAACGCTTGAGACCGCTCGGCATGACAGGAGTATGACGTCGTGGATACTGCGCAGTCTGTGACGGTTGTCACGTCCCCCACCCTTTCGCAACCAACGCGAAAGGGTAGGGCACCCTCAAGGTTCGAGGTGATCAGAAAGGATGGGCCACCCGCCATTACGATTTCCGAGTGAACTTACACGAGACTTATGAAGCAAGAAAACAACGATCTTAATCTCATCGCTGCCGAGTTGGAAAGAAAGAATCCTGAAAAGGGTCCAATCATTCCTTTGGAGTCGGTTTTACGGTGGATGGCGAGTCCAGATGTGGAAGTTAAGGGCGCCGTTTATGCGCTGACCTCGAATGAGGACCAAACCCGGCGAATTCAGCCGCCGCTTACGCTTGAAGTGGATACAGGTTTCGTGTTGTCGTACTTCGCGCAGTGTATCGCTGAAGATCCGCCTGTCGATTCGATGTTCGCGGACTCAGCTTTTCCGCATGCTCCGACCTCGTTAACTGGTTCAAGGAGCTCTGGTGCGATACGTCGGTGCCAAGGTCCGTGATGTCCGAAATCAAGGATTGGATTGCGCGACAGTTCATAAATGGAGACACAGATATTCGGCGAACCCTCGTGCAGGCAACGCTGGAGCATCTGTTCGAGGACCCAACAATTAGCGACTTCTTCTCCGATTGGCGATCCGAAAGTTCCTTAGCGGATGCTTATCGTCAGGCCAAAGAATGGTCTGAAGGAAGAGTGAAAAGATAGACGTGTCCTGACGGGACGAGCGTGGAGTGCGTCTACAAATCAGGCTGCTTGGCGGGTGGCGCACCCTTTTCTGATCACCTCGAACCTGGCGGGTGGCTGTGATCTTTCAAGACGTTGTGCATTCGGTCTGTCCTCGGAAACTGGATTGCTCATCACAATCAGCTTCTCTGGTTCCGATCGAATGGACAACGTCTTGAAAGATCACAGCCACCCGCCCAGTTCACCGTCTGTCCCCGGATTTGTCCCTGACCACGTTCGCGAGCCCGCTAGCAAGGTGAGTACCGGGCCTCTGGATCGTAGGTGGAACTGGGTCGCGCATCAGATGCCAAGCTTCCCGGTACGCGCCGTAAAGACCGCCCTTGGGATCATCCTTAAAACAGAAGAGCAGGCTGGCGCGGGGGCCGAGGACCTCGATGGGGAGGATGAACCAGGCGTTCTCTGGAATGATGTAGGCGGCCAGGATGCCGATCTCGGATGCGGTGTAGGCGACGGCTTTGCCTTGGGTGCGACGAAAGGCATTGACGTGGTAGCGTCCGTTGAGAATCGTGGTGGTGGATTTCACCTGGACGCTCCAAAGTCTTTTTCCGGCGTCGAGGATGAAGTCATAGCGCTCGCTGTCGCCGTAGGGTTTGAAGACGCGGAATCCCATCTGCGTCGCTTTCAGGTGGAAGGCCAGTTCTGCCAGTTCTCCCCGGCGCTTGGTGGTGAGTTCGCGAGTCTGGGCGGAGCTTAGGCTGGACGACGGATTGCGCTGCTGCGGGAAGCGATGGTTTTTCGGCATTGTCCTCCAAAAGAAAAAGGCACAAGCCGGAGCTTGTGCCTTCTTTTTACCTTACATATCCAGAATAACAGTTTGGTTCGGGGGAATGGGACAGGGTGGAACTAACTATTTTCGGATTGAAATCAGTTGATTAGGCGGAAAGGTTGCGGTTTTGGGGGTTGACAGGTTTTTGTGGCTATCCCCACTTCTCGCAAAGTGCGCGAGAAATTGGCCCCCGCTGGTTGCTTGGTCAACTACGCGGCAGGTTCGAATCGGTGCGCCGCTTGGCGCGTTTCTTCAGATTGCAGATCGCCAACCAAAACGCGCAACGGCCTGCTAGTCTGTCGGGTTCAGTGCTTCGTCCAAGAAGAAACAGGCCTCAGGAGGATTTCGGGCGTGTCACAAAGAGTGGATTTATACGACACAGCGTATGGGAATGATCAGTCCAATCTATATCGACAGGTGCGCCTCGAGACTTACGGCGAGGATTTTGGGCAAACCAGTTGGGTCACGACGGAAGAGTCCGACGAAATCCCTCGACTGCTTGAGCTGAACTCCGATTCGTCGGTGCTGGAGTTAGGGTGTGGTTCGGGCGGATACGCGTTGCACGTCGCTGAGAAGGTGGGCTGCCACATGGCTAGGGCTGGACATTAATACTTTCGGCGTGAAAAATGCGAACCAGCTCGCGCTGGCCAGAGGCCTTGCTTCACTCGCGCGCTTCGAACAGTGTGATATTTCGATCAGCCTCCCGTTCGAGAGTGACGCCTTTGACGCCGTGTTCTCGAATGACGTCCTGTGCCATATTCCAGGGCGAGCCAATGTGTTAGGCGAAATGTTTCGCGTCCTGAAGCCGGGTGGGCGAATGCTTTTCAGCGACGCTCTGGTCATTGGCGGAATGGTTTCCCACGAAGAGATCGCCACTCGTAGTTCGATTGGATTCTACGTGTATAGTCCTCCGGGAGAAAATGAACGACTCATGGAGCGCGCCGGGTTTCGCCAGATTAAGGCGTCCGATACAACCGGAAGTGCGGAGCAGATTGCGAAGCGGTGGCATCGGGCACGCGAAGGAAGAAAACAGGAACTGGTTGCAATAGAAGGCGCCTCAAACTTCGACGGGCTGCAGCGGTTTCTTTCGTGCGTGCATGTCTTAACCAGCGAAAGGCGCCTGCTGAGGTATCTGTATGTTGCGAATAAGAGCAGGTGAAAGCAAGCGATCGCGCTTACAATGCTCGGGGAATCGGGTTCGAGAGCAGGAGCGAATTCGTGATTGAGTAGGGAGGCGAAATTTGCAGGGAACGATGATGCAGTACGGTCTGACCCTCACGCCATTGCTGGAGCGGGCGGGCAAATTTTTCCCTGGGGTTGAAGTAGTCTCTCGCGCGCCGGACAACTCCGTTCGCCGCTCGACTTATTCTGACCTGCACCGCCGGGCTCGAGCCCTGGCGGCAAGTCTTCAGCATGCCGGCCTCAGACCAGGGGACCGGGTGGCAACCCTGATGTGGAATCACTCGGCGCACCTGGAGGCATACTTCGGGATCCCCGCGGTCGGTGGCGTCGTACACACGCTCAACCTGCGCTTGCATCCGGATGAGTTGGCGTTTATCGCCAACCACGCGCAGGACCGCTGGCTCATCGTGGATGACGTCCTTCTACCAATCTACGAGAAGTTTGCCGACAAGATGCGCTTTGAGCGCGTGTTTGTCGTGCCGTTCTGCGGGTCAGCCACAACTCATAAATACGAAGATTACGAGGAGTTCCTGCTGCAGGGCGGTGGCACTCCTGCTTATCCGGAACTCGATGAGGACGCCGCGGCCGCTCTCTGCTATACGTCGGGAACCACGGGCCAACCCAAGGGCGTGGCTTATTCGCATCGATCGCTGGTCCTGCATGCCTTGTCACTTTCCTTGCCGGACAACTTTGCCATGTCTCGCATGGATAGCGTGCTGCCCGCGATGTCCATGTTTCATGCCAATGCCTGGGGGCTGCCGCATGCTGCGGTGATGAATGGCTCGAAGCTCGTGCTTCCCGGGCCCAACCTTCAGCCCGAGGCACTGCTGGAGTCGCTTTCCAGCGAAAAAGTCACGCTCACCGGAGCCGTGCCAACGGTTTGGCTGGGAGTGATCGATTGCCTGGAGCATGATCCGGGACGCTGGAAGCTGGCGGAGGGTTTGCGGATCATCGTCGCTGGGTCGGCGGCGCCGGAAAGTCTCTTCCGCCGTTTCGACAAGTTTGGAGTGCGCGTGATTCAGCCGTGGGGTATGACCGAGACTACGCCGATCGCAACCTGTTCGACGCTGAAGCCTGAAATGGCCGGCTGGTCCGAAGATCAGAAATATGAAGTTCGCGCCAAACAAGGCCTGCCTTCGCCGTTGGTCGAAATGCGTGCCGTCGCCGATAGCGGGGAGATTCCATGGGACGGCGAAACTTTTGGTGAGTTGCAAGTGCGCGGGCCGTTTATTGCCGCGTCCTACTACAACCTGCCTGAGGCACAAGACAAGTGGACGGAAGATCGCTGGCTGCGTACGGGAGATGTGGTCACAATCGACGCCGATGGATACATGAAGATCACCGACCGGACGAAAGATCTGATTAAATCCGGCGGAGAGTGGATCAGTTCCGTCGATCTGGAAAATGCGCTGGTCGGACATCCGGCGATTAAAGAAGCGGCGGTGGTCGCGATTCCGCATCCCAAGTGGCAGGAGCGTCCTCTGGCGTGCGTGGTGCTGAAAGACGGAGTGCAGGTTTCCGACGAAGACCTGCGAACATTTCTGGGTGACCGTTTTGCCAAGTGGCAACTGCCGGATGGCTTTGTCTTTATGGAGGAATTGCCGCACACGTCGACCGGGAAATTGCTGAAGTCGAAATTGCGCCAGCAATTCAAGGATTTCAGTTGGGAAAACATCGGCTCCTGAAGGAGCCAGCGGGTAACGCTGCGAAGAATGCAGTTGGTCCGAACTGAGAACTGGGAACTAGAAACTGGGAACTAAAAACCTAAAAACCTAAAAACCTTGTAGCAAAATCCAGTTCTTAGTTTTCAGTTCCCAGTTCTCAGTATTAACGAGAAAACGTCTTCAGGCGCCGGCGGTGAGTTTGTGGCTCTTGGTCTGCGCGATCCCGTACTGGCGGATTTTATAGAGCAGAGCTTTGTAGCTGATCTGCAAGCAGCGCTGCTGCCTGCTTGCGGTTCCAGTTGGTCTGATCGAGAGCTTGCCGGATGGCTTCGGCTTCGGCTTCGTCCTTGGCGCCGCGGGCGACGGATTTGAGTCCGCCGGTATTGGCTTCGGCCGGGCTGTGAGCCGCTTCGGCCCTGGCTCCGGGAGTGTCCCCGCGCGGCTGCAGTTCCTGGATTGCCAGCTTCTCATCACCCAGAACCAGATATCGCTTGATGAAGTTATTCAGCTCGCGCAAATTGCCGGGCCAGGAGTAATCCTGACAAGCCTGCAACATGCCGGGAGACAGCGGCAACGGAGGCCGTGCATACTGCTCGGCCATGCGTGACATGAAATGCTTCAGCAAAATTGGAATTTCTTCCTTGCGCTCGCGTAACGGCGGCAATTGCAGGGTGAATGCATTCAGCCGGTAGTAAAGATCTTCGCGCAAGCGCTTGCTGGCCAGCGCTTCCGGAATATTGATATTGGTCGCAGCCAGAATGCGGACATCCACTTTAATGACCGACCGGCTGCCCAGACGTGAGAACGTCTGGTCCTGCAGAACGTGCAGCAGTTTGGCTTGCAGCAGCGCGGGCATTTCGCCGATTTCGTCGAGCAGGATCGTGCCCTTGTTGCACAGTTCGAATTTGCCCGGCTTGGCGTGAGTGGCGCCGGTAAAGGCGCCTGCCTCGTGACCGAACAGTTCGCTCTCCAGCAAGTCTCCGGGGACGGCCGCGCAATTTACTTTAAGGAAAGTGCGATGAGCGCGCGGAGACAGCTTGTGAATCAGCCGCGCCACCACTTCCTTGCCGGTTCCGCTTTCCCCCAGCATCAGGACTGGAATATCGACATTTGCCACCAGCGCAGCCTGCGACCGAATCTTCCGCATCGCGGGGCTTGCCGCCACAAAAAAGACGTCGTCGTAAAGCTCTTCTACTTCGCCTGGCAGGTTCTGCTGATTTTTTCCCAGACACTGATCAATGACCGTGGTCAGCTCAGCCTTCTGGAACGGTTTGGTCAGATAATCCTGCGCGCCCAGGCGGATGGCTTGCACCACCTTGCGGGTATCGCTGACGCAGGAAAGCATCACTACCTTGAGTCCAGGCACCAATTGACGTAACTGCTCCAGGGTCTGCAGGCCGTCGATTCCCGGCATCAGCAGATCGAGCAGCACCAGGTCGGGACGCAATCCCTTTTCAACCTGCTGCAATGCTTCTTCGCCAGTGGACGCGGTCTGCACCGTGTAGTCATCCACTTCCAGCAGGGTGCGGATGTAGCGCAGCATTCCGGGTTCGTCATCGACCAATAAAATGTTGACCGCTTCGGTCATTTGTTCTTCCCTTTGCTGGGCGCACTGGAAACCTGTTTGAACGGCAGGATGAACGAGAATTTCGCGCCCGCCCCGAGTTCGCTCTCCACCCAGATTTTACCGCCCATGGCACTCACCAGACGGCGGGCTATGGCCAATCCTAAACCCATGCCTTCAGTTTGCGCTTCATTCTGCGGCAATCGAAAAAAGTCGTCGAAAACTTCGATGTGATATTCCGCCGGAATTCCCGGTCCGGTATCGGAAACGCTGACCTTCACCGAGTTCGGAAGGGGATTGTTCTGACGCCGCCGCTCGCTCGGGATCGCGGTGCTGTTGGGGTTGCGGCGCTCCCACATATAGGGCTCCGCGTGCAGCCATACCGTGCCGCCTGCGGGCGTGAACTTGGAGGCATTCTCCAGAAGATTCGAAATCACCCGTTGCAGTTTGGCAGAGTCAAACATCAGATCGGGAAGCTTCTCATTGGCCAGGAAGTAAAGTGCCAGGCCGCGCTCCTGAAAGCGGTGCGACCAGAGACGGCAGACCTCCGAAAGGTAAGGGTTCAGGTTGCCGGTCTCGAACCGCATCTTCATTTCGCCGGTTTCGAGGGCGCTGTAGCTCAGAAAATCCTGGATAAACTGTTGCAGCCGCTGGCCGCTGGTCTGCATATCGCCAAGGATTTCCCGCTGGCGGTCGTTGAGCGTACCCAGCTTTTCGTTCTGCAGCAGTTCGATGTATCCGTTCAGGATGGCCAGAGGGGTCTTAAGGTCGTGAGCTGCCGAGGCCAGGGCGTTGGTGGTCCGTCCGGAACGCTCCCGGAGCTGGTTGTACTCGCGCAGCAGTTCTTCGTAGGTGAGGGGGTCTCCGGCAGGGCGAGCGGCAGGCTTTTCGCCATTTGCCACTGCATCCGCCTCCCGAGATAAAAGCGCTTTTTCTGGCACCACTCCCATATGTGGAAAACTCGTTGGTATCGCTGGCAAGGGGAGGGGACGAAAATGGCCAAACTTATTAATTTTTAACGCCTCAAGATCGTAAGACACGCCTTTCCCAGTGTCAACGGAAAATGCAACTTACTGGTAACTGAAGAGCAAAACGTTGCACTCCTAAGCCGCTCAAAGATGATGGCTAAACCCATGTTTATAGGGCGAACAACAAGAGAAATTGATTAGGGCCTGACAGGGCTGTAATGGCGGAGTTACAGCGAAATCACCCGGAATCTTCCGGTTTTCCTGCCCCTATCAATAACCCGAGTCAGGCTGGTTTGGCCCCCAAGGTGCGGTAGACAGGGTTATCTCGTATTTGAAGAGGTCGGCTTGAAGCGTGTAAAACCTGAAGCAGAGCGCCGTAAATGGCCTCGTCTCCCCATCGCTATCCCGGTTTTCGTCCGTAGTCGGGACGAAAAAGGGAAGGAACTTCTTGAGTTTGCGACCGCTCTGAATATTTCAGCCGGCGGCGCATTGGTCGCGGTTCGCCGCTCTTTACCGCTCTCCGCGCAGGTTTTGCTGGAGATCCCGAGTGCGCCCTTGGCGGTAGCCAACTCATTACCAAAGGCAGCCCGGAATCTGCGCGCCCGCACGATGCGCGTAACTCATGCCGACGGCTACCACCTGGTTGGCCTCAAATTCGCCCGTCCCCTGGTGAGTTCACCCCTCCCGCCAGCCCCCCGTACGCGGAAAGCCTCTTCCGCCCTGTGAAAACATTTTCCCATAGTCTGGGCCGGTTGTAAGACTGTTGGGTAGTGTTTGCCGAAGCCTCGAATACCTTCTAAAAAACATCACAAGCTAATCATTCTAAATAGGTTATGCGGTAATTATGACCGTATTACCCCTGCAGATGAGGTTTGGCTCTCGGGGTGCACATCAAGGTTCGTACGATCGGGCCCTGGGCCACTAGATACTCATGACAACTATTCCATCAGTCACTTCGCTGGCAACTTCGCTGGGAGAATTTCCTCCCGAGCAAGTCATTTTTGGTCGATCCGAGGTTATGCAATCGCTTCGCGATCGCATGGACAAAGTCGCGAGCGCCAACGTACCAGTTCTGATTCAAGGCGAGAGCGGCACCGGCAAAGACATCATCGCCCGCATGATTCACGGGCTGTCGCCATGGCGGACGGGTCCGTTTGTAAAGGTCAACTGTCCTGCCATTCCAGGCACGCTGCTCGAAAGCGAGCTTTTCGGATACGAAAAGGGAGCATTCACGGGAGCGTATGGAGCGAAGCCGGGACGCGTCGAAATGGCGCATCGCGGCACTCTGTTCCTCGATGAAATCTCGGAACTGGATCTGGGTCTTCAGTCCAAGCTGCTGCAGCTATTGCAGGACGGACAGTTCTGCCGGATCGGCGCTCAGGAAGACAAGAAAGTCGAAGTGCGCGTGGTCTGCGCCACCAACCGGGTGCTGGAAAACGAAATCGAAAGCGGCACCTTCCGCCAGGACCTGTTCTATCGCATCAACGTAGTGAATCTGCAGATGCCGCCACTGCGAGAACGCAAAGGCGACATTCCGGACCTGGTTACCTACTTCCTCGACTACTACAACCGCAAATACAACTGCCGCGCCCGCACCCTTTCCGGAGACTTGATGTCGGCGTTGCAGAAGCATCACTGGCCGGGCAACATTCGCGAACTCGAGAACCTGATCAAGCGCTACGTGATTCTGGGCAACGAGGAAGTCATCAGCAGCGACCTGGTCGCGCATCAGCAGGAATTTCCCACGTTCGATATGAACTTCGAAGGCCCGATCGCGCTCAAGACGATCACTCGCCAGGCGACGCGGGAATTGGAACGGAAAGTAATCCTGAAAGTGCTGCAGGCCCATCACTGGAATCGTAAGCAGGCGGCACGAGCATTGAGCATCAGCTACCGCGCGCTGCTGTACAAGATTCGCGATGCCGGCCTGCCGCCCAACCGTTCTTCGCGCCGTCGCATTGATCCGCTCCCGCCGCAAGATGTAGCTGCGGACTGAACTCGTACGTGTGAGGCGGACACTCTCGTCCGCCTCTTTTGACCTGGATTTTAGGTTTTGACTACGACGGTTCCGCGACAGCACCAGCCTGGATTTTTAAAATTCAAAGTCAAATGCGGCGGACAAGAGTGCCCGCCCCACACCTGCCATTCTCACGGTGTTATAGTTTCTCTCGCAGTCAGTCCTGATCTCCCATCTTCCATTCTGCGAGGCAAACGTGAAAGGTGATCCTAAAGTCATTGCAGTCCTGAGCGAAGTACTCAAAGCGGAATTGACCGCTATCAACCAATATTTTCTGCATGCGGAGATGTGCGAAAACTGGGGATATGAAAAGCTGGCCAAGCACACGCGAGTCGAGTCGATCGAAGAGATGCAGCACGCGGAGAAGCTGATCGAGCACATTCTGTATCTCGACGGCACTCCGAACATGAGTGACTATTTCAAGATCAATATTGGACAGAACGTACAGCAACAGCTGGAGTTCGATCTTCAGGTGGAGTACGAAGCGGTGAAGCGCCTGAACACCGGCATCGAAACGTGCGTGAAAGCCGGGGACAACGGTTCACGCGATCTTCTGACAAAAATCCTGACTGACGAAGAGCACCACATCGACTGGCTGGAAGGCCAACTGCACGCCATCGGCGAAATGGGACTGCAGAATTATCTGGCTCAGCAGTTGCACGACACGAAAGAGTAAGCGGCAGGAACCGCGTGGGGATAGCCGCCCTCGGCTGTCCCCACATGAGTCGTTATACTCTCCAGTAGTCCGGCCGCCACTGGGTAACTGCCTTCTTGATTTCCTTCTGGGGGAGTTTTTCGGCCAAGGCTCTGGCGGCCAGCGCAGGCAGCTCTGCATCCGACGCAAAGCGCAATCCTACAAGTTGTGCTTCCGAAAGTTCGGTGATGCGGGCACGCAGAGGTTTGTCGAGAAGAATGGCCAGCCTCAATCGTTCCTCCAGCCGGATGACGCGGTCCTGCACTTTGAGCGCGTAGAGCCGAATCTTAAACAGCGCAGTGGTGGCTGCGACTGCGAACAGTACGAGCCAGGCCGAGTGAAAACCGGGATGCTTGACCAAATGCACGATGGCGATAATCACGGTTATCGCAAAAACTGGCGCAACGAAGAAGTGGAACGGCGGATCAAAGCGGGCGTGGTTGGCTAAATTCTGAGGCACTTTCTCGGCCATGAATTCTCCTTAGGAAAACAATGTAAGCGCGAGCGTCCTCGCCTGACGGGCTTCCCTTTGCGTCGTTTGCAGTAAAGGCGTTTGACCTGGCATTCACTAAAAGCCTTACCGCAAAGTTCGCAAAGAAAAGCCGCAAAGGACGCAAAGATGAGTCTGCGTAGATGCTGCTGTAGCCCGAGGTCTGAAGTCTGACGCCCGCCCTCTACTGCTTCTTCTTTTTCCCGAATAGCCCGCCCAGGGCGTCCATTGGAGAAGGCTGGTTTCCGGAATTGTTCTTTCCGCCGGTCAGATTGCCGAGCGCGTTGCCCAAGCCGCCTTTGAGCTGACTGCCCACCATGCCTTTGACGTCAGGCACAAACTTCGGATCGGAAGTGGTGCCCTGAATAAAGAAGGGAATGCTGCCGCCTTTTCCGCCAATGCCAGCCATTTGCGTGAGGCCTGTGACCATGCCGCCGGAAAGGCTTGCGTTCATTTTGTAATCAAGCGCTCCTGCTGGGCTGATGGTTCCGTCTCCGGTGACGGTGCCGAGAGCCGGAATCGTCAGGTTGACGTTCTGCGTGCGGACGCCCTCGGGCGCGACGCGCGCATCCGTGCTCAGATTCTGGATAGAAGTATCAGATCCACCTTGCTGTCCGGTCAACGCCGAGATGGCGGACATCTTGGACGCCATGTTGAAGCCGGCGAGTTTGGTTTGCGACAGGCGAATCGGGCCGGCGATCACCAGTTTGTCCACCGGCCCTGCAATTCCCACGTTCACCGAGAGAGTTCCACCCTGCAATTTTGATCCCGAAGGCAAAACGATACCGAGCGCTGGCAGCATCGCCTGAAGATCGTCTACCGGCATGCCGTCGGCGTTCAGTTTCATGTTCAGGATAGTGGACTCTCCCTGGCTTTGATAAGTCCCGGTGAGCTTGGCGAGAGCTTTGCCCAGCGAAACGTCGCCCTGGGTCAAAGTTCCGCCCTGTTTTTGCAGATCAAAGTCAGTGGCGTACTTCACCGTCACCGGCTGAGTTGCCGGCGTTCCTTTTACCGCGAGCTTGAGTTTGTCGGCCTTCAAAGTGCCGCTGGTGCGCAGAACATGTCCGTCAGAATTGAGCGTGCCGTCGAAGTCAGCTACGCCGGCAATTCCAGTCGATGGCTCGACGAATCCCGAAGCCGTCAGATCGAGACCCTTCAGATCGATTTTCGCGTCAATCGGACTTGCGGAAACGTCAGTGGAGTTGATCGGTCCTGCTTTGCCGTCGAGCTTTACCGTTCCTCCAGCGGGAAGATTCGCGCTGATGGTGTAGGGAAACTGTGACTTGGGTGAGAAGTCGCGAACACTGATATCCACGTTGTCATACACGTGAGGTTTGATGGACGAGTTTGCCCGGTTCACCGAAAGGCGGCCATCTTTCACATCGAGCTTGCTGACCGAGAGGTCGGGGGTGGAAGAAGGTTCACTGGGCGCGGCAGGTTTTGCGGCGGTCTTGCTTCCCAGGCTGGAGAAATTCCATTTTCCGGAAGCATCGCGGAGCAACGCGATCTCAGGCTTGTCCAGCGTGATGTCGGTGACGTGCAGCTTCTTGGAGAAGATCAGCGGCATCACTTCCACTCCCACCTTGAGCGACTTGGCACGAATGAATGGGTCTTTGCTGAACGCCGGATCATCGGCGATCGAAAGGTCCTCAGCCGAAACGGTTCCCGACAGGATGGAAAGACTCAGATTGCCGACTTTAACTTCCCGGCCCAGCGCCTCGGTGAGGGCGGATTCGAGCTTGGGGCGGAAGCTGTTGACGTTGATCAGGAAGGGAATCGCAATGATGATCAAGAGAAGAACGGCAACGACGATACCGGCAATTTTCAGCGCTTTCATAACGGAACTCCTTAGGACAACCTTATTCTATTGAGAGAGCGGAGACGCCGTGGAGTAGTCCGCGAGTGGCACCCAGTCTACCAAAAACAAACCTACTGCGGTTCCTGGGTGAGCTCTGGATTGGGCGCCGGACCACCATATAGTTCCTTCTGCCGCTTGTCCCGCTGCTCGTTCATTATTCGCGTGGTGGCGTCCATTTCGGCGCGGGCTTCCTGAGTCCGGCCTAGACGTTGCAGCAATTGTCCGCGGAGATAATGAACGCTGGTGTTTCCGGGATCGAGTTTTGCCGCGGCGTCGATTTCAGTCAGGGCTTGCGCGTATTTTCCCTGGCGCTGATAGACCTGGGCCAGTTGATATCGCGAACTGGCCAGCGAGGGATCGAGACGCAATGCCTTCCGCAGATTGCGCTCGGCTTCCGCATTGTTTCCTTGCAGCACGTCGATGAGTCCCAATCTGGTCGTAGTTGTAAGCCACGTCAGGCTCGATGGCGGCGTCCTTCAGAAATTCCTCTTTGGCGCGTGCCAGTTCTTGTTTTTTGTAGTACGCGATGCCCAGATTGAAATGAACGAACGGCAGTTTCGGATTGGCCTTGGCGGCGAGTTCGAGTTCCTTGATGGCGTCGTCATACTCCTGGCGGTTGATGTGGGCCTTGCCCATCAGCAGGTGAAGCTCGGCAGAGTCCTGGCCCGTTTCCGCGAGGACGCCAAAGGCACGCTGCTCCAGATCAGGGCGTGCCGATTTGCCGGCCGCGATTCCCAGGACGTAAAGATAATTCAGCTGGTTCGAAGCCTGCGGCCACAGCGGTTCGAGCATGCCGGTCGCATCGGCATAGCGTTCGGTGAAGAAGTAGCACAGTCCCAGCAGGTAGCGTGCCTGGTAGGAGTTCGGAGCGTCGCGCACCACGGATTCAAATGGAGCAATGGCAGCGCGAAAGTTATTTTGCCGGTAGTAGGCCAAGCCGATGTTGAGACGAATTCCGGCGAGCTGCGGCGCCAGATGTTCGGCCTTGTGCAACATCTCCAGCGCCTGCGGCCACTGCTTGCGCCGCATCGCGATGACGCCGAGATTCGCGTAGGCGCCCGCGGCTTGCGGGTCCTGCGCCAGAACGCCGCGAAAAGAACGCTCAGCCAGATCGAGGTTATTATTCTTCAGCGCGGTTTCGCCTTGCTGAAAGAGCTGTTGCGGGCTCGCCGCCGAGGTTGGTGCCGGCGCAGTCTGTGTTTTTGCGATCGAGTCGAACGCAGCAGAGTGCGAACAGACCGAACAACCCGAGGGCGAGAAGCCTTGACAGTGATTTCACTCTGCTGTAGTGTCCGCCAGCGACGGCCTGAAATTCAAGCCGTTCTGAGGAATGAGTGAAATTCAGTCTGACACTTTGCGTCCTTTGCGGATGTTTCTTTGCGAACTTTGCGGTAATGCTCTTGACTTGGTTTTTAACCAAAAGTCTTAACCGCAAAGAACGCAAAGAAACTCCGCAAAGGACGCAGAGGAAGTCCGCGTATTTGAAACATTGCCGGTTTCGACGTTGAAATTTATGGTCAAGACTTCAGTGATTACCATTCGGGACGTTGCCAAAGAGAGCGGCTTTTCCTCGACTACGGTTTCCATCGTCCTGAACGACGCGCCCCTTGCGCGCTACATCCCGCCCGTCACCAAGAAGCGCATTGAAAAAGCGGCCAAGAAACTTGGCTACCGTCCCAACCTGTTTGCGCGTTCGCTGCGCAGCAAGCGCAGTCACACCGTCGGCGTCATGGTGTTCGACATGACCGATCCGTACTGCACATCTGATTCTGCGCGGTATTGAAAATTCGCTTTACCAGTCGTCCTTCTTGCCCATCCTCACCGACGTGCACAACGAACGCAGCCGCTTCGAGCGTTATCTGGAAATGCTTCTGGACCGCCGCGTGGAAGCGCTGATCGTGCTGGCCAACTGGCTGTTCGTTGATATCGACGTCCTGGCGGACCTGGAAAAGAGCAGTATTCCGACGGTCATGATCGGACGCGAACTGCAGACCGATACCGTCAGCTCGGTGATCGTGGATAACGAAGTGGGTGCGCACCTGGCGCTGGAACATCTGCACCAGTTGGGACACCGCAAGATCGCTTTCATCCGTGGGCCGAAGACGTCTGGCCGACAGCGCTCCGAGGTGGCAGGGAATTCGTACATTTGCCAAGAGCGCAGGGCTCGAACTTGATCCAGCGACTGATCGTGGACCTGCCAGAATCGGGAGATCCGATTTCAAGTTTTGAAGCCGGCTACAAATTAACGGAGGAATTGATCAAACGGAAGCGGCCATTCACTGCATTGATGGCCTTTGACGACATGACCGCGTTTGGTGCCATACGTGCATTGGCCAAGGCAGGTCTGCGCGTGCCCGAGCATTGTTCGGTGATCGGCTTCGACGATGTCGCAGCCTGCAGCCTCTACACTCCGCCGCTCACAACAATTCGCCAACCTATGGAAGCAATGGGGGCGATGGCGGCGAACCTGGTGATCGAGGGTATTAATGCGGTACTCGAAAAACGGGAAATATCGGCAGTACACCGCAAGATGGTCCCCGAACTGGCGGTGCGAGAGTCCACGCGCAGCGTTCTTTAGGTTAAAACACGGTCAAAACCCTGAATTTGCCCGGCTATTTAAAAAGCCGATGGGCAGCAATTTCCTGCTTTTTTTCTTGACACTTACTGTTGAACTACCGCAATATTCAGGCCATTGATTCGTTTTAATAAACGCTTTCATTCGAACGGGCGAACGGACATGCCGGGTTTCGCTTTCGAGTGAAAAACGGAAAAATTTGCTTCCGGCGTCGTCTTCACGATGAGGCGAACAGGTTACCGGACAGATACGGGCGTGAGATGGATCTGCCCGCAACGGACAAACAGTACTAGGATTCTAAGTAGATCTGGGTCCAGCAATCTTCGTGGGTTGAGAAAAATTCTGGGGGTATCAATGAAGTCCCTTCGTACTTTGGCTCGGCGTTTTGCTATGTGCTTTCGCTGGCCGCCTTCGGTCAGGATTCGGCTTCCATTACAGGAACGGTGACGGACCAGAGTGGCGCCGCCGTTCCTGACGCGCAAGTCACAGTCAGCAGCCCCGATCGCGGAATCGCCCGCCCCACGACGACCAACAGCAGCGGCGACTACCTGGTTGCCGGATTGCCCTCTGGGCCGGTCAACGTGAGCGTGGTCGCGTCAGGGCTTCAAGAGGTATGAGGTCAAAGGCGTAATCCTGCAGGTCGGCCAGAAGGCGCGCGCCGACGTGGCGCTGGAAGTCGGCGCCGCCAAGGAAGAGGTCACGGTCGAAGGCAGCAATGTTGCCCAGGTGGAGACCCAGTCCTCGGACCTTGTCCGGCACCGTCAACGGAAAACAGATCACCCAGCTGCAGCTGAACGGACGGAACTTCACCCAGCTGGTCACCCTGGTGCCCGGCGTAAGCAATCAGACGGGCCAGGATGAAGGCACCGTCGGCATCAACGGCAACGTCAGCTTCAGCATCAACGGCGGCCGCGTCGAGTACAACAACTGGGAACTGGACGGCGGCGACAACATGGATAACGGCAGCAACAGCACGCTGAACGTTTATCCCAGCCTGGAAGCCATCGCCGAATTCAAAGTGCTGACCTCGAACTACGGCGCGCAGTACGGCCGCAACGGATCGGGCACGGTGGAAGTCGAAACCAAGTCCGGCACCAACGGCTTTCACGGCAACGCGTACGAATTCCTTCGCAATGATGCTTTCAACTCCACCAAGTATTTTCTGGACTCGGTGTCGCCCTACAAGAAGAACGATTTCGGATACACCATCGGCGGACCGATCATCAAGAACAAGACCTTCTTTTTCTGGTCGCAGGAATGGCGCAGAGACCGCGTACCGGCCGATTTCAATCAGGCGGTTCCTTCGGTCGAGGAACGGGCGGGAGATTTCACCGATCAGTGCAGCAGCCCTGACGGTTCCTGCCCGAGCGATGGCATAGGAGCAGACCTGCTCGCCGCCGGTTACAACCCGAGCGATCCCACGGTGCAGGCGCTGCTGGGCATGATTCCGCTGCCGACCACGGGCACCGGACTGGACTCGCGTTATCGCACGTCGTTGTCGCTGCCCACGAACTGGCGCGAAGAATTGATTCGCGTGGACCACAACTTTACCGACAAGATCCGCGGCACGGTCCGCTACATCCACGATTCATGGGACACCGTCACCGACGTGCCGCTATGGACCAATGCCGGCAGTTTTCCCACGATTCAGACCGCGTTCAAAGGACCGGGCGTGAGCCTGGTGGCCCGCCTGAACGCGACTTTCTCCCCCACCCTGCTGAACGAATTTGTAGCCAGCTACACCACCGACCACATCATCCTGAATAACGTCGGCAACTGGCAGCGGCCGGCGGGATTCGTCGTGCCGGATATTTTCCCCGGCAACGGCGACGGCATTCTGCCTGGAATTAACCTGGTCGGTGATGCCTACGACGGCGGCTTTGGAGAAGACGCCGGCTACATCCCGAACGGCGCTTACAACTCGAACCCGACCTACACCTACCGGGACAACGTCAGCAAGATTATCGGCAAGCACAACCTTCAGTTCGGAGCCTACTGCCGTGTTCGGCCAGAAGAATGAACTCGGCGGCGAACTGGGAGCAGGTTCGATTCCCGGTTATCTGACCTTCGATGCCAGCACGAGTATTTCCACGGGCAACGCATTCGCCGACCTGTTGCTGGGTAGAATCTCCAGCTACGGGCAGCAGGACCAGCGCGTCAAGTACTACAACCGCTACAAAATTGTTGAACCCTACTTTCAGGATGACTGGCACGTCACCAGCCACCTGACCCTGAACCTCGGCCTGCGGGTGAGCCTGTTCGGGACTTACCGGGAAAAGCAAAAGCAGGCATTCAACTTCGATCCGGCGCACTACCAGGCCGGAGTCACCACGATCAATCCTGACGGCAGCGTGAACAATCTGTTCATCAACGGACTGCCGAACGGAATTGTGCAGTGCGGTGTGACGCCGGGCGTTCCCGTCAGTTGCATGGAGGGCAAGCTGTTCAATCCTGCGCCCCGCATCGGGTTTGCCTACGATCCGAATGGCGACGGGCAAGACCGCGATCCGCGGCGGCTACGGCATCTTCTACGAACACGCCAATGGCAACGAGGGCAACACCGAATCGCTCGAGAACTCGCCTCCCCTGGCCAATGCCGCGGTGGTGAACAACATCGACGGGTATGCCGGTACCGGAAGCCGTCGGAGCGCAGTTCCCGTCTGAGCGTGAATGCGATTCCCACCAAGGCCATCTGGCCCTACATACAGCAATGGCACCTGGACGTGCAGCACGAGGTGGTGCAGGAACACGGTGGCCACGGTTTCGTATGTCGGCAGCAAGGGTACCAAGCTGAACCGGCAAACCAACTACAACCAGATTCCTGCGCTGCCGCTCTTCGCTCAACCCTTATGCGCCGGGCGAGTTTATCGACTCCGACCCAACCTCTCCGACCTTCAACACGGACTGCGATAACCTGATCGTCAACGGTGATCCCGGTAACTGGCCAGGCAGCCGTCAATCTCGGGGTTCAGTGCGGCGCTGACCCCAGCCCCTTCCGTCCATTTCTGGGCTATGGCGACATCACTCACCTGCAGTACGCAGCGTCGTCGATCTATCACGCCGTGCAATTTTCGGTGCGGCGCACCATGGGCAGCCTCAACCTGAGCGTCGCCTACACCTACAGCCATTCCATCGACGACTCCTCCGACCGCTTTGACGGCAGCTTTGTCGATTCCGCCAATCCCAGCGCCAATCGAGCCAGTTCCAACTTCGATCAGCGCCACATCCTGAACATCAGCTACGTTTGGGACCTGCCGGGCTTCAAGGTCGGGCTTGACCAACGCGATCCTGGGCGGCTGGCAGTTCTCCGGCGTGACCAGCTACTCAACCGGAACGCCGTACAGCGTGATGGTGTCGAACGACAACGCAGGTGTTTCGAATGGAGTGGGATCGGGCGCTCGTCCTGACCTGGTGGGCGATCCGAGGTCCGGTATTCCGAGCGGGACGGTCACCGATCTTCGGGCCGGCATTCGGCAATGCCGCTGCCTTTGCCCTGCCACGGGGGTTGACCTTCGGCGACGCCGGACGCAACATCCTGAATAACCCCAATCGCCTCAACTTCGACTGGGCCCTGTTCAAGCACTTCAAGATCAGGGAACAGATGGGCTTTGAGTTCCGTGCCGAGGCCTTCAACGTTTTCAATCACACGGAGTGGGGAAACATTGCCGGCGACAGCGGCTCGGCCGGTGGCGATGGCAACAATACCCTCGGGAGCGACAGCTTCCTGCGCGCCAGTTCCGCGCACAACGCGCGCATCATGCAACTGGGGCTGAAGTTCAGCTTCTAGAAGAGTCGATGATGGAGGACGGGCGTTCACGCCCGTCCTGCACATCTTAGAGTTCGGTCGATGCCGGTTCCGCTCAGGATGACACGCTGATTATCCTACCTCGGCGTGCTGGCGCGTACTGCGCAACGACCGTCAGCGCCTGTTCCAGGTCCGCGATCAGGTCGTCGGCGTTCTCGATCCCTACCGAAAGCCGGATCAACTGCTCGGTCACGCCCATCTTCTGGCGATGCTCCGGCGAAATCATGCCGTGCGACGTCAGCACGGGAATGGTGACCAGCGAATCCACGCCGCCCAGGCTGGGCGCCAGGGTGAACAGATGTAGAGCCTCAGAGAGCCGTTTGGCGTCTTCTCCGGTGCCATCAACTTCGAAGCTCAGAACGCCGCCGCCGCCATGCAACTGCTCCATGGCCAGAGCGCGCTGCGGATGGCCTTCCACAAACGGATAGTGCACGCGCTTCACCTTGGCGTGATGCGCCAGGAACTGCGCGACGCGCAAGGCGTTGTCATTCTGCCGCTGCACTCGGACCGCCAGCGTCTTGATACCGCGCAGCAAGCAGCCAGGCGGCGTGGGGATCCATGACGCCGCCCAATGTGGTGCGGGTCGAGTGGATCGTATCGATCAGGTCCTGACGGCCGGAGACGATGCCGCAGATCAGGTCTGAGTGTCCGGCAAAATATTTCGTGCCGGAGTGCATGATCAGATCAATGCCAAAATCCGCCGGACGCTGGTTGATCGGCGTGGCAAACGTGCTGTCGATAAAAGTGATGAGATTGTGCTGCCGCGCCAGAGCCGACCACCTTATTCAGATCAACGACCCGCAGCAGCGGATTGGTCGGCGATTCCAGATAAAGCAGTCGGGTGTTGGGCCGGATGGCGCGGGCGTGCTGATCGTATTCGATTGGTGTCCACGAACGTGGTTTCGATTCCGAGCTTGGGCAGCCACTGGCTGAAGAACTTCGTAGCGCCGCCGTAGATGTCGCGCTGGGCCACCACGTGGTCTCCGCTCTTCAGCAGAGAGAGCATCGACGTCGTGATGGCGTCCCATGCCGGAAGCGAACAGCAGTGCGGCATCGGCGCCTTCGAGTTCGGCAATCGCCTTCTCCGCCACGGTGTGAGTGGGATTGCCGTAGCGGGTGTAGAACATGTCGGTGGGGATGGCGCGGACCTGCTGCTCGCTGTCCGCGACTTCGAAAGTGGCAGTCTGATAGATCGGCGTGGCCACCGGCCCGTTCTTCTTGTGCAGGTCGGTGCCACCGCGAACCGCTTCAGTTTCGGGATGGTGCTTGTGTTTCTTCATGCAGCCTCCCTGGTAAGGCTTCCGGGTCGAAGCGAACGGTTTTACCGTGAAGGCTTCGACCCGGCTGAGCCGTGCACTCTGAGACCTGCGCTGGGGCCTCAAATGCCGGCACGGGAGAGAACCAGGCGGCGGAGCGCGCATGGCGTCCGCTGGTGAGCTTGTCGAACTCGGCCTGCAGAGCGCGAGTGACCGGGCCCGGTCTTTCCGTTGCCGATGGTGCGGAAGTCGATCTCCCGCAGGCCAACCACTTCGGCGGCGGTGCCGCAGACGAATACTTCGTCGGCGATATAGAACTGGTCGCGCGAAATTGGTTCCTCGACGACGGTGTGACCCAGGTCCTGCGCCAGCGTGATCAAAGCGTCGCGCGTGATGCCCTCGAGTATCGCGCCTCGATCCGGGGTGTAAATCACCTTGTTGCGCACCACAAAAATATTTTCGCCGGTACACTCGGCGACATAGCCCTGAGGATCGAGCATGATGGCTTCATCGAATCCGGCGCGCTGCGATTCGGTCTTGGCCAGAATCGAGCTGACGTAATTTCCCGCCACCTTGGCCTTGGTCATCATGATGTTGGGGTGCAGCCGCGTGAAAGAGGCAATGTTGGCGCGGATGCCACGCTCCTTGGCTTCCTCACCGAGAAACGCGGTCCACTCCCACACTGCGATAATCAAGCGCGGCTTGCCGCTGTCCACGACCAGATCCATGGCGCCGTCGAGATAAATGACCGGACGGATGTAGCAGGCGGAGAATTTATTGGCAGCGATCGTCTTGTGAATGGCGTCGATCAGCGTGTTGCGAGTCCAGGGAAGATCGCGAAAGCCGACGAATGAGAGCGGAGTCCAGCAGACGGTCAACGTGCTCTTCGAGCCGGAAGACGGCCGGTCCGTGGTCGGTGGCGTAGCTGCGAATGCCTTCAAAGACGGTGAAGCCATAGTGCAGACCGGCGTTCACGATCGGAACTCCACTGGTGGCGGCGTCCTTCAAGCTCGTCATCGAGCCAGACATACTTTGCGGGGTTTGCCATCGAGACCTCGGGTGAAACAAACGTTTGGTTCAGCTCAAGGGTAACGGTCACGGGCGAACTGGGCAAGGGGTGGCTGCAACAGAAAATCTTTACCGCAAAGTTCGCAAAGCGATTCCGCAAAGGACGCAAAGGAATTGAATATGCGCCAGCGCGATTTGATCCATCTATAATTCGATTCCTATGGAAATGGGTCTGAAGGGTAGAGTTGCAATTGTTGCCGCGTCGAGCCTGGGGATTGGCCGGGCGACGGCCGAGGCGTTCGCGGCCGAGGGATGCAAAGTCGCCATGTGCGCGCGCAATGAACGGGCGCTGAGCCCGGCGGCGGAGGAATATAAAAAGACAGCACAGCGCCGAAGTGTTTCATCACGCGCTGGATGTGACCGACGCTGCAGGCTGTCCATCAGTTCGTCGACGCCGTGGTGGCGAAATTCGGCGCCGCCGACATTTGCGTGACCAATGCCGGCGGGCCGCCTGCCAAGGGCTTTCTGGCGGCGACGGTTGAAGACTGGCGCAAAGCGGTTGGACGCCAACTTCATGAGCACGGTCTACTTTGCGCGCGAAGTGATCCCGCACATGCAGCGCAAACGTTGGGGCCGGATCATTACCATCACTTCCATCACCACCAAACAGCCGGTTGCGGACCTGGTGCTGTCGAACGCGGTGCGGGCGGCGGTGGTGGGGTTGGTGAAGAGTCTGGCGAACGAATTTGGGAAGGACGGAATTCTGGTGAACAACGTTGGTCCGGGCTTCACCGCGACCGACCGGCTCAAGGAGTTGGCAAAGAGTCGTTCGGCTGCCTCGGGCACCGCCGAAAAAGACATTTTCGACGGCTGGGCTGCCGACGCGCCCCTGCGGCGCCTGGGCGAACCGAGGGAAGTTGCCGACACCATCGTCTGGCTGGCTTCGGAGCGTGCCTCGTACGTTACCGGACAAACCGTGCTGGTCGACGGTGGCATGTACAAGGGTCTGTAACAGACAGTTTGTAACAAACGTTTCACTCACGCGATACTCGATACTTGGTGGTTGCCAAGCTCTGATTAATTTCTAGTAATCTGTGCGGACTCATTCCCAGAAATCCAGGCTGTAGTTGTTGAGGGGGAACCCTTGCATCTCGTCATCATGACAGGACACGCCCGATCCGCAGTCGAGTTCGGCGAAGCCGTTTGTAAACGCTGGCTCTCGACCAGCCACGGCGGTTGTGCTGCTTGTCCGTCACGTTCTGATCGCTCGCCTTCGTGGCACTCAAACAACCAGACAAACGTAGACATCAGGGAGGGGTGTATGCCGAGATCAATGAGCAGATTTATTTCAATCAGTCTGGTGGGTCTTGTCGGGGTGGCGCAAACCCTGGCTCAGGGCGGCGCAACCGGCGCCATCAGTGGGACCGTACTTGATCCCAGCGGAGCGGTAGTGTCGGGCGCGGACGTTCGCATCGTCAATCAGGACACTGGGGCCCTGACTCGTACGTGCCACGGACGCGAATGGTTTGTTCACCACGACGTTGCTGCCGGTGGGGACCTACACCGTGAACGTAGTCAGGCTCCGGGTTTGCCGAAGGCAGTTTTTCCAATATTGCGGTGCGAGTGACGGAAACCACACGCATGACAGCCCAGTTGCGCACCCAGGCGGTGCAGCAAAAGATCGAAGTGCAGGCGCTGGTGCAGGCGGTCGAAACCAGCGACGGCGACCACGGGTCAGGCGATCGAGTCGCAAACCATCCGCGACCTGCCCCTGGCCACGCAGAACTTTCAACAGCTGCTTTCGCTGTCCAGCGGCGCGCAGAGCGAACTTGAACGCATCCGCGCAGCTCGGGCGCGGCAATGCCCGCATTCTCGTGAACGGCCAGCGCGAAGACAACAACAACTATCTGATCGAAGGCATCAGCGCCACCGACTACAACGTGGCCGAGGCCACCAACGTGCCCTTGCCTAATCCCGATGTGGTGCAGCGAATTCAAGGTGCAGACATCGCTCTATGACGCCAGCCAGGGGCGCAACGGCGGCGGCAACATGAACGCCATCCTGAAGTCCGGAACCAGGAACTTTCACGGCGATGTCTATTCGAATTTTTCCGCAATGACGATTTAAATGCCAACGAGTACTTTCTGAATCGCGCCAGACAATCGGATCCGCCACGTCCGAATCAAGCAGAATATTTTCGGGGGCAGCCTCGGCGGCCCGGTGGGCAAGGACGGCAAGGGTGGATACTTCTTCGTCAACTATCAGGGCACGCGGCAGCGCAGCGGCCTTTCTCCGGGAACGTTTATCAGCACCACGCTTCCGGTGCTGCCGTCGGTGAATCGCGGGAGCGCTGGATCGCCACGCTGGAGATACATTCTTTCCCGGCAATGCCAACGTGACCGCAGCTATCGATCCGGTGATCCAGAAGCTCCTGATTTTCGAGCAACCAGTTCAACGATCCCGGTGGATTCCTGATTCCCAATGCCGATCCTGCGGCCGCCGGACAGTTCATCGTCAGCAAGCCCGGCAATTTTACCGACGACCAGTTCACCGCCAACTAGGACCGCGAATTTCGCGGCGGAATCGGACAAACTTTCCGCACGTTTCTTCTTTTCGAACGCGGAGTCGCTGTTGCCCTTCGGCGCAGGCGGCCTGACCGCTACTCGCTGGGCGGAACTCTGCAAGCGTCGGTCAGACCTGAACTTTCCGCTATGACCTGCCGGTGAACGACCGTTTTCTCAGCGTCACTGAAACCCACGTGCTTTCACCCGCGACGGTGAACGACTTCCGCTTCGGATACGTGCGGATTAACAACACGGCGATATAACGAACCGATTACCGTCACGATCTGGGCCTCAACCGGCCGAACACCAATCTGTACCCAGACGATTTACAAATTTCACTTTTTCGACGGTTCGGGCTTCAGATTGGCCCGACCCCGGCGGCCGACCAGGCGCAGACCCAGAACAACTACAACTTCGTGGACACGTTCGCTGGGTCAAGGGGGCGCACGTCCTGCGCTTTGGCGGGGAATACACGGCGTGAACCTGGACAAGAATTTTCCCCAGGTTTTCAACGGGCGAACTGTTCTTCTCCGTCAGCCCGAATCCGTTGGCTACGACCAGTCCATGGTGGCGGCTTCACCGACTTTCAGAACTTTCTGATGGGGCGCCCGGACTTCAGCTTCGGCGGCGGCGGTGTTGCCACTCACCAGTACCGCACCAACGACTTACGCCGTGTTCTGCCAGGACGACTAAAGGCCCTCCGATCTGACCTTCAACCTGGGTCTGCGGGGAGGCGCTGGGCGCGTTTTATGACAACCTCTGCCACATCGGCAACTCGATCTCGACCTGGTGGCCAGCGGCCAGTATCCCTTCATCTACGGGAGTGCGTGAAGGAGTTGAACGTGGCCGGGTTCAATCCGACCGGCAGCAACACCACCATCAACAACAACTACGCCTCCGGATGGGGCCCGCGCGTCGGTTTTGCGTGGGACATATTCGGACATCACAGCACTGCCCTGCGCGGCGGCTACGGCATCTTCTATGTGCGCGAGGACGTGGGCTCGGTGGACCAGCTTTCCTTCCAGGCGCCATTCTTGCCGATTACCACTCCGATCGGAACTCCCGGCGGCCTGGCGATATTTTTGCTTCCGGCGTGGGGAGGTTGCCCGTAGGCGGCCAGATCGATCCCGCTTATGTGCCGGTGTATTCGCATTTCCTCGGATTCGTCGATGGCAACGGAAATCCGACAACGGATACGACGGCGCAGGCAGTATTCGACAACGGTTTCCCCAATCCGTTCGGCGATGCGCAGCATCCCGATGGAATTTATGGTGGCAATCTCATCAACCTTTTCGGACTGGTAGTGCCGCGCAAATTTGTTTCGCCCAACACCCAGCAGTGGAACCTTAGCTCTACAGCGGGAACTCGGCAAGCTGGGTGCTGGAGGTGGGATACGTGGGCACGCATTCCATGCATCTTCGCGAAACCCGCATCCATTCAGTCTGTACGAGCCCGACGCATCCGCTGGTGCTGACCGACGCAACCGGAACCCAGTTTTCCATCGAGGCCAACACCTTTGCCAACGGCCTGGCGCGATCGAGCGCGCTAGGATCAACGGCTATAGCGGAATGCAGTTCTTCGCCGACGATGCCTATTCTCACTACCATTCACTTGCAGGTCACGCTGTCGCGGCGACCGGGCCGCAGGATCACTTCCAGGCGGCCTACACTTTCTCGCGCTCCACCGACGCCACCTCGAGCGGCAACACGGCGTTGAACACGGCTTTCAACGATGAAACATCCCTCGATGCATCGCGCGGCCTTTCCGACTTCGATCGCACTCACCGGTTCGTGGTGAATTATCGACTATGAGTCTGCCTTTCTTCAAAGAGCCACGGGAGCCAACGGCTGCGTGCTGGCCAACTGGACGATCAGCGGTATCACGATCTTTCAGTCTGGCACGCCGTTTTCCGTTACCGATTCAGGCGCGGGCACGGGATTTTTGGGCCCGGACTGGCATCCGCAACGCTGGGCGCCAACCTGGCTCCGGGCGGCACCATCGCGCGGCGCAACCCCAGCGGCGACATTCACCAGCGGATTAATCAGTTATTCGATCCGAATGCGATTGTCGGAGCTCCGGTGATCGGAGTCGATGACAACCGGACTTCGGCACGCTCGGCCGCAACACTTTTCGCGGGCCATTCCAGCAGAACTGGGATGTATCCATCGGCAAGAACTTCCGCCTCTCGGAAAATAAGAACTTCAAGTTCGCGGCGGATTTCTTCAATATCTGGAACCATCCGATTTTCGCCAGCCCGAACAACATCTTCAACGGACTGGGATTCGGCACGATCACTAGCACGAAAGGCACGCCGAGATTGGTTCAGCTGTCGGGAAGGTTCTCCTTCTAATGGCCGACGAACTCAACCGCATTCCACTGCTCGAGCGGGACCAGGTCCCGCCCGAGCTGGCCGTTCTGTACGACGCTTTGCTGCAACAGCGGGGCGTCGTGCCGAACATGTTCAAGACCGTGGCTCATACTCCTGCCCTGGCGATGGGCTTTGCCGGCTCTGCTGAAGCCGCTGCTGAGTGACGGCGCTTTGCCCGGCTGGTATAAAGAGTTGGTGGCGACGCGAATGTCAGTGCTACAAGGATCGCTCTACGCGGTGGCGGCGCACTCTTTGTCGGCCCGGCAGAAGGGGGCGACCGAAGAGCACGTCGTTGCGGTGAAGTCAGATTTTGAGAATGGACCGTTCACCGAGGCGGAGAAACTGGGTTTGCGTTGTGCCGACCGGCTGCATCATTCTCCGCGCGAGATCGATGACGAGTTTTACGCCAAATTGAAAACTGCGTATAGCGATCCACAGATTGTGGAGCTCATCGCTACGGCGTCGGTGTTTGAATTCTTTCCGCGCTTTGTGGATGCGCTGCGTATTCCGCTCACGCCAGCTCCAAAGAATACTTCGGCAGGGAAGGTCTGAATGCGACCACTGGCTGCCCGCATGTCCGTGATGACCGGCGAAGGTGCGCTCACGATCTTTGCTCGCGCCAAGGAACTGGAGCGGTCGGGCCGGTCCATCATTCATCTGGAACTGGGCGAGCCTGACTTCCATCCTGCGAAGTCGGTGAACGATGCTCTGAAGCGGGCGGTCGACGAGGGGAAAGACCGCTACTGTCCCGTGATCGGCTTGCCGGCTTTGCGCGAGGCACTATCGACCTACCTGCGCGACACTCGCAATCTGAACATCTCCCCCGAGAACATCGTGATCGCTCCCGGCTGCAAGCTCGCGCTGTTCATGGCGATGATGGCGCTGATCGATCCCGGAGACGAAGTGCTGTATCCCGATCCCGGATTTCCAGGCTATGAGTCGATCACGCTGGGGCTGGGCGGCGTGCCGGTGCCATTCGTCCTATCCGCCAAGAATCAGCTACAGCCTGATCCGGACGAAATTGAAGCCAGCATAACGTCCTCGCACAAAGATCCTGATCACCAATTCGCCCGGCAATCCGACCGGGACGGTGTACACCGACGAAGTGCAGCGGCGATTGGCCGAGCTGGCCGTCAAACACGATCTGCTGGTGCTCTCGGACGAAATTTACGCTCGCATCATTTACGGCGGAACTTATAAATCGATGATGAGCTATCCCGGCATGGAAGAGCGGACGCTGATCATCGACGGCTTCTCCAAGAGCTTTCGCCATGACCGGATGGCGACTGGGATACGTGACGGCTCCGGCACGCATCGTTCCCGCGCTCGACATGCTGGCGGTCAACACCTACACCTGCACCGCCGAATTCACCCAGTACGGCGCCATTGAAGCGTTGCGCGATCGCGAAGGCGCGACGCCGCGCATGGTTGCCGAATTTGCCAAGCGCCGCGAGCAGTTTGTCCGCGACCTGAATCGCGTTCCCGGGATTTCGTTGCGCTCCGCCGGAAGGCGCGTTCTACGCCTGGGTGGATGTTTCCGAAGCCGGACAAAGCGCCGAAGAGATTTGCCGCGTCATGCTGGAAGAGGCGGGAGTGGCGGCGATTCCGGGTGCGGCGTTTGGGCCTGCGGGCGCGAGATTACGTGCGCTTTTCGTATGCGTCGTCGAGCGCGGTTCTGAAAGAAGCTGTGGAGCGGATTTTGCAGGTTGCGTCAGCCTGGCAGGGAACGCCGGCGGGATCGTCGCGGTAATGTAGCGCCGCCGTCCCGGCGGCTGTGGTGGGGCGTCCCGTCCAGCAGTGGCCTCCGAGGGCGGGACGCCCTCGGGACAGCCGGCGGGACGCCGGCGCTACTGGTTTGGTGCGGTGCTACCTTTCCAGGATTGGGAGAATTCATGAGAGTCGGATTGGGCGTGCGGATGGTGCTCGCGGTTTGCGGGATCGTCGTTGATCGCCGCGGGCCAGGCCCGGCCGCTGCCGGGGCCGGATGTGCCGCAGATTTACCAGCGCCTGCTGCCGCAGATCGAAAAGATCCCCATCTTCGATCATCACGCGCATCCCGGGTTTGCCGACGATCCTGATGTGGATGCCATGGCTTCGCCTCCGGGCAGCGCGGCGCTGCGCACGCGCGACACCAATCCCGAACTGGTTGCCGCCGCCAAGGCGCTGTTTGGCTATCCTTATAATGACCTCGCGCCCGAGCACGCCAAGTGGCTGGTACAGAAGAAAGCCGAGCTGAAGAAGGCGCAGGGCAACGCCTACTTCTCCAATATCCTCGACAAGCTGAATATCGAGCAGGGCGTCGCCAATCGGGCGATGATGGCGGACTATCTCGATCCCAAGCGCTTTCCCTGGGTCTTCTTCGCCGATTCCTTCATGTGGCCGTTTGACAATCAGCGCGAGCGCGCGCGCAATCGCGATGAAGAAGTCTACATCCCGCTGCAGGAAAAAATGCTGCATCGCTGGATGCAACAGGAAAGCGTGGAAAAGTTGCCGGCGGATTTCGCCGGATATCTGGCGTTCGTCAGCCGCGTGCTCGAAGACAATCAGAAAAAGGGCGGCATCGCCATGAAGTTTGAAGTGGCGTATTTCCGCTCGACAAAATTCGGCGATCCCACGCGCGAGCAGGCCGAAGATGTCTACCAGCGCTTTGTGAGCGGCGGCATTCCCAGCGAGCAAGAATACCGCACGTTTCAGGACTACATTTTCCGTTTTCTGGTGCGCGAGGGCGGACGGCTGCACCTGCCGGTGCACGTGCACTCGGCCGTGGGCATCGGCGACTACTTCAACCTCTCCGAAAGCAACATCATGAACCTGGAGAACATTCTGCGCGACCCGCGCTATTCGAGCACGGTGTTCGTGATGATTCACGGCGGCTATCCTTACGAGCACCAGGCGATCTGGCTGGCGGCCATGCAGAACGTGTTTCTGGATACGTCGTTGATGGAACTCGACATGTATCCTTCAGAGTTCAAGCACGTGCTGAAAGCAGTGGCTGGAGACTTTTCCCGATAAAATCACCTTCGGCACGGACTCGTTTCCGTACAACGAGACTTTGGGCGCGGAAGAAAGCTACTGGCTGGGAGTGCAGTCGGCGCGCAGCGCTCTGGCAGCGGCGCTGGCCGAGATGATTTCTGAAGGCGAAGTCACCGAGGCGCAGGCGCTGCAGTTGGCGCACGGTTATCTGCACGACAATGCAGTCGGAATTTACCAGGGAAAGGTGCACTGAAATGGCGAAAGCCAAGGCGAAGCCCGCAGCGAAGCGGCGGAGCCTGAAATCAAGAACCGCGGGGCGCAAGAGCCGCTGGACAAAGACATGCGACTCGCAAAGTCGGCAACGAAGACGCCGTGCCAGCAAAATGGAATTGAAGTACATTCCCTGGCATACCGTCGACCTGGAAGATCTGAACCCGCTGCTGCAGCGCCAGTTTGTGGTCGGTCGCGACATCATGGTGGCGCGTGTCCTGATGAAGAAGGGATGCATCGTGCCTCTGCACAGTCATCACAACGAGCAATTCACCTACATTCTGGAAGGCGCGCTGAAATTCTGGGTGGACGGCAAGGAGATCGTGGTGAATGCGGGCGAGGTCCTGACCATCCCTCCGCACATGCCGCACAAGGCGGAAGCCCTGGTGGACACGGTCGATCTCGATGTCTTCAATCCGCCGCGCGCCGACTGGATTAACAAGACTGATCAATACCTGCGTGGCGGCAAATAATCCATCCATCCCGTATGCTAATACCTGAATGACTGACCACGCCGCATCGGCCTCAAAACTGGAACCGGGCGTATCGCAACTGCGCTGCATTGGTGCGGAGCTGTGGGCGAAGAACGGCGCCAAGAGCGTCCGCTGCGCGCAGTGTGGCGATCTGCTGGAAGTAGTTTTTCCCGGCTGGAAGACGAGCTGCCGGGATGCGTGCCGGCGGCCTCGACGCCGCCGGGCTCAAGCAGCTCTGGCTGCAACGCCGCACTTCCTCGAAATGCCTTGGATGAAAGCGGTGTCTGGCGCTTTCGCGAAATTCTTCCTGCCTTGCACGATTGGAACCAGGTCATCACTCTGCGGGAAGGCAACACGCCGCTGTACGAACTGCCTTCCTGCGGCCGCGCCGCGGGAGTGGAGCAGCTTTTCGCCAAGCATCAGGGCATGAATCCGACCGGGTCTTTCAAAGACACCGGCATGACGGCGGCCGCGTCCTTCGCCAAGCAGGGAGGCTTTCGCTGGGTGGCGTGCGCCTCAACCGGCAATACTTCAGCTTCGATGGCGGCTTACGCGGCGCGCGCGGGCATGCGCAGCCTGGTCCTGATTCCGCAGGGCCAGATTACCTGGGGAAAACTTTCGCAGGCGCTCGACTACGGCGCCGTCACCTGCCAGTTGAAGACTGACTTCGACGGCTGCATGCGTGTGCTCGATGAAGTGGTGCAGCGCATGCCGGTCTATCTGTTGAACTCGGTGAACCCGTACCGTCTCGAAGGACAGAAAACTGCTGCGGTCGAATTGCTGGAACGCTTCGACTGGCAGCCGCCAGACCACATCATCGTGCCCGGGAGGAAACCTGGGGAATTCTTCGGCGATCGGCAAGGCGCTGCTCGAGATGAAGGAGCTTGGTCTGATCTCGAGACTGCCGAAGCTTTCCGTGATTCAGGCCGAGGGCGCGAATGCTCTGGTGCGAACCATGCGCGAGACCGGCGGCAAGAAGCTGATCTCGGTGCACGCTGAGACTATGGCCACCGCCATCAAGATCGGAAGCCCGGCGTCGTGGAAAAAAGCTGTGCGCGTGATTGAGGCCACGGGCGGCGCGGTGGAACAGGTCAGCGAAGTGGAAATGGCATTGGCCAAGGCGGAAATTGGCGCGGACGGCATCGGCTGCGAGCCGGCGTCGGCGGTCACGCTGGCCGGACTGAAGAAGCTGGTGCAGCAGGGATTCGTGAAGAAGAACGAATCCGTGGTGCTGATCTTGACTGGCAACCTGCTCAAGGACCCTGACTTCACTCTCAAGTTCCATCGCGGCGATTTGTTTGCGGGAACGGAGCATGAAGAGGAAGCTGCGGTCGTTCTCGGTCCTCGGCAGCGCGCTCCGATGGTGCTCGATGCCAGCGCGAATGCCGTGGTGAAAGTGCTGGAGTATGCGGAGCAGAACGATCCCCGGAAATAGGACTGCGGTCACCTAGGGCTAGGCGAAGGATCCGCGTGCATTTGCTGACCGCTCGTCGATGCACAGCGCTAAGCCGGTGCTTGAAGCTCAGCATGACGCCTCGGATGAGAAAGCCGCGAAGTGCGAATGAAAACGCAAAAGAAACGCGCCAGTCCTGGAACTCGTGCTTCCCGCGACCTCCGCCAATCTGGGTCCGGCCTTTGACGCTGCGGCGCTGGCGTTTGCGATGTTTCTGAAAGTTCATGCCCAGGCCGCAGGAGAGTTTTCCATCACGGCCTCCGGCCGCGACCGGAAATCTGCGGCCGGGTCGAGAACCATCTGATCCTGACCACCTATCGCGAAGTTTTGCAGGAGGCGGGCAAAGACGGTGCCGCCGCTTGCGCTGAAGATCGACAATCAGATTCCCATCGGCAAGGGATGCGGATCTTCGGCGGCGGCGCGTCTGGCCGGAATCGCGCTGGCAGTGCACTTCGGCAAGTTGCGGTGGACGGACAGCCGCATCGTCGGCGAAGCGTCGCGGCGGGAACATCATCCCGACAACGCGGCTGCCTGCTGGATGGGCGGACTCGCGGTAGCCAGAATGTCCGGCGAGAGCGAAGCGCAAGTCGCCAGCGTGATTCCGAAAGGGAAGTGGCCGCTGCTGCTGGCAGTCCCGGATGAAGCCCTGCCCACCGAAGAAGCGCGCCGCGTGCTGCCGGCGCAATATTCCCGGGCAGATGCGGTGACCAACGTCCAGAATTCCATGTTGCTGCTGGCGGCGTTCGTGCAGGGTCGCCGCGATCTGCTGGCGTCCGCGCTCGAAGACCGCATGCATCAGCCCTATCGGGCTGCGTTGTGTCCGCTGTTGCCGGCGTTGCAGAAGCTGGCGGTGGACACCCCCGGCATTCTGGGTGCGGTCCTGAGCGGAGCTGGGCCGTCAGTGTTAATTTTTCTGGATGACAAGGTCGGCGCGGATCGCGCCAAGGCGACAAGTGCGGAGTCATCTGAAGGCCCAGGGACTCAAAGCGGAACTGATCCCAACTGCAATTACCAATCAAGGAGCCGGCCAGGGCAAAGCCTGGACTCGACGACGCGTCTAACCGCGGCGCCGCTGCTTCTCCTTCCGCCATCCGGCCGTTGGCCGCGAGGCGGAAGAAATGCTGTTCAAAACTCAGATGAGGTTCGCGAGCGAAGCGATCCGCATAAGAATTGAGTGCTCTCTTGAAAGTGTTCAATCTCTCGCCGCGCCTCGCGCTCGAGGGCAGCGCTCGATGACGCCGGCGTAATGCGACGATGTTTGCTGGTTTTCATTTTCCTTCCACTCCCTGGATCTCTTCCCGTACCCCGCGTCCATGACACTGGCGCTCACGGCTGATGCTGTGGAAGTACCAATAGGTGTCCGGTACGTCTTCTCTACAGAATCAGGGGAAGGCAAGTAAAGTACGGTCGGGGCGGGAAAGTGTAAATGGCACGGTAGTGCTATAGGGGGAAATGAAGCCGGCTGAGGGGTAAATTCAGTCTGGTCCTCAACCGGCAAGCGTCATTTTTAGCGGCTGGCGGGCGGAATAATGCCGTTCAGGCGCAGGTATTCGACCATCTGTCCGTAGTGATCGAAGCAGTGGCCCACGGCGCCCGTGGTCAGTCCCAGGCGGGTGGCCATGCCGTCGCCGAAGGGGCTTTTGACCGGCGAGACCATGTTCTTCTCGTTTACGCTTTCTGCCGCTTTATGAAGGTATACGAAGGAATCCTTCAAGAACTTGATGATGTCGGCCTTGCTCTTGGCAGAGTCGGGACCGTTCTCTCCGCCGGTGTCAACTGGAGGTTTCTCGCCGAGCACACCTGCCGCCAGGATGTAGTTCACTGCCGCCACGTGCTTTACCTGCTGCTCGAAGGTGCGGACGCCCTTGAACTCTCCGGTGGTTGGCGCATAGGAAAACTTGTCCTCGGGCATGGCTTCGGCGGCAGGCACGAATTCACCTTCCACGCTTTTGACGGAACTGGCCAGAACCTGGCTTACGGTCTTGGGTTCGGCGGGTTTGGCTTGAGCAAGCGCGATGCCGCTCAGTAAGAGTAGAGAAGCACATACGGTTTGGAGCTTTTTCATGGTTTCTCCTTAAATGGTGCGAAAGATCGATCTCAAGACCACATGTGGTCAACAAACCTAGTCTCGAACGACTGACGGGGTTAACTCTAATTGCTGCGATGTAAGCCGATGCCGGCGGACGGCCAGCAGTCCACCTACGAGCGCCACGGCCGAACACAGGAGAGCGGCTGGAACTCCCACTCGCGTCGCCAGGGCTCCCCAGGCCGTACTGCCGACCGCCATGCCTCCCTGCAGGACCAGCAGATACATGGACAGCGCCCGCGCTCGCAAAAACGACGGGCACATAGTCTGGGCCGCCACATTCAGGCAGGCCAGGATTCCGATCCAGGCCGTGCCGCAGGCAAACAATACCAGACAAAGCAGGGAGAAGGTTTGGACTCGTCCGGCGGCGAAGGTCATGGCGGCAAAGAGCAGGATGTCGAAAGCGACCACTCCATCGACGGAGAGACGAGCTGCGGACGCGAGGCAGGACGGCAGCGCCAGCCAGCGCGCCTAGACCGAAGAATCCCAGTAGCAGTCCGTATCCGGTCGCGCCATGCGGACGGGCCAGGATCGGCAGCAGAGCCGGCAGGGAACTCGCAGCCAGGCTGAATGCGCCGGTTCGGATCAGGATGGAGCGCACCTGCGGTGCGCCTTGAACGTAGCGCAGACCCGCTACCAGGGCATCACGCACTCGTCCGGTTGCAGCATGCTCGACGTGAGGACGCTTCCAGCGGTACAGGAAAAAGATCACGCCGAAGAATGAGAGTGCGTTTAGCAAAAACGCCACGCCCGAGCCTGCCGCGGCAATGACCAAACCACCAAGCGCCGGACCGACGGAGCGGGCGACATTGAATCCGACAGAATTGAGCGCCACTGCCGGAGCATGATTTTCCGGACGCACGACCTCAGGCGTGATCGCCTGCCACGCCGGATCGTTCATGACGGCGCCCAGTCCGAGGATAAAGGTGAACAGCAACAGCATCCAGGGCGTGACGTGATGGTAGAGCGTGAGCACGCCAAGGACTCCAGCCGCCACTACCATCCAACTTTGCGTGATCAGCAGAAATCGCCGGCGGTCCACGATGTCCGCGAGAGCGCCCGCGGGGAGGATGACCAAAAACACGGGAAGGGTGGTAGCGGCGGTCACCAGGCTGACCATCAACGGCGACAGCGTGAGCTGCGTCATCAGCCAGCCGGCGCCTACGTTCTGCATCCAGGTGCCGGTGTAGGAGATGACCGCGGCGATCCACAGCGAGCGGAAGAGGGGCTCGCGAAGCGGCGCCCAGGCAGAATTCGCCACTGTGGGACGCAAGCTCTCTGGCAACGGCGTTTTAATCACATCCGACATGGTCAGCGGGTCGCCTCATCCGCAACCGGGTTGAGTTCAAACGGCCACTCCCGATTTCGCCACGCTCGCACCATGTAAATAGCAATTCCGGTAATAAGGATGACCAATGCGTACCGAACCTGCTTCAACGAGTTGGTGCGGGAGACCAGTACAAAGATAAACCCAACGGACGCAAGCAGAGCCGGCAGCGGGTACAGCCACATGCGAAACGGCCGGGGCAGATCAGGCCGCCGGATGCGTAGCACGATCACGCCGACCGCTTGCACCAGGAATTGCAACGTAATGCGAATCACGACCAGCGCGGCGATAATATCGGCGAGGGAGAAGAAGCAGAACAAGACGGCGACGCTACCTAACGCCAGCAAAGAAACGTAAGGAAAGCGGTGCTCCGGATGCACTCGGGCGAATGCCTGAAAATAGTTGCCGTCGAGTGCCGCGGCGTACGGCACGCGGGAATATCCCAGCAGTAGCGAAAAGACCGAAGCAAATGCTGTCCACATCACCAGGGCGGTCACCAGGTTCGCGGCCCACGCGCCGTAGATCTTTTCCATGAAAATGGAAACCACATACAGGCCGCGATTGGAGTGGCCGGTGTGAGTGATTTCCTGCCAGGGCACGACGCCCAGGATGCTGATGTTCATCAACACGTATAGACATCCCACCAAAAAAATGGATAGCAGCAGCGCGCGCGGGATGGTCCTACCCGGATCTTTTACCTCATCGCCGAGAAAGCAAACGTTGTAATAGCCCCAATAGTCGTAGGTCGCGATGAGCATGGCCGAGCCGAGTCCGAGGAAAAAATTGTGCGATAACGTGAAAGCGCCCGGCGGAAAGCTGAAGGCGCGTGACGCGTCGAAGTGACTGAAGCCCGCGATGATGATCCAGCCCATCGTGAGCAGCACGCCGGTGAGAAGCAATTTCGATATCCATCCGATGCTGGTGATCTTGCGGTAGAGCAGGATCATGGCGATTACCACAATCGCGATGGCTACAAACGTAGCTCCGGACATCAGCCAACGCAAGTTGCAGTGTGCCCAGCAGCGGGATATGCAATTCCCAGAGATGGTCGGCATATTGATATTCGAGGCCGGGCCAGAAATATGAGGCGTAACCGGCCAGTCCGATGGCGCCTGACGCGATCGACAGCGGCGCGCTGAAAGAAAGTTGCCAGATGAAGAGAAATGAAATCAGACGCCCCAGACGTTTCGGCCCATACATCTCGCGCAAGTAGTTGTACGAACCGCCTGACTTGGGCATGGCCGCGCCGAGTTCCGCCCACACCAGGCCGTCGCACATGGCGAAGATGGCGCCCAGGATCCAGCCCAGCATGGCCTGCGGTCCGCCCATCGCGCCGACGATCAGCGGAATGGTGATGAACGGTCCCACCCCGATCATGTCGATCATGTTCAGGGCGGTGGCGCTGCTGACGCCAATGCCTCTTATTAAGGAACCGTCGTTGGTCTGAGAACCGTCATAGGGCTGAGAATCGTCGTTGGCCATTGGTCGTTGGTCGTTGGCTCTAGCCATAAGGCTGCATTCGCGAGACGCGAGTTTGATTTGTCTGGAAGCTGTTCGCCCTATCGGCTTCCTATCACGATCCTCAACGGCTAAGGGCCAACGACCAAAGGCCAACGACCAACGACGGTGTTCCCAACGACGATTTCTTAATCGTGTCCCGCGGCCAGCAGATTCACATACAACCGGATTGCTCCGGGGACGCCTGCGGGCAGCTGACGGAAGAACGCGTATCCCGTGAAGACATATGTGCCCTTGCCATACTTTGCTCGCAGGAGTCCACCCTTGAGCGGTTGCTCCCCTGGATCATGAGATGAAAGCAGCGGCCGGAAGTTACTGTCCCACTGGTCCATGAAATACAGACCGCGCTCTTGTACCCAGCCGTCGAAATCGCGTTGCGAGATCGTGTTGGGAGAATGAAAGATGCTGTCTTCGGGAGCCAGAATTTCGACTGGAGCTTCTTCGACTGAAACTCTGCTCCGGCTCAACGTTGCCGGAAACGGTGTGAAGTGGCCGCCGTTGAAGTCCCCGGCTCCGGCGTTGTATTGCACGATCAGAGTGCCGCCCGCAGAAACGTAATCCAGAAGTTTCTTGTTGTTCGCAGTGACATCTTTTTGTGTGTCGTATGCGCGGATGCCGAGAACGATCGTGCCGTAGCGGGTTAGATCCTCGCTGGCAAGTTTTTCGGCTGGCAGAACAGTCACGGCGATTCCGATCTGCTGCAGTACCGTCGGAATTTCGTCTCCGGCTCCTGGGATGTATGCCACCGTCAGGTTCTTCGGGACTTTCACATCCACAATGCTGACGCGCTGCACCGCCGGCTGGTAGTAGTAAGCGCTGGCCAGATCTTCGCGAGTCACGAAAGTGTAGCCTTCGCTGTAGTTTTTCCCGGCTGACGGTCAGCACGGCGCGAATCTGAGTGTGTTCTTCCTTCAGATCGCCGGGGATGACTTTGAAGTCAAAATCTTTCTTGTCTCCTCGATCGCGCAACGTAACGGAAATTTGATTGGGTTCGACGCGCCATCCGGCGGGGACTTCGAGCCGCAAGCTGCCATTCGATGCGCCCATCAGATTCGAAACCACGCCGACTTTTACGCTGCGTTCGGAACCATTCGAGATGGGAACCACTTGCTCGCCCGGTTCCAGTTCAACGGAAAACGCCGGCACGACTGCCAAGCGACGTCTTTGCTCCGTGCCTTTCTCGTCCAGGAACGACACAAGCACTGGCGCTGTGACCTCTGGCAGCGCGTCACGGCTCGCGGCGGCGGCGCTGCGCGTCCCTGAGTGAAGTTCGGGGACATCGTAGTGCGCGCTCACGCGAAACGGTGGCGGAGGGAATGGCAGCGTCTGATATTGCGGCTCATCCACGGTGTAGACGCCGTCTCGTTCCGGATCGTGACGATGTAACGCGGGCCGTGTCGGCGGAAAACTCGCCGGCAGATTTAATTGGAAATCCGTCTGATAGTCTTTCCCCGGCTGCAAGGGAGGAACGCGCTCTTTAACTTCGCTTTCTTCGATCTGCCCTTCAAGGAACAGGGAGCGCAGTTGCACCGGATGGGTAGAGCCGTTGTGAAGCTTTACCCTGACAGTAATTTTCTGGCCAGGCGAAACTGCGGCCAGCGGATCTTCTCCCGGCGCGGGCGGTGTGGTCGAACCGGGCGGTGAAACCAGCGAGGCCTGAAGGGAAAGATTGAGGGCGAGATTTAGAGCGGTCCGCGCTTGAGATTCCTTCTCCCGCAAACGCATCAGCAGCCCTTGCTTCTGATCGGTGGGGCGAATGTGATCTTCGAGACCGCTGAGCGAGTCTACGATTGACAGCAGCGGAGCCGCCGCGCTGCTGGGATCTTTGTCCGCAGCTTTGGCGGCTTCGGCAACTTTGGTTTCAATCTGGCCGAGGTCTTTTGCGCCAGTCGCGTCGAATCCGGAACTCCATCCCGACAGGCTGGTATCGATGCCATCGAAGAAATCTTTTTCGTGGCCATCTTTATCAGTAGCGGGCGGAAGAATGGAGTCGATCAGCTTGTAGTAGGTGTAGCGATCGCCGGGATCGACCGTCCAGGCTCCGGCGCCCTGGGAAAGCTGGTGTCGCAATCCTTCCATGGCGAACTGGATCGGTGACATTCCCAGCAGGGGATTTTTTTGCCCGGTGTTCAGTCTGACGGTGTAATTTTCCGCTGCGCAGGTTGTCGCTCCGAACCCGCATACGTTGCCGATATAAAGTTTCTTGGCTTGCCAGGGTTGCAGTCCCTCTTTGATTTGCTCGGGAAAGCGGTTGGGATCTGCCGCTGCACGAAATGCTTCCTTGGTCAGGATGGCCGAGGCCTGGTGATGTCCGTGCCCGTCGCGGTCGGTACCGGAGAAGCGTGCGATCAAAACATCGGGACGAAAGGTGCGAATCACGCGCACCATGTCGCTGAGCGGGATGTCATGTCCGCCCCACTTCTGGAAAGTCTCGTCAGGATTTTTCGAATAGCCGAAATCCGCGACCCGGCTGAAGCGCTGTTCCACTCCGTAGTAACGATCGGATGCCGTCAGCTCCAGCGTGCGGAGAACGCCCAGCACGTCGAACAGATTGCTTCCTACTTTGTTCTGACCACCTTCGCCGCGGGTGAGCGTCATCAGAAGGGTGGCATCTCCTTTCCCGCGAGACTCCAGGGTCAGCATGCCGCCATCTTCGTCGTCGGGATGCGCGGTGGTCTGCATCAGACGGGCCGTGGTTTGCAGGCGGAGGAGCATCTGCTTCAGGCCGGCGGCTCCGGTATCCGGGGGAAGAGGATCCACCGGACTAGCTGGGTTGGGTGGGGCCTGTGCCAAAGTTGGCTCCGCGGCGTTGAAAACAATTGCAAGCAGGAACAGACCGAGGGCTTTAAGCAGGATTCTCTTTAGATTTCTCTGACCAGCAATTTGCATATGTATGAGATGGGAGTGGTCGGGGATGAGAGGCAAGATTGTTTCCTGATGTTCCTCTTCAAGATCGAAACCGTCGTTGGTCCTTGGCCTTTGGTCGTTGGCCCAGGCGCAATCGATTCGCCAAGGACCAATGACCAACGGCTAAGCACGGTGCGCCGTCTATATGGACTGCGCGGCAAACGAAGAGTTAGCCGCCAGCGCTTCAATCCTACCTGAGTTAGTGGCTGGGCTGGCGTGCCGGACGCCTGCACTGCCTGCTGGCAGGTGTGGGCCGCGGTCAGCAACTCGTCAAACTGCCGATCGCTGTGCAGGGTGCGCAACAGGGGATCGGAAAGCAGGTTGGAATAAGCGCAATAGTTCTGCTCAATTGCAGTCTTGAGCATGTGGAAGGCGGCATCTTTCTTGCCGCTGTAGGCGAAAAGCGCGCCCTGATAGTAGGAGAGCTCCGGGTCGGGATCGGAAGGCTGACTGGTTTCCGCGTCGTGCGCCATGCGATCCAGTTCGGAGGCCGGACGCAATCCGAGAACGGCTTCCATGAGATCACGATGATAGTGGGGGGAGTTCGACATCAGCTTCGCCGCCTCGCGAGCTTCCCCCGTCCTGCCTTCGCGCAGCAACAGGGAAGGAGTGACGTAGTTGGCCCACTCGGAACCGGCATCCAGTTTGATGAAGTCACGAGCCCGGTCGAAGCGACCCAATTCCATGAAGGCCCAGGCACAGGAGCGGAACTGATAGTTACCCGGAGCCAGGGTGATGGCGGTGTCGCATTGCCGCGCCGATTCCTCCAGCATTCCGGCATAGCGTTGCACGTAACCGAGAGTGAAGTGGACCTGGGCATTCTCCGGACGGCGTTTGGCCAGCGCCTGGGCTGACTCGTAGGCTTTGCCCAGCTCGCCCCGATCCACCTGGTTCACGATGAGTTGCGAGGCGGCGGCAATCAGGTTGGGATCGAGAGCCAGGGCGCGTTCCAGGGAGTCATTCGAATGCTGGAACATCTGCTCGCCACCATTCGAGTAGGTCGCGTCGTAATAGTAGCGTTGCCCGATTTCAGCCCAGGCTGGCGCGTAGTTGGGATCGAGTTCAACCACGTGCTCCAGCGTCTTGATTGCTTCGCGATTAGGGGCGGCGTCGTGTGAAAGAGCCACGCTGCGCAGGTAAAGATCGTACGCTTCCTGATTGTTAGGCCGTGTGCTGGTCTCCAGGAAGCCGCCCGCCGCACCCAGCATAGGCAGCAATCCCTGGCGGACCTGTTTAGACAACTGCTGCTGCATGCCGATCAGGTCCTGCGTCGAGCCGGTGAGATTGGTTTGCCATACCAGCCGTTCCGTCCCCGTCTCGATCGCCTCCAGCGTGACCATCAGATGGTTTCCCTGCTTCTGGAAGTGTCCGGTCAGCACCGTTCCCACGTGCAGGTCTTTGCCGACCTGCTGAGGATCGATGTCCGCATTCACGTATTTTCTGGTGACGGCCGAAGGGCGAACATCCAGGGTGCGGGAATAGGTGAGGGTGTTGGCGATTTCGTCGGCCAGCGCAAAGCGAAGATAGTCCACGCTGAAATCGCCGTTGAGATTTTGCAACGGCAGCACCGCGATGGCGTTCTTGGAACCGCCTCCCATGACCGCCGCGCGATGTTTGATGAACCAGGTTCCGACCGCTGCCAGCACCGTGATCAGCAGCGCGGTAACCGCGAGCAGAAGATAACTTTGCCGTTTGCCCGGAGTCTGGAAGGTCTTGGTGACGCACGCGCACCGGGGCCGTGATGCGTCCGCTGGTCCGGGTCAATCCCGATTCGGTTTCTTTCTTCAGGTGCTGCAGGTCCGCCTTCATCTCCGCCGCGCTGGCGTAGCGCTTGTTGCGGTCCTTTTCCATCGCCTTCCCGATGATGCCTTCCAGCTCTTTGGGAATGGCGGGATTGAGCGTCATCGGCGACGGTGGTTTGGTGTGCAGCACCGCATCCAGAGTCATGACCACGTTGTTGCCGGTGAAAGGCTTCTTCCCCGTGGCCATTTCGTAGAGCACGACGCCGAAGGAAAACAGATCGGTGCGCGGATCAAGCTCCTCGCTGCGCGCCTGCTCCGGAGACATGTAAACCGCGGTGCCGGGAATCACGCCCACCGCGGTCAGCGAATCTTCGATCGGCGTTTCCTCGCTGGTGGCCATGTGCTCGTTGCGCAGAAGTTTGGCCAGTCCGAAGTCGAGGACCTTGGTCTGTCCCGCTCGAAGTAATAAAGATGTTGGCCGGCTTGATATCGCGATGGATGATGCCCTTGGCGTGAGAGGCTGAAAGCGCATCGGCCACCTGAACGCCGACCTCGAGCACTTCATCGATGTCCATGGCCTTGCCGCGGATGTGCTGCTTCAGGCTCTCTCCCTCCAACTTTTCCATGACGATGAAGGGATGTCCGTTGTGATCTTCGACTTCGTGGATGGTGCAGATGCTGGGATGATTCAGCAGGGAAGCGGCGCGGGCCTCGCGCTCGAAGCGCTCCATGGCCTTGGCGTCGCCGGTGAGGTTGTCGGGAAGAAACTTTGATGGCGACGTGGCGGCCCAGCCGGGTGTCTTCCGCCTCGTAGACCACGCCCATCCCGCCACCGCCCAGCTTGCCCAGAATCGGTAATGGGAGACCGTCTGGCCGATCATGGTCGCACTGCTCGAACTTTGGCCTGACGCTTCGCGGTCCATGGCTAAGCTCTGCCCCTGTAGGCGGTTATGTTAGGCCGTGGGGAGTATCTGGTCAACTAGTTGGAGTAGCGCCGGCGTCCCGCCGGCCCGATGGGCGGGCAGAATGCCCGCCGGACACGCACCCACGAGACGTGCGAAGTCATGGTTGGAGTGACCTGCTTCGCAGTTTCCGGCGGGCATCCTGCCCGCCCATCGGGCCGGCGGGACGCCGGCGCTACATAACGCTATAATTCTGCGCCACACATGGCACTCTCCTCGGGAACAAAGTTAGGACCTTACGAAATTCAGTCTCTGATCGGCGCGGGCGGGATGGGCGAAGTGTATCGCGCGCACGATTCCAGGCTTGACCGCACAGTAGCCGTCAAAGTTCTGCCTGCATCTTTTTCCGCGGACCGTGACCGCATGCAACGCTTCGCGCAGGAAGCACGCGCGGCGGCAGCGCTGAATCATCCCAACATTCTTTCCATCTTCGACATCGGAGACCAGCAAGGCTCGCTTTACGTCGTCTCCGAACTGCTGGAAGGCGAGACCCTGCGCGAGCGTTTGCGGAATGGCGCGCTTTCTGCCCGCAAGTCGATTGATTACGCCTTGCAGGTGGCCCGAGGACTGGCGGCGGCGCACGAAAAGGGCATCGTCCATCGTGATTTGAAGCCGGAAAATCTTTTTGTCACTAACGACGGCCGAGTGAAGATCCTGGATTTCGGCCTGGCCAAGCTGACCCGGCCGGAAACAGTGAGCAGTGACGATGCCCCGACGGTCCACGCGGTGACTGAACCGGGGCTCATCATGGGGACGGTCGGCTACATGTCTCCTGAGCAGGTTCGCGGACAGACGGCCGACGCCCGGTCGGACATTTTTGCCTTTGGCGCGATCCTCTACGAGATGATTTCCGGCAAGCGTGCCTTCCACGGCGAAACCTCGGCCGACACCATGAGCGCGATCCTGAAAGAAGAAACGCCCGAGCTGTCGGAAACTGCGCGCAATGTTCCGCCCGGGCTGGAACGAATTGTGCGGCATTGCCTGGAGAAGATTCCTTCCCAGCGATTCCACTCGGCGGGCGATCTGGCATTTGATCTGGAAGCGCTGACCGAGATTTCCGCCACTAACAAATCGGGCGCACAGGCAGCGGTGCAGGAAGTCAAAGGCGCAGAGTCGCGCCGGAAACTGGCGAGGGTTGCGGGGGCGATCGTGCTGGCGGCGCTTCTGACTGCTGCGGGCTGGTGGCTGGGAAGAGGCCGCGGCGCTGCGCCTCCGGCCGAGTATCAGCAGATTACTTTCCGCACCGGTTCGATCGGCAATGCGCGCTTTGCGCCTGACGGCAGCATTATCTACGACGCCTCCTGGGAAGGAGGCACACACCAACTCTATCTGGCTCGCACCGATGACAACGGTTCGCGCGAGCTGGGGTTGAAGGACGCTGCGCTGCTTTCGATCTCGAAGAGCGGAGAGCTGGCAATCCGCCTCAACACCGTTTATCTACGGCGGCTATGCGAGGGTCGGAACGCTGGCCAAGGTTCCCCTGAGCGGAGGAACGCCACGAGAAGTTCTGGACAACGTGCAGGACGCGGACTGGGCAGCGGACGGCGAAAACATGGCCGTTGTCCGCTTCGTTCCGGAGAACAGCCACTGGCGGCTGGAGTATCCGGTAGGCAAGGTTTTGTTCGACAGCATTAACTGGATCAGCCATCCGAAGATTTCTCCGGACGGCAAGCGGGTAGCGTTCGCGGACCACGAGAATCCCAGTGGCGACGATCGAGGCGCGGTAGCCGTGATCGAACCGGACGGGAGCGAGAAGAAGCTCTCGACGGGCTGGTCGTCGGCTCAGGGAATTCTGTGGTCACCCACGGGCGATGAGATCTGGTTCACCGCCTCCAATAGCGGCAGCGCAGCAAATCTTCGCGGCGTGACTCTGGACGGCAAGGTGCGGACGATCACCAACGTGCCCGGAGGTATGTGGATCGAAGATGCGCGCGACGGAACTGACCCTCATGATTACTTCACAGGCGCGTCTGGCGATTCGGGCCATGCCGCCGGGAGGTAAAGAGGAGCGCGAGCTGGGATGGTTCGGGTGGTCTCTGCTCAGAGACATCAGCCGTGACGGTAAAAAAGTCCTGTTCGAAGAAGAGGCGGACGGCGGCGGACCGAACTACACAGTGTTTCTGCGTGACACCGACGGATCGCCTCCTGTGCGAATGGGCGAGGGCACTGGCGAAGCGATTTCACCGGACAGCAAATGGGTGATTACACAGCCAGCCAAGGGTGGTCCACTCAGCCTGGTTCCCACCGGCGCGGGCGAGGCTCGACAGTTGACCCACGACAACATAAGCTACGGCGCGGTCCGCTACTTGCCCGATGGCAAACAGCTGGTAGCCTCTGGGATCGAGGCCGGGCATGGTGTCCGCAATTATCTGATTGACGTGAGTAATGGCAATTCCAAGCCCATCACACCCGAGGGAACAGCCGGCGTTCGCTTGTCTCCGGACGGCCGCAACGTCGCAGTAATAGGGCCAGACCGGAAGTGGGGCATTTGGCCGCTTGACGGCAGCGGTTTGCGGCCAGTGCCGGGACTCGATTCGAAGTACTACATCTCCGACTGGTCGCCCGACGGACAGTATTTATATGCGCTGTCCAGCCAGCGGCGTGAAGGGGCGGCCCAGGTCTATCGGGTGAATATCACGACCGGCAAAATGGAATTCTGGAAAACTTTTGGAGCAAACCTGCCTGCCGGAGTCGCGAACGTGGGCGGGCCGCGCTTCTCCAGCGACGGAAGCGCCTATGCTTACGTGTATTCGCGAGTACTGTCGCAGGCGTATGTGGTGAAGGGATTGAAGTAATAATTTCAAGCTCAGAGGGTGCCCCGTCCAAGCACTGCTTGGGGGCAATCGTCAGCCTTCTCCAAAAACCTGTCATCCCGACCGGAGCAAGATCATTCGCGAAGCGGATGATCTTGCGAAGTGGAGGGACCTTGCGTTTTTTCGTTACGCGTAGAACCCCGCTGACGAGCCTACCCATTCCATATTGCGATTGTGGTCCACGCCCATCATCAGTCCGCGACCCATGCGGATGATCGTCATCACGGGCAGCAGTTCATCGAGCCAGATATACATGATCCGCACTTCAGCTTGGTCTCCGCCGAAGGGCGTTTCAATCACAGGCTCGAATTTCATGCGCTCCTGAAGAATGTATTGCGAACGCTTTTCCTTCGGGATGGCTGCCAGGTCCTCAGGTTTGAGATTGATGATTACGCCGAGGCCGGCAAAAGAGAACAACGGCTTCAATACGTAATTGCTCCAGATCTTTCGGCATCTGTTCCACGCGATCGAGAAACCAGGTCTTGGGCACACTCTCATGGCGTAGATAGGGTAGCGAAAACTTGCTCATGCGGAAAAACCAGTTCGGATGCCCGGCCCATTCCACTTCAATTTCATCGGTTAGCTGGAACGGCATTTTCAGGTCTTTGCGGACCATCTCGTCCACGATGGCGCGGTTGTAAATGCGCATGATCGGTGTCCGCTTTCCGCCGTTTTCATAAAACAGAAACTTGCCGACTTTGCGGACATCGGTGATCGACACGGTTTTTATGCCCAGCAATTTCTCGGTCAGCAAAAAGTCAGGCAAGAGTCTTCTGATGCAGCGGATCGATCTCCATGAGAATGACATGCTTGGGATCATGGTCAGCGACAATGGCCCGCCGCAATAATTTCTTGTAGCTCTCCCAGTCCAATCCGCCCAGCAGATATTTCAAGTTCGGATCGAGACCAAAAACCTCTCCATAACATTGCGAGAGCATCGCCTGGTAGGCATAAAGAGAAGGGAAGCCCTGCAGTTCAACCAGCTTGGGCTGCAACTTGCCGGACTTGTCGCGCACCAGTCCAAAATCCACCTGTATAAAAAGAGGTTTCTGGGATTCGCGCGGGAACTTTGAACCGATCCGGAATGGCGGCCGACGATGCTTTTCGATACTCGATGTTGTTGAGCTGCTGAATCAGTTCCTTGCCGTAGTCCGACATCTGGTCGATCAGCGCTTTGGGCAGGAAGCACGGCGTCTCGCAGACGCGAAACTTGACCGGTGTTCCGCATCGCTCCTCTAACAGCTTGAGCAGTCGCTGATATTTTTCCTGAGTAAAGTTCGCGTTGAACTGCTGTCGAAGGGCAGGAATCATGAGGTTCAACGGAATGTCAGCAGGCGCGATCTGCCTACAGAATCGTCCGGCGGATGCGCCCCAGTCACCGGGCGTAGCCTAGCTATTTTGTCAGCTCCATACGATTTCAAGCAGGGTCTGCGCATTTCGGCTAACCCGCATAAGCTCATCTTCGGCATGCCACATAAGGAAGAATCGCTCGGATTCGACGCACGTTTGGAACTTGCTCCGCTTTCGCAATAAGCAATCCGAACCGTATCAACGTCCCTCCTTGACAGCAGTACCGGCGGAGCCGGCCAAAAGAGGTGTCAATGCCGCCATCCAATTCCGTCGAGGTCAGCCTGTGGATGCAATAGCATCTAATCTCAGGCTTGCGGCCACATCGGAGCGTAAGACTGCGTCTGTCAATCTAGCCCATGCTTTTCGTTTCATCCACCTGCTTGCTACGCTTCCAGCAGAAACTGCCCATTGCGCATGATCTGCGCGTCGTCCACCCAGATGTCGAAATTCCTGCCGACTACGTCGATGTGGGTGGAACAGTCCCACTTCGCCCCGGTGTGCGCGCCGTATGGATTGCCGAAGGCAATATGGATGCCGGGATACTTCTCGTCCTGCAGGATCTGTCCGATCACATCTTTCAATTCGATGTTCGTGCCGATGGCGAACTCGCCCACGCGATCGCTGTTTTCGTCGGTGTGAGTGTAGCGCCAGAAATCATCTTCCAGTTCGCGGTTGGAGGAATGGGCTTCAGTCAGGCGATTGCCTTTCACCTGAATGGTCAGCGGATTCTCACGCAGGCTGCCAAACTTGGCGCAAAGCCAGTCGCCGACGACGCCATCGATCACGAACGTTCCATTGACCTCGCCTGGAGTGGTAAACACTTCGCCGCCGGGCAAGTTTCCCCATTTGTCGGGACTGATGATGCCGCTGGTCTTGAGCCAGCGATATTCCGGATTCAGATCGGCGATGAGATCGGTCCCTGCGGCGGTCTTGGCTCGTACCTGCTTCGCGCGTCCGCACAGTCTCCACGACCTTGGTGCTGATGCGATCCACTTTGAGGAAATCGGCCCGCATGCCTTCCAGCATGATCTGATGATTGATATTGACCATGTGGGCATGGCGGATTTTGCGGCGGTTCACCACGTCGGTCATCTGCATCCGCGAGCGCAGTTCATTGGCCTGGGCCTGCACCGCGAAGATGCTGACCTGGCTGGTCTCGAGATCGTCCACAATCTCGCGCGGCAGATCGGTCAGCGGACGAGGAGCGAGTTCTTCCAGAATCCAGGCGCGGTAGGGAGCGCCGAGCATCTCCAGTTCGTGGACGATGCTGGCAGCGATTTCCTTGGTGGCCTCGTCGGTGATGACAGTGACTTTCTCGCTGGGCTGAATCCGCAGACACACGTTGACCGCATTGCGCGCGCCGGGAGTGAGTTCAGGATCGAAAGGAAGCGTACTCAGTTCACGCTTGGTTTGACTGGCAGGAACGTTCATTACCCTACTTTTCTAATGGGAGCCTGGACTTCCTTCTCGGCCAGTCCCACTTCCGTTTCTTCGATGATGTAATCCACGACCTTCTTGAGATCGCCGGTCTCACGAAACACCCGCAACTGGCGGTCGGCTCCGGTGCCGTTGTTCAGGATCTCATGAATATAGTTTAGCTCTTCGCGCGAATCGAGTTCGTCGACTACGTCGTCGATGAACTCCAGATATTCCAGAACCAGTTCGCGCGCGGGGACTTCGCTCTGCTTGCCGAAATCAACCAGCTTGCCGTCGAGTCCATAGCGAGCAGCCCGCCACTTGTTCTCCATGATCAAGGCGCGGCGGTAGAGACGGAATCCCTGGTTCGCGGTGTAAAGCTTGTACAGCTTGGCGACCGTCGCCTGAATCAGCGCCGCCAGCGCGATCGTCTCGTCCACCCGCATGGGAATGTCGCACACCCGGAACTCAAGCGTGTTGAAGAATGGATGCGGGCGAATGTCCCACCAGATTTTCTTGGCGTTGTCGATGCAGTTGGTCTTGATCAGCAGCTTGATGAAATTCTCGTACTCGCCGTAGCTGGGAAAGTAGTCAGGAATATTGGTGCGGGGAAATTTGTCGAAGACTTTGCAACGATACGATTTCAGGCCCGTGTTCATCCCCAGCCAGAAAGGAGAGTTGGTCGAAAGCGCCAGGATGTGCGGCAGGAAATACCGCGCGTGGTTCATCAACTGGATCGCGGTCTCGCGGTCTTCCACGCCGATGTGGACGTGCAGTCCGAAGATCAGATTCGCTCGCGCCACCAGTTGCAGATCTTCGACAATATTCTTGTAGCGATCGTCGGCTGTGATCTCCTGTTCCCGCCAGTCAGCAAAGGGATGGGTCGCCGCCGCCGCCAGGCGCAGGCCATTTTCGCGCGACAGGGCAATCATGTCGCGGCGCAGCTTTTTTACTTCTTCCTTGGCGTCTTTAATATTGCGGCAGACAGACGTCCCAACCTCGACCACCGACTGGTGCATCTCGGCCTTGACCCGCTCCTGCAGAAGCAGTTTGCCCTTCTCGATAATCTCGGCGTGAATGTGGGAGCGCAGATCGCGCGTGACCGGATCAACGGTCTGGTATTCCTCTTCGATCCCGATGGTGAAATTCGGAAGCATGGCCGGCCTTCCTGAAAACGGGCACCAGTATAGCAATCACCCGCTAAAAGCCGAAGCATTCTGAGGTCGGTGCCGTCGATTTCCTTTGCGCACTTTGCGATTCTTGGCGTCCTTTGCGGTTAAAGCTCTTGACCGCAAAGGGCGCAAAGAAATGCCGCAAAGTTCGCAAAGAACTGCGTTACGCCTTTGCTTTCTTTTTTGGGGCCTTCGCTTTGGGAACTTGGGCTGAACTTCCACCTGACAGAAACGACGCCCAGTGCAACTCTTTCACCGGAGTCTCTCGTCGCTAAGAGCTTTGGCTACAGCCATTTCCGCGACTGCGTTCACGATCCAGTCAAAATTCGCCTGGCCTACCGAATGAATATCCGCGTCCGGCGCAGGATTGAGGAAGTCGATGGCGTACGGCACCCCATCTTCCACGGCGAACTCAACCGTGTTCAGGTCGTAGCCCAGTGCCCGGCACAAGGTCTGCGAATCCTTTACCACCCGGTCCAGCAACTTGGGATCGGCAGGTGCAGGATTTTTCACATAGCGCTCGTGATGCGGAGCCTTCGGATCGTAGTGCATGATGTGGACTTTTTCTTGTCCCGACCACGTAGCAGCGAAAATATTCCTTGAACTCGACGCCGTGTTGCAGGGTCATGCACAGGTCGCCGGTCTGGTTGTAGTGATGGAAGAACTCTTCCGGCGAATGGACTTTGTAGACGTGCTTCCATCCTCCACCGGAGTAAGGCTTGAGGAAAGCAGGGAAGCCGACGTAGGCGAAAATCTCCTCCCAGTTCAGCGGATAAATCAGGTTGCGCATCGACTTGTCAGTCGTGCCTTCGGGATGTTTCTGGTGCGGCAGAATCACCGTAGGCGGAATGGCCACGCCGAGCTTGGACGCCAGCGCGTAGTTGAAAAACTTGTCGTCGGCCGTCCACCAGAACGGATTGTTGATGACGATTGTTCCGCTGAGTGCGGCATTCTTCAGATAGGCGCGATAGAACGGGATGTCCTGCGAGATGCGGTCGATGATGACGCGATAGCCGCTGGGTTCCGCCATCTTCACTCCGCCCAGCTTCACGAACTCGGCGGTCACGCCCTCGACCTTCATGCTGTTGATCTTTTCCACCAGCGCTGGAGGAAAAGTATTTTCCATGCCGAACATGACGCCGATTTTCTTCACGTTCACCTCACAAGCCTACGAAAAATACTTTACTGCCATCCTCTGCCACAATGGCCAATCGTGCTTGGAGTTGTCACCCCACACATCCAGCCAATGGGGAATTCCCTTGGCGTTCAAAATAGCTGAAAACTTGATGTTCTGGTCCAGACAAATATCCCAGTCGGCCGATCCCAGGACAATGTTCATCTTCCGGTAGCGGCTCAGAAACCAATCGTCGCTCTGGTTCGGCAGAAAGTCCGGGGGACAGTTGAAGTAGCAGTCGTCGTCGTAGTATCCGTCCAGAAACTGGTGGATATCGAACGCTCCGCTCATGCTCACGCAGTAAGTGACTACGTCGGGATGCTTGAGCGAGAAATTCACCGCATGGTAGCCGCCGAAACTGCAGCCGGTGACCGCCAGCCGCGGCGCGTTGTTCTTCCAGCGCAGGAAGGGAAGCATCTCGTGCAGGATGTAGCGTTCGTACTGAATGTGGCGCAGCACCCGCACGCGGGGATGAACGCTCTTTGTTGTACCAACTCTCGCCATCCACCGCATCGAGACAGAACACCTGTACCTCGCCGGCGTCAATCTTCGGGCGCTAGAGCTCCAATCATGTTCTGGTCTTCATACTCGAAGAACCTGCCCCTGGAAGTAGGAAAGACGAGCAGGGGCGTGCCGGCGTGTCCGAAGATCAGTACTTCCATGTCGCGGTGCAGTTCGTGACTGTAGCCTTTGTGATATTCGCGATTCATGAGGAGCGCGGAGTATGTTACCTGATTGCGACACCGTCGAGCCACACGCCCTTGAATACAAGAAGAACTTCAACCCCATCAACAAGTTCAGCGGCGGAGGACCAGGAGTGTCCGTCCCACGTGTGAGGAACATTGTTCCACACATCATAATGTGTAACAATATACACATGGCAACCAATCTGGCACTCGATGATCGACTGATCGAAGAGGCCCGCCGCGTAGGCCGGCACAAGACCAAAAGGGAAGCCGTGTCCGCTGCGCTCGCCGAATACGTGAAGCGGAGGAAACAGCTCCGCATCCTGGACGCCTTTGGCACCGTCGATTTCGATCCTAAATACAACTACAAGACAGAACGCCGCCGGAAACGCTCATGATGGTGCTAGTGGACACCTCCGTCTGGTCGCTGGCTCTGCGGCGAAAGCCCGACCGATTTAAGCTCCAGAGAACAGGCTTTAAAAGAAGCCCTGCAGCCAGTTGATACGGGAAGGCCGGGCCCAAGTCGTAGGACCCGTCCGCCAGGAGTTGCTTTCTGGACTCCGCGAGGAGACGGGCTTTCGAAGACTGCGCGACTATCTTCGGGCTTTCGACGACCCTCAGTTACGAGCGGAGGATTACGAAGAAGCTGCCCAGATGAACAATGCCTGCCGGGCTCGCGGCATCGCCGGCTCGCCCGTGGACTTTCTTATCTGTGCCGTGGCTCACCTGCGGGAGTGGCAAGTTTTTACCACCGATCGCGACTTCAAGCGTTACGGTAAAGTTGTTCCGTTGAACCTCTATGAGGCGGGGGATCCCAGTTAGTACCCTTTCTTTTTCAATACTTTACACACCATCCAATGCTGCATTCACCCGCTGAACCCCTGTTTTTCCCCTTTCATTGACATAGTTCTCGTGCTTCCCCCGTGTCTTCAATAACATAAGCCTAGGTTAATCCATCAGGCGGAAACGCTAACCGGCGCTCCCCAGGTGAAGGTCACAGCAAGGCAGGGAATTCCGGGTTCAAATCGTGAATTCACGGTAGAACGCGAAGCTGCTGCGACATACCAGCACAGGAAAGCGAGATCGCATGCATAAGCCAGTCAAGTACGTAGAAAAGGCAGTCACAGTCGCCGCCAAAGGCGCGTGGGTGGTGTTCAACAGCCTGAATAAAATCAAGCAGAACCCCTCGCCGACGCCGAAATGGTCGGAGAAGCCGCTGCTGAAGTCCTACGAAAAGACCAAGCCGCCGCTGGGCTGGCCGCGCTCCACTGACTCGCTGTGCCCCAAGTGCGTGCCGGAAATCCGCCAGCAGATTCTCGACGGCAAGCTGCCCTACGAAGTGCTGATGAACGAAAAGGTCGGCGAGATCAAGGCCGAAATCGTCGAGCGCGACGGCAAGATCCTGATGGTGAAAGACTGCGCCATCCACGGCCACTTCGAAGACGTGATGTCGATTGACACCGAATTCTCGAAGCACCTGGAAGATGTGTTCCCCGGCCGCGACATCCGCGCCCACAACGACGAGAAGCTGCATCACCACGGTTCTTCGACTGTGAAGTACGGACGCGGCTCGGTGCTCACCATCGACCTGACCAACCGCTGCAACATGATGTGCGATCCCTGCTTCATGGACGCCAACCAGGTTGGCTTCGTCCACGAACTGAGCTGGGAAGACATCAAGACCATGCTGGACAACGCCATCACCATCAAGCCGCGCCGCCAGATGTCGGTGCAGTTCTCCGGTGGCGAGCCCACGCTTTCGCCGTACTTCCTGGATGCCGTCCGCTACGCCCGCAAGGTTGGATACAACTCAGTGCAGGCCGCGACCAACGGAATCGAATTCGCCAAGAGTTTTGAATTTGCCCAGCAGGCCGCCGAAGCCGGCATGCGTTACGCCTATCTCCAGTTCGACGGAATCGGCAACGCTGCCAACGCTCACCGCAAGGTCGGCAACCTGTTCGACGTGAAGCTGAAGGCGATCGAGAACATGCACAAGGCCGGTATCGAGATCGTTCCGGTCGTGACCATCGTCAACGGCATCAACAACGAGCAGGTCGGACGCATCATCAAGTTCGCGCTGGACAATCCCAAGACCATCGGCTTCCTGTCGTTCCAGCCGGTGTCATTCACCGGACGCGACGAAGCCGTCACCGACGATCGCCGCGAAGCGCAGCGCTACACGCTGTCGCATCTGGCGCACGACGTGAAGAATCAGACTGGCCTGGGCGAGCCCGCCCGCGACTGGTTCCCCATTTCATTCATGGGAACCTTCTCCGACTGGGCCGACCTGATGCACGTCAACGACGTCAGCAACGACTGGGGCCAATTCAGCTGTGGCTGCCATCCGAACTGCGGCACCGGCATGGCGCTGATGATCGACAAGGAAACCAAGGAAGCGGTTCCGGTCACGGCGTTCCTGAAGGGCGATCAGCTGGCCAAGGACATTGCCAAGGTCAACGACGCCGCCCGCGGCAAGTTCCTGACGGTCGTCGGCATGGCGCTCTGCCTGATGAAGAACTACGATCCGTTCCAGTCGCCGACGCACTTCAAGATGATGGACCTGCTGAAGAAGTTCGATAAGAACTTCAACGCGACCGGCAAGAACTACGGCAAAGTCGGTCCGGACCGCACCATCGACGACGTCATGAAGCGCCGTCAGGATCGCTGGAACTTCCTGTTCATCGCGGGAATGTGGTTCCAGGATCTGTTCAACTACGACTTCCGCCGCACCGAGCAGTGCATCATTCCTTACGCCACGCAGGAAGGCGAAATCTCCTTCTGCGCCTACAACACCGGCGTGGGCTGGCGCAACATCATCGAGAAGATGCACATGACGGCCACGCTCACCAAGTGGTACGAGGAGCATGGACGTCACGAAATCTTCGCGGGTGGCAAGAACGTGAAGATGGAATCGGTCGAGCACGCGCTGGTTCTGAAAGAAGAACTGGTCACCAACGAAGAGCAGCACGATCTGGACAAGCTGGGCATCGCCAAGAACTCGCGCGAAGAAAAGATGCGGGCCCGCGATGCGAAGCAGAAAGAAGATCCGGCATACAACGCACGCATGGCCTCGCTTTATCGCGAAGTCGTGCTGAAGGAAAAGCCGGTCGTGGCAGAGAACGGCTTTATCCCGCTGGGCGCCCTGACGAATCCGGCGAATGGCAGCGGCATCGCTCCGGCCCCGACGAAGTCGGAAGCCGAGCCGGTGCTGGGAGACTAGTAGCAGTTTCTAGTTTCCGGTTTCTTGTTTCTAGAGGCCGCCCATCCTGGGCGGCCTTTTTCTGCTTCGGAGAACGCGTAACCACGGAGGACACAGAGGACACAGAGCTTTTTCGGCCTTCGAGTTTCTCTGTGTCCTCTGTGTCCTCTGTGGTTCAACCTTTGCCCCGCCCCATCTGCTTGACTTCGTAGTAGTCCTCGGATTAGTCTCCGCCCAACTACGACGGGTTGTTCTTTCTTGCTTGGGTAGGCCCTTCCAAAATCAATTCGAAATCTACTTCGCGACCGGGGAGGTCAGCGTCCATGAACATGAAAAACGCAAAGAAGATTACAGGGCTGCTGCTGGGTTCGTACCTGCTGGTAGGAGGATTGGGAGTGGCCGTGGCACAAGAACCGCCTCTGCCGCCCAAGGTGCTTTCAATTGCTCGCGAATTTGTTAAGCCGGGCAGGGCAGGAGCGCTACACGAGAAAGCCGAGAGCGCTTTCGTACAAGCCATGACCCATGCCAAATGGCCGACACACTACCTGGCCGTCAGCGCGATTACCGGCAAGCCACGAGTGCTGTTTTTGACGGGTTACGATTCGTTCGAAGCCTGGGAGAAAGATGTGTTGGCGGAGCAGGCCAATCCGACTCTCTCCGCCGCCCTCGACAAAGCCGCAGTCGCGGACGGAGATCTGCTCAGCGATGTCGACGCCAGCGCGCTGGTCTTTCACGAGGAATACAGTCTGCGCGCTCATATCGACATCCCGCACATGCGGTATTTCGAAATATCTCTGTACCGCGTTCGCCCCGGACACGAGGCAGACTGGGATGCGATCGTAAAGATGGTCAAGGCGGCCTACGAGAAAATCCCTGACGTACACTTTGCCACCTTTTATGCTCAGTACGGCCAGGAGGGCAGTACCTACGTCGTATTCACGCCCATGAAGTCCGCGGCCGAGATCGACAAGGGATTTGATCAGGACAAGCAGTTCATGGCCAACATGGGCGAAGAGGGCGTGAAGAAGTTCAGCGAGTTGATTGCGGCCGCCATCGAGACCAGCCAGCACAACCTGTTCGTCTTCAGTCCGTCCATGAGCTATGTCTCGGATGAATGGATCAAGGCAGACCCGGATTTCTGGAAGCCCAAGGCCCACGCCGCCGCTCCCAAGAAGAAGATGGAAGAAAAGCCGGCGCAGTAAGCGGAGAAGTTCAACAGTACAGAAGGCCGCCAAATCCGGCGGCCTTTTGGTTTTAGCACGTTCATGGATGTGGGGCGGGCGTCCTCGCCCGCCGTCTTCGACATGGACTCTTAACTGTTCAAGAATTTCGTTCGTATGAGCGAAGCCGCAGCCATGATTCCGAACCTGATTCAAAAGCGCCGGGCTGGGGCGTCCGCCCTACACGGACTGACTAAGCTACCCGTCATACGACAAGCCGTTGACAATTCGCATCCTAGACTTGCAGTAAAATTCGAAGTCGCAAGTAACGCATTCAAAATGGAGATACTTCATGGCTGATGTTCATGTAGCACTTTGGGTTCGCCTCGATGCGAAGCCGGGCAAAGAGAAGGAAGTTGCTGACTTTCTTCGTGGCGGTTTAGCGATTGTCCAGGAGGAGCCGGCGACCACAGCCTGGTTCGCTATCCAACTCGGACCCTCAACCTTCGGTATCTTCGACGCGTTTCCCAACGAAGCGGGCCGTCAGGCACACCTTTCGGGACGAGTTGCCGCGGCTCTGATGGCGAAGGCCTCGGAGTTACTGGCGAAGCCCCCGGCGATCGAGAAAATCGATGTTCTGGCGGCTAAGCTGCCGGAGTAGAATTTTCAGTAACTTAGAGACGTACAACTTTCGTTACCTGCAATCGGTAAATTCAATCACGGCGGGTGAGCCGTCGTGAGGAATCGCGCATCTAACAATCCATGGACAACAATGCGATATTCGACGAACGATATAGAGTTATCGCCATTGACGAGCAGAACCTCATTCTCCGTGGAATCCGCAGCGGAGATGTCCTGACGATAGTTAACGCGGACCCCGCGAATCCTCTCACTGCAGAGGACTATCCGCCGGGGAAACTGATCGCCCTGAACGACCCGTCCACTGATACCCAGAGCTGATTGTGGGTGTTGAGCGGACGGTTCTGCGTAGAACCAAGCTGGGTAACGAAACTGGGATAACAATAACTGGGATAACAATAACAACGAGGGCCTGATAAAGGCCCTTTTTGATTTTCTGCGACGGGGTTCGTCCGGATCCCGTAGTGGTGTCCTTTCGCCTTTGACTTTCTTTGCTCTTTTTGTGGCAAAAAGCTCCTAACCGCCAAGATCGCAAAGAAATCCGCAAAGCACGCAAAGAAACCTAAGATTGGGACACCATCTCCCTCAGCAGCACACTGGAGTTCCCTGGTGTCTCGACTTACAATGGCGGGGATTTCGTTATGGCTGTACGGGGGTGATCATGGGTTTTCATCGAATCGCTCTGATTCTGGCTCTTTCCGCATTCAGCGGGCTGTCTTCAGCAGTTGTAGCGCAGGACGCAAGTGCTCCCAAGGCAGTCACCTATAACAAAGACGTGGCCCCGATTCTCTACAAGAATTGCGTGGTCTGTCATCGTCCCAACGACATTGCGCCCATGTCGCTGATGACCTATAAGGACACCCGCATGTGGGCGCGGCCGATTCGTGACGCAGTGGTGAATCGCAAGATGCCCCCTTGGCATGCCGATCCCAAGGTAGGAGATTTCATCAATGATCCGCGGCTGACCGACGCGGAAATCGCAACCATTGATTCCTGGGTACGAACTGGCGCACAGGAAGGCGACGCCAAGGACCTGCCGCCTGCCCCGGTATTCGCGGAAGGCTGGCACATCAAGCCCGACGTAGTCTTGACCATCCCGGAGTTTCTCGTCTCCGGTTCGACGATGGACGACTACGAATACATCTACGTTCCCACCAATTTCACCGAAGATAAATGGATTCAGGCAGCCGAAGTGATGCCTGGGGACCGCCGTGTCGTGCATCATGCGACGGTTTCCGTAATCGCGGCCAGCGAGGTGGCGAAGAAAGAGGCGGAAAACGTCAAGGCCGATGCCGGCGAAGACAAGTACCACTACCGCACCGGCCGAGTCCTGCACATACGGAAGGATGCGCCGGTGATCAACGATGGCTGCTCGTCGCCTGATGGTGGAGGAGTTCCGGGAGAATCGGCTGGATACGTGAATATCGTGCCGGGCATCTACCTGCCGGGTCACCTCGCCGAGACGCGGCCTCCGGGCTATGCGCTGAGAATTCCAGCCGGATCCTATCTGCAGTTCCAGGTTCACTACAGCAACCACAGCGGCGAAAACGTAAAAGACCGCACCAGCATCGGTCTGGTATTTGCCCGCGAACCGGTAAAACACGAGATTGGGCAATACGAAATCTGGAACAATCTTTTCCTGATCCCGCCGAATGCGGACAATCAGGAAGTCACTTCATGCTTCACCCTGCCGAAAGACGTCACGGTTGTGGCTTACACCGCCCACATGCATTTCCGCGGGAAAGACATGAAGACGGAAGCAATCTATCCCGATGGCAGGCATGAAGTGATACTGAACGTGCCGCACTATGACTTCCGCTGGCAGGAAACCTATTTCCTGAAAAAGCAATTCCTGTTGCCGAAAGGGACGGAACTGGTGACGACAGCCCACTTTGATAATTCGCTGAACAATCCGCAGAATCCCGATCCTTCCAAGGCGATTCGCTGGGGCGAACCCAGCGACGAAGAGATGATGGGTTTCTGGCTGCAATTCGCCGATCCCAAACTGGTGGATGCGAAGCCGGCGGTGGCACAGAAGTGATGTTCTTCCCAACACTGTCATACCGACCGGAGCGAAGCGAAGTGGAGGGACCTTGTGTTTCGAATCGTCGGTTCCGCTGAACCCACCCTGTCTTTCCCAAAAGACGGGAAAGACGAGGGTGGGGCACTCACGATCTCTTTTGTTCTCCGGCGTCGGTAGGAGCATCCTCAAATGAGAATCACACGACGAAGTTTTCTGGTCACTGCTGGTGCAGCTGTCGCAGCACCCATTTTTCTCGGGGCGACCGACAAATCGGGAAACAAGCTACCCATTCTGGGAGAAGGTGAGCATAAGTACGAAGCCATCCACGACTGGGGCGAACTTCCGCGCAATATTCGCTACGGCAACACTCACGGAGTTTGCGAGGATTCGCAGGGCCACATTTATATCCACCACACAGTTAATGCCTCGAGCGAGAGCACGGACACTCTCGTTGTGTTCGACCAGAAGGGTAAGTTCGTTCGCTCCTGGGGCAAGCAGTTCAAAGGCGGCGCGCACGGCCTGGCAATTCGTAAAGAGGGAAGCGAAGAGTTTCTATACCTTTGCGACTACCAGCATGGCATCGTGACCAAGCGGACGTTGAAGGGCGAGGAAGTATTCACGCTTGGGTATCCGGAGGAATCGGATGTCTACAAGGAGAAGCGCGACGGTTCTGCGATAGCCTACCGGCCGACGAATGTCGCATTCGCTCCCAACGGTGATATCTACGTCGGCGACGGTTACGGATCAAGCTACATCAATCAATACAACCAGAAAGCGGAATTTATTCGCACCTTCGGCACACCGGGCAAAGGCGATGACCAGATTGATTGTCCGCACGGTCTGTGGGTGGACACGCGCTCGGATACGCCGGTCCTGGTCGTGACCGATCGCGGCAACAGCCGCCTGCAGCGATTTACGCTGGAAGGCAAGCATATTGATTCCATCGCGGGCACGTTGAAGATGCCGTGCTTTTTGCATGAGCGGAATGGCGACGTGGTGGTCCCAGATCTGCTGAGCAAGGTGATTATCTTCGACCGTCAAAACAAAGTAGTGGCCAGCCTGGGAGAAGGTGACTACTCGATGAAGGACTGGAACACGGTTCGAAATCTGGCTCCTGGCGACGTTCGCTCCCGGACGTTTCGTGTGCCCGCACGGCGCCTGCTTCGATCACGAAGGCAACATTTTCGTGGTGGAGTGGGTGGAAAGCGGCAGAGTGACCAAGCTGCGGAAGGTCACATAGCCTACCCCAAATCTCCCAATCAGTGATAAAAGACTTAGACATGCATAGGCCCTCCGGCTTTCCGGGCGCAATCCCGTGATCGTGGTGGTGATGGGTGTGACCGGCGCGGGAAAGACGACCATCGGTGTTCTACTGGCCCAACGGCTCGGTTGGGAATTTGTAGACGCCGACAGCTTCCATTCACCGGCGAACGTAGAAAAGATCAGGCAGGGAATTGCTCTGGACGACGCCGACCGGGCGCCATGGCTGAGAGCTATGCGTGAGGCCATGGAAGGCTGGGTTGCTGCCGGAAAGAGCGTGGTGCTGGCCTGCTCGGCGCTGAAGCAAAGTTATCGCGATGAGCTTTTCATCGCAGGCCAGACGAGGTTTGTGTATCTGAAGGGAAGTTACGAACTGATCGCGCAGCGCCTGCGTCAGCGGCACGGCCATTTTGCATCCGAGACGATACTGGCCAGCCAATTTGCGGCGCTTGAAGAACCGGACGACGCGATCACGGTAGAAATCGATCACACCGAAGAAGAAATTGTCGCAGACATCATTCGGCAGCTCGGTGTGACCCGATAACGGTAGCTGAACAGCGTTCCCTCTATGCCTTCGCTCACTGGAATAGATCTCGGCGCCCAAGTCGTCGCCAAGCTGACCCGGCGATTGCTGCCTTTCCTGTTTCTCCTGTACATCGTTGCTTACCTCGACCGAATCAACGTGGGATTCGCCGCTCTCCAGATGAAGGGGCAGCTGGGATTCAGCGATGAAGTTTACGGCCTGGGTGCAGGAATCTTTTTCGCCGGATACTTCTTTTTTCAGGTCCCCAGCAATCTGGCGCTGGCCAAATTCGGCGCGCGCAAGTGGATTGCCGTGATCATGGTGATCTGGGGCATCATCTCGGCGTCAATGATTTTTGTGGCGACTCCGCGCGGCTTTTACGTGCTGCGCTTTTTGCTAGGAGCAGCCGAGGCCGGATTTTTCCCCGGGATGATTCTCTATCTGCGCTGCTGGTTTCCGACCGCGGCGCGAGCGCGGGCCATTGCGTTATTTATGACGGCTGCGCCTCTGGCTGGAGTCGTAGGATGGCCCGATTTCCGGGCTGCTGCTGGGAGTCCAGGGAGCTCATCTGGCAGGATGGCAATGGCTATTTCTGATCGAAGGCCTGCCCGCGGTGTTGCTGGGCGGCGTGGTGCTGATTTTTCTGACTGACCGGCCTCAGATCGCAACCTGGCTTTCGGATGAACAGCGCAAGTGGCTGGTGGAGCAACTGGCGAGTGAAGAGGCGCCGCATCCTCGATCCAAGAGCAGCGTCTTTTCCGCGCTCGCGCAGGCCAGAGTGTGGATGCTGGTGGTCGTCTATCTGGGAGTGACAACATCGGCTTACGGAATCGGTCTATGGTTGCCCAGCCTGTTACGCGGCGCATCCGGCACCAGCAACCTGGTGGTCGGCTTTCTCTCGGCGATTCCGTATCTGGCCACGATGGTTGCGATGGTAGTGGTGGCCAGCCACTCCGACCGCACGCGCGAGAGGAAGTGGCATCTGGCCGGGTCTGCGTTTGCCTGTTCGCTCGCACTTTGTTGCGCGGCTTATTCCAATTCGACAACCGCGGATGTGATCTTCCTCAGCGTGACCTTGATGGGTGCATTTTCCATGAACGGCCCATTTTGGGCTACCACCACGGAGATGCTGGGCGAAGCTTCGGCTGCCGCGGGCATTGCGCTGATTAATTCGCTGGGCAATCTGGGTGGGTTTCTCGGACCTTACACCATCGGACTGATCCGTACCTGGACGGGCAGTTTTCGCGGAGGCCTGCTCGCGGTTGGGGCGTTGCTGGCGGTAAGTGGCGTCCTGGCTCTTCTTTCGTACGGAAATGTGGCGGCCAAACCCCGATACCTCCGCCCCGTAACCATGCGGGATATGCGAGGAGTACCGCCTTCGTCCTTTTGACACAATTGATTACAATAGGTTTCGGCCCTGCGGCCAGGAACGGCCCCTGAACATCGGGACAAACAATTTGGAACAGCCCTCCCCCAATTCACGCTCCACCGCCCCGGTCTACTGGCGAGTGGAAGGCAGCCTTGCGGACCTGACCACGGTCCGGCCCGTTGCCTTTTTCACCTGGAATGCCCAGACCTTTCTGGAGCGCTGGGTGCGCCGCGGCATGGTGCTCGTGATGGCCGTCTTGCGTCCGTTCCTGTACGCGGCCAATCGCACCTTTGCCACGCGGGTGGTGCACACGGTTCTGCGTGGAATCAGCCGCGACCGCCTCGATCTGTCTGGGCGAAGAATACTTCAAGTACAAGTTGCAGCCCTACCTGAAAGCTGATGGCATGGAGCTGCTTAAGTCGCGCATCGAATCGGGCGATGACATTGTTCTGGTAAGCCAGGGGCTGGAGCACGTGATGCGTCCTCTGGCGCAACATCTGGGCGTGAAACGGCTGATTGCCAACCGCCTCGAATTCCGCGACGGGATTGCTACCGGACAGACTGCTCGAGCCCGGTCATCCGTCCACGAGGACTCTTTGCCGGAATCAATGGCTCCGGACCCGATGGCAGGCGCGCCGCAGAGCGACTGGTTCGCGATCTGGGACTCGCCAGCGTTCAGGCCTTGCAGGGTGCCGTGGTTCCTGCCGCGCGTCAGGTTCCCGTTGTGGATCGGCCGATCGTTTACTTCGATGGCATCCGCCACTCCGAGCCGCTCTCGGTTCGGAAGGCTTTTGCTGGCAAGCACGTCATGCTGATCGGCGTCACCGGCTTTATCGGCAAGGTATGGCTGGTCAATACGCTGATGGAGTTGCCGGAAATCGGCCGGATTTATCTGCTCATCCGGCGGCAGAAATCAAATCCGGCAATGCGGCGTTTCGAAAAGCTGGTCGAAGAGTCGCCTGTCTTTGATCCTCTCTACGAGCGTTACGGCATCCGAACTCGCCCGTTTCCTGAGCGAGCGAGTGGAAGTGGTTGAAGGCGACGTTGGCCAGCCTGGCCTGGGCCTGTCGCCTGAGGTCTCGCAGTCGTTGCAAAAGAATCTCGACCTCATCATCAACAGTTCAGGGTTGACGGATTTCAATCCCGATCTGCGGGATGCACTGGCCACCAACGTTGACGCGGCCATGTACGTCACGGAATTTGTGCGCCAGTCGGACCACGCCGGCCTTCTGCATCTTTCCACCTGCTACGTGGCAGGTGCGCGGGACGGTCGCGTCGGCGAGATCGTGCGCCAGAACTACACTCCTGCGGGAGTCGCTGACTTCGATGCAGAAAAGGAATATGTCGCGCTGCATGCCTTCGCGAAGGAAGCCGAACAGCGAGCGGAGGGTCCGGCTGTGACCGAAGAACTCCGCCAGCAGGCTCTAAGCAAAGAGCACGCTGCGAAGGATTTGAGCGGGCCGGCGCTGGAGAATCAGATTCGCAAGAACCGTTTCCGCTGGCTGCGCGAATATTTGACCGACTACGGAATGAAACGGGCCGCGGAATTGGGCTGGCCCAATACGTACACGCTGACGAAGAGCCTGGCCGAGTCGCTGATCGCCAAGCACGGCGCAGGTTTGCCGATCGCGATCGTGCGTCCGGCGATCGTCGAAACTTCGGTCAGCGAGCCGTTTGTTGGGTGGAATGAAGGTATCAATACTTCGGCTTCGCTGTCGTATCTGCTGGGCACTTCATTTCGTCAGCTTCCGACGCAACGAGAAAAAGCGTCTCGACATTATCCCCGTGGATTCGGTCTGCCGCGGTATGACGCTTGATTGGGGCGGCCATCATCGAAAGGCGGCACGACCCGCTTTATCAGTTGGCGACATCCGTGACCAATCCCTGCGACATGCGGCGTTCCATTGAACTCACCTCACTGGCTCACCGCAAGCACTACCGCGCGCAGGAAGGTCTGGAATACTGGCTGCGGCTTCGTCTCGATGCGATTCCGGTCTCCAAAGAGCGCTACAACCGCATGTCGGCGCCGGCCCAGAAGGCGATCGTGAAATCCATTCAGCGCGTCATGTCCCCCCTGCCGCTGAAGAAAGACTCCGCTGGTGCGCGCCGAACGAAGTCTGGAAAAGGTGGAGAAACTGATCAAGCTCTTCGAGCCGTTCATTCTGCACAATGAGCAGGACTTCGCCGCCGACAACGTGGAGAAACTTTCGTACGCGCTGGTGGAAGACGAGAAGGCTGCCTTCGGATACGACACGCGATCCATCGACTGGTGGGACTACTGGATCAATATTCACATTCCGGCGCTGCGCAAGTGGACTTATCCTTTGATTGAAGGCCGTCCGCTGGAAGCACGCCCTTCGCGCAGTTTGCAGCCGGCAGCGGTCCCGGAAAACGGAGAAGTGGTCAAAACCGGTACGAACGGAGCAACGTGGCGATATTCCTGACCGGTTCCACCGGATACATTGGCGCGCACGTCGCGGCCAACCTGCTGGAGCAACACGGCGCTTCGCTGAACGTGCTGGTTCGCGCCCGTGATCCCCAGGAGGCCGCAGTCCGCCTGTGGCAGGCGCTGCAACTCCATCTGGAGTTTCCGCGCTTCTACGAATATTTCCAGACGCGCATGCGAGTTTTCTGCGGCGACCTGACATCGCCGCAATTCGGCCTTTCCGCGGACGACTATGACCGCCTGATCCACACCACCGATTCGGTCATTCATTGTGCGGCGTCGCTGAATCGCAAGTCGGAAAAAAGCTGCCTGAATGTGAATCTGCGGGGCACGCTCGAAGTGCTGCTGCTGGCGCAGAAATCGAATTACTATCACGGCCTGCGCCGCTTCAGCCAGGTGAGCACGGTGGCGGTGGCAGGGAAGCGCCAGGACGAAGTCGTGACCGAAGACGCGTCCATTGATTGGAACCGCTCGGACTACGATCCTTACGCCCGCACCAAGAAATTTACCGAGCACATGATGCGGCAGCTTCTGCCGGAAGTGCCGATTACGATTTTTCGGCCCAGCATTGTGCTGGGCGACAGCCGTCATCCTGAGACGACGCAGTTCGACATGGTGAAGGCGTTTGTATTTCTGGCGGGATTGCCGGTGTTGCCGTTCCGCGCCAAAGACAAAATCGACATCGTGAACGTGGATTTCGTCGCCGATGCGATTGCCACGCTTCATCAGAAGGAAAAGCCGCTGCACGACACCTATCATCTTTCGTCCGGTGTGGATTCGCAGACTTTTCGCCAACTGACCAGCGCTCTGGCGGCGGCGCAAAACAAACGCGGCCCCATCTTTATGCCGTTTCTGGAGAAGCCGTTCGATTCTACGGTGAACTTTCTGTCCCAGCGCCAGGGATCGTTGGCATACGGGGCGTCGCTGATGAAAGTGTTCATGCCATACCTGGTGTGGAATACGGTATTCGACAACACCCGTGTCACTCAGGAACTGGGACGCAAGCCGGTTCCGTTTTCGCAATACAGCTATCCGCTGCTCAAGTTCAGCCGCGAGACCAACTTCACCTATCCCTACCAGGATTGGCCGACCACCAAGGCCGGAGGGTCTGCCGCATGATGGATCTGGTCCTCGAAGCCTGGGTCAGCAGCAGCATAGAAGCCGCCAAGCTGGGCTGGATGATGGGCAAAGGCAAGCCGTGGCAGCCGGGCGAAAAGCTGAAGCTGCTGTTTGCCGGATATAACGGCACCCGCAACATGGGCTCCGACGTGCGCGTTGCCGAGATGCTGCGTCAGACGCGTCACATTCTAGGTGCGGAACACACTGACTTCAGCGTGATGACGCAGAACTTCAAATTTACCGACGGCTACTTCGAAGGTACGCAGCAGGTGCATCTGCCGGATATTTTCCCTCCGTTCCTCTCTGACGAAGTTCCAAAACATCACGGCGTGGTGGCGTGCGAAGGGTCGATGTTCAAGAGCAAGTTCGCGAATGCCCTGACCACGATGATGATCGGATCGCTGGGAATTGCGGCGGCCCAGAACAAGCTTTCGGTCGGCTACGGCGCAGAAGCCGGTCACATGGATCCGATGATCGCGAAGATGTGCGCGCGCTATTGCCAGAACTCATTCGTGATTACCCGCAACGAAGAGTCGCGGACCATTCTGCGTGAACTTGGAGTTCCGACTGAACTGGGTACCGATACGGCGTGGACATTCGATCCGGCTCCCGCCGAATATGGCCAGGGAGTGTTACGCGAAAATCGGTTGGGATGGCAGCACGCCGGTGCTGGTGGTTTGTCCCATTAATCCCTTCGAATGGCCGGTGAAGGCCTCGGTCGCCAAGTTTGCGGCGCGCACGCTGACGGGTGCCTACAAAGACAGTCACTACCGCTCCGTGTACTTCCACAACTCGGGACCGGCGGCAGATCGTGCGCTGGAGCACTACCTGACGTCGATCGCCAACGCGGTCGATGCATTCCGCAAGCAGCGCAAAGTATTCGTAGTTCTTGCAGCGACCGAGCGTCTGGATGCGCGGCCCGCCCGACGCATCTCGGAGAAGCTCGGCGGCGTTCCCGTCCTGAGTTCCGAAGACTACAAGATGCGTGAACTGGTAAGCATCCTGCGGGCTTGCCACATGATGGTGTCGTCGCGCTATCACGGCATTGTCACGTCGATGCCCGGGCTGGTGCCGTCGGCGGGAATCACCATGGACGAGCGCATCCGCAACCTGATGCGCGAGCGTGGACATCAGGACCTGCTGATGAACGTAGACGATCCTGATCTCGAGCCGAAACTGTCGGCGGCGCTGGAAAAACTGGCCACGCAGGGCGAAGCGATTTCAGTCGGAATCGGACAGACTGTTGTGAAGAATCTGAAAGTCATGGCCCGCATGGGCGTGTACTTCGAAGAAGAAGTGCAGCGGCGGTATCCCGAGTTTCCCACGCGCAAAGGCGAATGGAGCTGGGAAGATTATCTGCCGCCGATGAGTAAAGGGTTGAAGCAGTTGATCGAAGCATTCGGCTAGAAGAACCACGTAGGCCCGGACGTCTTCGTCCGGGCAGGCGAGCGCAGCTCGCCAAATGGTTTTGTGGCGCTTCAAAGATCTGCGGAGCTTCGCTCCGCCGGGCAGGTGAGGACACCTGCCCCTACGCAAAGCACATGAACTTTCTCGAAAACATTTTCGCCCAGCTCGACGCAGCCGAGAGAACTCCTGTCCTGCAGGAGCTTCGAGAAGGCCAGTCTGCGCCGGTTACAGGCAGAGAACTGCTGACTCGAGTCGGGCAAGCGCGAGCATTTCTTGCGGCGCGAGGCTTGAAGAAAGGCGACCGCTGCGCCCTGCTTGCGGCGAACAGCATCGACTGGGTCGCGCTCGATCTCGCGATCATGGCCGAGGGCCTTATCGTAGTTCCACTTTACGCGCGGCAGGCGCCGGCTGAACTCGTCGCCATGATGAAGGATTGCTCGCCAGCGCTGATCTGTTGCGGCGACGCCTCCCTGTGCGAGGGTATTTTCCAGGCTTGGCCGGAAGCACCTCCGCAATATTTGTTCGATGAGATATTTTCCAACGCGAGAGCGAGCGTAAACGGGAACCCACAGCTCGCCGAGTCGGATCCGGTGACCATCATCTACACGTCGGGAACATCGGGCGAGGCCAAGGGCGTGATCCTGACGGCGGGCAACGTCGGCCACATGCTGAACTGCACCTCGGGACGCCTCGATCTGCTGATGGAAAACAAGCCTGGACAGGACCGCGTGTTCCACTATCTGCCATTCTGTTTTGCCGGTTCATGGATCATGCTGCTGACCTGCCTTCTGCGCCGCAATCTGCTCACTCTGAATATGGACCTGGGAAAGCTGGCGGGAGAAATGCGCGGGGCCGCGCCGGATTATTTTCTGAACGTCCCGGCCTTGCTGGAGCGCATGCGCAAAGCCGTGGATGAACAACTTTGGAAGACCGGCGGCCTCGCGCTCACAATTTACCGCCGCGCCAAGGCAGCGTGGATTCGCAAACGCGAAGGCCAGACGCGATTCTCCGACAAAGTGTGGCTCAGCCTGGCTGAGTCGATGATCTTTCCCACCATCCGCAAAAAGATGATTGGCGGGAATCTGAAAGCCCTGATCTGCGGTTCGGCTCCGCTGAACATCGATACCCAGCTCTATTTCAAGATGCTCGGCATTCCCGTGCTGCAGGTCTACGGTCTCACCGAGACCACTGCAATCTGCACCATGGACGATCCGCGCCACGTCGAACCGGGACGCGTCGGGCCGGCGATCAGCGGTATCGAAATGAAGCTGGGCGAGAATGAAGAAATCGTCGTGCGCGGGCCGAATATTTTTCCCGGCTACTGGAACCGTCCGCAGGAAACGGAGAAAGCGCTGCGCGACGGCTGGTTTCATACCGGCGACCAGGGAGAAGTCGATGCGGCAGGGAACTGGCGCATCATCGGGCGCATCAAGAACCTGATCATTCTGGGATCGGGCCACAACATTTCGCCGGAGCCGATCGAGGATGAGTTGCTGCGCAATCTGCCCGGCGCTCAGCAAGCTGTCCTGGTGGGTAACGGCCGTGGATATCTTTCACTGATCGTGACCGGGAGCGTCACTCGGGAACAAGTGCAAAGCGCGGTGGATGCAGTCAATCCGCAACTGCCGCACTACAAGCAAGTGAGAGCATTTCATGTTCATGCCGAGCCGTTCTCGATCGAAAACGGATTGCTGACGGCCAACGGCAAACTCAAGCGCGACCTGATTGCAGCGCGCCTGCAGGCAGAAATCGAAGAAATGTACGAGGTGAAACAGGCCTCATGAAGGTAGCGCCGGCGTCCCGCCGGCTGTCGCGAGGGCATCTTGCCTTCGCAACCGTAAATGCGAATTGATTTTTAAATGATGACGAACGAATTCAAGGCGAAACGCTCTCGTGGGAGCTTAAAGACGGCGTCATCGAACTGGCGCTGCATCGCGATCCCTGCAACGAGATCGGATCGCGTACGCTCGCGGAACTGGAGAAGTTTGCGTCCGCACTCGAGGATCTGCAAAGCACAGCCCACGCCCTGATCCTGTACAGCACACTGAAAACGGGATTCTGTGCTGGAGCCGATTTGCGCGAGCTGTATCACGGCGCTCAGGGAATGGAAAAGAAGCGGCAGCCCGTGGCGTCCGCGAATTTCTGGAGCGGATTCACAAAGTCCTGAATGCGATCGACAGCTCGCCCGCTCACGACAATCGCCGCGCTGAATGGCGTGACCTTCGGTGGCGGCTTCGAACTGGCTCTGGTGTGCGACCTGATCATCGCCGACAAGATGGCGCGCTTCTGTTTTCCCGAACTGCGGCTGGGCCTGATTCCCGGCTTCGGTGGAATCCCGCGCCTGAAGCGGGATCTGGGTAATGCGGTGGTTCGCGATCTCTTACTCACCGGCCGTAGCTTCAATGCCACGAAAGCGCAGCAAGTCGGACTGGTAAGTCAGGTGGTAGGAGAAGGTGAATCTCTGCGGGCGGCGCGCGGCACTGCTGCGCAGCTTGGGAAATTTGATCGCAGCACGGCGATCGCGGCCAAGAAGTTCATCAAGCCGATCCCGTATGAAGAACTGCGGCAGGAAATCGATCTCTTCTGCGATCTGTTTGCTCAACCCGCAGTCGAGGCTGGGCTGAAGAAGTTTGTGGAGAGCACAGACGCGCAGCCCTATTTGCCCTGACCGCTTCGACTAAAATGAGATGAAGAAATGACAGACTACCAACAAGACGCTCGACGAGATCCTCAATCTTGCGGCAGCGCAGTTCAAAGTGCCGCGCGAGAAACTCACTCCCGACGACGATTTCTTCAAGACGCTTGGGATCGACAGCCTGCAGGCCTTCGATCTGCTTACCCGGCTCGAGCATCATTTCAACGTCGAGCTTCCGGACTACGAACTGCAGGGCGTTTCTGACTTCAGAACTCTGGCTGGCCGGATTCAGGCGAGACTGTAGAGCACGCGGCCTGACTGGCTTCAGAGAGGTCAATAACAGCTAAATGAAGATCAGTTTTCGGTTTGTAGTTCTCGGTTCTCAGTTTCGTCGGTGAGCCTGTTTCTGTGGTGAAATAACGTATTCATGTTGAATCTCGACCAGTACACATGCCTGGGCGCAGCGCTGCGGGAGGCGCTCGACCGCTGGCCGAACGAAACCTGCCTGATCGAATCCGATCGCGACAAGGAAAAGACACGACTCACATATTCTGACTTCAAAGAGATGGCGATGCCGCTGGCGCGGGCGTTCGAAGACGCCGACTTCAATGCCGGAGACCGGGCCGCGATCATCATGACGAACCAGTCGAAATGGCTGATTTCGGCGTATGCCATTTTTCACGGTGGCGGAGTGCTGGTGCCGCTCGATTACAAGCTGACCGCCGCTGAGCATCTGCAACTGCTGGCGCACAGCCAGGCGAAATTTCTGGTGATTGAGTACTACCTGTGGCGCGCCATTATGCAATCGCCGGAATTCAACGAGCGCAAAGTGCAAACAGTGCTGGTCACGGAGGCGCCGCCTGGAGCGGATCTTGGCGGCGCTATCCGTTGGGAAGACTTTCGCCGCAAAGGCGACCCGGTCTTTGTTCCGCGGCAGCGTCAGGATGTAGCGTGCATCGTGTATTCCTCCGGGACCGGCGGCCGGCCCAAGGGATGCGTACTCACGCATGAGAACTATCTGGAGCAGTGCAAGGCGCTGATCTCGCTGTATCCCTTCTGGCCGGGAGTTCGTTACCTGAGCATCCTGCCGACGAATCACGCCATTGATTTCATGGTTGGATTCATCGGGCCGTTTATTTGCGGAGCGTGTGTGGTTCACTTGCGCACGCTGCGTCCTGAATTCGTGCGCGATGCTTTCGTGCGCTACCGGATCACTTACGTGAGCCTGGTTCCGATGGTGCTCAAGAACCTGGAGCGCGGTCTCAAAGCTAAATTTGATGCGCTCTCAAAAGCCAAACGCTTTGTTCTGGATCGCTCGATCGCATTGAACAAGTTCTTCACCGGATGGCGTCCCGACGTGCGTTTGAGCCGGATGCTGCTGCGCCAGGTGCATCAGGCATTTGGCGGCGAATTGCGGGCCATGTTTACTGGCGGCGCCTTCATGGAGCCATCGACGCTGCAGTTTTTCTACGATCTCGGAGTTCCAGTGGCCAACGGATATGGCCTGACCGAGGCCGGCACCGTGCTCACGCTCAACGATCTCAAACCGTTTCGCGCCGATACCGTGGGCAAGCCGCTGCCGGGTGTGGAACTGCGCGTGCTGAATCCGGACTCGGATGGAATTGGCGAAGTGGCCGCGACAGGGAAGACCGTGATGTCGCACTATCTCGACGATCCCGAACTGACCGCGGAAACCATCGTGGACGGCTGGCTGCTTACCGGCGACCTGGGACGCTTCGACACGAGCGGCCATCTGCAGCTTTTCGGCCGTAAGAAGAACATGATTGTCACCGAGGGCGGGAAAAATATTTATCCCGAGGACATCGAGACCGCTTTCGACGGCCTTCCGGTGAAGGAGTACTGCATCTTCGCGGCCAACTATATTTGGCCGGTCAAAACTCTCGGGCAGGAGATGCTGATTCTTGTCCTCCGCCTTGAGCCCGGACCGCAGGGGCAGGTTCAGGAATTGAGTGAGGCCCTGAAGCAGGAAATCATCGCCCGCAATCGCCGCTTGCCGGATTTCAAGCGGGTGGGAGGCTGCCTGGTCTGGGAAAGAGATTTTCCGCGTACCGCCGCCATGAAGATCAAGCGTATTGCACTGGCGGAGGAGATCCGCAAGGTCCTCAGTCGCGCTGCCGTGGTCGAAATATAAACCCTATGAGTTACCAACCGTGATCGATTCCGGAACCTTCCTTGCGGTGGTCAATCCGGCGGCGGGCGGCGGACGCTGCCGAAAACTGGTTGGCCCGGCGCTCGACTGTTTACGCGCAGGCGGAATTGATTTGAAGGTGGTTGAAACCAGCGCGCCGGGACAGGCGACTGTGCTGGTTCGTGACGCCTACGCAGAAGGCTATCGAAAATTTATTGCTGTCGGTGGCGATGGAACTTCCTACGAAGTCGTCAACGGACTTTTTCCATCGAAGCAAGCCGAGCCTCCGACGTTGGCATTTCTTCCCCTGGGCACCGGCAACTCTTTCCTGCGCGACTTCAGCGATCGTGGTGTGGAGTTTGCCATCGAAGCCCTGCTGGCCCGGCGCTCACTGCCTTGCGATGTTCTACGGTTGACCCACAAGGGCGGGTTGTTGCACTACATCAATCTGCTGAGCATGGGATTCTCCGCCGACGTGGCCACGTTGCGAGCGCGACGCTTCAGTGGATGGGGAGAGATCGGATATCAGTCATCGATTTTCATCAGCCTGGCACGCTTCCGGCGGCGTCCGTTTCCTCTGCGCGTGGACGGAGCGGAGGAAGTCGACCGGCGTCCGTGTCTATTTCTGACCTTCAGCAACAGTAAATTCACCGGCGGCACCATGATGATCGCTCCCAAAGCCGAAGTGAATGACGGGCTGATCGAATTCGTGCGCTGGGGGCCGATCGGACGCCTGGGTCTGATTCGAAATTTGCCTACGCTTTATGACGGCACTCACATTAACCATCCACTGGCCGAACGGCGACCGGTGAAGCGGATTGATTTCGAACTCGAGGCTCCGGTCGACGTCATGGTCGATGGCGAGGTGCTGACCTTGCACTGCCAAACGCTGGATGTCCTGCCATCCGCCCTGAACGTCGTGGTATAAAAATATTTCATGCCAAAGGACACCAACAATCGTGCAGGCAAAAGCGCCGGCAACATCGCTCTTTGGAAACAAGATTCTGACGGCGTTGCTGATCATCGCCGCTTTTGGCGTCGTGATCTTTTTAGGAGTTCGCAAGCGCGGCCACCGTCTGGATGCGTTCGCACAGTGTCTCGCGGCGAAGCCGGCGAAGATGTACGGAGCTTACTGGTGTCCGCATTGTTCGGATCAGAAGGCGATGTTTGAGTCGTCCTTCCATTACGTGCCCTATGTTGAGTGTGGCATTCCCGGCTCTCGCGACGAGGCCCAGGTTTGCAAGGATGCAGGAATCAAGCATTTTCCTACCTGGGAGTTTGCAGGCGGAGAGCGCCTCGAAGGCACGCAGACGTTACAGTTTCTCGGCACGAAAACCGGATGCAGCCTTCCGTGATGTCCAAGGAAACGACTCCGCCGCCTCATGCTTGCAATCGCCGCGTTAGCCCTGGCTGGCGTCGTGGTCTCGTCGGTGTCGCTTTATCACCACTACGGCACATCGGCGACGTCATATTGCGATATCGGAGAGAACTTCAATTGCGACATCGTGAATCGCAGTACCTTCTCGACCGTTGCGGGAGTTCCGGTGGCCCTGATTGGCATTACCGGATACCTGGTGGTGCTCACGCTTGCGACCCTCTATCGTGACCATGCGGCGTCAGCAATGCATGTTGGCAATCGGTTCACTGGCGGGCCTGGCCTTCGCAATTTACCTCACCTACATCGAAGGCTTTGTACTGGCTGCCTGGTGTATTTTGTGCCTGTCGTCTCTGGCGTTGATCTTGAGCATTGCGGTGTTGTCTTCTTTGCTGTGGTTGCATACTGTTCGCCAGGTCGACTGATTGTCCATGGAAGAAATCCCATCTCCAATATCAGATACTGAAGACTCTCTGGATCTGGCGGGGGAGTTGCAACTGCATGAATTGCAGAGCCGGATTTTTCGCAACACGCGCATGTTGCGAGTCTGGGTACCGCCGGGATATGGCGCGCCCGAAAATCAGTCGCGGCACTACCCCGTGTTTTATCTCAACGATGGCCAAAATCTCTTTGATCCAGCCACCGCGTACATTGGAGTGGACTGGCAAGCCGATGAGGCCGTCGATCGTCTGATTCGCGATGGCAAGATTCCTCCACTGATCATCGTGGGCATCGATAACGCGCAGAAGGACCGTCCTAAAGAATATCTGCCTTATCGTTCGTTCCATCCACCGGTCATGCGGCCCCAGGGCAAGCGCTATCCCGAATTCCTGCTGAACGAAGTAATGCCATTCGTCTATCAGCATTACCGCATCGCGCGCGGCCCGGAGAATACGGGTCTCGGCGGATCGTCCCTGGGCGCGATTATCTCGCTCTTTACCGCCATGGATCGGCCAGGAATCTTCGGGCGCCTGTTATTGGAGAGTCCGTCCCTGTTTATCTCGAACCGGCAGCTGTTGAAAGTGAGCCGGGCTTTTCGTCAATGGCCGGAAAGGATCTTCATCGGGATTGGAACAAAAGAAGCCGGAAGCGAAGAACGCGATCGACAAACGGTGGAAGACGTTCGGCAGCTGGAGCACATTCTGCGCCGCGGCGGTTTAAAAGAAGACCGTCTGCGGGTTGTGATTGACGAAGGCGCCACTCACAGCGAACAGGAGTGGGCAAAAAGATTTCCCGACGCCCTGTCGTTCCTCTTCGGCTTGTCATCCTGAGCGTCGGTTGAGACCCGGTCTTCACGCGGACGCGGAAGAAATTGCACTTCTCAATGACCTCCTTGTCCTCCGTGGTTAGGGGAGAGTGCTTCGGACAAAGACTGCCTGCTCGTCGAGATTCGCCAGCAAATTCCCAGCAACGCCGTCATCGCCACAACCGAAAGTTGAACGTGAGTCATCCGCGCCAGCGGACCGATCAAGAACAACGGATAGCAGAAATACAATAGTTGCTGAAGCAGCGGCGCGGACTCATCGTCGCCATGTGACAGTGCCCAGTCACCGAGCAACAGGAAGGCTGGCGCCAGAATTATCAAGTCGTAGACAGTCAAGTGAGGTGCTACCAGAACTGTTGCGAGTAACATCGCGGAATAACGCAAACTCAGCGGCGATCCACTCTTCCACACCCGGATTGCAAACAGAAGAACTGCGAGAGTGCTGACGGCATAGAGGCCCAAGGCAACGCGGGACCAGGGTAGCAGCAGAGACCAGAACGATCGCAGCGAGTGGGTCTGGTACAGCCGGGGTTCGAGCAGTGGCAAAACTTCTTCTACGTGAGTCAGAGTATGCCAGTAGTTGCGCATTATCTCGCTGCCGTAGTGCAGCCAGGCGACTGAAAGTTGGAGGGCGGCAGCCATCACAGCGCTGGCGACGATCTTCCATTGCCGGGCGAATACAAAGACGACTGCTGCGGCCAGTCCCAGCTGCGGTTTGAAGATCAGAGAACCAATGGCTAGTCCGGCAAGCAGGGGATGATCGTCCTCCAGCGCCAGAAATGCCAGAGTGAAGCACAACAGCGCGAGACCGGAAGTCTGCCCCCAGGCGAAGAGATGAAAAAGCCCGGGAAATGCGGCCGCCAGGATAACAATCGTCCAGCGATACGCGTGAAGACTCGGACACTTTTTCCATACGGCGTAACAACAGAACGCGTAGATCAGAAGATTCAACGCGAGCCACGCTGTCAGTGCCCATCCGTACGACAAGCGGGCGAAGGGCGCGAAGAACAACGACATCTGCGGCCCGTAGAGAGCAACGTACACGCTATCGGGTGCTCGGGAGACGAATTGGTGCGTCAGTTCAGCCTGGGCTCGCATGTCATACAGCAAATCGCCACGACCGCGCAATGCGAGGTTGCCGAGCGTATAAAAGTGCAAAAAATCTGTTCCCTTGACCAGACCGTTGCGATCGATCAGTCCAGGAGTCGACATGTCGACGGCATAAATCGTCCATAGACATGCCGCAAGCAGCAGCCCATGAATGCGAATCCGTTTGGCAGTGAGCCACGATGCGAACTTCATGGTTCCAACCGGGGAGGGGATTGGTCAGCATCGATTCGCCATACATGACGGCTGTGGAAGTATTGCAGCAATTCTTCGTTATCCATCTCGCCCATGTCGCGCGCCCAGACAATTTTCGAGTTATCAATGTCGGCGGCGTTGAAGACCCACTCGCGTTCCAGATCATGGTCCGGACCATAACGAACAATTACCAGGTGCTGTCCGGGCAAATCCTCTAACTGGCGCACAACAGTCGCGCGCTCCAGATTGCCACGTGGCCACGCCGACTCAACCGGTGTGTGTGCGGCAACCGCCGTGATGCGCAACACGATCATGGCAAAACATATCAGCGGAATGGCGCGAACCATGCTGAGACCTAACGATTGGCCACGAGAACGCCACAGGCGCAAGTGTCGCATGCACTGCATCAGGACGAGATACAGCAGTCCGGTCGCGGCAGCCAGATAGTGCGGCGAGGTCCAGGTTTCAACCAGCATGCCGAGAAAAAGTACAACGCATGCGATCAGCGGGAAGCGCATGCGCCGGTCGCGAAAAATCCAGGGCAAAGCCAACAGCGGTATGGTGAGAACGGGACCAAGATAGAAATCCCACAATGAACCGATCTTCTTTCCGGTGTTGTAAAGAAATCCTGTCAGGGTTCGGCTCTCCTCAAAAGTTTTGAATTCGCGCTCGTAAAACTGGCGCATCACGGCATGGCGATAGACCGGTTCGGGCCGCGGCGACTGCCATAGAAAATACGGTGCTCGGGAATATGTCCGGCGATTGACCTGGTAAGTCATACGGAAGGGATCTCCGGTGACGCGTTTGTAGTAGTAACCAGTGGCAAGCGCCGTCACAGCGAGAATCAGGATGACTGGCACAAATACCTTGCGAAGCGTATTTGAGAAAGGTGGCACGTTTGGCGCCGAACAGCGACATCGCCAGGCAAATCGCCGTAGCCATGCCAAGCAAGAAGCCTTCGTAAGGACGGCTGTTCGCCAGAATCGCCAGCCCTAGAGCCAGCCACACAGCGTCTCGAATTTTCGACCGATGTTTCAATCGGGGCATTGCGCCCACGACTAATGCACCTCCGAGGGCGACGACCGAGGCGCTCCAGTATCCATTCATCCAGTAACTGAGAATGCCAAGGCGCAAGGCAGCGAGTAGTCCGCCGAAGAGGGCCCATCCCGGAGGAAGCCAACCTTGCAACATCCAACACAGTGCGGAGCACATGACCGCGGTGACCAGCAATTGCCCCAGCCACGGATGTCCCAGCCGCTGTCCGAGTGCCAGAACCAGACCTTGCGCCGGAGGATACATCGACATATACGTCGGGTACTGAATGATGTGAAAGCTCTCGAAGTGCGCCGCCATCGGGTGTGAGGGGTTGGTAACCCGGCCATGCGCGAAAGTGTCGGCCGCCAGAAGATAGCTGAACTCATCGTGCCAACGCGGTTCTGGAATGCCGAGGAGAGGAATCAGGGCGACGCGCGATCCGAGCACGAACAGACCAACTACAACCACGCTGAGAGTCTTGCGGCGCGCAAGTTTCGAAAACGCCTGTTCGATAGATTGGAAGGAATTGGAGCTGGATAGGGAACTCGACGAACGAAAGAAAATCAATCCCAGCGTCGAAAGCACCAGGACCAGTTCGATGATCGGGACCAACCACGGCGCAAGCCACGCCAAGTTCATCGAGCGTTAGACCTCGGACTTCGGACTTCGGGCGTCGGACGTGGGCCTCAAACTTCGGCCACGGATTTGCGCGGATTTTCACGGATCAGATCAAAGAACAAAAAAATCCGTGACAATCCGCGTGAATCCGTGGCCGGAAGTTCTTGAGGCCCAGATACAGAGGCGGATAAAGAGCCTGAAGTCTGATGGCCGAGGTCCGAAGGCTGACGTCCGACGCCCCCCTACTTTTCTATCGCCACTTTGTCTGCCGTCAGCTTGTCGAGGATGCCGGCCGCTACGTCGATTGTTTCCTGATCGACGGTGCGGTTTTTGGAGATGGCATCTGCCAGGGGCACGGAGACGATCTTGTTCCCGCGCAGGGCTGCCATGCAGCCGAATTCGCTGCGATGCACCATGTCGATTGCACCCAGGCCGTAGCGCGTCGCCAGCATGCGGTCGAAGGCGCTGGGAGATCCGCCGCGCTGCACGTGTCCCAGGACGACGGTGCGGGTTTCGAAGTTCGTGCGTCGTTCGATCTCACGCGCGAGGATCGCGGCAATTCCGCCGAGCCGGGCATGGCCGAATTCATCCTTGCCCATATCGACCACGATGGGCGCGCCGTGTTTGGGATCCACGTCAGTCGAGAATTTTGCGCCTTCAGCCACTACCACGATGCTGAAGTACCTGCCGCGCGCATGCCGCAATCGGATGGTTTCAGCGACCTTGTCCACATCGAAGGGCATTTCCGGAATGAGGATTACATCCGCGCCGCCGGCGATGCCGCTGTACATGGCGATCCAGCCCGCGTCGCGTCCCATGACTTCCACCACCATCACGCGGTTGTGCGCTTCGGCCGTGGTGTGAACGCGGTCGATGGCCTCGGTGGCGATGTTGACCGCAGTGTCGAATCCGAAAGTGAAATCGGTACCGGCGAGATCGTTGTCGATGGTCTTGGGGACACCCACGACATTGACGCCTTTTTCATGCAGCTTCTGGGCCACGGAAAGCGTGTCATCGCCGCCGATGGCGATCAGGGCATCGATCTTATGCTGCTTCAGCGTGGCGATGCATTTATCCAACCCGTCGGCCTTTTTTGCCGGATTGGTGCGCGAAGTGCGCAGGATGGTGCCGCCGCGCGGCAGAATTCCGCCCACGCTGGACAGATCGAGCGGCATGGTCTTGTCTTCCACCAGGCCGCGCCAGCCTTCGAGAAAGCCGACAAATTCGTCTTCGTAGTGGAAAGAACCTTTGCGCACCACGGCGCGGATCACCGCATTTAACCCCGGGCAATCGCCTCCCCCGGTCAGTATTCCAACTTTCATTGCCTGCTCCTGATGGATACTCTGCTTGAGTAAACGCTTACGTCGGATAGTAAAAGATTATCATTAAAGCGCGCGAAACGCGGATGTGAACACCCTGGCCAGTGCGGACTGAGGCACCGGCCAGGTGGGGACAGCCGCCCTCGACTGTCCTAACGAGGGTGGCGCGTCCGAATCTCTCTTGCCGATTGCACCTTCCCGATGGATTCGCCACAATAGCTCCGCAGTCCAAAACCTTCATGCCGAAAATATTGCGCATTCTGATCTGGCTGGCGGTCGCCCTTTTGGGCGCGCTGGCTCTGGCAACCATTGCCCTGCATCGCGGCGAGCAAATCAACGCCATGTGGCTGGTGGTCGCGGCGGTCTGCACTTATGCCGTGGGCTATCGTTTTTACAGCAAATTTATCGCCGCCAAAGTCCTGACGCTCGACGCCCTGCGCGCCACGCCCGCCGAACGGCTGGAAAACGGACGCGATTTTGTTCCCACCAATAAATGGGTGGTCTTCGGTCACCACTTTGCCGCGATCGCCGGGCCGGGACCTCTGGTCGGTCCGGTGCTCGCGGCGCAATTTGGATATCTTCCCGGAACGTTGTGGATTCTGGCCGGCGCCGTCTTCGGCGGCTGCGTGCAGGATTTCGTGATTCTGCTGTTCTCGGTGCGGCGCGACGGCAAGTCGCTCACCGAGATGGCGCGCGATGAAATCGGCCGCGTCGGCGGACTGGTCGCCTACGTCGCCGTGATCAGCATCATCGTGATTCTGCTGGCTGTCTGCGCGCTGGTGGTGGTGAACGCGCTCAAGGCCAGTCCGTGGGGAACCTTTACCATTGCGATGACGATTCCCATCGCGCTTCTGATGGGTGTGTATTTGCGCACCTTGCGTCCCGGCAAAGTGCTGGAGACTTCAGCTCTCGGCTTCGTGCTGGTGATGCTGGCAATCTGGGGCGGGCAGTGGGTTTCGCAAACTCCGTCGGTGGCAACTGGTTTACGTACTCCGGTCCGGCGCTGGCGTCTACTGATCATCGTTTACGGATTCGCAGCTTCGGCGCTGCCGGTGTGGCTACTTCTGGCGCCGCGCGACTATCTGAGCACATTCGTGAAGCTGGGGACCATCTCGCTGCTGGCGCTGGGGATCATCGCGTTGCGTCCCACGTTGCACATGCCGCCGCTCACCCGTTTTATTGACGGCTCGGGCCCAGTGTTCGCCGGAAGTGTATTTCCGTTCGCCTTCATCACGATCGCCTGTGGCGCGATCAGCGGCTTTCATGCGCTGATCTCGAGCGGCACCACTCCCAAGCTGATTCGTCGCGAGACCGAAGCCCGCATGGTGGGATACGGCGCGATGCTCGCCGAATCCCTGGTCGCGATCATGGCGATGATCGCCGCCTGCGTTCTGCAGCCGGGAATCTACTTCGCGATCAACAGTCCGGCGGGAATCGTCGGCCAGGCGCCGGAGGCCGCAGCCGCGACCATCAGCAACTGGGGATTTCCAATTACCGCCGCCGAGATGCATGCGCTGGCACAATCGGTCGGAGAGCAAACACTCTACAACCGCACCGGCGGCGCGCCCGCTTTTGCAGTCGGCATGGCCCACATTTTTTCCAACAGCCTGGGCGGACAGGCGCTGATGGCCATCTGGTACCACTTCGCCATCATGTTCGAAGCGCTGTTCATTCTCACCGTGCTCGATGCCGGCACCCGCGTCGGGACGGTTCATGATTCAGGACGCGCTCGGACACGTGTGGAAGCCACTGGGCCGCACCAGTTGGTATCCGTCGATTCTGGCCACCAGCGCGTTGATCGTCGCGGGCTGGGGATATTTCCTGTGGCAAGGGGTCAAAGATCCGCTAGGAGGAATCAATTCGCTGTGGCCGCTCTTTGGTATCGCCAATCAACTGCTGGCGACCGTTGCCCTGTGCGTAGCCACGACCATCGTCATCAAGATGGGTAAAGCGCGCTACGCGGCGGTGACGCTGGTTCCGCTGGTGTGGCTGGTGGCCGTGACGTTTACTGCGTCATGGCACAAGATATTCGATCCCAATCCCCGTATCGGATTTCTGTCGCATGCGGCGCAGTTGGCTGCAGGTCCAGCTGCGAATGCCCGATTGATTTTCAACGATCGGCTCGACGCGGTGGTGACCGGCGCGCTGATCGTGATGGTGGCATTGATCCTGATCGAGTCGGCAGTGGAATGGGTGCGAGTGCTGTCCGGCGCAAGCAGCCGAGGGTGAAAGAGTCGCCGTTCGTTCCGACGCGATTCGCCGAGGAGCAGGGATGAAAAACACCACAAGCCACGTGGGGACAGCCACCCTCGGCTGTCCAGTCGAGCGAAGCTCGACTAGTGCGTCGCTTCGGCGCCATTCGAGCGACTCAAATCCTGCGCTCAGATATTCTTCGCTACCCTCCATGAGATCTTCGACGAGTCGGCCTACGCCCGTTTCCTCGAACAGAAACAACTGGTTTCTTCCCGGGCGGCCTACGCCGCGTTTCGGCGGGAAAATGAAGCGGCAAAGGCACGCCGTCCCAAGTGTTGCTGAGCATAAGAACGTCGAATGCCAACAGGGAACCGCGAAAAGTGAGATAAACTCTCTCCCATGCGGGTGCTGGGCGTCGATTGCGGCACGGAATACACGGGTTTCGGCGTTGTCGAACTTGGTCACGACGATACCCTGGCGTGCCTCACTTGCGGAGCAATCAAACTTTCTCCGCGGGAGTCGATGGCACGGCGGTTGTCCATCATTTTCGACCGCCTGGGTGCAATCATCGAAGAGCACAGGCCCGACAATGTCGCCATCGAAGATGTCTTTTACGCAGTCAACGTTAAGTCGGCGCTCAAACTGGGACAGGTGCGCGGAGTCGCCATGCTGGCGGCATCGTCAGCCGGACTGAACGTCTCCGAGTATTCACCGCTCTCGATCAAGTCCGCCGTCGTGGGTTACGGCCGGGCAGAGAAGCCCCAGGTTCAACACATGGTCACGCGCCTGCTGAATCTGGCGGAGATCCCCGAACCCCCCGATGCGGCGGATGCCCTGGCCATCGCCATCTGCCACCTCCACACATCTGCGACGCTCGTCCGCCAGCGCGCCGTGGGCAGATGATTATCCGGCTGATTTTTTGGCATAATCTCGTCTGCATGAATTTTCCCAGGAATGTGGCTGCCCCCTACGAGCGAGGACGCTCGCGTCCACATCTACATCGGGCTTTGTGCCTCTTGCTGTTGATATTCAGCTGGCACTCCAACGCCCGGGCACAGGAAGCCGCAGTCGTCACCTTCACCCTGGATTTTCCCGGCTCCGAGCCTTCTCACTACGCGATTTCGGTTTCCTCCGATGGGCATTCCACCTACGATTCCGACGGCAAGCTCAGCCCGGACTCGGAAGGCGATCCCTTCCACCTCGACTTTTCCTTGTCCAGCGAAACCAGCCGGAGGGTCTTTGACCTGGCTGAAAAGGCGCGCTACTTTCAAGGCGAAATTGACTCGAAGAGGAAGAATCTGGCGTCCACCGGGGCAAAAACCCTTACTTACAGGGACCCTTCACGGAACACGAAAGCCACCTACAATTACTCACCGCTGTTGCCGGTTCAGCAGTTGACCGAGTTGTTCCAGAACCTCTCCACGACCCTTGAATTCGGACGCCGGTTGCAGTATTTCCATCATTACCAGAAGCTGGCGCTCGATGAAGAACTCAAGCGGATGGAAGGCATAGCCGATCAGGACAATCTGGAGGAAATGGCCGCCGTGGTGCCCATTTTGCGGCAGATCGTTACGGATACGTCCGTGATCAATCCAGTCCGGGTCCGTGCCCAAAGACTCATCGAGAAGGCTGGCAAGGCAAAGCGATGATTTTGCCGGATCGATTTTCGGCAATACTTCCAATTTGTTGACAACCAAGGGGTCCTAAAGGTGTTCTAATGTGATAAGGGGCAGTCTCGGGAGGTCGTACATGTTGATGCGCCGATTGGCCACTCTGTTCGCAGTATCCCTCGTTACTTGCTGGCTGGCGGTTTCCTCGTTCGCCGACTCGCAAGCTCGTATTGTCCGCCTCAGCCAAGTAGATGGCGCGGTTCAAATTGACCGCAATACCGGACAGGGCTTCGAAAAGGCCTTCCTCAACCTGCCCATCACGCAGGGCACCAAGATCCGCACCGGAGCTGACTCCCGGGCGGAGATCGAATTCGAAGACGGTACCACGCTGCGGCTTACGCCCGGCACTGCGGTGGAATTTCCCGAGCTTGCCCGGCGAGACTCAGGCGGCCGCTCCTCGAACCTGGAACTTCAGGGTGGGACCGCTTACCTGAATTTCAAAGGCGACAAGCAGGAACAATTCACGCTGAACTTTGGTCAGGAAAAGGTGATGCTGACCAAGCAGGCGCATCTTCGTATCGAGATGAAGGACGCCAACGCAACGGTTGCCGTCTTCAAGGGCGAAGTGGACGTCGATGGTTCTTCAGGCAAGGTCAATGTCGAGAAGAAGCATAGCGCCACCTTCGACCTGGCTGGAGCCAGCCCCTACACTCTTGCCAACAGCCTCGAACCTGATCCCTACGACGAGTGGGACAAGCAACAGGACCAGTATCAGCAACGCTACAGCGCGTCGAACAGCTTTTCGCCGTACTCGTACGGCACCAGCGACCTGAATTACTACGGCAGCTTTTACAACGTCCCCGGCTACGGGATGATGTGGCAGCCTTTCCTGGTCGGCGCGGGCTGGGATCCCTTCATGAATGGCGCCTGGAGCTGGTATCCCGGAGCTGGATATACCTGGGTATCTTCCTATCCCTGGGGCTGGACGCCGTATCGTTACGGTTCCTGGACCTACCTGTCTGCCTACGGATGGTTCTGGCAGCCGGGAAGCACCTGGGCGGGATGGAATACCGTTCCCCGAATCGCCAATGCTCCCGCAAGCTTCAGCGCTCCGCGGCCGCCTTCCGCTCCTGGACAGACTTTGGCGGTGAACCGCGGTGGCGGTTTAGGCCCCGTCCGGGTGGTGCAGAATCGGTCGGATCAGCAGTATCAGATCCGCGGAGGTTCCGCCGGGCTGGGAGTCGCGCGCGGAAGCGTTCGTGACCTGGGCAAAGTCTCGCAGCAGATGGAGAGAACGGCGTCAGTCCGGGGCGGCATGCAGGCTCCGCCGGCAGCTTCGGCAATGCGGTTGCCCTCCGCAGCGTCTCGGGGAGTTGCTCCGCGCAGTGGTGTCGCGACTCGAAGTGCGGGCCCGGCGTGCAGGTTCAGCCGGCGGGTCGGCGCCACGAATGAGCGGCGGTTCGGGATCATCTGGTGGTTCTGGCTCGCACGGTGTTCCGCACCGGTAGTGAGAACGATAGCGGTAAGGGACAAGCCAGGATTTGAAAATTCCGCCGGGCTTGATAAGCTCCAAGGTCGTTTAATCACTACTTTACGGGAGGTTGGCAATGCTTAATACGAGGAATTGGGTTCAGCTTGGACTCGTCGTGGCGGCATTCGTCATTTTCTGTCCGCGAAGCTCAGCCCAGACTATTTCCTGTTCTTCGGATGACGGACATCGACGCTACTGTCCGGCGGATACGCGGGGCGGAGTCGCAACTCTTGAAGCAACGCAGCGATTCGCCCTGCAACCAGGGCTATAGCTGGGGGTTCGACCGGGGCGGTGTCTGGGTCGATCGCGGCTGCCGGGCCGATTTCGCGGTCAATGCATACCAGAATCCGGGATACGGCGGGCAGGGTTTTAATGGCTCAGGCGGCACAATTTCGTGTTCGTCCGACGATGGACATCGTCACTATTGTCCAGCTGATTCGCGTGGCCGGGCCCGGTTAGTGCAGCAGCGTAGCGAATCTCCATGCCGCGAAGGGTACAGTTGGGGCTCTGATGACCGGGGAGTCTGGGTCGACCACGGTTGCCGGGCTGATTTTGCGGTTGGGGGTGGCTGGAATGGTGGCCGGGATCGTGACTGGGACCGGGACCGCAACGGCTACCAGGGCGGCGGGCAAGACCAGATTATTTCCTGCTCCTCTGATGACATGCATCGCCACTACTGCCCGGCGGACACCCGGCGCGGCAGCGTGCAGCTTTTCAAGCAGCGTAGTGACTCTGCCTGCAGACAGGGCTACAGCTGGGGCTACGACCGTCGCGGAATCTGGGTGGATCGCGGCTGCCGGGCCGACTTCCAGATTGTCAGGTAAGCGTCTCTTAAAGAAAATAGAAAGGGCGACCTCCTGGTCGCCCTTTCTTCTTTAAGTGTACGGCGGACACTCCTGTCCGCCGCCGTTCGGTTAGGGTTGCTTTCTGTGTTCTTTTCCGTGATGGGATAAAGTCAAACTCAGACTCGGAAGTCAAAAGCGGCGGACCAGCAAGAGTGACCGCCCCACACCTCAACGTCCGCGACATTACCAGAGTCACTTGAGGCCGCAATCCCCCCCACGTAGGCTATAGAAACACTCCCATCTCATCATTCATTTGGAGGATTCATGGCAACACCGGGCCGGGCGCCCCTTCCCAACGCCGCCGCTGCAATCGTTCCGCCTGCACCTGCACTGTTGCTGGCGATGCTCCAGGTATCGAGCCATGTTAGCGATCTCATTTTCTCGCCCGGAAGCCATCCTCATGTCGAAGTGAGCGGCCAGTTGGTTCCCGTGAAGATTCAGGGCATGGCGGTATTGACCACGGCAGATACGCAGCGCATCGCCCACGAACTGATCGGGGACAACAAGCAAGCCATTGGGCTGCTGCAGACTCAGGGGTCGTGTGACATTTCTTACAGCCTGCCGGGCACGGCGCGCTTTCGCGTGAACATATTCGTTCAGCGCGGGAGCCACGCCATCGTGATGCGGGTGATTCCCAAGTCGATTCCCAGCTTTGATGAGTTGAAGCTACCTCAGCGACTGGCTGACGTTGTCGAACTGAAGAACGGAATCGTGCTGGTGACCGGACCGACGGGTTCGGGAAAGTCTTCAACGCTGGCCGCAATTCTCGATCGGATTAACGAAACCAAGGCCTACCACATTTTGACTATCGAAGACCCGGTCGAGTTCATGCACCGCCACAAGCGATCGATCGTTCACCAGAGAGAACTGCACAGCGATACGCCGAGTTTCGCCCTGGCATTGCGCGCCGCCCTGCGGCAGGCTCCCAAGGTGATCCTGGTGGGCGAAATGCGCGACAAAGAGACGATCGAAATCGCGATGGAAGCGGCCGAAACCGGACACCTTGTGCTCTCGACACTGCATACGACCGACGCCTCAAAGACCGTCGAACGAATTATTGGAGCGTTTCCCATGGCAGAGCAGCAGACCATGCGCAATCGCTTCGCCAAGAGCTTCCGCTTCATCGTTTCGCAACGTCTGCTGCCTCGCAAGGAAGGGAAGGGACGTGTTGCCGCGATCGAGATCCTGAAGTCGACTCTGCGCACCCGCGAGTATCTGGAAAGAGGCGAAGTCGAAGGCAAGAGCCTGCTGGACGCCATGCGGGACGGAGACACCGAGGGCATGCAGCACTTCGACGGAGAAATCGAGAAACTGGTTCGCGAAGGCTTCATCGACTACGAAACCGCGATGGCTTATGCCACGAATCCAGGCAATTTGCGGTTGCAACTCTCCGACCTGCTGGGAGAGGCGCCTGAGGCCGCGCCGCCGGCTCCGCCTCCACCAGCGAAAATCAAGCAGGAATCCGAGATCGAACTCGAATAGAAAGAGAAATTGAGCATAGCGGGATAACCGCAACCGCGTGGGGACAGCAACTTTCGGCTGTCCAGCGAAGCTTCGCGCTGTTGTGTCTTCGGCTTGAGTTTCTTTCGCCCCTTCGGGGCTCGTTCATTTCGCTCGCTGACCCCGGGCTTGCGCCCGGGGCTTTATTCTTCCGCCGCTCCGCGGCTCGCGCCGGAACACATTCTGCTGCCGTCGCCCTGATCAATGGCTACTTCACGACTATTCCCGCATAACCCACCACTCGTTCGCGGTCGCCTGAAATGTCTCCTGAAGTGGCGTACCGGACCAGTTCCGCGTTCGTTGCGCCTAGCCTCCGGGTGGCGGTCAGCATGGCGACGGTCGGCCCGAATCCGCACATGCTGATGTCTTCGTTCATTACCACGTCGAACAGGCCGCGTGCATCCATCACGAGGATGCGTTCGATGGCTTTCTGGTCCTTGATCCGAGTGATGGTGTCATTCTCGTAGTGATTCATGTCGCTTGATGCGATGATCAGCACCGGTTCGCCAACCGCCTTCACCGCGTCTGCGATTGCCATTCCCAGAGGCTCGAGGACTTCGTACCGGCTTGTTCCAAGAGCGATGGGAACAAATGTGCAGTCTGGCCGTCTGCACTCTAGAAATGGTAGCTGCACTTCGGCGCCATGCTCGGCCCTATGCGCCTCGGCGTCTTCGGTCAGCAGCGGAAAGCGTCTCTTCAAATCGGCAGCCAGCTCGGAGTCTATAGGCAGCTGTCCCAGCGGAGTCTCCCACGCGCCTGTGCTCATGATAGCCAGCGGATGTCCCATGCCGGTATGGTTCGGACACATCAGGATGATGCGTCGAGGAATTGTGAGCCGGGCATAGACCGCGCCTGCGACATGCCCGGAATACATATAGCCGGCGTGAGGTACGACGCACCCCACGGCCGAAATGGTGTCACTCGGAGGAGACAGAAAGGACTGCACCTGGGCTCGAAGATCATCCGGATCGCGCGGATAAAAGCGTCCAGCTACAGCGGGATGGCGTATCGAGGAGACCATGGCTCCTTAGCTTTTCGGCGGACCGTCAGGATGACGGGTTGGTCAGGGCGCGAAACAACGCGGCGCTCTTTTCCAGACTTAAAGCCTCCGCCCGCACCGTGGTTTTAACTCCGGCCTTTTCGAACCCCGCACGTAAAACTTTTGTTTCGTATTGCGCTTTCAGATTGTTCCAGAGAGTTTTCCGCTTCTGCCCGAAAGACAATTTGAGGAAGTTAATAAACTCCGTTTCCGGTACGTCCAGACTTTCAAGCTTGGGAGCCATCTGGAGCCGCACTACCGTGGAATCGACTTTCGGCGGAGGTGAAAAAGCGTCGGGGCGAAGCGTGAATAATTCTTCCACGCGAGCGTACAGCTGGGCTGTGGCCGAGAGCAGGCCATAGTCGCTGCCTCCCGGCGCTGCCGCTAATCGTTCTGCAACTTCGCGCTGCACCATAAGCACGATGGTTTCAAAGTATTGCCGGAATTCAAAGAGCCGCAAAAGGATGTCGGAAGTAATGAAATAGGGAAGGTTGCCCACCACGCGCACCGGTACGGGCTCATGATTCAGGCCCGGACGGGAGCTTCCCGGCTTGGGTCCGAACAGGGTGTGGAAGTCGATGGCCAGGACGTCACCCTCGATGATCTCCACGTTCGGCTCTTGCGAAAAATTCATGCGCAACTGAGCCGCAAGTACGCGATCGATTTCAATCGCAATCAACCTGCGCGCCCGCCGGGACAGCAGGGAAGTCAGTGCGCCGCGCCCGGGGCCGATTTCGAGAACAGTCGCCTCCGAGATATCGCCCAGAGCCTCCACAATCCGCATGGTCGCGGCGGAATCAACCAGAAAGTGCTGGCCCAGTTTGGGCCTGCTGCGAGGCTTTTCCGCCGCCACGATCTTTGCCAAGTTCAACCCACTTTCCTGCCGGGAAACCGGCGTTTAAACTGTCGAGTTCGTTCTGCCGGTTGCTCATGCGGCAGAGTATGCTGTAACCAGCATCCTATGATAGCGTGTGCCGGCGTTGCGGGACCGGCGCTTTGTGAGGAGCGGCCTTATGCACATCGTTTTTGCGGCCTCGGAGTGTGTTCCATTTTCCAAAACGGGCGGCCTCGCAGACGTGGTAGGTGCGCTGCCGCGGGCTCTGGTGGCCGCCGGACACCAGGTGAGTGTCTATCTTCCCCGCTACCGCGAGACCCTGCTCAAGGACCCGAAGACGGTGGTGAAGAGCATCACCATTCCCTTCGATGATCGCTATCGTTTCTGTTCCGTGGTCAGCGGCGGCGAGCGCGCCGGAGTGAATTTCTATTTTGTCGAGTATCCGCCATTCTTCGATCGCGAAGCTCTTTACGGAACCTCGGTCGGAGATTATCCCGACAATGCAGAACGTTTTGCGCTGTTCTCCCGTGCTGTGCTCGAGGCGTCGAAGATTCTAGGCGTGCCGCAGATTTTTCATTGTCACGACTGGCAAGCCGCACTCATCCCGGTTTTGCTGCGAACCCAATATCTGGAAGACCCGGCCTTCCGCGATGTCGCCACCGTTTTCACCATCCACAACATGGGATACCAGGGCCTGTTTCCGCCCGATACTCTGCCGCTGCTTACATTGCCCTGGGACCTGTTCACCATTTCTAAAATGGAATTCTTCGGCAACGTTAACTTCCTGAAGGGCGCCCTGGTGTGTTTCCGATTTCATCACCACGGTCAGCAAGAAGTACAGCCAGGAAATCCAGACCACGGAATTTGGCTTTGGCCTGGAAGGCGTGCTGCGCACGCGTTCTTCGACGGTGACCGGCATTCTGAACGGAGTGGACTACGACGAGTGGAGTCCCGAAACCGACCGGTTCGTTATGTCTCATTATTCGCCACAGGCTTTGGCAGGTAAGCAAAAATGCAAGCAGGACCTGCTCGCAACCTTTGGCATTACCAAGGCAGATTCAAGCCTGCCCGTGATTGGCATCGTGTCCCGGTTTGCCGCTCAAAAGGGATTCGACCTCATTACGCAAATCATGGAACGCCTGGCCCGCGAGGAGATGATCATCGTCGCCCTCGGCAGTGGCGACAAAACCTACGAAGAAATGTTCCTCCGCCTCAGCAAGCAATTTCCGCAGAAGATTGCGGTCAAGATCGCCTACGACAATGCCGTCGCGCACAAAATTGAAGCTGGCAGCGACATGTTCCTGATGCCGTCTAAATACGAACCCTGCGGCCTGAACCAGATCTACAGCTTGAAGTACGGCACTGTCCCCATCGTTCGCGCCACCGGCGGCCTCGACGACACCATCGAACACTGGGACCCGCGCACCAATCGAGGCACCGGCTTCAAATTCACCGACTACAACGGCGAAGCGCTGCTGCTAACCATCAAGGAAGCGCTGAAAGCCTTCCGGGACCAAAGTTCCTGGCAGCAACTCATGCGCAATGGCATGAACAAAGATTTCTCGTGGAATGCGTCGGCCAAGGAATACGTTCGCGTCTACGAACGCGTACGGCAGATGCGGGGAGCGCCGATTGAAGTGCGTCCTGCCACGGGAAATGCGAGCCTGGCTCTGGTTTAGGAACACTGCGATCTTGACTAATGACGGCTCTGCGGAACCGGCGGATTCAGCGGCAGCGTACCACCCTCGCGGACTAAATCCACTTCGATCACTTCTCCTGGCTTAAGCTTCACTTCTCGCCCCTTTTGCAGCAGAAGAAAGGTCGTACTCGCCGCGAGTCCGTACCAGCGCGCGCTGCCCGCACCGGCAGCCAACGCTTCTTCGGAAAGGTCGTCGGCCAACTTGGCTACCACTGCGGTGCCGCCAAGCTGAATCGCCAAGCGCTTCTTGCTGACGGTAGGATGAACCGTTCCTTCGCTGTCGGTCCTGGCAGAATTGCTCTCCGTTGACGACAGCTCGAATCGTGCGGGCTGTACGGTCCCATCGGGCAGCTTGACGCGATCGAAGATCATGCGCAACGCGCCTCTCCGCATCGGACGCCGCGCCGGGGTTGTTTCCAGATGTCCTTCTACGAGCGTGCCTGCGGGTAGTACCGCCTTTCCCTGGACCTCAACCGGATCTTCAATCTTGGCCATGAACGAGGAGCCGCTGGGAGACTTCGAGCTGATTTGCGACAGCAGGGAAAGGCGCGCCTTTACTCCCGCCGGTTCATCATTTTGTCTGGAAGGTGTAGCCTGAGCCCACGCACCCGCAGCCAGGGCGATGTAACCAACAAATAGACAGCAACGCAGGAGAGTCATCAAAATCCTCAGTCCGAGAGAAATTCGTCAGGAGACTATAAACGATATCCGAACCCGACGGCGGGGTGGGGATTAGAAGTTCCCATGATCCCTCCGTGTCCTCCGTGGTTAAAAAATGCCCCTTCTCTAAAATCGGCCCCGCGCCGGGCTTGGTAAAATGACTCGCGGCCTTCCCATGGGTACTTTCCAAAGAACGATCTTTCACGTTGATATGGACGCCTTCTTCGTCTCCGTGGAAGAGCTGTTCAATCCCGAATTCAAGGGGAAAGCCGTGGTAGTTGGCGGACAGCGCGACGAGCGTGGCGTGGTTTCCGCAGCATCGTATGAAGCTCGCAAATTCGGGGTTCATTCCGCAATGCCGCTGCGCACCGCCGCCAAGCTCTGTCCGCACGCCATCTTCGTGAACGGACACCCTGACCGCTATCGTGAATGTTCTGAAAAAGTGCACCGAGTGCTGAGTTCGTTTTCCCCACAGGTCGAGATGGCTTCCATCGATGAAGCCTATCTGGATATGACTGGCACAGACCGCCTGTATGGCCCACCCCTGCGGGCAGCCCACCGCCTTCACCAGAAGATGAAGACTGACACGCAGCTTAACTGCTCGATCGGGATCGGCATTTCGCGTCTCATCGCAAAAGTTTCGTCTGCCCGGGCAAAACCGAACGGCGTTCTCTGGATCGTGCCCGGACAGGAGGCAAAATTCCTCGCCCCGCTCGATGTTCGCGAGATTCCCGGCGTGGGCAAAGTAACCGAGCAAAACCTGCACGGCCTGGGAATCCACAAGGTAGGCGACCTGGCTCGCTTCGATGATAGTTTTCTGGAAAAACGATTCGGAAAATGGGGCCTGGCACTGGCCGGCAAAGCGCGTGGAGAAGATGCCGGAGGTTGGTTCGACAGTGAAGTTGGAGCTGACACGGACGCCAAGTCCATCAGCCACGAGCACACTTACAATGAAGACACCGCAAGCACCGACCAACTCGAGTCCACGTTGATGCGCTTGTCAGAAATGGTCGGCCGCCGATTGCGCGAAGGCGGGCTGCATGCACGTACTCTCCAGCTCAAGCTACGCTACAAAGACTTCACGACCATCACGCGCGCTCATAGTCTGAGTTCCCCTACCCAGCTCGACACTGAAATCTTTGAACAGATCCGGATCCTTTTTCGGAAGAACTGGCGACCGGGGGCGCAGGTGCGATTGCTAGGCGTGCACGCGTCGTCGTTCGAGTCCCAGGGCGGGCAAGGAGACTTGCTGGAAGACGGACGCCGCCAACGCTGGCAGCGAGCCTTGTCCGCCGCCGATAGTCTCCGCGATAAGTTCGGAGAATCCAGCGTGTCGCTCGCCAGCGGGCTGCGAGGCGGATTCCGTGAACGTACTCACGAGAATCCGGCGGGATTGCCTGGCAAGAAGAGAGAGGAGCCGCCCAAAAATCTTTAACCGCAAAGGACGCAAAGGATTCCGCAAAGTCCGCAAAGAAAATCTCTAAACTTTCTCGTTTTTCCTTTGCGGACACTTTGCGGTTAGCTTTCTCCCGCAAACCTAGTGTGTAGCCGCCAGCAACGACCCCACTCCCGGCCGGTAACCATAAAAATTTCCCACCGTGTGCAGATGCTCGATGATCTGCTGAGCATATTCTTCCTGCAGGGGTCCGGTCAGAAGATTGTGCTGCGCGTGCGGGTCCAGGTTCAGGTCAAAGAGGAAGCTCTCCGCAGGTGAATCGTAAGTGGTGTACAAGAATCGCCCACCATCCGCGAGCAGGCCGTACACAGCGCGCTCGTCAGACGCCATAAAGAGTTCGGTTCTGCGATAAGGCCTGAGTTCTTCCCTGGTTTCTGCGAACAGCGGTCTGCCAAATATAGGATTCGTCCGGATCGGCCGGTGTCCCAGCAGGTAGTAGAGAGTCGGCGTGATGTCTGTGAGCGCGGAGATCTGTTCGTCGTCGTGCACCAGTTGGTCGCGCATGCTCGCTGGCAGATGCACGATGAGAGGCACACGCATGACTTCTGGAAAAATCGAAAGAGAATGGCTGTACCGGCCAAATTCGCCGGTGGCGTCGCCATGGTCGGAAGCTAAAACGATAATGCTTTCGTCGTAGAGGCCACGCGCTTTCAGATAGCTGAAGAAACGTCCCAGGCATCCGTCAACCTGGTGCACTTCGTGAGCAACGCGGTCGTGGAAGCCCGGCCGTGCATGCCAATCCGGATCATTCCCCTTTGCCATGTCGTTTCTGGCAAACTGGTGCACGTTCATCGGCTGCGCGTAAAAAAATACAGGACGGCTCGGATCGGTACGGGCATCGAGCGTTTTCTCCAGTTGGCCCAGCGTTGAGCAGGCCTCGAACTGGTTCCACAGCTGCTTGTCGCCATCGAGCTTGATCAGGTTGTCAGACGGCGACAGTATCTGCTTCAGGATGTCATCGTAGCTGACGATCATCTGGTAGCCGTCTGTATTTGCCAGCTTCTCCAATCCATTCACACGTGAAAATGGCTGCATGTAGTGAGAGTGCAGCAGCATGACTCCCGACCAGATAGCCGGCTCCGAAAGGGAAGTGCCGGCATATTGGGTAAACACGTTGCGCAGAGCGACGCTATCTCGCGCGAAAGCATCCAGATTTGGCGTGAAGTCCACTTTCGGGTTATACGCACCCAAGTAGTCCGGACGCATGGAGTCGATTATCAAAATGAAAATGTTCGGACGCTTGCCTGTGGTTGGGACGAGGTGGTCCACCAGGTTTACGTCTGCTATGACCTCGGCATCCCGGATGTTGGTGTACTGCCGCAAAATGCGGCACAGGTCTCCGCATGGCACTTCGCGTCTATTTCCCAGGATGTGATGAGTCAACTCGAAGGAAGCGTCTTGCGCGGCGTAGGTTTCGAGAGCGCGCGCCACGTCATCATCGGTGGAGCCCAGGGCCCCGGCCCAAAAGATATCCGTCGCCTGCAGGGTCTTGTAGGTGAACCCCGCTATCAACAGCACTGCGAGGACAGTAGCGGCGGAATACCTTGTACGCCTTGGCCACAGGGTGTACGCGCTGACGCTAAGACGATCCAGAAAAGGACGGTGAAGGTACTTTGCAGCACCCCATTCCAGTCGCTCCCGTCGAGCCAGGTCGGCAATGCAAGCGCCACAACCGCGAAGACAATCGCGATCGGCGCTAAGACCCAAACAGTCTTGCGCTCAGTCGGTAGGGTCGCCATGTCCGTCGATGACAGAAACGGTGACACCAGATATCCCACGAAGAGTGTCAGCGTCACTGAAAAAGAAATGGCATACGCGTATGCCGCCCACCCCTCAAAACTCAGAGCACTGGAGAGAAAGCGATTGAGTACGGTTCCGATCATCAGTGCGGTCGCGACTCCGATCAGCGCCAGGCGCAGGCTGGTGGGACGTCGGGCTCGCCGGGTCACCAATCGAATCAGATTCAGGACGGAGATCACGATCAATCGCGACCAGAACGTGTGAGAGCAGACTCCAGGCTGTGATTTCCAGCTTGCCGAGGCTGAAGTCGAGCGGCACCTTTTCGGCGTGGCTATGTATCGCCGCCGCTGCCATGTAGAGCACGGCCACGACGAACCGACACCAGGACGCCCGGTGAATATTCCAGTAGTGCGATGTCTTTGTGTTCTTTCTCCGACGTGGGCCAGTGCTGGTGCAAGTCCCATGCGGCCGTCATCATAAGCGGCAGCAGTGCGATCAGGCTCCAGCGGTAGGCTGCCCAATCATTCTGTAGCGTGGGCATGAAAGGCCAGATTGCGAGGCCTATTCCCGCCGAGGCAAGTATTCCGAAGAGGACGATTGGGTTTCGCTTCGTTCTTCCCATCCGATTGGCCGTGAAGGCTGCGAGCAGGGCAGGCCAGTAGAGAAGTCCATGATGATGCGCGAACCATGGCATCCAGGCATAGGCCGGGGACTTGATCAGGGCAAAGTAGGTGTAAGGCAGGAACGCCAACAGACAATAGATCGACGTCAGGACCAGATACGCTCCCCAAATAAATTTCAGGAATGTGGCGGTCCAGCTTCGCACGCCGAAGTCCTCGGTTCCCAACAAGTTAAGTTTTCCGGTTGAGCCTCAATTGTTACTGATCGGAGCACCCGCCGCAAGATGCCCAGCGTCCCATCGCGAATCCAGCCAGTGACTAAAGTACCGCTCACCGTCGGAAAAACAGCTTGAACCGCGAAGAGACGAAGTATCACGAAGGAAAATCCTTTGATCCAAGAAACCTTCGTGAACCTTCGTGTCCTTCGTGGTTAAAGGTTTTCTTAGGCCGAAATCAATCGCTGGGCAGACTTTGCCGAGTTTGCAGTAGGCAAGCTTTGCCTGGTTTCTTCTGCATCCGAAGAAGCTCACGAAGTCTTTCGCGTAACTACTAGCTGCTGCATTGTTTTCGGCCACGTCGTACCATGGAACGCATTTGGCATCCGCATTGCTTCAGTGATCGAGAAGATAAGACCACGGCAGCTGAAGCTCGTGCCAGATAATTGCCGATAACGGTTCTGCAAGAGCAGTACTGCCGGGAGGAGAAAGCGATGTCAGTGGCAGGCATTTCCAGCAGCAATCTTTTCGATTTCAACACTCAGAGCGTCCAGAACAGAAAGCAGCAATTCCAGCAGGAATTCCAGCAACTCGGCCAGGACCTGCAATCCGGAAATCTGTCAGCGGCGCAAACCGATTTCGCAACCATACAACAGTCGGGACCGCAGATCAGTTCGATCTTCGTCGAATCAGAACACGAGCCCCATCGCACAGGATTTCAAACAGCTGTCGCAGGACATCCAGTCTGGCGACATTTCGGCCGCGCAGCAGGACTACGCGAAGATCCAGCAGGATTTCCAGAGTCAGTCCGCTGGGAAACACGGTCACCATCATCATCAGGGTGGTGGCGGTGGCGGAGCCAGCGCGATCAGCCAGTTGATGCAGGAGTTGGGACAAGACCTGCAGACTGGCAGCCTCTCGGCCGCCCAGCAGGCTTACAGCACGTTGCAGCAGGACTTCCAGCAGTTTGCACAGAACAGCGGGCTGTTCGATTCATCGGCACAGTCCAGTCCAAATGGCGTCTCCGTAAACGCCTAAGTCGTCCATTCAACGCGGGAAGCGGTGGAAATGTCCACCGCGATCTCCGGAAAAATACGAAAGCCAGAACCGGAAACTTCCAGTTCTGGCTTTCATTTTTCGATTTCTGCGGGCTAAATCCAGACGGGCGAGAACGCCCGTCCTCCATTACCTAGTTAGTGCTCGGGGTTGCGTTGGCCGTGCTGGTTGGCGATCCTGGATTTGCGCCGCTTCCATAGCGGGTAAGCCGCGGGAAGAACGGAGTCACTTCAAACGGCATCTTGTCGCGGGCTGAAGTGATGGCGACCGGAGCGGTCTTGATCATTTCCACGTGGTCATCCCAGGCGTTCAGCTTCACGCGTCCGCCCAGCGGCAGAGCGGCGATCTGATCCAGCTTGTTCGGGTCGAGTGCCGGCGCCGAAGTCATCAGCGCCGACATGCGTTCGACTGCCGCCTTTGCCGTCCGTGAAGCTGTTTCCCAGGTGCGGCAGTCAGCAGAGCGGAGAGCGCTGGACCTCGTTCCGCCAGCTGTCTCAGGAACAATCCGGCCGTATCCAGCTTCTGCGCGTAAGGCGAATTCTTCAGCAGATCGACTGCCTTCTTGTCGGCCGCGGTTTCTTCTTCCGGAATGTGCCTGAATCCCAGATTCTGATAAGTGGATTCGTCGGAGAAGAGCATGCGGTCGTTGAAGGCGTACGGCTGCCCAGGTTGTGTCCCAGAACGATGTGCGCCAGTTCGTGCGAAAGCACCATGGCCAGGCTGGCTTCGTCGGGCAGCACGTCGATCAGGCCGCGGCTGACGATGATGGTGTTGCCCACGCTGAAAGTTTCCAGCGGAGAGGTCAGCATCACGCGGGTGCGGACCGGGCGCGGCAGGTCGATATTGTTGGTGACTTCGAGGTTTGTCACGACGGTCATCAGGATCTTGTCGACTTCGCCCTGAGGAGCCAGCAAGCCGGCATTCTGCAGGCGCTCGACTACGTTGTCTTCCGCCTGCTGCTGCCATTCACGCTGGGCCTGCAGCGGAGAAGCGTCCTGCGGCGGTCGGGCTTTCGTCCTTCACGCTCGAATCCACCAGCACCTGGGTCAGTTCGTCTTCCTTGTCGTTCTTCTTCAGGTCATAGCCCCAGATGCGGGTCTGCGCCTTGAAGGCCATCTTGTCTTTCGAGCCGGAGCTGAAGTCGCCTTCTTCGCTGTAGATGTAGGTCGGGACCCAGTAGCCGGGAATCAGGTTCAAGCGCCAGCTATCCATGTGGAAGAACTGCGCATTCCGCGGGCGGGGCGCATAGGTGCCGTTCAGGCGCACGACGTTGAAATCCTGATCTTCGACCCAGATGCGGCCCAGGAAGCGGCCTTTGCCGGCGTCCTTCTTGGGGGTGACGTCGAACACGATGCAGCGCACGTCGCCGAGAAACTCGCGGTGCACATACTTGAAGTCGTAGTGCTGGCGGTCGAAATCATCGCGGTCGGCGAAGATCATCCAGGAGAAGCCGATGGGCTTGTACTGGAACTTGAACAGCTTCGATGACTCCGCCCAGCATGCTTTTCTGGAGGCTCGTATCTCCTGAAAGATAGTCCTGGCGATCGACGGAATCGCTCAGGTCGAGACGTCCGAAGAAGTAATGATCTTCACGTGGCGCCGGCCCCATCTGCGGATCGAGCTTCAGATTCTGCAGATAAGTTTCGACCAGCGGGGTGCGCGTCTGTCAGAAAAGTGATGAGCGCATGCTCGCGCACAATGGCGCGGTCGACCACCTGGTCCATGGTGGTGGGCGCAGCCAATCGGCGCCGGGCGCAGGCGGCTGGCGCGGGCGTGCTGCGATCGATTGCGGAGCGCTCTGAGGAGCTGCGGCTGGGTTCTCGGATGACGGTGCGGTCGTCTGCTGCGCCATCGCGCTGAACGAGATCAGCAAGGAAGCGGTGATGATCCATTTCCAAGTACGCATGACTCAAATCCTCTCTCTACTGCTCACTAGGCTGCTCAGTACGCCAGCTGGAAAACAACATGGACGACCGCCGTCGAATCGATCGGCTGATTGAGATGTTGGGCAGGCTTGAACCGCATCTTGTTGGCGGCTGCGACTGCTGCTTCGTCCAGACCGTGACCCAGACCCCGCACAACGCGATTCACGTGCAACTGTCCATTCGCTCCGAATGATACTTCCAATAGTACTTCACCCTGCAACCGGAGAGCTGCGAGCTTCCTCAGTGTAAACCGGATTGGGTTTAGAGATAATTTCCACAGGTGTCGTGGCTGGTCCGGTCTCTGCCTGCTGTGGCCGAGCTGCACCCTGGCTGAACTGCTGTGCAGAGAAGCCCGCGGTTTGCACCGTGGCTCCGCGTCCGTTGCTGCGGCCGTCACCTTGTCCAGCTTGTGCAATCCCGTTGCCGAAGCCTGCGCTCGCAATGGTTCCCTTAATACCTTTGGTGCCGCCTGCTCCATTCCCTGTTCCCGGTCCGGGAGGCAGATCAAACGCACCCGTGCTGGCAGCTACCAGGTGCGCGTTCGGTTTGCCTTCTCCCTTTAGACCATCGGGATCGCCGAAGCCGCCGGTCTGCACTTTCTGCACCGGTGCATTGACGGTCGGAGTTGCTGAGCTGCCGAACTCGCCGGTGTGCACGATCAGTGTCGGCCGCGCTCCGCCCGTAACCTGTTTGACGATCGAAGGCGTGCAAGTTATTGACTTCAATCTTGGGTGGCGCCACGTCCGGTTGCTGAGGACGGGGTGTGCGAATCTCCTTCGGTACGGTCAGTTTGGGAGCGTCAAATACCGGAGCCTTGGGCAACAGCTTCGCCTTCAACACTGGCGGTGGAGTCTTTACCTTCAGCGGTTCCGGCTGCAGACTGGGCATCGGAATCAGTTCCGTGACGTGGTACTGCCGGGCAATGTTCAAGCTGTCCGGCCAGATCCAGCCGATGTTAACCAGGACAAGCAGAAGAAAGATCAAAAGGCCGTAGCTGGCCGCCAGCGCGCGCCGATCCATCCTGCGCTCCGGCAGAATTCCTAACTGAAAGCCTTCAGACGTAGCCATGCAATGAACTCCAGAATTTGAAACCCGAGCCTGGGGAGGAGTGCTGGGGTGGAGCTTCTACGGTACGAGAGAAAGGGGAGGGGTAAACGTGCCCTGCGGGGGTGTCCTTCGGTAACCCTCGTAATGCCCAAACAGAGTACACACTCTGAACTTCGGTACCATTTCCGGACTCGAGGGCAGGATTTCAGGTATTCGACCGGCGCCGCCGGGCAAAAGCGTAAAAAACAGGTATCCCCGCCAGAATCACCAGGCAGCCGAGTCCCGAATTGGGATAGTTGTCCCGAAAAGTGAAGTACAACAGCACGGCAGAAGCCAGAACAAACAGGGCCGGAACCACAGGATATCCCCAGACCCGGTAGGGCCGAACGGCCTCGGGATCGCGACGACGAAACACGAATACCGTGGTGCCGGCGATCATGTAAAAAAGCCACTCAGCGAAAATCGCCAGCGAGAAAAACTGCCTGAAACTACCCCCCAACAGCAGAAGAACGATCGCGAGAATCGCCTGCACGACAATCGCGACCGACGGAGTGCGAAAACGGGGATGCACTTCCGCCAGCGCCGAAAAGAAATAACGGTCCCGAGCCACGGCGTACGGGACGCGCGCGCCGCTCATGACCGTGCCATTCATCGCCACCAGCATCGAGAGCGCCATGCCGGCCGAAACCAGTCCTGCCCCCAAACTGCCCAGGACGACAGCCATGGCATCCGAAGCAGGCCGGGGTGCGGCAGCAATCGCGCCAGCCGGCAGCACGTACTGCACCGCCGCATTCACCAGCATGTACAGAACACCGACCAGCGCCACACCGAAAATCAATGCTCGCGGAATGTTGCGCTCGGGATTGCTGATTTCTCCCGAGACCATGTTCAGGTCATTCCAGCCGTCGTAAGCCCACAGCGCGGCGACAAGTGCGGCCATGAACCCGGCCATTCCGCCCTTCGCGCCGGTAAAAGTGCCGGCAAAATTCTGCCAACTTCCCCCGCTGTAACTGAATCCGATCACCACGATGCTGAGAATGATGGCGACTTTCAGAAACGTGAACACCAGTTGAAAGTCGCCAGCCTTCTTGATCCCGATGTAGTTGAGGATCGACATCAATGTGGCCGCGCGCTACTGCGACCAGCTGTCCATATGTAACCGGAAACGGAGCAGAAAGAAAATTGTGGGAGAAGAAGCTCAGAGCAGGGAAGTTTCCCAGCACGCGAACGAATCCGGTGGCAAGCGTCGCAATCGAAGCCGGCTTCGCGATGAGAAACCATGTCCACGCGTAAAGAAATCCAGCCAGGGGGCCGTAACCATCGCGGATGTAAACATATTCGCCACCCGCCTGCGGCTTCATGGCGCCCAGTTCGGCGTAAGTCAGTGCTCCAAAGAACGAAAGCAATCCGCCCACCAGCCAGGCCAGATAAACCAGCTTGGCCGAGCCGGCAGCCTGCATCATCTCGGCGGGAACCAGAAAGATTCCGCTGCCGATAATGGTGCCGACCACGATCGCCGTGGCATGACTTAAACGGAGATCACGAGCAAGTTCGGTGGGGCGGGCCATGATCAGGAGGGGAAAGTATATACGGGAGATTGACGTCTTAGCGACCTTTGCGGAATCCTTCGCGTTCTTTGCGGTTAAATAACGAGACCCATCGGCTCGCGATAGTTGTTGACCATCCGCTTGATGCCGTCTCTGAGAAATACGACGTGGAAGTTGATTAACAATCCAACCGGAATCTTCAGCAAGACGAAGGTGGGAGAGGAGCTGAGCGTCGTCAACCGGATGCAGCGCGTCTTTGCATTTGGTCTCGACAACGACTTTACCTTCCACGACCAGGTCTGCTCGAAATCCGCAATCAAGCTTAACGCCGTTCGTAGATGAGCGGCACTGGTTTCTGACGTCTCAACTTTCATGCCCAACTTTCGAAGGTCGTGAGCCAGGCAGGCCTCGTACGCGGACTCCAGTAGTCCCGGTCCCAGTTCGCGGTGGACCTTGATCGCAGCGCCGATGATTTCGCGGGTGAGGTCGTGGCTGGGCAAGGCAAAAGCTTACCGCAAAGGACGCGAAGGAATCCGCAAAGAACGCAAAGAAAATCAGAAGCAATCCCAAATTGGGCCTTCGCCTAGTTTTTCCTTTGCGACCTTTGCGGATTCCTTCGCGATCCTTTGCGGTTAAAGCTTTTTCTGTACGCCCAAACTCACCGCATATCCCACCGCGAACGTAACCACCGTCCCGATCGCCACGTACCAGGTCCACGGCACCTTCGTATCCAGCCAGAGATAAAGTTCAGTCACGAACCCGAACAGCATTCCGACCATGGCTCCGTGTCTGATTGGCGCGCCGGGTCAGCACTCCGAGCAGAAAGACTCCCAGCAACGCGCCATAAGCGACCGACGCGATCTGCAATCCCACCTCGATCACGCGGCCGACTTTGTGCAGCGACAGCACCGCCAGCCCAAACAACACCAGCGCCCAGAACAAAGTCGCGATCCGCGAAAGCCGAATCTTGCGCGCGTTCATCGATCTGCGGATGCCGTTGCAGATAAAAATCCATGATCGAAGTGGAAGAAAGCGAATTGAGCGCGGCGCTCAGGTTCGACATCGCCGCCGCCAGAATCGCCGCAATCAGCAATCCGGAAATTCCGTGCGGCATCTGGCTGACGATGAACGTCGGGATAAATCCGGTCCGCCCTTCCGAAAGTCGCCGAAGGCACGTGATAGAACGCGAACAGCATGACCCCGACGATCAGAAACAAGCGCAAACTGGAAGAGAATCGCCGACTCCGCTCGACAGCAGCGCAGTCACCGACTGCCGCTGGTTCCGTGCCGCCAGCAGGCGCTGCACGATCAGTTGATCGGTGCCGTGACTGGCGGTGGTCAGAAATGCTCCGCCAATCAGTCCCGCCCAGAACGTGTAAGGCTTCCAGAAGTCGGGCGTGAAATCGAAGACCTGCAGCTTGCCCGCGTTCGCCGCCAGGTGATGAATCGCCGGCCATCCTCCGGGTACCAGATGCAGAATCGTGAACAGCCCGACCAGTGTTCCGCCGACGTAGATCACGGTCTGCACCACGTCGGTCCAGATCACCGCCGCCAGTCCGCCTTCGAAGGTGTAGATCAGCGTCAGCGCGCGTGATGATCGCGATCGATGCAACTTCGCCCGTCCCCAGCGCGATGGCAACCACGATCGAAACGGCGTAGACGCGCACTCCTTCCGCCGCCGCGCGCGTCACCAGAAACAGGCCGGCCGTCAGCGAGCGCAGCCTGCGTGCCGAAGCGGCGTTCGATCAATTCGTAAGCGGTGTAGAGATCGCCGCGAAAGTAATGGGGCAGCAAAACGAAACTGATAATGACGCGTCCGACGACATATCCCAGCACCACCTGCAGAAACGTCAGATTGGTATCGTAAGCCAGACCGGGAATGCTGATGATGGTGAGCGTGCTGGTTTCAGCCGCGACGATGGAGAGCGCAATCGCCCACCAGGGAATATTGCGGTCGGCGAGAAAGTAGTCGCGCAGCGTGCGCTGCTTCTTGCGGAAGCGCAGTCCGAACAGAGTGATCCCGCACAAGTAAAGCGCGATAATCGCGAGATCGAGTTTGTCGAGAACCATAAATCGGACCGTAGTGCCGGCGTCCCGCCAGCTGTCGCGAGGCCGCTTCGATGCGTCGCAGGCTCTCGCCCTCGCCGAATGATGCCATCCCAGAGTAGCGGGCCACAGGAACGAAGGTCACCGAATCTGTCGCGGGGTACCTATCTCGTCAAGCGCGAGGTTGTCATAAACGCTGGTACTTCGGTGTCGGCAGGGAAGCCAAACTCTTGTGATAGAACTACGCTCGTGGCGATCTTCCTCGGCATCGACGGCGGCGGCAGCAAGACTTCCTGCCTGATCGGCGACGAAACCTCGGTCCTCGGCACGGGGACGGCCGGCGGAAGCAACGTGGTCCGCGTCGGCGAGGCGCAAGCCCGCGAGTCGCTGGCCAGCGCGATCCGTCAGGCCTGCACGGTTGCCAATCTAAAGCCGTCAGAGATCACCAGAGTCTGCGTTGGTCTTGCCGGAGCCGCCCGTTCCGAGGTCAGCCAACCGGTACGAGCCATGATCTCGGAAATAATCTCTGGCGAAGGAATGCACCGCTCAATCGATCCGGATGAAATCACCGTCGTCGGAGACATGGTGATCGCCCTCGAAGCCGCATTCGGCGACGGCCCGGGTGTAATCGTGATTGCCGGTACTGGTTCGATTGCTTACGGCCGAAGCCGCGAAGGCCAAATTGCACGCGCCGGTGGTTGGGGCTTCGCCATTTCCGACGAAGGATCGGGCCACTGGATCGGCCGAACTGCCGTTGCCGCCTGCTCTGCGCGCATGGGATGAAAATCACGACTGAGCATGCGCCGATGCTCGACGGCCTGATGAAATCGTGGAAGATCGACAGCAGAGAAAAGTTGGTCTTGGCTGCAAATGCCACGCCACCGCCGGATTTCGCTGCCCTGTTTCCATCCGTGCTGGCGCTGGCGGATTCCGGCGATCCGGTCGCGCGTGATGTTTTGACCGAGCTGGAACTCGATTGGCGAATCTTGCAGGCATCGTCATCCGGCGTTTGTTTCCGGACTCCGGATCAGTTCCGGTGGCCATGTCCGGAGGTGTCTTCGGTAGTTCCGCGCTGGTGCGCCAGGTTTTTTACAATAGTCTTCGTGCAGAGTGCCCGGACGCGGTCCTCAATCCGGGTGTGATTGAGCCGGTTCGCGGGGCGCTAGAGATCGCGCGCAAAGGCGTAAGGAAATAGGTCACGTCGAATAAAGGATTCGATGGCAGGGCTCGACGGCGGTTTATTGGGAAGGGCGACCGGTTCGTGGCGGTGGCTTCTTTCGCTCCTACGGAGCTGGGCCGTGATCGTTCTTACCCAGGGCTTACGCCCTGGGCTATATTCTTTCGCCGCTTCGCGGCTGCCCATGGCAACCGCTTATAGCCGATATGCGCGTGGTCTAGAAACTCATGTCTTCTTCCAATTCAACTGCGGCCCGCACTGCACCTGCTCCTGAACCATCTGACGTTCCTCTGCATGAATCCGTTCGCAGTGCATCCCTTGAAACGTTAATCGCCGCAGCATCTGATCCCTCGCTCACCGAAGATCTGGCTCTGGTTCTCTTGAAGCGAAGTGATCTGCCCACTCAGGTACTCGATCGCCTCAGCCGGAATACCGTCATCATGAAGAGCCGTAAAGTGAAGTTGGCGCTGGTCGAGCATCCCCGAACGCCGCGACACATCTCGGTCCCCATGGTGAGGCACCTGTTTACATTCGACCTCATGCAAGTGGCTCTCACCCCAGTGGTTCCAGCCGACATCAAAATGTCGGCCGAAGAGTCTCTCATCAATCGGCTGGAGAGACTATCGCAGGGGGAACGGTTGTCGCTGGCGCGCCGGGCATCGGGAAGAGTCGCCGCCGCCTTACTGATAGATTCCGAGACGCGGGTGATTCACGCCGCGCTGGAAAATTCCCGCCTAACGGAGTCGGCAGTTATCAAAGCTCTGATGCGCCGAAATGCGCCAGCGGCATTCGTTCGAGCTGTCTGCCATCATGAGAAGTGGGCACCGCGGCGCGAAGTCCGCATCGCCCTGTTGCGCAATGAGAAAACGCCACTGAGCCGGGCATTGGAATTTTCCCGCTCCCTGCCTCGCGAGCTGGTGCGCGAGATACTGCACGGGTCGCATCTGCCGGACGCCACAAAAAAGGGTCTGTTGAAAGATGTTGCGGAAAGAAGTGGGAACTCTGAGGAATCTGCCTCTTAGCGGGCTGCTTTTGCAGTAGCCGCCGTTGCCGGTTCGCCCTGCCGCGCGTGCAGCAACTCCACCAGCGACTGGTACAAGCGAGTTTTCGTCGCGTGCCGCTCACCTGCACGCGTGATGTAGCGCACATGCACTTCAATGCCAGAACTTGTCGGCCGCAGGCTGACTGCCGGCGCGGCCGAAACTGGCTGCGCCCGATAACGACTGGCGGCCTTCTGCCACTCTTGTTCGGCCGTCGGCCACGTTGTCCTTGGTCTGCTCGGTCACCATTTTCTGGATGGCATCAATCACCGGGTAGGGATTCTGACTTGCCGGCACCAGGATTTCGAGTTCGTCCCACAGCCACTGTCCCGTGGTCGAGAAGTTAAAGAAGTGACCCTCGATGGCGAAGCTATTTACGAACGCGACTTTGCGTCCAGTGGGATGCCCGCTGTCGGTCCAGTTGCCGGTTTCGAGCAACACCGTGCGCAACAAACCGATTTCGGCAACCTCGCCTACCACTCCATCGATCTCCACCCAGTCACCGACTCGCAATCCATTGCGTCCCATCAACAGGAACCAGCCAATGAATCCCATGATGAAGTCTTTGCACGCAACCGTGAGTCCGGCACCAGCCAGGCCGATAATTGTCGAAAGCTGATTGGGCATGCCGAAGAGAATGATAAGAATCACTGACAAGCCCAGACCTTGCACTGCAAACCGGATCACTCCGCGCAGGGTATGCAGACGGGTGCGCTCCACCGCCAGTCCGACGAAGAAATGATCCACCAGACGGTTGCCGAGATACACCGCAAATACCACCAGCAAAATCAGCATCGCGGATTGCAGCATGTCGTGCAGAACCGCACTCTGACGGGTCTTTACGAGATCAACCCAGCTGCTGTACGCGGTGGTCAAATCATCCTGGTCCTGAATGCGCTTATCGAGATCGCTGAGGTCTTTCTGGTCAACTGAAATCTGGTGCAGGGAAGTGATAGCTCGGGCAGTGCTGCTCGATGAGGAGGAACCGGACCCGTCGCTCGAAGTGGCCGCAATCCCGCTTTTGGCCTGCTCGGCAATCGCTTCCTTATTAGAAACCTCCATGGCAACTTGTGATTCCAGACCCTGGTGGCTGTCTCTCAGCTTGGCGGCGGCCTGCTTGGCCTCGTCAAGGGCCTGTTGTAACTGGATGCTTTTGCCGCGCAAAGTATTCCACGCAGCGAACTGCGCCAGGGCTGAAGTGGATCCTGCTTGAGTGCTGTTATTCGTCCCGCCGGCTGCAACGCCTGTTGCAGTCTGGGGATTGTTGGTTTCGTATTCTTTCTGTGTCGCCTCGTGGCGATTGAACTGGCGCTGAATTCTGCTGAGCCGGTCGGCTCCGGAGCGGACCAGGTCTCCTTTTACATCTTCCAGTTCATCCTGATCCAGCTCCAGTTGCGCCTTGGTCAAATCAATCTGCTGCTGAAGCGTGTCCCGCGTGTGTTCATCTTTCACGCTGGTGAGTTGCTTTTGCAGCTGGTCGATTCTCGCGTGATCGGCCGTGACCGCGGCCTGGGCCTGATCGGCTTTCGCAAATAACTTTTTGCTCTCGGGCGTCGCCGGGGCCGGATGCTCAGTGGCCTGGCGCATCTCGTAGCTGAACGCAACGTCTACGGAATGGTCGGCGAGTTTCAGCGCCTGCCGCGAATATCGTTGCTCGTCCCAGTCCGAGGCGAGGGAAGCCACGGCGCGCGCAGTTTTCAGGGGTTGCTCATCTACGATCGGAGGCCGGCGTCCAGTCGGAGCCGAGCCCGATTGCGCTGACTGGCGGGTCAGTATCAGACCTACGGCAGCCGCGATCACCAGGGCCAGAAGCCCTAGTGTCACGACCCATTGATGAGCTTTCATCCACATATTGGCGTTGGGATGTTGCACCGCCGACTTAAGTAAAGGCGGTTCAACTAGCAGGATTATACGGCCCAGAGGTCTGTAGAGAGTCTACTCAGTAGTTCATCCGGGTGCCCCGACGCCGGAGCACCGCCGTAACCTGTCTCGAACATTGCGTTCCCGTTACAATCCGGCGGATGGGCGACTACTTGCGGGCAATACTTGCACAGGACTGGCGCCCCACGTCACGCTACACCGTCGCTGCCTGGCTTATCTTTTATTTGGGATTTCTGGTGTACGCGTTTGGCCAGCATGGCGGATTTCTCTTCATTGATCTTGCGAACCTGGTAGTCCACGAAGGAGGCCACCTGCTCTTTGGTTGGTTTGGCCAAACTCTGGGCCTGTGGGGAGGAACAATCCTGCAATGGCTGGTCCCTTTTCTGCTGGCAGCCTATTTCTTCAGTCAGAGACAGACGACGTCTTTTGCTTTCTGCTCATTCTTTTTCTTCGAAAACTGGCTCTACACCGCAACCTATATGGCCGACGCTCGCGCCATGCTTCTGCCCCTGGTCACTGCCGGTGACTCCGACTACATCGAACACGACTGGCATACCATTTTTTCCAGCCTGGGCGTGCTGCAATTCGACACACGGATCGCAGCGGTCGTGAGTTTTCTAGGCTGGATGGGAATGCTGACAACAGTCGCATGGCTGATCTGGCGAAGCCTCAAGGATTCTTCTGAAGAGCGATCCCAAGGAAGCGTCTCAGCTGTCTAGAGGAAAGTCAGGAAGTATCCCCAATCCTGACATTCACGAAGTTCTCCGCTCCAAGATCTGCGCGATATGATGCCGCCCGTGGATCCAGTGAAACTTTCGCCATTGGCTTGCAGTGAGTGGTCCCATGACGGGATGGTCGAGCACTTTTTGCCGCGGACCAAAGAGTTCTTCGCATTGCGCGATGATCTTGTCCATGGCCTCAATTTGCGGACAGATGTCTGCGACCACTTTCTCCGGAGAGATTCCTTTGGGGCAGGCATGATCGGGTGATTTCCGTCCCTCGGGAAAATACCCGAACTCAGTCACCAGGATTGCAGCCACTCTGTGTTTGAGAGTCGGGACACTGGCCAATGGCTTGCCCGCCTTCAGGCAGCGTTCGAAGGCCTTTGAAGTTCCGGTGTAGGTGAGATAGAGATGTTCGAGCACTTCGGCTGGGCTCCACTTCCCGTCGGTCCGGCGCGTGAGGTCTTTATCGCACAAGCCCTGCGTCGCAGAGGCGACTGCTTGTCGTAAACGTTCCAGATACGAATCCATAGTCCCTCGAATTGCTCTCTCTAGTAGAATAGGCCCCGACATTTCCAGTTGCAAAATTTCGCGCGAATCAGGGGAAGGTGGCTATGAAGAAGTTGCTGATGGCAACGCCTGCGCTGCTGATGGGGCAGATCGTTGGTTTAATGATTGGTTTGATGATGATGACGGCGTGTTCGTCGGAGCCGGCCAAGCCGGCGCAAGTGGAGAAGCCTCAGCCCAAGCCCGCCGAATTTCTCACCGGACGGGCCGCCTTCCAGAAAATCTACATCGCTGCCCGTGGCTGGGCGCGCGATGCGCAACCCTATCGCATCGAATCGATGATCACAGACGATTCCAAGGGCAAAGACGGAAAGTCCGGAGTGTGGCGGGCCTCGTTCGGATCTCCCGCGCAACGCGGAGTGAAGGCCTACACCTGGTCGGGAGAAGCATCCTCTGACCGCGGCATCAATCCCGGCACCGAAGACACCTATAGTCCGACCAATACTTCCACCCAGATTTTTGACGTCGCTTTCCTCAAGATCGACTCTGACAAGGCACTGGAGGTCGCCCAGAAACATGGCGGCGACAAACTGCAGGCCAAGTCTCCGGACACTCCGATTGTTTATGTTCTCGATTGGAGCCAGGCCACGAATGAGCTCATATGGCACGTCATCTACGGGAACAGCCGGGACGACTACAAGCTGAGAGTTGCGGTGAACGCCTCCAGCGGAGATTTTATTCGGGTGGAAAAATAGGTCCGTGCGTGGCTGCGGCGAACGAACCTACCTGATGGGCGATGCTGTAGGAGTATAGAGGCCTTTCGCCCTCAGAAACTTCGCCCGCGAACGTTTCTGCTCCGCTCAGGATGACGGACCGATAAGTGAGAGATATCTACTGCTGGGCCTGGTTTTTCTCTGAGATGGCCCTGAGTTTCTCGAGGGCTTTTTTCGCCTCTTCGGCCTGAGGACCTGTAGGCAGGATTTTCAAATACTCTTCGATAGTGTTCGATGGCCTCATCGACTCGGGCAAGTTTGTCGAAAGCCTGGGCCATTCGGAAATTGGCCAAAGCATCATTGGGCTTGTAGAAAAGCGCCTCGCGGTAGCGCTCCAGCGCCGCGCCGTAATTCTTCTTCTTGAAGTAAAAGTCTCCAACCTCAATGTCCTTCGCGGCGCGATGCGGATCGAAGGGATGGAACTCCTGAACATCAGCGGATGAATTGTCTCCACCTTCGTCCTCAGGGATCGTGCTGTGAGGATGCTCCTTGGCGTCGTTGGCGGGCGGACTCAGGTCGATTCTGGTGTCGCGGCTGGAACTCTCCCCGGCTTCCTTGCTGCGCTCGGATCGTGGCGGCGCCTGGTTCTGATTCGCATCCCGTTCGCCGGGCTGGCTCTGGGCGGCGCACCAGAGGCCCAGACTTAAGCACAGCGCCAGCAAGGAAACCCATCGCAGCATCGATCTATTGTAACTCCGAGAATCGTCGTTGGTCATTGGCCTTTGGTCGTTGGCAAATCCATTGCGCCTTGGCCAACGACCAAAGGCCAAGGACCAACGACGATTTCCCGACGCCCGACACAAAAAAAGCTGCTCCACGGAGTACGTGGAGCAGCGGGGAGTGAAAGCAATCCTCGTAGGAGGAACTTTACATGGACGGCGGAGCCGTGGGAGCAGTCGTTGCAGGCTGTGCCGGAGTCGCGTCGACCGAATTGGTCATGAGTCGGACATCCACGCGGCGGTTCTTGGCGCGTCCATCACGGGTCTTGTTCGAATCCACCGGCTTGTCCTTACCCAGTCCGATCAAATAGATCTTATGGGCCGGGATGCTGTGCTTCGATGCCAGGTACTGGATGACGGCGTTGGCGCGACGCTCGCTGAGGCCATAGTTGTAGTCAGCGTTGCCAACTGAGTCCGTGCCGCCTTCGACCGTCACGATGTAGCCCTTTGCGTTGGTGACGTCAGTCGCCAGCTGATCAAGTGCTTCCTGCGCGGTCTTGGTCAGGTTATCTTTGTCAAAACCGAAGTGCACAGCGGTTTCGGTCACGACCTTGTAGTTATCCAGGTTCGCCACGGTGTTCTGCAGCGAATCGACGCGGTGAACGGCGTTGTCGGCCTGGGTTTGCGCTTGTCCAGCCTGGTCGGCAGCGGCTTGCGCCTTCTGGTCAACTGCGGCAGCCTTGGCGGTTACTTCCTGAATGCCGGCCTGGGCGCGCGCATCGACATCCTTAATAGCGTTTGTGTTCTTGGCGGTCAGATCATCAAGCTCGTTGGTTTTATTGATTAGCGGCGTGGTCTCTTGTCGGACGTAGTTCTTGCTAGCGCATCCGACCGTAGCCGCCATGCTTGTCGCCAGTAGAACGATTAACGAAGTGCGATTCATTGTAGGAGGGCTCCTTCCTCGCTCATCTCAACACAACTGAACTGCTTAGATTCCAAAATCTGTTCACGCGGTCAGCCAGAGAGGGCTTCTATTCGCGTTCGCATTGTACAAGAGCACGGAAGATGCCAACAGAGGCCATCGCTATGGTGGCTGCTAAGTGATTCTATTGACTGAGGCTTACTGATTTATGGAGGCAGACGCTTGGCCGCGTATGGCCAGCAACTTTCGTGCAAAGGCGATATAAACCGAGGAAATTTTATATGGTGCAGAGTTATGCACGCGGAGGACAGATTGTAGGAATGACTTCCCGTTTATTCCGGCGGTAGACCCGAAAATCGTTCTCATCCACCGTGATCACCGAGTGACGGGGATAGAGCTCACTCATGCGGACCAAACATAGATCCGCCAAGTCAGGCTTCCGATCTTCATAACGACGGGCGAGGCTGGATAACTGATCCAGGTTGCGAGCACAATCAAATGCGACGCGGAGCATTTCATCCCTGATCAGTGCTAGAACGTAAGCGCTCGATCCCAGATGGAATGCCGCTTCGGCCAGAACCGGCTCGCAGGTAATCAGCGGTTCTGTAATCGTCCGCGCGAGGTCAACCGCCCACGCATGGTGACTATCGGTGCGATTGCCGAAAGCAACAATAAAGCCGGTATCAGCAATCCCTTTCATCGCCGGGAGAATCCCTTGCGAGAGGATAAATCGGATGGGCCGCTCATTTGACCTGCATGGCGCAGGAACTTTTGGTTCCCCTTCGCAGACTTAGCGGTCTCCAGTTGCTGTCGAACGATTCGTCCGACCGGCAAACCGGTTTGACGTGAAACCTCGCGGAGCCAGGCCAACAGTTCTTCTGTAAGACGTATTGTTAGTGTGTGACTCATTTGCCATTAGTGTAACACAATGCCGCGACAATGAATTGCGAAACACTTGGCGTTACCCGATGCCCGCGTTCTCGAGAGCTTCTGTATGCGCCAGGCCTTCACGGCCTCGTGGCCTCACCGATGACTCCTGCTGTCGTGAGACAGGGTTGAGCTCGCGACTGGAATCGAGACAGCCTTTGCTCTCGTCTAATATAGATACATACAAAGCAGACCAGTCGAATGGATCTTCCGGCGAAAATTCGTAGCCTGCCCGCTTCGGCCGGCGTGTATCTCTACAAGAATGCCGAGGGCGAAGTCATCTATGTCGGCAAAGCCAAGAACCTGCGCAGCCGGGTTTCGTCCTACTTTCGCGAGGGACGATGGGAGGATGCCAAGACCGATTCCCTGGTGCGGGAGGCGGTGGACGTTGACTACATCGTTGTAGCCAACAATAAAGAGGCCCTGGCGCTTGAGAACCACCTGATCAAGCAGAAGCAACCGCGCTTCAATATTCTGCTGCGTGATGACAAGACTTATCCCTACGTCAAACTCACGTTGGGCGAGCGATTTCCCCGGGTGTATGTCACGCGTCGTTTGCGCAAGGACGGCAGCTCGTACTACGGACCTTATTTTCCGGCGAACCTGGCCTATCGCATCGTGGATTTGATTCACCGGCACTTCATGGTTCCTTCTTGCAAGGTGGACCTGACGCGGTATCATCCGCGGCCATGTTTGCAGTACTACATCAAACGCTGCCTGGGACCGTGCGTTGAGGCGCTCACGACGCCGGAGATCTATCAGGAAGCCGTGCGCGATGTGAAGTTGTTTCTCGAAGGCCGTCCCACTGATCTGTTGCGTTCGCTGCGCCAGCGCATGGAGGCCTCCGCCGAGGCTGAAGAATTCGAGCGTGCCGCCAAGTATCGGGACCTGATTTCGACCGTCGATCAGTTGCAGGAGAAGCAGCGCATCGCTTCGGTCGAAGGCGATGACGCCGATGTTTTCGGTTACCACTACGAAAACGGCATGCTGGCGGTAAATCTGTTTCACATGCGCGGCGGCAGAGTGCTCGACCGGCGCGAATTCTTCTGGGAGGACCTGCCGGAAGCCGCCACCGCCCACGCAGGGGCCGATGCGCTCATCGCCAGCCGGCATACGGCCAGAACAAGGCTCCGCGGATCTGCCGGAGGAAATCACAAACGATAACGCCCGAGCAACCGGCTTTCTCCCCGGCGAATTCTTTTCTGCCTTCCTCAATCAGCTCTATATCGGACAGCCTTACGTTCCCCGAAATATTTACGCGCCAGTGGATTTTGAAGACCGTGAAGCTTTGGAAGACCTGCTCTCCGAGCAGGTGACGGGCGGTGGCGCTCGCCCTATGCGGGTGAACATCCTGGTGCCCCAGCGCGGAGACAAGCGAGCATTGCTAGACCTGGCCGGGAACAATGCCAAGCAGTCCTATGACCAGCGCTTCCGGGTGATGAAGCCGAATGCCAAAGCAATTCAGGAGGCATTGCAGGATGTTCTCGGTCTGCCCGAATTGCCGAAACGCATCGAGTGTTTCGATATTTCTCACATCCAGGGCGCAGAAACCGTGGCCTCGATGGTGGTTTGGGAAGACGGCCAGATGAAGAAGTCGGACTACCGCAAGTTCATCATTCGCGACGTGACCGGAGTGGACGATTTTGCGTCGATGCGCGAGGTGGTCACACGGCGCTACAAACGTATTCAGGAAGAGAACAAGAAGATGCCCAGCCTGGTGCTGATCGACGGCGGCCTGGGGCAGTTGCATGCCGCTGCGGAAGCGCTCGAAGCCCTTGAAATCATCAACCAGCCGCTGGCGGCGATTGCCAAACGCGAAGAAATTATCTACGTCTACGGTCAGGAGAGCGAACCAGTCGCGCTGGACCACCACTCGCCAGTTTTACACCTGGTTCAGTTGATCCGCGACGAGGCACATCGCTTTGCGGTTACTTTCCATCGCAAGCGGCGGCAGATTCGCGACCGCTCCACCGAACTGCGGGAGATCCCCGGAGTGGGCGAGAGCACTACCCGGCGCCTGTTGCAACATTTTGGCAGCTTGCAGGCAATCAAACAGGCGGACTCGGCTGCGCTGTCATCAGTGGTGACGCGTTCCCAGGCTGAGGCGATTCTGGATCACTTCCGGAAGCAGGATGCGCCGGTGCAGTGATTCGCTCAGGGCGCGCTCGTCGCGACTAAAAGTCCGTGAGGGTCAGGCTCCCATACCAAGAAAAAAGCCTCCGGTTTGCGCCGGAGGCTTTGCTCGATCCGAACCTTTCGTCTACTGGCGCATCTTGGCCGGCACACCGGCTTTGCGCGCTTGTTCCTTCATATCGTCCAGAGCTTTCTTGGCGTCGTCCAGCGCTTTTTGTTTCTGGGCAAGCTGCTGTTTGTACTGGGCGTCTTCCTTGTCCCACGTGCCCGAGCCGCGTAGCCGGTTGCCGGCGTCGGCATAGAATGCGGCGGCGCGCAGCCGATACTCGCGCTGGGTCACATCCAACTCCCGCGACATCAGATCGATCTTGCCCTGCTGATCGGAAATCTTCGCCTTCCAATCATCATTGGCTTTCTGGGCGTCCGGCGCGTCCGCTTTTTTGCCAGCCTCCGGCGCTTGCGCCTCAGCGGTAGCTCCCTCCGCCGGAGTCGCGGCATTTGCGGCCGGCGCCGGGTTGGCGTCTTCCGCAGCCGCAGTGTCCGAGGTCTGACCTACGATGCTGATCTTGTCGGACGTTGGCAAATTGTCGTTGTCGTACTTCTTCGCCGACGCAGGCTTTTCTTCCTTGCGGACGCTTCGGGCATAGTCACCCAATGGCTGCGATTGCGCGCCTGCCAGCGAGGCCAGCACGCCCGTGAGGACGACTTCGGCGAGAAAAACGTATCCCATGCGCTTCATAAGTTAGCTCCGTCTCTTTCCGTCCCGCTGCCCTGATGGAACCGCAGCAGCATCGACGCAATCAAATTCAAATCAAACTTTCGAACCTGCACTCGCGGCTCTTGCACCCGCGAGAAAACCGCCAATCGTACGATCCAGATGTGCCGCCTCGGCAGCGATGTCAGCCGCCAACTGCCGCGCCAAATCCTGGTCCCGGCTGGCGGCGAGTTGCTGGGCGTATCCTGAAATCGTGGTCAACGAATTGCGCAGCCCGAGGGCCATTTCGGCGGACATCTCGCCGCGCAACTCCTGCTGGCGGCGGATCTCAGTCATCTCAGTGCGATCGTTAATCACGCAAGCCACTCCCAGGACTTCGCCATCGCCATTCGGCGCAGGTACTGAACTCACTGTGATGTCCAGGGTACGCGGGTCTCCCGCGGGAGTGCGATAGCTGAGTTCCATCCGCTGAAACCGGCTTACTCCCCGCAGGCCGGCGTTGACCGCTTTGGTCAAGTCCTGCGCTGCGCCGGCGGACGCTGAAAGCAATTCGGCATCGCGAAATATTTCAGGTGCGCTCATTCCAGTGGGCGAAGCAAAGCCCAGTATCTGTTTCGCCGAGGCGTTGGCCTGCCGCACCAACCCGTTCGGCGTAAAGAACAGCACTCCTGATGAAAGATGCGAGAGTACGGCAGCGCTTACATTCTCTGAAGTCTTGGCGCGGCGCCGTTCCAGCAATTGCAAGCTTTGCAATTCATGCTTCTGTTGTTTTAGTTGCTGGATCACTGCGTGATAGGTGTGCAGCGGAAAACTCTCGGGCGCAGAGGGAGTATCCGGAAACGAGCCTTCTTCGCTAAGGCTGCGGCGCATACGGCGCATCACCAACATACCCACAATGAAGGCAAAGCCCGCGGCCACGAACACCAAGGCCATACGCAGAACAATGGGATTGGTCGCCAGTCTCACAGCAACCCCCAGTACCAGTGCAGGAAACTGTTGCCATAGAACAAAGCCACCATGGCCATGCCGCCAAGAAACACGCCGAACGGCATCTGATGACGGCGCAGCGCGATCGCGGCTGATTCCCAGGCCCGACGTCCGCGCCTCTCCGGCGGATTCATGATTACGTTTCATGCGGCGCCGCGTGCGCTTGATCCAAACTGCCAGAACAGTCGATACGCCAAACACCGATCCCGCGATCGAAGCCGAGAACAAAGTGAAGATGGTCAGCTTGGCGCCGAGAAATGCGCCGATCATCGCCATCAGTTTCACGTCGCCGAATCCCATGCCTTCCACGCCACGTGCCCGCAGGTAAATAGCACCCGCGCCGTAGATAAACGAAGCCCCGACGACAGCGCCGAGGACGGAGTCCACCAGGGACAGCAGATGCCAGGAAACATCGGAACTCACCGGCAGAGATACCACGCCGGGCAAAAGCGTCGAAGCCAGATCATTGACCGGCACCACCAGGCTGAAGGCCAGTCCAAGCGCCAGGCCGGGTAAAGTCATCTTGTCGGGCAGGAGCTGGGTTTCGGCGTCGGTAAAGATCAGTCCGAGGATCAGGAATCCGAAAGCGCAATACTTGACGGTTGCGAGGCTGGCGCCGAAGCGCGCGTAGCAAATAAGAAAGGCTGCCCCAGTCAGGACTTCCACAATCAGATAGCGCGACGAAATATAGGTCTTGCAGTGGCGGCAGTGCCCCCGCAAAATCAGCCAGCTCAACACCGGAATATTGTCGTAAGCGCTGATGGGCTGTTCGCATCCAGGACAGGCCGACCGCGGCTTCACCACGGATAAGTCCCGCGGCAAGCGGTAGATACACACATTCAGGAAGCTGCCAAAGGCCAGCCCCAGAATGAAAATCGCCGATGCCAAAACAGGGTCCACCCTAATCGTTATCCTTTGCGCAAAATCCTTCGGATTACACTGATTATACGGCGATAATCCAGCCCCGCCTGAGTACGAAGGTCACTGTCCGAGTGGCAAACGCAAGTGTAGGACGGACACTCTTGTCCGCCGCCTTTGACGTTGATGTCGCTCTTGCCGTTGATTTTGACTTAGCCTAGACCCTCATCCGCCAGGGTGCCCGCGCCAGACAAACCAATTCCATTACAATCAGCACGAATGCTCTTTCCATTTCTCGATCTGAAGGCCGAATACGCGACCATGAAGCAGGACATCCGGGCTGCCGTCGACAAAGTCCTGGAAAGCCAGCTCTTCATCATGGGTCCCGAAGTGAAGCAACTGGAGGCCGAAATCGCGGCCTTCATCGGTTCCCGTTTCGCCCTCGCATGTGCGTCAGGGTCGGATGCGATCCTGCTCTCGCTGATGGCGCTGGGCGTCGATTCCGGGGATGAAATCATCACCCCGCCTTTTACCTTCGTAGCCACCGCCGGCAGCATTGCCCGCCTGAAAGCCAAACCTGTATTCGTGGACATCGACCGCGAAACCTACAACCTGGATCCAAAGCTTCTGGAAGCAGCCATCACCAAGCGGACGAAGGCGATCATGCCGGTCCATCTCTTCGGTCTCTCGGCCGAGATGGAAGAGATCAACGCGATTGCGCGCGCCCACAATCTGCCGGTGATCGAAGACGCTGCCCAGTCCATCGGCGCCCGCTACCACGATCAATACGTAGGGAACATCGGCGCCCTCGGCTGCTTCAGCTTTTTCCCGTCAAAGAATCTCGGCGGGGCCGGCGACGGAGGGATGATCACGACCAACGATCCCGAGCTGGCCGAACGCATCGCCGTGTTGCGCGACCATGGCAGCCGCAAGAAATATCAGTACGATCTGCTGGGGATGAACAGCCGCCTCGACAGCCTGCAAGCCGCCATCCTGCTGGTGAAGTTCAAGCATCTGGAGAGCATGACCCAGGCTCGCCGGCGCAACGCCGATCGCTATCGCCAGCTGTTTCAGAAGGCCGGCCTGGAGAAGGTCATTGGCTTGCCGGTACAGCCTGAGGGGCTATTCCACGTCTACAACCAGTTCGTGATTCGCACGCCGAAGCGCGACCAGTTGCGAGAATATTTACGCAATTCTGGAATACCCACGGAGATTTACTATCCTTCGCCGCTTCATCTGCAACCTGCCTTCGCTGATTTGGGCTATCACGCCGGAGCATTTCCGGAGTCGGAAGAAGCCAGCCAGCAGGTCCTGGCGTCTGCCCATATTCCCTATGATGAGTGAGGAACAGCAGAAGATGGTGGTCGAACGAACCGCGGAATTCTTCGCCAGCAAACGTTGAGCTCAGGATTCGAGGGCTGAGTTAAAGGGTGCGTTCACCCGCACCCCTTCATTTGCCAGAGGCAAATCAGATTACGAAAGCCGGCTATTGCGTGTATTTGAAGTTGCTGATGTACATGTAACGAGTCGGTCCGATCGTGGCCGTACCTCCCCATGAAGAGCTGTTCGTTCCCCAGGCGCTGAACAGAAACGGAGCCGGAGCGCTGGGTACTGCCTGGGTGTGATGCACCACCAATGTGCCGTCAACGTACCAGTCCACGTAGCCAGGCTGCCAGACGATCTTGAAATCATGGCTGTTGCCCTGGTCATATCCAAAAACCTGCGTGTCCTGGAAGTTTGATACACCGTGCCAGTTCGTGCAGTCGACAGCATCCGGTTTGTTGCCGACCTGTTCCATATCAATTTCAGTTTCCGAGTTGGTGGCGTAAAGAAACCCCGTGGTTACGGAACCGGAATACACACCCGCTACGCGGGAGGTGAATTCAAATGTGCCATAGCTGAATTTCTGCGTGCTGACGACTTCCGCGCCGCTGGAAAGAATCTGGCTGCCACTCTGAGTCTGCGTAAGAGCCAATACCAGCTCCGATCCGACAATCACGTTATTGGGATCAAAGGTGCCCACGTTTCCATTCGCGTTGCCAACAGGCGGCGCAGTACCGCTGTCGGTGTGCCAATCGTACCCGGAGAAGGTGAACGAACTCGGGCCAACCGTCCCGGAAGGCGTGCTACCGGAAGAACCGGAGCCGACGTACCGCTGCCTGAAGTGCCAGTGCCAGAAGAACCGGAGCCCGACGTGCCGCTGCCGGAAGTGCCAGTGCCGGAAGAACCGGAGCTCGAGGTGCCGCTGCCGGAAGTGCCAGTGCCGGAAGAACCGGAGCCCGAGTGCCGCTACCGGAAGTGCCAGTGCCGGAAGAACCGGAGCTCGATGTGCCGCTGCCTGAGGTGCCAGTGCCGGAAGAACCGGAGCCCGACGAGCCGCTGCCTGAAGTGCCAGTGCCGGAAGAACCGGAGCTCGACGGCCGCTGCCTGAGTGCCCGTGCCGGAAGACCCACTGCTCGAGGTTCCGCTACCCGATCCACTGCTGGTGCCGCTTCCGCTGCCACTACCTGTCGATCCGCTGCCTGAACCCGTACCGGAACCAGTGCCGCCGGTCGATCCGCTATGAGGAGGAGTGAAGGGCATGCTGCCTCCGCCGCATCCCACCAGAAACAGGGCCGCTAATAATAAGACGCCAATCCTCAGCATGAAAATCCTTTGCAAACGGGGATAGGGATGGCTAATCCCTTGCGGCCAGAGGAACAGCGGGGGCCCAGAAAATCTTAAATATCAGAATTGCCGGCTGAAGATTTTCTCTCGGCGTCCCAGTTCAATCCCCGACAACGCATCTATCCGAAAAGTCGATAGATAGCGCAGGCGTTACTTCTAAAATCAAAAGTAACACCAGACCGTCGCGGTCCCGGGTTACGGAAGGACGTGAAATCAACTAGAACTGCCGAGGTAAAGCTGCGAAGCGTTTCTCGAGACGATCGAGAAGATCAGACGAAACAGCGAAAGCTAAAGTCGTAGACGAAGAAGCGGCGCGCATAGTGTAGCAAAACTTGGTCTTAAAGTTACCCACGGTCGCATTCCTCCGGTTGATTCGTCCTGCCACGGCTCGAGCGTCGAAAAGTCGGGTATCGCAGGCAAGAAGGAGAAACAAATCGAGCTGCTAGCTAAACCCTGATGATGTCGAGATCCCATTCTTGACCGCGCCACCATTTGGCCTTGCGCGGTCCGGTAATTCGCAGCCAGTTGCAACCGGCACTTTCGATTTTTCGTAGGCAAGGGAAAACGTACCTGCCGAGTCGTAGCTTCACCCTAGCTCGAATTGCCCACTACGGGCGTCGGCCTTCGTTCTCGGAATCCATGCGTATGTACTTTAGAACACATGACTACTCGCTTGGTGTCGTGGTGCCGCCGAAAGTTCTACTGCCCACGTGGTTGAAAATGCTAGCGAGTCTTATCAGTCGCTGCTGTCCCGGAGTCTGTATCGTCGATTCTCAAGTTACTAGAGCCTTGGGCAAATTGTGAGCTGTGACTGGAAGGTCTAGGCAGTCCATCGGATTCTTCAAACAAGTTTCCCTTTACCCGCAGCGCAAATTTTGGCTTCAGCGCTAGGCGTTCCGTGCACAAGCGAATGGTCTCGAAGTACTCAACACGATTGGACGCGAGGATGGCGAGCGTCGCGTCGAGCCATTGTCGGTCGCGTAGCGGTTGCTCTGGCATGGGCCTGCCGGTCGCCAAAAGCCAGCCTTCCCAAGGACGCCGCGGCGTCAAGGCCCTGCCTTCCAACAGAACATGGTTGAGGACTTGTTCCCGAGGAAACTCAGGTGAGCCTTTGCCTGGAAAGCGGTAAGACTCGGAGTTCCCCATCTCGCGCGGATCTGGAATCCATTGGAACAAGGAGTCTTCCCACAAAACGCGAAGTGTAACGTCGCGAGAATACATTGCGCGCGACGTCTGATTGGTCACAACTAAGTAAAGCATGTAACCCGTAAGCCCATTGGGTAATTCAAAGATTCTTGATTCGGAAATACCGCCGGCCTGCTCGATTTCAATATCAGCCGCTCCATCTTCAGTATCCGCCGCTGAAAGGTCAACCGAGCTTCCTAAGCTTGCGAGTTCTCTGAGAGACGCAGCAAGGCGCTTTGTGCAGTTTCGATTGTTCTGCATGATAACCTCCGTTTGAAAACCAATCGTGGGTGATCCCAAAAGAATCTATGTAATCAAATTTAACGTACATACGTGCATGACGTGCATCCTTAATTTGTCTTCCGATTTCCCCTTCCGCTAGCACAATAATCGCACCGTGCGATACCGGCTTGTACGGAGACGACCTGATAGGCCTCCGCGACGCGGTGGATTTTCTCGCGGACGGCGTCTGTGAGCGAAACTCTTATAACCCTTCATCACCCGCTCCCCGTGAATTCCCAGAGCACGAAGCAGCAGTCCCACCTTCTTATCCGTGAGCACGCGGTCATCATGACGCCCCTTGAGCAAATCATTTACTGTCTCTGCCAGGTCTCCAATGAAAAAGTGATCCGTGTCTCGGCTTGTGACAGAAGAACAGTGCAGCTTCGGCGACCACGCATTGGTCGTTGGATAGCCGATCTCCTTGGACATCTTGACGACGTTGCAAAGGGAACTGGTCACGGATTTCTGCAAATCCGGACAATCGCAAATGGGCGCAAGCCAAGCCCGCACCTCCTCTCGCATCGCAGGAACAAAAACTCGCGTATCGAGTTCCGCATCGCACACACGCTGGCGGTTGACCATGCGGAAGCGAAGTAACTTCGATTGAAAGTCGTTCGCAATTTCTCTCTCGTTTGCATCAGTGAGCGTCGGTAGCGGCTCCTGCGGTTGGTGAGAGGCTGACCCGCACGCCGGTTGCGTCCGCAAATTCGGGAACGGAGGCGAAGGCCTTGGCTCCATAGGCGTAGAATCTCACCCTTACCGCGTGCGATCGCGAAATGCCGGTCATTGGCAGCCAACAGCACTCGAGTCACGCGCCGTCCCGAGCTCGCGCTGGTTGACCAGCAGGGTGGGATTCTAGATCTCGGGGTAAAGTACCAAGGGCCGCGATGTCGACCTCACTCAGCAAAATAGGGCGGCGGCAGAGACATCCCATAAGGCGCAGCAAAAGGGTCGCCTCGTTGTCGGGGCCCAGCAAATACAGGGATGGCGCAACGGGGAAGCAGTCCACGAACCAGCTGGAAAGAGCGAACGCAACGATGAGCGCCGCCACATCCGGCGGCAGACTGGCGTAACGGCCCAGAAACTTCAGCATCGAGGAAGTCAGTTGTGCCGCCGTTCCGAATGACTTGCTCGAGCCTGGAAAACGAACCGCACGAGAAAGACCGGCTGCGACTGGAGCAGCCGCATACGTGCAACCGCGACGGCTTACAGTTGGTGGCGTCGCGGCTCTGTGCCCGTCCCACGTATGCAGACGCAGTTGATTCGGGTGACTCTGATCGAAGATCGCTTCGACCATCAACTGAGGCAGAACCACACCGAAAGTTTGAATCGGTGAAGGTTCTTGGTCTTGGACTGAGTTGGGCACGGTTCCTCCGGATAAAATCTTGGCGCCGCGAAACAACATTGAAATTGCTCGAAATGGCAAAAGGCCCGACCGGAGTCGGGCCTTTCACACCTCTGCTTGTCAGCATGATATCGCAAAAACGTAACAAAATCCGCTAAAAAGTGAAACGAACGGTTTTCAAATTGGCATTCTTTTTTGCGTTCTCAACCGCGATTGGCCCGTCCTGGATCGTCCTCGGAGTATTCTCGACCTGCAGGCATCATGCGAAGGCGCAAGCCCTGCTGATCGGTCAAAATATGCGTAGCCGACTTTGGGCTGCCAGCGGTTCTCCAGATCTAGGACCTCTTAGCGCCGTCGGCGTGCTTCCCTGTTTTGCCATACAGCATGCCCAGGTAGTAGACGTTCAGATCGGCCACGGGAAACGAGCCTGCAATGCGGGATTGCAGCGGCCTTGGTCGCATGCAGTGGACGGGTATCAAACCCATGGGTTTTCGCACGCCGTGAACAGCCGCGCTGGTGTAGTTGAACCCCAGATGCCGTCTACCCGGAACTAGCGAGTTGAATTCCAAAGTTCTCGCGAATGCACAGCATACGCTGGGAGCATTCGTCTTTTCCGGATCACGCGCTGGCAGCCCTTGCGGAATTCCCGCTCCACACGTTCCTCGGCATCAAGACTAAGCAGCCATCCCGTGCTGCAATTCGGCGACCACCAGTGCGCGTTAGTTGTGGACTTCATCCCAAAGCGGCCAGCCCGATGAAACTCGAAACACCTGCAAGACTTCAGGACATCCCTGAAGAAACTCCGCCTGAACCGTCCGTCGAGCCCTCATCGAGCGCCACGATGCCGCCCACCTGCGGACCGATATTGGCTACATAACCGGGGGAAAGATAGATCTGATCCCTGATGCGAACAAGGCCAGCAGTCGACCAAGCATCGTGCTTGCAGGGTGATTCGACTCGACCAGGCGGATTATTCCTCAGACAGTAGACCCGTTCTCAGGGCGCTCTCTTTAGCGTGGACACTGCTATTTTCGCAAGTTGCAGCGCCTTTCTCCCGACTAGCGAGTTGAGATTCTCTTTTTCAAATGCACACTTCCCGAATCTGTCCGATCCCAGAGCTCGGTGAGGGTAACCTCGACGTAGTTGGTAACTGAGCGCTTTTCCTTCGCCGCTTCCTCGGCGAGCCTTCGCTTGAACTCCGAAGACACCCGAAGATTTAACGTATCAGTCTTGGTCATTTCAGGTCGCTCTTAAGACAGGGATGCTACTTAATGCCGAAGATTCGCGTCAATCGGAATTCTCTTTGCGATGTAACGCTATCAGCGTTACAATAGCGATACAGATGCGGAGTGCCATCGGAGGCGAAATGAGACGAATCGGATCTGCACCGAATTAATCTGAGAGTCGCGAGGAGCTGATGGGGATTTGGACGTGGCACATCCGGCGCTCCAAACTCTAAGAATGTACTCCGAGGAGTATGCGATTCTCGTTGTCAACTGGGGATCTCCTATATCTTAGATCAGAATTGGTATGTCACCCATGCTGGCCTATTGAGGCTGTCGCGTCGCAGGCACTGCCGTCGGGATCGAAGCACAAGCAGTGACAGAGTTTTGTGACACCGGCGCTGGGTCGGTATGCCTTTAGAGCCACCGTCTACACCTCTGAGCGCCTGCAAGGGTTTCGTCGGCTACGGCGACGCCGATCCGTCCAATGTGTCTCCTCTGGTCCACGGCGCCGAGATGCGCGTGGCCGAAACCCGGGCGGTCAACCGGGCCCTGCGCAAGGCCTACGGCATCGGCATCTGCTCGGTCGAGGAAATCGGATCGTTCGCCGAACCGCTCCGTCCTCCCGGGAGTCGAAGAAGCTCCCGCCCCAGCCGGTCAATGGAAAGAACGGAAACTACGGCGGACCCAAGGTTCGCGACCGCCTCTGCCAGCTGATCCGCCAGCACCAGCTCGATGCCAACCTCGTCAAGTCCTACGCCGTCGATTTCTGCGGCACCAAAACCCTCCGCGAAGCCACCCGCGAACAGGTCGAAGGCTTCGTCGCGCACCTGGCCGACTGGGCCGAGAAAGACCGCAACGCCCTGCTCTGCCAGCTCAACAGCTATCCCGAGAAACAAGGAAGGTGCGGCATGAGGCGCTACTTCGAGTCTCTGCGCCCGGCGGATGTGTCGGCCATTCACTCGGTTCCGGATGGGATCTTCCTGGTCCGAGTGGATCGGGCCCAGTATCGCTGGCACAAGCAGAAGCCTTACTACGAGATCCGCTTCGCCGTCCTCAAGCCCAAGCACCTGACCGGCTGTTTTATCACTGGCCGCATCTACTGCACGGCAAAGGCGATGTGGAAGCTGAGCTGGTTCCTGCGCGACTTCGGCTACGACGCCGAGTTGCTGGGGAAGAATGAGATCGACGACAAGGCCCTGATCGATCTGTGGGGCGTGGTCAAGGTCAGCGAGGTCACGATACACGGTATTTCGCTTCTCAACTTCGACGGCTTTGCGCCGGCGACCCGGTGGGACGAACTCTCCGTCTTCACCGATCAGGACACGCGTGGGTCGGAGGCGGCCTCATGACCTACAGCTACACCCAGATCAGCCAGTACCTGTCCTGCCCGCGCCGCTACAAGCATCGCTATCTCGATGGCTGGAAGGAAAAAGACACACGGGCAGCCATGATGTTTGGCCGGGCCTTCGAGCAGGCGGTGGCGTGCCTACTTCCGCGGCAGGATGCCGCTGTGGCGCTCTACCGGGAATGGGACACCTACCGGGACAGCGGTCTCCACTATTCCGAGCGGGACACCTGGGACCGCATGTTGCAATCGGGCGTGCAGCTGCTCGATCGCTTCGCCCAGGACGACCGGGTTCGCATCCGTCAGCCTCGACGCAACTTGCAGGTGAAGTTCACGAAGTCTTTGGCCGGACAGAACGACTTCGTGGCCTACGTCGATGCCATCGGGGAACTCGACGGCACGCGCTGCCTGCTGGAGTGGAAGACCACCGCCAGCCGGTATCCGGAGGAACCGGCCGGATTGCTCGCTCTCGATCCGCAACTGGTTTGCTACTCCTGGATCACCGGCATCGCCGACGTCGCCCAGGTCGTGTTCGTCCGCAAGCGGCTGGTCGAGATTCAGTATTTCCGAACCACCATCACCGACGAGCAGCGAGAAGAGTTCGGTCATCTGGTCGCAGGACTCGATTCGCCGGATCGAAGCGGCCGAGTTTCTGCCGCACAGTGGCATCCGCTTTCCCCAGAACCCCTGCACCAGCTGTCCGTATATTGGGCTCTGTCTGGGACGACAGGATCTGACCGAAGCGGCGCTGGTACGGCGGCCAGGAGCAGACGACCTTGGTTGGCTTGACGAGCTTACTTACTAGGAATCCGCCGATGCTGCCGAAGCTCAATCGCAAACGAGCCCTGTTCGTTCTGACCAAGATCGACGAGATCCTGGCCTGGGAGCGGCGCTCGGAAGCGGAGCGGGACACGCGGTTCGTAGAACTGGGGCGATATCTGTGCGAAGTGCGGGCGGGGCAGTACTGGCGGCTGGAGAAACTGAAGTCCTTTGACGAGTTTCTGGCGAGACGGTTCCCGGAGTCGAGGCGGAAGGCGTACTACCTGATGTCGATCCACGAGCACCTGCCGCCGCAGGCGAGAAAGGAACTGAAGGAGGTGGGATGGACCAAGGGACTGGAGCTGGCGAAAGTGGCGCGGAGGGATGGGCAGGAGTTCGATTGTGCAACCTGGTTGCACAAAGCGCGCTCACTGCCGAAGGAAGAGTTCAAGCGGGAAGTGGAGAAGGAACTGACGGGGCGGGAATCGGAACCGTGGGAGATTATCTACTTCAAGCTCTACAAGAGCCAGATTCCGGTGGTCGAGCAGGCGATCGAGACGGCAGCTTTGATGCTGGGCACGGACAAGTCCCGCGGCTACTGCCTGGAGATGATCTGCGCGGACTTCCTGGCGGGAGCGAACCTCGAAAACGACGACCCAACCGTGCTGCTGCAATCGATTTCAAGGTTCTTCAAGTTCCTGCCGGGCGACCAACGGCAGGCTTTTCTGCACGAAGTGACTCCGAAGGCGTCGTGAACCGGATTCGACCCAAGCGACCCCGCCTGCGGCTCGACTCCGAGCTGTACGACCAACTCAGAAAACAAGTACTGCGCCGCGATGGCTGGACGTGTCAGTCGTGCGGTAAGAAATCGAATCTGGAGGTTCATCATAAGCAGTTTCGCGGGCGTAGTGGCGACGATTCCGAGGAGAACCTGATTACCTTGTGTACTGGATGCCATTTGCTGCTGCATCGCGGTTTCGGATAACGATGTCTTCGGCGACGAGATTGCCTTCGGTTGGCCGACGAGACCTTAGCCCCACAACAGGTTGCTTAGGCAATGCCAGCATGCGCAGTTGGATCGTTTTACTACCGGTTCATCCCTCCCTGCAGTAACAACTCGACGGTTCCATATCGATCGCAACATAGAGAGTCGATCTATGGGATCGTCGATAAACTTTCCGTGTGCAATCCCTGTGAACCATAGTCCGCCGCGAGACGCAGCACGTAACGCAAAGTGCGGGCTTAACAGTGATGACGTCGCCTTTGGTCTGGCCGGTCACCGTAGCTTGATGGTCGGCAACCTTTTCGAGCTCAGCGAGCGCTTTTGTCATTGGTGTCGAGGGCATCAGAGCATACCTCGAGCCGCGACGAATGCAGCCGCGAACACGTCCACTTGTCAGGCAGATCATCCGCGCAATCTGTGGTGATTGGCCGGTTAACCCCCTTAACTCCCTGCGGCAGAATCGGATCTATCCTGGTGAGGGACCAGAGCTGGCGGCTCAGAAGAAACCGTACTCGGCAGGGCGACGGCACGTTCGTTGATCGAATATTTCAGCAGGCACCACAGACAGCGCACGCCGTCTTTCCAGCCAATCTTTTTGCCTTCTTCGTAGGTGCGGCCCCAGTAGCTGATACCGACCTCGTAGATTCGCAGCCGCCGCTTCGCGACCTTGACCGTGATCTCCGGCTCAAAGCCAAAGCGGTCCTCTTCAATCGGGATCGACTGGATAATCTCCCGGCGGAACACCTTGTAGCAAGTTTCCATGTCGCTCAGATTGATGTTGGTCAGGCAGTTCGAAAGCAAGGTAAGCAACCGGTTGGCCACCGAATGCCAGAAATAAAGCACCCGATGCGGCCCGCTGCCCAGAAAACGTGAACCGTAGACCACATCGGCCTTTCCCTGGATCAGAGGATCGAGCAGGTTGGGATAGTCGGCCGGATCGTACTCCAGATCGGCGTCCTGAATGAGGACAAAGTCTCCGGTCGCTTCCTGAATGCCGCGCCGTAGAGCGGCACCTTTCCCCATATTCTTTGGCTGCAGCAATACTCGGAGGTTGGAATGCTGACTCTCCAACTCGGCCAGAATTTCCCTGGATCCGTCGCGCGAACCATCGTCCACACAAATCAATTCCACTTCGTGCGGGACCGCCAGCACACGTTCCACCACCACGCGCAGCGTAGCTGCGCTCGTTGTAAACCGGCATGATGACCGACAATTTCATGGGGTTTAGAACTGCTCAAGGAATTGCTATAAACCTTTTGCTTGCCGTTGGCCGGATCATCGAATACCGGGCGATTTCCCAGCAACCTCCGCGAAATGGAACGGCTTCACGGAGATGACGATACAACAACGCTCTTTATCTCGATGCTCGCGAAAGGTCAAAGCCAATATACCACGCAGAAGTTTGCGTCGGTATTGCGACGGAACCTCTGCGTCGGGAGTTTGATCGTTCTCAAAGGGTACCTCTCCGCAAGAACTGCTCGTCGTAATCACAACCCGGTTTTCCTATCGGATTTTTCCGCTGACGTCAGGTGACAGTTTCGACAGCGCCCGCCGATGCTACCAAACGCTGGATCTGTTGACGAGAAATCACGACACCCAAATACGCTCTATGGTACAGCTCGACTCTTCAAAATCGGACGCGCCGCTCCTCCGTTCGGCGAATGGATGATGAAAGCTTTCCTTTGCATACGCTTGCCAAGTGGAAGAAGTTTTCCTATCGAGGTGAATGCGCTTCCATCCACGCTAGGTGGACGCGTGACTTTAGTAACCAGCACGAGTAATCAATGACCCCTCTGACGACGTTACTCGGACGCCGCTCCCAGTGCGGCTTTCCATCGATCGCGATCGCCTAAGTGCGCGTCACTGGCGACTCTTCCGGGTAAATGCCTTCGCCGCTGTGAATGCTCCGTCAACCCTGCGGCAGTCACTCGCATGTGTTGGCATCGCGGTTGCATCGTGTATGCATGAAAGTTCTCCAAAGCTGCACTATGACAAAATTTGTCCATGCCGTCTTGATCGCGGGTTTGCTGGCGGGCTGCTGCTCCGCGCAAACTTCCACGCTCAAGGTGAAGCCGTGGAACAATCATGCAGCTGCACTCTCTCTGACCTTTGACGACTCGCGCGATGTGCACCTGGACGTTGTCGTTCCGGAACTCAACAAGCGTCATCTGCATGCCACGTTCTTCCTCATCGTATCCAAGACCACCCGCCTGGACGACTGGCGCAAGATTCACGCGCAAGGCCATGAGATCGGCAATCACTCGGTCACTCACGAGCATGCGGCTGATCTGAACAAGGCCGGCGAAGAGCTGCAGGTCGAAGATGCCAAGAAGTTTCTGGACAGCAACTTCAATTCTGACATCAGCACTTTCGCCTATCCCTATACCGAGGTTTCGCCCGGGTTGCTCTACTGGGTTCGGCGGTACGACTTCGCCGCTCGCGGTGGACGCGGCGACAACAGTCATGTGTACATCAAATCCGACGTTCAGCCTGACTGGTACGACCTGCCCAGCCAGCCCAGCTACACCACATACGACGCGGCGACTTACAAGAGCTGGATTGATAAAGATCTGTCGCTGAATACCTGGACGGTTCTTCAAATCCACGGCATCGGCGATCCTTCGACCGGTTTCGAACCGATCCCGGTGAAAACTTTCATCGAATTGCTCGACTACAGCAAGGCGGCCGAGGGCAGGGGATTGTGGGTTGCGCCTTTTGGAGAAGTTGCCGCTTACTTCCGCGCGCAGAAAGTTCTGGAAGCAGCGATGCCGCAGGTGTCCGGTCGCGACCAGAAGTTTACCTGGCAAGTTCCGACACCATTTCCGCAAGGA
>CAVXGY010000006.1:0-615183 GCA_963761385.1 Terriglobia bacterium | reverse complement strand
GTTGACAACTTTTCCGAGCAGTGAGAGACTTCTCACCCTAGAAAGAGTGTGACTGGAGTTCGTTCCCATTCGTGGATCGTTGTCGGATGACCCGCGTTGCAATCCTACTCATCTCCCGAACCTAGGCCAGCGTTGAATCGCTTAAACGGCGCGCATTTTCCATCCTTTTGTGGTGGTTCTCAAAAGCTAGTTGGCGATTCCAGCAGGTTGGTACGCTTCGGCTTTCGTTTGGTCGTTGTGGCTTTGGCAATGAGCGTGGTCGGTTGCAACCGAGCGCACATTGCGCGACGCCTCGATTTCAATCAGGATGTACAACCGATCCTGGCCAGTCGTTGTTTCAGTTGTCACGGTCCCGACCCGGAAATGCGCAAGGCAGGCTTGCGGCTCGATCTTGCTGAGTGGGCGATGAAGAAGCGCGAGGGCCATCGCGACGCTATCGTCCCGGGGCACCCTGAGAAGAGCGAATTGGTCAAACGAATTGAGTCCAAGGATCCGAAATATCTCATGCCCCAAACTGCTCATGGCGAGGCCAAGCCGATGAGCGCAAACGAGATCGCGACTCTCAAGGAATGGATCAAGCAAGGCGCTGTCTACCGCCCACATTGGGCTTTCGAAGTACCCGTTCGCCCGGCTGTCCCCCACGATAGCGGGAGTGATGCTTGGGCGAAGAACGCCAGTAGACAATTTCATCTTTGCAAAACTAAAAAAAGAAGGTCTGCAGCCTTCGCCGGAAGCCGATAAGCCGGCCCTCATTCGCCGCGTAACGCTTGATCTCACCGGGATGTTGCCTACACCAGAGGAGGTCCAGGCATTCGCCAGCGACCCTTCTCCCGAGGCATACGAGCATCTGGTCGACAGACTGCTCGCACAGCCAACTTTCGGCGAACAACGGGCACGCTACTGGCTCGACTACGCCCGATACGCCGATACTTATGGTCTGCATTACGACAATAGCCGCGACATCTGGCCTTACCGTGATTATGTGATCCGCTCGTTCAACAACAACAAGCCCTTCGATCAATTTGCCGTTGAGCAAATCGCTGGCGACCTGATGCCGATGAAAACTCTCGATCCGCTGATCGGCAGCGGTTATGTGCGCTTGGGTGTGAGCAGCAATGAAGGTGGCACAATTCCCGAGGAGTTGCGCGTCAACATCGCACGCGAGCGCACCGAAGCATTCGGCGCCACATTCATGGGACTTACTGTTGGTTGCGCAGTCTGCCACGATCACAAGTTCGATCCGACTACCCAGCACGATTTCTATGCCCTGAGTGCGTTCTTCAATAATCTCGACGAAAAACCTTTCAATGACGATCGCCCGGTGTGGGCGCCTGTCGTCCGCGTTCCGAAAGCCGACAAAGAAGGGGCGTACGACCGCATACTGGCCCACCGCTCAGAACTTCAGTGGAAACTGAACGCAATGCGTCTCGACGCCCGCAATCTGGTGGCGCACTGGCTGGCGTCTAAGAAGGACCTTGCGCGTCCAGTCTCCACCGACGGACTCATCGTTCGCCTGCGGCTGGATGAGGGAAGCGGCGAAGAGTTGAAGAACAGCGCGCCAAATGCAAATCCCGCAAGCTTCAAGACAACGACGATGAAACCGGAATGGGGAGAGACCACCTGGTTGTGGCCCGACTTCCGCATGCAGTCCAGCACGCGAGTGCTGCTTGGGCAGGCTGGCGACTACGAAGCGAACCATCCTTTTTCCGCGGGCGGTTGGTTCATGTTCCGGTCAGCGCCGTTTCATCCCGGCAGTTTCGGAACGCTGCTGTCGAAGATGGAATCGACGCAGCACGACCGCGGATGGGAACTCGCCGCCGATGAGAACGGCACTTTAAGCGTGGCTTTGGTCAATCAAGCGCCGAAAGAAGGCAAGCTGAAAAAAAAGGAAGATAAGAAAGACTCAGGCAAAAAGCCACCAGCCGCGAAGGAACCTTTCGACTATCCGACTCCACAGGACCTCAGCAAGAAGGATCTAGCGCCGAACAAGCCGGCCGAACAGCTAAAAGCCGAGAAAGAGAAAGAGGCCAAAGCGAAGGCGGAGGCAGAAGCCAAAGCGAAAAAGTCGAAACCCAGCGAAACGCCAGACGAGAAGCTTTCCGAGGTCGCCATCCGCGTCGCCGCTGAGAAGCCTCTACCGCTTGACAACGCGTGGAAGCACATTTTCTTCACGTATGACGGCTCAGGCCGCGCCTCCGGCGTCAAGATTTACGTGAATGGTGCGCAGGTCGCCACGCGTGTGCTGAGGGACAACCTTGGCCGATCGACCATTCGCACGGACGCTCCCATGCAACTGGGCTGGCGCAATCCAGATGAGCATCCCGCGAAGGATGCGCGTTACCAGGACATCCGTCTATATGCGCGGGCCCTTGCGCCGGACGAGGTCAACCGGCTTCCGTTCGAGGACTACGTAGCGGAAATTGCAACCCAACCGCCAGCGCAATGGTCGCAAGACCAATCGCACGTTGTTACCGAGTACTTCCTCAATAATGTTGATGTCACTTGGAAACGGATCCGGCGCGAAATCGCTCCCCTCGATGCGCAATTAGACCACCTGTCCGCAGGCGGCAACTTGACGCTGGTTTCCTGGGAAAAGTCTACCGTCCCTTATGCTCATGTGCTGACGCGAGGAGTGTACACGGCACGCACCGAGCGAGTTGAGGCCAACACGCCACACTTTCTTCCGCCATTGCCCCCAAACGAGCCCCGTAATCGCCTTGCTCTCGCGAAATGGACCATCAGCCCAGAGAACCCCCTCGCTGCACGCGTCACCGTCAATCGTATGTGGTACGAGCTCTTCGGCACGGGGCTGGTGGAGACAACTGAAGATTTTGGAATCATGGGACAGCGGCCCACGCGTCCCGAATTGCTTGACTGGCTTGCCGTCGAGTTCCGGGACAGCGGATGGAACATCAAGCACATATACAAGCTGATGGTGATGTCGGCTACGTACCGGCAAAGCTCGAAAGCAAGCTCGCAGCAGCTAACAAAAGATCCGAGGAACGTATTCTTGTCTCGCGGCCCGCGGTTCCGGATGGATGCTGAGATGGTTCGCGACATTGCGTTGCAGTCCGGCGGGCTGCTGGTGCAGAAAATCGGCGGACCGAGCGTCAGGCCCTACCAACCACCCAATATTTGGGAGCAAGTAAGCTACCCGACCAGCGACACGGTGCATTACGCGCAAGAGCATGCCAATTCGCTCCACCGGCGCAGCATGTACACATATGTGAAACGCATGGCACCTCTGCCTAACATGGATGCTTTCGATGCTCCGGCGCGTGACGTGGTCTGCACCAGGCGGCAGCGAACCGACACACCGCTCCAGGCTCTGGTGACCATGAATGACGTACAGTGGGTGGAAGCGGCCAGGGCTCTGGCTGAACGTGCAATTCGTGAAGCCGGCCCGCTGCCAGAGCAGAGGATCAACCGCATGAGCTTGATTCTGCTTGCGCGCGTTCCGCCTCCACAAATGGCCGCGGTTCTGGAGAAATCGTTTAGTGAAATGCAGAAGCACTACGCCGCAAATCCGAAAGATGCCCGTTCTCTCGTCAACATTGGTGAAAAGAGACGCGATAGCTCGATCCCCGAGCCGGAACTGGCCGCCTGGACCATGATCGCAAGCGAAATGTTGAACCTTGATGAGACCGTAAACAAGTAGAAGGATCGTGATGAAACAGCACCCACTGTGCAGCGATTGCGAAGACAAAATCACCCCGATGGATCTACCGATTCCATCTGGGCTGAAGAAAGAGTGGTCGGTCTGCGAGTCCCGTCGCCAATTCCTCGGGCGCTTCGGGAAAGTACTTGGCTGGGCATCATTGGCAACCCTTTTCGGCGAAGCGAACTCTCGCCATCTTGCCTTTGCATCAGGTGCCAACCTGCAGGCAGGATTGGGAGAGAACAGTCTCGGACTTCCACATTTCGCGCCCAAAGCGAAGCGCGCAATTTATCTATTCATGTCTGGCGCTCCGCCACAGGTCGATCTTTTTGATTACAAGCCGAACCTTGCCTTGCAATTCGACAAAGACATGCCCGCCTCGGTTCGGGGCAACCAGCAATTGACCGGGATGACCGCCGGTCAGGCCCGTTTTCCCGTTGCTCCGGCACACTGGCCTTTCAGTCAGCATGGGAAAACCGGAACCTGGATCAGCGATTTGCTCCCGCACACCGCGCGCATGGTTGACGATCTCACGTTTATCAAGTCGACCAACACCGATGCCATCAACCATGAACCGGCAATCATGCTCATGAATACGGGCAACATGAGCGCGGGCAAGCCGTGCCTCGGCGCCTGGCTGGCGTACGGCCTTGGCAGCATGAACGACAACTTGCCAACTTTCGTTGTTCTTCAGACGAAGACGAATCCGAAGGAGAACAACCAGCCGGTCTCTTCGCGTTTGTGGAGCAGTGGTTTTCTTTCGTCTGAATTCTCCGGCGTGGGTTTACGGTCGGTCGGCGATCCCGTGCTCTACCTGCAAGATCCTTCCGGCGTGGATCGCGAGACACGGCGCAAGATGCTGGACGCGGTAGAAGAGATCAATCGGCAGACACTCGCCGAAGTGGGAGATCCCGAGACCAACTCGCGTATTGCGCAATACGAAATGGCATTTCGTATGCAGTCTTCCGTGCCGGAACTCACGGACCTCAGCAAAGAGCCCGAGTCGACTTGGGAACTTTACGGTCCAGAAGCTAAAGAACCCGGCACGTTCGCCTACAATTGCTTGCTCGCGCGGCGCATGGCCGAACGTGGTGTTCGCTTCACGCAAGTTTATAAGCGAGGCTGGGACGTGCACGACAATGCCGTGGGAATGTTGCCCGTGCTTTGCCATGAGACCGATCGAGGTTGTTATGCCCTGGTCACGGATCTCAAGCGCCGCGGCTTGCTCGATGACACGCTGGTCATCTGGGCGGGAGAATTCGGGCGCACCGTATACAGCCAAGGCGGGCTGAGCCAGGAAAACTATGGCCGCGACCATCACCCGCGCTGTTTTACCACTTGGATGACCGGTGCTGGCGTGCGCCCGGGAACCACCTACGGCGAGACGGATGACTATAGCTACAACGTAATAAGAGATCCGATGCACGTGCGCGACTTCAATGCGACCATTCTTCATTGCCTGGGCATTGACCACAACAAATTTACTTACGAATTCCAAGGCTTGAATCAAAAGCTCACCAGTCCCGTGCCGGCATCTGTGGTGCAAGGAATATTGGCGTGAGTCTGGCGGCTAAGGTCGCAGGCGCTGCTGACGATGCGCTGCGAACAGCGCGCCTGATTCCCCGAGTATGGATTGGCGCCTTGTGTGCCGGCATCTCCATTGCGCTCTTGCCGCTCTTTTTCCCACTGGACGGTAAACCCCACGCTGACTGGCTCCAATTCATCGGCCGCTTCCACCCTTTGTTGGTGCATCTTCCCATCGGACTGATAGTGCTCCTGCCGCTGCTCGAGTTTGCGGAGACGAGGCGTCAATCCTTGCGGGATGCAGCAGGCTTTGTATTGCAGTGCGCCCTGGTAACCTGCGTCGCTTCCATTTTCTTTGGATTTCTCCTGGCTTACGGCAGTGGCGAAATCGGAACAACCGTCACACGTCACATGCGCGGTGGAATCGTGCTCGCAATTGAGTTGCTGTTATGCCTCGCGGTCCGGCGCTCACACTCTGAAGGGAAGCAATCACGCTCGTATTTCATTCTGCTCACTGCGGTTCTAGTTACCCTTGCCTGGACCGCTCATCATGGCGGCTCGCTCACGCATGGAAGCAACTACCTGACGAGGTACATGCCACCTACACTCAAGAGATTTCTCGCTCCCAGCGCGGTCTCAGCTCATCCCAATTCTTTGTTCGCCAGGCATATCTACCCGGTTCTCGACACGAAGTGCGTCCCATGTCATGGCACCAATAAAGAGCAGGGCGGCCTCCGACTGGATTCCTATGAGTCACTAATGGCTGGAGGCAAAGATGGCATCGTGATCGCGCCCCGCAATCCCGACGGTAGCCTCCTGCTGCAAAAGGTCACGCTTCCTCCCACCGATCCTCACTTCATGCCTGCCGAAGGCCGCCCTCCGTTGACACCCGATGAGATTGCACGAATCCGGGCATGGGTATTGGCGGGAGCTCCGCCTGATTTGGCCAACGTCCCAGGTATTTTCATTGCAGGGGATCAGGACGAAGCGCCAACACCGGTTGGCGACTACAGCGCATTCATGGGCGAGATTCGGCAGATGCAGCAATCGCAAGGAGCAAAGTTGGTCCCGGTATCAGCGAATCCATCGGATGGCCTTATTCTTCGCACAACTGACGTTGCGGGTAGCTTCGATGATGCCCAGCTCGCAAAGTTCCAACGGTTTGCGCCATTTATAGTTGAGGCGGAACTGGGACGAACCGCCGTCACTGATGCCAGCATCGAAACCCTGAGCCAGTTTAAAAATCTTCGCGCGATTCATCTGGAGGGTACGGCCGTGAACGGACGGACTCTCGCCAAGCTTTCCTCCTTATCGCAACTCACTTACTTGAATCTGAGCGGGACAAGAGTGACTGGCGATGCCATCGCTCCGTTGAAAAGCACGCCCAATTTACGTCACTTGTATCTTTTCAATACCCCAGCCGAACCAACATCCACGGCGGACAGAGACGTGAGGAGTACACAATGACAAACTTCAATCTGCTATCCGACGCTTAGGCGAACATCGGCGCTGGTCACAGAATGGTCACAATAACTTGGCCATCTTGACGTGATTAAGTTGTTGATTGAAAAAGGGTTTAGGCCCAAAGAATACAGCCCTGCAAAAGGCTGCGCTCTACCACTGAGCAATGCAGAATTCCACGCTAACGGCCCCAGCCCTCACTCGTCACACTACGTGCGTGGTATACACGGCTCCTCATCACCCTCCAGCGGTTTAAAGTTGTCCTGTCGGGGACGCCAAACCTTTTCAACATCTTGACGAGTTTGCCCTAATAGTGGGCAGGCACAAATAGGCACAGGAAAAGGCCTGCTTTTCTCGGTCTTGGCCTGCAAACCTCAAAATCCATAGGATCTACGTCATTTTCTCGGGAACAAAAAGGCACAACGAAGGCAAATCAGTCCCCGGCTGCGGCATGACTGCGGAAAAACTGGACGACCACACTCTGAGCCTTTCGCTTTTGTACGGTCACGGCTTGGGTATATGTATCCATCGTCACCCGGCTGGAGGCGTGTCGAAGCAGTTCCTGCATCACTTTTATATCTGCGCCGGTTGCTCTCAGTAGTGTCGAATAGGTGTGGCGGAAAGTGTGCCACCCAATGCGTTTGGTGATTCCGAGTCTGGTGGCGGTGGGACGTATAGTCTTGCGCATGATTTGCTGTCCCCAGTATGGTTTTCGTCCGTTCACTCTTGGGCTCGCGAAGATCCAGTCCTCCGGTCTTTTGAACCTTGTATGTCGTTGCCAGACTCGCAGGGTCTCCGCCAAATATGAATCCAGCGGGATGGGCTTTTGAGACGCCTCCGTTTTGCATGGACCTGTTACCTGCATCACGATCGACCGAACAACGCTGACCTCGCTAGTGCGGAAGTCTACATTTTTCCACTTCAACCCGAAGAGTTCGCCCATTCTCAATCCCGTTCCTACATCCAGGAGCACAAGGGTGCGTTCTCTCAGGGCAAGCGCATCTAGCAGTTGTTGGATCTCCTCCACGCTGAGCACCTCGGGAATCCTCCGTCGTTTGGCGCTCTGCCTCACCAGCTGGATCGGATTGCGATCATGAATTTGATACCGAATCCCATGATTGAAAATAACGCTCATGAGATTTCTGATTTTGGCACAGCTCGACCGTGCCAACGGCAGGGATCTCAACCACAGTTCGACCTCGCCTGCTTTGATGATGGATACACTGTGGCTTCCCCAGCGAGGCAGGATCCATTTGTTTAAGTAGCCTTGATAGGTCACCTTGGTAGAGTGCGTCTTCCAGATATGATCGGTGGCCAGCTCCCGCTGACGATAGTGGTCAACCAATTCCGACACCGTCAGGGAACGAATGTTGACTCTCGGACTATGGAAATTGATTTCCCTGCGGAGTGCAGTGATCGCAAGAAGTGCTGACGACTGGTCTTTGAACTGATCGAGGGAGCCTATCACCATCCTTCGATGTTTGCGTTTGCCATCCGATCCCGGCTCCCGCCACCTATATTCCCAAACGTTTGGTCCACGCAAACGTTGTGCCTGCATAATGCTTCCGTTTTGCATAGTTTCTCCTCTTGCTGTCGATTGAATTAACCCTAGATTGGACAGGCTACCGCTTTGCTGCGGCGATGGCCCCATGACAGGTTGGCTTCAGGCCGCTGGGTGCGGTTCCGGGAAGCAGGCGGCGACATTTGGTTGTTGCGTCATGTGACGTTATATATATAACATAGTATGAGATGCATATAACCTCTTCGGAGAAGACCGACAACCCGGAACTCGTGGAGGTGTCGTTGACTCGTTTCGTCGGATACTTCTTGCGGTTGGGTACCTTTGGCTTTGGCGGTCCGATTGCGCTGGCCGGCCACATGCAGCAAGACCTGGTTGAGGAGCGTCGCTGGATCAGCAAACAAGACTACCTCGAAGGTTTGGCCCTGGCGCAACTGGCGCCAGGCCCTTTGGCAGCCCAACTCGCAATTTATCTTGGTTATGTCCGTAACGGGATCATTGGCGCCACCGCGGTAGCGATCGCGTTCGTCTTGCCTTCCTTCTTGATGGTGCTTGGGTTGTCCGCCGCGTACGTGCGCTACGGCGGCCTGCGATGGATGCAGTCCATATTTTATGGAATTGGAGCGGCCGTAATCGCTATCATCACGCGGTCGGCATACAAGCTGACGAAGCTGACCCTTGGCAAGGACAAGCTGCTGTGGGGCATCTTCGTCGTTCTGGCGGTCTCGACAGCATGGACTTCACGAGAGATCGTGTGGCTTTTCCTGGTGGCTGGCATAGTTGCTTTACTGGTCAAGGCGATGCCCACAAGGGCACAAGCGGAGGCCGTGAATCCGGTTGTTTGGCTATTCGGTCCGCCAACAGTCGCAGGAGGTAGCGGCCTACTCGGAATTTTTCTCTACTTCGCGAAGGCCGGAGTTTTTGTATTCGGCAGCGGACTGGCCGTAGTGCCCTTCCTCTACGGAGGAGTAGTGCAAGAACATCGCTGGCTCACCGACCGGCAATTTGTTGACGCCGTGGCGGTCGCGATGATCACGCCTGGCCCGGTGGTCATCACGGTTGCGTTCATTGGCTATCTTGTTGCTGGCATCTCCGGGGCGACAGTTGCGGCGCTAGGCATTTTCTTCCCCGTTTATTTGATTGTGGTGTTGCTGGCGCCGTCCTACAAGCGGTGGGCCAAAAATCCCCAATTGAATGCATTCGTCCGCGGTGTAACCGCCGCCGCGACCGGGGCCATTGCCGGGGCGGTAATCGTGTTGGCACGACGCTCGATCTACGATGTAGCCACGCTGATCATTGCCTTCGTGAGCCTTGTGATCCTTATACGCTGGAAGGTGCCAGAGCCGATTTTGATAGGTTGCGCGGCGGTTGCGGGACTCTTGTTACGGGTCGCCTAAGGGGAGAGAAAGCGCACTCGTAAAAATCTAGGCGAGACGTCCTCCCATGCCACGGCTGTGGCAGGACAGTTGCTTCACCTTGTGTTTGACACACGCAGCCGACCGCACTAACATGTCACGCAAGCCCGCTATCCTTCCCTCAGCGGTTGCTTAAGTATTCTGGTTCCAGACCCGGACTAGGAAACCCAATTTCTTGCGGCCTAATCCCAGGGGGTCGTGTCTAAATTTAGATACGCTTCACCGGGGGACATCACTATCGAACTAAGTTTCTCTTCAAGAAGGAGGTCCTATGGCGTTCGATGCGATCGTGATCGGGACTGGTTTTGGTGGCACTATCGCGGCAGTTCAGCTGGCCGCCAACGGTAAGTCTGTCCTTTTGCTTGAACGGGGTACGTTCTGGCGGTCTCCGGATCCCATCGGCCTAAACGTAGGAGACCCGTTCGGAGCTTGGGCGAAGCAAAACAACATGCCGGTCCAGTATTGGCCCCGGCCCGATCACCGAAAGGGGCTGATCGACTTTGCAGCGGCGGTAAGGAACCTCCACAAGTTTGGACTCTACCAATACTCGACCTTCAATCAGGCCGACGTGCTTACAGCCAGTGGTGTGGGCGGCGGTTCTCTCATCTATTCCAATGTGTCCATCCGCTCCGTCAAGGAAGCGAGAGACCGCATCGGCTTGAACATCAGTGATGCCGACTATGACGCTGCCAGGCAGTGGATGGAAGGCCCGCACAATGATCGCAAAAATGCGAACCGGGGCTGGCTCAACTATGTGGTCACCAAGATTCCCATGGGAAAGGACATGACCGCAGCCGACTTCGTGAGCCTCGGAGTCGATCCCGCAAAGCCACCTCTGGAACAGGACAAGGATGAAGCGTATCTCCTATTGGATCGTAGCCGCGTCTTACGAATGGCTGCGAAACAGGTTTCTCAGAAGCTCGGTGTTCCCATGGAGTGGAACCCACTTGAGCTGTCCTTGCTCGAGTATGACGGTTACAAGAACACAGCAGCGGTCAAAGACAGCGATTCGCTTCTCGCGCATACCCACTGCGAACGTCAGGGCCGTTGCATCTTGGGCTGCCTGCCGCAGGCCCGCCATACGCTGAACAAGACACTATTCAAGAAAGTCCTGCAGAAACCGGGAGTTACCTTGATGCCGAAGTGCAAGGTGCTGCAGATCAAGCAGAAGCCAGGCGGATACGATGTGATTTTTGAGGACGAGTTTACGGGTAAGGGGAAAACCAGCGCTTTCGCCCCTAAGGTCTTCTTGGCGGGCGGCGTGCTCGGCTCGACAGAGATCCTTCTGCGCTCTAAGCGGGAAAACACCCTGCCTCTTGGCCAGGCGCTCGGCACTAAGTTCTCGACCAATGGTGATTTCGGGGCTTTTGCCTACAAGACCACCAAACCAGATAAGACCGTTCTCCCTTGCTACACCACTCGTGGGCCAATCAATACGGCGCACGTCAGCCTGACCTTCAATGGACGGTTCATTAGGATTGAGGATTGCGCCGTGCCCGCCTTGTTCGCGGAGTTCGTCAGCAAGGGTCTCGAAGTGCTTGACGACGCCGGCGCCAGCCCAAATTTTTTTAAGCTGATGTCGGCAACATGGCAAGCCAACGTGGGTGAACACCTCTTTGAGAATCCCGACACGGCTGATCCGAAGAGCTTTCAAACCGAAGCCGAGATGCTCGCGGATAGCTTCTTTTTCAATGTGATGGGCCAAGATGACGCCACCGGCAAGATCAAGTTGAGCGGAATTGATGGTGATCAAATTGATCTTGGCTGGGAGCAGCCGATCGCACAGCAGAAGCTCTGGGCGGACATCGAAAGTTTGCTGCGTGAATTTAGCTCGGCAATGGGTGGAAGATACATTGACCTGCCTACTTGGCAAGGTTTGCTGGGAAAGAAAAAGTTGGTGATCGTGCATCCTCTTGGCGGATGTCCGATCGGAAACACGCATGAAGACGGTGTCGTGAACGAATTCGGGCAGGTCTTCGACGCGAGCAAACCGGCAGCAACAAAGAGCGTCCTCCCGGGCTTGTATGTTGTGGATGGAGCGGTGATACCCGGGGCTCTGGCGGCGAACCCGAGCCTGACGATCTCGGCGCAAGCCCTAAAATCCGTAACGAAGGCGCTCATCTAAAGAGGGCTTTGGAGGGGATCCTAGCTGATGTTTTGGGGAGGGGGATGTGTCGCGCACGCGTTTGGGCACCACGCGGCGCTGAGGATTTCGCAGAGCGGTTTGGAGGATTTATGGGTACAGCCCGTCTGGAATTGGAATTGACGAACGCCGCCGGAGGCGATCTAAACGATTTCGTTCGGATTGAGTTATTCAGCACGAGCACTTCGAATCATTATCAGAACAACGTTCAAGTGCCACGCAAAGTCGCCGTTGGGGGCATTGAGGTCGGCGCCAGCAGCGTTTATAAGGTCGTGTTGACGCCCTCCAATTACCGCCTGGTGCAATTCTTCGTCATGCTTGGAGATGGCCAGACGGAGTCGCAGACAGTATCTTTTCCGGTCGATCCCGCGCGGGTGACTGGGCTGGAGGCACCCGCTTTTGGCGCGCTCAGAGCGGAAGCGCAGACGATGCTTGGGCAATCTGAAATTCCCCGTTTCTTGGCACCGGACGGAAGCTTTCGGCAGGGGAGCGATCTTTACGCGGTCCTCGATGCGACTCTGAGACTCAAGGCGTGCTTTTTGAACATTGTGGCGAAATCCGCGGCCGCGCCTTTACGGGACGGCTTGTCTTGCCTGGACCACTATTCGGGCATGATCCGGATGGAGCAGGACCGGCTCTTCATTCGAACTCATGCCGCGCTTCGCGAAGAGGTGCAGAATTCGCCGTTGTTCCACAATGTGTCGGCTGATCTTCACGATCCCGTACCAGGTTATACGATCACCGACAGCTTTAAAACCCTGGATCGTTACGGCAATTTGCAGCTCACTTTCCAGCGCCGCGGCGCCACTGGCGACGACTATATTGCAGATGTTGATATTGACGACGCACAGGGCATCGAGCACATCTTTCAGGTCTTGCGGAACAGTATCAGCGGGCCAACCAATCCTTACGACATTCACGATATTCTGGTGAAAGAGCAGCACATCGATCCCGGGTATTCATTCAAGTTCGCGCAGGCAGCGGTTGTGAGCCGGCTGGCGGCTGAGGCGGCGCCTGACCGGCCACGCGGTAAGCGGAAGGGACGGCGCTAGTCCTACCTCCGAAATGTCCAGCGTAGTTTTGATTGCAACGACATCACTTTGTGGCACGATACTTGTCTCGCTCGGACTCAGAACTCAATCGCTGCCAGCCCCGGTTCCAGACGATGAAGAGGTCATTTCCCGGTTTGATTGTCCAGCGCAAGCGCGTATTTGTGCCCACATTCTGCGATTCGGTGTCGTATTGAATGAAGCTGCTTAGCACCAGATTGGGGCTCCAGGCGTAGGCACCTTGCAGTTGCCACAGACGTTGGACGAAGTTGCCTTGGGGAAGGCGCCCGAAATCATTCTCGATGTCGGCTTCAAGTTGCACTCGGCCTTTTGGAGATGTCCACTTCAGATAGTTTTGCCATTGCGTCAGGTGGCCATCGAAGAAAGAGCCGAACCAAGTGGTATTTCCAAACTGTAGTGGGCGGTGACTACTGGTCTGCGCTTCGAGGCGGTAACGCGTGAACTGGTACGAGCCTGGAGGGATGACTACTCCGGGAGCGATTGCAAAAGGTGACAGCAGGATCTCGCCGTGCGGGTTCCAGTTGAACTCGAAGCGATCGCCGGTCTCGAACCGGACATTGATCGGTGCCATGAAATATTCCCAGGATTCGAGTATGCCTTGGGGATCGGTGTAGCGAACGTATTCGTTCTCAAAGAACTCCTGGCGAATCCAGCGGAAGGGACCGTCCTTGGAAGGGCGAGGTTGGTAGGCGCAGAAGGCATCGGTGCGACGCGTGCCAGGCCGAGGAAGAAATCCAAGCAGAGGCTCTAGCGCGATGCCAAACTGGTTCACGCTAGCACTGCAATCCAACAGGTCGTTCGGATAGTCGGCGCTGAGTCCCCAACCGACCTTGCTGCCGGGCCCAACGTCACCTTGAGTGGTAGCAGTCCACGCGCCAAACTGCAGGTTCTTGTTGCCAAGGAACTTTGAAGTGCGCCAGACAGCGTCGATGCCCGCCAGCGTGTTGTTGCGCCGCGCTTCGGGATCGCCGTGAGTCAAGATCGTCCCGACCCGGAGGTTTTCGTTGAAGTCGTAAGAGACGCGACCGGCGAACAAATTCGTGCCAGGCACTACGGCAGAGGGTAAGCCAAGATCCTGTACGACCTGGTCGGGCACGATCGTTTCGCGCGTCTGCACATCCAGGATGCCGAGATTCCATTTTCCAACGCGACCGTTGAGTTTGACACCGGCATCGATCGGAATCTGGGCACCGTCCAGCAGTCCGACGTTTCGGCTGAAGAACGGGATGAACAGCGGCGAGTCCTGGCGTGCGAGGCCCAAGCCGAAATCGTACTGATTTGCTCCTTCGAGGAAGAAAGAGCGTTTCTCAGGGAAGAAGAGCGGAAAACGAGTCAGATTGATCTGCCGGGTATCAACTTCGGTCTCTGCAAAGTCGGTGTTGGCTGTGAACACGGTTACCAACTGCGGAGTAATCTTCCAGGTAACTTCGCCGCCGACTGCTCCCTGCCACGATCGCGATGACCCGCTCCATAGAATTGCTTGGTTTTTCCGATCGCGTACGGAGTGATCTCTATGCCTTTGCCCTGTTGTAGTTCTCCAACTCCAGTCAATCGGCCGGCACGGCTGAGATCGTACAGAAATGAATCCAGCGTCGGCGATGACCAGCGCAGCCACAGCCGTTCGCGTGGAACAAATCGCTCCAGGTTCAGTCCCCAATCATTGAGGCCGGGAGTGAAGCTCAAGGTGCGCGATGGAATGACAATTTCCGCCGACCAACCCTCTGGTGTCCTTGCGGTGCGCGCATCCCAAATACCGTCCCAGTCGAGCGAGACACTATCGGCGCTGGAAATCAGACCGTCGACGCGGGTCCCGGCTGCGTTGATCTGGAAGAAGTATCCCGTGCGCCGGTCTCCATAGGTGTCCAGCACAATGCTGACGGTGTCATCACCCGTCAGATCGCCGTCGCGTCGCATGGTGTGGATGGCAATGTGGCGAGGGTCCGGATCTTTACATGTAAAACCAAAATAGATCCGGTCGCTGGTCACGATGACCTGGACTTGGGTTTCATACGGTGTCGGCTGTCCCGGCTTTGGCGCCTGCTGTATGAGTTTCATTACTGGCGCATCTCGCCAAGCCGGTTCGTTCAATAGGCCGTCGAGTGTTATCGAAGCGGATGAAGTGGCCGAAACCTTTACAGCTGGCCCATCGTCTGAACGAGCGCTTGCCAGGGTTGCCGTGGCCAACAGCGCACACAGGGCCCATTGCCATCGGTGTCGTCGATGACATCGAGAATCTCGAAGTCGGCCTGACGGGTGCTGGTTGCGGTTTGTCTCGCCTGAGCATGAGCTGTGTCTAGTGCTCTTCCGGTGGTTTAAGTTTTCGAAAGGCACGATACAAGAGCAGGTCGTAGCTGATCTTGGCCCCGCCGCCGAGCACCAGGGGAGCCGAAAAGGCCACGTTCTGCATCAAAAAGCCTGCCACCGACGAACCGACGGCCCAGAAAATATTGCGCGCCAGATTCGCGACGCCGCTGGCAAACGTCCGCTCGTTCGGCAGAACCACTGCTGCCACATAGGATTGGCGTGTGGGCACGTCCATCTCGACAAGCGCTTCGCGACACAGAAACAGTACCACTGCAACTTTCAAGCGAAGGTGCGAATGCAGCAGCGACCAAGAACAAGCTGGAAGGCAGATGAGTAAAGACCATCGTGTTCACCAGCCCAATGCGGCGTGCCAACCACGCTGCTCCCAGATGAGAAGCAGCATTCAGCAAGTGCACTGCAAAGAAGAGAACGCCCAGGCTCTCTTCCGCTACTCCAAAGCGGCGGAAAAACCAGTAAGCCACCAGTGCATCCGTCAGAAATCCGCCGCCGAAGGCATCCAGGGAAAACAAACCTGCCAGTTTTGTGACGACCTTTTTGGTTGCTGGTGAGATGTGGTGCGGAAGAGCCTCCGTCGCTGATTTGGAGACCTCGACTGCAGCAGAGGCGAACGGGTAAAGGATTGCTCCAACTACTCCGAGGAAGGCGCATCCGAAAAAGACTGCGCGGTAGGACGCGAGCAGCGGCAAGGGCCAGCCAACGCTGCAGAAGCAGGGGCAGAGCTGCAGCCAATGCCCCGAGCGAACCCGCGGTGTCGAGAACGACGTTGTACCAGGCCAGGCCCCAAGTCCTCGATGTGTCCGGCACAAGTCCGGGAATGATTGCCTGCTCAAGAGAAAATGCAGCCGAGCGGTCCGTGCCGGTTCCGTTCAACATTCCCACGAAGGCCATCAGCTAGGAGAACCGGCACAGCGGGAGTCAAGGCGAGAGCAAGAGCACCGATGGCGCCCAGGAGAGAAAGCACCACAAGCGTGCGTCTGCGTCCTACACGGTCTGCCTTTGTCGTAACGCCGATAGTTGCCAGAGCTGACCCCGCCAGGCCAGCGGCGACGACCATGCCAATGTTGAACGAGGAAAGACCAGCACGGAACAAGTAGATGCCGAGAACCACGCCGGTCAGGCCGAAGGTGAAGGAACGCAGAAATGCCGCCGCATTAATAATGAGCAGGTCTTTCGACACGGGTACACTCACGGCGCTTGACGCGCATACTCGTAGAGTGCGTCGTAGACTGGGAATTGCCGCACTAATCGTTCTTCATCGGAAAGGCCCAGAGCAGCAAAGCCCTGCGCGATAGCCCGCAGTCCGATCCCTTCGACAGCAACTTGTTCCTGGCCCTTGATGTCGGCGGCGCGGACGATCAGTGCGAGCCGTTCCAGTCCTGGTGCTTGAAGATGGTAGTCCTCAATAATCGCTTCGAAAGAACAGCGCACTCCACGATGATTCAATTTCACTTCTGGAAAGCCGCGGTGCGTCGAAAGGAATCGCATTTTCTCGGGCGGCGCTCTCGAGCAGTTGGCCCTCGTCGACGAACAAGAACTGAGCGTCGCGGGTCGATGAAGCGTCGGATCAACCACGGGCAGGCGACCCGATCTACCTTGATGTGTTCACGAGTAATCCATTTCATGATTGCTCCCGAATCTCTCGGCGGCTGCGAGATTGGTTCCCGAGGGCTGCTAAGGACCAGTGACGGCCTCGTACACGACCATCCGCGCGACCGGCTTTCCGTCCTCTTCCTGCTCCGGCGTGTAAACGCGATGCGTCTTCGGATCAACGGCGAGGCTGTGGACCGCATGCTGGACGCGAAAGTCTTCGAGCTTGCGGTAGTGGTCTGGATCGTCTTGATGGAAAACGGAGAGAGCGCCGCTGTAGCACGCGACATAGATGCGGCCAAGACCAGCATCGAATTTGATGACATCGGGTCCGTCGGCCAGAGGCAGAAAGGCGATGGCGTGCGTGCTTGTCCAGATCGAAGACGGTCATCAGGTTGTTCTCTTCACACGCGAGAAACGCGCGGTGATGCTCCGGGTCCAGCGCCATTCCGTGATTGCCCTTGCATCGCCCAACGGAATATCTCCCTACAACCTTGTCCGTCACCGGATCGATGACCGCAAAGATGTTCTGGTCTTGCAGATTGACGTACACCTTGCGGGCGATGGGATCGTATTGCGGCATCCCGGTTTCACTGTCGAAATGTAACGTGCCTACAATCTCGTCCTTTTGCACGTCGACGATGGCTTCGGCTTTGCCCTCGTTCATCGGAGACGTACAGCTTATGGAAGGGAGCGGCGTAGGTGCTGCCGTCCGGCTTGGATGCAGTCTTGAGTTTCTTGATGACCTTCATCTGTTTGAGGTCAACCACACCAATCGTGTCGTCGTGTGCGTTCGAGGTGTAGAACTTCTTGAGTTCAGGAACGTATTCCACTCCCTCGACGCCGGGTGTGTCGGTTACGACCGCGACGATTCGGTTGGTCCGCAGGTCGATCACATAAGTCTGCTCCGCGGCAAGGTGCGCGGAGATCAGGTAGTGATCGTCCTCATCAATCGTCAGGTAGTCAAACCGCTTTCCAGCGGGGCCTGGCAAATCAAACGCGGTGATTTTCTTCAAAGTCGGCCCCGTCTGGCCGAGTCCGGTTGCGCCAATTCCCAGAAGGAAAGCGGCGGTGAACAACAAAACACTCTTTCGCATCACGCACCTCAGCACTTCATTTCGCTATTTCACCGCTACATGGCTCAATGCCGCCTTGATTCCCGCGGCGACCGATTCCGTGCTGCCCACAGCCCAGAAGTGCATGAAGAACAGGCGAGGTTGCTCCGTCAGCATGTGGCTGTGCAGTGCCGTGACTTCTATGTCGTGTTCTTCGAGTGCGGAGATTACAGGATTGACTTCCTCCGCCGTCAACACGAAATCACCCGTTGTCGCAACTTTGCCCGGCGCCGGCCTCCTGGAAGTTGATCGCCTCGGCTACGCCTTGCGCGCGTGGTCAGTGTCATTCCGTGATCGGTGATCGCCGCTGCACGAGGAATCCCGAAGGACAGCACGCCCCCGGCAAAGCGGCCTTTCGTGCCCAAGATGTCTTCGATAGTCTTTACAAATGCTGGAGGTTCTGCAGCTGGTGCTGGCGGCGCTGGCTTATCGAGTGGCGTCTTCGACTCCGCCAGGGCAGCGTGGAGAGACTTCGCCAGCTCAACGGCCTTTCCGTGCCCCATGTAATGCATGTAGATGACACGTGGGGTTTCATTTAGGACATGATTGTGGACGGCGGTGATGTCGAATCCCGCAGCGCGCAACTTCTTCATGACTGGCGTGAGTTCGTTCTCCAGGAGAACCAGGTCGCCCATGACCATAGCGTCATTGTCATTCCCAGCGAACGCCGCCCAGGAGCCGAGTGCCAGTCCTGGCTTAATGTCGACCCCGGCAACCGAGACATGAAGATCCGTGCGGGGAAAACCCAATCGGTAGACATCGCCAGTCTTTTGGCCAGAGCGGCCCATCGCTTCGTCAATTTTTGCCGTATCCAGGCCCTGGGCCACCAGCATCACGGGAAGGACAAGAGAATGGAAAGAATCAGGATTCGTAGTTTCATAAAAAACACCTCTTTCGTATTTTTATTGCACTCGGGCCGAAAGGCCCGTTCACATCCTTATGAATCAGCGGAGCGATTTGTAAAGGCCCTCAGCCAACTGCATTCCTCGCTTCAGAAGTTCTTGGTCGCTGAGACCCTGTTGGGCCCAACCCTTCATCACCTCATCGATTCCGAAGCCCTCTTTCCGGCCAAACTTCTCATCGAAGAGGTCCGCATCATGAACAATTTCTGCCATTACCGGTATCTTCTTGTCGCGAATGTGAAAAACCTTGAGCAGCGTCTCAAAAGTGCAGTCCTCGCCACGGTGCCCAAACCCGCCTTCGTACATGTCGAACGGGACTGCCTTCGGTGGTTTCTTGTCCTCGGGGGCGAAGGCGAATTTGGCCTTCGGATCAATAAACTTACGGATCAACCACGCGGAGGTCACTCGATCCACACCTGGCCGCGGCCGCGTGACCCATACTCGGTTTCGATATTCCGCGGGTGAGACACTGCCAATCTCTGGGGCGAGCTGATTTTGTTTTGGATGTTTGCATGGCATTTAATGCGTGCTCGACCTGTTCACGAAGCGGACTGCCGAAAAAGTCGATGGAGACGATGTCTTGGAAACGCTGCCGGAGGCGTGTGATCCGCGACGACAGATTTGAAGAAGTCGGAGGCTTTCGAAGGTCCTTGAGCAACTCTCGATAGTCTCCGGCACGCGCATCGGAAAACCGCTGCTTCATTTGCGGAAAGGAGCAATTGTCGACGGACTGCACCTCAAGTACAGAAGCCTCGCCACCCTCGGTGCGGACCGCCGTTGCCAGCCATTCGAATCGTTCACGGTTCTCCGCAGTGTTCGGGAGAAAGTAGCCCGAGTTCCCGAGCGGCAGTGCTCCATACCGCTGCAGTTTCCGCCAAACCGTCACTCTGAGGCTGGCTCCCTTTCTCGCCAAGCTGAACACCAGCAACAGCCAGGGAGGTTTGGCGTCGTCTTGCTTCGTAACTGTCATTGCTGCAGGTTATACTCATAACAGACACACTGCAAATGGTCGGAATCATTTTGCGACTACCTTCAGATCGTCGAACGAGGTGACAGAATCCGCTTTTGTCCACAGTCCTACTTTGCCGGCGTCCTTGAACGTTTCGTCAGTGGCCTCGATTTTCTGGCTGCCGTCGTAATAGCAAGTGATCTTGTTGCCTACCGCCTCCACCCGCAGTTCGTGCCATTCTCCTGAAGTGACCTTGAGGTTGGCGCCAGCGAACTGGCTGCGCCGACCGTTCACCACGTGATAAAGCCGATAGTTGTTCTCAAGAGCGTTGGCGCGAACGATGTAATAGTTGTTCGGGTCTTTGAGCCGAAAAACCAATCCTCCAGCTCGGTCAATATTCCCCGAGACTGCCTTGAACTTGACACTCAGATCCAGGTCTTGAAAGGAGCCTTCATCTGAAATCAGTAACGGGAAACGGTAGTCGGTTTGGTCGGTTGAGGTCTGTGTAACAACGTTTGGCTTTGAAGGGGCTGTTGTGTCGGCCGCCACAGTCCACTTCTCCTGGGTGCCTGCTCCCGTTTTTGCGCTGTGAAATCCCGAGGGCAGCTGGCCTGGCGCGTCGGTATCGAAGTTGTACACGAATTGCTTGCCCGCTATTTGCCGTGGAGCTTGTTGTTCGGAGGCGACCGCGGCCGGTGCGGCTGAACCCTCCTCACCTTCTCCGACGTCATCGGCATCCGGCGTCCCTTCGGATTGCTGGGTCGGCGAAGGGGTCGATGCCACAGCTTTCGAGCCCTCTGTTTGCTGCTTGTCCCTGTCCTTACAGGCGAGCATGCTTGCTAACCCGACCAGCGTAACGACAAGAATGCTGACCTTTCCTATGGGCATAGCCCGTTCCTTTGTCACGGCTCCAGACCGGACACTACAAACCTAGTTCATTGGCATTAATGGGCTCTGAACCGAGCATGAAAATTCATTCATGATAGGCGGCAAAGAAGTTTGCTAGCGGCCAGTCTGCGAGATACGATTCAGTCGAATCTGCAATTGCTCCTCAAGCCTTCAATCGTGAGGGGCCAAGGGTAGCTCGATACGAAAAAGGCTGCCGTGCCCTTCGGTACTTGTGACTGTTACTTGTCCCCCGTGAGCAGTGCAGATCGAACGCACGATTGACAAGCCGAGACCGGCCCCTCCCATCTGCCGCGAGCGTGCCTTGTCGGCTCTGTAAAAACGATCGAAAATGTGAGGCAGATCGCTAGCCGATATGCCGAGGCCGGAATCCGCGACTTCGAGCACGGCCCGGCTGTCTTGCGAATTAACTGTCGCGATGACTGACCCGCGCTCCGGCGTGTACTTGATCGCATTGTCCAGCAGATTTACCACCACCTGCTTGAGTCGGGCTGGATCAGCTTCTACTTGTACCGGCTTGGCTCCGTCGCAATTCAGCGAGATTTGCTTCTCCTCGGCGAGCAGACGCATCTGGTCGGCGGTGGTGCGAACCAGTTCGGCGAAGTCCAGGCGCACTGGTTGCACTCGCGCTTCGCCAGCCTCCAACCTCGAAATCGCGAGGAGGCTTTCGACGATTTTCGCCAACCTCTGAGTCTCCTCCAATGCGCTACCGATCGTGTCGCGGACCTCAGCCGGAAGGTTGTGATCCTTCTCTGCGATGGCCTCCAGTTCTCCCTGCAGAACTGTTAAGGGCGTGCGCAGCTCATGGGATGCATCCGCCGAGAAACGGTTGATTTGTTGAAAGGACTCCTCAAGCCGCTCGATCATATGGTTCAGATCCGTCGCAAGGCGTTCAAGTTCGTCACCCGTGTGAACCACCGGCAAGCGCTCGCTGAGATTGCGCGAAGTGATCTGGGCGGCTTTCTGTCGAATATCGTCGACCGGGCGCAGTGCACGCCGCATCAGAAGGTATCCACCCCCGATCGCTACCGCAACAATCGAGCGGCAGTCCCAACGCAAAGGTCAGCAGGAGACCGCGAAGAACCGCCTCAATCTGGTTATAAGGTGCCGCAACTTCAATGAGGAACTGGGTACGATCAGCGGCTCTTGAAAGGCAGGCCATGGAGCAGCAGTTCATGCCCATCAGACATTTCGATTTCGCGGGAGAACTCTTGTGTCACCGGTAGTGTGGGTGCGGGCACTCGGGCAGGATCAAAGCTGGCATCTTTTGGTGGCCCTGAGAGAAATATCCGCTTGCCGTCGGCGCGCGTGATGCGGATGAAGCGACCATTGATCTCCGGGGAGTAGTGTTCGGTGATCTCATTGCTGACGTAATCCTCGCCGCTCTGATTGATATTGACGAGTAGCACGTCACCAATGGAACGCGCCTGCTTGACCAGAGTTTCCTCCAGTGACTTCTGAAGGTAGCGCTGCAAACCGATGTATGTCGATGCACAAAACAGGGCAAGTGCCCCAGCCAGCAGAGCGGCATACCACAAAGCCATGCGAAAACGGATAGAACGGGTGATCACACGTCCGCCTCATTTTCAGAGATGACGTATCCCAGCCCGCGAATCGTCCGGATCAGCTTGTGTTCATGCACATCGTCAACCTTGGTCCTCAGATGGCGCACGTAAACATCAACAATATTCGTAGCCCCGTCGAAACTCTGATCCCACACGTGTTCGAGAATCATGGTTCGCGAAAGAACCCGGCCGGTATTCGCCATCAGGTACTCAAGCACACCATATTCTTTCGCGGTCAATTCGACTCGCTTACCGGCCCTCTTCACCTGCTGGGAAAGGCGGTCCAGTTCCAAATCTCCAACCCGAAGTATGCTTGCTCTCGTTGCCGGTCCGCGGCGAAGCAATGCCTTGACCCGAACCAGTAGTTCGGCAAACGCAAAAGGTTTGGCCAGGTAGTCGTCCGCCCCGGCCTCGAAGTGCTCGACTTTGTCCCCAAGCGAGTCGCGCGCCGTCAGAATCAGGACAGGAACCTGAGATCTGGTTTTCCGAATTCGATGCAGAACCTCACTACCCGTGAGGCCGGGAAGCAACAAATCAAGGATGACGAGGTCGTACTGATACGTCTGGGCGAGCTCCCAGCCACTCTTGCCATCGCGTGCTACATCGACGGCAAAACGTTCGGAAGTCAAGCCCCTCGCCACAAATCGGGAAACTTTCTCCTCGTCTTCGACCAACAGGATGCGCATTTCTGAGAACCCTTGAGTTTAAGATTGGCGGATTAAACCAGCATGAATGGTTCATAAAATTCCATTCAGAACTGGATGATGCACAATCAGACGACCTCAGCCCTTGCCGCCCTTTAGCATTGCCACGTTCCGCCATTGTTGCAGTCGTACCTTACGAGCTGAGAGGAGATCGACTTCCGCCATCGCAAGAACTGTCCACCCTGGCGAGGAGGACAACGATTGTGATTTCTGGACAATAGACGTCATGGCAGATGTACTAGTTTATGCTCAACGAAGACGGAGCAGCGCTCCGAACCGGCCCTTGCGGCGTCAAGGTGGCGTACGACTTGCCTCTTAGGGTTCTCTTTCTGAAATCGGACGAGAGGAGTTTTCCGCTTGCGAAAGCCGCAGATGGTGCTAGAGTATTTCCAATCCGCAATCGTGGCAGAACGTGCTATCGATGGCAGTGCTGTTTTGCCTGTGATATTTACCTCCAACCTCCTGCGACCAGGAGTACCCCTTCGGTCCTGACCTCCGGTACGATGAACAGCTGCGCCATCCTCCGCTGAAATCGGCATCGTGAGTCGAAAGGTACACCAGCTCTGCCGGAGCGCACGACAACGGCCGGCAGCCGACCCCTCGTACACTTACTCACACAATAAGGAGAGACAATATGCCCACTCCAGCAAAGGCCGAGCTAGGAGCTCTCAGCAAAGACGTTCTTGGACGTTACATCTGCAACGGACTGGACGAAGCTCTAGCCAGCACAAATTCTTCGAACAGCCCGAACGCACGCATGTTCGACGTGATTATCGTCGGCGGTGGGTCGTTCGGCGCTGTCTGCGCACAACATTTCTTCTCCCAGGACACGACTCGCAGTCACCGCATTCTTGTTTTGGAAGGAGGTCCATTCACCATTCCGGAGCACGTGCAGAACCTGCCTGTCCTTGCCGGACTGAATGTAGCCGGCGCTACCAGCATCCAGGACCTCAGGAATCAAGGCCAATTCGGCTTGGATAAGCCTAGAGAGGAAGTCTGGGGACTTCCGTGGCACTCCTCCACCAAGTTTCCGGGGCTAGCGTATTGTATTGGCGGCAGATCTTTGTATTTCGGCGGGTGGTGCCCACAGTTGCTCGACGAGGAAATGCCTGCCGACCGCTGGCCGCAGTCAGTAATTGATGATTTGGATAACACCTACTTCTCCCAGGCCAGCGAACAGATTGGCACCAACCAGACCAATGACTTTATTTCCGGTCCACTGCACACAACTCTCCGACAAATGCTCTTTGACGGCATCCAGGCTGGCACTGTGACCGACGCCATTCCGCTCAACGAGCTCCCCACCCATCTGGACAGTATTCCGCTTGGTCAGGAAGATATCTCGAAACTCGAAGCGCCTCTGGCCGTCCAGAGTCAGACACGACCAGGGTTCTTTCCGTTCAACAAGTTCAGCTCGGTGCCGGTGCTCATTAAGGCTACCAGAGCAGCATTCTCAGAAAGCAGCGGTGACGATTTCAAGAAGCGCCTTATGGTAGTCCCACGCTGCCACGTGATTCAGCTATTTACCGAGAATGTCATGCTAAACGGACAATCCTTGAAACGAGTGCACACCGTGCAGACAGATCAGGGCTCAATCGCAGTGCCTCAGGGCGGAGTGGTCATCATTGCGCTGGGCACCATCGAGAGCACCCGACTCGCATTGCTCTCTTTCGGAGATATTCCCAACGCTAACATGCTGGGCCGCAATCTCATGGCGCACTTGCGATCTAATGTCACCATCCGTGTTCCACGCAGCTCGTTGCCTGGCAACGGACAGCTTCCACAAGAACTCATGGCCTCCGCTCTTTTCGTAAAAGGGAGGCACGCGCATCCGGATAATAGTGTCGGGCACTTCCACCTTCAGATCACGGCCGCAGGGCTGGGAAACCTGGGAACCGACTCTGAAGCCGAGCTGTTCAAGAAAATTCCGGATATCGATACCTTTGACGCTTTCGCAAATGCCAACGATCAGTCGGTGGTCATCACCATTCGTGGCATTGGGGAAATGCAGCCCGACAATCCGGCAAACCAGGTCCGTTTGGACCCTGAACTAGATGAGTTTGGTCAGCCTCGCAGCTTCGTTTCTTTGCCCGATCCAACCCAGTCTGCGACACCTCAAAGCCAAAAAGATGTGGCTCTGTGGGGGGCCATGGATAGTGCTTCCGACGAGGTCGCGAAAGTCTTTGCCAATGGATCTGATTTCGAGATTTTCACCAGCAACGGTCCGGTGAAGGTCCAAGCAAACAGCGATCTCCGCGCTGTATTTCCGTACACCCCGGGACGAAGAGACGGTATAGGGACCACACATCACGAGACCGGCACGCTGCGCATGGGGGCTGATGCTAACAATTCGGTCACCAATTCCGATGCCCGTCTCCACGCAGTTGCCAACACCTACGTCGCCGGCCCAGCGTTATTTCCGGTCATGGGATCACCGAACCCGATGCTGACTGGCGTAGCTCTGGCACGCCGGTTGGTTGACAGACTGGCTCTCGGCGGTCTCATGCCGTCAGCCCAGCCAAGCGTTCTAGATCCAGGCTTTGCTCAGCTGTTTGCTGGAACAGCTGGTACTTTCAGCGCATGGCAGGTTGCAGGACAAGGAAACTTCTCGCTGATCAACGGTGAGATCGTTGCCGAGCCAGGTGGGGACCTTGGCCTGTTCTACCCTGCTGCCCGGAATTTCGGTGACTTCACCTTGAAACTCGAATTCAAGCTAGGGCGCATTGACGACAATTCCGGGGTACTTGTCCGATTCCGCAATCCCAGGCTCCCGGTGCCAGACCGCAATCTCCCCGGTGTCTCGTATCCCTACAACAACCAGGCATTCGTTGCGGTGGATACTGGCTTCGAGATCCAGATTGACGAACTCGCGAGAGGAAATCCTGACGGACTCGACGAGCATCGCACGGGCGCAATCTATGGAATTCCCATCGGCAGGAATCCCGGACAGCAGGACTACCAGCGCGGTCCCGTCCTGGTTCCCGGACAATGGAATACCTATGAGATCGAAGTCAGGGGCAACACGTACACAGTCCGGCTCAATGGCCAGCAGACAACGAAGTTCACCAATACCGACTTGTTTCGAGGCAAATCATCTGCCACCGATCCGGACTCCGGTTACATCGGCGTGCAGTCACATACCGGGCGGGTAACCTTCAGAAATGTACAGATCATGGCTCAGGCACCCGCAGCAGTGACGGCAGGAGCGGGGGTCAGCAAAATGGAAGCGCTGCACGAAGAGCCGAGAAAAAAGGCTGCGAAGACTGCGTAGATCACAGGGCCCAGACGATCTCGCCGGCTTTGCATTCCGTCCTTTGCATACTGCATTGTCAATCAAATACGGCGCCCTAGCAGGGCGCCGTATTTTTGATGGTTTGTGAGGAAACCATCTAAGCTACCTAATTGCGTTTTCGTGTTACTTGCAACTGTCGCTGACCATCTTGAGACTTGTCACGCGGATATCACCGGCTTCCGGACCTTCCTTCTTTTCGTTCGCTTCTTTCTCCCCCTTCTCCTTCGCGTAGGACTCGGCCTTAAACGTACCCGTTACTGTCACCTTGTGGCCGACATGCTTTGACAATTCAACGGAAGAACTCGTTAAGTCGTAGCTCTTGCCGTCCTCTCCCGTAATGGAAAACTCATTGGCTTCATCACCCTTTTGCAGACAACCGGTGACGGTGAGATCCTTCTTGCCAGCTGCGTTCGCTCTAACGCCTCCCGCAGTCACCAGGTAGAGACCGGCAGCTAATACGGTAATTCCCAAACAAATAATTCGAACTGATCGATTCATATTCCACCTCCTGAACAGTTAGTTGACGAAGAACAGCGCTGTGGTCAAACACCTGAATTCAACGAAAGGCGGCAGCTTGTCCGACAACCGCTTCGTATACGCCCACGGATACGATGCACGCTCAGGATGAATTGGGAATGAACCGAGCATTAAAAGTCTTTCAGGAAGAACTGCTCAACACTGAGCACAGAACGATGTTCGTTGGACTCCGGTTAGAATGAGTTGCCATGGTCAAACGTGCTCAAGCTCGACGCCGTCCCCGAAAAGCCAAGCCCGGCACTAAGGGGCTCACGCCAGGAGAATCCCGGCTCGAAGAAGTGGAGGGTCCGGCCGCACGAAAATCGAAGGTCTTGGGCGCCTGAAGGAAGAGCTAAGAGGAGCACTGCGCACCTGCAATCGTGCCCTACGCCTTAACCCGGCAGCCAGACATGAGGACTGCTGTCCGTTACTGGAAAGGCTTGATCGAACGAATAAGTCGAACGGGAAATGTAATGACGCCGGTAGAGCAAGAACAGCGGAGAAATAAATCGGGTTCAGGAGCACCGTGGTCGCCAGCCTCGGCTGCGCTCGGCAGCGTGATTGTGGCGTCCAGTTGCTGTTTGCCACTTCTGCCATTTTTGTTCGCAGCTGGAGCGGCAGGCACGTCGGCCTTTGTGGGCAAGCTGCGGCCGTACCTGCTGGTCACTTCGGTGTTGCTTATTGCGTTTGCTTTTTACAAATCCTGGCGCGCCAAGCAATGCAACTGTAAGCCCAGCAGGACTAGCACCGTTCTCTTGTGGTTCTCGGCGATCCTGGTGTTCCTGTTCATATTTTTCCCACAGGTGATCGCCAACTTCTTAGCCGACATTTTGGCAGGTAAATCATGAATCGAAAACGAATCTGCTCTGTTGTGATCGCTGTTGCGCTGCTCGGGGCCGCGTATTACTTCTATGGCGGAAGCTCGACGCCCAATGGACAGCCGCGTCTGGTGAGTTTTTCTTCCGGCGATCTTGCGCCTCTGAAAGGTGCGTTCAACGATTCAGCGACTTCTATTCGCGTTGTCGTGATGCTGTCGCCCACCTGAGCTTATTGTCTGCAGGGGGCCTCTGCAACCGAACAATTACTGCAAGAAACCAAGGGCGCGAATGTACGCGTGTTTGTTGTCTGGGAGCCGGTACTGGCCACGGATTTCGCTGCTCCTTCGACTGCGGCACTGGCGCGCATCTCCGATGTGCGAGCTTCGCAGTATTGGGACCGGAAACGGGTTTTGTCTCACTTGCTGGGAGAACGCGACCGCTCGACCGTGGTATGGGATTCCATCGCGGTGTATGCGCCTGGAACATTGTGGCAAGACGCTCCGCCCAAGCCCGTTTACTCTAGTGGCCCGGTCCGCGATGTGATTGGCGGAGCAAGGAATGCCATTAGGGGCCTGATGGCAAGCGGCACGAGCCCAAGGGGAGGTGATAAGTGATGAAGGACGTCATCGTTTATTCCCAGCACGGGTGAATGTTCTGCGACCAAGCGAAGGAGTATCTTTCGCACAAGGGGATACAGTTTCAAGAGAAGGACATAGCGCAAGACCCTAGCGCCCTGGCCGATCTCAAGAAACTCGGGTATATGACCACTCCCGTCATCGTGATTGACGGTTCGGTAATTGTGGGTTTCGACGCCGATAAAATTGACCAGGCGCTTAAGGGCTGAATTGAGGTCCCCAGGGTGGGCCTGAAACCAGGGTAATCTTGAACTTCTGTCATCCGTTGCCTCTAACGACTGTCAGGACTAGACTTATGGGTGTGAGGCTTGCGACCAAAGTCGGTGTTTCGATTCTGGCGATGCTGCTCGCGGCACTGCCGGTCATGGCCTGTGCCAGACCGGGCGCCGCAATGACCGCAGCCGAGCACGATTGCTGCAAGCGCATGGCGGAGCAGTGCGGCCGTTCCGGCATGGCCAAGTCGCATGGATGCTGCCAGACCCAAGTTTCACCCAACGACTTTCACGCGCTGAAAGCGCCGTCTTCTCAGCTCGATCACTCTCTGCTCGAGCTTCATACGCAACCTATTGCGTTACAAATATTTGCCGCTCCACAGTTGACGTTCAGCACGAGCATACCTTTCCCCACCCACAGTCCGCCCGGGCTGCTCTCTTCAGCCACAACCGTCCTAAGAATCTGATCTTTTTTCCTCTGATTTGAATACGCACCCGTGCGTCTGCACGTTCGTGCGTTTACAAACTCGTGTTTGTGTTGGAGGAAAGATGCAACCCATTGGCTTGTCCCGAGGGTTCTTCGGGCGCACTCATAGTTCATTAATTACTGCGGCTTTGGTTGTTGGAACGATGGCGCTTGTCGGCAATGCCATCGCACAGGAGCAACCCACTCCGTCGAAGCCGGCTGCTACGGCTGAATCTTCCACCATGGCCGAACACGGCGCAGCAGCCACATCTCTGCGCGACTTAGTGCAGGAGGCCGAGCAGAAGAATCCGCAGATCGCGGCGTCATTTCATGGGTGGCAGGCCTCACGAAATGTTGCCAAGCAGGTGTCAGCTTTTCCCGAGACTCAGGTCTCGGTGCAGCAGTTCAGTGTCGGCAGCCCGCGACCTTTTGCGGGTTACAGCAACAGCGAGTTCGCGTACATCGGGTTCGGCGCGTCACAGGACATTCCCTATCCGGGCAAGCGGCAGCTACGCGCCCGCGTCGCTGAACACGAAGCAGACTCCATGGAAGCGCAGACCGACTCAGTCCGCCGGATGGTGGTGGGCAATCTCAAGATGGTCTATTTCAAGCTCGCCTACATTCAACAAACCCTCGGCGTTCTGCAGAAAAGCGACGAGCTGCTGAATCAGGTACAAGGCGCGACCGAGGCACGCTACCGCGTGGGTCAAGGCAACCAGCAGGATGTGCTGAAAGCGCAGTTGCAACACACGAAAATTCTGCAAGAGATCGCCCATCACCACCAGGAAGAAGGCCTGCTCGAAGCCCAGATCAAGCAGCTAGTGGGCCGTCCCCAGGATTCTCCTGACATATTTGCCGAGGTTCTGACGGTGAGATCTCTTTCATTCAGTGCACCGGAACTCCTACAAAAGGCTAACGAACAGAATCCGGACGTGCGCTCAAAGCAGGCTTCGATTCGGCAGCAAGAAACCCAGGTGGATCTGGCCCACAAGAATTTTCGCCCAGACTTCAATGTCCAGTACGCGTACCAGCACACCAACGGAGATACCCGGGATTACTACATGGGGACCTTTGGCATCCGCCTGCCCAACCGCGGACGCCAGAAGGCCGAGTTAGCGGAAGCGCAGCAGAACCAGGAGCGCGCAAGGCGAGAGGCGGATTCTGAATCGCAGCGCGTGCTTTCTGAAGTCCAGCAACAGTTTGTGCGCGCGAAGACTTCGGAGGAGCGGCTCAAGATTTATAGCGACGGTCTTGTTCCGCAATCCGAGGCCACCTTCCGCTCCGCCTTGTCCGCATATCAATCGAACCGGCAGGACTTCGAAAGTCTGCTTTCCTCGTTCCTCGATGTTCTCAACCTCGATTTGGAATACCGGAACGAACTGGTGGAACACGAATCGGCGCTGGCGGAACTGGAACGCCTTACCGGGGTGGATGTGCCATGAACCAGCGCAACTTCAGACCGAATGTCAATGAGGGACCAAACATGCTGCGTACAGAACAAAACAACTATCGTCGGGCTTTTTGGATTGCGGCTAGCACAACTATCGCGCTGGCGATCGTGGCGTCTGCCCTGTGGTGGCGTTTGAGCCATTCCGGGGCGGCATCGCAGCCTGGGAAAGACTCCGCAAGCGCGCCGATGGAAGCTATCGCACAAACTTCAAACGCCTCGGAGTCCCAAGCGGGAGCCGTCGGCGAGATGCAGATGAGCAATACGCAGGAGGCGCCGCGCGCACCCATTCAGCTCACGCCGCAGCGCATGCAGAGCATCGGCATTGTGCTGGGGAAGGTTGAATCCAAGCCCGTCAATTCTGAACTGCGTTTCTACGGCAACGTACAAGTCGATGAGCGGCGGCAGGCCTATGTGCAGACGCGATTCGCCGGCTGGATTCGCAAAGTCTATGCCGACGCGACAGGCAATTTTATTGGCAAAGGTCAGCCCTTGTTCACGATCTACAGTCCTGATCTGGTGGCGACGGAGCAGGAATATCTCATAGCGAAAAAAAATGCTGACACATTGCAACGAAGCAATGTGAGCGGAGTGGCCTCAGGCGCCTCGACGCTCTTCGGTGCCGCCAAGGGAAGACTGTTGCAATGGGAGGTTTCTCCCGGCGAAATCGAGAAGCTGGACCAGGGCGGCAAGCCGATCACGGACCTCACTATCTATTCTCCAGTCTCGGGTTACATCACACAGAAAAATGCTCTGCCCAACATGTATGTGCAGCCCGAAACCATGCTGTACACGGTAGTTGACCTTTCCGATGTCTGGGTGCTTGCTCAGGTATTCCAAAGCGACGCGGGGAAAATCAAACCGGGTGATGCGGCCTCGGTTACGGTCGATGCCTATCCGGGCCGAGTCTTCAACGGGCGTGTGGAATACATTCTCCCGCAAATAGACATGAACACCCGCACGCTGCCAGTGCGGCTTGTGTTTTCGAATCCAGGCCTGAAGTTGAGGCCAGGGATGTACGTCAATGTTGGTGTAAAGCTGTCAATGGGCCGTCAACTCGTCGTCCCGGCTTCGGCGGCATTTCATTCCGGAACCAAAAATCTGACTTTTGTCTATCAGGGCGAAGGTAATATCGAGCCGCGCGAAGTTGAGTTTGGGCCTCAGGTGGGCGATCAGATCGTAGTCAGCAAAGGCCTCAGGGCCGACGAGCAGATCGTAACATCTGCAAACTTCCTGATCGATTCCGAAGCTCAATTGCAGGCGGCCGCGGGTGCGTTTGTTCCTCCTCCTCCCGGTGCCGGACAAGCAGCGTCGATGAATGCCCCGGCGCAACAGCAAGCCAATGTGGAGTTGACGACTGATCCAAATCCTCCGCACAAAGGCAGCAACACCGTTCGCGTGAAGCTGACCGGACAAGATGGAAAACCAATCGCGGGGGCGAACGTGAGCGTGACTTTCTTCATGGCCGCTATGCCGGCCATGGGAATGGCCTCGATGAAAACCGTCTTCAACGCGAGCGACAGAGGTGACGGAATGTACGAAGGCAAAGGCGATCTCGGTTCCGGCGGCACCTGGCAGGTCACGATCCGGGCGCAACAAAACGGGCAGACGATTGCCAACAAGCAGCTCAACGTTAATGCCACGGGAGGTATGTAGTCATGATCTCCCGAATCATTGAACGGTGCGCGCACAACCGGTTTCTGGTTTTCACGGGCGTATTGCTGTTAACGCTGACGGGAATCTGGTCCATGAGCCATATTCCGCTGGACGCCCTGCCGGACATTTCCGACGTGCAGGTGATCATTCATACCAATTGGGAAGGTGAACCGCCCAGCATCATCGAAGACCAGGTTACCTACCCGATCGTCACAGCATTGCTGGCAGCGCCTAAGGTAAAAGCGGTGCGCGCACAGACCATGTTCAACGATTCCTACGTCTTCGTTGTGTTCGAAGATGGGACCGATATCTACTGGGCCCGCTCGCGGGTTGTAGAGTATCTACAGACGATTGCCGGACGGCTTCCTGCGAACGTCCATCCTGCCATTGGCCCCGATGCCACCGGAACCGGTTGGGTCTATGAGTACGCTCTCGTCGATCGCAGCCATAAACATAGCCTCGCAGACCTGCGGAGTATTCAGGACTGGCACCTGCGCTATCAACTAGCAACCGTTCCCGGTGTGGCGGAGGTCGCCAGCATCGGCGGGTTCGTGCGGCAATACCAGGTCAATGTTGATCCCAACAAGTTGCTGGCGTATGGCATTCCGCTTTCCACAGTGATTGACCGGGTGAAGTCGAGCACGAATGAGGTTGGTGGCAGGGTGCTCGAACTGAGCGGCACGCGATACATGGTTCGCGGGCTGGGCTACCTGAAGTCGCTGGATGATTTGGCGAATGTGCCCGTGATGGCCAAGAACGGAACGCCGGTACTCATCAAAGATCTGGGCACGGTTTCCTTCGGCCCCGACATCCGTGAAGGCGTAGCCGAGTGGAACGGTGAAGGCGAGACCGTGGGCGGCATTGTGGTCATGCGCTATGGTCTCAATGCTCTCAACGTGATTAATGGTGTCAAGAAAAAGCTGGCGGAGATCAAAGGATCGCTGCCGCCTGGAGTCGAGGTGGTGTCCGGCTATGACCGCGGCGGTCTGATCAGCGAATCGATCAACACTTTGAAACACAGTCTGATCGAGGAAGCCATCATAGTTTCCCTGGTCATTATTATTTTTCTGTTCCACTTCCGGTCGGCGCTGATCCCGATTCTCACCCTGCCCATCGCGCTCGCAATCTCCTTCATCCCGATGTATTACCTCAACGTCAGTTCCAACATCATGTCGCTTGGTGGGCTGGCATTGGCCATTGGAGTTTTGGTGGATGCCGCCATTGTCATGGTGGAAAACGGATACCGGCATCTTTCCGAGCGACCGGCGTCAGGAGCAGATGCATTGGAGGAAAGGGATTACTCCAATGGGCCGGTTATTCAGAAAGAGACAGATGCGGGTGCAATAAAAATCACGAAGAAGGCGGCTGAACGGGAGCGCGTGCGCATTCTCATTGATGCCGCCAAGCAGGTCGGGCCCGCGCTGTTCTTCTCTCTCATCATTATTGTGGTCTCGTTCCTCCCGGTGTTCCTGTTGGAAGCACAGGAGGGGCGCATGTTCCGCCCGCTGGCATGGACGAAAACTCTGGCTGTCGGCTTCTCATCTTTGCTGGCCATCACCCTGGTTCCCATTCTGATGGTCATTTTCATTCGCGGCAAACTGCGGCCCGAATCGGAAAACCCAATTTCACGATTCACTCAGGCCCTCTATTTGCCCGTGCTTCGGCTCTGCTTGAAGTACCGCAAGACGACGTTGCTGCTCAATTTGCTGTTCCTGCTGGTGACGTTCCCCTTGATGTTCAAGCTCGGCAGCCAGTTCATGCCGCCTCTGTTTGAAGGTTCTTCACTGTACATGCCCACCGCACTTCCGGGCATTTCCATCACCCAGGCTTCCCAACTCTTGCAAGAGCAAGACCGGATACTTCGATCCTTTCCAGAGGTTGAGACCGTCTTCGGCGTGGTCGGCCGGTCCGACAGCGCTACCGACAATGCTCCCCTCGACATGTATGACACCACAGTCATGCTCAAGCCTCGCGAGAAGTGGCGGCCCGGGATGACCTACCAACAGCTCATCGGGGAAATGGACGCCAAGCTCCAATTCCCAGGTCTCACAAATACCTGGACCATGCCGGTGCAAAACCGGCTCGACATGGCCCTAACCGGAATCAAGACGCCCGTGGGGATGAAGCTGCAAGGCACGAATCTCGAGCAAGTCCAGCAGCTCGGGACGCAAGTGCAGCAGATTCTTTCTAGGCTGCCGCAGGTGCGTTCCGTTTTTGCCGAGCGGGTTTCGCAAGGCTTTTACGTCAATGTCGAGGTCAATCGGCCTGAGGCGGCGAAATACGGCTTAACCATCGCTGACGTGCAACTAGCTGTTGAATCCGGCATTGGAGGTATGAATGTTGCCGAGAACATAGAAGGACGCCAGCGTTATCCGATCAATGTCCGCTACCAACGCGACTTCCGCGACAACATTCAGGAGTTGAGCAGAGTACTGATCGCTACACCTTCCGGTGCCCAGATTCCCATTTCCGAAGTAGCGAAGATTTCATTCTCACGTGGCCCTGCAATGATCCGCGATGAGGATGGCCAGCTCACGGGCTACATCTACATTGATCTCAATACCACCGACTACGGCGGCTTTGTAGACGAAGCCAGCAAGATGCTTCGCCAGAAGTTGCAATTGCCCGCTGGCTATACCTACCAGTGGTCCGGCGAATATGAATTTCAACTGCGGGCGAAGGAGCGGATGAAGATCATCTTGCCGGTGGTGTTCTTCGTGATCTTCCTCCTCCTGTACATGATTTTCCACAACCTGACCGAGGCCATGGTTCTGATCTTTCCCACATTCTATGCCATGACAGGAGGTCTCATTCTGCAATGGCTGCTTGGTTACAACTTCAGCGTAGCTGTGTGGGTCGGCTATATCGCGCTCTTTGGCATCGCCGTGGAGACGGGTGTGGTGATGGTCGTGTATCTCCACGAATCCCTCGCCAAACGTATTGCCTTACATCGCCCGCTGACTGAAGCGGATATCCACGAAGCCGCCATTGAGGGTGCTGTCCACCGGCTGCGACCCAAGCTGATGACGGTAAGTGCGGTTCTGGCCAGTTTGATTCCCATTCTGTGGGCAAGTGGTATCGGCTCTGACGTGATGAAGCCGATTGCCGCTCCCATGGTCGGGGGAATGATTACCTCCACGATTCACGTCTTGATTCTGGTTCCGGTTTTCTTCGTGTTGATGAAGGAACGAGCACTGCGGCGTGGCACCTTGCGACCGGAGGCCAGTAACGACGAGGCGTAGGCAGTTCCGCCGTCCGGATCCAGACGCCACCGCCCCGGCAATCCACGGACTCATGTGAACTGGACAAGGGTGTTGTAGACAGCGGTACCCGTGGCCGCGTTCTTGCCATGATGCGCGGCGGCGGCTTGGCCTGCTTGCCGGCTAGATGCCGACGAGAATGGCTTGGTATGCTTCCAATATGAGTCAGGTGACAATTTCGCGCCCGGCGATTGCCCTTCGTGGAAGGCGGCTGGAGTATTTCACGATTGCATGGAATACCATCGAAGGCCTAATCGGCATCGCGGCAGGAGTGCTTGCGGGGAGCATCTCCCTTGTTGGTTTCGGAATGGATAGTTTCATTGAGGTCACATCCGGCGCCACATTGCTTTGGAGAATGTCGGTTGACGGGGATGTTGAGAGCCGAGAACGAAACGAAAAGCTGAGTCTCAGGATTGTGGGCCTCTGCTTCATCGCCCTCGCAATTTATATCACCTACGAAGCCTTTGCCGACTTGATTAGGAAAACACCGCCTGAACACAGCATTCCAGGAATCGTGCTGGCCTGCGTCTCCCTCATCGTTATGCCGATTCTGTCACGCGCCAAAAAGAGCGTCGGTAATGCGTTGAACAGCGCAGCTATGAAGGCGGATGCCCGGCAGACTGATTTCTGTGTATATCTGTCGGCGATTTTGCTGGCTGGCCTCGTACTAAATGCGGCTTTAGGGTGGTGGTGGGCAGACCCGATTGCTGCATTGATTATGGTTCCAATTGTTGCAAAAGAAGGATTTGATGGAATGAAGGCAAAGACTTGCTGCGAGTAGTCATTGCCCACGCCCAGTTTGGCGATGTTGCCAGCTGGGCCTCGTTAGGAACAGCCTGGGAGCTCTAATACTTCATTCCTTACTTTTCTGAGAAGGCCAGCCCACATTTGGCCTACAGGGCTCCGACAAACCCTGCAAAGTTCGCTGCTTCCTGCGGTCCGACAGTCAGTCGAGAGAGGTCCATGGCAGCCAGCAAACCTGGCACACCGGCGGCACACAATACTCGAGCCCACTCGTGATTTCCGGATTGCTCGTCAGACCTCTACAACTGACAATTGTGATCGCCGCCGGCCGGGTAAAGGAGGCGATTGCTCGGCTGAACCCTGACGACCCCTTTAACTTTACGCCTTGGCGACCGTTACGGTCGTTGCCGCCGAAATCACCCATGGACAGTGAATGTAATCCACAATGCGTTCGATTCGCTGGCCGATGACCTCGAACCGGATGGCTGAGTGAGGCGTCCATGTGTCCGCACCACGTCGGAGAACGATAACAACCGGTTCACCGTCCAGTTCACCCAGCGCCAATTTCCACAGCCAAGGCCACCGCTCGTAATTGAAGAAATAAGGTGCATCGGCAAACTTCCCGGCAAACCTTTCGGCCACGTTGAGGCGGGCGTCGGCACTAGTCAACTCACGCACTCCATCCCAGTCGCGTCGATTAAAGCGATCAACATAAAGCTGCATGATTTGTTTCAACTCTGGGCTCGCGTTTCGGGCTGAGTTTGCCTGAGGGGAAGATTCAGCCAGCTTTGTCCGAGCGCGGTTGAGTGCTGCCTTGACACCGCCAACCGTGGAATCGACTAGTTCCGCAATTTCCTCTAGTGAGTAATCAAACACATCCTTCAGTAGAACGCAGGCACGCTCTTTGGGAGGCAGGGATGCGACGAGATGTTCAACCGCTTTGCCCACCCCAAGTGTGGCCGACTCAGTTGGCGAGACTGCTTCTGGCCTGGTAACGACCGCCTCGGCTTCATCTCGCACTCCCTTGCGTCGCAGGAAATCAATGCAGCGATTGTGAGCGATCCGAAACAACCACGGCTTCAGAGGGCGGCTTTCGTCGTACTTGTCCAGCTTCCGATACGCCTCGATCAGGGCCTCCTGGACGACGTCTTCGCCGTCCATCACCGAACCCGTCATGCGGGCGCAATAGCGGTGCAAGCTCGGCCGAAGCGTGGAGACGGTCTCCAGAAAAGCCAGGTAGCGTGCTTCGAACGGGCCAAAGCCATCCATGTGCTGGCTGTTATCCACGTGTTCTCATTTCTCTGGGGTCGCGCTCGACCTCACTGCCTCCAGTCACATGCTCCGTCATCGTCTTTCCTTTCCGTACGGCGGCGAGAGCACACTTCGCCAAGATCTCCCCCCTGGCTGTGCTCCATCGCACCCTCGGAAGCACTTGCCGCTCCTGTGTGAAAAGAACGTGGTCACCCCTCTTTTAGCTCGCTTTCGCCTTTCCGGCGCGTTTTCGGAAGGCAGCTTCTCCAGCGTCGGATACCTGGACCCACTTCTGGTCAGGCGAGGCCTCGGCGTCGTAGTTGTCGTGCCAGTTCCACCACTTGTATGGCGGGGTCTGGGGGTAACCCTCTGGCGATTTCTCCCAAGTCTCCTGACGACCGAGCGGCGTGATGTCGAGGTAGCTCCAGATTGTTCCCATCGCCTCGTCGCCGCGGTTGTTGATGAAGTAGGTGCGAAACACCCGCTCGCTATCGCGGAAGAACACGTTGTGGCCGTGCCATTCATCAACGCCGAAGTCTTTGTCGAAGCTGTCGGTGATGGTGTACCAGGGCATCTCCCATCCCATCCGCGCTTTCAGGCGGGCGATGTCCGCCTGCGGCGCGCGTGAGGCGTATGCGAGGGTGGTATCGCGGGCGTTCAGATGGGCCAGATGCGAGACCTGATCAGCTCCCAGGGAGCAGCCGCGGCATGCGTGCTCGGGCCAGCCGAACACCCCGGGCTCGAAGAAGGCGCGATAGACGATCAACTGAGGGCGCCCCTCGAACAAATCGAGCAGGGTTACCTTACCCTTGGATCCCTGGAACTCGTAGTTCTTGTTCACAGCCAGCCAAGGCATCCGCCGGCGTTCGGCGGCCAGCGCATCGCGGGACCGGGTGAATGCCTTCTCCTTCACGAGCATCTGCTGGCGAGCAACCTCCCACTCCTGCTGCGACACGATCGCGGGTTTGTTGATCGCGACCTGCCCTTTCCCTTGTTCCCTGTCTCGCGCTTTGGTTGTTGCCATATCACTTCTCCTTTGTTTTGTGAATCAGACCGAGATCACTTGCTCTGGAAAATTTTCTGAACTTGCCGATGCACACCGCCAGAATTCCTCCCGAGGATGTGGCTGCGGCGACGATCGCTGCTGTGCTTGAGATGCATGCTGGGCACATTATCCCTCCTCTGAACTTCTAATTCGTCCGCGCCTGAGTGCATTACCGTGTCCTCATTGCCTTCTTCTCCTTCGTCGGGTATCGATTTTCGTTCCGGCGAGTACACAGTGGTCATCACGTCTCGGAACGACTGTCACGCAACTTTCGCAGGGCTCTCCGGCACGAAAACCTTGAACTGGCCCTCGAGCGCCTTGGCTACACCAGTGAGCCAGCCCTCGGCGATCGACTGGGATGCAGGATCGGGAAAGATATCCTCTTCGCCCTTCTCCAGCCCATCGAAGATACCTCGCGCCGCGGACTCGGTCGAGGCCTTGGGTATGTCGAAGCCACGGTTCATATCCGTGTCGATGGGACCCAGGAAGACGGCATGGACCGTCATACCCTGGCCCCCCAGAAGCGCCCTTAGGGATTGCGTCATGTTTGATGCTGCCGCCTTCGAGATGGAGTAACCGGGTACCACCGGCAAGGGTGCTAACGCTGCCAAAGACAGATTGTTGACGATTGCCCCGCTGGAGCGGCGCAGCAGCGGCAGGAAAGCGCGCGTCACTTTGAGCATTCCGAAAAAGTTGACGGCCAGTTGCTGCTCGATGGCATCTGATTTGATCAGATCGTCGTAAATGGCGACGCCGGCGTTGTTAATGAGGACGTCGAGGGTGTCAACCTCCGCGACGGCCCCCTGGATCTGCGAATCGTTCGTCACGTCCAGCGCCAGTGGCGTCATGCGTTTGTCAGGGTGTTGCAGTGTGCTGCGCGTCCCCGCATATACCCTCTTCGCACCCCGTCTCAGCGCCTCATCGACGAGGGCGCGGCCAATGCCTCGGTTCGCGCCGGTGATCAAAACTGTCTTATTCGCGATGTTCATAATGTCCTCCTCTTCGAAATTCATAATTCTGTCTTCTATTACGGCTCTGGGGCGACCGAGGATACGTCGCCACCGTCATTGGAACGACGCTGATGTCTAAACTGCTGCTAAACCCTTTCCTGACACGCGGTACGACACCTGATTCCACTTTTCTGGATCTTCATGAAGTGCAACTACAGCGGCACCGATGTCAGCGGGCGTGGGAGGTGACGGAAGTTGCTTCACAAAATCTTCAAAAGTCTGACCTGCTATTTGGGCGTACGCTCGTGCGGCAACCGCCCCGAACTCAGTGTGCGGACTCATCGGAGGAATCAAACAGTGAAACCTGATCGAGCGCTGGGCGCGAGACGCAACGCCTGCAGCGTACTGTGCAATATAGGCGTTCATCATCTTTGCTCCTGCGTAACCGCCGCTGAGCGGGGAACCAAGAAGTGCTGCGCCACTGCCAAATACAACCACGTGTTGCGGCCCTTGCTCGGCTAGCAGCGCTGCCTGGACCCAAAGAAAAGTGAGTTTTGTATCAACCTCCCATGGCCTCGAAAATGTCTCCCAGGTGTGCTCTTGCAGTGGCCGCAGGTCCAACATCGTACCCGCGCTTAAGACGAGCAGATTCGGCTTAGTCTGCGAGAGGATTCGCTTTGCTTCCTCGTCAATAGCATCAGCAACGACGATCGTTGCCGAGGTGTCTTGTGCCAGGTCTTCAAGACGTTTTCGATTCCGAGCTACGGCGGTGACAGTCATTCCACTTGCGACCAAGCTTTCAACGATGCCTCGACCAAACCCGCGGCTTGCACCTACTACGAGGGCAGTCTGTCCTTTGAAGTTCATTTCTTCCTCCTGCGAGCTTGTCAATTCTTCGTCCATAGAAGAACTGCTTTCACCTGCTAATACGGCTGGCGGAGGTGCGAGGATACGTGGAGCTCAGCTCGGCGCGAGCTTCGAATTGCTTATCCCTCAGGGCTTTACCTCGCTGAGAAGGAATGGCTCTTTTCGAAATAGGCGTACGACACGATTAACAAGACGAGAAAAAACAATGGGTCGATGATGAACAAGACACTAAGCCTGGCATCTCCCCGTGCGAAGTGGGCGATGCTGGCCGAAAGCAGAGTAATTCCGAAACCAAAATAGGCGAACTCCTTTATTTTGAACGGGACCCTCGGGATCAACAGCGCCAGCAGGCCCAGTATTTTGGCGGTCGTCAACTCCATCTTGAAATAGTGCGGTAATCCCAGGTGAACGAACGCTCCTTCCGGTCCGTTAGGAAAAGGGAAATGATCGTTAAAGATAAAGTTGATGATGCTGAATACCATGACGGCACAGACCATGCCCGTCGTGGTCCGGTAAATCAGTTTCTGGCGGTTCGTGAGCATTTCACTGGCTCCTGTCATTGCGTCCTCCTTGCTTGTGTTGTTGGTGCGCTCAACGCAACCTTTTTAAGCGGCATTGCTGAAGTTTTCATCCGTTTAAACGACGATTGCCTTTCTCTGGGGTCTTCTTTCAGAAGTTTGTAAATGGCGTAGATTCCCGGAATCATGGGCAGGATGGCGGTGTACATTCCGGCAAAGTAGTAGGTCCCTGTTGTGTGGACGTAATAGTTGGGCAAATCAGAGATGTACACACCATTTGGAAACAGATGCGCTACCTTCTGCGGAATTTCCGGACTGATGGCTGGTTTCAACAGAGGAAAAATGAAATGCGTGAACTCCGCCACTCCGGGACCAATGAAAATGAACCAGGCCAGAAAGCCCGCGAAACGGATTCGATAAAACAGCCCGATGGCGGTTAGGGCGTAGAGCGCCGGGCCTACGAAGGCAAATACGATCAGAAATCCGCGTTCTGTCCAGGTAATGTTGAACAACCTGCTCATCGCCGGTGCGAAACCCATCAGATATTCCTCCATCATGTGGACCTCAAGCGCTGCAACGGTTAGGAGGAAGCACGGCAGTATGATTTCGGGCGATGTCGGCCTTTTCAAATAAGAAGTCGACCAGGCGAGCAGAGCGATGACGCCCGAGCCGCCAACGATTATTACGGGCGGTAGACCTATGTATCTGTAACCGAGCGCTGCCGCAAGCACAATGAAGCTCGCAGCAAGGGCGACGTTGCCAATTTGCGTCAATGTGCTGCTGGAGTTCAAGGAATCTCCTCTGATTTGAAAACAAATAAGCGTTACTGAGCTGTCGGGCGTGTCCTTGGGGCCGATAGCGTGGAACGTCCGCCTCGGATAAGAACGGCTGTAGCCGATCCAAGAACAACAGACCCACCGGCGATTACGAGCGATTCCGCTAGTCCGGGTTTTGCTGTCATCAGCAACACGATCCCGAGAAATACTGCGATTCTGATAGCGAGCGAGATCTTGAGGAAAGGATGCCGCAGCAGGTCCAGGATCTCTGATTGATTCATCTTGCCGTTCCCGCTCAGGCGCTGCACGTCACGGATCCGTCTGCCTGACGCTGCGCCCAGCGGTGCCATTAGAAGAAATGCTGCAATTGTTACCTTGAGCCACGCCAATCCAAAACCCGACATTGGGATCGTCAGGAAGACTCCACTGAGAAGAATGACAAGCAATGATCCAAGGGCAATTCTGGAAAGTCTGGGAACCGGCTCAATCCAAAGCTGAACCTCGCTCAAAGTCGAAGCCCGCCGCAAGCGAGATAAGGAGAGCACCTCCAAGCTCAAGCAAGCGAACATGGCAAGCACCGATGTGATATGTGCGAAGAGAACAAACGAATAAAACGTCATCTTGCGTCCTTTCTGATTAGTTCGAGATTCCTACGATCTTGCCGACCCAAGAACAATTCTCCGCTGCCGTGATCATGAAGTCGGCTACATCTGCGCGCGCGATTTTGAACCCGAACCGGGGCAGATGGCCGTCCCGCACACGGTACTTTCCGGTGTAGGGCTTGTCGGTGAGCTCGGGAGGGCGCACCATCGTCCAATCAAGTTGGCTGTTAGCAAAGACTTGCTCCATTGCCGAAGCATCAGCAACTACTTGTGGGAAAAGCAGCCGACCAAGGAGGTACGCCGGCGGGAAAATGGCATCCTTAAACAAGAATGCGACCGACTCCACCACTACCCGCCGGACATTGGTCTTCACCATAGCCCCCATCAGCGCACGGGCGAATTGTTGCAGAAGATGAACGTCCGCTTTCGACACAGGCGAGCGCGGGCCGAAAGTGGATATGACTGCATCGTGGCCCTGAATAACTTGCGCAAGTTGTGGGCTATCCAGCAGATTGCCTTTTTTGACTGCGATCTGATTCCTAAGTGCGCCTAGTCGGTCTGGCGCTCGAACAAAGGCCGTCACCGAATGGCCCCGTTCGGTCGCTTGTCGGACGACTTCCAGACCCGTAGCTCCGGTTGCACCCAATATGACTAGTTTCAACTGGCCTTGACTTGCAGTAGCGTCAGATTGTCCTGTTACGTTCTCCACATCAGCCTCGCCTATTGACTATAGATGACTATATCTAATAAACGATGCTAGAATTCCAACGATTGGCAGAGCGAAAACAGCGCACCTACAAATCCGTCACTCGCGAGCGCCAGGCCGCCGAAACCCGCCGTCGCATAATTGGAGCCGCTGACCGGCTCTTGCGCACCAAGGGCTTCTCTGGGATGACGATCGAGGCTGTCGCTAAACGCGCGCACGTCTCCGTCCCAACTGTGTACGCAGTCTTCAAATCCAAAACGGGAATTCTGATGGATCTTCTCGATCAATCGATGTTCGGGCCCGATTACGATGAAGTCGTGCGATATGCACGGAGCGCGACTGATCCGGAAACCCGTTTGCGGCGGGCCGCCGCGGTCGCGAGGCAGATCCGAAGTGCTCAAAGTGCCGCATTCGAGTTGATGAGGGGCGCAGGTGTAGTCGCACCGGAGCTGGCAAATCTGGAACAGCAGCGGGAACGGCTACGCTACGAGAGAGAGGAAAATGTGATCACTTTCCTCCGGGAATCAGGAAGGCTTCGGAAAGGCCTGGGTCATCAAGCAGCGCGAGACATCTTCTGGATGCTCACTGGAGGGGATGTATATCGAATGCTGGTACGAGAGAGAGGGTGGTCACCGCAAAAATATGAAGACTGGTTGGGCGATACTCTCGTAAAGCTACTGCTCAGGGTCGTTTAGGAATCCTAGACTCTGGACCAGTACCTTTGCCGGGAAAAGGACTGCATTCATCGCCAACTTTTCAACTCCCTCGTTGTCGGTAATTTGAAGTAATCCAGTCATGAGCGCCGATGCTCCCAAGATGGATCTTGAAGCCGCTTCCTCTTCGATTTTGCATTTCGCGCCATTGCAACAGCCTCCTTCAAACCGTGGCAACCAGCGTCAATCACAGTATGTCTCCTGACCATCTGCGCGTTTCGCGGTAGTGATCTGACTCAAAACCGCTCAACGCACTAGCACGCCTGTGAGCAGGATGGCTGCAATGGCGAGAGCGGCGATGCGCACGCGATGCCTCTTATCCCAGATCCGGTGAATCCTCTGCCAGTCAGGAGCACCCTCTGCAACGCGGCTATTTAGTGGAACCAGCAAAAAGATCGATGCGATGGAAGCAGCAACCCAGATCGCATCCGCTGCAAGCAGGAGTTTGCGTCCCGAGGCGTACCAATGAAGCCAGGTCTGAATACCGAGCAGAACGGTGCAAACCGGGTACCAGACCGGCATCACTCTTCCAAGGACCAAAGCGAAACGGCCAAGCATCTTCAACTGCGATTCGGGATCGAGTCGCCACGCGGCGGGATTTACGAAGGCAGATACAGAAAACTCCACGCCTACCAGCGTGACAATGATGAAGAGGGTGGCCATGTTGAACAAATACATGTGAGCGGCTCCTATTGACTCCCTAGCTTCTGATGCCATTGAATTGGCACTGATGCAAAAAGGAGCACTGACAAAGTTGTCAGTGAAAGCAAAGCTATGGGCGTCTCAAAAAAGGAGATCTCGCCGTGCCCGATCGATGCCACCCTGAGCGTTATCGACGGAAGATGGAAGGGCACCATCCTATGGCGATTGTTGGATGGCCCGATGAGAACGAACGAACTGAGGAAGAGTATCCCTCAGATCACAGAGCGAATGCTTCTCCGTCACCTGCGGAACATGACCGAGAGTGGCATTCTGAACCGGCACCAAGAACAAGGCTTGCCTTTGCGAGTGCGGTACTCGCTAACGCCGTACGGGATGACGTTGGTACCCGTGTTGGACGCTCTCTGCACATGGGGCAGAGAGCATCTTAAACATGAGCATTCCGCCTGAGCGTCTGCTGAAGATTGTGTGCTCATCCTTCCGCAAACCTGAGATGCTATCACCGATCCGTACCGGGAAGTCGGCTTGTAGGGAGTGATCCCGATTGCTTCCGGTTGACGCTAGTGCTTTTTCGGAGGCGCGCCCTTGGTGAACTGAGTGGAGCAGGACCGAGGATTGGGGGCGCGCGTTCGAAAAAGCACTAGCGTCAACCGCCAACAATCGTGACTTGGGCCGAACTGCACTTCTACGACTTGCCCTTAATCCGTCCAAGTTTTCGTAAGCACCGGCGTGATAACAGGCCGATTTTCGCGCCGGAGATGTCGACTTCAAGTTGCAGCGAGGTTGTCCAACGTCCCTCCTCCTTTCATCAATTGAGGCAGTTGACCTGAGGTTATTGACATACATAGAACCACAATGTATAAGACTTCTACGTATGGACATGAGTAAGGACTTGGTTGCTGCTTCTGCCACGCCGCTCGTGCTCGCCATCCTTGCCGAAGGCGACAGTTATGGCTACGCCATCATCAAGCGAGTGACCGAGTTATCGGGTGGGCACCTGCAGTGGACCGACGGCATGCTGTATCCCGTGCTGCACCGGCTTGAGCGCCAAGGTCATGTCGCGGCGAAGTGGTCCGCCTCCGAGAACGGCCGCAGGCGTAGGTACTACCGGATCACCAGAGAAGGCCGGGCGCAGCTCGCAGCCCAGCGGCAGCAGTGGCAGGTGGTGGACGGTACTCTGCGGGGTATCTGGATGAAGGAGTGCCCGGCATGACGACCTTCGCCGATCAAGCGCTCGAAGAGCAAATCGCGCAGTGGCGCGCGTACGTACGCCGCCGGCAGGGTCTTCACGGTCCCGACGTGGAGGAGCTCGAGGGACATCTGCGCGATCAGCTGGCGGCGCTCACCGAGGCCGGTCTGACAGGGGATGAAGCATTCCTGGTTGCGGTCAAGCGCATGGGCAATCTCGATGCGCTGTCGCGCGAGTTCGCATCCGAGCATTCCGAGCGACTGTGGAAGCAGTTGGTTATGGCCCCCGACGCTGATGACCAGGCGAACACGTCATACTCCGAGACGCTGGTCGTCCTGGGTCTTGCCGCGGCCGCAGCGTTGGCGGTCAAGGTGCCGGCACTGTTCGGTATTCCGCTCAACCCTGATGACGACCTGCCGCGGTTCTACGTCCGGAACGCCAGCCTGTTCGTCTTCCCGCTGCTTACCTTCTACTTCGTGTGGAAGCGTGGGTTGAACTTCGTCAGCGCTCTCTGGCTCGCGCTGCCGTTTGCGGCCGGGGCAGTGTTCGCCAACATCTACCCCTTCCACACGCGCGGCGACACTGAGTTTCTGACCGCTCTGCACTTGCCAATCGCCCTATGGCTGGCCGTCGGCTTCGCGTACGTCCGAGGTCGCTGGTTCGCCGACGGTGGGCGCATGAACTTCGTGCGGTTCTCGGGCGAGTGGGTCATCTACTACGTGCTCATTGCGCTCGGCGGGGGCGTCCTCACCAGCTTTACGTTCATGATGTTCCGCGCCATCGGCATGAATCCCGCGTGGTTCGTAGCGGGCTGGTTGCTCCCGTGCGGGGCGGCGGGGGCCGTCATCATTGCATCCTGGCTGGTGGAGGCGAAGCAAAGTGTCATCGAGAACATGGCGCCGGTGCTGACCCGGCTGTTCACCCCGCTGTTCACAGTTCTGCTACTGGCGTTTCTGGCCACGATGGCGTGGACAGGCAGCCCCATCAACGTGAAGCGGGAGGTACTGATCGGCTTCGATCTTCTGCTGGTGCTGGTCGTTGGGCTGGTGCTCTACGCCGCCTCCGCACGCGACCCGCAGGCGGCGCCCGGCTTCTTCGACGGCCTGCAACTGCTGCTCGTGGTCAGCGCACTCGTGGTGGATGGGGTGGCGCTCGCGGCGATTGCCGCCCGCATCTCCGAGTTTGGCTTCACTCCCAACCGAGTGGCGGCTCTTGGCGAGAATCTCATTCTTCTCATCAACCTGGCGTGGTCGGCGTGGCTCTATGCGTGCTTCCTGCGTCACCGGGGCTCGTTTGCCGTCCTGGAACGATGGCAGATCGCCTATCTGCCCGTGTACTCCATATGGGCGGCACTGGTGGTTGTCATGTTCCCGCCCGTGTTCGGCTACCGTTGATGCACCCTCGCGGGCACTGCACCGGCGGATAGTCCTGACTAGTCGCCTACAGTTTAGCAATTGCGAGAAGTGCGGCCAGTTGACCGTTGAACCATCGAAGCCGGCCGAACGTTGTTCCGAGAGGATCGTCGCCATCCGGAAGATAAGACTTGGCGCGGGTTCGGAAATCGTCGGCAGAGGGTAACCATTCGACATATTCAGTCTTAAACAGCTGAAAGGCTTAGTGCAAAAATATCGGGGTTAAACAGAAAAGTCCGAAAATCGTCTGCTAGGGGCCGGCCAATTCTTTCAAAGCACTTTGAAGCGCACTTCTGGGTTTGCGTCCACAGCGTGTGGTCAATTTTGTAGACGGTCAGAGTCACACAGTTCAGTAGGCAGGCAGTCCCGTTGGCTCTTCTGTCTCGTGGACCTCCGCACGCCCCAGGCATTCTAGCCTTACCAGCAACTAGTCAGCCGACTGCCGGCCCATCAGCCGTCCTGTACGGAAGACCCGCCGAATACTGATTGTCCGCGACTTGGAAGTGTGCCAGAGGGTGCCGAATTCACGCGGCATTGACCAAACCTGTTGTTTCCCGAAAAATTCGTAGGGCGGGGTGATATGAGTCGCGGTGGGCTGATGCTGCGATGCGCTGAGTCACGCCTCGAATTTGGATTACGTGCCGGTGCTTCAGCGATCCGCCGAGGAACCAGGCCCCCAAACTCTCCTTCTCAAGGCGCGAGCGTGAACGGTGAAGGCGGCACATGCACGAGCTGAGCTACCGGCCCATTCGGGATTCTAACATTGCGTTGTATATAGGTTGTCAATGCTTCAGGCAGCTTTCTTCTGTTCGTTCATTTCTGGCGGAGAAGTCCGGGGCCACTCAGGTCCAATACCCATTTTCCACGAGTTAAGCTCGCAGGCTCTTCTAAGTAGTGATGCGTTAAGAGTAGGCCCGTTCGTGGCGCATTCTGAATCACTAGCCGCCATCAGTGAGGTGGAGCAACTCGAAATCCGCTGCCGGCGAGTCTTCGAACACGAGGTGCTCATCGATTTCCATGGCGCTCCTCCGAGTGCGATGAACGGTGTACCACACGCCGAGGCTCATCACAAGAAAAACGCCTCCCGCCACGGGGCTAGAGAGAGCTTCAGACTCAAGTTCCGATGTGATGACTGCAAACGCAAAATACCCGAGCACATATGCGATCAGAGCGACGACGGCTGAGGGTTGAAATGATGGATACGTGCAGGTGAAGGGAAGCTTGCGAAAGCCGACAAGTAAGACCTCGCTCAGCAACACAAGCCAGATCGTCACCAAGCCTATATGCAAGAACCCGATCTTCCAACCCCAGAAGTGGACATAGACAGGGAGCGCGACGAAGACCATCCACGGCGATACGAGGCACAGCATTACACGGCGGGCGAGGGCGACGGATTCGTGAGCATGGTTGTCGAGCAGGAAGCGGAAGATCCAATTGGCTCGAAGATGGGCCGGGACGTCAAACACGAACCGAACTCCGATCAGCTGACAATAACCGAGGATCAGCGGGATCGAGAGTACATTTGCCGATGGAAGCGGAAGGGGGCCTTTACCGCTGAGAGCCGAAAACATTGTCTGCGAAGCCAAGACTACGCCCAAACCGACAAATCCTCCCAGGGCAAGAGCGTTTTCCTCGTTTCGTAACATTGTCTTCATGACGAACCTGTATCCGGTTCGCTGAAAAGGCGTGCGAAAGATCAACAGGTCAAGCAGGTAGTAGATCCAGGACGTGCGCGTTCCAAGGTGACCTGGAGGAGCTTCTCCTAGCTCGGGAAGACGAACGAAACACCGGTGATAGGCGAGAGTGTAGGCAACAGCTGCCACGGCAAATACGGAAACAAGAGCGAAGATGGCTACGTGTCCGAGTTCGGCCAGAGCCGGGTCGGCCTTCCCGCGTAGCAACTGACATAATCCGAGTAGCCAGGCTGAAGGCAGAAAGCGAAGTGGGGAGTGAGAAGACCGGGGCAGGTTTAGAATCATGCGAGGAACGGTAAAGCTGGTTGAGAGTGTAGCCAAGAGCGACGTCGCTATCAGGGTACGCGCGTAGAACGAAATCCGGCGGAAAAGGGTGAAGGGCAGCAGCCTGAGGAGCCCGGCGGTAGCGAAAACCGCGACGAAGCTGAAGATGCTGGCGAGCACCACAACCAGCGCGTGCACTCCGGCAAACTGCATCATAAAGCTGAAGCTTGCTTGTGAGGCACTCACGCTGACGGGGAACAGGATCGATGACGCGGCGTTTACATCGATGGCACAGACGCAAGTCAGCATCAGAACGGCCGCGGAGTTAGCCAGAAAGATGCTGAACGTTGAGATGGGCAGGTGCACCAGGTTCGCAAAGTCCCGGCGGTCCGGAAATATGCTGTCCCACCACCAGACGGCGACACCTCCGGTCACCGCCATCGAGAGCACGATGAAAAAGTACTCGTCAGGTAGGGCGGCAGCGAGTGGATCGGAGTGGGTCTGACCCCGCAGCCACTGCAGGAGTGACCCGTATTTGTCAAGGAGTAAGATCGAAACGAAGCCGCCGGGAACGGTCAGCAGCACCAGCAGAAGTCCCATACTGATGTTCAGCTCCTCTTCGCCAGCGTTGCTGCCATGAAAGATGCGATTCATGGAGAGCCGGACGAGCAGAGGGAATGGTTTACGGACAAAAGCATCCCATTTGGCCGCAAGCGCAGTTCGTCTCGTCACGCTGCCTTCATGACATCGATGATCTCGCGCGCCACCTTGTCGGGATCCACGTCCTCGACAAGGTGATGGAAGGTCCGCTCCAAAGACGACTGGCCCATTCGTTTCTGAATATCCCCGGTCGATCCCGAGGCGATCACCGCACCTCGGCGGAGAATCAATAGATGGGAGCAGACTCGTTCAACCACTTCCAGTACGTGAGAGCAATAGAACACCGCCTTCCCCTGCTGACCCAAGGCCCTAATTAGATTCTTGACAACAAGCGCAGAAGAAGCGTCAAGCCCGGAAAGCGGCTCATCAAGAATAAGCACCTCGGGGTCATCAAGAAGTGCTGCAATTAACAGAACACGCTGGCGCATGCCTTTGGAATAGGACGCCATTGCGGAATGGCGGCTGGGATAAAGGGAGAACAGTGCCAAGAGGCTGTCGACTTTCTTAGTGAGCTGCGGCTGCGGGATTCCGCGTAGAATGCCGACCATCTCAAGGTACTCGCGCCCGCTAAGATAAGGATAGAGATTTGGCTCCTCAGGGACGTAGCCCACAATCTTGCGGTAGCTCACCAAGTCTCTGCGAATGTCCTCACCGCGAAACAAGACGCGGCCGCGACTTGGTTCGAGGAGCCCGATGAGCATTTTGACCGTCGTACTCTTCCCACTGCCATTGGGACCCAGGCATCCCAGCGTCTGTCCGGTTCTCAGCTCGAAGGTCACGTCCTGCACGGCCGGAATGGATGCGTAGAGTTTGGTGAGCTCGACCGCTTCAAGCACCTCGTCCTCCGGTTCTCCTGAAAGCGACCATCATTACCACGCTATTTTCCACGGGTCACTGAGATATCCAGAGTCCAGGTTCTGTCACCGGAACGTCCGTAAGCCTTCCCCTGCATCTGGTCGTGGGCAATTGTGAGGTCAAAGCTGTAAGTCAACGTGAGTCCGGTCTTGTCGTCAGCGTCGGCGGCGGAGAAAGTGAGATGATTCCCGTCCAGGTTGGCGTCATATACATGCCCAGGGTTCTGCTTTTCGATGGGGCCCGCCGTTCCTGAGATTCGGTCTCCCTCCTGCCGCAGCACAAAACGAACTTTTCCGGTTCCGCCCTCCTGACCCTTTATTTCTCCGGTCCAGGTGCCAGTCACATCAATTCCCGGCTTCGCTGCCAGCAAACATGCAGAGACTGCAATGAACAGGATCACGCTCAATTTGCTCCTCATGGCTCCTCCTGATGCCCCTCACTATGGGCGAACCCTATGTAGATTACTACCCTATCACATATTTTTCTGTCATGCAGTAGAATTCTACATAGGTACAGAGAATGGACACTCCAGTGAAGCTTTCGCATACTTCCGCGCTGATTCTGCAGACCATTAGCCACGGGTACTGCTACGGTTTCGACATCATGGATGTTACGGGACTGCCGAGCGGGACAGTGTACCCGGCGTTGCGTCGACTGGAGCGGGATCGCTTAATTCATTCCAAGTGGGAAAGTGAAGCTCTGGCCCAGGAGCGCCCGCTGAGGAAGTACTATCGCGTCACTCGTTTGGGCGACGAGGTCCTGGCCGGTGCGGTCAAACGGTACCCGCTTCTGGAGCGGCTAGCGCCGGAGGCCAAAACGAAGGGACGCTAAGGAGCAGATCGTGAAAGCTCGGCTCACTACCCTTAGTCAATGCCGGATCATCTTGCGAGCGGCCAGCTGGTTCGTGCCGCGACGGTCACGCGCAGAGTGGCTGAAGGAATGGGCAGCGGAGCTTGCCTTCGCCTGGAAGATCTCGCAGGCGAAGGGGCAGACATCGGCCGGGAGCGGATTGCGTTGGCGTTGTTGTGGCGCATTCCTCGACGCGGCGTGGTATCGATGCAATCGCGAGGACCTACGTCACAGGAGTCAGCACTGGTCGCAAATGCCGACCTTCCTTGTGCTGGCGATGCTTGGCATGCTCGTGCTGTTTGCGGCCGTTAGCGGCGATCTTCCAAGAATGCAATCGATTCTGCTAAGCCCGCCCTATAGTAATCCAAAGCAGATAGTCACAATTTCCCGCACGGGGGTCATTAGTTCCGCCGAATGGGTGGTCCCCTATTCCTGGGTAGACATCTGGAGACACGAGCAAGCGCTGGAGGGAGTCGCAGCCTACAGTTGGAGACCTCATGAAGCAGCGGTAGTCATTGGAGGACGAGACGCGAAGTTTGCATCGGTGCAAACGGAAGACAGTCTATTCCACCTTTTCGGAGTGAAACCTCTGCTGGGCCGAACCTTCCAACCCAGCGATGCCCAAGACTCCCACATATGCCTCTTACTAGGCTACGAGACTTGGCGGCGGAGCTTCTTTGGCGATGCCAACATTCTTCAGAAGAAGGCGACGATCGACGGCCAGGAGGCGATGATCATCGGCGTCCTGCCGAAGCGATTCTGGTTCCCATCCAGCAATGTTGGGGTGTGGCGGTTAGCGGACAAGAGGTCATTCTCGGGCGAAGCTGTCGGGGTCGTAGCGCGGTTGCGGCCGCGAGTGTCTGAGCGCTGGGCAGAGTGGGCACTGCAACGTGACGTCTCGAACATAACCGGCGAATCCTTCCGGGGTTCTTCCCTGCAGGTGTGGACCATACAGGAGAGAATTAGACAACCCCTGATCTCTTACCTCATGGCTTTGTGCATTACGCTGCTGGTCATGACCTTGGTCATTTGGTCAGGGCGGCTGAATCTGCGCACTCAGCACGCGGGACCTGTTGCTGCTTGCCGATGGTGGGGCTTTTTCGCTACCAAATCTTTTCTTCTTGTCTTGATCCTGCTGGCGGCAGTCGTGGAGTTCACGCCTGAGCCCTACGTGTTTCCGCCCGGTCAAGCCACGTTTATCGTGGAATCCGTCTCGTTGTGGATCTTCTCGCTCGGTTGTGTGTTCATGCTCTGGTGGTCACTCGCGGATCAGCAGAGCCGTTGTCGCGTGTGCCTCCGAAGGTTGGTGCTACCGGCGCACATTGGTCGTTCCGGGTGCCTTCTTTTGAGCTGGGTCGGGACAGAATTGGCATGTCCTGAAGGCCACGGCCTGCTTCATGTCACTGAGACCGACGTCTGTTGGCTGGACCCTGCACAATGGACCCAGCTCGATGAATCGTGGGAATCCTTGTTTTCTAAAGAGTCGCAGTCTGGGGTATTCGGATGAGCGACTTCGGCGGCGGTTCGCCAGGAGGCCGAATGAAACGATTGGCCATTTACTGCGTCGTGCTTGAGATTGCTCTAGGAATGACAATTGGGGTCGCGCAAGTTACTACCTCGCAGTACGACAACATGCGTACCGGGACCACGCTGAACGAGAAGACCTTAACACCACAAAATGTGAATGCCGCGCAGTTTGGCAAATTGGGCGCGTTCAGAGTCGACGGCGCAGTATACGCGCAGCCTTTGTTCGTGCCATCGGTCGAGGACTCATAGAGGATGAGCACCAAAGCCCGGCGTTGCTCTGTACCTGTGGCAGTGAGATGCATCGACAGACCTGTTGGCACAATCACTGCCGGACCACCCGCCTTACCGAGCTGTACGTTGCCGTCTGATGTCTCTAAGCAAGTCTCTCCCGCCAGCGTGTACCAAGCTTCCGGGCCTCCATGCAAATGTGCGGGAGCCATCATGCCCGGCGTGAATATCGCCTCCATGTATTGCACGGAGTGCTGCTCACCCGCACTTATCGCCAGCGGCCCAATCTCAGCAACATGCTTCCCGTGGGAGGGCGGCTTGCGTCCGAGTTCATCAATGGTCATTAGCCACGTCTTGCCGAATGACTCTAAAACAGTTCCTCGTGCGCCCTTGTCGCTTTCCGCCGCCGCACGGCTTTCATAAGAGTCCAAATACCAGTACATAGGCGTTTTTGAAAGTTGGCCTATGGGGTGACTAGCCAAAATCCAACACCCAATTTCCTTCATCCGCTCACTCACTGGAACACATTTCGCCAATTCCTCCCCTAGCGATGGTTTGCAGCAAAGCAGTGACAACAAGACGAGCATCGATGGTAGCCGCATAGAAGTCACAACTACGTCGTAGTGTTGTCGGACGCGTTTGCTCATTACTTTCCTCTCGTCGGTGTAGGGTTCACGTACACGGAGGGTACAACGAAAATCCTTACGCCACAACGGGCACGAGTCAACGCCGAGAGCAGGGCGCAGGTGCGAGCGGTGCTGCCCTGCCGAATTTCGTTTCTTGGTCCATCGCGCGATGACCAGTGCGACATTGCGCTGAGTCGACCAAGGAGTGCCGGTCCGTCCCTGTCCGTAGGAAAGACCAGCCATATCACGGCCGCCTGCCGCTGCATGTTTCGCCGGTGTTACCGCCTGCGTGTAAACATCGAGATTCGAACGAAACGAAGAATGCCTGAGCAGTTCCTGCATCACTTTGAACTCAATCCCCACCCTTCGCAGCAGGGTGGAGTACGTGTGACGAAACGTATGCCACCCGAATCGCTTTTGAATTCCGACTTGTTGCGCTAACGGACGATTGTCACGGCAAAGGTCGCGGAGTCGAGTCCCGTCGTTCCCGCCTTCATTCCAAAAGAGTTAGGCGTGGACTGGCAGCGAGCGGCTCAACTCTCCCCCATCAGCGTAGCAGCGCGCTTGCCGAGCCTCTTAAGAGCGACTTCCAGAGAACGAAGTTCCTCCGCGCTGAGTTCAGATAACATTCTTTCATCTGCCCGCGACTGGCAGCCACAGTATCGCGCCGCACTCCTTTGAAACCAACCCTCAGCAATTACAAAAGAGCGTCTTAATTGCTGAAGAAGCAATGTTCACGAGGATGCAAGCCCTCGTTAGCGCACCGAACGGCGATGCCGAGCGACACGCTATGCACGATGCCATCCGCGTATTGCGGGTTATCCAAGTGGAGAAACTGAACTATCCGAGTTGGCCGGGCGATAAAAATTCAGACGCGCCCCATCGTGTGGCATCAAACCCCCTCGACGACGACCTGAAAGCCAATAATGTCGAAGACGAGGGTTCTGCTTGTGGATGACAACGGGACGATGCGCTATGCAGTACGCCGCTTGTTTAACTCGCATCCCAAGTTTGAGGTTTGTGGAGAGGCGGAACACGGACGCGAGGCCGTCGAGAAAGCCCCAAACCTTCTTCCTGACCTGATCATTTTAGACCACTCGATGCCCGTGATGAACGGCCTGGAGGCCGCACCGCTGTTGCTCAAGTTACTGCCAGAGGTCTGGCTCATCCTGTTCACAGTCCACGAAGGGCAAGAACTGCGACGTCTGGCTCACATAGCAGGAATACACGCGGTCGTGTTGAAGCGCGATGCCTCGACGCACCTGATTGCGCAGGCTGAAGCATTGGTCGCTCAAGGGTTTGCTGCCTAGAGTTGAATCGTAACGAACCCTTTGAGGTTAAATGATCGAAAGGGATGAAGCCCATGACATCCAAAAACGCGGAAGCGGATAGTAGTGGCGGACTGGAGTTGGCGAAGGGCGTTGAGGGGAGATTCGGGGTGCTTCCTAATTTTTTCCGTCTTGCGCCTGAAACTCCCGGGATCACTGAGAAACTGTGGGGATTTGCTCAAGCCGCTTATCTCGACAACCCGCTGCCATCCCTTTTTAAGGAACGCCTCTTCGTCCATTTATCGCGCTTCTGCGCAGCCCGCTATTGCATTGCGCGTCACGCCGGCTTCTTGGTAGGGCTTGGCCGTCCTGCCGGTGACATGTGCACCCGCGCTCAAAGCATTGAAGAAATTGTTGAGTTGCTCCAGCGTCCATTTCCATACGGACGCGAACTGGAGTTGCGCCTTTCACTTTGCTCGACTTGTCCTGCGCCCCTGGTTGAAATGCCGAGCGTGGACTCGCAGATGGAAGAGGCCATCTTTGCACTCGCGGGCCACGTCTTCTTGCAAACTCCCCATGCTCCCGCGTGCCTCGATGCCCTAGAACGACTGTTGGGTACAGTGCGACTTCAGTACCTGCTGCTGCTCTTGGCGTTCGTTAGGGCAGCGCACTATTGGACCAAGGTACATCCTGAAATCGAGTTCGAGGATGACATTAAACAGCTTCTTGCGACACACGAAGCATTGGCTAATTGCATCCTTAACGATCAGGAAGCCCGTCTCGATAGGGTCAGCCAATCACTCTTGGACGAACTACCCTTGTTGCGTCTGAAAGCCGATAAAGCGATCGCTTTGCTTGCTGCGATCGTAGATTCCTCCGATGATGCCATCGTCAGCAAGAGTCTGGATGGCATCATCACGAGCTGGAACGCCGGAGCGGAGCGCCTCTTTGGATACACGCCCAATGAAGCCATTGGTCAGCACGTCTCACTCATCATTCCGGTCGATCGCCGACATGAGGAAACAGTCATCCTTGAACGACTTCGCCGAGGCGAACGGATCGATCATTTCGACACTGTCCGTGTGCGGAAGGACGGCACCACACTGGACATATCACTGACCATTTCCCCTGTTAGGGACAGCGCAGGCAAGATCGTCGGTGCTTCGAAAATCGCCCGTGATTTTACCCAGCGTAAGCAGGTCGAGCGGGCATTGCATGAGAGCGAAGCGCGGTTTCGACTACTGTCCGATGCCCTCGACACCCAAGTTCAGTTTCGGACTCAAGAACTACAGCGGCGAAACGCAGAGATTCTCCGACAATCGGAACGGCTTCAAGACCTGTCAGGAAGATTGCTCCGAATGCAGGACGATGAACGCCGACACATCGCACGCGAACTGCACGACAGTGCCGGCCAGACCTTGGCTGCTCTGGCCATGAATCTTGCGCGACTCGTAGAAGATGCGCCGCTCAATCCTGCCCAGCTTGCCGAAGACGTCAAAGATGCCCAAGATTTGGTTCAGCACTTAACCCAAGAGCTACGCACGACCTCATATCTGTTGCACCCCCCATTGCTGGATGAGAACGGACTGTCATCCGCACTTCGCTGGTACGTCCAAGGTCTAGTAGAGCGCAGTGGACTTGATATTGACCTGAATATTCCCGATAACTTCGAAAGACTCATCCCGGAGATGGAACTCGTCATGTTTCGTCTCGTGCAAGAGTGTCTAACAAACGTCCATCGACACTCGGGAAGCAAAACCGCGCTAATCCGAGTTGTTCGCAAAGCCGACAAGATTCATCTGGAGGTTCAAGATCACGGAAGAGGAATGTCGAAAGAACGGTTTGCTGAGGTTCAGTCCCACGCTACCGGCGTCGGAATCAGGGGAATGCGCGAGCGAGTTCGGCAGATTCATGGCGAATTGACTATCGAGTCGAATGCTCTCGGCACTCGGATTTCCGCTACTTTTCCAGCCAGGATGCCCTCAGCAAAGGGACAGGACGAGATTCCACAATTTGGCATTGCCTGATGGCGAGTCCACAACCCTGCTGTGCCTAATTTCGCACAGAGCGGTACAAAATTGAGGACGGCCAAAACCCCAGGTCAATGAGTGGACTCGGCTTTGTTAGACTGGCTGGCAATGAGCGTGATCGACGAAGTTCTCGAAGCAAACGAAATCTACTCGCGGACGCATGAGTTGCGCCGCCTTACCCCGCGCCCGGCGCGTAGGCTTGCCATTCTGACTTGCATGGATACACGGCTTTCCATCCGCACCTTAGGGTTGATGACCGGAGACGCGCACATCATCCGCAACGCGGGCGGCATTGTGACGGACGATAGCTTGCGGTCACTGCTGGTATCGCACTACCTGCTGGACACCGAAGAAATCATGGTCATTAATCACACCGATTGCGGCCTGATGCATACCAGCGAGCAGGAATTACGCACGAGAATCCAGAACCGCACGGGCACCGCAGCCATCGCTCCGGCATTCTTCTTTGCCTTTCAGAATATCGAGGAGAACGTGCGTCACCAATTACAGAAACTGCACACCCATCCATGGATTCCCAAAGAGGTCTCGGTGCGAGGCTTCGTCTATGACGTGAGCAGTGGTCGATTGCGCGAAATTACATAGGCTTTGAGCGGCCTGCAATCAAGCGGACGACCCGCTTCGTACGGGCCGGGGAAATCTGTGGCCTTGCCTCGCACGAAACGGGATCGAGTTGCGGCTGAAGTGCTTGCGCCTCACCTCAGGGCCTGTAATGGCAATTCTTCGCGAGCTATTCCTGTCGGTCAGGCTAAATGAGTCTTGAGAAGGAGTTGAATATGACGGGGAGACTAGCGCTGCTGCTCGGGACATCGTTGGTTGCGTCATTGTTCTTTTGGGCTCAGCGATGTGCGGCCGCCGAATCGGTTGGAGACCCGATTGTGCGGATAGCAGAACTGGAGGTTGATCCGGGTCAGCTTGAGGCCTACAGGCTCGCTCTCAGGGAAGAAATCGAGACTTCGCTTCGCGTTGAGCCGGGGGTCTTAACGCTGTATGCCGTTTCGTTCAAGGAGCATCCTGAACAGATCAGGTTGTTCGAAACCTATCGGGATACAGCTGCTTACGAATCGCATCTGCAGAGTCCGCATTTCAAAACATACAAAGATCGGACGCGGCAGATGGTGAAACATCTTAGGTTGATCGAAACCGAGCCCATACTGCTCGGCTCAAAATCGAGATGAACTCCCGCACGAATTGCTAGAATTGCCCTGTCGTAATCAGGAGTTTGTACCAACTGTTCGGGTAGACAAAGTTCGGACTGAGGATCGTTCGCAAAATGGCGATTGTTCGCCAAACTAAAGCTGAGACAGGACTGCCGCGCTCTCAGTGAAATACTTCTCTGGCTATCTGAATGGCGTTGATTGCGTTAGGCCACCCTGCATAAAAGGCCAGATGCGTGATTATCTCGACCACTTCGTCCTTGGTTACACCATTGTCGCGTGCCCGTTGAAGGTGATGGCGCAACTGTTCGGGCCGATTTAAGGTAATCAGAGCGGCGACTGTGATGAGACTACGATCTCGCTTCGAGAGACCTGGACGTTCCCAGATATCGGCGAATAGCACGTTGTCTGTTAACTCTGCCAGCTTGGGATCGAAGTCACCGAACAGTTTCTGCGCTCCAGAAGGCTCTATAGTCATGACTCTTACTCCTCCCAATGTAGTCTGAGAATGCCCGTACTCTTCGTCGCTCACTTTTTCCATCCATTCGACGGTCTTCCCATTCAGACTCTCCTGAATCGCGATATGGGTCATGCTCGTGCTTGCCGTAGCTCCGTGCCAATGTTTCACGCCGGGTGGGATTGAGACAACGTCACCTTGGCTAATTTCCTCGACCTGACCGCCCCATTGCTGAATCCAGCCCTTGCCCGCCGTAACGAGAGATTTCCAGTTTTTCTTATCACCGTTTTTCCGAAAAATGAGAAAGAAAATCTGTCGACGGCAGAGCGCAACACCCTAAGGAAACGGGCCGATAGTATTTTCGAGACTTATGGAGGTAGCATGAAGACGCAATTCGAGCAGATGATGGATGGCCTGAACGACGTTGAGGCTTTTCTTGCTGGGGAGCAAGAAGGATTCAAGGCGCCCGTGCCCCAGGAAGTTGACGTGAAAGCGATCCGAGATCGACTTGGTATGACACAAGCCAGATTCTCTAACACGTTTGGATTCAGCCTTGATGCAATCAAGCACTGGGAGGGAGGGCGCAGGACCCCAGAAGCGCCTGCTCGCACTTTGCTCACCGTCATCGACAAAAATCCCGCTGCCGTCCTTACTGCACTGAATCCCGCTGCCTTCGCTGCCGCTGTCGGCTCTTCAAAACCCAAAACTATCCGTGTCAAGGGTGATAGAAAGCGTCGGAGTTCTAGTGGCATCACAAAACGGAAGGCTTATTCTGCTGAGCGTGTGAAGAGAATCACGAAGTAAGGGGGAACAGCCTCCGATTACCGCGACGGTGGACCCGGAATCGGTGTACGCGCGATCGGGTTCTTGAACCCACGATTTCAACCCACGATTCGCAAGCCTCTCACGTCTTCTCAAGTACTTAGGCGGCCACCTGAAGTCACTCAAGTTGTTTAAAACACAGCATAACGTAGCACTGAAAAGGCGGGCGTCGACAGTTCAACTCCATCCCGACACGAAAGAATTTCTCGATCCATTAAAGAATTTCTCGATCCATTTATGATCCTCGAAGCATTCCCAACCCTTACCGAAACCGCTTTCGGTACTTTCACGGCGGTAACACGGGTTCAAATCCCGTCGGGGACACTAACCTTATCAACCGCTTGCGGAATTGCGGGCTTTGGCACACTACGGGTTACGCTACGGTTGGGCTGCTGGTAAGAAAACAAGTTGGGGACGTAGTTCAGTTGGTTAGAACGCTCCTTTCTCACCGTCACAATGATGTAAGCGATTTAAAAATCAGCAACTTACTACAACCAACATCTGTTCGCCCTGTCAGGGTGTCTGCCATTTCCCTGCATTTCCGAAAACTTGTTGTCTGTTCTCTTGAAAGCCAGACTTCCCCAACTATGCTGCGGGCAGCGACGGGCCAATCTCGTGGCATGAACTGCTCGAAATCAGCGGCAATACAGCCGAACGGGCCATCGGTTATGGTAGATAGTGTCTGGGTTCGTTCTCACCCATGCACCGACTTCGCCGCGTATCCCTGACAAAGCAATAGCAACTCCGCGCGCAACCGAACCACCATTTTAGCCGTAGCGCCAGCCTCCAACACAGCTCGTGTCGCCCCCGCCATTGCCGAATAGAACATCAGAGCTACAAACTCCATGTCGTCCAACTTTGCACCTGCAGCGTCGGCCAACGCAGCTGTCAGCGCACGATGTACGCGTTTTGAAAACCTCCGCACAACTGCGGCCCCTTCCGGTTCCGAGGCGGCGGCATATAGCGCCGTCGACACATCCCTGCGCTCCAGTTTCGCGTTCACGAACGCCGCTACCACCGCTTCCACCAGCACGGCCACAGCAGCGCCGCGATTTGCGCGACACGCGCCTTCCACTGCTTCCGCTACCTTGATCGAATGTACCTTCAGCACCGCGTTGAGGAGCGCGTGCTTGTTCGGAAAGTACTGATATAGCGTCCCTACCGAAACCCCTGCACGCTCCGCTACCCTGGTGGTCGTTAATCGATCCAATCCCACCGCCAGTAAAACCTGAATAGTGGCTTCCGAAATCGCCTCGACAGTCACGGTTGACCGCTGCTGAATGGGCGTTTTTCTTGGCTCAAACGCAGCTGAGCTTAGTGTCTTCACAATGCGAAGTCCGAACCTGAAGGATTCTTCATCAAATCATTGTAGAAGAGAGCACCAAGGAGAGAAATGAAATATGCAGAATTCATCAGGAATCAGAGACAAGGTTGTCGTCATCACGGGCGCCAGCAGTGGAATTGGAGAGGCGACCGCGCTCCTGCTCGCTGAGCGCGGTGCAAAGGTCGTACTGGGAGCGCGAGGCCTTGATCGCCTTGAGGCTCTGGCGGCCCGCATCGCGGCATCGGGCGGCGAGGTGGCCTACGCACGCATGGACGTCAGACGGCGGGAAGACGTTTCCAGCCTGGTCGGGTTGGCAATTGAGCGATACGGCAAGCTGGACGTTCTCGTCAACAACGCTGGAGTAGCGCCGATCTCTCTCCTCGACGAGCTCCGCGTCGACGACTGGGAGGAGATGATCGACGTCAACCTCAAAGGCGTTCTGTACGGCATCGCCGCCGCGCTGCCGGTGTTCCGCCGGCAGAGTTTCGGACATCTCGTAAATGTCATTTCTACGGCCGGAATTCAAATCATACCTACCATGGCGGTCTATGCTGGCACGAAGAACGCCGTGCGCACCATCACCGAGACCTTGCGACAGGAAGCCGGCGATAAGCTGCGCGTGACCAGCGTTTCGCCAGGATTTGTCCAGACGAACCTCACGAATTCCATGACAGATCCGGGGGTCAAAGCCCAAATTGCCGAGCGAATGGAGAAGATGGCGATTCCGCCGGCGGTGATCGCTCGTGCGATTACGTTCGCCATCGAGCAGCCGGCTGAAGTTGATGTGAACGAGATCGTCATCCGTCCCACTGCACAAGGGTAGGGAACCGTCTTTTGCCGGTTGAAGCGTTCCAGCTTGCAAAAGTCAATGTCGTCAAGCCGCAGAGCCTCGAAGAAGGTTCTCAACTTTTGCATCCAGGTCGCGAGCGACTGTATGTGCGCTCGCATTCTCAGTAGAACACTGTTCCCCAATTGATTACCCTTACACCTGGGCGAAACCCCCGTCCACAAACAACTCCGCTCCGGTGACGAAACTTGCGTCATCTGAGGCAAGAAACACGACGGCCTTGGCGATCTCATCGGGCGTGCCCAGCCTGCCGAGCGGAACATTGACGGAGATATTCTTGAGGCGTTGCTGGCCCGCTTCTGAGGAACCCAGGAGGCCACTCAGTCCGGGCGTGTCAATGGAGCCCGGGCTCACTGCGTTCACGCGAATGCGGCGGTCCTTCAGGTCGGTGGTCCACGTCCGCGCAAACGAACGAATAGCGGCTTTCGTGGCACTGTAAACGCTATTGATTGGCAAGCCTTTGCTGGCGACGACGGATGAATTCAAGATGATGGAAGCGCCATCCGGCAAAAGGGGCAGCGCCTTCTGCACCGTGAAGAGCAGACCCTTCACATTGATGTCGAAGGTCCAGTCATAGAGCTCCTCCGTGATCGTGCCGAATGCCGCAAGCTTCGCGACCCCGGCATTGGCGAACACAATATCGAGCCGGCCCTTTTCTCGCTTGATTTGCGCGAAGAGACGATCAAGGTCGCCAAGATTAGACACGTCTCCCTGTATGCCAGTTATATTTCTACCGATTTCCTTCACCATCGTAGCCAACTCCGACTCACGTCGGCCCGTGATGAAGACATACGCGCCTTCGTTGACAAACGCTTTTGCCGTGGCAAGACCAATCCCGCTAGTCCCACCGGTTATGAGTGCGGTTTTTCCTTCGAGCTTGTTCATGTATTCCCCCCTCCTCTTCGTTTATCAAAGTTGTCAGATTGTGAGGACGACCCTGCCGAACGGGCGGCCCTCAAACAGGCTTCGTTGTTGCTGTTTCTGGTTACTTTGAAATCACATTAGCAGCTCCAAACTTGAACAGGATCTTGCCGCTGCGATTCGATTTCAAGGATTGTTTGAACGCTTCCTTGAACTGGTCGAGCGGGTACACATGTTCTACTGCGGCGGAGAGCGACCCATCAGCTACGAGGTCTCCCAGCTTCTGGTAAATCTCCTTGATCTCTGTGCGGGGCGCGTTGCGTATCCAGTTGATGAGCCAGAATCCGTGGAGGCTGAGACCACCGTAGATGAATTCTTTGGGCGGCATGGCTGGGAACTGGCCACTCTGCATGGCGTAAACCACAATCGAGCCGCCAGGTTTAAGCGATTTGGCCAACTCGCCCACAGGTGTTCCGCCCACCATGTCGAGGACGAGGCTGAGTTTCTTGCCGTCGAGGGCCTCCTCGATATCCTTGTGTAGGTTGTCGCCGTGAAGGACTACGCGGTCACCTCCCCACTCTCGCACCTGTTTGGCAGCTTCTTCACGCCGGACGACATTCAGCGTCTTGACTCCTGCAAGCTTGGCGAGCGCGATGATGTACTGCCCCATGGCCGCGTTGGCTGCGGTTTGACCGATCCAGTCGCCCGGCATCAGGGAAACGTATCGGTTCAGCAAGAGGTAGGCGGTAGCCGGGTTAATCCCTATCATCGACAATTGAAGGGGATCCGCGTCGTCGGTCATCGGCACGAGGTTGCGCACCGGGGCGACAACTTCATCTGCCCAGGTGCCCTGCTCATAGGTAGGAAGAATCAGGACTCGCTTGGCCTGCAGAGCAGGATCAACCTTCGATCCGATCTTGGCGACTCGGCCAACGCCCTCGGCCCCTACCGGGGATGGGAAGGCCGCTTGGACGCCGTATATGCCACGGACGAACAAGAAAGTCCGACGGATTTATCGGCGCCGCTTCCATCGAGATGAGAACGTCCTCCTGACCAAGAGTCGGTTCGGAAACGGTGTTGAGTTCGATGACATCCGAAGGTTCGCCGTGAGCTATGAGGTGCAACTGCCGCATAAGAAAACTCCTATTGTTCAAAACGGTTTACGGTTTGACCGCCCCGCCGAAAGCAGCGGTCGAGATCGCGGATGTGCCTATCCGGGGAATGAACTGCCGAACATCGGATTTCCGCTCTTGGATTGCGCACGTATTGCTTCGTCTTGAATGACATCCCAGTGCTCGACCAAAACCCCTTCCTCCATGACGAGGATGTCGGCGGCTATCCAACTGGCTGGAGCGCCGAAACCGGAAAAGCGTCCGTGAACGATCACGAGATCGTCCTCGGCCACGATCATGTCGTGCTCGTATTTCAGCGTGTCCGGCAGACTCTTAACCAGTCCGAAGAGTCCGTCGCGTCCCGGAGCAATGTGGGCGCTGTGCTGAATGTAATTCGGTGACCAGAACTTTTCCGCCCCCGCGTAATCGCGCTTGTTGAACAGGGTTTCGAACGCTTCTAGGACGATAGCCTTATTCTTTGCTGCTGTTGATTTGCTCATTCTGCCCTCTCTCTGCGGTGGATGTCCTCAGCCTGCGGCTTTTCGGATGCGTCGACTGTTCGTGATACTGGCGACCCTGCCAAAACACGAATCTGGGTCTTTACTAAAAACTAAGCAATCTGGATTATTGGTATAATCTACATAGAGGATTAGATTCGTAATCCTGATTTAGTTGCAGTTTATTTTTCGGGAGGAATGCATGGGCCATTCAAGGGCTGAAAAGGCAAAGACTCATAAGCGCATCGTTTCGATCGCTTCCAGGAAGTTTCGCCAGGAAGGCCTTGCTGGGGTCGGAATCGCAGAACTGATGAAGGAGGCAGGTCTTACGGTAGGCGGGTTCTACAAGCACTTCGATTCGCGTGACGATCTGGTTGCCCAAGCAGTCAGCTCTGCTTTCGGCGGGTGGCAGCGTCGAGTGGACACTGCCAAATCTGGCGGACCGTCGGTGTCCCTCGCAAAGTTGATCGACGAATATCTCAACGAAACGCATCGAGACAATCCAGGCTCGGGTTGTGCCTTCAGTGCTCTGGCGCCGGAGATCGCGCGCAGCGACAAGCGGACCCGTTCGCTTACCTCCGACCAGGTCCGGAGCGATATCCGGTTGATTGCCACATTGCTTCCAGGCAGAGACAACCGGACAGCAAGATCGAGAGCGATCCTGGTTTTTAGTGCACTCGTCGGAGCGATGTCGCTAGCACGCGCCGTATCGGATGAGGCGCTTTCGCGCGAAATACTAGAGACCGTGGGCGAACTCTTGAAGAATTCCACGGTGAACCCTCCTGAGGCAAAGGCATAACAAGTCTCCTCTGTGAACACCGCACTTACTCCGTCAACTTGCCTGATTGAGAGTCCGAGGTTGGGTCTCGCTGGTCGCCCGCTCACCTCGTGGCGACACGGCCGGCCAGTCTCCTCTCCATGCATCGGGTTCCTTGGCGTTCAGGTACCGGATGCGTACCGGCATGACGGCAAGTCGGTCAGAAAGGCGAGCCTCATCGCGAATCGGCCACCAGTCGTACAAGAAGATCTCGAGAGGACGCCACATAGAAACCCAGCCGCCGATCGTAAAGCTTTCCCGTACGATCTCCCCAATACGGCTGCCCTTCATTAAACCAGCCAAAAAATCGCCTAGGGCAATCGCCGATGCAAGAGCAACGAGACCAATTAGAAGGCTGGTCCTGCCAACCCTGAACAATTCGCGCAGACGCCGTCGATATGCCTGGGCGCGTTGACTGAAGAACGCGTGAATCGCGTCGCGAAGAACAGCAGCCTCATCCGGTAACCCAGCCTCGCGGTCGAGATCAACGACCAGAGCCAGCGTTGTGTCGCGGGGCAGGTCCTTGGCCCAATCCACGATGAACTCCTCAGCTTTGGGGTCCAGGTCCTTGTCGCGAAACGGAGAAGGGTCGATGGCGTTGAATAACTGCTTCAATTCGCCTACATGTACTTCGATGACAGAGCACTTGGCAGGAAGCGGGTCGCCAGCAGAGGGTTTGTCATTTGTCCCGGAAGCGTTTGTCATCGCGCCAGAATACGCCATAGTGCCTGGTTCATGCAGAAGTTCCGAGGGCAGACTGCCCGACTCTCTTTGCTCACCTCAAAACTCAGCCTAATGCGAAGAGACAGTGGTGACTTCTTTCCGCAGGATGGGAGCAACGCCGGTTCCCAGGAGCTCGATCGACCTTAACATCTTCTCGTGAGGCAGAGCCGAGACCCCCATTTGGAAGGTAATTCGAGAAAGACCCCCGAGTACTTCGTTCACGTACAGAATCTTCTCCGCGATCGTTTCAGCGTCGCCTATCAGCAACGCACCTGTGCGTCCTCGCAGAGCGTTAAATTGTGCCCGAGTCGCCGGTGGCCAGCCACGTTCTTTGCCGATCTCCGTGAATGTGTGCGCATATCCGGGGTAGAAATCGTCTGCAGCTTGCTGTGTAGTATCCCCAAGAAAGCCGATTGCGTGAAGTCCAACGATAAGTTTTTCGGCGGAGTGGCCGGCGCGTCGGCCAGCTTCGCGGTAAAGGTCGATCAGGGGACGAAATCGCTTGGGTTCTCCGCCGATAATGGCGACCATCAACGGAAGTCCGAGCGTGCCGGCACGAACAAATGATTCGGGCGTGCCGCCGACTCCGACCCAAATGGGCAACGGATTCTGGAGCGGGCGAGGATAGACCGCCTGTCCCGTAAGCGGAGCGCGGTGCTTGCCCTTCCAGTGAACATGGGTGTTCTCGCGAATGTTAAGAAGAAGCTCAAGCTTCTCTGAGAAGAGTGAGTCATAATGGTCCAGATCGAAACCGAAGAGCGGAAAAGCCTCGATTGACGAACCTCGTCCCGCAACAATTTCGGCACGCCCATGGGAGATCAGATCCAGAGTGGCAAATTCCTGAAAGATTCGGACGGGGTCGGCGGCGCTCAGGACGGTTACTGCACTTGTTAGGCGAATGTTCTTGGTGCGCGCAGCCGCCGCACCCAGAATCACAGGCGGAGCCGAATCCACGAACTCGCTGCGGTGGTGTTCGCCGATGCCAAAAACATCGAGGCCAACCTGGTCGGCCAGGACAATCTCATCCAGCAGATTGTCCATGCGCTGGAGAGCGCTCACGGTCAGGCCGGTTGCCGGGTCAGAAATGACTGCTCCGAAGCTGTCGACTCCGATCTGCATCTTTGCAACTCCTGATATCTGTGGGCCGCGCACGTTCATTCCCAGCGCGGACTGTGTGGAAAAGTTTGTCAATGAGCTCGTAACGCTTGCAGCGCCCCGCCCCACGCAACTACTTGGTCCGCCATTAAGTGCACCGCCTTGTCGTGCTGTGCGTGCGGTTTGAAGGTCGTGAAGTTCTCGAAGTCATTTAACAGTGAGAGCGCCACCTGCGCCCGAACGTCCGCAATCTCGACTTCGCCCATCACTAGCCGCAGGTTCTCCACCGCTCGGACACCGCCAGCACCGCCATATCCGACGAAGCCAGCCGCCTTGTTATTCCATTCGTGGAAGAGATAATCGATTGCGTTCTTCAATGCCGCCGAAGTGGCATGGTTGTATTCGGGGGTAACGAAAATGTAGGCGTCGAGCGAGGCAATTTTCTCGCTCCACGCCTTCGTGTGGGGCTTGCTGTACTGATGCATCCTGGGTGGTGCGGGCTCATCGAGTAGCGGGAGCTTGTAATCCTCGAGGTCGACAATCTCAAAATCCGCATCCTGGCGGGCTTTCAGGATGTCATACACCCACTTCGCGACGGCTGCGGCTTTCCGTCCAGGTCGCGTACTGCCGACGATGATTCCAATTTTCAACATTTTCCACTTTCTCCTCCCTAGTGCGGTTCTCAGGTGACCGATGGTTACTCAATTAGTGATCGTGATTGTTCTCTCTGACTTGTTCTCTGGTGCGATTGGAGGTCACTTCCCCGTGGTTGAGTTGTTCGGCAGCCAGCAGCCCGAGCTTCTTAAGTGACGCGTAGAGTTGTTCCTTCTCCTTCTGGGACAGGGCAGACATGAGCGCCTCAAGGTCCTTTGCATGGCGCTCGAAGCACGATACTGCCAGGCGTTTTCCTTCTGCAGTTAGGTGAACGACCCGCGCCCGTCGGTCACTCGGGCTCGACTTACGAACAACCAATCCGAGTTTCTCGAGGCGATCGACTGCCGCAGTCATCGAGCCACTGGCCAAGTGCACCTTGTCCTGGATCTCCGAGATGGTGAGCGGACCCTTGTGTAATAGGGCTTCGAGCGCTGCGAAGTCCGTGAGGCACAGTCCCGTGTTGGCAATGCTCTGCTCAGCGAGGAGGCTAAGCGCGCGATAACTCTTGGCAATTACCAGCCAGAGCCGAGGCGCCTTCATACGATCAGTCTTTTTCATCTTTGGTTCCCAATCAGGCGGCCTGTGGACGGATCTGGGCGTTGATCCTGCCCTTCGCGGGAGAGGACAACAGGCGATCGACCGAAGCTGCTCCTGCGCCGTGAATGATAAGAAAGGCCGAGGCTGCGATCAACAGGAGATGGTACTCAAAACCTTCGCCTTTCTGTGTCCCAGTCCAGTTCATCCAGAACCCGAACTGGTCATGAACCATCGCGATGGCTACGATCATGTTGCACAGAACCCCGAAGGCAGCCACGCGGGTGAACAGCCCGAAGATGAGCCCTAAGCCGCCGAAGAATTCCGCAGCGATTGCCAGAAATGCAAATACAGCCGGAATGTGCATGACTCCCGTGAAGAAGCCCATCGTGCCGGTGAATCCGTAGCCACCAAACCACCCGAGCATCTTCTGGGCACCATGCGCGAAGAAAATTACGCCGAGCACCAATCGGAGAATAGTTGTTGCAACGTCGTTGTCCGTGGCCGTCAGTTTGCGAATCATATAGTCCTTTCGTGGCAAGCTCGCATACCCGCGATTCGATGTCACAAAGTAAGATGAGATATACTCATATAATGATTCTTTATGTCGAGATAAATGCAAATTGACTGTCAGGATCAGTCGACGACTTTGGGGTTTCAGCGCGCCGCTGAATCTTGTCCCGGAGCCGGGCATCTGTGGATGTCAGTGTGTAGTAGGCTAGGGCTCACACAACATTCGCCATGACTTCCCCAGCATGTGGTTCCGAAGAGACTCATCAAACGCGGGACGCTCGTCTTGTAGTTGACGCGATCCCCTGAAGGAGTGGTTACGAGCGCCCATGGCTTTTCAACCCATCACTGGCTCCGCCTCGTCACCCGGCTCGGGGGTATTCCCCATCCTGGTATTCGTGCAGGGGAACGAGCAGCGCATGATAGGAAGTGGCTGATCCTCGCGTCTCCCGCGACCATGCTCTGATCACCTCGGAAGACGGGCAGTTCTGCGTCGTGGACCAGGGCAGCAAGCACGGAACTTTCGTCAACGGCGAACGGGTGCAGCGCAAGATGCTGGAGCGGAACGATCGCGTGGAGTTCGGCGTCCGCGATGTGGTCTACGTCGTCTTCCATCCCATTCATGCAAGCTCCAACACTGCACGGGAGTTTTTGAGCCAGATCTCCGGGATTCGGCTCTCCACGGACAGTACCGATCTGGAAAAGCTCACCCTTTTTCTGGAGGCGGCCCGCAAGCTGAATACGGCTGGCGTACTCGACGAAATCCTAATCACTCTGCTGGACGCCACCCTGAAGCTCACGCGTGCCGAGCGCGGCTACGTTTTCATGAAGGCGGAGGATGGAAGCCTGCGCCTGGGTGCGGGGCGTAATTCCAAAGGCGAGCCGCTACTGGACGACAAGACGATTTCGCACTCCATCCTCGATGAGGCGGTCAAGTCCAACTCCGAGTTCGTGATTACAGACACCAGCCAGTCCCTCAACCTGGCGGGCCGGCAGAGCATTGTGGCCTACGATCTCCGCACCGTGATTTGTATCCCTCTGCGCAAGCCGCAGGTACAAACCGTTCGTGATACTCAGGCGGCAATGCCCGCGGACACCTCCGCCGAGGTGATGGGAGCGCTTTACGTGGACTCGCGTTTCGCCTCGCGAGATATCTCGAGTGTAAGCAACGATATTCTCCGCGCCTTCGCGACCGAGGCTGCTTCTCTGATTGAGAACGCGCGCCTGGTGCAGGCCGAGGAAGCATCGCGCCGCTACAAGCAGGAACTTTCCATTGCGGCGTCGATTCGGCAGGGGCTCATGGAGGTCACCATCCCGGAAGTTCCGTTCGTGCGCCTAAAGGGCAGAAGTCTTTCCTGTAAGGAAATCGGAGGCGACTTTTTCGACGCGGTCAATACCGACGAGGGTTTGGCCGTGGTGCTGGCCGATGTCAGCGGCAAGGGAGTTTCCGCCGCGCTGCTGGCTTCCACCCTTCAGGGCATGATCTATTCCCAGCTTCTCGCCGGAATGCCCTTGAAGGAGATTGTGGCTGCGGCCAACCGATTCTTCACCCACAAGCATATCAGCGAGGAATACGCGACCTTGATCATTGCGCGGCTTCAGCGTGACGGGGAAATGGAATACGTGAACTGTGGCCATGTGCCGCCGCTGCTGGTTTGCAATCATGAGGTGATCCGCCCGCCCCATGGCAACTTGCCCGTCGGCCTGCTGGCCGATTCCACCTACGAGAGCGACCACGTCAGTCTGCACGCCGGGGATCGCTTGATTCTGGTGACTCACGGCGTTACCGACGCCGAAAACGCGCGTGGCGATTTCTTCGGAGACACGCGCCTGGAAACCGTGGCTGCCAAGAGTTTGACCATGGAAGACATCTTCTCAGCCGTCGCCAACTTCTGTGGCGGAACTCCGCTCAGCGACGACTGCACGGTCGTGGATTTGGTGTACTCGGGATAGGCTGCTCCTGAGCAATCGGAATCGGACACTTCACCGATGACCTGCAATTCCGGCCTTGTTTTGAGCGTGGAGCAAATGTGCCGCCACGGCTCAAAATCATCTACTACAAGAACGCGAACAGGGGAATCACGCGAATATCGGCATTGCCCATAGTGGCTCCTTGCACGGAGGCGAGGTAGTCTAATTTTCTCCCCAATTGTCAGTAGACCCTGTGACGACCATCACCGAGACATGTCTTGGTGCTCGGTGTTGCTTTCGGGATGTACCTGAGGAGCAGGGGTATATACCAAATCACCGAGTTTTTCCGCATCCTGCTAATGAAGAAGTAGCACGCGAATCGGAAGTTCTCAAACAGTAGGAACTAGAATCAAAGGCCTTTACTGAGAAGAAACCTAACCGTTTCGATACCGCTTAAACTGAAACGCTGCGACTCACGGGAGTGTCGCGAAAATCCGGTAAGTCTCCCCAGATCAGAACTGCAGCCTCAGCGAAAACATACTTTGCCGCTGCAATGCCCTACCGCCGAAGGCTGTGTTTATAATCGTCCCGCCGCTCTGGCAGTCCACGCACGTTTGGGGATTGTCCAAATTGACTTTATTGAAAAGGTTGAAGATATCTGTCCGGAATTGAATCGAGATACCCTCTTTCAATGAGAAGTTCTTTGCGACTGAGACGTCCGCCTGGGAGAAGCCAGGCCCGCGAAGTGAATTCCGGCCCGCGCTTCCGAACGTCCCGAAAGCAGGCCGCTGCCACGGTCCAATCGTGTCTCCGGGCGTGCCATGTGGTTGAAGTGGTACGCCACCGGTGGTCGTGAAGTAGCCGTTCCTGCTTCCCGTGATGTGAACAGCTCCGACCAGATTGGGTCGGCAGGGACCGGTGTCACGGTCTGCAAAACATGAATATGATGGGGAAAAAGGCAGGCCGCTTTCCCAGGTCATGGTTCCGCTAAGCGACCAACCACCGACGATGCGGTCTGCGATCCCGCGGACGCCCACGAGAAAAGTCTTGCCCCTACCGAAGGGCAGCTCAACGAGACCTGTTAGAAGGAACACATGTTTTCGATCGGTGTCGGCGACACCGTAATTTAGCCTGGGATTGATCGCATAATAGTCGCTGTCGTAGGTCAGGCCTTTCGACCAAGTGTAGTGGGCAAGGAGCTGGAATCCCTTGGCGAAGCGCTTTTCCACTGCTGCTTGCAGGGAATTGTAATTGTCGGAGGCGTCGCTGCCAAAATAGTTGATCTGCTGTGTCCAGCCGAATTTCTTAAAGAATGGTTTTCGCTCATCAGTTGACAAAGTACCGAACCCGACGATGCTGGCTTGATTGGCATCATAGTTGGGGGTATTGCCCGCGAACACGTGAGTACCCTTATTGGCTACATAGCTGACTTGCAGCGAAAGCGTAGGCGTGATCGCCTGCTGCAGGGTGACATTCCAAGCGTCGAGCGTGGGCAACCGCATTTTGGGTGGCAGTACGTAGGCACTCACCTGATCGGGAAGGCGGAACTGTCCCGAAGACGGGACCGTAGGGAAAGTGGCCGTGGGCGGTCCTTGCGATAAGTTGAACACGCTCCCAGTGAATGCAGAAGGGTTGAGCTGCTGCTGTACCAGAACCGGCAAGTTTTGCGTAACCGTGTGCCCAAATACCGAGCCAAATACCCCAATGTCAAAGCTCCGCCCATATCCCAGCCGAACCACCGTTTTGGGCGTAGCTTGATAAGCGACGCCCAGGCGTGGCGCCAAGTTGGTAAAGTTGTTCTTCACATTTCCTTGCAGGTTGATGTTGCCGTAACCAGCGACACTGACCAATCCAGTGTTGAGATCTACCCACCCACCTGCTCCCTTTCCCGTGACCGATTGCGGAGAGTAAATCTCCCACCGCAGTCCGTAGTTGAGTGTCAGCCTGCGAGTGATGCGGTAAGTATCCTGGCCGTAGAGGAACCAGCGCTTCTGACGTTCTCCTGCGTTGTAAGTCTTGTTTACATACCGGCTGAAAATGCTCACGTCGCCAAGCAGGAACGTAGCCAAACCCAGGCCACCCCCACTGGGCCCTTGGGTTCGCGAATTAAGAAAAACTAGACTGCCTGAGCGCGCACCACTGCTGGCCACTCGAAGGTTCTGCGCGTAACGGATGTCAGTACCCCACTTGAAAAGATGGTTCCCTTCCGTCTTCGTCCAGTTGTTTACCCATTGAAACTGCTGTTCCCTTTCCAGGGTCGGCGGGGCAATAGTGCCGAAAACGAACTGGTCTCCTTCCTGTCCATCGACAACAAAGAAGGGCATGCCTGAAGTAAGGGTGTCACCCAGGTTCAACCCGGGGATCCCTGCATCCTTTGCGGGGGTTGTTCCAGCCCCGTTGGGCAGTACGTTCACGTGATAGCGGAAGAAGCCAAATCGAAAATCAGCCAGCAGGCTGGGACGCAGAATATAGTCGAAACCCGCCGCAAAACTCTGGTTCCGAACCAATGATTGACCAGCGAACGAGTCCGGGGATAATCCGACACCTCCAGCCACGGGCCCAAATGCCCCCACAGCGTGTTGTCTGAAGTCAGCAAAGCTGTAGCGCCCGAAAATCTTCAGTTTCTCGGTGGTGTTGTCGTCAACGCGAATATTGAAACCATCGTCGTTGAATTGTTCAGCGCCTGACGCAATGTAGTTCTGCGTAATCCCTGTGCCCGGGACGTTGGGCCCGGGCAAGAGTTCCAATAGATTGACAGCTTGAGGTGATATCCGGTTCCGTGCGATCAGGTTATTCGTGAATTGGTTGCCGGCAGCCGGATCAAAAATAGGTTGCGGGTACTCGCTCAGATTGCAAAATGGAACTGTCAAATCAAGGCAGGTCGAGCGCACCAGTCCGGTCGGGACGTTCAACCGCACTGAGGTGCCGTTCGAGCGCCGCGTTCCCTGGTAATCGCCGAAGAAGAACAGACGATTTTTGATAATCGGGCCGCCGATCGAGCCACCGAATTGGTTCCACTTGATAGCAGGCAAAGGCTTGTCTGGTGGCTGTGTAAAGGGATTGCGGGCCTGTCCCCAGCCGGTGCGACGGAACTCAAAGACACTTCCATGCCAATCGTTCGTGCCGGATTTGGTCTGGACCGTGACCACCCCCGCCAATGCCTGTCCAAATTCTGCGTCATAATTCTGTGTGGTCACCTTCGTCTGCATGACTGATTCCAGGGTGGGATTGATCACGATGATTCCTAGGATAGGGTCACGATTGTCCGTACCGTCAAGCTGATAGGACGTGCCACTGAAGTGTTGCCCGTTAATCATGATCTGAATGCCGCCTTGCGGGTTTTCCGATGAAGCGTGCTGCCACCCGAACTGTGAAGTGCCTGGAGTGAGAAGTTCCAGGCTGGTGAAGTTTCGATTGAATAAGGGCAGACTTTCGACCTCTTTCTCGCTGAATGTAGTGGCCACATCAGCCCGGTCGGTCTTGATCAACGGTATTTCTTCGGCTGAGACGGTTAGTGTTTCTTGCCTGGCCCCGACCTGGAGCTGTATATCGACGCGGGCCGCCTGGTCGGCATACACCGGGATGCCCGTGGATTCGACAGTTTTGAATCCTAGGGCTTCGGACCGAACATCATATTGGTCCGGTATGAGGTGGGTTACGCTATAGTTGCCGGTTCCATTGGTAGTGGTCTCAAATGTGACGCCTTTTTGAGTTGAAGTTACCGTCAGTTTTGCGCCGACCACCGCCGCACCAAATTGGTCTGTAACTGTGCCGAAGATGCTCCCGTAGACCGCTTGAGCGACTGCGGGTGTGGACAACAAGGCGCACCAACCTAGACCCACCAAGGCTATGGCCGCCCTGATGAGTGAAGCTAGATCACTTCCAGGGCTCGATGCATAGACAGGTTTTTGCCGCAACTCAGGGCAAACAGAAAGTCCTTCGCGACGGGGGCGAAAAGACATCAGAAAGAACCCCAACGTAGTGCGAACTGTACCACTACTACGGACAATCTGCGACAATGACAATTCTGTTCAGTTAACCGCACCGCCCCAGTGTCACGCGCAACCGCTCTTAGCAGTTCGCAGTTCGGCTTGAGTTCTAGGATCAGTGGAAATCCTCGACCAGCATGAGATCGCTGGTGAATTGGTCGAGTTGAACGAACACCATGGCACTTCCGTCAGGACTGAGACTCATGCCAAGAGATCCGATCCAGGCGGCATTCGACATCACCTTCACCACCGAATCACGACGCGTCCGGAAGTTGCGAAACCGAATCCGCGCTCTGGGTGCAGGCTCATCCACGTAGTAGATGCCGTTCGCGCTAACGGCCCAGTAGCCCCAGAACCCCGGGGGAGGAGAGTCGAGGACCTTCTCTTCACTGCCGCCACTGAGCGGCACGCGCCATAACCCGGGAGCGTCTAGCGCCTTTGCGTAGTAGAGGTATTGGCCGTCGGGGGATTCGGACGCGAAAAACCCGCCGTTGCGAGTCACCTGGGTCGCAGGCCCGCCCTCGGCCGGCATCTTCCAGACGTTCCAAGAACCGCCACGGTCGGAAGCAAAATAGATCCACCGGCCATCGCGGGAGTAGTTCGGTGCAGTTTCATTGCTCGAATCGGTTGTGAGCTGCCGCGGCTGTCCGCCATCGGCAGAAATGACGAATAGGTCCGCGTTACCTTGCGGTTCCGCGCTGAAGACGATCTCTCGCCCGCTCCCTGACCACCGCGGGGTTCCGCAATAGCTGGACAGGAACGTGAGCTGCATCGGGGTAGAACCATCGGAGTTCGCCTTCCAGATTTCGTCGGCTCCGGTGCGATCCGACAAGAAGACGACATGACGGCCGTCGGGCGACAGTTGCGCATCTGCGTCGAGAAAGGTGGAAGCGATCAGTTTCGTCGGTTCGCCGGCATCCGTCTCGCTCCTTAGAGGCAACAGGTAGACATTAGCGTCCCAGGTCGGCGCACCATATACCAGCCGGTTGCCACGGATGTACGGGTTAAACGCAGTGAAGCCGAGCCCACGAACAGGCTCGGCCCGCTTGGCCTTGCCGGTGGCGTGGATGCGCCACAGACCGTTGCCGCCGAGGATGATGTCGTGACCGTCACTCGTATACGTGAGTCCGACCAACCAGACGCTGCGCTGTCCCGCCAAGTCGCGGTTGTCGAACGTAAGCCGACGCTCTGAGCCGCCCGCGGCGGGAATGACATAAACATCCATGCCATCCTTGGTGTCGCGGAGGAACGCCAGCGTTCGTGCGTCAGGAGAAAAAGCAACGTGAAGGTCGCCAAAATTTGACGATTCCGGTGGAAAGGTGATCTGGCGTGCACTCAGCGTCGCCACGTCAAGCGAGAACAGCGCGTAGTGGCTTCGTCCAACGGGGCGGTCGGAAAACGCGACGGTCTTGCCGTCGGACGCCCACACCACGCGCGAATCGACAATCGGGCTTAGTGTCCAGTTTGTGCTATGCACTCGACGTTCGGCACCGCCCGTGGCGGGCACGATGTAAATGCCTTCTTCAACCGTGCCCGGTGCCGCGGTCGGCGCCGGAAACCGCCCAAACACGATATAGGCACCGTCAGGCGACCAGTCCGGGCCGAAGTCGATCGCCCCAGGAACCGAGGTCAGGCGCAGCGCGTGTTCCTCTCCTATCTGTTTGATGTAGATGCTGGCAGTACGTCCGATCGGCACATCCGGACCGGACCAGGCGAACGCGACACGGTTGCCATTGGGCGCGAGCGCAGGTTCGTACTCGCGGCCGGGATAGGTCGTCAATGGGACCAACCGCGGCGCCTTCGGTGCAGGCACCAGCTCGCGCGAGATGAACAGCAGTATCGCGGCGGCCGCGATCACCAAGCTAGCCATGGCGAACATCCACGGGCGTACACGGTGCCGTGGATGCGATTTGCTTGGATCCGAAGCGGGCGCGATTCCGACTGTGTTTGGACTGAGGCTACCGCCGACCGGAGCAATGAAGCGATATCCTCGGCGAGCGAGTGTCTCAATGAAGATGGGCGTGTCCGCCGATTCGCCCAGCGCATCGCGCAACCTCTTGATGGCAGCATTCAGGCTATGATCGAAATCGACGAAGGTGTCCACCGGCCAGAGTTTGCTGCGCAATTCCTCTCGGGTAACCACTTCTCCCGGTCGCTCAAGCAGCGCCGCCAACACTAGAAAGGACTGTTCCTGAAGCTTTAGCTTCTGTCCCTGCTGGCGTAGTTCCCCTGTTTGGAGATTCAGCTCGAACGTACTGAAACGGATAATTCGCGGTGAGGAACCGGCGGACACGGCAAACTCCAGCGACGCCGCAGTCTAGCACGGTTCGGGAGCAGCTCTGGCGCGTGGCGCCCATCCTGAGCTGGACCTCTGCGGGCAGCTCGCGGTTCACGCCCCGCGCGACCCGTTCTCGGATGGTGGCCTTTGGTCACGACGCAGAATACCATCCCCTTTCAATATGTGATGCTTACGCCTAAGTATCTGACGGGTAGAGACTTATTTCGTCGCCAAGATATCACCCGCTGGTTACCCGTGGAGCGTTGAGGTACGTAGTCGAAGAACCGATGCTCGGCCTTGTTGCAGAGGTGAAGTGCCGTGCATCGAGCGTTCAAAGCTGCCATTCTGTTTGCCCTTACAAGCTTCAACCTTTGGGGATCGACGTCGAAGACTTTCGCGGAAATTCCACAAGTCACTGTTTCTCTCTACAACGATGCCCAAGTTTCATCCGATACGCTGAGGCGTGCCGAGCAGCAAGCAGCGAGGATCTTCCCGCGCGCTGGTTTTGACGTGACCTGGCTCAACTGTACTCATGTAAACAGTGGCCGCGGTGCCGCAGCCTGTAATGAAATCGACGCGCCAGGCCACCTTGCCCTAAGGATCACCTCTCGCCTCGCAAGCTCAACGAGTGACGCAGCGTTCGGCGTTGCCTTCCTGGCGGCCGACGGAACCGGCCGTTACAGCGATGTGTTTTGGAAAAGAGCGCAGGAGCTTCACGCGAACTCGAACGTTGATCTTGGCGAAATTCTCGGCAGCGTCATGGCTCACGAGATGGGGCATCTGCTGCTCGGATCAAATGCCCATGCCATTAACGGCATCATGCGAGCACATTGGGAAAGCGGTGAGCTTAGCCGCCTTGCCATGGGGACCCTTCTGTTCTTGCCCGAGCAGGCCAAACGAATGCTTGGACGGACAGCGGCGGGCTGCGGAGGAGGATGGCATGAAAACTAAGCACGGGAATAGGGGATCGAAGGCCGTCGGAAGCCGGAATTCTACCGGCCGCCAGTTCAAACTAGGTCTCTTACTGGTGGGCACAGCAGCGCTGATGGGTCCGGCTTTTCCTGCAACTGCCTTTGCGTCGGAGACTAGCAATGGCCCTGCCATTACCGTACTGGTCTTCAACTTCAGACAAGCCCCGGCTGAAACACTGGTGAAGGCTGAGAAGGAAGCTGGCAGGATTCTCGAACAAGCCGGCGTGCCTGTGACCTGGCGAGATTGTCCGACCGGAAATGAACCTTGCCGAAAAGGGCCCGGCCGCGTCCTTTTCCTGGCGATGATGGCAGGCCCGGTCCAGAACAAGTTTTTGGATACGAATTCCGGCTACGCCTTGCTTCCCGCCCATCTCGCTACGGTCTACTACGACTACCTGCCTCGCATACCAGGCGGCGAGAGCAACAAAAACAACATCGCCTTGGTCCTGGGTTGCGTCATTGCTCACGAATTAGGCCATTTATTGCTCGGCGCCCACGAGCATTCCATTGCGGGAATCATGCAGGCACATTGGGGGATCGATCAGACGCGGCTTGCACTCATGTCACAGCTGTCCTTTCTGCCTGAGGAAGCAAGACTGATGCACGCCGATACAGTGGTACCAGAAGCAAAGAACAATTCGTCGTCCGCCCTTACGTCCCACTAGCAATGGCGAAAATGGCGCATCCCTTTCTCTGGACGCGGGACGTGCCCCCTGCCAGCTCTCAGCTTTGCTCCCGAACCTCGCACTCTCGCCACTGTAACCCATCTCACGAGATCTCCAAAGCTTACAAGCTGAGGTGGCCATGGAAGTTGCAATACGGCGCAAAGACGAGAGGTCGCCTGAGTGACTCTCCGCCGAGTTCGACCGGACGTGAGCGTGTCTTGGCCTCAGTCCTCGGGGACTTGTCCGATGTGACCGCACTCTCAATCGTCGCCAGGCATGGAACCGACGAGGAGCGCGCCCTGGTGGTGGCCAAGCTCAAACGCAGGTTTGAGGACTTGCAAGAGGACTAGTGACTCTCTGTAGCTTCTCTCACGATCCGGGCAGCGGCTTGGCTCGGGTCCTCTTTGAAGTGGTGCAGGGTGCTGCATGCAACGCCCCTAATTACCGCGCCAAGCGGCATCTGTCTGGACAAGCTGAAAGACTGAATGTCGGCACTTTGGCCATCTTCCGAGACATTTAACACTTTGAACGTTCCCTCGTGGCCTTGTGCAGTCACTACTTGACCGTTTTGAGGCACGAATTTTTCGGTGTCCGCCATTCCCACAGTTTCCCACAGGCGCGTAGGCTTTTCTAGCTCTGTGGATTTCAAACTGCACCACTACCAAAAAAGGGGAAACTGACATCAGGAGTATCCCGTGCGCTGTTCTTATAGGCTAACGGAAATCGGGAAAAGCCCTGGATGACATTCTGCTCGCGTTTGTGCGATGGGGCAAGAAACACATGCTGGGTACACGGACTCTGGAGAGTCCAGTGCCACATTCCGTGCACCGCCGAAAGTCCACCGGAAACAGGATCGACAATCATAGCTCCGGCCTGCCTCCCGAGTGGGCAAGGCTCATCTATTGACCCGATCCAAGATCACGTACACTGTGTCTATTCGCGACGGACAAGCGATTCGCTGAACGGCGGCGCGGAAACAAAGATCAGGATAAACATGGGGACCGCAGCCGGCCCGAACACTTTGGCAGGCCGACTCTATTTATGCTTCGAGAGCCTGCGCGTCGGCGTCGCAGGCTTCCGCGCGTTAGCCGCTGAGCGCACATCGTCGTTTGTGAACACCGCAAAAACGAACGGCTGTGATTCGAGGAAATGAACCAGGTCACGCAATGTCAGACCAAGATACGACAGCCGGTCCTCATCGACGAAGATCTGACCGTTTTCCGGCTCGAAGGATGTAATCAGCTGCTTCGCCTCTGGATCAAACTTCTCGTGCAACAGGTCTACGATCGATGGCGCAGAGTGCCGGTGATCCGGCGACGATGGTTCCGATGGCATGCCATGGTCCGCGGTCACTGCAAGGAGATAGTCATTACCAACCTTTGCTTCTAACACACTCAGCATCCGTTTCAACTGACGATCCATCTCGCCGAGCGTGGCACGCAGTTCGTCCGAATCCGGGCCGTACTTGTGCCCCACGAAATCCGCGCCTTTATAGTTCAGCAGAATGAGATCCGGAACGTTGTCGTTGCCCAGCGGCTCTCGCTCAATCATCGCGGCCATCGCATCGGCTTCGAATGCTGGAAACAGGGCCGAGTATCGCACCGCCTCGGTCGAGTCGATTTTGTGACCCATCCACTCCCCGCTCGCCGGCCACAGTGTTTTCGCATTGCGATCTTTCAGATACGCCGGCAGCCGGAAACAGCTGGGGTTTGTGGTCCAGTTGCCCGTCGCCTGATCGTAGCTTGCAAGAACCACTGGCGCTCCATTCAACTGACACGCTCCATGCCCTGCGAGCGGCGTCGCCGCTCGGTCGATGCTGCCCTGTGCCAATATGATCGCGTGACCAGCCGTCGCGAGTTGCCAGACGTCTGCCAGGGTCAGTGCCATCAGGTCTTGCGGCATTCCTCCAGCGAAGAAGTCGTGGCGTCGGCGCTGCGTACGCTCGTACACGCTGACCGCTGTGATTCCGTGCACGCAAGGATCGGCCCCGGTCGAGAGCGTCGAGTGCCCCACGGCTGTGTTGGTCGGAAGAGAGTTAACCCGCGCCTGCGTGAACCAGGCACTACGCTGGCGCAGCGCGGTGAGCGTTGGCATGGACGCGGCGTAGCGATCGAAGTAATCCCGGCGCATGCCATCCAGGACAAGCAGCATGACCACTCGTGGTCGAGCGAAACCCGTGCGTAAAACCGGTAATACATGGCCTGTCGTCGTGGGGGGCATCTGCACACCCAGCGCCGCCGCGAGGGTTGGCGCAACGTCCTGCTGCACGGCCGGAATCGAGTACGGCCCGGTTCTCACCGCGGGGCCTGCAAACATCAGCGGAATCGCGACGTCATATGTCCACGGCGAACCGTGCATGTACGCCACGTCAGGCCGCGTGATGAAGTCGCCTTCGCGCGGCACGATCAGGAGTTGGCCGGTTCTTCCCGGGAAGTATGCCCGGGCAAACATCTCCAGGAAACGCTGTCGCGTCGCAAGGGTGGTTGCCTCGGCTGGCGCTGCGGGCTGGATTCGAAGTGCGTCGCTCCCAATTGGCCGCTTGACCTGCTGGCTCGATACCTTCCAGGTCATCGCCACCAGGGCCAGGGTGATAGCGATCCGCGATCCTACTTTGCGCATGCGAGCACTTTTGGCTGATTGCCGATTGTTTAGGGCCATCTGATCCTAGTTCCGTCAACAAAGATCTTGCAAGCGGCCTCACTTCGCGGAAATAAATTGGAGGATTTCGCGCATAACACGCTCTGCTTGATCGGTTTGGAACAGAAACTGAGCGTGCGCAGAGCCGTCAAGAATGATCAGAGCTTTTGGTTGGGGCGCTTTCCCATACTGCTCGCGAATTCTGGGGAGTCGAGGGCCATCCTCGTTCGCGTCATGGCGTGCCACGATAAACAAGGTAGATGAGTTGAGTTTCTCGGCCGGACCGTTTGGCGATGCGCCAAGCAGTACCAGGCGATCGATCTCACCTGGTTGAGACGCGATCGAAGCGTCGCCAGCTGCTCCTCCACCCATGCTGCCCCCAACTACCGACACACTCTTAGCCCCCATCTTTCGCAGATGGCGAACAGCAGCCAGTACATCCAGGTAGAGAGGCGCACTCAAGGGGTCGGACTGGCCTGGACCTCGGGATTTGCCGTAGCCGCGGAAGTCGAGCGCCAATACTCGAAATCCTGCCGACGCGAGTGTTTGAGCCTGCCTCTCCCAACTCTCCTTGTTGAAACGGCCGCCATGGGCCAGCACGATACCTCTGTCACCTTTTCCGTAGACGTCAGCGTAAACAACGCCTCCATCCTCGGTCGGAAAGGAAACGGACTTTTGCGCGGCGGCACCGCTGGCAAGCAACAATGCCAGAATGATCGCGATGAGCGTACGCACGCCGCAAATGTACCACTACTGTGTCGAGCTACGCCTGCTGTGGAAATACTGCAGGGTTTCCAGATTGCCGCAAACGGTCTTAGAAACGCCAGGTCTTGCGAACACCGTCTCGCCACAGGTACGCAGGAATCTGGCCCTTTCTCGCCTTCGCCAAGAGCGTCTTACGCTTTATGTCGAGATACTGAGCTGCTTTGTCGACTGATATGTACGGTTCAAAACTCTCAGTACGAATTGTTGGAACCAGGGGGGCATCTGGCTTGCCATGTTGAATCACTCCTGGGCTGGCAGGTGCTCTCAACTGAGCTGCAGTTTCGAGAAAGAAATTGGCCTCAGGCGCACGGCCGAGGCCAACTTGTTCGAGATCAAGCCGCCGGTTCTTCGACCGGTAACTCAGAGTTGCCGTCGGGAGCAGGGTCCTCCTGCTTCGCGGCGCGATCCAGCTTCAAGATCCGAGTGGCATGAATCTCAGCCAAACGGCGCGTGACTGGTGCATCACTGGCATCGCTTCCACGGTCTTCCTTGTACTCGCGATAGCGCAACTCGCCCTCGATCTGAACGTGGGCGCCTTTCTCCAGCTTCCCGGCGAACTCGGCGAGTTTGCCCCAGGCGCTGCAGCGGTGCCATTCGGTGCGGGAGTCGTACTCGCCCTTGCCGTTTTTCCAGCTGGATTTTGTCGCGACGGAAAGAACTGCGACCGCTGTGCCGTTCTTTGTGGATTTCAGTTGTACGTCGTTGCCGACGAAGCCGATGAGCGAAATTCGGTTCTGATACATGATTTGAATCTCCTTTTTCTGCCCTGCTCTCTCGCAGGGCACTTAGAGGCAGGGGGCGTCTGCTCCCCAGGCCAAGCTCTGCATTTTCTGGAGGAACCGGAAACGATGCTGTTCGGCAGGGCCGCTCTTTTTGGGATGAAACCGGAAATCCGGAGGGCCGCGTAGCGGAAGCAGAAGAGCGCCGCGCCGGCAGGGCGCAGGAGAATCTGACAGCCTGCCGTGCCTGCGAGAGAGCAGGGCGGCAAAGGCCATATCAGAACTGCTCCCGCTGCCTCGGCACAGGCACAGCGAAATGAAGTAGACCATCAGTCTCACCTCAGCTCCGGCCGGAAGTCGGAAGCTCAGACTTCGTCGCGAACGAAAGCCGATGCGAACGATAGCGGGCCGCGATCCGAGGAAAGAGGCGACCTCGAACCTGGCGCATGTAGTCGTTGTACCCAGCGAGATTCGCATGGAGAAATTTATCTTCCTTGTCAACACGCTTCAGGATTACGAGGCAAAATGCCGCTGCCGGAACGAGTGACAGCCAGGAGCCGATGGCCAGCGCGCTAGCGGGCGCGGAAACCAGCATGGCGAAATAGCCCGGATGTCGTAGGCCCTGGTAGGGCCCGCCGGTGATAAGGCGGTGTCCGCGCTCTGACTGCAGCCGAATGTCCGGCGAGAAGAATGGATTGAAGATCATTGCCCACATTTGTAAAGCGCTTGCAGCTCCGACAAGCAGAAGGCTGACCAGGCGCGCTTCAGAGGGGACGGAGCGAATCCAGTGGAGGCGTCCGACATCCAACGCTGCCAGAGCCTGGGTTGCGAGGAAGCACAGACCGGCGACGAACCTGCCTGTTGTTCCCCCTTTCTCAAACGTGCGAGACCGTTCCCTGGCGCATCCTGGATCAACCGCCAACATCGTCGCCAATAGAAAGGCGGAGAACGTCGCCAGATAATTCCGGAGGGATGGAATCCGCGTTGTGCCCGCTGCGACGAATAGAAGAAACGAAATGGAAAGGGTAATGGTCGCCCATCGGGCGAACAGTTTCAGTAAGTAAGCAGGACTCCTCACGGATCATTATCCTTTCCTATCGATCCGGTTTAGATTCGGGGGATCGGTCTTCGTCCGACCCTGAAGGTCTCGCCATACCCAGATGCGCCATCGCGCGAGAGACCGTGTGCTCGGCGTAATAGCGTGGGTTAGACTTTCTTGGACTGGTTAGTTTCGTGGCGTCACTTGAGTCGTAGCGATCCACCGTACGATGCGCGGCTATTTCTCGAACGATGTCGTCCGGATCGTCGCCGTGACGGAGATGGCGAATCGCGTAGGCCCAGTCCCGTTCGGATTGACTATTGGCGGATCCGGAACTGACGGCGGTCGCAGCTGAAACATTCGTGCGACCTGCTGCTCCGTGTCTGGGCGGGATGGTTTCAATCCTGAAATCCGATTGGTGATAGACCGGCTCGGACATGGACCCGGCGGCTAACTTTACGGCGAAGTTCTGTTCGTATTTTTTGTTGTTGAAGCCAGGAAGTCGGAACACACGGGTCGAGTCAGTCGCGGCCGGATCGCCGCCAAATTGTCGCGCCAGGCTGCGGAGAAGCGCTTCCGCCTCGCTCTGTCGAAGATCTCGAACCCGCCACAGTCCCTGGTGCAGATCGACGCCCGTCAGACGAAGATAAAGAAGGATTGGCAAAACGAATTTGATCGCCCGATTTATTTTGTGGATCTGCGTGACACCTATATGTGCAGCTGGTGCGAAGTCGACGGGAACCAGCTTGTTCTTATTCCCTCTCCCCAATCGCGAAGGCCATCGAAACACGTTCGTTATCCTGGTGACGCCGACGTGGTTGGACGGGTCACAGTTGTAACCATGCCCCTGGCCGAGGTCAAGTGAGCCTCACCATGGCAGGGTGTCGGTCACGCGGCGGCGGCCGCCGCCGGAGCCTCGGGGGCGATACCCCACAAGCGCTAACTTAAGGGGTTTCAGGGCGCCTGGAGTCATATTGGAGGTTTATTTAAACAAGCTCGGCTGCACTTCGATCTCTGCGGGTTCCTTGAAATTGCTCAAGCCGACACCAACCAGGCGAAAGCGCTGCATTGGACCAAGAGCCACTTTCTCTCGCAGGTCGAGAGCAATTTCAGTCAGTTCCTCACAAGTGGATAGCGGGAGGGGCGGAGTATGGCTGCGGGTGAGGATCCTGAACCCGCTTGTCTTGAGCTTGAGAACTACTGTCCGCGGGATCCGAGTTTCCTTGCGCGAAGCGGCCCAGACTTTTTCCGCCAGGCGTCGGATCATCGGCCCTGTTTCGGTGATCGGTAGGTCGTGCTCGAAGGTGTCCTCGGCGGAGATGGATTTGGTCGGCCTGTCCGGAACAACTTCGCCAGGGTCGACACCACGGGCGAGCTCATAGAGCCGGTGACCAAAGCGGCCAAAGTGCTGTTCGAGCGACGATCGATCCAGACGTCGCAAGTCGCTTACGGTCTTGAGCTCGAGCTTTTCAAGTTTCTCCCCTGTGACCTTGCCCACTCCAGGCAATCGGCTGACTGGCAAGGGCAGCAAGAACGTGTCTATCTCGCCGGGCTGGATGACGAAGAGCCCATCCGGTTTGCGCCAGTCAGATGCGAGTTTTGCCAGGAATTTGTTGGGTGCGACCCCAGCTGAGGCCGTCAGATTCAATTCCTGCCGGATCTGTTCCCGAATCGTGCGCGCGACAAGAGTGGCTGTGGCTAAGCCAGTCTTGTTCTGACTGACGTCCAGGTAAGCTTCATCGAGCGACAGCGGCTCTATCAGATCGGTGTGACGCTTAAAGATCTCCCTTACATGGTGGGAGACAGCGCGATAGCGCGTGAAATCTGGAGGAACAAAGATAGCCTCCGGACACAGTCGCTGTGCTCGGACCGCTGGCATCGCAGAGCGCACTCCGAAAGTCCTGGCTTCGTACGAAGCAGCGCACACGACCGAGCGGGTGCCCTTCCAGGCAACCACCACCGGCTTGCCACGCAGCTCCGGATTGTCGCGCTGTTCGACCGAAGCGTAAAACGCGTCCATATCGACGTGAATGATTTTCCTCGAAATCATCGAAGCGCAATCCCATTTTCACTCTGACGATGATTCGTGCGCCGCCAGTCTATACCCCGGCGCGCGTTCGATGGGGAGCCCAAACAACCGGGTCCCGAAAGAAGTGACGTCTTCCTGCACCGCAAGCCGCTTGACGCGAAGGGAGGCCCATGTTGAGGATCATCGCGCCGGGCCATGAGAGGGTCGCACACTTTGATCACTGCGGATTCGCCGGCTTCACGCCCGATCCGGCATTGAAATTTGGGATGAGGTCCGCGTCACCGCCCCTGAACCAACCTTTTTGTCTTTACCTAGCCGTCTGGCGGATGCACATTCCACCGCCATACCCGATCCTGCTCTTACAGGAAAGGGGTTTTCAAATATGGCCGATTCCATACTAGAAAAGATTTCAAGCGAATTTTCACTATCCGCGGAAAAGGTGGGTAGTAGGGTGGTTGCCGTTTATGCCCGACGCTGGATGCCGACCAGTGGCATCGAATGGAAGGAGGGGGTAGTGGTTACAGTTCATCACGGCGTGCAGCGCGACGAAGACATCAAAGTGCTGCTCGGTGACGGGCGCACAGTTTCCGCGACATTGGCGGGACGGGATCCAACCACAGACATCGCTGTCCTAAGAATCGACGAAGGATCTTCGGGCGCACCCCAACTCGGCGAATCCACAAGCCTAAGGCTGGGACATCATGTTCTCGCGCTCGGCCGCACACGGCGGGGGGACCTGGTCGCGAGTAGCGGGATCATCGGAGGTATTAGCGGTGAGTGGAGGAACCGGCGGGGTGGACAACTCGATCAACACATCCGGCTCGACCTGGCCCTGTACGCTGGGTTTTCCGGGGGGCCACTGCTCAATGCGAGAGGCGAGGTTGTCGGCATCAATACGCGCGGCCCCGCTCACGGACGCGCCGTAACTGTACCGGTGGCAACCATCAATCGCGTTGTGGAAGAACTTCTCGAGAAGGGCCACATCGCTCGGCCCTATTTGGGTATTGCTATGCAACCGGTTGAGGTTCCGGAAAAAATGCGCTCTGGTCTGCCCAGTGGAACGCGAGCCGGGTTACTGGTCACGCACGTCGAGAACCGTGGGCCTGCGGAAAAGGCTGGCATGTTTCTGGGAGACGTTGTTTTCGAAGTGAACGGCAAGGCAGTCGAACACGTCGATGCAATCCAGGATTCGCTTGCTCATGCGATGGTCGGTGATGTCGTGCAGGCGAGAGTCATTCGTGCTGGGGAAATCAAACCGGTGTCAATCACTTTGGGTGAGAGGGCACGATAACGAATGTCGAAGCGAAAGGGCGAAGGTGCGATTCGAATAGCGGTCATGGCGACCTCCGCCACCCGGCGGGCGATTCTCGAAAGCATCGTCCGCACCCATGCTGAGTTCCACCTGGCGGGAAGTTTTGGCACGGTGGCAAGCCTGATGTCATCCATGCGGAGCGCCGGACTGGATGTAATTGTCATCGAGTCCGATTCGATCCACGATTTAGTATTTGAGCCACCGTTGGACACCGCGATTGTTCTGCTCTCGGAGGTCAGCCACGCACGGTCGATTTCGCGCTTATTGCGGAACGGAGTGCGCGCAATTCTCCCGAGAGAGAGCGACCCAGACCATGTGCTATCGGCCATTTATGCCGTCTATGATGGACTGGTGATGCTTAGTACACCGGCCGCAGAGAGCTTGGCTGCCGTCTACCGCGACCAGCCGTTGGAAGTTGAAGACGAAGTATCCGAAGAGATTACCTCCCGCGAAACTGATGTGCTTAGAATGTTAGCGGAGGGACTGGTCAACAAAGAAATTGCGGCTCGTCTCGGTATCTCCGAGCATACGGTGAAGTTCCACATTAGCTCGATTCTCGACAAACTCGATGCTTCCACCCGCACCGAGGCGGTTACGCTGGGAATCCGACGTGGGCTAATTCCGATCTGAGTTCTTTCGCAGCAGGGAAGTGCTTCACTAACCGGGACCAATGTCGAAAACCTCTACTGGGTATTTCGCAGATCCCGCTAGAAGGCTAAGCGAGTATTTCTGCGGCAAGCGACGATTTCAAAAGGTGCTCGGCTTCGTCTCGAGCTGGAGAATCAGCGGATCCGAGAAAATCGACTTTCAGAATACACTCCGTCGGCTTCAATTTCGTGCCTAAGTTCCACGCGTCTTCTGCCGGAAGGCTAAAGGCAAGAAGATTGGCACAGATCAAGGGAGCCACTCCCGGCAGATTCAACTGTTCCGCCTGAGTGGTTAGCACATAAAGGCTGCGTGCCTCGGCAAGAGGTTCTGACATGGGGAAATGCAAAATCCAGGCCGTGGGTGGTCGAGCCTAGATGGTGCGATTGGCTGTTTCGACCCGCAAATTATTTTGGGTGGTGCGGACCGCCGCCGCGTTACTATTCGAAGAAATAACAGCAGCGGGCCCTGCTCTTCAATGAAGCGAGCCAAATGCCACGCACAATCGAACAACAAATCAACGCCACCTACTTCGCCTTGCGACTCGGCGCAGCCGCAATAGCTTTTGTTTTCCCCTTGCTCTTGTGGGGAGGTGGCAGGATCGCGGGTTTCACGCTACGGGACTCCATGAGCGCCTACTACTGGGCCACACCGGCCCAACTCTGCCCTTGTGGAGAAACACCGGATCATTCCTGCAATAGGGAAGGGAGCGAGGTGGATATGGCTCTTACTCCTTCCCCGAGAGAGAAGACTCTTCAACCAGGAACCATGAGAAGTTGGTTTGTCGGCCTACTATTCGCGATTGGAACCCTTCTGTATGTTAACCAAGGGCATAGCCGAAAGGAAGATCTGGCTCTGAACCTTGCGGGACTACTGGCAGTCGGGGTGGCGCTGGTCCCCATGTCCTGGGACTGCTACCATCATTCCTTTTCACCTCACGGGTTCTGCGCCGTATCGTTCTTCCTTTGTATCGCGTTTGTCTCCGCGATCTGTTCGCGGGATACACTTGTGCTGATTAAAGATCCGAAGGTGCGCGCGAAGTATCAGAAAACATACATCGGTCTGGCAATTGCCATGATAGTGTCGCCGATCGCTGCCTATGGGTTCAACTTCATTACCTCGCAGCGCAGCCCGGTCTATTGGGCAGAACTATTCGGGATCTACGCGTTTGCTGGATATTGGTGTGTCAAGACCAAGGAAATGTCTGGACCTGACATCAAGAGGATAATAGCCGAAAGGCATGAACAAGCGGTGATCTAATCCGAATCATGAGTCTCCGCAGCTCCGGAGATGGTCGAGGCTGCTCTACTGCTGGCACCATAATTTGTTGCATCGTCACAGTGAAGTGCTGTGCCGTCTTGATTAGTCTCACGCCAGTTTGCGAGGGGAACCGCTGAGTTGAGGTTATTTCATGCGTGGTCTCGTCGGGACCCCTGCGCTTCGAAGGTCGCCCTCGCAGCCGGTGCCGCAGGGCTTTATCTCCCTCCCAAGCCGCTTCAGCAGCTTGGTCGTGCACTTCTCGCCCTTGGGCTGGCTCGCATTCAGTTGCGCGCCGCGCATCTTTTTCGTTATCGCCTCTTCAATGCGCTTCATGCCGGCGTCGATGGCCTTCAGCGAAGTTCCGCGATCCGCGACCGGCACATAGGTCAGATCGTAGTAAATCGAGATGCCACTCAGAATGAGGCCAAGAAGAATCGGCACATTCAGCCAGTGACTACAGCGCACCAAGAAATGGTGTTTCCTGACGACGAGCACGCCCGGCTGTTCCGGCAACGTGCTCGTAGGGTTGGGTTCACAGTCAGGAAGTGTTGAATGATTCATTGCCTCAGAACCCTTACGGCTTGGTACCGGCAGACGCGGCTGGAATGAAGAGGAATATCTTGTCCGTCGCCAGTGTTCCGTTTGGCAGCTTCTCAGTCGCCACATAGACGGTATCGCCACTAGCGAGTGTGACTTGTTCAGGTGCGACTTCCATCACTGGGACATTTGCAGGCACGGAGATCGTCTTAGAGCCGTCCTGATACTGGACCACCAGCGTGGTGCCGCTACCTTTCTGTACCGTGCCATTCGTCATGCGTGAGTGCGATACGGCAGGGCGAGAGATGGAGCCATTGGTCATTCTGCTGTGAGACGTTGCGCCTGGCGGATCCGTCAGAACACTGCCTTCTGCCGCGCCACTCAGTTCTGCCGGAAATATGATGATCTGCTTCGCTAGTTCCTTTCCGTCCGCCTGCGCAGTCGAGGCGACGCCTACATAGGACGCGGACGTGACATGACTCAAATCCGACGGAATCTGCTTGTAGGTTGTGAGCGGCTGCTTGACATCAACATGGACCACACCTGATGGTGTCTGAACCTCGAGTGAGCTGCCTGTAAATGACTGGACCTTTCCAATAACCCCCGGGATTGGAGTGGCAATTTGCTGCGCCTTGGCCACACCGATGGCGAGCGTACAGCCGAGAAGCGTTAAGCTGAGACGTTGCATCAGCCACCGGAGCGCTAACTTGGGCTCCTGGGGCGCCGACTCGGCTCGGTACGTTTTTGAGATTTTCATTTCTTTCTCCTTAGTGATCATCGTTTTCTCCTGAATTGTTGTTTCTTTTTCCTATGGATTGCTGCGGCCTACTTGGAGAGGAAATCTGCAACCAACTTGATGATGGCCTGTGGATTCTCCTCCATGATCCAGTGCCCGGAGTTGGGCACAATGCCGCCCGTGACGTTGCTGGCGGCGAACTGCATATGATCGGCCATGTTCTTGCCGAAAAACTTCTCGGCACCGATGGCAAACACCGGCATGGTGATCTTGCCGCCCTTGGCGAGCAACTCCTTGTTGTCGGCGGAGTCCTGGCGGAGTGCCCCAAATTGCTCGAAGGCATCGTGCATCGCATGCGGCCGTGCGTACAGGGCAGCAAAGTGCTGCCGCGTATCTTCATCGATTCTCTTGGGGTCTCCGGACAACTCGTTCCAGAAGCGATCGAGGTAGATACGCTCCCGGCCCTGCACCAGACGCTCCTCGTCAGGACCCCGGAAATCGAAGTGCCACAGCATCGGGCTGCGAACGATGTTGTCCCAATCGCCTATTCCGGGCAGCGGTGCATCGATCATCACCCAGCGTGTGACTCGCACCGGGTATTGAGCAGCCAATGCATAGCCGACCATATTGCCGATGTCATGTGTGACCAGGTCTGCCTTCTGGACCTTGAGTGCATCCATGACGCCGGCAACGTCGACCGCCTGGTTCTTCTTGGTGTAGCCGGTATCCGGGTGATCGGACATACCCATGCCGCGCAGGTCGGGGACGATCACGGTATGGTCTTTGGCCAGAACAATTGCCAGGGGAGCCCACATATCACCCGTAAGGCCGAAGCCATGCAACAGCACCACGGCCGGACCCTTGCCGCCGACTCGGACGTAGAGGCTGGTACCGTTCGTCGGAACCATTTGCGTGTGAAAGCTGGCTGGAAACGGCGTGATTCCCGCCACGAGGGGTGTGGACAGCAAGATCGCGACAAGGATGGTGGCGACATACCTGAACATGTGAACTCCCAACAAGCTCGTGACATAGTCACGCGAGCCTATGCGGCTCATAAGGTTTCATGGAACCTCGCACTCAGCCTTTTGACGGTGTGGTTGCAAGGATCTCCACTTTTTCCACGCGGGGAGAAACCGCAAATAATTCGCTGGCCCGCGCCCCCAATGCCTTTGCAATCTCGCCAGTCAGGTGCGCATTGCGGCCCGCTTCATTGGCAAAGGTGTCGAAGATGCCGAACTTTCCCGGCCCGATCTTGAACGCATACCATTTCAAGGTCCCTTTTTCATTCAGCGCGAGTGGCTGAGCTGACTTTAAGAATGCCTCGGCATCGGCCTCTTTACCCGTGCGGGCTTCGAGCGTGACTAACAATCCAATTGCTTCCATTGACTTTTCCTCCTGTGTTCGGTTGGTTCCGACCGGCAACCAACAATCAGTTGATCGGGCGTCCGGCTGGTTAACGCCTTAGCTCTGCTCACAACTGCTATTAAACTGCCGGTCGGAAATGGACTTGTGCGGATTTCTGCTGGGATGGTCGAAATCTTGCTAAATTGATGCTCCCCGGAGGGCACAGTGCTCAGGCAGATGCAAGAAGCCTGACGGGGCTGGACGTCAACAGGGAAGTGAAGAGCAACCCGTGAGAATCAAATTATGGCTGTTAACCAGCAATCACCAGGAGTGGCGCATCTTCGGGGTAGGTTTCAGACGCGCGCGTCGCTTCGGAGCCGACAAGATCCTGGCGATACTCTGTCGGGCTAACTCCCCAGACGTCACGAAAGGCCTGCGCAAAGTGCTGCTGGGTCTTGAAGCCGCAGGCAACGGCCACGTCCAATACGCGCGCATCGGGAGCACGCAACATCGTTTTAGCACGCTTAAGCCTTTGGCGCAGTACAAATTGATGCGGGGTCTCACCCGTTGACTTGCGAAACATTCGCGCGAAATGAGCGGTGCTCAATCCTACCGCTTGCGCCATCTCGTCGAGACTCAGATCGAATTCCAACTTCGCGTCGACCAACTCTTTAATCCTTCGCAAGCGCGCTGAGCCGAGTCCGCCTCGGTATATCTGCACAGGACGGTGCCTTACTGCATGACCGTTGACCAGCGTTACGGCCATCGCCTGTTCGACGGAATCCAGAAACAGCCGCCCGCTCGGAAAGCCAGCAACCATCTCCGCATGAACGGCCGCAACCATCGCACTCAGGCGGGGCTCCGCAAATTTGCGTGAAGGGCGCAGTTCTACCTCCCCGTAAGCTCCGTCAGAGCAGGCCATCAGTGCCGCATCGGAAATACCAAGCTGCAGATGCGATACGTTCATGAGTCCGACCCACTCACCCACATGACGATCGCACAGTGCTAAGTCGCCGGCGGTGTAGTCGAACTTTTCGAGCGCGGAACGCTCCGAGCCCCACTCAATTGAGCCGGGCCGCAACATCATTGCGAAAGCCTGATCGTGCCGGACCCAATGACGCGGCTCTGTCTCAGGGTCGGGAGAAAAGCGTTCAACTTTCACTTTGTTTCCTCCAAATCGCTTCACATGAATAGATTTATGAAGTGACATTCCGATGCGTCGTATGTTCCAATCAGACTGATAGGGAGGGCCTATCAGATGGAACTGCGACATCTGCGCTATTTCACCGCGGTAGTAGAGTGCAAAGGGTACCGGGAGGCATCACGCCAGCTGCATATAGCTCAGCCGTCGATCAGTCAGGCCGTGTCCGATCTCGAGCACGAACTTGGACTGAAACTCTTTTCGCGAACCGATCGCAATGCTCGTGTGAGGCCGGAAGGCGAGATATTTTATGCGGACGCCGTGCGTATCCTTCAACTGGCGGAGACTGCCATCCTCACTGCCAAGCGGGCAGCCCAAGGCAAAGTTGGGAGGCTTTCGATCGGGTTCATCGGTTCGGCCACGCTCTCTTTCCTGCCTGACCTCATTCGCAGATACAAACTGGAGTATCCCAACGTAAAGCTTGCACTCCATGATCTCTATCCTGTCGAACTGGACCAGGCATGTGACAGAGGCGAGATCGATATCGCCATCACGCGGACCCTCTCGCTTGAGCGCAGCAAGAATCGACAATCGAGAGTATTGCTGCGTGACCCCTTGATTGCGGTCCTCCCGCGATCACGAAAGTTAAAGTCAAAGAACAAAAAGATTCGGCTTGCCGACCTTGCGAATGAACGATTCATACTTTTTCACCGAAAAGGAGCACCTGCTGTTTTCGACACCATCGTTGGAGCGTGCCGATCTCACGGCTTTTCTCCGCGGGTGGAGAACGAGCCGAATTCGATGCAGACGATCCTCTCCTTGGTTGAGGCGGAGGAAGGCGTAGCCATCGTACCTGCCTCCACGAGCAATCTCCGGTCGAATGGTGTGCAGTTCGTTCGGCTTGTGCCGGATCTGTATCTCGACCTGATCGCGGTGTGGCCACTCGGCGAGCCCTCAGCCGTATTGCGCACATTTCTCGACTTTCTAATGCCAATGCAGATGCGATTCGCGCAAAGGCGGAACTTGCTCTGTCCTCCATCGCCCGCTTAAAGACATAGCACTCCTACCGCTCCAGCAGCCTGCAAACTGATTGCAATTCGTTGGAGTTCTGCATCTGTGTGCGTGAATTTAGCAGGATTCCGACCATCCCAGCAGAAATCCGCACAAGTCCGTTTTCGATGTGCAGTTTACTCACAACTGTGGGCAGCGGTCGGTTCTGTCCTAAAGCTAGAAGTCAGAGGCCAGCACTTTAAGGGAGCCTTCAAATGGCAAATACGCAGAAAACAGCAATTGTTACAGGTGCCTCGCGAGGGATCGGAGCGGGACTCGTCGAAGCATTCTTGAAGCGAGGCTACAACGTAGTCGCAAACTCGCGACACATTACCAAAGCAAATCCATTCGCAGCGTCTGCGAATCTTGCGCTGGTCGATGGAGACATCGGCGATCGAAGCACGGCCGCGAAGATCGTGGACACTGCCGTATCGAAGTTTGGCAGGATCGACGTGCTGATCAACAATGCGGGTGTTTTCATTCCGAAGCCCTTCACCGAATACACCACTGAAGACTTCGACACACTAGTCTCCACGACGCTTGCAGGCTTTCTCTACGTGTCACAGCTCGCCGTAAAGCAAATGTTGCGGCAGAAATCGGGCAGCATCGTCAACATCTCAACGACCCTGGTTGACCAACCGATCGCAGGTGTAGGGGCGGCTGTTCAAATCATGCTGAAGGGCGCCTTGAATGCGGTGACGCGCGCCCTCGCCATTGAATATGCGAAGGAAGGCATTCGTGTAAACACGATAGCGCCGGGAGTGATCAATACTCCCATGCATAAACCGGAAACTCATGAATTTCTCAAAGGGTTGCACCCAGTCGGCAGGATCGGTGAGGTCAAAGAAATCGTCGACGCAGCTTTGTTCCTGACCGACGCCACGTTCACCTCGGGTGAAATTCTGCACGTGGATGGCGGCGCGCACGCAGGCAAATGGTGACCCGCTAGTGGTTTGCCGGTTTTGATCGGTGCTCGGAGAAAAACGGAGAAGAATAAGGATGACGACTTTTCAAGAAAGCAACGCAGGAGCTAGATCCAGCCAGGAAGACATGAAGGTGCGGTACACCGCTAAGACCCATACTTCGGGCGGTCGGCGTGGCGGCGTCTCCCGCAGTGATGATGGCCGTTTAGATGTTAACTTCTCGGCTCCCGGAGTCCCAGGGACTGGTACCAATCCGGAGCAGTTGTTTGCCGCCGGCTGGTCAGCCTGTTTCATTAGTGCGATGGGGCTTGTGGCCAACAAGATGAAAGTGCAACTTCCTGCCGACGCAGCCGTCGATGCCGAAATCGACCTGTGCAATTCCGGCGACGTTTACTTCCTGCGAGCACGGCTTAACGTCAGCCTGCCGGGCCTGGAGCGCGAAGTCGCCCAGGCCATTGTGGACGCCACGCACGACGTGACATGTGCATACTCCAACGCTACACGGGGCAACATCGACGTTACGGTCAACGTGGTGTAAGCGAAGCGTGACGAACTATGACTTCAATCTTGATGCAACGAAGGAGAAAAATATGAGACTCTCGCAAACATACCGAACCGCTTTGATTGCAATTGCAGGATTCCGTACTGACAGCGGTGTTTCACACCGGAGCTGTCGCTCAGGCGAACTCCCCTCAAGGGGTTAGAAACGTTGTCATTGTTCACGGTGCCTGGGCCGATGGATCAAGCTGGTCCAAAGTGATTCCACTGCTTCAAGCCAAGGGATTGCATGTGGTCGCCGTGCAGAACCCGTTGACCTCGCTGGCTGACGACGTTGCCGCCACCAAGCGCGCCATCGCATTGCAGGATGGACCTGTACTGCTAGTCGGCCATTCCTATGGGGGAGTGGTTATCACGGAGGCTGGAAACGATCCAAAGGTAGTCGGGTTGGTTTATGTGGCTGCCCTCGTGCCCTCGGAGGGTGAGTCCGTTGCTTCGGTCACCAAACCATATCCGCCAGCTCCGCTAGGCAGCGAGGTCCGGGCGGATGCTGAAGGTTTTCTGACGGTCACCCCAAAGGGAATCGCTGAAGACTTCGCCCAGGATCTGCCAGACGAGGAGAAGCAGCTGTTGACGGCGACACAGGGTCCCACCGCAGCCGCTGTTTTTGGGGCCACAGTCACCACCGCCGCGTGGAAGACCAAGCCATCTTGGTGCGTGATTGCCAGCAACGATCGCGCTGTTGCTCCGGAGCTTCAGAAGGCCGAAGCGGCAGCAATGAAGGCTACATCGATCACTGTTCCCTCCAGTCACGTGCCAATGCTTTCTCACCCGAAAGAAGTCGCAGACTTAATCGAGCAAGCTGCGGCGAAAGCCGGGAGCCTCACAAATGATGTCGACAAAGTAGTCCGTACACGATCTGCGCGAGCCGCATAACACATAAAAGGAGAACTCATGACCGCAGTGAAATTAGAAGATGCCCGCCGCGTTATCAGCGCGGCGGAGAAGAAAGCCAGTGAAATTGGCCAGCCCATGAACATCGCAGTGGCTGACGAAGGCGGAAACATCGTAGCGCACATTCGTATGGACAACGGCTGGATTGGCAGCATTGATATCGCTCTGAAGAAGGCTTACACGTCGCGCGCATTTGAAATTGAAACGAAGGAATTGGCAAAGCATGCTCAATCGGGAGGTCAGTTCTTCGGTGTTCATGCGTCAAACGATGGCAAGGTCATGATCTTCGCTGGCGGCATCCCGCTGAAACGCGATGGCAAGGTAGTAGGGGCGATTGGCGTCAGTGGTGGTTCCGGCGATCAGGATCATGCCGTCGCTGCGGCCGGTGCCGCCGCGTTCTAACGCTGCGGACAGAGCAGACCTGCAAGAGAAGGACTAATCCATGTCACATCATTATTCAGGCCCGGACTTCAGCTTTCCCCACGGGGACGCCCGACTGGACTTCACAGATCTGTATGCGTTTCCGAAGCCTGGAGACGCTAGTAAATCCATTCTGATCATGAACGTGCATCCGTCTGCCGGCGAGAACCCTGCTGGACCTACTACGACCGAGCCTTTCGCACCCGAAGCATTGTACGAACTCAAGATTGACACCGATGGCGATGCGGTTGCCGATATCGCCTATCGGGTGCGCTTCTCAACTTTCGAGGACGGCGCACAGACCGCGATTGTCCGCCGCGTTGATGGCCCGCAAGCCGCCGGTACCGGCGATGGTGGGCGGGTGATCGTTGATGGGGCGCCGGTTTCAACAGGGCGCGAGGCGAGGATTGCAGAGGCAGGTGATATCCGCTTCTTTGCCGGCTGGCGCAGCGATCCTTTCTTCTGCGACGTGGAAGGCGCGAAGAACAACCTGCAGTTCACGGGCGACGATTTCTTCGGTGACAAAGATGTATGCAGCATCGTTCTTGAAGTGCCTAACTCTGCTCTGGGGACAAAAGAGCTTCGCCTGTGGGCGCGCACGCTTACGCAAGGTGATCTCGGCGGCTGGATCCAAGTGGAGCGCGGAGCCCGGCCTGCACAAGCGGTCATACTGGTCGAAGAGAGAGATGCCTACCTCGCGGGTGAACCCGCGAACGATGGACGCTTCATTGCCGGCTTCGCCCACGCTCTGGAGCACACCGGGGGATATTCGCCGGCTGAGGCGAAGCGCGTGGCAGGGACATTGCTCCCAGATGTTCTGCCTTACGACCCTACGCGCCCGGCGTCTTTTCCCGATAACGGCCGGACACTCACCGACGATGCGTTCGATTGTTTTATTCGCATCCTCACAAATGGAAGAGTGACGGAAGACAAAGTAGGACCTCACGGCGATCTGTTACTCGAGTTTCCCTACGTCGGACCACCTCACCAAAGCCGCGTGATGCAAGCTGTCGAATGAGATGACCGCAATGCAAAATCAAACATAGAACCGAATGATAGGGAGACAACGAACATGAAAGATCAGAATTACGCAGCAACAAAGACTACTGAGATACATCTGGACCGGCGCTCGCCCGAATATTGGCGAGTCACGATTGACCACCCGCCGCTCAACATCTTCGGTCCGGAGATGCTTCCGCAAGTGAACGAGATCATCACGGCAATCGAAACTGACGAGCAGGTTAAGGTGGTGGTCTTTGACAGTGCTGTTGAAGGTTTCTTTCTGATTCATTTGGATTTTCTTGCAAAACTTGACGATTTGGCGCATCTCCCTCCTGGACCTACAGGCTTGCATCCATGGCCCGAGATGCTGGTGCGCCTGAGTCGTTCACCTGTCGTATCGATAGCGTCGATTCGCGGGCGGGCGACTGGTATGGGAAGTGAGCTTGCCCTTGCTTGCGACATGCGTTTTGCCAGTCGCGAAAAAGCCATCTTGTCGCAGTTTGAAGTTGGCGCCGGTCTGGTGCCTGGCGGCGGCCCCATGGCGCGACTGTCGCGCCTCATGGGAAGAGGACGCGCCCTGGAAGTAATTCTAAGCGCGGACGACGTCTCAGGCGACCTGGCCGAACGCTACGGCTATGTGAATCGGTCGTTGCCGGATGCTGACCTTGACGGATTTGTCGATGCGCTTGCCACCCGGATCGCCTCCTTCGACAAACAGACAATCATGGATACCAAGCGCCTGGTCAACGTCGCTAGTTTGCCGCCTGATATCGAAATCGAATCCGGGTGGGATGCTTGCGTTGCTTCGATGGCACGACCGGCCACGCAGCAGAGAATCAAAACGCTGATAGAGCGAGGCTTTTGCAAACCCGGCGATGCAGAGAATCGCTTGGGAGATTTCGTGGGAAAGCGCTGAGCAGTCTACAACGGCGCAGCCTCCAATGGGCCCCTGTGAAAAATCAGAACGTGGACGATCAAACCGAAGCCGCTGGAGCGAGATCAATGAATACAGATTCGAAAGACAAAATCTTAAGCGGGGATGGCTCTCGTCTTGCCACTGCCGAGCAGCGGTTAAGACAACTTGGCATCAAGCTTCCAGCGCCGCCTGAGCCGTTCGGCATCTACGCGGAAGCGGTGCAGACGGGCAACCTGCTCTTTCTCACCGGAATGCTTCCCACTGAAGGCCGCGAAGCGAAATTCATCGGGCGCCTCGGTGCGGAGCTGGACGTCGAAGCGTGCCACGAGGCGGCTCGCCTGGCCGCGCTAAACGGCCTCGCTGTCGCGAGGCAACATTTGGGATCGCTCGACAAAGTGACGCGGATCGTCCGGCTCGGAGTGGCAGTGGCCACTTCGGGCGATGTCCGCGATCAGCCGAAAGTCGCTGACGGCGCTTCAGAGTTGCTGCAAGACGTTTTCGGAAAAGACAAAAACCCTAGCCGACTGGTGTACGGCGTAGCCAGCCTTCCGCTCGGCGTGCCGGTCGAGCTGGAGTTGATCTTTGAGGTATCCGCGTAATGTCGCCCCGCTGGAATGAGAACCGGCTCACAGCGAAACTCGGGATCGACTATCCCATCATTCAAGGTCCGCTCGGCGGATTGTCATCGCAAAGATTGACGGCAGCGGTCTCCAACTTTGGCGGGCTCGGATCGTTCGGTGCGCTCAATCTCTCACCAGACGCCATCAAAGACGTGATCGCCGAAATTCGCTCCCTAACCTCGAAGCCTTTTGCGATGAACCTGTGGGTGTCGCAGGAAGACGAGGGCGCGCGACGGTCGGATGAAAGCGCATTCAACCGTAGCCTTGCTCCAATTGCCCGCCATCTCACCGAGCTGGGAGCGCCTCTTCCAACATATAAACCATATTCGCCGGCGACGCGATTCGAAGATCAAGCTCGCGCGTTGATCGATGCGAAGGTACCAGTGTTCAGCTTCATCTTTGGAATTCCACCTAAAGAAATCTTGCAGGAGTGTGAAGCGAAACACATCGTCACGATTGGCACGGCGACCACACCCGAAGAGGCTGCGGCACTTCAAGAGGCCGGCGTGGATGCGATCGTCGCTTCCGGCTTCGAAGCCGGAGGACATCGCGGTTCATTCCTCCGCGCTGCGGAGGATTCACTTACAGGCACATTTTCGCTTGTCCCTCAGATTGCCGTCATGGTCGATGTGCCGGTGATCGCTGCCGGTGGCATCGCAGATGCGCGCGGCGTAATTGCCGCCCTGGCTCTTGGCGCAGAGGCCGTGCAAATGGGAACCGCATTCCTGGCGTGCGAGGAGTCCGGCGCCAGCCGCCTTCATCGCCAGGCTCTACAAGAGAAAAAAGCCGGGCACACCGCGCTGACAAAGGGCTTCACCGGAAGACTCGCGCGGGGAATCCACAACCGCTTGCTGGAGGAGTTGAACCGGCCGGGAACCGAGATTCTGCCATATCCCCTGCAACGAGCCTCGTCAGAAACCTCGCGATCCCGGCAGAGGCAGCGGGCCGATCGGATCTGCTGCCCCTATGGGCTGGGCAAAGTGCCAATCTTTCTACTTGCACCGACGTATTGGCTTTTTTGACCTCATTGGTCGAAGAAGCTTCTGAAATCGCGGGGCCCATCACTCAGTGGAGCGCAGCCCGCCGCGCAAAGCAAATTCTTAAATAAGGAGAAAAGGAGAAATGCAAATGTCAAATATCAAGGACAAAGTTGTAGTAATCACCGGAGCCAGCAGCGGCATTGGGGAAAGCACCGCGAAGCTTCTCGCAGCACAAGGAGCAAAAGTTGTACTAGGAGCGCGGCGTTCGGACCGGATCGACGCAGTGGTTCAAGAGATCTCGGCCAGCGGCGGCAAGGCCATCGGATTTGCCTGCGATGTGACGAAGCGCGCAGAAGTGGAAGCGCTCATCCAAGAGGCCGTCGACAGTTTCGGCCGCGTCGATGTGCTCGTCAACAACGCCGGTATTATGCCCATCGCACCGATCGAGGCCCTTAAGGTAGATGAATGGGACCGGCAGATTGACGTCAATATCAAAGGACTTCTATATGGGGTTGCCGCTGCCCTGCCTCACATGCAGAAGCAGAAGAGCGGTCACATCATTAACATCGCTTCGGTTTTCGGGATCAAAATGTTCGCGCCCGGCGGGGTGGTCTACTGTGCCACCAAGGCGGCTGTGCGCGCGTTGACTGAAGGGCTGCGGATGGAACTGCACTCCCAAAATATCCGCTGCACGATGATCTCGCCTGGCGCGATTGCCACAGAACTGTCGGAGAGCAGTTCGGACGAAGCGACCAGAAAGAATTTGCGCGAGTTCATGAAAATGGCCATCCCGGCCAGCGCGATCGCGAGAGCGATCGCTTACGCAATCGAGCAGCCGGTCGAGGTGGAAGTCGATGAGATGGTCATCCGCCCAACCGTACAGGATTTCTACGTAAACGCGAATTGGCCGGTTTGAGGTGAGCAAAGCGACAAGATTTTATGGGTAAGAGACTCGCACTACTAGCAATTCGCCTGTTGATGTCCGTGAACCTTCTGTATGCCGCCATCTTTCTCAAGTTTGCAGGGGTGCCAGGTTCGGTGGCCCTGTTCACGCAGATGTCGCAAGCAGTCCATGGGTTGGTATCTCAGCCGGTATTCCGGCTAGGGTCAGGAGCCTTCGAGACAGTGGTGGCGATTCTGCTCCTGATCCCGAAGACAGCCAGATTGGCAGCGGGATTGACTGTTGTATGGATGACTGTCGTAATTCTCAGTCACATTTTCGTCTTGGGATATGGCTGGTTCTTTGTCGATGCTCTCATGGTGATGGTGCTGGCTGTCATTTATGTCTTGCTGACACACAGGCACTCCCATTGGGGCGAACCTGCAAGTGTGGGGACGATGACTGCCTGAAAGACGCACCAAAAATAGTCGGGCGAACAGTTGGAAGCGGAGGCACAAGATCCTGATACAGTGCTCTCAGCATAGGTTCACATTGTCGATGGTGGCCATTCTCCTTCGACACGTCACGAGATCGCCGGATGGGTAGGTGAGTTGATATGGCGCAGGAATCACTCTCAGTAGGAGAAATCATGGGAATCACAACGACACCCGCCCGTCCCCCTTTGCCTCCGTTCACGCGCGAGAGCGCGATTCAGAAGGTGCGCCTCGCCGAAGATGGCTTGGAACACTCGTGATCCGGCAAAAGTAGCTCTTGCCTACGCGATCGATTCACGATGGAGGAACCGCTCGGAGTTCATAAAGGGGCGAAGCGAAATTATCACTTTCCTTTCTCGCAAGTGGGCCAAAGAACTTGACTACAGGCTCATCAAGGAAATGTGGGCATTCACGGGAAATCGAATTGCCGTGCGCTTCGCTTACGAGTGGCACGATGACTCGGGTCAGTGGTATCGCTCCTATGGCAATGAGAACTGGGAATTCAATGACGATGGGCTCATGGCGTCAAGATACGCATCAATCAACGACCTCCCCATTGTGGAGGCCGATCGCAAATTCCACTGGGCACTGGGGCGACGTCCCGATAACCACCCAGGGTTAAGCGACCTCGGCCTCTAGTCTAAAGACGATGTCTCTATGGGTATTCGAATGCGTCGGTTTGAAAACCGGGGCCCAATGCGCCGGCGGCAAATGCCTTTGTCCAGACTCGTTAAACCGGACGAGGCGTTCACCGAACACTCATCTGAGGACGATCACCATCAAGAACTACCAAACCGCACCTTGTAGTCCAATTTGGTCTTAGCTCCATCTTTCTTGTCATAATCGGTTACTCGACAGGTTGTGGTATCTCATGCGTTCTCCTGGTCGGGAATCCCGCATACCTCGCAGTTGGTCGGAAATCCGACTCCATATTTTTACTCTCCGAACAGAAATCGTTTCTGCTTGACTTCCATTCTTAACGCGAGCAACATTCCACGAAGTCGCCTCTCCGAAGAGCAGTTCCCGCCGAGGGGGAGGAAACGCGCACTCCCTGAGGCGACGGCCCCTGGATTCCCTACGAGCCCAATCGGGAAAGCATTCTTTTGGCACGCAAAGAGGAAGGCTGTGCATTCGTTCATGCAGTCTTGGCGCGTCGCACGCGCCAACGGCATGAACTCCATGGAAATGACTCGGAGGCACCGATGGGTCCGGGAGTTTTATTTCCTCTATCCGAAAGTCCGCTCAGTGAGAAGACAAGTTTTCCGAGTCTGTGTCATCGCTCGGGGGCTGCTCCCCCGTTCTTTGTTCATGTGTGGGCACAGGCGGGGCCGGGCGACGAGGATGGACACTCCGCGGCGGAGACGGAGGTGGTGCATCGAGGTGGTTCACGGTCACCTCGCGGGTTAAAGGAATATTTGTCGGGGCGGTCTCATTCTCGTCCCTTTTGTTTTGTAAGTCACCTTTCTCATCTTGCATCCTGGCACCCCTGCTTCATTCTAGTCCTTGCGCCTTACAACGTCCGCATTTCGAACACTTCCGATCGTATCCACGATGTCGAGGAGATCTCCCATGACAGACAATCCTGAGAAGAGATCGTCGCGTAAATCGCGGCCACGCAAAGCCACGGTAACGTACGAGGCGCAGGGAGCGCCCGTGCGCGCGCAAATTCGTTCCGTCCGAGTGCAACCGATGGATGCTCCGCCGAAGATTGCAAGATCCAAGAGTGTCCATCCCCGGCGCGTGTTGCCTTTCGTTGCCGAAGGCCAGGAGCGGGAAAAACACAGCCTAGACACGCGCGCCATCATTCATCGCGCTGAGGACGCGGGCCAGGATATCCAAATTGTTCTCAATACGCCCTTGACCCAACCAGGGCAGACCGGTAACGCGGGTAACGTGGGTGAGCCCAGTGTGTCGGTCAACGGCGACGTAGTCTTGTACACCGGCAACTGGTATGCGGCAGTCTCAACTGATGGCGGAACCACTTTTAAGTTCATCGATCCCAACAGCATGGCACAGCCCACCGATCCTCAAGGGGTTACCTTTTGTTGCGATCAGGTTGTCAATTACATGCCGTCGATTGACACCTTCATGTGGCTGATGCAATACGGTCCGTCCACCGGGGACAACATTCAAAGGCTGGCGTTTGCCAGAACCGCCGATGTGAAAGCAGGGAAGTGGCAGATGTTTGACGTTACCACGCAGATGTTGGGAGTTCCCGGCTTCTTCATGGATTTTCCTGATCTGGCGGTCGGAGCGAACTTCGTTTACATGACCACGAACTGCTTCGGGCCTGACGGCAACACGGTCGGCTCGGCCGTAGTCCGGATACCGCTCCACAGCCTCACTCAAGGCAATCCCACGGTGGAAAAGTTTGTGTCCATGGAGCTGTTCGCCTTTCGTGTCGCCCAAAGTTGCCGCGACATCGCTTACTTTGCCGCTCACCGGGACACAAGCACAGTGGCGGTTTTTTCCTGGCCGGAAAATCAGGCCGCGCCAACTTCGCAGGATGTGCCGGTGGCTCGCTGGATTGGGACCAACGGATATATTTCCCGCACCCCGGATGAGCGTAGATGGCTGGACCGTGCCGATCCTCGCATGACCGGAGCCACGTTGGCTGGCGATGAGCTATGGTTTGCCTGGGGGGTAGACGCCGACTCCAACCACCGTCCCCAGCCTTTCGTGCAGATGGCACGAATCAATAGCAAGGACATGAGTCTTATCGAAGATGTAAACCTCTTCGACACCGATTCCGCGATCTGCTACGCAGGCCTGGCAACCAATGCCAATGGAGAGGTTGGGGCTTCATACGCGATTGGCGGGAAAGAAGAATTTCCATCCCATGTGGTGGGCTTTATGACCGGCGCCAGAAAAAGCATAGTGTCAGGAAAGGGTGAACGCAGCCCACTTCCCAATCCACAGGGACATTACGAGTGGGGCGATTACCTCACGGCACGACCGGTATTTCCTGACCGCAATCTCTTCGCTGCCGCTGGTTATACATTCCTGGGTCAACAGGACGGTAACAATCAGGATGCAACACCGCGCCTGGTCATTTTTGGCCGTGCGGCCGATGTTGGCGGGGCAGGGGGTGGTGGCGCAGGCGGTGGTGGTGGCGAAAACGGTGGTGGTGGCGAAGGTAGTGGTGGCGGCGCGGTTGGAGCCGGACCCATCACCGACGTGAACAAACTCCAGACGGTAAGCTCCGGTGTGGCAGCAAAGATCAAAGCTGCTTGTGGCGTGCACACCGGCGTGCAAGCCGCCCCCCAACCACAGGGAGCTATGCCTGCGCTGGTTACCAAGCCAGGCACGGAACGGTGGCCAGTAAAGACTGGGCAAGATGCCGATCGTAATGCGGTCGGGAAGAACATCATCAATGGCCAAAACTTGGGGTCGGGAATTGTGCCGGCGACGGTGGAAGAGTTGATCAGCGTGCCTCGTCCGCCTGGGTTGGAAGTTTTGACCGCCAATCCTCCGGCTTTCCAGGGCAAACGGTCGCAACCAGTGGAAACCACAATCTGGCGCGTCGAAGGGACGATTACGGTTCTCAAGCTGGAAGCCGACGGCGACTATCACCTGGTGTTGGAAGGCGCGAGCGGCGCCACCATGGTGGCAGAGGTCCCGACGCCCACGGTTGCCTTTGTCGGAGACTCTCCGTGGTTGCAGAACATCCGGGAGGCTCGTAAGGCTGTGGATGACAAGCTTGTCCACAACTTGAATCCGCAAGACTTTGTGTTGCCGCCGGGTGGGAGGACGCTGGTGCCGAAGAACTCCCTATCCGGAGATCTCCCCGTCCCAAGCATGGCCGCGTTCAAAATGCCGGAATCATTCCTGACACCCGCCGAGGGAAAAGAGATGCAGATGCCGGCCTTTCAGACAGCGGTGAAACCCACGGCAGCGCGAATCACCGGTGTCGGATTTTTCGATCGCGCTCATGGAGCCACTGGAGCGGCGCCAAACGTTATCGAGCTGCACACGGTCTTGAGGATTGAATGGCTCTAGATCGAAGGACCTTTTCGGTCGATGTGCCGAGGACGGACGAGCCGAACACACTGGATCTAAAAGTGCGACGGCGGCGTTCAAGGAGGGATGACGTTCACGGCGTTCGAGCCATCTCCGAATGAAGTGCTTATGAAACCACGAGTGCACAAACCGAACAAACCCAAGCGGCGGACAAACACTCCGCCAACAGACGAAGTTACAAAGGCAACCCCTCCGCCAGACGATCCGTTGCGGCGTGGTCAGCAGGAGAGTGATCTGAACACGCGCGAGATGGCGGAGAAAAGACGTGAAGCTTTGAACAAGGTACGAGAAACATCATCACCTTCAGAGGGACCGAAATCCGAATAGGAGGTTGCAGCTATGGCTAGGAAAACTCGTCCGAAGAGTTTCTCCGAGAGTGAAGGCTCGGCGCAAGCGCGGAAGACGGTCTTCACCTCCTCCTGATGATGCTTTGCTGCGGCACGAAGAGCTAAATATCGATCGAACGATTGCCGGCGAACGAGTGATGGCTGCGACAAAGCCAAGCCGCGGAAAACCCAAAGCACTGCGGCCACGAAGTCAGCCGAGCTCCTCGATGCGCATGGCGCAGTTTCGCCTGCAGGCGATTGATCACACTCGCCGCATGTCCCATCTAAAAGCCGCTGCCGAGTCGACTGCTGAACCGGTGGCGCCCACGCCTGGCGCCGGCAACTGGGTACAGATGGGACCCGTCGCGATTCCCAATGGGCAGACCTATTCGGCTGCGCGAGTACTGGTCTCCGGACGAGTGACCGCCATCGTGGTCGATCCCACGGATTCGAACATCGTGTACGCAGGTACGGCGCAAGGTGGGGTATGGAAAACGAGCGACGGTGGATCCACATGGACTCCGCAAAACGATAACAACGTATCGCTGGCCATTGGCGCTCTGGCCATGGATCCGGGCAATCATCTGGTGTTGTATGCGGGAACCGGCGAAGGAAATTTTTCGGGCGACAGCTACTATGGCAATGGTGTGCTTAACACGACCGACGGAGGAGCCACTCCCTGGACGGAATTGGCAACCGCAACGTTCGCGGGCGTCCGTTTCGGCCGTCTGGTAGTAACGCCGGCTACGCCAGCCCGCATTTTCGCAGCATCCAGTAACGGTGTTTTTCGCAGTACAGACAGCGGCGTTACTTGGAGCGCCATGAGTGGCCTTCCGGCGAGCGCTGCTACCGACGCTGTGATCGATCCCACCATTCCCACCACGGTTTATGCCGCGTTCTGGGGAACGGGAATCTGCAAATCTACCAACGCCGGAAGCGCCACTCCTACCTGGACCAAGCTGGCTGGCGGATTGCCCACAGGAAGCTTTACCCGCATCGCGCTTGGCTTATCCCCGTCGTCGCCGCAGACCCTGTATGCGCTGGTGTCCAACTCCTCATACCTCATAGACCAGTTATATGTCACGTCGGACGGAGGGACCTCCTGGTCGAGCATCACCTTGCCGGGAGGAAACATCGGAGGCCAGGGATTCTACAACCTCAATTGCGCCGTCGACCCGACGACTCCCGACATCGTCTATCTCAGTTCCATCTCGTTGTGGAAAGCCACTCGCTCCGGAAGCACGTGGACGATATCACGGATATCGGTGGAGCCTTCCATCCTGACAATCACGCTTTCGCATTCGACCCCGCCAACCATCTCGTGATCTATGCCGGCAGTGATGGCGGGATTTATCGGTCCACCGATGGCGGAGCCACGTGGTCGGATTCGATCAACAAAGGACTGTGCATTGCGCAGTTCGAATTCCTGGCCCAGCATCCTACTTCCGACGCCGTGGTCTTTGGCGGTACGCAGGACAATGGCACCGAGGAGTATCGAAATGATGGCGTGTTTTACCACTCTGACGATGGCGATGGCGGTTTCTGTGCCGTTGACTTCAATCAGCCCAACAACGTACTGAGTACGTACTATGGGCCCAGCCCCAAGCGGTCCACTCAGGCTGGGAAGTTCGGCACCTGGGCGTCGGTCAGCACCGGCATCACAACCAACGGCTTATTCTATCCGCCCTTAGCGATGGACGATACGAATCCCGGCAATGTTGCCATGGGTACGGACCGAATCTACTTAGATGGCTCGCAGGGACAGGGCGGGTGGTCCACGCAAGTTTCACTACCGGGCCTATCGGGTTCGATATCTGCTATTCACTACGTAAGTCCCATCCTTATCTATGCCGGCAGCACGAGTGGCCAAGTATACCGGCTAGTGAAGGACGGAACCTGGGCTGCTAGTTTAATCAGCGCATCGCCCCTGCCTTCCAGCTTTATCTGGGACGTTTCCGCGATGCCAGGGACCCCGACCACCGTGATCGTAGTAATGTCGGGCTTCGGAATCTCGCACGTGTGGAGCGGAGCCGTTCCCGCGGCGGGAGCAGCCACATGGACCAATATCAGCGGGACCGGAGCGGGAGCCCTTCCCGATATTCCAGTAAACGCACTGGCCGTGGACACGCCGACTACTTTTTATATTGCCACCGACGTAGCCGTCTACCTGACGACAAACGGCGGGGCTACGTGGACTCCCTTCAGCGATGGCCTGCCAAACTGTGCTGTCTTCGATCTCAGGCTGCACGGCCCGGCGCGCCTCCTTCGTGCCGCGACGCATGGACGAGGCATGTGGGAGCGCAAACTCGATGTCGCAGCCATGCCCAATGCGGATCTCTATGTCCGCGACCATCTCATGGACAGCGGCCGTTCCAGTCCTTCCCCTTATGGGGTAGCGGCTGGTTTTGAGGATCCATTGCAATACGTCACCTTGGGCGCGCCCCAGGTCTGGTGGACTTGCGCCGACATCAAAGTGGACGCCTTGGAAGGAGCAGCGCCTTCCTATCAAATGCCGGTGTCCGCAGTCGACTACGTTGCATTTGAAAGCAAGTTGCAGCACCGCAACGCGCAGCGTGGTCGCGTCAACCGGGTATACGTTCAGGTCCATAACCGGGGAATTCAAGCTGCCGCCAACGTAACGGTCAAGCTGTATTTTGCTGATGCATCTGCAGGCTTGCCTCCACTGCCTTCTGATTTCTGGACTGCCTTTCCCCCAGTGGACCTGCTTGGACGGCTATCGCGCCAGCCAAGACGATCGCATCACTTTCGAATACCATTCCCGCCGTTCTGGAGTGGGATTGGAGCACGCCCACCAGCGCGGCGGACCACACATGCCTGCTGGTTGTAGTGGACTCGCCGGCGGATCCCATCCCGGCTGCCAACAAAGTCTTCGATGTGGGCGTGCTGGTACCGCGCGAGAAACATTCCGGGCTGAAGAATCTGCACATCGTCGATGCACCTCCTTCGGCGCCCTACCCAACCAGAATTCAATTCTTTCCGGGCCTGGCAAAACTGCAATCCATTCGTGTCCTGCCGGGAGGTGGCACAGGAGGTAGAGTCGGCCTGATTCTGCCTAAGGTCACGGAACTGGAGCTCCAAGGGATCGCTGTCAAGAAGCCCACCACGTCCGAATTAACCGCCTTGCGCCGTAAATTCGGTAAGGACTTGGGCGGTTATGATCTTGCGCGGAGCTACAGGCTTTCGAGCCCGCGGAAACCAGGAGTTTTGAATGGCTTGGCAGTTCCGAAGGGAGGAATTGAGGCATTACTCCTGATCACGGGGCCAAAGACGGGCACCATGCAGTTCTCAATTATTCAGGAAGAGTCGCAGCGAGGTACCGGGAAGGAGGGAGCAAGAATTGTTGGCGGAAGCACGTTCGTTGTAAGGAGGCAAAGTTCTAAGTGACACGGCTTTGTGACTGAATCGGGGAACCGCATGTGGAATAGGAGGAAATGTGGAAAGCGAGCTGCCGAACCTGCCCATTTGGCTATCTATTGTTGGTGGCCTACGGACTCGTTTTCATCGCCGAACTGGTGGGAGACAAGTCAATTTACACGGTCAGCTCTCTCACGCTGCGTTTCCGGCCCTTTATCGTATTCGGAGCTCTCGTTTGTGCCTTTGCGGCCAAGATGTTTGCCTGCTGTCTTGCTCGGCCGGGTGATTGTCCAGCTGAACTCGCGGTGGACTGATGTGGTGAGCGCTTGTGCATTCTTTGTGTCGGCCACGCTTATTTGGTTTGACGAGCATGAAACGTTGCCGGACACACCGGATGCCAATGTTTCCTGGTACCGGGCGGCCCTGGTATCTTTCGGATCGCTGTTCTTTACCGAATGGGGCGACCCGGGGCAGATTCCTCAGCGGCTGCTCTGACTTTAAAGTCGCATTCCCTGCTTCCGCTGTATGGCTGGGTGGCACTCTAGCCATGACAACAAAAGGGATCCTGGCAATGGTACTTGGAGTGAAGCTGCGCGATCACCTTCCCCATCGCACGCTGCGAACGTTGGCTTCGGCTTCTTGTTTGACACTCGGCATGTTGCCCTCGGCTAGCCCTCGGTGGAATCGTAACTTCGCTAAGCAAGCAATCGCTCGCATCGAACCTGGTCTTATTGCTCCGTGGCATCGCAAACGTGTGGTTCCTCCGGACCCCAATTTCTCGGCAGAGCGTGACCGTGCTAAAAGCATCGTCCTTTTCTTTTGTTCCTCCCGAACATTTTTGGTGATTCTCGCTAAGCACCGTGCCCGAAGTCCGCCGTCAGAGCCGCCGCTGGAACATGGACGGTGGTGGATGCAAAATAATGGCCATCAGCCGGTGAGAGTTCGTCGAGGTCGGCATACACTGTGATGCGAAGGCGTTCCCTTGCCCGTTTTTAGAAGTGCAGTTTCAAACTGCCACCTACTGTGCGCCACGGGGCGTACTGAATAGGGATCTCTTCACTCTCCTTCGCAATCTGATAAACACTATTCGAAACATTGGTAATGTCGAATTCCAGGTCTAGATGGCGTGGTTCCCGGGCCCAAAGCGTCACGCCGCCGCCAAGTCAGTCGTGAAGTGCTGTGGCAGCCGCGGCCCGCGCTCCACTGATCGTTCCACATCCCCCGGTACAATAGCGCATGGCGCTCCCCGTCCAGAAACCGTGCCAGCGATTGTGATAGAAGATTTGCGCAGTGCCGGTATGGGTTTGATCGAACGCAGGGATAATGCGCTCACCCTCCTCCAGCGGTTCGTCGCCCGCAAACCCGCCGGTAATCGGCCCATAGAAATACGTTTACGCGAAAGCGCGTACTGGAAAACGGCCGCTGATGCCGAGGTTCTCCAGCTGCCGCACATTCAAGCACCAACCTCCAGACCTCTGCGAACGCGCTTTATCGAAATTGATGGGCACGAAGATCCGCGAAATACTGATCTCATGATTTTCGAAGGCATTGTGCCCCTTGTGTAAGTACGCATCCATTTCCAAACTGAGCCGAGGATGAAGTTCCTGCGTCCATCCCGCCTCAAAATAATTCTGCGTGTAAGGTCGCGACGTTGCCTACGCGCTGGCCTGGGCGGCCGTGTTGTTTCCGATGAAGCTGGCGAGCAGCGAGTATTCGATGGGCGGAGGAGAAAAGTATCGGTCATACGCGGCGTGCACCACGGACTTCGTTCTTTCGAAAATGATAGGCAGCTCCGACCCGCGGGCTGACCTGGCGGTCCGCACTAATCAGGTCGAAGTGGTCGTAAGCGGACCCCGAGGTCCAGCGCGAGATTGCGCGCAGGCGAAAAGTGGTCCTGAACATAGGCGCTGGCCTGACCGCCTAACAAGCCTACCTGAGAACGACGGGAATACATCGGGATCGCCCCGTCCGTCAAAAAAGAAGCTCTCCGACTCCCTTAGACGAACCAGGTCAACGCCACCCTTCAAAAAATGCCCGTGCCAATAGTGAGAAAAGTCGCTCTTGATACCTATTGTGAGCGGCGCACGTGAGGCTATCGAGATGGGTGTGTCAGGATCCGTGGTAGGCAGAACGCGGTCAGAGCCGGTGCGTTCGTACAGAGACGTGGACAATACGGTTTCCGGGGAGAATGTATGCAGCCAGCCCACAATGGCGGTCTGTTGACGCAGGTGGCGCTGGGCATCGCGCCCGACCTCCTGATCTTCGGAAAGATTTGGCTGCTGGAAATTAGTGCCCGCCTCCCTGGAGCAGCAGCTCGATTGCGTCCTTGCTGCCAGCGTGCCAGTCGAGCTGCACCGTGGCACGGGACCCTTGTCCGAAATCATAGAGCTCTTTCGGCTCCGCCGGATCAAGATAGCGCCCCGAAACAAATCCATCGACGAAGAAGTAGTAGCCAACCCTTCCAGCTTGACCACCGAAGTCTGCATTCAAATCGTAGTTATCGACAGTCGCCCCGCGGAAATCGATATCGCCATGTCCCCCCAGGTCGGCGCCTGAGCGCGTGGTGATATCTAACACACCTCCGAATCGATTCCCATATTCAGGCGTGAAGCCGCCAGTCATTAAGTCGACGGTTTCAAAAACCTGCGGGCTTACGCCGGGGCTGAATTGTGGCTGCGTGTTTTCCAGGAACGAAACGCCATTTATGAACTCGTGCAGTGAAAACTCCGTTCCCCGAACCGCCAGAAAATTGTCGTGGCTGTCACTTGCCCCGGGCATCAGATTGGTGACCAGAGAGTTCGTGCTGTCGGTGAGCGGACCTGGCAGACTGTCAAGTTCCGCCCGGGTGAAGGTGTATGAGCTTCCCGTTTTCCCGGGATCGACTGTCAGGTACCGGCTGCTAACCTCAACGGTTTGCTGGACCGATTGCCTGCGAACTAATGCGATGGTTATTGAGAACGGCTGTCGTGGACGCAAAACAAACTCGTAGCGCGATGAGTAGAATCCTGTCGCTTCGGATTTTAGCGTCTGTGCTCCGGCCTCGGCGACTGAAAATTGGAATCTGCCCGCCGCATCACTCTTTGTTTCCTGCAAACTGTTGCCGTTCGCACGTTCAAGAGTCAGCTTCACGCCGGCTACTGCATTCCCGTCGCTATCGCCAACCGTTCCTTCAACGGTTGACTGAGCCGCCGCAACTACCGCAAGAAACACAAAGAAAAATAATAGCGACGGTATCTCTCTGAGCACGTGGTCAGCCTCCTGTCGAGATATGGGCCCGTAGGAACGGCTAGTTTTTGCTACATTGCGCCGGAAGATGATCACCCGCGTTACATCTTAGCCAGCCACAGCTCCGCGGAGACCAGCACCCCATGCATCAAACAGAACGGCCGACGCCCAGGTTCGCAGGGTGCGCCAGGGAAGTCGATCGCGGAGTTCACTCCAGGCGCCATTGCCAGGCCCCTTTTTGGTTGTCACGGCTGGAGTGCCCTCCGAACCGTACCGTAGACGGCGAATGGGGTTCGGCTGCCCTGGTGTCTTTCAGGTTCACTTTTTCTTGCCGGATTTGGAGTCAGGGCCGCGGCGGAAATCTGGCAACGGTCTCCCAACTCGAATCTTCGGCAGCGATGCTATCAACCAGCGGGGTAAGCCCTGGGCGACATCCCAAGGGTTTACAGCCAGGGAGAATGAACGTTACGACGGTACTTACACATCGTCAAGTTCTTTTCATTGTTGTTCCAAATCCAGAACAGAACGTTCAGCTCTTCTCTCTCCGGCATTTAAGACACTCTTTTATTTCGACTTCTTAGCATCATCGTCGTTTCAATCGAGTCTAGGCGTGCATCACGACTCACAAGGGGTCAGTGGCGTCTCCGCCGTAATGCCGGTCAACGGTAGCCTGGTGTGGTTGTGGTTTTATCAGGGGCTGGCATTCGCCTATCTCCTCTGCTGATTGTTAGTAATCACTTCGTCTGACCAAGTATCGGAATTGCTACAATGGACCCCTAAAACACAAGATTTAGTACTTTAGTACTTATCGAGATCCCACAAGCTGTCTACGTACTTCGCGAGTAGGTTCCGTACGAGTTAAGTACCGTATGACTATGGTGTGAATGGCGGAATTGTGTTCCCAGAAGTAATGGTAGTCAATAGAAATAAAGGAAAATGCGACGGGCACCGAGAACATCATTTCCGCAAGCCGCTACACCGACCTCTGCATGGTGTCGATAAGAACTCTTCCGTCGCGAATCCGACGACTCACAAGCGTGGTCGGGTTGCCGACATTGTGCCCTCCCTGGAAATGTTCCCATGTCTCGCACCCTCGTGGTATGCTCCGCAAACTCAGCACGCGAGATAGCTCTCAAATGCCATTCTTATAGGAAAATGGGTCATGACTTCCGTTCGAATGGACAAGTGGCTTTGGGCGGCTCGTTTTTTTAAAACGCGGGCATTAGCTTCCCGAGCTTGCGTGCTTGGGAGGATTCAATCCAACGGGCAAGCCGTCAAGTCGGCGCGCGACGTGCGGATTGGGGATATGCTGCGAGTAACCAACGACGGCGGCGAGTTCGAGATAGAAGTCCTCCTGCTCAGTGATGTGCGCGGCCCTGCATCTATCGCCCAGACCCTCTACCGCGAAACGGAAAGCAGCAGGGAACTGCGATTGAAAGTGGCGGCGGAACGCAAGGCGATGAAGCAATTCGAACAGTTGCCCGCAGGGAAACCATCCAGACGCGACCGGCGGAGAATCATTCAGTTTCGTGGCCGAGTCTGACCTGAAGCCGCCGAGGTTCCCGAAGCGCGTTTGGGAAAAATGAACAAGAAAGTTGGGGAATTTGATAACAGGAATTACTTCGAGTTGCTGCGCCGGCGGATTGCCTGGAAGGTCATCTCGCGCGCTGGGCTACGTGTCTGCCGCTTCCAGGAAAAGAATAGTTCCACATAGCTCTGCGTAATGTACGAGCGCTGCTCGATGCCGAGAAGTCGCGCCGTCTGGTCAATCCAGCGCGCAGGCCCTTCAATTTCTCCAAAAGATCCGATGGGTGTCTCGTCGACTACAACATGTCCCTTACCATCGCTCCACTCGGCGCGGAATTTGTCGTATCGGAACGCAGGAACATACCCAAGGGAGAGCAATATCTTCTCAAGTTTCCCGCCATCCGCAACCCTGGTTTCGGTTTCGACTCGAGCCTTGTGACGGCCAACCTTGCCCTTGGCCTTGTGGGTAAGAAGCCATTCTTCTCCGTATTTGCGGAGGCGCAGAACCTCTCCGCGCTTTCGCAAAGGCTGGCCGGGCAGGTCGTACAAAGTATTGCTCTCGAGTGTGCGCGGCGTCAGTCGTCGGAAGCCTGCCTCACGCAGGCGCCGCGCAAGGCCGCGAGCGTCGTCAACACTGAACTTGATTTCTACTTCCATAGGGGAAGAAGGACTGCGGACCTCGGACTTCGGACCTCAGGCTTCAGACTTCTGCCTTCTGAGTTCTGACTTCAGAACTACTGACTGCCAACGCACTTGAAGGGTCTGACGCCTGACGCCTGACCTTCGATTCTCAGGAAAAAGTTGGCAGCTTCACCAAGTCGTCTCTGGGCACAGACTCCAGCGGGTTTCCAGCCTTACGCCATGCGGCCAGCCCGCCTACGATTACGAACGCGTTGAATCCTTGCTCCCGCAGCATATGCGCCACCCGGGCGCTGGTCGCTTCGCGTGCTCAAGTACAGTAGACGTAAATGTCCTTGTCCTTGGGCAGCGTTTTGACCTCTTCCGCGATGTTGTTCGGTTCCATGCGGATCGAACCTTGTATGCGGGCTGCGCCGGCATCGTAATAGCCGTGACTGCGAACATCCATCAGGAGAATTTTGTCTTTATCCTCTGATGACAACCTGCGTGCCAGTTCTTCCACCTGGACCCGCGGCACGACGCGGTAGACGGCATGCTTGCGGTACAGCCATACACGATACCCCGCATATCCTATGAGCGCGAGCATGGTGACCGTCTCCACGGCTCGTCCCGCGGTTTGAAAGCCGTGCGCTAAGGAGGCCAGGACATCGCGGAACAGATAGCCGGCGGCAATGTAGACCATCGCATAGAGCGAGGCTCCCGCTACATCGAATCGCAGAAATATGTCGGGGCGCATTTTCATGCTGCCTGCCAGGGGCGGCGCCATGGTGTTGATCCCTGGGATGAACTTAGCGAAAAGCAAGGTAGCCTTGCCGCGTTTGTAGAAAGATTCGGCCGAACGGAGAATGCAGGTTTCCGGGTTAACCGACAGTTTGCAGAGAAAGCCGAGCAGGCCCCATCCCATGTAGCGGCCCAGGACAAAGAGCAGGGAATCGCCCAGCAACATGGCCCCAACGACCAGCAGAAAAAGAGTCGTGAGGTGAAGAACTCCGGCTGCTGCGGCGGCGCCTCCTGCGACCAAAGCCAGGGCGGCGGGAACGGGAAGGCCCAAGGCTTCGGCCAGGACGACGAAAAACACCACCAGGTACCCGTGACGTCCAATTGCTGAGAGTAGTGCTTCCATCGGTTAGCGTTGATTCCGTATTCGCATGCTACGTTAGTATAAAGAAAAAGGACGGCTCGCGCCGCCCTCAGTCGGACCGTTGCCTGGATGTGCTAGTTTGACATGTTGTCCATCTTGTCTATTTTTTCCGCCTTGAGCATCTTCACGCTCATGACGTGAATCTGGCCCTTATCGGCATACACGTGCGCGCTCACTTCAACGTGATGCCCTTCATGCCCCTTCAACGCTTCGGGATTGGCTATATCCCACGACTTCTTGTCCTTGTCGGAAACAAAGGACAGCTTGTCGCCGTCAGCCTTAACGGTTCCCTTCATGTTCTTCAGCGGGGCCGCAGGCGCGGCTTTGGTCATGGCACTCTCATGCGACATTTCCTGCGCGAAACCCGCCACGTTGAACATGACGGAAATAGCCAGGGCGAGAATCAACATCTTTTTCATAATTCAACTCCTTGTGGGGTTAGGCCTGGTGTTCGATTACACTGCCTGTGGTACGTACGGTCTGAGGGGAGAAACGGATTTCTTCTCTGGCCACAAGGAATTCATTCAAATCCCTGACAACGGAGGTTAGTCCTGTGTCCGAGGGAAGCCTGCCCGCCCGCAATTGTGTCAACCTGCCACGCAAATCGGCATTACCCTTCAGCGACGCTGTGCTGGTGGGCAACACGCTTTATATTTCTGGACGTATCGGCCTCGATCCTGCGACCGGGATGGCCCCAGCCAGCATAGATGAGGAAATGCGCCTGCTGTTCGATGAATTCGAAGCCGTCCTGGCCGCGGCAAGCATGACTATGGATGACCTCGTGTCGGTCCAGATATTCGCCCCCGACGTGTCTCTTTGGGAGCAGTTCAACCGCGCCTATGTCAAACGCTTCACGAAAGATCTGCCGGCAAGAGGTTTTATCGGATCAGGGCCGCTGCTCAAAGGCGGGCGTTTCGAGATGATGGGGATGGCGATTCGGCGGTAGTCTGTGGCCGCTAGTCTTTGGACAAAATCGCCGGTTGATGTTGCTGATTAACAATTGTACAGAGACGTCGCTCGCTACGTCTGGTTTGTGCCGTAAGACCCAAAGACGTAGCAAGCTGCGTCTCTACGAAGTAAATTTCTTGGCGGTCAGGCCAACGACCAACGACCAACGACGATCTTCCTCACTTTTCCCTGGCGACAACGAATTCCGGCGCCCACAGCAGCGCCCGCTTAATCTCGCTGTCCGGAAAACTGCAAATTGCGTTGCGTGCCAGCGTCGCGTATTGCATCGCACGAGCATTTGCCGCTTCGAGAGAGCCGTAGCGCTCCAGGATCGCGATAATTTTGCGGTGAGTGACGCCTTCGAATGCGCGCTCCTGTAATACCGTCTCGATAGACTTGCGCTCCTGTGCCGTGCATCGCTCCAGCGCGTGTATCACGGCCATTGTGACCTTGCCTTCGCGCAGATCGCTGGCCACAGGCTTGCCCAAAACATTCTGAGAGGCGGTCAGGTCGAGGACGTCGTCCACGATCTGGAATGCCATCCCCAGGTCGCGTCCGTATTGGGCCAGACTCTCTTCCTGTTCGGGACTGGCTCCGCCCAGGATCGCTCCCATGCGCATGCACACCGAAAACAGACAGGCGGTTTTGCGGAATATCAAATTGAAGTGCTCGTCCAGGGAGATGAGTTGGCCAAGCTTTTCCATCTGCAGCAGTTCGCCCTCGACCATCTGCTGAGTCAAATCGATCAGGGTGTCGAGAATGCGGAAATTGCGCTCCTGCACTGCGACTTTGAAAGCCTGCATGTACAACCAGTCGCCTGCCAGCACACATTTGGAGTTGCCCCATTGCGTGTTGGCGGCTGGCCGTCCCCGGCGGGTCTGGGCTTCGTCGATGATGTCATCGTGTACCAGCGTTGCAGTATGAATGATCTCCACCACCGCGCCTAAGCGAACGGCGCCGCGGCCCTGGTAGTTGAGCAGCTTGGCGGAGAGTAACAGGAGAGCAGGTCGGATACGCTTACCCCCGCCACCGCGCAAATACTCGCCGATTTCGGTGATCGCTTCCACCCCCGAAACCGTGTCACGGCCAAACTCGCGCTCGATGGCGGCAAGGTCTTCGCGCAGCAGTTCGAAGAACTCTTTCCCGTTAATGGTGGCGGGTGTGCTCAAGGCTGAGTCCCAAGCGTCTTTTCACCACGGAGACACGGAGTCACAGAGAACGGCTTCACCTGCTTGGATTTTACAAATCGCATTTCTCTGTGCCTCGGTGTCTCTGTGGTGAAGGTAACGTCTAATTCGTCCGGTAATTCGTAAACTGCATATCAATCCCAAAATCCTGCTGCTTCAGCAGGGCGATGACCGCCTGCAACGAATCGCGGTCCTTGCCGCTGACCCGCACCAGATCCCCCTGAATCGACGCCTGTACCTTGTGTTTTGAGCTCTTGATCAGCTTCACGATGTCTTTGGCTTTTTCGATGGGGACACCCTGCTGCATGGTGATCTTCTGTTTGGCGGCGCCGCCGAGGGACGATTCCACCGCTCCATGCGTCAAGCCTTTGAGGGGCACGCCACGCTTGGCCAGCTTCTGCTGAAGAATGTCACTCACCGCCTTCAACTTAAATTCGTCAATCGAGTGCAAGACGATGATGTCCTTGCCTTCGAGTTCGATATTGGATTTCGAATCCTTCAAGTCGAAGCGGGTGTGGATTTCCTTCATCGCGTGCTGGATGGCATTGGAGACTTCCTGCAGATCGATCTTGCTCACGATGTCGAAGGTGTTTTCCGGCATTTTCGTAGCGCTCTCTAAGTTCTGAAATGCAACCTCTGAGGGTATCAGAAGAAGCGGTTCTAGCGCCGCAGATCTTTGCTTGGTACTGATCTAAATTGACGTTCCGATGTCTATTAAGCTGCCGTAGATCAGATCAGCGCCCTTTGCTTTGCTTAGATTCCGCCGGTTTGAAAAAGTTGTAGAAGTTGGCGGCGGTTTGGCGGCCAATCTCTTCCGTCGAAAGCCCGCGAATTTCGCCCAGTTGCCGGGCCACTTCCTTTACAAAGGCCGGTTCATTACGCTTGCCGCGGTGCGGTACCGGCGCCAGAAACGGGGAGTCGGTCTCGATCAGTGTGCGCTCCAGCGGGACCTCTTTCGCGGCATCGCGGATGGGCTGTGCCTTGGGAAACGTGATATTGCCCGCGAAGGAGATCATGAATCCCAGATCAAGTGCCCGCCGGGCGTGCGCCAAACTGCCGGTGAAGCAGTGCAGAATTCCTCCCAGCCCCGTCGATCGCCAATGCTGCTCGAGCATCTGGAGGCAGTCATCCCACGCATTCTCGCTCTTGTCGGAAGGCCGGCAATGGATCACGATCGGCAGCCTGGCCGCACGCGCCAGTTCCATCTGCCTGAGGAATACCTGCTGCTGCAACTCGCGTGGAGAGTGATCGTAGTAGTAGTCGAGTCCGATTTCTCCCCAGGCAATGACCTTGGGGCGCGTTGCTAATTGTTCCAGTTCCTGAAAGTCGGCATCGGTGGCGAGCCTGGCTTCGTGGGGATGAATGCCGATGGTCGCGTAAATAGACTCATACCGCTCAGCCAACTGAATGCCGCAGTCGAGTGATCCAGGACCAGTGCCGCTGCCGATGGCGACGATCTTTTCAATGCCCGCCTCCAGCGCCCGCGCGATCATCGGTTCGCGGTCGTCATCGAACTGCTCCATCTCGAGATGGGCGTGGGAGTCTATGAACACGGACATCGGACTGCGGACCTCGGAGCTCATACTTCGGCTCAGACCAGAGTCTTGAATACAGGACTTCGGAGTAGAGGTCGAGGTTCGACGCCCGAAGTCTGCTTATTTCAATCGCGTTCCCACCGGTACATCTTCCAAAAAGCTGGCCAATACCGGCTTCCCGCCTTCGGGCGAGGCGGCCACAATCATTCCATTCGATTCCAGGCCGCGCAATTTTCGCGGTGCCAGGTTCACCACGATTACCACTTTACGGCCAACCAAAGTCTCTGGAGCGTAAGCTTCGGCGATTCCCGCCACGACTTGCCGAACTTCGCTCCCCAGGTCAACTTCCAGACGCAATAACTTGTCGGCGCCTTTTACTCTCTCCGCGACCTTCACCTGGCCCACGCGTAGTTCGACTCTGGCAAAGTCGTCAATGCTGATCTTGCCGTCGGGCACAGTTGCTGCCTGCTTCGGAGGTGTTACTGCGGGGGGCACTGGTGTGCCAGTCTTCTCTTTCTCTTCAACCGCGCCCCCTGCCATCACGGCTTCTGTAGCAGTACGCCCTTGTTCTTCCATCTGCTGCATCCTTTCGACCGCGCTCTTATCGGCACGTGGGAAGACCGGCTGTATCTCTCCCAGTTTCGTACCCAGGTGGAGCTGTCCCCACTTCAATTCTGAAAGGGGAAATTTCCGGATATCGCCCAGTCCCAGTTGTGCCCAGATTTTCGCGGTTGCCTCGGGCATGACGGGATGCGCCAGCGCGGTCACGATCCTTAGAGCCTCGGCGCTGGTGTACAGAACAGTGGCCAGATGCGCCCGGCTCTCATCGTCCTCTCTCTCGCCCAGCGCCCATGGCTGATTCTCAACGATGTACTTGTCGACTGCTGCAACCAGACCCCAGGCCGTTTCCAGCGCCCGCGAAAACTGGCGTTGCTCGAAAAGTGTATGGAAATCAGTTATGGTCTGACGTGCAGCGTCGGCTATGGCGCTCTCGTGGGCACGCGACTCGGCGCGCGATGGATACGGAACCTCGCCCTTGAAGTACCGCGCGATCATGGTAAGAGTACGGCTGGCCAGGTTGCCCAGGCCGTTCGCCAGGTCGGCGTTGTAACGCTGCACCAGGGCGTCGAAGGAAAACGACCCGTCCTGCCCGAACACAATTTCGCGCAGAAGAAAATAGCGCAGCGCGTCCTGTCCGAGCACGTCGAGAATGGTTTCGGTGCGAACGATGTTGCCGCGCGACTTCGACATCTTGCTCTCTTCAAACAGCAACCAGCCGTGCGCATTGATCTTCTGGGGCACGGGGAGTCCCGCTGCCATCAGTAAGGCAGGCCAGTACACGCAGTGGAAGCGCACGATCTCCTTGCCGATCATTTGCACGTCGGCGGGCCAGTATTTTTCGTATTTCCCGGTGTCGCTCGACCCGTAGCCTAACGCCGTAATGTAATTGGCCAGCGCATCCAGCCAGACATAAATCACGTGCCTGGGATCGTCGGGGACCGGAATGCCCCAGGAAATCGTGCTGCGGCTCACCGAGAGGTCGCGAAGACCGGAGCGCACGAATGACAACACTTCATTCCGGCGCGTTTCCGGCCGGATGAAATCAGGCTGTCCTGTGTAAAGCTCTATGAGCTTGTCCTGAAACGCGGAAAGCTTGAAGAAGTAATTCTCTTCACGAACCGTCTCCGTGGGCCGCCCGCATTCCGGACAAGGAGCGCCCGGTCCAATTGAGTCGACATAGAGTTCGTCGAAGACACAGTACTGGCCGGTGTAATGTCCCTTGTAGATATAACCGTTATCGCGGATACGGCGCCACAAAGCTTGCACACCATGCTTGTGCCGGTCAGAGGTGGTGCGGATGAAATCATCGTAGGTCAGACTCATCCGATCCCAGAGTCCACGGAACTGGGCGGAAACTTCGTCGGTGAGTTGTTGCGGAGTCTTTCCCGCTGCTTGCGCCGCGCGCTCGATCTTCTGGCCATGTTCGTCCGTGCCGGTAAGGAAGTAAGTATCGAAGCCCATCATGCGCTGCCGCCGCGCGATGGTGTCGCAGGCAATGGTGGTATAGGCATGCCCGATGTGCGGGCGCGCGTTCACATAGTAGATGGGCGTCGTGATGTAAAACTTCTGGCTCATGATGTTTTTCGGTTGCCGGTCCGGAAGGCTAGTCCTGAGTCTTTTTAAAATATCCCTGCATAGCTTCCTGCATAACGCTCTTCAGCGGAACGTGATGTTGGGCCGCGATCTTCCTGCAATCTTCATATTCAGGGGCGTAGTTAGTGACGGTGCCGTTCATGCTGGCAACTTTCAGGCGCACGTCGCCCCAGCGCGTACTCACGGTAATCCAGTTCCGTGCCAGGGTCTGACGTTGCTCGTCGCGCCGGCGCACGCCCAGTGTGCTTGTCTCCGTGAAAATGATCCTGGTCAGTTCTTGCGCGTCTTCCGGTTTCGACAGAACTGTGAGCAACATTCCGGGGCGGTTCTTTTTCATCTGCACGGGCACAGCGAAAACGTCGAGCGCGCCATCCGCGAATAAGCGGTCAACCACGTAACCGAAAACCTGAGGATTCAGGTCGTCGAGGTTGGCCTCGAGCACCGAGATGGTCTCGCTGAAAACATTTTCTGCGATTTCTGCCCGGGATTCCCCTATGGTCAAGCGAAGCACGTTCGCGTGTCCGGAGAAATCGCGAGTGCCGGCACCGTAGCCCGATTTCTCGATGGTCATGGCTGGAAACGCGGAGAATCGCCTGGCCAGCGTCTTCACGATAGCCGCGCCAGTCGGCGTGACCAGTTCCACCTGCAGACCGGACGAATACACCGGCGCGCCCTTCAACAATTCAACCGTTGCCGGCACCGGCACCGGAAGAAGGCCATGGGCGCACTTCACAGTTCCGCCTCCCACATTCAGCGGGGAGCAGATAATTTCATCCACCCCAAGCGCTTCGGCCCCGACGGCAGAACAAACGATGTCAACGATGGCGTCGACCGCCCCGACTTCGTGAAAGTGGACCTTCTCAATATCACTATTATGGATCCTGGCTTCGGCGGCTCCCAGGGCCTCGAACATCGCGGTAGCCGTGGTCTTTGCCCGGTCGCTGATGTTTGCGTTGTGGATAATCTCGCGAATCTCTTTCAGCCCGCGACCGTGTTCGTGCTTATGCTCGCGGGGAGCAGGAGCCGCGACGGCCCGCGAGCTTTCGTTCCGAGCCTGGCTGTAATTGTGTTCCTTCAGTTCTACCGGATCGTGTTCATGATCGTGCTTATGGGGATGCTCATGTTCGTGATCATGACTATGTTCATGGCTATGCTCATGGGCATGATTCTGCTGTGCCCAAAACACTTCGCGCGGCAATTCCACTTCACCGTGGATGTAAACGTCCATCTTGGTAGCGGTGATACCGCCTCGATTCACCTGTGAAATCTCCAGTCGCGCTCCAATGTTCAAACCGGCTACCGTGTCTTCGAATAGCTTTGCAGGCACGCCGGCATCCACGAGGGCGCCGAGAAACATGTCGCCACTCACGCCGGAAAAGCAATCGAGGTAGGCTAAGCGCATAGGCCAAGGACCAGCAACCAACGACTGATTTCATCATAGGGTTCGCGTGATTCGCCGTCAAACCTCACATCCGCGCGCAGTTTGCTACAATCGCTTTTTCCTTCAACAGCTTAGGAGAATTCTTGTATCGCAATCTGGAACGGCGGCTGACCCAGCACGTGCGCGACTTCATCAGCCGCACCTACTCGCTTGAATTGCCGAAGATCGTCGTCGAGCAGCCACCCAAAGTGGAGTTCGGCGAGTATGCGCTGCCGCTCGCCTTCGAACTGGCAAAGAGGCTGCGCAAGCCTCCGCGGAAAATTGCCGAAGAAATCATTAACGGGATCGGTCCAATTCCGGGATTTGAACAGCTGGAACTGGCCGGGGCAGGCTATATCAATGCCCGCCTTAAACGCAACGACCTTGCCGCAACGCTCCTCGCCGATGACAAGCCGCGTCCTGACGCTGCCGCCGGAAAGATTCTGGTCGAGCATTCCAGCATTAATCCCAACAAGGCGGCTCACGTCGGCCACCTGCGAAACGCAATCCTTGGCGACACGTTCGTGCGGCTGTTGAAGTTCGCCGGCAGGGAAGTCGACATTCAAAACTACATCGATAATACCGGCGCGCAGGTCGCCGACGTCGTCGTCGGGTTCTTGCACATCGAAAAAAAGTCGCGAGCTGAGATCGAGCTGTTGGCGCGGCAATCCCGCTTCGACTACTACTGTTGGGACCTCTACGCGCGAGTCTCGCAGTGGTATGCGCAGGACAAGCAAAACCTGCAGGTTCGCCAGCAAGCATTGCACGCTATTGAGGAAGGCGGCAACGAGACGGCAGCCATCGCCGATCTGATTTCTGTCGCTGTGCTGCGCCGGCATCTCGAAACCATGGATCGGCTCGACATTGAATACGACTTCCTGCCGCGCGAGAGCGAAATCCTCCATCTTCATTTCTGGGATGCTGCTTTTACAAAGCTCAAAGAAGGCGGGGTGATTTTCTTCGAGGGCGAAGGCAGGAACAAAGGGTGCTGGGTGATGCGCCGGGCCGGGACGGCGAAATCTGAAAATGGGGGGGGCGCGGAGGAAAATTCAACGACAACCTCCGAGACCTCGGAGGAAGATTCAGTCGCCGAGGAAGATCAGAAGGTAATCGTCCGTTCCAACGGCACGGTCGGTTATGTCGGCAAGGACATCGCTTACCACTTATGGAAATTTGGTCTGCTGGGTCGCGATTTTGGCTATAGGAAGTTCTATCGCTATCCCAAAGGACGAGATTGCTGGATCTCAACCGCAGTGGGGGCACTCGATCATCCTCACTTCGGCAGCGTGGCGGAAATTTACAACGTGATTGATGCCCGCCAATCGGAAGCACAGAACACCGTGATCGAGGCCCTGCGCGGACTCGGATATCAGGAACAGGCTGGCCACTACACTCATTTTTCGTACGAGATGGTTGCGCTCACACCGCGCTGTGCCGCCGAACTCGGCTACCAGCTTTCTGATGAAGACAAAGTCCGCGCCTACATTGAAGTCTCCGGCCGCAAGGGATTTGGAGTAAAGGCCGACGACCTGCTCGACCGCCTCATCGCCTCGGCGAAGAGCGAGGTGGATGGCCGCCATCCGCAACTGACGGAGGCTGAGCGCACAACCATCGCGACGCAAATCGCGGTCGGGGCACTGCGCTACTTCATGCTGAAATACACCAAGTCATCGGTGATCGCCTTCGACTTCAAGGATGCGTTGAGCTTCGAAGGAGAGACTGGTCCGTACGCCCAGTACGCAGCAGTACGAGCCGCCAATATTTTCCGCAAAGGCGGCTTTGATCCCGACGAATTTGCCGGCGCAGCCGCCAGCCGGCTTTCTTCCGCGGAACTGGGCAACTACCTTGCGGGAGAAAACGCCACCGAAATCTGGGAGCTGTGGCTGGCCGCCTCCAGGACGTCTTACGTAATCGACCAGTGCATCGCCACCACGGAACCGGCATACCTGGCCAAACACGCGTTCCAGTTGGCACAGCTCTTCAATACTTTCTACCATCGCTATCCCATCCTGAGTGAAACCGATGAGGGACGTAAAAGGTTTCTGCTGGCCACGGTGGCAGTGGTGCGGCGGGAATTGACCCGGGTGCTCGCTGTCTTGGGGATCAGCGTGCCTGCGGTAATGTAGAGGCGGCCTTCGGATAGCGAGCCTTCGGACAACCAGGCTTTGCCATCATCGGGTTGACCTATCCAATCGTAACCGGCCTAAAGGTAACCAACGTGAACCCAGTTTTCGTCAGGTCGTAAGTGCTTCAATCGCTTCGCCCGCTTCGGGCTTTGCACCAGAAAGTAATAACCAAAGTACCCGGTCGTAACTTTACCGCGCAGAGAAACATTCCTAGACTGTTCCCATGCATTCATGGGAAGGAGATCCGCGGCCGGAGCCGGTGCAGGAGTATGGCACCATACGGCCGAATTCGAGGGTAAAGCTGGACGAGTCCATTGACCCTCGGGCCGGCAGCTGGCGGATTTTGTTCGCTGTGGCCACCGGAATCCTGGTGGCGGTATTCTTCGCCACGGGGAATGCCAAGGCTACCTTCGAACAAGTCACCAAATTTCTGACCCTGCAGGGTAAGCCGGAGCCGGCTTCTCCGGGAGTGCTTTCCGAACACGAGATGGCGGCTTTAGATCGCGAAACTCCGCAGCAGCAGGCTGAGCTGTTATTGGAGCGAGCGGTGAATCACTACGAAGGCGCGAATGATCAAATCGCCAGCCGGGTTGAAAGCTGGTGGGGGAAGTTGAAGTTGACTCCGCGCTTCAATTCGCTGATCACTACCGCTCTGAACTCGAACGACCTGCGGGTGCGCGCGGCGGCTATCGATCTCGATTTGGTTGCAATGGGCGCGGTCAAGACTCCGGCGACGGTTGAGCGCCTGGCTCAGGGTGTGCAAGCCGGTCCCCGATCGCAACGGGTATGGGCGCTTTGGGAGCTGGGACTTCTGGGCAATCGCGGCGTCGTGCCGGAGCGCGTTAACGAGATTTTGGTCAGCCAGCTTCAGGATTCTGATCCTGAAGTTCGTCATTGGGCAGTGGAAGGCCTGGCTTATTTAGGCACTAACGAAACCATCGCACCGCTGCTACAGGCATTTCATGACGACCCTTCGCCGATGGTGCGGGAACGCGCGGCTTGCAGCCTGGCGCAATCCGGCATGCTTACTCAGGAGCAGCGCCACAGCGTGATTCCTCACCTGCTGGATTATGCTGACGATGCGTCGCTGGACGCTCAGACTCACGACTGGGTTTACCAGGCTCTGCGCGACATTACTGGCAAGAACCTGCCAAACGACTCCTCGTCATGGAGAAGCTGGTACAGCTCTACCGGTGGCTGGAAGGAACGAGGCTAGGAACAGCGACCGGTGGCTGAATGACCACTGATCACCGACCGCCAGCTACGCCCTGCTAACCAACGTTTCTTATTCCGACATCTTCTGTTCCGCCCGTCTTCATCATTCATTCCGACATCTTTGCGACGTGCAAATCGAACCCGGTTTTCGGTAATAGTGAAGTCAATTCGAACGCTCTGAAGCCGTCTCCGGTAATTTCAGTGTGGCGATAAAGTCCTGGTTCGCTGTCCACGGTCTCGTGCCGTCCGTCCAGATGGTCGATGAATTCCTGCGCCTGTTTGACGTCCACTTTGCCGCTCTTAGTCCGGGTCCCGACCGCTTCGGCAGCGTATGAGCGCACCAGCTTGGGCCAGTATTTCTCCAAAAGGTTTGTGCTGGCGAAAACGTCGGCCCACACAATCTGTCCGTTCACCGCGACCACGACTCCCACCGCGTTCTGATCGCGCAATTGCTTGATCAGACTCTGGTAGTTGCGCTGGACGGGTTCCGCAACCGAGTCGACCTGCTGTTTTACTTCCCTATTGTTCATCACGCCCGCGTATGAACTCGTGGTGTTGATGGTTTGCGCCTCCGCCTCAACGGTGACCGTTTCCGCCATTGCGGTTCTGGCTTTCGCTACCTCGGACCACACCTGCTGCTGGTCCTTGTCCGCCATCGCTTTAGAGCGGACAGCCGGCGCCGCCATCGGTGCCGCTACCGCGCCACCAACTCCTGCGCCCACCCCGAACCTGTCGCTGCTACCCACCCAGCGACCAGGCTCCACGCAGAAGACACCCAGGTCAACGGGATCGCTCTCTGCCGGGATAATACGGTCCTTGCCGATGACGCGGTCCTGCTTGCCGCCAGTGACGATTTCGCCGGCCAGAAGGATCAGGGGCCGCCTGGAGTTGTTAACCAGAACCAATTGGTTGACTTGAGCTCCGCTGTTCTGGACCGGAGTTCGCCGGCGACGCATCAGTGGCTGCACACTTCCGGACTCGGTAACAATCACCTCACCCGAACGCAGGCCCTCGTCCAGCGTAAGGAAGTCCTGGGTATCGAAGGAGTGTGCTGCCACCACCGGGAAGACACTCAGGTTGCCCTGGCGAATGGGTGTCAGGACGGTGTAGCCAGATGCCGAGGGCGCCCCCCCTGCCGGTGCCTGGCAGGTCAGAAGCAGAAATCCAGCCAACAGTCCAAACAACGCTAACAGGAACAAAGGCTTGCGATTCATAGTGTTTCTCCTTGGCGCCGGCGTGCTGCCGACTGCGGGGTGAGCAGTTTTCACCCACCGCGCCGGCAGCGCCTCCCCGCGCGCTTAACTGAGGAACGCCAGATTTCCAGCTTCTTGCATCACAAAAATTGGTAGCATCCGGGGTGGCTGAAGCCGCCATGACTGACCACGGTGTCCAACCCGTAACAGAGACTGTCTCGGAGTTGGAATCCGTGATCTCAGGCCTATACGAGAAGGCGGGAAATTTCGGACTCAGCCGCGAGGATTGCACGGCAATCCTCAGCCAGATTGCCGTCAAGTACTTGCCGCCGGGTGCTTCTCGTCAAGAAACGGCTGAGCTGTACGGCAGCTTGCGCATTGAAGAACTGGCTCTGGCCCGAGCCTGCGCTGCCGGCCACGAGCGCGCGTGGGAAGTGTTTATGGCGCGCTATCGTGAAAAGCTCTACGACATTGCAGCCTACATCGCCAAAGAGAGCTCGGCCGCGCGTGAACTTGCTGACTCGCTCTATGCCGACCTCTATGGGACCACGGCTCGCGATGGCCAGCGAGTCTCCAAGTTGTCCTCTTATACCGGACGGGGTTCGCTCGAGGGATGGCTGCGGACCGTGATGGCCCAGGAATTCGTGAACCGGTATCGCCGTCAGCGGCGCCTGGTAAGCCTCGAGGAAGAAAGCGAGGAGGGAAACGAATTTGCGGCGAAAGAGTCAGATCCGGCCATTGCGGTCGATTCCCGAGTCGAAGCTGTCACCGATGAAGTCTTGTCCGCGCTCTCGCCAGAAGATCGATTCATCCTGGCATCATATTATTTGGATGAGCGTACGTTGGCCGAAATCGCCCGTACCCTGGCAGTTCATGAGTCCACTATCAGCCGCAAACTCGATAAGCTCGCCAAGTCCCTGCGCAAGCAGATTGTGACCGGGCTGGAGCGGAAGGGGATGAGCCGCCGCCAGGCTGAGGAAGCTTTGGAGGTAGATGTTCGGGATCTTCGACTAAATCTGCGGGACAAGATGGCGCAAGAACCGGGTCCAAGGACGTTCTCTAATAAGAAGGGGGAAATTCCGGTGTCCGACGTCGGACCTCGGCCGTCAGGTCTCGGACCTCCGGGCTAGAGATCTGGATCAAGATATAGAGCTAAAGAGAGAATGGAACAACTTCCCAAAATCGTGCAGCAACGACTGTCGGCGGCCGACAAGGCTGGGGTGCATCCTGACCCCGACCTGTTGACGGCATTCGCCGAGCGGTCGCTGACCGAGCGCGAGCGGGTTCAGGTGCTGCAGCACCTCGGCGGATGCGCAGATTGCCGGAACATTGTTTCGCTGGCGATGCCGGAGGACGTTGCCCCACCTGTCCCGGGTGTGAGCCAGGCTGCCAGATCGCGATGGCTAGGCGGACCGGTCTTGCGTTGGGGCGCTTTGGGGGCTTGCGTGATCGTGGTCGGAACGGCTGTGACACTTCACTACGATCGGCAGAGTGAGCCCCAATTTGGCGGACAGCCTGAGCGGCAGGCATCTCCAACGGCGGCGTCGAAAATAGCTGCCACGCCTGAATCGAGGGCGAATTCTGCACTCCAAATCCCTGCTCCGATTCAGCCGGGCCAGAAGTTGGCCGAGAAGAACCCTCCCTCGCTATTCAAATCCGATCGAGCTTTCGATTCCGCCGGCAAGTTGGATCAGCGGAGTTTGGATAAACAGAGACTGGATAAGCAGAGAGATGACGCAGGCGCGGAAGGAAGATTCGCTGCCGCTCCAGCGGTCATAGGAGGAGTCGAGGCTCGACGAAAAGAAAGTCAGCCACTGGAAAGTGGCGCGACGCCAACCGGACTTGCCGGAAACACACAGCTGGCCGACGCCGGTGGGGCAAACACTGGTCGGGCAAACAACGACGCGCTCAAGTCGCTGGACAAGCCTTCAGCTCAATCGGCCGGGAATCTCGTCGCAGTAGCTCCGGCAGCTCCAGCCGCAACAGAGTCAAAAATAGCCTCGGCGGAAGGACAGGCCAGGGAACAGGCTGGCAAAGCAGGGGCTGAGAAAGATGAGAAACAACAAAGCGAAAAGACAAGTAATGAAAAAGAAAGTGAGAGGCCCGTTGGCGTCGTCAACGAAACCGTGACGGTGATGGCTGAGGCCCCCGTGATTGAAACCGCAACGGCCGAAGTGGCAAGTGCGAAGGGTAAGTCAGGCAGGAAAAAAAACAAGGCTCAGGCTCTGAGCGCACTGAACACTACTGTTCGCTGGATACTGTCCTCAGACGGCGCAGTGCAGCGTTCGCTCGATTCAGGCAAGACCTGGCAGACGATTCCAGTGGCGGGCGGAGTCGTTTTCCGGGCACTCGCGGCAAATGCTGACAACATATGGGTGGGTGGTTCCGCGGGCGCGTTATATTACTCATCTGACAGGGGAGAGCATTGGACGCAGGTCACCCCGGCAGCGGGCGGCGAATCTCTGACGGAGGACATTGTGGGCGTCGAATTTGCCGACAGTCGCAATGGCAAAGTAATCACCAGTACGCGAAAAAGCTGGAGCACCAGCGATGGCGGCGCGACCTGGCATCGGAACTGACCTCGGCACGTCCCCTTTCGGTGGGTGATTTGCTTTCGCTGCAATTCCCGGCAGGTTGACTTCATTTCCAGAATCTTAGCTGTTACCCACACCTTACTTCCGCCACCATTTTCGATGTGACTGCGAGAAATAAACGAGTTACCAAAGTGACGTTTACACCGATGGGGGCTGCGCCTACTATCCAACTCGTGGTTTGGCAGTTCTGGGGGAGGGCTGCCGAGGCGTCCTGAGCTGAAACGCTCGGGGCGCTTTTTATTTTTGGACGATTCATGATTACGCCTCTAGTATTGAGGCGTACATTTCCCGAAACGAAAGCATTCATTGAAAGCTGGTAGCCAGAGACTAAACGTGAATCCCGGCCTTTTGCGACTTCTCCGGCTGCGATGCATCAAATACAGTGTTACGATACATGCAGCCAAACGGCTGCCAGCGTTCCCGTTTCTGCATTCGCAGCGGGCGGCGCCACCGGAGGAAAAATGGCAGGTAATGGAATTTTGGAAGTGACCGACGCGAACTTTGACCAGGACGTCCTGAAGTCAGACCAGCCGGTTTTGGTGGATTTCTGGGCGGCGTGGTGTGGACCTTGCCGCGCCCTCGCTCCCATCGTCGACGAACTGGCCAAGGACTACACCGGCAAGATCAAAGTCGGCAAAATGGATGTGGACAGCAACAGCGCCACGCCCATGCGGTACGGCGTTCGCGGCATACCGACGCTTCTGGTTTTCAAGGGCGGACAGGTGAAAGAGCAGATTGTGGGCTACGTGCCAAAAGAGACTATTCAGAAGGCCATCGATAAGCACGTGTAACAGTCGTCTGTCTTCAGTCGTCGGCCGAAAAATTCAAACGCCCGGGTTGATTGCCCGGGCGTTTTTTATGTGTGCCGAACATGTTCGACAGCTTGGGGGTGAAAGTCCCCTGCCCAACCTGGTGGAGGTGAAGGGCTAGAGAAGCGCGGAGGGCGTCGTCGCGAGGCGGGGTCTGAAAGAAGCGTGGATCAAAGGCGCGAGCCGATGAACAAGAACCGGATGAAGAGGCCTACGGTGTGGGGCGAGCTGGCATAGGACAGCGAAGCCCATGTCCACCAAGCACACTGGTGGTAAATCCGGGGGTTGCGCGTCGAAGGCGGTCGAGCTTACTTCGGGAGACCCGCCGCATGTCACGGAGTCGTGACTGGGGATGGAGCAATTCATCTTGACCGTGGGGCGGGGGTCAGCAGCGGGCATAGTAGGCCGCAAGGTCGAAGGCCCAAACAGTAAGGAGCGCCCAAGGCTCTGCTCCGCGCAAGCGGAGAATACCGGAACTGACGCGACGGACGCTGGGCTTCAGTTTGGAACAGATGACCAGGCCCAACTCGCCTCCTGTTGACGTGGGTGGAAGGGTTACTTCGGCTTCAGCCCGACGCCCTCGGTACTGCGACAGCTGGAGGCATGGATGCGACGCAGGTTGCGATCTGTGCTCTGGAAGCAATGGAAGCGTAGCAAGGTGCGGTTTGCAAAACGCGCCAAGGAACCTCGGCACTGACCTTGCGGCCCAAACCGCCGGCAGTTCCCTGGCCCAGGCGTATCGGCCAACAGCCCGGCACTGTCCTCCGCGTTTCCGATTGCTTACTTCGACGCGCTCGGTCTTCCGCGCTTGCTGGATGTGCTTTAGCTCAACCGAACTGAACCGCCGTATGCGGACCCGCATGTACGGTGGTGTGGCAGGGGTGATGGGTGACTACTCCCCCTATGACCCGATTTTCCGAACTCAGTTCGTGTTTGCCGCTGGCCAGAAGCTAAGAGCTGGAAACGAGTAGCTGCTTTCAGTACTTCCGCAACACTCCAATCACCTTGCCCTGAACTTCTACCGAAGCCGCGGGCACGATGATGGGCTTCATGGTGACGTTGGAAGGCTGCAGGCGGATATTTTCACCTTCGCGGTAGAAGCGCTTGAGCGTGGCGTCGGTGCCTTCCACCAGGGCTACTACGATGTCGCCGTTATGCGCCGTCCTGCTCTTCTCTACCATCACGTAATCGCCGTTGAGAATGGCCTCGTCCTGCATTGAATCGCCGCGGACTTCCAGCACAAAAACTTCTTTTGAGCGGACAAAGTCGGCGAGAGAAATGGTCTCGTTACTTTGCACGGCCTCGATCGGCTGACCGGCGGCGATGCGTCCCATAAGCGGCAGCACCATGGTGGTGTTGACGGACATGGCCTGCTTGAGCCGGCCCTTGGGAGGCAGCAGATCGATGGAGCGGCTGCGGTTATAGTCGCGTGTGAGCAGCCCCTTTTTCTCGAGGTTCGAAATGTGCTTGTGCACTGTGGCCAGGGAACTGAGTTCCAGCCCTTCGCCGATTTCCTCGAACGACGGAGAGTAACCGTTCCTCTGCACGAACTCCGAAATGAAGTCGTACACCTGCCGTTGCCGTTTGGTGATTGCCATGGAATAATTGTAGGCGAAGATTAGGCGAAGTCAAGAGGCGAGTGCGAAGAATGTTTAATGAAAAGCGAAAGTTTTTCGAGCTTGCCGATCGCTCGACTACTTCTGACGATGCCGACGAAAGCCGGCGGCTAAAACAGGAACTGGCTCGCATGACCTTCGGAGAGTAGATGCCCAAGATCCAGTGGAGTTCGCTTCCACCGCCCTCCGAGATCACGTGTTCGACCGCCTTCGCCAGCGGAAAATTGCGACTGACGATTTATCTCAGTTGAAGCTGCGGCGTGAAACCAACCCTGAAGCGCCCGACAGTCCCTGGTACAAGGATTCTGGTTCTTTCAAAATCTGCGGTGAGAGTAAATATCCCAAGACATTTCTGCTCCCCGGCCAGTCCGCCAGGGGATTGGAAGTCGCAGACTGAAGTCTTGACTGTTCGTACCGTGTCCCCTCGTACATTTTTCCAAAAGGATTGCCAGTTCTCGCCATTTCCGCCGAATCATTTACAGCTGAATCCGGGAAAACAAATACGCGCCCAGCGAAAGAAAAGCCACCGCGATCACTCCCAGCACTGAGACGTCGAACGCAATGCCGAAGTGCGAAGAATTGATAAGCACTCCGCGCAAAGCGTCGACGCCATACGTCAGGGGATCGAGCCGGGTGATGATAGTCAGGGCCTTTGGCAGATTGGACAACGGAAACAGTGCTCCCGATAAAAAGAAAATTGGAAGGACCATGAAGTTCATGATCAATTGAAAGCCCTGCATGTCCTGCACGATCGAGCCAAAGGCCGTGCCCAGAGCCGCGAACACAATGGCGATGAGTGCCATGAAGAGAAATGCCAGCGGAAACAGCGAGAGCTGTGCGGGTCGAAAACCGGCAATCAGACAGACGATCAGGATCAGCGTCCCCTGAATTACAGCGACCGTGGCTCCGCCAAGAGTTCTCCCGATCATGACTTCAATCCGCGGCACCGGCGCGACCAGTGTTTCTTTTAAAAATCCGAACTGGCGGTCAAACAACATCGCGATTCCGGAAAAGATCGCGGTGAAAAGAATGGTCATGCTGATCACGCCCGGGGCCACAAACTGCAGATAGCTGCCGTTGCCTGCTTTTTGAAACACCGGTCCCAGGCCGAAGCCCAGCACCAGAAGATAGAGGAGAGGCTGGCCCAATGAGGCCACAATTTGCGCGCGCGAGCGCACATAACGCTTTAGTTCCCGCAACCAGAGAATGTAAATTGCGCTCATCGGCGTTGGCTCCACATTTTGGCGACCTGTCGCATTTGATCGGCGGAAGTTGCGCTCTCGTCACGAATCGAAGAGCCGGTGAGCGAAAGAAACGCCTGCTCGAGAGATTCGCTGTTGGTCTGCTGCTTCAATTCTTGAGGCGTTCCCTGGGCGACGATCCCACCATGATCGATGACCGCAATGCGATGGGCAACGCGGTCGGCCTCGTCCATGTAGTGAGTGGTCAGGAATACCGTGGTCTTGTGAGTTTCATTCAAGTGCTTGACGTGAGTCCATAGCTGGTTGCGGGTTTGCGGATCGAGACCGAGCGTGGGCTCGTCGAGAAACAGTATCCTGGGCGTGTGCAGGAATCCCCGGGCGATTTCCAGGCGGCGCTTCATCCCGCCGGAGAATGTCTTGACATAGTCGTCTCGGCGCTCCCAGAGCTCGAACAATTTCAGCAGTTGCTCCATGCGCTCAGACCGCACCTTTCGCGGGACTTTGTAGAGCACAGCGTGCAGTTCCATGTTCTCGTAGGCAGTTTGTTCGCTATCCAGGCTCGGATCCTGGAACACGATGCCAAACGTCCTTCGAGCTTCATTTTTCTGGACCGTAGGATCAAGCCCGTTCAGTTCAATCTTTCCACTGGTCGGACTCAAAAGCGTCGTCAACATCTTGATGGTCGTAGTTTTTCCGGCGCCATTGGGGCCGAGGAAGGCGAAGATTTCGCCCGCATCGACGGTAAAGGAAATGTCATTGACGGCGGTAAAGTCGCCGAACTTCTTAACCAGATTCCGAACTTGGATCATCGCGACCTCTAAGAGAAGAACTCAATACTAAATGGTTTGGTCACGCGAGAAGAGGCAACCGAGCAGTCATTTTCTCTAGAGACCCAGCTTGCTGCGTCTACGGTCGATCCCGGCCTGCCGCGGAGACGCAGCAAGCTGCGTCTCTACAATAAGAACAGACCGGATAAGAACGGCGCGGGTAACAGCTCGCGACCTGCTGGCTGCTAAGACGATTGCAAGTCTCCGTGAGGTGGACTCCTACTGAGCCGTCACTGCTTTGAGGAACCTGTAATAAAAATCCACCGCCCGATAGAAGGCTTCTGTTCGCACACGTTCGTCCCTGCCGTGGGCGCGGATGTCATCGCGATCGATGGCTTCAGCCGAAACACAATAGGTGGGAAGCCCCGCTGCATTCGTGTAAACGCCGTCAGAAGCTCCGGTTGCCATGTCGGGAACGACCGGTAATCCAGGCCACATGCTCTCGACAACCTTTTCCAGCGGCTGGAATACGTCGGGGCGCAGCGGCGGCGGGGCGAATGACTTCCGGTTGGTTACGCCGCCGATCGCGCCCACTTCGTGAACCGAAATCTTGGGATCGGCCACGACCTTTTCCAGTTCCTGGCGAATCTCCTCGGTTGAATGTCCGGGCACGATGCGGCAGTTCACGTTGGCCTGTGCGGTCTGCGGCAGGGCGTTATTGGCATGTCCGGCGCCAAGGCGCGTAGCCACGCAGGTTGTGTGCATGATGGAGTGGTCGATCGGATCCTGCGACAAGCGAGCCACCGCTGCCATGTCCGGTGGATTCCTGAGGATTGCCGACATGTCGGAGGCACGCGACCCGGTTGCGATTTTCGACATGCGCTGGTAATAGGCTCGTGTGATATTGGTTAGCTCAAATTGAAATTCGTAGTGCTCCAGGCGCGCCAGCCCTTCGGCGAGATGGTAGATGGCGTTATCGGGCTTCGGCAGGGAACTGTGGCCGCCAGGATTGGTCACCGTCAATTGATAGTCCGAATATAGTTTTTCCGACGCGTCAACGGTCATGTATTGCGGCTTGCCGTTCTCTGACAAAATTCCGCCGCCGTCGTGATTGAGCACAAACTCGGCGTCGATCAGTTCGCGATTATTCTTGAGCAGCCAGTCCACTCCGTTCGAGGTGCCGCCTTCTTCGTCTGCAGTCAGAGCCAGTATGATGTCGCGGTCAGGGACGTAACCTTCCTTCCTGAACCGCAGCAGGGTTGTAACCATGACGGCATCGCCGTCCTTCATGTCCTGCGTCCCGCGCCCGTAGTAATAACCGTCTTTCTCGACGAATTGAAACGGATCGGTAGTCCAATCTTCGCGCCGCGCTTCGACCACATCGAGATGGCCGATCAACAGCACCGGTTTGTGTTTGCCGCTGCCGTGGAAGCGGACCACAAGATTCTTCTTGCGGTCGTTGGGGCCGAGAATATGAAGGTCGCTATCGGGGAATCCTGCGTCGCGAAAGCGCTGCGCCATCGCTTCGGAAGCCGTGGAAACGTTGCCCACCGAATCGGTAGTGTTGATTTCGATTAATTGTTTGAAGATATCGTGAGAAAGCTGCCTGGTGGCGTCGTCAATCTGAGCCGGTGACTGGGAACAAAGGAGAAGAAATAAAACAACAGGGGAAAATAACCGTGTGCAAGTTTTCAACCGTGGTCTCCTGGGGAACGGGGCTGTTCCCGGGCTTCCAAATCTAGCAGCAGGGTCGCTTGCGCCGCAAGCCAGTGTGGCAAAAGCGTTTGTTTACCTTACAAGTTTTTGCAAATAGTTTACAAATTTCCTCTTGCGAAAAATCTGCAATCATGGCATCTTCAAACATCTTCTTCGAAAGGACGCCTGATTTGGCGAAACACAACCACAACTCGCTAAGCGGGCAACTGTGGCGGGTTACAAGCCAAAGTTGCTTCAGGGCGTCATCCGATCATCGCCTCAACTGATTTGCGGCGCCCCCGAACGCAAAGCCAACAAAACTAAGCTCGCTGGATGATATCGCTGCTGCGCGGCTCCTTCGCTTTTTGCCAGGGACTCAACCGCCGCCGCTATTCTCCAGCCATAACTTCACAGGGTCAGTGGTGAAGGCCACGGATTTTTGCATGCAGTTGTGGACTATCCGTGTCCGCATGTTCCCTGACCGGATTCGTGCAATGGCTTTGTGGCCGCGGGCGACTCGCCCGCGGTACGCGAAGTTGTTGCATGCGCGCGGGCCACAGGCCCGCGTGGCTAACATTGTTCGGCCGGTGGTGAAGATCACGGTTACTTCGCCGTAGGGCGGAGGTCGCAGGTCCGAATCCTGCCGCGCGCATAGCGATAGTACAGTGGCAGAGCGCCTCGTGCCGTTGTCGCTTGTTCCCCGGCCAGCACTTCAACTTTGGATCTCCGGCCTCGAGCCGGTTAGAAAACAAGAATATGTTGGAACTTCTAAGAAGCATGCTGACCGGCCAGAATGTCTTTGCCTCAGGCGGTTTGCTGCTGATGGTCATCGGCGGTATGAGTGTCTACCTGCGGGCGGTGCCGGAGAGGTTGTGGCACTGGATCGTCGGGCAGACGACCATGCTGATCACGGTGAAGGACGATGATGCGGCGTTCGTGTGGGTAAAGGAATGGTTTCTGGATCAAAAGTTCCTTGCGCGAATCCGCAGGGTGGATCTGGATACGACGATGCGCAGCGAGCGGGTGGCGCTCATCCCGGCTCCGGGGAGTCATTGGTTCTGGTACGGCGGAAGACCGTATGTTGTCTACTTCCACCGTAGCAATGAGTCGAGGGAGAGAACTTCGAGGCGAACCGAATCACTGACGTTCAGAACAATCGGCAGGAGCCGCAGCGTCTTGCAGCGTTTCGTGGACGACGTCGTGGCAAGTCATGTGAGGAGCATGGGCGCGCAATCGCTTCTGTTCGCGTATAACGACGGTTGGAATCGGATTGAAGGGTATTCGCCGCGGTTGCTGGACTCGGTGATCTTGCAGCCTGGAGAAAGGGAACATCTGGTTCAAGACGTAGGGAATTTCCGGAAGTCGAAGCGACGATACGCGCGGCTGGGTGTTCCTTACCATCGGGGCTACCTCTTTTATGGACCCCCAGGAACAGGTAAGACGTCTCTCGTGTCGGCGCTGGCGGCGAATTTCGGACTCGCGATTTACGCCATTAATCTCGCCATTTTCAACGACCGGAGTTTGATGGACGCGGTCAACCAGGTATCGCCAGACTCGGTTTTGCTATTTGAAGATATCGATTGCACGAAGAGCGGCAATGCTCGTACGCCTTTGACCCTAAACACGAACGATGGTTCGCACGCCCGCGATGAGAAAGAGAGCGTTGCTGACCGGAACGGAGTCACTCTTTCCGGACTGCTGAACGTGTTAGACGGTTTCTATGCGCCGACGAATGTCTTGTTCATGATGACGACGAACAGGATCGAAGCTTTGGATGAGGCGCTTCTGAGGAGCCGGGGAGAATCGACTATAAGCTCTATCTGGGAAGAGCTACTGACAACCAGAAGATTGAGCTGTACCGCCGGTTCTTTCCCGAGGTCTCGAAATTTGAGGCGGAGGAGTTCGTAGAAACGTGGCGCTCAGCGGAAACAATGGCGGAGTTTCAGGGGTTGCTGCTCAGTCTCGAACCGGAACTGGAGCGTTCGGAGCTGGTGGGTTTGACGAGCTAAGTTCAGGATGGGTTTAGCCAGCTGGGAGGGCTGCTATGGCTCAAATCAACATGGTAAATTCCGTCGCACGCGTTCAGCACAATGACCCGGCTCGCCACATTGCGCCGGAGTTGCAGCTTCGTTCGCTGCTGGCTGGCCTGAGCCGGCACGAACGTTTCGGCGAGGGCGGCGTCGAGCTTGATGCCCGGATGGCGGAGCTGGTGCCTAAGGTCGCAGCAGAGAAGGTCGCTGTACTCGCAATCGAAGCTCGCCAGGAGATGAAGCAGCCGCATGCGTCACTCCTCATCGTCCGCGAAATGGCGCGGCACAAGACTCACCGCGTGCTGGTGGCCGAAACGCTGGAGCGCGTGATTCAGCGCGCTGAAGACTTGGCGGAGTTCGTCGCCATTTACTGGAAGGACGGGCGAGTCCCGCTCTCCGGCCAGGTAAAGAAGGGATTGGCGGCGGCATTCCCCAAGCTCGGCGAGCGCGACTTGGCGAAGTACAGCGATTGCGGATCGATCAAACTGCGCGACGTCCTGTTCCTGTGTCACGCCAAGCCGCGTGATGCGGCTCAGGCCGGCGTGTGGAAAAAATTGATCTGGGGCCGCCTCAAAGCATGATCAGCCGTCAGTCGTTGGTCTTCAGCCGGACGTTTGCTGACGACCAATGATTGATGGCTGACGACTGATGGCTGACGACGGCGACCGGCGACTGACTTCTGAGGATCTCTGAGCGGCGATCGCATCCGTTTCGCCAGATTGCTGGAAGGCAATTTCCGGCGACGCTGGTATCCTGAGCCATGGTTGGGCCTACGGCAAAGTCGCAAGGGCCGGCGCACCCCGGACTCTGCGCGGACTGCATTCATTCGAGACGTATCGAGTCAGACCGGGGCTCGGTCTTCTTCCTGTGCCAGCTCTCTCTCACCGACAGCCGTTTCAGAAAATATCCGCGTTTGCCGGTGCTCTCCTGCCCGGGATACGAAAAATCCGGCTCGTGGCCGTCAGGCGGCTGACGGCTGTCGGCAAGGACAATCACGACGCTGCAAGTAGCTGACGAATCAAGGCCAACGACCATCGACCGACGGCCGAAGACTGACGACTGACACCTGCCTCTGAAACTTTTGCCTCCCTCACGGCTCTATATAGGTGGGCCAGTAACCTGGCCGCAGGGGTGTCTTGCATGTTCAGACTTTTACCTCACTTTTTCTTGCTTCTCCTGGTGCTTCTCGCAGTCACCGCCGCTTGCACTGCCGGTAATGCTGCTTCTTTGGCCGTCCCCACGCCAACTATGGATGCCACGAAAGCGGCCAAGCCGGGCCAACAAACCGCTGTAATTGCAGGCGGGTGCTTTTGGGGAATCCAGGCCGTTTTTCAGCACGTCAAGGGAGTCGTGAATGCGACCTCGGGATACTCCGGCGGCGAAGCGAAAACCGCGGAGTATGAAGTCGTAAGCACTGGCGAAACCGGTCACGCGGAATCGGTGAAGGTTACATATGATCCTTCGCAGATTACGTATGGCGAACTGCTGCGCGTCTTCTTCTCCGTGGCGCACGATCCAACGCAGCTGAACCGCCAGGGACCGGATGATGGCACTCAGTACCGGTCGGTCATTTTTTATGGAAGCGACGAACAAAAGAAGATTGCCGAGTCATATGTTTCGCAGCTCGAAAAGTCCGGAGTATTCCCGCGTCCGATTGTGACTCAGGTGGTGCCGCTGAAGGCGTTCTATCCGGCGGAAGCCTATCATCAGGATTACGCGACGCGACATCCGTATGAGCCATACATCGTCTTCAACGATGCGCCCAAGGTCGTGCACCTGAAGCAACAGTTTCCCGAACTTTATTTGGGAAAGTGATTGAAGCAGCCGTGAATAGGCTGCCACAACCGCGATAGAAACGTAGGTTGATACGTTTGTGTCGGTGGCGGGAGACGCAGCAAGGTACGTCTCTGCGACGGAATCGCGAGCAGATCGGGCTGATTCGTTGTTTAGGAGACTCGTTTATGTTCGACTCAGAACTCGATCGGGATCATTCGTCGGCGGACGTTCGGCGGCGCGCTTTTCTGGGCGTCTCGTTTGCCGCAATCGCCGGGGCGGTTTTGTGGTCGTTACGCAAGCCACGGCTGATTGAAGCTGCGGCTCCGAAGGGCGATCCGGGAGAGGTCACGATTGTGGAATTCTCCGATTCTGGTCAGCCACTACAAAAAGTCCGTGTGCCAAAAGTCGTGAAGAGCGACGACGAGTGGCGCAAGCAGCTTTCTCCCGGCGAATTCGATATCGCGCGGCGCGCGGATACGGAAATCGCTTTCAGCGGAAGATACTGGGACTTGCATGACCAGGGCCTCTACCGCTGCGTCTGTTGTGACAACGCGCTCTTCAGTTCAGTCACCAAGTTTGATTCGGGTACCGGCTGGCCGAGCTTCTCGGAGCCGATTGCGGCAGAAAATGTGCACACAATCAGGGATACGAGTTTCGGCATGCTCCGGGACGCGGTGGCCTGCACCGAGTGCGACGCTCACCTGGGGCACCTATTCAATGACGGCCCAGAGCCCACGGGTTTGCGCTATTGTATGAATTCGGCTTCGCTGAAATTCGTGAAGCAAGCTTAGATTTCAGATCTGACCGGACCGGTATGAATTCCCCTCAGCCGACTTTTCGCGCACCCACTGCGGTTGAGCGCGCCTTTAATCGCATCTTCGGGCTGGTGGTGGGAATGGGATGGGGATTTTCCTACAACTACCTGCTGCAAGTTCGCGGCCGCAAAAGCGGCAAAATTTATTCCACGCCGATCGATCTGCTGGAACTGAACGGAAAGCGCTACCTGGTTGCTCCCCGGGGCAGAGCCCAGTGGGTGCGCAACGCTGAAGCTGCTGGAGAGATCACGCTCAAGAGAGGGAAGTTAAAGCAGAGGTTTAAGCTTCGGGCATTGTCGGATCAAGAAAAGCCGGAAGTCTTGAAAGCATATTTGGACCGGTTCAAACGGGAAGTGCAAACGTATTTTCCTGTGCCTGCAGGGTCGCCTGCGGAAGCGTTTCGGGATCTGCTGGAGAGCTATCCTGCGTTTGAATTGATTTCTGTTTGACCCGTGAGAAGGGCCGGGCTGCGCTCGACCTGGAGAGCCGAAGGCGGCTGTCCCCACGTGGTTCTTGCCGGGGGCTGAGGTCCGCAGTCTGACGCCTGCTTTTTCCTACTCCAGCACCGTGTCGTCCAGCTTTTTTCTCCCCCAATCGCCTGCGGCCTGGACGAAAGCCAATACCAGAGGATGAGGTTTGCCAGGCTTGGAAGAAAGTTGCGGCTGGTACAGAGTGGCGATGTAGAAACGGTGTGTGGGTGATTCGATGGCGCGAGCTTCGCCTCCGGGGCCGCGGGCGACCACAGGAAAACCCGCTTCCATGGCGGCCCATTCATATTCGGGATTGACTTCAAAATTGCAGAAAAATTCCTCGGCGACGGTCTCCTGCGAGTAAAACGACTGCAGGTAAGAGCCGGGACGCAGGCGGATTTCCGGAATGGTTCCCGACAGCTTGTGCGCGCCCGTGGCATGGCCGGGAACGGCGCAAGCCACCGGATAGATGATGATGTTCTTTGATCCGGAATTGTTCTCCGCCGTATCCGCATCCCTGATTCCCAGCACATTGCGCACGCATTCAATCAGCGCGTACTGAAAGCCGCCGCAGGTGCCGAGGAAAGGCCAGTCGCGTCGCCGCGCGAATTCGATGCCCTGGAGCATGCCGTCAAAGCTCTTGTAAGGACTGCCGGGCGCGGCCCAGATTCCATCGAAGCTTTCCAGTTTTTTCTGAGCCTCGGGCGCAACCAGGCTGGGAGTTGCGAGCCACTCCGCCTCGACCGGGAGATTCAGCACAGCGGATACATGCTGGAGCGATTTCTCGACGGCGGGAAGGGTCGGAGACTTGGGATCGTAGTCGCCGAGAATTCCGATACGGATGGGATCACTCACCGGGTTCATTTTAATGGAGAAGTGTGAGACTGCGGCGAACGGGAGGTGAGAAGGCTGGTGCGGGTAGTTGATCGCCTGATCGATGCACCCAGCCGAGCTTCGTTCGGCCGCACGGGCGGGACGCCCGCGCCGACATTTGAGTTTGCTTATTTTACGGCTACGGCTCGTTCTTTCAGGATTTCTTCCACGGCGGCGATGGCGGTGGTCAGTTCCTCATCTTTATTGTAGAAATGCGGGGCCATACGCACACCGGCTTTGGGACGGTAGTCGACCAGGATGTCGCGATTGAGTAGCTCGCGGCACACTTGTTCGGCGTCTGGCATGTCGATGGAAACGGTGCCACCGCGAAGCTCGGGGTTGCGGGGCGAATTGACTCGCCAGCCGCGCTGCTCAGCCATGGCGATCAACTGCGAAGTCTGCCGCTTCGATTTCTCGCGAATTCGCCCGATGCCCACTTCGGCAATAATCTTCAACCCCGGTCGCGCCGCTTCCAGAGCTGGAATGTGTGACGTGCCGTTCATGAACCGGTATGGAGGATCGGCGTAGCGCGTTGGGCCAACTTCGAATCCGAATGAATTCTGATGGGCGAACCAGCCGGTGAATTTCGGCTGAAGGGTTTTCCCCAGATCCGGACGAACGTAGAGGTAGCCGACCCCCGGCCCGCCACACAGCCACTTCAAAACCCCGCCGCAGACAAAATCTACGTTCAGCTCCTCTACGTCAACCGGTACTGTACCCAGCGACTGGAAAGTATCCAGCACCACGCGCGCACCCACTTTATGGGCCTTCTCGATGATTGCCTTGGCATCCTGAATGTAGGAACTGCGGAAGATTACGTGCGATACCGGAACCAGCAAGGTCTGTTCGTCAATCGCCTCCAGCAATCTATCCAGCGGCACCGTGATCCCGTCATCTGTCTTCACCATGTGGACGCGGGCCCCATGGGATTGCTGGGCTTCCCAGAAATACATCACCGAGGGAAAGTTCATGTCGCTGTAAACAACCTTGTTGCGTTTGCCGGAAAAATCGAAGCACGAAGCCACTACCGCCTGGCATGTGGTTACATTCTGGTGGACGGAAACTGAGCCGGCAGGCGCGTTCATCAGTACCCCGATCTCGTCGCCGATCTGAGCCGCGAGCATCCACCATCTTTCTTCCCAGGCACGCACCCCACGAGTCGCCCAGATGTCGGCATAGCTTTTCATGGCGTCGTAAACACCTTGAGGCATGGCGCCCAGCGAATTGCTGATGAGATAGGTGGTTCGTTCCAGAATGGGGAATTGAGGCCGGTAGCGAAGCAGATCGTCAGCCATGGCAGGTATTGTACTGCCCTCCCGGCCTGTATACTCAAGCGACTGCGCGTGTCCGACAACTCTGAAGCTCAGTGGTGCATCCTAAACCCGTCGTTCAGAGTGCGGCGTAGTCTTGAACAGGAGAAAAATGACAGCCATGAAAGCGATCAGGAATATTCTAGGTACTGCAGGCTTGCTCTACGCAGGATACGTAATCATAGTGAGCATGAAAGACGTTCGCCGCTACCTAAGAATCAGCACCATGTAGGCTTGCGATGGGGAACTCTTGTCCCCCCGCTTTTGAAGTTGATGTTTATTTTTTCGCAACCTCAAAATGAGTCAAAGCCAAAGTCAAAGGCGGCGGACCAGCGTATCCGCCCCACACTATTTTTGGTCACACGGGGCTTACTTCCTTTTCAACAGGAAGTAAGCTGCCGTCAATCCGACCACGTAGATGGCACCGCTGATCAGCGTCATGTGAGAGTTCCAGCCGGTTTCCAGCAGCGCCACAATGATCAGCACGAAGCCCAGAGCCGAACCCCAGGCGCCCATCGGCGAGCGCATCGGCAGGGCTGCGAGCTGGCTTGCTGAAAGTCTTTGCCGGAATTTGACGTGAGCCGCCAGCGATACCAGCCAGGACAGCAACATTCCAACCAGCGCCGCCCCCAGGATTGAGACGAACGCATTCTTCGGTGCCCATTTTTCCATCACCAGGGCCACCACGATGCCGTAAGAGGAAGCCAGCAGAGCCAGCTGGGGTGATCCCGAGCGATTGAGCCGGCCAAAAACTGCCGGCGCCCATCCTGTCCGCGCCAACGAAAACAATATCCGCGAAGAGGCATAGAGCACCGCATTTGCCCCCGACAGTGCGGCAGTCAGAATCACAAATGTCATGATGTGCGGCGCCGCTGGAATATGAGCCTGGCGGAACACCGTGACAAAAGGGCTCTCGGTTACTCCGGCACGGTTCCAGGGCATGACGCCAACCAAAATGACAATTGCTCCCAGGTAAACCGAGGTCAGGATCCCGAACGTCAGCTTGATGGCACGGGGAATTTCGCCGGGCGACCGGGACTCTCCCGTCGTAACCGCGACGAACTCAAGCCCAGCGAACGTGTAAAGAGCGAAACCCATGGCGAGAAGTGGCGCCAGCGCTCCCTTCGGCAAAAATCCGCCGTGCGCCGTGTATTGTGGCGTCACGTGCCCGCTGAGCAATAATCCCGCCCCGAGCAGAACGAATGCCAGGATGGTCACTACCTTGATCATGGCAAACCAGTATTCGAAGCGGGCATAGTTCTCCACACTGCGAAGGTTGATCAGCAATAGAAAGACTGACAAGACTGTGACCCAGACCAAAGCCGGAACGGAGGGAAACCAGAATGCCAGGTAGGTCGCGGAAGCTACCATCTCCGCGCCAATAGAGATCGCCAGCGCCGCCCAATATCCCGCACGGGCGATAAACCCGGCCCACTGGTTGAGATAAATGTCGCCGTAGACCCCGAACGATCCCGCTCCGGGATGCAGGCTGGAGAGTTCACCCAGCGCCAGGGCCACGGTCAACGTAATGAATGCAGCCAGAGCGAAACTGAGGATAACGCCGGGTCCGGCAATCTCGAGAGCCGCGGCCGACCCCAGCAGTAAGCCGGTGCCAATCGATCCCCCCACAGCGACCATCGCCATCTGGCCGGCGCCCAGGCGGTGGCGCAGCCCTTGTTCCTGATCCATTTTTTGGTCCGGGGGCATCCGGCACCATAGCAGAAACTTACCCTCCCGCCAAAGGCCCTGGCATTCGTGACTTTGGTAATCCTGGCGGGTGCCGGGGCCGTTGCCGGTCCTGAAACCGGCCTCTAAAATCGTGGTGGGTTACTCCGCACATTACCCTCTTTTTCTCATGGCCGATCCGACCAAGCGAATGGACCGAACCGAGATTGCCCGACGCGTAGAACGCGCCGAAAAGCTTTTGCAAAAAGGCAAGACCGGGGACGCGCTCGACGAATACCTGCAAGTCCTTGCAGGTGATCCCCCAAACGACAATGTGCGTCAGATGGCAGCTGACCTTTGCCTCTCCCTGCAACGCACTCCGGAGGCGGTTGCCCTCCTCGGGGAATTGTTCGATCGCCAGCTTGAGGCCGGGGAAAATACCCGCGCCAGCCTTACCTACAAGAAACTGGCCCGTTACACCACGCCGACCAGTATCCAGCGCATCCGCTTCGGGCAAATCCTCGAAACCTCGAATCGCAAGCTGGCGCTCGAAACTTATGAGAGTGCTCTCGAGGACCTGACCAGGAATGGTCGCGCCCAGGATTGCGTGCTGGTCCTGCAGCGGCTGGTCGCACTGGAGCCTTCCGGAAAAAACTTTCTGCGCCTCGGGGAACTCTGCTCGCAGGCAGGAGACAAACAGGCTGCCGCCGTTGCTTTTCTGAAACTGGCGGGGATGACAGAAGCATCCGGCGCCGATGCCGCGCACTGGTATGAGCGGGCCTACACCGAGGATGCCTCCAACGCCCAGATCGCTCTCGGGTACGGAAAGAGCCTGGTCGCGCAAGGGCAGGTTGGGGCCGCAATCTTTGTCCTGGAACCGCTGGCCAAAGCCGATGGTGCGCCGCAGGAAATAGTAGAGAGCTACGTCAAAGCGCTGCTCTCGGCGAGCCGGTTCAGCGATGCGGAACCGCTGGCCTGGCAGTTGTTTTTGAAGAATCCATCGCGCCTGCAGGAGATCGCCAACCTGATCGGACTGCTGGTAAATGCGCAGCAGGATGCCGAAGCTGTCGCCCTGGCGCGCAGGCTCGAGCAGTTCCAGAAAAACCGCGGAGAGCGTCGCGCCTTTGTCGGAATGATGCAGGATGTCGCGGGCAAGCATCGAAGTTCGCCTGAATTCCTTGAGTTCATGAGCGAACTGTTCAACGCCTCCAACCGGGAAGGCGACTACTCCCAGACTCTGCTCAAGCTTTTCGATCTGCATTGCGGCATGGGGAATTACACCAAAGCGGCGGAGTGTCTTGACCGCGCTGCCGACGTTGACGCTTACGAACCCGGCCATCAGAAGCGGCTCGAAATGCTGCATGGAAAAATCGATGAAAACCGCTTCAAGGTGATTGCGTCACGATTCACCAGCATGGCCAAGCCCGCGGAACCGGTCAAGACCGAAGGTCCAACGCTGGGTGCTGCCGCGTTACAGGATCTGATGTTGCAGGCGGAGATATTAGTCCAGTACGGAATGCGTTCCAAAGCTATCGAACGCCTGCAGCGCATTCAGGAACTCTTCCCCGGGGAAGAAGAACGAAATCAGGATCTGCAGCAGTTGTACCTGGCAGCCGGAATGAATCCGCGCCGTCCCGACGCTGTGGTTGCTCATCCGCCAGCACCGTCCAGGCCCGCGGCCAAGCCGGCGACAGGTTCGTCTGCCGCTGGCCCGGCGCAGCCCGCCGAATCATCCGATGTGAACAGCTTTACCAAAGTTGCCGAAATTACCCGCAAACTTTACCGCCAGACCAATGCCGATGCGGTGATGTCCACGGCGGTCAACGAAATCGGAGCGCAATGGAAGCTGAGCCGCTGCATCATTGCCATGCGGAAGCCTGGGATGGCGCCCAGCGCAATCAAGGAATTTCTGGCGGAAGGCGTCAAACGCGGAGAAGGCAAGACGCTGAATCAGCTGGTCACGTTCGTACAGGACATCGTCGTCAGTCTGGGAACCCTGTCTCTCAGTCATGCTGCTAACGCACCCGAACTTGAGGAAATTCGCGACGTGGTGGCGGAGCTTGGCATTGCCTCGCTCCTGGCGCTGCCGCTCAGCGACGGAGAAGACCAGATGGGGGTGCTCCTGCTGGTACAGAGCACTGTCCGCAGCTGGCACTCCGGCGACATCGTTGTGCTCAAGACGATCAGCGAACAGATCGTGATCGCGCTCAACAATGCCGGCCTGCGACGCCTGGTGAAGAGCTTGTCGGTCACCGACGAGCAATCCGGGCTGCTCAAGCGCGCCTCCTATCTGGACCTGCTGATGGCAGAGACGCGGCGCGCAGTCCAGCAGAGCACGCCAGTGTCAGTAGCCCTCATGCAGTTCGGCAGGAGCGGCGCAATGTTGAAGGAACACGGCGAACAGGCCGTGGAAGCTGCCATGCAAAAAATCGGCCAGATTTCCGCTGCCAACATCCGGCAGAATGATTTGGCCTTCCGTTATGAAATGACGACCATCGCATTGGTGCTCGGCGAAACCGCGGAAAAAGAAGGCCTGATGGCAGTGGAGAAGTTGCGAAAACTGCTCTCCGAAGTGAAGTTGTCGGATGAGATCCTCCCCTTCAGCGCCGGCCTGGTGGAAGCGGTAGTGCGCCAGCAATTTGATCCCGTCGACATTGTGACCGAAGTGATCAACCGCGCCGACATGGCGCTGGATTCGGCGGTTTCGCAAGGCATGGGCCGAATCGTCAGCCTCGCTCCCTCAGTCGCGGCCGCTGCAGTCGCCTGACTTGCGAAGTTTCTCAGGCACCGTTTTCCTCTTTCAAATAATCCCTGACCCACGCTATTTGAGTCCGCGGCAGTGCCTGGCGACCTTCGCAGATTTTCTTCGCGATCTTTGCGGTTAAAAGCTTTCGGTCGCGAAGGCAATCTGCAACTCGAATGTGGCAGAAATTCCACCCCCGCTGATAAACTCACAGTTCCTATGGAAATTAAGAAAGTTGGCGTCCTGGGCTGTGGTCTGATGGGTTCCGGCATCGCGCAGGTCGCAGCCACGGCCGGCTTCGAAGTCTCCGTATTGGAGGTGGACCAGAAATATCTCGACAAAGGCTTTGCCGGGATCGAGAAGTCGCTGGCGAAATTCGCCGAAAAGGGCATGATCAAAGAAACACCGCAGGCCGTCCGCGCTCGGCTGAAAGGCACAACCAACAAACAGGATCTGGCCGACTGCGACATCGTCATCGAGGCGGTAATCGAAAACCTCGACGAAAAGAAGAAGATGTACGCCGCCCTCGATGCCATCATAAAGAAAGATGCGATCTTTGCGTCCAATACTTCGTCTATTTCAATTACCGAGCTTTTGACTTCTACAAGACGTCCCGAACGCTTCATCGGCTTGCATTTTTTCAATCCGGTGCCGCTGATGAAACTGGTGGAAGTGGTGCGCACGATCGCCACCGCCGCAGATGTGTACGATACGGCCTACGAGTTCGCTAAGAAGCTGGGCAAAGTTCCGGTCCGCACCAGCGACAAGACCGGTTTCATCGTGAACCGCTTGCTCGTACCTTACTTGCTTGATGCCATCCGCGCCTATGAAGAGGGCGTTGGTTCGATTGACGATATCGACAACGCGATGAAGTTGGGATGTGGTTATCCCATGGGCCCGTTCACGCTGCTCGATTTTGTAGGCCTGGATACGACTTACTACATCACTCACGTGATGTACGACGAGTTCAAGGAGCGCCGGTTTGCCTCGCCGCCGCTGCTGAAGCGGCTGGTAATGGCCGGCTGGTACGGGCGGAAGTCAGGCAAAGGTTTTTACGATTATTCGGACCCGAATAGTCCGAGGCCGAATAAACTCTAACTTTTTGGCCACGGATTTACGCGGATCCGCACGATTCATTTTTTGATTTGTCATTCTGAGCGCAGCGAAGGGCCTATGCATTTTTGGCGCTGCCGGCAAAATACACAGGTCCTTCGCTTCGCTCAGGATCACAAGCGTCAGGAATATTTTGAAGGTTCCACATAAACCGAAGCTGAAGGCTCTCGAGGGCAATCTGAACGCCGCGGGAAAACGATTCGGCATCGTGGTCTCGCGCTTCAATGCTTTCATCACGGAGCGCCTGCTGCAAAGCGCGCTGGATGGGTTGCTGCGCTGCGGCGCCAAACAGAAAGATTTGCGGTTGGTCCGCGTACCCGGCGCTTTCGAAATTCCCGCCGCCGCCCGTACTCTCGCGGAAACCAGGAAATACGACGCCATCATCTGCATCGGATGTCTTCTGCGCGGCGACACCGCGCACTACGACGTCATCGTCAATGAAGTCGCTCGCGGCATTGGACAGTCAGCACAAGAGACAGGAGTGCCCCACGCCTTCGGAGTCCTCACCTGCGAGAATCTCGAACAAGCCATCGATCGCGCCGGCCTGAAAATGGGCAACAAAGGATTTGAAGCGGCGCTGGCAGCAGTGGAGATGGCAGATCTGACAGCGGCCGTCGGGCGTCGGACCTCGACAAAAGCAAAAACAAAAAACCAGGGATCGAAGAGAAGTAAGCCCTGAAAATCTCGCCATCCTACGTTTCTTGTAAACTGAAGTTCGACGTTTCAAGGCCGAAATTGGACTGAGGTCTGACGCCTGACGTCCGAGGTCCGAACTTGGGTACGCGCCGCAAATCTCGAGAACTCGCCTTACAGATGCTTTTCCAGGCTGATATGGGAAAGCAGGACCCCGAGCAGGTCCGCGAATCGTTCCGGCGTGAGCGGGGTGATGTCGGCGCCGATGTCCGGGATTTTGCCGAAGATTTGTTTCGCGTGGCGACCAGTCGCCATGAGGAGATCAACGGTCTGATCGAAGGTCATGCCGAGCATTGGCGAATGGAACGCATGGCCGCGGTCGATCGCAACCTGTTGCGCGGGGCGGTTGCTGAACTGCTTGGCTTTCCCGCCACTCCTCGCGCTGTGGTCATTAACGAAGCCCTGGAAATTGCACGCAAGTTTTCCAGCCCCGAGTCGGTGCAATTCATCAACGGTGTGCTGGACAGCGTGGGCAAGGAACTGGACAAGGCAAAAGCGTGAGGGCAAGGCCCAGTAGGAATTTTCGTGACCTGAAGAGATGCCTGCGGGCCAACGACGAATGGCCAACGACTAACGCCCTAAGGTTTGACCGCAATCAAATCCGCAGTACAGAAAAACGTGGTTCCCACGCAGAAGCCGGCTTGTAAATTGGTGACATCCGTTGGAAAAGAAATCTGCAAAATGTCGCTTGCTGTCTGGGTGTCCAGCACATGGACCTCGCCGTCGGCAGCCGCAACGTAGAGACGGGTACCCTCGGCGGTAAGCGACGCCTGGATCGGAATCGCGTCACCGGCCAGCGGAATCGCCGACGAAGTCTGATTGATCACATTGAAAACCATCACGCTGCCTATGTTGCTGGCCAGGATGTAGGCTCGCGTTCCGTCTTGCGAAACCACCAACTGCCTGGGCACGAAGCTGCCCTGTCCGAGATTGAAGAAGGCTGGACTGCTGGTGGTGATGTTCAACGTACTGTTGGTCAGATCCAGCGGACAAGATCCCGTCGCCGGAACAGGCACGCTGGTGTTCGCTCCGAAGAGATCGATTCCCGGCGAATCGACCGCCAGTACACTACCGTCAAAATTAGTGCCGCCCACGGTCAGACTCTTGGAGAGTGCCTTGATGAACACGGGCGTAGTAGGAGTAGCCACGGTTTGTCCGGCTTCCTGGGTGTCGGTGCAATTCTTCCATGCCGTGATCGAAGAAGCTGCGCCTCCCGCCACATAGGCGAAGCCGCCCTCCGGCAGGAATGACACTTCAGTTGCCGGAGCGCCAAGCGGTATCGTCTTCAGGGCTTCAAGGGTGGAATAAACGTAGAGAGTGCTGCCCGCCAGAATGTATGCCTTCAGGCTGTCGGGGGAGAAGTCGGCTGCCGTGGCGCCAGCAATGGGTAACGGGATCGAGGTCTTGCTGGTGGTATCGAAAACGAATACTTCATTCGGCGTCGATAGCGTGTCGGAGAGAATGACTTTCTTGCCATCGGGCGATACGGTCAGGACTTTCCCCGTGACGCCCCTGAACTCAGCGACCGAGGGCGGGGTCCCGGCGGTCACGACCATCAACCCTTTGGTCCCAAGAAAACCGAAGTCCGTCCCCATATAAGCAGTTCCGGTCGTCGTACGGTCAAAGACGAGTGAGTTAGGAGTTGCGGGTAGACTGACTGCCGCGCCGACCGTGTTTGCAGGGGCGGTAATGGGGATCAGCGTGCTGAAACAGCCGCTGGTGCTGGCGCAGTCCCCCGAAGCCGACTTACCCGTGCTGGTTACATAAATGCTTGTGGCGGGCGCCGTTGTGGTAGTGCTGGCCGGAGACACCACAACATCGATCGCGCTGGAGGGATAAACCGGCGAGATCGGTTGGACTCCTATATTGCACGTCGGCGGAGTGCAGGTGGCGATCACGCTCGCTCCTCCGGCTTTGGTGGTGGTGATGCTGCCCGCGGTGCTCGCGCCCACCGTCGCAGGCTGCGAAGAACTCCAGGTGAGAGAAACGCCAGTGATGGTGTTCCCCGCCGTATCAACCACGGTCGGGGTGACGGTCTTGCTGCCACCCGAAGTTATGTTGACAGCGTTGGTGCTGCTGCCGGTGACTGCAAGCGTGATCGACTGAACCGGGCAAACGTTGAAATCGAGAGGCTGGCTGTTTACGTTGCTGACGCTGGCGAACAGGGACGTCGTCCCGGGCGTGTCGGCGGTGGCTTGCAGCTGTCCCGGCACCAGCCCGGTGATAGGCGCGCTTGTGCTGGCGATTTTGAGCGCGGCCACACTGAGCGTCACTTGCTGCCAGTTGAATGGCCCTACGCTGGCGGTAATGTCGAGACCATTGCTGAAAGCCGTTGCCTGGTAATTCACGATCTGACCCTTGGAGAAGCACGGACCAGCAGGCAGGGTCTGCCCGGGAACCAGGCCGATCGAGATGCTGTCGATGCGCTGGTGGACGTGGACGGTGGTAGGTGGGCTGCTAATCCCATGCGACGTGGCCGTGATCTGTGCCACTCCGACCGGGCCAGGAGTGCAGATTTGGGGGGCAGTCAGCGAGTCCCACGTCCCCGCGCAGACACGCCCATTCGTGGCCACGGTAAGTACGGATGTGTTGCTCGAAAGAAAGGCTACCGGAGTCGTAACGTTTGTGCCTTTATTGTTCTGCGGGGTTGCGGTAAAGATCTGATTGGCGTTACCCACTTCGAGCGAGACATCGGTGGAGGGAGAGAGAATGATCTTTGCCGGAACCGGGAAAGGTATGTCCCGGGTAGGACTACTACTGCTGCAGCCAGTCAAAGCCGCGATCAAACCAATCATTGTGCAGACCAACGCTAGCCCGGCGAACGACCTACCCATGCACCCTCCCCGCCCAGTGATCTCACGGGGCGAGCTGTCTGAACGTTTCTGGAAAGCCCCAAGTGTAGAGGCTAGAATTTTTTTCAGCAAGTTGAGCCGGGTGCGGGCGTTCGTCTCTCGCTTTGCTCCATTCCTCAGGGCAGGCCAAGAACCGAGCCTGCAGGCGAAATCCCGAGCGAAGCGAGGGATCTCTGAGTTGAGCTGCCTGCAAGCGTCTGACGCGCGCACCGAAATCCCGAAGCGAAATGTAGGCGCGAGCGTCCGGCTCGTGTGGAATCATTCGGAACGCTGCCGCACGAGCGTACGCTCGTGCCTACACTTGAAACGCCAAAACCACCCCGTTCCATCTGATGCAACCAGCCACCATTGACGATGTGTGCAGCGAGTTGCTATATTTGTAAGGTTCCGCGAGCTAAGTCTGGCTTACCTGTGCGCGGTGGTTTCTGACCGCATGTTGGTTCGTGTGTGGAAAGAGCCCGAACAAGGCAGTTGAGCTTTAGCAACAAACCTCTCCGGGGAAGCTACGCACCACCGGAGTCGCCCTCGCTGAAACGCCCTGCGCTTACCTTTCACCCGTTGAAAGGCTATGCGGGGCAGTGCTGACGAAACGGAGCAACTCCCGAAAGAGGGTTTTCGGGCCTGGGGCCACCGTCGGCGGCGTTTAGTCTGAACGGGATACCGAAATCTCTCGCCGGAGTTTTGTGCCGGACGGGAATCATGGATGGCGCACCCGCCTTCCAGCCCCTGAAATGCAGGGAACAAGCAGAACGGCGTTCCTTCGCGCCTGTGCGCCTGTCCGGGCCACAGGTAGCTGGGGAAACCCGGAAGTGGATAGGAATCGAGCATGCCTACTTTCAATCAATTGGTGCGCAGCGGCCGCAAGCGGCCGCGGTACAAGACGGCGAGTCCGGCCTTGCAGGGATGTCCGCAGAAGCGCGGTGTTTGCACTCGTGTTTACACCCAGACCCCCAAGAAGCCGAACTCAGCCCTACGGAAAGTCGCCCGCGTCCGATTGACCAATGGAATTGAGGTTACGACCTACATTCCCGGCGTTGGCCACAACCTGCAGGAGCACTCGATCGTGCTGATTCGCGGCGGCAGGGTGAAGGATCTGCCCGGGGTTCGCTACCACGTGATTCGCGGCACGCTGGACGCAGTAGGCGTCGCCGGCCGCAAGCAGAGCCGTTCGAAGTACGGAGCCAAGCGGCCGAAAGCGTAAGAGCAGTCGTCAGTCTTCAGTCGTCGGCAAGAAAAGTATTGTGAGGGCGAGCAGAACGTTTCGCCCGGCAGCTCAAAGCCAGAAGCCGAGAGCCAGGAGCTAGAAGCTTAATGCCTCGAAAAGGATATATCGCCAAGCGGAAAGTGGAGAACGATCCAGTCTACGGATCGGATCTGGTGACGAAGTTCGTCAACTCCATGATGTGGCAGGGCAAGAAGAGCACGGCCGAAGGCATCTTTTATGAAGCCTTGACCAAGCTCCAGCAGAAGGGTGGCGATGAAGCCCTGAAGCTGTTCAAGAAGGCAGTTGAGAATGCCAAGCCGCTGCTTGAAGTGAAGAGCCGCCGTGTGGGTGGCGCTAACTACCAGGTTCCGGTGGAAGTGAACGCCGACCGCCGTACTTCGCTGGCAATCCGCTGGTTGATTACGTACTCCCGCGGACGCGCCGAAAAAGGCATGGTTGACAAGTTGAGCAATGAATTGCTCGATGCCAGCAACAACCGTGGCGCGGCGATCAAAAAGAAAGAAGATGTGCACCGCATGGCCGAAGCCAATAAAGCCTTTGCCCATTACCGCTGGTAGCTGGTTTTCATTGTTGTAGAGACGTAGCTTGCTACGTCTGTGAGTGGCGGCGACGTAACAAGTTGCGTGTCTACAAAAGAGATTGAGATAAAGAAGAGAGATTAAGGATTTGACCGGTTCAGTCACCAACGAACAAGACATACGGAAGCAAGATTTACACAAGGAAGAGAAGAAAAAAGCTGTGTCCAGAACAGTCCCGCTAGAACGGTGCAGAAACATCGGCATCATGGCCCACATTGATGCCGGTAAGACCACTACGACTGAGCGCATCCTGTTTTATACGGGAAAGACGCACCGCATCGGAGAGGTCCACGAAGGCACTGCCACCATGGACTGGATGGAGCAGGAGCAGGAGCGCGGCATTACTATTACCTCCGCTGCCACCACCTGCACCTGGCGCGATATTCGCATCAACATTATTGACACTCCCGGCCACGTGGATTTTACCGCCGAAGTGGAGCGGTCGTTGCGCGTCCTCGACGGCGCAGTCGCCGTGTTTGACGCGGTGCACGGAGTCCAGCCGCAATCGGAAAAAGTCTGGCGTCAAGCTGACAAGTATGGCGTCCCCAGAATTTGTTTTATCAACAAGATCGATAAAATGGGCGCCGATTTCGAGCACGCCGTCGATACCCTCCGCAAACGCCTTAACGCCAAACCTGTAGCGATCCAGATCCCAATCGGACAGGAAGACAAGTTCAGAGGCGTAGTCGATCTCATCGAGATGAAGTCGATCGTCTGGCAGGACGACACCATCGGTGCCGAGTACATTACCGGCGAAATCCCCGCCGAACTGCAGAAGAAAGCCGAAGCCTTCCACACCGCGCTGGTCGAAACCGTTGCCGAGAACGACGATGACATGCTGCACAAGTTCCTCGAGGGTGAAACCATTTCCCCCGCGGAGCTGCGGGCGTCACTGCGCAAATCGACTATCGCCTTGAAAGTATTCCCGGTGGTTGTCGGCACCGCCTTTAAGAATAAAGGTGTGCAGCCGCTGCTCGATGCGGTGGTCGACTATCTGCCGTCGCCACTCGACGCCGGCGAAGTGAAAGGCACGAACCCCGATAACGGCGAAACCAACACCCGCAAGCCTGCCGACAGCGAACCCTTTTCGGCGCTGGCGTTCAAGATTATGGCTGACCCGTTCGTGGGCCAGTTGACTTTCATCCGCGTCTACTCGGGCCAGCTCAAATCCGGGGACTCGGTGCTTAACGCGGGCCGTGGACGCAGCGAGCGCATTGGCCGTCTGCTGAAAATGCATGCCAACAAGCGCGAAGACATCAATGAGATTCTGGCGGGCGATATCTGTGCTGCCGTCGGCCTCAAGAACGTTTCGACCGGCGACACCATCTGCGAAGAGAAACATCCCATAGCCCTTGAATCCATTACATTTGCGGTACCGGTAATTTCAGTCGCGGTCGAACCCAAGACCAAAGCCGATCAGGAAAAAATGGGCATGGCGCTTTCCAAGCTGGCCCAGGAAGATCCCACCTTCAAGGTTCATACCGATCCCGATAGCGGACAGACCATCATCAGCGGCATGGGCGAATTGCATCTCGAAATCATCGTCGACCGCATGATGCGCGAGTACAAAGTCGAAGCCAACGTCGGCAAGCCGCAGGTGGCGTATCGCGAGACCATCCGCAAGCATGCCGAAGCCGAGGGCAAGTACATTCGCCAGACCGGCGGTCGCGGCCAGTACGGCCACGCCAAGATCAAGCTGGACCCGCAACCTGCCGGAACTGGCTACGAGTTCGTGAACGATATCGTCGGCGGTTCGGTGCCCAAGGAATACATCAAGCCCATCGACCAGGGCATTCAGGAAGCGCTCGAGGGCGGAATTCTGGCCGGCTATCCCATGGTGGATGTGAAGGCCACGCTGTACGACGGCAGCTATCACGACGTTGACTCCAACGAAATGGCCTTCAAGATCGCGGGTTCGATGGCGTTCAAGGAAGCCGCCCGCAAAGCCTCCCCGGTGCTGCTGGAGCCGGTGATGGCGGTGGAAGTGGTCACGCCGGAAGATTACGCGGGCACCATCATGGGCGACCTGAGCTCGCGCCGTGGACGCATCGAAGGTATGGAGCATCGCGCCGGATCGCAAGTCATCAAGGCGATCGTGCCGCTGGCGGAGATGTTCGGTTATGCCACACACATGCGCTCGAGCACCCAGGGCCGGGCGGAATACTCAATGCACTTCGCGCGCTATGAAGAAGTTCCGCGCAGCGCGGCGGACGAGATTATTGGCAAGGCGCAGGGAAACCCCAAGAGATAAGAGCAAAATCCGCGGGCGATGTCGCCCGCGGCCACACGAGCAAAGCGACGGAGCTAGGAAATGGCGAAAGAGAAATTTGACCGCAATAAGCCGCACTGCAACGTAGGGACGATTGGTCACATCGATCATGGCAAGACCACGTTGACGGCGGCGATCACGAAAGTATTGTCGAAGCACAACCCGAAGATCCAGTTCCGGTCGTTCGACTCGATTGATAATGCGCCGGAAGAAAAAGCCCGCGGCATAACCATCGCCACGGCGCACGTGGAGTATGAGACGGCGAACCGTCACTACGCCCACGTGGATTGCCCCGGCCACGCCGATTACATCAAGAACATGATCACGGGCGCGGCCCAGATGGATGGCGCGATCCTGGTAGTCGCAGCCACCGACGGTCCGATGCCGCAGACGCGCGAACACGTGCTCCTGGCACGGCAGGTAGGCGTGCCTTACATCGTGGTGGCGCTCAACAAGTGCGACGCAGTCGATGATGCCGAACTGCTTGACCTGGTGGAACTCGAAGTACGCGAGCTGCTGAAGACCTACCAGTTTCCGGGCGATGACATTCCGGTGGTTCGTCTGTCCGCGCTGGGCGCATTAAACGGGGAAGCCAAGTGGGAGAAGCAGGTGGACGAGCTGATGGCGGCGGTGGACAAGTACATCCCGCAGCCGGCGCGCGAACTGGACAAGCCGTTCCTGATGCCGATTGAAGATATTTTCTCGATCTCGGGCCGTGGCACGGTGGTTACGGGGCGAATCGAGCGTGGCAAGGTAAAGGTTGGTGAAGAAGTAGAAATCGTCGGCTTTCGCGACACCCGCAAGACGGTGGTCACGGGCGTTGAAATGTTCAAGAAGCAGCTGGACGAAGGGCTGGCGGGCGACAATGCCGGCCTGCTGCTGCGCGGCATTGCCAAAGAAGATGTGGAGCGCGGCATGGTCCTGGCCAAAGGCGGGTCGATTACGCCGCACACCAAGTTCAAAGCCGAGGTTTACATCCTTACGAAAGAAGAAGGCGGACGACACACGCCATTCTTCAAAGGCTACCGGCCGCAGTTTTACCTGCGGACCACGGATGTGACGGGAGTGGCGGAGTTGCCGGCGGCGACCGAGATGGTAATGCCGGGCGACAACGTGCAGCTGGTAATTGAGCTGATCACGCCGGTGGCGATGGAAAAGGGCTTGCGGTTTGCCATCCGCGAAGGCGGGCACACGGTAGGCGCCGGAACCATCAGCGAGATTATTCAGTAAGCAAGGCAGAAGCAGGAAGCCAGGCAGAAGTGAGAAGGAAGAATGAAGAAGTAATTTCTGCATTCTGGCTTCTGGATTCTGATTTCCACGTTCTGCATTGCGAGCGTAGAAAAAATAAAGACCAGTTATCAGTTTCTGGTTCCTGGTTCTCAGATGGGGATTGAGCTGGAAGCTAGCAGCCAGAAGCAGCATTTCAGCGGCTCGCAGCATGCCGCCAGATCTTTTCTCCCGGTGGGCCGGGAGAACGAAAGAGTGAAACATGGTTGGAAAAGAAAGAATTCGCATCCGGTTGAAGGCGTACGACTACCGCATCCTGGACCAGTCCACGGGTGAGATTGTCGACACGGCGCGGCGCACGGGGGCGCAGATCGCGGGGCCGATTCCATTGCCCACGATGAAAAACAAGTACTGCGTGCTGCGCTCTCCGCACGTGGACAAGAAATCCCGGGAACAGTTCGAGATCCGCACTCACAAGCGGTTGCTGGATATTCTGGAGCCAACGCAACAGACGGTGGATGCTCTGATGAAGCTCGACCTCCCGGCGGGCGTGGACGTCGAGATCAAGGCTTTTGGCAAGGAACATAAGTAGCTTTGAGCCGTCAGCTCTCAGCGATCAGTGAGAGCCGAGAAGAGCGGCGCAATAATTTGGCTCCGGGTGCGAACCTGGGGCAAGGTGAGCGAAAGAAATGGCAAAAGTAACCGGAATTCTCGGAAAAAAAGTCGGAATGACGCAGCTCTTTGACGACAAGGGCGACGTGCATCCCGCGACCGTCCTGCAGGCGGGTCCGTGCGTGATTACGCAGCACAAGACCCAGACCCGCGACGGATACGATGCGGCGCAGATCGGCCTGGTTGAGTTCATGAAGGAATCGCGCCTGACTCAGCCGATGAAGGGGCACCTGGGAAAGCACAATCTGCCGCCGGTGAAATTCCTGCGCGAAGTGCCGATTGAAGTCGAAAAAGCGGAAGAGTCGATCGCGGTAAAAGCCGGCGACCGGGTGCTGGTCGACATTTTTGAAGGCGAGAAGTTTGTGGACGTGGTCGGAGTGAGTAAAGGCCGCGGCTTCGCCGGTGTGGTTCGGCGGCATCATTTCGCAGGTGGCGCGAAATCCCACGGTTCGATGTTCCAGATCCCGGGGTCGATCGGTTCTTCGGCGTTTCCGTCACGCGTGTTCAAGGGGATGCGCATGTCGGGACACATGGGTGTCGACCGGGTAACGCAGCGTAACCTGCGGGTGCTCGGCGTCGACAAGGATGAAAACCTGCTGGTGGTAGAAGGCAGCGTGCCCGGCCCCAACGGCGGGTATCTGGTGATCACCAAGGCCAAGAAGCCGCCGAGAGAGCGGCGTGGATTTGGCGGCGCGGCCACGGTGGATCCGTTGAAGGCAGCGAAGCGAGCGGCGAAGAAAGCTTAAAGACAGTCGTCGGTCGTCGGTTTTCGGTCGTCGGCCAACGCAACACGGAAAGCATATGGCAACTATCGATATTCACAATCTGAGCGGTGACAAGGTTGGGACGCTCGACCTCGCCGATGAGGTATTCGGCGCGGTCAACGAGGACCTGCTTTGGGAAGCGGTAAAGCATTATCGCGCCGCGCGGCATGCCGGCACCCACGCCACCAAGAACAAGAAACTGGTTTCGGGCGCAGGCAAGAAACTCTGGAAGCAGAAGGGTACGGGGCGCGCCCGTGTCGGTTCCATCCGTTCACCCCTGTGGCGGCATGGCGGCACGGTGCATGGACCGCAACCGCGTTCTTACGATTACGCGTTTCCACGCAAGAAGTTGCAGGGAGCGTTGCGTTCGGCGCTGGCTTCAAAATTTGCCGACGGCAAGCTGATCGTGGTCAACACCTTCGATGTGAAAGAGCCGAAGACCAAGCTGTTCCGCGAGGCTCTGGACGCGCTGAAAGTGGAAACCACGGCGCTGCTGGTGGAAGTGCCCCGGCACGGCAACCGCAATCTGACACTGGGCTCGCGTAATCTCGATGGAGTTGAACTGGTGCACGGCAACGAAGTTCATCCTTATCATCTGCTGCGTTACGATCGCGCGATTTTTTCGCAGCCGGCGATTGAGTCGCTGCAACTCTCGCTGAAGAACGCGGCTTCGAAGCGGCAGCACAAGGCTGACGACAAAGCAAAAGTAAAGAAAGCTTCGGGATCGCCACGTAAGCGGTCGCGTCATGAAAAAGCGGCGGAGGTAGCCTGATGAAATCCGCATATCAGATCATTCGCCGTCCGGTGATTACGGAAAAGGGTTTGGCCATCAAGGAAAACCAGAACACTCTGGTGTTCCAGGTTGCGAAAGCGGCCACCAAGACCGAGATCCGGGAAGCGGTGCAGTCGATTTTCAAGGTGAAGGTGCACTCGGTGCGCACCGCGCTCTATCCCGGCAAAGAGCGCCGCCGGGGCAAATTCGCCGGCTACCGTCCCGACTGGAAAAAGGCGTTCGTTCGTCTGAAGTCGGGCGAAAAGATGCCGGAGTACGCGCAGAACTTGTAAGACAGCTATCTGCTCTCAGCCGTCAGCTTTCAGCGAAAAGCGGCGGTGGAGGTTACTGAGAGCTGAAAGCTGAGAGCTGAGAGCAATCATGCCAATCAAGACATACAGACCGACTACGCAGACGCTGCGCTACCGGACCACGCTGGTCAACGACGATATTACGACCCGGCACCCGCACAAGCCGTTGCTTGAACCCAAGCAACGTACCGGCGGACGCCGCAATAGCGGCGATACCACCATGTGGCATCGCGGCGGCGGCCATAAGAAGAAGCTGCGCCTGATCGACTTCAAGCGGGACAAGAATGGAATTCCGGCCACGGTGGCTTCGATCGAATACGATCCCAACCGCTCGGCGCGGATTGCGTTGTTGAGCTACGCGGACGGCGAGAAGCGCTACATCCTGCAGCCTGATGGGCTGAAGGTGGGGCAAAAAGTGGTCAGCGGTCCGGAAGCGGATATCCTGGTGGGCAATGCCTTGCCGCTGAAGAATATTCCGCCCGGCACAACCATTCATAACATCGAACTGAAGCCCGGCAAGGGCGCGCAGATGGTGCGTTCAGCCGGCGGTTCGGCGCAGTTGGTGGCAAAAGAGGGCGAATACGCCCTGGTCAAACTGCCTTCGGGCGAGACCCGCAAAGTGTCGCAGGACTGCATGGCCACGATCGGCCAGGTAGGAAATCTGGATCACGAAAACGTCACCATCGGCAAAGCCGGACGCATGCGCTGGATGGGATGGCGTCCGGTGAACCGCGGTGTGACCATGAACCCGGTGGACCATCCGCATGGCGGTGGTGAAGGCAAAACGTCGGGCGGACGGCATCCGGTAACGCCGTGGGGACAGCCGACACGCGGTTACAAGACGCGGAACAACAAGCGTACGGATGCGTTCATCGTGAACCGGCGAGGCAAGAAGTAGGAAGGCAGGCGTCAGACGTCGGGCGTCGGCAAAAGCAGATTCCTCACCGCTAAGCGCGGTTCGGAATGACAAGAGTGGGGACTGAGGGCGAGATTTTGGAAGGTTTTGGATTTAGCCAAGAGCTAGGAGCTAACAGCTAGAAGCTGACTTTATGGCACGTTCAACCAAGAAGGGTCCGTTCGTGGATGGCTACCTGCAGGCGCGGGTGGACGGCATGAACTCGCGTAATGAGAAGAAGGTGCTGCGCACCTGGTCGCGGCGCTCGACCATCATTCCGGAGATGGTGGGTCATACCATCGCCGTGCACAACGGCAAGAAATTTATTCCGGTGTACATCACCGAGAACATGGTGGGCCACAAGCTGGGCGAGTTCAGCTTCACCCGCCAATTCAAAGGTCACTCCATGCGGGCGGCCACGGAGACGGCGGCCCGTCCGGCGGGCGTGCCTGGCGGTCCCGGAGCGATTACGCCGTCAGCAGGATCGGCCCCGGCAGCGCCGGCGCCCAAGGCCTAGGAGACAAATATGGAATTTCGAGCTCAGGTCCGCTTCACCCGGGTGTCGCCGCAGAAGGCGCGGCTGGTGCTGGATTTGATCAAAGGCCGGAAGGTGGAGGATGCGCTCAATACGCTCATCTTCACCAAGAAGCGGGTGGCGGCCACGGTGGAAAAACTGCTGCGCTCGGCGCTGGAGAATGCCAACTACCTGAGCAGCGAAAAGGGCATCGACGTCGACGTGGACAAGCTGTACGTGAAGAACGCCATTGCCAACGACGGGCCGCGGATGAAGCGTATCCGTCCCGCGCCGATGGGGCGGGCTTTTCGATACGTACGAAGGATCGCGCACATCGAGATCGTTCTGGCGGAGCGGGGCAAGGGTGGAGAGTCGCTCGCGACCGTGGTAGGCGAGGAATCGGCGGCTGCCAAAACGCCGGCCCGGGGTAAGGCTGGAGCCAAACGCAAAGCAGCTTCGGCGAAGAATGCGGGCAAGAAGAAAGTAGGAGCCAGATAATGGGACAAAAAGTTCATCCCTATGGTTTTCGTCTGGGCTACACCAAGCCCTGGAAGTCGCGCTGGTTCGTGGAGCGCGATTACGACAAGCTGTTGCTCGAAGACGTCAAGCTGCGCAACGAGCTGAAAGACAAGCTCAAGTCGGCGGGCGTGAGTTCGATCGAAATCGAGCGCCCCGGCAACAAGCTGCGCGTGATCATAAAGACGGCGCGTCCTGGAATCATCATCGGACGCAAAGGCGCGGAGATCGACAAGCTGAAGCAGGATGTCCAGAAGCGCACCGCGCGCGAAGTGCACATCGATATTCAGGAGGTGCACAAGCCGGAGCTGGATGCGCAACTGGTGTCGGAGGCGATCGCGCTGCAACTGGAAAAGCGCGTTGGTTTCAGGCGCGCCATGCGCAAGGCGGTGGATTCGGCGCTGCGCTTTGGCTGCAAGGGAATCAAGGTGCGGGTGAGCGGACGTTTGAACGGAAATGAAATCGCCCGTTCGGAGTGGTATCTGCAGGGACGGTTGCCGCTGCACACCCTGCGCGCCGACATTGACTACGGCTTTACCGAAGCCCGCACCACCTACGGCGTGATTGGGGTGAAGTGCTGGGTCTACAAAGGCGAGATTTTACCGGCCAAGAAACGCGAGCCGCAGCAGGCAGGAGCGTTCTGAAGATTGCAGATTGCAGAGTGAAGATTGCAGACTGCAGATTTTTTGATCTCTGCCGATTGAGCAGTGGAATTGAGCCAGGAGCTGGAAGCTAAGGGCTGATCTTATGTTGATGCCGAAGAAAGTTAAGTACCGCAAGCAGCAGCGCGGGCGCATGACCGGGAAGGCGTGGCGGGGAAGTCAGTTGGCGTTTGGCGATTTCGGGCTGAAAGTGCTCGAGCCAGGCTGGATTACCGACCGCCAGATCGAGGCGGCGCGAGTGGCCATGACCAGGTTCATCAAGCGGGGCGGAAAGATTCAGATCCGCCTGTTTCCCGATAAGCCGGTCACCAAGAAGCCGGCCGAAACCCGTATGGGTAAAGGCAAGGGCGCGCCCGATCATTGGGTGGCGGTGGTGCGGCCGGGCAAGATCCTGTTTGAGATGGAAGGGGTCTCGCAGACCGATGCCACCGAGGCGATGCGTCTGGCATCGCACAAGCTTCCGTTGCGTACGGTGTTTGTGAAGCGCGAAGGCGCGCACTAGAAACCGGGCGAGAGCCGGTAACTGGAAACCGAGAACCGGAAACTGAGAGCTGATTATGAAATCCGAAAAAGTACGTAACCTGACGGCCGAGGAACTTCGCCAGCAGGAGCACGAGTTGAGCGACCAGCTGTTCAAGCTGAAGTTCCAGCTCAACATGGGGCAGACCGAGAGCCTGAAAAAGATTCGCGGCTTGCGCAAAGACATTGCGCGGGTAAAGACAATTTCCCGCGAGCGCGAACTGGCCGCGGCCGGCGGAACGGAGAAGAAGTAGTATGCCTGAAACGAATCCACAATCGGGAGCGACAGTGCAGCAGGCCGCGGGGCGGCGCAAGGAAGTGGTTGGCGAAGTGGTTTCCAGCCGCATGCACAAGACCATCGTGGTGCAGGTGGTGCGCAAGAAGGCGCATCCTTTCTACGGCCGCGTGGTTTCGAAGGCCAAAAAGTTCTACGCCCATGACGAAAAGAACGAAGCTCACGTGGGCGACGTGGTGCGCCTTGAGGAGACTCGTCCTCTGTCCAAGCTCAAGCGCTGGCGCCTGAAAGAGATCGTGCGTCGCACCGCGCTGGTACCGGAAGTCGTCGCCGAAGTCAGCTAGCCGGTTGTGAAGCTGGTGAATTGTTGACGAAGCGTTGATGTAGAGCGCGGGAAGATGTTCAAGCGCCGGAAATAGCGCGCTGAGGGAGATCAGGATTATGGCCGTGATGATGAGATCGATGCTTGAGGTTGCCGACAACTCCGGCGCCCGCAAGCTGCAGATGATTCTGCCGCTGGGCGGTTCGACCGGCTTGAACGCGGGACTGGGCGACGTCATCACCGCCTCCGTGAAGGAAGCAGCCCCGGAGGGACAGACCAAGAAGGGGACAGTGGTCAAGGCGGTCATCGTGCGTACCCGCAAGGAGCATCGCCGGCGCGATGGCACCTATATTCGCTTCGACCAGAATGCTGCGGTGCTGATCAATGATGCCGGCGAGCCGGTGGGAACCCGCGTATTCGGTCCCGTGGCCCGCGAGCTGCGCGAGAAGAAGTTTTTGAAGATCGTGTCGTTGGCGCCGGAAGTTTTGTGAGGCATTGAGTAATTGGGAAATTTAGCAGTTGTGTAATTTGACCGTTGCCCCGCTCGCCGGGGAACTGGTTTTCAACTACGAAATTTCCAAATTACCCGATTACAAATGGCTAGGGGTTCTTATTTTGGTTAAGGGTTCTTATGAAGACAGTAGCGACAGAACATAAACGAGTTGATCTTCGCCGCAACGATACGGTGAAGGTGATCAGCGGCCGCGACAAGGGCAAAGAAGGCCGCGTGCTTCGGGTTTTCCCGAACGATGCCAAGATTCTGGTCGAGCACGTGATGCTGGTCAAAAAGCACGTGCGCCCCAATCCGCAGCGCAACGTCAAAGGCGGAATTGCCGAGCAGGAGAGCCGCATTGCCATCTCCAACGTGGCTTTGATGTGTGCCAGCTGCAAGCGTCCGGTACGCATCGGGCACGAGTTTCAGGGAGAGCGCAAAGTTCGGGTATGCCGCAAGTGCGGCGCCACGCTGGATAAGTAGCTAAAGAGCTTCCAGCTGCTGGCTTCCGGCTGCCAGCCAGGGCATGAGGCATCCGGAGTTTGGAGCCAAGCTGGGAGCGAGTAGCTGGAAGCTGAGTTCAGAGGAAGCAAATGGCAAAAGAGAAAAGAGACAAACAGGGCGAAAAGCAGCAGCAGGAAGCGAAGCCCGCCCAGGCGCATCACAGCGCCAAGGAAACGCCGCGGCTCAAAAGCCGGTTCAAGAGCGAAATCGCGCCGGCGCTGATGAAGGAATTTGAGCTCAGGAATCCCATGGCGGTTCCGCATCTGCACAAGATCGTGGTCAACATGGGTATGGGCGAGGCCACGCAGAATGCCAAGATTCTCGACCCTGCGGTCAACGAGCTCGGCCAGATCACCGGCCAGAAGCCGGTAACCACCAAGGCCAAAAAGTCGATTGCCGCCTTCAAGGTGCGCGAAGGACAGGCGATTGGCGCCATGGTCACGCTGCGCGGCGACCGCATGTACGAATTTATGGACCGGCTGGTGAACGTGGTTCTGCCCCGGGTGCGCGACTTCAAGGGAGTTTCGACCAAGTCGTTCGACGGGCGCGGCAATTACACCCTCGGCCTGCACGACCAGTTGATTTTTCCCGAGATCGACTACTCCCGGGTGGACAAGACCAAGGGCATGAACGTCACCATTGTGACCACGGCGCGGACCGACGATCAGGCCAGACTGCTGCTGAAGCACCTGGGAATGCCGTTCCGGGCGTGATGGCAGCGAGCAATAGAGGTATTTAACAAGTTTTTAACAGCAAGACTTAACCAGGGGCGGACGGCTGAAGCGAAACGCTACACGCCAGAAGCCAGGAGCGAAAGTAAATTGACTACAGCCAAACGAGTCAAAGACGCGAGGATTCAGGAGAAGTTCGACAAGGCGCGGGGCAAGCAGCAGGCGAGGCCCAAGTTTTCTTCGCGCCGCCATAACCGCTGCAAACTGTGCGGCCGACCGCGCGCTTACCTGCGCAAGTTCGGGATTTGCCGCCTGTGTTTCCGCGGGCTGGCATTGCGGGGAGAAATTCCCGGAGTTTCGAAGTCGTCGTGGTAGCTGGTAGTGAAAGTTGGGCAGTGAAAAGTTGGGCAGTGAATATTCGCTAAGCAGTATTTGGGTTGATAGCACGTCGTCGCGGGTTCTTCGGCGCCAGGCAGTGATGGCCGAAGCAAACGGGCGGCGGAGGAGAAGCAGACGATGAGGTTGACCGATCCGGTCGCAGACATGCTGACGCGCATTCGCAACGCGATACGCGCCCGCCATCAGAAAGTAGATGTTCCCGCCTCCAAGCTGAAACTGGAGATTGCCCGCATCCTCAAAGAGGAGGGCTACATTTCCAACTTCAAGCCGGCGGAGGAGGAAGGCCACAGGGTCTTGCGCATCTATCTGAAATATGGCAACAACAACGAAGCCGCGATTTCGAACGTGGAGCGTGTCTCCCGTCCAGGTTGCCGGGTGTACGTGCGGCGCAGCGAAATTCCGCGCGTGCTGGGTGGTCTGGGTATCAACATTCTGACCACACCCCGCGGCGTCATGACCGGACGGCAGGCGCGCAAGCAGGGTGTCGGCGGCGAAGTGTTGTGCGAGATTTGGTAAAGGCGCTGCTAGCTACTAGCTTCTGGCTACTAGCCAAGCAAAGCCGCAAGTCGAAACAACGGTGTGATCGCAGAAACGCGACTTGGCTAGAAGCCAGGAGCTAGAAGCTGGAAGCCTATGTCAAGAATTGGAAGAAAACCGATCCCGCTCCCCAAGGGAGTTGTGGTGAAGCTTGAAGGCAACACGGTCAACGTGCAGGGCCCCAAGGGCAAGCTGGACACTCAGCTTCCACGAGGCATCCGCATCGAACAGCAGGACGGGAACCTGGTGGCGATCCGCGAGAATGACTCGCAGGCGGCGGTGCATGGACTGGCGCGCGCCCTGGTCAACAATGCGGTTGAGGGCGTCACGCGCGGCTGGACTCGCGAACTGGAAATCGTCGGCATCGGATACCGCGCCGAGTTGAAGGGCAAGACTACGGTGGTATTCAGCCTGGGATATTCGCATCCCATTGAATATCCCCTGCCTGCCGGCATTGAAGCGACGGTGGATCCCAAGCAGACGAAGCTCAGCGTAACCGGTATCGACCGCCAGAAAGTGGGACAGGTCGCGGCGGAAATGCGCAGCCTGCGGCCGCCGGATCCGTACAAGAACAAGGGTGTGCGCTACGTGGGCGAGCGCCTGAAAAAGAAGGTGGGAAAGACAGGGGCGAAATAGTCGTCAGTCGTCGGTCTCCAGTCGTGAGCCAGGCGGCTTCGATTGGGATCGCACTGATGAATGAAGCAGGAGTCGTGAGCGAATCGGTCGGTTGTTCCAGCTGAAGACCGAAGCCTGACGGCTGAGGACTGAAAACAATGCTTACTCAGACATCGAAGAATCAGAACCGGCGCCATGTTCACGAGCGCATCCGCAAAAAGATCCTCGGCACCGCCGAGCGTCCGCGGTTGAATGTGTATCGCTCGTTGAATCACATTTATGTTCAGTTGATTGACGATCTTCAGGGTGCGACCCTGGTTTCCGCGAACTCCGCCGAGGGCAAAAAGGGTGAGCGGCGGGTCGGAGGCAACCTGGCGGCGGCGAAAACGGTCGGCAAAAATATCGCCGAGCGCGCCAAGGCCAAGGGGATCACCAAGGTTGTGTTCGATCGGGGCGGCTACATCTATCATGGCCGGGTCAAGGCTCTGGCCGATTCCGCCCGTGAAGCGGGATTGCAGTTTTAACAGATTGAGTAATTGGGGAATTGAGAAATCGGGCAATTGAAAAATCCTGGAGTTTCGGTTTTTCAGTTACACAGTTATCAAATTTATCCAATTACAAAATTGTGAAATGAGAATCAATGCCAACAGTGATTAAGAAACTCGACGCGAATTCCTACCAGTTGAAAGACCAGGTGGTTGCCATCAATCGCGTGACCAAGGTGGTCAAGGGTGGCAAAAATCTGTCTTTCGCGGCTCTGGTGGTGGTGGGAGATCCCAGTGCGGCCGTGGTCGGTTACGGTTCAGGGAAGGCGAAGGAAGTTCCGCAGGCCATCCGCAAGGGAATTGAATCGGCGAAAAAGAACCTGATGAGGGTGAACCTCACGCAAACCAGCATTCCGCACCTGGTGCTGGGACGCTTCGGATCGGGCCGGGTGCTGCTGAAGCCGGCTCCCGAAGGCACCGGCGTGATCGCGGGGGGGGCCGTACGCGCGGTGATGACGTCGGCGGGAATTCAGAATGTGCTGACGAAATCGATTGGCACCACCAATCCGCACAATGTGATCAAGGCGACTTTTGACGCGCTCAAGCATTTGAAAAATCGCAGCGACGTGGCTGCGATGCGCGGCAAAACGGCCGAGGAACTGTAATCATGCCCAACAAACTGGCGAAGAAATCAAGCCCGGGAAACGGCCCCAAGATCCATTTGAAGTGGGTTCGTTCGTCCATTTGCGCTCCGGTACAACAGAAACTTGTGGTGAAGGGTTTGGGATTTACCCGGCTGAACCAGGTAATCGAACGACCGGATAACCCGGCCATCCGTGGCATGGTGGCCAAGGTGCCACACCTGGTAGAAATCGTTCAGGCGTAGAGACGTAGCAAGCTACGTCTCTGCACATAGAGTAGAGAACTGGAAGCAATCATGAATCTTTCCAATCTTCGCGCACCAAAGAAGGCTGCGGAAAACAAGAAGCGAGTCGGGCGCGGCATGGGCTCCGGCATGGGCAAGACTTCCACCCGCGGGCATAAAGGCCAGCGTTCGCGCAGCGGTTCGCGCATGATGCGCGGGTTTGAAGGCGGCCAGATGCCCTTGCACCGGCGCATGCCCAAGCGCGGCTTTACCAACATCTTCCGCCAGGAATTCAATATCGTGAACCTGGAGAAGCTGGCCCTGCTGGGTGAGACTACGATCACTCCCGACGTGCTGCGCAAAGCCGGCGTGATCAAGGGCAAGCATCCGGTGAAGGTGTTAGGGGATGGAGATTTGACGGCGGCGATCACGGTTCATGCCCACAAGTTCTCCAAGTCGGCGCAGGAAAAGATCACCAAGGCCGGCGGCAAATTCGAGGTGTTGTAGGCGATGCTGGAGAAACTGGCCAACGTTTTTCGTATTCCGGACCTGCGCAAGCGCATTCTGTTCACGCTTGGCTTGCTGGCGGTCTACCGCCTCGGCGGACACATTCCCACCCCGGGAGTGAACGCCGACAAGCTACAGCAATTCTTCGAGCAGAACAAGGGCAGTCTTTTGGGGTTTGTCGACCTTTTTTCTGGCGGCCAGCTTCGCCGCTTGACCATTTTCGCCCTGGGCATCATGCCCTATATTACGGCGTCCATCATTTTGCAGCTGCTGACCGTGGTCTATGAGCCGCTGGCCAAGTTGCAAAAAGAAGGAGAACTGGGACGCAAGAAAATCACCCAGTGGACGCGCTATTTGACGGTGATCCTCAGCGCGGTCCAGTCTTTTGGCATTGCCTGGCAGTTGCAGCGGGGCGGGGATTTTGTCATTCATCCAGGCCCTTCGTTCATCCTGATGACCATGCTAACCCTGACCACGGGCAGCGCGTTCATCATGTGGCTGGGTGAGCAGATTACCGAACGCGGCGTGGGTAATGGCATGTCGTTGCTGATTTTTGCCGGCATCGTCGTGGGCCTGCCGCGCGGCGTGATCGATCTTTTCGACAAGATTCGCACCGACGCCTGGGGCGCATTCACCGCGCCCGCCATGATCATGCTGGTTGGCGTCATGGTGCTGGTCGTGGGTTTTATCGTTTATGTTGAGCGCTGCGAGCGCCGCATTCCGGTGCAGTATGCCAAACGAGTGGTAGGCCGCAAGGTGATGGGTGGGCAATCGACTCACCTGCCGCTGCGAGTGAACTCCGGCGGCGTCATGCCGGTAATTTTCGCGTCTTCTATTTTGACCCTCCCCCAGACGGTCGGCTACAGTTTGCGCAACAACCGCTACTTTGGCGAATTGATCCGCAACCTGGGCTGGGGCGAACCGCTGTACACCGTGCTGTACGCGGTTGGGATCATCTTCTTTGCTTACTTTTACGTGTCGATTGTCTTCAACCCGAACGAGGTTGCCGACAACATGCGAAAGTATGGCGGGTTTATTCCCGGCATTCGCCCCGGCAAGCGCACAGCGGATCATATCAACGAGATTCTCACCCGCATCACGCTGGTGGGCGCGCTCTATCTGATCATCATCTCCTTCATTCCGGAATGGATGATTACGGGCATTCACCTGAACCATTTGTATGGGCCGATCGGCGCGTTCTTTGAACGCCTGCCCACATGGATTACCAACGGTTTGAACGTTAACTTTTATTTTGGCGGAACCTCGTTGCTCATCGTGGTGGGCGTAGCCATGGACACGGTGACGCAGATCGAGGCGCAGCTGGTGATGCGTCACTACGACGGCTTCACTCCCCGCAGCGGACGCATTCGCGGGCGCCGCACGTGGTCGTAAGCAGGTGTAGGCGCGAGCCTCACGGTCGTGCTCCCGGGGCGAGGACGGGGTTCTAAGCGACGAGTAAGAGTCTGGCGTAGGGCTCGCAGCGGTCGTGCTGGTGGAATGAAATCGGGATTGGGAGGCTGGACCAGTTCGATGGCGGAGGCGACCTCACGCGGCATCGGACCTGTCATTCTCCTGGGCTCACCGGGCGCCGGCAAGGGTACACAGGCCAAGCTGATCGTGGAACGGTACCGCATTCCACAGATTTCTACCGGTGACCTGCTGCGTGAGAATGTGCAGCGCGGAACTCCGCTGGGAGTGCTGGCCAAGGACGTGATGGCACGGGGAGAGTTCGTGCCCGACGACCTGATGTATGACATGGTGGCGCACCGCCTGCGGCAGGCGGACTGCGAGCGCGGGTTTATCCTTGATGGTTTTCCACGCAATCCGGCCCAGGCCGGTTGGCTGGATGCATTTCTGGAGCACGAGTTCTTTGACAACGCGCGGCGCGAGAAGTGTCTGCCCATTGTCATACGAATTAACGTGGATTATAATAAGTTGCTACGCCGGATTACTGGACGCCGTTCTTGTCCCGTCTGTGGACGGATTTACAACGTCTACTCCCAGCCACCCCGTGTCGCTGATCGATGCGATGTTGATGGTTCTTCGCTGGTGACCCGCGAAGATGACCGTGAAGAAGTCATCCGGGATCGGCTGGCGGCCTACGAACTGCAGACCAAGCCGGTAGCCGAATACTACGCGCGCAAGGGGCGGCTGGTTTCCGTGGATGGCGACTTGCCGGTAGATCAGGTAACAGCGCAGATTTTCAAAATAATCGAGAGCTATCGCGCCGCAAGGGCGGCCGTCAAACAGGGCTGCAACTGAGCAAACTGGGTCAGTCATAACCGATTCAGCAATAACGAGTTAGCTATAACGGGAACATGGCGATTGTCTGCAAGTCGGCGGCTGAAATTGAGAAGATGCGACGCAGTGGCGGCATCGTGCGTCAGGTATTGAATCATGTGCGAAGCCTGGTGGCGCCGGGCGCGACCACGATGGACCTGGAACGGGCCGCCGAGCAGCAGATCAAGGAACTGGGCGTGAAGCCGGCCTTTAAGGGTTATTACGATTATCCGTGCGTGCTTTGCACCTCGATCAACGAGGAAATCGTTCACGGCATCCCCTCTGAAAAGCGGGTGCTGAAAGCCGGGGACATCGTTTCCATCGATTGCGGCGTGGTACTGGACGGTTACTACGGCGATGCTGCCATCACGGTGCCGGTCGATGGTTCGATTACGCCGGAGTTGTCCAAGCTGCTGGAAGTGACTGAGGCATCGCTGTATCGCGGTATCGAAGCGGCCCGGATCGGAAACGCCGTCGGAGATGTCGGGGCTTCGGTGCAGGAATTTGTGGAAGCCAACGGCTTCAGCGTGGTGCGGGAATTTGTCGGACACGGCATCGGGACGCGCCTGCACGAAGAGCCGCAGGTACCGAACTACGGCACTCGCGGGCACGGAGCGCGTTTGCGCGAAGGCATGGTGCTGGCGATCGAGCCCATGGTGAATTCGGGCAATCCGGGAACCCGGGTGCTCGACGACAAGTGGACCGCAGTCACGGCAGATGGCAGCTACAGCGCGCATTTTGAACACTGCGTGGCAGTGACAAAAGATGGGCCGGTGATTTTGACGCAGTAGAACAGCATTCAGCCATCAGCTATCAGCTCTCAGTTTTTACTGAAAGCCGATAGCTGAAAGCTGACAGCTTTCTTAAGGAGTCGATGAGCAAAGAGGACGCGATTGAGGTGATGGCGACGGTGGTTGAACCGTTGCCCAATGCCATGTTCCGGGTGGAACTGGAAAACAAACATCAGGTGCTGGCGCACGTCTCGGGGAAAATGCGCAAGAACTTCATTCGCATTCTGCCCGGCGACAAGGTCGCGGTCGAGCTTTCGCCCTACGACCTGAATCGCGGGCGCATCGTGTATCGATACAAATAATCGCTGTCCCTTCCGGCCCGCATTTGCTGAGGGCTGAAGGCTGAGAGCTGAAGGCTGAGTTTATGAAAGTACGAGCATCGGTAAAGAAAATTTGCGACAAGTGCAAGGTCATTCACCGCAAGGGTGTGGTGCGGGTGATCTGCGTCATCTCCAAGCACAAGCAGCGTCAGGGATAAGGTTAACAGAGGAGCACTATGGCACGCATTGCAGGCGTCGATCTTCCGCGCAACAAACGGGCGAACATCGCGCTGACGTACATCTACGGCATCGGCACTCCGCGCGCGGCGCGCATTCTCGACGCGGCCAATGTGGACCCGACCAAAAAGGTTCAGGATCTTGGCGAGGACGAAGTCAACCGTATCCGCCAGGTGATCGAAAACGAAGGTTTGGTGGAAGGCGACTTGCGCAAGGAAGTTTCGATGAACATCAAGCGGCTCATCGAAATCGGGTCCTATCGCGGCTATCGTCATCGCCGGAACCTGCCCGTCCGCGGACAACGCACACACACCAACGCGCGTACCCGGAAGGGTCCGCGCAAGGGAACGGTCGCCCAGAAGAAGAAGGCGACGGCTAAGACTTAGCAAATCAGCTACTAGCTTCTGGCTCCTGGCTAGAAGCTAAAAGCCAGGAGCCAGAAGCTAATATGGCAAAACCAGCAGCACCAGCGGCAGCGGGAACCGGAGCAGCGGCGCCGGATAAAAAGGGCAAGAAGAAAACCTTCAAGAAAAAAGAGCGGAAGCACGTTCCGCACGGTATTGCCCATATCCAGGCCTCGTTCAACAACACGATCGTGACGATCGCGGATCAGGCTGGCAATGTGCTGGCGTGGAAGAGTTCCGGCTCGCTCGGCTTCCGCGGATCGCGTAAGGGGACGCCATTTGCCGCCCAGCAGGCCGCGCAGAACGCCGCCAATATGGCGCGCGATCATGGTGTGCGCAGCGTTGAGGTGCGGGTGAGCGGTCCGGGCTCGGGACGCGAATCGGCGATTCGTGCGCTGGCTGCGGCAGGAATCGAAGTTCGAAACATTAAGGACGCTACGCCGATTCCGCATAACGGTTGCCGTCCGCCGAAGCGTAGAAGAGTGTAAAAGATAGTTTCAAGGTTTCTGGTTTCTTGTTTCAAGGGCTTACGGCTGAAATAGATGTAGGAACCGGGAATCAGCAATTGAGTCTGGTTTAAGAACCAGTTTCCAGCTTTTAGTTCTCAGTATCGAGCCTAGACACGGAAGCGGGAGACTGATTTTCGTCCGGGACGAAGGGTGAAGCCAAACCTGTAAACCGGTCATCTAATAAGGAGAAAACAACTTGGCACGTTATACCGATCCTGTCTGTCGTCTCTGCCGCCGCGAGGGCATGAAGCTGTTCCTCAAAGGCACCAAGTGCTTCAGCGATAAGTGTCCCATCGAGAAGCGAAATTTTGCCCCTGGCCAGCATGGCAAGGACCGCAAAGCCAAGATCGTTGGCTACGGCTTGCAGTTGCGCGAAAAGCAGAAAGCGAAGCGCATTTACTTCACCCAGGAAGGCCAGTTCCGGAACTACTTCGAGAAAGCGGCCCGCACTCGCGGCGTAACCGGCGAAATGCTGCTGCAACAACTGGAACGCCGTCTGGACAACGTGGTCTACCGCCTGGGCTTCGGAATGTCCCGCCGCCAGGCTCGTCAACTGGTGCGTCACGGGCACATTCACGTGAACGGCCGGAAGGTTAACATTCCTTCTTACCAGGTGAGTGTGGGCGAAGAAATTGCCATTCGCGAATCCAGCAAGAAGCTGCCCATCCTGGAACCGGCGAAGGAATTCGCCAGCCACCAGAATGCGCCCAACTGGCTGGAGATCGATCGCGACAATTACAAAGGCAAGGTTCTGGCTTTGCCCAAGCGCGAAGATATTAACCTGCCGGTGAACGAGCAGTTGATTGTGGAGTTGTACAGCAAATAGTCGTTGGTCGTTGGCCCTTGGTCGTTGGCCAAGATCAAGAGCCAAAGGGCCAAGAGAACGACACACTTATCAGTCATTTGTTCTTGTTCGGCCAAGGGCCAACGACCAATGACCAACGACTGATTTTTACGGGTCCTAACAATTCGAGCCAGATCAGCCTGTTTCTGACGCTTGACCTGAAATGCACTCGGACCTCTTCAGGGATGTCAGAACTGAGCCAAACGGCCGAAGGAGAACAACGTAATGCTTTGGAAGGGATTTCAAAAACCCAAACGTCTCGCCGTCGATACTTCAACCCTAACTGACAAGTACGGCATCTTCTGGGCTCAGCCTTTTGAGCGCGGCTTCGGAACAACCATCGGCAACGCACTGCGCCGGGTGATGCTCTCTTCGATCGAAGGCGCGGCCATCACCGCGGTGAAGATCGAGGGAGTGCTGCACGAATTCCAGTCGATTCCTGGCGTGGTCGAGGATGCGACCGACATCATCCTCAACCTGAAGCAGGTTCCGTTCAAGCTTGCCGGTGATGCGCCGAAGGCGATCTACCTGCGGGCCGACCAGCCCGGCGTAGTCACATCAGGCATGATCGAAGCCGACGCCGACGTGGAAGTGCTCGACAAAGACGTTTACATCGCAACCGTCAGTGAAGGCGGCAAGCTCGACATGGAAATGCGCCTCAAGCGCGGCCGCGGCTATGTTTCGGCGGACAAGAACTTTGACGAAGATCTCGGTATCGGATTCATTCCCATCGACTCGGTTCACTCCCCGGTGCGCAAGTGCAACTACACCGTGGAAGCGGCACGTCTGGGCCAGATTACCGACTACGACAAGCTGACTCTCGAAGTGTGGACCAACGGCTCCATCACCCCCGCCGATTCGATCGGCCTGGCGGCGAAGCTGCTGAAGGACCACATGAATATCTTCATCAACTTTGAAGAGGACATCGAGACCGCGACTTCCGTCGACGACCGCAAACCGGAGATCAAGAACGAGAACCTGAACCGTTCAGTCGAAGAGCTGGAACTGTCGGTACGCAGCTATAACTGCCTTAAGAACGCGAATATTCAGACCATCGGCGAGCTGGTACAGAAGACCGAAGCCGAGATGCTGAAGACCAAGAACTTCGGGCGCAAGTCGCTGAACGAGATCAAGGAAATCCTGTCGTCGATGGGGTTGAGCCTGGGGATGAAGATCGACGAGCATGGCAATGCCGTGCCCGGCCCGACTTCCAACCAGGTGCTGCCGGCGTCGGCGTACGGTCCGGATAACGATCTGTAAAGCAGTTTCGGGTGGCGCCGGGCGCCACCCGGTTTCTAGTTTCCAGTTTTGCTGTAGAGACGCAGCTTGCTGCGTCTTCCAAAACGCACAATCGGGCGTGTCAGCAGGACGTTGCAAGCAACGTCTCTACCCATTTGGGTTGTGAGGATTCAAATGCGTCACAAAGTAGCAGGATGGAAACTTGGACGTAACACCAGCCACCGCCGCTCCTTGCTGCGGAACCTGGTGACTTCGCTCATCATCGAAGAGCGTATCGAAACCACCGTGCCTAAGGCCAAGGCTCTGCGGCCGCTGGTGGAGAAAATGATCACGCTGGGCAAGCGTGGAGATCTCTCCGCGCGTCGCCAGGCCGGCGCTTACCTGATGACCAAAGAAGCTGTGACCCGGCTCTTTGACACGGTGGCTCCCCGCTTTGGGGATCGAGAAGGTGGTTATCTGCGAATCATTCGCGCCGGATGGCGCAAGGGTGATGGCGCTGACACCGCGTTCGTCGAGCTCCTGGGCAGTGAGAAACTGCAGGAAGAAAAGCGCGAGAAACGTGCCGCGGCCCGCTCCAAGCGCGCCGAAGAAGCCAAACGCGCCATGGACGAAGCGGAAGCGCAACAGGGAGTGGAGCATCCAGCCGACCACGCCGAAGGCGAGAACAAGGTAAAAGAGGAAAAAGAGTAATAAGAAGTCAGAAGTCAGAAGTATTCAAAATACAGGATGGATTGAAGGGACGGGTTCCGTATCCGTCCCTTTTTCCTTTGCCGGGCGTGTCAGTCAGCAACTTGCGACGAAGCTGACGCCGAGGTTTCTGAATGCTGACGCGATAGCTGACGGCTGATAGCTGACAGCTGCCCTTCACCCATCCGTACATGTCCTCTCGCGTCTATCTGGCGTAATCTTGCGCTGGCTTACCCTGGCGGTAGACTGATGTGAGTGCCATGGAGATTTCGCGCAATCAAATCGGGATTGCCGTTGGAGCAGGCGTCCTCCTGCTGATCATTTTCTTCGGCTATCTCATCCATTTGAACGGACGAGGTCCGGTGCTGGACCGTTCGGAGGAGCGCGATCCGCTCTCCGGAATACCTAATTCGATCTCTTTAAATCCCTTGCGTGACCGCACCTCCGAGCATGAGGCGGCCAAGTTTGTGCGAAGCATGCGCGACGGTAACTGCAAAGAGGAGCTCTCCGCATGGGAAAAGGATTACCGGAAGAAATATGCCGCATTTATCTGCGACTCGGAGGCCAAACATCCCCTGCTCTCATGGGAAATAGCCGATTGGGAAGACACTCCGCCGCTGCGCATCCTGCACTATCGTGGCAAACGCCGCAACGGACCCGATCAAAAAGGAACCTACAAGGAACTCTTTTCGGTGACGCTTGAGAGCAGAGGCGGCCAGTGGGTTGTAACGAAGTACGATGCCATGTACTGAGGGCAGTCTTCGGTCTTCAGTCGTCAGTCTTCAGCGATTCCGGGCTTCAGCCTTTTGGGACTTTTTCCGAATTTCAAAGGTTCATTTCAAACTTGTGCGGGAGTCTGCTTGTAGGGCAGGCCTGGTCTTCGTGATCGCAGAAAAATGTATAGCAGGATCTGTGCAATCAGGGCTGCCGTGCTGTCCAGCACAACGTCGTGCCAGGTTCCGGTTCGCGAGGGAAGGTAGCTCTGGTGCCACTCGTCGAGGGAGGCGACCAGCGCGGTCATAAAGAAAGAAAATCCCGCCCACCGCATAACCCAACTGGCGCCGGGGAAGGTTAACGTTGCGCGCCAGGAGCGGAACAGCAGCACACTGAGGGTGAAATATCCGATGAAGTGACCGGTCTTGCGGATGACATGCTGCCATATCGGAAACTTAGCCGGGCTCACTGCAAACAGGAAGTGCAGGACGGGATAGAGAAAGCGGCTGGTGTTTTCCGCGGAACCATAGTTGGTGGATTCGGCGGCGATCAGGCCCAGCCAGAGAATGGCCGCCATCCACGTTTTCAGCAGATTTTTCTGGTCAACGGTCAAGCGCGAGCTTTCGAGCCACTATTCGACGGCATAGTTTGGTGCCTCGCGGGTGATCATCACGTCGTGCACGTGGCTTTCACGCAGACCGGCACCGCTGATGCGGACAAAGCGAGTCTTCTGCAGCAGTTCCGGAATGGTGGCGCAACCGCAATAGCCCATTCCCGACTTCAAGCCGCCGACCATTTGATGCACGATCATGGCGACGGAACCGCGATAGGGAACTCGACCTTCAATGCCCTCGGGAACGAGCTTTCCCAGTCGATTGGCGTCGTCGTTGCCACCCGTCATCGCGGTCGAGGCGTCGCTATCAATATTCTGGAAATATCGTTCGCTCGAGCCAGAGGCCATTGCGCCCAGCGAACCCATGCCACGATAGGACTTGAACGAGCGGCCTTGATAAAGAATCAGCTCGCCCGGGCTCTCATCGGTTCCTGCAAACAGCGATCCGATCATCACGCCCGATGCGCCCGCCGCCAGGGCCTTTGTAATGTCGCCCGAGTACTTGATGCCTCCGTCGGCGACAATCGGAACGCCGAGATCTTTGGTGGCGCGGTAGGCTTCCGCGATTGCCGTCATCTGTGGCATTCCCGCTCCGGTAACGACCCGGGTGGTGCAGATCGACCCTGGTCCGATACCGACCTTGATGGCGTCTGCGCCGGCGCGCGCCAGTTCGCAGGCGCCGTCGAAAGTTCCCACGTTGCCGGCAATCAGGTCGACTTCCGGCAGCTTCGACTTCACCAGTTTAATGGCATCGAGCACGCGAGTGGAGTGGCCGTGCGCGCTGTCAATGGCCAGCAAATCCACCTTGCACTTCACCATCTCCTGGGCACGTTCGAGGAAGTCGCCAGTGGCGCCGATGGCTGCACCAACCCGCAGCCGGCCCTGCGAATCCTTGGCGGCGTTGGGATATTTGAGTTTCTTCTGGATGTCTTTGACCGTGATTAGTCCCTTGAGGTTGTACTGGTCGTCCACCACCAGCAATTTTTCGACGCGGTGTTCGTGCAGAATGTTTTCTGCTTCTTCGAGGGTAGTGCCCACGGGCACGGTGATGAGATTATCTTTGGTCATCACTTTGCTGATGGGAATGTCGAAGCGGGTTTCAAAGCGGAGATCGCGATTGGTAAGAATGCCCACCAGTTTTCCGTTTTTGGTGATGGGCACGCCGGAAATCTTGTACTGGCGCATGACTTCGAGCGCGTCCGATACTCTTGCGTCTGGCGACATGGTCACGGGATCGACGATCATCCCGCTTTCCGAACGCTTCACCTTGTCTACTTCATTGGCCTGCTGTTCCGGCGTGAGGTTGCGGTGGATGATTCCAATTCCGCCCTGCTGGGCCAGCGCGATCGCCATATGCGATTCCGTAACCGTGTCCATGGCGGCGCTGATGATGGGGATATTCAGCCGAATATTGCGAGTGAGCTGGGTCTGAGTATTGGCCAAAGCAGGAACGACGTCGGAGCGCGCGGGCAACAGCAACACGTCGTCGAAAGTAAGCGCCTCAGGGACAGGAAAATGGATCATAGTGTTTTCTTGGACGTGCAGGGTAAGCACCTATTCTAGAGAGGGCAGGTGAATGAGGCAAATCACTTGCACGGGCGGGAGAAACGTACTAACTTTTCTCCGCCCCTGGGCTGGGCAAAAGAAGGGTTTTGAAGGAGCCGTCTATGCACAGGTTATTGTTTCGCCGTTGGCCGTTGCTGTCGCTTTTGATGCTCTTGCTGGCGGTGGTGGCAACCGGAGGATGGTTTCAAGCCGCGGAACCCACCCAAAATCAGGTTCCGGCGCCGACGATACGCGTCAGCACCCACCTGGTGCTGGTCGACGTTGTCGTAACCGACAAGCAAGGCAAACCGATTGCGGGACTTCACCCCGAAGACTTCGAGCTGCAAGAGAACGGCAAAGCCCAAAAGATTTCCACGTTCGTGCCTGCGGGAGAAAATCTCGCGGCAGCCGAACCTTTACCTCCAGGCATCTATTCGAACAAGCCGCAGTATCGTTCGCCGGGCGGGCCGATAACGGTGATGCTGCTTGATGCCGTCAATACTCCCTTTTCAGATCAGGCTTACGCTCGCCGGCAGATGCTTGCCTTTGTGCAACAGCAACTCAAGCCCGGACAGCGCCTGGCGGTTTTCACACTTACCGGCCCCCTGAATGTGTTGCAGGACTTTACCAGTGACCCTCAGGTCCTGGTGGCTGCGCTGCAACGATACAATCCGCAATCGCAGGAATTTGCCAGTGCTGCACGGCCTGCAACCAGCGCCGCTGCCGGCAACGCTACGACCGGATCGACTGTGACTGCGCTGGACGCAAGCGTGCCGCCATCCAATAGTGGGGGCGACTCGTCAGGGCTATCCAGGTCGGGAGCGGCCGGACAGATTGCCGCTGCTCAAGCTGCGCTGGCAGCCTTCGCTGGTGCCCAGGCAGGCTACGCCGAAGACCAGCGGGCGGTATTGAGCCTGAACGCATTGAATAGCCTGGCGCGCATTCTGGGAGGGTTGCCGGGACGCAAAAATATCATCTGGGTTACGGGAAATCTTCCTTTCTCGCTGGTTCCCGAGAACCGCACCATGACCGATGCGGAACTTGAGGAAACCTTGCCGAGCCTCGATACTCGGCGTGTCGGACAGCATGCAGCGGGAACCCAGGCAGCTGTCTTCCGCCAGTCACACGCGGGAGACATTCGGGAACTTGAGAATCGCCTCGCCAGCGCGCAGGTGGCGATTTATCCGATCGATGCGCGAGGACTGACAATGTCAACTTCCACCGACTCGCAGGAAACCATGCTCGACATCGCGCACGAAACCGGCGGGCGCGCCTACGTCAATCAGAATGAAATCAAGTTTGGTGTCGAGCGTGCCTTCCAGGACACCGCGGCTTCCTACACGCTTGGTTATTATCCCGAGAACAAGAAGTACGATGGCAGATACCGGACGATCAAAGTAAAAGTTAAGCGCGACGGCGCGGATGTGCAAAATCGGCGTGGCTATTTCGCTGTCGAAACGGTTCAGCTCAAAGGCCCTGGCGCGGAGCAAGCTGTGACCTCGGCACTGAACGACGCGGCTCCCTCCACCATGGTCGCTTTCACCGCCCAAGTGGTTCCTTCAGCAGATAATCGCAGCGCGAAGGGAAAGGTGGGAGTGAGCTTTCTGGTCGACGCGGCTACTGTCTCTGCCGAAGACGCGGGCAGCGGCAAGAAACTGAATGTGGTTTTTTATGTTGCCGTCTATTCGACGGACGGAAAGATGGTCGCCAACCGCAGCATGAAGGTTGACCAGACATTCGATGCAAACACTTATCAGCAAATCGTACAGCATGGACTCTTGCTGCATATGGACCTGGACCCGCAAGCGGGGAATAACCAGTTGAGACTCGGAGTGCAGGATAACCGCACCGGTTTGGTTGGATCGCTTGGGGCGCCGATGCCGCAGTAGAGCGGCGCATTTGAGCCCACCTGATATTGGCCGGTTAGGCCGGGGTGTCCCATATCCCGTCGGTTTGTCTCTCGTCGGTTCGTCCCTGGATGCGGGCCAATTTGGTGGAGCAGGCCTTCAGGCCTGCATAGAACCGTTGTCGTGCGCTGGGCTTCAGCTTCTGGGGTACCTCAGCGGCTATAAAGCCGCGATCATGCCAAGGTTTTAATGCAGCGCCGAAGCGCTGCTCCACCCAAAACCCAAAACCCAAAACCCAAAAATCCAAAAATCCAAAAATCCAATCCCCCGAGACAGAATCCGCAGAAAATATTTGTTCAGATGTGCTCAAACCATTAGGACCGCAAGGTCATGCGCCAAGGTCGGCAATCGCCCTGTGGAAAGCCTGTAAGAAGCCCAAATCAACTCATTTACAGGCTCTTGGGTGGTTTGTCTTTTGTGTACGATCGGCGTATATTCGTCATTGAGAACTGTTGTGTAGTTACCAGCACGTGGCGAGACACACCAGTGGGCGCAAGCCCACTTTTTAGTTTCAGCTGGTTTTAGGGCGAAAGTGGAAAGCTGTAACGTATTGATTTCATGGTGTTTGAGATCGATAAAGTTCGCGCGATTGCGGAGCGGGTTGCGGCTTCCAGCGGACTGGAGACGGTGGAAGTGGAGTTGCGCGGCGGAGGCAAGGCGCGCATGCTCCGCATCGTGATTGACAAGCCCACCGGGGTCACGCATGAAGATTGCGCGAACCTGAGCCGGGAAGTTGGAACCATCCTCGATGTGGAGGACGTGATTCCCGGCGCTTCGTACACCTTGGAAGTTTCTTCTCCGGGGTTGGATCGAAAGTTATCCCGGCCCGCGGACTTTGAGCGCTTCATCGGAAGCCTGGTCAAGCTGACCACGCACCAACCGGTGAATGGCAACCGCCACTTTCAGGGTCGACTGGAAAGTTTTCAGCAGGGACGCCTTAGTCTGGATCTGACGGCCGCGAAAAATAAACGCCGTCCGGGCGAGGCCGCCGCAGAAAAAGTAGACATCGATCTGGCCAATGTAGAGAAGGCGAATTTGGTGCCGGAAATCTGAGGGCAGACGTCGGACATCTGACCTCGGACCACGGCTAAGCCGGGTCTGTTCCCGGGTCTGAGGTCCGAAGTCTGACGTCCGAAGTTCGAGGTCGGAATTTCATCATGGCAAGTGAGCTCTATAACACGATTGACGCGTTGAGCCGGGAAAAGGGCATCGATCCGCAGATTGTGGTAAGTGCGGTGGAGGATGCCATCGTGGTTGCCACGCGGAAGTATTACAAGACGCAGGAAAACCTGCGCGCCGAACTGGACAAGGAAACCGGCAAGATCCGGGCGTTCGCGGTAAAGACCATCGTCGAGACTCCCGAGCAGGTGGAGGATCCCGTCCTGCAGGTCACGTTGGATGATGCGCGAAAAATCAATCCCAACGTTGAGCTGGGCGGCGAGCTGCAGATTAACAAGCAGACCGAGGGCATTCTCGGGCGCATCGCGGCGCAGCTGGCAAAGCAGGTCATCTTTCAGAAGGTTCGCGAAGCCGAACGGGACACCGTGTACAACGAGTACATTGGCCGCGTTGGCGAAATCGTAAATGCGACCGTGAAGCGCATCGAAGGTCCGGACGTGATCTTCGACATCGGTAAAGCCGAAGCGCGCATGCCGCGCAAGGAGCAGTCGCGCCTGGAGTCGTTCGCCATGGGCGAGCGGGTGCGGGCGGTGATCGCAAGAGTGGAACGCGCCTCCAAAGGCCCGGCGGTCGTAGTTTCGCGGGCTGCACCCGAATTGGTGCAACATCTGTTCCAGACTGAAGTTCCGGAAATTTACGATGGAACCGTCGTAATCCGGGCGATTGCGCGCGAAGCGGGAGAGCGGACCAAGATCGCAGTCATGTCCAAGGACAAAGATGTGGACGCCGTGGGCGCTTGCGTCGGGATGAAGGGCATGCGAGTGCAGTCCATCATTCGCGAACTACGTGGCGAGAAGATTGACATCATCGAATATCACGAGGATCCGGTAACCTTCGCGGAAAAGGCGTTGCAGCCCGCGAAAGTAAGCCGTGTGACCGTGGTCGACGCCGGCGACAAGCATCTCGAAGTTGTTGTTGACGACAGCCAGCTTTCCCTTGCCATTGGCAAGAAGGGACAAAACGTCCGCCTTGCGGCGAAACTTTTGGGTTGGAAGATTGATATCAAGAGCGAAGAAGAGAAAAGGCAGGAAGTGGAGTTGCAGATGTCCGCGCTGGTGGGCTCTGCCGCCACGCCGCTGGAAAGTGTTACCGGTCTGGGTGAAGGACTGATTGAGAAGCTGAGCGCGGCTGGAGTGACCACGGTCGAATCGCTGGCCGACATGACACCTGAGCAACTGGAGGCCATCGAAGGAATCGGTCCCAAGACGGTGGAAAAAATCAGCCTCGCCGTGAATAATTATTTCGCCAGCCTGGAATCCGGCGAGGCTGTTGCTGCTCCCGCGGAGGGCGAAGAGATCGCGGCGGATGGGGCTGCCGAGGAATCGGCCGCAAATGAGGAAGCCGGGGTCGGTCAGGCAGAGTCAGCAGCTTCAGACGACGACGCGACAGCGGAGGTCGCCGCTGTTGTGGAAGCGGATGCGGCCGCAGAAGACACCGGGCAGGCTGAATCGCCCGAATCTCCCGGGGAGCCTGTTGCTTCCGGAGATGAGCAAGCAGATACCGAGCAAGAGGAAAAGCAGTAAGTGAAACTCTCTCGCGCCAGGCAAGGTGGGTGCGGAGAGCCCGAGGCTGACACCGTGAGGTTGATATGAAGACTTAGCGGAAACGGTCCGGAGGACGAAAGGGCGGATGAGCAAGATTCGAATCAACGATCTGGCAAGAGAGCTGGAAGTTAAAAGCAAATCTATTCTCGAAGTGCTTCCGGAGATCGGGGTTACCGAGAAGAAGAGCCATTCCAGCTCCCTCGAAGACCACGAAGCGGACAAGGTGCGTGCGCGTCTCCGCAGTTCCAGTCCGGCGCAGACCTCCAGTCGCACCGCACGGCCCGGCCGCGCCGATGCCGACGAAATCAAGACCAAGATCGACCTTTCCCAGATTTCCAAACCCGGCGACGCATTAAAGGCCATCATTAGCAAGCAACAGGCTCCTGCCACGACCACGGCTTCGCCAGCACCAGCGCCGCCCATAGAAACCAGGACCGCAGTCGCGCCGGCGCCGCCAGCGGTAAGGACTCCGGCGCCAGCGCCGCCAAGTGCTCCAGCGGCTGCGCCGCCCCGGCTGGTTGTGCCATCTTCCACGCCGCGACCGACTTTTACCGTTCCAGCACCTCCCGCTCCACCGCAGGCGGCAGCTCCGGTAGTGCCAGCGCCTCCGGTAGCACCGAAGCCTCCAGTGGTTTCGCCGGCCGCGCAATCACCGACTGCGCCGGCGGTTACAACGCCGCGTCCGGCGGCGCCTCCAGTCCCGCCGCCACCAGGTGCGGCTCGACCCGCTTCGACATTTGGGTCTCCATCTGCGTCGGCAGGAACAACCGGATCAGCAGGGCCGGCGCCATCAGCTCCAGCGTCACCGCGAATGATCGTGCCTCAGACTGGACCGCGTCCGGTTTACAAAGCTCCGCTGAGGCCAGCGGCTCCGCCCAGCCCCGCAGGAGCGCCCTCAGGCTCAGGGCCTGGCATGACGATGCGTCCGGTGCCGGGACGCCCGGTGCCGGGACAGCCGATTTTTCAGCGTCCACGTCCCGGAGCGCCGACGAATCGCCCGCCACTCCGTCCTGGCGAGCGCAGGCCGATGCATCCTACGCGCCAGTCGCCCACGGGCTCGCGTCCGCTGGGAGTCGGGCCAGGCGCAGTGCCTTCGGGCGGACCGACACCCCGGCCAGGAAGCAGGCCTGGCGCACCCTCACGCAGGCCCGGACAGCGCTACGTACCGCGCGGTGTGAAAGAAGGTCCGATGAAGGGCTACACGCCGCCGCCGCGGCTGTCGCTCTCCAACGAACCGCAACCGATCACGCGCAGCATCACCATTACGGAAGGTATCAGCGTCAAGGATCTGGCAGAGTTGCTGGGTCTTCGCGCCAAAGACTTGATTGCCCGCCTGCTGGTGCGTGGCGTATTCGCAACCATCAACCAGACCCTGGATACCGAACTCGCCAGTGAGATGGCGCGCTTCTTCGGAGCGGACACAAATGTGATCACCTTCGAAGAGCAGGCTGCGAAAGAAGTCTCGGAAGCCGCCGCGGGTGAAGAAGGAACTACAGCCGAAGGCGTCTCGCGTCCACCCGTTGTCACAATCATGGGTCACGTGGATCACGGTAAAACCACCTTGCTCGACTCCATACGCCTCACCAACGTGGCTGGAGGCGAAGCCGGAGGTATTACCCAGCACATTGGCGCTTACAAGGTAACGATTCAGGACAAAGAGTCTCCCGCATTTGGCCGGCAGATTGTGTTCCTGGACACACCGGGTCACGAAGCGTTTACCCGGATGCGCGCGCGCGGAGCCAAGGCCACCGACATCGTCGTCCTGGTCGTAGCCGCCGATGACGGAGTGATGCCGCAGACGCTGGAAGCCATCGACCACGCTCATGCGGCGGAAGTGCCAATCATTGTCGCCGTCAATAAGATCGATAAGCCCGACGCCTTGCCGGACCGGGTGAAAAAGCAATTGGCTGACCGTGGTCTGATGCCGGAAGACTGGGGCGGAACCACGGTCTTCGTGGATGTCTCGGCGAAACAAAAAACTAACCTCAACCTCCTGATGGAAATGATCTGCCTGGTTGCAGACTTGCAGGAATTGAAGGCCACTCCGGATCGTCCTGCTACAGGCGTGGTTCTCGAAGCCAAGCTGGATCGCGGCCGTGGTCCTGTGGCAACCCTGCTGGTACAGAACGGAACTCTGCGCAACGGCGACAACTTTGTTGTCGGCAATGTCTACGGCAAAGTGCGCGCCATGTTTGACGACCGCGGAGCGCAACTCGAAACCGCTCCACCTTCCACCCCGGTCGAGATTCTCGGTATGGAAGGGTTGCCGCAGGCAGGCGACCAGTTTGTAGTTGTGGCTGATCGCGACAAAGCGCGTGGCGTGTCCGAATATCGCGAGCAGAAAGCCCGCGAAGCCACGTTGGCCAAGAGCTCACGTGTTTCTCTCGAGGGCCTTGCGGAACAGCTGAAGACTGCCGGCACCAAGGAACTGAACATCATTCTGAAAGCGGACGTAGGCGGCTCGGTGGAAGTACTTGGCGATCTTCTCACCAAGCTCTCCAACGACAAGGTCCGGTTGAAAGTTCTGCGCTCCGGAGTGGGAGCGATCACTGAGTCCGACGTGTTGCTGGCGTCGGCTTCAAACGCGATCATCATCGGCTTCAACGTGCGTCCGGAAAGAAAAGCGCAAGAGCTCGCGGAACAGGAAAAAGTCGATATCCGCCTGCACTCGATCATTTACGAGTTGCAGGACGAGATCAAGCGCGCCATGACCGGCTTGCTGGAGCCCACGATTAAGGAAACCTACCAGGGCCGCGCCCAGGTCAAGGAGACCTTCCGCATCCCGAAGGTGGGTACCATCGCGGGTTGCTCGGTGTTAGACGGCATTATCAAGCGCGATTCCGAAGTCCGGCTGCTGCGTGATAACAACGTGGTGTTCACCGGCAAGGTCGGTTCTCTCCGCCGCTTCAAGGATGACGCCAGCGAAGTGCGCAACGGCATGGAGTGCGGCATATCGATTGCCAACTATGGCGACATCAAAGTGGGTGACGTCATCGAGGCCTTCGTGACCGAGAAGGTGGCAGCGGAAGCCATCGCTTAGAAACAGTCGTCAGTCATCGGTCGTCAGTCTTCAGGTTATTTGACGACTGAAGACTGAAAACTGAAATGATCGCCTTTCTTACGCTCGAACTGCACATCGAAGCTGCACAATCTCTCAAAGACAAACGCCAGGTGCTGCGCAGCCTGAAAGACCGGTTGCGCGCCCATTTCAATGTAGCGGTTGCGGAGTTGGATCCCAGCGGGTTGTGGAACCGGGCCACGTTAGGCGTGGTTGGTATTTCAGATTCGCGCGACTATCTCGACGGCCTGATGAAGAATGTCGAGCGCCACGCGACGCGCATTGCAAACAATGGCGGCGCCGATATCGCGGATTCGTTTGTGGAGTTTCTCTGAGCCGGTGACCGTTCAGAGCCACTTTTTTAAAACTGTTTAAAATTGGGCAGTTTTCCATGATTGCCGCAGCGCACAGTACTACCTACTGCTTGGTCCGGTGACAAGGTCCAAGGCTAACCCCTCCCCCCATCCCTGGACCTTCTGGTATTTCCTGCCCCGTGTTGAGTTCCGCCACGCCTAAATCGAAGGCTATCCTTGTCAGGCCTTGAACAGGCCCGCGCCAGCTCCCGTTACTGCGGCACTAAAAGCACGCTAGCCACCGCACCGCATTCAAACTGACCTGATACCTTGTGTTGGTGGTGGCTCAGTTTGAAAATAAATCGCGAAAATTCCGTCATCCTGAGGGACTTCAGTCCGAAGGATCCTGCGCGCATCGTACCAGGCGCGGCCAAACTGTGTATCCAGGCCGCGCCAGATGCTTCGAAAGCTCAATATGACGCCGGGTTCACCCTGAAACTGAGCCACTACCCTTTGCCTTCCGCAGCGCTGCAGCAGGCCTGGTTTTCTGATATTCTCATTCGTTTTACTCAAGAGGTGGGCGTGGAGAAGCGTGGCGCGAAATACCATCGGGGGCGCCTGGGGGAGGCTCTGCGGGAGGAAATCGAAACCATTGTCGAAGGCGAGCTGGGTGATCCGCGCATCGGCCTGGTGAGTGTGACCAGCGTTGTATTGGCCGAGGATTCCCGCTCGGCGCAGGTTTACGTAACCTTGGATGGAGGCGACGAAGAGGCACAGCGTTCGCTGGAAGGTCTGAAGGCTGCTGTCGGCTACATCCGTCGGGAGGTGGCCGAGAACTTGCATTTGCGTCGTCCCCCGGAATTGTATTTTCATCTGGACCGCTCCGACCAGTACGGGGCCAGAATTGATGAACTGCTCGGTCGGACCAGAAGGAAAACCAGAAAGATGAAAAAATAGTCGGCATTCTTTGGTCGTCGGCAATATTGCTATCGACGACTCAGTGCTGATACCCAATGCCTGAGGACTGATTGCCTGAGGCTAATGACCGACGACTGACGACTGGTTCACAGCATGCTGAAAGACGTTCTCAAGGAAATCGAGCAGCGTAATAAGTTCCTGCTGACTTCGCACGCCCGGCCCGACGGCGACGCGATTGGCTCGGCCCTTGCCTGCTGCCAGATTCTGCGAACCATGGGGAAAGAAGCGGAAGTCGTTTTGCGCGACGGCGTGCCGCGCATCTACCAGCCCCTTCCATTTGCCGAACAGGTGGTCCAGACGGATCGGGTTAACGGAGGCTACGAGGCTGCCATCATTCTGGAGTGCGACAGCATACAGCGCACCCGGCTGCAGGGGCTGGAGAACAGCTTCCTGATCAATATTGATCACCATATGAGCGGACGTCCATTCGCTCATGTGAACTGGATTGATCCCAAAGCCGTGGCCACGGCGGAGATGGTGTACCGCCTGGCACGCGAAGCCGGGGTGAAAATCTCCGCCGACATTGCCACCTGTCTCTACACTGCCGTGCTCACCGACACCGGTTCGTTCATGTTCGAGGGCACGAACGAACACACCTTCGAGCTGGCGCGCGAGCTGGTGCTTGCGGGTGCCGATCCGGCGCACTGTGCCCGCAACGTTTACTTCGGACATTCCACCGCCAAGATGCGGCTGCTGGGCGCGGCGCTTTCCAACCTGCATCGCGAAGGGGCGCTGGCCTGGATTTCGGTGACGCAGGAGCAGATGCTGCGCTGCCATGCCAAGGAGGAAGATTGCGAAGGCCTGGTGAATTACGCTCTTTCCATCCAGGGTGTTGAAGTGGCTTTGTTCTTCCGGGAACTGGCAGACGACCGCTTTCGGGTGAGCCTGCGCAGCAAAGGCAAAGTTGACGTTGCGACGGTGGCGGAGCGGTTTGGCGGAGGAGGCCACCAATGTGCCAGCGGATGCGCGCTCGATGGGCCGCTACCGGTTGCGGCAGCACGTATTATCAAAGAATTGCGGCTCGGGCCATCCGTACAATAAGCACTGCATAGTCGACTCGTGCCGCCTTCATCCAACCCGACATCGACCTCCTCTGCTTCGAAGCCTTCAGGACCGAGTCTTGGCTCGGATTCACTGCTGCTCGCCGGTTTCTGCGGATTTCTGTTCTTCTTTGGACTGTCATACTTCGGCTTGCTCGGCGCCGACGAACCGCGTTACGCGCAGGTAGCCCAGGAAATGTTCGCGCGGCACGATTGGATAACGCCTACGCTTGGCGGAAAGGCCTGGCTTGAGAAGCCGGTCCTCTACTACTGGCAGACCATACTTGCCTACAAAGTATTTGGCGTCAGTGACTGGGCAGCCCGTCTTTCTTCAGCCGTTGACGCCACCCTGATGGTGGTCGCCGTCTATTTCTTTTTGCGACGCCCGCGCCCAGCGGTTCAGTCCGAGGCGGTCCGGTTCTCCGGGTTCCCACTCGACGGCGCCTTGATGACGGCTTCAGCCAGCGGTGTGATCGGATTCGCGCATGCAGCATCAATGGACATGCCGCTTGCTGCCATGTTCACGATTGCCATGCTGGCCTGGTACGCGTGGCATGAAAGCGCCGGCAAACGCTACCTCGCGCTGTTTTACGTCTTCATGGGACTGGCCATGCTGGCCAAGGGGCCAGTCGCGCCGTTCCTGGCTGCAGTGATTATTGTGGTGTTTGCGGCGGCAAAAAATGATTATCGTCTGATTCTGCGAACCTTGTGGATTCCCGGCGTCATTTTGTTTTGTGCGGTTGCGCTGCCCTGGTATGGAGCGGTCCAGTTGCGGAATCCGGAATTTTTCAGAGTATTCATTCTCGAACACAATCTGGCGCGCTTTGGCAGGGACGTCTATCACCATACCGAGCCGTTCTGGTATTACCTGCCAGTGGCGTTACTGGGGCTGGTACCGTGGACGATGTTTGTGGCCGTGGTCTTGGTTGAGGGTATTCGAGCCTGGTGGAAAGAAGCGCGTTCAAGAAAGCGAGCCGAGAAACTCAGCTCTGGAGATCCTTTGCCGGTGTTTCTTGCGATCTGGCTGGTTGTCCCGATTGCATTTTTCTCGTTCTCGTCATCGAAGCTGCCAGGGTACATTCTGCCGGCCCTGCCGGCGGGTACTTTGCTGCTCGCCGAATATGTGCGGCGACACGTGACAGAGAATGCGGCCGAACAAGCGGAGGGAGAAGCCCGTCCACACCTTCTTCTGATCGTCTTGCATTCATTGGTCGCAGCCCTGCCGGTGGTGGCGGCGTTGATGATGCAATACATCGTCCTCCAGCACACTTTGCCGTGGGGACGCGCGGCAGCGATCTCTCTCGGATTTGCCGTCGTTCTCGCGGTCGGTATCGTGATCACATTACGGGGCCAGTTCGGTCTGCGTGTGTTGCGCTTCGTTTCCCTCGTTCCCGTGGTGCTGGCGGTGGCCGCGGTACTTCGCCTCGGCGCTCCCGCTCTGGACGCAACGCTCTCCGCGCGCCCGTTGGCGTTGGAAATCAACCGCGTCGACAACCGGTCTCTTCCGATTGCGATCCTCCGATTGCCACGTCAAACCGAATACGGGCTGCAGTTTTATCGCAATCAAAGTATTCCGCGCTATGAGCTGGGACTAATCCCTGATGGCGAGCATCTGCTGGTGGCGCGGGAAGGATGGCAGAAACACATCGCAAAGTGGACGACAGGACGCAGGGTCACGTATCTGGGAAGCTTCGCCGCTCAGGGGTTGGACTATTACTGGGTGGCAGGGAAGAGCGGGAATTAGGATGCAGCAATTAGCGATTGGCAATTAGCACTTAGCACTTAGCATTCAGCACTTAACCCAGAACAACCACACATGGCTCGGATGAGTCTCTCCATTTTCAAATGAGGTGCGGATGCAATGTACCTCGGGGCCAGCAGAGTCTCGGTTGACTGAGTGCTGAGTGCTGAATGCTGAGTGCAGAGCGCAAAGCCGGAAGCCCGCAGCAGTTTACACTCCATATCCCCCCGTTTGCCTCGAGCTGTGATGAAGCACTACACTCGCTTGTTCGCAGCCCGCCATGAGCGCGCTTAGCAAGCCCGAACCACTCAGGAGCCTCCCGTTGGAGATTCTCGATCTCAGACACTTCTCGTCCGCCGACCTGCGTCCTCTGCTGGAGGCTGAGGTTAATGAGTGGGCGCGAGTGCTTTCATGGGATTACAGCGGATCGGCAGAGATGATCCTGCGTTACGTGGACGCCAAAATCCTCCCCGGCTACGCGGCAATCGAACGTGGGCGAATTGTCGGTTATGCCTTCTTTGTCTATGAAGGCAGCAAGGGTGTGATTGGAGATCTTTTCGTCGCCAGTAATGGCCGGCTGCAGGATCCCCACGAGGTAGAGTCGCGGTTGCTGCTACATGTAGTCGAGACCTTGCAGCAGTCACCTGGAATTCATCGAGTGGAGGCGCAGTTGCTCGTACACGAGGCGGGAGTTGTAGCGCGGCCATTCGTCGAGCAGGGCTTTCAGCGTCATCAGCGGCTGTTCATGGTTCTCCCGCTGAGCGATGCTTTGAAAACTCCCAAAGCAATGGATCCTGAAATCGAGATCCGGCGTTGGGCTGAGCAGGATTATCAGCCGGCCGCCGCAGTGATTACTACCGCCTATCGCGGTCATGTCGACTCAGAAATCAACGATCAGTACCGGACCCTGAGCGGATCCTTGCGATTCCTGAATAATATTGTCCGCTTTCCGGGATGCGGGACATTCGATCCCGAGGCATCGTTCGTTGCCGTGCACAAGCGCGCGCGCAGCCTGGTTGGCCTTATCCTATGTTCGCGGGTGCGCCACGATGTTGGCCACGTGACCCAGGTGTGTGTGTTGCCGGAACATCGCTCGCGCGGACTGGGCGAATTGTTGATCGCAGCCACAGCCGGTAATCTTCGCCAGCGGAATTTCTCCCTGCTTTCGCTCACCGTTACCGAGGCCAATTCCCGTGCTGTAACGCTCTATCAAAGATTGGGGTTCGATACGAAGAGAGTGTTCGATGCGTTTGTGTGGGAAGGGTGAAGAGGGCGTCGGGACCCGGGCGTCGAACCTCAGACTTCAGGTTCGTAGTTTTGAATCAACGGAATGCTCGTCAATTTCCAATATCAAATTTTAGGGGTTAAGGTCTGACGCCTGACGCCCGGGGTCCGATCAATGCCGTAACACCCACATCACCCATCCCGCCACGAAAACACCGCCGGCAAACATTACGAAGCAATACAGGCCGTAGCGAATCTGTTCCCTGGCGGTGCTGCGCTGGGTGATGCCAAAAACTACCGATGCGAATACTGAGAACAGTACGGCGGCGCTGAAATGGGAGAGTTCCAGAGTCATGCGGCTTTTCCGGTCACGGCTTTTTTCCGATGGCGATGTGGTAGGCATCGGCTACGCTGATGAAATTCAGCAGTCCTGCGACGATCAAAAACTTGGTTCCATAGTCGGCGGTGGCGTGGGCAATTGCGCCGTGTCCCCAGTCCTGTACCCGCGTGACGATGTAAAGTCCGCCCGCACCCACGTCGCCGACAAATCCCAGAATGTCCAGGATGTCGCCTCCGTTCGGCAGGTAGACTCGCCCCTGCATAAGCAATCCCAGCACAAACATGATGCTGATGGAGGCCATGAGCAGCGCACCTCGAATCCAGCGCTTCTGGATCAGGTGCCCTGCGCCGGGGATCAGCCAGGCTATCGCCGGAGCGATGACTGCCATGCTGGGCGATGCAGGCGTCGGCGTTTCCGCTGCGTTGGGTTTCGTAGAGTTAGCCATCAAATGATTACGATTTCACTTTGAATTGTACCTGTTACTTCCGCTCCCTGGGGCCTGACCAGCATGTTTACTTCGAGACGCACTCCAAACTCCGGCAGATAAATGCCAGGTTCCACGGAGAAGAGGGAGTTGGGGAGAATGCTTCGTTCATCGTGAATTTCCAGGTCGTCCATGTTGGCGCCATTGGCATGCACATCCGTGGCGATGGAGTGTCCGGTGCGATGAATGAAATATTGCCCGAAGCCGGCCGTCGTAATGTAGTCGCGAACCGACCGGTCAACTTCCCAACCCGCCATGCGCTTGCCGCCGCTCACGCCTGCCTTCACGTTTTTGATCCCCAGATCGCGGGCTTGGCGGACGATGTTGAAAATTTCCTGCATGCGATCGGAGGGAGACGTACCCACGAAACCCGTCCAGGTAATGTCGTAGTATACGGCCCCGGGCGTGTTCTTCTTGGCCCAGATGTCGAGCAGAACGAAGTCGCCTTCGCGGATTGGTTTCGAACTTTGGGGATGCGGAGAATAGTGCGGATCGCCGCTGTTGGCATTCACCGCCACCACGGGCATATCGTCGGCAACCAGATTTTCGCGATGAAACGCTTCTAGAATCCACTGCTGCATTTCATACTCGTTGGTTCCGCCATTGCGCGCGCGCTGGCCGATCTCGCGGAAGGCGGCGCCGGTGATCGGGTCAATGGCGTCGCGAGCGGCGAAGTGGGACTTGATCTGCTCATCTGTGAGAGTGGCCTCAAACAGCGCCACCAAGTCACACGAACTAACCACATTTTTGCCCAAACCTCGCACCAGATCGATGGTGCCACCATCCACCAAAGAGACGGTGAAGACCAGATTGTTGGGCGAATATTGCATGGCAATATCGCGAGAGCCGGCGAGAATGGTCTTAAGCTGTTCGAATAATTCCTGCCAGCCCGAATACTGGCGCTTGCTGCCCGGCAGCGTATCGAGATGTCCGGGTTCGATTCGGTGAACCAGTTTGAGGGGTTCGCCCTCGGCCGGGATCAGATAGAACCAGCGCCGTGTAACCATCTGGCCCGCGGGCAGCCCAAGCACTCGGTACGCAATGGGATCGCGATGGTGATGATCGTAGAAGAGCCAGGCGTCGATATTCCGCTCGCGGAGCGCGGACTGTATGGCAGAAAGATCCATGGGCAAACTTCTATTCTAAACAACAGCGGCTTTTTGAGCGAGTCCGGAATGTTGCAGACGTGACGAGAGGCTTAGCCATTTATGTCGAAGGAGAGCCGCTCACGGGCTTCAAGGTCTTGTCATAAATCCACAACAGCGCTGCGGTAGCTACTCCCACGGCAGTGATCGCCCACCAGATGCGGGCTGGCTGGTGAGTCACTTCGCCAAAGTGATGGATGAGTTTGCCGCCGTACCATCCTCCGACCAGTGAGCCGATTCCGATGGGCAGGAAAGCGAAACCCATGTACGTGCCCTGCTGGCCGGGCGGGGCGAGCCGCGAAATATATTCGTAATATCGCGGCGACTGGATGATCTCACCAACCGAGATCGCAAATAGCATCAGCACAGCCATCAGAACCGAAGGACGCGCGATCAAAATAAGACATGACAATCCCGAAATGAGAGTCCCCAGAGTTATCGCTTGGAACGCCGGTATTCGTTGTGTGAGCAAGCTGACGAGCAACTGCAGCGCGATTACGGTCAGAGGGCCCGTGACCAGGAGTAATTCGGTGTTGGCTTTGGAGTCGATGTAGTCGTGAATATAAAGCGGCAGAACAATGAATTCCTGCCAGTAGACGACCCAATATCCGGAAAAGATGAGCAGGAAAAGCATGAAGCGCGGGTTGGTAACGACGGTGACGAAATTTCTCGCCGATTGAGAAAAGCCGGGGGGCTGAGTGTCGTCGGAGCGGCGCGGTTCTTTGAACAGCAGCAGGACCGCGAAGAACATGGCAAAAACACTCAGTGCCGCAACCCGAAAAACATTTTCCACACGCATGTGCTGGTGTACCCAGGACGCGATATAAGGCCCCGCAGCACCACCGATATTCACCAGTGTGTAGTAGATGGAATATCCAATGGAGCGAACGTTCTCTTTGGAAGCCCTTGCTGTGGTTCCGACCACACACGGCTTCACCAGCGAAACGCCAAGCGCCGGCAGCATCAGAACTAACGTTACCAGCACACCCAGCGGCATGGCGTTGCGCACCGGAGCGAGCCACGGAGACCCGATCGATCCCAAAAGAAAATATGAGCAACTGAGGATAAGGTAGGCCAGGGAAAGCGACCGGCGAAAGCCGAGCCGGTCGGCAATGGTGCCGCCGAACACGGCCAAAAACCAAACCAACCCTCCAAACAATCCGGTCAGACTACTCGCCTGCTCGACGCGAAAATTCAATGTCTCGTGAAGGTAGCGTGCCAGCGATGCGAAGGCGGCATAGTAAGAAAGCCGCTCAAAGAGTTCGCTGACATTGGCGACCCAGAACGGCCGCTCGAAACCAGTGCGAATTTCAGTCAGGCGTTCTGAAAAAGTCAAAGCCCCGGCCTCCTGATCCACCGCCAAATCAAAATAAGTTCGCCCATAACAAACTGAAAGCCGAAGATAGATTTGTTGTGGCGAGCGAGCCACACCGGCAGATAAATGTCGAAATTGTCGGTGCGTTCGTGAGTATAGCGGGCGGCAAAATTAGTCAGCGGACATCGCCCCGGTTGACCGCCGACACCAGGCACTCAGCCACCACTAACAGCGTCAGTCCGAACGCCCATCGAAACTGTCCAAACCAGGCATGGCCAAAATAGAGGAAGCCATAATTGCCCGGATCACAGTATGCAGCACCTTGATCTGCCTGAGCCGACGAGCGAGAATTTCTTCGGAAGTGTGAGCAGATCCCATCGAAGTATGCCGTAATTGTGCGAATGAACGGCCTCGTGTCTCCTGAACTTGCTCGGTCAACGAACAACCTCCGGCCACTAATTTCTTCTGCAGTCGACCCAATTACACGGATGGTAGTGCCTCAGTTTGAAATCCAGAGATCGGGACTAGAGGGTCATGCGCAACAGGAAATGCCAAAAACCATAGCGAGCGATGCAGTACACGCTGCCAAGGACTGTGAGGAACCCAAAATCCCCTGTGCCCCTGGGGAGTCGATCGATGGCTCTTGAGTTTTATCCCAATTGCGCGATCCTTTCAGAAAATAAGCTGCCCCGCTACTTCTTTTTGTATGGGCCATGTGGTCTCGGAGCGAACTTTGCGCTCCTCCGTGGTCTCTGTGGTCAGGGCTTAGTTCTTTCCCCGAAGATCGCCGTTCCAATGCGGACGCAAGTTGAGCCTTCTTCAATCGCAACTTCGAAGTCATGCGACATGCCCATGGAGAGCACCTTCAAGTGTACTTTTGCCAGATTCCGAGCCGAGATTTCATCTCGCAATTCACGCAGCCGGCGAAAACAGGGTCGTGCTTCCTGCGGATCGTCAGAAAATGGCGGGACGGTCATGAGGCCACGGAATTCCAGATGATCCAGACGCGGCGCCGCCCGCAGCAATTCTTCCAACTCGGATGATTCGGGAGTCGTCCCGCTCTTGGCGGCTTCTCCACCAACATTGATCTCGATAAGCACGCCAAGCTGCTTGCCAATTTGCTGAGCCGAGCTGTTCAGCTTCTCCGCCAATCGCAGCGAATCCACCGAATCAACTGCAGTAAACAATTCCACGGCGCGGGTTGCTTTGTTGGTTTGCAAGTGGCCGATCATGTGCCACTCGGCATCTTTCAATTCGGTCAAGGACGCAGCCTTGCCGGAAAACTCCTGAACCCGGTTTTCGCCGAAGACCCGGAGACCCGCCGCATAAGCTTTTCCAATGTGCTCCGTTGCAAAGGTCTTACTCACTCCCATGAGCGTGATTTCGTTTGGATCTCGTGCGGCGTGATGAGCCGCCGCTGCGATCCGCCGGCGTATTTCATCCACATTCCGGGTGATGGACATTTAAGACAGTAAACCACGAAGGGCGCTAAGGATCACGAAGGAAAAAGCTCGCGGGCGGGAGCCCGCGACCACATTGAAGCACCATTACATCATTGCTGTCGGTGGTGCCGGTTCATTCGGGTCGCCGGCGCTGGTGAGGGGCAGCATGATCATCAAAGCTGCGAGACCAACCATCACCGCGATGCCCGCGAGATAGGCCGGATGGCTGAAGAACTGCGGGCGAGCCCAGGCAGGCGCGAATTGCAGGCCGGCCCAAACCAGCCCGAGTACCGCCTCGCCCGCGATCAAGCCCGAGGCGGTGAGCACCCCGGCATTTTCCACCCGCGCTTTCTGCGCTTCGTTGAAGCCACGGCGTCGCGCCACCCAGTCTCCCACCGACCGGAAGACTCCGCCCAGAAAGATTGCAAAGGTTGTTTCAAATGGCAAGTACATGCCTACAGCAACCAGCATGGGGCTGCGCACCTGCATCATGATCATGGCGATTCCGAAGAAGATGCCGACAACCACCAGCGGCCATGGCATATCTCCACCGACGATTCCGATCGCCAGCGTAGCCATCAGCCCAGCTTGGGGAGCGGAGAGCTGGCGGTCGCCAAATCCGATGCCGCCGGCCCGGATATTGGCTTCGTGCAACAGCATCAGCGGGAAGTACATGATCAGGCTGGCCACCACCACGGCGATCAGCTCCGCAATCTGAATGGTGCGAGGCGTACCGCCCAGGATGTACCCGACCTTGAAATCCTGCAGAAGTTCACCGGCAACCGACGCCGAAACGCAGACTACCGCTGCTACTCCGAGGACGGCTGCTACTCCCGGGGTTCCGGAAACGCCCAGAGAGACCATGAGGAGCGCCGCAATGATCAAGGTCGACAGCGTTAAACCGGAGACGGGGTTATTTGAAGAACCAATGAATCCAACCAGGCTTCCTGAAACCGTCGAGAAGAAAAATCCGACGAACAGCATGACCACTGCCGCTAACACGGCCGGCCACACCAGACCTGAGATATGAATGTAGAGAAAGCACATCAGCACGAACATCAGAGCAATCAGCCCGAAGACGGTTTTCGAACTCATGTAGCGTTCGGTGCGCGAGAGCCTGGCTTGTTGCTCGGCGGTTTGCCGCAGGTCTGAGAACGCCTTTCCCAATCCTGCGGTGAGGCTCTTCCGCATGCCATACAACGTGTATGCGGCTCCCACCAGCATTCCGCCGACGGCGATGGGTCGAACGATGAACCTCCACACAGCGACCGAAATCGTTGCCCAGTTATCGGGAGTATCGGCCGGAAGATATTCCTTAAGCTGTGGCCCAAGAAAGAAAACGAGTAGTGGGACGAGCAATCCCCAGGCCAGCACGCTGCCGGCAAACTGAATCGAGGCCAGGCGCAGGCCGATGATGTAACCCACGCCCAGATAAGCCGGGCTAACGCTTGGAGCTGCGAATGTACTGGCTCCGCCCGCGGCCAGGACGTTTGTGTTTCCCGCCGCGCCGAGTCGAACCTGACTCCGTCCCAGGTGGCCAATGGCGAAGCGAAAGTCTTTATCGGCGGCGAACAGTCCAAATCGCCCGAGCATGTAAACCACGCCGCCCACGCCAATATTCCAGAACAGATACTTTGCGGCCTCGGCGCCACGTTGTCCTGCTTTGTGAATTTCGGACGCTGCGACTGATTCGGGGAAGGGGAGTTCAGGGTCTTCCACCATAACCCGTCGTACCAGCGAGATGAAGAGGACTCCCAGGACGCTGCCAACCATAATCAGCGCAGTGGATTTCCAATAAGCTTCGCCGGGCCGGAACGAAGGCCATGCCCTGGCGATCAGAAACGCGGGTATGGTAAAAATCGCCCCTGCCGCGATGCCCTCGCCGATCGAGCCCGCTGTCCGGGCAATATTTTCCTCCAGCAGCGACCCTTTCCACGCCCGCATCGCCGCCATCGCGATAACGGCAGCGGGATACGTGGCTGCGATGGTAATGCCAGCCCGCAAACCAAGGTAGGCATTGGCTGCTCCCAGAACCACCGTCATCAGCAATCCCAGGAGAACCGCGCGGAGCGTGAACTCTCGCATCTCCATGTTTTCCGGGACATAAGGTTTGAATTTCTTGGGATTGTCCCCGGTATTTTCCGGGTCTGGGATACTCATGATCGGGGATCCTTGGAAGGGTAAGGAATGCTGGGTCTCATCAAACTGGGTTGCTTGACTTTCAATTTCAAGTGAGGCATGCGACGGCGCACCTTAACACGCGTACCCGGTCTTTTACAAGTGTATCGTCGAGACCTGGCGTGCGTTGCGAGCCTGGCTGCGCGGCTCGATCGCGGCCAATCAGATTGATCATGACATGCCGAATCGGCAGCTGGTGGCCAATTCTGGTATGATGACGGGCAATTTCCGTCTTACCGAGAGGTACAGCCGTGTTCGCCAGACTTTTTGAATGCCAAAATTGCGGCGGCTTCAACGGTTACAGTTCGCGTCCCCGAAGCTTTGCGGAGAAGTACATCTTGCCGCTGTTTTTTCTTCGTCCGGTGCGTTGCGGCGATTGTTCCTGCCGGACATTTCAGAGCAAGTTTGTGCCGGTGCAAAAGCGCATCGAATCGAGCCGGTCGTCTAAATCGGGACGAGCTGCAGCTGCCTGACGGTTGAGTCGTTGCCTCGGGCAGTGCGTACCGCTATACTGAGGAAGGTTCGCCCGCTGACAATGGAGTTGCTTCGGGCGGAAGCGGGAGGCTCGTCTTCAGCAGTTGCGGGGACCCAATCCGGGTGACCGGGACCAAGGTTGCGCTGCGGGACATTTCGCTGGTGTCCACCCTGGTTTCCTCCATGAGCGGTGTTGCGGAAAGTCTCTTCGCCGCCCTCCTCCCCTCCGATTGTCGTCTTTGTGGAACCCCCTTAGCTAACATCTCCCGTCTGCCGGTTTGCCTGCCCTGCCTTTCCGAAATTCAGCCGATCGAAGGCGGTACCTGCTCGGTTTGCGGAGAGCGCCTGCTCAGCCCTCACGCCGTTGTCACCGAAGCCGTCGAGGCTCGCTGCGGGCTGTGTCAAAGAGCGGCACCGCCGTTTGTCCGGGCAGTCGCTTACGGAAGTTACGACGGCGGATTACGGGAGTTGATCCACTTGCTGAAATACGAACAGGTGCGACCCGCTGCTGGAGTACTGGGGCGCATGCTGGCGGACGCTGTTGCCGTATTCGAGTCGCGTTGGTCTCAACCCCAGATCATGGTTGTCTCCGTGCCGTTGCACGCGCGTAAATTACGGCAGCGCGGTTTCAATCAAACAGAATTGATTGTGCGGGAGGCTCTGAAAGTTTCCGCGGAGGCCGGCAGGCTGGTACTGCACTCAGACATTCTGGAACGGCGTCGCGAAACCCGGTCTCAAATCGGGCTCACGAGGCATCAGCGGCGTGAAAATATCCGCGGAGCCTTCGTGGTTAGAAAACCCAACGCTGGAAAGCCCGACCTGGTTAGTGGGCGTGAAATCCTGCTGGTGGACGACGTGTTTACGACCGGCACCACAGTCTCAGAATGCGCGCGGGTTCTGCTCCGGGCGGGCGCATCCAAGATATATGTGGCAACAGTAGCGCGAACTCTGAAGGTCGACGCGAAGGCCCTCAGCCTCTTGCGGACTTTCGGTGAGGATGAAGAGACCCTGGCAAAAGCGGCATAAGTGCCATAGCTGCGATTAAGAGCATGTCGGGAAAATGGAACAATTCGATGGGTGGGTCTTTTCATAACGGATCGAGTCGCGGTCATTCGCCCACGTCCTCCGTCGTCCTGGGGATGCACCGCGAAGGAGCGCATCGTGAAGGCAATGGCCATGCCCTGCACGCGCCCGTGCTGGTATTAAACGCGTCGTATGAGCCCATCAACGTTTGTGCGGCGCGCCGCGCCATCGTGTTGGTGCTGAAAGGTGTGGCGATGACGGAGGAAGAGAACGGACATTTCCTTCACGCCGCCCGTCTGGCGATTCGTGTGCCTTCGGTAATTCGACTGCTTGAGTACAGGCGCATCCCACATCAGACTCGCGCACTCTCACGCAAAAATATTCTGCTGCGTGACCGCAATACCTGCCAATACTGCGCGGAGGTGCTGCCTTCGAGTGAATTGACGCTGGACCACGTGGTGCCGCGTTCGCGAGGCGGCGCGTCCACCTGGGAAAACCTGGTGGCTTGCTGCCACCTCTGCAATCGTCAGAAAGGCAATCAGTTTCCCACCGAGGCCGGCATGAAACTGATGCGTGAGCCGCGAGCGTTTAACCTGCACACCAGCCGCCACATCATGCGCCTGATGGGCCGCTCGGACGACAAGTGGCGCAAGTATCTTTTTTACTAAGCCCTTCCCAGGCCCTAAACTTTGGTGGTCACTGACTCGCGCTCCTGTCATCCTGAGCGGAGGGAGGGCTTCGCAAATGCGAAGCCTTTACGCAGTCGAACGACCCCTCTACCCTCACAGCAGCACTTCCGAAATCCGCAGAGGGAAAGGTCGCAGACGTTCCATCAGTAAGAAGGTCGTTAAGCCGCGAGGCATCCTTCGACTTCGCCAGCCCGTTCGCGAGCCAATGGGCTGACTCCGCTCAGGATGACAGGAACTATTTTTGGGGCTTGTCGGGTGGTGGCTGTGACTTGTCCTTGTCGCCGGGCGCCTTCTGCACTTCCTGGCCATCGTAGGTGATCTTCACGTTTGATCCGAATCGCTTGTAGTCGCTGTACTTCACGACTTCGCGGATCTGCACGTCGCCGCCTGAAAAGTGAAGAGTGTCATCGGCCTTGGTATAGGTGGGGAACCAGTACTTGCCGTCGATCTGCTCGCGCCAGGTAGTGAACTTGGGGAAGAGATTTTCCTGTCCCTTTTTCTTGCGAATGTCAGGAACCGTCTTGCCGTAGGTTTTCACGATTTGAAAATCACGGTCGTCAACCCAGATGCGACCCTGGAAATAGCGCTTCCTGCCGACAATTTCCTTGGGAGCGATGTCGAAAACGTAACAGTGCAGTTCGTCCTCCTGCTGCTGGCCGACATAAAGAATCTGGTATTCGGGCACTTCCTGAGCGGTAAGGACAAACGGCAGACGGTGCCGGATATCGTCCAGGTCTTCCGGTGACATCTGAATCCTGGCCAGCGAAGACTGCGGAGCATACACAACGTTCTCGAGGCGCTTCCCCTGATCGTCGAAAAGCACGTCGAAAATCTCGTGATATTCGCCGTCGTCCTCAGGGGTCTGTACTTTGACGTCCTGACGGTAGGTGTATTGATCGCGGGCCTGCTGGAAGTCTGTCTCTTTTGCTGCGAAGCGGCGGATAATTTCGTCCGTGGTAATTCCCTTAGGCGGGGCCGGATCGAGAGCCCCTTCGTCGGCGAATGCCGCTATCGATAACAAACCTGAAGCAACAACTATCGCAGCCAACGCCACTGCGAAACGCAGCATTGATTTCATAGATATAGTTTATCGAAATCGGGGGAGGAAAGCTGCTCGCGTCACCGCGGCTCCCCCCATGCCCGCCCCCTCCGCTCAGAGGGTCGAACACAGGAGGGCTGCAGTTTTCTTCGATTTGTTAGATGCGGGCAATAGCAGCGAGTTGCCGGGTGAACGCGAGTAAGTAGTGTTCACGAGGGCTCAAAGTTGTCTGAGGGCGGGGCTGCGGTCTGTCACGATTCGTCAAAGAGCTTCCAGCAGTCCCAGTTCCGGGAGGCAGGCCGGGAGACATCCCGAGCGACACGCCAGGGGACGTGCCGGGCGAAACTTGCTGGACCGTCGGTTACACGGACGGTCACAGCCAAGCTGCCCGCTCCGCCTGGCCACAGTCGCGGCGGTTGAAATGGAGGTCCAGCGGCTGAAGGCGTTAGCCACCAGGGCGTCCGCCGCTGCCTCCGACAGGATCGGGCTGAAAGCCCCGCGATCGGTGGTAGTAAGTGACCGTCCCGTCCGCCCAGGTCAGCGGCGTGCCCTTGGCTGCGGGCTCGAAGGAAACGGTACCAGCAATGTGGCGAGGACCGCCCGCGCTCGCTTCAAAGACAGCCGCGATGAGCACGGTCAGGACCAGCAAAGTTTTGGTCGGTCTTCGATTTAGAAAAAGGATGACGGCCAAAATCTGCTCCCGCGCCATTCTTTGGATTGCCAGCGCAAGAGTGCGACGGCTGATCCGGTTCTGTACCGCGACTCTGGCCCGCGAAGGCACTCCGGCTCAGCCGACGCAAACTGGAAATCGGCGCGGAAGAAATCCCGGGACTTATCTGTTGGCCAACCACGGGTGGAAAAAATTGCACTGCCGGAAACAATGAATTCCCAGCGCGAACAGCCTGCGCAAAGACCACGGCACGAAAGGCCTCATTTCAAACGAGACCAGAAGGGCAGGGAATCAGCACAAATCTTAGAGATAAGAGAAGAAGCAAGATGTGTCACCGGTTACAAAGGAATGTGATGGATGAACACCCCGCGAGAAATGTAGGTGCGAGCGTCCCGCTCGTGCAGGAGCGGCAATGTCGAACGGGCATCAGCTTCGAGAAGCAACCGCAGCGTCCTCCACCCGCTGCACGAGCGGGACGCTCGCGCCTACACTCTTTGTCGCTCCCTTGCCGATAAGTGCGCTCCCGTCAGCAACAGCAGTCCGGTGAGAAAGGCCCAGAACATCAGACTCGCTGACAGAGCGAACGGGCCATAGACTTCCTGAAAATTAAGTCGAGGCAGTGCCAAAACATAGGCGTACTTCAAAGTTTCGGATAGCAGTCCCATGATCACCGCGGTAGGCAGCACAGTCCGGGCGCGTATCTTTCCATTGGGCAGCAGCCAATAGATAAGAAAGAAAATTGCGATGCTGGCAAAGATGGCGAACATCTTCATCATAAGAAAAACGCCGAGACGGACCACAAAGGGTCCGTGCCCTCGCAACGAGGCTTCCAGGAAGCCGATGTTTCCCGCAGTCAAGGCAATCGATAGCAAGGCCAGAACTCCGCAGCTGAATGCCAGGCACAGAGCGATCAGCTGGTTTCCCAGATACGACCGGTTATTAGGGAACCGCCAGATGCGGTTCAATGCCACCTCCAGCGGGAGGAAAATTCCGGTTGAGGTCACCAGGAGAATTACTAACGACACTACCTGCGCCTGATTGCGCGCTCCAACCAGCGCATTCAAATTGCGAATTACAAAATCTTGTCCGGCAGGCAGGAAATCTCGTAGCAGTTGCACCACGACGTCATACATCACCGGAGACCGGAATACTCGCCGGATCAGGGTCATCAGCAGCAGAACGAAGGGAAAAAACGAGAGCAGGGCATTCGCCGCGACAGAGAATGCAAACGTATGTACCTCCGTACGTAACAAATATTTCACTGTCGAACCGACTACCCCGGAGTACCGATTTTCAGCCGCAGCGGGGGTGGAAGAGGAGGGCGCCCTGACAGGCGGGGCCGGTGGATTTGACTCTTGGTCACGAAGCATTTTCTCTAATCCTATCAGAGAGTTGCGATGTACTCCCGCACGAGGGGGCAAGCCTCCCCGGGTGCGGCTGACACGCCTGAAAGCTTCTTATCCAGTAAATTCCTTTGGTTTATCGATTTAAGTGGCGATTTCTTTTCTTGCCAGAAACGAACTTCCTGAATATTATCTTTTGCTCGCCGGTCATAATTCGGCCAGCGAGTATGTTTGCTTGGGGTTTGACGGTTTGTATCCAGCGGTCAAAACTCGCGTCACCATGATGGCTCCAAAAGTTTGTGCCGGGGTTGCAACTCCGGCTCAAGCGACGGAGCTATTTTTGTTGGCTTGATTTTTCGTTTGTTTACGGACCGGTTGTGCTTCGGCTTTCTTTGAGGGGGGTAGTAAAGGAGCATGAGCTCCACGGAGAAAAGCGAAGTTTAACCACGCATTAGATTTGAAAGGAGTTTTTTGTGAGAGAGAAGGGCACAGTAAAGTGGTTCAACGGGGCTAAGGGCTATGGATTCATCCAGCGCTCAACCGGGGAGGACGTTTTTGTTCATTTCTCCGCCATTCAGGAAAACGGATATCGCACTCTGAACGAGGGCGAAACGGTCGAGTTCGATCTGCTCAAAGGTCCGAAGGGCTTTCAGGCAGGTAATGTGGTGCGGGTGCAATAACAGTGTCCCAGGTTCAACCACTGCGAGCCCTCTCAGCTTCCCCTGGGAGGGTTTTCATTCTTGGACAGTATTTCTTCGCTTGAACAGCTCGAGATACGCGTTACTGAACTTCCACTGAAACCAGATCTCCATCAGTTTTCCCGCCGGCTTTGTAATTCACCACGATCGGGCGATCCATCCATTCGCAGGAAAATTCGTCTGCACCGACCAGCAGCAGTGATTTGTAGTCATCGGTATGCAATTTGAGAGTTCTGCTTCCTGCCTTCACGGTGAGAGTTGCTGCGGGACTCTGGCGGCAGTCCACAGCCATCAATTTACCTTTCAGGAACAAGACCTTGCGCTTGTCCAGAGCCGGTTCCGCCGGAGCCGCAGCGCTTTGATCAGAGTCGGAATCTTCGTCGGCCGGGGTAGTATTGGCGGGGGCGGCAGTAGCTGGGGTAACACCAGGATGAGCAGACTTCTGGACGGAAGTTTTAGGACCGTTTGCGGCCGTGGCCGGAGGCGAATCCGGCTGCGGCAGGACGCCATACTTCTTCAGTGTTGGCAGATCCGCCAGATTCTTACGCGCCGCCTGAGCGATCTCCGCATTCGGACTATCCTTGAGGCGTTCGAGCAGAGTGGTGGCGTCGTCCCATTTCTTCCCGGCAAAATCGATCTGCACCATGTTCAGCAGGTACTGCTGGTTGCGTGGGCTGAGTTGGATCGCAACTCGCATCGAATCGGTTGCCGCATGAACGCCGCCGCCTTCAAGGCGTCCCATCGCGACCATGTTGTGAGCCTCGGCAAAGTCGGGATTCCAGTCGATCACCGCCACCAGGTCCTGAATCAAATTCGAGACTCCCTGAATCGGCTTCCGCGTGGTCTGTGAAACTTTGAACTTGGCCAATGCCAGGTAGTAGCGCACCCACTGATCGCGTCCGTCGAGTTCCATGGCGCGAGCAAGTTCTTCGTTCGCGTCGTCAAATTCCTTTTTTTCGAGGTGCGCCCAGGCCAATGCGCGATGCGCAATCGCGTTGTCTGCTTTCGGGTCGACGATAACTGTTTGCAGATCCTTTTCTCCCTGGTCCCGGTGCTCCGGCAGTCGAACCATTACTTCCGCCAGCAGCGCCTGTGCCTGACCATCCGTAATATCCACGACGCTACTGCCGACCTGACTCGCATCCAGCACAGAAATAGATTGATACGTAGAGTTCGCCGGGGGCGCCGCACTCGCTGTCCTGCGATTCGAAGGAGGCGGCTGCACCCATGACAGCGCGTGGAAGTAGTCTTTCACTGCCTGCTCGAATTGCGCGGGAGCCGCGCCAAAGGCCTGTTGTATTGCTTGTTCAACCCGGAGTTTCTGAATTTCAACCAGGCCGAAATAGCTTCCGGCATCCGACAGTTTGTTCTGGCTGAGCAGGTAATGCATCACGATCCACGACTGCGCATAGAACAGGGGGGGCATCGCATGGTTGCCAGAAACCGGCTTGCTCGAGGAAGCCGCGCGCATCGTGAACAGCTCCGGCATCTGTAACCACTCGTGATTTAACAGTTCCACGAATGTTTTCGCCGAGTTGGAAACTGTGGATGCCTGGCCCGGCAACTGGTGTTCCCAGGGCAGGTTCTGCATGGGATCTCCGCCGACCTGCGCCTGGCTGTCTCCCAGTCGCAGGCTGGAAAAATATTGTGCGAAGCCCTCATCGAACCAGTCCTGCGTCGGGGGATAATTGAAATTCAATAGCAGTAGTGCAAATTCGCGCGAGACCGCCCGCCAGCTGTCCTCCGCGGCGAGATCGAGCACGATGAAGTTGCGGTCCTCACCGGCCAAAAAAAATCCAGGAGCGGAGATCGGACGTCCCTGATAAAGCGGAGCCAGCCGGATATACTCTTCGTCGCTTCGAACCGCAACCACATCCAGAGGTTCCGGCAGCCGCAGTTTGGTCTTGCGGAAGAGCTGCGCAAAGACGTCGCGCATCTGTTCCAGGCGCGTGACCGTTTCCCGGCCTTTGGACTCACCTGCATCGGTCAGCACGGAAAAGTGCGCCGAATTGATCCGCAGCCATTTAGCCTCTTTGGTTCGCGTTGTCGCCGGCACAGGCTCTGCGCAGCACACAGAACTTGCGCAGATCAGGAGTGAAACGATTAACCGCGAAGTGAAGCAGATACGGGGCATGATCCGACCGGAGGTAAAAAAACTGACGCAGAGGATGCTACCACGCTGAACAAATCGTTATGTCCGCGAAATCTTCTTCGCTGCCCAGTCCGCGCAATCAGCCACGATCTGGTCCTCATCCGTTCTTAACTTCTCGAGCAAGGGTTCGAAGCGCCGGTCTCCGCTGTTTCCCATTGCAATCACTGCGTTTCGTCTCAGGCCGCTGCGTCTGGTCCGGCGCACTGCCGATCGGCGGAACTTTTCGCGAAATTCCTCCGCCGTCATCTCTGCCAGCCATTCCAGCGCAGGATTCACCAACCCATCCCGCGGCTGAAATTCCAGCGCGTTCGTGACCGGAGATTTGCGATTCCACGGGCAAACATCCTGGCAGATGTCACAGCCGAACACGTGGCGTCCCAGGCCCTCCAGCATCTCCTCCGGAATCGCGCCTCGCTTTTCAATGGTGAGATACGAGATGCAGAGGTTGGAATCGAGCTGATAGGGCGCGATCAACGCATCGGTAGGACAGGCATCGATGCAGCGCGTACAGGTGCCACAGCGATCCGGAGCAGGTAAGTCCGGTTCCAGTTCGAGCGAAGTAAGGATCACGCCCAGAAACAGCCACGACCCAATCTTCTGATTCATGATGCAGGTATTCTTTCCGATCCAGCCCACGCCAGCGTACTTTGCATATACCCGTTCAACAATCGGTCCGGTATCGACATAGCACCAGGTTTGCAGTGGCAGCGTAGAGGATTCTGGAACCGCATGCCGGAGCCGGTCTTCGACGACGCGCAGTCTCCTGATTACCGCATCGTGATAGTCTTCATGTCCCCAGGCGTAGCGGGCGATCCACCCGCGATCCGGGTCCTCAACCTGGGTGGAGTAAGGCTGGGCGGTGTTGTAGTTGATGGCGCAGACGACCACGCTGCGAGCCCAGGGCACGGTCGAACGCAGAGATGAACGTTTGAGATTGCCCGCCTCGTTGCGAGCCTCCATATACTTCATCTCGCCGGCCCGCCCCGCGGCAATCCACTCCCGGAAGCGGTCCAGTTCCTCAAAGTCGTACACGGGAGCGATGCCAACCAGTTCGAACCCGGCGTCGCGGGCCGCCTGCTTCACCAGGTCCGTCACTTGGTTGCCGGGTTTCATCTGGCCATTGCCGGTAGTCATTGCTGGGGGACGATGTTGGCATGCCGGGCGACCTCTTGCCAGCGTCCACCCTGCTTCATCCATATCCCGGTAAAGCGGAGATGCTCGGTTTTCCCGGCGTTGGGCATCTTCCCGCCCCAAATCACCGTTTCCCTGCCAGCGGCGATGACTGTGTCGCCATAGACCCGGACGTATTCGATCTGCCGGTCGTAGGAAGTGATCACCAGGAACCCGGATTTGACCATCCCCAGAACCTGCTCTTTCTTTACGAACTTGTTTAGGGGATTGGTAACGACGAAATCCTCCGACCACAAACGCGCCATTTCTTTCGGGTCGTTGTGGATGAAGGCTGCGACTTCTTCGACGTTCGCCTGCCGAACTGCTACTTCCGGTGTTTGCGTCACCTGAGCTGACACGACGGTCACCCCGGCAATGACCAGCGAAGTAATCAGGACTGCGTGGAAAATAAATGTTTTCATGGCCCAGTCTACCCCACGCGGGTCGGCCCAGCGCATGAAGGATCAGGAGCGCGGAAGTATCCGCCATTTGCGGGGTTGGGTTACTGGAAACCTGGCTAAGTATGAAAAAAATCGAATACAAAGCCAAAATCGCGCCGGATACGTCTATCCTTCTTTACGATCTCCTGGAGGATCGTGCCGCTATGAAAACCGTGATCATGCTTCTCATGCTGTCCCTGTCATTCCATGCCTACGCGCAAACCCCAAAGCCTGCGACGTTGCGCAGTGTCCTGCTCGAGCAGTTGCGCACAACCCACAGCGAGAAAGACTGGTTCGTGCCCATCAACGTGGCCGTGGAAGGAATGACCGCAGAGCAGGCCAACTGGAAGGATGGCAGCAGCGGCAACCATTCGGTCGGGCAGCTGACTTATCACTTGTTGTTCTGGAACCAGCGCGAACTGGAAAAGTTCAAGGGTGAACCGGAGAAGAAATTCAGCGGTAACAACGAAGAAACCTTCAACAACTTTGACAGCAAGAAATGGGCCGATACCACCAAACAGCTCGATCAGGTCATGATCGATCTGGAGAAGATCGTCGAAACCGCGGATGACGCCAGGTTGGCTGCCTGGGGGTCGGAAATTGCCCACATCGGCACCCACAACGCCTATCACGTGGGACAAATCATCTTTGTCCGCAAGCTGCAAGGTTCATGGAATCCGGAAAAGGGTGTGAAGTAGAAATCGAAGGGTGCTGCGGTCGACGTTCCGTCGTTTGGAAAGGACAAGATAGGTTTTGCCAACGACCGACGACCAAAGACCAGGGGCCGAAGACTAAACCCCCAGTTTCTTCACTTCCTCGTTGTAATACTTGCGGTAGAGGATGTCCCACTCCTGGCTGCCTTCGAGAATCGTGCGCTTCTGGCTCTCGATTTTCTGGCGCGCAGCCTGGTCGATCTTCGCTTCCTGATTCAGCAGGTCCTCGAGAATCTTGCGGACTTCCAGGCGGATCGTATTCCGGTCCTCGACGAAATCCACGGCGTCAATTTCCGCCAGCGCGTCCGTCACCACGTGTGCAACTTTATTCACTTTGTCGCGGCTGACTCTCACAGCACCGCCTTGTACTTACGCACCAGTTCGCTCTTCACTTTGCGGAACATCTCCTGGTAGTTGGCGCCGCTGCGGCGCATTTCCTCGGAGTACGCCTCCAGGATGACCCGCACTTCGTCGTTGATGCGGTCCTCCAGAGACAGCTCTTCGAGCATCGAGGCGTGAACCTTCTCGGTGACGGCAGGCACGCTTTTGGTCTCAATGTGCCCGCCCGCAATCAGCTTTTTGGTGACTTCGCGGGCCAAGTAGCCCACATATTCTTTGGAAAGAAGCATAGCGCGGATCGAGGTGATTTGTGAAACAGGTAGTGTAGCACAGGGCCTGGTCGTTGGCCCTTCGTCGTTGGTCGTTGGCGAAATCTCGAGCGCACCCGCACCCGATATCGCAAGAGGCGACGACGAACGACCAACGACAAACGACCAAATTCAGGCATACAATGCAGAAATAAACCAACAAATGTCTCCATCGCCCGACAACCTCGCCGGCCTCAAAGACGACATGGTTGCCTTCGTCGAAGGCCACGGCATGCGCCGCTTTCACGGCTATGTCGACTACGAAGAAGTCCAGAGCGTCGTCTGGAAGACTGAGGACAATCCCGACAGCTGGAAGGATTTCGTAGAGCTGGCCAAAGCCGCTGCCGCTCCTTTCCTCACGATGGATTCCTGGACGCTTCGCCGCGAAGAGCTCGATCAGATGGTCGAGCGTTTAGGCAGTCTTGAGTTCACCAGCGACGAAGACGTCGAAGAGGCGCGCTGGCTGCGAACCTACGTGGGCAAAACCGGCTTCGTTCAGCTAGGCTTCGCTCACCAGGGCATCATGATGGTTTACGAAGCCTCCACCGACTGGTACGACCACTACCAGCGCCTGCTCGAGCTCTCCGAAGACTTCGGCGGCATCCCCATCGACGAACCCGGCCCAGACGACGAAATCTGATGGCGATAGTGATATGGAAGCGGGTCTCTTCACGCCCTTTGCGATTTCTTTGCGTCCTTTGCGGTTAAAAGTTCCTGACCTCCAGGATGAGAGGGGGCATCTGAGCAGCCCAACCCGACGCTCACCGCTATAATTGATTTTCCCGAAAGTTGAGATCTCCCTTCCCATGCGCTGGGCTCTAAAAACCGCAGACGAAGCCTCTGTGCTAACCTTCGCCGCGGCGTTGAGCGCGCAAACATCCCTGGGACTGAAAAATCCAGAACTTGCCGCCACGGTCGCACGTCTCTTGTTGACCCGGGGCATCAACGGAACCGACGCAGCCCAACCATTCCTCGCGCCCTCGCTTTCTCATCTGCATTCGCCCTACTTGATGGCAGGGATGAAGCTGGCCATTGATCGCATCGAAGCAGCCATCGACGCCAAAGAGATCATCCTGATCTATGGTGACTACGACGTGGATGGCACGACCGCGATCGTGATCCTGAAAACCGCGATTGAACTTTGCGGAGGTACCGCCGACTTTCATGTTCCGCACCGCATACGCGACGGTTACGACATGCGTGACGATGTCATCGAGCGTGCCGCGGCTGCGGGCATCAAGCTGATCATCAGCGTGGACATGGGAATTCGCGCCTTCGCTCCGGCGGCGACAGCTCAAAGGCTGGGCGTCGATCTGATCGTCACCGATCATCACCTTCCCGGCCCCCAGGGTGTTCCGTCCGCGCTGGCTGTTATCAATCCCAATCAAACGGACTGCTCCTACCCCTGCAAAGCGCTATGCGGCGCGGGCGTCGCCTTCAAGGTCGCCCAGGCGCTAATCGCTCGCCGAATGCCGGAGAAAGATCACGAACGCCTGTTGCGGTCATTTACCAAGATGGTAGCCATCGCGACCATTGCTGACGCCGTGCCTCTCGTCGAGGAGAACCGCGTCTTTGCCAGGCTGGGACTCGAAGGTCTGCGATCCCCGGTCAATCCTGGGCTCAAAGCATTGCTCGAAGTCGCCCAGCTCGGTGGCAAGACCCTCAACTCCGGAGAAGTTGCATTCCGCATCGCGCCCCGCATTAACGCCGCGGGCCGCATGGATGTAGCTCGCGACGTGATTGAACTCTTCAACGTGAAGGATCCGCTTCAGGCGCGTGAACTGGCCAACCGGCTCGACAGGCTTAACGGTGACCGTCAGGAAGAGGAACGTCGGATTCTGCAGTCCATCACATCACGTTTCGAAGAAAAACCCGATCTGCGTGAGGCGTTTTGCATTGTGATTGACGGCGAGGGCTGGCACCGCGGGGTAATCGGCATTACGGCCACACGCGTGGTGGAGCGCTATGGCCGCCCGTCGCTGGTGATCTCTTGCGATGGCGAACAGGCACACGGCTCCGGCCGGTCGATTGCCGCATTCCATCTCCTGAATGCGCTCGAATCGTGCGCCGGATTGTTCACCCGCTTCGGCGGACACTCTCACGCTGTAGGCTTTTCGCTGCCTTCGGCACGTGTGCCTGAATTGCGAGCCCATCTCGATAGCTATGCTCGGGCTCGCCTGACTCTTGCCGACTTTGAGCCGTCACTGAATTTCGATGCCGAAATATCCTTCGATCAGGTGCATCCCGAACTCTTTCAGGCCGTGCAACGCCTGCAGCCCTTCGGGGTGGGAAATCCGCAGCCAGTTTTCGTCGTCCGCGGCGTCCGCCTGGTTGCCCCTCCACGAGTCCTGAAAGAAAAACATGTGAAGCTGAAACTGGCCGTCGCTGAGAACCGGGAATTGGCGACTGGGAGCTGGCGAAACAAAATCACCTTCGACGCTCTTGGATGGAACCTGGCCGAGCGCTGTCAGCAGGCGGCTCTGCGGCCCGGCGACCATCTCGATATCGCTTTCACCATCGACAACAACGATCATCCAGAGTACGGCGGGCTGGAGTTATCTATCCGGGATTTCAAAAGCCAGGCGAAAGCGACGAGTGCCGATGACTCGTCCCACCAGGAAAATCACAATGTTTCCGTGATTTCACCATAGATGGTAGTAACCGTCGTGCCGGGCCACTTCCAATTTGATCCCGAAGACAGTTTCCAGACGCTCAGGCTCAAGCATTCTCTCTTTCGGTCCCTCCGCGACGATCCGGCCATTCGACATCAGAAGTACGCGCTCGATCTCCGGAATCAGGTCGGAAAGATCGTGCGTAACCAGAATGATCCCGATACCCGCTCTTGCCAGCGAACTCATGGTCTGGCGCAAACTATGGCGGGCGAATACGTCGAGCGAATTGCTCGGTTCGTCAAACAACAACGCCCGGGGCTTGTGAACCAGAGCGCGCGCGATGAGTACACGGCGGGCTTCCCCGGACGACATTTCCGCAACCGGACGCTCCGCGAGATGCATTATCTGCAATTGAGCTAAAGCCCCGTCAGCCAGCGATCGGTGCTTCGGGTCGACAGTGTGGTGGGGAAAAATGCGAGTGCTGCTGAAGAATCCGGACAGCACAACATCTCGTCCACATGCCTCGCCAGTGCATTTGGACATGAGATCGTTGGAAACAATCCCCAGTAGCGACCGCAGCTCGAAAACATCCCAGCGTTCCTGCTCCAGGATGGTCATCGAAGACCCTTCCTGAACTACGGGATAGCATTCACGGGTGATTGTCTTGATGAGAGTCGACTTGCCGCATCCGTTCGGCCCCAGAATCGCGACATGTTCGTCGCCGCGGAGGCGAAGGCTGAAATTCTCCAGAACGATTTTCTGCCCCCGCATCACAGTGACATTCTGCAAGTCCAGTAAAGCAGGTGCGTTCTTAGTCATTGTCTTCTGAGTTTAGACGATGCCTCGACTAACGGTCTGAGAACTGGAAAACCGGGAACTGAGAACTGCTTTTGGGCAGCTCCCCGCGGGCTCATAAGTAACACTGGAGAGGCATTCTGCAAGGTCCAGCCTGAATTACACTGTCACCACATGCCTCTTTCCATTTCCGGCCTCCGTCGCTGGTTTGCGGCAGGCGCCATTGGCCTGGTGCTGGTGGTGGCATGCGTGTATTTCTATGCCCGCCACAAAGTGCAGAACGCGCTCAAGGAGGTCCCTGGAAAAATTGGAATTGAGGTTCAGCAAAGCGCCCAGGGCTTCACCGTCTCGCGCTCCGAGCAAGGGCACACGTTATTCAAGGTTCAAGCGAGCAAGGCGGTGCAATTCAAACAAGGTGGGCGGGCGGAGTTGCACGATGTCACCATCACGCTTTATGGACGCGATTCCAGCCGCTTCGACCAGATCTATGGCACGGATTTTGAATATGATCCCCAGTCCGGCGACGTCATCGGCAAGGGCCAGGTCCAGATGGATCTTGAGGCCAACCCAGGCGGTCTGACGCATCCCGACCAGGCCCCACCCAGGGAGTTAAAAAATCCGGTCCATCTCACCACCACCAACCTGCTCTTTAATCAAAAGACCGGGAATGCTTCCACCAGCGAGAAAGTAGAGTTCAGTATTCCCCAGGCCAACGGTTCGGCAGTCGGGCTGAGCTATTTTGCCAATACGGCGGTCCTTGTCCTGCAATCGCAGGTTGCCATCGAGTTCCACGGCGCCACGCCCGCAACCCTGACTGCGGCGAGCGGCGCCATCAACAAGGATCCGCGCGTGGTCGTTCTTGATTCTCCCCGAATCCAGAACGCGTCAAGGAACGCATCGGCGGACAAGGGGACGCTCTTCTTGCGTCCCGATAACACCGTCGATCGCATTCTCGCCAGTGGAAACGTTCGCGTCGAGTCACAGGAACCAAGTTCGGCAAAAGTTCAGTCCAATCAACTCGAATTGCTCATGCTGGAGCGCCAGGACACCCTGCGAAACGCGACCTTTTCCGGCGATGTCCGTATGGAGAATTCTGGCGCGCAGCCGATGCAGGGTAGCGCCGGCCGGGTCGTCCTTAACTTTACCGGGAAGAACGTACTATCCACTGTACAAGCCAAAGACAACGTGAAGGTTCTGCAGCGACAGCAACCCGCCAAAGCTCCCGACAGCGGACGCAGCTCCGAAGCACAGGACGTCGAAGTTACCGCCTCCGCCATCGATTTCGTGCTGGCAGGCGGCCGTACTCTTCGGCGAGCTGACACCTCCGGGCCGGCCCAGATCGCACTCCGCCCAATCGCACCCGCCACGGGACAAACCCTGATTACGGCTGGCAAGTATCAGGCCCGCTTCGACGACCTCGGGCAATTGGCCGCTGTGCATGGCGCGCCCGACGCTCGCATCGTGTCACAATCCCCTGGCCAGCCTGATCGCGTCAGCACCAGTACCATGCTGGACGCATCGTTTCATCCCGGCGGCGGCATTGATTCCATCATGCAGCAGGGAAGCGTTGCCTACCAGGATGGCGAGCGTAAGGCCTGGGGTGGACGTGCCACCTACACTCCCGCCGACCAGATCCTGGTTCTCAGCGTTTCCCCCAGAATCGTCGACGGAGGCATGACTACCACTGCGCGGAGCATGCGTGTGAACCGGACAACCGGCGACGCCTTCGCCGACGGCGACGTCAAGAGCACCTACAGCGACTTGAAACCTCAGCCCGGCGGCGCTCTTCTGGCCTCCTCCGATCCGATCCATGTGACCTCGCGATCTATGACGGCCCATAGCACTCCGGCGATTGCTCTTTACAGCGGAGATGCTCGCCTTTGGCAGGATGCCAACGTCATCGAAGCCCCGGCAATCGAGTTCGATCGCAATCGTCGTTCAGTAGTCGCGAGGGGATCGCCCTCACAATCGGTTTCCACCGTGTTGGTTCAGACGGAAAAGAGTGGAAAAGTCACGCCGGTAAAGATCACATCCTCGCGGTTCAGCTACACCGACGGCGAACGCAAAGCCCATTTTGACGAAGGAGTGCAAGCCAAAGGAGCCGACCTCACAATAGTCTCGCGAGAGATGGAGGTGTTCCTCCAGGCGCGGGATCAAGCTTCAGCAAATCAGTCTGTTGCGGCGGGTAGCTCAGGAATCACAGCAGGAATGGGAAGTGGAACAGGGAAGATCGATCACATCGTCGCCAAAGATCAGGTGATCATCACCCAGCCAGGCCGAAAGGCGACCGGCGACCAGCTGGTTTACACCGCATCCGAGGACAAGTTTGTCCTGACCGGTGGACCGCCTAGCATTTTTGATGCCGAACATGGCAAGATTACCGGGGTTTCGTTGACTTTATTTAGACACGATGATAGGGTCCTGGTAGAAGGCGATAACTCATCCCCAACAGTCACTCAGACGCGAGTGGCACGTTAAATGCGTACCCTGGCCACCGACGAAATCGGCAAATCCTATCGTGGGCGCAGGGTTGTAAATGGGGTCAGCATTCGAGTGGGGCAGGGCGAAGTTGTTGGTTTGCTTGGACCTAACGGCGCCGGCAAGACCACAACGTTTTACACCATTGTCGGTTTGATACCCCCCGACACCGGCCGGGTGCTTATCGACGAGGAAGAAATCACCGACGTGCCCATGTACCTGCGGGCACGCCAGTACGGTATCAGCTACCTCCCTCAGGAAGCTTCGGTATTCCGTAAGCTCACGGTTGAGGAAAACATCCTCGCCGTGCTGGAAGCCCAGCCCATCTCCTGGCATGAGCGCCGGGAAAAGATGGAAGAGCTGATTGACCAGTTGGGACTGGAGCATATCCGCCAAAATCGGGGATACGCCCTGTCCGGGGGAGAGCGGCGGCGCGTGGAAATTGCCCGCGCCTTGTGCATCAACCCCACATTCATCTTGCTCGACGAGCCGTTTTCCGGCATCGACCCGATCGCGGTGCTTGATCTGCAAAAGATCATCAGCGATCTGAAGGCAAGCGGAATTGGCGTATTGATCACCGATCACAACGTCCGCGAAACCCTCGCGGTCACGGATCGGGCCTACATTATCGACGGTGGAAGGATTTTAGCCGCGGGCATGCCCGAGCAACTGGCGAGCGACCCGCAAGTCCGCAAGGTGTACCTGGGCGAGAGTTTCTCGCTAGTGTGAAGAAAGCAGTCGTCAGTCGTCGGTCTTCATTCATCGGCCAACAACTGACCACTGAGAACTGGCAACTGATTTTCATAAGACTGTTTTTCGTGACGACTGAAGACCGACGACTGACGACTGCTTTCTGACGACTGACGACCGACGACTGACTTATGGTTCTTCTCCAACCCAAGCTGCATTTGAAAGTCTCGCAGAGGCAGATTCTTACTCCAGGCCTCGTGCAGATGGTCAGCGTACTGGCCCTCAACAAGCTTGAGTTGCGTGACATGATCACGGCAGAAATGGTGGAGAACCCGGTTCTGGAAGAACTGGAAGACTCTGTTCCTCTTCTCGACGATGCCGTGCGCCGCGAGGAAGAGCGCGAACGGGTTGCCCCCGAAGAAAACACCATCACCGCCGTCGAGAAAAAGGATCCTTTCGAGGAAATCGATTTCGGTTCGTTCTTCCAGGAATATCTCGATCCCGGCTATCGCAGCCGCGGCGAGATGGAAGAAATCGAGCGCCCGTCATTCGAGAATTTTCTTTCCAAGCCCACCACTCTCTCCGACCACCTGGCCTGGCAACTTGGAGCCCTTTCGGTAACTCCGGAAGTGCGGGAAGCTGCCGAAATCATCATCGGCAACCTTAGTGAAGATGGCTACCTGATCGCCAGCGACGAGGAGCTGCTAGGCATCGCCCCTCCCGCTGCGCCCGAAGTTGATGCCACGATCGCCGCCAATGTTGTCAAGGAAGCAGCCGCGCTTGGCCTTGCCACCGACGACGGCTCAGGCACACACGATACAGAAGGCGCAGAGGACAATCTCGAGGCTGCAGGTCTCGACGGTTCTCTGAGCGATACCGGCGATGTCCAGCCCGATTGGTCCCGGACCGCCACCTTGAATTCATCCAATGGCGACTTTGGGATCGGCCATGGCGCAGCGCAAGAAGTGATCGGCGCGGAAGAGGCCATCGCCGAAGCCGCACAAGAGCCTTTGGTTCCCGAGGCAAGTTCCCTGGAAAAGCCGGCGCCATCCGCCGCGGTTGCTTCGCCTGCTGCCACTGCTCCGCTGCGTAAGTCCTCCCAGGCTGCCTACAAGCCCAGCTTCAATGTTCAAGATCTGCATGAAGCCCTGGACCTGGTACGCCAGATGGATCCTCCCGGGGTCGCCTGCCGCGATCTGCGCGATTGCCTGCTTTATCAACTGCGCTATCACCAGCAGCAGTTGACCAGCCAGAAAAATGGCAACGGCGAAGCAGTTGGGCAGGTGCTTTCCGACGCCGCGGCAATCGTTGACCAGCATCTGCGCGCTCTTCAGAACAAGCAGTACAAGGAAATTGCCCGCGCCATCAACCGGCCGCCGGAAGCGGTGCAGGAGGCGTTCGAATACATCCGCACCCTCGATCCACGCCCCGGTCTGCGCTACAACAAGAGCCAGCCCCGCCTGATTGAGCCCGACGTGGCATTCATCAAACACGGCGACGAATGGCTGGTGATGATGAACGAGGACGATGTACCGGTGCTACGGCTGAACCCGGCCTACAAGCGCCTGCTTACCCGAGACGGCAACGACAAAGACACGCGCAACTACGTGAAAGAACGGTACAAGAGCGCTATTCAGCTAATCAAGAACATCGAACAGCGCAAGCAGACCATCACCAAGGTTTGCTATTCGATCGTCACCCGGCAGCAGGATTTCCTGGAGAAGGGAATCGACCAGCTTAAGCCCATGATGATCAAGGAAGTCGCCGAGGAGATCGGAGTGCATCCTTCCACGGTAAGCCGAGCCGTCGCCAACAAGTACGCTCACACTCCGCAGGGCGTCTTCGAATTGCGGTATTTCTTCAGCGAAAGCGTGAATGGCCCCCAGGGTGGCAACACGTCGTTGCTTATCCTCAAGCGCCGCGTCAAGAAGCTTATCGAAGAGGAAGATCCGAACCGGCCGTTGACCGATGAGCAGATCACCCGCATTTTGCAGTCGCAGGGCATCCAGGTCACGCGTCGCACCGTAGCGAAATATAGGGAAGACATGCGCATCCCCAGCACCCATCAACGGCGAGTCAAAAAGTAGCGCCGGCGTCCCGCCGGCCGTCCGGACGGCATCTTGCTGTCCGAGCCGCGAGCGCCACCAGTTTCAATGTCAGTGCCTGGAAAGAAAGGGGCGCCCATGAACGTAGAGTTCACCGGCAGAAGGTGTGAAATCACTCCCACCCTCCGCAAGTCAGTCGAAACCGGCTTGACGAAAATCCGCAAGATTCTCGGCGACAAATTTGACAGCAAAGTAATTCTGGCCATCGAAAAGCACCGCCATAAGGCGGAAATCACCATCAGCCCGCGCAACGGACCTTTGGTGGGGATCGCTCAGGCCGGGGACATGAAGTCCGCCATCAACCAGGCTATCGATCACCTGGAAAAGCAGGCGGTCAAATACAAGACTCGCTGGCGAAGCAAGAAACGCCACGAGCAGAAGAACCACAACAAGAAGTGGAACGGAAAGGGCACCCAGGACAGTCTGCCGGCTGCCATCGGACTTGAAGAGACTGCCGAGATTTCACTCGTCGTACACAAGTTTCCAGCCGTTGCGAAATCCACCGAAGTTCACCTCGTACGCACAGAAGATGCCGTAGCTGTCCGTCCCATGACTCTCGAAGAGGCGATCAAGGAAGCTCACTTCCGCGATCGCGACGTTTTTGTCTTCCGCGACCTTCAAGGCAAAGTGATGGTCCTGCACCGCACCCGCGAAGGCAGAATGGAACTAATCGAAGCGCCGTAAAGCGAGCATCGCCACAGACTGTGTAGGGACGGGTAGGCTGCTCTGAGTGCAGTCGAAGGGACCCGTCCAGGTCCCGAGCGCAACTCGGCGGCGTTATGCAATTTCCTAACAAGGAGAGACCCATGCCTAACGAAGACTCAACCCTGTACGATCCCTCGTCGGCGATCGTAATCGGTCTGACCCTGCTGCTTTTTCTCGTGTCGGTATTCGTCAAGGGATTTACCCATGAACTTCTCCTCGAGGCAGGAGTCTTCCTGGTTTCAGTGAAGTTGATCCTGATGGCGCAAAAGAACAGCGTGTCTGCCAAAGTCACCGGCCAGCGCCTGGAACGTATCGCGACTTTGCTGGAACAGATTCAAAACCAGCCATTGCTCGAGCGCAAGTAAGTGGCGTTCGATCCGGAAACTGGAAACCAGAACCCAGAACTAGAAACTGCAACCCAGAACTAGAAATCGCTGTTCCCCTTCATAGATGTAGGCCGCAGCTCAATATTTCCAACTCCGCCAGAAATGTCCAGTCGGAGCGAGACTGGTGACTTGCCATATAAATCATTGGTGTATTCGTCGCCTTCGCGCTTGAGGCCGTTAGCGTTGATTGAGCCAATTCCGCCCGTGGCGTGGACCATTACCCCGACGTCCTCCGGCAGAAGGATGACTGCATTTCCGACCCCGCCCTTGATGTCCGCCTCCAGATCCTTTTTCCAATTCCCCGTCAGGTCGGCGACGATTCGCCCTGCGCCCATCTTCATATCGAGGCGGGTCACCGCGAGATCGCCGACCTTGACCTTGCTCTGGCCGGCACCCATATCGATATTGAGTTCCATGGGGATGTCATTCCCCAGGCGAATATCCCAGTTGTTTTCGCTGGGCCCAAAGTTAAACTTCCTTCCCTCCTGGGTTATCTCGAGTTGGCCCGCATGATATGAGATGTTAGGTTTGCCCTGATTTCCCGCATATTTGAAATCGGCCTCCAGCAATTTGCTGGCTCCTCCGGAGAGCTTCATATCCCCGGCAGGCATTTGTATGTGCACGCGGACCAGGCCGGAGCCTTGCCGATCCACAGCTTCGACATCATGAACTTTCCCCGAGGCCCGGCTGAAGCTGAGCGCGATTCCGAAGATGACCAGCAGCAGGATGACAGCGATCTCGCGGCCACTAAGCCACGCCCTCCGGACTCCGTCTTGCGAACCGAACTGGTCCCAAAGCTTTCCCAATCCCAGGAAGACCAGAAGCGCGGGCCAATACCGGGACAGTAAAGGCCACGGATCCAGCCCCGGCCGGAAGTTGCTGTATAGGAACAACAATCCCAGCGCGATGAGCAAAAAAGCTCCCACCAGGGAGCTACGACGATTTCCCGCCATGCAAATACCTCCAGGCAAGCGCGTAGTGTAATACGCAATAGCCGGCACAATGTTCCCCAGCAGTTAGCCCGGAGCACCTTACCACGCGGGCGGCTCATTTTCGTTTTTACGGCAAAACGGGTGGTGGCTGAATTTGACCTTTTTGTGCCCCATTCATGGCGTCATGCTGAGCTTGCGAAGCATCTCGCGCGGGCCGAATACGCAATTGGCGGAGCCACAGGCGGGATGGGCAGGACGTCTCCGACTTCGCTCACGGCACACTCTTCGGGACTGAAAACCCTCAGGATGACGGCATTTTCGCAATTTATTTTTTAGATTGGGCCACTACCGAAAAACCAGGGCCCCCTGAGGTGGTAAAGCGCCAGACCAAAGAGTGAACTTCCAGTAGGGAGTCTGCGTATCTGAACCTGGAACAGCCTATGGCGATACTTCGTTTGGCCGGAGCTCTGCTTCTCGCTGCTATCTGCGGTTGCCAGGCTTCCGCCGACGAGTCTCTGTCCGCCGAAAGCATCATGGCCCGGGTGGCCACCAACCAGGACCGCAGTGAAAAACTCCGAAGCCAATACATTTACCAGCAGCACATCCGCGTAGCGTCCAGAAAGACCAACGGCAAAGTGCTTCGTGAAGAAACCACCGACTATCACGTGGTGCCCAGGCCCGAAGCCACCGAGAGGACGCTGCAACAATTGACCGGCCGCTATTGGCACGGCGGCAAGTACATAGACTTCGCCGGCAATCCAGTGCCGGACGCCGACAGTACAGACGGAGAACTAGTGCACAGCTTCCGCGAGGATCTGACCGATGACAAATCCAAGGACGGCCTCGCGCGCGACCTGTTTCCGCTCACTACAGAAGAGCAGAAGACTTACCAGTTCCGCCTGATTGGAGAAGAGACCTTCGAAGGCCGCAAAACCTACCACATCGGATTCACACCCAAAGACGGGGAAGACATTGAGTGGGCTGGAGAGGCATTTATCGATGAAGACGAATTCCAGCCAATCTATGTATTCAGCAAGCTATCGCGACGCATTCCCTTCGGGGTTCGGACCCTGCTGGGTACTGACCTGCCCGGCATAGGCTTTGCCGTTCACTATCGAAGGCAGGAAGACGGCGTCTGGTTCCCCACAAGCCTGGGAAGCGAATTTCGTATCCACGTTCTCTTCTTCTTCAACCGCTCCATGTCGATTTCCATGGAAAATAAAAACTTCGAACGCACCCACGTGGAAAGCAAAATCGTAGGCAGCTCAGTCTTAAAATAACCCAGGATGGGCGTCATTCTGAGGGACTTTAGTCCCGAAGAGTCTTGCGCGCATCTTCACGTTTGATGCCATGTGCATATCCGCTTCGCGCCAGATGCTTCGCAAGCTCAGCATTGCGCCTTTAATTCACGAACTACTGGGATACTTCGTCCGTCACCACACTAAAACCAGTCAAATTCGCGATTCCGAACGAGGTTGTGATGGCAACGTCAGAAGCGTCACGCCCGGTCGCCATCAACACCCGTCCAATCCGCGGCTGGACGTGACGGGCATCGAAGGTCCACCACCGGTTTTGCAGGTAGGCCTCAAACCAGGCGCTGAAATCCATCGGCGTGGGTTGTTGGGGCACACCGATATCGCCCAGATATCCAGTGGCGTAGCGGGCGGGAATATTCAGCGCCCGGCAGAACGTTACCGCCAGATGCTGGAAATCGCGGCATACTCCGGTGCGCTCAGTGAACACATCCAGGGCAGTCTTTGACGAGCGCGCGTGATGATAGCCAAACTCCACCTTCCAGTTGACCCAACCGCAGATAGCCTGTACCCGGCTCCATCCCGGCTTCAGATGGCCAAACAGTTCCACCGCGATATTCGATAGCCGGTCCACTTCGCAGTAACGGCTGTTCAGCAGGTAGCGAAGCATCTCTGGAGGCAATTCGTTCACCGGATGCTCCTGCGCATCGGGATCGCCATCGTCGGGCGTTCCGGGATCCTCGATCAGCGTTGACGCCGTCAGCTGCAGAGGTCCAGCCGGCGCCAGCCATCGGGCGCAGCGGTTGCCGTAGCTGTCGATATAGCTCTCCACTTTTACCTCAGGAGAGACAGTTACCTCGTCCGGTTCGCGAAGGTCAGCGGCGCGAGAAGGATGCACGTGCAACATTCCAACCATCGCCACCGCGGCCGGAATCTCGAATTGAATGTCATACCCCAGCCGTATCAACATGCGGATTCCATCTGCCGGAAAAGGAGCACGCCAGCAGGCAGGCATTATCACCCATCGCAGCGCATGACTAGGATGCAAAATCCGAATCAGTTGCAGCAGCACCCGCGCAGATGCGTGGGGAAGCTGTGTGGGAACTGTTGGGGAGAACCAGGCGTCGGGACCGCCCCGGAGCGGAGTGCTCTGGGCTTCGGACGGTCAAGAGCGCTGGCGGGGCCACGCCGGCCACGGGATCGCGACCGGACTCTAACATGTCATCACTCACTACAAATTGTCATCCCGACCGGAGCAGAACGAGCCGCAAAGCGGATCGTTTTGCGCAGTGGAGGGACCTGCTTCTCGACGGATGGGGGACGAACGTCCGCAATCAACTAGCCCCGAGCCGATTTCACATCCGTCCGCGAGAAGTCTTGCCCTTTGAACAAAAGCGGCTCTCCTTTGGATTTCGCTAACGCATAGGCGAAGCAATCTCCAAAATTCAGTTTGGCGGGGTGGCCGCTGGTTTTCCCGAAGTCGCGATAGGCTTGGCGGGCGATTCGAGCCTGCGCTTCGGTGACCGGCTCAATCGAGATTTGAGCTTCCTCGATCAATTCGTCAAAACGTCGGCTGGCAATAGGGTCTTTGCTGCCATCGATCACCGCTCCGGCTTCCACATAGCTCACGGCCGAAACACGAGGCTGTGCGGCTCGCTCAATAATTTTGGCGAACTCGGGCGCTTCACCTTCCAGGCGGAGAATGGCGATCAGGGCCGAAGTGTCGAGAATCACTTCGGAAGCCCTTTCTCGTCATAGAGAAGGTCGCCATGATCGCCCGAGCGAAACGGTTGCTCCAGACGCGCAGCGCAGTCCTGGCCGATTTCGAGTAGTCGATCGGCGAGACTGGCAGCTTGTTTGGCTCGAACTCTCTTAAGCCGTTCGCGGACCGCCTCGGTGACCGCTTCAGTCATGCTCTCCCCGGTTAGCCGGGCCAGTTGCTGTGCAAGCTTGTGGGCGTCTTTGTTCTTGATGTTCAGGCTCATATGGTAGACAACCACCTTCGATTGTCTACCATTCTACCATACTCGATGGCCGAATAGGGCCGCAGTGTCAGACCCAAGCCGTTGGGACGGTTGCAGGAGCCCCGCTCCAGTTTCCCACGAGCTTGTTCACGGCAAAGACGTTACCGCTAATCAATATCATTATGTGTGTACATAAAAAGATGTACAAAATGTTCCGCGGGGAACACTTCGTCGCTTGAGCAAAGATAAATCGAAGCTCTCACTCGTCGCGGTGGACTGTCTCCATGGAAAACGCCGGCAGGCAAACCGCAATGTACTCTGTTCCACCCTCAACGGGCGTCGAATACTGCACCCACTCGCCGCGATGAGTGATGATTGCCTGCCCCGCCGCAACATCCATTTCTCCGCTCTTGTGCTTCACGTGCAGGACTCCCTTCAGTACCAGGGTGAACTCGTCGAACTCTGGTGTTTGCCCAGGTTCTTCCCAGCCTTGCGGGCTTCGCATGTGAGCCACGCTGACTCCCGTGGTCTTGGTGTTTACCCGGCCAATGAATTCGTCGATAAGTTTCGGCTTAGTTCCCGCAGCGCGGATGCGTGTGGGCTCAGCCACCAGAGTAGGCATGACTTCTCCTCGGTAAGATCAAAGCTTGGCAGAGTCAGAGACAGAATGACCCACCCAATTTACCAAAGGAGCGAGGCGGGGATGGATTCCCGGGACGAAGGATCCTGAAGAAAAGTCTTCCAACAAAGTCTTCCAACAAGGAAGGATTCTAAACCGACAGCAGGCGCGATTTTTCGGCTTGCATTGTTGCCAATGCATCCAGCGCCGGAATCGACGACGGAGCGGTTAAGGTCTTTTCCGCCGGAACCACGCCGGTCTGGAATGCCTTCGCCAGCATTTCCAGTGCCTGACCGGTGTTGGGACCGGCGAAGATGGTTGCGGTCAGCAATCCTCGCTTGACCCAGGCCTGGCCGGTTTTCGGCAAGCCGTCGCATCCAATGAATGGCAAGCTCAGCCAGCGCTGGCGGGCCACGGGATCGGGCAGTTCCTGAAAAGCCTTTCGTGCGCCCAGCGCCATGCCGTCGTCCTGGGCTGCGATCAGATCTATGCGGTTCTGGTGCGATGTGGAGAGGCGCAGCCACGAGCTTACAGCGCGATAGGAGCTGGCTTCGGTCCACTGCGCGCGCATGACTTTTACCTGCACATCCGCAGGCTTGGTTTCGTACATTCCGCTGGTGCGTTGCTTCGCCGCCAGGCTCTCGGCAGGACCCTGAACATAGAGGACTGAGCCGCCCTTCGGCAACAGCGCGGCAAACTGGTGACCCTGAATGCGCCCGATCTCTTCGTGATCTGAACTCACCCCGAAGACTGGAACCTTGGAAGTCTTCCGGATCTCTGCAATGTATTCGACATGCCGGTTCAAGACCACCCATCCAATCCCTGCGGACGCCGCGGCACGAGCCACCTGCGGCAGGGCAGTTCCACCCACGGGCTCGAAAACGATTCCGTCCGGCAGGGATTCAGAGCGCGACTGAATGACGTTAAGGATCTGCTGGCTCTGGGTGATTGAATCGTTGTCGGCGTAAATGATCTGGACGTCAGCCCCAAGACGCTTGGCGGCTGCTTCGGCGTCGGCTGCCTGCTCAATCTGATAATCGTTGTCATTCGTCGTCAGCGAAACCAGAAACTTGAGCTTTTTCATGGAGGTCACGGTTTCAAAATCATACATCGGTGTTTGTTTGGAGACACGGTGACCGAAGTAACCGGTTGGGAGTGCCCTGCTCGTGATGAGCGGGAAGTTTCCAGGAAAAAAGCGTTCGGCAGCAGCGCAAACAATCCCCTGAAGCACAGCGTTATGCACAAGATCCGATGCGTAACTTGAGTAACGTTGGCCGTGGTCCGCGCCAATGCTACGCTCCGGTACAGGCAGAAAAATCAGCCGTTTGCAAGCGAGAGGCTAAGTTGCAGCCGTCAGGCGCCTGCTCGCTCACACGCGGCGACGCTCGGCGGAAGTATGCATCCGTCCGCTCTTTGCTTCTTTGCGGTTTTGATCAATCGTGCGCGACACCAGCCGCACGAGAACGCTAGCGATAACGATGCCACGCATTCCGATCTTCAAACTCGGACGCGCGCCGGAGGAAACCCATCCTCCGCGCTTGAGCAGTTACACGCCGCGGCTGACGCTGGACGATCTTCAACTGGGAGTGGACAACCTCCGTCACGACGTGCACCTGAGCTCGCGATTCGTGGAGCAGGCAAGGCTCCGGATCGCGCGCCTGATTGTTCGTCATGGTGACATGGACGGACTCATCGCGGCGGCGGCACCCGAGCCAAAGCCGGCGCCTAACTTCATAGGGTCGAAGGCGAAGGTGCCGGCGCAAGCACCCAGGACAGCGCCCCAGGAACTGAAATCGCTGCTTGCCGACCTGCACGTGTCGGCGCTGAACCGCGCCAAGGCCGCGGAAAATCTTTCGGTCGATGTGCTGGCGCGGGCGGCGATCATAAAATTTCTCCGCACCGAATTGCATTCCCAGTTTGCTCAACTGCTCGAACGTGGACGCATGATGCTCAAGAGTTATGAAGGCGTCCGCCAGCAGAAGGCACTGGAATATCGCGAACGGGTAGCCGCCTTCCAGGTAGCCAAGAAAATCATCCTGCGGAAGACTGGCCAGGAGTTGTTCCATATTCTGCGCGAAATTGAGAAGGAAACTCTGGCACGTACCCGGCGCTCTTTGTTCGGGAATCGTGGTGAAGCGGAATACAAACTCTTCCTCAACCCTCTGCTCTTCACCGAGGACGGTGCCGACACCTACCTGAACGCCGAGCACTATGTGATGCTGGGCAACTTCGATCGCGACCCCGACCGATTCTCAAACGTCAGGAGAATCGTCCGCGATTTCCTGTTGTCGCTGAATCTGGGATCCGACGCCGAAGACGACAGCGTGGTCGATAGCTGGTTGAACGTCCCGGAAAACGCTCATGAGTTGGTCGGTTCCGGTCAGGCCGACGAAAGCACTCCTGAAGGACGCGCCCAGAAAGCCCGGATGGAAGCCTGGTTGGAGCTGCTGGAGCGCGAGAAACTCATCGACTACGTGATCGCTTCTTATGAGGTAGTACCTCTGCTGGCCGAGTACTCGCCGCGCATCAACGCGCAACAGTTAAAGCATAGTTTGCTCTCACGCGAAGAGCGTGACCGGGTGGAGAAGCTGATCGAGGAACACGGCAAGCTTTCCGCCGGAAGCCTGTATTCGGCAATGGCGCGCTTCGCCGGATGCCGTGGCGTCGAGCGGGCGAAGATGGCCGCCCGCTTCCTGCGTGATTTCATGCGCTATCACCGCGACCTGCGCCGCCTGGAAGCGCTGAATTCCGCCATGGACAGTGGCAACCTGATCGGCAACTCGAAGATGCGGGAACTCTCGGCCATGAACAGTACGCTGTATGAGTTCCTTTTGCCGGAAGAGCAGAAGCCATCGGAAGACAAAGTCCTGCGGCATGTGATTCTGAAAGCCGACATCCGGGACTCGTCACGGCTCACCCGCTCCCTGCTGGAAAAAGGTATGAATCCGGCCTCCTACTTCAGCCTTAATTTCTATGGCCCGGTCAATAAGCTGTTGGCCAAGTACGGCGCGCGAAAAGTATTTGTCGAAGGCGACGCCATTATTGTCGCGCTGCTGGAACGCGAAGGCGAGGCTCCCATGGCGGTGAGCCGGGCATGCGTCCTGGCGCGGGAGATTATCGAGATCGTACGCGGTTACAACCTTTTACTGCAGCGCGCGAAACTGCCGACACTGGAACTTGGAACCGGAATCTCATTTCAGGATTCGGCGCCGATGTACCTGATGGATGGCGAGCAGCAGATTATGATCTCTGAAGCTCTGAACGAGAGCGACCGCCTCTCTTCGTGCAGCAAGCGTGTGCGTAAAGCCATCGCCGGAGTGGAGAGCCCGTTCAATGTTTATGCATTTCAAACGCTCAGCGATGCTGATGCAGCCGAGAGTCCTGACGACTCCAGCCTTAAATACAATCTGAACGGGATTCGCATCAGCCAGGCAGCGTTTCTCCGTCTGCAGCAGGAAATTTCCTTGCAGCCGTGTCGGCTCGATTTGCCGGCGCTGTGGGGGAACGAACCCTTCCAGTTGCAGCGCGGTCTGGTTCCAGTGGGTAACGATATCTTCAAGAAGATTTTGATTCGTTCCAGTCGCATTCCGCAAATTGACGCGCAAAAGTTTTCGCTGCAGCGCTGGACGGAGCAGTCCTACTACGAAGTGTGCTCAAACCCGGCGATTTACGCCATGCTCGACGGGAAAAGTGCCAAGAGCAGCGGCTAGTCACCAGCCTTCACGAACCCGGTCGGGTCGTGGAGTACCGCAAGAGGAGTCCTAGTGAAAGGTCGACTGATCTGGATAGCGGATGCACAGCCACAGGGATGGGCCTGTTCGCTATGCCAGTGGAGTTTCTCGATGCCGACCCTTCTCAACGACGTCGACGCGAAGAATGCCTACGACCGATTGGCTGCAGGAAGCTTCGCGAAGCACGATTGCAACACTTGTGCCCAGCGGACGAAGGAGTCACAAAAGGTTACCTTTTCCGATCAAGCCCGCAAGCTGATCACGCGCGGCTTCAAACCTAAAGACGCAATGGAAATTACCCTCCAGGAAATGATGTTTGAACACCGCGGCGATCCCAAATTCATCGAGAAGGCGCAGAGAGAAGCCGAGGATTTTATGCGTCGGGTGAAAGCAGGATTGATCTAATCCTGCCACACATGGCGCCAACCTCCGGGTTTTCATTGACTTGCCCTCGCACCCCACCTACCATGGCTCAATTCCATGATCCGTTAAACCATGATCGGCCAGACGATTTCGCACTACCGCATCATTGAGAAGCTCGGTGGCGGCGGCATGGGGGTTGTTTACAAGGCCGAGGACACTCGCCTCGGGCGGTTCGTGGCCTTGAAGTTCCTGCCCGAAGAAGTAGCTCACGACCCGCAGACTCTGGAACGTTTTCGTCGCGAAGCTCGGGCCGCGTCCGCTCTGAACCATCCCAATATTTGCACCATCTATGAAATCGACGAGAGCGAGACGCGAACCTTCATCGCGATGGAGTTGCTGGAAGGAAACACTCTCAAGCATCTGGTTTCGGGAAAGCCGTTGGAAATCGACACGGTTCTGGACCTCGGTATTCAGATCGCCGATGCCCTGGACGCGGCTCACGGCAAAGGCATCGTGCATCGCGATATCAAGCCGGCAAATATCTTCGTCACCGAGCGCGGTCAGGCGAAGGTACTCGATTTCGGATTAGCGAAACTCACGATCAAGCCGGACATGGGGTCTGCAACCTCCGCGCCCACTGCGACCTTTGACGAAAACCTGACCAGTCCCGGGGTCGCGATCGGAACCGTGGCTTATATGAGCCCGGAGCAGGTCCGGGGAAAGGAACTCGATCCCCGCACGGACTTGTTCTCTTTCGGCGCGGTTCTCTATGAGATGTGTACGGGTATGTTACCGTTCCGCGGCGACACTTCGGGAGTGATCTTCGATACGATTTTGAATCGGGCGCCGGTTGCGCCGGTGCGCCTGAATCCGGCAGTTCCTCTCAAGCTTGAGGAAGTCATCAATAAAGCGCTGGAAAAAGATCGCGAGGTCCGGTGCCAGTCTGCGGCCGAACTGAGGGCCGATCTGAAACGCCTCAAGCGGGACACGGAGACTGGAAGGATCTCGGCGCATGCGCCGGCGAGCGCAGGCACCGTTCCTGCCCCTTCCACCAGGAAGTGGCAGGTCGCCGGGGCTGCCGCGACATTACTGGTCCTTGCTTGCCTTATTGGATGGTTCGCGTGGCATCGTGTGTCGCGGCCGAGTATGTCGCAACCGCTGGCAACTCCACGGCGCTTGACCTCAAATCCGACAGAGAACCCGATTTCCGCTGTGGCGATATCTCCGGACGGAAAATACCTGGCCTATTCCGACAAGACCGGCACCTACTTGCGTCTGATGTCCACCGGAGAACTGCACCCTCTGTTGTCGAAGGGTACTGATGTTCAATTCCTGGCCTGGTACCCAGACAGCACACGATTATTGGCTGCGTGGTCCTCGTCCCAGAGCGCCAAGACGAGCCTGTGGGTATTGTCCATCCTGGGTGGAAACCCGCGGCAGCTCAGCGATGAGGGCTGGTCAGCGTCGGTGTCTCCTGACGGCTCACAAATCGTATTTCTGAAGTTGGCGGGGTTCGGAGAAACCGGCCAGGAAATCTGGCTCATGCGGGCTGACGGTACCGATCAGCGCCGAATCATTACTCCGCCCGCGAACGGAGCCATGTTGGCTTCACCGGTCTGGTCTCCGGACGGACGCTGGATCGCGTACGGGGAGTTTCGCTACGAAGCATACAGCAATGAAGCCCGGATCAAACTTTTCAACCTGGAGCGTGGAACGACGAGTGGGGTCATTTCAGAGTCGAGACTCGACTGGCCTCTCCAATGGCTGAGAGATGGGCGCCTGCTTTACGCTCGTGACGAACCAGCGCCGAGCCAAAACAGCTCGAATCTCTGGGCGGTAGTCATGGACTCGAACACCGGGCGTACCTCCGGCACTCCTTCCAGAATCACCACCGGTGACGAGTTCGTCAATCAGCCCAGTGTGACGGCCGATGGCAAGACTCTGGTCTTTAACCGGCTCAAACCGCAACTGGACGTCTACCTGGCGGAATTCTACTCCAAGGGACCACGCCTGGGACCGCTGCGCCGACTGACGCTTGACGACGCCGACGACCTTCCCTTCGACTGGACGCCGGACGACAAAGCAGTTGTGTTCACATCAAACAGAACTGGCGGCGGCGTGTTCAATATTTTCCGTCAACGCATCGATGAAACCTCGGCCGAAATGGTGGTTTCGGGCCCGGAGCAGAAGACTATTTCGCGGCTGAGTCCTGACGGCTCTCAGATTCTCTACTTAGTGCCGCCGAATCCAGGCGACAACGGTGGCCAGCGACGGTCCGAGATATCGGATACAAAGTCATCGGCACCAGGTTCGCAACCCGTACGCCTGATGAGGGCACCCACTAACGGAGGCCCGCCTCAGATTGTGATTCAGGCTCCAAATATTGCCAACTATCAATGCTCGCGAGCGCCCGCCCGGGTCTGTGTGTTGAGCACTATAGAGGTGAGACAAGACGTGTTCTCCACCTTTGACTCGGTCACAGGAAATCCACACGAGGTGGCAAGGCCTGAGGAGGTGGCGAACGGCTGGAACTGGAGTCTGTCCCCGGAAGGAACCTGGATTGCGCTAAACACATTCAGTGCCAGCAACAATCGGATTCGATTGATTTCCCTTTCGGGTCGGCCCACTCGCGAGATCACTGTAAAAGACTGGAACAGTTTCACTTCCATAGACTGGGCGGCGGACGGGAAGGGATTTTTCGTCTCCAGTAACTCCACTGGCCACGTGTCCAATCTATTGTTTGTCGACTTGATGGGAAACGCACACTCGCTTTGGAAAGTGTTGAATTTCCAGGCCACTTGGGCCATTCCGTCGCACAACGGGAAATATGTGGCCATTCCAGCAAATACGCTCGGTAGAAATGCGTGGATGCTGGAAAATTTCTAAGCAACGATACCTGGCGGTTTTACGCGCCTGCTGTCAGCTTGTGGCTTTTGGTCTGCGCGATTCCATACTGGCGGATCTTGTAGAGCAGAGCTTTGTAACTGATCTGCAAAAGCGCCGCAGCCTGTTTCCGGTTCCAGTTGGTTTGGTCGAGAGCCTGTCGGATGGCTTCGGCTTCGGCTTCGTCCTTGGCGCCGCGGGCTACCGATTTGAGTCCGCCACTGGCTTCTCCCGGACCGTGGGGCGTTTCAGGCTTGTTTCCATGCCCGCCGTCGCGGGGCTGCAGTTCCTGGATTGCCAGCTTCTCGTCGCCTAATACCAGATAGCGCTTGATGAAATTATTCAGCTCGCGAAGGTTGCCGGGCCAGGAATAATCCTGTGTGGCTTGCAGCATATTGGGAGAGAGCGGCAGCGGAGGCCGCGCATAGTGCTCCGACATGCGTGCCATAAAGTGCTTGAGCAGGATAGGAATTTCTTCTTTCCGCTCGCGCAGCGGCGGCAATTGCAGAGTAAAAGCGTTGAGCCGGTAATAAAGATCTTCGCGCAGCCGCTTGTTGGCCAGTGCTTCCGGGATATTGATATTGGTCGCGGCCAGAATTCGGACGTCGACCTTGATGACCGAGCGGCTGCCCAGGCGCGAGAATTGCTGGTCCTGCAACACATGGAGCAGCTTGGCCTGCAACAGTGGAGGCATTTCGCCGATTTCGTCGAGCAGGATCGTTCCCTTGTTGCAGAGCTCGAATTTGCCGGGCTTGGCATGGTTCGCGCCGGTGAACGCCCCGGCCTCGTAACCGAACAGCTCGCTTTCCAGCAAGTCCGCCGGCACCGCCGCGCAGTTAACCTTCAGAAAAGTACGATGCGCGCGCGGCGACAACTTGTGAATCAGCCGGGCGACAACTTCCTTGCCGGTCCCACTCTCTCCCAGCATGAGGACAGGAATGTCGACGCCGGCGACCAGGGCGCACTGCGATCGAATCTTGCGCATGGCCGGGCTGGCGGCCACGAAGAATACTTCGTCGGCGAGTTCTTCGACTTCACCGGCAAAATTCTCCTGGTTCTTTCCCAGGCATTGATCGATAACGGTGTCCAGTTCCGCCTTCTGAAAAGGTTTGGTCAGGTAATCATGGGCGCCCAGCCGGATGGCCTGAACTACCTTGCGGGTGTCGGCGACGCAGGAGAGCATGACGACTTTCATGCCCGGAACCAGTTGGCGCAGCTGTTCAAGCGTCTGCAGGCCGTCGATCCCGGGCATCAGCAGGTCGAGCAGCACCAGGTCGGGCCGCAGACCCTTCTCTACCCGTTGCAGGGCTTCCTCACCGGTGGAAGCGGTTTCGACTTTGTAGTCATCGACTTCGAGCAGAGTCCGGATGTAGCGAAGCATTCCCGGTTCGTCATCTACCAACAAGATATTGACCGATGCGGCCATTATTTTTTCCCTTTACTGGCGGCGCTGGCAGCCGGCTTGAGGGGAACGATGAAGGAGAATTTCGCGCCCGACCCCAGTTCACTTTCCACCCAAATCTTACCCCCCATGGCGCTAACCAGACGGCGCGCGATGGCGAGTCCTAAACCCATGCCTTCAGTTTGCGCTTCATTTCCGGGAAGGCGGAAGAAATCGTCGAAAACTTCGATGTGATATTCGGCGGGAATTCCCGGCCCGGTGTCGGAAACACTGACCTTCACCGAGTTCGGCAGTGGCGTATTCTGACGCCGCCGTTCGCCGGGCACGGCCGCAGCACTGGGATTGCGACGCTCCCACATGTAAGACTCGGCGTGCAGCCAAACCGTTCCGCCGCTGGGAGTGAACTTCGAGGCGTTCTCGAGAAGATTGGAGATCACGCGTTGCAGCTTGGCTGAGTCAAAGGTGAATTCGGGAAGCTTGTCGTTGGCAAGGAAGTACAACGCCAGGCCTCGTTCCTGAAAACGATTTGCCCAGAGGCGGCAGACTTCGGATAGGCACGGGTTCACGTTCCCGGACTCGTAACGCATCTTCATCTCGCCGGTTTCGAGCACGGTGTAGCTCAGGAAATCCTGGATAAAGTGCTGTAAACGCTGCCCGCTGGCCTGCATATCGCCAAGAATTTCGCGCTGGCGCTCGTTGAGCGATCCCAGCTTTTCGTTCTGCAGCAACTCGATGTAGCCGTTCAGGATCGAGAGCGGAGTCTTAAGGTCGTGGGCCGCGGAGCCGAGGGCATTTGTGGTGCGGGTGGAGCGTTCCCGCAGCTGGTTGTACTCGATGAGCAAGGCGTCGTAACTGAGCGGTTCGGCGGCTTTACCCCTGGCAGGGGCTGCCTTGGCTGCCGCTCCACCCTGGTCTTGCGAAACACACGTGTTTTCCGGCGCAACTGCCATAACGTGAAAAGCTCAGGTTGGCTTACTGGGGAGGGGGGAAAGTAGCCGCACGGTTTAAACTCGGTGCTGTCGAAATCGTATGACACGGCTTTTCCAGTGTCAACGGAAAATGCAACCCACTAGTAACGAAAGGGAAAAACCTTGCGGTTCTAAGCGCTTCAAAGTTCAAGGTTAAAGCTTGAGCATGGGCGAACAAAAGGAGAATATGTGCCGCTCCCGAAACCCATCCGAACACGGATTTACAGGCAATCGCCGGAATGGATGCCGGTTTGATACGGCAAATGGCATTTCTCGGCTGGTAAGTTTGGCCCCCAAGGTGCGGGAGAGGGGTTATCTCGCGTCTAAAGGGGTCAGTTTGAAGCGAACAGCGAATCCTGAAGCTCAGCGGCGTCAATGGCCGCGCCTCCCTATCGCTATCCCCGTTTTCGTTCGTAGCCGCGACGAAAAAGGCAAGGATCTTCTGGAGTTTGCCACCGCATTGAACATATCCGCGGGCGGAGCTCTGGTGGCGGTGCGCCGCTCTTTGCCGCTTTCCGCGCAGGTTTTGCTCGAAATCCCCAGCGCGCCTCTCGCGGCGGCAAACTCCTTGCCCAAGGCCGCGCGTAACCTCCGCGCCCGGACGCTATGGGTCACTCATGCGGATGGTTATCATCTAATCGGACTCAAGTTCTCCCATCCCCTGGTCTCACAGTCCTCCCCCAGCCGTTCCCGTCCACGGAAAGTTGCTTCTGCTCTGTGAAAAGTTTTTCCCTCTGGTCGGGCTGCCTTTGAGGCTAAGTGATGGTCGTGCCCTCAACTCGTTCCGGCCGCGCGAGAGTCAAGTAACTGTTTAAATCTAAATAACTTAACTCGCAAATACATGCCGACTTGCCGGGCACCCGGAGTTTGGCTCTCGGGGTGCACAGTATGGTTCCGTAACAACGGGCCCCGGGCCACGACATCCACATGACAAACATACCTACCGTTACCGCGCTAGCCACTTCACTGGGGGAATTTCCTCCCGAGGCTGTTGTTTTCGGCCACTCCGAGGTTATGCAGGCCCTCAGGAGCCGCATGGACAAGGTCGCCAGCGCTAACGTTCCCGTCCTGATTCAGGGCGAGAGCGGAACCGGCAAAGACATTATCGCGCGCATGATTCACGGGCTTTCACCCTGGCGGAATGGTCCGTTCGTGAAGGTAAACTGCCCGGCGATTCCGGGTACCTTGCTTGAGAGCGAGCTCTTCGGATACGAAAAAGGCGCCTTCACCGGAGCCTACGGATCGAAACCGGGACGCGTGGAACTGGCTCATCGCGGGACGCTTTTTCTCGACGAGATTTCTGAACTCGATTTGGGTCTGCAATCCAAGCTGTTGCAGTTGCTGCAGGACGGACAGTTCTGCCGCATCGGCGCCCAGGAAGACAAGAAGGTTGAAGTCCGGGTAGTGTGCGCCACCAACCGGGTGCTGGAAGCGGAGATCGAAAGCGGAACCTTCCGTCAGGATCTGTTCTACCGCATCAACGTCGTGAACCTGCAAATGCCGCCACTGCGTGAACGTCGCGGAGACATTCCCGACCTGGTCACCTACTTTCTCGAATACTACAACCGCAAGTACAACTGCCGTGCGCGCACGTTATCCGGCGATTTAATGGGCTCGCTGCAGAAATATCACTGGCCCGGCAACATTCGCGAGCTGGAAAACCTGATCAAGCGGTATGTCATTCTGGGCAATGAAGAAGTCATCAGCAGCGACCTGGTTGCGCATCAGCAGGAATATTCGATTCCAGACATCAACTACGATGGACCCATCGCGCTGAAGACGATCACTCGCCAGGCCACCCGGGAACTGGAACGCAAGGTGATCCTGAAAGTTCTGCAGGCGCACCACTGGAACCGGAAACAGGCGGCACGTGCACTGAGCATCAGCTATCGCGCGTTGCTGTACAAGATTCGTGACGCCGGCCTGCCGCCTAATCGCGCTGCCCGGCGCCGCCCGGATCCGTTGCCTGCTCAGGATGCGGCTGCATAAGACTTGAGTTTGTGTGGGGCGGACACTCCGGTCCGCCCGTTTTTGAATTTGATTTTTGTTTTTGGATCAAGTTCAAGCCAATCCGCAATCTAAAACCAACTTTCAACTTCAAAGGCGACGGACAAGGGTGTCCGTCCCACACTGGTTGGGGAAAATCCGGTGCCTGCCTTCTTTTCCAGTGCTATAGTTTTTCCCATCTTTTCATCTTTCATTCAGCGAGGCGAACTGTGAAGGGCAATCCCAAAGTCGTTTCAGTGTTAAGCGAAGTGCTGAAGGCAGAGCTGACCGCAATCAACCAGTATTTTCTGCACGCGGAGATGTGTGAAAACTGGGGTTATCAAAAGCTGGCCAAACACACTCGAGCCGAATCCATCGAGGAGATGCAGCACGCCGAAAAGTTGATCGAGCACATCCTCTACCTGGATGGCACTCCCAATATGAGCGCCTATTTCAAGATCAACATTGGGCAGAATGTGAAGGCGCAACTGGAGTTCGATCTGCAGGTGGAGTATGAGGCTGTTAAGCGCCTGAACGAAGGCATTGAAGTCTGCCTGAAAGCCGGGGACAACGGTTCCCGCGTTCTGTTGAACGGTATTCTCACCGACGAGGAAGAGCACATCGACTGGCTGGAAGGGCAGCTGCATGCCATCGGTGAAATGGGTTTGGAGAATTACCTGGCGCAACAACTGCACGCGGACAAAGAGTAGCCGGCAAGAACAACGTGGGGACAGCCGCTCCCGGCTGCCCTGGCGAGCGCAGCGCGCTCGCTGTTGTGCCGCATCGTCTTATTTTGTGTCAATAAAATTGTTGAGCTTCGTTCAACCAGGACAGCCGGGGGGCGGCTGTCCCTGCGTGGTTTTAGACTCTCCAATAGTCTGGTCTCCACTGTCTGATCGCTTTCTTGATGTCCTTGTTCGAGAGCTTTTCTGACAGGGCTCTTCCCGCCAGTGCGGGCAGCTCGGCGTCGGGAGCAAAGCGCAATGCCACCAGTTGGGATTCCGAGAATTCACCGATGTGCGCGCGAAGAGGCTTGTCGAGAACGATGGCGAGCCGGAGGCGTTCCTCGAGGCGAATGATCCGGTCCTGCACCTTGAGTGCGTAGAGCCGTATTTTAACTACCGCTACCGCCGCGGCCAGCGCCAGGATCGCCACCCACGCCGAGTGAAGTCCGGGGTGCGTGACCAGATGCACCAGCGTGATGATGATGGTAATTGCGAAAACCGGCAGAACGAAAAAGTGAACGGGCGGATCGAGCCGGGAGTGATTGGAGAAGTTCTGCGGAACTTTTTCGGCCATGATAGCTCCTGAGTGCGCTGAATCCGAGTGCCTGAAGAAGAAGAGGGATTGACGCTGGCGGTAAAATTCGTAGTGCCGGGACGGCGGCGCTACTCTGCTGCGACTTGCCGGAGCTGAAGTACGACGTCCGTTCTACTGTTTTTTCTTTTTTCCGAAAAGCCCGCCCAGCGCGTCCATGGGAGAGTTTCCGGACGGGGTTTTGCCCCCTGTGGCTCCGCCCAGAAGGCCGCCCAGGCCGCCCTTCAACTGGCTGCCGACCATGCCTTTTACATCGGGCATGAATTTCGGATCGGAAGTTGTCCCCTGGATAAAGAACGGAACACTGCCGCCTTTGCCGCCGATGCCCGCGAGTTGTGTGAGCCCCGTCACTACGCTTCCGGAGAGGGCGGCATTCATCCTGTAATTCAATGCTCCGCCGGGGCTGATGGTTCCGTCTCCGGTAACCGTTCCGAGAGCAGGGATGGTCAGGTTTATGTTTTGCGTGCGCACGCCTTCAGGGGCGACACGCGCATCGGTGCTCAGGTTCTGGATGGACGTGTCCGATCCCGTCTGGGCTCCTGACAACGCGGAGACTGCCGACATCTTGGACGCCAGATTGAAGCCGGCGAGCTTGGTCTGCGTCAAACGGATGGGGCCGGCGATGACCAGTTTGTCCACCGGGCCTGCGATGCCAACGTTGACCGACAGCGTTCCGCCTTCCAGCTTTGATCCCGAAGGCAGGATCACGCCGAGCGCAGGCAACATGGCCTGGAGGTCGTCGACCGGCATGCCGTCTGCATTGAGCTTCATATTCAGCAATGTCGATTCACCTTGCGACTGGTAAGTGCCGGTGAGCTTGGCAAGCGCTTTGCCAAGAGTGACGTCGCCCTGAGTCAGCGTTCCGCCTTGCTTCACCATGTCGTAGTCGGTGGCGTATTTCACCTCCACCGGGCGGGTGGCCGGCGAACCCTTGGCCGAGAGTTTCAGCTTGTCGGCTTTCAGGGTGCCGCCGGTTCGCGCCAGTTTGCCATCGGAGTTGAGCGTTCCATCAAAGTCGACGACCCCGGCGATTCCCGTGGATGGTTCGACAAACCCTGAAGCGGTCAGATCCAGGCCCTTGATGTTGACCTTGGTTTCCAGGGGGCTCGCGGAAACGTCGCTGGAGTTGATGGGGCCAGCCTTGCCTTCCAGGTTCGCTGTGCCCCCGGCAGGCAGGTTCGCGGAGATGGTGAAAGGAAACTGCGAAGTGAGGGAAAAGTCGCGAACACTGATGTCCACCTTGTCATAGACGTGAGGCTTGATCGAAGAGTTGGCGCGGTTCACTGACAGGCGGCCATCCTTGACGTCCAGCTTGCTGACGGAAAGGTTCGGAGTTGAAGAAGACGTCGGCTCCGCCGGCTTCTTCGCAGCCTTCCGAGCTGTTGCCCAGGCTCGAGAAATTCCATTTTCCCGAAGCATCGCGCAGCAGTGAAATCTCCGGCCGGTCGAGGGTGATGTCGGTGATGTGCAGGGTCTTGGACAAGATCAACGGCATCACTTCCACGCCGACCTTCAGCGACTTGGCCTGAATAAAGGCAGTTTTGCTGAACGCGGGATCATCCGAGATCGACAGGTCTTCGGCGGAAACGCTTCCCGACAGAATAGAAAGGCTGAGATTGCCGACTTTAACCTGGCGGCCGAGAGCGGTGGAAAGCTCAGACTCCAGCTTGGGACGGAAACTGTTCACGTTGACCAGAAAGGGCAGCGCAATCACCGCCAGCAGAATGACCACCACGACGATACCGACAATTTTCAGAGCGCGTTTCATGGGGAAGAACTCCTTCGCGAGGCTTTGATTCTCGAGGGCCGGCAATTTGCGGAGTAAGCCGCGGATGGCCAACAGTTTATCAAAAAGCGTGCAATGTCGGCGCGAGGCCCTGACTTATCAAACCCCCCGAGTTATCAAACCCAGACTTATCAAATCCAGACTTTAATTAACCCAGGACTCATTAAGCCCCTGCACGAGCGGGACGCTCGCGCCCACATTTTTTAGTCATTGCGGTTCTTGAGTTAGTTCAGGGTTGGGAGCGGGACCGCCGTACAGTTCTCTTTGACGTTTGCCGCGTTGCTCGTTCATGAGGCGGGTGGTCGCCTCCATCTCGACGCGCGCTTCCTGGCTTCGGCCGAGACGCTGTAATAATTGTCCGCGCAGATAGTGAACGCTGGAATTGCCGGGATCGATTTTTGCCGCAGCATCAATTTCTGACAGTGCCTGCGCATACTTGCCTTCACTCTGGTACACCCGAGCCAACTGGTAGCGGGAGCTGCCGAGGCCGGGATCAAGCCGCAAGGCGTGTCGCAGATTCTTTTCCGCCTCCTGATTATTTCCCTGCAGCGAGTTCACCAGCCCTAGTTGGTCGTAGTTGTATGCGACATCCGGCTCGAGAGCTGCGTCCTTGAGGAACTCCTCTCTGGCCCGCTCCAGATCCTGCTTTTTGAAGTACGCCATCCCCAAATTGAAGTGAACGAAGGGCAGCTTCGGATTGCCCTGGGCGGCGAGGTCCAGTTGCTTGATCGCCTCGTCATATTCATCCCGATTGATATGAGCCTTGCCCATGAGCAGGTGGACCTCGGGCGAGTCCTGCCCGGTTTCGACCATCCGGCCAAGAGCCCGCTGCTCGAGGTCAGCTCGAGACGATTTACCGGCCGCAATGCCCAGCACGTAGAGATAATTCAGTTGACTGGACGCCTGCGGCCAAAGCGGCTCGAGCCTGGCAACCGCATCGGCATAGCGCTCCGTAAAGAAATAGCAAAGTCCAAGAAGGAATCGCGCCTGGTAGGAATCGGGCGCATCATGCACCACCGATTCAAAGGGAGCGACTGCGGCGCGAAAATCGTTTTGCCGGTAATAGACCAGACCTATGTTGAGGCGGATGCCGGGCACATGCGGCATCAGATGTTCAGCTTTGTGCAGCATCTCCAGCGCTTGCGGCCACTGCTTGCGCCGCATGCCGATGACGCCCAGATTTGCATAAGCAGCGGCGGCTTGCGGGTCCAGCGCCAGGACGCCGCGGAACGATCGCTCGGCCGCGTCCAGGTTGTTTTTCTTCAGGGCGGCTTCACCTTCGTGAAACAATTGCTGGGGATCGGTGGCGGAAGCAGGTAGTGAGTTTGGGGATGGTGATGGGGATGAAGATGGGGGTGATGATAACGACGGGCGCGTGTTCTGGGCGCTCGCGCTGGACCAAAGTGCCAGGAGGAACACATTCAGGAGCCTTGACAGTGATTTCACTCTGCTGTAGTGTCCGCCAACGGCTGTGTGCAATTCAAGCTCAAGCCAGCCTTTTCGAAGGCAGGGAATAGACCCAGGAATTCTTTAGCGTGCTTTGCGCCTTACTTTGCGCCCTTTGCGGTTAAAAGCGTTCAGGCCTAGAGATTGTGTAGCGACGATCGTTTTGTATTTTTATATGGTCAAGTCTTCCGTGATCACCATCCGGGACGTGGCGAAGGAAAGCGGTTTCTCTTCGACCACAGTTTCAATCGTACTCAACAATGCGCCACTGGCGCGATATATTCCCGCAGCCACCAAGAAGCGAATCGAGAAGGCGGCCAAGAAACTTGGCTACCGGCCCAACCTGTTTGCCCGCTCTCTGCGCAGCAAGCGAAGCCACACTGTCGGCGTGATGGTGTTCGACATGACCGATCCGTACTGCACCCTGGTTCTGCGCGGTATCGAGAATTCGCTTTACCAATCTTCCTATCTGCCAATTCTCACCGATGTTCACAACGAGCGCAGCCGATTTGAACGCTACCTCGAGATGTTACTGGATCGGCGGGTTGAAGCCCTGATTGTCCTGGCCAACTGGCTTTTTGTCGATGTCGACGTTTTGGCCGACCTGGAGAAGAGCAGCATTCCAACCGTGATGATTGGGCGCGAGCTGCAAACCGATTCGGTCAGCTCAGTGATTGTGGACAACGAGATTGGAGCGTATTCCGCGATTGAGCACCTGTTCCTGCTGGGACATCGCAAGATTGCCTTCATCCGCGGGCCCAAGACCCTGGCCGACAGCGCGCCGCGGTGGAGAGGAGTCCGGTCGTTTGCAAAAAGCAGCGGCCTGGAACTCGATCCAAGGCTGATCCTGGACCTGCCGGAATCGCGCGATCCGATTTCAAGTTTTGAAGCCGGATACAAATTAACGGAGGAATTGATCAAGAGTAAGCGTTCATTCACCGCTTTAATGGCCTTTGACGACATGACGGCGTTTGGCGCGATACGTGCTATGGCAAAGGCTGGGCTGCGCGTTCCGGAGAATTGTTCCGTGGTCGGCTTCGACGATGTTGCGGCCTCCAGCTTATACACTCCGCCGCTAACTACGGTGCGCCAGCCTATGGAAGCCATGGGAGCGATGGGGGCGAATCTGGTGGTGGAGGGAATCAACGCAGTACTGGAGAAACGTGAAGTTTCGGCAGTGCATCGAAAAATGGCGCCAGAGTTGGCGGTTCGCGAGTCCACGCGGAATCTCTAATCCGAGCTCTTGCGGAAAGCCCCATTCCAGGCCCTATCCAAAAAGCCAATCAACACTATTCACACAGTTTTTTTCTTGACACTTGCTGTCTCGTTACAGCAATATTCACGCCATTGATACGTTTTAATGAAACCTTTCGCAAGACCGGGCTCGGGGGCAGGCCGCTAGCAAATATTTCCAGGGGGGTAGCGATGAAACTTCGCGCAGTGTGGTTAAGTGTTTTTCTGGCGCTTACGTTGGCTGCATTCGGGCAAGACTCGGCTTCCATCACTGGTACCGTAACCGATCAGAGTGGTGCCGCCGTCCCTAATGCGCAAGTCACCGTCAGCAGTGTGGATCGCGGCATCAACCGTCCCACAACGACTAACGCTACTGGCGACTACCTGGTTGCCGGTTTGCCCTCGGGTCCGGTCAAGGTGACTGTAACGGCTTCCGGTTTCAAGAGATATGAAGCTAAATCCGTCGTCCTGCAGGTTGGGCAGAAAGCCCGAGCTGACATCGCGCTCGAAGTGGGAACCATCAAGGAAGAAGTTACGGTGGAAGGCAGCAACGTAGCGCAGGTAGAGACGCAGTCGTCGGATCTGTCCGGAACCGTGAATGGGAAACAGATCACACAGCTTCAACTGAACGGCCGGAACTTTACTCAGCTTGTAACCCTGGTTCCGGGCGTAAGCAATCAGACGGGCCAGGATGAAGGCACCGTGGGCATCAACGGCAATGTCAGCTTCAGCATCAACGGCGGCCGCGTTGAGTACAACAACTGGGAGCTCGACGGTGGCGACAACATGGATAACGGCAGCAACAGTACGCTGAACGTGTATCCCAGCCTGGAAGCGATCTCCGAATTCAGAGTGCTGACCTCGAACTACGGCGCGCAATATGGCCGCAACGGATCGGGCACGGTTGAAGTGGAAACCAAGTCGGGCACCAACTCTTTCCATGGCAACGCGTACGAATTCGTCCGCAATGACAAGTTCAACTCCACAAAATATTTTCTGGACTCGGTGTCACCGTACAAGAAGAACGACTTCGGATACACCATCGGCGGACCGATCATCAAGAACAAGACGTTTTTCTTCTGGTCGCAGGAGTGGCGCCGCGATCGCGTTCCATCGGAATATAACGTGGCGGTTCCTTCGGCCGAAGAAAGGGCCGGAGATTTTACCGATCAGTGCAGCAGTCCGGATGGTTTCTGTCCCAACGTTGGACCGGATCTGATCGCTGCAGGTTACAACCCGAACGACCCTACGGTGCAGGCTTTGCTGGGGATGATTCCTCTGCCTACCACTGGGGCTGGGCTGGACTCGCGCTACCGGACTTCGCTGTCGCTGCCCACCAACTGGCGGGAAGAGTTGATTCGCGTCGATCACAACTTTACCGACAGGATTCGCGGCACGGTCCGCTACATCCACGATTCGTGGGACACGGTTACCGATGTGCCGTTGTGGACCAATGCCGGCAGTTTCCCGACGATCCAGACTGCGTTTAAGGGTCCCGGAGTGAGCCTGGTGGGCCGGTTGAATGCGACTTTCTCGCCAACGCTGCTCAATGAATTCGTGGCCAGCTACACCACCGATCACATCGTTCTGAATAACGTGGGCAACTGGAAACGGCCAACCGGCTTTGTCGTTCCCGATATTTTCCCCGGAAACGGCGATGGTATTTTGCCCGGAATCAATCTGGTCGGCGATGCCTACGACGGCGGCTTTGGAGAAGACGCGGGTTACATCCCCAATGGCGCGTACAACTCCAACCCCACCTATACCTATCGCGATAACGTAAGCAAAATTATTGGGCGGCATAACCTTCAGTTCGGCGCCTATGCTGTGTTTGGCCAGAAAAACGAGCTTGGCGGCGAACTGGGATCGGGATCGATCCCGGGTTATCTCACCTTCGACCAGACCACGAGTATTTCCACGGGGAATCCGTTTGCCGATCTGCTGCTGGGCAAAATCTCAAGCTACGGTCAACAGGATCAGCGGGTCAAGTACTACAACCGCTACAAAATTGTTGAACCCTATTTTCAGGATGACTGGCATGTTAACAGCCACCTGACGCTGAACCTTGGTCTGCGCGTGAGCCTGTTCGGGACTTACCGCGAGAAGCAGAAGCAGGCATTCAACTTTGATCCGGCGCACTACCAGGCCGGAGTAACCACTATCAATCCGGACGGCTCCGTGAACAATCTGTTCATCGACGGATTGCCGAACGGAATTGTTCAGTGCGGCGTCACGCCTGGGGTTCCGGTCAGTTGCATGAAAGGGAAGCTGTTTAATCCCGCGCCCCGCATCGGTTTCGCGTACGACGTCAACGGGGACGGGAGAACCGCCGTACGCGGCGGGTACGGCATTTTCTACGAGCACGCCAACGGGAACGAGGGCAACACTGAGTCACTGGAAAACTCGCCTCCTCTCGCCAATGCGTCGGTGGTTAACAATATTGACGGTTACGGCGGAGCGGGAAGCGCTGGCGCGCAGTTCCCACTGAGCGTGAACGCGATTCCGACCAAGGCCATCTGGCCTTACATCCAGCAGTGGCACTTTGACGTGCAGCACGAAGTTATTCGGAACACCGTGGCCACCATCTCCTATGTCGGCAGCAAGGGCACCAAGCTCAACCGGCAGACCAACTTCAACCAGATTCCGGCGTTGCCGATCTCGCTTAATCCCTACGCACCTGGGGAGTTTATTGACTCGGATGCGACGTCTCCAACCTTCAACACTGATTGCGACAATCTGATCGTCAACGGTGCGCCGGTGACGGGCCAGGCAGCCGTCAATCTCGCGGTTCAGTGCGGAGCCGACCCAAGCCCGTTCCGTCCGTTCCCGGGATATGGCGACGTTACCCACCTGCAATACGCCGCGTCATCGACCTACCACGCCCTGCAAACTTCGGTGCGGCGTACTATCGGCAGCCTCAATTTGAGTGTCGCCTACACCTACAGTCACTCCATCGACGATTCTTCCGACCGCTTTGACGGTAGTTTCGTCGATTCCGCTAATCCCAGCGCCAACCGGGCCAGTTCCAACTTCGATCAACGGCACATTCTGAACATCAGCTACGTTTGGGATCTGCCCGGCTTCAAGTCGGGCTTGACCAACGCCATTCTGGGCGGGTGGCAGTTCTCCGGCGTAACCAGCTATCAAACCGGAACGCCCTACAGCGTGATCGTCTCCAACGACAACGCCGGCGTTTCAAACGGAGTGGGATCGGGTGCTCGCCCCGATATCGTTGGTGATCCAAGATCCGGTATCCCGAGTGGACTGCTGCCAGATCTCGGCCCGGCATTCGGAAACCCGGCGGCTTTTGCATTGCCACGGGGCCTGACCTTCGGCGACGCGGGACGCAACATCTTGAACAATCCCAATCGCCTCAACTTCGACTGGGCTCTGTTCAAGCACTTCAAGATCAGGGAACAGATGGGCTTTGAGTTCCGCGCCGAAGCTTTCAATGTCTTTAACCACACCGAGTGGGGAAACATTGCGGGCGACAGCGGGTCGGCCGGTGGCGAGGGCAACAATACCATCGGGACTGACAGCTTCCTGCGCGCCAGTTCGGTTCATAACGCGCGCATTATGCAATTGGGCTTGAAGTTCAGCTTCTAACTGGTGTCGGGCTAGCCGCGCCAGGGATATTTGAGGAAGGCCTTTAACACGCCGACATGGCCGGAGAATTCCGGCCATGTCGGCGTTTGTGGTTTGATCCGGCGGTCACTGCAGCCCCAGCCTGTCATCCTGAGAGTCTGTGACTTTTTTGAATTTATGACCAGTTTGTCGTCGTAACTATTTTGTTTGCAACCTCGATGTTTCACGACATCAAAAAAGTCACAAACTCTGAGCGGAGCTGATCCATTCGTTCACGAATGGATCAACCGAGTCGAAGGGCCCTCATAGCGCAACGGGTGTGTCAGTTTCGGTTGTACGGCTCATATGGAAAGATACGAGCGCACGTTTCGCGCCAGGGATCCTTCGACCGCGCTCAGGATGACAGGGTGCGAGAAACTGTTAGCCGACCTGGGCGTGTTCGCGCGTGCCCGTCACCGCTTTCAGCGCCTGCTCGAGGTCGGCGATCAAGTCGCCGACATTTTCAATTCCGACCGACAGACGGACCAGTTGATCCGTTACCCCCATCTTGGCGCGATGCTCGGCTGAGATCATGCCGTGCGATGTGATGACCGGAATTGTGACCAGAGAATCTACTCCGCCGAGGCTTGGCGCCAGGGTGAACAGATGGAGCATTTCCGAGAAGCGCCGGGCATCGTCGCCCGTGCCATCCACTTCAAAGCTCAGGACACCGCCGCCGCCGTGCATCTGCTCCATCGCCAGAGCGCGTTGAGGATGGTTTTCGGCGAAAGGGTAGTTCACGCTTCGCACCTTGGGATGTTGGGCGAGGAATTCGGCGATGCGAAGCGCGTTGTCGTTCTGGCGCTGCACCCTCACGGCCAGGGTCTTGATTCCACGCAGCAATAACCAGGCTGCGTGGGGATCCATTGTTCCGCCGAGCGTGGTGCGAGTCGAGTGGATGGTGTCGATCAACTCCCGGCGGCCGGCGACAATCCCGCAGATCAGGTCGGAATGTCCGGCAAAATATTTTGTGCCCGAGTGCATGACCAGGTCGATGCCGAAGTCCGCAGGTCGCTGGTTGATGGGTGTGGCGAACGTACTGTCAATAAAGCTGATCAGATTGTGCTGTCGAGCCAACGCGGTGACCTTCTTGAGATCGACCACGCGCAATGTCGGATTGGTCGGCGACTCCAGATAAAGCAACTTCGTGTTCGGCCGGATCGCCCGCGCGTGCTGATCGTACTCGGTAGTGTCCACAAACGTGGTTTCGATGCCGAGTTTTGGCAGCCACTGGCTCAGGAACTTTGTAGCTCCGCCGTAAATGTCACGCTGGGCAACCACGTGGTCGCCGCTCTTCAGCAGGGCGAGCAACGCTGTAGTAATTGCTCCCATGCCCGAAGCAAAGAGCAGCGCGGCGTCGGCACCTTCCAGTTCCGCAATCGCGGTTTCAGCGACCGTGTGGGTCGGATTGCCGTAACGCGTGTAAAACATGTCGGTGGGGATGGCGCGGACCTGCGCATTGCTGTCTGTGACTTCAAACGTGGAAGTCTGGTAGATCGGCGTCGTAAGCGGACCGTTCTTCTTATTAAGGTCGGTGCCGCCGCGAACGGCTTCGGTTTCAGGGTGATGCTTGTGCTTCTTCATACCTGCTCCTTCTATCTGGTTAAACCCCGGCCAGCGCGGCATCGAATGCCGGCACAGGAGAAAGCCACCCGGCGGACCGGGCATGGCGTCCGCTGGTGAGCTGGTCGAATTCAGCTTGCAGTGCGCGAGTAACCGGGCCGGTCTTTCCGTTGCCGATGGTGCGGAAATCGATCTCGCGCAGGCCAACCACTTCGGCGGCAGTGCCGCTGACGAAAACCTCATCCGCAATATAGAGCTGGTCGCGAGAAATAGCCTCTTCGATTACGGTGTGCCCGAGATCGCGTGCCAGCGCGAGCAGACTATCGCGAGTAATGCCCTCAAGAATCGCCGCGCGACCGGGGGTGTAGATTACGTTGTTCCGAACCACAAAAATATTTTCGCCGGTACACTCGGCCACATAGCCTTGCGGATCAAGCATGATGGCCTCATCAAACCCGGCTCGGTGGGATTCAGTCTTGGCCAGGATCGAGCCGACATAATTTCCCGACACCTTGGCCTTGGTCATCATGATGTTCGGGTGCAGACGCGTGAACGAGGCTATGTTGGCGCGGATGCCACGCTCTTTGGCTTCGGCTCCCAGAAACGCGGTCCACTCCCAGACCGCAATGATGAGACGCGGTGTGCCGCTGTCGACGACCATGTTCATCGCGCCGTCGAGGTAAATCACGGGGCGGATGTAGCAGGCTGAAAATTTATTCGCCGAGATGGTTTTGTACATCGCATCGATCAGCGAATCGCGTGTCCACGGGAGATTGCGAAAGCCGACGACCAGGGCGGAGTCGAGCAGGCGGTCAACGTGTTCTTCCATCCGGAAAATGGCGGGACCACGGTCGGTGGAATAGCAGCGAATGCCCTCGAACACGCTGAAACCGTAATGCAGGCCGGCGTTGACGATTGGAACCCCGCTCTGCGCAGCGTCTTTCAATCCGTCATCCAGCCAAACGTACTTTGCGGAGTTTGCCATGATGGCCTCAGTTTCGTTTTTCCGTTTGCAGAGACGCAGCTTCCTGCGTCTTTTTACACGCGTCTCTCGAGGTGTACGCAAGACGCAGCGGAGCTACGTCTCTACACCAGGGTCGAAAGGGAACGCCGAGCTATGAGATGAGGTGAGTTCACGAGTACGTCTTCAAGAGTATCGTCCGAAATGAAACTGGGCAAGTGATGTCCCAGGATTATCCGTGTGCGCGATTTGTTCCGTCTATAATTCGATTCCTATGGACATGGGTCTAGCAGGTAAAGTTGCTATTGTGGCGGCATCCAGCCAGGGCATTGCCCGGGCGACCGCCGAGGCCTTTGCAGCCGAAGGATGCAAAGTCGCTATGTGCGCCCGCAACGAGCAGGCATTGGGCCTGGCGGCCGAGAGAATTGCGAAACAGCACAATGCTGAAGTGTTTCACCAGGCGTTGGATGTGACTGACGCTGCCTCCGTCCACGGGTTTGTGGAAGCTGTGGTGGCGAAATTCGGCGCCGCTGATGTTTGTGTCACCAATGCCGGCGGTCCTCCGGCGAAAGGCTTCCTGGCTGCGAGTGTGGACGACTGGCGTAAGGCCGTGGATGCGAACTTCATGAGCACTGTCCATTTCGCGCGTGAAGTCATTCCACACATGCAGCGCAAGCGTTGGGGGCGGATCATTACGATCACATCGATTACGACCAAGCAGCCCGTCGCCGATCTGGTTCTGTCAAACGCAGTGCGGGCGGCGGTGGTCGGATTGGTGAAGAGTCTGGCTAACGAATTTGGCAAAGACGGAATTCTGGTGAATAACGTTGGCCCCGGCTATACCGCGACCGACCGGCTGAAAGAACTGGCCAAGAGCCGGTCCAAGGCGTCTGGAACCACGGAAAAGGATATCTTTGCCGGGTGGGCTGCGGACGCTCCGCTGAAGCGGCTGGGGGAACCGGGGGAGGTAGCGGACGCCATCGTCTGGCTGGCTTCCGAGCGCGCCTCGTACGTTACCGGACAGACAGTCCTGGTTGATGGTGGCATTTATAAAGGGTTGTAACAAATGTTTCAGCGGGCGGACGCGGAGAGTTTGGTTATTGCAAAAGTCTGTTAATTTCTAGTAACCTGTTCGCCATATCTAAGGATTTCAGGCCAGCTTCTGCGGGGGTACCGTGTATCTCATCAAGGCATTACACGCGCGATCTTGCGTCGGGTTCGCCAGCGCTGGCTGCAAGCGTCGGCTCTGGGCCAGCCATGGTGGCTGCGCCGCTTGTCCTTTCACGTTCTGACCGATCGCCCTCATGGCACTCAAACATTCATACAGACATTGGGGAGGGGTGTATGCCGAGATCTTTTGAGAGGTTGCTATTGGGAAAGCTGTTTCGGGTCAGTCTGCTTGGATTTATCTGGATCACGCAGGCCTGGGCGCAGGGCGGCGCGACCGGCGCCATCAGCGGAACCGTGCTGGATCCCAGCGGGGCGGTGGTAGCGAGTGCGGAAATTCGCATCGTCAATCAGGACACTGGAACTCTGACCCGTACCACTGCGACTGACTCCAGTGGCGCGTTCACTGCGACTTTGCTGCCCGTTGGCAACTACACGGTGAACGTGACCAGTCCCGGTTTTCAGGAAGGTAAATTCATCAACGTTGCGGTGCGCGTGACTGAGACCACGCGTATGGAGGCCAAGCTGCGGCCCCTCGCGGTGCAGGAGAAGGTTGAAGTGCAGGCACAGGTGCAGACGGTTGACACCTCGACTGCGACCACCGGTCAGGCCATCGACGCGCGCACCATCCGCGACCTGCCGCTGGCCACGCAGAACTTCCAGCAGTTGCTGACGCTCTCGGCTGGAACCAATTCTGACCTGAACGCTTCCGCTTCGCTGGGGCGTGGCGACGTGCGCATCCAGGTCAACGGGCAGCGCGAGGACAACAACAATTACTTGATCGAAGGCATCAGCGCCACGGACTACAACGTGGCCGAGCTGACCAACACGCCGCTGCCGAGTCCGGACGTAGTGCAGGAATTCAAGGTTCAAACCAGCCTTTACGATGCCACCCAGGGACGCAACGGAGGAGGCAACATCAATGCCATCCTCAAGACTGGTACCAAGACTTTTCACGGCAGCCTGTTCGAGTTTTTCCGCAATACCGATTTGAATGCCAACGAATGGTTTCTGAACCGCAGCCAGATTGCGCTGGGGCTGCCGCAACAGAGGCCCGACATCAAGCAGAATATTTTTGGCGGAAGCATTGGAGGACCAATCGGTAAGAACGGCAAGGGCGGTTTCTTTTTCGTCAACTACCAGGGCACCCGCCAGCGCAGCGGACTCTCGCCCGGTGCTATCGTCAGCACCACCCTGCCCGTGCTTCCCAGCGTGAATCGTGGATCGGCAGGTTACGCGCAGTCGCTGGTCGAGGCATTTTTCCCGGGAAATGCGAACGTCACTGCGGCGTCAATTGATCCAGTCGCGCTCAAGCTCTTGAATTTCCGTAACAGCCAATTCAACGACCAGAGCGGGTTCCTGTTTCCCCAGGCCGATGCCGCGTCCGGCGGCGTGTTCGTGCTTAGCAAGGCTGGCAAGTATACGGACGACCAGTTCACGGCTAATTACGACCGCGACTTCCGCGGTGGGCAGGACCATATCTCGGGACGCTTCTTCTTTTCGAATTTTGAGTCCGAGTTGCCCTTCGGCGCCGGAGGCTTGACCGCCACTCTTGGTGGCACTCTCAATGTCGGGGATATGAACTTCCCACTTGATCTTCCGGTGCATGACCGATTTTTCAGCGTGGCGGAGACGCACATATTCAGTCCTCGACTGGTGAACGAAGCGCGGGTTGGCTACGTCCGAATCGACAACCGTGCGATTAACGAACCAATTGTGACTGTAGACGACCTGGGAATTAACCGGCCCAACAGCAACCTGTATAAGACGATTTACAAGTTTACCTTCTCTACGTTTAATCTCGGCCCTACACCGGGAGCCGACCAGAGCCAGTTGCAGAACAACCTGACATTCCTGGATACGGCCAGCTACACCGCGGGGAAACATCTGTTACGGTTTGGCGGACAGTATGATCGCGTGGCTCTGGACAAGAATTTCCCCCAGACCTTTAACGGAGAGTTGTTCTTTTTTCCGTCCGGACCCAATCCGCTCAATCCGACCAGCCCCTGCGTGGACGGCTGCAGCGACTTCCAGAATTTTCTTCTGGGGCAACCTGGATTCTCTTTCGGCGGCAGCGGTGTTTCGAATCACGAATATCGCATCAATGATTACGGTCTGTTCTTCCAGGACGACTACAAGGCCACTCCGAATCTGACCATCAACGCCGGCTTGCGTTGGGAATTGTTCGGCGCGGCGAAAGACAACCTGTGCCACATCGGTAATACCGTTTCTGCGCTGGTGAACCAGCAAACCAGTGCGTTCATCTATCCCAAGTGCGTGGACAAGCTTGGCGTCGCCGGTTTGACCGGTACCGCCAGCGATACCACCATGAACAACAACTACGCCTCTAACTTCGGGCCCCGGGTTGGTTTCGCATACGACTTGTTTGGACATCACGCCACCTCCATCCGAGGAGGCTACGGCATCTTCTATGTGCGCGAGGATGTGGGAACCGTAGACCAGCTTTCTTTCAGCGCGCCTATCCTTCCGATTACCACTCCGATTGGGACGCCCGGCGACATGGCGGATATCTTTGCTTCGGGTGTGGGCAGGCTGCCGGTCGGGGGCCAGATTGATCCCGCTTACGTGCCTGTGTATTCGCACTTCCTTGGTTTTGTGGACGGAAATGGCAATCCGACCACGGACACAACCGCTCAAGCAGTGTTCGACAATGGATTCCCGAATCCATTTGGCGATGCCGCACATCCGGATGGAATCTTCGGTGGAAATCTGATCAACCTGTTTGGGCTGGAGGTGCCGCGGCATTTCGTGTCACCCAGCACGCAGCAGTGGAACCTGAGCATCCAGCGCGAATTGCCGGGGAACTGGATTCTGGAAGTTGGCTACGTCGGCACCAAGGGGACACACCTGCGTGAGACTCGAGATGCCATTCAGCCCTACGATGCGCGCACTCACCCGGTGACGGTCACGGCATTGGATGGCACGCAGTACACCATCACGGAAAACACATTCTCTAATGCCAATGCGCGCTCGCGAGCGTTTGGCCTGGCAACTGGCAACTACCAGCTGTTCGCAAGCGATGCGTGGTCGCACTACAACTCGTTGCAGATTACGGCGGGACACCGGTTCTCGCGGTCGCTCCACTTCCAGGCGGCCTATACCTGGTCGAAGGCGCTGGATGCGACATCCAGCGGCAACACCGCATTTAACACGGCGATCAACGATCAGACCAACCTTCGGGGTTCCTACGGACCCTCGGATTTTGATCGTACCCACCGGCTGGTCGTTAACTACGACTGGGACCTGCCGTTCCTGGCAAAGAGCGAAGGCGTGGTCGGCGCTCTTTTTGCTCGCTGGACGCTCAGCGGAATCACAACCTTCCAATCGGGAACACCTTTCACCGTGATCGATGCTGCCGGAGGCTCGGCCTTTGCGCTGAGCAGTCCGAACACCAGTACGGCAACTCTCAATCCGGGTTTCACCGTCGGCTCTGCGCAAACCCACGGAGATGTGCATAGCCGGATCAATCAATTCTTCGATCCTGCTGCGATCAGCGGTGCGCCGACTATCGGAGTTGACGGCACTACCGGCTTCGGAAACCTCGGGCGAAATCCGTTTCGCGGTCCGTTTCAACAGAACTGGGATGTTTCCATCGGCAAAAATTTCCGCATAACCGAAAACAAAAACTTCAAGTTCGCGGCGGACTTCTTCAACATATGGAACCATCCAATCTTCGCCAGTCCAAACAGTATCTTTAACGGACTGGGATTTGGCACGATCACCAGTACCAAGGGCACGCCGCGTCTTATCCAGCTTTCAGGAAGATTCTCTTTTTAGGGAGCAGCTATTGGAGGATCAGTCGAAGAACGAAGGCCGGGTTCCAATGCTTGAGCGGGATCAGGTGTCGCCCGAGCTGGGTTTGTTGTATGACGCCTTGCTGCAGCAGCGGGGCGTTGTACCCAATATGTTCAAGACAGTGGCCAACATTCCGGCGTTGGCGCTGGGATTCGCCTCTTTGCTGAAGCCTCTCTTGAGTGACGGGGCTTTGCCGGGCTGGTATAAAGAGCTGGTGGCCACCCGAATGTCAGTCCTCCAGGGCTCGCTCTACGCGGTCACAGCGCACTCAGCTTCGGCCCGGCAAAAGGGAGCGAACGAAGAGCAACTCGTCGCTATCAAGTCTGATTTCGAGAAGGGACCGTTCAGCGAAGCGGAAAAATTGGGACTGCGTTGCGCGGACCGGTTGCATCACTCTGCCTATCAGATTGATGATGCCTTCTTCGCCCAGCTGAAGACCGTGTACAACGATCGACAGATCATCGAACTGATCGCTACCGCCTCTGTCTTCGAGTTCTTCCCGCGCTTTGTGGATGCGCTGCGAATCCCGGTCACTCCCGCAGTAAAAAACAGTTCAACAGGTCAGGACTAGAAATGCGACCACTAGCTTCACGCATGTCGGTGATGAGCGGCGAAGGCGCGCTCACGATTTTTGCCCGGGCCAGGGAACTGGAACGCTCGGGCCGCTCCATCATCCACCTGGAATTGGGCGAGCCGGATTTCCATCCCGCGAAAACCGTGAACGACGCTCTGAAACGAGCGGTTGACGAGGGAAAGGACCGTTACTGTCCGGTCATAGGTTTGCCCGCGCTGCGCGAGGCGCTAGCGGTTTATCTGCGGGAAACGCGGAATCTGAACATCGCGCCGCAAAACATCGTGATTGCTCCCGGCTGCAAGATCGCGCTCTTCATGGCGATGATGGCGCTAATCGATCCGGGAGATGAAGTGTTGTATCCCGATCCCGGCTTTCCAGGATATTCGTCGATCACGCTTGGCCTGGGCGGGGTACCGGTGCCGTTTATTCTTTCCGGAAAGAATCACCTGCAACCTGATCCTGAAGAAGTGGAAGCCAAAATCACGCCGCGCACGAAAATTTTGATCACGAATTCTCCGGGCAATCCAACCGGAACGGTCTACACCGGCGAGGTGCAGCGGCGGCTGGCGGAATTAGCTGTTAAGCACGACCTGCTGGTGCTTTCGGATGAGATCTACGCCCGCATCATCTATGGCGGATCTTACACATCGATGATGAGCTATCCCGGCATGGAGAAGCGGACGTTGATCATCGACGGCTTTTCCAAGAGTTTCGCCATGACCGGCTGGCGGCTGGGATACGCTACAGCGCCCACGCGCATTATTCCCGCCCTGGATCTGCTTGCTGTCAACACCTACACCTGCACGGCAGAGTTCACACAGTACGGCGCCATCGAAGCTTTGCGCGATCGGGAAGGCGCAACGCCGCGTATGGTTGCCGAGTTCGCCAGACGTCGCGAACAGTTCGTCCGCGATCTGAACCGGGTGCCCGGGTTCCGTTGTGCTCCGCCGGAAGGGGCATTCTATGCATGGGTGGACATCTCGGAAGCCGGGCTGAGCGCAGAGGAAATTTGTCGCATCATGCTGGAAGAGGCTGGAGTGGCGGCGATTCCGGGGGCAGCATTCGGACCAGCCGGCTCTGACTATGTGCGATTTTCTTTTGCGTCTTCGACCGCCGTCTTAAAAGAAGCGGTGGAACGGATTCTGCAAGTTGCTTCGGCCTGGCAGGGTATGCCCGCGGGATCCTCGAGGCCAGGATAGCGAGTCAAAAGTAGCGCCGCCTTCCCGGCGGCTGTCGTGGGGCGTCTCGCCCCCACCATCACAAGCGCACGCGTCCGAAGGCAAGACGCCCTCGGGACAGCGCGGCGGGACGCAGGCGCTACTGGTTGAGTGGGGTGGTGCGTTCCGCGATTTGGGGGATTTCATGAGTCAGCAGATTTGGCGGTGTGTGCTCTTGGTCTGGGGGTTGTACGGGGCTGCGTTTGGTCAGGCTCGTCCCTTGCCCGGGCCCGATGTACAGCAGATTTATCAGCGTCTTCTGCCGCAGATAGAAAAGATCCCCATCTTCGATCATCATGCGCATCCGGGATTTGCGGACGATCCCGATGTCGATGCCATGGCTGCACCGCCGGGGAGCGCGGCGTTACGAACCCGAGATACGAATCCTGAGCTGGTGGCCGCGTCCAAGGCCTTGTTTGGCTATCCCTACAGTGACCTCTCGCCGGAACACGCCAAGTGGCTGGTGCAGAAGAAAACCGAACTGAAGAAGGCACAGGGTAACGCCTATTTTTCCAATCTGCTCGACAAATTGAATATCGAGCAAGGCGTGGCGAACCGGGCCATGATGGCGGACTATCTCGATCCCAGGCGCTTTCCCTGGGTGTTTTTCGCCGATTCGTTCATGTGGCCGTTCAATAACCAGCGCGAGCGCGCCCGCAATCGTGACCAGGAAGTCTACATGCCGCTACAGGAAAAGATGCTGCACCGCTGGATGCAGCAGGAGAGTGTCGACAAGTTGCCGCCTGATTTCACCGGCTATCTCGCATTTGTGAGCCGCACCCTTGAAGACAATCAGAAAAAGGGTGGGATCGCAATGAAGTTTGAGGTGGCCTATTTCCGCTCGACCAAGTTTGGCGATCCCACGCGCGAGCAAGCCGAGGACGTCTACCAGCGCTTTGTGGGCGGCGGAATTCCCAGCGAGCAGGAGTACCGAACGTTTCAGGATTACATTTTCCGGTTCCTGGTCCGCGAGGGAGGCCGCCTGCACCTGCCCGTCCACGTGCATTCTGCCGTCGGCATTGGCGATTACTTCAGCGTGTCCGAAGGCAACATTCTGAACCTCGAAAACGTTCTGCGTGATCCGCGATACGCGAGCACCGTCTTTGTGATGATCCATGGCGGCTATCCTTACGAGCACCAGGCCATCTGGCTGGCAGCGATGAAGAACGTTTATCTCGACACCTCTCTGATGGAGCTTGATATGTATCCGTCAGAGTTCAGGCATGTGCTCAAGACGTGGCTGGAAACCTTTCCCGACAAAATTACCTTCGGCACAGATTCATTCCCGTACAACGAGACTCTGGGAGCGGAGGAAAGCTACTGGTTGGGAGTTCAGTCGGCGCGCGCTGCGCTGGCTGCCGCCTTGGCCGAGATGGTTTCCGAAAGCGAAGTAAGCGAGTCCCAGGCCCTGCAGCTTGCGCATGGCTATCTGCACGACAATGCAGTTGGAATCTATGAAGGCCGGGTACACTGAAATGGCAAAAACAAAAGCAAAAACAAAGAAACGCAGCGCCGAAACCACCAAAGGAAAGACGCAGAAGGCCAAGGCGGCGAATCGCAAACCTACACGCCGTGCGGTTACGAAGAAAAGGCCAGCCAGCAAGATGGCATTGAAGTACGTTCCCTGGTCAACCGTCGACCTGGAAGACTTAAACCCGTTGTTGCAACGCCAGTTCGTGGTTGGTCGCGACATCATGGTGGCGCGTGTTTTGATGAAGAAGGGATGCATCATCCCCTTGCACAGCCATCACAACGAACAGTTCACCTATATTCTGGAAGGGGCGTTGAAGTTCTGGATTGACGGGAAAGAGATTGTGGTCAATGCCGGTGAGGTCCTGACTATCCCTCCGCACATGCCGCACAAGGCGGAAGCTTTGGTTGACACGGTCGATCTGGATGTATTCAATCCGCCGCGCTCCGACTGGATCAACAAGACCGATCAATACCTGCGTGGCGGCAAATAATCCATCCATCCCGTATGCTTATATCTGAATGACTGACCAGGCTGTGTTGGCGTCAAAACTGGAAACCAGCGTTTCGCAATTGCGCTGCATCGCGTGCGGAGCGGTGCGCGCAGGCGACGCTGCCAATGTTCGTTGCTCGCAGTGCGGCGACCTGCTGGAGGTGATTTATCCTGGCTGGAAGACGAGCGCTGGAATGCGCGCGGCCGGCTTCGATGCCGCAGGACTGAAAGAACTCTGGTGTCAACGGCGCACGTCTTATAACCCACTGGACGCAAGCGGCGTGTGGCGTTTTCGCGAAGTCCTTCCTGCTTTGGGCGACTGGAATCATGTCATCACTTTGCGCGAGGGCAACACGCCGGTGTACGAGCTGCCCGGTTGTGGCGCCGCGGCAGGAGTTCGGCAGCTTTACGCCAAGCATCAAGGCATGAATCCCACTGGCTCTTTCAAGGACACAGGTATGACGTCAGCTGCGTCCTTTGCCCGCGAGGGAGGCTTCCGCTGGGTGGCGTGCGCGTCGACCGGCAACACTTCCGCCTCCATGGCGGCGTACGCGGCTCGCGCTGGAATGCGAAGCCTGGTGCTGATTCCGCAAGGCCAGATCACCTGGGGGAAACTTTCGCAGGCCTTGGACTACGGTGCCGTCACCTGCCAGCTGAAGACCGATTTCGATGGCTGCATGCGCGTGCTGGGCGAAGTGGTGCAGCGCATGCCGGTCTATCTTCTGAATTCGGTGAACCCGTACCGTCTTGAAGGCCAGAAAACTGCAGCGATCGAGCTGCTGGAGCGATTTGACTGGCAACCCCCGGATCATGTGATTGTGCCGGGCGGCAACCTGGGGAATTCTTCGGCGCTGGGAAAAGCTTTTCTGGAAATGAAGGAACTAGGGCTGATTTCCAGCCTGCCGAAGCTTTCCGTGATTCAGGCCGAAGGCGCCAACGCTCTGGTGCGAACCATGCGGGAAACCGGCGGGAAAAATCTGATTTCGGTGCACGCGGAAACCATGGCGACCGCCATCAAGATTGGCAGTCCGGCTTCATGGAAGAAAGCAGTGCGCGTGCTGGAAGCAACCGGCGGCGCAGTGGAACAGGTGAGCGAAGTAGAGATTGCATTGGCCAAGGCTGAAATTGGCGCGGATGGCATTGGCTGCGAGCCGGCGTCGGCCGTTACCCTCGCGGGTTTAAAGAAGCTGGTCAAGCAGGGATTCGTTAAGAAGCATGAGTCGGTGGTACTGATCCTGACTGGCAACCTGCTTAAGGATCCCGATTTTACATTAAAGTTTCATCGCGGCGATTTGTTTGCCGGTACAGCTCAGGAGGAGGAAGCCGAAAGTATTCTCACGCCGCGGCAGCGTCCTCCCATGGTGCTCGACGCCAACGCGAACACGGTCGTAAAGGTGCTGGAGCATGTGGAGAGAACCGAGTCGTAGAGCAGCGTCCTAACCTGCCCCAGCCTGATTGAACTGTAGCTCTGCGTCCTTTGCGGTGTTTCTTAGCGTCCTTTGCGGTTAAAATCTTTTGCTCTATCTTGAGCAGAGTCGAAAGACTTTAACCGCAGACGCTAAGAAATTCAGGGCGAAGGTCGCAGAGAAACCAAGCGAGGACGCTTCCTGATTTTCGGTAGAGACGCAGCTTGCTGCATCTGGGCGCGTGAGGCGAGACGTAGCGAGCTACGTCTCTACAGCAATCAGACGTGTGATGAAACCTAGAAAGAAAACTCGTGCATCTGCAATCTTGCCTCTGCAACTTGTGCTGCCTGCGACCTCGGCGAATCTTGGTCCTGCGTTTGATGCAGCCGCTCTCGCCTTCGGCTTATTTCTGAAGGTCCGGGCCGCAGCCGCGGACCGGTTTTCCATCATCGCCGAAGGGCGCGATCAGGAAGTTTGCGGCCGCCTTGAAAACCATCTCATCCTGACGACCTACCGTGAAGTGCTGCAGGCGGAGGGCAAGCCGGTGCAGCCGCTCGCCCTCGACATTGAGAACCAGATTCCCATCGGCAAAGGTTGTGGCTCTTCGGCGTCCGCGCGCCTCGCCGGAATTGCGCTGGCCGTACACTTTGGCAAATTGCGCTGGACAGATAGCCGGATCGTCGGTGAAGCCTCCCGGCGGGAGCATCATCCAGACAATGCCGCAGCGTGCTGGATGGGCGGATTGGCGGTCGCGCGAATGTCAGGTGATAGCCAAGCCCAGGTGGCCTCAGTGATTCCGAAAGGGAATTGGCCGCTGTTGCTGGCGGTGCCAGACGAAGCGCTCGCCACGGAAGAAGCGCGCCGCGTGCTTCCGTCGGAATATTCGCGGGCTGACGCTGTAACCAACGTTCAGAACTCAATGCTGTTGCTGGCAGCGTTTGTGCAAGGCCGCCGCGATCTGCTGGCTTCTGCGCTCGAAGATCGCATGCACCAGCCCTACCGGGCTGCGCTTTGTCCCCTCCTCCCGGCATTGCAGAAACTCGCAGGTTCCATGCCGGGAATTCTGGGTGCGGCGTTGAGTGGCGCGGGTCCGTCGGTGCTGATTTTTCTGGGGGACCAGAGTTTGGGAGAGCAGGGTCTACGAAAGAAGGAAAAGAACGGAAACGTGGGCGCAGATCGCATCAGGGCGAAAGTGCGTGCTCATCTCGCGGCATGCGGACTCAAAGCCGAACTGATATCTACCGCGATCACCAAACTTGGAGCAGTCCAGGGCAAGGTTTGGGTCAAACGACGCTCCTAACCTCGACGGCGTTGTTCATTGCCCGCCAGTTGATTTGCTGCCACCAACTGGAAAAGATGCTGCTCGAAACTGAGATCAGGTTCGACGGCGAAGCGATCGGGATAAGAAACCAGGGCACTCAAAAAGCTCTTGATTTCGTGCTGCGCATCGCGTTCCTGGACGGCGCGACTCAGGCCCGAGGCGCTCGGGCGACGTTTACCGTTCTTCATGTTCCTCCGGGTTATTCCCACTGTCGTTATTCCCATCACGGCGACCACAGACACCCATTCACTGTGACAAATGGTGGGAGAAGAATGAATACGCGGATGGGAAGAAGCTGTAAATGGCACCCTAGTGCCACTTCGGTCATAGCTGGCCGTAGGATGGCCAAACGGGGCCCCAGACGAGCGGCCCCGTTGGGCAGAAGCAACCTATTGACGGCTTGCGGGAGGAACAATTCCGTTCATACGCAGGTATTCCACCATTTGACCGTAATGGTTGGAACAATGTCCTACGACGCCAAGAGTGAGGGCCATACGGGTCGCGGTGCCCTCTCCGAAGGGATTCTTGATGGGCGCGATCAAGTTTTTGTCATTCACGCTTTCTGTCGCTTTATGAATATAAACGAACGAATCCTTCAAGTACTTCACGATGTCTGCTTTGCTTTTGACTGAATCAGGACCGTTCTCGCCTCCGGTGTCGACGGGTGGCTTCTCGCCCAGGATTGCTCCGCCCAGTATGTAGTTCACGGCGGCCACATGCTTGATCTGCTGGCCGAAGGTGCGGACGCCCTTAAACTCGCCGCTGGTTGGCGCGAAGGAAAACTTGTCTTCGGGCATAGCATCGGCGGTTGGAACCAGTTCACTCTCTATGTTAGTGACGGAGCTGTTTAGCACCTGGCCGACGGTGCGGTTCTCGGCAGGCTTTTCCATCTGTGCCAACGCGATGCCACCGAGCAAAAGACAACAGGCAAACACAGTTGCAATATTCTTCATTCATCTTCTCCTTTAGTTCAAGCCACAAAATGTGGGCGCGAGCGTCCACGCTCGTGCGGGAGCGCCAAAAGACCAGTGATGCCAACGAATTGAGAAGACCGGCTCCTGCCCCTCTCGCACGAGCGGGACGCTCGCGCCCACATTGAAATTAATCGCGCACCACCGCAGGCGTCAGCTCCAGTTGGTCTGATGTCAGCCGGTGCCGGCGAACGGTGAACAAGCCTCCGACCAGCGCTACCGCTGAACAGAGCAGTGCTGTGGGCACCCCTACGCGTGTCGCCAACGCTCCCCAGGCCGTGCTGCCCAGAGCCATTCCTCCCTGAAGCACCAGCAGGTACACCGACAATGCCCGCGCGCGCAAAAATGACGGACACATGGTTTGCGCCGCTATGTTCAGGCAGGCCAGGATTCCAATCCATGCCGTTCCGCTGGCGAACAATACCAGACACAGCCAGGAAAATGTTTGGACGCGCCCGGCGGCGGCGGTCATTGCGGCAAAGAGAAGTATGTCAAAGGCAACAAGTCGATCCACCGAAAGACGCGATCGCACACGCGGCAACACTGCCGCGCCCGCCAATGCTCCGAGTCCAAAAAATCCCAGCAGCAAACCGTAGCCGGTTGCGCCGTGCGGACGAGCCAGGATCGGCAGCAACGCCGGCAGAGAACTCGCGGCCAGGCTGAAAGCCCCGGTCCGTATAAGGATCGATCGGACCAGCGGAGCACCCCGGATGTAGCGCAGGCCTGCCAGCATGGCATCGCGCACGCGTCCGGTTGCAACCTGCTCGATGTGCGGGCGCTTCCAGCGATAAAGAAAGAAGATTACTCCGAAGAATGAAGCGGCGTTGAGCAGGAAAGCGACTCCAGATCCGGCGGCGGCGATCACCAGTCCACCCAGCGCGGGGCCAATGGCGCGCGCGACGTTAAATCCTACGGAATTCAGGGCCACGGCTGGAGCATGATTTTCGGGACGCACTACTTCCGGCGTAATCGCCTGCCAGGCCGGATCGTTCATGACCGCGCCAAGTCCGAGGATGAAGGTAAACAGCAGAAGCATCCACGGAGTTACAAAGTGTTCGAGGGTGAGAATCCCGAGCAGAGCTGCCGCCACTACCATCCAGCTCTGGGTAATTAGCAAAAAGCGCCGCCGGTCTACCAGATCTGCCAATGCCCCGGCAGGCAGGATCACTAAGAACACGGGCAGAGTCGTGGCGGCGGTCACCAGACTTACCATCAATGGCGACATCGTTAGCTGCGTCATCAGCCAGCCCGCACCCACGTTCTGCATCCAGGTCCCGGTGTAAGAAATGACCGCAGCGATCCAGAGTGAACGGAACAGCGGCTCGCGCAGAGGTGCCAACGCAGAGACCGTGGCAGGGCCTCTGGCTGCTAGCGGCGATGTTTTGACGGCCTGGTTCATTTCCAGTGAAATACCTTAGGGCCTCGTAGTTCAGGGCCCCGTAGTTCGTGGCGCCGGCGTCCCGCCGGCTGTCCGGAGGGCATCCTGCCCTCCTCTACGAGGGGGCGGACGCTGCGACAGCCGGCAAGATGCCGGCGCTACGACGATCCTTCCTCGATGTACGACGGTTCTTTGCCGAATGGCCACTCTTTATTTCGCCATGACCGCACCATGTAAATCGCAATGCCGGTTGTGAGAATTACCAACGCATAACGGACCTGTCGCAACGAGTTGGTCCGGGAAATCAGTACAAATATGAATCCGGCCGACGCCAGCAACGCCGGCATCGGATACAGCCACATGCGAAACGGGCGCGGCAAGTCGGGCCGCCGGATGCGCAATACGATCAGCCCAATCGCCTGCACCAGAAACTGCAGCGTGATACGAATCACCACCAGGGCTGCGATCACATCTGCCAGGGCAAGGAAACAAAACATTACCGCCACGCCGCCCAGCGCGAGCAGCGAAACGTAAGGAAAACGATGTTGTGGATGCACCCGCGCGAACACCTGAAAATAATTGTTATCGAGTGCCGCGGCGTAAGGAACGCGGGAGTAGCCGAGAAGCAGGGAGAACACAGATGCGAAAGCCGTCCACATTACCAGGGCGGTAACCACGTTGGCCGCCCAGGTTCCGTAGATCCTTTGCATGAAAACGGAAACCACATACAGGCCGCGGTTGGACTGTCCGGTGTGGGTCATTTCCTGCCACGGAACCACACCCAAGATACTGACATTCATCAAAATGTATAGACAACCCACCAGCAGAATGGATAGCAGCAGAGCCCGCGGGATGGTCTTGCTTGGATCTTTTACTTCATCGCCCAGAAAGCAAACGTTGTAGTAGCCCCAGTAGTCATAGGTGGCGATGAGCATGGCCGAGCCCAGGCCAAGGAAAAAATTGTGCGACAACCTGAACGCGCCCGGGGGAAAGCTGAAGGCGCGAGCCGCATCGAAGTGGCCGAATCCCGCGATGATGATCCAGCCCATGGTGACGAGCACCCCGGCCAGAAGCAGCTTCGACATCCAGCCGATGCTGGTGATCTTCCGATACAGCAGACCCACCGCGAGCATCACAATGCCGATCGCGACGAATGTCGCGCTGGACATCAGCCACCGTACCTGCAGCGTGCCCAGCAAGGGCAGATGCAATTCCCAGACGCGGTTTACGTATTCGAATTCGAGAGCAGGCCAGAAATACGAGGCGTATCCGGCCAACCCAATTGCTCCAGATGCCACCGACAACGGGGCGCTGAACGAAAGCTGCCAGATGAAGAGAAAAGAGATCAGCCGCCCAAGTTTGCGCGAACCATAAATTTCGCGCAGGTAGCGATACGATCCGCCTGAGCCGGGCATGGCGGCTCCGAGCTCGGCCCACACCAGGCCATCGCACATGGCGAAGATTGCACCGAGGACCCAGCCCAGCATGGCCTGAGGGCCACCCATGGCGCTGACGATCAACGGCATGGTGATGAACGGCCCCACACCGATCATGTCAATCATGTTCAGCGCGGTGGCACTGGAGACGCCGATGCCGCGGATAAGGGTTTGGGGAGCTTCGCTGGTCGTTCCGGCTGCGTCGTTGGTCGTTCGTCGTTGGTCATTGCCCAAGACCATGAGGTTCACAGTGGATCGCTGTACAAACTGACGACTACGAACTAACGACTGTTTCAATGTCCTGCCTGCCGAGCCGAGGGTGGGGACGCCCTCGGGACAGCCGGCAGGACGCCGGCGCTACAAAGACGCGCCCTGCCAACGACCAAAGGCCAACCACCAACGACGGCTTTCTCAATGTCCCGCGTTCAGCAGATTCACGTAAAGCCGAATCGCTCCCGGCACGCCCGCCGGCAGCTGACGAAAGAAAGCATATCCGGCGTAAATATATGTCCCTTTGCCATACTGCGCGCGAAGCAATCCGCCTTTCAGTGGCGATTCGCCTGGATCATGAGATGACAGCAGCGGCTTAAAGTTCCCGTCCCAGGAGTCTGCGAAATACAGGCCTCGCTCCTGTACCCAGCCGTCGAAGTCAGGTTCGGTAATCTGGTTTGGGTTGTGGAACACGCTGTCGCCGGTGGCAAGAATCTCGACCTGCGCCTCCTCCACGGAAACCCGGCTCCGACTCATGGACAACGGGAAGGGAGCAAAGTGGCCGCTGTTGAAGTCACCCACCCCGGCGTTGTATTGCAGGATCAGCGTGCCTCCAGCCGAAACGTAGTCCAGCAACTTCTTCTTATTAGTTGCGACTTCCTTCTGCGTGTCGTAGGCACGGATGCCGAGAACGATGGTTCCGTAGTCCGCAAGATTTTCGCCAGACAGCTTTTCGGCGGGAAGCACCGTCGTGTTGATTCCGATCTGTTGCAGTACAGTTGGAATTTCGTCGCCCGCGCCGGGAACGTAAGCGACCTTCAGATCTTTCGGAACCTTCACATCCACAATGCTGACGCGCTGCACCGCAGGCTGGTAGTAGTAAGCGCTGGCAAGGTCGTCGCGAGTGACCAGCGTGTAGCCCTCGCTATAGGACTTGCCGCCCGCGATGAGCACCGCGCGAATCTGAGCATGTCCTTCTTTCAGGCTGCCGGGGACAATCTTGAACTCAAAGTGCTGCTTGTCGCCGCGCTGCCGCAATTCGACTGGAATCTCCTTCGGCTCGATCTGCCAGCCGGTTGGAACTTCCAGCTGCAGGCTTCCTTTCGGCGCAGCCGTCAGGTTGGAAGTGACGCCTACCATTACGGTCCGCTCATGACCATTCGCGATAGGAATGATTTGCTCGCCGGGTTCCAGTTCGACGGAGAACGCGGGCACCAGACCCAGGGGACGCTTTTGCTCCGCGCCCTTCTCATCTGCAAATGTCACCAGCACGGGCGCCGAAATTTCGGGCAGGGAATTAAGGCCAGGAATCTTGGTGACGGTGCCACGAGTTTGAAGGGCCAAGTCCGGGACATCGTAGTGGACGCTGACTCGAAACGGTGGCGGCGGAAACGGCGAGGTTTGGTAGCGAGGATCGTCGACGGTATAAACAGCGTCCCTCTCCGGGTCGCTTCGGTGTAGCGCAGGTCGTGTGGGCGGGGTGTTCCCCGGCAGCTGTACTTGGAAATCAGTTTCGTAGTCCTGCCCCGGCCGCAAGGGAGGAATACGCTCCTTCGCCTCACTGTCCGCCAGTTGACCCTCGAGAAACAGGGATCGGAGTTGCAACGGGTGGGTCGAGCCGTTGTGAACCTTTACCTTGACGATGAACCTCTGCCCGGGGGAAATCGCAGCCAGCGGATTCTGCCCCGGCAGATGCGAGTCGGAGCTCTGCGGTGAAACCATCGAGGCCTGCAGCGAAAGATTGAGCGCCAGATTGAGCGCACTCCGGGCCTGGGCCTCTTTTTCCCGGAGGCGCGTCAGCAGGCCCTGCTTCTGATCGCCATCGCGGGCCTGAGTCTCCAGGCGGCTGAGCGAGTCGATCACTGACAGCAGTGGCGCAGCCGCGCTGGCTGGATCTTTTTCTGCATTTCTTGCTGCCACTGCAATGTCATTCTCGATCTTGGCCAGCGCTTTGGCTGCGCTGGTGTCGAATCCCGAACTCCAACCCTGCAAGGTCGTATCTATTCCGTCCAAAAAATTCTTCTCGTGGCCATCTTTGCCGGTGGCCGGAGGCACAACCGAATCCAGCAGTTTGTAATAAGTAAAGCGATCACCAGGCTCGACCGACCAGCCGCCCGCTCCCTGCGAGAGCTGGTGCCGCAATCCTTCCATGGCGAACTGGATATATGACATCTGCAATTGCGGATTCACCTCTCCCGTGTTCAGCCTGACGGTATAGTTTTCCGCCGCGCAGGACGTCGCACCGAAGCCGCACACATTTCCCACGTAAAGTTTCTTGGCCTGCCAGGGCTGCAATCCTTCTTTAATTTGCTCCGGAAACCGCCTGGGATCGGCGGCGGCGCGAAATGCTTCCTTGGTGAGGATCGCCGAAGCCTGATGATGTCCGTGACCATCACGATCCGTCCCTGAGAATCGAGCCACCAGCACATCTGGCCGGAACGTGCGGATGACCCGCACCATGTCTCCGAGTGGAACGTCGTGTCCGCCCCACTTTTGAAATGTTTCCTCAGGATTCTTGGAATAGCCGAAATCGGCCACTCGGCTGAAGCGTTGTTCCACTCCGTAGTAGCGATCGGAGGCGGTCAGCTCAAGAGCGCGCAGTACCCCCAGCACATCGAACAGATTGCTGCCCACTTTGTTCTGGCCACCTTCGCCGCGCGTCAGGGTCATGAGCAGGGTCCTAACCCCGTGACCGCGAGACTCGAGCGTCAACATGCCGCCGTCTTCGTCATCGGGATGGGCCGTCGTCTGCATCAGGCGCGCCGTGGTCTGCAGGCGAGACAGCATCTGTTTCAATCCGGCGGCCCCTGTATCGGGAGGCAGAGGATCAACCGGACTTTGAGCAGTTGCCGCCGCCTGGCCTTGGCGTGGCACTGCCATCGTGCCCAAAGACAGCACGATGCCGAGACCAAGCACCAGCAGCATAAGGAGCAGCGGTGTTGAGGGCAGGATGGGGCCGATTTGTTCGCCCGGAGTTGCGCGACTGGCAGGTTTCATATGTATGGGATGGCGAGCCTTAGAGATGAGAGGCAAGATTTTCCCCGATGCTTCGCCAATGACAACGCTTCCTCTTTGTAATGGACTGTGCGAAAGCTGAAGAGTTAGCCGACGCCTTGCGCTTCATCCTACCTGAGTCAGTGGCTCTGTGGTGTGCCCGCGGCCTGGACCGCCTGCTGGCAGGCGTGAGCCGCGGTCAGCAACTCGTCGAATTGCCGGTCGCTGTGCAGACCGCGAAGCAGCGGGTCTGAAAGCAAGTTGGAGTATGCGCAATAATTCTGCTCGATGGCCGTTTTGAGCATATGAAACGCGGCGTCTTTTTTCCCGGCATACGCAAAATTTGCTCCCAGATAGTAAGAATTCTCGGGGTCGGGGTCGGAGGGTCCGCCAGTCTCGGCTTCGTGCGCCATGCGATCTAATTCGGACGAAGGCCGCAGCCCAAGAATCGCCTCCATGAGATCACGGTGGTAATGGGGAGCGTTCGACATGCGCTTCACCGCATCTCGTGCCTGTGGCAATCTGCCTTCTCGCAATAGGAGAGAAGGAGTGGCATAGTTGGCCCATTCGGAACCAGCATCGAGCTGGATGAAGTCGTAAGCCCGGTCAAATTGTCCCAGTTCCATAAAGGCCCAGGCGCATGAGCGGAATTGATAATTTCCCGGCGCCAGGGTGAGCGCGGTGTCGCATTGCCGCGCCGATTCTTCAAGCATGCCCGCATAGCGTTGCACATATCCCAGAGTGAAATGGGCCTGTGCGTTTTCCGGACGGCGTTTCACCAGATCTCCCGCGGCTATGTAGGCTTTTCCCAACTCACCCCGGTCAACCCGGTTAACGATCAGTTGAGAGCCCGCGGCGATCAGGTTGGGATCGAGAGCAAGCGCCCGTTCCAGAGCTGCATTCGAGTGCTGGAACATCGGCTCTCCACCGTTGGAGTAGGTGGCGTCATAGTAATAGCGCTGGCCTGCCTCCGCCCATGCGGGCGCATAGTTGGGATCCAGTTGCACAGCGCTTTCGAGGGATCTGATGGCTTCCCGATTGGGATTTGGATCGTGAGAGGCTGCCACGCTACGCAGATAAAGATCGTACGCTTCCTGATTGCTTGGCCGGGTACTGGTTTCCAAAAAACCGCCCGCGGCCCCCAGCATCGGCAGCAAACCGGTGCGCACCTGCTTGGCCAGCGCCTGTTGAAGCGAAATCAGGTCCTGCGTGGAACCATTGAGATTGGTTTGCCACAGCACTCGATCGGTTCCGGTCTGGATCGCTTCCAAAGTGACCAGGAGATGCGTGCCCTGCTTGATGAAGTGTCCGGTCAGAACGTTTGCCACCTTGAGCTCGTGGCCAACTTTCTGCGGATCCAGATCAGCGCTTACGTACTTTCTGGTGATGCTCGACGGTCGAACATCCAGGGTGCGGGAATAAGTAAGCACGTTAGCGACTTCATCGGCCAGCGCGAAGCGAAGATAGTCGACGCTGAAATCTCCGTTCAGGTTCTGCAGAGGCAACACTGCGATTGCGTTTGCGCCCGCTGATGAAGCGCTCCCGGCGCGATGCTTCAGAAACCACGTGCCGACTGCCGCCAATACCGTGATGAGCAGGGCCGTAACCACCAGCAATAGGTAACTCTGGGACTTGCTTGAGGTCTGAAAAGTCTTGGTTACAACTTTCAGCCGGGAGTTTTCTCGTGCCTGGGCGCGAGTCAATCCTGATTCGGTCTCTTTCTTCAACCGCATCAGGTCGGTCTTCATCTCCGCAGCGCTGGCATAGCGTTTACTGCGGTCCTTCTCCATCGCTTTCCCGATGATTCCTTCCAGTTCGCGGGGAAGAGTTGGGTTCAGGGTCAGAGGTGAAGGCGGCTTGGTGTGCAGAACCGCATCCAGCGTCGTGATCACGTTGTTTCCGCTGAATGGTTTTTTGCCCGTGGCCATTTCATACAGCACCACGCCGAAAGAGAAAAGATCGGTTCGCGCGTCGAGCTCCTCGCTGCGCGCCTGTTCCGGTGACATGTAAACTGCGGTTCCAGGAATTACACCCACCGCGGTCAGAGAATCTTCTACGGGAGTTTCTTCGCTGGTGGCGAGTCGTTCGTCGCGCAAAAGTTTGGCCAGTCCAAAATCGAGGACTTTGGTCTGTCCGCTGGCGGTAAGGAAGATGTTTGCAGGCTTGATGTCGCGATGGATGATGCCCTTGGCATGGGAGGCGGACAAAGCGTCGGCGACCTGGACTGCGACATCGAGGATGTCATCGATGTCCATCGCCTTGCCACGGATATGCTGCTTCAGGCTTTCGCCTTCCAGCTTCTCCATCACAATGAAGGGATGGCCGTTGTGATCTTCGACTTCGTGGATGGTGCAGATCGAGGGATGATTCAACAACGAGGCGGCCCGGGCTTCGCGCTCGAAGCGCTCCATGGCCTTGCTGTCGCCGGTCAGGTTGTCGGGGAGAAACTTTATGGCAACGTGGCGGCCCAGGCGGGTGTCTTCTGCCTCGTAAACCACTCCCATCCCGCCGCCGCCGAGCTTGCCCAGAATTCGGTAGTGTGAGATCGTCTGGCCGATCATGCTGATCCCGCTCGAACTCTGGCCCGACGTTCCGCTGTTCATAGCGAAGCTAAGCCCCTGTAGGCCGTAATGTTAGGCCGTGGGTCGCATCTGGTCAACTCTCTGGAGGGGAAACAGCAGCGCCGGCGTCCCGCCGGCTGTCCGGCGGGCATCCTGCCCGCCCCCGGGGCCCGGCGAGAAGCCGCGCTACGCTATAATTCACCACACTCATGGCACTTTCCTCAGGAACAAAGCTGGGACCTTACGAGATCCAATCTCTGCTGGGCGCGGGCGGAATGGGCGAAGTGTATCGCGCAAAGGATGCTCGGCTGGAGCGCATCGTCGCGATCAAGGTCCTGCCGCCGTCCTTCTCGGCGGACCGTGACCGTATGCAGCGCTTCGCGCAGGAAGCCCGTGCCGCAGCCGCGCTGAATCATCCCAACATTCTTTCCATTTTTGATATCGGCGACGAACAGGGCTCGCCTTACGTAGTCTCCGAGTTGCTGGAAGGGGAAACCTTGCGCGAGCGGCTCCGGAGCGGCGCGGTTTCCACCCGCAAGGCGATTGACTACGGTCTACAGGTGGCGCGGGGGCTGGCGGCGGCGCACGAGAAGGGCATCGTGCATCGTGATTTGAAGCCGGAAAATTTGTTCGTCACCAGCGATGGGCGAGTGAAGATTCTGGATTTCGGCCTGGCCAAGCTGACCCGCCCCGAAACGGAAAGCTCTGACGATGCCCCGACCGTTCATGCTGTTACCGAGCCGGGACTGATCATGGGCACGGCTGGTTACATGTCACCGGAACAGGTGCGAGGACAAGCCGCCGACGGCCGGTCCGATATTTTTTCTTTCGGCGCGATTCTGTACGAGATGATCTCGGGCAAGCGGGCCTTTCACGGCGAGACTTCAGCCGACACCATGAGCGCCATCCTTAAAGAGGAGACGCCCGAGCTCTCCGAAACCGCGCGCAACGTACCCGCCGGCCTGGAACGAATCGTGCGCCACTGCCTGGAGAAAAATCCTTCGCAGCGTTTCCATTCCGCGAGTGACCTGGCATTCGATCTGGAATCGCTGACGGAGGTTTCCGGTACCAGTAGCAAATCGGGAGCCCAGGCTGCGGTGCGGGAAGCCGAGGGTGCGCAGTCACGTCGCAAACTGGCGAGTGTCGCAGGCGCGATTGTGTTGGCGGGAGCCCTGATCGGTCTGGGCTGGTGGGCAGGTCGAGGTGGTGGAGCGGCTCCCCCCGCGCAGTATCAGCAGATTACCTTCCGTACAGGTTCCATCGGCAATGCCCGCTTCACTCCCGATGGCAGCATAGTCTACGATGCGTCATGGGAAGGCGGCGTGCACCAGTTATACCTGGCTCGCACCGATGACAATGGTTCGCGTGAATTGGGTCTGAAGAATGTGGCTCTGCTTTCGATCTCGAAGAGCGGAGAACTGGCGATCCGGCTCAACACCGTTTATTACGGCGGGTACGCGCGAGCCGGGACGCTCGCCAAGGTCCCATTGAGCGGGGGAACACCTCGCGAAGTGCTGGACAATGTCCAGGATGCCGACTGGGCAGCCGATGGAGAGGGCATGGCAGTGGTCCGCTTCGCTCCCGAGACCGGGCACTGGCGGCTGGAATATCCGGTGGGCAAGGTATTGCTCGACAGCATCAACTGGATCAGCCATCCCAAGATTTCTCCGGACGGCAAGAGCGTGGCGTTCGCAGACCACGAAAATCCTAGTGGTGATGATCGCGGTTCGGTAGCGGTAATCGAACCGGACGGGAAAGAGAGGACGCTCTCGTCGGGCTGGTCGTCGGTGCAGGGAATCCTGTGGTCACCTGCGGGCAATGAGATTTGGTTCACCGCCTCCGATAGCGGCAGTGCAGCGAACCTGCGGGGCGTGACTCTGGCCGGCAAAGTGAGGTCGATCATCAATGTGCCGGGAGGTATGTGGCTGCAGGACGCGCGCGGCGGAACGACCCTGATGACTACAAATCAGTACCGTCTCGGAATTCGCGCCCTGCCGCCGGGAGGAAAAGACGAAGTCGAACTGGGATGGTTCGGGTGGTCGCTGCCGCGAGACATAAGCCGTGACGGAAAGAAAGTTTTGTTTGAGGAAGAAGCGGAAGGCGGCGGTCCGAACTACACGGTATTCCTGCGCGATACGGACGGATCGCCCCCGGTGCGGATCGGCGAGGGCACCGGTGAGGCAATTTCGCCGGATACCAAGTGGGTAATCACTAAACCGGCAAAGGGAGGGGCTCTGAGCCTGGTACCGACCGGTGCCGGTCAGGCCCGGCAACTGACCCACGACGCTATCAGTTACGGAAATGTGCGGTACATGCTGGACGGCAAACAGTTGCTGGCTTCCGGAATCGAGGCGGGGCATGGGGTCCGCGACTACCTGATTGACTTGAGCAACGGCAACGCCAAGCCCATCACGCCTGAGGGCACCGCCGGCGTGCGCCTTTCTCCCGACGGCCGCAGCATCGCCGTGATTGGCCCGGATGGGAAGTGGGGTATTTGGCCGCTCGACGGTACTGGTTTGCGTCCAATTCCGGGCCTTGACTCGAAATACTTCGTTGCCGACTGGTCGCCCGACGGAACGTCCTTGTATGTGCTCTCCAGCCAGACTCGCGAAGGTGCTGCCAAGGTCTATCGAGTGAATGTCGCGACCGGCAAAGTGGAGTTTTGGAAAACCTTTGGTGCGAACCTTCCGGCTGGGGTCGCCAGCGTAGGCGGGCCTCGCTTTTCCGGCGACGGAAACTCCTACGCTTATGTCTACTCGCAGTTACTGTCGCAAGCCTACGCAGTACAAGGATTGAAGTGAAGGTCCCAGGCGCGCGCCGGAAATCCCCACCCAGGCGCAGCCTGGACGGGGCACCCTGGAGCGTAGTTAAGCATAGAACGCCGCCGAAGATCCCACCCACTCCATATTGCGATTGTGGTCCACTCCCATCATCAGCCCGCGTCCCATGCGGATGATGGTTGTCACAGGCTTTAGTTCGTCTACCCAGATATACATGATTCGTACTTCCATTTTGTTAGGGCCGAATGGCGTCTCGATTACAGGCTCGAATTGCATACGCTCTTGCAGGATGTACTGCGAACGGCTTTCCCTGGGGATGGCTGCGAGATCCTGCTGGGTAACGTTGATGATCACCCCCAGCCCGGCGAAGGAAAAGAGCGGTTTGAGAACATAATTTTCCAGATCGGCGGGTACGCGGTCAACTCGGTCCAGAAAGAAAGTTTTGGGAACACATTCGTGACGCAGATAAGGCAACGAAAATTTGCTCATGCGGAAGTACCAGTTGGGATGCCCTGCCCATTCCACCTCGATGTCATCGCTGAGCTTGAATGATGTCTTCAGTCCCCTGCGCACCATTTCGTCCACGATGGCGCGATTGTAGATGCGAAGGATGGGGATGCGTATTCCCTCATTTTCATAGAACAGGAACTTGCCCACCTTCTTGACGTCGGTGATGGATACCGTCTTTACCCCCAACAATTTTTCTGTAAGCAGAAAATCCGGCAGGGTTTTCTGCTGCAGAGGGTCGATCTCCATGAGGATCACATGCTTCGGGTCCTGATCTCCCACGATGGCCCGGCGCAGCAGCTTCCTGTAGCTCTCCCAATCCAGTCCGCCGAGCAGGTACTTGAGGTTGGGATCCAGCCCGAAAATTTCGCCGTAGGTCTGCGACAGCAGCGCCTGGTATGCGTAGAGCGAGGGAAAGCCCTGTAATTCGACAAGTTTGGGCTGCAGGTTGCCGGCCTTGTCGCGCACCAGTCCGAAGTCCACCTGAATAAAGAGCGGGCGGGGAGGTTCACGAGGCACCTTAAACTGTTCCGGAATCGCCTCCGACGAGGCCTTGCGGTACTCGATGCCATTGAGTTGCTGAATCAGTTCCGTGCCGTATTCGCACATCTGATCCAGTAGAGCCTTGGGCAGGAACACCGGCGTTTCACAGACACGGAACTTTACCGGGGCTCCGCAGCGCTCTTCCATTACCTTGAGCAACCGCTGATATTTTTCCGAATTGTAATTCGCGTTGAACCGCTGTCGAAGGCCTGGAATCATGATTGTGCTGAAATTCACCACAGACCACGCAGGGGCAGCCGCCCTCGGCTGTCCGGCGGAGCAACGCTCCGCTTAGTCCTGTTGCTGGAGGAATCTGTCGAGCGATGCTCGACAGGACAGCCGAGGGCGGCTGTCCCCACGCGGCTGCATCTAGCTGGCACAACTCCGCTTAAGCTTCCAGCAGAAACTGCCCATTTCGCATGATCTGCGCGTCGTCCACCCAGATGTCGAAATTCCTTCCGACTACATCAATGTGTGTGGAAGAGTACCACTGCGCTCCGGTGTGCGCGCCATAAGGATTGCCAAACGCGATGTGGACTCCAGGATATTTTTCGTCCTGCAGGATCTGTCCAATCACGTCCCTGAGTTCGACATTTGTGCCAATGGCGAATTCGCCGACACGGTCGCTGTTCTCGTCGGTGTGGGTGTAAGCCCAGAAGTCATCTTCCAATTCGCGGTTAGCCGAATGAGCTTCAGTCAGGCGATTGCCCTTCACACGGATGGTAAGCGGGTTCTCCCGCAGGCTGCCAAATTTCGCGCACAGCCAGTCGCCCACGACACCATCGATCACAAATGTTCCGTTGACTTCGCCCGGAGTAGTAAACACTTCGCCGCCGGGTAGGTTCCCCCACTTGTCGGGGCTGATGATGCCACTGGTCTTGAGCCAGCGATATTCGGGATTCAGGTCGGCAGTGAGATCGGTACCCGCGGAGGTCTTTGCCCGCACCTGCCTCGCGCGCCGCACGATGTCCACGACCCTGGTGCTGATGCGATCTACTTTCAGGAAGTCAGCCCGCATGCCTTCCAGCATGATCTGATGATTGATATTCACCATGTGGGCGTGGCGGATCTTGCGGCGGTTCACCACGTCAGTCATCTGCATCCGCGACTTCAGTTCGTTGGCCTGCGCCTGCACCGCGAAAATGCTGACCTTGCTGCTTTCGAGATCATCCACGATCTCGCGCGGCAGATCTCCCAGCGGCCGGGGCGAGAGCTCCTCCAGAATCCATGCTTTGTGTGGAGACCCGAGATTTTCCAGTTCGTGAACCAGGCTCGCAGCGATTTCACGGGTCGCGTCATCCGTGATAAGCGTGACCTTCTCGCCGGGCTGGATGCGCAGGCACACGCTCACCGCGTTGCGGGCGCCGGGAGTAAGTTCAGGGTCGAACGAAAGCGTGCTGAGCTGCTGCCTGGTTTGACTGGCGGGAACGTTCATTACCCTGCTTTTCTAGCGGGAGCTTGGGCCTCGGTCTCGGCCAGGCCCACTTCCGTCTCTTCGATGATGTAGTCTACGACTTTTTTCAGGTCGCCGGTCTCGCCAAATACCCGGAGTTGGCGATCTGCGCCAGTGCCATTTTCCAGAATATTATGGATGTAGTTGATCTCCTCGCGCGAATCAAGCTCGTCCACAACATCGTCGACAAAATCCAGATACTCCAGCACCAGTTCGCGCGCCGGCACTTCTGTCTGCTTGCCAAAATCAATCAGCTTGCCTTCCAGCCCGTAACGCGAGGCGCGCCACTTGTTTTCCATGATCAGCGCGCGCCGGTACAGACGGAATCCCTGGTTCGCGTTGTAGAGCTTATAAAGTTTCGCGACCGTAGCCTGGATCAACGCCGCCAGGGCAATCGTCTCGTCCACCCGCATGGGTATGTCGCACACCCGGAACTCCAGCGTGTTGAAGAATGGATGCGGCCGAATATCCCACCAGATTTTCTTGGCGTTGTCGATGCAATTGGTTTTGATCAACAGCTTGATGAAATTTTCGTACTCACCATAGCTGGGGAAGTAGTCCGGAATATTGGTGCGGGGAAATTTATCAAAGACTTTGCAACGGTAAGACTTCAGTCCGGTATTCATTCCCAGCCAGAAGGGGGAATTGGTCGAAAGCGCCAGGATGTGGGGCAGAAAATAACGGGCGTGGTTCATCAACTGGATGGCGGTCTCGCGGTCTTCCACGCCGATATGCACATGCAGGCCGAATATCAGGTTGGCCCGCGCCACCAATTGCAAGTCTTCCACGATGTTCTTGTAGCGAACGTCCTCAGTGATCTCCTGCACCCGCCAGTCAGCAAAAGGATGGGTCGCAGCCGACGCCAGCCGCAGGCCGTTCTCCTTGGCAAGGGCGATCATGTCGCGGCGTAGCTTTCTTACTTCTTCCTTGGCGTCCTTAATGTTGCCGCAAACCGAAGTGCCGACCTCGACCACCGACTGGTGCATCTCGGCCTTAACCCGTTCCTGCAGAAGCAGTTTGCCCTTCTCGATAATCTCCGCGTGGATATGCGAGCGCAGGTCGCGCGAGACCGGATCAACGGTCTGGTATTCCTCTTCAATGCCGATAGTAAAAGTCGGAAGCATGGGTACGGCCCTTCCGGGGGATTCCTCGCTGCCAGCCTGATTCCGGCAGCCTGGCTAAAAAGCGGGCACTAGTATAGCAACCCGCCAGGCAAACCCGAAGCCTCGAGTTTCCCTGGTGAAACTCAGTGGCCTCAGTGGTTCAGGCCTTTGATTTTTTCTTCACCACAGCCTTAGCTTTAGGTGCTTCTGTGGGCGTCCCTCCAGCCAAAAACGATGCCCAACGCAACTCCTGCACCGGATTCTCATCGCTAAGCGCTTTCCTTACAGCCATTTCTGCCACGGCGTTCACGATCCATTCGAAGTTCTCCCGGCCCACGGAGTGGATATCCGCATCCGGCGCCGGGTTGAGAAAGTCGATAGCGTAGGGAATGCCATCTTCCACCGCAAACTCGACCGTATTCAGGTCATAGCCGAGCGCCCGGCACAGAGTCTGCGAGTCCTTGACAACCCGGTCAATCAGATTGGGATCGACCAGCGGAGGATTCTTCACATAGCGCTCGTGGTGCGGCGCCTTGGGATCGTAGTGCATGACGTGAACTTTTTCCTGCCCCACCACATAGCAACGGAAATACTCTTTGAACTCAACTCCGCGCTGCAAGGTCATGCAGAGGTCGCCGGTCTGGTTGTAGTGATGGAAAAATTCTTCGGGTGAATGAACCTTGTAGACATGCTTCCATCCGCCGCCGGAATACGGCTTCAGAAAAGCAGGGAAGCGCACATAGTCGAAAATCTCTTCCCAGTTCAGCGGGTAAATGAGGTTGCGCATGGACTGGTCGGTGGTGCCTTCAGGATGCTTGTGATGAGGCAAAATCACGGTCGGCGGAATCGCCACGCCCAGCCTGGATGCCAGCGCGTAGTTGAAAAACTTGTCGTCGGCAGTCCACCAGAAAGGATTGTTGATGACAATTGTTCCCGAGAGTTCGGCATTCTTCAGATACGCACGATAGAAAGGAATGTCCTGCGAGATGCGATCGATGATCACGCGATAGCCGCTGGGCTCAGCCATCTTCACTCCCCCCAGCTTGACGAACTCGGCAGTCACGCCGTCAACCTTCATGCTGTTGATGCGCTCGACCAGCGCTGACGGGAACGTATTCTCCATGCCGAACATGATGCCGATCTTGTTCACGGTTGCCTCACTTTCATCCCAGCCACTTGTCATCGCACTTACTAACTACGTGTCATCCTGAGCAGATACTCTTCCAACGTCTGTCATCCCGAGAGCTGGGACCTGTGTATCCCGAGACCCGCGACCTGTCATCCTGAGATCTGCGACTTAAAAACAATCACGCTCAGGATGACAAACCCAAAAACAGTTCCGCTTACGCAAAATATTTTACTGCCATCCTCTGCCACAGCGGCCAGTCGTGCTTTGAGTTATCACCCCAAACATCCAGCCAATGCGGAATTCCCCTGGCATTCAAGATGGCCGAAAATTTTATGTTCTGGTCAAGACAGATATCCCAGTCCGCGGTGCCCAGGACGATATTCATTCTGCGGTAGCCACTTAGGAACCACTCGTCGCTCATATTGGGAAGGAAATCCGGCGGACAATTGAAATAGCAATCGTCGTCGTAGTAGCCGTCCAGAAACTGGTGGATATCGAATGAGCCGCTCATGCTGACGCAGTAGGTCACCAGGTCGGGATGCTTGAGCGCAAAATTCATGGCGTGGTAGCCGCCGAAACTGCACCCCGTTACAGCCAGGCGAGGCGCGTTGTTCTTCCAGCGCAGGAACGGAAGCATCTCGTGCAGAACATATCGCTCATATTGCAGGTGCCGCACCACGCGTACCCGAGGGTGGACGCTCTTGTTGTACCAACTCTCGGTATCAACCGCGTCCGGACAGAAAACCTGCAACTCCCCGGCATCGATTCGCGGCGCCAGCACATTGATCATGCTGCGGTCCTCATACTCAAAGAACTTACCCATGGAGGTTGGGAAGACGAGCAGGGGCGTGCCCGCGTGCCCGAAAATCAGGGTTTCCATGTCGCGATGAAGTTCCGAGCTGTAACCCTTGAAGTATTCGCGGTTCATGATGATTCCGACGCAGCGGAGAAGATGCGCCGAGTATCTTACATGATCGAAGACAATGTGGGCGCGAGCGTCCCGCTCGTGCAGGGAGTGCCAAAACTCAGTCTTGTCTCATTACTGAGTCCAGTAATTCGTCCAGTCTCACCATCTTGGTATGCTTGCAAGCCGTGCAGGTCCTCACTGAAGACGACGTTCGCAACCGGCTTCCCCCCGCCCACGTCATCGCGGCCATTGAGGCTGCGTTTCGCCATCGCTATCACTCAACGGTTGTCCCGATTCGTTCCCAAATAAATCTGGCCACGGGAGTGTTCCTGGTCATGCCGTGTTACGACAGGACGGGTCCGGCACTGGGCATGAAACTTGTCATGGTGGAGAACCAACCCGAGACTCCGGAGTCTCGCGTCCAAGCCACCTACATATTGCTCAACCCTCGAACCGGTCGACCGGTGTTAACGGTTCCTGCGAACCACTTGACTGACCTTCGCACCGCCGCAACTTCGGCCGTCGCCACCAAAGCCCTTGCCTGCGAGGACGCGCGAGTCCTCGGAGTATTCGGCACCGGCAGACAGGCGCGGGCGCATATTCAGGTCTTCAGATCGATTCGACGCTTTGAACAGGTTCTGGTGTGCGGCCGGGAACCTGCTGCCGGCCGCGACTTTGCGCAGCGAATGTCCTCGGAGATAAAACTGCCCGTCGAACCCTCGGATGCACGAACCTGTGCCGCCGAATCCGACGTGATCTGTGCCTGTACCACATCCCAAACTCCGCTGTTCGACGGCAGGATCCTTCGGGCCGGCACTCACTTGAACCTGGTCGGCGCATTTCAGCCGCATGCGCGCGAAGTAGATTCCGAGACGGTGCGGCGCTCACGGGTTTTCGTTGAAACTTGTGAAGGAGTTCTCGCTGAAGCCGGCGATCTGCTGATTCCAATTCAGGACGGTAGTATCCAGCGCGATCATATTGTTGGCGATCTCCATGAGTTGGTAAGCGGAAAGAAGCAGGGAAGGATCGATAAAAACGTAATCACCATTTTCAAGAGCGTTGGTTATGCCCTGGAAGACTTGGCCACGGCAGAACTGCTACAGTTGACGGCGTAAGAAACGATCAGGAAGCGAACCTGTTCAAAAGGGTGATTGAATGAGTACCCTTTCCTTTTCAATACTTTACACACCATCTAATGCTGCAATCTCCCGCTAAACCCTCATTTTTCCCCTTTCGTTGACATGTGCGTGTGCTTCTCCCATGCCTTCAATAACATAAGGTGAGGTTAATCCATCAGGCGGAAGCGCTTACCGGCGCTTCCCGGATGAACCTCTTAAAAAGCGCGGTAGGTTTCGGTTCAACCCAGGAAATCACGGCAAAGCTATTCACTGCTGTGGTAATCCAGCACGGGAAAGCGAGAACGCATGCATAAGCCAGTAAAGTACGTGGAAAAGGCAGTAACCGTCGCCGCCAAGGGCGCGTGGGTGGTGTTCAACAGCCTGAATAGGATCAAGCAGAACCCATCGCCAACGCCCAAGTGGTCGGAGAAGCCGCTGCTGAAGTCCTACGAAAAGACCAAGCCGCCTCTTGGCTGGCCGCGTACCACTGATTCCCTCTGCCCCAAGTGCATTCCTGAAATCCGCCAGCAGATCCTCGACGGCAAACTTCCCTACGAAGTGCTGATGAACGAAAAGGTCGGCGAGATCAAGGCCGAAATCGTCGAGCGCGACGGCAAGATTCTGATGGTGAAAGACTGCGCCATCCACGGCCACTTCGAAGACGTGATGTCGATCGACACCGAATTCTCGAAACATCTGGAAGATGTGTTCCCTGGCCGCGACATTCGCGCCCACAATGACGAGAAGCTGCATCACCACGGATCTTCGACCGTGAAATACGGACGCGGCTCGGTGCTCACCATCGACCTGACCAACCGCTGCAACATGATGTGCGATCCCTGCTTCATGGACGCCAACCAGGTTGGCTTTGTCCACGAACTGAGCTGGGAAGACATCAAGACCATGCTGGACAACGCCATCACCATTAAGCCACGCCGCCAGATGTCGGTACAGTTCTCCGGTGGCGAGCCCACGCTTTCACCTTACTTCCTTGACGCCGTCCGCTATGCCCGCAAGGTTGGATACAACTCTGTGCAGGCCGCGACCAACGGAATCGAATTCGCCAAGAGTTTTGAATTCGCCCAGCAGGCAGCGGAAGCCGGCATGCGTTATGCCTATCTTCAATTCGACGGAATCGGCAACGCCGCCAACGCTCACCGCAAGGTTGGCAACTTGTTCGATGTGAAGCTGAAGGCGATCGAGAACATGCACAAGGCCGGTATCGAGATCGTTCCGGTCGTCACCATCGTCAACGGCATCAATAACGAGCAGGTAGGACGCATTATCAAGTTCGCGCTGGACAATCCCAAGACCATCGGTTTCCTGTCGTTCCAGCCAGTGTCGTTCACTGGACGTGATGAAGCCGTTACCGACGATCGCCGCGAAGCGCAGCGCTACACCCTGTCCCATCTGGCACACGACGTGAAGAACCAGACTGGACTCGGCGAGCCCTCGCGTGACTGGTTCCCAATTTCGTTCATGGGAACATTCTCCGATTGGGCCGACCTGATGCACGTCAACGACTCCAACAACGATTGGGGCCAGTTGAGCTGTGGTTGCCATCCAAATTGCGGCACCGGCATGGCGCTCATGATCGACAAGGAAACCAAGGAAGCGGTTCCGGTCACAGCTTTCCTGAAGGGCGATCAGCTAGCTAAGGACATTGCCAAGGTCAACGATGCCGCTCGGGGCAAGTTCCTGACCGTCGTCGGCATGGCTCTGTGCCTGATGAAGAACTACGATCCATTCCAGTCACCGACGCACTTCAAGATGATGGACCTGTTGAAGAAGTTCGACAAGAACTTCAACGCCACCGGCAAGAACTACGGCAAAGTCGGTCCGGACCGCACGATTGATGACGTCATGAAGCGCCGTCAGGATCGCTGGAACTTCCTGTTCATCGCGGGAATGTGGTTCCAGGACTTGTTCAATTACGACTTCCGCCGCACCGAGCAGTGCATCATCCCTTACGCCACGCAGGAAGGTGAAATTTCCTTCTGCGCCTACAACACCGGCGTGGGCTGGCGCAACATTATCGAGAAGATGCACATGACCGCCACGCTCACCAAATGGTACGAGGAGCACGGGCGTCACGAAATCTTCGCAGGTGGCAAGAACGTAAAGATGGATTCGGTCGAGCACGCGCTGGTTCTCAAAGATGAGTTGGTTACCAACGAGGAACAGCACGATCTCGACAAGCTGGGTATCGCGAAGAACTCGCGCGAAGAAAAGATGCGGGCTCGCGACGCCAAGCAGAAGGAAGATCCGGCATACAACGCCCGCATGGCCGCGCTTTACCGCGAGGTCGTGTTGAAAGAGAAGCCGGTGGTGGCAGAGAATGGCTTCATTCCGCTAGGCGCTCTGACGAACCCGGCGAATGGCAGCGGCATCGCTCCGGCGCCGACGAAGTCGGAAGCCGAGCCGGTGCTGGGAGACTGACAGACAGTTTCCTGTTTCTAGTTTCCACAAGGCCGCCAGGTTGGCGGCCTTTTGTTTCGATAGGACGCTGGACGCTGCCCGCAATCCGCACCAGGGACACGAAGTATCACGAAGCCTGCGTTCTGGTGGTTTCCTTCGTGCGCCTTCGTGACCCTGGTGGTTAACGATTTCGCATGCTGCGCCTCCAACCCCATGCTCGCTACCCCATGTTCGCTGTGCTTGACTTCAGGCCGCCTTCGGAATAATCTCCGGCCAACCTCGGGTTAACTCTTTTTCGTTGCTTGGTGCCAGGCCCTTCCAAAAAATTTGATCCATCTACTTCGCGACTGGGGAGGTCAGCGTTCTATGAACATGAACAACACACCGATGAAAATCACAAAAAAGATTACCGGGCCACTATTGGCGTCGTATCTGCTATTCGTGGGATTGGGCATGGCCGTGGCACAGGAACCGCCGCCGCCCCCCAAAGTGCTGGGGGTTTTCCGCGAGTTCGTCAAACCGGGCAAAAGTGGTTCGGTGCACGAGAAAAGCGAGAGCGCCTTTGTGCAAGCCATGACGCGAGCCAAATGGCCGACGCACTACCTGGCGGTGACTGCCATCACCGGCAAGCCGCGCGTTCTGTTCCTTACGGGATACGATTCGTTTGCAGCCTGGGAAAAGGACGTGCTGGCGACCCAGGCCAATGCGACTCTTTCCGCTGCTGTGGACAAAGCCACGGTGGCCGACGGCGAACTCCTGAGCGACACCGATACCACCGCCCTGGTCTATAGCGAGGAATACAGCCTGCGCTCGGCGGTCGATATTCCGCACATGCGCTACTTCGAAATCTCACTCTATCGGGTGAAGCCCGGACACGAAGCAGACTGGGACACGATTGTCAAAATGGTTAAGGCGGCGTACGAGAAGATTCCCGACGTCAAGTGGGCCGTCTACCACGCTGCCTATGGCCAGGAGGGAAACACCTATATCGTCTTCACGCCCATGAAATCCGCGGCTGAAGTGGATAAAGGGTTTGACCAGGACAAGCAGTTCGTAGCCAATATGGGCGAAGATGGAATGAAGAAGTTCAGCGAGTTGCTGGCCGGAGCCATCGAAACCAGCCAGCACAATCTGTTCGTATTCAGTCCTTCCATGAGCTACGTTTCGGATGAATGGATTAAAGCCGATCCTGATTTCTGGAAGCCCAAGACCCACGCCGCCGCACCCAAGAAGGCGGAAGAGAAGCCGGCAACCGCTCAGTAAGTCAGATCAATAGGTCACCAGACTCCAGGCACCCGCGCCGTGCGGGTGCTGGTCCTTTTATATTGAGGGTGCCAAACCGTGAACCACCAGGGTCACGAGGTGCACGATGGAAAACCAAACACCGGGAATGAAACCTTCGTGATACTTGGTGTCCCTGGTGGTTATTCGGGTTTGCGGATTGGATCGCGAAGTTGCCGCGCCACCATTCCCTTGCGAGTACAATAAACAAGCTGAAGGTTTTCCCGCTCATCTTCTGCGCTGAAGAAGCTGGCAATACCGGTCGCCGTCATCCCAAATTAATCTCAGGAGATAAACAATGGCTGATGTTCATGTCGCACTTTGGGTCCGGCTTGATGCCAAACCGGGCAAGGAAAAAGCGGTTGCCGAATTCCTTCGCAGTGGTTTAGCGATCGTGCAGGAAGAACCGGCAACCACGGCATGGTTTGCCATCCAGATGGGGCCGTCCACCTTCGGTATCTTCGATGCATTCCCCGATGATGCCGGGCGCCAGGCACATCTTTCGGGTCGCGTGGCTGCCGCTTTGATGGCGAAAGCCTCTGAGTTGCTAGCGAAGCCGCCCGCCATCGAAAAAATCGATGTGCTGGCAGCCAAGCTTCCGGGTTAACATTGAGAAAGACAATTTTAAGAAGAATCGGCAAGTCCTAAGAATTCAGGACAATGGAAGGGCGGATAATCCACTTTTATCCGGTGGGCGAGTGCGCCCTGGCAGGGAATTTTAGCATCTAACATCACTATGGACAACAATGCGATATTCGGCGAAAAGTACAGAGTTATCGCTATTGACGAGCAGAACCTCATTCTCCGCGGGGTTCAAAGCGGCGAAGTCCTGACCATAACCAATGCGGATCCGGAACATCCCTTAACTGAAAAGGAATACCCGCCGGGAAAGCTGATCGCCCTGAACGATCCATCGACCGAAACCCAGAGTTGAGAAAGTAGCCGGAGTGTGGGGCGGACATTCCCGTCCGCGTCCTTTGGGTTGATTTTCCCGGTACGCCAGCCGATATCAGCCCAGATCAATCCAGACCAAAATCAAAGGCGCGGCCGACAAGCCTGCCCTGAGCGAAGTCGAAGGGAGTGTCCGCCCCACACAACCTGGCTCTGGAGTTCACTGGCGTCCGGTCTTACAATAGCTCGCAGTTGGAGGGCGCATGGGTCCGCGACGAATCATGTTTGTCCTGGCAGCGGCAGCTGTCTGCGTTCTGTTTCTGGGGGCCAGTGATACGCCGGGGTCTCCGAAGGATGTTACGTTCAACCGGGATGTAGCTCCGATCATCTTCAAGAACTGCGCAGTCTGTCATCGTCCCAACGATATCGCTCCGATGTCGCTTCTTGCCTATAAAGAAGTCTTTCCATGGGCCCGGGCTATCCGCGGAGAAGTTGTCGAACGCAAAATGCCGCCCTGGCACGCTGACCCCAAAGTGGGCGACTTCATCAATGACCCGCGTCTGAGCGACGCCGAGGTCGCCACCATTGACACCTGGGTAAGAACTGGGGCGAAGGAGGGCGACCCGAAGGATTTGCCTCCAGCGCCGGTGTTTCAGCAAGGCTGGCACATCAAGCCGGATGTGGTACTGACCATTCCCGAGTTCAACGTCACCGCTGCCACCCAGGACGACTACGAATATATTTACGTTCCCACCAACTTCAAAGAAGACCGGTGGATACAGGCGGCGGAAGTCATGCCGGGTGACCGGCGTGTGGTCCATCACGCCACTGTCTCGGTGATTGAAGCCGATAAGGTGGCGAAGAAGGAAGAGGAGAACGTCAAGTCCGACGCTGGTGTCGATAAGTATCATTTCCGCACGGGAAGGGTTTTGCATCTCCGGCGCGACGCGCCCATAGTTGACGACGGGTGCTCGTCGCCCGAAGGCGGCGGAGTTCCTGGCGAAACATCCGGATACCTGAATATTGTGCCGGGAATTTACTTGCCTGGACATTTGGCGGAGACCCGGCCGTCCGGCTATGCACTCAGGGTTCCCGCCGGCTCGTACATGCAGTTTCAGGTGCACTACAGCAACCGGACTGGCGCTGATGTTAAGGACCACACCAGCATCGGCCTGGTGTTCGCGAAGGATCCGGTGAAGCATGAGATCGCGCAATACGAAATCTGGAATAACCTCTTTCTGATTCCTCCGAACGACGACAATCACCGGGTGACTTCTTGTTACACCCTGCCGAAGGATGTGACCGCCGTCGCCTATACCGCTCACATGCACTTCCGCGGAAAGAGCATGACCACGGAAGCCATCTATCCCGATGGACGGCACGAAATAATTCTTAACGTGCCGCACTATGATTTTCGCTGGCAGGAAACCTATTTTCTAAAACACCAGTTCCTGCTGCCGAAAGGGACCAAGCTGGTGACCACCGCGTATTTCGACAATTCACTGAACAATCCGCAGAATCCCGATCCTGCGAAAGCCATTCGGTGGGGCGAGCCCAGCGACGAAGAAATGATGGGCTTCTGGCTGCAATTTGCCGACCCCAAGCCGGTGGAGGACAAGACTGCGTTGGCGCGCCAGTGAACCTGCGGTAACGGTTGAGTTCGGCGTTCTCCCTCTCATGTGATGAATTGTCATCCCGAGCTTGCGAGGGATACAGCGCGCAGCGGATCAGAACCTTCTGGCGATCGTGGCACCGCGCGCAGGATCCTTCGGGACTAAGGTCCCTCAGGCTGACGCCAGTGGTGAGATTTTATGGAATCAGGAGCCTCTGAACCTCCTCTGAGGAGTCATCCTGAGCTTGCGAAGGGTTGAGTCGGGAAGGGTGACGAAATTGCGCAAAGTAGCATGAGATTCGGCGCAGCACAAGGCTCCGTCAGGACTGGTATGGCACAGATACTCCTGGAGATTGTCATTCCGAAGCGCGGTAGTATCGCGCGAGGAATCTGCTGTTGTCTGCAGAAAGCAGATTCCTCGCCGCTCGGAATCGGCTCGGAATGACGATGATTCAGGAATGGACTGTGTAAGCTGACCGATCCTCTCCTGCCAAAGCTCTACCCCGAATCTCCCAATCAATGATAAAAGGTCTAAACATGCGTTGCTTTAACGGCCTTCCCGGCGAGTCTGCATGATTGTGGTGGTCATGGGCGTGACTGGCTCGGGAAAGACCACCGTCGGCAGCCTGCTAGCCCAGGAGCTCGGCTGGGAATTTGCAGATGCCGACAGTTTCCATTCACCGGAAAATGTAGAAAAAATGAGGCTGGGAATCCCGCTCGGCGATGCCGACCGTGCGCCCTGGCTGAACTCTTTGCGCCACGCCATTGAAGAGTGGATCGCGAAGCATAAGAACGTGGTGCTGGCCTGTTCGGCCTTGAAGAGCAGCTATCGCGAGCATCTTTCGGTCAGCAGCGAAGTGAAGTTTTTGTACCTGAAAGGAAGCTACGATCTGATCTATCGGCGGCTGAAGTTGCGGCACGGCCACTTCGCCACGGAGAAAATCCTTGCGGGTCAGTTCGCCGACCTGGAAGAGCCGGAAAAGGAGAGTGCTGTCGCTGTCGAGATTGATCAGCCGGCAGAAGTGATCGTCTCGGAGATCCGGCGCAGGCTCGGCTTAGAGCGTAGTGATGCGGAGTCACGACTTCCGTGAACAGGTAGAGTGTCGTGTGGTTATGTTGCTGAACCTGCGATTCCAATGAGGTCCCGCCCATGCCGCTGACTGACATAGGTCCGAGAGTCGTCTCCAAGGTCACGCGGCGGTTGCTGCCCTTTCTCTTTGTCCTTTACATCGTCAACTACCTCGACCGAATAAACGTCGGCTTCGCCGCCCTGCAGATGAGAGGGCAACTGGGCTTCAGCGACAAGGTGTACGGCCTGGGTGCGGGGATTTTCTTCGCCGGGTATTTCTTTTTTCAGGTCCCCAGCAATCTGATGCTGGCGCGGGTGGGCATTCGCAAATGGATTGCGGTGATCATGGTGTTCTGGGGGGCCGTGTCGGTCTCCATGATATTCGTGACCACGCCGCGAAGTTTCTACGCCTTGCGCTTTTTGCTGGGAGTGGCCGAGGCAGGATTTTTCCCTGGCATCATTCTTTATCTGAGGAGATGGTTCCCGTCAGCGGCTCGGGCGCGCGCGGTTGCGCTGTTTGTGATGGCTTCACCTCTGGCCGGAGTAATTGGGGGTCCGATTTCAGGGGCTCTTCTCGGAGTGCATGCCGGCAATTTGGCTGGATGGCAGTGGCTGTTTGTGATTGAAGGGCTGCCTGCAGTGCTGCTGGGAGGCGTAGTCCTTGCCTTTCTTACAGACCGCCCCGAAGTGGCGCCCTGGCTGACTACCGAAGAACGAACCTGGCTGACCGGGGAACTGGCGCGCGAGCAGAGCGCGCATCCCGTGGCCTCCAGAAGCCAGGTATTCGCGGCCTTCACTCAAGGCAAAGTCTGGTTGCTGGTGCTGGTTTATCTGGGCGACACCACCTGCACGTACGGCGTAGGTCTGTGGCTTCCCAGCATGATTCGTAGTGTCTCAGGCGTAAGCAATTTTCTGATCGGCCTGCTGTCAGCCATTCCTTACCTCGTGACCGCGATGGCGATGGTGCTGGTAGGCACGCATTCCGACCGCACCGGCGAGAGGCGATGGCATTTAGCCGGTTGCGCCTTCGCGGGAGCGTTCAGTCTGGCGTGCGCCGCCTACTCGACTTCGACCACCGCAACCATCGTCTTCCTTAGCCTGACCTTGCTGGCAGCATATTCGCTGCTGGGGCCGTTCTGGGCCACGGCGACTGAACTCCTTAGCGAGACCTCCGCCATCGCAGGCATCGCCCTGATCAATTCGTTCGGCAACCTCGGAGGCTTTCTCGGGCCCTACACCATCGGCCAGATTCGCACCTGGACTGGAAGTTTCCGTGGAGGATTGTTGGCCGTGGCCGCGCTGTTTGGTATTGGCGGCGTGATGGCGTTGCTGGTGTTTCGGAAGACCCTGCGAAAAATTCCCCCGGCACATTAATCCGGTGACTCTTGAGCTCTGGCAGTCCCATCAAAACAGGGGCGGGACCGCCCTGGCCAAGTCGCAAGGGACGCCGGCGCTCCTTCTGTGCTGCCGCTGGGAGTTACCACCCCATTCCCTATCCCTTCGTCCTTTTGACCTGATTGTTTACAATAGGTTTCGACCTCAGCCACCGGACTTGCGAAAAGCCGGGTAAGCGAACGGCCCTTAAGTCTCGGGACGAAAATCATTTGGAACAGCCGAATCACAATCCAGGCTCCACCGCCCGAGTGTACTGGCGAGTGGAGGGCAGCCTTGCGGACTTGACCACCGTCCGTCCCATTGCTTTTTTTACCTGGAACGCGCAAACCTTTTTGGAGCGATGGGTTCGCCGCGGGCTGGTCCTGCTGATGGCTCTATTGCGGCCATTTCTTTACGCGGTGCATCGCAAATTTGCCACCCGCGTCGTACATACGGTGCTGCGTGGAATCAGTCGCGACCGGCTGGATTTGCTGGGTGAGGAATACTTCAAGTACAAACTGTTGCCATACTTGAAAGTCGATGGAATAGAACAACTTAAGACGCGTCTTGATGCCGGCGATGAGATTGTCCTGGTGAGCCAGGGCCTGGAACACGTGATGCGCCCGCTGGCGCACCACCTGGGCGTCAGGTGGCTGATTGCCAATCGCCTGGAATTCAGGGACGGGATCGCTACCGGACGCTTGCTGGAGCCCGTAGTACGTCCGCGAGGGTTGTTCGCCGGAATCAGCGGTTCAGGACCCGAGGGCAGCCGCGCCCCGGAAAGACTGGTGCACGACCTCGGTATCCCAAGCGTGGGTGTTCTGGAGTCCGCGATCATTCCTGCCGCGCGCCAGAATCCAGTCCCCAAACGACCGATAGTCTATTTCGATGGTGTTCGCCACATCGGTACACTCTCAGTTCGCCGAGCTTTCGCCGGAAAGCACATCATGCTGATTGGCGTGACTGGTTTCATCGGCAAAGTCTGGCTGGTCAACACCCTGATGGAGTTGCCTGAAATTGGGCGCATTCATCTGCTTATTCGGCGGCAGAAATCCAATCCCGCCATCCGTCGCTTTGAAAAGATGGTCGAGGAATCTCCGGTCTTCGATCCGCTGTATAGCCGTTACGGCGCTGATCTCTCGCAATTTCTACGCGAGCGCGTGGAAGTGGTTGAGGGAGACGTTTGTGCGCCGGGAATGGGCCTCGCGCCCGACGTCAGTGAAGGTCTGCAGAAGAATCTCGATCTCATCATCAACAGCTCGGGCCTGACAGATTTCAATCCCGACCTGCGGGATGCGTTGGCTACGAACGTAGATGCGGCAGTGAACGTTATCGAATTCGTGCGTAAGTCAGATCACGCCGGACTGTTGCACCTCTCCACCTGCTATGTGGCCGGCGCACGTGATGGCCGGGTAGGGGAGACACTCCGTCCCAACTACGCTCCGGCGGGAGTGGCCTTCGACGCAGAAACCGAGTGGCGTTCACTGCATGATTTAGTGAAGCAGGCGGAACAAAAGGCCGACGGTGCCGAGGTAACGGAAGAACTCCGGCAGCAGGCCTTGCGCAAGGAACACGCCGCCAAAGACCTCAGCGGACCAGCCCTGGACAATCAGATCCGAAAAAACCGCTTCCGCTGGCTGCGCGAATACCTGACCGACGCGGGCATGGCCCGAGCCGCCGAACTGGGATGGCCGAACACCTATACCCTGACCAAGAGTCTGGCCGAATCTCTGATCGCGAGTCACGGCGCCGGCTTGCCGATCGCGGTGGTGCGTCCGGCGATTGTAGAAACTTCAGTCGCAGAGCCGTTCGTCGGCTGGAACGAGGGCATCAACACTTCGGCCTCGCTCTCATATTTACTGGGAACCTCGTTCCGCCAGCTTCCCACCAACGAACGGAAGCGGTTGGACATCATCCCCGTGGACTCGGTCTGCCGGGGCATGACGCTGATCGGCGCGGCCATCGTTGAAAGGCGCCACGAGCCTCTCTACCAACTGGCTACTTCGGTGACCAATCCCTGTGACATGCGGCGATCCATCGAGCTGACTTCGCTGGCTCATCGCAAGCATTACCGCGCCCAGGAGGGATTGGAATACTGGCTGCGGCTGCGGCTCGACGCCATTCCTGTTTCCAAAGGACGCTACAACCGCATGTCGGCGCCGGCGCAGAGAGCGATTGTGAAATCCATCCAGCGCATCATGTCACCGCTCCCTTTGAAGAAAACTCCGCTGGTGCGGGCGGAGCGAAACCTGGAAAGAGTCGAAAAGCTCATTAGTCTCTTCGAGCCATTCATTCTGCACAACGAGCATGACTTCGCCGCCGACAACGTTGAAAGACTCTCTCACGCCCTTGCAGCTGACGAGAAAGCCGCATTCGGATACGACACCAGATCGATCGACTGGTGGGATTACTGGATTAACGTACACATTCCCGCCTTGCGCAAGTGGACCTATCCGCTGATTGAGGGTCGGCCTCTGGAAGCCCGCCCCGCGCGCAGCCTGCGCTTTGAGGCGGTTCAGGAAAACGGGGACGTGGTCAAAACAGGCACCAATGGAGCAACGTGGCGATATTCCTGACCGGTTCTACCGGATACATCGGCGCCCATGTCGCCGCCAACCTGCTGGAACAGCACGGCGCGTCGCTGAACCTGCTGGTTCGTGCCCGCGACCCGCAAGAGGCTGCGGCACGCTTGTGGCAGGCTCTGCAGCTGCATCTGGACTTCCCGCGATTTTATGAGCATTTCCAAACCCGCATGCGGATCTTCTGCGGCGACCTCACCACGCCTCGCTTCGGACTGGGCGAAGACGACTACGACCGGCTGATCCACACCACCGATTCGGTGATCCATTGCGCAGCTTCGTTGAATCGCAAATCAGAGAAAAGCTGCCTGAATGTGAATCTGCGGGGCACTCTCGAAGTACTCCTGCTGGCGCAGAAGTCAAACTATTATCACGGCCTGCGCCGCTTCAGCCAGGTGAGTACGGTGGCCGTGGCAGGGAAGCGGCAAGACGAGGTTGTTGTCGAAGACCGTTCCATCGACTGGAATCGGTCAGATTACGATCCCTACGCGCGCACCAAGAAATTTACCGAACACATGATGCGGGAGCTTCTTCCCGACATTCCAACGACAATTTTCAGGCCCAGCATCGTCCTGGGCGACAGCCGTTATCCCGAAACGACGCAGTTCGACATGGTGAAAGCGTTTGTCTTTTTGGCTGGTTTGCCGGTTCTGCCGTTTCCTGCAAAGGACAAGATTGATATCGTGAACGTCGACTTTGTGGCAGACGCGATTGCGACCCTGCATCAGAAGGAAAATCCGCTGCACGACACCTATCACCTGTCCTCTGGCGTGGACTCGCAGACCTTCCGCCAATTGACCACCGCGCTGGCAGCTGCGCAGAACAAGCGCGGCCCGGTTTTCCTTCCGTTCATGCAAAAGCCTTTCAGCGCGACAGTGAATTTTCTGTCTAACCGTGATGGGTCCGTGGGCCATGGCGCTTCACTGCTGAAGGTCTTCATGCCGTATCTGGTGTGGAACACCGTTTTCGACAACACCCGCGTCACTCAGGAACTCGGACGTAAGCCCGTGCCGTTCTCGCAATACAGCTATCCGCTGCTCAAGTTCAGCCGTGAAACCAACTTCACCTATCCTTACCGCGATTGGCCTTCGACGAAAGCCGGAGGGTCCGCCGCATGATGGATCTGGTTCTGGAAGCCTGGGTCAGCAGCAGCATCGAAGCTGCCAAAATCGGGTGGATGATGGGTAAAGGCAAACCCTGGCAGCCCGGTGAAAAGCTGAAGCTGCTGTTTGCCGGCTACAACGGTACCCGCAACATGGGCTCGGATGTTCGGGTGTCAGAAATGCTGCGCCAGATCCGGCACATTCTGGGCGCGGACAAAACCGATTTCAGTGTCATGACCCAGAATTTCAAGTTCACGGACGGGTACTTCGACGGCACGCAACAGGTCCATCTGCCCGATATTTTTCCTCCGTTTCTTTCCGACGAAGTGCCCCGGCATCACGGCGTGGTGGCCTGCGAGGGCTCGATGTTCAAGAGCAAGTTTGCCAACGCGCTTACCACGATGATGATTGGCTCGCTGGGGATCGCGGCGGCGCAGAACAAGCTCTCAGTAGGTTACGGCGCGGAAGCCGGACAGATGGATCCGCTGATCGCGAAGATGTGCGCGCGTTATTGCCGGAACTCATTCGTGATCACTCGCAATGAAGAGTCGCGCACCGTGCTGCGCGAACTAGGCGTGCCCACCGAGTTGGGCACCGACACGGCATGGACGTTTGAACCAGCCCCGGCAGAATACGGCCAGGCGGTCCTGCGGAAGACAGGCTGGGACGGCAGCACGCCGGTGCTGGTGGTGTGTCCCATCAATCCGTTCGAATGGCCGGTGAAAGCGTCGGTGGCAAAATTCGCTGCTCGGACTTTAACGGGAGCATACAAAGACAGCCACTATCGCTCAGTGTATTTCCACAACTCAGGTCCAGCCGCAGATCGCGCTCTGGAGCATTACCTCACCTCAATCGCGAATGCGGTCGCCGCATTTCGCAAACAGCGCAAAGTTTTCGTGATTCTTGCTGCCACCGAGCGACTCGATGCTCGCCCGGCACGTCGCATATCGGAAAAGCTCGGCGGCGTGCCCGTGCTCAGTTCCGAAGATTACAAAATGCAGGAACTGGTAAGTATCTTGCGTGCTTGCCACATGATGGTGTCGTCGCGCTATCACGGTATCGTGACCTCGATGCCCGGCCTGGTGCCGTCGGCGGGCATCACCATGGACGAGCGCATCCGCAACCTCATGGGCGAGCGTGGACAGCCCGACTTGCTGATGAACGTTGACGATCCCGATCTCGAACCGAAGCTGTTAACGGTGCTGGAAAAGTTGGCAACGCAAGGCGAAGCGATTTCGGTCGGCATTGGACAGACGGTCGTAAAGAACCTGAAAGTTATGGCCCGCATGGGCGTGTACTTCGAAGAAGAAGTGCAGCGGCGTTATCCCGAGTTTCCCACGCGTAAAGGAGAGTGGGGATGGGAAGACTATTTGCCGCCGATGAGCAGCGGTTTGAAACGATTATCCGAAGCCTTCGCGTAATGGCAAGAACCACGTAGGCCCGGAGGTCCTCATCTGGGCGAGCGAGCGCAGCTCACCGGGGTGTGGGGATAACAGAACTGCGGAGCTTCGCTCGCCTGGGCAGGTGGGACACCTGCCCCTACGTGGCCTGATGAGATCGATGAATGTATTGGAAGACATTTTCGCCAAGCTCGAAGCAGCCGGGTCTACACCTGTGCTCGAGGAACTTCGTGAGGGTCAAACGGCCGCGGTTACTGGTGGCGATTTGCTGGCTCGCGTGAGCCAGGCGCGGTCGTTCCTTGCACGACGAGGCGTGACGAAGGGCGACCGATGCGCCTTGCTTGCCCACAACGGCATCGACTGGGTCGCGCTCGATCTCGCGATCATGGCGGAAGGTCTGATCGTGGTCCCCCTTTACGCGCGGCAAGCGCCCGCGGAACTGGTCGCCATGATGAAAGACTGTTCTCCGGCTCTGATCTGCTGTGGCGACGAAGCCCTTCGCGATGGCATCACCCAGAACTGGCCGGAAGCCCCTCCGCAATATTTGTTTAAGGAAGTTTTCGTGCAGCCTGAGGCCGAAATGGCGAAGCCAAGACTGGCCGATTCTGATCCTGTCACCATCGTTTACACGTCCGGGACTTCTGGCGAGGCCAAAGGCGTCGTCCTGACCGCAGGCAACGTCGCTCACATGCTGGCATGCACTTCGGGACGGCTTGACCTCTTGATGGAGAACAGGCCCGGGCAAGACCGCGTCTTTCACTACCTGCCGTTTTGTTTCGCGGGTTCCTGGATCATGCTGTTGACCTGCCTGTTGCGTGGTAGCCTGCTCACGCTGAATACCGATCTGGGCAAGCTGGCCGGCGAAATGCGCACGGTCGCGCCGGATTATTTTCTTAACGTTCCGGCTTTGCTTGAGCGTATGCGCAAAGCAGTCGACGAACAGCTGTGGAAGACAGGCGGCTTGGTCCGTACTATCTACACTCGCGCCAAGGTGGCGTGGATGCGCAAGCAGGAAGGCAAGGCGCGCTCTTCCGACACGCTTTGGCTGTGCCTGGCGAACACGCTGGTCTTTCCCACCATTCGCAAAAAGATGATTGGCGCGAATCTGAAAGCCCTGATCTGCGGTTCGGCGCCACTGAATGCCGAAACCCAGCTTTACTTCAATATGCTTGGTATCCCCGTACTTCAGGTCTACGGTCTGACCGAAACCACTGCGATCTGCACCATGGATGATCCGCGCCGCGTCGAGCCCGGGCGCGTAGGGCCGGCGATCAGCGGTATTGAAATGAAGCTCGGTGAGAACGAAGAATTGATGGTTCGCGGGCCGAATATTTTTCCGGGATACTGGAACCGTCCGCCGGAGACTGCCAAAGCCCTGCGCGACGGCTGGTTTCATACCGGCGATCAGGGCGAGGTCGACGCGGCGGGGAACTGGCGCATCATCGGACGCATCAAGAACCTGATTATTCTGGGATCGGGCCACAACATCGCACCCGAGCCGATCGAAGATGAGCTGCTGCAATAATTTGCCAGGAGCGCAACAGATTGTGCTGATGGGAAACGGACGTGGCTATCTTTCAGCCGTCATTACGGGAACCGTCACCCGGGAGCAGGCACAGACTGCAGTGGACGCAGTAAATCCTCACCTGCCGCACTACAAACAAATACGAGCCTTTCATGTTCACAGTGAGCCCTTCTCCATTGAGAATGGCTTGCTCACAGCCAATGGCAAGCTGAAGAGGGATCTGATCGCGGCACGTCTCAAAGACGAGATCGAAGAAATGTACGGAGTGAAGCAGGCATCGTGAAGTAGTCCCGGCGTCCCGCCGGCTGTCCCGAGGGCGTCTCGCCCGCGAATGCAGGAAGAACTTTTCTTGGAGCAGCGTCTTAATTGACTAACCAATTCAAAGGCGAATCACTTTCGTGGGAGCTGAAAGACGGCGTCGTCGAACTGGCTCTCCACCGCGAGCCCTGCAACGAGATCGGTTCGCGCACGCTGGCTGAACTGGAAAATTTCTCCTCCGCGCTTCCAGATCTGGAACGTCATGCCCATGCCCTGATTCTGTACAGCACTTTGAAATCAGGATTCTGTGCCGGCGCCGATCTGCGCGAGCTCTACCACGGAGCGCAGGGAATGGATAAGCCATCGGCAGCACGCGGCGTAAGCGGAATTCCTGGAACGCATCCACAAAGTCATGAACGCTATCGATGCTTCTCCGCTGACGACCATCGCTGCTGTCAATGGAGTCACCTTCGGTGGCGGGCTCGAGTTGGCCCTGGTTTGCGATCTCATCATCGCGGACAAAATGGCGCGTTTCTGTTTTCCTGAATTGCGTCTGGGCTTGATCCCCGGATTCGGCGGCATCCCGCGTCTGAAGCGCGATCTGGGCAATGCTGTGGTGCGGGACGTTTTGCTCACCGGCCGCAGCTTCAATGCCACCAAGGCTCAGCAAGCCGGATTGGTCAGCCAGGTAGTGGCGGAGGGTGAGGCGCTCCGCGCGGCACGCGGCACGGCTGGCGCAACTCGGCAAGTTCGACCGGCGCACCGCGAGCGCGGCCAAGAAATTTATTAAGCCGATCCCCTATGAAGATTTGAAGCGCGAGATCGATATCTTCTGCGAACTGTTCGTCCAGCCCGCGGTGGAAGCCGGACTAAAGAAATTCGTGGAGAGCACGGACGCGCAACCCTATTTGCCATGACAGGGTTTCGAATAGAATGACTACACGATGTCAAATACTGAACGCACTCTTGAAGAGATACTCAATCTTGCAGCGGCGCAGTTCAAGGTCCCGCGCGAAAAGCTCGCTCCCGATGATGATTTTTTCAAAACCCTCGGCATCGACAGCCTTCAGGCTTTGGATATGCTTACCCGGCTGGAGAATCACTTCAACGTCGAGCTTCCTGACTACGAACTGCAAGGAGTCTCTGACTTTCGAACCCTGGCTAAGCGGATTCAAGCGAGGCTGTGAGCACATATCGGCAGGGACAGGTGTCACAAAGACTTGGTTTGGACCCATCGAAAGGAAACCGCAGACGATAAAAACCAGTTGTCAGTGTGTTGGTTCCTGTTTTCAGCTCACGAACCGATTAATAGGCCCTTCCCGGCGTCTCATCGGTCTGTGTTGAAACAACTTCTTAATGCTTAATCTCGATCAATACTCGTGCCTGGGCGCGGCCCTACGTGAGGCCCTCGACCGCTTCCCCAACGAAACCTGCCTGATCGAATCCGACCGCGACAAGGAAAAGACCCGGCTCACCTACTCCGATTTCAAAGACATGGCGATGCCGCTGGCGCGCGCGCTCGAGGATGCCGAGGTCCATCCCGGTGACCGTGCCGCCATCATCATGACCAATCAGTCGAAATGGCTGATTTCTGCATATGCAATTTTTCACGGCGGCGGCGTGCTGGTTCCGCTGGATTACAAATCGACCGCCTCCGAGCATCTGCAGTTGCTGGCGCACAGCAAAGCAAAGTTTCTGGTCATCGAATACTATCTCTGGCGCGCCATCATTCAATTGCCTGAGGCTAAAGACCACAAGGTGCAAACCGTTCTGGTCACCGAAGCTCCACCAGGTGCGGATCTTGCCGGCGCAGTGCGGCTGGGAAGACTTTCGCCGCAAGGGCGATGCCGTGTTTGTGCCGCGGAAGCGGGAAGACGTAGCCTGCATCGTTTATTCTTCCGGAACCGGCGGCCGTCCCAAGGGATGCGTGCTCACCCACGACAATTATCTGGAACAGTGCAAGGCGCTGATCGCGTGGTATCCCTTTTGGCCGGGCGTGCGTTATCTCAGCATTCTGCCTACGAATCACGCCATCGATTTCATGGTCGGCTTCATCGGGCCGTTTGTTTGCGGCGCGTGCGTCGTACACTTGCGTACTCTGCGTCCGGAATTCGTTCGCGACGCCTTTGTCCGTTATAAGATCACCCATGTGAGCCTGGTTCCCATGGTCCTCAAGAATCTGGAGCGGGGGCTGCAAGCCAAATTCGACGGACTCTCGAAGTCAAAGCGATTTCTTCTGGATCACTCGGTGGCGCTGAACAAATTCTTTACCGGCTGGCGTCCCGATGTGCGTTTGAGCCGGGTGCTGCTGCGGCAAGTGCACAAGGCTTTTGGTGGAGACTTGCGGCTCATGGTTACGGGCGGCGCGTTCATGGAGCCCTCGACCTTGCAGTTCTTTTACGATCTCGGTATTCCGGTGGTCAACGGGTACGGCCTAACCGAAGCGGGAACTGCGCTCACGCTCAACGATCTGAAACCGTTTCGTGCCGACACCGTAGGCAAGCCGCTGCCAGGGAGTCGATCTGCGCGTGCTGAATCCGGATTCCGAAGGCATTGGCGAAATTGCCGCCAGAGGCAAGACCGTAATGTCACACTACCTCGACGATCCCGAGCTGACGGCGGAAACTATCGTGGACGGCTGGCTCCTCACCGGAGATCTGGGCCGCTTTGATGCCAGCGGGCATCTGCAACTGTTCGGTCGGAAGAAGAACATGATCGTCACCGAGGGTGGAAAAAACATCTACCCCGAGGATATCGAGACTACCTTCGACGGCCTGCCTGTAAAGGAGTACAGCATTTTCGCTGCGAATTACATCTGGCCCGCGAAAAGTCTTGGCAAAGAAATGCTCGTCCTGGTGCTACGCTTCGATCCGGGGCAGGAATTTAATGAGGCATTGAAGCAGCAAATTGTAGCTCGCAACCGGACTCTGCCTGATTTCAAACGCGTCGGTGGATTCGTGATCTGGGAAAAGGACTTTCCGCGCACCGCCGCCATGAAGATCAAGCGTCTGGCCCTGGCAGAAGAAATGCGCAAGGTGCTTAGCCGCGCTGCCGTCGTCGAACTATAAAACAGAGTCTCAGAGGCGCACCATAGACCCAGGGCACAAACTCGAAATTGAAACAGTGAGCAAGCCGGCGTGAGCAATTCCAGCAGCTTTCTTGCCGTGGTGAACCCGGCGGCCGGCGGTGGCCGATGCCGAAAACTGGTCAGCCCGGTGCTCGACCGCTTGCGCGCGGGCGGAATCAGTTTGAAGGTCGTCGAAACCACGGCTCCCGGGCAGGCGACGCGGCTGGTTCGCGACGCTTATGCCGAAGGTTATCGCAGGTTTATCGCCATCGGTGGGGATGGAACATCCTACGAAATCGTCAACGGTCTTTTTCCCTCGGAAAGCGGCGAGCGCCCCACGCTAGCCTTCCTTCCGCTCGGAACCGGCAATTCATTCCTGCGGGATTTCAGTGACCGCGGTGTTGAGTTTGCAGTTGAAGCGATATTGGCTCAGCGCTCACGCCCTTGCGACGTTCTCCGTCTGACCCACGACGCCGGGTCGCTTCACTACATCAATCTGCTGAGCATGGGTTTTTCCGCCGACGTGGCTACATTACGCGCTCGCCGTTTCAGCGGCTGGGGTGAAATAGGTTATCAGTCATCCATTTTCATCAGCCTGGCGCGTTTTCGCCGCCGTCCATTCCCGCTCAGTGTGGATGGCGATCCGGAGTTGGACCGCCGGCCCTGCCTGTTCCTGACTTTCAGCAATAGCAAGTTCACGGGCGGCACTATGATGATTGCACCCAACGCGGAAGTAGATGATGGGTTGATTGAGTACGTCCGTTGGGGGCCGATCGGACGCCTGGGATTGATCCGAAATCTGCCGACGCTCTACGACGGCACTCATATCAATCATCCGCTTGCAGAAAGGCGGCAAACCAAACGTGTTGACTTTCAGCTGGACGCTCCCGTGGACGTCATGGTCGATGGCGAAGTGCTCACCCTGCGCTGCCAAGGTCTCGACGTGCTGCCTTCGGCTCTGAACGTCGTGGTATAAAAAGACTTGATGTCAAAAGAAAGCAAGAAACGCGAGGAGCAGGCGCAGCCAAAGCCGTCACTACGGCGCAAAATCGTGACCGCGGTGCTGATCGTGGCCGCGTTTGCGGCGGTAAGTTATCTCGGCCTGCGCAAGCGTGGCAGCCGCTTCGATACCTTTGCCAAATGTGTGGCGTCAAAACAGGCCACGATGTACGGCGCCTATTGGTGTCCGCATTGTCTCGAGCAGAAAGAAATGTTCGAGTCGTCTTTTCAGTACGTCCCCTACGTGGAGTGTGGTGTGCCGGGTTCGCGTGATGAAGCTCCCGTCTGCAAGGAAGCTGGAATTAAACATTTCCCCACGTGGCAGTTCGCGGATGGCGAACGCCGTGAAGGCACGCAGCCTTTGCCCGCTCTCGGCGCCAAGACCGGATGCGCCCTGCCATGATGTTGGATGGCACTCCGCTGTCTGTCTCGATCCGACGCGTTTTCCTGATTATCGCTGTTCTGGCGGCTGCCGGCGCGATTGTCTCGTCGGTGTCGCTCTATCACCACTACGGCACGTCTCAGACTACTTACTGCGATTTCGGCGAAAGTTTCAACTGCGACATTGTGAACCGCAGCACCTATTCCACAATCTTGGGAGTCCCCGTAGCCTTGATCGGAATTGCTGGATATCTGACCCTGCTCGTACTCTCTACTTTCTATCGAAATTACGCCGAGACCCCGGCAAGACTGGCGATTGCCGCGTTGTCCGGGTTGGCGTTCGCACTGTACCTTACTTACGTTGAGAGATTTATCCTCGCGGCGTGGTGTGTTTTGTGTCTCTCCTCGTTGGCCGTGATTTTGTCTATCGCGGTTATTTCGACGGTATTGTGGGCACGCAGCAAACGCCGGGCCTAGGGCGCTGCTGAATTTTCTTGTAATCGAGATATGGAAGAGATGCCATCCGAGACAGTATCCATAAGCGCGCCAACGGCTGCCGGCCAGCTACGTTTGCATGAATTTCAAAGCGGGATTTTCCGTAACACCCGGTTGCTCCGAGTCTGGGTTCCGCCTGGATATGATCAACCTGAAAACAATAGCCGCCAGTACCCGGTTTTCTATCTCAATGACGGGCAGAATTTGTTTGACCCCGCGACGGCATACATCGGAGTCGACTGGCAGGTCGACGAAGCGGCTGCTCGCCTGATTGCCGAAGACAAAATCCCACCCCTGGTTATTGTTGGTATCGACAATGCACAGAAAGACCGCGCCAAAGAGTATCTGCCATACCGGTCGATGAATCCGCCCGTCTTTCGGCCGCAGGGCAGGCGCTACCCGGATTTCCTCTTGAACGAAGTCATGCCCTTTCTCGGTGAACGCTACCGCATCGCGAGAGGTGCGGAAAACACTGGCCTCGGCGGATCATCACTCGGAGCGATCATTTCCCTCTATACCGAGATCGCTCGCCCGGAAGTATTCGGCCGGCTGCTGATAGAGAGTCCGTCGTTATTCATTTCCAACCGTCAACTCCTGAGGGCCAGCCGCGCATTCCGACAGTGGCCTGCCAGGATATTCATGGCGATGGGAACCAGGGAGGCAGGGAACCAAGAGCGTGACCGGCAAGTTGTCGAAGACGTTCGCGAACTCGAGCGTATCTTGCGCCACGCGGGTCTGGATGAAAGCCGCTTGCGTGTAAACATAGACGCGGGCGCCACTCACAGTGAAGGAGCGTGGGCAAAGCGCTTTCCTGAAGCGCTGTCGTTTCTGTTTGGTAGCGGCAACCCAAGGTGAAATTAAAGTCGAGTGGAGCTAATTTGTGATGACGCGAGATGTCTAACCGGTCCGTGACCATCGCCATCGCCCTGGCGATGTTCATCGGCATGTGGGCTTACGTCGTCCGCGTCGCCAATCCAAATATTAGAAGACAGGCAGCCATTTCAGGCGATCACGCCGGTGAACTTGGAGATCTCTATCCACGCTGGTACGGGACGCGACAGTTGGTATTGCACGGCCAAAACCCTTACGGGCAGCGGGTCAGCGACGATTTGCAGCGGGCCTACTATGGAAACGTGCAGTTGAACGGAAGCCGGGATGAGCAACGATTCGCCTATCCCGTCTTCGTTTCGCTGTTCCTGCTGCCGACGGTCTATCTGGAGTTCGGCCAAGTTCAGATCATTGCATCGTTTGTAATGACCGCCGCACTGGCGATCAGCATTCCACTCTGGCTGGGCTTTGTCGGATGGCAATTGTCTCGCTGGAAAGTTGTTGCACTGGTGCTTCTGGTCTTGAGTTGCTCTCCCGCCGTGCAGGCGCTGGAGATGCAACAGATAAGCACGCTCGTCTGTGTCTTGATTGCGGCGGGATGCTTTCTGCTTCGCCGGCGATCCTATGTTTCTTCAGGAATCTTCTTTGCCCTGGCGACGATAAAACCCCAGATGGTCTTTCTCCTCTACCTCTGGCTGCTGTTGTGGACGCTGAGCAGGTGGCGGGAGAGAAAGAAACTCCTGTTGTCGTTCTCAGTTGGAATTGCCATTCTGATGCTCATCGGACAATGGATGGTTCCCGGATGGGTGGGCCAATTCATTTCAGCGATGCAGGCCTATCGTCATTACGCGGGCGACAGTGCTCAGTCCATCATTGAAATGTCCTTCGGCCGCGCCTTGGGTGACGTCGTAATCTTTGCCATTTTGCTGGTCTTGGCGATGGGCAGTTTCCGGCAGAGAAAGGAGCCGGCAGACTCCCCCGGGTTTTCCCATACAGTCGCGCTTGTGCTGGCAATTTCCACTGTCGTGCTGCCGCCCGCCGCGCCCTACAACCATCTTCTGTTGCTTCCGGGTGTGCTGGTGCTTCTGTGCGGGTGGTCCAATCTGTGGCGCTCCGGGAAACTTGTGGCGGGAATTTCAGCCCTGGCCACCGCGGCAATTCTGTGGCCTTGGGTCGCAGCCGTCGGCATACTGCTGATTTCTTTCTTCATCCCCATACAGAGATGGGCGCTGCCATTCTATTGCAGCCTGATCGTGCCACTGTCAGTTGCCTCTCTGCTCCTATTGCCGTGCAGGAACTCGCCGATTTTGAGTCATAGTGATTAGCTTTTTACGACGAGAGAGCGCCATCTGCCTCAGTCCCAATCTGCAGGGTGATCCAGAACAACCCGATCATTGCCACCACAGACAACTGTAAATGGGTAAGCCGCGCCAGCGGTCCCACCAGGAACAGTGGGTAACAAAAATACAGGAGGAGCCGGGCCCGTCCCGCCAAGCGTGACGGGTCATGACCCCATGCCCATTCGCCGAGGAGAAGAAACGCAGGGGCAAGAATGATCAGGTCATACACAGTGAGGTGGGGAGAAACCAGGACGGTGGCCAACAATAATGCCGCGTAGCGAATTTCCAGAGTCGCTTTGCTTCGCCAGCAACGGATCGCTAACACCAGAATGGCGACTGCGCTAACCCCATAGAGAGCAAACGTCAGGCGCGGCCACGGCAGCAGCAATGACCAGAACGAACGTAGCGAGTGTGTCTGATACAACCTCGGTTCGAGCAAAGGCAATACATCTCCGATATGCAGCAGCGCATTTAAGTACCTGCGCATCACTTCAGTTCCGTAATGTGTCCAGGCTGCAGCGAGTTGAATCGAGGCGGCCGATAGCGCGCCCGCGACGACTTTCATTTCGCCCATGCACAGAAACACAACTGCCGCGGCCAGCCCCAGCTGTGGTTTGAAGATCAACGATCCGATGGCTAGCCCTGCAAGAAATTTCCAGTTGCGCCGCAGAGCCAGATAGGCCAAGGTGAAAAACAAGAGAGCCAGACCGGACGTCTGTCCCCACGCCATTAGATGAAAGAATCCTGGGAAGGCAATTGCCAGGATGAGAATCGTCCAACCACTCGCCTGGAGAGCTGGACGGGTCCTCCACACCGCGTAACAACAAAAAGCAAAAATCAGAACGTTCGCGGAAAGCCACGCAGCCAGCGCCCACCCGTAGGACAGACGCGCGAAAGGCGCGAAGAACAATGAAACCTGCGGTCCATAGAGTGGAACGTACGACGTGTCGGGCGCTTGCGGCAGAAGCTGGCGCGTAGCTTCGGCTTGTGACCGCATGTCATAAAGCAGATCGCCATGGCGCTGCATTGCCAGGTTACCCAAAGTATAGAAGTGCAGAAAATCCGTGCCTTTGACCAGGCCATTGCGGTCCAACAGTCCGGGCGTGGACATGTTTACAGCGTAGACGGTCCAAAGGCACACCGTGAGAAGCAGGCCGTGAATGCGAATCCGCTTTGCCGTGAGCCAGAACTCCGGGTTCATTGCGGAAGCCTCATCCTGGACGCCTCATTCCGGACGCTCCACTTCCAGCCTCGATGGATACTGATCCGGATTCAGACGCCAGACGCGGCGGTCGTGAAAGTATTGCAGCAATTCCGCGTCGCCGAGTGGCCCCGTGTCCCGAGCCCAAATCACCTTCGCTGCATCAATGCTCGCGTCGTTATAGACCCATTCGTGATCCAGATCGTGCCCGGGACCGTAACTGACGATGACGATGTGTTGCCCAGGTGAAGCCTGTAACTTTCGCAAAATTGCAGCGCGCTCCAGGTTGCCGCGCGGCCATGGTGGTTCAATCTGCGCGCCTGCGGCCACGGCGGCAACGCGCAGTACGATCAGCGCGCAGCAGATTACCGGTATCGCGCGGACGATGGCCGCGCCGAAAGGGCGGCATCGCCAGGACCACAGCCGGAGGTGACGCATGCATTGCATCAAGGACAGATACAGCAGGCCGGTAGCAGCGGCGAGATAGTGTGGCGAAGTCCAGGTTTCAACCGCTGTCGCCAGCAGAAGCAGCGCTCCTGCCAGCAATGGGAATCGTATGCGGCGGTCGCGAAATGTCCAGGGCAGCATCAGGAGTGGAAGCGTAAAAAGAGGTCCAACATAGAATTTCCACGAGGACCAGATCTTCTTTCCCAATTCGCGCAGAAAGCCAGCGAGGGTGTGGCTCTCTTGAAAAACTCTAAACTCGCGCTGGTAGAAAGCACGCATCAAGGGATGGTGATAGACAGGTTCCGGGCGGGGCTGCTGCCAAAGGAAATACGGCGCCTGCGAATATACTCCCCGGTTAATCTGGTAAGTCATGCGGAATGGACTTCCAGTCACCCGATCGTAGTAAAGACCGGTAGCGGCCGCTGCGACCGCGAGCACAACTAAGAGCGGAGCCGCGATCCGCAGAGCCAACACCGAAATTTCAGGCCGTCGCGGACTGGCCAGCCAAAAGACCAACGCGCACGCCACTGCCAGACTAAGAATTAATCCTTCGTAAGGCCGGCTGTTGGCGAGAATTGCTATCCCGAGTGCCAGACAGACTGCATCTCGAACTCTGGCATGACGTTGAAGGCGAGGCATTGCTCCCACCACCACAGCGCCGGCGAGAGCCACTACCGAAGCGCTCCAGTATCCATTCATCCAGTAGCCGAGAATACCGAGACGCAACGCCGCCAGCAGTCCGCCGAACAGAGCCCAACCCGGGGGCAGCCACCCCTGAAGCATCCAGCATATGGCCGAGCACATGAGCGAAGTCACAATCAACTGCCCAATCCAGGGATGCCCCAGACGTTCGCCAAACGCCAACACCAGCCCCTGCGCCGGCGGGTACATCGACATGTAAGTAGGCTGCTGGATGATATGAAAACTCTCGAAATGAACCGCCATCGGATGTGGCGGATTGGTCACCCGGCCGTGTGCGAAGGTATCGGCTGCGAGCAGATAGCTGAACTCGTCATGCCAATCGGGTTCAGGAATTCCAACAACAGGAATCAGAGCAGCACGGGAAGCCAGCACGAGCAGACCGACAACAATCAAGCTCAGAGATCTTCGTCGAGCCAACCCGGACAACCATCGCTCAACCGAGCGGAACGGCCGCGATTCTCGAGCGTTTTTGCAAGAGCGCAAGAAAATCAGCCCCAGTGCCGCCAGCACCAGGATGAATTCGATGATGTCGAGTAATTCAGGGGCGAGGCGCGCGTAGAATCCGGCCATTGTCATCGGGGGCGGACAGCGGACTTCGGACGTCAGACCTTGGACCTCGGACCTTTGACCTCGGGCCTTGACTCAGACACTCATTGTTTCAACATCGTAGTAGTCTTACATCCGCCTCTGAGGTTCGAGGTCTGACGCCCGAAGTCCGAGTTCCCCTATTTCCCTACCGTGATCTTTTCCGTCGTCAGTTTGTCGAGGATGCCGAATGCTACGTCGATGGTTTCCTGATCGACGGTGCGGTTCTTGGAAATGGCGTCCGCGAGCGGAACCGAAACGATCTTGTTCCCGCGGAGAGCGGCCATACATCCGAACTCGGCGCGGTGCACCATGTCAATCGCTCCCAGACCATAGCGCGTGGCCAGCATGCGATCGAAGGCGCTGGGAGAGCCTCCGCGTTGCACGTGCCCTAGAACCACGGTTCGGGTTTCGAAGCCGGTGCGACGCTCGATCTCGCGTGCCAGAATGTTCGCGATTCCACCGAGCCGGGCGTGCCCGAACTCGTCCTTGCCCATATCGACCACGATCGGCGCGCCATGTTTGGGGTCGATGTCAGTGGAGAACTTTGCTCCTTCCGCCACCACTACAATACTGAAATAGCGGCCGCGGGCGTGCCGCAGCCGAATCGTTTCGGCCACCTTGTCGATATCGAAGGGCATTTCAGGAATCAGAATTACGTCGGCGCCGCCGGCGATTCCGCTGTACATGGCGATCCAGCCGGCATCGCGTCCCATTACTTCCACCACCATCACACGATTGTGGGCTTCGGCAGTGGTGTGCACACGGTCAATCGCCTCGGTGGCGATGTTGACAGCGGTGTCGAATCCAAAGGTGAAGTCAGTGCCGGCGAGATCGTTGTCGATGGTCTTGGGAACACCTACGACGTCTACACCCTTTTCATGCAATTTCTGCGCGACGGAAAGCGTGTCGTCGCCACCGATCGCGATCAGAGCTTCGATATTGTGCTGCTTCAGGGTGGCGATGCACTGCTCCAGCCCATCCGCTTTCTTGCCAGGGTTGGTGCGCGAGGTCCGCAAAATAGTGCCGCCGCGGGGCAGAATTCCCCCCACGCTGGCGAGATCCAGGGCCATGCTCTTGTTTTCTATCAGACCGCGCCAGCCCTCAAGAAAGCCGACGAATTCGTCTTCGTAATGGAAGCAACCCTTGCGCACGACGGCGCGGATCACTGCATTTAACCCGGGGCAATCGCCCCCGCCGGTCAGTAGACCAACTTTCATTGCCTGCTCCTCAACGGGTATAGACTAGCGAATCGATGTCCCACGGCACACGCGAAGTACCAGGGCACACGAGAAACACTTCCTCTTAACTACTACTTGTGACGAACAAATCACTTGCAACGGATGCCTAAGGTTATCATTAAACCACTCATTTTTGTGCCCTCGGCGCGGCATGATCCTCTCTTGCCGATTGCGCTGAAGGCTCAGGATTCGCCACAATATTCCGGCAAGCATCGAACCTCATGCCCAAGACATTACGCACATTGATTTGGCTCACGGTGGCAATTCTGGGAGCCTTGGCCCTCGGCACGGTCGCGCTGCATCGGGGCGAGCAGATCAGCGCCATGTGGCTGGTGGTAGCGGCCGTCTGCACCTATGCTGTCGGTTATCGTTTTTACAGTAAGTTCATTGCCGTGAAAGTTCTTGTGCTGGATGCCCACCGCGCTACACCCGCCGAGCGTCTCGAAAACGGCCGTGACTTTGTTCCCACCAACAAGTGGGTCGTCTTCGGACACCATTTCGCTGCCATCGCAGGCCCCGGGCCGCTGGTCGGTCCGGTGCTGGCGGCGCAATTTGGCTATCTCCCGGGGACACTTTGGATTCTCGCGGGCGCGGTCTTCGGAGGCTGCGTGCAGGATTTCGTGATCCTGCTGTTCTCGGTTCGACGCGATGGCAAGTCGCTTACCGAGATGGCCCGGGACGAAGTTGGCCGTGTTGGTGGCCTGGTGGCTTACGTGGCCGTGATCAGCATCATCGTGATCCTGCTCGGGGTCTGTGCGCTGGTTGTCGTAAATGCGCTCAAGGCCAGCCCCTGGGGCACCTTCACCATTGCGATGACCATTCCCATTGCACTCCTGATGGGAGTGTATTTGCGAACCTTGCGTCCCGGCAAAGTGCTTGAGACTTCAGCCCTGGGCTTTGTGCTGGTGATGCTTGCAATCTGGGGCGGGCAGTGGGTCTCGCAGACTCCATCAGTAGCGGGATGGTTTACTTATTCAGGCCCCGCCTTGGCGATTCTTATCATCATCTACGGATTCGCCGCCTCGGCGCTGCCGGTGTGGCTGCTGCTGGCTCCGCGCGACTACCTCAGCACATTCGTGAAGCTGGGCACCATCGCTCTGCTTGCATTGGGGATCGTTGCGTTCCGGCCGGTTTTGCATATGCCGCCCCTGACCCGCTTCATCGATGGCTCGGGCCCCGTGTTCGCTGGAAATGTTTTTCCCTTTGCCTTCATCACCATCGCCTGCGGCGCAATCAGTGGCTTCCATGCGCTGATTTCCAGCGGCACAACACCAAAGCTGATCCGCCGCGAGACCGAGGCCCGCATGATTGGATATGGCGCCATGATGGCCGAGTCCCTGGTAGCGATCATGGCAATGATCGCTGCCTGCGTACTGCAACCGGGAATCTATTTCGCGATCAACAGCCCGGCAGGCATCGTTGGCCAGGCGCCGGAAGTGGCTGCTGCCACCATCAGAAACTGGGGATTCCCCATCACCGCGGCCGAAATGCATGCTTTGGCTCAGTCAGTTGGAGAGCAGACTCTATACAACCGCACAGGCGGCGCTCCTGCCTTCGCTGTCGGTATGGCCCATATTTTCGCCAACAGCCTGGGTGGGCAGGCGCTGATGGCAATCTGGTATCACTTTGCCATCATGTTTGAAGCATTATTCATCCTCACCGTTCTGGATGCAGGTACGCGTGTGGGCCGCTTCATGGTGCAGGATGCGCTCGGGCACGTTTGGAAACCGCTGGGCCGCACCAGTTGGTACCCCTCCATTCTCGCGACCAGCGCCCTTATTGTGGGCGCCTGGGGATATTTCCTTTGGCAGGGAGTGAAAGATCCCCTGGGAGGGATCAACTCCCTCTGGCCGCTGTTTGGAATCTCCAATCAACTGCTGGCAACGGTAGCTATGTGCGTGGCCACCACCATCATCATCAAGATGGGGAAAGCGCGGTACGCCGCGGTCACGCTGGTGCCGCTGGTCTGGCTGGTGGCTGTCACATTTACTGCGTCGTGGCACAAGATATTCGACCCCAATCAGCGTGTCGGATTTTTGTCGCACGCGGCGCAATTGGCATCTGGTCCGGCAGCCAATCGTCGTCTGATTTTCAACGACCGACTGGACGCGGTCGTTACCGCAACCTTGATCGTGATGATCTCCCTGATCTTGATTGAGTCAGTCGTTGAGTGGGTAAGAGTGCTTTCGGGCCGCAAGCAGGCTCGGGTGAAAGAGTCGCCGTTCGTGACCACGCGTTTCGCTGCCGAGGAGCAGGGATGAAGGGATTCGTAAGATTGCTGGCGTCAGCTTTGCGGGAGATCTTTGATGAGGCTGCCTACGCTCGTTTTCTGGACCGCGGAAAATTGACATCCTCGCGCGAAGCCTATGCCGCCTTTTGTCTCGAATCCGAAGCGGCCAAGGCTCGGAGACCACGTTGCTGCTGAAATCAGTTGCTGGTTGTCGGTTCCCAGAACTGACAACTGACAACTGGCAACTGAGAACTGAAATTAATATAAACTCCCACCATGCGCGTTCTGGGCGTTGATTGCGGCACCGAGTACACGGGTTTCGGCGTGGTCGAGTTGTGCCATGACGACACTCTGGTATGCCTTACGTGTGGCGCCATCAAACTATCTCCGCGCGAACCTCTGCCACGGCGCCTGGCGACTATTTTCGAACGCCTCGGCGTCGTCATCCAGGAACACCATCCGGACAACGTTGCCATTGAAGACGTTTTTTATGCGCTCAATGTAAAGTCCGCGTTGAAGCTGGGGCAGGTCCGGGGCGTAGCCATGCTGGCCGCATCGTCGGCCGGACTGGAGGTCACCGAATATTCACCACTATCGATCAAGTCGGCAGTCGTTGGTTACGGGCGGGCCGAGAAACCCCAGGTACAGCATATGGTCACGCGCCTGCTGAACCTCAGCGAAATACCGGAGTCTCCCGATGCTGCCGATGCGCTGGCGATTGCCATCTGCCATCTTCATACTTCAGCCACGCTCGTCCGCCAGCGCGCTGTGAGCGGGTGATTCAGGCAGCCAGGACTGCCTTAGACAAATTTTGGCATAATCTCTTCTACATGGCTTCTGTCAAAGCATTCTTGCGTTTTGGTCTTGCGGCTCTCGGATTGCTGGCTTTGTCAGTTTCAGCGCTGGCGCAGGAGTCGGCAGTTGTCACTTTTACCCTGGATTTCCCTGGATCGGAGCCCTCGCACTACCTGATTTCCGTTTCGTCTGACGGACATTCCAGCTACGAGTCGGACGGCAAACTTAGCCCTGATTCCAATGCTGACCCGTTTCACCTGGACTTCTCGCTGTCCCCCGGCACCAGCAAGACGACCTTTGACCTGGCCAAACGGGCGCACTATTTTCAGGGACAGATTGACTCCAACAAGAAAAACCTCGCCTCCACCGGCGTCAAGACTCTCACCTACAAAGACGCTCAGCGGAGCGGGACCGCTACCTACAACTATTCCACCATCGCCGCAGTTCAGCAGATAACCCAGCTTTTCCAGAGCCTTTCGTTGACCCTCGAATACGGCCGCCGGCTGCAGTATTTCCATCGCTACCAGAAACTGGCGCTGGACGAAGAGTTGAAGCGGATGGAGGAAATGGCCAACGAGAATAGTTTGCAGGAACTGCCAGCTGTGGTGCCGATCCTGCAAGGGATTGCCACTGACACTTCGGTCATCAATCCCGTTCGCGCCAGGGCGCAGCGTATGATCGAGCGGGCAGGGACCCTGAGGCAGTAGTCAACGCCCAAAACCATTCAATTTAAAGCCTATTTGCGGGCAACGAAGCGGTTCAAAAGATGTTCTAATAGAGTAAGTGAAGAGGGCAGCCTCGGGAGGTAGCTCATGTCTACCCGCAAGTTGTGCACGCTTTTCGCGCTGACGATCTTGAACTGCTGGCTGGCCGTTCCATCCTTTGCCGATTCCCAGGCTCGCATCGTTCGCCTCAGCCAGGTTGACGGCGACGTTCAAATCGACCGCAACACCGGTCTGGGTTACGAAAGGGCCTTCCTCAATTTGCCCATCACTCAAGGCACGAAAGTGCGGACAGGTTCGGACGCCAGAGCCGAGATTGAATTCGAAGACGGCAGCACTCTGCGCATCACGCCCGGCACGACGGTAGACTTTTCTGAGCTCAGTTTGCGCATTTCCGGCGCAAGGTCGTCGGCCCTGAACCTGCAAACGGGAACTGCCTATCTGGATTTCAAGGGTGGTAAATCGGCACAGGAATTCTCTCTGAATTTTGGAAACGAAAGGCTGTCGCTGACCAGGCCCGCGCATTTGCGGGTGGCGCTGAAGAATGACAATGCGACCCTGGCGGTGTTCAAGGGCGACGTTGAAGCGGAAGGGTCTTCAGGTAGGGTCGAAGTCGAGAAGAAGCACAGCGCAACCTTCGACTTGACCGGAGCGAATCCGTATACACTGGCAAACAATCTGGAACCCGATCCTTACGACGATTGGGACAAGCAGCAGGAAAAATATCACGAGCAATACAGTGCGTCCGCGGGGAACAGCTATTCGCCCTACTCCTATGGCTCCAGCGATCTGAACTACTACGGAAGCTTCTACAGCATCCCTGGATACGGAATGATGTGGCAGCCCTATCTGGTTGGGGCAGGGTGGGATCCGTTTATGAATGGAGCGTGGATGTGGTATCCAGGGTCGGGGTACACGTGGGTATCTTCCTATCCCTGGGGTTGGATGCCGTACCGGTATGGATCCTGGACCTACCTGTCGAGCTACGGTTGGTTCTGGCAACCCGGAGGATCATGGGCAGGATGGAACAGCGCTCCCCAGGTCACGAACCCTCCGCGTCAATTCGCTTTCCCCAGGCCCCCCGCTACGCCTGGACAGACGCTGGTTGTAAACCGCAGTGTGCTCGCCGCGAACCCAGGTGTGGTTCAAAACCGAATCGAACTCCGCAGTGGTTCTGCAGGCCTGGGAGTTCCGCGCGGAAGCGTACGCAATCTCGGCAAGATTTCGCGGCAGGTCGAAACCTCGCCGGCGAGTAGCGGAATGGCTCGCCCCCCGATGAACGGATCGGCGGCACGCCTGCCATCATCGTCACGGATGTCCGCGCCGCATAGTGGTCCCATGCCACGAAGTGGCGGCGGGATGCAGCGGAGCGGCCCCGCCTCCAGCGGCGGTAGTCCTCGCATGAGCGCCCCTTCGACACACTCGTCGGCTCCCAGCTCGCCGAGCCCGCCTCACCGGTAGCTTCGTGCCTGACAATCCAGTCGTGCCTCGGACGATAAACGACGACAGACAGTGTCCGGTCGGGTTTCCCAAGTTTTGTAAAGATTGGTAAGCTCGCAGGCACTTTGTCACTACTTCAGGAGGTCGGGAATGTTAACTACAAAAGCTTGGGTGCGGCTCGTTCTGATTCTGGCAGCGTTCGTGATATTCGGTCCGCGCAGTTCGGCCCAGACCATTTCATGTTCTTCCGATGACGGCCATCGCCATTATTGTCCTGCGGATACTCGCGGCGGGGTACAGCTTGTAAAGCAGCGCAGTGACTCACCCTGCCAGCAGGGCTACAGCTGGGGTTTTGACCGTGGAGGCGTCTGGGTTGACCGTGGCTGCCGGGCTGACTTTGCAGTCAGTGCATACCAGTACCGGGGACCAGTCGGCGGGGGAGGTGGGGGCGGCGTCACAATTTCTTGCTCCTCGGACGATGGTGGAAGGCACTATTGTCCCGCGACTCCAGGCCGAGTCCAACTGATTCAACAGCGAAGCCAATCCGCCTGCCGCGAAGGCTACAGCTGGGGCCAGGACGGCCGGGGCATCTGGGTGGATCATGGCTGCCGGGCCGATTTTTCGGTGGATTCATACCAGTACGGCGGTGGCGGGTTTGGAGGAGGATCTGGTGGCGGTGGGACTATTTCCTGCTCTTCTGACGATGGCAGGCGGCACTATTGCGAGACCAACGGCCGTGGACGGGTTCAACTGGCGCGACAACGCAGCGAATCTGCCTGTACAGAGGGCTACAGCTGGGGCCAAGACGGACGCGGCGTTTGGGTGGATCACGGTTGCCGGGCCGACTTCAATGCTGGCGGCGGATGGAACGGCGGCGGCTGGGATCGAGACCGTGACCGCGACCGCGACCGCCTGGAATCGGGGTAATAACGGCTCAGATGCTGACCTGGTCGTCTCATGTGCCTCCGATGACATGCACCGCCACTACTGCCCGGCCGACACTCGCGGCGGCGTGCGTCTGTTGAAGCAGCGCAGCGACTCATCCTGCCGGCAGGGCTATAGCTGGGGCTTCGATCGCCGCGGCATTTGGGTCGATCACGGGTGCCGCGCCGACTTCCAGGTCGTCCGGTAGGCTGGGAGATAGAACAACGACAGGGCGGCCTACCCGGTCGCCCTTTCTTCCGTATGCCTCGGTTCGAAACAAGACCTCACAGAATGCAGTCATCCTGAGGGACTTCAGTCCTGAAGAGCTTGCCGTGAGCGAAGGCGAAGGGATCCTGCGCGCATCGATACGGCTGAAGCCAGAGTGCACACCCACTCCTCGCGAGATGCTTCGCAAGCTCAGCATGACGCCGCTGCTGCCGCTGGCGGCGGCAACATTCAACTCAGACCTCACGCTACTCTCGTGGCTTGCCCTTTCCCGGAAGTCCAGCCGGATTTTCGTGAGTCCGCTCGCGGAAGCCGCCGCGCAGACCACCTGCCAGGGACACGCTGGATTCGCCAAACCTGTCGCGCAAGCGGTCGGCCGCCGAAAGGGCCTGCTGCCAACGCTGGCGGCGGCCGTCTTCCAATAGATCTCCCTGACCGGACTGGGTTTCGAATGACGACGCCTGCACGCCCAGCAAACGCACCAGTGCGCCTTTGCGCCAGTTCTTGCGAAACAGCAGGCGTATGTGTTCGAAGATCTCGTTGTCCAGTTGAGTCGGCCCTGGCAGGCTGTGAGCACGAGTGATGGTAGTGAAATCCCGGTAGCGCAGTTTGAGCTGGAGAGTGCGAGCGTGCAAGCAGGCCTCGCGCAACCGGCGGCCGACCATTTCTGACAATCGCATCAGGGTGGATTCCAGTTGCCCGCTGTCGGCGGTGTCTTCGTTGTAGGTATGTTCGTGGCTGATCGATTTGGGATCAGTATCAGCGCCCACTTCATTGTCGAACCAGCCTCCGGCATCTTGACCGCGTGCCTTACCGGCCAGGGCCAGTCCCCATTTTCCAAAACGTTCTTCGAGGAAAGCCTCATCGAACCGCGCCAGATCCCCTACTCTGTGAATACCCAGGCTGTGCAGGTTTTGTTCTGTGACTTTGCCTACGCCTGGGATCTCGCGCACGTCTAAAGGAGCAAGAAATTTCGCCTCCTGTCCAGGCACAATCCACAGAACGCCATTGGGCTTGGCCCTGGCCGATGAAACTTTCGCAATCAATCGCGACATGCCAATTCCGATCGAGCAGTTGAGCTGAGTATCCGACTTCATCTTCTGATGAAGCAAATGGGCGGCGCGAAGTGGCGGACCATGAAGCCGCTCGGTGCCAGTCATGTCGAGATAAGCTTCATCGATCGAAGCCATTTCGACCTGCGGCGAGAATGACGTGAGCACGTGGTGTACTTTTTCGGAACACTCGCGATAGCGGTCGGGATGGCCGTTCACGAACATCGCATGCGGGCACAGCTTGGCCGCGGTCCGGAGAGGCATGGCTGAGTGCACACCGAATTTCCGGGCCTCATACGAGGCTGCTGACACCACTCCCCGCTCGTCGCGCTGCCCGCCCACGACGACTGCCTTTCCTTTGAGTTCAGGATTGAAGAGCTCTTCCACCGAAACGAAAAAGGCGTCCATATCGACGTGGAAGATAGTTCGGAGAAAAGTACTCATGGGAGAAAGCCAAAGACGCGACTCGATTTTACCAAGACCCTGTCATCCTGAGCGAAGTAGCGGCTTCGCGGGGCGAAGTCGCCACGTAGTCGAAGGACCCCTATGACCTGCACTGATGCACTTTCGAACTTCATCCGGGAACCGACCCATCTGTTCCATTCAGAACACGTACGTTTAGCCACTAGGGGTCCTTCGACTCCGCCGGCCCATTCGCAAGCGAATGGGCCGTCTCCGCTCAGAATGACACGCTCTGCTGAACACAGTGACGGGACACGCAGGGGCAATTCGAGACCGCATCCGCAGGCCGCCACAATCGTGCGGCGACGCCACCGCCAAGGTATCATTTATAGTTGCACTAGCGAGGATCTCGATGACTCTGCTGCCGCCATTGTCGGTTGCCCTGCTTATGGTGCTCGCCGCAGCATCGTTTGCACAGGAGCGCCCGGCACATTCGCCGGAAATGCCACGGGAGCAGAATTCCATTGCCAGGCGGTCACTCGAAGGCCGCAAAGCGCGCCTCGCTCTGCTCTCGCAAATCAGTTCAAAGTCTCCCAGCGGATCTTCGTTCATGGCGAAGGTGGACGATCCAATTGAGGTTGACGGCAAACCGGTGCTGCCCAGAGGGACCCTGGTGGAAGGCCACCTGGAGACGACGCCCGCGCGTCGCATGATGCGCAGGGGCGCGCTAAGAATGATCTTTGACCGGATTAAATTGCCCGATGGAACGGTTCAACCGGCTCACTTCGAACTCGCCGCAACTGAAAGCCAGTCGGCTAAGACCGATGACGAAGGCATAGTGCATCCCACCGTGAGCAGGAAGCGGCTGGCTATACAACTTGGAGGCACGGCGCTGGTGGCGAAGTTGGCGGACGATATTTCAGAGGAAGCGTTGGCGACCAGCGCCGGCAGCGCCCGATGGTATGGTCTTGCGGCCAGCACGACGTTTCTCTTGCTTCAGAAAGGTCGCGAGGTAAAGCTCAGGCCGGGAGAGGTGATCGAAGTCGACTTTGTGCGCGATGGTTCCGCCTTGCCCGCGGGCGCCGCTGTTCAGTAGTTACCTGACGATCGGCTCCAGATCAGTTGCGTCGCTGCGGCTCGCGGCGTTCGTGTTCCCCGTCCGCAGCTGCCGCGCCCGCTCGTAAACGCGAATGTATTCCTTCGCTGAGGTGTCCCAAGAAAAATCCCTGCTCATGCCATTGCGCATGAGTTGTTGCCATGAATTCTGATCGCGGAATGCTCGGAGCGCTTCCCTGATCGTCAGCAACAGGGCTTCACCGTTGTAGTCGGTGAACTTGAACCCTGTGCCTTTGCCGGTGCGGGCTTCCCAGTGTTCGATGGTATCGTCGAGGCCTCCGGTGGCGCGCACCACGGGCACAGTGCCATATTTCAAGCTGTAGATCTGGTTTAGACCGCAAGGCTCGTATTTCGATGGCATAAGGAACATGTCGCTGCCGCCTTCGATCTTGTGCGCCACTGCGTTGTCGTAAGCGACCCTGACCGCAATTTTCTGCGGGAACTGTTTTGCCAGCCGGAGAAACATCTCTTCATACGTGTTGTCGCCGTTACCCAGGACAACCATGATCATCTCTTCGCGCGCCAGCCGCTCCATGATCTGGGCGATGAGGTCGAAGCCCTTCTGCGCTGCGAAACGCGAGACGATACCGAGGACGGGTAAACGCGGGTCAGCTTTGGCAATACCAAAAGTTGCGAGCAGATCCTGTTTACACTTGGCTTTCCCGGACAAATCCCTTGGGGAGTAGGGAGCGACAAGAAACTTGTCCAGTTCCGGATTCCACTCGGCGTAGTCCACGCCATTCAGGATTCCGGTGACCGTCGACGAGCGTGTACGCAACACGCCTTCCAATCCAAAGCCAAACTCGGTTGTCTGGATTTCCTGGCTGTATTTTTTGCTCACGGTGGTTACGAAATCGGAAAATACCACGGCGCCTTTCAGGAAATTCACGCTGCCGAAAAATTCCATTTTGGAGATTGTGAACAGATCCCACGGTAAGGTGAGCAGGGGGAGGGTGTCTGGTGGGAAGAGACCCTGATATCCCATGTTGTGAATCGTAAAGACCGTGGCCACGTCGCGAAAGGCTGGATCTTCGGCGTATTGGGTGCGTAAGAGAACAGGAATGAGAGCAGCCTGCCAGTCGTGGCAGTGGAAGAGTTGAGGCACACCGAGAATCTTCGATGCCTCCAGCACAGCGCGGGAAAACAGGGCGAAGCGTTCGGCGTTATCGGGATAATCGCCGGTAGAAGTGCCGTACAACGCCTCACGGTCGAAGAAGGGCGGATAGTCAACAAAGTAAAAACTGACTCCGGCTTGTTTACCGCCGCTGACCACCGAGCAGAATCGGTATCGATCGTCGAAGGGTACAGTAATGCTTTTGGCGACTGTCTGGGCGCCCTTCAACACGGTCTGGCGATAGCGGGGAACATAGACGCTCACCTGGTGTCCGGCGGCCGCCAGGGCGCGCGGCAGAGCGCCTGACCACGTCGGCGAGTCCTCCGGTTTTCGAGAATGGCACACATTCCGAAGCGGCGAAGACGATGTGCATAATTGCGGCTCCTTACGAAGTGCCTGCCCCCGTGTGCCGCTGGCACACGCTATGATAGGGCGTGCTGTTTACAGCATACTCCGCGGCGGCAGTGCATTTCGCGGGGCGATAGGCCAGAACCACTCGCCAGTGCAATGCCGGCAAACCGGCCAGAAAGAGGCCAACGTGACAAGAATCGCCGCCCCCGCGGGGCACCGCGCCAAGCCCAAGCTGGGTCAGCATTTTCTGGTCGACACCGCCGCGCCCATGCGCATTGTGGAAGCGCTGGGAGACATCTCACAGTGTACGGTTCTGGAAATCGGTCCTGGACGTGGTGCGATTACGTCCCTGCTGGCGAAAAGGGCGCGGCGGCTGATCGCGATCGAGATTGACCGCGTGCTTGCGGCCCAGCTGCGCATGAATTTTTCCCAGGAGCCGAATGTTGAAATCATCGAGGGCGACGTTCTGGCCATCGATTTTCACACCATTTTTGGGCCCGAAGCCGGGAAGCACCCGCCCGGGCATGAATCATCAGCCTGAAACGGTGCGGGTGGTTGGCAATCTTCCTTATTTCATTACTTCGGACATTTTGCTGCGGCTGTTTGAATTCAGGCAATATTTCGAAACTATCGTGCTCATGGTGCAACGCGAGGTGGCCGAGCGTCTTGTGGCTGCGCCGGGACGAAGCGAATACGGATTGCTTTCCGCCACGGCCCATCTCTATGCCCGGGTGGAGAAAATGTTTACGCTCCCGCCCGGCGCCTTCTCTCCGCCGCCCAAAGTCGAGTCGACAGTAGTGCGCCTGCGGATCGAGCCGAAGATCGATAGCCTTGCATGTTCCGGAGGCGGACTTTATCAGCTTCCTGAAGCTTTCCTTTGGGCAGAAACGAAAAACCCTTTGGAATAATCTCAAGGCGCGTTACCAGCCTGCGGCGTTGCGGGCGGCGTTGGAAAAGGCGGGAGTCAAGCCGACGGTTCGCGCCGAGGCTTTGAGTCTGGAGAAGACTGCGGCGCTGTTTCGGGCTTTGACGACGGTCGCCGGCCCTGCAGATCAAGGGTCGATATAGGCGCGGCGTCGGAGTTGGTGCAGAGCTTAATTTTCCTCGGCCCAATCTGTAGAGACGTAGCTTTGCCAGGTCTTGCATGGGCGGGAGTCGGAAGACGTAGAAAGCTACGTCTCTGCGGCTGCATGGCGCGACGTCGCGCCCACATTTTCAGGATGCTCCACGTTTGGAGACATCATGGCCCCGAAAGTCCGTTATCCCGCAGTTGCTGGGCGCTTCTATCCTCGCGATCCCGACGACCTGCGAGCTGATGTCGACTCTTTCCTGTCCCCACCGAAGAAAACCGTTGCGGCTCTCGGCTGCATCGTGCCCCATGCCGGGTACATGTATTCCGGGCCTGTCGCGGGAGCCGTGTACGCCGGGCTCGATCTGCCCCAACGATGCATCCTGATGTGTCCGAACCACACCGGTGTCGGACAGCCGCTTGCGATCATGAGTCAGGGCGCGTGGGAAACTCCTCTGGGACAGGTGCCCATCGACTTCTCGCTCGCTGACAGTCTGAAGCAACGGTTTCCACTCCTGGTCGAGGACGCCGTTGCCCACCGCGCCGAACATGCCGCCGAGGTGCAGCTGCCCTTTTTGCAGGTCCGGCGGCCTGACTGCACATTTGTGCCGATCGCGTTGGGCACCAGCCGCTACGAAATTCTCGAGGCTTTGGGACACGCTATCGCAGACACGCTGCTCTCTCTGAGCGAACCTGTGCTGCTGATCGCCTCCAGTGACATGAATCACTACGAGAATGACGCCGTGACCCGGCAGAAGGATCACCAGGCAATCGAACGAATCCTGGTGATGGATGCCCGTGGATTGTTCGACGTAGTGATGAACGAAAACATCAGCATGTGCGGATTCGGTCCGACCGTCGCGATGCTCACTGCGGCAAGGCAAATGGGAGGGACCGCGGCTGAATTGGTAAAGTACGCGACGTCAGGAGATGTTTCCGGCGATCGTGAACGCGTGGTGGGATACGCGGGAGTCATGGTGCGCTAGCGGGCGGGACAGCCTGTCCCGCCTGATTGGGGTAGGTTGAGTGCTATTCGATCTCGAGCTCGGTTTCCTCTTTTTTCCCGGCTTTCGCCGCCGGAGGAGCAACCTTCTCCGCTGGAGGGGCCTGTGGCTCGAGTCCAAGGTCGGTCAGTTGCAACCGCAAATTTCCCGGATTGGTGGCGTAGGCCATCGCGGTGTCGTAGTCGATAAGATCGGCGCGAATCAGCTTCTCAATTTCACCGTCGAAGTGCTGCATGCCCTCGGTGTCTCCGTCCCGCATGGCATCCAGCAGACTCTTTCCTTCCACTTCACCTTTGTCGAGATACTCGCGGGTACGCAAGGTCGATTTGAGAATTTCGATTGCGGCAACTCGTCCGGCTCCGCCTTTGCGCGGAAGCAGACGCTGCGACACGATGTAGCGGAAACTTTTCGCGAAGCGGTTGCGAATCGTGTGTTGTTCCGACATTGGAAATACGCCAATGATTCGTTCCACAGTCTTTGACGCGTCCATCGTGTGCAAAGTAGAAAGGACGAGGTGGCCGGTTTCGGCCGCTTCCAGAGCGATCTCGATGGTTTCCTTGTCCCGCATTTCGCCGACCAGGATAACCTTGGGTGCCTGCCGCAGGGCCGCTCGCAACGCCAGCGCAAAACTCGGCGTGTCGCTGTGCAACTCACGCTGGTGAACGATGGAGCGCTTGTGGCGATGCATGAATTCGACTGGATCTTCGATGGTGAGAATGTGGTACGCCTTGGTTTCGTTAATGCGATCGAGAATTGCCGCCAGACTTGAGGATTTTCCTGAACCTGTCGGGCCGGTGACCAGCACGATGCCGTTTTTCAAATCGGCAATACGGGCCAGTTCCTGGGGCAGCTTGAGTTCGGCAAAACCGGGAATGGTCTTGGGAATTACGCGCATCACGATGGCGTGACTGCCCCGCTGGACAAAAACATTCACTCGAAAGCGCGCTGTGCCCGGCAGGCTGTAGGAAATGTCACACGAGCCCTGCTGCTGCAGCAGGGCGAGTGCCTGTTTGTTGTCACCGATCAATTCCCGCGCGATGCGTTGTGTGTCGTCCGCGCTCAGGGCAGGTACTCCCGGAATTTTCACCGGAACCAGTTGGCCGCTCACCTCGACGTGAGGAGCGCTTCCGGGAGAGAAGATCAGGTCGCTGACATGGGTCGAAACCTGCAGCATCACCAATAAAAGAGCGGGCGCAGGCGGGACGGTTGATTGACCTGGGTTAGGGATGGGCGCTCTGCCCGGTGTCGCCATGAAGCCTCCAGAATTGGGTTCTCCCTAGACTACTTGCGGATTGATACCCTCTCAAGTGACGCCCGTAATTTGACTGCGATTTCAGGAAACGGCAGGCAATTCTTTGCCGATGTTTTGGGGGCGAGGTTCTGACAAGAAACAGAAGGCCGGACTCGGTAGATATTCCGGTCCGGCCTGAGATCTGCACAACTTCTTGTTTGTTAAGACGAAAGTCTTAATTGTTCGGTGTAGCGTTAGCGGTACTGGCCGGCGATCCCGGATTGGCACCGCTCCCGAATCGGGTGAGCCGCGGGAAGAATGGCGTCACCTCAAACGGCATTTTGTCACGGGCCGAGGTGATCGCAACCGGCGCGGTTTTGATCAGTTCCACGTGGTCATCCCAGGCGTTCAGCTTGACGCGTCCGCCCAAGGGCAATGCCGGAATCTGATCCAGCTTGTTCGGTTCCAAAGCCGGGGCGGTTGTCATCAATCCCGCCATGCGTTCAATGCCACCCTTGCCATCGGTGAAACTGTTTCCCAGATGCGGGGTAAGCAGCGCGGAGAGTCCCGGGCCGCGTTCGGTCAACTGCCTCAGGAATAATCCCGCCGTATCCAGTTTCTGGGCGTAGGGCGAACTCTTCAACAAGTCTATGGCCTTCTTGTCGGCTGCTGTTTCTTCCTCTGGAACGTGCCGGAAGCCCAAATTCTGATACGTGGATTCGTCGGAGAAGAGCATGCGATCGTTGAAAGCGTATCGGCTGCCGAGGTTGTGACCCAGCACGATGTGAGCCAGTTCGTGCGAAAGCACCATGGCCAGGCAGGCTTCATCCGGCAGCACGTCGATCAAACCGCGGCTGACGATGATGGTATTGCCCACGCTGAAAGTTTCCAAAGGAGAGGTCAGCATCACGCGAGTGCGAACCGGCCGGGGCAGATCGATATTGTTGGTGACTTCAATATTGTTAACCACGGTCATCAGAATCTTGTCGACTTCACCTTGCGGAGCCAGCATGCCGGCATTTTGCAGACGTTCGATCACATTGTCTTCCGCCTGCTGCTGCCATTCGCGCTGTGCCTGCAGCGGAGAGGCATCCTGCGACGTGGGACTCTCGTCCTTCACCGAGGAATCGACCAGCACCTGGGTGAGCTCATCTTCCTTGTTGTTCTTCTTCAAGTCGTAGCCCCAGATGCGGGTCTGCGCCTTGAACGCCATCTTGTCCCTGGAGCCGTAGCTGAAATCGCCCTCTTCGCTGTAGATGTAGGAGGGCACCCAGTAGCCGGGAATCAGGTTCAGGCGCCAGCTATCCATGTGGAAGAACTGAGCATTTCTCGGCCGTGGCGCGTACGTTCCATTCAGGCGGACAACGTTGAAATCCTGATCCTCAACCCAGATACGGCCGAGGAAACGGCCCTTGCCTGCGTCTTTCCTGGGGGTGACATCGAAAACGATGCAGCGTACGTCTCCCAGAAATTCGCGATGAACATATTTGAATTCGTAGTGAGCCCGGTCAAAGTCGTCGCGGTCGGCGAAGATCATCCAGGAGAAGCCGATGGGTTTGTATTCGAATTTAAACAATTTGGTAAAGCCGCCCATCATGCGGTTCTGAAAGCTTGTCCCCCCGGAAAGATAGTCTTGCCGGTCCACGGAATCACTCAGATCCAACCGGCCGAAGAAGTAGTGATCTTCCTTGGGCGCGGGGCCCATTTGTTCATCGAACTTCAGGTTTTGGAGATAGGTCTCAACCAGTGGCGTGCGAGTCTGCAGGAAAGTGATCAGCGCGTGTTCGCGCGCCAGGGCGCGGTCAACCACCTGGTCCATGGTGGTGGGGGGAGCGCTGGAAACGGCCGGGGCTGAAGTGCCTGGTGTGGCTGTAATGTTGGAAGGCTGCGTTGCGCCTTGCGGTGCCGCTGCCGGCGGCGCTGAAGACGGGCTGGCCGCTGCTCCGGGTGATGTTTCGGGTGATGATGAAGCTGGAGCCGTCTGCTGAGCCATCGCGCTCATCGCCGTCAGCAGCGAAGCCGTGATCATCCATTTCCAGGTACGCATGCTCAATTCCTCTCTAGTCTTAGCCAGGTAACCCAGTACCGTGCCCAGAGACAGCTGGCTCAGTATGCCAGCTGGAAAACCACATGTACGGTCGCGGTGGAATCGATAGCTTGATTGTAGTGCTGGGCAGGCTTGAAGCGCATCTTATTCGCAGCCTCGACTGCTGCTTCGTCCAGGCCATGACCCATGCCCCGTACCACGCGATTTACGTGCAATTGTCCGTTGGCCCCAAACAGTACTTCCAATAATACTTCACCCTCCAGGCGGAGGCGGCGTGCATCCTCAGTGTAGACCGGATTCGGTTTGGATAGAATTTCCACAGGTGTAGTTGCTGGTCCCACCTCGGCTGGCTGCTGCCTGGGTCCGCCACGCGTGAGCTGCTGCTCGTTGAACCCGGCAGTTTGCACCGTGGCCCCACGTCCGTTGCTGCGGCCGTCCCCTTGCCCCCCTAGTGCGATTCCGTTGCCAAATCCGGCGCTGGCAATCGTGCCCTTGATGCCCTTCGCCCCGCCTGAACCGTTACCCGTCCCCGCGCCCTGGGGCAGATCGAATGCGCCCGAGTTTGCCGCTGCCAGGTGAGCATTGGGCTTGCCCTGTCCCGGAATTCCGTTGGGATCGCCAAAGCCGCCGGTTTGCACTTTCTGAATCGGAGCGTTCACCGTGGGAGCAGCCGAGCTGCCGAACTCGCCGGTGTGAACAATCAGCGACGGACGAGCCCCACCCGGCAACTGCTTTATTACCGCGGGAGTGAAATCGTTGACTTCAAGTTTCGGTGCAACTTCTTCTTCAACATGAGGCTTTGGTGCGCGAACCTCACGCGGCACGGTCAGCTTGGGAGCTGCAAAAACCGGTGCAGCCGGCAACAGCTTGGCCTGAACGATGCGTGGCGGAGTCTTCACCTTCAGCGGTTCGGGCTGCAGGCTGGGCGTCGGAATGATCTCGGTTACGTGATATTGCCGTGCGATGTTCATGCTATCCGGCCAGATCCATCCTATATTGATCATTACGATGATCAGTACGACCAACAGGCCGTAGCTGGCGGCTAACGCGCGCCGATCGAGTTTGCGCTCCGGCAAAATCCCTAACTGAAAACCGACAGGTGTTGACATTCATAGACTCCAAAAGAGGGAACCCGAGCCAGGGGAATGTGCACCGGGTGGAAGTTTTACGTTACGGGAGAAAGGGGAGGGGGTAAACGTGCCCGGCGGGGGTGTCCTTCAGTAACCCGAGTAATACCATTATGGAACTACCTGAAAAGACGGTATTTCCAGCGTGATGATTCAGGAGTTGATTCGGCGTCGCGAGGAAAAAACGCAGAAAACTGGAACGCCGGCGATGATGGCCAGGCACCCAAATGCCGATATAAGAAGATTTCCCGCAAACGTGTAGTACAGCAACACCGTTGCCGCCAGGACAAACAGCGCGGGAACCACCGGGTATCCCCAGACTCGATAAGGCCGCGCGGCGTCGGGCTTGCGCCAACGAAACACAAACACGGTGGAACCCGCGATCATATAGAAGAGCCATTCGGCGAAAATCGCCAGAGAAAAGAATTGCCGGAAGTTTCCCCCAAAGAGCAGCAAAATTACAGCCAGCACGGCCTGCACGACGATGGCAACCGAGGGGGTATGAAATCGGGGATGCACTGTCGCCAGCGCGGAGAAAAAATATCGGTCACGGGCGACAGCATAGGGCACGCGTGCTCCGCTCATGATGGTTCCGTTCATGGCTACGAGCATCGAGAGCGCCATGCCCGCCGAGACAATGCCGGCGCCCGCACTTCCTAAAACCACTGCCATGGCGCTGGACGCCGGCCGCGGCGATAGCGCGATCCCCGTTGCCGTCAATACATACTGCACCGCCGCATTCACCAGCATGTACAGGATGCCAACCAGGGCGACCCCGAAGATGAGCGCCAGGGGAAGACTACGCTCCGGGTCTCGAACCTCGCCGGAGACCATGTTCAGATCGTTCCAGCCATCGTAGGCCCAGAGAGCGGCCACCAGTGCTGCCATGAAGCCGGCCATTCCACCCTTGGCGCCGGTAAAGTTTCCCGCGAAGTTCTGCCAACTCCCCCCGCTGTAACTGAACCCGATCAAAACGATGCAAAGAATGATGGCGACTTTCAGCAGTGTGAACACCAGTTGAAAGTCGCCTGCTCGCTTGATGCCGATGTAATTGAGGGCGGAAATTAGTATGGCGGCTGCAATCGCCAAAAGTTGTCCATAGCTAATCGCAAACGGTGAAGAGACAATGTTCCAGCTCAAAAAATTCATAGACGGGAACGTCCCCAGAACTCGAACAAAACCGGTTGCGAGCGTGGCAATGGACGCGGGTTTGGCGATCAAGAACCATGTCCAGGCATAAAGAAATGCGGGCAGCGGCCCGTAGCCATCGCGGATATAGACGTACTCGCCGCCGGCCTGAGGCTTCATCGCGCCCAGCTCGGCGTAAGTCATGGCGCCGAAAAAGGAAAGCAATCCGCCGACAACCCATGCCAGGTAGACCAGCTTGGCGGAGCCGGCCGCCTGCATCATTTCCGTCGGCACCAGAAAGATCCCACTGCCGATGATGGTTCCCACCACGATGGCGGTAGCATGGCCGGCGCCCAGGTCACGGGCCAGTTCAGGATTGACAGAAATCTTAGGGGCCGAGCGGTCCATGTAGGGTCGAAGTATACGTGAAGGTCTGCAGCCTTTAGCTGAAAGAACTTGGGCGCGTTTCAACAGGATCGGAAGAGAGGCTGTTCTTTGCGAACTTCGTGATTTCCTGGCGACCTTCGCGGTTAAAGGTTTCTCCAGCGGGCTCACGGTAGTTGTTCACATACGCTTAATGCCTTCCCTTAGAAAAACAACATGGAAGTTGATCAAAAAACCAACTGGAACATGGAGCAGCCGGAGGTGGGACAAAAGCTGAGCCTTGTCGACGGGGCGAAGAACATCCTTGCACTTCAGTTCGACCACAACTTTGCCTTCGACGACAATGTCAGCACGAAAGCCACAGTCCATCTTTACGCTTTCATAAAGGATCGGAACAGGCTTCTGCCGTTCCACTCGAAGACCGGGTTTCCCGAGTTCCTCGGCGAGGCAGGCTTCGTGACTGGATTCCAACAGCCCAGGGCCAAGCTTCCGGTGGATCTTGATTGCTACCGCAATGATCTCTTGTGTTAGGTCCCCGGGCATCGTGGACCTCGGGAGACCTCTCCAAAGCATTTAACCGCAAAGGTCGCCAAGGAATCGCCAAGGCCGCAAAGAAAGCCCGCGAATGCCCAAAATGGGAGAAACTCCCCTGTGTTCAACTGTCTTTCTTCTCCATCATCACACTTCCCGCATACCCAATCCCGAACGTAATTACCGTTCCAATCGCCACGTACCAGGTCCAGGGGACTCGGGTGAATTGCCAGAGGTAAATTTCTGTCACGAATCCGCACAACATGCCGACCATCGCTCCATTCTGATTCGCGCGCCGGGTCACCACACCTAACAAAAACACGCCGAGCAGCGCCCCGTAGGCCACCGATGCGATCTGCAATCCTACTTCGATCACGCGTCCGACTTTATTCAGGGAAAGTACGGCCAATCCGAAAAGCAGTAACGCCCACAAGAATGTCGCAATCCGCGACAGCCGGATCTTGCGCAGTTCATCCACCTGAGGATACCGCTGCAAATAGAAATCGATGATCGAACTGGAAGAGAGTGAGTTCAAAGCCGCACTGAGGTTAGACATGGCCGCCGCCAGAATCGCCGCAATCAGCAATCCGGAAATGCCGTGCGGCATCTGGGTGATGATGAACGTCGGATAAATCCTGTCGGCTTTGCCGAAATTACCCGAGGGCACGTGATAGAAGGCAAAAAGCATGATTCCGACCAGCAGAAACAGTGCAAATAAGAAGAAGATCGCGATGCCGCTGGACAATAACGCGAGAACCGATTGTCGCTGATTCCGCGCCGCCAGGAGGCGTTGTACGATTAATTGATCCGTTCCATGACTGGCGGTGGTGAGGAATGCGCCGCCGATCAATCCTGCCCAGAATGTGTAAGGCCGCCAGAAGTCTGGCGTAAAGTCGAAGACCCGAAGCTTGCCCGCGCCTTCAGCCATGCTGTGAATGGCCGGCCATCCGCCAGGCACCAGATGCAGGATGGTGAACAATCCCACTAATGTTCCGCCAACATAGATGACGGTTTGAACCACGTCGGTCCAGATCACCGCCGCCAGACCGCCTTCAAACGTATAAATCAGCGTCAGAGCGGTGATGATGGCTATCGAGGCGATTTCTCCTGTCCCCAACGCGATCGCAACCACGATGGCGACGGCGTAGACCCTGACGCCTTCAGCCGCCGCGCGGGTCAGCAGGAAGAGGCCAGCGGTCAATGACCGCAGTTTCTTGCCAAAGCGCCGCTCGATGAGTTCGTAGGCGGTATACAGATCGCCGCGAAAATAGTGAGGCAGTAGGACAAAGCTGATAATCACGCGGCCGACGACGTATCCCAGAACGACCTGCAGAAACATCAGGTTGGTGTCGTAAGCCAGACCTGGAATGCTGATGATGGTCAGGGTGCTGGTTTCCGCCGCGACGATGGAAAGGGAAATTGCCCACCAGGGGATATCGCGATCGGCGAGGAAATAATCGCGCAGCGAGCGCTGCTTCTTGCGAAAGCGCAGCCCGAACAAGGTGATTCCCGCCAGGTACAGCGCGATAATCGTGAGATCAAGTTTGTCGAGGCCCATGGGTAATTCCGTAGCGCCGTCATCCTGCCGGCTGTCGCGAGGTCATTTGCCCTCGCAGGTGGGGGCGGGGACGCCCCCACGACAGCCGCCGGGACAGCGGCGCCACACAAGACGAGAGTAGCGGGCTTTGCCCCTAAAATTTAACGATCTGCTTTTGGGGTACCCATCTGGTCAAGCCAGCATCACTCGAGACGTTCCGCAGCGGTCCCGGACTCGTATGGTAGAACTACGATCGTGGCGATCTTCCTCGGAATCGACGGCGGAGGCAGCAAGACCTCCTGCCTGATTGGAGACGAGACTTCGATCCTGGGCGCGGGCACCGCCGGCGCCAGCAATCCGGTGAGGGTGGGGGAGGCGCAAGCGCGAGATGCCTTAGCCGCCGCCATCCGCCAGGCTTGTGCTATCGCAAACATCACTCCATCGCAGATCAAGAAAACCTGCGTCGGCCTGGCCGGAGCGGCTCGTCCGGAGATCAGCGGCCCGGTGCGCCTTTGCCTTGGAGAACTCGTCGCCGGGGAGATCGAGGTGGTTGGAGACATGGTGATAGCGCTTGAAGCCGCCTTCGGCGGAGACCCCGGTGTAATCGTGATTGCGGGTACCGGGTCCATCGCCTACGGACGCAACTCCAAGGGACAGACTGCCCGCGCCGGCGGCTGGGGCTTTGCCATCTCCGACGAAGGTTCAGGCCAATGGGTCGGTCGTGCCGCTGTCGCTGCCACGGTACGCGCTCTGGACTTGGGAGACGCCGAGGGATCAAACGAATCTTTACTCAGGAACCTGATGAAGTTCTGGCAAGTGGAGACTCGCGAACAGTTGGTAGTGATGGCTAATGCCACTCCGCCGCCGGACTTTTCTGCGCTCTTCCCTTTAGTGCTCGCCGCGGCCGATCATGGTGATCGCATTGCGCTCGACGTTCTCAACCAGGCCGGTGCGGAGCTGGCAGGCCTGGCCAGAACTGTCGTCGGCCGCCTCTTTTCAAGTATCGCCGCCGATGCCGACAAGCTTGCCGTTGCAATGTCGGGTGGAGTCTTTAGCGCCTCAGCATTGGTGCGGCAGGCTTTTTGTTACTGCCTGCGCGCGGAACAGCCTGGTCTTACGATCAACCCGAATGTGATCGAGCCGGTTCGGGGCGCACTTGCAATGGCGCGCAAGAGTACAACTCGGTAATTCATCGTGAATTCGGCTACTGTACTATCTGTTGCACTTTCAAAATCACCTGAGTGCTTCGCGTGATCGACCCCACAACGTCATAGTCACCTGGGCAGCAAGAAACCGCTGCCAACACGACTAAAATGTGTCGAGATCGCTTCGCAGTGATGCGCGGACTGAAAGCGGACCGTCTTTGTCTAAATGGGAATGAACGGGAGGCTTGCGAGGGTTAAACGAAGGTAGGCTTGACAGGGCGGCCTTCGGACCTCGGCCTTCGGACCTCGGCCACGGGCTTCAATCCTCTGCCGTCAGTTCGGGTGGGCGGTCGCACTGGGTGGAGCAGCGCTTCAGCGCTGCATCAAGGACGTTAATCGTGGCGGCTTTCAGCCGCTGAGGTACTTACTTAGAACCACGCCGCATACAGATTCAGTTTAGCCGCAAACGCAGGAAATCTGATCCTGAGGTCTAAGGTCCGACGCCCGACGCCCGCCTCCCGCTACTCATACCTCAACGCTTCGATCGGATCCAGGCGCGCCGCCTTGCGGGCGGGATAGAAGCCGAAGAAGACGCCTACCGCCATCGAAAATAGAACCGCTGCCACAATCGCGGTGGGAGAAACCAGCACCGGCCATCCCAGGGTTTGAGTAATCAGATACGATGCTCCCATACCCGACAGAATCCCTACCGCGCCCCCTACGATGCTGAGCACGACAGCTTCGATCAAGAACTGTTGTTGTACATCGCCCTCGGTCGCGCCAATAGCCATGCGAATACCGATCTCTCGAGTACGCTCGGTGACAGAGACCAGCATGATGTTCATGATTCCGATGCCGCCGACCAGCAGGGAAATGCTTGCTATCGAACCCAGCAGGATAGTGAACAATCTTGCATTTTGATCGGCCAGATCGGCCATGTCAGCCAGGTTGCGCACGAAGAAGTCATCGTCCTGGGCGGAACGAATGCGATGGCGGTCGCGCAGCAGGGCTGTAATCTGCTGTTGAGCAGTGTAGCTGGCATCCTTGGAGACGGCGGAAACCATGATCCAGCGCAGCCAATCCTGCCCGGTGATTTTCTTTTGCAGGGTGGTAATGGGGACAAGAATAATGTCGTCCTGATCCTGGCCCATGGCGGCTGAGGTTCCTTTGGCTATAAGCAGGCCAACGACCTTGAAGGGAAGGTTGTTGATGCGGACGGTCTCACCGATTGGGTCGGTCGCTCCAAAAAGATTTTTGCGTACGGTTTCACCGATAACGGCCACATTCGCAGCCATGCTCACGTCGTCCTGCGAAAACGAAGATCCTTCTGCCACAGGCCAGCTGCGGATATCGAAGTATTGCGGCTCGGTGCCGTTAACCGTGGTGGACCAGTTATCGTTTCCGAAAACCACCTGCGCGGTAGCTTGGCTGCCAGGTGCAGCGGCCTTTACTGACGGACACTCGCGCAGGATGGCCACCATGTCTTCGTAGATCAAGGTTTTGGTGGCTCCCCATCCCATCCTCATGCCGCCGCGGTTGACGGTGCCCGATTGCACGAACAGCATGTTCGAACCCATGGCCGCAATCTGTTGCTGTGCCTGTTGTTGCGCGCCCTGACCCACGCTGACCATGGCGATGACCGCACCCACCCCGATAATGATGCCGAGCATAGTGAGAATTGAGCGCAGTTTGTTGCGCGCCAGCGCCCGCATGGCGATACGGATAATGGCTACCAGGTCCATAAATGTTCCTACGCCGCTTCCTATGCTACTTTCGCCCCAGAAATATCCAGGGGCGTTTCAGGACCGATTTTCCCCAACCTCACCAGGCGCGCCACGATCGGCACCAACAGTTCGATGGTGAGTCCTTGAGATCTGATGGAAATCAATTCCTCTCCGCAGATCCTCGCAAACCTGCGCATCTTCAGCCCGCGACCACGATCTGCCCCGGCTGTGACGGATGAACCATCCGAATGTTCCTTCCATCATCTCGAAAGTCAATCAGCCCTTTATCGCTGTGCTCTTTAGTCTTCCAGTGCGGGCATGTTCTTTAATACTTCGGCTGCGATCGGCCGGTTTTTCACCAGCTCGTCACGGCGAATCGTGCCGTCCTTGAAATGTATGCCGCGCTTGGCGAATTCCGCGATGTCAGGCTCGTGCGTTACCAGCACGATGGTCAGCCCGTTGTCATTCAACTTTTGAAACACTTCCAGAATCTCGACCGACGTGCGGCTGTCGAGATTGCCCGTGGGCTCGTCCGCCAGCAGGATCGACGGACGATTGACCAACCCTCGCGCGATCGCCACCCGCTGCTGCTGACCGCCGGAAAGCTGGGAAGGGAAGTGTTCCATGCGGTCTCCCAACCCCACCAACTCGAGCGCCTCCCGGGCGCGCTTGCGGCCTTCTTCCCTGCTGACCTGTGCGTAGAGCGTGGGCAATTCAACATTTTCCAGCGCCGTGGTGCGCGACAACAAATTGAATCCCTGGAAAACGAAGCCAATCTTGCGATTGCGAATCGTCGCCAGCTCTTTCTTGCTGAGCTCGGACACTGCGATTCCTTCGAGCAAATAACGACCGCTGGTGGGCTTGTCCAGACAACCCAGAATGTTCATGAACGTTGATTTGCCGCTGCCACTGGCGCCCATGATCGCCACGAACTCGCCCTTCTCGATGCTTACGTTTACGCCGCGCAGCGCGTGAACCTTGGTTTCGCCCAGGTCGTAGTACTTGTGCACGTCCTCTATCAGAATGATGGCGCGATGCTCGCCTTCGCGGTGGATCGCGGTAGCGGATTGTGGAATCGTGGCCGTCATTTTCGTTTACCGCGTCCGCGGCGGACCTCCGCCCAGGCCCGGGGCTCGGGCCGCGCCGGAACTGGCCGCCATGCCACCGGTGACCAGTTCATCGCCTTCGTTGAGCTGACCCTTCAGGACCTGCGCGACTTCAGTGACGGTGTGATCCGTGATCCCGGTGCGAATCCTTACCGGTTCGAGGGTTTTGTCGGGGCGTAGTTTCCAGACCACGGCCACATCGGCGCGCGGAGCGTGTTGCTGCTGTCCGGTTTCTCCACCACCACCGCCGCCGCCCTGTGTGCCCTCTGAGCGGGCACGGCGTTGTTTCCCGGCAGCACCCGTATCACCCGATCCAGTTTGACTGCCGGCTGCGCTGGCAGACTGGGTTCCGGTTTGCTGTCCTGAAGTCAGCCCGTATTGCTTGTATAGCGCCCGGACCTGGTCGGCGGTCATGTCAGGTTTATAGCGCAGCGCCCCGTTGGGCACGCGCAAAGCATTGGAAGCATCCGCCACCGGAATGGTGATGTAGGCCGTCATTCCGGGGAATAACTTCATCTGCGGATTATCGAAGTCAATGATGGTGTTGTAGGTAACTACGTTCTGGACCGTAGTTGCATTCAAGCGTACCTGCGACACCGTTCCTGTAAAAGAGTCTTTGGGGAAGGCGTCAACCTTGAAAGTTACAACCTGTCCTGTGTGGATCATCCCAACATCCGACTCGTCCGTGCTCGCATACACCTGCATCTTGGTGAGATCCTGCGCGATGGTAAACAGAGTGGGCGCCTGCAGGGAGGCCGCCACCGTCTGGCCCACGTCCACACTGCGCGCGATCACGGTTCCGTCAATCGGTGCGTGAATGGTGGTGTAGTCCAGATTGGTCTGCGCTACCGTCCCCGCCGCCTGCTTCTGCTGTGCCTGGGCGATCGCCTGGGTGATAGTCGCTTTGGCAGCGGCAACCGCGGCATCCGCCGAATCGGCGTTGGCCTTTGCCAGGTCTAGCTGCTGCTGGCTCATCACGCCTTCCTTGGCCAGCCCCGAAGTCCGCTCGTAATCTGCTTTGGTTTGTACCGCCGTGGCCTGAGCCTTTTCCAGATTCGCTTGCGACGCAACCAGGTTGGCCTTCGCGTTCGCGAGATCAGCCTTGGCCTGCAGCAATGCACCTTGAAACAAGGAAGGATCGATTTGCGCCACGACCTGTCCTTTTTTCACCCGCGAATTAAAATCTGCGTTCAGGCGCGAGATGGTGCCAGAGACCTGTGAGCCAACCTGGACCGTGGTCACGGCATTGATCGTTCCTGTCGCCTCCACCACCTGGCGGATTTCGCCGCGATCAGCCTTGGTGGTGAAATACTGCGGCTTCTCATTGCTTTTGAACTGAAAGGCAGCGAAGACAGCTATGGCGACAACCACCACACTCGCGATCAGCCAATGGCGTTTAAGCATGTTCACGATGTCATCCTCGTTTTGCCTGCCTCAATCTCAAACGGCCGCTGTCAAGCGCCCGCTAGTCTATTAAACCCGCCACCGACGCTTCGGTTGCGGATAGAATCGTTTGCCTCAGAGGAACACGCCCAAGCCGCAGGTTCTGCTATAGATGGATGGTACATCTTGCAGCATCGGTGCGGCGTTTAACGTAACATTTACAAAAGTTTACGTAGATGAATTCCAGCTGTAGATGAATTCCAGCTGTAAGATGCCTGGTTGAGAGCAAAGAGCTGCTGCAATGAACATCGCTTTTAGTCAGGTGCCGAAGTCAAGGCTCGAAAGGTTAGTGCTGATGGATTGGCAGGCATTTTGGCTTACGGTCCGGCTGGCCGCGCTGGTTGCGGCGGTGCTCGTGGTTGTGGGCCTTCCAGTCGCCTATTGGATCACCTGCTCGCGCTGGCGCTGGAAATTCCTGGCGGAAGCCGTTTTCGCGCTGCCTGTTGTGCTGCCGCCGACCGTGCTCGGTTTTTATGTACTGGTGGCCCTGGGACCGCACAGCCCGCTCGGACGCGGCTGGCAAACTCTCACCGGCCACACTCTCGCATTCACCTTCGAAGGTCTGCTGATCGGCTCCATCGTGTACAGTTTTCCGTTTGCGGTGCAGCCCTTTGCGGCATCTTTCGCAGCGGTCGATCCGCGACTGACGGCGGCGTCGCAGACTCTTGGGGTTTCCCGGTTCAAAACTTTCTTTCGCGTGATTTTGCCCTTATCGGTTCCAGGGTTGGTGACAGGCGTAGCTCTGAGTTTTGCTCACACCATGGGTGAATTTGGTGTCGTGCTGATGGTCGGAGGAAACATCCCGGGCGTGACCCGAACCGTCTCGATCGATATCTATGACAAAGTGCAGGCGATCAATTACGCGGGCGCGAATGCCACCGCTTTGGTACTGCTGCTCATCTCGTTTGCGATTCTGTCGCTGGTATATGCGATGAACCGGCGTGTCATATTAATGTGGGGGCCGTAGTGTAGGCGCGAGCGTCCGGCTCGTGCGGGGCTGTCAGATGGATGGATCACGACCGAGAATCCAGGAATCAGGACGCACGAGCGGGACGCTCGCGCCTACATCGGAATGTCGCTATGGAAGCGGAGTTAACCAGTAACGCGGTTACAAAGTCCGCGCTTGCGGATCCTCGGGAAGTCTCCTTGCAACTCCGCAAGCGACTGGGAAAGGACTTTGCCCTCGACATCACCATCTCATTTCTGCCAGGCATTACTATTTTGTTCGGACCCTCGGGGGCAGGCAAGACCACGCTGCTCGATTGCATGGCTGGTTTGGCCACACCCGATGCTGGCCGAATCGCAACCGCGGAGAAAAGCTTCTTCGACAGCTCGCTTGGAATCAACCTTCCGCCGCAACGCCGCAGAGTGGGCTACGTCTTTCAGGATTTGGCTTTGTTCCCCCACCTTACTGTCGAAGAAAACGTCGAGTACGGACTTTCCTCGCTGGACCGCCACGAGCGGAAACGGCGCAGCGCTGCCATTCTGGAATCCTTCCGCATTCCGCTCCTGAGCTCGCGACGCCCGGGGCAGATTTCCGGTGGCGAACGGCAGAGAGTTGCGCTGGCCCGTGCCCTGGTGATCGATCCTGCGATCCTGCTGCTTGACGAGCCCCTTGCAGCGTTGGACGCGGCGACCAAATCCAAGATCGTGGAAGACCTGCGCGCCTGGAATCATGAGCATCAGATTCCAGTGGTCTATGTCACCCACAGTCGTGAAGAGGTGTTTGCCCTCGGTGAACGAGCCATCGTTTTGGAAAATGGGCGCCTCATTGCGCAGGGCACCCCGCATGAGGTGATGTCCGCGCCTCAGCAGGAAACAGTCGCTCAACTGGCGGGCTTCGAGAATATCTTCGGCGCCACGGTTGTCGCAATTCACGAGAATCGAGGAACGATGGCATGCCGGCTGGCCGGAGGCGACGTCGAGCTCGAAACGCCGTTGGTGCGCGCAGAGGTCGGTTCGGTATTGCGGGTGGGAATTCGTGCCGGGGATATTCTGCTTGGATCACTCGAACCAAGAGGCCTCAGCGCTCGTAACATACTTCCCGGACGAGTGCTTTCTCTGGCCCAGCGAGATGTGATCGTGGTCGCAAGAGTTGACTGCGGCGTCGAAATGGAAGTCCACCTCACGTTAGCCGCCCGCGATTCCCTCCAGCTTCAGCCCGGACGAAAGGTCTGGCTGGTGGTGAAGACCCACTCCTGCCACCTGATGGGAGTTTCGTAGCGCCAGCGTCTCGCCGGCTGTCCTGCGGGCGTCCCGCCCGCAGCCGGGTGTTCTTCCGATTCCGGCGTCAGTGCCCTGGTTGGTTCCCAAAGAGTCACTTCATGGCAAGCAAGGTTGTGAGGCACGATGGCTACACAACATTCAGAGCCGGGGAGGGATCATGCGCACAGTTCTTGTGGCTTTGGTGCTCGTTCCGACTTTCATGTGCCAGGCGCAACTCCCCTCGCCAAATGGAGTCAACGTTAGCGGAGACGCACAGGTGAATGTGGTACCGGACCGGGTGACGATCTTGCTGGGCATCGAAAGCCGGAATAAAAGTCTCGACGAAGCCAGCGCGCAAAATGACGTGCTGATCCGCCAGGTTCTGGCCGCGGCGCGGGGGCTGGCGGTAAGTGCTTCCGACATTCAGACAGACTTTATTCATGTGGATCTTGCCTACAAGGATAACGATTCGACGATCGTGGACTATTACAAGGTGACAAAAGAAGTCCAGATTGTCCTCAAAGATGTGTCGAGGTTTGAAGCGCTGGTCAGCGCCACCCTGCATGCCGGGGCCAATCACATTTACGGGATTGATTTCAGCACCGCTGAACTGCGGAAATACCGCGATCAGGCACGCGCTCTTGCGACCAAGGCAGCGATTGAAAAGGCGAACGACCTTGCAGCCGCGGCAGGAATGAAGGTTGTCGGCAAGCCAACTTCGCTGACCACATACTCGTACGGAGGCGGCTCTTCCTATCGCTATTGTTGCGGCTACTCGTACGGCGGGAACATGGCGCAGAATGTGGTGCAAAACCAGATAAGCTCAGGTGATTCAAGCGCAGAAAGCACTATTGCCCTGGGTAAGATCGCGGTCTACGCTTCGGTGACAATGACCTTCCAGATGCAATAGGCTCTTCGCCCTAACCGGTTTGGCAGCCATCAGTTTTCCCACCAAACAAAAGCCCCGCCAGGATAGGCGGGGCCTGATATTCGTGTCCGGATTTGTACGCTGCAAGTTGGCGTCTCTACGGTGTGCGCCTATACGCTGCTCGCTTATACGCTGAATGACGAGCCGCAGCCGCAGGTGCTCTTCACGTTCGGGTTCTCGAACTTGAAGCCGGCGCCTTCGAGGCTCTCGACGTAGTCCACGATGCAGCCGTTCAGGTACATGACCGAGGTGGCGTCCACATAGACCTTCAATCCGTCCATGTCGAAAACCTTGTCCATCATGCCGGCGCCGTTCTCGAATTGCATCGAGTAGGAGAAGCCAGAGCAACCGCCGCCTACCACACCCACGCGCAGGCCGGCAGGAACTGGGTTCTGTTGGGACATGATCTCCTTGACCTTGCCAACTGCATTCGGGGTCAAGCTGATCGGTGCCTTTTTCACTGTCTCTGCGGGCTTCACTTCCGGGGTCGTTGTCGTGGCCATCGTATCTCCTTGAAAGGACTGACTTATCGATTATAGCAAACCAGCCGCCTGCTCAAAGCTGAAAATCAAGCCTGGGCGCCGTCATTATAGAACCACCGCTTTAGCCGGGATCCCTGTATCTGGCTGTATTAGATGACTCAGCCGGTCCTCACGGTGCCGGCCAAAAACCGCTGCCGGGGTCTTGCCAACGGGTCTATAATTCCGGCTTGGGGCCCTTCCCTGAGTTCTGGTTGTGGGGCCACAACCGACATCCGCAACAAAGGCCTCCGGGAACGGCTCGAAAATCGGTACCGAGGTGGTCTATGACTCCAGGATTGCTATACCTCTTGATCGTATGGGGAGTCCTGACTGGTGTTCTAGTCATCCTTCTTATCTACCGTAGCACCCTGACCATGCAAGAGGACGATCAGCTTTTCCTCGATGAATCCGCCTCTGCAATGGCCAGGGAACAAACGGAGCTCATGGCGAAAGTAAACAGGATCACTCCCCTGGTAAAGGTATTAGGAGCTACTTCGGGGGCGATGATTCTGGTGATCGCCGGCTGGGCCGTGTACCTTGGGTTGAATTCGGTACAGCCTTAGCTCCATTCGCCTGAAGGCCATGCCTTCGAAGGTCACAGCTTCTCCAAGAGGCTGTGCGCTGGGATCTTCTTATGCCTTATGCATTCTGTGATCTTGTTGGATCACAGCGGATGGCTCCTGGACAACCCTCGAAAATCAAGCCGACCTCAGCAACTCGCTAAGTTTGTTCAAGTCCTCGGCATTGGCGTCGCCGATCACGAAGTACCGCAAACCGTTGCGACTCCAGCTTCGGACACCGAATGAGAGTTCGGTGGAGACGGCTTCGCTTGTACCCATCCCTTCCACTGCCCGTTCCTGAAAAATAAATACCGAGATCTGATGCTGCCGCACCCGGAAAATCAGCTCCGCACCGGGCGCCTGATTGAGATAGCTGACTCTTCCTCCCACCAGAACGAAGCCTGTGTTCCCCAATTCAGGCAGGTTAAAGGTGAAGGGAATCTTTCCCTCGAACCACGGTTTTACCGTGTGCCGGTCGGTGGAAACCACGTCGACCGGGCTGGCGCTGGCCAGCGTGGCCACGTGCAAATCGGCCAATTCGCCGATCAGATGCTGTTCGCGGCTGCGGTCACGGGCCAGGAATAAGGCGCCAAAAAGCAGCAGGGCGGCCACTGCCGACGTAGCCAAATTAGCACGCCATCTCCAGCCGGATATGGCTGGTCGCGATGCGGAAGTTTTCTTCTGGATGCCGGCCTGAATACGGGCGCGGAAGGCCGCATCGGGAACGAAGCGCTGTCCCGCGAGCTGGATCGCGCGTTTCGCTCGCAACTGGTCGAGACTTTCCGAGGAGCAGTCGGCGCAGCCGCGCATATGTTCGCGCAATATGTGTTGCTCATTGGGCGGCAGCTCCCCATCCACATACTGCCCGAGTTTTTCAGACCACAGTTGGCACGCCATGTGTCAGCTCCTTTGCATTCCCTGCGCCGTGTTCTTCAAAGCCCGGCGGGCACGAGACAGGCGGGACATCACCGTGCCGGTAGGAATCGCAAGAGTGGCGGAAATTTCCGAATACGACATTTCTTCGACTTCGCAAAGCAGCAGGATCTCGCGATAGTGGACCGGCAGCTGTTCCAACGCCTGCTGCAATAGTTGCCGGTCCAGTTGATCCAAAAGGATGCTCTCCGGTGTCGCGGTGGTGGCCGGTACAGCTTGTTCATCGCCCTCCATGTCCAATGGCACCGTCGCGGTAGCCCTTAAACCGGTGCGGGACGTAAGAAAAGTATTGCGCAAAATTCGGTAAATCCAGGCTCGAAAATTCGTGCCGGGCTGAAACGAGGAAAACCCCTTTAACGCCCTGGCGAACGTTTCCTGGACGAGGTCCTCCGCCTCCTCGCGATTCTGGGTCAGCCAGTGCGCAAAGTTATAGAGCCGGTCAAAAAGGGGAAGGGCAAGTTCCTCGAACGAGTCCGCTGCCAGGGGCTTTTCCGACACATACACAAGATTAAACCAGCGAAGCGGAAATTTATTCCAGCCGCTCCTCAATATTTTTTAAAGGGAATAAAACCGGCCCCCCCCGGTTCTGGACAGTGAATCCCGAACTGAATCGGGTCAACCGGAGGACGTATGGCACAGAAGACCAATGACGAAACTCAATTTGACCATCACCACGACGGAATTGACCGTCGCGGTTTTCTGAAATGCATGGCATGGGCTGGCACAGGCGCTCTTTGCGTGATCGAGGGAGGGGTGCTGAAGTCATACAGTCTCAGCAATCCCTTCAGTATGAAGCGTCATGCCCGGGGAGAACTGAGTTTTGTGCAGATCAGCGACAGTCACATGGGGTTCAACAAACCGGCAAATCCGGACGTGGTGGCAACACTCAAGGCTGCCGTGGACAAAATCAACGCCCTGCCGGTTGCTCCCGAGTTCATGCTCCACACCGGAGACATCAGTCACCTCTCGAGGCCCGAGGAGTTTGACAACGTCGACCAGATCCTGAAGGCCGCTCGTCCCAGGAATGTGTTCTTCGTCCCGGGCGAGCACGATGTTCTCGACGACGACGGCAAACAGTACCGGGAGCGCTATGCCAGGAATTCAATGGGCGCCGGCTGGTACAGCTTCGACATGAAGGGCGTGCACTTCGTCGGCCTGGTGAATGTGATGAATCTCAAGGCGGGTGGCCTGGGCACGCTTGGCACTGAACAGTTGGAGTGGCTGGAAAAAGACGTCAAACATCTGTCCCGGAGCACGCCCGTGGTGGTGTTTGCGCACATTCCGCTCTGGACTGTGTATCCCGAATGGGGTTGGGGAACCGCCGACAGTGCCCAGGCTCTGGCCTATCTGAAATCTTTCGGCTCAGTGACGGTGCTGAATGGTCATATTCACCAGACCATGCAGAAGGTCGAGGGCAATGTCACCTTCCACACCGCGACGTCGACTGCCTTCCCGCAACCAAAGCCGGGTGCCGCACCGTCTCCCGGCCCGATGAAGGTTCCGGCAGAACAACTGCGATCTCTTCTGGGAGTGACGGATGTGAAATACGCGCGCGGACGCCATCCTCTCGCGGTTACAGATTCCACCCTGGAGTAGCTGGTGAGGGTTTGATCAGAGTACTGAAACCAATAATTCGAGATTTAAAGACTAAAAAGGAGAAAATCAAGTGAAAAACAATGTCCTGGTATGCGGAACCTGGATTTCCGCGGTTGCGGCATGCTTGCTGCTGGTGATGGCGATTTCTGAATCGCGAGGCGTTCTCGCAGCTTCGCCGGAAGCCAATCCTCCGGGAGTCGAAGTGAGCATCGACAACTTCAGCTTTACGCCGCCGGTGGTCACGGTGAAACCGGGCACTCAGATCACCTGGATAAATCGGGATGATATTCCGCACACCGTGGTCAGTAACGAGAATGTGTTTAAGTCGAAGGCCCTCGACACTGACGACAAGTTCTCATTCACCCTGAGCAAGCCGGGAACTTATAGCTATTTCTGCTCGCTTCACCCCAGGATGACCGCCAAAGTCGTGGTGGAGTAGGAAGATTCCTTGAAGGCGATCTGCAGGTTGGTCATCGGTGTGACCGGCTTCGAATTCAGCCGCCCTGATACGGGCCATCTGGGCGGCATGCTCCGGGGCGCGAATATTTCCCCTTCCGTTTTTCACAAGGGCAATAATTCCAGGTGATGTTGAACAGTCTCGATGGAATGTTCCGCGTCCAGCGATCGCTTGCGGTTCGCGGCGCGCGCTATGTTGGTTTCAAGAACTTCGATCTCGGCCATACTCAATTTTGCTTTTAAATCTTCTGCCAGATCGTGACACCGGTGATACAGAGCGGCCGAGCTCTCCTCGGCGACTCTCAGCCAGTAGTATGAGGAGCCGGCATTCTTCTCGAATCCGGCTCTTCCCATATACGCCAAGCCGAGAGAGTACTGGGCAGGAGCGAAACCAGCCTCAGCGGCTTTCAGGCATTTTTGGATCTGATTCTCAAGGCGGGGTGGTTTGGCGGATTCCTTCCTCCTGGAATTATCGCGAGCGTTGTACAGCAGGAAAAGAAGTTCAAACCGGTTGGATACACCCATCTTGTCAAAAATCCTGAACAGGTAGTTTTTAACCGTGTGCTCGCTGAGGTGCAACTGGTCGGCGATCTGCTTGTTGCTCTGACCCTGGGCCGCGCACTCCGCCACCTCGAGTTCGCGCTTGGACAAAACGTTCACCTTCTCATCGTCTATGCCGTCGCATGAAGGACTGTTCCGCATCGCCGCCAGCAAAAACTCCGCTTCTTTCCGTCCTGCCCAGATTTCCCCATGGCTTACCCGCTCGATGCAGGCACGAAACTCGCCGGGCGGCTCACTTCGGCTGAAGACTCCTTTCGCTCCGCAGCGGAATGCAGCCAGCACCGATCCACGCGCATTGCCATCGATCAGAACCACAATCTCGGTTTTCGGGTGACGCGAGCTTAAGGTGCGAACAATCTGCAAACCGGTCTTCGTCCCCCCGTCAAATTCGGCGCTGATCACGGCTAGATCAGGCTTGTGAGTCAGAACCGACGAGAGAACTTCGTCACCAGCAGCCACACAAGTGACTTCAATGTAAGGATCGCGGCTGAGTGATTCGGCCAGCAGATGGCTGGCCATGCGATTGCGGTCGGAAATCAGAATGCGTACGCGTTTTTCTGGCGTGCTGAGTGGAACCGATGAAGGCATTAGCGATGGAGACAACACCATGGGGCCCGTACTCCTGATATGGGGTGATCTCACTGGCCAGAGTGAGGGAGAACGACCCGGCTGTGTCGGGGATCAGAAGCAAAAGACTCGCGCAGATTGCGAATCTAAAGTTCGAACCCGATCGTTGACGTTGATTGCTGCCGCGAAAAATCCTTTTGTTTCGTGCAGCACACATAGAGTCTAAATGCCCCTCTCCTCGGGTTCAATCAGAAACTTCTGTAGGCCGCCTACAGGATATTACGGAGGACGATGTCCCCGTACCGGTGGATGATTGCCCGCTTGCGGCACCTCTTCGAAAATCACTATGTTGAGTCATCTCTTCAAATAGCAGGGACGGACCCAGTGAATTCTTCAACCGGGCGGAGGGCATTCCGCCGATTCCAACTCGCTGTCCCGGCGCTTTTCCGATGGAGAGAGGAAGAAGAGCATCGCGAAGTAGGCTGTTGCGCCAACATCGGATGCGGCGGATTGTTCGTGCTGAGTACCAAATACCCTCCGCTGGAGGCCGAAGTCCAGGTGGAAGTTATGCTTCCAGCTTTCGACCCAGGGGCAAATGAAGTTCGGATCAATTGTGTGGGTCGAGTTATACGCACACAGCAAAGTAGCCATCTAAGTCTTGCAGGATTCGCGGTGGCAGGAAATTTCCAGTAACAGATTACCCGCCACGGCTTTGAGGTTGCAGGTTTTCGATTTTCCGGTCACCGAGGAATGTCCCGTGATCGACGCCGCGAAGTGAGTTGTGGAAGTTTGTTCGAAGTTTCTACAAAGTTCGTACAAGGAGCCGAAGAGAATCACGAGGTACGACCAAACGATATCTTCACTCCCAGCAAATGCCAGTCTAGTTTTCTGACAGGCAGGAATTACGGGGAAGGCCAGTTTCACCGGGTGACTAGTTCGATGAAGGTCCCGGTTGGGACTGAGAGGGCGAAGCTGCATTCCCGCTCTTTCTTCATGCGCCGTCGGACTGGTCGGACTGGAAGATAGGAAGACATTTTGAGGGCCAAAGCCCGATCGAGCATTCATGTCCAAGGTATCAGGACCAGGAGACTTACTGTGACTACCGCACAATTAGTCAGCACTGCATTCGTAATCGCTACGCTGGTTGCGCCAATCGGTGTGCCTGCTCAAAACAACGCCGCACCGGGCAGCGCCGCGCAAAGCAATTCGCAGCCAGTTCCCGCAACATCGCCCGCAACTTCGAACGCACCCGTCGACCACCGAGGGGATACAAACCACGGGGATACAAGCAGCGATCGCCCGACGCTGCAAGAACGTTACCCACGTTACCTGGTTACTCGCAGCGACGTCCTGGCTTTGTCGTTCCCGCTGTCGCCGGAATTCAATCGCAACGTCACGGTGCAGCCCGACGGCTACATCAATTTGCAGGGAACGCGAAGTGTGTACGTTCAGGGAATGACCGTTCCTGAAATTATTGCCGCCATCAAGAAGGCGTATGAGCATGTGTTGCGGGACCCGATCGTCGATGTTGACCTGGTCGATTTTCAAAAGCCTTACTTCATCGCCGGCGGCCAGGTGAGCAAGCCGGGCCAGTACGAGTTGCGGCACGATACCACCGTGTCGCAAGCCATCGCCATGGCGGGCGGCATCTCTTCCGGCGGCAAGACGCAGATTTTTCTCTATCACCAGGCTCGCCCCGGCTTGATGGAGGTCAAGAAGCTGAACTTGAAAGACATCTATCACGGAAAAAACGTGGATGAAGATGCTCAATTGCAACCGGGAGACACCCTCTTCGTACCTGAAAAGATGATCACCATGTTCCGCAAATATGTTCCGTACGCGGTTGGCACCGCGTTCAATCCACAAACGGCTTTTCAATAGGGCCGACAGATCGGCAGCGCGTGAGAACTGAGGCATGAGAACTGAGAAAGCAGATGAAAGTTTGCCAGTGCGGATGTACTTCCGTGTCGTCAACTTCGTCGGTTTTAGCATCCCAAGCATGAGCACGCGAATCAGAGAAAAACCATGACCCAGGCCAGAATGAATCCGGCGGCCCCCACCCACCTGCTGGAAGGGACAACCGTCAATGAAACGACTTTACGGGACCTGATCTCGCCGCTGTTCCGTCATCGGCGGCTGGCGGTCGTGTGTTTCGCATGCGCGCTGCTGTGCTCGGTTGCGGCGGCGGTATTGCTGTCACGCAAGTACGAATCCCGAATGGAGATTCTGGTCAATCGCGAACGGCTGGACCCGGTAGTGACGACTGAGTCGACGACACAACTGCCTCAGATGGCGCCCCAAGTGACCGAAGAGGAGATCAATTCTGAAGTTGAACTGTTGCAGAGCCGCGACGTTCTGGAAAAAGTGGTCCTGGCTTGTGGCCTGCAAAATAACGTGAGCACTTGGTGGCTGACAAGGATGCTGCCTGGACACGGTCCGGATAGCGTGGTCTCGCGCGCGGTTGAAGCCCTCGGCAAACAGCTCAAGGTCAAAATCGTACCTAAAACCAACCTGATTAACGTCAGCTACAGGTCAAAGGATCCGCAGGTCGCATTCGGAGTGCTGAACATCCTGGCGAATCTTTATCTGGAAAAGCACGTTGCGGTGCATCGTCCCGCCGGATCTTTCGAGTTCTTCACTAAAGAAGCGGAGAGATATCACGAAGCCCTGCAGGAATCCGAGGCCAAACTGTCCAATTTCGATTCGCAGGAAGGGCTGGTCGCTCCCGATGAGGAGCGCACCAACATGGGCCTGAAGTTGGCCGACGCCGTAGCCGCGCTGCACAACGCGCAACAGTCGATCGTGGCGGATGAGCACCGCATCCGCGACGTGCAGAGCCAGATGAAGTCAACGCCCGCGAGGTCTACCACACAGCAGGTGTCGAATTCCGCGGATCTGCTGCTTCAGCAATTGCAGGGCAACCTGCTTACCGCGCAGGTGAATCGCGGCCAGTTGTTGATGAAATACGACCCTAGCTATCCGCTGGTGCAGCAAATCGACCAGCAGATCAAACAGACTCAGGTCGCAATTGAACAGGCGGAAAAGACCAAGTACGTAAACCAGACCACCGATCGCGATCCCACCTACGAATTTCTTCGCGAGGACATGGCTCGGACGCAAGCCGACCTGGCTTCGCAAAAAGCCACGGCAACAGCGCTTGATCGCACCATCGCGAGCCTGCGCGAAAAGATGGTGGAACTGGATCAGAAGGCTCTCAGGCAGGCGGATCTGGTTCGGGAAAACAAGGCCAACGAAGCAAATTACCTGTTGTACCTCTCCAAGCGAGAGCAGGAACGTACGTCCGACGCGTTGGATAAAAAGAGAATTGCCAACGTTGCGCTCGCGATACCCCCGGCCGTACCCGCTCTTCCAGTGCACAGCGCCACTTTGATCGGTTTTGTAGGATTCTTTCTGTCAATTGCTATCGGAATGGGCGCGGCATATCTGGCAGAGTACATGGATCCATCGTTCCACACCCCGAACGAGGTGGTGGACGTTCTCAGAATTCCTTTGGTAGTGGCCATTCCAAAGTTAAGAGCGTAATCAGGCTAACGGCGTGATGCAGTCAAGCGAGTAATTCAGATCCCCTTATGTTCCTCGACTACTACAAACTGCGCGAACAACCGTTCGGGGTCACACCCGATCCCCGCTACCTCTATCAGAGCCGCACCCACCGCGAGGCGATGGCGTCCCTGTTTTGCGGCGTTACCGGCGGGCGTGGTTTCATGGCGGTTATTGCCAAGCCTGGCATGGGAAAAACTACCTTGCTGTTTCAGCTGGCCCAGCGAATCGATGCCACTGCCAAGACGGTTTTCCTGTTTCAGACTCATGCCAGCCCGACGGATTTCCTTCGCAGCCTGATGGCTGATATGGGGATTCCGGACGACGACGGCGATCCGGTGAAGATACATTCCAAACTGAACCAGATGCTGGTTCGCGAATACCGGAAAGGCAAGCGATTCGTCCTCATCGTGGATGAAGCGCAGAATCTCGACAATTCGGTTCTGGAAGTTGTGCGCATGCTCTCGAATTTTGAGAACTCCGCCCAGAAGCTGATCCAGATCATTCTGTCGGGACAGCCGCAGCTGGCCCGAAAACTGGCATCGCCGGAGATGCTTCAGCTCCGGCAGCGGCTTTCCATGGTTGCCCGCCTGAAGCCGTTCTCTTTCGACGAAACCAGTCTCTACATCGATCACCGCTTGCGTACGGCGGGTTATGATTTCAGGCATCCCTTGTTTACCCCACCGGCAATCGCGCTCATTACGCGCGCCAGCGACGGGATTCCTCGCAACATAAATAACATCTGCTTCAACTCGCTTCTGCTGGGCCGCGCGCTGGAGCGGCAGGAAATTACTCGACAAATGGTCAGTGATGTTCTGGCCGACCTGGATTTGTCTTCTCTGCTGGAAGAAGACCTGGCTGGCTTGTCGGATGCGGGCGAGGGCGCCGATGACAAGCGCGAACCTCTCGACCGTCAACCTCTTGATCATCAACATCTCGACCGTGAACATCGTGACCGCGAACGACGGGGTCGCGAACACGTGGGAGTCGCGCAACCGTCCGATCCACTAGGAGTGGAAATACCGTGAGCAAAAATTTCGAGCTGATGCAGAATATTGGATTGGGCCTGGAGAAAGGGCCTACGCCCGAGGTACCGCGCGCGCATCCTTTGCCGGTCGAAAGACGCGGCAGCAAGCGTCTGAACTCTACCCCGATCCGGCTTGACCAGCAGGCTCACGAAGAGTGTCTGCAGCTGGTGCAGCGTCTGTTTCTTCTGCAAGACGATCCGCCGCACTGCGTGGTGTATGCGGCCATCGAACATGGAAACGGGTGCAGCTGGATTTGTGCCCAGACTGCCGAGTTGTTGTCCGAGAATACTCCCGGATCGGTGTGCCTGGTCGAAGCCAACCTGCGTTCGCCCTCGCTCACTCAGATCTTCGGTGTGCCCAACCATCGCGGACTGACGGACGCTTTACTCAAAGACGGCCCTATCGCAGATTTCACCAAGCGAGTCCGTCGCAGCAATCTGTGGCTGTTGTCCTGCGGGTCGCTGACTCCGGACTTTCCCAGTCTGTTGAACTCGGAACGCCTGAAAGAACGTTTAGCGGAATTGCGTAAGGAATTTGACTATGTGCTGATCGACGCACCGCCGCTCCGGCAGTATGGCGACGCGGTGACCCTGGGATGGCTGGCGGACGGGCTGGTAATGGTTCTGGAAGCCAATTCCACCCGGCGAGAGTTTACCCGTCAGATCGCGGAGACACTTCAGGCAACGCAGATAAAAATCCTGGCCGCAGTGCTCAACAAACGAACTTTCCCAATTCCGCAGATTCTGTACAAAAGACTCTGACGAATTCTCTGCACGCAATCTTAACCGCCCTCTCGTTCGAAGCTATCTGGCCGATAGACCTTAGGACACCCCCGATCCATAGAGGCTACTGATGTTCCCCCAGACAAAAAGGCTTTTCCAGAGGCACGCGGCAAAGGTATTCGATCTTTGTATTCTTGTAACCTCGTTCGGCCTGGCGACAGCTTCGCTTTATTCGTCGCCCAAAACCATCACCCTGGCTGGATTCATGGCCATGCGCATCAGGCTGGGTACGATTCTCCTGTTTGTGCTCTTGATGGCGATCTGGCATGGCGTTTTCGTGATGTGCGGGCTCTACGAGTCCAAGCGCCTGACGACCTGGCGCGCGGAAATATATGAATTATTGAGAGCTAGCTGTCTTGCGTCAATTCTTCTTCTGGGCCTGGCGAGGATGTTTCATATCTTCATCGTGCAGCCCTGGTTCGTCCTTCTATTCTGGATCTTCTGTACTTCGCTGCTGATTACGAGCCGCCTGGGGGCGCGCTCGATCCTTCTCAATCTGCGCCGTCACGGCCGCAACACCCGATACCTTCTAATCATCGGGACGAATTCGCGCGCCATGGAATTCGCGCGGCGGGTTTCGACCAGCCCGGAACTGGGTTACAAGATCGTGGGTTTCGTCGACGATGATTGGGATGGAATTCGTTCATTCGACGAAACCGGCAATATCCGCTGCTGCGATTTTGCTGGCCTGGCGGAGTTCCTTCGCAACAACGTTGTGGATGAAGCCGCCATTTACCTGCCTCTCCGTTCCTACTACAAACACTCCGCCCGACTGTCAACGCTTGGGGAGCACGGAATCGCCGTGCGCTTCGACTCCCAGATTTTCAATCTGGGGCCAATCTACTCGTCGGCGGTGGACATGGACGGTAACCCCGAAGCGCTGGTGTTTGCCGGGAAAGGCCAGGGATTCCCCACACTGATCAAAAGGGCCTTCGACGTTGTTTTCTCCACAATGTTGCTGATTCTGCTGGCTCCGGTGTTTCTGGTGACCGCGATCCTGGTCCGGTGGACGTCTCCTGGCCCGGCGTTCTTTGGACAGACGCGCGTGGGTCTGAACAAGCGCCAGTTTCGCATGTTCAAGTTCCGCACCATGACTGCCGACGCCGAACAGATCCAGGACCAGTTGCTCGCCTTGAACGAAATGACCGGGCCTGTGTTCAAGATCAAGAACGATCCAAGGGTTACGCCGCTCGGAAGAGTCTTGCGAAAAACGAGTATTGATGAACTGCCGCAGCTTTTCAATGTCCTCAAAGGGGATATGAGCCTGGTGGGGCCGCGCGCCATGTCTCTGCGTGACTACCAACTATTCGATCAGGATTGGCAAAGGCGACGTTTTAGTGTGAAGCCGGGGATCACCTGCCTCTGGCAGGTGAACGGCCGGAACAGCGTGCCCTTCGAAACCTGGATGGAATTGGATATGCAGTACATCGACAAATGGTCGCTCTGGCTCGACTTTAAGATCCTCGCGCAAACCATTCCCGCGGTAGTGAAGGGTTCAGGAGCCGCATAGCTGTTCCGCGTGGGCTGCTTTGTATTCTTTCTGAATTCCGTTCTCGTCCGAAGCTTTATCCGCGGGCTCCGACAATCGGCTGCCCCAGAAACGAAATGGCAGAAAAATGAAGATCCTGCTTGTCCACAATACCTACCAGCAGCCGGGCGGAGAGGACGTTGTCTTCGAGCAGGAGCGCCGCTTGTTGCAACAACACGGGCACCACGTGGAAACCTACTTGCGGAGCAATCACGAAATCGAGCAGTTCTCAATGTTCAAACGGGCTGGCCTGCTAAGCAGCATCATCTCGGCCGAGGACAGCAAGCGTGAGATACAGAAGATTCTCGCTACCTTTCAGCCCGACCTGGTACACGCGCACAACACATTCATGATGATTTCGCCGTCAGTGTATGAGGCGTGCGGGGAAGCGCAGATTCCCGTTCTGCAGACTTTGCAGAATTACCGGCTGCTATGTCCGGCTGCTCTGCTGTTTCGTGACGGCCATGTCTGCCAAGAATGTACAACCCAGGGATTGCTGCGCAGCATTTGGCATGGGTGCTATCGCGACTCTCGCCTGGAGACCGCCGCAGTCGCGGTGATGCTGCAGACGCACCGCCATCGGCGCACCTGGACGGACGCGGTATCTGGCTACGTTGTGGCGACCGAGTTTGGTCGGCAGAAGTTCATCGAGGGCGGCCTGCCCGCGGAAAAAATGTATGTCAAACCGAATTTTGTGGAGCCAGACCCAGGTGAGCGGACGACTCCGGGGGACTACGCGCTGTTTGTCGGTCGGCTATCGCCGGAGAAGGGACTGTCCGCCTTGCTTGCCGCGTGGAGTCAGATCGGCCCGGCGATTCCGTTGGTGCTCGCCGGTGATGGGCCGTTACGCGCCAGCCTGGAATCAGAAGTCTCGAAAAACAATATTCGCAACGTCACCTTTCGGGGAAGACTCGACTCCAACCAGACTCGCGCGGCAATGAAGCAGGCACGCTTTCTCGTCCTTCCCAGTCTGTGGTACGAAGGCTTCCCCATGGTGATGGCAGAAAGCCTCGCCTGCGGAACGCCGGTGATTGGCTCCAGGCTGGGCGCGATGCAGGAAGTCATCACGGATGGCCGGACCGGGTTGCATTTCACTACCGGGGACGCCAAAGACCTGGCTGAAAAAGTCGAGTGGGCCTGGAGCCATCCGTCTGAACTCATCACCATGGGTCACGAGGCGCGGCGCGATTACGAAGCTCTCTACACCCCGGAAGTGAACTACTCCCTTTTGATGTCAATCTACGAACAAACCGTAAGACTTCAGTCGGAAGCTGTCGAACAACGGAGCGAGACAATTCATGTTGCCTAACTTTGAAGTTCTGGGCGTGCGTGTCCACGCCGTGCAAACGCCCGATGCAGTTCAACAGTTGCAAGCGTGGATTAAGAACCGGGAGAGCGGCCGTTACGTGGCGGTTACCGGTATGCACGGGGTTGCCGAGTCACGCCAGGATGGGTATTTCCGGGAGATCCTGAACAACGCCGATATGGTTGTGCCGGACGGAATGCCGCTGGTGTGGCTGGGCCGCTGGCATCGGTACTCCCTTCGCCGGCGCGTCACCGGTTCGGAATTGATGGAAAGTTTTTGCCGGGAGACCGGTGCGCAGTGCCGTCATTTTTTCTATGGCGGCGGCCCAGGCGTAGCCGACGACCTGGCACGCTCGCTTTGGGAGCGCTACGGCATTGTGGTGGCCGGCACCTATGCCCCACCATTTCGCCCGCTCACCGAAGAGGAGGAAAGGGAAGTTGCCGCTCGGGTTGAAGAGGCAGCCGCTGACGTTCTCTGGGTTGGCTTGAGCACTCCCAAGCAGGAACGCTGGATGTATGAACACCGCGCCAAGCTCAAAGTCCCAGTGATGTTAGGCGTGGGAGCTGCCTTCGACATGAATTCTGGCAAATTGCGGCGAGCTCCAGTCTGGATGCAGGACCTTGGTCTGGAGTGGCTCTTTCGTCTGGTCGTGGAGCCGCAACGCCTGTGGAAACGTTACCTGGTCACCATTCCAAAGACTGCCTGGTTTGTGTGCCTTGAACTCATGCGGCAGTCCTGAACTCCAATAGCAATAATTCCACGCCGCAAAAAATACGGTTGAACGCGGCTCGATCTTTGTCGTTACCGATCTTTTTGTCGTCGATCTTTAGCCATCAATCTTTAGCCATCAAAAGGAGAACTCATAACTATGAAAAAGCAGACAAAGATACTGGTCACTGGCGCCGGCGGTTTCATCGGTCACCATCTTGTGAAGCGCCTCAAGGCGGAAGGGAACTGGGTCCGCGGGGTCGACATCAAGGCGCCAGAGTACGAGTCGTCAGCGGCTGACGAATTCGAAGTTGTGGACCTCCGCAAATATGACAGCTGCCTGCAGGCGACCCGGGGCGGAATCGACCAGGTGTACAACCTGGCGGCCGACATGGGAGGCATCGGATACATTACCGCTTCGCATGCGGACATTTCGCGCAATAACATTTTGATCAACGCTCACATGCTCGAAGCCAGCCGCCTGAATGGCACGGGGAGATTTCTGTTCTCTTCCTCCGCCTGTGTGTACGCCGGCTACAAGCAGACCAGCGCCGACGTAAGCCCGTTGCGCGAAGAGGACGCCTATCCGGCAGACCCGGAACCAGGCTATGGCTGGGAAAAACTGTTCACGGAAGAGTTGTGCCGCTATTACCGCCGGGACTACAAGTTCGAGACTCGCATCGTGCGCTTTCACAACGTCTACGGTCCGTTAGGCACGTATGAAGGAGGCAAGGAGAAGGCGCCAGCCGCGATTTCCCGTAAGGTCGCGCTGGCGAAAGACGACGGAGAAATCGAAATCTGGGGCGACGGCGAACAGACACGATCTTTCATGTACGTTGACGATTGCGTTGAAGGCCTGGTGCGCCTGATGGCGTCCGAGTACCACGAACCGCTGAATCTGGGCACCGACCGTCTAGTCACGATCAATGAGTTGGTCGACCTGATCTCGGGTATTGCGGGTAAAAGCCTGGTCAAGCGCCATGACGCCAGCAAGCCCCAGGGGGTACGTGGACGCAACAGCGATAACACGCGACTCTTCAAGGCGTTAGGCTGGGAGCCGACAATTTCGCTGGAGACTGGTCTGGAGATTACCTACAAGTGGATCGAAAACGAACTGCGCAATGCGAACCGGGTTGAGTTTGCTTATGCGTCCCAGGTCGCAGGCTGATTTGTCGAACGTAATGAGAGTCTCCCCGACACGGTAGCCAGAAATTCTGGCTACCGGAGTCGCTTTTCGTTATGGTCCCTTTTTTTCGCAAAAGCCGATTGGCGCGCAATACGGTCTGGATGTCGTTAGGGCAAGGACTCCGCCTGGTCATCCAGGCGCTCTACTTCGTCCTGATCGCACGCTCTCTGGGAGCCGTCAACTATGGCGCTTTCATCGGCGTGGTGGCGCTGGTTGGCATTGTCTACCCTTTCGGCACGGTGGGCAGCGGCAACCTGCTGGTCAAGAATGTGTCGCGGGATGCCAGCCTCTTCGGTCTGTATTGGGGCAGGGCACTGGCGACCACGGCGGTTTCGAGCTCCATACTCTTCGGCGTAGTCCTGGCGCTTTCGCACTTCGCCCTGCCAGGTTCGATTCCATTTCGGCTGGTGGTGCTCGTGGCTGGGTCCGATCTCTTTGGCCTCAGCATCATTCAGCTCTGCGGTCAGGCCTTTCAGACTTTTGAAAGGTTGCAGTGGACTGCCGTGATTAACGTTATGGGTAGCGCCAGCCGGCTCGCCGGCGCGCTCATTCTGGTCGCAATCCACCGCCATCCCACCGCGCTGCAGTGGGGCTACCTTTATTTTTCCAGCACCTGGGTGGTAGCGGTTGCGGCAATCGTACTGGTCGTGACAATGCTGGGATCCCCGAAGTTCAAGTTGTGGAAGTCTATTTCCGAAATACGCGAAGGCTTCTATTTCTCCGCGGGCCTGAGCGCTCAAACCATCTACAACGACATCGACAAGACCATGCTGGCCCGCCTCGGCACGTTGGAAGCGGCTGGTATTTACGGTGCTGCCTATCGATTGATTGACGTAACTTTCGTGCCCATACAGTCGCTGCTGGCAGCTGCTTACCCTAACTTTTTCCGTACGGGTGTTGCGGGAATCTCGGCTACTCTCGGTTACGCCAAGCGGCTGGTGTGGGGGGCTCTTGCCTATTCGGTTGCGGCTTGTGTCGCCATCCTTCTATTTGCAGGAGTCGTTCCGCTCATTCTTGGTGCGGAATATGCCGCCACAGCGGAGGCTTTGCGCTGGCTTTCATTATTGCCGGTGCTCAAAGTTCTGCACTATTTCCTTTCCGACTCGCTGACCGGAGCCGGATACCAGGGAATCCGCACCTGCATCCAGGCTGGTGTCGCACTCTTTAACGTCCTGATCAATCTGTGGATCATCCCGGCTTACTCCTGGCGCGGCGCCGCCTGGTCGAGCATTGCATCGGACGCGCTACTCATGTTCAGCATCGGGGCGGCCGCATACATTCTGGCCCGCCGGACGCGACCAGCGGTGCTCGACCCCTCACTAGAACCTGCGGAGGAAAACGCTCTATCGGCCCTTTGATTGGAAAGATCGGTGAAAAATTTCTGAGTTGAAAGACTGGCATGCGAATACTTGTTTTTCCACGAGACATCCGCCGCTCCGACAATCCCTACGGAGAGTTATTGTATCGAGACATGCCTGGTCTTGGAATGGAGGTCGACTGCTTCTCACTCTGGCGTGCGTACTGGGGAGCGTTGTGGAAACAATATGACATCTTTCATCTGCACTGGCCGGAGTACTATCTGAATCGGCGGTTGCCAAAGGCGCTGATCGGTTCCCTCATGGTGCTGCTTTCGACCGCCTGGCTGCGTTGGCGGGGGACTCGTGTCTTGTGGACGGTGCATAACCCCCATAGCCATGCGCTTTCGCATCCCGCACTGGAATCGTGGTTTTGGAGAAGGTTCACCGGGATGCTCGATGGCTATGTCAGCCTGAGCGACTCGTGCGCCAAATGGGTTGCGGCCGATGTTCCTAGTTTGCGCGATGCGGAAAGCGCGGTGATACCTCACGGACACTATCGTCAGGCATATCCAGCGCCGGTGGGTAAAGTCTCCGCTCGGGTTGCGCTGGGACTGGCGCCTCGACAAACTGTGCTGTTGTTTTTCGGTGCAGTGTCTCCCTACAAGAACGTGCCTCACCTCGTCACCACGTTTCGTAATTCCTCATTACCGGACGGCCGAATGTTGATCGCAGGCCGCGCGGAACCCAGACACGGCCACTATGTGGAAGCGGCCGCAGCGGCCGATGAGCGCATAAGGCTTGATCTGCGGCGGATTCCAAGGGGCGAGGTGCAGATGCTGTTTTCGGCCGCAGATCTGGTGGTGTTGCCATTTTCCGACATCATGCATTCCGGGTCAGCCATCCTGGCGCTATCGTTCAACAAGCCAGTGCTGGTTCCCGCCAGAGGTTCTTTGCCAGAACTGCAGGCGCTGGTCGGGTCTGATTGGGTCAGGACCTACGAAGGGGAGCTTACGCCAGAGATTTTGACCGCCGCTGCGAAGTGGGCGAGAAGCTCGCGCCGCAAACTGCGGCCAAATTTGTCATCGTTCGAGTGGCCGCAGATCGTTCACGCCACGGTGGACCTTTATTCCCGGCTTTGTGCCAGGCCGTTTCCAGTGCCTCAATCAGCGGAGCAAGCTTCCAGCATGCAAAGCCACACGGTCGCTCCGGTCGCGGACAACTGACCGCTGACAACTGGGAACTCGACAACTGACAGCTGATGGTTCACCTCCGATCAATACTGCGCAGTAACTAAAATGCGAATCTCACTCAAATTTCTGGACAACGCTTTCACCGTCATCGTCCTGTTTCTGGGGACAGGTGCGTTTGTTTCCCTGTTGATGGACAATTCCAACCCGGATGTGGTCACCGATGGAAGCTGGCTTACGCAGTTTGGATGGTCGCTGATTTACATCATCGTGCTGGTGCGGGCATCTTCCATTCGCCGAGAGATTCTGCGCGCGGTAAAGGCCAACAAAGCTCTGATCTTTCTGGTGCTGTTCGCGGTCCTTTCGACCGGATGGTCGGCTGATGCGGGGCTCACCATCCGCCGCAGCCTGGCTGTAGTGGCAACCACGCTCTTCGGTATCGATTTCGCTGTGCGCTATTCCGTGCGAGAGCAGGTGCGCCTGTTCGGCATTGCGCTGGGCATCGCGGTCGCCATCAGCGTGCTGGTTGAATTGTTTTTTCATGGTCTGGTTCCGACCGTCGATACCGCCTATGCCGATGCATGGAACGGCGTTTTCGTACAAAAGAACGACTTCGCCAGAATTATTGTGCTCGCAGGCATACTGATCCTGATGCGCGCCAAAAATGTGGTGGTCGCAACCGCCACCGTCGCCGTGTCAGTGGGCCTGATCTTCCTCTGCCATTCACGAACGGCTTTAGTGGTGTTCGCGGCGATGCTGGTTCTGTTGCGTGTTTTCCGGCTTCGCCGCCGTGGATCAAGAGCATTGATTGCGGGCATCGCAGGCGTTCTGATCGTAAGCGCAATTCTGTCCGCCGTGGTCGATATGGATAGCATGGCTGGATTGCTTGGCCGCGACGCGACCCTCACAGGACGTACCAACATATGGGCGATGGCCCTCGAAAGCGTGGCGGAGCGGCCGGTGCTGGGATACGGATACAGCGCCTTCTGGAATGTAGCTCCCGAAGCCGATCGCATCAGCACCATTCTGCATTGGAAAGTGCCGCATGCTCACAATGGTTTCATCGATCTGACGCTGCAGCTTGGGTTTGTCGGCCTTGCGCTTTTCATGGTGGTTTATTTCATCGCCGCCCGTCGAGCCATGGTCTTTGCCTACAGCGAGCCTGGAAAAGAAGCCATGTGGCCTCTGGCCTACCTTGCCTTCATCGTGCTTTACCAGGTGACCGAAAGCACGATCTTCGTGGGAAATACCATTTTATGGATGGTTTACGTCTCCACCGTGTGCTCAGTTGGCTCGTCTGTTCCGGATGATTCCGCGCTGCTTGACCATCTTCCCGGGCAGGAGCCTGCTTTCGAACCTCAGCCGTCTTTCGCCGGCAGCAAGGAATACATATGAGGACAGCCCCGCGTCCTACCGTAGTCATTTTCTGTGATCATCTCTTGTATCTTTCAGAGACGTTCATCCGTGCTCAAGGACAGGCCCTGCGGCAATATTTGCCCGTCTTCGCCGGGTCTCGCAGGGTTGCGGGCCTGGAGTTGCCGGCAAGCAGTTGTTACACCATCAACCCGGGCACTACAGCCGGGAAGGTGCGCGAAGTTGTTTTCAAATTATTTGGAAAGGCTCCGGATTTGGTTCGGCGGCTGCATGCTCTCGATCCGGTTCTGGTTCATGCCCATTTCGGCCCCGACGGCCTGCGGGCTCTGCCCCTGTCGCGGCAGCTTGGCCTGCCCCTCATCGTGACCTTTCACGGATCGGATGCCACCGCGCTCAATCCACGGCGCGGCGAGGCCACATTCGGACACCGTCGCTATCTGGCTCACAGAGACACGCTGCGGCGCGGGGCTTCGTTGTTTCTGGCGGTCTCTGATTTTATCCGTGGGAAGTTGCTGGAACAGAATGTTGCGCCCGAGAAGCTCATCGTTCATTACATCGGAGTGGATACCAGATTCTTTTCGCCCGCGGGCGTTGAAGCCGAACCGATCGTCCTCTTCGTTGGACGGCTCTCCGAGAGAAAAGGCCCCAGCTATCTGATTCAGGCGATGGCGGAAGTGCAAAAAGAATTTCCTCAGGTCGAGTTGGTGTTGATCGGCGATGGCCCATTGCGTAAGAGTCTCGAACAGCAGGCCAGGGGCAGTCTCAAAAAATACAGATTTCTAGGTGCTCAATCGCCGGAGACGATTCGCGGGTGGATGGACCGGGCGAGTGTGTTCGCCGCCTCCAGCGTCAGGATCGATTCGGGGGAGGAAGAAGCCTTCGGCATGGTTTTTGCAGAAGCGCAGGCTATGCAAAAACCCGTAGTGGCTTTTGCCTCGGGCGGTGTGGTTGAGGCAGTGCAACATGGCCAAACCGGATTCCTGGCCCCGGAACGAGATTGGCGAACGATGGCGGAATATCTGGCACAGCTTCTCCAAGATGACGGCCTGCGACGCCGGTTCGGCTCGGCCGGCCGTCAGCGCGTCCTTCGTTTGTTCGATCTTGAGACGCAGACCAGGGTGTTAGAGAAGATTTATTCAGAAGTTATTGCCAAACGCGCACCCGTCGAAATTCAGAGGCCGACCTCAATGGAGGCAGTGGAATTATGCCAAGAGTCCTGATCATTCAGGCGCAGATGAAGCACTACCGGGTACCTCTATTCACCCGTCTGTTCGAGATTTTGCAGCGGGATGGCATCGAACTAAGGGTGGCTTACAGCGCGCCGCACGGGTTGCACGGCATAGTCCGCGACAGTGGCGAATTGCCGTTGGAGATTGGAAGGGAAGTAAAAGGGCGGTGGCTTGCGGGGCGGTTAATCTACCAGCCGCTCTGGAAAGAAATAGCCCACGCCGATCTGGTGATCAGCGGGCATGAGAACAAATACCTGATGAACTCGTGGCTGTTTCTGCTTTCCGCACTTCAGTTAAAAACGGTCGCGCTATGGGGACTGGGACCGTGTATGGAAGAAGATCAGTCGAAGATCTCACACTGGCTCCGTGAGAAAGCCCTCACCGCAACCGATTGGTATTTCGGGTACACCACCGGCATCGTTCCCTACCTGACTGAGCACGGTGTGTCCCCCGATCGCATCACCGCGGTTCAAAACGCTGTCGATACCGGCGATCTGCGCAGGAGCCTGGAGAGCATCAGCGAGGATGAAGTCGAGCGGGCAAAATTGGAGCTAGGCCTCGCGAAAGGTCCGGTGGGGATCTATTGCGGAATATTGGAGCCCACCAAGCACGTCCCGTTCCTGATCGAGGCGGCCCGTCTGGTCCGGCAAAGGGTTCCGGATTTCCAGCTGCTCGTAGTTGGAGCTGGTCCAGATCGTGGCTGGCTGGAAGATGAGGCGAAGGCAAATCCCTGGATTCACTATGTGGGGCAGAAATTTGGCCGTGAAAAGGCCCTCGCACTGCGCATGGCCGATATTTTCGTGATACCGGGTCGAGTCGGACTGGCAATTCTGGACAGCTTTGCGGCTGGATTGCCGCTGTTCACCACCGACATTGCCATTCACGGCCCGGAAGCCAGCTACCTCATTGACGGCTACAACGGACGAAAGACCGCGCACCGAGTTCCGGCTTATGCAGACGCCGTGGTCGAGGTGCTGAAGTCACCGTCCCTGCTTGAGAGACTACGCCAGAGCGCTCTCGCTACTGCATCGGAGTACACCATCGAAGCGATGGCAGAGAACTTCAGGCACGGCATTAAACAATGCCTGGCACTGCGCGGCTCGACGCCGCAGATGGCATCGGTTCTTTCGGAATGAAAATTATTTTGGCCATGGCAGCGGCGATCCTTCTGTCATTTGCGGTTGCGTCGTTTGCTTTCGCGCCCAAGCAGATTGCGCTGACGCCGCCTTCAGAACCGGTGCCCGCAAGTTTGTTTGGCATGCACATTCATCACATGGTTTTTCCCAATGGAACCGAGCGACTAACTCCGTGGCCGGGCGTGCCGGTCCCGCAGTGGCGATTGTGGGACGCCAAAGTGACCTGGCCAGATCTTGAGCCGGGTAAAGGTCAGTGGCACTTCGAGAATCTGGATCGATCAGTGGCTTTGGCTGAAGCTCATCACGCGAGTGTATTGCTTACTCTTGGCCTCACGCCGCACTGGGCCTCCGCTCGCCCCCAGGAACCGTCAGGCTACGCTCTCGGGTATGCAGCCGAGCCGAAAGACATCGAAGACTGGCGCGTATTCGTTAGAACCGTCGCCACGCGCTACCGGGGCCGTATCCACGCTTACGAGATCTGGAACGAGCCTAACGTGAAGAAGTTTTGGACCGGCAGCATCGACCAGCTGGCCACCTTAACTCGCGAAGCGTCGATCATCATTCATGAAATCGATCCCCAGGCGGTCATCGTTTCTCCGCCTGCGACTGGCTTTCCTGGAATCAAATGGCTGCCAGAGTTTCTAAGCAAGGCCGGCGAGTACGTCGATGTCATCGGCTATCACTTTTACCTGACTCCGCGTCCACCAGAGGCGACTTTGCAGTTGGTCGACGCGATAAAGAAAGTCATGTCGGAAAATGGTGCCAAGAGTAAGCCACTGTGGGACACGGAAGCCGGTTGGCTGCCGCCCGCGCAGATTGACCCCGAGCTCGGCGCCGCTTACCTGGCGCGATCGTACATCGTTCTTTGGGCGGACGGCGTGCATCGCTTCTATTGGTATGCGTGGGACAACCACACATCAGTCGCGTTGCAAACCACGGAAAGAGATAACCAGACTCTGACCCCGGCGGGCCAGGCTTTCGGCACGATTCAGAAGTGGTTAATTGGCGCTCGCATGGAGTGGTGCAAGACGGACGCCGAGCAGACATGGCAGTGCCAGCTGAATCGCAACGGCACACTGCAGTGGATTGTCTGGAACCCCGATGGAACACAGTCGTTCAGTCCACCAAGATCGTGGAATGTAAAAGACGTCGTGCCGTTGATTGGAGAACCCCGCCGGATTTCAGGATCCACGCTTGAGGTGGGCCCTATGCCGGTGCTGGCCACTTCATCAGGGCGGTAGCTCCCAAGTCACGTGTAACCGAGGTGAGACCATGGCTCTAGACAGCCGGGCTAAGCGATTTCTGGTGCAAACGCCCCTGGGCAGAATTCTGCTCATGCCTTTTCGTTTCGCCACCGCCTTCGGCCACCACGCACCCAAACTCAAGCACATCCTGAGCTGGACTCTGCTGTCTCGCGAAACCACGAACTTTACGTACGAGATAACCAGCAAGAATCAAGAGTATCTGGCGCACACAGTTTCGGTCGTGACCGGGGTGCCGTTTTCCGTGGCTGCCGGTTATATCCGCGAAATTGAAGGTGACGAGAACATCCGGCGGCACGTGATCGATCGTGTCAGAAAAGGCCCTAAGCGGAGTGCCTCGGACGAGACCTGTGCCTTCGGCCGCCGTGTGGGCTGGTATGCTTTTGGCCGTATTTTGAAGCCGCGCGTAGTGGTTGAGACCGGAGTGGACAAGGGCCTCGGATCAGTCGTGCTCTGCGCCGCCTTAATGCGAAATCAGGCAGAAGGATTTCCCGGACAGTATTTCGGAACTGACATCAATCCAGACGCAGGATTCTTGCTGGCCGAGCCTTACAACAGCGTGGGGAAGATCCTGTACGGCGATTCGATTCAGTCTCTGCAAAGCATTCCCAGCATCGATCTCTTCGTGAATGACAGCGATCACTCTTCGGAGTATGAGCGCCGGGAGTATGAAACCATCGCTTGCAGATTGAGCGAGGATGGGCTCATTCTCGGAGACAACTGCCACTGCAATGATGTCCTCGCTGATTTCTCGGCGAGGCGAGGACGGCAATTTGTCTTTTTTCGGGAAGAGCCGAAAAATCATTGGTATCCGGGCGGCGGCATCGGGATTTCTTTTAAAAGAGATTCCTTTCCGGGCAAAGAGCTATCGAACAGAAGGTTCGCGGGCGGGGAGCCGATTTCCAAATTCCATGCCGATGGGTTCGACTCCGACACTTCGCGACTGCCGGTAGTCGCAGAAAGCTCAAAGGCATAGTGATGACCTCCAACTTCAGGCGCATCACCAGTCAAAAACGCTTCATTCCCCAGATTGACGGGCTGCGTTTTGTCGCCATATTGTCGGTTGTCCTATTTCATCTCTACGCATCTCTGAATCACGACGGCGCCATACTGAACTCCGGTTTCGACCCGGTACAGATCGGCATCTTAAGTAAACGCGGTGTCGAACTGTTCTTCGTAATCAGCGGCTTCATTCTCGGAGTGCCATTTGCTTCCTCTTATCTCCTCGGCGCTCCGAAAATTAACCTCAAGCAATATTTCCTGCGACGGCTCACCCGCCTCGAACCACCCTACATCCTGAGCCTGTTGTTCTGGGCCGCAATCCTGTTTGTGGTGGCACGCCAAAGTGGCCGCGAAATCCTTCCGCACCTGCTCGCCAGCATGGCCTATCTTCACAACCTCATCTACAACAGCGACAGTACGATCAATGTTGTGGCCTGGTCTTTGGAGGTCGAAGTCCAGTTTTACGTTCTGGTCCCACTGCTCGCCGGCATATTCGCCATAGCCGATGCCCGTATTCGCCGCAGTGTGATCGTGATTCTCATGCTGGCTTCGGCCGTGCTTGGTGGACAGTTCCTGCACACCCGCCTGCAGACATCGGTGCTGTACTATCTGCCGTTATTTTTGGCGGGATTTCTTTTGTGCGACCTATACGTCACGCGGCGGGATTGGAAGGCGTCCTGGGCGTGGGATGTGGCCGCGCTTTGCGGCTGGCCGCTGGTGTGGTATCTCAGCCCGGCGTGGAGCCACATCCTGCTCCCGTTCGTTATTGTGGTGCTTTACCTGGCTGCATTTCGGGGCCGGTTGTGTTCAAAGCTCTTCAGCCATCCTGTGATTACCGACATTGGCGGGATGTGTTACAGCCTGTACCTTTTCCATTTCCTGATCATCTCGTCGGTCTGCCGCATATCGAAGCCAGTACACTTTGGGCACAATTTCTGGGCTTACTACCTGTTGCAAGCTGTTCTGGTGCTTCCAGTCGTTCTTATTCTCTGCGGAGTTTTCTTTCTGCTGGTCGAACGGCCATGCATGGATCGAGACTGGCCGCGAAAGCTGTGGAACCGTTTATTTGTCCCCCCACCAACTCCCGTCGCTGGCACAATTGCGAAGAGCTACGACGGCCTGCCTCCCATGCTTCCCTGATCACTATTCTTTCTACTGCGTTTCAAATGCCGGTTTTGCCATCCCTTTGGAACCAGAGCTCATCCCTTAAGAACCAGACCTCATCACTGCGGCGCCTTGGGAAGCTGAAGGCGTGGACGGAGGTCCGCCTGGCGCCTGAATGGCGCTTGGGGCATCGAGGCGAACCTCGCAAAGGTCGGCAATCAGGTTTCCCGCCCAACGATAAATGTTTTGCTCCTTGACCACTTTCCGCAGCCGTTGCATGCGCGCAGTCCGCTCCTCGGGATTCATTTCCAGAGCATAGCGGATGGCGTCGGCGGTTCTTTCGATATCGTAAGGATTCACCAGAACGGCATCGCGCAGCTCACGCGCTGCCCCGGTGAAACGGCTGAGGATCAGTACTCCCTGATCATCATCGCGAGCGGCGATAAACTCCTTGGCCACGAGGTTCATTCCGTCATGCAGGGACGTAATCAGGCAAACGTCAGCAGCCCGGTAGTAGCGCTCAATTTCAACGTGGCTATGCTGACGGTTAAGGAAGATGATCGGTTTCCACTTGCCCGTCTGGAAGCGCCAGTTAATTCGCTCGGCCTCGGCTTGAACATCGGCCAGGAAGTCGTGATAGCGCTTGATGTGGGTGCGGCTGGGAGCGCCGATCTGCGCAAAGGTGAACTTCTCGCGATATGCGGGATATTTCTCTATCATGCGCTCAATCGCGAGAAAGCGTTCCAGAATGCCTTTGGTGTAGTCCACCCGATCCACTCCGACTCCTAGAAACAGGGCCTCCACCCCCGATTCCTGCAGGATGGCCGCCCGTTCCAGGTAAGTGTTCTGTTCCGGTTCGGCGCGTGGAGCAGTGGGGAAGTCGACGCTGATGGGAAATGGCTTCACCGCCGTGCGATGTTTCTCGCGGTTGACGGCAAAGTGTTCCCAGTCGATGCGCGACTCCAGGCTGCGATCTACTGTCTGCAAAAAGTTCGTGCAGTGAGACTGAATATGGAATCCGATCAGATCGGCTCCCAACAAGCCCTCCAGCAACTCGCGCTGCCATGGACAGATTCCGAAGGTTTCAGGATTGGGCCACGGAATGTGCCAGAAAATAGCCACGCGCGCGTCCGGCCGCGCTTTTTTTACCATCTGCGGCAAAAGAGCAAAGTGGTAGTCCTGCACCAGAAGGACCGGTTGCTCTGTCCCGGCCATTTCTTCGAGGACAGCCTTTGCAAACTTCATGTTAGCCTTGGCGTAGTGCTCCCAGTCAGAGACACGAAACACCGGGCGCGTGTGCGCGATATGGCAAAGCGGCCACAGGCCCTCGTTGGCGAAACCGTAGTAATACCCCTCCTCTTCTTCCTTGGTCAGCCACACTCTTCGCAGCGTGTACTTGGGTTCCTGCGGAGGTACCCGCAGTCGATCATGCGGGTCCACGGTTTCAAGATCGGCATCGCCGCTGCCATGCGCCACCCAAACCCCATCACACGAGCACAGCACGGGTTGCAATGCGGTTACCAGGCCACTGGCGGGAACGATAGCCTGCACTGAATTGCCGCGGCGAATGTGGCTATACGGCTCGCGATTCGAAACCACAAACAAGCGGCTTTCTCCGAGCTTGGCGCGGACGTGTACGGAGAGCCGTTCCGGGGTCCACAGCGAGGCTCCCGCATCGCGCAACTGTGCTTCCGTCTCTGCCGCCGAACGCGCAACTGTCAGGCTTTCCGCGAGAGTTTCCATCTCCCGGGCCAGCGGACGCAACAGATCCAGGTCGGGCATGACGGCACGAATGGTGCCCGCTCTGCCGGTTCGTAAGGCTTTCATCCACTGTGCAGCACGGGCTATGGGTCCAGCAATGCTCCAGCGCACAATCAGGAGCGTAGTCAAAGCGATCAGAACGACCTGGAGCAGCACTCGCAGGAAATCTTCGCGCCAGACCTGGGCGCTCTGCGCGTTGATGTAACTGGCATCGTGAACGATCACCAGCTCGCCGACGATCTGATCCTGCTGGTGCTGGTCCTGCTGATGGAGGGGCAGCGCATAAATAAACACTGATCCAGTGGCGCGGCGGACGAACCGGCCTTGCTTCTTATTCTGTTGAATTGCTTCCGGGACGGCGAACGACTGGGATTGAGCATCCTGTTTCAGCCCGGGAGATTGAGCGATCGGTTCCAGCTTCGCATTGAAAACGGCAACTCCAGCCAGATGTTCACGGTTGCTAAACCGTTCAACCACACGTTTAAGCTCTTTGAGCGATCCCTTATCGAGATGGGGTTCGACATTCCCCACAAGGCTCTCCCCGAGAACTTCAGCCCTTCGCTCCAATTCATTCCGCAGCCCCTGTTTCTCTCTGCGGACCTCGTAGTAGGTCGAGAGCAGCGAAACCAGGGCTACGCCCACAATGAGCGAAATAATCAATCGAACGCTAAGCAGTCGCAAGTAACCTCCGACCTTTTGTGAGGCTGTCGAGCGTTTCTATCCCCTTATCCTGTGGAGACATTAGGCGCCGTCGTTGCCAGGTCCTAAATATTACTCTGCCCGCTACTCTCGACACCATGGCGCAGGGTCAAAACGCGCACACATTACTGAAAACACAAGACTGTTGACGCGACTCTCTTTTCTCTTTGTCTTTTCTCATTTCCCTCTAGCGCCCCTTGGATTGAGCGCCCCAGTCGATCAGCGTGCAACAAAATGTCGAAGCAACCGGGCCGGCCTGCGGGGTACAGGATCCCCTGTAGAAGGCCAGAAATCAAAAACACGGAATGTGAAAGCCATCAAAGCTGCTAGGCTGCGGTGAATGCAGCAGCGGCAAAGCCCAGCGACGCCAATGCATCATCGGCGATTTCAGCCTCGGGAAACTTGAGCAATACACTGGGCGGTGTACTCGAAAGATTGCGAAGTTCACGTTCCACCATCGCCGGATCAAATCCGAATTCCAGCAACACGTCCTTAACGCTTTCGAGTGCCTTATATTTGCGTCCGGGGCCGGAACTGAGGCCTTGCCTTACCACCGAGACTTCGATGATGCCGCCTTCACTTCGTGCGATAAACACTTGTGCTTTCATGGGAAAGTCTCGATTCTGGTCCGGCCATTAAAGGTATGTCCTGAACCACTACAATGATCCTCCAGGTTTCGCCTCGAAGGAAATACAGCAGGTACTGTATTGTGCCTGCGAGCAACCGAGATTATCGTCACCGCAATGCACGTTTCATTGCACCATCAATAAAGCACCATCGATAAGGACCCATTATTAACCCCTCCAACCCGCCGTCCACGTCGGCGGGTTTCTCTTTGCCCTGAAGATTCAGCGCGGTGAAGGCTTCATGCAGCGGTTCGGAGGGCAGCGCACATTCTGTTTCCGATCATTTTGTCTCCGATCTCTTCGTTTTTGGTCCACCTCCGAGCGGACTACTCCGTTGTACTGAGAAAATTTTCCATGCGTGGTGACACAAAAGCGCATGCTCGGACGGTTTCGCCGCTACAGCCTTCTTTGTAGATTTCGAGCGATGCATCTCGGGGTATGCGACATCGCGGTAATTACTTTTGTTCTTCGAGGAACACTAAGACGTGCAGATGGAGTGCTTCCGCACCTTATTGAATAATGATGATTCTCCACACCGGTGTTTGGCAAGGAGCTTGCTCAAACCATTCAGAACCTCAAAACAATTCCGGAGGATTTGATGAATAAACGCACAACATTGCCCGGCACTCTGGCTCTACTGACAGGCATGGTCTTTTCTGGCGCTACCTTCAGTACCGCGCAAAACCAACCGCCGTCACAGCAACCACCACCGTCACAGGCGCCGAATCAGTCCGGACAGCAAGCGCCCGATTCCCAGGCCAGCGGACAAGCCGCGCAAGGCCAGGTCTTTGCCGGGACGATCATGAAGAGCGGCGACAAGTACGTATTGCAGGACGCCAGTGGCACCTCTTACGACGTTGATCGCCAGGACCTGGTAAAGAAGTACGAAGGCCAGAAAGTTCGAATCAACGGTACACTCGACCAGGACGGCAAAACCATCCATGTGAAATGAGCCTGTGAAATAAGAGCTTACGATAAAGAAGATGAGAAAGAAGAGAAGACGTGAGAGATGGAAACTGTGCAGACGTTAGTGCACTTTTCAAAAGGGGCCGGGAATCGGTCCCTTTTTCACTTAAGCCACGAGTAAGCAGGGAAGTGCCCTGGGTTAATGTGCTGGTGCCGAGAACAGGATTTGAACCTGCACGCCCTTTCGGGCATTGGATCCTAAGTCTCCCCGACGAATTTTTCCAACCACTGTGAAATCCAGTGTTTACAGGGGCATGGCTCTTCGCTGGCTCGTCGAACTATACCTTCTTGTTGCCCCTTATCACGACTCGACATGCCGAGTTTGTGCCGTAATTCTCGGGAGCGCGACAACTCTTCTGGTCATCATCTCCATGGCGAACGCATGGACAGCTTTGCTTTCGTGCAGGCGTAGTGCCGACCTTTCGCGCACGCCCAAGACATCACTTCGGGTCTCGGTCCGCGGGATAATCTCGGACTGGTGGGCGTGCGAGGATGGGAAACTGAAGTGGATGCCTTACGCACTGAGGGATTCACCGCCCTGGGATCACGTCACAGGAGATCGAGGCTTCGACCCTCTGCAAGACGGGGTCAATAAGCGACGCGATATTTCGCCAACTGGCGTCGGCTTTCCGACGCCATCGCTCTTCTCGCGTGTACGCTAAGGCACAGGCAATAAAAGACTTGAATTCGCAATCGAGTCGGCTTATAAAACGCGATTATGATGTCCCTAGAAATCAGCCCTCATTGCAGGTCATGCCATTCAGCCAACAAGAGGATATTCAACGGTGAGGTTGCGATTCACTTCTCTGGACTCAAGGGTTTGGACAAGCCCATCGTGTGGGTCTTTCCAAAGCTTGTGGTCTGTTTGAATTGTGGCTTCACGGAATTTGCAGTTCCCGAGGCTGAGTTGCGACGGTTAGTGGAAGGCGATGCGGCTGCAGCGTAACGTACAGCGCCGGAGATTTGGCATCTTCAGTTGAGTCGCAGGGACATTTATGTGCCCCCGGTTTCTTCAGAGGTTTGGAGTTTTTTTCTAATAGCCTAGTTCCCGTCCGACGACGGCTGAGTGTTCCGCGCAGATTCTCTTGAAGATTGCGATGCTTTCCTTGCGCGGAAAAGTGCCCCATACATAACCGCAAAGAGTATCTGCGCTCTGGTTTCTTGTGATCTCGTTCCAAAGGTGTTCGAGCTGAATTGCCGCCTCCACATTACCTTCTGCGAGCAGCGTGGAAGAGCTTTCTCCGCAAATTGCAACCCGAGGACACTCTCCCAGCGCCCTTTTGGACGCTTTCAGAATGAGATCGACAACCATCTTCGTGCAGCGAACGGGATCAGGCATATCATCGACCATGAGTAATGACAGCGTGTCGACGACATCCAACTGAATGAACCTTCCCTCTTCGAGAGCGGCATCGACATCTATACCATTTCTCCTCAACGTCCTAGAAATACCAATCCGGTGCGACTCCGCTGCCACAGCGATGACGGCATTGCCTACCTTCAAAGCGGCTTCCGCAAGTCGCGCAAATCCATCCACGAAAGCTGCATCGTCTGGGTAGAACGCAACTTCGTGGCGAATTGCCACGTTCTGTGGTGGGAACGGCGCGACGGCATTCTTACGAACCCGAGCATCGGCGATGTGCTGGTGTTTGGAACCAATAAGATCGTCGCCAACCAAACTGGCTGTGACAAACTGCTTGCCCTGCAGAACCTCCGCTATTGCCGGCAACAGTTCGCTTCCAGCACTCGACTTGGTTAGGTAGCCGTTCGCACCTGTGCGCAAAGCTTCTTCTGCGATGTCCCGAGATCGATTTTCGCTCAAAAACAGGATTTTGGACTTTGGCGAAACCTGTTGGATTTGGAGAGCTGCCTGAATTCCGTTCAGCTTCGGAAGTCCGATGTCCAGCAAAATCAAATCTGGTTGCGATTCCTTAGCTATTTGAACTGCTTCCAATCCGTCCCCTACTTCTGCGATGACACGTAGCTCGGGGTGTGTTTGGAGTATGGAACAGATTTTCTGTCGCCACGGCTCATAATCATCTACCACGAGAATGCGAACACCGGAATGCGCAGGATCAACGTTGGCCATAACGCTCCTTGCGGAGACCGGCAGTCTGATTTTTGCAGAACCGTCGCCCAAACGGGGCGCGGGCCGAGCGATGGCTGGAGGAGACAGCAAAATTCTACTCTACTTTGGCCTGCATCGGCGGACTACTTGTTCTTCCATCCCCCTACTTAGGCATGGTGATGCAAACAGGGCAATTAACTCACGCCCCCCGAGTCAGCACTCCTATTAGATTCTGTGGGGTTTTCTGTGGGGTTCGGCATCCGCGAGGATTCGACCTCGCTCGCCGCCGCCCTCGCTCTCTCCCGTATCCCGCTATCCTCGAAGAGCTTATGAATGTGGTGCCGGGAACAGGACTCGAACCTGCACGCCTCGCGGCATTGGATCCTAAGCCCGTTGCCCTACTTTTTAACTTGTGTGTTTGCAAGCGGAATCAGTGGCTTAGCGGGGCGGGAGTGACCGTTCGTACCCGAGAATGACCCTGTTTGGAAATGATTTGGCCATGATTTGGCCATGATTAGCGACCATTTTTTCGCTTTGCCCATCGCGCTTTTTGAGCGGCTGCGATCAGCTTGCGGGTCTTGTCTGTCATAGGCGGGCGCTTGCGTCGTGGGTTGCCTCCGTTGTAACCATCACAGGCTCGAATGGCCGCGCTAATTCCGGCGAGCTGACGGGCGACACGATCATGTTCTTTCTTCAACGCATTGAGTAGTTGTGGTTCCATACAAGTCTCCCACAAAAATCCTACCATACACCCAACTTTGTTGTGTGTCTAAAGGGCGAACACAACCAATTTTTGTGTGTGTAAACCTCACGGATTTTGTGCACAAGGTGATCTAGTAGAGGCGCTGGGCTTCCACCTTTTCATGATGGGAATGGTCACACACTAGGCTTGCCATCGACAGGCCATCGTGAATCAATCTCCTTCAAAATTTCCTCGGCCCAACGAATGGCGTCCGCAATTGCGCTCATCGTGGCAGGAACGCGCTTCCCGCCATCGTACTGAGCCAATTTCCGCGGGGAGTATGTGAAGTCCCGCGACCGTGTTCGAGAACTGTTCGATGAGTTGGAACAACTAGCAAAGGCGGCATAGCCATGAGCCAATTCTGCTAAATCGAATACGTATCCAGTAATGGCGACGTAGGTACGCTGCGGCAAGCCTGCGGCAATACTGGATTACGCCATGCGGAAGTAAACTGCTCCCCTAATTGTGCGGTAGCGTACCTCTTCGGCCTGCGTGCCGACTCCGCTAGCGCAAAGCTGACAGACTCTCGCACTAATGGCGAAGTTAAAGTCGGCACTCACTCCACCCGAAGAAAGGCTTCACGAAAGAGGCTCCTGTCGCCCGATTTGCCGCACGTAGCTTAGGCAAAAATTACCCGAAGGCCCTCTATTTTGGTTGACAATCTCTCGGGACGAGCATAGCGTCCTGACCAATTGGGGTTTTCAAATGTCGTCTCTACTTCGGGCGGCGTCGCTGTTCGTGGTGATCGCGGTTGCTGCTGTGTTGACCCTACCGAAGATCGATTTGCCTGAAACAGCATTCAACGAGACAGACGCGCCGAGCATTCAGACGATACTCACAACCACCGCTACTTCTTTTCAACAATGCAGCCCGTCAAGGGCAGCATCTGGGCCGATGGCTTTCGCGCGAATGTCCAAGGCTCGGGCTCCAGCGTACACAGCTCAGTCGAGCGGGTTGCCTCAGTTCCGAACCATCTGTATCCTCCGCTGTTAATCCGAATCGGACCACTCACTCTCACCTTAGTCAAATAAGCAGTACCCCGCGATTCGTCGTCGTCGCTATTCGATTAGCGATGCGCGCACTGCAACTGACGCACACCCAAACAATTCCAAAGCGGGCTGATCAACAAAGTTAGCCCGACATGCAATGAAAGGAATTACACAGTGAAATCCGTGGGCGGTTAATATTTCAATAATCTTATGTAAAGGAGCGAAGACGATGAGAACACCAAAAACCCTTCTATGTGCCCTGATACTTTCTGCTATACCGGCAGCTTCCGGCATGACAGGAGAGACGGACCTGTACGGCGGCATCGGCAGAGGCTCACCGCTGAACCCCGGCGCGCTTATTGCCATTAACCAGGACACGGGCGCTGGCGCGCTCGTGGGCCATCCAGACTCCGTGCCCGGCTTGAGCGGCCTCGTGTTCGACATCTCCGGAATACTTTACGGAACAACCATCAGTGGCGAGGTTGGTACTGGCCGCTTCAGCAACCTCGTCCGCATAGACCCCGGCACTGGAGCCCAGATTGGTCCGGCTGTGCCCATCACGGCCAACGATCTGCCCATACCTATCACAGACCTAGCCCTGCAACCCGGTACAAACACACTTTACGGTACGCGCCTCATTGAAGAGGATTTAACTAACTCGATCTACACCATTAACCCAGCTACCGGAGTGGCTACTCTCATCGGGAACACAGGGGTCATCGGTGCAACAATCGCCTTCGGGCCCGACGGGACGCTCTACCAGACGAGCGCCGTCTTCGACGCTGATGGGTTCGTAGCGGGATATCTAAACACGCTGGACCCAGACACCGCCGCTGTGCTCACGACGAGCGACCCGTTCACACAAGAGCACGTCGGCGGCTTGGAGGTGCGTCCCACTGATGGTGTCATCTTCGCTTCAGGTGGAGACGCGGGCCGCATCTGGACTCTGTCGCCAACGGGCACACAGACACTTGTCGGTCTAACGGGTGTTGGCGGCGTAGGCGACCTCACCTTTACACCACTGCCGACGAACAAGGATCAGTGCAAGAATAGTGGATGGCAGAGGTTCAGCTTCCCCTATAGCTTCAAGAACCAGGGCGATTGCATTCAACTCGTTAACACAGGCAAGTAACGATGGGTCCTGCGCGGGAAAGCAGAGGGCGGCTCAGTTGATCGAACGCTCTCTGCTTCGTATCCACTGGCAGCGACGTAGATATGCCTTGCGGCAAGCCTGCCGTGGCGAAGTGCGCTGACTGCGGATCTGCGATCTGTTCTGAGGTGCGGTGGAGATTCTTTCTGCGTAGTGTGCTATGACTACCACGCGGCGAATTCTTGTGTGAGAAAACCTGTCCGAAATGAGCGCCACCCATTCCCGCTTTCCGACATGCCCGACAGGACTGGTTAGCATGTTCACCTGTCCTCATTGCGGGCGGCAGACAGCCGAATAAGCGCCTATTGCTACGCCAGAATCGTATTACTGATCCCGTCATCGGGATATCGTTCACTATCCAGAAATAAATGCCCAGATGCTATGTAATCGCTTACAAACAAAGGAGTTGACGCTACGCTGCGTTCGTTCTATAAGAAAAGAAAAGATGAGCAATATTGAACAGACGCACTTTCTCCCGGACTGGCGTCAACTTTGTCAGTCGGCTTTGTTGGAAACCAACCCCGTAAAATTGCTAGAACGGATCGCCCACGCTCGCAATGCCGTTCTTGATCGCATCGAAGACGGTCATACGAAACCGCTGAATGGCGAACAACACGAATTGCGAGATGCTTTAACCACGCTGGACAGTCTGCGCAGAATTACGGAGCGTCAAAATGGCTATCAGTCAAAGGCTAGTTGATCCTTACCGAGAGATCAGAGTGCCGACCAGCTATAGCTGGCAAGAGTCATATCAAGCGGCCCTGCTCGAAACCGATTGGACGAAGATGCAGGAGCGCGTTCAGACGGCCGAGTCTGAAATACACCAGAGGCGGCTGGTGCTTTCTCAAGACCACGGTGGAACCGATGAGGAAAGGGCAGCTCTCGTCAATGCCATGAGCGGTCTTAGAGTTCTGCGAATGAATGTAGCTTCGTGGTTGGAACGGCAGAATCTAGGTGGCACCCTCGTGAGGAAACCTGTTCAACATGAGCCGCACCCATTTCGACCCACTTTTGGGTCTTCGCCCGACAAGGCTAGCTAAACTCATACCGTTGAGGGAAGGAACGTTCCCTCAGTTTTAGCCTGCTAAATCGAATACGTATCCAGTAATGGCGACGTAGGTACGCTGCGGCAAGCCTGCTGCTTCAGAGGTATAATCACGGGCAAAGGAGGGCTTGCCATGCGATTCACAAAAAGCCTCCGAGCAACTTGTCTCGCCCCGATTTTGTTTTTCGCTATCAGCGGCTGGGCGCAACTATCCAACGCGTCGTCCAATTCCAGTTTATCGAGCAAGCCTCGCGTCGAAATCCACTGTGTTGCAGGTGTGTGCACCACGAGCATTGATCCTTCCAGCTTCCCCCCTGATGTCCAGTCTGATTTGCGTCATCACGGCGTGAACTTGTCCGGCCCCCTCTTACTGAGGAACCTTGGCAAATGGGAAGGAGTATCGCCGGAACGGACTTGCTACACCATGCGCAGCTATCTCATGGCGAGGGAGGATCAGCATTCCGATTCCACTCGACAAGTGGGTTACTCAGTCTGTGAGCCTTCGTCAACGTTCGATTTGAGAGAAACTGTTGAACCCGAGCGGTAAACGCTGCGGGCAATCGTTCTGTGACAAGTGCCTGCCCGAGGAAACCCGTACAGAAAGTTAGACCTGATCTCACAATACGGTTACACGTTTAGGAATAAATGTTCCGCCATCGCCAGAATTACTATCAGATCTATCGAGTTGAACATAAACGAAATCTGGAGCAGATGGTGGATGAGGTTGAAGGGCTGCACGAAGCGGAAAAGCTGGTTGAAAAGTATCTGCGAAATATGACCGCATCTGAGATACAAGATGAAATTAGCTACTATCGGAGCGCCCTTTCGAGCCGCGTACCGAAGATGCCGCGCATCAGCTAACTTTTGTTGTCCCATGGCATCGCGTCCTACGAAAAGCCTTCGCCGTTCCACTTGAGGCTTATTGAAGCTGTACAGGATTACATCGGCACCCGCACCCCGAGGAAGCCCATCATCGAAAGCCTCAACATCAACGAAAAGAAAGATGCGGCTTAGGCACTGCAAGCGTTCGCCCACCTTTCGCCTCTCCTCCTAATATCCTTTCCACATGGCATTCCAGCCAGTGCCGCTGTCGCGCAGACCTGCGCCCTTCGATCATCCCGAATGGATTTTCGAGCTTAAGTACGACGGTCGCGTTGATTACACTCCACAATGGCCTGCTCTCTGTCTTGTTTCTTGTCTCGACCTGTTGACCGATGGCAAGAACTTACTTTCGAAGAGTTAACGGACAGCAAGCAGGAACTGAGGCAATTGGACCGAACCTATGAGGCGACATCTGTGGTGGGTAGCTAGTTTCGTGCTGGTCCTACTTGGTATTTTTTTCGTCGGATGTCTTCGGCTCAGGCTCTGGATCTCGGGACTGGACGTGTCGGCACCTCGCACAACCTTGCGCATGGGTGAGACGGTACAGTTGGCTGTCGCCCGCAAAACTTGGTTGGGCACTGAACCGCTAGCATATCCAGAGCGCACTATGTACATAACAACATGGGAAAGCATGACTCCGGTGGATCGCGATGGGAGGGTGACAGCCGTGGGGACTTGGGGCGAAGCTCGAGAGTCGAGCATCGTAACTGCCTTCAACGGGAAGATGCATGGAAGCTTGAACTTTTCCGTTCTTGCTGACGGGCCGGGACCGGGCTTGGACTTCAATGTCGATGCACCGTCTGTAATAGGCATGCCCACCGCAACGTGCTGTTCTACACCTGTCCGACTGGTCGAGGGACAACGGGCGGCATTTCGCGTGCTGCGCCACGATCCTCAGCGTAGTGACGTGACACGGCGTGACACGGGTACGCACTACACGCTGTTCTTCGGCAGCGGTGTACCCGACGATCCGAACGCGGCGCAGATCGTGGGTTACGGAAAAGGAATTGGCCCGGCGACCTGTCGGGTTGACGATCAGAATGGGATGATTATCGCGCCTGATTCAATTGGACGACTGAACTTTTTCACCGTTCTAATCCTGGCGCGCAACGGCGAGGCCGTGGGTTGGAAACAAATCCAGTTAGCGCATGGGTCGGCCACGACCGAGCCCTGAGTCGGGGCCGCAATTCGTTTGATGATCTTTGAGAAGATCGGCGTGAACATCTACTGCCAAATCGAATACATCCAGTGACAGCGACGTGGGTACGCTGCGGCAAGCCTGCGGTGGCTAAATGTTCTGACTGCGGGTCTGCGATCTGTTCCGACCGTTGCTACCTCCCAGAGCTATCGACGAAATTGGACTGAGATACTTCCTATTGTGCACGCGTCAGAACCGGGTGGACAGCATAGATGCAGCGTCGCTACAGCATCCCTAAAGCGCACACCATGCGCAGACCGCATCGCTCGAAGCCTGTCTTACCTGCAGCCCGATACGGCCAGATCGCCGTTTTCCGGGCGTCTGCACTGAGTTCGTTCCGCGGTCTTTCCGTACCTACTGCAGCTTCGCGTACTCCGCCTTTGGCTTCCTTCAGGATGGGGATGTCGGGTCAGCGTCTTTTCAAGCGGTGGCGCTTAGTGAGATTCAAGCGGCAGGCCGATGCGGCGCAGCAGGTCTTGAAAGCGCGGGTCAGCGCGAAGGGGATCCAACTTGGGGTCGGCGGCGATCCAGGGCGAGCAGTCCGCGCGCTCGTCGAGGGATTTTCGCAGCCACAAGAAAGCTGACTCGCGGTCCTTGAGACCGGCGTAGCTGGTAGCAACCTCATAGGCACATACGTAACGCTTCTTGGAGCGCTCTACCATCTCGTCGGTGATTCTCCTGGCCTCGTCAGGCCGTCCTGCAGCAGCATAGGTGCCGGCAAGCATCTCCAAAACGCCGGGATCGTCGTTAATTCGCCGCGTTTCTTTGAATTCCTGCATAGCTCGGGCGAAGTCGCCTTTCTTCTCATGGGCCAATCCGAGCTGTAGGTGGGCCAACCAATAGTTGGGGGCCAACTCCACCGCTGCCTTCGCGTGTTCCATCATTTGATCGTAGTCGCGCTTGAGATAAAAAACCCAGGCAGCATCGGCCGCGATCAGCCCGGAGACAGGAGACAACTGGCGAGCGAGCAGAATCTCGTCGACCGCAGCCTGGAAGCGCCGGTTGGCAACGAGAAACATAGCATAGTAATCGTGGGCCTCCGCGTAGCTAGGCTTGATGTCCAGAGCGCGCTGAAGTTCTCGTTCCGCATTCGGCCAATCGTAGTCATAGAACATGAGCACGCTACCAAGCGATACATGCGCTTCGGGCAGGCTTTCGTCCAATGCAACCGCTTTTAGAGCTGCCGCTTTGGCCTTGGGCATGACTTCGCTGGGAGCAGCGTAGATGCTGCGCATCGCGGTGTAAGCATCGGCCACCCCGGCGTAGGCCGGAGCATATTCGACGTCTTTCTGAATCGCCTGCTGGAAATAGTCCAGGGCGCGGTAGATTGAAGCTTTGCTCCCATTCTGCAGGTGGAAGCGGCCGCGCAGATAAGCCTCATGAACTTCGGGGATCACCTCCCGCGCACGTGCCAGATGTGCCTGCTCTTGTGGGCCGAGGCTTATCCGGACCTCGCGCGCAATGTCGCTGGCGATCTCGTGTTGCAAGGCAATGACGTTGCGCAAGTCGCGCTCGTAGCTTTTGGACCAGACGTGCGTGTCGCTGGGGCCATGGATTAATTGCGCGGTTATGCGTACGCGATCATTCACCCGCAGAATCGAGCCCTCAATCAGACCGTCAGCCTGTAACTCTTTCGCGATCTGCGGAGCTTTCTTGTGCGTGTCTCGGTATTGCATGGTGGAGGTACGAGAGATCACACGTAGGGAATGAAGTTGGCTGATTTCCGAAGTAAGCTCCTCGGTCATGCCATCAACCAAGTATTGCTGGCTAGGATCGGCGGAGAGATTGGCCAAGGGTAGCACCGCAAGCGAACGAATGGTGCCCGGATCAGCAGCGCGCCTCGCAAGCTGCCACTTTAGAAAGGCGGCCCCTGACAGCGTCAGCAGGAAAAGGAAGGCCACGCCTACCGTCAGGTACCTGCGTACGTGTGACGATTGCGCCGCCGGCTGGCGCTCAGCAGCAGGCGAGGGAGCCATGGTTGCATTGAGTTCCGCCGCAGGGCGAACGCGCCGCAGATCCGTACGCATGTCTGCCGCACTTTGATAACGCAGATCACGATCCTTTTGCAGTGCACGGGTGATGATACATTCCAGTGCGGTCGGAATCCGGGGATTTAGGTGCACCGGAGCCACCGGAACTGTGCCGAGCAGCGCATGAGCGATCGCCGCAGATGTGTCGCCCCTAAACGGCAGCATACCCGTCGCCATCTCGTACAGTACGACGCCGAAGGAGAACAGGTCGGTGCGCGCGTCCAGTTCTTTGCCGAGTGCCTGCTCGGGCGACATATACGCCACCGTGCCCAGGGTGCTGCCCGCCGCGGTTAGTTCCGTCATGGCGGTAGAATCGCGGTCAGCCGCTTCGGCTCTCGGGGTGACTTTGGCCAGCCCGAAATCGAGAATCTTCGCTTGACCTCGATTCGTGACGAAGATGTTCGCTGGCTTGATGTCCCGATGGACGATGCCCTTCGAATGTGCCGCGTCGAGAGCGTCGGCAATCTGGATGCCCAGATCGAGAACCGTCTCGATCTCCAGCGGCTTGCCACTGATCCGGTGTCGGAGCGTCTGCCCTTCCAGCAGTTCCATGGCGATGAAGGTTCGCCCATCGGCGTCGTCAATCTCGTAGATGGTGCAGATGTTCGGGTGGTTCAGAGAGGACGCAGCTTTGGCCTCCCGCCGAAAACGGCTGAGGGCTTGCACGTCGTTGGCAAGTTCGTCGGGAAGGAATTTCAGGGCCACGTGGCGACCGAGCTTCAGGTCTTCTGCCTCGTAGACCACACCCATGCCCCCGCCGCCGATCTTGTGGAGGATGCGGTAATGAGAAACCGTCTGCCCAACGGGTTGGGAGGGCGTGGACACTGGCTAGACATGTTAGGGGTGGATTGAGGGAAGGTCAATCGCTTGCCGCCATCACTGCTGATTCGTGATTCTTCATGGGGCTGCCTCGGTATGACGGAACTCTTACTTCTTGGCATCCTCCATGAACTTGGCCCAACGTCGTCGCGCAGCCGCTATCTTGGCTCGACTCTTTGCCGACATCTTCCGCCGTTTACGGACGGGCTTGCCACGGCTGTATACACTAGCGAACGCCATAAATGCCGCGTTGAAACCAGACAGCAGCTACGCCGCTGGTTTCTTTGTGTTGTTGTGTGAAGGAACTCGCTGGTACACGTCCCTTTCTTTAGTCTCCTTGCCATCCTTCGATTTCACGGTAATTTCGTCGGTCAAAGTGTTGCCATCCGCTGAGACTGTGGAGCGGGCCTCGAACGATCCGTCGTTATCTTCCCCGCGTCTAACCATCGTGCCATCATGTTCTTTTCTCGCACTCTGATTAGAATCTGCTTTGCCGTTACGAATAGTCGGGTGCATGCTGCCGTCCTCCGGTCCCTTCCATGCCAGTGAAAAGGGTTGCCCCTTGTCATCCACGCCGTGCCCCTGCCATGACAGCACTTCCGGCGTATCTTTGAGAATGATGACTGTGAGGGACTTCATTGGTACTGGACCCATCTCGCTTTGCGCCGTGTCGAGTTTCCAAGTGCCAACGAATGACAGTTTCGTTTGTGAGAAGGCGCACGCTGTGAGCAACAGAGCAGCGGTGAAGTAAATGCGTAAGAGTCGCATGTTGTCTCCTTGGTCTTTGTAGGACGACCTCTTTTACACCCAATCCCACACAGTCTGCAATTCCTTTAACGCCAACGTTCTCCACGCGGTCACGTTCCTTTTTCGACTGCCCTATGATTGAAGACACGTTCGCCATTGAGTTCCCCCTCGGAAGGTACTGTAAACTGTTCTCCTTCCGATGAGACCCTACCTGCAACTGGTGATCGCTTCATTGCTGTTGTTTTGTGGCTCCCTGTGCGCACAGGACCCGAGAGTTGCTGACGACAAACCTACCCAGCAAGTTCCTGCTCACTCACAAACGGAATGCCATGGTGCTGTTGAAATTCTCAGCAACACAATGGGGGTTGACTTCAGGCATTACACAAAAGGCATTGTCAAACGAGTACGCCAGCATTGGTACAAAGTGATGCCACAAGTGGCTGGTCCACCAGTCTCAAAGCGCGGGGTGGTCGCTGTAGAGTTTGTCGTCGAGAAAGACGGACAGGTAACGGCATCACAAATAGTCACCAGTTCAGGAGATGAATCCCTTGATAGTGCAGCATTGACGGGATTCACTGCCTCCACTCCATTCCCCCGATTGCCGTCGAAATTCGGGGGAGAGCACATCGCTATAAGGTTTTGCTTCTTCTACAACCCTGATAAATCTGAGATTTCAAAACAATGAGGGATGCGTCACGAGTGTGCTTAGTGTTTCATGACCGACAAACATCATAAAAACGTTGCCCCGCATGGTGGCGAACCGAATCTCTTAGATTTCCCCGTCAAAGATCCTCTCCGCGAAACATACCAAGAGCGATGGAAGCAGCTTCCCGTCATACAGAAGCTCGGCGTGGTTGTCGTGTTGGGATTTTGGTGCGTGTTTATCGCTGCGCTGGTCTGGGACAATGGAACAGTGCATTACCTGAATACCATCCTGCTGTTCGCCGTTGTCATAATGATCCTCGGGGCCTTCTTCCTGCTGCTCAGAAGATTCATTCGGTAATCGCACTACCGACCGTCATATTAAAACTCCAGCTTATTGAGGTAACTGTAGACACGTCGTCCCTACTCGGTATCTGATCTGCCCTCCGCCGCTTCTCTACAGGGTCCTCACGCGCCCACCATCGAGTCCCAGGTCAGTAAGTACTCAGCTACTCAAGATCTCCGGCTCTGTTGTATTCATACCCAGCTTTTCTAATCAGGCTCTGCCGTTCCATCGCGGTCAAATCGTCAAATCATTGTTGAGTTTGCTTTATCGTAGTCATTTCGTCCTTTGCACGATGTGCGCATCTCCACGCCGGAGCGCATAGTTGTTCTGTACTTCTTATGTTGGGTGCAGAACATCCGACGGAGTAGAACTACATAGAACACTGTACGATCTCCTTTCTGTTTCTGCCGAAACTCTGACAGCAAAGCAGAATTCAGTGGTTCACTTCTTCTTTGCTTTGAATGGCTCATGACAACTCATTCAACGGATCTGCGAGAGGAAGCAAGGCAACGGATTTAAGGAAAGGATCTTCGTGTGTTTTTGTTCTAATCTCGGCGCGTCGCTATGCAAATTGTGCCCGGTGGAAAGAATTTTACAAAAATGTGGCGTTGTGGGCTTGACTTGCACTTCATTGTTTTTTAGGGTGAACAACTCGATGCCCAACTAGGGACGAGGGAGAAACAATGCCTGTAAATCAAACTCAAGAGCAAGCAACTCTCAACGTAAAACTCGTCCACTTCACCAAGCAAAACTCGCCCGATGAACCGGTGCAGGTTGCCTTCTCCGTTACCGATGATCAAGGAAAAGAAGAGATCATCACCGGGGAGGTTCCCTACAGCTATGACCTCTTCCATCTCTTTCAGGAAAACGGTTGGCTGAACATCCGCCGAGGTGTGGCCTCGATCCGCGAGAGTCGTACGCAGCGTCGAGCGATGTCAGCGTAGAATACTATCCTGAGTAAATGTGCTGGAGCCCCAAGAATTACGGGGTTCCAGCCCTTCTCCGCTAGCGGTCATCGGTCGTGAGAACCTTGGGTATTTAAATTCCCACGACAACTGGGAGGTTTAAGACGATGGTGTATGATCTTCAACTCGCAATAGGTGATATCTGCGAAGACCCAACGGGCTTGCTGGTCAAAGTAGAAGACATTGACATCTACGATTACGTCCACTTCTCGGTCATTGAGAGTAGCACACGGGGATTCGATGAAACGGAATCAGGAGAGATGTCCCATGTGGCTTTCTCTTATCGCTTTACTAAGCTTGGCAATATGTTGCTCAAACAGGACAGCCGCTTAACGGGCATCGACGGAGAAGCCGCCGCGTAGCTTCCGGCTGCTGAGAGGAAATCAAGAAATGACCACCTTTCTGATCCTCGCGTTATGTGTTGTAGTGCTGTGGGCGGGCAGCAAGGCATTGAATCGCCTCCACAACGTCTGATCGCAGGCTACTCGGTGCCTAGCCGTTAGTTTGCCTTGCCAGTATTGCGATCTCGGGGCAGCAGTAGGCGCGGCTGTCGCTGGCAAGGGCATGAACATTGGTCGAAACTTATAGTCCGAGCTCCCTTTTAATAACGCCCCATTTCAACGGCAACTTCTGGACTGCTTTCCTTCCGGGCTGATTGCTCGCCTTCCAGCCGCAGGCGGTGCAGCCTACTTCCTGGAACAGATGTTCTTCCCAATCAATCTCCTGATCTACTTGCGCGGCGCAAAGAATTGGTGCGTGGCAACTGGCGCACGCAAAAAAGGCAGCGCAAAGGAATGGTCCGTCGTTATTCGTCAATGCGTTCGATTTTTTCTTCATTACCGGTTCTGTTCTTCCTCGCCGTGGACCGTTAGAAAATGATGGTCGAACAATAGTTGCAACTTGAGCTGGCCGTCTTCATCCGTACCGATTTTGGGTCCGGCATGGAACGTGACGTCGGGACAGGCGGTACAGGTCGCCTGAGTAGGCTGGCCGTCAACCCGTTCCGTAATTTGCATTCTAGGTTTAAGGCCCATGAAAACATCCTCGGAGATCGATGATTAAGTATATCGGGCGCGTCGGTTTAATTGAACTGTCTAATGTAATAATTGCACTGTAGTTATCTATTTTGAGGTTTCTACCGGCTCGAATCGGTCTTTCTGGCAGACTACCGAATCTGCATTTCCCACCCTAAAAACAGCTTCCAACCGGTAATGGGAACTACGACCTTGGCTAATCATGAGACCCAGAATGCAGCAAGTGTTTAAGTACCTCTACAACGCCTGGTGACGCAGAACCGAGGCATCTCATCCTGTTAAGCTCCTACGCGGCATCTTGTTCTGGGAAGCAAAGCGAGGGCTGTAGGTCGAGTCTGTCTACTGCCGGCTTCACATTAATGTGGAATGAGCCTCGGTCTCGTGCGAGCTTCGGGCCAAGCACACTGGTCAATCTCTCAACGGTGGTGCTCAAGTCTTTGGCATGCATCTGCAGCAATTCAATCGTAATTGTGATGTCGAACAACCCACTTTCCCATTCTTGTTGTGCCCTGTGCGCGAGCAAACTACCCCCGAGCATCCGAGCTAGGCTCACGAGTGAGCGGCTTTTGCATGCGGCGCATTCGTCACCTCGACTGCTGCTGATGACCTCACAATCCAGGCAGAAGACCGCATTCGAGAGAGGGAGAACTCCTGCGTCCAGATGGTTCCTTGTTCCGGCGAACATATACACCAACCTCTGTTCTGAGATGTGGGCAGCTGTATTCAATAGAAATGCAGCGAATCGACCTTAAAGAGTCAGACTGGTGCAGGTCGATTGCCAAAGCAAAAGCTTGGACTGGCTTATTCGTCATAGAGTTGCGGGAAATCGTCAGTCGAGGTTGATAACTACGTGGAAAAACTTTGCACGCACTCTTGCGAGCTGGAGGCATCCCGGCCCACATTGTGTCAAAAATTCGAGTTTCAGCAAAAGCGGAAAGGGCCTGAGCAGTCCGTGTTCTTGCGAACCTCCTTCCGGGTCCGTTCACGCGTCCGTCGCAAGCAAATCGCCACAATCAGAATACCCCCGCCGAGCAGAGCGATGTCGCCAATGCTAAACATTCCGAGCCGCGCTTGGTCTGCCAATAGCGGCAACCGCGTTTGCGATGTCGCACCGTGCCACATCGGGCTCGCCGGACGCACCGTGGACGGCACTCCGATCACAGGCATTGACCCTGCATTGGTGTCCGTTGCTAGGGCATTCATCCCCAGACCGCAGAGCATAAGTAGAACGCCGGCCCGAACCAAGGGAGATCGAACTGAACGCAAGACGAGCCACAGGATCGCGCAGGACACACACAGCCATGTTGCTGGATGTTCCATCCACGCTAACTGATGTGCCATTGTGACGAAATGCACGGTCTACTCCTAATGTCAAAGAACAAATGAAAATAATTTGTGACCGAGCTGAGGGGACTCGATTTCTCGGGGAGGGGTTAGAGCGATTAGAACTCAGTTCAACGCCGCATCAAATGGCACAACGGGGTGGGTTCATGGCACAAGAGTAATGACAGGAGTCGGCCACTCGGGAACTATGCCTGGCGGATACCTGGCGTAACATCAATTACACCAACAACTGGAGCGGGGCGATCACAACCCCTCACAAACCCTTCGTTTTGACTCATCAAAACACTCCTCAACGCGATTCTTGAACCACTCAAACGCCTCAGGTGTACCCAAACACTTCGGCGCGGATTATCGCCCGAATTAGAACCGAGGTGGACTCGTTTCTCCCATGAGTTCCCGCTCAAGCCCTGACTGTACTGGGAAGACTACCGATTCTGAGTTTTCGACCTGAATTACCGTCATGCCGGGTACATGGCCTTACCAAGCTCCCACATTGGTTGATAGGCGAACAGTAAGCGAGTTGTTTTCAATAACCTGGTAGAACAATATAACTACTTAGTACTTACATATTCGCCTAATATTCGCTTTATAGGAACTGTAGACACAACTACCAGGAAGCCTTATGATTTCTGGGTCCCACCGCGTACTTATCAAGTCATTACACGCCCACCATTGACTAATGTTGTCAATACTATACATCGTAACCACGCCGTCACGACGTTGTAGAGATCATGCCATACCTCATATCTACAGTGTTGCAAGTAGGGTAGTTATAACGTAGCGACGAAAACTATATAATGATGCAAACAATAGTACGTAATCAATTCTGTACGATTATTCTTGACAGGTAGAGCACAAAGACGTAGTTTCTATCTCGAATTTATTGTAAGGTGGATGCGAAGGTATAATTATTACTACTTAGTACATACGCTGTAACTACGTTGTAGATACTAAACGGGCATGACAGGTGCTACTAACACCCGCCACGCCCTAACCCACAAATCACCCGTATGAGGCGGGCACAAATGCAGGCTTCCCACAGAGTACCAAAGCTCACCAGAGCAGCGTTCTGTTTGATTGCTTCAACCATTTCAACAATTGACTTTGATTCGCTGGCGGACAGAGCACGAGTCGTCGCGAATTTCACAGACGCTCTACGCGCCACAAATCCAAACTTCAAACCAGAGCGGTTCCAGCAAGCCTGCCAGCCGGCGCGCAATCGGAGGGCAGCATGAGCAAACTAAAGACGGACAAGTTAGCAGTTCGGGTATACGCGAAGCATTGCGACACTTGCAGTATTGCTCCACACTGCAAATCGCTGGGATGCGCCAGTGGATGCAAACCAAACGACCTGGTACTAGCAGGCTGCTGAAAAATTGATGTAGACGCTTATTTCCTGTCTCTCTATGCTCTTCTTCTTTATGTGCAGGGGACTTTAGGCCATGTTCGGAACCTTGTTCCGAGTTTCGGTGATGCGAGCTTCCTGCAACCTATCCGGGTTGAACCGCCGCTCGGCTCAGGTTCCGCATACGCACCAGGTTGTAAGCGGCACAGGCGAAGGTGAACACCCAGTCCACTTTGAAGATCCCGCGATGGCGCACTTTCCGCAGCAATGCGATTGTCTTCAGCCATCCAAAACATTCTTCGATGCGCTTCCTCTTTTGTTGGCTGATTCCATAGCCGACGTGCCGCGTGGTCCGTGCATCAATGGCGCTCCCGCCTCTGCGCCCATCGTTTTGCGCCACGTGCGGTGTCACTCGCATATGGCGGCACTCGGCCACGAAATCCGCAGTGTCATATCCCTTGTCCCCGCCCACGGTCACTGGCTTCGTACCAGGAAGCTGCTCCAGCATGACCAGCGCTGCGTGGCGCTCCGCTGTCCCATTGGCTTCGAACACTTCTGCGTCCACGATCAATCCGTTTCGGTTCTCCACCAACAGATTCCCGCTGTAACTCAACTTGGCCTCCTTCCCACGGCTCTTGCGTGCCAGTTGGGCATCGGGATCGGTCTTCGATGCGTGCGTCTCATTGCTCCGTTTCTCGCCGTGAAAGTTCACCGTGGGGTTGCCAGGATCGTCCGGCGGCGGAGTCTTGCAGTTCTTCCGCTGAAAACTCTTTGCCCCCGCCCATGCTTCCAGCAATGTCCCATCCACTGTGAAGTGCTCGTCCGAAGTCAGCCCCTGGCTCCGCGCTCGTTCCACCACCTGTGCCAGAAACTCTTCGGCTACCTCGGCCTCCAGCAACCGGTCCCGGTTCTTAGTGAACGTGGTCGCGTCCCACACCTCGTCGTCCAGGTTCAAGCCTACAAACCAGCGAAACAGCACGCTGTAATCGATCTCCTCCATCAGCAGCCGCTCGCTGCGAATCGAATACAGCATCTGCAGCAACTGCGCCCGTAACAGCTTCTCCGGGGGTATCGAAGGTCGGCCAGCGCTCGCGTACATGCTGTCGAATCGTCGCGACAACTGAGCCAGTATTTCGTCCACCATCAACCGGATCGCTCGCAGCGGATGATCTTTCCGCACCCGCGTTTCCGGCGACAAATAACTGAACATCTGACTCTGCTGATGATCTGTGCCTCGCATCCCCCACTCTTAACACGACTCGCTTGTGGAGCGGGAGTAGTTTTTCAGCAGCCTGCTAGTCGCTCAATTCGCCTATCTGCAGGAAGCTATCGACTATTGCCAAGAAGGTGCGAGACGCGGGGTGTCAATGCGTCTTATCTCGCGCATCTGTCCAATTCCCTACGTCAGCAACTACGAACCAAACGGGAGGGCAGCATGACCTTCCATTGCGTTGACTGCAACTTGGACAAACCGATTCAGGCTGAGGGCGGGATTGGATACGCCACATTGCCGAATGGAGATCGCGTCTGCTATTCCTGCATCGCTGTTAGGGATCGCACAGCCATGATTGAGAAAGGGCAAAGCAGCAGTCTGCCCTTGTACTTGACGCGCAAGAGTATCCACAAACCTAACGATGGTTGCTGGAAGGTCGGCAACTGGCCGGATACGCTTTCCTTCCCCGTACAGCGTATTACCCAGGGCGGACACAATGTCGCGGGCAAGCGGCTGGACGTTTGGTTTTACGGTCCAGACGGCTACATCTGGCATGGCGTGCAGTACGGCGAGAACACTCAGATAGTCCACTGCAAGCGTAGCAGTGAGCGGGCAGAACGGGCAGCTTGAGTCATCATCCTGCCCACGTAGGGCGCGGGCGGGAGTGGTCATTCAATGAGCCATCCATTCATCAGGCGTATGGGAGCAGCCATCCTCCAAGTAGAGGCGCGATTTATGGCGCAGAGGGGTTTGCCCTCCCCCATGCTGGTACAGGAAATAAAGGAACGTCTGCATACTATGCGGGAGGCTTTGGCTTCAGAACCTGAAGTATTGCCACGGCACAAACGCCGTGGAACTTGGCAACTACACAATGGCGAGATTATTGACTTCCCGAAGGACAAACAGGGAAGGACGAGGTTCCTACGCCGTGATTGCAACGCTAATGACGTTGCCCTGCTCCAACAGATCGTGCAGATGCAGCCGCGTACTTTCACATTCGAGCAGATCACGGCTGAGCGCAAGTTCAAGGCTGACGCAGATCAGATAAAGCGGATACGGAAAGGGCAGCTATGAGAGGTGCTTTCGGATACCTTCGCGTGAGCGGTCCTGGTCAAGCAGCTGACGACCGCGACGGTTTCCCGAGACAAAAAGACAAAATCAGGCAATGGGCGAAGGAGCACGGCGTCCGTATTATGCAGTGGTTCAGTGACGTTCTTCCAGGCAAGACGCCGTTAGAAGATCGACCAGGAATGCAAGCCATGTTAGCGGCTCTCTACTCGGACGGCATCAAGCTGGTTGTTATCGAAAGGCTTGACCGACTATCCCGCAAGCTAACAATCCAGGAAAGTGCCATCGCCTACATCAAGACAAACGGATTTGAGATCATTAGCGCGACCGAACCGGATCTGTTTGACGATGACCCGATGCGTACAGCCATGAGGCAGATGATGGGCATTTTTGCAGAGCTGGACGCAAAGATGATTGCACTGAAGTTGAAAGCAGCACGGACGCGGGCAAAAACCAAAGATCCTGAATACCGCGAAGGGAGAAAGGCGTTTGGATTCCGCCCTGGTGAAACTGAGACAATAGCCCGCGTGATGGAGTTGCATGCTTCTGGTTTGAAGCTGCCCGCGATCACTCGTCAGCTTAACGCGGAGGGGCGCAAGACAAGGGCAGGCGGGCAGTGGTTTCCTAATCAGGTTTCAAACATCATCAAGAGAGCCAATAAGCCCTCGTAACACTGCTGCACAGGCAACCGGAATCCGAGTAAACGCCGGGCAAGAAAGCGGGGCTAGGGCGCAATAAAACTCCGATTACGCATTCTGTCGCTGATAGTTCCGCCTACCCCCATGAATGGCCACCCACATAGCCTCTTCACCCGCTTAAGCGTTTCAGGCGCACCAGCGAAAAAACCGAAAGGCTTGCGACCTTCCCGATAGTCAGGGCGATTCGCGCATGGTGGCGGGCGTCCCGCTTCTTCTTACTTGCTTCGTTGCCGCAGACGAATTCTTCGTGTAAGCTCCGTCCGCTCGACTCCTTCATGATTCTTGGTCAGAAAAGGCCTACATGAAAGATACCATCGCACTCTCGACAACTTCGGTTCCATCGGATCGGGACTGGTTCGGTCTTGCTTGGAAGAGCACAGCTTGGGCAGTGCTTCTGGGTTCCATCATTTACTATGTACGCCGCGATGCTCTTCACTATCTCTTCCACTACACGCCGGACAGTTTCAAGGCATTCTGGTCAGAGCGCATCCTCATCCGAACGCACGTTGCATGTGCGGTGACGATGATCTCTACGGGTTCATTGCAGTTTTGGACGGGACTTCGCATGCGCAATATGACGTTCCATGTCTGGTGTGGCAGGATCTTTCTGATGACGGGGACGTTCGTCGGCTGCTCCGCCCTATACATGGGACTGCATCCGCGAACCGGCGGAATCGTGTTTGGCTTCGGTCTTTTTCTGAACGGGCTGTTCTGGTTGGCAGCGGCTGCGATTGCCTACTATGCTATCCGCGTAGGAAACGTGCAGGTACATAAGGATTGGATGATTCGTGCCTACGTTCTCGCATGTGCCGGGATCGTAGGTGACAGGATTATCCCTGACATGACGTTCGTGGCTCGGCGAATTGGAGTCGACGCTCTGAACGACATAAGCGGATGGGCGAATTGGGCTGTACCGCTGATGGTAACCGAGGTCATTATGCAAGTTCGTCGTTTGCGAAAGATGCGACGCCCGAACAAGGGAACTTTAGCCGCCTAGACCGCGAGGGCGCAATCCACATAGCTAAGAAGCGCCGGAGTCGGCGAATACCAGAGTCATCTTAGACTTGGAAGCACAGGCAAGTTCAAGGCAAGGTCGGCAGCACGCGCTCCGAAGTTTCGGACGGAGTTGCTAGAACAAGCTTGAACCGTGATCCTCGCGTGCCACGTGAGAGAATTCCTGTGCTATGATCTCGGCGTTATGGCGGAAGCGGCGCACGTTAGAGGGATCACGATCCCTCAACCGGAGAGTCGGCCTGCTCCTCGTCATTCTGCTGTCATTCGCATTACTCACTGGATCACCACAGCCAGCTTCCTCTGTCTTGTGATCAGCGGGATAGCAATTTTGCTAGCGCATCCGCGCCTATATTGGGGCGAAATCGGCGTTCGCGGCGGCCCTTCGCTAATCAATCTCCCGCTGCCATTCGTGTTGGATGTGCCGATTCGCGGCCCGGGACGATACCTCCACTTCTTATCCGCTTGGGTTAGCTTATTCACGGGCGTGATTTATGTTGTGGGTGGAGTCTTTACACACCATTTCCGAAGGAACTTACTGCCTTCAAGGTCTAACCTCAGTTGGAGACAGGTTCGTCCTGTCATTTTGGATCACCTACGCTTCAAGCGACCCTCAAAAGAAGAGGCACTAACCTACAACCTTCTCCAGCGACTCACGTATCTGCTGGTCATCTTCGTTATGTTTCCTCTGATGTTCTGGACAGGTCTCGCAATGTCTCCAGCGGTTACATCTGTATTCCCCGAGCTCGTGACTGTCTTTGGAGGCCAGCAGTCGGCACGCACTATTCACTTTTTCGTTGCGTGCATTCTGGTTCTATTCCTCGTGGTTCACCTTGCCATGATTTGCCTCGCTGGATTCAGTACCCGCGTTCGGGCCATGATCATCGGTGACATTACCGCCCCAAAGGAGCGAACATGAGCGAGTTCATCACGCGCCGCAACTTGATCACCGCCGGACTGACGGCTGCCGTCGGCATCGCCGGACTCGATGCCGCTGCACGAATTGCCGATCATTATGGGTTCTTAGCGCCGGATCATAACGGCCTCTTTGGCGCTGGAGAATCGCTCACTTATGGAGTCCAGCGCATCTTGATGGGTCACCACTCACTTGCCCGTGAATTCAGTCGCAGCCAGATTTCAAAGATCATTCCCGTCAACGGCGAACCTCCGACAAGTGATACCTACCAACGCTTGCTGGCTGGCGGCTTTGCCGATTGGCACCTCATAGTGGATGGTCTAGTCGCACGTCCATCAACTTTTTCACTTGCTGAGTTGAAGCGTCTTCCCTCACGAAGCCAAATCACCCATCAGGCTTGTGAAGAGGGATGGTCGTTTATTGCAGAATGGAGCGGCGTTCCATTGTCATATGTCTTGAACTTGGTCGGCGTGCGACCCGAGGCGAAGTGGGTGGTCTTCTTCACACTGGACGACGAATGGGACAGTATCGACATGCCGGAAGCACTTCATCCGCAAACGCTGCTGGTGCGTGGTATGAATGGGCAAGAGCTTCCCACGAGGCACGGTGCGCCCCTACGAGTGCGTGTTCCACGGCAACTCGTCAAAAAAGCAAGAAATACCTTTCGCGCATCACAGTCACCGATACTGTCAAAAACATCGGTAAAGGATGGGGCGCGAGCGACCCGGAATACGGTCTCTCATGGTATATGGGCATCTGAACGCAAACGCCTCACCTTTTCAGGATTCAGTCGGCGCGAGCGCATTTTGTGTGAGGGCAGCTTGCCGTCGTCGGAACCTACGTCGCATACTTCGGTAATCCATTTGACCTTCCCTAATCCTCCCCTAACATTCCCGCCAGTGTCCACGCCCTCCCAACCCGTGGGGCAGACGGTTTCCCATTACCGCATCCTCCGCAAGATCGGCGGCGGGGGCATGGGCGTGGTGTACGAGGCGGAAGACCTCAAGCTCGGTCGCCACGTCGCCCTGAAGTTCCTTCCCGACGAACTCGCCAACGACGCACAAGCCCTCAGCCGTTTCCAGCGGGAGGCCAAGGCTGCGTCCTCCCTGAACCACCCGAACATCTGCACGATCTACGAGATTGACGAGGCCGATGGGCGAACCTTCATCGCCATGGAACTGCTGGAGGGGCAGACGCTCCGGCACCGGATCGCTGGCAAGCCGCTGGAGATCGAAACGGTGCTCGATCTGGGCATCCAGATCGCCGACGCGCTCGACGCGGCACATTCGAAGGGCATCGTCCATCGGGACATCAAGCCCGCGAACATCTTCGTCACGAATCGAGGTCAGGCGAAGATTCTCGATTTCGGGCTGGCGAAGGTCTCGCTGAAGCCGGAGAGCGTTGCCATGAGCGCCCCGACCATCGACTCGGAGGAACATCTGACCAGTCCCGGTTCGACGCTGGGCACCGTGGCCTATATGTCGCCGGAGCAGGTGCGAGGCAAAGGAACTCGATGCTCGCACCGACCTGTTCTCGTTCGGTGCTGTGCTGTACGAGATGGCTACCGGGAGCGCTGCCATTTCGGGGCGACACCTCGGGTGTGATCTTCAAAGCCATTCTGGATGGGACACCAACGTCGGCGGTGCGGCTGAATCCTGACCTGCCAGCAGAACTGGAACGGATCATCAACAAGTGTCTGGAGAAAGATCGCAACCTTCGATATCAGCATGCCTCCGACATTCGCACTGATCTCAAGCGGCTGAAGCGGGACACAGAATCGGGCAAGACGGTAGCGAGTGGTGCAGCAATCCCCCGCTGGTCACGACGGATCGATGTTGATCGGCGCAGTAGCTTTCGTGTTCGTCATCGCAGTCATTGCAGTGGCAGCGTTCTATTTTGGCAGCAGTGGTCGCACCCGCATCAACTCGGTCGCTGTACTGCCCTTCGCCAATGCCAGCGGTGATCCGAACGCGGAATACCTGAGCGACGGAATCACCGAGGGCATCATCGACAGATTGTCGGGTCTCCCAAATCTGAAGGTGATCTCTCGCACGTCGGCTTTCCGTTACAAGCAGCGTGACATCGAGCCGCAAAAGGTGGCGAAGGAGCTTGGCGTGGAGGCGTTGGTCACGGGCAGAGTCATTCAGCGAGGGCGACGATCTCTCGGTAAGTGCCGAACTCGTGGACGCACGCGAGGACAAACAGCTTTGGGGCGAGCAGTACAGCCGGAAGCTCGCTGACATTGTCTCAGTCCAACAGGAGATCGCAACAGCCATATCTGGAAATCTGCGGGTACGGCTGACGAGCGAAGAAAAGACACGTTTGGCGAAATCGTCCGCGACAAATCCTGAGGCTTATCAGCTTTATCTGAAGGGCAGATATCACGCCAAACCAAGCAACAGCAGACGGGCTAAAGAAAGGCATCGAGTATTTCCAACAAGCAATCGACAAAGACCCCAGCTACGCTCTCGCCTACGCGGGTCTGGCTGACTCTTACTCTGCGCTTGGAGGCGGATGGATCTATCTACCACCTAGCGACAGTTTTCCGAAAGCGAAGGCGGCGGCAATGAAGGCGCTTGAACTTGACGACACGTCTCGCCGAGGCACATGCTGCACTGGCATATGCCGTATTCTTCGGACTGGGACTGGCCAAGTGCCGAGCGAGAATTCAAGCGGGCAATCGAGCTAAACCCGAACAGTGCTGCTCTCCCATGATCGGTATTCCGAATGCCTGCTAACGAGAGCGCGATTTGATGAGAGCATCGCCGAGGCGCAGCGGGCACAAGAGCTTGACCCGCTGTCACCGGAAATAGTTGCCCAATCTGGGTATCGTCTATCTGTTCATGCGACGATACGATGAGTCGATTGCTCAATACCAGAAGGCGCTCGACCTTAATCCAAACGCTTCCGGTGGATTCGGGCCTGACTGGCTTGGGCATACGCGATGAAGCGCATGTATCCGCAAGCCCTTGCCGAATACGACAAAATTACCTGATCAGGACAAAGCTGTAGCAGCAGAGAACCAGTTCGTTGCTACGGCCTTGGTTGGGTTTATGCCGTCTCGGGCAGGCGGGCTGATGCGCTGAAGATCGCCCAAGAATTCAAGGATTTGTCCTCGCACGCTTATGTCGATTTCTATCAGCTTGCAGCGATTTATGCGGGCCTCGGCGACAAAGACGAGGCGTTCCGGTTGCTCGAAAAGGCCTACGAGGAGCATTCGGCTAGCATGCCCTATCTAGCAGTAGACCCGTTCTGGTACGGGCATGCGCTCCGACCCGCGCTACGCCGACCTGCTGCGCCGGATGGGTCTGCCGCAGTGAGCGCATCAACTACATGATCGGTCAAACCATTTCGCGCTACCGCATCATCGAGAAGCTCGGCGGCGGTGGTATGGGCGTCGTCTACAAGGCCGAGGATACCGAGCTAGGTCGTTTCGTCGCGCTCAAGTTCCTGCCTGATGACGTTTCCCGAGACCCGCAAGCCTTGGAACGTTTCAGACGTGAAGCTCGTGCCGCCTCCGCGCTCAACCATCCCAACATCTGCACGATTTACGACATCGGCAAGAATGGCGACCAGTCCTACATCGCCATGGAGTTTCTGGACGGGCTGACGCTGAAGCACCGGATTGGCGGGCGGCCACTGGAAACGGAGACTCTGCTGTCATTGGCAATCGAAATTGCTGATGCGCTCGATGCTGCCCACTCCGCTGGCATCATTCACCGAGACATCAAGCCCGCCAACATTTTTGTCACCAAGCGGGAACACGCCAAGATTCTGGACTTTGGATTGGCGAAAGTTACTACCATGAACAGCCCCGTGATGGAAGCGGCGGCGGGAATGTCGCAGGCGACGGTCGAATCGAGTGGCGAACATCTGACCAGTCCGGGGACAGCGATGGGAACTATCGCGTACATGTCGCCGGAACAAGTCCGAGCCAAGGAACTGGACGCACGAACGGATTTGTTCTCGTTCGGCGCTGTGCTGTACGAAATGGCGACTGGGACGTTGCCGTTCCGTGGAGAAAGTTCTGGGGTAATCTTCAAGGCGATTCTGGATGGGGCACCAACCTCGGCAGTACGGCTGAATCCTGACTTGCCAGTCGAACTGGAGCGCATCATCAATAAGGCTTTGGAGAAAGATCGCAATCTCCGGTACCAGACACGCATCCGACATTCGAACCGACCTGCAACGGCTGAAGCGCGATACCGAGTCCACCAGAATCGCTGCCGGACGCAAGCATTACCTGACAAGACGCTCAAACGTCGCAAGCTCTGGGATCGTCCTAGCCGCCTGCATCACCGCCATCGGACTGGCGGCAGGTGGTGCTTGGTACCTGCGATCTGGCAGGGCAGCCCAGATTGATTCCATTGCCGTGCTGCCCTTCACCAATGGGGGTGGAGATGCCAATACCGACTATCTCAGCGACGGCATCACAGAGTCCTTGATCGACAGCCTAGCCCATGTACCCCAGCTCAAGGTGAAGTCTCGCAACACGGTCTTCCGCTACAAAGGGAAGGACGTAGATGCACAGAAGGCGGGCACCGATTTGGGCGTGTCGGCGCTGGTGAGCGGACGAGTGGTGCCACGAGGTGACAGCATCGAAGTGAGTGCCGAACTTACCGATGTTCGGGACAGCACCGTAATTTGGGGGCAGCACTACAGCGGCAAGAGCGCAGACATCATATCGTTGCAGCAGCAGATTGCGGGCGACATCGCGGAAAAGCTGCGTTCCAATCTGAACAGTTCAGAAAAGCAGCAGGTCACCAAACAAGGCACGCAAAATCCAGAAGCCTACGAGTTGTATTTGAAGGGGCGTTACTCCTGGAACAAACGAACTCCTTCGGACCATGCCACCGCAATCTCCTATTTCAATCAAGCCATCGCCAAAGACCCCGGCTACGCTTTGGCGTATTCGGGTCTGGCCGATGCCTATGGCACATGACTCAATATGGTGGCAGTCCGAGCGAAAACTTCCCGAAGTCGAATGCCGCTGCCCGCAAGGCGCTGGAGCTGGACGCGACCTTGGCTCGTCCCCATGCCGTTCTAGGTGGCAACGAGATGGAGTACGACTGGGATTTTGCCGGAGGACGAGGCTGAGTACAAGAAGGCTTTGGAACTCGATCCCAATGATGCCACGGCACACCATTGGTACGCACTGGATCTCGGCGTGATTGGTGGCAGGGAGCAGGAGGCCCTTGCTGAAATCAATCGTGCTCACCAGCTTGATCCGCTGTCACCGATCATCAGCGCAGACGGTCGGAGAGGTTCACATCGATGCGCGACAGTACGACGAGGCCATTGCCGAATTGCAAGAAGGTGGCAGATGAGAACCCGACATTCGCCGATGTGCACAAATATTTGGCCCAAGCGTATTGGGGGAAACGCATGTACCCGCAGGTCATTGAAGAATGGAAGGTCTATGGACAGCTTTCCGGCGACCGGAACGAAGTCTGAATTCGCTTCTGCCCTGGAACAAGGATTTCGTTCAGCGGGCTGGAAGGGCGCTCTAACCAAAGGCATTGAAATCCGGCAAGCACAGCGCAAGACCGGTTACTCGTCTGCGTACAGCATTGCCGCTCTTTATGCCGACTTGGGAGACAAAGATCAGGCTTTCCGGTGGCTCAACACCGCTTATCAGGAGCGTAGATCCTGGCAGCTGGAGGGTTTGAAGACTGACTTCTTACTCGACCCCCTGCGTTCCGACCCACGGTTTGCTGAGTTGGTGCGGAAGGTGGGACTGCCTCAATAGCTAGTCGATGCGAGCTTTCGCCGCCACCCCGACATTCCCATCCTGAAGCAAGCCAAAGCCGAGTATGGGAAGCTGCAATAGTCGCTTGAGCTACTATGCTGTAACTGTCCCCGCGAACAGGAGGGCGCCATGTGGCGAGAACGGGCGCTAAGAATTCTGTTGGTATTGTTTGGATTGATATTTGTCGCTGGCGTTTATCCCTTGATTACGTCTGTGCGCAGCGGTTGGCAGGCGAACAAGGAGGACTCCCTGCCAATGGGGCTTAGTCTTTATGTCATGATGGGGATTTTCCTGCTGCTGGCTGCGCGTAATCCGTCAGTGAATCGCGCGGTGACCGTCTTCGCCGCCTGGTTGAATATTGCTCATGCCACCGTCATGACGGTCATGGCAGTTCACCTTCCAAACGAGCGCCAAGGTTTGCTGATCGCTTCGGCTGTGTTTGCTGGCATCGGTGCAGTCCTGATCTTGCTGGCTCCGGCGAAGCAGCCAGCGGGTATCGGCAGTCGGTAGTAGGCTCGAACTCAGCGGAACCGCCGACCCCGACATCCCCATCCTGAAGGAAGCCAAGGCGGAGTACGCAAAGCTGGAGTAGGCACGGAAAGCCCTCGAAACGTGCTCAGTGAAAGAGGTGACGACGGCCTGAACACGAAGATCTCTGGCCGGATCAGGCTGGAGCTGAAGGCTTCGAGCCGGATGCAGTCTGCGCATGGTGTGCGCCTTAGGGATGCTGTAGCGACGCTATCTATGCTGTCCACCCGGTTCTGACGCGTACAAGCGAACTTTTACAAGTTGCTTGAAGTATCTCAGTCTAATTTCGTCGATAATTCTGGGAGGCATCGAAGCACAGGTGAGGGCAGATCGTCGTTCTGGCGGGCTTGGGACAGCCGCGCCAGTAGGGCGTTTTTTGCCTTAAAAAGCGGGATTGTGGGGGTAGAAGCGATGTTACAACACCTACCTAATCGTGGAATAATCGCTCGGTTGAGCGGAGGTTCGCCATGGTTTACGGCGTCTTCAAAGCCCTCATTGCCACCCTGTCTATTTGCGCGATCTGTTCGGGTGCATTCTTACACGCCGAGTGTCCAATCGATACGATCATCGTGAATGGTCACGTCGAAAATGCATCTCGAAAAGGGATCGTTAAGGTCCAGCTGATTTATCCGAAGGGTAGAATCGGTGAATCGGGCGACGTTACCCTTGAAGATGGGCGCTCCGCTGCACGTTCGTATCGTAGGGCCGGTGTGCCAGAGTCGGTCATCATGAAGATGTGTGGCTGGGAGACTCGCACCATGTTCGAACGCTACAACATCGTGGACGATAAGGACTGCGCAGAAGCGGTCGCACTCAGGGAAACAAAACGACTTTCTGAACGCCCTTCTGAAATTGGCCATGATTTTGGCCATGATTCCCCTATTTTGGCCAAAGTCGTGACCAGCAAAAAATCTGCGAAGGTGGTCTAAGTTGATTACTCCCCGGAGCTTAGGTGTGGTGCCGGGAACAGGACTTGAACCTGCACGCCTTTTGGGCATTGGATCCTAAGTCCAACGCGTCTGCCAATTCCGCCATCCCGGCACATAGTATTTATGCGGTCTTCAACGACTTTCGGTTTTCCCTCTGAAGCATTGGTGCAGGTTTTGGTGTCAGTTTCATTTTAACCTGTAATTTCCGATTTTCTACCTTGTGCGTCGCTTCTGCCACATCGGAAATTGAGACCACATTATAGCGGTCAAACACCAGATCAGGAATTCCAGCAGCGACCATATTCCGCACCGCCGAGCGCCGGAGATCGTGAAAGAGCCGCCCTTCATAAAGTTGTTTGCCTCGTTTGTCTTTGCCCACGTATGTTCCCCAAGCCAGCCTTTACGCAGAGCGCGCACCATGCTCCCCGAAAATCTAGTACTGGCTTGCCATCTCTGGTGAATACGAAATCATCTGCTGATTTTCCAGACACACACCGTTTCAGGAGATCGTAACCCTCGGCTGTCATCTTGATCGTGCTGCCTTCATCATTTTTGGTGTCGCCAGGATCAAGGCAAATCGTGCAGTCCTTGAGATCCACCTGTTGAGTCCAGTCAGCTCACTACTGCGAAACCCGAATTCATAGCCTGTGGCCAACATACCCTTGAGCCACAACTCGGGCCTGAGCGCTCCTGACGGCTTTAATTTGACTCCAATCGGCAACTCTCACGGCTTCTTACGCGATCATGGTGAAAATCTGCTTTGCGTCGAGGGTATCGGAATTAACTCTGCTGGGGCCTTCTGCTGATGGGACGGCACGCGCTGGCAGGAGAACAATTCCAGAGCTGTGGAACTCGCGCAAGAGAAAGCAACCAGTTTGTTGAGTTCGCGGACGTTCCACGTCACCGCTGAAAAACCCAGCAGTTGCTCAATCACAATCCTGGCAGGAGCGTGCAACTGGCACTAGGAAGAAAACAGTAGCAGTACCCGCGACAGCCAGCAACCAAGTTATATGGTCACTGGCTGCGGAGCGCTGCCCCGACCCTTTCTTCGGTCTCGCTCTCACTATGCAGTCCGACTGTAGCCGTAACAATCGTGCCTCTGGCATTAAGAAAATAACTCGTCGGAAAACTCCCAACTCCATATTCATCCCCCACGGCTTCATTCCCATGAACGAGCACGTAGTTTGTGCCAAACTCTTTCGCGTAGCTCTTTATGGCATCATTTGATGCGCCGTACATCTCGATTCCTATGATTTCAAGACCCTTTGCTCTGTCTCGTTTTTGTATCTCGACCAGCCAAGGGCTTTCCTGCAGGCACGGTGCACACGTGTCTCCGAAGAAGTTAAGCAGAACGGCCTTCCCTCGATAGTCGGACAAATGGACGATCTTGCCGTCCGGAGTTGATAGCGCGAAGTTCGGCGCATCGTGCCCTCGGGATATTGCCGGAATAAGCGATGGCTTCGCATGGTAGCGATGAGACACACGAATCCCGCCGTAGAGCACAACTATGATTGCTGACACCAGACCAATCACAATCCGGCATCTCATGGTACGCTCCTCCCAGCATCGTACGACTTTCTTCTCCTTCAGGGGCCGGTTCATCACTTCCTCACTGCAACAATCCAGGACTTGACCATTCCACCGTCACGATTTCCAGCTTGACACGAATGTTTATTAATATCACAATGTGATACTAATATGCTAGGCGAGTTCGAATACCTAATTCTCAGCGCGGCGACGCGCTTGGGCGAAGATGCCTACGGGGCTGCGATCCGGCAAGAAATTGAGGACGCAACCAGGCAACGGTGCTCCATCGGAGCACTCTATACGACCCTGGATCGATTAGAGGCGAAGGGCTTCATCAGGACACGGATGGGTGATCCGACACCGCAACGAGGTGGCCGACCCAAGCGAATGGTGCGCGTTACTGCGATGGGCGGCCGTGCTGCAAGCGAGTTTTACGCTGCAGTGAAGCGGGTTAGCCGAGGTGTTTCATGGGAGACGAACCGAGTCGCGGTCCGATGATGATTCGAGTCTGCTGGCGGATGGTCGACATTTTGTCCCTGATGCTCCACCCCGACGAACGAGACGTGGTGCGCGGTGATCTCGCGGAGTCCGGCGCGCTTGGCGTCCAAGCGCTGCGTGATGTGCTTGGGCTAGTCGTCAGGCGTCAGGTAGCTCCTTGGACGCACTGGCGACCTTGGCTAGCACTTGTGAGCTTGGTTGCCCCGCTTGGAATGCTGCTCTCGATCACTTCCAGAGGCACGGCTGACGGGAGCGCCGTCTATTTCTGGATGTACGCGAACAACTGGAAATGGGGTGATCTTGTGAACGCCGGGTTTTGGCGTGTGTTTGCCGAGACCGCATTACTTGTCTTCAAAGGATACTTGACGCTGGTTTGCTGGTCATGGACGAGTGGCTTTGTGCTCGGGGCCGTATCGCGCCGCATGATCCAGACAAATAGCGTTCTCTTCTGTCTCATGTTGTGGTTCGGAGCGCTCGTGGGAGCACCTCGATATTTTGCTTATTATTTTCAATACGTACACCGTACGTTCGGCTTTCCCTCTCTGCCTGATCCCAACGCACCGGTTTTTGCGTTGGCGTTTTACCGCGAAATGTTACCTCTGGTCGTGCAGGCAGTTTTGGTTGTGGGTCCTTCACTGTGGGGGATGCGTCAAGGTGCAGGGATGGCAAGGCTCAGACCACTACTCCGCAAGATCCTATGGATTGCCGCAATCTCAACCCTGGCCGCGATGGTCATCCAGAACCCAGAATTGGGATTATTCCTACGAATATATGGTCGTCCAGGCATGTGGAACGGTTGGCGTATTGGGTTCCTACAGCTTGTCGGGTACTGGCCGCTTGGGTATCTGGTCGTAAGCGCAATCGGACGGCGCTGGCGCCGCAGAATGGCCTCGATCTAGGATATGGCGAAGGGGTAACGCATTCATATCTTGCGTCGTGCCAGTTTCGCCAGTTCCGCTTTGATTTCATGGACACGGGCGAGTCGCTCTTGATGCTGCTTCTGATCAGACCAAATTACATATCCTCTTGTTCGGTGTTCTTGATCGGCGGCAACTAGATCGGAAAGCTCCCGCCGCAACGCACGCGACTTTGCTATCACTTCCCGATCGTACATAGGAGTCTCCAGCCACCATTGAGAGCCTAGCTTGCTAGCGATCTAGGTCGAGCTGCGCGGCCTTGGTGATGCGGGCAACGTGAACAAGTCGAATAGGAACACCAAGGGCGAGGCGTAGATCCCGATCGCCGCTGGTTTTGCAAGCCTAGCCGGGTAGCGCCGAACAAAAAGGACAGAGAAGTGTGGATGGCACCGTGCGAATTGGTTTAGAGCGAATGCTGGTCTTCGCCATATTCTTAGTCTAATCGAAACCATTAGGTGCGCTTTTCTATGAGCGGTAGCGTACAGAGATCTGAATTGCAGATCTCTCAGAAAAGCACTTACACTGGCGCAGGTGGTTGGTCTTTCAATCACTTTGCAAGGGGGTGTCGCGATGGGGGAGGGCTCTGCAAACTCTGATGAAAAGCCGAGCGTTACGTTGCCAGCAACTGTTGAGAGGGTCATAAAACCGTTACATCCGGGACTTCCTGAGAAGGCGCAAATCTCTATAGAGGGTGCCGAGGAGCTGTACCGGGAGATTCGCATTGAGAATGTCCTGGTTGATCAGCATGGCGAAGAGGTGGCTTTGAAGGAAGGCGCGGAGATTCAAGTCACCGTCGAAGCAGAGCCCGATGCGACAACGAAGACCCCTTAAACAAATTTCGCGTCTATGCAAACGCGCAGCGCAGGCCAAGAATTATTTCAGCCCTGCACTTCTGAGAATGTTAACAAGTTGGGTAGGACGCCAAACCATCTTGCCGCCTTCTTTGGGCTTCCTGGTCGGGCGCTTTTCATCCATCAAGGTGTCGCAGGTTGCCTGTAGTGACTTGCCAGTTTTGCGTAACTCCTGTATCCGCGCGATAGTCTCAGGTTCACCAGCAAGATGCCCGAACCTTTTGCGGCCTTCTTTGTAGTCGGGTTTGGTTTTGCGGGCGCGTTCTCGCGCTCCCTTTAGCTTGTAATCGCCGCCACTGCCGCGCCACTGCAACCCGCCGAGGGTGTAATTCGTGCGTTAGAAAGCGCACCTCTTGCACGAGTCACCATGCGGCTGGACTCCGCAACAAGTCGTCCGTAAAGAGAGTCCGCGTAGTCTTTCATTTCGTGGTCCAACGATCACCTATCGAAAGTTTAACAGGGCTAGGGTGATTAACGGGATCGCTGACGCTGGACGTTTGTCAACTACAGGACAGGGATTGCGTTCGTACTGAACGGGCTTCCTACACGAAGTCATTATGTGGTAGTTCTTCGAACGGCAACCCTGGAAGTTCCGGCCTGCATCTTCGACATCGCTACCTTTTGTAATCTACTCAGCGTTCCTAAAGCATCGTGGAGCGCCCTTTGTTCCGTGTTTGTTTGTCCACTGTTTTCGATCCGATCAAGAATGGCACTGCGAGCGGCTGCCACTTTTTCAAGGAATTTCTCTGGATCCTTTTCCGACAAAGCGAGGTTGCAAAGGTGTCGCCACCTAGGGTCAGTCATTTCTTCGGCCATGGCGCTATGGTAGGACAGGATTCGCCACAGTCAACCTTTGTATATTACTCAGTGGGTACTCTGTTCGATAGCGAACATCGTTAACGTCTACCGATTGTGTGCGATGGAGGGCCGAGAAAGAGCATATTCTGCACGGGCTTTCTCACGCAGGAAGCCGTTGAGTGGTAGTTCATACCAGATCTGGCAGAACGAAGAACCGCAACACTCCGTTTGGCAATCAGAACAAATCGCCGTTCCACAGTCAGAGCACTTTGACACCGCGCGGGCTTGCCGCATGGCATCCCTGCGTCGCTGTCACGGGAATTCGATCTGGCAGAAGGGCTGGATGGAGAGTTTACACAATATCAGCGTTCGACTATTCAATCTAGCTAGCCGAAGAGTTGGTCTTGGGCCACTTTGATTTTTCCTTTTTCGGTAACCGGGCCTGAGGGTCATGAGTTGTGGTGCCATCCAGCCAGCCAGTTCCGTTACGGTTTGGACAGTCCTCACCGCGAGGCGTTTCACCCAGCGTGTGACATTCGTTGCAGGGCTGCTCATAACCCATGTTGCCTGCCTTTCCGCCCTCCGTTGCTCATAGGCTTTCCCAGAGGGCTACCAAAATCTTCCACGCTCCAGGGCCGATCCGTCACGCCAGCGGCATGGCTGGAATCTATCCAAAGACATTATCAATGTTCCGGAGAATCCTGTCCGCCCACTGGATCGCAGCAGCGACCATCTTGTCGGTCCTAGGGCGCTTCCCTGTGGTCCGCCGAACAGATCGTCGGCAGTGTCCTGGTGCCGCGCGACGATGATCCCAGCGATGATTGCTAGCACCACGCATCTTAGTGCGGTGTGCGACCCAGAAGAGCTTGCAAGAAGCTCACCGCCAGTTTTGCAATGGCCCGCAATGATTCGAACAGTTCAAAATTTTCGAAAGAAAGGAGAACGAAGAAAATGTAGAATTGCGCGGGATATGCGTCCATCCATCGCATTGCCGTGCCCGCGATCAGTCCTCTGAGCGATCGCAAATGCACGGTCAAGGCCGCAAGAATTCCCAGGAGCGCCCCCGCGAGGATATCTGTCGGGTAATGCAATCCTAGATACACGCGCGGCAGACCTATAACACAGAAAACGTAGAGTAACGCAATTGCGCCCCAGCGGCGCGAAACAAAGAATAACGTGATCGCCAGGGCGAAATACAGCGTGGCATGGTCGCTGGGGAAAGAACTCCATTTTTCAAGAGCATTAGGATCGAGTGTATAGGCAAGCTGATAATGAAGTTCGGGATTGTGCAGTGGCCTGACCCGGAAAGGCAGCAACACGGCGAGGCCTCTGGCGACAAGAACGGCGGGTGCGCAAACCAGCATTCCGTAGAGAAGAATTTCACGTTGCTTGCGCCCGCCTGCTCCAAGTTTGATCCAAGCCCAGCAAAACAGGGCAATAATAAAGCCGCCTTTAAAGAGTCTGTTTCCTTCCACAACAACTACGACAGCATCAAAGGCCCACGATTTACGGACGAAGGTATTCAGGAAAGACAGAATCGCGAAGTCAAAGCCGTTCATGCTTATGCTATTCCCAATCCGATTTGTTGCTGGACAGCATATAACGAGATGATCCGCCTGCTTGCGGAATCATACTCATAGCGAAGCAAACGCGAAACTGCCAAACTTCGCCCGTGGATAATCCCGTCCTGGGAATTATGGCTGCGATTCTTGCAGCGCGGAAACTGGCAAACTACGATGGAGGGAAGCGAGTTCCTGCAACGATGAGCGCGATAGCGGATGCAATACGATGGGCCGAAGAGATTATGCGGGAGATTGATACGAGATGGCTGCCAGGATAGACGAAGCATGGGCGAATCGGGAAAATTCTCGCTAATCAATCTTGGCGAAGTATCGAAGCCAGCAACCGTTCTCATCGAACAAATGTCTGATGCGGTCGGTGGAGTATACCATCCCTTTCAGATAAGACGGATCGCAAGGACAGAAGCCAAGATTCGAGCAGTTGCGCGGCTTAAGATTACGGAGCTCGAACATCGTGCCATGTCCATGTCCCGTCTGTTCGTTGAAGAAGCCAAGAAACAAGAAAATATCTAAGCGATCACACTCAAGGCACTTCCAGAAGTCGGCCCCGAGTCACAACCTGAAAATGTTGATAACGATTGGATCGCGAATTTCTTCGACAAATGTCGGCTTGTCTCGGATGAGCCGATGCAAACCCTGTGGGCTAGAATTCTTGCGGGTGAAGCAAACGCCCCTGGCAAGTTCTCGAAACGGACTGTGAACCTAGTCGGTAGCCTGGGCATATTTTATCTGATACGTCGATTCGGATGTATCATTATGAGTTGAAGGCATCAGTTAAAGGCGCATTTACTATCTATCGCGACAGGGCATTGGGAGTGACAACGCCCTCGCATGAAAAGCCGTTTAGCATGAAAAAGCCTGCCTCGAACTTGCTGATGTTGCTGCTGGTTACCGCGATTGTCACGGTCGCACTGATCAGGCAAGAATTGCCGATGCCTGCATTGCACAGCCGGCCGGCAGGCTGTCATCAGCACGGCTCTGTCCCTGTTCCTCAACCGGTGAGTTACGGCTGCTGTCAGGCCGGGCACGATTTTGCCATCCTTCAGTTTTCACTTTCTTGGCGACCGGATTCCGCTGGGCCGGTTTCACATATGAGGCTGGCCCAAATCCCAGTCCGAAACATCTTTCACAAGGCTCTTCACATCGCGGCCTCATCTGTTGACCCGCCCGATATCGCCCCTCTGCGCGTCTAGATTCCACCGACTGACCTCTTCGACGATTGTCCTCTCTAAAGTTCCGCGGTAGAGGCATGCGTGGCTCTGCGTCCAGGGCCGTGGTGGGAGACGTAGCAAAGCTACGTCTCTACGGAAAAGGTGGTTTCAGCGGCCAGGTTGGTCGCTGTGGCGATTCCATCGATTTCGCAGGAGACATTGGTGCGGAAAAAGTTCGTTCGTTTCATTTTAGTTGCGCTCATCTTCGTTCTGCGCTTCAGCGTGATTTCGCTGGGCACTGCTCTTGCCCAGGATTCTGGTGACAAGATGAACATGAATATGCCCGGAGAGTCGCAATCGATGCCGGGGATGGCTGGAATGGAGCGGGATCATTCGAGCATGGAGTCTTCCTCCATGATTGAGTCATTGGTGCATCATGCCACGTCGGGGACGGATGCCGAACCCAACTCCACGCCTGCATCCATGCTCATGACCACCAAAGGCAATTGGACCTTGATGTTTCATGGCGAAGCCTTCCTCATTGATGTCCAGCAGAGCGGGCCCCGCGGCTTCGATAAATTCTTTTCAACCAACTGGTGGATGCCGATGGCGCAACGAAAATTCGGCAACGGCACCCTCACCATCAGAACCATGCTCAGTTTCGAGCCGGCCACGATTTCGACCCGCCGCTATCCGGAACTCTTCCAGCAGGGCGAAACTGCCTTCGGGCGCCCGATCGTGGACGGCCAGCACCCTCACGATTTCTTCATGGAACTCGCAGCTTTGTATGACTACAAACTGACGGATCGGACGCTCCTGTCTTTCTACGCCGCTCCCATGGGCGATCCCGCGATGGGGCCGACTGCATATCCTCACCGCGCCTCGGCTTCGGAAGATCCCATTGCGCCGCTCGGACATCACCTCCAGGACTCGACCCACATTGCGGCGGATGTCATTACCGTCGGAATTACCCATCGCAATGTGCGGCTGGAAGGCTTCGGGCTTTCACGGGCGCGAGCCCGACGAATTCCGCTGGAATATCAACTCCGGAAAAATTGATTCCTGGTCGGCGCGCGTCACCGTCAATCCCGCCAGAACTGGAGCGCGCAGTATTCCATTGCGCAGCTGCACAGCCCGGAGTCGCTTGCTCCCGCTGAAGACGTTCGTCGCATGACCGCCTCAGTTCAATACAACCGTCCGATGGCAAAGGGGAAACTGGGCATCGCTGCTGCTATGGGGACGAAATCAGGATCCTTCCGGCGGCAACGTGGGCAACAGCTTATCTGCTCGAATCGACTCTGCGATTCCTTGAACGCAACTACGTCTGGACCCGAATCGAAAATGTGGATCGCACCAACGAACTTCTGCTCGGCGAAAGTGAAAACAGTCAGGCCCTCGAGCCGCCCGGCTTCAGCGAACGCTATTTCACCCGGGTGCAGGCCTACACCGCGGGCTACGAGCGTGAAGTAGGTCACATCCCGCATCTGTCGACCGCGCTCGGAGGCCAATTCACCTGGTACGGCGTGCCCGATCCGACTTGAAGCCGAGCTACGGCCCCATCCTGTCGGCGGGATGATTTTTCTCCGCTGCGCCGCACTAGCCGATCGAACCGCTTTCGGCCCGCTTTTGTTTTCCCGCCGAATCCCGCTACACTGACTTCCTATGTCGAATCCAACGCAGCCCAACATCAAACTGATCAATACCGGCGAGTATCGAGAGCACTATGCCAACAGCGTGCAGGTGCGAGTCAATGTCTGGGATTTCTTTCTGGTCTTCGGTACCCTGCAACAGCAAAGCGAAACCCAGGTGGAGGTCAACAATTTTGAGGGCATCTATTTGAGCCCGCAGCAGGCGAAAGCCCTGTCGGCCATCCTGCAGCAGAATGTAGCCGGATACGAAAGCACCTTTGGCGAAATCAAACTGGATCCGCGTATGATGGCTCCCGGTCCGGTCCACTGAGCGTCCATCCCGCATCTCGAACGCATTGAGAACTCGCTGGCCATCCTCTCGCGCGGCATCCATCCCGCGCTGCTATTTGCTCTCACTTTCGCGGCGCTGCTGGCGTCTGCACGCTCCCCTGCTGCGACTGCCGTACTTCTGGGACGAAGCCGGCTACTACGTGCCGGCCGCGCGCGATCTGCTGCTGAGCGGAAGCCTGATTCCGCACTCCACGCCCTCCAACGCGCATCCTCCGCTGGTGATGGCCTATCTGGCGCTGTGGTGGAAAATTGCGGGCTTCGCGCCGGTGGTGACACGCACCGCCATGCTGCTGGTCGCCTCATTTTCCCTGCTTGGACTGTTCCGGCTGGCGAGACGGTCGCAAACAGGGAAGTCGCAGTTCGGCGCGACTTGCTGTACGGCGCTCTATCCTGTCTTCTTCGCGCAAAGTTCGCTCGCCCATCTCGATCTGGTCGCAGCCGGACTGACCTTCTGGGGTCTCCACAGCTATGTGAAAAGCCAGCAACCTGGCAAACCGCGCTCTGGTTCTCGCTCGCGGCCCTGGCGAAAGAGACCGCAATCCTGGCGCCGCTGGCGCTGTTCGCGTGGGACCTGCTTGTCGCGGCTTGCGCAGTTTCAGAAACGGAAGCAACTGGCGACTGGCGTTTCGCCGCCATCTGCGGAACTCCGATGCCTGGCTTCTGTTTCCGCTCTTGCCGCTTACGGCGTGGTACGCCTACCACTATTTGCGGACCGGTATGGTTTTCGGCAATCCGGAATTTTTTCGCTACAACGTCGCGGGCACGCTTCAGCCTCTGCGAATCCTGCTGGCTTTGCTCATCCGCCTGTGGCAGACCTTCGGCTATTTCCATCTACTGCTGCTGACTGCTGGCGACATTGTTCGCCATGTGGCTTCCGCCTCCCTGTCGCAAGATCATAAAAGGGATCTGGAAGCTGGTCCTGATCGAGAGCGGCCGCGAATCGCCTTAAACAGCCAACTTGCCATGCTTTTTGTGATCCTGGCCTATGTGCTTGCGATGGCGATCGTAGGCGGCGCGGAGCTGGCGCGCTACATGCTTGCCAGTAGTTCCGCTGGTCATCCTGATCGGCATTTCGACGCTGTGGCGCAGGGTCCGCTGGTGGCGCGGCGTGGTGGCGATCATTGCGCTGATGTTCGTTGCCGGATGGTTCGTCAATCCACCCTATGGATTCGCGCCGGAAGATAATCTGGCGTATCGAGACTACATCCGCCTGCACCAGCATGCCGAAGAGTTTCTGGAAGCGCGCTATCCCATGGCTCGCGTTCTGACCGCCTGGCCTGCCAGCGACGAATTGACCCGTCCCTATCTCGGCTACGTGACTCGCCCTATGCGGGTGGTTCGTATTGAAAACTTCGCGCGCGAGGAACTGATGGCAGCTGCCGATCGTCCGCTCCCAGTTTGAAGTGGCCCTGGTATTTTCCACCAAATATGAACCTGCCCATCCGCTGCTGGAGAATTGGCGTTTGTGGCAGGAGTGGAAGACCCGTTTTTTCGGATACCATCGCGATGTGCCCGCTGCTGCTGCGGCTCAAATGCTGGGCGGAACCCTGGTCTACTCCGAAACCCGCAACGGTCAATGGATAGGCGTCATCGAAATTGATCGAATCATGGACGCACAGGCTCGATAGTCTTGAAATCACCGAAAGCCATGTGGAGACGGTTGCCTGGCGCCGCCCGGCCAGGCGAACCTCCGCAATCCTGATGATCTATTGCTGCTGTTGTGCAGGCTGGGCAGGCGGCGGACTCTGCAGTCCGCCGAAGGAATTTCCCGCTGGACTTTGCCCGAACCCTGATTGATTTCCAGGTCCTGATTGGTTTCCAGGTGAAGAGGAATTCTGTTGCAATGGCGTGGCCACCTGCAACGCTGGTTGTGCCGGGGTCGTGATCAAGCCACCGCGATCCATGGTCGGATCATAAATGAATTGCCACTTGTCATAGTGATTCTTGTGATTGAATTCGCGAATGCTTTGCGCTTTGCTGATGCTGGCAACACCTACGATCGGTCCGCCGCCAAACACCTGTGCTGGATAATTTGTCGCCACTCGCTCCTGACCGGTCTTGATCTCGATCTCTCGGTGATTGACCCGCCTGTCCCGACGAGCCCGCTTTGGACTGGCCTGCGTCCTGGTCGGAGTCATCCCCAGTGCCAGTCGCGGATCCGGCACCGGTGGCTACCTGGTTTGAACTGTTCCCGCCGAGCATCGAACTGGCTCCGGCTCCTCCCAGCGGCGATCCAGTCTGGCCCATCGCGCCCGCCGCACCTATTGCTGCTGCACCTATCGCCGCTGCGCCAGGTATCGTGCCCCCCCCAAGGGCTGCGGCTCCCGCTATGCCTGCCGCGCCGGTCAATTGCACTTCGCCCACATGCAGTAGCTTTGAAGTCCTTGTTGGTCAGAGGATCCTTGTAGCGTTTTCTCAGGAAGCGGATGTTGTTAGTGTTTTCCAGTTCTTCGAGGCGAGAGGGGTACCGACCTGTCTTCTTGACATAGCGGCGGATGGCCCGCGAGTACTGTACTCCGCGGTGAATCATCTCTTCTTCGCGGTCCCGGCGGACTTGAAATGCAATGGTCGGAGCAAGCGCGCCCGCGGCGATTGCCAGCAAGGCCACAAACAACATCAGCATGAGGAGAATGTAGCCCTGCTCGGAGCGGCGGACTGCCGAGCGAGGGCGGTGATATTGAAGGCGATGTGCCATAGGCCAGGAGGCGAAGGTCACTGCGTCGTTCGAACTTGCGTCATAGCCAACGACCGACGACCAACAACGAACGACCAAAGACGGCTCTATCCCTGCGTCAAAGGAATGCTCTGCCGGTTATTGTTCAACACATCTTCCACTTCCACCGACACCGGCGTGATGTGCAGAATCTTGTAGCGGCGATCGACAATGTCGCCTTCGCCGGCAATGAAAACGTCCTCACCCTGCGACAGAAAAATCTTCTTGGCCTCACCCGGCTTGTTGGCAAATCCGAAAAACTTGAGATTGATCGGCGGCGGAGGTGGTGGCCCTTGAGGAACAACCGGGGCGCTGCCACCTGAACCTTCGCCACTGGTTTTGGAATCACCGGTCTTCGGCCCGGAAGATATTCCGGCCCGCACCCTGATACTTCGTATCCTCGCTGGCTTTCAGCCAGTCGTAACGCAGAGTCGGGTCAAGCGAACTCTCCGCGCTTAAGGCGGTGGCTTTCTTGCCGGTGCCACTTCTGCGCACAATGTTCCGGCGTGCCGCAGGCTCGGGAGTAACCGCCGGAGGAGGAGATTTTGCCGCCGCGGGAGAGTCGGGAAGGAAGCGCACCGCGACGAAGATCAGCGCCAGCACCATGAGGCTGATGGCGACAATCGTCTTTTTCCGGCTGTCCGCTCCCAGCTCCATCTCAGACGCTCGCCTTCTGATAAGTTTCCAGCTTCAATTGCAGCTTGACCACGCCACCCTGCTCGCCGCCCAGTTGCACGCTATCGACAATGAAGAATAACGGATCGCGCTCCAGTCGCGTTGATGAAGCGGACCAGTTGCAGATAGCCGCCGGAAAAATCGGCGTCGATCTCAACCGGCCGCAGACCCACGGATTCGGTGTCTTTGGCCTTGGAGCGAATCTGTCCGATCTTAACCCCGCTTTGCGCCGCCAGTTTTCCCATTTCCTCGTAAATCGCCGAATCCTGCGCCGGCAGGCGGTTCTTGTAGAAATCGTCGATCTGCTGGCGCGCGGTTACGATCTTCTTGTCGAAGTCGCGCAGCGGCTCGGCTGCCCGCGTCTTCTGCTGCAACTCTCTCCACAACTGGTCGAGCTGTTCGCGGCGAGACCGCTCCGATCCCACCAGCGGAGAAAACATCACAACCAGAGCGATCAAGTCGAGCGCTACCAGGGCGGCAATCGCGATCTTTACCTTCTTGCGTGCATCGCGGCTGTCGGGCATCATGGCGTGCTCCTTGCCCCAGTGCTTCCGGAACCGGTCAGGTCTGGAATGTAGACGGCAGTGATGTCGAATTGCACGTTGTCGCCTCGGAGTCTGCCCGCCCTGGCTTGACTCCTGCTGAATTTGAGTCTGCTGAAAGCGCTGCGAACTTTCCATCTTGCGCACCAGTTCAAGTGCTCGATCCCGCGATTCTCCCGCCACCACCAGTTTGAACTCCAGTTGATTGTCGGAAGCCGTCGCCGGCTGAATCGAAACCAGGTGCAACCGGGCGGGCATGACTCGCTCCAGATCTTCGAAGACCTGGGTCCAGGAGAACGCCTTGCGCCGGAAGAGTTCGTTAAGGAACTGGGAACGGTCGCGCGTACTGCGGTTTTCCGGCAGGTTGAGAATCGCCTTCCGCCCTGGTCTTTTCCTGATCGCGGGCTGCGATCTGCTCTTCGCGCTGCGCGATCAGGCTGCGGTCTTTCCGTGCCGCCACCCAGCCTGCTATCACCATGTACAGCAAGAACCAGGGTAAACAGGCTCAGGGCTGCCAGGGCACCGCCCCACCGCAGCCACATTGAGCTGGAGTCTTCATACGGACGAGTCGCGAGATTGATATCTACCCGCATGGTCAGGAAAGCAGGGCTCCCACCACCCCGGCCATTCTCCACTTGGGAATGGTCCCAATACCACCACTAAGTTGCGAGGCGGATACCAGATCCCTTACCTCAGCGCCCGTCTGCGCTCGCAAAGCCGGCGCCGCGCCCACCGATTCCGGCAAACCAGCCACGAAAATCTGTGCAATATTCAATCTGATAGGTGTCCTGAAAAAACACTACCGAGGGATAAATTTCTTCCGCCAGCTGTTCGCCGGTTACATTCACACCACGCGGTATTCTCCAGGGTGCGAAACAGCAAGAGCTGTTGACCATCCAGGATGGCAATGCTGGTGGTACGCGCGTCCACCTTGATCACCAGCGATGGCTGGGGCGCGTTGGCTGCGCCCAATGCCGCCAGCATGGACGGCATCACCACGCCCGGTTCGAATCCTGCCTGGCGAAACGCAGCTTCGTAATCCTCGATCACATTCGTCAGCGCCACCGCTGCGATCACTCGGACGCCGCCACTGGCTGGTTGCACATGGTAGGAAACCTTGGCCTTGTCCACGTCGAAGGGCAGGGACTTCTTCAACCGGAAACGAACTACGCCCTCTGCTTCCTCACGCTTAGGTGGCAAGGTCTCGAAATCCAGCAACACCACCCGGACTGCGGCATCGGGCAGCACCGCTATCACATCCCGCGAACGCCCGCCCAGGCTGGTCAGCGTGTCCCGCAAGGTTTCGAACACTCCGTCGGGCTTGCGCAAGTTGCTTTCGATCAGATCAGGAACCACGCTTCCCGGAGACAGTTCATTCGAGGCACAGGCCTCAAGGCTGCGCCCGCCTTCGTCCGAAACCCGACCGGCAAGCACACGATCAGCCGAAATCTCGCAAGCCAGTTTCGGCCTGGATCCGTTATTGGACAAACGACTCATAAGCGGTGATTGTCCTATAAGTAGAACGCGGTCAAGGGGCTAATTGCAATAGCCGGAAGGGCACGATAGTACAGTCGTCAGTCGTCGGTCTTCAGTCGTCAGCACAATCCGGACGACCTGGCTGAAGACTGAAGACCGACGGCTGCCTCACCGCATATTCTCGATGAACGTGACCTTGTTGATTTCCTTTAGCGTGGTCATTCCCAGCCGCACTTTGTCGAGTGCCGACTCTCGCAGGAACCGCATACCTTCTTCACGGGCGGCGCGGCGGATCTCTGACGTGGGTTTCTTGGCCAGAATCATCTCGCGGATGCGGTCGCTCAGATCGAGCAGTTCGTGGATCGCGGTCCGGCCTCGGAACCCGGTACCGGCGCACTCAATGCAGCCCTGACCCTCGTAGAACGCCACCTTGGACCATTGTTCGGGATCCAGGCCGCTGGCTTCCAGAACTTCGGCAGGGTAGTGCACAACCGTACGGCAGGATTCGCAGATGAGCCGGACCAGGCGCTGCGCAAGAATGCAATTCAACGCAGAAACGAAGTTATAGGGCTCAACACCCATGTTCAGGAAGCGCCCAATCACGTCCACCACGTTGTTCGCGTGAACTGTGGTAAACACCAGGTGGCCGGTAAGCGCGGACTGAATGGCGATCTGCGCCGTCTCCGTATCGCGGATTTCGCCCACCATGATCTTGTCGGGATCGTGACGCAAAATCGAGCGCAGCCCGCGGGCGAAGGTCAATCCCTTTTTCTCATTGACCGGAATCTGTGTAATGCCGCGAATCTGATATTCCACCGGATCTTCGATGGTGATGATCTTGTCTTCATCGGTCCGGATCTCGCTCACCGCAGCATACAGTGTGGTGGTCTTGCCGCTGCCTGTAGGGCCCGTGACCAGCACCATTCCGTAAGGTTCGGCGATATAGCGGCGAAACTTCCTCAGGTCGTCTGCGTCGAAGCCCACTACGTCGAGCACCAGCTTGTGAAACTTCTCGCTCATCGACTCCTTGTCGAGTACGCGCAAGACTGCGTCCTCGCCATGAATCGACGGCATGATGGAGACACGGAAGTCGATGGGGCGCTCCGGAGTACCGTATTTCACCCGGAAGCGGCCGTCCTGGGGAACCCGGCGTTCGGAAATATCGAGTTCGCTCATCACCTTGATACGCGAAATGATGGTGGAGTGGTGTTCCTTGCCGATGGGCGGCATGGCCTGGGTCAGTACGCCATCGATACGGAACTTGATGCATACCGAATCGTCGCGAGTCTCGATGTGAATGTCACTGGCCCGCCGCTGCAGCGCGGTAAAGATCGTGGTATCGACCAGACGGATGATGGGGCTGATGTCACCCTGCGCGGTCAGGCGGTCGATGGAGATGCTGTCTTCGCCGCCCTGTTCGTCCTCCGAAACGACGGCAAGAGTGAAGCCCTCGCTGGCTTCTTCAAGCACACGCTTGGACTGTTCCGTCTTTTTGAGGATTTCGCTGATCTGCGCCAGTGTCGAAACCTTGGTGAGGATGCGCTTGCTCAGCAGCAAGCTGATCTCGTCGATCATCATCAACTGGCTGGGATCGGCGATCGCAATCGCCAGGCGTCCGTCCTCGGTCTCATCCAGGGGAACGAAGTTATAGCGGAACATCAGGTCCACGGGGATCTTTTTGAACAGATCGTGGTGCAGCTGGAAGTTATGCAAATCGACAAATTCGCAACGATAGCGCCGGGCGATGTCCTGGGCTCTGGCCACATCGTCGACAATGGGCGCGGTCGTCAACCGGGCCCCGCCATTGCCACCATGTGCAACTACGACTGTTGTTTTTTCCGCCATGCTCGAAATCCCAATTCTTCCCGCCAGAGTCTTCCGCGCCGGTAAATATTCAAGCCTGGGCTGCTCGCCCTAGTGAATATTCGAACCTAAAGAGAAGATCGGCAGATACAACGAAATCAATACTCCACCAACGAATACCGCCATGACGATTAAAATCACCGGCTCGATCAGGGCCATGGTCGCGCCCAGCGCCGTCTGAACATCTTCTTCGTAAAATTCCGCGACCGAGTTCAGCATGGCCGGTAATGCTCCGGTGGATTCGCCCACTTCGATCATCTCCACCGAAAGATCGGGAAACATCTTCTGCTGCTCCAGGCTTCCGGAGAGCGTCTGGCCTTCACGCACACGGGCCGCAGTCTCTACGATGCCGTTAAGAATGCGGCGGCTGCTCATCGACGCCCCGGCAGTTTCAAGCGACGGCACCAGCGGGAGACCACCAGCCAGCAGGGTCGAGAGCATGCGTGAAAAATTCGCCACCTGGTACTTGAGCCAGATATCGCCCAGCAATGGCATCTTCAGAATCACCGAATCGATTTGCTCCGCGCCGCGATCCGTGTTCTTCCACCGCCAAAAGAAGGCCACAATCACAACCGCTCCGATCGCCAGAAATGGAGCCAGTTTCTGCGCCCGCGTGCCCACCTCTAACATCAGTACCGTGATCGCAGGCAATTTGGCATTGAGATTTTCAAAGAGCTTGGCAAACTCGGGCACTACATAGGTCACCAGAAACACGATCATGACCATCACCATCGTCACCAGCAGAGCTGGGTAGACGAGGGACACGGCCAACTTCTTCTTGAAGGTCAGAGCCAGCCGCTGAAAGGCGATATACCGGCCCAGCACTTCCTCGATGTTGCCGCTCTTTTCCCCCGCCATCAGTGTGGTGGTATAGATCCGGGGAAATACCCCCTGGGCGGCAAATGAGTCTGACAGCAATTCGCCGCTCTTCACCCGTTCACGAACGTTCTGCAGCAGGGATTTCATGTTCCCGTCTTTTTGCCGCTTGATCAAAAGATCGAGCGCATTCAGAATCGGCAGCCCCGCCTTGATCAGAGTCAAAAACTGCTGGTTGAATATGACGAAAGGCCCCTGCTTGACCTTGCGCCCTCCCAGTTGAAATTTTCCGCCAGCAAAGAGACCTTGCGGCTTTACCCAGTAGACCAGGTAACCCTGTTGCACGAAACGCTCGCGTACCTCGGACTCCGAATAACCACTCTCCACGTGCTGGGCCAGGCGTCCCCGGTCGTCCGCGATCTTTACCAGAAATTGCGCCATGTCGTGATTCGGGAAACCCTGGCTTTCAGCCAGCCATGGTTCTGGTTACCCTTCATTCCTCCCCAGTCTAGCATTCTGAAGTAACGGCCCAGCGTGATTATGCCCTTCCGATTAGTTCGGGACGTACCGCTGGTAACCTGGGCTCCGCACACTGCCGACAAACACTAAGTCCTGTAAAAACTTAAGGTTAGGTGTCTTGCGATAAACCCTAAGGTCCGAACTGGCCCTCAATCACCTCGACCCCCGGGGGAGCGCTGAACTTGAAGCGCTGATCAGCAATTGCACCGTTCTCCTTCTGCTGGCTGAAGCGGTACTCGGTTACTGACTCGTCGGCCTCTTCAAATTGGATGCGGACAATCCGGTGATCCGCAGTAATTTCAAGAATAACCTCACGGACCCGGTCCGCCATTGCCCTGGGGATGCCCCTCAAGACCGTGTTTCCCGGAGTCAAAGCCGCTACGTCCGGTGCCAGGGACAGTCCATCTAACTCCTTTTCCAGCCGCGTCTTGCCGAGTAAAAAGGCAAGAGGAGACCGCAAATCATCCAGTTTCTTGACCGACGTCCGGCGCACTTGCCGGTCGTCCGGGAGATAGAACCATGCATCTTTTCCATCGCTTAAAAACAGCTTCTCTTTAGGAGAACGGTATTCCCATCGCATCTTGCCGGGTTTCTTCAGCCAAAGCGACCCGGACTCCGTCCGTTCGATTCCCGCACCGCGATAGCTCTCGGTAAATTCGGTTTCCAGAGACTTCAGGTGGTTGTAGTGATCGTCGACAGCCTGAGCGATTGCATGAACGTCAGGGACGGGATTCGCAGCCAGCGCAGGCATCGCTGCCAGCCCAAGGAAGCAGAAGAGGAACCGCCGGAAAAGGGAATTGATTCTCACTGGCTTTCTCACTAACCAACGATATCGCAGTTCGCGGCGACAAAGCAGCCCCGTGTGGGGCGGACACTCCTGTCCGCCGCCTTTGACCTGGTTTTGCGTTTCAAAAAACCTCTGTTGGCAAACCCGGCGAGTTTTGTTTTAAAGCAACGGCAAATCAACGGCAAAGGCGACGGACAGGAGTGTCCGTCCCAAACAGGCTAGTCATCAGTCTGCTGGCAGGAACCTGGGAGCCGACGGTGCAACATATCCCGGAGGCGTGCCCTTCTGAATGAATGGGAGATCGTCCGGCTCACGTACTTCCACTCGTCCATCACCTATCAACTTGTAGGTGTGACCGAGCGGATCGAGCGGCGTCCCGCGTAACCAGCCCGCCGCCTGCAAGTTCTGAAAAGCCGGAGGGAAAGTGACCGGTCTGCTTTTCGAATCGGCCAGCCAGCGCTTCGAGGTTGGTGACATCTTCATCTACTTGCAGAGCCCGCAAATGTGCGGCGGCGTTGGCGCGCACGGTGGTGTCTTTTGTCGTCTGGTAAGTGGTACTCCACATCATCCGCGCCATTTGCTGATCGCCCGCGTGCTCCGCCATCTTTCCCGCGAGGATGGCCAGAAAGGGATGAGCATTTGGCACCTTCGAGCCACGGGCAAAGACGTCGGAAGCCCCGGCGTAGTCTTTCAATTCCATGTAACGGATGAATCCCTCGTTGTAATAGAGCCGCCACTCGTTGGGATTGTTGCGGATACCAAATTCTTCAAGTTGAATGGCCCGCCCGGGCATGCCGCCTCCGTTTGGCGGCTTTGGAGCGAGGAAGTTAGCGCCGTACTCGTACGCCACCAGAAGATGTGGATCGAGCGTCGTCGTAATCTCAAGCAGCGGCGCCAGAAGATCGAAATGCTGCGCTCCCTCGTGGTGTCTGCTGCCGAAGTACTGCACGGCGCGGGTCCAGTAAATGTCCGCCAGCAGGCCGTCGTATCCCAGGCTCATTTTTTTCAGCGCCTTGGGCGATGAAATGTAGAGCACTTCTTCCAGGGAGGTGCCGGCTCTCATCCGATCGACACGACGCAGCAGCACGACAGATGCAGCCAGACAACCCAGCAGGATGAGGCTGAATACGAGCGTGACCTGCCGCGATGTCTTCATTTTAGGTTCCGGCGCTCAAATACCAGCACAGCTCCGCTGATCGCCATGGTGGCATAGATCAAGGCATAGGCACTGTTGTAGAGAATCAGTTGTCCCGACACCGGTTGAGCGTGAGCCACGGAACTGATGACGTTCAGCGCGGAAAAATTCGGCACCATGTAGGCTGCTCCCGTAGCCAGCCAGCGCGTGATTCCGTGCGTTATTCCCGCGAAGCCCCGCAGGTCTTCGGCGAAACTGCCAATCACAAAGATGGAAAAAGCGAATACCGCCGAAAGCAGCGGCGATGAGAACGAGGAGAATAAGAGGGTTAGAGCGGTGACGATCAGGAACTGCAAAATGATGAAGTACAGGGCCACCAGCACCCAGCCATCCTGCTTCTGAAAATGATGCGAAACGTACAGCAGTGAGACAAATACTCCGACGGCCATGAAGAACGTATTTACCGCCAGCGTTCCCGCCAGGCCAAAGAATTTGCCCACGATAAATTCCCAACGGCGCACCGGACGTGACAGCACGGTGTACAAGCGTTCGCTTCTCGATCTCCTTCGAAACCAGTCCGATTCCGATGAAGATCGCGATTACCATTCCGAACAGAGAAACCGCCGTCAGTCCCAGATTGATCACTACCAACCGTTCGATGTCGATGGAAATCTGTCCCACCAGGATTGAGGCGCCTGACATCAGCAAGGCGAAAACAATCAGGTTGTAGAGCACCCGGTCGCGAACGGCTTCCCGAAAAGTGTTGGAAGCAATGTGCCAGATGCGGTTGCGCGCGCTCATGCTTTCGCTCCCGAGCGCGCCATGGAAGATGCCGCGGCGGGCTGCAGCTTCTGCATAAAGTAATCCTCAAGGGATGTTCGCACCGGCGTCACAGAAATGAGCCGCAGCCGCTCCCTGCGCAAGGCTTCGATGGCAGCGTCCTGGTTGCTCTCAGGGACAATCATGCGAACCGTGTCGCCAGTTACATGTGATTCTGCCCCCAGAGCCCGCAACGATGCCGGGACCCCGGGACCTTGCCATAGCAATTCCACCTTGCAATCAACGCTGGAAGTCAGATCAGCCACTGCGCCCACGCCTTGCAATTCACCGTTGTTCAGGATGGCTACGCGATCGCACAAAGCCTCGGCATCGGAGAGAATGTGAGTGGAAAAGAAGACGGTCTTGCCTTCATGTTTCAGTTGTTCCATGAGGTCGCGGACTTCACGCCGTCCCATGGGATCGAGGCCAGACATGGGCTCGTCGAAGAAGACGACTTTGGGGTCGTGCAGGATAGCTTGAGCGATCCCAACTCGCTGCAACATACCCTTGGAAAACTTCCGCAGCTGCACTCCGCCGGCTTCAGGCAGCCCCACGCGATGCAGCATCTGGCTCACTCGGCGGGTGAGGTCTTTTGCGGCGATTCCCGAGAGCTGCCCGTAGTATTGCAGCAGTTCGGAGGCGGTCAGATAGTCGTAAAAATACGGCTGCTCGGGCAGGAACCCGATTTGCGCCTTCATGACTGGATCATTAATCTCACGCCCCAGGATGCGGGCGCTGCCGCTGGTGGGAAACATCAGGCCCATCAGCAGTTTGAGAGTAGTGGTTTTCCCGGCGCCGTTTGGTCCCAGATAGCCGAAGATTTCGCCTTCATCGACCGCCAGCTGCAATGGGCGCAGGGCGGTCTTGGGCTTCTTTCGCCAGAAGCCGACGGTGTAAATTTTCTCGAGGCCCAGGATTTCGATGGCAGGCATCTTCTGCTGACCCTCACGTTGAAGTATTGGGTAAAAAGATTATATGTTTGGTCAGCTTGTCGCGGTACTGCCTGCTCCGTTACCTAGGTCATGCGGCGCGAGAAGGAAAGATGAGAGGAAAGGAATGACCGCAAAAGCAAGAAAAAGAGGAGCTGGATGACCAGCTCCTCCCTTGGCTGTTGTACCCTCCCCCAGGTACTCTGCCAAACTTGAGATTTATTGCAGTAGCGTAAACGCCTGGCACGCCGCCGTCGTTACTACCGGCGTACTTCCGCTGGCGCCCGCGTTGAAGCGAACCACTCCGTCTTCGGTCGCACAGAAATTGCGTACGCCAGAGATATTGAAGCTCTGTGGCGTGGCGCCGGTAACGAAGGAGCTGTTGATTCCGCTGGCTGTGATGCCGGTCGAGCCGAACTGGTAGCCGCTCTTGGCGCCAGTGGTGCCCCCGGCAAACGATTGCGCCAAGCCGTAGTCGATCAGGCAGGCATTGGCCTGTGATGGGCCCGCTCCGCCGCAACCCGCCGCCGTAGCCGGTCCCAGATCCGCCAGCGCAGCTGCATATCCCACAGTCGGATAGCTGCTGTTGTAGGCGAATTGCGCGGTATTGATGGTCCGCATGCAGCTTACTGCCGATCCTTCGTTGGCCGAGATTCGTGCCCTCAAAAGGTTCGGTATGGCGATCGCCGCGATGATCAGGATGATCGCTACCACGATCAGAAGCTCAATCAACGAGAAGCCTTTGTTCGATCGCATGGTGTTGTGTACCCTCTTATCCGTCTCAGCCCTCAGACGGTCCAATGAGATCCTCTTCATCACGTATATTCAGCGGCACTTCTGTTGCCATTCGTCGGGGAGCCGACTCACCAGAGTAACTCTAGTCTCTTCACTAGTTTGGAAGGGCCGCGGGAGAGTAGGTCTGGAAGCCCGCAAAAAGGTTTGACAGATAGTGGCAGCCCAAACCGACAATTCCTGCGCCAGATTCGCCGTGAATCGCCAGGGAAAAACAAAAAACAAGAAACAAAAAAAGAGCATCGGAGATTTCTCCGATGCTCCCTGTCCTGTACCCTCCCCCGGGTACGAGGCAACCTTTACGGCAGTACTGTGAATGCGAGACAGCCACCGTTGGTGGTAACCGGAGCGCTGGCAGCCGCGCCCGGATCGAAGCGGATGACGCCGTCTTCGTTCGAGCAGAAGTTGCGCACGCCGGACTGGTTATAGGTCAGAGGCGAAGCACCCACCGTGTAAGCGGTGTTGATGGTGCCGGTGACAACCGGGGTTACGGCGAAAACGTAGCCGCTCTTTCCAGGGGTCGCCGTGGCGGACGCCAGAACGTTATCGATCAGGCAGGCGTTGGCAACTGCCGGAGTCACGCAAGCCGCAGGTGCTCCACCCAGCGCGGCCAGAGTATCCGAGTAGCCTTTGGTTGGGAATGAAGTGGCGTAGGTAACTTCAGCCGTGTTGATGGTTCGAATCGCACTGACCGAAGCCGACTCGTTCGCTGCAATACGTGCACGCAGCAAGTTGGGAATGGCGATCGCTGCGATGATAAGAATAATCGCAACTACGATCAGCAACTCAATCAATGAAAAACCCTTCTGTTTCTGCATATCTTCTCGTCTCCTGTTGGTTGGGCTTGCCCCTCCCGATATAGGATGATCAAGCAGGTGAGGGGCCACTGAGTCCGCGCTCACTCATTTCGGTGACCTTCGTGCAATCGGTTCGTTTTGAATGATTTTGCCACCCAGATGGGAGTTACCCGATGTTGCCGGCTTCGGCTGTTTGTGGCTGAACTCGTCAACTCTGACAAATTTCGTCATTGAAAATGCTAAATACTGTCTTGCGCAAGGCCGAGCACCGATAGGCCGGAATGCGGCCAAAATAAAAAAGAGCATCGGAGATTTCTCCGATGCCCCTGTCTTGACCCTCCCCCGAGGACAAGAAAACTATTACGGCAGTACTGTGAACGCGACGCAGGCGCCGTTGGTGGTAACCGGAGCGCTGGCAGCCGCGCCCGCGTTGAAGCGGATGACGCCGTCTTCGTTCGAGCAGAAGTTGCGCACGCCGGACTGGTTATAAGTCAGCGGCGAAGCACCCACCGTGTAGGCGGTGTTGATGGTGCCGGTGACAACCGGGGTTACGGCGAAAACGTAACCGCTCTTTCCAGGGGTCGCCGTGGCGGACGCCAGAACGTTATCGATCAGGCAGGCGTTGGCAACTGCCGGAGTCACGCAGGCCGCAGGTGCTCCACCCAGCGCAGCCAGAGTATCCGAGTAGCCTTTGGTTGGGAATGAAGTGGCGTAGGTAACTTCAGCCGTGTTGATGGTTCGAATCGCGCTGACCGAAGCCGACTCGTTCGCTGCGATACGTGCACGCAGCAAGTTTGGAATTGCGATCGCAGCGATGATCAGAATGATCGCGACCACGATCAGCAACTCGATAAGTGAAAAACCCTTCTGTTTCCGCATCTCGTTTTCCCTCTCTCCGTGTTTCAAAGTGTGGTCTCTTGGACCTGACTTGGTGAGTATGTTCGCATTTAATCGGCCAATGTCTGCTCCCTGTGTACTCTTTAGGGTATAGCCGCTTTCTTTTCAATGGGAGGAGCACGTTTTTAGGCTGTTCGTCGGGCCCGGCCTCGCCTTCCCTGCAAGAGCTGAGTGTCAAATTTTGTAAAGCGAGTGACAACTTGTGTCAGTTTGCCACACACCGTGAGACAACGACAACTGCGGACCTCAGACCTCAGCTCTCAGATCTCAGTCCCAAGTTGTTCGTCAGCAGAGGTTGTGGAATTTTGAGGTCCGAGGTCCGAGGTCCGATGTCTGACGTAGAATGTTCCGGCATGTCCCCGCGAACAGAGCTTCAGATCGATTCCGACATTTCCCGCGCCTGGTCGATTCCCGCACCTTTCTACACCGACCCCCAGCGATTCGCGCAGGAGAGAGATCGAATCTTCGCCCGGACCTGGCAGGTGGTCGGTCATCGCGATCAATTGGCGAAGCCCGGCGACTTCTTCACTACCCAAGCTTCTGGGCGAGCCGCTATTGCTGATGCGTGGTGTTCGAGGCGAACTGCGTGGTTTCTACAACGTTTGCCGCCATCGTGCCGGACCTCCGGCCGAGGGATGCGGTTCGCGAAAGCTCTTTCGCTGCGGCTATCACGGCTGGACCTACGGACTTGACGGCTTGCTCATCAGCGCCCCGGAATTTGAAGGGCAGGCTGGCTTCGATGCCAAAGAGTTTGCGCTGGCTCCGGTGCGGGCAGAAGAATGGTTCAATCTGATCTTCGTCAATCTTGATTCCGGAGCTGAATCTCTGGTCAAGAGCCTGGGACACCTTCCCACGCAAGCCGAACGCTTTGGTTTTGGCGGGATGAAGATGTTTGAGCGTCGCACCTACGACATGAAGTGCAACTGGAAAACTTACGTCGACAACTATCTCGAAGGTTACCACCTGCCCAGCGTGCATCCCGGGCTGAACCGCGAGCTCGACTACAACGCTTATACGGTCGAACCTTATGAGAGGCATGTACGGCAGTTCAGCCCGATTCGTGGAGCCCAGCCTGGGGACGCCACTCCGCGTCGCTACCAGGAAGCACGCGAAAATCTGACCACCGATTATTTCTGGATCTTCCCCAACTGGATGCTCAACTGCTACCCCGACAACGTTTCGCTGAATATTGTGGTGCCGGTCGATGCCGAACGCTCGCTGGCGATCTTCGAATGGTATTTGCCGGAGAAGGAACTCGGCAGTGCGGCGGCCAAAGCGTCGGTGGAGTTCAGTGACCAGATCCAGGTCGAGGATGTGATGATCTGCGAGACCGTGCAGAAAAATCTGCACTCGCGGAGCTACCAGCGCGGGCGCTACAGCATCAAGCAGGAGAAAGGCGTGCATGCATTTCATCGCATGTACGCAGAAGTCATGAACTCGTAGCGGTGGGACGCCGGCGCTACTGTAACGCTAATCTAACGCTACTTTAATCAAGGAGTCGCCTTATGAGCAGTTTGAGCTTGTTGCAATCATTGCATGAGAATCTTTCCAGCCGGGCACAAGTCAAAAGCGTGTTTGGAGAACCGATCACTGCGGGCGACAAGACTGTCATTCCGGTGGCCAGGATCGCGTATGGTTTTGGTGGCGGCACCGGCAGCGGCGGCCTTGAAATCAAGACTGCGCGCGGCGAAGGTGGCGGCGGTGGTGGCGGGGTTGGCGTCCTTCCGGTGGGAGTCTTTGAAGTCGGTCCCAGCGGAACTCACTTCGTAGCCGTTGGAGACAGGAAGAAGTTACTGGGAGCGTTGTTGCTGGGCGCTGGACTCGGATTCTTGTTTCGCGGACGACGCCGCGCTAGCCGATGATCTTCACCAGCATGCAGGTGATGTCGTCATGCTGAGGCGTCGCCCCCACAAACGCATCCACATCGCCGAGCATGCGGCGCAACAACTCGTCGGGACTTGACGCTGCGCCGGAATGCAACGTCTCAAGCAGCCGCAGCTCACCGTATTCTTCGCCGCGTTCGTTGAGAGCTTCGATCAGGCCGTCGGTGAAGATGACCAGCCAGTCTCCCGTCTGCAGGATCGCACTTCCTGATTCATAGGCGGCCTCGGCACGAATTCCCAGCGGTAATCCACCGGCCACCAGATATTCGATCGCTCCGGAATTGCGACGGAGAATCGGATTGTTGTGTCCTGCATTAATGTATTTGAGTTCCCGGGTAAGCGGATCGAATTCCGACAGAAAGGCGGTGGTAAACCGCAATCCGCTCTGGCTGTTGGTACAGGCGTACTTGTTCATGCCGGCAACGATTTCCCCCAATGAGGATGGTGTGGAGGAAATAGTTCGAAGGCTGGCCTGAAATGTGGCCATGAGCAAGGCTGCCGGGATGCTCTTGCCAGCCACATCCGCCACCGAGAGCAGGAATCTGGGTTCGCCGCCGGCCGATGCCGGGCGGACAAAAACGTCGTAGTAATCTCCGGCGACGGTGTTTGCCGGGCTGGTGGCAAAAGCGATTGCCATCCCCGGAACCTCCGGAGGATTTGCCGGCAGCAACCAGCGCTGGATGTCGCGTGCGATCTCCAGATCGCGCTTCATCACTACGCGATCGGCGATTTCCAGCATCAGCAGAATGAACAGCACGATTCCACCGTAAAAGCGGAAGTCGAATTCCACCACCTGAACCTCGCCCGCCTTGCCATGAAAACTGAATCCACCGGCAGGGAAGATCAGCAGAACGACCCCGATCAGCAACAGCACTCGCCGCGCCGGAGTCAGCTTTTCGAGAATGGCCCAGGCAAATTCCTGTGCAGTGTGTAAGAAATGACGGCCCCGACTTTCCTCGGGCGCCCGCGTATGGAAGTCCCGCGAATAGAGGCGGTAGCTGGAGCGGGCATCGGCATGGAATTGCTTCCATAATTGGCCGATCTCGAGGCCCTCGGTCACACGTTGCCAGAACCTGTCGACTGCCACGAAGAAGGTCGGACGATGCGGGTTCTGCTGCCTGGCGGGTTGTGGCGGCGATGCCATCTCTGAGGCAGCGATTATAGAACGGGCGTCGGACCTCGGACCCCGGACCCCGGACCTCGGACCTCAGGCGTCCCCAAAGGACCTCTCCTGGCTTGATGTCCGCGGTCCGCGGTCCGACGCCCGCCGTCAGGCAGCGGCCTTCCTAGAAAAGAGGCAATTGTTCGTGCGTCACCATGAACGCAGGCTCTCGCGGTCCGTAGCGCTCGCCGCCCCGTACAATGCGGTACTTCTCCCGCAGCCGCGCCATCAGCTGCGAGATTCGATTTGCATACGTCTTGGGCAAAAAGGCGCGATCTTTGTAACGCTCCTGATAACTGGCTACCAATTGCGGAAATTCCTTTTGCAGAAAAGGCAGAAAAACTGCCGCCGAGCAGGGCTTCAAGAACAGGGGATTGGCGAAAATGTGTTTCCCGCCAGCTTCGGCGGTGGCTCGAACCACCGCTTCGAGATTCCGCGAACTGTCCGTGATACCCGGAATCACCGGCGAACAACTCACCCCGGCCGCGATGCCCTCCAGATTCAGTCGCCGGACGGTCTCCATTCGCAGATCGGGCCGTGGCGCTCGCGGCTCCAGAATACGGGCCAGATCGACGTCCATGGTGGTGATGGTGAGGTTCACGAACAGCCGGTTATTTCGACTGATTTCCTTGAGCAGATCGAGATCTCGAAGGACCAGGTTTCCCTTGGTGACCAATCCGAGCTCGAGACCGTGATGCCGCGCCAGTTCTTCCAGAATTCCTCGCGTCACTTCGAAGCGGCGTTCAGCGGGCTGGTACGGATCGGTGGCGGTGCCGATCGCGATCTGTTCTCCCGGCTTTACGTGCCTGAGCTCCTGCCGCAGCAGATTGGCGGCGTGCTCCTTGACGTAGATCTTCTGCTCGAAGTCCACGCCATCGCGCATCTCCATAAATTCGTGGGTGTAGCGGGCATAACAGTACTTGCAGGCAAATTCGCAGCCGCGATAAGGATTGATCGTCCAGGTAAACGGCATGCGCACGCCGGTGCAGCGGTTAAGCAGGGAACGAGCCGGGAGGGTGAAATATTCCACATCGTGGCTCTGGCGAAGAGATTCACCCTCGGACGCGAGGCGGGCAATACCTATAAGCTTGGTCGAGGACTGGGGCAGCAGGGGAAGGGTAGCCATGCATTTCGCCTTTTCTTCGCCTATCATAAATCTAGTTCGAGCAGCGGTCAAATTCTGTGCGGGAGGAGGAGGCAGATCGGTTAGAGGACAATCGATGGGGACGGGGTTGCGCCGCGCCGCTTCAACCGGAGCTGAGGTGCTCTGGCATTCAGAAATCCAGGTACGAAGTTTCCAGTCGAGACATTACTGCCTCCTCAACCCGGAAATGCTACCACCGGATGCCTCACACAGCATCATCACATCGTGGCCTGACCACTCAGCTGGAAGCTCCGCCAACGTGGAGGGCAGTCACCATAAGGCACAGCCTGACCCACACGTCCGCGCTTCCAGAGATCTTTGGAGAAAGGCAGGGGGGCGATTACACCAGGGCATCCCCGACTTCCGCGGCGACTATACCGAAGAAGAATTCGTCGCAAATTCGTTCACCCTGCCCCTGGATTTTCAGCCCGGCGAAAAATTGAGTTATGGCAATACGGGATGCATGCTGCCGGGCGTCATGATTCACCGCATCACCGGACAACCATCAGAGTCAAAGGCGGCGGACAGGAGTGTCCCCCCCACGGACAGTCTGGTAGCGCTCCTGAGACTGTGCCTACTTCGCAGGCCCTTCCGGTCCGCCGGGAGGCGGCGGAATGGTTATTTCGATGTTGGTCACTGGTCCGACCGACGACAGCGGCTTGTCGAACTCCGCAGCGTGGCCGACCACCAGCACGGCGAGCTGGTTCTTGTGCAAATATTTAGCGGCCACTCGTGCCACGTCGGCGGGTGTCACCTTTTCAACTCCGGCGCGGAACCTATCGAGATAGTCGAGAGAATATCCATAGAATTCGTAGGTCATCTGTTCGCGCAGAATTTTTTCCGGTGAATCCAGGTTAAAGACGAAACCGTTAAGAATGGAATCCTTGGCTCGCTTGATCTCAGTTTCCGAAACTGGATCCTTGGTTACGCCGTCAATCTGCTCATCCAGCGCCTGAATCGCTTCGATCGTACTTCCGCTCTTGGTCCCCATCTGCAAGCGCAAGGTGCCGAGATGATCGAATGAACTGCCGATGCCGCCTCCGACCGCATAGGCCAGCCCTTTGGCGGTGCGAATGCTCTGCATCAGCCGAGAGGAGAAGCCGCCTCCGAAAGCCTCGTTGAAAACTCGAACCGCATAGTAGTCGGGATTGTCTCGCCGGATGCCGAGTCCGAGCATGCTGATCGAACTCTGGTTGACGTCTTCCTTCTCGACCAGGTAGTAGCCCGGCTTGGCCGGCTGAGGTTCGATCTTTTCTTCCTTAGGAACGGTTCCCCTGGCCCATGTGCTGTAAGCCTGGCGAAGTTTGGCTTCCATCGCTGCCGCGTCAAAGTCGCCCACGATGCCCAGAATGATGTTGTTGGGTTGAACGTAGGTGTGATGCCAGTTGACCAGATCCTGCCGGGTTACTGCGGCCACCGTCTTGTACTCGGCCACGCGCGCGTAGGGATTCTGCGGCCCGTAAACCAGTTTGGCGGCTTCGCGGGCAGCGATGTTATCCACGTCGTCGTTGCGACGGGAGATGGCGTCGAAATATTCCTTCTGGGTCAGGTCAAGCTTGTCATCACGAAATTCGGGCTCACGCAACAGGGCGTCGAAGATCTTGAAGACATCGTCGAAATCGCCTTTAAGACACGACCACGAAATCGAAGTGGAGTCGACATTGCTGCTGGTTTCAACTTTCGCTGCCCTGATCTCGAGATAGTCATCGAGTTGGTCTCCGGTCTCAGCCTTGGTGCCGCCGGTACGCCAGACTTCTCCGTAGATGTCGACCATTCCGGCCTTCGCAGCGGGCTCGGAGCGGGATCCGCCACGAATTCGAGCCACGCCATCAAGCAGCGGCAGTTCGTGATCCTCTTGCAGGAAGATCACCATGCCGTTAGGCAACACGATGCGCTTCGGTGACTGGGGATGAAAGGAGGGAAGCGGCGGAATATTAATCTGTTGCCAGTCGGTTTGCGCCACAGCCTGGGATGGCTGAAATGCGGCGAGACTTGAAAGTGATATCACGAGGAGGAATGAAAGGTTGCGCATCGTCTTGTAGGTCGCCGAGCGGTTCATTGCCCACCTCCGTTTTGGCCCGGAGCTTGAGTGGGAGCCACACTTTCAATAATTCCCACGGTGCGGTTGGTGGGAACGAAGGTCTGGTTGGCGATGCGACGGATATCGGCTTTGTTTACCTTGTCGAGATTGTCCACCTGGTGGAAAAGCTCGCGCCAATCGCCATAGCGCGTCTGATACAGGGCAAGGTTCGAAGCCAGACCCTCGTTGCTGTCAAGACTGCGCAGCAGATTAGCCTTGGCTCGGGTCCGGATCATCTTCAGTTCGTCGTCGCCGATGTCTTCCTTTTTCAGGCGGTCGATTTCACTGTGAATTGCTTCCGCCATTTCATCCGGTTTGTGACCGGGTAGAGGGAAGGCGTAAAACGCGAACAGGTGCGGATATTTGTTGCCGGGAAGGCCGGTAAAGCCGGCTGAATCGGCGGCGATCTTTTTGTCTCTTACCAGCGAACGATAGAGACGCGAAGTGCGACCGTTGGACATCAGGTCGGCAATGGCGTCGTAGACGGCATCGTCGGGGCTGCGGAAATCGGGGCGGTGATAACCCTCGAGGTAAAGCGGCTGTGCCCGGTCATATAGGATCACGCGGCGCTCTGCGTTCTGCGGAGGTTCGGTCGTGGTCCGCTCGTCCGGCTTTTCGTGCGATGGGATCTTGCCAAAGTACTTTTCGATAATAGGCATCGCCTCCGCCGCTTTGACATCGCCCACAACCGCCACCACCATGTTTGAAGGGATGTAGTAGCGGTCGAAGAAATGCTGCGCGTCGGTGGCGGAGAAGGAATTCAGGTCGGCCATCCAGCCAATCGTCGGCCGGTGATACTGATGGGCCTGGTAGGCGGCGGTGACGAACTGCTCCAATAAACGCCCGATGGGATTGCTGTCAGTCCTCATGCGGCGCTCTTCGATTACGACGTTGCGCTCTTTGTAAAACTCACGCATGACCGGATGGATGAAACGCGTCGACTCGAGATATGCCCAGAGCTCCAGCCGGTTTTCGGGCAGGGAATAGTGGTAGGCAGTTTCGTCCAGGCTGGTGTTGGCGTTCAGTCCCTCGGCGCCGTTGCTCTCCAGAATTTGAGGAAACTCGTTGGGTTTGACGTATTTCTGGGCTGCGGCGATCGCGTCCTGCCAGGCCTTTTGCAGGTCTTTGAGTTTCTGTTCGTTCCGGCCAAAGCCCTTGTCCCGTTCTTCAATGTAGGCGGCATAGGCTTGTTCCACTTTGGCCAGAGCGACTTTCTCGGCGGCGTAGTCCGTGGTGCCGATCGTGTCCGTGCCCTTGAACGCCATGTGTTCGAACATGTGGGCCATGCCGGTTTGGCCCATTGGGTCCTGCACCGAGCCGACGTCTACGAAGGTGTCGAAGGAGAAGACGGGAGCCTCCGGGCGCTCACAAATGATGACTGTTATGCCGTTGTCCAGTTTCCTGACCGTGATGCGTTTCTCGAAGGAAGCGAGGTCTTGCGCGGAAGACAGGGCGCAAAGCGTCAGGATTGCCGCAAAAGCCTTAAACAGACGGTGTCTCATCGGACCTCCACAACGGGTTGGACGCGCAAGGATAGAAATCATGAGAGGAGAATTCGAAATTACGTGGCGGAGAGGGAAGTTGTCAAACTAGGTTGCGGGGTGGAGCAGGCCTTCACGCCTGCAAATATCTGCCGCCTCGAGATGGGGCGTCAGCCCCTGAGGTACCTCAGCGGGTAACGCCGCACTGTTCGCCCTGTTCGGAATGCAGCGCAAAAGCGCTGCTCCACCCACATGCTCACGCCTCGAACACCCACTTTCCGCCAACCATCGTCCGCTGGATCGGAATGTCAATCAATTCCAACGGGTCAACTTTAAAGGGATCGCGACCGAGGACCACCAGGTCGGCCAGCTTTCCGGGTTCGATTGATCCTTTCTGTTTCTCCTCGTAGGACGCATAGGCCCCGTTCAGAGTGCCTACCCGGATGGCTTCCGCGACCGTAATTTTCTGTTTTGGCCCCCATACATTGCCCTTGCTGTCGGTGCGAGTGACCTCGGAGCGCAGCGCCATCATAGGCTCGAACGGGCCCGGCGGATAGTCAGACGCCTGCGTCGGGCGAATGCCGGCATCGATAAAACTGCGCAGGGCGAACATGTGGTCCACGCGTTCCGCTCCGTACTCCTTCATCTTTTCACCGTGATAGTAAGCGTAGGTCGAAAACGGCAGGGGGATCGCACCGAGAGCCTTGATTCGCTGGACCAGAGAATCGTTCACCACGGTGCAGTGTTCGAGGCGAAAGCGCGGATCGCGCTGCGGCAGTTCGCGTTGTAGTCGTTCGTAAACTTTCATGGTGATGTCGATGCCAACGTCACCGTTGGCGTGCGTCCCCAACTGCCAGCCGGCTTCGTGAGCCTTGCGCGCTACCGGGTAAAGCTGTTCTTCGTCGGCGACCAGAATGCCGAAATCGTCCGGGCGGCCAATGTAAGGTTGTGATAGCCGCGCCGTGCGTTCGGAAATCGACCCATCGCAGAACATTTTCATAGCGCCGACGCGAACCCATTCGTCTCCCATTCCTGTGCGGATGCCCGCAGCCAGCATCTGGTCGATGAAGTGATATTCGATCAGGCAGTAAACGCGGAACGACAGGTCGCCAGCCTCGCGTGCGTCCTGATAGGCGCGCAAATCGTCCGGCGTTCCCATGGCGTCGCCAACTGAGGTGACGCCGGTGCGGGTCATCATTTTCGAGATCAGCTTCACGCCTTCCTGCCGGTCGGCGCGGGTAAACTTCGAAGGAATCAGATTCTGGATCCCGCCTTTGGCGTTCTCGCGGATATGCCCGGTGAGGTGACCGGTTCCCGGATCATGATCGTATTCGCCACCCGGTGGGTCAGGAGTGTGATCGTCCACCTTAGCCATCTTCATTGCGAGGGAATTTACCCAGGCAGTATGTCCCCCGCGATGCTCTACGAAGACGGGATGATCCGGAACTGCGCTGTCGAGATCTGCAATCGTGAGAGGACGGCCGTCTGACGTCTTGGTATCGTCGTACTTGAAGCCCAACACCCACTCGCTGGGAGCGGTCTGGGCTGCACGTTTTCTCAAGGCGCTGAGAATGTCGGCAATCGAACGCAGGTCGCAGTCCACCATGCGCAGATGATCGAGACCAGCCATGGCGGGATGGGTGTGGGCGTCGATGAAGCCCGGCAAAACGGTGTTGCCGCCCAGGTCCACCTTTCTTGCCCCGCCCGCCGCCAGAGAGAGCACCTCATCGTTCGAGCCCACCGCGAGGAATCGTCCATTGGAGATCGCCACTGCCTGCGCATGTGGCTGGCTCGCGCTGACAGTCCAAAAGTTGCCGTTGTGAAGAATGAGGTCAGGCTCGGTGCGCTCCAACCGAAACAACGCCAGAGCACCCAGCGATCCTATCCCGTGTAAGAATTCGCGCCGTGAACCGGACATTCTTGTGTCTCCATCCCTGAGCCTAACGGCATCAAAGACGCAACGCCGGCGGCCAGGGAGCCCACTATACTAGACGGCGTGAAACGGGCGGGAGGTTGAAGACCGAACCCGCCTGACCGCCACGAGAGAGATCAAAGCAAGCGAGGCAGCGTGAGCAACGAACCGGTGGTTGAAATTCAGGGTAGACAACTGAAGCTGTCGAACCTGGACAAAGTCCTGTATCCCGCGACCGGCTTCACCAAGGGACAAGTCATTGACTATTACGCGCGCATCGCGCCGGTTCTGGTTCCACACCTCAGCGGACGGCCTCTAACCCTCAAGCGCTATCCCAACGGAGTCGACAGAGAATTCTTCTTTGAAAAGAATGCCACCAAGCATCGGCCGGACTGGATCAAGACCGCGCCGATCTGGAGCGGAGCCAACAACCGGAACGTCAATTACATTCTGGCCAATGATCTTTCGACGATGGTCTGGATGGCGAACCTGGCCGCCATCGAACTGCATCCCTCGCTCTCTCTGGCTCAGGAGATCGAAAGTCCGACGATGATGGTTTTCGATCTCGATCCTGGCCCACCAGCGAACATCGTGCAGTGCGCTCAGGTCGGCATGTGGCTGCGCGAGATTTTCGAGCACCTGGGCTTGCAGAGCTTTCCCAAAACATCCGGCTCCAAGGGACTGCAGATTTATGTGCCATTGAATAGCCCCACCAGCTATGAAAGCACCAAGCCATTTGCCCACGCTTTGGCGCGGCTGCTGGAGGATCAACATCGCGACCTGGTCGTCTCCGATATGAAGAAGGAGCTCCGCAAGGGCAAAGTGTTAGTGGACTGGAGCCAGAATGACCAGCACAAAACGACGATCGCGGTATATTCGCTTCGGGCGCGTGAGCATCCCACGGTTTCCACTCCGGTGAAATGGGAAGAAGTTGAGCACCTGCTCAAGAAGAAGGATGCGACTCTGCTGGTGTTCGAGGCCGAGCAAGTCATCAAGCGCGTGGAGAAATTCGGAGATCTGTTTGAACCAACGCTCAAGCTGAAGCAGAAGCTTCCGAAATTTCCAGCAATCCAGACGAGTACATCCAAGGTCGAGGCCGGGCTGGAGATTTCGGCGCAAGCGGAGCCTCGCGCCACAAACCGCGAGCCAGCGATGAAGCCCGCCGGCAGGAGGAAAGCACCCGCCAGGAAGACTCGCAAGACATAACGCAATCGGCTCGGTTAGTATTTGGCCCTGACATTATATGGCGCGACTCCACGTGGGAACGTCGGGATGGGCTTATCCAAGCTGGAAGCCGGATTTTTATCCCGCCAAGCTTGCGCAAAAAAAGTTTCTGCAGCACTATGCCACGCAGCTCAACACGGTCGAGGTCAACTTCACCTTCCGGCAGTTGGTCAAGGAAACCACGACACAAAAGTGGATCGAGGAGACGCCCGCCGGCTTTCGCTTTGGGGTAAAGGCCCACCAGGTCATCACCCACATCAAGCGGCTAAAGGGGACGGCCGATTTTGTTCCCCGCTTCCTCAGCACAATCGAGCCGTTGGCACAGGCAGGGAAGCTGGGCCCGGTGCTATTTCAGTTGCCACCAAATTTGAAGGTCGATGCAAAGCTGCTGGAGGAATTTCTGCCCGCGTTGCCGCGTCCGGTTCAGGCGGCGTTCGAATTTCGGCATGCTTCGTGGTTTACGGATGAAATTTTCAACCTGCTGAAAAGCAACAATCGCGCTCTCTGCGTCGCCGAAACCGAGGAGCGAGTCACGCCGGACGTTGTGACCGCCGACTTCTGCTACTACCGCTACCGCAAGCCTGGTTATACGCCAGACGAGCGCCGCGCCATGGTGGATCGAATCCACGAGCATCTCGGCCAGGGCCGCGACGTGTTCTCTTATTTCAAGCATGAGGAAACGCCGGACGGCGCGCTTTATGCAGTGGAGATTCTGAAAGAAAGGCTTTACCCAGAGACACAGAGGATCACGAAGGAAGTTCTTTCTCCCCAAAACCTTCGTGATCCTCTGTGTCCTCTGTGGTTAAGCTTCTCACCGCACACGCTTGATCACTTCCCTCAACGTCCGATAACGCGCATACTCAACCTGTGCCGTCCGAAGCCAATTCCCGCGTACTTTTCGGTTTCCTCGACTATCTGAAAATCGAGAAGGGTCTGGCACCACTCACAATCGTGGCGTATACCACCGACATCGGGCAATTCGCTGCTTTCCTCGAGAAACATAAACGCACGTTGCTCAATGCCCAGCGTAAAAATGTTCGCGAGTTCATTCAGCAGATGTTCGCCAATTCCGTGGATGGCAGATCCGTTGGGCGCAAGCTCTCGGCGTTGCGCCACTTGTATCGCTATCTATTGCTCGACAAGGTTATCGAGCACGATCCGACACTGAATATCGACTCACCGAAACAATGGAAAGTGCTGCCCAAGGCTCTGGCCCGCGATGAAATGGAAGTCGTACTGCGAAGGTCGCGGCCGGTGGGGAATCGAAAGGAATCCGAAGCGATAGCCGGTCGCGACCGTGCCATGCTGGAGGTCTTCTACGCATCGGCATTGCGAGTGTCAGAGGTCATTGGGGTAAAGATCGAAGACTTGAAGATTGACCTGGGTTGCATCCTGGTTCGCGGCAAGGGCGACAAGGAGCGGATTGTGCCACTGGGAAAGGGGGCGCAGGATGCCCTCGCCGAATACATCAAGCATTCCCGCCCGGTGCTGGCAAAAGGGACAACGTCTCCACTCTTGTTCCTGGGCCGAGGTGCCCGCAAGCTGAGCCGACAGCGGGTCTGGCAGATGGTTCGGGCCGCGGCTGTGGGAACTGGCCGGAAGGCCAGTCCGCACATGCTGCGTCACAGCTGCGCCACCCACATGGTGGAGAACGGCGCCGACTTGCGGACTGTGCAGACCATTCTAGGCCACGCCGATATCTCGACCACACAGGTGTACACCCACCTGGCCCTGGACCGGTTGAAGAACGTGTATCAGAAGCATCACCCAAGAGCGAAGGCGAGAGGATAGAGCGTTTTTCGCAGAGCTGCCATCTTGCCGGCTGTCGCGAGGGCGTCCCGCCCTCGCACGGCGGCAACTTTGTATGGGACTGAAGACGGAGGGCAGGATGCCCTCCGGACAGCCGGCGGGCCGCGGTGCTACACGAGGGCGTTGTGAAAACTGCCACCAAAGCTACCATCACCGATAAAGCTAGCGCTCAATTCCTCCAATCGCTGCGTCAGCGAAACGCCTCGGCGCACACCATCAAGGCCTACAGCGGCGACCTGGCCGAGTTCTCGGCGTATGTCGGATCGCGTGGCTGGAAACAGATTGACCACGTCACTATTCGCGGGTTTCTGTCACACCTCTACGAAAAGGGACTGGGCAAGACGTCGGTTGCGCGCGCGTTGGCGGCGGTGCGGTCACTCTATCGATGGCTCGCCCAGGAAGGCGTGGTCGAGCAGAACCCAGCATCTCTGGTTTCGACTCCAAAACTTCCCAGGAAACTTCCGCGAGTCCCGACCATCGAAGAGATGAATGGTGTACTGGATGGAAAGATGCCCGAAATTGCCGCGTTTCCTCAGCGCGACCTGCTGATGCTGGAACTACTTTACGGCTGCGGCATCCGAAACTCAGAGCTGACCGGGATCAATCTCGAAGACATCCGTTTGAGTGCCGAGGCCATTCTCATTCGCGGTAAAGGCAGGAAAGAACGCTACGTGCCATTCGGCGATTCAGTAAAAGCCGCTCTGGCGGCTTATCTGCCAGTTCGCCTAAAAACGCTGGCTGAACAAGAGAGAACTTCTTCGGCGCTTTTGGTCAACTGGCGTGGCGGCCGTCTGACTACCCGCAGCGTGGGGCGGATCATCAAGAAGATCGCCGTGGCCAAGGGCTTATCGCCGGACGTCCACCCACATACTTTGCGCCACGCTTTTGGGACACACATGCTGGAGGAGGGTGCCGACCTGCGTGCCATTCAGGAGATGCTTGGCCACGAGCGCCTCTCCACCACCCAACGTTATACCCAGCTTTCCATCAAGCACGTTCTCCACGTTTACGATCAGACTCATCCGCGGGCCAAGTAAGGTCGATCCGCGCGAAGGCCATTACCTCAGTAATTTGGAGGGTCTTCGTGTTTGCCCCACCATAAGGCAGGTTGCGGGTGTTCCGCCAAGTGCCGTCAACCCTCAGGGCGGGACCCGGGAGCGGAGTCTCAAGAAACGTGCAAAAGATAAACAAAGAACTCTTGCTGCTGCTGTTTCTGGTAGTGATCGCCGGAATGATCCATTTTCTGGTGGCCTCGCAGGCCGTGTCTCTGGTGTTCTATTTTCTGCCGACTCTGTACTCGGCCTACTATTTCGGACGGCGTCACGCCACTCTGACTGCTTGCCTGAGCATCGCGTTAGTCGGATGCCTGACTTACATCAATCCCGCGCTGTTCCTTCGCCGGGCGGACTACGCGCCGGTCGACAGCCGTTGGATCGATATTACGGTGTGGGGCGGAGTTCTGGTGGTAAGCGCCTATGCCATGGGGACGCTTTATGAGCGCAACCAGAAAAGCCTGAAAGAATTGAAGGATGGCTATGACGGAATGCTGGTGATCCTGCAGCAGTTTCTCGGAAACCAGAAACTGACCGAGGCCGGCTCATTCCGGGTCTCGGCATACGCCGTAAAGATCGCCGAAACCCTCGGACTCGATCCTGAAAGCACCGAAGATCTCCGGACTGCCTCCTTGTTGCGCAACGTCAACGAGATTGGCATCAGCAACGAGATTCTTTACAAAGCCGCCAACCTTTCCGAGGAAGAGCTCGCGGAGGCCATGCGCAAAGGAAAAAGCAGTGAGGCCACCCGAGCCCAGCTCATGGGCGGGTCGCTGCGACGGGCTATTCCAATCCTGGTCGCGGCGCAGCAGTTGAGCAAGAATGGAGCCAGCCCGGCAGATTCCGTCGTTGAAGTGCAAATCCTGAATCTTGCGGAAGAGTTTGAATCCCAGGCTGCCGGCGACTCCGGCAAGACACCGTCGGCCCATGTGGCGGAGAAAATCGCGAAAGACTCCGAAGGCAAATACGACTCGATGATCGTGGACGCCTTTATGAAGGCCTTTGGTCAGAAAACCATGGCAGTGGGCAATTAGGGGCGCAGGGTGTAATCTCTGCCGGCTAGTGGTCGGCCGGGGATACAGGGTTTTCTTTCCGCGATTCCTTGCGTAGTCCCTCCCACAGTCCCACCACGCGCGCTTTCAACTCCACAGTGAGTTTTTCGTAGGCTGCTTCCGATGCTTCGGACTCCGGCGGAGGATAGATCGGATCGCCAAATACCATTTTGAGCGGCACAAACTTCTGAAACGGCTTGCCTCGGGGCCAGGCGTCGTAAAAGCCTTCAATCGCCACCGGAAGGATCGGTACCTGGAGGTGAGTGGAAAGAATGGCTGCGCCCTTCTTGAAGATTCTCGGGGTGCCATCGATGCTGCGCTCGCCTTCAGGATAAAGAATCAGGACGCGGCCATGCCGCAAACCGAATGCGCCGGCACGCATGGCGGGAATCAGATTGGAGTCGGGATCGACAACGATTACCCGGACCCAGCGGGCGAGCCGCCGCATAAAGCCCGAGCCGAAAATCTCACTCGTACCCACCGAAAACAGATTTCGGAACACCGGCCACGGCAGATACGCAGCCATCACGATCGGGTCCAGATAGCTTTGGTGATTCGAAGAAATAATGTACGAACCTCGAGCAGGAACCTTTTCAAGTCCGCTTAAGCGCATCCGAAAGCGATCGGAAGCGACGATCTGTACCAGTCGCGTCAGCACGAACAATACTGCCTCTGCGAAGCGACCAGGGCGCCCTAGCGCCAGCACGTCCGGATCGGTGGACTCTTCCTGCAGAATCGACTGCCACCCGGCAGGCTGCTCCCGCGAACTGGAAATAGTCTTTCCCGAAGCTGCGCTTTCCAGAACCGCGTCCACCAGTTCGCGCACCGTGTAGATTTCCGCCAGGCTTGACTCTTCGACGTCACCGCCAAGCTCTTTTTCCAGCGCGACCAGCAGCTCAATGCGCTGCATGGAATCGAGGCCCAGATCGAGTTCCAGATTGTCACTGGGCCGGATCACCTCGGGCGCACCCTTTGACGCGTCGCGAATAATCCTGAGCGCCTGCTGCACTTCGGGCCGATCGAGCCATTGTTTGTCTTCGGCGCTCAGGGCAGGTTGAGAGCTGATTTCGTCGGCGCCTGCTTGGCCCTTTTTTTGATTTGCCCGCACCCGCTTTTCAAGTTCAAAGCGTTTGAGCTTGCGAGTGGTGGTTCGGGGTAATGCCTCCTGCCAGATTTCGTAGCTGCCGATGCGTTTGGTGGACGGAATTTTGGCCGAGATGCCTTCGATGTCGAAACGAATCACTTCCCTGGCATTGACGATCTTGCGCTCTTTCAACAAATCGAAATCCGGCACCACCACCGCATACAGCCGATCGGAAGCGGGATTGCCGGGTTCGGCTTCGAGCGCCATCACTCCAATTTCCTTGATATAGGGAGATTTCAGATAGTACGACTCAATCTCTTCCGGATAGACGTTCTTGCCGTTACTCAGGACGATTACGTCCTTCTCGCGGCCGGTAATGAACAGATTGCCGCCAGAATCGAAATAGCCAAGATCGCCGGTGTGCAGCCAGCCATCTTTCAAAACTGCCGCTGTCGCATCTGGACGGTTCCAGTAGCCTTTCATCACGATCGCACCGCGGATGGCAATTTCGCCCACGGCCGGGCCGCCATCCTGCGGGTGTTTGGGGTCGACAATTTTGCCTTCCACACCTGGCAGCGGCGGCCCAACTGAACCGATGACGTTGTGATGTGGCAAAGCGGCAAAGGCTGCACCGGTGGTTTCGGTCAGACCGTAGGCCTGCAGCACATCAATACCGAGCGCGTGGAAGTCGTATCCGATCTGCGGATCAAAACGCGAGCCGCCGGTGATCAGGTAACGCATGCGGTCACCGAAGGTACTATGCAGCTTGCCGAAAAAGATTTTTCCCGCATTGATCCTCACGGCGCGCAGGCCGCGATTGATGGTCATCAAAGCCTTGAGCGCCCAGCCGGCAACCTGTCCACGCTTCGCCACTTCCCTGAATATGCGTTCATGGATCAGATAGAAAAACTGAGGAACCACGGCGAAGATGGAAATCTGGCGTTCGTTGAGCGCGCGCAATAGTTCCGTAGTGTTTAATGTTTCCAGATAAACCACGCGTGCCCCTTTGACCAGCGGCAGAAGAAGATTCGCCATCTGCGAGAGCACGTGAAACAGTGGCAGTACTCCTAAAACGGCATCTTCCGGACCGACGTTCGCCCAGCGGAATACCGACTCAACCTCGCCCATTAGATTGGCGTGAGTGAGCATCACGCCCTTGGGATCGGAAGTCGTACCGGAGGTGTAGAGCAGGGAAGCTATGTGGTCGGCTGCGACGTCAACGGGTTTGAAGCCGCTCGAGCCCGACGCAAAAATACCGTCCAGATCGGCCACCGGTTTGACCGGTTGGGAAGTCTTGCCTGACGGGCCTGATCCGGCTTTCTCTTCGGCAGGGTTCGTCAGCACAATCTTGATTGGCAACGAGGCGACAGCTTCTCCGGCAGTCGCGATATGTTTTACGTCGCAAAATAGGAGCGTTGTCCCACTATCCTTCAGCAGGGTGGTGATTTGGTCCGCGTGCAAAGCCGTGTCGAGCGGTACGGCAGTGAACCCGGCGGCTACCGATCCGAGAAAGGCTGCCACCCATCGGGGATGATTGTCGGCCAGGATGGCAACCCGTGCGCCCGGTTGCAGGTTATTTTTTGATAGCCAGGATCCGACGGATTCCGCCATACGCCGCAATTCGGCGTAGGTGTAGCTCTCAACCTGATCACGGCGCTGGATCTCCAGGGCCACATTTTGCGGCCAGTGTTCGACACACTCGACGAAGCGATCGTAAAAGGTTGGCATTGGTTCGCGGAAATATTACATGAGAACAGGAGGGGATTGCTGACCGGCAGCGGACACTGATAGATCCTGGTAGTGACAGCATTCTGCTGGTTTGGATTCGGGTAGGGCTGGTGCAGCGCTTTTAAGCGCTGCATCCAAAGTCGGGCGAGGACGCGACTTCTGTGGCCGAGGTACCGCAGGGGCTAAAGCCCCGCGCTCGACCGGCAAAGTCCACAGCCGAAGTCCAGGTCCGAAGTCCGATGGCCGGGGCCTGACGCCCGAGGTCAGATGCCGGCCACTCCTCCGCGACTTACGCGCTGCCGCCGCATCTAATATGCTAGGCTCATAACAACGGGGCAGTGTGCCTCAAAAGGGTATTTCGATTTGATCAACACTTTATTAGGTAAGGTTTTCGGGACCAAGAACGAGCGCGAACTGAAGCGTGTGATGCCTCAGGTCGAGGCTATTAATGCGCTTGAGCCGCAAATGAAGCAGCTTTCGGACGACCAGTTGCGCGCCAAAACCGATGAATTCCGGCAGCGTATTCAGGCGCGTCTGGCCCCCATTCCCGACGAACCAGAGGTCGATCCTGACCGCCAAAAACAGCTTGATGACGAACGTACCAAGCTAATCAACGAGGCGCTCGATGAGATTCTGGCGGAGGCCTTCGCAGTTGTCCGCGAGGCCGGTCGCCGTGTTCTCCAGATGCGCCACTTCGACGTGCAACTCATCGGCGGCATGGTACTGCACCAGGGCAAAATCGCCGAGATGAAGACCGGAGAAGGAAAAACCCTGGTCGCAACCCTGCCCGTCTATCTCAATGCCCTGAGCGGCCGTGGCGTGCATGTGATAACGGTCAACGACTACCTGGCCAAGCGTGACTCAGAGTGGATGGGCAAGCTCTATCGCTTTCTCGGACTGACCGTAGGCGTCATCGTGCACGACCTCGATGATCAGCAGCGTCGTGATGCCTACGCGTCGGACGTCACCTACGGTACCAACAACGAATTCGGCTTCGACTATCTCCGCGACAACATGAAGTTCGACGTGCATGATTGCGTGCAGCGCGGCCATAATTTTGCCATCGTCGATGAAGTGGACTCGATCCTCATTGACGAAGCTCGCACCCCGCTTATCATTTCCGGAGCCAGCGAAGAGTCGACCGACAAGTATGCGCGCGTGAACAAAATTATCCCCAAGCTGGAAAGAGGCGAGGAAATTGACACCGCGCCCGGCGAGCCTAAAGAACTGACCGGCGACTTTGTAGTGGACGAGAAACACAGGAGCATCACGGTCACGGATATCGGCTGGGAAAAAGTTGAGCAGCTTCTGGGTATTGGAAATATCGCCGATCCTGAAAATTGGGATCTCAAACATCACGTGGATACTGCGGTCAAAGCGCACGCTCTCTACAAGCGGGACGTGGAGTATGTGGTCAAAGATGGTGAAGTCATCATCGTGGATGAATTTACCGGGCGCCTGATGCCCGGCCGCCGCTGGTCTGATGGCCTGCACCAGGCAGTCGAAGCCAAGGAAAACGTCAAGATCGAACGCGAGAACCAGACTCTGGCCACCATTACCTTTCAGAATTATTTCCGCATGTACAAGAAACTGGCCGGCATGACCGGCACTGCGGAAACCGAGGCATCTGAATTCGACAAGATCTACCGCCTGGAAGTGATGGTCATTCCGACCAACCGAACCATGCTGCGTCTAGAGAATCCTGACGTCGTCTACCGAACGGAAAAAGAAAAGTATTTTGCGGCCTCCGACGAAATTCAGACACTGCACGCAACGGGCAGACCTGTGCTGGTAGGCACTACCTCCATTGAGAAATCGGAGCGACTCTCCGAGTTGCTGAAGAAGAAGAACATCAAGCACGTGGTGCTCAACGCCAAGTATCACGAACGCGAAGCCGAGATTGTGGCCCAGGCCGGACGCAAAGGCATGGTCACGATCGCTACCAACATGGCCGGCCGCGGAACTGACATCCTGCTCGGCGGCAACCCCGAATTCATGGCCAAGCAGGAATGCGTGAAGAAGGGAATTGCCCAGCCGTTACGCGCCGCGCAAGGCAAGATTCAGGTTGATGTCGACGAGACCAAGAGCACAGTTTGGTACTACGCCGGCAACGAGTACGTCGTCCCCACTGATCAGTGGACTGACGTCTTCAATCGCTACAAGCTTCAGACCGACAAAGAACACGACGAAGTGACCGCCGTCGGTGGTTTGCACATCTTCGGTACCGAGCGTCACGAGGCACGCCGCATCGATAACCAGCTTCGTGGCCGTGCCGGTCGTCAGGGCGATCCCGGATCCTCGCGTTTTTACCTGTCGCTCGAAGATGACCTGATGCGCATCTTCGCCAAGGAGTGGGTGTCGAAGCTGCTGCAACGTCTGGGCATGGAAGAGGGCATTCCCATCGAGTCGCGATTGATCACCAGCCGAATTGCCACCGCGCAGCAAGCCGTGGAAGCCCAGAACTTCGAGGCCCGCAAACATCTGCTCGAGTATGACGATGTCATGAACAAGCAGCGCGAGGCCGTGTACGGCCTGCGCCGCCAGTTGCTCGAGGGTGTGGATCAGAAAGAACTCATCCTCGAAGACTATGTGTCCGGCATTCTCAGTGATGTGATGGACCAATTTTGCGGAGTCAAGGTCCATCCCGATAACTGGGATGTCAAAGGACTCAAAGACGCGATCTTCACTCGTTTCGGCGTGGATATCAGCGCCGAAGGGATTACACCCGAAACGCTTAGCCGTCAGGAACTGGGCGACGCCATCTTCGCCAAGCTGAAAGAGCGCTACGACGCGAAGGAAAAGCTCATCGGCCCCGACGCCATGCGCTACCACGAGCGCATGATCATGCTGAGCGTGCTCGATTCGCAGTGGAAAGACCACCTTCGCGACATGGATCACTTGAAGGAGGGCATCGGTCTGCGCGGCTATGGCCAGCACGATCCGTTGGTCGAGTACAAGCGCGAGTCCTTCGATATGTTTGAAGCCATGATGCAGCGCTTCCAGGAGGAGACGTCCCGGTATCTCTACCTGATGCAGATTCTGGAGCGTCCGCCAGACGCTGGGTCGGAAGGCCGACCTGTAGCTCCCGGAGCGGGCAGTGATGGCAATGGCAACCGACCGCCGCGAAATGTCGCGACCTCGGTAGACGAACTCGAAGAATCTTTCCAACGCAAGAAGCGACGCGAACTGGAGCAGGCTCGCATGGCGGGTTCGGGAGAAACGCAGCAGGTGCAGCAAGTGGTGCGCGGCGCGGCGAAAGTCGGCCGGAACGACCCGTGTCCCTGTGGCTCCGGGAAGAAATACAAGAAGTGTTGCGGCGCCCAGGGCTAGGTCACCGCTCAATACTGTCACCCTGAGCGAAGTCGAAGGCCCCCTACCTTCTTCACACAAGTATCCCAGGCGCAGCATCGGTGCGATCCGGAGAAATGCCCTCAACAGGAAGTGTTGTACTAAGGGTAGGGGTCCTTCGACTCCGGGAAGACTCCGCGCAGGATGACAGAGACTTGAATTCGTGAAGATCCGCGAAATCCGTGGCTGTTTTTGCGGCTACGGCGCCGGCTTGCCGAGCACAAATGATTTCACCACAATATTATTGGGCTGCACGCCGACTGGAATCATCGTCAGCAGGGAATACTCGGATGGCTCGAGCCGGGTTTGTTTACGCTTCTGGATAACGGTCACGTCGCCGGACTGCGAATCCAGCACCAGCAGATAGTTCTCGCTCCTCGAAAGCGCCAGCCCATCCGGATGAGCCCCTACGGGCAGCGATGCGATCACCTTTCCGACGTCGATATCGTAAACGGCGATGGTATTCGAGCCGAAATTGCTCACATAGAGCCGCGAATTATCCGAGGTCACGATGCCTCGTGCCGGGCGCGTGCCGATCAGGTAGCTGCCGCTCACTTCGTTGGTTGACGTCTCGATGATCGAAACATCGTTGGAATCGAAATTAGTAACTGCCAGTTCGCCGCCATCAGGCTTGAGCGCCAGGCTCACAGGTGTCTTGCCCACATCCAGCAAGGCCAGAAGCTTGTCGGTTTTCAAATCGATGGACGCAACCTGTCCGGATCCGCCACAGGCGATGAATGCTTTGCTGTTGTCGGGCAGAATAGCGATGTCCTGGGGCTCCTGACAAACAGGGATTGTGCTGCGCACCTTCAACTGCGCTGCATCGATCAACGACGCTGTATTGTCGCCGCGATTGCTGACAACCACCGTTGAACCATCCGGCGACACCCGCGCCAGTCCGGGGGAAGCTCCTACCCGGATGTTCCCCAGCACCAGTCGCTTTTCCAGATCGAGTACGGAGACATTCGCAGATTTCGAATTGGCGACATAACCGCGCTGTCCATCGACAGACACGTCGATGAAATAGGGGCTGGCGTGTACGCCGATCGTCGCCACCAGTTCATTGCGCTCCGCATCAATCACGCTGACGCTGTTGGACTGTGTGTTGACGACATAAAGTTCGTTCTTCTTTCCGTTGGCCGCAATTCCAGTAGGCTCGCTGCCCACTCGAATCGTTTTCGCAGGCTGGAAAGTGCGCAAATCAATTACAGAAACGGTGTTGCTCTTGCCGTTGGTGACGTAGGCATACTCGCGATAGGCGGGGCCGTAGGCGGGCAGCTGGCGCTCGTGAAAATACCACCAGGCCAATGCCCCGACCACCGGAAGAAGAACTGCGAGAAAGAGAAATTTCTTCAAGCTGATGGACTGATTGAGGATGCAACCCTCGGCTGAACCGCCAGCGGTTCCACCCCCGGCGCGTGCGTGCCGATCGCCGGCACCATCCGGCCCACCACCGGAGCGATCTGCCGGACCTGTCTCATCAGCTCGTCGAACTGCTCTGGATAAAGGGACTGTATTCCGTCCGACATGGCGCGGTCAGGCTCGTGATGTACTTCGATGATCAGCCCATCCGCACCTACCGCAATAGCAGCCCGCGAGAGTGGCGTGACCTTGTTCCGTTTTCCCGTGCCGTGGCTGGGATCGACGACGATAGGCAGGTGACTGAGTCGCTGCACCGCAGGCACAATGCTCAGGTCGAGAGTGTTCCGGGTGTGGTCGGCAAAGGTTCGCACCCCGCGCTCGCACAGGATTACGCGGTAGTTGCCCTCGCTCATCACGTATTCGGCAGCCATCAGGAATTCTTCCAGCGTCGCCGACATGCCGCGTTTGAGCAGCACCGGTTTTCGCGCACGTCCGGCGTGCTTGAGCAGCGAAAAATTCTGCATGTTGCGGGCGCCGATCTGAATCACGTCGGCGTACTTTTCCACTAGCTCAAGCGATTCCTTGTCGATCGCTTCGGTGACGATCTTCATGCCGAATTTGTCTCGCACCTCGGCCATAATCTGCAGGCCCTCTTCGCCCATGCCCTGGAAGGAATATGGCGAGGTGCGCGGCTTGTAGGCGCCTCCGCGGAAGAATTGCGCGCCAGCACGGCACACCTGCTCGGCAACCGCCATGGTTTGGTCACGGCTTTCGATGGCGCACGGCCCGGCGATGACGGCAATTCCGGGGCCTCCAAAGGTCGCGTCTGTGCCGGGGAAGGTAATGACCGTGTTCTCTGCCTTCACGTCCCGGCTCACCAGTTTGTAGGGCTTGCTGACGCGGATCAATTCCTGCACGCCGGGCATCTCGTCCAGCGTGCCGGGCTCGACTTCGGTATGGTTTCCCGTAATGCCGATGGCAGTACGCTGCGCGCCCGGCATGGAATGGGCGCGGTATCCCAGTTCCTCAATCTTCTGGCAAACGGCGCGTATCTGCTCTTCTGTGGCTTGCGCCTTCATTACGACTAACATGAGACACCTCGAAACCATTAAGTCTATCGTTTGGCGGCCAATGGCGGCAAACGGCGTGAGCTGCCCGCAACGGTGGAGCAAGCCTGAAGGCCTGTATACAGCTCTCTTGCGATGGGCTTCAGACCCTGGGGTACCTCAGCGGCGGAAGCCGCCCACAATACACAGCCATTGCAGCACTGAAGTGCTGCTACTATGCAGACCCGCCCCGTGCCACGTGCTTCGCAAGCTCGGCATCACGCCCTTGCCGAGGCCGCTTACTTTTCGAAACGCTCAGGGCGCATTTTTATTCACCTCGCTATACTCTTCCGGTGCCCCGGCCCCGTTCTATCGCCCGCGAGCAAGACATTCTCGCCCGGACTCCTCAAAGGCGGCCACGCCTCACTTCGCGGCGTATCGGTATCCACACGTCGAGCGCCGGCGGTGCGTCGAACGCGGCCGAACGAGCTTATCGGCTCGGTTGCAATACCTTTCAGATGTTTTCCTCCAGTCCGAGGCAATGGGCTGCTAACGAGCTTAGCCGGCCTCAGTGTGACGAAATGAAACGGCTTCGGGAAAAATATGATTTGAAACCTCTGGTGATTCACACTAATTATCTGGTGAATCTGGCCAGCATAAATCATTCGTTTCTCAAGAAATCGATCGAAGCATTTCGGGGAGAAATTGAACGCGCCCTGGCTCTATGCGCGGACTACCTTGTCCTGCATCCCGGGTCGTTTCGGGGAGCGGATCGCGAACAGGGTCTGCTTCAGACCTCGGCTGCCATCGCAGCCTCCGCTCAGGGACTGGACCTGGCCGGGAACAATCTGACCATTCTGATCGAAAATGCCGCCGGCGCAGAGTACTCGCTGGGCGCCAGTTTCGAACAGGTGGCTGAAGTATTGCAGTATCTGAGCAACGTGATTCCGGTTGCCGCCTGCATCGATACTTGCCACACTCACGTCGCAGGTTATGACATCGTCAGCGAACCGGGAATGCGAGATACACTGAAGCACCTGGACGAGACGATAGGTCTAGAAAATGTTCGAGTGTGGCACTGCAACGATGCCAAAGCTGCACGGGGATCGAAGCTGGACCGTCATCAGCACATCGGCAAGGGACAAATCGGATTAGAACCGTTTCGCAGATTGCTTAACGATCCTCGTCTCGTCCACGCCGCTTTTATTGCGGAAACGCCGATCGACGAACCGGGAGATGACACCAGGAATGTAGAAGCGCTGAAAAGCCTGGTCGATAAAAGGCCGGCCAAAAACCCGAGCACAGGCTCGAGGACTGGAAAGATAAAATCTTCAGCAGGAGACCTGCAATGAGTTGGGCCAACAAATTCGCCAAACCTTACCGCGTGGAACACGGCAAGAAATTCCGCCTGAAGGACTACGATCCCGCCGATACCGCGAAGCTCGATTCCCAGGAGCGCGCCGGAGAACTGCTGGCGAAGGGCATCGCCCGCATGGCTGAGCTGCAGGACAAGCTCTACGCCCAGAACCGATGGGGATTGCTGCTCATTTTTCAGGCCATGGACGCTGCCGGCAAAGACGGAGTCATCAAGCACGTAATGTCAGGGGTGAATCCACAAGGTTGCCAGGTCTATTCGTTCAAGACCCCATCCACCGAAGAACTCGATCACGACTACCTATGGCGCAACACGAAATGCCTGCCCGAGCGTGGCCGCATCGGTATTTTCAACCGCTCGTACTACGAAGAGATGTTGGTCGTTCGGGTCCACCCCGAAATCCTGGCCAACGAGAGAATGCCGCCCGTCGCTGGTCACCAAAGACATTTGGGACGAACGATTCGAGGACATCTGTGCCTTCGAGCGCTACCTTTCTCGCAACGGCTTTGTGATCCGCAAATTCTTTCTGAACGTGTCCAGGAAGGAACAGAAAAGACGCTTTCTTGATCGGCTGGAGCAACCCGAAAAGAACTGGAAATTTTCCTCCGCTGACCTACGCGAGCGCGAGCACTGGGACGACTACATGAAAGCCTACGAAGAGATGATCGCCAATACGGCGACCCCGCATGCCCCGTGGTTTGTCATTCCGGCCGACAACAAATGGTTTACCCGCCTGGCGGTGGCCGCGAGCATCGTCGATACTCTCGACGATCTCGATTTGTCGTATCCCAAGCTCGAGCCGCAAAGGCAAAAGGAACTGGCAGCGGCAAAGAAATTGCTGCTTCGCAGTAAGCACAGCTGACTGCAGTGAATTTGCTCAGCGATTACTTTAGAGTTAACACTGGCAACTTAGCCTTGCCGCCGGATGCTAGAATTGTCATCATTTGGGCGGTGGGGCAGGCTTGGCACGAATTTTTGCATCTAACCGCAGGAGTACCTTGAGCTTTAACGACAGAAAAACCGGGTTGCCGGTGTGGCTTGCGGGTTTGTGCATTGCCATGCTTCTGTTGTCAACCACGGCTCAAGCCGTCCATTTCTGCGAACTAAGTGTCCCCGGCGAGCGGACAGTGGTTCAGTGCCGCCAGGCGTCCCCGAACAGCGCGATTTGCCTGATCTGTCTCATGGCACACTCCGCCGCTGCGGCTGTGCTGGTGGTGGTGCTGTCCCCGACCTTTCTCAGGCGCGCCCGGACGTCGGTTCCGCAGGTCAGTCCCAGCCTCTTCCTCGAATCCTTCCAGTTGTACGTTCGACCCCCTCCGGCCATTTAGTCGCCCGCGCCGTAACATGACTTCCGCATTTGTTCCCGAAGACATCTGTTTTTCCGGTGAATAAAACGGCCTTTCATGTTTTGGATTTTCCCTGGACAACAGCTATCACACTTTCTTTTGATTTGAAGATGCAGGCACTGAATTTGGCATCGAGAACTGAGTCCCCCGGCGGGCATGCCCGCTCGTGGCCGGTCTGCGCAGTCGCTTGTCTGGCGATGGTCTGCCTGCTGGCCGGATCCGCGGCAGGTCAGAACGCCACCGTTCTCAGCCTCGATCAAGCGATCGAACTAGCTCTTACTCACAACCATGCGCTGAAAGCGACACGGACTCTGATCCTTCAAAATCAGGATCAGGAAATCACCGCCAACCTGCGCCCCAATCCTTCTTTCGGAGCGGATTCCCAGTTCATCCCGATTTTTACTCCGCAGGATTTCTCTGCCGACAACCTTAACGTGACCCAGCAGTTCGACATTGGGATCGGCTACCTGTTCGAACGAGGCCACAAGCGGCAGCGGCGTCTGCAAGCCGCGCGCGATCAGACGGCGGTCACTCGCGCTCAGGTCGCCGACGCGGAGCGCAGTCTCGCCTTCAACGTGGGACAACAGTTCGTCAGCGTTTTGCTGGCGGAATCAAGCCTGCAATTTGCGCAGCAGAACTTGCAGGATTTTCAACAAACGGTCGACATCGCCAATGCCCAGTACAAAGCCGGTGACATCAGCGAGGGCGACCTGCTCAAGATCAAGCTGCAACTGCTGCAATTCCAGACCGACGTATCGGCCGCCCGTCTGGCAAAAGTGCAAGCGCTGGCAGGTCTGCGCGAATTGCTAGGCTATGACGCAGCGCCTGCCGGTTTCGACGTGACCGGCGATCTGGACTTATGTGCCGCTCAAATCGAAAGTGGAGGATCTTCAGGCTCGGGCTTTGCGCGAGCGTCCCGATTTGCAGGCTGCCGCGCTCGGAGTCACCGCCGCGCAAAGCCAGATTCTTCTGGCCCAGGCCAATGCCAAAGTCGATGTGAACGGCACTTACGACTTTACCCACACTGCGGCCCAGAATTCGGCTTCGATCTTCGTGGGTTTTGACTTGCCGATCTTCAACCGCAACCAGGGCGAAATCGCGCGTACCCGACACGCCCTTACCCAGGCGCAGGAATTGCAACTTTCGGCCAGCGACACCGTAATGATCGGACGTCGCCAGCGCCTACGAAGCCGTAAAAAGCAACGACGAAATCGTGCAGCTCTACGTTTCCGGATATCTGAAGCAGGCGAAGGACTCGCGCGACATCAGCGAGTATGCCTACAAGGCTGGCTCGGCGAGCCTGCTGGATTTTCTGGACGCGGAACGCAGCTATCGTTCTGCGCAGTTGGCTTATCGTCAGGCCCTGTCTTCCTATATGACCGCCCTGGAGCAATTGAAACAAGCCGTGGGAACGAGGAACCTGCAATGAGGAACTCAGGACTGACGAACTCAAGATGAGGAACTCACAATGAAGACGAGCTAACGATCGCCAGTTGTCGTGGGTCGTGTCGCGAACGCTGCCGCTGGTGTTGCTCGCCGTCCTGGCCGGGTGCAGCGGAGCGGGAACGCAGGCATCCAAGAGTTCCAGCCCAAAGAACCCGGACACTCCTGAACTCTTTTCGATTCCGCAGGAGCAGATGTCGCACGTCCAGGTGCTTACGGTTCAGCCTTCGACGCTTACTCGTACTCTGCGTCTGACAGGGAGCGGTCGCCTACAACAGCTTTCAGACCACGCCGGTGATCACACAGGTAAGCGGCCCCGTCAGCCGGATGGTCGTCGTTCCCGGGCAGCGAGTTCATCGTGGCGAGCCCATGCTCTATGTGTCCAGTCCAGATTTTTCCCAGCTTCGCACCAACTATCTGAAGGCCCGCGATGCGCAGTGCGCTTGCCCACAAAACATACGTTCGCGCCCAGGACCTTGTACCAGCACCACGCCATCGCAGTGAAAGATCTGGAGCAGGCCGAGTCGGCGGAGGTGCAGGCTTCCGGGGACCTGGCATCGGCGGAAGCCGCGCTGAAAGTGATGGGAGTCAGCGATCCTGAAGCGCTGGTGAAGGCGCCTCCGTCGTTTGAGGTTCCGGTTCTGGCGCCCATTGCCGGGGAAGTAGTCGAGCAGGATGTATCCGTCGGGGCAATTGCTGCAGCCCGGCAGCACGCAATGCTTCATGATTTCGAACACCAGCACGGTCTGGGTGCTGGTCAACGTTTATCAGAAAGATTTGCCCTACGTTCGAACCGGAGACGCTGTCACCATCCAGACCGATGCGTATCCCGACGTTTTTCAGGGACGCATCTCATACGTGGCCGCATCGCTCGATCCCACGACCCGGACTCTGCAGGCCCGCATACAGACCAACAATCCCGGCGAAAAGCTGAAGAAAGATATGTACGTAACCGCGTCGGTCCAGGCAGGAACGTATCAAAGATGCGATTGCAGTGCCGGACTCAGCCGTCCTGCGCGACGGCGAGAACCAGCCATTCGTTTACGCCGAGCAGTCTCCTAATCAGTTCGGAATACGTCCGGTCACTCTCGGCGAAAGCCTGAAAGGACAGACTCAAATTACCAGCGGCCTGAAACCCGGCGAGCGTGTTATCGGAGACGGCAGCTTGTTCCTGCAGTTTGCGAACTCGCTGCAGCGCTGAGCTAGGGACATGGCCATCACCACCGCACAACCCGAATGATCCACAAAATCGTACAAGCCGCGCTTCGTCAGCGATTCCTGGTGCTGATGCTCACCGCCTTCATTACCATCGGCGGAATCATTTCATTTCAGCGCATGCCGGTGGACGCCTATCCCGACCTGGCCCCGCCCCAGGTCGAGATCACCACCCAGTGGCCGGGTCATGCCGCCGAGGAAGTCGAGCGGTTAGTCACGCTTCCGTCTCGAACTCGAGATGAATGGCGTTCCCCACATGGTGGTGATGCGTTCGATCTCGCTTTACGGCCTCTCCGACGTCGTCCTGACATTCGAAGAAGATACAGACAGCTATTTTGCCCGCCAGATTGTCTTCGAACGCCTGGCCGACGCCACCGTCCCAGCCGGAGTGACGCCGGGTCTGGCGCCGCTGTTCAGTCCCAGCGGCCTGGTTTATCGCTACGTGCTGCAGAGTCCAGACCGCACGCCGCAGGATTTGAAAACCATCGAAGACTGGGTGGTGGAGCGCGCTTACCGCTCCGTTCCGGGCGTTGCCGACGATTCGGGATTCGGCGGCACCACGATGCAGTATCAGGTGCTGCTTGACCCCTCCCGCATTTACGGATACCACCTGACGATTCCACAGGTGGTCAATGCTCTTTCGGCCAATAACGCGAATGCCGGCGGCGGATTCTATTCGCAGGGCGGACAGTTTTACTACGTACGCGGCATCGGGCTGGTGCGCAATACCGACGACATCGGCAATGTGGTGGTTGGCAGCAACAAAGGCGTCCCCATAAGGGTTCGCGATATTGGCGACGTCACCATCGGGCATGCGCCCCGGCTCGGTCAATTCGGATTTCAGAAAAATGATGACGCCGTCGAGGGCGTTATCCTCATGCTCCGCGGCGGGCAGACACAGAATGTCCTTAAGGGAGTTGAGGCCAAGACCGAGGAACTGAATCGCAGCATCCTGCCGCCAGACGTCAAAATTGTTCCTTTTTACGATCGCAGCGAACTGGTTCACCTGACCACGGACACGGTTGAAGCCAATCTGCTCCGCGGCATGGTACTGGTGCTGATTGTGCTGATCTTCTTTTTGGTCAGCTTCCGGGCCGCCGTCATTGTCGCTCTCACCATTCCTCTGTCGCTTTTGTTTGCTTTCATCGTGCTGCACGCCCACGATGTTGCCGCCAATCTGCTTTCGATTGGCGCCATCGATTTCGGCATCGTCATCGACGGCACCGTGGTGATGATTGAGAACATCTACCGTGAACTGGCGCTGCGGGAAGGGCAGCACTACAACCTCAACGAGGTCATTCTCGCGGCGGCCAAGGATGTAGACCGCCCCATCTTTTATTCGGTCGCGGTCATTCTTGCGGGATATCTTCCTATCTACGCGCTGAGTGGACCGTCAGGAAAGCTGTTTCATCCCATGGCGGAAACGATGTCCTTCGCCCTGGTCGGCGCCCTGATTCTTACCTTGACGCTGATTCCGGTGCTGGCTTCCTTCTGGTTCAAAAAGGGCGTGCGCGAACACCGCAACCGCGCTTTCGAGTGGATGAAAGAGAAGTATGCCGGACAACTGGATTGGGCACTTGATCGCCCTAAAACCGTCCTGGTGATCGCGACCCTTATTTTCGGCGCAACACTACTGCTGGTTCCGTTCATCGGCGGTGAATTCATGCCGCACCTCGATGAAGGCGCCCTTTGGGTTCGCGCGACCATGCCCTACACAATTTCATTCGAGGAAGCCAGCAAGATTGCTCCCCAGGTGCGCAAGATTCTGATGTCGTACCCGCAGGTGACTGTGGTGGGTTCCGAGTTGGGACGTCCCGACGACGGCACCGATGCCACGGGCTTCTTCAATTGCGAATTCTACGTGGGCCTGCGTCCTTACAACGACAAAGCCTGGGATGGTGAGATCCGCAACAAGGAAGCGTTGATTGCTTCCATCGACAAAAAAGCTAGGAGCGTTTCCGGGAATTATTTTTAACTACACCCAACCCGCCGAAGATGCGGTCGACGAAGCCCTGACCGGCCTGAAGAGTTCGCTGGCGGTCAAAATCTATGGCGACGATCTGAACATCCTTCAGGACAAAGCGGTGCAAATAAAAAATACCCTCGACCACGTGCCGGGCTTTACCAATCTGACTGTTGTGCGCGAGCTTGGCCAGCCCAGCCTCCTGGTTGATGTCGATCGCGACAGGATTGCCCGCTACGGAATTAATGTGGCGGATGTAGAAGCGGTGATCGAGGCAGCAGTCGGTGGCCAGGCCGTCACCCAGGTGATTCAGGGAGAAAAACTTTTTGACCTGGTAGTCCGCATGCAGCCCCAGTTCCGCAGCAGCGCCCAGGAAATTGGGAACCTGCTGGTAGGGACGCCCGACGGCCAGCAGATACCCCTCTCACAGTTGGCCAACATCACGCAGGGAAATGGCGCTTCGTTCATCTACCGCGAAAACAATTCCCGCTACATCGGAGTGCAGTACAGCATCGAAGGCCGGGACCTGGCCCGCGCAGTTCAGGATGGCCAGGCGGCCGTGAACAAGGCCGTGAAACTTCCACAGGGCTACCAGTTGGCGTGGGGCGGAGAGTATAGCCAGTTCCTTGAAGCCAGATCGCAGCTCTCATTTATTGGCCCGCTCGCTCTCGGGCTGATTTTCATGATCCTGTTTGCCCTCTACGGGAACTTCAAATTCCCGGTAAGCATCGCCCTGGGCGTGCTCATGACCGAGCCGGTGGGGGCGCTGGTGGCGCTCAAACTTACCCATACACCCTTCAGCGTCTCTTCCGTTCTGGGGCTCCTGGCCTTGCTCGGCGTCTCCGTGGAAACGGCCGTCATTCTGGTCTCCTACATCAACAAACTGCGGCAGGAGGGGATGGATATTCGCACCGCCACCCGGGAGGCGTCGCTCCTGCGGCTTCGTCCCATCATGATGACCGCGCTGGTGGCCTGCCTGGGACTCCTGCCTGCCGCCCTTTCCACAGGGATCGGTTCAGACACCCAAAGACCCTTTGCCATCGTGATTGTTGCCGGCCTTGATTTCCAGGCTTTTCATCGGATTCTTCGTCAATCCGGTCCTCTACGAACTGGTGGCCCGCGAAGGCGATCTTCTACAGGTTTAGCCCCTGTTCGGGCACCCCAGGCCCTGCCGAGGGTGGTGGCTTAATTTGAAATAGATCACGAAAATGCAGTTATCCTGAGGGACTTCAGTCCCGAAGGATCCTGCGCGCATGGCCGCCGGCTCCGCCAAACTGTGTGTCCGCTCCACGCAAGATGATTCGCAGGCTCAGCATGACGCCATCAATGGGGCACAAACAATGGGGCAAAAGAGCAGATTCAGCCACTACCTTGCCGAGAGCCTATACCCGGCAGCCTTGCCGGGCAGGATCACTCCCGCCGTTGCAAAATTGCAGTCCCTGGCTAAGTGGTTATCCCTGTTACTTTTGTGCCATAAGCATGGCACCAGTGGTTCATTGACCTACTGGTGTCTGGTTGATATTTTTGCCTCGTACAGTGCAACTCATCGCACTCCCCCAAAAGGCGAGAGAGCATCTAAAAAGGGTTTTTTGGGGAGACACTTATGAAAATAGTCTACGTTTGCTACGCGGCGCTGGGCTATGCGGTGGCCCGCTGGATCTTCCAGCGACAACCTCTACCGATTGTTGATCCGGTTACACGCTTTCGTTCCTCTGGCCTGCTGTAACAGCGTGTAATCGAGGCGTGCGGGTGCCTCGTTGCGTGCCCTTCGTCGTTCCCGCACGCCCAGTTTTTCACGGCTACGCTTTGCCCGCCTTACGGTCGCTTCCCAAAGGGCTACTACTAACGTTCGTACCTGCGTTGTCCTTCCTGGCTTGTCTCCTGAGTAGAATTTCTTGTAGGGCAGTCCGGCCCTGATTATCAGCTGCTAGTTACAAACTGAATGCTGGCGGCAGTCGCTGAACCCCGATGTACTGCGACAATAGCTACGATTCCAGGTTCGACGAATCGAAGTTCAGGAACCAATGTTGAAGAACTGAAGTTGAAAGAACCGAAGGATAATGACCCGAAAATTCTGCCTGCCTCTTATCGTGATGTTGCTGGGATGCCTGCTTCCGTCAGGCAGCGTAGCTCAATCAGACGGTGCCGAACCGTCTCTGGGCAGATATCGCGCGCTCCCTGCGAAAGGGTAAGCCCGCCCCCGAGCACGCAGTGATCGACAATGACAACCTGCACAAAGTGATGGACGAAGTACAAGATCTCAAGCTCAAGGGGAAGCTCCTGTTCAGTATTGATGGAGCAGGCAAGAAGTTCCAGGTATCGTCGCCAGATGTAACCTGCGACCTGTCTTTCAGCGGATCCGCAGCGTCGTTGATATCGGACGCATACGCACCTCAGGATCTGCCTGAGGCCGAGTTGGCCAAGCTGGATGGTCCTGCGACCATCAGCGGAGACACATCTCCAGGTTTCGGTACACAACGGAACCAGTTGGAATATAAAAGAAATTACGGTCGGGCTGACCATCCTGCGCGATTCTGGCACCGACAGCGCCCGGAGTGGCTCTGCGCGATTGATTCCGGCGTCCGAGACGACAACGCTGCTATCGGAAAAACGTCCGGACGTAACCGTCCTTTATCATCTCAAAGGCTCGGCGGCGCCCGCCTCGACCACCGTCTTCCACGAAACCCTGAGTTCGGCCCCAACCCACGATCAGGAATGGCACTGGGCGATCGTGCAGGCCAAAGGGGTGCTTGCCTCGAAGCCAGTGGCCAGCAATCAGCCACCGGCAACTGAGAACTGAGAACCGACAACCGGGCTTTTATCCCAGCCGCACAACCTCTTCCACCTTTCCGCTCTTCAATCCCCGATAAGCCGCATCCAGAATCAACTGGTTCTGCCAACCCTCTTCACCGGGCACAGGAAATTTCGCTTTGCCTTCCACCGCCGCCGCGAATGCATCAACCTGTCTCGCATACGCGTACTGGTTGGAAACACTCTCCGTTTCCGCTACCGAACCGGCGCGCCGCAGTTCGAGCGTAATCGGCCGTTCCACGTTCAAGAGGTCGTCGCCACGGAGAACTCCGGTTTCACCGACGAGCTCAAGAGGGGTCCGGTATGCCGAACGAAAAGAAACCAGCACGGTGCCCAGGGTCCCGCGAGAGAATTCCAGGGTTAAGGCGGCCGCTTGCTCTACTCCGTCCGGTCCGTGGCTCTGAACTCCACGCGCACTTACCCGCACCACCTCGTCCTGAAGGATGTACCGCAAGCTGTCGATGCAGTGCACGCCGACGTCGGCAATCGGTCCGCCGCCTGACACAACCGGGTCGTTGATCCAGGCGCGCGGATGTTCCGGTCCAGCCGGAAATGAGAATTCAGAGCGCGCAAACACGATTTTTCCGATTTGTCCTGCGGCCACCCGCCGTCGCAGCCATGCCGTGCTTTCCTCAAAGCGGAAGACCTGCGCAACGCCGAGCAGAACACCCGCCTGATGGGCCGTTTCCACCATTTCCCGGCACTCGTCGGCATTCACTCCCATGGGTTTCTCGCAGAGCACAGGCTTGCCGCATCGGATTGCCAGCAGGACGTCGTTCAAATGGCAAGCATTCGGCGTAGTGACAAAAATGGCATCGACTTCACTTGATCGGCAGAGCACCTCAGCGGAATCAAACGCCAGCGGAATGTCATGTTGCCGGGCAGAATCCTGTGCCTTGCTCATGGTCCGCCGAGACAGGGCGGTGACGCGGCAATTTTGGGCCAGAGCAAACCCCGGCATCAGCCGCTTATGGCCGTGCAGCCCGAAGCCAAGAATTCCAAATCGAACCATAGATTTTTGTCAGTGTGGGGCGGACACTCCTGTCCGCCAGCCTTTGATTTTGAATTGATATTAGACCGCTCGCGGGCGAGGGCGCCCGCGCCACACCAACAAGTCCACACCAGTCTACTTCGCGAATACCAGTTGAGCTGGAGCCACCTGCGTCGTGGTGGAAGTCGTGCTGGCCGGGATTCCGCCGGTATCCTGATTGATAGCAAACTGGCTGACCGTCTTTGCCGTCTGGTTGCAAACGTACAGGAAATTACCCGCAGGGTCGGTGGTCAGAAATACCGGGCCTGTCCCGGCCGTAAACGGCGACTTCTCGAGTTGTGTGGTTACCCCGGTGTCGCTGTCGATGGTGTAAACCGAGATGTCGTTCTTGCCCAGATTGGCGACGTACAGAAATTTTCCCGAGGGATGCACCGTAACCGAGATCGGATTTGTATCGGTCGCAAATGGCGACCCTTGCGTCAGAGCCAGAGCACCGGTGGTGCCGTCAATTTTCATTCCGGAGACTGTATTGACGCTGAAATTTGCCGCGAAGAGAAAGTGTCCGGCCGGATCGATCGCAAGCGAAAAAGGGGGACTCTGCACTACAAATGGCGAGCCTGAAATAACCCCCAGTGCGCCTCCGGACGCGACCGCATAGCCGAATACTCCCGCCAGGCTTCCGCTGCCTACATAGAGAAACTGGTTGGAAGGCGACAATGCGAGGGCAACCGGCCTCGGGCCCGTCGCGAACGGAGACCCCTGCACCTCGGACAAAGTGCCGTCGCTCGCGCTAACCGAAAAAACCGAAATGTTGTTGGAGGTTTCGTTCGCGACAAAAATCAAGTCGCCGCCCGAATCCATCACCATGGCCCTTGGATTCAACCCTGCCGGGGCTCTTGGAAGCGCTTCGGAAAGTGCTCCCGTGTTGCTGTCGACCTTGAATAGTGAAACGTCGTTGCTGGCCTGATTGGCGGTGTAAACAAACTTTCCAGAAGGGTGCACCGCCAGAGAGATCGGGGAATTTCCTCCGCTGAATGGCGAGCCCAGCACCGATTTGAAATTGCCCGAAGAAGTGTCCACATCGGTATGCCGCGACGGCATTGGCCTGAGGCACCGCAAGAAATGCGTTACGCCCAGCGGAGCCGCTACCGCCGCCGCTGCTTCCTCCACAACCAGCGAGCCACGCTGAAGCCAGAACCATTCCCAGCAAGCTCGCCTGGCAATGTCGACGTACTCTCATCAAATCCCTTTCAGACCTTCGGGGTTACGTTGCTGTGTATTACGGACTCTGGGTTGGCGCCCTATGCCCCTTTTGCCGAATCTTGCCCCAGTGGTAAACCAGCCCCGTCGAAAACCGCAAATTGTTTTGCGGGTCTTTGAACAGAGTGCTGTGAATGTAATCGACTTGAAACAAGCGGATGGCGAATCGCGGAGAAATATCGTGATCCATGCCGCCACCAACCACCACCGCGCGCGCCGTGTCGCCTTCGGTGTTAGCCACCTGAACCAGCGTCCGGGCATCGCCTATCAGCACATGCGCGAAAAATCTCGAATTTCCCCTGGGATAAAGAAACTGCGGTCCCACCGCCAAATCGCGAAAATTCAGGTTCGAACCGTACTGCCCGCTTAGTTCCGCCACCACTCCAAATCCCCATATCAGGTTGTACGCCGGGGAAAAATTGTACCCGTTCAGATTAGTCTGGTTGGCGAAGCCGAATGACTTGCTGTCAAACCGGGTGTATGAGTAGCCGCCAAAGACCTGCACCCGGGGCATATCCTGCGCACCCGCGCCAGCAGCTGCCGCAAATGACCAGGAGCACGATCAGGCCAATCACGGCCTTTCCCGTGAGGCTGCCCGTCGGGAAACTGGTTTTCGTTGGAACCCTAAGAACGACTGCAGGTTGGAAAGCTTTCATGGGATCTTTCTGAAGTCTCCTCAGCACCACACGAACCCAAATCGAAGATCGCATCTTAAGACAGGCGACTCGCACTCACGCAACCCGCAATCCAGATCAGATGCAGGATTCTGGGTAAGACACAGAGCTCTTTGATACGAACTTAAAGAAGACGCGAACTTAAAAGACAGAACCACAGGGTGTCAGCCTATTTCACCGCCATGGCTCCAACCAGGGATTCGAAGATCTTGAACCCTTCCGTCCCTCCGAGCTCTGGTTCGCTCGAGCGCTCCGGATGAGGCATCATGCCCAGCACGTTTTTCCCCGGACTGCAGATACCGGCAATGTTTTCCAGAGACCCGTTGGGATTGGCTGTGGCCGTAATCTCTCCGGCGGGGGAACAGTAACGAAACACAATCTGTTGGTTGCGCTTCAGTGCGGCGAGAGTTGCTTCATCGCAGAAATAGTTGCCTTCCATGTGACCGATGGGGATGGTCAGGACTTCGCCCAGGCGGCAAGCGCCAGTAAAAGGAGTCTCTGTGTTTTCCGCCCGTACTTGTACCTGTTTACAGACATATTTCAGCCCGACATTCCGCATCAATGCCCCCGGAAGCAGGCCGGACTCGCACAGAATCTGGAAACCATTACAGATCCCCAATACCAATCCGTCCGCGGCCGCGAACTTCCGCACCGACTCCATCACCGGAGAGAATTTCGCGATCGCGCCGGTGCGCAAATAATCGCCGTAGGCGAATCCCCCGGGCACGATAACGGCGTCACAATTTTCCAGGTCATGGGACTCGTGCCACAGGAAGGTGACCGGCTGTCTGGCCACATTCTGGATGGTCCAATAAGCATCATGGTCGCAGTTTGATCCAGGAAAAATGATGACCCCGAATTTCATCGCGGCTCCCTTGGATATTGGTATACCCCGCAGTTTAACACGGCTCCAGAGGGGACTTCAGTCCCCGAAGGGATCTTGTTCGCACCGTTACAATCCATGCCAATGTGCATATCCGCTGCGCGCGGATTGTTCGCAATGCCAGATGCTTCGCATGCTCAGCATGACGCCTCAAGCGAGGGACGCGAATTTGAACAGAAAAAGCCGCCCGCCCCTGGAGGTTCCGGGCGGGCGGCTGTGGACGGCAAGTCCGCCCTCAATACATTTCGTCCGGAGGGCCGGGAAGCAGAGGAGGAAGCATGGGCAGTGCGCCTGGTGGCACAGGCGCAGTCACAGGCCCCGCGCCGGGAGGGAGCACTTTGCGGAAGAAAACCTTGTCGCCAAAGCCTCCACTCTGCCCGCGAATTGACTTCAATTGCCGCCACTGATCGAGTGACAACACTTTGCGCAGATCCAGATTCATCAGCGTGTATTCGCGTTCCAGGTGTCCCCGGGCAGCCAGAACCTGGTCCACCTGGGCTTCTACCTGGCCTTCGTTGGGGACGTCGGCATCGAGCAGGGTCTGCAGCTTCAGATCCTGCTTTTCCATCTCAGCGCCAAAATCAATCAGCTTAACCTTGTGATCGTAGAACGTCTGGTCGAGCTGCCCAATCTGGTCGTCGCTCAGTTGCAATTTCTTGGCGATGTCAGAGTTCTGCCACCATTTTCCCAATTCGCCATGGTAGACCATGCCCATTCTTGCTCCAGCCGTTCCGGAGACAACCGTCGTGGTTTCGGTCCTCGACGTTGTGCCTCCGGCGCCTGGGCGACCTTGAGCATGTATGCACAACGAGGAAAATAAAAGCACGAACCCACCTAGTAATCTGCTTCTCATTGCCGGGCTCCTTCTTTGCGAGCGGGATAATTTCTACCGGGTAAATCCTGAACCATCTCCTGGGCCAGCAGTGCGGCCGGCTCCAGCGCTAACGGCCCATCGATCTGTACCATACGCTCCACTTCCATCAACAGTTCGTGGTCGGCATCGACCGCGGCTTCGTGCGACGGCACAATCATCGATCGTTCCAGCAGCCATCCAGACACCGCCATCATGGTTCCGATCAATGCCCACGCCAGGATCGGCGCTCGAACCGCAGACCGGTTTTCGACAGCGGAAATCCGAGTCCACACGAAACTTCGCTGCCTCTGCCAAAATTCGTCGCCTTGTTCGGTTGCGGCCCGGGCCCGGACGGGCAGAGCCTCGAGCGTCTGTCGCAATTCCTGTTGATCGTTGGCGATCGCCTGCTCCACCAATTCGTTTTCGTCTTCGTTTTTTTGAGGATTTCGAATTATTTGCATTGTCTCTCCTTCATCTTCATCACCTCTGCGTCTCGCGTCCGCAGTTCGCGCAGCTTGCTGGTTGCGCGGGCAAGTTGAGACTTTACCGAGCCGACCTTGAGTTCCAGCACGCTCGCGATTTGCGATAGCGACATATCTTCTTCATAGCGCAGGAAGAAAATTGCGCGTTGTTGCGGCGAAAGTGAAGAAATCGCGTTCCAGACCGCTTCCAGTTCCTCACGTGCCAACAGCGCACGTTCCGCCGAGGGCCCGGGAGCGCAGAACTGTCGTGGCTCGGTGTTTTTCTCCTCACCATTTTCCGGGCCAACATCTTCCAATCCGATGAGCCGCTTCCAGAACGACGTCCGCCGGCTCTTGGCGTGGTCCCTTACCAGGTTGACGGCGATGCGGAGCAGCCAGGTCTCGATCCGGCACTCACCTCGAAAGCTCTCCCGCTTCAAATACGCGCGCAGGAAGCATTCCTGGGTTAACGTGTCGGCGGTGTCGCGGTCCCTCACCAGCAGGAAGATGACCCGATACACGCGCCTCTGATGCAGGCGCATGATTTCGTCAAACCGCTCTGCCGAAATCTCTTCCGCCTTCCCGCTGATGGGTGTGCTCAAGGCTGTCGTCAGAATCGTTTCCACACGCCTTCTCTTCTGGAAGATTCAGTGCTATGAGTATGGACGAATATCACAAGGCAGGGTTTACGGCCTACTCCTGATCGCCTACAACATGCCATCATCGAATGTGGCCGCGATGGCCATAGGAGCATCTCATCACTGTGAATATCGGAGAACACTTTCGCGTCACCGGCGGAGCGCTGAAGAACTGGTTTATTGCGCAGTTACTGGACTCACTGGCGGTCGGACTGTTATGGCTGGTCGGCCTTTACATCATTCGCGTGCCTGGGGCTCCGCTGTGGGCCCTGCTCGGCGCTGTCTTCCAGTTCGTGCCTCAGATTGGCGCCGTGCTGGGCGTGATTGGTCCCGCGCTGACTGCAATGTTCAAGTGGGGAGACTGGCAACACCCCATTTATGTCCTGATCCTCTATTCCGTCATCGCAATCGTGGACGGCTTTCTGCTGCAGCCTTACATCATGAAGCGCACTGCCAAAGTGCCGGTCTGGGCGTCGATTCTTGCACCGATTGTGCTGGGGATGGTGATTCCGTTCTGGGGTGTGCTGCTGGCCCCGCCATTGCTGGCCGTACTGTACGCGTACAAAGCCCGGCAGGCCCGAGGGGGTAGCGAGTTAGTTTGAAAGAATCCCCATACACGGGCGTGATCGTGAGGGACTTCAGCCCCGAGGGACCTCGCGCGCACCTCCACAATCGTGTGAATGGAACACGGGCGTACTCGTCAATGGCCTATGCGTCACGGGCGGAACGCCCATCCTCCACATGGAGATTTGCTGCGCGCCAGATCCTTCGCAAGCACGAGAGGACCTCATCATGAGAAGGAGAGACTCAAACTGACCCATTATCAGGCCCGGATTCCCGGTCCCGTGTCGCAGGCATCATGCTATAATTTTGGTTCGCCGGCATTCATTTGAGGCAATCCGTTGATCTCCTCGACGGCTCAGTTCCGCGCCACTAAAGACTATTAAATACGAGGTATTTCCATGTCCGGCCATTCAAAATGGGCCACAATCAAGCATAAAAAGGGCGCCCTCGACGCCAAGCGAGGCAAGATCTTCACGCGCCTGATTAAGGAAATCTCCATCGCCGCCAAAAATGGCGGAGATCCCGATACCAATCCGCGTCTGCGTGGCGCCATCGCTGCCGCCAAGGCCGAGAACATGCCTGCCGACAACATCAAGCGGGCGATCCAGCGCGGCACCGGCGAACTGCCCGGAGCCACCTACGAAGAATTCTCCCTCGAGGGCTACGGACCCGGTGGCGTCGCCGTCCTGCTCGATATCAACACCGACAATCGCAACCGTACGGTCAGCGAAATCCGCCACGCTTTCGGTAAGAACGGCGGCAACATGGCGGAAGCCGGAGCGGTCTCCTGGATGTTCCACAAAAAGGGTGACATTGTGGTTCCCAAGTCTGCGGCCAAGGAAGACGATTTGATGGGCATCATCCTCGAAGCGGGCGCCGAAGATTTGCGCGACGATGGCGACAACTGGGAAATTCTCTGCGAACCCTCCGCGTACGAAGCCGTACTGGAAGCGGTGAAGAAGGCGGGCATCGAGCCGAGCTCGTCCAGCGTGTCAATGATTCCGCAAAACTACATCAAGCTGGAAGGCCAGGCTGCGAGCACCATGATTCGTTTGATGGAAGCGCTCGAAGATCAGGACGACGTGCAGAACGTCCACTCCAACTTCGACATTGATCAGAAGCTCCTGGAAGAAGTAGCCGGTTAACAGTAGCGTCCGCGTTCTTTCGACTTCCCTCAGGTCATGCCCGCCGGCTGTCCGGGCGGCCTCTCGCCGCCCACAACTCCTCTCGAAATACTTTTCAACACCGCGGTGCAAAATTCTGTGGGAAACCCGGAAACTACACTGATAAGTTGTTTGTTAAGAACGCAATTACCACCTTGCACCGGGCAGAGTGCGGACAAAGTGCGGAGAGAGTGGGGAGGGCGCGTGCGGGCCCCCGAACGCCGGCTTTGCGAGTGAAGAATCGAATGCAAAATCGAATGCAACATAAGGTCCGGCTCGACAAACTCCTGCTCGAACGCGGCCTTACCACCTCACGCGAACGGGCGCAGGCATTGATCCTCTCTGGGAAAGTGTTGGTGAACGAACAAAAGATCGAAAAATCTGGAGCTGCTGTCGACACCGCCGCTGTCATTCGTCTCATCGGAGAAGATCTCAAGTTCGTCAGCCGGGGCGGCCTCAAACTGGAAAAAGCGCTTGATCACTGGCGGATCGACGTCAGCCGAAAAGTTTGTGTGGACGTGGGGGCTTCAACCGGCGGTTTCACCGATTGTCTTTTGCAGCGGGTCGCCGCTCGTGTGATCGCGGTGGATACCGGACATGGCCAGATCGATTTCCGCCTACGTCAGGATACTCGCGTTCGCCTGCTGGAAAAGACCAACGCCCGCTATCTCACCCGCGAACAGATTGGCGAACCGGTCGATCTGGTTGTCATGGATGTTTCTTTTATCTCCGCTACTCTGGTTCTGCCCCCGGTTATTGCTGCGGCATTCCCGGAGCCATCCTCGGAGCGGAAAGGCCGTCAAATCATTGTTCTCGTGAAGCCACAGTTCGAAGCAGGACGTACCCAGGTGGGAAAAGGCGGTATCGTGCGCGACCCCGCGGTACAAGCCGCGGCCGTCGAGAAAGTCCGCCAGGCGTTGCTGGCGCAAGACTGTTCCCGCACCGACACCGTCGAATCCCCAATCCTCGGCGGTGAAGGGAATCGCGAGTTTCTCCTGTACGGAGAATTCTGAAAGTCGGTCGCTGGTCCTTGGTCCTTGGCCGCTGGCAAACCACGGAGGCCTGCGACCAAAGCCCAACGACCAAGGACCAACGACCAACGACCGATTTTCTGTACAATTCCATTTTCGCCATGGCGACTCCGAACGCGTCAACCCAAAAGTCCGCTGCCATAATTTCCAAACCCGGCAAAGCCGAACTGGCACAGATTGTGCCGCCTCTTCTCCAGTGGTTTCGCGAACATCAGTACCAGGTGGTGGTCGATCCGGAGACTGCTCCGCACGCGCCCGGCCTCGAGGTTCTCGCGCGCGATGAAATGGCTTCCCGCGCCTTAAATTTTGTGCTCGTGTTGGGGGGAGATGGCACGCTTCTATCGGCCGCCCGCTCCGTCTCAAAGGCTGGCATCCCGGTACTCGGCGTGAATCTCGGATCGCTTGGCTTCCTCACTGAAGTTCCGCTCGAGGATCTCTACCCCACGCTGGAAAGCATCGAGCAGAGTTGTTGCAACGTGGAAACGCGCTCCATGGTGCACTGCGAAGTGTTTCGCAAGGGAGTATGTGTGGGCAGCTATGACGCGCTGAATGACATCGTGGTCGGAAAAGGCACCATCGCCCGCCTGAATCACTGCGACGTCTCGATCGATGGCGTATTCGTATCCAGCTATCAGGCCGACAGTCTGATCGTGTCGACTCCTACCGGCTCCACAGCTTACTCGCTCGCCGCCGGGGGGCCCATCCTCATGCCGTCAGTCGATGCATTTGTGGTTACGCCGGTTTCCGAGCACTCCCTAACCCACCGTCCCCTTGTAGTCAGAGACACGGCAGAAATCGAGATAGTGGTTAAAACCGGCGAGGACGACGCCTACCTGAGCATTGATGGTCAGATTGGCATGCCCATATTCGATGGAGATCGCATGCGTTGCCGCAAGTCACAGCACCAGGTCAAATTGCTGCGCACTCACGGTACTTTTTTTGATGTGCTTCGTACTAAGCTGAAATGGGGCCAGCGATAATCCTCGTCGCCGGCCCGCATGAATGCTCCTGCTGGTAGCTCTAACCCATAGCAGAAACAGTTTTGCCGAAACCGATCGCGGAGCACGCAGCAATACGCTCCGGCTGGCCGAGGGATTTCTCGACGCCTGCATTCTGCGTCTCCACCCGGATCCCCTGGTTTCCCGGTTGGCTCAGGAATTCGCGGATCCGAAGTTTCGCCTTGTGCAGTTGCGACTTCGAATTTCCCACCGAACAATCCAGCAGCTTCGCAATCTCCTGGTGCTCGTAGCCTTCTACCTCATGTAGCAGGAATATCTTCCGGTAGCCCGCCGGCAGGTCCTTGATGGCGCGGGTCAGGGTGATCCGGTCAACCGATCCCGACAAGCGGCCATCGCGGCTTCCGTATTCACGCCGTACCTGTTTGGCGTCATGGCTGGAAGGCTCATCCAGCGAAACCTGCTTCAAAGCTCGTTTCCGGAAATGCATCAGCACGGTATTGACCGCGATGCGATAGAGCCAGGTCGACAGGGCCGAATTCCCCTTGAAGGTCGACAGCTTCCGGAATACCTGCAAGAACGCATCCTGGGTGAGGTCCTCAGCCTGCGCGGTATTATTGGTCATGCGTACGCAAATGGAATACACCCGCGCCTTATGAGCATGAAACAGGGTCGCGAAAGCTTCAGCGTCGCCGGCCTGGGCGCGCTTCACCAGTTCGAGGTCCGTCTCATTCCGGCTGAGCGCGTTCACCTCGACGTTCCTCGCTGCTTCCTTGCTCGAGATACTCTGCTGTGTCGCCATTGTTCCTCCTCGGCTTTTGACTCTCAACTTCTGCAAGATTTATGACCGGATCAGAGTAGAAGGAGCGCGGGAAAGGCACTATCCGGTTCACCATGTAGGGGATTGGGTACTTTGCTGTACCGGGTGAAAGGAATGCCGAGTACGGCCCTTCGGCGAAACAGTAGGTCGAATTAACCCAAGAAGGTGCGCAGGAAACTACGCCAAAAAATATGAGCGCCTCTTCGCGAGACGCTCTATCCAGCAATCATTTTCAGTCGGGGGGCCGGCGCTATTCCAGTGTAGGCTGCACCACGTGGACGATGTTATTCCGCACCGCGTACATCACCAGATCGCTCACCGAATGCAGTTGCAGTTTGCGCATGATGTTCGAGCGATGGGTTTCGGCTGTCTTCACGCTTAATCCCAGCGCCACCGCGACCTCTTTCGTGCTTTTGCCCTCTGCCAGCAGCTGCACAACTTCGCGCTCGCGTGGAGTGAGTCGGTCTCGTCCCATGGTTACCGCAACCGAATGGGTGCCACCTTTCAAGTATCCTTCCAGCACCATGGCCGCGACCTTGGACGTGAAGTAAGTCTTGTCGCGACGTAGAGCTTCCACCGCGACCACCAGGTCGCGAGCGGCGTCGGATTTCAACAGAAAGCCGCGGGCTCCCGCGTTCAGAACTTCTCGAACCACCTGATCCGAGTCGTGCAAAGTGAGGATTAAAACCTTGGCGCGCGGATCGTCCTTCATGATCTGCCGCGTTGCTTCCAGTCCGTTTAGCCCGGGCATTCCAATGTCAAGAATGCTCACATCGGGCTTGAGCTCGCGTATTTTTTCCGTGGCAGTGCGTCCGTCCGAAGCCTCGCCGCAAATTTCCCAACCCTGCTTCTGCCTGCAGCAACGCGCACAATCCCTTGCGAACTACCTCATGATCATCCGCAATGAAAATTCGGAACAAACCCATAAACCCACCTCCTGAGAACCTGGTTTACTGACGACTGTTTGGGTGGGCAGAAGATCGCCCAATATCTGGATCACCTGGGACGTGAATACTTTTCACTAGCATCGCCATTGCCAAACCGCCTTCTTCCACTGATCCCAACACTTTAGCGGGGTGTGAAGAATAGACCGCATGTAATTCTTACTGTTCCGCCCCCGGTGGAAGTGCGGATTTTGCCGCCCCTGTCCGGTCATTTCCGGCGTCGAGCCCGAATATTAACACCGGTGACTCCATCTGGCCACGAGTTCTGCATCTAGCCGGCCTGCTCTTCACCGGCTCTCCATTTGAAATTGGTAAACCCGTGCTTCAGAAAGGAGCTGCAAAGAAGCACCCCAATCGGGGTTTACGAGCGGAGCCAGCATCAAAACCGGTTTTTGGGGTGTGACCATCCTCCCCAGTGAAACCCTGATGTTGCCGACCCTATACTCCAATGTCCTACGATCCAATACAGTCTCTACTGTATTTTCCTACTTGGGGTTGTCGCCGGGTTCGTTGCGTACGGCTTGCAGATCGATCCCCAGTTGTTCCGCTTTCTTGTATAGATGGCTGCGTTCCAGGCCCAGGACCCTGGCTGCATTGGTGACGTGGTGGTGACTTCGTCGCAGTTCGGAAAGAATCGCCTCGCGCTCAAATCGCTGCACCCGCTCCGCCAGGGTGCCTGAGTCGGTGGGCAGGGCACCTGCCGCGGTTTGAGGCATTACCAGTTCCACGGTCTTTTCGGTCACCTGGCCGTCCGTGGCCAGCAGTATCAGCCGTTCCACTACGTTGCGCAGTTCCCGGATATTGCCGGGCCACGAAAAATTTTGCAGCTCCTTGATTGCCTCCGGCGAGAAGGGAACTGGTTTCCAGTTATTTTGGGCGCAAACCTGCTGTGCGAAGTGTTGCACAAGCACCGGGATGTCCTCCCTGCGTTCGCGCAGCGGCGGCAGCAAGACCGGGAACACGTATATTCGGTGAAACAAATCCTGACGAAACTTGTCCCTCCTTTACCAGCGCCTCGAGATTGCGATGTGTAGCCACCACTACCCGCACGTCGACCCGCGTGGGCTTATCTGAACCAATCCGTCTCCACTTCTCCTTCCTCAAGCACGCGGAGCAACTTGGCTTGCATGGCCAGGGGCATATCGCCAATTTCGTCGAGAAAGATCGTCCCCCGCTCAGCCTGTTCGAACTTGCCGACATGCCGCCCGGCCGCGCCTGTAAAAGATCCTTTCTCATGACCGAACAGTTCCGACTCAATCAATTCCGCGGGTACCGCGGCGCAATTAAGCGTGATGAACGGACCTGACGCTCGCGGGCTGTGCTCGTGCAGTGTCCGCGCCACTAATTCCTTGCCTGTCCCAGTCTCCCCGAGAATGCAGACCCGAGTTTCGCTTGCGGCCACGCGTTCGATCTGGGCCACCAGCCTTTTCATGGTGTCGCCGCTCCACACCATCTCGTGTTTTCCCAGACGTAGCCTGAGCTGCTGGTTTTCCGACTCCAGCCGCTGCAACTTCAGCGCATTTTCTACCGTCAGCAATAACTTGTCGGTAGAGATGGGTTTCTCCAGAAAATCCAGCGCACCCAGCTTGGTGGCTCGCACCGCCATATCGATATGCGCCTGTCCCGACATCATCACAACCGGCGTGGCGATGCCTTGTGCTTTGAGTTCTTCAAGCAGTGCCAGCCCGTCTTTTCCGGGCATCACCACGTCGGACATGATCAGGTCGAAGGATTGCGACCGCGCCAGCTCCAGAGCCTTGGCAGCGTTGTCGCAAACTGTGGCCTCATGCCCGGCGAGACGAAAAGCCCGGGAAAGCGAAGCCAAAGTATTGGCTTCATCGTCAACGATCAGGAGATGCGCTTTGTGAGGCACCAGTGACTCCTTAGCTCAGCCTAGCTCAATACCTTCGAACCCGGTGTCGATGACCTGGAAGAAGAGTTGGAAGATGGGTTGGCAGAGGTATTCGAAGAAACGGACTCTTTCCGCTCAGCCTCGTTCAATTCCTCCGAAGCCAGGCATCGGTCGACAGTTTATCCGCCTCCAGCTTCTCCCAATTGCGTGGCAGCTCGATGGTAAAGGTGGTTCCACGGCCGCGCTCGCTATGTACGCTGATCCTGCCTCCGTGGTCACTGATCACCGATTGGACGATGGCCAGCCCCAGCCCTGTTCCATGCGCCTTGCTCGTGTAGTAAGGCGTGAACAGGCGTTCACACTCCTCAGCCGTCAGCCCGGTGCCGGTGTCGGCAATCTTCGACTATGGCGCGATGCCCTGATCCTGTCGAGTGCGCGAGGTCAGCGTGCCTCCCTGAGGCATTGCATCCAGCGCATTCAGCGCAAGATTGGAAAACGCCCGGTGCAGCAGTTCCGCATCCGCCGCAATCGGCTCCAGAGACTCGGCAAGTTCAAGCCTGCACTCGATCGCCGGGCTCTCTTCTGAGTGCAATTGCGCCTGCAGGAGCCGTGCCACATTCTGCAAGGATCTCGTTCAGTTGTACTCGTTGAAATTGTGGTTGCGGCATTCGCGAAAACTCGCTGAACCGCGAAATGATTGCCTTCAGATTCGCGATCTCCGCCAGCAGCGTCGAAGAACTTTCGCGAAAAACCTCATCGAACTGTTCCGGACTCTGTTCCCGCGCCCGTACCAGATTCTCTACCGTCAGCTGCAACGGAAACAAAGGATTCTTGAGCTCATGTGCCAGGCGTCGCGCGAGCTCTCGCCATGCTGCAACCCGTTCCGACTGCACCAACTGTTCCCGCTGCTGCAAGAGTTCATGGGTCATGCGATTGAACGACTCCGCCAACGCGCCCAATTCGTCGGCAGAATTCACCGGGACCCTGGTGTTCCAGTTTCCCGCTGCCACTTCCCGCGCCGCTCCAGCCAGCTGCTCCACAGGCCGGGTCACCCGCGAAGCTGCCCATCCGCTGAACAGGATGGCGAGAACGATGCCAACGCTGCCCGCCAGCAACGCAGCCGAACGAATCCGGTTTCGCAACTCCACATAAGGACGCCGCGTGTTGCCCACCAGCAGAATTCCCAGCAGACTGCTCGTCCTGCCCGCTCAGCGGGAATGGCATGAATGCTCTCGTCGTCGGCCGGATCGTCGGACCAATGCAGTAATGCGCTGATCTCTTGCCGTTGCTGAGCTGGTTGAGTCTGGACTTGCCTGATCAGCGGCGCCAGTTTCTCCGGTTCGCGCACACTGCCCGACGGGCTGATCAGAAGCTGTGGTGAAAATCCCCTTGCCAGGTTCCGGTAAAGCATGGCCCGCATTCCAGAAGGAAGTTCAAGGCTCCCAAGGAACTCGTTGTCCAACCGGCGTCCACCGATTACCCAGCAGCGGCCGGTCGCCAACCTCCACTTCTCGAATCGCAGAGAGAGCCAGCGCAGCGCCATCCGGCAGTTCTTCCTGACGGAGAAAAGCGCTCTTCGGCGGCACGCCGCCGGGAAGTGAACCTTCCTTGTAACCGAATTTTGCCGGCCACTGTGCCGACGAGAGAATGGTGCCTCGCTTGTCCACAAATTCCAGAAAATCCAATTGCTGATTATCGGCAAGAGCCTTGGCGTCGTTTACGAAAGACCCGTAGTCAGTGGTGCCGCGGCTCGCCGCCAAAGCCATCCGGGTTGCAATCTCGCTGCTGGCGATCGTCTCTACGCGATGTGCAACCTCGTCGCCCCGCCGTTCGAACTCGCGGCGGAATTGCGCAATCAACGCGGCCGTCTGGGCTTCATTCGCCCGTTCGAAGGCGCGTCGCGTGACAGCGGAAACGATCCAGGTTACGGCGCCCACGGAGAGAAAAACCGTCAGCGCGAACACCAGCAAAAGTTTTCGCCCAAAGCTCAAGGTTTCTCCATATCCAGCCAGACATTCTGCAATTGCCACTCACCATTCCGGCCGGCTGTCCAGTCTCTGACGCCTGCGGCCAGTGCTACCGGGTTCCGCAGATACAGCAACGGAATCACCCGGCGCGATTGCATCAAAGCGTGCTCCGCCGCGTAAAGACTGTCTGGTGAATCGTCATTGAAGCGCGGTCGTGGTAGTCCCAACTTCGCCGCCAAGCCGGTTAGCGCGAGTCGCGAATCGAGCGACGCCAACCGAACTCGAACCAGCCGCAAAGCCGCTGCGCTGGAGTCCGAAAGTTGCAGCCTGAGTCCGGCATCGCGTGCGTTCAACGCGATTCTTTCCGCGATGACTCGCGCCAGCGGATCGGACGCGTCGTATCCCACCGTCCATACCGGTGCCTGCGGGACTTCGCCACGGGTTAGCTGGGCCCGCTGCATATCACCTTTCGTGGGGAACAGAAAAGCATACCCGGTCATCCAGTCGGGCAAGAGTGCGCCTGCGGGTTCGCCTCCGCCCTGTAGCAGAACGCTCTTCATCGACTCCCGGTCGATACTGAACTCCAACGCCTGGCGCAGTTTTCCGTCTTCTGCCGAGTCACGTTCACGGGTGAAAACCAGCGCCATCAGTTCCGCCGTCGCTGAATTATTGATGCGCCGTCCGTCCGCCGCCGCGTGCCTCGCCTGCTCCGGCGCAATCTCCACCACATCAGTCTTGCCCAGGTCGAGCAGAATCATCTGTTCTCGAAAGCTCTTGCCCATTTGAATCTCGATGCTGTCCAGGAAGGTTCGCCCGCCCCAGTAATCGTCGCGAGCTGTCAAGGTAAGTTTCTTTCCCGGCTCCCAGCCGCTTACGGCGAATGGCCCGCTGCCAGCAAGTTTTCCGCCAGACCGCTTCACGACACTGTTGCGCGTCAAAGCCAGGATCGCAGGGAGGTTCGCCGTCGCGGCGTCACACTCGATCACCACGGCCTCACCACTGCTGAATACTTTCCAGTTGGGATTCGTGCTCCGCAGAGATGCCGCCACCACGTCAGGACTGACCACCGTCCCATCTTGAAATGTGACCCCGCGCCGGATGCTGAATTGCCACCGCTGATTTCCCGGTTCCGATTGCCACGAAGATGAAAGTGCCGGTTGAGGCAGTCCTTTCTCATCCAGTACTACGAGTGTGTCAAAGACCAACCGTGACAAGCTGCGAACGGAAAACGAATCAGGCTGCATCGAATCCGCAGGGTCGAGTGACGCAGGAGCGTCACGCATCGCCACTCGCAGGACCCCGCCGTAGTGCGGTCGGGTGCTTGCCACCGCACTGACAGGAATGCACGCGCCCGCGGCGAGCAGGCTAACGGCTACAAGAAACGCTGATCCGAAATGCTTCATATCTCCCCGTTAGCGAATTGTGCGAGACTGCCACCGCACTCGCCTCGCCAGCTTCCGTCCACAGTGCCGTAATGCTGCCGTTCACATCAAGGAACGCGCTGGCCGCCACCGGCGTACTGCCTGACATCTCGAAAGCTCGTACCGTATCGTTCGGCCCGGTGCCAGTGCCTGTCGCCAGCAAATGCCAACCGGAACCGCAACTGCTCCGCAACGAGGCGATGTCGCTTCCCCATCCCAGTTTTCCAATCACCTGATCAGTGCTGCCGTCGAGAAGATGAACCTGGCCATCCACTGCGGTTAGAATCCAGGACGTTGATTCACCGCGAGGAACCGCGGAGACTGAATAGAACGGCGCAGTCTTCATCTGCTGGCCAGTGTTCGGCGAAAGCGCACCGCTGAGATAATTTCGGCCAGAAACAAACGGTCCACTTAGATTGAAAAGATTCGTTCCAATCGGCCAGGCCTCCTCGCTGTCGGTGCAGGTCATCGCCAGGGCCGACGCGGTTGTGCTCCGGCAAAGAACATCGGGCAGGTAAGCATCGAAAAGATGGTCCTTTCGAAGTATGACCCGTCCCCGCAGATCGCGCGGCCACGGCCGGGAGTGCGTGATCGACAGTGTTTGTTCCCCTCGCCAGCGTCCATCCTGTAAGCGGTAGAGCACGACGCTGCGTGAATCCAGAACCAGCATGCGCGCCGGACTACCTTCGGGTGACGCCACGTCCAAAATCCGCTCCGGCTGCGACCACAGCAGGGTTTTACGCAGCACCAAAGTGGCTGCTTCCGGTTCCGCGGATCGTGTCTCCGGGAGTGGTATGGAAACCATCACGACCGAGGGTTCTGCCACCGCCTCGTTTGTAGACTGAATTTCGGCCACCCACACATAGTTCTGAAGATTCTCGGAGAACGACACTCTTACTTTAGCGCTGGCCTGTTCGGCGCTCACTAAACGCACGCCGCGCGCCGCCAGCTGAATCAGAAGCCCGCGCCGGATCTCGTCAGCCGTGTTGGCGGCAAGTCCAGAGTTGCCGGACATCGCCCGGTTCGAAATCTCCACGACCATCGTCCGGGTGCCAGTGACCGCGACAATCTTCGCCGCCAGTTGCTCTTCCGCGCCCGCCCTGTCCTGTCCCCAGGCTGAAACCCAAAGTAGCAATATCGGAAGGATCAGGAGGAAGCGACTCTGGCGAGAGGGGGAAGGCGTCAGCATGCCCGCGGTGCGCGAATTATAAACTGCGTTGTCTGGAGCGGTTGACATAGCATTCGGACCTCGGACCTCGGACTTCGGACCTCGGACTTCGGACCTCGGACCTCAGACCTCAGGCTCTCGCCCTTAGCATATCGACCCGTCCAGCGAGCCCAAAGTTCCCGAGGGACAGTTTTAGCGCTCGCTTTTGGCCTCGGAGGTTCGCGGGACGAAGAACAAGCCCAGTACCTTGCCGAAAATCACTTCTTCCACCAATAGCGCCACAGCCAGCGAAAATGACATTCCACCCACCACAGCAATTGTTGTGAATACGAGTTCCATAACCTGCCTCCCTGATGCCGCCGGGAGCAGATGTCCCGGTCTGGCCGGTAGATAACAGGTCGATAGCCAATGGTATGTGATTGATTATATGTGACTTGTTCCTTAATTCACGGCGTTCAACGTGTGTTTCTGAAGTCAATGTGTCAAACCTGACACGAACGAACCGATCGGCGAGAGCCCGGTTAGCATGCGCAGGACTCGGAAGGCCAGAAGCCAGCACCTTGGAAGCCGGCAGCGATCCAGCGGTCAAAAACGTCCGTCGTTTGACATCCTCCCACCTGCCTTCTATTGTGGCCCAGCCAACCGCAGTGAATATCGTTAAATCAACTCGCCTGTATGAAGCCTGGCTCGGTAGTCACACCGAGTTGGTCAAGCCCGATCTCCAGTTGAAGCACCAGCGCATGGCAGACGCGGCTTTTCCTTTTCTCCGGGCAACTTTCTATCGCTGGATGCAATTGTGGCCGCATGTCTGTCCGGACCTGAACCAATCCCCTCGACTGCTGGGCGTCGGGGATCTTCACATCGAGAACTTTGGCACCTGGAGAGACGTGGAAGGCCGCCTGGTCTGGGGTGTGAACGATTTCGATGAAGCCGCCGAACTACCCTTTGCCATTGATCTGGTCAGGCTCGCCAGCAGCGCGATTCTCGCCATCGAGGCTGGACACCTGGCGGTGAGAGCAAAAGACGTCTGTGCCCAAATTCTTGACGGCTACCGTAAATCTCTGTCTGAGCATGGACATCCCTTTGTTCTCGAAGAAGAGCACAAATGGCTGCGTCAGATTGCCTTCAGTGAATTGCGTGACCCGGTAGTTTTCTGGAACAAGATGGAGAAGTTGCCTCGAATGACAAAAACGATTCCCGCCAGCGCCAGGGATGCGCTCGAACATCTTTTGCCCCGGCACGGTTTGGACTATCGAGTCGCACGCCGGGTTGCCGGCCTGGGAAGCCTCGGTCGGGTTCGGCTGGTCGCCATCGCCGAATGCAACGGCGGCAAGGTCGCACGCGAAGCCAAGGCACTGGTGCCGTCCTCGGTCCACTGGGCTCAAGGTGCCGAAGGACCATCGGAACTCATGTACCAGACCATCATCAACCGTGCGGTACGTTCTCCGGATCCATTCGTGCAGCTGCGCGGCCACTGGATCGTCCGCCGCCTGTCGCCCCACTGTTCCCGCATTGAGATGAATCTTCTTCCTCGGAATCGCGACGACTTTCGGCTGCTGTTTGCCATGGGATGGGAAACGGCTAACGTTCACTTAGGCAGCCCCTCAGCCGTCAAGACCATCCGGCGGTACCTGGACCGCGCGAAAGCAAACTGGCTATCCTCCGCTGCCACTGACATGGCCGCCGCAGTCACCGAAGACTGGCGAGCCTGGAGAAAATCAATGTAGGCGCGAGCCCTGCCAGCTTGTCCTCCCAGCGGTTCTCTACGAGAAGAAAACGGCCCTTGCCGCGGAGTCGCTCCTCACCACAGATCGCGCACCCAAATCTTCTCAAGTTCATACTGCCCTTTCGACCGTGCGCTGGTATCCCTTTATCGGTTGCACCTGCTTCAGATGCGACGCTGGCAAATCCATATTCCGGGCAGGTAGCGGAACCGTAACCATGCCTCGCCCGCGTTCAAAGGTAAGCGTGAGAAGCGAAGAGCAACAGTCGCACAACCAGTAGCGCTCCACCCTGCGCGCCAGCCGTTCTCTCCGATTCGACCGGGGATCACCCAGGTTCTGCGGCATGGTCTGCCTCCAACAGGAAGAGTTTGCCGTGTCTCAAGCTGCGAAACAGGCTCGGGCAGGCTGGGTTGCAGCATGGATTGCCTCCTCGCATCCAAATCATTTCGGTTCTTGACCGGAAGCCTTGCTAATGCACGCCTGGTGCCGCAAGTAATGCGTGAAGAAGGTTATCTAACTTACTGAGTCGAGTAGCTCAAGCCGGTGGCCCCTCTTGGTCACTGCCGATCAGGGGTCACTGCTGCCGATGCATCGTCACTCACGCCATCCGTGCGGATTGCCCGCTACCTGGCCCGCAAGGTAAGATTGCCGTCGACGGCAAGCGGCCCCAGAGCTGTCCCCTAATACCTCGGGGACGCTTTTCCGACCAAATCACAGAAGTCCCGTATGGCCGATTTTCAGCCATTTATCACGAGCCTCAGCCAGGCGCAAGAGTCGCTCTCCGGCTCCGTCGTGGGACGATTTCGTATTGGCGACCGGCTCGGTAAAGGTGGGATGGGTGAGGTCTACTGCGCGGAGGACACCAAACTAAAGCGCACCGTCGCGCTCAAGCGACTCGCACCTGCCCTGCGGTCGGACTCTCTCTATCGCCATCGTTTTCTCGAAGAAGCTGAACGTGCCTCCCGTTTCACCGACTCTCACGTCGCCGCTGTCTACGACGTTCTCGAAGAGAAGGGTGAAATATTCCTGATTCTGGAATATATAGAAGGCCAGAACTTGCGCCAGCGTTTGCGCCATCGTCTGTCGCTGGACGACTTCTTCGCCATCGTGATCCAGTGTGCCGAAGCGCTGGTCTCAGCGCACAAACGGGGCATCGTTCACTGTGACATCAAGCCTGAAAACATAATGCTCACCAGCCAGGACCAGGTGAAGATTCTGGACTTCGGCGTAGCCAAGCACCTGCCTCGCTCCGATCAGAGTTCCACCGTCGATCGCGCCGGCACCTTCGCCGGAACTCCCGCCTACATGTCGCCCGAGGTTCTCCTCGAACAGGCGCCCGACGGGCGCGCCGACGTGTTCTCGCTCGGCGTGGTCGCCTACGAAGTACTCACCGGACAGCATCCCTTCATGGCGGGAAGCTTCGTCGCCACCACCGACCGGATCCGGCGAGAGACTCCTGCATCCATCCGCATCTTCAACCGCTCGGTGCCGGAAGATCTTGAGGCTCTGGTCAATAAGGCTATGGCGAAGGATCCGGCACAGCGCTACGCCAGTGCGCAGGATCTGCTCGACGATCTTCGCAATGTACGAGATGGCCTCACGCCTGCGGGACTTCTGCGGCCTGTCCCACTGGGAGGTCAAGAGCACGAAAAAGAAAAATGGACAGGGAAGAAGAAGGCTTGGGTATGGGCGGCAGGCCTGGTAGCGGCCACGCTGCTTTCCGCAGCGCTGTACCGGCAAGTGCATTCGAGCGAGAAAACGCGCTCGAACTTGAATCTGTCCGGTTTGAGCTCGCTGGTTTCGTCAGCTTCTTCCGCGCCGGTTGAATTGGCGGTTTTGCCATTTACCCCGGCAGCGAACGATTCCAGCAGCGGGGCATTCTGTAATGGACTGACCGAAACCCTTACCGCCAAGCTCACCCAACTCAGCGGGAACTATCCCCTGCTGGTTGTGCCGACAAGCGAGATCCGCACTGAGGGCGTGACCAGCGTGGAACAGGCTCGCAAGAACTTTGGCGTCGGACTGGTGCGGGCGAGGAAGTGGAGTGGCATTCCACCGGTTCGGCATTCTCCATCGATTTCGACAGCTCGCCTTTCGAGGACGACCACTTCGATGTTCCAGCGGGCGGATGCGTCAGCTCCGGCCCGGTGAAAGCCGGCATGCCTTACGCCCGTTATCACTACACCATTCAAAGCAAGGCAAACCTCGCCATGAGTGCGGACCCTGATGTCGACGTGAGGCACTGAAGCGAGGCGACCCTTTAAATCTTTCCCGCTGGGCCGGGGCAAACCCTCGGCCCGGATTTTTCTCGCTGCTTACCATCCACTACTTCACTTCGCGGATGGACGGGCTGTTCTGAGTTCGGGACCGGATAAGCCTTGTATCTTGATCATCTCAAAGCAACAGTCAAATCGGAACTCCCTGCCTTCGGCCATTCTCGCTCTCCGACACGGTCAACTCGATTCCCTGCACCGTTGTTCCATTTTCAGAACAACAATCGATTGCTTCAGTCACCTACATCTTTCCTGCGTATCTTTAACAACTAACTTTGCGCCGGAACGAGACGGGATTTCCTCCGGCTATCTTAGGCTCGCTTCGGCTCAATGAAATTCTGAATGCGAGGTACGCTTGTGAAGAAAGCGATTCTCTTTTCTCTCCTTCTGCTTCTCCTCTTGGTTCTGCGGCCAACTTCCCAGGTGCACGCCGGGAGAACCCTTCCAGTGCGTGTCAGTCAGGGTGGGGAGGTGGACAACGAAGCGGTTAATGTTAGCAGGTCGGCCAGCGACGAGGTGGTTTGGACTTCGGACGGAGACGAATTTACGATCAGCTTCCAGACCAGTCCGTTTGCCGCCTCCACCTTTCACATACCTGCGGGCGGCAGCGTTAGTTCTGGCCCGGTGCGGGCGGGTGCTGCACCAGGTCGATATCAGTACTTTATCAATGATGACAGCAGTGGCGTCGGCGGCGATCCTGACGTCAACGTTAAAAGATAGGCCAAGAGCTGGCGATTTACGGGAAGAAGGCTCGAGGGTTATCCCGCCCGGACCAAATTGCTGAATTCCGGGCGGGATAGCCGTATCCCTTACAGCCGTCCGAACTTCTTCACCGCCTCCTCGATGGACTTCAGCTTTTCGATGTAGCCGTACATCGAGTGTTCCTTGAAATCCAATTCTTGGGCGATGGGCAGAACCTCGGCCGCCCTCGCGCGCGGTACAACCACCACTCCATCCCCGTCAGCCACCACGACGTCGCCAGCGTTGACCGCCACGCCGTCGCATACGACTGGAATGTTTGTGCCCGCGAAGCGGTAGTGGCTTACCGACGTCGAAGGCACAATGCCCAGTGCGAAAACCGGAAAGCCGATCTTTTGCAGATAGCCTACGTCGCGCACTCCGCCATCAATGACGGCTCCGGAAAAACTTCGGGCCGCCATCGCCGTTCCCATCAATCCTCCCATGCCGGCGATGTTTACCCCGTCTTCCACAACCATCACGTATACCGAATTCGGGCCGCCCTGATCAATCGCTGCGAGCATGCCCTGCAGCGCGGCAGGATCGTGATTCTCTTCTTTCTTCAATTGCACGGTGAGAGCAAAGCCGGTGAATTTCGAGGAAAAAATCGGACGCATGCGATGCGACATATACATGCGTTGTCCCGAAAGTTTCTCCAGGGCGTCCGATACGGATGCCACTTCCACATGGCGATAACCATCCAGGAGCGCAGCTTCATCGATCGGCGTCGGGTTCGGCCCGGGCGCGGATAACGCATGCGGGGCCCAGGGCGACGCCAAACCGGCCACAGTCAGCAGCACCAGCACGGCAAGAAAATAAGGATTCGCCAGCCTGAAGCAGGTGTGCTGGAACTTGCCGGTACGAAAGCGGTTGATCATTCTTCTCTCCTGACAGAATTGAAGATTGTAACTCCAAGACGTCAGTTCCGCTGGGTTAGCGAGGGCCAGTGTGGGCGCGAGCGTCCCCGGTCGTGCTGGACGCCGCAGGCTTGCGAAAGAAATTCTATGAGGATTGACTGATCGGGCCGCGGCCGTCACGCCAGCCGAGACACACCGACCCGGACACACCACGCCCTGAAGCGCCACGGAGGAGTTGGTGCCGGCTGATGAAAGGAACTGCTATCTAGTTGATTGAACTAGCGGCGCTTGAAAACACATTGTTGGCGTTGGAGCCGACCAGTCGGATTGTACCCACGACCAGCACCAGAATCACTGCCAGCATCACCGCGTACTCGGCAATGTCCTGTCCATTCTCGTCGGACCAGATTCTCTCAATAAGTTCATACATGGCCCCACCTCCAATAAATATTCTCGATTCGAAAATCATAATGAGCGCTGAATGGTCGATTGTCAATCCCTTCGAGTGTGATTTGGCCATATGTCTCCTGCAAGACCTTTCTCAACGCCCTGATTTCGCCAACTCCGCCTCCAGCAGGCAGTTTAGAGCGGTAACAGGTTACGTACGCTGCCGTGCGGGGGAAATGCAGGATGGAAAAACTTAGCGTAACAAGTCTGCCGCGGAGCGGGAAGCATACTCAAGAATTCGTCCGGGCAAAATTCCGAGATAGAGTGTGGCAGCCACGCTGATGGCCACCGCAGTGCTCAAAGCAGGCGATGCGGGAGCCACCGGCGCTTCGTCCCGCGCGTCCCGCATGTACATCATCACGATAATTCGCAGGTAGTAATAGGCGCCCACGGCGCTGTTAAGCACGCCGATGATTGTGAGTCCAACCAGATTTGCCTGCAATGCGGCGCTGAACACGTAGAACTTGGCAAAGAAACCGCCAGTCATCGGAATTCCGATTAATGAAAGCAGAAAAATCGTTAGCGTAGCGGCCAGCAGAGGCGACCTTTTTCCCAGCCCGGCATAGTCGTCCAGCGTGACCCGCCGCTCTCCCGCGCCTGCAAAGTGACTGACTACCGCGAACGCGCCAACATTCATGGCGGCGTAAGAAGCCGTATAAAACATTGCAGCCGGAATTCCATTGGCGGGCAATGAGCGCAAAGGCAACGAGAATATAGCCGGCATGGGCAATGGAAGAATAGGCGAGCAAACGCTTCACATTCTGTTGCACCAGTGCGCCAACATTGCCCAAAGTCATGGAGAGCGCCGCCACCACCCAGATAAGCCAAAGCCGGCCAGGAGCGTTGACCTCAAACATGATCCGAAGCAGCACCGCGAACACGGCGGCCTTGGGCGCGGTCGACATGAAGCCGACCACCGGAGCGGGCGCGCCTTCGTACACGTCGGGCGTCCATACGTGAAAGGGCGCGGCTGCTACTTTAAAACCCAATCCCACGAACATCAGTGCGATGCCGGCGTAGGCCAGTACCGGAATCGGTCCGGAGCGCAACGTTTGGGCGATCACCGCAATACTGGTGGATCCGGTGGCGCCGAACATCAGCGCCACGCCGTACAGGAAGAACGCTGTGGCAAACGATCCCAGCAGAAAATATTTCAGGGACGACTCGCTGCTGATCGCCGCCCGTCGCCGGAATCCGGCCAGCACATAGGTTGAAATCGAAGAAATTTCCAGCGCGATGAAGATCAGCACCAGCTCCACCGCCGAAGACATCAGGCACATGCCGACAGCGCCAAACAGGATCAAACCGTAGTATTCCCCGGCCCGAATCCGCTGCACCTCCATGTACTCGTACGAAGTCAGGATCACGACTGCCGTGATCGCGGTCACAACTACATGGAAGAAGATGCTGAAACTGTCGATCTTTACCATGCCCCAGAATCCCACCCCGGGATATTGCGACTGGTAAAGTCGTCGCCACAATCGCCGCCACCGCGCCGATAAACGCCAGCAAGCCAAGAAGTCGCTGGCTGCTGCGTTCGTCCACCAGCGGATCGAGCAGCATGATGGCCATGCCGAACAACGAAAGAACAATTTCCGGCAGAATGCGGACGTATTCCACCCCCAACGGCAGGGTCTGCGTCATGTCTGCTGCCATCACTGGCCCACCACCTTGCTGGCCAGTTGCCCAAACGGCGCCAGGGCAGCGTGTACGGCAGGATCAATCGCGTTCAGCCACAGCAGCGGTGCAACTCCCATTACCAGGGCGACCGCGGCTGCAGGCAGGAGAGCGATACGCTCGCGCAAATCGAGATCAGGCAGGGTTTCATTGACGGCGTGTGTAATCTTTCCAAAAAACACCCGCTGATACATCCATAGCAGGTATCCGGCGCTCCAGATCACCCCGGTAGCTCCCAGAATTCCGTACACCGCGCGTGCTTCGAAAGCTCCGCTGAGCACCAGGAATTCGCCGACAAAACCATTCAGCAATGGCAGTCCGACCGACGCCAGAACCACGAACAGGAAAAACGCAGCGTACACCGGCATGGAGCTTGCCAGTCCGCCGAATTCAGAAATCTCGTAAGTGTGCCGCCGCTCATACAGAATGCCTGCCAGCATGAACAGACCGCCGGTAGAAATTCCGTGCGCCAGCATCACAAAGGTTGCGCCGTCCAACCCTGCCTGGGTAAAGCTGAAGATCCCCAGAATCACAAACCCCAGGTGGCTGATCGACGAATATGCAATCAGCTTCTTCATGTTGGGCTGGACCAACGCGACCAGCGCACCATAAATAATGCCGATCAGCGCCAGAATCATCACCCACCAGGCGTTGGCCCGCGCCTGTTCGGGAAACAATCCCAGGTTGAAGCGCAACATTCCATAGGTTCCCATCTTCAGCAGAACCCCGGCCAGCAGCACCGACCCGGCTGTGGGTGCTTCCACGTGTGCGTCGGGGAGCCAGGTATGAAAAGGAAACAGCGGAACCTTGACCGCGAATGCGACAAAGAATCCCAGAAACAACCACTGCGCCGCGCTTGAAAAGTCGGCTACTTGTCCGCTGCGAATCGCAGTCTGAATGGCCACAAAATCGAAAGTCCCGACTTTAGCATACAGCCACAGAATCGCCGCCAGCATGAACACCGAAGCAATCATGGTGTACATAAAGAATTTGACGGCGGCATAGATCTTTCTGCCGTGGCCATACATTCCGATCAGCAGCGCCATCGGAATCAGCGTCGCTTCCCAGAAGAAGTAGAAAAGGAACAGATCCAGGGCAACGAATACGCCGATCATCGCGGTTTCCAGCACCAGCAGCAGAATGAAGAACTCCTTCACCCGCTCATGAATCGAGTTCCACGAAATCAGCACGCACAACGGCGTGAGGAAGGTGGTCAGTACAACCAGCCACATGGAAATTCCATCCACGCCCAGGTGGTAGTGAATATTGGGTGTGGGAATCCATGGCACATCAACTTCGTACTGGAATCCCGCAACAGCACGGTGTAAGTGCACCGGCAGATGCAGAGACAAAACAAAAGTGAGTATCGAAATGACCAGCGAAAACACGCGGATGTCGCGGTCGCGTCGGGGCAGCAATGTCAGCAGCAGCCCTCCCGCCAGGGGAATAAACGTCACCAGCGAGAGGATGATGGGACTCCAGTTGTCCATATTCATCGCGTGCCCATCCAGACCATATAAGCGATTACCGCTGCCGCACCCGCGGCCACCCATCCTGCGTACGACCGCAAGTTGCCCGACTGCATGTGGCGCATGGTGTCGGAGACTTCGTTGGCGCCATGCGCGCTGTTGTCGAGGGTAGCGTCTATTACGTCGCGATCAATCCCGTGCCAGAGAATGAGCGCGGACCCGGCGATCAGCGGCTTGACGAACAAGGTCGCATAGAGTTCGTCGATGTAATACTTGTGCACCACCGCCTGATACAGACCTCCAAGGCCGGCGGCGATCCTCTGCGGCAGCTGCGGATTGCGGTAGTAAAACAGCCACGCGAGTGTGAATCCGATCAACCCCGCCAGAACCGATATTCCGGTGAACAGCAATTCTGTTGTGTGACCAGACTGCGGCTCTGGGCCTTCCGTTTCTCTCGCCTGAGTTGTAGCTTCGCTCCCGGCTTGATGTTCGGCATTCAGCGCGGGAGTCGTCGAATGAAATACGGGTCCAAGAAATTTCTCGAAATGGTTGCTCCCGCCCAGCGAACCGGGAACGCCGACCCAACCGCCGATCACGGAGAGCACAGCCAGAACCAACAGCGGAATCACCATGACCATCGGACTCTCATGGATGCCGCCATGTCCGTGGCCGTGTGACGCATGCGCGTCTGTGTGGGCTGAATCGTGTCCCGAATTCTCATGCGACTCCGCCGTCCCGCGATACTCCCCGAAGAAAGTCAAAAACCACAGGCGGAACATGTAAAACGAAGTCAGAAACGCGGTGAACAAACCGATCGCCCAGTAGACCCAGCTGGCCTGATAGGCTCGCCACAGAATTTCGTCTTTGCTGAAGAATCCGGCAAATGGCGGGATGCCGGCAATCGCAAAGGTGGCGATCGTCATGGTCCAGAACGTCCAGGGAATCTTCGTGCGCAGTCCGCCCATCTGACGCATATCCTGTTCGCCGCTTACAGCGTGAATCACCGAACCAGCGGCCAGGAACAGCAGCCCCTTGAAGAACGCATGCGTCATCAGGTGGAAAATCGCCGCTGAGAAAGCTCCCACGCCACAGGCGATGAACATGTAGCCGAGCTGCGAAACCGTGGAGTAGGCCAAGACCTTCTTGATATCTGTCTGCGTCACTCCAATGGTCGCAGCGAACAACGCGGTCAGCGTTCCGACAATGGCCACAACCATTAAGGCCATCGGCGCCCGTTCGAAAATCGCATGCGACCGCGAAACCATATACACGCCGGCAGTCACCATGGTTGCGGCGTGAATCAGTGCGGAGACCGGCGTAGGACCTTCCATCGCATCCGGCAGCCAGACATAGAGAGGAATCTGCGCCGACTTTCCCGCCGCCCCAACCATCAGCAGCAGCCCAATCGCCGTCAGCAGACCTGCCCCGGTTGTCTCGGGACTTAGTGGGGCTACGCTGCGGGCGATCTGGTCAAAGTTCAGCGATCCGAAATGCTTGATCAAAAGAAACAGCGCGATCAGGAATCCGAAGTCGCCGATGCGATTGACGATGAAGGCCTTCTTGCCGGCCGAGGCCGCGGAATCCTTGGTGAACCAGAATCCAATCAGCAGATACGAAGCCAGCCCCACGCCCTCCCAGCCGATAAACATCACCAGGTAATTGCTGGCCAGAACCAGCGTGAGCATGAAAAACATGAACAGGTTCAGGTAGGTGAAAAAGCGATAGAATCCAGCTTCTTCCCACATGTAGCCGACGGAGTAAATGTGAATGAGGAAGCCGACGCCGGTCACCACCAGCAGCATCACCAGGGAAAGCTGGTCGAGATAAAAAGCGAAGTCCGCCTGAAAGCTGCCGGCGCGTATCCAGGTAGCCAGAGTCTCGACGTGAGGTGCCGCAAGAGAAGAGAAGCCAAACGCCACTACCAGGACCTTGGCAAACGCGGCGCCGCTGAACGACAGGGCTACGCCTGCGACCGCTTGCCGGGAGAACTTCCTGCCGAAAAATCCATTAATCGCGGCGCCCGCCAGCGGCAGCACCGGGATCAGCCAGAGGTGCAGGTTGGGCGTCATAGTTTGAGCAGGTCCACCTGGTCCACATTGAGGGTTTCGCGTGTACGGTACACCGAAATGATGATGGCCAGCCCAACCGCGGCTTCGGCGGCAGCCACCACCATCACGAAGAAGACGAATACCTGTCCGCTGAGGGCATGCCACTGCGCCGCGAAGGCGACAAACGACAAATTCACTCCGTTCAACATCAGCTCAATTGACATGAAAATGCTGATGATGTTGCGCTTGATCAGGAATCCAGTCACGCCACAGGCGAAAAGGATTCCGCTAAGAATCAGGTAATAAGAAATTGGCACCATCAGCTTTCCTTCTTTCCTTCGTCGGGATGGCTGGCCAGGACCACGGCACCCATGATGGCTATCAACACCAGAATCGAGGTGACTTCAAACGGCAGAAGAAAATCGTGAAACAGAAGCCAGCCAATTACCTTTGGCGCGCCCGGCAGGGCGCCAGCCGGAATAACTTTGTCACCCGTGCGCTCAATCAATACCCATCCGATAAGAATGCTGCTCACCAGCATTCCCGGGACTCCAAACATCAGCGCAACCTGGCTGCCTTTGGTGCGCTCTTCTTCTCCGGCGTTCAGAAGCATGATGACGAAGACAAACAGCACCATGATGGCGCCGGCATAGACGATTACCTGTACCGCAGCGACAAACTCAGCTCCCAGCAGCAGGTACTCCACAGCCAGAGACCCCATGACCACCACCAGGGAGAGCGCGCTGTTAATGGGATGGCGTTGCACCAGCAGGTTCACCGCCCCTGCCACGCAAACCGCCCCGAACGCCAAAAATAATATGAGATGGAGCATCGCAGTAACTGAGAACTGAGAACCAATAACTGATAACTGGTATTACAAACCGCTATTAACGAACTCTTCTTACGACCGGATCGCCACCACCAACGCCGTAATCACCAGATTGGCAATCGCCAATGGCAAGAGAAATTTCCATCCAAACGCCATCAACTGGTCATAACGAAATCGCGGCAAAGTGCCGCGCACCCAGATATAAACAAAAAGGAAACCAAAAATTCGCAGCACAAACCAGAAAACCGGCAAAAGTGCTCGGATCAACGGAGGTCCGAAGGTGGGACCGTGCCAGCCACCAAGAAACAGGAGCGAGGCCACAGCCGCCACCGTAATCATGTTGGCGTACTCGGCCATAAAAAACATGGCGAACTTCATGGCGCTATATTCGGTGTGGTAGCCCGCCACCAGTTCGGTTTCTGCCTCGGGCAAATCGAAGGGAATGCGATTGGTTTCCGCGTACGCCGACATCAGGTATATGAAAAACGCGACGAATTGCCCGCCGTAGAAGATATTCCACTTGGGAATGAATCCCCAGAACACCCCACTCTGTGCGTCAACAATATCGCGCAGGCTCAGACTGCCCGCCAGCATCAGTACGCCGACGAGTGAGAGCCCCAATGAAATTTCGTAGCTGATCATCTGCGCGCTGGCCCGCAATCCACCCAGCAACGAATACTTGCTGTTCGACGACCAGCCCGCCAGGGCCACGCCATAAACGCCGAGGGAGGTAACTCCCAGAATGATGAGCAATCCGATGTTGACGTCCGTGATCTGCAGCGGAATGTGCAAACCGCGAATCTTGACCCAGTTTCCGAACGGAACCACGGCAATCGAGGTCAAGGCAAACACAACCGCAATCATCGGAGCCGCGATGTACAGCGGCTTATATACGTGCGGCGGCGTCAGGTCTTCCTTGAACAGGAACTTCACGCCATCCGCCAAAGGCTGCAGCAGTCCGAACGGCCCCACGCGCGTAGGCCCCCAGCGATTCTGCATGTGCCCGACCACTTTGCGCTCCAGCCAGACGGTATAGGCGACCGCCGTGAGCAGAACAAAAAGCGCCAGCACGGTCTTAATGATGGAAACGATAATGAAGTCGGTGATGTTCATTTACCTGAGTAGCGTGTTCCTGCGTCCCGCCTGCTGTTGCGAAGACATTTCGCCCTCGCCTGCATTGCGCCTGGAAAGAGTCCGTCAGTCGGCGGCAACTTCAGATTCCGCCGGCTGGTTACGATTCTCCATCACGGAGTTCAGAGTACGGGAATAGCGCCCCAATGTGCCGGAGCTGAAAAGATTGTCATCGGCCGGGGCGATGAGTCCCGGATTCTGGGCTGCGCCGGAAGCAATTCCGACCAATGTCGTATGCTGATCGTTTCCTCCCAGCAAATTCATACGGGAAAGCTCGTATCCCGGAACCAGGCGCTGAATCTCGTCCAGGGTCGCCATTGGATCAAACGGGCTCATTTTCGGTTCCAGACCGTGAGCCTCCAGCCATACGGAGTGACGGTCGGCCTCGCCCGACTGCGCGCCGCGCGATTGTCCCATGTCGGCGGCCGTGCCGCGCCCGAATGGTACCAGCTTGCGGACATCTGCTCCCATGGCGTCCGCGATGCGTACGATCATTTCAAAATCAGATTTGCTGCCGCTGACCTCTCCCGCCTTCTTCACCAATTGCAGGTCGCCGCAGGTGTTGGTAAAGGTCCCGGATTTTTCATAAGCGTTGGCAGCGGGCAACACCACATCGGCCAACGATGCGGTCTCGGTGAGGAACATATCCTGCACCACGACGAAACTCTGCGAGAACGCAAATGGATCAATCTCGAATCGCCCGACTGGATTGGCACCGACAACATAAAACGCTTTCAATTTTCCCGACCGGGCGCTTTCCACCATCTCCGGCAGGGGCAGTCCGGTAGTTTGCGGCAGGCCGCCCCACTCCTCGCGGAATTTTCCGGCATCTGCGCCTGTCACCGCGTGATAACCCGGCAGCAGGTCGGGATACAATCCCATGTCAGCCGCGCCTCGCGAATTGGCATAGTCGCCCAGACAGATGAACTTGGCGCCCGGAATTCCCGCGCCGAATTTCACCAGCGGGGCAATCGCCTCACCCCGAATCTCAGATCCGAAAATGACAACCAGATTCTGCTCGCCGCGAAGCTGATCTCTAAACGCAGTCGCTGTGGTCTGGTTTGCCTGTGTAGCTGCCGGTGCGGTCGCGGGCGACTCGCCCGCGCTTCCCGAACTCAAACCTTCGGCCGGAAAATCATCCCCACCCAGAAATGCAGCAAACTGCCCTTCCGTCCCCGCCGGAATCTGCAGAAACCCAGCCGCCTGCCGGGTGAGCTTTATCTCCCGCGAGTTCACCACATACAGCCTGGCCCGATGCAGCCGCACGTTATTTCGGATCTGGTACGCCAGCAGCGGATGCTGCTCCGTCGGATCGTTCCCAATCAGCAGAATCGCCGGGGCGCTGGACACATCCCGCATGGTGGCAGTCGCTTCAGGCTTTCCAGACATCGCCGCCGCGAAAGCAGGGAAGTCGGCAGTGCGATGATGATCAATGTTGTTGGTTTGCAGAACCACCCGCGCGAACTTCTGCAGCAGGTAATTCTCTTCATTGGTGGTGCGGTTGGACCCGAACACTCCGATCGCCTGGCCGCCATGCTGCTCTCGAACATCTTTGAAGCGTTTCCCGATCGACTCGAAGGCTTCTTCCCAGGTGGAAGGGACAAGCTGGCCGTCTCTGCGAATCAAGGGCTGCGTAAGGCGGTCTTCGTGATAAGCGAAGTCGAAGGCGTAGCGCCCCTTGATGCAGAGAAAATCGCCGTTAATACCGCTCTTGTCGCGGTTGTCGCCACGCACAATCTCCATTCCGGTCTCGGAGCGCCGTACGCCGAGAGTGGTCTTGCATCCATCCGCGCAGTGCGTGCAAGTCGTGCCGATGTGGTTCATCTCCCACGGACGGGTCTTGTAGCGATACGCACCCGAGGTCAGCGCTCCCACCGGGCATATGTCGATACACATGCCGCATTCCTCGCACTCCAGATGGTCCTCTTTGTTGGGAGCGATAATTGAGCTGACGCCGCGGTTTTGCACGCCGAGCGCCCACACATCCATGGCCTCGCCACACACCCGCACACAGCGATAGCAGAGAATGCAGCGTGGCCGGTCGAAGTACACCACCGGGGACCACTGCTGCTCTTCTTTGTGATTCTTCGGCTCCATGTATTTCGATTCCGCGGCGCCGTAGGAAAAAGTCATGTCCTGCAATTCGCATTCGCCGCCGGCATCGCAAACCGGGCAGTCCAGAGGATGGTTGCCAAGCAGCAGCTCCACCATGCCTTTGCGCGCTTGCCGGATCTCGTCGCTGTCGGTGGTGACAATCATGCCTTCGCCGATGACGGTGGTGCAGGCCGTCTGCAACTTGGGCATTTTTTCGACTTTCACCAGGCACATGCGGCACGCACCCTGCAGCGAAAGATTTGGGTAGTAGCAAAATGAAGGAACCTCGATGCCCACACTCTTGCAGGCTTCAATGAGCAGCGTCCCAGCCGGAGCCGCGACTTTCTTGCCGTCTACCGTGATGTTTACGTCAGCCATAGGATCTTTGTGGCGCCGGCGTCCCGCCGGCTGTCCGGAGGGCGTCTCGCCCTCCGCCGGTTCTTATCTGCGAAAATCGTCACACTTCAAAAACCTGGCGGGCTTTGCCCGCCCATCGGCCCGGCAGGATGCCGCCGCTACGCCAGCACCGGCTGGGCCGATTTCTCAAACGGACACGGCTTGCCGTCCAAATGATCTTCAAACTCCTGCCGGAATTTCTTGATGAACGCCATCGTCGGCATTGCCGCCGCGTCCCCCAGCGGGCAAAACGTCCGCCCCAGCATGTTTTCCGAAAGGTAGTACATGTTGTCTATGTCTTTTTTCAGTCCGCCACCGGAGTGAAAGCGAATCAGCGTCTTCTTCAGCCAGTCCGTGCCTTCGCGACAGGGGATGCACCAGCCACAGCTTTCGTGCTGGTAGAACTTCATCGTCCGAAGGGCAAACTTGACGATGCAGGTGGTTTCGTCGAGCACCACCACTCCGCCCGATCCCAGCATGGACCCCGTTTTGGCCACGCTGTCAAAGTCCATGCCGATATCGATTTCGTCAGATTTCAACACCGGAGTACTCGATCCCCCTGGCACCACCGCCTTGAGGGCGCGCCCATTGGGAATCCCGCCGCCAACCTCAAAGATCATCTTGCGGAGGTTGTATCCCATCGGCAATTCGTAAACTCCCGGCCGCTTGAGATGTCCACTCAGACAAAACAGCCGCGTGCCGCCATTCTTCGGAGGGCCGAGGTTGGCATACCACTCCGCTCCACCAAGAATAATGTGGGGAACGCTGGCCAGGGTTTCAGCATTGTTAATTACCGTAGGCCCGCCCCAGAGTCCAACCACGGCAGGGAAGGGAGGCCGGATTCGCGGAATGCCGCGCTTGCCCTCGAGCGACTCCATCAGCGCCGACTCTTCTCCGACTTCGTAGGCTCCGGCTCCGCCGTGCCAGTAGATGTCGAAATCCTGGCCGCTGCCAAAGATATTCTTGCCCAGAAACCCGCGCGAGTAAGCATCCGCAATCGCCTTCTGCACAATCTCCAGTAGATAGCGATACTCGCCGCGAACGTAGATGTATCCGGTCTTGGAGCCGACGGCCAGGCCCGCGATCATCACGCCTTCGATCACAGCATGCGGGTCGTGCTCGAAGATCAGCCGGTCTTTGCAGGTGCCAGGCTCGCTTTCATCTCCGTTGCACAGGACGTATTTCGGCTTGGGCGCCTGCCTGGGCACAAATGACCACTTCAACCCGGTGCTGAAGCCCGCGCCGCCACGCCCGCGCAAGCCGGAATTCTTAACCTCATTGACGATCCCGTCCGCCCCCATGCTCAAGGCCTTCTGCACTGCCTTGTAGCCGTCCAGTTCCAGGTAGCGATCGATATTGGTCGCACCCAGGCCGAATCGTTTGGAGACGACTTTTACTTCGTCGGGATGTGAGACCAGGTCCGCCATGATGAAGATTGCAGATTGATGATTTCAGATTGCAGATTTTGTAACCGTTGGATCTCAAATCTGCCATCTGAAATCTGCAATCTGAAACTCCTACGACGCTCCCTTCTTCGCGTACCCATCCAGAACCTTATCCATCTTCTCAACCGTCAGGTTCTCATGAAAGTCATAGTTCACCTGCGCGGCCGGCGCCCAGCTGCACGCTCCGATGCACTCTACTTCTTCCAGAGTGAACAGCCCGTCTGTGGTCGTTCCCTTGTGTCCTATGCCAAACCTTTTCTCGCAATGCTCCAGCAGCTCCTCGCCTCCGCGCAGCATGCAGGCAATGTTGGTGCAAACCTGCACGTTGTACTTGCCCCGCGGTTTGGTGGTCAGCATGGAGTAGTAGCTGATCACGCTGCGAACGTCGAGTTCGGTCAAATCCAGCCGCCCGGCCAGTTCGGCGATGACCTCGTCCGACAGATAGCCAGCTTCATCCTGGGCATACAAAAGCGTAGGGACGAGCACGGACCTCTTCGTCGGATAATGCGTCAGCATCTCCGAGAAACGGCGTTCGAATTGTTCGGAAAACTTCATGCAGAAAATCTGTCAACCACCACGGACACGAAGTCTCACGAAGGAAAATCAAGAGCGAAGGATTTCCTTCGTGAAACCTGGTGTCCTTCGTGGGTTCAAAGCTCTACCTACCGGTCAATTTCTCCCAACACGATATCAATGCTGCCAATCGCTGCCACCACATCCGCGAGCAACCGGCCCTCGCACATCGTAGGCAGCGTCTGGAGATTAGCCAGACACGCAGACCGCATGTGCACGCGATACGGCTTCGCCGTCCCGTCGCTGACGATGTAGTAACCCATCTCGCCGCGCGGCGACTCCACCGCCTGATAAACCTCGCCCGCTGGAACCGCAAAGCCTTCAGTAATGATTTTGAAATGATAGATGAGCGCTTCCATCTGCGTCTTCATCATCTCGCGGTCGGGCAAAACCACTTTTGGCGCCACCGCCTTGATGGGTCCCTGCGGCATTCCGTCCAGGGCCTGCTGCACCATTGCAATGGATTCCCGCATCTCCGCCACCCGGCAGGCGTAACGCGCGAACACGTCGCCGTCGGTCGCCACCGGCACTTTGAATTTGAAGTTTTCGTATCCGGAATACGGGATGTCTCGCCGCAGATCGAAATCCACGCCGCTGCCGCGCAATGTGGGCCCGCTGGCTCCCAGCGCCACTGCGTCTTCCGCGGTAATCCGCGCCACGCCTTTGGTCCGCATGCCCCAGATGGGATTTCCCGTCAGCAAATTCTCGTACTCGTCGACGTTAGCCGGAAAACGCCTGGCAAAATCCTGAACCTTCTCGAAAAATCCCAAGGGTGGTTCCAGCGCCAGTCCGCCCACCCGGAAATAGGATGTCATCATGCGCTGTCCGCTTACCATCTCGAACAGCCGCAGGATATCTTCACGCTCCCGGAAGCAATACAGAAATACGGTCATCGCGCCAATATCGAGCGCGTGCGTGCCCAGCCAGACCAGGTGCGAGTTGATACGCGTCAGTTCATTCAGCATCACCCGCATCCACTGCGCTTTGGGAGGAATCTCCAGTCCCAGCAGTTTCTCGACCGCAAGCACGTAACAAAGATTGTTGGTGAGAGGACAGAGATAATCGATGCGATCGGTCAGGGGCACTACCTGCTGATAAAACTTGGCTTCGCAGGTCTTTTCGATCCCGGTGTGCAGATACCCGATGTCGGGCATGATACGCACAATGTTTTCGCCATCAATTTCGAGGATGAGGCGCAGCACCCCGTGAGTCGAGGGATGATGCGGTCCCATGTTCAGGATCATGGTGCGATCCTGTCCGGGTTCGAGCGCGGGCGCGGGGGAAAGATGAGCCATGGCGAATTCTAGCGGTAGCCCTCCACCGGGTAGTCTTTGCGCAATGGATAGCCTTCCCAATCCTCGGGCATCAGAATTCGTCGCAAATAAGGGTGTCCGGCGAATCGCACTCCAAAAAGGTCGTACACCTCGCGTTCGAAATAATTGGCCGCGGGCCAAACCGGCGTGACCGAATCCAGCGCCGGACTGTTGCCATCCAGCCGTACCTTCAATCGCACCCGCTCCTTCTTTGAAATTGAAAGCAGGTGGTAGATGACTTCAAAGCGCGGTTCGGAAGGAAACCAATCCACACAGGTGACATCTGCCAGATAGTTGAAAGGACACTCCAGGTCGTCGCGCAGCAACCTGCAAACTTCGCGGATCAGAGACCGCTCAATATAGATGCTGATCTCGTCGCGATCAAACTTGGCTGCTTCAACCGCAGCCGAATTCCACGCAACCAGCCGTGCGACCGAGGGATGGTTCTTCAATTGCTCCAAATCCGTGATGGCTGGTTCGAGCCCCATTAAACCTCGCCTCGCCGGGCCGAAGGCTTGCCCCAGTCGAGCGCTCCCTTTTTCCAGGCGTAAAAGAAGCCGACCAGCATAATTCCGATATAAACCAGCATCTCCCAGAACCCGAACATCTTCAGGTCGCGCAGAATGACCGCCCAAGGGTAAAGGAACACGGCTTCGATATCGAACAGAATGAAAAGCATGGCCACCAGGTAGAATTTCACCGAGAAGCGTTCGCGGGCGTCCCCAATTGGCGTCATTCCGCACTCATAGGGCGACATTTTGGCGCGGGTGGGGCGGCGATACCCGATAAAATACGACAGCAGAACGATAGCCCCGGCCAGCGCAAGCGCGACCAGGAAGTGAATCAGTAATGGCAGGTAGTTGGCGAAGTAATTGTCGGGCATGGGAGAGCTATATATAATTCGCGCCAAGTGCTGACTAAACATTCTAGATTAGATTTCGCAATTGGGAGTGTCAAGGGACGCGGCTCGATTTGTGGGGAACTTCCCGAATTATTTTTGGATCAATTTTAACGATAGGCAAAATCTGTTCCGCTTTTTAAGGTGGTGCCAGAAGGAAACGCATGATTTTCGGCTTTAATACCGACATTAAGCAGGGTGACACTGTCTACCACGTGCAAAGCGAGGCCCGCGAAAGCGAGCTGTTGCTGCAAACCCAGGTGTTTGTCCGTGGCCGTTGCATTGGCAAACGCGCCAGCCCCTATGGAGACAAGCTGGCTGGAGGTTTTACCGACCAGCAAAAAGAGCACGGTCTACGCGACCAGCACCGGCTGGTGCTGGATGCCATCCGGGACGGCCGTTTGGACGATGTCCTGGACAAGCGCGAAACCCCGGAGACCCTGGCAGCGATCAAGGAGCTCGACCTGCATTGGATGAACGCCAATTCGGTGCACTCCGATCGCAACCTGACCATGCGCCTCAGAGTCACTGAAAGTGGGTCCGCCGTGTCCGGAGCCCGCCTCACGGTCCGCTTTGCCCGCCCCGATGCCACGCCTCTCTACGCCCAGGTACTCACTGATCAGGCCGGAGACGCCGAAATGAAGATTGAAGTAGATGAGCCTTCGCTGCCCGACTCGTCAGTTCTGGTCCAGGCCAGCTACTCCGGCCGCACCGCCACCCGCAAGTTCCACCTAAAAAAAGTAGAGGCCTAATCAGCGGGAATCTCCACCGCTTACGTAGGGAGAGCTGCCCTCAGCTGTCCGGTCGAGCAAAGCTCGACGAACATCGGGGACGAATTTCTCGGGAAGGGCACGGCTTCACTCGTGCCGCAGCCGATATCAAATCCTGCGGCTTTAGGCCGCTGAGGCATGCTTCCTGGTCTGCCTGTACCGAGCCTCGGGTGCTTGCCCGCGCCGCGATTAGTTGCGAGAATCGTTTCAGATGAAGCTCACAATCAACGGCCAGCCACAAGACTTCAGCTGCAAAACTCTGGCCCAGTTGATCGAACACTTAGGCATGAAGCAGGACCGCGTCGCTGTGGAACTGAACCGCAACATCGTTCCGCGTGACCAATGGGCCGCCACAAGCCTCGCCGAAGGTGACCAACTGGAAATCGTCCACTTCGTAGGCGGCGGCGTGTCGGGCTGATCAAGCGATCTGGGGACAGCCGCCCCGGCTGTCCAGTCGAGCGAAGCCCGACAGTTTATCCAAGCCAGTTTATCCAAGCCATGACTGCGGAGCTTCGCTCCGCCGGATAGCCGAGGGCGGCTGTCCCCACGTGGCCACCAGCAGCCGACAGGAACTCCTCTAGTCACCCCATCCCCCAACTCCGCCATTGACACCAGCAAGTTGACGCCTAGAATGTCTCAAACATTTTGTATTTCAAATGTTTGAAACATTTCTGTGTACAAAATGCAGACACAGTTCACCTCACGTGAAGTGGTCGCGCTGACCGGCATCACGCTCCGCCAGTTGCAATGGTGGGACGAGCGCCGCATCGTGGTCCCTTGGCGAAAAGGTCACCGGCGGCTGTACTCCACGGAGGACCTTGCTGAGGTGGCAGTGATCTGCGAATTGCGCCGTCGGGGCTTTTCCCTGCAGCGAGTCCGTAAGGTGATGCGCTTTCTGCAGCGCGAGTTCAGCAAACGCCTGGCGGAAACCGTCAGCGGCTCGTCTGACTACCATCTGCTTACCGACGGCCGCACTCTTTACCTTGAAACCTCGGCGCGGCAGATCGTGGACATTCTCAAGAATTCCCGTCAGCCCATGTTGACTGTTTGTCTCAGCGACACGGTGCGGCAGGTGCGGGCAGTAGTCCGCAACGCGGAAAAAAAGCTAGTGCAGCCGCGCCGTATGCAGCACGTCACCGCAGAAGAGTTTCGTAAGCAGGAGAACTTGGTTCGAGATTTCGTCACCGAAGCTTGGCGACCGGGACCAAACAACTGAGAGTAAACAACCCAGGGGGAGGCGAGATGGTTGCAGAACTGAATGTTCTGAACGAATGGATTCCGGAGCAGATGCAGCCCGGCACAATTTTTGTGCTCGAAAACGCCGGCCGCGTGGGCGAAAAGGAAGATCCCTACTGGGCTGTTCTCTCCTGCCCCGACTGCGGAACATTAGGCCTGATCACGCGCAAGCAACTTGCCGGCCTGCTCCCCGTGATTTGCGGGTCAGATCAGTGTTCGGTGCAGTTCTTCATTAACGACAACGACATTGTGATCCGCAAGCCCAGCTAGGCATTCATTCCCGCTGAATAAGCCGACAAACCATCTGCCGTAGAGACGTTGCCTGCAACGTCTTCCTGGCGCCGGCACACGCAGCAAGCTGCATCTCTGCCAAATCCCCCTGGATCCCGACTCCCTCCCTCATTCGGGGCAATACCATCCTGCAAATGGACGGCTTGCGCTCAGGATGACAGCGCTTGGAGTCTTGTTGCTAGTCCAAACTCATCTCGTACAACTGATTCACCGTCTTCCAATTTCGTGTCGTCGTCCCGACCTTGAGCATCTTCCCCAGGACATTGTTGCCCAACTTGGTTTCGTGATAACCGTTGGGACAATGAAGGTAGATTGCCTGGCTCGAACAGCGAAATTGATCGGGAGCTGTGGCAATCGCATCCAGTGTTTTGAATGAGATCTTCTCGGGTGCGCAAGACAGAAAAGTAACGTGCAGCTTGGAAACGTCGATGCCTTTTTCTTTCAGCAGCGGATTATTTTTTATGACTTTGCCGATCTCATCCGCGGTCTTTACTACCACCGGCACCGGAAAACCGAACTGGCGCAGCACCTTTTCTTCAATCCGTTTCGCCAAACTCTCGCAGGACTGCCGGGACGATCTGAACACCACGTTTCCACTTTGAATGTAGGTCTTTACGTCCTCGAATCCCAGGTCCGCAAATGCCTTCCGAAGCTGTTCCATCCTGACGATCTTGTGGCCGCCCAGATTAATCCCGCGCAGCAAAGCGATGTAGGTGAGGGAGCTTTTCGTCATCGGAAAACAATTAACGGTTGAATGCCGTTCGAACTGGACGTGCGCTTCAAGGCTGAGTCTAAACGAGCTTTTCTTGTTCGTTGTTCTCTGCGTTTTTCGTGGCTCTTCGCGACCCTGGCGGCTAAAAGCTCCTGACTGCCTTCAGTGGTACCGGAATCTGTTCCACAATCTCGATATCGAACCCCTCCAAACCGGCAACTTTCCGGGGATGGTTGGTCAGCAGACGAATTCGCCGCAGATTCAGGTCGGCAAGTATCTGTGCTCCGATGCCGACCTCACGCTGCGTCTTGCGCTCGCTCTCGGGCAAAGCCGGCAAACGCTTGTCGCGATGAAACGTGAGCGCGGTCCGCTCCGCCAGCTTCTCCACCGAAAATCCCTTGGATGTCTGATGCAGATAAATCAGCGCGCCTCGGCCCTCTCGCGCAATCCGCTGCATCGATCCTTCGATGGTGGCATGACAGTCGCACCCGGTGGATCCGAATACGTCGCCCATCAGGCAATGCGAGTGCATGCGAACCAGAACCGGCTCGTTGCCGCTCGCAATATCGCCCCGGACCAAAGCCATGTGTGACTCGCCGCCGTCCACTTCGCTTTCGTAGGCAATCAGACGAAACTCACCATACTGCGTGTCGATCAGGGCTTCGCCCACCCGGTGCACATGACGCTCGTGCCGCATCCGGTAGCGGATCAATTCCGCCACGGTCAGCAGCTTCAGAGTGTGAGTGGCGCAGAACTCAATGAGATCGGGGACGCGGGCCATGGTCCCGTCGTCACGCATGATTTCACAGATCACGCCCGCCGGGACGAGTCCGGCAAGGCGAGCCAGGTCTACAGAGGCTTCCGTTTGCCCGGCTCGAACCAGCACACCACCCTTGCGCGCGCGCAGCGGGAAAACGTGCCCGGGTCGCGCCAGATCGGATGGCCGGGTGGCGGGATCGATGGCAACTTTGATAGTGCGGGCCCGATCATAGGCGGAAATGCCGGTGGTAACACCGTCGCGCGCGTCAATCGCCTCGCAGAAGGCAGTGCCGTAGCTGGAGGTATTCTCCGCGGTCATGGGACCGACCCGCAAATGGTCGAGCCGCTCGTCGGTCATCGCCAGACAGACCAGGCCGCGTCCGAACCTGGCCATGAAATTAATCGCCTCGGGCGTGACCTTCTCGGCGGCCAGTGTCAGGTCGCCTTCGTTCTCCCGGTCCTCATCGTCCACCACCACAACCATCCGACCGGCACGGATTTCCTCGATCGCGGTGGGCACGTCGGTAAACGGAGATTGTGACGTCATAATGTGGCGATTTTAGCAAATGTGGGGGTTACGCCCGTTCTTCCTTGCCGGAGAAAGACCACGTCGGGACAGCCGACCCAGCTGTGCGGCGGAGCAAAGGCTCCGCGAAGAAGAGCGTGGAATCGCTCCCGCTGCTCCATCCTTCACTCAACCCCGGGCTGTTGGGGTGACAGGGACACAACTGCCTCTGCGCCCTGAAAAAGCGCTCGCAGAGAGCGCAGCACCCAGCGCGCCAGCAGGATAATAATCACGAGAAACAGCGCCACTATAGCCGCCGCCGAGTAGGGATGCCGCGTGGCAAACCAGGTCAGGAAGATCGCCAGTCCATCCTCCCCCAGGCTCAGAGCGGTGTTGGAAAATGGCTCCGGAGAAGCGGTGACGACCGTCCGGGCAGCGGTCTTGCCGCCATGGGCCGCGAAAGCGATGGCGCCTCCAGCGGCCGCAACAAACAGCTGCTCCCAGGGCGAAAGCGTGGCGCTGGCTCGATAGGCCAGCAATGCCGCCACCGGAACCCTGATGAAAGTGTGCAAAGCGTTCCAGATCAGGTCGAACGCAGGAATTTTGTCGGCGAAAAATTCGATGGCGAACAGCGCTCCGCTAGCCGCAATCACCCACCAGCGGGTCAGAACTTCCAGGCCGGGCGGCAGGGCCAGCCACCCCGAGTGCCCCAGCAGCCCGAGCGTGGCCACGGTGGCATACAGATTCAGTCCGGCCGCGAAGCTGGTCGCGACTACGGCAGCTACGATCTCTTCCGCCGGTATTTTCAACCGATCCTCGTCAATCGATCCTCATCAATCGATCCTCGTCAAATCGATTACGTCGGCTCCGTCCATGAGTCGAGGACAGCGACGGCATCACTGGGATATGACGGCTAGGATATCAGGGGAAGAACTGCCTTTTCGCAGGAAATCGGGTGGCGAGAGAAGTGCCGCTAAAGGTAAAAGGCCGCCGGACAGGCAGCCTTTCTGAACCAATACAACGGTTTCTTACAGAGTGGACTCGATCTCAAATCCCCAGGCCTCAAGTAGTGGCTCAGGAATGTACTTGGAATTCTTGTTACGCCGCGCCCATTCCCGCAAACGGGTGGACCGCAAATACTGATCCGGCGAGAGCTTGTACTCGCGCACAACCTGCTCGAATTCAGTAATGGTGGGGGTGATGGGTCCGATGGGCTCAGGCTTGCCCCAGTTGGGATTTCCGCGTCTTTTTGCCATGAATGTTGCGCCTCGTAGGGGAATCAAACAAACTGCACGAAGATGTGATGATGAAAGCTTAGATTCGCTTTTCCAGGTGCGGGATTCACACTAAATCGTTTGGTTGCTATCAAGAGACAGCGCACAGTGAATCCTGCCCATACTGGAAGGTGGTAATGGTACGACATTTGGATATAACGGTCAACGAGGATAATTTACTCCACACACCGCCGAAAACAACATATCTTATAGAAATATAATGAGTTATGGTTGTATCCAGCCAGATTACCGGTAGTGGCTGCAGTGACTAACTGGAAACGCTTTCGAGATGAAGCCGGTTGAAAACAGCATGTCCGCGCGAGCGTTGACCAGAGACTTAAGCCTCTGAGAGGGACCAATATTGGTACCCCATTACCGGCGTAACGCCGTGCCAGTGACCGGTCATTGACGATGCGTACAGACCTACCTAGAGTTCCATAAGGAGGCCACCATCGTGAGGGATATCTACGAGGTATTGCACAAGAAACAGGCGGAACAGGCGCAACTGGGAAAGCAGATTGAGGCTTTGCAGACTGCTGCGGAACAGCTGCGCGGTGTTGCCCACCTGCTCGACGATGACCACGAAGAACAGGGAGCAGCTGCCGGCCGGGGTTAACTACCTTACAGGCTTACTTCATTTGAAAGCGTCTTATGAGCCTAATAGCGCTTGTTTTCAGCGCTGACGACAAGGTCGTACGCGTACTGCGAAGGGTTTTGAGTGAGTTGGAGATCGGCATGGAGTTGTGCGGTGATGCCGAATCCGCCATTCACAAGTTGACCCGCAGACGGTTCGAGGCAGTCATTGTGGACTGCGCGGATCAGCGCACCGCCTCGCGCGTCCTCCGGAGCGCACGCTCCGCGCCTGTTAACAAACGCGCCGTCGCCGTAGCCATCCTTGGCAGCCAGGCAGGAGTAGCAGCCGGTGGCGATTTGGGAGCCCACTTCGTTCTTCACCAACCGCTTTCACCCGAACGGGCAAAAACCAGCTTTCGCGCAGTCCGGGCGCTGATGAAGCGCGAGCGGAGGCGGAACGCCCGAATTCCGGTCGAAACGCCAGTCACCATCCAGATCAATGACGGTGCGGGACAGTTGCGCGCCGTGACTACAGATCTGGGTGAAGGCGGCATGGCCGTTCAACTTGCCCACCGTCCCAAGAATCTGGGCACGGTGGTCATACAGTTTCCGCTGCCCGGATCCGACGAACCAATCCAGTGCAGCGTCCAGGTGGCCTGGGAGAATCCGGGTCGTCAGTTGGGCCTGCGCTTTGTCGACCTTGCTCCCGAAATTCGCGAGCGGCTGAAAACCTGGCTGGAGAGCCGGGCTCCTGAGTTTGATCAGGATGATCCGCCCGCTCCGTGCAAGCTGACCGACCTCAGTCTCGGAGGCTGTTACCTCGAGACCGGTTCACCCTACCCGCTGCGCACGCGCATCATTCTGTCTATGCAGGTCGCGGGCGCGCGATTTCGCGCCGAGGGCGTGGTGCTGGTCATGCATCCCGACCTGGGGATGGGAGTGGAATTCACCCAGGCTACCGAACCCCAGCGCGCCGACCTGGAAAGATTCATCCACGCTCTAACCAGCGGCAGCGTTCTTCCGGAGATCATGGTGGAACCCGAAGGTTTGGAAACGACCGAGGCAGTGGTTGCGCCTATTTTGAAACCTGGCGTTGAAGATCCCTTGCTCGATCTCTTCCGAAGGCGGGCTGAGCTTACCCCTGAGGCCTTTCAATCCGAGCTCCGCAAACAGCGGATACCCGCTCCCAAAGCCGCATCCCACAAAGCGTCGGTATAGCGGAAGGCTGTCCTTAGAAGCCCCAAATTGAAACGATGGTTGTAGAGACGTTGCTCGCAACCTCTTCCGAACCCCTCGCGTGCCTGATACTTGCGGGCAGGCATAGAACATCAGCCACAACCCTAAACAGCGGAATCTCGCTCCCAAAGTCGCATCCCGGAAAATGTCGGTATAGCGAAGGCTGTCCGTAGAAGTTTCAAATTGAAACGATTGTTGCAGAGACGTTGCTCGCAACGTCTTCCGAGCCCTCCGCGTGCCTCATACTTTGCGGGCAGGCATAGAACATCCACCATGACCCTCTACCAAGGAAAGCGCGTTGAGAGCACCCGTCTCCCGGGGTGGGATTACCGGACGCCAGGCTGGTATTTCGTGACGATCTGCGCGCGGAATCATGCTTGCATCTTCGGCACTGTAGAAAATGCTCAAGTTCGACTTTCGGCCTCCGGCAGAATTGCAAACGAGCAATTGCGCACTCTGGCAGCGCACTATTTTGACGTCACCACCGCCGTTTTCGTAGTAATGCCCAACCACGTGCACTTCATTCTTGTGCTGAGGGGCTCTCATCGTTACTCCCGCAATATCGAAGTCCGTCTCGAGCCGGCGGTTCATCGTAAATCTGGCATGGAACCGCCCCGGGCGGGATCCCTCTCGGCGATCGTGCGTTCCTGAAAAGCTGGCGTCACACGCCGATGCCACGAGAGCGGCTCGCCGAATTTCGCCTCGCAGCCAGGATTCTATGAACATGCTTTGAGAGGGAACAGTTCGGTTGAAAAGGTTCGCGACTACATCATGAATAACCCGGCTAGCTGGTCAGGAGATCCTGAAAATCTCAGCAATCATTAGTTGAGGGGCGATCGCTCGAGGGGTGATCGTGGTGGGAGACGCGGCGAGCTTCGTCTCTACAGTGTGAATTTATTTCAATGTGGATTTATCAGGGCTAGACGATCATTGCATCAGGCAGAACAGGCACCATTGCGGCCTCCGTTGTAAAATCATAAGTTATCCATTGCTGCACGACGCCTTCTATGCCCCAGGAAGAACAAACCGCCGTTGCCCGCGAGGGCCAGAACGAAACCCGCTACGATGCTCAACGCATCGAGACCAAATGGTTCGACCGCTGGCAACGGGATGCTTCGCTCTACGTCGCCGAACCCAACTCCACCAAGCCAAAGTATTACGTCCTGGAAATGTTGCCCTATCCGTCGGGCGCCCTACACATGGGCCACGTGCGCAACTACTCGATCGGCGACGCTCTGGCGCGCTACATGTGGATGAACGGCTACAACGTACTTCATCCCATGGGGTGGGATTCATTCGGATTGCCGGCTGAGAACGCCGCTATCCAGAACAACACCCCTCCCCGCGAATGGACGCTGCGCAATATTGCCGCTATGAAGTCGCAGATGGGGCGCCTCGGCTTCGCCTACGACTGGTCCCGTGAAGTCACCACTTGCTTGCCCGAGTACTACAAATGGAACCAATGGTTTTTCATCAGGCTCTTTGAAAAAGGCCTGGCCTATCGCAAGAAGAGCAGGGTGAACTGGTGCCCCAGGTGCGCCACGGTTCTGGCCAACGAACAGGTGGTCAACGGATGCTGCTGGCGCCACGAAGACACTCTGGTGGAGCAGCGGGATCTCGAACAGTGGTTTCTGCGCATCACAAACTACGCCGACGAGTTGCTGCGCGACCTCGGGCGTCTTCCCGGGTGGCCGGAAAAAGTCCGCACCATGCAGCGCAACTGGATCGGGCGCAGCGAAGGTACCCTCGTCGATTTCAAACTCGATGGCGGCACTGACCCTGCGACGTCGACGATTACGGTCTTCACGACTCGTGTCGACACCATTTACGGCGCGACTTCTCTGCAACTCGCCCCTCAGCATCCTCTGGTCGCCCGTTTGACCAGGAACAACGACCTGTTGCGCGCCTCTGTCGACCAACTGATTGCCGAGCAGCGCAAAGCCAGGGAAGTCGGAGACATCGGCGAGATCGAAAAGCACGGCATCAACACCGGGCGTCACGCTGTCAATCCTTACAATGGCGAAAAAATCCCCATCTGGGTGGCGAATTACATCCTGATCGACTACGGCACCGGCGCCATCATGAGCGTGCCGGCGCACGATGAGCGCGATTACGAGTTTGCCAAGAAATACAAGCTCGACATTCGCCTGGTGATCCTGCCCATATCGCTGGACCCGGAGGAAACGTCGGTCGAACCCAAGCTTCCGTTTTCCACCATGGATGGCATGCTGGTGAATTCCGGGGCTTTCAGTGGCCTGAGTTGCCAGGCTGCCAGCAAGGCCATGTCCGAGCACGCGGAGAAGAACGGTTTCGGAAAGGGCACGGTTACCTTTCGCCTGAAAGACTGGGGTATCTCGCGTCAACGTTATTGGGGTACGCCGATCCCCATGCTCTATTGCGAAAAAGATGGCATCGTGGCGGTGCCCGAAAAGGATCTGCCGATCATCCTGCCGGAAAATGTGGACATCACTTTGACCGGCGGTTCGCCGCTTAGCCGCGTGCCCGAGTTCGTCAACGCCACCTGTCCGAAGTGCGGCGGCCATGCCAGACGCGAGACCGACACGATGGACACGTTTGTCGATTCGTCCTGGTATTTTTACCGCTACACCGACGCCCGCAATGCCGACGCCCCATTCGATGCCGAGAAGGCCGGCTACTGGTTTGGAGATTCCGGTATTGATCAGTACATTGGCGGCGTCGAGCACGCCATCCTGCACCTGATCTATTCGCGTTTTTGGACCAAATTCATGCGCGATATGGGGCTGGTCAAAAATGACGAGCCCGCAGAACGGCTCTTCACTCAGGGGATGATCATCAAGGGCGGAGCCAAGATGTCAAAGAGTCTTGGCAATGTGGTTTCCCCGGATGACATGGTCGCCCGCTATGGCGCCGACGCGACCCGCATGTACACACTGTTCGCCACTTCTCCGGATCGTGAACTCGACTGGCAGGATGAAGGTGTCGAAGGCATCGAACGGTTCCTGAGCCGGGTCTACAGATTCGTAGCCCGCAACGCTTCGTCTGTCTCTTCTCAGCCCGCGAAAGAGACGTTGCTGGCAACGTCCCTACAACCTGAAGCCCGGCAAATTCAGCGCAAGCTACATCAGACGATCAAGCGTGTCAGTGACGACTTCCAGGGGCGATGGCACTTCAACACCTGCATCTCAGCCATCATGGAATTGGTGAATGAGCTCTACACCGTTGAAGGCCACGTGGCCTCGGTCGGTTCGGCCGCGAAAGCTATTCCTGCCTCCTTGTTGTCCGAGGCCCAGAAGAGCCTGGCGCTCCTGCTCGCACCTTTTGCTCCATACCTCGCCCACGAACTGTGGGAAATGCTGGGAGAGAAGGGAAGTTTGCTGCGAACCCCGTGGCCGAAATACGATCCCGCTCTGGCCAAAGAAGACGAGATAGAAATTCCCGTGCAGATCAACGGCAAACTGCGCAGCCGCATTGTAGTGCCCGCGGATGCGCCGGAGAGTGTGGTGCGCGAGCACGCATTGTCGGATGCAAAGATCAGGGCGATGCTGGACGGCAAGCAGATTGTGAAAGTAATTGTGGTACCAGCCAAGCTGGTCAATATCGTTATTCGCTGACGCTGCAATCGCGGCGGCAGTCGCGCCCTTAACGGCGCTGTCTCGGGATTACGTGGTCCCGGCGGCAGCTTTTAGTGGGCCTGGTTTCGCCGATGCCGCCCTTGCGCTCTGCACCAGCTTGTCGATCAATTGAATCAGCTCTTTTTCTGCAGCCGCCGGCCGTTCCGCCAAACGCGATTTCGCGAAGTAGCCCGCGGCGCCTTCCTCCGTCAGTTTTGATTCGTTGGCCTGGGAAAGGCTGCTCAAGAAAAGCACGGGGATTCGAGCCGTGGACGGATCAGCCCGCAACGCGAGCATAACTTCGCGGCCACCTAGTTTAGGCAGCAACATGTCGAGGAGAACGATGTCAGGCACCGCTTCGCGCGCCGCCTTCAGCGCCTGCTCGCCATCGGGTGCGTTAAGTACGGTGTAGCCCGCCCTTTGGAGCATTCTTTCATTCGCAATCTTCTGAAACTTGCTGTCTTCAACCAGCAGCACTGTTGTTTTCAAGACGCCCCCCGTCCAACTGCCACGACACACACGGATTTCACCGTCAGATATGTACTAATCGACTCTATCGGCGCTAAACGCCTTTTCGATTACGCCAAATGCGCTCCGGCAGTTACCGAAGTGTTAATAGCTGGAAATTGGGTTATCCTAACCCCGGGTCAATTTATCCTCACGATGAAGCGGCGATCACCAACACTGGAGGGATTCCGAATTCTGTTTCGCCGCCCTTCATTGGTGATGGCTGAAATCTCCTGGCGCTGGACTTTCGGCCTGGCCCTGATCGCGTCTCTGCTGTTCGCAGTCCGCGAATACATGTCCACTCTGCCGGTGACGGCGGCGGAAATGTTCCTGTTACGAACCGGCCAGCCAGCGCTGATTCTCCAGGCCATTGCCCAGATTCTGCATGGCAGTGCTCCCAGGGTTGTCAGCGCCGGAATCGTCCTGGCGCTGGCCCTGACCGTTGCCTGGATCGTACTTGGCTCCCTCGGCCGCGCTGCCATCCTCAAAGAGCTGTTTGAGGCTTTTCAGGAGAGCCCCTCATCGAAAAGGTCCACCTTGAGATTCTCCTCGCTCATGGGGCTGAACTTCCTGCGCGCCGGAGCGTTGCTGGCGGCATTGGTCGGTGTGGTTGGCGCCATGCTCCTGGCTGGACTTGCTTCTTCCAGGGCCAATCCCTCTCCTGGAAGCGCGCTCCTGATTTTCTGGATGTTGTGTTTGTTCGTCGCGATGGCCTGGTCGACCCTGAACTGGTATTTATCACTGGCTGCTGTGTTCGTGGTTGGCGACGAACATACCACTTTCGAAGCCTTGGCTGCGGCCTCCGACCTGTGTCGCAGTCGCTCCGGGGCGGTGACCGCAATTGCCACATGGTTCGGCATCGCGCACGGAGCGGCTTTCATGATCGCCTCATCTGTAGTCGCATTCCCACTGGCTTTTGCCGAAGTGCTTCCCGGCGGGATCGTGCTTGGGGGAGTGATACTGGTGGCGATGTTTTACTTCGCGATTGCCGATTTCCTTTATGTCGGACGTCTGGCTTCCTATGTGTTTCTGGTTGAGGTTCCCCAAAACATTCCGCAGTCACTCAGCTTTCAGCCGCAACTGCCATCGGATGACAATATCCTCAGTGACATTCCGGGCCTGGTACCCCCTCCCCAACCCGCAGGCTGAATCTGAGAACCGAGAACTAAAAACTAAGAAAGAACTGAAGCCAAACGCACTCAACAGTCAGATGTCAGCACTCAGTTCTTTGAGTTCCCTGGTTGCAACAGGGACTTGGCTTGGAGTCGATCAGTCAGCCGCTATCGCCAGGACCACGCCTGAAGAATCGCTAAGGCTATAATCGTGTGAAGAAAGGTCTGAGTGCTGCGTGCCGAATGCTGACGGCTGAGTCGTGAATCCCCCTTTACACGCCCCCGGCAATCTGAGAAACTCGTCCGTGGAAACACAGTCCATCGTAGTCCTCGATTTCGGCGCGCAGTATTCCCAACTCATCGCGCGCCGCATCCGCGAACAAAACGTATTCTCCGTAGTACTTCCCTGCACTGCCAGCCTGGAAGAGATTCGAAACTATTCGCCGGTAGGGATAATTCTGTCGGGTGGCCCGTCCTCAGTATATGACGCCGACGCCCCGCCCGCGGATCCGCGCGTGCTCGAATTGGGTGTGCCCGTACTGGGGATTTGCTACGGGCTTCAGTTCATGGTGCACACACTCGGGGGAAAAGTTCGGGCCGCCAGCAAGCGCGAGTACGGCCATGCCGACGTCGAAATCAAAAACGGTTCGCGTCTCTTTGGGAATCTTCCCAAAAAACTATCCGTCTGGATGTCGCACGGCGATGAAGCGGTCGAGCTTCCGGCCGGCTTCCACCTGGTGGCAAGCTCTCCCAGCGCGGTTGCTGCGATTGAAGCACCGGAGCGCAAGATGTGGGCGGTTCAGTTTCACCCCGAAGTACGGCACACAGAGTCAGGCACCGACATCCTGCGCAACTTTGCTCTCGAAATCTGCGGCGCCAGGCCGACCTGGACCGCTCAGCACTTCATTGATGCGACCATCGTCAGCGTCAGGCAAACCGTCGGCGATGGACGTGCCATCTGCGCCCTCTCTGGCGGAGTGGACTCGGCGGTGGCTGCGACCCTGGTCGATCGCGCGCTGCGCCCGGGAACGGGCAAGTCGAAGCTCACATGCGTGTTTGTGAACAACGGCGTCCTGCGTAAGAACGAATTCGAAAAAGTTCAACGCGGCCTCCGCGACAACCTCGGACTGCACCTGGTGGCAGTCGATGCCACCGAACGCTTTCTTACGAAACTCGCCGGCGTGACCGATCCGGAAACAAAACGCAAGATCATCGGCAACGAATTCATCGCAGTGTTCGATGAGGAAGCAAATCGCATCGAGCGGGCGGAAGGAAAAGTAGAGTGGCTGGTGCAGGGGACCCTCTATCCGGATGTAATCGAATCTCGATCCGTCCGCGGCCCGTCGCAGACCATCAAGACCCACCACAACGTCGGCGGTCTGCCCGACAAAATGAAGCTCAAGCTGATCGAGCCGCTGAAAGATTTGTTCAAAGATGAAGTCCGGAAAATTGGTCGCGACCTGGGAATGCCGGAAGAAGTTCTCCAGCGCCAGCCTTTTCCCGGACCCGGTTTAGCGGTCAGAATTCTTGGTGAAGTTACACCCGAGCGCCTGGATATCCTGCGAGAGTGCGACGACATTGTCGGCGCCGAAATCAAGAATGCCGGCCTCTACACTAAAATCTGGCAGAGTTTCGCGGTCCTGTTGCCGGTAATGTCGGTCGGCGTGATGGGCGATCAGCGAACCTATGCCTACACCTGCGCCGTCCGCGCGGTCCATTCTGAAGACGGCATGACCGCCGATTGGGTTCCGCTGCCACACGAAGTTCTCAAGATCATCTCCAGCCGTATCGTCAATGAGGTAAAGGGCGTGAACCGAGTGGTCTACGACATCACGTCAAAGCCTCCCGGGACAATTGAGTGGGAGTGAAGTAAGCAGCCGTCAGCCCTCAGCCAGGACCACGTTGGGGGCACGATGAATGCACCTCCTGATGTGTAAAGACATCATAATTATGTGTACAAGCAACATTGACCCGACGACCGACGCCAGCCTTCCGCTACCCAACTTCGTCCATCAAGCGCCGCGACACAGCCGTTACCACCTTACGCGGGCTGATGCGCAGCGACTCCGTCAGCAACCAGTTTCGCAAGCCTGGAATCACCAGCGTTTTGCCTGACATCAGGCCGCGATAGCCCTTCAGCGCAACCGTCTTCGCGTCCATGGGACGAAGCTGTTTAAACAGGCGTGATTTGTCATTTCCGGCTCGACTGGCGAAGCCGGTTGTTGTGGGTCCGGGGCAGAGGCATGTAACGGTGATTCCCTTGCCGTCCAATTCGTTGGCCAGCGCTTCCGAAAATGAAATCACATACGCCTTGGTGGCGTAGTACACCGCCATCAAGGGACCGGGCTGAAAGCCGGCGGTAGAGGCTACATTCAGAATCTTGCCCGAGCCGCGCTGTAACATTGGTCCGAGAAACAGTCGTGTAAGGTTAGTAAGGGCCGTGATATTCAACTGAATCTGGTCCAGGCTTGATTCCACTGGTATTTCCGCGAAGGGTCCCAATACGCCGTAGCCGGCATTGTTGACCAGAATGTCGATGGTGATGCCATCGCGCTGCAATCGGCCGAATAGTGATTGTGGCGCCTCCGGGATCGCGAGGTCCAAGGCAATGGCTTTCGCCGATACGCCGAACTGCTGCTTAAGGTCGTCGGCGGCCTGAGTAAGCCTGTCGCTGTTGCGGGCGACGAGCACGAGGTTGTGATTGTTTCTGGCGAACAGGCCTGCCAGTTCATACCCGATGCCGCCGGACGCGCCGCTGACCAGGGCCGTTGAAGCTGTGACTTTCATTCAGACATTCTCCGACAAGCCACCTGTTTTCGAAATCCCTTCCACCCTTTGCGCTTCACAGCTCATTCTCCGATCATTCTCCGAACTCGAGCCATCCCGAAGTCTGAGCGTGGCATCCATGAGAAGCCGAGAGGGAAATCTCTGGACCCTATCAGGAATTTCTTATCGCAATTCAAACGCAGGAGCCAAATCAATGGATTCTACCAATGCAGTCGATGTCATACGTGAACTGGTGAATACTAACCGCGATGGCGAAAAGGGATATCTGGACGCCGCCGAGCATGCCAAATCGGCCGACCTGAAAACCCACTTCCGCCAACAGGGCAGCGAGCGCGCACGCTTTGCCACCCAACTCGATGCAGAATTGAGAAAGCTGGGACAGGACACCAAGAAGGAGGACGGGCACGTCGCCGGAACCCTGCATCGGGCCTGGATCGACGTGAAGCAGACCCTGGGTGGCGGCGATCACAGCCTCCTCGAGTCGGTGGAGCAGGGCGAGGACAAAGCCAAAGAGAGCTACCAAAAGGCCATGCAATCCGCTCTGCCTGAACATGTTCTCGCAATCGTCCGGGAACAGGCCCAGGCCATTTTTGTTGCCCACGATCAGGTGAAAGCGTTGCGCGACCGTAAAGCTGCATAATCACGCTGCCTGGTCACGTTGCTTCAGAGGAAAGGGCTCAGGCCGGAGGATTCGCCCTGAGCCCCTATTCTCAGGCAGTCTTTACTGCTTCTGCGGTCACGCGCCGACCAGCGCCGGTTCGACACCGTAAATTGAAAACCACGATGTCGCGGCTTTCAGGCGCTCGTTCACGTTGTTGATATTGGCAACGCCTTCCGACTCCAGCCACTCGCGGAAAGCGTTTGCGCCCTGCTTGGCATAGACTGGAATACCTTCCTTCCAGGTCGCGCGCCCGCACAGCACGCCGTTGAATTTCACGCCTGACTCCGCGGCCAATTCAAGAGCCTCCGTGAATTCCGCATTGCTCACACCCGCGGAAAGGTAAATGAACGGCTTGGTCGTCGCCGTAGCGGCTTTCAGGAACAAACCTTTCGCTTCTGTACGGCTGTAGGCCTTTTGTCCCCCATAAGCCTTGGCGCCTTCCACGTACTTCATATTGATGGGCACTTCAACCTTGAGGACGTCCACGCCATAGCGATCCTTGCTGAACTCTTTCATACTCTCGGCCACGATCTCCGGCTTTTTCCTGGCGTAGTCGAGGCCTTTCTCGTCTGCGCCCTCTTCGTATCCCACGAACTCAAGGAAAAACGGGATGTCGTTGGCGCGGCACTCATCGCCGATACGCTCGACCCAGGCATGTTTCTGGTCATTCACATCCTTGGGATCGAATGGCGTGTAGTAGAGCAAAATCTTCAGGCAATCCGCGCCGGCTTCCTTCAACCGCCGTACCGACCAATGGCCGAGCAAATCGCCCAGGCGCCCGGGGCCGGTTTTGTCATAGCCGGTCTTTTCATAGGCCAGGAGCAGTCCGGCATTCGACGCGCGCCGCTTGGACGCGGGTAGTCCCCACTCCGGATCGAGCAGAATGGCGCTGGCATGCGGCGTGAGCACTTCCGTGACCAGCGACTTGAATTCCTCCATCATTGCGTCGCCCACCTCGCCGCCCTTTTCTTTCTGCAGCGACTTCTGTAGCGACCCGCGCTGGTCCATGGCGGCGGCTGCAATCACGCCGCGCTCGTTCGAAACCTTCCTCAGACCGGCAATTTTTCCCGGCGTAAGCTTCATAGATTCCTCCAATGAGTGCGTTTTAATCGCCCTAATTGTAAACCAAGCGGAAACGAGTTGCGGCCAAGTACGCGCTGAACTGAAGAGGGCGTACGCTGCCGAGTCTGAGTCAGCCCGTTCGCGATCAGCCCTTAGCCGGCGACCACGCTTTCCTAGTTGCCGACGATCACCAGTGTGCATGGATGCTCCATGGCCGGGCTGGTGATCACACGCAAGGTTTTCTTGTCCCCGGAAATCACGCGGATATCCGCGCCCTGAGCTTCCGATATATAGGTGGTCCCGTCGTCCAGGCGGACGAAGCCCGAGGGCCACTTGAGTTGCTGGTCGGCGGGGGCATCTTCGCCGCCGTATTTCCACACCGTCTTGCCTTCTCTATCGACTTCGATAAGGTAGTACCCTCGAGGGCTTCCATAGCCGTCGCCGCTGCTGATCAGAGTGTTACCGTTCTCCAGGCGCGTGGCCAGATAGGGAAAGGGGATCTGGTAACGCCAGACGATTTTCTTTTCCGGAGAGACCTCCCAGACCTCGTCTTCCGTGCTCGCGCAAATCAAGGTATTGCCATTGGCCAACCGGCGAACCTGTCGCATCGTGGGCTGCGGCCGCTGGTTATTGTTGGGCACGTCAAAGCGCCACACTTCCTCGCCCTTGGGATTGATCTCGAAAACCGCGTGCCTGCCGTTGTCGGCGATGACTGTGTTGCCGTTATCCAGCCTCTGCGCTGCTTCGGCAATTTCGACGGTAGGTTTACCCAGCTGCCAGACGACTTTCTTGTCCGGTGTAACTTCCTGTACTTCTCCTGTCACGATCAGGATGTTGCCGTTCTTCAGCAACTGCACGTCATGGCCATTGTTATTCGGGAAGGCCCACAAGAGCGTGCCATCCTCCTTGATCTTGATGACTGTCTTGTTGTGGTGATCCGCAACATAGATTTGGACCTCGGCCAAAACGGGTATCGCGCCAAATAGAAACAATAAAGCAAACCAAACCGAAGCCTGTGGTCTTTTCATGAGGACTCCGAGGAACAACCGGGCCAAGGCTAACAGGAGGACTTCAGGCCCGCAAGAGAGGATGTTTCGGCTAACTTACGCGTTCCGGAGCAGCGCCAGCGTGGTCACATCGTTGTGCGTAGGCGGAACCTGCATGAACTGCTGAGCCGTTTTGAGGATGGTCAGGCACAGATTCTGGGCGCTGTCGAGCATAACGTTTTTAAAAGTTTTCATCACGCCATCCAGGCCGAATTCCTCGCCGCCAAATTCTGCCTCGACAATTCCCCGGGACACAATCAGAAACACCGCACCCGGCACCAGGGCACATGTCGACGCACTGTGGGTTGCGTGTGAAAACAGGCCCAGAGGCAAGCCGGTGGCTTCCAACAGCGTGACGCCGCCGGGGTCGCGAAGCAATCCCGATGTGTGTCCCGCATTGGTGTAGCAGACCGTCCCCAGATCTTCGTTGTAGCAGCCGATGAATGCGGGGCAACTGCGAACCCCGCCAGCAAATTGCAGGATGGTACGGTTGACCTCATGAGTGAGTTCAATGATCGCTTCGGCTTCGTTAAAGTCATCGCCTGAGAACAATTGGGGCGCAATGGTTCGGAAGGTACTCTGAGTGGCCACAAGGATTTCGCGAGTGTCCCCTCGGCGTCCGGCCAAATCAAGCAGGGCAAAAAGAACCCGTGACGGGCTCACTCGCAGGAACTCGTAGAAGTCGCCTGCCACGCGCAGGTTGTAGTACACGGCGGCGAACTCCGCTCCGCGCAGCAACGGCACGTCCGAATGACAAGGCTCGACCGGTGCGACCGCTTTCTCGTCCTGCTTGAAAATCGAGCGGACCAACTCCACCGATGACGAATTCAGCACCCGCATGATCTGAGTCTGTTCTGGCATGACAAATATTCACCAACCACGTTCGCCCAACCATGCAGGCAGACGAGCGCAAACCCGCAGATACTAAGAACCCGCAGAGATCAAGAAATGGATTAGAAAACCGGATCTGACAACTGGGAGCTTAATCGGCACTTTCGTCGTATTTCATCACATGCCGCTAGCCAGGTAGCGGGCTTCGCTGAGGTCCAACTCATGTTCCAGGTCGCGCAGCAGTTCGTCGTTGATGCGGCCTTCATTGCGAAGGCGAACTGCCGTCTGGCGCTCCACCCGCAGGACATCGCGAGACAGCTTAACCGTAAGCCCATGATGGTCGGTGTGAGCGTCATTGGCGTCGCCTTTCAGTGTCGCCAGCCGATGACGATAGTGTTGTTCGAGATCATCGTATATTTCGTCCGGGTTGCTTCCATCCTCCGCGCGAGTCCGCTCCAGATAACCCAAAGCCGCCTCGAGGATAATGCGACGCGCCTCTTCTTCCTCGTAATTTCGTCCCGCTACCCCCGCGAGGCCAAGCGCCCGAACCAGTGGCGGCAAGGTAAGTCCCTGAAGCACCAGCGTCACCAGAATCACGCTGAAGGTGAGAAAAATGATCAGGTCGCGCTGGACGAAGGGAGCACCGTTCGCCAGGGTTTGCGGCAGCGCGATCGCAGCCGCCAGCGAGATCACCCCCCGCATGCCAGTCCAGCCCACGATGAAAATCTGCCGGGCCGGTGGCAGCGGTGCATCCTGATGCAAAATGCGCCGCCGTATCAGATTCGCCATATAGGCGCCGGGAAAAATCCAGAACAGACGCAGCGCGATCAGAAGTCCGCTGAAGATCGCACCGTATAAAATCAACTCGCCAAGACTGTGATCTCGAATGGCGTGCAATACGTTGGGCAACTGCAAGCCGAGGAGTACAAATACCAGGCCATTCAAAATGAAAGTCAGCGAGTCCCAGACGGCCCACGCCTGCAGGCGCACGCTGGCAGAGAAAAAGGTGGAGCTTTTACGGCTGAGATAGAGTCCGCACGCCACCACCGCCAGCACCCCGGACGCGTGAATCGATTCCGCGGCCAGATAGGCCACGTAAGGAACCATGATGCTGAGGGCTATCTCAATCGGCGCGTGATCGATGCGCTCTTCCACCCAGTTGACGATCACTCCAATCAACAGCCCGATCGCCAGGCCCGCGGTCGTGAGAAATACAAGCCGTGCCAGTCCGGCAGACAGCGTCGCGGTCTCGCCTCGTAACAGCATGGCAACGCCGAATTCAAGCGCAAGTAATCCGCTGGCGTCGTTGACCAGGCTCTCGCCTTCAAGAACATCCACAACGCGTTTCGGCATCCCCACGCGTTTTGCGATCGAGGAAGCGGCAATCGCGTCGGTGGGCGCCACCACCGCGCCGAGAACAAACCCCATTCGCCAGTCGAATCCGGAGAGAAACCAGGGGGCCGCGCCCGCGACTCCAAACACCGTGAAAGTGACGAGCCCAAAGGCAAGAAACAGAATGCTGACCAGGTTGTAGGAAAACTCGCGCCACGAGGTTAGCCAGGCGGCGCTGTAAAGAAGCGGAGGCAAGACCACGAAGAAGATGACATCCGGCTCCAGTGTGATCTTGGGAGTGCCCGGAACAAAGCTCAGCAGAAGTCCGGCGATCACCAGGACGATGGGATAAGGTGTCTGAAGTTTCTTGGCTAAAGCTCCAAAAGCCACCACAAACAACAGCAGCAGGAGAAAGACCAGTTCCAACCCTTGAATGCTGCCCGCTCCCATTCGCCCTCCGTCATATTAAAGTACCGCATCGTCGCCGAGGCGGGGCGTCATGCTGAGCTTGCGAAGCAGCCTGCGAGGAGCAAGCATGAACTTTGGCGGCAGATAGAGCGATGCGCGCAAGGTCCATTCGACTTCGATCAGGGCAGGCTCTTCGGGGCTGAAGTCCCTCACGATGACCCCATCGGCTTTACGAAAAGTGGGAGCGATGCTACTGCCGCAACATCAGCGTACGCAGCACCGCCTGCTGTTTCGCGATCAGCGCCTGCACGCCCTGACTGGCCAGGCTGATCATCTTACTCAGTTGCTCCTCATCGAAAACCTGGTGCTCGGCCGTGGCTTGTACTTCAACGAATTTCTTCCCCGCCGTCATGACAAAGTTCATGTCGACGTCGGCGCGCGAGTCTTCTTCGTAACAGAGATCCAGCAGGATTTCGCCGTCCACGATGCCAACGCTCACCGCGGCCAGAAAATCGCGAAAGGGAACTGAGGTCAAGGTTCCCGCCTCCACCAGTTTCTCCAGAGCGAGACCGAGAGCGACGAACGCTCCCGTGATCGAGGCCGTGCGGGTGCCGCCATCCGCCTGGATGACGTCGCAATCGATCCAGATCGTGCGCTCACCCAGCCGTTCCAGATCCACGACCGCGCGTAACGAACGCCCGATCAGCCGCTGAATTTCATGTGTACGTCCCCCCGGCCGGCCTTTGTTCACCTCGCGCGGTGTGCGCGTCAGAGTGGCTCGGGGCAACATGCTGTACTCGCTGGAGATCCATCCCTTGCCAGTGTTGCGCATGAACTGCGGCACACTCTCTTCCACCGAGGCGGTACAAATCACGCGGGTGTTGCCCACTTCGATCAACACCGATCCTTCAGCAGTACTGATGAAATTTGGAATGATATTGACCGGACGCATCTGGTCAGGCGAGCGATTATCAGAACGATAGAACATGGGAAGATTCTAGCAGGGGAAAGTGCCTGGAATTTTGTATGCAGGGTGAGGCAACGAGCAGCGAGCACTTGGCATTCAGCATTCAGCACTCTGCCCGGTGACGGCCGTGCCGGCGTAGCCGCGGAGCGGCGAAAGAATGCAGCCTACGGCGTAAGCCGTGGGTCGGATACTCCAAACAAATCCAGCTCCAAAGGGGCGAAAGAGCGGTGATCCGGAATCCAGGTGCCAAACGCCACGTGCTAAATGCTGAATGCTGAATGCTGAAGCCAGCCAGCCAAAATCCTACTGCATCCCCGCTACCATCTGCTGCACGGCGGAAACATCGTAGGTACACGACAAATCCGCATGGCCCGCGAGCGTCTCCCGCTCTTTGCCTCCGACTAGAATCTTGACGCGGTTAATTCCGGGAATGTTTGCGGCCAAGGTCTGCACCATTGACGCCACCGTCAATTCTTCAACCAACACGCCGGAGCGATGACCATCGGAAAAAGCGTCGTTAACGTCGATCACGGCTAATCCGGGATCCACCAGATACACATCGCGGACTTCAGCCCCCGGCCCGAGCGGATGGGACGATGACTTGTCCATATAAAGTCCCAGCAACGCGCGCAGCAATTCCTGTGCCCGCTCCTGGCGTCCTGCCGGCAGCGGAATGCTGGCTCCCTGTGCCCGAAGCATCCCGGGATTGTCAACCGCGACGTATAGCGTCACCTGCTCGGTCGGTCCTTGTACCGGAGCTGCCACCGGATGTGCGTATTCTGCCGGCGTTTCTGTCTGCTGAGCCTGGCGGCGCACCCGCCAAACATACACGCTCATACTCAACACAATCGCCAGCATGACCGCGACGCCGATTGTCAGATGCCGCGGAATCATTTCGTCGCTCCCGCCTTCGAGGTGTCGGTTCTTTTGGCTTCCGGCTTTGCGGCGTCGGTCGGCGCCAGCTCCTGGCCTGCTTCCAGCCTCTCCTTGACCGTTTCAATTCCTGCCACGATTGCTTCCGCGACCAGTTGTTGGTATGCCGGAGAGCTGAGCTCGGAGATCTTGCCGGCTGGGGGCGCAACCTCAATCGCGACCGCCGCCGCCGCCACATTGTTGAGGGGACGCAAAGGCGCCGCAAAGGAGCGAACCGGTACCTGCCTCTTCCCAAACTCGCTTGCCAGACCCGACTCCGCCGTCTGGCTGACCGCACGAAACCGGGTCTGCGCGGTGTCCCAGTCCAGAAACGGGCCGCGGCTGTCGCCTCCTGCGGGCAGCAAAGCGGTGAACAGGCGGACTCCCGAGCCCTGTGATCCGGCGTGCAAACAGATGTAGATTGCCGGATGAGTTCCATTAGTCATACTCGCCCGCTGGTCCAGCGGCAGACTTACATCCCCGTCGCGCAGGAGCAAAGTGTTGAAGCCGCGAGCCTGCAGTTCCTGCCGCAGCCGTCTGGCGAATGCCAGGGTTACATCTTTCTCCGCGAGCTGATCGCTCAGGGCCGCGCCACGCTCGTCTCCGCCGTGGCTGGCGTCTACGACCGCGAAATATTGAGGAGGAGTCTGTGCCGGAGCGCCTGGAGCCGACGATGCCGGTTGCGCCGCTGCGGCCGTGTTGGGTACTGGAACCGGGAGCGTCTGCGCGGGAATTGAAGCGCTGCGGGTTACCGCCTGTGGGGCTGGAGTGATCGTGATGGTTCGCCCGTCATTGCTGAAACTCGCGAACAGAGGAACCGGCCCGGCCACCGAAATCTCGGCCGCCCCATTGTTTTCCTGAAAGCTGGCGGAAGGGATAATCGGGCTGTCAAAGGTGAGGCTCTGCGATCCGGGCGGGACTATAGGTTCATGGGTAAAAACCATGCGGAGTTTGCCTGGCTCCGTCGCGATCATCGGGTTGACTGGTGAAGTGAAATTCATCACCAGCGTCGGCGGAGTCGTTTTGTTTACCTGCGCGGTGAAGTGGACCCCTACATCGCCAATAAACAGGCGGCGGGAACTTTCCCGAAAGTTTACCGGCGCGCTCAGAAAGTGCTGCAGCAGGATTGGCAGCGCACTGAGCGGGATCAGTCCGCGTCCGTTCTCGACCGAAAAATTGCCAGGCAGGTCGAGGTTCTGCCCCTGGATTCGGGCGCGAGTCTTGCCGTCGGTGAATTCGGCGTCGAGGTTGTTGTAATGCACTCGCCAGGTTCGCCCATCCACTCTCGTGGTGACCGCTCCCAGGGGCCCCAGAATCTCCAGCAGGCCGACGTATTCACCTCCATTGCGGTCAATGACCGGGAGCGAGTAGTTGGCCGTAGAGGAATAGACCGAGAGGCGCTTGGTATCAGGGGCGCCGGAAAGCAGCAGGACACCGGCAAGCAGGATCGCGGCCGCCAGACAGAATCGCACAGCGCGGTGGTTTGCAGGACGCAACAACAGGATCTCCCAGCCGCAGACACGTTGCTCGCAACCTGTCTTTATGTAGTTTCACCAAAGAGGTGGATCCAGCAAAATGGTGAACCACCAAACTATCGACAACCGCCAAACGCGGTCGTCATCCAATCTCTCGTGAGCTATTCCAGCGAATAAATTGTCAATCCCGTAAGCAGTTTGGGATAGAAGTCCGTCGATTTCTGCGGCAGAACTTCGCCGGCAAAGGCAATATCTCGCACCTGGGCCATACGTACCGGATTCATGAGGAAAGCTACATTAGCCGTCCCATTTCGTACTTGCGCCATGGACTCACCGATGTCGCGAATGTAGCGCACATTTTTTTGCTCACGAATGGCCTCTTCCGAAATGCCCAACACGCCCTCAAGCAGGCACCTGTGCAGTTGAACCACGTCAAGAGATTGCTGGCGCAACGACAGGCCGTCGTAGAAATTAGGAGAAACCGGTCTGGGCCGGTCCAGAAGAAACACCCGGTCCGCTGCCACCGCCAGCATGGCGGTTCCAATCCGTCCAGCCTCCCGCAGGATGACGGTCGCGCGAGCAGCATCGACCGAGGCGTCCACCTCTTCCACGCTGAAGTAAGCACTGGCCTTTTCCCGGAAGGCGGCGGCCGAAAACGACTCCAGTCCGTGGACCACGCGGTGCGTAGGCAAAATGACCAGCCCCGGACTGTCCATGTTCACCAGTGTCATCATTACCAATTCGTGAGGTGCGACTGATCCTGCTGCCGCTTTTGCGGCCCGCTGCTCGTTGCGATAATTGAGCGCAGTTTCGTAGCGGTGATGGCCGTCAGCAATTACCAGCTTCTTGTCCCGCATCTTCTCGCGAACCATGCTGACCAGTCCGGGATCGGCAATCTTCCACACTTGATGCGAGACTCCGTATTCGTCCTGGGTGTCAAGGTCAGGCGCGTGGCCGGGTTGCAGGGCAGCGTCGATTTCTCCGGCGGGATCGCTGTACAGCATGAACAGTTGCCCAAAGTGGGCGCGCGTGGCCCGTAAGAGGTCAAGCCGGTCAGCTTTTGGCTTGGCCAGGGTCTGCTCATGCCGGAACACTACGCCCGCTGAGTAGTCCTCGATCCGGCCCAGAGCAATCACGCCTCGCCGCTCCAGTTCAGATTTGCCTCCCGGCACCTTAAATCGCTGCCCATAAAGGTAGAGGGAGGGTTCCACATCCCGCAGGAAAATTCCATCGTTGCGCCAGCTCTGGAAGAAGTTTGACGCACGGGAGTACCGGTTTTCTCCCGCGTGGTCGCCGGCGTGCTGCTTGCCCAGTATGACGCGCACCAGGTTGTATGGGCTGACGGCGTAGTACCCCTCCTGCATTTCAGGAGTGATCTTGTCGTAGGGCTGGGTCACGACTTGTGGGATTGAGACCCGTGAGGGGTCATAGCGGAGGGCGCGAAACGGCTCAATATGGGCCATAGGAAGTTGAAACGGAAAGAGATTCCTCGAAAACGAGATTTGACCTGAAATTGTACAAGAGCTTTCCGTAATCGTGCGTTGGCGGACCCAAAATCCGGGCTGAAACCCCGGACGGACCTGCGAATCGAAGCGTGGGCGGCGAGCACACTTTCATCCGACCTTTCCGGAGCTGAACCGGCGAATTCGTTCCTCAGGAATGACCGAGAATAGCCCGGCGTTTCAATGCCGGGTGGGCAGGAAAAGGAGTTTTGGGCCCCGGAGAGACGGTTGAAATCCATGTGTGGCGCTGAAGAGTGGAATTCCTCACGCCCGCAACCGGGAAAACCTTTGCATACCAGGACTCATCGCAGAGAGCGCGAGAAAAGGTTGACAGAACGTTGACAATTCCGTTGAGGCGCTATGTTAAGATCAGCCGCAATGAGGTAATTATGGCCCGCCTTCATGGGCGCGGGTCATCCCGCCCATCGACCCAAGGTCGCTCACCCTCGGCCCAACCCTGGACCCTGAGAACCCTTATGTTGTCCGAAGAGCAGGCTTCCACCGTTTCTCGCTCTCTATCCGTGTTCACTTTCCTGGTCCTGGTTGCGATAGCTACCGCAAATCCGGCTTCCATGGCTCAGAGTCCGGTGCCGGTGGATGACGTGCATGTGAATCCTCGCGTCCAGCCACCTCCGTCCGCCGAAAAGCAGATCGTCGATCCTGCCTTGCGGACTCATACCAAGCCACTGCAGGCAAGCGTGGATCTGGTCCTGGTGCCGGTCACCATAACCGATCCCATGAATCGCCTCGTCACCGGGCTCGACAAGGAAAATTTCTCGGTATTTGAAGGCAAAGATCAGCAGGAGATCCGACACTTCTCGAGTGAAGATGCTCCCGTCTCGCTCGGTGTGATCTTCGACATGAGCGGCAGTATGAGCAGCAAGATCGAGCGCGCCCGCGAAGCCGTCATCGAGTTCTTCAAGACGGCGAATCCACAGGACGAGTTCTTCATGGTCACCTTCGCGGACAAGCCGGAGGAAATCTCCGACTTCACCCAATCGATTGAAGATATCCAGGGCAAGCTCGTCTACACCATCCCCAAAGGGCGAACGGCACTGCTCGACGCTATTTATCTCGGTGTAAGCAAGATGCGGCAGGCCAAGTATCCCAAGAAGGCCCTGCTCGTCATCTCGGATGGTGGTGACAACCACAGCCGTTATACCGAGGGCGAAATCAAATCCGTGGTCAAAGAAGCCGACCTGCTTATGTATGCCATCGGCATCTACGACCGCTATATGTCCACTCCCGAGGAGCAGTTAGGTCCGGCTCTGCTCAGTGATCTCACCGAACTCACTGGCGGACGGGCTTTTACCATCGATAACCCGAACGACTTGGCCGATGTCGCTACAAAAATAGGCATCGAGCTACGCAACCAATATGTGCTCGGATACCGTCCAAAGAACCCAGCACATGACGGCAAATGGCGTAAAATAAAGGTGAAACTGATTCCGCCAAAAGGTTTGCCGCCGCTGCGTGTCTATGCCAAGACGGGTTACTATGCACCTACGGAATAATCGGGCTTCTTTTCGGCTAATCAGTTTATTACTACCGTTCTTGCTCAGTTTGGGAGCCGGTGCGCAAAATACGACTCCGCCTGAGGCTCCGCCCCGCAGCTCACAACCAGCTTCACCCCCTGCGGCCGCTCCTTCCACCCCACAATCGTCGCCCCAGGCATCGCCCCGGACGCCTGCGGATCAGCCTCCCACAGGGCAGGAGCCGGGTAATGATGCCGGCACCTTCGTGTTCCACTCCGACGTGCAGGAAGTCCTGCTGCACGCCACCGTCATCGATGACAAGCAGCGCATGATTACCAATCTTGATCGCAACGCTTTCACCGTTTTCGAGGACGGGAAGCCGCAGATCATCAAGTCTTTTCGCCACGAAGACATTCCCATCTCGCTTGGCATCGTGATCGACAATTCAGGCTCGATGCGCGAGAAGAGGGCCAAGGTGGCTAAGGCGGCGGTTAATCTGGTTCGGGCCAGCAATCCTCAGGACGAAGTCTTCGTGGTCAACTTCAGCGACGAGTACTACCTCGATCAGCCCTTTACCAGCAAGATCAACCTCCTGCAGGAAGCCCTGGAGAAATATGAAACCCGTGGCGGCACCGCACTTTACGACGCCATCGTGGCCTCAGCGGATGAATTGAAGAAACACGGCAAACTGCAGAAGAAGATCCTGTTTGTCGTGACCGACGGAGAGGACGACGCCAGTCGCGAGTCCCTTGAACAGGCCGTCCGCAGGCTTCAGGAGGAAAACGGACCCACGGTCTATGCGATCGGGGTTCTCGGAGAGGAACGCCAGCGACGAGCCAAGCGTGCCCTGGAAACAATAGCTGAGCGCACCGGTGGTATCGCTTTCTTCCCTCGCTCGATAGAGGAAGTCGATGCCATCAGCAGCACGGTGGCGCGGGATATACGCAACCAGTACACCATCGGCTACAAGCCCACCACCCCCAAATCTGTAGGCGGATATCGGACCATCCGGGTCGACGCCAAGGCCCGCGGCTACGGCAAGCTCGTGGTAAGAACCCGCACCGGCTACTATGCTGGCCAGGAACAAGCCAGCGACGGCGGAAACTGAGTTCAGCCGTCAGCTCTCAGCCATCAGTAACTGCCCTCGGTTAGAAGTTTAGAAGGCCGCTCGGAGGGTTTGGGAAGTTGCACGATCTCCAGTCGTACCACAGAGTCGCCAAAGACTCGATTCGGCTTCAGCCGCTGAGGCTTGCTATTTTCCTGATAGCTGATAGCTGATAGCTGAAGGGCTGAGAGCTAAATGACAAGAGCTGAATGCCACAATTGACGCTCCGCCCCAGCTTCCGTAACCTGTAGTGTGAGGACAAAAACCATCGAGAGCTCTCGCCTCCGCGTCACTGACGACATCTCCCAACTGGTTGGCGAGACTCCTATCCTTCAATTGAAGAAGCTGGTGCCCAGCGATTCCGCCGCAGTCTTCGCGAAGCTGGAATACCTTAACCCCGGTGGCAGTGTGAAGGATCGTGCCGCCAGCGGAATCATCCTGAATGCTGAAAAACAGGGTCGTCTCAAGCCCGGAGGCATGATCGTTGAAGCCACGGCGGGAAACACCGGTATCGGTCTGGCCCTCATCGGTGTTCAGCGCGGATATAAAGTAGCGCTCTTCGTTCCCGAACGATTCTCCGAAGAAAAAGTGGCAATCATGCGGGCCCTGGGCGCGGAGGTGACACGTACCCCCGACGCTGAGGGCATGCAAGGAGCGATCCGCCGCGCCAATGAACTGGTAGCGCGCAGTCCCGGCGCATTGATGGCCAACCAATTCGATAATCCTGCCAATCCCGACTACCACTATCAGACCACCGCCCACGAGATTTTCGAGCAGATGGAAGGACGCATCGATGCACTGGTCATCGGCTCGGGTACGGCCGGCACTTTTACAGGCGTTGCCCGCTATCTGAAAGAGCGTCTGCCGCAGGTTCTGACTTGCGCTGTGGAAACCCAGGGATCGGTGTTGGGCGGTGGTCCGCCCGGCCCGCACAAAGTCGAGGGCATCGGCGCCAGTTTTATTCCGGGGAACTTCGATCCCTCCGTCTGCGACGAAATTCTGATGGTGAGCGATGCCGATGCGTTCGCCATGGTGAAGAATCTGGCGGCCCGCGAAGGAGTCTTGTCCGGCTCGAGCGGAGGGGCCAGCGTATTTGCGTCCCTGCAGGTGGCTCGCCGTCTGGGTCCCGGAAAACGGGTAGTGACGATGATCCCCGATTCCGCAGAACGTTATCTCTCAAAAAAGATCTTCGAGGGTGGAATTTGAGAAGGCAGCTGTCAGCTTTCAGCCAATCTAAGCAAAGTGAGAACTGAGAACCAAGAACTGAAAACTGACAATCGAAAACAAGAACTGAAGGCTGATAACTGACAGACTGACAGCCGAAAGCTCCCCATGAAAAACAAACAACCAGGTTTCGCCACCAGAGCCATTCATGCTGGCCAATATCCCGATCCCGAAACCGGCGCGGTCTCGGTTCCCATCTATCCAACTTCCACTTACGTGCAACAGGAGCTGGGCAAGAATAAGGGATACGAATACGCTCGCGTTTCCAATCCCACTCGTACCCGCCTGGAAGAAAACCTGGCCGCTTTAGAAGGCGGAGTCGCCTCGCGTGTATTCGCCAGCGGCATGGCAGCGATCAATGCCATCTGCACCATGTACAAGTCTGGTGACCATGTCGTTTGCGGCAACGATCTCTACGGAGGTGTGCCTCGTCTCTTTAATCAGGTGCTGGCGAATTTCGGGATGGAATTTACCTACGTCGATACCAGCGACCCGCGGAACGTGGAACGCGGCATCCGGAAAAACACCCGTATGGTATACGTGGAAACGCCTACCAACCCGCTCATGTCGCTCAGCGATATTGAAGCCATTGGCCAGATATGCCGCCGCAAGAAGGTTGAGCTGGTTGTGGACAACACTTTCATGTCGCCGTACTTCCAGCAGCCGATCGCGCTCGGTGCCGGCATGGTAGTTCACTCCACCACAAAGTTTCTCAATGGACACAGCGACGGCCTGGGAGGAGTTGTGGTCTGCACCACCCAGGAGCAGGCCGACAAACTGGCCTTCGTGCAGAAGGCCGCCGGAGCGATTCTTTCGCCCTTCGAGTGCTGGCTGGTTCTGCGGGGAGTGAAGACCCTCGCAGCCCGGATGGAACAACATGATCGCAACGGTCGCATCATCGCTGAATTCCTCGCCCGGCACAAGAAAGTGAAGAAAGTTTTCTACCCCGGACTTCCTGAGCATCCTCAACACGAACTGGCGCACCGGCAGATGACAGGCTTCGGCTCGATGATCACCTTCGAGACGGGATCGCTTTCAAATGCCAGGAAGATGTTAAAGAAAGTTCGCGTGTGCTCGCTGGCCGAGTCGCTGGGCGGAGTGGAAACATTAATCTCTCACCCCGCCACCATGACCCATGCCGCCCTGGGCGAAAAGGGAAGAAGGGAAATCGGAATTACCGATGGGCTGGTGCGGATTTCCGTAGGAATCGAGAACGTAGAAGATATTCAGGACGACCTGGCGGATGCGTTAGCCGCGATATAGACGTGCCGGTTTCTGGAAACTGCGGCGCTGGGGATGAGAATGCCCCTTCAGCTCGCGAATCGGGGCATTGGGTCCCGGAGGGACCTGCGACAATAGCCCGCACTTCAGGGGCGGGTTTGGATGTTGAGCAATCCGCGTGCCGTGGGCACGCCGGAACATATTCCGAACTCCTCCCCGCACGTATCCCGGAGCTTCGAAAATGACCCAAGCTTCAAACTCCCACCGCGAATGGAATTCCTCCGAATACCACCGTCTCTCACAACCGCAGGTCAGCTGGGGAAAGAAGGTCCTTGCTCGCCTGCAATTGCGAGGCGACGAACTGGTTCTCGACGCTGGCGCGGGCACAGGTCGTCTTACCGCCGACTTGCTGCAGGCGCTGCCCCGCGGTCGTGTGATTGCGCTCGATGTTTCGCAGAACATGTCACGATCCGCCCGGGAGTACTTGCACCCGCAGTTCGGCGACCGGGTCCAGGTTGTTACCGCCGATCTGGTTGATCTCCCATTTGCCGGCGCCTTCGAGGGTATTGTCAGCACCGCGGCATTCCACTGGGTGCTGGATCACGATCGCCTGTTTAAGGGACTGTTTCGCGCGCTTCGGCCGGGGGGCTGGTTACAGGCGCAGTGTGGTGGAGGGCCGAACATTGCCCGCCTCACCGGGAGGATGGCGAAACTTGCGGAGTCTCCAAAGTTCGCACCCTTCCTGGCAACTTTCCCATCGCCCTGGCTCTACCAGGATGCCGAGGGCGCCGCTGCCACGTTGCGTCGCGCCGGATTTATCGACATCCAAACCAGTATCGAGGCTGCTCCCACGGTTCTCGACGATCGAAAGCACTATTCGGAATTTATCAAGACAGTAATTGTAAGGACCTATCTCGAGCGTCTGCCCAACCCGGGCCTGCGGGAGCAGTATGTCGGCGAACTGGCGGACCAGGCCGAAAGTGACACGACGCCCTTCCTGCTCGACTATTGGCGGCTGAATCTCAGCGCAGGAAGACCGTAAACAAAAAGACGAAGAAGACCAGCGTAAAGGAAATAAAATTAGGACGATAGCTCGGCGGGGAGATTGAAACATGCGCCGCGTAAGGTGATCGAATGGGAATCGCAGTTGGAGCTGGCGAAGTATGTTTCTTACGCCAGGATAGCAAGTATGCAACTGCGTACATCCCCGCAAGCGCGATAAGCAGTATGGCGATCTGGTACACGACTGGCGCTCCCGTTCCGCTTCCGATCAACGACAAGGCTGCGAAGCAGAAGAGCACGTGAACGCAGAAGACTTCCAGCGAATGCTTGCCTAACAATACGAGCGGCGTTCGCGCCAGCGGCTTCGCGATGCAGGGCCTGAGGGCGACGAACAGGACGGCGAGTACCGCGAAGTTCAGTAAGCGCAACACCCCAAGTTGCCACTTGTCAAAAAGTACCCAGGTCCATCCCTGGTCAATGGGATGAGTGACGAAATAACTTATGAGTTGATAACGCAATACAAAAAATGTCATTGCCGCTAGTGCCGAAAAGCCAACCGCCCATCGCGATCTGAACCACTTCATCAAGTGCGCTGAGCCCCCGGCGCCCACCCACAACCCGAACACCCAGAGGAGTTGCCAGGCGGCCAGATTGAAAGCCCCAAGGTTTTGTAGCGGAATCGGAAAGCCGACGTGCCTGACCAGGAATTCATATACGAATCCCCGTAATCCGAACTGTGCCGCAAACCACAGCAGAGCGGAAGGAAGCAGAACGAATTTCCATCCCCAGCGCCGTCCCGCCGCGAGCAGAATAGGCGTAAGAAGAAGGAAGACGATGTACATCGGCAAAATGTCGAGTAACGGCGGGCAGTATAGGAGCAATGCCGCGTTGACCGCAGCCAGTGCGCGGTGTGGAAGGTAGAAATCCAGAAGCCCCAGTAAGGCCGGCTCCTGGGTTTGCACCGCGATTGCGGCAATGATCGTAAACGCCACACCCAGCAGGGCCATGTGATAGCCATAGAGCTTTGCGCTGCGCAGCCCCAGTTGCTTCACCAGTGCGCGGAGAGGCCGCTGGCGCAGAACATTGCCATAAACCCGTCCCGACAGCAGCGCGGATATTAAGACGAAGCCCTCGGCCCATGAAATGAAACCCAGCATCTGGTTGGCGTAATGACTTGCGCGTGTCGGCAAATGCGTCAACACGATGCCCACCAGCATCAATCCCCGCAGCGCATCGAGTTCCGGCAGCCGTGATGAGGGCCGGAGACCGCGCTGAAGGGTGAGGCGTCCACTTGATCGAGTCGAACTGACTGCAGGAACTCCCTGCCATCTAGCGATTGACTTTGCGGCCATAATTTGCCTAGTCATTTGGATGCTCTACGCCCTCAAGCGGTTAGTAGAGAATAAATATTTACCAGCGGCGCGCCTTCGGCGAAGAATTTGGCTGTGAATCCCTGAAACCCGCAGCTATCCGAAATGTTTCGCGAGTTTACTTATAATGGCCGCCATGTCCGGTTCCCCATTGTTCGGTCTTTCGGACCAGTCGGCACGATCTGATAGTCGCGAAAACCCCTATCTCGGGGTCTACTCGATCAATGTATTCGTGCGCGATCAGGATCGCAGTCTGCGATTCTATGTAGATCAGCTTGGTTTCAATCTTGCCTTCGATGTGCGCCTTCAATCTGGACAACGCTGGGTTGGAGTTGCGCCTCCTCACGGTACAGCGGTACTTACCCTGGTGGCGCCGGAGCCGGATTCCGACGACTACAAGCTAATCGGCCGACCCACGCCCGTCTCGTTTGTGTCCGAGGACGTCATAGCCACCTACACACTGTGGAGTCGTCGCGGAGTTCGCTTTCGACACGTGCCGCGTCTGAGGCGCGTCAAGTACGAAAGACTCGCGGGCGACGCATCCCAAAACGACGGCTTGGGCAATCCTCCCTCGCTCTTGCTGGGCAAGAAGGCCCCGGTCTGGGGTGCAGCTTTCACTCGCTTTGAAGACATCGACAAAAATTCCTTTGCTTTAGTCAGCTTCGACGAAATGACCCAGGCGGTGGAGGCGCAACGCCGCGCCGCCGCGGAAAAGCACGAAATGGAACGGCGCGCTACTCACGAACTGCAAATCGCGAAACAGGTGCAGGCCAGGCTTTTCCCCCAGATGTTTCCTTCTTTGAAGACGCTCGACTACGCCGGTATTTGCATTCAGGCTCGCCAGGTCGGCGGCGACTACTACGATTTCCTCAATCTGGGACAGGAACGGCTAGGGCTGGTCTTGGGAGATATTTCGGGAAAGGGAATTGCCGGTGCACTCCTGATGGCCAATCTCCAGGCGAATTTACGCAGCCAGTGCATCGTTGCTGTCGATGACCCGCAACGGCTGTTGCGCTCCGTAAACCAGTTGTTCTACGACAACACGGCTGACAGTTCCTACGCCACACTTTTCTTCGCCGAGTACGATGACCAGGCGCAACGCTTGCGCTATGCCAATTGCGGACATCTTTCCGGCCTGTTGCTCCGTGGTGACAACACTCTGGAGCGGTTGGATTCCAATTGCACCGTCCTCGGGCTCTTCAGGGAATGGGACTGCTGTATCGGGGAATGCCACCTTCTTCCCGGAGACTCGATCGCTCTATACACCGACGGCGTCACTGAGTCCTTCAACTCGGAGGGAGAGGAGTTCGGCGAAGAGAGGTTAACTGAGGCATTGCGGAGGACTCGTGAACTGCCTTCGCAAGACTTGCTGGCAGCCGTCGTTGATGACGTTCGAAAATTCAGCCCCGGCGAGCAGTACGACGACATTACCCTCATTATTGCCAAGTGTGTAGACCGCCAATAATGCGGGCTCTGAAAGACCCTCCACGTTGATCTCGCGTTGAGGATTTCACGTTCTCCAAGTTCAATTCCCGAGTCTTCACTTCCCGCCGTCCAGGTGTGGTTACTGACCTGCCGACCGGCCAGGGGGAGAGCGCGTACACAGCCAAAGAGGGTTGAGGACAGGAACGTCGGTAACCTACGCCCTTCAGGTCAATTAGGAGCAAAATAATAGTAGTTTCGCTCAACACACTCGCGCACAAGGCAGGCGTCGAATGATTACCATTCTCAGCGTTGGAGTTGTGATCGCAGTTGGAGTAATCGCCTTAGTGGCCAAAACACTTCTGATCAAGCCCGCCAAGGCAAAGAAGTCGGAAAAAGCGGCCATCATGAAGCAATTGCTGGCACTATCCGAGACCGAAAGCAGAATGTCTTCAGTCGCGCTGTCCTCGGTCCGGACGCCACCTGCTGTTTCGGGTATTGTGCCGGGGAAGCGTTCCGCGAAGCGTCAGCGCAAGCCGGTTGTGAGCCGGCATTCCCAGCAGGTACACTCCGGCGCGCGCCCCTGCTGATTTAGAACTCGCATTCTAATCTGACCCTCGACGAGGTTTTACGAGTGGCGATTAAGTCTTTACCGCAGTCCATCCCCAGCGAGCTTCCTCCAGCAAAGCTTTACCTCGACGACATCACCGAAATTGTGCAGATTCTTACCGATTCCAACCCGGGTTGTCAGGCCAGCTTCGTTGCGGGAAAGTCCAAGTGTGACACGCTGGACGATTTAAGGGATCTGGGCGGCCGCACAACTCATTTTGTGATGAATATCTCGTCGCCCGGGAAACATCAGACCCTTGAGCTCACCCCGTCTTCGACGCGGATTCACATCCACGAAATCGGGGACCCACTACCCGCATGGTCGAAATATGTGAATGTCGCCGCAATTTTTGAAAAGAGAAGGCTAAGGCTCAAGTCTGTCAGTCGTGCAATTGGCTGGCGTCTGTTCGCAGGCCTGTGGCTCTTGACCCTCGCGCTTTGGATGTTCGTGCCTCATGCGCTTAAGCCTGTTCCGGTGTATGAGCTGCCTCGACTCGCGACAGGGATTATTGTGGCTGCTGCGATTGTCTATTACTTCGTCAGTTCACAAAGCATCGTGTATTTGCGCTATCCCCGCAAGGTCGGGGTGGAACGATGGCTGGAAGAACACAAACCGGAAATCATTGTGGGCCTAATCTGCGCACTGATGGGAGCCCTTGCCAGCCAGGTGCTGGAGCGGTTTTGGAAATAGGAACTGCACTTACTTCACTGACTGCCCAATCCAGCTCAGATAGCCGACGCTGCCTTCGTCGATCGAAATACCGATACACTCCGGCAGTTCAAAAGAGTGCAATTCAAGGATCGCCTCCCGTACCCGCTCGAAAGCGGGATGTGTCGTTTTGACGATCATCAGCCACTCCTCGGCCTCCTCAATTTCGCCTTCCCAGCGGTAAATTGACTTCACTCGAGGAACGATATTCACGCAGGCAGCCAGAAGCCGTTCAACCAGTACGCGGCCAATCTTGCGCGCCTCTTCTTCTGAACCTGCGGTTGTAAGGACGAGCATCTTGTCGGTCATATAGAATCTCGTGTGGCGCGGGCGCGGTAGCGCTCGTGCCTTCGATTACGACTCAAAGGTTACCACGTGACTCCGGAAGTGGAGACGGAACATGGCGACACAAATTCATTTTGGAACATCGGGCTGGCGCGCAGTCATGGCGGAAGAGTTCACCTTCGCGAACGTTCGACGCGCGGTTACCGGTATCGCGCGTTACGTCGTTTCGCAAAAGCCCTCCGGCGCTCGCGTGATAGTCGGTCGCGACCCCCGGTTCCTGGGCGAAACCTTCTGCGCGATGGCCAGTGAGATCCTGATCGCCCACGGCGTTACTCCCCTCATGATCGCCGATCCTGCGCCTACCCCCGCCATCTCCTACGCCGTGATTCAGCAAAATGCGGACGGCGCCATCAACTTCACCGCCTCCCACAATCCTCCGGAATATAACGGCATCAAGTTCTCCACGCCGGATGGAGCGCCTGCGCTTCCGGAGGCTACAAAGCGCATTGAAGCGGAAATTGCCGCCAGCGATGCTGCTGGTGAGCAGCCCAAATCTCAAAATAGGCCTGTCACCGCACAGACCCTGGAGCCGCGGAGCAGCTATCTGGCCCGCCTGCAGGAAATCGTCGACTTCAAAGCGATAAAGAAAGCCAATTTGCGTGTGGTTTTCGATCCTTTCTGGGGAGCAGCTCGCGGATACTCCGATGCGCTGCTGCGCGACGCTGGTGTCGATGTGTCAACCGTGCACGATTGCCGCGACGTCCTGTTCGGGGGGCACGCTCCCGAGCCGGACGATCATCTGCTGGCAGGCTGTCGCGAGCAAATGCGAGCCACCAGGGCGCACATCGGCATTGCGACAGACGGCGATGCTGACCGCTTCGGGATCGTCGACAGCGATGGCACTTTCTTCACTCCCAACTACATCGTCGCCTTGCTGTTCGATTACCTGGTCGAAAGCCGGGGATGGAAAAACGGAGTGGCCAAGTCGGTAGCCACCACCAACCTGATTAATGCCGTCGCCAGGCATCACGGGGTCGAGTTGCACGAAACTCCGGTGGGCTTCAAGTATATCGGCGAGCTCATCAAGCAGGACAAGATCGCGATTGGCGGGGAAGAGAGCGCGGGACTCTCCATTCGCCACCACGTTCCGGAAAAAGATGGCGTGCTGGCCGGCTTGCTGTGCTGCGAAATGGTGGCTAAACGAGGCAAGTCGCTGGGCCAGCAACTCAAGGAGCTATTTGTCGAAGTTGGTTCCTTTTACAGTCTTCGCGAGAACTTCCACTTGACGCAGGAGGCAATGGAGAAGTTCACTGGAAAGTTGAAGAAAGAGCCCCGTGAGCTTATGGGCCGCAAGGTCGCGGAAATCGTTCGCACCGACGGTCTGAAGCTGCTGTTCGGGGACGGCTCGTGGGTTTGCTACCGTCTATCGGGGACTGAACCGGTGGTCCGGGTGTACTCCGAGGCGGGTAGCAAGGACGAACTGACCAGGCTGAGTGCGGCCGCGAAGCAGTGGATTTTCGAATAATGGATTTTCGAGTATGGATATTCGAGTAAAGACACCAGAAATCCGTGTTCTACCGAAGGTGGCATTGCCCCGTGCGCAGCGACGACTGAGCGCTCTGGTCCAGCGCGCCCCGGAAGCCGAAGCCTTCGGCCGACGGGTCGGCAGTCGATTCGTCAATCAGATCAGTAATCCACTCAATGAGAGACTCCGTCCTGTATTCGCCTGGTTGTACCGGGGGCGCCGCCGTCTGGCGACATTGGGAGTCGGGATTGTCACGGTTTGGCTGTTTCTCCACGTAATGTTTGGCGCCAACGGCATGGTGGTTTACCGGCAAAAGCGCGCCGAGTACCAAAATCTCAGTCACGAAATCGACCAGTTGCAAAAAGAAAACGATCACTACAGTTCACAGATCAAGTCGCTGCAGACGGATCCCGAGACCATCGAAAAGGAAGCCCGCGAGCAGCTGCACTACACCCGTCCCGGCGAAGTCGTATATGTTTCCCCGGCACCGCCCCCGATTCAGATACCCTCCACCAACGCCGCTCAGAAATAGGCAGCCTTCAGCAACAGGTGGTACGTGAATCTTCGGTCCAAAAAACTGTCATCTCGGCCGGAGCGAAGCGCAGCAGGCGCAGTGGAGAGACCTGCTGTCGTTCTCAGTCTGAACAGGTCCAGCCGCGGTTCTGGAAGCCCCACCCACGCGGCTCGCTCGAAGCTTTACAATAGATGTGGAGCCTGGAATAAATCATGGTCGACCCCTTCCTCATCGCCGGACGCGAGTTCCATTCCCGCCTGATTGTGGGAACGGGCAAATACAAGTCATTTCAGGAAACCGCGCGCGCCCTTGAAGCCAGCGGCGCCGATATGGTGACAGTTGCGGTGCGGCGGGTGAATCTTGATCGCAGCAAAGAGTCTTTGCTCGACTATCTTGATCCCAAGAAATATTTCCTTTTGCCCAACACCGCGGGCTGTTACACCGCCGACGAAGCCATCCGCGCCGCCCGTCTGGGCAGGGAAGTCGGACTTTCCGATTGGGTGAAGCTGGAAGTGATCGGTGACCAGGCTACCCTCTACCCTGACATTCAGGCCACGCTGGAGGCTACACGCGTACTGGTAAAAGATGGCTTTACCGTCCTTCCCTACACTTCGGATGACGTGGTTTTTGCCAAGCGGCTGCTCGATGCCGGAGCCGCCGCGGTGATGCCCCTGGGAGCGCCGATCGGCAGTGGCCTGGGAATACAGAACGCTGCCAACATACGCATCCTGCGTGAGGTCATTACATCCGTGCCCCTGATTCTGGACGCCGGGGTCGGCATCGCCTCCGATGCAGCCATTGCCATGGAACTGGGCGCCGACGCGGTTCTTATGAACACAGGAATTGCCGCAGCTCAGGATCCGGTTCTCATGGCCGAGGCAATGAAGCACGGAGTCCTTGCCGGACGCCAGGCATATCTCGCCGGTCGTATGCCCAGAAAACTCTATGCCACAGCCAGTTCACCTCTGGAAGGCGTTATACGTTGATTCGTTGCCGACAAACTGAAGCCTGAATAAAAAGCTAAATAAAAAAGGCGGCCAGTTTTGGCCGCCTTATTACATTCATTCGGACCTACCTCAGAGCATCTTGACGCTTTCGACGTGAATCGAATCGCCCTTTACGTGGCCGGTAACGGCTACGTGATGGCCTTCATGTCCCTTGAGCGAGTCGGCGTTTTCAACCGCCAGGACCTTGTTATCGCCATCGGTGACCACGACGGCGGAGGCTCCGCCCTCGATACACTTCTTGGTACAGGCAGCTGCGCCCGCATTCGCGCCCTTGGCGCCACACTTCGAATCGCTGACCCAGCCGTTGACGGTCGTGGCCTTGCCCATATCATCGGCTGCCACCACCACGCCTACTAGCAGAAACACCAGGCACAGAAGCATAGAGATCGCTAACAGTTTCTTCATGGCTGAAAACTCCTCGATTTGTTGGCGGCCAGAGCCGCGGATTGTAGGGGCGCCCGCTGCAAGCGCGCCGGCCTGCTGAAAGATATTGACGTTACGAGGAAGGGTTGGTTACTCATCAATCTCCGCCCCTCGCAGTGGCGCAATATTAGCACACCAGCGAATCATCAGTTGTCGGCCGAACCCATTGACCAACCACCGGCTACGTGGGGACAGCCGCCCCCGGCTGTCCATGCCGAGCGCAGCTCGGCAACGCAAAAACCGATAATGGGTCTCAGACACTGGTCGAGAGCATTCCTCCGCGCTGGTCACTATCAAGTCCCACATCAGGTCCCGCCGCCACAGCTTCCTTACCCTGATTCCGATCGCAAAAGCACGCTGCCGGTGCCGCAGGCTGGCGTTTCTGACAGGCACAGGCTGGACCTCAAGCGCTGGTAAAGAAAGCGCTGGCGTTTTGCACCGAAAAGTAGCGGTGGCGATGCGGTAAAGTCAATGAAAACGCTGCACTTAATCGCTCAACACGGTATCTTTGCATGGCTCGGGCAAAGTCGAGGAGCCCGCTCAGGATTTTTACGACTTTTTTATGCGCCGGATGATTAGCTAGAGGGGAGGTTGGATTTCCCACATGCTACTCACGGTCGCTATTCGTATTCTGGAATCGATGTTTGTGCTGGGAGTTTTGGGCTCCGCTATCGTCGTGATTCTGACCAGCATTGAAGACTTCAGAACCCTGTTCAACAAGGACACACAGTCATATTCGAAGCCCGTCGTCGGGCAAGCCTTGGACATGGAAGCCTGAAAGCGCGGATACGATTTTTGTCTGTAATTGCTGCCTGGAATTCATCCCGCTGAATTCATCTCCCCGAGTTCGACTCCATAGACCAGATCGCCCCCGGCCTCATATACATGCCGGCCCGGTACATTCCGTGGGCATCGTAGGCTTCCGGGGTGCGGAAGAAGTAACCTCGATCCTTCCATACGACGTTGTAAACGCCGCGGGCGGTATGGAAAGCCTGTTCGCGCATCCCCTCCGACAACATGTGGGATGCAATGGCGAAAGTCGTGCCACTCCACACCTCTTCGACCTGTTCGTTCTCGTGCAGAGCCTGACCGTCCGCACTCATGCCATTGATGGCGCCCATCTCGCCGTTCTGAAACTTCATCACGTTGAAGTCATAAACCCGTTGCAAGGCTGACTTCCGCATCTGCGCGGGAACCAGATCTCCCAGTCCGGTGAGGTTGGCATACCACTGGCCGGCGAGCTGCTCGGCCATTATGTCGGTGTGATAGGTGCTGCCCTGGTCGTAGTTGAAGTAAGTGCCGTTCCAGAGATTCTTGATGTAGGCCGCCTGCGCCTTTTTGAATAGGGCATCGTAGGTTGCCGCCGAGCTGCTGTCGCCTAGTTTGCGGGCGATCTCGGCAGTGGCGCGAAGCGCGGCCAGGTAGAGTCCGCCGCTGTAGGCGCTTTCGCCGCGGGCTACCCAGTTGTCGTAGGTCTGGTCGGGGAAGCCGCCGTTTTCAATCAAGCCGTCGCCGTCGCTATCGTATTGGCCGAGATGCTCCATCGCCTGTTGCACCGCTTTCCATGTGTAATGGAGAAAAGCGTCGTCATGGCCGCCACTCCATGCATAGTCACGCCATATCATCAGCACGTATTTGCTGTTGAGGTCACGCCAGTTCGATACGTCCTGATAGTTGTATTGATTGACGTTCACAAACGGATCTTCCGTTGGCGAGCCCAGGTCGTGCGGCGCCGATCCCGCCACTTTGCGCTGGATGGTTTCATATTTGTGATCGTGCCCGAGCTTCCATGACCACAGATAGCGCTGCGGAATGCTCTCCGGAATCGTATCGGTGTACTGGCGCATTTCCTGCTTCTCAATTTCAGGCCAGAACCTGATCAGCGGGAAAGAACCGTAGAAGCGAACGTCCGATGTTCCGTAGTACGGGTAATCGAAGCATTCAAGGTAGGCAAAGCTGTCCGCGTCTTTCGCGGACGAATGCAGCGGGTTTGCCCGACCGCTCTGCTCGTGCGCCCAGAGCGTTCCGCCATCAGCAACGATGTAAAGCTCGTTAAAGAGTTCGCCGCGATACCACGCAGGTTTGGACTCATCCTCTACATAGGGCTTCTGCCAGGCGTCGATCTGATCACTCCATCGCTGGTCGTTTTCAAGGGAAGTGCGCGCGATCTTCCACGCATTGGTGCCCGAAGCGTCGAAGAACTCTGTGTAGTGACGAATCCACTTGCGACCCCCACCAAACTGCACCACGGGAAGATCCCAGGACAGAGACATCGGAATCAGCTTCTTTTCTTTCGGAGCCAGCGTAAAGCGGATGGCAATGGCTCCGGCCATTTGTTCCCCGGCGCTGGCGACGTCGGGCGATTGATTCGGCAGCTTGCCCGTGGTTGAGAATGGTTGCCAGACTTCAGCCCCGGATTCCCCGGGATCGAAGTTGGTGATATAGCTGACCTCGACCCCGGGCGTGGCCAGAGCCGCAATGACGAACTGTCCATCCCATTCCTCGGACACCGGACCACTGCGGATGCGGTCGAAGACGATGCCTTGCATCTTCCCGTCCGAAAGAGATTCAGAGTGGAATGAGTTTTTATTTTGGGCATTCAGCACAGCTTTGAAGTTGCTGCTGGTATCGCGAAACCATCCCACCATGTTGGTCCAGGAAAAGAGAATCGAGACTGTCACTGGCTTGTTCGATGGATTCTCGGCGTACCAGTTGTACAGGGCAACCGGATAGCTGGTTTCTTTGTAGTTATCAGGCAAGATGGGAGAGAACTGTTCAACCGTAAGCTTGACCGGAAGCTGATCCGAACGGTAAGCGAACCATGACTTCGGATAGAGCGCGGCATAATCTCCGCCGCCCGCCGGATAAGACCAGTTCCACGCCGAGAGAGCTTTGCCCTCCGGCTTGCCGGTTGAAAGTACCTGCGCGACCGCCGCTCCACCTTCTGCCTGCGCGAATACCGCAAACTGGTTTGCGGGAACGTTCTGATATTTATGAACTCCCGCCTTGAGGTGCCAGCGTTCGAAGTTGCCCCGATACGAACGGGAGAAAGTCCCCGCGCCAATGCCCCCGACGGGGGCGCCCTGCCAGAAACCATCGTCAATATTGGTGAGTTCGGGCTTCCGGCCACCAGGATTTGCCGGCGGCTGTCCGATGGGAATGCGCCAGGCGATGGCCGGAATCCGATCGCTGGCGGAAAGCAGCGAAGCCGCGAACAAGATTAAGAAGAACAGGGCAAAGAGGCGATGAGTTTGGGTCATGAGGTCGGGATGTGCGCTATCGGTGGTCAAGAAACCTGGGCAGTCTGAAGCACCAGGCGACGGATGTCAAGGACTGGTTATCCGAGTAAAGGTAAACGATTATTCACATGAAATAAATACTCATGACCGGCTTGAGTACATTGACATTTCTTCGCAGCCGTCCTACCTTTCACCGAAAACCTTTCGACCGAGATCAGGGGGCCGCGTGAACCTGGAAAAGAACGCATCGCTAATTGTCATCTGCATTTCGTTTCTGGTTTGGATCGCGCCGCTGGAAATTGCGGCGCAGACCACGCCGGTTCCGGTCGGCCTGTTCGAGACTCACGCTGATGTTGGCCCTGTGCTTCATCCCGGCTCGGTCGATTTCGACTCCGCGACGCAGACTTACTCCATGACCGGCAGCGGCGAGAACATGTGGTTCGCGGCCGACGCGTTTCACTTTGCATGGAAGAAAGTATCCGGCAACGTTTCCCTAACGGCCGACATTTCTTTCGCCAACGCAGGCGGAAATGCGCACAAAAAAGCTGTACTGATGTTTCGTCAAAGCCTTGATCCGGACTCCATCTATGCCGACGTGGCCCTCCACGGAAATGGCATGACTGCCCTGCAATTCCGCGACGAGAAAGGGGTTCTTACACGCGAGGTTCAGTCCAGTCTTTCCGCTCCCGCCAGACTGCGCATCGTCAAACAGGGCGATTTCATCTACCTCTGGCTGGCTGATGCCGGAGGCGAATTCAAGGTGGCCGGCGCATCCGCACGGATCCCGCTTCAAGGGACGTTTTATGTTGGAATCGGAGTCTGCTCCCACGACAAGGATGCCATCGAGAAGGCGATGTTCTCCAAAGTCGAGATAGCCGCACCGCCTGCGCCCACCGGCGAGCCCAAGCTGTATAGCACTCTGGAAGCGGTTGCGATCTCATCCGCCGACCGTCGCGTGGTCTATGTCGCGCCGGAGCACTTTGAAGCGCCCAACTGGACGCGGGATGGCGCGGCATTTTTGTTCAACGGCAACGGCCACATTCTGCGATTGCCCGTGGCCGGCGGAACCCCGGTGACAATCGATACCGGCTTCGCCACGCGCTGCAACAACGACCATGGAATCTCGCCCGATTCAAAATGGCTGGCCATCAGCGACCAGACGCAGGAGGATCATAAGTCGCTGGTTTACCTGGTGCCGATCGACGGCGGCACGCCTCGGCGTATCACGAAAAACTCCCCGTCCTATTGGCATGGATGGTCGCCCGACAGCTCAACCCTTGCCTTCGTTGGCCAGCGTAACGGCGATTTCGATATCTACACCATCCCCGTCGCAGGTGGAGACGAAACCCGGCTCACCACGGCCAAAGGCCTCGACGACGGACCTGAGTATTCGCCGGACGGGAAGTACATCTATTTCAACTCCGAGCGTAGTGGGACGATGCAGATTTGGCGTATGCAGCCTGATGGAAACGCTCAGGAGCAAATCACATCGGACGAATTTAACAACTGGTTCCCGCACATCTCTCCGGATGGGAAGTGGATGGTCTTTCTGACCTACGAGAAAGATGTGACCGGGCATCCGGAGAACAAAAACGTAATGTTGCGGCTGATGTCGCTGCAAGACAGGAAGGCCAGCGTGCTGGCCAAACTGTTTGGCGGGCAGGGCACGATCAACGTTCCTTCCTGGTCGCCCGACAGCAAACAGGTGGCCTTCGTCAGCTACGAACTGATTCCATAGATTCCAGGTATCAGGTTTCCAGCCGCGGGCCTGCCTGGATTAAACCTGGTTTGCTTGGATTAAACAGAGAAAACGGATATTCTTTCGGTTCGAGAAAGAGGCAAGCTTGCCTGTCTCAGGACCCAAGAGCAACTCGTCCAAAGCCGACATCTCCAGACCTGGCGTGCCCAGACCTGGCATGTCTGACCCGCCCGCGGGCGGCGGGCATACGGACAGACTTTTCCCCACAGGACATCTTGTTCCCTTCGTTCTCGTAACCGCGCTCTTTTTCCTCTGGGGCATTCCCAACAATCTGAATGACGTGCTGATCCGCCAGTTCATGAAGTCGTTCGCGATCTCACGCTTCCAGGCTGGATTAGTTCAGTCTGCTTTCTACATGGGGTATTTCCTGCTGGCCATGCCGGCGGCCCTGATGATGAGAAGAGTCGGGTACAAGGCCGGCCTTGTCACCGGGCTTGTCCTTTATGCATCGGGCACATTCCTATTCTGGCCCGCTGCGCTGATCGGGCGTTATGAGTTTTTCCTGCTTGCATTGTTCGTCATCGCCAGCGGACTTTCGTTTCTGGAGACGGCTTCGAATCCGTTCATAGCGCAACTGGGAGATCCGGAGAGTTCAGAACGACGACTGAATTTCTCTCAAGCCTTTAATCCGATAGGTTCGATCACGGGCGTCCTGATTGGCACCATCTTCATTTTTTCCGGAGTCGAGCTGACCCCACAGGAAATCGCAACCCAGAAAGTTCAGGGTATTTACGAAGCCTACCTGCAGACTGAAACGCTTCGGGTAGTGAAGCCTTACCTGGTGATTGGCGTGATTGCCTTAATCTGGGCGGCCTTGATCCTGCGCACGAAATTTCCAAGCATCCAGAGCGAGCACGAAAACAGCGCAGGCGATCACGGCCGTTTCCGCGACCTGTTCGGATACCCACACTTTCTGTTGGCGGTGGTCGCGCAGTTTTTGTACGTCGGCGCCCAGGTCGGAACCTGGAGCTACTTCATTCAATATGTCCAGGAGTATGCGCACCAACCGGAAAAAGTCGCGGGATATTTCCTGACCGGTACTCTGGCCGCGTTCGGGGTGGGAAGGTTTGCCTCGGCTTACCTGATGCGCTTCATCGCCCCCAACAAGCTCATGGCCGGCTACAGCGTCGCCAATATTGCACTGGTGGCAGTGGGAGTATTAAGGCCGGGATGGATCGGCTTGTGGTGTCTGTTCCTGACCAGCTTCTTCATGTCGCTGATGTTCCCGACCATCTTTGCCTTGGGTCTCAAAGGGCTGGGGCCGAATACGAAACTCGGTGGATCACTTCTGGTGATGGCCATCGTGGGCGGCGCCGTCCTGACTCCGCTGATGGGACTGATTTCAGAGAAGTCCGGCAGCATCGCGGTCGCCTACGCGGTCCCGCTATTCGCCTACGCTTACATCGCGCTCTATTCCTGGCTGGGATCAAAGCAGCGTTTAGTTGCCGCTTAGCCCAATGACGCGCCACCCATCGCTTCTGTAGAGACGTAGCTCGCTACGTCTCCTGTCACGAGCCCAAAACATAGGAAGCAAGGCCTCGTCGATCACGGGCGAACACAATAAGAATGAACGTGTCAAAGAAGAAAAACTAATATCCAAATTCAGCCATATTCAACGACTCTACGGCAGCTCTGACTTTATAATCCATCCCACTGTAAACTGTGAGGTGCAAGGACTCCTGATGGGCCATCCTCTTCTTGATCTTTCCAACAAGACTGCGGTTGTAATTGGCGGAACCAGCGGCATTGGGCTGGCTCTGACCAGGGCGCTGGCTCGGGCCGGAGCCAACGTCGTTCCCACCGGCCGCCGCGCTGAGCAGGTGGCGTCGGCCGCAGCCGAAGTCAAGGCGCTGGGTCGCCGGTCGCTGACGCAAACTTGCGACGTGACTGATAATGCCAGCCTGACTGAGCTGCTTCAGGCCGTATGCGCCGAATTCGGGAGTGTTCAGATTCTGGTGAACTCCGCTGGGCGGACCAAACGGACGCCGACCTTGGATGTCCCCGACGCTGAATGGGATGACATTATCGAAACCAATCTCACTGGTACCCTGCGCGCATGTCGTGTATTCGGGCGCCACATGATCGAGAAAGGCTACGGTCGCATCATAAATATTGCCTCGCTGGCCTCATTTGTAGCGCTCTACGAGGTTGCTGCCTACAACGCCAGTAAGGCGGCCGTTGGGGCGCTGACCAAGTCACTCGCGGTAGAGTGGGCGAGGTTTGGGGTTTGCGTCAATGCGATCGCGCCTGGCGTTTTCCGAACCGACCTGAATACGGCTCTGCTGGACGGAACAGAGCGCGGCCGGGAATTCCTTATGCGTACGCCGATGAAGCGCTTCGGGAAACTGGACGAACTAGGTGGAGCGGCTGTATTTCTGGCGTCTGACGCTGCCAGCTTTGTCACCGGCCACCTGCTGGCGGTAGACGGAGGATTTCTGGCCAGCGGCGTCAACCAATAGTGAACCTGTGGGACGGACCACTCCGGTCCGTCGCATTTGACGTTGATCTTGATGTTGACCTTGACGTTGATCTTGATGTTGACCGTGACGTTGATCTTGATTTTGATTCTGACCGTGATTTGTCTCTCACTGCCAGCATGCAGCACGATCACGAATTGCCGTCATGCTGAGCTTGCGAAGCATCTTGCGAGAAGCGAATATGCGCTGCTAAACAAGTAAGAACCACGAATGACCATGGTCCTAAGCAAAAGCGTCCCGGAAGGCGTGCTCACTCGCGACGACGTTCACCAGCTCGTCGCCCGGGCAGCCGCCGAACTTGGAGTAGCCGGCAAACGTGTGCTCATCATCATTCCCGATGGCACGCGGACTATGCCGATGCCGCTGATGTTCGAACTGCTGCAGCGGGAGATCGGCGAACGGGCCTCTGCCTGCGATTATCTGGTCGCTCTTGGTACCCATCCCTTGATGAACGATGACGCGTTAACCCGCTTGCTGGGCCAGCCTGTCGTCGATGGGGAATGTGGGAAAGCTCGCGTGTTCAATCATCGCTGGGACCTCCCTGGCACGCTTGCGGACCTGGGAACCATCCCCGGGGATGAAGTTGCCCGGAGTTCCGGCGGCCTGCTATCCGAACCTATTCTGGTGAAGATCAATCGTCTGCTTTTCGATTATGACCAGGTCGTGATTTGCGGGCCCGTATTTCCTCACGAAGTCGTCGGGTTTTCCGGTGGAAATAAATATCTGTTCCCGGGTGTAAGCAGCGGCGAAATGATTAACCAGACTCACTGGCTCGGCGCTCTGCTGGGAAGCTACAACCTCATCGGCACCGTCTGCACTCCAGTTCGTGAGATTATCGATCGAGCGGCGGCTAAAATAACCGTCCCCATCGCTTGCTTTGCGCTGGTACTCGCTCCTAAGGACAACGCTGGTGACGGGCCAGGTATTGCCGGCCTGCATTTTGGCTCCGCGCGCGAGGCCTGGAGAGCGGCAGTCGAGCTCTCTTCAAAGAAGCACATTCAGTGGGTAGAGTGCCCCTTCCGCCGCGTGCTTTCCGTCTTGCCGCGAATGTATGACGACATCTGGACCGGCTCCAAAGGGATGTATAAGGTCGAGCCCGCCATGCTCGAAGGTGGCGAAGTCGTACTTTATGCTCCGCACATCACCGAAATCAGCTACACGCACGGAACTTTTCTTGATCAGATTGGCTATCACTGCCGCGATTATTTTCTCAAGCAGCCCGGTCGCTTCGATGGCATTCCACGTAGCGTGATCGCGCATTCCACCCACCTGAAGGGGCAGGGCACGTACGATGCTTCCAGTGGGGTTGAGACTCCGCGGATCGCGGTGACCCTGGCTACCAGAATTCCTGAAGAGCGCTGCCGGCGTTTGAACCTTGGCTACATGGATCCTGGAACCATCGAGATGGAAGACTGGCAGAATCGCGAAGATCAGGGCGTGAAATTAATCCCGCGCGCCGGAGAAACTTTGTACCGGTTGAAGGTGCCGGCTGGGCAATAAAGACAGGCCACATTAACCCATGAACGAACTCAAGCTGCTGCAACGGAAGGTTCTGAAAATTGGTCCCGCGGATAATGTTGCGGTTGCGTTGACGCGTTTGGAACCAGGTGACGAAATTGTTCTCAACGGCCATTCCCACAAGATCCAGTCGAGAGTGCCGGCGAAGCAGAAGTTCGCATTGCAGGATTTTAATGCGGGAGACCGCATCATCATGTACGGCGTCCTGGTCGGGCAAGCCACAGCTCCCATCCGCACCGGCGAGGCTCTCAGCGTCCTGAACATGAAACATCAGAGTGCGGAGTTTCACGCCAAAGCTGTTTCGCAAAACTGGATTGCGCCCGATGTCTCGCGGTGGAAGACGCGAACCTTTATGGGATACCACCGCGCGGATGGCCAGGTCGGCACGCGCAACTACTGGCTGGTGATTCCCCTGGTGTTTTGTGAAAACCGGAATATTCGCGCGCTCCAGGAGGCCTTTGAAAAGGAGTTGGGTATCGCTCCTCCCGACACTTACCGCCGCCACGTGGCCGATCTGGTGAAGCTCTATCGGGAAGGGAAGCTGGAAGAGATCAAGGGGTACACCTTTCCCGAACCGGCTTCCGTGATCGAAGCGGCGGCGCTCTTCCCCAACGTCGATGGAATCCGATTTCTTACTCACGACATGGGCTGCGGAGGAACTCGCGATGACGCCCAGACCCTGTGCGGGTTGATGGCAGGATACATTCATCACCCCAACGTAGCGGGTGCCACGATTCTCAGCCTGGGTTGTCAGAACGCACAGATTTCCATGCTGCGCGAAGAACTGCACAAACGGGATCCGAACTTCAGCAAGCCCTTGCTGGTTTTCGATCAGCAGGAGAGCAGTCTGGAATCGGCGATGCTGGGCGAGGCCATTCGCCAGACCTTCATGGGATTGGCGGAGGCCAATCGCCTGACCCGCGCCGCGGCTCCGCTTTCTAGTCTTACTGTAGGTCTCAAGTGCGGAGGCTCGGACGGCTTCTCGGGAATCACCGCAAATCCAGCCATCGGCCACCTCTCCGACCTAATCGCTGCGCTGGGAGGAAAAAGTATTCTGGCGGAATTTCCGGAATTGTGTGGGGTTGAGCAAAGTCTCATCGACCGCTGCAACACTGCGGAGATAGCCGACAAATTCATCACTCTGATGAGAACCTATGCCGCAAGGGCCGAGGCCGTCGGATCTGGATTCGATATGAATCCGTCGCCGGGCAATATCAAGGACGGCCTGATCACGGATGCAATGAAGTCGGCGGGAGCGGCACGCAAAGGCGGAACGTCTCCGGTCAGCGCCGTTCTGGATTATCCCCAGTACGCAACTGCGACCGGCCTAAATCTGCTGTGCACTCCCGGAAATGACGTTGAGGCCGTGACCGCGCAGGTGGGAGCCGGGGCTAACGTCGTTCTGTTCACTACGGGACTGGGCACGCCCACGGGCAATCCCATCGCGCCGGTCGTCAAACTCGCCACCAACTCCGAGCTTGCGAACCGGATGCACGACATCATCGACATCGACACCGGTGGAGTCATCTCGAAGGGCACGACCATCGAGCAAATGGGCGAGGCCATCCTGGAACAGGTAATCAGCATCGCCAGCGGTGAGACACGAACCAAAGCCGAGTTAAAACCACAGGAAGATTTCATTCCGTGGAAGCGAGGTGTATCGCTGTGACCCGGCAACGCGCATCCCCATCTATATCTGGGGCGTCATCTTCAGCCGGGTAAGGATCCAGCGCGCATCGGCATAATGTTGCGGGCTGTCCCTAGGTCAGCGCGCGATCCAGATGCGAGTACCCGCCATCCACGAAAAGATGCTGACCTGTAATATGCGCGGCCTGAGCGGAAATCAAAAAGACCACCATCGCGGCAATCTCATCCGGAGTTGTCATTCTCTTGCCCAGCGGGATTTTTCCGATAATGGATTTGAGCTTCGACTCGGGATCGGGAAAGGTATCCAGCCACTGGCGATAGAGCGGAGTCATCACTTCGGCAGGTACCACCGCGTTGACGCGAATGCCGTAGGGCAACAACTCGACTGCCCACTCCCGCGTCAGCGCCAGGATCGCACCCTTTGACGATGCGTAGCCTGAGGTGCCGCCCTGTCCGGTAATGGCGGTCTTCGAACTGATGTTCACGATCGAACCCTGTGACTGTTTGAGCCACGGCAGCGCGTAGTGCGCTATGTTGTAACAGTGCAGCAGATTGCGCTGCAATGACTCCACGTACTTTTCCGGGCTTCCATCTTCCAGGCCGATTCGGTCGTTCACGCCTGCGTTGTTGACCAGAGCATCGAGACGGCCCGTACGCCGAACGGTTTCATCCACAACTTTCGAGCAGTTGGCCGCAACCGCAAGTTCCGTCGTGATAACGTGACATGTGGCCCCGCCGCCTTCAAGCTCGGCCCGAAGTTGCTCTGCAGCGGACGCGTCGCGATCGACGATCACGGGAACTGCGCCCTCCCGGGCGAAGCACCTGGTGATTGCCGCGCCAATGCCCTTGGCGCCGCCCGTAATGAGCACGACTTTATTTGTGAGTTGCAGGTCCATGGGGTAACCTCAGCATATAGACTAGGCGAGCCCCAGCGGGGCGAGAAAGTCGCCTGCATCGAGCCTGAAATCTACTGGTGAATTCTCGCCGCCCAGCCGCCACCCGAGGCCAGGGTGATCTTGAACTTCCTGCCGCTGGTGACTTGGGTTTTCGTCTTTACGTAGTCGCCGGCCATGCGATCGGCGTTCACTCCGTCCTGATACGCGTCCATGGTGAAGGTCCCTGAAGGCAGGAATGAGAGATCAACGTCGAGGTCCCGACCCGTCCAGTTTGTCATCGCGCCAACGTACCAGTCGCGGCCGTTTCTTCTCGCCACCAGAACGTACTCACCCAGTTTTGCGTCGAGCACCCTGGTTTCATCCCAGACCGTTGGCACCGGTCCCAGAAACTCCATCGCCTCCGGTTCACGCAAATAGTTCGAAGGGCTATCAGCCAGCATCTGCAGCGGGCTTTCAAAGACAACATACATTCCCAGTTGATGGCAGCGCGTTCCCATGGCCATGGGTCGTTCGTGGATGGGCGCGAAGTTCGTCCTGGTGGCATTCAGCATCGCACCGGGCGTGTAGTCCATCGGTCCGAGAAACATGCGGGTGAACGGCAGCGTCACATTGTGCTGCGGCTCGGACTCGGCGCTCCACTTGCTCCACTCCATGCCGCGAACCCCTTCACCGCTGATCATGTTAGGCCAGGTTCGGGTCATGGTGATCTGGCTCTGTCCACCATGAAAATCCACCAGCATGTGGCGCTTGGCGGTTTCGCGGCAGGTTTTGTAATAGAAATTGATCAGCTTCTGATCGTTGCGCTGCATGAAATCAATTTTGATGCCCTGGATTCCCCACTTCTGAAATTGATCGAGCGCCTGGTCAAACTTATCGTCGAAACGTCTTCCATACCACCCACAGGATGATGCCAACATTCTTCTGTTTGGCATAAGCGGTGAGTTCGTCCATGTTGATCTCTGGAACGACCGCCATTACATCGCCCAGCTTGTACCAGCCTTCATCCAGAACGATGTATTGCAGGCCATATTTTGCGGCAAAATCGATGTAGTACTTGTAGGTCTGTGTGTTGATGCCGGCTTTGAAATCCACACCGTAAACGTTGTTCGCGTTCCACCAGTCCCAGGCCACTTTGCCCGGCTTGATCCATGACGTGTCCTGCACCTGCGATGGCTTCTCCAAAAGCCAGACCAGTTGATTCGTGATCAGGTCGCCGTCTTTTTCGGTGATGCCCAGCAGTCGCCACGGATAAGTGCGTGCTCCGCGAGTCACAGCGATGTAGTCGGCCGACTCGGTGACCCGGTAGTCGCGGTCGCGCTCCAAAACTTCCTGCAGCGGGTAATGCGGGAAAGTTGCTGCGAGCCCGTTGTGGCTCGTACCGTGCAGCCATAACCCGGGATAGTCCTCGATATCAGATTCCGCAACTGCCACCTTGACGCCATTGCCCGCATCAACGACGGCCGGCAGGCTGGCGATGGAGGACGTAGGGATTTCTTCCAACTTGAAGAGAGGAAATCTTCTCTCGTTGTGCGACATGAAACTTTCTTCAAGGGGATAGTAAGCGGAGTAATCGCCTGCGAAGTTGAGGCTGACCTCCTCGTTGTAAACCTTTACATCGTTTTGCGGAAGAGAAGTCTCAAAGCGGTACGCCGTGCCCTCGTTGTAGGCTCGAAAGACGACGGCGTAGTTGCCTTCCATCTCGAGCCGCAGTTCGTTGTAGTTCTCTCGAATTTTGGCGAATTTCTGTTTCACCGGAGGTTCAAGCGTTCCATCGTAGCTACGTGGCTTTGCTGACTTGACTCGAGGCTGCAAACCAAGCGTGGTGTGGTCGATGTCGATGGAGAACGTGGCTTTCTGCACCAACGGCGTGCCTTTGAACAGGACGTCGTACTGAATGCGGTCGCCGGTCCGGATTTTCACTTCGATCTGCTTGTTTGGCGAGAGCAAACTATAGCTGGACTGTGCAGCCGCGGAGCCAACCAGCGTCACCGCCATGAGTGCGAAAATTGCCTTCCTGCATACCATGTCCATTTTGCAGTTTCTCCCGGGATGATCGACTGGGATGATCGACCGGGAATGACCGGCTGATCGGAGCACAGTTCAAGCGCAGACAGATAATAACTGCGGTCTCTCCTACTAGCAAACCAGTCACAAACAATCACAGCGTCGGCGCTGCCTGAATAATCACAAGCTACTGGAGTCCGCCGGGGCTTCTGCTCAGGCGTTCGGCTTCCCGTCGCTCTGCTCTGGCCTGCTCGGGGCGACCCGTGTTGGTATAGATTTCAGCCATTCGCCGGTGCGGCTCAGGTTCCTGTGGTCGCAGCCTTGCCGCCTCTTCGAGATAGCGAAGGGAATCAGAATGTTGCTGGCCCTTTTCGGCAGATGGTTTTTGAGTCAGCGTCTTTTGTGCCAGCGCCATGCTTGTGAGGTAGAGCATGTCCGTAGTTGCAGAATCTTCAGGATTGAGTTTGTGGGCGTGGTGAAGCGACTGGTAGGCCGCGAGGTCGTCACCAAGCTTCGCCATTACTGCGCCGTAGAGCATGTTCACTTGAAACAAGTCGGGCCATCGCTTCAGCGTGCTTTCGAGAGGCTGGCGCGCGGCTTCGAACTGGTTCAGCTGGTAATAGGCCAGCGCCAGGTTGTACTGCATTTGTGGCGATTGCGGCGCCAGTTCGGCTGCGCGGCGAAGCGGCCTCAACGCGGCTTCCAGATCACCGTGCTGGCCGTATATCGTGCCGAGTGAAGTCAATTGTTCCGCGTTATCGGGGTCATACAGCTGTTCGCAGACAGCATGGGCTTCCTCGCGCGTACCCTTATCCAGCTTCTGCGCGCATTCAATCCGGAGCTGACTCTCGCTGGAATCGCGCTTTCGCAATTCTTCTGATTCAGCCAACGCTTTCGTCGCTTCTTCTTCACGTCCCAGTTTGCGATAGACAAGCCCTAGCTGATAGCGAATGCGCGCATCTCGTGGATTCAACTGTGCGGCCTGTTTCAACCATTTTTCCGCCGCCGGCAAGTCTCCCTGTTTGAAGTAAGCGAACCCAAGGTAATAAGAAGTATCGGGAAATGGTGGCTTGGCCGCTGCCTGACTCAGATTTTGAATTGCCCCAGCGAAATTGCGGTCGTCCAGGTCCAGGCGGCCGAGGTAATAATGCACATTGGGATGATCTCCCACTTCGCCGCGCACGATTTCAAGCTCGCGGCGTGCTTCATCGGATTTGTGCGCTTCGAAGAGCGCAACCGCCAGGGGGAATCTCGCGCGTAGAGTCAGGGCTGGGTCGATTTGCAGGGCAGCGCGGAATTCGCTGATCGCAACGTCGTACTGGTCCTGTTTCAGCGCATCGTAGCCTTTTCCCAGGTGAGCGCTTGCGGATGACTCGACCGGTGATTGCTGCGATGCAGCGAAGCAGCTCCCAAAAGCCAATATGACAAGCGTGATCAGAACAGCGGTTTGAAACCGGAAGCTCATCAGTTCAGAAATGTGGGCGCGAGCGTCCCGCTCGTGCGTCGAGCAAAGCTCGACAGAAATCATAGCCGAAATTTGCCAGATTCACGCAGCACCACACTCCGTGTAGGGACGGGTCTCCGACCCGTCCAGGTCGAAGCTCGGCGGTGGTTATCCATCCGACAAGCCCCTGCCGCCTACTGCACGGGCGGGACGCCCGCGCCCACATTAGTCCTCGCTGACGCTTTGGCCAGAAGAGCGGCAGCCGCTTTCTTGATGTCGGAAATTTCCTGGACCGTCGCCGTGCTCACGTAATCGCGAACCAGCTTTTCGCAACGTTCCCGAACCTGATCGTAAGCCGCAGGGTTTTCGCCACGAACGGCGAGCAGTTCCTTCAGCCAGTGTTTGCCGTACCCGGCGTGCATGGTCTCGTCCGCCCAGTCGAAATCCATATCATGCTCGCTTACCGAGTCGCCGTATGCATGGAACAGTTGTGCGCGGGCGGGCTTGTGCTTGATATTTTTAGTTTCAAAAAAGTACAGCATACCCAGGCGGTAAATCGGATCCTGGCCCGACGCGCTTTCGTAAATGTACGTTCCGAGTGGAATCTCCGCCGGATCCAGGCCCCACGCCATCAGCCGCTCGTAGCCCATTTGGCAGTGGCGAGATTCGTCGTATGTCCAGCGGGCCGCGTTGTGAATCCACTCCCATGGCAGCACGTCTGCGAACGCACTCAACATCATGGCGCCGGCCTCAATTGCCCAGACCTCGTTCACGTGGCTGATCGCCGACCTGAGTTGTAGTTGCATACCGTCTCCGTATGGATAACTCGGGTCCACCACATCCGGCCAATAGAAGCGGCAGGGCCAGAAGCGCGGGTCGCGGGCGGGCCGGTCCGGAATGGCGTAGGTTTTGGCTCCCGGCAAGGGCCCGGCGTCGGCAACCGATGGCGAAGGCCCGACTCCCACTCCGCCGACCTGCGAGAGTCGGTCCGCGACTCCTTTTGTCCAGTCCAGCGAGCCTTCGCGCAACACAGGATCAGCTGACAGCGCGGCCAGCGTCCATTGCTCAAAGGCGGCGATCTGTTCTTCTTTTTCGGAGAGCGCCAGAGAGAGAAAGCGGTGCGTAGGTCCGTCGGCAATTGCATCTGATGCCTCGAGGTATTCGCGGTAGGAATCGCGAAGGGCCGGCAACAGGATTTTTCCTATGCTGAACAGAAACGCGGGTACCGAAGGTGAGTCTTTGACCGCGCCGAAGAGCTCAATCAGCGCGTGGTCGGCTCCTTGCTCCTCCAGCAGGCGGCTGGGGAAACGCAACTCGAATACACGATTGCGAAGGGCGTGAGCGGTCTCCGCGCTTTGCCAGACGAAACGGGCCAAGCCGATTTTGATGTCCAGGGAAGCGATAGCGGGGATCCACGCCGCTTCGCTTACCAGGAGCGAGCGCTCACAGAAGAAAAAGCGCTTGAGCAGCTGGGCGGTGTCGAGGCGCATCCAGCGTGCACGGGGCTGTGAGCTCGACAAGAATGTGGAAGCCTCCGACATGATTCCTTCTCCGCGCACGGGAAGCAAGCCTGCTGCGTTGACCTAAGGCACGACTCGGTTCTCCGACACTGTAATTCTAAGAGAATCCCCCAAACATTGCCCGGGGACAGGGCTCAATTACCTCCGCTTCTCGGCGATGTACGTCATTGTGGCACCTCGTTGCGCGGTGGTTTCGATTTTCATCGACTTTCCATCCTGAGAAACTGTCAGGCGGGTGATACGAATAACCTTCCCCTCCTGCTTCTCCGTTTGCTCAATCGTATCTTCACCGATCCGTCTCACCGAAACCATTGTGTGGCTGGGATCTCCTCGAACTGGGGAGTCCTTGCCGTCAAACTTGGCATCGTAGCTCTGGCTGTTGCTGTCGGACCACTTCAGTTCGTTTTTCGTGACCAGATAGGTGCTCGTGGGCCCGCCAATAGAGTCATTGTTCACGCTCCGCATGACCCAAGATCCCGAAAGCGCGTGCGAGCCAGTCGGACCCTTACTAAGCCTGAAGAACGTTGCCTTTCCGGTGACAGTTTGGGCCTCGATCGTGTTGGTGAATTCCTCCGTCATGGTCTTTCCGTCCGGCGATACGGTTTCGACGGCCACAAACGTGGTCTTACCCGCTTTCTTTGAAGTGAATTCTACCGACTTGGCATCGACCACCCGAACGGCAAAGCTGTCGAAGTACGCATGACCTTCTACATTCTGATCAGTTCCGTCAGCTTTCACGTCAACTTTCGGGAGGCAGGTCAGGCAGTGATACACACCATTGTCTAACAGGTATTCTTCGGGCGTGTTGGAGAATTGAATGGTGTCCATCTTCATCTCCCACGTTCCGTCGAAGCGACTCTGTGCGAATAAAAGCGAGGGCACGAAGAGTAGCAGAGCAAGCGCTCTCTTCATTGGGACATCTCCAGCTGAACTTGTTTCCGCTGGACCTTTTGGATATCCTGCGGCTGCTTCGGCCTGGCCTCTCAATAGAACGAATTGCTCAACGCCACGATAATCACCGCCACAATCAAAACTAGCAATCCCTGATTCAGGAACCGACGTGCGGTGGGCGGTGCACTCCGCCACTCACCTCGCCACAAGCCCCAGAGATTGCCCACCACGATGGAGAGAGAAATGAACAGCGGCCAGCCCACGACTGCGCCCCAGCGCCCAAGTCTTGCCGCGCCGGCCCCGTAAAGATAAAAGCTCCCGATCCACATCGAGGCCATCAGGGCGCTTAATCCCAGATTGCGCGGTGTCTCTGGGTTCCAGTATTGGCTCAGAGTGCGCTTGCTGATCATCAGGTAGAGACAATACGCGAGATTCGCAACACACCCCAGGGTAAAGAGAAGCGCCCATACCGTATTTCCCGACGAAGCCTGCGAGACGCCGAGCGCGACTGCGGATCTGATCACGTTCCCCCCGAATGCCATTCCGACGTTGGGCAGGCACGACAACATGCCGGCGAGGATAGCGATCACAAGGCCAAGCCTGAATGCATTTGAACGCGTAGTGTTGGCCTTTCTTTCGGAAGGTGCCCGGCGCGAGCCGCCCACCGAGCACAGCACAATGCCGAAGATTACCAGTGCGGTGCCGGCGAGCAGTACCAGGCCCTTATTTGTTAATAGCGTCTGAGGAAAGAAGACAAGCAGTGGAATCAGCGCGCCCAGACTCGCGATCAGGCCCATAATGATGGGATATCCCAAGGCCATGCCTAGCCTGTCCATACCCAGGCCGAACAAAACCGCTCCTACTCCCCATCCCAATCCGAAAAGAGCCAGCACCGCGAGATCCCTGCTGGGAGATGCGGCATACACGGCAAAAATATCAGGAACGAACAGAAGGGTGATCATCCAGTTGAAGACCAGCATCCCCAACAGTGAAAACGTGGCCCAGGTATGCTCCCAGGCCCATTGCCGAACCAGCGTCATTGGAAGTACGAAGCTGCCTTGCAGCAAGGCCGCCAGCAGCACCAGGACAAAGCCGAACGCCACATTGATGTGAAGCAGGTGGACCTCCCTCAGTGCAGGACAGTCGTTGCACTGGCGGCCGCGCATTTCCACTTTCCGTTCTGATAAATCCAGGTGTCCACAAAGCGCTCGCGGCGCACATAAGGCTTTCCACCCTCGGTGCCCCTGGCTCGAAAAATCCCGGTTGCAGTCGCCGCATTTCCATAAACGTGGACCGTGATCGATTCTGGCGTGACTTGCTGCTCCTGCGAGTTGGAGGAGCTGATGCTGGCCAGAAACTCCGCCTTGTTCTGAATGCTTCCATCATCATTCACCAGCACAATCTGATCGTCGAGCAGGGCGTCCAGCGCCTTCCGGTCCGCCATTTTGTAGGCCTGGTTCCAGGCCTTCTCCAGGGCGACGATCCTTGATTGAACGCCAGAAACAGAATCGTCCTGCCCTATCGCAATGAAGCTTGCCATACACGCGAACGCTATCAAGAGGCCGGTCAACCTCACAGGCACACCCCCTTTGAAAACTCAATCCCCATCGGGAAATTGGTGAAACCAATCTGGTGGATTCATGCCCTGTTGTCGATAGTACGGCAGAACCGTCCGAATATCCGGTTCAATGAGCATTGCGACGAATCATCATGGTTATGCCGATCGTAAACAAGACGACGACACAAACAGAAAACACCTAGTAAGCCACCCGGACCTTTGGCCAAAGCCACGATGGAAACTGATCGGAAAATTTGTCACCCCAGGTCTGGTTAAGTCGCGACGGTAAAATCGCTTCTTCTGAATCGCCTTTCCCGGCTGAAGCAATCCAGGTCGCGCGCAGGGTCGAGACTAGCAAAGCTCCAAAGATTACCCTGACCACACTCAATCCCGACGTCAGCGTGTCCGAGACATAGAGACACAAAATGATGGCAGCCGCATAGCGGCTGCGTTCCCTCACACCCACTCCGCCGAGGTAATAAAACAACGGCATGACCGCTCCCACAACGGGCTCGCCAGTTGCCAGGGAGAAAATGAAGGAAACAATTGCCAGGAGTGTGCAAACCAGTATCCCGGCGTTCCCAGATAGTCCACATCGGCACCGTTCTGGATGGAAGGCCAGAAAAGGCTCTTAAGCCGGCTCTCGCTGCCCGGCGTGGAATCGGACAGATTCAGCGTTTCCATTCGAGCCTCCTGACGGACGCGCACACAGAAGGGTTCAACTCTGACTGGATTAACTCGTCGCCAACCAATCTGGAGGACTCATGCCGTTTTGTCGATAGCATCGCAGGACCTCGTCGCGGTCAGGAAGGGAAGGGATCACACCCTCCCTGGTAACGGCCAGGCCACCCGTGACTACGGCAAACCGCACTGCATCCTCAAGGCCCGCGCCGCAAGCCAGAGCCATCGCCAGACCTGCATTGAAGGCATCACCCGCGCCGGTCGTGTCCACAGCATCCATCTTCAGCGCCGGAACTCGGAGGGAAGACGATCCGGTCACGATCAGTGCTCCCTTTTCTCCCAGCGTCATCACCACCTGCTTCACTCCACATCGAATCAGATCGCGCGCGATTTCCTCGGCGTCACACGCTTCATTCGGACTTCGTCCAGCCAGGACTCTGGCTTCAGACTGGTTCGGAGTGATGATGTCCACCAATTGCAGGATCGATTCCGGCAACGGCCGGACCGGCGCCGGATTCAGTATCGTCAGCGCGCCTTTTACGCGGCCACGCGCCATGGCGGCTTCTGCCGCAGCCACCGGAATCTCGAGCTGAGTCAGCACCGCTTTTGCGGTATCGAACGCGGCTTCTTCGCGGGACACATCGTCGGCGGTCAAAAGTTCGTTCGCGCCGGGGTCGATAGTGATGCAGTTATTTCCGCTGGCATCGACCATGATGAAACCTACGCCGGTGGGAGCATCGCCAGTTTGCGCCACGTGGCTGACGTCGATACCTTCGTCCCGATATAATTCCAGCGCCATTTCACCGAAGGCATCGTTTCCGATTTTGGCGACAAAGCTGACTCGAGCTCCCAGGCGTGCACATCCCACCGCCTGGTTAGAGCCCTTTCCCCCGTAGTCCACGCGATAACCCGTCCCGAGCAGCGTTTCGCCCTGGCTGGGCAGGCGCTCCACTCTCATGGTCAGGCCCGTGGCATAACTGCCAACGACAGCGATTTTGGGAGCGTTCATTGGGGCAATCTTCGCCGCCTGTCACGGGCGCAGAAAAACGCCGTAAGCCTAACACAGACCGCTTTCGACTCACACCACGTGATATTGAGCTCGAGGACCCTCCTTCGTGGAACTTCGTGTCCTTGGTGGTTCACGCTTTTCCGACCCCGTGGAGTCGGGCAGACATTCCTTGTCCTGCCTTGTAGAATCTGCAATGCACATCCGCGAAGTTCAATAAGACGAGGGATCACATGCCAGAGAAGCCCCCTGCGGCCGACGTCCGAAACGACATTGAATCGGTCCTGCACGAAGATAGAAAATTCGAGTGTCCGGAAGATTTCCGCGAAAAGGCGCACATCCAGAGCCTGGAAGAGTACGAACGCATCTATCGCGAGTCGGTTGAACAACCCGAAAAATTCTGGGGTGGAATCGCCAGCGAGCTTCATTGGTTCAAGAAGTGGGACGCGGTTTTGCAATGGAATCATCCCTGGGCCAAATGGTTCGTTGGCGGTCAGCTCAATCTCTCTTACAACTGCCTCGACCGCCACGTTCTGAGCTTTCGCAAGAACAAAGCCGCAATTATCTGGGAAAGCGAACCCGGCGAAGTACGCACTCTTACCTATCAGCAACTGCATTGCGAGGTGCAGAAGTTTGCCAATGTCCTGAAGTCGCTCGGAGTCAAAAAAGGAGATCGCGTCGCAATCTATATGGGGATGACTCCCGAGCTGCCGGTCGCAATGCTGGCCTGCGCCCGTATCGGCGCGCCGCATACGGTCGTTTTCGGAGGATTTTCTTCCAACGCCCTGATTGATCGCATCCACGACTCGCAAGCCGTAGCCGTCATTACGCAGGATGGCTCGTACCGCCGCGGCGCCGAGGTGAAATTATTTCCGGCGGTGGACGAAGCGTTGAAATCCTGTCCGTCGGTAAAACATGTCGTGGTCTACAAGCGCACTGGGACGCCAATCAACCTGCAGCCGGCTCGTGACCACTGGTGGCATGAGTTGATGGCGACAGCCTCGGATGAGTGTCCGGCGGAACCACTCGACGCCGAGCACCCGCTTTACATCCTCTACACCTCGGGAACCACTGGCAAACCGAAGGGGGTTGTGCATACGACCGGCGGATATTCCGTCGGCACCTACATAACTACAAGGTGGGTATTCGACCTTAAGGAAGAGGACACCTATTGGTGTACCGCCGACATCGGTTGGGTCACGGGCCACAGCTATATCGTTTATGGACCGCTGCAAAATGGCGCCACCACCGTCATGTACGAGGGCGCTCCCAACACTCCCGAGCCGGATCGCTTCTGGAGCATCATCGACCGCCACAAGGTAAATATTTTCTACACCGCGCCCACCGCGATTCGCACCTTCGTCAAGTGGGGAAACGACTGGCCCAAAAAGCACAAGCTCGATAGCCTGCGCTTGCTGGGCACGGTCGGTGAACCGATCAATCCTGAGGCGTGGATGTGGTACCGCGAAGTGATTGGACACAATCGCTGCCCCATCGTGGACACCTGGTGGCAAACCGAAACCGGTCACATCATGCTGAGCCCGATTCCGGGTGCGACCGCTACCAAACCAGGCTCGGCCACGCGCCCGTTTCCAGGAGTCGTTCCCGAGGTCGTCACCATGGATGGCAAGCCCGTCCCCGAAGGTTCGGGCGGCTATCTCGTCCTGAAGGCACCCTGGCCGGGCATGCTGCGCACCATTTATGGTGATCCGGACCGTTACGTGAGCCAGTACTGGTCGCAAATTCCGCCCACATACTTCACCGGCGACGGCGCCCGTAAAGACAAAGACGGCTACTTCTGGGTGATGGGGCGTGTTGACGACGTGATTAATGTCTCCGGTCACCGCCTGAGTACGATGGAAGTGGAGTCAGCTCTGGTCGCGCACGAGGCAGTTGCGGAGGCCGCTGTCGTTGCCCGCCCCGATGACATCAAGGGCCAGGCCATCTCAGCGTTCGTAACCCTCGAGCAGGGAAGAAAGCCAACTCCTGAACTGAAAGACGAGTTGCGGAAGTGGGTCGCGAAAGAAATCGGCGCCATGGCCAAGCCCGACGATATTCGTTTCACTGACATGCTGCCCAAAACACGCAGCGGGAAGATCATGCGCCGCCTGTTGCGCGAACTGGCCAGCAGCGGGGAAGTGAAGGGCGACACCACCACACTGGAAGATTTCGGAGTAATTGCAAAGCTGAAAGAAAGCGAAGAGGCCTGACTCGTCACGAGCCTGTAAGAGTAGCGCCAGGCATCCTGCCGGCTGTTCTGAGGGCATCCTGCCCTCAGGCGGGGGGACGTCATCACGACAGCCGCCGGGACGGCGGCGCCGCAATGATTACTCCCCCGCTCCCATCATCACGATTGGCATCGTAGGCGTTGCCGATCCCTGCTCGGGCTCGATCGTTATCGCGAATGCTTTGGCCTCGACTCCTGCCGGCAACGGTGGCTGGATCACAGTTGCGCTGCCGTGGGCATCGGGTTTAAAAACTCCAGCCGGAATGGGCGCGCCGCTGGTTGGAATCAGCCAGAGTTCGTAGATTTTTTGTGCAGGCAATGCCGGCATGTTGTTGGCAATGAAAACCAGGCTGGACCGGTCGCGAACGTAGATGGCTTTCCCTTGTGGTTGCGGCGGGGCCTCCGCCGCTACCAGGGTTACTCGCACCGCATCGGTCGAGGTCAGGGTTGCGACCACTTCGCGCGCTCTTTCAAGTTGGGATTGCTGCTGCGCCGATTGGCCCTGTAACTCTGCTACTTTCTGGGACAAGCGGTCGCTCTGCTCGAAGAAGAAAACAGCCGCCAGAGCGAACACAGCAGTCGCCATCCAGGGGACCATTCTCCACCTCGAACTGCGTCCGACAACTTTGGTTGCCCGCGGTTCCTTGGCGATCGCCTTCAGCAAACGCTCCCGCGAACGCTTCGGAGGCGCGGGGCCAGCCGCGGAGAGAGCCAGCAACGCCATGTCTCCGCGAATCTGCTCCAACTCGCGGCGGCAAGCCGCACACCCTTCCAGGTGCGTCTCCAGCGCGGCGCGCTCGTCTTCCTGCAGCTGCCCGAGGGCCAGCAGAGCGAGATCGTCGGCGTATTGTTCGTGGGCGCTCATGCTTCAAAAGCCTTGCGCAGAGCCGTTAATCCGGCGCGAATTCGAGTCTTGATCGTACCCAGCGGCTCTCCCGTCTTCGCCGCAATTTCCGTGTGTGTAAGACCTTCGAAGTAGGCCATCTCGAGCGCGCTGCGCTGCGCGACTGGCATGCCTCCAAGGGTTCCTCGAACTTTTTCCATGGCACGCGAGCGCTCCGCTTCACCGGCCATGTCTGGCTCGACCGAGACCACCACGTCGGAAATATCGGTTTCAGGACGACGCTTGCGCAGCGTATCAATCGCCCGGTTGCGGGCGATTACCGCCAGCCATGCGCCCAGGTTGCCGCGGCTGGCGTCGAACAGCCCGGGATTCCGCCATAGCTGCATGAATACTTCCTGCAACACGTCTTCGGCCGCGCCGGTATCGCCGAGCACTCGCAAGCCGACCGCATATACGACGGATGAATATCGGTCGTACAGAGTCGCCATCGCGCTCTCGTCGCCCGAGCGGATCGCCCAGACCAGCGAAACGTCGGTTGCGCCTGTTTTAGGTTCAGCGCTGGACAAACGTTATCGTTCCTTTCAAAGGTACGGTTCCAGTCCCTCGGCGGATTGCCGCCAAAACGTCGGGGAATCATAACGCATCAAGGTACCGGCAGTCAGGCGGTTGCGAGAGTAAACTATGCCGTCTGGCTTCGACAGAGAGGCGTTTTCATGGGAGATCTCAGCCGTATTGGTGTGGCGATCGATTCAGACCTGCTGCGGCGTTTTGACCGCTTCATCGCGCAGAAAGGATACGAGAATCGTTCAGAAGCTTTTCGCGACCTGATCCGCGACCGGCTGGTGGGTTCAGCCGTGGTCGATCCGGACGCGCTGGTCGTTGGCACGGTGACCCTGATCTATGACCATCACACCCGTCTACTGCCCGAAAAGCTTACCGATCTTCAACACGAGCATCATCACGTCATCATTTCAACGCTGCATGCTCATCTCGATCACGACGCCTGTCTTGAGGTAGTAGTCCTGCGGGGCAAATCGAAAGACGTGCAAAGTCTGGCCGATCGTCTTATCAGCACCAAGGGAGTGCAGCACGGCCGCCTGGTAATGAGCTCCCCGGAAACCGCCGCGCGCCGCCACCATCACTAAGAAAACTGAGAACCGAGAACTGGGAACTGAAGGTTAATTCCGAAATGTGTTCGCGAATTCCGGCACCGACGTCAGCGGTTAGTCATTGGCTCTTCATTGCCAACTGTCGTTCTTCCGGCGTCATCTGCTTCCAGAGCACTTCCAGATCCCGCTGCACCCGGGAATTGCTCGGATCGCCGTGCAGCGCCTTGGCGAACCAGCGGTAGGCAGTGGGCAAGTCGCGGCCGACGCAGTGCCCCGTGGCGTACATGGCGCCCAGCAAAGTCTGCGCCTTGGGATTCGACTGGCGCGCGCCGATCATGAGATTTCTCTGTGCAAGTGCGCAGTCGGCGCGAGCTCCTCGTCCGTAAAGATATCGCTCTCCTTCATCCACCAACCGATCTTCAGGGCTGACGGCAGGAACCGTCGGCGAAGGCTTCACTACGGCCGGCTTTTGTACCGGGGCAGGGGGTGTGACAGCGGGGCGTTCCTTCGGGAGCGGAGAAGACGCTGCCGGGAGCGCGTCTGAATCCTGAGCCGGCGGGGAAGCAACTGAAGGCTTCGCGGAGTTCTCTACCGGGTCTGCGCCATCCGCCGAAGGCGTGGCTTGATCGGGCGGCTTCACCACAGCGATGGGATTGGGAGAAACTGCAGTTTCAGTCGGGGGCGGTGTGGCAGCAACCTGCGCTCCATCCCCTGTTGTCGTTTGTGCCGCTGTTCCGGATACTGTTCCGGGTGCTGTTGCTGGCGAGGCTTGACTCTGCGCAGGGGCTGGATCGGCGGTCCCTGCCGCGGGCGCGGTTGCCGTCGGCGCCGTTTCCGGTGGTGATGTCGGCTGTACCTTGCTGGCGACCGGCGACTGCGCCAGTCCCGGCCAGGGATAGCCATCACGCTGCCAGTGCCACGCTAGCAGTCCCGCGCTTAGGACGAGCAGGAGAAGCGCAAGATACATACGGCCGTGGCCGCGAGGTGGCTCCTCCTCCAAAAGATAGTCGAGATCGCTGGTGCGATCATCACCAAGACCGAGGAAAGACGGACCGCCGACCGGTGAAACCCGGCCTCGCTCCTGCTCCCGGGTCGGTTCGTGCATCGGCACTCCCGGTGGCAGGGGAGCTCCGCACACCCCGCAAAAACGATATTCGGGATTATTGTCGTGACCGCATTGGGTGCACCGTGCTGTCATGAGAGTTGGCATAACTATAATAGTCTTAGATGCCGAGCGGTGATAAGGCTTTGGTATCCGCCGTGCCGATAGTAATGGATTGAGTAGTGATGAACTGGGGCTTCGGAGTGCGAGTTGCGCGGTCTCCGACGGGGGTTAATTTTTTGAAACTCCCATCCTCGGGAAGGCGTCATGCTGAGCCTGCGAAGCATCCTGCGCAAAGCGGATATTCACTTTGGGTGGCCCTGGATTCAAGCCATCTTTTGGCTTGAGTGGGGGACGCTGGCACGGCACACGCTGACCTTTGTGCAGACTGTGCATTGGAAACTGGAGCGATTTCAAACAATCCGGCCAGACTCAATGCGCGACCTTCATCTGGGCCACCCGCCCATGAAATCGTCGTTCGAAAAAGGGCTCTATCCTCGGCCGTAACAACAAAAGTGTCACTCATTCAGACAATGCGCGAGGTGCGGTCGCAACCTTCACGTGTGCGTCTGGCAGCGAGCGATGTCTTTGAGTGTTGGCCCCCCGGCTCAGTACGCACCGTTCTCGGTTCGTTTTGAGTAGTGACGAGGGACAGAGCTTTCTAAGGCTGTTTGGGGTTTTCCTGCAACTTTACGATCGTGTTAGCTCCGGCGCTGAAGGTGTTGTCGAAGACGATCTTGTTTTGTTCTGGCATTGTCGCGAAACCCATCGTGATGTAGTTGCCCACCGTGTATCCTTTAAAGTGTGCGCACGCTCCCGCAAAGCCGGGCTCTCCATCGCAATCGAGAGCGTGGATGATGTTGCCGCTCGCGTCCAGGTCGCCCAGCACGGCGGCATCGTTGAACACCATGCCATCGTGGGCAGAACTGCGTAGATGCATTCTGATCGATCCGAATGTATTTGTGTCGGCGAACTGCGAGACGATGATGCGGTGTCGGTGATATTGACTAGTTCCATGTTGCCGAAATCATTCCAGGTCACGCCACGGCTATTAATCCCGTTCATAACCAACCCGACGGCATCGTTATAGAAGATCAGGTTCGGGAAGGGGTTGGTGGCTGTGTTCCCCGTTGTTGTGGTCATGGTGAGTCCCACGGTGGCGTTGACGATGCTCATGTCGAAGCGCGAGTAAATCACCCCGTCCATGACCATGCCGCCAGCGTTGTTGAAATCAAAGATCAGGCCCGAAATCTGCACGTCGGCAACATTGTGCAGAACCAGGTTGCTGCTGCACGAGATCCTTACCGCAGGCACCGTCCCGGTAGTAGTAAACGGAGCAAAATGAATGCCTGGCGAATCGGGACGCTAGCGCCCCTGGCGGGTGGCCCGCCCTTTCCGGGAACGCATAACCTGTGATTTTTTTCCACGACATTGGTGCGGGTGCCCCATCGTTTTCGCGTTCTTTGCGAAAAGGGTGGGTGACCGGGATCACCCGAGCCGTAGCGGAAGGGCAGGCCACACGCCCGCATGTCAGCTCCAGGCCTGGACGCTGAGTTTGAAATCCCACAGGGTAGATGAACTCGTGAGCGATTTCAGTTCCCAAGGGATCTTGCGGGCATCGCCACTCTCCAAAGGCAACGGCCTGTCTTGCTCCACGCAAGATGCTTCGCGAACCTCAGCATGACGTCTTCGATGAGGTGGGCGGATTCTTAGTTAAGCCACTGCTCCCCGCCTCGCTGCCTTTACACTCTGGTCTGCAGCGTGTTACCTTAGTTGCACGTTACGAACGGATTGAAACTAATAGAAGACAGGAGTGCACTAGGTTAGTGCTAGCCAGAGAGCAAAAGAAATCCCTCATCGACCAGTACGGGACCCATGCCACCGACACGGGCAGCCCCGAAGTCCAGATCGCGTTGCTAAGCGAGCGCATTGGTCAATTGACGGAGCACTTCAAAACGCACCAGAAGGACCATGGCTCGCGCCGCGGTCTTCTCATGCTGGTCAGCAAGCGTCGTCGCCTGCTGGACTACCTCAAGTTGTACGATTCCGAGCGTTATAAGACGGTTGTGCATAAGCTTGGCCTGCGAAAGTAGGTTTCAGCGGAGCCGTTCCCGGCTCGGGGTGTTCTCGCCGGACCACCATCGGAATCATTGTCACAGGGTCGTCACCCAACAAGGTTAAATGCCGCGAACGGTGTGTTTCCGGCGATCTCCAGAACGCTACTGGCTCTTGCCCTTCACCTGTGCAGTCTCTCCCAGGCGCACTCGCGTGCCCTCCTGCCCAAAAGGAAATGAATCATGAAACAAGAAGTATCAGTTGAACTTGCCGGCGGTAAAACCATCTCATTTGAGACAGGAAAGTTAGCCAAGCAGGCACACGGCTCCGTTGTGGTCCGCATTGGCGATAACGTCGTTCTGGCCACCGCCACGGCCAATCCTGATCCTCGCGAGGGAATCGACTTCTTCCCTCTGACCGTCGACTACCGCGAATACACTTACGCCGGCGGACGAATTCCCGGCGGCTTCATCAAACGCGAAGGTCGTCCCAGCGAACGCGAAATCCTCACCAGTCGCCAGATTGACCGTCCGGTACGCCCGCTCTTTCCTGATGGCTTCCGCTGTGAAACCCAGGTGATTGCTTTCGTTCTATCCGCGGACACGGAGAACGATCCCGACGTCGCCGGCATCAATGGCGCATCGGCTGCGCTTACCATCTCTGACATACCATTCGAAGGTCCCATCGGCGCCGTACGCGTGGGCCTGGTGAATGGCGGATTCATCATCAACCCGACCTACAGCGAAATGCGCGACAGCCTTCTGAACATCATGGTGGTTGGAACTGCCGACGGCATCGTGATGATCGAGTCCGGTGCCAAGGAAGTGAAGGAAGAAACTGTCGTGGACGCGATCGAATTCGCGCACACCGAAATCAAGAAAATTTGTGCCGCGATTAATGATCTTAAACAAAAAGCAGGGAAGACCAAGCGGACGGTCACTCCACCTGAATTCGACCAGGCTTACTACGACGCCCTGAAGAAGCAAGTCGGCTCCGAGCTGACCGACGGCCTCGACACCCAGAAGCATCCCAAGGCGGAGAGCTACACCCTGGTCCGCGAACTAAAGAAGAAGCTCCAGGCTGCCATCCCCGCGGACGACGAAGCTGCCCAGAAGAAATTCAAGACCTACTTCGAGGCTCTTCGCGAGCGCATCTTCCGCGAACAGGTCATCAATCAGAAACGCCGTCCCGACGCTCGTTCCTTCGACCAGATTCGCGATATCTGGATCGAAGTCGGAGTCCTTCCGCGCACCCACGGCTCGGCCATCTTCACCCGCGGCGAAACCCAGGCCCTGGTCACCACAACTCTCGGCACCAGCGACGACATGCAACGCCTCGAAGTTTTCGAAGGCGAAGCCAAAAAACGCTTCATGCTCCACTATAACTTTCCGCCGTTTTCGGTTGGTGAAGTGGCGTTTCTGCGGGGAGCCGGGCGGCGCGAGATCGGGCATGGGGCGCTGGCGGAACGGGCCATTTCGAATGTCCTTCCGGACGAAGACAAGTGGCCTTACGCCATGCGCGTAGTCTCCGACATTCTGGAGTCGAACGGGTCGTCATCGATGGCAACGGTCTGCGGAGCTTCACTGGCCTTGATGGACGCCGGCGTTCCGTTGAAGTCTCCCGTCGCCGGAGTTGCCATGGGGCTGGTTAAGGAAGGCGAGCAGTACGCCATTCTGACCGACATCGCCGGTGCCGAAGATCATTACGGCGATATGGATTTCAAAGTTGCCGGCACCAGGGACGGTATCACCGCACTGCAAATGGACATCAAGGTCGGCGGCATTACGGCGCAGATCATGCGCGAAGCGCTGTCTCAGGCGCAGCGCGGACGGTTGTTCATCCTTGACAAGATGAACGAAGTCTCTGCCGCTCCACCCGCGAAAAGGTTTCGGCTTACGCGCCGCGTATCTACACCCTGCAGATTCCGGTGGACAAGATTCGCGACGTGATTGGGCCCGGCGGCAAGATGATTCGCAGCATCATCGAACGCACCGGCGTGAAGATCGACGTCGAAGACTCCGGCAAGGTCAACGTGGCTTCGAACGACGAAGCTTCGGCGGCTAAAGCCCTGCAGATCATCGGCGACCTGACCGCGACGGCCGAGGTTGGCAAGACCTATCTCGGAACCGTGACCCGGCTGGCTGATTTCGGCGCATTCGTTGAGATCATTCCCGGTACTGATGGGCTGCTGCACATCAGTGAAGTCGCGGAGCACCGCATCAAGGACGTCCGCGACGAACTGAAAGAAGGCGATCAGGTTTTGGTGAAGGTCCTGGCCGTCGAAGGCAATCGCATTCGTCTGTCGCGTAAAGCGATCCTCAAGGAACAGCGGGCAAAGATGGGCGGCGGTGAGCTTCCGCCCGACGGTGCAGAAGGTGGCGAGGGCGGCGGCGAAGTTACCCACGCTCCGGCGCTGACCATCGAGGGCGGCGCCGACTTCGCTGACGACGAACCGAACTTCAATCGTGATGCACCTCTTGCCGGAGCTGGTGCCACCGAGCGCGGCCCGGAACGAACCAGTGGTGATCGCGGTCCAGACCGTGGTGGAGATCGAGGCGGAGACCGCGGTCGCGGTGGACGTCCCGGCGGTGGTGGCGGCCGAGGTCGTGGTCGCGGCGGTCCCGGACGCGGAGGTCGTGGTGGCTTCGGCGGCGGTGGTGGCGGACGGCACTAAGCACAGTCTGTTGGTTTGATTGGAAGGCTGCGAGAAAAAATCGCGGCCCTTTCTTTTTTCAGAACCATGTAGTGGCGGGTGTCCCCACCCGCCCGGCTGAGCGCAGCTCGGCAGTGTCCCAGCCCGGAGTGTATCCTTGCGGCATGGACAAGAAAGAAATCGAATCTCCGAAATTGACGGTTAATTTTCTCATCTGGATCAGCGCGTTCATGATCCTGCTGTTTCTCTTGATCGGACATTTCGTGTGGAGGATTTTCTAATGGGTGAAGTCGTGCTGGTGGCTGAAAAAAGGGAACCTCAGCGGCCGAAAGCCGCACTAATTTTGAACTCTTGTGGCACGGCTGAAGTCGTGCCCTTGGTCATCGCCCTTCGTGTTAGTCATCCCCCTTCCCGTTAGTCATCGCTCTTCCTGAAAATCATCTTTCTTTCCGGGTATTGGCTTGATTTGAAAATAAATCGCGAAGTGCAATAATCCTGAAGCTTCAGCCTCGAGGATCCTGCGCGCATGCCGCGGCCCTCTAATACTGTGTATCCGCTCCACGCAAGATGCTTCGCGAGCTCAGCAATGACGCCATCAATGGGGGCACAAAAGTCACATTCAGCCACTCGTTCCTTCCAGGAGTCGACATTCCCCAAGAATCATCTTGCGGAGTTCTTCTCCCGGTCGTTCCGAGATCTGGCAACATCAGGGTTCTGCCTTGTTCTTCTCCGATGCCAGCTTCCACTCAGCTGCCAGAGCCTGGAATTCCGCCTGGCCGCGAAAGGCTCGGAACTCAGCGGCATCCATTGCTGAAACTTCGTGGAAGCCACCTGCCAATGCGACCCTCAATTCGGCCAGCATCTTTTTCCGGTCCGGCATCATGGCGTAGGCGCGCGCCCGCTGATAGTGGGCCCAGGAAGGATTCGACGAACCGGTCGAGGCCAGATCAAAGTAGACCACGGCGACTCGGTAGTTCTTACTGTCCATTGTGCGTTGTGCAGATTCATACGCCTCAACCACGAGCTGCCCCAGGGCTCGGCGTAACACCAGTGCCTTCAGATCGGTTGAAGTCGCAGAGGCGTCCGCACGCTTTTTGAGATCGGCGATTCCGCTTTCATATCCATGACGTCAACGCTGGCGCGCGCGCCCTCGATTGCCTGCATTTGAGCGGAGAGGTTGGCAGTCATCTGTGCTTGCTGATCGATGGCGGAGGCTTCCTCCTTTTCAGCCGTCTTGACCGCCTTGTTTTTCGTCAATTCAGCCGCCGAGGCCTCGGCGGAAGCGACGTCAGCCAGACCACGGAAATCACGCACCATCGATTGGTACTCGCGCAGTGAGCCTAACGGATTGTTCTGTGCCTGGAATTCCCGCGCCTTCGCGATTTCGCCGGCGAGAGTCTGCTGGATGCGCGACTGATCGCGCGGCATGGTTCCCGCGGACATGGCCTGCATATCCATCCAGTCGAGAGCCTCGATCCATACTTCCGGCGGCGCCCATCCATGCTGGCCTTCAAAGATGCGAATCCGGTAGCGTGTGCCGCCGGCGTCGAGTTTTCGTCGCAGGTCCACGAATTCTCCGTAGTTGAAATCCGCGTTGCCGACCGCCGCGAAGTAAGCGAACTTCATATCGCGAGTGGGTTCGGTGGCGAAGGGAAAGCCAGCAGCGCTGGCGATCACGCCAGCCACGCACCCTCCACAGGAGAGAGCAACGCTCGTGGCAACGCGCGCGCCACCCGACATTCCAGCCACATAGCGACGCTGCTCGGCGATAGGGAACCGCTGTCTGCGTGTCAACCCACATCGCCTTCATCGCCTGGGAGGAGCCTCCCATCGGGCCATTGCGGGAGTTGTTCGAGGCTGCGACGATGTAGCCGAACTTCTCTGCTGCAGTCTGGATGGTTTCGACAGCAACCTTGCCTCTGGCGCCTGGGTCAAAAACGTAAATAATCGGCCACGTCCGCGCGGCCGAATAGTTGGAAGGCAGATAGAGGGCGTAGCTCTGATTAGTGTCTGAACTGCAGACCACGCTGGAGGTTACGGCGCCAGCCGGGAAGGGAGAGGGTGCGACCTGCGCCGGCGTTGAACGGATAAGTGAGGCCAGGCAAATGATTATCAGGAAAGTATGACGCACCCAACCAAAATAGATGTTTCAGTAAGCGGGAAGCAAGGCGGTTCGACGGAAACAAGACCTGACGGTTTTATCAGAATGGCTTGATAAGTTTTCGGTTTTTGCGGGCACTCGGGGTTGTGGTCGACGATGGTAACGCTCCACTTCTCGCAAAACCGTCGAGAAATGGGGCGCCCTCTGCGCGGGGCGGTTTCGGGGCAGATTCCAGTGGCGACAGACCGAAGCGGGGCGTTTCTCCGCTGGACAGCCGAGGGCGGCTGTCCCCCTCGGGCAGTGGCGAATTCCAGCACGATGATGGCTTTGGGTGTCAGGGGCGGGCTGACGGGGCGGGTGCCTTTTTCGGCAGGATCTCGCCGATGCGGCGGATCTGGGCGCCTACGCTCTTGAGTTTTTCCTCGATGTGCTCGTAGCCGCGATCGATGTGGTAGACGCGATCGATGATGGTTTCACCATCGGCTACCAGGGCAGCTAAGCACCAGCGACGCTGAGGCGCGCAGATCGGATGCCTGTACAGCAGCCGCGCTTAGCGGAGATTTGCCGCGTACCAGCGCGCGTCGTCCCTCGACCTTGATGTTCGCGCCCATGCGAACCAACTCCAGGACGTGCATGAAGCGATTCTCAAAAATATTTTCAGTGATGATGGACACGCCTTCCGCCTGGGTGGCCAGGGCCATGTACTGGGCCTGCATGTCGGTTGGGAAGCCGGGATACTCTTCGGTGGTGATGTCGGCGGCCTTGAAGGGGGCGTCTCCCATGACACGGACCGAGTCCGCGGACTGCGCGGTCTTTACGCCGACCTGGTGCAACTTAGCGAGCAGCGCGGCGAGATGGCTGGGATCGCAGCCGACGATGTTCAAGTCTCCGCCGGTCAGCGCGCCCGCGATGATGAAGGTGCCAGCCTCAATGCGGTCGGGAATAATGCGGTGCCTGGTGCCATGCAGTTTCGTCACGCCTTTTACGCGAATGGTAGAAGTACCGGCGCCCTCAATCTGCGCACCCATTTTGTTCAGCAGGTCGGCGAGATCGGCGACTTCGGGTTCGCGAGCGCAATTCCGCAAGACGGTTTCGCCATCGGCGAGAGTCGCGGCCATCAGTAAGTCTTCAGTGCCGGTGACCGTAATTTTCTCGAATACGATCTCGCCGCCCTTAAGCCGGTCGGCGGTGGCGTCCACGTAGCCGTGGTCCTGAATGATTTTGGCGCCGAGCTGCGTTCAATCCCTTGATGTGAAGATCGATGGGGCGCGCTCCGATGGCGCAACCGCCGGGAAGCGAGACGCGGGCACGGCCGCAGCGGGCCACCAGCGGCCCCAGTACCAGCGATGACGCGCGCATCTGTTTGACCACCTCGTACGAGGCTTCAGGACTGGAGAGAGTACGGGCGCAGATGGTGGTGCGATGCTGCGCGCGGCCGTATCCCAGCTCGACTTCCGCGCCCATGGCAGCGAGCAGTCTGCGCGTGGTTTCGATGTCGCGAACCTGTGGGATATTTTCCAGAATGACCGGCTCATCGGTGAGCAGGGCAGCGGCCATGGCCGGCAGAGCCGCGTTCTTGGCGCCGCTGACGCGGATTGTGCCCAGCAGCGGATTGCCGCCGCGGATGACAAATTTGTCCATAGCTAGACCGTTCTCGTGGTGCGGCCGAGAGATGCGAGCGCGAGCTGTAGCTGTCTGTGACGTCCGACTATTCTAACGGGAATCGTAGGGGAACCGAGCCAGGAAAGTAATAATCGAGAGGGCACGACCTTGGGTTAGGTTGAGGGTAGATGTCGATCACCGGATTGGGGAAATTCACGAACCCGAATCATGACATCCAGGAGCTCGGCTATAGACTGCGCGCGGCAGCGATTGCTTCACGGACGTGCCCTCGGGTTGCATCCAGCGACTGTTCGGCTTGCTCACGATTTACTTCGGCCTGCAACATCACCAGCGCCACGGGGACGCTGTTTCCCGCGGCTTTCAAAGTCTGCTGGGCGATCTCGCGGCTGACTTTTGCGGCGCGCCGCAGAATGCTTACCCCGCGTTCTGCAAGCTTTGAGTTCTTAGGATTCAGATTCACCATCAGGTTCCCGTAAACCAGTCCCAGTCGGGTCATAGCGCCGCTCGAGAGCATGTTCATCACCATTTTCTGGGCGGTTCCGGCTTTCATCCGAGTCGAGCCGGAGATGACTTCCGGTCCCACCTCCGTGACGATGGCCAGGTGCGCTGCCTTTTCCAGGGGCGAGTTGCGGTTGCAAGTCATGGCAATCGTCTTCGCCCCTTTTTTGTGGGCGTAGTCGAGGGCTGCAACCGTGAACGGAGTGCGTCCGCTGGCGGCGATTCCGACGACCACATCCTTTCTGCCAGGTTTCTTCTTGGCAATTTCACGTTCGCCGAGCTCACGAGAATCCTCGTTTGCCTCGGTCGCATTGGCCAGGGCGTCGAGGCCACCGGCGATTACGAACTGCACAGTTTCGGGATCGGCGCTGAAGGTGGGTGGAACCTCGGCGGCGTCGAGGGCCGCAATCCTGCCGCTGGTGCCGGCGCCCACATATATCAGCCTTCCGCCACGCCTCAAGGCGTTGGCGATCAAGTCGATGGCCCGTGCGATTTGCGGCAGAGCGCGCTGGACGGCAGCGGCAACTTTAGCATCTTCTGCGTTAATGATGCGAGCAACTTCCAGTGCCGATTTGAGATCCAGGTCCGTGGAAGCGCGATTGGGTTGCTCGGTAGCAAGGCGGCTCAGGTTTTCAGGGGTGGGTTTTCGCCGCGACTTCAAACGTTTTTCTCCAGGGCGTTCTTTTTCTCGTTAGCATCGAGCGCCTCAACCACAGCGTCGTGAAACTCCGGGCGTACTTGCTTGATCGCCTGATTGGCGCAATCGGGCCAGGTGCGGTTGGTAAGCAACGTAATGGAAAGCTTGCGCTGAGGATCGATCCAAAGGGATGTGCCGGTATATCCCAAATGGCCGAAGGATCTGGCGGAGAGATATTTTCCAGACTGCGATGGCGAGGAAGGCGTATCCCATCCCAGGGCGCGCGAGGTGCCGGGAGGCGAGGTCTCCCTGGAAGTGAAGAGCGCCAGCGTTTCAGGACGAAGAAATTCGGCGGGAAGGGCTGGCGCGGTCCGAGTCTTCCCGGCCCGGAGCAGGTTGTGAGCGAAGGTCGCCAGATCTTCCGCTGTCGCGAACAAACCGGCATGTCCGGCCACACCGCCCAGAACGCTGGCGTTCTCATCCTGCACTTCGCCCTGGATTTCTCGATGACGGAAGCTGGTGTCGTCAGCGGTAGGAGGAATGGAATCGCGCCAGGTGGGGGGAGGATTAAAGGCGGAGCGGGCCATCCCCAACGGGCCGAAGAGTTCGCGCTGGCAGAAACGGTCGAGAGTTTCATCGGCAATGCGCTCCAGGGCGATGCCGAGAATAATGAAGCCAATGTCGCTGTATTCGGCCCGCGTGCCTGGATCTGTGGAGAGCAGGGTAGTGAAAGTGGCAGCGAGCAGTTCGGCTGTTGTCCTCGCTTTGAGAAACAGCTTTTCGTAAGCGGGCAGGCCGGAGGAGTGTGTCAGTAGCATGCGCAGGGTGACGTCACCGCGTCGCGGGTCTTTTCGCTTGAATTCGGGTCCCGCAAACTCGGGCACGACGGCGACGACCGGTGTTTCCAGATCGAGCAGGCCGCGCTGGTAGAGGATCATCGCCATGCTGGTTGTGGCGACGGCCTTTGAAACCGATGCCAAGTCGAAAACACTGGCGGTAGTGACTGTCGGCGAATCCGACTGGTAGTTGAATCGGCCAAACGCTTTCAGCGCGACCAGTCTTCCGTGCGAGGTGACCGCAATCGACGCGGCGGGGAAGGCATGTTCAGCGATGGCATTATCCAGGACCGCGAACGCTTCGCTGAAAACTGCGTCCTGCCGGTCGTAAGCGGGGACCGGAAAGTAACTTGCGGGTTGAACGCCAGCATGTGGCGAGGAAGATCTTTCTGACAAAGGGATCGTTTGCTCGATGTTCGGGTTATAACAAAGTTCGGGGGAAGGGTAAAGGTGTGCGATTTGCCACGAGTTTGACAATCCCGGCTCTGCACGCAAAATCCGATAGCACAAACGGCACCCCTACTTCAGTTTCTTGAGCTACCTCCCGCAGGTTGTGTAAATTCAGAGTATCTACTCAATTTGGCCAATTCGACGTTTGTACACGTGTGGTCTGTTTCTGATCGCGCTCTGTTTAGGATGGGGAGCGGCTGGACTGGGTTCCGCCCGCGCGAGCGAGACGCCAGCGGCCACACTGGCCGTGACCACAAAGGCAGTTCACGTCCCTGGTCTCGGTGTTCTTGATTCGATCGTGCGCGATGCTGTCCACGACGATCAGACCCCCGGCGCTGTCCTGCTGGTCTGGCACGACGGGCGGGTGATCTACCGCAAGGCTTTTGGCAACCGGGCCCTCGAGCCGCGCAAGGAAGCCATGACGGTAGACACCATTTTCGATATCGCGTCGCTTACGAAAGTTGTGGCCACGACGACCGCGGTGATGCAACTTGTGCAAAAAGGAGAAGTCCGGCTGAACGATCCGGTGGCGAAATATATCCCCGAATTCGCGCAGAATGGTAAAGAAGACATTACCGTCCGGAACTTGCTGACTCACTTTTCCGGCCTGCGTGCGGACATCGATCTGACGCCACCGTGGGACGGCCGTGACTCCGCCTTGCGACTATCGTATGCGGAAACGCCGGAGTATTCGCCGGGTTCGCGGTTTCTCTACAGCGATACCAATTTCATTACGCTCGCGGCGCTGGTGGAGCGCGTCAGTGGGAGTACCCTGGATGCGTATTGCGCCAGGAAGATATTCGCGCCATTGCGGATGACGCATACTCGCTTCTTGCCTCCGGCTGCCTGGCGGCGCAAGATCGCGCCCACGGAGTACGACGAACAAGGCAAGATGCTGCGCGGGATCGTGCATGATCCAAGGGCGCGCCGCATGGGAGGAGTTGCCGGACATGCGGGGCTGTTTTCAACTGCGGATGATCTCTCCAGGTTCGCCCAGGCGCTGCTTAATGGCAGTCCCATCCTCGCGCCGGAAGTGGTGGAAAAGATGACCACGCCGCAGCAGCCGCCAACCGCTACCGTGCTGCGAGGCCTGGGATGGGATATCGATTCTCCGTTTTCCAGCAACCGTGGCGACCTTTTACCCGTGGGATCGTTCGGGCACACCGGGTTCACCGGCACTTCGATATGGATTGATCCGACCACGCGAACGTTTGTCATACTTCTCGCCAACTCGGTTCATCCCCGCGGGAAGGGAACTGTGGTCGCTCTGCGTTCCAAGGTTGCCACTGCCGTGGCAGCGGCTCTTCCCATGACGGTCGGCGAAAGAGAAGAATTACGCTGGAAGAGCATCACCGGTTATAACGAAGCGCAAACTGCGGCTCGCCGTGTCGCCGCACGCAACGGGTCAGTTCAGACAGGGATTGACGTGCTCGAGGCACACAACTTCGATCCGGTTCGCGCAGCCGCCGGCAAAAAGAAGATCGGGGTCCTTACCAATCAGACCGGAGTCGATTTGCAAGGACGCCGGACCATTGATGTTCTCGCGCAGGCGCCGGGAATTTCGCTGGACGCGATATTCAGTCCCGAGCATGGAGTGACTGGCACTCTCGACACCACGCATGTAGGTAATTCGACGGATGCAGCGACTGGTGTTCCGGTGTACAGCGTCTACGGAGGGACCGATGCCGCCCGCCGGCCTTCGCAGGATGTTCTGAAGAATCTGGACGCGGTAGTGGTTGACATTCAGGATGTAGGCGTCCGCTATTACACCTACGAAACTACGCTTGGATATTTTCTGGAAGCCGCGGCCAAGGCTGGGATTGAGCTCATTGTTCTCGATCGTCCAAATCCAGTTACAGGTTCCTTCGTCCAGGGTGCGATTCCCGATGCCGGACGGGAGAGCTTCGTAAATTATTTCCCCGTTCCCGCCCGGCATGGAATGACCATGGGAGAGCTGGCGAGGATGTTCAACGCCGAGCGCAACCTCAATGCCAGGCTGACGGTTGTCCCCGTGGAGGCATGGATGCGCGGGGACTGGTACGATTCGACTTCGATCCCGTGGATTAATCCTTCGCCCAACATGCGCAGTCTCACGGAAGCGATCCTCTACACGGGCGTGGGAGTGGTGGAAGGTACTAATATTTCGGTAGGGCGGGGCACGGACACTCCTTTCGAACTGCTGGGCGCGCCCTGGGTGAAGGCAACTGAGCTGGCGAAATTTTTGAACGGCAGGAATATTTCTGGAGTGCGCTTTGTGCCCTTGAACTTCACTCCCAACGCCAGTGTGTATGCCGGGCAGAAATGCGAGGGCGTCAACATCGTGGTGGTGGACCGGAACGCGTTTGACGGGCCCGAACTGGGCCTGGAGTTGGCTTCCGCCCTGCATAAACTCTACCCGGAGCAGTACCATCTGGATCGAATGATTGAGTTACTCCCCAATCAGGCCCAGTACGATGCAGTTGCCGCAGGCCAGGATCCTCGTCGCATTGCCGAAGATGGACGGGAAGCGCTCGACAAGTTCCAAAAGGTTCGCGAGAAGTACCTGATTTACAAGTAGTGCCACTACCGACATAACATCGGTCTTCCGCTAGAATATCTCAACGAGCATTTGTTCCGGGAGCATTGCATGAAAGCTGGCAATTCACCTACGCCTGCGGCAAATCTGCTGTATCGTTGCGCTGGCCCCAACTGTGGGACCCTCAAAGGCGCCACCGACCGCTGGTGGCTGATGTGGACATCTTTCCTCGAATTCAACCGGCCCGTGCTCTATCTCTGTCCCTGGGATGACGAGGTCGCGTTGCGCGAAGGCACTCTGCACGTCTGCGGCGAGATGTGCGCCCAGCGGTTGCAGTCGCAGTTCATGGGCAATGTCAGGGAGAACGAGCGGTCTACCAGCACCTAGGGGGTCGTCATTTTACTAGCCATATTGTCATCCCGAACGGTGCGAAGGGACCTTGCTGTTAATGCCATTTTCGTATGGGTCTCGATAAAGCAAGCTAAAAATAGTAGTTGGTAGTAGTTAAGGACAGCATGTCTACGGCAGGTCCCTCCGCTGTGCTTGCTTCGCTGCGCTCCGGTCGGGATGACAGAGTTTTTTAGAAGGAATGGGCCAAAAATGTCTCCCCCTGTCGAATTCCGATAAACTTTCGATCTTTAATTTGCATCGTACCCACTATTGGGTTAGTAACTAGGGTTTGGGGAGACAATCGATGCGCACCATCATTCTTCTGTTACTCGCGGCAGCCGTGACCGCGGCGCAAGCCAATCCCGTTGCCCAGAGTGAACCCACAGCGGGGCATCCGCTTACAATTCCCTCCGGGACCAAGGTTCCCCTGGCGCTCAAACAAGCCATTTCAACCAAGAATGCCCGTGAAGGCGATGCCGTCTATGCGGTGACCACGTTTCCAGTGGTGATCAACGACCGTATCTTAATTCCCGCCGGAACCTATGTGCAGGGCCGTATCAGCAGCGTCAAACGCGGCGGACGGGTAAAAGGCCGGGCGGAAGTGCTGATGCATTTCAGCACTTTGATTTACCCCAGCGGCTATACGGTGATCCTGCCCGGGGCGGTGGAGAATGTTCCCGGAGCCGAGAAGACTTCGATGAAGGACGAAGAAGGAACCATCCGGCAGGACAGCCAGACGGGCGAAAAAGCGAAGACCGTGGCCACGGCCGCGGGAACAGGTGCGGTCGTCGGCGGGCTGAGTAATGGAGTTAAGGGAGGCCTGATCGGGGCGGGAATTGGCGGCGGTATCGGCACCGCGATAGGTCTCCTGTCTCGTGGTAGCGACGTCAGAATGGACGCGGGCACCACGCTGGACATGGTGATTCAGCGCGAAGTGCCACTGGATGGAAGCCGCATTCCAAAGTAGTTCTTGATGTGGGCGCGAGCGTCCCGCTCGTGCTGGACCATCTCGTGCCGGACCGTGTGGCCGCGGGCGATTCGCCCGCGCTTACGGCTCTCACCAACTGCCGAGCTGCGCTCGGCCTGAGCGGGTCGGAGACCCGCCCCCACAAGGTTCGCGGTGCTTACTTCAAATTGAACATCGCATTGACGTGAGCGGTCACCGAAACGGACTGCGGAGTGAACTCCTCCGTCGGAGCCGGCGCGGCGGACGCCACGTTCATCTTCATCATGGTTCTGGCCATCGCCATGGGGCGAACGTTTTCGAATGTATCCACCGAAGCGTAAGACAGCTCGCCCAGACTGCGTCCGCTGCTGCGCGCCAGGGCGGTGGCTGATTCACGGGCGCGTCGATAGGCATCTTCGACCGCTTTGGCTTTCGCCGCGTCCATGTCTTCCAGCGTGTAATTGAGCGACTGATTTTCGCTGACGTCAGTGTCCGCGAGCTGCTGCACGATCGGCGCAACCTTGGAGAAATCCTTCAGCTTCAGCGAAACGTTGGCATTCACGCGGTATCCCACCAGCTTGCGCTTGGCAGTCTTGTAGTCGTAAACCGGCTCAAGAGAGAAGTATCCGATCTCGGCTGATTTTGGTTCGATGCCGTTCGACCGCAGAATCTGCCTCACCTGCTCGGCGGACTTGGAGGCGCGATCGTAGGCCTCGCGCGAAGTCGCTTCCTGCGCGGAGATATTGAATTGCATCACAGCGGTGTCGGGGTTGGCTTCAAATTTACCGTCAGCGCCGACAAAAACCGAATTCGGCTGAGCGGTAACGGTGGGGCGATCCTGCGCGGTTGCCACGGAGCTAACCAGGAAAAGAAGCGGGAAAATGACTACGAGCGCGGCGGCGGTCTTCATGACTTTTCTCCCAAAAAGTTAATTTTATTTTGGTGCCCAATTTCGGACGGATGTTGTCTCTTGTTTGTACGGTGGACGCTATTCTAACGGGGAATTGACGTGAGAAGGGAAGATGCCGGTCCTAACTTCGCGTCCCTGGCGGTTTCTCTTGGCGTCCTTTCCAGTTAAAATCTTTCTTGCTTATTTCCAGCGAAATCGAGAGCTTTTAACCGCAAAGAACGCAGAGAAACCCCGCGGAGTTCGCAGAGAAAACCAGATTGGGACACTGCCGGCGCTACCCGGCTATCGCCGTGGGATCTTTAGGGCGCGGTCCAGGCGAATTTCCAGTGCCGTGCCTTTTTGCAATTGCAGTCGCCGGTCGCTGAACAGCGCTCCGACGACTCCTGCGGCAGCGCCAAGGGTCGGCCCTCGGCCTCCATCGCCGCCCAGCCCGCCACCAGATGAACCACCCTCTCTGCCGTGGCTACCCTGACGCTGAATTTCTCCCTCGCTGCCGGATACTTCCAGGCCGTGTTCGCCGGGGATCGCGGAGATGGTTGCAAACAAGGGAACCCAGCCGTGCTCGGTCTCGATTTCGTCGAAGCTGAGAAGCAGCCCGGGATGAAGCCCGTTGCTGACGGAACTGACATGGCCTTTTATTTTGCTATGGCGGAGAATTCGGGATTCATCGGGGCCAACAAGATCTTCAGCCAACTCAGCCTTGAAGCGTTTCCCCGGACGCACCCGGCTGGCGTCGAGCTTGTCCTCCAGGCGGATACGAAACGTGGTTCCATCAGGAACGGAATGAGGGGGAGTCGGAGAAGTCGACTGCTCCGCAGAGAGTGGCAATCCCGCCAGGGCAACCAGCAAAAACCAAAACCAGCGTGAACGCAGCGAATTCATATCTACAGCCTCACTTCCTCGAAACATGTGACCAGCCTGGTTGGATGTAAGCGGGGACGAAACTGCTGCCTCTAAACTCAGACCCGCCGCGATTACGGGCACGAAAAGGTTTGCGGTTCTGACCGGCCGTTACCGCAGCTTCGCGTATTCCGCCTTGGCCTGTTTCAAAACTAAGACTTCGGCGTCGGCGTCTTTCCAGAGAGAGAAAAAATCCTGATATTCCGCCTTGGCTTTCGAAGGGTCGCCTTGCAACGCATAGGCGCGGGCGAGACCGAGATGGGAAAGAGCGCCGATGGCATTCAACGCGATGACGCGATGGGCGACAATCTTCTGGAATTCGCCTGCGGCCTTGTTGCCGTCATTCGCCGCCGGATACGCCTCGCCACGCACATAAACGGGATGCAGGCCAGCCGCAACCCCCAACTCGTAAGCCGCAGCCGCCTGAAGCGCGTGGATGGCTTTCGAAGCATCGTTACGGCCCAGAGCAAGTTGCGCCTGTAGAGTTGGCAGTTCCAGGAACTGGACGATCGTGTCTTCTGGATAGCGCTTGCTCAAATCATCCGTCAGTGCCTGAGCCCGCACGGTATCTCCCGTCAATACCAGGGCCAGGGCTGCTTTGTACTGCACATCCCGGCCAGTGGAAAGCTTGAGTGCCACTGCGGCGCTCTGACGGGCCTCGGCTCGATTTCCAAATAGGGCTTCGCGAAGAGCCGCTGAGGATTCGTATCCAGCCGCCGTTTCTTTCTCCTGTGCACGTTGGGCCGAAGCTACGGCGCGGCGGGAAAGTTCTCGAGCCTTTTCAAGCTGCCCGGAATAGGCGGTCACATCGGCTTCCGTGTTCAGGAACACATTTTCTATTCCGGGCTTGCCCGTGGCCCACGCCGCCTGTTGCGCCATGCTTGCCGTATCGTTCTTCAGGAAGGCAAGCAGATACATCAGCAACTGCAGGAAAGGGGTGTCGAGCTTTTTCGCGTGCGCCTCTTCGATCGTAGCCTGGGCTTCCGGCATTCGGTCCAGGAAGAAATAGGCGAATGCGAGATTCTCGTAGTTGTTACCGCTCAACGGGTCGAGGCGAAGCGCGTCGCCGGCTTCCGCCAGCGCTTTGTCATACTGCCCGAAACCAAAGTCGAGGTTGCTTAAGTTGGTAGGAGGAACGAAATCACGCGGATAGGTCTGCGCCCAGAGCTCGTAGGCCTGGCGGGCCTTTTCCAGGTCCCCTGTCACCATTTGATGATAGAAAGATTCGATTGTGAGTTTTTCACGCTCGCTCACCCGATCGCGCAGCTCATAGGCCTTGCGTGTGTTCTCCTCCGCCAGCGTCATCTCCCCGAGATTGCGATAATTCATTGCAAGATTGGCGTAGGCCATGGCGAACTTCGGGTCGAGGCGGATGGCGCGCTGAGTTAAGGCCGCAGCGGCGGGATTGTCATCTTTTTCCTCAAAAACCCTGGCGCCCAGACTGTAGGCTTGCAACGCCTCCAGTGAAGCCGTCGTCGCTTGCTCCAGCGGGGTGGCGTACTTCTGCACTGAGCTGAGCGATTCTCCCAGTTTGCCCCGCAATCTGACCGCCGTGCTATCCAGCGCCTTCAGAACTCCTTCCTTGTTTGCCGCCTGCTCTTGTACTTCTGCCAGCATCTCTCCCGAATCGCAGCTGACTGCCTTGAGACCTATGACGTACTGGCTGCCCAGCGCCGCAATCGAGCCGCTGAGCATGGCTTTGGTGCCTGTGCGCTGGCAGATCTCGCGTGTGACCTCCGAGGTCAAACGTTCCCCCGACGAACGCCCCATCAGCTTTAAAGTCTCATTGACCTTGTTCTCGGAAACCAGGTCGAAAAAGGGTGATTGCTCAAGCTGTACGGAGAGTCCTTGCTTCAAGGTGTCGTCGAATACGCTGTCGCCAGTTTTGTTGTCGAAATCGGCCAGGACAATGTTGTCTCTGTCGGTCAGCCGATTGCTTTGACGCGAACGATAGTAGAGACCTGCGGCCCCGAGCAGAACAACCAGCAGCGCCGGAAGAGCAATCTTCCAGAGCTTCCCAACCCCAGTCACAGGGGCCACTGCACGCGGCCCTGACGCTGAGCTTGCGGCGGAGAGGAGGCCGGTCTCCGAATCTCGCTTCAGCCGTTGTAAGTCCGTGCGCATATCGGCCGCGTGCTGATAACGAAGATCACGGTCCTTCTCCAGAGCCTTGTTGATGATGCCTTCCAGCCTGGCTGGAACGTCGGGATTCAGACGAACTGCCGACGTTGGGTGTCCATCCAGAATGGCCTTGAACATGACCCCCGAGCTCTCGCCGCGAAACGGCAATGTCGCGGTAGCCATCTCGTAGAGCACGGCGCCGAAGGAGAACAAATCGGTGCGAGCATCCAGTTCCCTGGCTCGGACCTGCTCCGGCGACATGTACGCGACCGTGCCGAGGGTTGTCCCGGGACTGGTCAAGTGCTGCTCGTCAACCGTCAAGGTCTGGGTGTTTGCCGATGCATTCTGGCTCGACGAACCAACCGCAGGCGCGACCTTGGCCAGCCCGAAGTCAAGAATCTTGGCATGGCCGCGTTTGGTGACGAAGATGTTGGCGGGCTTGATATCGCGATGGATAATTCCAGCCGAATGCGCCGCATCGAGAGCATCCGCGATTTCGATGGCAATGGATAAAAGAACTTCCGCCTCGAGGGGACGCCCCGCGATGCGCTGGCTCAACGTCAGCCCGTCCAGAAACTCCATGGCAATAAACGACTGGCCCTCATGCTGGCCAATCTCGTGGATGGTGCAGATGTTGGGATGATTCAGTGCCGAGGCAGCGCGAGCTTCGCGCCGGAAACGTTCCAGAGCCTGAGGATCGCGGGCCAGGTCTTGGGGAAGAAACTTTAACGCTACAAACCGACCAAGCTCCGTGTCTTCGGCCTTGTACACCACGCCCATCCCACCGCCGCCGAGCTTTTCGACGATACGGTAGTGCGAGATGGTTTGGCCAATCACTTAAGCGGGTTTATCTCTTTGCGCGACCAATACTAGGGGCCATTCAGCGGCGAGTCAATGCATTGCGGCCAAAGGCGGGTGAACGAATGGCTTTTGCATTTTGGCTCGGTTTGAAAATCAATTACAGTCATCCCGAGGGACTTCAGTCCCGAAGGATCCTGCGCGCATCAGGCGGGGCAAACTGCCTATCCACTCCACGCCAGATGCTTCGCGAAGCGAAGCATGACGCCGGGTACAATTGGGCGCTGCTGTCTTACCTGGGTGCGTGTTTAGGGAGAACTCTTAGCGGCAGTGGTGGAGTACGCGAAGCGTTGGACCTGACCATCGACTTCCTTGCGCAAATCTGGCCAGATTTTTTCATCCATCTCGAGAAACACCTTGACCACATCAGGGTCGAATTGCTTTCCTGACCACTTCGCAATCTCGGCGCGCGCGGCAGTCAACGATTGTGCCGGCCTGTAAGGACGATCGGAAGTGATGGCATCGAGCGTGTCGGCCACGGAGAACATGCGCGCCCCTAAAGGGATCTCCTCGCCTTTCAATCCTCGCGGATAACCGGTGCCGTCGTAGCGTTCCTGGTGGGCGTAAACAATTTCCGAGGCTTCCAGCAGGAAAGGAATTTTCTTCAGGATTTCATACCCGTGGTAGCAGTGCTCCTGCATGATCAAAATTTCATCGGGCGTGAGCTTCCCAGGTTTGCGCAGGATGGCGTCGGGAACAGCCATTTTGCCAATGTCATGCAGAAAGGCTCCGCGAGCAATGACCGCGATCTGATCTTTTGACAATCCCATGGCTCGGGCGATTGCGATGGTGAACGCCGTCACGCGCTTGGAGTGGCCTTCGGTCTCAGCGTCTTTCTTGTCCAAAGCGTCGCCGAGGGCTTCCAGAGTAATGTCGTAGGAACGTTCCAGATCAACTACGGCCTTGCGCAGTTGCTCGGTGCGGGCTTCGACCAGGGCTTCCAGGTCGGTCTGATAGGCGCGGTTTTCCAGCTTGAGCCGGCGATTCTCCAGCGCCCGGCGCACGGTTGCCAGCAACTGTTCACGTTCAAATGGCTTGAGTAAATAGTCGTAGGCCCCGTTTCGAATGGCCGCCAGCGCGACAGAGATGTCGTGGACAGCGGTGACCATTACCACGGGCATGTCGGGAAAACGTTCCTTGGTTCGTTCCAGAAGTCCAATGCCGTCCAGGTTGGCCATCATCAGGTCGGACAGCATCAGTTCGAATTTTTCGCCGGACTCGAGCAAGGCAAGCGCTTCATTGCCCGACCCAGCCTGATGACACTTGTAGCCCGCGGTCGCCAGCATAGAACTGACGATTTCGCGGATGCTCTCCTCGTCGTCGACTACCAGGATGCGATCAGCGGCCATGGGCTTGTTTTGAGTCTATCCGCAATTCTACCGTAGTTCCGAGATTCCGAAAGTAACCAGAAGGACAGGGAAAGCACATTGGCCATTGGGGTAAGCATGCTATTAAGAGAATGGACGCTTAACTCCTGGTTGCAATGAACTTATCGATCTTCTCAACTTTGATCGTGGCTGGGGATGCTACTGTCCCGCGCTTGACCCTGCAGGAATCCGCAGCTCTGATCCTGCTTGCCAGCAGTCTGCTGGTGTTTCGCACCTTTCGTGAGCGCTACCTTCTCACCTGGACCGTGGGATGGCTGGCATACCTGATGTCCCATTGGACGCTTCGTGGATTTGTGGCGGGCGATTTCGTGCCCCGCTACCTGACGGCCATCTCGGAGGGAGAATTTGTGCTCGCGGTAGGCCTGTTCACCGCCGCCATCCTGGTCTATAGCCACGCCCAGAAATTGATCCTGCCGGTGCTGGTGATGACGTTGTCCGTGATCGCCTTCGCGTTGGTGCGGGCCTGTTACTGGCCGGATGCATTCGCCCTGCGGGTGGTCCTGGAAGTCTCTTATCGCATTCTGTTGGTGATTGCCGCCTACCGCCTGCTTCGGTATCGCTGGGCGCGATGGGAAGTCGTTCCATGGGTGCTTAGCGCCAGCCTGATAACCATCCATCTGCCGTGGGACCCGATTCGGCGTCACTTGCCTTTTGGATTCGCTCTGTTCGCCAACTTGATTGCCGGTCTGAGCATGTTGCTGCTGGTTCTGGACGACTACAAGCTGCACATGCGCCGTTTGAGAGTGGTAAACGCGATGACCAGCAGCATCACCCGAGCCCAGCAGCAGGGCCAGATGATGGCTACTGCCCTGGAAGAGCTGAAGAAGCTCATGTCTGCAAAGGCGGCCTGGTTTCGCCTGCTGGAAGGCGACAAAATGGTCCTCTCCGACCAGATCGGCCTTTCCAAGGATTTCCTGAGAGAACGCACCGCGGTCGCCAAAGATGATGACTTTGAACGCACCCTGGGTTCGGCCGCGCCAATTGTAGTGATGACCTCCAGGGCCGCCGATGGCGTTCGCCCTTATCTGAAGCAGGAAGGATTCCATCACGTGGTGATGGTGCCCGTGCTGGGCAAGAAGTCGGTTATCGGCACCCTGGCCCTGGGCAGCCGTCACTCGCTTTCGTACTCGCCCGATGAGATGGAGTTTCTAACCACCACAGCCCACCAGTTGGGACTGGCGGTTGAAAACCTGCGCCTGGTGGAACAGATTCTGCGTTCGCACCGGCAATGGACCAATACATTCGACTCCATACACGATCTGGTACTGCTGCACGACTCGGATTTTCGCGTCATGAAAGCCAATCACGCGTTGCTGGAACGTTTGGGGAAAGCACCCGCCGACGTCGTAGGCCAGCTTTGTGAGTCCGTTCTGCCGCGCAACAAGGCTGAGTGGAAAGGCTGTCCCTATTGCGTTGCGTCAGAGGATGGTTTCCACGAGGGCGCCGATCCGGGCTTCGGCGGCTTTTCCATGGTGTCTACGTCGACCTACGTGGAACAAGGGGGCAAGCAGAAGGGCACGATTCACGTAGTGCGCGACACCACCGACCGTCGCATCGCCGAGGAAAAATATCGCCTGCTGTTCGAACAGGTGCAGGAAGGCGTGTTCGTCGCCACACCGGAAGGCAAACTGCTTGATTGCAATGACGCGTTCATCCGCATGCTGGGATATGGGAGCCGGGAAGAACTTGGTCGGTATCAACGTGGATACCGAGCTTTACGCTTCATCCGAACAGCGCGATGTATTCCGGCGCCAGGTGGAACAGCATAATTACGTTCGCAACTTCGAAGTGGCCTTGCGGCGCAAGGATGGAACCCTGCTGAGCGCGATGGAGAGCAGCTTCGCCAGCCGTAATGCGGAAGGAAAAATCGAGCGCTACCAGGGCTTCCTGCTCGATATGACCGAGAAGAAGCGGGCTGAAGACGAAATACGCCGCCGCAACCGCGAATTGAATGCGCTGAATGCCATGGCGGTGATTGCGACCCAGTCCTTCGATCTCGATGAAATTCTCAACCTCACGCTGCGCCAGGTGATCTCGCTGCTGGGCGCCGAGACGGGATCGATTTACCTTTGCGACGCCGACGAAGCTACCTTCCGCCGCCGGGCCGGATGGGGCCAGCGCAGCGCGGAAAGAGCGCGCTTCGCCGAAGTCAAATTTACCGAGGGCTTCGGCGAACTGGTCACACGTTCCCGTACCGAGGTGGTGACGGCCGACTACCTGCCGCACCTTCCTGCCCTGGTAGCGGAGTTCATTCGCGCCGACGGTTTGGCATCCTGGATCTGGGTATTGCTGTGGGGCAAAGACAAGCCGATCGGCATTATGGGCATCAGCAGCCGCGAGAGCCGCGAGTACACCAGCAACGACGAAAGCCTGCTGGTAGCGATCGGGCGGCAGCTTTCCACTACGATTGAGAAGGTCCGGCTTTATGAAGAGACCTGCCGCGCCTATGAAGACCTGCGCCGCACCCAGGAACAATTGCTGCAAAGCGAAAAGATGTCAGCAGTAGGACAGCTGATCGCCGGCGTGGCGCACGAGCTCAACAATCCACTAACCGCGATCCTGGGCTACGCGCAACTCCTGGAAAGCGAAGGGCTGGCAGATCGCGCGGCGGACTTTGTGGCGAAACTCTTCAAGCAGGCGCAGCGCACCCATCGTGTAGTGCAGAACCTTCTCTCCTTCGCCCGACAGCGAAAACCTCACAAGCAGCTTGCGGATATCTGCAAAGTGCTCGATGAGACTCTGGCGCTGCGTGACTACGATCTGAAGGTAAACGACATCAAGGTCGAGCGTGAGTTCGAGGCGAACCTTCCGGCAGTCACGGTCGATCCCCACCAGCTTGAGCAGGTATTTCTCAACATCATCAACAACGGCGTAGACGCCATGCTGGAAGCAGGCCGGGGCGGATCCTTGAAGGTCCGTATCTTCGCGCACGAAGGCAATGTCGTCACCGAATTCCAGGATTCCGGTCCCGGCATTAAAGAGCCCAACCGGATTTTCGATCCGTTTTACACCACGAAGAGCGTGGGCAAAGGCACCGGCCTGGGGCTCAGCATCTGTTACGGCATTGTCAAAGAGCACGGCGGAGATATCTCCGCCCGCAACTGCGAGTCGGGCGGCGCGGTAATCCAGGTACGGTTGCCGGGCAGCGGCCGTGCGGATGCCACTGAACCGGTTGTGGCGGCCGCGCCCCGGAAGCTGGTCATCGAAGGCAGAGTGCTTCTGGTAGAGGACGAAGAGGCAGTGCTGGAATTCGAGCGGGACGTGCTGACCGGCGCCGGCGCGCAGGTTGTGACCCTGATGAATTTTGAAGAAGTACAGACGCGACTGGCCCCTGCGTCAGCTGACGCGGAGAGTTTCGACGCGGTGATTATCGACGGAAAGATGCCGAACGGATGGTGCGCTCCGGACGTCTATCGTTGGATCGCCGAGAACCACGCCGGACTGGAAAAGCATCTGATGTTCACATTTTCGAGCGCCGTCGAACCTGAAACCCGCGCTTTCATGAATAATCACAATCTTCCATACCTGGTAAAACCGTTTGAAGTCGGCGACCTGATTTCGCACGCCCGTCGCCTTCTGCAGAAGACCATGGCGGCTGCAGCAAGATAGGCGGACTTCGGACCTCGGACCTCGGACCTCAGGCCTCGGACTTCAGACTTCGGCCCCCGGGCTCTTTCGTGGGAAAATTAGGCACCGTTGTGTGCGCCGAAGTCCGAGGTCCGACGCCCGCCTAAAGATTCTTCTTCAACGTACGCGCGAACTGGCGAAGAGCGCTTTCGTTGCGGCGATACCATCTCCACAGACCGATTTTCTTCGCCTCTACCAGCCCTGCCCTGGTGAGGATCGACATGTGGTGCGAGATGGTGGGCTGGGAGAGTTGAATGCGCTGCTCGATGTCCGAGGCGCACAAGCCAACATCTTTGTCGATCGAGCATCCACCATGTTCTTTCAGCGCCTGCAAGATTCGTCGCCGGGTAGGGTCAGCAATGGTGTTCAGGATGAGATTTAGATCGTGTTCCGACAGATTCATCATCGTTTAGAATAGACTATGAATAGATAGTTGTCAATATATTCCAGCTTCCCACTCTTGTTCGTTCAACTCCGCGGATCCTCGGTCAAATCGTAGCGTCCCGACCCTGATGTGCTTCGCCACCATCATTCGGTCGGTCCATGGAACAGCGGTCGCGCTGTACGCTACGTGCCTAAACGAAATAAGGGACAGCGTAGTTTCGATCTCTTGGCCATGGCGAAGTTCGACCGGCATTGGTCCTCCACGTGCCAAGAGCAAGCCTCTCAGCGGACGCCCGGGCCGAGGAAAATCTTGTTACCCTTTGCGCGAGATGTCACACGTCCACACACTCGACTAATACGAAAAAGGCTAAGCGAGGGCGGCACCGTTGATCCAAACAGCATCGATTCGGTCGTTGTCGTGCCGCCGCCCATGTTGATGGATTCGGAAGTTGATACCATTTCCACAAACAGCTGCAGATTCCAGGTAGGGCTGTTCTCAGCGAGATGCTGATTGTCTAAACCTCGCCGCGGTTCGGAATGAGCTAAATATTGCCCTGGCATTGCGCCCAATTCATACTCTGCAAGTGTTACGAGACACGGCTCGGGTTTCATTAGAATCGCTGCTTTCCGGGCCCTGAGAGTCCACTTCGGGTTACAACGCAGGCGTAACTCGCTCCCGCCTGTACGCTGGGGTCGCTTGGCTTCCACGAGAACCCGATGACATGTTGCGTCTGAGGCGCCATTACTGTGAAGGCACTGTAACGGTTTTCGTGAGGCTTACAAAAGCGACGGCGAGGTGTCTGGTAAAGCCCCGACCCTGAGTCCAGTGGCAGATCTACTGACCTGGGGCGTGACGGGGCGGTTCCAGAGCTGGCAGGGAGCATCGGCCAGGGTTGGTTGGTTGCTCGCCCCCGTAAGAGTAAGCGAAGCAGGTCCCGGGTGCTGATGCTCACGCCGGCCGGCGTGGGAGTGGATCATCCGGCTTGGGTACTAAAGCTTAGGCTTGTCGGGTTTACGTTCAGAACCGGTGCGCCGATAGGTCTTGTATGATTGAAAAGTTTAGGGCTGATTATCTGGTTTCGGTGAATACCCAGATTGCTTGATCAGCATCACCGACGAGACGGTGATGTTCGAGACCACAGGAGAAGTGGCTGTCATTGTTCCAGACACGTCGAGAATTCTTGAAGGTTGGCGCCACAGGCATCGCAGTCGGCGCATTGGCTGCTGCGGGTGACGCAACGATCTTCGAGGCCAACCGGCCGCAGTTAGTTTCCATCGAAGTGCAGCTCCCTCGGCTGGCAGACTCGTGGGACGGATTCCGGATCGCTCAAATGAGCGATATCCACTTTGACCCTTATTTCTCAGTCGTGCCCCTGCGAAAAGGAATAGATATCATCAATGCGCTCCAGCCCGACCTGGTCGTCATAACCGGAGACTTCGTAACCTCGCGTGGTATAGGTTCTCACCTGGTTGATGTCCAGGCACTGAAGGCAGCGGCGAAAATGATCGAGCCCTGCGGTCGATTGCTATCGCGCATCCGCGCCAGTTCGGGGACACTGGCGGTGCTTGGTAACCACGATGTCGAGTGTGATACCCCACACATTGTTGAAGTACTGGAGTCCCACCAGATTTCAGTCTTGCGCAATCGATCCGTACCCCTTGAACGCGACGGGAAGAGACTTTGGCTCAGCGGGGTGGATGACTTTCTTTGCGGAAAGCCCAAGCTGGAAATCGCGCTGAAAGGTATACCGGCAGATGAGGCCGTTGTGTTGCTCGCACACGAACCGGATCCGGCCGATTACGTTGCAAACTACCCAGTGGACCTGCAGCTCTCCGGCCACTCCCACGGCGGCCAGGTAAGGATTCCATTGATTGGCACTCCATTCTTGCCGAGGCTGGCGCGGAAGTATCCCTGGGGACTGCGGCAGATCAAGCGGCTCATTCTGTACACCAACGTCGGAATCGGCACGATCGATGTGCCGATGCGGCTGGGCTGCCCTCCGGAAGTTACTCTCATCACGCTGCGAAAGGCGTCGCGCTTGTCACAGCTCATTTAGGCGATCTGAATCAGGGCAGCTAGGCCCAATGAAATTCAGAGTAAGGATCGGATCCTTCTTTCAGACCACCCGAATTTCAAGGCAGAGCGGTCGGGATCGGCCCGATTTCCGCGTGTAACGTCGCAGGAAAAAATTAGAAGTGGACTTTGTTTCATACGAGAGCGGAATAGGCTGAGCACGCCCGCTTCTACGCGGAAGTAAAGACTCCATTTGCATGGGCTGGTTCGTTCTTGTGAACTCATCCGAAACGTCCAATGAGATCGCTTCACAAAACTAGCGGCCCATCCTTGTCGAACGAATGCTGGGAATCCATGGCTGTATTCAGCCTTGATGCGAACTTACATACCCACTCCGAATTGAGCAGCAAAACCGCGCCCCATCTAAAGTGGTTCCACCAATTTTGACCTCGAAGACCATCAATCTAGCTGGTTGGGGTGCGATGCGATTCTGTCACCCATGCCAGCGTTTTTTTGGATGAGCGTACTGCCTATCAACAGAACTCTTTGCACGCTTTGACTATCGGTAGCGGGCTAGGCGACCCACTACCGATTACCGCGCTGAATTGCTTTTGTAAGGGGTGGAGGGAGAGTCTAAACTTAGTCTCCGGAGGTAGATAGTGGCAATTCTTTTCGATTTGGGCGGGACGTATTTGCGGTGTGCGATCTCCGGAGATGATGGCTTGGCCAACCTTCACAAGACGCGGATTGAGACATTCCTTGATGGGCACGAACCGAGAGCAGTCTGGGACAGAATATTGTCCCAGATGACCGCGTACGTGGAAAGCGTGAGCGGATTAACCGTTTTGCAAACCCCCGTGATCGTGGCGTTTCCAGGTCCCATCGAAGCCCATCGGCGTATTCTGAATGCCCCAACTGTTACCGGCGGAAACGTCGCGATTCCCGATCTCCGATCGGAGTTGATGAAACTAACGAAACGCGATGTCTACATTCTGAACGATGTCTCCGCCGCCGCCTGGCACTTTAGCCGGAAGCTCGCGGTCGGGCGTTTCATGGTCGTAACCGTCAGCAGCGGAATCGGAAGTAAGATTTTCGACCGGCAGCATCCCGAGTGCGTGTTCGACGCAGCTGCATATGCGGGCGAAATCGGCCATCTCGTCGTTGATGAAAGTCCGTGTGCACCCAAGTGCGATTGTGGTGAGATGGGCCATCTCGGTGCCATCGCGTCGGGCCGGGGCATCGAGAGAACGGCGCGTTCTCGAGCAGAAGAAAACAAAGCGGCTTTTGAATTGTCCGCGTGCGCAAGAGTCTTCCAAGCGACACCCGCAACCCTTGCGAATGAGCAACACCTGGTGCCGGCTGCGAAAGCCGGTGACGAATGGGCGCTAACTTTAATCCGTGAATCCACCCGCCCGCTGGCGCGAGTACTATACTCATTTGTACTCGCTATCGGGCTGCATGGAATTGTGATTATTGGAGGGTTCGCACTTGGTCTGGGTCAGACCTACCTTCATATACTGCGGAACTTAATGAAGGAACTTTGCGATTACTCATTGCTTAGCGACCAGCTGCCCGGGCTGGTCCGACTCGGCGAGGAAAGTGAGGAAGCCTGTCTGGAAGGAGCCTCTGACTACGCTTCCCACATCTTGCAGACAAGACCGAGACTATGAAGATTGCTATCCTCGGCGGCAGTGCGTTCAGCACCCCCGCGTTGTTTTCGTACCTTTGCTCTCAGCCACGGATTGAAGGTCTGCGCGTGACCCTAGTTGGCCGCTCACGGGAGAGTACTTGGGCTGTCACACGAGCGGCCCGGCTGATCTGTTCCCGACACGAGATTGAGATTTCATCATGCGGAATGTCGTCCGCCGAACTCGGGGTAGCCCTTGAGGGCGCTGATATGGTCTTTGTGCAAGTGCGGCCGGGTGGCCACAAGGCGAGAGCGGTGGACGAGGTGTTTCCTCAAAAATATGGCCTGTGCGGTGATGAAGGTCTCGGGATTAGTGGCGTCCGGGCGGCCTGGAGGATATGGCCTGCGCTTCTCCCTTTGCTCAGGGCAGTCGCCGATAACTGTCCCGGGGCCCTGACTGTGATGCTCACAGCACCTCTGAGCGTTATCACTCGGATGGCGCACTCCTGTTTTCCCGAAATTCATTTGGTTGGCGCTTGCGAGCTTCCCTGGTCCACACTGAAGCGAATCTCCGCCAATGTTGGCGTTGACCCAGAAAACTTGGATTTCGATTACATCGGAGTGAATCACTTGGGCTGGTTTTATCGGCTCGTAGCCGACTCGCGTGACCTGCTCGCCGAATACGCGGTTCACTCCAACATCCAGAAAAGTTTTCCGTCGTCCGAACTTGTCCGATCAGCCTCTGCGATTCCCACTTCGTACCTGCGCTTGCATTATTTCACAGAGGAGGTTCTGGCGGAACAGAAACGGCAGCTAATATCCAGAGGAGCACAATTGCAAGAGTTGTTTAGCCAGGCCCTGAATATCTACAAGAACGGCACACGCGAGGAAATAGTAACTTCGCTCGGACTACGCCCGGCACCGTGGTACACCGACGCAATAGGGCCGTTAGTCATCGCTCAATCTTCCGGTAACTCGTCCATTCCGTTCTTTCTCTCGGTGCGAAACAATGGGCATCACCCGGCATTTCTCGCCGACGAGGTGCTGGAAATAGCGCACTACTCACAGGGAGAGACGCTCGTCCGCCGCGTAGCCAGAGCGCAGCCTCCTGCTCACGTTTGCGAGACACTTAGGAAGTTTGTCGAATTTGAAAGAGCGGCGGCCGAAGCCAACTTACAGCGCAACCACCGAAAGCTATCGGAGGCAATCGCCCTTCATCCGTGGATTAAAGACTGCAGTGCAATTCCGGCTATGATGCAGGACATTACCGAGAACAACTGAGGAGTCATAACAGTGGGTGCCAACACGGCTCGCGCCAGAAGATGATTGACCATGAAAATTTGCAGATGATCCCGCCAAAGACAAGTCCGCACTGATGATGTTGCGCGCGTTCATGAAAGTCATACATTCGGAAGAACCTTTCTTGGAAAAACCACCCACACTCAAAATGAGTAGATGCACTTGTTTGCACATCTCCATTCGGTTGATGCAACTAGTTGCATGCCCTTTAACAGGGACGCTGGTGATCTTTTCAGAATGTGTTGCGAGTCGATAGTAGCGGGCGTAGCATGCTTCTGTCGCGGGACTTGGGGCCGAAGGGATCTTTGCCTAGTGTCTATGGCACTCGCATTCAACAATTGGTTTGAGGCTGATCGAATTGTTTCGATTTGTGCTGATTTGCAGCGCCAATATGAAGTTTCCCTCTCTGAGGATCTCTTAGGAGACGGTTTAAGTTCGTTGGCAGGTCGTATCGGTCGCCGTCCCGCCTTGATTGTGACCACACCTACTGTCGCCCGGGTCTATGGTACAAAGCTGCAACGAGGGCTCAAGTCGAACGGACTTTCAGTTCCGATGCTGGTGCTCCGCGGCGGCGAGCGTTGCAAGACCATGAATCAAGTGGAACGGATCTGCTTTGAGGCATACGCGAACGGCTTAGGACGAAAGTCGGTGCTGATTAGTTTTGGTGGGGGTGTCTGCACCGACCTTGTTACAATGGCTGCATCGCTAGTGCGCCGAGGGATTTGCCACATTCGCATTCCCACAACTTTGATCGGTCAAGTCGACGCCGCGGTTGGCATAAAAGGGGCAGTCAACACTCCAGGCAAGAAGAGCGCATTGGGCTGCTTTTATGCCCCAGAATCAGTATTCATCGATCCCTCTTTTCTCCAAACTTTGCCCGTGCGTCATCTATCCGGAGGCATGGCGGAGATCATTAAAGTCGCGTTGGCGTGCGATGAGAGGCTTTTCTGTTTATTGGAGCCATGCGCCGCGCAGTTACTGGAATCTAGATTTAGCGCACCAAAGTCGCGCGAGGTTATCTGGTCCTCTGTTGCGGCAACGCTAAAGGAACTGAGCGGTAACCTTTATGAAGACTGTGGCTATAGGCGACTGCTGGATTTCGGTCACACCTTCAGTCCATTGTTGGAAGCCCGCTCTGGATTCCGGATACCACACGGCGAAGCCGTGGCAATCGATATGGCTCTGACTATCGGGATTGGCAGCGAGTTGGGTCTCTTGAATGAGATGACCCGGGATCTGGCAGTTTCGGTCGTTGCCGCAGCTCACTTGCCGGTTAATTCAGCACTTCTGACCGAAGAGTTATGCGCCGAGGCATTACACCAAACCACTGCCCATCGGGCGGGCTCTCTCAATCTGGTAATGCCGATTAGTCTGGGTCAGTCTATATTTATCGATCAACTTCAGGAAATTCCTGTATCGGTATTGAGGTCTGCGCTAGCTTGGTTGGAATCTTTAGAAAAGCGACATCGCCGGGTGCTTTTCCCCCGACCTTACGTGAGCCGTGGCGCTGAAAGTTAAGGTTTTCCTGTTAGCAGACTCGGTTTGGTAGCAAGTGCCGCGTGCAATTCCGCGTTGGCCGGTTGTTGCGAATAGTTCTGGCTCTCGTACCTGCTGCGGAAAGGACCGCTGCTGTGACTAAGCGGTTTACTAAGCTCGAGGAAATCCCCGCAATATGTCGCGACTCCGAGCACGGAGGCATTGGGCCGATCCACTTTCGCCGGCTGTGGACAACGCACGATTTTCAGACTCCGATCGACTTCATCGATTTTACTGTGGTTCGCCAAGGGAGCACGATCGGCCGACACGGACACCAAGGCAACGAGGAGGCGTACTTCATCGTTTCTGGCTCACCGCTAATGCGGGTTCAGGGCGAGGAAAGACGGTTGTCCAAAGGGGATGTTGCCGTTGTCCACTCGGGTCAGTGGCATGAACTTATCAACGATACCAACCAAGACGTTGAAATCTTTGTGATACAGGTGCACATTCCGTCGTGGGATACGGACGAGTGCTCGGCAAGGGAAAGTAACCAACGATGACGATGATGACGCATCGATATCAGCCTTCATACCTACTCCATTGCACCTGCAGCCTTGCTGACGTCACTTTGATAGTAAAAGAGCACGTCGCGTAGGCTGTGCTCAAGTTCATACTGGCGCCTCGCTCCCAGCCCTTCGAGTCGCGTGACGCTCCCCGCATATCGCGGGATGTCGGCGGGGCGATGGTACGTGTCGCGTCGAATCTCGACGCGTCCTTCTAACCCGGCGAGTCGTAGGGTACTCATCAAGATCTGTTCGATGGGCGTCTCCCTCCCGCTTGCCACGTTGTAGACGTCGCCCGGGCGCCCATGCGTCGCGAGTGTCAGAAGCGCGGAGGCGGCGTCGCGGACGTCGATGAAATCGCGAGTCGGGCTGAGATCCCCCACGTCGATGAACGGTGGTAATTCATCCAGCGCGATGGCCGCAATCTGGGCAGCGAAGCGTCCACAAACGTGTCGCTCATCCTGTCCGGGCCCGACCAGGTTAAACATACGCGCCCATACTGCCGGGATCGCATACCGCCGGGTGAGGATGCGCGAGGCATACTCCGATGCGAGCTTGCTCACGGCGTACAGGTCGAGAGGCACGCACGGCTCGTCCTCGCCAATCACCGGAATTGTGCGCACGGTAGGCGCTCCATACACCGAACCACTCGATCCCAGGATGAGCTTCTGCACAGACTTCTCAGACTCGGCGAGCGCCTCGAGCAAGCAGATCGTGCCTTCGACATTGGTGCGAAACAGATGTTCGGGAGGGTCGTCGCGCAAACCGGACGCGAGATGAAAGACGACGTCCGGCGCGAAGTCTGTCAGAAGTGAGCGGATGCCTGGGCGGTCGCGGATATCGACGGATTCATAACGGTATTGCACGGACTGGCGGTGCAGAAGCCGCAGTGGCGATGGTACGGGTGCCAAGAGTGTGCGCCCGCCCCAGTGGACCACGTGGGTGAACACGCGATCATTGTGTGCCGACCGTCCAACCGCAAGGATGTCTGCGGCTCGATCGGTGTCCAACAAATGCGCGACCAGGTAACGGCCGACGAATCCTTGTCCTCCGGTGACGAAATACCGGCTCACTCTACGCAACCTCGGGGAGCACCGTTGCCGCGAGGCCTGCCTGGAGCGGGGTACGCGCGGTCCATCCCAGATTTTTGCGGGCATGGCACGGATCAGCAATGAGCCGATAGATCTCCGCCGCGCCAGGTCGTTGCTTGCTGCCCTGGACCGTTTCAAATATCGGGATACTGCATCCCAGCGCTCGCAGCGTAGCTTCCGCCAGTTGTGCCACGTCTACCCCGATTCCGCTCCCAACGTTGAAAACCGGGCACCTTGATCCTCGTCCCGGTGTGCCGAGGTATGGCATATCGCCGCAGGCTAGTACGATGGCCTCAGCCACATCATCAACGTAGCAGTAGTCGCGGACTGGACGCAGATCCGCCAGCTCGATCGCGCTGGCTGGGGAAGCGGTCGCTTGGCGCAGGATCGCTCCTATCAGCGAATCCGCCGACATTCCCGGCCCGTACACGGAGAAGGGGCGAAGGATAATGGTTTCCATCGAGTATGCCGTCGCGAATACCCGTACTAGTTGCTCGGCGCCGATCTTTGCGGCGGCGTACGGCGAGCGCGCTTCAAGTGGGTGATCCTCGGAAACCGGATTGACCTGCGGTCTGCCGTATACCTCAGCCGACGAGATATAGATGAATCGGGGAACATAGGCTCGCTGGGCCGCGGCCAAGGCAGCGGCGGTGCCGGCGACATGCGTTCGGACAAACGCCTGCGGTGCGTGGAAAGAACGGCGAACCGACGGTGGCCCGGCCAAGTGAACAAAGACATCGCTGCCGGTGGCGAGCCGTTCGAGCGCCTCCTCGTCAGTAATCTCGGCGCGGACCTCAGGGATGCCAGCAGGTAGCGGGCGCACACGTTCGTGGAGGGGGCCCACGAGGGCGCGGATTTCACAGTCGTCGCGAGCAACGAGAGCACGCACCACCGCGGAACCGATTAGTCCCCCGGCGCCGGTTACAACCACCACCCGCCGTTTCACTGGCGCCGTCCGGCAACCGATATGAAGACCTCCTCCAGAGATCGGGTCGTGATCTCGGGAGCATAACGCTCGAGGTATCGCGCATGGGCCGACTCTCCAAAGGTTCGCGCCTTCTGGGGATCGCGGAGCAATCGCAGCAATGCAGCGGCGAGCGCCGGCGGATCGTTAGTCGGTACAATATAGCCGGTGCGTCCATCGTCTACCATTGATGGGATACCCCGGATTGGTGTCACAACCGAAGGGCGTGCCATAGACATTGCTTCAATGATGGCGTTTGGCAACGAATCTAGCAGGGTCGGGTGGGCCTGAATATCGATAACCTGCCAGACATCTCCAATCTGTCCGGGATATCCGACGATACGCACCTTATCCGCGATGCCAAGGTCGGCAGCTCGCCGGACAAGTCGCTCTGGGTAATCGCCTGAATCGGAGCGAGGGTATCCGATAATCAGGAACGCCGTCTTCGGCGCCTGATCGAGAACAATGCGTGCGGCCTCGATAAGGGTGAGGTGGCCTTTGGTCGGAACGAGCGTGCTTACCTGTCCGACAATTCGCAAATCTGGATCCCGCGGGAGTCCAAGGATTTCTCGCATCTCAGCGTTGGTCTTGTCGCTGGCCAGCGGCGCGACGCCGTTGGGGATAACTAGAATGCGTGGGTGGCGCCGAATCATCCACCCTCGCAGCTCTTCGCGCACCGCCTCTGAGTCGGTGATGACGGCCGCTGCCCCGGCGAGCGTTAATTGATGCGCGACCGTCCAGAGCCATAGAGGTCGCCAAGTTTCACGGACATTGTAGGTCGTCATCACGACAGGCTTCCCGGTCATCGCGCCAGCGAGGCTGCCGGTGAGGTGTCCGGCACCGTGATGAGAGTCGATCACATCTACTTGGCGCGCACGGATTAGATGGCATAGTTTGCGCAGGCTACGCTGCAGAATGGAAATCCGCCGCGCGAAGCGAAGAGGGCTGCCTGGCCCCAATCCGGAGTTCGGGTAACCTTCCCCAAGATCGATTACGTCGATCCCAGCGTCGGCGTACTGCTCACGCATCGTCCCGTAACGCCCATCGTGGTCACGGTTGGCGGCCTTGATGGAAACGACTGAGTGCTGAAACCGAGACCGATCCACGTTACGGGCGAAGGTCAACAACCGATTTTCGCCGCCCCCAAATGCGAGGTTGTTCACGACGGAAAGAATGTGGACACGCGATTGCGGTCCGGTCATCCGGTAATTCCTCGAAGTCGAACATGTGCGGCTGCCCTCACTAGTACCGGACTCACCCACTGGTCGTGCGCCTCAATAGCTTCGCGTAGGTTGAGCCAGCAGCGGCTTGGGGTTTCTTCGCGGACGACGGCGTCAGACAACGGCCACGCTGCCCTTAGTGCGTTGAGGGATAGCACGAACACGTGGTGGCGGGTTAAACATCCCTCGTCGATCTCAAGATCATCGAAGGAGCCGGCTGAAGTGATGTTTGCCACAGCCGCATCGCCACCCAATAGGTGCGAAGCGACGGATTGCGCGGCCTTAAAGAGGGTCGAGGGATTGTCATCCAATCTGTAACGATCACCTCCGCACGGCAAATGTTCACCTGGCAAATCCCAAAGCCCGGGGTAACGAGTCGCCGATCCTCCGCGCCGCTCGGCGAGGACGTGGCCCTCGGTGCAAAGGGCCAGATTGACTAGGCAGTGGTCCGGTCGTTTAGTGTGGCAAAGTTCGAACTGTGCAGCGTGCCCGGCAACAAGATGTTCCGCCCGTGAGATCGTCGCCATATCGTTGATATCAATCCAGGCAGCATCGTGATCGTAGGCTGCTATCCGTTCGCCACGCCCGTGTAACAGATGGAACAGCCCTGCCGCACCAAGGGGCTGCTCCGGCGGGATTGCCGCGCACGCTCGCTTTCCGTCGAGCACATATGTGCCGCTTGAAATCCGAATATAGTGTACCGGCTTTTCGGAATAGTCGGTGACATACCCCGCGCTGTCGACCCCAAGTTCTCCGAACGGGATGTGAAAGGGCTCGCGGTGGCTGGCGAGGGTGAGCGCGGCTCCGCAATGTCGGTGTACACGCATCATAGCGGACAGGTCGATAGTCGTTAAGTTGTCGACAAAGGTGACCAACACGCTTTCGGCGTGGTCCCGCAACTCCCGTGCGATTCCTATATTTCCAAGTTGTTTCGTTTCCTTGAGGCATTCGAGTGTCGCGCCGTGGGCACGTGCCAACGGGATGCCGCGCCTGTGAAGCCAGGACTCGATCTCTGTCTCGATCGCGTTGAAGGCCACAAAGATGTGGCGAAACCCACTCGCGACGAGGGCACTAATATTCCGCTCCAACATGGGAACGCCCAACACTCTGACCAAAGCCTTGTGTCGCGGCGCACCAGTGGAACGCATCCGCTCGGATCGACCACCGGCCATTATCAACGCAACAACATCCATCGACCACACCCGCAAAAGAGAGAACCGAAACGCAGCGCGGCGATCAGGTGCGATCGATGATGATAGCATCGCACCTATTCTGGCCAGTTAAGTTCGGACAGGCGAAGGCTATCATGCACGCGCAGGCCCCGCAAGTAGTCTGACTGTCGCCCGTAAGAAGGGTACAGTTGGACTATCGTACGCAATGACACCAGTAAGAAATATCATTCGCGAAGACACACGAAGCCCGCATAACGCCGTAAAATTACGGCTTTGCCTTGAACGTTGCCATCTGCATGATCCATCCGCCTGAGTAACTCAGGGTAGCGGTTGCACTGTTGCTGCCGGCCGCGCTAACGATCCGATCTTCGGCAACGTCACCATCTGGACTGGTGATAACCCGCGAAGTGAAGCCGGTTCCGGCACCGCCAAAATGACTCGTTGTCATGCCCGCACCGACTATCAGTTCGCTGGCCGAGGTAGTGGTTGCGGCTCCGCTGCTGGGAGTGCCGCCGGTTCCGATCGCGCCCGCGGTTACATCCAGCGGACTCGTTATATCGATGCCGCTGTACTCGAGCACACGAACATCGACGAAAGCGGCAGCCTGGTTAAACGTTACCGTCACCGTGTTACTGCCTGCGGCAATGCTCTTGGCGTAGTAGATTGCCTGCCGCATTCCTGAGCCGGTTAAGGTCGTCCCCGCCTGGGCGTAGGTATTGCCAAGCAAGTCGGTTACCGAGCTTACTGTCGACGTGGTGTCATTCCAGCCCACCGCCACAACATTCAAATTCCCAGCCGACTGCGCCGCCAGATATGCTACTGGCACCGATACAGCGGCCGTCTGCGGGTCTGCGGCGTTCACCTGAACGAAAGCGATCGTGCCACCCGTGCTGGAAGTATAGGTATATCCGTTGTTCAGGGTTCCGCTTTGCGCGTCCGTGTTGGTGACGACCACGCTCACCGCTCCGGCGGCGTGGGCGGCAGTAGTGGCGGTGATAGTCGTACTGTTCACGACCGTCACACCTGTAGCCACGGTTCCGCCCAGACTGACGGTAGCTCCGGAGAGGAATCCCGTGCCACTGATGGTGACGGGTGTTCCGCCGTTCGCGGTTCCGCTATTGGGTGTGATCGACGCCACGGTCGGAGCCGGATTGCCGGTGCCGCCACCGCTGCCTCCGCGGAATGTCGCCATCTGCATGATCCATCCGCCTGAATAACTCAGGGTAGCGGTCGCACTGTAGCTGCCTGATGTACTGACACTTCGGTCTTCGGCGATATCGCCGTCTGGATTGGTGATAATCCGCGAAGTGAAGCTGGCGCCGGCGGCGGCGAAGTGGCTGGTTGTCATGCCCGCACCGAATATCAATTCGCTTGCGGAAGTAGTTGTTGTCGCACCACTGCCTGGAGTTCCGCCGGTTCCTATTGCCCCGGCCGTCACATCGAGTGGACTCGATGTATCCGCACCGTTGTATTCGGCAATGCGAATATCAGGAAATGCAGCCGCCTGATTGAACGCAACGGTCACGGTATTGCTGCCGGTGGCGATGCTCTTGGCGTAGTAGATCGCCTGTCGCATTCCTGAGCCAGTGAGCATGCTTCCTGCCTGGATGTAGGTATTGCCGCGCGAGTCTGCAACCGAGCTGACCGTCGACGTAGTGTCGTTCCAGCCAACCGCCACCACGTTGAGGTTTCCCGCAGTCTGCGCCGCTGAAAAGGCTACTGGTACCGACGCAATGGACGACTGTGGATCTGCGGCGTTCATCTGGACGAATGTGACCGGTCCACCTCCGCCCGTGCTGGTGCTGTAGGTATAGCCATTGGCCAAAGTCCCGGCCTGCGCATCGGTGTTCGTGACCACCACATTCACCGTGCCGGCTGCGTGTGCCGGCGTGGTCGCAGTAATCGACGTGCTGTTAACCACCGTCACGCCCGTCGCAGCCGTGCCGCCCAGGCTCACTGTTGCTCCCGCGAGGAAGCCCGTACCCGTGATGGTCACCGGCGTTCCGCCGTTCGCCGTCCCGCTGTTCGGCGTAATCGCCGTCACCGTCGGTGCCGGATTGGTTACTGTGTAGGTATAGCCATTGTTCAACGTCCCGCTCTGAGCATCCGTGTTCGTCACCACCACGCTAACCGCGCCTCCTGCGTGTGCCGGAGTAGTCGCTGTAATCGAAGTGCTGTTAACCACGATCACGCCCGTCGCCGCCGTGCCGCCCAGTTTGACCGTGGCTCCCGCAGGAAACCCGTACCCGTAATGGTGACAGGCAGTTCCGCCCGCTCGCCGTCCCGCTGTTCGGAGTAATCGACGTCACCGTCGGTGCCGGATTGGTTACTGTGATAGGTATAGCCATTGTTCAACGTGCCGCTCTGGCGTCCGTGTTCGTTACCACCACACTAACCGCGCCTGAGCGTGAGCCGGCGTGGTCGCCGTAATCGAAGTGCTATTAACCACCGTCACGCCCGTCGCGGCCGTACCGCCGAAGCTCACCGTGGCGCCGGACAGGAATCCGGTGCCGGTGATGGTAACGGGAGTACCGCCGCTCGCAGTGCCGCTGGTCGGCGCGATCGAGCGACACGATCGGCGCCGGATTGCTCGTGCCTTGACCGCTGGCGCGGAACGTTGCCATCTGCATGATCCAGGCCGAGGAATAACTCAGAGGCGCCACCGCGCTGTAGCTTCCAGTCGCACTTACGATTTGATCCTCCGCGATGTCGCCGTCCGGGCTGGTTATTACTCGCGAGGTGAAGCCGGTTCCGGCCCGCACGAAGTGACCTCCGGTCATACCCGCGCCGAAGATCAGCTCTTTGGCAGAGTTGGTCGTCGCCGCTCCGCTGTTCGGACTGCCGCCGGTGCCCACCGCGCCCGCGGTTACGTCCAGAGGATTCGAGGTATCCAGGCCACTGTATTCCAGCCACGCGCACATCGACGAACGCCGCCGCCTGGTTAAACGCTACCGTCACCGTGTTGCTTCCGGCGGCAATGTTCCTGGCGTAGTAAATCGCCTGCCGCAGTCCCGGTGCCCGTGATCGTGGTTCCGGCCTGGACATAGGTGTTGCCACGAGTGTCGGTCACCGAACTGACCGTTGATGTGGTGTCATTCCAGCCCACCGCCACGACGTTTAGATTGCCCGCCGTTTGTGCGAGATTGAAACCAAGCACCATGTTCGCAGCCGGAGTTTGCGGATTGGACGAAGTCATCTGCACGAACGCGATCGTTCCGCCTCCGCCCGTGCCGGTGGTATAGGTAAAGCCGTTGTTCAGTGTTCCGGTTTGCGCGTCGGTATTTGTGACGACCACGCTGACCGCTCCGGCGGCGTGTGCTGGCGTGGTGGCCGTGATTGAGGTGCTGCTGACGACCGTCACTCCAGTTGCCGCAGTTCCTCCGAGAGCTGACTGTGGCTCCCGCCAGGAAGCCCGTGCCCGTGATCGTGACCGGGGTCCCGCCATTGATCGTCCCGCTGTTGGGCGAGACCGAGCTCACGTTCGGTGCGCCATTGGCGTAAGTGAAGCCATTGCTCAACGTCCCGCTTTGGCTATCGGGATTCGTGACCACCACATTGACCAATCCCGCGGCATGCGCGGCCGTAGTCGCGGTAATCGAAGTGCTGCTTCCCACCGTCACGCCAGTCGCAGGTGTGCCGCCCAGGCTGACCGTAGCTCCCGACCTGGAAGCCAGTGCCCGCAATGGTGATCGAAGTTCCGCCGCTCGCCGCGCCGGTGTTCGGTGTAATCGAAGTTACTGTCGGGGCTGCTGGGGCGGTTCCCAATTTCGTGAATGCTGCTACCGATGGAACGCCGCTGCTGTTCAGCACAAACACCATGTAATATCCCGGCGGCGCGATGTTTCCGTTGGGCGGCGCAGTCACCGTCAGAGTTCCGCTGCCCTTGGTGAATGACATGCCGACCATCCTCTGATCCATATCAAAGGCATGTGTCGGGGCGCCGGGCCGTATCAAAACCACTGAAGCGATGTTGGCCGCGTCAGGAGTGTTGACCGCGAATGTGTTCCCCCAGGAGATATTGCCGGTAACGCCCGTGATCGTTGGCCGCGTCGCCAGCGTCCCGTTAGCGTTAAACAGGTACGGGGGCTTGTAGATCTCCACGTGCTGCTCGTAGGTGCCGCGCGTCGGATTACCGCCGACGAACCAGACTGTGGCATCGGGAAGCAGGAGTGCGTTCGAGTGATACAGCCGCGCGTAAACGTTCGGGGCCACGGTGGTGAAGGTCGGGGGAACGGCGGCGGGATCAAGCAGATTGGCATCGAGACTGGCCGTACTGCCGTCCTCATCGTTGAGCGAGCCTCCTACGGCCAGAACCTTCCCATTGGGCAGGATTACCGCATTCATTTCGGTTCGTTCCTGCGACATCGGGGGCCCTGCCTTCCAGGAAGGCGTGGCCGCGCCCATATCAATAATCTCGGTAGTCTTGATGGCCGGACTGCCACCGCCCATGATGATCACTCGCGGATCGTAGCCATTGGCGGGAGTTAACGGCAGCAGTACCGAGGTTCCATAAGTTCTGGTAGTGCTGGAAATAGTGTTAGCAACGGTCGTCCATGTATGCGCCGTCGGATCGAAGAGTCTGGAAGTGGTGGTCGACCCGGAATAGAAAACTTTTCCGCTGGGCAGAAGATGCATGCGCGGGTAAAGCGGAGGCGTCCAGGTCGCGGTAAATTGCGCGCTCCAACCCGTACCCGTACCCGTCCCCGGGGTAAAAATCTCTACTGCATTGTTGGTGGCGCCGGTGTCGCCGGAGCCGGAAAATATCATCACCCGGCCGTCGCCGAGAGTAGTGGCTGTGGGATACCAGCGTCCATGGGCCATGCTTGAGAGGTCGGCAAAAGTACCGGCTACCGGATCGAATGCGGTGACTCTCTTTTGCCCATAGAAGGGGTCGTACTGCAAGGTGCCGCCCATGACCACCGGACGGCCGTCGGGCAGAACCACCATGCCATTGCAGAACATGTCCCACGTGACTGTCTGTATAGCGTAGGTGCCGAAAGCGGGATCCCACACGGCCGCGCGCAAGTTGGTGTTCGAAGGATCATTTCCCGAGCCCGAGACAATGAGAACTTTCCCATTGTTCATCAGCGCCACGTGAATCGGATTGATTGGCATCAGGGTGGGCAGCGTAGTCCACTGCCCCTGGGTACTCGTCTGCGCCGAAGCTCCAACGACCGCGATGGCGGATACCAGGAGGAATAGCGCTGTACGGGAAATGGCACACGTCAGGACACCACGTTTCAAGCGGACACCTCGTTTAGAGACAGGCGCGAAACCTGCGACAAGCGCACCGCGCAGGCCAGCAAAACACATCATTCAAACGGATACTGAATCCAGGGGAGGGTTATTCGGGCGTCGGTCGATGAAGGCGAACGAATGCCAACGCGCATCCGAGCCTTGCAAACTCTATCCCATTCATCCGGAATGTCAAGATGCAAGAGTTTGCGCTCAGAACGCCGACTGGGCACGGCTTGCGGGAAGTATCAACCCGGTGTGAAAGAGCCTGCAGAAGTAACAAGAATGCTCAAGAAAATGATGTCGCTGTTGCAACACTTCGGTCATCGCGTTCGGGTTCACAGTATCTTGTATGATGGAAAAGAGAAAATGGCTACTTGCCTGGTTACCGGCGTTGCAGGTTTCATCGGTTCAACGATTGCCCGCGCCTTGCTGGCGCAAGGCGACGAGGTCCGCGGGTTTGACAATTTTTGCACCGGCAAACGCGAAAACCTGGCCGGAATGCTCGATCAAATTGAACTCCATGAGGCCGATCTGCTGGACGTGGATGCGGTCCACAACGCCTGCCGTGGGGTGGATTACGTTTTTCACGAGGCCGCGATTCCATCCGTTCCCCGCTCGCTGAAAGATCCGTTGGAGAACAACCAGGCGAATGTCGATGGAACGCTGAATCTTCTGGTTGCATCCCGCGACGCCAAGGTCAAGCGGGTCATCTACGCCGCATCGTCTGCGGCGTATGGCGACTCGCCCACCCTGCCGAAACGCGAAAACATGCGGCCTGATCCGATTTCCCCCTATGCCACGACCAAGCTGGCGGGTGAGTACTACATGATTTCGTTTTACCGTTGCTACGGTTTGGAAACGGTTTGCCTGCGCTATTTCAACGTGTTTGGCCCACGTCAGGACCCGACATCCCCATACTCGGGAGTTCTGGCCAAGTTCATCTCGCAAATGCTCGCGGGGGAACGTCCGATGATTCTGGGTGATGGAACGCAGAGCCGCGATTTCACCTACGTGGACGACGTCGTCGCAGCCAACCTGCTGGCGCGCGGGGCCGATGCCTCGAAGGTAGCGGGAAAGGTTTTTAACGCTGCCACCGGCCGGCAATCGGATTTGCTGCAGACTTTTCAGATTCTGAAAAAGAATACCGGCTATCCGGGTGAGGTGAAATTTGGCCCGAGTGCCCGGGAGACGTGAAGCACTCACTGGCTGACATTTCTCTGGCCGAGCAGTGTCGGGATACAACCGAAAGTGGGTTTTGAGGAAGGTCTGGCGCGAACCGTCGAGTGGTATCGCACGCGCGAGGCGCAGCCGCAATTGATGAGCTAGCCGAGTTCTGCGTTCTTAATCCACTAGATCTGACTGGCATCTTAATCGAGCGGATCGCTGCCTGCGAGAACAGAACTTGATCTGAGCTTCGCGTGAGTCTGCTTCTTCCTGATTCTCCGCTTTAACTTCCTTCCGCGAACCGGCTGCCGCCGGACAGCGAAGCCGTGGTTCCTCCAGATTGAGATCCCCCCGTGCGGGAACGCTTTTCGACAACGTCTGCGGAGACGCACGATGAGGAGCTGGCCCTGGATTCTTGCGCGCCGATGCTATTCCATCGGGCGCACCTGCAGACTGCGGAGCGCCCGCCTGAGTCAGCGTCATAAAAAGTAGTTCGAGGCGGCTCGAAACACCGAGCTTGTCGTACACACGAAAGAGATAATTCTTGATGGTGTGCTGGCTCAGCCCGAGGCGCTGCGCGATTTCACGATTGGTCAGTCCCTCGGCCAGACTGCGGACGACGTCCATTTCACGTTTGGAGAGCAGGCTCAGGCCATTGGCGTCAATCGCGCGCACCACCGGGGCACCCGCGAGCTCTTCTACCGCAAACGACATCTGCTCACTGTTGGCCCAGATCTGGCCCTCGTAAACGCAGCGAATGCACTTGGAAAGACTCTCCACCGAATCGTGGCGGCTGAAAATTCCTCTCGCCCCGGCGTGGAAAGCCTGAAGGATAGCCTCTTTCTTGGAAGACTCCAGAAGCATGACGCCGAGAATACCCGGGCAGGCAGCGCGTAGTTGTCGCAAGGTCTCAAAGCCGCGGAGTGGTTCCTCGTCGAGGTTGGCGCTTAACACCACGACATTAACCCGGGCCGACTTTACGGTTTCGACAAGATCCCTGAATCGCGGCGGCGGACTTATCACTTCCAGTTGCCGGTCACGTCGCAACGCATCAGCCAGCAACTGGGTGTGAATGCGCGTGTCGTCTGCCACCAGAACGCGGATTACTTCCTCCCCAGCACCTTGGGTTGACGGCATACTTCCTCCTCCCGGCGAAATCTGAGACGAAATAACGCGCGGGTCTCAAGCCATTGCGGCTCAGAGAGAACAAAAGCCTACCGAACGGAGAACTTTCTCTCCGAGCCAGAGGGGGAGATAATCTTGTTCCAGGGGAGGTCAGCGGAACAGGATGGCCAGATCTGCACGACAGCAAACAGATACCGTGAACGATTTTAGCCTAATCCGGACCCGAGAAGCAATGATGGAGTTGAACGTCTTTGCAACATTAGGGATAAGTGAGCTCTGTCACTGTGCAAATGTGACCCTTAGGCATGTTGGTATTCTGACGCCAACGGAAATCTGCCCCAAAACAGCGCCCATTTTCATATAAGTACCTTTATTATAAATGGTTTGAACGAGATCATTGACATGGACGTGTTTTTTCCACAGGAAGTTGCAGTAGATTTGACCTTAATAGGGTATAAATTCTCTGGTACTTATGATCTCTCAGTTGCAGTACTATATACTCTGTTTGCATGAGACTACCTTCGCAGGGTGGACGTGCCTCTTGCAGCCCCTTGCATCCGGACGTACTCTGCAACAGTCGAGACCGACAAGTTTCGAAGTGTTCCTCCCCCCAGCACTGCCAAGCACCGAAACAACCTGTGCGCGAGTTTAAGGGTCAAACTGTCTGTGACTCAGAGGGCGAAGCTATCACTATCGGGGAACAAATCGGGCAAGCATTCGATTCAGAACCCATGATCAATCAGGAACCGGCAAACTGGTACGCAGTGCAAACCCGGGCCCGGAACGAGAAGGTCATTGCAGAGCGGTTGCAAGAACAGGGGCTGATCACTTTTCTTCCGCTGGTTACAGAAATACGCACTTGGAGTGATCGCAAGAAAAAAGTAGAGCTGCCTTTGTTCAGCTGTTACGTCTTCGTGAAGCTGGTATTCGGCAACAACGAAGCTCGCATGCGGTTGTATCGCACCAACGGCGTCTTCGGAATCGTCAGTATGCGGGGCGAGGCGATCCCGATTCCGGAAGAGCAGATTGAAGCGTTACGCACGGTGGTGACCCAAAAGATTGCCTGGTCAGCTCACGATTTCCTGAAAGTTGGACAGCGAGTGCGGATTCGTGGTGGTTCAATGGACGGCGTGGAAGGTGTGCTCCTGTCGCGTGACGGAGATCGCACTCTGATCATCTCGGTCGACGCCATCCAGCGTTCCCTGGCGGTGAGGGTTGAAGGCTACGAGGTCGAACCTCTGTAAGGTAAGTTCCCCCCAAATCAGGCACGAGGAAAGTTTCCCCAAGTTGTCCCTCCGATAAGGAGCTCCCCCGGTTGGCCGAAAATTCAATGGAACAGTTGACCCAAATTTTGTTGGTAAGCCAGGAACGATCGGCGCGCACCCTGCCGTCGTTGAGCTCGGAAAACGGCTGGCGTCTGGAGACCGTTGCCAGCGCGTGGGAAGCGCTGGAGCGAGTGCGGTCGGCCGCCGGACCGGATCTGGTGATTCTTGATCTGGCGCAAGATGAGTCGGAAGGTTTGCACCCGCTGCGCTGGTTGCGCCGGGTTCGTCCCGAATCTTCCGGTGCTGGTGATCGCTGACTTTGACGATCCCAATCAGAAGCTGGAGGCGATTACGTTCGGGAGCGCAGGATTATCTGGTTCGGCCCACTGACTTCGCAGCAGTTTGAGACCGCGATTCAACGTGCTCTGCACCACGTCGAAAGCGCCGAAAGCGAAGTAGTGGCCGACGAAATTGAGCAGATCGGCGAGGAGATGTTTTTCGTTGCCGCCAGCCCGACCATGCGCAAACTGCGGGCCCAGGCAGAGTTGCTGGCGCAGGTGAACGCGTCCGGTGTTCATCGTGGGAGAGCAGGGAAGCGGCAAGGAACTGGCCGCGCGGCTGATTCACAAGATGTCGGTTCGGGGCGGCTTTCGCTTCCTCAAGCTGGATTGCTCGACCTTGCCCGGTGATGCGCTGGAGAGCGAACTGTTCGGCATGGCCGACGGCAATGGACGGATCAAGCCGGGCAGGTTGGAATTGTGCCATTGCGGTACCCTGCTGCTGGATGAAATCACCGAAATGCCCCTGAGCCTGCAGACCAAGCTGGTTCGCGTTCTTCAGGACGGCTACTTCGTCCGTCAGGGTAGTGAGCGGCGCGTCGAAGTGGATGTCCGGATATTGGCGGCCTCGCGAGTGAATATCCAGCAGGCTTTGGCCGGACACAAATTGCGGGAAGACCTTTACTACCGCTTGAGTTCGTTCACGGTTCATGTTCCGGCGTTGCGTCAGCGCAAAGAAGAAATTCCTTTGCTGTTGAGCCACTTCATGAATCAGCTTTCGAAACGCTACGGCCTGCCGGCGCGGATCTTTTCGTCAGCCGCTCTGCAAGCCTGCCAGCAGCATTCCTGGCCGGGGAATCTGAGGGAGCTGGAAAAATTCGTCAAACGCTACCTGGTGATGGGAGATGGTGGACCCGGCATGGAGTCGCATAGTCGGGAAAGCGAGATGACATTCTGGAACGCCTACCTGCCTTCGAACGCAGGACAGCGCAACTGGGATCGGCGCGGATCGGATCACGGCGAAACCACGATGCAAGAGAGTTCGATGGGCGGCGTGGCAGGCGGAAAATCCGCCGGATTGAAGTCGCTGGTCCAGAGCGTCAAGGGTGAAGCCGAGCGCAACGCGATTGCCGGCGCCCTCGAACAGGCGGGATGGAATCGCAAAGCAGCGGCCCGGTTGCTGAAGGTGAGCTACCGGACTTTGCTGTACAAGATCGAGCAATACCGAATGAGTCCGCCAGCCGGTCACCTTCCGGCGTATAGCAATGGCAGAGTATTCCGGGAACGGGAATTGAGCAAAGGAATCGAAACTTCCCGCTCCTGGCATCCGGGCAAGAGCAGCTAGAAGAAGGCACAGCCGGCGATTTGGCCGGCAACAGCACGAATTAAATGCAGTTCGGCAGCAGAGTTGAGGGATAATCTGACTACAGGATCTGAGGTCATCATGGGGCAATTCGAAACAATCCGACGGAACAGCTTCACACTTTTACTATTGTCCATTCTTAGCTCTGCGCCGGGGGCGTGGGCTCAGAAGCGCCCCTGCGGCGCAGCCAACCCAGCCTGCGACTCAAATGGCTTCGGTGACCACACCCGCGCGTTCTGGGGACACGGTGTTGACCCTCGATGGCGGCGATCTGTTGAAGGTGAGTGTATTCGGAGCGCCTGAATCCGACCAGCAGGTGCGCGTCGGGCAGGACGGAAATGTTTCACTGAACTTCATCGGTTCAGTACACGTGGCCGGGCTGACCACCAGCCAGGCGCAGGATCTGATTGCCAGGAAACTGGTGGCGGGTGGCTACTTCGCTCAACCCCAGGTTTCGATCTTCGTGATGGAATACGCGACCCAGGGCGTTTCGGTGATGGGCGAAGTGCTGAAGCCGGGCGTCTATCCGCTCCTCGGCTCGCGCCGCTTGTTCGATGTGCTTTCACTGGCGGGTGGCACCGGCCCTAAAGCGGGACGGGTAGTGAGTATCAGCCGCCGCGAACACCCGGAGGCACCCCGCAGCGTGCTGCTCTCGAACGATCCGGTCGAGTCAGCCAAGAGCAACATCGATGTCTTCCCGGGAGACACAGTTGTGGTATCGCGCGCTGGAGTTGTCTACGTCGTCGGCGATGTGAAGAAGCCGAGTGGCGTGATCATGGACAACGGGACCGACATGACCGTGCTGCAGGCGATCGCCATGGCAGAGGGCACCAACCGTACAGCCAAGCTGAACAACGCGAAGCTGATCCGGACCACACCGACCGGACGTCAGGAATTGCCGCTGCCCTTGAAGGACATGCTGTCCTCGAAGGCTCCGGACATGCGTCTGCAGGCGGAAGATATTATTTTCGTCCCCACCAGCGCCGCCAAGAGCGCCGGTATGCGTACCCTGGAGGCGATCGTTCAAACCGCCAGCGGCGTGGCTATCTATGGAGTACGTCCGTAAGATCGGACGAAGAGATTGCGGAAGAAGTAGATCGTGCAATTGGGATTGCAAGAGTTCAGTAACAAGAATCGAAACTAGAAACGAATCAGGGGCCTGGAGGCTAGCGTGAGCAGAAACTTTGAATTAATGCGGCAGGCGGGTAAGGGAATTGGACGGCCCAAGCCGTCCCACATCGCAGTAGAAGCGGATGAGAATTCCGCCTCTCAACTGGCGATGGGTTCGCCTGTTCTCGACGACAACAAGGGCTTTGACTGGTCGCACACCATGAGCGTCCTCCAGAAGCACTGGAGAATGTCCGCTCTGTTCGCCGCCATCGTCATGGTGACGGTCATTGTCGTCACACTGCTCACTCGGCCCGCTTATGAAGCCACGGCGCGAATTGAAATCGATCCTTCGGGCGAAAAATTTTCGCTGGAAACCAGCGGCGGCGCCGGCGCGCTGGATCCGGAATATCTGGAAACCCAGGCGCAGGTTTTGCAAGGCGACAGCCTGGCGGTCGCGGTCATCCGCAAGTTGCACCTCGACCAGAATTCCGCCGTCATGGCCAAGTTTGACGCCTCCAAAGTAAAGGAGCCGAACGCGAAGACTGCCGATTCTCTGCAGCTGACCCCTGCCGAGAGCTTTGCGCTGTCGAACTTCAAAGAGAATCTCAGGGTAAAGCGCGACACCGCCAGCCGTTTGATCCTGGTCAACTTCGCCAGCTCGGATCCGCGAGCTTGCCGCACAGGTTTCCAACACCCTGGTTCAGTCTTTTATCGATCAGAGCTTTCAGACCCGGCACGATGCAGTCATGAAGTCGTCGGAGTGGTTGTCTCGCCAGCTCGATGACATTCGCAAGAAGATGGACGATTCAACCCCGGCTCTCGGCCAGATGCAGCAGACGCTTGGCGTAGCCGATATTGACACCAACAAGAGCACCTTCACCGAGCACATGGGAGAACTCAGCCGGCAGCAGACACATGGCGCAGACTGAGAGGATTCAGCTGCAAGCCCTGCTGAAGAACACGGACAATCCCGATTCGCTTCCCGAAGTACGAACCAATCCGGTGGTACAGCAGTTGAGCCAGAAGCTGGCGGAAGATCGTGCAGCCCTCTCGCAAGCCCTGGTGGTTTACGGCGCCAATCACCCCACCGCGAAGAAGCTGCAGAGCCAGGTGGATGAATTGCAGACCCAGTTGGACCTGCAGAAAAAAGCCATCGTTAGCTCCATGCGAGCCTCTTATGCCGCCGCTCAGACCCGCGAGGGCATGATGTCGGCCGAGATGAAGGGGACCAGCAAGGAACTTGATAAAGTTGCCCGCTACACCACACTTAAGAAAGAAGTGGAAGCGAACGTCGCGCTGTACAACTCTTTATATGCGCGTATCAAGGAAGCCGGTATTTCGGCGGCTTCGAAGTCGGTTGATATTCAGGTGGTCGATCCGGCACGCGTTCCTGACGAGCCGATTCGTCCGCGCCGCCTGGTGAACCTGGCGGTGGGTCTGCTGGCCGCTCTGGTCGGTGGTATTGGCCTGGCGTTCATCCGCGAAGAATTCGACAACAAGCTGCGCTCGCCTGAAGATATCCGCCGCTGGATCGGAAGCGCCAACGTTTCCATCATCCCGGTCATCTCCGAATCAGAGAACCATTCGGTAAAAATGGGATGGTCGAACAAGGTCGTGGGAGCGTTGCCGGCGCACGCCGGGGACAGCAAAACCGACATGTTCTTCCTGGAAAGGCCAAACTCGCCGGAAGGCGAGGCGGTGCAGGCGCTCTATGCCTCCATCATGCTTTCGTGGCCTAACAATCCACCTCAAACCCTGCTGATCGTTTCTGCCTTCCCTGGTGAAGGTAAAACCACAGTGGCCCTGAACCTTTCTTATGCCCTTGCGCAACATGCAAACACTTGCCTGGTGGATGCAGACTTGCGCAGAGGCAGAGTCGCAAACGCTTTCAGCCTGCCGGCAGGACAGGGGTTAGGTGATGTCCTGTCAGGAGATGCAGACCCTCGAGAGCTCTTTACTCGAGGTTCCGGGAATGAGCAATTTGTCCATCCTGCCTGCCGGACGCTCCAAGGGCAATTTCGGCCAGCTTGTATGCTCGGAAAAAATGGAGCATACTCTTGCAGGTCTGCGGGAACGCTTCCGCTTCGTGGTTATCGACTCGGCTCCCATTCTTCCCTTTGTGGACGGACGGGCGCTGTCAACCCTGGCCGACGCAGTGATCCTGGTGGGACGTTCCGGAATTACCACTCGCCAAGCGATGCGTCGTAGCGTAGAATTGATTTCTGAAGTACACGGTGCCCCTATTCTCCAGGTTGTGCTGAATGCGGCCCACATGGAGACCACCGATTACAAGTATTATCGTTACGGCTATGCTGATTCGGTACCAGATGTAAAGTAAGTCAACCCAACACCTCCTCCCCCCTAAATTTGCTGACGTAGAAGTTCCGCATGGTCACCCGTGCCGGCAGTCATCCCGGCTACGACTTTTCGGTGGCCTGAGTCGAAGACGTGTCTTTGAAAGCTCGCCGAGTTGATCCAGGCGAGGGAGGATTTGGAAAGTTATGGCGCAAACGTTGAGATCGACAATGGGACAGGCTCATGAGCCCCAGCTGGAAGTGATTAAATCTTTCCGGCAGAGTTCATGGTGCCGCTCGCGCCGCAAACGCTGCTTTGATGTTCTGGTAGCGACGGCCCTGCTGATTCCGGTTGCTCCGCTGATTCCGCTAATCATCCTGCTGGTGAAGCTGGACTCTCCGGGGCCGGCGTTCTTTGTCAAGCATCGCGTAGGCATGGGCGGAGAAGATTTCCCCATGTTCAAGTTCCGCACCATGGAACATGAAAAGCGCGATGGCATCTACCTCACCCGCGCGGGCGATATGCGCATCACGCGAGTGGGACGTCTGCTGCGCAAGTGGAAGCTGGACGAGATTCCGCAATTGTGGAATGTGATCCGCGGAGATATGAGCATTGTCGGTCCCCGTCCGCACATGCGGCGGTTGCTTGGAAATAGCTTGAAGTTGCGCGATTTTCTCTCGATTCGTCCGGGCGTGACGGGGGCTGCTACCGTTCACTTCCGCCACGAAGAACAGATTCTGCCGCGCATCTCCGAGCTGGAACTGGAAACTTACTATATTCAGAACATTCTGCCGAGGAAGATGCGCCTGGACATGGATTACGCTTCCAAGGCGACCTTCTGGAGCGATTTCAAAATGCTGCTCTCCACCTTCGGTGAGGTAGCCTTGCCACACGGTTCGGAGAAAAATACCGAGACTCTGGCGCAACCTCGCTGGGGGTGGCTGGCTCCGGCAGACACTCATCGGACTGCGGACGCAGCTGGTCTCCGTCGTGAATCCACCAGTACTCCGCTGCATACAAATGCGCGCTCGGTTGGAACCTCGTCTTCGTCCATGCCCGTCTCATAAAATTCCGCGCGGCCAGGACGCTGCGCTGAATATTCCGACGGTTCCGCAAACGGTCCTCCCCCACTTGTTCCATGTTCATTCTTGTTTCAAGGGTTGTTTACCCCAGCGTAACTCTGGATTTTCACTCTGCAACGACAGTCACCCGCATGGCTCGCTCTAGCGCCACGTCTCTTCTGGCCTGATCTGGCTCCCGTTCCGCGGATTGCACGAGCCACGGAGCACCCTTCCAGCGCCCTGTTTTCCACTGCAAGAACCTCCGGCAAACAAGAATGGCCCGGGGCGCGGAGTTACCAGCCAGTTTCGTTTTTTTCAGCGACTCCCGATTTTTCGCGGGTAAGGCCAAATCCGCAGTTCTAGTCTTCATGAATGCCGGCGCGGCAGGAAGTAGCGTGCCCACCGTTTCACGCTGATCGATTCAAAATGCAATTCATTCACAACCGCGCGCACGACGTACTCATGCCCCGCCAGACCCAGCCTGACACCGGCTCTGAAACTGGTTATGATCACGAACGACTGCATCCCCAGAAACCATCAGGATCCGAGGACTCAATCGTGGACGTTGGACCCGGTGCTCCACACTCTCCCCTGTCCGTGTGCCACGTCATCACCGGCCAAGTGTGGGCCGGAGCGCAAGTGCAGGTTGCCACTCTACTCAAGTCGCTTGCCACCACTTCAGGCCTCAAACTGCACGCCATCGTCTTCGAGGAAGGCCGGCTGGCGCAGGAGCTTCGCGATAGTGGAGTTCGAGTCAAAGTCATATCCAAACAGCAGGCAGGCTCACTTCGCCATATTGTTTTCCAGGCAGCGGAATTTCTGGCAGGCGAGCGCGTCGGGATCATCCACGCTCATGGCTATAAGGAAAATATCGTAGCCTCCGCGCTGGCAAAATGGTGCCGGATTCCGGTTCAGGTGCGGACGTTCCATGGAGCGCGCACACCTTTCACCGGCTTCAAGCCAAAACACCGTACTGCCCTTTTCCTGGACCAGTTCATGACCCGGCGCCTGGTGAGTCGCAACATTATCGTGAGTGACAATCTGGCGGAAAGCTTGAAAACGGAGCTCGATCCCGCAAGGATCTCGGTTATCCGCAACGGCATCAATGTCGACGACATTGCCTCGAAGTTCTCCGTGGAAGAAGCCAGGGAGCGCCTTAGTATTCCGCGGAACGCGCCGGTGATTGGCGCGGTTGCCCGTCTCGAGGAAGTGAAACGTCTGGACATTTTCCACGAAGCCGCTACCCACATCTCCAGGGAGCTTCCTGAAACCAGATTTGTGCTTGCGGGCACTGGCAGCCAGGAGGGATATCTCAAGGATCTCTTCCGCAAAACCGGCCTTGAGGACAAGGTTTATTTTCTTGGCCATCGCGACGACGCCTACGACGTGCTCAAGGCTTTGGACATTCTGCTTATTACCTCGGACCAGGAAGGCCTTCCTATGGTTTTGCTTGAAGCCATGGCGCTGGAGGTGACAATCGTATCGCGCGCAATCGGAGGCATTCCCGAAGCCATTGAGGATGGTCAAAGCGGAATTCTGGTTCCCACAGGCGATCCCCGGGTTCTGGCCGACGTCTGCCTGCTGGCATTGCGCAACCCGGACTTCCGGCGCAGATTGGCGCTCGCGGCGCTAACCGTCGTTTCCACCCGATTTTCCGCGAATGCCAACGCCGAACAGGTCATCCGAATCTACTGTGACCTGGCCGGCCGGGCGCGACGTTAGGATGTTTCAATCCGCTTCCCAAACTTTCTTCCCAACCATGATTCGGTCCACCTTCGGAAATATGTTCCGGCCCATGTTCCTGCAACAGGAAGCTGCGCCCGGAGTCATCAACCTTGACTTTTCCCGGGTATACACCGAGCCTGTCAGCGTGCCTGATTCTTCGCTCTCGGTAATGGTGGTCGATCCTTCTTCGTTCAGCGCGGCGTACGACTACTCGCTGTGTGACGCCTTATCGCAAGCCGGTTGCCGGGTAACGCTGGCTCAGGATGGAGGGCTGGGAGCTCCGCCGAGTCAGGACCGCACATTCTCTCTTTGGAGAAACTTCTACCGCGGGCGCTATGGCTCCAGGTCGCTGGCCGCCAAAGTGATGAAGGGCGCGGATCACTTCCTCGGCATGAGGCGCTTTGCCAGCGAGTGCGAAACCGTGCAGCCCGACGTCATCCATTTTCAGTGGCTGCCTCTGCCGTTTATCGACAAGCTCTACCTGTCCCGGCTGGAGAGAGTCGCGCCCCTGGTTCTGACCTTGCACAACACCACGTTGTTCCATGGTTCGCCGACTTCGCGTTTACAAGGGTTTGGATTCAAGTCTGTATTCAAGCATTTCGGCGCAGTGGTTGTGCACACCGAATTCAGCAGAAAAAAGATTCTGGAACAGGGCTGGTGCGCTCCGGAAAAAATTCACGTGATTCCACATGGCGTACTGGAGTGTCATCAGGGCACAGCAAGTGTTCCCGACGCCGGAACCGGGCAGGAACAGAAACTACTCTTCTTTGGTCACGTTCGCGTTTACAAAGGAGTCGATCTTCTGATCCGGGCATTCGCCCAGCTGCCTCCCGATCTGCTGGCCTCAACCCGGCTGGTGATTGCAGGCAAGCCCGGAATGGACGCCTCCGAGTTGCAGCAGTTGGCCCAGACCATGGGGGTTAACGGTCGCATCGACTGGCACTTGCGGTTTGTGCCCGACGAAGAGATTCCCGAATTTTTCAGTCAGGCATCCATGGTGGTCTTGCCTTATCGAGACATCGACCAGAGCGGTGTGCTGATGACGGCGATTGCGTTCGAGAAGCCTATCGTCGCCAGCCGGATTGGCGGAATACCCGAAGTGATCCAGGATGGAATTCACGGCCGCCTGGTAGAGCCCGGAGACATCAATGGCCTGGCTGCAGCGCTGGCCGAGCTTCTACGCGAATCCACAACGCAGGGAAGCCATGCGGAAGGCTTTGGGAGTGCTGCGTACCGGGCCGTGGCATGGGAGAGTTGCGCCGACCGAACCATCGCGATCTATCAGCGAGTTCGTTCTTCGGCCCGAGCTGTTCAGCGTGACTTACCACGACCGCACGGGTCACGGAGTTAGAACGATTGCTGGCTCAAGTCCCTGTTTCTTTGGAGCTTATCTTAATAATGTTCATCAGTTCAAATCGCGTCATAGAAGGTGTTGGCGTCTTTCAGTCGCTTGAGACCGCAACTCGGACGGTGCGATGGCAGGGACTGGTCTACATAGATGGAGTTCAGGCAGGACGAGAGTCAGTGGCCAGGTTGGCAGATCTGCCGGTCCACGAACTTCCTACTGCTTCGGTACGTCTGAAAGGTAACTACTTTCTTGCTGTACAGGACAAACTTTCGGGCGATCGTTACGTATTTGTAGACGGTAGTGGTCTGTTTCACGCGTTCTGCTCCGATGCAGGAGTCTCCACCTCTTTTCTGGACCTGGTCGCGATTGAAAAACTGGGCACTGCGGATTTGAATCCCGAAGCGGTCGTCGAGTTTCTCCATTTTGGCTATCTCAGCTTCGGCAAGACATTTTTTGACAAGATACAAAAGCTGCAAGCTGAACAAATAGTCAAAATATCTCCGAATGGTAAGATATCAATAATTCCAAAACCTCCTTCTGGTATTGAGTGTCCGCCATGTTGTTCTTTTGAAGAATGGTTGCAAAGCTTTGTCGTTTCTGTCTCCTCGGAACAGATTAGCCTCGACCTTACCGGCGGTATCGATTCCCGCCTTCTCGCAGTTGCGCTGCAATATCTAGGCCTCCGATTTGAGGTCGCCGTGTCGGGCATGGAAGACAGCACAGACGTGGCGATCGCAACACAGGTGGCCGATAGACTGGGTTTGGAGTTGCGCATTACACGGCACAATGCTGACGATTTCGCGTCCTCCCTACCGCATATGTTTCGATTTTGCGATGGTCTTTTTGATATTTTTCAGTCTCACCCATCCCACCAGATGCAAAGTGAGCGAGTCCGACGAGGCATTACATTGATGCTGACTGGCGTTGGAGGGGAACTCTTCAAAGATTTCTGGTGGCTGCAAGACTTTCCTCTTTATTCGAGACCCAGGCCTAATCTGGAACGGCTTTATAACATGCGTATGGTTCCAATTCCTCCGGAACACGCATACCTATCAGAGCCCTACGCCGAAATCAGCCGTCGGTATGGAGCCCGTTTCGTAAAGAGACTTTCGGAATACGCAGTCAAAGGGAATACGCAGACCTATGATCAAATCTACTATCGTGTCAAAATGCGGGACCTAATAGGCCGATTCATTTCCAACCACATCCGGTTGCTCCCTTGTTACGCTCCTTATCTGGAGCCGTCAGCGGCCTCAATTGGATATCATCTGCCTCGACGTGATCGGTTCTTCGAGAATTTTCATCGACGCAACATCACGCACTATAGCCCCGACGCCGCGCGTATCCGAACCACCCAAAGCGGCATCACCGTTTCCAGCGAACCTTCAGCCGTTGCAGGGGACTTGTATAAATATCTGGGTAATAAAGGTTTCAGGTTGGCACGCAAAGCTGCTGAGAAAATGTTCAAGCGAAGATTTTCAAAGAATATTCCGACCAGCCCGCAGTTATATGCCACTATGCGGCGTCATGAGGCAGCTGAAAAGGCGGTTGATCGCTTGAGGGAATTCGGGATCATTGCTCGTCATCTAAAGATCGAGGGGATCAGCGACGGATACCTGGGTCGTACCATTAGCCTCGCGATGCTGTTGGAATGGATCGAGAGTCGACCGGTCAGCATTATGAGCGAAACAGCCGAGGGGTTGTCAGGTGTGAAGATGCGAGGTTAGGACAATTTGCCCTCAGCACGAGGCCGCACATGCGTGGTTATCATGGCGGCCTCGAAAGTCAGATGTAGCCCTCTATATCATCCTGATCACTGCACAGTTGCCGTCAAGTTCGTTGGTGCACTCGGGTTTTGTGTTGACGTCGATCCAGGCTCGATCGCTCCGATGGACGGGGGACTGGGTCTGACTAAACCAACCAGATCCACAGCCGGGATACATGGAGATAACCCACCACTGGCACAGTTCGTGGTGCCCGCAGCGATCGCAGGACTGCCGGTAGCCAGATTGAAGTCAGCGTCTGACCACGTAACCTGTCCGTTTACAATTGTCGGCTGGGCGGGATTTGGGTTGTAGTTGATGAATTTCGGATCAGCCGTGGTGTTGTTGACAAAGCTCACTCCACCACAACTGCTCGTATTTGCGAGGCTCACATAGTTGAAGACTACGTTATTCCTGAAGAAGTTGTTTGACCCAATGCCCCCGTAACACAACAACGCTAGTCCCTGTTTTCCGTTTATATCTCGGACGATGTTGTTCTGCATCACTGAATTGCTTATCAGGCCTCCCGGAAGAATTTTGCATGGAGAGACCCTTCCCGTTTGTTTGTCCGGGCTTGGAGATGTTAAAGACTAGGTTGTGCGAGATCACGTTGACTGTGGGGTTGTGATTCCAAATGATGCCATTGACTAAAACCCGGTACACCACATTATTCTCGACTACGCTGGTGCTTGACATGTAAATTCCAACACTAAAGTTGCAGTTTACGGGATTGGGAGTAGGGCTACCTGTGGCAGGATTGATAACTGGCAGCGACCAGCCAATATCGTGGACGATGTTGCCAGTGACTACTGCTCCTGGATGATCGTGGCCGGAATCTACAACGATTCCCGCAGCGGAGTTGGCGCAACTCGGGTCCGACGGGTTGTATGAATAGTCGCCTGGGTCAACGTAGCTAATGTTGTCATGAACGTGACTGCCGGTGACCCAACAGTGATCACAATAGATTTGTACAAGAATAGATCCGCTGCCGGTAATGTCAAAATCTTGTATCGTAGAGAAATCTCCGCCCATACCCCAGGTAGGAGTGCTGGAGCCGAATTTGCCCCCCTTTATTTTTGCTCCCCACTTAGTGTCCGAAACAAAAGTGATGCGCTGAGTTGCAGTTCCCGATCGGGAGGTCGTTAGTCCCGGATAGCAAGGAGTCGAACTGGGGCAGGGAGCCACGTGTACTATTGTGCCCGCCGCGCCAAGCGTCAAAGCAGAGTCGGCATGAGTGATGGTTCTCCAGGGACGCGCCACGGAACCATCGTTGGCGTCGTTCCCGCTCGATGCGCTGACATAGTAGTTGTTAACCTGCGCTGCGGCTACCAGCGTCAGCATCCACAAACAAACGATTGCGAGTGCGTATTTTTTCACGAATCACCTTAGGCCCTTGGGGGATTTGCCGTTTAGCCAGCTCACCGACCGCAGCGACCCTCTGCAACAGGTAGGGTAGCAACGGGTTTCCAAAATCGACAATTTCCAGGGGAGGGACATGCCCTAGCGGGCGTTTACTCGGATCCTGGATTGAGCCACGGATCTTTCGGTTGCTGGTTTGGGGCACAGCGCTAGTTTTATCTACAGATACAGTGAGAGCAAGGTCACGAAGGTGCATGCGACTCTGTAAAAACGCAAAGTACATGCCCGAACGTGCGCCTCTCGAGAACGCAAGTCGACGTACATCTGTCGTACAATAAGCGTTTCCCGATCATCAGTGGTTCGCAAGATACTATGCGGCAATCGTTTAATCGATTAGTAGACAAATCCATGGCCATCGAATCAACAACTGGGATCAGCAGCTACACTCCCAAGTGGGTTTCGGGTGTGTCGCTCACTTTGCTCGTAACCGCAGTCGCCCTCCTTGTGGGCATTGCCATCAGCGTCGGCTCGGAGAAGCTGATTTACGTCGTGGCCTTGGTCGCTGTTCCCCTCGCGCTGAAGTGGCCGCTTGAGTTCGCTATGGGCTCGATCGCCCTAGTTTTTCCATTTGACTCCATCCTCATTGCAGTCAAGAGTGGTTCTGGCACCACCACAGTGACGTGGTTCGTTTCCGTGGTTGCGGGAGGGCTCTTGCTCGCGAGAATCATGTCCGGCGTGCGCCAGTCCGCCCCAGTCGTAGCCCGACTCTGGATACTTCTGATTGCGTGGGGGACGACAACCGCTCTTTGGGCTGTTGAGACCAACCAGACATTTCGGCGCCTGCCCATGGGTTGGTCGTTGCTCATCTTGTATCTGGTGGCAGTCAACTCGCGGGTCACAAAACGGCAACTCAACACCATCATAATGCTGACCGTCGTAGGAGGATTGGCGGCTGCGCTGTGGGCATCGTGGGCCTACGCTAGCGGCAGTTCTTGGGCCCACTCAGGCAGAGCTTCACTGGCGCTTGATACCAGCGAGGCTGACCCAAACTATTTTGCCGCTATGCTGTTAGTTCCACTTTCTCTCGCAATCGGCATGTTTCGTTCCACGCCGAGCCGCCCGCTGAAACTTTTAATGGCAATTTCGGTTCTGCTGGCTTCAGTGGCCATCTTTTTGACTATGTCACGCGGAGCTTTGGTGGCGATGATCCTGATGGCTGCCGTGTACGTGTATCGGCTGGGCATCCGGGTGCGTACTGTGGCCGTAATTGTCATCGTTCTAGCCGTGCTGTCCTTGTTTGCGCCGGCGACATTCTGGGAGAGACTGCGCCCCGAAGCGCTAGCCACCGGAACAGGCCGTACCAACATTTGGGCGGCTGGCGCCCAAATGCTTAAACACCATTTTATTTTGGGAGTGGGGTGGGGTAATTTTCCCGTTGCCTATGATTCCTACGCGGGCGCCGGACCTCAATTCCAGGGCTATCGGCGTGATTCCCATAACACATATCTGAATATCCTGTCGGAGCAAGGAGTGATTGGTCTGACATTGTTTTTTTTCGCGCTATTCTACCAGTTCCGCCTTCTTCGACAAGGACCGGATCGGGTGCGAGCTCGGCGGTATTGATGGTTTCCTGTGAGGCAGCGTTGGTGGCAGTATTGGGCGCTGGATTGTTTCTCGACCTGCTCCTCAGCAAGTTTGTTTGGTTCCTGTTGATCCTATGCACACTTGTGGCCCGGGCGGAAAATGAAAACGCATCCTCGTCGACGAGTCCACAGGTGAAACGAAAGCCTTCCACTGTCGAAACTGTTCTTAGCGATCCAATATTTACCCGGTAACTTGCATCCGAGATCACTATAGTTATGCGAAGAGTTCTTCTGATTACCTATCACTTTCCTCCCCGTCCCGCTATCGGTCCACTGCGTCCCATGGGACTCGCCAAGCACCTGCCGCGCTACGGATGGGAACCGATTGTATTGACTCCGCGATTACCCGACGGGCCGCGACCGGCAGCGCGGATCATAGAAACCGACGATTACGATGTGTTAGGACAGTGGAAATCCAGATTCGGGCTTGATCCCGCGGTAGACATTCACCGCCAACTCAATTTGTCCAGGGCGAAAATGCCAAATAGCGTACCTCCACATACCCGCGTGATGAAGTGGCTCAGGCCGCTGCTGTTGTTTCCTGATGACACAAAGGGATGGATTCGTTTCGCGGTGGACGCCATTGCGCGGCTTAAAGAGCACACTACTGTCAACGCGGTCCTTACCACCTCTCCTCCCATTACATGCAATCTAATCGGAGCACACGCCAAAGAAATGCTGGGTGTGCCTTGGCTGGCTGACTTCAGGGATCTTTGGACCCAGGATACGTCGGTAAGGAACAACGGGGGAAACAGCATTTTTCATTTCCTCGACAGGCGACTAGAAGCCCGTATCCTGGACCAGGCCGACTCGCTCGTAACCGTATCCCGGCCCTGGGCGGAGCGCCTCCAGCAGAGAGCTCCCAAGAAAAAAGTGCAGTGGATTACTAACGCTTACGATCCCGAGGACTTTAACTTCCTGCCGGTGCCGCTGACCAAGTCTTTTTCGATAACATATACCGGCCTGCTCTACGAGGGGAAGCGCGATCCCACACCGCTATTGGAGTCGATCTCTGAATTGATCCGGGTGGGAACGATTCTCCGCTCGGATGTCGAGGTGCGGTTCTACGGTCCACCCGAGCCGTGGTTGATCGAAGTTGTGCGTAAGTACGGTTTGGAAGACGTGGTGAAGATCAACGCTATGGTCAAGCGGGACGAAGCATTGCGCCGACAGGCTGAGTCACAAATGCTGCTCCTTCTGGGATGGCACGATCCCAAAGAGCGAGGACAACATACTGGCAAATTGTTTGAGTACCTGGGCTCCAAGCGCCCGATTCTAGCGGTGAGCGGATACCGCGGCGTGATGAGCGAGGTATTGGACGAAACCCGGGCCGGGGTGCATGCCCTGTCCAAAGAGCAGTTGTGCAGCGTGCTGGCGACCGCTTACGCTCAGTACCGGAGCACCGGACGAGTAGCCTACGACGCGGTGGAGTCCGAGGTGAAGGCTTATACGCAGCAGGAAATGGCGCGGCGCTTCGCTCAGGTGCTGGACGGCATGGTGGGAAATAATCAATCCGCTGCGGTCTCGCGTCCACAAGAGGAGCTGTCGGTAACGCGGTAGTTTTGGTTACATCTTCCGGATGATTGATTCTGCCGCATGGTGAATTCCGTGAAATCCCTGGGAGCCTCTCTGGTCTCCGCTACTGGTCTTCACCGTGTTTTGCACTCTCGCTTCCACCGCCATGGGCTGACCATCGTCATGTATCACGCAGTGGTGCGGGAGCCCCTTCCTGTCAGCGACTGGTGTTTTCTGGCCGAGGATTCTTTCCAGCGGCAAATCGAATACCTCAGCCGGAATTTCTCGGTGGTGCCGATGTCGTCTGCTGTCGAGTTGCTGCAACAGGGTCAAGTCGACAAACCCACCGCAGTGATTACTTTTGACGACGGGTATCAGAACAATTTTGACGTGGCGTTTCCGGTGCTGAAGAAGCGCGGTGTTCCGGCGACAATTTTCCTGACCACCGGCTTTGTGGACACCGCCGATACTATCTGGTTTTGTCACATCATCGACGCGTTATCGCGCACGCGAAAAACAAGCATGCGCTGGGAGAATGCGAAGCTGGATTTGTCGGGATCTGGCGCCAAAGCCAATGCCTCTGCCCCGGCTTCAGGCTTCGATCAAGGAGCACCCGGCGGCGGAGATTAGCTCGTTCCTGGCGAGGATTTACGCAGAGCTGGCTGTCGATCCGGTGGTTGAGTTCCGGGCCGGATCGCCCTTCCGCATTCTGAATACGGGTTCAATCAGGGAAATGGTTCAGTCGGGGCTGGTGGAGTTCGGCGCCCACACGGTGACTCATCCGATTCTGAGTTCGTTATCCCGGGAGCAGCAATCGAGTGAGATTTCATGTTCGGCGGATTCCGTAGAGCTCCTGACAGGACAGCCTTGCAGGTTCTTTGCGTATCCGAACGGCCGTCCCCGCCATCACGATCGACAACCGTGGAATTCTTGCAGAGTCGGGGAATTGCCGCCGCAGTGACCACAACTTCGGGCTCCAATGACGGGGAAGCGGCGCTCCTGAAACTGCAGCGTTACGGAGTCGGGGCGAACCTCGGCTTCCCCATGTTCAAATTACTGGTGCATCACTTTTGGTAGCCGCAATTGACCCCAGGCGGGAGAGGCCGGGCCGAACTACCGGCGAACTGGAAGTTCCTCACGATCTGGGTACTTAAGTGACTTCAGGAGCTTCAGGACGATCGGCTACCATGAGTATTCACGGTTCCCGGCGGGGAATCGACGGTTTAGACTAGAGTTTCAATCTAGTATCGGCAACGGTTAGCGCCCCCTTTTCTGAGCCTGTAATTGGTAACGTAGTGTCATCCTTGAAGTTCGTAGCGGCTAGACAGGCAAACGGGTCAAAACGGCGAAATAACGAATAACTAGGGAAAGGGTATTTTCCAATGAGAGTTCTGGTTACGGGACATGGCGGTTACATCGGGACGGTTCTGGTGCCGATGTTTCTGAAAGCGGGCCACGAGGTTGTCGGTCTGGACACGCATTTGTATCGCTCCTGCACTTTTGGAGCGGAGCCGGTCGTGGTTCCGGAGATCGTCAAAGATCTCCGCGACGTTGAGGCATCCGACCTCAAGGGCATTGACGCGGTGGTCCATCTGGCCGCTCTGTCCAACGATCCGTTGGGAATCTCGACCCGCAGTTGACGTTTGACATCAATCATCTGGGTCATTCGCTGGCTCGGAAAGCCAAGGAAGCGGGCGTTCCGCGCTTCCTGTTCTCGTCATCCTGCAGCACCTACGGATCGGCCGGAGACGACATGCTGGATGAGACCAGCAGCTTCAATCCGGTTACGCCCTACGGCCAGTCGAAAGTTCTGGTCGAACGTGATCTCGCGGAGCTGGCGGACAGCAAGTTCTGTCCCGTGTATTTGCGCAACGCCACCGCTTACGGAGTTTCGCCGAAGCTGCGCTTCGATCTGGTACTGAATAACCTTGTCGCATTTGCCATGACCACCGGCCAGGTGCTCATGAAGAGCGATGGAACGCCGTGGCGTCCGATCGTGCACATCGAAGACATTTCGCGGGCATTTCTGGCGTTGATGACGGCCCCAACGAATGTGGTGTTCAACCAGGCCTTCAACGTCGGAATCAACGAGGAGAATTACCTGATTCGATGAACTGGCCGACATGGTGAAAGAGGTAGTGCCAAATTGCAAGATTGAGTTCGCTCCCGGCGCCGGTCCCGACAAGCGTTGCTACCGGGTG
>CAVXGY010000005.1:0-133635 GCA_963761385.1 Terriglobia bacterium | reverse complement strand
CAACTCGCTGCCTGCTTCGAATTGCGTATAGAGAATCGACCGGCCATCGGGAGAAACCGACACACCACCTGACGCGCCAAGGTCAAGAGGCTCATCAAAGTTGGCGACAGGTCTGATCTTGTTCGTCGCGAAGCTCAAGAACCGAATGGACGAGCTTGCAGCGACTCCTCGGTCGGGAACAAAGAATACACCGCCGTCCACTATGGCCAGATTGAGATAGTTACTCAAGCCTTCCAGAACCTTGGTGGCCTGACCACCTTCGACGGGAATCCTCCACAGGCTCGTGATCCTCAGAGCTCTTGGTATAGTAAAGAAATTTACCATCCGGCGATTCAAGCGGCGCGAAGCCACCGTCCCGCGTCACCTGGATCGCATCGCCTCCGTCAGCCGGCATCTTCCACACCTGCTGCTCTCCTGTGCGAGCAGAGTCAAAGTAGATCCACCGTCCGTCTCGCGACCAACTCGGGTTGCCATCGTTCGCCGGATGGGTAGTCATGCGCTCGGCTTCCCTCCGTTCGCGCCGATCACCCAAATGTCGTACTCCCCTTCTGCATCGGAGTCAAAGGCAATTCGTCCGCCGTCGGGAGACCAGCGCGGAGTTGTGACGGCTGGACCGCGAAAAGAGGTCAATTGGACGGGATTCGAACCATCGCTGTCGCATACCCAGATCTCCAGATTTCCCGAGCGGTTCGACACGAAAACGATTCTCTTGCCGTCCGGTGAGAACTGAGGAGAAGAGTCATTTCGGGTCGAAGAGATAAAGGGGGCAGGACCATTGACCGGTTTCAGGCCCTTGAGATTACGAGAAGCCGGGGCGCCGTCCAGAAGGGGCGCTACCATGCGCCAAATAGTGCTATGAAAAACGCTGTGCTGGTAAACCAGACGCTGCCCACGGCGGGAGATCGCGAGGCTCCAGATATTTTCGCCTAGCGAGGCTATGGCTTGAGGCTTAGCGTCCCGCCCCGTCGAGCCAGGGGCGACAATTCTCCACAGATGGCTCCCGTCAGAAAACAGAATCTCCCGCCCGTCAGTAGTCCAGGCTGGACTCAAGGCGCCGTGATTATCGAATGTTATCCGTCTTGCTTCTCCCGCGGGCTTGAGTCCTCCTGAGAAGGGCAACTCGTAGACATCGCCGAGGCCAGCATCGATGTGTCGGGTGAACACTAAAGTGCGCCCGTCTGGGGAGAAGGCTGGTGAACTATCGCCGGTCCAGTGTGCCGGCGGATCAGTCAGCTTTCTCTTTTCACCGGTGTCGAGCGACAACAGAAACAAGGCATAAGGCTCTGTCGGGGAGTCTGTGTCACTGATCACAAGCGAATTGCCGTCGGGCGACCAACCCAGATAAGGATTCGGCAAGCCCGGGGGGCCTAAACCGGAGAACTCTGCTAGCTTGCGCTCTGGCCCTCCCAGGGCAGGTATCAGGAATACCGCTAATTTCTCTCGGGAAAATGCTCGAAGGAATGCTATGTAGCGCCCATCCGGCGACCATGCGGGACTGATGTCTGCAGCCGGATCGGTGGTCAGACGAAGCGGAGGACCGGAGGTGCCGATTAACTTGACGTATATATCCTGGTTGTCCCGCTTTTCTCCATCCCAGTCGAACGCCACCTGGGTGCCATCTGGCGAAAAACTTGGGTCTAACTCAAAACCTGGATAGGTGGTAAGGGGGATAGCGGTGAGCGCAGGTTCGGGCGTCTTACCAGTTGAATGAACAAGCCACAGGGCACCGGCCAGGGTCAACACCACGAGAAGTGCAGTTGCCCCGATCAGCCACCTGGGACGGCGGCGCCGCGCCGCAGGCACAACTTCCAGCGTGCCCGAATCCGATTCCTCCTTCAGTTCCTCCAGCGCGACTTTTAGATCGGGCATGGCCTGGAAGCGCCGCTCCGGGTTCTTGCGCAGGCAGCGTGCAATGATGCGTTCCAATTCGCGTGGCAAGCCTTCTACGACTTGGCCGGCCGGTTTTGGTTCTTCGCGCAAGATCGCGCTCAGCGTAGCGATTTCGGAGTCGCCTTGGAATGCCCTCCGCCCCGTCACCATTTCGTAGAGCAGTGCGCCAAAGCTGAAGATGTCAGATCGTGCATCTACCTTCTTGCCCTCGGCCTGCTCGGGGGACATGTAGGAGATGGTCCCGACGATCGCGCCCTCTTCCGTTGTCGGCTTGAGAGTGCGCGTCGCTTCGTCTTCACCGGGGGCGGCAGATTCAGTGAGCTTCGCCAGGCCGAAGTCAAGTACCTTTACCAGCCCGTGCTCGGTCGCCATCACGTTGCCAGGTTTCAGATCGCGGTGGACAATCCCCGCCTTATGCGCCGCTGCCAGCGCATCGGCAATCTGCACTGAGTGCTTCAGCGCCTCATTCACCCGCAACCCATGTCGGGGGATCAACCTATCAAGTGTCTTTCCCGAGACGAACTCCATGGCGATGAACGCCTGACCGTCCTCCTCGCCGATGTCGTAAATCGTGCAGATATTGGAGTGATTGAGAGCCGATGCAGCCTGAGCCTCACGTTGGAAACGGGAGAGAGCCTGGGTGTCTTTGGCTACTTCATCGGGCAGGAATTTGAGTGCGACAAAGCGATGGAGCCGGGTGTCCTCGGCCTTATACACCACCCCCATACCACCTCCGCCCAGCTTCTCTACAACCCGATAGTGCGAGATGGTTTGGCCGATCATCGACGAAGGAGCAGTGGCGCCCCATAGTAGGCGGACAGCGGCAGCAAGTCAACGACCTGGGCGGGGCTACGAACACTACCTGGGCGGGGCTCCAACGAGGGTTTGGCTAAAACATTTTAATCTCCCAATTAACCTAACGTTAGGTTATAATGCCATACGTGACAGATCTGAACAAGGCAGCAAGCCTCCTGGGCCGCAAGAGCGCCGAGGCCCGCAAGAAGAAGTGGGGCAAGAAGGAATTCGTGCGCAAGATGCAGGAATGGGGCAAGCTCGGCGGCAGACCAAAGGGAAGCGGGAAAGCAAAACAGAAGGCGAGGTGAATTGTGGGTATCTACAAGCGTGGGGAAGTGTACTGGTACAAGTTCATGTGGCAGGGCTGCATGGTGCGGGAGTCTTCGAAGCAGGGCAACGACAAAGTAGCGCGGCAGATGGAGGCAGCACAAAGGACCAGCTTGGCCAAGGGGGAAGTGGGTATCAGGGACAAAAAGACGGTTCCCACTCTGGCTGAGTTTATTGAGAAGCGTTTTGCACCTTGGGCACAGTCTGCTACTTGCTCAAAGACATGGCTCGACTATTACCGACCTGGGCTTCGCGTAGTCGGCAAATACAAACCCTTGGCTTCGCTGCGCCTTAACGAAATCACGAGCGAACGAGCGTCCGATTTCGCTGCGTGGCGTCAGGCACAAGGATTGCAGGTCAGTTCGGTGAATAGCTCGCTTCAGGTCCTGCGGCGCATGCTGCACATTGCAGTTGAGTGGGGTGCGATTGAGAAAGCACCCAGGATTAAGTTATTGCCCGGGGAACGTCGTCGGGAACACGTCGTGGAGAGGACGAGGAAGCACGCTATCTCGCTGCAGCCTCGGAACTCTTGGCCTCGATCGCCACGGTCTTAGCCGACACTGGGATGCGACCGGACGAGTGTTACCGTCTCCGATGGGAGACAGTCACGTGGATAAATGGTCGGAATGGATCTCTACTTGTAACCCACGGTAAGACGGCGGCGGCGCGCCGAGTTCTGCCGATGACTCCACGGGTCCGGGCACTGTTGCAGGCCCGATGGGAGGCTGCACAGAGGCCATCTGAAGGATGGGTATGGCCAGCCCAGACCCGGAACGGTCATGTTGACCGATCCAGCCTGAAGAAACAGCACAAGAAGGCTCTCTGTCTCTCAGGGGTTCGTCCATTCGTCCTTTACAGCCTGCGCCACACTTTTCTAACGCGGCTTGGTGCTTCCGGGTGCGATGCTTGGACGCTCGCTCGAATTGCTGGTCACAGTTCTGTGGCTATTTCGGCAAGATATGTTCATCCTTCCGAAGACACTGTACTGGCTGCCGTCGAACGGTTGGGTGGGCACAAATTTGGGCACAGTCCAACAAGAGACGATAAAGGGGCTGGCGCGGCAGAGCCCATAACTCTTCTACTTCCTTCGAGATAATTGGTCGGGGAGAGAGGATTTGAACCTCCGACCCCCTGGTCCCGAACCAGGTGCTCTACCAGGCTGAGCCACTCCCCGACAAGATCGACGGACACGATCACTGGAACCACATGGGCCGAAGGGACACCGGGCCGAAAAGGTGATTCCGGTAAAAGTATAGCATCCATCACTGGATCGGAACGGGGCCGGACCACCGCGGGTCGTGGTCGCATTGTCTGCGGAAATGTTGTTTCTTACAGATCGTTTGCGACAACGCCAGCAAGACGTAGCAGAGCTGCGTCTCTGCCATGCTATCGGTCGATGTTTACCGCCTGCACTTTTGAATGCAATCGTCTAATCGAGAATTTCCTATAGAATAGTCTCGTGCTATATAGCATCGAAATCCCATGATTGCGATCTCTGCCGCGACCTTATTCACGCCTTTGGAGAGGATCGAGCAGCCACTGTTGCTGGTGGAGGACGGGTTCATCGTTGAAGTCACATCGCGGGCTCAGCGTGCCGTGCCCGACGGCAGCCGCGAAGTGGATTTTCCCGGCGGCATCCTGGCGCCCGGATTCATTGACCTGCACATCCACGGCGGGGCTGGCCACGATGTGATGGAAGGTGGCGCCGGCGCCCTGGCAGCCATGGAGCATCTTCTGGCGCAGCACGGCGTGAGCAGCTACTTCCCTACTACGGTCACTGCCCCGCTGGATGCAACCCTCGCCGCGCTGGAGCGGCTGGCGGACTGCGATTGAAGCGGCGAAAAAAAACGGCGCAGCAGGCTCTTCCGCCGATGGCAGTTCCAGCGACCGTGAGCTTCGGGCGCGACCCCTGGGAATTCATCTGGAGGGTCCGTTCATCAGTCATTGCCGGCGGGGAGTGCATCCGCCGGAAGATTTGTTGCCGCCCTCATTGGCTGCCTTCGAGCGCTTCTGGCAGGCTGCGCGCGGGCATATTCGCCTGCTGACCATCGCCCCCGAACTGCCCGGCGCTATAGAGGTGATTAAAGAAGCGGCAAAGCGAGGAGTCTGTGTGAGCCTGGGACACTCGGACGCCCACATCGACGCTGCTCGAGCGGGAATGGCTGCGGGCGCCCGCCACTCCACTCACACCTTTAATGCCATGCGGCCGCTGGGCCATCGCGATCCTGGAATTCTCGGCGAGGTGTTGACAGATGCGCGTCTTTCCGCCGACATCATCGTCGACGGAATTCATGTGGACCCGGCGGTCGTTCAATTGTTTCTCAAGGCCAAGGGTCCGGAGGGTGCGGTACTTATCACCGATGCCACCGCCGCGACCGGCATGCCCGACGGCCACTACCGCCTGGGCTCGCTCGACGTGGAAGTAAAAAACGGGATGGTCATGAATGGTGGCAACCTGGCCGGCAGCATTCTGACCATGGACCTCGCGGTTCGTAACGTGATGAAGTTTGCGCAGTGGAATTTGCAGCAGGCGGTTCGGCTGGCAACTCTGAATCCGGCGCGGGTCACGGGTTCCGACGGTGGTTGGTTGAAACCGGGCGCCCCCGCCGATCTGGTGGTGCTGAGTGCCGCGGGCGAAGTGAAAAGAACAATTGTTCACGGAGCCGGAATTTGATGACCTCGCAAATATTCAGGAGAAGAATGGAATGCCTGACAAAGGTGGATTCCCCCACTACATGCTGAAGGAAATCTTCGACCAGCCGCAGGGCCTGCGGGATACGATCGCGCCCCGCGTTTCGCTCGAAGAAACAGTCGTTCGACTCGATGATGTCCGCATCAGCACGGAGGAACTACGCGCCCTGCGACGCATCAACATTGTTGCGTCGGGGACCAGCCGGCACGCCGGCATGGCTGGCCAATACATGATTCAGGATCTGGTCAACATCCCGGTGGATGTCGACTACGCCAGCGAGTTTGAGTATCGCAATCCGCTGATCGGCCCCGGCGAACTCACCATTGTGATCACCCAGTCAGGGGAAACCGCCGACACAACCGCCGCCCAGCGCGAGGCCAAAGCCAAAGGCTCTCGCACCGTCGCCATATCGAACGTTGTGGATTCCACCATCGCCCGCGAAGCTGACGGCGTGCTCTATACCCATGCAGGGCCGGAGATCAGCATCGCTTCCACCAAAGCCTTCACCGCCCAGATGGCGGTGCTTGTATCTGTTTGCGCTGTATCTGGGACAGGTACGTGGCAAGTTTTCGAAAGAGCAGCGCAGGCAAGTACATTCGAGAGTTGCTGGATCTGCCGGCACAACTGGAAACTCTTCTGAAGACGGCGCCGGCCGCTTGTGAGCGACTGGCCGACAAGTTTTACAAAGTGGAAGACTTCCTGTTCATGGGCCGTGCGATTCATTATCCGGTTGCCATGGACGGAGCCCTTAAGCTCAAGGAAGTTTCTTACATCCACGCCGAAGGCTATCCCACGGGAGAAACCAAGCACGGCCCCAACGCCATGATTGATGAGAACCTGCCAGTGGTGATCATCGCGACCTGCGATCGCGAAGATTCAGGTTCAGTGCTTCGTCACGAAAAGAATCTCGCCAATATTCGGGGATTCAAGCAGCAGTCAGCGCGAGTTATCGCGATCGCATCGGAGGGCGACGAGGATTTGCTTAACCTGGCCGACCATACAATCTTTGTCCCGCACGCACCGGAGTTATTGTTGCCGCTTCTGGAAATAGTGCCCCTGCAGCTGTTCGCCTATTACATGACGGTCAAGAAAGGTCTGGATGTGGACCGGCCGAGGAACCTGGTGAAGTCGGTAACCTTGGAGTAATCCGTCCCCTGAGCAAGTGACAGTCAACAGCACCACTATTCTTCAATCAAAAATGAGGGTCAAAACATCTAAACTGTAGTCAGGAGTTCCCTATGCGTGAAGTCGTCATCGTCTCCGCCGTTCGCACCCCCGTGGGACGCGCCTTCAAAGGCACGCTCCGCGCTACCCGGCCCGATGAACTTGCTGCTATCGCCATCAAGGGCGCACTCGACCGAGTGCCGCAGGTTGATCCCAAAGAGATCGAAGATGTGATTCTCGGGTGCGCCACCCCCGAAGCTGAACAGGGTTCGAACGTAGCGCGCATAGCATCGTTGCGCGCCGGATTGCCCCTGGAGGTTTCGGCGATCACCATCAATCGCTTCTGCTCATCTGGATTGCAGTCGATCGCCATGGCGGCTGAACGCATCATGAGTGGCGGCGCGGAGATCATCATCGCGGGTGGAACCGAATCGATGTCGATGATCCCAATGGGCGGGCACAAGATTTCACCGAACCCCTGGCTGGTGGAACATTATCCAGATTCATACCTCACCATGGGCCTGACCGCCGAGCGAGTCGGGCAGCGCCTGGGGATCACGCGACTGTCGGCTGACGAATTCTCGCTGCGCAGCCATCAGAATGCTCTGGCTGCGATCCAGGCGGGCAAATTCGAAGACGAAACGGTGCCGGTCCCGGTCAGCTTTACCACTCCGAACGGGTCCAAGCCCAAGCGCCAGGAAATAGTTTTTAAAGTGGATGAAGGCCCCCGCGCCGACACTTCGCTTGAAGCTCTACTGGCGTTGAAGCCGGTGTTCCATGTCAAGGGGACGGTGACGGCGGGGAACGCTTCGCAAACTTCGGACGGCGCGGCCGCCGCGGTGGTGATGTCCGCCGAGCGCGCCAAGGCGCTGGGCATCACACCATTGGTGCGTTACGTATCTTTTGCAACTGCCGGTTACAAGCCCGAGGAGATGGGGCTCGGTCCGGTATACGCGATCCCCAAAGCTCTGAAGCTAGCAGGCCTAAAGCTATCCGACATCGACGTGATCGAATTGAACGAAGCTTTCGCGGCGCAAGCGCTGGCCGTGATCAAAGAAGCGGGGCTGGATCTCGAGCGAGTGAATCCAAACGGCGGAGCCATCGCACTGGGGCATCCGCTGGGCTGCACTGGCGCGAAGCTGACCGCCTCGATTATTCGCGAAATGAAACGGCGCAAGTCGCGCTACGGGATGGTGACCATGTGCGTCGGCGGCGGCATGGGGGCGGCGGGGATTTTCGAGAACATCTCATAGGTTAAACTCCCCAAGACCGGTTTAACCGCTCGCCGCCCGGCCGAGAAGAACAATTGCTGCCGAAGAAGCTCACTGTCATGGCCACCGCGCCTATCCACACAATCACTGCACACGAAGTCAGCCACGCAATCATTACAGCTGCGATGAAGGTTCATTCCGAGCTCGGCCCTGGTCTATTGGAGAGTACATATACGGCCTGTCTGCAGTATGAGTTGTTGACGCGGGATTCCACTCGTCGGCTCAGGTTGGTCTTCCGGTTGTCTATCGCGTAGTAAAACTCGACCTGGCTATCGGATGGACCTGGTTGTGGAAACCTTGTGGTGGTAGAGATCAAGTCCGTCGACGCATTCTCCCTGTCCATCACGCCCAACTCCTTTCGTACCTCAAACTCAGTGGCAAATCCCTCGGCCTGCTTATAAACTTCAATGTTGTGCATTTGAAGGACGGGCTTGGACGCTTCGTAAACGGTACGGATTGGAAGTAAAGGCGATCACCACAAAGAGCACTAAGGTACACGAAAGAAACCAAACAAATTCCTTCGTGTTACTTTGTGTCCCTGGTGGTTAAAAGGGGTTCTCAATGGCCACCACCGCAATTCCCAGCACCAAAATTTCCGGCGGCAGCTTTCTGCTCGAAGCAGCGCAAACCTGACGAAGTCTTCACTCCCGAGGATTTCACCGAGCAGCACCAGCTCATCGGGCAGACCGCGGAAGAGTTCGCGGTCAACGAGATTCTTCCCAATGCCGAGAAAATCGAGCACAAAGACTTTTCCATCACGCCGCGATCTGCTGAAGAAGGCTGGCGACCTGGGCCTGAGCGCAGTCGAGATTCCCGAGGCCTATGGCGGGCTGGAAATGGACAAAGTCACCGCCGCGGTGATCGCCGACCACATCGCCAAGTATGCCGGCTTTGCCACCACCTGGGGCGGCACACAGCGGTATTGGAATGCTGCCTATAGTTTATTTCGGCACCGAAGATCAGAAGAAGAAGTATCTGCCCAGGCTGGCGGCTGGAGAAATTGTTGGCGCCTATGCTTTGTCGGAAGCTTCTTCCGGGTCGGACGCGCTCAACTGCCGCGCCCGCGCCCAGCTTTCGCCCGATGGCACGCATTACATCCTGAACGGCGAGAAGATGTGGATCACCAATGCCGGCTTCGCCGATCTATTCACCGTGTTTCGCCAAGGTTGATGGCGAGAAGTTCACCGCGTTCCTGGTGGAAAGGACTTTTCCCGGATTCTCCGTCGGCGCGGAAGAACACAAGATGGGCATTCGCGGATCTTCCACCTGCCCGCTGATTCTCAACGACTGCAAGGTTCCCGCGGAAAACGTTCTGGGCGAAATCGGTAAGGGACACGTCATTGCGTTCAACATTCTTGAACGTTGGCCGCTTCAAGCTGGGTGCGATGTGCGTGGGCGGAGCGCGGGTGGCGCTGGAAAATTCCATCGGTTATGCCAAGCAGCGTAAGGCCTTCAATAAAGTGATCGCCGACTTTGGCCTGGTCCGCGAAAAAATCGCCAACATGGCGACGCTCATCTATGTGGGCGAAGCTCTTGTCTACCGCACCGTGGGCATGATGGACGTGGCTCTCGCAGAAGTCGATAAATCCAGCGCCGACGCGGCCAAAGAAACCCGCAAGGCCATCGAGGAGTACGCGGTGGAGTGCTCGATCATCAAGGTCTGGGGTTCGGAGATGATCGACTACGTCGTGGACGAGACCATGCAGATCTACGGCGGCTATGGTTTCGTCGAAGAATATCCCGCCGAACGCGCGTATCGCGATGCGCGCATCAACCGCATCTTTGAAGGCACCAACGAAATCAACCGCCTGATCATCACCGGGTTCCTGCTGAAGCGCGCCATGTCAGGACAATTGCCGCTGATGCCGGCGATCAAGAAGTTGATGGACGAAGTGCTGGCCGGGCCGAGCGTTGGCGAAGAACTGGAAGGTGCGTTGGCGGACGAGCGCAAACTGGTGGCGCAGGCCAAGAAGCTCGGGCTGTTTGTCTCCGGAGCAGCCACGCAGAAATACATGCAGGCGATTCAGGATCAGCAGGAAGTCATGGGCGCAATCGCCGACATCGTCATTGAGACCTATGCCATGGAGTCCGCAGTGCTGCGGGCGCAAAAGATGGCGGAGAGTAAGGGCGAAGCCGGCGCGGCGCTTCCGATCGCCATGACTCGCATCTATCTCTCGCAGGCGATGGACAAGATCGAAGCCGCGGCAAAGAAAATTATCGCAGCGGTCGCAGAGGGCGACATGTTGCGAACCCAACTGGCGATTCTGCGGCGCCTGGCGAAGCATGAGCCGTTCAATACGATTGAACTGCGGACAGCAGATCGCGCAGAAAATGATTGAGCGCGGGAAGTACACGTTGGCGTAGGTGCTGTATCGGTTTCGGAGAGCGAACTGGCCGTCGATGTGCGATGAAGGAGCCAACCGCAGCGACTGAAGCCGGCGTCTTTCGCCAGCTGGTTGCGGCCCGACTGGAAGTCGTGCCCTTCCCGAGTCACTCTTGTTCCAGTTCCGTTCCTCTCTCCTGCTGGGTCTGATACAAATGTCGGCATGACATTCGTCGACTCCCTCCGCGCTGCTGTCATTGCATTCGCAGTCTGCCTGCCCCTGGCCGCGCAGTCCAGTCCGGCTCCGCAAGCGGACTCCGCCAGCTTTGACACTGACGGCACGGCGCACGTCACCCGCGTAATCCCTCCGCCCTCCTCCATCAGTCCTGAAGCGCAGAAATGGCTGGCTTCGCTAGCGGAGAAAAAATCTCAGCCGCAGACATTGGCCGAAAGGCGCATCGCCACCGACGCCTGGCGCAAGAAGGATTCCGCCGAGGCACGCCAGCTCTATCCGGTCAACGTTGAGGAAGTGAGCATCGCGGGAGTTCGCACCGATGTCATCACACCTCCGGGAATGCCTGAAGCCAATCGCGGCCGGGTGCTGATCAATCTGCATGGTGGCGGGTTCGTCTCCGACTCCGGTTCGTTGATCGAGGGCATTCCCATCGCGAGCCTGGCCAAGATCAAAGTTGTGTCCGTGTATTACCGGCTTGCGCCCGAGAATCCATTTCCGGCCGCGGTCGACGATGTGGTCGCGGTCTACAAAGAACTGTTGAAAACCTACAAGCCGCAAGGCATCGGAATCTTCGGAACATCGGCCGGAGCCATCCTTACTTGTGAGGTGGCGGTTCGGCTCAAACAGCTGGGCCTTCCTTTGCCAGCGGCGCTTGGAGCTTTTTCGGTTCTGGCTGACTTCAGCCGCCCCAGCGACTCGCGGGAAATTTTCACGCTGGACGGACTTCCCGGGCAGTTGCAGCCTGCCGATCCCAAACGCGCGCCCGACGATCCCTATCCGGGCGCAACGGATCGCCGCGACCCGGTTCTGTCTCCTTTGTTCGCGGACCTTAGGGGAATGCCTCCGACCCTGCTGGTAACCAGCACGCGCGATTTGCTCCTGAGCGACACCGCTCTGTTCCATCGCGCACTTTTGCGAGCAGGAAATGATGCGCAACTGGTTGTGTTTGAGGCTTTGCCACACGCGTTCTGGTATCACTTCCAATTGCCCGAGACCAAAGAGTGCCTCGGACTGATGGCGAAGTTTTTCGACCAGAAACTGGCGCGCTAGAAAAATTGACTAGGCCTCAGGTTGGCTTGCTCAACTCCGCCATCACGCTCTGGATAAGTTCTTTGGCGTCGGTCAGGTTTTTCATCACGATCTGGATATCGAGCACCGGTTTGCCCGGCCAGCGCTGGCTCTGGCAATAAACGCCATGCTGTCCGACCAAGGCCATGGCGTCGGTGATCATATCCATGGTGACGGCCAGGCGGCCGCGCGGGACACCCATCATGGTCTCGTAGTGCTCCAGTTCTTCCTGCTTCTCATCGAATACCGGCATGGTGTAATTGTAGCGGCTGCCCAGGTTGGCGCATAATTGCGGGCGTGCTGTCCAAGTTTGCAACGCTACGTCAAAGCATTAGGAACGCTTCTGGTTTCTAGCTCCTGGCTTCGCCCCTTTCGGATTTGGCTGGACGCGAGCAACCAAAAGCTGGAGGCCAAGTTTAAATTGTGTCAAGGAGAGATTCATGAAAACACGCGTCGCACTTTCGGCTCTTTTACTTCCCGTACTCGCGCTGGTTGCTTGTGCTCAGGACGCTAGCAAGCGTCCCAGCCCATCCGCCCAGGCTCAATGCAAATTTTCTGACGGCAAGAGCATCAAGACCGATTACTCCAGCCCTCGAGTGAAGGGGCGCAAGATCTTTGGCTCACTGGTGCCTTACGGCCAGGTCTGGCGTACCGGCGCTAACGACGCCACTACGCTCGTGACCGATACGAATGTTAAAATCGGAGACAAAGACGTGCCCGCCGGCAGCTACACAATTTTCACCATCCCCAATGCTGACAAATGGACGCTGATCATCAGCAAGAAAACTGGCGAGTGGGGCATTCCTTATCCGGGGGAAGGGGACGACCTGGCGCGCACCGATATGAGAGTTTCACAGCTACCCTCGCCCGCGGAGAATTTCACTATTGGCTTTGACCAGACGGGATCGACATGCGCGATGCACATCGATTGGGATTCCACACGCGCAGGAGTAGATATCAGCCAAAAGAAGTAACACTCCCGAACCTGAAATGCGGTGGATGGCTAATTCGGCTTTGCGGCCAATGCATCCACCGCATGTTGTGCCTCTGCCATATCGGGTGAAATTTTCAGCGCTTGCTGGTAAGCTGCCAGCGCTTCGGCTCGACGCCCCGCCTTCTCGAGAGCGCGCCCCAGGAAAAACAATCCTCGATCAGTTGGGCGGATCTCGACCGCCCGCGAGTAGTTTTCAATCGCTTCCGCCAGTTTTTTTTGCCCTTCCATCAACTGACCAAGACCCAGATAGGCATTCGCCTGGCTCGAGTTGAGCCGAAGTGAATGCTGATAATTTTCTTGCGCCTGCTGATCGTCGCCGAGGGTGCGATAGGCGGTGCCCAGATTGGCATACGCTGCAGCCAGAAGCCCGGGATCGGACGTTAGAGTGATTACTCGCTTGTACTGCTCGATGGCTTCATTCACATGTCCGTGCTCCTGAAGATAAGCGCCCTCGTTGGAGCGGCTCATCGGATCCCGCGGATTGATTTCCGACGCAGCCTCGAAGTGTGAGTAGGCTTCATCAGGTTTGTCCATCAGCAGCAGGGCGCCGCCTAGATTGTCCTCTGCGATAAAGTTTTTGTCGGTCACGGCCAGCGTGTGCGTCCACAGGTTGTAATTACTGGCCCAATAGCTCAACTGCCGGTGGGTCACAACCGACAGGGCGAGCAGGACGCATATTGCCGGGACGATTCGCGCGGTGAAGCCAATTTCGTGCGACTCAGTCCAATCCGCAAATCCCCAGGCGATCATCACGAAGATGCCAATGAGCGGTATGTAAGCATAGCGATCAGCCATAGCCTGGTCGCCGACCTGGACCAATCCGATCACCGGAACCAGCGTTCCCAGAAACCATAGCCAGCCCGCGAGCAGGTATCCCTTCTTGCGGAAACGCAGCACCAGGCCAGTGATCGCCAGCAGGGCCAGCAGGGACAGCGCCACCTGCCATGCCGCCAGCGAATCTCCCGGATGAGGATAGAGCGGCGCCAGATGAGACGGCCAGATCGTCTTCCACAAATACATGGCATACGCCACGACGGCGTTTTCCAGTCTCACCCCGAATGAAAATTGCGCGGCAGAACGCATTGCGCCACCAGTTCGTTGCGCAAACATGGTGACGACGGCGCTGCCGGCGGAGAAGGCAAGCAGCGGCAGTTTTTCAACGAGCAACGTGGACCGTGAAGACTGTTTCGTTTGCACCTTGCCTGCAGGGCTTCCCTCAACTCTGCCCAGCGGCCAGTAGTCGAGCAACAAAAGGACAAAGGGAAACGTCACCACCATGGGCTTGGACATTAATCCCAGCGCGAACAAACCTAAGACCGCCAGATATCGCTGCCAGTGCGGCTTGCGCGCATACCATCCATAGACGCCAATGGCCGCCAGAAAGAAAAACGTGCTTAGAACGTTCTTGCGTTCGGCGATCCAGGCTACCGACTCAACGTTGATCGGGTGCAGTGCAAACAGCATTGCCACGAACAGGCTCGGTCCGATGCGGCCGGTTGCAAATGCCAGCAGCAGAAACAACAGCACGGCACTCGCCGAGTGAATCAGCAGGTTCGTGAAGTGATGTCCGGTTGGGTTCAGGTGAAACAGGCTGTAATCGAGTGCATGTGACAGCCAGGTTAGCGGGTGCCAGTTTTCCTGCTCGGTGGAGGTAAGCGCCCAGCCAAGGGTGTCCAGGCCCAAACCATTGTGGATGTGGGGATTCTCGACGACGTAACGGTCGTCATCGTAGTTGACGAAGGGATGGCGGTTGACTGGGTTGTACAGGAACAGCGTAACAACGACGATGAGCAGGCACAAAATTACGTTGTGCTTCTCGGGAGATGAGAAAAGACCTACAGGCTTTTCAACCGCGGCTTTCGGCTGTTTTGGAGGCAACGACAAGATTTAACCACAGAGGGCGCTGAAGACACAGGGTTCTGGCTGCGTCTGCACCCTTTTTGTAATGTGAATTGTAAGGCAAGTGCAACGCCGCTACGCAGGTTCAGCCGATGGCTTCCATCTCAGCACGGGCTTGCGGGCGGCGGCGGTTTCATCCAGACGGGAAACCCGGGTGGAGTGCGGCGCGTCCAACACGATTTGGGGATCCTGCTCGACCTCTTCAGCGATGGACTTCATCGCTTCAATGAACAGATCCATTTCCTCCCTGGACTCACTCTCCGTCGGTTCAATCATCAGGGCGCCCGGCACGATCAGCGGAAACGCGGTCGTGTAAGGATGGAAGCCGTAGTCGATCAGGCGCTTGGCGATATCCATCGTCTTCACACTTTTCTTTGCCTGCAACTTATCGCTGAAAACAACTTCATGCATGCTGGGCGTGGAATAGGGGAGATCGTAAACTCCCTCCAGCCCTTTGCGGATGTAGTTGGCATTCAGCACGGCGTCTTCGGTGGTCTGACGCAAACCGTCGGGACCGTTCGCGAGGATGTAGGCGAGCGCGCGCACGAACATCCCGAAATTGCCGTAGAAGGCGCGAACCCGGCCCACCGACAGCGGACGATCGTAGTCGAAGCCTAGCGTGCCGTCGGCCTTGGTCACAGGAACGGGCGTCGGCAGGAAGAGTTCAAGAATCTGCTTTACCGCAACCGGGCCCGAGCCGGGACCACCGCCGCCGTGCGGAGTGGAAAATGTTTTATGCAGGTTCAGGTGCATCACATCCACCCCAAAATCGCCGGGGCGGACTTTGCCCACGAGCGCGTTCATGTTGGCGCCATCCATATAGAGCAGGCCACCTTTGGCGTGCATGATTTCGGCGATCTTATGGATCTCCTGCTCGAACACTCCCAGCGTGTTGGGATTGGTGAGCATGAGCGCAGCCACGTCTTCATTCATCTGCGAGGTTAGCGCGGCCACATCCACCATGCCCTGGGCATTGGATTTCAAATTCTCCACCGCATAGCCGACCATGGCCGCTGTCGCTGGATTCGTTCCGTGGGCGGAATCGGGAATAAGTACTTTCTTGCGAGGCGCGCCTTTCGACTGGTGATAGGCGCGAACCATCAATAACCCTGTAAGTTCCCCGTGGGCGCCGGCGGCGGGCTGCAGAGTGATCGCGTCCATGCCGGTGATTTCCAGCAGACAATCGCTGAGCGTCCTGATGATGCGCAGCGCCCCCTGCGAAATCTTCTCCGGCTGATATGGATGACCGTTGGCCAGGCCTTCAAGGCGAACAACCAGCTCATTCACGCGAGGGTTGTACTTCATGGTGCAGGACCCCAGCGGATACATGCCCAGATCGATGGCATAGTTCCAGGTGGAAAGCCGGGTGAAATGGCGGATGATCTCGATTTCGCTCACTTCGGGCATGTTGCCCAGATCCTTCCTTTCGGATGAACCCAGCAATGAAGAAGTGTCAACCTCCGGAACATCGAGCGGAGGAAGTTTCCATGCCGCTTTTCCGGGCGATGACTTCTCGAAAATCAGGCCTTCGTTCTGGTTGACGTGGCGGGTGGCTTTGCGCGTCAGTTGCTTCATCGCGTCACCTCCTGCACATCGACTTCTTCTTTTGCAGCTTTCACGGAGCGCTCGCTTTCCGCGACCATACCTACCGCGGTGTCGATGACGCTGCGCGTCGTCAGCTCCGTACAGCACCACAGGGCGGCGTTGCCGAGTTCGGGATAAAACTTCTTCAGCGGAAGGCCGCCAACGATCTTGTGCCCCAGGATCCGGCTGTTGACGGCATAGGGGTCTTCACTGGTCTGAACCACGAATTCGTTAAAACGGGGCGCACCTGAGAAGAGCACGCTGGCATGCTTGCTGAATTGTCCGGCAGCGTACGCAGTCTTTGCCAGATTCTGCTTGGCCAGTTCCTTCAGCCCAGCCCTGCCGTAGATGGTCATGAAGATGTTGACCATCAGGGCGACCAGCGCCTGATTGGTGCAGATATTCGAAGTCGCCTTTTCGCGTCGGATGTGCTGCTCACGAGTGGCCAGGGTCAAAACAAAACCCCGCTTGCCATTGCGATCCGTGGTCTGACCGGCCAGTCGCCCCGGCATCTGGCGGACAAACTGCTCACGGGTAGCGATCACGCCGCAGTAAGGTCCCCCGAAGCCGAGAGGCACGCCAAAGGACTGTGCCTCCATGGCGATAATGTCTGCCTTGCGGGGCGGCTCGACAATGCCCAAAGAAACTGCTTCGGCGATCGATACCACGAGCAAGGCGCCCTTCTTGTGGGCGATTTCCGCGACGGCAGCGGCATCCTCAATCGTTCCGAAGAAATTCGGAGACTGGATCAGGACACAAGCTGTGTCCGGGGTAATTGATTTCTCCAGATCCTCCAGATTCAAGCGTCCGCTATCATCGAACCCGCAGATGAAGAGCGGCAGGTTCTGATGGTGCGCATAGGTGGCGAGCACCTCGCGATATTCCGGATGCAGACTCCGGGCAATGACCACCGAACTCCTGCCAGTGACCCGCACCGCCATCATGGCCGCTTCGGCCGCCGCCGTGGATCCGTCATACATTGAGGCGTTAGCCACTTCCATGCCGGTCAGTTCGCAGATCATGCTCTGGAACTCAAAAATGGCCTGCAGAGTGCCCTGCGAAATCTCGGCCTGATAAGGGGTGTATGCCGTCAGAAACTCACCGCGCGAAATCAGTGAATCGATGATGACCGGGCGGTAGTGAGAGTAGGCCCCGGCGCCGAGGAACGTGGCGTAGCTGTCGCCGTTCTCACGGGAGCGCTCACGAAACCAGTCCACGATCTCGGACTCGGCCATCTGCCGCGGCACTTTGAGCTCCCGCTCCAGGCGGTATTCAGCGGGAATGGGGCCGAACAAGTCGTCGATCGAACGGGCACCAATGGCTTGCAGCATGGCCTTCCGGTCGGCGGGAGATTTAGGTAGATAGCGCATGAAACTCTTTAGATGTATCTCGAGGTCAGTTTGATTGTTGAATGGGCTGACGTCATAACCGCGAGCCCAGTATCAGGGGATCAGCTTTCCTCAGCGACAAATTTCTCGTAGTCGGCGGCGGAGAGCAGAGCATTCAACTCAGCCGGATTCTTCAGCGTTACTTTGATCATCCAGGCGCTGTGCGCATCTTTATTGATCTGTTCTGGCGCGGTGGCCAGGTCAGGGTTGAGGTCGGTCACCGTACCCGAAACCGGCGCGTATAAATCGGAAACCGCCTTTACCGATTCGACCGAGCCAAACGTCTTACCGGCACTGACCTCTGTCCCCACCTTCGGCAAATCGACAAAAACGATGTCACCCAGGGATTCCTGGGCGTGGTGCGTGATGCCGATGGTCGCGTTGTTGCCATCGGCTTTGATCCATTCGTGCTCTTTGGTGTACTTGTAGTCGGTTGGGTAGGGCATGGTAGCTCTGCGCTCCTGGCTTCTGGCTCTGCTCGCTCTTAAGTCTTCCGGTTCTCCGGTCCTTCTCTGCTTACGTCTTTTTTGGTTTCTTGTAGAAGGGCGTCGGCACAAGCACGGCCCTTACCCCCTGACCACGGATTTCCACCCTTAGTTCCTTGCCTAGAGATGCGAACTCAATGGGCACATAGGCTAACGCGATGTTTTTCTTTAAGAACGGTGCAGGCGAACCGCTGGTGACGTAGCCGATCGCACCTCCGGCATCGTCGAGCACCCTGTAACCGTCGCGCGCGATGCCGCGGTCAATCATCTCCAGGCCGACCAGGGTTTGCTTTGGCCCTTCAGCCTTAGCCATTTCCAAGGCGGCCCGGCCGATGAATTCCGGCTTCTCCATTTTGCAGAAGCGGTCCAGACCCGCTTCCCAGACATTGAGGGTGTCCGAAATCTCGTGACCATAAAGCGGCAGCTTGGCCTCCAGTCGCAGCGTGTTGCGCGAACCCAGGCCGCAGGGCACGACACCGAATTCCTTGCCAGCCTCCAGAACCTCTTTCCACACCCGGGCGCTGGTAACGTCGTCGGACGGCACATAGATCTCAAAGCCGTCCTCTCCGGTGTATCCCGTGCGTGCGATCAGTATGTTTTTCAGCCCGCATACCGTGCCCCTGGCGACCCAATAAAATTTCACCGATGAAAGATCGGCATCGGTGAGTTTCTGCAGCAGATTTACGGCCTTCGGACCTTGAATCGCGATCTGGGTGAACTCGTCTGAGAGGTCTTCGACCTTGCAATTGAACTGGCGGGTGTTGTCGCGCACCCAGTTGAAGTCTTTTTCCCGCGTGCCGGCATTGATAACCAGCAAATACTCGTCTTGACCAAGCCGATGGACTACCACGTCGTCGACGAACGTTCCCTGCGGATAGAGCAAAGCAGAATATTGAGCCTGGCCCACAGCGAGCCGCGAGGCGTCATTCATGGAAATGTGCTGCACCGCGGAAAGGGCTTCGGGACCGGCCAGGCGGATGTCACCCATATGGCTGACGTCAAAGATCCCGACGTCTGTCCGCACTGCATTGTGCTCGGCGATAATGCCACCCGCCGATGGGTATTCGACAGGCATTTCCCAGCCATTGAATTCGACCATTTTGGCGCCCATCTGGCGATGAACAGGGTTGAGCGCGGTCTTGCGGATGGCAGGCGTTGTCGCCTCAACAGCGGGCAATGAAACCTCGGTCAAAAGCAGTGCTGGGCTGCTTGAAATGGTGAGACTGATTACCCTAACACGCGCTCGCCGATGGCTTCAACTGTGGGACGTGGTGGGCAGGGCCTTAAGAACCGTGTTCTGGGGGCGGGTATGAAAAGCGTCTCTGCTTCCAAGTTGTAGCCTCGGTGCTGTCATCGGAGCCAGGCTCGCGGTGGTGAAGTGAGAATGGTTTTGGGGACAGAGAAATCATCCCGCAAACGCACCTTACGCCGACTACTACCCATTCACCTAATTCAGCGCTTAAATCGTCGAGTTGAACATGTGTGGGCCTGGGCGCGAACACTCCCGCCAGAAATTCGCAGTCCTCGTTTCCGCATTCGAGATATACATGGAAAAGATTTAGTTTGCCGCTATGAAACGGGTCCGGCGTGTCACTCATGCCAGCCGCATGAAACTCCGCGATGCTGTAGGGGTATGCATGCTTACATTCGCCACATGCGACGCCTACGAAATCTCCACGCATGGCTGACCTACTCAGGTATGAACCTACTTCTCGATGAATGGCGTCTGGCATTTCTATGGGTGCATGACAGTAAGGATTGTGGCATTTCGTCCGATTTAGAAGTCGCTCCGTCATGACAGGAAGTGCTGGGGCAATTCCAGGCCGCCCCTAACAACTCAGCAATCGACTAAACATGATCCGACAGCCCGCCTGCACCATGGGATTAATGCACAAACTCGAATGAAGCAGCAAAAGAGGTGCCGCCCCAGCGCATATCCGCTGCACTCCACAGGCTTCGCAAGCTCAGCATGGCGACCCCACGGGGGGACTTCCTCCAATTTCCAATCCCGCAAACTGCTGGTTACCAACGGAACTTTCCCTCGCCTGCGGCCCGCGCTAGAGTTCGCCCATGGCCACTACTACCAAGACCAAGTATCGCTGCATGCAGTGCGAAATGAGCGAAGAAAAGTGCGACTGCGAGAAGTATTGCTGCTCCTGCCAGGGGCAGATCGACATTCGCCTGTGCAGCGACGGTCTTTATTATTGCCCGCCCTGCCGGCAAGCCTGCGGCTACTCAGTCTCCGACTAGGCGGCAACAGCCCATCGGATCCCCTGGCCCAGGCCATTCGCGATGGGTAGTTACAGTCGTTCGCGCCGCCGCGTTCTTCAGCTGAATTCCCAAAATCTGCCGCATTCAATCGGACGCTTTCCCGCAAAACGCAATGCTCCAGCCACCCGAAAAGGACTACAATTCTGGACGGTCGTAGGAGGAACTATGGCAACAGCACTATCTGGCGTTCACATGGACGACAAAGTCTCGAACTACATTTCCAAGAATCGCAAGATGCTTATCAACGGTCAGTGGGTGGAGGCCGCCTCCGGCAAGACATTCCCCACGTACAACCCGGCTACCGGAGAAATCCTGGCGCGGGTAGCGGAAGGAGATCGGGAGGATATCGAACGCGCGGTCAAGGCGGCACGCGCCGCTTTCGAAACCGGCCCGTGGTCCAGAATGACGGCTTCAGAACGGGGAAGGCTGATCTGGAAGCTCGCAGACCTGCTGGAACAAAATCTGGAAGAGTTTGCCGAACTGGAAATGCTCGACAACGGAAAGCCCCTGAAGATAGCACGAGTCGCGGACGTGCCCCTGGCCGTGGACCTGTTCCGTTACATGGCAGGCTGGGCAACCAAAATTGAAGGCAACACGATTCCGATTTCCGGAAATTTTCTGGCTTATACCCTGCGCCAGCCGGTAGGCGTCGTCGGCCAGATTATTCCGTGGAATTTCCCTTTGCTGATGGCCGCCTGGAAACTGGGGCCGGCCTTGGCGACCGGCTGCACCGTGGTGATCAAACCGGCCGAGCAAACTCCGCTCTCCTGTTTGCGCCTCGGCGAACTGGTGCAGGAAGCGGGTATTCCGGATGGAGTTGTGAATATCGTCCCAGGTTATGGCGAGACTGCGGGCGCTGCCCTGGCCGCGCATCCCGACGTCGACAAAGTTGCCTTCACCGGCTCCACGGAAGTCGGCAAACTGATTCTGCACGCCGCTGCCGGAAACCTCAAGAAAGTGTCGCTGGAACTGGGAGGCAAGTCGCCCAACGTCGTTTTTGACGACGGCGATCTGAAGTCGGCAGTCTCTGGCTCTGCCATGGCCATCTTCTTTAACCATGGACAATGCTGCTGCGCCGGATCACGCCTCTATGTGGAGAAGAGCATCTTCGACGAAGTGGTCGACGGCGTCTCCGCAAAAGCCAAGAAGATCAAGGTCGGCCCGGGCTGGGAAGATTCCAGCGATATGGGACCGCTGGTTTCTGAAGAGCAGCTCAACCGGGTTTGCGGCTTTCTGGAAAGCGGCAAGTCTGAAGGGGCGAAGGCCGTGGTCGGCGGCGAACGTCATGGCGACAAGGGCTATTTCGTCAAACCCACCGTGCTGGTCGATACCACTGAAAATATGAAGGTGGTGCGCGAGGAGATCTTCGGTCCGGTGGTTTCCGCGATTCCCTTCAGCGATTACGACGACGTCGTCAGGCAGGCCAATAACAGCGTGTACGGATTGGCGGCAGGAATCTGGACGCGTGATATCGGAAAGGCGCATCGGCTGGCGTCGCAACTGCGCGCCGGGACGGTGTGGATCAACTGCTACAACGTGTTCGACGCAGCGTTGCCATTTGGCGGCTACAAGCAGTCCGGATGGGGCCGCGAAATGGGGCACGATGCTCTGGAGCTTTACACCCAGGTGAAGTCGGTCTGTACCGCTCTGTAAGAATGGCGGAAGGGCTGGGCCGTCGGCTTAAAAGGGTGGAGCAGGCCTTCAGGCCTGCATTGAATCGGAGCTCTCTTGCGGGCGGCTTCAGCCGCTGAGTTACTTCAGCAACGGAAGCCGCCACTGCCGCCCTTATTGCAGCGCTAAAAGCGCTGCTCCACCCACAACTGAATTCAAGCTGGCTACCGGCGAAGTCCCCTCCCCTTACGTCCCAACCCACGCCCGTGTTATGTTCAATTTCCTTCTAATTTGAGCGCGATTCGTCTCCATCATGATTCGTTCTTATAAAGGAAAGACACCGGTGATCCCGGAGTCGTGTTTCGTGGACGACTCGGCGCAGATCATCGGCGACGTGGTTCTGGGTGAGCACGCCAGCGTCTGGATGAATGCAGTTCTGCGGGGCGACGTGCATTCGATCCGCGTGGGTGCGTATTCGAACATCCAGGATTGCAGCGTGCTGCACGGCATGAAGGAGCAGCACGACGTTTTCCTGGGCGGGTACGTAACCGTGGGACACTCGGTAACCCTGCATGGCTGCAGCATCGAAGATCGCTGCCTGATCGGCATGGGCTCGATCATCCTGAATGGGGCGCGTATCGGGGCCGGTTCGATCATCGCCGCAGGAACGCTGATTCCGGAGAAAACAATCGTGGAACCGGGATCCCTGTGGATGGGCTCGCCGGGCAAGTTTCGCCGCAAGCTGGAACCGCGCGACACTGAGAGCATCATGCGTTATGCGAATAACTATCTGGGGTACAAGGATTCGTATCTGAAAGAGAGGCAGTAGGAACAGCCGTCAGCACTCAGCATTCAGGACTCAGCAAAGCGCTGTCATCCTGAGCGAATTGGCTGCTTCGCTTCGCGAAGCAGCTGCGCATCGTACGCTGCGGTCTTTGGTTCTTCAGGCCTCGCGGATAGTGCTTAGAACGCATACAAGCGTTGAGCTGCAAGGGATCTTTCGACTCCACAGGCCGATTCGCAAGCGAATCGGCCCGCTCCGCTCAGGGATGACAGGCTTGAGGGGGCTGGGCCAACGGCCAACGACGAAGGACCAGCCACCATGATCAAAGCTGTCCGAGGAACACGCGATCTTCTTCCGCCGGAAACGGCGCTATGGAATTTCGTGGAAGCGGCGGTGCGCGATGTGTTTCGCGCCTACAACTTTCATGAAATTCGCACGCCGATCTTTGAGTCGACCGAACTCTTTGCCCGCGGCGTAGGCGAGGAGACCGACGTCGTGGCCAAGGAAATGTATACCTGGGAAGATCGCGGACGCGCGCAAAGCGATAAAGGCCAGTCTCTTACACTTCGGCCTGAAAACACCGCCAGCGTAGTGCGCGCCTACATCGAGCACAAGCTTTGGGAGCGCGGGCTGAACAAGCTCTACTACATCGGCCCGCAATTCCGGCGCGAGCGGCCGCAGAAGGGACGCTACCGCCAGTTCTATCAAATCGGAGCGGAAGTCATCGGGCCGACCAGCGCGGGCAGCGAGTCTCCTGCGCGCGATGCGGAAGTGCTGGAGTTTCTGGCGACTCTGCTTGACCGTCTGGGCATCAAGGACTGGACGCTGGAGCTGAATTCAGTCGGCTGCACCAGCGATCGCGCAGCCTACAACGAGGCGTTGCGCAAAGCTCTCGAGCCAGTGGTTTCCGGCATGTGCGTGGACTGCCAGCGCCGCGCGGTTACCAATCCTTTGCGAGTGTTTGATTGCAAAGTTCCCGAGGATCAGCCGATCATCGAGAAGCTGCCGCGCATCAGCCAATTTCTGGATGAAGGCTGTCGCAAGCATTTCGAGCAGGTGCAGGCGATCCTGAACGCCGTCGGCGTTCCCTTTACGCTCAACGACCGGCTGGTGCGCGGGCTCGATTACTACACCCGCACGGCCTTCGAATTTACTCACGGCGCTCTGGGGGCACAGAATGCGATTCTCGGCGGAGGCCGCTACGACGGACTCTCGGAATCTCTCGGTGGGCCGAGTGCTCCCGGGATCGGTTTCGCCATTGGCGAAGACCGGCTGGTGCTGGCATTGCAGGAGTCGGCAACCGGGGTCCAGCGCAAACCGGATGTCTACATCGCTCCGCTGGGGAGCGGCATGGATCGCGAGGCGGCAAGCCTGGCAAGGGAATTGCGCCGCCACGATGTCGTCGTCGAGCTGGGAGACGAAACGTTCCGGCTGAAAAAATCTCTTGAAACCGCCAGCAAAATCGGAGCACGTTTTGCATTGATCGTGGGCGAGAACGAGGTCAAATCAGGATCGTTCGCCCTGAAGAATCTGGAAAACGGCGAGCAGATCTCGGTTCCGCGCGCTGAGCTGGCCGGAAGGTTTCAATAACCGTGTCGCCTGGAGGACAAAAATGGCTAAGAGTGATATGAGAAGCCTTCTGTTCATTTTCATTGCCTGCATCTGGTGCTTCTCCGTCGCTGCGTTTCCCCAAGCTTCGGGGCAGGCCAAACCTCTGTCAGCTCTTGAGCAAACGCTAATCACCAACACCAAAGCAATTCCCGAGGCTCAGAAAACCAGAGATGTTGCACTGCTCAAGCACATGCTGACCGACGACTTCGTCGCTGTGGGCAGCGAAGGCCACCTTCACGACAAGGAAGAAATTCTGGGCAGCGCGCACGACGGCGAATTGAAGGACTACTACGCATACAGCCTGCGCGTGGTGCCGGTCAACGATGAGGCCGCGATCGTGACCTATGACTGCGTCATCCATATGCCGGAGGGCGACGCGCCGGGCATGGCTCCCCGATACCAGCATATTTCCGACCTTTGGGTGAAGCAGGGTGACCAGTGGCGGTTGAAATTCCAGCAGTCGACGGCGGCACGGCCGGTAGACTGAGTATTCTCTCGAGTTATCGGTCTTTGGCACTCCCGCACGAGCTGGACGCTCGCGCCTACATTTATAATCTTTGATTCTCCACAATCTGCACTTGAAGGGCATAACTTGCTCGATTTTTTAGGCGATCTAAAGCGTACACACATGTGCGGCGCACTGCGTCCGGCGGACTCGGGAAAGAAGGCCGTGCTCATGGGCTGGGTCAACCGGAGGCGCGATCTCGGCAATCTCATCTTTATCGATATCCGCGACCGCAGCGGTGTCACTCAGGTTGTGTTCAACAAGGAGCGCGACCCGGCGGTTCACCAGAAAGCCGAGGCGCTGCGCAATGAGTACGTCATCGCTGTGTCGGGCACGGCCAAGCAGCGGGTTGCAGACACCGTAAATAAAAACATCGCCACCGGCGAGGTGGAGTTGATCGCCGAGGAGTTGCGCATCCTCAACGAGTCGAAGCAACCGCCGTTTCTCCCCAACGAAACCGTGCTGCCCAACGAGGAGATGCGGCTCAAATATCGCTACATCGATCTGCGTCGCGATGCCATGCAGTACAACATCGAGTTGCGGCATAAAGTTGCGCTGGCCATTCGCATATATCTTTCCGGGCAGGGATTTTTTGAGATCGAAACTCCGTTCATGACGCGCTCAACGCCCGAGGGCGCGCGCGACTACCTCGTCCCCAGCCGGGTGCAGCCGGGGAGTTTCTACGCGCTGCCGCAGTCGCCGCAACTGTTCAAGCAAATTCTGATGATCTCCGGATTCGACCGGTATTTCCAGATCGTGCGCTGCTTCCGCGATGAAGACCTGCGCGCCGATCGCCAGCCCGAGTTTACCCAGATCGATCTGGAGATGTCGTATCCGCAACCGGAGCGGGTGTGGGAGGTGGTTGAGGGATTTCTTACCGCTGCATTCAAGGCCGCGGGTAGCGAAATCAAAACACCATTTCCGCGCATGAGTTACGACGATGCCGTCCGCCTCTATGGCAGCGACAAGCCAGACATGCGTCTGCCGGCGATGGTCGACACTCGAGAGGCATTCACCCCGGAGGAGCTGCAAAAATTCCAGGCAACATTCAAGGTTGGCCCGGAGACTTCTCCTCTGTTAATTCGCATTCCAAAAGCTGGAGAGATGTCCGGCACCGAGCGCCGAACCATTGGAACTTACGGTGCGTTCGCGCACGCCCAAGGAACATCGTCGGTGAGTTTAATGACCGATCCCAACCGCTTCGCCAAGGATTATCCAGGTTCGCTCGAACGAATTCTGAAAGCTGCAGAGATCGAACCTGGCGACCTATGGTTGCTGGCGGTGCGCAAGGCAGACTCGAAGCAGACGTTGCACCAGTTTTTCCAGATTTGCGGCCAGCTCCGGCTCGACCTGGCTCAAAAGTATGCCGCCAAGCATGGAGCATTCGTTAAAGCCGGAGACCCGTCGCAGGATTTCCGTTTTTTGTGGGTGACTGATTTTCCCATGTTCGAATGGGATGGGGACAGCAAGCGCTGGAACGCGGCGCACCATCCCTTCACCTCGCTGCACGACGAGGATATGGCAAAGCTCGAAACCAGTTACGACTCAATTCACGATCCTAAATCCCCGCTGGGCGAAATCCGCGCGCTGGCTTATGACGTGGTGCTCAACGGTACCGAGCTGGGCTCTGGCTCGATCCGTATTCATCGCCAGGATATTCAAAGCAAGATTTTCCGCGCGCTGGGCATGACCGAGGAAGAGGCGCGCTCCCGCTTCGGCTTTTTCCTGGAGGCGCTGGAATATGGCACGCCCCCGCACGGCGGCATCGCTCTTGGACTGGACCGCATTGTGATGATTTTGGCTGGTGCTGACAGCCTTCGAGAAGTGATTCCATTCCCCAAGACCGCCCGGGCGGCTGATCTGATGGTGGACGCGCCTACGCCTGTAAGCGACGCCCAGCTCAAGGATTTGGGGATCAAGGTGAAGAAATAAAGTTTGTTGCAGATGAATCTGCAGGCCTCATGCTTTCCACCCTTGCTGCGGTTATGAAGCTGCTAAGCCTGCATAAGCACACCAGCGCGGGATCGAGCATTCCGCCATCCAAAACACCCTAAGTCAGATTGCTTTTCCTGTTTTGAAACTGGATATTCTGGGGGAGGCGGCGCGCCGATTTATTTCAGGGCGACGCGCTTGCGGAAGCTGCGCAAAATAATCACGCCGCTGACGCCAAAACTGGCGACCGCTCCCAAAGCCAGTGCTTCGGTGAGCTGCGGACCGAGATGCATCAGGTCGCCTAAAAAAGCAGCCAGCGCAAAGAAAATTCCCAGGATGTTCAGCCACGCCGGTGAACGCGCGGGTTGCGATTGATCGCGATGCTGTAACCGGAGCTGCAGCAGCACTGCCGCCAGTCCGACCGCGCCCATCACAACTACCGCCAGCGGGCTGAAGAATGCCCCGCGGTTGGTGAACAGCACGATCAGAGCCAGGGCTCCACAAAGCAGACCGGAGGCGATCACCGTCCAGCGTCGCCTGCCGTACTGGGGCATGTTCACTTTCACCTCGAACGTGAAAGCTCATTGTAGACACAGTACGTCGTGATGCAAACACGAAGTTACCGAGCCTTTAGGGTCAAGGAAGGTTCCGGGGTTGCAGCCGAAGTTGAGGGTGGAGGAAAGTAATAGAGAAGAATTGTCTTTCCGACTCTTTCGGCGGGCTGACGTCAATTCAGCCAGGCAGAGCTGCCGGGTGGATAAGTGGTATGGAAGAGGTCACCGAAGCGCAGCACACGCCGGCTGATCGCCAGCCATCCGCTTACGGGCTGCGCCGGCGGTGGAACCTCGAAAGACGGCAGATCCATTTGCGTCATGTCGGCGTCCTTGAACCGGCGCACCTTCGAATCCAGAGCCTCTGATTGAAAATTTGGATTGGTGTTCTGCGAGCCATTTGCTTCTCAAAACCGCAGCCGCCGGCAGGAACAACACAGTGGTCAACTTCGCGAGGAAGGCGAGGCCTTTGCAAATCCCATCACCAACGTCGAACCAGGCTAGGGTTTCCGCAACCAAGCCGTAAATGCGAAAAGAGCGGCAAACTGCACACACCCGGTTGCCACATCGGTATAAGCCAATCCCGAAAATGCCGGAACGATGGGAAGTGTGGTTAATGGCGCCACTGACATTACGCGGCGAAATCTTCAAACTCTTGGCGCGTGAAGAGCTGACGCGGCCAGAAAAAGACGAGGATGGCGGCTGTTGCAAAGAAAGGAAGCATTGCCGAGCGGGCCATTGCCAGGTTCCGCTGGTAGTGTCCTCCACGATTGAGAATGCTGTTCTCTAGGTCGTTGTAGTTACGTATACGCGGATCGTTCGCAGACCACGCGGGAAAACGCGCTCCCGAAAGGTAGAGAGGTATGCCGATCGCGATCCGCGACGGCGAATGAACCGGATCGAGAGTGTAGCTGCCTCTGTCCAGAAGTTCGATGGCGGCGGCAGCGTGACAAGGCTCGTCGAACGCCTGTGCCGTGAGCCGATGTGTCAGGAGAATCCGTATGACTTCAATCGCAATCAGGATGGAAACCACCAGCACGACATAACTGCGACCCAATACGCTTCCCCGGACACCAAGCAGTGGAGCCGGGCGATGAGGACCCACTTCGTAGAGAGGTAGCTTGCCACGTCTGCCCGTGATGAAGACGTAGCGAGCTACGTCTCTACACAAATTTCTGTCTGGGGAGAAACGCTAGATAACCACGGCCTCGTGATATTCCCCAAACACTCTCCGCATGGTGTCGGAGATTTCGCCGACCGTAGCGTAGGCTTCAACGGCATCGAGAATGTGCGGCATGAGGTTGGCGCCAGAACGGGCTGCGCTCTCAATTTGTTGCAGAGCTGATTGCCACGGCCCAGCATCTCGCCGGAGACGCAACGCGCGCAACCGCTCCACCTGCTTGCGTCTCCAGCAGCTTCGTCGATGCGCTGAATGGGGATGGGCTTTTCTTCGTCCACCGCGAAGCGATTGACGCCCACCACCACCGCCTGCTCGCGATCAATCTGCTGCTGGTATTCGTAGGCCGCATTCTGGATCTCCTGCTGCACGTAGCCGCGCTCCAGAGCTTTGATCATCCCGCCGAGGGCTTCAATCTTCTCCAGATACGCGTTCGCCCGGCTTTCGATTTCATTGGTCAACGATTCAATGTAATACGATCCGGCCAGGGGATCGATGGTTTGCGGAACACCAGATTCGTAAGCCACAATCTGCTGGGTGCGGAGAGCGATGCGCGCCGCCTGCTCGGTGGGCAGGGCCAGAGCTTCATCGTAGGAATTGGTGTGCAGCGACTGGGTACCGCCGAGAACCGCGGCCAGAGCCTGTAGTGCGGTGCGCACGATATTGTTTTCCGGCTGCTGCGCGGTGAGCGTGGAACCGGCGGTCTGGGTATGAAAACGCAGCATCCAGGAACGCGGACTCCTGGCCTTGAAGTGATCGCGCATGATGCGCGCCCACATGCGGCGGGCGGCGCGAAACTTTGCCACTTCTTCCAGAAAATTGTTATGCGCATTGAAGAAGAAGGAAACACGAGGAGCAAATTTGTCGACGTCGAGCCCGGCATCGATGGCAGCCTGCACGTAGGCGATGCCGTTGGCCAGCGTGAATGCCACTTCCTGCACGGCAGTCGATCCCGCTTCGCGCATGTGATAGCCGGAAATCGAAATCGTGTTCCATTCGGGAACGTTCTTGTTGGTCCAGGCAAACAGGTCGGTGATAATGCGCATAGCCTGCTGCGGCGGGTAAATGTAGGTGCCACGGGCGATGTATTCCTTGAGCACGTCGTTCTGCACCGTGCCGGAAAGCTTGCGAATGTCTGCGCCCTGGCGGCGCGCAACCGCGACATAAAGCGCCAGCAGAATCGACGCGGTGGCATTGATGGTCATCGAGGTGGAAATCATGGTCAGATCGATGCCATCGAAGAGCCGTTGCATGTCTTCGATCGAATCAATGGCCACGCCAACTTTGCCGACTTCACCGACCGCCAGCGGATGATCGGAATCGAGGCCGATCTGTGTGGGCAGATCGAAGGCAACCGAGAGGCCCGTGGTGCCGTTCGCCAGCAGGTATTTGTAGCGTTTGTTGGACTCCTCGGCGTCACCCATGCCGGCGTACTGACGCATGGTCCACAAACGGCCGCGGTACATGGTGGCCTGCACGCCGCGGGTAAAGGGATATTCGCCAGGGTAGGAAAGATCGTTTTCCACTTCGCGCCCGTCCAGATCGGACGGCGCGTACAGCGGCCGGATCGGAATATGTGACGAAGTTTCGGGATCGGGGCGTACTCTCGGTCTTTGGCTTGTCAGTCATGGAGAGAACAGTCTTCGGTCGTCAGTCTTCAGCTCGCTTTGACTTCGGTTGCATACTGACTGAAGGCTGAAGACTGACGACTGAAGACTTCGTTTCAGCCTTTCTTCCATACTCGCCAGAATGAAGTTACGCCGAACCAGACGAATGTCAGTGTGAAAACAATTGCAACCACGACCCGGCCGGTGGTGGTTTGTCCGGCCTGGTAGCGGGCGAACTCGCGAAAGAGCGCAACCGCTCCGATGAAGGCTAACGCCAGGAAAACAAAGCCCGTGACCTCCAGCCAAAGCTGGTGCAGTACGCGCCCGAAGTGCGCGGCGCTGGCTCGAAAGCCTTTAAACACCGCGCTTACGGTCCGGTTCCGCCCGGCGGACTGGCCAACTACCCGCGCCAGAATCGTCATTTTGCGGAACGTCAGAGAGCTTCGTCATCAGCGTCGATTTTAGCAGTGTTCGGGGTTACAATGACGGCATGCCGGTGAGGTGAGAACCGAGTAACAGGTTACGGCATCTAAAGTAATGCAAGGCGGTAGTGCAAGGCCGGAAATCCGGCTGATGTCATCCTTCGGGGGGCGATGTGGACCAGCAATTGAAGCAGTTGATGAAAGAACTGGGCGAGGCAATCAACGAATCGTTGGCCGATAGCGAGCAGATTGCCGAAGTCGTTTCCAAAATCAAGGACGGCGGATACGATATCTTCCTGGTGCTGGAGGCCACAATCGGAGTGAGCAAGCCGGGAGAGAAGTCCGACGACAAGACTTCCCTGGTCACCACGCTTACGACCAATCCCGAACTCAAGATCAGCGATCAGGACCTCAAGTTCCTGAAGTCGCTGCGCATCAAGATCGAAAACGACGCAGCGTAAAAGTCGGCTTCGGTCGTCGGCCTTCGGTCGTCAGCTCAGAAACGCACGATTTACCCCCAGGATCTCGCAACCCCGGCGACGGAGATCGAACCCGCTCAACATGCCCGGTGCCAAAGTCTGAACGAGCCGACGACTGACGCTCCGTCCCCCGTTCTGTTACACTGTCGCGTTCCGTCGCCTGAGAAAATAACGGGCGACGGAGCTTCCCTGGGTCTGCACGCGACATCAAAGCCGAGAAGCTATGAAAGACACACTGGGAGTCTTGTTAGCCGGCGGCGCGGGCGAGCGGCTGTACCCCCTGACTCGCGACCGTGCCAAACCTGCCGTGACCTTTGGCGGCATCTACCGCATCATCGACGTCACCCTCTCCAACTGCATCAACTCCGATCTGCGGCGGGTCTACATCCTCACCCAGTACAAGGCTCTTTCGCTAAACCGCCATATCCGCGAAGGCTGGAACATCATGGGGGTGGAACTGGGAGAGTTTGTCGAAGTTCTGCCACCGATGAAGCGGGTCAGCGATCAGTGGTATCAGGGAACAGCCGACGCGGTCTACCAGAACATCTATTCGATCGGCTCGGAGCAGCCCAAGCACGTACTCATCTTGTCCGGTGATCACATCTACAAGATGAACTATGGTCTCATGCTGGAGCGGCACAACGACTCTGGCGCAGACGTCACTCTGGCGACGATTCAGATCGATCCGAACGAAGTGTCGCGCTTCGGAGTGGTGGATGTGGACCGCGATCACCGGGTGCTGGGTTTCGAGGAAAAGCCGAAAAATACCAAGCTGCGCTCCCCGTCGAATCCCGACAAGGTCTGCGCCTCGATGGGCATTTACCTGTTCAACACCGATGTGCTCATTCCCGTGCTGTTGAAAGATGCGGAAGACCCCGCGTCCAGCCATGACTTCGGCAAGGACATCCTCCCCAAAATGGCGGACGAATACCGCGTCTACACCTACGATTTCGTGGACGAAAACAAGAAAGAAGCTCTCTACTGGCGCGATGTGGGAACTCTCGAAGCCTACTACGAAGCCAACATGGACATCGTGGCCGTTTCGCCGGTGTTCAACCTCTACGATTCGGACTGGCCGATTCGCACTCACCAGCGCCAGTATCCGCCGGCAAAATTTGTTTTCGCCGAATCGGGCCGCACCGGCAGCGCCGTGGACTCGATCGTTTCCGCAGGCTGCATCGTTTCCGGCAGCCTGGTGAAGGGCAGCGTGCTCTCACCCGACGTGCGTGTGAACTCCTACAGTGAAGTGGACAGCAGTATCCTCTTCTCCCACGTGAATGTGGGCCGGCACTGCCGCATCCGCAAAGCCATCATCGACCGCGACGTGCACATCCCGGAAGGCACAACCATCGGGTACGACAGCGAAGCCGATCGCCAGCGCTATTTCGTCACCGAAAGCGGAATCACGGTGGTAACTCGCGACTATTCCCTGTTCGAAAATCCCGTGACGGTGGATTACTTCACCAGCGAGTAGCACGCGCCAGAAATCCGTTTCAAGCGCCACTACGGGACGCGGATTTGTTCGCTCCGCAACCCGGCGTTGAAGCGCGGGCCATCATCAGACGTCCCTCCGGCACGATTTGCCTGCGAAATACATATAAAAACCAGAGCCCGCGAAGAACGGCCCGGAAAGCAATGCAGTCCCGCAGGAAGATGGTCCCATGGCACGGACTAGGTATGGTCCCAGAGCAGACCTATGGTCCCGGAGGACGACGCACGATGGCCGCGGACCCCGACGCACGACGGTCCCGGAGGGACCACCGATAGTAGCCCGCCAGTTCACTGCCGATCGCACGCGACTGCGTCCCGCAGGGACGCTTGAACCCGCTGGCAGAACGCGTTCAACAGGTCTGTAGCATCTAGTTGCACTCCGATTGCAACAAAATCTGTGCGCCTCGCTTGACAGGTTCAAACCCCACAGTGCAGGATTAAGACTAATCCATTGTAGATGCAACTGTGTTGCAACTGTGAAGGCGGCCCCCCAGATGCAACTCGTTTTCAACTAGCCGGAGGGGCGGAATTTTACACCTTCAAAATCAGATGCCTGGGGAGTAGCAATGAGCCAGACCAGAATCAAGATCAAGAAAAACAAACTCAAGAAGAGGGGCGCGGCCGGGAATGCCCGGTATTGGATGGCACTTGGCACCATGGCTGCCTACACCACATTCAGCGGCGACGCCCTGGCAAAACTCCACGCCCAGCAGGACCGGTCGGCTCCCACGGTGCACGCATCCGGTCAGACCCAGGGTCTGACGGTTCGCCGCTTCGATATTCCACCCGGCACCCTGGAAGCCGTACTTGCGGCCTACGAAAGAACCTCCCAGCTCCACGTGATCGTGCCGCGAGACTCAATGCGCGGCATCTGGTCTCCGGGGGTTGCTGGCCTCTATACGCCGCAAGCTGCGTTGCAGAAGCTGCTGACCGGCACCGGCATCGGCTATCGCCTGACCGGAACCGACAAGGCTACCCTCGAGGTTCAGGGCATGGCTACTGCGATCGAAGTTACCGCGCCCACCCTTCAGGACACTCTGCCCCTTCTAACTCAGCCGTTGATTGAAACTCCGCAGTCCATCGACGTCGTTCCCCAGCACATCATTCAGGAACAGGGCGCGACCACGTTGCGGGACACTTTGCGCAACGTTGCCGGCATCAGCCTGGCTGCGGGTGAAGGCGGAGCCCAGGGCGACAGTCTGACTATCCGCGGCTTTACCGCGCGCAACGACATTTTCCTCGATGGCATGCGGGACTTCGGAAGCTACTATCGCGATCCCTTCGACATGCAGGAAGTCGCGGTATTACAGGGCCCCTCGTCGATCACCTTCGGCCGCGGTTCCACCGGCGGCGTGGTGAATCAGGAAACCAAAGTCCCCCAAAGGGATCACATCTTCGCCGCAGACGTCGCGCTGGGGACAGATCAGACCAAGCGGGTCACGGCCGACGTTGATCGTGCGCTGCCTTCTCTTGGGGCTGGAACAGCCTTCCGGCTGAACCTCATGGGCCACGATTCGAAGCTTGCCGGGCGCGACATTGGCGAAAACCGCCGCTTCGGAATCGCTCCCTCGCTGGCCTTCGGGCTGGGCACCCTCACTCGATTTACCCTCAGCTACCTGCACCAGGGCGCGGATGACACACCAGACTACGGCATTCCGTGGCTGTTCAACGCACCGGCGCCGGTCGACCGCCGCAACTACTACGGCTTTGAACATGGCAACTATCTGAAGACCAACGTGGACATGGGCACTGCCGAGTTCGAGCACGATTTTTCCAACAGGATCAGCATTCGCAACCAGGCGCGTTACGCGCACTACCATCGCGATCTTCGCATCACGGAAGCGCAGATCGGGACGACATTTGCCGGCGTCAAGGTAACGCCAACGACGCCGCTGGATCAGATTCAGGCTAATCGCAACCAGATTGCAGTAAACAGTCTGGAAACTTTCCTCCAGGATCAGGTCGATGTCACCATGCGGTTTCGTACTGGCTTCTTGCGACACACGCTGGTTGCCGGCGCGGAGGGTGGACGCGAGACATCATCGCCCCTCCGTACTCGCTACGACATAACCGGCTCGCTGCCCACTTCAGTTCCCAAGACCGGGCTGCTCCATCCCGACACCAGCCAGGCGTTCTCGGGTCAGATCGTGAACAGCTTGAGCACCGATGTCAACGTTACCGCGATCAGCGTGGGCGCATACGCGGTGGATACCGTCGCGCTCGCCCCCAAGTGGGAAGTAACCGGCGGCGTCCGTGTGGATCGCTTCGACGCTTCGCTAAATCAGCCCTTGCCGCTGAATTCGCCAAACCTCGAGCGTGTAGATGTTATGCCAAGCTGGCGCACCGCCCTTGTATTCAAGCCGGCGTCCAATGGCAGCATCTACTTCGCGTATGGAACCTCATTCAATCCTTCGGCGGAAGCGCTCTCACTCAGCGCCAGTAATGCTGCCGTCGCGCCGGAAGAAAACAAGACCATCGAAGTAGGAAGCAAATGGGATCTCTTCTCCCGCAGGTTGTCGCTGCGGACATCCGTTTTCCGCACCACCAAGGAAAACGCAAGAGAGACTGATCCGACCAACGCATTGCTCACGGTGCTCGCCGGCACGCAACGGGTGAATGGTTTCCAGGTGCAGGCAAACGGATATCTGACCAGCCGCTGGGAAGTCCTAACCAGCTACGCTTACCTGGATGGCAAAGAAGTTGCGTCACGCTTCTTCCCGTTCGCGGTCGGCGCGCAACTGGCGAATGTGCCCAGCAATACTTTTAGCGTGTGGAACACCTACGACCTTCCCTGGCACCTGGGAATCGGTGGGGGAGCCGACTTTGTAGACAGCCGGACGGCCAGTTCCACCGTGCCGCGTGACGCCACCACAGGTCTGGTAAAACAGGCCCCCGGCTACTGGGTATTCAATGCCATGGCCAAGTGCCCCTTGACCGAACACATCGAATTGCGGGCCAACGTCTACAACCTGGCCGACAAGTATTACTACGACCAGATTCATCCGGCGCACATCGTGCCCGGTGCGGCACGCTCGGTATTGCTGAGCATCAATTTCAAATTCTGATCAGCGAAGGAAACCAAGAGTGTTATTGCCCATCCCTGATGTACTTATGTCCGAGCAGGTAGCGGAAGCCCGGCAAATCCTGGAACAGGCAGACTGGGTGGACGGCCGTGTCACTGCCGGCCACCAGTCGGCGAAAAGCAAGGACAACATGCAGTTGCCCGAGAATCATCCTGCCGCCCGCCAGTTGGGTGAGATGATTCTTTCCGCCCTTGGGCAAAATGCTTTGTTCGTTTCAGCGGCGCTCCCCGCGCGGGTATTTCCTCCACTCTTCAACCGCTACCAGGGCGGGCAATCCTTCGGCACCCATGTGGACAACGCAATCCGCCAGGTCACCGGAACCGGACACAGAATTCGCACCGACCTTTCGGCCACCTTATTCTTCTCGCAGCCGGATGAGTACGACGGCGGCGAACTCATCGTCGAAGATACTTACGGCCTGCACCACGTGAAGCTTCCCGCGGGCCACATGATTCTCTATCCCTCGACCAGCCTGCACCATGTCACGCCCGTGACGCGCGGGGCGCGGGTATCTTCATTCTTCTGGATCCAGAGCATGGTGCGCGACGACGGCCAGCGCACTCTGCTTTTCGATCTCGACACCGCCATCCAGCGAGTCAAGCCGGCCAAGCCCGACGATTCCACGGTCGTGCAGCTTACCGGCGTCTATCACAACCTGCTGCGGCGCTGGGCAGAAATCTGATCCCGGTTACCTCTCCATGACTCCTCGCCGATTCCTTTTCTGGGTACACCTGGCTGCCGGCAGCGTGGCGGGGTTGGTTATTTTCGTCATGTCGGTGACTGGCGTTCTGCTGGCTTACAAGCGACAGATCCTCAACCGCGCGGATCGCGGTTTTCAGTCACAACCCCCGCCAGGAGCGCAGCGGCTACCGGTGGATGAGCTGTTAGCAAAACTCCAAATTGCGCAGAACAAAATGCCTTCAGGCATTACGGTGCGATTCGCTCCTGCGGCGCCCGTGTCTTTCGATTTTGGCCGCGAACGTACCGTCTTCGTCGATCCCTACACCGGGCAGGCCCTTGGCGAAGAGTCACCCAGGCTACGCGCCTTCTTTTCCAAGATCGAGGATGTGCATCGCTGGCTGGGAATGAGCAGTGAAAACCGGGCCGCAGGACGCGCCATGACTGGAGCCTGCAATCTTAGCTTTCTCATTCTGGTGGTTAGCGGCCCCATTCTCTGGTGGCCAAAGGAATGGACCGGGAGAAATCTTAAGAAGATCACGCTCCTGCACGGCGGGCCATGGCGTCGCGCCCGGGATTGGAACTGGCATAACGCCCTGGGATTCTGGTGCGCCGTCCCCTTATTCCTGATCGTCGTCACCGGCGTGATCATGTCCTACGGATGGGCGAACAATCTTCTTTATCGCGCGACCGGGAATCCGCCACCACCACCGCCCCAAAATCAGGCGGCAGCCCAGAGCCCTCCGGAACAACAGCCCCACCAGGGCAAGCGCCGAGCCGCCGAAGCTCCGCACTTTGACAACTTCGAAAATCTGTTCGCTCGAGCCGCACAACAGGTGCCGGGATGGACAGCGATTGGCGTACGGCTTCCGAATACGCCGCAGGACACTTTGACCTTCGCCATCGATCAGGGAAATGGCGGCCGCCCCGACCTTCGCTCTCAACTCACGCTGGACAGCCGAAGCGGCCAGGTCCTTCGTTGGGAACCCTTCTCCAGCTACAACCGGGGTCGGCAATTACGTTCGTGGGTGCGCTTTACCCACACCGGCGAGGCCTTTGGGCTCGGCGGGCAGACTGTCGCCGCTTTGGCCTCCGCTGGCGCTTCCCTCCTTGTCTTCACCGGGCTGGCCCTGGCTTTGCGACGGCTGGCAGGCCTGAAGAGCCGCCGTGGTACCAAGCCCGAGTTCCGCGAGCCTGGAACCATAGAGGCCGAGTCCCTTAAATCGGTTTCTTAAATCAGTTGTTCGTTTCCAGTTCCCGGTCCTCAGTTCCGGGCAACTTCGCCTTTTATTCGTCTCCTGTTTTTTCTCCCTGCTACAATGCCTTTCCTTATAGAAGCGCCGAACTTTTGGAGCCACAAAGACGTACCTCTATTGTGGTGTTAAGGCCCGGGCTGTCAGTCGGGTACAGACCAGGAGTTCCGGGGAGTGCGGGTTGGAAGACGCCCAGGTCGTTGCCATGCTGGTCCGTCGCTGCATCGCCGGCGACGTAGTGGCCTGGGAGGAAATCGTTCAACGCTACAATCGGCGTATCTACAACATCTGCTATCGCTTTGCCGGCTCCGGCGACGATGCCCAGGATCTTACCCAGGAAGTCTTCATCAAGATGTTCCGTACCTTGAGCTCCTACGACGTCGAGCGGGGCGCCTTCATGACCTGGGTAACCACCATCACCCGCAACCTGCTGGTGGACCACTTCCGCAAAAGCAAACAGGATCGCATGACCGACTCTCTGGACGCGGCGCCCTCGGAGCACGAAGACGCCATGCCGCTCAGCGACAAAATCGAGGACAAGGGGCCGTCGGCGGATACCAGCGTACAGGGCCGCGAAACCCGGGAACTCGTCCATCATGCGCCTTGCAGAAGCTCTCCCCGGAGCTGCGGGAAGCGGTCATCCTGCGCGATCTGCAAGATATGGATTACAAGGACATTGCCACGGTACTAAAGGTTCCGGAGGGCACGGTGAAATCAAGGATAAATCGCGGGCGAGCGGAACTTGCGCGCCTGCTACAACGTACATATAGGCAGGTGATCTGATGCCAGGCGAACCAAAAAACGGTATGCAGTGCGGCGAGTTTGACGCCCTGCTGAACGAATGCCCTGGATGGCACCCTAACCGGGGCGAAGCTGGAGAGTTTCCAGTCGCACGCCCGGGTTTGCGCGGTATGCGGCCCCTTGCTATCCGAGGCCGATGCCGGAAAACGGTGGCTGAAGTCGCTCACCGAAGTCGAGCCGCCTCCGAACCTGGTTCACAACATCCTGGTGGCCACCACCGGCTATGAGAGCAAGCGCGCTGCTGTTCGCGCCCAATCCGCGCCCTCGTGGACAGACAAGTATCACCGCCTGGCTGCGGCCGGTGTTCGCTCCGGTACTTGCCGTCAGCCGCCAGCCCCGCTTCGCCATGTCGTTTGGCATGGCCTTCTTCTCGTTATCGATTTCACTGAGCCTTGCCGGAGTGAAAGTGAGCGATGTCCGGCATGTGGATCTACGGCCCAGCGCAATCAAGCGTACCTACTACGAGACCACGGGACGAGTGGTGAAGTATTACGAAAATATTCGCTTCGTGTACGAAATCGAATCGCGGATGCGCGAGCTTAAACGAGTGACCGCTCCCGCCCAGCCGAGCCCCAAGGAGCAGAACAACAAGGAACAGAAAAATAACAACACCAGTGGAGAACCTGAGCAAAAACAGGAACGCAACTACAGCCAGGGAGAGAACCAGCCCGTGCTGGCTTCCCTCCCGAATGATCCGCCTGTAGGCACCGCGACCACTTACAGGAGGCTTTCATGAACTGCGCCAACCATCCCGATATACCGTCGGTGGCGTTTTGCCGTACTTGCGGGAAACCGCTGTGTGCGACCTGCACGCGCTCCGTGCATGGAGTGATTTACTGCGAGACCTGCCTGGCGGCGCGACTCGAAGGGGTTCAACCGCCGGTGCCGCCGCCCGCCCCAGGCTTTGTCGCTTCTGGCCCTGTTGCCACCCCGGGCTCTGGCCCCAATCCGGCTCTGGCCGGAGTTCTCGCTGGATTTTTTCCCTTCGGCGTGGGCGCGGTTTACACCGGGCAATACGCCAAAGGCCTGGCTCATCTCGTCATCTTCACCTTGCTGGTCCTGGGGGCGAGCAGCGGAAGCGAGGCCTTGGGCGTGGTCTGCGGCCTCGGAATCGCGGGATTCTACTTCTACCAGATTATCGACGCCGTCCGCACTGCCCGCGCCATACAACTGGGGCAGCCGGCGCCGGATCCATTTGGACTGGGAACCACATTCAGTTCCGGCATCGGTTCCGGCGACAAGCTGGACGCGAGCAAAGTTCCGGTAGGAGCCCTGGTCCTCATCGGCTTGGGCGCGATCTTCCTGCTGCATACTCTGGACATCTGGGATTTCAGTCTTCACCGGGTGTGGCCGCTTCTTCTAATCGGCATCGGCGGTTTCCTGCTGCTTCGCCGCCTGGGCCTGCTGGGGCCGGTGCCTCCGGGGTTTGATCGAGGTCGTGCCTGCAGACGCGGTTTGATGGGCCCGGTAATCCTGCTCACGCTGGGATTTCAGTTCCTGCTTGAAAGCATGGGGGTGATCCGCTTTGGCCGCACTCTGCCCTTGTTGCTGATCGTGATCGGCCTGGTAAAGATCTTCGAGAGTACCGCGGGCCCAGGACCCATCGGCGGTCCGCCGCAAGGGGGAATACCGCAATCCGGAGGGGAACCCGGCGTGGTGAGTGGCGAGGTGCAGTCGCCTTATCAGGAAGTAAAGCCGGAGGTGAAGAATGGCTAGCCCGGTACAAACTCCGCCCCCGATGTGGCAACAACAACCGCCACCACGAAGGCCTCGCCGCTCGATGGCGGGGCCGGTCATCCTGATTCTGCTGGGAGTGGTGCTGTTGCTCACCACAATGCGCGTCCTGCATCCCGAACCGCTTCTCCGCTGGTTCGGAACCTATTGGCCAGCTTTCATCATTCTTTGGGGCGTGATCAAGCTGCTCGAATACCAGCAGGCTCAGAAGGAAGGCGTGCGCCCTGCAGGAATCGGAGCCGGTGGCGTTCTGCTGCTGGTATTTCTGATTGTCTTCGGCATGTCGGCCACATCGGCATCCCGCCTGAATCTGGATGCGCTCCGCGACCACATCAATCTGGGCGATGATGACTTTCAGCTTTTCGGCCACACCTTCTCTTACGACGACCAGGTGCAACAGGATTTCCCCGCCGGCGCCAGCCTGCGCATCGTAAATGAGCACGGCGCCGTAAACCTGACCGTCTCGGACGACAAGCAGATCAGCGTGGCGGCGCACAAGCGCATAAACGCAGACAACCAGGATCAAGCCGACAGGATCAATCCCGGTACCAAACCGCAAATCAATATCGGAGACCACTCTGTCACCCTGAACGCGAATACGCAGGGCGCCGGGGACCACTCCGTCTCCACCGATATGGATGTTAGTGTGCCCCGCAACGTGGCGGTAGTGATCTCCTCGCGTCGCGGCGATATCAGCGTATTGGGCCGGACCGGCGACGTCGAGATCTCCAGCCAACATGGCGACGTTTCTACTTCCGATATCAATGGCAGGGTGACGCTCAACCTGGCGGGTGGGTCAGCACGAGTTTCGCAAATCTCCAGCGACGTGACGGTTCAGGGACGCGCCGACGATGTTTCCGTGGCCGATGTCAAAGGCAGCGCTCGCCTGAACGGAGAATTTGACACCATCAAGCTCTCGAAAATTGATGGGGCGGTCAGCTTCAAATCAGCACGCACCGACCTGGAGTTTTCCAGACTTGACGGCGATCTCGATATGGACTCCGGCGATATGCGCGCCAGTCAGCTGACAGGACCGTTCCGCCTGCTGACCCGGTCTAAAGATGTGCAGCTATCCGGCGTCAATGGCGATGTGCGCCTGCAGAACGAAAACGGCGCGGTTGAAGTCCACATGAATAAAATGGGCAGCATGCAGGTGAGCAACCGCAACAGCGACATCCAGATTTACCTTCCCGACAAGGCTGCCTTCCAGTTGGACGCCCGCTCGCGCGGAGGCGAAATCGAATCGGACTTCGACACCCTTAAGATCGACAACGGCGACCAGCAAGCCATTGCCACCGGCACCGTCGGCGCCGGCGGCCCGCACCTGGTCATCAACAACGAACACGGCGGGATCGAACTCCGCAAAGGATCCATGGTAGCGGAGGCGCCAGCACCACCTCATGCGCCCGCGCCCCACGTCCCCGCTCCGCCAAAGGTTCCGGTGCCGACAGAGAACTAGGACCGACGCGAATGCAGAATGCGGAACGTAGATTGCGGAAGTCAGATTTCAGATTTCAGAGTGCAGAATGAAGAGCACAGAACGAAGATTGCAGAATGAAGACGCCAGGTAGCGGTCGGACGGACGTTAATTCGTCCCGGAGGGACGCCTGATGATAGCCCGGCGTTTCAACGCCGGGTCGGGCGCACAAAAGATTCCGTCTCGCAGGGACGGCTGAAATTCACCCGTCGCTTTTCATGAGTGCCGACGGCGCCCTCTTCCCGCAAGAACACCCGCCACTGAAACTGAAGTGGCGGCTACTATCAACGGTCCCTCCGGGATCTCTATCGGCCGGAGGCAATTTCCAGCTCCGTATCTTCCCGGTTACCTTCTTCCGCCTGCCTCGTCTATCCCGCATGAAAATCGTCCGCCGTTCCCTGTTGGGCGCCCTCTTGTTATGTCTCCCGGCGGTCGCTCAAGATTCCCCAATGTTTCGCGGCAACCTGGCCCACACGGGCGTTTACAATGCCGCCGGGGTCCCACAGTTCAGCAAGATCAAATGGAAATTCCAGACGGGTGGCCAGGTCATTTCATCTCCTGCCATCGCGGGTGGAACCGCCTACGTCGCCGCGACCGACGGCAATCTTTATGCTGTCGATCTCGAATCCGGCACGCAGAAATGGAAACTGGCGCTGGGCGTGCGGGCGACCGCATCACCCGCAGCGGACGACGGAGTCGTCTTCCTCGGGACTTACAGCGGCCGGTTTTACGCGGTGGATGCAACCACTGGAAAGTTGAAATGGAGGTTTCAGACCGAAGGCGAGCGCCGGTTCGCCGGTAGGCATTTGCATGGCTCCGAACCCGCGGGAGAAACCATGCCCGATCCCTTCGACTGCTATCTTTCGTCGCCCGCAGTGTGGAATGGAAGTGTCTATTTCGGCAGCGGCGACGGGAATGTCTACGCTCTGGACGCAGCCACCGGCACACTAAAATGGAAATTCCACACCGGAGATGTCGTCCACGCCTCGCCCGCGATCGCCGATGGAACCTTATTCATCGGAAGCTGGGACAGTTACTTCTACGCGCTCGACGCCGCAACAGGCAAAGAGAAATGGCGCTTCAAGACCGGCGAAGATCACGAAATCGAGAACCAGGTCGGCATTCAGTCTTCAGCTGCGATCGCGGACGGCATCGTCTACTTCGGCTGCCGCGATTCCAACCTCTACGCGCTCGACGCGGCCACCGGACAGAAGAAGTGGTCGTTCAACAACAAGGGTTCCTGGGTCATTGCTTCGCCGGCGGTGCGCGATGGCAAACTCTACTTCGCGACCTCAGATTCAGCCATGCTCTACGGAATCGACGCCAAGGCGGGCACGCCAATATTTTCGCTGAACTTTAAACACTGGCCAATGTTTTCGTCTCCCTCGCTGGCCGGCAACATGCTCTACATAGGATCGAATCAGGGAAAACTTTTCGCCGTCGATCTGACCAGCCAAAAACTTGCCTGGACCTTTGAAACTGACGCGTCAAAACAGAACGGTCCCGCCCTCACCATGCCCGACGGCAGTCCAAACTACCAGGTCGCATTCGGGGATACCTTCTACGACAACATGGTCACCGGGGTAGGCCGGATGATGACTGTCGGCGCGATGCTGTCGTCCCCGGTGGTGATAAATAATGTGATCTACGTGGGGAGCGCCGACGGATTTCTCTACGCGCTGATGTAAGTCAGCCGATGCGAGCACCGCTCACACGTACTGTTCGGCCAGCATCTGCGCGGCGCTTTCGTTCAGCTGTTCGGCCCGACGCACTTCTTCGAAGCGGGCCAGCAAATCGTCGGGACGCAGCCGCCGTTTTTCGGCGCCTTGAAAGTCGTGGATGATCTGTCCGCGATGCATCATGATCAGACGGTCTCCCAGGCTTGCGGCCTGGTGCATGGAGTGCGTCACCATCAACGTCGTGAGTTGATCGCGCGCGACCACTTGCTCGGTGAGCGCGATCACCAAATCCGCGCTCTTGGGATCGAGGGCGGCGGTGTGCTCGTCCAACAGCAACAGTTCGGGGCGCAGCCAGGTGGCCATGAGCAACGTAAGCGCCTGACGCTGTCCTCCCGAGAGACTTCCGATCGCATTCTCCAGCCGGTTTTCCAGACCCATGTTCAGGCGGCTGACCTCTTCGCGCATTCTGCCTACGAGGGACTGTTTCAATCCCCAGCCAAGACCTCGGCCACGGCCACGGAGGGCTGCAAGACTGAGATTCTCTTCAATCGTCAGGCTGGGTGATGTGCCGCTGAACGGATTCTGAAACACTCGCCCGATCAGTTCGGCGCGCGCATGTTCCGGCCATCGCGTCACGTCGCGCCCCGCCAGCTTGATGGTTCCTTCGTCCACCAGAAATGTTCCGGCGACCGCGTTCAGCAGAGTGGACTTTCCCGAACCGTTGGTTCCTATGATGATGACCCAGGAACCAGCTTCCAGCACAAGGTTCACCCCGCGCAGCGAACGCACTTCATTCGGAGTGTCCGCATTGAATGTCTTGCAGACGCCTTGAACTTCAAGCATGTGCGCTCCCCAGCCGCTTCTTCCGCAGGAATTGCGGCACGATGAGGGCGCCGAAGACGAATACTGCGGTGATGAGCTTCAGGTCGTTGGGGCTTAGTCCCCAGCGCAATGCCATGGCCACGAGCAACCGGAAGAGCACGGAACCCATGACCGCGCCGATGATGGTGGTGCCTAACTGGTTCGTTCCCACCAAAGCTTCGCCGATGATGACGCTGGCCAGTCCCCACACCACCATGCCGATTCCCATGCCGACATCCGCGAAGCCCTGGTATTGCGCCAGCAAAGCTCCCGACAGCGCCACAAAGCCATTCGAGATCGCCACCCCGAAGACGATCATGTTGGCATCGTTTACACCGAGCGCCCGGATCATCTGCACGTTGTCACCCGTGGCTCGCATGGCCATGCCCAGGTTGGTCCGCAGGAACAAATACAGCAATGCGGCCGTGAGTGCCACCACCAGCCCGACCGCACCCAGAACTGACGCGTCACGCACACTGACGTCCCACCCGGCAAAATCGAAACTGGTGGCGCCTCGCATGAGCTTTATTCCAATCTGCTCCGACTGCGTCGCCAGCGTGGTCACCGACAGCAATGGAACATTGCTCTTGCCCATGATGTGCAGGTTGATGGAATAGAGCGCCGTCATCACCAGGATTCCAGAAAGGAGGGAGTTGATTTTGAAACGGGTATAGAGCGTCCCCGTGCAACCTCCCGCGAGCATTCCGGCAACGAATGCCGCCAGCGATGCCAGCAGCGGATTCGTGCCGTGCGCCATGAGAGTCGCGGCGACAGCAGCGCCAAGGGTGACCGATCCATCGGCCGTGATATCGGGAAAGGCAAAAATCCGGAAGCTGATGAAGACGCCCAGGGCCAGCAGCGAGAGGATGAACCCTATCGTGAATGTGCCAATCAGAAGGCTCATGTTGTTTGCACTCTCATCTGATCCACTCTCATCTGATATCCGCCGTCGCACCGATCCAGCATGCGCCCCGAACAAACTCGCTCTGCTGCGGACCGGCTGCCACGCGAGCATCGGTCAGCAGGTGAAGTACCCCCTGCAGAGTTTCCGTCTCGAATAAAGTTGTGACCGTGGTTTTCAGGTCGATGCTCCCCTTCTGTAGAGGACGATAGGAAAACGCCGCCGCGTGAAAATGTCCCCGTGGCCAGGTTTCAGTTCCCAGCGGCCGAAGCAGGGGGGCCAGCGGCGCGCACTCCGCACTCGCGGCCACACCCGAAATCAACGCCAGCGAGCGCGCGTACAGTCGCTCCGTGGAGAATGACAGCCACGAGCGAACTTCGGGATATTGAAACGGGGCTTCCTTCACTGCCGCGGCTGCGGCAGGGGAGCGACGAAGAGCGGCTCCCACGAGCCCAGCTGATTCGACCACCATCACCATTCCGATTGCGGGCGCGTTTGAAACCTCCAGCGCGGCGCGCACTAGCTCGGCGAGACAAATGGGGCCCTCGGCACTACCGGTTTCGAATCGCATCAGGTGGGTGAATCCGCCTTCGCATCGCAGGCCGTAGAGAACATTCATCTCCGGCACCAGCTTGCCGCTGGAGACCATGAAATCCGGGACATTTGTTCCATCTGTTGGTAGATAAGCAGCCGAGCCTCCTACCGCCAGGAATTCGCCAAAACGCGTTTGCGCATCCTCAAAGCCGTTGCCGAAGGCTCCCAGGCCGAAACCGAATGTAGTCGCGGGATACGTAACCATCTGGCAATCCTCGGATCCAAAACGGCAACCTTTGAGCAAGTCCGGGTCGCCGAGCCGTTCGCAGATCAGCGGCTTTCCCGGAGGGCACTCCATCACTTCGAACGACCCGGCTGGAGATGAAAAGCTCCGTCCCTCGATTTTGTGTATCGGAGGGGCCGTGACCGGAGTCGTCTGGGCCAGCAGGATGGTCGACAGCCGGCAGAGATCCAGCACCTGCTTCACCCGCTCGGAAGGGCTGGTGACAATGAAACTACCGCCGATGTTCTTCAGCTGGGTGTGAAACTTCACCAGCAAACCGACGCCGGCGGAGCTGAGAAACGAAATCTCGGACAGATTCAAACGAAGGCCGTGGGCTCCCCCACGGATTATTTCTTCCAGGTTACCCCGCAGATGCTCGGTCCAATAGTTGTCGAGGCGCCCCTTCACCTTGACTTCGAGTAGGTCACCGAGTTGTTGGGTCACGATTTCCATGGAAGTTGGTTATGGAATCAGCTTTTGCGAGAATTCCGGAGAAATGGTGACACCCAGCTGCGCCGCGTTGCCGCGGCTGATGGCCAATTCCTCTACCGCCACTTCTTCCAGAGGCAGGTCTTTCGGGTTCGCGCCCAGCAGAACCTGGCCCGCGAGTCTACCGGAAGCCACGGCCGCGGAGTGCAGGCTGATGCCGAGGCAAGCCAGGCCTCCACGGGGCAGCTCGGAGCATTCGTCAGTGATTAACGGCAGTCGGGCATCCTTCGCGGCTTTCACCGCTCCTTCATATCCTTGTTCGGCGGTGTTGTCTCCGGGCAGCCACACCACCTGGATGTCCCGTCCTGCAAGGATCTGCACCGCCTGCAGAACTTCATTGGAACCGGCGAGGGCGACCTCCTCGAGCCTCACGCCGCGATCCCGAAATACCTCGCGGGCAACCGTCATCTCCTTCACCGAATTGGCCTCCGCCGGGTTATACATGGTCCCTACCGCGCGCAATCCCGGCACCAGCTTCTGCATCATGTCCAGGGTGCGGCTTATCGGCGGAAAGCTGCCTACACCGGTCACGAAAGGCATGTGGTCGGTGCGAGTTTTACCCGCGCCGGCCGCGATCGGATCGGTCACGCACGTAAACACTACTGGCTTGTGCTTTATCTTGCTGCACGCCCCCGCCAGGCATGGGGTGCTGATGGTCATGATGAGGTCGACATCGGAGCTGTCATAGTTCTGCAGCATGGCGGGAATGTTGATCATTTCACCTTGAGCATCAGTACGGCGAACCTCCAGATTTCTTCCTTCCTCAAACCCGCTGGCCTTCAGGCCGTCGATCAGACCCTGCACACACTGGTCGGTGCCAATGTCCCGCGCAAAGTACACGATCGCGGCTTTGAAGTTTCTGCCGGTTGCACCAGCCTCGGCACGGGCCTTCGCGGAGGCCGCGGAAGCGGTCCTGCGATGTCCCAAATCAGTGAGAAGCAGTATTAAGGAGAACAGCGCGATCAGGCCCAGACCCAGAGCCAGTCGTTTCAACGCGGCCCATACGGCTGATTCGTAGAAGCGCATAGCGCTTGGGGCGGGCTCCTGTGGTGCGGCGCAATTATACAGGTCGTGCCGGAAATGCCGTGGTGAGCGACCGTTCCGGGGTCACAGATGTCAAGAGCTGCAGCGCTCGACGCGGTGAATCCGTCGGACGTTCTCGATCTGAAACCGATCTCTCCAGGCGATGCGTCATACTGAGCTTGCGAATCATCTTGCGTGGAGCGGTATGCACCCTGGCGGCAAATGTGACGATGCCCGCGGGTCCTTCGAGACTGAAGTCTCTCAGGATGGACTCCATCCGGGGATTCATTTCAAATTGAACCACTACTGAAACATTCTGTCGTTCCCGAGTTGACGAGCTGCTCCTTCGCGCAGCATCCCCGATGCTATAGTTTCCAATACTCGGGCAAGGTTATATTGGGCGAGTGCTTCGCGATTCGCATGCGATGAGACAATTCCGGGTCATCTTCGTTCTGTTTGGGATTCTGTTTCTGGCCGGCTGTACGGCCAGGAAGAAGCCGGTCGCGCCGCCTCAGCCTGCTGCGCCGCCGCCTTCGGCCCCGGCGCCGGTCCGCAGTCAGATGCCGCCGCCCTCGGCTGAGGTGATTGAGCATTGCGTTGTCACCAAGCACGAGAATGCCAACACGGTTACTTGCCGCTGCGTGCCGGTCACTACCCGCATCGATTCCAAGACCGGTCACACCGTCATCGTCTGCAAAACGATGCCTAAACAGGGCAGGAAGGCGCCGCAAGAAGCGCAGGAAGAATGACCCTTGCTGTCGATGCCCGGAACGTCTATCCCGCCGCGCCAAAGTTCGGGGGTTCGATCAGCTGAGCCCGCGCATTCGTGTGCCCTATGAATATTACGACGGCACGAGCTTGAAGAGGACAGAGGCTTTGAGGAAGGGCACGGACCTGGGAAGTGCAGGGGTTTGGGAATCGCGTCGGCTTTGGGAAGGGCACGACCCTGGTCGTGCCGCCAGATCATTGGAAAAGGATGGCGCTTTAGCGCCTGAGGTACGCCGTTCGCAGTTTAGGCGTTGGCGCCGGCGACCCTCCACAAATGGCTGCGCAGCTGGGAAAGCTGCGTAACCCGGTTCCCTGCGCCGAGCAGATTCGTAAAAGACAAGTTGGTCGAAAACGGTTGGGACGCTCAGAAAATCTGAGCAACGGCCGAAAAGATTCCGCTGAAGCCGGCCGCCACGTCTGGGACCAGGTTTCGTCGCCGCGCGGCGCAATTCTCCCGATCGACGCAGATCGTTGTCAACAGAGCCGACGGCACGACAAGCCACGCAGGGACCGCCGCCCCGGCTGTCCGGCGGAGCGAAGCTCCGCTCTTTGCGTAAACACCAAACCCGCCGAGCTGCGTTCAATAGGACAGCCGAGGGCGGCTGTCCCAACATGACATGTGGCGCTCCCTGAGACCTCTCGGCCACAGGTCTGTCGTTTACAATCAGAGCGGTTCTCGCCGTTCGCCGCCGCGAACCCGCGCGAGCCTTGCTCTCATGGAAAAGACGATTTTTGTTACGGGAGGGTCGGGCTTCATTGGCTCCAACTTCATCCTGCAATGGCTTGAGCAGGAAACTACTCCGGTAGTCAATCTCGACAAACTTACCTACGCCGGCAACCCGCGCAACCTGCTCAGCGTTGCCTCCGATCCGCGATACTGTTTTGTAAAGGGAGACGTTTGCGATCGCGAACTCTTGCGTCGCTTGCTCCAACTTCACAAGCCGCGCGCCATCGTCCATTTCGCCGCCGAAAGCCACGTTGACCGCTCCATTCTCGGGCCCGATGACTTCATCCGTACTAACGTCCACGGCACGTTTTCCTTGCTCGAAGAAGCGCGGGCATATTACGAGGAAATGTCGCCCCAGGACCGCAATTTATTTCGGCTTCTGCACGTATCTACCGATGAAGTGTATGGATCGCTCGGTCCGAATGATGCGCCGTTTAGCGAGAATACTTCGTACGCCCCGAACAGTCCTTACTCAGCCACCAAGGCGGGCGCGGATCACCTTGTCCGGGCCTATCATCACACTTACGGCCTTCCTACCCTGACTACGAATTGCTCGAACAATTACGGCCCCTATCAGTTTCCGGAAAAACTGATTCCACTGATCATCCTGAACGCGCGCTCCGGCAAGCCATTGCCGGTTTACGGAGACGGACAGAATGTGCGTGACTGGCTCTTTGTCCAGGATCACTGCGCGGCCATTCGTAGAGTATTGCCTTTGGGCAAGGCCGGTGAAACCTACAATGTGGGTGGCCACAGCGAAAAGAAGAATATAGAAGTCGTGGAAACCATCTGTTCGATTCTTGATGAATTCTGCCCCAACGACGCCAGCGTGCCGCACCGAAAGATGATTGCCTATGTGAAAGATCGTCCCGGACACGATCGGCGTTATGCGATTGACGCGCGCAGGATCGAGCGGGAGACAGGCTGGAAGCCGCTTGAAACCTTTGAAAGCGGCATACGCAAGACGATCCAGTGGTATTTGGATAATCAGGAGTGGGTGAAAGAAGTTACCAGCGGCGGCTATCGAAACTGGATTGCCACGCAGTACTCGTAGCTCACTGCAACGGTTTCGTCGTCAAACATCCTCTAAATCGGTTGCCCCATTTTTGCGTTTTGCGAAAAGCAAGAGTTCTGAAAGAGACCGCCTCATGCGAATCACACTCTTCGGCGCAAGCGGCTTGCTAGGCAAGGCGCTTATGCATGAGCGGAGAGAGGATGAAATCACAGGCTTCGGCTCCAGCGATGTCGACATTCGCGACGAGAAGCGGGTTCTGGAGTTATTACAACAAAGCAGGCCTGACTGGACCATTCTCGCTGCGGCTTACACCGATGTCGATGGCTGCGAGACCAATCGCGATCTGGCTTTCGACGTCAACTTCAGGGGAGCCGCGAACGTGGCCCGAGCTGCCAGGCAATGCGGGAGCCGCATGCTTTTTCTCAGCACCGACTATGTGTTCGATGGAACCAAGACAACGCCATACACGACCAGCGATGCACGCGCCCCCCGTAGCGTTTACGGTCAGTCAAAGGCCGATGCGGAAGTGGAACTAAAGCAGATTTTGCCGGATTGCTGCATCGTCCGCACCTCCTGGCTTTTCGGCACCGGCGGAAAATGCTTTCCTGACACGATTCTCAATCTGGCTGAAAACCGCCCGCAGCTCGAAGTAGTGGGCGATCAACGCGGATCTCCTACCTATGTGGTGGATCTGGCTCGCGCCATCATTCAGCTTTGCCGCAAGAACGCTGCCGGCATTGTGCACGCCACCAACCGCGGCGAATGTTCCTGGCACGAACTGGCCAGTGCGATTATTGCAGACTCGAAGTTAACTACACTAGTGCGGGAGACTACCAGCGACAAATTTCCGCGCCCAGCACCGCGCCCGAAGTATTCCGTTCTTTCTCCCGAGAGCTTGCAGAAGTATGGAGTTGTAATGCCCGAGTGGCGGGATGCGCTGCGGCGATATCTGGCTGAAAGGAAATTGAGGTAGCGGCTTCAGCTCATAACTGCTCAAGAAGGGCGGCCTGCATCTCTTTCTGATGTTTAAGATCCAGCTTCGCGCCCGCACAAGTTACATGGAAGACGTCGGTTGCAGTCTGGCCCTGGGTATCGATGATCGCTACTTCGATGTTGCAGCCTAACTCCGCCATGGTGGAACTGATGTCGTAAAGCAAGCCCGGACGGTCCTGAGCGATGATCTCGATCATGGTACTGTGCTGCGAACACTCGTTGTCGGTTTGCACGCGGGGCTCGATCGTCAATTTCGGATTTTGAGTACCCGGTTTGAATTTCGCTTCCATCATTGCGACAACGTTGACCTCGCCCGCGACTGCCTCTGCGAGGTTTCGCTTCAAACGGTTTACCTCGGAGGGGTTCAACTCCAGAGTACGGAAGCGGTCAGAGAATCGGATCGTGTCCAGCACCACGCCCGCCTTGTTGGAAAAGGCTTCAGCCTTCAGGATGTTCATCCCCCACGAGGAAAGGGTTCCAACAACGTGGGCGAATAATCCCGGGCAATCGAGAGTCAGCAGAACAAGTTCAAAGTAGCCCTGGCGTCGCAGTATGTCGATCTGGGGCTCGTCATCTTTGAGTTTGAGCCGGTCGTACATCTCGCAGTGCGAAATGATGTCGCCCGAACCATGCATCAGGAGATAACGTTTTGGAAAACCTTCCAGAAACGAGACGATATGTTTCGCGTCAATCTCTCCCGCCGCCGCAACTACTTCCCTGATGCGTTCACTGTTTGCGGTGCTCGCGGTAAGACGCTGGTCATCCACTGTCCGGCTGAGGTGGTTGAACCCGGCGGCGTAGAGCTGCCACAGCATCTCAGCCTTCCACGGAGTCAAGGCTTCCGGATTCACGGATTTGACGTCGGTGTAGGTAAGCAGGGTCAGCATCTTAAGTCGCTCGGTGGTGCCGACCGACTCGCTGAATTCTCCCACCACTTTCGGGTCGAATATATTCTGCCGTCTCGTCGTCGCTGACATGCGCAGGTGGCTGCCGATCAGGAAGGTCACCGTATCGCGGTCAGGCTGACCAAGGTGAAGCCGTTCCAAAATGCTGGCAGCGGCTTGCAGACTTCCCACGACGTGGTCATCCGCCGGCATTCCTTTGCCCACGTCGTGCAGCAGAAGAGCCAGGAAGAGCAGGTCGGGCTGCTCGATTCCATCCAGAATATCGCGGAACCGCCTTTCCAATTCACTGTCTGGTGTTCGTAAAGCGTGTATGTTTTCGATCGCGATGAAGGAATGCTCATCCACCGTGTAGCGATGGTAATAATCGCGAATCACGAGCGAATCGACAGCCTGAAATTCGGGAAACAGCAGTACCAACACCCCCAGCCGGTGCATTGCGCGCAAAGCCATGCCCGCATGTGCCGCTACAAGTATCCTTCGGAACTGCGGCCAGAGGTCCGGCGACTGTTCCGCCCATTCCCGAAGGCTGGGCAGGGCGGCCTCGACGCATCGTTCCGTTTCCGCCGTCAACTTCAGGCCGTGGCGGGCGACAAACTCAAATAACGCAAGCAGGATCGACGGATCGCGGACGGAGGAGAGTTGCCGCAGGAATACGCGACCCTCGACTACTGAAAAATCGGCATTCGACAAGCGAGACTTGCGATTCTCAAAGAGACGGTAAAGGCCCGACCGCGCTGGAGGCACTTCGTCGAACAGCACGGTGAGCCGGTAGATCGAACGAACGTGCCGGAAGTAAGCCCGCATCCAGACCGCAGGCAGTGCCGGAACTCCGCCGGGAAGACCAATACCGGCGGCCGCAGCCTCAGCCTGTAATTCGTAGGTCAATCCGTTCAGGTCGCGCCCTTGTCGATAGTGCAGAAAACAACGAACCGCCGACAGGAAATCGAGAGCAGCTCTGCACTCCTCCCGGAACGTTCCCGGCAACAGGTTCTCTGGCGATGGCCAAACTCCGGTTTTCTCCAGTTCTGAAATCAAGCTAAGCCAGCAGGCGACCTGGTAGTCCCGCAAGCCGCCTGGATGCTCCTTGATGTTGGGCTCCAGGTGAAAGATGGTGTGACCGTACTTGCTGTGCCGCGCTGAGGTCAGGTCGGTGAGCCGCTGCTGAAGTTCGAGCGCCTCGCGCGCCACCATTTTTGGAATCACGCGGGAGTGCAGTTGCTCAAACAGGTCGGCATCGCCACAAAGATAGCGGCAATCGAGCAGTGAAATATTGAATTCGAGGTTATCGCGATGCAGCTTCCCACACTCCGCCAGGGAACGGGTGGTCGGACTGACACGCAGATGCCGGTCCCACAGCGCCTGGCACAAACGCGGTATCGTCTGCTTCTGCGCGGTTTCGCTTAAGGCTGTTTCATGCAGAAACAGGATATCGACATCTGAATAGGGAAACAGAGTCCGCCGGCCATACCCGCCGAGAGCTGCAACGCAAATCCTGTCAGGTGCCGCCGACTCCGCCGGAGATTGAGCCCAAAGCTCGCTGATCAGAGAATCGGTAAGATCCGAGCGTTCGCGAACAGCAGCCTGCCCGTTGTGCGACCGCTCAAACCGCTCGCGTATTTCGTCAGCTTCTCTCTGACATGCGTCCTGTGATATCGAGCTGTTAGCCAGCACTGGCATGGGGCTCCGTGGCCTGGAATGGTCGCGCGTTAGGCCGACTGAACGATCGCTTCAAGATGAATCATTTAGTGTTTGTCCGAACTGCCGCACTTCAAATCGAGAATTCGAATGGGGAGCCGCCAAAAGTGCCATTATCCGGGTTCGGGCTTACCCTGCCTAATTTATTGTTTTTATGAGCCGGATTCAGAATGCTTATAGCACCGTCTGGCGTGTTCGTTTTTCCCTTCGCCTTCATCCATAGGCCTCTCTTATTGCTTCCATAAATTTGGGTTTTCAAAAGTATTTGTGATAGGGGCGAAAAGAATTATGCATTGGACTCATGCGACGCAGCGAGCTTACTTTGTAACTCGCTTAGTGCGGGGAGAACTTCTTCTTGGATTTGAGGTTCACAACTCGAAGAAAGTTGTTCGCTCCCCTTGGGCTTGTGCTCTGCCTGCTCTGCGGCGCTGCCGAGCCGCTGTATTCAAATCCCCATGATCAGTTTGCCGTATCGCCGCAGCGCGACCTCGTTGCCCCGCGCCCGCTCGCTTCGGTCTCGCTGGGAGGCCCGACCAAATTAAGAGCTGGCACCTCCTTTCGAAAAAACCGTACCCAGGCCCTGGCTCCGAACGAATCTGCCGGGACCACGTTACAAAGCTCGAGCCTTCTGCCGGTTGCTTGTAATGTTCCCTATCTTGCCGCCGTTGTAACATCAGGCTCGGGACGTTCTCCTCCTTCCTTCTCTCCGACGATCTAGAAAACCCAACATTTCGGAGTCCTCTCCGGGAATCGGTGTCGCTGCCTGATTTGTTCTGGCGGCCATGCTGGCGCCACGGAGTTCGCAAGCACGACAAACCGAGCAGGACTAACCCTGTCGTCACTCAAAGAGGAGACAACGTGTCTAAAGGTACGCAAAGAACAGACGAGCTGTCATTTTTTCAAAAGTTGTCCCGACTCCGTATTCGTTTGAGAAACGCGAGATGGCGTCGCTACGGGATGCTGCTGCTTGCGGGCAAGGCGCTGGGTATCGTCGCCCTCTTCGCCCTGATCACCATTGGGACGTCAACGGTCCGCTCGGCATGGGAGTGGATGAAGCCCACCGACGTTCATGCTCAGGAGACCGCGCCGGCTTCGCCAACCCCGGCGCCGGCAGCTCCGGATCCGTACAAGACGGCGACGGGCGGTGACATCATCAACCCGCTGAACACCGCCTGGGTTCTGCTTGGCGCGTTCCTGGTGTTCGGCATGCAGGCGGGTTTCACCATGCTGGAAGCTGGCTTCTGTCGTGATCGCGAAACGGTCAACGTGCTGGTGGAATGCCTGTTCGATACATGTGTTTGCGGCCTTCTGCACTGGGGATGGGGCTTCGCATTCATGTTCGGCGGGGGCAACGCCTTCATCGGCTGGCATTTGCCGGGCGATCCAAGCAAGAGTTTGATTTTCATGAAGGATGTCAACGTATTGTCGACCTACGCCGCCTCGGGTATTCCTATCCTGGCCCACTATCTATTCCAGTTTGCCTTCGCAGACTGCGCTTCCACAATCTGCTCAGGCGCGATGGTCGGCCGCACACGATTCGTGGGCGACGTCCTCTATTCCATCGGCGTATCTGGACTGATCTACCCGATCTTTGGCCACTGGTGCTGGGGCCCCGACGGCTTCCTCGCCACCATGGGTTCGCCGGGTGGTTTCCTGTCGAGTCTGGGAATGAATTTCCATGACTTCGCGGGCTCAACCGTGGTGCACTCAATTGGCGGATGGGTCGCGATCGCTGGCGCCATTATGCTTGGGCCAAGACTGGGTCGCACCTTCAAGCGTGATGGCGGCGGTACGCCGATGCTTCCACACGACCTCACCATTGCCGTGATCGGTGGACTCATTCTCTGGTTCGGCTGGTACGGCTTCAATCCCTGCTCGACGCTCTCGATCATGGATAATGCCGGCGTCGGTCGCGTAGCCACGAATACCACGCTGGCCGCCTGTACAGGCGGTCTGGCCGCGATTTTCATGATGTGGTTCCGAACCAAGAAGTGGGACACCACCGGCATTCTTAACGGCTTTCTCGCCGGACTGGTGGGGATCACCTGCCCGTGCTACTGGGTCAGCGGGTTTGGTGCCGCTTGCATCGGCGCGGTCGCGGGTGTGATCGTCATTCTGGCGATGGACCTTCTCGAGCACTGGCGCATTGACGATCCTGTCGGCGCCTGGCCGGTTCACGGTGCCTGCGGTATTTGGGGAACGCTTTCGCTGGGATTGTTCGCCAGCGGCGACTACTCGGCGGCCGGTTCGAGTCCATTCGGAGTGCCGTCCATCGTCGCCAAATCACCCGAAGCTCTCACTGGATTGCTCTACGGCGGCGGCATAAAGGTGCTGGCAGCGCAGTTTATCGGCAGTTTGATTGTCTGCACCGCGACTTTTGCCAGCGCCATGGCAATGTTCGCCGCACTTAACGCTGCAGGCCTGCTTCGCGTTTCCAGGGAGGGCGAACTCATGGGCCTGGACCTCGACCAGCACGGAATCTCGGCTTATCCGCAGGCTGAGCTTACGCCGAGTACATAAACTCGGGCCAGGTTCGAATTGGAGCGGCCGTCTGCAACGGTCGCTCCAATTTTTTAAGGGTAACTATTTACTCTACTGACCAGAATACTGCGGCATACTCTGCTCCTCGCACAGGTGTGGCCAATCGCGGTGACCAGGCGGCGAAACTTTGAAAAATGAGTGGGCGAAGATTCACCTGGATGCTCTCAATGCCCGGCACTCCGAGCTCGTAAGCAGCTTCTTGGACTCAGGGTCATCCTGAGGGACTTCAGTCCCGAAGGATCGGGCGCGCAGCGGCACAATCGTGGATTGACTTCAAATACGGTCCGCACCAGATTCGCAAGCTCAGCATGACGCCTGCTGTCCCCGTGAGCTTTTACAGTGCCGCTGTTCCAATTTGTTGATTACGTATGCGAACGGCCTGATCGATTTTGGACAGGAAAATCTTTCCGTCGCCAATGGCGCCTGTGGAAGCTGTGTGCTGAATTGCATCCACCACGGCGTCGACCAGGTCGTCGGGAAGCACCAGGTCAATCTTGATTCTCGGCAAAAAGCCCACAGAGTATTCGTGGCCGCGGTAGCTTTCGGTGTGATTGTTCTGCAGTCCGTGACCGCGCACATCCATGGCCGTCATGCCTTCAATCCCCAGGGCACTCAAGGCACTCTTCACCGCTTCAAATTTCGCCGGCTGAATAATGGCTTCGACTTTGGTCATCCGACTAGTCTCCTGGTTGGCTAGAGCTGATCTGTTGCTGCCTGGCAAGACCGACCCCTAAACCCACAACACCCTGTCAAATCTTCAAAGTGGCCAGACGGCGACAACCGCTATCACTTCCGTCAAGTGCCGCGTGGTGGAGTGGGAACAGCGGAATCCACAATCGGCCTTAGTGGAGCCCTGATCCCCGGAGTGACTAGACTCGTCAAGAGGTTTTGGAGTTAGAGAAAGGCGGGGAACGACCCGATCGTGCGAAGGAAAAGTTTGCATGACGAGGCATGCTGCTGAGAACGCAGACAACGCCGAGAGTCCGCAAGCTGGTGCCTTCGGAACCATTCTCAGCAAGAGCACTGGCGCGGCTTTTGCGAAAGGATGTACTAGATTTCAGCTTGGCGGTTCGGCCCAGTTCGACGGCTACAACCGGGCGCGACACGACTATGAATTCGCTTCGAGGCGAAGAACCGAATTGATCCTTGGAGCTCGAGCCCTCAGGGCCCGCGTACGACGGCTGGACAGCCCCGCACAAAAGAGAGAACACGAGCACAAGCAAAGGGAGCAAACCTCTTCGAGATGTTACCTTCAGATCCAGGAGGAAGCTCCCCTAACCCCACTGCCAGTGCAAAACCTTAGCGCAAAGATTCCACCGCTTAGACTGCCATGGCTCCGCGTTCCTGGTTCCTGATACGAATCACTTCGTCTATCTTGGAAAGAAAAATCTTCCCATCTCCGATTTTTCCCGTGGAAGCGGTTTTGAGAATGGCGTCTACAGCAGCGCTCACATGGGTATCGTCGACCACCATTTCGATCTTTACCTTGGGCAGAAGATCCACTGAATATTCCCGGCCACGATAGGTTTCGGTATGGCCTTTCTGCCGGCCATGGCCACGCACCTCGGAGATAGTCATCCCGGAGATACCTTGTTCGGTCAAAGCATCTTTAACCGCTTCAAAAACTGATGGCTGAATGATCGCTTCAATTTTCGTCATCTTTTTGTTTTCCTGTCTCGGCACCGGCCATGTGCAGGAGGCAGACCACACGACTCTGCCTCCGGCACTTGAACGCGGCAACCGGTTAGTTCAACTCGCAAGACCCGGCATTTGTTTCGCAGCAGCCCCGAGTGGCCTTGGTTGGGCCAGCGGAAGTTCCTGCGTCATACCGCCAGGCGCACCCAGGGCGGAGATGACGTATTCAGGGTAAGCCGAAATGCCGTGCTCGTGAAGATCCATACCGTAGGTCTCCATGTCTGCCGGCAGACGCAGCATCCCCATCGCGTTTACGACGAGCATCACCACCATGGCAACCGCAAAAGTCGCCACGGTTACGGTAGCGCTGCCGATGATTTGAGCTTTGAGCACCTGTGTTCCGCCGCCGTAGAACAATCCTCTCAAGGGCGCGGAGTTGTCGGGCGATATAGGTCCGGTCAAGCCGTATTGGCCAGAGGCAAAAAGGCCAAGGGACACCGTTCCCCAGATTCCGCAGAGTCCGTGTACCGGAACCGCGCCGATGGGGTCATCAATGCGCAGCCATTCCAGAGCGTCGACGCCCATGATGACCAGAACGCCAGCGATTCCGCCGAGCGCGACCGCACCCGTCGGACTGACCCAATAGCAGGGGCAGGTAATAGCCACCAGTCCAGCCAGAAATCCGTTGGTGGTGTAGCTGGCATCCCATTTCTTGAATTTCATGTAACCGTAGAAGATGGAGGTGAGACCGGCTGCGCAGGCAGCCAGGGTGGTATTTGTGGCGACGCGGCCGATGCCGACAAAGTCCATTGCGGAGAGGGTGCTGCCGGGGTTGAACCCGTACCAGCCGAACCACAGAATCAGACCGCCACTGACGGCGATGGTCAAATCGTGAGGCAGCATAGGCTCACCGCCATCGCGTTTGAATTTTCTTCCCAGCCGTGGCCCCAGAACGATGGCACCGGCTAACGCGATCATTCCGCCAATGGTGTGGACCACTGTCGAGCCGGCAAAGTCGTGGAAGCCCATGCCCAGCGAGGGCAAGAAGTGGCCGTCGCTGCCCATCAAGGCAAGCCAGCCATCCGGTCCCCAGGCCCAGTGTCCGATGATCGGGTAGATGAACCCTGTGACGCAGACGCTGTAGAGAAGGTCGCCGACAAACCCCGTGCGGCCGATCATCGCGCCCGACGTGATGGTTGAGCAGGTATCCGCGAAGGCAAACTGGAAAATCCAGACTGCCAGGAAGGCGACGCCCGTGGTTTCGTAGGTAGCCGGCGCATTCTGCAGGAAGAACCAGTGATAGCCAATGAAGCCGTTGCCGTGAGAGAACATGAAGGCGAAGCCGATGGCGTAGAAGAGAATGCCGCAAAGACAGGTGTCCACTACGCATTCCACCAGCACGTTGACGGTTTCACGGGAACGACAGAAGCCAGCTTCCAGCATGGTGAAGCCGACCTGCATGCCGAACACCAGAAAGGCGGCGATCAAAGTCCAGGCCGTGTTTAAGGGATTGACGACGTCTGCGCCTTTCACTTCCGGCGTGCCCGTCTGGGCATACACGTGAGTGAAGAAGGCCGCAGAGACGACTGCCATGATCGCCAGCACCAGGCCGACGCCCAGCACTTTGCCGGCCAGCAAGGTGCCTCCGTAGCTACGCCATTCGGGGTCCCGCAACCGAACAGCCAGCCGCGACAATTTCTTGGCCAGAGATAACTTCAGGCCCCTTCGTGAGTCAACATTCATAGCATCGCTCCGTTAGGTGATTTGTCAGAAGTTCCAACCATGCGCTTAACGTCATTACCTGTATGTTGCAATCGACTCTTGGCGCGGGCGCGGCCTGGGTGCTGGTACCAGGGGTGGTTTGAGTTGAGCCCAAGCCGCTGACCCACATAACAACGGCGTCGCTGCCGCTGGCTAAAAATTGAGCGTGATCCGGATCTGCCCAGCGGATCACGTCGGTCATCGCGTACGGGTAAAGAAGTTTGTCTTTCAAATCTGTCTCCTTTTACTAAGACCTACTTCGCATCCGCGCTGCTGAACGCATACACCATGCCCAGAGTTACTGTGTTCTGCGCATCCCTGAACAACCCGGTCCGGTACGGGAACGTATCCTGGTCAGACATGTCACGACGGAATTCCAGCCGGGTCAGGATCTTGCTGGCCAGCATCCGCTGCAAGGTAAAGGTGACCTCGCTCAGTTTTTGTGGCGTTCCAGTCTGCGTACCGCCGTTGTCGCTGAAGTATTCGCCGCGTGCGGCCAGTCCCCAGTTGGCGTTTGGTGAGTACTTCACATATCCGGCGATGCCGCTCCAATGCACCGAATTGAAAGCGCCCGTAAGATGGTCGTGCCCGTAGTCATAGTTCGCCATCAATGCGAGCTTGCTGTTCGGCGTGTATGTCACTACGGTGTCCGAGAGATGCCTGAAGTTGCTGTTGTCGTTGAGTTGTTCCGGACCAACCAGATAGTTTTGAATCAGACTGAACTTGGCATTTGGAGTCCAGGCTGCGCTGAATCCGGTGGTTTTGCCGCTGTTATTGTCGATGCTGTTGTTCCAGCCGTTCACCAGATATCCGGTGACCGCAAACTTCGGATTGAACGCATACTTCGCGCTGGCGCCAAAGTGGAAGTATGGAATCGCCAGAGCAAAGAGCATGCCGCGCGAATAGTTCCAGTTGTCCTTGGTCTCGATCACTTCCGCGCCAGCCGGGGTTACAAACTTTCCAACGTTGATTTGCAGACCCTTACCCAAGGGCGCCAGATACTCCAGATATCCTTCCTTGAGGTACTGATCGAAGTTCGACTCGGTGGCGAACTGGCCGGGCTCTGTGGAGTTGATGATGTTCATCGCCTGCCCGAAGCCCAATGCCACGTGATACCCGACGCGGCTGGCAGTGGCGTCCGGCGCCTTGTCAGCAACCAACTCGATCATGTTCAATCCAAACTGGCCTGAGTTGATGTCGAAGTTGCGGAAAGCCGTGGTGCGACCGGCGGGCTGATTTGAGTTATAGCCGTAGTAGACATCGACGAATCCGCTCAACGTGGTTGGCCCCAGCAGCCCAGCTAAACCGGTGGGTGCAGAGGGCGCAGGAGCAGCGGCAGGTGCTGTTGTGGCGACCGCGGCGTTCGCGGGCACAGGCGCTGCGGCAGAGGCTTTCTGCGCAGCCAATTCGCTTTTCAGGTCCGCCAGTTGTTTCTCCAGCGAATCAATGCGTCCGGCCAGGTCAGGCGATGACTGCGCCGCCGGGTCGGCCTGGGCAAGAAGCGGGCTTACCGATCCGGAAATCATTCCGAGGCTCATGGCACAAATTACAGCCCTCCGTCGGAAGGTTCTCTTCATCTAGACTGCTCCATTTCTCCCCTGACTGTGTTTCTTGTGGTGGAACGCAATCACAGCCTGTACTCAGCGAGTGGACAGTAAAGCCCAGTGGCTATTCGAGTCCAATGCATAATTCTTTTCGCGCCTATCACAATTACTTTTAAAAACTTATATTTATGGCGAACATAAGAGAAATCTATCGCCGCGAAACGCCGCTGCCATCACGCCGTTTGAATGATGGAGGAAGCTGACCTCTGAGATCTCCAGCGCAGGCTCGCAACTCGTATCGCGACAAGGGCCGGCGGGAGTTGCGCCTGAGTTGTTACCATGGTACATTGGTACCAGTAAACGGACGTCCATGTCGAAGAACGAAAACTTCATCGTCGAGCGGGTTCAGACCGGAGTACGCATGGAAAAGCGCCTGCTCAAAGTGCTCAAGGCATTCGCCGAGTATCACGATCTGACTCTGGGCGACCTGCTGGAGGGAATCGTCTTGCACGCCTTCGATGGCAAGACCCCGTTCAGTGCGGGATCTCTCAGCCAAGTCAAGGAGTTGAAGAAATTTTACGGCCTGGACCTGGATTCAAGCGCCAGCCATCGGTTGAAAGAATCGAAGCACGAATCATTATCCAAGCCGGGCGCCAGGGCGCGCCATTCCTGAATAGAAAATTCGGCCGGCGTATGGAGGACCAAATGACCAATGAGGAATCGACGAATAGGGACGTGACCGAGCATGGGTTGATGGAGACTGGGGTGATGGAGTGTGGGTCGACCAATTACGAACTGACTGATCACGAACTGCTGGACCAATTCGAGCGGACGACGCTTCCCCTGGAGCGCTTTCGACACCTGGATCACGTCCGAGTAGCGTTTCTCTATCTCTATAGTCTCCCCACCCTTGAAGCCTTACAGGCCTTTTCCAAATCCCTGCGGCGGTTCGCTTCCAGGCACGGAAAGTCGAAGCTTTATCACGAGACAATCACCTGGGCTTACATTTTTCTCATCCGGGAACGAATGGCCCGGGCAGGAGAAACGCAGACCTGGGCACAATTCGCTAAAAACAACGCCGATCTTCTTACCTGGAAGGGCGGCGCGCTGACTCGATTCTATCGAGACGAAACCCTAAAGTCCGATCTCGCGCGAAGCATCTTTGTCCTTCCCGACAACCTTGTCAGCGACGAGCCCTAGAATGAAGTCCCTCAGGATGACGCGCGTGCATGGGATTCTTTCAAACCAACCTACTACCGGTTTGGGACATAGTTGTTAGGGAGTCTCCCACCGGCCCGATTCGGCCGAGCGGAAAATTGCTTCTATCACGGCCATATTTTTGATTCCATCATCGACGGTGACCGGGACTTCCCCGTTCCCTCTTATTGCCTTCGAGAAAACATCGCCCTGAATGGTGTACTGATCGCAGACCGGAAAGGTTTCGGTGGAGATCCCGGCCCCGAAGAGGTCGGCTCCATCGTCGATAAAGATCCGGGTTGGCCGATCTTTCGGAGCGTTAAATGGAATCTCGAGCTCGACGCGGCCCTTAGTCCCGAGGAAATGCATTCTTTGGTAAGGCACAAGCTGTGTGCTGCAGGTGAAGGTGGATTGCCCCGAAGGGAAATCCAGCATCCCGGAAGTAAGGCGGTCCACTTTCATTACGGGATCTCGCTCGACCAGCCCGAGTACACGCGACGGTTCTTCTCCGAACATGAATCTAGAAGTCGTAATGGGGTAGCAGCCCACATCCATGAGGGCTCCCCCGCCACAATCTGGAATGTTGCGAATGTTCGCGGGATTGACGTTGAAGTAACTGAAAAATCCGATGGCAGAACGCAGCGGCCCAATCCGGCCAGACCTGACCACCTCGCGTGCGCGCAACCATTGCGGATGAGTGCGCACCATAAATGCCTCCCCGATTTTCATTCCGGTACGCTGCTGCACCGCCAAAAGCGTCCTGGCTTCAGCAACCGTCAGGCTTAGCGGCTTCTCGCACAAAACGTGCTTCCCCGCCTGCGCGGCTTTGATCGTCAAGGGGACGTGTAACTGGTTGGGGAGCGGATTGTAAATCGCTTCAATCTGCGGATCGGCCAGAAGCTCCTCGTAGGATCCATAAGCCTTGGCGATGCCCAGACTGCGAGCGGCGGTTTCAGCTTTGCCGAGATCCCGCGAAGCAATGGCGGCCACTTCACTCCACTCGCCTTTCTGCATACCCGGGATGACTTTTGTGACACCGATCTTGGCTGTGCTCAGAACTCCCCATCGGACCTTGTTTGGCATGCCCGACATGATATCTGCAAGTTCGCGCCGGGTAAAACGGACCGACTCCCCCAGTGCAGGCCAGGATAATGATTGACAAGAATTGTCATCACCTTGCTTCGATTTGTCAGTCGATGCGCGAAGCCAGGCTACTTCGACTGCAACGCCCCCCTAAATGCCTGATTTGCAAGGCAACTAAAATTTATTATTCGGCCTCTCGATGGCCCCTGAAGTGCGGCTTCAGGAGAGCGACGATAAGGTCGCTGATCGAGAACACAGGGGATTCACTTGGGAAAAGGCGTCGGAAATCGTCGGCACAAGCGCATCAAAGTAGTGTTGCCGGTGCGAATATCGGGAAAAGACTCGGCCAACAATCCGGTCAACGAATTGGCCCACACCCTGGACATTACTCCCAATGGGGCTCGACTGGGCTCGATTCACCACGTACTGAAGATTGGCGACAAACTCACCCTGCAATACCGCCAACGCCGGATTCAGTTTCGCGTGGTGTGGGTAAAGCCCATGCAGGGAACCAACGAGTATCAGGTGGGCCTGGAAGGACTCAGCATCAACGGCGACAACTGGGGACTCGAGCTACCAGAGAATGATCTGGTGGATGAATACCAGGGTTCCGCCAGTTCCTGATCGACCACCGTTAGCTCAGCAATCCAATCGGTAGTAGCTAATTTGAGACGAATCCCAAGCTGGAGTCATCCTGAGGGACTTTAGTCCGGAAGGATCTGGCGTGCGTCTTTACGTCAGCCGCCGAGTTCACTCGTGTCAATACTGGAGATGGGGAAGGGCACGAGTTCACTCGTGCCAATTTGGGCGAGTGTAACGCGGCATTTAGCCGCTGCGGTTGGCTAAGAATTGAGGGTACCTCTGAGTTCAGCCGTTTCCTCGGGCGAAAAAAGCTGCTCTCAGCGGCTGAAGCCGCCCAACTGGAGACTCTGGGTGGCACGGCTGAAGCCGTGCCCTTACCGGCTTCGGAGCTGACAGCCTCGCAGGCGCAATCAGGCGGCCTGAAAATGAGATCGTCACAGGCTGCATAACGGCGCTGAGCAAGATTCTTCACCCGCACAACACGTGCCGAATAATACAAACTGAAGATGTTTCAGGCAGCGGCACCGTCGAATTCACGCCTTACGTTGGCGGCCGGTTTTTCGTGCAGCAGGAGTTCTGTGGCCTGTACCCGGCGCTCGTTGTGAAACCAGCGTTGTACCACTCCGTCGTGCAGGAAATTCGCCATGGCCAGTAAGCTCATGCCTTGATGGTGAACCATCCAGCATCTGACCAATTCATGGCGGCGGCGCCAGGTGTGCCGGCCTGCAGAGGAATAGTCGGAGGACTCGTAAAACCCGTAGGGCCCCACCCAGCCGTCACCCGCCATGCGGCGGAGGTTGCGTAAGGCAGCCGCGGAGTCAACATGCAGCGCGAGGAAAGTCGAATACGGCGAAATGACAAGAGATTCCGGTTCGCCGGTGCGCAGTGAAATTCGAGGAAGTCCAAAAGCCTGGTACTGGTAGTTCCCCGCCTCATCCCTCTTGGCATAAGCTGATTCCGAAATTCCCCACGGAACTCCTTTTTCCGTTGCGTAAATCTGTTGCAGTCGCACCGCGGCGGTGCGCGAATTATCCAGCAGGGTGTTGGGATAGGTTCGCATCCACAGCACCGGCATCAGATATTCGAACATGGTTCCAGTCCACGAAAGCAGGATGGGAAGTCCGTGTTCTCGGGTATGCGACCGTCCCAACTGGAACCAGACGTCCTGGGGAATGTCCTCCTTGGCAATCGCGGAAAAAACGGCGATACGCGCCTCTGATGCCAGCAAGTCGTAACAAGCGGAAGCGAGTTTCCCCGTCTCCACATCGAAGCCGAGCGAAAGCAATTTGCGGCGTGGATCCAGGAGGAAACGGAAATCCATGTTGTCGGCGAATGTGCCTGCAGTCTCGCTACCTGTTTGAGGTCGCGGATGAGATCAAGCGCGCGCGAACGCGCCTCGGGCAACATGGCCTGCAGCCGGTGGTACAGCGCTTTGCGGTCCCCCGTCCCGTTGGCGTGGTCCAGGGCAAATCGCAGACGAAGACTTAACGCGTCCACGATCTCCGGCAACCGGGCTATGGTCAGACTTTGCGAGTCAAATTTGAAGTTCAGAGTCGAGTCATTCCACAGCGGGACGAAGTCGGGCAGCATCCAGGGAACATAGACCTGCACCGCCTTCCTCAGATTTCTAAGACGCGACAGAGACTCGGCAGCGAACCAGCGGACTTCTGCTTCATGCTCTGGGTGCTCTTCGGTGGAATCAATTTCCAGCAACCCTTCCTCGGAGGGAGCGAGGAGGCGCGGCAGCCAACTCTTCTTCTTCATCTGGGTTTGAAATACCCTCAAACGCTTTTGTGGGAACGCATGGCGGTCCGCCAGCATGCGAAGATGGTCGGCAAGTCCTTCCGCCAGTTGCCGCTCCAGCAGCGGACGATGCAGCAGATCAAGGCAGCCCTGCTGCAAGGTCCAGAGTGACGCCACCAGATTGCCGCTGTCCACCGCCGAAACAAAGCGGGGCTGAAGCGGCTGCAACGTATGCGTGTCATACCAGTTGAACAGGTGCCCGTGTGATCGCGGGAGCTTGGTCATGGTCGCCAAGGTTCGCAGAGTCTGTTCGGCAAATTCCGGAACAGTAAGAAAACCAAACTCGCAGGCTGCCTGGCGGGCATTAAGAAGAAAACCCAGATTCGTCGGCGAAATTCGGGCAGCGATGGCAGCAGGCTCTTCCTGCACGTTGTCCGGGATCAGCCAGTTATGCTCGGCGGTGCAGAACTCGGCGAAATAACGCCACGTACGCAGGGCGGCGCTGCTGAGAAACAGGTCGTCCTTGTCGGAGGTTTCCTTGTGGTTGGTTCGCGAAGGCAGGTTCAACCACATCGAAATCCATTTGCTGCAACCCCAAAGCAGCAGGATGGCCAGAGCGGCGTAAAAAGCGCGGTGTCGCGCGAAGAACACCAGCACACCGAGCCCGACCGCCAACGCTGGCATCCAGTCGAGATAAGTGTCTACCGGAGTACGCTTGCGGGTGCTGAATTCAGTTTCCGCCGCTGTCTCCCACTCCAGCAGCCGGCGTCTTGTTACCAGCCGCCGGACCAGGGTCCGCACCACGGCGTCGAGCGAAAGCAACATCTGGTGCGGCAAGAAGCAGAGAGTAAAGAAAATGCCGGCGTTGGTAGTAATCAAAGCTGACCGGGCATCCTTAACGACTTCCGGCTTGCGTTGAACCGCGGCTTTGATCAGGGTGAATGCAAACTGAAAATAGGCCGGCACGAACAGAATTCCAATTGTCGCCAGAGTCCAGTACAGCGGATTCCCCGGAAGTATCAGCCACCCGAAAACCAACAGCAGAAAAGTCGCCGGCTCCACCAGGCTGCGGCGCAGGTTGTCCAGAATCTTCCACTGCGAAACCAGGGAGATGGGATTTGGAACTTTGCGGCCCGATTCGTCCGGCACCCGCGACAAAAGCCACCCGGTAATCTGCCAGTCGCCGCGCAGCCAGCGATGCTTGCGGCGATTGTAGGCGCTATAGTGCGAGGGGTAGTCCTCGATGATTTCGATGTCGGTAGCCAGGCCGGCACGCGCGTATGCGCCCTCGATCAGGTCATGACTGAGCAAGGCGTTGCGCGGAAAGCGGCGATCAAGGACCCGATGTACCGTGTCCACTTCGTAGATCCCTTTGCCCGCAAAGATGCCTTCGCCATAAAGATCCTGGTACACATCGGAAATAGCGCGCGTGTAAATGTCGAAGCCGGTTTCACCCGAGTACAGGCTGGCCAGGCGCGACCGCGATGCGCTCTGCACGCTCACACCGACACGCGGCTGCAGAATGCCGTAACCCGCCACAACGATATTTTTCTCCGGATCGGGATCGATAATCGCCTGATTCAAAGGATGAGCCATCGCTCCGATCATGCGATCGGCCGATCCACGCGGCAATTCTGTGTCCGAGTCCAGCGTAATCACGAAGCGGATTCGCGGCAAAATCGAAAGATCTCCCACCTTGACTGGAAAACTGTCGTGTTCATTGCGCAGCAGCTTGTTCAAATCCATCAGCTTGCCGCGTTTTCGCTCCCAGCCCATCCACACCCGCTCGCGCGGGTTGTAGACCCGGTGGCGATGGAATAGAAGAAACGATCCGTCCGCCTGTCCGGAATACTTTTCATTCAACTCGCGTATCAACTGCCCGCAATAATCGATGACCGGATCTTCTTCACTTGAAGGTTCGGGGGTATCGGGAAGATCGGTAAGCAGCGCGAAATAAATGTTGGGATCGTGGTTCCCGAGAAATCGGACTTCCAGATCGTCCACCAGACGGCTCACCTGTTCGCGGTTGAACAACAGGCTGGGAATAGCCACCAGGGTGGTGCAGTTGGATGGAACCCCTTCCGAAAAATCAAGCTTGGGAAGAATTTGCGGCTCAAGCAACGATGTAACCAGGTAATTCACCAAGCTGAATCGCGCCCTGGGAGCACGGCAGGAGCAGCATCAGCATGGAGAAGAAAATAAGCCCAGGAGAGGTATAAGTATTCGTAAGCAGCAATACGATCGCTGACATGATGGCCAGCGACAGTATTTCTGTTCCCGGAAGATAAAACTCGCTGGGATGCCGTCGCAGGAAAGACGCGATCCGCCGGCCCAAAGGAGGTTGAAAGCCAACTTTCTCTTCGAGGGCCGGCAACCCGTCGCCGACGAGATAGTAGCCGACGTGCCCGAGGCGCGCCTGCAGGCGTGGGTTCGCGTGCCGCTCTGATTCTGCCGCCCGTGCCAGTTCAACCGCGGTGGTGGCGACTTCAATCTCGCTCAAATCGGAGTGGACCGCGATCTTTGCCAGCTCTGTCCGGTACAGATCGCGACTCTCAAAATCCATCCGCGGATAGGCGCCGGCTGGATCTTCACGCAGGACCCGATCGAACAGGATGAGCGGTTCCAGCACGCTCTTCCAGCCCGTCTGGGATATCTCTCGCAGGCTGCGTACACAAACCCCAACACCATACGAACCTTCCGGATCGCCAACGACCTTCGATCCGCGCGCCGCAATCTCTTCCAGCAAAGCCAGTTTCAGCGCCGGAACCAGAGCCCAGAGCTCATGCAGCCTCAGTGGCGAGCTTTGCTGAAAGCCTGCACGTATGCATTCAGCGATTTCTCGCTGAACTCGTAGCTGCTGGCCGCCAGAAATCCTGCCGCGAGGGCGAGCACCCGCGGAGTTATGCGGCCGTCAGGGGTACGTACATGAGGAAGCCTTCTGACAAGTTTGAACCCTTCCTTAAGGCTTCGCAGGTCGGAATGCAGAAGACGGAGATTGTCGTATAGCCAGCGATAGTCATCGCCGACAGTCTTCTTCGGCAGTGGGCCCCGAAAATCAGCCAGCAGAGGACTGAGAGCCTGACGTAATGCGCGGTGTCGATCGGAGAAAAACCGGGGTGAATGCGGACCGGGCAGCCACACCAGTCTGCGCCCCAAGTCAGCCGCGGCAGCCCCCAGGGCTTCTACGTCAGGCGCCGGCTCCTGCGGCTCTGGCACACGCTCAGCGTCGGCGTTCAATGTTTCGATATTGGTGTCTGGCGGCATTATGTGAATGCTTCGCGAATCCATACTCAACTACCTAACTTAACCACCAAAACAAAGTGTCTGACGTACGGTCTAACTAGCGATAACTGGCGGCCTGCATTTCGAACATTTCTTTATATCGTCCGCCCAGGCTCGCCAGCTCATCGTGGCTTCCCTCTTCCGCGATGCGACCCTTTTCCAGAACTACGATGCGGTCCGCCATGCGGACGGTGGAGAAGCGATGCGAAATAAACAGAGCCATCTTCCCCGCCGTGAGTTCGGCAAAGCGCTGGAAAACTTCGAACTCGCTGCGTGCATCGAGCGCCGCGGTGGGTTCGTCCAGAATCAGAAGCTGAGCATCACGCAGATAGGCGCGGGCCAGGGCAACTTTCTGCCACTCTCCGCCGGAAAGGTCCACACCAGTCTCGAACCGTCGCCCGAGCATCTGGTCGTAACCGCCGGGCAACTTCGCGATGACCGCATCCGCCAGGCTCTTGTTGGCGGCGGCTTGCATCATTTTAAGATCGTCGATCTCCTCAATTCGGCCGACGGCAATATTCTCACGAGCCGTCATCTCGTAGCGCATAAAGTCCTGAAAAATAACGCCAATCTCCCGATACAGGTCTTCGAGGGAATATTCCCGCAGGTCTACTCCGTCGAGCAGCACCTGGCCTTCAGTGGGATCGTAAAGCCGCGTGATCAACTTCACGATCGTGGTCTTGCCCTCGCCGTTCTCGCCAATCAGGGCAACCCGTTCGCCGGGATGCAAATGAAAGTTCAAGCCATTGAGCACCAGACGCGAACTTCCCGGATAGCGAAACGAAACATTGCGAAATTCGAATCCCCGCAAGATCGGCCGTGGCGCAGGCAGCGCATTCGCCTTCGACTGTATGGTCGGCTGCATATCAAAGAATGCCAGCAGGTCGGTAAGGAACAGGGCCTGGTCCGCGATCCCCGAAAGCGTGGAGAAAATCTGCTGCAGGTTGTTACTCGCCTGCAAAATTGCCCCGGACAGCAAGTACCACAGACCGATGGTGTAAACCCCGGTCACAGTCCGCCAGATCACGAAGGCATAGGCTGAGTAATACCCAACGTAGGCGACCACCGAGAGGAAAGCCCCGGCAATCAACTTTCGGCGCGACAGCGCGACATTTTCTTTGTAGATTCCGTCCGAGAGCAAGGTGAAGCGCTCAGTCAGAAATTTGCTGAGGCCAAACAGCTTCAGTTCCTTGGCCGCTTCCTTGCTGCCACCCACCTGGCGCAAATAATCCAACTGGCGACGGACCGGGGTCTGGCGAAAGTTCTTTGCGTATCCAAGAAATGCAAAGTGGCTCTCCCCAAGAAACGCCGGTAAGACACCCGCAATCAGCAAAAGCATCAGCCAGGGCGAATAAACAATGATCGTGACCGAAAGAGTGACAGTAGTAATCACCAACTGGATCAGCCGTCCTATCTGTTGAATCATCCCCAGCCGATCCGTGGCCTGCACCCGTGCCCGCTCCAGGCGGTCGTAGAAAACCGGATCCTCGTAAGCAATCAGGTCCAGTTCGGCAGCGTGCTTCATGACTTGAATGCTTACATGGCGGGTGTACTTGTCAGCGAGCAGCGAATCCGAGTAGTCGATCGCCCGGCCAATGATGCCCCCCAAAACTGCAAAGCCGAATTCTGCTGCCACCAGCCACCACAACCTGGGCGACACCGGTTCGTTCACCGTTCTGGCATGGACGATGGCATCGACGATAAGTTTCGGAATCCACAGTAAGACGAGCGGCAGCAACGACGCAAAGAGTCGCGCAACCAGTCCGAAAATTACGACCCCGGGACCGGACTGCCAAACGATTTTCAGGACAGGCGGAGTATTCCTGAGTGCAGAAAGACGCTCCTGCCAACTTCCCCGGAAACTCTGGTGCTCCGCCATGCATGAATCCTAATCAACTTCGACGGTTTGTTGAAGTCATCCCTGCGAAGTATGAGCTGAATTGCCGTCCAGGCTGGCAAGGAGTGGGAAGACCGATCCCGATCCCGCACTGGCAGTAGATGCCTTTGCAGGGCATAAGGTTTGTCCTGCCATAGAGTTACGTCTGGTGAGGGCTTCTGGGCCAAGTAAGCAGGACTAACTGCCAGCTACTTGATTGCAATCACCGCCAGGCCGTTCGCGGGGAGGGTCAGGCTAAACCCGCCGTCTTTCAGCTCCTGTTCCTCGGGGGCGACCACCGCAGCAGGCTCTCTCAGTTTCTGCAACTGCGCCTGGGTCGGATAGATCGGCGAGCCCATCTTTTCGTAAGCCGGACGCGGATCGCCGTGCTCGCCATCGGCCCGGGAAATGTATGCGCGCCGGGCGCCACTCAGATTTTTGATCCTTATTACTACCGTTTTCCCCGATCCCGCCGGAGCGGCTGAAGGAACGTCGGGAGAAGCCATATTCCACACAGCGACGACCAGGGAGCCGTCCGAACCCCGCGTAACGATCGCGGATTCCGAATCGAGCGCAAGCCGTTCATGCCCCAACTGGTGAAGAATTCTGAACGCCGTAAGTGCGGGCTTCGGAATATTCCCCGCCGCGATCAGGCCATAGCCTCCATAAAAAGGCTTCTTCACCACACCCTGCTCTTCGAAGACGTCGGAAAAAGTCCAGTAGGACATTTCGTCTACCAGCCCATCGCACTGGCGAATGGTGTCTGCCATCCACGGGCCCATGAAGGTCGAGTCGGTAATCTCAGGCTCGTTCTTGTAGCTGGCGTTGAACTCGCTCCAGATTAACGGAAGGTTCGGACGCGCCGAAGCCTTGATCTGATCGTGGACCTTTTTCACCGCACGGCACACCATGCGATCGCGGGGGATATTCTCGTTCGTGCCGAACACATCGGGCGCGCTGTCGTTCCCGTAGACGTGAGTGGAAACGAAATCGACCGGGATTTTCTTTTCAACGCAGTGTTGTATGAATACATCCGCCCAGGCGGCCTGCGCTGTCGCGGGTCCTCCGATCCGGAGACGAGGGCTGACTCGCTTCACGGCGGCCGCGCTGTGATCGTAAAGCTCGAAATACGTGGACTGCTTCGGATCTCCCACCCAGAAATCGAGATTGGGCTCGTTCCAGACTTCGAAGTACCATTTCTGTACTTCATCAATGCCGTAGCGGTCTACCAGGTGCCTGGTGAACTGGTAAATCAGGTCGTCCCATTTGTCCCAGTCTTTTGGTGGCGCAACGTTCTGCTTGTACCAGAAGGCATGCAGCGCATCCTTCGACGCCAGTTTCCTGGGCATGAAGCTCAGCTCAACAAAAGGACGCACTCCATTTTGCAAAAGACCGTCGTAGACCTGGTCTACATAAGAGAAGTTGTAAACCGGGCGGCCCGTACTGTCCTCGTCGTAGACTCCCATTTCGTCGAGAAAAATTGCATGGAAGCGAATGTATTCCACTTCAGTGGCCTGCTTCACCTGGCGCAAGTCCCGGCGATAGCTTTCACGCATACTCAGGCTGGCGCGACCCGATCCAAAGATGTGCTCCCAAAAATGAGGGAAGGGATGGGCAGGTGCGCCGGCATCGACGATTAAAACTTCCGGCTTGCCCGCGGCGGACTGAGCCACCGCGATGGAAGAAAACACCAGAGTCGTGGACAACACAAGCCAAAGCAGACTGCGGCGGCACGTGATCACGAGTTGTCGCTCCTTTGCTCCCGTTAATTTTTCGGCGGAGCCGGACCGGCGAGAAATCCACCATCCAGCACCAGGGATTGCCCCGCCATGAACCCGGCCGCGCTGGAACACATCCACACCACCGCCTCGGCCACTTCGCTAGACTTGCCAAATCGGCCGATGGGGTGATGATCGAGCACCCATTGCTGAACCTCAGGCTTTCCAAACAAGCGGTCGGCCATCGCGGTTTCGATCACCGCCGGACAAACTGCGTTGACTCTAATTCCATGTTTCGCAACTTCGAGCGCCGCCGACTTGGTCAGGCCCAGAACCCCATGCTTGGTAGCCGAATAAGTCGCAGCTCCGGAGCTCCCGATGAAACCAGCGACCGACGAGTTATTAACGATCGCTCCGGGGCGGCCCTGTTTCAGCATCTGCTGCATCTCGTATTTGAGACACAGCCAGGTACCCTTAAGGTTGATGGCGACGGCCTTGTCGAAATCCTCTTCGGATTGCTCGACGATCGGAACCCAGTTGCCTTCAATGCCGGCGTTATTGAAAGCACAATCCAATCCACCAAACTTCTGGACCGTCTTCTCGACAAGAGCCTTCACGTCCGCAGCCACGGCTACGTCCGTCTGGACGAATAACCCTTCTCCGCCGTTGCCGCGTATCGACTCAACTACGGCATCGCCTTCCGCCTGGCGGCGCCCGGCAACCACCACTTTTGCGCCTCGCGTCGCAAACAGCAGCGCAGTTTCGCGCCCAATGCCCGAGGTTCCACCCGTCACCAGGGCTACTTTGCCCGCCCATTCCGACATCGGCGTCTCCATTTTAGAAATTTAGACTAGATGACTATACCCGAACCGAGGGCCGGCGAGGCGAAGCTCCGCTCTCGCGACCGGATCGCGCGAAGTTGCGGAATACAACAGACATAAGACGTGGAACGATAGCTCTTATTAAACCGAACGACAGGGATCGATTCACTATGAACGATTCATAATGAACGTCTAAAAATAATTCGAGCTCGAGAAATCCCTTCGGCGGCCATGGCTATCAGGAGAAATCTCATTCAGGATCTTCATTTGGCTCTAAAGCCATGTTCCCGGCACGTTTCTTCAATTCCCGGTTCAACTGGTTCACGAGCTGCATGAATTTGGCCGGATCCGGCTCATCGCGAGCCGCCTCTGCCGTTTGTCTCCAATCGTCAGAAATTCTTTCAGGCATGCAGTCCTCCTGGGAAGGATTGGGCAGGCTGCGGAGAACTCGTGCGTTAACAACATTCAGAGGTGTCGTGACATTCCTGCACACCTCCGCAGCCATACAGTGGAAGGCACAGATGCAGTTGGCTTGCCAAAATCAAAGATCGCGTATTTTGTGCGGCTTACGGAGAGCCCGAAATTTGCCTGCGGCAAATTATCCGTTGCCTCGCGCAATTCGTGCATACCGGGGATCGTACATCAGGCGTCAGACCTTGGACGTCAGACCTCGGAGGTCCCCGTTGGAACATGGTTGCTACCTCTTGATTGGAGAACGTGAGACATAGCAAACTATGTCTCTACAAACCAAAGAAAAAAAGATCGCTTCTGAGGTTCGAGATCTGAGGTCTGGGGTCTGAAGTACGATGTCTGAGGTCCGAGGTCCGACGCCCGATTCACCGCATAGACAGTTTCGATTGGACTTGGTATCAAACCGGCTTCTAAATTAACTTCTTGCTCACTTCCCTATCCGAGCCGATAACCATTCTGGAACTCTGTGGTTGGAACCGCGACGAGGCGTTCTTGCTCGCAGCGGCTGTTGTGCATGACTCTTGTTCTTCTTCTCCCGTCAGCAGACGAATTTACGCCTCGCCGGTGAGGACGCACAGTCGTAACCTATGCGGGCTTTGGCGTTGCGGTTACACTGAAGAGGTGCGCGCCTGCGGCGCGTTGATGCCAAATTGACCACCGACGACGAGAGAATTCAAAACATGAGCCAACCTGCTCCCGCGCACGATGACAGCTATGTCTTGACCCTGGAGGAGATCGGCAATCTCGCAGCCGAGGGCGGCAAACCCGCTGAGACCCTGATGAATGTGGTCGCCCTCATTGCCAAACGATTCAAGACCGATGTCTGCTCGGTGTATCTGTTGGAGCCCGACCGCGCCAATCTGGTGCTGGCCGCAACCGTTGGTCTGCGCCCGCAGTGTATTGGGACCCTGCGCATGACCATTCACGAAGGTCTCGCTGGCATGGTGGCGGAACAGGTGCGTCCGGTGGCCGAGGAGCATGCCAATAAACATCCCCGCTTCAAGTATTTCAGCGAAGCAGGTGAGGACGACTATCAGTCATTTCTTGGAATTCCGCTGATTGATCGCGGCGTTCTGCAGGGCGTTCTCGTGGTCCAAACCAAGGCTCCCCGATCGTTCCATGAAGATGAAATTCGCCTGCTTTCGCAGGCTGCGGCCCAGGTCGCTCCCGCTGTCAGCGAGGCTCGCACTCTGGATCGCTTCATCGCACCCGCCCAGGAAAGGCTTTGGGCGCTGGCTCGTAACCTGTGGTGGTGTTGGGACCATGACACCAGCAGCTTATTCCGCGACATCGATCCGGTTCGGTGGAGACAGGTCAATCACAACCCGGTTTCTCTGCTGTCTGAAATCCCGCTGTCGGTAATGGAACGTCGCGCCCGCGAGCTGGTGCTGCACAGCCGCATCAACTACGCCTACCGCCGCCAGCGTGAATATCTTGATGCCGACCGCACCTGGGGAGCTCGTCATGCCGGCGTTCTGCGGCCTCGTCCGGTGGCCTATTTCTCGGCTGAATTTGGGCTGCATGTTTCCATCCCGGAATATTCCGGCGGCCTCGGCGTGCTGGCTGGCGATCACATCAAGAGCGCCTCTGACCTGGGAATTCCACTCATCGGTATCGGCTTGTTTTATGGCCAGGGATATTTCCGCCAGCGCCTCGACCGTGCGGGTTGGCAGCAGGAAGAATATATCCAGACTGACGTCAGTAAACTTCCAATGGAGGCCGCAATCGGGTCGAACGGCGAACCCGTCACCGTACAGGTTGAAACCCGCGGCGGACCCATCCGCGCCAAAGTCTGGCGCATGAAGGTGGGACGCTGCGATTTACTCCTTCTCGATTCCAACATTGAAGGCAATCATCCTGAGGACCGCGAGCTCACTTCGCGTCTCTACGGCGGTGATTCCCGCATTCGTATTCGCCAGGAATTGCTTCTGGGTGTGGGAGGCTTCCGCGCGCTCCGCGCCATGGGCATCACTCCGGGAGTTTTGCACCTCAACGAAGGCCATAGCGGGTTTGCCGTTCTGGAAGCGATCCACAGCCGCATGCAGGATGAGGGACTCAGCTTTGATCAGGCCGTGCCCAGGGTCTCGCGGGAAGTAGTGTTCACGACTCACACTCCCGTGCCCGCGGGCCACGACCGTTTTTACGCCGAATTGATGGAAGAACATCTGGGGCCGTTGCGCGAGGGTTTAGGCATTTCCCCAGACAGGCTGATGGCTCTGGGACGGGAGAATCCCGGCAACTCCGGAGAAGATTTCTGCATGACCGTGCTGGGACTGAAACTCGCGCGGCGTGCCAATGCCGTCTCCGCGCTTCACGGTGAAGTGTCGCGCGCCATGTGGACCGGTCTTTATCCCGGCAAGCCGGAAGAGGAAATTCCCATCGGGCACATCACTAACGGTGTGCACGTTCCTTCCTGGCTGGCTCCGCAGATGTTTCGCTTGTATGACCGGCACTTCGGAACCGGCTGGCAGGAAAACAGCTCCGATCCCGAAATCTGGGAAGGAATTGAAAAGGTAGACGACGCGGAACTGTGGGAAACCCATCTCCACCTGAAATCGCGGCTTCTTGATTTTGTGCGGCACCGCGTGGTCGAACAAGGAGAGCGCCGCGGCGAGTCGCCGGAGATGCTGCAAAGGCTGGGGCGTGTGCTCAGCCCGGATGCGCTTACCATCGGGTTCGCGCGCCGCTTCGCCACTTACAAACGCGCCGACCTGATTCTGGCAGACATCGAAAAGCTGACTTCAATGGTGAACGATGCCAAGCGGCCGGTGCAGTTTATTTTCGCCGGCAAGGCGCACCCGCGCGACGAACCCGGCAAGAAAATGTTGCAGCAGATTGCGAAGCTGATGCGCCACACCGAGTTTGCCGACAAGTTCGTCTTCGTCGAGGACTACGACATCAACGTGGGACGCCATTTCGTCCAGGGCGTGGATGTTTGGCTGAACAATCCCCGTCGGCCCCTGGAAGCGTCGGGCACCAGCGGTCAGAAAGTTGTCTTGAACGGCGGTCTTAACCTGTCGGTCCTCGACGGCTGGTGGGCAGAGGCATATGACGGGCTGAACGGCTTCGCCATCGGAACCGGGCGAACTCACTCCAACATGAGCGTGCACGACACCCGTGACGGTGAAGATCTGTACCGGGTGCTTAGCGAAGAAGTGATCCCACTCTACTACGACCGCGACCGTGACGGCTTGCCGCGAGGCTGGATCAAACGCATGAAGCGGACCATCCGCACCCTGGGCTGGCGCTTCAATGCCGATCGCATGGTGATGGACTACGCGCTCAAGTGCTACGTGCCGGCGGCCGGCGGCACCTCCAGCAACCTGCGTAAGAAGGGCTGATTCGCCGGCGGCACCGGTTTTTAGTTTCAATCGTGCCTACGGCACGTGTGCGGCGCCGATTGCCGTCCCGCCACTGAAGTGGCGGGCTATTATCAGAGGTCCCTCCGGGACTTGATCTCATCCGCACCTTGATAGCATCCGCGGTCTGCACCTTCACGCGCGTCCCGGAGGGACGCCTGATGGTAGCCCGGCGTTTTAACGCCCGGTTAAGTGGCGACGGAATTTCCGTCTCGCAGGGACGACTGAAATACATCCTAGCTCCGCTCGCTCAATCGGCCGAGATTTCGAGAATATTCCTGCGCTCCGAATGCGGCATTTTCACCAGAATCTGGGTGCCGGGTCCATCCGAATCCATCTCCAACTGGCCGCCAAGTTCATGGATCCGCTCCCGCATCCCCGCCAGGCCCACACCGCCGTGCGCCCGATTCTGGCGAAAGCGTTCCAGAACTTCTGCTGGAATTCCCTTCCCGTAATCTCTGATCCGGAGCACGACTTCGTTGCGAAACACCCGCAGCGAAACATCCGCCCTGGTACTCTTGGAATGGCGATGAACATTGGTCAGGCTTTCCTGCAGAACCCGGAACAGCGCCAACTCGACTGGTTCGGGCAGGCGGCCAAGGTCTTCCGGTATATCCAGCCTGGTGCGGATACCGCTGCGCGAGGCGAAACCCTCCACGTACCACCGCGCCGCCGAGGCAAAGCCGGTTTCGTCCAGCAGCGGCGGATGCAGCAGGTGCGAGATCGTGCGAGTCTCGGTCATGGCCTCGTCCAACAGTTTCATGGACTCCGAAACCAGAGAGTTGGTGGGAATGGAATTGCCCAGCATGGTCAGGTTCATCTTCACGCCCACCAGATATTGACCGAGGCTGTCGTGAAGTTCACGGGAAAATCTTCGCCGCTCCTGATCCTGCAATTCCAGCAAGCGCACGCTCAACCCCCGCAACGACGCCTCGGCTTGCTCTCGAGCTTGCAATTCGGCGTGCATCAGCCGGTAATGAAAGGAAAACAGGCCGAGCGTGAGCAGGAACGCCGTGCCCAGTATGTAGCCAGTAACGCGAAACAATCGATCCGAATGCAGCCGCCGCTCATCCAGAAGTTTCTGCTCAGCGTCCTGCATTTTCTGCAAAAGCGAGTCCATCTCCGCGGACAAGTCGATAATCTGTTGCCGCAACTGGGCCTGTTCCTCCTGATTGGCAGATCCACTCCGTTTCAACTGGACCGAACTCTCGAGCAATGCCAGCCTTCGATCGGTGATTTCGAGCAAACGCCCGCACTCGGCCTGTTGCTCGGCATTATCAGCCGTCATCTGTTCAAGCTGCTTCAATTTGGAGGGAATATCGGCGACTGCTGTCTGGTAATCCTGGAGAAACGTCTCTTCGCCGGTGTCGACGTATCGTGTGCGGGCCCGTCCGGCTCGCGTGCTGATGTTGTTCAGATCGCTCAACGCGGATTGAACATCCCGAGTGTGGCTTACCCATCGTTGTGCGCCGCGCAGTCGAACCACAGCGTCGTACGCAGCCAGTCCGCTCAAAAGCAGCAGAATTACAGCCGACGCAAACGCCACCTTCATCCGGGTTCGCTGTGATACTCGTTTTTTCACGGTAACTTGGGTATCAACGATCCCGCCAACAATCGGGCGGAGGCCGTAATAGAAGAGTCTATCTCAATTCAGATGGTGCAGAAGAACGGCTGTGGAAGCCGAATACGGGCCAGGGTAAGCTACGGAAACCGCACCTCGAGGCTGTATATCTCCTGAGTGCTTTTATCCCGCATCAGCAGGGACGAGTCGTCGGGCCCGAGCCCGATCCAGAACTCCCAGGGATCGAAGCCGCGAGGGACTTCTTTCAGGCTGAACAATCGTTCCACCTTGCCATTTGCCACAGTCACCCGTGCCAGATCATCGGTCTTGTCGGAATAGTCCTCCGCGAAGAGATACTTCCCGTCGTGTGACCAGTTCTCGAAACCGAAGCGCGACTCGGCAAGTTGAGCCCAACTTTTCTTGTCTACGTCGTAGAGCATCATCTTGGTCGAATCGGCGGACAACGCGGCGACGAAACGGCCGTCGGGCGAGCAGCGCGGACTGAAAAGGTTCGCGGAATCCGGCACATCCGAGACCTGGGAACTTTTTAGATCGACGATATGGATGTTCGGGTCCGGCGAGCTTCCATATTCGAGCCAGGGCATTCCGGCAAATACGATGGCGTCCCCTTTGGGCATCCAGGTGGGATCGCCCTGGTTGCGGTCGCCGGTTGTCACTTCTTTCGGTGTTCCTCCCTCAGCCGGAACGATGAAAATTTTCCACGGCCTTCCCGGACGCGAGCCCATAAATGCAATGTGTGTTCCATCGGGAGACCAGCGCGGCATGTGCGCCTGCATCGGCGCATAGGTAAGTTGCATTCTGGAACTTCCGTCCCGCTTGCTCTGCCATAGAGTGAGGTCCGGATGCGTTACATAAGTGACTAATTCACCTTTCGGCTGGAAGTCGGCCTCACCCGCCGAAATTCCGGGAAGGTAGACGGAAAACTCCGGCGACTTACTGTCCAGCCGGATCAGATCAAAGCGGCGCTGCTGTCCGATCACAAACAGTTTTTTTCCATCCAGGCTCGGAGTCGGACTACTGAACAGCAGCGGCCCCAACGTGAGTTGCGTCGGCTGGGTACTCGGTTTACGAAACCATGATCCGCCGTCGCGAAGGGCCCAGATATTCTGAGTGTGGTCGCGCGCCGATTCGAAAAGGAAATATCCCCCATTCGGGGTCCAGGTTCCGCCCGACTCCTGCGCCGGCTTGTTCCAGTCAGGCAACATCGGGTGCAAACCCTTTCCCTCGGCCGAGACTTCCCACAGCGAAGAAGTATGTTGCTCAGTGTCCCTGATGGCGAAACGCAGGCGCCGGCCATCGGGAGAGAAGCGAGGCGAAAACGGAATGCCCGGCACGGTGATGATCTCGCGCGAATCGGTTCCATCCGCATTGCACGAATACAAGCCCGACTTCTGTGCATACACAATTCTGCCGTCCGGCGTCCAGGTGGCCGCGTGCGCCCGTATCTCCCCCACAGGGCGAAGCGAGCCTGCCGGGACGGTCATCACTAACATCGGCCACTCCGTCTCCGACCCACCCGCGACGCCCTTCACCAGCAACTCGGAACGGCCCGGGTAGAAGTCGTAGATGTCGGCGCTTGCGATCGACGTCGACAGCGGCGCGGTCTCTCCTCCTGCTGTCGACACCTGCCTCAGGACTGAATGGCCACTAACATTTTCAGAAAAGTAGAGCCGGCTTCCATCAGTAGTCAGCGAACGTTTCGAAACCCCGTCATTTGTAATCTGGAGAGACGAAATGACGACCGGCGGGGCCCCGGACCCGCGCATGAATAAGAGAGTGGCCACCATGGCAGCAACGGCCAGACTGCCCAGCACCCACCACCGTTTCGTGCCCGCCTTGGTCTGTGGCGCAATGGCGGTCGCGGACGTGGCGAAGAAAGAACGGATCCTCTCCTTCGAATCCGGCGTCAACCGGGGAGCTGATCCTGCGGCTAGCGCCTGGCCCGAGGCCGTTGCCAATCGCAACCGCTCGAGATCCTCTTTGATCTCGGCCGCGCTGGCGTAACGCATCGCCGGATCTTTCTCCAGCGCTTTTCTCACAATGCGCTCTACTTCGAGCGGCGTTGCCGGGTCGAATCGAAGAGGCCACTCTGGCGTCTTATGGATGAGCGAGTCGAAGAATGCGGCGGCAGTCTGTCCCTGAAATGGCAGGACACCGGTTGCCATCTCGTAAAGCACGATCCCGAAGGAAAACAGATCGGACCGTGAGTCCAGCGGCTGACCCAGCGCCTGCTCCGGCGACATATAGGGAATGGTTCCCAGAGCAAAGCCCGGGCGGGCAAGATCTTCCGGCGACTGCGTAATGCCGCCAAAAGTATTGCCGCTGATGCTGGCTTCGTCCCCAACATTGAGTTTCGCCAGACCGAAATCCAGAATCTTGGCGTGGCCGCGCTGGGTGACGAAAATGTTCGCCGGCTTTATGTCACGGTGAATGATGCCGTGCGAGTGCGCCGCATCGAGCGCGTCGGCGATCTCAATCCCGAGATCGAGCAACCGCGGCAGCGGCAGGGGACGCTCCGCGATTCGCTCCCTGAGAGTCGTCCCATCGAGATACTCCATGGCGATGAAGCGCCGGTTCTGCGCTTCACCAATCTCGTAAATCACACAGATGTTGGGGTGGTTCAGGCCAGAGGCGGCACGCGCTTCCCAGCGAAATCGTTCCAGCACCGCCGGGTTCTGGGCCACCAGGTCGGGCAAAAACTTAAGCGCCACAAGCCGGCCCAGTTCGATGTCCTCGGCTTTGTAAACCACACCCATCCCACCGCCGCCTAATTTCTCGACGATGCGGTAGTGCGAGATGGTGTGACCAATCACAAAGCTCGACCTGCCTGCGCAATCATACTAGGAGCCAAGTCGCGGCGAGTCAACGCATTGCGGATGGGCGCCATCGCAGCCTGTTGTCCTCCTTTCACGGCCTGCTGATCCCCTCAATCTTTTCATTTATCTAAGTTTTTCAGGTTTCACGAAGTCGTGTATCTTGGGCGACGAGGTGCCGGCCAGTGAAAACAGTCTTTTATGTGCTGACGTTAGCCCTTTGCATGTCGCAGCAGGCCTTGTCTCAGCAGTCAATGGCGCAGGTGGACCACGCTGGAAGCCGAACGATCCCGACCGTCCCGTACCCCCGGTGATCGAGCCCGGAACCGCGAGCACACAGGATGCGCCGGGCCGTCCGCCATCCGATGCCGTTGTGTTATTCGATGGCAAGGACCTTTCCCGGTGGTCGGGCGCGGATGGTCAGCCGGCGAAGTGGAAGGTAGCGGATGGCTACATGGAAGTAGTGCCGCACACCGGCATCATCCAAACGCGTCAGCCTTTCGGGGACTGCCAGCTGCATGTTGAGTTCACCGAGCCCGCGCCTCCGGTGGGCGAAGGTCAGGAACGCGGCAACAGCGGCGTGTTCCTGATGGGCCTCTACGAAATCCAGGTGCTGGATTCGTACCAGAGCAAAACCTATGCCGACGGACAGGCCTCGGCGGTGTACGCGCAATTTCCTCCGCAGGTGAACGCGTCAAGAGCCGCCGGGGCAGTGGCAGACCTACGACATCATTTTTCATGGTCCGCGTTTTGACAAGGATGGCAAAGTGCTGCGCCCGGCGCGAGTCACCGTGCTGCACAACGGAGTGCTGGTGCAGGACAACGTGGAGTTATCCGGCCCCACCGGCCACCATGTGCGGCCTCCGTACAAGCCCACGCCGGACAAGCTTCCGCTTAGCCTGCAGGACCACGGCAACCCGGTGCGCTTCCGTAATATCTGGATTCGCGAACTGGGCGAAGGCGTGCAGTACGAAGTCTCTCCAAGCCCGCTCCGGCCTGCCTTCGGTGGCCAGGTGTCTGGCCGCCGCGATGGTAGGCCAGGTTTCCGATGTGGCCGGCGCGGGCAGCGCGACACCGGTTTCCACCGGCGCGTTGGGCTCTTTGCGTGACTTGACGCACTCGAAGAAATTCTCCACGTGAGAGATGGTGCCGTCGCGGAAACTGCGTTCCGTGAGAACCGGATTTTGTCCATCCTGCACGCCCTCGCGATAGACGGCGAAGCCGCTGCGATTGATCTTTAACGTTGCTTCGGTCCCGCGGAACTCGAGGCCGCCGTCGTCGATCGAGGAATTCATCATGCCGTCGTACACCACATCGAACCCGGGATAGCGGAATGCCGCCTGGATAGTGTCGGGACAATCCCACTGCTCGAAAACATATTTGTCCGCCAGCATCTGGGCCTCGCGCGGCTGGTCGGATTTCATGGCCCAGTGCACCACGTCGATCCAGTGGCTGAACAAATCGGTCATGGCGCCGCCGCCGAAGTTCCAGAACCAGCGCCAATGATTGAATTTCTCCTCGCTGAATGGCTGATCGGGAGCGGAGCCCAGCCACAGCTTCCAATCGAGTGCCTGCGCGTCGATGGCTTTCGGAGCCCAGTCCCGCTGATAGTTCTGCCACCAATAAGTTCGCACCTGCGGGACGCGGCCGAGACTGCCTGACTGAATCAGATCCGACCGCATCGCGAAAGTGAGTCCAACTGCGCTGCTGCATGCCGCACTGCAGAATCTGCTTGCTGGAACGAACCGCGCGGGTAAGTACGGCTCCTTCCTCGAGAGTGTGGGTGACGGGCTTTTCCAGATAGACGTCTTTGCCGGCCGCCAGGGCGTCGACGGCCATGCGAACGTGCCAGTGATCCGGCGATGCGATGAATACGGCATCGATGTCGGTGGCGAGCACCTCACGATAATCCAGGTGAGTAGTCGCGACCCCGTTCGACCGCTCCTTGACGGCATCGCGCCGCGGCCCGTAGACATCGCTCACTGCCACAATCTGGTAAGGGCCGAGTTTGTCGGCAGCATCCAGCAGGTTCCGCATACGCCCGCCTGCTCCGATGACTCCGAGGCGAATCGTGTCATTGGCGCCAGGCACTCTGGTTGAGGCGAGCGCGGTAAGCCCGGTTCCGATGAGGAAGCTGCGCCGGTCCATCATTGGACTATTGACCATGTTGCGATCAGTCATATTGGTACCGTTCTCCAGTCATCAAACGCGATTCAAAATCAACGAAAGCGAAATGGCGGAAGCGAGTGGGAGTCGAACCCACCGGCGACAGGAAAACCTGCCGCCCGACGGTTTTGAAGATCACCAGGAGTGTTCTGACTGGTTATGAAAATTGTCTACTTTACCTGATTGATCAACTGCTTACCAGGAACACGTGCGGATGCGTTCTGATCGACGGTGACCCGCTGTGACCATGGAACTATCACGTTTTTATCACAGCAATCTCAAAGTTACGGTCACTCCAATCATTTGACGAATTCACCCTGCCCTCCACGGGACCATGGATTATAAGTCAGGCTGAATCGAACTCTGTCGGAAATGACGGGATGATCGTAAAACCAGAAAACGTTCATGCGGTTCGGATCGGGATCCGACAGATCCACTTCGCCCAATATCTGAAAAGCTTGCGCCGCCATCTGCGCAGAATCGGGCGTCAGTTCATGCGTGACTTCCAGCCCGTACTGGTCCGCCTGATGCTCTAAATACCGACTGAAAGCGGAACCGATCGGATTAATCGCAAATGAAAAGACGGATAGAAGCAACAATAGCGCCGGCAACGATGCCCAATCCTCGAGGGTACGAATCTGCCAGTTGGCGCCCCGGCTCGCCAATAACCAACCAATGCAGCGATAGCCGGCGTAAAAGGCAAGGAGCAAAAGAACCGCGAAGAAAGTTAGCCCCTTCGGAATATGCTGAAGAACATAATGTCCCATCTCATGTCCAGCCACAAACACGATCTGCGGAGTGTTCATTTTCGCGATGGTGGTATCCCACACCACGATGCGCTTCGAGGCTCCGATGCCCGTCACATACGCGTTGAGCCCCGTCGTCTTTTCGCCTGCCCCCATCCAAAACATCCGCTCGGGAGGAATATCTTGGCCTGCGCGTTTCACCAACCCTTCGAGGCTGGCTGTAAGTGCGGGATCCTTTTGTTGCAGTGGCTCAAACTTGTGAAACATCGGATCGATGACCAGCGGTTGTAGAAAAAACAACAACACACCGAGCGGCAACGTGATCAGCCAGGAATAAAACCACCAGCGACGAGCACTCTTGCGAATGACGACATAAAGAAGCCAAATAAAGACAGTCCCAATGACCAGCGAGATCAGTTCTGCCTTGACCCAATCCCAACCCCATGAACCCCATCCCTGCACTGAGAGTCCGTACTGCTTTTCAATCCATTCGCTGTAGATATCCAATGGCGAAGTCAGGAATGCGATCGTTAACAATAGCAATGGAGAAAACACCAGACTCTGAACAAAGCTCTTCGACGAGATACGCTCACTCCAGTCACGATATTTCGGTGCCAGTTTCCAGCGCAGCACAAGCCACAAGACCGCGATTCCATAGACAAAGGCAATTAGAGCCTGTCGGAAACGAATGCGGTTCAGATCGTGTGCCTTCTTGTGGAGATCAGGGGGAAGCGAGTACGCCGTGATGATTCGGCTCGTGCCGGATTGCACCGCCTCGCTGGACGCTGTGGTTGTAGTCGCGCCCAAAGACAGCGATTGCTGTTGCGCGCTCGAGGCAGCAGATCGTGATTGATTCTGGGCAGCAACTAACGGAACGGTAAAGAGCGCGATCACTGCAATCGCGCGAGCAACTCTGAATGCCTTCATATTTTGGCTTCGGCGCAAGGCCGACTTTGCCGCCAAATGAACCATACCGACAACCGCTAAATCGTGGCGAAATTTCTTTAGGGAATCCCTCAAAATCATCCGCAAGATTGTGCTCAATCTAAAATTACATGTAAACCACTTATTTCACGGGGCCGCGCAACCTCTCGGACCCCGGCAAACCGCAGCCAAACGCTGGCAACCTCCATCGCACAATCAACGCTAACCCATGTATTTTCAATGGCATGAACATTTCCTCAGGTTAATCCGATTTTGGCTGGAATCGATGAATGCCGCCGAACGATGTTCCGGCTGACGGGAAACGTCATCTTTTTGTTAAACCGAGCAAAGGTCAGGCTACAGCTAATGAAATCCATGTGACGGTGGACGGGGCGGGCGAGCTACAATCCAAGGTCTGCTACTAGCACTTGCCATACGTCGCACGCCTTACTTACCCTTGGCCAGAAACGGGGAGTGCCTCACAGCCCTCACCTTTGGTTCGCGGAATATCCTATTATCGTCTGACACTGCGTCCTGGGGTAAAGCTCGTTGAAGTTGCTGGCCGATTTACGCTGCTCCACCACGCTGCACGCGGCTGTGGTGGCGGCCATAGCCGAAATAAATCACCATCCCCATGATGAGCCAGACTGTCAACCGAGTCCAGGTAATCGGGGTCAGACTCAACATCATGGCTAACGAAATCACAATTCCCAGGATTGGAACCAGTGGCACCAGGGGAGTACGGAAAGGCCTCGGCAGATCGGGGTTGCGGCGACGGAGAATCCATACGCCTGCGCAAACGATTACGAAAGCCAGCAACGTGCCTATGCTCACCATCTCCGTGAGCACATCAATCGGCAGTGACGCAGCCAGCACGGCGACGAAAATGCCTACGGTCAGAGTCGAAATCCAAGGTGTTCGAAAATGCGGATGAACCTCACTGAACACGGCTGGTAATAAACGGTCCCGCGACATAGAGAAAAATACGCGCGACTGCCCCAGCAGCATGACCACAATCGTGCTGGTCAAGCCCATGAGCGCACCAAGCTTCACAAGTAGGCTGCCCCATCGCACACCGGTGGAGTCGATGCCGATGGCCAGCGGATCCGGTACATTCAAGTTCCTGTAATTCACCAGCCCGGTCAGCACTCCCGCCACCATTATGTACAGGAAAGTGCAGATCACCAGAGAGCCCAGAATCCCGATGGGCATATCTCTCTCAGGATTCTTGGCTTCCTGGGCCGCTGTGGAAACAGCATCAAAGCCGATATAGGCAAAGAAAATAATGCCCGCTGCCCGGAGGATCCCTGACATTCCGAATTGCCCGAAACCATTGTTCTCCGGAATAAACGGATGCCAGTTGGCAGCCATCAATTCCCGATGTCCTAATAGATAGTTGCCACCGATGGCTATGAAGATTAACAGCACACAGACCTTGGTCACCACAATCGCTGTATTGAAATTTGCCGACTCCTTGATTCCGATGACCAACACCAAAGTGCAAAACACAATCGCGAGAAAGCCGAGCAGGTTAAATACACCGTGGGCATGAGGCAGAGTTGCAGGATCAATTCCGAGAAGCCTGAGCTTGGGAATAATCTTGGTCACGTTCTCCCAGTGGTTGTTGTAAAAGACGAATTCGTCCCAGCGCGTGCCAGCGATCGAGGCCGGCAGTTTGATGCCGAAGTCGCCGAGCAAGCTGATGAAGTATCCGCTCCAACCGGAAGCGACGGTGGCCGCGCCGAAGGCGTACTCCAGCACTAAGTCCCAGCCGATGATCCAGGCGAATATCTCACCCAGCGTGGCGTAACCGTAGGTGTAAGCCGAGCCGGCGGCAGGAATCATTGAGGAGAATTCAGCGTAGCAAAGACCGGCAAAGACACAGCCGATTGCGGCGAAGATAAAGGAAATAATAATCGCAGGACCAGCATGCTGTGCTGTCGCGGTCCCAGTGATGACAAAGATTCCGGTGCCAATGATAGCGCCAATCCCAAGGGCGATCAGGTTGCTGGGACCCAGGGCACGCTTCAGACTGTGTTCGCCAGTCTCCTGGGCTTCGTCAAGGATGGTCTTAATCGGCTTGGTCGCCAAGAGATTAACCATTCAGCCCTCCCTGATCCCTTTGAAGCCTCGAACAACCACTATAGTATTAGCCTTCAGCAAAAAGATATGACCTTGCAACTGATTGACATCCTCTCTCACAGGATGAGTGCTAGGCGGTGAATTGGCCGTTGAGAACATTGACCAGTTTCCAGAGCGACCCGACAATTCCGCACGGATGTCGGACCCCAACGTAGAGCGGCTACCACCCTGCTATTGCGGCGAGTGATCCACTGTTTCATGCCGATCTCACACTCTCCGTGCTGGTCGGGGTAATCCGCAGAGAAACAGGGTTCCATCTCACTCCGAACATTCCTCGAACTTCAGCAGCCGGGCTGACGTATTAACATTCGAGCGATACGCACGCCATATCGGTTCGAGGCCGCTGGAAGAGGCATATCAGGGGGAGATTGTCCTATGGAGTGGGTCAAAGTCCAACTCAGGCAGGTCCTGCGCGGCCTCGGGCGGGCGCCTCTGTTCACCGCGGTCGTACTCCTCACGTTGGCCGTGGGGATCGGTGCAAACACGGCGATCTTCAGCGTGGTCAATGGGATTCTTCCAAAGCCTTTGGCTTATCCCCATCCGGAGGAACTGGTCGCCGTCTGGCTCGCGGCTCCGGGACTTAAAGTCAAGGACCTGAATCTGGGGCCGTCAGACTACTTCATCTTCCGCGAGCAGAACCGCACCCTCCAAGACATTGGGCTGTATATGGGCTACCGACGGCTTGCTTTCCGTCCTCAGGGCCACGCCTCTGCTTGGTCGATCCTTCACGCAAGCCGACGATCAGCCGGGCAGCCCAGACACAGTGATGTTGACCTACGGCTACTGGCAGCGCAAGTTTGGTGGCGACCGCTTCGTGGCCGGGAAAGTAATCACTTTAGATGGAAAACCGCATCAAATTCTCGGAGTGCTGCGACAGGATTTCTGCTTTGGCGGGCCGAACCTTGCCCTGCTCCTTCCCATCAAGTTCGATCGTGGCAAGACGTTTCTTTTACCCTTCAGTTATGATGCCATCGCCCGCCTCAGGCCCGGTGTCACTGTGGCCGAGGCCAACACGGACGTGGCGCGCATGCTCCCCATCGTGCTCCGGAATTTTCCCCCGCCGCCAGGCTACGGCCTCAAGATGTTCGAAGACGCGCGAATGGGACCGAATTTACGGACTCTGAAGCAACATGTGGTGGGCGACGTGGGCAAGCTCCTGTGGGTTCTGATGGGCAGCATTGGCTTTGTTCTGCTGATCGCGTGCGCGAATGTAGCCAACCTGCTCTTGGTTCGTGCCCAGGGACGCCAGCAAGAACTGGCCATCCGCGCGGCGCTCGGTGCTACGCCGTTGCGCATCGCCTCGGAATTGCTGTTTGAGAATCTTGTTCTCGCATTGCTTGGCGGTATGCTTGGCCTCGCACTCGCCTATGCAGCGCTCCGGGTTCTTGTTGCCATGGCGCCAAGCGGTCTGCCACGCCTCCAAGAAATCGGTATTGATGGGCCCACCTTGTGGTTCTCGCTCGCCGCGTCTTTAGTTGCGTCGCTCCTGTTTGGTTCCGTTTCGGTCTTGAAGTACGCGGGCAAGCACGTCGGAACCGGGCTGCGCCAGGGTGGACGTTCCATGAGCGAAGGCCGCGAGCGGCATCGGTCGCGCCATGTGCTGGTGGTTGTACAAGTGGCGCTGGCAGTCATCCTGCTGATCAGTTCGGGGCTCATGATTCGGACTTTTCATGTCCTGACCACAGTTGATCCAGGCTTCGCCGCACCCGATCAACTCCAGACATTCCGCGTCAATATTCCCGACACAGACGTCAAGGATCCCGAGCGAGTCATCCGCATTCAAGAGGAGATCTTGCATAAGATCGAGGCCGTCCCCGGGGTCTCGTCGGTTGGCCTCTCCATGAGCGTCCCGATGGACGGTAATGGATGGGAAGATACCCTCTTCGTGAAGGACCGGAAATACGCTCCGGGTGAGCTTCCGATTCACCGCTTCAGGTTCGTCGCGCCGGGCTTCTTCAAGACCCTGGGCACGCCACTCGTCGCAGGTCGCGACTTCAACTGGGGCGATATCTACAACATAGTTCCAGTGGCCGTCATCTCGGAAAAGCTGGCGCGAGAAAACTGGCGCCATCCCTCGCTTGCCCTCGGCCAACAAATCCGCGCTAACGCAAAAGACGACTGGCGCGTAGTGGCCGGCGTTGTCAGGGACGTGCACGACGATGGTGTGGATAAGGAAGCGCCCAGTTCCGTGTATTGGCCAGTCTTGGCAGCCCATTTTACGGGCACCGAGCTTGATGTCCGCCGGTACGTGGCCTACTCAATACGCAGCCGGCGCGCAGGCTCGGAAAGTTTTATGAGTGAGGTTCGGCGGGCCGTGTGGTCGGTGGATCCGAATCTGCCGCTGGCCGATGTCCAAACGGTCGACTACCTCTACCGGAGGTCGATGGCGCGGACTTCGTTCACCCTAGTGATGCTTGCGATCGCCGGGAGCATGGCACTATTGCTCGGTATGGTGGGCCTTTATGGCGTGATTGCCTATTCCGTGTCGCAGCGAAGGCGCGAGATTGGCATCCGCAGCGCTCTTGGCGCGCAGCAACGGGACCTGACGGGAATTTTCGTGCGCCACGCTATGCTCCTGACGGGTGGGGGCGTAACCTGCGGGCTCGTTGCATCGTTGGCGCTGACACGCCTGATGTCCTCGCTGCTATTTGGCATCAAACCCGCCGACCCCGCAACCTTCGCAGTGGTTTCGATAGGTCTTCTTTCGGCCGCCGCAGTTTCTAGCTATCTGCCGGCACGTCGCGCCGCCGCGGTGAACCCGGTTGAGGCCCTGCGTGCAGAATGAGTCACGAGACTCGAAGTCTCGCATCATGGACGATGTCCAAACTATTCCCTAGGCTTTGTGGTCAAAGCTAGGTGGAAATGCAACTGCGGCATCTGAATCTGTCACCTCCCCCACGAGGTGCGACTTTCAATCCGCTCGACCCACATAGGAAGTACTGCTGATATGGCGGACCGTATGGAGGAGTCCCGGTCCTGAATAATTCGTCACTCGGACTAAATCCCAATCTTCGATTGTTCTCACATGACGGGCGAACCGGAAGTTGCTCGAAAAACGACTTATGGGCCGTCAGTCACACTACAGGCGCAGTGCAAATAAGGGTGTTCTCTTTTCTTGATCGAGGATTGCCAGGGATTGCGCCGAATTCTGCTCTAGAGTGTGCCGACTTTTATCACGTTCTTATCACGTTTTCACCCTTAGTTCTTCGCGATCTCGGATTGCAACCTCACACAAGTTCATCTATCTCACTGAAAAACTTGGCGGAAGCGAGTGGGAGTCGAACCCACCGGCGACAGGAAAACCTGCCGCCCGCCGGTTTTGAAGACCGGGAGGATCACCGGACCCCATGCGCTTCCGTTTAGTATTCTAAACAACTTACAATGGTTACCAAAGATTTACTGCATATTTACTGCATGTCTGCTACAGTCCGGACATGAGACACCAACGCGGTTACGTCTACCACGCTTCCGGCTCGTTCTTCGTGCGCTACTACGACTCTGGGCAGCAACTCTCTCATCGGCTCTGCTCCAAAGACGACAAGCATTATTCTCGCACGTGCCGCGCAGTGAAGATGCTTGCCGATGAGTTCATGCAAACCGTAAACGCTGGAAAAATTGGCAACGTGCAAGAGATAACCGTTGCAGACTTTTGGAAGCAAACCTACCAGCCCTTCACGGTAGAGAACCTTCGGCACTCCACAGTGTACGGCTATCGGCATGTTTGGGCGCAGCACTTGGAGAAGCACTTCGGGACGATTACCCTGCGGGAATACCGGACGCACATGGGCTCAGCATTCTTAACCAAGTTGGCTAAGACGCTGTGCCGGTCCACGGTCCAACACATCCGCTCCCTGGCCTCTGGCATCTTCTCCCACGCGGTCAACTTAGGTCTCATTGAATCGAACCCGTGGCACGATGTCAAAATCCTGGGCCGCTCAAGAGCTCCCGGAGACACGAAGCATTACACCTTGGGGGAGGCAGAGAATATTATCTCAGCCCTGGTCGATCACGTGGACTGTCAAGCCATCGTGGCCTTAGCGTGTTTCACGGGGCTACGTCCCGGAGAAATACAAGGGCTACGATGGAGCGATATCGAAGAGGATTGGATTCACATCCGCCGATCCATAGTCCGCGGTAGAGAGGGTGCGCTAAAGACTGCGGCCTCGCTGGCATCACTACCACTCATCACACCGGTCAAGATTCCGCTCGCCCTGTGGCGTCAGAAAGCCGGGGATAATGAGCGAGTATTTCCGCGTGATCTGAAGACCCTAGTCAAGTTGACCATAGCACCCACGCTGAAGGCGAAGGGCCTGCAATGGAAGGGGCTATACGCCGGCCGCAGGGGAGCCGCGACCGTCTTGACTGAGCTGACCGGCGATGCGTTGGCCGCCAAAGAGCTATTGCGGCACTCCAACATCGGGGTCACGCAGAGCAAGTACGTCAAGAAAATACCGGAAGCCCTGCTCCGGGGTATGAGGTTGTTGGAGGCGGCAACGAAATGAACCCCTCGAAGAATGCAGCCATGCGAACGATTGAAGAATGGCAACGAAGCCGGTGAAGACGATTCAATGACGTGGATTTCAAAGCCCTCGCCGGTTGTAAGCCCGATTACTTTAGTCACCTCGTCCCTTTAATCACTGGCGCGTATAGTTTCGCTCCACGGAGGATTTACCAGGACATGGAGGGACAGGAGCAGGAACGAATAAGAAAACTGTTCGGATTCGGACGTGCCGGCGAGGAGGTTCCTACCGTTGATTCCAAGGATGTGAAAGCTATTTGGATACTCTCCAGTGATTATGAAAAAGAGCATCCAGGTAAGTCAGGCGCGGTAGGCATAGAAATTCTCAAAAGCGTGTGCTCACCCGGAGCGAACATAGCGGCCATTACTTACCGGACGCAGATGATGTGGGTGGTGGAACACGCCTCTCCGGAAGCCTTGGCACCCTGGACTAAAGATGAGCGGTTAGACGATGCGGTCTTCCGCGCCATCGCGGAGGTTCCGATGGAATGGATGGGCGTCAGAGCGCCGCGGCACGGCTTACCCTTCGATGTCGATGACCTCTTTCATCGGGTGCGCCAGGCCGCTTAATCAAGATTTTGGTAACCGCGATCGGCCCCGAGTGGGGCAACCGACTTCGGGGCCCTCCGTCCGACGGTTTGTGCGACTTTCGCGTCCGTGCCGAGATCGCGGAAGGCCGCTCGGGAAAAAATACTACGCCCCAGACATATGAGCCCGCATGCGCGGCGACGTTAGCTCTTCTGGACTTGTCTTCAGTGCTTTTCTTGTTGAATAAGAGACGATGACCGGGACGCACGGCGGCGCGCCCTGCGCCTTCGGGGATACTCTGTAGGCGCGGAACCTTCCCGAACACATATTGCAGCCGAATGCGAATACCTGTCGGCCCATGGCAACGATCACCAAAATGACGATTATCTTCAATACCATCACGCACTCGATAAACCGGAGTATCACCTGCCGAAGATTAGGCCAAGTGGCATCGGGAATTGTTAAGGAGTTTTTCGGGGGCGACGCGCAGCTGCAACGGAAGATGCTTCAGGATTGATTAATCGGGGCGCGACCTTGCTTCAGTCATCTCAACAGCCGATGCTCCTGCCGCAGCTGCGCTTCGCGTTGCCATCCAAGGTCTCCTTGGGGCCTGTCTCGTAGTAAACTCGGCCGATGTTCGTCATTAGGATTCCGTATCCATCGCCCACAACGGAAGTGCACAAGCTGAGTTCGTGCAGGGACTGTTGATTTTCCCCGAACGTCGCGTGTCGTACATGGTCGTAGGTTGCGAGAACACTGATTGTGAGCGCTGTGCACTAGAAGTGCGACAAGCGGTCAGGCTTCATTCGCTGGGGACAGAACCGGAGCGACTAGCGACTAGAGATCAGGCTCCCAGCTTCACAGTGAATTCGCCGTCCAATCCGAAAACGACGGCCCGTTCGGTTAGCACTGCCGTTTCTGCGTGAGTTCTGCAAAAAATATACGCCGAAACTTGAACTCTGCGGCGCCGGACACGGACTGGGACCTATTTGAAACAACGAGTTGCGAGGTTTTATGCAGAGAAGGCCATCAAAGTGCAACCGTTAGGCAGAGCGAGCACCCTTGCTCCTCTTTCAGGTTCCCTGAACTAAGTCAGCTCATCTGAAGTCTCCCCCATCTTAGCGAACCACAACCCTTAGGAGGTTGACATATGTTTGCACGCAACGTTTCTTTTCATCTGAAGTCAAATATGCTTTCCGATTATAGCCGGACCTTTGACAAGGACATTCTTCCATTGCTCCGCAAGCAGAACGGATTCAAGGACGAAATTACTTTTTCCGGTCCCGGCGGAATTGATGTGACCGCCATCAGCCTGTGGGACAACAAAGCCAGCGCTGATACTTACAACACCAGCATTTATCCCGAAGTGTTGAAGACGATGTCGAAATTTATCGAGGGAACACCAAGGGTTCAGAACGGCGAGGTTGTGAACTCGACCTTCCACAAGATTGGCGCTGGAGTCGCAGCGTAAGAGTTGTAGTCAGATAGTCATTTGAATTGAGAAGGCGGAGTTTAAGCTCCGCCTTCCCGCTTTTCTCGATCTTCAACGCAGCCCTGCTTGCTACTTGATCTTCAAACTACTCGTGTTATTCCTGAAGTAAGCTCTTCTCGCAGAGTGCCCAAAACAAGCTATGCAACTTTGGCTGATTCCACTTTTTTCTGGTCGGAGCTCGCTTCATCGGTACGAACTACATTTGTATTCACATCGTTGGTGAAAGAAAGATTCGGAGCACCGCTTCGCTCCAGCAATTTTCGTTTTCTCCACCTGCCGATGAGAGGAGCCGTTGTTCCCAGGAGAATTACCAGAATGACAAATGAAACCAAAAGCCAAAGAGACCCGCTTCTATGAGCCACAACAGTGGGCGCCGTGACGGCGGGATCTGGTGGGCTGGCAGCTTCCGGGGACGGACTGGGTGTCGCGACGGGCGTTGCGCCGTCCGCAGGCGTCGGGGCAACCAGTTCCGCTGATGGAGTGACCGTCACAGCAGGAGCAGCTGCGTTGCCGGCGGCCTGCTTTGCCGCAAGCTTGCGAGCACGGGCTGACGGTCGCGCTGGCTGAGCAGGGGCGGGTTTGGCGACAGATTCCGAAGAAGGGCTAGAGATTACAGTGGGCGCAGCAGGTTCGACCCCGGGTGTCGAAGACGGACTAGGCGCATCAGGGGGTGCAACAGGCTCCGCCACTGCTACTGTACCTGCTGCCTGAGACGCCCTAGTGGTCGCCATGGGCGTGGCAGGGTCAACGACGGGAGCCGTGACTGCCGCCGAAGACGCAGGGGCTGTTGCAGCAGGTGCGGTAGTGTCTACCGCGGGTGTGCTGGCAACTATGTTAGGCGTAGCTGCAGGCGCTGCTGGGGCCGTAGTGGGTTCGATGACTGACTGCGAATATGGGACGGCGGCGACAGTTAAAGCGGCGGCGGCCGAGGTACAGTGTTCGGAAATCATGCTCAGTTCGGTTACAGCAAAGCTGGTATCCGCAACACCCGAACTCCCGGCTCCGCTTGATTTGTGCCCTGTAAGTTTTACGTCGTGGCCCACATGCGGCTTGAGATCAACAATACTGGCGCTGATCTTGAAGATCTGACGCGTGCCGTCTTCTGCAACCGTGTAACTGCCATCCGATCCACCCAGGCAACCTTTTACGTTGGCCGGGTCCGGGTTGTCACCAGCCGCGGGAGTCTGTGCAAACCCCAACGTCACCAGCAGGGCCGATACAGCTATCAGCAACAATGCTCGCTTCATGGAATCCTCCTAAGATTCCCGCCTTGCGGCGGTCTGAGGTTTCACTTGGGATTTGATTTTGCTGTTGGTCCTTCACGCAGAAACGCTTGCGCGTTTAGCACCGGTTGAGATCCGGCCTAGGAACCTGGAGCATCCAGAGTGGAACAGAACAAACCTACCTGCTATTGGGCACGACTGTCTGGTCACAACCGCTCACATTCGATAGAACGCGCTGACGGCAAATGTCTTTGCTCGTCTTCTATCTTGGGATTGTTGGCGGCTTCGATTCCCGCTCAATCGAGTCCATCTCACTTCACGGAATGGTGTCGCCTTTCATTCGGCTCACGACTGGTCGTGGAGAACGACATTTAGAAGTGAACTATGAACCTGCATCCCTTCGGTGTCATAGTGAAGAAAGCCCAACTTTCTGAACCTGTTCATAAAAAAGCTGACTCGTGATCGAGTTGTGCCTACCATCTCAGCAAGAGTTTCCTGACTGATTTTGGGAATCACAGTCTCTGGCACGCCTTCTTTGCCAAAGTGAGCGAGCAACAGAAGAATACGAGCTAGTCTTTTTTCGCTGGAATTGAAAAGTTGGTCAACCAGGTCTTCTTCGTACCGGATGTTCCTTGCCAGCAGATATGCCACAAACAGATCAGAGAACGTGTGCTCCCGGTGGAGTGCCTCGATCATGGCCTTCTTGTCAATTTTCAGAACATCGCAATCCGTCATGGCGGATGCTGATCCCATGCGTAAGGGCTGTCCAGCTAGGGCTCCTTCTCCGAAGAAATCTCCCTCGCCCAAAATGCCTATGGTCGCTTCCTTGCCAAACTGGGACACCACAGTAAGTCTGACCTTGCCTTGCTGGATGTAGAAGACAGCATCCGCGGAATCTCCCTGCACAAAAATTGTTTGTTTCCTGGGAAACATCACGGCCCTCCGCCCCTTGCCAATCGTAGCGAGAAATTGCTTTGGGTCGAAGTCGCGCTTTTTCAGGACGGGCACGATGGCTTGCCTCCCCGGACGGATTTCCGTTCTGGTCTAGCCGTCGTTGTGAGCAAACTCTTAGCGCGACAAGTGTACACCTATATGTGCGTTGGCGTACATGAAACATCATCGCTCAGGCAACCCCGTTGATATTCACTGTGCGCAATTGCTCAGACAGCGGTTCTGACCCCAGAGTACTGTGTAGGACAATGATTAGAGGAATCGCGTTATGAAATCACAAAGCAATTGGCTACACATCGCCGAACAGGCCAGTGAAGAAATGGACTCAGCGAAGCTGATGACACTCGTTTCCAAGCTTTGCCATGCCTTAGATGGTGAACGCCAAGGAAAATCGGGCCAGCACGTGAGCAATGAGCGAAGGACGATACAACAACGGGCCCATGCTGAATAGCCACAGTCAACTGGGAGGCGTGAAATGTTCTATCCCGTCGCCAAAGGCGTCGCCTTTGTTCTGAGTTGGATGTTCCTGATTGGCATGGCAGGCTGCGCCATTCTGGTGATTCCCATTGCGGCTTACCAACTGTTTAGCGTTCTGCTTGAGAAGGACCACCCAGACGAGCTAAATCCCAGTTTGCACCGCTGACTTGCTAGTCTGTGACGCTGTAACAGGAGAAATCTTTTTACTGGGTCCGCGGGTTTAGGCGACGTGTGACAGGCAGCATCTAGCACTATCCCCCACGATTAACGAACCTTCTGGCTAATCAGACCTGTGCAAAATTGACCATACCTGCACATGGGGCTTTGGGCATTATCTACTCCATGAAAAAACAACTCGACCGGAAACAGATACTCGTTGTCCGCTGTCCGACATGCGGTGCCAGTCAGGGGGAAGAGTGCCAGCTTGCTACTGGCCAACCGCGCACCGAGCCGCATCGTGACCGTCGATTGATTGCATCAGACTGAGAGGTTTGCGGGCAGTAACTCAGTGAAGTATATGGCGATTACCATTCCAGGCTTGTGAATTCGGGCGCCGTCCGAAGCGTTAGACCGGACTTCAAAGTAGGGTTCCACATTGAGGAGTAGACATGTATCGCCTTCCTTGGAATTTCTATCAGATTTACCGAGTTGATCACAAACGAAATCAGGAGCAGATGGTTGCTGAGGTCGAGGGGCTGCACGAAGTGGAAAAGCTGGTGGAAAAGTACCTGCGAACTATGACCGCATCGGAGGTAAGAAATGAAATCAGCTATTTCCGGAGCACTCTTTCTAGCCGCGTACCAAAGATGCTATCGCGGGCCAGTTAATTTGCAGTAACTGCTGCCGACTCTCTATGCAACCCCGTCCAATAGTCCGCAACTCCTGCCTTTTATTGATTTGCCTGATTAAGACGAAAGTTGATCCAAATTGATCTGTAACTGATTCGCACAAATGCCATTATGGGAGTGTGAATCAAAAGAAAGCCAAGAAACGATCAGCGAAAGCGACCCTCGCCGAAGTTACCAAGGAGATGGCGAAGCCGAGAGTGGCCATGTCTGCGAGAGGGCACAGTCACGTGCCTTGGAATGAAGCAAAAAGAAGCGCGTCCAGAACAAACCGGGCGCTATTCAGTGTTTGATTTTGCCTGCGCAGCGACGCATTCAATCCCTTGATTGCCTTCTGAGGGAGAGCCTTTTTGTATAACCCGTCCGCCTTTGGGTGATCAAAATTGCACAGACGAAATATCCCATAAAAAGGTATTTTGGCTATGTCTAGAATGCTATTCGCAGGTGGTCGTAGTCATGGATGTAAATCAACGACAAATCGCGCTATCAGTGCTTGAAAGCCTCAGAGCAGACTTAATGTACGCGCATCTGAACAACGGTGGTCGTGTTCTCGATGTAGCAGACCTTCGCCAGTACATCTACGAACAGATGGGCAGAATAAGAACAAACGCCTTTGTGCTGGATGGATTGTACGGCACCCACAACGGTCACGGGCAGGACAATGGTAACGGGAAAGTGCATTCCTCATTGTCGGGTCGACCGCCTGAAGAGTCGTAGTTCGCCGTGTGAGCAATTGAGCACAGAACATCAGCCCCTCGTCTGATAAATTTCCTCTAAATCTTGGGGAGGTTCCGTGAAAAACTTTCGTATTTTGGTGGCTGACGATCATCCAGTATTCCGTTTAGGTCTGTGTTCACTGCTCGGCTCTCACCGAGGATGGGAAGTTTGTGGAGAAGCGGAGGACGGGCGGGAAGCTGTAGAGAAGTGCAAGTTATTGAAGCCCGATCTTGTCATTCTTGACATCTGTATGCCGAACCTCAATGGCGTGGATGCCGCGCGACAAATCATCAAGAACGATCCTGCGCAGAGAATCTTGGTCGTTACGGACGTGAATTCCGAGCCAGTGGTCCGAGACTGTTTAGACGCAGGGGTTCGCGGTTGGGTTTTCAAGTCCGAAAGAATCGATGACTTGACGGCAGCGGTGGAGGAACTGCAACGGTTGAAAACCTCCTTCAGCGCGGGTGTGTCTGACATGATTTTGCACGGGTACCTGCGGCGTAACGTCGATCCCGAGGCTCCCAAGTTATGCAGTTTGACTCTCCGGGAGCGCGAGGTCTTGCAGCTTTTAAGCGAGGGCAAGGCAAACAAGGAAATCGCCACGGCTCTCGGTGTTTCTGTAAAAACAACGGAAGCACATCGAAGCAATATGATGCGTAAGCTGAAACTTCATTCGGTGGCCGAGTTGGTGTTGTATGCCGTGAGGAACGAAATCGTCCACGTTGAACTTCCAAACATACTGCGCTTTCCCGAACCTAGAACGAATGAGCGGGTTGCTCTTCTGAGGAATGTTAACTAAGTTTCATCCGTTGTGACCTCACTTGCGCCGAAGCTGCGGTTAAATCACCCGTGAATTACCGGGCGCTGGTTTCTTCTCAAATTCCCACCATTCATGCCCGCACTGAGTGCAGTAGTTCTTGCGCGGTTGTTCGTCAGCAGGTCTGACGATTTTAAGTGTTTCGCTGTGCTTGCAGTTAGGGCAGGTCTGCTTCGAGTTGTCTGCGGTCGCGCGCTGAATGGCAGACATGATACGGTTTAGACGCTACGCGAAAGCGAGGTGTTGCCCCTCTTGCCTTATGATTGTGTTTGATTAGTCGTACGTGGGTGTTTCTGGCAGTCGTCGTGCTTGTTGAACGCATCGTTCACTTTTGCCGCCCCACAGCCCCATGCTGCAAAAGCCAGATCAGTTCTCGGTCCATCCGTTGGTCTCCACGGGTTTCCAAGACAAAGGCTGTTTAATTTCTGTACCGTATACGATTCAGAAACTGCGCGCGGTGTGCGCAGCGGGCTCCCAAAGAAGTGGTCAAAACAGACCAGCTATATATTCTGCTGCGGTGCATCATGGTTGCTAAGCAATTAGGCCATCCTGGTCCAAGAGTCACCCCGCACACATATCCCTTGGACCCCTTCTTCTAACTCTTGGCCTAACGGAGAATCGGCAATGGAAAACACACTGGACCATCCTCAGTCGCACGAAGAACGTGAGGCTCAAACGCTCGTGAAGCGCATTGAGAAACAAGTCTCTCAAGAAGCCGCCAGCGAAGCCGAAACAAAGAGAACCTTCGACGACTACAGAAAAAAAGTCGGCAGCTAGTCCATCTAAAGCGCACCTGTGAGGAAGCATAGTCTACCAAGCGACTGCTTAAGCATGAGTAATCGCTTCCCGACCTAGCTCTTGTTTTTCAGGCATTCTCCACCTCCGCGCAATCCAGTTCGCACGAATGCCAGCCTGCGACTCGTTCTCTATGTCTTTCTCGCTCGAACAATTCTTCGCGGCGCTGCATCTGAGAGTAGCTACGATTCTTGATCTTGAACCATCGTCGTGCGCTCAGTGGTGTAAGGAGCGAGCCTATGCTTGGCCACAATGCCCTCAAGATCCATCTCGCACACACGCTGAAACAACGCCGTACCCAATTGCTCTATGTGGTCAGCGTACCGTATCCGAGATTCAGGAACCTTTGCCATGAGATGCCTGAGTTCCTGCTTGCGGTCGGTTAATTTCTCCGTCCGCAAAACTTTCCCATCAGACATCAACAGATCGAACGACAAAAAGCAGGGCTCACCTCGATCGAATAGGAGGTCACGGCATTGCGGTTTTCCACGCTTATTCAGACACACGATTTCGCCGTCCAGAACAGTCTTGCCTACATATGGCGGTTTCAATTGTTTGCGAAGCGCTTCAAATGACTTGAGGGAGTTGGCCATCGCCAGAGATCCGGGTCAGTTCGACCGTATTGCTATACTCGCATTAGAGGTTTGTGTCGGAATCGTTGTAACTTCTATCGTTTCTGTGCGCTACTGCACTTTGTATGGCACCTAACAGACAGCACCTGACAGGACGATGTGCTAAACGACGCGAGGGCCTGCCCTCTTCGTTGACTTCGCATTAGAAGCACACCTAACATGGCACCGGCATCCTAAAGTTCTTTCGCCACACATGATCGGCCAAATCATCTCGCACTACCGCATTGTCGAGAAGCTCGGTGGCGGCGGGATGGGTGTGGTGTACAAGGCTGAGGATACCCGGTTACACCGATTTGTCGCTCTGAAGTTCCTGCCCGACGAAGTCGCGAGAGATGCCCAAGCCCTGAGCCGCTTTCAACGGGAAGCGCAGGCTGCCTCGGCTCTGAATCATCCAAACATCTGCACCATTCACGACATTGGCGAAGAGAATGCTCAGGCGTTCATCGCCATGGAGTTCCTGGACGGGCAAACCCTTAAGCACGTGATCGGCAACCGTCCGATGGAGTTGGAGACGTTGCTTTTGCTCGGAATTGAGATCGCCGACGCCCTCGACGCAGCCCACACAAAGGGTATCGTCCACCGTGACGTCAAGCCCGCGAACATTTTCGTGACTGAGCGTGGCCACGCCAAGATTCTGGACTTTGGCCTAGCCAAGCTTGCCGTGCTGCCCAAAGCCACAGAGAATCTGGGCACTTCGACCCCAACGATGGACGAACAGCATTTGACCACCCCTGGCGCGGCACTGGGCACAGTTGCTTATATGTCCCCGGAGCAGGCCAAGGGGAAAGAATTGGATAGTCGAACGGACCTTTTTTCCTTCGGGGCAGTTCTCTATGAGATGGCGACAGGCACATTGCCCTTCCGGGGCGACACCTCGGCCGTCATATTTCACGCAATACTGGAACGTACTCCAACGCCACCCATCCGGCTCAACCCCGACCTTTCTGCTGAATTGGAACGAATTATTAACCGTGCGTTGGAAAAAGATCGCAACCTGCGCTATCAACACGCGTCAGAAATGCGGGCGGAACTCCAGCGGCTGAAGCGGGACACGGATTCCAGCCGTAGCCCGATAGTGGCGGCAGCAGAACCGGACATTCCCGTGAGCAACGGCGGAAAGACGGTGGCAGCGCCTTCCGCGAGTCCGTCTGGCGCGCATGCAGCGTCAGGCTCAGCAACGGCTGTAGCAACATCGGCGAGTGGAACGGTTGCCGCTGGACCTTCCAGTTCCGGCATCGCGGCTGCCGAGCCCGCTAGGCGGAAGCCATGGGCCATGGTTGGGGTCGTCATTGCACTCATGCTCGCGGCGATGGCAGGGGGCGGATATTACTTCCTCCGCCGAACGCCGAGTGATATTGATTCGGTGGCTGTACTGCCGCTGGCAAATGCGACATCGAACTCAGAATTGGACTATCTCGCGGACGGCATCACGGAAGGAGTGATCAATCAGTTGTCGCGGTTGCCGCAGTTGCGGGTAATGGCTCGCAGTACGGTTTTCCGCTATCGGCAGGCACAGCAGGACCCGCTACAGATCGGGCGAGACCTCAAGGTAGTAGCTGTGATTGTGGGCCGCCTTACGCAACACGGGGACACGCTGAACGTACAAACTGAGATGGTGAATGTGAGCAACGGCTCGCAGATTTGGGGTGAGCAATACCGGTGCAAAGCCTCTGATGTCGCTACCCTGCAAGACGACATCGCCTCTGACATTTCCGGCCAGCTGCGGCTGAAAGTAAATGGCGGCGGAGAAGAGAAGAAACATGCCACGCTAAGTGCCGAGGCCTACCAGTTCTATGTGAAAGGACGCTTTTACCTTGAGCAGCGTACGCGAGAGAGCCTTTCCAAGGCATTGGACCAGTTCAATAAGGCACTCGCGAAGGATTCAAGTTACGCCCTGGCGTATACCGGCGTGGCGGGTGCGTACAGCATTCTTCTTGATCGCGGATGGATTTCCAGTGATGAAGCTACGCGCAAGATCCGCGGTGCAGCGCAGCGAGCGATCGAGCTCGATCCAACGCTAGCCGAGCCGCATGCCGCCTTGGCGGGGGTCAAGGAGACGAGCGATTGGGATTGGGCGGCAGCGGAGGTCGAATATCGCAAAGCGATTGGGTTGAACCCGAACGACGCCACATCCCACCATTGGTACTCGGTCATGCTGGAGAACTTGGGCCGTTTCAACGAGGCATTGGCTGAGAATGAGAAGGCATTGGCACTCGATCCAGCGTCTCCCCAGATTAACGCGAACCACGCGGGGATTCTGATGGACCTGCATCGTTATGATGATGCCCTGGCGGAGTCGAACAGGCTTATTGCAGCCAATCCGGAATTCCCTGTCTACTACGGAATCCGCAGCGACTTGTACCGGCACTTGGGAAATCAGGACGGATTCGTGGCAGACTTGATAATGGTTATGAGGAAAAGTGAACGACCGGAACGGGCGGAGGCATTTGCTGCTGGATACGCTAAAGGGAAGTTGAACGGGGCGTGTGCAGCGTTGATCGAGGTTCTGAAAAATGAGTCGCAAAAGGAGTATGTCCCACCCTACGATATAGCGCGTTACTACGCGCTGATGGGGGACCGCGACCATGTCTTCGAGTGGCTGGAAAAAAGCTATGCGGAGAGATCCGGGCCCTTGGAATCCATAAAGATCGACAATTTCTTTGAACCCCTTCGCTCTGATCCGCGCTACATCGACCTGCTCAAACGCATGGGCTTGCCGCGGTGACCGCTTCTTCGTTTCTGTTTCGACTCTGTAAAGACGCCGACCCCGACATCCCCCTCCTGAAGGAAGCGAGAGCGGAGTACGCGAAAGCTGCAGTGAGCCCGTACATTGACTTACCTGACCGCACGCCATAGCATTCCCGCAAATGATCGGCCTAACCATCTCGCACTACCGCATTGTTGAGAAGCTCGGTGGTGGCGGGATGGGTGTTGTCTACAAGGCCGAGGACACGCGACTGCATCGTTTTGTAGCCCTTAAGTTCCTGCCCGAAGGAATGGCGAAAGATCATCAAGCCCTGGAGCGCTTCCGCCGCGAAGCGAGGCCGCTTCTGCGCTCAATCACCCCAACATCTGCACCATTCATGACATAGGTGAGTTCGAAGGCCAACCCTTCATCGCCATGGAGCTGTCTGGAAGGCCATGACCCTGCGGCACCTGATCGCGGGAAAGCTCGTCGAGATGAAGCCCTGCTCGGTCTGGCAATTCAGATCGCAGACGGACTTGATGGGGCCCATTGCAAAGGAATTGTCCATCGCGACATCAAGCCGGCAAACATCTTCGTCACCACGCGCGGACATGCGAAGATCCTTGACTTTGGGCTGGCCAAACTCGCCTGGACCGGCAGTTCCGCCAGTAAAATCGCCGCGAGAGACCACCATCGTCTAACGTCGCGGCAAACATCTCACCAGTCCTGGAGCAACCCTAGGCACGGTCTGCGTACATGTCCCCTGAACAGGTGGGGAAAGAACTGGACACGCGCACCGACTTGTTTTCCTTTGGGGTGGTGCTGTACGAGATGGCGACAGGGCACATTGCCGTTTCGCGGTGATACATCAGCGCTGATATTCAACGTCGATTCTGGAGCGCGCTCCCATTCCTGCAGGCCGCATCAATCCCGACCTTCCCATGAACTGGAACGGATCATCAACAAAGGACTGGAGAAGGATCGCGATCTGCGATACCAGTCTGCGGGCTGAGATCTGGGCCGACCTGCAGCGGTCTAAATCGCGACACTGACTTGACGCCGGAATCGGGTCCTTCCGCCGCGAGGCCGACTGGTCACGAAAACGATGGTCTAAAGCCAGTTATGGTTGTTGCACTGATCGGACTGTTGACCTTAGGAGGGAACTACTTCGCTCATCGTCCCTCAAACAAGATCTCGGTTGCCGTGCTGCCGCTTGTAAATATTGAGTCGATAGACAAGGCTACAGATCTGGAATACCTCGCGGACGGCATCACCGAGGGAGTCATCAACCGTCTGTCGCATCTTTCCAGGCTGCGAGTAATGGGGCGCGGCACCATGTTCAGCTACAAGGGCCGAGAGGTCAGTGTGCCGGCAGTCGGAAAGGAGCTCAATGTCAGCGCCGTGGTTTTCGGCCGTCTTTGCTAAGCGCGGGGATCACTGTCAAAGTGGAAACTGACTGATGAACGTCAGCGACGGCTCGCAGATCTGGGGTGAGCAATACCAGCGAAAAGTTTCGGAGATTGCCACCATTCAAGACGACATCGCGTCCGCTATTCCTCGCGAATTGGGACTAAGCTGACAAGTGAGGAAGAACGCTAGTTAACGAAGCACTACACCGAGAATCCCGAGGCCTATCAGCTTTATCTTCAGGGTCTTTACTCTAGGAACAAGTCGACCGAGGAGGGGATTAGAAAAGCCATTGACTATTTCAATAAAGCTATCGACAAAGATCCGAACTACGCCTTGGCCTATGTGGGCCTTGCCGACGCCTATACTTTCTTGGGCGAGGCCGGGTGGGCTGCGCCTAAGCAGAGTGGGGCAGAACTGCCAAAGCGGCAGCGATGCAGGCACTTAAGGGGACGATATGCTGGCTGAGGCGCACGTTTCCCTGGCGATGGTTCGGGAGGGTTACGATTGGGATTGGGCGGGCGGAGAAACTGAATTCAAACGGCAATTCAGCTAGACCCAATTCCGCAGGCGCTCACCAGAAGTACGGAGATTTCTTAACCAGGATGGGGCGCTTCGAGGAGGCAAGGACGGAACTGAGGAAGGCACAAGATCTCGATCCGCATTCACCGGTCACCAATACCAGCGCCGGACGACAGCTCTATTTTGCTCGGGAATACGTGCCCGCTATAGAACAATTTAAAAAGACGCTCGATCTGGATCCAAACTTTGTACCAGCACAGCATGGTCTCGAAGCGCTTACTTCCAAAACGACATGTACCGGGAGGCCATTGGCGTAGACTGGACGTCCTTACACGTTCAGGCATCACCTCGCAGCTGCAATCGGCAAGGACTATAACAAATCCGGGTACCTGCGTGTGGTGCGAAGCTGGCTCGAAGGTTCGAAAGAGGTTTCCAAACGGCGATATGTTTCCTCGTACAACATCGCACAATATGTGCCATCCTCGAAGACAAAGAGTAAACCATCGGTAGGCTGGGCAAGCCTTCAAAGAACACGATAGCCAGCTGACTTACATGAAGGTTGACCCGGCTTTTGACGAGATTCGCGCCGACCCACGATTCCGACAGGTGCTACATCGGTGCGTCGGATCTGAGTGACATTACAAACTCATGGTGGCCGGAAGCCGGTAAGCCCTCTCTGGTAGCAACAGTACGGCGCTGTAGCCCCGCCTCGCGTCTTAGTGCCTCTACAACCGCCAAGGCCAGGTCCGCCCACCAGGATTCTTCACCCTCTGGAAAGACCCCGACTCCGACATCCCCATCCTGAAAGAAGCCAAGGCGGAGTACCCGAGGTTGCAATAGCCTGCCGGGTTTCGGTCTTTAAGTGACTGACGCCTTTGTTGCAGAAAAGCATTCTTTACCAAGGCACGGTCGGTGGCGCCGAATCCTTGGGGGGATCTACCCGGCTTTCCGTTTTTCTCTCGAAAATTCCCGCGAAAGTCTGAAACGTAACGTAATTGATAAAGCAGATAGTTACGCCCGGGGTTTTTGCTCAAAGGGCGGATAAACGGTGGGGTGTAACGGTCCATCGGACCGGGGTGCAGTGTAAGTCGCTTCGGGTACAGTGATATGCAGAGGCTACCGCATATCGACTGCATGCGTAACACGTCTCATTTGAGACAATAATATTGTTCGCTTCGGTTATGGCGCGAGCCATATCAATCCGCGGGCTGCGTCATGATCCAGTTAACGACGGCAATGATGTCGTTGATGGATTCGTCGGTGTTGAGCAGCAGGTCCATGAGTAGCTGACGACGGAATTGTTGGTGCAGGGGGATGGAGCGGTCGAAGGCGGTGGTCAGTAGCTTAGTGGTGATTGGCATGGCGGTTTTCCTTTAGTCACTGGCTTGCTCGTAAAAAATCAGGAGCGAATCCATGTATGAACCGCCAGTATCTGGTTTTGAGCCGAGGGCCATCAGCCGGCGGGCGCTGCTGCAAAGCGCCTCGGCGGTGGCGGTCGCGGGGATGATGAGAGGCCGATCTTTCGGGGAATCCGCCAATAGCGCGATGGCGGCGAGCGACAAGGGCAAAGCCTTTCCCGAAAAGTTTCTGTGGGGCTGCGCCACTGCTGGCCATCAAGTTGAAGGCAACAACACCAGCAGTGACCTGTGGTTGATAGAGCACCTGCCCGAGAGCATATTCAAGGAACCATCCGGCGACGCCTGCGATCACTACCATCTCTATCCGCAGGACATAAGCACGCTTGCCGATCTGGGCTTCAACACTTACCGCTTTTCTCTGGAGTGGGCTCGGATCGAACCGGAAGAAGGATACTTTTCACTCGCCGAACTGGAGCACTACCGGCGCATGCTGGCTGTCTGCCACGAGCACCATTTAACTCCCCTGCTTACTTATTCTCATTTCAGCGTTCCCCGCTGGTTTGCGTTCAAGGGGGGATGGGAGAATCCGGCGGCCCCTGATCTCTATGCGCGTTTCTGCGAGAAGGCGACCCGGCACCTGGGAGATCTGGTGGGTTATGCGTCCACCTTCAACGAGCCGGATGTTCCCCAGTTGCTGAACTGGCTCAGTTTGCCGGGATTAAATTTCACCGAAATGTTCCAGAACGGTCTCGCCAAAGTGCGCAGGCAGCTCAACGCACCGGAGTTCGCGAATTTTTTTCTGGGCGATGGAAAAAAGGTCCGCGATGGTCTGTTGGCGGCGCACAAGAAAGGAGGAACCGCCATGAAGTCGGTGCGGAGCGAAATGCCGGTGGGCTTCAACCTGGCGATGTCCGACGACCAGGCCGCGCCGGAGGACAGTCTTTTAGCCGAAAAGCGGGCCGATGTTTACGGCCCATGGCTGGAAGTTGCCAAGCAATGCGACTACCTCGGAGTCCAGGTCTATTCGCGGTCGATCGTGGGCAAGAAGGATTTGCCTCCACCGAAGGGCGCCGAGTTGACATCCGTCGGCTGGGAATTCTATCCGGAGTGCGTGGAGCACGTGGTGCGCTATGCCAGCAAGGAAACAAGCGTACCCATTATGGTGACTGAAAACGGAATTGCCACCAACGACGACCTGCGCCGCGTGGAATATTATCAGCGCGCACTGGCCGGCCTGAAGCGCGCGATTGACGATGGTGTTGACGTGTGCGGCTATGTGGCCTGGTCATTAATGGACAACTTCGAGTGGATGTCAGGATTCGATCCCAAGTTCGGAATCGTTGCGGTCGATCGGGCGACCCAGCGGAGAACGATCAAGCCCAGCGGGGCGATGCTGGGAAACGTCGCGCGGAGAAATTCTCTGTAGGAAAAGCCCCACTTCTCGCAACAATCCGCGAGAAATGGGGCACCCTGCTTTGACCTAATGCTCTTACTTCGGCTGCGGGACAATCCGCAGATAAGGCTTGGGTGACTTCCAGCCAGCCGGATACTTCTGTTGCGCTTCTTCGTTCGACACTGACGGCAGAATGATAACGTCGCCGCCCTGCTTCCAGTTCGCCGGAGTGGCTACCTTGTGTTTCGCCGTGAGCTGAATGGAATCGAGGACACGCAACACTTCGTCGAAGTTTCGCCCGGTGCTCATGGGATAGCTAAGCTGGAGCTTGATCTTCTTGTCCGGGCCGACAACAAAGACGGTTCGCACGGTAGCATTGTCCGCCGCGGTGCGGCCTTCACAAGTTTCGCCGCTCTCGGCGGGCAACATGCCGTAGAGTTTCGCAATCTTGAGTTGAGGGTCGCCGATCATGGGATAGTTCACTTTGTGGCCCTGGGTCTCTTCGATATCGGCCGCCCATTTTCCGTGGCTGCTGACCGGGTCCACACTCAATCCGATGATCTTGGTATTGCGCTTGGCAAATTCCGGCTGCAGGCCAGCCATGTAGCCTAGTTCGGTGGTGCATACCGGGGTAAAGTCTTTCGGGTGCGAAAACAGAATCGCCCAGCCGTCGCCAATCCACTCGTGAAATTTGATGGTGCCTTGAGTAGTTTCGGCGGTGAAATCCGGGGCGACGTCGTTGATGCGAGGAACGGTTGTGGCCGGAGTAACGGTAGCAGTGCTCATTGTTCTTCTCCTCGATAAAGATAAATTTGTTTCATCCGGAAAACTCCGGATTTGCGGTCTGGGCCCGCAGTTTTGAAAGCGGGCAAGAATTACTCAGACCAAAAACAAAACCCACCCGACTGGGCCGGGTGGGTGTCTGAACACCTGTCAGCGCTACCCACACCCCGGCGACCGTTTACAACAACACAGGAAGACTACCGGTGTGGAGTACGCGCACATCCCATATCAGGATACCCGCCGCTGGTAGGGGAGTCAAACCCGGCGAGCAGCGGTGGTGGCTGAATCTGACTTGGCCCCATTCATGGCGTTATGCTGAGCCTGCGAAGCATCTTGCGCGGGTGAAATACGGTTTCAGCAAAGTAACGATACGCGCACTTGAATTGATTACAATAACCCCGACGCAGACGCAGCAAGCTAAGTCTCTACACCTGATTCCGTGTCGATATGGAATGTCACGCATGGGGCGTGAAATAAAGCCATGACAGAAAACCTTCGCCACTTTCCTTTCGTGCAGCTCGACGTTTTTACTTCGCGACCGTTTGAAGGCAACTCTCTCGCTGTTTTTCCCGACGGGCGCGGACTGAGCGATCAGCAGATGCAGGCTTTGGCGCGAGAGATGAATCTATCCGAAACTACCTTCATCCTGCCGCGCGAGCAATCGGTGGAACAAGAACGCGGAGTACGCGTGCGAATTTTCACGGTGCAGGAAGAACTGCCGTTCGCCGGCCATCCCACGCTGGGCACGGCTTTCTGGCTGCGCGGTTCAAGCGGCGCGAACAAAGTCGCGCTCGAACTGAACGTGGGCAAGGTGCCGGTGGATTTTCAGGAAAAGGCAGGGGAACCTGCATTCGGCGAAATGACGCAGGTGGAACCCAAATTCGGTTCAGCGCACGATCGTGAAACCGTGGTGCGCGCAACCAGCCTGCTCGATGGCGATATCGACCCCTCCCTGCCGATACAGACAGTTTCGACCGGAATGCCGTTCACCATTGTCCCGCTGCGCGGCCTGGCTGCGATCCGACGGTTGCAAGTTGACGTCAAGAGTGCCGGGGAATATCTGGAGCGCACAGGAGGCGGAAAGTTTTTTTATTTCGTAACCCGCGAGACGGTCGATCCCGCGGCACGCCTGCACGCGCGCATGATGTTCTACAACGGTGAAGATCCGGCCACGGGTTCGGCTGCCGGTTGTGCCGCGGCTTGGATGGTCGCGAACCGCGTGGCGCAATCCGACGAACGTGTGCTCATCGAACAGGGGGTCGAGATGTTGCGTCCCAGCCAGATTTTTGTCCGCGCTACCCGCACCGATGACAGAGTGGTTAACGTGCGCGTCGGAGGAAATGCTGTGGAAGTTCTTCGCGGAGAAGTTTATTTCTGAGGCGCGAAGCTCGATTGCGGCGAAAAATTGTGGACATGCACAAGCGTGAATTTTTTTCAATGGGGAAAATTTACCATTAGCATCGGCGACACTTTACATCCTGCTCCCCTGCCGTTAGGATTTTCTCTCGCTCTGAGATCTCCCCAACATTGGTACAAGGATTTACGCAGATGCTGGCGCCAGTTTTCGAGCAGCCACTTCGGAAGCAGGAATGAAGCCGAAAAGAACCATTTTGTGTGTCGACGATAACGAGCAGTCGCTGTCCATCCGTAAGGTGATGCTCGAGACCCGGGGTTACCGGGTGGTGGCATGCACCAGCGGGCAGGACGCTCTGGAACATTTCAAAAAAGGCGGCGTGGACCTGGTGCTGACTGATCTGATCATGCCCGGTCTGGACGGCGGCAAACTGATCGATGCCGTCAAGACTCTCTCGCCTCAAACACCAGCCATTCTGCTCTCGGGCAAGGTAAGAATTTACGATCGCGACACTCGAGCCGACGTTTTTCTTCCCAAAGGCATGTACGCGCCGGCCGAACTGCTTGAGCGTATCCGCCTGTTGCTGGTGCGCAAGCGCGGCCCCAAACGCGCCCAATCCCGTGCCGAGAGCCCGGGCGATGCAGGCGCGGCCTGATCTCATACAGTCCCAGAAGCTTTGAACCACCAAGGACACGAAGTTTCACGAAGGCAAATCGCAAGCTTCCTTCGTGTGACTCTGTGTCCTTCGTGGTTTACGAATTTGATCGGCGAGCGCCACCTAATCCGCATGACGCGGGCTTCGTGTAATATCGATGGTTTGGATGCCTGCCTTTATTGAAGCCGTTGAACTGCGCAAGACTTACCGCGTGGGGAAGATTGAGGTTCCCGCCCTCCGGGGAATTTCTTTCAGCGTTTCCAAGGGAGAGTTTGTCAGTGTCGTGGGTCCATCGGGCAGTGGCAAGTCGACCCTCTTTTATCTGTTGGGCGGTTTGACACGGGCTGACGGAGGCCACGTCGTAATTGACAGTGACGATTTTGCCCAACTCTCCGATGCCGAGCGCACTCGCCTGCGCAAACGCAAGATCGGATTCGTGTTCCAGAAGTTCAACCTGCTGCCTACACTTGACGCTCGCTCCAACATCGATATCGCTTTGGACATTGCCGGCACCACCGAAACCCGCGACCTGGCTTACTTCAACAAGATCGTCGGCCTGCTGGGGCTGGACAAGCGACTGCAGCACCGCCCCTCAGAACTTTCGGGTGGCGAACAGCAGCGGGTGGCACTGGCGCGGGCATTGATCAACAAGCCGGCGATTGTTCTGGCGGATGAGCCAACCGGCAACCTCGATTCGAAGAATTCCGAGATTGTGCTGGCCATGTTGCGGCACTCCAACCGGGAACTCGGCCAAACCGTGCTCATGATCACCCACAATCCGGAAGCCGCAAGCTACGGCGATCGGATCATTCACATGCGCGATGGAGAAATTGTTGCGCCGGAAAAAGATCCGCAATGGACGGGCCACCCCGCCTGAACCTTGCAGGCGTAATTTGCCTGCGGCAGTACTGACATGGATGACCTGCGAAAACCGATTCTTCCCGGCAAAGGCGCTTCCGACTACGAACGCTACCTGAGAACCGACGAACTGCTATCGCTGCAGAAGAGCGCGGAAGAATTCCTGCATCCCGATGAGATGACGTTTCAGGTGGTGCATCAGGCCTCGGAGCTGTTGCTGAAAGGAGTGGCCTGGGAACTGGAGCGCGCCCGCGTCCTGATCGCCGACGGCGATTTCTTCAACTCTGCGGCACTTTTGCGGCGTGGAAATCACATGCTGGAATATCCCATCTCCATGCTGCACGAACTGGAAACGATCACGCCCCATGACTACCACCTGATTCGCGCCGGGCTCGGGCACGGCAGCGGCCTGGACTCACCCGGCTTTCTTGCCCTTCTCCACATCGGGCCGCGGCTGGGCGAAGCGTTCCAGGGCACAGTTGAGCAAAGCCGGCATCACGGTGGACGACGTATACCGGCGTCACCAGGAATTTTTCGGCCTGCATGACGTGGCCGAACGATTGCTTGATTTTGATGAACGCGTCCACCTGTTTCGCTTTCATCACCTTAAGCTGGCCCAGCGCATCATCGGCGGCGGGGTGATAGGAACGATGGGGACTCCGGTGGAGGTTTTGCACCAGAGGATGGAGCATCTGTTCTATAAGGATCTGTGGGACGTGCGGAACCGGATCACGGCGGCGTCCATGCAGTCCTGATGCGGCGTCATCATGTGGGCATCATTGCTGCGAGGTTGTCCGGTTGTTTATAATCAGAATCGCCAAGCGGGAGTAGCTCAGTGGTAGAGCGCGACCTTGCCAAGGTCGATGTCGCGGGTTCGACCCCCGTCTCCCGCTCCAAATTTTCAGAGGAGGAACCCCGCAGCCACGAGGGTTCTTTCATCCGGCGATAAGGCGCGGTACCCAAGTGGTAAGGGAGAGGTCTGCAAAACCTTTATACGTCGGTTCGATTCCGACCCGCGCCTCCAATTTTAACCCCTCTAACAACCGCATAAACATTGGTTATTTAGACGTATACCCTTTGGCTCCTATCATTTGTGCTACTTTTGTGCTATAGTTCTTCCAGCATGGAGGGACTGGCATGAGCGCACCCAGCATCACAATCTTCGTTCGGCACTCAGCCGTCTGTTCGAACAGGCTGGAGGGGGAGTTCTTCAAACGGTGCAATTGCCGCAAACACCTTCGCTGGTTCCACAATGGCAGCCAGCACCGCCAGTCAGCCAAGACCCGTAGCTGGTCGCAGGCTGAAGTTGAGCGGAGGAAGCTGGAAGCCCGTTTTGGGGAGGTTGGCACGCCGACCATCGCCCCCGCCCGGACGACCATTGAACAGGCAATCCAGACCTTCATCGAGAGCAAACGCAACCAAGGTTGGACGAGCGGCGTCATCAAGAAATACGAGCGTGAACTCCCCCGGCTGGAGGCATTCCTCACCAAGCGGTCGAAATTCTTTCCCTCTGAAATCGAACTCCGCGATCTGGAAGCATTTCGTACGACATGGGAAGAATGGTATCCGTCTTCAGCCACGCGTCAGAATGTGCAGGCTCGGCTCCGGGGATTCCTCCGGTACTGCCTCGAAGCGCGATGGATTGACCGGGTGCCCAAGCTGTCGTCGATCAAGGTCAACGAAGTGCCGACCATGCCGCTGTCCGACGACGAATACGCGAAGCTGTTGCAGCAGGTGGCTACCGAATTTCAGGACTCTGCGAAAGCGAGCAAGGTCCACGCCCTGATCCAATTGATGAAGCACAGCGGTCTTGCGATCACGGATTCAATCACGCTGGAGCGCGATAAAATCGAACATGACGCCAAGTGCTATCGCATCGTCACCAGCCGCCAGAAGACAGGCGTCCACGTCTCTGTCCCGATCCCTGACGACGTCGCCAAGGAGATTCTGGCTGTCCTCAATGGAAATCCGCGATACGTCTTCTGGGGCACCGGGAATGGCAAAGTCCAGACTGCGGTGACAAACTGGCAGCATGATCTGCGGAAACTCTTCCGAGCGACGTTCGGCAAGAAGACTGATTTCACACCCCACTGCCTCCGAGACACATTCGCGGTCGACCTGCTCAAGAAGGGCGTGCCGCTGGAAGAGGTCAGCAAGCTCCTTGGGCACAAGTCGATCAAGACAACAGAGGAGTCGTACGCGAAGTGGGTGCAATCGAGGCAGAATAGACTGGACGATTTGGTCATAGGGACGTGGAAGGAAAAGCTGGCATAAATCTGAGGGCCCTGGCCAAAACCTCTTCGGGAAGCTGAGTGACGTCTCAGGGCTGACTGACGAGAACGGGGCCGCCTTTGCGTTCGGGTCGCATGCGATGCGGCATACGTTCGTTTACTGGTGCCCCAGAATGAGATCACTACAGAAGACATCGCCATGTTGATCAGGGATACGGTCCCAATTGTTGCGAAGCATTATTCAGGCTGGATATACGGACGCCAGGAAAGATTAAAGGAAAGGGTGATCACGGCGCTCAGTGACCGCCTTTGCGTTCGGGTCGCATGCGATGCGGCATACGTTCGTTTACTGGTGCCTCCAGAATGAGATCACTACAGTGGACATCGCCATGTTGATCGCGGATACGGTCCCAATTGTTGCGAAGGATTATTCAGGCTGGATATATGGACGCCAGGAAAGATTGACGGAAAGGATGATCACGGCGCTCAGTGCTTCAGTCAGTCAGACACACTGAGCCGCGCCCCATTCCTTACGTCCTGATTGCTGGCCGCATCATGTTTAAGGCAGTTCCTACACCTTGGTGTCGAAGCCGTACTCAAAGCGACTCCTTTCCCGCGGTGCTGCTACAATCCCCGCCGAGGGAGGCACTTATGCCACTGTCAGGGCTTATCAAAGAACTGAGACGGGAAAAGGATCAGCTACAGAGACACCTTGCTGGAATCGACGCAGCACTCACGGCCTTCGCGGGCGCATACACCAAGCCGACACGCAAACGGCGGAAGCTGTCAGCAGCGAGTAGGGCCAAGATAGCGGCTGCACAGCGACGGCGTTGGGCCAAGGTCAGGAAGTCTATACCTTAACTGCTAACTGCGTCGCCGATGGATTCTAACGCCATATGGCAAACGAGAATAACCGAGATGGGGTTGCATTTGTTTGTCAATAACCTCTCGCACGGCGAAGAGAGCTTCGGCTATAGACCCACATTTGATCTTGTTGTTTTCCCGCCACCAGACCCAATATAGACGGAGGCCTCTTTCACGGATAGCCTCGACAGGACCCCAGCGAGATATCACGGTCTTTCCCCCTACGAAAGACCCAATATCCGCGTGAACCAACTCCATATTTGTTGGATCGGTTGCTCCCATCAGGACCCATGTTCGTTAGGTATGCCATCTCCAACACCTCACAGACTAATCCTATCCCCCAGACGGAAGGTCGCCGAATTTTTCGCTGGGTAGTCCTCGAGGTCAGTCAGGCAGGAATAATGGCTCTGGTGATTCTAGGAGGGGGTTCTTACCGGGGTATACACATCTGCGTGACGAACGCGGTCGGAATACAATAGCGCATGGCACAATTTGTACTGATTCGAGTCACCCAAGGTGATCACCAGGACGAGTATGTCATTAACGTTGGCGGGTTTCCTTTACCGCTACTGCGCGGGCAAAAGTTTTCCCTACACTCCGAGGTGGGGATGGCGTATCGCTTCTCAAGAAACTGCAGCTCACGAGATGGGCCCGCCCATTTGAATGAGTACGCCATAGAACTAGTACCCTCCAATTAAAAGGCTCCCGATGGTCTGGGAGCCGTGTGACGGGGAAACTACGCAGCTCTCCGCTGCTATGCCCAGCGTTTTCTCTGAGCAGCCGCAATCTTCTCACGGGCCTCCTTGCTCATCTTGCGCCGCTTTGCGTGTCCGTTAACTGCGACTCCACCAAGCGCCTTGTAGACCTTCGTCAACTTCTGAATCTCTGCCGCTACTGCCTTCTTCACGCTCTCTAGATCCAACGGGTATCTCCTTGGGATTTGATAACTGCGAAATCACTACGTGAGAATACTACCGCAATGGCCACCGGTGGCGGAAGCCAGTGCCTATTTAGTCGGGAAGGCGACGTAGGCCGATCTCTCCTTTGCTCTTCTTTCCTGTGCCAACCTTGCTAATCGGGTGCTCTTCTCCAAGAGAGTCTACGACCCGCAGCTTGAACGACTTGTCCTTGATGTCGTCCGGGTTTATATCTTTCGCCATAAAACGCACCCATCCCGCTACTGGCTGAGCTGGGGATAGGCAGAATGGGAGCGCTGAAAACATCTGTTTGATTGGTTCCTTCGTGTCCCACTTCTCAAGCCTTAAACCGTATTCATACTTCTTGTTGTTGAAATCGACGGCGCGTAAATCGTCTTGTCTCGCGAAATTGACTGTAGCTCCCTTTACCTCGGCTGACAGCTTTAGGTCACGCACATATTTGGATTCAGTTTTTGATGCATTTACGAGATATAACTCAATCAGAACGTCGCAGTCTATCTTTGCATCCTGCGGTCGCCCTTGGACCTGATAGATGCCCTTAACCATTTCCCATGACATGGTTCTTGGGCTCAGAGCGATGCGGTAGACTTCCCCCTCAATCACTGGTGGATCAAGCGGCGTGAGCGCTGGAGCGGGAGCCATCTCGACCCGTGAAGGTCCAGTGAATGTGCTGGCTGCACAATCGATGCACAGACGCGCCGACACTGCCGCCAAATTTTCAATGTAGCCGGTATTATTTTGGAAGTCCCGATTCAGTCCGTGCATTTCTTTGACGTAAACAAGCCATCTTTTCCAGTGCTCCCGTTCTGAGCGCACGGCTTTCGATAGCTCAAGACCAGGGGAAGCAGCCAGTCTGCCTCCTGCAAACCCACAAGCAGCCTTGCATTCTGCTAGATCATGAGGGTTGCCATCGCTGCGTATAGAAATACTTGAGTTACCAGAAGCATCCGTCCAGAATTCCGCAAAGACCGCAGGCGGTATCTTTCTAAATCTCGCTTCTTGCTCGGTCCACTCGGTTGTCCAATCTCGCACCGTTACGTTAGCCGATCTATGGCTATGCTGCTCTACGCTCAGCCCACTGTTGATATCGGCTTCATGTGCGCGAATAAAATCACGGTTCAATTCTTCAATTTCGCCCATCAAGGCGGGTTTAAACAGTTCTGTTGTGATACTGGATTTCCTCAACTGCCGTTGGCCGCGCCCAGAGATATCCTTGTTCGGGTCCAACATTCCAATGACAACGCGACTTACTTTCCGCTCTGCTAGTCGAGTTGCACAAGGAACTCTAGGATGATTGCGGCTCGTGCATGGCTCCAACGTGGTGTAAACAGTTGCACCCGCCAGCGAAATGTCTGGCAACTTTTCTTCCAGGGCGATGAACTCTGCATGACATTTGGGAGTCTCGCCGCGATACGCCTTCGCAAGCACGACGCCATCTTTTACGACGACTACGCCGACCTTAGGGCGCGGTCGTCCGTCCTCTGCGACACTTTTCCTTGCCTCTTCGATTGCCATACGCTGAAAGGATTCGTCGGTCGCCCCGACGGTCGTAAGGTGCTTTGGATTCGACTTTCGAAGCTGTGCCTCGGCCCTCCAGACCTTCCAATCTGCCAGAACACGGTCATGTCCGTGTGCCGAGCCTTCTAAGAGTCTATTCGTCGAGTCTCCCTGTGCTGGACCATGCTGCGAACCGCTGAAGCCCCTGAGGGCAGCAGCCGAATGCCGTGCCTGAAGTTGCTGAACAGCCTTGAAGTCACTGAGTATATCGGCTAAATCTTGGTCGGTAGGAACTTGTTCAGCGATTTCATACGATTTCTGATACGAACTCAGCCGAGCCGCCATGCAGCGCTCGATATGTTCGACGTAGATTTTGATGATCGCTGCGAAAGAGCCTGCCGAGAATAAACGTGTGTCAGTCCCTCTTGCGGCTATCACCGTGCGGCTGGAATCGGCGAGCAGTCGCCCGTAAAGGGAATCCGCGTAGTCTTTTATATCCTTGTCCAACGATCACCTAGCGAAAAGTTTAGCAGGGAAAGGGATTCCAGCCACTAATCAACGCGGTCGTTGACGCAAGTTTGCTAAAAATACAGGATAGGGATTGCGTTCGTTCTCCACGGGGTTCTTGCACGAAGTCGCCACGTGGTGACCGCCGCAACGGCGCGTAGGATGTTAGAAGTCCTCGGCAGATGCCGCGCCCTAAAATGTTACCCTCTTGCGTCTGGTTTGGCAGGGCCGCGCACAAGCCGTTCGTGCTTCTCATCAAGAAGACAATTAATCTCTTTGACCAACTCCATAAGTTTGTTTGGGTCTTGCTCAACCGTAGCTTGCCTGCAAAGCTCTTCCCAACGCGGGTTGTCTTTCATGGGATTTTAATATCACGTGATTCAGCGTACGGTCGGTCGGATGGAATTCAATGCACGTCGATGCTCATTTTGTGCAGGGTGTTGTAGTGAAGACGCTCAACTCTTCTTTTTACCCGACGCCGTCTTTTTTTGGGAGGCACTTATGTCTGCTCGTAGACGTTCAAGACTTCGCTCGATGTTGACGAGGTCTTCACGCGTTTTGGACACTTTGTCGAGAAGCTCTTCTAAAGTTTCTTCTGGGGAAAGTCGCTGTTGGTTCAGCATATTGCCGAGTGTACAAGAGGCGAGGTGACGGAGTCAGTACGCCCACGATTCTGTACCCCAGCGCACGTAATGGAGTTACTTCCGCCGCAAAGCAAAACACCGCAGACACAGTTAACGGTCCCGAGCAAATAGCGTCCACGTCGCATCTCAACGACGGCAAGTTTGCCGTAGCTTTTACCTAGATGCCACCCGTCAGGGCTGACAACAAGGACGAATACAGTAAACACGGTATGTCCACGGGTACGCCAGCGGGCAGACAGAGCGTGCGGGCGTTCTTAGATTAGTCGCAGGCCAATGAATCACAAACGGATTAACGAAATAAGCACCGATATGTCAACGCTTCTGGATCAACAACGAGCGCTGATGAACGCCACTTCGGGATCACTCACGAAGAATATGACCCCAGAAGAGGTTGACGGATACGCCGAAAGGAATGAGCGTCTCCGCGAACTATGCAGGGAACTGAACAAACTGGGTTGACGCCAGCTAGCCCGCCCGCCCGAGCCATGCGGCAACTTCTTTCCGCAGAATATCGAGTCCGTGCACCGCATCCACGATTGCTTGGTTTTCTTCGGGCGTCCCGCCGTGGTCCAAAGAGAACTCGTGCAACCTCACCCCTATCCTATTTTCCGCTGCTTGGATCTTCTGCTCTATTTTCGACCAGTCGGTTTCGAGCACTGCGGTCGCGTAGAGTTCTTGCCATCCATACTTGGTCTTGAATTCCATGTAACCTCCCGCAGACAGTCTTTTTCTGTTCACCGAGGTCGCGCTCTGCAAGCTCGCGCAGAGTGCTCAGCGTATCTAAAGCGTTGCGCAGAGCGAATTGTTCTTCGCTAATGACTGACTTGGAAGGAGTGTCTTTGATCCGGTCAAGAACTGCACTGCGTGCCACAGCAATGCGTTCGAGTAGTTTGATCGGGTCAAGTTCCAAAAAAGCAGCTCGGCAAAGTTGCCGCCACTCGGAATGGGTTGCGTCGTTGGTATTGCTCATATGGCCTCATATCCAGCCTTGTCAAGATCGTGGACGGCTACACGTTCAATCCTGAGCGGTTTCGTATGTCGGCTCAGAAAGACCCCAGCGCATGCAATCTTCTGCTCGTTGGGTGTCCCGAGCATTAGAGGTTTCGGAGTAGATTGGGAGCAACTGTCAGAAGTCACAGGCGGGAAGCCCAGTCAGTAAGCGGCGCAGCTCGTGTTTTCGATCTGTGAGCTACTCCGACCGAACGTCCTTGCCGTCAGCCATCAACAGGTCGAATGCGAAGAAGCACGGCTCGCCCCGATGAAAGAGGAGGTCATTGAACTGCGGTCTGCCGCGTCTATCGAGACAGACGATTTCCCCGTCGAGCACAGTCTTGCCGTCATGGGGCAATGTCAATGATTTGCGAAGCGAATCGAACGAATTGAAGGGATGTCCGTTGCGGGAGATAAGTTCACAGTGTCCATTGTGGATGATGGCGAGGGACCGAAATCCGTCATACTTTAATTCGAAGATCCACTCAGGATGGTCGAAGGGCACAGGCTTGCGTGAGAGACGACATCGGCTGGAATGCCATATAGAGAGAGCGTATCAGGGACGACGGCGAAGGTTGGGCGAATCCTGCGATTGACAGACCGCATTGCCAGACCTACACTTCCTGACCATGCCTGATGAAGTCACATCGGAAAGTTTGCAAGCAGATGTGAGCAGGCTGCTGCTGGGCTCGCAACAAAATTCGCTCAATGAGATCAATGTGAAAAGAGGGTACGCCGTGACCTGATAAGGCCGCGCTATTTCATGCCGACCGCAGCCTGCACGATGAAACTCGCGCCAACCTTCGCGTTGAGTCTCCACTCACTTCGCAACCGCCAAGGCCATCGGCGCGGACACGACGAGCGGAGAACCAGCAATTGGCGTCAGGGCCCCAGTGGTTTGGTCAATCATGAATCCTGAAATCGTGCCCGCCCCGATGATCCCTTCGAATGGTTGTGCTACGTAAAGAAACTTCCCAGTGTCGTCAGTAACCATGGACGATGGATTGAGTCCCACGGTGGAAAAGGGTGAGCCCGCGATTGGAGTCAAACTGCCGTCGGCAGCAATTGAGTACGCCAGGATCGAATTATTGTTCCAGCCCGCAATGTAGAGAAACTCACGCGAAGGGTGCGCGAACACGCGACTAATCTGATTAGGAGATGGAAAAGCAGCGGAATTCACAACGCTCAACGCCCCAGTGGTTGGGTCTATGGCAAACGTGACCAGCGTCTCGCCTGGGGTGAAACCGTCGTCGATGAAGTAAGTCGCGAATGCGTATTTACCCGAAGAATCGATTGCCACCTGGTTCAAAGCCATGCCACCAAATGGCGAACCCGCGACGAGGGATACCTCCCCAGTGGTAGGGCTGATTGATCCTGCCCATATACCACTTGACATGTTAAAACTCAAAAAATCCCCGTAGATGAAGGAACCCGACGGATGCATCGCCAAAGGATCGTAACTTGTATTTGGGAGTCCTGAATGAGTGGCCAACAGGGTAAGTGATCCCGAGTTTGCGTCGATCAAACGCGCATCGATGGTTCCATTGTTTCCCGCGTCAACTCCTCGGGTATAAATAACGTTCCCAGATAGATCGGGGATGGCTGGAAAAAGAGAACCCGGAAATGGAGAACCGCTGATGGGGGCAAGCGATCCCGTGCTGTCTATGCTGAACTCGGACGTGCTCTGACATTCCTTACAACCGCTATTTACCTGGTTCAGGACAAATAAATATGTACCTAACCCATCGATTATTAGCGATTCTGAATTCGTTAATAGGGGGGTGGACACAAACGGCGATCCCGGCAAGTCTGTCAATACTCCGGTGCTCCTATCAGCGGAGTAGCCACTTACCGTATTGCGACCCGTGGAGGCGTACAACAAAAATGTCGGGCCCGGTGTATTTGGGAAGATGCCAAACCTTAACTTCGCTGAGTCTCCGCCGTCCGGCGCATTGGACACCGCGATCTGGGCAATGCCGGGGCTCACAATGTCAGACGCTGGAATAGAAACTCTTAGATGACCACTATCGACAAAGGTCGTCGAACGTGAACTGTTGTTCCACATCACTCGCGAGCCTGCCCCGAAACTCGAACCCGCCACGATGAGTTCCAAATCCGCCCCTCCAGCGATTGCCAGAAAGGGCGAAAAACTTACGAGCTTGGGCGGAGGGTTACTGCCTCCTGAGGAGCCAGATCCGCCTCCGCCGCCACAACAGGTTGTCCACAGGGTGAGACACAAGAGAGAGCCAGCGACTAAGAGAGCTTTACCCATCAGAACTCCTTAGGACACAGAAGGAGGATCAACAGCGAGCCCGAGCGAAACTGACTTTAACAATACTACAGCCCTATTCCCAGTTGGGAACTGAGTAGCTTGGCTGCGCCACGCAAGTATTGCCATGACTGTTGATCGCGGTAGGGACACCAGTTGCCCGGTGCCCCCCGCACAGACCCGGACGGGCGCTCATTAGCGCATCCGGTTCTTATCTCGGATGAATAGCGGCCAGGCGTACAGCTTGTCCGCACACTCGCCCACCCGTGGGACACGCGCAGTCCCGCTCTGTGTCGGGTACGTGTCAGAATGGAAGAGTGTTCTCCTCGATCCGCAGCCTTTCCTCCTCACTCTCCGCCGACGAGGGTTCCGTCTTTGTTCGAATGATTCATCGGTACTATGCCGCAGTGTGACTCCTCGGAGACGTGCACGCGGGCCGTGTGGCCTGAGCCTTCACCCGCCGACCTGCTGCCGGACTTGCGCCGCAGGTGTCTCCGAGGTCTCCCGGTTCTCGTGCATGAAGTTTCTAGGCGTGCCTGGGGTCTTCGACTACGCCGGACTGTGCAGGGACTCGCGCTATCGTCCCTGTTCATGTTGCCTTCCGCACATATTTACTGCGTCGGCGTCCGGGTTGTAAGTTTTCGCAGCTCAATAGCCCACCCCGCCTATACCCCTGTCTACGCTTCACTGGGTCCCTCGCGGTAGCAGCGCAAGACTCGGGGCCGAGCGGATCGCTAGTCCTTTCTCGTAAGAATTTTCCATTCTCTGCTTCATGCCGGTTTATCCCGGCGCACTGTAAACTGATTTCGTCAATTACCGCTGACGGCTCAGGAACCGACGTAACTTGGACGGCGCACTGCGGGGAGGCTAGCATGAAGTTGCGGGCGCACGGCTAGGAGTGCAGTTGTGAAATTGTTGCGACGAGTACTGCTGACGGTGTTCATCACTCTGGCGGTCATATTCGTCGGCGTGCAGTGGATCGCTCCGGTAGCGCTCTCCTTTTACGCAGCGAGGAAAGCTCTCCCTGTGGCCAGAGTTGTCCCAGCCGACCTGAAAGACAAATCCGTTTCAGAAACTTCAGGGAAGAAGCTGTCTTACGTTGGCTATGAATTTGACGTTCCGTGGAGCGACCTCGACGAAACTCAGACCAAGCTGTATCCCAAAGACAAACCAGATAAGACTAGAGTCGATCTTCGCTTTCGTTCGGGGCTGCGTGTGTTGGTTAACGCGATTCCTCCTCGAAGCTGGGCCACGGAACTCTCCACGGATTTCAAGGTCCCTCCGCAAAGGGTAGAGTCGTCCTTCGGCAAATCCGACTACAGTTTTGCTAAGACCCTCTACGAGTTCACGCCCGAGAAAATGAATCACTGGTCGCTGTCTCATCGAGTTCATGATCGGGGAGAGTTTTTACTGCTCGTCAAGTCTATTGCACTACCCAGATCAGCTGAGACTGGGATATTCAACCTGCAAAACCAAAGCTACAAGGGCTTTCAGGACGGCAATCCTCAAGTACGGCAGGATGAGATTATCGTTCACCTGTTTTCGGACGAGGGCAGTGTCGAGATGATTTTCTTGCAGAAGGACTACCAAAACCCAACCGGTGTGAGCCAACCTGAGATTAATCGCATCGTTCAATCGCTGCATAAAGCTATGCAAGTCGGGGCAGCGGCTTCGCAAATGGCGAAGCGGTAACGACTGTCTCAACTGTCGTAATATCGCCATTACGCTCATCGACCACTGGGAGGGGGGTTGAGTGTAAACGCCTTGGTTGCGCCCACCAAGATCAGTCGCTGCGTCTGGCCGCAGGAAGGAGTAGGGGCTACGGCCCCAGTGGGGTCGTCGTTTCCCCTCGCTTTTCAAACGTGAAAAGTTTGGTCAGCAACTGATGCTTGGAGGCCAGAGCACCCAAGCTGTACGCAACCCCGGCGTAAAACGGTGCGGTAACTGAGAATTGTGCCCACACCCGAATAGGGTCGCTGGCAAGTGGATTCTGAAAAGTTGGCGCGACCGTCTGAATGTCGAAGAAATACTTCAGCGCTGTCATCGAACTGCCGTAGAGCACAGACGTAGGGGCGCGGTATTCCAGCATCCTGTACAACAGAACCAACGTGGGCAAGACCCATGCCCAAGTCGCAATCGAATGGCGGCCTTCATGCAGGAGAGTGCGATGAGCATTCGGCAGAAACCGCGCCACGTTGACGTAGCCTGTCAACAGAGCGGGAAGAATCGTCATCAATTCAAAATGCTGCAAGTACCAATCAGGAGGCGGGACGCTAGTAGAAACACTGAATATCGGCGCAACCCACCGGAACCAATGGAACACTAGCCACTGAGAAAGATTAATGGCGCAGGTGTAAACAACTAAGGTATGCAAAATGAACGCAGCAACGTAGCCTAGCGGAGATTTCCTGTCGATTGCGACTGGTTCAGGCGATGCCATAACCAATCGAAAGCTACCACTGGTCTGGCGGGGTTGCAACGAACTTTGCGTGAGAAGAGGTAGCCCGATTTCTCAACTGACGAAAAATCCCCGTTACACTCAAACCCCCTCAATGAGCGAAATGACCTGTTAGCGACAGTTGACTCTGATAGGGCTAAAATCAGCATCTGCCCATGACCTCCGATCCTCAAAAAGTTCCAATGTCACCATTGCCGGGTGCAGTGGGCAGTTATATACACGCAGGTGGCAAAATTGGGGTTCTAGTCGAACTGGGCTGTGAGAGCGAGTTCGTGTCCCGCACCGAAGACTTCAGCGAACTATTGCACGATCTCGCCATGCAGATCGCGGCTTCCGACCCAAGGTTCATTCGCAAGGAAGACGTGACCACCGACGCCTACCAACGCGAAAAGGACATCTACGCGTCGCAAGCTGCCGCTACGGGCAAGTCGCCCCAAGTCGTTGAGAAGATTGTCGAAGGCAAAATGATTAAGTTTTATGAGGAAGTCTGCCTCAACGAGCAGTACTCCATTAAAGATCAAACCATTAAGATTGCGGATCTCATAGCTGCAAAAGCCAACAAACTCGGCGAGAAGATCGCGGTTCGACGATTTGCACGTTTTAAAGTGGGAGATAGTTTTTCATCAGCAGGTGCCAATTGGGATCGCGGACCAGAAGGCGGAGATGAAGCTGGAATCGCGGTCAAAAAGCCAAAGAGCCCGAAGCTGGGCAGCGGTTCCGCCGCTGCGAATCTGGACGAAGAATCCGAGTGAGTCGATTGTTGGCGATAAATCGCTATATCACTCACCAAGGGTCAATGAGTGCTATCGCCTGTTTGCACCAACAATCAATCTCCTGCTCTGTCGCTAGATAGAGTTGGCGCTTAAGGAGATCGTGCCAGGCTCATGCTAGATTTCTCGACGGCAGGAACCGAAGAGCGGTCGGGATCGCGGACGGGTCACTCGGGCAGCCGCAAAACTACCTTGTTTCCATTCAGCATATATTCCAGTTCGTAGCGGGCATTCTTCGTTTTCTTGGAAAGAGGGAAATAAAGGTATCCGGCAACCGGAGTCTCAGCCGAACCTTCGGGCAGGCCCTTTTCGTCGAGTTCGCTTTCCATGACTTTACGATCGGCATCGGTGTTGCCACCTTGACTACCTGGAGAACCAATGCCGACACCCACGCCAGATTGGGTGTAAACCCCACCCCCATGCCGTGATTGTCCCGTCATTGGGTCATAAGCAGGGCCTGACTCGTACCCAATCCCGACCGAGGGAGAGACTACGACATCCCTGCCTGAAGCAGCCTTCTTTTGCAGCGATGCCGAAATTACTTTCGCGCTGGCCGCTTTGGTCGCGATGTCGGCGCCGATTGTCCGCAGAGAGAAATCGTTCCATGAAACGTCAACCGGTCGTCCTTTCTGCGGATACAGGGCGAACTCCACGACCAGGCAACAGCGGTTCAGGTCAGATACGAAGTTACTACGGGCTTCTTGCGAAGTCAGTAGCACCGCTCCCATCGAAACACTATCTTGTTCCGCGTGGGCCGGATATTTGTATGCTGTAGAACGAGCGACGGTTCCTTTCGGAGCTGCGAAGGCAAGGCACGCCAGGCACGCGACACCAACCGCCAACCATTTTCTCTTCGTCGTCATGGCTTTGCCTCCGGTGCTTCCGCCGTATTCCGTGGATTGAGTTTTGCCGCAATCTTCAATGACCTACCGCTGAGCACATAAATGCGACGGTGAAAGGGCACATGGTCCTTGCTCGAAACCGAGAGGTCGTAAGCGCCGGGTTCCAGCCACATATTTTTCAAATGGTCGGCCGTACCGGCATAAGCGTTGTCGACATAGACCTCAGCGAGCTTCAGATCAACGGTTTTCGGCTCCAGAATTAGTTTGACTTCGCCTCTTCCGTCGTTGTAACCAAAATACCCGGATGGATACGACAGAGGGTTAGCCCAGTACGGGTCCCAGAGCCACGTCCGATAGAATCCATCGAAGGGATATAAGCCGTAGGGATAGTAGAAAGGACTGCTGAAATGGGTATAACCGGCACCTACGGAAACGGTCCCCAACTTCAGGTGCCACTTACGATCATGATTCTCAGTAGGCTTATCCGAACGCGGGGCGCTCTGAACTTTCTGATGGACTCTGAGCGGCAGCAGTCGAATTCGCCGCCGAGGACGATGGAGTTTGCCCGACGCTGTACTTAGGCAATACCCCAAGCGTCAACGCAACCCCGAGGAAGATTGCCGTTCTATGCATGGCAACACCTCTAACATCTTAACCCCACGGATGCCCGCAGTCCATTTCGGGTTGCTTTGTCATCTTGCCGTACCTCAAAGTTGCCGGTCTGATGCGGCAGATTGCGGCGTTGTTATTTTCCGTTAGAAGACTTAGCGAAATGCCTAACTGTTGAATCGGCATAGCACAAGTCTGCGCTATCCTTTTGCCCATCTGGCGAACAAAAGGCGCAAAGTTGCGAAATCGCCTTTGTGTGTTGAAAAATCCCGCCGGCAATGCGGTTTTCCTCTGATAATTTCCTCTGTGTGTTTCTAGTTCTTAAGATCTTCGGTGACTTCCCACTTACGCGGTTACGGTTTTGAGTTCCGCCCTGCGGCTGAGGAACCGCACCAGCCGTTTCAGGTTCTGCACCGTGGCCGCCAGGTAGAACTGCTCGCGTACGAACCGCATTCGGCGTAGCCGCAGTCGGCGCAGTCCGATCTGGTTCTTCAGTTCTGCGAACAGTGCTTCCACTTTCCGTCGAGCCCGTTGCGCGATCGCGAACGCCGGTGTCTGGGCCAGGGCATAGGCTCGCTGTCGCGCTGCTTCGCAGGTGTGGATGGCGATGGTCCGATACTTACCTCGCGTGCAGCGCTCTTTTGCGAGCAGTCGCGACAGCGCTTCGCCGTCGAGTAATAAAGGTGGGTCCGGTTCCGCTTGTTGATACCGACGTACTTCAGGTGCTTGCCTTCCGGACAGAGATAGCAGTTCTGCTCGGGCACGTAGGTGAACCGGTCGATCCCATAGAGATCGGTCTTCGCAGCGGGATTCTCTTTGACCCGGATGTAAGGAGCGATACCGCGCTCATCCAGCCATTGCAGCAGTTCACCGTTGCCGTAAGTGTTATCCGCCGCCAGAGTCTGCGGCAGACGGCCATAACGTTCGCGATAGCGATCGATCATGTCACGAGCGGCTACACTCTCCTGGCTTAGACGCGCCGGCGTAGCTTGCACGCCGACGATCACGCAACTGTCGTTGTCCACCAGATAGTTGTTGTAGTAACCCAGCCGCGCGGACCGCCCTTGGTCGCATAGGTCGAATCCGGGTCGGTAGTCGACACCTTCTCCTGCTGTGGAGCGGGTGATTCGACCGGGTTCTCCTGCTCCAATTCAGCCAGATACTCGCGCACCGTACCGTTCACCTTAGCCACCTCCGCTAGCTGCTCACGCGGAACCCGGCTGTGATGATCGGCGTTGGCCTGGATGAAACTGCCATCCACCGACATGTGCTCGCCCTTTACCAATCCGGCCTCCACGCATCGGGCGACGATCTCCTCAAACAACTCCTGAAACAGACTCGATTCCTGGAAGCGTCCATGCCGATTCTTGGAGAACGTCGAGTGATGCGGAATCTCCTGATCGAAGCCCAGTCCGGTGAACCAGCGCCACGCCAGGTGCATGCGCAACTCTTCCACCAGCTTCCTCTCGCTGGTGACGCCGTACAGATAGCCGACCAGCAGCATACGCAGCAGCAGTTCCGGGTCAATCGATGGCCTTCCCTTTTCGCTGTATGAGTTATTCAACTTTGCTCGAACAAAGTCGAAGCTGACGTGTCGATCAATCAGCCGTAACAGATGATTTTCAGGAACCTGATCTTCGATGCGGAAGTAGTAAAACAGCGACTCCGAGCGGGATTGGTGTCCCATCATGAGCAGCAAGCCTCCGAGCGTGACGATAAACAGCAGCATCACGAACTCTGGCCTGCTTATAACCTGAACCTTGCTCCGGCACAAGCATCAACTCAGGTACTTTTTCAACAGACACGCCTGTTAACAACAGTTGAGCGGGTCTTACTCATCTCTCGCGTCTGGTGAGCAGACGCTTCAGGTTACCCTATTGAACATGATCCCACGAGCCGCTTGTGTAAACACGTTGAAGCCGGAGATGCGCCCGTCGACGTCGTGTTGGAAATCCAAAGTGCGAAAGTCGCTGGAGAAGAACTCGTTTGCGGTGGCGGGATCGAAGATGACCGGCGGCTTGTCGCCTTCCTTGACTGTCAATCTTCCCGCCTCGACCGACAACGTGTAGATCACATCGAGCTCATCAGAGTGATACCTCCCGGCGAACCGGATTAGCTCCGCGTCGCTCAGGGAAATAGGTTTAAGTCTGTTGCCGGAGAAATATACCTCGCCGGGAATTACAAGTGAGCAGTGCATCGTACCGTTGACGTGCTCGAAGGTGATGATGTTGCCGCCGAGATCGTAGAACCTTTTAGCGTCAATTCGCTGCAGAACCGATCCCCATCCTATGAGATTGCTGTGGTCAGCGACAAACGTGTAGATGGTGTTCGAGCGCGGATCGAGGTAGGTGCCTGCAAAGCCAGCCGGATCGGGCAGATCAGAGGATGCGGTGGGATTTTGTTTCGGCTCGAAGTCGGATGCGAGGTACAGGTCGGCGATTTTGCGAGTAAGAGCCTCAGGCTCCCCTGTGGCGAGGTTACAAAGTACGATTACGCTGAATCTCTGCTGAGGAAAGCGCAGGAATGAAGAGTGGTAGCCGAACAACTCGCCACTGTGCTCAACGATAGGGAGACCACGGTACTCGCCCAGCGAGAGGCCCAAAGCGTAGTCGATTTTGTTGCCGTTATTGAGGGTGCCGTGACTCTGCAGCTCGGCAGGCAACGTTCCTTTACCAAGCTTGTTGGTATAGAAGTTCCGATCCCAGAAGAGCAGGTCATCGAGGCTGCTCATCAGGCCGCCGCCGCCAACGATGTCATAGCTGGGAGACCAATCGACTAGGAAATTGCCATCCTTGCCGGAATCGTAAGCCGCGACGCGGTTGGGTACCACCAGCGTGTTGTCATCGTAGAAGAGTGTGTGAGTCATCCCGAGCGACCGAAAGATATTTTCGGCAGCGAACTTTGCGAGAGATTTCCCAGTGGCACGGCGGATGACTTCGCCAAGCAGGAAGTAATTGGAGTTGCTGTAAACCCACTCGTCACCGGGAAGATTATTAAGGCCTTTCTGGCGGGCTATTAGCTTGAGAATCTCGGCTGGCGAGGCGAGGTCTGCGGCATTGCGCCCAGAAAGGAAGACGAGATCGAGAAAGTCGCGGAACCCGCTGGTTTGATGGAGCATCTGGCGAAGCGTGATGCGACGTCCGTAGTCGGGCAGCTCGGGGAGGTACTTGCGGACGTCGTCATCGAGTGAGAGATAGCCTTGTTCGGCAGCAAGGACGACGCTGGCAGCAGTGAATTGCTTCGACACCGAGCCCATGTAAAAAACCGACGACGGTGTGAGCGGAACGCCGAGTTCGAGGCTCGCGTACCCGAAGGACTTTTTATAAACGAACTCGCCAGCACGGATTACGCCGACTGAACATCCGGGTGAGCCTGGCTTGTCGAACAGCGCGAAAAGCTGATCGACCTCCGGCCCCCGATCATCAGCACCGAGCGTGGCGGTCGCCGTGGCAATGCTCAGGAACAGAATGATGAAGGTTCTCATCAGTGCACGCTTTCTAAGACCTCGGTCGAGTATAACGGCGACGGGCCGCTTTCGGAGTCTCGCAACAGCATAACTAACGTAAAATCCCCGTTACACTCATTAACCCGTCAACGGGCGAAACCGCCGTGTGTGTTGAAAAATCCCGCCGGCAAGGCGGTTTTCATTGTCCTTTCCAGCCTGCTGGTTAGTCGCTTCTTTAGATTCTCGCGTGACAGGTTCCACTCGCGGTTGCGATCTGCGGGGTTGCGCCCTCGCGGCTGAGGAACCGCACCAGCCGTTTCAGGTTCTGCACCGTGGCCGCCAGATAGAACTGCTCGCGTACGAAGCGCATCCGGCGTAACCTCAGTCGGCGCAGTCCGACGTAATTCTTCAGCTCTGCGAAGAGTGCTTCCACCTTCCGCCGCGCCCGTTGCGAGTAGCAAACGCCGGTGTCCGAGCGAGGGCATGGGCACGCTGTCGCGCGGGCTCGCAGGTGTGGATGGCAAGGGTCCGATACTTACCTCGCGTGCAGCAGCTCTTCCGGGAGCATTCGCGACAGCGCTTCACCGTCGAATAATAAACGTGGGTGCGGTTGCGCGCATTGATTCCGACGTACTTCAGGACTTTGCCTTCCGGGCAGATATAGCAGTTCTCTTCGGGTCTGTAGGTGAACTGCTCGATGCCGTAGAGATCAGTCCGCCCATTGGGATTTTCTTTCACCCGGATGTAGGGAGCGATACCATGTTCATCAAGCCATTGCAGTAGTTCGCCGTTGCCGTAGGTGGTGTCGGCTGCCAGCGTCTGCGGAAGATAGCCGTAACGTTCGCGATAGCGTTCGATCATGTCTCGGGCCGCTACACTCTCCTGACTCAGTCGCGCCGGCGTAGCTTGCACCCCCACGATGACGCAACTGGCGTTATCCACCAGTAGTTGTCGTAATAGCCGAGCCGCGCTGGACCGCCTTTGGTGGCGTAGGTTGAATCCGGGTCCGTGGTCGAGACTTTCTCCTGCTGGGCAACCGGAGAGTTCGACCGGGTTCTCCCGCTCCAGTTCGACCAGATACTCGCGCACCGTGTGGTTCACCAGCCACTGCCAGTTGCTCAGGCGCAACCCGGCTGTGAGGATCGGCGTTGGCCCTGGATAAAAACTGCCGTCCACCCACATGTGGCTCGCCCTTTACCAATGCCCGGCCTCGAACGCAGCGGGCAGACGATGAACTCCTCAAAGAATCTCTTGAAACAGATTCCCGCCATTCCCCTGAAACCGTCCATGCCGGTTTTTGGAAAACGTTGAGTGGAAATGCCAGGAATCTCCTGAAAATCGAAGCCAAGTCCGGTGAACCAGCGCCACGCCAGATGCATGCGCAACTCTTCCAACAGCTTCCTTTCGTCCTTACCCCATAGAAGATAGCCGAAACCAGCAGCATAAGCAGTAGCAGTTCCGGGGCGAAAATCGGAAAATAAAGGCCTTCCCAGATCGCTGTATGAGTTATTCAATTTTGCCTCGAAATACGAGGTTGACGATGTCGATCACAAAAATCAACCGCAGCAGATAAGATTTTCAGGAACCTGATCTTCCAGGACGGAAGTAGTAAAACAGCGCTTCCCCGCGGGTTTGGTGTCCCATCATATGAGCAGCAGGCCTCCGAATGTGAAGATAAACAGCAGCATCGGGAACTCTGGCCTGCTTATAACCCGAACCTTGCACCCCAGCCACAAGCATCAACTGAGGGACTTTTTCAACAGACACAGGCGATTTCACTCACGATGCGTTCACTTCCAATTTGGGAAGTGTCGAAAGCCGAGAAAATCGCAAGCGCAAAGAATATAAAAATGCAAGCTAGAAAAGCAATCGCGCTTGTGACGAGGATGACTCTAGAGACCACGCTTTAACCGTCCACTCAGAATCAAAAACGTAGCTAACCAAAGTGCCAAAAAGTTGAAGAGAATGAACCACTTCATATCCGTACTGTTATCGAGTTTGCAAACAGGCCACGGGATCGCTGCCGCCTGCGCTTCTCGTAAGCAATTGAATCAAGAACCGTTGCCGATATCTAGCGGCGCATCCAGACAGCCAACGTCGGCCAGATCACATTCGCGCACAACGCGCTGGGCGTGGCGAAAGACGCGCCACCAGCGGCTTTCAGCTTTAGAGATCGCCTAACCGCTCCTCTGACGTGCCCCCGTTCGATGTTCCAGTTTCCATGTAAGTTTCTCAGCAACAGTTTGTGGTTTTGAGCGGGGATGGGGTCTGGAGAAGGGGATGGCGTTTGAATCCCCTTCTCCAGCATCCATGGAGAGGCTTTCCTCATGCCATCAACTCCGCTCGTGCACGTGCAAATGCTGCAGGCGCCAAGTAGCCTAACGAACTGTGTGGGCGCTGCTGATTGTAATCTTGTCGCCACGTCTCGATTTTTCGTCGCGCGTCGTTCAGACTGGTGAACCAATTGGCGTTTAAGCATTCATCGCGCAGCCGGCCGTTGAAGCTCTCTACGTAGGCGTTCTGCACTGGCTTGCCGGGCTGAATGAACTCCAACCGCACTCCCCGTTCTTCGCTCCACGCGGCTAATGCTCGACCACGAAACTCCGGCCCATTATCCAGTACGATCGCTTCCGGCAGACCTCTCTCCGCTGCCACCCGATCCAGCACCCGGCGTACTCGCAACCCGCCCAACGAAGTATCCACTTCGATGGTTGGGCATTCCCGCGTGTAATCGTCCACCATGGTCAACATTCGAATCACTCGGCCCGTGCTCACGCAATCACTCAGAAAATCGATCGACCAACGTTCATTCGGCCTTGTCGCTCCCGGCCTGGTTACCGCTCCATTCCAGCGAATCCGACGCCGTTGTCGGATGCGCATGGCTAGCCCTTCCTCCCGATACAGCCGATATATGCGTTTGTGATTTACCTCTAACCCTTCGCTCACCAGGATCGCGGTTAGCCGGCGATAGCCGAAGCGCATGCGCCGGGCCGCCAGCTCCTTCAGGCGCTGCCGCAGTTCGCTATCGCGTCCTGCTTTCCGCGCCCGGTAACGATGGGTCGATCGTGCCAAGCACATCAGCCTGCAGGCGTGCCGTTCGCTCATCTCGTACTGCTCCATCGCGTAACGCGCGGCTGCCCGAAGTCCCGCAGGCTCTACCAGTTTTTTGAAAGCACATCTTTCAGTGCTCGGTTGTCCAACGTTAGATCGGCTACCACGTGCTTCAGCTTCCGGTTCTCCTCCTCCAGCTGCTTCAATCTTTTGGCTTCTCCACTGTCCATCCCACCGTACTTCGCCTTCCAGCGGTAATAGGTCTGCTCCGTGATGCCGTGCTGCCGACACAACTCCGCCGTGCCCAGCCCAGCTTCTCCTTGCTTCAAAATCGCGATGATCTGCTCTTCGCTATGCCGTGTCCCCTTCATCAGCGTTTCTCCCTTCCTGGGTTTTGGAGAAACTCACATTCTACGTGGCACTCTTTTCGGGGGCTAGGTCACCTCCACCCCGCCAGCTCAGTTCGGCTCATTGCAGCTTCGCGTAATCCGCCTTGGCTTCTTTCAGGATGGGATGTCGGGGGTCGGCGTACTCTCCAGAGAACGAAGAAATCCTAGCCCGCGGCGCGGCTGCTTGGCGGTGTCGCCTGAGAGGGCGATGATTCCACGGGGTATCAGCACGTCTTGCTTTACTGCACGATCAGGTTGAGGCTCAGACTATGTAACGTGCCGCTCGATTTGGCTGTCACGACCACCGTGTAACTCCCTGGTGGCGTTCCCTGGTGCCCAGTCTTCATTCCTGATGTGCTGCTCCCACTGCACCCACACCAGACCCATGATGGTGATAGCCAGCACGACCAATAGAATTTTCTTTCACCCGCGCACGCTTTGTCAGACTCATCGCAAACGGACCGAGCATCAGTGCGAGCGTAAGTCTCACCATTTGCTCACGACCCGGCCCTAGAGGGCTTGTGCGGAGGCTGGCCCCGCTGAGCGACGCAGTCGTAACACTGACAGAAAAGTTCGACGGTGAGACTCCGTTGAGGGTCAACGATGGTGGATTGACGCTGCAAGTTGCATTCGGGGGGGCAGCCAAGCCACTCATTGTAGCCGTACCATTGAATCCGC
>CAVXGY010000004.1:0-568434 GCA_963761385.1 Terriglobia bacterium | reverse complement strand
GAGTGTAATCCCTGACAACAGCCGTTACGAAAATGACGCGTCAATTTGCAATAGCCAATGGGCGTACGCGCTCGACCATTTGTTGCAGAAACTCATCGCGGTGCATGAACATTGCAAAGTGCCCTCCATGGATCAGCACAAACTCCTTGCGTGGTGCCTTCATGGCCTCGACGTACTGCCGGGCCAGCGCCGTGGGAGTGGTGAAGTCTTCTTCGCCCTCAAAAACAAACATCGGAATTGAAAACTCTAGGCCAAGCTCTGCCATTCCGAGAGACTTGGTCTGCGGCACGAGAACATCTGCAAGGATCTGGCCCTGGAACCAGTCGTTAACGTCCTGTAGTGAGCCCCCAGGAGCGAGAAGGCCAGTCGTTCCGTAGAGGAACTCGTAGGAGCCTTCAAACTTGTTCGACCATTTGCGCTGTATGCCGTACCCTTCATAGTTAGTGTAGGGAGGAGGCCCAACACGCTTCAACTCCTCGATGGCCTGCTGGTTTCCGGTCGCGTCCGCCTTCTTCAATAGCGCGTCATAGGCCGCCGAATAATTTTTGGCTTCGTCAGCGACCTGACCCGTGCCTACGTATGCATAGAAAAGATCGGGCCGAGCTCGAACCATTCCCAGTTCAAGGACCGTGCCGAATGAATGACCGAGGACGATGATTTTGTCTTTACCCAGGTGCTTCCGCAGATACTCAGCCACCTCTATCCCGTCCTTGGTCATACGATCAACGGTCATTGTGGACGTCACCGAAGGGCCTGTCTTTCTGAGCGTCCTGCCTGCACCCCTTTGATCCCACTGCACCACCGTGAAGTACTTTTCCCATGGAGCAAAAAACAAGAAGGACCAGGGATTGGTGACGTCGCCCGGCCCGCCGTGCAGAAACAGCAGCACGGGACTGCTCCGGTCCTCGCCGCGGATTGTTATCCATTGCTCGATACCGCCAATACTGACGTAGCTGGCCTCGTCAATCCCTTTGGCGGCCGAAAAAGCGTAGTCTCGCGCATTGCGAGCTCGCACGAAAGATGACACTTCCTCAAATTTCCGGTATTCCGCGTCGTTTGTGGATGCTGCGGCTGAGGGTTGTGTTTTGTCCGTCTGGCCCAGGGTCGGACGACCCGCGCAAAGAAGTACAAAGAAGCAAACAAACATTCCTCTGAACACGCGTTGCTCCTGGATGAAATAAGAGTTGGCGATTAGATTCAAAGGGTCTTAAAGACTTAGACGCAAGCAGAGTAAAAGAGTGATCGGAAACGTCACTTGTTGACAAATCGCGATTACAGTCAAAATGCCTGCCGAGGGCTGAGTGTAATCTATGAGTCAGTAGCGGGGACCCTTACGGTTCTGCCGTATTGTCCTATTGGCGCGGTCAATCGCGTGGCTGAATATCGTTGCAGTTCCGCCGATCACGTTTTCGGCTTTTCTCGCAGCTGTTTCTTGTTGCTCCAGAGCCCTTTCTTCATCTTTCGAGAGACAACAGTGCTTATACTTCAGGCCACTTCCACAAGGACACATCGAATTTCGACCAATCTTCGGCATCTCACTTAGCGTACAACAATTAAATCAAAACCCTCTGCTTCCTTAGCACGACGCCGCCCCCATTCCTATCCACGCACTGAGAGGCATAGGGACGATGAAATCATCGCCCGATGGAGGGCATCGGTCAAGTCAACTGGCGTAACATCGCCATTACGCTCATTGACGATTGGGCGGGGATTTTGAGTGTAATCGCCTGATAACGTCAGGAATGCCCGCTCTGATAGGCTACGTGCCAGCGAGCAGAGCAATGCCAAAGACACGCCATCCCGTCGTACTGTCGCTTGCGGCCATCGTCCTGCTACTCGTGTGTGCGAATTTTGGCGCGGCTGTGCTGTTTCTCGTGGGCGTTCCGGGTTTCTTCATCCTGGTCGGCGTCGCTGGCGGAGCGAGGATGCCCTCGAAGATTCCGGGACGAGACACAATTCTTTACGTGGCTATTTCTCTCGGATTAGTAGCGGTTATCGCGTTTCTGGCTCTGTATACAAATCGCGACATTTTTGACCTCAATAGTCGATGGACGACCATCGCGTTCGCCGCTCTGTTCGTATTTGGATTTGTCATAAAAGACTTTCATATCCACCGCCGCCGTCCCCGCTTCTGGGCTTTATTTGCGGGATTGATCGCTGCTCATTTTGCAATTCTGTCGTACGTCTTTCCGGCAGAAAGACAGGTGCCATTTGTGTTGACGGCTCCTCTACTGTCTATCGGTGAGATGTTTGTCTTGTACATACTCTTCGGCATTTCAGGTTTTCCACCGAAGCGGTCGCAACCACACAGCGGTCCTTTATAAGCAGGTGCTGACACTGTGACTGGCGATAAATCAGTTACACTCAAAAACCCTCAATGAGCGAAATCGCCTGATAGCGACATCGGTGTACGTGCGAGGTCTACAATCTGGTGGACCAGTTGCCCGAGAAGTGGAGGGAATATGAAGTCCCATTCTGTAATCGCCACCATGTTGCTGACCCTCTTAGGTGTTGCTGCGTGCGCTCAGACCACCGACGCTGGCTCCTCAGTGGCGGTGCGGCATTTTGTAGCGCCCACGTATCCGGTCGCCGCATGGTTAGCACGCGTTCAGGGAACTGTCGTCACCGAGGTCATAATCGAGCCTGACGGAAAGGCGGATTCCGTGAAGTTTATTTCTGCACATCCGATGTTCCGCGAACCAGTCGAGACCGCACTGAAACAGTGGTCATTCCAGCCGATTTCGACGGCCACAACCCTGAAGATCAAAATACGGTTTCAGCTTGACGCCGATTGTCCCTTGACTGGCTCACAGGAACCGGACAAGCGGTATTACCCCCGGACACGAGTTTCAGCCGATCTTCCGTCGAATATTGACGTAACCACCTGCTTGCCAATCACGACACTCAATACGGGAAGATCGTAACTGTCGATAAATCGCGGTTACACTCAAAACCCCTCAATGAGCGAAATCGCCTTCCATGAGAAGGCCGGTCGGAGTCAAGTCGATTTTTGCGGTTCGTGGAACATCGTTGTTCTCCCGCCGAGTGGCCACTGTCGCCATGCTTCCATCCGCACTCTCGAGGAGCGATTTCATTTCGCTCGGTGCATGTTGGGCGTTCTCGTTTCAGCCGGTGCTGCCATCTGTTTGTCGCCCTGTGGTTCTGCTCTTGCAGAGTGGAACCTGGGCCAGGCGATTAACGCAGTCACCGGAACTCGGCTTTGGCTTTTGTCTTTTCTCTTCCTGGAACGGTTTTGACTTTTGTTTTGTTTTTTTGTTCTACGCGACTGCCGCCACTGTCGTTCGGCTGCTGTTGTGCAACGGTTCGTACGCTTCTCCGCTCACCCACAGGTGATGCAGCAGCACCGCGAGCTTTCTTGCGGTGGCGACGATGGCTCGCTTCTTTCCGCTCTTTCCGCCACGCTCGGCCAGCTTCAGTCCCCAGCGTCGCAGGTCACAGTCGATGCCGAACGGCCCCAGGATGTGCTGCGCTCCCTGCACCAGCAGCGTTCGCAGATAGGGGTCTCCCTCTTTGCTGATATGCAACTGCGGCTCGCTCCGCCCCGAGTTGCGCCGTCCTGGCTGCAATCCCAGATAGCAGCCCACGTCGCGACTTTTACCAAAGCGATGCGGATCTTCCAGCGTCAGCATGTACGTCATCGCGATCAGTGTGCCCACACCCTTCACCTGTTTCAACAGCGCGGTTTGCGGATAATTCTGCTGCGCCAACTGCTCGATGCGCTGGTTGTATTCGCGGATTTGTTCGCTCACCGCTTCGATCCCGGCCAGCAACGGCTCCAGCGCGCGTTGCAGTTCCGGACTCAGTCCCTCCGCTTTCTCCGGATTCATATTGCGCACGTTGCAGCCGCGCAATCTTTCGCCGTAAGACTTCGCCAGCCCGCGTGCCGTATTGACCAGGCCCGTGCGGGCTCGCACCAGGCCGGCGCGCGCTCGAATCATCATCAGATCCGCTTGCGCCTGCGCGCTGCGATGCTTCACCGGATACAGCAACTCCGGATCGATCCGGGCCAGCCGCGCCAGCGTCTGCGCATCCAGGCGATCGTCTTTCTTCCGGCTCTCCCCGATCAGCCGTACCTTGCGCGCATTCGCCACGATCACTTCATGCCCCAACTCGCTGAGCAAGCGACTGATCCAGGGCGAATGCGTCCCGATTTCCAGTGCGATCCGACTGCGCGGCAGCGCGCCGAACACCTCGCCCATAGCCTTGGAAGTCGTACTGACTCGTTGCTCCAACCGTATCTTGCCCGCTTCATCCAACACGCAATACCAGCTCCAGCGATCACCCAGGTCCAATCCGACGGTCAGCTTCTGTGGGGGAAAATTCTTCGCCTGCCTGGTTGCTACGCTGCTAATCTTCTTCATTGCCGGTCTCCTTTATCTCTTGCGCTTTCGAGCGCGTCGATAACTTGGGAGCCTACAGCATCCCGTCGGAGACCGGCCTTCTCATCCCATCTGTTCTCAACAATCAGGTATCGAACCGAAAAACGAAGATCAGGTTCTGGCCAACTCCAACACCGTGATCTCCGGTCGGGCACCGAGCCGGATGGGGAAGCCAGTTATGCCAATGCCGCGGTTCATGTAGAGTTGCTCGCCACCGTTTTCGTACAAGCCCCGGATGTAGGATACTCCCATCAGACTGCCGAGGTTGAGCCCGCGGTGGATGAAATCGAGCGACAACTGGCCGCCGCCGTGAATGTCGCCAGACAGCGTCAAGTCGATGCCCAGCAGCTCGGGATCACCGAAGAAATGCGGGTAGTGGGTCAGCAAAATGTTGACTGTATTCGGCATCACTAGCGCTTTGAGCCGCTGCAGTCGCCGGTCGCCCTCCACCTGCCGCTCGGCATCGGGTGGGTTCCCGCCGTGGTCTATCCCGATCAGATTAAGCATCTCGTCACCGAGCCGGATGGGTGCGCGCTCCTGACGCAGCATGCGGATACCCTGGGCGGTGAACAAGCGAGTGATGGACTCCTCAATCCCCACGTCCGCCTCGTGGTTTCCCATGCATCCGAAAACGCCGTGAGGCGCTCGCAGGCCCGCCAGCACACGAACCACCTCACCCTGGGCTTCCGGGTCCCAACAGATGTAGTCCCCGGTCAACGCGATCAAGTCTGGTTCTAATCCGTTGGTGATGGCGACGCAGCGGCGAATGTAGTCCGCATTAGTGAAGGGACCAATGTGAATATCGGAAAGCTGGGCGATGTGAAAACCCTCAAAGGCTTTGGGCAAGCGTGCTAGTCGAACCCGCTGACGAACGATTTCTACGTTCTGCCGCTCGTAGAGAAGCCCATAGCCGGCGGCGAGGAAAGGAGTGGCGCTGACTAATACCGCGGTCCGTTCCAGAAAGCGACGGCGGCCGGACGACTGCAGGGTGGATTCGGCATCAGCAGCCGCGGAGTGCTCGTGTGTTGCCGTGTGCACTTTGCGGTAAGCCCACCCAGCGGCCCGGGCCGCCCGGTCTGTCGCCCCGAAAACAATGACTAAGAGAAACGCCGCCATAGATCCCACAAACCACCACCAGAATGCGGCGTGGATAAGCATGCTCTGCGGCCGGTAATCGGCCGGACGGATCACATGCCCCCCCACCGCCTGACCCCACTCCGGATAGCTGTACAGGAAGACAAACAAATAGACCAGCACAGTCATGATCGCGAGCCAGACGCGCCGAGGTCTTCCAGGAATCAACCGCTCTCCGACGTCGATGAGGCGCCCAATCCAGAAAATCTGGCTGGCTATAAAGATCAGGAGCAGGGCGAGGAGGATCAGATCGAAACGGGCGAACTCGTCGAAACGTGCTTCCAGGAATACAACACAAGGAAGGATCAACAGCAAAACGATCGCACGCCAGTGAGCGACGACGCGGCGAAGGGATCGGAGGAAAGAGCCGACCCGCGCCGTCTGCGGCTTAGATAGGCCAGGGGACGTCATCCCGGAACCGCTTTCTTAAACTGTTCGCGTGTCAGCAGTCATCGTGGCAGCAAGAGAGTATCACCAAACTGTTGAAACATCGCGGTTACACTCAAACCCCCTCAATGAGCGAAATCGCCTGATTGCGTCAACCGACGGTAAGGCCTAGTCTCCTAGCGAGCGATAGCCCTATGTTTAACCGCTCTCTGACGTGGAGTAAACTTCCTGCGGTGGTTAAGGGGGCAGAACGATGCGGGAGCAAGTTAAGCGCAACTTCATTCTTCAACAGGGATTTGAAGAACCGGCTCCAGCGGTATGCCCGCGCGAGTATTCGGCACTTCACTTCCAGCCTCGAACCGTCGTCGTATGGATTGTGGCGGGAATTTTGTTTCAATCTCCTCCTGTGTTCTATGTGCTCTGCGCAGTCTTGTGGTGGAGTGCTCTGTTCCCGAAGCTCAATCCCTTCGACGCTCTTTACAATTTGATCCGGGGCAACCGCGTGGAGGCTTTTTACCTTACTCCGGCTCCTCTGCCCCGTCGAACTGCACAAGCCATGGCGGGCGCGTTTGCGCTGACGTGTGGACTGCTTATTCATTTCGGTCTTTCGACCGCCGCGTATGTGGTGGAAGGAATCTTTGTCGCCGCTGTCCTGGCACTCATTTTGGGAGGCTTTTGCCTCGGTTCATTCGTATATCACCTGTTAAGCGGTAGAGGAGCCTTCGCCTGCCAAACGCTGCCTTGGGCACATCAATAAGTGATAAAGGCCTGTTTACGTCAAGCATTCGATTTCGTACCCTACATTGTGATTCACAATCACAGTGTGGGTCGGTCCTGCGACGGAGGAGGTCAGGGTCTCAATGCCCCATCAAGTCTTCGATAATGTCTGGTACTCCCCTCGCAAGAAGTGGCACGATTTGCACCTCTTGGCCTACCGGGATGTTGGGAAACTCACTATCAAAGAAAAATCCATCGAGTTTCAAGGCCGAGGCCATACGCTGGTACTTGAGAATGTTCGGCGCATCTTGTATGGCAAGCAAGGAAGAGACTTTGTGAACAACTGGGTCAGAGTGGAATACGGTGACGTTGAATCGCCTTCCACCGCCTTGTTCGCCGATGGAAGTACAATGGGATGGGGTGGAGTCTTGGGTGGAACGAAGCGTATATTCGAGGCCGCGAAACATCTTGCCCCGTGACATTTCTACGGCACCACTTATCAATTGAGCTGCGTAGCTGTTGATAAATCGCGGTTACACTAATTGACCGTGGGTCAGTGAAATCGGCTGATTTCAAGCTACATGGAACATGCAAGCTCTAAAAGCTGCCGCTTTGCCCCTCGCACTCCGGTCAAGTTCCCGAAGCAGGCGCATCCGGTACTGTTCTGCTATGCTCGGCTGGTCATTCTCACAGGCCAGGACGTAGGCATTCGCGAGTCCGCGGAGATTGTGGGCATTTGCTCCCGTGGTGAATCGGTCTACCGCCACAAGCATTCCAAAATCCAAGTCTAGCTTTCTTTTTACCAACAAAATAATCCGTTCTTCCGACAATATAGTGAAAAAGGTCGAAGTTGATGAATGGGGCAGGAGGAGAACTGCGAAAAGAATGCCACACGAGAGCGGTTCTTTCGTTGCGCAAGAGCAATCAACGCGAACGTGAACGAGAAGCGGCAAGTCGGCCTCAAACAATGAGAAACGTGTCTTCAATATTGAAGCAGTTGAAAGCGGAACGTGATCGCGTGGAGAAGCAGCTGTCTGGTTTGAACGCAGCGCTTAGGGCGTTTGCTGGTGTGTACAGCGGGAGTGCTATTAACGGGAAACGCCGAATCAGTGCGGCTGGTAGGAAGAGGATCGCTGCTGCTCAAAGAGCACGTTGGGCAAAGGTGAGGGGCAAGGCTAAGGTCGCAACACCCAAACGAACCATGTCAGCCGCATCCCGTCGTAAGATCGCAGCCGCACAGCGTGCAAGGTGGGCGAGGGTGAAAAAGAGCAAGGCGTAATGGCAGAGGCTGCATTATGACTCAGGACCGGAGAAGTTGGATCTTCGCAGTCCTGTTCTGGCTTTTGTTCTTGGCATCCATCGGCCTCGACAGTCGCTTTCCATTGTTACGCACTGCGTGGGTCTGTGCAGGATTACTGTTCGCACTCATCGCGTCTGTTTTCTCTGTGAATGAGTTTGTTCATCATCGTGACGTTTCGGGCGCATATGTCTACTACCGGGGAGTTCCACGCTGGATGAGATGGTTCGTGCTAGATGATGAGGAGTACGCGAAGGACAAGGAGAGGCAGAGAATTGCCAACGACAGGCGCGCAAAGAAGGACGAGTAAGAGCAGTCTGTGGCCTGAGCACGACACTCACGGCATTTGCTGGTGTTTATAGCAATGGGCAGCGGATGCGTAAACGTCGGAAGATGTCAGCGAAGAGTAGGGCCAAGATAGCTGCTGCTCAGCGTGCGCGGTGGGCCAAGTTCAGGAAATCGAAGGCTTAACTCCGGGAGTCGAGTTTCAGCAAGCAGCCTGTCCTTGTTCAGTTTGCTCTGTTCTGTGGGCGTAACCTGAACTTACTGTCTCGCCCGCTGATGACTGTTTTCTGTACATTCCGTGCATCCTCCGGGTAGACCAAAAAGGTAACAGTGCTGGTTCCTTGGTCAACGGCTGATACTTCTACATGGTGAAGCACAGTGTTGACTTCCTGTCCCTTGCCGACAACTAGAACATCAACCTGATCGCCGGGGGCTACGGAAATATCTTCATCAATAGGGATTGTGAGAGCGCGCATCCCCGGTGGAATGCGGACTCTCGACACATCTACTGGCTTGGCCGTGTGACATTTGATCCAATCATCTGCCATACGCTGGGCCTTGGCGATCTGCGATTTAGTCATGTGCTGGGCGGCCAACCTCATATCAGAGCCATCAGCCGGGACGACAGAGGAGCCGACGATTGCGAACCACATGTACGCTTCGATGTCATCTTTCGGCAGCCGACCATGACGATAAAGATTTGCCAACTGAACTTCCGCTTCCCAAATCCCTCCTACGTGGCCCGAGTGAGGAAAGTGATCCGCAGCCTTCCGGTACCAACTGGCCGCCATGAAGTCGCTCTCGGGTACGCCCTTTCCCTCCTCGTACATCTGGCCCAAGCAGTATTGTGCGTTGGGCAGTCCCTGAGCAGCAGCCTTCCGCAGCCACTTTAGCGCCTCTCGATAATCGGTTCCCCCAAACCAGCCACGTTCATATCCTGTCCCCAGCCAGAACTGTGCATCGGCGTCGCCTTGTGTAGCCGCCAGCCGCAACCATCTGTCGGCGTCAGCGTAGTCGGGGATCGGGCCATTGTCCCTGACGCCCATCAAGTACATCTGGCCCATCGCGCCTTGGGAAGGTACATAGCCTTGTTCAGCGGACTTGAGTATCCAACTCCTTGTCGCAGAGAAATCTCTGGGGACTAACAAACCTCGTTCGTAGATGAGTCCCATCAAATACTGGGCCTCACGGTCGCCCGATTGAGCTTGGGACAGAAGTGTCTTGAAATCGCCGAGTGACAGTGCTTCTACACGGGCCGAAGCCGCCAAAAGCTCTTGAGTTGACTTGGGAAGATTTTGCTGGGCAGCTAGAGGAGCCACGAAAAAGACCGCCGCTATGAATGACCAGCTAAGCCTCATACGAGCCTTCTAAGCTTCGGCAATCATATTACGCCCAAATCCGCGGCACTTCGCTACGGCAGGCTTGCCGCACGGCATCCCAACGTCGTCATTAGCGAATTCAATCTGACAGAACTGGTTCATGGAAAGCTCATAGAATATCAGTGCATGCAATCCAGCCAGCCGAGGTTTTTGGTAGTGGGCTAATTTGAATCATCCTTGGGTATCGTGAAAAACCAAACCAATCCGCCCAACATGGCCAAACACCCGCAGACGGTCGCGGGCATTGTGACCATCAACCCCCATGCCAACCCGGCTCCAGCGATCTGATCCGAAGGGCCGACGATCTTTCCCCACAAACCAATAACTATGAGTGGAACATATCCAATAGCAAACAGTATGCAGGCTGGCAAAAACGCCTGCCAGTTACCAGTTCTAATCATGCCGCTCTTTCCGCCCTCCGCTTCGTAGGCTTCCCACCGAGCCGCCAAATATTCCTTACGTCGCGGTCACTGGATATTTTCGATCTGGCACACTGGAGTCATGCCGCGTTGAATTTCGGTTGCTATTCAAAAGGTGTCGCCATGTTCTTTGATGACTAGTGGATCAGCACGCAACCGTGGCATGTAGATTGCGGGTTCAGCATCCCGCACACGCACCTTGGTACATTGAGGCGAAAAGGCAGGTGCCGAAACGAAAATATCGTAAAAGCCGGGAACAACCTCCACGGTGAACTGACCGTTCTTGTCAGAGGTGACGACCGTGTCCGCAAGGTCCCGAAGAAACCCTCAGGCGACCCTGAATGATCGGTTCGGCGTCCTTCCTAGGGACAGGTTGTGCCAGCCAACCCCGGCACTAAGTTCGCAACATCAGGCGTGCCCCATCCTGTGGCATCATCCCAGCTCGCGGCCGCCGTGAAGCCGACTGAGGTTCCTGCCATCTGATTGTTGCCCGCTGTGATGTCGTGGAATCCAGCACCTGCGAGCGAGTAGATCGTTGGGTTGGCGAAGCCGCGCGGCCCGAGGCTGTGGTTGGCACGGCATTGATTGACGAGCGCGAAGATCGAGGCCCATTGAGGGGAGCCGGCGCTGGTGCCTCCTATAATGAAAAAGGCAGGAACGCCCAGCAGGGTGCTGTTGGCCACAAGCACGCCCCCGTGAATCGCCGCGTTGTAAGAGACGTCCGGGGTGGTTCTGGATGACAAGCCCAATCCGCTCTGATACGAAGGCACTGGGAAGAGCAAGCTGGGTGCGCCACCGGTGGTTGAGCCGGGAGCGAATAATGGCTCGTTCCATACCTGCTCTCCGCCATAGCCGACGGGAGTGCACGGGCTTACTAGGAAGCCGTTGGCTGAGGTGCAGGGGCCGGTGAACGTCACGAGGCCAGCCGAGCAAGTAGTGTTCGCCGCGCAACTTAACGTCGCGGTGCCAGGAGTAGCATAAGGGTTTCCTTCAGTGCCCCCGACCGCCGTGACCAGGGGATCAGAGGCGGGGAAACTGGCATTCGCTTGGGCGCCGATGATTAGCTTGAGGCCAACCATGAAGGCGTTTGCTGCACCGAAATCCCCAGCTGACGCAAGTACGGTAATTCCAGCTGCCTGCGCCGCCAGGTAGTTCTTATGCGCCTGTGCCATCTGTACTTTGTTGCCTTGGATCAAAAATTCCCCAGAACCAAAGCTTTGCGACATGATGCTGCCGGGGTATTTCTCGATTGCGGCAGCCTCGGCGGCGTTGATGGCGTTCCCTGTGCTGGTTGGAGCTACCACCAGCACGATGTTTGCACCTGGAGCCATTGCATGTGCATACTCCACATCCAAGCTGGTCTCGACACTCCAACCAATCACGCCATGCAGCTTGTCGTTGGGATTGAATGGCGGACATCCTTGCGGACAGAATATGGTGAAAGACGGAGGTACTGGGATGCCGAAGATACTATCGAAGAGGGCGAGGTCAGCCTCAATCGTGGGACTGCCAAAGGCGTCCACGATCAGGATGGTCTGCCCGGTTCCATCCAGATTGGATGGGAAATTGTACGCCTTCTTGATAAAGCTCGGCCCGTAGCAGATGAGCGTTATTCCTACATTGCAGTAAGGCAGCCCATCGGGAATGACGGTGTTTGGACTCACTTGCACGTGCGGTGGATTCGCGATGTAGTTAAAGTCTTGTGCGCCGCAGACCCCGGCCAGCCCGAAGAGCAGCCAGGCGATCAACGCTGCAGCGAGCGGCAACATTTTTCTCTTCATGGGTAATCTCCTTCGAAGCTCATTGAGGTTTGGACCAAGCTATAGCTACCTCATGGTCTGGGCCCCCGGTTCCACTTTCGTTCGCAGTTGTTGCGCCGTTGGTTCAGGCGCTGGTGTCGTTAACGGAAAGAAGGTCGCTGCCATTCTCAGCCGAATTGATCGTCAATGCGCTGCAGATTCCTTGGATGCGCCTATTAGCCGAGGAAAAACGGTAAGGGGTCGCTCGAATGACCCGAAGCATCGAGCGGCGGGATCTTCAAAGTGAGCGCATTATCCTCCCGCAACAGGGCTAAGTCAACGGGAGAGCGGCTAAAATTGGCGAGACAACAGCTTGTCTTGAGGTCAGGGAGGGCGATTCTATTTACGCTACCGCAGACTGTTGACTCCCACAGCCCAAATCGATGTTTGATAGGCGCTCTAAATACAGTGGGATAGCGTTCTCGCCATTCTTGGCATCTCAGTCGGGGTTGGAGCATTTATCTGTGTGGTTGGCACGGTTCGCTTGGTCGAGTCGAATGCCAATAACGTCTTTTCCTCGGTCGCGAGTATGACGTTCATGATGTACCCGGAGCTTGGTCAAGCTGAGCCGTCGGAATGCCGGGCTGCACGGCCTCCTATGCGTTGTTGCCGTGCTGCTGATGCGGTGAACCGTTTTTTCCACTGGCGATTTGTGTACAATGCGTCGAACTGAACGCCGGGCTTCTCCTCCGGGTTTTCTGTGGAGGCGACGGCGTGACGATCAGTTGACCTTCCCCCTAAAATCGCAGTTTTCGGTAGGCCCGAAAATTAAAAAGTAAGGGAGAAGTAAATGAGAGCGCGCCTTCGCCACTTTTGCTGTGTTCTGCTGTTCTCTGTTTTGAGTCTCCCAGCGTTAGCTGCCAAGATCCCAGTCGGTGTGATGATTTATGAAGGACAAACTCCGGACGGTTCAGGTGTCTTTCATATTCTTTTGAGCCCGCCCGCCGGAGTAACGTTTGACAAGCTCACGCCGTCATTTTTCGTCGACCGAATTGGACGCAGCTTCGTCCTTCCCCCGCCCCAGCCTTCGCCTCCGCCGCTCTATGATTTCCTTTTCCTCACGGTTTCGGGGTCTGGCTTTGGCACTTGTCCCTGTCGTTCAGCGAGTTTCCTGTTCGCTGCGCCGCCAGGGACCAAGGTCATCTTTGCTGGGAAGAAGTTTGTGCTGGCCAAGATATCGGCCAGCTTTCTTAATCCCCCTGGCAACGGGTTTCTGGTCCCGCAAGAGTCGGCTACGATTTATTTGGTTACCGTTGCGGAGGGCGATTGAACTAAATTCGTGCTGAAAAGCCTCGGGCGTTCCTGATTCCATGATTGTGGCGGTTGGGGATGCCACAGTAATTGATCACTTCCAGAGCACTTCTCGCCAGTTTGGGGGTGGATGACGGCAAATCGGAAGTATCAAAATGCCCAGAACTTGCAGAGCCACGGTCGTATCGACCGTGGCTCTATTACAATGGACTAAGCCTACGAGTCACTTGCCACAACGCAGAAATACCTCGAACCCTCGAAGGAAACAGAAAAGCAGCTGGAAGAAATGAAGCTGCCGTTTTGAAGGACATCTAAAGACAAAAAAGGCCCACTCCCGACTTCGTAAGAGTGAGCCCGCACCTTCGAAAACCTTCGCGCGATTCCCTAGGCCGCCCGAGCTTTTGCCCCAAGCTCGTACGTCCCCGCCCAAGTATTTTCGACTTCAGTAGGCGATGTCATCCGGCCCTTGTAGGTGCCGCCACCAGTGAGTTCCTGGAAATTTCCCGTGCCACCCGTATATTTCCAGCTGCCCTCGATCGTGACCTCCCCGCCGGTCGTAATGATCTTCCCTTCAAAAATACCGAAGTCGCGGTCCCCGTCGGCATGCTCGTTGACGAAATAGCCGCGCTGCGGACCGTTGCCAGCGATCACGTCGGCCGTGCCCCAATACGTGATCTTCGCGTTGTCCCAATTCTGGTCGGTTGATTTCTGGACGCCTCTGATCTCGACGAGGCTCAGGTCGTGGTTGGAAACATCGGGCAAAGAAATGATCGTCTGTGAGGTAGCCCTCCCAGCGAAAGAACCCGCACAATCCGGCATGGTTGCCTCCTTAATCTTGTTGGTTTTTACAAACACCGATGCGATAGGCCCAATTTGGCGTCCCAGTGTCGTCCTTGCTGGGCCTCATGTCAACTAGGAGCGCTGGCGCCTCACTCCACATCTGGCTAGGCCACGAGTCGCTTGCGACCACGCAAAAATACCTCGAACCCTCGAAGGAAACGGAAAAGCAGCTCGAAGAAATGAAACTGCCGTTTTAAGTCTGTTTTGGAAGGTGGAAGCAAAGAATGCTGAGGCGGAGGAGAACACCGTTGTCCGCCTTCAAGTGGAAGGTGTAATCGAACCATGAATCGTGCTTCTTGCCATTGAACTTTGCGAAGCACGGGAGTTGAGACGTTGACTCCTCGATGGCCTTGAGAGGCGCCGCCATTTCTTTTGTATCCACGCGGTCTTTGAATCGCGCCACGTGAGGTACGAGAGAATTTGATCGATTGTCTCGAAGTGTTTCTTCGCTCCGCCCCAGAACTTGCATTCCGCGACGAAGATATTGCTCTTCTGGTGCCGGATTAGAATATCTGTCTTTCCAGATTTGTTGAATGTCTCCCCCGTTGACGAGTACTCAAACCGGGGCTCTAGCTGCAGGATCAAGTGATCCCGCAGTGACTCTTCGTCCTTACCCGCGTAGGTGGAGGGGAGGCGCTCGAACACTTTTCCGGTTTCGTGAATGGTCTTGAGGATTTCCTGATAGATTGTCTCGTCCAGCTTCAAGAATTCTCTCCAGAACGGCCAGGCGAACGATACATTCGTAAATAACTTTAGAATTATCGGCCAGGGTCCAGAGAATAACTTTCTTGTGCATGAGACGTTGCATTTTACGATCAATGCCAATGGCACGACGACTGTGTTCCACGATAATTTCAGCGTCGACTGCAAGTAGGACCTCAGCCGACTCCAGGCGCTACTGTTCACCCAAGAAGGGGTCGACGGAGGAGAGGGGCCGCGTTTCCCAAGGCGGCCTCCGCGCCTGGTCGCAAGAATTTCGTCCGTAGTGCCTCACACCCCATGTTCTGGGCTGTGTCTTCGAGGTCGCTTTCCGTGGGATTCCAATCACACCAGACCTCAATCCGAACTTTGTAATAAGCCATCACACAACCCCGGGCATATTCGCGGAAGTGTATCAAGAAACAAGAACAGCCCCGAAGGGCTGCATTGTAGATAGCATCCGGTGGCTATAATGGAAGGGGTGTATCTGACGGCGCTGGCTATGATCTACCGCAGCCTGCGCTACGGCACGGTTACATCCCCGCCCGGGGGCGTGATGCCAAAGTTCACCCAGAGAAGGAGATCCTGAAATGAGCCCAGTATCTCTTCCGGTTTCAGATTGCAATGTCCATATCGGGTGACAAATTGCTGGATCAGAAACTGTGATGCCCCCGCTGCAGCCACAGCATCTGCATAAGCGTGCTCCTGGGAAAACGATACGGTCGGATCCTGCGTGGTATGAAGTGTAAGCATTGGTATGCGCAGGTGTCCGGTCGGCGTGTAGTACTTCGCAATATAGCTCAGTCCTGCCGGCGTAGCCGAAAACCGCTGGACTCCATCGTTCAGAGCAATATCATCGGCTGACCCGGAATACACGGTCGCAGTGTTGTCATAAAAGTTGTGCCCGTGGGTCCGTTGCAGGAGTTCATTGAACTCAAGCGAGTCTCCCACCAGTGTTACACCTGAAAATACAATTTCGCCGGGTGTAGAGCCGGGCAAGCCGGCGACATTCGCAAATTGCAAAGTGGGTTGACCTGGCGTACCCAAGCCAATGGAGAGGGCATTTGCCACGGCTGTGAAGGTTGGATTGCCAGGAGAGAAGTCTAGGTTCGGTGTGTGCAAAAGGTCGCCTGGCAACACACCGGGGAAGAAATAGTCGAATAAAACCCGGCCATCACCTTCGTGCTGGAACTGGAGATGAGCGCCGCCAACCACGCCGCACAGCGCGAGCGCACCAGCGTACTGATCAGGGAATCTTTCCACCAAATCCACGACGATGAGTCCGCCCAAGGAAGTACCGGCCAGGTATGTACGAGTTGGAGCGGATACCTGGCTGGTAAACAGGCTCAACAACTGATGTGTGGTTTGCGCACCATTCTTTTCCGCCCACCCATTCTCAGCATAGCTCGACATGGCAACAGCAAAGCCCTGACTGGCGAGCGCCGCAAACATCTGCAGCTCTAGCGAGTTATTTGGGAGGGCGATCGGTGCTCCAGCTGGAACAGCTCCGTGCGCATAGACTACCAATTGGCCATTCCAAGGGCTGGGAACAATAAACCGGTACAGCGCGCCGTCGGCAGTGACGCCAGTGATCGTCTGCTGTGCCGCAGCAATACCCACCAACAAGCCTGCGACAATAAGCAGAGAGCTAATTCTGCTCGGAATCCACCGAAATGCGACTCCATGGGCCATTGTGCAAACCTCCAACTTGAATTCTGAGATCAGACTTGTTATCGACATCGCCACACGAACGACCACAGCAAGCGCGGCACGTGATCCAATTTTCAATGTGTAAATTGATTGGGCAGACTGCTAGCATTTCGAAACCGTTGCTTCTCAACCTTATTGCTTACATTCCGATACGCATGCCGTGCGCCAGTTAACGAAAATGGTCCCTGCTATTCTCAGCTATACGCTGCATTATTCACAGGCATTCTGCAAATAAGGCGCATCTGCAATCCCTGGGCCGGGGCTGCAGGGGACGGTACTCAAGTACTCGTAGATTGCTCTGAGGTCGTGGTCGGTCATGTTCTGGAAGAATGGCCATCGCATGACCTGAAGAAGATCGCCGTTGACGGGTGGCAGGTAACAGTTGCCAGTAGCGATGCCGTCAGTGCAATTTGGGTGTACGTGATCAAAATCGGTGCCTTGCCTCATGATCTCGACGAATTCCTTGTAAGTGTGCCCACCTGCAGGCAGTCCCGTCTTATCCGGCGTCAAATTGCGGGAATAGAGGTGCTGAACTGACCCGTTTGGGCCAAAATCCCGGCCTCCGCCTAAATAGGTCCCCAGATTGAGTTGTTTGTTCCCGGTAAACGGCGGGGAAAGGAAATAGGGGTTGCCGCCATTGGCAAATTCTGTGCGCGGACCCGCGGAGTGGCAGCCGTTGCAGTCGCCCACGGCGTTAACAATGTAGCTACCCAGTCCCACCAATGCCCGGCTTTTGCCCTCCACGTTCAAGGGAACAGGAGCGATAGCGAAACCACGTTGAATCCTGGATTCCTCAGTTTGGTTACCGGTTTCATCGTCACGCGCACTGACGCGTTTCGAACTGTTCATCATTCCCGCGAGAATTATGGCAGTGAATGCCGTGATGACTCCCGCGGTTTTCAGGAACTTGGTTCGTGTCATGGCGAGTCTCCTCAACCTTTTTCCAATGATCTTAAGAAACTGTCGTGATGTCATCTCAATGCTCCTTTACAGTATGTATCGATGGCGCGGCTGATCGCTCCGTATCACCATCACTCTGCCGGGATGTGTCCCCAATGCGATTCCAAACCGCGCCCGGCAGGATTTACGTCACGCCATCGCGGGAGTTTGGTTCGTTCCGCGCGGCTAGTCCCCTTGACTCGTAGCAGCAAGCTGCCCAGAAAGCCATCCGCGGATTAGACGGGCAAGACACATGGATTCCTTGGAGTGCGGCTATTTAGCCGAGGAAAAACGGTAGGGTGTCGCTCGAATGACCCGTAGCATCGAGCGGCGGGATCTTCAAAGTGAGCGCATTATCCTCCCGCAATAGGGCTAAGTCAACGGGAAAGCGGCTAACATTGGCGGGCGTGCTAAGCCATTTCCATATGCTAGATCGGACGCGCAAACGACAATTCGTGGCCATCCGGATCGGGCACATGAAAATACCGCTCACCCCAGGACGCGTCTCGCGGGCTCTCTGGCTGAAGTCCCTTTCCCCGCAGATGTTCCCAAAACGCATCCACATCCGCCACGTAGAAAATCATTCGTCCCCAGCCAGGAACCGAACGACCCTGCTCTAGATTCAGGATTGGGCATTCAGCGTCCTTAGCGCGAAGCGAAGAGAAAGAGGCATCTTCCCCGCCATACAGTACCTCCATGCCGAGGACGTCCCGATAGAACTGCACCGAGACTTTCATGTTCGAGACCCGAAACGTCACCGCCGAAATCTTCTCCACCATCATGGTCATACCCGAGCAGTTTACGCCCAGCATCGCTTGAATCTCCGCTCCAGGAAGCATAGCGTGGAAAAAGGAGGTGGCCTATGACGTACGTCATTGCCGAGCCCTGCATCGGGGTGAAGGACACCGCCTGCGTCGATGCCTGCCCCGTAGATTGCATCCACCCCAAGAAGAGCACTACCTATGATGATGGCCGTACCAGCTTCGATGAAGTCTCGCAGCTCTACATCGATCCCATCGAGTGCATCGACTGTGGCGCCTGTGTGCCGGTCTGCCCGGTGTCCGCGATTTTCGCGCTGGATGACCTGCCCGAGAAGTGGAAGCAATTTACGGAGATCAACGCAAGCTACGTCCGAGGCGGTAAATTCACTCCCGCAGAGTTCGCCAAACACCAAGCTGCCAAGTAGCGTATAAGAAAAATCCAGACCAGTCATTGAGCCTTCCAAGCGTTCGAAGGCTCATTTTCTTATCTTCGCAAAACCCGGCAGGGTGGCCTGGCCCCGCAAGCGCAAGAGCGTATCACGAAAACAAAAAACAGCCCGCACGGGACTGTTTGGGAGTTGTCGGTTGGGATTATGTGGGAACGTTCTCAACGGGTGCACTCACCTTGATTGAAGGGCAAAACTTTCAACCGATGCGGCTACCACATCTTTGTATCGCTCCCAAGTTGAATTGAGAGCGGTTCCGGAAATCATATACGCATTATCACCTTCAAGGGTGAATAGTTGAAGATTTCTGAATTTATGGCCTTCATTTTCAAATGTGCCACTTATGATGTCAGATTCATGACCGTTAATCAGTTTTTTCTCTGCGGCCATATACTCGTCCAAGGTAAAACCCGCCAAAATCCTGCCTGCCCTGAGTGTGCCTGCAAGCTCACCGTCCCCCACACCGATGGCGACGTCTTCGTTTTTCTCCCAAAGGAAAAAGTCCTGGTCACCGGCGTCGCGCTCTACGGTTGGACTCCCTACATGGCCGACAGGTACCCCTACGATTGGATCAAGACCCTGGATGTCGCGGAGAAGCTCGACTTCGACTACGTCATCCCGGTCACGGCGATGTCATGCGGGGCAAACACCCGAAATTCCCACGAAGTGTGGGTTCCAACGTAAGCAAGGCCTACCAGGTCATCGCTTCCGCTCCCTGATGCGCGGCGCGATTTCCGCTCGCAAGGGACGACTTTCTGCAACGTTGCGCCGGCGAATATCACCTATTCAAGTAGCGTAGCGTCCTACCGCGAATTTAACCGAAAGGCGAAAGGAGGAGCAGCGAGCCCGCTGCACCCAAGTTGACTGTCCACGCCCAACTTTCGTAGGCAAGGTACGTCCTACTGATAGGTTCGGGCGGGGGCACAGAGATTGGAGTCGGCGTGCCTAACCGAATTTTTGCGAATTGCCCCGGCCCGAAAGGGTTAACCCGTTCACTCTGGCTCCCAGGGAATCTCGCGGAGATCGAAACATTCCTGCCTAAGCTCACGGTTTTGACCGTGACTCTCGTCCTTCACTCTTACTCCCGGCGGAGCTACCTTCGCCCACAATTCGTATCTTTAATCTATGAATAAGCAACTCGCGCTCGGCGCCGTCGGTGCGATCCTCATTGCTCTAGCAGCATTCTTTCTTGGCTTGAGGATGAATTTTCACCCGGAGAACCAGAAGCCAGGCAAATTCCCGGAGCAGTTGGTCTACGTTCGCTCCGCAGACGATGTTGTCGGCGACGGTATCCTCTTTACTTCCACGAGCTCGCCATCGAAGCCTCTGGCGATCATCTGGGTGCACGGTTGGGGAGCGAATTTCTATACCCCAAGCTACGTTGGAATCGGGCGGGAGCTGGCGGAGCGAGGCTTTCCAACCATCTCGGTCAATACGCGCATGCACGACATAGGGAACGTTGAGAAATACACACTCCTCGGGAAGCGAGTGCGGGGCGGCGGGTACTGGGGCACCACCAGCGAAGACGCGCGAGATATCGCCGCCTGGATTGATTACGCTCAGCAGTTGGGATACAGCCGGGTCGTCCTGGTGGGCCACAGCGCCGGCTGGGCCAGTGTCGCCCGTTATCAGGCCGATTCGCAGGACCGCCGCGTCGCCGGTTTAGTCTTTGGTTCCCCGGGCGTAGGATACTCGCCCCAACCAGACGACCCGCAACTGCTGGCCCAAGCGAAGAAGCTGGTGGACGAAGGCGCCGGTGAGGACCTGATCCGGCTGCCCCACCGTTCTACGCCTTCGTTTGTCAGTGCTGCGACAGAGCTTGACATCGCCAACACACCGCGTCAGTACAAGGACTTCTTTGGAACCCAGACTCCGGATGCTGCCATCACCAGAGTCACCTGTCCGGTACTGGCTTTCTTCGGATCGAAGGATGACATCGGAGGCGAAAAGGACCTCGCACTGCTTACATCCTCGGTTCGGCGGCTGGCCCATGGTCCAGCCCGGGTAGATACCGCCATGATCGCAAATGGTAACCACGAGTACGTGGGAGAAGAGGCGCAGGTTGCCCAAGTAATCACACGGTGGATTGAAACAGAAGTGGAGGACCACTGAGTTGCCTAGCAGCCTTATCGCTAGGCCCGATTGGAAAATGCGCCCAAGGTTTTAGGGGCACGATTTTAGAAAAATCGGATTGTGCTGGAATTACTTGATTCCGTCTCAGACGGTTCCTGCAGATCGGAACAGTAAGCGCGCAGGGCGTTTATTTTGCGTTCCGCTCTGCGGCCTGCGGACCCGGGACCTCGAAGATCTCAGATAGGACGTGGCCCTTCATCCCAGTCGGTTGGGGTATCCCGTATAGTTTCAGGATCGTCGGCGCAATGTCGAAGACGCTGACGGTAAACCCCATCAGTCGCACGTCTCGCTTGATATTTGGGCCTATCGCAATAAAGGACCCGGGCACATCATCGCCATCTTCGAAGTCGTGCTTGGCAATGATGGGAGTATTGCCGCCGTGATCATGAACTGAGCGGTACATGTGCCGACTCTCTTCAAACTCCCGCAATGGCTTGATTCCATGGTCAGAAATGATGAACAGATAGGTGTTTTTGTCTACGTACTGCAGGATCGTTCCGAGAACCTGGTCAAAGGCGCGGTACTGGCTGGGGAACGCGTCCACGCGAACGCTGTGCAGCTTGGGGTCGTAGCCAGCGTTGTAAGGCTGAATGGGATAAAGCCAGTGCCCGACGCGGTCCTCGCAGGATTGAGCCAGCATGGTGAAGTCAGTTCGGTGGTGGCTTAGCAGGTAGTCAAACAACTTCGCCTGCTGAGCACGCACTTGTGATACCTGCACGAGCCAGTGGTCGATCACCTCTGCTTCTTTACCTTTCAGTTCCTCAGCGCTCGGCATGCGCGAACAATCAATCCAGAAATCACCGACATTCGTCTCCAGTTCAGCCACCAGGCTCGGCGGATATACCGCCGCTCCCCCTTTCACCTCCGACAGCTTCGGCGAACATAAGATCCCGTCCTCACAACCTTTGCCACGGGTAAGCATGCCACTGATCATGTAGCCGTTTAACGGCGTGACTGGGAAGGTCGCGGGCACGTTCGCCATGCCGACCGTCACGCCATGCCCGGACAGAATCGACCACAGGGGTTCCCGCTGGAGCATATCGGTGCTGGCGGTCCTTCCCGCAACCACGAAACCCGTAATGCCGTTCTCCTCCGGGGGAGTGCTCGTGGCGATGGCGCTGTAGACCTTGGGACAGTTCGGGGCGGAGAGGGTCCTCATCTTGCCGTACACGCCACGCTGGATGATTTCGGCAAAGTTGGGGAGCTCACCCTTTAACAACAAAGGACGAATGATGTCCCACTCCATTCCGTTGACGCCAATGACGATGACGTGAGGTCGCGACTCGGTTTGGCTGCCGGCGGGGACGACTCCCATCGCCAAAAGAGCGACAACGCCAATCAGGAAATTCCGGAGATTGTTGTTGCGCCGCATAGTTATTCCCGCCGACATCATTCCTGCCCGTGTTATCACTCTATTTGTACAACTCCGCCGAATTGATCCCTGATCCACCGCCAACAAGCACTCGACCATCCTGCAGCAAGACAGCGGCCGGAAGCAGCCGGACTGCTTCCGTACTTCCCGTTTGGGTAAACGTACCGCTCCCGGTGTTGTAGAGCTCAGCCGTGAAGCCGCTGCTGCCGCCAGCCACCAGCACAGTTCCATTTGCCAGCAGTATGGCAAGATGTTCATCCCGCGCCGTCATCATGTTTCCAGTTGCGGCGAAGGCGCCAGAGACAACGTCGTAAACTTCTGCGCTCGATAACAGAGCGCCGTTATCATCTGAGCCCCCGGTTAGGAGGACGTTGCCAGAGCTGAGCAGCGTAGCCACATGAGACGCACGCTTGCTTACCATGCTGTTCGCTGCAGTAAAGGTCCCGGTCGTGGGGTCGTACAGTTCGGCTGTGGCGACCACGCCTACGGAGTTGACGCCGCCTGCGATAAGGACCTTCCCGTTCGCCAGGAGACTCGCTGTATGCGCGGTCCGCGGCGTAGTCATAGTACCCGTGGCTGTAAAAATCCCGCTATTTGGATCGTACAGTTCGGCGGTAGCGAGCGTCCCGCTGACGCTCGCGCCTCCGGCGATAAGTACCTTGCCGTTGGCCAGAAGAGTAGCCGAGTGGGACTGACGACCGACGCTCATACTACCCGTGGCGGCAAACTTCCCCGAAGTCGGATCATAGAGCTCAGCGCTCGCGTCATGTCCACCTGCTACCAGGACCTCGCCGTTGCTGAGCAGTGTGGCCGTGTGGGAAACACGCGTCACCGACATTTTCCCAGTAGCTGCGAATGTGCCAGTGCCAGGATCGTAAAGCTCCGCGGAAGACAGCGGACAATTCTCGTAGTAAAAACCATCGAACAGGCAGGGGTCGCCTCCGGCCATCAGCACTTTTCCACTTTGCAAGAGAGTGGCGGTGTGTCCCGTGCGACCAGCACTCATATCTCCGGTAGGCCGGAATCCAGAAGGCACAATGGTTACGCTAGCAGCCCCATTCTTGGTCGGGTCCTGGATACTAGTGGCAACCACGTGGAATAACCCGGTGTTGTTTGGAGCTGTGTACTGACCGCTGGCCGTAATGGAGCCACCCGCAGCTCCCTCCTGCACGCTCCAGGTGACATTCGCGTTTAAGGAAGTATTAACGGTAGGGCTGAAAACACGAACCCCCAGTGGTCCTAACGCGTCGCTCGGTGGCGAGACCGACACCAGCAGTGGCGCCACCGTGACGGTTGCCGTCACCTTTTGGGTAGTATCCGCCTGGCTCGTCGTAATCACGTGAAACGTTCCGTGAGTCCCGGGAGCCGTATAGATGCCCGAACTCGTGATGCTGCCCCCAGACGCACCTTCTTGGATGGCCCAGGAGACGGCCGTATTTACCGTCCCTGTTACGTTCGCAATGAACGTGAATTGATTCCCGACGTCAATCGTCACGTCGGTTTGGTTCAAGGAGACAGCAACTGGAGGAACGGTAGCTATCGCCGTGGATGACTTACTAGTATGGGCCTGGCTGGTTGCAATCACGTGGAAAGTGCCACCCTTGTTCGGGGCGGTGTAAACTCCCATGCTCGTGATCGATCCTCCTATACCTTCCTGCACGGTCCAGTTCACGGCAGAGTTAGTACTGCCGGTGACACTGGCGGTGAATGACTGGGTCCCGCCTTGAATAACATTTGCAAAAGGAGGAGAAATCGAAACCGCGACTTCAGTGCCTCCTCCCGTGCCCCCTCCTCCACAGTCCGGGAGCACAACGAGTAGAACGAGCAGAACAAGAGTCCCAATCCTGGCTTTCATCAGAGCCTCCTTGTTTGCACACCGGGTCGGGCCACAACTTACGAAGGTTTGGCCTGGGCCCGTTGTATGGCTTGAACGAATGAGGACTTGGATTGGCCTTGGGGGACCGCCGCGTTTAAGAGAAAATATTCGAGGCGATCGGCAAACTATGCTCTCGAAGGAGAGCTTTGTCAACTACAAGAATTGGCCTCTGGCTAACGGTCTGCACGCCAACCCTCACCGGGCCGCGTTACTGGTTTTAGGGTGAAATGAACGGTTCCTACCCAGGTCAGCTTTGAGCCGGATTGTATCGCCAGTGCTAGGAACGAATTGTCAGTTGGCGTAACATCGCCTCTCTGACAATGTCGCTCCCGTCAAGCACTTTTTGAGCGTACTAACCCGTGCACTCCGAAGAGCGCGCCATTTCGCTCTCGTTGAAGGTTCTGCCATACCAACCAGGGCCCGCTCGTAATCCGTTTCAGGTCAGGAACTCAGTCCGACCCATGCATCTCTTCGGTCACACTTTCGATCATGATTACTACTTCGAACTCCCCCGTGAAGGGGAGCGGGATACCCAATCAGTTACTCGATGTTGGACTTCACACCATCGCGATGTCCAGGTTGTCCCGCGTGCGAACCGAACTTTTTCACCTGCTCGTAATCCCATTCCTTGCGCATCATCCAGTAAAGGCGAACCGCCAGTTTTCGTGCCATCGCGACCTTGGCGATCTTCCGCCCCCGCCGCATCGCCAGGTGGAAATACTTACTCCGCCATTCCGGCAGGCTGCGTACTGTGACCTGGGCCGCTTCCACTAACAGGAAACGCAACAGAGAGTTGCCTTGTTTCGTGATATGCCCCAGCCGTCGCCGATTCCCACTCGAGTCCTCCAACGGCACCAGTCCCAGATAGCTCGCGATCTGCTTGCCACACTGAAACCGATCCGCTCTCTCGATAATCAGCACGAACGCCAGTGCGGTCAGCGCACCCACTCCGGGATGGGTCATCAAGCGCTGGGCCGCAGGACACTTCTCCACTTCCTGCTCGATCGCCTGACTCAGCTCAGCGATCGTTGGGTTCAGTCGATCCAGCAACTCCAGCAGATCGTGCCGTCGCCGGCTCGCCCACGGAGCTAACCGAAATGCCTCCAACTGTTTTCGTCCCGCTTCCCGCCACAGCTTCTTCTTGCAGCGGAGACCTTCGTTCAGGGCCACCGCCTGCAACTGGTTCATCATCCGCGTGCGCGCCTGCACCATCCGGTGCCGATGCCACAACAGTTGCCGCAGATCGCGATTCTCCCAACTCGGTACCCAGATCTGCGGAAAGTCATCCTTCAGCAGCAAGCGCAGAATGTGTTTTGCATCCTCGCGATCCGTCTTCTGCCTGCGTTCGCGCTTCCTGCGGATCTCGGCGGCGTCCCCGATCCACAACTCAAAGTTCAGTTCCGCCAGCACTCGCTCGAACCAGCGCGCATGCCCACTGGCTTCCATCCCCACGCGCACCTGCTTTCCCTGGGCCGCGAGCTCACGGTAGAACTTCTCCGCTGCCTCGGGATGCTCCAGTCGCCGCTCTTGCAGTTCCCCGGTTTCGGTATCCACAAAAGCAATTTGTTGAAAGGCCGGGTGGTAATCTGCTCCTGTAATCAGCATATCGGCTCCTTTCTCCCGGGCCTTTTGGCTGGTTGGCACCACCAAAGTTTACTCGGGTCCAGGGAGCCGACATTGTCATGGAATCAGTTACACTCAAAACCCCTCAATGAGCGCGTGTTTTCGTCAGTTGATGTGTCAGAATAAATAGGACGAATTGATTCGAGGAAAGGCCATCCTCTCAAGGAGCGCGTGATGCGGCTGAATCCCTATCTGATGTTTAACGGGCAATGCGAGACGGCGTTCAAATTCTACGAGAAGTGCTTGCTTGGCAAGATTGCAATAATGATGAGATACGCGGATACGCCAATGGCCGAACAAATGCCTCCTGAGTGGGGCCAGAAGATCATCCATGCGACGCTGATCTGTGGCGATCACAGATTGCAAGGTGCCGATGTTCCGCCGGCGAACTATCTCAAACCCCAAGGCTTCTCAGTGTTGCTAAACCTCGACAATGCGGCAGAGGCCGATCGCATCTTCGCGACTTTGGCAGAGAAGGGAGTGGAGAAAATACCTGTACAGGAAACTTTCTGGGCGCTCCGTTTCGGAGCGCTCATCGATCAGTTCGGCACACCGTGGTTAATCCAATGCGGAAAACCGGCTTAAAGCTTTTGCAAATGCAACCGCGCGATTTGGCGTAACATCGCCTCACGACGGGTTGATGTGCCCCGGTTTGTGGTACCAATCCGATGCGTGTTTCTCGGAACCCATCTCAACTCCAGCCAGTATGCTCGCTCTCAGCATAACTTCCGGTTTGCCCGTGATTCGCCCCAAATAGGGCTGATCAGCGATTGACGGCGCGAGCAGGGAAAGATATACGAGATCTACAGCCGGATTCGTCGCACCCGCGGCGATCAGCATCCGCGACGACGCTTTTTGCCGGATCATTTCAGGTTCGACTTCTTTGTAACCAGCCGGGACCCCGAAGCGGGAATCGTCGATGCCAGCGGACCGTTTACCGATCTTGTAGAGCAGTAGGATCGCGAATAGCGCAACAAGGAGACCGAAAGAAATACTAGTTGCGTTCATCAAGGTGCTCCTTTTCAAATCTGGGGGCGGCATAAATTGCCACCCCCCATTTCTTTCCACAGGTTACGCGGCCTTGCCGACAGCCTTGGCTCCGGGCGTTCTTTCGCCGCCCACGTTGACTTTGATCTGCTTGGGTTTGGCGTCGGCCTTCTTGGCCAGCCTGATCTTCAGTACGCCCTGGTAGTAGTCGGCGCTCACTTGCCCTGGGTCCACTGAACTGGGCAGAGTGAACGAGCGGGTGAAGCTTCCGTATTGCCTTTCGACGCGACGGAAGTTCTCCTCTTTCTCTTCCTTCTCCATGTTGCGCTCGCCGTGGACGGTAAGCGTGTTGTTGTCGATGCGGACGTCGATGTCCTTTTCGTCGATGCCCGGAACTTCCAGCTTCAGAGTAATGTTGTGCTCGTCCTCGTAGATGTCCACCGGTGGAGCGAAGCTGGTGGTTGTCAATGCCTCTTCCGGGCCTTCGGGGCTATACGACTCACGGAAAAGACGATTCATGCGGTTCATGCGGTCCTGCATGGTGGAAAACTCGCGAAGAGGCTCCCAACGGGCCAATAGTGTCATAACGCAATTCCTCCTTGGGGAAAGCTAAGAGGAAAAAACTTCAGATGGGCTGACTTAGTTCAGGGAATCTGAACGAGTAAGGAGAGGTAGCTTGCTCAACCACAATGCTAAGCCTGTGCGTGCCGCTTGTCAAACATTCTCCGGGTTACTAGCTCCTCCACGTGCAGCGATAGGGGCGTATGATCGTAATCATGATGGATGCTAATTACATTTCGGAACGTCTCTCCAGTCTGAAGAACGAAATGAGCGATCTCAGAGTCACGAATGCCCGGTATTGGAACCGAAGAAGTCATACCACGCTACAGAAGTCAGCCTGTGGGTTACGCCATGATCGCCTGGTGGAGATCAAGCGGGAATTGGCGGACATGATGAAACGTTGTGCGTAGACGGCCAAGCTGGCGGCGTGGTTCCCATCCGAAGAGGTGTGAAATGAAAAAGCAAGAGGAGGATGAAGAGGAGAAAAACGAAGAAGACGAAGAAGAAGAGCAGAAAGAAAAGGAAGAAGACCCGGAAGGATATTCAGAGTGAACTTCTGGGTAAACTTTCACCCGACCTTGTACCAGTACAATGGAAGCATGCAACTTGTAGAAGAACTCGACTCAGGTACAATCGAGCGTCTAGGAAAGCAGGGTAAACTTCTCCTGAGGATATACCAGGCAGAACTTGCCAAAGACCCTAGTAGCCAGGCCACGGAGTCTTCGCGGAGCAACGTGATTGCCCGGCGCCACACCGTTCGGCAGATTTATGGGGACGCCGCACCATACCGGCTCCCGCAACACCTATTTTCCCTCCCGCACGCTTGAGAATCAAAAGACCGGTGGACGCGATTCCAAGCAGGGATAAAGTGTCGACGGTATATGTTCATGTATCGGAATGTCCGAAATGCGGTGAGAAGTTCCAGCCCAATGCGAGCGAGTGCGCAGCCGCCCCGCTGCCTCCGTTACACGGTTCCCCCTTCAACTTTCAGAGCCGAGTGAAGCGAGGCTGCCCGATGGAAGACAACAGTACAAGCAGAGGGCTGTCCAATTAAAACTGCTTAACCTTCAATTTCAGAGTGGGGCTCTGAATTTGCTGTCTGCGTTTGTCCAACTCCACCCGCTCTAGTGCGCGTTGCAGGGTAAGCATTTGCTCGCGCATCCACTCAAGACGATCAATGCTTTTCGCAAGACTCCGGGAATTTTGCCCGTGCTTCGCCACAATGCCGGTACGATATGCCTCCGCGATCCATCTGTCGGCACGCTGGCGTACCCTGGCGTGTACACGTTCTAAATTCTAGCTTCCTAGGCTGCAATTGGATCGGCCTCATTGGTATGATTTCTGTATCAGTGCCAATGGAGACGAAGGCATATTGCTCGGGCGGCAATCTCCCCACACGCGTATGCTGTCCGCTAAGGGGGAAGACGATGCCAAATAAACCTGTAACGAGGCCACCACAGCCCACGACGAAAGGAACCCCTGATCGTCCAGAGTGGAAAGTCCCGACGCTGGCAGATCTTCTACAGCGCCTGTCAGTTACTTCTGCAAGTCCGTCAAAGCATCAACAGGATTAGGAGCGGGTACAGTTCTCGGCCATCCTTCAACGATGGCCGCATCCTCCCAAGGTTGCTCTCTTAGACTGAGCTTGGTATCTCGCGGTTTCTGCGTCTTGGGAGCCCGGGTCTAAAGTCGTTTTAATCACTTTGAAGAGAAGGCAGTTTCCGGTTAAGTTGCAGGCATGGCGATGGGAATGCGCAGGCGGCGTCAGCGGCAAGAGGAGTTGTGGTATCGCAGGGATCTGGCGGAAGCTCCGGGCCGTCCTTTCTATCGGCGACTGAACAAAGTGTTGGAACAGGCAGGCTTCGACGAGTTCTGCGAAGCCTGCTGCCACCAGTTCTATCACGAGACGCTGGGCCGCCCGTTATCTTACTCCGGGGATGTACTTCCGGGTGATGCTGATCGGTTTCTTTGAAGGGATTGAGAGCGAACGAGGCATCGCGTGGGGGGTGGCGGATTCGTTGGGTTTGCGGGTGTTTCTGCAGATCGGGCTGGATGAGCGGACGCCGGATCATGTGACCATCTCACGCACCCGCCGGCTGCTGGACGAGGCCACGCATCCGCGGCCCAACTTCGAGCTCATCAAAAAACGAAGTGCCGAATGGCTAGGCGGATCTCCTGAGGAACACACGGATTTGATCCTGGTTTTGTGGGCGCTAGCGCACGGGACCGCCTCGTTGCTGATTTCAAGGGCGGTTCCCTCACTTCACGAAACGGACCTGCGCTCTGTTGCCGATAGGGCTGCCGCACTCCTGGTGCAGAACGCTTCCATCCTGTCGGCTCGGAAGTAGGCTGGCCATTCCCGGGCGAACAGCGTCATGAAATCCGAATGTCCCGGCCAGATCTCTGATTCGACAAACGGATTTGAGTTGCCAAGTGGAAAGGGTACACCTCTGCAAGGCCGGATTGCCGATAACTGATGTTGTAAATTGGCGTGGCTGTTGAAAAGTCCGTTAACAGCACACCTTTGGGCTGCGAGTACGTCTTGCCAAGTTTTTTCTTTCTCAGTTCTACGCTCAAGCTACGAGACAATATTTACCTGTTGTCTGGCCCTGGCGGCAACATCGTCGTTCTTAACGGACCTGACGGAAAGCTGTTGGTGGACACTTTTGTTTCAACCGGCTGGACCAAACTGAAGCAGACTCTGGATGGCATCAGCAACGCCCCGCTGAAACTAGTAATCGATACGCACTGGCACCTTGACCACGCCGATAACAACGGTCCGCTGCACGATGCGGGCGCGACCGTTCTTGCGCATGAAAATACGCGCAAGCGCCTTTCCGCACCTCAAGATGTCACTGCATTAGGAATGCATTTCCCGGCGTCGCCGACCAACGCCTTGCCCCAACTGGTATTCAAGGACAGTTTCCAGCTCTTCTTGAATAACGAGGACGTGGTTCTTGGATACATTCCACCCGCTCACACCGACACGGACATTTACATTCATTTTCAGAACGCCAATGTGTTGCACCTGGGTGACACGTTCTTCAACGGGCATTATCCCTTTATCGATGCCAGCACAGCCGGCAATATCAACGGCATGATCACCGCCACGGAAAGAGCATTGAAACTCGCCACTTCAGATATGAAGATTGTCCCCGGCCATGGTCCACTGGGTGATAAACCCAGCCTGACGAGGTGGTACGACATGATATCGGCGGTACGGGATCGCGTGCAGAAGCAGAAAGCCGATGGGAAGACATTGCCGGAAGTTGTCAACGCCAAACCGACCGCCGAATTCGACTCGGTGTGGGGAAACGGTTTTATCAAACCCGACTTCTTTGTCACTCTTGTCTATTCAACTCTATGAGCGGGCGCGCGCGCTCTATGTCCAGTACGTTCGTCATTTTTAATCGACAGAAGCTCAGTTCTGTCCCGTCCGGATGTCCCACGCGCTGGTTCAATCGAAACCGCTATGCACCAACGAATGGCATCGAGCACACAGCGTGATCAGCTGCAAACAACAACGAGGTGCGGCAAGCGTCTCCAAATGAATCGCTGTGACTTAGGTAACTCGATGCTGCGGTTCCTGTCCTCGATGTACCACCCCTATATGCTCCAATTGTTTCTATGACTGCCTGGGTAATGTGCTTCGTGCTGCTTTATGCCTCTGTGGGGGAGGACCGCGCAAAGGTAGCGGCTGATCTCGATGCTCGGGAGCAGCGTCTGGAAAGCTTGTACGCCGATTATTGGCGCACGGAGTACAGGATTGCGATGGGAGCTACCAATATTTCATCGAGGCCGATTCAAGAACAAATTCGGGCCGTTGTCTCGGATGATACTTTTCTTCAGAATCTTGGTCGCACGACCTTCTCCGACCGGCTGCAAAGAACGCGGCGAAAGCTGTTTCTCAATGAAGCCGTGTATACCAGGATCACGAATGACCCCGCTCTTACAGCAGTAGTGGAGCAGATCACCCAGCAGGAGAACTCCATCCGCTATAAAGTGAATGGCCGACTGCTGACGCGTGCCGAACTGACAGACTTGCTGGCACACAATCCCGACCGGAGACTTCGTGAGCAAGCTTGGCGGGCAACCAGTCAGGTCACTGCTGCGAACGGCGATCGCATTCAAAATGCGATCAAGCTACGCAATCAGCTTGCGGGAAAATACTCAGACGAGCTTTTCTCTACCTTCATGCTGCACCGCAAAGGCATGGAAGTGCAGAAGCTGTTTGAGTGGTTCGAGCAGATTTGGGACGCGACCCAGCCCGAATATCAACATTTATTGGAGCGGGTGCGTCGCGAACTCGACGTTGCCAAGGTCGAGCCTTGGGACCTGGAGTTCTACTTCTCACACCTCACCAACGACTTCGAATCGAAGAACTTCTCGACCGGGGACGGATGGGCCAAGACCAAGCTACTGACGGCAACCCTGGGATATAACCTCGATCCCGTGGAGATGCACGTCGCGGACCTGAGCTTTGGCGGGGCGGCATATCCAGTGCTCTACGGAAGAGAAATTAAACTTTTGGCGAACCGGTACTCGGGAATCTACTTCTATGACCGTTTGTTGCACGCGACCGGACATGCACTGCACTATCAGATGGTGGCAGAGCCATCATTCCTGCTGCGTAACAATTACGCCGAACCGATGGATGAAGGCATGGCACAGGTGATCGCCTTGCTACTGTATCGCCCGGAAGTGAATACAAGGCTGTTTGCACTCACGCCGGATCAAGCGAGTGTTGTCGAAGAAACATATCGGCTGAAGATGATCTTTAATTTGCGTAGTACGATAGCTGATTCGCTGTCTGAGTTTGAGGCGTATGCCGATCCCCATCAGGACCCCTCCGCTGTGTATAACCGCATCCACGCCAAGTACCTCGGCGTCGAGATGCACGACGCCGCAGTGTGGGCTTTTAACCCAATGTATGGTTCCGATCCCATCTACCTGCAAAGCTTCGTCGTGGGCGAGATGGTGGCGCACCAGATTCAGCACAAGACTGATCAAACCTTCGGAAGGCCTTGGGGGAAAAAGGCTGGCGAATACCTGAAACATGACTTCTACTCTCGCGGAGCCGAGGGGAGCCTGGACGGCTTGATGCAGAACGGGACGGGCGAGCCATTGACGCCACGCTACCTGATCCAGTTCTTGCGGGGCACTTCAGAGCGGGCGTCTCTCCGAAACCGACGTTCTGGTGATTTCAAGTAGGGCAATTGCAGGCTTGTTGCTCGGATACCTGGGTCGCTGTTACTGGATACCTGCTCCTTAAGTTTCAAAGGGAAGTCTAAAGCGGAGGAGATGCCTCTCGAACGGGTGAGAGGCACTATCCGTCGTTCGGAATGCCAACATTGGTCAATGGACCTGCCTGATTCGCCGCCATTCTCGACTGGAGCTGGTGGACATAACTCAGATTTGCGCTCCAAGGCCTCATAACAAGCCACTTGATTGGTTGCTAACGGGAAAGGAGCAAGCTGAAAAAAGGAAACGAGTGGCCAAAGGTGGGGCAGGACTTGGATGTGACCGCGCTGAATAAATCGGGAACATGGCCCAGCCGGACAATCTCCCATGATCGTTGCACTCGCCTGTTGCGGGCCCGCCGAGGGAACCCTCGTCCCCTTGCAGCAGACCCGGTCACCGGCCGCGAATCTTGGGTTGCCGCCGACTGTTGGGCTGCTTATCAATTAAAGACAGCATCTGCCGGACGTTCTGGTCCCGACGGCAAATCCGTTGCCAAGACAGGTCAAGGAATCCACGATCCGGAACGACGATATGACGATATCTGGATATTTTCCGTAGCCGGCGGTTAGCCCACGCGTGTCACTTTTGGTCCGAATGATTTCTGGCCGGTATCGAGTTTTGAGTGTAACTGGGAATACTCCAGCAGACTGGCACACGTCAACACGCGCCTATCTCTGTTGTGTCGCGCTATCGGTCCGCTCCCGGCCCTCCCGAGCTCTCGTGTTCGACCTGGGTTTCGGTCGCGTCGGCTGCGTCCTCTTGATCGGTCAGGTCCTTGGCCGCGGACGTATCGGGCGATGGAGGCGGTACATCGGCAGCCGTGGTAGCCGTATCCGGGGCCTTCGGCAGGCTCTTGCCTTGCTTTTCCACCAACTCCTTCATGCCGCTGTCCAGTTGTTCCTGGAAACGGTTGTGCATATCCTGCAAATCTTCCACGGAAACTGCCACCTGTTTGCCCGCTCCGCAGTCACCCTTCTTGCTGGCCGAGACGCTGGCGGTAACTCTCTGGCCAGCATCGGGTGTATCCGTAAGCCGGGTGATGACGTCGCCGGCAGTGAGGTCACATTCCTGGCCATTGGAGATAACCGTGATATCGCTGGACACGACAAAGGTGCGCCGAGCGGGATCGAGTGCCGGTGGCACTTCATCGTTAGCGGGCTCCGCAGCCGGCGCCTGTCCATCCCGTGTCCTTCCATTGTATGAACCGCTCGGCCCGTCAGAGGACTGTTGTTGTTCCGCCGCCAGTTGTGCCTTCACCTCTTCCGCGATCGCCTGCTTCACTTCTGGAGTTAGCGTCACCGGGCCGGAGTTGGCTGCCTGTCCTGCTCCGTCCCTGTAGCCCTCATCGTAGCCCGCCGCTTCGGCATTGGCTTCGGCCCGGGCCTCGTAAGCGGCTTGCAGATTCGCTGCGATCACATAGTCCGTAAGCCAGAACGCCGCCGACGGATACACTGAATAGGGCGCGAAGTATCCCCCGTAAAAGCCGAACCAGGGCCCCCAACCCCAGCCACCTATTCCCACACTCCAGTACACCGGCGCGTCCCACGGACGATACGCCCACCCGTAAAAGGCTGGGTGGTACCAGTAGTTGGGATAGTAGCCATAGTAGTGACGGCCGCCGTAGTAGTAGCCGCGATAGATTCCAACCCGGTAAACCCCGTGGTTATAGTAAGTGCGCGAATAATAGGAACGCCCTCCACGCGTGACGTAGGCCCGCTGCACGTAACCGCGACCTCCGCCCCTGGTCACGATCCGCACTCCGCCGCGTTCGGTCACGATGGTGCGCCCCCCACGGAGATTGTGCTGAATCCGCATTCCGTTGCGGTTGATGATGCGGATCTGCCCGTTCGGTCGAAGGTTCGCCGACCCACCGCCCCTCAGAGATACGGTGCGCCCGGGAGCTCGGCGGTTGCTCTCGCCTCCGCGATTACCCGCTGTGTATGCGCCACGGTTATCACCGGGATTTATACCTCGACTGCCGGAAGTGTTTCGGCCGCGGTTGTCTGGCGTGTTTCCGCCACGGTTACCACGCGAGTTCGCTGCGCGACTGCCGGCGTCCCGACCGCGATCGCCGTCGTTCCCGGGACGATTCACAGAAGCGCCCGTGGCCCGGCCCGGCTGAGCTCCCGGAGTACCCCTTTGGCCATGCGAGTTTTCGTGGCTCGGACCCGATCCATGGGTGGGAGCGCCAGCGTGGCCCTGGTTACTGGAGCGGTCTCGATTACTCCCGTGCTCAACCTGCTCCCCCGATTCCGTCCGGTGCTGTCCCCATGCAAACACCGAGATCGTCAGGGACGCTAAAATAAGAATCGAGTTGCGCAGAACGTTGCGGCTACGGGTACGTAAACCCATCACGGCCTCCAGATTCCTCAAACGTCACTTCCGGGAAGCGAGCTTACAAGGACTCGATTACGCCGCAGTTTGCTGCTACTGTGCGTTTCCAACCCACGGCCCATCCCTATCCTGGATGCTAGCTTCCATGGGAGGAGCGTCAAAGTTACGTCAGTTCCGCGCCGTCAGGGATGGTTTAGGTCAACATACGGGCTCGTTCCCTGGATATTTTTGTCGCAGGCCGCCCTGCAACCGTCATTTTTGATTTGCCGGGTTGTGGTGCCGCCTTTGCCAACCTATCTGGGCCGGATCTCATACGGCCTTTACGTTTATCACATGGCCAGCTTGATGTTAGGCCGGCACATCTTCAGGACCAATACAGTATCGGGATATGTCGAATATGCGATTTTTGGGCTGATCTTGACTGTGCTTTTCAGCATGGCGTCGTACCGCTGGTTTGGAGGCACCGTTTCTGCGTCTGAAGGAGCGCTTTGCCACAGTATTGGCCCGCCCGGTGTGAAGTTTCATTCAAACTCGAGCGATGGTTAGGACCAGCGTCTGAGCGCTGCTCTCCGTGTCTGCACCAGCAGGGAAATGAGGTTAACGGAAATCGGAATCAGCGGACCTCTCTCTCCACGATGGAACACCGCAAGGTGGAGATTGGGGCGGAGATCCTGCTTCGCATCAGACGGAAGTTTGGGAACAGTTTGAATGACTGCTGACAGGCTAAAGGCTCTTCAAACAACGGGATGAGCTTCCGAGGACGTAGCGAATTGAGAGACGGCGGTGATCATCCGTGTGTGTGTATCTCCTGGAAGTCATCCCGTTCTCCTGCCGTCAGTGGAGGAAGAGCAATTCGGAAATAGTTTAGCGAGGTCAGGTCGGCGATTACTCCGGCTTGCCTTCGTCTCGGCAGTCAAGTGATCACAAGGCGTATTAACTCGAAAAGCGCACAACCTGCCGCCCTAGTCCATCAACGAATTTGTCTCAGTCTTTGAGCGTGACGAGACCTCCAAGGGCCGGATCCGAGATGCTGTCTTTTCCAGTTTCAACGTGGCCCGCTAGTTGGTACTTGAAACTGGCGTCTCCGGAAACCGTCACGATAAGGTCATACCAGCCACCAAATTGATCCAGCGACAGCTTTTGCTCAAGCGTCTGCTGGGGCTGCAGGTGCTGCGAGACCTGTCTTGCCTGTGTAGGCATCCAGCAGGGTAACTTCAGCTCGAATATTCGCGACATTCGTGATGTCCAATGCTATTGACCCGCGGCCGTGTGTCCCATACTTGGAGACAATATCGAGAGCTGCGGCAGCTGGGACCGATGGACCCTTGAAAGGAACGCAGGAACCCATTCGGGCCGTAAACCGAGAGATCGTAAGTTGAAGCGCCGCTCCACGCACCGGAAAGGTGCTTGCCAGGTTCGACGGTATAAGTGCGCACAACATCTGCAGGGTTGCCAGAACGCACCTGAAACACCACAGTCGCACCGCCCGTGTTAGTGAATTTCAGAACTACACTATGATTCGACGCATTGACGCTCGCATGAACATCCAACTCATACGGCAAGGCACGCGCAGGTCGCACGCCTTTTTCTTGCTCCGGAATCCCAACCGTCACCGTATCCAGAGTGGGGATGAAGTCTGCGACGCTTCCCCCCTCGAGCTCGGGAATCGACGGCAAAAACTGAATGGGGTTTTGCAGCTTAATGTGACCGTGATTCGGGTTGGCAAAGTTAAAGACCGAAGTCAGGTCACCGACGGCAGCACGTCGCCACGGAGAAATATTAGGCTCAAACACTCGAAAACGTTTTTCGATGAACTTGATCAGCGACGTGTGATCGAACAACTGGGAATTGACAAAGCCTCCCTTGCTCCACGGCGAGATCGCAAGTAACGGCACCCGCGTACTCAGGCCGATCGGACCGGGCGGGAAACCTGCAGGTTCGCCGTCCTCATTCACGATCTCGTTTTCGATGCTGACGGTCGATGCCCCGAAGTCCGGTGTCCGAGGCGGAGTAGGTGAAACGATGTGGTCCCAGCTCCCGTCGCCCTCATCGTAGTTGATAAGGAACACAGTTTTGCTGAACACGTCGGGGTTCGACACCAGGATGTTGAAAATGTGCGCGATGTACCACGCGCCGTAGTTGATCGGCCAGTCTGAATGTTCGGTATACCCGGCGGGTGCGGCGATCCAGGAGACCTGTGGCAGCTTACCGTTTTGCACATCGTTTCGGAAGTCATCGAACTGGTGCTCGGCCCAGGTTACCCAATCCTGCGCGGGTGCTCCACTGGGTGGGATGATGCTTAGAATATCGGTGCCCGTGGCGGCATTATCGAAGAGCGGTGATCCCGGCGTTGAAGTCGCATACTGATTGAAGTAAAGCACCGTGCCGTCCGCGAAGTTGCCAGTGAAGGCATTGCCGAACCCCTCGCCGTCTCCAAAAAACGGCGGTCCGGGCGGCCCTGCGAGATCCTGGTAGATCTTCCAACTCACGCCGGCATCCTGCAGCACTTCGGGGAAGGTCCGGTAGGTCCAGAATGCACCGTTGATGCTGAGGCCGTTGTAGGTCATCGGCCCAGCGCCGTGACCATCAGCCCCGCCGGGGCCCAGGTTGCTCAGATTGCCGATGCAGCCCGACCACATGTACATGCGATTCGGATTGGTCGGTCCCATTACCGAGCAGAAATAGTTGTCGCCGACGGTGAATGCATCCGCCAGAGCGAAGTGGACCGGGAGATCATCGCGATTCATATACGACATCGCCATAGGACCTTTTTTGACTGCCCACTGATCATACTGACCATCGTTCCAGGCGGCATGGATTCCCGCCCACGAGTGATCGGTTCCCGGCATATAGAGGCCGCCCAAACTCTTCAGACCCGGGCTAACGCTATTGGGCTTTATACGGAATGGCGGGATGACGTCGACTCCATCTGCTGGGCCACCCAAATTGGCAGAGTTCGGCGGGACCGCGAAGCCATTGGCTTCATTCTCTGCGCCAGCCGGTTGTAAGAAGACCGAAGCCTGTTTGCTTCCGTTCCCGCTCTTAAGCGGAAGATGGATTTTTGCTACCCGTGGGTCGTTGAATCCGCGCACCCCCTGAAGCGTGCCGAAATGATGATCAAAAGGACGGTTTTCCTGCATCAGGATGACGATGTGCTCAACATCTTTAATCGTGCCGGTGCGGTTATTTGCAGGGATGTTCATTGCCTTAGCGATATCTGTTTTCAGCGTTGCCAGAGAGGCGAACGCGCCGCCCGTCAATTGCAGGAATTTACGTCGATCGATAGACATGGGGCTGTCCTCGTTTCAGAGAATGTGAAATTGAGAGAGTCGCTAACCAAGTGTGGTTAACGGAAACATTTAGCATCGCCTGGGAATTAGGAAAGTTTTATCGAGTGCAGATTACTGTTCGATGAATTTGAGATGAAACATGTATGAATTTGAGCTCAACCTGTGGAAAGCTGGAATCAATCTGTCCAGCTTGCAGACTATAATCCGTTGTCGTGTCAAGCCCGCGCGCATCCTCACCGATTCAGATGGAAGTGGTCCGCATCCGTGAACTGAGCAAGCTTCGCCGCCATAGCGAAGCGCTCGCCGCTGCCGAAACGCTTGCCTCGAAAGAACCTCAGAATCGCGACGCCCTTTACCTGGTCGCAGCCAACCAGCGATGTCTGAATCAGATAACCGAAGCACTAGCGACCTTGGAGCGGTTGGAGCAGCAACATCCAGGATTCAGTCTGTTGTTCCAGGAACGCGGTTCCTGCTACATGACCCTGGGTGATGCGCCGCGCGCGATCGATGCCTTCTTGCGAGCGGTGAACCTCAACCCGGCACTGACACAAAGTTGGACCATGCTCGAACGTTTGTATCGCCAAACTGGACAGGCAAAAGGCGCCGTTGCCGCGCGTGAGCAGGTCTCGATGCTGCAAGGGCTGCCCCCAGAGGTCGTCCGTGCGGGAAGCCTGTTTTCGGACGGCGACCTCGCGGTGGCTGAAGACATTCTTAGTGCGTATCTGAACCATGGCGGCAACCATGCCGAGGCATTGCGGCTGCTGGCGAGAATCAAACAGCAATGCAACGCCTTCGATGAAGCAGAACGGTTATTCGAAGCCGCTCTGCAAATCGCACCGAACTATCGGGCCGCGCGCCTGGATTATGTTCGGATACTGCTTGACGGGCAAAAATATTTGCAGGCCCACGAAGTAGTCGGTTCCTTATTAGAAATCGAGCCGGGCAACAGGGATCTTCTTTCCCTTTACGCGGTCGCGTGCGTCGGCCTTGGACGACATCAGTCTGCAATCGAAGTCTATCGGCGGCTGCTCGCGGACTCTCCCTGCTCGGCCGAACTGTATGTTGCGCTCGGCCACTCTCTTAAGAGTATGGGCCAGCAGAAAGAAGCTATCTCGTGCTATCACGCGGCAGCGGCTATCAAGCCCGGTTTCGGTGATGCTTATTGGAGCCTGGCTAATCTCAAGACGTATCGTTTTTTCGAGGACGAGATCGCGAGCATGCGCGCCCAGGAGGCTTTGCCGTCCGCTCGCCAGGTTGATCGCTATCACCTCTGCTTCGCTCTGGGCAAAGCGTACGAAAACCGAAACAAATACGCGGAATCCTGGCAATTCTATGAGCGCGGTAACGCACTCAAACACGCCGAAACCCGCTACCGTCCGGAAATCATCGAAATCAATACGCGAAAACAAATCGAAGTGTGCACCGCGAAGTTCTTCGCGGCACGAGGCGGGTTCGGTGCACCGGATTCAGATCCGATTTTTATTGTCGGATTGCCACGCTCTGGGTCAACCCTGATCGAGCAGATCCTCGCATCACATTCAAAGGTCCATGGCACGCAGGAACTGCCGCACGTCCCTCGAATCGTGCGAGAGCTAGACGGACCTCGATCGCATCCTTCTAGCCCGCGCTATCCAGGCGTGCTCGCCGATCTTGGGCCTAACGAATTCTGTACTCTCGGAAAGCGCTACATAACCGATACGCGTGTTTATCGTGGGGATAAGCCGTTCTTCATCGATAAAATGCCGAACAATTTCCGCCATGTTGGGCTCATCCACTTGATACTGCCAAATGCTAAAATCATCGACGTCCGACGTGAGCCTATGGCCTCTTGCTTCAGCAACCTGAAGCAGCTGTTCGCCAGCGGGCAGGAGTTTTCATACAGAATGGAGGATATCGCGCGCTACTACCGAACCTATATTGAACTGATGCAACACTGGGACGCAGTGCTACCCGGGCGAATACTTAGGGTTTGTTATGAGGATGTAATAGAAGACCTGGAGCGAAATGTGCGGCGCCTCCTGGAATTCTGCGACCTGAAATTTGAACCGGTCTGCCTTGAGTTCTACAAACTAGGCCGCAGTGTTGCTACAGCAAGCTCAGAACAGGTCCGGCAGCCGGTTTTCCGCGAGGGCCTCTTGCAGTGGCGGAATTACGAGCCTTGGCTGGGGCCGGTCAAGTGCCATTTGGATGATGCACTGGTTCGCTATCGTGAATAGATACGACTTTTGAATCTGCGTGACGGGGGAATGCCCGCCCTCGATGTTATTCGTGCCGTCACAGCGCCCTCATCCTCTTGGTCCGATACCGAGCAGCGCGCCGGAGTGAGATTCGCGAGGCCGTAGAGGGACATGGTCAAGAAGCCTAAATCTCCGTGGTGGGATCGAATGCCGTCCGTTCCCGTATAACGGTCGTCGTTACCTTCGCCAAGTCGATCAACGTGTAAGCAGGATCGACAAAGGAATCGGTCGGCAAATTTCCGGTCGCGGCGTCCAGCAGAAATTGCTCGTGCAGTGCCGAGAGATCCCGTGCCCCCGGCCGACTGCGCCATGACAGAGCTCGACGAGGCCATTGCACAAACGACCATCACCAACCAAAGAATCAACGATTTTCGCATGTGCTTTCCCACCAGACCTGAAGTTGTAGTTCCTAACGTGCGGCAGATGGAACCGTTCACGATTCATGCATCCCCGTTGTCGACCTGCGCGATGCATTGTATCTTCTAGCCCGCAATCTAGTCATGACTGTCGAGTTGTATGTTTCGCAGGGCGTACCGGCAACTGACCATGCTGTCTCCATACCTCACCGGTCAATTGCTCGATTTACGTCCTAGGGGCTGTGATTTTCTGGTCCCGGAAAGTGGCAAAGAGCCCGGCGCACGCCGCGCTGGTGCCGCTAGAACCTTCTTGCGACGAGCGACGTATGAATCGCACGATCAGAGTTGGACAATTCCGGGTCGGATAATGGGCAACCAGAAATTTACGTCGAAAAAGCCGATGTCTCAGGATTGATCCGCTCGACATCCACACTTTTGCAAAACTGAGTACTCAGGAATACACTTTGCTGCCAAAGGAGGAATCACCATGGCAACTGCACAAATGCCAAACCCAAAAGTTGACCCAGTCAAAGCCGATTCCCGGCACTACACAGTAGAGTTTGAGAATGACAAAATCCGTGTCGTACGCATCAAGTACGGAGCCAAAGAGAAGTCAGTGATGCACAGCCATCCCGAGTCGGTTTCTGTCTTCTTGAACGACTGCAAAGCCAAGTTCATATACCCGGATGGAAAGAGCGAAAACATTGAGGCGAAGGCAGGTCAAGTCATGCACATGGATGCTTTCGAACACGATCCCGAGAATCTTGGCGGCCCGTTTGAATTGATCCAAATTGAACTGAAGGGATAGCCACTCATCCACGGGGGGCACTTCTGCCTCCCGTTCTCATCCATCATCTCCCATCCCTCATTGACCGTTCGGAGGGGTTTTGGCCAGCAGTTTTCTCCCCTTAACTAGAACTGATGACATTGGAACCGTATTCCTGCGTGGCGATTCGGTTTCTGGCCACCTTCGAGAACGAAAATGAATAACAAGTACAAACAACAATGGCGATTTCGGGTGGTGCTATCTTTTCTCCTTTTTATTACGACCGCCGCGGCCGCTCAGGTTAACCCTCAGGCTCTGGTTTCTAGAATGGTTGAAAACGAGCTGAAGTCACAAAAGCATCCGCGATACTGGATGTATGTGGATACCGAAAGCAAACCGGGACGAACCGAAATATCTAGAGTCGTACAAATGCCAGAATGCTGGCTAAAATGGCCGATCGCAATCGACGGGCACCCACCGACGGAGGAAGAACGGAAGCATGCCCTTGAACAGTTGCAAAAGCTGGAAAATAGCGTTGATGCCAGGAAGAAAAACAGAAACGAGATCGACGCAGATGGTCACAAATCAGCCGAACTGATGAAGCTGTTGCCCGACGCTTTCCTGTTTATCCGAGCCGGCCGTGAGGGCAAATCGGTTCGATTGAAATTCCGGCCTAATCCGAAGTTCCGGCCATCAAGCAACGAAGCCAAAGTGTTTCACGGCATGGAGGGTGAGCTTCTTATTGACGCCAAACAAACGCGGTTGGCAAAACTCTCGGGAACATTGACCTCGGACGTTGATTTCGGATTTGGAATTCTTGGCAAGCTTCGAAAGGGAGGCAGATTCGAAGTCGTGCAATCCGAAGCTGCGCGCAAGGATTGGGAGATGTCTTTGCTTGACGTTCACATCACGGGAAGGGCGCTATTCTTTCATTCGATCGGTGAACAACAGCACGAGGTAAGGAGCCAATTTAAAGCGTTGCCGTCTGGGCTGAGTCTGGCGGAGGCTGTTTCTATGGTGAAGGGAAGTGCGAAGTAAGACACGCAGCCCGGACGTAAACTGTCCGGGTTTGGTGCAATAAAAAAGGATTTCAAATCTAGTCATTGTCAAGTCGGTTCATCCCATGCGCACAAATTTAGTATTGCTCCGAAGTTATACCTTCGTGCTTATCGTCTGCTGTTATTCGTTTGGCAGGCAACAGCCCACTATGCCATCAACGCCATCGAATTCACTGATGCAACAGCACCCGAGTCCAAACGCGCCAGTGGTCAACGATCCTGCGATACAGCCGACAGCAAGTCAGCCTGGACAGCCACCTCCAGCCCGCTCCAAAGTTCGTCCGAATCCGCGGGAGCAGGCTTGGCGGTTACTCGAAAGCGCCTGTACGAGCGACAAGACGACCAATCGCGCCACGGCGGTCCTCGTTCTTGGCCTGATCCCGAACAACAAGAGGAGCGCCGAACTCGCGGAGAAGGCGTTGACCGATAGCAAGCCGGAAGTGAGATCGGCCGCGGCGGCGGCGTTGGGAGAAATGAGGTCGAGGGCCAGCATCCCCAAGCTGAGAGCAGCTTTCGATGATCTGGATCCCTTCGTTGTCCTCGCAGCCGCTCACTCTCTGGATCTGATGCATGACAATTCGGCCTACGAGGTGTACTTCGAAGTTCTGAACGGCGAACGGAAGGCTGGAAAAGGCCTGATCTCATCCCAGGCGTCTCTCTTGCATGATCCGAAAAAAATGGCGGCGCTTGGCTTTGAAGAAGGAATCGGTTTCGTTCCCTTTGCCGGTATCGGATGGGGAGCTATTAAGGTGATCACGAAGGATGACACGTCTCCAGTCCGTGCGGCTGCTGCGAAGGTTCTCGCCAGGGACCCGGACCCGGCAACGACCGAAGCACTCATCGACGCGACCGGCGACAAAAGCTGGATCGTGCAGACAGCTGCCCTTGAAGCGCTAGCCAAACGCGGAGACCGATCTGCACTCAGAACAGTCGAGAAATATATGTCCGACGAAAAGGACGCAGTGAAATACACCGCCGCGGCCGCTGTGCTCCGACTTAGTGCGATCAAGGCGTCTACCAGGTTCGCCCGTCATAACTAGCTGGCGATCGCATGGTTCAAGTATCCGGCAGGGAATATTCTGTCGGTCCTGGAAGCGGCTTAGAAGGCAGCCAATGGGCCAAATCCCCTAATTGCGTCACGTATGTTTGGGGCCCGGCAGTATCCAAATTTTTGTGAAAACGATCGTCTAGTCGAGGCATCGAAACAATAGAAAAACCGAAATCTGAATGCAACCTCTCCGGCAGATTGAACCCGATCATTCAATCTGGCGGCACGCTGGACTGTATGCGCCGGAATTGAGCATTGATGGCCTCGACGTCCGTAAGGAATGCGTCGCCCGCGAAGGCAAGGCTGGCTACCGAACGGGCTGCCGCATCTTGATGGCCGGAGCCGCAGGCGTCCACGACCAGCACCGGAACGTAGCCAAGATCAGAGCCATGTCGTATGGTCGGTTCGATGCCGATTTCCATGGCGATGCCCACGATGGCGAACGCGTCAATCCCACAATCGCGGAACGCGATGTCCAGCGGAGTGCCTTCAAAAGCTGACATCATGATCTTGTCGAATACCGCCTCACTCGGTAGTGGCTTCATTTCGGGAATCAAGTGAAAACCGGGCGAGTCCCGCAGGAACCAAGGCTTGACCTCGCTGACCGAAGTCACGCGTTGCCAGGCCATAGCCGTTCGCAACTGCGAAACTCCCATCAGTTCCTTAGGCAGAGACATGTGCCGGGTGAAGAAAACCCGAATTCCCGCTCCCCGTGCCGCTTCCAGGACCTGGAGAACCCTGTTGGTAATCTTCTGGCCATTCTTGATTTGATTCACGATCCCGACTTGCATGTCATACACGACTAACGCTAAGCGCGTCGGATCACAAACATCTTCCAAGGTTTGCGGAATATCCAGTCCGAATGCCCGATGCACGATAATTCCCCTTAAAGAGGTACCGCCTGCCATTCTACCGAAAGGAGGCCCCATGCTCGTTCAAGAGAAGCGCGATCCCGAGCGTGGCGTGATGATTCTTGCTGCCGATCGTATTCAGTCTGTTTGCAACAGCTGGATTGGCGGTCATTCACAAACGCAAGAATCCCCGTGCCGGGACCATGGCCTACCCAGCCGATCGTCACTCTTGCAAAAGTGGTTTTCGCTGGTGCGGGCGAGTTGACCGCGTAGAGATATCCATTCCCGTCGCCAAGAAAAATTCTTGCGTCTGCAGTGTCCAATACGGGTCCCGTCAGCACATTGCTGGTTCCAATGGTCACGACCGCAACCGGCCAGTTTGTCGTGTCACTGGACAATGCCGGTCCGCCGCCCCCGAATACGGGGGAGACTTTATATAGCTTGCCATCATCTGTCCCGACATAGTTCGACTGTCACTGAATAGTTGCCAAGTACCAACGGCGGAGTCGAATACGCCCCTGCGTCCTTAGAGCCTCTAACAAAACCGGCCGGCCGTCGATAAGCACAGGAAGCCACAAAGTCTTAAGACAGCACGGCACGATGATTTGCAAACGGTGCAAATGTGGGCACCAGCTCTAGAAATTTAACTTAAGTGACAACTGCACGATGCGTGGACTGGAGCTGAAGCTGACAATCCGCCCGAAGTCGGCGACACTTATGTCACTGACAGGGTTGTCCCGGCTGGCATGATTCAGTAAGTTGAAAAAGTCCGCGTGGAACTCCAGGTTTGTCGACTCCGTGAGCAAGAACTGCTTCCCGACGGAAACATCAACATTGCTCTGACTGGGACCGCGCAGCACATTACGCCCAACAGTGCCGAAGTCTGTTCCGCCATCCGGCGCTAAAGCCGTCGCGTCATGGGTGCTCGGGATCGGTTGGCCAGGTTGCACCCAAGCTTGGACGAACGCCGATGGGTTGAAGTAGTACCCCTTAGGGATGTTATCCCTGGCGGTTTTCCGGTTTGCTCCTAGCCCCCAACTTGGTCTTGCCCCCAACAGCCCGTAAAGACCACCACCGCTGGGATCGAAAATGTCGACTGGGAGACCTGACATGATTGTGACGATTCCTGAAAGCTGCCAATGCGAGAGCAATACTCGTCCCACGTCCGAGTTGCGTGCAAGAGATGGACTGGGCATGTCCCAAATTCCATCGAAAACGAAATAGTGAGTGCGGTCGAAATCCGACAAGCCCCGATTAGCGCGAGCACTTAACTGATTTCCCCAAACATTGGCTGTGTCGAATCCGCCACTCCGGTCTAGAGAGCCATCCGAATTTGCGCCCCCGCCTGGGTTGGAGGCGTTGTCGATGGAGCGCGAAAAAGTGTACGAAGCCGAGAATTGCAGCCCGTGGGAAACCCGACGATTCAAGGTCAACTGGAGGGAATGGTAATTGGACTGGGCAGTAGACTGGTTCAGAGTGAAAAACGCGCTGCTCACTCCCTGCATAGATGCCCGCAATGAGGCGTTCTCAACTGTGTTGTCGGTGATTACTTGGCCGGTCACGGTGTTTGTGATGGGATGATTCAGGCTCGCAATCCGGGCTTGATTGACCGCAACGCTACGGAAGAGTTTCACGCCACGAGAGCCGACATAGGCAATCTCCAGCGTTGTGTCACGCAACAGTTCGTACTGCAAACTGGCATTGAATTGCTGGCTGTAAGGAGTGCGGGCGTTGCGATCGATCGACCACCCAGTGATAGTGCTGCCCGGCTGAACCAACGGAAAACTGCTCTCGGGCGGCGCGGTGACGAAAGGAGTACTAAAGGGCTGTCCTGAGGTCTCGGAGTCCAGGAAGAAGGGTGGGTCAAAATATTCCAGCGCAAGATAAAAAAACGATGGACGTCCAAAGAAGATCCCATACCCGGCGCGAACCGCCAATCGACCGGATTCCAGAGGAGACCAGGCAAAGCCGACCCGCGGCCCGAAATTGTTTGGATCGATGCTTTTGATCGCACGGTTTCCAACTCTCACCACGCCAGGCACGTTGTATTGAGGGAGTGCGTTCCCCGCCTCGAAGATGCCCGCAGCAGGCGGGCCCATCGGAAAACCGTTACTGTCCACTTCCGAGGGTGGAAGGTAAAGCTCCGGATCGAACCCACCGATGCGGCCTTGCGTGTCATAGGGAGGTGGGTCCAGTTCATATCGCAGGCCCAGATTGAAGGTAAGTCTTGCGGAAGGCTTCCAGTCATCCTGTATAAACAGATGATAATCGGTGGTACGAAAGTCTCGGTTCGTTAACCCGGTACCGAGGTGTGCAAAACCAAAAGTACCGTCCAGAAATTGAGAGGCGCCAGTGTTCCCGATCAAAAAATCCTGAAACGTTGGAAAGTCGACTTCTCCATACGAATATATTCCCGCGCGCGCGCGCCACTCGGAGTGCCGGATTTCGCCCCCAAGACGAAGATTGTGTCTTCCCCGCTGAAGAGCGAGAACATCGGCAAATTCTAACGAAGGCGTAGTGCCACGGTAGGTGATGTCTGAGGTCCCGATCGAGGCGCCGCCTGTATCGCGGCCCATCACAATCAATGGCAAACCCGGATATTGGTCTGCGGTGGAGCGATGAATCCCAATGGAACTGTCTTCCACCGCTTCCTGCGGCAGTTCATCGTGCCTGATGAAGCTGAAGCCGAATCGTGCTTCATTCACTGCTGCGGGGCTAAATGTGTGAATCTCCTGTAGTGAGAGTAAGCGGTTGTCGACATTTATGAACGTGCCGAAACCCGGCAGGCTGGCCGGCACGCCAAAGTTGGCTCCGGCGAGCGCGCTGAACAGAGGAGCATGAGCGAAGAAGAATTTTCCCGACAACCAATCCCTTGAGCCGATACGGTAGTCGAGATTCGTATTGAATTGTTCTTCCTGAAAAGTCGAGAGCGCCGTGCCTGTAACCCGGCCACTGGCAGTCTGGGGTGTGGGAATCAGAAACTTGCCGTCGGGAAGCGTCAGATTGAGCAACTTCAGCGAAATCGAGTCGATTGAAGCCACTCCGAATGTATTCATGAGAGTGCTTGCAGAGCGGTCGTTGGTAAGTCCGGGAGCAATCAAGACACTCTTATAGAGGCTTTGGTCCGTGGCTCCGTTCGACTCTCGCGTTCCCTGATAAGAGACGAAGAAGAAAGCTCTGTTCTTACGAATGGGGCCGCCCAGAGTGGCGCCGTAGACATTGCGCTTCATAACAGGCCGGCGCTCACCTATGGTTTGTAGATTTGCATCATTTGCATTGAAGGTTTCGTTGCGGAAGTATTCGTACGCGTTTCCATGCGGGAAGTTACTCCCGTTCCTGGTGACTAACTGCATACTACCGGCCGCGCCTGCGACGGTCGCGTCGTAAACCGAGGTTTGTACGCTGACTTCGCTAATGCTCTCCGGCGCTGGAACGCCGACATCGGCGAAAACGTGCAGAGAAATATCATTCGCATCCACTCCGTTGATCCGATAGTTGTTCTGGGCTACGCGTGAGCCGTTAACGGAAACATTCGGCGAATTGCGCCCAATGGCGTTGTTGTTGGTTAACGGCGCACTGACTCCGGGAGCAAGCCTCAGAAGTTGGAGAAAATTGCGCGTGGGGAGCGGCAATTCGGTCAGGCGGCGCGAGTCCAGTGTGGTGCTCAGTTCAGAACTGTCGCTCCGCACAAGAGGCGGCGCGTCACTTACGTTTACCTCGACGTTGCTCTGGGCGACTTGCAGGACCGCGTTTACCGTTGCGGTTTCGTTTAGACCGACTCGGATGCCATGGAATACCGCGGGAGTGAAGCCCCCCGCCTGAATTCTGACCTCATAGTTGGCGGGTGGCAGCGATGGCACCGCGTAATTCCCAGTGGTATCGGACATCGCAGAACGCTTGTCGGCAATAGCTGAATTTTCGACGACGACTTCCGCCCCGGCGACGACTGCGCCTTGCGTATCCCGGACCGTACCGGCAATCCGGCCAGTTGTTTGCGTCTGGCCAAAAGCAAAAACAGAGAGAAATACGCCGAGGGACAGGAAAACGACACCCGCGAGTTTTGAATCCGCCCACATGAGCGTGAACCATGCTATTCCGGCAGCCCCACACGTCGTACCATCTCCTTAAACCTCGGATCGGAGCGGATTGGATCCCAAGCGATAAAAGTCTTCAAAGACGGCATTGAACTCTCATGCTCGCTGAATGCCTTCTCAAGCCAGGTAAACGCTCGATCGTTATCACCAAGCACTCCATACATGTACACCATCATGATCCTTGCCACGTGTCTCTGCTTGGCTGCTCCCTCCCCAGCCTTTGCCCATTCGCGTATAGCGCCCGGATAACCGTCCTTTGCGTAAGCGCGGCCCATCGCATGCGCAACGTCCGCATAGCCGAGGTATTTCATCCAGTCTTGCCACACCTCGTTAGCCTCTTTCAGCCGACCTGCCTTCCATAACAACAGGCCCAGGTTCCAGTAACGCTCATTTGTAGCACCGTGTGTTTCCATAAATCTCCGCTCACGTTCGATCTGTGGCTCGAGAGGAATGAGAGAAGAGATCACCGGGCAGCCCAGGTCGGGATCGAGGTGGAGTTGGACTTCTTGCTCTTTAAAGCTCTCATCAAATCGTCCCATAGAGTCTAGGAAGCCAGCGTAAGAGCAATGAGCGACAGCAGAGTTCGGATCGAGATCGAGCGCACGCCTGTATTCCCTCTCCGCACCGTTCCAGTTCCAGTCAGCGTAGAAGAAGGCGTTGCCAAGGGCGAGATGTGCCTTGGCCAGTGTGTCATCGAGTGCCAATGCTCTCATCAGCGCCGTTCTTCCTTTAGCCAGAACTGTGGTTGGGGAGGGGGAGGAGTCCACGTCGTCCTGAAAGAAGGCCAGTGAATCCGAATATCCCAAATAGGCTGGGGCGTAGGTTGGGTCTCGCCGAATTGCCTCTTCGAAGTACGCAATAGCTTGGCGGAACTCCTCTTGCTGATCGGCCTTGTCTTTGTCCTGGGCGTAGGAGTTTGCTTTTAGAGTAGACAGGTAATACTGGCCTTTCCAATACGCCTGCAGAGCTTCGGGATTCACCGTTCTCGGCTTCGTTAGGCGTACGGTCTCGGTTGGCGTCATATTGACTCGAATCTCATCGGCGATCTCTTTTGCCACCGTACTCTGCAATGCCAACGCGTCACGTAGATCGCGATCGTACGTGCGAGCCCACAGATTTGTGTCCTTAGGCGCATAGATCAACTGCGCCGTGATGCGCACGCGATCAGCAGAGCGTTGCACAGCGCCTTCAATCACTGCATCTACGCCCAGCTCCCGGGCGATTTGCGGCAGAGTCTTATCAGTACTCTCATACCGCAGAACAGATGTGTGCGAGACCACCCTCAGCGCCCGCACTTGTGAGAGGTCAGTGATCAGTTCCTCTGCCATGCCATACGCGAAATAGTCTTGCATGGGATCGTCGGAGAGATTCTTAAGCGGCAGAACGGCGATGGAGCGAATCTGAGGCGTGCGGCTCATTGAGAAGCGATGCCACATGCTGGCAGGCAGAAACCCCAGCAAAGCCAAAAGCAAAACACTAATGCCGAGTCCCGCGCCTAGTCCGAGTCTTAACGCCCGACGCGAGCTGGTCGAACTAGTCTTCCCGTTCGCTTTCGCCGGGACTGGGGCGATGGGCGTCGCGTCACTGCTTCCATTGGGGATCGCGACAAAACGATATCCCCGGCGCGGCAGGGTCTCAATGAATCTCGGTGTATTTGCCTGGTCGCCTAGGGCCTCCCGCAGTCGCTTGATGGCATTATTTACTCCGCCATCAAAGTCCACGAACGTGTTGGACGGCCAAATGCGCTTACGCAGTTCCTCGCGAGTCACAACCTGGCCCGGTCTTTCGAGTAGCACCTGAAGGACCTGAAAGGGTTGTTCCTGCAGCTTCACCTTCACGCCCTGCTTGCGCAGCTCTCCGGCACGCAGATCAACTTCGAAGACGCCGAAGCGAATAACCTGGGTTGGACTGGCAGTGTTCACGGAGGCGAGCACCCCCATTGTAGGGCAGATTTTACCACTGTTTCGAAAGCCTTAGACAGCGCGACTACCTGGGTTCCAACCCGCCCACTTTCAATCGCTTGGCTCGACAGCAAAAAGACACAACCACGACAGCTGCGAACTATTGACGGGCTCACGGTAACGAGCGACTTTGCCACTAGCCAGGGCAGGAAGAGGGTGTCGAAAAGCCGGAGCGAGGGCTGGCCTAGATCGCCTTCTCCGCCGCGAAAAAAGGTCGGGGCGCGAGCCCTGCTGCCTTCTTTTCCTCAAGTTAGGAAAGGGATAACGTCGTGTACACCAAGCACAGATGTGTTGCCGTTCTCCGCGTAACTTTGTTCGCCCTGTGCTCACTCAGCACGAGTATGCACGCCACTGTCGGATTCCAGCCCGCCGTGAAGTATTCCACCGGAGTGGCTCCGAAGGCTGTAGCCGTCGACGACTTCAATGGCGACCGTACGCCAGACCTGGCGGTGGCAAACAATGGCGACGCCAACGCTGGCGACGACGGGAATGTGAGCATTCTGCTCGGAAATGGTGATGGCACGTTTCAGTCGGCAAATAACGTTCCAGGTGGGAAGAATCCCTTCGCGATAGCAACTGCCGATTTCAATCGAGACAGCAAGGCCGATCTGGTGTTGATCGATAGCTCAGGCGTAGGCGTGCTGCTGGGCAATGGCGACGGGACATTTCGTCCCGTGACCTACCTCGCGACTGCGAGTGGCCCTCTGTCTCTGGCAGTGGCCGACTTCGACGGAGACAGCGCCCTTGACTTTGCGGTGGTCACTCCGATCTCGCTAAGCGTTCTCCTAAGCAACGGCGATGGTACTTTTCAAGCGCATGTGGACTATCCGGCGGGCGGGCCAAACGTCGCAGTCGCCAACATCAATAGCGATGGAAGATTGGATCTGATCACAGAACGGCCCCAGGGGCTTGGGGCCGTGCTGACTACTGTTCTGCTCGGCAACGGAGACGGCACCTTCCAGAATGGAATCGTTACGAATGGCCTTCCCGTCGGAAGCCAATTGGTCTTGGCAGACTTCAACCTGGACGGCAAGCCGGATGTCGCACTGGGTTTTGTTACATTTCACGCGAAGGGAACCCTCATAATGGCTGGGAATGGTGATGGCAGCTTTCAACAGTCATCAGCGACACTTCCACTATTTGGAACTACCTCCGCTGCCGACTTCAACGGAGACGGCAAACCCGATCTCGTGATCATAGATATATCGTCCGAGGGGGTCGCGAGTCTTTTCCAAGGCAATGGGGATGGAACATTTCAATCGCCCTTGAGCTTTGCCGTCGGCGACGCGGGATCTCCACCAATTCTCGTGCCACCATGGGGGGCGGCGGCAGCAGACTTCAACCAGGATAACGCGCCAGATCTTGTGGTCACGAACTCGCCCGGGAATAACATCAGCGTGTTGCTCAACACGACCGGCGCCGATTTCTCCATCTCAGCGTCTGCACCGATGCCAGGAACGGTGAGCCGTGGTCAAAGTTCTACCTCAACGTTAAGCCTTGCTCATCTCAATTCGTTCGATAATCCGGTCGCGCTTGCTTGTTCGGTGCAGCCGGCACAGTCGGCTCCGACCTGCTCGTTCACTCCAAGTTCCGTAATTTTCGACGCCAACGGTAATGCAACAGCGACGTTGACCATCAACACTGGCGCTGCAACCGCCTCGCTAGTTCCTCTAGGTCACAATTCGGTCTCGTCACTGTTCCTGTGGCCGGTTGCGGTCTTGGGCATGGTGGGAGCGGGTTTTGGTTCGCGGTGCTTCACCCGTAGAAAACTAATATTTTACCTATTGGGCGCTGTCCTATTTGAGGGGTTGATCGTTCAAGTGGGGTGCGGCGGCAGCGGCGGCCCTGGCTCGACGACTTACACGATCACGATTACCGGTACTTCGGGTTCGACAAACCATTCAACTACGGTGCCGCTGATCGTTAACTAAGCCGCGAAGCGTCGGTCGCTGTGCTGTGCCTCAGACGCGAGCGTTCCGATCCCTAGAGGCATCGCATGAAAGACGCCACGATCGTTCTGCTATTGGTTCTGTGCGCCGGTTTGATTCTTGCCAGCACGATGCACGGGCAGGATATCGCGCGGGCATATAAATTAGAAGCAACACGGCATTTTCCTCAGAAACCGCACTCGCCGATCCCGCTGGCACTGCGTCCGCATGATCCGCGTCCGCCAGCAACGGCATCCCCGGACATCCTTTGGGTGCAGTGTCCAGCGGAGGCAGAAATGCTCGGAGCGATTTGCGGCTATGTCCCAGTGCCACTCGATCGCCAGCACCCAAGCCGTGCCAAGATCCGCATTTACTTCGAGCTTTACGTTCATACCAATCCCGGCCCGGCGCAGAGCGCAATCATGGCAAACCCTGGGGGACCAGGCTATTCGACGACTGGCCAGCGCGAGCTGGGACTTCTTTTGCTCGGGCAAAATCTCGATGTGCACGACATCCTGGGGGTCGATGACCGAGGTCGTGGGTTGTCAAGCACCATTGTCTGTCAGAAGTTGCAACACGGTACTGAGCCCTTCGGCAACGCCGAAGCGGACTGTGCCGCTCAACTGGGAGACTCCGCCAGCTTCTACGGTACCGGTGACATTGCCATGGACACTGACGCGGTTCGTGCAGCTCTCGGCTACGACAAAGTGGACTATTTCGCAGGGTCTTACGGGGGAGAAGACGTAACGGCTTATGCGACTCGTTTTGGCGAACACTTGCGATCAATCGTGTTGGACGCGCCTCAGGGGACACCCGAATTGAAGGCGTTCACTGTAGAGGGATTCTCAAGTCGGTCGACACCGCGCGAGATTCGGCTTGATTGCCTGCGTTCGCCCACCTGCGCCGCCTACCATGCCGACCCCGACGTTGAGTTCGCACAGCTCATACAAGCTATCAGGCATCACCCTGTCGAAGGAAGCGCCTTCGACGCAAGTGGCAAACTGGTACACGTTCGAATCGATGAGTCGGCGCTGCTCTACCTCGCCGTCCACCCGACCGGCCACTTTGCTAGCGCGGGCGAACTCCTTGCCGCCGGGGCGGCGCTCTCCCGTGGCGACCAACCGCCGTTGCTGCGGTTAGGTGCAGAAGGCGTCGTTCCGCTCGTAGCCGACAAGGGTGATCCCATATCTTTCTCCGCGGGTGCCCTGTACGCGACAATGTGCGTTGACACGTACGAGCCCTGGGACTGGTCCGCTTCAATATCCGAGCGAGAAAAACAGTTCAGGAAAGCCATATCGGAGCTCCCGTCGGATTATTTCGCACCCTTCTCGAAAGCAGCCGGCGCCAGCTTGCTGTTCAGCACGGTGACGCAGTGCCTGTGGTGGCAGAAGCCATCACCATCCTCTCCAGTCGCCCCGTCCCACCCGACATACCCAAATGTGCCCACACTGGTGTTGGACGGTGACATGGATACCGAGGTCCCCATAGAAGAAGTGCGTAAGGTAGCGTCTTTGTTTCCCCGCAGCACATTCGTCACGGTGTCGGAGACCGGTCACGGAACAGTATTCAGTCAGTGCGGCGCCAGCCTTGCCTCTCAGTTCATCGAAACTCTACAGGTTGGGGATACCACCTGTGCTCAGGGTCCGGAAACGGTATGGCCTGCGGTGGGTCGGTTTCCGCTGTTGGCAGCAGAGGCTCGTCCTGCGGAGGTTGACCCAAACGGAGATAACCGGATCGGCGTTGCAGAGCGCAGGGTAGTAACGGTTGCCGTGGCGACCGCAACGGACGCCGTCCAGCGGAGCATCCTCGGCTCAGGCGACGGAGTTGGGTTGAGGGGCGGCACATTCCACACGGACTATGGGATCGACGCATGGACCACAACTCTAACCGGCTGCACTTTCTCCAAGGATGTGATTGTGGATGGCACGCTGCTCTGGGGAGTCGACAAGTCGTTTGTAGCCGACCTGACGGTGAGTGGCTCTGGCACTTCCGGAGGTGTACTGCATGTCGAAGGCGCGTGGCAAGCCTCCGGCCCGGTCGGAAAATTCAAGATCTCAGGCACAATCGGTGGGCATCCGGTGGCGGTGCTGGTTCCGGAAGGATGAACGCTTCAGTCCATAACTGTCACCAGCACGGCCATTCCTCTTGGGACGTCGCGCTCGACGCAGCATTTGATGACGTTGACGATACAGCCAGGGATGATGGTCCGAGTCGCTGGGGGCGGAAGCCACGCAGGCCTATTTCGGAGTATGCAAGATGTCGCGGACTGCAAGACTGGCTTGCACGCATTCAGCTTTGGCACTCCTGGCGCGCTGCGGTGGCGGCAGTGCTAGGCCACCTCCGCGACGGGCATTTTGAACCGCTTGCGGTGCTGGCTCAAGAGGGAATGGAGGAGCCCAATCCAGCACCTACACCATTACGATCACTGGAATGTCGGAATCCACGCATCATCCGGCACTCTAAGTGTGACTGTTCATTGAGGAAGTACATGTCGAGGATCGCGCAATTTGTCTCGTTCACGGCTATTTGTTGGTCGATAGGTATTCTGGCCGCCAGCCTGGGGCTAATAAGTTGCGGAGGCAATAACGGGTATGGCTCCGGACCGCCCAAGAAGCCTCCTTCGTCTTCTCATCCCACTCCGACAAAGCTACGCATACTGTACCGGGTCCTGCCCGGCGGCACAGATCGGATGACAAGCTTCGGTCCGGAGGAACGAAGCATGTATCCCTCGGAGGGGCAGATGTATTACGTAGCCGATCAGCTAGGCGGCGACCGCGTAACACTGAATCGCTACGTAAATGCCTCACTGGCTGAGCACGCGGATGGTATTAACGCACCTCCGGACTATACCCTTGAACAAATTCTGGGCTATCCATGGTCTCAGGCTTCGCTTCTGGGTCTAGAACAGCTTTCGGAGGGCTGGAATTCAGAGACCGGGGACTATGCCTTGATGCGCCCTTCGGAAACGATCCCAAATTACGCGCCCTCTCCATTGGGTGTATATGGCTACCCCCGATTTTCCAGTAAGGAAGAGTTGCTCAGTTTGTCTGCAGGTGGAGTAACGGTGGAATCAAACAAAGTGGCCGGCGGGGTGACCTGGCGCTGGTCTTGGAACGGAATGGAGTTTGAAAATCACAACGGCTACGGGGCGGAAATTCAAGCAGCCTTTTATTTTGGTAGTGGTCCAGACCTGGATCCGAACGAAGCGGGTGATGGCTATCTTGACGGCGGCAACGGGTCGCCTGTCGTGCGATTTGAAAATCAGGGCAATACGCAGATTACACGAGCCGTTCCCCTGAATTGGAACCCCACAGTCTTTGACGGCGACCTCGATCACCCGATCCTTTGGGACAGCGTGGTCATGGGCAAAGACGTAACACTAAATTTCAACAACATGGGACCAGTGGCGAAATATACGACTCACCTGGTGCTTCCGGCCGCCAGCTTGGGCACGCTCGCCATGCCAGCCGGCTATTTACGAAGCACTTTCAACCGGTTTTGGACTTACGACGCGCCCTCAAGAACACTTACCGAAGTGACCAACTCAATACAGAATGGCTGTGCCAACGGGGACCTAACTTATGCCTTCTACACCAATTTTGGGGGCGTGATTCTCTCCGATACTACGGGGACCTATGCCATGGGTGTTTACGGAGTCAGCGCTTCAAGCGGAGGACCGGTAAGCTTCTTCGGGTTGTACAGTTATCCTTGCACGCCCGGTGACACATCTGAAGCCGCATATAACTTTAATGTCTTTGGGGTTGTCCGTGGCAATGGAGATATTTTGTTCCCGGCGGGCGAAAGCACCTACAACGCCTATGTGATCACTGAATCGGTACAAAATGTAACGGCGCTGATGGATGAGCTTCACGGTGCGGGGGTTCACTAAACCTTTGTTGGCAACATGTTGGGATGCTTCGGTCGCGTGAACATCCAATCGCTGACGCTGACGGACTGTGCGTAGCTTCCAAAAACTACGCGCACGCCAGTGGCAAGTTCGGCTGCTTCGGAAATGGGGAGCGACTTGGCCGCTACGAAGCGAACAGATTTTGCGGACCACAAAGCTGACGGGCGCGTGGAGGTGAACTACAATGGCAGCGCACTGGTTCCTGACGGCCTGTGGGACGTGATTGAGCCTCTCTTACCGTTACCGAAGTCCAAACCACAAGGCGGTCGGCCGCGTCTACCCGATCGGGCCTGCCTCAGAGGTATTCTGTTTGTCCTTCGTAGTGGAATTCCTTGGGAGATGTTGCCAAAGGAACTGGGCTGCGGCTCGCGTATGACCTGTTGGAGACGCCTGCGAGATTGGCAAGAGTCTGGTATCTGGCAATTGATTCACTTTGCGCTATTGGACTGGCTTGGCCGCGTCAATCAGATCGACTGGTCCCGAGCCGTCGTGGACAGCTGCTCGGTTCGAGCGGTTTTTGGGGGCAACAGACGGGCCCGAATCCCACCGATCGGGCCAAACTCGGCAGCAAGCGTCATCTGATTTGTGACGGCAATGGAGTTCCACTGGCTATTCAGCTTACCGGAGCCAACCGTAACGACTCGCAACAAGCACTCGCACTGGTTGAGGCAATCCCGCACTTGCAGGGAAAGCGAGGGCGTCCCCGCCATCGCCCTGATTGCGTGTTAGGCGACCGTGGTTATGACGCGGAGGCAATCCGCCAAGGTCTGCTTGCCTTCCACATCTTGCCCTGGCTCGCCGAGCGAAACATAGAACATGGCAGTGGATTGGGACGATGGCGCTGGGTGGTGGAGCGAACCTTCGCATGGCTCAATCAGTTTCGGCGACTGCGCGTGCGCTACGAAAAACGGGCAGACATTCACGAGGCATTCCTGTCCTTGGGGTGTGCTTTGATCTGCTGGCACTTCCTGCGAGCCGATTGGGTGGCGGGTTGAAGTTCGCTTTGCCCGCACTGCATTGACGCCGTGCTGATCAGCAACTTTCGCTAGGTTATAGACGAATAGGTTCGAACACCTCCACTTCTTAGTAGCGGCGTCAGGAGGCAAGGTATTTGAACACTCACGAGCATGACCTACGCCATGGTCTCGGCGCTCATATTCCCCGATCTGATACTGGGACAAAAGAATCCGTGGATACACGTCTTTGATCGCAATTTACCCCAACGCAGAAATACCTCGAACCCTCGTAGGAAACAGAAAAGCAGACTGCAGCAAAATCTCAGCCGCCGACGAAAGTTTGCTGAAGGCGTGCATAACTTGATACTAGGCAAGAAACAAACCACGGGGTAGTTTCTACTTGGGGAACTGGATGTTTCTCTAGGACCTTTCATTGCGGGACGCATTGATTGATTCTGTTTAAGGACTGCGGTAGATGGAATTGGTTTCCAAGTGGATCTTGGAGGCCGCTCCAACGACCCGGTTCTTTCCCGAAGTTCAGGCGGGACGCCTGCGCGGCGGGCCACGATTGGCACTGTTAGGTGCACCGGAGGCCTCATGCTCAGTTGTCTCGCCTTATTTATTGGGCGTCAAAATCTCGCCACCTGCATGCGACCGGGGTTAGTCCGGGTCGTTCGAGTTCCACTTCTCTTTCCAGCCAAAGCTTGTTCAGAAAGCCAGAGGCCGTCCTCCTGTGGCGTTGGTATCGTTGATGATCGCGGACCTCTTGCGGCCTCCTGCGCCTCTTTCGCTCGTTATGGGAGTGGAGGGCAACCATGGGCGTAAACGGTGCGGGTGGGAGGCCTTGCGGTCTTCCGAAGACAGGCGGCCGCCAGCGGGGCACGCCGAACAAGGCTACCCTCACGGCAGCGGAAATACTCGAGGCGCTCGCCTGCGATCCTATTGAGGGCATGGCGAGAATCGCAATGGACGAAAAAAACTCCGTCGAGATTAGAGGACGCTATTTCAGCGAACTGGCACAGTATTTGTACCCGAAGCGAAAGCCGCTGGATGTGTCGGTCGGACAACCTACTGTAACGAATGTGATCACCAAGCTTGATCCTTCTTCTGGGGGCTCCGATGTCGGAAACCAATCTGACTCTGAGCCTTAGGCAACCCCACTTTGACGTATTCGCGTGTGTCATGCGTCATGTGGTCCTCGTGGCAGGACGGCGCTGGGGTAAAACAACATTGGCCATATGGTGCCTGATCGTTTGTGCCTTCAGGACTGATCACGCGTTGTGCTACTACGTTGCCCCGACTTATGGTCAGGCAGAGCGAATCGCCTGGAGCGTTCTGAAGGGTTTGGTTCCCCCGGCGGCACGCCGGCGAACCAGCGAGCAGGAACTACTGATTGAATTGTGGAATGGTTCAATCATTCAGTTGCACGGTGCCGATCACCCGGACAGGTTACGTGGTATCGGCCTGGATTATGTTGTCCTGGACGAGTATGCAGATATGAAGCCCGATACATGGAACTTAGTGATTCGCCCCGCGCTATCAAACCGCAACGGGCGCGCCCTGTTCATCGGCACTCCCCGTGGTCGAAACCATTTTTACGATATTTACTGCGCCGCAAAATCAAAACCGAACTGGCAGACCTTTCGTCGTCCCACCGCGCACGGCGGCTACGTTTCACCTGATGAGCTGGCGGCCCAGGCTTGCGATATGCATCCTCAACAGTATGCGCAGGAGTTTGGCGCTTCGTTCGAAGATTCGCAGGCCCGGGTGTACCACGGTTTCGACCGCGACAAGAACGTGATGGAGCTCGCACTCTCACCCCACGCCCCGCTGCTGATTGGAATGGACTTCAATGTCAACCCGATGACAGCCGTCGTGGCCCAGCGAGCGGGCGAGCAGTGTCACGTCATCGACGAGATTGTCCTCCCCAATTCGAATACACAACAAATGATGCAGGAAATCAATCGTCGCTATGGTGGACGCGAAGGTATCGTGCATCCCGATCCTAGCGCCGAGTCGAGAAAGACAAGTGCTCCGGCCGGCGAAACCGATCTCACGATTATCGAAAGGGAGGGATGGGGTGTTTATCGGAACTCTCCCTACAAAGTTGTGGATCGTATTAATTCCGTGAATGCGATGCTGCTCAACGCACAAGGTTCGCGGCGGCTGCTGATTTCACCAAAGTGCAAGCAGCTAATACGAGCGCTGGACAATTTGACTTACAAAGAAGGTTCCAAAATCCCGGACAACAGGTCCGGACTGGATCACGTCACCGATGCACTCGGCTATTTGATCATGGGCGTTTTTCCGATAATCACACATGACGTGACCATCAGCCAGGTTTTGTTGTAGGGATCGCAACCGCAATTTCTATTTCTTTCTACTTTAGAAACTGGTCACGGCTTGCGTTGTGGTCGGGCGATGGCAGGCTCGGCGGAACAGAGCGCCGAGCTTGGAGATGTTCATTCTGTTGTCCGAGCGATTTCATCAGAGCGTGGGTTGGATCTTGCCCGGAGAAGGGAAGTGGTTAAGACCAGCGTCCGGGCGCTACTCTCCGTGGCTGTTACCGGCAGGGAAGAGGGGTTTAACGGAAACCGGAATCAGCCGAACTACCTCTCCACGATGGAACGTGGCAAGCTGGAGCAGGGGCGGAGATCCTGCTTCGGATCTGCTCCACCGCGTCGGTCTTGGCTGACGCATGCCGGCACGGTGGTGTGCCAGTGGAGCCCGCAGTACGGACTACGGCGTAGCCTGGATGTGAGTGGACTCCCATGTGCGGACTCTGCGGCGAGCTTCGTCGAACAGGCGTTCGTAGTTGCGGAGGCGGACTTTGCGTGAGGTTTCTGGGTCGAGAGCCTTCCATAACGGAGCGTATTGATAGAACACCTTCATATATGTTGACTGATCGGTGGGCGCGGCGGAGTCGGTGCCGAACAGGAACCGATCCGGGTAGCGCTGGATCAGATCGGCCCACTGCCTGGTCGCCTCGGGGGTTGCGACGACATATTTTGCGACTTCGTCCCAGGACAGGTCAGTGTAGACGTTTCGGAAGTCGGGATCGCGCAGAATTGCTTCGATAAGCGCGAGGTGGTTCACGGCCGGCGTGACGACCCGGCCCAGGCCGGTATGGGCCCAGATGATGGTGGTGCGCGGATGGCGCTTGAAAAGGGCTCTTACCTGGTTGAGATAGGCGGGTTCAGTTTCATCCTTTGCCACGGCGCTTGCAAAAGGAATGTCGATATCATTGTGGAGGATGACAATGAGGCCCACTTCGGCCGCGAAATCGAGGATACGATCGAGAGCTGGGTTCTGAAGGCTGGCGACTTCGCCGGGAATCTTCGCGGCCACGAACTCCTTGTGAACGGTGAATTCGCCGATGCCCGTGAACACGCCCGGGAACGTCTGGAGGACCCTGCGGATGTGATCCACGGCATACATGTCCGCCGGGTTAAAGCCGGTGATCATGGGATCAAAACGCGCCTGCTGTTCTGGCGTCAAAGACCTATAGCCCATCGCAATCGCCGCGTCTGTAAACGAGTAGTAGTACAACGGAGCGTCAGAGTGCATGTAATAAGTCGGCGCTCGGTCCTGGTCAACGCGGTAGGACCACTGTTGTTGCAGAGGAACGCCGAACAAGGCCACACGACCAGCTTTGGTCCCCATCATATTCAGGAAATTGTGAATGTTGGGGCCTTCCTGAATATTGTTGGTCAGGTGGAAATGGGAATCGTTGAATTCGTAATTATTGGTCTGCGAACTTGCCGGAACGCCAATAAGAAAAAGCAGGGCGATCGGCGTGACAGACAGCACTCGCCGAGTTCTTTGCAGGAGAAGGCTTTTCACAGGAAAGAGCATTCGGAATGAGTGTCTCCTTTTTTTTAATCCCGTGCCCAAGGTAAACCCGCGCGGCCGGTCCGATCACGCAACAGTGAAGGAGGATCTTTCCTTGGTTCATATGCTACGCTCCAATTCTTGTCGGATGAGGTTGCGCGATTCGAGGCGGAGGACTTCGAATCAAAGGGCAGCTTAGATTGCGGGGCCGTATTCCAGTGTCATGGGAGCGTCAGCGACTTGTAAAAGATTTGCACTATGGGGCCAATGACCACTTCCTTGTCCAGCTCCGCTGTCCGTGACGCGACGTCGGCCAGTTCCGGCAGCTATTCGCTGTCTGGATGGGGTTGACGGAGCGCCCGCCGTAGGCTGCAATCTCAAATTATCATTTCAGTAAATCGGCACGTGTACCGCTGGCTGGTGTCCGCGAGCCGGGACCAATCATTGGGGGGCAGCATGGCCATCAAGTTTCTGCAAACACCCGACGAAAGCGACGATTCCATACGTTTTCAAATGATCGAGCGCCTGAAAGTGTATTTCTTCGGAGGGATCGTGTTGTTTGCCTCGTTTGGGATGGGGGAAACAGCCTACCGGATTTTATTTCTAGAATTTGACGGTGCGAAGGATCGCATTCCGATCGAAGCTATGTTCGGCTTTGTTTTTACCTGGCTGGCTACTAAGTTTGTCGGAGATGCTTACCGAAACCGTAAGGAGAGGCGTGCACGACTTAACTTCATTTGGGCTCGCAATCATCAAATCCGCGGCGCCCTGGAAGGAATTGCACCATCGGCACACCCGGCGAAAAACCAGCAGTCGATCCGAGTCATTCGTGAAGAAGTGGATAGGATTGAGTGGGCGTTGAAGGAAATCTTGCCGCGCTAAGCTTGGGAACCAGGAGCGGGTGCGCGACACTCACGAACAGGCGGTGAATGCCGCTCCAACGGCTGGGGAGGCAACTTCTTCGACTCCCGGGAAGACCGAGCCGGTTCGAGAAACGATCCGATCTCTTCAACCGAGTAGATGCCAATGCCGTGGGCCTTGCCCAGGGCCCGCGATGCCTTGCTCTGCCAGCTCAAACAGCCATCCCAGGACGAAGGAAGAAGGTGCGGCATGAGGCGCTACTTCGAGTCTCCGCGTCCCTCCGATGTGTCTGCCATTCCCTCGCGCGTCTGGCGTTGACTTGCCCGAACTCCCCTCCTAGTATGATCCCGCACAGAGCGGGGTCCTCCGTGATTGGCCAAACCATCTCGCACTACCGCATCATTGAGAAGTTGGGTGGCGGAGGGATGGGAGTTGTTTACAATGGCACGGAGGCGAGCCGCTCACTTCTTCCGACCTGCCTTGGGCCCTTTGATTTCCTCCCCGGTATCCACCCTGAAGAGCTGAAAATTACTGAAGGTATGGCGTCGTTGATAACGATGCCCGCGATAGTCCATGTAGAGCTCCGCAATTTGCGGTAACCAGAGCCGAACATTCTGTTTCCGAAATTCAACGGGACCATACTGGATATCCGAGTGTTCCCTTTGTAAGCGAATCTGTGCTATCGGTTCGAGCAAGTCAGTCTCGAGCCGCAAAACTTCGTAATTATCGGCCGCAATCCAGGCGCGGCCTTTCAGCTTCACCGGGTAGTAGCTGGTGCCGACTCGATACACGTGAAAGAAGTTGCCCCGGTTGGGGCGTTGCGCGAAATGCAGCTGCCAGGCGGCCCTGGATTTTACCTCGGCCAGCCCCTCGCAGCTCATCACAAAGTCTTCAATGTAATACCGGTGGAAGATTAGGGCGAACGCGGCCGTGCCCGTGTCGACCAATTGGCCGTGAGCGTTCCCATCAGCGGCTTCGCTGGTGCGGTATTCTTCGACACTGGGCGATCCCGAAGCAGACTGATTGATCTGTGCGACGTAAGTGAAGTTGGTTTTTCCGGCTCTGCGCTGGTAACCCTTCCTGCTTATCTCAATGTGTTCGATTCGTTCGCGAGCGCTGAACTGATGTAAGTTTGCTACCAGTTCCTGTACCCGATCACTGACCCAATGCAGGAGCTGTGGCAAGGGACAGGGAATCTCCGTGACCGCCCGGGGCACTGCTTGGTCGATGTCCGCCGGCGCCGCCCAGTTCGGCAACACAGCGCCGGGCGTCGCCTGGGCCCCGTATGTTGGCGAGTCACCCACTCCGTACGTCACTAACACAGCTACAAGGAAATGTCTTAGCGCTAATGTGCTGAAGCCCCTGACATAGTCTTCCGTCACAAGGTTGATTGACTTAGGAGCGCATCGGCGTCATTGACAGACACTCGGCGTAGGTGTCCCCTTCTACCGTCAGTGCAACAAAATAAACCGGGCGACCCTGGCCGTCCGGTTTGCCCCCTCATGCAACGAAACCTAATGCGAGTGCGAAAGCCGCTTGGAAATTAGGGTGGCGTGAAGTACATGGTCGCTGCTGTAGTTACCCTTACAGATCACAAAATCGTTATCTTTGACCTGGCTCGCATCAATGTTATTGGTCTTCTTGCTGCCATGGTACTGACTAACCCATAGTGTCGACTTGTCGTACTGGACAGTCATCTCGGCGTTGTCCTTATTGCGAACGGTTAACGTAGAATTATCGGGACTGCTTCTGATGACGGTCCCCTCCCAGCGCGTCTCCTTCTCGGTTTTGTCCTGGGCCTCAGCCTTTGGCGTGAATAGCACGGTTGACAGCGGAAAAGCCAGTACGCAGGCGAACAGCAGAGCAATTAACCTTTTCACCATATGAGCTCCCTCTCACGTGAAAGATTTGTAGTACATGGCCCGAAACGATAGCCTCAGCGAGCAACGGTAGAGCGATTGCTGTCCGGTCCACTGCCTTCACCACACGGCATGGCCGAGTTGATGGACTAGTAGAGGACTTCCACCTCTCCTTTTTCAGAGATGAGTTTCTGGAACTGCGCCACGATCTTGTCCCGCCGCGCCATCACCGACTTTACTTCCTCTTTACTCAGATAGTTCTTGGTTTGTTTCTCCACTTCGTTGCCATCCAGGGTCTGGAGCTTTTCAAGCAACTGTCGGTCGCAGCGCACCAGGTTTTTGGGGTCTGCCAGGTTCATGGAGCGTCGGAAGGCGCGCGTAAAATCAACTCTCCAAATCTTCCAATCCTCTCCAATTAGCACGTTAGTCAGGTTGGCGTCGGTATCGTACACCAACTCGTCGAAAACCCGTACTCTATACATCTGTTTGTTCCAGGCGTCAGGATCCGGAGCCGTCAGTTTCTGCTTGTGGCGTTCCACCTCGTCCATCTTGACCGGCAACCACCAACTCAGCGAACCAGGGTTCCCAGCCCAACTGCGTTCGACATAAACAGGCAGCATGTCATCAATGCCAAGCAGCTCAGCCAGCCGGTAAGCCGCGATGTTGTACTTGTAAGAATCGACGAAGCCCAGTTCGGTGCCGCGGATCGTCTGCATTGTGGCTTTGTGCTCATCAACCGCCTGGAACGAGGCATCGTGAGTCACGGTGCCATCCGTAAGCGTAAGTCGCCAGGGATTGGTAATGCCTTTGTTGGACTGATGGCTCTTTACCACCTTGGCGGTGAGAAGGAACTGCCTGATCTGGTCCTTTGTCAGGGCTAGTTCGTCCGACGCGAAGCCCGAGAGCGGAAAAGTCAGGCAAACTATCGCGGCCAGAATCAGCCGCTGGCGTTGCAGGCGAGGTAAGTTCATCGAGGTACCTCCCGCTGAACTGTGCGAGTCTACTACATTATCTGCTGGCCCTAACGCCTCCGTATTGATGTGCAGATCGGAGCCGCACATTGTTGGCAGCACCTTTCGGGCCAAACTCAAAAGGTTCACTCTGATCGCCTTGCTCTACACAAGTTGCAGATTCGCAGGCTGTGGGGCCAAACGACTTCGAGGGGGTGCGAATCCCTGGCATCGACTGCCAACGGTTCCGCTAACCCAATGGTTAATGAGCCATCCGATCGGTTAAAGAAGGTGGTCTTTCCAGGTCTCCCGGGAAAACTCGCTGGTGCATTTTCTACAGCCTGCAAGGAGCCGTGCTCTTCGCGGGCACGGGTTGAGAACGGCTTCACACGTGCTGGGTAACGGTTGCTGTTGAGCACCCTGAAGTTGGGGGCGCTCGGGGAGGTGGGCCATGAAGACGCATTCCGTTTGCACGCTCCCACCCGGAGATGGAAACATGACGATGAGGCGGCTGTTTGCGCTGATCATCGCTTTGGGGCTGATCTGTCACGCAGCTTACGCGCAGGACTGTACTCAATGCGCCACCCTTCCCCATGATCCCGTTGTACCTACGGGAGAATGGTTGTTGACCAAACAGGTGAACGAAGTGAATGTCCTCTTCATGGCCGCCCACAATGGCGAACCCGTTGCTGACCTCTCGCGGAATGACATTGTTGTCATGGACGATGGCAAGGCGCCTAAAGCCATTCTGGGGTTTCGCAATGAGCAGAAGCTGCCGTTGCGCGTAGGTGTGGTGATCGATACCAGCAGTTCTGTGACCTCGCGTTTCCGGTTTGAGCAGTCCGCGGCGAGTGCATTTTTTCACCAGGCAATGAAGCGAGACAGCGACCTGGGCTTCGTCATGGGATTTGAAAACCACCCCACGGTAACGCAGGATTTCGTTGCCGATCCAGATCTATTATCGCAGGGGGTGGAGAAACTGACCGTGGGAGGGGGAAGCGCACTTTACGATGCAGTGCGCGCCGGTTGCCAGAAACTACTGCATCGTCCAGAGCAGGGCGTGGTCGCGCGGGTACTTGTAGTTCTGTCTGACGGCCAGAACAATGCCGGTGAAGTCAGTTTGGAGGGCGCCATCGATGCCGCCCAGGAAGCCGAGGTCACCATTTATGCCATCAGTACAAACTACTCAATGGGGTCCGCAGGTACGAACGATTTCGCCGCAAGTCAGGGAAACTCAGATCTCCGCAAGCTGGCGGAGCAGACTGGCGGTCGAATGCTCCATCCGTCCGATCCAAAGGCAGTGGCAAAAGCCTTTGCCAAAATCAGCGAGGAGCTGCGCAGCCGATACACTGTTTCCTACAAGCCGGCAGATTTCACGCCGGACGGACGCTTTCGAAGAATCAACATTGAAGCTCGAAAAACTGGAGAAAAGCTGGAGGTTCATGCCCGCAAGGGATATCGTGCCAGGCTCGCGTCCTCGCTCAGTTACGATTTTTCCGGGGCACCCGGGAACGAAATCATTTCCTCGCGATAGCTTGCGCAGCAAGTACCTGGGTCGTAACTTTTTGGTATTGGTACAAGCCCGATTGGTATAAGCCGGATACCTCGGTAGTCCAGTTTTCGGTGGTAGCACAGGGGGTCCGTCATGATGAAAGCAGCATCGACAACCCGGAGCAACGGCTTCGAATGGCGCATTCTTCTGGGTCCTACGCACAACTGGCAAGTCCCAGACACGGACTTCAGCACGACACAGCAATCGTCAGTAGAACGTTGCGAGTTGTGTGGCGGGTCAATAGGCGATGGCAGACCATTTACAACTAATTCTGCGGGCCAACACGCAGTCCACGTCGCATGTTCGGACGATGATGAGCCCCTCGTGAGCAGACATCTACCCGCTCAGATAAACTGGCTGCGTTTTCTGAGGAGCTGTGTTAGTGGTTAGAAGTCTTTGCGGTGAATTGAGCCGTCTGTTGTTGTTGCATGGCGCAATTCGGATGGTGGATCTTGCCTGGAGAAGGGAAGTTGGTTAAGACCAGCGCCCACGGGGCTGCTCTGTGGCTATACCGGCAGGGAAAAGGGATTAAAGGGAAACAGGAATCAGCGGAACTCTCTCTCCACGATGGAACACGGCAAGGTGGGAGATTGGGGCAGACCGGTTTCGATCAGTCGTGAGTTTGGGAAGAGTATTGCATGGCTGCTGACAGGCTAAAAGCGCGTTAGATATGCTTCGGCGAAGCTCAATACACAGCTTGGGTCAGCTTATGATGGCATGGCGAATTGAGACCGTGCGGTCGTTGGCCAGCTAAATGAGCCCGTGCATACCTTTGGCCGAGAATTGGATGCGCCGCGACAATGGTGGCGAATTCACGCAGGTCCTTGGTGGCATGGGACCGTAATGCTCATCGGCTTGCCCGGACTTGGGATTCTTTGTAGATTTTCCGGGAATAGGGACGAAGCTCTTCGGGATGGTCACGCAGGTAGGTGAGCAAATGTTGCTTCTTTTGCTTGCCCCGCTCTCCATTCGAGTTCTCTGCTCTCACGTCATTAGTCAGAATGGAGCGCGGGAGACATTCCGCCGCCCGCTCATACACTGAATGCCATGCCTTCTTTACAGCCGACAGAGAGATAGCGAGCTCATCTGATAGTTCTTCGTCGGTTCCACCTCGCAGCGCAGCGAGGACTAGTTTCTGCTCGCTGGGCCGCAACCCAAACTGCGGTCGCTGATAAGCGAAAACGGCGCTGACCCACGTGCCCATTCTTTGGAGCGCCAGGTCGCGTGTAACGCCGAAGTAGTGGGGCTCCGCAAGGACTTCATGCGGGGGCCGTCCCACAGAAGCAACATACCCATCTCCGCCGCCTAGGAACAGGCCGCCCATGTTCATCATGATTTGCACTTCCTCGGCATTCGTCGCTTGTACCATCAACTCTTTCAGGAGATAGCCCTGATGGTGTTCCATGAAAGATGTCATGACTGCCTGGTTCACTTCAGTTCGTTTCTGCTCGTCCGGCAGCAGGCAACTTGGCCATACAACAATGTTCAACCCACTGATCGAGTTTGCGTCCTGGACCTGCGTGTCACTGAGCAGCGGAGACTTACCGCTCATAACCTGCTTCGTCAGCTCCGGCCCAATCCAGAAGAATGGCGGAATCTTCGCGATCGCATAAACTCGTCGGAGACAAAAGTATTGGTGGCACATCCCAGCAGCCGTATCCTAGTGCCATCTACCTCCTCGAATACACAAGCGTGGAATGCTGGCATGCCAAGCACTCTCAGCCAAGCCGGACCGAGTTGGTCAACAGTTCTGCCATACCTTTGGCCGAGAATTGGATGCGCCGCGACAATTGCGACGCATTCACGAACGTCCTTGGGTCGCATGGGGCGGTAGCGAATGCTCATCTCATACCCAACCTAGCTTGGTTTGTTCCGATCCCCCGAGATAGATTCCGATTCATTCAGCTCAAGTGGACATGTCTAGAGGTCGAGTCTCCACTAGCCTTAAGCAAGAGTTTTGGGGAGTGAGGCCGCAACTCTTCCGGATGTTCGCGAAGGTAGCTCAGTAGTCTCTGCTTTTTCCCCTTCCCGCGTTCCGGTGTCCCGTTGCCCATCTCGGTGCAGTCCTCATCAAACACACACAAGTATGGGGCGGCGCGATCATAAATTGATCGCCACGCCTTTTTGACGGCAGAGAGAGAGACCGTCAGTTCCTCAGAGAGTTCCTCGTCCGTCCCTCCCCTGAGTGCGGAAAGCAGTAGCCGTTTCTCGCTGGGACGAAAGCCGAACCTTGGAGACTGGTAAGTGAACAATGAACCTAACCATGTGCCCATTCGATTTACGGCTAACTCGCGCGTCAATCCAAATACGTGAGGGCGGCCCAGGAGCTCCTGCCCGGCTCCATCTACTTTCTCTGCATAACGTCTCCCTCGGTGATCGAGAGAAAGTGCGCCCGCAGCCGGAATCCATTGCAATTCCTCTTCAAAAATTGCCTGCAAAGCAATCAACTCTTTTATTGCAAAGCCGCGGTGCTCTTGGAGGAATGTAGACATCACATGGTTGCAGACATCCGGACGCTTCGTATCCTCCGGACGAAGACATAGTTGCCAGATAACACAATTCAATCCGGTGCTCGAGTTGGCGCGCCGAACTTCTTGATCTGACAGCAAAGGAGATTCTCCGCGCGTGACTCGTTTTGCCAGCTCTGGGCCAATCCAAAAGAAAGGTGGGGTCTTTATCTTCTGAAGGAACTCATCCGAAATAAATACGCTCGCGCCACCCCCCAACAACCGGACTTCTCCCTGCTGCTCTTCCTCGAATACAAAGGTGAGGAACGCTTCGGAGCCTAAGAGTGTCAACCATGCAGACCGCAAGTCGCCGATGGCGTTTCCGTATCGTGGACCGGCGACGGGGTGTGCCGCAATCAGATGTACACACTCGGCGAGATCTTTGGGCCGCATGGGGCGGTAACGAATACTCATCAGATTAACCGAACTTTGGGTTCTCCGCGGGTCTTCCGGGAATAGGGACGAAGCTCTTCGGGATGGTCACGCAGGTACGTAAGCAAGCGCTGCTTCTTTTGCTTTCCCCGCTCTCCATTCGAGTTCTCGGCTTGCAAATCATGAGTCAGAATGGCGCCGGGCAGGCTTTTCGCTACCCGCTCATAAACTGAGCACCACGCTTTTTTTACCGCCGAGAGAGAAATCGCCAGCTCATCGGATAATTCCTCATCAGTTCCCCCTCGGAGGGCGGCGAGCAGAAGTCGCTGCTCGCTGGCGGAAAAACCGCTTTTGGGTGGCTCGTACAAGAACAGAGAGGTAGTCCAGGTCATGCGCATGAGCGCCAACTGGCGCGTTAGGCCAAAAACGTGCGGAGCGGCAATCATCTTCCCTGCATCCTGACTCAGAAAACTAACATATTTCCCATCTGCAGCCTCTAGGAGCAATGAACCGCTGTCAGCGATCCACTGCGCTTCCTCGGGGAATGTAGCTTGCAGGGCAATCATTTCCTTCAGCAGATAGCCACGATGACATTCGACAAATGCTCCTGAAACCTGCATACGGACGTCAGTGCGCTTGGCGTCCTCTGGATCGATCGACAAATGCCATAAAACCAGGTTCAATCCTCCGTCTGTGTTGGCGGCAGAAACCTCGTTGTCGGAGAGCAGCGGGGATTCGCCACGTACAATGCGCTTGGCTAGCTCCGGACCGATCCAGAAAAAAGGGGGCGTCTTCAGCTCACGAAGAAAATCGTCGGTAACGAACACGCTGGCTGCCGCTCCTAGCATCTGCGCTTTGGCTTCGTGTAGCTCTTCAAAGACAACAGGCCAAAACGCTTTACGGCCCAAGAGACGCAACCAAGTGGACTGTAACTGATCGATGTTTTCTCCGTAACGTGGACCGGCGACAGGGTGGGCCGCAAGGATGCGAACACACGCACTTACATCCCTGCGCCGCATTGGGCGGCAGCGGATCGTCATTCAAGGCTCCGAACTCACGCCCCAAGCGGTTTCGGTAGTCTTTTAGAGCAGTTGTTTATAGCAAATTCCGGGCTACAATGCTACGCAATTGCCGAAGCTAACCTTCTCCCCTTTTAGCCCGGCTGGGTAGTTGAGCGTCGGGGTCCCTGCTCAATCTGTGGCGGTTCGGTTGCGAGTCTAGCAATCAGAAGCATTCGTGTGCCTATGCGGATTCGAATGCGAAGTGACGCAACCGTGTTTTGGTTCCCCAGTGCACCTTTGTCACTTGGTTGAGACCGACCGAACACCTAAAAGGAGAACTTTGTGAGATTTAAGATTCTAGCTGTTTTGACTGTCTGCACACTGCTGACCACGATGACCTTGGCTCAGGCAACCCCCACCACTAACGCGCAGGTGTTGGGAAAAGGGAGCGTGATTTCATTCGATTTTCCCGGCGCAACTAACACCCAGGCAACAGGAATAACTCCCTCCGGAGACATCGTGGGGCGATACACAAGTCCGGATGGGGTCCAGCACGGATTCCTCCTGAGTGCAGGCAAGTTCCGCTCCATCAACTTTCCTGGCGCCACTTCAACCGATGTTAACTGGATCAATCCCCGCGGTCAGATCGTCGGGGGCTATTTCGGTAGCGTGGGCAACGAGCATGGGTTTCTGCTGAGCGGTGGGAAATTCACCACTATTGATTACCCAGGCGCTCAGTTCACCAATGCCTTTGGCATCGGCGCCACGGGTGAAATCGTGGGAATTCAAGGTGACAATGCAGGGACTTTGCACGGCTTCCTGCTGAGATCAGGAAGCTTTAGTCCACTTGATGTTCCCGGCGCAACAGGTAGTCTTCCCGCCATGATTTCTGCGGGGCGCATCGTGGGCGGGTATCTCAACAGCACCGGACTACACGGCTTCTCGCTAACTCAGGGTACTGTTCAGACTATTGACTGCCCCGGCTCTACCTTTACGTTTCTAAGCGGCGTTGACCCACAAGGCCGCATGGTTGGCGGTTACGCCTCTGCCGATGGCAATGGGCACGGCGCTCTTGTAATCAACGGCAATTGCATTCCTGTGGATTTTCCGGGTGGCACGAATACCTTTGCCAATGGCATCAACCCTCAGGGGGACATCGTCGGACGATATACAGGAACCAACGGAGTTGTCCACGGCTACTTGCTTCGCGGATTCGTGAAGACCGCAAACGTCGTTTATTCTGCCGCCCACGATTTTTCGACAAGATTGAATCCTAATTCGGTGTGGTCCTACGGTTACACCACGAGCGTGGGTGGCCCTTTCACGCTCTACACGATTTCCGGGGCAACATTTTTCTCCGGAGAAGTGGGCTGGTTCGGACCGATTCCGGGCGCGGGTGGTCCTGGTTATCCGCTGGTTGTGGTGCAGCCAGGCGTCATCCCGGATGTTCTGGACATGGGACCTGGGCCTGGCTCCTACACAGTTGTGCGCTGGACCGCGCCAAGTCGGGGACGGTGGGACGTTGTTGGCCAGTTTTTCGGAACCGGGCTGACCACGGGAGATGTTCACGTCCTTCGCAACGGCACACCTGTCTTCGATAGTGCGCTGAATGGTTCACAGGTAGCGCCATTCTCACTGGCAATAGACGTCGCGCCAGGAGACACCATCGACTTCGCGGCAGGGCCGGGTCCTGGTGGTAACAACGATTTCAGATCCCACGGGGTTCAACGTCACGATCACGCCGGAACTATGACGTAAACGTCGGATTTGATGGTGAAGAGGTGCCGGTGCTCGAGCGTCGCCGGGGGGAGGCGTTCGAGCGCAGGCCCTTAACTTCCTGGAAAGAGAGGAGGCAAACACACGTGAAAAGAATTACGTCTGTTCCAGGAGGCAACAAGCGCGTAAAAATGCTTTGCGTTTTCGAAGTCAAAAAGGAAACCCGTGTGATTGTGAGATCGCGACCCCTGCATTGCCTGACGGTACTTGGACTCCTCGTAGGATGGTCAGCTTGCAGCGGCGGTGGTGGGTCATCCTTTGGTGGGACGATACCCACAGGTCCGACTCCCTCGATCTCCTCGCTGTTGCCTTCCAGCGTGACGGCGGGCGACCCGGGTTTTACGCTCACGGTAAACGGCAGCAATTTTATCTCCGGCACAGCCGTTCTTTGGTCCAACCCCGATAATCCCGACTCGGGCACCGCTACCGCAGCATTTGCGAGCACATCGCAAGTGACCAAACCGATCTCTGCCGCCGACATTGCCATCCCGGGCACCGTGCAGGTCACCGTGCTCAATGGCGCTGCTCAATCGAACGTCGTCAACTTCGTCATTAAGCCTGGCCCTCCAGGCGGAGCTCAGACGGTGTCGATGGGTACGAATGGCGTTGCACCCAATGGGAACAGCCATGACCCTGTGTTGAGTTTCAATGGACGTTTTGTCGCCTTCTCATCGGAAGCCACCAACCTGATTTCTCCGAACGCGAAGTTTCCCCAGGGATATTTGCGCGACACTTGCACCGGCGCCGGCAACTGCACACCGACAACCCTGCTCGTTTCAGCGGTCACCGGTGGTACCCCCGCCAGTCCCGCGGAAGGCAATGCTCTGGGAGGAGCGAGCCCCTCGATCGGTAGTCAGTCCTTCTCACCACCGTCCGGCGGCGGGCTCCCGCCGGCAGGCCGATTCATTGGTTTCCTCTCTGCGGCAACCAATCTCGTTACGCCAAATACCATTTTCCAGCAGGCATACGTACGAGACACGTGCTTTGGCCCCATCTCTGACCCTGCCTGTACTCCTACCACCGTGCTCGCCTCCGCGACGCAGAGCGGCGGCGAGCCCAACGGCGCCGCATCCGGATTCACGTTCTCCCCCAACATTTGCAACGCTGCGTTTGTTTCAGCTGGGACTAATGTGGTCAGCGGGGTGACCACACCCAATCAAATCTATCTGAGCTCGTGCTCGGGGGATGGTGCCTCCGGCGGCATCTTCATGACCTCCGCCCTCGTTTCCGCCGGCAACTCGGGCGCTCCAGGGGACCAGGGAGCGCAACAACCCGCCATCAGTTCCGACGGCCGCTGGGTTGCCTTTGCATCTACATCGACCAATCTGACGAGCACACCCAATGGGGGCGCGCAGCAGATTTATCTGCGCGACACCTGCCTGCTTGTGTCGGCTGGCTGCTCACCTTCCACGACATTTATTTCGTTCGACGGCTCCGGCAGTCAATTCATCGGAAGCAGTCAGCTTCCCGCCATCACCGATGACGGTCGCTTCGTCGTTTTTACCACGCAAGTGCCCGCATTGGGAGGCGGCGTCACCGTCAACGTCTCGATCCGTGACACCTGCAATTCGTCGAATGGACTCGTGGCGAATTGCACTCCTTCGACCACCACCGTGTCCCTGGCCGCCGGTGGTGGTTCCGGCAACGGTCCCAGCACTTCCTCACCTCACGCAGTCAGCGGTGATGGCCGTTTCGTTGCCTTTTCTTCCAGCGCCACAAATCTCGTCGCCCCGGCCACTGTCGGCAATCAAGTGTTTGTTCGTGATACTTGCAAATCGTCCCGCGGGAGCGTGTCCGGCTGCACGCCAACCACCGTTCTTGTCTCAGTGAATGGCACGGGTCCCACCGGTGGCTTCAATGCGGCGATCAGCGATGACGGACATTTCGTCGCTTACGAGACGACCCTGTCAGGTTTCTCGCAAATCCTGCTCGCCGCCACTGGCTTCTAGCGGCCACCAGCCGCTCGGCTTGCCTGACGGATTCTGAATAGCAAGATTAGGAACGAAAAATCCTGGCGCTCTATCTGAGGCGCCCATTTCACGACCGGTAGTGTGAATCGCGGTGCTCCGGAGGGGCGCGTCAGATTCAGTCTTGATTTCAAGGACCACGGACGTGCCCATGATGAAGCTGGCAGAGGGAAACGTTCCCGACGTGATCGTCCCCGACCTGACGCAAGCATCCTCGAAAGTGAAAGGCCCGCTGAGACCAGAACTGCCGTCCACAGTGGGGCCGTTCTGATTGAGTTGGGTATCCCAGTGGATCGTTTGTCCTCCAGCAGTCGTCAAGTTGCCGGCCCAGTAACCTGTGAGTGAATTCACATTGTAGCCGGCGCTGTTTCCTTGGTCGCCATCTGCACAGCCACCATTGATGGTATATGTCCCGGTCAAAGAATCCGGGAAGCCGCTTTTCTCGGTGATACCGCCGGCGAGAGTAATGACCTGCCCATCAACCGCCGTGGAGGTCAGGGAGACATTACCGTTAGTGAGGGTGCCAGTCAGTGCGATGGCGGTGCGTTGATCAAAGCAACTCGAACCGTCCACATGCACTGCGCCGCTTAGCGAACTGCCGGATTGACTGATACTTCCAGCAATCGTCAAGGGGGCATCCCGGCCGTCGACATCGTGCTGAATTGCCAGTTGCCTGTAGTGTTCTGGCCCGGTGCCGGTAGATCTGAAGATGGACCTGGAACAGGGGCTGAAGAAGGATAAAAAGTTCTTACTCCTCCTCCGCACCCACAAAGCAGTACGAGCACCGAAAGCAGCCATGAAGTGCTCGGCAAGATTTTCACGGACCTTCTCCTGGTGAGATTTTTCCGTCCGGAGCTGATGCGGCGTCGAATCAGGCCATCCTCGTCAAAACCTGGAACTACGCTGGTTTCAGCGTCAATCCGACGCCCCGCATTGCCGGAACGACCTGGACGGCGATCGTGTGTGCCTCGACGGCACCTTCGTTCCGTTTGTGTTCCGCCGTGCGGCCTGCGAATCTTGGGACTCGAAGATCTCAGACAGACGTGGTCCTTCATCTGGGTCGGCTGTGGTATCCCGTATAATTTCAGGATTGTCGGCGCAATGTCGAAGACGCTGACGGCAAACCCCATCAGTCGGACGTCTTTCTTGATATTTGGGCCTATCGCAATGAAAGACCCGGGCACATCATCACCATCTTCAAAGTCATGTTTGGCGATGACGGGAGTATTGCCGCCGTGATCGTGGGCCGAGTGGTACCGGCGGCGACTCTCTTCAAACTCCCGCAGCGGCTTGATTCCGTGGTCAGAAATGATGAACAGGTAGGTGTTTTTGTCTACGTACTGCAGAATCTTTCCAAGAACCTGGTCAAAGGCGCGGTACTGGTTGGGGAACGCATCCACACGAATGCTTTGCAGCTTGGGGTTGTAGCCTACGTTGTAGGGCTGAATGGGATATAGCCAATGCCCGACGCGGTCCTCGCAGGATTGAGCGAACATGCTGAAGTCGGTGCGATGGTGGCTGAGCAAGTAGGCGAACAACTTCATTTGCTGGGCCCGCACTTGCGATACCTGGTAGAGCCAGTGGTCGATCACCTCTGCTTCTTTGCCCTGCAGTTCCTCACTACGTGGACGTGATCTCCTTGAGTCACGGTAAACACAGTTTGAAAGGAGGGGCGGAGATTCGCCGGAATATGGAGAACAGTCATTGGGACGCTGGGCGACCATCCTACTTATTCTTCGACCCGCTGTTCTTCGCGATTGATCAACCCTACGATGAGTTCGGCGGGGTCGATCCGGGTTTTGTGAGCGGTCAACCAGCGCGGCTGGCAACCAACATCCGTCACTGGCGCAACTGGGAATACGGGTTTTTTTCCAGGACGATTGGAAGGTTTCCAGGCGTCTCACGCTTAACCTGGGGCTGCGCTACGATTTGTACGCGCGCCACACCGAGCTGAACAATCTGGCGACGACCTTCCTGAAGGGTCCGGGACAGCACCTGATCGATAGCGTCGCGACGGGCGAAGGGCAGATTCAGAGCGCCAACGTTCCCTGTCAGGGGGACTTGCGGGGGATTCTCGCCGGCGAGTGCGGGCCGGGAGGTTTTGCGCCCTCCAAGACTTTGGGACGGGGGGATCACAATGACTTCGGCCCCCGCGTGGGCTTTGCCTGGGATGTGCTGGGCGACGGCAAGTCTTCGTTGCGCGGAGGCTTCGGCGTCTCCTATGAGGGCACCTTGTATAACCCGCTTTCTAACACGCGCTGGAACCCGCCTTACTATTCGATGGATGATGCGCAGAACACGCTGGCCGGCGGAGCCAGCAACATTGTGTACGGTCCGGTGGCAGGAGGCACTCCCACATTCGTTGGACCAGCTCCCTCCGGTCAGTACGCCGGAGTGGGAGCGACGGGAAATATTTCTGGCTGGGACCCCTCCAATTCCCATCTCGCAGCACTAACCTCCATTATTTTCCCGGAGGGTATTCGAGATCCTTACGTGGAGAACTGGTTTTTAGGGGTGCAGCGGGAGATCCGGCCCAGGCTCTCGGCGGAGGTCAACTATGTGGGCACAGCCGGTCACAAGCTGTTGCGCGCCGAGAGCGTCAACCGGGTTCCGGGCGGGGCCTTGCCGGAGGGTGTTTGCGTACACGATACCTTCGGCCGACGGCTGTGCAGCCAGATCAGCGACGACAACCCTTTTGGAGTGTTGAATCCCAACTACGGCAACTTGCGGGTGTGGGAGAATGTCGCGAACTCCAGTTACAACGGCCTGCAAGTCTCACTGAAGCAGCAACTGAGCCACGGCCTGCAGTTCGGTGGCAACTATACCTGGAGCCATTCCATAGATTCCGGATCCACCTGGCACAGCGGCCTCACCACCGCCAATGGTTTTGGCGGGGGCGACGGTTATTCAACCGACCAGACGTTGCCCCAACTCGACCGAGGTAACTCCACCTTCGACATTCGCCACCGGCTGACTCTTAATTTTGTCTGGGAGATGCCATTTCTGCGGGACAGGCACGACTTCGTGGGCACAATGCTGGCGGGTTGGCAGCTGAACGGAATTTTCTCACTGCAGTCAGGGGCCCACTGGTTCCCTTACCGGGGAGGAGGAGGATTTGCGGGCAGCAAGTTGCAGCCCGACACCAGCTTCCCGGACGCATGTGGCCCCGCCACGTTTGACCCGGCACACTGCGTGAACGTCCGTGCGGATTACAACCTCGACGGAGCCGCCAATGACCGTCCCAATGCGATCGCGAACCACGTGGATGCAACTCACGAGCAGTGGGCCGACGGCTTTAACCTTCCTGACAATTTCTTCTCCACACCTTGCCTCGGCTGTGTCAGCAACCTGGGGCGCAATACCTTTGTGGGGCCGGGGTACTTGAACCTGGATACATCTCTGTTCAAGAGCTTCCGCCTCTCCGACCGCTTCCGGCTACAGTTACGCGCCGAGGCATTCAACATCTTCAACCATACCAACTTCCAATTAGGAGTGCCGAACGTCGGGCCCACCGGTAACAATAAATTGAGCAGCCCGGAATTTGGAAAAGCTGGGGGCACTTTCAGCCCACGCAATCTGCAGTTCGGTCTGAAGCTGAGCTTCTAAGACGATGGAGTATCCGCCGGTCCACAAACTGCGCGGGGGCGGCAGCTGGATGCCGGCGATGAGTGGCTATTGGAACCAAGTTTGCAGAAATCTGAGTAGTTCCAGGCCGTCCATGTTTACGCCTCATCGACTGCGGGCGTCTTTGGGGAGAGACAGGGAGCCCGGGCTTATAATCTCGAATACCTATGGCCCTAACTGTAGGAACCAAGCTCGGGCCCTACGAAGTCCTGGGAGCATTGGGTGCCGGGGGCATGGGCGAGGTATACCGCGCACGCGACACACGTCTGGATCGTACTGTAGCGATCAAAATTCTGCCAGAGCATCTGTCTTCTGATCCGGGACGCCGCGCCCGATTTGAACGCGAAGCCCAGACGATTTCCGGCCTTTCACATCCGAACATCTGCGCCCTCTTCGACATTGGGGATCAGGATGGTATCCACTATGTCGTACTTGAATACCTTGAGGGGAGAACTGTCGCGGACCGACTGGCCAGAGGTCCGCTGCCAGTTTCAGAAGTTTTGAAAGTTGGCGCAGATATCGCTTCCGCGCTCGAAACCGCGCACCGCCATGGCATTGTTCATCGCGACCTCAAACCCGCTAACGTGATGTTGACCAAGACCGGTGCCAAGCTGCTGGATTTCGGCCTTGCGAAATCCAGCGCGGGATTGACCTCGGCTGTAACAGCGGACGCGCTCACGTCATCGAAATCGCTGACAGAAGAAGGGGTCATCGTCGGCACCTTTCGGTACATGGCGCCGGAGCAACTGGAAGGCAAGGACAGCGACGGTCGGACCGACATTTTCGCCCTGGGTGCTCTGCTTTACGAAATGGGCACTGGGCGCAGTGCCTTCAGTGGGGCTTCGCAAGCTAGCATCATCACCGCCATCATGAGTTCCGAGCCGGTGCCGATCAGCCAGCTCCAGCCTCTGTCCCCGCCAGGGCTCGACCGTGTGGTGCAAACCTGTCTGGCCAAAGAGCCGGATGAGCGCTGGCAGACTGCCCATGATGTTCGCCTGCAACTGGAGTGGATCAGGGATGCAGGTTCGCAGGCAGGAGTCCCACGAGTCAAAGGCGAGCGCCGGATTACTCGCGAACTTATAGCGTGGGCGAGTGCACTGTTTCTGCTCCTGGCCTTCGCGACAACGTTTGTGATGCGCTACTTTCAACCCTCTTCGCCGCCTCCGCGGAAGATCATGTTCACCGTGGAGCCTCCGCCGGGATACAAGCCGATTCCAGACGGAGCAACGGCACTTTCGCCGGACGGAGCCCTGATCGCCTACGCTGTCGCCGATGCCAAGGGGAAACAATCATTGTGGGTGCGTGCCCTCGAGTCACTCTCGCCGCGGCTGTTGGAGGGGAGCGAGAGCACTGGGGACTACTACTCGTTCACGTGGACAACGGACGGCAAAAGTGTAGTTGCGGCGGCGGACGGAAAGCTGGTGCGGCTCTCGGCCACAGGCGGCGCGAACGAAATACTGTGCGAGAAGTTTGACGCCGTGCCAAGCACGATCAACCGTGACGGTACGATCCTGGCATGGACCGCCCCGCCAACGAAAATCTTCAGCGTGTCAGCAGACGACTGCACTCTCCGTGACAGGTCGCCCTCAGACGCTCCCGGCTCAGATGTCGGGTACGGGTACCCTCATTTTCTTCCGGACGGTAATCACTTCCTTTTTGCTGCCATCCGCAAAGACAAGCACCATGAGGTGCTAATGGGTTCATTGGATGGCTCGAAGACGCAGGTGTTGGTCCGAAATGGAAGCGATCCAAAGTATGTCTCGGGCGGTTATATCCTTTTCAGTCGGGACGGGTACCTAATGGCCCAGAGATTTGATGCGAAATCGGAAACCACTAGCGGGGAACCGTTCTTGGTATACCCCAATCAATTGAGCTTTTACGCAGCGTTTGGGTGGGCGGCCTTTGACGTATCCAGGAATGGGTTCATCTCCGCTCAAGAACAAAGTCTTCCACCAATGTTGTTGCGCTGGTACGACCGGTCGGGACAATTGCTGAAAACAATTGGGGAGCCGGAGTTCACAGCGGCACCTCGCCTTGACGCCCAGGAAACTCACCTTCTTGTTTCGTTGTCAAATCCCAGAACACACGCCGGGGACGTATGGTCGCTCGATTTGGAACATGGCACGAGAAGGCGGGAGAGTTTTCAGGATCGTCCAGGAAGCGGGCCTGCGACATGGACGAAGCGCGGCGAGCAAATCGTGTACTCGGTGCTTCTGGGTACCCACGTCGAAATGTTCATCAAGAATGCAGGAAGCAGCGATAACGGGCAGATGCTCCAGACCGGACTGGAGGGCTCGAAAAGCATCAGTGATGTGTCGCCTGATGGCAATTCAATCTTGTATCAGTACGAGACAGACACTTACGGGCAAAGACTTGTCGACGGGAAGCCCTTCCTGATTGGTCCCGCTGTACCCGACGAACTGCCGAGATTGTCGCCAGACGGCAGCTGGATGGCGCTGCCGTCGAATGAGTCAGGCTCAGTCGAAATTATCGTGCGGCCCTTCGCACCGGGTGCCGCGGGCGGTACACAGGTTTCCTTCGGCGGCGGTCACGACCCTCGATGGAGCCGCGACGGCAAGGAGCTCTTTTATCGAACCAACGACTGGCACGTCGTTGCTGTTCCAGTGGTTGACCTCAAGCAGGGTCGCTTCGGTAAGCCGGTTTCCTTGTTCCGGCTTCCTGACGGAGCGGAATACGATGTAGTGAATGGCAGACGCTTTCTTGTGAACGAACCTGTTGGCACAGCTACCGCACCGTTGTTCGTGATCGCGAACTGGAGACCTGAACAGCCGAAATCGGAATAGATGACATACCCGATGTAAACGGTGCCTTCCCTTATCTTTCCGTTCACTTAAATCCAACCCGAACAAAGGGTGCTCACAAGTGCCTTGCGGATCTCGATTGCCCGAAATTAATGGAAGTGACCTATGACTCCGGGAATGGAATGGATGCTGATTGTATGGGGCGTTGTGACTGGAATTTTTCCTTCTCTTGCTCTTTTACCGCAGCATGCTCACGAGGCAGGAGGACGACCAGCTCTTCATTGATGAGTCTTCCGCATCAAGGGCAACGGAACAAAGCCAACTGATCGCCAGGGCCAACAAGATAAATCCTCTGGTGAAATTGGTAGGCGCAACTTCGGGCCTGATGATCTTGGCCATCGCGGGTTGGGCTGTCACCTTGGATTGAACTCGCTACAGCCGTAAAGCCGAAGCACCCCGGAATGGAGCGACTTTCCAGCGAAAAACCCCACGCCTGGCGCACTGGCATACGTGATCCGCTGGCGCACCGAGAGGGTACTTGCCGAAATCAGGCTGTATGTGCCGTTAACGAGCGGCACAAACGCTTTACTCCCGTCCAGATCCCGGCGTTTACCCCTGGGCAAAAGACGAGCTCTAACGGGAGAGCCGCTCAGAGATTAAAGGGGCATGGAGTACGCCGTCTTTGCTATATGTCCCCTGGCGGATCACCCGATCGTGGCGGTATCTCCGCACACTACACTACACTGCGCTGGCGATGGCAGAAACGGCCGAACCGTGCCCTGAGTCTAGAGTTTCTGTTCTCACGAGCGACTTCCCCGGAGCGTGGATGGGATTTTGCCTGGAGAAGGGAAGTGGTTAAGACCTGCGTCCGGGCGCTGCTCCCCGTGGTTTGTTACCGGCAGGGAAGAAGAGTTGAACGGAAATCGGAATCAACAGAACGATCTTTCCACGATGGAACCCGGCAAGGTAGAGATCGGGACGGAGATCGTGCTTCTGACTATCGGAAATTTCGGGAAGAGCATGGGATGGCTGCTGACAGGCTAAGGCTCGCCAAAATTGTTTGGTGCAGCCTCGTGGCTGCGTGCGCGAAGCCTAGGCGACTTCCGAGTCGAGGGCGGAGGCCACGATATTCGAGCGGGTGCTGTTGACGATTGCTCTTAGTTCGGCCTGCTCCTCGCCAGGCACTCTGAATTTGTCGAGCGTCAGCCAAACGTCGTCCATGAATGCCTCCCACTCCTTGCCGGTGATTTTCAAATGTGCATGCGAGTCTGCCATCGACTTGCCTGTGTATTTTTGCGGGCCACCCGCAGCCCAGCAGACCATCTCCGTCACCAAATACTTGAATCCCGCAGGCGGCACACGATGATGTGCTTCGTCCACCAGAGGATTGGCGTTCAGCCTCGGGTCAGACATGACTCTGTTGATGAGGTCGTCTACCACAGTGGCGATGCTGTAGACGCCGCCAAGTCTGTCGTAAAGAGAGGGTTTTTCTGCTGAGGGCATGATAAATCTCCTTTATGCGCAATTTCCGTCATCCCGTAATCAGGCGGGTTTCTACACCCGCTTGCCTTCATCCTGATACCGACTTGCTCACGGTGCGGATGGAGTTGCCCAGTGCGAGTGTCTACAATGAAGATGATCCATGAGTATAGTTTCCCCTGGCTGGATTTTATCGCGTTACCGTAGGCGTGTCAGCAGACCTTTGCGACAGACCTTTGCGACAGCTGGCATCTCGAATCGTCAACCGTAATCGGCTCAGTTCCGCTTCAGTTGCCCAGCCTATTCTTCAGCTCCGCGAATGTGCTGTTATTCGTTTCACCAGAAATTCACCTATTTTTAACCACGCGCGCGTTACGACCGAGATAAATTGTCGATATTGTCTGAAATATCCCGGTCCCAAAGTTCGATAGCCAGCCTTCGTCAAAAACGAAAGGAATTTTTATATATATGAGAATTCGCTCGAATTTGTCTTTGTGCGCTGCGTTATTTTTAACCGCAAGCGTTGCCTTAGCCCAGAGCGGGATTGGTCCCATTACCCACTCAGTTCCCAACGCCAGGCGTCGAACTGGTAACCCGGCCACAGTCATTGCTGCTGGCTTCTCGCTGAAGGGAGTAGTGGACGGTTCGTTCCCGCTGGAAAATCCATCGGGCGTCATCACTAATTTTGGGTTACTGAGTACGGGCACGCCTACCGAACCCGATGAGAATACTTATCTGGTGTTAAGCAGCAATCCGGGCGGCCCGACACAGGGCTTCGACTACGGCCGGCATTTCCTGTTTCAAGGGCATGAAAACAGCGGCAACCTCGCTTATCTGACGCGAATCAACCTTGATGTGACGGACGATGCTCACAAAGTCACCCTGCTTACGCCCGTCAACGCCGGTGGCCTCACTAATTTCAATTCCATTGACGGATCCGCTTACGATCCCTTTACGAACACCCTGCTTTTTACCCAGGAAGCCGGTACGAACGGCGGCGTCATTGAAGCCAGTACTTCATGGCCACCGGTAGTGAATACGCTCTATGGCATCCTGGGCAGAGGCGGTTATGAAGGGATTCATCCAGATGATCTGGGAAACCTGTTGATGATTGAGGATGCAGGCGGGACGTCTGTGAACGTGGACCCCAATGATCCGAACAGTCCAAAGGTCGCGAAGCAGCCTAACTCATTCGTGTACCGCTTCCTTCCCAAGGACCCCGCAGACCTTTCCGACGGTGGCATTCTGCAGGCGCTGAGAGTCACGATTGACGGTACGCCGGTGACATTCCACGCACTCGACCCAGTAGGAGACACCTTCTCTCAGGCGCAACTCGGTCTCCATACACCGGGGACCTCCTACGATGTGGACTGGGTGACGGTTCACGATACCGACGTGGACGGCACAGCTTCCTTTGACGCGAATGCTCGAGCCAAGACGGCGGGAGCGACTCCCTTCAAACGGCCGGAGAACGCGCAGTTCCTTCCGGGCTCTGGCTTCTTGACGTTCTTCTTTGATCCTACGGGAGACACCGATGCAGGCTCGGGAAACACTCCCGCACTCGCACAGCGCGGCTCATGGGGATCCATCTTCCGCGTCGACCTGAATCCAGACCGCAATACCGGCAAGATTTCGATCTTTGTCTTGGGAGATGCCGATCACGCTTCGTTCGACAATCTGACGTTTGCTGATGATCACACGCTCCTGGCTGCCGAAGACCGCGGAGATACTCTCCACATCCAGCTCAACAAACTGGATTCGGTTTGGGCGTTCGCGACCGACGGCTCGGCGGCTCCGCGCCGTTTCGTGGCCTTAGGCCGGGACCACACCGCGGTGGCTGGCGGAGGAGAAGACAACGAACCCACTGGCTTGCATGTTTCCGCGGGAGGTACCTCCGCGGCGGACCTGCCCGGCACGTTGAACAACCTGGTCGACTCCCGCGCTTTCCTGACCCGGCAGCACGGGGACAATCAGGTGTGGGAAATCGTCAATAACTTTTAGTTAGAGAGGCAAAAGGGCCCCTCCGGTGTTACCGGAGGGGCCTTTTTCATTCGCCGGTGTATTTGCACCGCAAATCGTGGCGGTGAGGACATTCGAACTTAACATGTCATGGATCATATGGCATTTGGTGGATAAGCAGTTCGTTTTACACCGGGGAATCAATTTCCTGCCATGCAGCCTGCCCGTTAGGTGAATGAACCACAAAATCGAGTTCCGGATAGCCGACGGATCACCCAAAACCTCGCCTGCACTTCCTCAAACACTGCCTGTGAGGTCGGTCAGCCACGGTAAAATTTGGATTGATAGTATGATGGCTCGCTCTTACCGGCTCATGTTCTCGTTGTCAAGCAGCGATCATAATGGGATGCGCTGCTGCAATTCTAAGGAAACGAAGGTTCTGCCATGGCGACGCTTTCCATAGCCACCGCGATTGATCCAGGCGCTCGCAGAGCAGCTGCCAATTCACAAAGCGAGATCAAGAAGCGTTTGGCGCGGGGAGAAATCTCATGGAGAGGACCCTTGTTATTGGTAATGACCCGGCCGGTTCTGTTCGTGTTACTGCAGGCGGCGCTCGCCGCCGTATTTGCGTTGCTGCGTCGCCCCTCAGCCTGGAGAAGCGCAGGAGCTTGGTGGTCTGTCTACGGGACTCTAGTCGACATCTGTTGTTTAGGGTTGATGGCGCGATTTACCAAAAGAGAGCATATCAGTATCCGCGACCTTATCGGCAACGTACGCCTTCGTTGGGGGCGCGACATTTTTGCAGGAATCGGATTGTTCCTTCTGACTTTTCCTGTCTTCATGGGCGGCAGCTTCGTGAGTAGCCTGCTCATTTACGGATCATGGGACCCGCAGAGAAATCTCTATCTGCTGGGAGTTCGGGCCTTACCTCTTTGGGGAGTCAGTTATAGCTTCGCGGCCTGGTGGCTGATCTCGGCCGCGACGGAAGAGACCACCTACCTGGGTTATGTATTGCCTCGTATTAAGGCGCTGTCGAGGCATTCATGGGTTGCGGGAGTTATAGTGGTTTTCTGGTGGACGCTGCAGCACTGCGCTCTCCCGCTGGTTCCTGATTTGAAGTATCTGGCGTTTCGATTCCTGGCATTTCTTCCCGGAGTAACGCTCCTGACGTTGATCTACCTACGGATTCGCCGTCTACCTCCGATGATCGTGGCGCACTGGCCGATGGATCTGGGCGCGGTCATCATGACGTTGACGCTCCGCTAATCCGATTCGCTCGCCGTACCTGGTATTCGGGGTCGCGAAAATGATGATTGCTCTGAGTGCGCCGAATGCCAATGCGGGCGTGCAACGTTCTTTGAACAATCGTCCATTCTCATCGTCTGTTCCATTACTGACGCTTGGGACACGGCTTGGCTTTGCCGTTGCTGTTCAGGCAGTTGTAGCCGGGGTGTTAATGGCTGCTGACGGGCTAAAAGCGCGTCAGATATGCCTCGGCGGAGCTTTCGGATTCTGGCCGGATGCCGGGCAAATCGGAAGCAAGAAGCAGCCGAGAAGATCACGTCTGTATGTGAGATTGCGGGATCCACCCGAGTTCACCCTGAGCATTTTGCACCAGAGCCCAACCGTGGCGGACCCTTTGGATCTCAAGTTCATCGCCAGGCTGCACCGTCAATTCCTTGGCGGAATAATCTTCTAGCGCGATCGCGATGGGGCGCTGTCCGGAAAGCAACTCGAGCGGCATCCAGCCTTGGCGACCGTTACCAGCGCGACACCAAAGCCAACCCGGGCACTCGTTATCTTCTCGTTCTACTTCTACACTCTCGCCTGCTTTCGCTTGGATCGGGTCCCGGTACTGAGCTTCGTATTTCCGTTGAACCCGCGCCTTTGCGGTAGGGTTTGCCATGGTGACAATTCTGACTCATTTCACTTTCGAGTCGCCGATTCGGAAACTTTGCCTCCGTTGCTGCCAGTCTCAACTCGGCATACACTTTCGCACGCCTCTGAGCGGCACCTGGATCAGCCAGGGCAAGATTACCGCTTTCCTCGTTGCTGTCCTCCGCTCTGCGTTTCTCCACCGCGAGTCCGGGGATGACTCTCGGTTTGTCTTTGTCAAAAGACTTGAAAGCCTTCCTTCCGCAAGTTGCCCACCGCATGATGCTTTGCATCCCGGACCACAACTGTCACCTTCAATCTTGAAGGGGGCAACCTCAGAGCCGTTGGCTTGCGCTCCGAGGCGTGACCTCACTGTGAAGGCCAGCCCGCACAGGGCAGAAAACAGAAATCGATTTCCTCTTCACCGTCATTCTGATACTAACGATCCTGCGTCCGCCGTGTCCCGGCATAACTGGCTGTCTGCAAGGACCGGGAGGACGTCATTGGCTGAGGTAACCAGGCGCCTCGCCACGGGTACCGGGAATTTCCTGTAGCCTTACGGGTTTTTCTGTATTGAGGAATCTCCAGATCTAGCTACGCTGGCGTGAAAGTCTTTTCCGACTCACCGCGTCAAGCTTGAGAATCATGAGCGACCCGCCAGCGAGGGGTCAAGATTATCGCAAAGTGCGCTCGCCGGGCCAGGAGGCCATCGATGAATCGAGTCAAGAATATGACGTTGGACATGGTCAGGGACATTTCGGATAACGTGACCGTGCTTCGTTGTTCGGGTCACCTCGTGCTTGGCGAGGACGGCGATGCGCTACGCCAACAAGTAAAAAACCTGTTGTTAGAGGGACATAGAGTTGTAGTGAACCTCACCGAACTCGAGCACATCGATAGTATGGGTCTCGCGACCATCGCCGGCCTTCATAGATTGGACAATTCCCGGATCAAGCTGGTTTGTGCGAGTGTCCACCTTGCCGGTTTGCTTCGACGGACGAGGCTGGACACTGTCATCCGCTTCTATGGAACCGAGGATGAGGCTGCTGCAGTAGTGTCTGGCCATGGAGCCTTGCTGAGCCCGAGCCCCGCGGCGTAGAGCGGCGAAAGCTCGAGGAGGGAAGTGACTTATGGCGGGAGTAGTCACAGAAAGAGATGAGACGGCGAAGCCTGGGAACATCGACGAGAGTCTGGAACACGAGCGTGAAGCCCAGGTTGAAACCAGGCAGTTGCTGGCCGACTTGAAGGACAAGGAGGCGATCGCGCTAGAGATGATCGCGATCCTCAGGGGAGTACGCGGCCCAGTCGCCCGGTACGACCGGAAAGCCGCGCGGAAAGCACTCGCCAGGGTTAAGCAGAGATGTACCGTCGCGGAGCAGAGCTTGCGTCGCAGCCAGAACCGCCTGAAAGGCCTGGAGCAGCAGTCAGGCCGTGTCGAAAAATACCAGCAGCGCCAGCCGCTGCGTAACGTCGAAGAACGAATGATGTACTCGAGCCGGGACGAAGTCATCGCGGGGCAGCAACAATTCCCTTGGGCCAGCCCTGCCGGGGGCCGCTAACCGTTCGAACAGTCATCGCGGCCGATTTCCGAATTGCTGTAATAAAAACATGATAGTTTTGACCACGCCCGAAAATCGACGCAGGCGAAGGAAGCGTGGCTCCCGCACCCGACCCCAGTTCCGGCGTTAATCCCGATGTTTCGAAGACCGCGGAGTTCCGGCGCCACATGGGGACTTTGTCGCGGCACTCGACCGTGTTTTTCTCCGGCACGATCTTTAGTGCTGCCCTTGGCTATCTTTTCAAGGTATACCTCGCCCGCTCCCTGGACGCTCGGGCGCTCGGAATCTATGCGCTGGGCATGACCCTGGTGGCTTTCCTTAGCCTGTTCAACTCCCTGGGTCTTCCGAGATCGGCGTCGCGTTACGTAGCCGCTTATTGCGCGACGGAGAAGTTCGACCTTCTGCGCGGATTTTTGGCCCGTAGTCTGCTGGCGCTCCTGGTTGTCAACGTCCTGCTCGGAGTGGTCATGCTGCTGGTGGGACCCTGGGTCGCGGTCCACTTTTATCACACACCGGAGATCCAGAATTACCTTCCCCTGTTTGCTCTTCTTATGGTCGCCGGAGTGCTGACCAGTTTTTTTGGACAAATACTCGCGGCCTACAAGAATGTTGCCCGCCGGACGGTGATCAACAATTTTATCGGTAGTCCCGCGACCATGATCCTGACGGTGATCCTCGTCACGGGAGGGCTTGGGTTAGGTGGGTATATTTTTGCGCAGATGGCCGGGGCCTTCGTGGCTCTTGCATTGCTGGTCCGCATGGCGTGGCGCTTGACTCCCCCGGCGGCCCGGTTCTTTTCCGGCACACTCCCCGGCATGGAGAAGGAGGCAGTTGCGTTCTCCGCTACATCGGTTGGCAATGGCGCTGATCGTGGCTCTGACCAACCTTTGGTTCTTGGTGGAAGTGCGACGCGAACTCAAGTTCTATCCATACAGCGGAAGCTTCTTGCGTTTGGTTCCGGCCATTGGCAGCCGCGGCGGTTGTCTTGATTTTGGTGCATAGGGTGCTTCCACTGCGTTCCGGGGTGGATCGGAAATTGCAGTCGGCATGGTGCTCGCCTACGTCGTCTTCGGCGGGTTCGCTCTTGTTTTCAGTTTCGACGAGGACGACTGGGTCATTGCTCGCGCCGCCTGGTCCCGCCTGCGGAGGTTGTGCGGGCACCCGCTTGATGCGGAAACGCCGTCGAGCCCGTAGCTGGTCAATCGAAGTTCCAGGATGCCCTGAGTCTAACCTGCCATGGTGTAGATCATGCGCATGTCCCAGTTCGCTAGATCAGTCAGCCGTCGATCCCCGAGCACCCAGTCACTATCGACGGACTTGGGCAAGACCGGTCTTACCAGCACACACGGACAGCCATGCGCCCGCGATTCAAGTTCTACTGGCCTGGAAGCCGCTGGCTGAAAGGAATGGCCCCGTGTCGATGGGGAAGGGTCGCAGCCCAGGCGAAGAGTTCCGCGAACCGCCCCGATTTGATTGCGACCTCAAGCAGCTCGGTTCGTTCCCCAGGCTGGGCAGCTTCGAGATCGACAATCTTTACGATGTTAGGCTCTCAGGCCCGGGGATCGGCACATTTCAGCACCAGATATCCATCCAGCTGGGAGTCCCCGAGGTACAGGAACCTGTAAATACCCAGAGGATTGCGGAAGCGCCAGGCAAAAAATTCGCGATTCCGGATGTGCCGGATGCGACCGTCGTGACCGAGACGGACCACGAGTTCGCTCATGGCATCGGGCCGCGGCTCACGCTCCAGAAGAATTGAGCCATTGGCTCGAAGCCGCGACATGCGATCGAAGCCGGGCAAATGGTCTCGCGTTCGGCGGCGGAGTGGAGTAGCGGACTTCTGGCGTATCTCCAGAAAAACGGCTTTTGTGTTCAGGAATTCCCGCAGGCGACGATGGAAGGCCGCGCCGCTCCGCAGGTCGATGGGCTCCAGGGCGCCGGCGCTTTTCCATCCCATGGCCAATGAGCCCATCACGGTGACCCGGCCCCCGCTGAGATTGAACACATGCCTGTAGCCTCTCTTGGCAAGATCCTCAAAGGCGGCTTTCATGATCAGAGTGACCAATCCTCGGTCACGATGCCGAGGTGAGATCACCAAGATCGTCTGCCACCAGCACGGAACACACTTCCCGCGGTCGTCCCAATTCCCATTGGGCGCCGTAAAACCCCCTCATGCCGACCAGTTCGCTGCCCTGAAAGGCAAGATAGATCAACGGCTTCTTCAAATAAGGATTTTCCTCGTATTTCCATTCGAAATAACGGGCCGCCAGGCTGGCGTCCCGGGTCCACAGGTGAGACTGGAGCTCCGCCACTTGTCCCTTGTGTGCCGAATGATAGCTCACGATCTCGTAGGTATTACTCATGGGCCGCGGTTGCATCCGTTCGTCGTGGCGCGCAGAATCACGAGACGCGGTTCTTCTCGACAAAGCGAAGGATATCGGTGATCGAATCCAGTTCGCTCGCGAGATCAAATTGAGTAGGGTCCACGGGCTTGCCGATCTGCTTCTCGATCCAGAGAATCAATTGATAGAGAGCTAGTGAGTCGAGGATGCCGGAGCGAACGAGCGAGGAATTATCATCCCATTTGTCTGGCATTCTGAGATTCCAGCTCTCGATAAGCTTGGTCAGGTCGTCACCAATCGACAAGTTTCGCTCCAAGTCGTGAGCTCAGGATGTCGGCGCGAATCACGCCAGAATCAGAAACTTGCCTCACCGCAGGATGGCGCGAAAGTCCACTGCCCTGAAGCGCCGCACAACGCTGCGCCACCGTCGCGCGGTTAACCTTTCCGCGGGATGTGCGGGGAATTTCATCCACCAGATACCAACGCTGCGGCACCTGGTGTTTCGCCAGATGAAGCTTGGCCCATCGTACATAGCAAAGGTGGAGATTTGGGCGGCGCAGCTAAATCCAGGAACTCCCTTATCATGGCGGTACAGTAAAAGCTGTAAAGATTCGGGCACCATTGCCGAAGGCAATTGTCGCAAAGCTTGGGGAATCCGTTGTGCCACGGCATCCGCTAAGCTCTGCATAACGGGCGATTCAGACTACCGTCCCGACCGGAGACACTCGAAGCTTTTTTACGTCGACCCATAATTTTCGAGTCGGGTGCTCAAAGCAAAGCGGTACGCGTATGTGAGCCCTGTTCTTGCGCCCATATATGTATCCCGGTACCGTCAGTAATTTTTGAGGCTATAATTCCGGCCAAGCGTGTCCTCGGCATCGCAGCAAGCCTGGCTGGCACGAGGCCTTCGTTTATCGAATATCGTTCGTTCGACAGGACTCGAGCATGGAACAGGAGCTTCGGCGGAAGGTCGAAAGGCTTTGCCACGCGGCACTGCAGCGAGCGCCGGATACACGGCAAGCATATCTCGCGAACATTTGCGGTGCAGACGCCGACCTCAGAAGACAGGTCGAATTGCTACTGGCGAAAGGAGGGGCCACCGAAGGTTTTCTCGAAGAACCCACCGTTGACACCGAGGATGCGCCAGTCACACTGACGCCCGCGAAGTCCTTGCTTGGTCAGCAATTCGGACCCTATCAGATCATGTCTCCGTTAGGTGCCGGCGGCATGGGAGAGGTATACCGGGCCTCGGATGCCCGCCTCGGTCGCGAGGTCGCTATCAAGATCTCCCAGGAACGGTTCAGCGCGCGTTTCGAACGCGAGGCGCGGGCAATCTCGTCCCTAAATCACCCGCATATCTGCACCCTCTACGACGTTGGTTCCAACTACCTCGTAATGGAACTGGTGGAAGGCGAGACGTTGCGCGATTGGTTCAAACATGCACCTTCCTTGGGGCCCAGCCTCGAGATTGCAAGGCAAGTGCTGGAGGCACTCCGCGCAGCCCATCGTGCGGGCGTCATCCATCGCGATCTGAAGCCCGAAAACATAATGGTTCGTTTCGACCGCTATGTGAAGGTGCTGGATTTTGGTTTGGCTAAAATGATATCGACCTCCCCTTTGCTCGGGGCCCAGGCAACCGCAACGGATGCGTTGAGCCGACCCGGTCAGGTCATCGGTACAGTTGCCTACATGTCGCCGGAGCAGATTCTGGGTCAAGACACCGATCAGCGTAGCGATTTGTTCTCATTCGGCATCATCCTCTATGAAATGTTGACCGGGCAACATCCATGGCCCCGTGGTTCATCGGTGGACCGGCTGCATGCGATCCTCCACGATGCCCCCCATGTCACCTCTTTGATAAGCGCGGACTTGGCAGCCATCGTGTACAAGATGCTCTGCAAGAATCCTGCGGAGCGTTATCCATCAGCCGAAGCAGTTCTCGAAGCCCTCGCTAGCCGAGGGTCTTCCTCAGGACTCGTCGCGACTGCCGCGAGTTCGAAGCCCCTCACCTCAATTGCCGTACTGCCCTTTGTTTTTTTGAGCGACGTCGAAGAACACAAGGCATTTTCATTAGGTTTCGCCGATGCTCTGATCACGATGCTGGGAAGTCTTGAAGATATGACCGTGATTCCGACCTCGGTGATCCTTAACTACCCTGCCGGGAGCGACCCCGGACATACCAGCCGCCAGCTGGGAGTTGGCTATGTCTTACAAGGGAATGTCCAAAAATTGGGTGCACGCTGGCGTGTCTCGATTCAACTGTTCGACGGTACCACGCAAAAAATCGCCTTTTCGGAAAAACATGACTTCGCGATGGAACATGTGTTCGAGGTACAGGACGAAATTGGACGCTGGGCGATTGAATCGTTGCAAGGGCGGTTTTTGCGTGCGGTGCCAAAATCCCGCGACCGTTACAGCAGTGACCCGGAAGCTTTCGACGAATTCGTGTCGGGTCTGCGGGAGAGTTACTCCAACCAGCCCAAACTACTCCTGAGTGCCATTGAACACTTGTCCGCCGCCGTCGAGCGTGACCCCGAATTTGCTCTGGCCCACGCGACCCTATCGTATGTCTGCCTGAATCTGTACTACGAATTCGATCCGCAGCGTGCCTGGCTGGAGAGGGCGGAGCACCATTGTCGCCTGGCCATGACCCTTGACCCGGCGCTCCCCGAAGGGCATTTTGCCCGCGCATTTATCCTGTGGAGTCCGGCCAGGAATTTCCAGCATGCTGAAGCTATGGCGGCTCTGGAACAGGTTTTGGCGGTCCAACCTAACAATGAGCGGGCCCACAACCGGATGGCTGCGATTTGCCTGCATATCGGATGGCTTCAGGAAGCGCGGATCGCTTGTGAGCAGGCGCGCAGGTCGAATCCAAAGACTCGAAGCAACAACTTGCAGTTTATCTACCTCTATAGCGGGGAATTCGCGCGCGCGGAGAAGGAAGCGGAAATCTGGATCAAGGACGAAAGCGGACACGGCACATATGCTCTCTGGTATTACGCACAACTTCCGCTCATGACTGGAGACCTCGATCTGGCGGAGCAGCGGATAGCGGAGGCCTCGAAGAAACTGCGGGACGAACCATTGATCATCAGCCTGCAAGGTCTTTTGCATGCCCGGCGCAGCCAACCTGAGCTCGCACTGCAGTGTGTGCAGCGGGCTCTGGATTCCGCACGTTCCTTCGGCCACACCCACCACACCTACTATCAAATTGCGTGCGTTTACGCCGTTTTGCGCGAAACCCAAAAAGCAATGGAGTGGCTGGAGCGCAGCGTACACACCGGATTCTCTTGTTGGCCCTTCTTCAGGATCGATCCCAATCTCGAAAATCTGCGCGAGGAGCCCGAATTCAAGCGACTCATCGCCGACCTCGAGAACAAACGCATTCTGGCAAAGGCCCAGAGGTTATAGCGAAAGCGCCTTGTTCTAGATACCGGGGTCGTCGCCCGACGGACCGTAAATCGACGGAACCTGGCCTCCCATCGGCCGAATGTAAGTGCTCAACTGGCCGCGGTGGTGGATGGCATCAAAAAATATGTACCAAAGGAACTCGCCGAGAGGAGCTTCCCGGTACAGTTGGTCGTTGACCAGAAGCTGAGCCTTGCTCTGCCAGGCATCTTCGTGAAGCCGTTCGATGCGACGATCCAACTCCGCAGAATGGTTTCGGAAGCTGGAAAGAATTATTTCTGGATCGGCCGGCAGAGGATCTGGTTTCCAGTTTACCCGGCCGGCGTCAATCAGATCAGAGCAGGCCTTGGTCTCGAGGGCAAGCGTCCACACGATCTGCGCCGCCGACGGCGACCGCTCGTGGGGAGTATAGTCGAACCGATCCTTAGGAAGCGCGTTTAGAACCTTCATAAATACCGGATACTCCGCTTTCCGCCGGCCTTGCAAGAATTCTCGAATAGTCATAATCACCACTCCTTCCGGAGCCGCCACGATGGCCCCAATTGCGTTCAACCAGCATACATCCGTTTGACAGCTGGTCGCGGGCGAGGAGACTTGTTGGAGACCGATTGGCCTTGCTTTCAATTGACTCTCGAGAAATCGCCTCTCTAACAATGTCGTAGGTCCAAATGATGTGCCCCGGTTTGTGGTACCAATCCGAATGCGTGTTTCTCTCTCCGTGACCCGCCCCGTTTTTCTGTACCAATTGAAACTAGAGTTTTTCGGTTTCAACAGTCAGTATCACCTGATTTGATGCGGGTTGCGCGCGCCCCATCGTCCGTCGGGGTTTGGCAAGAGGTTGATTGGCTGCCGACAGGCTAGGGCGCGCCAAACAAGTAGATGAGAAGGGTGATGTCATGAATGGGGAGACAGGAACCAGGAACGGCTTTCCTTTTTGCTCTTAGCCAGGAGCCTGGCAAATCTGTAGATTGGTTGTTAACGGGAAAGGAGCATGTTGAACCAAGGAAACGAGCGGCCAAGAACTCGGCAGGGCTGGGATAGGCAACATTTTTTAAGGGGCTGAAACAAAACCTCTCTTGCGCCCCGGCACATTTCCAGCAATTCGAATCGATGCATTTTTAGCTCAGCGCTCCAGCAGGGTGGTAGCGAAAGAGGTGCAGAAGTGCTCCTGCGGCTTGCACGTAAATCCGGAAAGACCATTGAATGGCTGTTAACGGCAAGGACCGGGTTTAAAGGGAAACGTAGCAGGTTTGCCGACGATACACTCCGAACTTCTGGAATTGTGGGGCTATCTCAACGTCACGCAGGGACATCTATCGAAGATTCAGCGAAGCGAAATTGCCCCGAGTCTGCGAAGGGAACTAGTCAGACCCAACGTCCGGTCGCGTTGTTTCGCGCAACGTCGCGCTCACAGCATTGCCAGGCGTGAAAGTGTCATCATCCAGCGCTGGTTGGCTTTGGTCCGCGCATCGTGCGGCGGGCCAACGTCGATCTTTCCCCGGCAGGCGAGGCAACCATCGAAGAGAGTCTGTCGTGGCAGTCCCAAAGCAGGAGTGACTTTCTTTTCGTGAGTCACGCAGCCCTTTGGATCCTAGCCAGCAATTCCTCGAGTCCCCAACCCAACAGTGATAGCACTTCGCCCAATGCAGCGATCTCAACCGCAGTGGTCGCGGAGTGGGTGCGCTCCAGGCTTCGTCGAACACTGGCAACTGGATTAAACAGTTTGAGGCGAATGCCGCGATCATGAGTCCACATTTGCAAAAATATCAACATGCCCAAACCACCGCCGTCTAATGCCTGCACCCCTGAGAGGTCAAGCAGGACGACGCGAGCTCCTCTTTGCTGTACCACTGCATCGCGTAACCGGAAAGCAGCATCGCTTCGTACAATCCTGCCTTCGCAGTGAATAACGATGACTTTACCAATTGTCCAAACATTTAAGATAAGCATAACTTTCTACTCGTAGTTTTGGGAAAACGGCCTTTTTCAATACCCGAGGCGTTCACATTCACATCCCCGTCAAAGGGTGAAACCGGGTTTTGAGAGTTTTGATTCAGAGTCGGCAGGATTGATGCGCAGACGCTGTAATTTACTTGTCAAAAGAATGTTTGCAACTCGCGAAGCATGGTCGGAGATTGGGTTCCGGAGTGTGGGAATGGAATGGCGAAGGGCGCTCGTGTCGAAAGAAGGCAGACCGTGGGCTTCTGTGCCTAAATTCCATCGGACCGCTTATGTTGTTCCAGTTCGGTCGGCGCTGCGAGACCGCAGTGCGGCTCGACGTCCGCAACTTCTTCCGTCCTTTTGAAGTATTTGCTCAACCGTTCGCGAAGCTGCAGGCGAGCTCGAAAGGATCGCGCTTTAACTGCGGCCAGACTCAAGCCCAGCGCTTCCGCCGTCTGCTCTGTGGAGAGCCCTTCTATGTCTCGCAATACGAAGACCACTCTCAAGCCCGCACCCAGCTCTTGCAACGTTATGCGCAGAATCTCTCGTAACTCGGTCGCTCTGTAGAGTTCCTCGGGATTTGGGGCCCAGTCCGCAATATCGATCGGAAGATTGTCTTCTTCTCTCTGAAAATCATTATGGATAGACACCTCTCTGGCTGGACCGCGCTTTCGGAGCTTCATCAGGGACTGGTTCAAAGTTATGCGGATAAGCCATGTCGAGAATTTGGAGTCTTCCCGGAATTGGTTCAAATGTAGAAATGCTTTCAGAAAGGCTTCCTGCACTACGTCTTCGGCGTCTTCCCGGCTATGCACGAGGTGTTGCGCGATTCGAAGAAGTTTGCCGTCGTATCGCTTTACAAGTTCTTCAAAAGCACCGACGTTTCCACCCTTGCTGGCGTGGACCAATGCCAGGTCATCACTTGCCGTTTCATTCACCGTGAGTTGTGCTGAATTTCCGCTCACACTTTGTCTAATTTTCGCCCGGCAGGGTTGGGGTCGTTGCTGATAGAACTGGCACTGAGTGTTCTTATTCCCCAAAATTACCGGTTTGATGCCGAACCCCTCTAGGGTGCGAACTTGTAGCCGACTCTGTGAACGGTTAGAAAATGAACCGGGCAGGTCGGATCTCTTTCGATTTTCTGGCGAAGTCTTAAGACGTAGTTGTCGACGGTCCGGGTCGAGGGATAGTTTTCATAACCCCACGCTTCCCTCAGCAATTCGCCGCGCGAAAATATACGACCCGGATGTGACAGGAAACATTTCAGCGTTTTGAGCTCCTGGATGCTCAATGTGATCGGCTCGCCCGACGAACGACTCATTTCCATCCTGGCAAAATCAACACAGACATCCCCGACCCGGGCAATCCCGCACTCGGGCAAGGTTTTAGACTCGCGGACGCACTCAAGGACCTGGGCAACCAGTTCCGGCCACCTAAAAGGTACGAGAACAGCTGACGCCGCGGCGGAGAATGGCTCCCTCTGTGAACCAGGGATGAGATCCCACCTCCCCCGGGGAAGAAGGGCGACCTGGTAGTTATCTGACTCCAACATCTCTCGAAGAGTCTGAAAGCAGAGACGCTGGTCACCCAATGCCAGGGAGCTTCTCACCCCTCCCGTAGTTCTTCGGAGCAGTTCTGTGTCAACGCTCCGATTAGGCTCGGTGAGCGATCCTTTGATTGGCTGCAGCAGTTGGAGATTGAGCGGATCCTTGTCGGCCACGGTCGCTGTTCCTCTCTATGCGGGCGTTTCGTTCCAATGCGTGGACCTTGAGTAGGTCAACTGTGGGAGCACACGCGACTCCCGTCGACCTGTCGAAGGAGTATCCCTGCGATGGCACTCTGTCACCAGGCGGTTTTTAGGTCAATTCACCTCGGCTTTTCTCGCTATAAGCAATACATTTCCAGCTAAGTTATTGATTCTTTATTGTTTATGCCCCAACATTTCCGCAGGCTCTGAGCTAACATGCTAGACTTCATTGCGAACTGGGTGCCGTATGGAGCCATTGCGGCATACTTCCGTCGTACAATTCGGGACTTACGAGATTGCTTTCCACACCGGAGAACTTCGCAAGGCGGGTGTACGGATCAAGGTGCAGCAGCAACCGCTGAAGCTGCTGGAAATATTGTTGGAACACCCCGGCGAGGTTGTTACGAGGGAACAGCTGCGCAGCCGGATATGGCCAAATGAGAGTTTTGGAGATTTCGATCAGGCGGTCAACGTCGCTATCGCAAAGCTGCGCGGTGCCCTGGGAGACTCTGCCGAAAATCCGCGATATATTGAGACTCTTCCTCGACGCGGCTACCGCTTCATTGCAGATGTGGTCGTCGTCAACAGACCGACCAACAAACTAGAGGCCGTGCACGAGGTTGTTTCTTCCGAGAGGCAAGATCGCACTCCGCCCGAGATCCCGGGGAAGACGGTATCCAAACGCCTGCCTTGGCAGCATGCCTGGAAGACGCTGGCCCTGGCCCTCGTGCTCCTAATTTTGACGCTTGGGATGTTTCGCTGGAGCAGCCGACGGCCGGACAATATTATTCTGTCTTCCAGCCTGGTTCGTTCTTTAGCAGTGCTTCCACTTGAAAATCTCTCCAGTAATTCCGAGGATTACTTTGCCGACGGCATGACCGACGAGTTAATTACGGATCTGGCGCAGATCAGCGCATTGCGTGTGATCTCCCGCACCTCGGTCATGCCGTACAAAGGCGCCCGCAAGCCCCTGCCGCAGATCGCGCACGAATTGAATGTCGACGCAGTGGTGGAAGGCACCGTGCTGCGTTCCGGCAAACAGGTTCGAATCACGGCGCAGTTGATCCAGGCTCCTGCCGACAAGCACTTATGGGCCCAGAGCTATGAGGGCGATGTGCACGATACTTTGGCGCTGCAGAAGAAGGTGGCTCGTGCCATCGCCGAGCAGATCCGGATCAAACTAACTCCACAGGAGGAGGCGGTGCTGGGGAACGTGAAGGTCGTGAATCCAGAAGCCTATGAGAACTACCTCAAGGGACGATATTTTTGGAATAAGCGAACCGCCGATGGCTTGAAGAAGGCCACCGATTATTTCAACCAGGCGATCGAAAGCGACCCAAACTATTCTTTACCCTATACAGGTTTGGCTGATATTTACCAATTGTCTGACCAACCCCAGCGCGCTCGGGAAGAAGTGCAAAAGGCACTCGACCTGGATGAAAAATTAGCCGAGGCACACAACTCTCTAGCCAGACTCCTATACCTGTTCAATGGGGATTGGGATGGGGCGGACAGGGAGTTCCGGCGTGCTCTGGAGCTCAATCACAACTATGCCCCCGCGCACCACTGGTACTCCATGTACCTGGCGTTGGCAGGGCGCAGGGAACAGGCGCTGGCCGAAGCGGAGAAGGCGTACGAGTTGGATCCACTGTCACCGGTTGTGGGTGCCTACCTGGCCAAGATCCTCCAGGAAACGGGTCAATATGACAAGGCAATCGAGCAAGCTAAGAAGACGCTGGATCTGGAACCTGAGTCGGCGGTGACGCACGCAGTACTCGGCATAATATACGAGGACAAAAGGATGTATGCGGAAGCAATCACCGAATACAAGAGGGCATTGCAACTAGGTGGCCCGCCTGGGGAAATGCGCGGGCTTCTCGGACACGCCTATGCAGTTTCGGGAAACCGGACCGACGCGGAAAAAATGATTGCCGAATTAAAAAGACTTTGGCCCGGTCATACACATGCCGCCCTGGACCTGGCAGTAATATTTTCTGGCCTGGGGGATAACGAAAATGCAGTGCATTGGCTGGAAAAGGCTGAGGAGATGCATGTGAGCGACCTGATTGGGATCGGACAGGCCTCACACTTTGTCGGACTGCAAAGTGATCGACGCTTTCAGGCGTTGGTGCAGCGACTCGGCGCGCCCAAGTGATGGCAGCGTCTGTTTCTCGAGCACCGATATGGTTTCTTTACGCCCACGTTCTCTGTCGTATACGAACCAAATAAAGGTAACTCGGATGTTAGCCCCAATAGCCGACTTTCTTTGAACTGATCCCGCTTTATCTTGTCGGCTTCAATGTGTTCGCGTGCGCAAAATCATCCATTAGCGGTAAAACAGCCCCGACTATTATTCGTTGATCCAGCGTCACTGGCTCTTCGTAACGTTCTGGCACCAAAGTCTTAACTTATTCTCACGTTCTCACCGTTCCAGGCTTCTCATACTCACGCCGCATCGCAGCCAGGGAATGAAGTTGAAATCGAGTTGAGAATTGCCCGACACATCGCCAAACAATCTTTTGACAAACGAGTTACAACTGTGATGATCCGAATCCCCATTCTCTGAATCAAATGTTGCATAACGACCTGAAAGCAGCTTTTTCAAATTGCTATTGCTTTGCTCTGTTCTGGTGCGGGTTACTGCAGCTGCAAGCTGACTGAAGGTCCCGCAGAGAACACAAGATCAAGGAGATTGTCATGGCAAAGGTGATTGAGTTTTATGTACCGAAGAGCCTCCGAAAACCGTTGAAGTGGGCTCCTCAGCCGCAATGCGGAAAGGTCATCGAGTTTTGCTCGCAGACAAAGAAATCAGCCTAGCTCAGCCACTCGTTGTCTGGAAATTTTCAGGGAGCACGTTGCACTTCCAGGATCGCATCAGGCAAGAAACGGCAGGAACACAACATGAAACATCGAACTCTAACATTGGCGCCTTCCGAGGCAGAAGCAATCGAACGTGCCAAGCAGGGAGATGCGGAGGCCTTTGCGCTGCTGTACGGGCTGCACAAGCGGCGAGTTTATTCGCTGTGTCTTCGCATGACGGCCAACTCGGCGAAAGCCGAGGATCTGACTCAGGAAGCCTTTCTGCAGTTGTTTCGCAAGATCGGAACTTTTCGCGGCGAGTCAGCTTTTTCCACCTGGCTGCACCGAATGGCAGTAAACGTTGTCCTGATGCAGCTCCGCAGGAAGAGTCTTCCCGTGGTCCCGCTGGAAGAGACGCTGGAAAGCGATGAAGAGACACCGAAGAAGGAACTGGGTGCGCAGGATCCGGTCTTATCGGGCTCCATTGACCGGCTGCGATTGCAACGCGCAGTGGATGCGTTGCCGCCTGGATACAGACGGATTTTTGTATTGCACGATGTGGAGGGATACGAACACAACGAGATCGCTGCCATGGTGGGATGCTCCATCGGCAACAGCAAATCTCAGCTACACAAAGCGCGCATGAAGCTGCGCAAGTCGCTCAAAACGAACAGAGCCGAAAAGGCCGCGACGAAACATTGGGGAGAGATGAAGTATGAACTGTGTGGAGTTTGACGAACCTCACGTTCGTTGGACTGGGATTACGGGAATTGAACAGAATCCCGAGACTGGCTCCCGGTGGGCGCAACTGGCTCGTGAGGGCAAGAAGGGCATGCAGTTTCTGAGAAACGGGCGCTACCTGGCTGTAGTAGTTGATAGACAGGTGTTCACATACGATTCCGGATCAGTTGGGAGTTTGTGAAGAATATCGAATGGGTACTAACCGGGGGAAAGCTAGATCAGCCGTGGACCGGCCATTGCCTCTCCCGATGTCCTGTCGAAGTGCTTTAGACGAGTGTCCGGCGCTGCGCGAGAGGACGGGTTCGAACCGCCGTCTCCGGGGCGGAACCCGGCATGTTTCCAAAGTTATGCTAGTCCCGAGTGGTTCAGTTGAGTCTCCCCGAAAGGCACGCCCCGTGCGGAGCAACTGCCAGGATTGACCGTCGCGACCGGCGGTTGGCACGGGAGGGACTCCTCAGTTGCATCGCTTTTCGGCCTTCTCGCACTGTGCAGTCAGCCACTGATCAAGTTGCTCCCGCAACTCCTTAGTCAAATCGAAGAAGCGCAGGCCGGCGCGACCGGAGTCATCCATCCACGCAACCTGTACTTTCGGTTCTAGGGGGCTCCCGCCTCCCGGTAGCGTGAACATGGCCGAGACCCTGCCCGAGGGGAACTTTCCGCGGAAAAAAATAGCCATTCCGCCTTCACTAATGTTGGTGACTGTCGCTTTCAGTTTCTGACCTTCGTCAGATTCGAACGTGGCTGCAATTTCCACCGGGTGACGAAAATATCGTCGTTGTTCGCGAATCATGAAATTGAGAGCGGCACTGAAGCAACGCGTGGCGTTCAGGGCAGAAAGTGGTTTCTGGAGGACAAAGTTCACGCCCATCTGAAATGCTTGTTGCGTGGTAGTGGTCCCGTTCAGAATGGCGAATGTGACGGAATTTCTGTTGCTGGGAGCTTTACGCAAGCCCTCGAGCACCCGTATGCCGCCGGCAAGGTCGTCACAATCTACAATGACGGCATCGAATTTCTCGGTGCGAAGAATCTCCTCGCCGGAATTGACGCCAGAACAGACTTCGACCTCGATCGACAACTTTTCGAGTGCTGACTGGAGAAGAGTGATGACCTCATCGTCTCGGCTAACAAGGAGCGATTCCAGCGGCATACTTTTGATGGTAGCTTTGAGGGCCGGCCGTTCGAAAGTGACTAAAGTCATTGCGACTGGAGTGGCTTAATGCACTTGCAGTGGGGGCTCTCATTTGCCTCCTCTACAGATTTGAGGTCTGACTTCGCGCCGCGAATTCTTCCATCGAGGAATAACACTCGGTCACCCGCTTCAAGAAAATATAGCTGCTTGGTCTTGCCGCGATACATCAGAGCTTCGGGCCTTCAGAAAGGGGCGACCAGGCTTCCGCACAGCTGGCATCACCACAAACCTGCCAGCTCGGGTGCTTTTCGAGCGTGCGTAATAGGGGGAGGCAATCCGAAAAATTGACCATCCTGAACCGCATGTCGTGTTATGGATTTAAGTAGCCGATCATGACCGGACTGCAGGCAGCCGCCGAAATCGCGAAAGCGCATCCCCGCCTCCCCGTGCTGCTAATCAGCGTCCAGGAAGTTTCTACGCAACTGGCGTTGGAGGCACGCCGCCTTGGGTTTAGTGGCGCTGTGACCGAAGAGCAGCAGAGCAGAAGTTGTCGAGGGCATCGAGGCACTAATTCGCTGCCTGTTTTCGAACAACGGGAGTTTCTCAACGCGCCACCGGGTCGCCTCTCAAAGCTCCGGCGGGATCGGTTGTGCGAGTTCTTCGCTGGCGGTGAGCCTGATCGGTTTGAATCCGCCGTGTGAGCGGTCGTAAAGCCAGACGGCTCCAAAGACAATCAGCAGCAGAGCCGGAAGCACGGCCACCAGACGAAAGGACATCTGCGACGCGGTTAGTTCGCCGCCCTGCGCCTTATAGTAGTCGTATACCTTTCCCATCTGGGGCAGCACGAAGAAAACCGACGACATGCCTGCCGTCCCCATCAGCCCCATCAGCACCGCGCCGCCGCGCGGGAACCGCTCCGATGCTGCCGCCAGCATTGTGGGCCACATATAGCAGACTCCCGTTCCCCATATTGTTGCTGCCAGCAACCCCGTAACCGGTGAGTTGGCGACGCTCAGCGAAATGAGCCCAAGCGAGGCCAATAGGCAGGAGAACCAAAGCAGTCCGACGGGCGAGAACTTGTGCGCCATTGGTCCCGCGAAGTGGCGCATCACGAACATCATGGCGCTCACGTACACCAGCAGCAGGATTCCGGGCATGTGTACCGTCCGGGTCAGCGCAAATTGCACCCATTGACCCGGCGCCAGCTCACAGGCTGCGGTGAGGAACATAGAGAAAAACCACACCAGGAAAAACGGGCGAAAGAACTCCCTGATCATTTCGCCTGTCGAAATCCCGGCGGCCACGCGCTCGGTTGGTGGGAATTTGCTGGTGAACAGAAGTACGCCGAAAGTCACCGCAGGAACCAGCACGCACGCCATTTGTAGCCGCCAGTCGACGGTCAGCTTGCTGAGGCCAGCGCCGATAAGTCCCCCGACAATTAGCCCACCCGGCCACCATGCGTGCAACAGGTTCAGCCTGTGCGTTTGGTCGTCGGGGTATAGCGTCACCGCCAGGGGGTTGATCACGGTCTCCGTCAGGCCCCAGCCGATACCACTGATCAGGGCCCCGGTCCAAAGCACGCGATACGAGGAGAACCAGGCAGAAAGCGGCGCGGCAAAGATCACGATCAAAGTACCCACAATAAAACAGATGGACGAAAGTGCCATCAGCGGCCGCATGCCCAGATAGTCGAGCAGCGGACTTCCGACCATGATGGTAAGAGCGAAGCCGAAAAACGCCACCCCCAGAACCGTTCCGATCATTTGCGCCGAGTGAACGGGATCAATCGGATCGAGAAATTGATGCTGCAAAACAGCAGCGAGATTGCCGCGAATGCTCGCCGCAATACCCGCCGTGACCAGGGCGATCACGCTAACCAGGAAGAGTCTTGCCTTGTCGTAGGCTGCGTGCCGGTCACCTGTCTGGCGGTCAGATCTGTGGCGATCAGTTGCGCGCAGATTCCCGGCAGCGAGCCCGTCTCTGATGCTGGATTGCGTCTTGGCCACGGAGTTCTCCTCCGACAGAAAATGGAACGACCCAGAGCCAGGGACGCTTTCGTCCGATCCAGATCCAGGAGTCTGGGTCGGCGGCCCTGCGTTTAATCGCCTGCCGCTGCTCTGCGCTTGTGGGACAACATTTTTGGTACGTGGCTTGAAATGGTGCCCCGGTAATAGCTGATTTCATCGTTTATCTCAGCCGCAGTCATGCTTCGCAGATAATCCTCAACCAGCTTTTCGGCCGCGTGCAGGCCCTCGACCTCATCGACCATCTGTTCCAGGTTTCGTTTGTGATCAACTCGATAGATCTGATAATAATTCTGCCGATGGCGGAACATTTATTCCTCAACGTGTAACCGTATTTTGAGATTCAACAGTTTCTCTCACATCGAATGTTGATGAAGGCTCACAGACCGAGTAACCCACTTGTCGAGTGGAATCGGAATGCCGATCCTCCCTCGCCATGAGATAGCTGCGCATGGTGTAGCAAGTCCGCTCCGACAGGGCTCCTTCCCATTTGCCGGGGTTTCTCAGTAAGAGAGGGCGGGACAAGTTCACGCCACGGTGGGTCAAACCAGACTGGACATTAGGGAAGAAGCTGGCAGGATCAATGTTCGCGGTACACACTCCCGCAGCACAATGGATGTCCTGAGGCTTTCTGGACAAATTGGAATTGGACGACGGGTTTGACAGTTGCGCCAAACAGCCAATGGCGCAAAACAAAATCGTTGCGAGACAAGTTGCGCGGAGGCTTTTTGTGAATCGCATCGCAAGCCCTCCCTTTTCCGCGATTATACCTCCGAAACACAACACGGGTTGCCGCACGGCATACCCAACGTCGCGGTCACTCGATGCGTGTTCAGTCTGACAGAATGGGTCATGCGCGAAAATCGAAGAGCATAAGAAGACGCCCCGGTCGGCTAGAGTCGCGCAGTGGTTCTGCTGGCAATCAGTCAGGAGTTTGGCAAGTCTGTCGATTGGTTGTAACAGGAAAGGAGCATGCTGAACGAAGGCGATTGGCAGACATCTGAGTAAATGAGGAGGTCCGGCATTCAGGTGCCGCACCGCTTGACGGTGGCCACGCTCATGCTGGATAGTGAAATGGAAATGGACGCCGAACAGACTATTGCCGAAATCGAGCGGATTGAGCGCATCTTCGAACTACCAGACGCCAGACCCCTGGGCCCGAACGACCTCGCGGCTGCGAATCGGAGACACGACAAAATGCTCGCGCACAGCCCGTGGTTTCGCCTTTGGCAGCGGTATGGCGTCTGTTGCCGATCTGAGTCTCCAGTAATCCAACTACCAGAATAGAGGGATAAACCTCGGCAGGAATGCTGGATGAGGTTGTCGACAACACCCATCCATGCAGGCGCCTACCCCGAATCGGCGTCGCGTTGCTCCGAGTTTGGAATCCTTCTTCGGATTAGTCAGGACGTTGCGAAGAGCATCGAATGGCTACTGACAGGAGACGTATGAAAGCGCACGATCAGAGTTGGACAATCCGGGTCGCATAATGGGCAACCAGAAATTCGGGTCGAAGAGCCGACGTCGCATTACCACGGCAACAACTAGCGAAAACTACACGTCAGTCCGGAAGATCTCTGAAGACCAGAAGCGCCGTCGACGTCGCTATCCTTGCATGCATTCGTTCGCGCTGCTCAGGTAAGAATATCAGGGTCCCCATGGCAATGCGGTGAAGCTCGTCACCTTCCCAACGTGCTCGCATGATGCCGCTGATGGCATGGGCATTTGACCCGAGCAGCAGGTGCCCCATCTCGTGAGCGATGACGCTGCCGAGAATGCCGCCAAGATCAACGTTCGAGTTCGCGTGAAGCCCCTGCGCTCTTTTCCAGAATACATCGCTGTAACGGCCGGTTCCATCAGGCGCCAGGAAGGCAACCCCGAACGCGGCATCGCTCCTGGAGCCGGGGGTATGAGCGATGATCCGTACCGCGACGTGGCCTGGGATGTCGAAAACGTTACAGGCCGCCGCCCTAACGCCACTGTTTATGTGAGTACATCTGAGCCAGGTGACGTCCAGGCCAGCGCGTGAGAAGATTTTTGCCGCCTGCTCCTCGGCACGCGCCAAAATATCGGGTGGAACTTGGGCATCGTTGTAAACAGAAACAGTGACTTGCGCATCCGCCGGTCGCGAATAAGCAGACTCAACATGGTCGAATACCGCTGTCTCGTCCTGTTGGTTACGCGGCCCGAGCGTTAAGTGAGTTGGCTCCGTCGCCTCATTTTCACCTGCCGCGAGCATCGTGTTCCCGACGGTGAACGGAAATGGGACGTGGAGGTCCAGATCGCCGCTTTGGGCACGGGCTTCTGTGAGGATCAGACCAATCGCGACGGCTGTCGCTGCAAAGCACATCCAGCGTTTCACATCTGCTCCCGAGACCCTGGGGTTCGTATTTGAGTCGCGCCGACCCGGCGATTCTCACCCCGGTGGCTGCACCATCGCATCGCTCTGAGTTGGGTTCCATAGACGGCGGGTGAATTGCCTTATGAACTGCGGGTGAACTGACAAACTTGCTGAAGCCTATGAACTTAGCGGTTTGAACCAACTGTTGAATTCACCCCACCCAACCGAAAACCTGAGGTAAACTTCGCAACAACGTAGTCGAGGTTCAGGTGATTACCTCCAGTTCAGCTCCGACAGGCGCACGATTCGATCGGTTTATCGTCGATTTCAGCAACGGCGGATTGCTCCGCTCGGGCGTGCCCGTGCCCATTCAGGGCCAGCCCCTTCAGGTGTTACGTGTGCTGCTGGAGGCGGCCGGAAAAGTCGTAGCCCGCGAAGAATTGCGTCAGGCTCTGTGGCCGGAAGACACTTTTGTTGACTTTGAACTTGGTGTGAACACTGCAGTAAAGAAGCTTCGCCAGGCGCTCGAAGACTCGGCCGAACATCCAAAGTTCATCGAGACCTTGCCGAGGTTTGGATACCGCTTCATGATCCCAGTGGAGTGGGTATCCGGTTTCGCAGCCGACCCGGAGCGAGGAAAATTGTCTTTCCTGCATCACGGCGTTGCCATCGCGACTCCATCAGCCCAGCCCACAGCGTGGCAGGGGCTGCTCACAACAAGAAACGCTGTTATAGGAGGATTAACGGCGTGTGCTCTTGGGCTGTCCTTTCTGTTCTACAGCCATTCGAGATCCAAAGCGGGTCCGTCGGCTGTAACCCCGGTCGTCACTAACGTTGGCGAAAAACACACCCCGAGTCTTTCTCCAGACCGCCAGCATTTAGCCTTCGCCTGGAACGGCGGGGCCGGGCCTCACTTCAGCTTGTATGTGAAGCTTGTCGGGACTGAGGAATCGATACGACTGACAAAGCAGGCGTCAATCGACTTCAATCCGGTCTGGTCGCCGGATGGTCGTTACATTGCATTCTGTCGCATCCTGAAGGGTGGAACAGGCATTTACGTCATCCCGGCGATGGGTGGCGTTGAGCGCAGAATACGAGAGACCCATTGGCAGGAAGACGAGTTTTACCAAGTCTTTTGGTATTTTGGCCGCCTCTCGTGGTCGCCTGATGGGAACCTGGTTGCGTATTCCGACCATACTGACTCGAACGAGCCCGCTTCTATTTTTCTCCTATTGCTCGATTCATCAGAAGTTCGCAGGCTGACTTCTCCGCGAGGTTCAGTGGGTGACTACAATCCTGCATTCTCGCCCGATGGCAGAACATTGGCCTTCAACAGAGGCTCGCAGGGAGTAACGTCAATCTATACGGTGCCGGTTTCGGGAGGGGAGGAACAGCATCTTGTCTCAGGCGTTCAATTCGGATGGGGCCTGGCGTGGACGCCCGACGGACGTCACATCGTTTTCGCAAGGGCCAGTTGGCTCGCGGATGCTGGTTGGCTTTGGAAGATACCCCGTGGAGGGGGAGAACCAGAACGACTGCAGTTCGGTCAAGAAGCTGTCGAACCTTCGATTCAAGGGAACCGATTGGTCTATGTGCACCCGACCGCGAATATCAACATCTGGCGAAGGAGGCTCAATTCGTTGGCTTCGGCCGGCCCTTCTGATAGGTTCATATATTCCACGAGAATGGAAAGCGGTCCTCAGTTCTCGCCAGATGGAAGTAAGATTGCGTTTGAATCTACCCGTAGCGGCGCTTATGAAATCTGGATGTGCCGGAGTGACGGGACTGGCGTTGTCCAGCTCACCCGATTCAACTCTTCGACTGGAACTCCACGTTGGTCGCCCGACGGACAACAGATTGCTTTCGACTCTCGCTCTCCCGGGAATGCAGACATTTTCGTCGTCGATTCTCAGGGAGGCTCGCCTCGCAGGCTGACCAGCGAACCATCGAGCGAGGTGGTGCCAAGTTGGTCGCGAGACGGACGGTGGATATACTTTGCGTCAGATCGCACGGGCAGGCATGAGATATGGAAAATGCCTTCGACGGGTGGATCGTCAGTGCAAGTCACACACCATGGTGGATTCGCAGCCTTCGAATCGACCGATGGAAGATTCCTCTACTATGCAAAAGGCATGACCGTTCCTGGACTGTGGCGCATTCCGACTAACGGTGGCGAAGAGGTCGAGATTCTTCGCTCTCTGGAAGCAGGCCACTGGGGCTATTGGGCAGTGGTCGAGAACGGTATCTATTACCTTGATACGACGGCGAAACCCGGGATCGTCTTTCTCGACGTCAATACCAGCCATACTACGCGGCTGTTCGATCTGGAGAACCGTCCAGCCACGCAAGCGCCGGGCCTGGCGGTCTCCTCGACCAACGGAACGATCCTTTACACACAGCTGGATGCGCTAAGCAGAGACATCATGCTTGTGGAGAACTTCCGATAGCCTGGCATGTATTCCCCATGTCATCGAACCCCACTGGGACAATGTCTGGGCTCCACGCCTGGCTGGGTTCCCGGTCAATATTGTCTATTGCCGCAAGGATCGAGGGTATTGGGCTGGCCGAAGCAACGTACGTTTTCGATCCCGGTACATTTATTGAGGACGAGCAGACCAGGCAGATGCGCTGTCGCCCGACAATCGAAAGTGAGTTCTCGGTCCTGGTGGCGCTTCGCCCGGAGGGTAGGATTGAAACGTTCAAGTACCGCGCATCAGAGCTGATCTGCGAGGCGTGTGGTCCGGACTTCCAGACAGCCATGATTCATACTTCCCCTGGCGGCAAGCAATCGACGAGCCCTGTACGACCGAGATTGGCCCCCCGGGCCTGGAGATTAAAGACTACGTATAGGGCACGACGGCACAACTTGCATCGCTCGCGGTGGAAGGCTCTCGCCCACGGCTCGTGGCTCTTCGGAGAATTTACTGAGGCCAGACGTTCCAGAAATATACGGCAACCCTGCATAATCCCAGGGTAAGGTTGCCGACGTCCACGGTGCGTCCACGATGCTCCACGATGTCGTAGGCGCTAACGCCTTGTGGTACCCTCTAGCCGCATCTTTGCACCAGACTGCCAGGAGGCTGCTCCATGAACCGCGTGCTCGTCGCAATCCTCTTCCTGTGTCTTCCGGCATTCAGCGTGGCAGACGACCTGTTCGACATCAAGCCCGTCGCAGACGGAATCTACGCTGCCATTGCCAAGCCTGCCTACAAAGTCAATTGCAACGCCGCGATCATCTTCCTCGACGACGTCGTCCTCGTCGTCGACACTCACTCCAAGCCCTCCGCTGCCCGCGCCCTCATCGAGCAGATCAAACAGCTCACGCCCAAGCCGGTCAAGTTTGTGGTCAACACACATTTTCATTGGGACCACTACCAAGGCAATGAGGCGTATCCCAGCTCTTGGCCCGCTGGCGTCGAGATCATCTCTTCAGAGGCTACTCGCACCAGCATCGAGCAGCGCGGCATCCCCCGCGTCAGGCACGAAATCGTGACCATGCCCTCCGGGATCGAACAGCTAAAAGCGGACCTGCAAAAAGTCTCCGATCCCATGCAGCGAGCCTCCATCCAGAAAGACATTTCCGAAGCTGAGGCCTATCTTACCGAGCTCAAGAGCATGCAAATCACTCTGCCGACGATGACGTTCGACCGGAGTCTCATTCTTCACCGCAAATCCCGCACAGTTGAAATCCTCTGGCTCGGCCGCGCCCACACCGATGGCGACGTCTTCGTTTTTCTTCCAAAGGAAAAAGTCCTGGTCACCGGCGACGCGCTCCACGGTTGGACTCCCTACATGGCCGACAGCTACCCCTATGATTGGATCAAGACCCTGGATGTCGCGGAGAATCTTGACTTCGACTACGTCATTGCCGGTCACGGCGATGTCATACGGGGCAAACAGACGTTCGGGCTCTGGAAGCAATACCTTCGCGATCTGCTCGATCAAACCGCCGCCGCTTACGCCGACGGCGCCACTTTGGACCAGGCTAAAAAGCGTGTGTCCGACTACCTAATCTCTAAGTACGCCGCCAGGTTTGATCCGAAATTCCCTCGAAGTGTGGGTTCCAACGTAATCAAGGCCTACCAGGTCATCGCTTCCGCTCCCTGATGCGCGGCGCGATTTCCGCGCAAGCGACAACATAAAGCGTTTTCCCGTAGTGAGTCAGTTTCTGATTCGGTATAGGTGACGGCGCCAACTTCGCCTGCCGCAAGCCCTGGCCCGGACAAACTCGCGCCGACTAGCGGGTCTCTCGGGATTGTGCCTGGATCACGGTGGTCCAGGAAGTTGATCCTGCGAAAGGGATACTTGCCGAAATCAGACCGTATGTGCCGTTAACAAGCGGCGTAAACGCTCTATTCCCGTCTAGATCCCGGTTTTACCCCTGGACAAAAGACGAACTCTAACGGGAGAGCCGCTTAGAGATCAAAGTGGCATGGAGTACGCCGTCTTTGCTGTATGTCCCCTGGCAGATCACCCGATCGTTGTCTTTGACTTGGCCAGCATCAATATCACTGACTTTTTTGCTGCCGTGCTCCTGACTGACCCATTTAGTTGAGCCATCATACTGAACGATCATCTCAGCGCTCCCGCCCCGCTTGCGAACGGTGAGCGTAGATTTGTCCGGACTGCTCCTGATCACAACGCCATCCCAGCGCGTCTGCTTTACAGCCGCGTCCTGTGCGGCAACTTCCGGAGCGAATACCAGTGTCGACAACGGGAAGACAAACACAGACGTGAGCAACAGAGTGAGCAGCTTCTTTGCCATGATTTTCTCCTTCTCAAACGAAAGATTTGTAGTGCGTGGCCCAAAAGAATAGTCGAGGAACAAATAAAAGGCAGGCCGCTTAGTTCAGCCCCACCGTGTCATTGCGTGAAAGCATGCTTCTGTAAACGGATTAGTAGAGTATTTCCTTCTCACCTTTTTCAGAGATGAGTTTCTGGAATTGCGCCACGATCTTATCCCGCCGCGCCATCACGGATTTCACCTCCTCTTTATTCAAAGAGTTCTTGGTTTGCTTCGCCACTTCGTTGCCATCCAGGGTCTTGAGCTTTTCAAGCAACTGGCGGTCGCATCGCACCAGGTCTTTGGGGTCTCTCAGTTCCTGAGAAAGCCGGAATGCCCGGGTAAAATCAACTCTCCAAATGCCAATCCTCTCCCATTAAGACGTTAGTCAGGTTAGCGTCGGTATCGTACACCAACACATCAAAAACCCGCACCTTATAGACCGTAAGACGATCGTAGCCGGCGTGCCGCCGGCTTCAATCTTCTGTTATTGCGTTCGCGACCAAGGTGCCTTCGGATTGGTCCCGATAACGCCCTTCTGTACCTTGATTCGGATCGTAGCAAGCCGGAAGCCATGGCGCGATCGGGCGTCCTGGAATCACTGCCATTACACTCATCCCCCGGCACGTTCCCTAACCTGGGGGAGGTTGGGTGAGGCCAGGATGCGAATCACCTGCCGCGGTCACGGTGCGGTACCCTCAGCTCCACCGACATGGAGTTTCCCCGTTATTCCGTCAGCATCACTGATGGCTGCGTAGCAATGGCTTTTTCGTGTACTGGGCGGGCAGGGACACAATTTGATCTGCCAGCTTTACACGGTCGTGGCGGCGGCCGACGAGGCGAACGTAGCCCAGGTATCTGCCTCCATCAGTCTCAAGCGCCTTGATTTCCGCCTGGTTCTCAGGCGCTATTACCTTGTGCCAGTCCAGCCAAAGTTGCCATCCGTCGGGCATTGTGTCGCCCACCTCCACGTCCATGATGCCTGTTCTTTCCCAGTGCCGACGCCACCAGTTCGCCGAATGCAGACACCAGAGATCCTGGGTCCACCAGTCACGAAGATGCTCGGGAGGACTCCCCTCGATTTCTCGCATCAGCCCGGCACCAGCAATTCCTACCGGGCCGCCCGGCTTCACAAACTGTGCGAGGTAGTTCAGATACAGATCATCTGTCCCGTAGTAAGGGAAGCAATCAATGCATACGACGGCATCAAAGAACTCAGCGGCGAACGGCAGGGATCGGGCGTCCGCATGAATCGGAAAGACGCCGTCTTCAACCCCGGCATCCCGAATACGTTGCATGTTCTCCGAGGCACTGAACCAAAGGTCCGTTGCCCAAACCTGAGCGCCGAATTCTCGCCGCAGGAAGATCGACGACGCTGCTCGTCCGCAGCCGAGGTCCAGTACCCGCATGCCAGGCTGCAAGTTCAGCGCCGTGGCGAGCCACTCGCTCAGCCATAGCGCATTAGCCGCACCGCTGACGCTGGCGAGAACCCATTCGGGATGGTACTTCGCAGAACGCGGAAATCGCTCGGAGACCAATGGCTTGTCCGAAGTCATGTAATTTTTTCCCTTGGCGACTCTTGTCCGGCCCGCACCGCTTGAAACACTCCCAGCCGGCTGCGAAAACGAAAACGGCGGCCGCCGCAACCCCTCGTCAACCGCTCTAATAGTAACGACGGTCCACCATGTCCCACAATCTTTCTGCGAATCTCCGTTGTGGGCTCACATATCAGGATTATCTTTTTGTGATCTTCCGCTGGCTGCTACTAATGTGTCCAGAAGGCAGAACTCTGCTACCTCGGATTCCCCTGGGACCGAAGCGCGGAATCAGCACAACTCTCTCTCCTCGATGGAACATGGCAGATTGGAGATTGGGCGAAGATCCTGTTTCGGATAAGTCGGGAGTCTGCGACGAAGGGCGATGTCATGAACGGGGAGAAAGAGAGCCCGGAACGGATTTCCTTTTTGCTCTTAGCCAGGAGTTTGGCAAGTCTGTAGATTGGTTGCTAACGGGGAAGGAGCACGCTGCAAAAAGGAAACGAGTGGCCAAGGATGTGGCAGGACTTGGATGTGACCGCGCTGAATAAATTGGTAACATAGGATTTTCCCAGCCGGACAATCTCCATGATCGAGCATTTCGAGTTCTCCGACCTCCGCGAACTGTTTGCCAAGGCCAATGAGGAAAAGTCCGGGGACCAATTGGCCGGCATTGCCGCGCGCTCCGAGAGAGAGCGCGTCGCGGCGAAACGCAGGCTTGCGGATTTGACCCTGCGGGAAGTAGTCCGAGAGCCTCTGATCGACCCTTCCGCGGACGATGTTACGCGCCTCATCCTGGAGACATTCGATCAGGAAGCCTTCCGACCGATCGAAACTATGACAATCGGTGAGTTTCGCGAGTTCCTTCTCAACGACGCGACCACGGGCCCTGCTTTAGAGCAACTGCATCGGGCCATCATCCCTGAAATTGCCGCCGCTGTAGCCAAATTGATGAGTAACAAGGATCTGGTGCTCGCCGCTGCAAAAATTCGCAATGTCACTCGCTGCCGCAATACGATGGGAGAGCGTGGAGTATTGGGCATCCGCGTCCAGCCCAATCATCCTGCCGACGACATTGGCGGAATCCTTCTGGCCGCCTTCGAGGGACTGCTTTACGGGTGCGGAGACGCAGTCATAGGGGTAAATCCCGCCACCGACTCCGTGGAGACAGTCAGTTCGATTCTTGTGGCTTTGAATCGTCTGGTTAATGCCTACGAAATTCCCACTCAGACCTGTTGCCTGGCGCACATCACTACTCAACTTGCCGCCCTCAGTCGCGGGGCGCCGGTAGATCTTCTTTTCCAATCTGTGGCGGGTACAGAAGCCGCCAATCGTAGCTTCGGAATTACTTTAAACATGCTGAGGGAGGGCGGCGAGCGCGTTCGTGAGCATCACCGGCAGCGGGATACAGCCTGGGTCGGGGATGACGTCATGTACTTCGAGACAGGTCAGGGTAGCGCCCTGTCCGCCGAGGCGCATCATGGAATCGATCAGCTCACGCTCGAAGCAAGAGCGTACGGAGTTGCACGGGCTTTCCGCCCTTTCCTCGTGAACAGCGTCGTCGGCTTCATTGGGCCGGAGTATTTGTATGACGAGCGGCAGATCATCCGCGCCGGGCTGGAGGATCATTTCATGGGGAAGTTGTTAGGTTTGCCGATGGGTTGTGATGTCTGCTACACAAACCATGCCGCCGCTGATCAAAACTCGGCCGACAATCTGCTGCTACTCTTGACGGTTGCGGGCTGTAACTACTTTATGGGCGTCCCGTGTTCCGATGACGTGATGCTGAACTACCAATCGACCAGCTATCACGACGCCCTGGCAGCGCGACGCTTGTTCCACCTTCACCCCGCACCGGAGTTTCTGAATTGGCTGCAGAAAATGGGTATTTACCTTGGAACCGAACCAGCGTCCCTCGACCCTTCCACGCGGCGCCAGTTGATGCAGGGGCTTGAGTCTTCTTTGGACAAGGCGGTCTGATTGGCTGCACCGGAAGACAAACTCGGCCAGTCGTATGGCTTGTCCGAGCTCCTGAAAAAGGTACGTGCACGGACCCCGGCGCGTCTGCTGCAAGGTCGGACCGGGGCAGCGTATCGAACAAGTACTCAAATGGAGTTGCGCGAGGCGCATGCCAATGCCCGTGATGCCGTTCGCGCCGAGTTGAATCTCCTCCGAGACCTCGGTGAGGACTTCATTCGGAACTGGAATCTGTTTGAAGTCTGTTCCCGAGCCACGAGTAAGGATGAGTATCTTTTGCGGCCTGACTTGGGCCGTCTTCTGAATACCGCGTCCCGCGGAGAGGTGGGGAGACGCTGCGCCAGGAGTCACGATTTACAACTAGTGATTGGCGACGGGCTTTCAGTTACCGCTGTAGCCATGCAAATTCCTCAGCTGCTGCCGCTCCTTTCGCAGGGAGCAAAAGCTCGAGGCTGGAGCTTCGGTCGGGTATTTGTGATTCGTCACTGCCGGGTGGGAATTATCAACGAGATCGGCGACCTGCTTGATCCGAAAGTTGCCGTTCTCCTGATCGGTGAACGGCCGGGGTTGGCAACCGCAGAAAGTTTGTCAGCCTACATGGCATATCGGCCAAATGCGTCCGACACCGACGCCAATCGCAACCTCATTTCGAACATCCACTCCCGTGGTGTGAGCCCAGAGCGGGCCGCCCAACGCATTCTGGACTTAGCAGCCTCGATGTTGAAAACTCAGACGAGCGGCTTCCAACTTCGAGAACGCCTGCCGGTTGTCGGCCTCCAGGATTAGCTCACGCGAGGCCTAACGGCAATATCGCTAACTTAAGCGGGTGGCTTGGGGTATCTTGCCAACTTCCCACAAGAGGTTTCTTGATAGCTTCGGCTGGCCGACCATCCGTCTGGAAATAGGACGTATGAGGTCAAGATCTGCCTCAATGAGTGGCTCGGCCAGTACCAAGAATTGAAAGAGTGCTGGCTACAAACCAAACTTTTCCCTGCAGCAGCGGTTTAGTTACTCCGCTCTCAGCGCTTCAACCGGATCGACTCCAGCAGCTCGGCGAGCCGGCAGATAGCTTGCAAGCGCAGCCGCGGTGGCCAGGATGAGCGGCACAGCGAGGAAAGTCGGGGGATCGAGCGGACTGATGCCGAAGAGCAGCGTTTTCATGAGTCTCATGAGTGCGGCTGCCGCTCCGAGGCCAATGACGACGCCAACTCCAGTCAACACCATGGCGGAACGAACGAACATCCACAACAGCACACTCTTCTGTGCCCCGAGCGCAAGGCGGATTCCCATTTCGCGAGTGCGCTGCGAAACAGCGTACGAGACGACTCCATAGATGCCAATCAGACTTAGGGCCAGCGCCATAGCGCCAGCAGTCGCCAGCGTGATGAGCGTGAATGAGGTGCGTGCGAGCGACTTGCTGTAGATCTCCTGCATGGTGTTCACCGACGCGAGCGGCAGGCTTGCATTCACTGACCAGACAGCTTGTTGCGCCTGCTTGAGGAAGCTCTCGGTTCCGGCCCGGTCGCTGCGAATAGCGAACGTGACGAAGCGCGGGGCCTGAATTGCCGGCTTGGGCGTGTACGGATCGTTGAGCATCGCCGGCCAATAGACCATAGCAGGCGCTTTCTCGTCGACGCCATGTACGCGCACGTCTTCGACGACACCGATGACCTCTTGCCAGGGCGAGTTCGAGAACTGGCGGAGACGCTTGCCGACAGCGGCGGAGGACGAACCCCACGACTCGCGCGCAAAATTTTCCGACACGATCACCCTGGGTCGCAGGTCGTAGATGTCCGTCCATGTAAAGTCGTGACCTGCAACCAGTCGAGTACCCATGGCGTTGAAATACGCAGGTGAAACGAAGTTGAAGAGCCTCAGGGGAGGCTCCCCGCCTTCGTAGTCTTTCCCTTCTACGCGAATCTCGTCCCAGTTGGGATCGATGTTCTCCATGGGCACGGCGCCAGCGAACCCAACTGAAGTGACTCCCGAAATGGCAGCAAGTTTGTCGGCGATGTTGTTCTGAACGTGCGTGACCATTTGCGGATCGGAGATCAGCAAGTCGGGAATCCAAATGCGCATGGTCTGCAGGTGTTGGGGATCGGCAAAGCCGGGCTCGACGTTCCTTAGCGCTGCGAACGTGCGAATCATAAGCACAGCGCTTACCAGGAGGACGAGTGCCATGGATACCTGCGCTATGACCAGCACGTTGCGAGAGTGCTGTCTCGCACGGCCTGCGCTGGCCGTCCGGTTTGTGCTTCCCATGGTCGCGGAGGCTTGTGTCCGAGCGTATCTTAACGCCGATATGGATCCGAACAGCAATCCCGAAAGAACTGAGAGAGCGAGAGTGAAACCGAGCGAGCGCGCATCGAGAGAGATTTCACTCAGGCGCGGCAGATCGGCTGGGCCGATCGCCACGAGAAGACGCAAGCCCGCAAAAGCTACGCCAATGGCAATCACACCGCCCAGGAGCCCGAGCGAGACGCTCTCGATCAGCAGCTCGCGTGCGATGCGCATGCGACCGGCGCCTAACGCGGCCCGAATGGAAAGTTCCTGATGACGCGACTCCGCGCGAACCAGCAGAAGATTGGCGACGTTAGTGCACACAATCAGCATGACAAGTCCGACGGTCGCCATGACCACCCACAGCACACCACCTATGCTGCCGATGACTTGCTGCTTCAAAGAACGGAAGCCGGGGGTAATTCGCCACCTCTCGTAAACATGCGGATCAGTGCCCGGGCCGTTCGACCAGGAATCCATCCATACAGGAATCAGGCGCGCAATGTCGGCGTCGGCTTGGGCGAGTTGGATGCCTGGTCTGAGACGGGCGATTCCGTAGTAGCCAAAGCCGGCGAGCTTTTGATTGGCGCGATCCAACGCCAGCGGTACCAGAAGATCGAAGTCGCGATCAACCAGCCGGAAACCGCGCGGCATGACGCCAACAATCTCCCTGGTCTGCGCGTCCACCTGAATGGCGCGTCCAATCACGCTGCGATCTCCACCAAAACGCCGCTGCCCAATAGCCGTAGCTCAACACGACCGTCTTCCCGCCATGTGGATCCTGATCGGCTTGAGCAAGCCAGCGGCCGACCGCGGGCGGAACGTCGAGCGTCTGCAGCACGCCGTCGCTGATCATCTCGGTTCGTACCTCTTCCGGTTCAGCTACGCCCGTTACGCTTGCCGTGCCTGGCGTCCAGATCCCCATCGACTGGAAGGTTCGGTTCTGTTCGGAGAAGGTGAAGTACATAGACGTCGAAAGCTGAAGGCCACTGGAAAAATTAGCTAGGCCTCCGGCGCCGGGAGCGTTGAGCCACAACGAGACAAGCTGTCCTGAATCGGGGTAAGGCAGGGGCTTCAAGAGGACGCCGTTGACCACGCTGAAGACCGTAGTGTTGGCTCCGATGCCGATCGCCAGCGTGAGGAGAACGGTCGCGGCAAAGCCCCGCGATTTTCCCAGCCGGCGGAAGGTGAATTTCAGGTCAGCCAGAATGGATTCGAACGCCGGCCACTGCCATACTTCACGGCTGCGCTCCTCGAGAAGGGTCACGTTGCCAAATTCGCGCCGCGCCGTCTGCTCGGCTTGCTTGCGTGAGATGCCGTCGGCCATTAATTCCTCAGTTCGCTCCTCGATGTGCTCCTGGATCGAGATGGAGATGTCCTCATAGCGGCGACGCCGGGAGAAAAACTGAGTGAACCATTGCATCGTAGGCCTCCTATACTTTTGGCAACAGCGAGCACGCGCGTGATGCCGGCGAACATCTTTTCGACGCTGACGACTTCTTTTTCGAGGTGGCGGATGCCCGCGTCGGTAAGCCGGTAAATGCGCGTGGGGCGACCCTTGGTGGAGATTCCGGTTTCCGCTTCGAGCCAGCCCTCCCTCAGCATCCGCTGGAGCGCGGGATAGAGAGAGCCTTCTTCCACCTGAAGCAGATCGTCGGAAACCTGTTTGATGTGCTTCACGAGTGCATAGCCATGCATAGGTTTCGACCGGAGGGAGTGGAGAATCATAACTTCAAGCGCGCCAGGGAAAAGATCGCGATGTTCGAGATCATTTGCCATGAGATGAATTCTATTCTTAAAATACCTATTTTACAAATAGTTATTTTGGAACATTTATCATCGCAGAAACAAGTCGTCTTCGGTTTCAGTTGCCTTTGAATCGAAACGGAAAATCGCTCCGCGTCTGCCCTGGGCAATCGGGAGGATCAAATCTTCTGAGTTCTGGGCGAATGCGGGCAACCCTTCCCCAATCCGGGAAGGAAAGGTTTGCCGACCACACGCGCACAGTCGGAAGGGGATATCGGGCAGCTGCCTTCCGCGGGTTTGACATAACGCAGGCAGAATTTGCCCGCCCGCGTCGGGTAACTCAAGGCCATGTGTCAGGATTGGAACGAGGAGAAAAAGAACCGGGGGCGGGGGTTCTGCTGGCAATCAGTCAGGAGTTTGGCGAGTCTGTAGATTGGTTGTTAACGGGAAAGGAGCATGTTGAACCAAGGAAACGAGTGGCCAGGGATTGCGGTCAGAACTTGGATGTGACCGCGCTAACTAAATCGGCTTACACGTTGCTTGCGGGCGTACAACCGCCAGCACGCGCCCGACGAGTTATTCGAACCACCAAAAGGCCCGGAAACACGCCCCGCGCGGGATGGCTGGGGCCGGAAACCGTCCAGACATCCCGCGGGTTGCGTGATTGTGATCAACTACTCTGCAGTGATGCGCGTCGCGGTGACCTGGCCAGCGATGTGGGCCAGGACACTTCCGTCCACATCAACTTGATCAATCGTAAAGGTTCCAGCGTAACTGTTTCCGCTACGGTCGGGGTACCCTCACTCTATCGCTCGTGCATGTTCCGGCTTCATTGTTCACGCTTGCGCTTTGAGAGGAGAGAGTTTGGGGGGCCTGGTTCCTCGGCGGATCGCTGAAGCCACCGGCACGTAATCCAATTCGAGGCGTGACTCAGCGCATCGCAGCATCAGCCCACCGCGACTCATATCACCCCGCCCTACGAATTTTTCGGGAAACAGCAGCTTTGGTCCGAAAACTTCAAGCAATGGATCGACATATTTTCCCGTTGCGATACTGCCGAGCAGAACAATCTTGGAGCCCGGCGGAAGCTGGTCAGCCAATGCGCGGGCGTCCCGGACAAGCGGTTCGCGGTATCTACTATCGCCCGGATCGATAGGGACACCGGACATTTCTATCAGCTCGTTCAAGGTGATGGTGGTTTCCGGCGACAGAAGTCCGCGCGATGTCGTCAGCGCCAGCATTGGAGGCACACCCGGCGGCGAATTTCCAAACGCTTTGGCGTAGGCGACTTTGCCGCGAAAATACAGGCTGCTGATGAAACTGAAAATTTCACCGAGTGGCGCGCCCTGTTGCCGGATCCGATGAGCCAGTTCGAACTGAGAATCCTTGTTCAGCAGTAGTTGTCCGCGCAGCGCGGAAGTATTCGCTGGAGAAAGTAGGAACACCCGCGAAAGACACGGTTCGCAAACCGGCTGCAGTGGATCATCTCCGGAAACCGGGCTTCGTCTTACCACTTCTAACTCCTCTTTTCGTGATTATAAACAGTACGTGCCGTCCATCGAGCGCATCTCACGTGGGGTGAAGAAAATCATTCCGTTTCGGGCTCGACCCATGCTGGCCACGCTTGTCTCTGAGCCTTTCCACGAATCCGGATGGGTTTACGAAGAGAAATATGACGGTATCCGGATCCTCGCCTACAAAGAAGGGTCGACTGTCACGTTGCTCAGTCGAAATGACAAGAACCGCACCGAAGGCTTCCCAAACATTGTTGCCACCATACGTGCCTTGCCCGCATCCACCCTGTTGCTCGATGGCGAAGTCATTGCGCTCGATCGGGACAAGATTTCCCGTTTTCAAATGTTGCAGAGGGGTGGTCATGCTCGCTATGCCGTGTTTGACTGCCTGTTTCTCAATGGAAACGATCTGCGGCGCGAGACTCTAACCACGCGCCGCACCGCATTGGAGAAAGAAATTTCTGAGAATCATGAGCTGATACTGTCGCGCCGGCTCGCCGCCAACGGATTCGACGCATTTCGAATCGCGAAAAAAAGAGGATTTGAAGGCTTGGTTGCAAAACGACTGGAGTCTGTGTACCTGGAAGGACGAAGCCGCGATTGGTCCAAAGTGAAGGTAAATCAGGAAGACGAATTCATCATTGTCGGCTATACCGAGCCCTCCGGATCGCGAGAACACTTCGGCGCTCTCCTTCTCGGCGCCTACAAAGGCCGCGCTCTGCAATATGTGGGGAAAGTTGGCACCGGATTCGATCGCAAGATTCTGGCTTCGCTCTATCGCAAATTTCAGCCGCTTAAGCGAAAAAGCGCCGCCATCGAGAATTTGCCTCGTGGGACATTTTTGTCTCCGAAACTCATCGCCCAGATTTCCTATACGGAATTGACCAATGACGGCAAGCTGCGGCATCCCGTTTTTCTAGGCCTGAGGGACGACAAGGATGCCAGGGGTGTGTCGCTGCCGCAAACCTGATTATCTCGGAGTCTCGCCCTTGTTCGCGTCATCTTGCACGGATTGCGTCGTTGCTGACTTGTCGATCTTCGACTTGCCTGGCAGGCCGCACGAGGCTGGAGGATTTGTCATCTGCTTTGCGAATACCAGGTAGCTCGGCACATTCGGGCGCAACGTCGACCAGTATGCGGACGGAGTCAACAGGGGCTTGTGCTGCACGATGATCTGGTTCACCAGAATTTTTATCCCGCACTCCAGGTTATTTTGCGGCTGGAGAATGGTTTTGGCCGGATCTTTTGCCTTTAGCTTGCGATCCGTTTCCCAGTCGAATTCACAACCGTAACGGCTCTTGTCCGCGTATGCCAGCTGCAACAAACCCTCTGTCCGCACCGCCGTCCCTCTCACTTCATCTCGCTTTGTGACGTCGGGCTCGGTGTGTCGGACACTGGTGATCGGATTCAGGCCAGCCTCAGCCCCCGCCAGTGCCTGAAAGAAGTAAGCCCAAAATACGCGCTTGTCCGCTTCGTCCATCTCGTAAAATCGCGGACAGAATCGAAGTACATCCCTGGGGACCTGCGCCGAAAGCATTGCTGCCGGCAGCGCCTTTTCAACGATTTGGTCCCACTCCGGATCCCAGGGCGATCCGCCCAGTTCAACCTTCTTCTTGTCGACAGGCGTGGGGGGAGCCGGTTTTGTGGTCTGCGTCTGCAGAGTCGCAACTATTGTGACGCAAAATACAAAACTTCCGATCAATAAAGTTTTCAGCGCAGGAATCCTCATCATCGCCAGCGTACGCTGGAGAACTTACGTCAGTCGTTCGGCCCCATTCTAAACAGACGCAAACCAGGTCTACCAGTCCTTCATCAACGAACTTGTCGCCCAGAGTGGCAGGAAGGCGACAAAATCTCGGCAGCGACCCTGATCGCCGATGCTAAGTATCTGATTGCCCACTGTGCATGAGCTCGGGATGGGAAATCTTTTCGGAAAATCAGGAGGAGAAATTGAAATGAGAAAAATGAAAAATCTTCCATTGGTTGGTTCGGTCCTGCTGGTTCTGGGCATTGTCTTGAACATTATGGGTGGAACCAGTCAGTTAAGCGCAAGCGGAAGCGCACCCGTGACCGTCGTCAACACGCCACTTCCAGTTACAGCCGCCTAAAGTGGGACCTGGAACGTTGGCATCTCCAACACTCCTGGGGTGAACGTCGCAAACACCCCTGACGTGAACATTGCCAACACGCCCACCGTAGCTCTGGCTCCGGTGTCAGCATTCGTGATGCCGATAATCCAGCCAGGCACGCGTTCCAGATCGCAGTAGCGGTCCAACTTGCACCGGGGCTCGCCCAGGCGACCGCTGGGTTCCCGGTGCCCGGTGGCAAAGAGTTCGTGATTGAGAATGTTTCAGGTTTCGGCGAAATCCCGATTGGCGAAAGGCTGACCAATGTTTCGGTTTGCACGGCTGTACGAGGCATCACGCCTCCGAACCAGGGTCCACCGGAGATCTGTCACTTTTTTGTCCCAACCGTGACGGGCAGCTACAACGGGACTGTAAACAGGAGGAATCTCGGCCCAGGAACCATCGCCGGAAGGCGCTAACCTGGTTGGGCTATCCTCTTTCGGGCAAGAGATCGCGATCCCGAGTCAAGGTATCAGACCTGCATTCTCACTGCGCATCTTGCACGCAACGGAATCCCAAAGCTCCGGAACGATCCTTGCTCGGGGCCATCAATAAGAGTTTGCCGTGCTCTGTCAATTTATATGCCTGGGGGAAATACCAGATCGATCCCTGCGGCTGGTAGTCACTTCCGCCTCGCAGGATTCCGCCTCGAGTGTGCTCGTCGAGAAATTCATCGGTCCATTGCCAAACGTTGCCGACCATGTCCATCACTCCGAAAGGGCTTGCGGCTTTTGGATGAGCGGAGACGGCATCCGGACCTCGCATCGTTCGGCCCTTGTCCGGAGCGGGGACCGCGGAAGCATCCCATTGATTCCCCCACGGATAAAGCCGGCCATCGGTGCCTTGGGCAGCATATTGCCACTCCCATTCGCGCGGCAACCGCTTTCCAGCCCAGGCCGCATACGCGCGCGTATCCTCCAGGGAAACCCAGGTGACCGGCTTGTCTGCCCAACCCTCGGGGTATGTTCCATTCTGCCAGTCGCGCAAAAAATTCAAGTCATCTGCCGGACGATAATGCGTTGCATCCAAGAACTTCTTAAAGTCAGCATTAGTCACCGGAAACTTGTCAATCCAGAATGGCTTCACATGAACAGTGTGCTCATGGTACCGGCGAGGAGAGTCCTCCCAGGGATACTGCACGTCAACACCGATGTCGTCGAATCCTTCGATCTCGATACCGTGCACTTTGAAGAGAAAGTCAGCCTCGGTAATTTTCACCATTCCGGCTGGTGTCCCCAACGGAGGTTTCGTCGAAGCGACCTCAACAAGTTGTTGCGGCAGAATGGTTCGCCGGTCCGATAGGCTGGAAAGCGGCGTTGCTGTCAGCTTCTTCATGGTCGCCAGCAGGCTCGCTCTGTTTTCCTTGAGCGGCGATTTTGTGGCGAGAACCGCGCCGTAGTCCTTGGCCTCGATTGAAAATGTCAACACAAGCTTATCCCCCCGGCGTTCGGGAGTGAGTTCTACTCCGTGATACAGATCAAAGTAATGCATCCCCTCCTGAACGGGCAGTACCATTTCCGGGCCCGTGATGTTGTACCCGTTCCGATTGATTATGGTCCAAACCGTTTCTTCTCCCAACGGCCAACGGCTCGCAAACACTCCAAAATGAAGCATCGGGGAAAATGGTTCCCAATCCTTACTCACAAGGAACGGCGCGATCCCGCGTTCAATCTTTGCTACACGCCGTGTAGCTTCGCTATCCCGAGGTGTTATCCCATTCCAGATACCCCAGATGTTCTCCCAACTCTCCCAGCCGATTCCGTTGAAAAACGCGAACTGCAAGTCATCTGTCTTGTCGCGATTCCAGCGATCCGAGATGTTCACCATATGCCTGGTTTCGAGCCATTTGTAGCGATCGACCCGGGGAGCGAAGGGGAATTTATATTGGCCCCAGGTTAAGACGTCCTCAGTGATGTCCTGGTCAGGCGGACCGCCTTCCGGCTGAAATGCCAGTGGATGACCGATGCGCTCCGCGGCCTCCGCGTAGGCGCCTGCCACTCCGTCCTGCGTGTCGCCGTTAATCCCATCCGCCCCGACCTCGGCCATCAGGGAAGCAATTGCGTCGGGCCAGGATTTTCCCGGCTCGCGTGTCCCCTGGTCCCACATCATCATCGGAAAAAGTACCCGCACGCCGCGACGATGGAAGTCCGCAACCATCTGGCGTACGCCTGGAATACCTCCCGGCATGGAGCGGATCATGTCGTGCTGGTTGCGATTGTCGATCCCCATGTTGGGATATGTCGGCCAGATGAGGACCGCGTCGATCCCGCCATATCTCTTCTCCAGGTCATCGAGATAACGATCGACCGTATAGAGGTGGGTGACAGGGTCGTAGAAATACCGGTCCTCGACCATCATCTGCGGTTGAATGAAGCTGGATTGCGTCCATTTGAGGGCCGGCAGATCATAGCGGAAATCGTTATAGCCGATGCGGATGAGCCGCTCGGTGCGCCAGTGCCTGAGATCAGCGAGCCAATTGTCGTGATCGTCAGGCGAGCACTCACTCGAACCGCCTTCCCACGCTCCCCTCATTTCCAGGCATTTGGGTCCGGCGATCTGCTGCCACTCGGGATCCCATGCCGTCGCGCCACCCGGGACAAATGCTGTGTCCTGAGCCCAAACCGATGTGACACAAATGAGGAGAAGTGCAAGGCGATTGGCAAAACGATTTGCAAAACGGAAGGTCACATCAGCCTCCTGGTTGCACGTTCTAGCTCGATCGCGCGGGCGAGCCAATATAGGACGTTTTAAATTGGGTGTCCAGATGGGCGCGGAGGCTAAAAGATCAATGAGGGTAAGCGCATGGATCGAACCAAGTCCAATGCTGTCCTCACCTACTGCGACGTGGGCAACTCGACGAAGGGCGGATTTGATGTTGTAGAGGAGATCCGCTGGTTGGGTGGTGCGCGCATCTGCGAGGTCCACCTGAAGGAAAACCCTCACTACCCGGGCGAAGGCAAGATCGACTTCAGAGCAGTGGTCGACGCGCTGGCCGATATCGGCTTCGACGGGTGAGCCCAACTCGAACCGACTGCCCGACATCGGTGGAGGACGACATGCCCGGAACCTGGAGTTTATCCGGCGACTGATTGCCTCCCGCAACGGCGCCTAAGAGCCAAACTCGAGTAATCTTAGGAATTTGATGCCTCGCGACCAACCGAAGCCGTGTCATCAGCAGAATTTCATGAAAGACTAGCAACCTGAAAGACGAGAGCCTTATGCGAACAGCGTCCCTGGCCGTTATCTTGCTGGTTGTGTCAGTGTCGGGTCACGCTGCCACACCTGACTGGAATAAACAATTAGTCGAGACCATTCCACTGCTCGGTCACCGTAACTGGATACTTATTGTCGACTCGGCATATCCTCTGCAAACTTCTCCCGGGGTAAAGACGATTGAGACCAATGCGACGCAGCTTGAGGTCGTGCGGACGGTTTTGAGTGAAATTGAAAACTCCATTCAGGTACGTCCGGTTGTCTTCATGGACGCGGAGTTGCCTTTCATTTCGGATTCTGACGCACCTGGGGTCTCCGCCTACCGTAGCGAGATTGGAAAGCTTCTGCACAAATCTTCGGTGCAATCTCGACTGCACGAAGCACTTATTTCCGACATTGCGGAGGCGGGGAAGACTTTTCAGGTGCTGGTGCTGAAGACGAATATGACGATCCCATACACGTCGCTCTTTATACGCCTTGATTGCAAATACTGGAGTGCCGACCAAGAGAAGAATCTCCGCCTGAAGATGGGGGATGTCCCGCAGAAGTAGCCTTCTTCGCGCTTCGGTTTATCTCCTTTGCTGCACTCGCCTTTGCGCCCAGAGTATGAAGGGGGAGGGAAGAGTCTACGGAAGAGTAGTGTTGTAATCAGGGTTGAAGCAGACGTTATTCTGTCTATAATCATTTCCCCAGGAGACTCCGATGAACGCCAGCGTCGCGCCGCCAATGGCTGGTACTCAGCCGAGCACCGCCAATATTCAACTCATGCAACTCACCACCGCATACTGGACATCGCGCTGCCTCCACGTGGTGGCCGAATTAGGGGTGGCCGATCATCTCGGCGATCAACCACAATCTACCGAGTCTCTTGCGAAAGCCACTGGTACCAGCGCGGGGCCGCTTTACCGCGTGCTCCGCTTATTGGCCTCAGTCGGAGTGTTCGAATGGAAGAATGGAACCTGGCATCACACCGAGGCATCACGGTTCCTTAGATCGGATGACCCCGGTTCTCTCCGCGATTACGTCCGCATGCTCGGTTTGCCGGTCTTTTGGAGCGCTTTCGAAGATCTGGATCACTCGTTGCGCACCGGCGATTCCGCATTTGCCAAAAGACACCCCGGCGGCGTTTTTGAGTACCTGGCCAAGCACCCGCAAGAGAGCCGCATCTTCGACTCGGCGATGACGTCGAAATCGCACCGCGATATCGCCGCCATCCTGCCAGCTTACGATTTCTCGCAATTTGCAACCATCGCGGACATCGCCGGCGGACGAGGCCACCTGCTTCGGGCCGTTCTCAAAAGCTTTCCCACTACACAGGGGATCCTGTTCGATCAGCCGCACGTAGTCGCTGAAGTCTCTCCCGCCCCAGGTCAAAAGCTTTCGGTAGTGGCTGGAAATTTCTTTGCGGACCCGATGCCGCAGGCGGATGGCTACCTGCTGATGAACATCATCCACGACTGGCCTGACCCGGAATCCATCAAGATCCTGTCTGCCATCCAACGTGATATGCCGCGACACGCCTGTGTGTTGATCATTGAGACCGTGGTTCCGCAAACGCCTGGGCCGCACCTTTCCAAGGAGCTTGACATTGCTATGATGGCGCTTCCCGGCGGCAAAGAGCGCACCCAAGAGGAGTATGCGGACTTGGCCGCAAAATGTGGCCTCAGATTGAGACGAACAATGGAAACCAGGAGCCCCTATTCGATCCTGGAGATGGTGGCCGCTTAAGCTGGGTTCACATCGGTGTGATGCGAGCCGTAGGCGTTATGAGACTATCCCGCCAGCGCCGATCATCTGCACAACATCATGGTCACTCAGTTTCATACCCGCCAATGGCAGGTTGACGAGATTATTGCCTGGAATTTTCTGTTGGCGGTCATCGCCCCCTGGGGGAGCGCGCTAGACGTGGCGACGATGGTGTTGTCACGAAGGCCTTCATCATGGTGATTGGGTTAGGGTTCTGAACCACCAACGGCGCCTGCGTAGCGTTCACAGTACTGCCGTAATAGTTTTCTTGTCCTCGGTGGAGGGTCGAGACAGGGCATCGGATCATTTCCGATGCCCTTGTTATTCGGCAGTTCCTTCTGGGCGTTTTATTCACTGCCACAGCGCAAGGAGTTCGCGCCGGCGGCCAGACGTCATCCCTCTAAGTCGAGTACTCGTGTTTTTCCTGCAGGACCCATTCCGTTCCTTTGTTGGAACACTTCGGATTAGCACAAGGTCTGATGATTCCACTTTTACTCAGAACCTGGGTATCGCCGCAGGCAGAGTGCTGGTATCGGCCAGTATGGGGTGCCACCGCTCCGACCGCGCACAGGATGCCCAGATGTGCCACAGAGTTTGGATGCAGGCAGTCGGGCTGCTGAAAAGGCCCAATTTCCTGGGCCTCATCTAGTCTCAACTATTTACAGGAATCGCTTACCATCTTCACGCCCGTAACCTTTGAATGTCCGTGCTCGCTGTCGTCTTTCTTCATGCCGCTGTCCTTCGCAGCCTCTTTCGCGTCTTCCTTCATGTTGTGCATCGCGGCATTCGAGACCATGCCCGTCGCGGTGATCGTGTGACCGACATGTTTGGCCAGATCCACCTTGCTGCTCCTCACTTCCCAGGCGCTTCCATCGTTTCCTGTGAGAAGAAACTCTTTTGCATTATCTCCAGGGACGCATCTCGGGCATGACGCACGTCCGAACCTCCCCTTATTATCCACAGTCGAACGGCAAGATTGAGCGCTGGCACAAGTCGTTGAAAGGGGAGTGCATTCGGCCGGGAACGCCGCTGTCGCTGGAAGATGCACGGCGCCTGATAGAGGGTTATGTGGAGCATTACAACAACGTTCGCCTGAACAGCGCCATCGGCTACATCACTCCAAAGGACATGCTCGCCGGGCACCAGCAGGAGCTTCAAGCCGAGCGGGATCGGAAGTTGGACGCGGCGAAGGAACAGCGGAAGAATCGCCGCCAGGGGGCGGCGTGATGGATGACACGGATTGCTCCCGTTAGCCGACAATGCAGAATTAACACAGCGGCAAGGCCAAGCATATGGTCCAACGAAGCGAATCGCCGCGCTTCCGTGAGGAGTCCCTGCATCTCGGTATGCGCGCGGCGGTGGACCAGGTCCTCTAGCGTTCGGCAACGCGCGGCTCACTGATAGGCGCGCCGGCCGGCGATGGTTGTTTTGCCGGGAGGAGTGCAAGCAGCGTGACTCCAATCACGCCAAAGATCACAATGTCCTGGGGGCTATCCTTCCTGTGCATCCCGTGCGCCACGGCCTGCGCCGACATGATTGTCATCGTGAACCCATGGGCAAGGCTTGACCACGCCCCATAGGCGATCATCAAGCGATGCTTGGCCGGCTGATTAACGGCCACTAACAGACAGACCCCAAGCGCCGTGTTAAGGCTCAGGAACATCGGCATGACGTCACTATGCCCGCTAAGCCACCTAGAGTGCCACAGATCGTCGAACAGGAGATAGCCCCAAAAGCAATAAAACAAGCCCACCAACACCAACACTACCTGTAAGGCGCGCTCACGTTTCATACCGTCCTCCGTTTTGTGCGATGCAAGGTTATTACCACCTTTTTTACTTCAGATTGTGCGATTGTCAGCTGTGATGCGTCCGATACTGGAACCCTGCGAGCATCCGCAGTGTGAGCAGAATGCTTCTCCCCCTCGAATAGGCTTGCCACAGGAACTGCAAGGCCCAAGGAGAGGCCCTCGGAGCACAAAATAAAGGATGAATCCAATCAAATTGGGTATGAGGAAAGCGGCAATCACCCAGGCCCAGGCAGGCATTTGACGCCTTTTTGCGTCCCCATAAATATATCCGAGGGCAAGGAAAAAAGCCGCGGTGAAGACGCCAAACGTCAAGCCAAACCAAAGCGCTTCTGGCATGGTACTGAGAAATCCTTTGGAAGCAAGTAAGGAACGGCCCTGGCTGGAAGCAAAATAGACTACCCAAATCGGGATCGCCAGTGCTGCGATGACCATTGCAGACCTGGGTAGAACATTCCGTCTTGCGGTTCCCAACAAGACAGCCGCAACTACAAGCCCGGCCAAGAACGCTATCAAAAGCACCGCCGATTGCTGTGTCATGCAATACCTCTATTCTCACCAGGCGCCGCGAGCAGACGTAAGGCCGAGCAAAAAGATGGCAGCAGCCAAAAGACGAGCACGCCTGCCTGGACTTGAGCAGTGTCGAAATGCATTGGGACCGTCAGGAGCTTGGCCACCTGGTAGACAAGTGCCGATCCCACAATTGACATCGAGAGCGCTACAGCAAATGCAGCCCAGACCTTGAATTGCACGTTGTGCTGGCGCATTGTCTCGGTATGATGCGCAAGAATCTCACGGACCTGGGCATTCGAATCTGGTTCACTCGTAAAGGTGAATTCCCGCAACCCCCGAATCGTACGCGCAGTTAGCTCGAGGTAGCGCTTGCAGCCATCACAGTCGCGGATGTGGTCATGGATGAGCTGTCTTTCGCCCTCTGAAACCTCTTCTACGAAAGACCTGTCGATAAGCTCGCGAAATCTCTTGTCACCCTCCATGCGAATCACCCTCCTCAAATGCGGATCTCAGTGCTGCAAGACCGCGATAGATTCTGGACGTCACCGTCGTAGTAGGGGCGCCCAAGACCTGAGCCATCTCCGCAAGAGACAGGTCTTCTTGAAACCTCAGCAGCAAAGCCTCGCGATACAGCGGTGGCAGAATCTGCAGCCGGCCGGCCAGACGCATTGCGTCTTCGCTTCGGGCCGCGGCTTCGAATGGGGAAGGATCGGAAGAGGGTAACAGCAGCATTGCATCGCGATCATTTGGCAAGGATACTGTTGCCACCGCTTTTCGTTTTTTCCGGAGATAATCTATTGCCAAATTGCGGGCGATCGCGAATAGCCATGGATCAAACCGCTGCCGCCCGTTGTACTGGCTGCCCCGTTGCAGCACGCGAATCCAGGTCTCCTGCGCAAGGTCCTCCGCATACTCTCGCCTCCCGGTGAGGTATAGCAGGTAGCGCACCAGTCGATGCTGACAGCGCTCCACCAGGTCTGCAAGAAGCTTCATATCCCTCTCACGTAAGCCTCGCGCAATCTTTGCCGTTTCGGTTTCGGCTGTCGTATTCAATGTCATGGGAAGAGCCGACATATATCCTGTATACGATCAAACCCCGGCGGATTACTCAACTTTTGACCGAAAAAATCACGCTAAGATTTGCCTCGGACGGATATCGGATCAATGGGCGGCAAGGGCCTGACGTGTACAACTCGTTTATTGGCAGACCCCAAATAGCATAGATAGTTGTCGAAACCAGGCGATCACAACTCACGATTCGGGTCTGGCCGGTCTGGGTTCCGGCGGAGTCACGGGCAAACCGGATGTTGAGAAACGGCAGCCCGTTGCGGAGTTACAATGATTTTGCCGGGCGAAACGGAAGCGGGCACTGCGGGGACGCAACCATGCCGAGGGATATCCCGGTGGGCTCATCGAGACGATGAACGGGGGCGTGAGAGCTCGTTCTTGCGCCGCCCAACCTCCATCGGATCGAAGGACCCCATGCCTTGAAAATCCCCGCCCGAAGGGCGGAATACTCACTAACGGAGAACGTCGCTTCTCCATTTCAGGCTGAACCAAGACACTGACACGACACCTCCGCCTCGAATGCGAGCACCTTTTGGCGGCGCATGGTTCTTCTCACTCAAAAGAGTCGGGTGCATTGCGCGCGCCAAACCCCGAAAAGACTGGACTTCCTTATCGCCGGTGATGCCGTTAGAAACTATCTGCGGCAAGACTCTTTCCTTGAAAAAGGTTTCTGCCCGGCGCATCTCGTAGCTGGAATCACATTGGTCATGATCGTACCAAGCCAGGTCCGGTAGAGTGGACGATCCGTTTGGCGTCAGACAAAGTACAAACTAAGTAAACCTGTCAGGGTTGACTGTGGCGACTCTATCTTTCTATAAGAGCGCTTATGAGCAATGGAACAACTGAGCCAAGCTGGCCACAACTGTGCGAGCTCGCTTTGTCGGAAACGGACCCTGTGAAGATGCTTGCAAGAGTGGCCGCTGCGCGCAATTCCATTCTTGATCGCATCGAGGACGGTTTTTCAAAACCAAATACGGAGCAGAGTGCGCTCCGTGCTGCCTTAGCAACCCTAAGCAGATTAAAAACAGCAGCAGAGTCTAAGATTAAGACCGGAACATCCGAGGTGTCCGTCGAAAGATTGCCGCATCACTACTTCGTGCGCTAAAAGCCTGTCAGTCGCAAGAATGGCGGGTCTCTGGAGTGAACATGCATGAAGAGTATCAGCAGCTTTATCGAGCAGCCCAAAGCAACGCCACGGATCTTCTGGCAGAAGCGAGAATCCTTTTTGAAAAAGGAAGGTACGCAAGAGCTTTTTTCTTGGCCTTTACGTCCCTCGAGGAAATCGCCAAATCACAATTCGCAGCAGACGTATGCACAGGTTTTATCACGGAGAAAGAGTTTCTTGAGTCCTCCCGCCGCCGTCCTAATAAAAGAGGGCGTATGGTTTGGGCTACCGAAGAGGCACGGCGTTATCTGGATATGGACGCACAACATCCGGACATCAACTCCTGCGCCAACGCGCTGTACGCCTCTCTAAAAGGCAAAACAATCCATAACCCGAGTGAAGCCATGACGAAGGAAGACGCTCAAGGCATCATTCGCACGGTGGAAGTGGCGCTGGATAGTATCACGACCAATGACTTCATGGGTTATGCGATAGGTAGTAAGGGGTTCATCTGAACCGTCATGTTCGTGCGGCCTTCACAGGCGGTTGTTTCCGGGCCAGCTATCGCGGCGGCCTCGGCGCGCCTCCTCGCGAAGTAACTGCCTCGGAGATAAAGAAAATGGTAGCGGAAAATCCTGCTGTGATTGGCCAGGTGACGGTAACCTGGGTGGGCGATACCATCCGAGCTATTCCGGTACTAGCGGTAGGGCGCGACAGCATTGTTCTTTTGGAGTATTCAGGACGGATTGGCGAGCTATGCTATTTGGCAGCCGGAACCGGCAAGGTCGCAAAGAGATGTTTTGAGAACAAAATGGCAAATGTTGTTCTAATCAAGCCTTCGGTCATTTGGAGTGGAATTCTTTGATCCTGGTTAAGGCATCTTTGGCGCTCTGGTTGGCCGGATCGAGCCTCAAAGCCTTTTCATAATTCTCCTGTGCTTTTTTTAGATCACCCGCCTTCGAGTAGCCCTCGGCCAGGCTGTCCCAGACGTTTGGAGAGTCGGGAAACGTTTCGGCATTCAGCTTGAAGACCTGAATGGCGCCCGTCGTATCGTTGTTTTCCAGCAGCGTGTAGGCAAAGACGTTTAGGGAGTCCTCGCCAAAATCAAAGGCCGCGCGCCCGTAGTATTTCTTCTTGAGATCCGCGTAATCATCAAGCGCGGCTTGCAGGTCCTTCTTCCGGTAATGTTCGTTTAGTTCCTCGTCGAGCGTCATCGGCCGGGGCCGCCCGTGGTGGCACGTGTGACACCACATGTTCACCCGTTTGTCGCCGCTCGGCTCAATTCTTTTCAGGTGCTCGTCAATTTCGTTGAGCATCCGGTACATTTCTCGTGCCCGGTTCTTATTTGGATTTTCGTCGGACGCGAAATCGTAGGTGCTCAGAGGCTTGCCCTCTTCTCCTTTGTGGCAATAGGAGCAACGCACTCCCAAAGCTTTCGTGAATCCGATCATGACCGGCCGCAGCCGGGAGCCCGGCCACTCCTTGGGCAAGACCTGCAGGTTCTTCGGCTTTTCCGGCCAAATCCATGCCCCCTGGCCCCGGCCCGAGACGGGGCAAAGAACCGTAATGCAGAGAACGCCCAGGAGTACACCTTTCATCGAAGCCCTCTCTTGAAATATGGGAATGGCAACACCTCTTGACGGGGCCGGCACACAGGAATGAACTTTGGAGAACGGGGATTACATCCAGCATTTGAATGCCTTCCTCATCGCCAGCGACTGTTGAGGATGCCAGAGGGAGTGGCAAGGGGAATTGAACGGGATTAACCTCTCCGTATTCTGGCGATACCGGCCTGGCGGCGTCTTGTAAACTCTTTTAAACGCGCGAGAGAAGTGGCTTTCGTCGGAAAACCCGGTTTCGTTCGCAATCTCGGCAATCTTGCCACCATGGCCAAGGGACAGAAGTTGCCACCCGCGCAAAATTCGCAGCTCCCGTACATATCGCCCAAGCGTCATACCGAAATGTTCAGAAAATGCTCTGCAAAGATATACCGGATGCACTCGGATCTCCTGAGCAATGTTGATCAACGACCATGACTGGTCGGACGTTTCATCCAAATACTCCAAGAGGACGCGTAGCCAGGGCGGGCGCAAACGAGACCTCTCTGTCGTGATTCCCAATTCCCGGCTAACGAGATCGAGTAAAAGAGACTCAACTACGAAAGGGGAGTGTCCATCAGAGTTTTTGAATTCGCGATATAGGGCGACGGAAAATGCGGCGTTGATCGGATGGACGGGGTCAATGGGAGACCGCCCACGACCCGCGAAATCGCGCGCGAGCTGCGTTTCGAAATCTGAGGGAATGACGAGGTGCAAACACCTCGTTCCAGGGGCATAACGATCGGCATGGCTTTCGTCGGTAGTGAGCAATGCAACCTCGCCGGATCGATAGTGGCTGACTCTTTTCCCCAGGTTCCGATCGTAATGCCCCCGTTGCACAATGGACAAATGCAACCACGGATGGCGGTGGGGACATCGCTCTGAAAATCGCGGATAGAGGTGTTGAACAAAGACAAAGCCGCCGATACTTCTTCTTGCGACAGCCCTCCCCAACCAATCTTGTTCATTTGAACCTGTCATGGTTCAGTTTCGCTACTGCTGTCTCATGTCGTCAACCGAGAACTGGGGACATCGTGAAAGCTATGGACCCGCGAAGATTTTCGCGCGAGGCGCCAAGGGGGTACTTGCCGAGATCAGGGGTGTATGTGCCCAGCGAGCAGCGCAAGCGCTTAACTCCCGTTTCGATCCGGCGTTTACCCCCGGACAAAAGGCGAACTCTAACGGGAGAGCCGTTTAGAGATCAAAGTGGCATGGAGTACGCCGTCTGCTGTATGCCCCTCACAACTCACCCGATCGTTGTCCTTGACTTGGCCAGCGTCAATATCATTGACCTTTTTGCTGCCGTGCTCCTGACTGACCCGGTGGGCGCTCAGCGATGAGCGTTCCTGCCGCGACAACTCGGGATTTGGAAGAGTTCTGCGACGACACGGGTCGGAATCGTCGCGTGTGTTGCGAAAACCTCTCCCGTGGTCGAGCTAGGTTCTGGTGTCGAGGGGAAAGGATTTGTCGTATCGCTCGACCGGATAGCCCCTTGCTTTCCAGCCCGCCAGTCCACCTTTGAGGAACTTGATTCGCAGGAAATGCATGGCATGAGCTCGATGCAAGATCAGTCGGCTGGTTTTATCATCGGGACATGTACAGTAAACAACGGAATCCTTCTCTTTCGGGATGAGCGATGGATTCGCAAGCAGGTCTTTTGGGGCGATCCTGGTCGCGCCGATGATGATCTCAGAATCAGCTAACAAGTCGAGCGGCTGGCGAACATCGAAGAGAAGCACCTCTTGATTTGAGGACAGCAATGTATGAAGGGCCTCGGGTGTGATGCTCTGCAGCTCCAGTTCATACCGATCTCTTGTACGTTTGATCCAAATTACAATCAACACGGAGGGCACGATGACGCAAATGGCAGTCAGAGTCAGAAACATCACAGTTTCTCCCAACACACTCTAGTACCAGATTCCGCAAAGGCTGGAGGGGATTCTTCGTGTGATATGTCGCTGATTTCAGAACCCTTGTTCCCGGATCAACGGCCCGGAAATCTTTGGATGAGACGGAGCACACCTGACGCCAGATCGGAATTAGCCCGCACCGGATTCCCAGGGTAACCGCTCCAGTGCGGTGGATGCTCCCGGTTTGTCGAGAATCGAGCAACCGCAGTCCTGTTTTTATCTACTTCAGAAACTGGACACGGTGCAGGGTGGTCTGATTGTTTTAGCGCCAGTCAGTTTCACGAAGCACGGAGCGACAATTTGTTGAAGCCCGCTCTGCCCATCCACCACATGAGTTTGCAGCCCACACGAGAAAGGCGCAACGGGTAATAGAGGAAAAAGAGCCGGGAAGGGAGGGGAAGGAATTCGCAGTCCGCCGGAGTAGGTATGAACAGACGAGTGGCAAGAAAACGCACTTTCCTGGATGCCGTCTTGAGTAGCTGCAGGGACAAGAAGGTTTGCGTCAGCACCCGCAGATCAGAAGACCGCGGCAGGCGCTCGCCGCTCGAAGATGTCTTCAGACCAAAGGCTGGGCTGACGGGAGTGTCAAAAAGAGAGACACACTCCGCCAGGGTAGATCGCACGGCGTCTTCCCACCCCCAGGCCATTACTGTGCTCATAATTTTTTCCCAGTCAACCGACCCGCGAGAACATAGGCGGTCGAGATCCGCGAGCCATTTGAGAGATGAGCGGCCGTGCCTTGCCGCGTGCAATGTAAGGTAGAGGAACTCCCACTCTTCGCTCAAGGCGAAAGCTTCGACTCCGTAGAAGGTCTTTCGTTCTGCGGACGCCCAAATTTCGCTGAGCAGGGCTTCTTCCAGTTCGCCTCCCCACAGCAAAGCACAATGCAGTTCGAGAGGATAAGCGCAAAGATGGTCTCGCCGCATCAAAAGGCAATCCTTGCCGTAGCGAACAAAGAGATCCAGTAACGGAGGCTGGGTGAATTCGGACTCGTACCCCAGCGGCCGCGATGAGGTGATAGGCGTCAGCGACATGTTTTGAGGGCACCAGAATGTCGATGTCGGCACACAGGCGGAGAGCGGGGTCGTGGTAGAGGGACGCTGCCAGAGCGATTCCCTTCAGAGGTATCGCCGGAATTCCGGCATCACCGAGCAACCGGAGGATCCTGGCCGTCTCCCTGCCAAAAGCCTCGGTTCGGATTGCATTAAGGCCGAATATCCTGGCCAGCTCGGCCCGGATGGGGTCGGGGAGACCGGGAAAACCAAGTGTCTCAAGATTCTGATAGATGATGGGACAAATGTCGTATTTCCTGGTGTGCGCCTGAAACCGCGGCCAGCGCATCGGAGAGGCCAGTAGTTCGAGTGTCCGCTTCCGCACAACCCCCGAGAGCTCCCTCCGGGCGAGCAGGAGGCAGAGCTGATCTTCCGGCTCCATTTCCACAAATACAAGTTATCCAGAGCATCGCTTATCCATAAGTAGCACAGCGGTTTCCCCTCCCGTCGATTTCGAAGTCCGATTTCAGGCGCAATTTACCTGGCGCGCTTCGTCCATGTTTGGAGTTCTGGCAGAATTTACTCCCTCTCGCCGAACTTGATTTCCACAGGCCCCAGTCGGTAAAGGGACTCGCCGTAGCGTAGAATGAAAAGTACGAACATACTCTCTTATCCGTTGGGACGAAGACACTTAGCAAATGGTCCAAAGTATCGAATGCCGTACCGCTCTTTGGGGAAATATGAACCCGAGGCCAGCCTGGTCGTCGAGGATTTCCAGCCAGCTTTCGACGGTTGCCCAGTACCCAACACGCTATTAGCGATGGAAAACTGTGCTTCTATGATGAGACAAGCTTAGGTAGGAGAGATCCGAGATGAAAACCTTGCGGCAGTCATTGCTTCTCATTTTGGTACTTTTTGCATGTGCTGGCTTTGGGGTCGAGGGTACCGGCGCCAAAGCGGTGTTGCAGGCCAGTGGGAACGTGCAGGTAAACGGCAATGCCAGTCGCCGCACCACTACCCTCTTCTCCGGTGATGTCGTAGAGACCGACGCAGGATCGGCGGCCAATATCATTGCCGGCGGATCTTCAGTTCTGCTTCTGTCCGGCACCGCGATGAAGTTCCTGGGTAATGGGGTCGAGCTGACGCAGGGAGGAATGGCAATCGCCACCTCAGAAGCGATGACCGCCACGGTGGATGGCTTGACCATCACCCCCGCGGCCCAGAAGTTCTCGAAGTTCGAAGTTGCCGAGGATGACGACACCGTCGTGATTGCTGCGCGACAAGGGAATGTTGCTGTCAGCGATGGGCAACAAACTTCGACGGTTCCGGAAGGCCAGGAGACCAAGCGCAAGAAAAAGAAAAAGGGCGGAGGCGCAATTCCCGCGGGAAGCGGCCACGCGATTTCCGGGAAGACTCTCGCCATCATCGGCGGAGCAGCAGGTGGCACTGTAGCGGGTATCCTGATTGCCGAAAAAGGCAAACAGAAATGCCTGAGTGCCTCCGGCAACAAAAAGTGCGTGTGCCACAAAAAGACGGACAATGTCGACGTGTGTGAAATCGAAAATTAAGACGGCCCATTCGCAGGCGTGCTGCGACCAGACGTCTTGTTGCGATCAGAGGATGTGGTCTCTCCTTGCGGGTTGATGCTCCCAGAATTTATTTTCTAGTCGCGCCCACAGCTTTGCCACATCCGCCGCCGGACCACCAGCGAGAATTGTTTTGTAATCCCCCGACGTTTTGGAATCGACGCCATTACCTGCGTCGGCAGTGCGGAGGCTGAAGGCCTGAGCCGGGATGTTCGACTCCCTCAAACGCCGATGGTACCGCCGCAAGCTGTCACCTTCCCAAAGCTTCTCCTTTTCCAGGCCCCTGGTCCTGTTGCACAGCGATGGCTGGGGGCGCGTTGGGGTACGAGATCGCGAGGGTTATGAGCAGCTCCGAACCATCGGAATCCCCCTGGGTCAAAATCCCTTCGATTACTACTCACTGGAGACTTCCGACGACGTCATCGCATTGCGGGATCTGCTGAAGAGACACCGCGATTCCACCGGCCGCGCGGCCTGCCTGGCCATGAATTTTCTGAGCGCCAATTTGGATTTCCAAAAGACCGCAGGCGCCGGATTTCAAAGAATTTACTTGATGCCTCTAAGCCACGGTTTGCCCGGGAGTTGGAAACGACCGGGGCTCTTTGAAGCATACCGGCAGGGCATTTTGGACGGCGTCTTTATTCCGGGACTGTATGGCCTGACCCAATTCTGTCGACTTGCGGCGGAGAGGGCCTTGACCGTACCAGGTGACCGGAACAATCTTCTGCACACTCTTTGGAAAGCCGAGACTCCGTATATTCGTTGGCGCATGCCGTGGATTGGCTACGAATATTACAATCCCGAAAAACCGCAGGCGGGCTTCCTGGATGCCGAAGCACAAGCGCGCCTGATCGCCGCTGCGGGGCGCGAATTCAAGAAGATCTTTCACACAGTCCCGCGATCAGCCTGCGCCCCTGGGCACTGGGCAAATCAAGAGACTCACCGGGCATGGTCAGACCTCGGAATACGTGTTGCTCAGAACGGCAGAGAGGCAGCTTCGCCGCCCCACATGGATGAATGGAATATTCTCAATCTGCATCGCACTATTGATTTTGAGCCTTTTGAGCGCGATTTCACCGTAGAAAAGTACATGCAGCTCGCTGACCAATGCTTTGCGCGCGGAATTCCGGCTGTTGTTTCGATGCATTCCATCAACTTTCATTCTTCGCTCAAAGACTTTCGCGGTCCAGCGTTGTGCCTGCTCGACGAATTCCTGTCAGCGTTAGAAAGGAAGCACCCCAATTTGCTGTACTTGCGGGACATGGACTTGTACGATCTCGTGACCCGCGGGAAATTCAAAGGGCCGCGGGGACTGGTCTCTGTCGAGGTTAAGCAGTTCGACCGGCCGGTAGACAATAACGATTAACCGATTAACCTGGGATGAGGAATGCTTAACTGGCTTGTAGTCGGTGTTGGCGACATCACCGGGAAGCGCGTTATCCCGGCGATTCAGGCCGAATCCCGAAGCCGGTTGTATGGGATCGTGACTCGGGATCCGGCGAAGGCCCTACCCTACGGGGTTCGGGTTTGGACTTCCCTGGAAGAAGCCCTTTGCGACCCAATCGTACACGTTGTCTATGTCGCTTCGCCCGTATTCCTTCACGCGCCGCAAACGATTCAATCCCTTCGGGCGGGCAAGCACGTCATCTGTGAAAAACCGATGGCGATGAATCTGACCGACGCTCAGGCAATGTTGCATGCCGCAGAAGAGAGCGGAAAAAGCCTTGGAACAGCCTATTACCGCAGGGCCTATCCCAAGGTGCTGCGCGCGAAACAACTCCTGGAGAGTGGCGCCATCGGAAAACCCGTCCTCGCGGAACTCACTTCTCATAGCTGGCTGGATGGACACGGTTCCAGGAAGTGGCTCGTCGATCCGGCCCAATCGGGAGGCGGGCCGCTGTATGATATCGGATCCCATCGCATTGACTTGTTGAATTTCTTTTTCGGAGAGCCTGTACGAGCAATCGGATCCCTTTCAAATGCGGTGCACACGTACCCGGTAGAAGACAACGCCACGGTGCTGGTCGATTACCCGAATGGCGTGCGTGGAATCGTCGATGTTCGGTGGCATTCCAAAGTAGTTCGCGATGAATGCCGTATTCGGGGCACGGACGGGGAAATTGACCTGAACCCGCTAAACGGGCCTGAACTTATCCATCCGGGAGGTCATGAAAGCCTCGCCGTCCATCCCAACCTGCACTTTCCGATAATCAAGAACGCCGTCGATGCCTTTCTGGACGGCAGTCCGTTGTTGTCGACAGGAGCGTCTTCCATTTGGACCGACTGGGTGACGGAGCGCGTCGGGAGAATTGTACAATCTTGATCAACCCATCGCCGACACCCCGACTCCGAAAAGCAACCGATCTGTGGTTCCGTCGGAGGATTCGGTCAGCGGTGAACGCTCATCTCCCTTTGTGTTGTTAACCGTCCATGTTTTTTTGATTTGTCACAGTAATCAGTCACATCTCCAGCCCTCGTGGCAGAATCGCACTTATCCACAGCCTGAACCAACCATGTCACTTCTAGAATGCGCTAACACCTTCTACTTTTCTTACTTCACTGGAACGCGGAGACTCTCAGAAATATGGATTTTAGCAAGTCACGGAACGCGCACTTCCTTGGTTTGCAAACCGCCGTGCTGTGCGTGGCGTGCGAATTGATCAGCGAAAACAACACTTCGCGCTGCCTCGCATGCGGAAGTAGCGCGTTGATTGGTCTCTCGCGTGTGCTGGGCGGGTCCATGCGCGGGCAGCAGACTGCGCATCTGATTGCCGATGCCGAGCTCGACCGCCTGGTCCGTGAACTTCTTCGCACCGTGCCGGCCTCATCGGTTACCGAGATCTCGGATCGCTTGCCGGTGTCGTTCGCTTCGCTGGCTCCCGGACGCAGCCACCTGCGATGCGCGTCGTCGACATCTTCAGCCGGCGCGGCGTCGAGTGGGTACGTCGCGGCTCTCGGCACTGAAATTGATTTGGAACCCGCCATCAGCGTAATCGCCGAACGCGCGCAGACACTGACCGGAGCCAGCGGCGCGGCGATCGCGCTCCGTAAAGGCGATGAGATGGTGTGCCGTGCCCGCGCCGGACGCACCGCGCCTGATCTTGGTGTCCGTCTTCAATCCGATTCCGGCATTTCGGCCGATTGCATCCGTACCGGTGAAGTTGTGCTTTGCCATGACGCTGAGAAGAATCCGCAGGTCGATCTGGCTGCGTGCCAGCGGCTGGGCGTGCGGTCGATTCTGGCCGCGCCATTGCGCCATTTCCGCCGTACTCTTGGGGTATTCGAAGTTTTCTCGGCCGCTCCGTATGCGTTTGCCGCGCGTGACGTTGCCACTATGCAACTTCTTTCGAGCGTCATGGTGGCGGCAATCTCCCGCCTTTCGAGTTCCCACCATCAACTCCGACAGACCGCTTAAGTCCCTAATAAATAGAGGTTTAGCACCCCGTTAAGCCGGGGTCCTCCGGTGTACCCGTCTGGGTTAATATGTAACGTAGTCTAAGTATGGAATTTCCCGGGCCTAAGCCGGCCGGTTCTTCCCGGCAATCCAAACTGCTGCTCGAGCGCCGTACCACCGCGCGACTCGCGGTGCATAGTCCTGCCTACACCAGCCTCGACGGATCGCCGCCTGATAAAGCTCGTGACCTCAGCGAAATTGTAGACATTGGCGAGGGTGGCATTTCCATTCAGACTTCGTCTGCCCTGGAAGTGGATCGCAACCTGGATCTGTGCCTCGATCTTTCAGAGACCAAGGCACGCATAAGCACAACCGGCCGCGTGGTCTGGTCCAACGGGGCGGGACGAGCGGGAATTCGTTTCCAAAAACTGGCCGGGCAATCTCTGCGCCAGCTCAGGGAATGGCTATTTGTGAATGTGCTTACCGCCTTCGACCATAGCGGTGGAGGAACACCAAGTTCAGCGAGCACAGAGCGAAGCCGCGATTCAATCGGACCTTCTCGTTTTTATGATGTGCAGAATGCTCCGCCCAATGGGAAGTCGAGGAATGAACCAGAGTCCGTGGCTCCGGAAGTCATGCGCGAGAGTTTCATCGAAGCCGACGACGCGTCGAACGCGGTGGCATATGGTCTCCCTGCTCCCCTCCAAATAATTGCAGAGCGCGCCTTGACGGCTACTCGTGCTACGGGAGCGGCAATTGCTCTCTCTACCGGCGAGGAAATGATTTGCGAAGCCAGCGCGGGTTCTGATGCCCCGCCCGTCGGTAGCCGGCTGCAGGCCAGTTCAGGATTCTCCGGGGAATGTGTGCGCACTGGCCGCAGTTTACGTTGCGATGATTCAGAGACGGATGACCGCGTCGATCGAGCCGGCTGCCGCACCCTGGGTGTGCGGTCGATAGTGGCAGTGCCGATCCGGCGAGGAAACCGGGTTGTGGGGTTGATCGAAGTTTTTTCATCCCGGCCCTATGCGTTCACTCCCGAGGACATCAGCGTCCTTCAGCAGTTGAGCAGCACGGTCCTGTCTGTCGCAGGAAATAAGGCGGAAGCTCACGCGCCTGCGTCCAATCTGCCGAGGCCGTCTTCGCAAGAAAAGCGAGCAGTGCGTGTCGAAGAGCGCGTTGACGCGCGCGTCGAGGAACGCCCTATCGAAACCCGGCCGATGGCAGCGCGGCCGGTTGAGCAGCACTACCTGCAGGCACGGGCTATTGAGGACCAGGGCGCGGGCGACGTGCTGGCGGGAACCATGGCCGCGGTGGAACCTTCCGCGCGCCCGCAATTTCACAAGATTCTGCTGGCCGCCGCTGCCATCACTTTTCTCGTGGCTGTGGTGTGGTTGGTTGCACCCTGGATTTCAGGCCGGACCCGTGAGCCTCGTACCAACTCCGAGGTACACGGACCGCAAACTGCAGTTGCCAAGCCGGTCACCCTGCCTTCCGAAGTGAACGACCTGGCTGGCTTGCGCAAGTTGGCTGAGCAAGGTGATCCTGCGGCGCAGTTCGCTTTGGGAGCGCGCTACGCGACTGGAGAAGACGTCAGGCAGGACTACACCGAGGCCGTGCGCTGGTTCGGGCAGGCCGCGGATCGCGGCCACATTCTGGCCCAGGCGACTCTGGGTGCCTATTACTGGGCAGGCCGAGGGGTGACGCCCGACCTGACGAAGGCCTATTTCTGGTCCGCTCTGGCCCAAGCCGGGGGAGACCAGGCCAGCAAATATCGCGTTGCGGTTCTTACTTCCCGTATGAGCCGAAGCCAGATTTTGGCTGCTCAGCAACAAGCCAACGACTGGCTTCGCAATCACCAGATGGCTGGCAACACATCTCCTTCCCGATAAAGCTGCTTCGATAGCTCCAGGTCCACTCGGCTCTTTCCGACATTCGCCACGGGTTTAGAATGCCTGGAGAGGTTTTCTGTGCCCACCCTGCGTGACATTGTTTACGAGAACGTTCGTGAGGGCGATCTTTACGAAAAACTCGATCGTGGCCGGGTTCGCTGCTACGCCTGCGGGCATTGCTGTCCCATCCCGGAAGGCCAACCGGGAGTTTGCAAGGTCCGCTACAACCGTGGCGGCACTCTGTACGTACCGTGGGGCTACGTAGGCGGGGTGCAGTGCGATCCAGTCGAGAAAAAGCCGTTCTTTCATGCCTACCCAGGAGCGTTGGCCTACAGCTTCGGCATGTTGGGCTGCGACCTTCACTGTGCCTATTGCCAGAATTGGGTTACGTCGCAGGCGTTGCGTGACCCGAACGCGGTGTCGCCACCCGCTGCAGGCTACACCGGAAGCTTTGGTACAGGACGCTGTCCACCAAGGGGCGAGGGTCCTGGTCAGCACATACAACGAGCCGCTGATCACCAGCGAGTGGGCGGTTGCGGTATTCAAAGAGGCCCGGGCTGCCGGCCTCATCACAGGCTTTGTTTCGAACGGCAACGGAACGCCCCAGGTGCTGGAATATATTCGCCCGTGGGTCGATCTCTACAAGGTTGACCTCAAGAGTTTTGACGATCGCCATTATCACCAGCTTGGCGGACGTATCGGACCTATTCTCGAGACCATTCGGAGTCTCCACCAGATGGGTGTCTGGCTGGAGGTTGTGACCTTACTTATCCCCGGATTCAACGACTCCGATGATGAACTGAAGGGCCTGACTGATTTTCTCGCCGGCGTTTCTCCTTATATTCCGTGGCACGTGACTGCTTTTCACAAGGATTACAAAATGGACGCTCCGGAAAACACGCGGCCACAGGACCTGCTGAGAGCGGCGGAAATCGGGAAGAAAGCGGGCCTGCGATATGTCTATGCCGGAAATCTGCCCGGCAGGGTGGACAGCATGGAAGACACGCACTGCCATCAGTGCAGCGAAACCTTGATCCGGCGGCGCGGTTATTTCGTGCGGGAGTACCGCGTGACATCAGACGGGCGCTGCCCGTCCTGTAAAACAGCGATTCCGGGCCGCTGGGCTGCCCATTTCGACGACCAGATCGCTGCTCATCCTTTCTTGCCGCGCCGAAGCCCGCGTTTGGTTACAATCCCCAGCTAGAATGTCACGTTCGCAGGTTGCAATCACTTTCGGGCTGCTTCTTCTCTTGGCCGCCTGCTCTCCGCGCGACTTCCTTACTCGCCGGCTGGCGACGGATCTCATCGCCGGTGCCGACACCTTCAAAACGACCCAGCAATTCTGGCTGCGGACCGGCGTGATTTCCAACAGGGATTACACCTCGCCCGAATATGTGACGTTGCGCCGGCATGGCTGGATTACCGGGAACAACGCAGTCTGCCCGCCTGAAATTGCTTCACCACCATGCTGGGACATGGTGATTACTCCTTTGGGAGTCGATGCGTTGCGCGACTGGGTATCCGCGACCGCCGCAGGTTCCCAGTACATCAGCGTGCCGGTGGCGCAGAGGGAGCTGCTGGCTGTTACTGGAATTCACAGCAGCGGAAGCGTCGCTGATGTCGATTTTCAATGGCGGTGGACTGCGGTAAATGAAGTAGGCGTGGCTCTTTTTGCCAGGAACACTGAGTACAACTCTACGGTTGGATTCATTCACTACGATGATGGCTGGCGCGTGGCTGACGGTGGATCTCTGAAAACCAGCCAGGGGCTGAGTGACGCTTTGAAGAATACGGCTCCAGCCCAATAGACTTCAGTGGATTTCGCTCGCGGCGACTTGCTTCCCATTCCTGCGCCCGTGTAGTCTCAATTTCTTACCGCTCCCAATCGGTCCCTATGACCTTCCGAAAAGCCGTGGTTCTTCCCCTCCTTCTGGTTCTTTTTGCTTATGCCCATGCTGCCGACAAGCCCAAACTCAATCTCGACGAGTTTTTTAACTACGTCGAATTCAGCGACCTGAAGGTGGCTCCGGACGGCCAATCGGTTGTGATCGTGACCGACCGCGCCGACTGGCAGCAGAACATTTTTCGCGAGGATTTGTGGCTCTACCGTGAGGATGACCGCGGCCCTGCCAATCTGTTCCAGTTGACGAACTCTGGCTATGACAGCCAGCCGCAGTGGTCCCCGGATGGCCGTTGGATCGCCTTCCTCTCCGAGCGGGGCGAGGCCAAAGGAGGAAAGTCGTGTGAAGAGGCAACCTCCAACGATCGGGTTGCGCAACTTTATGTGATCTCGCTTCACGGCGGTGAAGCCATTGCGGTGACCCAGGGCGATGAAAAGGTTCATGCCTTCGCCTGGTCTCCAGACTCCGGCACGCTCTACTTCGCCACCCGCACACCCTGGACCAGGAGTCAGAAGGAAGCTTACGAAAAAGAGTGGAAAGACGTTTGCCAGTACCGCCTGGCCGAACGCGGAGATCAGATCTTCAGTGTGAACGTGGGCGACGCAATTGCACGCCAGGCAGCCGCCGGCATTGAGCCAACTGATCCTTCCAGGGCGTCGGATGCCACTCCCTGGGCACGGGCTTTGGGCAGCACTCCATGGCGAATTCATCAGATGTCAGCGGCCCCCGATGGACGCCGGCTTGCATTTGTAACCGTGGCGGTTTCGGAGCGGTCGGAGAAGGTGGAAGAGTCAGAGATCTATTCTCTCGATCTCACAGTCGGGTCGCCGGATCAGGCGCCGCGGCAGGTTACTCACAATGAAGCGCTCGAACAGGCCATACGCTGGGACAACGACAGCCGCCACATTTTATTTCAGGTCGACAATGGTTCCGTGCAAGGGAAGTACCAGGATACGCAGACTCGGCTCTATTGGGTGGATGCCGATAGCGGCAATGTCCAGCGATGGGCGGCGGAGTTCTCCGGGCAAGTGGCTCACTACACAGTTGCGTCCGATGGCGGTGTCCTGGCCGCAGCCAGGCTCGGAACCGAAGTCCAGATGTATACCCAGGCCAGGCCCGGGGCGACATTTTCGGCTCAGTCGGGATTGGCCGGCACGTACGAATTGGTGGATGCGGCCGCACATTCTTCGCGGATCGCCTTCGTTCACTCGGCTTTAGGAGAGCCTGCCGAAGTCTTTTGGGCTGACAGCGCCGGCAAGCTGCAGACCTCTCGGCCTCTTACCGCATTCAACAGGTTGTTTACACAACGCGATCTGCCCCAGGGCAAACCCTATCGCTGGAAAGCGGAGGATGGCGCGACGGTCGAAGGAATGCTGATCTATCCGCCAGGAAAGTTTGAAGCAAAAAATCTTCCCATGTTTGTCTTTATCCACGGCGGTCCCGCCGACGCCGACGGAAACCACTTCGAGGCCGATTGGTATGTCTGGGATCGTTTGGCTGCGACTCAGGGATGGCTCGTATTCGAACCCAACTATCGCGGCTCCACCGGCTACGGCGATAAATTCCTGATGGCGATGGTGCCGGAAATTGTATCGCGTCCCGGCAAGGATATTTTGCAGGGGGTGGACGCGTTAGTGAAGGATGGCATGGCCGATGCCGGACACCTGGCGGTCGGAGGCTACAGCTACGGCGGCTACATGACCAACTGGCTGATTACACAAACAACTCGTTTCAGGGCTGCCGTGACTGGGGCGGGCGCCGTGGAGAACGTTGCAAATTGGGGAAATGACGATCTGACCCTGGACGATGCCAACGATCTCGGCGGACGGCCCTGGGAGGTTCCACAACGCTACAACAGCGAAGCTGCGATTTTCCAGGCTGACAAGGTAAAGACTCCAACCCACATGGTGGCTGGCGCCAGCGATATCCGGGTGGCGGTGCTGGAGAACTATTTGCTGGATCATGCCCTGCATGCTCTTAACATACCCAGCACGCTGCTGATTTTTCCTGGTGAAGGCCACTCACTCGACGAGAATCCGTGGCATGGCAAGATCAAAGTGCGCGAAGAGTTGAAATGGCTGCAGAAGTATGGGGGAATTTCGGGCGCGACGCCTGTTCCCTAGCTCGCTTCCGATTGTGATCAGAGGCCGGTGGTCTTGCTGGAGGCGCTGGCAAGATTTTCGTGATGGCCGGTGGCAGCAAACTGCGCGATCCCCTTATACAGGGCCTCAGCTATGTTCTGGCGATAGTTCGAACTCTTGAGCTTGTCTTCGTCCGCCGGACTGCTGACGAAGGAGACTTCGGCAAGAATCGCGGGCATCGAAGTTCCCGTCAACACAACGTAAGAAGCTTTCTTGACGCCACGGTTGCGCATGCCGGGAATCTGTGCAGCCAGAGCGCGATACATTGCCTGCTGGACTGCAAGAGCGAAGCGTCGCGACTGCTGTACCTTTTCGCGGATATCGACGTTGTTCCAGTTGATGTTCTCGGGCACGGCGGTCTCGGCGTCAGCGGTTCGCGCCCTCACCGATGAATAAGTATTGGTGTAATAGGTTTCCGCACCCCGCGCCGAGGAATCCTCGCTGTAATTTGCATGTACAGAGACGAACATGTCGGCCTGAGCGAGGTTCGCAATCTCGGTCCGCTTCTCCAGAGGCAGATAAGTATCACTGTCCCGGGTAAAGATGACTTCCGCGCCCAGACGGCTTTGCACGAGTTTTCCCAAACGCGCAACGATGTCCAGTACCAGATCCTTTTCCATCAGGCCCGTGCGCCCCACCGTGCCCAGGTCCCAGCCGCCGTGTCCTGCGTCCAGAACCAGGCGGAACCTGGAGATGCGAGTCGGCAGCGGTCTTTCAGAATCGCCTCCCGCTCGACCGGGAATACCCGGCACCAGTGCCGACGCAGTGGCTGTCGCGTTACTGAGGTCTTTGCCAGGAAGGTCTCTGTTCTGAGAATCATTCTCGGGCACGGCCGAGAATGAACTGTTGTCACCTTTGACGCGCTTACGGATTTCCACCACCAGCCGGTAAGGATTGGATTGCAGGCTGACCGAGAAATCGGAGGCTGCGTTGGTTTCAAGAACGATGCGGCTTACACCCTGTCGCGGCTGAGCGATGCGCACCCGGGCAAGCATCGGGTCCCCAACTTCGATAGTCTTGCCAAACAAACCGTGCGCCAAAGATGTGCCATGGAGATCGAAGTAGATCCGTTCCGGATCGCTCAGGCGATGAGCCTCGTATTGAACTTCACCCTGAAGATCGATGATTACAGTGCTCGAGTCGGCGGAGGAGACATTCCAGATGCCAGTGACCAGCTGCTGCAGCGGGTGATTGCTATCGACACTCGAAGGCGAGTTTTGAGGTGCTCTCGGAACTCCGGCATTTTGGTTTGGCGTCCCGATCTCAGGCACTTGCTCTGAGGCAGAAGGCTGGGCGGGCGCGGGCTGGCTCACTCCCGTCTGACGATGGCTTTTCCACCACAAACCCCCGGCCAACATCGCCAGCGCCAGTGAGCCAATAACGAGTCCGATGCGAAGTTTGGAATTGGGGGATTCCTGGCTTGGTTGAAAAATCGCTGAGACAGTCTCCAGCTCAGGGTTCGAAGTTTCAACCATCGACGCGGCAGCATTTGACGCGTTGAACGCGGCTGACTGTAATTGTGCCGACCGATAAAATAATGGCTCATCCTCAACTTCAGATTCATCAACTGGCGTTGTACCTGGAATGACGGAAGGTGCAGGGTTATTGGTCTCGCCTGCCACCAGTCGCCGCGAAATCTCAGCCATCCGGTTTTCTTCTTCCGGCTTCAACGCAGAGAGAATCAGTTCAACCAGAAGTTTCAGGCTGCGAACATCGCTGTCGTTGAAACCGTAGGCTTCGGAAGAGAAGGCTTCGAGCAGCCCGATAATGCCGCGCGAGGAAGTGATTGGGACGGCGACAATCGAACGCGTCCCGAGACGGCGGCAGACCTGCACGTTCACTCGTGCGTCGTTTTCAGAATCGTCACACCGCACAATTCCACCGGTGCGAAGACAGGCTCCGGAAAATCCCGACCTGGGGTCCAGACGGGCGCCGGCTTCAGGCGCGATGCTCCCTGCGGAGGCCCGGCAAACAAAGGCGTCACCGTCCACCAGAGCGATGGCTACGCCGTCGGCTCCGGTAAGAGTCAGTGCGCGCTCCGACACAAGGTGGAGAACCTCGTCCAGAACGAACTGCTCCAGTTCCCAGACGTCGGCGGCTCCTGACTGCATCCCGATTCGTTCACGGGCGCGGCGTTCGCGTATCTTCGCGTGCAGGCTGGAGAAAGCCAGCAGTGCCTGAAGCGCCTCGTGCCCCGGTGCATAGCTTATGGGTGGAGGATAAGACGAAGACAGGCTCGAGTCGGATTCACCTTCGATCACGCGGGCAAATTGCTGGAGGTCCGTTAGCTCTAAATCAGTCAGTTCCGGACGCGCATTTTTCGGGTTGGCGTTCATTCTCGATCGATCAGTGGAAATCCCTGTGGATTACTTTCTCTCGGCTGGCGACGCTTGAGGAGGGAAACGTCTCTCCAATCGAGACTTAGATACCCACAGTCCAGTGCGGCCATTGGGGGAATCGCCGAACTGGCAGCCTTTAAGTTACAGTGGAATCGCCCTATTCGCAATATTGTCCTCGCACTAAAGTAGGAGTGGGGTGCAATTCATGGACATGGTCGGTGCAGACTCTTGCGCTCTCACCAGGTTTAAGCGTATCCTTTTGATAACATAGGAGTTTAACGGCTGTGGTAGAAGATACGAAGAAGAAAAAATCGCGCTGGCTTTGGCCCCTGGGCGTCACCGCGACGGGCCTGACTGGCGCTGCTGTGGTTCTTTTACGCGGTTGCTGGCATAACAAGATGAGCTGGCCGGTCCGCGGCCAGGGATATGCCTACCAGGTTTGTACGGGTTGCGGCATCAAGCGCCTTTTCGATGAAAAGGCTTTCCGGGCCTATGGGCCTTACAGGTATGACATCAATAGTCTGATCGCCTGGGACCGCGCCCACCAGGACGATTACTATCCACAGGAACAACGTCCCGCTTCGTAGAAGCCTGAACCCATCGTTCAACCACGGATTTAAAAAATTTCCGCTTTGCCGGAACCAGCGTCAGCACTGAGACGCTGGTTCGCCCCTGGCTAGAATTTGGCCATGGATTCCTGGCATCCGGCTGCGGCTTCGCACGCGGCTGCAACTGGTTTCGCTCCCCGGCGGCAACGCCGTCACTACCGCCATCAAATCCAGACTTTGGCCTATCTGAATCTGGATCATTCAAATGGCGGGATCATTCGCAATGTGGGCGACTCAGGAATCGCGGTCCAGTCAGTGGCCCCGTTAGTCGCCAACCAGCAGGTATTCCTGCGATTCGAATTGAGCCATCCCAAGGTTCGAGTCGAAGGCACCGGCAGGGTGGCCTGGGTTGACCCAATGGGGCAGGCCGGGATTCAGTTCCTGACTCTCGCGCAACGCTCCCGGCGCGGGCTCAAAGAATGGATATTCACTCAACTCCTGAGCGCGGCACTCGCCACCACGGAATCGAATTTTGCATACGGCGGTGACGCGGCGGAGTTGTTATTTTCTCCAACACCACACCATGCGATTCGTTTTGAAGCCCAGGATTCCAACCCGCAGGACGGGAACACCAACTCGTTGCATTTGCCATGGTTTCCGTTTGTCATGTCGGCCCGGGCTCTTGCGCATTTGTTGGATGGCCTGATCCTTCTATCGGCATTGTTGCTTTTCGCGGTCATCTGCATAGCAATGATCGGAGCGGTCCCATCGTGGCCAATCACTCTGTTTTTGGGTTTGGGGGCTGTCACTGTTTTCGCAATCGTCTACCGCTTTCTGTTTCGATTCTGGCTGGGCAGCACGCCCGGCGCATACCTTGCGGGAATTGCAGACGAATCGCTGAGTGGAACGGCAACTGAGGCAGACGAGAGACCAAGATTTCGTTGAGAAAGTCGCCCGGCGTCAATCATCAATATTTGGCGGTCAGATGATGCCTGAAGCCCGACGTACACGGTCGGGGTCTGACGACTGAAGCCTGAAGACTGACGACTGCTACTTCGTGAAGTACTGGCGTTCCAGCCAAAGACGCAGTTGTCGCTTCGAAACGGTTGCGGCTTCTGTGAAGCGGATGCCCGCGTTGCCTTGTTTGTCCTTCCAGGCCACCTGGCCCGCAAACTTCATTGCCAGCCTGGTACCGGGCAGGGTGAAGCTTACCTTCACCACTCCACTGCTTTCATGCGGACGCTGCAGGCGAACACCAATGCCACCCTGGCTCAGATTCATAAGGTGCGCGCGCTGGCGGGTCCTGTTCGTGTAGGTGAGCGACACGGGAACATCGAGAGTCTCGCGATGATAGCGAAGCCTCTCATCCAGGATCATGTTTCGCGCGGCGGAGAGAGTATGGACAGCCTGCTCGACCGAGATTGGCTTTTCAAAAATGAATGAAGCGCCTTTGGACTCGAGATGCTTCCGTCCGCTGGAACCGCTAACGATGATCAGTGGGATGGCGTTGCGAATGGTTCCATCCTGTAACCCATTCAGGAAGCCGGCTGCTCCCGTGAGGTCGAAGTCGATGATGAGGGCATCAATTTTCGACCTGGCCAGCTTGGCGCGGGCTCGTTCCGGCTCCGATTCTACATCTACCCCAATGTGCAGACCGCCGAGAATGCACTCGAGCACGCTGACCTCCTGCAGGTCGCGCGAGACCACCATGGATGAAAGTGTCATTCCTCAACTGTAGCCGCGTGCGTAATTGACCCCTAGATAACCAAGGTAATGGAGAGTCGTCAGTCGTCGGTCTTCAGTCCTCAGAGATTCAAAATCCGATCTGAGGTCACCGGGGTGGTGTCGAAACTCTAGGGCCGGGGACTGACGAGTGAAGACTGACGGCCGACGACTGCGTGGTGATTTTCGATCGCCTGACGGATTTCCTGCCAGAGCTCCTGGCGGCCACTTCCGCTCTTTGCCGAGTACGGCAGGATATGAGCGGCGGGGTTGTCATGCGCCAGGATCTGAAGAGAATTCCGCAATTTGTTGCCGGAAAGACGGTCGCTCTTGGTAGCGACGATCAGGGTTGGGCGTCCGAGCCGAGCGAGAAAACTCAGCAATTCCTTGTCCGCCGCCTGGGGCGGGACATTGACGTCCACCAGTGCTACACACAGCGCCAGGGTTGGGCGTTCCTTGAGATATGGATCGATGAAGCCGGGCCATTGTTGCGAGATTTCCCGCGAGATCTTGGCGTAGCCGTAGCCCGGCAAGTCGGTGAAGATGAGCTCCGGCTGCGGTTTTCCGGGCCAGCGGACTTCGAAGAAGTTAATGGACCGGGTGCGCCCGGGAGTCGAACTCGTCTTCGCAATCTTTGCACCGAGCAACGAGTTAATGACGCTCGATTTGCCGACATTTGATCGCCCCAGGAATGCGACCTCCGGCAGGGCTGGCGCAGGGAAGTGGCCGGCATCGCTCGCCGACATCATGAAGCGGGCTAAGACTCGCATATATCAGTCTGCCGCCTCACCTGCAAAGTTGCAAGGGCGCTCGCGGTAAAAGCAGATGGGGCGCGGATTCCTGGAGCGAGGACGGTTGAGCACTGGCGTTGCCGAAATGACCGAAGGCCTGTCATCCCAAGCCCAGAGGGCGCTTGTTTTGGACGTCTTCCTCCCTGACCGGGCGGTACTGGTTCCAGAAATGGAGTATGGCGGCGACCACCACTCCGATACCCAGACTGCCGAGGAAAAACCAGCGGTAGGCCGGAAGCCAGATGAAGAGGGTGAAGACCAGGACCGCCGCGACGATCAGACCTGCTCCGCCCCGGAGAAAACTTCTGGCCGCTGCCGGCTCGGAATTCCGTTCCACAGAAATACCCTGACTGCATTCTATCCGAAGATGGCGAGGGACAAAGTAGCGCCCGGCGCTACGCTCAACAGAAAAGGCCCGCGGGTGCGGGCCCTGTTAAGAAACTCAGTCAGAAATTACTGGTGGGCCGGACTCTCCGCGGGTGGTGGCGCGATCGGTGCAATTGTCTGGGTCGTTTCTTCGCTCATTTGCGGCAAGGGCTGCTCCAGCGCTACCACCAGAACCTGATCCATGGTTTCAACGAAATGTAACTTCATCGCGTTACGCAGGTTCTCCGGAACTTCAGCCAGATCCTTCTCATTGTCCTGAGGCAGGATGACTTCGAACAATCCGGCACGGTGCGCAGCCAGCAGCTTTTCTTTGAGTCCGCCGATGGGGAGCACTTTGCCGCGCAGCGTAATTTCGCCGGTCATGGCGATATCGCGGCGCACCGGAATCTTGCTGAGTGCGCTGGAAATCGCGGTGGCGATCGTAATTCCGGCGGAAGGACCGTCTTTTGGAATCGCGCCTTCGGGCACGTGTACGTGAATATCGAGAGTACGGTAGAAGTCCCGCTGCAAACCCAGCCGATGCGCGCGTGAGCGAACATACGACATAGCGGCTTGTGCCGATTCCTGCATGACGTCGCCCAGTTTCCCGGTCAGCGTCAGTTTGCCTTTGCCGTCGACCACGGTGGCTTCAGTGCTCAGAATGGAGCCTCCCACTTCGGTCCATGCCAGGCCTGTGACCAGCCCCACTTCGCTCTTTTCGTGGGCCAGGGTATCGCGGAACTTGATCACGCCCAGGAAATCGTTGACGTTATCCTGGCCGATGGCCACGTTGTAGCTTTCGCCGTCTTTTACGACTTTACGCGCTACCTTGCGGCAAACGTTCCCGATTTCGCGCTCCAGGTTACGCACCCCGGCTTCTCGAGTGTAAGAGCGAATCAGGGAAGTGATGGCATCGTCGTTAAACTTCAGGTTCTTTTCGGTCAGCCCCGCCTGCTGCAGCTGCTTCTTAACCAGAAACTGCTTGGCGATCTCCACCTTTTCGGTCTCGGTGTAGCCATGCAGACGCAACACTTCCATCCGATCCTGAAGAGCGGGAGGAATGGTGTGCATTACGTTGGCTGTCGCTATGAAGAACACCTGCGAGAGGTCGTATTCCACGTCCAGGTAGTGGTCGACGAACATGAAATTCTGCTCGGGATCGAGCACTTCGAGCAACGCCGCCGATGGGTCGCCGCGGAAGTCCATCGACATCTTGTCTACTTCGTCCAGCATGAAGACGGGGTTTTTCGTGCCCGCTTTCTTCATCATCTGGATAATCTGCCCGGGCAGGGCGCCGATGTATGTACGACGGTGGCCTCGTACTTCTGCTTCGTCGCGTACCCCGCCGAGCGACATACGTACGAACTTGCGGCCAGTGGCTTTCGCGATCGACATTCCCAGCGAGGTCTTGCCGACTCCCGGAGGTCCGACAAAGCACAGGATCGATCCCTTGGGATTCTTTACCAGCTGCCGAACCGCCAGGAATTCCAGGATCCGGTCTTTGATCTTTTCCAGACCATAGTGGTCTTCATTCAGGACTTTTTCCGCGCGAGTGATGTTGCGGATTTCCTTCGAGCGCTTTTTCCATGGAACCGCCAGCAGCCAGTCCAGATAGTTGCGCGAGACAGTCGACTCGGCGGACATGGGCGGCATGGCTTCGAGCTTCTTAAGTTCCTGGACGGCCTTGTCGCGGACTTCCTTGGGCATGCCGGCGGCTTCGATCTTTTTCTTCAGCTCGTCGAACTCGCTCTTCTCTCCGCGGCCCAGCTCTTTCTGGATAGCCTTGATCTTCTCGTTGAGGTAGTACTCTTTTTGCGCCCGCTCCATCTGCCGCTTGACTCGCGATTGGATGGTGCGGTCCATGTTCAGCTTTTCGATCTCGATGTCGAGCACGTCTCCGATCCGGGTCAGACGCTCGGCGGGATCGAAGATCTCCAGCAGTTCCTGCTTCTCTTCGATGGAAAGCTGGAGGTTGGCGGCGATGGTGTCCGTCAGCTTGGCGGGGTCTTCCATGCGCACAGCCGCGATCATGGTTTCGTAATTCAGCGACTGGCACAGCTTTACATATTGTTCGAACAGAGCTGTAACCCGCTGCATCCCGGTCTCAATCTGCGGGTTGGTCTCGGTCGCATAGCGCGCCACGCGGAGCGACACCTGCATGTAGCCTTCGCTCTCGCTGATCTGAAGAACTTTGCCGCGCTCAATGCCCTCGACCAGAACCTTGATGTTGCCATCGGGCAGCTTGAGACTCTGCACGATGTTGACGATAGTGCCCACCTGGTAGATCTCATTGGGCTTGGGTTCGTCGATGCTGGCGTCGTGCTGGGTGGCCAGGAAGATCTTCTTATCGGCGGCCAACGCCTCTTCCAGGGCACGAACACTCGATTCCCGTCCCACCACGAATGGGGTCATCATGTAGGGGAAGATGACCACGTCACGAATGGGCATCATGGGAAGCTTTTTTGTCTCGAATTTTTCCTTGGCTGTGGTCACTATTTCTCCCAACTGCAATTAGCCCAATGCCACCCTGGCCGATCCGGGCTCTATCGGCGCTTCAGTTTACCCCGCCTTTTCCATCATTGCGAGTGTAACGCTGCGTTTTTCGACCATTTCCCGTGTTACTTCGAACTCCTTCACCTTCTTCTGGCTGGGCAAATGGTACATGAGATCGAGCATTAACTCTTCCAGAATCATGCGCAAACCGCGAGCGCCGACCTTGCGCGCCATGGCCTGACGGGAGATGGCCTTCAAGGCGTCATCACTGAACTTAAGGCGTACGTTTTCGAACTCAAACAGGCGCTGGTACTGCTTGATGATGGCGTTCTTGGGGCGGGTGAGAATCTCAATGAGAGCAAATTCGTCCAGATCCTCGAGCACTCCGACCACGGGCAGACGTCCCACAAATTCAGGAATCAAGCCAAAGCGGATGAGGTCTTCCGGCTGGATATCACTGAGCATCTCAAAATTGCGCTTCCTGCTGGCCGCTGGTGTCTCCTCCGGCTCGCCCTCTTCTGCTCCCGCTTTGAAGCCCAGAGACTTCTTGCCGATGCGCCGCCCGATGATCTTTTCCAGGCCGACAAAAGCGCCACCGCAAATAAAGAGGATGTTGGTGGTGTCGACCGGGGTGAATTCCTGGTGGGGATGCTTGCGGCCGCCCTGCGGCGGGACGTTGGCGATCGTGCCTTCGAGAATCTTCAGCAGGGCTTGCTGCACGCCTTCGCCGGAAACGTCGCGGGTGATGGAAGGGTTCTCATCCTTCCGCCCGATCTTGTCCACTTCGTCGATATAGATGATACCGGTCTGCGCACGCCCCACATCTCCATCGGCTGCCTGCAGCAGTTTCAGGATGATGTTCTCGACGTCCTCGCCAACATAACCCGCCTCGGTCAGCGTGGTGGCATCGACAATGGCGAACGGGACGTCCAGCATGCGGGCCAGGGTTTGCGCCATCAGGGTCTTGCCAGTCCCGGTGGGACCGATCAGCATGATGTTGGATTTGGCCAGCTCGACGCCGTCGCCGGCGCGCTGCCGGTTCATGTAAATCCGTTTGTAGTGGTTGTAGACCGCTACCGCCAGCTTTTTCTTGGTCTGCTCCTGACCGATAACATACTCATCAAGGAACGTTTTCACTTCCTGCGGCTTAGGGAGTTGGTTCGGGGTGGTGGTAGGAGGCGTCGCGGTGCGGTCGTCTTCCAGGATGGAATTGCAAACCGCCACGCACTCGTCGCAAATATAGGCCCTGGGATAATCGCTGGGCGATGAAATCAGTTTGGCCACTGCGTCCTGCGATTTATGGCAGAACGAACAGCGCAACATCTCTTCGGTGCCAGTCCTGTTTTTCACTCGGCTTTACTCCTTCGTTAACCCGCTCTCTCCCGCTCCATTCACCCTTGCCCGGTCGGCGGGGTCGATCGTTTTCACGCCGAGACTGCTCGGACCTGATCGGGCGAAAACCCGATCATACCCTTATCTCGTCTTGTAGATGATATCGTCTATGATTCCGTATTCCTTAGCCTGTTGCGCGTTCATAATGAAGTCGCGCTCCACGTCTTTCTCCACCTTCTCCAGCTTCTGGCCGGTATGCTTGGCCATTAACTGGTTAGTTATCTCTCGCATGCGGAGAATCTCGCGGGCGTGAATGTCGATATCCGTCGCCTGACCGGACAGTCCGCCCATGGATGGCTGGTGAATAAGGATGCGCGAGTTCGGCAGTGCCAGCCGCTTTTTGGCTTGGCCCGCCGCCAGCAGCAGCGCCGCCATGCTGGCCGCCTGACCAATGCAGATGGTAGTGACGTCGTTCTTTACATACTGCATGGTGTCGTAAATCGCCATGCCGGCGGTAATCGATCCGCCCGGAGAGTTGATATAGAGCTGGATATCCTTCTCCGGATCTTCCTGCGCCAGAAACAGCATCTGCGCAATCACCAGATTGGCGATGTTGTCGTCAATCGGCGTGCCGATAAAAATGATGTTGTCCCGCAACAGCCGGGAGTAAATGTCGTAGGCACGTTCACCCCGGCCGGTCTGCTCGATGACCATGGGGACCAGCATCATTTTGGGATCGTTCACATTCACCTGCCACACTCCTGTTCCCGGCTACTAGCTCTTCTGGGAGGATCGAAAGTGTCCGCGTTAGGCGGACTGGCGATATAGAAAATCGAGGGTCTTTTCGCTGCGGATTCTATTTCGAATTCTATCCAGCGCCCCATCGCGTGTCAAACGAGCCCGAATCGCTTCCGGCGTCTGTTTTGACTGCCGGGCAAGGGCCTCGATCTCCCCGTTGATTTCCTCATCGCTGACTTCAATTTTTTCCTCTTCGGCAATCTTGTCCAGCAGCAGGGAAGCCTTCACTTCCTGCACCGCCTGTTCGCGTTGTCCCACTCGCAAGCGGTTCAAATCCATCTTCTTGATGTCTTCGGCTTTCATTCCCTGGGCCGCCAGAGCGCGTAAACCACGTTCCAGGCGAACATCGATCTGCCGGTCCACCAGCGCTTCCGGCACCTCGAATTCGCTGCGCTTTACCAGCTCTGCCACCAGCTTGTCCTTGGCTTCATGTTCGGCATTATGCTTGCGCTCCGCTTCCATGCCTTCACGGATGCGTTGCCGAACTTCCTCCAGACTCTTGAACTCTCCCAGTTGCGTGGCAAACTGATCGTCCAATTCGGGGAGGGTCTTCTGCTTGATCGATTGCACCTTCACCGTGTAGGTAAATGTTTTACCGGCCAGACGCTGTTCAGCCGCGTCCTGAGCGTAGACCACGTCGAAAGTACGCTGGTCACCGGGAGAACCTCCGCGCAGGTTCTCGGTGAACTCGGGCATGGTGTCCCTGCCCCCGATTTCAACCATGATCTCGTCCATGTGAACCGGTTTGCCGTCCCCGTCTCCATCCTTGGGCTGGCCGTCGAGTGAAACCTGGGCGTAATCCCCATCGGCGAGCACCCGGCCCTCCACCGAAGTGTAGGTCGCGTGCTGCTCGCGCAACCCGGTCAGGGATTTCTCAACTTCCTCGTCCGTCACTACGATCTCGGGTTTTTCCGCGCGCAGTTCCCTGTAGCCCTCAACTTTGATTTCGGGCATCACTTCAAAGGTCGCCTTGAAACGCAGGGGCTCATTATCCTTCAGGTGCAGATCGGTCACCTGCGGCTGCGACACCGGAATCAGGCCTTGTTTGTCGGTTTCCTTGCGGAAATAGCGTGGAATCAGAGCTTCTACAACATCGCTCTTCAGGTCCTCGGAGAAGCGCTGGCGGATAACGGAGGCGGGCACATGTCCGCGGCGGAAGCCTGGAATTCGTGCCAGTTTCTGATACTTCTGGATCAGGGAATCGGTCTCGCGATTTACTTCTTCGACGGGAATTTCGACCTGGATTTCCCGTTTGGTGTTGCTGGTCGTTTCAGTGGGGCTCACATGCACCTTTCAAACTTCTGCTCGTCATGCTGTTCCCTTTTTGGAACTGAATGACGGGTGGGCTACAACTCTGAGTGTAAAGACTGAAGGAGAGCAGCGTCAAACCGAGTGGGCCGAAAACAGACGTGACCAACGTAACCTCGCGAGTAACCAGTAAACTCTCCGTTGGAAAAGGAGGCTGCTGGCAACCTCGCTCGCATCTGCCCTGTCCCCCCCACAATGCCGCAGGATTCACTTCCCGCATACAATGTCACTGGATGCCCGCCTGGCTTGACCAGTTGAATCGCGAAGTCGTTGCCTGTACCCGCTGTCCCCGCCTGGTCGAATATCGGGAAAGAATCGCGCGGGAAAAGCGCCGCGCCTACCTCGGTTGCGACTATTGGGGAAAGCCGGTTCCGGGCTTCGGCGATCCAGGCGCGCGTGTGCTGGTCCTCGGCCTCGCGCCCGGTGCCCACGGCTCGAACCGCACCGGACGACCTTTTACGGGCGATGCCTCCGGCAAATTCATGTATCCCATCCTGTACGAGACGGGATTTTCCAACCAGCCCACGGCGACGGAGTGTGGTGACGGCCTTAAGCTGACCGATCTCTACATCACGGCGGCTGCGCGTTGTGCGCCACCAGGCAACAAACCACTGCCTCAGGAGTTGGCCAGCTGCGCGTCTTATCTGGATCGTGAAATGGATGGCCTTAAGAATCTGAAAGTGGTGGTGGCGTTGGGACGAATCGCATTCGAAGCTCACCTGAATTACCTCAGGCGTCGAAGTCTGCTGCAAAGCAGGAACCTCTATCAATTCCGGCACGGAGCGAGGTATGAAATGCCGGATGGCAAGATCCTGCTGGCGTCCTACCATCCTTCCAACCAAAACACTCAGACCGGAAAGCTTACGCGCCGGATGTTTGCCGCGATTTTCAAGGATGCCGCGCGGCTGGCCAGCCGCTGACGGCAAGCGAGAGTCGCCGGGCTGGAAATCTCTTCCACCCGGTCCCCAAGGTTTCGCGGGCGGCGGCGATTTCATTCTGAACATATTTCAACAATATATGTAATTAATCGACGATTATGTGATTTACTTAACCATGGTTAACGACGGCACGGTTAATGATGGCATGGTTCATGCGGGGCCGAATTCCAGCCTGAATTTCCGATCTGGATGGCTTGTCCTGATGGCCGTTGTTTTCATCTCTGTCTCTGCAAGTTCTGTCGGCCAGCGCGGTCCTTCCACGGCGGGGCCCGCTGACATACAGGACAACAGCTTTCTGGTGGAGGAGGCTTATAACCAGAATTTCGGCGTAGTCCAGCACATCTCCAGTTTCACTCGTTTCTGGAGCAGCAAAGACTGGAACTACACCTTCACCCAGGAATGGCCCGTGCCCGGGAATGCGCGTCACCAGCTTAGTTACAGCCTGGCGGCTGTTCACGCCGGCGATTTTCCAGATTCGGGAGTCGGTATTGGCGACGTTTTCTTCAACTATCGCTACCAGCTGCTGGGAAGTGGGGATACCCGCGTCGCTTTTTCCCCGCGTTTCACGCTGATATTCCCGGCCGGTGATTCTTCACTCGGCCGCGGCGCCGGCAGTTTCGGCGTTCAGACCAACCTTCCCTTAAGCGTCGTTCTCAGCAGGAAACTGGTCAGCCACTGGAATGGCGGAGCCACGTATTTTCCCCACGCTCAGGATGCTTCGGGTGATCGCCTGCCGGTCTATGGCTACAACCTTGGTCAGAGCTTCATTTGGCTTACTCACACCCGTTTCAACGTGATGCTGGAAACCATGTTCACCAGCTCCCAGGCCGTGGTAGCGAGCAACCGAACGCAGTGGACGAACTCAATTTTTCTCAGCCCCGGCGTACGCTGGGCCTATAACTTCCGAAACGGTTTGCAGATTGTTCCCGGAGTCGGCGTACCAGTTGGAGTAGGTCCGAGCGCAGGCGAAAGGGCAGTCTTTCTGTATCTTAGTTTCGAGCACCCGTTCCGCAGGCTGCCGGAGAAATAGCAACCTTTCTCATTTGAGCTTTGTTGCGGTGGCATCCAGTTGAAACTCGCGTTTGGAATTGGGATCATCGACGCTGCCAATGACCATTGGCCTGTCCGGAACCACGAGCGTTCTGCCGCTAAGCACCATCTGACGTACCAGTGGTTGTCCGCGTGTGGCTTGATCCGCGGAAGCCAGACTACTGACTTCCACGCGTACGTCCAGGGTCAACGAATTCTGGTTCAGGTACAGCTTGGCGGAAATGTACGTTCCCAGATCGATATATTGGAACTTTCCCTGTTCCGGTTCCACAGGAACGCGTGTGCCAATCTTAAGTTCCTTGGTCGCACTGTCATCGGTCAGATTCATGGAGTAATGGCGCGTATTGATCTTCTTTCCGTCCTCCATTTCGTTGACAGAGAGATCCAGGCGATAGCCCGTGGCTTGCGCTGCCGGAGGTCGCGCCGTGCCAGCCTCCTGTGCCCATGATCGCGGAGTTCCGCTACAAAGCAGGAGTCCCAGGACGAATGCGATCGATGTAGTTGATTTGTGCATGACGTTTTCTCCGTGTTCTTGACTATGGTTGCGAATCCGGTGGTGGTTCAGCCGACAGCAGAGAAGCGAACTGCTGTCCGTCCTGCTTCGAGAGTTCTGCTTGCGCACGCGCCATCAGCGCCGCTTCATGTGGACGCTCCTGGATGTAGCGAACCAGCACCTTCTCCTCTTCGCTGAGCGGTGCTGGGGAAGGGAACTGCTCGAGACGCGGTTCAACGGAAATGGAAGCAACCCGGCTTCGAGACCGAACCCTCCTGCCCCATTTGCTCCCAGGGCTCAGCACCGGAGTTGATGCCGGATTAGTCGCAACCGGGCCAGGGCGTCCCTGGCTGGCCGCGTCTGACGCCGACTGCTGGATCCTCAGTTCGGGGTTGTTGCCGGGCTTTCGGATCATGAACAAAGCGCCTGCCGCAAAAGCGCACAGCGTGACAGTTAGCACGGTTGGCCACCACAGCCACGGGTGCGCAACCTGGTTTTCCTGCTCTGCCCGCAGATTTGCGAGCACCCGCATTTCCAGTCCCGTTCGTGGTAAGACCTGGCCGTACTGCTTCAGCCCGCTATCCAGCAGATCGTCGAGGATGGGATTTCTGTCATTAAGTTCCATAACTTCCTTCCAGCAACGCGCCCAATTTCTGGCGTAGAATCTGCCGCGCTCGGAACAACCTCGAACGCACAGCTGCCTCGCTAATCTCCAATACCGCCGCAACATCCTTCGGTGACATATCCTCGACCGTGGAGAGAGTGACAACATCCCGCAACCGGCGCGGCAACGCAGGAATCAATCGCTCCAGCGCCCTGGCGACCTCGCGACCAGCTATTGCCTCATCGGCCGGCATTTCCGCGGAGCGTAACTGCATCCCCGCCTGGCCCGTTTCTTCCAGCGCTGTCTCGGGGGACTTCTTTCTTCGCTCCACCGCGACACGCCACGCGATCCGTGCCAGCCACCGCTGCGGATCGTCCACCGCCACCAGCTTCCTTCGCGCCCGCAGCACGCGGACGAAGGTTTCCTGCGTAGCGTCCTCCGCATCTTGATGATTGCGCAGCACGGAATAGGCAATCCGGTACACCATGCGTGCATACCCGCGCACGGCGAGTTCCAGTTGGTCCTCTTCCGTTCGTGCCGGTGCCATGGCATCGCTCAGGGTCACTTGTCCAACCGCCACTCGTATGGCCTCAAACATGAAGACCGCCCAGCAGGCTGAATTGTTCGGAATTATCTTTGCAAAACCCGGGGCCGGTTCGGAGACGGCTGGCCACAAACCGCCGTTTGGGACTCACTACCCGCTACTGACGACGCCAATCAAATGTCCGTCAAAAACCCACGAACACTGGCTCAGGCGCGAGCCGAATGCCCCAGAGTTCTTCCACCCGCTGCTGAATATGGTCTTTCAGCGCCAGAACGTCCGCGGCGGCTGCGTCTCCGCGGTTCACGATGGCCAGGGCGTGTTTGCGCGAGATTCCGACCTGGCCGCTACGGTAACCACGGCTGAAACCCGAGTGCTCAACCAGCCAGGCGGCTGAAATTTTCTTCTGAGAATCCAGCGCGGGATAACTGGGAATCTGCAGTCCCTTGACTGCCGCCCGTTTGACCAGGTCGGCATATTGATCAGCGCTGAGCACAGGGTTCTTGAAGAAAGATCCGGCACTGCGGCAATCCTCGTCTCCCGGAGTAATGAGCATCGCCTTGGCGGCCCGTATGCGGCGCACAGCTTCCCGGGTACTGGTCAACGAAGGGGTCTGCCGGAAGCCTGCGAAGTGCTTTTTCAGGTCGGCGTACTGAATATGAGGTTTGCCGCCCGGTGTCAGAGCATAGGTCACGCGCAGGATGATGAAACGTCCGTACTCGCTGGTATTGAAGATGCTGGTGCGATACTGGAATCCGCAGGCTTCGCCGCAGAGTTCGCGAATCTGGCCGTCTCGAAGATCCAGAGTGAGGACGGAAGTAATGGTGTCCGCGACCTCCTGGCCATAGGCTCCAACATTTTGGACGGGTGTTCCGCCCACGCTGCCTGGGATTCCGCTTAGACACTCTATTCCGGCGCAATTGCGGGCGATAGCGCGGGCCACGAAGCGGTCCCATTCTTCGCCTGCGCCCACTTCGAACAAGGTCTTGCCCTTCTCATCGCCACTGCGCTCGTCGATTCCCGGAATGGCAATCTTCATGACGAGTCCGGGCCAACCCGCATCGGAAATCACCAGGTTGCTGCCGCCGCCCAGGACGAATAGTGAAAGGCTCCGCGAGCGCGCGAACTGGATGCCTTCACTGACCTCTGCCGCGGTCTTCGGTTCAGCGAAATAACACGCCGGGCCGCCCACTCTTAGCGTGGTCAATGGCGCCAGAGGCACGTTTTCCAGGATATTCATGATGGTATGATTTCCCTCACTATATATGACAGTCAGACGCGCCTTGAAGCCTGCGCAGGGTACGTCGGGACAGAACCTGCAGTGACTTGCGCCGGGTAAGACCAGGGTTGCCGGCGTCGTATTACAATAGTGTTGGCGGTGAGGAGAAAAAATGTATCCAGAGCTTATGGTGGTCCCGATGCGCGAAGAGCTGACTCGCCTCGGTATACAGGAGCTGCGCACAGCGGCGGAAGTTGACCAGGCGATCCCAAATCAGCCGGGCACGACCATGGTGGTAGTCAATTCCATCTGCGGCTGCGCCGCGGGCCGTATGCGTCCCGCGGTACGCGCTGCGCTGCAGCATTCCAGCCGTCCTGAGAGATTGTTCACAGTGTTTGCCGGCCAGGATAAAGACGCCACTGACCGCGCTCGCTCGTATTTTGAGGGATTTCCGCCGTCGTCTCCTTCGATTGCAATACTGCGCGATGGAAAGATCGTTCACATGATGCAGCGCAGCGATATCGAACATCGCGAAGCTGTCGACATTGCCGCTGAGTTGAAAAAGGCCTTCGACAAATTCTGCGCCAAACCCGTGACCGTGCCGTAATTCGGCCTCGCTGAGACTTATCACAGCACACGCAGGGGCGGGTGTCCCACCTGCCCTGGCGGAGCGAAGCTCCGCAGTTTCTTCCTCTTCAATTTCTCTTGAGCAAAACCTGACGAGTCTCGGCTCGCCTGCCCTGATGAGGACGGCCGGGCTGCGTGGTTCGTGAAATCTTTCAGAAACGAAACAGGTATGAGGCTTTCACGAACAGCCCACGTCCGTCATTCCGCATACGACCGCCGTGCAGAAGGTCGCCATCGACGTCATTCCTCAACGGCAACAGCACATTTTCCAGATTGCTGTTGTAACCCAGGTAAAACGCCGTGCTGGGGTGAATCAGGTAGGTGATGAGGAAGTCCGCATTGAAATTTTTGGTGGTCTCCAGATATGTGAATGCAGGGTTGGCCAACACCGCGTTGTATTCCCCAATAAACCGAAACGATAGTTTCCTGGTGTATTGGTAATTCCACCTGGAACGGACGATGTGGTTATTGAGGCTGCCGGTCGACCCGAGGCTGTGAAGCCGGAAGAGCAGGTAGGTGTTGTCCACCCTGAGCGATTTGCTGGGGCGGACCGTCAGCGTTGTGTTGAGGCTGGTTCGACCCGCCAGAAACGGAGCGACGTTGTCGGGCGAGTCATAGTTGATCCGAGTGCCGAAGCGATAGTCCAGAGCGAATGAGATGGGGCGGTACAGGCTCGTCTTGAACTCGACTTCGCTGGTATGGCGAGTGTATTTCTGGTTGCTGGTCAGAACGCTGAAGTCCTTCGGCCGAAGCAATTCCATTTCCTTCGCATAAAAGAAGTTCAGGAATGTCTGGCCCACGAACTCGAATTTCAGAGCGGGGAAGTAGCCGGAGTTCAGATAGTTCCCCTCGTGGTCGAAGGTGTGGTAGACCTCCATCTGCGGGCCCCAGGAAATCAGGTGCTTTCCTTCGGGGCGGAAGCTGTATTCCAGGCGGTGATAGAGATTGTGGATGTCGGGTTGAGGATCGAAGCCGGTGAAAGTGCGGAATCCATCGCTCCGGTCCGCATAGTCCAACAGGTAATTTAGTTTCCGTCCCGAGCGCTGCAGTATCACCTCCGCCGCAGGGCCAGCCAAATAGGTTCCGAAGTTGCAGACGTTGTCGCGAGTGTCGCTGCAAAGCGTGGAGCTTACAACCCCCTGAAAGCTGGCCACCCAATGGGAATCCAGGTTGAACCGTCCATCGATGCCGCCCACCCGGTTGAAATATGGCCCTACTTCGCGATCGGTAAACATCAATCCCAGCGAGGACTGGTTCCCAAGGTCGCGGCTGATCCGGCCGACGGCAAAGTAGGCATGCTTTCCGAATAAAGCGTTATCGGGAGCGACCTCGGCGCCGGGAGAAGCATCGTCGGCAACCAGCACTCCTGCCGCCCAGGGCCCGTCTTTCCCCGTCATTCGCACACCCCACTGCGGATCGACAATGCGTCGCGTGAACAGCAGAGGAATGGGCGTCTGAAAATAATTGGAATTCTCCAGAAAGAACGGACGCTTTTCCGGAAACTGGACTTCGAAGCGCTGGTTTACCGTTATCTGAGGATCGTCGGATTCGATCTGGCTGAAGTCGGGATTGGCGGTGGCGTCGATCACGAACTTGTCTTTGACAACCGCTTTGGCATCCAGACCGATCTGACCATAAGCGTCCCGCTGAACGAACCTGGGGTGATCGAGGTCGCGCAGATCCAGATCCCGATAGGAGCGGAAAATTCCGTACGGGATGAGTTGAAAATTGTGTCCGGGCGAAATGTTTTCCAGGCCCGCAGCGTCCGCTTCCTGATTCAAACGACCCGAAACACGACTGGAGTACTGCGGCCAGAACGAGCTTTCATTGTTGCGCAGGATGTTTCGATTTAGAAGGATTCCCCAGGTTTGCGGATCGTTGGAGGCAAAACGCAGGCTACGAAAGGGAATCGACATCTTGACCACGAAGCCTTGCGGGGTAATCCTGGCCTCCGTGTCGAAGACGGTGTCGAAGGACATATCGAAATCCTGCCCTTCGGTCCACAAAGCGTCGGCCTGCACTCCCCAGGCGTTGGAGAAGAATGCGTAGGCCCGGCGATGGTCATGAAACGTGTCCAGCATCAGCTCTACCGTGTCATCGTCAAACACGTCTTCCCGGCGGGAAAGGCGGGCGCGAATGTGGTGGGGCTGGTTATCGAAGCAGATGAAAATCGCGTAGAGATTTTTGTCGTCATAACCGAGATAGGCTTCGGTGCGCTGCGAGACAGCCTCGCCGTCGCTGGGAATGCGCTGCACGAACTGATCTATCTTCACCAATTTTCCAGCCCAGGAGGCGCCGGGCTTCATCTCCAGGAAATCCTCCAGGGCGGGAGCGTTGCTGATCCGGGGGATGGTGATCTGGGCGAAGTTCGGTGGCGGTGCCGCAAAGACCGTCGCGGGAAGGCAAAAAGCCAGGACTGCGGTGCCGCAGAAAACATTTTGCCGCCACCGCCCCACGCCCGCCTCCGTGCCAGCCCGGTTTTGTTGCGTTAGACGCCGGCGAGCGTACGAAGATATCGGCAGCGATCTCCGGAGATGTAAAACCTTGTTAAGGAATCAACGTCAATAGATCCAGTGGTGTTAAGAGATGTTGCAGGAACCTGACGCATTTCGGTCATTCGGGATGGCGATTGAAGGGATGCCAGGGAATCATGCTGCATCACTGAAAGTATGCCTCAGAATTTCTCGTTTGACACGGCATCCTTGTTTCGGTGTAAAAACTAGACTATCTGGCTAAGTGTAGGCAATCAGAGGTGACCCGCAATGGCGGACAAAATCGAAATCACCATTAGCGATGAAGCGGCGAAGGGAGTTTCAAGGCGCGCGTTCATCAAGGGCGTCATCACCAGCGGGGTGGCAGTCTCCTCCGCAAACTATCTGTTTCGAGCTTCCAGTCTGCTGGGCCAGCCCGCAGCGAGCGTGGGCGAGCGCCTGATTGCGCTCAACGTAAACGGCCAGCAGCGGCGCGTAGACGCGATGAAGCAGGAAACGCTGGCATGGACTCTGCGCTACAAACTTGGACTGACCGGCACGAAGCTGGGTTGCGACCGTGCCGAATGCGGCGCCTGCACCGTGCTGATAGACGACGTGCCTCATTACTCTTGTTCAGTGCTTACCCACACCGTGCGCGGCAGGAAGGTTCAAACCATCGAAGGGCTGGCGAATCCTGACGGCACACTGCATCCGGTGCAGCAGGGAGTAATTGATGAACAGGGCTTCCAATGCGCGTTTTGCATGTCCGGATTCATCATGGCGACAGTTGGATATCTGAAAACAAACCCTGATCCGAGCAGAACAGAACTCGCGCACGGTATCTCAGGAAACCTGTGCCGCTGCCAGGACTACGACAAGATTCTCACCGCCATGATGCGCGGTGCTGAGAACCTGAGGAAGGTGAACCATGCCTAGCCAAGGTGGGAAACCTGATCAATCCAAATCAGTTCAGTCCAAATCAGTTCAACCGAAGACAGATTCATCTAAAGCCGGGCAGCAGAAGTTTGGTGCCCAGTACAAGCTGATCGGCAGGGACTACACCACCCCGGACCTGTATGCGAAGGTGACGGGAAAGTCGAAGTATGCCGAAGATTTTCGGGCAGAGGGCATGTTGTTCTGCAAGTTGTTGCTAAGTCCCGTGCCCCACGGACGGGTGAAGCACCTGGATTTGAGCAAAGCGCTGGCGATGCCCGGGGTCAAAGCGATCCTGACGCAAGACGACCTCCCCGCACCCGCCGACAGCGTGACCGACCTCGGCGCCGTGATCAAGGCCAACAGGCAGGGTGAAAAAGCGCTGACGATGGAGCCGTTGTATCAAGGCGAACCCATCCTTGCGGTCGCGGCAGTCGACGAATGGACGGCTGCTGAAGCCATCGAAAAGATCGACATCGAGTTTGAGCATCTGCCGTTCGTGGTCGATCCGCTCGACAGCTTGCGCCCCGGCGGCCCGAACCCGCGAGTTGAGGGCAACATATGGATCAGGCCTGAAGTGCCGCCTGCCAAACCGGGAGAGAAACCGCCGAGCCCTCCGCCGCCCCATGTTGGCGAACTCAAGTGGACGGCGGCGGACTTCGCCGATGTGAAGGAAGGGCGCTTGCCCATGGGTAAAGCGCCGGATGAATGGTCCTATGGGGATGTCGATACTGGTTTGAAGAGCGCCGCCCTCGTCCTGGACGAAACCTTTATCACGCCAGACACCAGCCATCAGACCCTGGAGCCTCGCACCGCTTTGGCCTATTGGCAGAATGGCAAAGTCTTCATTCACATGGGAACCCAGAGCACGGTGCAGACGCTCGCAGGCCTGGGGCGCTGGCTGAACATGGATCCCAGCCAGATCGTCCTGATCAGCGAATATACGGGTGGCGGGTTCGGCAGCAAAGCCACCGGATATATTTTCGCCATCATTCCTGCGCTCCTGGCGAAGAAAGCCAATGCACCGGTAATGATGCGCATCAGCCGTGAAGAAGAGCATTTCATCGGGCGGGCGCGCCCTGGCTTTCAAGGCCGGATGAAGGTCGGCTTTTCCAGGGACGGCAGAATCACAGCGCTGGAAATGTTCACCATATCCAACAATGGACCCTACGACGCCAACGGTGACGCGAACGCTTCCGGCATGGTGGTTTCCTTGCTGTATCAGCCACCCGCGATGCGCTGGCGCGGCGTGACCATGCTGACGAACACCCCGCCGCGAGGCGCGCAGAGCGCTCCGGGCGGCATGCAGGGAATCATGATCATGGAGCCGATTCTGGCGAAAGCGGCGCGCAAGCTGTCGCTCGACCAGGTAGAGATTCGCAAGATCAATGCTCCTGAAGGCAAAGCGCCGTGGGGTCCGATGAGGGACGGCAAGCAGGCGCACTCGACCAGCGCATTTCTCAGGCAGGCATTCGACCGTGGCTCCGAGCAGTTCAAGTGGAAGGAACGGATCGCGCGTCCGAAGAAAAGCGGCACGAAAGTCCGCGGGGTTGGAGTTTCCTCGAGTGCATTCTTTGCCGGTTCTGTTGGCTACGACGGGCTATTCGTAATCAGGCCCGATGGCCGCATCGCAATCCAGTCAGGAATCGGCAACCTGGGAACCGAGTCCATCAGCGATGTTCACCGGGTTGTTGCCGAGATCCTGGGCGTGCCGTGGGAAAAGTGCGACATTGAGTGGGGCAACACCAGTAAGAACCTGCCGTGGACCTGCGTCTCCGGTGGAAGCCAGACAACGCATGCCATGACGCGGGCCGCACACGCGGTAGCCATGGACGGCAAGAGGAAGTTACAGGAAATTGCGGCGAAAACCTACGGCGGCAGGCCTGAACAATACGAAGTAGCCAACGAACGCGTCTTCCACAAAGGTGGCGGCAAGAGCATGACGCTGGCGCAGGCCGCACAGAAGGCTATTCAATTGGGTGGCATCTACGATGGACATCAAGCGCCCGAAGATGTGAACAAGTACACCAAGGCTTCAATCGCGGCACTGGCGGGACAAGGCCTGTTGGCGGCCGCCAAGGACAAATATCCGCACGACGGCCAGTCGTTTTCTTATGTTGCCAGTTTTGCGGAAGTTGAAGTCGATACCGAAACCGGCAAGTACTACATCACGGATTTCCTCGCGGTCGCTGACGTGGGCACGGTGATTCATCCCAGGGCGTTGGGTGGACAGGTGCTGGGGCGCTCGATCTTGGGTATTGGCCACGCTATCGGTCAGAAGTGGGTCTTCGATCCACAATACGGTCACACTATTTCCCGGCGCTTTCATCACACCAAGCCGCCAACCATTCTGGACGTCCCGACCAACATGCAGTGGGCGGCGCTCGATATTCCAGATCCCGAAACTCCGGTTGGCGCTCGGGGCATTGGCGAGCCACCGGTGGGCGGCGGGTGCGGCGCCATCCTGAACGCCCTCTCGGATGCTCTGGGCGATGAAATTTATCGCCGCGCACCAGTCAACCTGGACACGATTCTGACGTCGCTGGAAGCAGGGCGGCCGATGCAGGATCCATTGACGGCATTCATTTAGGAGAGAGTCATGGCGGTAATACGAGATGTCATGCCCGCGTTCCAGCTATTTCAGCCGGGTTCGATTGCGGAGGCGCAGAAACTTCTCGAACAGCACGGACAGGAAGCCTGGGTAATGGCGGGCGGGCTCGACAGTTTCGACTGGCTCAAGGACCGCATCAAACGACCCAGGGTGCTGGTCGATCTGAGCGGGATCGAAGAGTTGCGGGGTGTTCGCACCACGAACGACGGAATCGAAATCGGCGCCATGACGACGCTGACTGAAGTCGTGCGCCATCCCGTCGTTAAAGAGAAATACGGATTGCTGACGCAGGCTGCGGAACTGGTGGCGTCGCCGCAGATCCGCAACCAGGGCACACTGGGTGGCAACGTATCGCAGGACGCGCGTTGCTGGTATTACCGCGCGGGATGGCCCTGCTACCGCGCGGGCGGAAATATCTGCTATGCCGATACTCCCGTGGGCCGGAATCGGGAACACGCAATTCTCCATGCGGAGCGCTGCGTGGCGGTGAATCCGTCCGATTCGGCGCCGGCCCTGATCGCGCTCGATGCGAAGTTTGTGGTTCAAACTCCCAGGGGCGAGCAGGTTCTGGATGCCGAGGACTACTTCGTCGGTCCCGAGATCGATATCACTCGCATGAACATTCTTCAACCCGGCTACCTGCTGACGGCCATTCGTATTCCCGCAACCTGGGCAGGCGCGCAATTCTATTTTGAAAAAGTACGAGACAGAAACGTGTGGGATTTTCCTCTCATGAATGTGGCCTCGGCGATGGTGCTTTCGGGCGACAGGATTGAGCGCATCCGCATCGCGGTAAACGCCGTGGCTGCGCGTCCATTGCGCTTGAAAGCGGTGGAGGATGCGGTACGCGGCCAGTCGCGCAGCGTCGCCACCGGAGAAATGGCGGGAAAACTGGCTGTGCAGGGCGCCATCCCGCTGCAGTTTAATGCCTACAAGATCCCGCTGATGCGGAACCTGGTGAAACGCGCCATCAGCGGAGTGCAGGAGGCAGTATGGGCATCATAGAGTGGGCCACAAGTCCCCTGGGACAGAATGTTCCCATCCACATTGCGTGGTTCTTGATCTGGGTGGCGCTGATAGCGGGACTGTTGTTTCTCGTCGTGCATGCGATCTACATCCGCTACTTCGCCAAAGAAAAGGAATTTGTAGCTGATACGACCCCGCAGGCTGCGGCCGCGTTGCCTGCCAGAATTCCCCGGCACTCTCTGGTCGCCCGGCTGTTTCATTGGGTGATGGCGGCGTCGATGTTCACCCTGCTGTTCACCGCCTTCCTGCCGAGGGTTGGCTTCCAGTTCGATTGGGTTACCTACCACTGGATTGCAGGGACGGTGCTGACCATTTCGATTATTTTTCACATCATTCATGCCTCTTTTTACCTGGATTTCTGGTCCATATGGCCTGATCGGGCCGACCTCGAGGACGCATGGAAGAGATTCCGGCGCTTCATGGGAAAGTCTTCCGCATTGCCACGGAAATTCGCCAAATATCCGCTGGAGAACAAGCTCTACCATGGGGCGATCATCGTCACCGGACTGTCGGTGATTTTGACCGGCGTGTTCATGATGTCGCGTGTGCGGACGATTTTCTTTCCGCGCAATCCTTACCTGTTTACTGACATGACCTGGGGCCTCATGTATGTGCTGCACGGGATGGCGGGAGTCGGGCTGATCACACTGGTGGTTGTGCATGTCTACTTTGCCATCCGGCCTGAAAAGCTTCCTATCACGGCGTCAATGATTGTCGGCACAATGAGCCGCGAGTTCTACCTGAAAGAGCACGATCCGAAACGCTGGGTGGTGGAGACTTCAGGCTCCTCTTCCCCGGGACGGCGGAGCTGATGCCAGCTCGCTTCCCGGATCGCTGTGACGCTATCGAAGAGTGTTACGAATTCATGCTTGCCTATGCCGGACAAGGACTGGCGAGTGATGAAGGCAGCCAGTCAGGCGGACAGGTACGGGAATTTCTGGGCCGCGCTGCTCAGGCGATGACCGGACTGGCGGAGAGTTGCACAGCGTCGGCAGAGGAGGACGGCCTTGAACCGACAGAAAAATATCAGGCCTTCATTCACGTGCTGGACCGCGATGCCCGTTCGTCGCTGGCAGCGCTCGAACTGGTCCTGGCTCAACCTGTCATCAGTTCGCAATTGATCGATAACCTGAATGCGTCGATTCATCTCCGCGCCCTGCTTACCGACCTGTTTCTTTTCGACGAGATCCTGAAAGCCCAACGGAAATCGAAGACGGTCACCGGTTAGATAACGGCTGAGTCTGCGTCTCTACGGCGGACAAGAACGGCTTGCAGCTCACAGGCATTCGCCGGAGTTCTTCTATCTCTTCTAAACGCGCAATATCGGGACCGTCTGGCTCGCCTGTCAAACCATAGGAAATTACGCCGATGTTCAGCCTGGTCTGGTCGCGGTGGTTGTCGCCCGCAGCGATATCTTTTGTCTTAGTATGGAGAAATTAGAAACGTCTCGCTGAAGAGGAATTAACAGGATGTCTTCCATTACTCGACGCTCTTTCCTGGAGATGGCTGTTGTACTTGGCGCATCGGCCGCCTGGGGAACTCCTTCCGCGGCGCCGTCGCGAGTGCAGTGGCGAGAACGCCGTGACCTTTACGCCGAAGGTGTAGCGTCAGGCGACCCCGACAGCGATAGCGTTTTGTTGTGGACCCGGCGGGAATCTCCTAAAACTCCTGAAGAGTCCCGCGGCCCCCAGAAGCTTAGCGTCGAGATTTCAGAGGACGAATCCTTCAGTCGGGTTGTGGCTGCAACGCAGGCACCGATTTCGGGGGCGTCCGACTGGACCTGCCGTGTCCTGGTGGGCGGGCTCAAGTCGGCGCATGTGTATTGGTACCGTTTTACCGACAGGGAGGGATTCGGCAGCCGCATTGGCCGCACCATAACAGCGCCAGCCGATAGCGACGCCCGGCCGGTACGGTTCATTTTCATCAGTTGCCAGAACGTGAACCAGGGAGCACAAAACGCTTACCGTCGCATGATTTTCGAGGACGAGCGCGCTGCTAAAGAGGATCGGATCGGTTTTGTGTTGCACCTGGGTGACTTCATTTACGAAATCGTCTGGTACCCGGAGGACCGGCCGCAAGGCATGTACGACCGTCGCATTCGCGACATCGTCAGATATGAGCACGGAGAAAAAATCAGGGACTTTCACATTCCCACCACCCTTGACGACTATCGTGCGGTCTACCGCTCCTATCTGCACGATCCCGATCTTCAGGATGCACGCGCCCGCTGGCCGTTCGTCAACATGTGGGATAACCACGAGTACAGCTGGATGGGCTGGCAGGGACTACAGAAGTTCGAAGGAAAGACGCGCCCCGCTCAAACTCGAAAGGTGGCAGCCAACCAGGCCTTTTTTGAATACCAGCCGGCGCGGATGGCAAAGCCAAGTGGTCCGTCGCTCGATCGCTTCGATCCTCCTCAAGTCGCTGATGCGCCGATAACACAATTTGACGAGCATGGACTTGGCCAGGAACCGAACAATCTTGCGGCCATCGCCAGCCTCAGGGGCTACCGCGGTTTGCGATGGGGTCGCAACGTCGATTTGATCATTACCGATCAACACAGTTATCGCTCGGAAGAACCTACGGACCGTGATGAAGCCAAAGTCTTTTCAACAAAAGAATTTCCCGAATTTATTCCGGAAGAGGCCATGGAGATTCTCGACGCCGGTCGTACCTATAACGGAGGGCGTCCTCCGGAGTCGATCCGGTTTGGGGATGCCGAGGTCCCCAACTTCCGGAAAAACCAGCCGGCGCAGACTGTCCTGGGTGTGGAGCAAAAGGCATGGTTCCTCGACCGATTGCGAAGTTCCGGGGCGACCTGGAAAATCTGGGGCAACACCGTAGGCACGCTGGATATGCGCGCTGACCCGCAGAATCTGCCGGCAGGATTAACCAAGCCATGGCCCGGAGCGGGATTTGCAGGATTCGGCGGAGGCGACTTCAGCAGCGTCTACGTCGAACGAGGAGAGATTTACGATTTCGTTCGCGAACACGGCATCACCGGCTTTGCTACCGTCGCTGGCGATCGCCACAGCTTCTGGGCCGGGCTGGCTGCCAAGTCACTTCCACCCAAACCTTTCGACCCCGTTGGCGTGGCTTTCATTACTGGCTCGATTTCGGCTCCTGGATTGGTGGAGGCTTTCGAACATAATTTCCCAAAAGAACATTCCCTGCGGCCATTGTTTGTTGGGCAGGGTCCGGCGGACTCAGGTCCGCGGCCCACGGTCAACCTGCTGCTTCGTCACGGCGTGCGGTCTTGTCTCGAATATTCCAGGAGTGGGGATATTGCAAAGGCGCAGGCGCTGACGAATCCTGATCTGTCACCGCATCTGTCTTTTGTCGATATGGGCGGTCATGGCTATGCCGTGGTGCGAGTAACCGCCGAAAGCCTTGAGACCGAATTTGTCTGCATTCCGCGTCCGCTGGAGCGCAGTGAACGGGCTGACGGAGGTCCACTGCTGTATCGCGTGGTACATCGTGCGAGGCTTTGGCAAAAGGGGGAAGTGCCCAGGCTTGAGGCGAAGATTCTGGAAGGCAACCCGCAGTTTTCGGTTTGAAATGCCGCACTACTCGTATCGACCGTTTTGTCATTGCCAGCCGGGTTATCGGCGAGGAATCTGCTTGTGGAGTGGAACAGCAGATTCCCCGCGCGATAGTGCCGCGCTTCGGAATGACAGTTTTTGATAATCAGTCGCACCACAGAGCCGGTGGAAACCTGGCTCCAATACTCAGAAATGCTGCGATAGCCTACATGCAAATGCAAAAGACGAAATACGTCGCAATCAATATATTTCTGATCTTCCATATTCTGGCGATTGCGTGCTGGTGTCTTCCGATCGACAGTCCGCTGGTGACCCTCTTGAACAATCAAACCCGGGCTTACTTTCGGTGGTCCGGATTGTTTCAGGGCTGGAACATGTTTTCGCCGCTGCCGAAGTCGGCCAACACTTACGTCGAAGCAATGATTATTCATCAGGATGGATCGAAAACTGTTTGGACATTTCCTCGGATGGAACAGCTCACTCTCACCCAGCGTGTGTTTAAAGAACGCTATCGCAAGTTCGCAGAAGACCTGGCCCGGGAGGAGAACGACGGTCTGTTGCCTGATGTTGCCCGCCACATCGCCCGGCTCAACAGCACTCCATCGCCGGCGAAAACCGTCATTCTGGTGCAAAAGTGGTCGTTCATCGTCCCTCGTCCGGACGGCTCTTATGTTCCGGAGCCGTGGGATCAACACGTGCTCCTCGGATACGGCGTGAAACCCGAGGACCTGAAGTGAGAGTGCGATCCCTCCGGGACTTGTGGGATCGGTTCTTCTTCAAGCCGGAATCGCCCATTCCTGTTTCGTTGTTTCGCGTGCTCTATGGCGTGCTGATCATCGCTACTCTGGTTCTGCTGCGCCCGGATTGGATGGCGTGGTATGGCCCCCATGCCTGGGTCAGCCTGTCTACCATGCATGAGCTGGAGACGGGCGCCAGGCTGAATCTGTTGGCGGTCATCCCTCAAACGGACGTCTGGATCGAAGCTTTCTTCTGGATTTTCCTGGGATCGGCGGTTTTCTTAACTATCGGCTTCCTGACCCGTTTCAATAGCGTGCTGGTATATCTATGTCTCGCCTCCATCCAGCAAAGAAACCTTTACATCACCCATGGCGGCGACACATTTCTGCGTGTTGCCGGGTTCTTCCTGATCTTCGCTCCGGCCGGTGCCGCTTTTTCTGTGGATCGGCTGATCCGGATCTGGCGTGGGAAGGAAGGGGTCGGGATTGCGCCGCGCGCTCCGTGGGCGCAACGCATGATTCAGCTTGAATTGTCGCTGATGTATTTCGCGACATTCTGCTGGAAGATTAAGGGAGCACCCTGGCTGCAGGGGACGGCAATGTTCTACATCTACCACCTTGATGAATTCAGGCGGTTCCCGGTGCCCACATGGCTTCTGGGACCAATGATGCTTAAGCTGGAAAGCTGGGCGGTACTGGGCCTGGAATTTTCGTTAGGTGTTCTGATATGGGTGAAGTACTTCCGCTACAAACTGTTGGCGCTCGGCCTGCTGCTGCATCTCTGCCTTGAATACTCGCTGAACATTCCCATGTTTCAGTGGGATATCCTGTCGGCTTATGTGCTGTTCATCGATGCTGCCGACCTGCAGCGAGCGTGGGGTTGGATACGAAATCACGTAGCCTGATCGGAATCGTCGCTTTTACGATGCTGCGGAGCTCGAGGCGCGCGAGACTGGCAGCAAAGAGCGGACGGCGCCAAGAACTGTTGCGCCCAGCCCGTCAGCCTTGGACAACACGTCATTGATTCCGACCCTTCGCGCATCCTCAGTCAGTTGTGGGGATGCGTGTAAGGTGAAGAGCAGAATGCGAGTCTGGGGCGACAGGGCTTTGATATGTCTGGCCGCGTCGAGTCCATTCATGACCGGCATCGAGAGATCCAGGATGATGACATCGGGCGATGACCGTTGAACCAGTTCAATCGCCACCTTGCCGTTTTCGGCTTCGCCCGCGACCTCCCAATCAGTTTGGGACTCGATGGAGCAGCGCAAGGCGCGCCGGACAACCGCGTTATCGTCTACGAGGAGGATTTTGACAGCCATCGTCCGTCTGCTGGATTCCGTTTCTCAGCTTACGGGATCATGCGAATCGCGCAATACAGGCAACCATGTACCTTCACTCGGGAGTGTAATCAGGACGTGCATGACTTCAGGCACCTGGCGGGTTTCATCGACGATCGGGGACTCGAAGTTCGCAGCCGCTGAAACGGGACGCGTTCAGGAAGCATGTTCTCTTTGCTTGCACCTCACCTGTTCTTTGCCGCCTGGCCGGCCAGGACCATGCATGTTGAGGTGGCGCGTGCGATCAGCCGTCCCTTCTCATCCGTGACTTTGCATTCGACCATGCCAACGGTGCGGCCTCGCGAGATTACGTCGGCTTGCGCCGTCAGCAATCCGTTCCATACCGGGCGGAGAAAGTTGATCTTGAGTTCAAGGGTGGTAAAGCTTTCGTCGAGTTGCAGCGTCGTGGCGAACGCGACGCCCATGGCGGCGTCCGCCAGATCGCATAGAATTCCGCCATGCAAGGTCCCCATCGGATTAGCGTGCCGGTTTCCAGCGGTAAACTCGGCAGTGGCTTGTCCGTTGGAGTGGCTGAGGAATTTAATACCCAGGAACTCCGCCACGGGGAAGGCGTCGGGCAAGCCACGTTTGCCGGTAAAGTCTTTGTTGTTCATCGTAAGAGTGAAGATGACACTACTCGGTCGTGAGTTTCAAATTCCGAGTTGCCTCTGGAGCCCCCGTGGTCTGTTTGCAGCGCAGGGTCCGTCGACTTCGCGGGATCATTCGCGAGCGATTGATCCTGCCGCGCTCAGGAAGACAATGAGACGGCACTGATGACAGCACCGAGGGCGGTTTGGCTCAAGGCCTACCTTCGGGCCCGATCGAGTTTACAATCTGATTGTTGCGACCAAAGCCAGTTTTGCTGTATCTAATAAACTCATTCGGGGAAGCGCTCCGAATTCCACCGTCGTTCATTATCATCAATCACCAGCTATTAGTTATTTGCACTTGTTTCGCGATCAATCATGGCCAAACCAATATTACTAAGCGTAGATGACGACTCCGACGTTTTACGGGCGATCGAACGTGACCTGAGATCGAACTACGGCGCTGCATATCGCGTGATCGGGAGCGATTCCCCCGAGAGCGCGCTGGACTTGTTGAAAAAGCTGAAAGTGCGCAATGACAGCGTTGCTCTGTTGCTGGCTGACCAGCGCATGCCCCATATGGACGGCGTGGAGTTTCTGAAGGAAGCCACGCGCCTTTTCCCCGACGCGAAACGGGCGCTGCTTACCGCGTACGCCGATACAACCGCCGCGATCAGCGCCATCAATCAGGCCAATATCAATTATTTCTTCATGAAGCCGTGGGATCCCCCGGCGGAGCATCTCTATCCTCAATTGGACGATCTGCTCGACGATTGGCAGGCTTCCTATCATCCGACCTTCGAGGGGATCCGGGTGTTAGGCACGCGCTGGTCCCGCCGGTCGTACGAACTGCGCGATTTTCTGGCGCGAAACCATGTTCCATACCAGTGGCTCGATGTTGAGGCTTCAGCCAACGATCCGGAAACCAGGCGGCTGCTGGAAGCATTGGGGGAGGAGGCGGCCAGCCTTCCCGTGGTGCTGTTTCCGGACGGTACAAAGCTTTTGGAGGGTGTTCCGACCGAGGTCGCTCAGAAAGTCGGATTGCGAACCCGGGCGCAGACCAGCTTTTACGATTTGGCGATCATTGGCGGCGGCCCGGCTGGTCTGGCGGCCGCGGTATACGGTGCGTCCGAAGGCCTGCACACGGTGATGATCGAGCGTGAGGCGCCGGGAGGGCAGGCGGGCATGAGCTCGCGCATTGAGAACTATCTCGGATTTCCAAACGGGCTGAGTGGCGGTGACCTGGCTCGGCGCGCTGTAGTGCAGGCGCAGCGATTTGGTGTCGAAATCCTTTCGCCGCAGGAAGCCGTTGGCGTCAGGACCGAAGGCCCTTACCGGATCATCAAGCTTGCGGACGGTGTGGAAATCTCTTGCCACGCGCTGATGATCGCCAGCGGAGTGCAGTGGCGACGCCTGGAGGCTCCGGGGATCGACCGTTTGCAGGGATCAGGTGTTTATTACGGAGGCGGCGCCACCGAAGCGCTCTCCTGCAAGGGCGAGCAGGTCTACATCGTGGGCGGAGCAAATTCTGCCGGCCAGGCGGCCATGAATTTTGCCAAGTTCGCGGAACGCGTGGTAATCCTGGTGCGCGGAGAGTCTCTGGCCAGCACCATGTCGCAATACCTGATTGACCAGATCAAGGAGATGCCCAACATCCAACTCTGGGCCCACGCCAGCGTGTCCGAAGTTCATGGCGACACTCATCTGGAGGAGGTCTCAGTTCTGTGTTCTGACACAAACAAAATCGAGCGTGTCCCAGCTAGTTCCATGTTCATATTTATTGGAGCGTTGCCGCGTACCGAATGGCTGGGGGATCTGGTCGAGCGTGACGATCGTGGCTTCCTGCTGACAGGCCCCGATCTGATCCGTGATGGGCAACATCCCAGGGGGTGGTCTCTTGAGCGCGATCCCTTTCTGCTGGAGACAAACGTACCAGGCATATTCGCCGTGGGCGACGTGCGCCATGGCTCCGTCAAACGAGTGGCTTCCGGAGTCGGCGAAGGGTCAGTCGCGGTGCAATTTATCCATCAGTATCTGAGCAAGGTTTAAGAATCGAGTGATGGCATCAAAAGCGACCGACAAAGAAGCGATCGACAAAGAAGCGATCGAAAAGAAGCGACTGACCAGGAAGTGACTGATAAAGAAGCGATCGACAAACATGATCGATAAATCTGAACTGATTCGCCTGCCCGTGTTCGCCGATCTGCCCGACGATCAGATCGCATGGTTCCTCAGCCAGACCCTGGACGTTCAACTGAAAGCCGGCGATATTTACATGCGCGTCGGCGAGCCCGTCCAATTCATGGTTGTGGTTCTCGATGGCACGCTTCAGGTCCGCGGTGAAATTAATGGGGAAGCGATTACGTTCGACATCAAGCCGGGCACGGTTACCGGAGTCCTCCCGTTTTCGAGAATGAAGATTTCGGCGTTGACCGGTCGAGCTGTCACCGATAGTCACGTGCTGCGATTTCCAGCGTCCCTGTTTCCAGAACTGATTCAAAGAATGCCGGAGCTGACCCAGCGGCTCGTCGGCCTGATGTCTGACAGGATTCGCGAGACCACCCGGATCGAACAGCAAAAAGACCGGCTGGCCGGCTTAGGAAAGCTTTCTGCCGGCCTGGCCCACGAACTCAACAATCCAGCTTCCGCAGCCAAGCGGGCAACCAGCCAGTTGCGGGAGATTCTTAAAAAAATCCGTGATGCCAGTCACGAGCTAGGCAGAAGAGATCTCACTGCGGCTCAGAGAGCCGAGATCGAGAAACTGGAAGCATCGTTCGTGCAGCAGGACGGATCTCCGCCGGATGCGCTCGCCATCAGCGACCTGGAAGACCAGATCGATTCCCTGCTGCGAAGTCATGGTCAGAACGACCTTTGGCAACTGGCCGCCGATCTGGCTCGAAAAAACATAAAGCCGGAAGCGCTGGAGTCGTTGTTCTCAATTCTCGACGCGGGTACGGCTCGAGCGGCTTTAGTAAGGATCGCCGCTTCAGTTGAGGTGGCGGGCCTGCTGGGCGAGATCGAGAGCAGCACAACGCGGATCTCGGACCTGGTGTGTGCCATCAAGGAATACACCTTCATGGACCAGGCTCCGGTGCAGAACGTCGATATCGTCAAGGGCCTCGAGACGACTCTCACAATTCTGAATTACAAGCTCAAGAAGGGAGTCGTCGTGCACCGCGACTACCCGAAGATTCCTCTGCTTATCAACTCATTCGGGAGCGAACTGAACCAGGTGTGGACCAACATCATCGACAACGCTATCGACGCTATGAGTGGCGAGGGTGAGTTGCGGGTTCGCGCCTATCGTGAGGATCCGTGCGTTGTGGTTGAGATTGGCGACAACGGCCCCGGAATTTCACCGGAGGTCAAGGATCACATTTTCGAGCCTTTCTTTACCACGAAGGGCGTGGGAGAGGGAACTGGCCTCGGCCTCGACACGGTTCAGCGCATTGTCAGGAAACATCACGGAGATATTCAGGTGATCTCGAAGCCCGGAGACACGCGTTTTCAGATTTATCTGCCGCTCGCTCAAGCCCCTGCCTAGCAGGCATTTCGGTAACCCGGCCAGAGGATGCGGATAAAGTCGTGGCCTCCTTCCAGGAAACTCTTTCCAGGACACTCCTTCCAGGAAAATTGCGAAGGGTGCCTTTCCCTGCTACACTTCTGCTCTTTAGAATTCGCTGTTAGGTCGGTATTTACTGAGTGATACGGCTGTCCAGGATTTTAATGAAGGAATGAAACTTCTTCCTTCGAGTATTAGTCGCGGCACATGTGAGTCCGGATCGCACCACCGCCCGAGTAGCAGCGGGTTTCTCTTCCCCTTACAGTGATCCGGTCCACACGCAGCAGAACGGCAAACGTATGGCCCCGTTGGCGGGCAATTTCGTTGGCCACTATCAGATCATCTGCCAGGTTGGTGCTGGCGGCATGGGCACGGTCTTCAAGGCCTTTGACACCACCCTGCAACGCACCGTCGCACTGAAATTTCTCACTCCGAATCCCACCAGCTCGGCCGATCGTGATGCTCTGCTCCGGGAAGCAAGGGCCGCCTCCACCCTCGATCACAAGAACATCGGCATGGTTCACGCCGTCGAGGAAGCCGACGACGGACATCTGTTTATCGTGATGGCGTACTACGAAGGGCAGAGCCTCGCCTCACGAATGACTGGACCTCCGTTCCCGGTATTCGAAGCTATCGAAATCGTTCACCAAATCGCCGAAGGATTGAGCCATGCTCACCTGCGCAACCTTGTCCACCGTGACGTCAAGCCCTCCAACGTGATTCTCACTTCCAGCGGAGAGGCCAAGATCGTCGACTTCGGACTCGCCCGGTTTGTAGGGCCCGCTGCCGCCACGCAGACTCAGAACTTTTCGGGAACTCTGCCTTACATGTCGCCCGAGCAGGTCATGGGTCGGCCCGTCGACGCGCGTACGGACATCTGGTCGCTGGGAGTCATTACTTATCAGTTGCTCGCCAATCGTTTGCCTTTCCCTGGTGACAATCCCGGATCCATCATCAACGGAATCCTGCGAGCGTCGCCTCCCGAGTTAACTGATGTTCCGCCGGAGCTGAAAAGAATTGTGAGGCGGACGCTTGCCGGGCGTCCGCAGGATCGTTATCAATCGTGCGGTCAAATTTTGCAGGATCTGGAAGACTTTGCTGCGCTGGCAAATCGCCCTACAGTCAAGCGCGGCGGTTCGGAAGGCCGGCATTTCGGAATGCTGTCCTCCCGTGCTATGCGTTCCATCCGCTTTGCCAGCACTCGCCGTTGGATGTTGCTTCTGGCGCTCTTATTGCTGGCAGCCATTTTCGTCGTGTCGTTTCGTCATCGGATATTCCGCGGCAAATTGCAAGGCGAGAATTCTGTGTCACCCGCAGCCTACGAGTCCTACCTGCGCGGTCAGGAATATTTGAGCCGTTATGACAAGCCTGGAAACCTTGATGGAGCGATCAAATTGTTCGAGAGCACCACGGAAGCGGATCCCAGGTTTGCGCTGGCGTTTGCCGCTCTGGGAGAGGCCTACTGGTACAAGTACTTGTTTGATGAAGACCCCAGGTGGGTGAAGTTGGCGTCGGCCGCCTCCAAACGGGCTGCGGAACTAAATGACCAGCTGTCCGCCGTCTATATAACGCTTGGTCGGATTCACAGTGGTACCGGGTTGCGCGACCTTGCCATTCAGGAGTTCCAGCGCGCCCAACAACTCGACCGCAATAATGCCGCAGCTTTACTTGGCCTGGCTGACACCTACGCCAGCGTAGGCCGCAACCAGGAAGCCGAGGATCTCTATAAAAGGGCGTCGGCCATGCATCCCGACTGGGATGCATATTACCGGCTCGGCCACTTTTACTACGCGCAGCGCCGGTTCCCTGAAGCCGCCGACCAGTTTCGTCGCGTAATTGAACTTTTGCCCGATCATGGCACGGCCCACACGAGCCTCGGCACCACCCTGCTCAGTCTGGGAAAGGAAAACGAGGCTGAGGCCGAGTTCAGGCGATCTATGGCTCTCGTTCCGGACTATGTGGCCGCCAGCAACCTTGGGGTCATCTATTACAACCAGAAGCGTTTTGCCGAAGCAGCCGAAATGACCGGAAAGGCGCTGCAGATCAATGACAAGGACTATAGACTCTGGAACAACCTGGCTATTGCGTACGAGTGGCTGGGAGAGCCGGAGAAAGCCAGGCAGGCCTTCAGCGAGGAACTGGCAAGGCTTGAACAGATTGTGCCTCTCCGTCCTTATGATGCGGAGGTGCATGCCGACCTTGGGGCGATGTATTCGCAACGGCATCTCCGCGATAAGGCCAAGACGCAGCTGGATGCGGCGCTGGCTCTTTCGCATGACGACGCCGGGATCCTGAGTAAGGCCGGAGAGGCATACGAGAACCTGGGCGAACGATCGCTGGCCCTGGCGTATTTTCGGAAAGCATTGCAAAAAGGATCGACTCTTGACGACCTGAAGCTGAACCCGGATTTGCGTTCCCTATTATCCGATCCCAACGCTCGCCGTGTATTGGAGAAGGCGTTGCCGTCGGCTACCCAACGGGCGGCATCTGCGACCCGTTGAATCTGGCACTCCGGGCACGGCCCGAGTGCGCCAACAAGTGTGACAGGAGGGCTTATGGCTACAGCATTTCCACTATCGACAAAAGAAGAATCACGCGCAATAGCAATACCAGTCCAGGGAAGAAGAGTCACCGACGACCTGACAATTTATTACTTGCCGGACGGAGTATGCGACTTTGTTGTCGAGAGTGCCGAAACGTACCTTGTAAAATTCGATAACCCCGAGGTGTTTGGAACGTCGTTCGCAGCGCTCAGAAAAGGGAACAATATCTTTACCCCCTTCAGTAAATACGAAAAACGAACCGAAATTCGTGTTTACAGGGAACTGATGATCCGGCCGTCCCACGGGGACGACGTAGCGACGGGGCCGATCATTATTCCTCCCAAGGGACCGGGTCCGCATTTTGAACTGTTGATGGCATGAACTCTACCAGGATTGTTGCTGTACCTGGATATCGGATGGAATGGGCCGCTGGCAATTGGCGGCCTTTTGTTTTTCTGGTAGGCAGGCAGGGCGCGCCCGAGGCGAGCAATTCAATTCGAGGAATGCCCGGCGTCGCTCTCCTATGGCGTGTATTTGAAGTTGCTGATGTACATGTAGCGAGTCGGTCCGATCGTGGCCATGCCGCCCCACGTGGATTTGTTGGTGCCCCACATATTAAAGAGGAACGGAGCCGCTGCACTGGGCACAGCCAGTGTGTGCGAAACCACCAGTTGGCCGTCGACGTACCAGTCGACATGAGCAGGGGCCCACACAATCTTGAAGTCGTGACTGTTTCCCTGATGGAATCCGGTAATCTCGGTGTCCTGGAAGTTTGATACTCCCTTCCAGTTGGTGCAGTCTACGGCATCAGGCTTGTTTCCTACCTGCTCCATATCGATTTCGGTGAGAGAGTCCGGCGCATACAGAAAGCCTGAAGAATCGGAACCAGACAACACATTGTCGACTCTGGACGTGAACTCAAACGTGCCATAGGTGAAAGTCTGCTTAGTCATGACTTCCGAGCCACTCGACAATATCTGGCTGCCGTTCTGAGTCTGCGTGAGGGATAAGGCCAGCTCATTCCCCACCGACACATTCATGGGATCGAATGTGCCTACGTTTCCATTCACATTGCCAACCGGGGGAGCGGATCCATTGTGTGTTTCCCATGTGTAGCCGGAGAAGGTGAATTCGCTCGGCCCGACTATCGGGGATGAGGCGCCATTTCCCGAAGATCCCGTACTGGAAGCGCTGCTACCCGACGATCCGTTGCCGGATGTACCACCGCCAGAAGACCCGCTGCCGGATGTACTGCTCCCGGCCGAGGTGCCGCTGCCGGACGCACTCGTGCCGGAGCCACTCGTGCTCGAGCCACTGCCGCCAGACGTTCCGCTATGACTGGGCGTGAAGGGCATGGTCCCTCCACCACATCCCGCCAGGAAAAGAATGGCCAACAGTAAAGCGCTCGCCCTCAGCATGGACATCCCTTTTTCGCTGATTAACTTCCAGTAATCAAAACTTATCACCGGAGCAGTGCAGGGCCGCCGTTACGGAAGGACTTGTTCAGACCGGAACTGTCGTGGAATGAAGTGGTGACGACCACGGTAGCGTGGGGATCTCTTTGAAGCGCACAAATTTCAAAGTGCGCAAATCATGAATCTGGCGCGATCGCATGCGTGGCGTCGAGGAACGATTGTGTTGCGGTGATAGTGGAAGATGTTTTCCTCTCAGAGATAATGCTGTTCCCTCCATATCAGGCTGCATACGTTACTTAGGTAATGCGTGGCGGTAATCAACGGGCCGTTACGAGACCTCCTCCAGATGCGGCTCCAGGCAAGGCTTTCAGGTTTGCCAGAGCGCTAAGTACTTACCCTGGCGGCAATTCCAGACTCTATGCAGGCATCGGCGGAAACCGCTGTCCTTCCTGCATTCTCGTCCGTCCCCAATGGCACCGGGCTTGCATTATCAACTGTGAAAGTTCCCAACAGGGTCATGAAAAAAAATGTCAATACGATCTTGATGGTGGCGGTGCTCACAGGCTGCTGCCTTGCGCAAGCCTCTGCTTTCAAAGTTCTGCCCTGGAATGGTCACTCTGCCGCCTTGTCGCTGACATTCGACGATTCTCGAGCGGTGCATTTGGATGTTGTGGTTCCCGAACTGAACAAGCGTCATTTGCACGCGACATTCTTCCTCATCGTTTCCAAGACAACCCGGCTGGATGATTGGCGCAAGGTGCGCCTGCAAGGGCACGAGATAGGAAATCACTCGGTCAGCCATGATCACGTTTCTGACTTGAACAAAGAAGGCGAAGAGCTCCAGGTAGAGGATGCCAAGAAGTTTTTGGACAGCAATTTCAGCGCGGATGTTCTTACGTTCGCCTATCCCTTCACTGAAGTTTCACCCGGGCTTCTCTACTGGGTAAAGAGATACGACTTCGCGGCACGCGGTGGACGTGGCGACAACAGTCTGCTTTACGTCACTGCCGACACTCAACCTGACTGGTACAACCTGCCCAGCCAGCCCAGCTACACCAGATACGATGCCGCCATTTACCGCGGCTGGGTGGACAAAGACATTGCGATGAATGCCTGGACCACGCTGCAGATCCACGGCATCGGCGATTCGTCGACAGGGTTCGAACCAATTCCCAGCAGCACATTTATTGACCTCCTCGACTATGTGAAAGCCGCGGAAGGCAAGGGCCTGTGGGTAGCGCCTTTCGGGGACGTCGCGGCCTACTTCCGGGCTCAGAAGATTGTGGAAGCAGCCCAGTCGCAGGCTGGCAACGGTGAAACCAAGTTTAACTGGCGGATTCCGGCCCCGTTCGTACACGGCGTAACCCTGAAGATGGCGGCGAATAGTTCTCGGGCGCGGTTCTTCCAGGCGGGACGCGAGCTGCGCCGCAACAAGGACGGATCTTACTCGGTCTCGTTTGATTCAGGTGAGTTGGTAGTGAAAGGGCAACTGTGAAATCGCTCTGTGTGTTGCTCCCGGCAAAAGATGAAGCCGTGGGCATTGCCAAAACGCTGAAGAGCATTCTCCAGGCGGGAGTTCTGCCTGCGGACATCTACGTCATTGATGACGGCTCAAGCGACGGCACTGGAGATATTGCACGATCGTTCGAAGTCAATGTAGTCAGGAACCCCAGGAACATCGGCAAAGCCCACAGTCTGGCGCGCCTGGCTGCCGTTTCCGATTTGACCTCGCGCTACGACTACATCTGTCTGATGGACGCCGACACCCAGGTTTCCGAAGACTATTTTGAATCCGTCAGGAAGAGTTTTGAACGGCCTGGAGTAGCAGCAGTTTGCGGCCGCGCCAAAAGCACGCCGCACAACTGGCTCACCGCGTACCGCTGCCTTGCCTACTGGATTTCGCACGCAATCTACAAAGACGGCCAGAGCAACATGGGCGTGATCACAGTCACCCCGGGCTGCGCGGCAGCGTTCCGGGCAGAGGTGTTCGCGCAACTGGAGTGGAGCAGCGACACGATCGTCGAGGACATGGACTGCACCATTCAGGTCCATCGCAAGAAGCTGGGCAGGATTATCTACCAGAAACGGGCCATCGTTTCCACCCAGGACCCCAGAACCATTCGCGACTACATCAAGCAGATGTACCGCTGGCATTCCGGTGCATGGCAGGTTGGCCTGAAGTACGAAATGCTGACCGGCCTGAACAAGATCGATCTGGAATACAAGCTCCTCATGGGAGAAGGCATCATCTTCGCGACGTTGTTCCTGTTGCTTCCGGTCTGGCTACTTCTTTACCCAAGAATGGCTTTTTACGCGGTCGGCATGGACATGGTGGTTCTGATCTTCTTGTCGATGATTTGCGCCATCTGCGACCGGCGAATCGATGTTTGCCTCTATTCGGTGCTGTACCCGCTGTTGCGCTTTTTAGACTGCGCAATTTTTCTCTACAGCTTTTGGAAAGTAGTGATTCAGAAGAAACAGGTAAGAGGATGGTTTGCAGTTAAACGGTACTAAGCAGAAAAGTCAAATTATGAAAATGAAGACTTTATTCGCGATGTTGATAGCGATAGCGCTCACAGCGACCTTGGCTGCCCAGGACGGCGCCAAGTCCGCGCTGCAGGGCAGCATGGTGGACGGCGTAGGGCTGCCGGGCCAGGGCTGGACCTCGATAGGCAACCTGAGCCCGATCGAGCACAACAATTTCTACACTCAGTCCTACTTCGAGCAATCCGCGGCGGTTTTTGCAACTTATTCGGGATCGGTCACGGTGACGCCCTTCGTCGGAATGGGCCTGGTTCTCGACACCAAAGGCTACGAGTGGAACAACAAAGTTCAACCCCGGGTCGGAGTCAAGATCAACAAGTATTTCCGCAAGGGTGTGGTCAGTATCGGTTCCGCCTACTCCTACGAAGACCGCTTTAAAAGCTTCAACAGCAGCGGACTCACTCTTTATGTGCAGGACTGGTTTGGCTGGCAGCCCGTCGCCGAGAAGTCGAGCCGGTTTCCCGGGTCCTCATGGATTGAAGTCGGCAACCTGTCGCCGGTCGAGAAAGGCAACATCCTGGGACTGGGTTACTATCTCGCAGGGCGTGGTCGCCAAGAGATTCAGTACCGCCACCATTGTGCCGTACGTTGAAACAACGATCTTTCGTGACAGCAAAGGTTTTGACTGGGATAACCGCGCCACGGTTGGCGGCGGCGTGAAAGCAATCATCCCGCGCGACAGATATCTACACCGAAGTAGGCGTGGCGTATCTCCACGAGACCCGCTTCGAGTCTGGTTTGTCTGCTGGTGGTCTCTCCGTATTCACAAATTTTTCATTCAACTGGAATCTCTTAGGTCGAAAGGTGGGGCGATAACATGCCGGTCCCTGGGCTCGGAAGTATTTCGGCCATCATTCACATGCTGGCGAAAGGTCCTGACGCAACGAGGTCAACAAGTCTTATGCGAGTACTTGGAACAGTTCTTCTCACATTGCTCTTATGTCTGGGGGTCGCGGGAACCGTGTCCGCCCAGGATTCACCTCTGCTGCTGTCTTCAATCAGCTTGAGTTCGGCCAGCGTCACTGAGGGCCGTTCGCTGCAGGGCACGGTCACTCTGAATATGGCCGCTCCGGCCAACGGGGTGGCGGTGTCGCTGGCGGCCGATCCGGCAGGCGCAGCTGTGGTACCCGCCACGGTAAAGATTCCGGCCGGCGCCACCAGCGCGACCTTCGCGGTCAGCGCGAGCGCTCCTACCGCCGTCACGATCTATGGCAACTACGGTGTCACCAAGAGCGAATCTCTGTCCGTGATGCCTCGCGTGTCGATCGATGAAATTGCGGATCGCGTCATTGAGCGCGAGCGCGCGGTGGTTGCACAGATGCAGCACCTGCACCCGATCGCCGAGACCTATATCCAGAACCTGAAGTCCGACAAGGATTCGATCGTGGCTCCATCCAGCGATCAGTACTTCCTGGGACGGTTGGATCTCAGCGACGGCGTAGGCGACCAGTTATTTGAAAAACAGACCGGCCTCAGCTTGCGGGCGCTCAACCCGTTCCCCGGCATCTTTTCCCGAAAGTTCCTGCCCGTCGGTTTCGCTCAGATGGTGATGCTCGATCGCGACTTCCAGAAAAAGAATTACGACTTCAAGTTTGTTCGACAGGAGTTTCTCGGCGAAGTGCGTTGCCTCGTGCTGGACGTTCAACCGAAAGGCAATGCCGGCGGCCGCTTCCTGGGCCGGATCTGGGTTGAAGATCGCGAATACAACATCGTCCGCTTCAACGGTACCTATTCTCCTCGTTCACGCTACAGCTATTTCCTGCACTTCGACAGCTGGCGCTTGAATCTGCAGGCGGGCTTGTGGTTGCCATCGTACGTTTTCATTGAAGAGTCGAACTTCAAGGGTGTGGGCCCGCTGCTTCCCGGCCTGCACTTCAAGGCTCAGACCCGCCTGTGGAGCTACGATCCAGAGCCGCTCAAGCACAACCAGGAGTTCTCGGATATTCAGATCGATGCAGTCCAGGACAGTACCGACGCCGCCCGGGAAGCCGGTCCGGTTGAGGCGCAACGCATGTGGGAACGGACTGCGGAAGACAACGCGCTCGACCATTTACAGAAAGTCGGCCTGATCGCACCTGTGGGAGATGTCGACAAGATTCTGCAGACTGTGGTCAATAACCTTATCCTCACCAACAACCTTGAAATTATCCCGGATGTCCGCTGCAGAGTTCTGCTGACCTCGCCCCTGGAATCCTTCACTGTGGGCCACACTATCGTGATCAGCCGTGGCTTGCTCGATGTGCTTCCCGATGAAGCTTCTCTGGCGATGACTCTGGCTCACGAACTGAGCCATATCGCGCTCGGTCACCGCATCGACACCAGGTTCGCCTTCAACGACCGTTTCTTCTTCCCTGACACCAGCACATTCCAGCGCATGGATTTTGCACGCAATATCGCCGAGGAAGAAGCTGCCGATGCCAAAGCAATGCAGTTGCTGGCGAATTCTCCTTACAAAGACAAGTTAAGCAACGCCGGCCTCTTTCTGGCGGCGCTGCAGAATCGCGCACCGGAACTTCCCAGCCTGATCCGCCCACACATGGGCAACCGCATGGAGAACGGAAAAACCATTCGGATGTCGGCGTTGCTCAGCAGCGCTCCCCCGCTGGAAGCTCAACGCATCGACCAGATCGCGGCTCTGCCTCTCGGCGGACGGGTAAAGCTGGATCCGTGGAGCAACCGGCTGGAGATGATGAAGACCAGGCCTGTGGCTCTTCTTTCCCCTCAGGAAAAGATGCCGTTCGAAGTTACGCCGTTCTTTCCTTACCTGGTCCGGCTTAACAACGCGCCGGTGGAAACGGCTTCGGCTCAATGACCGTACATTCGAAAGCTGCATTCGTAAATAGAACTCGAAACTTAGAGACTTTGAACTTGAAGGGCATGAATCGGGAGACCATGAAAGACATGAGTATGAAAGATATGAACAGGAAAGACACAAGCAAGAACGGAAAAGGCGCGATGCTCGGGTTGATCGTGATCGTTTGCCTGGCGCTGGCCGGCTGCGGAGGAGGCGGTGCAGGCTCTTCTGCCTCTTCCACTGCTACCAACACTCCGGAGCCTACGGGCAACACCTCGACCGGTCATCCCCACGGTATGTGGAGTACGTTGCCATCGACCATGCCGATTAACCCGGTTCACGCTGCCCTACTTCACACCGGCAAAGTTCTCATCGTCTCCGGATCCGGCAACTGTCCGCCGCAGCAGGCCGGCTGCCCGCAGGGACCACAATATCCTCAGGGCGCGGCTCTTCTGGACCTGAGCACCAATACCGCTGCTCCGATGCCCATCACCTGGGACATGTTCTGTAACGGAATGTCGATCATGCAGGACGGCCGAGTCCTGATCAATGGCGGCACGAAAGGATACGGCGCGCTGGCGGTGGTGGGCGCCCAGGGCGAGATTCCTTTTACTGGCCTCGCCAACACGTCGATTTTTGATCCGTCCAGCGAGTCGTTCATTGACGTTGCTCCAACCGCTCATGGACGCTGGTACCCAACCGTCACCGAATTGAGCGATGGCCGCATGATGACCACGTCCGGTTTGAACGATACGGACGGCGCGAACAACAACACCAGCGAAATCTGGGATGGTCAGCAATGGGGCGCTGAGATTGCCGGCAATCCGCACATCACGGATTTTTCAGCATTTCAATTCCCGCTGTATCCGAGAATGCACCTGCTTCCTACCGGCCACGTTTTCTATTCTTCGTCGACATCCGCCACCCTGGATTTCAATCCTTCCAGCCAGGCCTGGAATTTGGTGGCGTGGACGATTTATCCAGGCAGCGATCCGAACGGAGAGCGTACCTACGGCACATCAGTATTGCTTCCGCTCACCCCGCAGAATAACTACAGCCCCAAAGTCATCATCATGGGTGGCGACAATCCTGCGACTGACACCACCGAGCTTATCGACCTGAGTCCGGCTGGAGCCCAAATTTCTGCGGCCTGCCCAACCTACGCTCCTTGCTGGGTTGAGGGGCCGAAGATGGCTCAGAAGCGCGTCGAGATGGAAGCTACCATCCTGCCCAGCGGCAAAGTCCTGGTTGACGGCGGTTCTGCAAAGGACGAAGACGCGACGACCGCCAGCTTGCAGGCGGAGATTTACGATCCTGCGACCAACTCGTTCTCTTCAGCCGGGTCCAACGCTTTCCCCAGGCTCTATCACAACGTTCAGTTGCTCTTGCCCGACGCGACGGTTGCTCTTGCAGGCGGCAACCCTGAGCAGGGCGTTTTTGAGAATCACATCGAAATCTACCAGCCCTCGTATCTGTTCAACCCTGACGGAAGCCTTGCGACCAGACCTCGCATCGCCGCCGGCGCGCCCGGTTCCATCACCTACGCCCAGTCGTTCAGCGTGCCTACTCCGGACGCCAGCGATATCGCGACCGTGGTACTCATGAAAGCCGGGTCGGTGACGCACTCATTCGATATGGACCAGCGCTATGTCGGCTTGACGTTCACAGCCGGACAGACTGCAGGCACACTCACCGTAACGGGTCCGCCGGATTCGAACATTGCACCTCCCGGCTACTACATGCTCTTCCTCATAAATAAGGCCGGCACGCCTTCGGTCGCGGCCTGGGTACAGGTTTCGGGCTCCGCTGCTCCAGTCGCGAATGTTCAATTCCGCACCGAGCGAATACCGACACCCCGGTACATCATTCAACGCAGGCACGTAACCGAGTCCGCTCTGCCGATGCGTAAAGAAATGCACATGCACTAAACAGGAAGAAGGTGACCGGCTTTGACAGAGGCGCAGGCTTTCGCTGCGCCTCTTTTTTTCCTGGCCCGCGAATTTGCCACGCGAAATTTGTTATGCGTGTCAATTCGCGACTCCGGCAAACTGAAAACTTTGGTGTTATTGCAACAATCGGGCGGAGACAGTCCCGTCGCAACCATCCTGTAGAATGAAGGTTCACATGCCCATTTATCTCATCACCGGGGTTGCGGGTTTCATCGGTTCCAGCCTGGCGCACGCCGTATTAGCGCAGGGAGGGAAAGTGGTGGGGTTCGACAATTTCTCGACAGGGAAACGCGAAAACCTCAATGGCGTGCTGGATCGCATACAGCTCCACGATGCGGATTTGCTCGATCTGGATGCCCTTCACCGGGCTTGCCGCGGTGTGGATTTTGTTTTTCATGAAGCGGCCATTCCTTCGGTTCCCCGATCGGTGAAAGACCCAGTGGGCAACAATCAGGCGAATGTGGATGGAACTCTGAACCTGCTGGTAGCGGCGCGGGACGCCAAAGTAAAGCGCGTGGTCTATGCAGCTTCGTCCTCGGCCTACGGTGATACGCCGACTCTGCCCAAGCATGAAGCAATGTCACCCAACCCGATTTCTCCCTACGCCACAGCCAAGCTGACCGGCGAATACTACATGACCAATTTCTACCGCTGTTATGGTCTGGAGACGGTCTGCCTGCGCTACTTCAATGTGTTCGGACCACGGCAGGATCCGACCTCGCCATACTCGGGAGTGCTGGCAAAATTCATCACCCAGATGCTTGATGGCGAAGCGCCAACTATTTTCGGAGATGGAAAGCAGAGCCGTGACTTTACTTATATCGACAATGTGGTCGCAGCCAATTTGCTGGCGTCCAGTGCGGAAAACACTGAAGTCGCCGGGCGTGTATTTAACGTCGCAACCGGCAGGCGGACAGACCTGTTCCAGACTTTCCAGATATTGAAGAAGCTCACCGGTTACTCCGGTGATGTGAAATACGCGCCCGGACGCTCCGGAGATGTGAAGCACTCGTTGGCGGACATTGCGTTGGCGGAAAAACATCTGGGCTACAAACCCGCGGTGGACTTCGAAGAGGGGCTGGCACGAACGGTCGCGTGGTATCGCAGCCGTGAATTGGAGCCACAGTTAGGCAGAGGTATGACTGGCCGCGATTAGTGTTGAACCGCTACTGCACCACCGGTCGGTGAGACATCAGGAAAATTGTTGAAGGAATTCAGACCTGCCGGGCCACGTTGCCGCGGCGCGGGACCACAGGAGAATTGCTAAGTTGTCTTTGTTTCCGACGCGGCGAAAATTTCTGAAACTGGGTGCGGCAGGAATTGCGGCCGGCGCTTTGGGCATTGCCGGTGATGGCACGTTTTTCGAAGCCAACCGCCCCAAACTGGTTTCGCTGGACGTACACCTGAACCGGCTGCCTGACGCCTGGGACGGTTTCCGGATCGCGCAACTCAGCGACCTCCACTACGACGAATATTTCTCAGTTGTACCTCTGCGGAAAGCGGTTGACATCGTAAGTGGGTTACAGCCCGACCTCATTGTGGTAACGGGAGACTTCGTAACCTCACGAGGCCGTCGGCGCCACCGGGAAAACGCAATTCACGCGGCGAAGGCGATCGAGCCCTGCGCGCAGTTATTGGCGAAGATGCATGCACCTTCGGGAATACTGGCGTCTCTCGGCAACCACGACGTGGACGGTGACCCCTCCCATATCATCGATGTCCTGCAATCGCACAACATCTCGGTGTTGCGCAACCGCTCTGTTCCCCTCGAGCGTGAGAGCAAGAGACTCTGGCTGTGCGGAGTGGATGACATCCTTTCGGGTAAGCCCCGTCTTGACCTCGCTCTCAAAGAAATTCCGGCGGGCGAACCTGCTGTCTTGCTGGCTCATGAGCCGGACTGGGCTGATTTCGTTGCAAGATACCCGGTGGATTTGCAACTGTCCGGGCACTCCCACGGTGGGCAGATTAAACTTCCGCTGATAGGCGCTCCCTACCTGCCCCCTCTGGCCCGAAAATATCCCTGGGGGCTGCGACAAATCGGAGGGCTCACGCTCTACACCAACGCCGGCATTGGCACCATTGAATTGCCGACTCGTATCGGCTGCCCGCCCGAAGTTACCTTGATCACGTTATGGTCGGCGTCCCCAAATGGCGGTGCCAAACCTTCTTCTGCAGCATCGTGAAGCGACTTCGTAAACCCGGCGCGCAGCGATCGGGGTACCTGAGGGGCCAAGGCCCGGCAGGCAGACGCAGTGTATGCTGGTTTAAAGCCCCCTCCACCCGATTTTCCGCGCCCGGCGTGGACCGAGAATGCCATCCAGCGAATGCAAACTAGGTAACCTGGACCATGAGTGAATTGGAATTTGATGCCACGCCTGGCGGATCGTTTCTCCGGTTTCCGGAGGACTTTCTATGGGGCGTGTCTACGGCGGCGCATCAGGTCGAAGGCAACAATTGCAATCAGTGGTCTGACTGGGAGCAGGCGGGTCGGATCAAGTCGGGAGACGCGTGTGGCCGGGCTTGCGACTGGTGGGAGAACGCCAGAGCGCGACTTCGATATCGCCCGCGATCTCGGAGTAAATGCTCTGCGGCTTTCGCTGGAGTGGAGCAGGATCGAGCCCGAGGAGAACTGCTTTGATTCTCAGGCGCTGGATCGCTACCGCCAGATGCTCGAAGGTTTGCACGCACGCGGTATCGAGCCGATTGTGTGCCTGCATCACTTCACTCATCCGCGCTGGTTTGAAAATAGTGGCGCATTTCTTCGGCGGGACGCGCCTCAATTATTTGTCCGATTCACGCGTCACGTGGCCAGCGCGATCGGCGACCTTTGCCGGTTTTGGGTTACCTTCAATGAGCCCAACGTGTATGCGGCCTGCGGCTATGTGCTGGGCGAGTTCCCTCCAGGTCGCAAAGGTGAATTGCTGAATGCCTTACGCGTGAACCGCGCCCAGGCCGAAGCTCACGTGCTGGCGTATCGCGCCATCCACGAACTGGTCCCCGGAGCGCAAGTAGGATGGGCTCAGCACTACGTGGTCTTCGAACCTGCCGGCGGAATCATGGATCGATGGGTGGCCGCCTTGCTCGATCGCCTGTTCAATCATATTTTCTTTGAGTTGATCGAAACTGGCCGGCTGGCTTTTCCTTTCAGTTTGTTGAACGGACACGCGGGCGACACGAAAGGGTGCTGCGATTTCGTCGGGCTGAACGTTTACAGCCGGTTTCACGTGGCCCTCGATCTCCGGCAGCCGGCCACTCTCTTCACCCGGCTATTTGTCCCCGAGCATGTTCCGCAGGGAGATCGCGGAGTGCACAATCCTTACGGCGAGGCCTACCCGCAGGCGATCGCCCGTGCCGTGAAACGTGCCGCACGGCTGGGCAAGCCCATCTACATAATGGAGAACGGTGTGCCGGATGCGACGGACCGCATTCGCCCGTGGCTGATTGCGAATGCGCTGCGCGAGCTGCATGGCCTCATCGAACAGGGCCACGATATTCGCGGCTATTTGCACTGGACCCTTACCGACAATTTCGAGTGGAATGAAGGGTGGCGGCTTCGTTTCGGCCTGGTCGCGCTCGATCCGCAGACACAGCAGAGAACACTGCGCAGCAGTGCCACACTATTCAGCGAAATCATTCGCGACAACGGTCTCGCCGATTCGGCGCCCAGCCAAAACCAATCGCTCTCAAAGATCACGCCGTAGCGATCGCAAACGAAGGGTTTCTTGCAGAGACGCCGCTCGCTGCGTCTCTGCCGGGAGCGCGGGTTTCCCCAACTCGTCTAACTTTCGACGATAACCGGTGCCGGTAACCCAGGTAACTGTTCCGCTTCCTCTCGACAATTCACACAAAATTCATCGAATGTTGATCTGCCTTTAAGGGCGGATTGCGATTCTGGTAGCGGGAAATGTGTCCGGGTATGGAGGTTGATCATGCGGAACCTCACCATTGTGTTTCACGATGCTGGTGGCGGACATCGTAATGCTGCTTTAGCCCTGAAGACGGTCCTCGAGCAGCAAGACTATCCCTGGAATGTACGCCTTCTGAATCTGCAGGAATTGTTGGATCCGATCGATGTAGTGCATCGAGCTACCGGACACCGCCTGCAGGATGGCTACAACCTGCTGTTGAGAAAAGGCTGGACGCGCCTGACGCCGCAACTTCTGGTGCTTCTGCAATGCACTATCCGTTTGCACCAGCCGCGAATTGTCCGCATGTTAAGGAATTTCTGGGCTCAGCACCCTGCCGATCTGGTGCTCTCCGTGATTCCGCATTTCAATGTTTGCCTGGCGGAAAGCATTCGGAAAGAGATCCCCGGTGCGGCTTTCGTGACCGTACTTACCGACCTTGCGGATTACCCACCGAATTTCTGGATTGAGCCTGAATCGGAATATCTGGTTTGCGGAAGTGAACGCGCCCGGCAGCAGGCCTTGTCGATGGGGCACGCCTGGGAGCGAGTCTTTAAAACCTCCGGGATGATTCTGAAGCCGTCGTTCTATCGCAAGCCACGAATCGACCGGGAACAGGAAAGAGTGAAGCTCGGACTGAAGCCTGACCTGCCAACTGGCATTGTCATGTTTGGGGGCCATGGCTCTGCTGCGATGCTCGAAATTGCGAGAAGAATGGATCGCAGCGCCGGCAAAGTGCAACTGATTTTTCTTTGCGGCCACAACGTTGAATTGGCGGAAAAAATTCGCGGCTTGGGTTTGGCGATGCCTGCAGTTGTTGAGGAGTTTACGACCCGGGTCGATTATTTCATGTCGCTGTCGGACTTTTTCATTGGAAAGCCCGGGCCGGGGAGCATCAGTGAGGCCTTGCACTTCGGACTCCCGGTCATTGTGGAGCGCAATTCGAGAACCCTGCCGCAGGAGCGTTATAACGGAACCTGGTTAACCGAAGAGCGGCTTGGCATCGTAATGACGGACTTCACCGAGATTTCACCGCTGGTCGGGCAGCTGCTCGCAAATTCGAAGTTGCGCGAACTGCAGCAGAACGTCACAAAGTACGAGAACTACGCGATTTTTGAAATCCCGTTGATTCTCGACCGCGTGCTGGCTCACAAAGCTATGGAGACGTGGCAAGCTCCCACGACGCTGGCTTCCATGGATTCGTTCGCCAAAGTGGCCTGGGCTGGATTGACGTAGATCCAGAACCGAACTCACAGAATTGGTTAAGTGCGGGATACTTGCGGAGAGAAACTCCCTGGATTCCGTCTCCCTGCTCGTCCCATCGCAGCTCTCCAAAATCGTTGGAACATCGCGATGATAGAATGCGGACGGCAATCCTGCCGCCGGTCTCTGCTTTGCCACACCCATCCGGCATATTGAGAAATTCATGAAGCGGGTATCTCCCAAGCACGCCGAGTCGATACGAAAAATGACCGATCTGATCCGGCAAGCCTGCCTGGTGGCCAAGGACTCGGCGTTTAACGTTGGCGAATATGCGCGCGATTCGTCGAAGATGGCATTTCTTGCGGTCAAGGACTGTGAAAAGGAGTTGGATCGCATTGAACGCAGGGTCGACGAAAGCATTACCGGCGCCATCACTGCGGTGAGCGAAGCCGAGGCGCGCGAGTTGCTGGCTTGCCTCAAGTTCATCATCGATCTGGAACGTATCGGAGACCTGTTGTGGTCCGCCGCAAAACGGCTGCAGGTGCTGGGCACGCAGCTTTCAAAAGAGGACAGCAGGGCAGTGGGTGAAATGGCGGGAATTCTGGAAAGCATGCTGGAGAAAATTCACCAGGGCTTTCTGAATCGCGACGTCCAGGCCGCCGGCTGGGTTTTGCAGACTGACGCGCACATCGACGAAGCCTGCCGCGCGGTCTTTCGCCGCCATTTGGAAAAGACCGACCGTCACAACCGGGAGTACAGCACGAATCTGCTCTTTATTGCTCAGGCCTTTGAGCGGGCCGGGGATCACTCCAAGAACCTTGCAGAGGAAATCTTCCAGCTAGTGGAAGGACGCAGCCTCAGGCACGAACTAAAACGCCGCTCTCCTGGAGGCTGATCCCGCAAAGATTGTCGGCTTATTCAAAATCAGGTGCTAATCAGGACGAATCAGGCTGCTGTCAGGGCGCGGTCACGTACCGCCCGTTCTTGTAATTTGCCGTTCAGGCGAAGCTTAAGCTTTTCCAGTTGCAATTCCTCGGAGCGACGCTCCTGGTGGATCGCTGCCGCCTTGGTTTCGTACCTAGACCACTCAGAACGCTTATCCGCACGGTCCATTGTTGCTCGCATGGCTGGGCTCCTGGGGCTGGATTAGAAAGGGGAGTCTACCCCTTCGCGCCGAAGAGTTCAACCCCGGTTGGCATTTTGTATTGTGGGAAAATTGTATATTTGTAAGTAGTTGATAACACAGACAAAGCGCGATATTCTGTCAATCGGTTTCGGGGTCATTGAGGCGCATGCGGGCGCCTGAATGTCGAGGGGAATGGGTTCGGCACAGCCGAAAGATTTGTGATAGTTTGGTGCCCATTTGTAAACGTTTACGGCAGCGCAATATCCAGCGGGAGAAAATGGAATCCAGACCATGCGAAGTCATCACTCCGTCGGAATAATTCTGCTCTGCGCCCTGGCGCTGTTGCCGGCTGAAACCGCAATTGCTCAATGGGCTCCCCGCAACCCTGTAAATACATTCCAGCAACAGCCCGACGGCGTTCTGTTTGCCATGAAAACTGGCACGCTCAGAGTGCAGGTCTGCTCAGATTCCATTATTCGCGTACGCTACTCTGCCACATCTTCATTTTCCGACCTCCCGAACTACGTCGTGACAAAAACAGGCTGGCCCGAGACCAGGTGGACCATGCAGTCCACGGGCGACGACATAACGCTGACCACTTCGCGGTTGGCCGTTTCAGTCACGCGCGCAGACGGAGCCATCATCTATCGGGACCTTCAAGGCAAACAATTGGTCCAGGAAGGCTCGAGGAAGCTCACTCCAGTCAAAGTGAATGGAGAGGATACATATCGCGCCGAATCTTTCATCAACATCTACGGATCCCGCGAAGGCCTATACGGGCTGGGCCAGCACCAGGCTGGAGTCTGGAACTATCGCGGCGAATCGGTGGACATTTCACAGGACAACTCGAACATCGCGGTGCCCCTGCTGGTTTCCAGCAACGGCTATGGCATTTACTGGAACAACGACTCGCGCAGCCGCTTCAACAACCGCTTCGCGAACTACTTGTACCTCAGTTCCGAAGTTGCCGACAACATCGACTATTACTTTTTCTACGGTCCTGATCTCGACAAAATAATCGCCGCCTACCGCGAGTTGACCGGACAGGCGCCCATGTTCGGCAAATGGGCCTACGGTTTCTGGCAGTGCAAGAACCGCTATCGAGTCGCAAGACGAAATTCTGGGAGTCGCCAGGAAATATCGCGAACTGCACATTCCGGCCGACAACATCGTTCAGGACTGGTTCTGGTGGAATCGCAAGGGCGAGCACGTTTTCAACAAGAATTATCCAGACCCCAAAGGGATGGTCGATCAACTCCACAGTGAGAACTTCCACCTCATGATTTCGGTCTGGCCGTTCTTCGAACCCGGCTCCGCGGTTTATGACGACATGGAAAAGCGCGGCTGGTTCGTCGATAAATTCAAGTTCGCCAAGCCGCCTTATCACACCGACGCAATGGCGGTGTACGACGCCACCAATCCCGAGGCTCGCAAGTATTACTGGCACCTGATGGATCAGGCGCTGTTCAAGATCGGCATCGATGCCTGGTGGCTGGACACGACCGAACCGGAAACCGAAGGCCAGGAAGAAAACATCCTGCTCAGCCACAAACTCGCCATCGGCAGCGGCGACCGCTATGTGAACATCTATCCGCTGATGACTACGGGCGCGGTCTACGATGGACAACGAAGCTCGTCAGACAAGAAGCGCGTGTTCATTCTCTCTCGTTCGGCCTTTGCCGGTGATCAGCGCTACGGAGTGACAGCGTGGTCGGGTGACGTCAATTCCGATTTCCTGACCTTCCGGCGCCAGATTCCTGCAGGCCTGAACTTTGCACTTTCCGGCATTCCCTACTGGACCACCGACATCGGCGGCTTCGTCTCCGGCAGATCCTGACGATCCGGCCTACCGCGAATTGTTCGTGCGCTGGTTTCAGTTCGGCACATTCAGTCCGATTCTCCGCGTACACGGAACTCGCAAGACCGATCAGAACGAACTGTGGTCCTACGGACCGGACGCGCAGAAAATCCTGGTGAACTTCGACCGCCTGCGCTATCGCATGCTGCCCTACATCTATTCGCTGGCGTGGAAGACGACGAACGAGAGCTACACCCCGATGCGTCCGCTGGTGATGGATTTCCGCACTGACGTTCGGGCGCAGAACATTGGCGACCAGTTCATGTTCGGTCCGGCATTCCTCGTCAATCCGGTGACCGAGCCGGACGCCACGACCCGGCGTCTGTATCTGCCGACTCGAAGTGGTACGACTTCTGGACCGGATCAACGATCGCGGGCGGGCGCACCCTCGACGGCGAAGCTCCGCTGGAGCGCCTGCCGCTCTATGTGCGTGCCGGATCGATCCTGCCGCTGGGGCCCGATCAGGAATGGGCCACAGAAAAGCCCGCCGACCCGATCGAGCTCCGAATCTATCGCGGCGCGGACGGCGACTTCACGCTCTACGAAGACGAGAACGACAGCTACAACTACGAGAAGGGCGCCTACGCGACGATCCCGCTCCATTGGGACGATGCAAAACAGACGCTGACGATCGGTGATCGCAAAGGTCAATTTCCCGGCATGGCTGGCAAGCCGCACGTTCCGCATAGTTTTCGTGGGCGAGAGCCATGGCATTGGCGTCAATCCGGAAGACAAACCCGACAAGACGGTGCAATATGCCGGGAAGTCAGTCGCGGTAGCGCCGTAGTTCTGGAGTTTTAGGCACCAGGGACACAAAGGATCACGAAGAAAATCCTAAGGGGAAGAGGGTTCGCTCCTGAGACTTCCTCGTGATCCTTCGTGTCCCTGGTGGTTGCCCGGGGTTCGCTCGTTGCAAAATCGACTTCACCCATATTCCCCTCTGAATTAAAATTGCGGTCGATGAGCGTGACTGCGGCGTCCGCAAACAAGCGCCAGTTCGATCCCACGACGTTTTTGGCAACCATCGGCCGGGGCCGAAAGAATTGGATCGTGCCAAAGAAGCGAATCATATTTGCCCAGGGTGACCCGGCTAACGCTGTCTTCTATATCCAAAAGGGAAAAATACGGCTTACCGTCGTGTCAAAGTCGGGGCGTGAAGCAACTCTCGGAATTCTGAATCAGGGGAATTTCTTTGGCGAAGGAGCCCTGGCCGGACAGAATGTACGCATGGGATTTGCGGTCGCCATGACAGAGTGCCACCTTTTGCGCATCGAAAAGAAGGCCATGATGCTGGCGTTGCACCGCGAGCACACTTTTTCGGATATGTTTGTCGCCTATTTGTTGGCGCGCAATGTCCGCTACGAAGAGGATCTGGTCGATCAGCTGTTCAATTCCAGCGAAAAGAGACTGGCTCGAATCCTGCTCTTGCTGGCCCGCTTCGGTAAGGACGGTGTTCCCGAAAACGTGGTTCCCAAGATCAGCCAGGAAACCTTGGCCGAAATGGTGGGAACGACACGTTCGCGAGTCAGCTTTTTCATGAATCGCTTCCGGAAGTTGGGTTTCATTCACTACAACGGCGGACTGCAGGTTCACAGCTCTCTGCTGAACATCGTGTTGCACGATTAGAAGTCATTTGTCATGGGAAGGGCACGACCCTGCGATACGTCAGGATCACGGGAAGGGCACGAAGTCCAGCGTACCGCCCGCGTTATCGGAACCCCGCCAGATCGTTCCCTGGTGGCCGCGACGGAGTGGCTGCAGTGATCCGGTAATCCCCGTAGTCGATGGTGAACGAAGCATGGCCGCCCAGTCGAACTGTGGTGGTGCTGCGATTGGATCGTGGAAGCCAGAAGTCGCCAACTTTTGAATAAACCTGTTCGATTTGGGTTTCTTTAGTCCAGAAAGAAGGATTTTTTGCGGGTTCGGCCTCAATGCGCATCACCGCAAAGTCGGTTGCATCGACCCAGATCCGGCCGCGATACAAAAGCTTGTTCTGGGTGCGGGGCTCGACCGCCAGAATGTAGACAAAACCAGTCGGCGTTTTTTCGCGCCCCACGAAAGAGAAGTTGTAGTTGTCGTGGTTGAGCGCTACGCCACGCTGGTTCTCCTCCGCGACCGACTCTTTTTCGCTCTGTAAAACTTTTTTGAAAACGCGCTCAATCAGAAGCTTCGAGCCACTCTCGGAGCGAATGGTGAACTCCTTGGACGCCGCCTTGCCCGCAGGAGCCTGATAGCTGACCTCTACCACCATTTCCGCCGTCCGTGAGCCGGGAAAGCCACGGTAGTCCAGCCGATACGTTCTGGTGCCCTGGTAAGCGGTGAGCGCTCGCGACCGCTCCAGATTTCGCCGGATCAGGTTATTTACTATCTCCTCCGTGCTCAGCGCCGGCGAGTTTTCGAGTATAGTGGTGTCCGACGGTTGAGCACCGGCCAGTTGCAACGTTACGACACAAAGCAGGATGGGTATACCGAGCCAGACGGTCTGGAAATTCACTTTCATCGGCTATTGGCAGAATAGCGCCGCCCGCCTTTCAAGAAGTGTTCAATATTGACCAGTTTTCTGCAGCCCCAAGATACGACAATTTCATCTATTGACGCCACATTGGGGCAACGAACTGTGGATCTGAATTCGTAGGCTGTTAAATCCGTAATCAAGCAATACCAGGAACGCAGTCGGGCGCGTTCACTCGCCCTGCTTGTGCAAGACCGCCCAAGGAGGGCGCAAACGGGTGCGCATTCATCTGATTAATCCCAGCGAAGTCTCTTTCGGTACGGCTGTTATTACTCCCCGCTGGCTGTACGTTCTGGCCGCCGCGACACCCGCCAGCTTTGGCGATCCCCACCTCGTCGACGAAACCCTTGAGAGCCTTGATCCGATGGACGTACAGGCGGGAGACATTGTCGGTATCGGGATTCATACCGCAAATGCTCTTCGCGGTTACGCGATTGGCAAACTGGCCCGCGAACGGGGCGCTCACGTGGTCTTCGGTGGAATTCATGCAACCCTCTACCCCAGTGAGGCGCACGAACTGGGTGGCGCGCACGCGGTGGTCAAGGGCGACGGCGATGTTGTCTGGGCGCGGGTTTTAACGGATTGTTCTCGCGGAACTCCGCTGCCGGTTTACGAAGGTGGAAGAATTGAAGCTTCTGAATTCCTGCCGGCACGCTGGGATCTGGTGCCGCGGAAGAGCTACATGTGGGCATCGGTGCAGACCGTCCGTGGCTGTCCCAAGCATTGCTCTTTCTGCTCGGTCTGGCGGACCGACGGGCAACGCCCCCGGCAACGTACTTCGGATGTCGTGATTGAGGAAATTGTGCAGTTACGGCGCCTCGGCTTTCGCTTCATCGCTCTCGCCGACGACAATTTCTATCCCGTGACGCTTACCGACCTGCGGCTTGCCGAACAGCAGCACAATGCGGTCCGTCTGAATGAACTCAAAGCTATCCGGGCGGAACGTTTCGAACTGATGGCCCGCCTTGCCCAGCTTCCTCCTGACACGATTTTCTTTACCCAGATCACCATGGAAGCCGCGGAAGACACCGAATTCCTGGATGCCATGCGCAAAGCCAACATCAAGGGTGCGCTGGTAGGAGTGGAGTCTGTAACTCCAGAAGGTCTGAAGGACGTTTACAAAGAGTTCAACGCGTCCGGCGCTGACCTGGTCGAGCAACTGAGGACGTTTCGCCGCCACGGCGTGTATGTGCTCGGCTCGTTTATCTTTGGATTACCCAGCGACCGTCCGGAGACATTCAACGCGACCGCCCTGGCTGCCGCTCAGGCGGAAGTGGCGTTTGCCCAGTTTGTGATGTTGACGCCCTATCCCGGTACCGTTGACTTCAATCGTTGGGAAAAAGAGATGGCGGACTCCCCGGTCCGGATCGCAGGCATTCCGATCACCCGGCGCTGGCTTATTCCGGCAGCCCTTCGACCCAAGCTCTATTGGGCTCATCCCACCATGTCGGCGGAGGAAGTTCGCGAACGGACCCAGTCGGTTTGGGATACTTTCTACAGCCTGAAGTACATCTGGGCGCGGTCCGGGTTCATAAAATCCATGCGTGCCCGGCTGGCGTTTGTCCTGATTTCGAAGATCTATCGTCAGATGTACGCCGATACCGGTATCGCTACAGACAGCGCGCGGGTCTCGCGTTCAGCTCAGTGGGCACGCTGGCTGGCCAAACCATGTCAACGGCTGTTTGCGGCCGCCCCTATGCCCAACCTTCAGTTGCCGCAGGCATGGGTCGCGCCTGCGCCGGTAGAACAAGTGAGCCCGGTGGTTTAGGTAAACAAAGTCGCAGACGAGCCTGCAAATTCGTGGAGTCGCAGCTTCCTGCGTCTGGTTCGTGCCGGGAGACGCAGTGCAGCTACGTCTCTGCGGCGGACCGAAAGCTCATAAACACCTTCCCCGATAGAGAATACCCTCCGGTCATATGGCCCGATTCATCAGAATTTCACGCCTTTGTAACCTTCCCGTAACACTGCGAACGTAGAAAAGACGGTACCCAAGAAGTGCCGGACGAGTATGCATTCAGTGTGAAGTTCCAGCCGTTGTTGTGTTCGAGTCCGGTCGCGTCGCACAGCACTGCAATCAGGAAGGCAATACCGCAATCACGAGTTTACCCAGGGTCTGTCCTCTGTAAATGACAGAGGCAAAAGGAGAAATAATGAAGTCCGTTCTCAGGTGGTGCGTAGTTCCGCTGTTGGCTGGAACGCTAGTGGCGCAAACTGCGGCTAAACCCAGAGCCAAAAAGGCGGCCGCCAAGCCCGCCCAACCTGCTGTGACCATGCAAGATTTGCAGTCGCTAAAAGATGCTCTGGCCGCCCAGCAGCAACAAATCGAGCTGCTCAAGCAACAGGTGCAGCAGAAGGATCAAGCCTGGCAGCAGGCCCAGCAACAGCTTCAGCAAGCCCAGAGCACGGCCAGCGATGCGCAGGCCAAGGCGGCTTCAGCTGAAAGCGCGGCCAACAGTCAGAAGGACACGGTCACGAAACTGGATAGCCAAATGGCCGACGTGCAGACCACGCTGACCAACACCGCGGTCGGAACTCAGGACGAACAGAAGCGGATGTCGGCCCTGGAAGGACTGGTGGGGCGCTTCCGGTTCAACGGCGATGTCCGGGTCCGGGGCGAAACCTTCTCGCAGGACGGGGTTGCTGACCGTAATCGAGCCCGCATCCGAGTGCGCTTCGGCTTCGATGGCAAGCTGAACGACGATTTTATTGCTGGCATCTCTTTGGCCACCGGCTCGCTGGCGGATCCAACCTCGACCAACGAGTCTCTGACAAACTTCTTTGATCGCAAGACGATCGCTCTGGATCGCGGATACATCACCTACAATCCAATCGCCCACAAGTGGATAGCGCTTACCGGCGGAAAATTCGCCTTCACCTGGCTCCGGACCCCGATGACTTTCGACAACGACATCAATCCGGAAGGCTTCAGCGAAAAGTTCTCTTTCGACCTGCATTCGCCCGTGCTGAAAAACGTTACGGTGATGGCCATGCAGCTCATGCTTAACGAAGCTTCGGGAACCACGGACACCTACGCCCTCGGTGGACAGGCTTCCGCCAAACTGCAACTGGGCAAGTTTTGGAGCACTACCGCGTCGTTCTCCGCCCTCAAGTTCAACAATATCGACTCGCTTTTGAATGCCAGTGCATTCGCTGTCGGCCAGTCTCCGGGTGAAGGTCCAGGCTGCAAGGGCGGCGTTCAGGGCTTCCCAACTTCGACCGGTGGCGCCAACTGCGTCTTCGCCCCGAACAATTTTACCAACGCGGCTACCACTATCGGAACGCCTCACTTCTACTCTCAGTTCCTCTACGCCGACTTCATCCTGAACAACACGTTCAAGACGCCCTGGGCCAGGTTGCCGATCAACCTCCTGGGTGAATTCATCGACAACATGCAAGCCAAGGACCACCCGCTGGGATCCAACGGCGCGGTTCGCAACGATCTGGGCAGCCAGAACAAGGCGTACATGGGGGATATCAGTATTGGCCAGCAGAAGACCAAGAACGATATCCAGGTTGGCTATGCATGGAACCGCATAGCACAGGACGCAGTGATTGCGCAGTTCGTCGAAAGCGACCAGCGAACCCAGACCAACGTCGTGCAAAACCGAATCTACGGGTTGTGGAGAGTCCGAAGCAATACAACAGCCTCCTACACCTACTGGTTTGGCCGTACCCTCAATACCTCGCTGCAGAACGCCAGCAGATCAACAGGCGTCACCCCGGGACAAGAGGACGCACGGCTCAACCGGATGCAGTTTGATTTGATCTATTCGTTCTGACATCCAGCCAGAACCAAGGCGCCGCCTGCTTATGCGGCGCCTTTTCTTTTAGGGAGTGGCGCCGTAAGAAACGGTATCCCTCCGGCAAGGCGTCATGCTGAGCTTGCGAAGCATCTGTCGCGCAGCCGATGTGCAGGCGATGTGCCCACGACCCCTTCGATCCTGGCTCCGGGGCAGATGGAAGATGACTCAATCCTGATTTGTTTTCTCGTCTCCTATTTCCATTGCACAATCCCAGCTTCCTTACACGCTTCAAGATAGTCGTTAACCAGATCCACCGGCAGCGCTCCATACTCGGCGGAGACTGCGTCGCGGATCTCCCCCACCGTTCGTTTGCCATCGATGAAGTTAGCGATCTCATAAGCGTAGAGTTCGGAAAGGTCCTGGGTGTTAAGCAAGGGAGTCGCCTCGCTATTGAGGAGCCTGATTTTCTCGATACGCTCCGGCGTCAGGCGAGCCTTCAGGACATTGTCGTTCTGGTAGGTCAGCGGCCCGAAATCTCCAATGCGGACCGGAATCTTCCGCGCCGCAACCTCGCTTGACCATGGAGCCTTTGGTTCGGGACCTTGAGCGCCACGTGCTTTCGCCTGGCTGTCGATCCAGGTGTTGAATGTCGTCACCTGATCGCCAAGAACTTTATCGTTTGAAACCTCACGCGCATTGGCGCCGGTCAACACAGTCAGCGAACGGAGAGTTGCGACTTCGCGCCGAAGAGCCTGCGTCATCAGATTGTGAGCTTCGTACCAGGCCGTGCCAGGATCCAGTTTGGGTTCGTCCACCAGCCGCTGCGCCTGGTGGAAGGTCTGCGCCAGTCGCGACTCGGACTGGGCAGTATAGAAGGGAAGCAGCGCCTGGGATCGCTCGGCATTGAGAGTGGCATACACGTATCCCGATGCAGCGCCGAGCAGCGCCACCCGGCGCAGCTTGGTGGCATCGATCTGCTGCAGTGTGTCGTGGTCAGTATGAATGTAGATGTCGGGCCAGTCGCGCAAATAAAGTGAGGGGACGGCAATCGTCGACGAGTCGTAGTCGTCATGATCGCTGCCCTGGGAATAAGGCGTCACGTCTGCCAGGAACTGGTTGCGCGTCCCTTGTTCCCCGGAGCGGGTCTCGACCACGGCCGCTTCCGGGGCGTCGCCACTCTCGGCATAGTTGGCGGCTCCCGAGCGGATTGTTTCCGCGAAGGTAGCTCCCACGTCGGTGACGAAGCTGGGTAGCGACCACGGAGTTTCGGTCACGTGAAAAATAGATTTGTTCTTGAACGGGTCTCCGCCAACCATGTCCATATGTATGTTGGCGACCATGCGTTTGCGGATTTCAGGGTGGCGGGCAAGATATGCCATCGTGCCCTCAACCTCCGGCCCCCAGATAAACACCAACGTGCGTTTAGGGCGTGGCAGGGCCCCGCTGGCGATAAGCCGGGCCAGCACTCGAGCCGATTCCAGGATGGTTACGCAGCCGCTTCCATTGTCATTTGCCCCCGGGCGTTCGTGATCGAGATGGCAACTGTAGACGACCACCCCACCTTTGGGATCGTCCCCTGGAATGGTGCCACTAACCACGGTCCAGTGTCCCGGACCAACCTCGGCCTTCACTTTGGCGGACAGAACAACGGGTTCACTTCCGGCCAGCCGCAAGCGCAATGACGCTGCGGTTTCCCGCGAAACCATAAAGGCAAATCCGGCAGGCGCTCTCGCCTCAAGGTGGCCCCATCGCACCATGGTGCGATCCAGTCCCGACCACGCCGTGGTCTGGTTGGGCATATCGCTCACGATTCCAGCAGCACCATGCTCCAGTACCGCCAACTCCTGCACTCGCGCCAGGACGCCATCAGCCAGAACAATCTTTCCTCGGACGTCCTTACCGCTGTAGTCAGATTCGTGCGATCCGTCGCCGACATCGATCAATGCGGTTTCTATGTCGGCCGAGTGACTGTAGTCGGCCAGGTGGATTGGGTCGGTGGCCCAGTCTCCCAACAGCAGATGCTGCGGCCTTACCTCCCACAACTGGCCGGCTTCCACTTTCCAGCCCAGATAGGACCGCATCAGGCCATACTGGGTTTTTCCATCTACAGGGAACTGCTCGCTCTGCACTTCGGCGAGGCCGTATTCACGAGCCCGCTCCAGCATGAACTGAGCCGCCTGATCGAATTCCGCAGTGGCGGGTACGCGGTGCAGTCGCGTCAGATAGCGCAGGTTTTCGTACGGGGCAGCGCCGCTGGCCTCGTCACGCAGTTTGACCCATTGATCCTGAGGGAGGAACGGCTGCTGGGCGAATCCTGAACTGGCGGCAAGAAGCAAAAACAGACCTGGGAGATGCAAGCGAAGGGAAAGGGCCATGGAGGGAGAGCATACCGTTGTGCTGTGGCTCCGTGCAATGCCAGGCCCGTCGCCTCAACAGAGCTTCCGTGCGATGCTCCCGTGCTGAAGAGACGTAGCTCGCTACGCCTCCCACGCTACCGGCAAGACGCAGCAAGCTGCGTCTCTACAACCGCTAGTGATTGTGCGGTGACAACGATTCCGGGCGAGCCAATCGCTATGCGCTCAGCGGAGTATTTTGCGAGCGCTCCATCCCGGAGTTCGTGATGAACCTGACCTTCGCAGAACAGTGCTGCTCGTAGACGCGATTTGCGATACTCCACACGCTTTCGAAATCGTGGTTACCGGCCACCATGGCGGTAGCGATGCCGGAAATGAATTGATTGAATTGTTCCAGCCGGTTTAACTGGGTCGCGAATTTTGAATCCTCAGTGGCGCGAATCGGGGTAATCATGGGGAGGGCTCCTGTTTTCTAAATCTATAGATGTTTTAACCCGGGCGAGAGTGGCGCGCCATCGGCTAAATTTCCGATTACTTTAGTCTTAGACCCTCGGGGTTACCAGGCGGGGATGGCTACTGGCCGTTGGCGGTTTGAGGACGTGGATCTGCCTTTACCGTGGGCAGGTTCGCTGAACTCCATCCGCCGCCCAGGGCCTTGATCAGGGAAACGCTGGCGGTCATGCGGCGGCGAAGAATGTCCACGGCAGCCCGCTCGTCGGCCAGCGCCGTGCTTTGCGCGGTGGTCACTTCCAGATAACTGACGACTCCGCCCTTGTAGCGGTTGGTCGAGAGTTCCAGCGAGTGCTCGGCCGCCGCCACGGCGGCTTCCTGGGCCTTGGCTTCGTCGTTAAGGATGCGCAGGGTTGCGAGATTGTCCTCGACTTCCTGCAAAGCCGTGAGAACGGTCTGACGATAGTTTGCCTCGGACTCGTCATAAGCGGCGCGAGCCTGCTCGCTGACGGCCCGCCGGCGTCCAACATCGAAAGCGGTCACAACTGCGGATGCGCCCGCGCTGAGAAAACCGCTGGGCCCTTGAATCAATGTTGAAATCGACGTGCTTTCAAAGCCCCCCGAACCGGTCAAACTGAAGACGGGAAAATATGCAGCCCGCGCCACTCCAACCTCGGCGTTAGCCGCTGCCAGGCGCCGCTCCGCCGCAGCGATGTCGGGACGGCGCTCCAGCAGTTCTGAAGGCAGCCCCGGCGGGACCGCAGGCGGGGGTGTGTTCCAGGCTGCCTGGGGAATGCTGAAAGTGGAGGCAGGCTGTCCGGTCAACGCTGCGATCGCGTGTTCGTTCTGCGCCCGCTGGATCAGCACATCGATCGCCTGGGTCCGTGTATTTTCAAGCTGCGTTTGGGCCTGCGCTACATCGACCGCCGATGCCACTCCGCCCCTGTAGCGGTTTTGAGTAAGCTCCAAAGCCTTTTCGAAGGATGTCACGTTCGAATTCAGCAGCTGCTCTTCTGCGTCCAGCGTACGCATCATGAAATAGTCGAGCGCGAGTTCAGCGTGCAGGCTCAGGCTCACCGATTCCAGATCGGCCGCGCTGGCCTGGGCGCTGGACCTGGCGGCTTCCACGGTGTGACGTACACGTCCAAACACATCTGCCTCGTAGGACACGTCGAAGGGAATCACCAGATCGGTTGCGTTCGTCTGTGTGAGGTTAGAGACCAGGGGGCGGTGCTGCGATACATGTTCGCGTGCGGCCGACGCACCCGCAGTCACTGTGGGATAGTATGCCGCGCGGTTGAATCGAACCAGCGCGCGCGCCTGCCGGAATTGGGCTTCTGCGGCTTTCAGATTCTGGTTGGAGACATTTACCTGTTCCTCAAGCGCATTCAGTTGCGGATCCTGAAAAATCTCCCACCACTTTCCGCGCGCGATTTGATCGTTGGGCTGCGCCGCCTTCCAATCCGGCGGCACTTCTTTGTAGCCCGGAGGCGTGGGGGTGGCCGGCTTTGAATAGCGCGGCCCGACGGCACAACCGGTCAGGAGAAGCAGACTCGCCAGAAGAGATGGAACCCATCGTCGAGTGTCGAACCTCAGTCGTCGGCTCGAAAGGTCGAGGTCCAGGGTCGGAGGTCCGAAGTCCGAGGTCCGACTCTTCACTTTCCCCCCTGTGATTGGGCAATCCGCACGGTTTCGCCAGTCACGACCGAGTCGGGAGGATTCACAACGACATTCTCACTTCCGTTGAGGCCGGAAACAATTTCGACTTCGCTGCCGTAATCATGGCCGATAGTGATCTGTCGCAAATCTATTTTTTGATCGGCCACGGTAGCGACCCGCAGCCCCTCCGCACGGAAGAGCAGAGTATTAACCGGCAAAATAAAGGCCGAGGCCGCGGTTGGCAACTTCAGATGCACTTCGGCATATGATCCGGTGAACAGCTGTCCGGTTGGATTGTCCACTGCAATTTCCACCAGCAGAGTGCGTGACGTCGGGTCAATCGCATTGGCTGTGCGCACCAGCTTTCCCGCGAACGGACGCCCCGGAAACTCCGACAGGGTGAGGTCTGCGGTGAGCCCTGGCTTGGCGGCTTGTGAGTAGACCTGGGGAACGCTGACATAAACCCGCAGTCTGTCTGGCTGCACGATATGGAAGAGTTCGGTACGGACCCCGCCGCTGCTGCCGGAATCGATCAACGCTCCAACATCGGTGTTGCGAGCTGTAATCACACCCGAAAAGGGCGCATAGATCCTTTGAAACGAGAGCAGTTCCTGAAGGCGCTTCACGTTGGCTTGAGAGGACTGGAGATTCGCCTGCCTGGCCTCGTAATCGCCCGCGGCGTTATCAGATTCCTGCTTGGAAACCGAATCAGTCTTCAGCAATCCCGCATAGCGGTCCGCCGTGATCTTCGAGAGGTTGAGATTGGCTTGTGCGGTGGCCAGGTCGGCGAGGGACTGGCGGAGTTGCTGGTTCACTTCAGGCGTGTCGATTTCCGCGAGAAGCTGGCCCTCCCTCACACGTGTCCCGATATCGACATACCATTTTTTCAGGTACCCGTTCGTACGAGCATAGATCGGAGCATCGGCAAAAGCCTGCACGTTGGCAGGAAGAACGATCTCCTGCGCCGGAGCGGATCGCCTGGGCTGAACCACGACCACGGAAGGCACGGCCATCTCCGCCGTTTCGCGGCGGAGAGCGGTTCGCGCCTGAATGCGAGGCAGGATGCCGGCGACAACGATGATCGCCGCAGTAATCACAGCCAGCAACAGAATCCACCACTGAGGGCGGCGATTCTTCTTGTTGTTCCTCCCAGGCAGATGCGGTTCTTCCGTGGCAGTTTCGGTAAAGGTGCGGCCGTCGTTTTCAACCCTCATGACTCTCCCGGAGTTCAAAACCCCTGTAAATACAGATGATCTTATCTAGACGCCCGGTTCAGGTTTCGCGTGCTGTTTGGCTCGGCTCCGCCGCCCATGCAACAGGCTGAAGAAAACCGGAACAAAGAACAGCGTGGCGGCAGTGGCAAAAATCAACCCGCCGATTACGGCTCGGCCGAGTGGCGCATTCTGTTCTCCACCTTCACCCAGGCCGATCGCCATCGGCACCATGCCGATGATCATCGCCAGGGCGGTCATCAGGACCGGCCGGAAGCGGGTGAATCCCGCTGCCAGCGCGGCGGTTATCGCGTCCCTGCCCTCTTCCATCTGTTCCTTGGCGAAGCTGACCACCAGAATGCTGTTGGCGGTAGCCACCCCCATACACATGATGGAACCGGTCAGGGCCGGAACGCTGATATTGGTGTTGGTGACGAAAAGGAACCACACGATTCCCGCCAGGGCAGCCGGCAGGGCTGCGATGATGATGAAAGGATCAAGCCACGACTGAAAGTTCACCACGATCAGCAGGTACACCAGCAGGATGGCGAACGCCAGGCCGGAGATCAGTCCGGTATAGGAAGATTTCATCGTCTGGACCTGTCCCCGGGTGACGAGCTCGGAGCCGCGCGGCAGCTCCTTACGGCTCTCATCCACAATTTTTTGGATATCGCCGGCAACCCCGCCCAGATCCCGCCTCTGTACCGATCCGTAAATATCGATCACAGGCTGAATGTCGTAATGGGAGACGAGAGCCATCCCGGTACCGCGCTGTATTGAAGCCAGTGTGCCCAGAATCGTTGGAGTTGCCCCGCTTGCGCCCGTGATCGGGATGTTCTCCAGCTTCTGCAGCGTATCCAGACGATATTGCGGAGTTTGGGTTGCGATCGAATAGCTAACGCCGTTCTTTGGGTTCAGCCAGTATGTGGGCGTGGTCTGGAAACTGCCGCTGAGCGAGATCAGCAGATTGTTCGCGATATCGCGCTGGGTGAATCCCGCAAGCTGCGCCTTGGTCCGGTCAACGTCAATGTGCAGGTGCGGTTCGTCAAAGGGCTGCTGGATGCGCAGATCGGCAGCTCCCGCGACCGTCTTTATCCGGCGGAGCAATTTGTTCGCAAACTGACGGTTGGCCTGAAGGTCATAACCCACCACCTGGATATCGATCGGAGAAGGCAATCCGAAGTTCAAAATCTGGCTGACGATATCAGCCGGCAGAAAAGAAAAATCGACGCCCGGAAATTGTTCGGCCAGTTTCCGTCGCAGATCATGAACGTATTCCTCGGTTGGCCGATGGTCAGGGGTCAGGGTGACCATGATGTCGGCGTCGGCCGGGCCAGTCGGCGCTGACGTGCTGTAAGAAAGATTAATGCTGCTGTAGGGCAATCCAATGTTGTCGATGACACTGGAAATTTCACTGGGAGGAATCTGTTCGCGGAGAAAGGCTTCGACCTGATCGCAAAGGTTCGCCGTCTCCTCGATTCTCGTCCCCGCTCGCGCTCTCAGGTGCAGCTTGAACTGTCCGGCGTCCACCCTGGGAAAGAAATCACGCCCCAGCCACGGCACCAGCAACACGAACGAGCCCACGCAGACGATGGCAAATCCCCACAGGAAGGCGGCTCGATAGTGCAGGCAGCGGTGCAGAATCTGGTGATAGTGGTCGCGGAATCTTTCGAAAGCCAGCTCAAACCTCACCTGCATCCGCACCAGCGGATTGCGGCTCTCGGTATTCAGATGGCCCGCTTCCTGTTCGTGGCCTTTGAGCAGGTACTTGGCCATGGTTGGCACGAGAGTTCGCGAGAGCAGGTAAGAAGCGAGCATGGCGAACACCACAGCTTCCGCCAGGGGCACGAACAGGTAGCGTGCCACTCCGGTCAGGAAAAACATGGGCAGGAACACGATGCAGATGGCGAGCGTGGAAACAAACGCAGGCACCGCAATTTGCTGGGCGCCGTCCAGAATCGCTTTCTGAATTTCCTTGCCTTCGGCAATATTCCGGTTGATGTTTTCAATTTCGACCGTGGCGTCGTCCACCAGAATGCCGACCGCGAGCGCCAACCCTCCCAGCGTCATGATGTTGATGGTCTCACCCAGCGCGCTCATGACGATAATCGAAGTAAGAATCGAGAGCGGAATGGAAACGGCAATGATCAGGGTGCTGCGCCAGCTTCCCAGGAAAACGAGGATCATTATTCCGGTAAGACAGGCTGCAATGAGGCCTTCTTTCACTACGCCGTCGATCGAGGCGCGCACGAAAAGCGACTGGTCAGCCAGCGGCCGAATCTCCAGTTCCGGCGGAAGCTGTGCCTGAATTCGCGGCAGCAGGGCTTTAATCCCGGCGATGATATCGAGGGTGGAAGCGTTTCCAGTCTTCTGGATGGTCAGCAGAGATGCCCTTTGCCCGTTGACGCGAACGATATTGGTTTGCGGCGGGAATCCGTCGCGAACAAACCCGACATCGCGGATATAGATCGTCGTACTTCCTACCCGCTTGACCGGAAGGTCGTTCAATTCCGCTACAGTTTGCGGGCTGCCATTCAGATCGACGTCGTATTCGAACTGTCCGATCTTCGAAGTTCCTGACGGCAGGATCAGGTTCTGGGCGCTGATGGCGTTAACCACGTCCATCGGCGAGAGGCCTTTGGCCTGCAGCGCATTGGTATCGAGATCCACCTGTACCTGGCGCTGTTTGCCGCCGTATGGAAAGGGGATCGCAGCGCCGGGAATGGTAACCAGGCGAGTGCGGATAAAGTTCACGCCGTAGTCGAAAAGCTGCTGCTCGGAAAGCTTTTGCCCCGACATGGCCAGTTGCAGAATGGGAACTGTAGACGCGTTATAGGTGATCACCAGCGGCGGGGTTGTGCCGGGAGGCAACTGCCGTAACTGCGTCTGAGAAATTGCCGTGATCTGCGCGATGGCTTTTTCAATATTGGCGTGCGGCTGAAAAAATACTTTCACTACCGCGATTCCGTTCAGTGACTGTGACTCGCTGTGCTCGATATCATCTACGGTCGTGGTCAGTGTCCGTTCGGTGAGGGTCACGATCCGGTTGGCCATTTCCTGGGAATTCAGTCCGGAGTAATTCCACAGAATGCTGACTACGGGGATGTTGATGTTCGGGAAAATATCGGTGGGCGTGCGGTAGATAACGATCGGACCAAGGATCAGCAGGAGCAATGCGACAACGACGAAAGTGTAGGGCCGGCGAAGCGCCAGCGCGACAATCCACATGAAGGCCTCTTACTCGGTTACCCGGTTCGTGTTATCCGGTGCGGTTTACCCAGTTGCATGCCCCAAAAAGTATTGGATGAATCGGCCAGCGAATTGGGTCTAATTTTTGAGCTGTTAATCCACCATCTCACGGTCCTTGAAATCAAAAAAAGGGTCGGCCGAAAGGCCGACCCTGTGTCCAAAAATTTACAAAACTTTACTGATTCGGATCCGACTGACCGGGAGCGGGCTGTTCAGAGCCTTGCTCAGAGTCTGTACGGTTCGCGTCCAGGCGGTGGCGACCCGGATGGGGTCCCTTGCTGGCGACCACAGTCAGCGGAGCTTGCAGGGTGAAGTTCAGGACCGTCTCCGAGGGCAGCTTGATCTGTTGTCCCTTGGTTGCTGCCTGTACTCCGCCGCCCAATCCGCCGCCAGCCGCCGCGCCAATTGCAGCTCCCTTGCCACCACCGGCGATAGCGCCAATGATTGCCCCAATGCCGGCTCCGGCTCCGACCTTCGCGGCGGTATTCTTGCCACGAGAAGATCCTTTGCGCGAGTATTGGTCGGTCTGAATGCTGTAATTCCTGCCTGAGGCGGCGAGGCGGTCGAGCTGCAGCACGAGCAGCGACTGACCCGCGAACTTGCCAGCGCTCTGCACGGTGACAATATGGCCCTCGACATCGAAGCCGGAGGGAATGACGGTTTCTCCATCCACGGCCAGAGGTGAATCCAGGGTGGCGTGGAAAGTCTGACCCTGCGTCGCGGTTTCGGAGTCAATGGTGTCGACCAGGCGCACTGCCAGGGTTGTGCCCGAAGGAATCGTGACCTTCTGCGGCGGAGGCGGCGGTGGCGGCGGTGCCGGTGCCGCTGGTGCGGTCATGGCCGTCATCGGTGCCGGAGAACTGTTTGCATTGGAGGAGGACGAAGAGGGCAGGTCGCGTTCCCGCGCGCGACGGCGCGGCTTCGGGGCAGGCGCCGGAGAGGGTTTCGCTTCCTCGACGGGCGGTGCGGTCTGCGCGGCTTCGACTGGCGGCGGAGCGGCTACCTGCAGGTTGTTGATGACCTGTTTAACCCCCGGCTCGGACGCGGCATAGCGGGCTGCTGCTTCCCGCTGACCATCGTTGTCCACGGTGCCGGTCAGGGTGACGGTTCCATCCTCTGCTTTCACCCCGAGCTGCTTGCCTTGCAGGCCTGAATCCGCAACCAGCTTGTTCTGGATGTCGCTGGTAAGTTGGGCGTCATTCGGGGCCTTGGTGCAGCCCACCCCAATCGTCAGAATTGCGATAAGCGCAATGGTAGTGACGTAGAAAGAAAGTTTTGCTCTCATAGGATCGCTCCTGATTGTGTTGAACCCGGTTCTTAGTAGTTTAGATGCAGAATCGCTTTCGGTCTTGGGCAAAATTATACGCGGGCACCCCATCGTCAAGGGGGTGATAAGCTCTTTCCCGGTAGACACTTATCGCGTTTGAATGAATGCTTCGGCCAAGGCGCTGTTCAGCCCGGTTCAGACCTGGCGCAGAAATTTATAGTCCAGGATCGAGGCTGCCAGGCCGATGCTTTCCGAATCGGCAACGTCTTTACGCCGGATAATCCGTCCCTGGCAGAGAACGGTGCTGTTCTTCTGTCCGGAAATTTCCTCCGGCATCTCAAACACCATTTCGACCAGAGTGTTCTCCGGGAGCCGCTGCGGTCCGAACAGCAATACGCCAGATTGGCTCAGATTTTCGACCGTACCTTCGTGCCACGTTCCCAAACCCTTGGGGCGGTAGCGAAGTGGAGTTTGCAGGGTCAACCGGCGTGCGCGAGGCACCCAGGTCGGCTTCTTCTGGATGCGGCCGCGCGGCGTTTCCGCCGCGGCTTCGGCTCCGCTATCCGAGCGCTTGATTCGCTTCATGGTTTTCCAGTCGTACTTGTACTCCGTGGCGCAGAGCAGGCACACCTGGTAGTAGTGGCCATCGGCACTGCGTCGAGGCCAGGAAAACTCGTGGGAGCAACGGCCAAGCATGAGGACATCCAATAACTTCTGTGGCATGGTTGTGTTTCCGGAGGGGGACACCGGGACGAACTATCATCCAACGTCGGTTGGCAGTTAGGGTAGGTTACTTTCGTGTAATGAAACCGTCGTCCTGCATCGGGCTGGCAATCTTCCGGGTTTTGTGTCAGGCGTCCTGGGGTTTTCGGCGGGAATTCTCTCAAAGCGCGCAAAGCCTTGGCAACACAACGACTTGGACGTGTATGATCGCGACCGTGGATCCCGTGAATGCGTACGTTCTGGCGGGCGGTAAGAGCCTGCGTATGGGCCAGGATAAGGCCTTCCTCGAACTCGGAGGTTATACCCTTTTGGAACGCGCGCTGGACCTGGCAAGGGGTGCGGCAGGAAACGCGTGGATCGTGGGAAGTGCGGCGAAATTCGCTGCCTTTGGCCGGGTGGTCGAGGATGTGTATCGGGAGTGCGGACCCCTGGGCGGAATTCACGCGGCCTTGGGTGGGGCACCGAACAACCTCAGCACGAGCGACGTAAAGACGAGCGACGCAAAGCCGGCCGAACTCAACCTGATGCTTGCCCTGGACCTGCCATTTGTTCGTCTGGATTTTCTGAAATACCTGATTGCCCGGGCGCGGCAGTCTGACGCCGCGGTGGTGGTTCCGATAACAAACGAGCGCCTGCAGCCGTTGTGCGCAATCTACCGGCGCAGCTTCGCTGAAGCGGCTGAGCGATCTCTGCTCGCGGGAAGATACAAGATCGACTCCCTCTTCACTGAAGTCAGCACCACCGTGATTGGTCAGGAGGAATTGGAACAGGAAGGATTTTCCGGGGAGATGTTTCGGAATCTGAATACGCCGGAAGATTGGGAAGCGGCAAGGCAGTGGGCGTCGGACGGCGAACCTCGGGCCTCAGCTTGAACCCCAGGATTGTGACGGGAAGGATTTACTATTGGAAGCGTCGCTGTCCAGGCGACCGGTGACTGACGACCGAAGGCTGAACACTGACGACTGAAAACTGACGACTGAAAACAGAACATGGCCACCAACGGCAACGCGGGACCATATATCGAGTTCAAGGATGTCTCCAAGGCGTTTGGTGAGAACCGTGTGCTCGATCACGTCAGCTTCACCGTCATGCCGGGAGAGACCATCTGCATTCTCGGGCGGAGCGGCGTAGGCAAATCGGTTTCTCTGATGAACATCATGGGATTTCTGAAGCCGGATTCGGGCCGGGTAATCGTGGCTCATGAGGACATCACGGATTACGGCGAGACAGATTTGGAGCGGATTCGCAAGAAGGTCACAATCGTTTTCCAGAACGGAGCTTTGTTCGATTCTTTGAGCGTCGGCGAAAATGTCGCATTCCCCTTGCGAGAACGGCGCCAGCTTTCGGAGGAGCAGATTTATCAGATTGTCGACGGCTTGCTGGACATGGTTGGCGTGAAGGAGATGCGCGACCAGCTGCCCTCCGACTTGTCCACCGGAATGAAGCGGTCGGTTGCGATTGCGCGGGCGCTGGCTGCCCAACCCGAATGCGTTCTCTATGACGAGCCCACGACGATGGTGGATCCCCTGATGGCGCAGCTCCTGGGAGATCTGATCAAGCGCCTTAAAATTCAGCTGCACCTGACCAGCGTGGTGGTCACCCACGACATGCGTCTGGCCAGGAAACTGGCCGACCGGATCGTCTTCCTCTACGAAGCCAAAGCCATTTTTTTCGGAACCTACGACGAGATGGAGAAATGCGACGAGCCTATCGTGCGCGAATTTCTGAAACTGGATGAGCCGGGAATACAGGCGTCAATTGAAGTGAATGGCTAGCGCAGAGCGGAGTTCGAGGGCCTGCACCTTGACGAAGGGCGTCATCCTGAGCCTGCGAAGGATCTTGCGCGGAGCGGATACAAAATTCGGAGGATGCACATACGCCTGAGATCCTTCAGGCCCGAAGTTCTTCAGGATGACTGCAGCCGGCAGGATGTGCAGTCGGAAAGCGTAGCAGCTAGAAACCTTCGCGAACTAATCGTTCCACCGTAAGCGATGAATTCGCAGACTCGCCCTTCATCATCTTTTCCACGTACTTCGCCACCATATCTACTTCAAGATTTATGGGATCGCCCGGCTTGAGCGACCTCAGATTGGTCATCTTGACGGTGTGGGGAATGATCGCGACGGTGACCGTTGTGCCTTCAATCCTGGCAATCGTCAGACTGATGCCTTCGATACACAGCGAACCTTTGAAGATCACATAACGCGCCAGCTCTGGCGGAATTTCAATACGCAGCCAGTAGTCGTTCGCCCCGCGAATGCGATCAAGCCCGAGAAACTTGCCGGTACCGTCGACGTGGCCCTGAACGATGTGGCCGCCAAACCTTCCGTCGGCACGCATAGGCAGTTCCAGATTGACCAGGGCGCCCTTCTTTATCCGCGACAGCGAGATTCGCGAAAACGAGGTTCGCGTCCAGGTTTCGTCAGCCAGATCCGCGGCAAAAGACCTGGAGGTGATATCGAGAGCGGTCAGGCATACCCCGCTCACGGCAATACTCTCGCCCGTCTTTAGGCCTTTGGTTAATTGGGACGCAGACACCGTGAGGCGGCGATTGCCATTCTTCCTTGCGATGCCGGCGACGCGTCCGACTTCTTCGATGATGCCGGTGAACATGGATTCTCCGAAGGGATATTGTAAGGCCTGGACTGACAGCACCTGGCATTCAGCCGGTTCGGCAATGAGGTGTTGACTGGGAATCACCGGCGCTGTGCGGCTGAATGCTGAGTGCTGACGGCTTAGTCCCCGTACGGATCGCGCAAATATCCCTCCACCGCAAAGTCTTCGCCGAAGCGGTGCAGCCTTATGGATTTTACGTGCGCGGCGTCGCTCATTCGATCGAAACCGACACCGGTGGCGAAAGGAACCGAACCCATGCCATCCAGAATTTTGGGGGCGTAGTAAAGAAAAACCTTATCGACAATTCCGGACGCCAGCGCTGCCCCGTTGATCATGGCCCCGCCCTCGACGAGAAGGCTGGTGATTTCCATGATCCCGAGGCGCTTCATAATTCCTTTCATATCCGGGCGGCCGTCTCCCACACCGACCTGGACCTGCTCGACACGAATTCCCTGGTTCTGCAGTTCCCGTTTCCTTTTCTCTTCGGCGAAGGAGCAGAGCACCAGCACGTCGTCCTTCGAGGTTTTGACCACGCGGGACTGGAGCGGCAGGCGCAGCCGCGAATCGACAATGACCCGTAACAGCGGTTGCCGGCGGGGAAGCCCGCTGCGGTCAGTAAGCAAGGGGTCGTCGGCAATAATCGTTCCCACCCCGACCATGATGGCGTCATTCTGATGGCGTAACTGCTGTACATGGCCGCGGGCTATTTCGCTTGTGACCCAGCCTCCGGTGGCGCCACCGCCACCAAGAGCCGTGGGGTGATGCGACTCGCTGGGAGGGGGCGCGATCTTTCCGTCGAGCGTCATGGCAGACTTCAACGTGACCAGGGGAGTGTGGTGGCGGATATATCTTCCGAAAGCCTCGTTCAGCACTTTCGCATCCTCTTCCAGAATGCCCGAGGCGACTGAGATTCCGGCATTGCGCAAACGCTCAAACCCTTTTCCGGCGACCAGGGGATTTGGATCCTGCATGCAGGACACGACCCGGCGAACCCCGGCGGCGATGATGGCATCGGCGCAGGGTCCGGTGCGGCCCTGGTGCGAACAGGGCTCGAGGCTGAGGTAAAGAATGCCGCCGCGGGCTCTTTTGCCCGCCTTCTCGAGCGCCAGTACTTCGGCGTGCTTGATGCCGGCAAAAGTGTGCCAGCCTTCGCCTGCCACCTGACCTTCGCTGTCTACGATGACCGCCCCAACGCAGGGGTTGGGGGAAGTTAAGCCGACCCCTTGTCGGGCCAGCTCCAGGGTCCGCCGGAGAAACGCCTCATCCTGCTCGCGGCTGCTGGTGGAAGCGCCTGTTGTGGCTGTCGGGGGTTTTCGCGATTGCCTGGCGGCTTCGCGCGCAACTGTTTTCTTTGAGGGCATCTTGTGTTTTTATTTTTAATGTATGAAAGCTTTTACGGACTTAACCAGAGATGAGCTTAATGATTTGATGCATTCGCCGATCAGGCGAACAGCGAGTCCACAAAATCTTTTGGATCGAAAGGCAGCAGATCTCCCACCTTTTCGCCAACGCCCACGTATCGGACGGGAACGCCCATCTCCCGCGAAATGGCTACCACCACGCCACCCTTGGCCGTGCCATCGAGCTTGGTCAGCACAATGCCGGTGACCCCGGCCGACTGGGTAAACTGCCGCGCCTGCTGCAGGCCATTCTGTCCGGTGGTCGCGTCCATCACCAGCAAAGTTTCGTGAGGCGCGCCGGGAATGATGCGCTGGGCCGTCCGCCGCATTTTCTCCAGCTCCGCCATCAGATTCGTTTTTGTATGCAGGCGGCCCGCGGTATCGACAATCACATAATCGGTATGCCGCGCGGTCGCCGCCTGAAGTGCGTCGTACAGCACAGCCGAAGGGTCGCCGCCGGCTTTGGTGCGGATCACCTCCGTGCCCGTGCGCTGGCCCCACACTTCAAGCTGCTCGATCGCGGCGGCGCGAAATGTATCCGCCGCGCATAAGAGCACTGTCTTGCCGTCAGACCGCAGAACCTGCGCAAGCTTTCCAATGGTCGTGGTCTTGCCCGTGCCGTTTACGCCGACCACGAGAATCACCTCCGGCGTTCCTTCGACTCTAGATACCGGTTGCGCATTGACCGCGGAAAGAATCGCGAGGATCTCTTGCTTGAGCAGCCGCTTGAGCTCATCCACGTTTCCGATCTGTTTGTAGTTGGCTTTCTCGCGGAGCTTTCCCAGTATTTCGTGAGTCGTGCCGGAGCCCAGATCCGTGCTTAAGAGTACCGCCTCCAGGTCGTCCAGCGTGCCCGGGTCAATCTCCTTGCCGAAAGAAACTACCTCTTCAATGCGCTCGCTCAGATTTTCCCGCGTGCGCGTGACCGCTTCCTTCATGCGATCGAGGAAGCTGGGCTTCTGCTGTTCGTCCAGACTGCCAAAAAGGGTTTGAATCATGAGATTTCAGGACGTAGAAGTCCAGAGCTCAATTATAGCGGTCAGAGGACAATCGTGATCCTGCAGCGAAACAAACTACGCAGGGACAGCCGCCCTCGGCTGTCCGGCGGGGCGAGGTTCCGCTTGTTCAGCGGTCAGCAAAACTTCGTCGAGCTTCGCTCGACTGGACAGAGCATTCAGCACTCAGCGCTCAGCATGCAGCCCCGCGACGACGTTGCAGGTGGTAGCCGCGTAGCGGCGGAAGAATGCAGCCCGCGGCGCAAGCCGTGGGTCAGGTAGTCCACCAAATGCAGCCCAACGGGGCGAAAGAGCGCTGATCCGAACGCCGGGTGCTGAATGCTGAGCGCTGAATGCTGAATGCTGAATGCTTAATGCCACCAGCCAAATCCCTACCCGAGAGCCACTGCCCCACTCGGCTTGTGGAGGTTGTGAGAGTCTTATCGCGCGGCGGCTTCCGCGGTGGCGGCGATCACGTCCGCCCGCGCTTCCGGCGCCGATGACGGCGTGACCGGTGGTTTTGCCGCAGCCGCAGGATCGGCCACTGACGCGACCTGCGTATTCGGTTGCTGTATGCGGATTTCTCCTCGCTCATAGATCGCGGATAAGGCGGCAACCGCCGTGGGATCAAGTCGTTTTCCGGAGAGATTGTGGATGATACGAAGCGCGGCCTCCGGATCGTGAGCCTGCTGGTAGGGCCGGTTTGTAGTCAGCGCGTCGAAGGTATCGGCGACGGCGATAATTCGCGGCAGTAACGGAATCTCCGGATCTTTCAAGCCTCTGGGATAGCCGCGTCCATCGAGTGATTCGTGATGCAGTTCGATGCCGGGTATCATGTCTTTCAACTGGGCCACCGGGCTAAGCAGGTTGGCGCCCTTGGTGGTGTGCGTCTTCATGATGTCGAATTCTTCGGGCGTAAGCGCCCCAGGTTTCTTCAGAATCCGATCTTCGATTCCGATCTTTCCCACGTCGTGCAACTGCGCCGATACGCGCACGATTTCGAGAAATTCCGCGGGATGACCCATCTCTTTCGCGATCAACATCGAATACCGGGTCACACGGTCGGAGTGGCCGCGAGTGTAAGGATCCTTTTCGTCGACCGCGCCGGCCAGCATCTGGATCGATCCCATGAACAACTCGCGATTTTCTGTAGCGGCACGCTTGAGGTCGAGTACGAATTGCTCGAGTTCCTCGGACATGGTGTTGAAGGTTGCCGCCAATTCTCCGATTTCGGTGCGGCTCTTCAGCTGAACCCGTTGCGAGAAGTCTCCGCGGGCAATGGCGCGGCTCGACGCGGTAAGGATTTCCAGCGGATAGGTAATACGGCGCGCGGCAAAAATGCTTATACCAATGCTGAGCAGGATTGCCAGTAACGCCAGCAGTCGAGCCGTACGTTGCATTTCGTACACACCGCGATAGGCTTCGTCGCGGGGCTTTTGAACGATAACCGCCCAGTCCAGGTTGCTGACCGGGCTGTAGGTACCGAGCATGTGAATGCTCTTCTGGCCGGTGGTGACTCGAAATTCTCGGGTCGCCGCGACCAGTTGCGCCTGGCCACCCTGTTCCAGAAAGTTGCGAACGATCTCCGAGTTAGTCATGTCCTGACCAGTCGCGTACTCGGGAGTCGCTCCAACCACCAAACGGCCTTCGCTATCCACGACGTAAGGTGTGAGGCCGCCGCGGTTAATCTCCTGCAACCGTCGGATCAGGAATTGCAGGTCTTCTACCGCGCCGATCATGCCAAGGAACCGGCCTCCGTACATCACGGGAGTGCTGACCAGCATCACCGTACGGGCTGACTGGCCGCTGCCAACCACCAGCGCCTGGCCGCTGTAGGCACGCCCTTCGCGAGCGGCGTCGTATGCCCGCACCAGGTCGCGTTGCAAAAAAGCATCAGGCGCGATGCGTCCGGCCGAGATGCCCTTGGATTCTGAGTTCAGCAGCGTTGCGTAAGCCAGGTCCGGCGACGAGGATACGAAGTGTTCCAGCAGGGCGCGCAGTTCGGGCGCTTCCACATGCTCGGCTGTGACGTCCCCGCCGCTCGCCACCTGCAGGGCGGAAGACAGGTTGGCCAGCATCATCCGCAGAGATTCCTGGTGCTGCCCGATGTCGTCGGCCAGGGAGCGGGTCACCGTGTTCTGCAACAGGCGCTCGTTGGTGATCAGGCGTTCCCGGTTAATGGACTCAACCTGTTCCGAATAGAAGTACATCGGCACTACGCTGATGAGCGCAAGCACGCTCAAGATCACGTACAAGATCGGGACGCGGGATGGCAGAGGCAGCTTCAAATGGACGAGTGGCTCGGCCGCCGTTGCTGCGGCAGGGCGTTTACAGACTCCTCTAAAATTTTACTTGGAGGATGGGCGCGCACAGCCAGCTTCGAAGGCCATGTCTGTTACCAAAGTACCTGCCATTTCGCGACAGGGGCACGGTTCGGAACGGCTATTCGGATGATTGATAGAACACCACCAGGATGTTTCTTTCGGTCCGGCTGCCCTGACCGTCGAGTCCAGAAATGCAGGTGCCAGGAGCCAGAAGCCAGAAGCCAGAAGCTAAGAGCTAAGAGCAATTTCACTCTTCGCGCTGCGCGTCATCAGATCCCGTATAGCCTCGGCGGGAGGCTTGTCGCGGTGCAGGATCGCATCCATCTGATCGACGATTGGCATTTCCACGCCGCGAGCCCGAGCCAGCCCAACTGCTGCCTGCGTGGTAAAAACACCTTCCGCAACCGCGCCGTGCATTCCCGCAATGATGTCAGCCAGCCTGCGGCCACGGCCCAGTTCGACTCCGACACTGCGATTGCGGGAAAGGCCTCCCGTGCAGGTGAGTACCAGGTCCCCGAGGCCTGCCAGACCCGCCATGGTTTCCCGCCGTCCGCCGCAGGCGACGGCCAGGCGAGTCATCTCCGCCAACCCGCGGGTGATGAGCGCAGCCACGGAATTGTGCCCGAGGCCCAGTCCGTCGCACACCCCGGCGGCGATGGCAATGACGTTTTTCAGCGCGCCGCCAAGTTCGACGCCGGCCATGTCGTCATTGGTGTAAACCCGAAAGCGGGGATCGCTGAATTCCCGCTGCACGGTCTCCGCGAGTTCGATGTCTTGCGAAGCGATCGTGATCGCAGTGGGATCACCGTGCGCAGCCTCTTTCGCGAATGACGGACCGCTGAGCGCGCCGATGCGCGGCGAAAAGCCGTTCCCCGATGCGGTTATTTCGGTTACGACTTGAGTCATACGCAAAAGCGTCTTTTCTTCCAGGCCCTTGGTCGCGCTTACAAACAGCATTTCCGGTTTCAGATCAGGCCGCATTTGCTGGAACAGCGGGCGGCAATGCTGCGAAGGCATGACGCTGACGACAATTTCTGCTTCGTGCAAAGCCTCCTGCAGGCTGCCGGTCGCCGAAACGTTCTCCGGGATGTTTTGTCCGGGAAGGAACAACTCATTGATGTGCCGGTTTGAGATTGACTCGCGAACTTCTGTCTCGTGCGCCCAAAGCTGTACCTGATGACCGCCTCGCCGGCCCAGGACAATGGCAAGTCCGGTGCCCCATGCACCTGCTCCAATGATTGCGATGCGGCTCATGGCTGTTTGCTCCGCCACAGCGTGAAACGGGGCTCAGTCCCGGCCAGAAGTCTGCTGATGTTCTGGTGATGCTTGGCGATGATGAGGACTGACGCTATCCCCATGAGGACGAGTACCTGAGGTGATCCGTTGTACTCGTGCAACAACCATGCGAGGACGGGAAAGAAAACCACCGCCATGATGGAGCCCAGGGAAACATAGCGAAACAACAGTACCACTGCCACGAAAACTCCGATTGCGATCAGGACCGACTTGGGAGCGAGGATGACGAATGATCCCAGGGCCGTAGCAACGCCCTTGCCCCCGCGGAACTTCAGCCACACAGGAAACATGTGGCCAAGAATGGCAAAAAGAGCAGCAGTAGTGGCCCGAACCGCGACCACGGGGGAAAGGGCCGTCCAGGAATGATCAGGAGTCCAGGGAACATTTGCGTAAGCCCATTCCAGGAATTCGCCTCGGCTCAACGCAAGCGCGACCATAACGGCGGCGGATCCCTTGAGAGCATCAAGTAATAACGTTAGAACTCCGAGTGCCGGCGAAGTGCGCAAAACATTGGTGGCCCCAATATTCCCGCTACCCGTTTGCCGGACATCCTGCCCGCGAAAAATGCGAACCAAAAGGAAGCCGAAGGGGATGGATCCCAACAAGTAGCTGAGCCCGGCGATAAGAAGGGAAGTCACGGTTTTGGTAGCGCCGGCGTTCCGCCGGCTGTCGGGTGGCGTACCGCCCACCCAACTTGAGGCCATCCTGCATTCGACGTCCTGCCGTAAATGCGCAGCCGGAAAACTCTACATCCTTCGCGGCGGGCGAGACGCCCGCCGGACAGCCGGCGGGACGCCGGCGCTACGCTAATCCAAAGCGCGCAATCTTGGTATAGCGCGATCCTCCGCGTCCGAGCTGGCTCTCATACAGAAAGAACTCTCGGGCCGTCATCGTACCAAACTCGGGAGCGGATATAGCCGCCAATTTGTCCTGCAGGCGCTGAAACGATAGGTTCGGAGCGTCGCCCTTACGCCAGCGCGGTGCCCCCGAACCTCCTCGACGCGCCAGAGTCAGATGCGGGCTGAAAGGATGTTCCTCCTTCGGAACGCCGAGAGCTGCCGTGGTCATATCCACCGTGTTCGCAAGAGCGGCCAGCGGCGGCCCAGCTTCAACGCCGATCCAGAAGACACGTGGCGACTTGGCGGTGGGAAAGAAACCGTAGCCGCGAATGGAAATTTCGATCGCGGCTGCCGCAATGCGTGCGAGAGACTGGCTGATCGCGTCTGCTTCCCCGCTCGATTTGTTCCCGATGAATTTCAAAGTTACGTGCAGCGACTCGGGACAAACCCAGCGAGCTTCGGGCGCGAATCCACGGACGCCCTCCATGAAGAGCTGCAGACGCTCACGGATGGCTGCGTCGATATCGAGAGCGATAAAAATCCTCAAGGCAGTCTTCAGTCGTCAGTCTTCAGTCGTCATCAACTGCCGTGGTAGTTGCCGACGACCGACGACTGAAGACTGACGACTTCCCTACATCAGTTTTCTTCTAATCATATCGAGGGCCTGCTGGGTGGCATACCAGCGGATTCGTTTGCGGTCACCGGGAAAGTTCCGCTGCTCAACTTCGGTTCCTTTTTCAGACGCGAGAGCATGAAAAACGAGGCCCACAGGTTTTTCCTGGGTGCCGCCAGTCGGTCCGGCTACCCCGGTGACTCCGATGCCCAGCGTGGCGTCGCAGCGTTTGCGAATTCCTTCGGCGAGTGCGACGGCAACCTCGGCGCTGACGGCGCCGTGTTTCTCGATGAGTGTCGGCGGGACATCGGCAAAAGCCGTCTTCAAACTGTTGGAATAAACCACCGCTCCACCCAGAAAGTAACGGGAGCTGCCATTGACCGAGGTGATGCGCTCCGCTAACAGGCCCCCAGTGCAGGATTCGGCTACCGCCAGAGTGGCGTTGCGCATCTGCATGTAGTAGCCCACGATCTGCTCGAGGGAATCTCCATTGTCGGAGAACACCGCGTCCCCGAGTTCTTCTTCGATTTCCTCCGCCAGCTGGTCGACTCGCTGTTGCGCGGCGTCGAGCGATGCGCCGCGGGTTTTGAGGTGCAACTGGATCTCTCCGGCTCCGGCCAGAATTGTGGTTTGAACATCGGTGTAGCGTTTATAAATGGGCGCCACCCGCGCGTCGGCCTGCGACTCCGCGATCAATCCGATTTTCAGGACCCGTGTCGCCATCACCTGCGGCGGCAATTTGGTTCGCAAACGCTCCATGCATTGCTCATCGAAAAGAGCCTTGATCTCATGCGGAGGGCCGGGCAGAAGCATGATGATTTTTTCCTGCCCTTCGTACTTGCCGCTGATCCACTGCCCCGGCGCGCTTCCGTTGGCATTGTGCAGGACCAGCGCTCCCGTAATGACGTCGGCTTGTTTGAGATTATTGGGAGACATTTTCATGCCCCGCGATGCAAACCGTCTTTCCAGGCCGACGATCAGGTCGGGATCGCGGTTGAGCTTCAGACCCAGGGCGTCTGCCACCGCTTCGCGAGTGAGGTCGTCTTCGGTGGGTCCCAGTCCGCCCATGAAGATCACGATATCCGCACGCGAAAGCGCCAGCGTGGCCGCTCCCGTAAGATGTTCGCGGCTGTCCCCGACGATCGTCTTAAAAATGACCTCGACGCCAAGCTGGTTAAGCTTTTCGGTGAGATAGAGGGAGTTCGTGTCCTGGCGAAAAGGAGTCAGCAACTCCGAGCCGATGGCGATGATTTCGGCGTTCACTGTTTTAAGAGTGTAAATGAAAACGCCGATGACGCGGAGGAGGCTGGCCGGCGGCTTAATTTGAAATAAATCATTGGATGGCGGTCATCCTGAGGGACTTCAGTCCCGAAGAGCCTGCCCCGAGCGAAGTCGAAGGAATCTTGCGCGCAGCGCCACGTTCGCCGCCAAAGTGCATATCCGCTCCGCGACGGATGCTTCGCAAGCTCAGCATGACGCCTCACGGGAGACGCTGAAAGCTGACGGCTGATAGCTGAGAACCGAGGGCTGAGAACCGACAGCTAATTCAAATCTGGAACCAGCGGCGCGCCTTGCACGTCCCACAGAAGGCGATGCACCGCGCCAGTTGTCGCCAGTACAGCCGAGCGCCCTGGAGCAAAGGCAAGGCCGACCAGTCCCTGACCCGCGATTTCAAGTGAAGCCCTGGCGTCGGGCGTGATTTTGACGATACCGCGTTTGCCGGAAAGGGAAGCGGCGACGTACAGATTGCCCTCCACGTCAAACGCAAGGCCCTGCGGACGTCCAAGTCCACGGAAGAAAGTCGACACACTGCCGTGAGCATCGATCTTATAAACCGAGTCGAAGCTGGAAGTGGTAGGGCCGGTCACGAACAAGTCTCCATGCGGGCCGAACGCCATGTGATAGGCGGAGACGCTGGGCTCGATCGTGGCGAATACGAAGATCTGGCGGTCTGTGCCGATCTTGAAAACCGTGCCGCTGCGATCCCCGACATAAAGGTTCTCGGCAGCATCGAAGGCGATTCCCGTCGCCACTCCCATTCCCTCGGCGTACGTGGACATGGTTCCGTTCGGCGCCACCCGGTACACCGTGCCATCGAAGCGCGACGAAACGTACAACTGTCCGGCGCGGTCAAAGGTGATGGCCGTGGCATTGGTCATCTCCGCCAGGAAAGGCTTCACGTTGTAATTGGTGTCAATCCTGTAGATGGAAACCGGCACCTTCTGCCCACGTGATCCTGAGAAGGTGACAAAAATGTTGCCCTCGGCATCGAGTGCGGGGCTGGTAACGGGATGAAGGTTCTCCGCAATGAGGGCCGCGACTTTGATTTCGTGCGGATTACTCGCCGTTCCATTCGTGGACACGATTACCGGCCCCGAGGATGCGCCAGGGGGAACGCGGGCAACCATGAAATCATCCGAACTGATCACCACGGCGCCCTCGACTTCGCCAAAACGCACCTGCGGCCGGCGTAACTCCTGCGGCCGCAAGCCGCTGCCAATGATGCGGACCTCGCCTCCGGGCAAAGCTGCACCGGGCTGCACCGCTTCAATATGCGGGTGGCCATTGACGTTCTTCTTGCCCAGCAGTCGGTCGGAAATTCCCATGAGCTCCAGATTCCTGACAAGCGCGCGCCGCGTGCTCCTATCGCGACAACAGACCGAAGTGCAGCGCCATTTGCACGATCGCCAGCGCGTAAAGGCCGGCTCCGACGTCATCAACCACAATGCCTACCCCTTCGGGAAGGCGTTCGAGGTAGCGTATTGGAGGCGGCTTGACAATATCGAACGCTCGAAAAAGTATAAAGCCCAGCAAAAGAGATTGCCACGTGATCGGCGCCGCGATCAGCGTGACAAGCTGGCCCGCAACTTCGTCGATCACCACAAACTGGGGATCTTTCAAGCCACTGGCCCTGCCAACCCGGGTTGCGGCAGGAATTCCGGCCAGCACGGCTACAGCAGCTAACGCTATTGCCATCCAGGGCCGCGAGGAAGGAGCGATTGAGCGCGCCAGAAGCCACCACAGTAAAACGGTTATTGCCGAACCACAGGTTCCGGGTCCAGGACGCAGGCGTCCAGCGCCGAAGAAGGTAGCGGTGAGGGTGGCCCAGACAGGCGCGGGCCGAGTCTCGGTCATCGAGCCGACCCCGATTTTCGTAGCGCCAGCGTCCCGCTCTGCCTCACCGTTCGTCATCGGGTTCCCGGCCAAGATCTTCCATCCCCTCTCCCGTGTCCTGCACCGGGGACGAAATGACATAAGCGCCGCTGGCCCATTTACCCAGGTCAATCAGGCGGCAACGTGCGCTGCAGAAGGGGAACTCCTCATTGCCGGCTTTTACCGGCTTCTTGCAGATAGGACATTTGAGCCTGAGGTTTCGCTTGCGAGCCATTTACGTCCTACACGATCCTGGCGACCAGATCGTAGTCGTGGGCTTCCGTAACCTGGCAGCGATAGAATTCCCCGGTCTTTGGCTCCAGCCCCTCAGGCACATCATTGACGAAAACCTTGCCGTCGATTTCCGGGGCGTGCATGGGAGTGCGGCCTTCCAGCAGGAGATCGCTTTCTTCGGAAAAGCCTTCGAGCACCAGATCAAATTCCTGGCCAACCAGCGCCTTCTTTTTACGTTTGCTGATCTTTCGCTGAATCTGCATCACATGCTTGCGTCGACGTTCAATTTCACGCTCTGACAACTTGTTCTCCTGCGAAAAAGCACCGGCGCCATCCTGGTCGGAATAGCCAAATGCGCCCATCCAGTCGAATTCAGAGTCGCGCACGAACTGGCAAAGTTCTTCGAATTCCTTCTCGGTCTCACCGGGAAACCCGACGATGAACGACGTCCGCAGTGTGACCCCGGGAATGGTTCGCCGCATCTTCTCAATCGAGCGCAGGAAGATATCGGCGCCTGCGCCGCGCTTCATCCGCTTCAGAACGGTTGGCGATGCATGTTGCAACGGCACATCGATGTAAGAGCAGATCTTGTCATGCGCCGCGATGGTTTTGAGCAGTCTTCCCGTGATCTTGTTGGGATACGCATACAGGAAGCGAATCCAGCGCAGGCTTTCAATGCCCGCCAGCTTTTCCAGCAGAAGAGCGAGGCCATCCTTCAGTCCAAAGTCTTCGCCGTAGCAGGTTGTGTCCTGGCCAATCAACGTGATTTCCCTTACGCCGCCCAGCGCCAGGCGCTCCGCCTCGGCGATCACGGATTCAAAACGGCGGGATCGGAACTTGCCGCGCAGCTGCGGGATGATGCAGAAGGTGCAGGGATGATCGCAGCCTTCGGCAATCTTGATGTAGGCCGTGTGCCGCGGCGTAGCCAGTACACGCGGCGTAGCTTCATCGTAAAGATAGTTGGGCAGGTCGGCGATGGCGCCATTCCAGCTTTCTCGCGAAAATCGCCCCTGTGCCAGGCGCGCGTCGCCCTCGGGGCGCGACTGCAGGATATTGAAAGGCGAGTTCGAGGATGCAGACGGCGCGAGGCCGGCAGCCGCGAGGATCCCTGCCAGTTCGCCCGTCCCGACCACGGCGTCCACCTCCGGGATATCCTGCTGAATTTCGTTGCGGAAACGTTCCACCAGGCAGCCCGCGACGACCAGCTTGCGGGCGCGGCCATCGGTCTTATGCCTGGCCATCTCCAGAATGGTGTTGACTGATTCCTGCTGAGCGCTGGCGATGAACGAGCAGGTGTTGACCACGATCACGTCGGCATCTTCGGCGCCAGAAACCAGGGTTGCCCCAGCCTGTGCCAGCATTCCCATCATGACCTCGCTATCCACGAGGTTTTTCGGACACCCCAGGCTGACAAATCCCACCTTAGTGGGGACTCGGTGCGCTGGCGCTGCGGTTTGCGGCTCGCTATCGGCGGGTGACGCTAAGGCTTTTAAAAGCATGCAATCTATTGATTTTAGCACCGTTGCGGGAATGTTACGGAAACGGGAAACCGTCACCAAGCCCGGCACCCTTTCGATTCCTGAGCCTCAGCCAAGGCGGCGTCGGACTCGATGTAAACCTGCTGCCGATTCTCAGTGTGCGCGGTGAAATGCGGGATTTTTACTCTGGTGCACCTCAGCTGAATGTGGATTCCGGACAGAGCCGCCAACACAACTACTTTGTGGGCGGCGGCGTGGTTATGCACTTCCAGGAAGAATCAGCGGCGGCGGGTTGCCGAAATCTCTTCATACAACTGCGGTAGACGCCGAGCGTCCTCCACCGACTGATCAAAGCGCGCGCTTTCGTAGTGCCGGGTAAACTTCGCCACCCTGGCTCGAATCTTCGAATCGTCGATCGATTGGACAAATTCTTCCGGTGTTTGAGTGGGCAACTTAGGCCATCCGCGATGGCCGAGTGCAGCCGTCATGCGTTCGTACCAGATGGTGGCAGCTCGCCGTGGAGCTTTCTCCGGACGTGCGGCCAGCCAGCGACGGGCCAGAGCCTGCCAAATCTGCCGCGCGTTCGCGGCCAGCAGCAGCAGGATCGTGGCTATCACCCCGCCCAGTCCCCAGCGTAGCGGAGCCCTGGCAATGGCACTGCCGGCGCGCCGGGCAGCAGCTAGCATGCTCGCGTAGTGGTTTCGCCACCATTGGCGCACCGTCCAGAAAAGCTGCCGGCTTCCTGTTCTTGCGCCAACCGCCATGGCTTGCTGGTGTCCCGCGTCATAGTTGACCACCCAGTCCCGCCAGAAGGAAGCCATGGCATCCATGTACAGGCCTATCCGGCTCCAACCGGTTCGCACCTGCATCGACACGCCGGGAGTGGGATCGAACGCAATCCACCCACGACCCGGAAAAAATACTTCTACCCAGGCATGCGCATTGCTCGCCCGCACGACGTATTGAGAGGTAAGGTCGTTAAACTCTCCCGTGCGAAATCCATTGACGAGTCGTGCCGGGATTCCCAAACTGCGAAGCATTACAGCCATCGAGGAGGCAAAGTATTCGCAATGCCCCTGCCTGCGCTCGAAGAGAAAATTGGCCAGGGGGTCGTGGGGCACGGTGCGCGAAAGCTGCAAAGTGTATTGGTAGTTGCTGCGCAGATAAGTTTCGAGGGCCAGAGCTTTGTCGTAACTGTTGTCCGCTGAAGCGGTGATCTGCCTCGCGAGCTGCGGAATTCGGGGATCGAGAGAAGAAGGCAGCCGGGTGTAGACAGGGTCCAGGTAAGTTGGGTAGACAGTTCCTGTCCGGCGCAGTTCGGGAGCGCTCGGTTGCGCGATATCAGAAATTGCCTGATAGCGGCTCACCGGATGCTCCAGATCGAGATTGAAAACCGCGCCGCCGTCGTCCACGCCCACGCTTCGGTAGCTGCCTTCCAGGCTCTGCGCAGTTCCGGCCAGGAAAAAAATGTTCATACCTACCGGCTCCATCAGCACCCGGTAGTGAAGCGGGCGGGAAGCCTCACCCTGAGCATCTCGTGTCATGGCAGGCAAGACAAAGCGTCCGTCAAGCTGGGGAGCCAGCGAGCGCTGTGAACGGCCACTCGACCAGTTCCGGCCGTCGAACCTGCTGAGGGTGACGCCGCGCCATTTCAAGTCGAAACGACCGCGTTCGTCTCCATCAATCTGAATGTGCATCACGACCGAGCTTGATTGCTGGATCTCGCCGATGCGTCCCAGTTCAACCTGATCGCTAAACCCGGTAGCAATCTCTCCGCCAGGGGCGTATGCGCTCAGATACCCGGCGGAGACCCGCGGCAATACAAAGAAAATTGCCGTTGCACCCGCCAGGATGCAGAGCACCAGCACGGGCGAAGCTATCGCGAGCGAAGTCGCCATCCTGCGGGACGTCAAATCACCGTGCTCAGCCAGATGATGATTGGCCTGGCGATCAGAATGGATGGTGGCTTTGCCGGAAATGTGCCGCATCTCTATCAGGATGAAGGCGACGACCGCAGTCAGCATGAAGCCGGCAAAGCCCAACAGGAAAACGCTGTCCACCGTGAGCAATGCGGCCGCCAGCACCATCAGAAAGGCAATGGCGGAAAGGAAGTAATAGTCACGGTCGCGGTGCGCCGAAAACAGCCGCACCACCATGACAAACAGAACCAGGTGAATCGTCGCATTGAGAAACCCGCCCGAAAACAGAAAATAATCCGCAAGATAGAAAGCCACGTATCCCAGGGTCAGAAACGTGGTCCATCGCTCCGCGATCAGCTGGTTGCGCCCCCTGATCAACAGATATCCGCGAAACAGGAGCGCAGCACTGACCATCAGGACGGTCAACAGGCCAAGTCCGCCGGTCGAGGCCAGAGTGGCAAAGCCAGTAAATACCATTAGATAGAGGGCAACCTCAAAGTGCCGCTGCATGGTTGCGGGCATCGGAACTCTCGGCGGCCGCACTGTACTGGCGGAAGACATGCAGCCTGCATTCTTAGCTATAACGTCAGGGAATGGAAGAGTACGGAGGTCAGTTGCTGGTCGTCAGTCGTCGGTCGTCGGTCGTCAGCCTTCAGCCAACACCTCGCATCGACCAAATGCGTGAGTTAAAGGTTAAGGAGTGTCCACCCACATAACGTGCTGAAGACTGAGGACTGACGACCAACGACTGAACCCCAATGTTAGAATCAAATCCGGTCAGGCATCGGTCCCGCGCGATGCATTCCCGCCAACCCCGCCAGGTCCGGAAGGAAGCAACGGTAACGGGCTCTTGCGTGTGCAGTGGGTCTCCGGTGCCTGACTTTAAGTCTTTAGCTTTGTTTGTCGATTTCGTTGGCCTGAATCAGCTTCCTGGCCCGTTTCCGCCGTTTTCCAGGATTAAATTTCGATTGCTTTCGAAACGTGACCCACGGTGCTTTGGCCGCAGCCGTCTTTTCCTGGGCTTATAATGCCGGACGATGCCTTTGGCTCCCAGCACAAAACTTGGGCCTTATGAGATTCTCGCCCCGATCGGCGCGGGCGGGATGGGCGAAGTGTATCGCGCCAGGGACACGCGGCTGGGACGCGATGTCGCTTTAAAGATTCTTCCCGAGTCTTTTGCCCGTGAACCCGAGCGCCTGCGCCGCTTCGAGCAGGAAGCGCGGGCGGTCGCCGCGCTGAACCATCCCAACATCCTCGCAGTCTTCGACATCGGGCAGCACAACGGCGCTCCGTTTCTGGTTTCGGAACTGCTCGAAGGCGAGAGCCTGCGCGAGGTGTTGGACGCCGGCGCGCTGCCCCAACGCAAGACCCTCGACTACGGAGTGCATATCGCGTACGGGCTGGCGGCGGCACATGAGAAGGGAATCGTCCATCGCGACCTGAAGCCGGAGAATATCTTCGTCACGAAAGATGGGCGAATCAAGATTCTCGACTTTGGTTTGGCGAAGCTGGCCGCGAACACCGACGACGATCCGGAAGGAGTCACTCTAACCGGTTCGCACACTGCCGCGGGCGTCGTCATGGGCACGGCGGCTTACATGGCGCCGGAACAGGTACGCGGCGAAGCAGCCGACCAGCGCACCGATATTTTTGCCTTTGGGGCGGTGCTTTACGAAATGCTCTCCGGCGTCCGAGCCTTCCGCCGCGACACTCCTGCCGAAACCATGACTGCCGTTTTGAAAGAAGAGCCGCCGGAGATGTCGGATCCCGTTCGCCCGCTTCCCGCGGCTCTCGAACGCACCGTGCGACGTTGTCTGGAGAAGAGTCCGCAACAACGCTTCCAGTCGGCGCGCGATCTTTCCTTTGCGCTCAGTGCGCTTTCAGGAACCGAGGCCAGCGGGCCGGTGCGTGTCCCGGTGCGTGTCATGGGTGGGCCTCACCGGGTTCCTCCCCTGCTATGGCTTGGCTTGGGCCTGGTACTCGCGGCAGTCTCGGCAGGGACATGGCTCATGGCTCGTCGTCCCGTGGCCACGACGAGGATGGAGTTCGCCATCCCGGTCCCGGAAGAAATGAGCGTCAGCCACATGGCCCTATCGCAGGACGGGACCATGCTGGCGTTTGTATCGCCGGAAGAAAATTCCGCTTTGCCCATGCTGTACGTGCAGCGCATCGGTTCGTCCGGCGTCACGCTGCTGCCGGGTACCCACGGTGCAAGTTATCCCTTCTGGTCGCCCGACGGTGCCTTCATTGGATTCTTCGCGAATGGCAAGCTGCAGAAAATGGCCGTAGCAGGCGGCGCGCCGCAAGTCCTTGCTACCGCCTCGGCCGGACGCGGCGGCAGTTGGGGAAGCAAGAACGTAATCATCTATGCTCCGGACGCGCAAAGTCCGCTGCAACGCATCAATGCCGATGGGACGGGAATGGCTCCAGCCACCCTGAGTATCAGGACTGCCGAGGATCAATCCCACCGCTGGCCGCTATTTCTTCCCGACGGCGAACATTTCTTATTCTGGGCCGGGAACTTCGGAAATCTCAAGGATGACCGAGCGAGCGGCGTCTACGAGAGTTCTCTCGAAGGCAGGGAAAGAAAACCTGTTGTCCTCTGTCATTCGAGTTTTGGTTACGATGCGCGCGATTTGTTTTATGCCGACGACCAGCGACAGTTGGTCAGCATCGCTTTTGACCCCTCAGCCGGCACGGTTTCGGGGAGCACCTCCGTGGTCGCCAATGCCGTCGGATTCCAACCCTCCACTTACTGGGCAGCATTCACTGTGGCCCAGAACGGGACATTGACCTACAACACCGGCGCCGGGGCGGCTCAGTCTGCCCTGACCTGGATGGACCGCTCCGGCAAGGAACTCGGCCGGATTGGTGATCCCGGCGTTATGGCGAACCCCACGCTTTCTCCCGACGGCAGCCGCGTTGCGGTGGATATCAGCGACCAGAAGGCGAACAACGTGGACATATGGATCGAAAGCACGACCGGAGCCGCAAATTCGCGTTTCACCTTTGACCCTTCGGAAGAAGTGGTGGGCGTGTGGTCGCGAGATGGGAGCATGCTGGCCTACCGCATCGCTGCCGCCGACGGCACGGCTTTGTACCTAAAGCCGACGACCGGCCTGGAGCGCGAGAGAAAGAGATTCACTACTCCGAAGTCGGCCATGGATGACTTTCTTGCCAACTCCTGGTCCTTGGACAACCGGCAGATTCTGTGTACGCGTCAGACCTCTTCGGGCGATCATCTGGAATTATTGCCCGCGGCCGGTGGCGACCCAGTCCGCTTTCTGACTACCACGGGCAATGCGAACAACGGACAGATCTCTCCTGATGGAAAATGGGTGGTCTACGCTTCCGATGAGTCGGGCAACTGGGAGATTTACGTGACGTCATTCCCCGGGGCTGCGGGGAAGTGGCAGGTATCACGTGGCGGCGGCACGGAACCGCGCTGGCGCGGAGACGGGAAAGAGATTTTCTATATCTCTCCCAGCGGCACGTTAATGGCGGTGTCAGTGAACGGCGAGACTACTTTTGCCACCGGCACGCCCGTGGCTCTGTTCCAGGTTCATGGGCGCGCTCCGATTTCCAGCACCGACGTTTTTACCTACGACGTGACCAAAGATGGAAAGCGCTTCCTGGTAAATCGCTACGTGAGGCCTGAACATGTTCCGCCACTCACCATCCTGCTGAATGCCGCAGCCAGTAAGGCATCACCTTAGGTTATAGATCCCGGCGCAAGACATCGCCACACTCTGCTATCCCACAAAATTCAACGTGGGAGTGGTGAAGTTTGCCAGGTTGGGGAAGATGGTCGGCAAGTCTGCCGGCGGGACGCCGAACCAGTTGGCCAGAGTCGCGGCGTACTGATCGAGCGAAGTGGTCGGAATCCATCGGCCTTCGCTGGTGGCGTCGTCCGGCCCGCCCAGAGCGAGTGTCGGGAATGTGCCAAAGAAATCTCCACCATGCACCCCTCCCCCCAGAATCAGGTGATGACCGCCCCATGCGTGGTCGCTTCCGGATGTGCTGTCGGGCTGGTACGTCCGGCTGAAGTCCGACAGGGTGAAGCTGGTGACCTGCGACGCAGCGCCGATTTCCACCGTAGCCTGATAGAAGGCATTCATGGACTGGCTGAGCTGGGTGAATAAGCCGGTCTGTGCGGCGAGCTGATCGCTGTGAGTGTCGAAGCCTCCAATCGAAACGAAAAAGATCTGCCGCTGCAATCCCAGGGCTGAGCGCACGGAGATAATCTGCGCTACCTGCCTGAGCTGGTTTGCCAGTCCATTGTTGGGAAACACAGTTGCCAGGGCCGGAGCCGCGGCAATCGCGTCGGCCAACGACTTGCTGTCCTGGAACGCGTTGGTGGTTGTGCTGCTCGCTGCCTGAATCAACGACACGCCGCTGTCGAAGGTCAGAAGATTCTGCAATGCTGACAGACGCGCCTGGGATTCCGCCGAACTGCCAAAGCCCGCGAGCAGTTTCGTGGGATTGCCACTGGACTGAATCGAACGCGCCGTAAGGCCTTCGCAAAAGATATTCGTTCCCGCCAGCGAAATGATGATGGGGAAATTCGCCCCGTAAATGGATTGAATCTTGTCGGCGGTTCGGCCCGCCCACCCCGTTTGCCCGTCAGTATCGAGTGCAGCCGTCTGCATCTGCGCCTGCTGATCCTCGTGCGAGAAAAGGTTGTGGGGAACGTTGACCTGTCCCTGCCGGAACTGCGTGCGTGTGGTGGGGCGCACCAGCGTTCCGACGTTGGCCAGCACGGCCAGGTGCTTCTGGTTGAACAGAGTCTGAAACTCGGGGAGTTTCGAGTGAAGGCCGAAAGCGCCGGCGCTGGGAGCCGTGATCGGAAGCAAACTGGCCTGCGGCAGCGCCAGCACTGAGCGGGTCTGCTGGTAAGACGCGTATCCGCTGCCGCTCATGGGGACGATCATGTTGTTGCTGTCATTGCCGCCAAACATGAAGATGCAAACCAGCGCTTTGTAATCCTGCGCGCTCTGGGCCAGCGCGTTCACCATTCCGAACCGGTTGAAGCTGGCGGCGGCAAAACCCGCAGCCGCCGTGCAACAACTTCTTTTGAGAAAGTCTCTTCGTGAAAATGCCATGGCTGGTTCTCCCTTTAGTGTTGGACCTGGAATTGCGACGAGCTGCCAATCAGGTAAAACGCCGCTTTAGTACGCCGGGTGTTGTCGGTAATGGCGGAGAGCGTGGTGTCCAGAGTGTTCCGCATGTCGTCGGAAACCTGGCCGTGCAGCATTACTGCCGCGACCGCGTTGACCAGTTGATCCGGCGCCCCGGCCAGTGGAACGTATCCGGTGAGATTGACGGTTGTACTTCCACTCACCTGGTTGTAGACCAGATCGTTCACAAAATTCGTCCGGGATATCGTGGTGCTGGTATTGAAAATCGCGAATTCAGGGCCCAGCAGCGTGGTTCCCGGAATCATGAATCCCGGTGGGTAGAAGTTGAACACCGTAGGTGGGAAAAATGGCTCCTGCTTCATGTCTGAAGCGCGATCCGACAGTCCGTCGCCATCCGACGTGGAGTTCATCGCCCGCAACAAATTGGTGATGAACAGGATTGGCTCTTTGAGATGGCCGTCATGGGGCTGCGCCTGTGCGGGATCGTCGCCGCGCCGCGCTTCGGTGTCCATCAGGATTGCCTGTGCCACCGCTTTCAGATCACCGCGAACGCCGGTTCCGTTGTCGTTGAACACGCCCACCACCCTGCTCACATACTCCGGGCTGGGATTGCTGGTCACCAGGTGCTGAATAAGCTGTTTGGAGATAAACGGTCCAACGTTGGGGTGATTGAAAATGTTCTGCAAGGCTGCGGTTAAATCAGCCTGAGCGGTTCCGCCGCCTGGAATGGTAACTCCGCTCAGCACCACTTTCGGATCGGTGTCGTGGTGGCTGTCGAAGGCAATCATCGGACCACCATAGAATTCCGAGTTGCCGAATCGAGCGGTTGACCCGGGCTTCGTGGGATAAGTCCATCCCGTGAACACCCGGGCGAAGGCCGTGATCGTGTCCTGGCTGTAGGTCGGAATTGGATTTCCCGAGCCATCGAGTTGCGGAGTGCCGTCCGGATTTAAAACATCCAGGCCAACGCTGAACAGTTGGAGAATCTCGCGTGCGTAATTCTCATTGGCTCTGGAGTTGGTGCTGGGGTTGGGTTTGTCGTTGTTAACCATGTCCAGGTAGTTGCCCATGACCGGGCTCAGCGTGACGTCATTCAACAAAGTGGAGAAATTGCCGAAGGCGTCCTTCTGGAACATGTTGGCCCACTGCACCATGGCGGTGGGGTTGTTGATGGTGTTGGCAGAAGTCACCATGATCTGCGAGAGGGCGAAGCCGACTCGTTGCCGGAGCTGGTCCTGGCCTGTCAGCGCATTAGTGAAGAAGCGCTTTTGCACGACTGACATATCGTCGCCGCTGGCCGGCGCCGGATAGGTTGAGGCTGCCATTGCGAACTGTTCGTTCAGGAAGGCCTGCATGCCCACGGCTTGCACATGCGAGAGAGACAGAGGGTTCGCGCCCCAGGTGGATTGTTCCAGCAGACGCGCCGCCGCTGCGGCACTGAGCGCGTTGGCTTGACTTCCAACCTGCATGGCAAACGGGTTCGAGGTTCCTGAACCAGGGTCGGGATTGATCACGGTGACTTGCACTGTTCCTGCCTGTGCCGCTGTGGCCGTGCCGGTCGCGATCAGCTCTCCGGTGGAAACAAACTGTGTGGGCAGGAATGTGCCGCCGAAAGACACTACCGCGCCGCTTGCAAACTTCTGGCCGCTGACGACCAGAGTGAAATCGCCCACCGGAATGTTCGACGGCAGGACCGCAGTCACTACCGGCACGGGATTGCTCAGGGTGATCGTCCCGGTAGATGATGCCGTCGTATCCGCCAGGCTGGTCGCGGTTATGTGAATGGTGGTGGGGGAGGGAAACGCCGCCGGTGCGGTATAGACTCCGCCCGCGGTGATGGTGCCGACTGTGGTGTTTCCGTTAGGAATTCCGTTGATCGCCCACTTCACGGCGGTCTGGCCGCTGGTAGCGCCGCTCACCGCGGTCTTGAAGCTGAAAACATCACCCAGTTGAATTTGCGCCGTGGCCGGAATCACGAGAACCGAAATTTTTCCGGCCGCGCCCACCTGCACATTCAGGGACGCGGTGGAAGTAATCTTTCCCGGGTCAGGATTCTCCACCGTGACCTTGACCATGCCGGTTTGCGCCTGCGTGGAAGTTCCGTTCGCGGTGATTTGCGTGCGCGAGACAACGGTTGTGGGGAGGGCGGTCCCGCCGAAAATTACTTTCGCCCCCGGTGCAAAACCCGAGCCTCCGATGGTTAGAGTGAAGTTGCCCACCGGGAGCAACGTTGGACTGACGCTCTTTGGCACCGGAATCGGATTTTCCAGGGTTACAGGGCTGCTGGCGGTCAGCGTCTTGTCGACAGTGCTCACTGCCTGCACTTGCACCTTGTTCGCCTTCGGGATGCTCGCGGGCGCATGATACATACCCTTCGAATCGATGGTGCCGACAGTTGCGTTGCCCTGCGCCACGCCGTTTACCGACCAGGTGACGGTCTGGCTCGTATTTCCTGTGACCGTTGCCGAGAATTGAACCGTATCGCCGGCGCGCACTGTACTGCTGTCGGGACTGATCTTCACTCCATTGGAGGTGGCCCCGGAAGCCCCAGTATTCATGCCACCACCGCAGCCCGACCACAGGCATATTGCAAACGTCAAGGCTGCAATTCCGGCGAATTTCGCGCGAGAAGACTTTTTTGAGCGGAACATCTGTGCTCCCCTTTCCCGGGGATTCGCGCGCGACGAACTTTTGTCCGGCGCATCGAATTCGGGACGTCGCATGTTTTTTGAGTGGCTGGTGAAGCATAGTGAAACGTTGCTTGACCGCGAAGGTCACAGGGGTTCCATTTTGGGACTGTGCCAATTCGGTCCCGGTGCGGTCATTCGGAAGCGATCACTGCGGCAGTTTCGTCTGACAATTCTTTCCTCAGGTACATGTACGCGAGTAATGCCGGAGCTCCCTTATGGATAAGAAGATCGGCCCGCGTCGTCCCGGCAAAGCCATTGGGCACTTACAGTTGGACAATGCCGCAGGGGTGCGTCAAAATAGCCAGTTCATTTTGTTAACAGGAGAACTCATCGAGTGAGCCAACTCGTGCGCGCCAAGATTACTGCTCTGGGCACCTATGTTCCGCCTCGCCTTTTGACCAATGATGATCTCGAAAAGCTGGTTGAGACCTCCAATGACTGGATCGTCGAGCGCACCGGCATTCGCGAACGTCACGTCGTAGATAAAGGAGTAGCCACCAGCGATCTTGCGACCGAGGCAGCCAGGCAGGCGCTCATGGAGCGAGGCCTGGCGCCGTCCGACCTGGACGCGCTGATCGTCGCTACGGTGACTCCCGACATGTTTTTTCCTTCCACCGCCTGCCTGGTGCAACACAAGCTGGGTGCAAAAGGGGTCTGGGGATTTGATCTTTCGGCTGCGTGTTCCGCGTTCCTCTACGGATTGCAAACCGGAGCGCAGTTCATTGCCACCGGCGTGCACAAAAGAGTCATGGTGATTGGAGCCGACGTGATGTCTTCGATCATCGACTACACCGACCGCGCGACTTGCGTGATCTTCGGCGACGGAGCCGGCGCTGTCCTGCTGGAGGCTGCGGAAAACGATTCTGAAGGCCTGATCGATTTCATCCACGAGGTGGATGGCTCCGGCGGATGCTCGCTCTACATGCCGGGCGGCGGAAGCCTTCATCCCGCCACCCAGGAGACAGTTGAAAAGCGCATGCACTTCGTTCATCAGGATGGGCAGGCGGTGTTCAAGTTTGCCGTCCGCAAACAGGCCGAGCTGTGCGAGAAAATTCTCACTCGCAATGGCCTGAAGGGAAGTGACATCGATACTTTCATTCCTCACCAGGCCAACCGGAGAATTATCACAGCCACTGCCGACCGCCTGGGACTACGTCCGGAGAGCCTGGTAATCAACATCGATCGCTTCGGCAACACCACCGCGGGAACCATTCCATTGGCGATGGCAACCGCCCGCCAGGAAGGAAAGCTCAAGAAAGGCAATCTGGTTCTATTAGCTTCGGTGGGCGCCGGATTCACAGTAGGCGCAACCCTCCTGCGCTGGGCCTATTGATGTACAGGGGCAAATTCCTCGAAGTTCTGTCATCCCGACCGAGGCGCAGCGAGGCAAGCGCAGTGGAGGAACCTGTTTTTGGGCAGCTCCCAACCCTCGCCCGGCTCGTCGCTCATCACCCTTAATCCATGGATGAACTGAAGCAAAGCCGTGTCCGCCTCATCTTCGACAACGCCAATTTCGTTCGTGATCTGGGAATGCAACTCACCAGGATCGAAGATGAATATTGCGAAACCGTCCTCATTCCATCCGCGCGTCACCGGCAGCAGCATGGCCTGATTCATGCCGGCGTGCTGGCTACCATGGCGGATCACACTTCAGGTTGCGCCGCGCGCTCCGCGGTGGGCCTGGATCAGGACGTGGTAAGCGTTGAGTTCAAGATCAACTTTCTGCGTCCCGCCATCGGGGACCGCCTGCGCTGCCGCGGCAGCGTGCTGCGTGCCGGCAGAATGCTGGTAGTTTGCGAAGCCGAAATATTTGCCGAGGAGCACTCCGAGGAAAAGCTGGTCTCAAAGGCCATGGTGACTCTGGCAGTAAAGCGCGGCCAGCCCGTGTAGGCACGAGCGGGACGCTCGCGCCCACATTAATCGTACTTTTCGTAGAGGATAGACTTCCGGTCCCAGCCCAAATTTTTCAACAGCTCGCGGTTTGCTTTGATCATCTTGTCCAGCCCGCAGACGTAGGCGTGCATATTCGTTTGTCCCTGAACGATCCCGGGGACGTGTTCCTGCACGTATCCCTTTAAGCCCTGCCAGCCCGGCTCGGCGCGGCTCAACGTCGGCAGATAGTGAAAGTTCGTGTGCTGGGCGGCCAGGCCCAAAAATTCCTCGTGGTAGTAAATGTCTTTCTCGGTGCGATTGCCGAAAACCACCCACAATTGCTTGTCCTGATGACGCGCGTGATCGGCCAGCAGCCACTGCAGCATCGAGCGGAACGGTGCGATGCCGGTACCGGTCGCGATAAAAACGGTATCGCGCAGAGGCGGACGCAGGATGAAGTCGCCGAACGGCCCTTGAGCGCGAATTTCCTGGCCTTCATTCATGTCGCAAAGAAAATTCGACATGAAACCATCCTGTACGCGGTTCAGGCAGAGCGCGAAACGGTTGTCATCTCCCGGCGGGGAAGCGATGGAGTAAGCGCGGGTGATCTCTTCGCCGTCGGGCTTATTAGCTCGAAGGGAAAGCCATTGCCCGGCAACAAAACCGAAGCAGGACTGGCCCGGCACCTCGAACTCAAGATGTTTGGTTTGCTCGGATAGAGATTCGGATCGTACCAGGCGGACGACGAAATTTTGCAATGGCGACATCAGATGATTGGATGAGGTCGGAGGCTGGTTGGACGCGTAGTTCTCGAAGTCGGTAGTGCTGGCCAGGGACAGGGAAAGGCGGGGAAAGAGCGGGACGTGAGTTCGGGGCTGCTGAGGAGAGCTGGGCGGAGCAGGCTGGGTGAGCAGGCCGGCTGGAGCAGGTGGTGGAGCAGGGTGGGTGGAGCAGGCCTTCGGGCCTGCATTAAGCGATGTCCGTATATGGGGCTTCAGCCCCTGAGGTACTTCAGCGGCAGCGCTGTGAGGCCACTCAACAGTTAAACAATGAGTAGAGATCCTTCGGCTTCGTGTGTGCTTCGCTTCGCGAAGCACACACTCCGCTCAGGATGACAAGAAGCTCCCTACTCCACGGTCACGGACTTCGCCAGATTCCTGGGCTGATCCACGTCGCAGCCACGGCGCACCGCAACGTGATAAGCCAGCAACTGCAGTGGCACGATTTCCAGGATTGGCAGCAGTTCTTCCGGAGCAGCCGGGACGTAAATCACGTGATCGGCGGCTTCCTTGATGTCTTCGTCGCCTTCAGTGGCCAGCGCGATGATCATTCCTGAACGGGCCTTCACTTCCTTCAGGTTCGAACAGGTCTTTTCATAACGGGTCATGGATAGCACATCTTTCGGATCGCGCGTCGCAATGATCACTACCGGCAGGTTTTCGTCGATCAACGCATTGGGACCGTGCTTCATTTCGCCAGCCGGATAGCCTTCCGCGTGGATGTACGAGACTTCTTTCAGTTTGAGCGCGCCCTCAAGCGCGATGGGGTAGTGAATACCGCGTCCCAGGAACAGGAAGTCCTGCGAGCGCGAATATTCCTTGGCCAGGTCTTCACACTCTTCCTCGCGGGTAAGCAGTTGCTCCAGTTTGCCGGGGATGCGTGTGAGTTCATGGATCGCTTCCTTGGCCTGCTCGGGGCTCATCGTCCCACGTTGCTGGGCCAGGTAAAGCGCGAACAGATACAGTGCCGTCAGTTGCGCGGTAAACGCCTTGGTTGATGCCACACCGATTTCCGGACCGGCGTGAGTGTAGATGGTTCCCGCAGCTTCGCGGGTGATCATTGCGCCTACCACATTGCAAATCGCCAGCGTTTTGGATCCCTTGGCTTTGGCTTCGCGCTGTGCGGCGATCGTATCCGCTGTCTCGCCCGACTGGGTGATCAGCATGGTGAGGGTGTCGGGAGCGATGATGGGATCGCGATAGCGCCACTCACTGGCGTAGTCAACTTCAACCGGAATGCGAGCCAGACGCTCGATCATGAACTTGCCGGCTTGGGCCGCATGCCAACTGGTTCCGCAGGCGGCGATGTTGATTTTCCTCGCGGCTTTGAACTCGGCTTCGCTGATCTCCATCTCATCGAGGAAAACATGCCCGGTCTCCTGCGAGACCCGTCCCAGAGTGGTGTCACGCACGGAACGCGGCTGCTCGTAGATTTCCTTCAGCATGAAGTGTTTGAAGCCGCCCTTTTCCGCCATGATCGGGTCCCAGGTAACGTGCTGTACCTGGCGGACCACAGGCTGTCCGTTGAAGTCGGTGAGCTGAACTCCTTCCGGCGTAATAACCGCGAGATCGCCATCGCCGAGGAAAAACAGGTCGCGGGTGTGATACAGGATCGCGGGCACGTCGGATGCCACGAAATATTCGTCCTTGCCGAGGCCGATGACAGCGGGCGGGCCATTGCGGGCAGCTACGATCTTGTTAGGCTCATCTACCGCGATTACTGCCAGGGCAAACACGCCGCTGAGTTGACCGACCGTCTTGCGTACACACTCTTCCAGCGAAGGACGGTGGCCGTTGGCGGTTTTCAGGAAATATTTTTCCACCAGGTGAGCGATGACTTCGGTGTCGGTTTCGGTGGTGAACTTGTGGCCTTCTTCAATGAGCTTGCGCTTGAGGGAGACGTAGTTCTCGATAATCCCATTGTGCACGACCACGATTCGGCCGCTGCAGTCGCGATGGGGGTGGGCATTCTCTTCCGTGGGACGGCCGTGCGTGGCCCAGCGGGTGTGGCCGATACCGTAGGTTCCGTCGAGCGGCTTTAGGCGAATTACCTCTTCCAGATTGCGCAGCTTACCCTCGGCGCGGCGAATCTGCAGACCGTCGCCATTTCCGCATACCGCAATTCCAGCCGAATCGTAGCCGCGATATTCCAGCCGTCTCAGTCCCTCGATGATCACCGGGACTACCCGTTTCTTGCCAACATATCCCACTATGCCGCACATGCGAACGCTCCTGATTTTTCAGTTATTCGGCGGGGAAACCGAAGATGTTTTGTGAGTTAAAATTCCGGCCACTTCCGCGGAACGCAATAACGCTGCTTCCGAAGAATCCTGCCGAAGCAGGACAAGCTGTTCACCACCGAACCGGGGAATTCGGCTTAATCTTCGAGGGAGAAACGAAACTCTTCAATTACCGGGTTGGTCAGGACGTCGCGGGCTATGCGCGTGACTTCTGCCTCGACCTCTCCCCGGTTGAGCCCGCCATCGAGCGTCAGTTCGAAATATTTGCCCTGGCGAACCTCTTCCAGGCCCTTACATCCCATTTTCTTAAGAGCACCCTGGATGGTTTTTCCCTGGGGGTCCAGAACGCTCTTCTTTAGTGACACGTATACATAAGCTTTCATGGGGGATTCAGACCATTATACGTCAGAAGTATTCCATCCGAACCAAACCATAGACCTAGACCATGCGTGCCAGTTGATCGTCCAACGCAGACAGGGCGGTTTCAAGCATCTGGCGATGGCGAGGGTTTTGAGCCAACTCAAGTTGTTGCAGAACGCGGCGGCGGGACAGCAGAATTGCTTCCTTTTGATTCTTGCGGATGGCCTGTTCCGGCGTAAGTGATTGTTTTAATTCACTCTTCGTGCTGGCTGCGGCCTGCTGGTCTTCCACCGACTTGCTCTCCCATCCTCGCGCCATGCCTCAATTATACTTGCCGCAAAGCGGCGGTATAGATCGCTTCGCTACCGCCACCCTTGGCAGACAAAACGATACAGACCATACCTGATTGATTAATTGATCCCATCCATCACAAATTTGAGTGGGGAGAAAAGTCCTTTGCAAGCGGACAGGATTTGGTTTATTGTTCGCTGCGCTGCGGGGTATTTTTCGCCGGAGATTGTCATCCGCCAAATAATCGTTGAGAAAGCGGAGGATCGCAGCGGATTCGAGACATCTTGATGGTTCCTGAAGGCAAGATCGCCATCTTCGAGGCCGGAGCGAATTTGCGCGGCCTTAGAGAACGCCTTGGCCTCACCATGCGTGAAGTGGAGAGCGCCAGCGTTCGCATCGCAGAGCGGCATGCAAATGATGAATTTGCAGTTACTCCCAGCCGGCTTTCCGACATTGAAACCAAAGGATCGGTTCCCAGCATTTTCCGGCTTTACTCGCTGGCGGTGATCTACCGCTGCGATGTGCGCGAAATATTGTCCTGGTATGGAATCGACCTTGGTCTTTCCGCGGCGGACTTGAATCTAAGTCTTCCTCCCCGGTCCCACGTTACCGAAACCCAGCAGGGCGCGATGGCGGTAAGAATGCCTACCCGCCTCGATCCTTCATTCGATCCTCGACGCAGCTCCAACCTGAGCCGCATGGTCGTGCAGTGGGGCCTGGTGCCACTTGCTCATCTGTCAAATTTCAGCAGCGAGAAGTACACCTATGGCTACATCGGCAGCGAAGACTTCACCATGTATCCGCTGCTGCCGCCGGGTACTTTTCTGCAGGTCGATGAGAGTCGAAGTCAGGTAACACAGGGGATCTGGCGATCCGAATACGAGCGTCCCATCTATTTCGTGGAAACGCGCGATGGCTACACCTGTTCCTGGTGCAGCTTGAAGGGCGACCATATTGTGTTGCAGCCGCATCCGCTTTCGCCGGTGGCGGTGCGAGTGATGCGGCATCCGCAGGAAGCGGAAATCGTCGGCCAGGTTGTGGGTATCGCACTCAAGCTGGGAGAGTGGCGTCCGGTGGAGTCTTTGCCCGAGACGAAACCAGAAGCGAAAGAGCGTGCAACACTGAATTAAAATGTTGCGCGGACCCGCCACTCAGATCTCGCGGCAATAAAGCAGGCAGTTGGTTTTGAAACCTCTCCATATATTCACTGGCTGTCATCTGTAACGCCCCGCTCGAAAACATCACGTCATCGCGCAACGCGCGCAGTGGTGTGCGCAGCAACTTGATGAACAGAAGGCGGTGCGCTTCCACCATCGCCTGCTGTGCCGCCTGCTCTCCATACGCCCGGCTGAGCCCCCAGTGAGAATAGGCGCCGGAATGCGCGTCGCGCAGACTCGCAACGTACTCAATCTTCCCGACAATTCCCTTCACGCCCGCAAGCGTTGTTCCTAACAAGTCTTCGAGAGCAGATTGCAATGCCATTTTTCTGATTTTACAAAACCAAACGAATTTCAGTTTCGCGCAGTATCCACAGACTTCAAGCCCAACTTACCACGGTTGAACCTCCCAATCCATTCCAAAAAAGGAGTTCTACCGTGAACAGACTTTTGCTTCTTCTCACTGGCGCACTGCTTCTGGCCGGCGCTCTTCTCAGTCCTGTCCAACTCAGCGCCGACGGAGGTCCGGGGCCGCAGTGCCCTCCCGGCCACACCTGTAAACCCTAGTTTGTTTCGGAGTTCTTTAGTTTGTTTCGGAGTTCTTTGCGCCTGGAAGGACGCGGTGGCGGGTCATGGAGTGACGCATGAATGGGGATTAGAGTTGAGGGATGGACGAAATCGGGTTATAGTTCCCGCCGACGTTTATGTATCCTCACTCGCCTCTGTGGCACTTTCTTTGGCTCGCGCCCCGCGCCCTCCAGATATTGATTGCGGGCATCATGCTGCGCCGGGGTCTGGTCCGCGATTTTCCCATCTTCTTCACCTATACCGTCTTCCAGATCCTTTCTGAAGGGACGCTTTTTGTCTTCGATCACGACGCGGCCGTCTCCGACTACCTGTACTGGTATACATACTGGGTCGGCTTAACCGTCAGCAGCGGACTGCGATTTGGAATTATCTGGGAAATATGTTCCAGCGTTTTCAGCCGGTATCCAGGCTTGAGGCGACTGAATCGTTTCCTTTTCCGATGGGCAATCGTAGTGCTCCTGTTCCTCGCGATCGCCCTCGCGGCGAACGCTCCTGAAGACGGAACCTTCCATATTCTCTCCCGCACGCGGGTACTGGATCTTTCAGTCAACGTGATGCAGAGTGGCTTGTGGCTCCTGCTGGTTGGCCTGTGCGCCTACTTCCGCCTTTTCTGGCGCAGCATTGCTTACGGGATCGCGTTTGGTCTGGGAATTTTTGCAACCGTCGCTCTCGCTGCGGGCGCCGCGCGATTGTGGACTGGATTTGTGGCTGGTCACGCGTACGATTTTGTGGTCATGGGAGCCTACAACTGCTCGACCGTTGTCTGGCTGGTGTATGTGCTGATGCCCGAGAAAGTTCACAGGAATCTGAAGGACTTACCGCAAAATGATTTGGAGCAGTGGAACGCCGAACTGCAACGTCTGTTACTGCAATGATTCTCCCCCTCAGCCTGGTCGCGGTCGCGTTGGCGATATTGTTGCTGCTGTTGTACCTCGATGGCGGCCACCGCTCATCCGCCGGGAACGTCCCGGTGGAGGATCTGGCTGCGCAAACCCGGCCGGTTGATATCGAAGCTTTCCGGAATCTGGTCGATCCGAACGAAGACGCATTCTTGCGCGCCAATCTGCGTTCACGGGACTTTCGCGCTATCCAGCGAGACCGCGCGCGGTCTGCCATGGAATACCTTCACAACAGTACTCGCAACGCCACTTACCTGATGCGAATGGGCGAAGCCGCGGCCCAGAATCCAGATCCACGCATCGCCCAGGCTGGACGCCAGTTGGTCGACAGCGCGCTGCAGCTGCGCGGCTATGCATTGCTTTATCGAGCTCAGTTGTATTTGCGGCTTGCGTTACCCGGAGCGCAGTTCTCTTACGCGAAGCTGGCAGACAACTATCAACAGCTCAGCACTCTGGCGAGCCAACTTGCGCTTATCCAGCATCCCACCCAGGCGGCCCGGTTCTCGGCTCTGCTCTAAATTCGCATTTCTTTCATGCCGGCTGATATTCCGGTATTGGATTAATTTGAAAGAATCCCCATACCGGGGTGTCATCCTGAGGGACTTCAGTCCCGCAGGATCTGGCGCGCACCCTCACAATCGCGCGAATGCATGACGCCGGTCCTTCACACGCCGATCCGCAGCGCGCCAGATCCTGTGCCACCTCAGGATGACCCCATCGCGAGAAGAGGAGATTCACACTGACCCATTACCGATGTCCTTCTCACATGGAAGTCTGCAATGGCGATGCGGACTGTTCGGAAATGCCGAAATCCACAATCTCATTTCGGGAATGGCATGGATGGCAGTTTTTCCGGATTTAGGAACACAAATCAAGATTCAGAGCTTATAGCGAGAAAACGGCTCTCCTCCAGCCGGCCGCCGCCCCTCCCCGGAGGAGTACGAGTGAGGACGCTTGCGGCTACACCGGCGATGGCAGTTTCGATGCAGATGTAAGCGTCCCCCGGCTCGTCTATAACCCGAAGAGCTCGCGCAGGCGCTTGGTTTGAGCGCGGCTGACCGGGATTTCGGTCTGCTTCTTGTCATCCATGCGCAGCTGATAAGAACTCTTAAACCACGGAACAACTTCTTTAATGCGATTAATGTTCACCAGGTAAGAGCGGTGGGCTCGCCAGAACAGGTTGGGATCCAGGCTCTCCAGGAGTTCTTCCAGGGTGCGGCAGTTGGATTGGCCCTCCATACCATTCGGGCCTCCCGTCACAACCGTGATGACGCCTTCCTCGATGGATGCGAATCCAATGTCTTTCTGATTGACAAGAAAAAGGCGGCCCGCCGACTTGATCAAGAGCTTGGAGGCCTGCGGCTTCTGCGACTCCAGCATCCGGACCAGAGTTTCCAGCTTGTCCGAGGAAGAGCTGCCAGACTCGAGCTTCTCCCGCACCTTCTGCACCGATTGCGCAACTCGCTTTTTATCGAAAGGTTTCAGGAGATAGTCGACGGCATTCACCTCGAATGCCTTCACCGCATATTGATCAAAGGCGGTGGCGAACACGATCTTGGGAAGCACGACTTTCTTGTCGAGAAGTTTCTTTATTACGCCGAAGCCGTCAAGCCCAGGCATTTGCACATCGAGGAAGACGAGGTCAGGATTGTGCTCGCGGATCAGATTGACGCCTTCGAGGCCGTTCTTTCCCTGGGCCACAACTTCCACGTCGCCGACATCTTTCAGCAGGAAGGCAAGTTCGTCGCGAGCGAGCTGTTCATCGTCCACGATGACGGCGGACAAAGACATTGATTCTCCTGGCAGTTGCAATCAAAGTATATCGAGTGCGTGATCAAAGTGCCAACGGCGGACTTCGGACTTTAGACCTCGGGCGTCGGACTGCGACCCGTTGGTCTGACGCGCCCTTCCCGCTCATCGTAGAGGCGTAGCTACGCTACGTCTTGCCTGCGGTGGGGAGATGGCAGCAAGACGTAGCTACGCTACGTCTCTGCGGCCCAGAAGGGAGTTGCGGCTTGCGAGTTGCCGCGAGTCTAAGACGGAAGGCCCGACGCCTGACGCCAGACGTCCGAGGTCTGAGGTCCGAGGTCCGGCGCCTGGTTCCTGCGGTAAACTTACGACTCGATGAATTACATCTATGGGATCAACGCTGTGGCAGAGGCGCTGAAGGCGCGCGGGCGGTCGTTCGAGTGGGTGGGCGTGTTGAAGGAACGTCACGACCTGCGTTTGCAGCGAGTGGTGGAAGAGTGCCGGCGAAACGGTGTCGCGGTGCGTTTTCTGGGGCGGCCGGAGCTTGATCGCATGGCTGGCAACAATGCTCACCAGGGTGTTGTGGCCATCACGTCCGCCAGGCAGTACAACGACCTGGATGACGTGGTTACTGCCAAGCGGGGACGGTATTCGCTGGTTGTCGTGCTGGACGGAATTGAGGACCCGCACAATCTGGGTGCAATTCTCCGCACTGCAGACGCTTCCGGGGCAGACGGAGTGGTAATACCGGAACGGCGCGCCGCCGGCGTAACCGCGACTGTAACCAAGGCGTCCGCCGGAGCGAGCGAACACCTTCCGATCGCTAAAGTCACCAACATCGCGCGCACCCTGGAAGATCTCAAAGAAAAAAATCTTTGGATCGTCGGGCTGGATGAACGCGGCACGCAAAGCTACGAAACCCTCGACTACAACATGGACTGCGCTATCGTGCTGGGCTCGGAGGGGAAGGGCGTCCACGATCTGGTGGCGAAGAAGTGCGACTTTCTGGTTTCTATTCCCATGCTGGGAAAAGTGCCTTCGCTCAACGTATCAGTTGCCGCCGGAGTCATGTTGTATGAGATCGTGCGTCAACGTAACAGTGCGGCAGATCCGAAATGAAGTTCATCGGGGTTCTCTGCGTCGTCAGCAGTTTGTTTGTCAGCGGTTTGTCTGTCCAGGCCCGCGCCATCGATCGCGAAGCTTTTACCTTTACGAAATACAGCCTCGATGTACGGATCGAGCCGGAGCAGCAGCGGCTCGCCGTGCGGGGCAAGATCGCATTGCGGAACGACTCAACTTCTCCTCAGAAGAGTCTGTCGCTGCAGATTTCTTCCAGCCTGAATTGGCGATCCATTCAGGTGGAAGGCAAGCCGGTGCAGTTCGTCTCACAGCCATACACCTCGGATATTGATCACACCGGCGCACTTTCGGAAGCGCTGGTGACTTTACCTCAGAGCGTCTCGCCGAAAGCAACTGTGGAACTGGAAATCGGGTACGAAGGCGTCATTGCGCTTGATGCGACCCGGCTAATACGAATCGGCGTCCCTGGGGGAGTGGCCCAACACAGCGACTGGGATCAGATTGGCAAGTCATCCAGTGCGGTGCGCGGCATTGGATATGTGACATGGTACCCGGTAGCGACCGAGGCGGCCAACTTATCGGAAGGGAATAGCGTCTTCGAAACGGTAGCGAGATGGAAGGAGAGAGAAAAATTTTCGGAGATGCAACTCGAAATTTCTCGACTGGGAGAGGGATCTTCTCCACTGTTGCTGTGCAACGGGAAGCACGGGCCGCGCTCAGGTGAGAAGGCAGGAGGGGCGTCCGGATCGACAACCGAGTGCGGGTTTTCTCCCTTGGGACTGACGGTGCCACTCTTGGTGATCGGCAACTACGCGACCCTCGATCGGCCGCCGGTGAAAATTTCCTACTTCCAGGATCACAAGACCGGGGCTGAGAGTTATGCGCTGGCTGCGCAAACAGCTCTACCGTTCGTGACCGACTGGTTTAGCGGATCGCAAGAAGCGACTGGTCGAGCGGAGGTCGCAGAGCTGTCCGATCCCGAAGCTGCGCCTTACGAGAGTGCGAGCATGCTGCTGAGTTCACTCAACATCGATTCGAAAATGGCGCGGTTTACGGCGGTTCACCAGCTTACGCATTCCGCGTTCGTCTCGGCTCGTCCGTGGATTTATGAGGGGTTGGCGCATTTTGCACAGGCGGTCTATCGAGAGCGTGAAAGCGGACGCGAGGCGGCACTCGATTTTATGGGCCTGCATCGCACCGCGGTAGCCGACGCGGAGAAAGCGATTTCGGACATGCGCCGCCAGAGTGACAGCGCAGGTGATTCACTGATCGATACCAGCGTCGAAGAGTTCTACCGCAGCAAGTCGATGTATGTCTGGTGGATGCTGCGCGACATGATCGGTGATGCTGCGCTGAAGCAAGGGCTCAAGTCCTATCGTACGGATGCGGACGACAAGCCTGCTTACATGCAACACCTGATCGAATCATCAGCGAAGCGAGATCTGCAATGGTTCTTTGACGACTGGGTATATCACGACCGTGGGTTGCCGGATTTTAAAGTGGCGTCGGTCTATCCTCGAAAAATGGCAGGGAACAACTACATTGTTACGCTCACGCTGCAAAATCTTGGAAACGCCGGCGCGGAAGTGCCGGTGGTCCTAAAAATGGTAGATGGGCAAATCAACAGGAAGCTTGAGGTTCGCGCAAAATCGGAGATCACGGTTCGTATCGAGGCAAGGTCGACTCCGCTGGAGCTTGTGGTCAACGACGGCAGCGTGCCTGAAAGCGATACGGCCAACAATGTGTATAAGATCGAAATTCCGGGAAAGTGAAGATTTTGGACTGGAGATTTCAGATTTAAGATTCGAAGCCTTAAGTCTGAAATCTGAGATCTGAAATCACAAATCTGAAATTGTTCGTATCGGAGGCAGACTTGTCCTATATCCAGTTCCTCGGCGCGGCGGGCACGGTCACCGGCTCAAAACACCTGGTGAACACAGGTTCTGATCCCGGCGGAAAAGCCGGAGTTCAGATGCTGATCGATTGCGGCATGTTCCAGGGAGCCAAGGAATGGCGGGAGCGGAACTGGCAGCCCTTGCCGATTCCGGCGTCCAGCGTCGACGCTGTCATTCTGACGCACGCGCACCTCGACCACTGCGGCTGGATTCCGAGGCTGGTAAGGGAAGGCTTCCGCGGACCGATCTATGCTACGCCGTCCACGATTGATCTTTGTGGGATTATTTTGCCCGACTCCGGACATCTTCAGGAAGAAGACGCCAACTTCTATAACCGGCACAAGAAATCGAAGCATAATCCGGCGTTGCCGCTGTACACGCTCGCCGAAGCAGAGGCCAGCCTGCAATATTTTCAGCCAACACCGTTTGAAGAAATGCGGCAGCTCTCGCCAGATGTTTCGTTTCGCTTTGTGAGGGCGGCGCATATCCTGGGGTCGTCAATGGTAGAGCTGGGACTCAACGGTAAGGGCGATGCCAAGAGATTACTGTTCACCGGAGACATTGGGCGCGTACGCGACAGTACCGTTGCTCCCGGCAAGGTGGTGCGCTCAGGTCCCTGCGAGGGCGAGATCGCCGACGTGCTGGTGATGGAGTCTACTTACGGCAACCGAAATCATCCCAGGGACGATCCGCGGCCAAAATTGGCAGAGATTATCCGCCAGACCGTCCAACGCGGGGGAAGTGTGGTCGTGCCTGCGTTTGCGGTCGAACGCACCCAGAAGTTTCTCTTCATCCTGAAGGAACTGATGGAGTCGGGGCAGCTTCCTCGCATCCCTGTGTATTGCGACAGCCCCATGGCGATCAAGGCCGTGGAAGTGTTCCTGAAACATGAAGAGGAGTGCAGTGACGATACCTGCCGCCTAATCCGGCAGTATGGTTCGCCGCTGAAGTGGCCAGGTTTCACATTTGCGTTGACCTCGGACGAGTCGAAGAAGATCAACGCGACGCCGTTTCCCGCGATCATCGTGTCGTCCAGCGGAATGGTAACCGGGGGGCGAATTCTGCATCACCTGATGCAACGGCTGCCCGATCCGCGGAACACGGTGATCTTTATCGGGTTTCAGGCACCGGGAACGCGCGGATTCACCATCAAGAGCGGAGCGGGCGAAGTGCGCATTTTCGGAGAGAATGTGCCCATCCGGGCCCGGATTGCGACACTCGAGCAGTTCAGCGATCATGCGGATACGCCCGAGCTATTGGAATGGTTACACACTTTTCCAAGCAAGCCGGCGGTTACGTATCTGGTGCACGGTGAACCGGCGGCTTCGTCGCAGCTTCGCGATGCCATGACGAAGGAGCTGGGTTGGAACGTGCAGGTCGCGGAGTGGATGGAGAAGGCGATTGTGTAATTGTGTTAGACAGGTGATTGAGTAATTGAATGGGCGAAGTTTTTCAGTTGCCGATTCCCAGATTACTCAATTACTCAAGCTGGGAACTCGAATGACTGAAAGCGATCTGAAAAAACATCTGGAAGCCGCGGAGAAGAGTCCCAGGCAGATTGCTGCGGCGGTTTCAGGCCTGCCCGAGAAGGTGCTTCGTTTCAAGCCAGACCCTGACAAGTGGTGCATCCACGAAATTCTTGGCCATCTGGCAGATATTGAGATCGTCTACGCCTACCGCCTTCGCCAGATGCTTGCTGACGCCAAGCCGGCCATTGCCCCGATGGACCAGAATGAATGGGCGCGAAAGCTGGGCTATATGGATACTCCGCCTGCTGAACTGCTTGCGCTCTACGGATTGAACCGTCATGCCAACCTGCGGCTGTTGCAGCGGTTGAAGCCGGGCGATCTCGAGAAGTTGGCGTTCCATCCGGAAACGAAAAAAGATTTCACCGTGGCAGAACTGATTGAAAGAATGGGTACGCACGGGGCCAGCCACCTGGCGCAAATTGAAAAGCTGAAGAAGGCTTGCTGACGGAAGGCTGTACCTAGATTCAGTTCTCAGTTTTCAGTTCCCGGTTCTCAGATGTGTCGAGCGGAACCTGACGTCTGAGGTCGGTTTCATGTGAAGTAGGTGGTGGTGAATTGCACCAGGGCTTCCAGTTTGACGGTGGCGGAGCCTGAATCGATGGATTGGACGGCCAGCGGCAAAGCGTTTCCCAGATGGTCGGCTTTTCCTGCCGCGACCAGCGCAGCCGCGGCGTTCAGCAAGACCACGTCGCGCCGGGGAGATTTTGTTCCCGCGAGGACGTCGCGAATCATGGCGGCGTTGGTGTTGGCATCGCCGCCGGAAATATCTTCGAGGCGGGCACGCTTTATCCCAAACTCTTCCGGCGTGACCTCGTAGGTTCGAACATTTCCTTCGCGTACTTCCGCGACGCGGGTTGGGCCGGTGATGGTGATCTCATCAAGTCCGTCCAGTCCGTGGACTACCAGAGCGCGATGCAGGCCCAGCATGCTGAGTGCCTCAGCCAGCTTTTCCACCAGCTCCACGGAATACACGCCGACGACCTGCGCCGAAGCATGGGCGGGGTTAGTGAGGGGACCCAGCAGGTTGAAGATGGTGCGCATGCGAAGTTCGCGGCGAGCAGGTTGGACGTATTTCATGGCTGAGTGCATGGAGGGCGCGAAAAGAAACACCATGCCGACGTCCTCGAGGCAACCCGCGAGGACAGCGCTGGGCAGGCTGATTTTGACGCCAAGCGCTTCCATTACATCGGCAGACCCGCACCTGGAACTCATGCTGCGGTTGCCGTGCTTGGCCACACGCACACCGGCTCCGGCAACCACGAATGCAGTAGCAGTAGAGATATTAAACGTTCCGGCTGCATCGCCTCCGGTTCCGCATGTGTCCACCAGAGCATCGCGTTCCGTGCCTGTGACCGCCAGGTTGGCATCTTCGTGAATGGGTAAAGGTTCGGCGGCACCGCGGATCGCCTCGGCAAAACCAACTATTTCTTCGACGGTTTCGCCCTTCATGCGCAGAGCTACCAGTAAAGCGGCGATCTGTACGTCGGTCGCGCGGCCGGAGAAAATCTCCGTCATAACGGCGCGCGCCTCTTCACGGCTGAGCGACTCGCGGCGGTCCGCAATGCGCTGGAGAGTTTCGGTGATCATAAAGTGAAAGGCATCATGCAAAGATGAAAGGCAGCAGTTAAGGTTAGCATCGCGCGGGCGTTTGGCGAAGGCTGAGCGATCCGGACGGTCGTTGTTGCCCCGTCGTGTTTGCCCAATTGCTCGAGGCTTCGATAGAATCAAACGTTGCCATCCACTGCCAAAGCTGCAAAGCCAAATTTTGCCGATAGGTCCAGTCAGTAATCTTTATGAAAATTCATGAATACCAGGCTAAGGGAATCCTCAGGAAGTATGGGGTCGCGGTCCCTCGCGGGGAAATGGCCGAGAGTGTGGCGGACGCGGAAACAGCGGCGAAGAATCTGTTCGCTGCGGGTGCGACTGGTGTGGTGGTAAAGGCCCAGATCCATGCGGGAGGCCGCGGCAAGGGTGGGGGCGTAAAGATCGCCAGGTCAGTCGAGGAGGCCGCCATGCTGGCCGAGAAGATTCTCGGCATGACGCTGGTGACGCATCAGACTGGTCCTGAGGGCCGTTTGGTACAGCGGCTCTTGATTGAAGAGACTTTGCCGATTGAAAAAGAACTTTATTTGGGGATCGTAATCGACCGTGCCGAGGCCCGTCCGGTATTCATGGCTTCGGCGGCGGGCGGGATGGAAATCGAGCAGGTTGCTGCGGAGAATCCGGCTGCGATTCTCAAAGAATATATCGATCCGGGTATGGGCCTGGAGGCTTTTCAGGCTCGCAAACTCGCGTTTGCATTGGGACTGAAGGCCGCGCAGATTAATCAGGCGGTCCAGTTCATGACCGGATTGTATCGCGCGTTTGAAGAGACCGATTCGTCACTGATGGAGATCAACCCGTTCATCACATGCACCGATGGCCGGTTGTTCGCGCTCGATGCGAAGATGAACTTTGACGACAACGCGATGTCCCGCCACACGGACCTGCGCGAGTTGCGGGACGTGACGGAAGAGGACCCCCTCGAAGTTGAGGCGTCAAAGTACAGTTTGAACTACATCAAGCTGGACGGGAACGTGGGTTGCATGGTGAACGGCGCCGGCCTTGCCATGGCAACTATGGACATCATCAAGTACGCGGGCGGCATGCCGGCGAATTTCCTCGATGTGGGTGGCGGAGCGAACGCCGAGCAGGTTACACACGCATTCGAGATTCTCCTCAGCGACAGGAACGTAAAGGCGGTTCTGATCAATATTTTTGGCGGTATCCTGCGGGTAGATACGCTGGCGACCGGTGTAGTCGAAGCTGCCAGGAAGACGCAGATTCAGCTTCCGATCGTTTTGCGACTGGAAGGCACTAATGTTGAGGCTGGACGCGAGATCTTGAAGCAGTCCGGTTTGAATTTTATTGTTGCCGAGACCATGAAAGACGCCGCGGAAAAAGTAGTGGCGGCGGCGAAAGCTGCCTAGAGGGCGGTTGAAAGCAGGTCCTTCGACTACGCCGATTCGCAGGCGAATCGGCTAGCTTCGCTCAGGATGACAAAAGTTTTAGGGAAGCAAAAAGAAATAAAATGAGCATTCTGGTTAATAAGTCGACGCGGGTGATTGTTCAGGGGCTGACCGGGCGGGAAGGAACATTTCACGCCAGGGCCTGTGCGGAATATGGCACGCAGATCGTGGGTGGAGTCACTCCCGGCAAGGGAGGCACCACACACGAAGGCTGGCCGGTCTTTAACACAGTGCAGGAGGCTGTCGACAAGACCGGGGCGGATGCTTCGGTCATCTTTGTACCTCCTCCGTATGCCGCCGACGCGATCATGGAAGCGGCGGACGCTGAAGTCGAATTGATCGTCTGCATCACCGAGGGCATCCCGACGCTTGACATGGTTCGCGCCTGGGAGTTCCTGCAGAATCGACGTTCGCGACTGATTGGGCCCAATTGTCCAGGCATCATTTCGCCCGGGCATTGCAAGATCGGCATCATGCCTGCCCGCATTCACAAAGAAGGGCCTGTGGGTATCGTATCGCGATCGGGGACGCTGACCTATGAAGCCGTCTACCAGCTCACCACGCGTGCGATCGGGCAATCCACTGCGATCGGTATCGGTGGCGATCCCATTATCGGCACCAATTTTCTGGATGCGCTGGAGCTGTTCAACCGTGACCCGCAGACCGAGGTTGTAATCATGATTGGCGAGATCGGCGGCAACGCCGAGGAGACCGCGGCAGACTACATCAAAGCGCACATGCGAAAGCCGGTGGTCGGATTTATTGCGGGTCAAACTGCGCCTCCGGGACGACGTATGGGCCATGCCGGGGCGATCATCTCCGGCGGCAAGGGCACGGCGGCGGAGAAGATCAAGGCTATGGAAGCGGCGGGAATTCGAGTCGCCAAATCGCCGGCGGATATTGGCGAAACCGTTGCAGCGGTGATGGGAGTGAAAGTTTAACGCTCAGTTGTCGGATAGCAGTTCCCGGATCTCAGTTAACATTTTCGGCGAAACCAAGGACTAAACACCTACACAAATGAAAACACTTCAACGTACTTTGACCATTGTTAAGCCTGACGCCGTCCGCAAAAAGGCGATTGGCGACATCATCGAGCAATTCGAGAAAAACGGTTTTAATATCCTGTGCATGAAAATGGTCGAGATTTCCAAGCATCAGGCCGAGCAGTTTTATGCTGTCCACGCCAGCAAGCCGTTCTTTACCTCACTGACTGACTTCATGTCCAGCGGTCCCATCGTGGCGCTGGCGCTGGAGAAGGAAAACGCTATTGCGGATTTGCGCAAGCTGATGGGCGCTACCAATCCGGCGAATGCGGAGGAAGGGACGATTCGCAGGAAGTGGGCAACCAGCATCGAGTACAACGCGATCCATGGTTCCGACGCCGACGACACGGCCAGATTCGAGTTAAGTTTCTTTTTCGCAGGATACGAGCTGGCGCAATAAGCTGGCTGACTGCTGACCACAGGTGCTTCCATGCCACTGGTTCAAGTAACGATGCTGACTGGCCGCACGGCCGATCAAAAACGCAAGCTGGCACAGCGCATTACCGATGCCATGGTGGAAGAGGCGGGTGCCCGCCGCGAGGCCGTTGTGGTCACTTTTCAGGAGCTATCGAAGGAGAGCTATGCTTCGGGCGGCGTGCTGATGGCGGATAAAGGGAAGTGACGCCAAACCCGCGGGCGAGTCGCCCGCGACCCCATATGCCTGGCTGCTAGTCCAAAAGGCTGTAGAGGTGGCCTTCTACACGGTCGCCTATTTTCGGTAGCTCTTTTTTGGCGTACTGCAGGAAGTGAGGTGCGGCGCGATGGGCTTCGAGAGCGGCGTCATCTTTGTATTGCTCATAGATGAAGAAACGACGCGGTTCGGTTTTGTGGCGGTGAACCTGATACATGACGCAGCCGGGTTCCCTGCGTGATTCCTCGGTTAGCCTGGAAAAAACTCCGGCCATCTCGCTCTCACGGCCTACTTTCGCCATCCATGTAACCGCCAGTACAACCATCACCTGCTCCCTCGGTTAAATTTTACCGGGCCCCAGCTTTCTGTCCGGTCAATGCGTTAAGTTCAGTAGAGAAACTGTCCACGAACATCGTCTGTTCGCGCCCCGGTCCCGTGGAAACCATTCCTACCCGAGCCCCGCTTTCCTTCTCGAGGAAATCCAGATACTCCCGTGCCGCTTTGGGCAGCTTTTCGAATTCCGTAATGCCCTGGGTGGGAGTACGCCAGCCCGGCATCGTACGGTAGACGCATTCGATCGCATCATAACCACTGGCATGCGCCGGAATTTCCGCCGTCTCCTTGCCGTTGATCTTGTAGCCCACGCAGACTGGAATCTCGGCCAGTTCATCCAGCACATCAAGCTTGGTAACCACCAGCCAGGAGGTGCCGTTAATCATGCCAGCGTATCGCAACAGAGGCAAGTCAAGCCAGCCACAGCGACGGGGACGCCCCGTGACTGCTCCGTACTCGTTGCCCCGGGCGCGCAGCAAATCTCCGCGCTCGTCGTGAGCTTCGGCAGGGAAGGGGCCCCCACCCACCCGCGTACAGTACGCCTTGGTGACTCCGATGACAGTGTCTATGGCAGTGGGAGCGACTCCGGTTCCGGTGACCGCCCCGCCTGACGTTGCGCTGGAAGAAGTCACGAAGGGATAGGTGCCATGATCGATGTCGAGCATCGTGCCCTGCGCACCCTCGAACACCACCGACTCACCGTCCGTGATCGCCTGGTTCAGCAGCGCGGCGGTATCGCACACAAATGGGGCGACCTTCGCCGAGGCTTCGGCATATTCCTGATACATTTTGTCAGGGTCGAGAGGTTCGGAGTTGAATAACGCGTGCGCGATCATGTTCTTCTCGCGACAGGCATTGTCGATGTGCGTCCGCAGAAGCTTCAGATCGAGCAAGTCGGCAACACGAAGCCCGCGCCGTCCCATCTTGTCTTCGTAGGCCGGGCCGATGCCCCGCGAAGTGGTGCCGATCTTGACCCGGCCCGGGGCATTTTCCGAAGCCAGCTCGATCATGCGGTGGTAGGGAAGAATGACGTGGGCGCGATTGCTGACAAAAAGGCTGCCATCTACTTTCACGCCGGTTTCACGCAAGGCGCCAACCTCTTTCAGCAGTGCGACCGGATCGAGGACGACTCCGTTGCCGATCACACTACGGCAGCCCGGACGCAGGACCCCGCAGGGCACCAGTTGAAGGATGAATTTTTTCCCGTTGATAATGACGGTGTGGCCGGCATTGTGGCCGCCGGCGTAGCGGGCAACGACGGAGAAGTTTTCCGAAAGAACGTCGACGATCTTGCCCTTGCCCTCGTCGCCCCACTGCGCACCCACGATGACCGCAGTCTTACCCTTCTTCAAAGCACACTCCGTGGAACAGGATGACGGCCATCGCGGCCGCATAACAGGGTCGCACACACTTTATGCCCACGAGGAACTTCTTTGCATTGAATTGCAGGGAAAAAGGGGCTGATGTGTACCGTCAATGATAACCTGCCGGCCGGCCGATGGGCAATTGTTGGGCTAGTCGTCAGACTTCGGTCTTCGGTCGTCAGGATCAGGGCGTGGTCGTCGATATGGCGACCGTCGACTGTACACTATTTCAATGCCTGAACTACCCGAGGTTGAAACGATTGCGCGCGGCCTGGCCAGCAGGGTTAGCGGCGATGTGATCGAATCAGTCTGGCTGGGTTCAAAGCCCGAGCCGTTGAAATCATCTGCCGCCGAGATAGCCGCTACGCTGGAATCACGGCGTATTGCAGGAGTGCGACGGGTCGGCAAGCACATCGTCTTGGACCTCGAATCTGCTCGTGTGGCGCGGGCGCCCTCGCCCGCGAAGGGGCGTGACAAAAGCCGGGGATTAAGAGGAACCAAACCTACGGCAGGCAAGCGTGTCCGCTCCACACAAATACCGACCGAGGCATCTGCTCAGTGGATCGTTCACCTGGGGATGACCGGGCGGTTGCTGGTTTGCGAGGCGGGAGCTGAAATCGCTAAACACACCCATGCGGTTGTGAAGCTCGCCTCGGGCAGGGAATTGCGTTTCGTAGATCCTCGGCGCTTCGGTCGTTTGAGTGTGGATCACGGTTTTCAGGCTGCCGGATCCGAGCCGCTCGATGTCCGGCTCGAACAGTTCGTAAAACTCTTCCAGGGCCGCAAGACTCCGATCAAGAGTGCCCTTCTGAACCAGAAACTCCTGAGCGGAGTGGGGAACATTTACGCCGATGAGGCGTTATTCCGTGCGGGTGTGCGGCCGCGGCGCCGGGCCGCATCGCTTACGCACGAAGATCTGCGTCGGCTTTACCTCGCTCTTAAGGAAGTATTACAGGAGGCGATTTCCCTGGGCGGATCTTCGGTTTCAGATTATGTGGACGCCGATGGCGAGGAGGGATTCTTTCAGTTGCAGCACCGTGTGTATGGCCGGGAAGGAGAGCCTTGCCTGGTGTGCAAGACTCCGATCAAGCGTCTGGTGATTGCTGGCCGCAGCAGCCACTACTGCCCAAAGTGTCAGAAATAAGTTCAGGCTGCAGCGCCGGCATCCTGCCCTCCGGGTCGGGGGCAAAGCTGCAGCGCCTCATATCGCAATGTGTAATCTGAAATTTGGTAGGCTACTCACCTATGTCTAACTTCTCGATCGGGGTCGACCTGGGCGGGACCAACCTTCGCATCGCCGCCGTAAATGAACAGGGCGATTTGATGGAGAAGGTCACTCTCGGCACCCGGGTTGCTCTGGGCAAGGACCGCGTTATCCACGATATGTGCGATGCGATTCGCGTTCTTGCGGTAAAGTATGGCGACGCCGGATCTCTGCAGGGAATTGGCATTGGAATGCCCGGCATCATCGATATGAAAACCGGCATGCTTCGCGAGTCGCCCAATCTGCCAGGCTGGGCGGAGTCCCCGGTGCAGGCCGAGATTGAGCAGCGTCTGGGAACGCGGGTGATTTTGGAGAACGACGCCAACGTTGCCGCCCTGGGCGAAAAATGGCTGGGCGCGGCAAAAGACGTAGACGACATGATCATGTTGACGCTGGGGACAGGTGTAGGCGGAGGGATCGTTCTCGAAGGGCGCATCTGGCACGGTATGACGGGAATGGCTGGCGAGTTCGGTCACATGACGGTGGAACCGGAGGGACCACAGTGTGGTTGCGGCAACCGGGGCTGCGTGGAGCAATACGCGTCGGCGACGGCGGTGGTGCGAATGGCGAAAGAAGCGATTGCCTCGGGCCGCGCGCCAGGACTGGCGCGTGCGGCAAACTCAGATCCGGAGTTCAACGCCAAGGCGGTCTACAATCTGGCGATTCAAGGCGACGAAGAGGCCGGGAAAATCTTCGGCAGGCTGGGACGAGCATTAGGAATTTGCATCGCAAACCTGGTGAACGCGTTCAATCTTCCGATGTACGTGGTTGGCGGAGGAGTTGCCAGCGCCTGGGAGGCGTTCTCGCCATTCGTGTTTGAAGAATTGCGTCTGCGCTCGTTGATTTATGCGGCCACGGCTCCACGTTCGCCGCTGTCGGATGGGCAGGGTGCTTCGGGCCAGGTGGACTCCGAAGGGCCCACCAGGACGATCGTCACGCGGGCGTTGCTCGGAAGCGACGCAGGATTGTATGGCGCCGCCGAATTGCCACTGGCGAAGAAGAGAGAGTGAACCGCGAAAAACCTAGCTGGAATCCTTCAACTTCTGCATCACCTTCAAAAGCGCATCATTTTGCTCCGGCGTCCCGATCGTCATGCGGATTGCCTGCGGCGCTCCCCACTGTCCTAAAGCGCGCAACGCGATTCCTTCGTATTGCAGACGTTGTGCGAATTTGACGGCGTCCTGCCCCAATTCGCAAAACAAAAAATTTGCCCAAGGAACAGTGGTCTTATACCCGAGTCCGGCCAGGGCGGCGACGAGCCGTTCCGACTGCCCGGTGTTGTTGTCGATGGCTTTGCGGACATGAGCGTTGTCGTCAAGTGCTGCCAATGCTCCCGCCTGGGCCAGACTGGACACGCTGTACAGGGCGCGATGGCGCGATATGCTCTCCACCAGGCGGGCTGACGCGATCCCGTATCCGATCCGCGCTCCCGCCAACCCATGCACTTTCGAGAATGTCCGCAGGACGATAACGTTGCGGCCTTGCCGAAGGTAATCCAGCGAGTGCGAATACTTCACTCCGCGCTGGTCAGCAAAGGCCGCTGCGAATTCGTAGTAAGCCTCGTCGAGTACAACGATAACGTGTTCGGGGATACGTTTCAGGAACTGATCAACCTCGTCGGCTGTCACCACCGTGCCGGTGGGATTATTGGGATTTGCCAGGAAGACAATGCGTGTAGTGGGATCAATCGCAGCGGCAATGCCGTGCAAATCGAAGCCGTCTCTCAGGGTTGACACCTCGATGAATCGGGCATTCGACGCTTCGGTCGCAATGCGGTAGACGATAAACGACCGCTCGCTGGTAATTGCACTCAAGCCAGGTGTGCCAGCCGCGAGGAACGTTCTGGCGATCATGCCCAGCAGTTCAGTGAGGCCGCTGGTGACGAGGATCTGTTCTTCGCTTACTCCGTGCAGTTTGGAGAGTTTGGTGCGCAAGGCGGAGGCATCGTCATCGGGATAGCTCCCACAGTCCGCGAGCGCAGCCTGCATGGCCTTGACAGCGAGGGGCGACGGGCCGAATGGGTTCTCGTTGGAATCCAGTTTAATCATGCTTCGATTTACGGTTCGTGGTGGCGCTGGCGATCTGCCTGCGTCTCCGAATCAATCCTCGCTGGACTAATCCCAAGATTACTTGATAGCGGATTTCAGGCGGGTAACTTCTTTGAGCGTCAAATGCCGGAACTTTCCCGGTGGCACATCGAGCTGCAAAGGTCCGTAGCGCACTCTCTTGATCTTCTCGACATGATGGCCCACCGTCTCAAACATCCGCCTTATCTGCCGGTTTTTCCCTTCGATCAGCGTGACTTCAAACCAGGGATTGTCCGCCTCGCGAATCGCTTCGATCTTGGCCGGCGCGGTTTTCGATCTCCTGCCACCTTTGGATTGGATGAAGACACCCGAACGCAGCTTTGTCAGGCTCTCGACTGACGGTACACCTGCCACTTTCACCAGATAAGTCTTAGGCACGTGGGAGGAAGCCTTCATGAGTGCGGCCGCGAGCTCTCCATCGTTGCTCAGGAGCAACAGGCCTTCACTGGCGTAATCGAGGCGGCCAACCGGATACACGCGTACACCTACGCCGCGGAGCAGGTCCATCACCGTAGGTCGCCGCTCTGGGTCGCTCACCGCGGTGATATAGCCTTTGGGCTTGTTCATCAGCAGATACACATTTTTCTGCGCGCCGTGCAGGAGCTTGCCATTCACCCGAATGTGATCATGCTCGGCGTCGGCCTTGCTGCCGAGTTCTGTGACTACCTTCCCATTCACCGATACCAGTCCGCCAGTGATGAATTGCTCCGCTTTGCGACGGGAAGCGATTCCCGCGGCGGCGATGATCTTTTGCAGACGTTCAGCGGGCATGGGATTTCATCTTTCGGTCGAGAGACGAATACGATTTCGTTATAGGGGAAGCAATCGGGTGGAACGGCGAGCCCCCCACCGTTCTAAGCGGCTGGATCTTTTTCGGTTGCAGCCGGTTCGCTTTCCACAAGCGGATCAGAAGGGACAGTCTCGAGCTCATTGGCCGGTTCCGCCGGCATCTGTTCATCAGCAGCGACCGGAGTTGCCACTTCCGCAGGACTATCCGACAACGGCGTCAGTTCACTCTGGAACGATTCCGCCACCAGCTTTTCGAATTCTTCCATGCTGGGCAGTTCACCTACGTCTTTGAGACCGAAGCGCAGCAGGAATTCTTTTGTGGACTTATAGAGAATTGGCCGGCCGATAACTGCCTTTCGGCCCGCGGTTGTTATGAGCTTGCGGTCAAGCAGAGTGGCAATCACCCCACTCGAATCCACGCCACGAATCTCGCTGATCTCCGGCACGGTGACGGGTTGCTTGTAGGCGATCACCGCCAGAGTTTCCAGTGCCGGAAGCGACAGCCGAATCGGCGGCTTTAGACTCCTGGCAAAATCGCGCACCACGTCGTGATGCTCGGGCTTGGTGGACATCCGGTATCCGCCCGCCACCTGGCGAATTTCAATGCCACGCTGGCTGGCGCCGCAGTCATCCATCAGTTCTTCAAGCGCGACGCGGATATGCGACCTGACCTCATCTTCGGTTGCGCCTTCGGCAATCGCAGATTCGCTCAAGAGCTCAACGATGTGGTCTAGGGTGATCGGCGTTTCCGCCGCGTAAATAATTGCTTCCAGTTTCGCTTTGAGACTCATGTAGGTGCCCCACAACTCAGTTTCGTTTTGTGTAGGCGCGAGCGTCCCGCTCTTGCTGGCTTGGTTCGTGCCTCTTCCGCACGAGCGCGACGCTCGCGCCTACATTTTTTTGATACTAGCGCCAGTCATCTCGCACTGCCGCTTGCTCGGCAACGATCGCTTCGAAGCCGGTATGTTTGCGCAACAGGATCTCGCCAAAAAGGTGGTCTTGCCGCAGTTGAATGGCTTGCAGCCGCACCATTTCCAGCAGAGCCAGAAACATGCACACCAGCGCCTGCTGTGAATTCACGTTGCGCAGGATCTGTTTCAGCCGCAGAGGTTTGTCCTCGAGCGCGAGCCTCCTCCGCAGGTAGTCAATCATCTGGCCGACCGACACTGTTTCCTCGTCGACCTGGAGCATCGGGCGAGTTCGGGCGCGCTCCATGATTTGCTGGAAGGTTTTCACCAGATCAATGATGTCTGCGGCCAGCTCAGGCTCCGTTCCTTCCGCATCCATAAATTCCCTGATCGCGGGATTGGAGCGTACGGCGTCTTCGATCTGCTGTTTCTGCAATAGCATCTGTGCCGCTGATTTGAATTTTTCATGTTCGATCAGCCGGTTGACCAGTTCCGCGCGCGGATCTTCTTCGGCGCCTGCCGGCGCGTCGGGATCGCGTGGCAGCAGCATCTTCGACTTGATGTGGATGAGCACGGCCGCCATGTAGATGAATTCGGCGGCGACGTTCACATCCAGTTCCCGCAACTTCTCGACGTAGGCCAAATATTGCGCCGTGATTCGGGCGATCGGAATGTCGTAAATATCGATGTCCTGCTTGCGGATCAGGTCCAGCAAGAGGTCAAGCGGACCTTCGTAAACGTCGCTGACCATGACCGAGAAAGGGTAGTCACTTTCCGGCTTTGGTTTCTGCGCTGAGGGCATTTGCACTACCGGAGCCAGGGGCCCAGTTTCCGGCAGGGAAGCTTCGAGCGACGCGATTTTAAAATTCTCAGCCATTGTTCCCTGATTTCCGATTGCCCGCTGTACTCGTGGCGCTTCCGGAGGCTTAGTAAGCGAGCGTCATCCCCATAGCCTCGCGCACTTCGTTCATGGTAGCCCCCGCTACCTTGCCTGCCCGGGAGGAACCTGCCTCCAGAATATCCCAGGCTAGGCGTGGATTGTCCTCATATTTCTTTCGCCGCTCCTGCATGGGATTGAGGACGCTGACCAGTGCGTCTGCTGCCCAGCCCTTGCACTCGATACATCCGATGCCGGCTGAACGGCAACCCTCGTCCACTTTCATGATAGTCGGCCGGTCACTGAAAATCTTGTGCAGATCACCCACAGGGCAGATGTCGGGATTGCCGGGATCGCTGCGACGGACACGTGCCGGGTCGGTCACCATCGTCTTGAGTTTCTGCCGAACGACCGGCTCGGGATCGGTAAGCAGGATGGTGTTGCCATACGACTTCGACATTTTCCGGCCGTCGGTCCCTGGAAGTTTCGCGGCCGGAGTAAGCAATGGTTGCGGCTCAGGAAAAACGTAGGAGCCTTTGCGGGTATAGAACATGTTGAAGCGTCGCGCGACTTCCCGAGTCAGTTCGACGTGTGGAACCTGATCCTCGCCTACCGGAACAAAGTCGCCCTTGTAGATGAGGATGTCCGCGGCCTGCAGGAGCGGGTAGCCGAGAAATCCGTAGGTGCTTAGATCTTTTTCCGCAATATTTTCGCGCTGCTCTTTGTAGGTGGGCACGCGCTCCAGCCAGCCGAGAGGCGTGATCATGGAAAACAGCAAATGCAACTCGGCATGCTGCGGCACATGTGACTGGATGAACATGGTGCATCGCTCGGGATCGAGCCCGGCGGCCAGCCAGTCGAGCAATACTTCCAGCGAGTTCTCTTTGATCTTTGAGGTATCGGCGTAATCAGTGGTAAGCGCGTGCCAGTCCGCAACGAAGAAGAAGCAGTCGTACTGGTCCTGCATACGCACCCAGTTGTCCAAAGCTCCGACATAATTCCCCAGATGGAGCTTGCCGGTGGAGCGCATACCGCTGAGCACGCGTTTGCGTTGACTGGAGCGAGAGGTCATCAGATTCTCAGAAGAATGCCTATGAAAAGGGCGAAGACAGGATTGATCAGCTTGCTTAAGAGGCCGCCACCCCAAAACACAAGAAGGAGCAAGCCAAATGTGCCGACGGTATCGTAAATCCGAAGCATTCCGGCAGGCAGCAGATGGCGTACCACATGACTGCCATCGAGGGGCGGAACCGGGATGAGATTGAAAACAGCCAGCACGATATTGATCACCATTAACGCAAATACCAGCTTGCACAATGGCACGAGCAGCGAATTGTTGTCAGGAAAAGTAGAACCCTGAAGCGTACCGAAAACTATTTCCTCGCCCGCGGGTGAGGTGGACTTAATAAGAATCAAGATCAGCACAGCGCCGGTTGCAACCACAAAGTTGCTAATTGGTCCGACTATCGATGTGAGGATGTCATCAAGCACGGGATTCTTGAAGTTCCGCGGGTCGACTGGCGTGGGCTTGGCCCAACCGAGAACCGGAAGATGTGTGAGCATCGCGACCGCGGGCAGCAACAGGGTTCCAAACAGATCAATATGCTTGATCGGATTGAGTGTAATCCTGCCCAGCATGCGAGCCGTCGGGTCGCCGCGGAGGTTGGCCATCCAGGCGTGGGCAGACTCGTGAACGCTGATCGCAAACATGAAAGCGATCAACTGGAACACCACGTCCAGGATGTCAATATGTTGCAGGTTCATGCGAGACTGGTTTCGATACTAACACGCGAAGCCGTGATTTCGCGCGGTCCCACAGTGGGTACTGTCATCCTGACGAAGAGGAGTCCTTCGCTACACGAAGGACTCCTGTGAAGGACCTGTGCATTCGTTCGCGACCACAGACAGCGCAGCCGACACCAGGGGCGCTTGCAGAGAAATACATAGGTCCTTCACTTGCCTTCGTCCGGCTTTGCCGTACCAAAGGCTGCGCTCGGATGACAATGTGGGAGTGTCGGATGTGACATGAAACGGGTCCAACAGATTTCGGAAGGCTAACTCGTTTCCGGTGACTTTTGCACTTCTTTTGGCGCGATCGTTTTTATCTTGATCGGCTTGGCGGGAATGCCGCCGACCACGGTGAAGGGGTCAACGTCTTTCGATGCGACTCCCATCGATCCCACCATGCCGTGCTCGCCAACTTTGACACCGCTTAACACGGTCGCATGATACGTGATACGCGCCTTGGGCCCGATTTCAGTCTTGTGGTTGCTCACAATCATGCCGTCGTTGAGGTCGTGCGCATGCGAATAGATATTGGCGTAATCGGAAACAGATGAGCCTTCGTGAATAATGATCTCGCCGCGGTCATCGAGCAGAACGTACTTGTGGATGGTGCAATTGTCTTCCACGGTCAGGTTATAGCCGAATGAGAATTCCACGCCGTGAAAAATCTTTACGTTGTCGCCGCAATGCTTGAAAACATGCCGGGCCAGCATGGCTCTTACTTTGTGCCCCAGCCAGTGATTCAAGCCTGCGGGAGAACGGTCGTACATCATCCAAAACCAGATCAGAGGCTTGCGTTCGTTGTACTTCGCAACGTCGGTGTCACCGTATGTTTCCGGCTCCAGCGTGGCATTGCGGGGATCAAAAGAATGGACAAGAGTTTGCATCGCCAGTGGCGCCGAGGGATCGGGAGCGGCGTAGGCTCGTCCCAGATACAGTTGGTGCAGCGCTTCACGGACCACATCGCTGCGGAGTTCCGGATCGCGATTCGTAAACTTGCGATCCAGTTCGTCAATCCATGCCAGGAAGGCTTTCTCGGCTGCGGGGACAGGCTTGAGAGCACGATATTCGTATCGCGGCATGGCGCCTCGCTTGTGGTGTCGGAACGGTTAAAACATAACACAGGACCCGGAAGCGAAACTGCTGAAGAGGGGCTGCGATTGATCGATTTAGAAACCGGCAGTGCATCCCTAATGGGCTATAATTCGCGCGGTCTATAATTCGCCCGGTCGAAAATTCGCCCCCTATGAAAGCCAGGAAAACGAAATCCAGGAAAACCGCAAAGCCGCATCCCATGCCGGTCGACGCGCTCGTCTACCCGCGTTTCTCCGGTGTGCCGACGTTCATGCGGTTACCTCACATTCCACGTCCCGGGGAATTAGACCTGGCACTGATCGGTATTCCTTTCGATGGAGGCACAACCTACCGTCCGGGGGCGCGATTCGGACCACGAAACGTGCGTGTGCAATCGGCCATGATCCGGCCTTGGAATCCGGTTCTGAAAACTAATCCCTTCGAGAAGTGGAGGATCGGGGACTTTGGCGACCTTTCGATCAACCCACTTTCGATTGAAGATACCTACCAGAGAATCACCGAGCAACTGGGTGATGTCCTGCGAACCGGTGCCCGCACGGTTTGCGTGGGCGGAGATCATTCCATCCTTTTGCCTATCCTTCGGGCAATTCATCGTCATTTTGGTCCGGTTGGGTTCGTGCAGCTCGATGCTCATGGCGACACCTGGGGCGGCTATTTCGGCAGCCCGCATTCCCACGGCACGCCGGTGAAGTATGCCATCGAAGAAGGCCTCATCGAGAAGGGTTATGCTTTGCAAGTGGGATTGCGCGGCCAGGTATACTCGGATACCGACTTTGATTTCGCCCGTAAGAACGGAATCAAGATTGTGACTTCGGAAGAGTTTCATCGCGGCGGCGTCGAGCTGGTCAACCGGCATCTGAAGAAGCTGCGCGGCAGGCCGGTCTACGTCACGCTGGACATCGACGTCGTCGATCCTGCCTTTGCGCCGGGTACAGGCACGCCGCAGGTGGGCGGACTTTCCAGCGCGCAGATTCTGGATCTGGTACGCACGCTCAGAGGCCTGAAGCTGATTGGGTGCGATCTGGTGGAGGTTTCGCCGCCGTACGACAACGGGGAAATCACCTCGCTCCTGGCGGCGAATTTGCTGTACGAGCTGTTGTGCCTGTTCTAGCCATATCCCTTCAAACCGACAGCGGTTAAGAAAGTTTCCTTGATTACACTCGCCCGCAAACTGCGCGTTGTCGATTACTTCACGCTGGGATGGGGGACCATGGTCGGCGTGGGCTGGCTGGTCGTCATGGACGACTGGCTGCTGCGCGGCGGGGCGCTGGGCGCTGTCCTTGGGTTTGCAATTGGCGGCGCGATGCTGCTTCCGGTCGGCTACGTCTACGCCCGGCTAGTCAAGGCAATACCCGACGCATCCGGCGAGGTCGCCTACACCGCGAAAGTTTTCCCGCAATCCATCAGTTACGCCACTGGATGGATGATGGTGCTTTCCTACTTCATCGTTTGTCCGTGGGAGGCTGTCGCCGTCGGCAAAATCGCGGCTTACATTTTCCCAGCGCTCGACTCCATGGAGATTTATCGCATCGCCGAACGGCCGGTGTATTTGCCGCACCTGTTCATCGGACTGGGACTTACCGGCCTTATCACGTTGCTCAACTACCGCGGCGTTCGCCTCAGCGCTACGTTTCAGAACTGGACAACCTTCGGGACACTGGCGCTCTTCGTTGTGTTCGTCAGCGTGGGCGTCGGTAAGGGGGCCCCGCGCAACTTTCCGCCCTTGTTCACGCATGGCGGGTTTGTCTCTGTGCTGCTGGTGCTGCAGATCGTGCTTTATTTCATGACCGGATACGAGTCGGTGGGCAAAGCGGCGGAGGAATCGAGTCCGGAACTTCGCGAGCACGGTTTTCTCACCGCGATCTGGTTGGCGATCGTGGTGGGCGTTCTCTTTTACACCATCATCATCGCTGCCGTGGCCTACGTTGCGCCCTGGCGGAATCTGGCGGGTGAAAAATTCATGACCGCGGTGGCCTTCGAGGACGCTGTTGGCGCAAGATGGATTGTCAGCGTCATTCTCGCCGCGGCGTTGCTGTCGCTTTTCAAATGCTTCAACGGCAACTTTGTCGCCGCCAGCCGTTTGCTGTTTGGAATTGGACGTCGCGGTCTGATTCCGGGCCGCATCGGCCACATCCATCCCCGCAACCAAACGCCTTCCGTCGCAGTCCTGCTTGTCGGTATTGCCACTGCGGCGTGCATGTTCCTTGGGGATGCCATTCTCGTGCCGGTTACCGAAGTCGGGTCGGCGGCCGCTGCGGTTGGAATCCTTGCCGCATGCGCGTCCTACTATCGAATCGTGAACGACATCCGCCAGCGATGCGTGGCGCTTGTCGGCGGCGCTGTCGGTTTGCTGATGATACTAATGAAGGTGCTCCCTGTAGTCCCGGGACACTTCAACCGCTATGAATGGCTCGCCCTGGGAGTCTGGGTGGCTCTGGGCGCGGTGTTGGGCCGATGGCCAAAAGCGCAGCTGCTGGCTTAATCAGGAAAAAGTTCGCCGGCCGTCTGGCGTCTGGGAGACCGGCCGTCGAAGAAAAAGAGGACGAACGAGCCATGGGAGTCAGAAAGTTCAGAGCTGGTAACCGGCAGTTGCTAACTGGCCTGTTGTTGCTGGTCAGCATTCAACTGTTGTCATCGCAGGCCATGCCACTTCCGCCGTCCTTCGACATCGTCATTACAAATGGCCACATCGTCGACGGCACCGGATCGCCGTGGTATTCGGGCGACGTGGGGATTCGCGCCGGAAAAATTGCTGCCATCGGGAACCTTGCTGCTGCTCAACGAAATCGAACCATCGACGCCCACGGCATGGTCGTGGCTCCGGGCTTCATCGACATGCTGGGCCAGTCGGAACTGACCATCCTCGTCGAACCCCGACTGCCTTCGAAGATTTACCAGGGCATCACTACGGAGATTACTGGCGAAGGCGGGTCGGCCGCGCCCCAGAATGACGCCATCATCGTTGCTGACCAGAAGCGGTACGACCACTATCACATCACCTCTGATTGGCGCACTTTTCAGCAATATTTCGCTCGTCTGGAAAAACAGGGAATGGGGATAAATCTTGCCAGCTACGTCGGCGCCACGCAGGTCCGACGCATGGTGCTGGGAGACGACGACAAGCAGCCGACCACGGCTCAACTCGATCAAATGAAGGGACTGGTTCGGCAGGCGATGCACGAAGGCGCAGTTGGACTTTCCACTTCACTCGAGTACGCTCCCGCCCCCTACGCGAAGACGGAAGAGTTGATCGCGCTCGCGTCTGAAGCGGGGAAATTTGGCGGGATTTACGCGACCCATATGCGCAATGAGAGTAGTGCCGTTCTGCCCGCGATCGACGAGGCTTTGCGCATCGGGCGCGAGGGCCATCTGCCGGTTGAAATCTGGCACATCAAAGTTGCAGGAAAAGAAAACTGGGGGCGTATGCCGGAAGTCGTCGCCAAAATCAACGCGGCCCGTGCGCAAGGCATGGACGTCACCGCTGACACCTACGCGTATACCGCGTGGTTCAACGAGTTTTCAGCTTTCGTTCCCCCCTGGGCGCACGACGGCGGCGACGCCAGGTTCATCGAGCGTCTCAAAGATCCGGCCATGCGTGCTCGTATGCGAAAAGATATGACAACAGCGTCGAGCGACTGGGATAACGAGTGGCAGGAGATCCCCGGCCCGGAGGCGATCTTGATCGGCGTGGTGCAAAATCCCAAACTGCTTCCGCTGCAAGGCAAGACCCTGGCGGAAGTGGCGAAGATTCAGAACAAAGATCCGATGGACGCGCTGTTTGACCTGTTGATCGAGGACAACGCAGCCACCGAAGTGGCAGTTTTCGGTATGTCGGAACCCGATGTGAGCCTGGCCTTGCAGCAGCCGTGGGTTTCGTTCGACAACGATTCTTCAGGCGCATCCCCGGACGGAATTCTCGGTCAGGAGCATCCTCACCCTCGTGCTTACGGGACTTTCCCGCGCATCCTGCGCAAATATGTTCGCGAGGAAAAGAAACTCAGCCTGGAAGATGCGATTCGCAAATGTTCAGCCCTGCCCGCACAGCGTATGCGCCTGACAGATCGCGGAGTGCTGAAAGCGGGCATGTGGGCGGATATTGTGCTCTTTGACCCGTCGACCATCCGCGATCTCGCAACGTTCGAAAATCCCAACCAGCTTTCGCAGGGAATGGAGTATGTCCTGGTCAACGGAGTTTCGGTTATCGATCAGGGCAAGATGACGGGAGCATTGCCGGGGAAAGTCTTGCGGGGAGCGGGATATGCGCCTCAGCACACATCCTGCGTCGGCTGTCGCGAATAATCATGGCCCCCTCGCGACTATTTCTGGGTCAAAGTGACTTTGTGTAACCCAACTATCGCCGCATCCACCCGAGCCGGCAGGGCAAAGCGAGAGTCGATGCCGATGTTGGGATATTTGGGCGCGAGATATTTTTCGACAAACAGTTCCAGAACGAACCGGGGAACTTCGACGCCATCGATTGAAACCGAATCCACCTGAACCAGTCCCTGACCGTGCTCGCCGCGTGCGTGGGCCTTCACCACCACATCGTGCAGTCCGCTGAAGACCGATAACAGCGGATTGTAGGAATTCTTGCCAGTCCTGACTTGATCGAAGTCTACACGTGAAGTGCCGACTACGACTCCCGGCTGCTCCTGAAGGATTACCGACTGCACCCCCGCGGGCAACTCGACGTTCCCGGATGCGAAGAAGGCGTTGATTTCCTGTTCACTGAATTCGGTGGGGGCCGGATCGGGATGCGCCTGTTCTCCGTTGTTCTGCAAGTGTTGCAGTTTGCTCTCGGCGCTTGCCACCTGAATGGGATTCGCTCTGGACCTGGTTTGAGACCAGGAGGTCTGCGTCAGGATAGAGTTGAGACTAAGGATAAGAGTAAGCAGGAAACAGTTGACGCTGAGCTTCATGGTTTGAGCGCAGCCTGCGTGTCCTGAGTGGTATTCATGACCACGTGTGGCTGGGTCAATGTGCCCGTGATATTGAAGCCACGAGCGCCGTCGCGCGTCAGTTTAATGTCAAGATCCCGATTCAAGGAAGCCGTGCCTCTGAGTTGATAGATGCTGGACGGGGTCTGCAGTTTGCCTTCCTCTATCTCGAACTTCTCCTCGCGCAGACGCAATCGTCCCCACAGCTTATTGAGTCGCAATGGACCGGCCTCCCCGGCCTCCCCGGCCTCCCCGGCCAGCACGAGATGGGGCATGGATCCGTCGCGTGCCTCCGCCTGCAGGCTTCCGGTGGCGGCAGAAAGCAATTCATCCTTGCTCCATCCGGACGTACTCGCCCGGTACCCTAAATCCGCAGTGCCCGTGATCCACCCGTCATGCATGGCTTCAGCCAACTGTCCGAGCGCGATGTTTTGCAATTCGCCGTTACCGCCGAAAGTGGGAGGGCTGGCGGTAAAGTCGGCCATCCAATCGCCTCTGTGACGCCCGCCCAGAACGTCGCCCTGCAGATTTGTCAGTTGCAGCCTTCCTTGTTCAAGCTCAACATCCGCCGATACGTGGCTTGCGACCAGGGTGCGAATCAGCACCTTGCCGGCGCTGAGTTTTCCTACGGCATGTACCGAAGCCAGAAAAGAAGCGGATTGACTCAAGCCGGACTGGCTCGAACCAGAGGGGGCCGATGGGGATTGGACTGATACCGATAAAGACTGTACCGATGCAGACTGGGCAGCCGAGGCCTGCCGGGTCGACGACAGGAAGCGATACCAGGGCTGTTTTCCGGGAACCGGACCGGCCATAGCCAGCGCAGCTGTGGCGATCTCGTCCGCACGAAGTTCGAAGCGAATCGGACAAGTGTGCGGGGTCGCGCAGTTCCGCGGCAGAGTCATCGAACCTCGCCAGGTGTTGCCTGCGGCGACCAGGGTTAGCTTTCGGACTTCAGTCGTGTTCGGGGTCAGCGAAAGGTTTGCTGAAGTAACTTCCACAGGGTCACGCAACCCCCGCAGCCGGGCGTGGATCGAATTCAACTGCGCTGTTCCGGTTACTGCCGGAGGAGCAAAGTCAGCCCAGTTACCGCCCACGCGGAGGCTGATGTGAGCCTCCCCGTTGGCTGCCATCGGGGGGGCGGGCAAACCGGCAGTTCGAGCGATATCAAGTAACCGTTGCACTTCGGCATCCCCGTCAACCGCCAGAAAATATCCAGCATGCGAAAACTGGCCATGCACAGTCGCGGCAGCCTGCCTGCCCAGTCCAACATTGAAGGGGCCTACGTCTACGTGAGCCACGACCGCAAGGATGCGCCGGTTCTGCCCACGCTTCGCTGTGACACTGAGGGCCGAATCGCTATGTGAGGAAACCGCAAAAGGAACCCTCTCCAGCGAGAGCCGGGTATTGTTAACGGGGGAGCGCATGTTCAAAGCCACAACCGCGCCGCCGCCCTCCCATATCGGGCCGCCGCGGTTGGTGTCTCGCTGCACGGTAAGGTCCGCGTCCAGCTTGCCCGTGGCGACTATGCCGGAAGGGATGTTCTTCTTCATACGGCGCGCCAAATCAACCAGGGGCTGAACCGGCACCTTCTGGGCAAGTAACGTCAGATTGTAGGCTGGCGAAGCGGACAGAAGGGCCGCGCTCCCATCCACCGCGATGACGCCGTCGCCAACGGGACCACGGCATGTGATCTTCGAGACTACGTGATCCGTGGAGCTGTAGTGTCCGCCACAATGAGCCGCCAGCCGCAAGGCTTTATCGCTGGCAATGTCGTAGCGGTGGAAGTCCTGCACGGTTGTGTCCGCAGCTACCGTGAGATCTTCGGGAGTACCAGTGAGCGACGCGGTGAAGTCGATGGCGCCTCTCCATCCTTTGTCCTGGCCCAGGGTCAGCTTGGTCACCTGTCCGAGCTGGGCGCCCTCCCACTGCACAGCAAATTGAAGCGGTGTTTGGTGAAGATTGACGGCGCGCTCCCAGGAACCTTCCACCTCAAGCAACCCGGTGTCGCTCAGATTGAAATCGGTCCGCATCGGTTGCGCCTTCAGGCGCACACCCCAGGCATTCTCCGAGTCCTGCCACAAGGCGAAATTGGCTTCGGTGAGGCTGTAAGGTTTTTTTTCCGGTCCAGACTTGAAATTGATCCGGCCATGGTCCGCTTCGATGTAGGGGAAGCCGGGCCGCACTTCGCTTCGAGTCTTGGAGGTCGGCGCCACCGGAGTCTTGGCGGCACGCTCGAGCAAATCCTCGAGATTCCACCGTCCCTCAGGGTTGCGCACCAGATTGAGGCTGGGCTCGCTGAGACTGAGTCGGGAGATTTCAAGGTGTCCCCGCAGCAGTGAGCTCACTCGCACCAGAGCGACAACGTCGGATGATTGCAGCACGGGCTCGGCGCCAAACGCCGGGTCATCGTGAACCAAAAAATTTTCCAATTCGAATCCAGGCTGAGGCAGCAGCCGCACAGTGACCGAACCTGCATCCACCTGGCGTCCCAGCGCCAGGCTGATGGAGCGCACGATCCGCGTGCGCAGTCTCTGCGCTCCAGGGCGCACGAGGAACAATGCCAACACCAGAATGATTCCGGCAACTACGGCGCCGCGCCTGGTAAGAAGGAACTTCAACGGACCGCCTTCAACGTACGCCGCCAACGAGTCTCGTCAAAAAAGTGAATGACAACATGCGCCAGAAAACCAGCGCGCTCGCTAAGCGCGGTATGCAAATACTGGTTGGGCGGCGTTTCGAAAGACCAGTAAATGAACATCGGGCGGCCGATAACATTTTCCTTGGGGATAAATCCCCAGAAGCGGCTGTCGTAGCTGACGTCCCGATTGTCGCCCATCGCGAAATAGCTGTCGGGAGGCACTACCAGGTCGTCGCCCTGAATATACTGCGGCAGACGCTGTTGCCAGTCGGGAAAGAGGCGGTTGTAATCGGAGGGCGGGACGGCAGGGAAGTTGTCGCGATAGTCGTTGGGACCCTCGTCGGTGTTGTGAATGACATAAGGCTCATTCAGCTTTTCTCCGTTGCGAAACACTTCTCCATTTCGCAGGTGGATGCGGTCGCCGGGGACACCGATAATTCTTTTCACCACGTACAGTCCGGGCTCGGCAGGCGAAAGAAACACCACGATATCCTGCCGCCTTATGTCGCGGTAGGGAAGAAGAGGCCCCATCCAGTGCGTGGCTGGAGCGAACTGCACCCGGTTCACAAACACGTGATCGCCGATCAGGAGGGTATTTTCCATCGAGCTCGACGGAATTTCGAAGGCTTGCAGGACAAAGGTGATAATGAACAGACCCGTCACCAGAACTGCCGCCAGCGAGGCCAGAAATTCGACCGTTGTTTCACGGGGCTTTTCTTCCGGCTGTTGTTCCTGTCTTTCTTTTTTAGCCAATGGATCTTTCTTGATCACGGGCGGCATTCCGCCATTTATTTGATAATTCGAAATGTGCGATCCCAGCGGGTCATTTGAAACAAATGGGTCGCTGCATAAGCGAAATGATAAAGTTTATCACCCGGTGTAGGAGAGAGCGGCATATCCTGATCGGCGCTGCGGACAGACCAATAGATCAGCAGCGGACGTCCAATGACGTTTTCCTGCGGTACGAAGCCCCAGTAGCGGCTGTCCAGACTCTCGTCGCGGTTATCTCCCAGCACGAAATAATTTCCTTGAGGAATGATGAGTTCGTTATCCTCAACAAGTTTTTTCATTTCCAGCCACCAGCCACCTTCGAGACCCGGCACGGGAAGGTTCGTTCGCGGGAACTCGTCGCGAAACGCGTCGTGGGCTGAGGCGGTGTAACGGACGTAGGGTTCCTGCAAGGGGACGCCATTGACGTAAACCTGCCGGTTGATCAGTCGCACGCGGTCGCCGGGAACTCCCACCACGCGCTTCACAAAATGCTGGGTGGGATGCACGGGATAGCGGAAGACGATAATGTCTCCTCGACGCACCGGCCGGTACGGCATCAGCCAGTCCCACGGTCCGGCGCCGCCGTAACGCGTTTTGTCCACCAGAAGATAGTCGCCGATCAGAAGGGTGTTCTGCATCGACTCCGATGGAATCTGGAAAGCCTGGACGATAAAGGTGATTACGAAAACCGCGATCACCACCGTTACCAGCAACGACTGCAGGGAACTGAGCGTATCCCCCGGCGCAGGTTTTTCCATTACTTCCATTACGGGTATGTAGGGTTCGTTAGTTGCGCTTGGGGCGGCCATTTGACTCCGCTGGCACCGTGGCAAGGTATTCCAGCACCTGGTGCGCGGCATCCTGCTCGGCGTTCTTCTTGGTCGATCCCTCGGCTCGGCCCACGAACTCTGCCTTGCCCTCGGAGTCGAACGGTTGCAACCGTACTTCAACCGTAAAGGTCTTGCTGTGTTCGGGGCCGCGCTCCTTCACCAGCACGTAGGAAGGTTGAGGTCTGCCCGTCGCCTGCAACTTTTCCTGCAGGGCGGACTTATAGTCCGTGACCGGCAGGCTGCTGCCATTTGATGCGATCCGGTCCAACTCGGGTGCGACGATGGCTCGCAGAACAAAGCGGCGAGCCGCCTCTAATCCACCATCGAGATACATCGCCGCTAAAACCGCTTCCAGAGCATCCACCAAAAGCGCGGTCTTGTTGCGTCCGCCACTCTTTTCCTCGCCTCGTCCCAGGTTAAGGTAATGCCCTAATTCCAGTTCCTGGGCTACGCGGATGAGATGTTTTTCGCTGACCAGGTGCGCTCTGAGTTTGGAAAGTTCGCCCTCGCGAAAGCTGGGAAAGCGTTTGAACAATTCTTCGGTGGTGACGAAGCCCAGGACGGCATCGCCCATGAACTCCAGCTGTTCGTTATCTCCGACTCGAGTGCCCGCGGCACCTTGCAGCGCCTCAAGTTCGCGGGCCTGCGAACTATGAGTCAATGCCTGTTCCAGCAGTTCGGTGCGCTCGAATTGGTGTCCCAAGGATGCTTGCAGGGCCGCGCTGTCGCGTGACTTCATAGTTGGAAGACAGAAGGTAAAAATGATTCGGGCAGCCCACGCTTCTGCCCTTCCACGGGCTGCCCGGATTATTCAGCTAATTACTTGGGCGAAGCAGTACTCGGAGTGCTGGCGGGCTTGGGCGGTGTGCCCCCGGTCAACTGCACCAATCGGTCCCGTTCGTTACGGGATAAGCTGGCCAGGGTCGAACCCTGGTTGCTTTCTGTCATCTGAACCGCCTGATTGGCAAACTTCAGCGCTTCAGGATATTTCTCCTGCTTGTCGAGAGAAAGCGCCAACCGCAGCACAGCGAGGGGATCCGGCTGAGAAGGTAACGCGTCGATCGACTTGCGGAAGTACCCTTCAGCATCCGGATATTTCTGCTTGGTGTACTCGATCGTGCCGAGCACATAGTACGCAGTAGACCGGAGAAAGCCCTTGTATTCGTCGATCTTGTCCTGCGGTGTTCCCGGAGGAACGGTGATGTCAGTCTCGGTTGTTTCTACCGCGTGCAAAGCCAGCTTGGTGCCTTCATCCAGACGCTGATCTTTATCCAGATCGGATTCCCGAGTGCGCTCGGCCAGAACCTGGGCAACGCCCACCAATGCTTCAGGATCGTCAGGATCAAGCTTCAGCACCTTGCGTCCCGTTTCCATCATGTTCTCGGCCTTGTTGGCCGCCTGGTAGGAGTGCATCGCAGTCCGGTAAAGCAGGACCCGCAATTCGCTATCCGGGAACTTGGTGGCGAAGTCGTCGGCGGCTTTCTCCATGGCAGCCGGGTCAGTGTTGGCTGCTGCCACTTTGTAGGCATCAAACTCGGCCTGCGTCTTGGCCTGGGGTGGTCGTTTCCCCACGGGTGGTTGTGCCGGAGCGGCTTGTGCCGGGGCGGCAGGTGGCGCCGGTGCTTTGTCTTGTGCCGACACGAATGTCGTCATAGCCAGAATCACGACCAGCATCATTGCTTGCTTCATGCTTTCTCCTTGGGCAAAGTGCAATCTTCCCTTACGTTCTTACTGAAATCGTTTGTGACTGATATCGGTTTCTCCCGATATCGTTAGCGATAATTCCAGCCCTAATTCCGATCCTTTGAATCGTCCTGCTTTGGATCCCGGCGAGGCTCGTACGGTTGCCGCAACCCCAGTTCAGCGGCGGCCTTGGCCTCGGGCAAAGTGGACCCAGCACTCTCGGCCGCCCGGTAGTGGTCCAGGGCGGCTGGTCGATCCTCCTGAAGATCGAAGATTCTGCCCAGAAAAATGTGCGACCAGGCTACCACCTTCGGTTCATGCGCCACTTCCAGCGCGCGCTCGAAATAATTGCGCGCGCCCTGCATGTCCGAATTGTGAGTGGCTACCTCCGCCAGAATAAAGAGTGCGCGTCCCGGATCCTCATTTTTCTCTTCCAGCGCCTGCTGTGCCAACTTTTGTGCGTTTTCCGTGTCCCCGGCCGTCAGCCGTTTTTCGGCCGCTAACAGCAGCTTGCCTTCCACAGGGCGGGAAAGATGCAAAAGTTCGGGATCGGAATTTGTGGCAAAAGTTATCTGGCTGGCGCGCTTTCGCTCTTTTCCTACATCGATGTTGCTCACCAGATCCCCGTATGCATTGCGCAGGCCAGCCGGATCCTTCTCGAACTTTGTCAGGGCTTCGTAGAAGTAGGGAGTCAGGACAAAGCCTTGCTCCGCGGAATTCTCGACAGCCTTCAGACGCTCAGCCTCCGGCGCTTTGGCCGATCCCTCGGTTCGCGCCTCGATGGCCCGGATAAAGCATTCAGTCACCAGGAGCGAAGCATCGCTCTTGAAGCTTTCGTCCATGGGAGCCGTCTTCACCGTGGGCAGCAGCGGTTCAACGCGCTTCATCGCTCCGGGATATTTCATCGCGAGCGGATCGAGCAAGTAGTGAAGATAAGTGTGCCGGATCTGTTCCATCTTCAGGGATGAACCGGGGCCTGGCGAAATCACCACGTAATAATCAACACCATAATTTCGAGCGTTAGTCTGTCCGGGTGCGCCCATGGGATCGACGAATACGGTAAATTCACGCCCAAGCCGTCCTGCCGATGGCAGCTTCAGGTATATCTCGGTGTCAAATAAGATCTTGGCCAGGGGTTGGTGATAGCGATCGGTGAGGGCCGACAATGCCTGGCGATGGCTCTCCCAGATGCCATGCAGGCCGGTGGTTTCATAGAATTTCTGCATCAAGGGGAGAATTCCCAGCACCGCGGTTGCGTCAGGAGGCATATCCGCCTCCTTCACCCTGGCCGTCAGATTGGGAGCCGGGTTCAGATACAGCGCCAGCGAGGTGTACTGGGAAAGCGCTTTTGAGGCTTCCGGCTGCAGGTGGTCGTCGTAGTACTTGCACATCGCCTGGGTTGCGTCTTTGGCCTGCTGCGAACTTGCGCGAGCCTTGGCTACCTCGGACCGCACTTGCAACCGCAAGGGATCCGACACTCCCAGTTCCTGATCGTACCCACAGGTGTTGATGGCGGCAAGCACCGTGAACAGGGTCTCACTGGTGTCGAGAGCCACACTACTTTGATTCTCGGCGAGGCAGAACTCTGCCAGCAGGGCAATCAGAACCGCGTAAAGCGAGCATTTGAATCTGTGATTCAGGGAACCTCCTGCAGGGATGGCCGGGATGCAGGCTACGATCAAACAGCTGCTCGATACCAGGTCTTCCTATAAGTGTAAGGGGTGCCCGCCACAGAATCAATGCAGGCTATTGCAGTTTTTTATTCTCAACCCCGGGTTGTGTGGGACCCAGGTTGTGTGGGGCGGACACTCTTGTCCGCCGCCTTTGACCTTCTATCTTGATTTTCCATATCCAGCGAGCCCGGGAGTTTGTTGGGGACATTGTCAGTGGGCCGCCAGGAGTTCGAGATCACCAAACCCCAACACCAAAAGCGTCGGACAGGAGTGTCCGACCCACACCCTCCTACCCCTTTACGCTGACGCGCGAAAAAGATAGTATCGCCCGGCCCGTGGTCGGCCTGCCCATTGAAAGCGCGGGGCGGAAGGTGGTGAAAGTAGTGAAGATGAGCATATTTTTCTTCAACTGGGGCAACAGAGGATCGTCTTCCTTCGAGTTGGAAAGAATCCGATAATCCTGCACTCGCCCTTTTGAGTCCACGTAGGCTTCGATAACCAATGAGTCATCGTTGATCGAATCCAGGGCCGACCCGAAGGCTGACTGTTGCAGCTGTGGGCCGGTATGAAGCATCAGTGGAACATCTGAATTGTCCGCCTGCAAAGGCGCCATGAAGCCCATCAGCACCACGAAGATCACTACGGCAGCCACAAGGCCTGCCGTCGCCGGTACCATGAACAAGTTAAGCGCATTCTGCAAGCGCATCTGAACCCCGTCCAGATATGGACGCCGGGATTGCGCAGCTTCCTGCGAAATTGCGACTTGAAGTCTCAATGCCAGGTCGGCCGGCGCTTTCCTCGGACCTACGCGGACCATAAGCTGTTGGGTACGCCGCAACGAAACGTAGTGCTGCCTGCAGGGCGCACAGGATTCCAGGTGGCCGTTCAAGTCGCGCATCTGCCTTCCTGTCACCGCTCCGTCAAGGTAGGGCGAGAACAAGGGCTTGGCTTGGGCACAAGTCATCGAGCCACCTCGATCACGGAAACGACGCATGGCTGCGAACTGGTTTCCCCGGGTACCCGCAAACCGAGTTGTTGGCCATTTTCCATCACGTATGTTGTCAGTCGTTTGCGCAGCGCTTCACGGCCGCGAGTCAATCGCGATTTCACCGTCCCCAGCGAAACCTGCGTGATCTCCGCAATCTCTTCGTACGACATGTCTTCCAGGTCCCGCAGGATTACCGATGTGCGGTAGGGCTCTGAAATCTGCCTCAATTCCTGCTCGACTCGCGCCCGGACCTCCTCGTGCATCACGCTGTCGAAGGGCGACTCTCCTTCATCCACCAAGGTGTCCCGTATACATGTAGTTCCGATGGCGCTGTCATCCAACGCCGGTTCGATGGAACTTTCTTTGGCCTTGTGCCGAAACCACCAGCGCCGCCGGTTGGACGCTTCATGTACCGCAATCCGGTAAATCCAGGTCTTCAGGCTGGACTCCCCGTGAAAATGCTTCATGCCGCGAAACACTTTCAGGAAGACTTCCTGAGTCGTATCGGCCGCGTCCGCAGGATCAGAAACGATGCGATACACCAGACTGTAGATTGGTTGGTGAAATTCGCCAATTAACCAGGCGTAGGCATCTTCGGAGCCAGCTTTCAGTTCGGCCACAATCGCCGATTCCTGGGCTCGAATTCCCATCGCACCTGCAAGATTACCCAAGGTGGTTGCTCCCGCCATGAGAGTCACGGCGTCACCCCCCATTATAGGTTCTTTCGGCCCCAACCGCCCAAAAGTAAATCTGCGCTGGCGTAACAGCACATACGCCGGTCTATATGTTTAGACCCCGTACGGGGACCGAGAGTTCCAGGACAGCAAGTGCATCTGGATCAATAGTTTGGGAGCGTCATCTAAAGTATCTACGAGTTTCGCACAGGGCCTAGACGCTATGTGCGAGAGTTGAGAATGGAGCGCATGTCGGTGATCTCGAGGATTGGAACGGGGGCTCCGTTTCGGGCAGCGATCAGCATCGCCAGACCAATCTCTTCAGTCGTCAAAATCGCATTGGGAAATGCCCGGCGCAGCCCCGATAGCAAGGGTTTGGCGAGGGTGTATACCAAATGGTAAGAGGCTGTCCTGGACCGTGCGCCATGCAGCGGTTGGATTATGCCCGGTCGGAACATATAAGCGGCCTTGAAGGGCAGCCGCAACAACGCGTTCTCAGTTTTGCCTTTGACGCGTGCCCACATGCTCCCTCCCTTTTCCGAAGTGTCAGTGCCGGCGCCCGAAACATAAATGAACGTCATCTGCGGGTTTAATCGAGCCAGAGTGGTGGCTGCCGCGATGGTGAGGTCATAGGTCAGGTGTTTGTACGCATCCTCTTTCATCCTGAAGGACGACACTCCGAGGCAGAAAAAGCAGGCATCGAATCCGGAGAGAGCGGATTCGATTGCGGCGTAACTCCAAAAATCCTGGTGGATGACCTCGCGGAGTTTTGAGTGCTGAATCGCAGATTTGTTCCGTGCGATCGTCTGAACCACATCCACATCAGGATCGAGCAGGCATTCGCGCAGGACTCCCTGGCCGACCATGCCCGTGGCTCCGAAAAGGAGTACTTTCATGCGTTCTCACCCGAAATTTTCGAAAGAGTTTGCGGGTAGTGAGTCAAGAAGTTCGCTCAAACTTATTGCGGCTTGGCTGCCGGAGTCGGAGGCGGTGGAGTTGTATTGGGCTTGGCTGCTGCTTTCTTTTTTGCGGGTTTCTTGGGTGGTGTGGGATTGTCGTCGACCACGGTTTTCTTCGGGGGTTCTGCCGGAGCATTGGCCTGCGCCGTTTGCAACGCAGCCCGCAAACGGACCACTTCAGCATCTTTGGCCCCAGCCAGACTTTCCATGCGGTCGGCAAAGACACGGCGTGATTTCTCGAACGCGCTCAAGTCGTTTTCCAGTGACTGGAATTCGTCTTTCGATCCAAATGCTCCGGTCGATTCAGCCACCGATCCAAACACGTTGTAGAGCGCGTCGAGATTGCGGTAGAGCTTGAAAGTGGCGTTGAGGTTTTCCGGAGACGCTTTCAACTCCGCGATCATCTCGGGCATCGCCGCCTGCAGGTTGCGTTGCACCGACTCCACGTTGCTCTGGGTCTGCCGCTTGCTGCCTGAGTCCACTTTCCATTTGTCAATGCGCAGCCTGGCTAAATCCAGCTGTGCCGCCTGCGACGCCTGTTCCAATTGCGAAAGCATTCCGTTTAACTGATTAACGGAAGCGTAGGAAACCACTTCTTGCGACGGAGGCTGGTTTGAGGAAATAACCTGGGCGCTGACCGCGAGGCAGAGCGGCAACACGGACAAACATCGCAAACAGAACTTTAGGTTTCGTCGCATTAGGGGCTAACGCTCAAAGGATCGCCACAAGCGTCCATCAGGATACTAAGTTTCACGGCTTTAGCAAAATGAGCCGCATTATAAAGATGCCGTGAAGGGCTGCCGGGTTTGACTATCAATAGCCAGTAAGCGAGAATTGAGTTGCTTCAAACCCTCGCACAATCGCAGTCTTTTTCACGTGGGCCTGTGGCGCAGCTGGGAGCGCGCTTCCATGGCATGGAAGAGGTCGTCGGTTCGATCCCGACCAGGTCCACCAAATCTTCCCAACAACTTAGACGGGTCGTGTGCTCGCAGTCGCGACATTTGTGTCGTGACTTGTGTCGTAACCTGCCGTTCTGGTGCTCGCGGCAAGGGTTTCCATCGCGTTGCGCTTCGCTTCCATGCGGACGTGGCTGTATCGCTCCAGCATCCGTCTGCTGACGTGCCCTGCGATTGCCATTATTGTCGAATCGGATGTGCCGCCCTCCGCAAGCTGAGTGATCGCGCAATGCCGGAGATCGTGGAAGCGGAAACCCGGCAGGCCCGCCTTCTTTGTCAGAGTTCGCCAAGCCGACCTCCAGCTCTTGACGTGGGTAGTCGGGTCGAACGCAGTGATGTTGTAGTCGATCACCTTCTTGCCGCTGAAGGTGAATTTCGGCACGAAAGCCGCAAAGATGTAGTGCGACGGCTCGGCGGGGCCGAAGGACTCTGCTCTTTGCTAAACCGATCTGACGTCAGGTTGGGTATCGATGAGCACGCTGAGGACGTGAGGGTCATTAACGGCATCGTCAGGGGTCGCGAAATGCATCCTCTCCTCATCAGGTCTGTTCAGAATGCCGACGATCAGCTCGCAGGCTTTGAACAGCTTTCACCTGACCATTTGGATTTGTGGATGGGCCTTTCCAAAGCTCAGAAGGGCTATTGGGAATTACTACCGCAGGAGTTTAGATTCGAAGAGGTTGCCGAGCGCTTGGTGCCCAGGTCCAGTCTTTCAAGGCTCATCGCGCGAACAAAGAGCTTTGGCGCTCTTCAACAGGGCGAGGACGGGGTGTTTCGAAAGCTTGCACGAGGGTGACTGGAACTGATCCAAGAAAAGCAGGATTAATTGTGCCAATTCAACGACTTCGAAAGTTCCAACACGGGTGGAACGCGACGTGGAATGGTGGAACCGGTTCCACGGTTCCAGTCTGGTTCCAGACGGGTGAAACAAATAAAAAACTTCTCATTTCAGTTACTTACCCTCGTTGTTCCAGATAACGGAGAGCAGCGACGTCGGTTGTCCATCCGCTCGGATATAAGGTCCTCTACTCGAATACCAAGCTGGTTTAACCATCGGGTTTGTGTCACTTTTCACACTTCCATCGCACTCCAGGGCGTCCCACTATCGCCGCCGCGCGAAGGCAAAGTGAGTTGTTTTCCACAGCCGTCAACAAAATTACGGGGCCGTCATGACATTTCTGCTCTCTTGAGAGAAAAGCGCCACGGCAGCCGTGATGAAATTCTCGTATCCCGTTTGAGTTGACACATGCGACGAGGCGGGAAGGACCCGGCACGCGGCGGCGCTGCTATCGGCAACTGGTTTCGTGAGTGTTGTCTCCATCACAAACTTTCACAACCGTCGTGAGATTTCTCCTAAGCAACTCTCAGTCGTCAGCATTTTCTCTCAGGGCGAGGAGGGTTGGGGGAAGGCAAATCAGCGGCCACGATCTGAATGGAGTTGGGTCGCAATCGGCTGGACCGCAGTCGACAGAAAGCCCCTCGCGAGCGTTCCATTACATTGCAGGGGTGACACTCCGAGACTAGTCTCTGTCCAGCCAAAACAGGTCCACAATTCTCTCTCGCGAATTGAGCAAAATAACCCGACCGCTGACTACAACTCGCACCCAGTCGTTGGGCAATCGTGGCAGGCGTGCGGCGCACGAGCCAGGCAAACGCCGCGCCCGCTTCTGTAATCCTGGGGGGAGGGTTCCGTTACGCTGAAGCTGCCGTTCGAGCCCGGGAGGCAAACGATCCTTCTTGGCCAGCCCTGGTGGCAGGCCGGCACGGTCATTCACAAAACAGTCGCCGATGATTTGCCGATCGCGATCGGAAAAGCCGCTGGGTCCTCGATCGTCATAGTCCTCATTCCCGGTCGTCATCCCGGGAATATCGCCTGTTGCTCGTGATGCTCTTCCGCTTCCGTTTCGGGTTCGCCGCTGTACTGCCCTGAATCTTGCCGCTGCGTGGACACGACAGGCGGAGCTCCTTGCGCTATCCAAGCCAGCACCGTTTCCGATTCCACTTCCGCAGGCTTCTTGCCGGTGCCCGCCGCCACTCCTGTTCCCGCCGCTGCTCCAACACCGGCACCGATGGCAGCTCCCTTGCCGCCGCCAGCGACGGCACCGATCAGGGCTCCCAATGCGCTACCACCGCCGATCTTGGTCACATTTGACTTGGTGTGCGACTCGCCCTTGATGACGACGGTTTGCACCGACACGGGATAGGCGCGGCCGCCCGTCCGGATGGTCCGCAGGCTCAGGTGTAATTCTCCAGGAGTACTGAGGCGTCCCGACCGTTCCACGTTCACTACTTCTCCGGTAACGATGGCTCCCTTGGGAAACAATGTCCTGCCGTTCGCGACGACCGGCGCCGCGAGGCTTCCATGGAATACCTGGCCGACAGTCGCGGTCTCGCTGCTGAGTTTCTCGTCGATTCGCACCTGCACCGACGTCCCCGCGGGAATCTTGACGTTCACCGCTGCCACCGAGGGCAAGACTCCAAGCATCGCCCACAGCGCGATGGCAAGTGTCGATCTGAAATAGCGATTCATTAGTTGCTCCCAGACTCTTTGGACTCTGTCCTTCGATTCTTATGCTAGGCGGAGACATCTGCGTCGGGCATGTATCGGAAGGCCATGTCCACGCATGTCGCCGGTGACGACGGGCAGATGATTGAGACTCAATAGGGCGGAAGAAACGAGTGTTGGCGGGGCAAGCAGTTCTTAAAGGGTGGCCAGGAAAGTCCCCCGTTAGCCAAACCGATGGGAAGACGAAAGCGGCTGCGATTCGCCATGGCTCAAGAGAGCCTCGGGGGCGTCCTCGCAAGACAACTGTCTGGCCAAGAAAATCGTGGATGGCCTTACGATCCCCGGTCGAGGCAATGGTAATCACGCTGATCACAGTCCCACCGAACCACCCGCAGACCCATCGGGCAAGCCAACGACCCGCCGATCGCCCAAGGCTGATCCGCTGCCTGTTGTCGTCCGTCACATAAATGTTCAGCAGGCGCTTTCCCAATGTGGCCTGCCAAGGGGAAGCTTCCCAGAGCATGAAGTAGATCGGCCCCATCGAGAGGACGAAGGCGACGAGGACGAACATTTTGGCAACAATCCCAAGCGCCTGCCAGGCTTGCTCGGGAGTCCGTCCGGATCGGCATCCAGAACCCGAAGGCACGCAGACCTCGCATGACGATCGCGACAAGGAGCAAGACGGAAAAAGCGACCAGCACGTCAAGGAGGTGCGCGGCTATCCTGCGCCCGGCTGGCATACGCCGAGGGCACTACGTCGGGGACTGCCTGGGAGGACTCCACAAGTCACCTCTAAGCCGCAGGGATTATATCGCTCACCCTGCCGGGGACGGATAGCTGGTAGAGACGCCTGTTCTCGTTCAACAATCCTGCCGTATCATATTCCGCAGCGAGGAAGCAGGTCCCCATGGGTATTGCATATCTGGTGATTACAATCCTCCTCGCAGCGATGGTGACGTTTTCCGGCATTGGGAAGATTCGCCGCGATCCGCGTATAGTGCAGGTCATTCACGAAGTCATCGGCGTACCGTTGAAGTACTTTCCGCTTCTGGCGGCTTGTGAGTTTGCCGGTGCCTTAGGTGTAGTTCTTGGTATCTGGTGGCCTCTCCTCGGCGTGGCTGCGAACATCGGCCTCGTCATCTACTTTGTGGGCGCATCTGTGTCGCATCTGCGTGTAGGCGATGTCAAAGGCATTGGACCCGCCGCATTCATTTTGGTGGTCGCGGCGGCAGCACTTGCCCTGCGCATCCTGACTTACAAACTGCATTCTGCTGGATAGCTGTCGTAATTTCGCGATTACAGTGCGCCGGGCTAAACCGGCATGAAGTAGAGGATGAAAGAGCCTTACGAGAAAGGAGTAGCGATCCGCTCGGCCTCGAGTCTTGCGCTGCTACCGCGAGGGACACAGCGAAGCGTAGACAGAGGATAGGCGGGGTGGGTATTCAGCTCCGAAAAGATGCAATCCGGACGCCGACGCCCTTGTAATGCGCGGAAGGCAACATGAACGGAGACGATAGCGCGAGTCGCCGTTCAGTCCGGCGTAGTCGAAGACCCCAGACACGCCTAGAAACTTCATGCACGAGAACCGGGAGACCTCGCAGACGCCTGCGGCAAAAGTGAGTCGCAGGACGGCGGGAGAAGGCTTAGGCCACACGGCCCGCATGTACGTCTGCGAGGAGTCGGACAGCGGCATAGTACCGATGAATCATTCGAACAAAGACGGCAAGCACGTCGGCGGAGAGTGAGGAGGGAAGGCTGCTGATCAAGGAGAACACTCTCCCACTCGACACGTACCCGACATAGAGCGGGACTGCGCGTGTCCCACGGGTGGGCGAGTGTGCGGACAAGCAGCACGCTTGGCCGTTATTCATCTGCGATAAGAGCCGCATGCGCTAATGAGCGCTCGTGCGGATCCGCGCGGGGGGCGATCAGCAATGGTCGTCCCTACCGCGACCTCATGACCCCGTAGGACGCTGCCCAAGGGAGAGGCTCTCCGCGGTCATAGTTGGTGTAAACGCCTTGATCTAGACAACTTAGGACCGACACAAAAGAAAACGCCCGCTACGAGCGCAGTTCACGAATCGGATCTGCTTTTGCGCGCCCTGATTCGGCGCAGCGCTTCTTCCCACCGCCGGAGACCTTCCGCTGCAACATCGTCTCGGTTCGGCTTGCACCCGTGTTCCTGCTCGTGCCGGCCGAGGTCCTGCGCCGCGGCCCGCGCCGCGGCGTTCAATTGCCGATTCCGCTCACTCCCACCAGGGAGGCGCTCATCGTTCTCCTCGATCGCTGTCGCAGCGCGGACGAATCGGGCCTTCAGTTCACGCCAAATCGGGCAAATCATGAATGTCTTGCGACGATTGTCGCGCACGTACTGGAGAGTGTCCAGCAGGGTTTAGAGAACGAGGGACCGAACGGAATCGGAGAAGGATTCGTTCAGTTCAGTACACGTCGAGGTTGTGCCCAACGAGCACGCTCCCGGCTGTTGAGCATGAGAGTAGATGGCCAACAAGTCCACACCGATTAGCGAAAATCGCTATCGCACACATTCAGCCAAGACAGGGATTTTGAGTGTAATTTGTTTACGACACTTACTTCCGCAACTCTGGAGTCACTGTTCAGCGCGTGGGCAAAACCTATTTCTTTTGCCCCAGCATTTGCCGCTTTAGTACGTCACGGCAGGATGACTAGTTCGGGCTTGCTGCCGCCGCTCATTCCATAGACTGTCCCGGAACGGAACGCACCAGCATCATACTTGTAGCAGCCGGGAGTGACTGCTTTGGTGGTCACCTGCTTCTTGCCGCCCCCCCTGATCGGGTCGTCTGGGTCAAACGGCGAGTCGGTGCCGAACGAGACCATGAATCCATTGTTCTTGTTCGAGCTCATCCACACCACGGTAGTACCAGCCTTGATGCAGAATAACTGGTTATTCTTCGCGTTGGGGATACCAGGTTTTACGTTGGCGGAATCTGACCCTCTTGTAATGTCAATCGTGCATACGGACGACGGCGAACCGCAGGTGTTGGCCGCATTGCACATGCTCTCGGGTTGCTCCTCATCACATACGTATTTGCTCTTCTTTTGCGCCTGCGCGGTTGCGGAGCTCAGTAGAACGACGAAAAACAATAAAAGCAAGGCACTCCAACTGTTGAACTGCCATTGAATTGTCATAGTGATATGCCCTGGCTCGTGCCGAGGCTATTGCGCAAGTTCACTTCCACTCGATGATGTTAACCAATTTCCACGCGTTCTGGTTTAGCTCGATCTGCAATTCGCCTTCCTTGTTGACGATGAGCTGTGCAGCAGGTAAAAGAGCACCGCCACTCTTGCTCTTGTCTTTGTCATTGAAGTTGATTTCACCGGCCGTCAGATTGAAACTCTTGGTCTGAGTATTCTGCCGGGCTTCGCCGAAAGCAATCCTGCGGTCCGTAAGAAAACGAATGGTTCGGCCGGTCGGGGTCACAATTTCTCGAATAAAGCGAAGGTCGTATCCAACTGTGCCAGGAATCAGTATCCGACCCACGCCTTTCATCTTTTCAAGAGCATCCCTCAGTCCGTCGTTCTGACCCTGCTGGAACGCCCGTACCAGGGTGTCTCTGTCCTCGGGGCTAGAGAACTCGTTAATAATGATTTTCACGCTAAAGTTGCTTCCCATCTGAGTGCTTGTGCCAAAGGCGGTGGCATCAATGGTTTCGGGTTTCCCAGGTTGCCCAAAGCCGGGAACGCTAGCGATCATGAGCAGAGCAATCAGAAGGAAGATTCCATTTGCGAAGTTCAGGATCTTCAAGGTTGTGCCCATTGCGGTCCTCTCCTGTGGCGCAGCGTCTCGCCTGTATAGGACGCGCGCAATTCCCTCGAAAAGCCTATGGGGGCTCGGACAATGGCGACACTGGCAGAAGTCCCAGTCGGTAACGTGAATGAGCCGTGTTGCCGTGCGTGGTCCCCGATTGATTTGCATTTGCGGCCGCCAAATCAGGAGAGCTAGAATCCCGTTGCATGAAGAGCTTTCTTCCGCCAGTCCTTGTTTTCCTGCTCGCGTGTGTTGCCGCCCCGGCGCAGACCAGGCCTCATCTCCGCTTCACCGTCACCCTCGGGCGAGACATTGCCTCTTCGGGAGTATCAGGAAGGCTGCTGATTTTCATAAGCAGCAAGCCAGACTCACCCCTGCGCCCAACCTGGGATAGCGACCTGCAAGATCTCTGGATCACCGCGAAAGAAGTGCAAAACCTGACCCGCGGCGATTCCGTTGAACTGGATGCTGACGACCTCGCATTCCCGGAACCCTTCTCGAAGGTTCCCCCCGGCGAATATCGGATACGTGCCGTCCTGGATACCAACCACACGTATGCGTACTTGCAACACGAAGATAATGGAGACTTGCTCAGCGAAGTCTCGGTGCAGTACTTGCCGGCTGCACACGTGTCCCTGACAATCACCCAGCACGTAAGTGATCCGCCGCTGGTGGCACCGCACGCCGAGCTGCTTGATTTCGAATCCCGTCTCCTAAGCGAGTTTTGGGGACGGCCAATTCATATTCGCGGACTCATCGTTCTACCGCCGTCGTACGTCAAGAATCGATCCCAGAAATACCCAACTACCTATTGGACCCACGGATTCGGGGGAACACTTTCCGGCATTGCGAAGTATGAGCTCCAGTACTACTACCCGTACATGGAGCGGGGCGAGAGGCCCGAGATGATTTACGTTCTGCTGGATCAATCCTGTCCCTTCGGCACCCACGAGTTCGCCAACTCCGCAAACAACGGGCCCTGGGGCGATGCGCTGGTGAAAGAGCTTATACCCGACCTCGAGCGCAGGTACCGCATGGATGGCAAGCCAAGTGGCCGCTTGCTGCAGGGCCACTCCTCCGGTGGCTGGGCAGCTTTGTGGCTGCAGGTTACCTACGCAAGTATCTTCGGCGGCGCTTGGCCTACGGCACCAGATCCCGCGGACTTCCGCTCCTTCATTCCCGTTAACCTCAGGACGGACAGAAACATTTACCGGAAGCCTGACGGTTCACGACGAATTGTCATGCGTGTGAAGGGCAAGGAGATCGCGATGGAGGATTACGCGCGCCGGGAGTCCGTCCTTGGGGAATATGGAGGTCAGCTGAGTTCATTCGAAGCCGTTTTCAGTCCGCGCGGTGTGGACGGCCGTCCCATGCGGCTCTTCAATCGCATCACTGGCGAGATAGATCCCGAAGTAGCCAAGGCTTGGGAGAAATTTGACATTGCGAGTATTCTGCACCGGCATTGGAGCGAACTCGGACCCAGGATTAACGGGAGGATCCATCTATATGTCGGCAACGACGACGACTACTATCTTGATGAACCTGCACGTCTCCTGCAGCAAACGATCCGAGATTTGGGCGGCACGGCAACCTTTGCCTTTCTTCCTGACCGCACGCACGAAAATCTCTATGACAATGGCATAGCGGAGCAGATTTGGCAGGAAATGTGGAACACCGCGCGGCCAGTCAAACACAATGCGAAAGCCGCCACGAGTCTTTTCCTTGGGTCGCAACATTAGACCCACTTGGCGTAAACGCGCGGCCGGGAGGCTCGATGTCCTCCTCGGCTGGCAAAAGTCCCTCCTGCCGGTTGCGGAAGGATCGTCGGCTAGCCGAAGGTTTCCCGGTTGCTGTTGAGAACGAACATGTGCGCGATTACCCGCAAGAAATGCCGTAGTGTTTCAGGTTTCAGAGGCGCCCGGCCTCTCGGGAGGAGTGATATTGGCTATGAACCACGACCAAGCGTTCCGTGCCGTATTGGTTGTTGTCTTGCTTTTGATCCTTCCAATCGGTATCTACCACAGGCTCAAGTCGCAAGCGACGCGCGAGAAACTCGATCGATGGCAGGAGAGCCGGTTCATTCTGGCGACTTTGCGGCCTGTGGGCATTGCTCTCTGGCTGGGATTAATCGCCTGGATGGTGGATCCACGCTGGATGGCCTGGTGCTCAGTGCCCCTTCCAACCTGGCTGAGGTGGGCAGGAGTCGCCGTGATCGCAATTACTTGCGGGCTGCTCGTATGGACACTCCGCTGCCTCGGGAAGAACCTGACGGATACGGTGGTCACACGGCGAGAGCACACACTGGTCACACATGGCCCTTATCGCTGGGTCCGGCATCCGTTTTACGACTCTGCTGCGTTGCTCGCATTGGCGGTTTCTCTGATCGCGGCGAACTGGTTCCTATTTGTGACGGGCGTCGTGCTGGTTTGCCTTTTCATCGTCCGAACGCAGAGCGAAGAAGAGAATCTGGTCGCTCGCTTTGGGGACAGCTATCGAGCGTATATGAAGCGGACCGGGCGTTTTGTTCCTAGAATTAGAACGAACCGGCGTGACGCCTGACACCGCACCCCCCTCAACTGATGGTGTAAACGCCAGTTTGCGTCAGCCATGCCGCTGAGCGAAGATTCTGATCGGGAGATACACTTCCATGAGCATTCCCCACAACGAAAAGGCAGCTCGCTTCCGGGCGCTCCATGACGGGCCTGGCGTCTTTGTGATTCCGAATCCATGGGATGCGCGGCTCGCCCGCATTCTCGCCGGACTTGGCTTCCAGGCCTTGGCCACATCGAGCGCGGCCGCCGCCTCGAGCCCTCGGCCGAAGAGATGGCGAGCCTGACACGAGACGAGTCGCTGGCTCACGCGCGCCTGATCGTCGACGCGACCGATTTGCCCGTCTCGGCGGATCTGGAAAAGGGGTTTGGCGACGCGCCGGAAATCGTGGCGGAAACGGTCCGGCTCGCGGCTGAGGCGGGACTCGTTGGCTGCACGATCGAAGACGCAACTGGCAAATCAGAAAGTCCTCTTCACGATGTTCCTTTGGCTGTCGAACGGATTGCCGCAGCCGCCGAGGCGGCACGTGCACTGTCGTTTCCCTTTATCCTGACGGCGCGAGCGCACAATTTCCTTTACCCCGCGCCGAATCTGGACCAGACCCTGGACGAGACCATCCTCCGCCTTCAGGCCTTCGAAAAAGCTGGGGCCGATGTGCTTTTCGCCCCCGGCCTGCCGGACCTTGCCGCGGTGCGCTGCAGTCTGCGCGGCGATGTCGAAACCGGTTCAATTTCATGGTGGGAATCAAGGGAAAATCATTTTCCGTGAGGGAACTCGCCGCGACCGGCGTCAGGCGCATCAGCCTTGCGACCTCACTTTATCGCGCGGCCATGACCGGTTTGCTGAATGCTACACGCGAAGTGAGGAGACTCAGGCCAGTTCGGTTTTGTCGATGAGTGCGTCACAACGGCGGAGCTGAACGATCTTATGGCGATTTGAACCCGCTAGGGATGCGGCAGTTGACGTAACAGTGCGCCGTGAAAGGCGCTGGACTTCAGCGGGTGCAACTCCCGCCCGGGAACTGGTTCGCTCCACCCGGTAGCAATCGAAGCGGCGGCGGAGGCAACAAAGCTGTCGGAGCTTTCGATGTCCTAGATCGCCTCCAACAAACTGACAGAAATGCCAGTCTTCACCGAAAAGCTGAAGCCGCACACTTTCCTCCGGCCACCTGATTTTTCCGGAACCATCTACCTTGCTGAAGGAGCGGGAGATTGTATGCATACACAGTTCTTGACCAAAGTGCTGGTTGTTGATGTCGGTGGCACAAACGTAAAGATCCTTGCCACAGGTCAGGTCGAGCGCCGAAGATTTCCGTCCGGCCCCACGCTAACACCTAGGCAAATGGTCTCCAAAGTAAAAGAACTGGCGAGCGATTGGGAATATGAGGTCGTGTCAATTGGATACCCAAGTAGCGTTCTGAACGGACAGCCATCTTTGGAGCCGCGCAACCTTGGATCAGGATGGGTTGGCTTTGATTTTGCGAAGGCGTTCGGGTGTCCCGTGCAACTCATGAACGATGCAGCGATGCAGGCTCTTGGCAGTTACAAGGGTGGACGGATGCTTTTCTTAGGGTTGGGTACAGGCTTTGGATCAAGCCTTATTGTTGAAGGTATCGTAGTGCCCATGGAATGGGGTCACTTTTCATACCGCAATGGCACGATTGAGGATTATCTAGGCGCGCGGGCATTGAAGCGGTTGGGCAAGAAAAGATGGAGCCGTCACTTTAAACGCGTAATCACCTTTATTAATGAGGTCTTTCACGCGGACAACATAGTGATCGGCGGAGGCAACGCGAGAAAATTGAGAAACCTCCCCCCCGTCTGTCGGATAGGATGCAACGCCGATGCGTTTGTCGGCGGATTTCGGCTATGGCAAGAAATTGCTGACTCGCGCGGTGCAAAAGGCACGATCGAGATAGTTGCCGGTCGAGAAAAGACGAGAGTCGCTCACGAATGGCGTTGTGCGTAGACTGCCGGAATCAGTGGCTTAGTTGGAATTATTGACACCAGCATCAGAACCCGTCGGGTTCATCCCCATGACGATAAACACACACATTCTTGGTTGGTTTCGACTACTGCTGTTCGCCGTGGGTGCTGGCTATCTATGGCGCACTGCCTTATCGCCAAGAGCGAATGAGCCGCGAAGTCTTCCTGCCCGCGCGCTGCGGCTACTTGGCGCAGTTCTGCTCTCCGCAGTCGTGATCTACTTCGTGGGTTTCGGCCTCAGCCTTTACCGCTAGAAAAAGGGCGTCCCACAATTGGAGGCACCGCAGACCTGTCTCCTTTGACAGGTGTAGGACGTGCAATAACGAAAATCAATCGTAAAGACTACGGACTTGTGTGGAATGCCGCGCTTGAGACCGGCGGTCTTCTGGTGGGTGATGATGTTGCACCATCGACGCTGAATTCATTAAGGCGTAAGCCGACAGTATCATTGCCGTCGTGCTGCATAAACTCGGGCATCGGCGCATTCGACATCCTCAGTTGGCGATAAAGTGCGCCGTGAAAAGGCGCTGGACTTCAGCGGGTGCAACTCCCGCCCGGGAACTGGTTCGCTCCACCCGGTAGTAATCGAAACGGCGGCAGAGGCAACGAAGCTGTCGGAGCTTTCGATGGAAAGGGTCACTAGGTGACTCGGCGAGCGTGCAGGCCATAACGTGAGTAAACGCTGAGCAGGCCCCGAAACAATAATTGCAGGAGCCGACCTGGCTTTATCACAGGGAAGGCCGCCGACGATGGAAACGGATGAGCGGACAAACTCCATCGGACCTGCCGGGGTAATGGCGATGGCATGTAGGCATAGGAGACCAGACGCAACACGGGAAACCCCAGCGGTGATCGCGGTCAGGATCAACTGGCAACTCGCGAGAGACAGGCCGGGCCGGGTGGGGTGGCGGAGAGGCTTACAGTACCGATGAAGCCGGGTAACTCCGGTGGAGGGAAGAGGCCTTAGTTAAAGACGAACGCAAGAAGCAACGAAGGACCGAGGGATTGGCGATGAGCCTAACAACTCCATTCAGTGTTCAGAAGTTGCAGACGGCGTTGCACGCAAAAGCGAAGGAATCGCCCGACTTTCGTTTCTACGCGCTGTACGACAAGGTGTATCGGAGAGATGTTCTGGCCTATGCCTACGAACGCTGCAAGGCCAATGGCGGAGCAGCGGGAGTGGACAACCAGACATTCGAGGACATCGAAGCGTACGACAGGGAACGATGGCTGGACGAACTGACGCAAGAGCTGAAAAGCCAAACCTATCAACCGCAACCTGTGCGGCGGGTTTATATACCCAAGCCGGATGGGAAGCAGAGACCGTTGGGGATACCGACAATCCGGGATCGGGTTGTGCAAACGGCGGCGGTGCTGGTTCTCGAACCTATCTTCGAGGCCGATCTGCCGTTGGAACAGTATGCCTATCGGGCAGACCGCAGCGCGCTGGACGCAGTACAGCGCGTCCACAAGCTGATCAACACCGGACATGGGCAGATCGTAGATGCGGATCTCAGCAGCTACTTTGATAGTGTTCCACATGCCGAGCTGATGAAGTCGGTAGCTCGCCGGGTGGTCGATGGAGCGATGCTGCATCTGATCAAGATGTGGTTGGAAGCTCCCGTCGAAGAAACCGACGAGCGTGGAAACAAACGTCGAAGTACGCGCAATCGGGACCAAGGTCGAGGGACGCCACAAGGGTCCCCGATCAGTCCTTTGCTCAGCAATCTGTACATGCGACGGTTTGTGCTGGGGTGGAAGAAGCTCGGGCACGAGAAGCGTTGGAGAGCGTACATCGTTAATTATGCCGATGATCTGGTCATCTGCTGTCGAGTGGGAGCGAAGCAAGCTCTGACTGCGATGCGGAGGATGATGTCAAAGCTGAAGTTGACGGTGAACGAGATGAAGACGCGGGTCTGTTGTCTGCCGGAAGAAAAGTTCGACTTCCTGGGGTACACGTTCGGGCGGTGCTACTCGATGCGGAGGAGCCGAGTCTATCTAGGCACGACTCCCTCGAAGAAACGGGTACAGCGCATCTGTCGTGCGATCAGCGACGAGACCGGGCGGGATACTGTCAGGCAGACTCCACAGGCAATGGTAGAGAAGCTCAATCGAATGTTGATCGGCTGGGCTAACTATTTTTGTCTGGGGTCTGTCAGCAAAGCCTACAGTGCGGTCGATCTACATGCCCGCCGCAGGCTGCGTCGGTGGCTCTGCGATAAACACCATGAAGCGCGGCCGGGATACAAGCGGTTCCCGGAAGCGTCTCTTCATTCTGTGTATGGTTTGGTCCAGTTACCACACCGTACCGCGAGTCTTCCGTGGGTGCATGCGTGAGTCTTTTCCGAGAGCCGGATGCGGGAAACCCGCCAGTCCGGGTTCGATGAGCGGGAACAGGAAACAGGACCAGGTCAAACCGGACTGAGGGGACGAGGCGAAAGCCCAGTCGCATATCCACCGGGAGGCTACAGTCACTGCGCCTGTTCTCGACTCTACTCGCCATTTACACTCATCAAGGGTCAATGAGCGTATCGCCTGATTGCAACAGCTTCGGAGAAGAAGCCACTAGAGGTGCTATTCTGCTGCGCAGAAGCGACGTTCATGACATCGGGATGTTTCTTGCGGAGGGTGCTTGTGGCTGCCACCCTCAGTTGCAGCACCTCTCCGGCGCAGCCCAGCGTTACCCAGGACATTCCTCCTAAAGCGGCGTCAGTGGCAGACCCGATTGTGACTGAGTTTCTCCCGGCGACTGCGAAGCTCATCAAAGAGTTAAAAGTGGATTTCGAGAATAATGGTGTAGTTGCGGTGGTCCTGGCCTACGCCTCGAAGACGGTGCCCGATGTCGCCACAGGAGTACGTGTCTTGAAGTACGGCACAACCGGATGGGCTGTCGCTTTTGAGGAGGCTGATTCGGTGACCAATGGAGCGGGAGCGTCTGATGCGCTCAATATCGAAAAGGTCGGCAGTTCCGGCGGCAAAGAGGGAGTCGTAGTTGTTCTGAAGTTTTCCGGTGCCGGTACTGCGACCGAGTGGCACATACTCTCCACAGTCAAGAACAAAATCGTAAGATTGGACCCGACGCGAATCCGAGACAGCGTCTTAAAGGGCAGGGGCTATGTGTACATGGGCTACAACGGCGTCACGGTGCATGGGGATCTTGTGATCGAGGATTTGGCCGGCTACTCGCGTGGCAGGGCACGGTGCTGCCCAGACAGACCATCCATAGCAATAAGGTCCAGGTTTACTGGTACTTCGATCAAGCTGGACTCGGTAAAGGAGTCTCCTGCCAGCCCCGGCTGAAAAACCAGCAAAATGACCAACTCTAATTCACCGATCTCCCAATGCTTCGCAGTTTGTCGAAAGTTTGAAAAGTTGTGTCCTTTCCCGCTCGTGTCGGTTTTGCGATTCCGCCTTCGTAAGATTTCCCGCCTTCAGAACAATTCTCTTCCTCGCACTGCCCGGCGAGGTTCCGGTGGTCAGAATGTGTCGCCATACATTCCCTCCGCCGGGTGTGGCTACGCCACAAGAGCCAGCCTTCTGCAATACCTGCCACAGACCTCGCAGTATGTCATTGGGAGCGATCGTAAGTTCGGAGTTCTCTGTGTCCTCGACTATTCGCGAAAAAAGCAGAGCCCAGGCTCCGTTTCTGACGACATCGCGTTGGAGGTGCTTCCACCGCCTAGCAGTAGCGGCCTGCCAATATGCGTTGGAACTGTCCTAATACGAGGAAACCTAGCACGGCCTAGCTTCCTGTAGATGCCTGCCATCTAACAAGCGATAAAAAAAAATATTACGGATGGGAGCCCCCAGAGATAACCCCGCCGCCCCACCCCCTCCCAGGCTGGACAACTCGGGCCTCGGGCTCTAAGGCAATCGTGGGGATTCTTGTGTCGCGGTTTGTGTCGTAACCCTGGTATCCCTACCCGGATCGAGCCGTGTCATTCCCTGCCGCTCCGGTACGGATGAGGGGCAGGGAAGATGCGTCAGGCCGCATGGACATTGCCCCTCGGTGTCACTCACGGTTTGCCTGTATCGTTTCGCTCCAGTCCAAGATGAGAAATGGCATGGAAGAGGTCGTCGGTTCGATCCCGACCAGGTCCACCAAATAACCTCCCGTCGAAATAACCCCAAGAATCCCGTACAGCTAAGCAACTTGCGTGAGCTTCCGTCTGTAGGCCCAGCATCTCTCTCCCGGGCTGAGGCGGCGCAGGCAGACAGGAATTCCTTACCGCACCCTTCGGACGATGGTGTATAAACGATGCCCGCTGGGGCGGCTAACGTGGATCCCTGGCTGGAAAAATACGGAGGAGCAGAATGAAAAAATTAGTTGTGTCAGCGGTGGCGGCAGTAGTCATTGTCATGGCGTCGGTTGGGGTTGTGCAGGCCCAGAAAGAGGCGGAAAAGAAAAGTGTGCTTTATACGTCTGCGGAGAAAGCAACCTTTAAGCAATCGCCGATGGGAGGCGTCTCTATGGCTACCATTTGGGGCGATCCGGACAAGGGGGCTCACGCAACGTACACGAAGTTCGTGGCGGGATACGACGCGGGAATGCACACACATACGAACGACGTGTGGATAGTCGTTATCAAAGGCGCCTACCTCTATAAGGATAGTGGCGGCGAGAAGCGCGTGGGGCCGGGAGAATTCATCCGAGTCCCGGGTGGCCACAAACATTGGAGCGGTGGTGACAAAACGGAAGGCGCCCTGTTTTACGAGGAAGGCTCTGGGAAATTCGATCTGACACCAGTGAAATAAGTGTGGAACGGCCGGCATACGGGGAAATCTTCAGATCAGGAATTCTCGTTTGATGGGTCATAAGGGATGGTCATAGGGATGTCCTTGTGACCCACAACCGAATTCTTCCTGCATTGACGTCAGAGCGCTCGCAAGAGGCCTTCGCACGGCGGAGTCTCGAAAAACCCAGAGACTGGTAAGGAGTCCAGCCTTCTAATGCTGAGAAGCTTGAAACTGAGACGAAGACTTTTCGCGATGTCCCTGGCCGGTATTATTCTGGGCATGTCTTTCCTTTCCTCCGCCCAAACAAACGCCGAACCCGCAATCAAAACCGGCTACGCCCCGGTTAACGGACTTAGACTTTATTACGAAATTCGGGGCACCGGAAAACCGCTGATCCTGCTGCACGGTGGAGTGGTCGGTATCAGCATGTTTGGTCCAAACCTTGAAGCGCTATCGCAGAAGAGACAGATCATTGCCGTCGAATTGCAGGGCCATGGCCACACGGCCGATATCGACCGGCCGCTGAGCTATGAGGCCATGGCCGACGACATCGCTGGCCTGATGAAGTATCTGAACCTTGCGCAAGCCGACGTGATGGGCTATTCGCTGGGCGGAGGAGTCGCGCTGCAAACTGCAATACGCCATCCCGAGCTGGTCCGCAGGCTCGTGGTGGTTTCAGCTCCATTCAAACGCGACGGATTCTATCCCGAAATTCTCTCCGCGATGGCGCAGATGGGCCCGGCCGCCGGCGAAGGCATGAGAAAAGTCCCCACTGGCGCAGATGTATCCCAACGTCAATTGGCCGGTGTTATTTACCAGGCTCGGCGATCTTCTGAGGAAGGACTATGACTGGTCAAAGCAGGTACAGGCGATCCAGTCACCAACAATGCTGGTGTTCGCGGATGCTGATGCGGTCCGTCCGGCGCACATTGTGGATTTCTTCGCTTTGCTCGGCGGCGGCCAGAAGGATGCTGGATTGGACGGTTCCGGAAGGCCCGTGACGCAGCTCGCTGTCTTGCCGGGTCTGACGCACTACAACATCAGCTCGGCTTCCGCGCTCGCGGCCGCGGTGAGTCCGTTTCTCGATGGACCAGTGGCGGCGAAGTAAGGCGGATAGTTTTGTCGTAATTTCTTTTCCGAGGGGATTCAGAACTCGAAGTATCCGCCCGCGGCGGCCCGGCGCGAGCTGCCTTCAGTTCCCGTGGCTGCGGGCAGCAAGCCGACAATTCCGCGCAGACTTTCCCATGCCGCCTGATTGAGCGCCGGATCCGAACCCACCAGGTCGCGGATCATATTCCAGGCTGCGAGATTCAGCGCCCCTTCCGGGGGAGGCCCCATGGCAAGCGAGACCGAGCATTGAGGACAGAAGCAGATTCGCTGCGCCGATGATTTTTGCCGCGGCTTGATGCCCACGGTCTGCGCAAACATGTACACCGCGACGGATTTGTGTCCGACTTCAAGCTCTCGATTGCAGCGAAGGCAATATAAATTTTCCAAATCTCACTTCCTCACGGCCGAGTTGAAGCCCGAACTGACACTAAATAGAAATACTCTGTCCATCACCCGCAAGCCGCAAGTACGCAGAAAGATTCCCGCCAGTCAGGTCAATAGATTTCGCATCTGGAAAGTAAGGACCGCGGAGCAGCATTGGAGTACCAGTTTGCCGAATTGTTTGCAGCAATGGGACAATGAACCTATGCCAAAACTATTCGACATCTCAGAACGTGTCGCACCAAGTCTGCTCGTAGTTGGAACTATGCTGCTGGGATCCTATTCAACGGCCCAGCAAACTCCGGCGGCTAAAACTCCAGCGACTAAGACTCCAGCAGCTTCCGCCACGCACAAAGCGCCGGCAAGCAGGAGCACGGCCCCCATGGCGCTGGTTACTACGAAAGACAAGTTCAGCTATGCCCTGGGGATGAATCTGGGGACAAGCCTGCACCGGCAATCCGTGCCGGTTGACCCCAACATCCTAATGCGCGGACTGAAGGATTCGCTGGCCGGCGGCAAGACTCTGCTGACCGACGATCAAGCCAAGGCTGCTCTCACCGAAGTCCAAAACGAGCTTCGCAAAAAGCAGCAGGAGGAAATGCAAGTGGCAGGAGAGGGAAATAAAAAAGCAGGGGAAGCGTTTCTGGCAGCAAACAAGAGTAAACCGGGAGTCGTGGCCTTGCCCAGCGGCCTGCAATACAAGGTTCTGACGCAGGGCACAGGGGCAAAGCCCACAGCCGCCGACACCGTGGTGTGCAACTACCGCGGCACTCTCATTAACGGCACGGAATTTGACAGCTCTTACAAACGCGGCCAACCTGCGACGTTTCCGATCAGCGGCGTCATCAAGGGATGGACCGAGGCGCTGCCTCTCATGCCCGTCGGATCGAAGTGGCAACTCTTTATTCCCTCCGATCTGGCTTACGGCGAGCGTGCTCCCGGCCCTGAGATCGGGCCCAACTCTACATTGATTTTCGAAGTCGAACTGCTATCCATTCAGGACAAGAACCAGAGCAACGAAAAGAAGTAACGAGGGAGACTGGAAGTAACGAGGGAGACTGAAAGAGACTGGGCTCGGGGCAGCGGCACAGCGCGAAAGTAGTCGGGAGATGGCGTCATCCTCGATCCTCAACCGAAATCAAAGGACGAACCAAGTTGAGTTCTAGCCAGCAGCAGACAGCATCAGGCACTCTGCTGCTATGAACTCGACGCAGCACCAGAACCCATCCGTCAAGTTTCTCCGTCTGGCTCACTTGCGCAAGCTGCGCCGCTGCGAGCAGGTTGCGGCCATTTGTTTCAGGGTTCGCGGCAGCGATATCGAATTCCTCCTGGTCCAGACCGGCAAAGGCCGCTGGATTTTCCCCAAGGGAGGAGCCGAGCCCGGACTTACACATGCCCAGGCCGCAGCGCTCGAAGCTTTCGAGGAGGCAGGGGTTCATGGACGAATGGAGGAAGCGTCATTCACTAGTTACGTTCAACGCAAACGTGGCCGTATGCGGCGTGTGACCGAGCTCTCAGTTTCGGCTCATCTTTGTGAAGTCTTGCGTTTGGTAACACCCCCGGAGCTGAATCGCAATCCGACCTGGTTTGTTGCGTCCAAAGCGAAAAAGCGTTTACGCGATGATCGCGCTCCCGCTCATGGCGCGGACCTGGCCCGTGTGATCGACCGCGCCGTGGCGCGCATACAGCGGCTGCGCCGTGACCCCGATACCGCGCCGTCCGCGCGGCCCGAGACGGCATCACCATCATCTGACCCAGCCCGACAGGGAAAGTCTTCGCGACAATCAGCGCGACTCATAAATATTGACATCGCCAGGGGAACTCCCAAAGGTAGAGCCGCTTCAGCCGGCTAGAGCTAAGCCAGATTCGCGCCCTTTGCGCGCACCCTGGTTCGGGACCCGCTTTCATCATCGTGCTGCGGAAACGGCATTTCAGCGCGGCGCCGGATGCTTGGCAAGCTCAGCATGACGTCCGCCTTAGAGACAGTAATTCCAAGCCATTATCAATTACATCGGTAACTTGCCACCACGTGACTAACTTCTTAATCTCCAAGGAAGCTGGGGTAAATCCGGTCATAGGACTTGAGCTAACGTGCTCGAAGCAAAGTTATCGCATCCAGTACGCTCCGCAGGCTGCGCCTGCATCGGATTGGTCCTCGCGACCCTGCTTTCTCCCGCATCGACATCTCTCTTGCTGGCTCAAACCGCTCCCAGCGTGCGGAAGGTGGTGTACAAGGTGCCCCCGAAATACCCGCGTGAATTGAAGCAGAACGAAATCGGTGGGATTGTGCGCCTGTCGGTCTCTGTCAGCCCCAATGGGTCTGTGGCAAAAATTACGCCCATCGGAGGCAACCCCGTCCTGGTCGATGCTGCCACCCAAGCCGTCAAGCAATGGAAGTACGTGCCCGCCGACCATCCAACGACTACAGAAGTCCAACTGGACTTCATTCCCAGCCAGCACTAACCGCGCTTCGGACCAGTTGTTTTCCAATGGGTTTACCGGTTACGGATTTGTAACTCGTGACTTGCCGTGTCAGTGCTAGGCTGGATGTGTCACTTTTCTGAGTCGTGACAAAAATGGCGCGATAACCGTCAATGCACCCTCCCGAATCACCTCTCGATGCTGCATCGCCGTGCGGGCACTTGTCTGGCAGGCGTTCCGTGAGGCGCCGGTTGGGTGCGTTCGCTCTGTTGCTCATGGCAGTACTGCCACTGGCGGCGTTTGCCAAAGGCAAACCTATCGCTAAAGGTTCCAGGGGCAACACTCAGGGCTGGGCTGTTCAATGGCAGCCTTCCAGGCTGGTCAATGGCTCTCCGGTGGTTTTCGAGGTCGCGCCTCCGGTCCGGCTCAGCGGGCTCTCGGCGAAATGGCTGGAGCACGATGTCTCCTTTAGCTTCGATCCGGCGACCAGGAGCTGGTTTGGGATTGCCGGGGTCAGCCTTGAAACCCATCCCGGCACCTATGCGCTTGAGCTGAAGGGAACTACTTCGAAAGGGAATGACATATCCTTTGTTCAAAAATTTACTGTCAGCCCGGCCAGGTATCCAAGTGTGGCCGTCAGCGTTGCCAGGAAATTCACCGAACCGAGCCCTGAGCAACTTGAAAAAATTCGTCAGGACAAATCCGTGAAGCAGGATGTGTTTCGTCAGACCGACCCAGGCGGGAGTGGACGGGAAAGTTTCGTCCGCCGGTCGATGCGCGTATCTCCGATGTTTTCGGCACCCGGCGCACCTTCAACGGGAAAGTTCAGAGCATGCATCAGGGCCTCGACTACGCGGTTCCCCAGGGCACGCGGATATCCGCTGCCAACTCCGGCACGGTCCTTTTGGCAAGCCCGTTATATTTTGAAGGAAACTGCGTAGTCATCGATCACGGGCAGGGACTGCTGACTCTTTATCTCCACATGTCAGAAATCAAAGTTAAGGCCGGAGAACAGGTGGCGAGTGGACAGGAAATCGGATTAAGTGGCGGCACAGGCCGGGCTACGGGGCCGCACCTGCATATGGCGGTTCGTTGGGAAGGCGTCTACCTGAATCCAGCAACGCTGCTGACCCTCAAACTTCCCTGAGGCTTCTCACGTTCCGTCGTCACCGGCGACCTTGCCAGCGCCACCGAAAGGCCGGCACGAAAAATTCCTGGCCAGACGAAGCTTGACCTCGGCGGCTCAAGCCGGAATCTTGTCCACTTCATGGTGGCACGACTAAAACTCCTGCCCCTCCCGTTGTGCCGAAGAGCCCTTTGTGCCGAGTAGACCGTTGTGCGAAAAATGCGGTGCGACCGACACTGGTGAAGCAGGAAGGGCACGACCACAGCGCTACAACCGGTGATCCGTCGCCCGGTGATCCGTCGTTCGCGCAGAGCCATTGGACGGGATCGGCAGGGAGCGAATTGGAGCTCGCAGGTTCAAATTTCTGACCAGGCGATGCAGGTAGTTCGCGTGCACGCCCAGAATTCGAGCCGCCTCGGTATAGTTGCCGCGGGCTTCTTCCATCGCGGTCAGAATCAGGTTCTTCTTCAGTTGTTTGACCGCAAGGTGGTACTTGGCTTCCTGCACTCCCGGCGCGGGACCCTTTTCCAGAACCGACTCTGGAAGGTCCTCAGGACGGATTACGTCCGAGACCGTCAACACCAGGGCTCGCTCTATGGCATTCTCGAGTTCGCGCACATTGCCGGGCCAGTCGTAGTTCATCAGTCCCGACATGGCTTCGGGAGAAATCTTTTTCGCCTTCACTTTGCACTTAACGGCAAACTTCGAGACAAAGTATTCAGCGAGAATCGGAATGTCGTCGCTACGTTCGCGCAGCGCGGGCACAACCACTGAGACTACGTTCAGCCGGTAATAAAGATCTTCGCGAAAAGTTCCGGCTTTGACCGCAAGAGCCAGATCTTTGTTGGTAGCAGTGATCAGACGAATGTCCACCGAGATGGGATGGGATCCGCCCAGGCGCTCGAACTCGCGCTCCTGCAGGACCCGTAGCAGCTTGACCTGTAGCGACAGGGCCATCTCTCCGATCTCATCCAAAAACACGACCCCGCCATCCGCCATCTCCAGGCGGCCCTTTTTCTGACTCTGAGCGCCGGTAAATGCTCCTCGTTCATACCCGAAGAGTTCACTTTCGAGCAGGCCTTCGGGAATGGCGGCACAATTGATGGCGACAAAAGGGCGGCTGGCGCGAGGGCTGCTGCGATGAATTGCGCGCGCAACCAGCTCCTTTCCCGTGCCGCTCTCTCCACCGATCAAGACGGTCGCATCCGTAGGCGCCACCCGCGAAAGGAAGCGATAGACCTCCTTCATGGGATTGCTCTCGCCAACCATGTTGTGCTGCAGATTGATTTCCGCCGCCAGGCGCAGGTTTTCCTGTTCCAGCCACAACAGCCGGCGCGCATTTTCGAGCGCCACAGCGGAGATGCCGGCGATGCTGGCCACAAGTTCCAGGTGGTCACGATCGAAACGGGTTACAGGGTTGGTCGTATCCAGATAAATGCAGCCAATCACCCTTTGAAAAACGGTCAGGGGGACGCAGAGTAGTGAACGCACCTGGAATGTGGCCAGGCTCTCTACTTCCCTCAATCCTCCACTGCCCGGTACATCAGCTCCCAGGATCGCAACCCCCTCTTCCATTACCTGCCGGGTGATGGTACGACTCACGCGTACCGGCTCCCCGTGCTTGACCGGCCTGGGATGGACGAAAAGCGACGAGAACCTCTCGTTGCCGGTTCCATCCAGCAGGATCGCTCCTCGCTCGGCCGGCACCACTTCAAAAATCAGTTCCAGGATCTGGCCCTGCAACTGGTTCAGGTCAGAAATGGAATGGACTACGCGGCTAATCTTGAGTAGTGCATTCAGATTTCGTCCCAGCCGGGAAGCTGCCGGAAGCTGTTTCAAAATCCGTTCGGGTTGAAGATAGAGAACGTCCTGGGGGCGGATCTGTGTGGTGGCCTGAGTGACAGCATCGTCAAACTCGACCGCGGGCATGATTGCTTCGTCAGGGTCTTCGTCTTTGCTCAGGAACACGAAAACAGATTCGCCCACTGAGATTCGATCGCCGTGGCTGAGACTCGCCTCTGACACAGCTCCGCCGTTGACAAAAGTTCCGTTGCGGCTATCCAAGTCGCAAATCTTGTAGCTGTCCTGCTCGCGACTGAGCAGGCAATGGCGTCGCGACAGCGAGAGATCGCTGATGGCGAGCGAGTTGGAGGGATCGCGTCCGATGCGAACCTCGGCATCGGTGAGGAAATAGGTGCTGTCCGATCAAGGGCCCTGCGGCCACCTGAAGTCTGGGTTTCACTGGTTCGTGCCTCGTTCGAGCTTCCCGTTTATCACGGATTCGGGCTTGCCGGACACTCGAACAGATCTTGTTCCACTATCCGAACAGATAGGGGGCTATCCATTCAGATAGCATTGTAAGCTTTGGGTGATAGCGTGAGGTTCCTTCGCATAAAATTTAACTGTATTTTAATCAATTACTTACGCGGATTGTGAAGCTGGCGCTTCATCCTCCCCAGGATGGAGGAACACGTGCATCCTGTCGCATGCGGTGCCGGCCTGGCAAAAAGCGACGGGGGAAGCGCTTTCAGAGGTTATGCCGGGGAAGCCCGCTCCGGGAATCCGAGGGACCCCCTCATCGGATTCCCGGTATATTTTCCTGCTGACAACTGATAGCCCCAAAATCCAGAATCTCTAAACCCAGAATCTCTAAACCCAGAATCTCTAAACCCAGAATCTCTAAACCCAGAATCTCTAAACCCAGAATCTCTAAACCCAGAATCTCAGAGCCCGGAATTTCTAAATTAAGTTCCTACCCTTAAGTTCACTGCGAGCGAATCTGAATCTTGCGGGACCGCGGTTTGCAGCACTGCGCCATCGGTGAATGTCACAGTTCTTCCTGAGATTGCAGGAACCCTCTCGCCCGGCACCAGGATTCCGACGAGATTGAGAGGGTCGGCGGCCGATAACACAATCGTTTCTCCGGTCTTTGCCACCTTTCGGGTCGCCCGCAGCGACTCTACAGCGACCGGCAACGCAAACTGCTCTCCCAGAAAGCCGTCGACGAAACGTCCGCCGCGAATCTCTCCTCGATCCTCCAGGCGGCGGAAAGCCATCTGCAATTCCCGCCACTTGGGCAGGTTGGTCTCGCGCGCCAGCAAGTCGCGAAAGACAATGCCGTAGCGTTTGAGGAGCATCCAGCAAGTGGCTTCGACCGCGCGATTGCGATCGGCGGCCTGGTCGGTATACAACAGCGCCCATCTGCCGGTGCTGTGCCGCGGACGTGCCGTCCGGCCGCTGCCTTGCCCGGCGCGGCGTTTGGGATCGATCAATGACCGCAGATTGTCGAAGCCATCGGCAGTGATCAATCCACCCGCGACCAGCTCCCATAGCCCGGTTTCCACCTCGGCCTTGAGCCTTCCTGTGCCGCGTACGATGTCGGCAAAAAAAGATGCGCCGCGCTGCCGCAGAAAGTCCAGAACCTGGCGGGCAACTTCGCTAAGCCCCCTCGCCGCGGTCGGCTCTGAATCCTCATCATGAGAAGGTGGACGATGAGGAGTCATCCAGTCGGCCTCTTCGCGCACGAAGAATGTAATCGGGGCCACGCTGGTCGGAATCACACGCCGCTTCCCGGCTGAAGTGTCGTCGAGAGTAGCCGGATGCGGAGACAGCCGTCCCCATCCGACCGCACCCGTCAGACAGAGTTGGTCAAGCCACTTGGGATCGTAGTTCGAAATGCGGCGGCCAAGGATGTGCCGTTCCCAGGCACTGGCTGGAATTTCGAAGCCCTGCAACTGGCGCAGCACATCGAGGGTGGCTCGTTCTCCCTGAACCTGACTTCCCGGCGTGATGTGCTGCCAGCGCAATAGCCAGCGCATAAACTGCGCGGACGTAACTGGCTCGATCTGTTTGCGTAATGTGGCAACCGTGAGCCGGTGAATACGGGCCAGCAACCGCCTCTCGCACCACTCGTGCTCCGGTTCCTGCTCGTGTGGCCGCGGGCGACTCGCCCGCGAGGTTTTGTCGGTGAATTGCCCTCGCAATACCGAGCCGCTCGCTTCCATCCGCAGCAATGCTCTTTCAACTTCAGCGCCCGGAAGTCCGAGCAAATCTCCCAGCTGAAAAGCCGTAGTGGGACCGATATGAGACACCCAGCCCGTGACCAGAGCCAACAGGGCGTCGCCGGCCGAGAGTAGAGTCGCATCGACCTCTTTTTTTATGGGGAGATCAAACCGGGCTCCGGGGAAGAGAATTGAAAATGTTCGCGCCCGCTCCGCTGCCACCCAGTACATCGCTCCATCATGCTCGGCGCGAGTGGCCCGACCTTGCAGGCGCAGTCTCTCGAAGTAACCCTGCCATTCATTGGCGCTGCGTGCCAAGTGGGGACAGCCGCCCCCGGCTGTCCGGTCGAGCGAAGCTCGACTGCTTGTGTCATCAGATTGCAGGGAGGGGGCGAGCAATGCCAGGCCTACCTCAACCTGTTCAGCTTCGCTGAACTGGACAGCCGGGGGCGGCTGTCCCCACGTGGTCTCCGGAAAAGCAATCAGCGAATGTAAGACATCGTGTAATTCATCGGGATCGCGCACGTCCGGCCAGGCTTCGTCGCGCACCTGAGCGATCGCGGCAGGATCGAGTTTGCCCACTTCTTCGAGTACCGACTCTGGCAGGATGCGTCGCATCTCGACGGCGCGTGCCCTGCGCTCTTCAAGTGGCGCATCGTCGAGGTAAGCGTAGGGATTGGCATTTAAAATCTCGTGCGAGAATTGAGACGGCACCGGAGTGTCCACCGCAAGGCAGCGGATTCGCCCCTCCTGAATTCCAAGCAGAAGTGACCTGAGGCCGTCGATATCCATCGCCTCGGTGAGTACGTCTTTCATGACCTCTTTTACCAGGGGATGATCGGGAATCTGAATGTCCCCAACGATGTTCTCCTGGCAAGCAGCTACATCGGGAAAGACAGACGCCAGCAGATCATCGGAACGCATGCGTTGGATCTGTGGCGGAACTTTCTTGCCGCCTTGAAAACGAAGCAAAGCCAGGGCGCGATTGGCATCCCACCGCCAGCGGGTTCCAAAGATGGGTGAAGCCAGCGCGGCTTGTTCAAGAACGGGCTGCACGGTTTCAGCATTCAGGAAATGAAAAACGTCGCCGAGCGGGAAGCTGTGTTGCTCGGCCAGAGCGATGTTCAATCCGTTATCGGTAGCGGCGGCCTGCAATTCGAAATTAAAACTGCGGCAGAAACGCTTGCGCAGTGCCAGTCCCCAGGCTTTGTTGATCCGGCCACCATAGGGCGCGTGAATGATCAATTGCATTCCGCCGCCTTCGTCGAAAAAGCGCTCGGCGATGATCGTGTCCTGGGTTGGCACATCCCCCAGAACCGCTCGGCCCTGCAATACATATTCGATGGCCTGCTCGGCGCCAGAATCATCCAGTCCGCACTCTTCTTTCAACCAGGCGACGGTTTGCGCCACCGGAGGCTGGCTCTGCGAAATTCCAACCGGGAAGGTGTCACGCAGCCGGTCGCTGATCTCCTTTCGCAGGCCGGCGACATGGGCAGACAGTTCCTGCGTCCGTGCCGGCGCTTCACCACGCCAAAAGGGAACACTGGGCGGCGCCCCGTGGGCGTCCTCCACCAGCACGCGACCGGATTTACCTTCCACCCGCCGGATGCGCCACGAAGTATTGCCCAGGAGCATGATATCGCCGGCATTGCTTTCGACAGCGAAGTCCTCGTCCAGCGTGCCAACCACAATTCCATCCGGCTCGGCGACCACCGTGAACAGCGCCGTCTCCGGGATAGCGCCCCCGCTGGTGATGGCTGCAAGCCGGCTGCCCCGGCGCGGACGCAATTTCCGGTTCACCCGGTCGCGGTGGAGGTAAGCGCCATAGCGGCCACGCCTGGCCGCGATTCCCTCCGAAAGCATTTCAAGAACTGTGTCATAAGTTTCACGAGAGAGGTTGCGATAGGGATAGGCGCCCTTCACCAGAGCGAAGAGTTCATCCTCATCCCACCCGCCGGAATCGTCCGCGGTTGTGTCGCTCGTGTGGGTTGTGTGGCGCGGGCGCCCCGCCCGCGTCTCGAGAGCGGCAGTGCCCAGATCGGAAGCCGTGGCGAATGCGGCGGCGTTCTCCCAGAGTTCCTTCGAATCCTGAGCTTCTGTTATGGCCCCCGGTGTTCGCAGGTGTGCCACTGGATTGCTGCTTTCAGCCGCGCACGTCGCCACAATCTGTTGGGCCAGAATATCCAGCGGCGACTCGGGAATGATCAGTCGATCGAGATCACCCTGACGGATCGCACGGACCAAAGCCGCGCACTCCAGCAGATCATCCCGCGTACCCGCGAAGAAGCGTCCCCTGGGGATGGCGCCGCGCCAGTGCCCGGAACGACCAACCCTTTGCAGAGCGACCGCAATTGCCCGAGGTGAACTGATTTGGACCACCAGATCAACCGTGCCAATATCGATTCCAAGCTCGAGCGAAGCCGTGGCCACCAGCACTTTCACTTCGCCTTCCTTCAGCTTTCGTTCCGCGTTCAGGCGCAGCTTGCGCGAAAGGCTGCCATGGTGGGCGGCCACATTGTCTTCGCCCAGCTTCTCCCCCAGGCGGTGTGCAATTCGTTCCGCCAGGCGGCGCGTGTTCACGAACACCAGGGTGGAGCGATGCTGCTCGATAAGCTCGATCAGACGATCGTAGATTTCGTCCCACATCTCATTCGTAGTGATGGGGCCAAGCTGGCTGGCGGGGACCTCCACAGCCAGATCAAGTTTGCGTTTGTGCCCGACATCCACGACGACCGGCTGCGGTCGGCCATTGCCGGTAAGGAAATGAGCCACTTCTTCAATCGGCTTCTGGGTTGCGGAGAGCCCGATGCGCACCGGCGCACGATAAGTGAGAGCCTCGAGCCGTTCCAGCGAGAGAGTAAGGTGAGCGCCGCGCTTGTCGTCGGCGACCGCGTGGATTTCGTCGACGATGACGGTTTCCACGTCACGCAGAATGGCGCGGCTTCTTTGCGCCGTCAGCAGGATGTAAAGCGATTCTGGAGTGGTAACCAGAATATGAGGCGGCCGCTTCAGCATCGCGCGCCGCTCATGCATCAGCGTGTCGCCGGTCCTGACGGCCGTGCGAATCTCCGGCATCAGCAGGCCCCGGTCACCCGCCATCTGGAGAATCTCGCCTAAAGGCCCTTCCAGATTTTTTTGAATGTCGTTGCTCAGTGCCTTCAGCGGGGAGACATAGAGCACTTCGGTGCGATCGTGCAGATCGCCAGCCAGTGCCTTGCGGACGAGGCGGTCGATGCAGGCGAGAAATGCCGCCAGGGTTTTGCCGGAACCAGTCGGCGCGGAAATAAGAGTGGTGCGCCCTGCGAGAATGTGCGGCCATCCCTGTTCCTGGGGTTCTGTGGGCGTGCCAAATTTCTGGACAAACCACTCCTGCACCAGCGGATGAGCCCAGGCGAGAGCGGAGGGAACAGACATCGCTCGATATTCTATCATGCGACTTTCGTAAAACGTTCGCCTTTATGTGGCCGACCAGCGTATGTCCTGACGCGTGGTCCGGGTATGCGAAAAATAGTCTGTCAGAGTGTTGGACTGTCGAAAAAATTATTGGGCCGTACGAGGAATTCCGGAGCTTCGCTCCGCTGGGCGGCTGGGACACAAGAGTGTTTACGAACTCCATGCGCGGCCCAATCTCATAGCCGCAGCAATTGCTGAGTTGCCGAAAACCGGGAGTAAAGTGACGAAAGGCGCGTTTCTGCGGATCGAGCGGCAGCGTGCGGTCCAGCTAACAGCTCAATTCGGAACTGTTTGTAAAGGTTCATCGTATTCCTAAACGGCTGCAGCAGCGGGCGCCTGCAAGCTCAGTGTGCCTGATAGAGAACACTGACTTCTTCTGAACTGAGTTTCGTTACGACCTCTGCAGTCGCGCCTGCGTGAGCAGCGGATCGCCCGCATGACCGCTGCGAGCGGAATGCTAGAATCGCGGCGATGCCCAAATTATCTTCCGTCGGCCGTGCTCGCAAGATCAGACTCCTGCTCTTTGATGTCGATGGCGTTCTCACGGACGGCAAGCTCTACGTCTTCCCCGTCCCCGGTGAGGGCCCGCAACGGATAGTGGTGGAGGCCAAAGGCTTTAGCGCTCATGACGGCGCGGGAATATCGCTCGCACGGATCGGAGGTCTCAAGACCGGGCTCATCACCCGCCGCAATTCCGAGACGGTGGCGCTCCGGGCGCGGGACCTCAGGCTGGAATACGTCTACCAGGGCGTTACCGATAAGCTCGCCGCTTTCCGTGAAATCATCGACAAGGAAGGAATCGACGCCAGCGCTGCCGCCTTCGTGGGCGATGATGTGATCGACCTCCCTCCAATGCAGAATTGCGGCCTTTCCATCGCCGTGGCCAACGCCCGCAGCGAGGTCAAGAAAGGCGCGCATTACATCACCCCAAATGCTGGCGGCGAAGGGGCTCTGCGCGACGCGATCGAGTACATACTCAAAGCGCAAGGAAAGTGGAAGCAAGCGGTCAAAGAATACGTGGCGGGAGAATCAAAATCTCGGCAACCAGCAGCTGGCAACTAGCACGCGAAGTACGCGCGACGTCATCCTGAGCTTCTCCGCTCGTCCACATGTACGCGCCGATAGCCTTGGCGGTTGCAAAGTGAGTGGAGCCCAACCGGACCAACGCGCGCCGGATCCTTCGGGACTAAAGTTCGTCAGGATGACTGCCTCTGGAGCTCTTCAGAAATTCAGGCGGCGGGGATGCTTTCGAGCTGGCGAGACGTAAATTCTGCCTAAAGAAATAAACCCACCGGTCGCCTGCTTGGGGCGTGCTCGGGTTGGCGACCGATGGGCTACCGTTTCTCCTTACTCACCCTGTTGTTTTCAGGAGTTGTTGGGAAGTATAAACCCAGCCACAATAGAAAGTTGCGAGGAATAGTGTAAATATTTGTAATGTATTTCGGTCCCCGAAACCCTACTCCGGAATCGCCAGCGGACGCGCCGCCATTAAGTCCGTGAAGCGCGGGTCTTTACGCATTCCCGCGAACTCATCGTCTTTATAGACGTTTTCGATCCCCTTGTAGCCTTCCTCCATCGCCCGCCGCAAATATTGCAGGGAGCGGTCAGTCACGCCGGCTTTGGCATAGAGTCTGGCCAGCACGTAATAGAAATGGGCCCGGTCGCCGGGCGACGACATCTGCAGCTGTACTCCCGTGCGTGATGTTTTCTCGAAAATATCCGGGTCAATGCGGAGGGCCTCCTTATATGCCAGGCTGGCTTTCTCGAACTGATTCCTGGAAAAATAGGCCGCACCGAGATTGCTGTAAAAAGAAGCAGAATCCTGACGCAGTTTGATCGCGGCCTCGTAATGCTTGATAGCCTTTCCGTACTTCTTTAGAGAGTAGTAGCTTACGCCTAAGTTATTGCAGGCATCAGCAAACTGGCGATCATTCTTGATCGCCAGTTCAAAGTCCTTGCGGGCTTCGTTAAAACGCGAAAGCTGAAGTTCGGCGATGCCGATTTTATTGTAGAGTTTGGCATTGTTGGGTTCTTTGGCGATCGCGGTCCGGTAGTAGTCCAGCGCGTCCAGATAGGCTTTTTCGGCGCGGAGAGTGTCGCCTCGCTCTTCAAGCTCAGCGACCGATGCTGTTGCCGCCGGAGCTTCGGCCCGGCGCATTGGCGGCGGACTGACCTGAACTTGTTCCGACGAGTGAGCTTGCTCGGGACGCGGCGGCCCGGCAAAGGAAAAGGAAGGACTGGTGCAAAGCGCGGAGCTTAGAAGAAAGAGCAGTAACTGGCGACCCATAAGTCGACTCCTGAAGACGGTGGGCGAACCGGCTGCGCTCGTCTACTGGGGGCTGGTACCGCCACTATCTGCCGGCTTAGGCGGCGGTGGGTTAGACGGTTTGTCGTCCTTAAAGATACCTGTAATCTTGCCAAAGAAACCTTTTTTCTTCCTGGGCTCCTCGGTGGTGACGCTGGTGGGTTGCACGCCCGCCTCGGCTCCTGGAGGAGGCGGAGGAAGGGCTTTCTCTCCGCCCAGCCCGAACACACGTGAGAAAAACCCTCGCATTCCCGTGGTCTGGTCGCAGGTCTCGCTGGGCTCGGTTCCCGCAATAAATGCCACATTGTAAGTCTGTGGGCAGGAGGGAGTGGCCAGCAAATTAGTGGTCTTGTCGAGTTGCACATCCACTACTCCGGCTGGCTGCGAGAATGGTTTCGCGTCGGAGTATTGGGGAAGCGTAACCGCTTTCTTCATAAACTCAGCCCATACCGGCGCCGCCGTTTGAGCACCGCTCAGGCGAAGATCGCTATAGTCGTCATATCCCACCCAAACGATGCACAACAGGTTGCTGGTATATCCGGCAAACCAGCCGTCGTGTGAGCTGCCCGTCTTTCCGGCCCCTGGAGCGGTAAAACCGCGTTGGCGGACCACATTGGCCGTACCGCTGTTCATTACGCCTTCCATCATGGTAGTCATGAGGTAGGCAACACGAGCATCGAGCACCTGGCGCCGATCCGGCTTGAAATCCAAAATGACGTCACCGTTGGCGTTACGGACCGAGTTCACCACCGTGGGCGAGATACGCTCTCCGCCATTGGCGAAAACGGTGTAGGCGGCTGCCATATCCACCGGTGTGGCATCGTAAGCACCCAGTGCCATCGCCGGGGTCGCCTTGACCGAAGCAATTCCGGCAGCCTTTGCCAGATCTGCAACTTTGTCGTATCCAACCTCCTGCGCCAGCTTCACGGTTGCGTTGTTCAGCGACATTGCCAGAGCGTAACGAGCGGTAACATCGCCGTGGTATTCCTCTTTGTAGTTACGAGGTTCGTAAATCTGATCACCATAGGCGAACGTGCTCGGCTCATCGGTGACCATCGTGGCGGGCGTAAAAACCGGATTGGTTCCATCCAGCGCGGTGTTCATGGCCGCAGCGTAGACGAACGGTTTGAAAATTGATCCTGTCGGCCGCTTCGCCACGGCGTGATTCAACTGGCTCATGCCATAGTTTCTACCGCCCACGAGGGCAAGAATCTGCCCGGTGTGAGGGTCCATCGCCACCAGTGCGACCTGGGCCTGCGGGCCGGGCAGCACTTTGGTTTCAAACTTGTTCTTGCCGATCTTCGTGCGCTTCGTGCGTAGCTTGGTCACCTGCTCGTCGACCAGCGTGATCCCGGTTTGTACCGCGGCGGCGGCCGCTTTTTGCAGGTCCGGATCGAGCGTCGTATAGATCCGGTATCCCTGATCATTCATCTGGCGTTCGTCGAGCTTGCTGATCAAAGTTTCCCGGAGCATATCCACGAAGTACGGCGCGTCGCTGGCTTCCACGTTTGGCGGGGCCAGTTTCAAAGGCGTGGCTTTCGCCTTCTCGGCATCCGCCTTCGATAAGGCGTGGGTCTCGACCATGCTGTCGAGCACCAGGTTGCGGCGCTCCAGGGCGCGTTCGGGATGGCGATAAGGAGACAAATAGCTGGGAGCCTGAATGATGCCGGCGATCAGAGCCGCCTCGGCCGGAGTGACATCTTTGAGGTCTTTGTTGAAATAAGCCTGCGATGCCTGCGCAAACCCGCTGATGGTGAACGACCCGCGCTGGCCCAGATCCACCCGGTTGGCATAGAACTCGAAGATCTGCTGCTTGCTTAGCTTCTGCTCCATCTCCAGCGCGATCAGCATTTCCGAAAGCTTGCGCCTGACCGTCTTCTCGTAATGTCCGGCTTTTTCCGGCGTGATAAAGAAAGCCCGGGAAAGCTGCATGGTAATGGTCGAGCCGCCCTGCTCGTGGCGTTGATGAGTTACGTCCACCCAGGTGGCTTCTGCCAGGCGGAAAAAGTTCACGCCGCCGTGCTGGAAGAAGCGGCGGTCTTCAATTGCCAGCACCGCATCGACCATCAGCTTCGGAATCTGGTCATAGGTAACCAGTTGTCTTTTGGAGCGCTGCTCGGCATCGAACAGGGAACTGATCATCTGCGGTTCAAGTTCGTAAGCCGCAAGGTCGCCGGTCTGGCTGGTGATGCTGTCGACTTTGCCGCCCCGAATCCGGATGACTGCAGATTCCTGGCTGTGGTAGGAATCGGGCCCGGGTTTGATCTCGATTCCACCATCGAGCATACGGTAGCTGCCCATGGGCGATTTACCGCTCTGATCGGTGTAGCCGGTGCGACGCAGTTCCGTCGCAATCTCTTTGGTCTCGATCTTTTCCCCAACCTGCACGGCGTGCGGAATCGCGTAAATCCTGGCTGAGTCGCCGAATACCGGGCCTTTGAAACGCTGGTCGATCATCCGCCCAAATTTCACATAGTAGTAAGTAAAGGCTCCGGCGGCACTGATCGACAGGACCAGGAAAACGATCAGAGCGGCTTTTAACAGGGGATCGCCGGTGAGCAGCCCGCTTCCGGCCTTGCCACCTTTTTTGCCGGTCGGGATCTTGAGTCTAATGGCCACGATTGGATGGGTCGAATTTCGCCCTCTGTTACCTTAAGAGCGCGGAGTACCTGGCTGCGTTGTCCCAGCCCAATATATCTTTTCCCAAACAGGCTTACGCCTGAATTGCCGGGATTTACTTTCCTCCCATTTGACGTGCAAGGTAATAAGTCATTTTACCCCGGCAACCTGCCTTTTTTTCGCGTGCCACCGTTGGCAGTCAGGTACGTTAGTTGGAGGACGTCATCGTCCCGTCGCTCCGGGCGATTGTCCCTTCGATTCCATACCCTGGCAACGAGAGGGATTACACAGCGCTAACACAAAGTACGGCGGGGGATTTCTGTGCCCTGGAGTCTTTGCTGCGACCTGGCTTTCGACTGCTCTAGAAAACGCTTCGGTTTGCGCTCGAAGGATCGAAGTTCAGATCCATGGGGTAGCCAGGCAGGTTCACATGCACGGAGTAGGGAGCATCGATACTGATCGAGCCGGCATAGGCCGTTCCGGTACGAACGATCTTGATCTGCTCCTTGACGATCGGAACATCCAGCTCCTGGGCCTTCTTGAAGACTTCCTCGCGGATCGCATCCTCAGACTTGGCGCTGTAGGTATTCATCTGGGCGATCGTTTTGATGGCGTCCTGAAACTGGTAATTCGAGAAGAAAGGCGGCGCCAGCACGCCGATCAGATAGACCGATCCAACCATGATGCAGATGCCCATTACCAGCTTAAGCGAACCCATTACGCTCTCCACCTCGGGTCGCGCGCCAGGAAAATCGCTAGCTCGCAGACCGTAGATTTTTTTCGAAATATTCGGTTATTGCCGGGATGCTAGCATCGTCAATCTGCCGTGTCGAGCGCCGAACCACTTCCACAGTATCTTCGGTAACCTTCTTTCCTACAGTGACGCGAAAGGGAATGCCCACCAGGTCAGCATCCTTGAATTTGACCCCTGGCCGTTCGTCGCGATCGTCTAGTAACACCTGGTAACCAGCCGCCTCCAGGCGGCCTGCAATGTCCTCGGCCGCGGCCCTTATCTTCTCGTCATTTACATTGGTGGGGGTAACCACTATCTCGAACGGGGCAATCTGCGCCGGCAGCCAGAAGCCGTTTTCGTCATTGCCCTGTTCTATCGCCGCGGTCAAAATCCGTTCGATACCGATGCCATAGCAGCCCATAATCGGCATGATTTCTCTGCCGTTCCTGTCCAGTACTCGAGCGCCCAAGGAGTCCGAATATTTGTAGCCCAGCTTGAAGATATGACCAATTTCAACCGCGGCATCAATCCGCAATAAGCCGCCGCAAATCGGACAAGATTCGCCGGCAGTGACTGTGCGCAGGTCGGCGTAGGCGGTCGGCTGGCAGTCACGACCCGGTGTAATGTTCTTGAGGTGGTAGTCCTCTTTGTTGGCTCCGCCAATCAGATTGGTGCGGCCTTCAAGCGCCCTGTCGAGCAGCAAGACAGGACGGTCGAGGTCTTTCATGTCCTTTGCCCAGTCAATCCCGACGGGGCCAAGAAATCCGGCTGGGGAATTGAATAGCTTTTTGATTTCTTCTTCCGTCATCGGCCGAGTAGCCTTCCCCCCAAGGGCAGCGGAGAGCTTGGCATCCTGCATCTGATGATCCCCGCGCATCAACAACACCACTGCGCGAGTCTTCACTTTGCCAGTCTTGGCGTCGGTGTCTTCGAGCATCAGCGCCAGTGTCTTAATCTTGTTCTTCGGCGATACTCCGAGAAACCTGGCAACGTCTTCAATCGTTTTCATCCCCGGTGTATGCACTTCGAGCGGCTTGCCGTCACCCTCAGGAGCAAGGTCCTCTACTGCAGCCAGTTTCGAGGTCGCCTTTTCCAGGTTGGCGGCATAGTTGCATTTTTCGCAGCTTACAATGTGGTCTTCGCCTGCCGGCGTTCGAACCATGAACTCGTGCGACTGCGATCCACCCATCGCTCCTGAATCCGCTTCGACCACCATGTATTTCAATCCGCAGCGGTCAAAGATGCGGCAATAGGCGTCGTAATGCTTCTTGTAGGAAACGTCGAGTCCCGCTGCATCCAGGTCGAAAGAATACGAGTCCTTCATGATGAACTGCCGCACTCGAAGCAGGCCGGATTTTGGCCGGGCCTCGTCACGAAACTTGGTTTGAATCTGATACCAGATTTGCGGCAACTGCTTGTAACTGCGTAGCTCCTTGCGCGCGATGTCGGTCATGACTTCTTCGTGAGTCATGCTGAGGCACAGGTCCGCACCCTTGCGGTCCTTGAGCCGGAACATGTTGTCCCCCATGACGGTCCAGCGCCCGCTGGCCTCCCACAACTCGCGTGGATGAATTGCGGGCAGAAAGAATTCCTGGCCAATCTTGTCCATCTCCTCGCGGACGATGCCCATGATCTTGTTGAACGATCGGTTCCCAAGGAAAAGATAGGAATAAATTCCGGCGGCAAGCTGGCGGATGTAGCCCGCCCGTACCAAAAATTTGTGGCTGGCGACCTCCGCGTCAGCCGGAGCCTCGCGCAGAGTAGGGATAAAGAGTTGCGACCAACGATGCATAGTTAGGGGTCCTGGATAGCACGGAATTGATTATTGTACGTGGGAGAACGGTAAATTCGCCATGTGCAGTGCACCGCCCTGACTCGCCCTGGTCGTCAGGCAGAATCGGTGCCAGTCCAATGGCCAAAGCTCGTTATCGCAAACAACATCATGCTTCGACCTGAACCGGAGGGAGCTTTACAGGCCTGGTACCGGCTCTGCCTGGCTGCGTGACATACGAACGAACTCTCGCTGAGGCGCGCGACACGGCCAGAGATGCCATATCCGGTTACATAGAGAGTCTCAGGAAGCACAGGGAACCGATTCCCACCAACGACGAATCCCTGGTCGCCTCCCTGGATATTGAGTACCCGCGCTAGGAAATTAGCCTCCCGAGTTTAATAGCGTATGAGTCCAGGAGGTAGTGAGGCATGGCGAAACTCCGGCCGTTCGGCCGCGCGCAGTCATCAGATTTTTAGAACAGAACGGCTTTGTTCTCGATCGCAGTTCGGGCAGTCACTTTGTGTTCTATCACCCGGTTTCAAAACGCCGTGCCGTTGTTTCGCGACACAATTGACGCGATATGCCAAAGGGAACTTTGGTTTCCTTGTTAAGCGGAAGCCGGGTTCACACGAGAAGAGATGATCGCTTTCCTGAGCTAACCCGCCAACTGCCTCAGAATGTCCTTCCCCAGTTTCTGTGCCTCGCCGAAGAATTTCTGGTATTCGACGAAGAGCCGGTTCAGTTCCAGCGATCTGTCAGCATTGAGCCGCTTCCGCAAGATCATGTCGCGGACGTGGACCGGGTTGGGCAGAGTGGCGTCCTCAGTGAGTTCTTCCAGCGCCGTGTTTGGATCATAGTGATACATGATTTTTATTGTAGCGCCGGCGTCCCGCCGAACGTCTGGCGAGCCTCTCTGTCGCTATCGGCCGCCGGGGCGCTACATCATCTCCGTTCCCCACAAGTCGTGCAGGTGGACGATTCCCAATAGCACTCGTTCGTCATCAATCACCGCTAGCGAAGTAATTTTTTTCTCTTCCATCAGAGCCAGCGCAGCGGTGGCGAATTCATTGGCGCCAATGGTTCGCGGCTGGGCCGTCATGCACTCGCCGGCGGTCAGATCGAGCACATCTTTGCCGCGCTTCTCCAGCAATCGCCGAAGATCGCCGTCGCTGATTACTCCCACCAGCTTTTTGCCTTCGACCACGGTGGTTACGCCCAGTTTCTTGCGAGACATCTCATAAATGACATCTGGCATTTTGCTTTGTGGAGTGACCCGCGGCACGGCGTCGCCCGAATGCATTAGAGATTCCACCCGGGCCAGTCGCTTACCTAACTTTCCGCCAGGATGAAGATTGGCGAAATCCTCTTCGCGGAAGCCGCGCTTTTCGGACAGCGCCATCGCCAGAGCGTCGCCCAGGGCGAGCATGGCAGTTGTCGAAGCAGTTGGCGCCAGCCCCAGCCCGCAGGCTTCCTTGGCCACAGAGCAGTCCAGAGCCACGTCAGCCGCGGCCGCGAGCGTGGAGATCGCCTGTGCGGTTAACCTGGTCCGTGTGGCCGCGGGCGACTCGCCCGCGTCTTTTTCTGAAGACTCTTCAAATCCGGAAGACCCTTCAAACACCGCATCCCCGGTCATGCTGATCAACGGTATCTGCAGCCGTTTGATCGTCGCCAGCAGTCGCAAAATCTCTTCCGTTTCGCCACTGGCCGAGAGTGCCAGTACCAGATCGCCCCGAACTACCATTCCCAAATCTCCATGCACTGCATCGACAGGATGCATGAACAAAGCCGGTGTCCCGGTCGAACTCAGTGTGGCCGCGATTTTGCGAGCGATAATTCCACTTTTTCCCATCCCTGTAACCACTACCCGGCCGCCGCAGGCAAAGATGAGTTCGACCGCTTTGTCGAAAGCCCCGGCCATGGGACCGGCAATGCGCTCAGCCAAGGCACGCAGCGCCTCAGCCTCGATGCGAACAACGTTTGCGCCAACGTGTTTCATGGAAGGAAAGGATGTTAGCAGAAAGTCAGCACTCAGCATTCAGCACTCAGCTGGGGCTGGTTTTTGCCGGGATCAGAAAGGGTCCAGGGGGCTGATTGCTGACTGCTGAGAGCTGACTGCTTCTTTTAAAAATGATCATCCATGTGCTGCACCCGTCCGGCGAGGCTGCGGGCCTGGATGGCGCGATCCCAGGGACCCGCCTGCCAGTTGTCCTTTTGTTTTTCTGGGTGAATCCATGGCGGCAAGATGATGGAGAGATTCAGTGCAATCGCCACCGCATAGGGCTCGTAAAGTGATCGCAAATAGGACAGCTTTTCCTCAAACTCTGCACCCTCGCGTAGCTTTACCCCGCGCGTGGCGAGGGTTTGCCGCAGCCGGTTCAGATCTTCCGCGCGCAGCCGGTCGGGGACCTTGGGATCGTAGCGAACGTTCACCACCTGCGCCAGATCCACCATGGCGTGGCGAGCCATCGCAAAGGTGATTTTTGCCTGCTCGTTGCGCAACCCGTCCACGCCCGCCATGACCAGGGCGCTGCCATCCAGAATCGTAGTCAGCGCACCCAGCCAGGATTGGTTGTTGTGTTGCGACCGAAAGAAACTGAGTGCTGGATATGAAAGATGGCTTTCCAGCACTTCCGCCGCCCATCGTTCCCAGTCTTTGAATATCTGGTCGAGGACCGCCTGTTGTGGACAGTTCCCAAACCTGGCGAGCAATTCCGAGGCGGTAGGAGGCGACCCGGCGCGGGCGTCGAGCAGGGAGATTTCGATCTCACGTCGCGAGAAAGACGAATAAATCGTGGGCAAATAACCGATGACAACGCCCAGAAAGGCAAAGCCCAGGCCTGATTCAACTACCGCCAGGGCACGGGCCACTCCGGAGTCGGGAATAATGTCCCCGTAACCCAGGGTAAAGAAGGTTTCGCCGCTATGGTAAATCAGCAGCCCGAATGTGAGGGACTCGCCGCTCAGGCGAAAGTGTTCGCCAGCTCCGTATTGCAGCAACGCGAAGCCGAGAATCAGCCCAGCTGCCCACAACGCCAGCAGGAATATCAGCGAGAGCGGTCCGAAGTAACCGAGGAAATTTTCGCGCCGCGATTGACCTTGAATGCGGCGGGCAATCCCTCGCCATGGAATCCAGGTTCGCCGATAGAACCATGAGCTGATGCGGAAGGTACGGCGCACCCGCCGAGGCAGCACCACGGTCTCGAATGCATCGAGCAGGATGGCGAGGATGGAAAGAGCTCCGGCGATGGCAGAGAAGATGTGCATCAGGCGAAGAATGGAAATGTGGTCGCGAGCGCCCCGCTCGTGCCGGAGCGCGACAACTCTGGTTCGCGGCTGTCACGCAGGGCAGCGGATCCGACAACTCCCCCGCACCACCGCGACGCTCGCGGCTACATGCGGAATGTTAGCAGATTCACCTGGCGCTTCCGTCCGCAGACAGCCGGATGGATTTCCCAGAGGCGGCCGAGCGGCGTGCCGCGTCGAGAATCTCACTGACAATCACATTGGTTTCCAGAGAAGAAGCCGGATCGGGCGCAGCTCCGCCGAGCACGACTGCCCGAAGCAGTGACAGCGAATCGTTATTCGGAGCGGGAACCGGCCTGGCAGCTATCTGTTTTTCTTCTTCTCCCTTGAGTCTCACTCGGACATCATCATGGCGCACCGTGATCACGTACCCGGTCTGCCCGTAGACTTCCATATCCTTTCGATCAAATGGCCAATTCCACGACGCTTGCAGGATTGCCTGTGCTTTTGGATAAGTGAGGATGATCGTCGCCTCATCGTCAACGCGCGTATAAATCTCCGGCTTGATCTGCTGCGTCACCGCCGTCACTGTGACCGGCCGTTGCCCGTCCATCAACATGGTCATCAAGTCGGCGCCGTAGCAGCCGAAGTCGAAGAGAGCCCCGGCCCCATTCAACTTGGGATCGTTGAGCCAGGCAAAGAACTCAGGCTGTACGTTAATTTCCTTCGGTCCCTGATGACCGTCGTGAACAACCACTTTGCGAATGTCGCCAATCGCCTTCTCGTGAACCAGATCGTAGGCTGCATGATTGCTGCGATACCAGGAAGTCTCGTAGTTCACCAACACCTGAATCTTGCCCTTGCGGGCCGCGTCTGCCATGGCATGAGCATCCTCGGCGCTGACCGCCATCGGCTTTTCCATCATGACCGCGACCCCGTGCCGGGCACAGATCTCCACCACCCGCCGGTGGTCGAAGGTATTGGTATAGGCCAAAACCGCCTGGGGATGGGTTTTCTGCAGCATGTCCTCCAGGTCGGTGAACAACAAACTTCGGTCGAGGTTGAACTGAGTCGCGTAGCGTGATGCGAGCTGCTGGTCAGGCTCGGCAATTCCGACGAGCTGAATCTCCGGCCGTTGCAGCGAGCGCTCGAAAAAGCCGGCCACGTGGCCATGGACGAGTCCCGCGATTGCGACTCGCAGCGGCTGGGTTTCGGAGGAGCTTTGGGCCTGGACCATAGGCACAGTCGTGATGAAAAATCCGGCCAGAAAGATTGCGAAGAGATGTTTCATGTCGACCTCGGCACAATGGCGGGAATGTTAGCAGATCGGCGGCAGGAGGCTAGGGTTTTGCGCGCGCGGAGGTGAGCGCATTCTGTATCGCCTGCAATTCTTTCAACACGCCTCGCAGTTTTGTGGACTCGAGCGCATTGGCCCCGTCGGACTTGGCATGCAACGGGTTTTCATGCACTTCCATAAAGACACCATCGACGCCCGCCGCCACTGCCGCTCGCGCCAGCACCGGGATAAACTCGGGCTGTCCGCCACTTACCGTGTGTTCGCCATCGGCTGCCGAGGATGGAAGTTGCACCGAGTGGGTTGCGTCAAAAACCACGGGAACAAATTTGCGCATGATAGCCAGCCCACGCATGTCCACGACCAGGTTGTTGTAGCCAAAACTCGCACCGCGTTCGGTCACAAAGACTTTGTCATTTCCCGCGCTGCGGCATTTCTCCACAATATGCCGCATATCGGCCGGCGAGACAAATTGGCCTTTCTTGATGTTAACCACGCGCTCAGTCATCGCTGCCGCCACTACCAGGTCGGTCTGCCGGCACAGAAATGCCGGAATCTGCAGAATGTCCGCTACTTCCGCGACCTTGGCGACGTCAGCCGTTTCATGCACGTCGGTGAGGATCGGCAGATGCACTTCATCTTTTACTTTTTTCAGGATACGCAGGCCTTCCACTAATCCCGGCCCGCGATAGCTGCGAATGGAAGTCCGGTTGGCCTTGTCGTAGGACGCCTTAAAAATGAAGGGGAAGTTGAGCGAGCGAGTCACCCCCTTTATCACCTCAGCCATGAACAGGGCGTGTTCTTCACTTTCGATGACGCACGGTCCGGCGATGAGGAATAAATTCCCGCCACCAATGCGGACGGTGTCGATTTGAAAGGAAGTTGTCAGTTCTCAGTTTCCAGTTCTCGGAGCCGAACCTATCTTTTCCCGACCTTCTCTGGCCGGTGAAACATCTCGACGTCAGTAGCCGCCTTATCTGACCGTCGTTTGAGACCGTGCTCGTACGCCGCGCCGATAAATGTTTTGAACAGCGGATGCGGCTCCAGGGGCTTTGATTTGAATTCCGGATGGAACTGGCAGCCGATGAAATGCGGGTGATCGGGTAACTCCACCATCTCCACGTAAGTGCCATCCGGCGTCGATCCGGAAATGCGCAGTCCGCCCGCGGTCAAAGTTTCTTCGTATTCCCGGTTGAATTCATAGCGATGGCGATGACGCTCGCTGATTTCGAGTTGACCGTATATCTTGTGCGCCAGGGTTCCCGGCTCAATCTTGCAGGTCCATGCTCCCAGCCGCATGGTTCCCCCCAGCTCCTCAACCCCTCGAAGCTCACGAAGTTTATAAATCACGCGGTGTGGCGTTGCCGGATCGAACTCGCTGGAATTGGCCTCCGCCAGCCCGCACACGTTGCGCGCGAACTCAATGCAGGCTGTCTGCATCCCCAGGCAAATGCCGAAGTACGGGACCTTGTTTTCGCGGGCATAACGAATGGCAATCAGCATACCTTCGATGCCGCGCTTGCCAAATCCGCCTGGCACCAGCAGCCCGTCGTAGTCGGCGAGTTGTTCTTCGTATGTCCGGTCTCCGGTCTCGAGGCCCTCCGCCTCAATCCAGTTCAAATTGAGTTTCAGGTTGTGTGCCAGCGCGCCGTGGACCAGCGCTTCCTTCAACGATTTGTAGGAGTCTTCATATTCGACATACTTGCCCACGATCCCGATGGTGACTTCGGCCTTGGGGTTGTAGACGCGCTGTACGATATCCTCCCAGTTTTTCAGGTCACGATCTTTTGCTTCAAGACGCAGATAGCGAAGCACCAGCGAGTCCACACCTTCACGCGAGAACACCAGCGGCACTTCGTAAATCGAAGCAACATCCTTGGCCGTGATGACGGCTTCCTCTTCCACATTGCAGAACAGCGCGATCTTCGACTTGATCTCTTTCGACAGGAACCGGTCAGTCCGGCAAAGCAGAATGTCAGGCTGGATTCCAATGCTCAGCAACTCTTTCACCGAGTGCTGCGTCGGCTTGGTCTTAAGCTCCTGGGCGGCGGCGATAAACGGAACCAGGGTCACATGCATGAACAAAGTATGGTCGCGGCCGAGTTCCTGCCGCATCTGGCGGATCGCTTCCATGAAGGGCAAGGACTCGATGTCTCCGACCGTGCCCCCGACTTCGACGATGGCAACATCCACATCCTGCGCCACTTTTTTCATGGCGGCCTTGATTTCATTGGTCACATGGGGGATTACTTGTACGGTTTTGCCCAGGTAATCACCCCGCCGCTCCTTGGCAATGATCTGCTCGTAAATCCGCCCCGTGGTCCAATTGTTATCGCGGGAAAGCCTGGCGTGAGTGAAGCGCTCGTAATGGCCGAGATCCAGATCGGTTTCGGCGCCGTCGTCGGTAACGAAGACCTCTCCATGCTGGAACGGCGACATGGTCCCTGGGTCGACGTTGAGGTAAGGATCAAACTTCATGAGGTTAACTTTCAGCCCGCGGCTCTCCAGCAGGCAGCCCATGGAGGCCGCAGCCAGTCCTTTGCCCAACGAAGACACCACGCCACCGGTCACAAAGATGTACTTTGCCGACATCGATTCCTCACCTTAAATTGTCTTTGAGATTTTGTGCAGGATGGGTGCACGACTGATTATGCCAGAAAAATATCCAAGTGACCACAGGAGTTTTTGGGTGACATTTTCCACAAGAGTTCATCTAACGAGTTACCGACGGAGAAATGAATCGTGAGCAGGAAATTGCGGACCATCGCGGATGCAGAATCGAAAAAGCCAGCCGTGGATACTAAACTGCGGATCTATATCTATCGCTTCTTTATTGATCGTGGAAGAGCTCCGTCAGTCGTCGAAATGGCAAAAGGGCTTCGTCACCCTCTGAAAGACGTTCAAGCCGCGCTGCAACGCCTCAGTGAGACCCACGCATTTGTCCTGCAGGAAAATGGCGAGTTGTGGCGTGCGGCTCCTTTCTCCTCCGTGCCCACATCATTTCCGGTGAAAATCGGACGACATTCATGGTATGGCAACTGCATCTGGGACGCTCTTGGGATTCCCGCAATGTTGCATAAGGACGCTCGCATCGATGCCTCTTGCGGTTGTTGCAATTTCGAGATGGTGTTGAACGTGAAGGACGGCCAGCTCTTGCCGCATGAAGGCGTCGGACATTTTGCTGTGCCAGCTCGTGAGTGGTACCAGGACATTGTTTTCACCTGAAAGACGATGCTCCTGTTCCGGTCGGAACAGCACGTCGATCGCTGGTGCCAACAGTGGAATCGCCCCCGCGGTGGCGCGTTGACGCTGGAGCAGGTGTGGGCTCTGGCCACCCAATGGTATGGCAATCGCCTGAGTCCGAAATGGGTTCCGAAAACCGCCGCCGAGGCTAAAGCTGCGTTTTCCGCTGTCGGGCTCACCGGAGACTTCTGGAAGTTACCCGATTGAAAGGCCTTCCCGGAGTACACTGAGCGGCAGCGGGGCGCATCCAATCAAATTGATCTATGTGTCGCTCTAATCGCACCTTACAAGTCTCGATCATTCAGGCGCTGGTCACCGGAATAACGCTGCTCCTGTTGATGACAACCTCCGCGCCGGCTCAGCAGCTCGCTAAACGCCTCATCCTCAAAGATGGTTCCTACCAGCTTGCTGCAAAGTGGGAGGTAAAGGGTGAGCGTGTGCGCTACCTCAGCGCCGAGCGCAACGAGTGGGAGGAGGTGCCCAGGTCTCTGGTGGACTGGGACGCAACCGACAAGTACGAGAAGGATCGCGCTGCGGGTAAACCATCACCAGAAGCCGTGGCGCTCGATAAAGAGCTGGAAGCGGAGCGTCAGGCCGACGAAGCCAGGTCGCCGCATGTGGCGCCCGGCTTGCGCCTGCCCGACGATGGCGGAATCGTACTGCTCGATAATTTCCAGTCCCAGCCTCAACTGGTCGAGCTGCAGCAAAGCAGCGGGGAGCTCAACAAGAACAGGAAAGAAAACCTTCTGCGCGCCACAATCAATCCCATTGCCAGCGCCAAACAGATCATCGAGCTGGCTGGATTGCATGCCAGCGTGCAGGCGCACGCCACAGTGCCGTCAATCTACATAAATATGGGGCAGCAAGATGCGTTGGCCAAGGCTACACAAATTGCCGAGAAATCAAAGGAGCAGGAACTCCCCTGGGACCGTTTTCGCATCGTGCGTCTTCAAACCAAGCAGGACAAGCGCATTGTCGGCGATATCAAGATTGCGATTTACGGAAAGGTCAGTCAGCAGCAGAAGCTCGTGCCCACGACAGCCACAAAGCTCACCGGCGGCTGGTTGAAAGTGACGCCGAACGCTGATCTCGAAGCCGGCGAGTACGCCGTCATCGAACTGCTGGGGAAAGATGGCATGAATCTCTATGTCTGGGACTTCGGCGTAAACCCGGCCGCAGGCCCCAACGCAACCGCGTGGAAGCCTGATGCCTCAGCCAGCAATCCGCAGCCCGATAAACCGAAAGAGCTGGAGAAGCGGTAGGGGAGAATTCAGCAGTCAGCATTCAGCGCTTACTTAGCAATCAGCACCCAGCAAATCAGTCTTCTCGCAGTACATCCGACGCAATTCTGATTGGTAGCCCTTTCATTGGCGGCGGCGCGTGTCAGGGATCTGGCTGAATGCTGAATGCTGATCGCCGATTGCTTCCTCCGCAAAGTCCTCCGCAAAATCCTCCGCAAAATCATTGACCCCTATCTCTCTTGCGGCTAAACTGGCGGCGATTTTTCTTGCCGCTTAGGACTAACCCTTGAAAGTCTACCTTTCCACCCGCCAGCTTCTGGCTGACGTCGAACGCGTTCTTGCGGCCAGTCCGCCTTCGTTACATCATTCTCCGCCGGAAGATCTGATCGAACTGCTCTGCCGCGGGCGGCATTACGCCTGGGTGGGCATCTATCTTGCGGTGAGAACAAATGCACCCCACCACTCATTAGGCGCGGGCAGTGACAAGCCTGACCAGGTGGAGCTTCCCGAAACCCGCTCCAAGGTGCTCATTTCTATGAGATTGGCGTCACGCGAACTCGGAGTGCTCAGTGTAGAGAGCGATCGCGAGAATGCCTTCAGTACTGAAGATCGGGTCCTGCTGGAATCGGTGGCTGGCGCGATAGCCCGATTCCTGAGCGGGCGCGGAAAATACCTGGCCCGAAAAGCGCGAATGTAGGCGCGAGGGGCCCGCTGGTGTGTTGCGGAGGAGCCGCGAACTCCTCTACTGATCACCTGATCGGAGCGACCCGCCCTGCATGTCCGGAACTCGCGGCCTGCAAACTAAAAACGCCCCAGACTCGGTTAGGTTCTGGGACGCTTCATTTGAACATTCTCCCCCCGGAGTTTGCTCGCACCGAAAGTACTTGCATCATTCAGGGCTATGGAATGGCACGAACGTGCTATTACCCTGCGGACAATCGACCAATGCTACGTCAGCCTGACTGCATTTCGCAGGATTTTCCCGCTTGTGCTGCTGGACGAGCACTGCGACAGGCCCTTCTTTTACTCGCTCACTCCCCATCTCTCTCCCGCCAGCGAACCCCGATAGCGAACTTCCCGTTGCCGCGGCACTCTATGCAGAGATGATGGGCTCGAAGGAAGTCATCCAATTCTGAGGGACGACCTTCTTCAGACTCTCGTACTCTCCACTGCTTCACCGCCTCAAGAGTGTATCCGTGGTTATAGAGTCCCTCGGGTTGAGCCAGTTCGAGCCATCCGCTTGCTCCGTCTTCTGGGATTAAGCGATTACACAAACAACCATTGTTCTCACACGCCCAGCGCCCGCCATACCTGGGTAAATTCCCAGGGTCCGTGGGTGTCGCAAGATCCCGGCGACACCCATTGCATGTCAGCCTAATCTCCCCGCTTCTTCCTGAATCCGCTTCCAGGCCTGCGCTACGTGCCGAGACTCGGTGTTGGTCTGCCCCACGCAGAATCGCAGCGCCATGCGGCCATCGAGTCGTGTGTGTGTGAGGTAAAGATCGCCGCTGCGGTTAAGCCTGTCCATCAATTGCTGGTTCATTTCGTCGTCACCCTTGTGCCGGAAGCAGACGAGATTCAGTGGCGCGGGCGCAGCCAGTTCGAAGCGATTGTCTTGTTTCACCCAGCCAGCAAAGGTTTGCGCCAACTCTACATGTTGTCTGACGTGGTGCTGCAAGCCTTCCACTCCATAGTGCCGAATCACGAACCAAAGCTTGAGGGAGCGAAAACGGCGGCCAAGTGGAATCTGCCAGTCGCGGTAATCGATCACCGCTCCCGCCTCGGTCGCCCTATTGCGCAAATATTCCGGAAGGACGCTGAGCGTCTGAATCAAGGCTTTGCGATCGGCGACGTAGAAACAATCGCAATCGAAATTGGTGAACATCCATTTGTGTGGATTGAAGCAGTAGCTGTCGGCGAATTCCAAGCCGGCGTGAATGTGGCGAAATTCGGGACAGAGCGCCGCCGTGCCGGACATGGCTGCATCCACATGCAGCCACAGTTTGTTTTCGCGACAAATTCGGCCAATTTCCGGCACCGGATCGATGGCATTGGAGGATGTGGTGCCGACCGTAGCGCAGACGAAAAACGGGACCAGCCCGGCGCTGCGGTCCTGCTCAATCTGGCGCGTCAGCGCCCCCGGGCGGATCGCGAACATTTCGTCCACTTCGATCGCACGCAGGTTTTCCTTCCCGATCCCGGCGATTTGCGCGCCCTTTTCCAGCGATGAATGCGCCTGCGATGAAGTGTAAGCCACAAGTTTCCCATCGCAGCCTCGAGCATTGCTGGCGAAATTCGTGGCCTTCTCACGCGCCGCCAGCAAAGCGCACAGTGAAGCGCTCGAGGCTGTGTCCTGAATTACGCCTCCACCGCTACTGCTGGAAAGAAATTTCCGAGGCAGGTCGAGCATGTTGACCAGCCAATCCAGCACATGCGTTTCCAATTCCGTGCACGCAGGACTGGTCGCCCACAGCATCCCCTGTACGCCCAGGCCTGACGAAAGCAGGTCACCGAGAATCGCGGGCCCTGAAGCATTCGAAGGAAAGTAGGCGTAGAAATTCGGCGACTGCCAGTGCGTGACCCCGGGAAGAATCAGCCGTTCGATGTCAGCAAGTATCGTGGGGAAAGAGTCGCCCTGTGCCGGCGGAGTCGGCGGCAGGGAAGCTCTAATCTGTCCGGGCTCCGCGCGTGAGAGCACGGGAAAGGACTCGATGCGGGAGTAATAGTCGGCGATCCAGTCCACGACAGAATGTCCGTGGCGCCGGAATTCGTCCGGAGTCATGTGGAAAGTTTTTTCGGGAGCCATTCATTCTCCATAGCTGACCGACATATTAAATGAGGTGTCATCCTGAGCGGAGCCAGCTCATTCGCCTGCGAATGGACCAGCGGAGTCGAAGGACCCCTGCCAGCGTAACTGCACTCGGATGTGGCCACACCGGTTGGTTCGTGCCCTGGTTTCGAAGAAGGCGAATCGTGTCCTGATCAGGAACGGGATCGCATCAGACCACATCGCTGACCAAAAATCAGGCCAACCGCCCGAAATAGACCAGCGTGTTGTACTCGAAAGCCACGCGTCCATTTTGCTGATGGGCGTCGAAGATCTGATGCAATTCCTGCACCATCGGCCGGTAAGCCACGTCGTCCGCTTGCGGCGTGTAGGAAGAAGACAGCAAACGTCCCTCAAGCCCCGCATAGTCGAATTGCTGAAGAGACTCAAACCTCTGAACCTGGAATGGGGAAGGCGCGAAAAACGTCTCAATCTCTTCGGTCGTTCGCTCATGGCGGACGCTTTGATAGTCAGTGCCGTAACTTAGCAGCAACTGTTCGAATTTACGGAGAAACGGCGTCGAATCAACGCGCCGCTCGTTCCACAACAGTACGCTCCATCCATCAGTCTTTAGAATGCGGATGAATTCGCGCCGCGCCCGTGGACGATCAAACCAATGTGCGGCCTGAGCCGCGGTAACCAGGTCAACGCTGTGATCCGCCAAAGTTGTTGCTTCAGCGGTCCCTTCCACGCTCGTGAAATTAGGGTACGCGGCCAGGTACTCCTCTCCGGCTTTACGCATTTCGAGATTCGGTTCGACGCCAAACACGCGATTGCCGTTCTCCAGCAGCATGCGGGTGAAAATGCCGGTACCCGAGGCGACGTCGGCGATTACTGAGTTCGGCGTCAGCCCACATTCTTTTCTCAGCAGATCGATGATGGCCGAAGGGTAGCCGGGACGGTAGCGAACATAGTTGTCCACGCGAGACGAAAAGCGTTGGGTTGGGTCGGTAACTGGCATGAATTTAGTTTAGCGCGTCACCAACAGGCACAGGTGGGCGCCCTCCCCCCAAGATGAGCGAAGCTTGGCGTTAATTCCCCAAACTCCCCCAAATTGTTAAATTAGAGGGTCAGCCATGCGCCTCGTCGTCAAAGTCGGTACCAGTCTGATCGCGCCCGGAGGCCGTATCGACACCACGCGCATGCGGGCCCTGGTCGATCAGCTTGATCTTTCCCGGCACGAGTACCTGATCGTCAGCTCCGGAGCAATCGCTTCCGGCATGACTCACCTCGGACTCAGCGAGCGTCCGGCTACCGTGCCTCTCATGCAGGCCTGCGCCGCCGTCGGCCAAAGTCTGCTGATGCACACCTACGAGCAGCTTTTCTTCGGGAAGAAAGTTGTGGCTCAATTGCTGCTCTCGAGCGATGACTTTACCTCGCCCGTCCGCTACCGCAATTTGCAGAATGCGCTGCACGAATTGCTCAAGCTCGGCGTGGTTCCGGTCGTAAATGAGAACGACAGCGTGTCGGTTCGCGAACTGGTTGGCGCTTTCGGTGACAATGACGAGCTCAGCGCCTTGCTCGCAACCGCGGTCAAGGCCGACTGGTTGCTTCTGCTCACCGATGTGGACGGCTTCTACGTTCCGAAGGGAAGGCAGCCTCGGCTCCTGCGCACCGTCCGCAAACTTACCGCGCAAATGGAAGCGCTCTGCAATGGCAAAGGCAAACTGGGGACGGGCGGGATGCGCTCGAAATTGCGCGCCGCCAGATTGGCCAGTGAAGCCGGAGCCAGCGTTGCCATCGCCAACGGGCGACACGCTCAAGCCATTCCACGGGCGCTTGAGCGCAAGATTGGCACCTACTTTCCGCCCCATCGCAGAAAGCCCGCCCATGGCAACTAGTGACACGACGTCCGCCTCAACCCGCGACAGGCTTCTGCGCGCGCGAAAAGCATCGGCTCAACTGGCGCAACTCAGCACTGCCCGGAAGAACGATCTTTTATTGGCGATGGCGAACGCGATCATAGCCAGCGCCGCCGGCATCATCGAAGCGAACCAGGCCGACCTGAACAACTCCGGCCTGACAGGCGCTATGCGGGAGCGGCTCCTGCTCAACCCCGAGCGGGTTACGGCCATGGCGAACGGCATGCGCGATGTGGCTGACCTTCCCGATCCAGTCGGAGAAACGTTGGCTGACTGGACGCGACCGAACGGGCTGCGCATTCGCAAAGTGCGAGTGCCTCTGGGAGTGGTGGGAGTGATCTACGAATCGCGGCCTAACGTCACTGTTGACACGGTTTCGCTGGCGCTCAAAACCAGCAATGCGATTGTACTGCGCGGCGGCAAGGAGGCGGTGCACAGCAACGAGAAGCTCGTCGAGATCATGCAGGCTGTTGCTGAGGTTCCAATCGGCGCAATCGAACTGCTGGATTCGAGCAGCCGCGATTCCGTACGCGAGTTGATCAAGGCGAGAGGGCTGGTGGACGTGCTGATCCCCCGCGGCGGGCCAGGCCTGATTTCCTTTGTTACTGAAAATGCGACCGTCCCTGTCATTGAAACCGGAGCGGGGAACTGCCACATATTCGTCGATGAATCGGCCGACCTTGAAATGGCCGATGCTATTGTGATCAATGCCAAGACGCAGCGTCCTTCGGTTTGTAACGCAGCCGAGAAGCTGCTGGTGCACAAGAACACTGCTGCCAAATACATTCCGAGGATTGTGAAGGCGTTGCTGGAAAAGAAAGTCGAAGTGCGGGGGGACAGTGAAACCCGCCTGCTCGCGGTCGGGTTGCCCGTCGGTGCGGCAACAGTCGAGGATTGGTCTGAAGAATACCTGCGACTGTGCATCGCGATCCGGGTGGTGGCCAGCGTCGAAGAAGCCATTGACCACATTAACCGTTATTCCACGAAAAATTCCGAGTCCATTGTGACCCGCGATGAAGCGCAGGCGCGGCTGTTCTTGCGACGGGTTGATTCCGCCGTGGTGTACTGGAACGCCTCCACAAGATTTTCCGACGGAGGAGAGTTTGGTTTTGGCGCCGAGATGGGCATCAGCACTCAGAAGTTGCATTGCCGGGGGCCGTTCGCACTGGCGGAGTTAACCTCCTCCAAGTACCAGGTTATCGGCAGCGGGCAGGTGAGATAAAAGGTTGCACGGAGGTTGAGTTGATGGACGCAATTGAAAGAATTTGACTTTCGAAGATCCGATGAATTTGAAGATCCGACGAATTTAACGACCCGAACGAGGTGAACAGCGTTGCTCCAGCCAGGCGACATGGCTCCCGATTTCGAAATCCCTGTCCTGATCGGAGGCGTTAAAAAAGTCTTCCACCTCTCGGAGCACCGGGGTAAGCAGAACCTGGTGCTGGCCTTTTACCCCGTAAACTGGGAACCGGTCAGCGCCCAGCAGATGATCGGATATCAGTTGGAGCGCGAGAAATTCATGTTGTGCCAGGCTGAGGCGGTGGCCATCAGCGTGGATCACATTATGAATGCGACGGCGTGGGAGCGTGAAATCGGTCCTTTCGACTTTCTGATGGCAAGTGATTTCTGGCCGCATGGAGAGGTCAGCCGCAAGTACGGCGTGCTTCGCGAACAGGAACCGTGGGCCGGCGCCAGCGAACGCGCTATTTTTGTTGTCGACAAGTCTGGCAGGATTTCGTCGGCAACCGTCTATCCAATGAATCAGCTTCCCAATATCGATGAAACGCTCGAAGCCCTGCGCGGGCGCTAGAGTAATGTCACCAGGCCTAACAGGAGGCAGATGAAATTCATCTCCGCGGCGCTTCTCTTCGTCTTTCTGTTCCCCAACCTGAGTGGTACATCACGGTCCGCGGTGTCTGCCGGTTCGGCTCCGCTGTTTGGGTTCCGCAACTCGTCCGATGAAATGGCGCGAGAGATTCGATTCATGGTTGTTCCCGATCCGAAGCTCGCCGAAGAACACTTGCGCATTCTGACCCAGGCCCCCCACATGGCCGGCACTCCCGAGGACAAGGCCACTGCCGACTATGTTGCCCAAAAATTCCGTGACGCGGGCCTCGAGACCGAGATTGTCGAATACCGCGTCTGGATGAACTACCCGGCAGAAGTCAGTGTGGATGTCACTGCTCCCGCCGGAGTCACCATGCATGGCCCTGCTCGGGAGCGGGTAAGTGCCGATCCCTACCAGGATGACCCGCGTGTGGTCATGCCCTTCAACAGCATGTCGCCGTCGGGTGATGTGGAAGCCGAAGTTGTGTATGCGAATTATGGAACGCCGGACGATTTTCAGAAACTCGAGCAGATGAAAATCGATGTGCGCGGCAAATTGATATTGGTGCGCTACGGGCAGAATTTTCGCGGAGTGAAAGCGTTTGTGGCGCAGGAACACGGTGCAGCCGGCGTGCTCATCTATTCCGATCCCGCTGACGACGGATGGCGCCATGGAGACAAATACCCGCAGGGTCCCTGGCGTCCCGACACCGGCGTGCAGCGGGGTTCCATCGGCTACATGTTTCAGTTTCCAGGCGATCCCACCACGCCTGGGATCGCGTCTTTGCCATCGTTGCCGGATTCCAAACGCACCCCGCCGGAACAGTCGGCGCAGTTGCCGAAAATTCCTACGACACCGATTTCGTACGCTGACGCCTGGCCCATCCTCGAACACCTGGGCGGGCCCGACTCGCCTCGCGATTGGCAAGGCTCGCTGCCTTTTACCTACCACGTCGGGCCCGGCCCAGTCACAGTGAAGATGCACCTCAAACAGGATTACCAGTTGCGCACTATCTGGGATGTGATCGGGCGCATTCGCGGCAGCCAGTTGGCCGACGAGCTGGTGGTGGCGGGCAATCACCGTGATGCGTGGGTCTACGGTGCAGTCGACCCAAACAGCGGCACGGCGGCGATGCTGGAATCCATCCACGGAATCGGCGAACTGCTCAAGTCGGGCTGGAAGCCGAAACGAACTATCATTTTCGGTAGTTGGGACGCCGAGGAAGAAGGCCTGATCGGATCCACCGAATGGGGCGAGCAGCATGAAGCCGAACTGGCCAACGCCGTTGCATACTTCAATATGGATGTGGCGGTTTCGGGCTCGAAGTTCGGCGCGTCGTCGGTCCCTACCCTGAAACAGTTTCTTCGAGAAGTGACGAAGGTCGTGCCCGGCCCCAAGGGTGGCATGCTGTACGACGATTGGCGGAAGACCAGCCAGGCGGGAGCGGATCCTGACAGAAAGCCCACACAGGATATTGGCGGAACGGAACGACCTTCCCGCCGCGCAGAGCAAATCCGATATCTCTGTCGGCGATCTGGGAAGCGGCTCAGACTACACCGTGTTCCTTCAGCATCTGGGCGTGCCCTCGTCCGACGTGAGCTCCTCGGGATCGTACGGCGTCTATCATTCCGTCTTCGACAACTTCAACTGGTTCAAGAAATTTGGCGATCCCTGATTTCATCTACGAGCAGGAGATGGCGCGTGTCTTCGGCGTTGAAACCATTCGCATGGCGGAAGCCGACGTTTTGCCCTACGACTACGAAGAATACGGAAAAGAAATTGCTGTCTATATCGACGCCGCCAGAAGGAAATCGGAGAATGTCTTCGGCGGCCAGTCGCCTAATTTTTCCGAGGCGGTTCACGCCGTCGCATCAGTTCGAGCAGGCGGGAGCAAAGATGCTGCGCAGGCAGAAGAATCCCGGCACTGACGCGACCCAGCTCAATGCAAAGCCTGCGTCAGGCGGAACGCGCCTTGCTGATTCCTGAGGGCCTCCCCAACCGTCCCTGGTTTCACCATGCCATTTATGCTCCGGGACAGTACACCGGGTATGCGGCGGTCGTGATTCCTGGCGTGAATGAGGCCATCGACAAACACGATCTCGAACGCACCCGGCAGCAGATCAGCGTGCTGGCGGCGGCGCTGGATCGTGCCGCCAAAGTGCTCGAAGGTGTCTCGCTGATGACTCCAGGCCAACGCCGTCGCGCAGATTCTGAAGACCCTGCCTTCCGCCGCTGCGGCGACGTTTCTCGCGTTATTTCCGATCGTGAATCCGTTCGGCGGCGTACCGTTGTTTTTCGCGCTTACGGCCGATTTCCCGCGAAGGCGAGCGCAACCGCACCGCCGTAAAGACCGCGATGTATGTCTTCGGCATTCTCGTCGTCTTCATGTTTTTCGGACGCTTCGTTCTCAATTTTTTCGGAATCTCGCTGCCGGTCCTGAAAGTTGCCGGCGGACTGATCGTGGCCCACACCGCCTGGGGGATGGTCACGGCCTCGACACGGATGACTCCTGCCGAGACGGACGAAGCCGCCGCCAAGAGCGATATTTCCCTGACGCCGATGGCGATGCCCATGCTTTCCGGTCCAGGTTCAATCGGAGTGGTGATGGGTCTGGCCGCCAACGCCGACAGCATGACGACCTACCTCGGAATGGTCATTGGAATCGCTGCGCTGGCTCTGAGTGTCTTCTTGTTCCTGCGGCTGGGAGGCCCGCTGGTCGCCAGGCTGGGCCCGGGAGCGGTCGCCGGCATTACCCGAATCTTCGGTTTCCTGATTTTTGCCGTCGCCGTGCAGCTGGTGTGGGACGGGGCCGCAGATTTCGGCCGGTAGGTGTGTCGCGGGCGACTCGCCCCGCGACCACACAAGTAACAGCCATACGCCCGTTATTTCAGCGTGACCAGCTTTTCCACCAGCTCCGAATAATCTTTTTCTCCAGCCCGTGAACCTGCTTGTTGTACTCATCCACCTTTGAGGAATAGTTCATCGAGCAGAATTTCGGGCCGCACATGGAGCAGAAGGCTGCTTCTTTGTAGTAGTCGTCGGGCAAGAGTCTCATCGTGCATCGAACGCGCCGTCTCGGGATCGAGTGAAAGCGCAAACTGCTTCTCCCAGTCGAAGGTGTAGCGAGCGTAGCTGAGCGCGTCATCGCGATCCTGCGCGCCGGGACGATGACGAGCCAGGTCGGCCGCGTGGGCGGCAATCTTGTACGCGATAATTCCGTCCTTCACGTCCTTCTCGTTGGGCAGGCCCAGGTGTTCTTTGGGGGTGACGTAGCAGAGCATGGCAGCGCCATGCCAGCCGATCATGGCCGCTCCGATTGCCGAGGTGATGTGGTCGTAGCCGGGAGCGATGTCGGTCACCAGCGGACCCAGAGTGTAGAACGGCGCCTCGTAACAGAGTTCCTTTTCCTTATCCACCTGCTCCTTGATCTTGTCCAGCGGTACATGACCGGGACCTTCGATCATCACCTGCACGTCGTATTCCCAGGCTTTCTTGGTGAGCTCACCCAGAGTCTTTAGTTCCGCGAACTGGGCTTCATCGCTGGCGTCGGCGATGCAGCCGGGACGCAGCCCGTCGCCTAATGAAAAACGAAACATCGTGCTTGACGAAAATCTTGCAGATATCGTCAAAGCACTCGTAAAGAAAATTCTGTTTGTGATGATGCGCCATCCACTGGGCCAGAATCGCCCCGCCGCGGCTGACGATCCCGGTTATGCGCTTCGAAACCATCGGCAAATATTGAATGAGCACTCCGGCATGGATGGTCATGTAGTCCACGCCCTGCTCCGCCTGCTCTTCGATCACTTCCAGCATGACCTTCCTGTTGAGATCTTCAATCCGCTTGACCCGCGAAATGGCTTCATAGATCGGCACCGTGCCGATCGGCACAGGCGAGTGCCGCAGGATGGCTTCACGAATTTCGTGAATATTGCCGCCGGTGGAAAGATCCATCACCGTGTCGGCGCCGTAGTGCACGGATGTATGCAGCTTCTTGAGTTCCTCGTTGATCTCCGAAGTCACCGCCGAATTGCCGATATTGGAATTGATCTTGCACAGCGAAGCTACGCCGATGCACATCGGCTCAAGTTCCGGATGGTTGATGTTTGCGGGAATGATCATGCGCCCGCGCGCAACCTCGTCGCGAACCAGTTCGGGTGAAAGCTTTTCACGGTGGGCGACATATCCCATTTCCTCGGTAATCACGCCATTGCGGGCATAGCGCATCTGCGAGAAATTGCCATCAGAATTCTTGTTCTTGCGATTTGCGATCCACTCCGACCTGGGCCGGGGGACGCTGCTTCCACTACTTCCATTGCCGGGAGTGCCGTTCGAGGGGGTCATTAACTAAGTTTCCTTTGAGGTATCTGTTGAAGATTATACGCTGCATGGGCCCTGGGCGATCACTCGGGAAGGGTCCAAACGGGCCTCAGTTTGAGCTAGTCACCGACCTGCGGATCTGGCGTCAGCTGCACTATCGGCGGCACAACCGGCAAATCCGCTTACCGCAAGATCCTTCGCAGACTCAGGATGACGACGTGCCTGGCCGGGGATGACATAACATTTTCCCGTCTTGCCCGTCTAAGCGTGAGGCCCTAAAATCGACGGTCGAATCCAGAGAGGTTATTCATGCGCGTATTTCGCTTCTTGCCAGCCTTGATTTTGTTACTGGCAGTCAGCAGTTTCGCTCAATCCACGTCATCTCAGCCGGTTTTCAACCCTGACGCAATCGATAAGACCGTTGATCCCTGCGTCGATTTCTACCAGTACGCCTGCGGCAACTGGCTGAAGACCGCGGAAATTCCAGCCGACCAGACTTCGTGGGTCAGCTTTGTCGAAATTCGCGAAAGAAATGCCGCGGTCATGCGCGAGATTCTGGAAAAGGCCGCGGCAGAGAGTGCGGGACGCGATGTCATCTCCCAGAAAATCGGCGACTATTACGGCTCCTGCATTGACGAAAAAGCAGTCGAAGCCAGAGGGCTGAAGCCGCTGCAACCCGAACTTGATCGTATCGCCGGGGCGAAGGACAAAGCTGCGTTGATCGAAGCGATTGCGCGAGTGCATCTGATCGGACCCAACCCGTTATTCAATTTCTATTCATCGTCGGACCTGCACAGCGCGAATGACGTGATCGCCTACATCGACCAGGGCGGGCTGTCGCTGCCGGACCGGGATTACTACCTCAAAGACGATCCCAAAATGGCGGATGCGCGAAAGAGCCTGGTGGAGTACGCGACCCGGATGTTTACGCTGGCAGGCCAGTCCGCGCAACAAGCCGCCGAATCGGCACAGACCGTTTTGCGCATTGAGACCGCATTGGCCAAGGCCTCCATGGATCGAACTGCGCGGCGCGATCCCAAGAATCGCGATCACAAGATGACGCGCGAAGAAGCGCTTGCCATCGCCCCCAACTTTTACCTGAATCGTTATTTTGCTGCCATCGGTTCCCCGAGTTTTACCAGTCTTGAACGTCACCAATCCGGATTTCTTCAAACAAGTGAACGGCGTTCTCGAATCTGAGTCGCTCGATGCCTTGCGAACCTATGTGAGCTGGCATCTGCTGGACGGTGCCGCTCTCTGGCTTTCGCAGCCATTCGTTGATGCCAATTTCAAAATGCAGCAGGCCTTAACCGGGCAAACGGAAATCAAGCCGCGCTGGAAGCGCTGTGTCAGTTCGACCGACGATGCCCTGGGTGAGGCTCTGGGCCAGCGCTACGTCGAACAAACTTTCGGTGCCGACGGCAAACAGCGCATGCTGAAAATGGTGGACGCCCTGGAGAAGAGTCTTGACCAGGATATCCGCAACCTGCCCTGGATGACTGAAGAGACGAAAAAGCAGGCTAAGGTCAAGCTGGATGCTATTCGCAACAAGATTGGCTATCCCGACGTCTGGCGCGACTACAGTTCGCTGAAGATCGTGCGGGGAGATCTGTTAGGCAACTTCCTGCGCGCGAATGAATTTGAAGCACACCGCCAGATCGCCAAGATCGGCAAACCGCTGGACCGCAACGAATGGGGTATGACGCCGCCCACGGTCAACGCCTATTACAGTCCGCCGAGGAATGAGATCGTTTTCCCTGCCGGAATTCTGCAGCCGCCATTTTTCGACAAGCAGGCGGACGATGCCGTGAACTTCGGCGGCATCGGGATGGTCATTGGCCACGAACTAACCCACGGCTTCGACGATCAGGGACGCAAGTTCGATCCCGCAAGGCAATCTTCGCGACTGGTGGACGGCGCAGGATGGCACCGAATTTGAAAAGCGTGCCAGTTGCGTCGCCGACGAATACAGCAACTTCATTGCGGTGGACGATTTGAAACTGAACGGCAAGCTGACCCTCGGTGAAAACACCGCCGACAACGGCGGAGCACGCATTGCGCTGATGGCGCTGGAGCAGATGATTGCCGCAGACCCGGCCAGTAGCGCAGCACAAACCATTGACGGTTTCACTCCGCAGCAGCGCTTCTTCCTGGGCGCAGGGCGCTCCTGGTGCGAAAAGCGCCGTCCGGAATATCAGCGCATGCTGGTCAGCGTCGATCCGCATTCGCCCGGGCGGTACCGGATCAACGGCGTGGTGCGCAACATGCCGGAATTTCAGAAGGCATTTAACTGCAAAGCAGGACAACCCATGGTTCCGGAGAACGCCTGCCGCGTGTGGTAGAGGATTGCATCGACAAACCAGTTGCGCCGGCGGAACACAAAAGGGGCGGAGGCTTTGGCGTTGAAGTCATTCCTTCGCCCAATTCTTGCGGCAGTTCGTAAACTCTCTTTTCTTCACTTTTCGAATCCTCTTTTCGAATCCTCTTTTCGAATCCTCTTACTTCACCCCTGAGGTCGTGTCCCACCTAAGCTGAAAACTGCGCACAAAAAGTAGTAATCTGCACCGGGGCGAGAAAAGAGGTGTATGAAACGAGTAAATCGTTTATTGGGTTTGTTTCTAACCGGGTGCGCGGTGACTTTTGCGCTGGGGCAAGAGCATTCCGCTCCCAGAGCGCAGGCCGCACCGCAAAGGCCGCATCCAGCCCAGGTCCAACAGCATGGCGGACACGAGGAAGGAGTTGGCGGTGGCCACATTCCTCAGCATGGGCCCACTCCAACCCGCACTCCCGCCGCGAAACCTCCCCAACATCAACCTCCGATGGGCGAGCAGCATCGCACATTTCAGGACCAGCCGGGGCATCCGCCAGCGCCGCATGTTCACTCCCAGGGAGATCGCTGGGTGGGACACGACACCGGTAGAAACGACGTCCACTACCACCTTGATCATCCCTGGGAGCATGGACGCTTCACGGGACCGATTGGGCCGCAGCACATCTGGCGGCTGCACGGAGGCAATCGTGATCGCTTCGACGTGGGCGGATTCTTTTTCCAGGCCGCGCCATACGATTACGACGCCTGCGCGGACTGGTTGTGGGATAACGACGACATCGTGATCTATCTCGATCCCGACCACGATGGATGGTACCTGGCCTACAACGCCCGGCTGGGAACGTACGTGCATGTAATGTATCTGGGTCCGGGCTAGAAGTTGCGGAATAGAAGTTGCAGATCTGAAACACGGCGGACACCGAAGTCCGCCGTTTTTTTTAATATTAGTGCCGGCCCAATTCCTGGAAGCCCTTGCGCCGTTGCTCGCTGTATCGGGACAAGGCGTCGTTGATGATGGGATAGGCCTCTGCCGCAGGTTGGATCTTGTCCACTTCCACCGCTTTGCCTTCCAGCAATTTGTAGTCCTGAAAGAAACGGCGCAGCATGAGCAGACGGTGCGGTGGCATCTCCTCGGCTTCGCGATAAGTATTGAATTCCGGGTCCTGGGTCGCGACCGCGATGATCTTATGATCCTTCTTCCCGGTATCGATCATGGTCATCAATCCAATGGTGCGGGCGTGAATCAGGGTCAAGGGAACGACCGTCTCCTGACACAGCACCAGTACATCCAGCGGATCATCATCTTCGGCAAGCGTCTGCGGAATGAAGCCGTAGTTCGCGGGATAATAAACGGCGGAGTACAACACCCGATCCAGCTTGATCATGCCACTTGCCTTGTCGAGTTCGTACTTCACGCTCGATCCGAAAGGGATCTCGATAATGCTGGAGAACTCCTGCGGCAACCTGTCGCCGGGCGTCACGTCATGCCAGGGATGAATCATTCAGCCTCGCATCAAGCAATGGAACTGCAGGCACTCAGGAACCTGAAACATTCAGGAAATTAAAACATTATAGATCGGCCTTTCGGACATCTTGACCTGTCCAGGCTGCGGGAATACAGTCGTAGTCAGGGCTTACAATGTCGAGTGAAACCAGCAAATACCTCAAATTCGGCAGTGCGGTGGCCGTAATTGTGGTTTCCCTGATCTTTCTGGCGTACACCGGGGTGCAGGAGAGCAAGAGTTACTACGTCACCATCAAGGAATTGCGGGGAATGGGCGACAGCGCTTACACCAAACATCTCCGGGTGGCAGGGAATGTGCAGCCTGGCTCTATCAAGCGCTCCGGCACCAGCGTCAACTTCGTATTGATCGAGAACGATCAGCTTCTGCCCGTTGCCTATACCGGAACGGAAGCGCCGCCTGACACCTTCAAAGACCAATCCCAGGCTCTGGCCGACGGCACGTTTGGACGCGATGGCGTGTTCCATGCCAAGCAGTTGCAAGCCAAGTGCGCGTCAAAGTATGCGCCACAGCAGCCGGGTGCGCAAGCCGCTCCGGTTAGCATGTCGAACTGAGCAGTTCCGCGTAACTCGACCCACGGTCTGACGTTCACCGACCAAATAGACCCGTGCCCTACGTTGTCTCGGCGCTATCGACTTCAATTCCGCCTTCGACTATCTTCCAAGGTGAATGCTGGACTCTGCTCCTGTCGTCACCGTTAATGCACTGGTGAAGCAGTTCGGTCGTTTTGCCGCACTGCGCGGCGTAAGTGCCGAATTCGCCCCGGGGCGGTTGTACACAATCCTGGGCGACAACGGGGCAGGGAAGACTACTCTCTTACGCGTTCTTGCCGGGCTGGTCCAGCCGACGCGTGGAACTCTGAAAATCCTGGGCGCATCCGATGTGCGAACCGTGTGCCATGAACTGGGCTACATGGCTCATCCGTCGCTGCTTTACGACGAAATGTCGGGCATGGAGAACCTGCGCTACTTTGCGCGACTTTACGGGATCAGCGATGGAGTAAGCGACCAGCTTTGTCGTGACGCGATGGCTGCGGTTGAACTCGACGGCACGCTCGCGCGGCCGGTGTCGCAGTATTCGCAAGGTATGCGCCAGAGACTATCGTTGGCGCGAGCCCTGCTCAACGATCCCAGGATTCTGCTGCTGGACGAACCATTTTCCAACGTGGATATTCGTTCGGCGGGCGCCATGGTCGCGCTGCTGGCCAGGATGCGCGATGCCGGCAAGACGATCTTTGTGGTGACCCACCAGGCGTCGTTGCTCGAGAAAGCCACTGACGACTTTGTCTGGATGGACGCCGGGCAGATTGTACGCCGTACCAACGAACTGCGGCCGCTCGAAACCAAATGATCGCTCAAGACATTTCGGCCGAAACGAAGCGCCAGCCCCGCAGCGTCGGCAAAGGTATCACTCTGGCGACGCTGGCCAAAGACCTGCGCCTGGAGTGGCGATCGAAAGACGCGATCAACTCCATGCTGTTTTTTGCCCTGCTGGTGGTCGTGGTTTTCAGCTTCTCTTTCGATCCCAACGCTGAAGAATCGCGCCAGATCGCCGGCGGGCTGGTTTGGGTAGCCTTTCTTTTCGCCGCTGTGGTGGCGCTCAATCAGACCTGGGCCCGCGAGCTGCGCAATCAGGTGCTTGATGCTTATCGGGTTTCGCCTGCGCCCGCGAATTCGCTCTTTTTGGCCAAAGCTCTGGGCAATTTCATCTTTGTCGCAGTTCTCGAAATGTTGATGACGCCGCTGTTCATCATGTTCTACAAGCTGCGCCCGCTTGGCCCGTCATGGCAGTTGCTTCCGATTGCTGTGCTGGGGACATGGGCCATCGTCGTCAACGGTACTTTTTTCGCCGCGATGTCACTTCGCACCCGCAGCCGCGAGATCATGCTGCCGCTGCTGCTTTTTCCGGTTTCAATCCCCGCGCTGCTTGCCATGGTGAACGCCACTGCGGCGATTTTGACGGGGGAACTCTCTGCAAAGTTCTGGATTGTGTTGCTTACGACTTACGACGTGGTGTTTACTATCGCTTGTCTGCTGTTATTCGAACTGGTTTTGCACGCAGAATGAAGAATGAATTCGTGATGCCCTCTTCAGTCTGAACGATCACGGGTTTGGAACAGGGCATTTTGAACTAATCATGAAACGGGCCTTCTCCCTCTTTTCTGTGTTGACGGCGGTCCTGTTGACCTATGCCCTCTACGGGGCATTGGTCTCGGCTCCTACCGAACAAACCATGGGCAACGTCCAGCGCATCTTCTACTACCACGTGCCCTCGGCCTGGACCGCGTTTCTGCTCTTCTTTGTCAACTTTGTGTGCTCAGTCCAGTATCTGGTGCGCCGCGATCGGGTCGCCGACAAGATCGCAAACTGGGTCGTTATTGTGCTGGGGGTTGCTACCTGTATCGCCGCATTCGTGATCCGTCCGTTGCCCTCGGGAATCGAGCCGTCATCGGTGGCTACTACCGGACTCGCGATCATGGGACTTTATTTTCTGATCAAGAAATACTTCCCGCAAGCGAACACCGATGTGCTGGCTGTGGTCACGGCCGAGGTAGGAGTTGTGTTCTGCAGCGTAGTACTGGTAACCGGACCGTTGTGGGCGCGTCCGGTGTGGGGAATCTGGTGGACCTGGGATGTCCGTCTGACTTCAACTCTGGTGCTCTGGCTGATTTATGTCAGTTACCTGATGCTGCGCCGCTTTTCGACCAGCGGCCAGACGCCGGTACTGGCGGCTGCTCTGGCCATTTTCGGCGCGCTTGATGTGCCGCTGGTCTACTTCTCCATTTGGATCTTCCGCACTCAGCATCCTCAGCCCGTGATCGGCGGAGGCGGTTCCATCGATCCCCGCATGTTGCATGTGTTGCTGATCAACTGGCTGGCATTCCTCTGTTTTGCCGCCCTGGTCTGCTGGTCCCGGTATCGTCTGGAGATTTTGCAAAGGGAATTGGAAGAAGTTCAGGCACTCGAAGCATTACACGAACCCCGGAGACCGCGATGAATTTCCTTTACGCCGCCTATACAGCCACCTGGATTATTCACATCACGTATTTGGGGATTCTGGTGCAGCGCTACCGGCGGCTGCGGGCTGAGATCGACGAACTGCAAAAAAAGAATTAGCGGTTGACGGTCCGGTTAGGTTCCGAATCTGTCCTGATCACTATCATTTGCTGCCGGGTTGTGGGCGGAACGCAGGAATTCGTATTCCTCGATCATGGCGGCCACGCCAATGCCCGAATAGTCTGGCGAGGTTTCCAGCCTGACTACGCGAGCCGTAAAGCGCACCCGAACCGGCTCGGTCAGGGTCACATGGGGCGGAAATGTCATTGTGACTTCGATGCGCATGCCCTCGGCCAGAGGACGATCAAGGTAAAAGAAGACGCCGCGCGCGCTCACGTTCTGCGTCTCGGTCGAGAGATCGCGAAGGCCCTGTCCCGCAACTCGGACTGTAGCCGGCAAATGCATTTCGAAACGCCGCATGGTGCGACGATCCTGCCCGGTTTGCTGTGAGGGACCTTGTCTCTGCAGGCTCATGAATCCAGACCCAATCAAATTTCACCCCAAAAGCGGACTGCATCCAAAGGGTAGAAAGCAGTCGTAGCGTCAGATTTACTTATTCGGCAACCGTTTGCAAGTCCAAAATAATCGGGAACTGATTCGGTTAACGCCTTCGCAGCGCCAGGGGAGGCCCAGAGGAGGAACATCTGAAGCGCGTATCAACGAAGTAGCATTGCCTGCACGTGCAATACCACGACCTGAGGAGCCCCTATTGGGGGGCAAACAAAAGGAAGTTCGGACGGAAGACTCGAACCATTTTCAGGGGAAAGGTGAAACGATTTGCACACTAAATCACGCCCATGTGATCTGTTCCAGGTTCCGAAATTACATTGCCGGTTTTGGCTCGTGCGCGGCATCTCCATGCAAGGCTCGACGCATCTGAACCATTCAGGACGCGGGGAAAAGTGTGGTAGTGGGCCAATTTGGAACAATCCACCTGGACGGGCGTCATCCTGAGGGACTTCAGTCCTAAAGTATCGCGCGCACCGCCACAATCGTCGTGAGGGTCCATACGCGCTGCGCGCTGGATCCTTCGCAGGCTCAGGATGACCCGTCATGAGATGGGGCGATTCAAACTGACCCAATACCGAAAGTGTGCGTGGCTTGACAGTCTATCCGTCAGATGTTTAAGTAGTTACTTATTTTTCGCCCATATTCTGGTGACAAAGTACGCGCCGCTTCGCAGACGCGAGCCGACTGCGGTTTGCGTGCCGTCCATACTTCCTCTCCATGAATCGAAACATCCGGAGGAGCTGGTGACATTGAATTTCCGTGGGTTGGGAACAGGCTATCGCCCTGTTTTGCTGACGTTCGCGACGCTGCTTCTCTTAGGGGTTCTGATACTGGCGGCAGGTGGTCCGGAATCGAAATTACCCGTTTCCAGCTCGAATCAATTCGGCCTGTCCTCTTTGACTGCGTCCAATTCTGCTCCCAGGAGCCTCGACCTTTCCCACCTTCCCATGCGGTTTGAGCCGAATCAGGGACAGACCGATCCACAGGTTAAATTTCTGGCGCGGGGGGCGGGATACGGTGTGTTTCTTACCCCGGGCCAGGCAGTTCTGACTCTGAGCTCCCATGCGTCGCGAATAACCGGCAATCCAGTGCGTCTCCAGCTAGTGGGAGCGAATTCCGGATCCGCGGTTAGCGGAGACGTTCTGCTTCCGGGGCAGAGCAACTATTTCATCGGCAACAATCCAGACAAGTGGCACCGCAACATCCCTCAATTTGCCCGGGTTCGCTATCAGGCCGTCTATCCGGGAGTTGATTTGGTGTACTACGGCAACCAGGGTCAGCTTGAATATGACTTCGAGGTAGCACCGGGGGCAGATCCGAATGCGATCGCCTTTCAGTTTGACTCGCCGCAGGGACCGCGGCTTGATGATAACGGCGATCTGATATTGGCCGCGGACGGCGGCGAAGTTCGTCTGAAAGCCCCGCGCATTTATCAAGGCAATGGAGTCGACCAAAAGCCAGTCGCAGGAAGATTCAATCTAAGACACGATGGCCGGGTGGGCTTTGAGGTATCGGCCTATGATCGCACCCGCGTTCTGGTAATTGACCCCGTTCTCTCCTACTCGACATACCTTGGCGGCAGCGGTGACGAATCCTGCTCCGTGATCATGGGAGCTGCGACTCCACCTTCTGGATGCCCGGCGGTTGCGGTCGACGCATCCTCGAATATTTACCTCGCGGGATCGACCACCTCGACTAACTTTCCGCTCACACCACAGCCCGCGACCGATCCTCCACCGGCGGCGTTTCAATCCCTGCTCGCTGCTCCTCCGGATGTTTTCGTGACCAAATTGAACTCCGCGGGCAACGCCATCGTGTTCTCCACCTACCTGGGAGGAGATGGCGCTGATACCAGTGCTGGAGTCGCAGTCGACTCTGCATTCAACGTGGTGGTGGCGGGGACAACCACGTCCAGCAACTTCCCGGTCAGCACTTCGGCCTTTCAAGGCACTCGAAGCAATGCGAACGCGCACGCATTCGTGAGCAAGCTGGATGCGACGGGCAGCGCTCTGCCCTACTCGACCTATCTTTCCGGCAATGTCGCAGAAACTGCTCGCGGTCTTGCTGTTGACCTCAAAAACAAGATCTACATCATCGGCGCCACGACGTCTAGCGATCAGCCGGACGCGACTCATTCGTTTCCCGCAACGCTGGGTGCGATTCAGGTCGCTTCGCTCGGGACGTCCCAATTTTTCGTAAGCAAGCTTGATCCAACCCTGATTGGATTTCCAAGTCTGGTGTACTCCACCTACTTTGGCGGAGGCAGTCCGCTGAACGGGCTCACTCTTGCCGGGGCGATCGCCGTTGACGCGAACTCCAACGTTTACATCACCGGCGGTACTAACTTCCAGCACACCGGCAGCGCCACCACCGATTTCCCCATCGTTAACGCTTATCAGGGCTGTCTGGATACACCCCCGCCGACGACTACCACCACCACGCCAAACTGCTCCACCAGCGTCACGGCGCTGGATGCGTTTGTGGCAAAGATCAATCCGGCCGCAGCCTCAGGATCGCAGCTGCTCTACTCAACCTACCTGGGTGGTGCCGGCGACGACGTGGGATACGGCATCGCGGTTGATTCCGGTCTCAGTGCCTACGTCACCGGTACAACGGCATCGACTGATTTCATCATCCCGACCGGAACCACGGCGTTCCAGGGACTGAATGGCGGCGCTGCTGGAACGCTGGATGCCTTCGTCGGCAAGTTTGGGAACCCGTGTACCGGCTCCACCTGCACCACCACGACCGTACCATTCACCTACTTCTCGTATCTTGGCGGCACTGGCAACGACGCTGGCCTGGCCATCGCGGTGGATACGCTGCAGGGCGCGCGAATCGCCGGCTTTACTAACTCGCCGAACTTTCCCGTCCCCAACAACCCTGTCCAGGCTGCACTGAGCGGGCCGGTTGATGGATTCGCGGCGCGCATCGATACAACGGCTGCGTCTTCGCTTTCCCTCGGTCATTACGGTACTTACCTCGGTGGCACGGGCAGCGACTTCGCGACCAGCATCGCAGTTGATTCGCAGGGAAGCAGCTACGTCGCCGGCGAAACCAATTCGACGAATTTTCCAACCAGGAACCCACTCCAGCCCGCGACCGGCGGTCTTGCCGACGTCTTCCTGAGCAAGCTGGGTCCGACCATCAACCTCGTCGTCACCGAAACTGTGACTCCGAATCCGGTCGGCGTGGGCAACAACGTGACCTTCACCTACACCGTCACCAACCAGGGTGACCTCACAACCGGCGTGGTCTTCACCGATGTGATTCCGCCCGGCGCCACTCTCGTCTCCGCCAACGCCGCAGGCCAGAGTTGCGCCGCCAATCTTGGCACGGTGAACTGCACGGTAGGAACCATCAACGGTGGTGCGGCTGCCACCGTCAGTGTCATCATGACCCCGGGCCAGGCTGGATCGTTGAGCGATGGCGGCAGAGTGACCGTGTTCGGCACCAACGTGATCGTGACTCCGAATCCACCTCCAGCGGTCGCCACCGTGAACGATTTCAGCATTGGCGTATCCCCAGCGACGGTGACGGTTGCTGCCGGCATCCCCGCCAGCTACACGGTCACTGTCACGCCCACCGGCAACATCCCCGAAGCTGTGACGCTCGCGGCGTCGGGCGCGCCCAGCGGCGGCACTGCCACATTCCCGAACGGCGCTTCATTTTCCAATCTCAGCAGCGGACCGCAGAGCCGCCAGCTGGTGGTGAACACGACGGCGCGCGTGACGACTCCGGCCAGTCTCTTCCCGTCTGGCAGGCCTTTTTACGCCGAGCTGTTCCCGATTGCAGGATTGGCGTTTCTTGGCGTCGGAATCGGAGGCAGGAAGTCGAGACGGCGCCGTCTGCTGATGACTGTCCTGCTCGGCGGATTCTTTTCGCTGGTCGTGTTCCAGGCAGGCTGCAGCTCCAGTACGTCCACCAGCACAACTTCAGGAACACCTGCGGGGATCTACAACCTGACGGTGACATCCACATCCGGCACAGCCACCCGAACCCAGCAGATTGTTCTGGTTGTGCAGTGACGAGTTTACGAAGATAACTTCCAGTGACCGGTTCACTCGCCTCTTAGTGTAGAGACGTTGCCTGCAACGTCTTGCCGCCGCCGGCTGAAACGTAGCAAGCTACGTCTCTACAACGACGGCGCGGCAGGTTGGGCTGAGACCGGGACGCTACCTCCGCACAACGCCCGACTAAAAACCAGATTTTGATCGCACTGGCCGGAACGGAATCATAATGACTGCTTCGAGATCGACCGGGCTGCCGTTCTTGGTTGCCGGCCGAAAACGCCAGCGGGACAGCGCGGCTCGGGCAAACTCGTCAAGGTTGTCGTCCACACCCCTCAGGACCCGAATATCCGTTACCGATCCGTCATTGCGTATCACCGCATAGAGAGTGACCGTGCCGTGCACGTTGCGGCGCATTAATTCCATGGGATATGCGGGATCGACTTTCTGCGTGGCTACGGGTGCGCTCAGCTCGCCCTTTTCATTCCCATTTTTCTCGCTCCCGTTCAACTCAGCAAAGCGAATCACCCAACTGCCGCCGGCGGAATTGAGGTTCGGCATGTTCAAGGTCATGGCATAAAACTTTCGATCGCCGAAGATCCAGTGATCCACATCGGTGATCTTGTCCTGAGAGACTGCGGAGGCTGAAGGCGCGGGGGTCGAAGTAACCCGTGGCGGAGTTGCGTCCGCAACCAGCGGCGCCCCACTCGAAGATTGCGGCGATCCGGTACCTCCTCCGCCGCCGGTACCCTGACCCGGCCCGGCCACGGTTGAGGTCGGCCGCGTGTTCGGCGCTGCGCCGACGCTGAGGCCGGGAGGAGCGCCCGTATTTTTGCCCGCAGCCGAGCCACTCCCGCTGCCTGGACTGGCGCTTGCCGAAATATCAGGCGTTCCTGCCGCCCCGGTTTTACCGGCCGGTGTCGCAGCAAAAGTGCCGCGACGATTTCCCTCGGGAATTCCCGGCGCTTCGCGCAGGGTTGCTGGCTGAACGCCGAGTGAGATGAAACGACCACTTGCCGCCGAACTGCCGTTGCCGGCAATCGACGGTGGCGGCGGCACGACCGCGGGACCCGCGCCGCCCATCGCCGGCTGCGTCCGACCCGCACCCGCATGTTGATCCGCGTATTGCTCGGATACGGGCAATTCAGGCGCAGGCGCAACCACGGCTGAATGGCCGATGTTTAAGTCTCCCAACCTCCGTCCCGATGTGGAATCGATCCGCGGGGCAGGCTCGACGATCGCAGCCTGCGGAGCCTGCAGGGTCCGTGCGGAGCTTTGGACGTCCAGGTCTGGAGCCGGAGCCACAACTGCCTGGGAGAGGCTGGGAGACCGTTGGCGCGCGGTGGGAATGGTTTCCGGTGCCGGTGCGACTACTGGGGAGAGAAGGGTTGGCACCCTAAAATTGGTTGCCGTTGCCGCCATCGAAGCGAGCGGGATCGAAGGCTGCGCTGGATTCTGCGACCAGGCTACGATGTTGGGCAAAGGTAGGTCGTGATTCAGCTTGATGTCGGACGGTGTGACGATGGTCTGGCTGCGATTATCGGCCTCGGGCGGTACCGAAATAATAGGCTGCGGCGCGTAAGCGGGGTCGCCCTTTTCAGGCGAAGGCTTCCGGGTGCCGCCGGTATCGAGTGGGGGAAGATACTCGGATGGCGCGTAGTAAATCACGTCGTGGCGGTTGAACGCCTGACGCACAACCACTGCCGGACTTTGGGGCCAGAACTGCGCCGAAGCCAGGATCGCTGCGATGGCCGCAACATGTCCGAGCACCGACAAGCCAAACCGGCTCCACGGCAGGCGGGAGGTAACGAAAACGTCCGGCCAGAATGAGCCGGGGGGAGAAGACGACTCAAACGGAGCCTGTCTGCCGGGGCGGAACAGGTCGGCCAAATTGCAAAAGAAGATCGTATGCCAGGCGGGTAAATCCACGAGGAATACGGGCTCAGACACCACTCAATTATAGCCTTCGGAGTGGCCACCACGACCCACGCAGGCCCGGATGTCCCCATCCGGGCGGGCGAGCGAAGCTCGCCGGAGGGTTGGTGATGGGTCCGGAACCTGATGGCGCGAGCAGAAGACAAACCAGCAGAGCTTCGCTCCGCCAGGCGGGTGGGGACACCCGCCCCTGCGTGGATCGGTGTGGCGCGTTCCATGTTTTAATAGCCACATGCGCAAACCTGCCTGGGCGATTGCAAGCATGTTGCTGGTAAGTGTTTTTTTGAGCGCGCAGAATGCCGCTCCCGGCGCGCCGGCAGCGAAGCCCGCCGACGACTACTCCGGCATGTATTCCTTCCTGCAGGACGGGGAGTTCGTTCAGCTTAATATCGAAGACGCGAGCCGGGTCACTGGGTTTATCTCTCGCTACGGCGATCTGGAAAGCGATCACGGCGAATTTCTCGATCACTTCTTCAAACCGGGCACCCTCGACGGCAAGAAATTGAATTTCACCACACAAACGGTTCACGGGGTCTGGTTTGAATTCAGGGGCACGATTGAACGCGGACCAGGGAAGAATCCCGGGGACGAGGCTTACTACCTGCTGAAGGGAACGCTTACCCAATACACCACAGACTCGAGCAAGAAGACTTCGTCGAAATCACGCGAAGTGGCGTTTCAATCCTTCCCGCAAGATCTGGACTCCGCTCCGCCGAAGTAAACGGCCTCTCAGTGCGACGGTGCCAGCCTCCGGATGTCTTCGATTAGGGCTTGCGGTGATACAGGCCGCCCGAGAAACCGGCTCAGAAGGCCGGCAGTTTCGAATTCTCCGCCGACCCGCAGAAGCTGCTCCGAGATCCAGCCATACCAACGTGGATCGCCGCTATCAAATGGTCCCAGGGACTGGCGAATGCGATGCCTGACATCCGCTGTGATTACAGCGCCCAAACCATAGTTGACCATATAGCCGGGTGAATCCATCAACTGAACCCGCACTGCCCACCAGGAATATTCGGGATGCGGCACGACATGCAGATAACCGCTGGTGATGTCGGTCCAGACAGCGTTCGGATCCGACGCTGGCTTGTGTAGCATTCTGACTTCAAACAGGGCCCAGGCCACATCCAGCATTACGCCGGAATAAAGATTCCGCAGCGACGCAGTCTGAGCGGTCGACGTGCCCAGATATTTCTGCTGCCACGCCGGCTCGTAAACACTCCACGACGGCACATCAGCGAAAGCCTCGATGAACAGAAGGCTGTCGTTATAAGTAAACGCGGGCCGGGTTCGGACAGCCAGAAAATGAACCGCATGGCCTTCCTCATGGACCAGTTCATTCATGTTGGAAAGGCCTCCGCGGGCGTAATTCGCGGAAATGCGCGCGATGGCGGGACGCCAGACGCCGTTCACCATTCGTCCGCATCGCAGCAGGTCGGTATATGCCAGCGGCGCTTTTCCCAGGCGCGGCTCGAAATCGTACAAGACCCCGAGGCCCTGGAGATCGGCTCCCAGATCGCGGTAGTAGCGCTCGCTGATTTTCTGCAGTGATTCCAGGGAGATTGCCTCATCCAGTTGCCGGCCGGTTTCCCCTGCAACGTAGCGATAATCCCACGGCTCGATCGGAGTGTCGCCGCTTACCTGGCGCCATGTATCGAGAATCTGCTCGAGCCAGATTTCGACCTCCGCCGGCTGAACTCCGAGGCTGTCGGCGGCGGCGGCGATTGCCGACTTGTTCTTCGTCTTTTCTGCGTCGGTTGCTGTCATCCTGATCAGGCGGCGGTACGGGCTGTCAGGCTGATCTTTGCCATTCACCGCTTCCCACAGCGGATTGAAGGCCAGAAACAGTTTCTTGCGTCGCTCCGGTTCCCTGATCTGTTCCAGCAGGCTGAAGGCGGATACGCGGTTGACCGTGCCTCCCTCGAATTGCAGATTATTCGCCAGTTCGTCAAAGCACGAATACAGCGCGGCGCGCAGGGCGTCATACGCCAGATCGGGCTTCTGCGCGTTTTCGCATTTGCCGGCCGGAGAGAGCGTCGACGCATCGGCGGGAAAATCGGCGAGACTGCCGCGCATAAGAACGACAGCTCGTGCGTCGGACGTGGAAAGCCCATCCGTGGACAATTTCGCAAGGCGCGCAACCAGCGCCGCGCGCCGATCGTGATAAGTGCGTTCCCAGGCCTGACGGTCTTTGCCCTCATAACCTTTCATGAGGCCTGAGTCGATCGTGCTGAATGCGCCGTACGCGTCCAGTACATCTGCATAGATGGCTTCGGTTTCTGCCACCGGGCCGGACGCCGTGGTGTGGGATTGAGCCTGAGCTGCGAACGTCAGAAACATCAGCAACCACGCGCTCATTCCAGGTGAAACCAATTTCATTTGCTCTCCGGGCTGCGCTTCAAAGTATAAACAAAGCCCTGTCATCCTGAGTCGAAGGACGCCGGGGTCGCAACAGCTCTCGGCGGTCCAGGGTATTGAAGGGGTGTAAAGGGGAACGGTCAGTAACGCGGGCAGGGGTCCTTCGACTCCGTCCATCCATTCGCGAGCGAATGGATGAACTATGCTCAGTTTCACTCTTGGCAGATGGCTCGGCGCTTAGCTGACCATGAGCTGCGCCTGTGATTGGAACTTCAGATCATCGCGTTGTATCCTCGGGACGTGCCGCCATCGCAAACGCCTCACCGGTCCCCCACTCCGGGACTGTTCTTGGGACTGATCATTACTCTGGCTGCCGTGGTGGCCTACTCTGGATACATTATCTCGCACATTTCAGGCCTGCGCGAATTGCAGAACAATCTGGTGGATCGTAATCGCAAGGATTCCCTCCAGCTTTTACGCATTCAAAACGATCTCAACACCCTGGCGCTGGCTATGCGCGACATGCTGGACAACAACGAACCCTATCCTCTGACCGCATGGACCGCCCAATTCCAGCGAATACGATCCGACCTCGACGACGCGCTTCGCAAAGAGGAGCAGGTGGCGGTAGCGGACCGCACCCCGGAGCAGCGTCAGTATCTGAGAAATTCGATGGCCCAATTCTGGGAGGCGCTGGATCGTACTCTCGCTCTGGCCGCGAACGGCAAACAGGACGAAGCCCGAAGCCAGATTCAGCTCTCGTTACAGGCGCGGCAGGCAGCGTTGAGTACCGCAGTGGCGCGGCTGCTGGTTCAGAACAATGAGAGCGAGGAGCAGGCCGCTTTGCGAATCGCCCAGATTTATGACCGGGTGCAGCGTCAGGTTTATCTCTTTCTAACCCTGACGCTGATCGCGATTCTGCTCACCGGGTTGTATTCCATCCGTTCGAACCGCCGGCTGTTTGCGCAGCTCGCGGCCCTTTCGGCGCAAAGAAGTGAACTGGCACAGCAACTGATTTCAACTCAGGAATCGACCTTGCGCCACATTTCGCGCGAGTTGCACGACGAATTCGGGCAGATTCTGACCGCGATGGGCGCAATGCTGTCACGGGCGGGCAACCAGGTCCCGGAAGGCTCGCGGCTGCGCGCTGACCTGCGTGAAGTTACCGAAATCGCGCAAGGCACCCTGGACAAGGTACGCAGTCTTTCCCAGGCGTTGCATCCGGTAATGCTTGAAGAGGCCGGTCTCGAGAGTACTCTCGACTGGTACCTGCCGGTGGTGGAACGCCAGGCGGGTATTCACCTATCCTATGAAAAGTCCGGAACGGTGTTCCCTGTGGATGGCGACGCAGCCATTCACGTGTATCGTGTGGTGCAGGAAGCTCTGAACAATGTGACCCGCCATTCCGGCGCCAAAGAGGCCTGGGTCCGTTTACGATTTCTGCCGGCGATGCTTGAACTGCAAGTGGAAGATCACGGTAGCGGCTTCACCGAGTCAGCGAAGAAACAGGGAATCGGACTGGTCGCGATGAGAGAGAGAGCGGAGTTGCTGGGCGGTTCACTCGAATTTGTTCGGCCTGTTGAGGGTGGAACGCTGATTCGCCTGACTGTGCCAAAAGAAAACCTGGGGGAGAAACTGGATTCGCATGACGGATAAAATTTCAGTCCTGTTGGTGGATGACCATAGCCTGGTGCGCCGCGGGTTCCGCCGCATTCTGGAAGATGAGTCCGATATCGTGGTCGCAGGTGAGGCAGCCGATGGCACCGAAGCAGTGCGGCTGGCCAGGGAACTGCATCCTCAGGTGGTGGTAATGGATTGTGCCATGCCGAAAATGAACGGACTGGAAGCGACCCGAAAAATTCTTGAAGATACACCCCAGACCCTGGTCCTGATGCTCAGCATGCATCCCGAGGAGACTCTTGTCCGTCAGGCGCTGGACGCCGGCGCCCGCGGATACGTTCTCAAGAATGCCGTCGATCTGGAACTAGGCGCCGCCATCCGCCGGGTGGTGGCGGGAGAAACCGTGCTCGATTCTCAGCTCCCTCGCCCGGCCGCGCTCAAGGGAGAACGCGACGCCCATCTCACGCCCCGCGAACTCGAGATCCTGCAAATGATCGTGGATGGGAAATCCAACAAGGAAATTGCGACGGTGCTTGATCTGAGCGCGAACACCGTGGCCGTCCATCGCGCCAACATCATGGATGCGCTCGGCATCCACAAGACTGCAGAACTGGTCGTCTACGCCATCCGCAACGGGCTGGTAAACCTTCCGTGAACCGTCGCCGATTTCTGTTCGGCATGGCCGGTCTTGCGTCCGTTTCTGGTTTGTTGCCGAACCATAACGCGCTGGCGGCGCCGGCATCCTCCCCAGACTTTCGCCTGGTCGACGTCACCGCCGGCGCCGGGCTGCAATTCCGTCACAACAGCGGCGCTTACGGCGGCAAGCTCCTGCCTGAAACACTGGGCGCCGGCTGCGCATTCCTCGACTACGACGGCGATGGCTGGCAGGACATTCTTCTCATCAACGGAATGGACTGGCCCGGGCACAAACGCGAACGCAGCACACTGAAGCTCTACCGCAACAACCGCAACGGCACATTTTCGGATGTGACGCGCAGCGCCGGTCTGGATATCGAGATGTATGGCATGGGCGTGGCGGTGGGCGATTACGACAACGACGGCTATCCCGACCTGCTGGTGACCAGCGTTGGGCAAAATCGTTTGTTCAGGAATTCCGGCAAGGGCACCTTCCTCGATGTCACTAAAGGCAGCGGACTGGGAGGACGACAGGCTTTCAGCACATCCGCGCTGTGGTTCGATTTCGATCGGGATGGGCTGCTGGATTTATTTGTTTGCAACTATGTGAAGTGGTCTCCGGAGCACGACGTGTTCTGCAGTCCGGATGGAAAGCGCAAATCGTATTGCACCCCGGAAGCCTATCGTGGCGAGACCTGCTGGCTGTTTCGCAATCTGGGCAACGGAAAATTTGAGGATGTTACGCCCAGCAGCGGGATATTCGACAGCAGTTCGAAATCGCTGGGCGTTGCCATGCTCGACTACGATCAGGATGGCTGGCCCGATCTGCTGATCGCCAACGACACTCAGCCCAACAAGTTGTATCGCAATCAACGCAACGGGACGTTCAAAGATGTTGCGGTGGAAGCCGGCATCGCGTTTAGCGCCGAGGGCAAAGCCCGCGCCGGCATGGGCGTGGATGTCGCCGATTTCAGCAACGCGGGAACTTCGGGCGTTGCAATTACTAATTTCGATAACGAAATGATCGGGCTCTACCTCGCCAGCGGGGGAAACTACGCAGACATCGCAACGCAAAGCGGCGTAGGTCTTGCCTCAAAAGACCGGCTGGGATTCGGATGCTTGTTTCTCGATGCCGATCTTGACGGCTCGCTCGACCTGGCGGTGGTAAACGGTCACATCGACGATACCGTCCGCGACGTTCGTGGAGTTGGCTATGCTCAGAGTCCGCAGCTATTTTTGAATAGCGGCCACGCTAAGTTCCATGATGTGGCGGCCGATATCGGCGGAGGCTTCAGCCAACCCAAGGTTGGCCGGGGCCTGGCTTACGGAGATTTCGACCGCGACGGAGATCTCGATTTGCTGATCACTACCAACAACGGTCCAGCTTATCTTTATCGCAACGACCAAACTGCGGGAAACAAGAGTGTCCGTATTCGGTTAGTCGGTACAAGATCGAATCGAGACGCGATCGGGGCAAGAGTGCGGGTGTTACAGGGAGAATCCAGCCAGTCGCGGCTGGTGAAGGGCGGATCGAGTTACCTCTCCCAGTCAGAGCTTCCTCTCACTTTTGGTCTGGGGAAGCGGGACAAAGTCGATCGCCTGGTGATCGATTGGCCCAGCGGTGGCACCGAGGAGTACAGCAACCTTGGCGCGGGCCGTGCTTATGAATGCGTGGAATCCAAAGGGATACAGGCCCTTGGCGGATTCTAGTATTTTTTCAGTATTGCGCCCCATAGTCGCCGACACTTAAGTTTGTATCAACTTCAGCATCCTCATGACGCGGCTTACCCCGGTCGAAGTTCTGAGGAGTTCACCCCACGAGAGGTAGGCGTGAGTCGCCTACCTTTTTCTTGCCTGGAATATTCCCAGCCAGCTATTTCGGGGTAGAGACGTTGCTCGCAACGTCTTGCCGGCGCCGGAAAAGGCGTAGCCAGCAACGTCTTTACGACAAACTTTGAAAAGAAAAGTAGAACAGAAGAATCATTTGGTTCCTGTCCGTTTTCGAGCTAAGTTTTCCAGTTCTGCTCTCAGATGACCCGCGGCAGCTTTCCCTTCCACAGTGTCCACCTGATTGTTGGCCTCTCCGGGATCGCGCGTCCAGTCATACAACTGATCGCCTTGTGCCTCATGCACGATCAGGTGCCACTTTTCGCTTACGATTGACCTCATCGCGCCGCTGCTCGCCGTGGGCACAAGCTGATCCGCTTCCCTGTCATGCTGTCCCGGATATTTGTTTTGCGCCAGCTCCGCGAGCGGGTCCGGCCAGCCCGTTTCAGCCGCAGGGGTTTTCCAAAGTACGCTGAGTGGAGGTGCTGGGAACCTGGATTCATCCCCGCCGACGAGATCCAGAACTGTAGCCGGAATTGCGGCGTTTGTTACCGGCCTCTCGATCTTCACTCCCGCGGGAACATGCCCAGGATAGTAGATGATCAGCGGAACGTGAATGAGTTCCCAGTACAGCGCGCGCCCATGATTCTCCAGGTGATGTTGCCCGAGGGACTCACCGTGGTCTGACGTGATGATGACCAGAGTATTTCCTGCCAGGCCCTGTGCTTCCAGACTGTCCATCAATTGCTGGATGTGTTCGTCAACGTACCTCACACCGTTGTCGTACGCGTCGATCGCAGTCTGCTGGGGCCACGCAGGTTTCGGATAGTCACGCGGCCCGCCATAGGGATCGTGCACATCGAAATAGTTAAGGAAGGCGAAAAATGGATGCTGGTGGTCAGCGCCTATCCACTTCATCGCTTCGCTGTTGACCACATCGGCGCGCTTGCGGATTCCGAACGCACCACCGTAGCTCCCGGAGCCTTCCGCATCCTGATCGAGAAGCCCCGTCCAGCCCAGCCTGCGAAGGGTACGTTTCACCAGGCTGTGATCGCTGCGTTTGAGATAGATTCGGGCAAACTCCCTTCCGTAGAGGGTGCGGACAAACATATCGGCGGGAGAATGAAAGTAATCTTCGAAGTGGATGAAGCTTCGTCCGAAGCCGAGGTCCCGGGAAAAATAAGTTCGGTTCGCCGAAAAAGCTCCGGTGCGGTAACCCTTTTGCTGCAAGGCCTCGCCCAAGGTCGCGAAGCCGCCCAAACCCTCATTGCCCCATCCCGTCCATGGTTCAGGCTGAACGTTTCCCACTCCATGCTCGATCAGGTACCGTCCTGTAACCAGGGAGACGTGCGACGGCAGGCTCCATGAGCTGGTAGAAATGGCGTTCTCAAACATCACTCCCTGCTGTGCGATGCGATCGAGATGTGGCGTGGTCGGCCGAACATAGCCACAGGAAGCCACGTGGTCAGCGCGCAGCGTGTCCACAACGATCACCAAGACATTGGGAGCGTTGGATTGAGGCTGAGGCAACTGGGCGGTCGCCCTTTTTTCCTCCAGCCATTGGCTACCCTGAACTCCGGCAAATAGCAGCACCCACGCCACCGCCATCCAGGGAGAGACTCTCCTGCAAAATTGCAAAAAGGCTGCTTCCCGTTTACCGCACCAGCGAGCAAACGCCACGCCGGCGCCCAGCGCGAGCAAAAGGCAGGCGCGATGAAAGAGCCGGCTCGTCAGTGTCAGCCAGTCATAGATGCTCAGAAAGGTCAGCAGGAAGACAGTCACCCTGACCGTCGATAGGCGGGGCGCAAAACGGAGAGCAAAGCCCACTACGATGCGGCAAATTAAGGCGACCGCCAAAAAGAAAATGGCATCGACGATTGGTGAAATCCAGAAAATCTCTTTGGAGACGTGCATCACCGGTCCCCAGCGAGCCCAATTGAGTCTTTGAAAAATCAAAAGACCCGCAGCCTCGATCAGTCCCGCGGCAATTCCCCAGCCCAGGGCGGCCGGAAGCAGCAGCCAGCCTCTACTCCACTCAAGTGCGGGAGACGATTTATCCGTCTGATTTATGTTCACGAAATTTGCAGGCCCTAACGCCGTTACAGTCTAGCAGTCCGTCCATTGGTGGAACTTTCCCTCGCGCTGAAGTAAAGTGAACTCCCGCAGACACAGCGCACACAGAATGGCCTGGCCGGAAAGCGCTCCACTTACATCCGTTGCAGTTGCGCCGAAAAATTCGATGGCGCGATGGCTCCTCCCCGGCCTGTTGATGTTTCTGTACGCGGTCCAGTGCGGCTGGTTTATCCGCACCCAGTCACTGACCTATGACGAACCCGTGCACATTGCGGAAGGTCTGAACGCTTGGCGCTACGGACGGTTCGAGCAATATAACGACCACCCACCCCTGGCGCGCTTGTGGTTTGCGCTCCCTCTGCTCAACCCGAAGTGGCAGGTGGACGTGCAGAAACTGCCAGATTCTTTTCACATCACGCGCATTGCTCCCGATCCGGAGGCACTCGCCGGGCGGGCCCGTGCGATGAACGTTCTGCTCGGCCTCTTGCTGGCATGGCTGGTTTGGCGGGCAGCGGATAAATTATTTTCCCGCGGCGCCGCCAACTTTGCGCTCGCCCTGTTTGCCTTCTCCCCCTCACTGATTGCGCACTTCTCGGTGGCTACGACCGACGGCGCTGCTACGTTATCTATTTTCGCGGCCGCGTGGGGTTTGAGAAATTGGTGGCGTGGACCCACGTGGAGACAAACGCTCTGGCTCGGGGTGCTCCTGGGTTTGATGCTTCTGTCCAAATTTTCCACCGCGCCCATGTTCGCTCTGGCTCTGTTGTGGTTGCTGCTCCTCGGCCCCGACAAGATAATCATTAACCCTCGGCAATGGAACTGGAGCAGGGCGGCCGCGGCAATGCTGCTGGCGTTTTTCGTGCTTTGGGCGGGATATTTTTTTCACGTCTCCCACCTTGCTGTCCGCGACGGAACTCTGACTGCAACTTTCCCCAACTGGACCGAACCCATCGTGAAGCCGGTTCGAGGACACATCAACTACAGCCTGCTCGTTCCCGCTGGAGAATATGTTGAGGGCTTCCGCGAACTGGTCAGGCACAACCGGCACGGTCAGGCCGCATTTTTTCTGGGGCAGGTATCCGGTCAGGGCGGATGGAAGATGTACTACCCGACCGCTATCCTGCTGAAATGGCCAGCCGTTGTGCTCTTTCTGGCGCTGGCAGGTTTAATGCTTGCCCTGGTGCGAAAGATCCGCGTTCCGGTCGACTTGTGGATCATGTCGTCTTTTCCCGCAGTCTACCTCGCCCTGGCAATCTTTGCCCGCTTCAACATCGGCGACCGCCACGTGTTACCACTCTATCCATTTGCATTGTTGTTTGCGGCGGTGGTGTGGGATTGGGCCGGACAGATACGCTCAGGACGAAAACGCGCCGCGACCGCGGTTTTGGCATTGCTCGTCGTAGTTAACGCTGCCGACGCGTTGCGCTATGCGCCGGGATATATTTCCTATTTCAATGTGTTTGTGCCTCCGGGGAAAAATTACCAGTTGCTGAGTGACAGCAACCTTGACTGGGGACAGGGCTTGCTGGCATTGCGCGAATATCAACTCCATCACCCGGACGAGCAAATTTCTCTTTCGTACTTTGGGAGCGTGGACCCAGCCATCTATGGAATTCGGGCTCGTTCTTTGGGCGAGGCGGAACCGCCTTCCGGAACAGTGATTGTGAGCGCAACCAATCTCTCCGGGCAATTCTTATCTGATCCGCAGAGTTATCACTGGCTGCTCAGGCAGGAACCGGCAGAGATTCTCGATCACTCACTCTTCGTCTTCCGAGTGCCGGGTAAGTGAATTGGGCTCCAAAATCGCTAAACCACCAAGGACACGAAGTATCACGAAGGATTTTTTACAAAAGTTTTCCCTCGTGGTACTTGATGCCCTTGGTGGTTTACGAATTTGGGAGATTAGAGAGACCAGACTACTGGTTTGCCCGCAGAGGAGATATCAAGAGCCGGCCGGTTGTTTTTTTGGATGAGTCGCCGCCGCGGTCGCTCTGGTATGACAAATCCATAGAACCCTCGCTGGTCGGCGAGGCCTGCGCCAGCGTCGCGGCCAGCGATTGAAATGAGCGGCCGATCTCGTTGTTTTCGAGCGCCACCGGCGAGCCCTTATCGATCGCGGGTGCGACTGACTGGAAGTTGTTGGGAACCTTCCACAGCAGCTTGCAGGTGGTGGCTTTTTCAACGTCTTCGTCGGTGAATCCGGGAATTTTCTTGTAACGGTTGAGCACGATGCGAACCCGGTCCCGGGTTCTGCTCTCTTCCAGAAAATTGCGAATCCGGCTGGCGCTCCACAGCGAAACCACATCGGCCTGTGCGACCAGCAGGACGGCGTTGGAAAGATCGCAAAGCTGTCGCGCAGTCTGATCCAGTCTGCCCGAGCAATCCACAACCACGTACCGGAAGTGTGCCACCAGCAGATCGAACAGTCGGGCCAGCTCTGCTGCCGTTGGGTTCTGGTTTTGCGGCTGCTGCGGACCAGCGAGCAGCTGTACGCCGCCTTTGCACTGGGTCATCAAACCTTCAAGCAGCGAGGCATCCAGACGGTGCAGGTTCTGCAGCGCGTCCACCACGCCAAACGTGGGCCGCACGTTGAGGTGGAGAGAGCAATGTCCGAGAGGAGCGAAATCTACCAGCAGGACGCCCCCCTGGGATTCCTGCAGCGCAATCGCCGTGTTTACCGCTACGGTAGTGCCACCTGCTCCGCCCTTGGAATTCATCACGGTGAAAATGCGGGCGCGGCCGGATGAGGTACGGCCCTTGCCGCGCGATGCAGCAAAGCGAGTGAGCGCCTCAACCAGGCTCTCTGATGTGGCGTTCCGGTCAAGAAATTCGCCGGCCCCCGCTCGCATCGCAGCCACGATGGTGGGCGGGTGATTCATTTCCCCAACCGCAAAAATCGCGATCTCGCTGGTATTCGCCTGGATCAGTTCGATGGTGCTGATGGCACGCTGAGCATTGCCCGCATCGATATCGACAATCACCACTTCGGTGTGGACGTCCTGCATCTGGCGCAACACCGGGTCGGTCGCGCTGGAAGGGAACCCGGCGTGGCTGAAGACATTGCGGCCCATTCCGGTGCCCTCCAGACGATGCTGGAGTACCGATAGCCGTTCCCTGTCTTCGCTCAGAAGAGTTACTGCTACACCTTGCATGGCATCACTCTGTGGCTGGAATCAGCATGTTATTGCATGTTATTGAAAAGATAAGGGCTACGCAAAATGACTTCCGTAACTTTCATTACCAGGTGGAGCATGAACAATTGGAGGACAAACAAATCAGGAGGAATCCAAAGCCAAACGTTCAGTCTGTAATCATTTTATGCAAAATGGGCTGAGTTGGGAAGCAGTAAAAGCGGGGAAAAGCCGTGTCCCACGGGGAATTTACCACCTGGGAGCGGGATCGGGGTGCCGAAACCGGAATTCAGCGATTCCCTAACCGGTCGCCTTCTGGTTGTTCCAGCGTCGAAGCTGGCAAGCCGGAGACCTCGGATGCAGCGGTCGCTGAACTTTGGGTGACTGAGATGGAAGCCGCGGGAGTCGAGGCTACTGGTTCCGGGGCTGCCGACATCGTTGGCACCGGATTCCTGCCCGGCTCAGTGACGTTGTGTACGGTGGAAATCCGGGGAAAGTTCGCGGAAACCTGTGCCGCCGACTCCGCCTTGGGTAAATATTCATATCCTTCAAGCCGGGCCGCTACCCCGAACTTCTGTTCCACCGGTGTCACCCTGACCACCCTTCCCCGGCAGCGAACCCGCGCATTTTCGGTCAGCGTGATCTCGGAAGGCATGACCAGCGTCAGTTCTACTGCGTCACCTTCGTTGACCTGGAAATCTGTATAGAAAAACACCCCTCGGCCGCTCAGGTCCTGAGTAAAGCCGTAGCCTTCGCAATCCGTCCCTGCTAAACGCACTGCAATCGGAAGCTGGAAATCGAAGCGCTGTGATGCCCGGCGCTCTAAGTGATTCTCATCTGCGCTCATTGTGTCTCCGTAGCAGGCGTCTCAAAGGCGGGAATTTCCGTGAGTGACAGCAGGGCTTCTATACTAATTACACGCATGACGGACTACACTCACTGGAAATTCGGCCAGAGTTCTATATCGAACCTCGATACTGTACTCCAGGTTCCGATTTGTAGGAAGCTGGAAGTTGGACAGTGCCATGTGGAAAATTCCACTTCGGGCCACCCATTGAGCCACCATCGATTTGGCGGTTAAGGTAAAGGAAAACAGCACACCAAAATTGACCGATTCGGGTAATTCTGACGTAAAAAGCGAGCAATCGCCGGAAGTTTCCGGTCGACCATCCCCCAAAGCAGGCTGGTTACCTGCAACCCTGCGCGCCCTGCGTCATCGTAACTTCCAGCTTTTCTTCAGCGGGCAGCTTATCTCCCTGATCGGCACATGGATGCAAACCATCGCAGAGTCGTGGCTGGTCTACCGCAAGACAGGGTCCCCCCTGTTGTTGGGGGCCGCAGGATTCGCAAGCCAGTTTCCGGTATTTCTGGCAGCACCGCTTGGAGGTATCGTCGCCGACCGTTTCAACCGCCAGCGTCTGGTGATCGGCACCCAGATTTCGTCGATGATCCTGGCGGCGATTTTTGCAACCCTCACCCTTACCGGAGTGGTGCAGGTGTGGCACATCTTCGTGCTGGCTTCGCTTCTGGGCGTCGTAAATGCCTTTGATATTCCCGCGCGGCAATCGTTTCTGGTGGATATGGTCGGCAAAGAAGATCTGATGAATGCCATTGCGCTGAATTCATCGATGTTCAACGGCGCCCGCATCGTCGGTCCTGCAATTTCCGGAATTCTGGTGGCGAGAATCGGCGAAGGCTGGTGTTTCTCTCGCCAATTCAGTCAGCTACATTGCAGTGATCGCAGGCTTGTTTCTGATGCGCGTGAACCGACCCTCGCGGCTGGCGCCTTCCGGCCCGGCTCTGGCCAGACTGATCGAAGGATTCCGTTTTGCCCGCGACACGGCTCCCATTCGCGCCCTCCTGCTCTTGCTGGGTCTGGTCAGTCTGGTGGCGATGCCATACTCCGTTCTCATGCCGCTGTTCGCCGACCGGGTATTGCACGGCGGTGCCCGCGGCCTGGGAATTCTGATGGGCGCGACCGGCGTGGGCGCGTTGCTGGGAGCGCTTACCCTGGCCACCCGCGCAGACGTGCGCGGTCTGGGCAGCTGGGTCGCGTTCTCCTGCGGAGGCTTTGGCATCAGCCTGGTGCTGTTTTCCCTTTCGCGTAGTTTTTGGTTCTCGGCCGGCCTGCTGTTGCCGGTGGGATTTTGCATGATGCTGCAAATGTCGTCTTCCAACACTCTGATTCAGGCGATGGTGCCGGACGAGTTGCGCGGCCGCGTGATGGCGCTCTACACCATGATGTTTATGGGTATGGCGCCCTTCGGATCTCTATTTGCCGGCGCTCTCGCTCACCGTTTGGGGGCGCCCCTGACGGTTTCCATCGGCGCAGTGGCCTGCATTGGAGCGGCCACATTTTTCTACTTCCATCTGCCCAGGATTCGAGTGGAAGGCCGACGCCTGATCGTGGCCCAGGAGATCGCGGGAGGAGAGCCGTCGGTCGAAATGACCGCCCGAGTCGTGGAAGACTAAGGCTTGTGCGGAGCGGATACTCCTGTCCGCTGCCTTTGACGTGTCGGCCAGGTTTCGGTTTCCCTGCAGTCGATCAAAATCAAATTCAAAGTTAAAAGCGGCGGACAGGAGTGTCCACCCCACACACGACCTAATGCCCGCGCCACATCTGTATGACCGTTGCCAAAGAACTGTGCGCAAACGGCGCTGGCGTCAGTGTGAGCACCATCATCAGCAGACCGACAACCGCTAGCCAGCGCCGCCCGGCAGTTACGCCCGGCCATTGCTCCACCATCGGATGCCGCATGCCACTGATGCGCAGCAGAATTGCCCATAGCAGCCAGCCCACCCAGAAATAGTAGGCCATGGGAATAAGCGCCAGAATCGTCAGACGCGACACCATGCGATGCGCGCGCGGGCTTAGCGAGAAAACGATGTGTCCGCCGTCAAGTTGTCCACCGGGCAACAGATTCAGCGCGGTCGCGAACATCCCCACCCACGCCGCAACCGCCGTGGGATGAAAATAAATATCCTGCAATACCGACGACCCGCCATGGACATCCGCCAGGGGAAGAACAGTCCAGAGGATGTTGAAGATCAATGGATATTTGATTTCAACATCGGAGCTTGCCATCACCCCCGGCATCACGCGCGAATGTGACATCGCTACCGCAAGCACACCCAGAGCGACTGCAAATCCAGCGACAGGCCCTGCGATCCCGATGTCAAACAGCGCGCATCTTGAACGAATTGGTGAACGTATGCGAATTACCGCCCCCAGTGTACCGATCAGCGTCGGCGCCGGAATGAAGAAGGGAAGGGTTGCGTAGACGCCGTAATAGCGGCAGTACAGGTAGTGTCCCATCTCATGCGCCAGGAGAATCAGGAGCAATGTGGCCGAGAAGGGAATGCCGAGCAACAGTCTGGAGGGTTCCTGAAGCGCCCAGCCTACCGGGAAAAGGGGAATGAATTCGTCTCCATGCACAAATGGGGTGATGTTGTGAATGAAGTCGTATTCCATCTTCGCGCCCACCACCAGCGTGGTGAACACAGTCGCGAGAAGTAACAGGATGTGCAGCCAGTATCTTTGTTTGAAAGGCTGAACAACAAAGACTTCCGGGGAAAGATACTCAGTGGCCGGAGCCGGAAGTAAGGGATTGGGGTCGGACATGAAAACTTTGATGCTGTTAAGCGGGTGTGAACCAGCGTCGTGGGCTGGTGCTCGCGGCGGCTCCGGCGTGTTCGCAGCGAACTGCATTCTCGCCGCCGAGACTTCGCCAAGCATTTCACCACCGACAATTTCGCCAGCCGAGTGATGTATGAGCGGCGAAGCTAGTCGATCGACTGCAACTCCTTGCCAGGCTTGAACCTCACCGCCTTACCCGGTGGGATGGAAACTTCAGCGCCGGTGCGCGGGTTGCGGCCGATGCCAGTCTTGCGCGGCCGCACGTTAAACACGCCAAAGCCCCGCAATTCAATGCGATCGCCCCTGGAGAGCGACTTCCGCATGCTCTCGAAAACGGTTTCAACGGCCAGTTCGGCTTTGGTCTTGGTAATGCCGGTCTTGTTCACGACTTCGTTGATGATGTCGAGCTTGATCACAGGAGGCTCCCGGCGGCGGACTGAGAATAACCCACCAAGTGCTTGATGCTAAGGGACATAAGAGAGATTGTCAACGGGAGCGTCTCTCCCGTAAGATCAGTCGTATCCCAGACGTCAGTCCTCAGTCGTCAGTCTTCAGGAAAAGCTGTAGTCTGCCCGCGGAAGAGCGGGGATTTTCCTGACGACTGAAGACCGGCGAGGAAGACTGCATTCAAAGGAGCTGCATGCTGAAGAGTGACCGCTGGATTCGCAAGATGGCCAAGGAACACGACATGATTAACCCCTTCTCGGAGAAACAGGTACGGGAAGGCGTGATTTCCTACGGGTTGTCTTCCTATGGCTATGACTTGCGTGTGGCCGACGAGTTCAAGATTTTTACCAACGTCAATTGCACGGTCGTCGACCCCAAGAATTTCGATGAACGCTCGTTCGTCACCGTAAGTTCAGAGTGTGCCATCGTGCCGCCAAACTCCTTCGCCTTAGCGCGATCCGTGGAATACTTCAAGATCCCGCGCGACGTGTTGACCATCTGCGTAGGCAAGTCCACTTACGCCCGCTGCGGAATCATTGTGAACGTCACCCCCTTCGAGCCGGAGTGGGAAGGCTTCGTCACCCTCGAAATCTCCAACACCACGCCCCTGCCGGCCAAGATCTACGCCAACGAGGGCCTGTGCCAGATTCTTTTCTTCCAGGGAGACGAAGTGTGCGAGGTCAGCTACGCCGATCGCAAAGGCAAGTACCAGTCGCAGAAGGGAATTGTGCTGCCGAAACTCTGACGCCCAAAGTCCGACGCCTACTTCCTGCTATTCTCGCCCTCTTTGTACATGTATTTGATAGCGGGCTTGTAAACCAGCAGATTGGTCTGACCGTTCCGGTTTACCTTGATGCAGCTCTTGTCATACCACTCGATATTGCCGCGGATCTCTTCGCCATCGCCCAGCACTATTACCATCGGCGTTTTGGACTGCATCTGCTTCTGGTAGTAGAAGTTCTCGGCGTTGGTCTGCTCTGGCGGCGCGGTCTTGCGCCCACCTCCGCTGCTCCCATGGCGGTCACCGCGGTCGCGTTCGCCGCGTTCGGGACGCTCCCGGTGCTCTCCGTTGGCTGCGGGTGCATGATTGTGATCGGTGCGGTTCAGGGAGGGCCGGATTAGCTTGCGGTTGGCAAAGCCCTCGGCTTCCACAGGGCGATCGGCTGGGAGTGAATCAATCGCATCTTTCATGTCGCCACCCGTTAGACACGCTTTTGCGGGCCACAACACGCGCTGCTGTGATTGTGGATACTGAAGGCGTGAGAGTTGCCCTTAACCTAGCACAGCAGTGGCTGGTCTGACAATGTTCAAGTGGTGCTGGCGCAAGGACTTGAGGAAGCGTTCCGCAGTCAGCACTCAGCAAATCAGCTCTCAGCCGTCAGCCGCTTTGTTCATTGCCGTGGAACGCAGTCACCCGTTGGGCGCAGAGACGTAGCTCTGCTGCGTCTTGCCGTCGACGCGAGGAACCAACCTGGTTTCGTGCATCCCCTGTCCGGATATGCGAAGTGCCAAAAAGCCGGAAGGGCTGAATGCTGAGAACTGAGAGCTGACAGCTAGTAGCCATCAGCCAGAAGCCAGAACCTGGCAGCCAGAAGCTAGCTGCTTCTTTCCATCGCCGTCGCAAACGCATCCAGTGAAAGCGAGCGCAGCAGGTTTCGGCGCATTCCTCTCTCCACATCATTCAGCCGCGCCGCAGCCGACGCGATCCAGTCGAAGTCAGCAGACTCTGCGAGCTTCTTCAGATCAACCTGGATATCGGTGTTCCGGACCAGTTCCGGAGTGCCTGAATTCAGGAAGGTGAGGTCCTGGAGCAGGCTGTACAGGGTGCGCAACAGTCTTTCGATCTTATCTCGCCCTTCGCCGCCGGCGCGGAAGGTTTCCGTCACCTTAAAAAGCTCGCTGTGATCTGTTCCGCGCAACGCGGTGTTCAGAATCGTGAGGGCTTGGGTCCGAGCGCTGGTGTAACCCGCCAGATCAAAGGTACGAGCGGCCCCCACCGCGCCATTTGATAAACGTGCTGCGAGGGCTCGCTGTTTAGCCGTCCATTCGGGCCGATTTCTGGCCAGGTCCTGTTCAATCTCATCGGCGGGAAGGGCAGCGAGGGTCACGATCATGGACCGCGAACGGATCGTAGGCAGCAGCTCCCCGGGATTTTCTGTCAGCAGAAAAATCGTCGCGTACTCGGGAGGCTCTTCCAGCACCTTCAGCAGCGAGTTGGCAGCCTCCTTCATGAAGGACGACTCGGTGAAGATGTACACCCGCTCTTTGGCCTCGCCCGGCTGGTAGTAAATCGTCTCGATCACCCGTCGGACCTGGTCTACCTTGATCATCATCTGGGGCGGGTCGGGCGGGATTACGAGCACATCCGGATGCGTCTGCACAAACAGGCGCGTCTCTTTCCTGTCGGTTTCGCGCAGGTTATCGCGCGCTTCCACCGCTTCGTCGAAGCGAGCGTCGAGATCTTCCGACAGTGCGATGCGGACACAGTTGGAGCACTTGCCACAGAAGTCGGGCAGGCCATCCGTGATGGTTGGTGAAAGGCAGTTCAGGGCCTTCGCCAGCATAAGCGCAAGTGTGTATTTGCCCGAACCAGCCGGGCCAGCCAGAATCACCGCCTGAGGAAAATGATTTCGCGCCAGCATGTCACGCATGCGGTGGACGACGTCGGAATTGCCGTGGAAGTGGGCGAAGCTCATGCTTGATCAATCGTCCGCAATACAAGTTCTCGGAAGTTGGGAGCTGGTTCCGCAACAAGCTTAACGCGATTGTTGCACAGAATCTCTTCGAGATCGGTCTTAACAGTCCTGCACTCCCTGTTTTTCTTCCTGGACTTGATGTCAAAACAGACCGGATCGCAGTCCATGTCTGGCCCCTTTCCAAATTGGATGTACCCGGCTTGCAGCAGAGAGTTCCATAGCGCGGGACCCTTACATTCGTTGGAGCAAACCTGACAGGTCTGGGCCGGGAGGATTGGCCAGCAGAGTGTACTCCTTCAAATGGACTTCAGCCCATCGACAGGAGAGCACGAGGCGCTCGAAGAGCTTGGGAAAAGCGAGCCGGAAGTTTTGCGTGGAGCGGATCGAGGAGTGATAGCGCGGTCTTTATCGGAACAGGGCGAACTGAATAAAGCCGAATTGATCGGGATTCCCGACCGCAAGCTGCTGCGCGATCGAATCTGATTCCCAGGCTGTAAGCTCGTCCAGCTTTTCGAGGTAGCCACAAAACGCTCCAGCAAGAGGTCGTCTGTCATGTGGCCGTCACCAAGTCGAGAACCAGGGGACACTCTACCCCGACTTTGTTGCCAGCTTCAACTTTCGCACCGCAATTTCCACGATGCGTGAGTGGGTTTCCGCCGCTGTTCCTCGCGCGTCAACCAGCGCGACTCTTTGCGTTTCACGCGCAGCGATTGCCAGATACGCGCTGTGCACGCGTTCGAAGAATGCGCGGCTCTCCTGCTCAAAACGGTTTTCGTCGGTCTTTCCGCCGTCATTTTTGGCGGCGTCAGCTTTGTTGCGGCGACGGGCGCGTTCCACGCTGGCGGCGACGTCGGAATCCATGAGAACGGTGAGTTCCGGCTGCAGATCGCCACACAAAATGCGATGAAGTTCGAGGACCGGTTCGGTTCCCAGCTTGCGGCCACCGCCCTGGTACGCCTCGGTCGAATCGGTAAAGCGGTCACACAGGACGATCTTGCCTTCCCCCAGCGCCGGCTGAATGACTTCTGCAATGTGTTGGGCGCGCGAAGCGAACATCAACGCCAGCTCCGCCAGCGGAGAAAGGCCGGAGGTCGCCGTATCCAGGAGGAGTCGACGTATTTTCTCCCCAGTCGCGGTCCCACCCGGCTCACGCGTTTCCACCACGGACAATCCCTGCGCGCGAAGTACGCCGGCCAGCTTTTCCATTTGCGTGCTCTTGCCGCAACCGTCGAGCCCCTCGAAGGTGATGAACTTCCCGAGATGCTGGCTGGAAGGCACGCGGAGATGATAAATGAGCAACCTGTATTTCGCACTTCGGCGTAAATGGCTCTGTGGAGACGTCAGCTCGCTACGTCTGGGTCTGGGTTCGTGGCGGGAGACGCAGCAAGCTACGTCTCAACGAATCGTGATGTGCCGAACGAGTCGCCAAAAGGTGACCGTGCTCTACAGTCGCTGTTATATTCATCTGTCTTTGTTGAAAGTCATCTGGGCCAGGAGTGTGTGAGTGACTTCCTTCCGCAAATGTCTCTGGCAATTAATGTTTGCACTGACAATGATTGCACTAGCTTCGATCGCGCCGGCGTTTGCTGCCGCTAACCCTGCTCCGCATATCACTCTTTTTGTCGACGTCACCGAGGCGCCGCGGAAGATCTTTCATGCCCGCATGACCATTCCCGCCAAACCGGGAACCCTGACGCTCTACTACCCAAAATGGATTCCGGGCGAACATGGTCCAACTGGTCCGGTTCAGGATCTTGCCGGGCTGAAGTTCACCGCGAACGGGCAATCGTTGTCCTGGCGCCGCGATTTGCAGGACGGCTGGACCTTTCATGTCGAAGTGCCGGCAGGCGTCACCAGTGTCGAAGCGTCGCTGGATTTCACCTCTCCCGCGGGTTCGGAAGGCATTTACACCGGCGGCGCCACGGCGACCGATCGTATGGCAGTCCTAAGCTGGAATACGGTGGTGCTTTATCCTGCGGGTTGGACTTCGGATGAACTGATCTACGACGCCAGCGTGCGGTTGCCGGAAGGCTGGAAGTTCGGCAGTTCATTACCGGTGGCATCGCAATCGGGAAGCGAGATAAAATTCGCGCCCATTTCTCTGACTTTGCTGGTCGACGGCCCGGTCATCACCGGTCAGTACCTGAAGGTCGTTCCCTTGAATCCGGGACAGACGCCGCCCGTAGAACTGGATATTGCCGCCGACAGCGCCGCCGCGCTCGAGCCTCCCGCGGATGTTTGGGAACACTACAAGAACCTGGTGACGCAGGCGGGCGCGCTGTTCGGGGCGCAGCACTACCGCGATTATCACTTTCTCTACAGCCTGAGCGATCACGTGGCCCACTTCGGACTGGAACACCATGAATCCAACGACAGCCGATCCGACGAGGGCGCGCTGGTCGATCCGGGGAAGCGACTTTTAAGTTCGGGCCTGTTGTCGCACGAGTATGTGCACTCGTGGAACGGAAAATACCGGCGTCCGGCCGATCTGGCTACACCTGATTACGAAAAGCCCATGCAGACCGATTTGCTTTGGGTGTACGAGGGACTGACCACGTACCTCGGTGAAATCCTTACCGGCCGCGATGGTGAGCGAACCCCGGAACAATTTCGTGACTCGCTGGCTTACACCGCTGCCGAGCTCGATCATCGTCCAGGACGCACCTGGCGCAACCTTCAGGACACCGCAGATGGTGTTCCCTCGATGCAGGATGCGCCTCGCCAGTGGGATTCGTGGCGGCGTCCGCTGGACTACTACGAAGAGGATGAGTTGAACTGGCTGTGGGCTGACACCATCATTCGCCAGCAGACGCACGGTCAGAAAACTCTCGACGACTTTTGCCGGATGTTCCACGGAGCACCAGGCGGACCGCCACAGGTGAAAACCTATACTTTCGAAGACATTGTCAGCGGGCTGAATCAGGTTACACCTTACGACTGGCGGGGGTTCTGGACCGAGCGACTGACAAATCACGGGCCAGGTGCGCCATTGGGCGGAATCGAGGGCAGTGGCTGGAAAGTGGTCTATGACGATGTCCGGTCAGAACGGGTTCGAACCCGCGAGTCTGATCGCGCCGAAGTGAACGCGGCATATTCGATCGGATTGTGGCTGCGGCCGGATGGAATCGTCAACGACACTGTTGAAGGCATGCTGGCGGCGCAGGCCGGGATTGGTCCGGGTATGAAAGTGATTGCGGTCAACGGAAGGAAATTCTCGCCCACTATTTTGCGGGATGCCCTGCGGGAGGGCAAAACCGGATCCGCTCCGCTCGAGCTTCTGGTCGAAAATACGGAATATTTCAAGATCATCAAGCTCGACTACCACGGGGGAGAGAAATATCCTCACCTGGTGCGCGAGGAAAGCAAACCAGATTTGCTGAGCGACATCATCAAGCCGCGATAGTCAGTGTGGGACGGGCACTCTTGTCCGCCGCCTTTGCCGTTGATTTGCCCTTGCTGCGATGTTTCTCTTGCTTCGATCCTGCGTTTGCTTAGATTTTCCCGGTGCCGATCTCTATTCGGATTCAAAGTCAAAATCGGCGGACAGGAGTGTCCGCCCCACACGATCGCTAGCTTTCAACTCCGGCGAACAAGTCAGTCTCTTGCGAGACTGGCCCGCCTTTCACTGCAGCCACCAGGTGGAAGATCTCTCGACGGCCTCGCTTCCGCGCAAACTCCTCGAACTGCGGCCACAGGGGTTGCTGGCTCACATGCGCGCGGAACGCCGCCATTTTCGTTTCCAGATACTCCCCGATCTCGATGGTTGTACTGATGGGTGCGAGAGTGACGGGTTGTCTTCCCGGAAGAGTGAAGTCAGCGGTGCTGTAATAGAGCTTCTCCGGCCGGTAAGTATTGATGGAGTCATTGATTTGGTCGGGAAACCGGTTACTGCGCCCCGCCCAATGGAAGGCAAGAGTCGCGAAGACCGATGCCATGGAGTGGTCGGTATGGCCAGTGACACTACCGGCCGGATCAAACGTCAGTATGACGTGCGGTCGAAATTCCCGTACCCGCAGGACGAGATCAGAGACCACGCGCTGCATCTCAAGGCGGTGAAGTTGTCCGTCTGGATAGTCCAGAACAATGGCGCGTGAAACTTTGAGGATCTCGCAGGCGGCGGCAAACTCCTGGCGCCGCATTGCGATCAGTTCCTGATCGCTGCGCGCACCGCCGCGGTAAGTGGCGGCCTGTCCGGGGGTCAGGCACACAACACAGGTTTCAACGCCGCGCTCCCGGTAAAGACTCAACGACCCGCCAAAACTGCTGGCTTCGTCGTCCGGATGCGCGGTTACAACCATCATGCGCAGCATGTGGGGATTGTATCGTGAGAGGGTGAGCCGCTACTGCGGCGGCGTGTGGGGCGGACACTCCTGTCCGCCGCTTTTGACCTGGACCTTGTGACTCGGACGGAATCCTCGGAAGCCCGGCACGCTGAAAGCCCGGGAGTCAAAATCAAACGGCAAAAAGCAGCGGACAACAGTGTCCGCTCCACCCAAGCGGCCGGAGGATGGCGCTACAGAAAACGCTGGGCTGTCTGGCTCGAGTTCAAATTTTCCAGCTCGTCGTCCGCGGGTTCTTCATCCTGCAGCATGAAGGCCAGAACTTCCTGCGGCACGGCCGCATTCCATACCGGCGCAAATGACTGGCGATGAAGCGGAGAGGGGCCGTGCTCGCGCAAGGCGGCCAGGTGTCGAGGAGTACTGTAGCCTTTGTTGGAAGCCAATCCGTACGCGGGAAAAACCGGATCCCAGTCGACAATCATACGGTCGCGTTCGACCTTAGCGACAATCGATGCCGCGGCGATTGACGCGGAAATCGCATCACCATGAATGATCGGCTGCTGCGGCAGTTCGCAATCCAGCCGAAGCGCATCCACCAACAGGTGGTCAGCGCCGGGATTGAGTCCGAAAACAGCTTCACGCATGGCCAGGCGCGAAGCCTGATAGATATTGATCTGATCGATACGGGCGGCATCGACGGCCGCAACAGCCCAGGCAATCGCATGTTCGCGAATGCGCTCCGCCAGAACTTCCCGGCGCTCGGCCGGCAACAGCTTTGAATCCCGCAAGCCTCGAATGCGATATTCGGGATCGAGAATCACCGCCGCTGCCACCACCGGGCCGAACAGAGAGCCGCGTCCCACCTCATCCACACCCGCAACAAGACGTCTGCCCAGTTGCCATACTCTCTTTTCGAACCTGAGGGTGCAGCGCAGTTTCTTGAGCAGGCGCAGTTTGGCGGCAGAGGCGGAAAGCGCATTCGGTGGAGCGGCCTTGAGCTTTAAGGACACAGAACGGAATCTACAGGAACTTGGTTTTCTTTGCGAACTTCGCGCAAGTTCCTGGCGATCTTTGCGGTTAAAAGCTTTTGCGGTTAGCTTTTAATTTTTCCCAACCCAAAAAGATTTTAACCGCAAAAACCGCCAGGAAAAGCCGCCAACAACGCAACGGTAGCCCGTCAACCTGGAACACCGCCATCTTCCACCCGGCTTGGCTTGTGGCGCAATGTGGAAAACGTCAGCCGCCAAGTGCCGTGCCTTCAATGGCCCGAAAGTAACCTCGAAGTGCCATTACGGCGGTAAATTGACCGTCCTGCGCCAGGCTTGTTAACTTCACTCAGCGAGTTGTCTTCGCGGCGAATCCTTTGACCGAAGAACTCTACCAATTCATCGCCGGAGCGGCAAACCAAGCGCATCCATGTTGCGCTGCCCATTCGCGTTACCTATTGGGACAGCGAGAACAAGCCTGCCCTGGAGATGGCTTGTACCTACGATATTTCCGAGCAGGGAGCCCGGGTCACAGGACTGCGTTGCGTCAAAGGTGTGGGAGAGATCGTTGCGATCGAGCGTGGCAAGAACAAGCAGTTCTGCCGGGTGGTCTGGGTGGGGGAGCCGAATTCGGAGCTGCAAGGTCAGGTTGGTATTCAGTCGGTTGAGACCGATCGCACCATGTGGGAGACGGAACTGCGGGACATGGAAGAGGTCTATGACCCGATCCTGATCGATGGGAAGCTGAAGAAGCCTGGCACCTTCGCATCGCACGAACGCCGCCGCCGTCGCGAGCGTTATGCTCTGCAAGGTTTCGCTGACTTGATTCAGCAAGGCGCCAGGGCTCTGAAGCTTAAAGGCGAGCTGGTCAACATGTCAGAGATGGGATGCCTGATTTCATCCAGGGAGATACTGCTTCCTGGCACGGAGTTGAAGCTGGTGCTGAACGTGGGCGACTACGACATGGGGCTAAAGGGCCAGGTCCGCCACGGCGATCAGCACGGCCTGGGAATCGAATTCCATGAGATCCGCAAGGGTGATCGCCAGATCCTGCAATTCCTGATTCGCAAGCTGGCGGAAAAACACCTGGAAGAAACGCTGCAGTTCGAAGTCCACCGCTAAAGCAGACCTGATCCACAACAATTCCCCAAAAATCAGACGAAGGCCAGATCAGTGCGCGGCGACTTCCGCCACGACATGCTCGCGATCCACGTCCTTCAGGCGGGCAGCCTTGCCCTTGAGGCCGCGCAGGTAATACAGCTTGGCGCGGCGCACCTTGGACGAGCGCAGCAGTTCCACTTTGTCGATCACCTTGGAATGCAGCGGGAAAATACGCTCGACGCCATGACCGAAGCTGATCTTGCGCACGGTGAAGCTGGCCTGCGGACCGCGGCTGCGTGAAATCACCACGCCCTCAAACGCCTGCAGGCGTTCCTTGTCGCCTTCCTTGATCTTTACCTGGACCCGCACGCTGTCGCCCGGGCACGAATGGAGGAATATCGGTGCGCTTGGTCTTGGCCAGAAGTTTTTCGATGATCAGGTTCGTCATGATCTTGCTCCCTTGTTTCAGATATCGTTTGTAGAAATTCTGTCTAAATGCTTCCTGCCGGCAACTCCAGCCAGCAGTTTCCGATCTTCGTCGCTCAGACCGTTCGCGCGATCCAGCAGATCCGGCCGGTTGCGCAGAGTTTTCTCCAGCGCGGTTCGCCGGCGCCAGCGGCGTATTTCTTCGTGATTGCCCGAAACCAGCACTTCCGGAACCTGCCAGCCGCGAAAATCCGCGGGCCGCGTGTAGTGCGGGTAATCCAGCAATCCACCCGATGCGCAAGTGGAATCGGGACCGTCTCCGGCAATTACATCCGTTCCTGCGCTAAACGACTCCTGCCGGGTCGATGCCTCGTTCCCCAACGCGCCGGGAATAAGACGGGTGACCGCATCCACGATCACCGCCGCGCCCAATTCGCCGCCGCTCAGCACGTAAGTCCCCGATGGAAAGTCTCGCGATCGGCCAGATGCTGCCCGACGCGCTCGTCCACACCTTCGTAGCGCCCACAGATCAGAACAAGTCGTTCCAGGCCGACAAGTTTTTCGGCCAGGCCCTGATCGAATCGGCTGCCTTGTGCCGACAACAGCACGACGCTATGCCTCGCCGGTCTCCGGCGAGGCGTTCCGCGCGGCTCTGGACGTTCAGCCCTTCAATACATTCAAAGATCGGTTCCGGCTTCAGCACCATGCCTTCGCCGCCGCCGAACGGGCGGTCATCCACGGTGCGATGCCGGTCGTGCGCAAACGCCCGCAAGTCGTGGACTTCGATTTCCGCCAGGCCAGCTTCCCGGGCCTTGCGGATAATGCCGTAATCCAGCGGTCCGCGAAAAAAATCAGGAAAGATCGTTAAGATGTCGATCTTCATTCGCGGAATCTCTGCTTCAACCCCTGTCATGCTGAACGACCGAGCCGCGCTTTGCGCGGCGAGAGAGTCGAAGCATCCCTATACCCGGCATACTGTCGCACGGTAGGGGTCCTTCGACTCCGCAAGCGCTTCGCTTCGCGAAGCGGTTGCTACGCTCAGGATGACAAATGCTCATGACAACTTGTTTCGCCGTTGCTGCTCTTTTTCTTCTGCGGTCAGCGGTGCATTCAGCTCCAGCATGCCTTCCGGCAGCTTCATGCGAATCTGTCTTGTGCTCGAGATCCGCGCTGGTCAAATACGCTTCGGCGTATGGAATCTCGTACTTCTTTCGATCCCGCCCTAACAATCAGCAGCGGCGCTTCGCCGGCTCCAAACTGGACGTCGTGAACTTGATCCGATCTCGCGATCCCCGTCGAAAACCATACATCCCACCAGATCGCTGACGTAAGTCCAACCCGGCTCAAGCTGTGCCCGCTCGGCCTCCGGAACCTGCAACTCGCAACCGATCAGCGTCTCAGCGTCCGAAATCGAATCGACTGCCAGCGAACTTCAGCACCAGATAACTCTTGTGCGGCCAGAACTCCTCAACCTCCAGTTCGCGCCGCGATCCGTCGTCCGTCAGGGCCCACAGCCGCATTCCCTGGTGAAACCGGTCCGGGATGTCGCTGTGCAGCTCGGTTGCAACTTCGCCGTGTCGTCCCTGCGTCTTCAGGACGCGCGCCAGCGTGATGAACTCGTCGGCTATTCCAGAATCTCCAGCGTGATAGCGCTTGTTAAACTTCAGGCCGGCCGCGCCCAACAAATTGCGCATGGCGCGCGCGGTGCGTCCCTGCTTGCCAATCACTCGGCCGAGATCGTTCGGTCCAACCGTGAGTTCAAGCACGGTCTCGCCACCTTCTTCGACCGGATTCACCGAGACCTGCGCGGGATCATCGACCAGCGCCTTGGCAATCTGCTCGATCAAGACCCGCATGTCCCCGGCTGGCGCGCTTTTATTTTCTTCAGTCAAGCGGGCTCCTGCGATGTGGGTGGGATTTACCGTGACGCACAGTGAGGTCAGGCTACCGATGCGGTAGCAGCCGGCGCGGGCCTGGACACGATCTTGCTGACCCGGTCCGACATCTTGGCGCCTTTGGATACCCAGTAGTCGATGCGTTCGCGCTTGAGCTCAATGCTGGCGGGGCTGGTGCGGGGATTGTAAGTTCCCACGACCTCCACCGGACGGCCATTGCGCGCGCGTTCCTTCTCGATCACCACCACACGATACTGCGGTTGTTTGCGCGCACCCGTGCGCGACAGACGAATCATTAACACAGAGCTTAAGTTCCTTTCCTAGTTGCTTCAGGCAGGCTCAGACAAACCATTATTTTTGCAGAATTTAGGGGGAATAGCAAGTAGGCGACGGGAACGCCATCAAGAGATCTTGAATCCTCGTAGCGCCGGCGTCGCGCCGGCTGTCGTGAGGGCGTCCCGCCCCCACCGCCGAGGGCACAGATGCGCTGGGACACCCGCCGGGACGGCGGCGCTACAAAAATCTATCCCGTATTATGCAGTCCCGCGGCGATGCCGTTGATCGTCGCCCCCAGCGCATAATCCACGCCGTCCGCGCCCGTTCCAGCTCGTTTGCGGCGCAGCAATTCAACCTGCACCAGGCTCATCGGATCAACATAGGGATTGCGCAGCCGGATGGAGCGAGTAAGAACCGGATTACCTTCAAGCAATCCTGTCTGCGCGGTGATGGAGAGAATCATGCGGCGAGTGCGTTCGAACTCCTCGACCAGCATCCGCCAGACGCGTTCGCGCAGAGTTCACATCGTAACCAGTTCGGCGTAGAGACGCGCAATCGTCAAGTCGGCCTTCGACATGGCCAGTTCGACGTTGCGAATCAAGTCGGAGAACAGCGGGAAAGCTTCGCATCATCTCGCTCAGCAGCGATTGGTGAGTCGGATCCTGTGCGACAAACTGCTGCAGCGCGTGACCTACGCCAAACCATGCCGGAACGGCGTGCCGGCTTTGCATCCACCCAAACACCCAGGGAATGGCGCGCAGATCTTCCAGACGGCGTCCTTGCTGGCGGCGTGGCGGACGCGAGCCGATGCGCGCATGCTCCAGTTCGTTCACCGGCGTGGCCTGTTCGAAATACTCGATCACATCGGAGTTCTCGGCGATGTGCTGGCGATAGAAAGCTGAACGCCGCCGCGGACATCTGTTCCATCGCGGGCGCCCAACGCTGGTCGGCTCCGGGCTCCGGGCCTCGGGTGCGCGTAATCGCTTCCATGCAGGACGCGATCATGATTTCCAGATTCCACTCGGCGAGAACCGGATCGGCATACTTCCAGTTGAGAACTTCGCCCTGTTCGGTAATCCGAATCTCGTCCGGAAAAATCGCCCACCGGCTGCGCAAGAATCGCGGTATGAGTAGGTCCTCCGCCGCGTCCCACGGTTCCGCCGCGGCCATGAAACAGGCGCAGCTTCACATTGCATCTCCCGGGCGGCGCGATGCAGATCGTGATGAGCTTTGTACAACTCCCAGATGCTGGTCAGCATGCCGCCATCCTTGTTGGAATCGGAATAGCCCAGCATGACTTCCTGCCAGCGTCCCCAGGAGTCGAGCAGTGGTTGATAGTCCGGCGACCGCCAGATGCGCTCCCATCACGTCAGCCGAAGAACGCAGGGCCTCGATCGATTCGAACAGTGGCACCGGCATCAGACCGGGGTCATCGCCCGAGGCCGCAACTTTGCACGTCGCTATGGCGGCCAGTCGCGTGACCGCGAGCACGTCGTCCTCCGATTGCGCTCCGCTGATGATGTAGTTGCGAATTGCGCTGCAGGGATAGGTCTTCTTCAGCGTTGCGATTTCGCGGAAGGTTTCGAGAACATCCTGGGTCGCGCCCGATATGCCGTCCGTAGGAGCAATGTGGGCGCGAGCGTCCCGCTCGTGCGGGCCTGACCCATGCCCGCCTGATCCGTGCCGCTGCTGCACGAGCGTGACGCTCGCGCCCACATTGGCTTCAATCTCGGCCAGGGCCTGCGCGTGTACGCGAGCGTGCTGGCGAATGTCGAGTGTGGAAAGATGAAATCCGAAGGTGCGCACTTTCCGCAGAAGCGGGTCAATGATCAGCTCGGCCAGCCGCACACCACGGTTGGCGGCGAGGCTTTCGCGGATCAGCGAAAGGTCGGTTTCGAATTCATTGACATGACTGATAGGCGTCGGGATCAGCTGAGTCCTTCGCGAGTGTGGCGCAAGCCGGTCCACGATGAGTTTCAGCAGGCGACGATAAAGTTCGGAGCTGGAAATTCTCGACTGGCGCGAGGACTCGTCCCCGATGCTGGCGTTGTAATCCGCGAGCTTCTGTCGAACCGCCTCAGAAACCGTTACCTGTCGCGAAGAGGCGCTGAGTTGATCGGTCGCCGCGCTCCAGTTCTTCGACGTAGTGGGCGATGATGGTATTCCGGGCCCGTCTGCAGCGCCTCACGCGTCGAATCCGCGGTGACAAACGGATTGCCGTCGCGGTCGCCTCCGATCCACGAACCGAAGGAGAGAAGCTGGGGAATGTCACGATCCGTCGACATCGAAGTCGTACATCTGACGAAAAGAATCGGCAAGTTCGTCGTAAACGCGAGGCAACGCCGCGAACAGAGACAGCGGATAGTGGTCAAGTCCCATGCGGATCTCGTCGGTGACCAGGGGCTTTTCCAGGCGCACTTCATCGGTCTGCCACAGCGCTGTGACTTCCGCAAAGATCAACGACTTCGAATCGGCTGGCATCGGCGTCGGTCAGCGGCAGCCGGTCGAGCCGTTCTAGTTGCTTGGCGATGCGGCGGCGCTTGAGCAGCACCGTCCGGCGCGCGACTTCCGTGGGGTGAGCGGTGAAAACCGGCACAACTTTTATCTTTCGCAGAACGGCCAGGGCCTGGTCGACGCTGATCCCGGCGGCACGCATGCGCTTCAGGGTGCCTCGGAAGGAACCTTCCAGCGCGGGTTGCTCAGGATGCAATTTGGCGGCCCGGCGGCGACGTTTGCGGTGAGTCGTCTCCGCAAGGTTGGTGAGCTCGAAATAGATGGCGAAAGCTTTGGTGACGCGATGCGCTTCTTCAATGGTGAGGCCGGCGACGATTTCCGCGCCTGGTTCAGCAGAGGGTCTTTATAGTCCAGATCTTTGAAATCGAGACCCTTGAAATCGGGAGACAAAGCCTTCGGGCGCGGTTGCGCGCTCTGTTGAAGCTCACGGTGCTGAATGAAAATTCGCCGCAACTCCTCCACCACGCCGAGAAGAGACTCGCCACACTGTTCGACCAGAACGCGGCCCAGAAGCGTCCCGAGCAAACGGACGTCGCGGCGCAGAGGAAGATCTTTGGCGGGATCGGTGGTGCTCGCTGTCAGCTCGGCGAGACGACCGCGCTGGTCGTCATTGTTGCCGCCGGCGCTTCCACCTGCGCTCCAAAGAGGCGAGTCACCCATGTCCAATCATAATTGAAAAACTGGCACGCGGAGGATTGTACTTCGCCCTCTTACAAAGTCAGTTGCGGCGAGTATTTCTGCCGGCTCCGGACGCTCGGTGTAGTCTTCATCGGCCGAGGCGTAAAGCACGGTACCGTCGCGGTCGAGGATGAAAGTGGTCGGGATGGGAAGTTCCCAGCTGTCGTTCCCGTTCGCGAAAGGCAGGTTCACGAAGGCGCGCCGGTAAATCGCTTGTTGCTCCTGGGGTACGCGATAGACGAGGCCGAACTGGTGGGCCACCCTGTTTCCGGCGTCGCTCAACAATGGAAAGCGCAGCTTGTGCTGATCGACCATGAAAAACGATTGTTGAACTGTCTGAGGCGAGATTGCGACCAGTGATGCTCCGGCCTGCTCGATCCGGGGCAGGAACAGATTCATGGCTTCCAGTTGTCCGACGCAGAAAGGACACCAGCGTCCGCGGAAAAAGCAGATCACCAGGCGACCTTCGGCTTAACAGATCGGGCGATGAAATCGGTTTGCCATTCTGATCGTTGAGTTCGAAGGGCGGGGCTTTGGAGCCGATGGCGAGGCCACTTGCCGCGAGATTGTTTCTTTTTAACTCTGCGATCACGCGGGCATGGACGGCTTGAGTCTCCGGCGGAACGTACCTGGCGATCAGTTCCTTCCGCTCGGCGAAGATGGCGTGCAGAGAGCGGAAGTCCGTTCCAGGCGTGGATTCTTCGAGGGAGTGCCATTTCATGAACCGGACCTCAGACTGCGGACCTCAGCAAAAACCGATGGACGATTGCGCTGGTGTCCGACGTCTGAGGTCTGACGCCCGACACCGCTTCTACATTCCCGGCATTTTCATGCCTGCCAGTTTGCGCGCGAAGCTGGGCTTGCCGATCTGCTTGAACATCTTTCGCATCTGGGCGTACTGGCGCAGCAGGTTATTGACTTCCTGCACGCTGGTGCCGGAGCCGCGGGCGATTCGTTTGCGGCGGCTGCCGTTCATCACCTCGTGATGCAGGCGCTCGTGTTGTGTCATCGAATTGATGATCGCCTCAACCCGATTGAGTTGCTTTTCGTCCACCTTATCGGCGTGCTTTTGTATTCCGGCGAAGGGTCCTATGCTGGGCAGCATCCCCATCAGGTTCTGGATCGATCCCATCTTCTTGATCTGGCGCAACTGGTCGCGAAAATCTTCCAGCGAAAACCCGTCGCCGGTAAGCGCCCGGCTGGCCATTTCCTGGGCTTTTTTCTTGTCGACATTCTGCTCCGCCTTTTCGATCAGGGAGAGAATGTCGCCCATGCCCAGAATTCTGGAAACGATGCGATCGGGATGAAACGGCTCGAGCGCGTCGTACTTTTCGCCCACGCCTATGAATTTGATCGGCTGGCCCGTGACCTGGCGAATGGAAAGCGCCGCGCCGCCGCGGGCGTCGCCATCCATCTTGGTGAGCACAACACCGGTAAGCGCCAGCTTCTTGTGGAACTCGTCGGCGGAGTTGACCGCATCCTGTCCAGTCATGGCGTCGGCCACGAACAGGATTTCCTGCGGGTTGAGCAGTCGCTTCAGCGACTGCATTTCGTCCATCAATTGATCGTCGATGTGCAGGCGGCCGGCGGTGTCGACGATCAGCACGTCCGAGCCGGTATTGATGGCTTCGCGCCGCGCTTCCTTAGCCAGGCGCTCGACTGTCGCGGTGTTGGCTTCTCCGACTTCGCCTTCGTAGATGTTGGCCTTGATCGCCTGGGCCACGACTTTAAGCTGCTCGCGGGCCGCAGGACGATAGACGTCCACCGATACAAGCAGTGGGCGATGGCCGCCGTTCTTGAGCCAGTTCGCCAGCTTGCCCGACGTAGTGGTCTTACCCGAACCCTGCAGGCCGGCCATCAGCACCACCGTCGGAGGCTGGGATGCAAACTTGACCTTGGCGGTATCGTGGCCCAGAAGTTCGATCAGCTCATCGCGCAAAATCTTGATGACCTGTTCGGCGGGCGAAAGAGCAGTCGCCACCTGTTGACCGATGGCCTTTTCCTGGATGTGATCGATCAGCTGCTTGACGACTTTGAAATTGACGTCGGCCTCAAGCAGCGCGAGGCGAATGGCGCGCAACGCCTCCTGCATGTTTTCTTCGTTGAGGGTGGCCTCGCCACGGAGGGTCTTGAATGCGCGCTGCAGCTTCTCTGAAAGATTTTCAAACATGGGGGTAGGGCACTATTTTAGCAGGGAAGAATGCGGATATCGGAAAGGCTGGTAGTCCAGGTTCGCAAGCTTAAACAACAACGGCTCCGGATATCCGGAGCCATCAAAAAGACGTGGTCTCAAGCACTCTGTCCAACATCAGTATTGGCGCCGGGTCGCCCCGATGTCAAGTTACCTGGGGGCATTATCATCTCTGTGCTGTCTCCCCCAAAATGACCTTCTTTATTCTCCCTCCACAAGAGGGAGAATGGACTCGGCGGGATTCGAACCCGCATCTGCGACCTGGACAGAGTGCTGTGTTCCCATTACACCAAGAGCCCTGCGGGCAGTGTCTGTGACCGCGTCAGCGATAGCAAGGGTACGATGCCCAATTCTTCCATGTACCAAATTGGGAGAGAACATCGCAGAGACAGAAGTCAGAGGCGATCGAGTGGAACGGCGTGAGGCTTCCGTATTCTTATGCTGCAAAAATTTCTCGCGCCGCAATAACGGTGTTGCAGTGAATCGTGACCGTGTCCTCCACCCTGCGCGCATAGCCTCCGGCGTAAGTCACCATCACTGGAATGTTTCGTGCCTTACACACTCGGAATACCAGTTCGTCGCGGCGCTTGAGCCCTTCAAGACTTAGCGCCAGCCCGCCCAGTTGGTCCTCACGATATGGATCGGCGCCTGCGATGTAGCAAATCAGCTCAGGCTCGAACTGGCGCAAGCCGGAACTGAGTGCGTTGTCCAGCCAGGCCAGGTAGTCGTCGTCTCCAATTCCGTCGGGCAGGTCAACATCTATCGAAGAATGCGGTTTCCACGCTGGGTAGTTGTTGTGCTGGTGCAGGGAGATGGTGAAAACATCGTCGGCGTGCGCCTGTCGAATTTTGCCTGACGGCGAGCCGATCGTCGATGCTGCGGTGGAGGGCAGCGGATCGCCCGGAGTGCGTGTGCCCGCAAAGATAGCGGCCGTCCCGTTGCCGTGGTGGACGTCGCAGTCGACGGTCATCGCGGTTCGGATCTGGTCGTCGCGCTGCATGCGGCGGATCGCAACCGCAACGTCATGAATCATACAAAAGCCTTCACCATGGTCGGGAAAAGCATGGTGGAAGCCGCCTCCGAGGTTGACCGCCACGCGATCCTTCAGCGCATGTTGTGCCGCCAGAATCGAACCGCCCGCCGACAGCCAGAAAGCTCGGACCAGTTCCGGCGAGTAGGGAATCTCCATCTGCATCTCTTCGCTGGGTGAAAGCGTTCCAGTTTTCAGCTTCTGCACATACTGGGGAGTGTGAACCAGCAGAATGTCCTGATCCGATGCAAGTTGAGGCGTGACGAAGTCGGACGCCTCGGCGACATGGGTGGCGACGAGCTGGTCGTGAATGCGCTGATATTTCTCGGCAGGGAAGACGTGACTGCCAATAGGGAGGTAGTAATCGTCGCTGTAGACAAGCTTAAATGGGAGCATGGAAGTCAGTCGTCAGGCGCCGGTCTTCAGTCGCCAGGCGAACTCCGGCTATCGTTTTCGGTTGATCGGCGCCGGTGTCGGAACTAAATGCCGCCGCACGGGTACAATCGCGCCTTTGGAAGGATCGGCGGCGGCGTGGGCCCGGGTCAACACTTCCTCCTGGATGTATTTCACGAAATCCTGAATCTGGAACTGCATTTCTTCCATGCGGGCACGCATTTGCAGGATGATGGCAATGCCGCTGATATTTACTCCAAGGTCTCGCGCCAGCGAGAGGATGAACTCCAGCCGCAGCAGGTCCTCGTCGGTGTAGAGGCGGGTGTTGCCCTCGGTGCGGGAAGGCTTGAGCAGTCCCTCTCGCTCATAGAGACGCAATGTCTGAGGATGGATGCCATACATCTCCGCGACCGAGGAGATCATGTAGGCGCCCTTGGATTTTCGCTTGGTCATGGTTCGACCTGTGCTTGCCGCTATTACTTTACAGCAAAGATCTCGGGATGAGAGTAAGACAGGACGGTCGATCCGGTGCTTTGACCCCTTAGATAAAGTCATCCTGAGGGACTTTAGTCCCGAAGGATCTTGCGTGCATCGCTACAGTCGCCGCCAGGTGCTTATCCGCTCCGCCTTGATGCTTCGCAGGCCCAGCCTGTCAGGGCGCAAACTTAATTGGTCATCAATGATAAAACACCGATTCTCGCTCGCCCAGTCTATCGACTCTTCGAGTCGATCGGACAGCCGGGGCGGCTGTCCCCACGTGGTTCGTTACAATGCTCTCCGTGCGAATTCTGATCTCCGCCGGGGAGGCTTCCGGCGAAATGTATGGCGCGTTGTTGATTAAAGCTCTCCGGCGTCTCGCGGGCGAGTCGCCCGCGACCACACGAAGCACACCAAACCAATCTCTGGAATTTTTCGGTGTGGGAGGGGATCGCATGCGTGCGGCTGGTTGCGACACTGTGGTCGATTCCCGAGACCTTTCAGTGGTCGGTATCTCGGAGATACTGAGTCACCTGCCAAAAATCTGGGGCCTGTTTCACAAGCTGATTGCGGAAGCCGACAAGCGCAAGCCCGATCTGGCCATCGTCATCGACTCTCCCGCGTTCAACTGGCGGGTTGCCCGCCAAATGCACAAACGCGGCATTCCCGTCGTCTATTATGTTTGCCCGCAATTCTGGGCGTGGCGCCAGGGACGGGTACGCCTGCTGCGCAAAGTATGTCGACAAAGCCCTGGTGATCTTTCCCTTCGAAGAGAAGTTCTACCGGGATCGCGGCGTCGATGCCACTTTTGTCGGCCATCCGCTCGCCGATCTTCCCCGGCCTGAAGTAGATCGTGCGGCCTACGGCGCGCAATTTCACCTGGAACCCGCAAAGTCCTGGATCACGCTGATGCCCGGACAGTCGCGTCAAGGAAGTGCGCATGAACTTGCCTGTAATTCTGGAGTCGGCTGCGAAATTGGGCCAGGCCTACGAATTTCTGCTTCCGGTCGCACCCACGCTCGACCGCAAGTTTCTGCAATCGCTGATCGGGAACGATTCCTCCATTCGCCTTGTCTCGGAGACTCTGCCCGCGCTGGCGCAGTCACGGGCCGGCATCATTGCCAGCGGTACGGCTACCGTCGAAGCGGCGATGATGGGAACGCCGTTCGTCATGGTCTACCGGGTTTCGCGCCTGACGTACAGGCTGGGGCGTCCTCGAGTGAAGGTGCCGCACTTTGCCATGGTGAACCTGATCGCGGGGAAGGAGATCGTCCCCGAACTGGTGCAGCAGGACTTCACCGTCGAAAAAGTCGTGGGCAGGCTGGGCGAAATCCTTTCCGACGGATCTGCCCGGACGCGAATGATCGATAGTTTGAACGATGTAAGAGCCCGTCTCGGCGGAACTTTCTGCGGGACTCTCGGCGGAACTATGGAAGGCGGCGTTCACCCGGTGGATCGGGCGGCGGAAGCGGTTTTGGCGGTAATGACCGCGGGCGAAGCTTTAAAAACAGGCTAAACCTTGTCCTGCCAGCATCTTTTGCGTCACAATCTTCATCATACGGTTTAGCGTACTTGTTTCAGGAGAGTCTTCTTGATGCTTTCTCAACCTCGGCGCGTGCGTCGGGCCCTGTTTCTCTTTCTGGCTTGCGCATTGATGGCGATGTCATTACCCGCGTGGGCGGCCGACAAGATGCGGCTGCGGGTCGATGACTACCAGATCGAGGCTGAACTCAGCCCACACGTTCATAAGATCGTTGCTCGCGCCAGGGTGAAGTTCACGGCCCTTGAAGATTTGAACGTCGCTGCCTTTGAGCTGCACAATGGCTTGCGCGTGACCAAGGTGAGCGATGCGGCGGGCAAGCCGCTGAGCGCCGAGCGCGTTACCCAGGACTCAACCGTTCGGGTACAGCTCCTGACTCCTCTGCCCAAGGACGCTTCCACCACCCTGACTTTCGAATACGAGGGCACGCTCGATTCCGCCGACGACAGTCCGGTGCAAGGTCTCAAGCTGGCCTATGTCAGTGACGACACCAGTTATCTGCTCTACGCAGGGCGCTGGTTTCCGGTGAATGCGTATGGCATCAACCGCTTCACTGCGACGATCAGCGTCAGCGTGCCGGCGCACATGATGGTGATTGGCAGCGGCAGGGAGACTGCGGGCAGCTCTGCATTGGCCAAAAAGCCTTTACCGGGGGCTCTGCCCACCAAGACTTTCACCTTCACCTGGGACAAGCCCAGCTTTCCCGGCACCATCGTTGCCGGCACATTCCAGGAGTTCAAAAGCGACGAGGCGGGCCTCGACCTTCACGTCTTTTTCAAACCTGCCCACCAGAATCTGGGCGCGAGCTATGCGACCACAGCGGTCAAGGAGTTCACTTACTACGTAACCCTCTACGGTGCGGCGCCTTCCACCACACTTAAGGTGGTCGAGCTTCCCGATGACACCGTGCCTGCAGCCTGGGCGCCCGAGATTGCCGCTATTGCCAGCCGCGCGGTGACCGACAAGGTCAATTACCGCCTGCTGGCCAACACCATCTCCCACCAGTGGTGGGGAGTGTCGGTCAGTCCTGCATCGCGCGACGACTGGTGGCTTAGCGATGGCTTTGCCCGCTATTCCGAGGCTCGCTACGTTGAGCAGGCCGCCGGGTGAGGCCGGTCTGGAAGAGACAGTAAAAGACATGTCGGTGGGAGCGCTGGCCTACGATACGGTCCCGCTCTCCAGCGCCGGAAAGCTTGACCTGTTCTCGCCGGAATTCCAGTCGCTGGTCACCGACAAAGGCGCAATGATCCTGCACATGCTGCGCTGGGTGCTGGGCGAGCAGAAATACGACAAGACGATGCGAGAGTTCGCGTCGAAGTACGCCGGCAAGTCCGCGACACTCGACGATTTCCGTGCTCTCGCCGAACAGAACTACGGCGATCAGCTGACGTGGTTTTTCTCCCAGTGGCTCGACTCAACCGGCGCTCCCGAATTCTCAACCAAGTACACGATCTACCGTCTCGGCAACAACAAGGGGTTTCGAGTGGTGGGACAGATTGCACAGGATCTTGACCTCTTCCGCATGCCGGTGCAGCTAAAAATCGATACCGATGGCAAAACTGAAACCAAGCGCATCGAAGTTGTGGGCACCAATTCGCCATTCACCATCGAGACTTTCGGCAAGCCGCGCCGCATCGTCGTCGATCCCGATGACCGGGTGCTGAAGAACTCCAGCGAGATCAAGCTGCGAGCCTCCATTCAGCGTGGCCAGGGACTAACTCAGCAAGGAGATCTGGCAGGTGCGCTGCTCGAGTTCAACAAGGCGCTCGACGTCAACAAGAACAGTTCGCTGGCGCACTATCGGATCGCCGAAGTGTTCTTTCTGCAGCGCAACTATCAGGCTGCCGCCAACGCCTATCGCGAGTGCCTGAATGGCGATGGCGAACCGCGCTGGACAGAAGTCTGGAGTCACATCCAGTTAGGCAAGATCTTCGACGTCACCGGACAGCGCGAACGCGCCACCAACGAGTACCGCCAGGCCCTGCAAACCAACGACAACACCCAGGGCGCCCTGGACGAAGCCCGCAAGTATTTGCAGAAGGCGTTTGAGCAAAAGAAGACCAGCAACGGCTAGGCTGTAGTTCTTGTGTGAGAGCTGGTGATTGCTTGGTCGCGGGCGACTCCCCGCACTGTCCCTGGCTGGAAATCTTAGGATTTCCCCAGCCATCGTCGACTCTTTGAGTCGACCGAAAGCCGAGGGCGGCTGTCCCCACGTGGTTCATCCTGGCCGAGGAAGCCTGGTACCAAAAATCCCTCGGAAATGGCTGTATCCATTGCTGGTTTTCCGGCATCTAAACCTTGACAACAACTCACTCAAGTCTTAGTATAGTGGCGATGTAGCGACGATTCGCTTGATTAAAAAGGACTTATAGTTTCAGGAGGAAGCGTTTTATGGCAAAGACTATCGGAATTGACCTGGGAACCACCAATTCCTGTGTGGCGGTGATGGAAGGCGGCGAGCCCAAGGTTATCCCAAATGAAGAGGGAGGGCGCACGACGCCCTCGGTCGTCGGCTTTACCAAGACCGGCGAGCGGCTGGTGGGGCAGGTGGCGAAACGCCAGGCCATCACCAACCCGGAGAACACGGTTTACTCAATCAAGCGGTTCATGGGACGCCGCTTCGACGAGGTGACCGAAGAAATCAAGATGGTGCCCTACAAGGTCGTGCAGTCGGGCGACCATGTTGCGGTGCTGGCGCAAGGCAAGGAGTACACGCCTCCCCAGGTTTCCGCGATGATTCTGCAGAAGCTGAAGAAGGCGGCGGAAGACTATCTCGGCGAGAAAGTCACCGAAGCGGTGATCACCGTCCCGGCGTACTTCAACGATGCCCAGCGGCAGGCCACCAAGGATGCCGGACAGATTGCCGGGCTCGAAGTGAAGCGCATCATCAACGAGCCTACGGCAGCCGCGCTCGCTTACGGCCTCGACAAGAAGAAAGATGAAACCATCGCCGTCTACGATTTCGGCGGCGGAACCTTCGACATCTCGATTCTGGAAGTCGGCGAAGGCGTGATCGAAGTCAAGGCTACCAACGGTGACACCCACCTGGGCGGCGACAACCTCGACCAGCGCATCGTGGACTGGCTCATTGATGAATTCAAGAAGGATGAAGGCCTCGACCTGCGGGGCAAGGGCAACGAGATGGCGCTGCAGCGTCTGCGTGACGCGGCGGAACGGGCCAAGATCGAACTCTCCACCACCATGGAGACTGAAATCAATCTGCCTTTCATTACCGCGGATGCGGGCGGACCGAAGCACCTGGTCAAGAAAATGACCCGGGCGAAGCTGGAGTCGATGGTCGAAGAGATCATTCAGCGGTCGGTTGGTCCCTGCAAGCAGTGCATGAAAGATGCCGGCATAGATGCCAGCAAGATCAATGAAGTGGTGCTGGTTGGCGGGCAGACTCGTATGCCGCGCATCCAGCAGCTGGTAAAGGACCTGTTCGGCAAGGAAGGCCACAAGGGTGTGAACCCGGACGAAGTAGTGGCAATCGGCGCCGGAATTCAGGGCGGCGTGCTCCGCGGCGAAGTCAAAGATCTGTTGCTGCTGGACGTAACTCCGCTGTCGCTGGCAATTGAAACGCTCGGCGGCGTGGCTACCCCGATGATCCCGCGCAATACCACGATTCCGACCAAAAAGACGGAAACGTTCTCCACCGCGGCCGACAGTCAGACGTCAGTCGAGGTTCACGTGCTCCAGGGCGAACGTCCTATGGCGGCGCAGAACCGGACTCTGGGCAAGTTCCACCTGACCGGAATTCCACCGGCGCCGCGTGGTGTGCCTCAGATCGAGGTGACGTTCGACATCGACGCCAATGGCATCCTCAACGTGACCGCGAAAGATACGGCCACGGGCAAGGACCAGAAGATTACGATCACGTCGTCTTCCGGACTGAGCAAGGAGGAAATCGAGCGCATGGCCAAGGAAGCCGACGCACACTCGGCCGAAGACAAGGCCCAGCGCGAGGCGGTCGATTCCAAAAACCAGCTCGACTCGATGGTTTACAACGTCGAGAAGATGCTGCGGGAGCAGGGCGATAAGATCTCCGGCTCCGATCGCGGCGACGTCGAAAACGCGATTGCTGACGCCAAGAAGGCGCTGGAGTCAAACGACAAGGCGTCCATGGACAAGGCGCGCGAGACGCTGACCCATGCCTCGCACAAGCTGGCCGAACAGATGTACAAGTCGGCACAAGCCCAGACTCCGCCGACACCGGGGGCTGAAGCGGCTCCGGCACCGGGAGCGGACGGCGCCGGTGAGAAAAAAGACGAGGGAGTCATCGACGCCGAGTACGTAGACGTAGAGGACAAGAAATAACCTGTCAGCCGTCAGCTTTCAGTAAAGGCCGTGCAGGGGCGGGTCTCTGACCCGTCCAGGCCGAGCGCAGTTTGCCAGGCTCGTGTGGACGCGGGCGACTCACCCGCGAGGTTTGGAAGCATCTGTCTTGGCATGTTCCGGCCTCCGAGGGCAGGATGCCCTCGGGACAGCCGGCGAGAGGCCGGCGCTACTCGATTCGGGTTGTTTCGAGCTGAAGGGAGAAGAGAAATTGCAATTTGAAATCAACGGTCAGGACTATTTCCTGAATTTCGTCGAAGATGAACGGCGCTGGTTCGTGCTCGTGCCCTCTGAGACGGGCCTGAATCGCATTCCCGTGTACGTCGACGTGTCAAAATACGAGCGCGCAGGCACTTCTGAAAGAGATCGGCAGCGCAGGCCGAACTAAGCACAGCTCGATCCATCAGGATCAACAACTAGGCGAATGGCCACAACCACTAAAAAGGACTACTACGAGATCCTGGGAGTGAAGAAGTCCGCTTCGGCGGACGATATTCGCAAGGCGTTTCGCAAGCTGGCCCGCAAGTATCACCCCGACGTCAACCCGGGCGACAAGGCGGCGGAGGAGAAGTTTAAGACTCTTTCCGAAGCTAATGAAGTCCTGAGCGATCCCAAGAAGCGGAAGATTTACGATCATGTCGGGTTCTACTCAGACAACATCGATGCCGCGACGGCCGAGGCTTACGCGCGGGCCGGAGGCGGCGCGGACGGTTCGCCCGGCCCAGGTTTTCGCGGAGGTCCCGTCGATCCCGCTCAGGGTGGGAATTTCGATTTTGGTGGTTTTGACTTTACCGACATGTTCGAAGGGGCCCGGGGAAGAAAAGCCAGCAGCTCTGGCAGCGGAAGTTTTAAGGATATTTTTTCCGGAATTTTCGGCGGGCGCGGTGGCGCCGCACAGGAAGGTCCCGAGCCCGGCTCTGACCTCGAATACCAGGTCAACGTGCCCTTCTGGACGGCGATTCGCGGCGGCGTGATGCGGCTGAATATTACTCGCCGTGATTCTTGCCTGCAGTGCCACGGCCAGGGCTTTATTGAATCTGCTGGAACCTGCCCGGAGTGCGGCGGCAAAGGCCAGGTCACGCAGACCGGCGGACGGATGAAGTTCAACGTTCCCTGTCCGCGCTGCCATGGAACCGGAAAGAATATTTCCACCTGCCCGCAGTGCCATGGCGAAGGTACGGTCGAACGCTCGGAGCCGCTGGAGGTTCGCATCAAGGCCGGTACTCGGGATGGCCAGCGCATCCGCCTCGCCGGCAAGGGTAATGCCGGATTGCGGGGAGGTCCGGCGGGCGATCTTTACGTGATCATACGAACCGCAGACCACCCGGTCTTTCACCGCGAAGGCGACGATATCCGCATCACGGTGCCTGTGAGCGCCACGGAAGCCGCGCTGGGTGCCAAGATCGAGGTCCCTACCATTGACGGACGTACTCTGCTGAAAATTCCACCCGGAACCCAGTCCGGGCAAAAGCTGCGTTTGCGCGAGAAGGGTGTGCCCTCGGCCACCAAAGAGGGTGCGCGCGGCGACGAGATCGTGGAGATCAGGCTCACCGTTCCCATGCCGCGCGACGAACGCTCCAAGGAAATCCTGCGCGAGCTGGCGAAGTTAAATCCGGAAGATCCCAGGGCGGAGCTCTGGAAGAATGTTTAAGGGCAGGCGTCGGACCGCGGACGTCAGACCGCGGACAAATCACAAGCTCCCTGGCTGACGCCTGAGGTCCGACGCCCCGGTCATTACCTCCGTGCCGCCCCGCAAAAAATACTTCAAAAATTATTTTTACACTGCATCTAATTTCCCGTATGCTCACGGCTGCGAACTTGCTTCCAGCCGAATTCTGAAAGCGCAAGGGTCGCCCGGGGAGGAAGCCGTCGAAATTGGCAACAGCTAGCGCGCCGCGTCAGAATCTTCAGTCTCCCACCGTCATCCCCAGCCGGAAAAAATCGGTCCGCCTCACGCTCTGGCCCCTGGTCGCCGCCACCTTTTTTATGGTGTCGGGCGGAACCTATGGCACGGAGGACATCGTGCATGGCGCCGGATACGGCAAAGCCATCCTTATTCTGCTGTTGACCCCGATCCTGTGGAGCCTTCCGACTGCGTTCATGATCGGGGAACTTTCCAGCGCGCTGCCCTTCGAGGGCGGTTACTACGCCTGGGTGCGTCGTGCCATGGGGAACTTCTGGGGATTTCAGGAAGCCTGGCTGTCGCTGGTGGCCTCGATTTTCGACATGGCGATTTATCCCACGCTGTTTGTCCTCTATCTCGACCGCTTGTTTCCCTGGTTCGCCGAAGGGCATCGCGGCGTGATCGTGGCCCTGGCGGTGGTAATCGTCTGCGCCTTGCTGAATATCGCCGGCGTGCGAGTGGTTTCGACGACTTCGCTGTGGCTGTTCTTTGCGCTCTCCGCGCCTTTCATTCTGATTGTGGCTATCGCTCCATTCAAGTTTGGAGCGCTCGCCACCGCCGTGACCCGGCCAACGACCTCGACAACTGACATTCTCGGCGGCCTGCTCATCTGTATGTGGAACTACATGGGCTGGGACAACGCCTCGACCATCGCCACGGAAGTGGAGCGTCCGCAGCGTACCTATCCTCGCGCCATGCTGGCGGCCGTGGTGATCGTGGCCCTGAGTTATGTAATCCCGGTGGTTGCCATGTGGATGACCGGTCTTTCCTCAGGCGCATGGGAGACCGGCTTCTGGGCGGATATCGCGGGCATGCTCGGCGGGCCGGTGCTACGCGTCGGCTTGGCGCTGGGAGGCATGATCAGCGGTTTCGGTATGTTCAACGCGCTTGTCATGAGTTACTCGCGCTTGCCGCTGGCGATGGCTCAAGACGGAATGTTGCCGCAGGCTTTTGGCAAACTGCACCCACGCTCCCGCGCCCCCTGGGTTGCGATCATTGTCTGTGCCATCGGATGGGCAATGTGTCTTGGCCTGGGCTTCGAGCGGCTTGTAACCATCGACATTCTGCTTTACGGATGCAGCCTCAGCCTGGAATTTATTGCGCTGGTGGTTCTCCGCATTCGCGAGCCCGAACTTCCGCGACCCTTCCGCGTCCCCGGAGGCTTATTCGGGGCTGTGGCGGTCGGCATAGCCCCGATGCTGCTTCTCGGTTTCTCCATCGTTCGCGGCCAGCATGAGCAGGTGCTGGGAATCAGTTCATTCGCTTTTGGAATTTTGCTGATTGTAGCGGGCGTGCTTGCCTACTTCGTCAACCTGGCGTTGAAACCAGCAGGCTGGGCTCCTGTGGTGGAGAAGCCCTAGTCGTCGGCGCCGGTCGTGACCTGCGGTTCGCTGGCGACCGGAATCTCCTGGTCTTTGTATTGCAGCTGATAGAGCTTGTAGTAGATGCCGCGCTGGGCAAGCAATTGCTGGTGCGTACCCATTTCGCGGACTTGCCCCTTGTGCATCACGATGATCTTGTCGGCACGCTGGATGGTCGACAGCCGGTGGGCGATGACCACCGATGTGCGTCCCTCAACCATACGGTTAAGCGCGTCGCGGACTTTGACTTCGGTTTCGGTATCCACGCTCGAGGTGGCTTCATCAAGAATCAGGATCTTCGGGTCGTGCGCCAGCGCGCGGGCGAATGAGATCAGTTGCTTCTGGCCCGTGGAAAGCGTCGATCCGCGCTCGCGGACTTCTTCCTTGAAGCCCTGGGGAAGTGCCCGGATGAAGTCGGCAAGATTCACGTCTTCAGCGGCTTTTTCGATATCGGCGTCGGTGATCCGCTGCGTGCCCAGCCGAATGTTGCCTTCGACGGTTCCGGTAAACAGAAACGGATCCTGCAAGACCACGCCAAAGCGGCGGCGAAGCTCGGGAAGGTCCATTTCCTTCACGTCGACGCCGTCGATCCGGACAGCGCCTTTCTGTACGTCGTAGAAGCGCAACAGCAGCGAAATGATCGTAGTCTTGCCGGCTCCGGTATGGCCGACGATGGCTACCGTCTCGCCCGGTTCGATGGCGAAAGACACATCGCGAAGAATCCAGTCCGGCTCGGTCGAGTGGAGGTGAACCGCCGAGCGAAGCTCGGCCTGGACGGGTCGGAGACCCGTCCCCACATGGCCATTGCCAGCGGTCTTGTCAGTTTCCGGTCTCGGCGGGAACAGTGCGATACGCAAACCAAACATGGTCGAACTCAATTCGTCCGGGCCCGGCCGGCATTCTGGTTACCGCGGGCGAAGTAATCTCCGCGGGAGTATCGAGCAACTTGAACACGCGCTCGCTGGCCGCCATCGCCGACTGCAGAATGTTGTATTTTTCGCTGAAGTCCTGAATCGGCCGGAAGAAGCGCTGCGCGTACTGAATGAACGCGGTAAGAACGCCAATACTTACCACGGTACGAACCACGTGGAACGAAAGCAGCGTGCTGCGCGAGAAATCCGCGGTCAGGGTGCTCACAGTCAGTCCGCGAATGATGTCATTCCCGCCAAACCAGATCACGCAGGCGATGGCAATCGACGACAGAATTTCCACCACCGGGTAGTAGACCGCGTGCGCCATGATCGCGTCTTTGAAGGCTTCCATGTGGATGGCGTTCACGTCGGAAAATTTGTTGAAAGCCCGCTCCTCGCGATTGAACAGCTGCAGCACCACCATGCCGCTGACATGCTCCTGCATGTAGGCGTTAATGCGGGCAATGGCGGTGCGAATGCGGCGGTAGGAGTCACGTACCTTATCGCGAAATATCTTCGTGGCGATAAGCGATCAACGGCAGGACGGCCAGCGTGATCAGCGCCAGCTTCCAGTTCATGCACAGCATGATGGCGGTAATTCCGGCCAGCACAAACACGTCTTCGAAGATCGACACCACGCCCGAGGTGAACATTTCGTTCAGAGCATCCACATCGGAAGTGACGCGGGTAACCAGGCGGCCGACCGGATTTTTGTCGTAGAAGCCGATGTGCATGTGCTGCAGATGGCGGAAGATCTGTTTGCGCAGATCGAACATCACCATCTGCCCGGCCCATTGCATGAAGTAAGTCTGGAGATAGTCGAGCAGGAAGCTGAAGACAATTAGTCCGACATACATGCCTGCTATTTCGGCGATACCGACATACGGATTCGGGCTGAGAAAAGAGTCGAACGGGGTGCTGCGCGGAACCGGTACGAGATAACGGTCAATCTCGACGGCGACCAGATACGGTCCCAGAACGTCGGCGCCAGCTTTGAACAGAATAGAAACCAGAGAAATGCCCACGGCCCCTTTATAGGGACGTAAGTACTGGAGCAGCCGCTTCATCAGGCGGCTGTCATAGGCTTTACCTAGTACTTCCTCTTCTTGGGCCATCAGGTGTCAGCTTAAAGATTACTCTAAATAGATGGGGAATGAAGCCGCGGGGATGGAAAACGTTTAGTAGAACCACACAGGCCCAGATGTCCTTATCTGGGCGAGCAAAACTCGCCAGAGGTTTGGGGGGTGTTCCCGAACTGCGGAGCTTCGCTCCGCCGGGCAGGTGAGGCACCTGCCCCTACGCGGTCTTCTTCAGCACCAGCGCCGAGTTCTTCGATCCAAATCCTACGCAATTACAAAGCGCGTGTTCGACCTGGGCCTTGCGGCCAACATCTGGGACATAGTCCAGGTCACATTCAGGATCCGGGCGTTCGAGGTTAATGGTCGGCGGAATCTTGCCGTGCTCCATGGCGATCAGGGTTGCGGCCAGGCTGGCCGAGCCGCAGGCTCCCTGGGCATGTCCGATCTGCGATTTCAGACCTGACATCGGAATTTTCTTTGCATGTTTACCGAGAGCGAGCTTGAGCGCGCGGGTTTCCACGCGATCGTTCATTTCGGTCGAAGTGCCATGAAGATTCACGTACTGAATGTCTTCCGGCTGAAGTCCTGCTTCCTCCAGCGCCAGGGTGATGGCGCGGGCGGGCTCTTCCGGCGACTCGCTCATGCGGACGCGGTGGAAGGCTTCGCAAGTGGATCCGTAGCCGGTGATCTCGGCATAGATACGAGCGCCTCGGGCACGAGCATGCTCGTAGTCTTCGAGAATGAACATCCAGGAACCTTCCGCCATCACGAATCCGTCGCGGTCGGCTGAAAATGGACGCGACGCGCTCTCGGGCGCGTGATTCCACGACTGGGTCAGCGCACGCAGTAACGAGTAGCCTTTGATGATTCCCGGAGTGATCGGGGAATCCACGCCTCCCACCAAAAACATCGGCAGCACGCCCGCCTGAATGTGCTGGTAGGCATATCCGATTGCGTCGGTGGAGGAGGTGCAGCCCGCTGTCACCACATGGCTGTAGCCGCGGAATCCGAAGCGCATGCTGATTTCGCTGGGAATTGTTCCCATTGTGCCGCTCGGAATGCAGAACAGGCTCACCTGCTTGACGTGCCCGCTGTGCCAGAGGCGGTATTGTTCTTCGGAAAATTCCTGTGCGCCGCCACCCGTGCCGAGGATTACGCCAATCTCGCGCTTCTCCTCCATCGACATAGCTGCGGGATCGAGGCCTGCATCCTTGATCGCTTCCGTGGAAGCGGCAACCGCGAGTGGCACTACTCGCGAAACGTGTTTGCGTTCACGTGCGTCCACCCATGCGAGCTCATCGAACTCAGGAATTTCGCCTGCGATGTGTACTGGCAGCGAGGAAGGATCGAAACGAGAGATGCGTTTCACTCCGGACTTGCCGGCTAGAACCGCGAGGCAGAAAGCTTCTTTGCCGATTCCATTGGGGCTGACCACACCCAGTCCGGTGATGACGACACGAGGAGCCATGTTTGCTTTAGACAATATCGATCTACCTCTTCCCGACGCACTCTGATGCGATGATCTGCGACTCAGATGCTTTCACGCCGTCCAAGTTACGCGAAGTGGGATAATTAGTCACCATGCCTCTGGGGCTTTACATCTCGGTCCCGTTCTGTCGAACCAAGTGCAGCTACTGTAACTTCGCCTCTGACGTCTTTTCCCGCGCCGTTTTCGAGCGCTACGTCGAGCGGGTAGCTTACGACATCAGCCGCGCCAGCGAAACTGCAAAAACGACGGGAGGCCGATTCGAGCCGGTTGTGGACTCCATCTTTCTCGGCGGCGGCACACCTACGATACTCGATATAACTCAACTGGAGCGCTTATTTGTCAGCATTTCGCAAAACTTTATGCTCCAGCCAGAGGCCGAGGTGACGGTCGAATGCGCGCCCGGAACCCTCAGTCCGGCGATGATCGAGGCTCTGCAGAGGTGCAGAGTAAATCGTGTGAGCCTGGGAGTGCAATCATTCGTCGATATTGAAGCCGCGTCGGTTGGACGTCTGCATACAAAAGCGACCGTGCTCGACGACATTGCGCTCTTGCGTGCTGCCGGAGTTGCAGAGATCAATGTCGACCTGATTGCCGGGCTACCGCATCAGACCAGGGAAAGCTGGGAATTTTCCCTGGGCGAGGCCATTGCTTCGAACGCGCCGCACGTCAGCGTCTACATGCTTGAGGTGGACGACGATTCCCGGCTGGGTCGGGAAGTGATGGCGGGCGGTGCCAGATACCACGCCCACTTTGTCCCTGATGAAGAATTGACCGCCGATATGTACGAGATGGCGTGCGATCGACTGAACGCTGCCGGGGTACAACAGTACGAGATATCCAACTTTGCCCGGGAGGGACACCAATCTCGCCACAATCTCAAGTATTGGACTCGCCAGCCGTATCTTGGTCTCGGGGTAGACGCCCATTCCATGCTGCATTGCTCCGGATCTCCAAACGAAGCAGTGCGCTTTGCGGCCCCGGACTCGCTCGAAGAGTACGTTGCCGGCGGGCCATACAGCAGAACGCAGGTCAGTTCTTCAGGCGCGCTCGAGGAGACTTTTTTTCTGGGCCTTCGCCTGAACCGGGGCGTGGACCTGAAAAAAATCGCATCCGATTTCGGCGAAGAGGCGGCCCGGACATTCTCGGAAACGATTTCGGAATGTGAGGGTTTAGGCCTGCTGGAACGCGACGGCGAGGTGGTAAGTCTGACGCCGCGTGGACGGCTGCTCTCAAACGAAGTATTCGAGCGATTCATTCTGAGCTCGTGTGGGGCGGACACTCCTGTCCGCCGCCTTTGAAGTTGCTTTGCTTTGGTTCCGGGACGCGGTTTGAGTGCCTGCATTATTTAGGAAGGTGAACAACAAGATCAAACAGGAAGGTCAACAACAAAATCAAAGGCGGCGGACAGCAGTGTCCGCCCCACATAACATGGCCTTCCGGCGGTAACTTTATGCGCTGAAATCGCTGTGTTCTAATTCAAAGTGTTCTGCCAGCGGAACTTCAGTCGAAATGGAGACGGCATCTTGGATTTCCAACTTAATGACGAACAGGTTCAACTGAAAAAAAGCGTGCGCGAGTTTGCCGAGCGCGAAATTGCTCCTCACGTGATGAAATGGGATGAAGCCGGCGATTTTCCCCTGGAGACAGTGAAGGAACTCGGCAAGCTCGGGTTGCTGGGCATAGTTTTTCCGCCCGAGTTTGGCGGCGCCGGCATGGGCTATGTCGAATATGTCACCGCGATTGAAGAGCTCTCTCGCGTGGACGGTTCAGTAGGCATCATCGTGGCAGCGCACACTTCTCTCTGCTCGAACCATATTTTTCTCGCCGGCAACGAGGCGCAAAAGAAGAAATACGTCACCCCGCTGGCCTCCGGTGAATTTATCGGTGCATGGGGACTGACCGAGCCCTCTTCCGGATCGGACGCAGGCAGCGCCCGCATGACTGCGGTTCGCAAAGGCAGCAACTGGGTGCTGAATGGCACCAAGACGTTTTGCACGAATGGCCACTACGCCAACGTTCTGGTCGTGATCGCCGTGACCGACCGCGCCGCCCATACCCACGGATTATCGGCGTTTATCGTGGAGAAGGGTACCAAGGGATTTCGGCCGGGGAAAAAGGAAAACAAACTCGGCCTGCGGGCCAGCGACACCGCGGAATTGATCTTTGAAGACTGCGTGCTTCCTGCCGACAGCCTTTGCGGCAAGGAAGGCGACGGATTCATCGATGCCATGCGGGTGTTGGACGGTGGCCGTATATCGATCGCGGCTTTATCGCTGGGCATGGCGGAAGGCGCCTACGAGGCAGCGCTGAAATACTCGAAGCAGCGTAAGCAGTTCGGGAAGGCAATCAGCGATTTCCAGGCCATCCAGTGGAAACTCGCCGACATGGCCACTGAAATCGAAGCTGCCAAACTTCTGACCTTGCGCGCGGCGGCGATGAAGGATGCCGGGATGAAGACCACGCTGGAATCGTCCATGGCCAAGCTCTACGCCAGCGAAGTTGCAGTCAGGTGTGCGAACGAGGGCGTTCAGATACACGGCGGATACGGGTTCATCAAGGATTATCCGGCCGAGAAGTTCTATCGTGACGTAAAGCTGTGCACCATCGGCGAAGGGACGAGCGAAATTCAGCGGCTGGTAATTGCTCGCCAACTGCTAAAAGACTAGCTGGTTCTGTCGCCTGGAACAACATGGCTGAAACACCGCAACCGATGGCGGCTGGCCTTTCGCCCGCTGGCCTGAGAGATCTTTCGTTAACTCCGGACGAGCGCACGCTGGCTCTTCTGGCACACATGTTGCAGATCATGCTGTGGTGGATCGCTCCGCTTGCAATCTTCCTGATCAAACGAAACTCGAAGTTCATTTCCTTTCATGCATTGCAGGCGTTACTGCTGCAGGCGGTCTACGTAATTCTCCTGCTGGGTGAATTCCTGCTGGGGATTGCCGCCTTTTTTCTGGTTTCCGCCACCACTCCTGCATCTTCACATGCGCCCCCACCGCCTGAATTTTTCATTCTGATGCCCGTGCTGTGGCTATCCTGGATGGGCATGGGCCTGGTGGTACTACTGGGCGCGATCGTTTACGGAGTCAGAGCTGGACGTGGCGAGTGGGCCGAGTACCCGGTTTTAGGAAAATTGGCCCTGAAGATCCTTAAACTTCGCTCCGGGGGCGTGCCGCTTTAGTCCTTCCGCTGTCCTCAGTCCGGCATTCTTGTTTGCTCTGCTTCTGCTTTACACTAATCAGCTTGGACCCGGGTATCCAAACCTTGCTTGATCAACTTCGCGCGGGCGATCCCCGGTCTCTTTCCCGTGTGATCAGCACGGTCGAGAATCGCTCGCCAGGCTGGTCAGAAATGCTCAAGACGCTTTTTCCTCACAGTGGGAAAGCTCGGGTGCTCGGACTCACCGGACCGCCGGGAGCGGGCAAAAGTACACTGGTTGATCAGTTGGCGCGCTACTATCGCAAGCAGAAGAAGATGGTCGGCATCATTGCAGTCGATCCGACCAGTCCATACACGGGCGGAGCGATTCTGGGCGATCGCATCCGCATGCAGGACCATTTTTCCGATCCCGGAATCTACATTCGCAGCATGGCAACGCGCGGCTCGCTGGGCGGGCTGGCGCGGACCACAGCGGATGTGGCTACCGTGCTTGATGCCGCCGGCCGGGACCTTGTCATGATTGAAACCGTGGGCGTCGGCCAGGACGAAGTCGACGTTGTTCGCCTGGCTGACATCACGATTGTGATTCTGGTACCGGGCATGGGTGACGATGTGCAGACCATCAAAGCCGGGATCATGGAGATCGCCGATATCTTTGTCATCAATAAGAGTGATCGCGAGGGAGCGGAGCGGGTCGAACGGGAAATCCGTGCGCTGCAATCGCTGGCGGTGCGTGGTGACAACTGGACCCCTCCGATTGTGAAGACGGTGGCCAGTGAAGGCGCTGGGGTCGAGGAGCTTGCTGCGGCGATCACCGGGTACGAAGGCTATCTCCAACAAGAGAATTTGATTCTGCGGAAGAAGACTCAGAACTGGCAGGATCGCCTGCTTGAGATGTTGCGTGATGCTCTTTTGCAACGGGTCGAGGAGCAATTGGGAAAGGATGCCTTGGCGGGGTATGCCGCTGCAATAGCCGAGCACAGACGCGATCCTTACGAGCTCGTGGAGAAGATTGTCGGCGGCCTGACTAAAGCTTGAATACCAGACTTCCAGCGGGCAACAGCACGAGCGGAACGCTCGAGCCCACATTTTGAGATGGAGATTCTTTGATGTTCAGCATTGATCATATTGGCGTTGCGGTGAAGTCGCTGGCGGCGGCGAAGAGCATCTACGAAAAGCTGGGGGTCGCTGTTTCTCCGGAAGAGGTGGTCGACGCCGAACAGGTGCGGGTGGTGATGGTGCCTCTAGGCGGCAGCCGGATCGAGCTGCTCGAACCAGTGTCGGAAAATTCGGTCATCGCAAAGTTCATCAACAAGAGGGGAGAGGGCCTCCACCATGTCTCGTTGCGAGTTCCAAGTCTTGAAGCTGCTGTGGAACGGCTCAGGAAAGAAGGCATCCGGCTGGTTACGGACGAAATTAAAGTCGGTGCTGGTGGGCATCGGTACGTCTTCGTTCATCCCTCCAGCGCCGGGGGTGTGCTGCTGGAGCTGGTGGAAGCAACAGGCTGATCTCTTGCCGGATTCTACGAATTACCTTTTAGAGCATTACGATCTCAAACCTAAATGCTTCTTCTGGCGGTAGACACCTCGGGTAAACACGGCAGTATCGCACTGGCTCGCTGCGGCCCGGAGGCCGACTGTAGCGTAATCGAGGTCGTGCCCCTCGATGGCGGAACTTTTTCAGCACAACTGGTTCCCCAGATCGCAGCCTTACTCGTGAAGCACGGTCTGGACAAACTTGACATCGGCGCCTTTGCCGTGGTCTCGGGCCCGGGATCATTCACCGGGCTGCGGATTGGTCTGGCAGCCATCAAGGCGTTGGCGGAAGTATTCTCGAAGCCGATTGCCGCGGTGTCACTGCTGGAGGCGATTGCCGTCGCTGGTGGCCAACGGGGCAAAGTTATTGCCGTGCTGGATGCTGGTCGTGGCGATGTCTACGCCGGCGAATATCAGGTGAAAAACTCGGAAGTACAGTTGGAGCGTGAACGACTGCTGACCCGTTCAGAATTGATGCAGACGGCGGTTGGTTCGGTGGTGGTCACTGCCGATCACAGCCTGGCGCAGGCGGCCCGCGATGGATCGCTACAGGTGGAAGAGATAGAAGTTCCTGGCAGCGACGCGATCGCGCGTTTGGGATGGCGCAAGATCCTTGCCGGGAACACCCTCTCGCCGGCGGAACTTGATGCGAATTACATCCGGCGCTCCAGTGAGTTGTTTTCCAAAGGCAGTTCTTAGTTTTGAGTTCCCAGTTCTCAGATGAACCAGTTCTCAGATAAAAACGTGAAACTGTTGATTCGTGCCGCCGTTTCCGCCGATCTTCCCGCGCTGATGACTTTGGAGAGGCATGCGGCTACGGCAGCGCGCTGGCCGTCTGACCGGTATGAAGCTCTCCTTCATGACGCGAACTGCAATCGGGTTGTGCTGGTGATCGAAGAAAAACAAGTTCAGGGTTTCATCATTGCCGGGGTGGTCGGGCTGGAGTGGGAAATCGAAAATATGGCCATTGCGGCTTCAGTCCGGCGGCGTGGCCTGGGAACGCGCCTGCTGGGAGAGCTTCTTGATAGGGCGCGAGCGCGTGGTGCGGAGTCGGTCTTTCTCGAAGTGCGCAGGTCCAATCACCCGGCACGCGCGTTGTACGAAAAGTACCTGTTCGTTGAAAGTGGGCACCGCAGGAAGTACTACAAAGATCCCGAAGAAGACGCCGTTCTGTATCGCCTTGTTTTAAACTGGGTTGCACCACTTTGAGTGCATAGTTGTGCATCATGAAAAGTGCTTCACTGAGGGAATTTGGGATTGAAGCCGTTCCATCCCTGTGTTAGGTTAAGGCCGTACAAACGTTCAGGAGGGTCTACTGGATGACTCCAAAGGACCAGCTCCTGGCCAGCAACGAGGAATTCCGCAAGCTGGCTCAGGAGCACACGCAGTACGCGCAGCGTCTCGAAACTCTTACCGTAAAACGCTACCTAACAGAAGACGAAAAGCTGGAAGAAGTGCGGCTGAAGAAGCTCAAGCTGCGGCTTAAGGATCAAATGGAATCCATTGAGCGGCAGTTACGCCTGGTCATGCAGCACGGCCAGGTCGCTTAGAAACAACCTCCAATTATAGGCGGCGACCGCCGCGAATGGTTTATTATGTTCAGGATAAGGCGCTCGTAAGCGCCTTTTTTTATTACCATTTAACGGCAGAGCGCGACCGGCCCGCCTTGCCTGCACTATAATTCCACTACTCCCGATGGTTGCTGACGGCTACTATTACGCGCTTGCGCTGGTTGCTGTTGCCTTACTGGTCGGATGGCTGGCTGGGCCGCTCTGGACCCTGCCCGCTCTGCTGCTGGCATTCTTCTTCCTGTGGTTTTTCCGCGATCCGGAGCGCGCGATACCCGATTCTGCCGGGGCTGTGGTTTCACCCGCTGATGGCAAAGTTACCGACATTTCTTCCATTCTGTTGCACGGAGTTCCGCGTACCCGGATCAGCATCTTTCTCAATGTTTTCGACGTCCACGTAAATCGTTCCCCGCTGACCGGCGTGATCCGGGAAGTTCATTATCAAAAAGGAAAATATCTCAACGCCATGAATCCGGCCTCTGCCGAACTGAACGAACAGAACGCGGTCACGGTGGAAGGCGATGGGCAGACAGTTATTTTCAAGCAGATTGCAGGATTGCTCGCCCGCCGGATCGTCTTCAATCAGAAGGTCGGTGATCATGTCGAGCGCGGGCAGCGGGTGGGCCTGATTAAATTTGGTTCGCGTGTAGATGTCGTGCTGGACCCCTCCGCCACCATGCACATCAAAGTGGGAGAGCGCGTGAAAGGCGGAGCAAGTGTGCTGGCATACCTTCCGGCTCAGACGTCTCCTGGTGCGACAGTTGGGGCCGCAGTCACTGGTCAGGGAGCACATTAAATGGTTTCCGGCATGCCCGAAATCGAAAAGCGTCGCGGGGAAGGCCATCGTCCCCGGCGCCTCAGCAAGGGCATGTACATCCTGCCTTCGTTGTTCACCACCGCCAACATTGCTTTCGGGTACTATGCCATTCTTCAGATCACGCACGGCACTTCCGCCGATTCCTGGCATTACGACAATGCCGCGAAAGCCATCGGGTTCGCTGTGCTTTTCGATGGTCTCGACGGGCGCATCGCGCGCATGACCGGGACGAGCAGTGAATTCGGTAAAGAACTGGATTCCCTCGCCGACGTCATCACCTTCGGCGTGGCTCCGGCATTGCTCGCATGGATGTGGGGATTTCGGCAACTGCCATCGGATTTAGGCGATCTTTACAACAAACTGCTCCAGTTCGGAGCCATTGCAAGCTTCTTGTTCCTGATGGCTGGCGCCAGCCGTCTCGCGCGCTTCAACATCACCAGCAATCCCCAACCCTCCAATCCCGGACGCCCGGGCAAGAAGTATTTTGTCGGCATGCCGATTCCGGCGGGCGCGGGCGTCATCGCCGCCGTGGTGCATTTCTCCGAAGGCGATCCCATAACTTCATGGTGGACCGCGATTACCTGGATGCTGATGGTGGTGGCGGTGGGATACCTGATGGTGAGCACCTGGCGTTTTTACAGTTTCAAGGACATTGATTTCCGCTCCCGACAGCCTTTTCAGCTGGTGATTCTCTTCGGACTTTTGTTCGCAGCAATTCGCTTCTATTCCAAGTGGGTGCTGTTTCTGATCGCGCTGCTCTATCTGTTTTCCGGCGTGTTTTGGCGTCTGAAATGGATCTTCCGGCGCAAGGGCAATCCGCCGCCACCGCCAGCCTACACTGAGGCATCCCAACCCTCATGAGCTCAAATTTTAAATCCGTACCGACAACGCATGCGGATCCGGTGCGGGCAGGCGATCTCTATCGCCTCGCGATTGTGGGCGCGGGAACTTTGAAGGGAAAAGAGATTGCCGAAGTGCTGGGCGACCGCAATTTTCCCTCCTCCGACATCAAGTTGCTCGACGACAATGACTCGCTGGGCCAACTGGAATCGGTCGGAGACGAAGTTTCGTTCATTCAGAGCGTGCGATCCGAACAGTTCGATAAGGTTGATTTCACTTTTTTCGCCTCCGATCAGGAATGCACCCGGCAGAACTGGCGGAAGGCACAGAACGCGGGCAGTTCGATTGTGGATCTTTCCTACGCTTTGGAAGGCGAGCCGGAAGCGGAAATCAAATCGCCCTGGATCCAACGGTTGCTGGGCCAGACGCTCACGCCGGTACTTCAGCCGGGACCCGCGGTAGTGGCTCACCCAGCCGCCGTGGTGCTTGCGCTCCTGTTGTTGCGGGTTCAGAAAGCCGGCGCTGTGAAACGAGTGGTGGCGACAGTGTTTGAGCCGGCATCAGAACACGGGCAAAGGGGAATGGACGAGCTCCACGAGCAGACGGTGAATCTGCTTTCCTTCCAGCAACTGCCGAAGAAGGTATTCGACACACAGGTGGCATTCAACATGGTGGCGCGCTACGGAGAGCAATCCACTCCGCCGCTGGCAGCGATCGAGCGCCGCGTACTTAAACACTACACGCGCATCGCCGGAAAGGATGCGCTGGTGCCCTCGCTGCTGCTGCTGCAGGCCCCCATCTTTCACGGACACGCGTTCACCTTGCACCTTGAGATGGAGAAGCTGGCCGATATCGAGGGCATCTCAAAAGCTCTGACCGGGGAGCATGTGACCATCACCGGTTTCGCGGAAGAATCGCCGAGCAACGTCAATGCCGCGGGACAGGGCGACGTCCTGGTGTCGATCCATCCCGACTCGAATCTTGCCAACGGGCTATGGCTTTGGGCGTCATCCGATAACCTGCGAATCGCGGCTTCCACCGCGGTGGAGTGTGCCGAGAACATGGCAGCATCTCGCCCCAAGGGAAAGATTCAATGACGCGCGCAGTTCTCACCGCTGGTGTGGTCGCGGGCGACTCGCCCGCGAGAAGCCGCAAGAGCAACAGGCTTCAGGGTCTGTCTGTGCTGGCGGTTTTGCTCCTCACCACTGCCTGTGGTTATCACACCGCCGGCCACAACGTCGCACTCCCCACCAATGTGCAGACGATCTCGATTCCTGCTTTCGTCAACCAGACGCAGACCTACAAGATTGAGCAGAAGCTGACCGCGGCCGTGGTTCGCGAGATGGTGACTCGCACCCACTACCACATATTGAATGAAGTCAGCGATTCTGCCGACGCGACCTTGCGGGGCACGGTAGTCAGTACATCGACGTCACCGTTGACCTACGATTCGCAGACCGGACGGGCTTCGAGCGCGCTGGTAGTCCTGACCGCCCGGGTTACGCTGACCGATCGCAATGGCAAGGTTCTCTACGAGAATCCCTCGTACCTTTTTCGCGAGGAGTATCAGGTTTCGCGCGAGCTCTCCAGTTTCTTTGAAGAAGACTCACCTGCGCTGGAGCGCCTGTCGCGTGAATTTGCCCGCACGCTGGTCAGCAATGTTCTCGAGGGTTTTTAGTATGGAGGGTTTCTAGTGCGAGCTTTCGCCCAGGCCGATCGCTTCGTCTCCGAGGTCGAGGCTCGCAAGCTGCGCCCCGTTTACGTCTTCGTTGGCGATGAGGTTTTCTTCCGCAAGCGCTGCCGCGAAGCGATTCTCAAACACCTTGTCCCGGCGGAACTCCGCGACTTCAGCCTGTTTGAGTTTGATCTGTCCGAGACCGACCTGGCAGAGGTCCTCGATCGCGCGCGGACACCTTCGCTGATGGCGCCGTTTCAGGTGTTCTTCATCCGCGGTGTCAAGAATTTATTTGGACGGGGATCGAATGACGAAAAGCTGGCCGCCATCGAGGCCTATAGCAAGGATCCGAATCCAGACGCGGTGCTGATCTTTGTCGCCGACCACATCAGCATCCCCGCCGATGCACGCCGTATGGACATGACCGACAGGGAACGCTACGAGCGCATCCGGGAAACGCTCGGCCGGTATTGCGCGATTGTCGAGCTGGCGCGGGTGGAGGAAAGCGAGGCCGTCCGCTGGATTGGCGAATACGGCACTACCCGTGACGTAAAAATTGAGCCCGATGCCGCGCGTGAACTGGTCGACGCTCTTGGCGGCGACATGATGATGGTCTCCAATGAACTCGAGAAGTTGATTCTCTACGTCGGAGAGAAGAAACGCATCACCCTGGGCGATGTAGAAACCATGGTGCTGGCGGCCAAGCAGCGATCCCTCTACGAGTTGACCGACGCGATATCGTCCAAAGACCGGGTACGTGCCTTGCAGATGCTGGACGCGATCCTAAGCAGCGGGGACGGCGACGAGGCCGCGATTGGGCATATTTACATGCTGGCCAAGACCTTTCGACAGATGCTGGTGATCGTGGAGCGCAACGTGCGCGATCAACGCATGCTGTGGGCCGCGCTCTGGCAGGGCTTCCGGGTTCCCCCCTTTGCCGCGGACGACATCATCAGGCAGGCCCGGCGCTACAAATCGAAGCGTGAACTGACACGAGCCATCCGCCTGGTGGCGAAAACCGATTTGGCTCTGCGCTCCAATCCGCCGAGCAAGCGCTTCGTGCTGGAAAAGCTGATTCTGGATCTGACCGCCGAGGTCAAGCCTGAAGTTCCGGGATGGTCACAGGAAGAACTGCCGGTCTAGCACCGGTTCAGGACAGTCAGATAAAGATCGTCAGATAAAGACAGTCAGATGACAGTGAGAGACGTCTTTCGGACTCTGCTTGCGATCCCCTGGATCGTCTTCGTCATCTACTGGATCGCGGGTGCGATGAAAACCCGCGTCACCCGCGAAAGTGAGTCTTTGGCCTCTCGCTCGGCCATTCTGGGGATCGAAGTTATCGGTTATCTGCTGGTATTCAGATCTTCAACAGGATTTGGCGTTCTGGGAACTCGCTTCATTCCCCGCACGCCGACCATCGCGAGCCTTGGCGTAATTCTCACCTGGTGGGGCATCGGGCTGGCGGTTTGGGCCCGTTATCACCTGGCCGAGTATTGGAGCGCCAGGGTCACGATCAAAGAGGGCCACCAGCTAATCCGTACGGGACCTTATTCTCGCCTGCGCCATCCCATCTACACCGGCCTGATTCTGGCGACAATTGGTTCGGCCCTGGTGATCGGCAAGTGGCGATGCATCCTGGGACTCTGCCTGGTGGTGGCTGGGTATTGTTTCAAAGCGAGGACAGAAGAAGCAATGCTCACCCAGCAATTCGGAGAAGTTTTCCAGGAACATCGGAAACACACCGGTTTCCTGATCCCCCGTTTTTACTAAAGGGTTGTTCTGAGAGCTGAAAGCTGAGAGCTGACAGCTATTTCAACGCATTCACGCGCGCACTCAGCCGCGACTTGTAGCGCGAGGAGGTGTTCTCGTGGAGCACGCCCTTCTGCACGGCCTTATCCAGGGCTGAAACAGTCTGCCGGAATACCAGCTGGGCACCCGCTTTGTCGCCTTTGGCAAGGGACTCACGTAGTGCACGCAGGGCGCTGCGCAGGCGGGAGGTGTTGGCACGGTTGCGGACGCTTCGCGTCTCGGTCTGACGGGCGCGTTTCAGCGCCGAAAAATGGTTTGCCATGTCTGCTTCGTTACCTTCGTTTCTATAGAGAGATGTCGAGAACGCTGCCGAATACGCTATTTTACGGGAGTAAGTCGCAGATGGTCAAACCTTTATGGCCGATGCCCTCGAGCGCCTCAAAATCCTGCTGAACTCTTCCACCCCGATTGTGGTGATGGAAACGGTGGAAGAGATGCGCGCGGTCCGCCTGGTGCGCGTGGCTTGCGCGGCGGTGAATCTGGCGACTTTCGAATGGAGCATTGCCAGCGGGCTGGTTCGTTGCGGCAGCGACATTGGCGAGTTGGTGCCCGAGACAGGCGGCCTGGGCGGCGGACACGGCCTCAACGCCACGGGTTACGATCCCGCCGCCGCCGGCGCCCAGGCACTCTACAACAGCAGGGAACCGGCGCAGGCACTGAGCAACCTGGAGGCGATGTCGCTCGAGGCGGCATTCGTTCTAAAGGACTTCCATCGCCACATGGACGATCCGGTTGTGGTCCGGCGGCTGCGCGACGTGGGGCAGAAGTTTTCCGCCAACCGGCGCACTGTGATTATCACCGCGCCTTCGATCACGATTCCACCCGAGCTGGGCAGCCTGGTTGAGTTCCTGGAACTCCCGCTGCCTGACAAACAGCGTCTGCGCCAGATCATCGACGAGATGAGCGCGCGAGTAGGGAAGTCCCGCACTCTGAAACGCACCCTGGACCCGATTGGCCTCGACGCCATGGCGAACAATTTGCGCGGGCTGACCGAGGAAGAAGCGGAGCGCGCCACTTCACAGGCCATCGTGACCCGCTACGGCGTAACGCCTGATACCGTGACCGACGTCCTCGACGCAAAGAAAGAACTGCTGCGGCGCTCGGGCATGCTGGAGTTTATTGACGCATCGGAGAATCTTACTGACGTGGGCGGCCTCGACAATCTCAAGCGCTGGTTAGCACAACGGCGTGGCACCTGGGACGACGCCGCCCGTGATTTTGGCCTGGAGCCGCCGCGGGGAGTCATTGTTCTCGGGGTGCAGGGCTGCGGCAAGAGCATGTGCGCTCGTGCGATCGCCGGGGAGTGGAAACTGCCACTGGTGAAGTTCGACACTGCCGCCATTTTCGACAAGTACATCGGCGAGACAGAGAAGAGAATTCAAAAAGTATTTCGTGTCGCCGAGGGACTTGCCCCTTGCGTATTCTGGATCGACGAGCTGGAGAAGATTTTTGCCGGAAGCGGGCCGGACTCGGCTTCGGTCGATGCGGGCGTTTCCTCGCGCATCCTGGCTGCATTCCTTTCCTGGATGCAGGACCGCAAAGCACCGGTATTCGTTGCCGCCACCTGTAACAATGTCACCGTCCTGCCACCGGAACTGATCCGCAAGGGCAGGTTCGATGAATTGTTCTTCGTCGATTTACCCAATCAGGCCGAGCGCAAGCAGATTTTCGCGATTCACCTGGACCGGCGGAAGCGAAAGCCGGCAGAGTTCGATCTCGATCGAGTGGCGGCTGCGGCAAAGGGCTACTCCGGCGCTGAGATTGAAGCCGCGGTGCAGACTGCGCTGTACGCGGCATTTGCGAGTAAGCAGGCGGTAAGCACTCAGGGCCTGCTCGACGCCCTGCGGGGTACTGTGCCGCTTTCCACGACTCGCTCAGAGGAAATCCAGACGTTGAGGTCATGGGCGAAGCTGCGGGCAGTGCCTGCATCGGTGGCCGATGCAAGAGGCGAAGGCGCCTAGGCTTGTGTCGGGCGGACACTCTTGTCCGCCGCCTTTGACTTTGATTTTGGTTTAACGTCTTGTAGTTTCACAGCCGACCACCCGGTTCAAATACTTCAAGATCAACTTCAAAGGCGGCGGACAAGAGTGTCCGCCCCACACAGGCCTAGTGTGCATTCAGCAGGTTCCGCAGTACCGCCACTTCCGCCTCGATTCCGGCATGTAGCGTGGGATCGACATCTGGCGCAAACAGCGATGAGTGGTTGGACGGCAAATGTGTACCTGCTGCCTTAGCCTCGGCGAACTTTGCCGGATTCGCTCCTCCCAGGCTGAAGTAGAAGGACGGCACGCCTTGCGCGGTCAGGAAAGAAAAATCCTCCGAAGCCATTCCCGGGTCTTCGACAATAACATTCGCTTTACCGAGCGCCGACTCCAGCACCCCCTGTAACCGCTGAGCGAAGGCTGGATCGTTATAGACGGCATCGGTGGCCTCGTAGTGCTCGATCTTGGGCTCGTGCGTCGCGCCCGCAGCGGCTGCCTCCGCCCTGGTAATCCGCTCGATGGCAGCCAGCACTTGTTTGCGAACTTCAGGTTTATAGCTGCGTACCGTGAGCCCGAGTTCCGCCTGGTCCGGGATGATGTTGTTCTTGGTGCCGGCCTGCATGTATCCGACCGTGACCACAGCCACCTCTCCCGGTTTCACTTCGCGCGAGACGATGGTCTGTAGTGCCACCACGGTGCGGGCGGCAATTACGATTGGGTCAATCGTGCTGTTGGGCATAGACCCGTGACCACCCTTGCCGTAGATCGTGATGCGAAGCGAATCGGCATTTGAACACCGGTAGCCCGGACCGACTCCAACCGCACCCGCCGGGAGTCCGTTGCCCACGTGCAGGGCCAGGGCGACGTCGGGCCGGGGAAACCGGGTCATCAATCCGTCTTCAATCATCCGCCTGGCGCCGCTGATGGTTTCCTCGGCAGGCTGGCCAATCAAAATGAGAGTTCCGTGCCAGGTGTCTTTGCTGTGCGCCATGATGGCGGCGGTTCCGAACAGGGATGCCATGTGCACGTCATGTCCGCATGCATGCATGACTCCGACATCGCGCCCGGCATCGTCTTTGGCGTGAACTTTGCTGGCATAGGACAGGCCCGTCTTTTCCTCCAGCGGAAGCGCGTCAAGCTCGGTGCGAAGCATTACGGTAGAGCCGTTTCCATTCTTCAGAACTGCTACGACTCCGGTGCCGCCCACGTGTTCCGTCACCGTGTAGCCGAGGTCGCGAAGCCGCCCCGCGAGCTTCGCTGCTGTTTGGACTTCATGCGAGGAGAGTTCGGGATTCTGGTGGATATCGAGATACAGCGCCTTGGCGTCTGGGTAGATGCTTTCAACTTCGGAGGCTTTGGAGGCCGGCTGAGCACAGGCAAAAGCACTTAACATCACGAGCAGGAAACCGTATGTCAATCTCATCGTGCCGTGGATGATATCTGCTGACGGGCCAGAGGTGCAATTCGGCTGGATGCGGAACTGTGATGCAGTTTGGGGGGAGCACCGCTTTAGCGCTGCAACAAAGGAGGCTGCAAGCGGGAGCGTCAGCCAGTGAGGTACCTCAGGGGCTGACGCCCATCGGAGGAGAGCTCTCTTGCAGGCGTGAAGGCCTGCTCCACCCTTTTGCCTGAAGGCCTGATCAACCCCTTGATAGACGACTGTGGGTTGGCAGAAGACTGTCATGCAGTGCGCTTCCAGCTGCCCCGCTATCCAGACTCGTCAGCGAATGAAATTGGCTGGGAATGGCAACACTCGCCTGCAACCTGGATGTCCCCGCTGAACCATGAGGGAAAGTTACCTCCGGTTTTTAACGGTTTTAAACGGCATTGACTCTCATCCGCGAGCAGGGGTACCCTTTACCGTAATGGTAGTTGCCTGTACCTCGGGGCGAGCACCCTCGGCTGGTTCCACCTCCAGACATAAGAATAGTTTGTCCCTGAGCAGGGAAGATTGCGCCCGCGCGTCGGGCGAATCGGATTGTATGATACAAACCCCACTTCCCGCACAGGCCTTTGAGCATCCAAAGCCAGGGAAGGAGCGCGTCAAAAACCAATATCCCATAAATGAAGAAGAGCATTGAAATCAGCCCCAACATCGAAACTCTCTTCGGCACGCGAGACGAAAACCTGCGCCTGCTGGAAGACAGCCTGAATATCAATATCGACCTGCGATCCGATTCCATTGACCTTGAAGGTGCGCCGCGTGACGTTGCCCGCGCCGAACAGGTCTTCGCCGATTACGACCATCTGCAGCGCTCCGGATTCACGTTCAACAACGGCGATCTTGGCAGCATGCTGCGCGTCGTCGTAGCCGACCCCGGAACTACGCTTCGCTCCCTCGCGGAAGCGGGCCGCCAGCGCTCGTTTGGACGCCGAACTGTGCAGCCCAAGAGCGTCAACCAGCGCCGTTATCTGGAAGCCATCGAGAATCATGACATGGTGTTTGGCATCGGTCCGGCCGGAACCGGTAAGACCTACCTGGCTGTGGCCATGGCGATCTCCGCGTTGCTGTCCAAGCGCGTGAGCCGCATCATTCTGGCGCGTCCGGCCGTCGAAGCCGGCGAGCGCCTGGGATTTCTGCCCGGAACCTTGCAGGACAAGATCGATCCTTATTTGCGTCCGTTATACGACGCGCTTTACGACATGCTGGAGCCGGAGAAGGTGGACCGGTATCTGGAAAAGAATGTGATCGAGATTGCTCCGATCGCCTTCATGCGCGGCCGCACTCTTAATGATTCGTTTGTGATCCTTGACGAGGCGCAAAACACGACTTCCGAGCAGATGAAGATGTTCGTCACCCGGCTGGGATTCAACTCTAAAGCGGTCATCACTGGAGACGTCACGCAGATTGACTTGCCGAACGCCAGGCGCAGCGGTCTGCTGGAGGCTGCCGACGTGCTGAAGAATGTCGAAGGACTGGCGTTTGCCTACTTTGACGATAGCGACGTAGTGCGGCACCACCTGGTGCAGCGTATTATCCGCGCCTACGACGAGCACAAGACCCGGGCCGAGGGCGAGGCGACATCTGCCCATTCCCATTCCAACGGCAAGACCAACGGGGCGGAACCTCCGCTTCTTCCTCAAGACAGCGGCATGTCTTCCCAAATACGGGTAAGGGAAGCACAAGGCAGGGAAGTAGAAACCAGCGAGTAGTGCAGGTAAGATTGAACGGGAGGGCGCCTCAGTTCTGGCCCTCCTGTTTGTTTTTTGGCTCTGGAAAACTTGGTGATTTTACGAAAACACGTGTTGGGGTTGGGCGAGGCGGCCCTGGCGAGATTTACGACCCGGGCAAGTCGTGCGGTCGGGCTGCGGGGCGTAAGCAATGTTCTGGTCACAACCAGCCAGGAGTTGCGCGCGCTGAATCGCCGTTTTCGCGGGAAGGATCAGCCCACGGATGTTCTCTCGTTTTCGCCTCAACCAGGGTTTGGGGACGCCTTCGCCGGCGATATAGCGATTTCGGCGGAGATCGCGAGGCAAAACGCCCAGAGCCTGGGTCATTCAGAAGCCCAGGAAATCAAGATTCTGGTTTTGCATGGAGTGCTGCACCTTGCGGGCTACGATCATGAAAACGACAATGGAGTGATGGCAGGCAAGGAAGCGAAATTGCGCAAGGTGCTGGGATTGCCTGTCGGCCTGATTGAGCGCAATGGACTGACACTGACCAGGAAGGGAACAGAGAAAGCTGGGAAAGCCATTCGTAAGGGAATGAAGAGAGTCGAGAACCTTTCGGAGAGCAGTCTGGAAAGCGTCGCTGGCGGGGGCGCCCGCGCTGCATTGGTAAAGACCACGCGGGCACGGACACGATGAACTACGCCATCGCAGCTGCGCTGCTGATGATGTTTTGCCTGCTGACCCTGGTTTCCTACCTGGACCGCGTCTATACGGAGATTGGCAGATTCCTTTCGCGCGAGTTCCAGGACAACATCTCCAATTTCGAACAGAAAATTGAGCCCAGGCTGGGAGTGGGCCGGGCCCGGGCCGCGCTATCCATGGCCGTCCTGGCACAGATCATCACAGCGGCCATCGCCATGATGGTGGGTTTTGCCGTCTTCCGCGACCGCGCCTGGAGCGTGTACGAAATCATGCAGGCTACGTTAAGCCTGGTTCTCATCATCATCCTGTTTAACCGTTTTCTGCCCTATCTTTTCTTTTCGCGAACCGATGGCGCATGGCTGTCGCGCTGGGTGCCGCTGTTGAAGGTGTTGATTTACATCACTTTGCCGGTGACCCTGGTGCTGGGATTTTTGAGGTCGGTCACGGCTCTCACCAAAGAGCACTCGGACGAAGAGCCCGAAACTCAGGCGGAGGCAGTGGACGCGCTCATCGAGGCTGGCCAGGAGGAAGGCATTCTGCATGAGAGCAACCGCGACCTGATCCAGTCGGTCGTGGAATTTGGCGAGAAGACAGTTCGCGAGGCCATGAAGCCGCGTCCTGAAATTGTGGCGGTTCCCACCAACACGACGGTCGAACAGTTCATCGAGCTCCTGAAGAACAAGCCTTTCTCACGCGTGCCGGTTTTCGAAGGCACGATTCACAACATCGTAGGTATCGTGTACGCGCAAGATGTGCTGCAGGTGCCGGATACCGAGGCGCGAATCCGTACCGTGGATTCGCTGATGCGGCGCGACGTCTACTTTGTGCCGGAAAGCAAGCTGGGTAGCGACCTCCTGCGCGAGATGCAGAAAAATAACATTCGCATGGCTATCGTAGTCGATGAGTACGGCGGAGTGGCAGGCCTGGTAACCATTGAAGACCTGGTGGAGGAGATCGTAGGCGAAATTCGCGACGAACACGAGAAGCTGGAAGTGATTCGCGAGACCGATACTTCTTACATCGTGCCTGGCAACATGGATGTTGACCGCCTGGGAGAAATGTTCGGTGTACGGCCGGAAGGGAAGGAGTCAGCCACGGTGGCAGGGCTCGTAAGCGAACTGGCCGGGCGCATTCCGCATCGTGGCGAAGTTGTGGAAGAGGAAGGCCTTCGCTTCGAAGTGCTGGACGCAACTGAGCGCCGCGTGGAGCGGGTAAGAATCTCACTGGCGAAGCCCACGCAGATGAAGCTGATATAGTCATGGTTATGTAGCGCGGACCTGCCCGAGTTGAAAGAGCCTCGCGCCCGCGCAGATCTCGCATGATCCAGGTGGCTCAGCTTCGCTGGGCCGGGGCAGCCGAGGGCGGCCGTCCCCGCGTGTTCATCTCAAATGCCATTTCATTCCGGATTCGTTTGCATTCTTGGGCGGCCTAACGCCGGCAAATCCACGCTGCTCAATGCGCTGGTGGGCGAGAAAGTCGCCATCATCAGTCCCAAGCCGCAGACCACACGCAACCGCATCCTTGGAATCCTGCACGTGTCAAAGCAGAAGGGAAGGCCTGGCGGCCAGGTGGTACTTATCGACACGCCCGGAGTCCATCGTCCCGACACTTCTCTCGGTCGCAAGATGATGGCTGAAGTTCGCGAAGCTCTGGATGGCTGCGAACTGGTTCTGCTGATCGTGGACGTCACACGCAGGTTTGCGCAATCCGACCAGTCGGTACTTGATATGGCGAAGAAGTCCAATACGCCAGTGTTCCTCCTGCTCAACAAGATCGACCTGCTGCGCGGCTCTAAAGACAAGCTGTTGCCGATCATCGATGATTACCGGAAGCTGCACGAGTTTCGCGAAATCATCCCGTTGTCCGCTCGCAGGCGTGAGGGACTCGATGTCCTTCTGGAAAAATTGATCCGCTTTCTTCCCGAAGGGCCGCGCTACTTTCCCGAAGACCAGGTTACCGACCAACCGGTACGGTTTATGGTGGCGGAGATTATTCGCGAACAGGTTTTGGTGGAAACAAGCGAAGAGGTTCCCTACGCGACCACGGTGGTGATCGAGCAGTTTGAAGAGAAGCCCAGACTGACTCGCGTGGCGGCGGCGATTTTCTGCGAACGCGATGGGCAAAAGAGAATCCTGGTCGGCAAGGGCGGGCAGATGCTGAAAAAAATCGGCACTGCGGCCCGGCTGCAGATCGAAGAGATGATCGGTAAAAAAGTGTACCTCGAGCTCTTTGTGAAGGTTCAGGGTAACTGGCGGGAATCCGGCCAGTTCGTGGAGGAACTGGACTGGCGCCGGCAGATTGAGAGTCTGGCTGGGACGGGCAAACTATGAACCGGCGATACTTTGCGCGGACGCGACGATCCTATAGAATCCCGTAGCGCATTCAGACCATCCAAGAAAGCAGGAAATGACCGAAAATTTCGAGCTCGATAATTTTCAAGACGGAAAGTCCAAGCTCAAGCTGAAGGTGACTTTGGCAGCGGACCGGGATGCCGTCGATCCGGTTGTTCAGAGCGTGATGGAACTGGTGCGCCAGATCCATTGCGAATCGGAGAAGCATGATGCCATTGAACTGGCTCTCACCGAGGCTCTGGCTAATGCCGTGGTCCATGGCGCCAAGGGCGACGCTTCCAAAATCGTTGAATGCGATGTGGTCGCCAACGAAGATCAGAGCATTCTGATCGTGGTTCGTGACCCAGGCAAAGGCTTTGACCCGGGAGAGATTCCCAACCCCTTGCGCGGCGAGAGTGTCTATTCCGATCACGGCCGCGGAATTTTCCTGATCAATCAATTGATGGATGAGGTGAAGTTTTTTAACAACGGCACCGAAATCCGAATGATCAAGCGCTGAAGATTGTCCAGTTTCTGAAGCCCTGTCATCCTGAGCGAAGTACCTGCTTCGCTTCGCGAAGCAGGAATGCAGTCGAAGGACCCCTGCCGTACCACTCTGCTGAAAGCTGGCGCATTCGGCTTCCTGCCAGCAATAGAGATCCTTCGGCTCCGCAGATGCTTCGCGATGCGAAGCAGCCCTTCCGCTCCGGATGACACTTACTCCTTCACCGCAATTCCCAGCGTTTTCATCTTGCGGTACAAATGACTGCGCTCCAGGCCCAGCACTTCGGCGGTGCGGCTGATGTTGCCGTGATTGTCATCCAGTTTCTTCAAAATGTAGTCGCGTTCGTAAGCAGCGCGGGCCTGATGCAGAGTGGAAAATTCACTTCCAGTGGACCGCCGGCTGCCATCGCGATGGACCAACGGTGGCAGGTGTTTGCGGTCGAAGCGGGTGGTGGTGGGATTCATGATGACAATGCGCTCGATCACGTTGCGCAGCTCGCGGACGTTCCCTGGCCACGAGTAGCGCATCAGGGTTTCGATGGCATCATCGGTGATTTCTCGTGGCCGACGTCCGTAGGTGGCGGAAAAATCCTTCAGAAAGTGCCGGGCCAGCAAGGGAACATCTTCCTGACGTTCGCGCAAGGGCGGCACAGAGAAGGGAATCACGTTGAGCCGGTAGAACAGGTCCTCTCGAAAGTTTCCGCGCGAGATTTCTTCGTCCAGATCCTTGTTCGTCGAGGCAATGAGGCGGGCGTCCACCGTCACCGGTTCGTCGCTACCCACCGGCGTGAATCGCTGCTCATCGAGAGTGCGCAGAACTTTGGACTGAGTCTTCAGGCTCATGTCGCCGATCTCGTCCAGAAAAAGCGTTCCCCCGTTGGCTCGATGAAATTTCCCTTCCTTGTCGGCGGTGGCAGCGGGAAACGATCCTTTGTGGTGGCCGAAGAGTTCGCTTTCGATCAAGTCCTCGGGGATGGCGGCGCAGTTCAGTTCCACGAACATCTCGTTTTTGCGCAGACTCTGTGCGTGAATGGCGTGTGCCACCAATTCCTTCCCGGTGCCGGACTCGCCGTAAATCAGGACCCGGCCGTTGGTCGGCGCCATCAGCTGGATCTGCTGGCGCAGGGCTTTCATGGGAACGCTCTCGCCCACGATTACGCTGCGCGGGGCAAGCTGTTTCTTGAGTTCCCGGTTTTCCTGGCGCATGTGTTTCGCGTCGATGGCGTGCTTCACCAGGATGAGGGTCTTGTCGATCGAGAGTGGTTTTTCCAGGAAATCGTAGGCCCCGAGCTTGGTAGCGCGCACCGCGGTTTCGATGGTGCCGTGGCCCGAGATCATGATGACCTCGGGAGCATTTTCCAAATCCCTGACTTTTTGGAGGGTTTCGAGGCCATCCATTCCGGGCAGCCAGACATCGAGCAGCACGACGTCAAACGCGCGTTTGCGCAGAGCTTCGAGGCAGGCTTCGCCACTGTCCGCAACCCAGACCTTATAGTCTTCGTCCTCCAGCACGCCCTTCAGCGACTGCCGAATGCCGGACTCGTCGTCCACGATGAGAATGTTATGCATGCTGGCGAATGGCGGGGACGGGAATTACTTCAGCGGCTACCGGCAACTCCACCACGAAACGGGTTCCCACCGGCTGATTCTCCTCCACTCGAATCGATCCATGATGATCCTCGACGATTCGGCTGACAATAGCCAGGCCCAATCCGGTTCCGCGCTTCTTGGTGGAGAAGTAAGGCAGGAAGAGACGCTCCTTCAATTCCTGGGTAACGCCATGGCCAGTATCAGCGACGGTGATTTCGACGGCATCCCGGCTGGCCACAAGCGACGTCGAGATCTGAATTTCACGCACCAGTGATGACCTGCATGGCCTCGGCGGCGTTATCGACAAGATTCGCCAGAGCACGTTTGATAGCTTCCGCATCGGCCATGACCTTGGGGAGATCGGCGCCGAGGAAAGTTTGCACATGAATACTGTCCAGCCGCCCGTTGAACATGGCCAGAGTGTTTTCGACGATGGAGTTAATGTTCGCCGGAGCCGGTTGCGCCGTAGGAAAGCGGGCCAAAGTTGAAAATTCATCCACCAGAGTTCGCAGTGTTTCCACCGCCCCGCCAATGGTTTCAGAACAACTGTGCAGAACCTTCAGGGAAGCCGCGTCGGGAGGAGAGCCGCGATCGAGATGGCGGCGAATGCGCTCCGCGGAGAGCGCGATCGGTGTCAGTGGGTTTTTGATTTCGTGCGCCACCCGGCGCGCCACTTCACGCCAGGCGGTCTGCTTCTGCGCCTTCAGCAGGTCGGACAAGTCCTCGAATACCAGAACATAGCCCAGCCGTTTTCCTTCATGCTGAAGCGTCGCTACCGTCACGGCCGCGTTGAATGGAGAAGGATGCAGCGGTACCTCCAATTGTGTGGTGGTCGTACCCATGCGGTCGGCGCGTCGCAGCAGCGGTTCCAGATCTTCCAGAACCTCCTGCGGGAATACGTCGCGCAAAGGGGCGCCGATAGCCACATTCGGCGTCGATGAATCTCCGCCGGATGGATTAAACATGCGCAGCAGAGCCTGATTCACGTGTGTAATACGCCGTCCCGCGTCCAGTGACAGCACGCCCGTGGGGATGCTCTCCAGGATGGTTTCAATGTGACGGCGGCGCTGTTCCAGCGCGATGTTGGCGGCGCCGAGGTCGTGACTGGACGCTTCAATCTGGCGGCGGCTGGTTTCCAGTTCTTCCGCCATGCGGTTGAAAGAACGCACCAGATCGCCGATTTCGTCGGCGGCGCTCACCTCAACGCGGTAGTCGAGGCGTCCGCGCGAAATCTCCTGCGTGGCCTCAGCCAAAGCCACCACAGGTCGCGTCACCAGTTTCGAGAGATACAGCGCCAGCCACGTGGTGGAGAACAGCACCAGCACGGTAAGCAGAAGCAACAGGCCCATGTAGGTGCGGCGGACCAGTTTGCGTTCGCGGCTGAGTTCAAGATAGCGTCGCTGGCTGGCTTCGAGCGCTTTCACGGTTTCAGAAAGTTTCTGCGGCAAGGGCATAGCCACCACGATCAAGCCGCGGTCGTTTACCCGGGCGCCGCCCACGATGTAGTCGGTCTGCTCCCAGTTCAGATGAACGATAGTGTCACCGGTCAGCCGCTCTGTCGGAATTTTCACTTTTAAAAGCGGCCATGACGCGGGTGCGGCGAAACTGGCTTCGGCGTTTCCGTTTTCGATTGCCACCGCGAATCCGCCCTGCAAGGTGGGCTCATGCCGCCGGAATTCGCTCATCACCGTAGAAAAACTATGCCCGGCAAAGGCCCGTTGGGTTTCGGGCAATGCCGCAATCGATTCCGCCTCGGCTCGCGCATTCTGCGCCAGGTAGCGCGAGAGCAGGGAGGCCATGGCCGCTGTGTCCTCGCGCACTTCCTCAACCGGACGGGAGAACCACTTGTCGATCGAGCGGTTCATCAGGCCGTAAGCGAAGAAGAACATCATGATGACCGGCAGGAAAGAGAGCAGCAATCCGCCCACCACCAGGCGGGTGCGGAACTTTGATCCCAGAACCCCCAGCCTGCGTTCGGCAAACAACTTCAGCAGGTTACGCGCCAGCACGAACGTGAGGGCCACGAACAGCAAAAAGATCACGGCTGAGAGCGCGGCGAAAAACAGAAGCTGCTGGTTGGTATCAGGATTCAGAAAGGGCAGATCAAAGGATGACTGGGACAGCAGAATCCCAAACAGAACGAAGATGCCGATCGCCAGCAGAACGATCACTCTCTTCCGGCTGGGTGTTTCTTTGTTGCGGGTTGAATTAGGTGTTTCCAAGTTGGGAATCGTTTACGTGAGGCCCGGCAGTCATAGATGAATGACCGGGCGTAAGTGGTTCATTATAAGCCTGCAGGGGCCGTGATGATGAGGTTGAGCAGGGCGGGGCTGAGGCGGCAAGTTACACAGCGGTAACGGGGCCCCGCGGCGGAATGATGATTCGAAGAGTCTGAAAACTGCCGCTGCTTTTCTTGACGGCTGCTTCAGCGCGTCCAGGTGCCAAGGGGAGGGCGATCCCACTGAATCCGATTGGCAACATTGTTCTGGAGAGAGATCCTGCCGGTATACGCCGATCCTCCACCCCAGCTGATGCTGATTACCAGGGGGCCGATGAATCGGCCGCTTCCGGGTCCCGCCGTACCGCCTGTTACCGTGAGCGAATCGCCGGATTGTTTGAAGCTGTAGCCGCCGGACCATGCCTGGCCAGCGATGTTTGTCCGCCCCCTGTTGATCGAGGCACAGTAGTTGTCCACAAAGCATTTGATCTGGGCGGGGCCACTGGAACATTGCTCGGAATAGAGGCGTTCGTGAGGCGCGCACTGCACGCGATTGTCGCCGCCGCAGGCGCTGTTTCCGGTGAACCGGCACCCCGGATCCTGCGCTCGCAGCGTCACCACAAACATGGCGCCACCAAACACTACCAGCGCGATCTTTCGGAGACGAAACATAGATTGCCCGCTCCCTTTCGAATACTCCCGGCGAATCGCAAAGTCAATACGCCAGGCACTGTAGGCCGACGCGGATGCGCTTGCCTTGGCGCGCGAGTGATCTGCGCATCTTCGATTCGTAATGATTCATGATTCACAACTTCTTCACGAACCCCGGACGCGAACGTTGCGCAACGTATTTGCAAAAAATCGTTGCAGGCGTGAAGCGCAATCGGCAAATGCATGTGCCGTCGCATTCCAGGAAAACTAAAGTACTCTTTCTGCGCTGACCCGATTGCCCTAGATTTGTCTTGCCCTCGCGTGATTCACCTGATTTTTAGCGACCTTCAGGGGACATTGAATGAATCAGTTACTGAAGATATGCAGCGGTCGTACGTACCAAAGTTACTGGTGCGGTAACCCAGTTACGTTGACAATTTGTGTCAACGCGATAGGCTGCAACTTCTCCCCTCGAAAAGCAGCAGCTGCAGTTCGCGCAGCGATCGTAACCGCATTTATCCGGACGCGCATAGGAGATTGAGGCATGTCGCAACGGTTGGGTGATCTTCTGGTCAAAGAGAAGGTCATCACCACAGAACAGTTGGTGCAGGCGACCAAGGTGCAGAAGGAAAGCAACTGCCGCCTGGGCTCGGCCCTGGTAAAACTGGGCTTTCTTACCGATGAGGACGTTACCAACTTTCTCTCGCGCCAGTACGGCGTTCCCGCTATCAATCTTTCTTATTTCGAAATCGATCCTTCGGTCGTCAAGCTGATTCCGTTTGAAACCGCGAAGCGCTACCAGATCCTTCCGCTGAGCCGCGTCGGAGCCTCGCTGACCATCGCGATGGTGGACCCGACCAACGTCTTCGCGATGGACGATATCAAGTTCATGACCGGCTTCAATATTGAGCCGGTGGTCGCCTCCGAGAGTTCGATTCTGGAGAGCATCGAAAAGGCGTACGGCACGAGTCAACAGGAAGACCTCGAACAGGTCATGCAGTCCATGACTGAGGTCAACGATGCCGACGTCGAACTGCAATCGGAAGAAACCGAGATGGAGCTGGCCGATCTGGAAAGAGCGGCCGATGAGGCTCCCATCGTCAAGCTGGTCAACCTGGTATTGACCGATGCGGTGAAGCGCGGAGCCAGCGACATTCACATGGAGCCGTACGAAAAGGAATTTCGTGTGCGCTTCCGTATTGACGGCGTGCTGCAGAGCATCATGTCTCCACCGCTCAAACTGAAAGATGCCATCACCTCCCGCGTAAAGATCATGTCCAAACTGGACATCAGCGAGAAGCGCCTCCCGCAGGACGGCCGCATCATGCTGAAAATGAATCTTGGAGGCCGGAAGAAACAACTCGACTTCCGCGTCAGCACCCTGCCCACGCTGTGGGGCGAAAAAATCGTCATGCGGTTGCTGGATAAAGAAAACCTGCGCCTCGACATGACCAAGCTCGGGTTTGAGCAGGAATCGCTGACCAAGTTCGAGAAAGCCATTCTGAAACCCTACGGCATGGTGCTGGTCACTGGCCCGACCGGATCAGGCAAGACCAACACGCTCTATTCATCGATCGCGCGCCTGAACACGCCCGACACCAACATCATGACCGCCGAAGATCCGGTCGAGTTCCAGTTGGCTGGAGTCAACCAGGTGCAGATGAAGGAACAGATCGGGTTGAACTTCGCCGCGGCGCTTCGCGCCTTCCTGCGGCAGGATCCCAACATCATTCTGGTCGGCGAAATCCGAGACTTTGAAACCGCGGAAATTGCCATCAAGGCCGCGCTGACCGGTCACCTGGTGCTTTCCACGCTGCATACCAACGGCGCACCCGAAACCATTACACGTCTCATGAATATGGGAATTGAGCCCTTTCTGGTTGCGACCTCGGTTCACCTCATTTGCGCCCAGAGACTGGTACGCCGCATTTGCCGTGACTGCGCCGAGGTGATTGACATGCCCGTCCAGGCGCTGATCGAAGAGGGTTACACGCCGGAAGAAGCCAAGACGGTGAAGATTCAAAAAGGCAAGGGCTGCGGCACCTGCAACAACACCGGCTACAAGGGCCGTACCGGTTTGTACGAAGTCATGGAAGTCGACGACGAAATCAAGGAGCTGGTTCTGGTGGGTGCATCTGCTCTGGAATTGAAGAAGAAGGCAATCGAGCGGGGCATGATCACGCTGCGCCGCAGCGGCCTGATCAAGGTCGCGACGGGAATGACCACGCTGGAAGAAGTGGCACGCGAAACAATTCACTAAGGTTGGGAAGGAAGGGAATAGCTATGTCGCTTTCGTTAAGTGATCTGTTGAAACGTCTGCTCGAGATGGGGGGAAGCGACCTCCACATCACCACTAATTCACCGCCGCAGATTCGCGTCCACGGACATCTGGTGCCCCTCGACCTGCCGCAAATGACGCCGGCAGAGACCAAGCAGCTGGCCTACAGCGTGATGACCGATTCGCAGAAGCATCGCTTCGAAGAAAATCTCGAACTCGATTTCTCTTTCGGCCTCAAAGGCCTGGCCCGCTTCCGTGCCAACACCTTCAACCAGCGCGGCGCCACTTCGGCTGTCTTTCGCTTGATTCCTTTCGAGATCAAGTCGTTCAACCAGTTGGGTCTGCCGGCCATTGTCAGCAAGCTATGCGACAAGCCCCGCGGACTGGTGCTGGTGACGGGTCCGACCGGTTCCGGCAAGTCCACGACGCTGGCGGCCATGATCGACAAGATCAACACCGAGCGGCACGATCACATTCTCACCATCGAGGATCCGATCGAATTCGTACACATGAACAAGAACTGCGTGGTGAACCAGCGCGAACTGCACGCCGACACCAAGAGTTTTGCCGACGCCTTGCGCGCCGCCCTTCGTGAAGATCCGGATGTGGTGCTGATCGGCGAAATGCGCGATCTGGAAACCATCGAGTCAGCGCTGCGTATCGCTGAAACCGGTCACCTGACGTTCGGCACGCTGCACACCAACTCGGCGTCGTCGACCATCAACCGAATTATCGACGTGTTCCCGGCCCACCAGCAGCCCCAGATTCGAGCCCAGTTGTCTCTGGTTCTCGAAGGCATCATGTGCCAAAGCCTGCTGCCCAAGGCCGACAACAAGGGCCGCGCGATGTGTATGGAAATCATGGTTCCGAATGCGGCTATCCGCAACCTGATCCGTGAAGACAAGATTCACCAGATTTACTCGTCCATGCAGTCCGGTCAGGACAAGTTCGGGATGCAGACCTTCAACCAGGCTCTGGCCACGGCGTACTTCCAGAAACAGATCACGATTGAAGTTGCCATGGCACGCTCCAGCAATACCGATGAGTTGCAGGAAATGATCAACCGGGGCGCTGGCCTGAATCGTAACCAGCCCGCCGGTCTGGCCAAAGGCGCCGCTCCCGGCAAGCGCTGAGCGGCGCAGCAGTACCGCAGGTTTCGGAATAAGAGGCGGTTTCGGGGTTCGACGGAAGTTCGGCCCCGCGAAAAACGAATTGCAGTGAGGAGAGAGTTACCATGCCAGTTTTTACGTTCTCTGGAAAGAATGAGTCCGGTCAGAAAATCAGCGGCGAGCGGACTGCGGCCAACAAGCAGGTGCTGACCAGCCAGTTGCGGCGCGAGCGCATCACTCCAGGCGCCATCCGGGAAAAAGGCAAAGAGTTTGTCATGCCCACGTTCGGCACCGGCAGCGTCAAGACCAAGGACATCGCTATTTTCTTTCGCCAATTCTCGGTCATGATCGACGCCGGCCTTCCTCTGGTGCAGTGTCTGGAAATTCTGGCGGCAAACCAGGAGAACCCAGCTTTCCAGAAGACGCTTACGGGTGTGCGGACCACGGTCGAGGGCGGCGCCACGCTGGCGAATGCCATGAAGCTCTATCCCAAGATCTTCGACGACCTCACTACCAACATGATTGAAGCTGGCGAAACCGGCGGTATTCTCGATATCATCTTGCAGCGCCTGGCCATCTATATCGAAAAAGCGGTCAAGTTGCGGGCCGCAGTCAAGTCCGCACTGATCTATCCCGTTTCGGTGGTCAGTCTGGCGTTCCTGATTGTGGCCGCCCTGCTGAAGTGGGTAGTGCCGATCTTCTCCAACCTGTTTATCGGTCTGGGCGTTGCCTTGCCTCTGCCTACCCGCATCGTGATGGGGTTGAGCGCGTTCGTTGGCCAGTTCTGGTGGTTCTTCATCGTGGGTATTGCAGGTTTAGTTTTCGGAATGAAGCAGATTCGTAAACACCCCAAGGGCCGATACTACTTCGACTACACCCTGTTCAAGCTGCCCATTCTGGGCGTGCTCCTGCGCAAGATTGCTGTAGCGCGGTTCACCAGGACTTTGGGAACCCTGATCACTTCAGGCGTGCCGATTCTTGAAGGTCTGAGCATCACTGCCAAGACCTCGGGTAACGCCGTGCTGGAAGAGGCTTTGATGCGGGTTCGCAAGGCCATCGAAGAAGGCCGCACCATCGTCGATCCGTTGCGGGAATCCGGGGTGTTTCCCAACATGGTGACCCAGATGATCGGCGTTGGCGAAGCTACCGGCGCGATGGACGCCATGCTGCAGAAGATTGCCGACTTCTACGAAGACGAAGTCGACTCTGCCACCAAGGACATGCTGGCCATGCTAGAGCCGGTCATCATCGGTCTGTTGGGCGTCATGATCGGCGGCATCGTCATTTCGCTCTACATGCCGCTGTTCTCCATGATTGCCAAACTGGCGGGCTAGGTACAAAAGCAGTCGTCAGCCGTCGGTCGTCAGCCAGAACGGAAACTGGCGGTCCCGCGGCTTGACGACGAGAATACTTCATCAGCCAGCACGGTTGTCAGTCATCAGTCGCCGGAGAGCGCTGACGACTGATGACTGACGACTGACGACCAGTAATCGGGGATTTGGTTTCGCATGCAATCCATGTTCGATGAGCGCCTTTGGCTGGCCTGGTTGGCCAAAGTTCGAATCATCATCCTGACACTTCTATTCGGAATCGAGCTGGCCATTGCCCGGCTCACCCCCAACCCTTTTCCGTTGCGGCTCTTCATCAACGTCGTCCTGCTGTGGTACGCCATTTCGATCTTTTACCTACTCTTACTGTCTTTCTGGGAAGAGCGCCAGATTCAAGGCCTGCTGCAAATTGTCACTGACCTGGTGCTGGTCACGGCAGTGGTTTATGCCACCGGCGGGGTAGACAGTTCGCTGAACTTTCTGTATCCGCTGGTGATTATTGTTGCCTGCATCTTGTTGCCGCGGGCATGGGCGTACCTGACCGGAGCTCTGGCCTTCATCCTGTACGTCACTGTTCTGGAGCTGACTTACTTCGAAGTCATTCCTTCATATTCCACCAGCCACCCGGGGATGGGTGCGTTGCAGGCGATCATCTTCGTCAATCTCTTTGGCTATCTTGCGGTAGCTTACCTGGCGGGACTGCTGGCGGCCAAGCTCCGGCAAGTTGACGTCAAGCTGAAAGACACCAGCGGCGCGCTGGCAGACCTTCAGGCCCTGCACGAAAACATCATTCAATCGATCAGCGGGGGGCTGGTCACGACCGGGCTCGATGGATATGTGACCCTGGCGAATACCGCTGCCCGGAGACTTTTCGAGCGCCCGGAAGCCGATTTTCTGGGAAAGCCGATTGGCCAGCTTTTTCTGGATCCCTTACCCACGATTGCCTCCGAGCGGGCCCATGGCGAAGTGCGTTTCGTTGCCTCGAACGGTTTCTGCAAGACCCTTCGGGTCATGGCGAGCGCGCTCGCGGTCCCCGGCCGAAAAACCATCGGGTTCGTCTATACCTTCGATGACCTGACCGAAATCCGGCGCCTGGAGCGGGATTTGCGCATACAGGACCGTCTGGCGGCCGTCGGCCGTTTAGCCGCGGCGATTGCCCACGAAATCCGTAATCCGCTGACTTCGATCGCAGGTTCGGTCAGCATGCTTTCCGGGATTGCCGATCTCAGTGACGAGCACCGCCTGTTGCTGCAAATTGTGATGCGCGAGTCCGACCGCTTGAACGGCATTATCACGGACTTTCTGGCTTACTCCCGCGGCAAGCAATATCAGTTTTCCAATGTCGATCTGTTGCCCCTGCTGGAAGACACGCTGACCTTGCTGGAACATCGACTGGTAGCCCAGAACACCGGCATCAGGATCGAACGCAGCTACAACGTTCCGCAGGCCATGACGATGGCTGATGGCGACAAGATCAAGCAGGTATTTTGGAATTTTTGCGAGAACGCCGTCCGCGCCATGAGTTCTGGAGGGGTTCTCAAAGTCTCGCTGGAGCAGATAGGCGACGACTGGCAAATCAACTTTGCCGATACCGGGCCGGGCATGAGCCGCCAATTGGTGGAAAAGATTTTCGAGCCCTTCCAGTCGCAATTTGAGGGTGGAACTGGCCTGGGTTTGGCCATCGTCTATCAGATTGTGCAGGCTCACGAAGGCAAGGTTTGGGCCCGTTCGAAATTGGGAGAAGGCAGCGTGTTCGTTCTTCGTTTGCGGCGTACCGCGGTGGCGGAGAGCGTTACTGCACTCGAGCCTGTCGTTTCGTCACAGCGGTCGTCCGAGACTGCGGACAACGTCGCTGCTGCTGCCGGGGTAGGAGGTCGCGCCCGTGGGTAATATTCTGGTGTGTGATGATGAACGTTCCATCTGCGAAATGCTGGACATCGCCTTGCGCCGTGATGGTCACAAGGTCGAAACCGTAAAGTCCGGCGACGACGCCAAGAAAAAGCTGGATAGCGCTCTCTACGATGTGGTTGTGACCGACATCAAGATGCCCAACACGGATGGCATCGAAGTGTTGCGTTATGCGCACCAGGTCTCGCCCGACACCGCCGTAATTCTCATAACCGCTGTGGACGACTATGAGGCTGCGGTTCAGGCGGTGAAAGCAGGCGGAGCCACCGACTACATCCGCAAGTCGCCTGGCCTGGTAGACGAAATCAAGCTGGGCATCAATCGTGCCCTCGAGAAGATGACGCTTAGCCGGCAGAACTTCGCTTTCAAGCGAGATGCCGCCACCCGGAATTCTCTGGGCAACATCGTCGGCGTGAGTCCCGCGATGGATAAGCTGAAGGGAACGATTCGCACCGTGGCGTCCACCCAGAGCACGATTTTGATCTACGGGGAAAGTGGCACCGGAAAAGAGCTGGTCGCCCGCGCGGTTCATGTCTGTTCGCCGCGTGCCAGCGAGCCTTTTGTTTCCATCAACTGCGGCGCCTTCCCCGAGACTCTCCTGGAAAGCGAACTGTTCGGCTATGTGAAAGGCGCGTTTACAGGCGCGAACCAGAACAAACGCGGCTTGTTCGAAGTGGCCGACCAGGGGACGATTTTTCTCGACGAAATCAGCGAAATGACCCTGACCATGCAGGTCAAGCTACTGCGGGTGCTGCAGGAACGCAGCGTTCGTCCGGTGGGAGGTACCACCGAAATTCCGATTGATGTACGCGTGATTGCGGCCACCAATCGCGACCTCGACCGGCAGGTTGCGGAAAATACCTTCCGCGAAGATCTCTACTACCGTCTGAGCGTGATTCCAGTGGCCGTGCCTCCGCTGCGCGAGCGTCGCGAGGACATTCCTCTGCTGGTCAACCACTTTCTGAAGAAGTATGCTCCGGCTGCGGGAAAAAGCATTCTGAGAGTGAATCCCGGGTCGCTCAGCGCCCTGTGTGGCTACGATTGGCCCGGCAATGTCCGGCAGTTGGAAAACACGATTGAAAGGGCTGTCGCCCTGGAGGCGGGAGTGGAACTCCACGTGGAGCTTCCGGTTGAGCGCTCGAAAGCCCGGGCTGCGGCGGCGGGCGTCGGGCCTGGTTCAGCTGCCCCAGGTTCGGCTATCTCAGGTTCGGTTGCCCCCGGCTCGGTTTTGCCGGAAGGCGTCGACATGGAAAAGTATGTCGCCGACATCGAGCGCTCGCTTCTTCTCGCCGCACTGGCGCAGTCGAACGGAGTGCAGACACGTGCCGCGGACGTGCTGAAAATTTCCTACCGGTCGTTTCGACATCTGGTTAAAAAGTACGAGCTTTAGAGCTTCTGGCTGCCAGCTTCTCGCTTCCAGCCAGAAGCCAGAGGCTAGGCGCCGCTCTTCTTCAACTGCTGCTTCCAGCCCAGAATCCTTGCCTTATTCGCTTCCGCCTCTGCTTCCGGAATCATCCCCTTTTTCTGGTAAAGGACCGAAAGGCTGGTGTAAGCCAGCACATCGTCAGGATCAAGTTCCGCGATTCGCTTGGCGACTTCGATGGCTTCGTCCAGGCGATCAAGATTCTGGAGAGTTCGAGCCATACCGTGCATGGCCTCGGTAAAAACCGGGTCCGCGGCCAGGGAAAGCTGATATTCCGCCAGGGCGCGCTCCTGCTCACCCTCCGCCACCAGATCGAGGGCGGAGTAGTAATGGTCTTCGGCTCTCTGTCGGTCATTCTCGGCAGCCACGAAATACCTCGAGGAAAACGGATTCTAACAGGTTGGAGGAACAGTCGTCAGTCGTCGGTCTTCAGTCATCAGCATACTCGGGAGGCCTTTCAGGGGGATTTCGACGACTGACGACCAACGACTGACGACCAACGACTGACGACCAGCCATCGAGCTATACTTGTGGGCAAGCCGATGCGCTACATTCTCCGCTTTATCTGGAACGCAACCCGCGGACATCGCCTCACTCCTTGGCGCAGCCCTTATCTTCTCTGGCGTGTCGAGACCTACTGCGGGGTCAAAATGCAACAAATCGGTTTTCTGGAGTTCTGGGAATTTACCTGGCGGGAGCGCAGCAATCTGTGGCGATTCCTGAAATGGACGGCAGAAATTGAACGCTACGTCCACCCACCGGTGAAGAGGTAATGGCTCCAGCTGGGAACTGACAACTAACAACCGGGAACCGGGTTTCTAACTTCCGCTGCTGGCAGCGGCCGTGCCTTGCTGAGAAATCAGTACTTCACTGCCCTTGCCACTTCCAATAATCTTGGCCGCGGATCCACGATCAGCGGCGATTTCAAGGTAGCCCATGCTGCCCAGGATTCCGAAAACCTCGCCCGGTGAACCTTCGGAGTAGTTCGAATGAATCTCGGTAATCTCGTGTTTGCCGACGGAGATCTTGAACGGAGCCGGGTCGGCCCCGAACAGCATAGGCGCATCCTGCGGGGTGATATTGGTGACCAGGTTGCCGAAGCGATCGACTTTCAGCACGACTCCGCGCAGCGTGCTTCCGTCCATCGATTTCGGCTTAGGTGCGTTGAAACGAACGAAGTCGGTAATCTCTTCGCCAAATTTTTCCGGATCGACTCCCTTGGCCAGCCATGCCGCAATGGGAGCAAAGATATCGCGCGCATGAAAAGTGTTGCTGACCGGTTGCAGGGAATAGTGTTCCGCAGTCACGTGGCGAATGTGCAGCCGCTCTTCCTGGCTATAGACCATGGAGAGCACGCCATTGTCGGGCGCGACAAAGTGGTGCCGGTCGCTGGTTACCAAAATGGGCCGGCGTGCCGTTCCTACTCCGGGATCGACGACTACCAGGTGCACTGTGCCGGACGGAAAATAGGAGTAAGACTGCGCGATCGTCAGCGCGCCATCCAGCACGTCGAATGCCTGTACGGAATGGCAAATGTCCACGATCTGGACGTCCGGAACGATGTTGAGGATGACGCCTTTAACCGTCCCCACGAAGTGATCGCTGAGTCCAAAGTCGGTAGTCAGCGTGATGATGGAACGATTCGCCAATTTTTCCTCGCTCCAGGGCGTGAATTTCCCCCGGAATTCCGAAAGTAACCTGTGGTGAGGAGCGAGTCAAGACACGGAGGTAACGGAGGGCAGACTTCAGTCGTCAGCAATTCCCAGAGGATTGACTGCGACCCTGCACCGGAGGGTCGGGACGACTGAAGACCGACGACTGATGACTGTTACTGGATCTGAATATCTCCTGATCCTGTTTCCACTTCCACCGGAACGCCGCCGCCGCCGACCCGGCCGCGTATCTCCTTGCGACCGATGGAACCCTGCACGGAATGTGGTTGGTCGACGGAAATAGAGCCTGAGCTGGTGTGGGCAGCCAGGTCGAATGCGGCGTCCGAGGGGATTTTCAGTTGTACGGTTCCCGAACCGGTATGAACATTCCACGCACCGGTCGGGCTGCCCTCAGCCTCAATGGTTCCGCTGCCCGCCTTGGCATCGAGTGAACCTCGCACTCCGCGCAGATCCATGCCGCCGGAACCGGTGTCCACCCGGACCGAACCAGGCGCGGTCTGGTGCAATGTGATGTGTCCGCTGCCACTGTCCGCTTCGAAACCGCCCGCAACCTCTTCGGCGCGGATCGATCCGCTGCCGGTCTTGGCGTGGACGTTGCCCTTCACCCGGTCGATCTCGATATCGCCCGATCCGGTCTCCGCATGGACGCGATCGCCGATCTCGGAAATCTTCAAACCACCCGAACCGGCATTGGCTTCGAGCGGCCCTCGGACGCCTTCCACCGTCTGGCTACCCGATCCAGTTTCGATCCGCACCTGAGTTTCAGCGGGGACCGTCACTTCATAGCTGATGGAAATGTTGTGGCGTAATTCCGGGTCGTCAATGTGTCCGATGCGGACGTCGTTTCCGCTTTGCTGGATGGGAGGGTTGGACTCCAACCGCCTGATCTTGTCCGAGACATTCCCTGAGAACCACTCCGATGCGCGGATGCGACCGCTCACCTGCACCTGGCTGGAATTGCCGGAGCGTACTCGCACGTCCCCCGACCCTGTAGTCAGGTCCAGGTGAACCGGTCCGTTCACGGACAGGGTGCGCTCAAAGGAGCCTTCGGCTGCTGCCGCCGCCGGCAGAACGCTGAGGCACAGTAATGTTGCTACGGCGAAGGCATTCAGGGTCAAGAGAAAAGTCTTGTGCGATCTCATGTGTTCTCCAGAGTCGAGAGCATTGCATCCGGGCCTGGGCCATCTGCCGCCTGGCTTACTGCAGCACTACCTGGTCGCCTTCTTTCAATCCGCTAAGAAGTTCTGTCTTGGCTCCGTTGGAGATGCCGATATTGACTGCGATCTTCTTCTTGCCCTCTTTGGCGCTGGTGTCGGGAATCTCGACCGAAGCCTTCTTGTCCTTGTCGTAAACGATCGCGCCCTCGGGAATCTGGAGAACATTCTTGTGCTCTTCCAGAATGATCTCGGCGTTGGCTGTCATCTCGGCCTTCAATTCGCCGCCGGGATTGTTGATGGATACACGCACTTCAAAGGTCGTAACGTTATCTTTCTCGACGCCCATGGGCGAGATCTTGGTGACCACGCCGTTGAAAGTCTTGTCCTTGAAAGATTCCACCTTGATACGGGCTGGCTGCCCCAGGTAGACCTTGCCAATATCGCTTTCATCCACCTTGCCCTTCACATACACCGAACTGGTATCGCCCAGAGTCATGACCAGGGTTGCTGCCGAGCCCAGAACGAGAATCGAGCTGACGGCATCGCCCATTTCCACGTCACGCGACAATACGATTCCATCGATTGGTGACTCGATGTCGGTATAGCTGAGCTGTTCTTCGAGCTGTTTCAGGGTGGCACGATCCCGCGCCAATTGTCCCTGGGACTGGGCAATTTTCGCCTTCAGAACCGTGACCTGCGCTTTCGAGACGTTCTGCTTGTTCAGCGACATCTCGTAATTCTTCTGAGCATCTTCCAGGGCCGAGGTGGAAACGACTCCTTCCTTGGCCATTCCGATGGCGCGCTCGTAGGCTCGCTTGAGCAGAGGGACATCCGGTCCTTCGGCATCCACCTTGGCCCGCTCGTAGTCGGCTTCGGAGCCCTTCAGCGTGGCCTCAGCGGCCTCGACCGCGGCGCGAGACTGTTCGACCTGCGCTTCGATTTCTTCTTTATCCAACTGAGCCAATAGCTGTCCCTTCTTGACCTTGTCTCCATAGTCGACCAGCAAATGCTTGACGATTCCGCTGGCCTTGGACTTTACCTCGACCTTGGTGATGGGAGTGACTTTGCCGGTCGCAACCACGCTCTTGGCAAGATCGCCCTTTTCCACCTTCTGCAGCTTTGAGGGGTCGATCTTGGTGCCGCCACGAGTGGCCGCGATCAGGCCGCCAGCGATGACCAGAACCAGTAGAAGTGCGACACCGCCATAAATTAGTCTCTTCCGTTTCTTCTTGCTGGTGCCGTTACCGTTCACGTATGCCTCCTGAAAATGCTTCGCCTGCGTCCCGATGCCTGTCAGATAGTTACGAACCGACTCTTCCGTTTGTTCCAACAATTCCCCACGTATGACCAACCTCAGGGATCAATCCCCCGCCGGAACATAACGGGTTAGACACGTGAAGTCGCGAAATGGAAGCAGGAAATCCTCAGACCAGAACATTTATCGACCTGGCGCGAGCCGCATCACCCTGATTTTATAGGACCTTACCGCCTGCGTCATGTGATAGCCCGGTGCAATGCTAGAATTACCCTTCCATGATTGCCTACGTGCTGCTGCGGGTGTTCCTGCTCCTGCTTTTGGTGGCAGCCAACGCCTTCTTCGCTGCCGCTGAATTTTCCCTGGTTAGCGTGCGCGACACGCGCATTCAGCAATTGATCGATGCCAGGCGCATTGGCGCCCGCATCGTCCAGAAGCTGCACCGTAACCTCGACGAAGTGGTCAACGGCGTCCAGTTGGGCGTCACCATCGTCAGCCTGACTCTCGGCTGGGTGGGCGAACCGCTGCTGGCCCAGATGATGCTGGGCCCGGTTCAGGACGTGCCGCACGCCTCGGTGTACGCCCACGGGATTGCCATTTTCGTCTCCTTCGTTCTCATCACCTTCCTGCACGTGATCCTGGGAGAGCTGGTACCCAAGTCGCTTGCCCTGCAGCGCGCCGAACAGGTTGCGCTCGCGGTGGCGGCTCCCATGGACGTGTTCCTCACCCTGACCCGTCCGTTGCTTTTCGTTATGAGCCGGTCCGCCGGCTGGGTGTTGCGGATATTTGGTTCCCGCCGCATCCGGCAGGGGCCGGTACACTCACCCGACGAACTCAAGCTCATCGTCACCGCCAGCCGTCAGTTCGGCGAGATTCCGCCCTTTCAGGAAGAGATGATTCATAAGGCGCTCGAACTGGACAATGTGACCGTCCGCGAGGTCATGGTTCCCCGTCCGGACATTTTTTCGCTCCCCGGAGACCTCACCCTATCCGATGCCCTGGGACGGGTGGTTGAAGAACAGCATTCCCGAATCCCGGTGTACGATCCCCAGCGCGGCCCGGAACATATTATTGGTGTGCTCTATGCAAAAGACTTAATGCGCTGGACGCGCCTTCGGCTCACCGCCACCCCCGATCAGCCTGTCGCAGCCCGCGTTTCCGCCATGCGGATCAGCCAGATCATGCACGATGTGCTGGTGGTGCCGGAAACCAAGGTTCTAACCGAATTGCTGGAGGAGTTCAGGGAACGCAAGCGGCACCTCGCGGTTGTAGTCGACGAATTCGGCTCCACTGCCGGCGTAATCACCGTCGAAGACGTTCTGGAACAGATAGTAGGAGAGATCGAAGACGAATTTGACGTAGCCCCTCCCCAGCAAGACCTGGTGGAAGGCAAGATCGCGGTTGTCCTGGAAGGGGCCGCAAGCATTCGGGATCTCGAATCGCAGTATCAGCTTTCTTTGCCCCGCGATTCCGGCTTTGAGACTCTGGCCGGCTTCATCCTGGCCCGTCTGCAAAAAATTCCCCGGCAAGGTGAGAGCTTTGACTACGAAGGCCATCGCTACACCGTGCAGGAGCTCGATGGCCACCGCATCGCCAAAGTAAAAATTGAAAAGCTGGAACCAAAAGCAGTCAGCCAAGCCGCATACTGAGAACGGAGAACCGAAAACTGAGAACTGGTTTTGTAAAACTGGAAGCGCTGCATAAGTTAAAGGAGCGCCGGGCCCAGACCAACGACTAGCGACCAAAGACTAGCGACCCAGGGCCAGCGACGAAAAATCAACCACCAACGAATGCTCCGCTACCTCTCCCTTCGCGTTCTCTACATGCTGCCGGTAGTCTGGCTGGTCGTCTCGCTGGTATTCCTCCTGATCCATCTCGTCCCCGGCGACCCAATCCTGCAAATGCTGGGCGAAGGAGCGCCGGTAACGGACGTACAAGCTGCCCGACATGCCTACGGTCTCGATCTTCCACTGGGCCGGCAATATCTGAACTACTGGGAAGGCGTACTACGCGGCGATTTGGGTCCGTCCCTGCGCTTTAATCAAGACGTGACCAGACTCATCGCCCAGCGCTATCCCTACACGTTGCAGCTCACCCTGGCGGCATTGGTGGTTGCGATCCTGCTGTCCGTTCCAGCCGGTGTCCGTTCGGCTCAACGACGCAATCGCTGGGACGACCGCCTGCTCAGTGTGGTGAGCCTGTTCGGCCTGTCATTTCCCAACTTCGCGCTTGGCCCGATTCTTATTCTGCTCTTCTCGATTCAACTGGGATGGCTGCCAGTCTCCGGTTCGGGCACTCTCGCCCATCTCGTGCTTCCTGCCATCACAATGGGAGGTGCGCTGGCTGCGATCCTCACGCGTATGGTTCGTACTTCCATGCTGGAAGAGTTGGGCCAGGACTACATTCGTACGGCGCGCGCCAAGGGATTGACCGAACGGAAGGTCGTTTACGGTCACGCGTTGCGCAACGCGATGATCCCGGTGATCACGGTCCTTGGCCTGCAGTTCGGAGCTTTGCTGGCCGGCGCCATCGTGACTGAGACTATTTTTTCGGGGCCCGGAATCGGACGCCTGACCATCCAGGCTATTTCCAACCGCGATTATTATCTGGTGCAGGGTTGCATACTGGCGATTGGATTGACATACGTGGCGGTGAATTTCCTGACCGACTTGCTTTATTCGGTGGCTAATCCGAGGATTCGGCAGTAGAAGGTGTTAGAAATCAGTTTTGTCCACCCTCTCCATCTCGCTCCCCCGCGCCGCCCGCCGCAATCCGCTGGCCGCCACAGGCGCAGTCCTGGTCGTAATCTTTACCATCTTGGCTGTCTTTGCCCCGTGGATCGCTCCTCAGGATCCCGCTTACATCAATCTTCCTGCGCGCCTCTCGCCGCCTTCGTCCACCCACTGGTGCGGCACAGATGAACTAGGCCGTGACATCTTTTCTCGCCTCATCTACGGTTCAAGAATTTCCATGCTGGTGGGAAGCTCGGTGGTTGCAGTTTCTCTGGCTCTCGGCCTGATCGTCGGATCGATCGCCGGCTACTACGGCGGAAACATTGATCGCTTCTTCAACGTTGTAGTGATGAATGCGTTTCTTTCTTTCCCGGGAATTCTGCTCGCTATCGCCTTCGTTGCCTTCCGTGGGCCAGGGATTTTCAATCTTGTCCTGGCGCTCTCGCTCGGAGGATGGGTGGGCTACGCCCGCCTCGTCCGCGCGCAGGTCCTCGCCGCACGCGAACGGGAATTTGTCGAAGCTGCGCGAGCCCTTGGTGCAAGCGATCTGCGCGTGATCGTCCGCCATATTCTTCCCAACATTATTCAGCCCGTGATCGTGCAGGCTGCGATTGGAATGGCGGGCGCCATTCTCGCTGAAGCTACCATGAGCTTTCTCGGTTTGGGTGTGGCTCCCCCGACTGCCAGTTGGGGGGCCATGCTCAATGATGGCCGCTCTCATTTGTTCGACGCTCCCCATCTCGTCCTCTTTCCCGCATTGACGGTGATGCTCGCCGTACTCTCGTTCAACTTTATCGGGGATGCGCTCCGCGATTTCCTGGATCCGCGTTGGCGAATTGAAGTCGGACTGTAGCTCGTAACCCCCCCAACGTTCCTCAGGCCGCCTGAGGCCGGGTTCATTCACTTTGGTAACCGCGGTTGTCTTTTTGATGCCGTGGAAATGGGCTATTCCAGCGCAACATTCCGCAGGGGGAGGTGTTCAAAGAAGTGGCCCGAAAACGGGCTAACGTCAACCAAGGGAACAAAGGGGAGATCACATGAAGATGCACGCCAAAGCCCTTATTCTGACTGCTGCCATTGCGGGCCTGATGCTGCCTGCCGTTGCGCAGACTGCTCCGGCAACAGCGCCGGGCACCATCCACGAGCGCAAGGAAAACCAGCAGGATCGCATCGCCAATGGCGTCAAGAGCGGCCAGTTGACAGCGGGCGAAACCGCCAACCTGGAAAAACGCGAAGCCCACATCAACAAAGAAATCCACAACGATCGCGTAGCCAACGGCGGCAGGCTGACTCCAGCCGAACGCCGCCAGGTGAACCGCCAGCAAAACCGCACCTCGCGCGCGATCTATCGCAAAAAGCACAACGACCGGGTCCAGTAAACAAGATCAGCAATGCGGGCAAAGGCGCCTCCAGAAAAAGAGGGGGCGCCTTCTCCTGTGTGGGCGCGAGCGTCCCTTCGACTCCGCTCAGGGCAGGCCCGCTCGTGCGATTTTGATCTTCATTCGGGGTCATAAGAAATCTCCCATGGCACCAGAATCCTGAATAACTCCGAAATCCTGCCCAGGCTTTACACTCATCGCAGGAGACCCAACTTATGATCGCGCGCATCTGGCGAGGTGTAACTCGCGAATCCGACAAGGACACCTATTTCGCATATCTCCAGCAAACCGGTTTGAAAGAGTACGCAGCGATTCCCGGAAATCAGGGTGTCTGGGTCCTGCGGCGCGTTAGCGGCGGCGAAGCCGAATTCACCTTGATCTCACTTTGGAATTCCTGGGAAGCGATCAAAGCCTTTGCCGGACCGGACCACGAGAAAGCCGTCTACTATCCTGAAGATGAGCGTTTCCTGCTGAAACAGGATCCTCACGTTACTCATTACGAAGTGCTGGCTTCTCCGCTTCTTTAGGCGCCCCGCGCGGTCTAAATCACTGAAATCAATAAAGATTCCTTTCTTGACATATATTACATATTGCAATATAAATATTGCGATTTGAGATTATGATGCTGGCGGCAAAATTACGTTATTTGCGGGAGGTGGAGGGCTCGCTGCGGGGTTTGGGTCGCCCCATGACCCAGCAGGAGTTGGTACGGGCCATTCGCAAGGAGTTGGGCAAGGGCATCAGCCAGTCTTACGTATCGCAAATCGAAGGCGGCGTGCGGCCCCACATCACGCAGTCGACGCGAACTCTGCTGGCCAGGTTCTTTAAGGTTCATCCCGGATTTCTGGTGGACGACCCGGAGGGCTATCACACCGAGTTGATATCGGACCTGCGAACCACGGAAGGCAAACTCGACGTGTGGCTGTTGCAGGGTTCGGAGCGTTTCGCCGGCGATCCGGAAGTCAGTGAGGTTCTGATCAAGGCCGCGCGCGAAAAAGATACGCGGCGTTGCTTTCTGTTGCTGGGGGCGATTCTTGATACTCCCGGGCTGGCGGACCGGTTGCTGGAGGCGTTGAAGCCCGAGCAGGGCAGACACCCCGCGCCGAACCGTCAGGAAAGGCGGCGTTTATGACCTGGGCGGATTTTTATCTCATTTGTTTCGCGGTGGGATTCTCGTTCAGCTTGCTGTCGTTCCTTGCCGGAGGTCTGCGCTGGCACCTGCACCTGCCCCATTTTTCACATGTGCACGCGGCGCCTCATGTTCACACTGCTCCGGCTGGCCAGGCTCAGGCAACGTCAGTACCCGATGGGAACGCAGGTGCCCACAGTCACACGGGGAATATTTCCCCGTTCAACTTCATCACGCTGACCGCTTTTCTGGCGTGGTTCGGCGGGGCGGGGTATCTGCTGGCGCGCTATTCGGGCATCTGGTTTGTTTCGGGGCTCGGGCTTGGCCGTATTCACCGGGCTTGTCGGTGGGGGGATTGTGTTTCTGTTTCTCAGCCGGGTGTTGATCTCGCAGGAAGAAATCATGGATCCCGCGGACTACGAAATGGCCGGCGTGCTGGGCAGAGTCTCGGTAACGATTCGCGAGAACGGGACGGGTGAAATCATTTATTCGCAAGCGGGAACGCGTCGCACATCGGGAGCGCGCACCGAGGCCGGAAATGCGATTGCGAAGGGATCGGAAATCATCGTGACCCGCTACGAGAAGGGAATTGCGTACGTGCGCCTGTGGTCAGAAATGTCAGGCGACTCAATGTAGGCGCGAGCGTCCACGCTCGTGCTCAGTCGGCAAGAACGCAGCAGTAATGGTTTGTGATCATCGGAGAGATTCAAATGGACAGCAAACGATATCGCGCACTGACAGCCATACTCTGGCTGGCTCTGCCGCTGACTGGCCTCCAGTATTGGTCGGTGTGGAATCAGCTGCCCGCCAGGATGGCCACTCACTTCGGCGTCTCCGGACAACCCAACGGCTGGATGCCGCGTGAGACCTCGCTCATTTTTTCTCTGGGTTTGACGTTCCTGTTGCTGGCGGCGTTTACCTGGGCGCTTACCCGCGTGCGCAGGCCGGACGCCCTCGCCTGGTCATTGCTGGCCATGCTGTACCTGGTCATCGGCGTGTTGTTCAGCATCAATGACGGGCTGCTGAACTACAACATCAGTGGCGCACCGCTGAACATCGTGCCGGCACTCGTCGTTCTCTTTGTGGCTGCGGTTGCAGTGATGGTTGTCGCTCTGGTCACGAAGCGTGGCTCCGAATTGCCCCGGCATTCTGACGTTGCGCAGGCTGAAGAGGTCCATGCCGCTCCACTGTGGGCGCTGGGGTTTGCCATGCTTACGGCGATTGAGCTGATTGTGATCGCTGCGGTTCCGTTGCGTGGCTTGCGCCTGGTAATGTCTCTGCCCGCGTTGATTCTGCTGGCAGTCACGGCCCTGGCCTGGAGCGGTTTTCATTATCGCTTCACTGCGCAGGGCGTGGAGATCAGCACTCTCGGATTCCGTCTGCGCTCAATTCCGCTCGAGAACATTAAGGCCTATGCGGTCGCGCCCTGGAATGCGATGGGAGGCTATGGCATTCGCGGCCTTGGAGAGCGGCGGGCCTACGTATGGGGCAACAGCGGCGTTCGCATCATGCTGTCGGACGGCGAAGTGTTTCTCGGTCATCGTGAGCCGGAAAAAATCATGAACGACCTGAACCTGATCAGAAAGAGCCGGAAAGCTCGCGAAAATACATGAAGTGAATGCTCGTAGTTTCCTTCGTGTAGCTTCGTGCCCTTTGTGGTTGCAGCTTCTGGGCACCCGAAAGAGGAGGCAATATGTTCGGGATGTCACATATTTTCGAGATTTGGATTTTCGTCGGGCTGGGCGTAATGACCATTCTGTTTCTCATGAGCGGAATGGCCAGGCTCTATCGCAAGGCCGGCCCCCACGAAGCGCTGATCGTTTACGGACTTGGCGGAACCCGGGTAGTGAAGGGTCACGGGACGCTGGTTTTCCCGATGGTCCAGATCTGCCGCGAGCTTTCGCTGGAACTGATGTCGTTCGACGTGGCCCCGCAGCAGGATCTCTACACCAAGCAGGGCGTGGCAGTCACCGTCGAGGCGGTGGCGCAGATCAAAGTCAAATCGGACATGGAGTCCATCCTGACTGCGTCCGAACAATTTCTTACCAAGACCGATCAGGAGCGCGAAGGCCTGATCCGCCTGGTCATGGAAGGACATCTGCGGGGCATCATCGGCCAGCTCACGGTGGAGGAAATCGTGAAACAGCCGGAGATGGTGTCCGACCGCATGCGTTCCACCTGCGCGGAAGACATGAACAAGATGGGGCTTGAAGTCATTTCATTCACCATCAAGGAAGTCCGCGACAAGAACGAGTACATCACCAACATGGGCAAGCCCGATGTCGCACGCATCAAGCGGGATGCCGACGTCGCCACGGCGGAAGCCGATCGCGATACCGCCATCAAGCGCGCCCTGGCGCAGCGAGAATCCGCAGTCGCCAGAGCTCAGGCCGACCAGGAGCGGGTACTCGCGGAAACCCTGTCTTTGGCGAAGCAAGCCGAAGCGCAGCGTGACCTGGAAGTCAAGAAAGCGCAATACGTCGAAGTCACCAAGCGACAGCAGGCGCAGGCGGACAAGGCCTACGACATCCAGACCAACATCATGCAGCAGCAGGTCATCGCCGAGCAGGTGAAGGTGCAACAGATCGAGAAAGAACAACAGGTCAAAGTGCAGGAGGCGGAAATCAATCGCCGCGAGAAGGAACTGATCGCGACCGTATTGAAGGGAGCGGAGATCGAGCGTCAACGAATCGAAACTCTGGCCCTGGCCGAAAGGCAGCGACTCATGTCTGAGGCGGACGGCCATGCGTCGGCGATTCGCGCGCAAGGCGAGGCAGAAGCCGAGATCATCTTCAGGAAAGGTGAGGCCGAAGCCAAAGCCATGAACGTGAAAGCCGAGGCTTACCAGGAATACAACCAGGCCGCGGTTATCGACAAGCTGTTCACCGGCATGCCGGAAATCGTCCGGGCCTTGGCCAGCCCGCTGGCCAATGTGGACAAGATCACGATCGTCTCAACCGGCAATGGCGATGCCTCCGGAATGAACAAGATCACCGGGGACATCGCGAAAATGGCGGCGCAAGTGCCAGCTCTGTTCGAGACGTTATCGGGAATGCCGATGTCAGAACTGCTGGGCAAGGTCCGTCAGATCGGCGATAAGTCGCCCAGGCCCGATGCCCCTCCGTCGAATGGCGGAGCAGGGAAGTAGTTGGGATGTGACTGCTGGCGGGGGCGGGACTCGTCCCGCCCCTCAGCACTCACACAAACCTTGTCATTCCGGGCTGACTTCAGTCCGCGAGGAATCTGCGGTTCAGAGGTAAACGCGCATGAAAAAACCTTCGACGCAAATCGGTCTTGGCCTCGCACTTGGCGCCGGCATTGGCGCCGCGACCGGCGTCTTCGCGGGCCATATAGCGATCTGGCTGGCGGCAGGAATCGCCATAGGAGTTGCAATCGGAAGCAGCCTTCGCGGCAGCAGCTGCGCGGAGTGCGAAGTTGTCCATGAAAAGCACCAGGCTAAAAGCTCACAGCTTTAGCCGCAGAGACGTAGCTCGCTACGTCTCCCGTCACGCGCCCAGATGTTATTGCACAGACGCAGCAAGCTAGGTCTCTACACAAAAAGGAGTTCATCATGGCATTACTGGAAAGAGTCTCCACTTTAGTCCGAGCCAATCTTAACGACCTGATTGACAAAGCCGAACATCCTGAAAAAATGATCAGGCAGGTGATTCTCGATATGCAGAACCAGCTTTTGCAGGTCAAGACCCAGGTGGCAATCGCCATCGCCGACCAGCATCTGCTGGAAAAAAAACAGAAAGAAAATGAAGACAAAGTCGCGGAGTGGATGCGCAAGGCAGAATTATCCGTCGACAAAAAGCATGACGACCTGGCCCGAGCCGCCCTGCAACGCGTAGAAAGCTATCGCGACCTGAGCGAGGGCTTCGGTCAGCAGGTCGCCGATCAAAAGGCGCAGGTAGAAAATCTGAAAACCGCATTGCGTCAACTGGAACAGAAACTAACCGAAGCGCAAGCCAGGGCCGACTTGCTGATAGCCCAGCATCGCCGTGCCCGGGCTGCAGCGAAAGCCAGTGACGCCAGGATGGCTGCCGGCAACGGCTCCAGCGCCGCCGCCTTCGACCGAATGAAACACAAAGTCGCCCACGCCGAAGCGCACAGTCAGGCCAAATCCGAAATCGCGGGCGATGACACAGAGGAGCGTCTGGCTGCGCTCGAAAAAGAAGATCGCATCGAGCAGTTGCTGGCCGAGCTGAAAACCAGGCGGGGCGCCTAGGAAAGCTGCCGGATACCGGACAATGTTGCCCCATGCTTCGCGTATTTTGCGAAGCGTGGGATTCCACGGAAACCTCCGTCTGAGGACTTGAAGGTTCCGTTTACTGGTTATGCCTTGCTCCGGTCCTCGATTTTCAAACCCTTCACTCGCCGGAACACCCGATCGTGCGTGACCAGGATAGCGTTCGCTGCCAAAGCGTGGGCAGCTATCAGCATGTCCATATTGCCCACTGGTCTTCCGAACTTTTCGAGAGCGGCACGGATCTCGGCGTATTGTCCGGCAGCCTCCGAAGTCCAGGGGAAATACTTCAACCCGCAACAGGAACTCCTCGACCAGAGTTTTCAGGCGGATCGCTCCGGGCAATCGGGGCACTCCCAATCGTATTTCAGCCTCGGTGAGTACTGAGATCCCCAGCTCAGCCATCGGGATTGTCAGTAACCGCTCGCGCACCTTCGCTACATTGCCCTTTATGGCATAGCTGGCTGTGCTGGTGTCGAGCAAGTAACGCACCATCATCAGAAGAGCTTTCGCTTCTGCGGCGGCCGGTCGTCACGGCCAGCCATGAAACCTTCAGGCACGTTGATTGCGTCAGCGAGTTCGAAGAAATCCTCCCGGGATTCTGGCCTTCGAGACAGGACTACGTCGCCTGTGGCCGGGTCGCGACGGATGAAGACTTCCGAACCCTGGAATCGACATGGCGGAAGGAGTGCTCGACGCGCAGCGGTACGTGGCGGCACAGCCAGGGATGTGTGGGGGAGCTAGGCGCTGGCTTTATCGATCAGCGGCAGGGGCAGGGTTGGCTCATCATCACTCTTCGCGGAGGCCGTTGCCGCATCCAGTTCCAGCTGTTCCTGTCCGCTTAGAGCGGTTACCCGCCCGCGGTAGGTTTTCAGATGTCTCTGCGCTGTATCGAAGGCTTCCTGAGCCTTGTTCAAATTCTTGCCCACGTTTTCGAACTGGCTCTGGAAGTGATCGAAAGATTTTTGCGCCTTGGCCAGCTCCAGACGGCTTTTCTCAAAGCGGCTGGCGACTTCATACCACTTGTGAACCAGCGCGATGGTCTGCAAAGTCATCAGCAGAGTATTCGGCGATACCGGATACACGTGCTGCAGATTGAGCCAGTCCGCGAGTTCGCGATTTCGAACGGTTTCCAGATAAAGCGTTTCGCTGGGCAGGTACATCAAAGCGATGTCAGTGGTGCCATTTTCCGGCTGAATGTATGTCTTGATCCGCTTGGCTTCAGTTTTCATCACTCGCACAAACTCGTGCCGCGCGTCGTCAATTTCCGACTGTACATTGCTCTGAAACATTGCCAGGACCTGTTCGCGAGGAAACTTGGCATCGATGGGAAGCCGCCGGTCGGGGAACTGAATGACCGCGTCGGCACGTCCGTTACCATCTCCCGGGGACGACTGTATTTCGAACATGTGCGCCGGCAAAAAATCCGCCAGCAAACGTTCCAGGCTGGCTTCGCCGAATTGGCCGCGCAAGTGGGGCAGCTTCAGCATGTTGTTCAGGTCGTTGATGGAATGCCCGAGTGCGCCCACTTCCCGCAACTGTTCTTCCGCTGCCTTGAGGTGCTGTTGCACCTTTTCGAACTGAGCAAAGCCTTCCTTAATGTTCTGGTCGAGTTTCTGCTGCACCTGGTCGGTGATGGCGAGAAGCCTGACGTCGACGCGGTCGCGAATCGAGTCCAGACTCTGAGCAGTGTTCTGGTTGAGGCTGTCGAACTCTGCCTTGAGTTGAGAAGTAGTAAGCGCCAGAGCCGTGGTCAGTTCGGTGCGGGCCTGCCGCATGTCCTGGGTCTGTTCCTGCCGCCCGCCGGTCAGCTGACCTTCGACTGTGGTTCGAATCTCGCTGAATCCCTGACTCAATCGGTCGGTGACTTCCTGGCGAAGATCTCCCTTCGTACTTTCCAGCCGGCTGGCCATGTCAGCAGTAGCCGTGGCGAATTTTTGTGAGAGCGATTCGCGCAAACTGGCCGACTCACGCGTAAGTTCTGCCAGCCCCGCAGTTTGCGAAGTCCCCGAATTCCGGCGCAGCAACGCCGCCGCCAGCACCACAAGGAGCAGGTTCAGAACGACCAGCAATATAAGCAGAGTGGTTCCCATGATTAAGGTTGATTGAGTCGATTCTAGAGCCTGGCGTGAGAGAAGAAAAGGAGAAAGTTTTCTCCCGGCCGCCCTCCGCCGTGCCTCTGCCCTATGCTAACCTGCCAGCAGGCAGATATTTGCCGCACACAGTGGAAATATCCCCGCACATCCGCGTCGGCACTGCCGGCTGGTCGTACAAAGACTGGGAGGGAATCTTCTATCCGCCCGGGATGCGGCATCGCAAACAGCATCCTCTCGATATCCTGGCGCGCTGCGTCGACATGGTCGAGATCAACACGTCCTTCTACGGACACATCAAGCCCCACCTGGCGAAACTCTGGGTGCGAACCGCGAAAGCAGTGAATCCGAACTTTATGTTTACCGCCAAGCTGCATCGCTCGTTTACTCATAATCCCATGGCTGTCATGGAGCCGACCTCCGCCGCATCGATCAGGCCTAACGATGAAGACGAGGCGCTGGCCCGCGAAGGTCTGGAGGCACTTGCGGGAGAAGGCAGGCTGGGCGCGCTGCTGATTCAGTTTCCGGTTTCATTCAAGAACACATCACTCAACCGCGAATATCTGGAAAAGCTGTTGCGCCAGTTCATCGAATATCCGCGAGTTGTCGAAGTGCGCCATGACAGCTGGGAGAATCCCGACACCATCAACGATTTTATGCAGAAGAACGTGGCCTTCTGCAATATCGATCAGCCGCTGATCGGCCGTTCGCTGGTGCCTACCGAGCACGTGACCTCCCCGGTCGGCTACGTTCGCCTGCACGGACGAAACTACGATCAGTGGTTCGACGCGGAAACCGGCGCCGATCGCTACAACTACCTATATAGCGAAAATGAGCTGGCAGGATGGAAAGAGAAAATCGTCCACATCGCGAAGAAAGCCGAAGTCACCTACGTCGTCGCCAACAACCACTTCGAGGCCAAGGGTGCGGTGAATGCCCTGCAACTCAAGAACATGCTGACCGGCAAACGGGTGAGCGCCCCGGAGCCACTGCTGGAACGCTATCCCCTGCTGGAAAAAATCGCCGATCCCATAGATGACGGGACGAATCCCAGCCTGTCCTTGCTAGCCTAATGTGGGCGGCAGTCCCCGCGTGGTCTTGCTAGATGTTTGCAGCCACTTCTTCTTTCGCCGCGTAATGCGATTCCACGTAGTCGTCGAGGATCTGAATAAACTCGGCAACAATCTTGTCGCCCCTGAGCGTGGTAAACAGGCGGCCGTCCACATAGACAGGCGCTTTCGGTTCCTCAAACGTTCCGGGCAGCGAGATGCCGAGGCTGGCATGCTTCGATTCGCCGGGGCCATTGACCACGCAGCCCATCACCGCTACCTTCATCTCTTCCACGCCGGTGTGGCGTCCCTTCCATACCGGCATCTGATCGCGCAGATAGGACTGAATCTGCTGCGCCATTTCCTGAAAGAAGGTGCTGGTAGTGCGGCCGCATCCCGGACACGCCGTCACCTGCGGTGTAAAGCTGCGAATTCCCAGCGATTGCAGAATCTGCTGTCCCACGCGAACTTCTTCCGTGCGATCTCCGCCGGGAGCGGGAGTCAGTGAAACCCGGATGGTGTCGCCAATTCCTTCCTGGAGTAGAACGCCCATCGCGGCGCTCGAAGCGACGACGCCTTTGGCGCCCATTCCAGCTTCGGTCAGCCCCAGGTGCAGTGGATAGTTGCAGCGCGCCGCCAGCGAGCGGTAAACGTCAATCAAATCCTGTACTCCGCTCACCTTTGCGCTCAGGATGATCTGGTCAGGCCGAAGACCGTACTTTTCAGCTAAAGCGGCGGAGTTCAGCGCGCTCACTACCATCGCTTCCATGGTGACTTCGCGTGCGTCTTTCGGTTCGGCCAGCAGCGAATTCTCATCCATCATCCTGGTGAGAAGAGCCTGGTCGAGCGATCCCCAGTTCACTCCGATACGCACCGGCTTCTGGTTCTCAACCGCAACTTCAATCATGGTGCGGAAGTTGTTATCGTCTTTACGTCCAATCCCAACATTGCCGGGGTTAATGCGGTACTTCGCCAGCGCCCGCGCGCACTCGGGATACTTCTTCAGCAGGATGTGTCCGTTGTAGTGGAAGTCGCCGATAATGGGAACACGGACGCCTTGCCTGTCGAGTTCCTCGACTGTGGGTGCGACTGCGGCGGCGGCCTCTTCGTTGTTGACGGTGACCCGGACCAACTCAGATCCGGCTCGAGCCAGTGCCGCAACCTGCTTTACAGTCGATGGAATGTCTGCGGTGTCGGTATTGGTCATCGACTGCACCACAACTGGTGCATCGCTGCCCACTCGCACGCCGCCAATCAAGGCGGTAAGGGTTTTTCTGCGGTGAATATCAGCCATGGGGAAGCTTTATTTTAACACGCGGAAAGGAAGCTCTCGGCAGTCAGCTCTCAGCCGTCAGCACCTAAAATCCTCAGAATGAATGGATTAAGGCGATGGATGCCGCCTTTGGTGCCCGTGTGGGGTTGTTTTTTTTGTCTTTGCAGGACGAAGAGAAACCCTGTATCGACTGGATGCGAAAAGTCCAGGGTCAAAAGCGGCGGACAGGAGTGTCCGCCCCACACAGACCAGGTCAAGCCAGAAGCCAGCAGCTGCCTTTATGGCATTCTCCCCATTACGCCGGGCAGCATTTTAGCCACGTCGTTATAGATCACCATCACCGCGAACAGCACCAGAAACACGAATGCGGCCTGGTAAATCCGTTCTTTGATCCGCAGGCTGATGTCCCGGCGGATAAGGCTCTCCACAAATAGCAGCAGGATCACGCCGCCATCCATGATGGGTATGGGCAGCAGGTTAAAGATGCCCAGGTTTAAGCTGATTCCCGCAGTCAATTCCAGCAGCGGGGTCCAGCCTTTCTTGCTGGCAGCCTGACCGGCTGCCCGGCCAATGCCGATGGGGCCTTCGATGGAGCGGATGGAAATCTTGCGCTGCACCATCTTCTGTACCAGCTCCAGAATCAGCAGTGAACCTTGCTTGTTCTGCTCCACCGATTTCTTAAATGCTTCCACCAGCGACAAGGTGGAGACCGTCATGGGAGCGCTTCCCACGCCTACGCGGTAACGCTGATCGCCTCTGATGTCCGACAGCACCGGCGTCACGGTGAAGCTGAGAGGCTTTCCCGCGCGCTGTACAACGATCTGAATCGGCTTGTCCCTGGTGCGCTTCAGGCTCTCGATCATTGCCTCCAGGCCAGTGATCGGCTGACCGTCCACGCTGATAATCTGGTCGCCCAGCTTCATCCCGGCTTTTTCGGCTGGCATGCCCGTTTCCAGGTCAGTAATCGGAAAGCTCGCCTCTTTGGGAGCCCAGCCAGCCGAGCCCATCTGGTTCGGGCCGTAAGCTTCGGGCACGATGTTTTTGGTCAGGAGCTTCCCGTCGCGTTCGATGGTGACGTCGAGAGGCTGGTTGGGATTCAATGCTTCCCGCGGGATGACCTGTTCCCAGGTTGGATTCTCGATGCCTTCAATGCGGACAATCCGGTCTCCTGCCTGGATTCCAGCCTTGGCAGCGGGCGTATCCTGCTGCACCCATCCGATGACCGCAGGCTCGTCAAAAAATGACGGATATTCGTAGTGCACCATGTAAACGCAGGTAAGCAGGCCAACCGCGAACAGAATGTTCATCGCGGGGCCGGCGATGGCGATCAGAAACCGGTGCCACCGCGGGTGCGACATGAATTCTGCCGGATCACCGCTGCGTTCATCCATCGGGTTCTCGCCGCTCATTTTGACGTAACCACCGAGCGGCAGCGCGTTGATGCGGTAGTCGGTCTCGCCTTTTCTGAAACCGAACAGGCGCTTGCCAAAACCAATGGCAAACTGCTCAACCCGAACTCCCAACAGCTTGGCCACCGCGAAGTGGCCGAATTCGTGAATCAGGATCATGAATCCCAGAATCACGCCCACGGCGAGCACAGAAATTAAGAATCCAGACATAAGAAAGTATTACTCCACTCGCGTTGCAGTAGAGAGCGACGGAACCCTCGCCGGCCTCTCTTCCAATCGCTCAATTCTTTCGCGGGCGGCCGCGCGTGCCTCGGAATCCACTTTCAACACCTGACCTATAGATTCCAGCGTGCCCACTTCCGTTGCAGATACAACTTCCCGGATGATCTCTGGAATGCCATTGAACTGGATGCGGCCCTGCAGGAACGCCGCTACTGCCACTTCGTCGGCTGCATTGAGCGCAACAGTTTTCGCACCCCCAGCCTCAGCCGCTTCGTAAGCCAAACCCAGACAAGGGAATTTTTCCACATCCGGGGGCAGGAACTCGAGGTGCCGTAAGTCCATGACCGGGAAGCGCATAGAGGAAACCACCCGCTCCGGATACGTTAAAGCGTACAAAATCGGCAGACGCATATCCGTTACTGAAAACTGAGCAAGTATGCTGCCATCCACAAACTCTACCATGGAGTGAATTGTGGATTGTGGGTGCACTACGACCTGCACCCGGCTGGGCGGCAAGTTGAACAAACGGCACGCCTCGATCACCTCAAATCCCTTGTTCATCAAGGTTGCCGAGTCGATCGTGATCCGTTGCCCCATTTTCCACGTGGGGTGGTTCAATGCCTGTTCCACGGAAATTGCAGAAAATTGAGACTTTGGTGTGTAAAGAAACGGCCCGCCGGAAGCGGTCAGCCAGATGCGTTCCACTTCCTCCATGCGTCCGCCCCGCAGGCACTGGTGGACCGCATTGTGCTCACTGTCGATTGGCAAGAGCGGCTTGCCTTGGCGACGCGCTTCCGCAGTGATCAGTTCACCCGCCGCGACCAGGCATTCCTTATTGGCCAGGCCCACCGTCTTGCCCGCCTTGACGGCTTCGTAGGTGGCTTCGAGCCCCGCCACACCCACGATGGCGCTCACCACGAAATCAACTTCGGGAAGAGTTGCCACCCTGATCGCTCCCGCCGATCCGTGCACGACTTCGATTCCCTTAACTCCGGCCGTCTTGAGATGTGATCGCAGAATCTCAGCATCGACTTCCGTGGCCAGTGAAATTACCTTGGGCTTCCAGCGGCGGGCCTGTTCGAACGCAGCTCCCACGTTGTGCCCGGCAGCCAGGGAAACCACTTCGAAGCGCCCAGAATACGACTCGACAACGCTAAGAGTGCTGCGGCCTATCGAGCCGGTGGAACCCAGGATGGCGATGCGTGTCATGAGCGGGACCGTAACCCCTGACTTTGAGCAGCAGGATTTGGCTGGGGGCTCGCCAGGACTGACGCATAGCGATCAATCCACCTACTCTGTTCTGGTGTTTCGGGAATGCTCATTCCGCGTCCGGCGCTCACGACATCCACCGCTCTGTTCGGACTCAAACCCCTGCCAATAAGTAAGCATGCTGCCGCCAGCCCACTACGGCCGATTCCTTGCCGGCAATGGACAACTACACTCTTGCCGGCCGCGAGATCGGCGTTGACCTCTTCCAAGGCTGCTGTCACTTCAGTTTCAAAATCAGGAACTCCGCGATCAGTGATCGGAAGCGATTTGAATGTCATGCCTTGCGCCCCCGCCGGCTTTCCACGCCATGGACCATCAATCCAATAAAGCTCTTTCCACATGCGTTACGAGTCCGCCTTTACCACGATCTCACCCGAAAGCGCGTCAACATCCACTCCACGCTGGCGAAGCAGATGGATACGATGATCCCCATCGATTATAGTTCCGTCCGGTCTCGTTTTCCGGCAATCCCTCTGGCCGGGCGCTAACGAGAGTCTGACAGCGTCCGTGGAAAGCCGTTCTGGTTCCGCCAGCTTTGGGGGAGCTAAGTGCGGTATCGGGATGGAGCGGTCTGAGTGGCGGATACGAACGGTGCTTCAGCATACCACTACTGCAACACGCGCCAAGCCGCATAGTACCACAGCACCGGCGCGGCAAAGAGCAGCGCATCGACCCTGTCCAGCATGCCTCCGTGACCAGGAAGAATCGTTCCCGAATCTTTTACTCCGGCGCCGCGCTTGATCAGCGACTCCACCAGATCACCCAGTTGCGCTGCCACATTGATCGCCGCGGAAAGCAGCAGTGTCGGCCACAATGGCGGTCTCTCCAGGGCAAACAACCCGTCCTTCCTTTCGATGAGATGCGCGTTGAGCAGCGCTGTACTGATGGGCAACGCGTACTTGTAAAGCAGCATTCCCACGACCAGACTTGCGATCAGCGATGCCAGGGTTCCTTCCCAGGTTTTGCGAGGACTGATGCGCGGCGACATCAGGTGGCGCCCCAGCGAGCGTCCCACAAAATAGGCAAAGATGTCCCCCGCCCACACCAGCAACAGCAAATACAGGAGAAGGAAAGCTCCCGAAGCCTGTTCGCGAATCTGCACCAGAAAACCAAGCGGCAGCGCGATGTAGGTAAACCCAAATGCTGACGTCATCGCTGCCGCGAAGCCGGTACTGAGATCATCCTGGCGCATGCCGATCACTAGAAACACAAACGGAGCCAGAGCGGCGGCGAAAGCCACTGTACCGGCAAATACAGCGGTCGACAGCAGCGGACTCTCGTGCCCGGGATTCACCGCCAGGAAAAGGAAAAATAATCCAACGAAAATGTATGTTGGCCACTGAAACGGCCTGACCTTGTAGGCTTCGGACAACCTGAGGAGTTCCTGAATGGCCAGCAGCGCCACCAGCGCCGCCACCATCGCCAAAACTGCGACCGGCGCCCGCAATACCAGCGCGAGAACGACCGGAATCAGCAACACCGCGGTCAGAATTCTTTTCAGTAGCTGCAAGCCGTTTTAGCTCCGGCCGGTCTTCGTCTGGTGATGAGGGCTCACGTGACTGCCTGATGGCTGTCCATTCGACTGGTGATTGTTGGATTGATGATTCGAGCTGTGTGGGTGAGCTGCGTCCCCGGCCAGTCCGCCATAGCGCCGCTCCCGTTTTTGGTATTCGGCTATGCCTTCCAGAAGATGTACTCCGCGAAACTCCGGCCACAGGGTCGGAGTGACGTAGATTTCGGCGTACGCCAACTGCCACAACAGAAAATTGCTAAGCCGCATCTCGCCGCTGGTGCGGATCACCAGATCGGGATCGGGCAGGTGGCGCGTATAAAGGTGCTGCGACACGGCATCTTCGTCTATTTCCAGATGGTTCAGGCCGCCATTGCGAGCCGCCGCATTCACGATCGACCGAAATGCGTCCACGATCTCGGTCCGTGCGCTGTAATTCAAGGCAAGCGTAAGCACCATTCCCGTATTCTGAGCGGTCGCCTGCCGCGCCCACTCCATTTTCTCTTGCACCGTGGGAGGCAGTTCCTGCTGGCGCCCGATGTACTCGAGCCGGATATTATTCTTGTTGAGAGTGGGAACTTCGGCTTTGAGGAATCGGCACAGCAAGCCCATCAGGAAATCAACTTCGCTGCGAGGACGCTTCTTCCAGTTTTCTTCCGAGAAGGCATACAGAGTCAGAGAAGGAATTTTGATGCGCGCCGCGGTTTCCACAGTCGAGCGCACCGATGCCACGCCGGCCCGGTGCCCGGCCACGCGCGGCAAATGCCTGCGCCGCGCCCAGCGCCCGTTTCCGTCCATGATAATGGCGATGTGCCTTGGGAGCCGCGCCGGATCGAGCCGATGATAAACGTCCGCTTCTTTGCGATCCAGCCCGGCGGGAATCGTCGATTGCAAACTAACCTCTGCTGTTTGTTGAAGCTAACATAGGGGGGCGGGCCTTGCAATGATACCAAAGTGGCAGGTCGTGGGCCGGCCACTGTCTGCCTGGTATGACCATGCGGGAACGGGTCTCCGAGCCTTTCATGCAGGCTTCATGTTTTTGCAGTTTCGCGATTGCCTCACTCACTGGACACTCCCTATCCCCTGCAATTATCCTCGCGGCCATGAACCGACGCAGATTCCTCCAGGCTACCGCCGCCAGCGCCGCTGCTCTTGCTTTCTCCCGCAAATCTTTCGCTGCCGACAACCCTGATTTCGCCGCCATCCAAAAGGAAATCGAGAAGCGCCACGACGAATCGGTGCAGCGTCTGCAGCAGTGGATTCGCCAGCCCTCGATAGCCGCCGAGAAACGTGGAGTGGATGAAGGCTGCGAGCTCACCATGCGCATGCTGCGTGACGCCGGATTCGCCGACGTCACCAAGGTCCCCACCGACGGCCAGCCCGGCATTTTCGCCACGCTCGACGCCGGTGCTCCGCGCACCGTTGGTCTTTACTTCATGTATGACGTGAAGCAGGCCGATCCTGCTGAGTGGTCATCGCCGCCGTTTGACGCGGCCCTCGTTGACAAGCCCAACGTCGGCCAGTGCGTGGTTGGCCGCGGCGCGGTCAATCAGAAAGGCCCCGAATCTTCATTCATCGCCGCGCTGCACGCGTTTCGTGGTGCCGGGCGCAAGCTTCCGGTGAACCTGGTGCTGGTGGCTGAAGGAGAGGAAGAAATTGGTTCGCCTCATTTCCCGCAGATTGTTCGCCGGCCCGAGGTTCTGGCCGCTCTGCGTAAATGCAGCGGAGTCTATATGCCCTCCGCCGAGCAGGATCTCGACGGCAAAGTAACCATGACGTTAGGCGCGAAAGGCGTGGTCGAACTCGAGCTTGTCTCCAGCGGCGAAAAGTGGGGCCGGGGCCCGCGCAAGGACGTCCACTCCAGCACCAAGGCCATGCTCGACAGTCCGGCCTGGCACCTGGTGGAAGCCCTGGTGACGCTGGTTTCGCCGGACGGCAATACTCCGGCGATTGAGGGTTTCGCCGACAAGGCTCGCCCCGTCTCCGAGGCGGAAAAGAAAATGATTGCCGAAGCAGCACGCCGTCTTGACGAGAAGGTTGCCATGAAGCAGCTCAGCGTGGATCACTGGGTGCACGACGTCGACTATCAGCATGCGCTTGAACTGTTGCAGTCCCGGCCAACCGTCAATATCGAGGGCCTGGTTGGCGGTTACACCGGACCTGGCGGCAAGACTATTTTGCCGCACCGCGCCGTGGCCAAGCTCGATCTGCGTCTGGTGCCTGACATGAAAGCCGACGAAGCCCTGGCTGCGCTCAAAGCTCACCTGGCCAAACACGGCTTTGGAGACATCGAGGTAAACATGACGGGAGGTTACGATCCCAACAGCACCTCCGCCGACGCCCCGCTGATCCGCGCCCAGGTGACTTTCTATCGCGGCAAGGGAATCGACCCCATCATTCTGCCGCGCAGCGCAGGCTCGTGGCCGGGATACGTCTTTACCGGTGATCCTCTGCACCTGCCCGCCGGCCACTTCGGAATGGGCCATGGCAGCGGCGCCCACGCGCCCGATGAGTACTACGTGATCGAGTCAACCAATCCGAATGTGCAAGGCATGGACGGAGCCGTGCGCTCGCAGGTGGAATATCTGTACGGATTGGCTTCAATCTAGTACTTGCGGACCCAGGTTGTTCGCAGCGGCGCTCGGACCTGATCATCCTGCTGCCTTCATAGCGGGAGGAGACAGTTTGCAACTTCGCCTCCGCCGCTTCACGCTTGCATTGACTTGTTTCCCGCCCCTCCCTAAGATTCATCGCAGGTGAGACTGATCACACGTTTCGCGGCTTCGATCAGACAGCATGCTCGGCGAAACCATCTCCCATTACCGCGTGATCGAAAAGCTGGGTGGCGGTGGCATGGGTGTCGTCTATAAGGCCGAAGACATCACTCTCGGCCGCTTTGTCGCCCTCAAATTTCTTCCTCCCGGCGTCGCCCAGGATTCCCAGTCGCTTGAACGCTTCCGGCGCGAGGCGCGTGCTGCGTCGTCGCTCAACCATCCCAACATCTGCACCATTTACGAAATCGGCGAACACGAAGGCCATCGCTTCATCGCCATGGAGTATCTGGATGGCGTGACCCTGCAGAAGCTGATAGCCGGTCGACCGCTCGAACTGGACACACTACTTTCTGTGGCTATCGAATTGGCCGACGCGCTCGACGCTGCTCACACCGAAGGCATCATCCATCGCGATATCAAACCCGCCAACATTTTCGTTACCAAGCGAGGGCACGCCAAGATATTGGATTTCGGCCTGGCCAAAATCACTGACCTCCCCGTATCCGCCAGCCAGGCGGCGGAGCGGAACACCGCCTCCCTGCCTGCCGACGAGCCCCATCTGACCAGTCCGGGTTCGACGCTTGGAACAGTTGCCTATATGTCGCCCGAGCAAGCGCGTGGCAAACCGCTGGATGTACGCACCGACCTGTTTTCTTTTGGAGCAGTCCTCTATGAAATGGCCACTGGTACCCTTCCATTTCGGGGCGACACCTCGGCGGTGATCTTCCACGCTATTCTTGAGCGCGACCCAGTGCCTCCGCTAAGGCTGAATCCCAGCCTGCCCTCGCGCCTCGAGGACACGATCACCAAGGCCCTGGAGAAAGACCGTAACCTGCGTTACCAGCATGCTTCTGAAATGAGGTCTGATCTGCAGCGGCTGAAGCGGGATAGCGACAGCGGGCGCAAGCCCGCCCAGGCCGCGGATACGGCAACGAAAATCACTACGCAGGCTCTCGCTTCATCGTCGGGCCCTGCGATTGCCAGTTCCGTGATGTTTTCGGCACCCATCTTGAGCGTTTCCCCTGTGTCTTCGCCCGTGGCTTCGTCCGCAAATTTGCCGGCATCCTCGCCGGGCAGGACTTTGAAGCTGGCAGCGGGAGTGTTTTGCCTTTTGGCGCTCGTGGTGGTCGCCATGTACACCCTTCTTCATCACGCCGCACCTCTCATCGACACTCGTAACCTCAGCATCCAGCAACTCACTGAGCATGGCAGCGTGGTCAATTCCGCTGCCATCTCGGCGGATGGTAAGTGGATCGCCTACCCCATGCGCGAAGGCAAGCGCCGTGTCCACGTAAAGCAGATTGCCACCGGCAGCGATGTTGCCGTGACCTCCCCGGAGGCTTTTCTTTTCGGCCCGGGTCTCAGTTTCACTCCTGACAGCAATTACCTCTACTTCACCCGCTTTGGCAACGAAGCCGATGTGATCAACATGTATGCCGTGCCGTCGCTTGGTGGACCCATCCGCAAGGTTGTCGGCGACGTGTACAGCGGATTAAGTTTTTCGCCCGACGGAAAGCAGATGACTTATCTGCGGCTGGCGTCGGATCCCTCGGAATGGCAGGTTCTGGTGGCGAACGCCGATGGAAGCGCGGAGCACGTCATTTTTCAAGGCCCCACCGGCCCTGCCGGAATTCTGTCCGATCCCTCGTGGGCAGGTGCCGGGATCGCATTCTCCACCGGCGAAACCGGAAAAAACGCGTCGTCTATTGTCGTCATCACACCCGAAGGCAGGCAGATCCGAAAGATATTTCCGGGCCTGTTCGCCACGATGGTGGCCTGGCTGCCCGATTCGTCAGGCTTATTCGTGGTCGGCGGCGAGCGCAAGACCGCCTTTCGCCAGCAAGTTTGGTTTCAGCCCTATCCCTCTGGTGAAGCCTTGCGGGTCAGCAATGATCTGAATGTGTATCGCTCGCTAAGCGTTACCGCCGACGGGAAGTCATTCGTCACCGCTCAGGAAAGGCCCTCTGCCGGCATCTTTGTGGGCGACGTTCCTGCCGCCCTGAACGCGGCCACCAATTTGACGTTGAAGCCCATCACCACCGAGCAAGCCACCGGCTCTTCTTTGTCCTGGATGAGCGACGGACGGCTTTTGCAAGTTGATCTGCAGGCTCACGCTTACATCACAGCTTCCGACGGGAGCGGCCGGGTTCCTCTGCTGGGCAAGGACGCCTTGAATTCCACCGTCGCCGCCTGCGGCCCTGGCGACGTCGCGATTCTGACCCGATATCTCGACGACAATACCCTGAATTTGTGGCGCCTTAACCTGGATTCGGGTGATCTGAAACAGATCAGCGACGGCCAATATGATGACGTTCCGTCCTGTACTCCAGACGGAAAGCAGATCGTCTTCATGCGCTTTGGACAGGGAATGCCCCAGGTGATGAAGGTTTCCAGCGACGGCGGTGCCCCCACCGAGCTGGCTCGGGGCAATATTCATCAGGCGTCGGTTTCTCCAGACGGAAAATCAATACTGTTTGACAAGCGTGTAGGGCAGGGCTCCGCGCTGTCGCTGCGCCTGGTGGCGGCAACCCTCGACGGCAAGCCACTGCAGGAGATCAGCATTCCACAGCAATCCGACATTTTCGGCTGGGCGCCGGACGGTCGCGCTGTCACTTATCTTCTTTTTGATCCCGGCGGAAACGTACGCCACCTCTATGTCCAACCGCTGGCGGGTGGAGCGCCGGCGCAGCTGACGCACTTCGATACCGAACCTTCCCAGATTCTGGCTTACGCATGGTCTCGGGATGGCAAAAAACTCGCTCTCACCCGTGCCCGCTTTGCCGACACCGACGTGGTGTTGTTCAACGGTTTCCGCTGATTGGCCGAAAGTGCCGATTACCCGGCACTGCTGTCAAATGTACGTACAACATAGCGCTGACACAATGTTCCACATGGAACACCTCTGTGATTTGCATATGTGGGCGCGAGCCTCGCGCTCGTGCGTCTCAGCGCGCTTCTTCCGGTACCACGTTCAATTCCAGTTTTTCCGTCCAGCGCAGAACCGTCATTGAACTGCTAACTCGCACCCGCGCATCCGTCAACAGCCGGTGCAGGTCATCGACTCCGGCTACCGGGTTGCTCTCGAGAGCGATGATCACATCGCCTTCGCGCAGTCCCGCTTTCTGTGCCGGGCTGCCGGCCGTCACCGAACTCACCACTACTCCTGTTTCCTGCGGCAGGTTGTAAAACCGCACCAGCCGCCGATGAAGAGGAACCGTCTGAGCCTCAACGCCGATGTAGCTGCGGCGGATTCTTCCATCCTGCAGCAGACGTCCCGCCACAAACTTCGCGGTGTTGATCCCAATGGCGAAGCACAGCCCTTGGGCGCCCATGATGGTTGCGGTGTTGACTCCGATGACGTGTCCGTCGGAGGTCACCAGAGGTCCACCTGAGTTGCCCGGGTTGAGCGAGGCGTCGGTCTGAATCACATCGTCAATCATTCTTCCCGAGTAAGACCGCAGCGAGCGGCCCAGCGCGCTTACTACACCGGCCGTGACCGTGTACTGAAACCCGTACGGATTGCCGATAGCAATCGCCAGTTGTCCCACGCGCAGCTTCTGCGAGTCGCCCAACGGAGCGGCAACCAGGCTGGGGGCGTCATTGTTAGGTACATCAACTCGCACCACGGCCAGGTCGGTCGCGGGATCGTCACCGATGGTGTGAGCAGGGAAGCGGCGGCCGTCGGCGAATGAGACCTGAATACGCGTGGCATCGTGGACCACGTGGCTGTTGGTGAGAATCAGGCCGTCGGGAGTGAAAACAAAACCCGACCCTCCGCCCTGGCGTTCGCGCGGTTGACCCGAACGGCTCGTGGCGGCCTGCGCAACATCGATCTTGACCACCGAGGGGCTAAGCTTTTCCGCAGCTCCGACGACAGCATTCGAATAAGCATCCAGTAATCCGGACTCATCCAGCGTATGTCCGACCGATGGCTGAACACTTTGGGACGCATAATCAACGAGGGGTATGAAATCTGCTTCTTCCTGCATGATTGCTAGATGAAGGAAGTACCGTCGCGGATTCAGCACTACTAAAGAGCGTGTGTCATCAAAACTTAAACGCCTGTCATCAAACCCTAACGTCTGTCATCAAGAGCGGAGTGCGAGCTTTCGTTTACGAAAGGTCGCATGAAGCCGAAGGATCTCTGCCACCGGTATGCAGCGTGGCTCTGAGCTGTGTGCAGCATTTGTGGAGAGCGCCTCGCGACAGTCCGTGGAAGGGTAGGGGCCCTACGACTCCGTGGCCGCTTCCCTTCGCGAAGCAGCTACTCCGCTCAGGATGACAATGGATATTCCGAGTGACAGGACCTATTGCCTGGGCCGCAGCTTGGTGGCTGCGCTGGGGAGAATGCATGCATTGGATGCATCGGTAAGAGATTGCTGCAGAGCCACACCCACGGCCGATAGCTCTTCCGGTTTCATCAGCTTTTGCATGCCTTCAAACAGCTCGCGCTCTTCTTTGCGGATGTGGGATGCCAGCTTTTCCACCAGCGCCTGCAAACCGGCAGTGTGCAGAGAACGGGCGGCGGCCCGAGTAAAGAAAGTTCGCAGCATGGCGTGGCCGGTGATTAATTCCTGGACGAGCGGTTGCAGTTCAGAAAAGCGAGCCGCTACCGGAAACAGTTCCTTCTCTTCAGCGGCAAAGTGGAAGGTGATTTCCTGTTCGAACATCTGCTGAATTTCGGCCTGCCAGGCTTCCAGATCCACATCCCCGGCCTGGAGTGCGCGGTCCAGGCGCACACATAGCGCAAGACAATGCTGGTGTTGGTGGGACAGGGGAATAAGGGCCTTGTCGCGGAGCATTTATCTATTGTCGACGCATGGCGGGCAATTGCGCAACCGGGCGCGTCCGGGTTGAGGTGACGGCGGTCACTTGCGGCCTTGGAGTAAGGATCAACTGACAGATCAACTTTCTGGTGTAACGCGGCGCTGGCGGATCTGCTCCACTGCATTTCTGCTGCGCGCAAGATGCTTCGCAAGCTCAGCATGACGCCATGAATGGGACAAGTCAGATTGAGCTACTACTGCTCACCATCACGCTTGTGCAGTGTTCTTGGGGTGGCCTTGCCCGATGTCTGAGGCTTTTGTGCCATTTGTCTTTGCACTCGCACTTTCTTCGTCCAGCAGGCGCAGCATCTCGCCTGTCAGGTCGAGCATTTTCTTTACATCCTGCTCCTGGGCGGCTAGCTGGCAGACTTCCATCCAATGGTCTACTTTTTTCTGCAAGTCAACGTCCTTTCGCGGGCGTTCCAGTCAGGGTGCGAGATGCTGCGGTCGCGTTTTTCGATCTCGGAATTCAGTTGCGCCAGCTTTTTAGGGTCGATGACAATTTTCGCGTGCGGGAAAATTTCTCTCCACGACAATTGCCGTTCGCGCTGAGACCACGTCGGCCGCTTCCGGCACGGGCGCCTTCGACCGTCAATAATTCTTTCCATGGCTGGATCGTACCCCGGCCACTAAAAAAAGGTGGGAATAGTGGGTTCCTCTAACGTGCCTACAAACAACGCCGCTTAGATCAGAAAGTAAATGGTTGGTACTGTCCCGTACAGACTACGGCATCCAAAACAAGAACACAAAGTACGTTAAAATATAGTTGTCGTATAGTTATAGATTTGTTATATTACTTCGTGCAGGGAGGTTAGCTCGATGGCCAGGGAATCAAAGCAGAAAAATCTCAGCGACCTGAAATACCGACGGGTGGAAGTCGCCGACCTTGACAAGGGAAGAAAAGGAAAGCACCACGACCTGGTGCAGGGAATTCTTCGCGAGTTGGAGATGTTGTCCGAGGGCGCGGCCATGGAAATTCCGCTGGCCGACGTGGGCGGAATTGGCCTGGCGAATCTGCGTTCCGCGGTGCATCGCGCTTCCACTGCGCAGGGGATAGAGATCCAAACTCTTGCGGATGACAAGAATTTCTACGTCTGGAAGGCAGCCAGGTCTCAGGATTCTTCAGCGGGTTAGAGTCACAGGCGACTGCCTCGCTGAACGAGGGATACTCACATGACATATAAGTGGCATGAATTCTACAAAGCTGCGGTGCTCGAAACCGACTGGTCAAAAATGGAAGAACGAATCCGCGCAGCGGAGTCAGCCATACAAGAAAGACAAAGTGAGCTGTCACAGGACCAGGGGGGGACCCCTGAGGAAAGTCAGGCCATCATTGATGCCCTGCAACGTCTTGACGTTTTGCGGGCCGATGTCGCTTTGTGGGCCCGCCGGCGATCAGAAGAAGCAGAGGTGACGGCGAGTGCCCTAGGTGGCGGAGATCAGAAGCAGGCAATAAGCCCCGAACAGAACCAGTAGTTGGTTTCCTGGCTCCGACTGACATTCAGGCCCAACCCATTCTTGAAGTTCAAGCCAGAGCTTTGGGCGATGGCTCAGAGGCAAAAAAAGTGCCTCCCGCGAGCAGGCGCTCAATCGCTCGAATCAGGTCACGTGCGGCTTGAGATTTTAGAACCAGGCCTTGAGCCTGTGCGTTGCGAACTTCGCTTGCCAGCCTCTCCGAGTCGTGCATCGTAAACATCAGGACCCGGCAGCCAACCCCCAGTTTCGCGATTCGGGGCGCCGCTTCCAGTCCGCTCATCCTGGGCATGGTGATGTCCAGAACAATCACGTCCGGCTTTAGTGATTTGACGGCTTCAATCGCTTCCTCGCCGTTAGTGGCTTCTCCGCAAATGTCCCACTCCGGTCGCGACCGGTCGATAAGGGTACGAATACCCTCGCGCACAATCTCATGATCATCCGCGATCACTATCCTTGCAGCCATTGAACTCCCAGGCCTCGTGGCCTACGCCGGAGCGGATGATGAGGGCGCGCTGACTGGAATGATTGCCGACAACCTGGTTCCGCTGTCGCTCGAGGCAAGTTCCAGTCTGCCGCCCAGCTGCCGCATCCGCTCGTTCATGCCGCGCACGCCAACTCCGGGTGCGCCCATCCAGTCCTGGCCGGATTGTTCCAACAGGTTCGGAGAGACGCCCTTGCCCGCGTCTTCGACTTCCAGTACGACCGATCCGTCTTTCATCGACAAGCGAACCTGCGCCGTCTGACTTCCGGAATGGCGGTGAACGTTGGTCAGGCTCTCCTGAAGAACGCGAAACAAGGCCAATTCAAAGTCGCGCGGAAGCCGGCCGAAGCCGGGTTGTACTACGAAGGCTGTATTGATTCCGCTGCGGGCAGAAAATCCGTCGAGGTACCACTGTATCGCCGATTCCAGGCCCATCTCCTCCAGCATGGGTGGATAGAGCAGATAGGAAACAGTTCGGACTTCCCTGATCGAATCTTCGGCCAGACGAATGCAGTCGTTGAGCTCTTTCGCGGCATCATCTTTGCCCGGTTCAACGAAGGTCGCAAACGATTCCAGCTTCATTTTCAGCACGGCGAGATACTGTCCGAGGCTGTCGTGGAGGTCCCTGCCAATGCGTCGTCTCTCTTCGTCCTGGGTGCGAAGCAGATGTAGTGACAATTGGCGGAGCGACGTTTCCGACCTGTGCAATAAACGTTGCGCCTCGCGTCTTTCGGCAACTTCCTTCTGTAAGGCCTTCTGCGCCTCCATTTTCTCCGAAGAGTCCCGCGTCACTTTGGCGAATCCGAGGAGCCTGCCGGACTCGTCTCGCAATGCGCTAATGATCACGTTCGCCCAAAAGCGGCTTCCATCTTTGCGCAACCGCCAGCCTTCGTCTTCGAACCTGCCTTCCTTCGCGGCAATAACCAATTCCCAGTGCGGCTTGCCGTTGAGCACATCTTCTTCGGGATAGAAACAGGAGAAGTGTTTTCCCAGAATCTCGCTGGGCTTGTATCCCTTTATACGTTCCGCTCCGGTATTCCAGCTGCTTACCTTGCCTGCGGGGTCCAGCATGAAGATGGCATAATCTTTTACCGCGTCTACGAGCAAGCGGAAGCGCTCCTCGCTCTGGCGAATGCCTAACTCTTTTTCGAGCGCTTCAGCCTTCTGCTGCAGCTTGGCGATGCTGCGCAGCCGCTGCTCGTCGTTTTCCAATCCCAGATAACTCTCGCTCGGCACCACACTGGAGTGTTCGCCGCACATAGTCAGGAACGGCTCAGTGTCCTTCCCATGGGCAAAAACGGAGGTTGGATAGGCGCAAAGAAGTGAGATCGACTGGCTTTTAGCCAGACCATTCCAAAGTTGTTCAACCCGGATGGCTTGCAGTGGCTTGGCATCGGCCCAGAGCAGTGCTACCAGTTCTCCAAAAACCGCAATCGGGCGTTCCGCGTTTCCCATGGCGGTCCGAGCTTGCTTCAAAACCGGGGAAATGGCGTTCACGAATCGTTTTTCATCCACAGTACCATCGACCATGATTTTTGGCAGAGTCTCATGTGCATCCAGGGTGATATACCGCCCCTGCATGGCCGCCTTTGCCATATCCATGCCGTTAGCGCACAACCGCTTCTCCAGCTCGAGATGGTGAGCCCTCGTGGCAACCACCACCGCAGAATCACCGGCGGCGACGGCTCCGCCAATGAATCGCATCACAACGTCGATGAGGAAGGCGTCGTCGGTATATAGCTGAACCGAATGCCCGGCCTGGTCAGGCCCCGCCATGCGGGTAGGCGAGGATAGTGGTTGGAGGTCGGGGTTAGATACGGCGAAACTCATTTTGTGGATCCGTTGCGGGGGAACGATGAGGACATGAAAATCATGCTCTCAGTGAGACTTAAGGTCTATACCGCAAACACTGTACTTCGAGGAGCTTACCGAGGGCAACAACATCCGGCCAAACGCGCGAACCTGAAGAATCGTGGTGGGGTTCGCGTTTTCGGGTTAAGGCGAATAATAGGCGAAGACAGGATGGTTGGTCGCCGCCGAAAAATTCTTTAAGTCCATGACTCAGGTATCTGAGGTTGGTGGAGGATGCGGCTGTTGATAACGTATATAGGATTGAGCTCGGCGAGATCGAGGAAATACATGCGGGATACGAAATCAAAGTCTCAGGATCGAGTTCTCAAGGGCTGGGCGGAAATTGCCGGGTTTCTGGGCCAGACCGTCGCGGTGGCTCAGCGGTGGGGCAAGTCAGGTATGCCCGTAACGCATGCTGGGCGCTCTGTCCATGCCTCGCCCGAAGAGCTAACAAAGTGGGTCGGCACCGCACCGGTTGGCGCAGAACCAGCCAGCACCAGAAATGAACAAGTTGAACCCATCCGCATCGCCAGCGAGGGCGAGGACCTGGCCGCGGACCTCAAGCGTGGACTGTTATATGTTCGTGAGCAAAGAAAGAGTCGGAAAGCATGAAGTGTTCGTTGTGGGCAGACGGGTAAGGTTGCTCAAAAACCCTTATGCAGGTTCGGTATCGACGGGGGGAACGGGCTGGAGGTTGGCCTTCGCTGATTTATCTCATTCCGCAAGAAGGCGGTTGATCTCCTTGGACAAGAGTTAATAACTTTGCAGAGTCTTTCTCGGTAGCGGCCAACTCGCAAAGCTCCATCCATTTTTTCTCAGATTCCATGACAAAGAGGTGTATCACGGACCAGCGTTTTCAGTGTTGAGTGCCGCACAGAGTGCGCTGGCGTACAAATCGTAAATGAAAAGGAAGTTGAAAAGAAAGCAATCAGGAGGAAAGGCTAATGCTAAAACGCAACCTCAGAGTGGTGAAATGGCTGGGCCTGGTTCCGGTCATCGCCACATGTACTGCTTGTGGCAGGGAATTCAAAGTTCCTCTGGCTTCGATGAAGGGAGTTGCCGACTCCCAGCGGAGTCTTCGCGTGCAATTCTCTGAGCACGAGTGCACCACCGCTGTGCCAGACCGGTCAAAGTAGTTCGTTCGAATGTCCCCCTTGAACACTCCTGTTTCAATTTTCCAAAAAGAACAATTCCGGCAGTAGCGTTTTCCAGGAGGTCTTTGCGCCGCAGATTTCGTGAATCGGCACGGGACTCTGTCTGGCATCGAACATTAAAAAAGTTATTGGGCATGATATAAGCATTTTCCCCTGCGAGGGATGAATGCAACAAGACAGCGAGAAGTGGAGGCAGCTCTGTGAACTGGCTGCCACGGAGCAAGACCCGGCGAAGCTGATGCAACTGATCAAGGAAATCAATGAGCTACTGGACGCCAAGGAGCGACGCCTCAGAGGCGACTCGCCTGGTGAGCCGTCTGTCTAAAGGTCAGCATTACAGTGATTTTGTCCCGAATATAGGAACAACCACATGGGGCGTCAGACTATCTCACATCCTGAACTTGCAGGGCCACGCGGTTGACCATGATTCGGGAGCGATTCAGTTCGTGTGTTCAATTCGTTAAGAGGAGTGCCTTTGGAAAGCAAGAACATCCAAGTTGCACAACCCGGCGAGCGGACGAATGCGGAGGGAAAACCTGTCGGCAATCTGTTGCTGTTGTCGATCTCCGATAGTGACTACAGCTCGATACGCTCTCACCTTGAATATGTTGAACTGCCCAACCACCTGGTAATTCACGAAGCCGGCGCAAAGCTGGAATTCGCTTACTTCCCCAATCGGGGATTAATTTCGATGGTAGTGGCGATGCAAGACGGCAAAACAGCCGAGGCGGGGGTTCTGGGGAGCGAGGGCTTCGCGGGAATACCGGCGGCCGTGGGCCTGAGGAGAAGCCCGCTGCAGGCGATCGTACAAATCAGCGGAGACGGCCATCGAATAGCGGTCGAGGCGTTACAGAAAGCTTTGGATGACTCACCGCGTATTCAATTACTCCTGACTCGATATGCGGTATTACAGGGGATGCAGGTGGCACAAACCGCAGCGTGCAACCGGCTGCATGATATTGAGCAGCGTCTGGCGAGATGGCTGCTGATGACTCAGGACCGGGTCGACTCCAAGGCGCTTGCGATCACCCATGATTTTCTGGCGACGATGCTGGGCACAAATCGTTCCAGCGTCAGCCTGGCCGCTGGAATTTTGCAGCAGAAAAACATCATCCACTACACCCGTGGCGCGGTAACGGTGGTGAACCGCAAGAGACTCGAAGACTGCGCATGCGAGTGCTACGGCATAATGCAGCAGTACAAGAGCTGAAGTCTCTATACGTGGGCGGCCGCGGCATCGGTCGGCAGTGCAGGCAAGAGCAATGGCTCCAGGATGAGCTGGCGAGCTTGTTCGCGGAGCTGTTACCGACGCCGAGGTGGTGAGTTCGGGGACGATTCGGAAAGTATGACGCGATTGTGGTGAGCAATCGCGTCTGATCTTACGCTGTGCGCGCTCCCATCACGAAATGGAGAACGAGGGAGATCACGGCGAACACGAGTAGCAGGTGAATCAGGCCGCCGGCCACGTGGAACACAGTAAAGCCACCGATCCACGCTACCAGTAGTACGACGAACAGAATCGTCCAGATGCTCATAAGTCCTCCTCAAATTTCGTACGACTGACTTCCAAAGCGAAGCTCGTCATACGGCGGAAGTCAGATGAGCTGGATTGGGCAAACGTTGCTCGCCTGTTTTTCTAACGCACCGCCGCAGTGAATCATCACTCGCTTTTTATCTGAGTGTGATTCTCCAGATCAACAATTCGTAAATCGCCAATTCACGGAATCGCTGATCCACTGAATTTACTATTCTGCTAACCAGCCATCCCCACGAGCTGCATTGCCATCAAAATGCAACGAGGTGAAGTCATGAAACGAAAACCAACGAAAGCTCTTATCGCACAGTTGGTGCTGATGAGCAGCTTGAGCCTGGTCTGGGCTCGGCAGGGCGCCGACACAAGTCAAAATCCGCCGGCGGCGGACAATACGAAGACCAATCAGCGGGACCAGAACCCGTCGGAACCTACAGCGGACAAGCAGAAAGAAAATTCCACTGACCGCCAGCTGGCTCAGCAGATTCGCCGGGCTCTGGTGAAAGATAAATCTCTTTCCACCAATGCCCACAACATCAAGGTAATCGCACAGGACGGCGCGGTCACGTTGAAGGGACCGGTCGACTCGGAAACAGAAAAGCAGGCGGTGGAAGGTAAAGCTGCTCAAATTGCTGGCTCCGACAAAGTCACCAGCGACATACAGGTTCGATCGAAGTAGCGTTGGGGCACAGGGTGAAAGTAAAAAGCCCTGATCAGAACTTTGCCGCTCGCAATTCGCACTAATAACGATTCACAACCACTTTAAGGAGATCATCATGGCAGGCAAGAACACCGCAGTATTCGGCATCTACCAGGACCGGGCAACCGTGGAAAGCGCGGTCAGCATGTTGCAGCAGTCAGGTTTTCGCAATACAGACATCTCAGTCCTGTTTCCCTACAACGAAGGAACCAAGGATTTCGCCGCTGAGAAAAACACCAAAGCCCCCGAGGGAACGGCCGCAGGCGCCGGAACCGGAGCTGTAGTGGGCGGCACGCTGGGCTGGCTGGCGGGTATTGGCGCGCTGGCGATTCCGGGCCTCGGACCGTTCATCGCTGCCGGGCCAATCATGGCCGCTCTGGCAGGCGTCGGAGTTGGAGGCGCTATCGGAGGCATTACAGGCGCGCTGATTGGAATGGGCATCCCTGAGTACGAAGCCAAGCGTTACGAGGGCCGGATCAAGGAGGGCGGTATCCTGCTTTCGGTGCACAGCGATAATTCTGACTGGACCAGGAAGGCGAAGGAAATTCTTGAGCGCAGCGGGGCGCAGGATGTTTCTTCCGCGAGCGAAGCGGGCGCTGATTTTTCCAGGAGCGACCGGCCGATGCCCCGGGCGAGCTAGCAAGGTAGATTGAAGAGCACCAACCCCTCCTTCGGGAGGGTTTTCTTTTTTACGCAAAGCCGTATGCGAAAAAACCCCGCCGCATCCGCGGCGGGGAAAAAACGGTCAGCAATTGTCGCAGGGAAAAAGTTTGCAGGATTACCTAGGCAACTCGCTTCGGTTTCTTTCTGTCATCTTTTGATTGGGGTGCTCTTGGTTCGGCGACGCCTTCATTCGCTTCGCTGTTGATTTGTTTAGCGAGTTCGGTCAGCTTCTCGTCGGTTTCCTTCTCTTCCTGAAGGGTCTCTTCGAGCAGGGAGACTTGATCGTTTTCACCCAACAACTCGGCGAAACTGCGAGCCGTGCCATAGGCGGCAATTTCATAGTGCTCGACCCGTTGCGCGGCGCCAATCAGGGCGGAATCCAGAAGGCTGCCCTCGTAGCCCTCTTGCGTCGCTTCCGAACCTTCTTCGATCAGGCCTTCCATGCCCTTGCACTTCTTGCCTTTGGGGCTTTCGTCGAGCATCTGAAAAATCTGCTCCAGGCGTTCGACGTGGCCTTTGGTTTGCTCCAGGTGTTCTTCGAACCCCTGTCGCAGTTCGTCTGACGCCGCGGCCCGGGCCAGTTTTGGCAGAGCCTTCACCAGTTGATTTTCCGCGTTATAAATGTCCTTCAACTCATCGATATAGAGATCCCGCAGTCCTGCGTTAGGCATAGCAACTCCAACAGATTGATTTTGACAACGACGGCTGAGATGCGAAGCCGACTGAGTGGGTAGTCTCTTAAATGTGAGGAAGACTCTGAGCTGTCGATTTTGTCCGCCCACAGCGAATGCAGCATCTCAATGGACATGAAACTCAACATCACTAGTGCTCAATTTCGTTCCCCCGCCGAGCCTTCTCCGCCGCCCATACAGGAGCCGCCAGACCCGCCCGAGAATCCCGAGGCTCCGGTGCGCGAGCCCGATCCGACCGAGCCGGCACAAATCTAGGTTGTCTGTTTCCGCTTGCTCCATTCCGAAATGAAAAATGGGGAACGAGCCGAAAGGATCGTTCCCCACTGGGAGGGTGCTCGGGCAGCCAGCCTTCTTTCAGCCAGCTTCCGGGGACGCTGCGACACTCACTGGAGGCACTGCGACTTGGACCATGTTGTTACGCACCGCGTACAGCACCAGCCCGCTTACCGAGTGCAGGTTCAACTTTCGCATGATGTTGCTGCGGTGGGTTTCCGCGGTCTTTACGCTCAAATTCAGGTGAGAGGCGACCTCTTTGGTGCTCTTGCCCTCGGCCAGAAGCTGAACAATTTCGCGCTCGCGGGGGGTTAAATTCGCCAGGGCAGCCTCATTGCCGCCGGGCCTGCTTCGGCCGAGAAATCCTCCCAGAACCATTTCGGCCACGCGGGAAGTAAAGAATGTCTTGTCCGATTCCAGAGCTTCCACTGCCGCCACGAGATCTCGTACCGCATCCGACTTCAGCACAAATCCTCGCGCACCGGCTGCCAGGACAGCTCGTACCATTTCATCGGCGTCCGTGATGGTCAGAATGAGTACCTTGCACTGCGGATTGTCACGCTGAATCTGGCGCGCAGCTTCAAGCCCGTTGAGGTTGGGCATCCCGATGTCCAGGATGACCACATGCGGCCTTACGGCTTTGGCCTTTTCAACCGCTTGCCGTCCGTCCTGAGCTTCGGCGCATACCTCCCACCGCGGATGGGACTTGAGAAGAGAAACCAATCCCCGTCGAACGATTTCATGGTCGTCAGCCACAAGAATGCGTAGCGGATTCATAGGCTAGCTCCAATTATCAGTTTAGATACGAGACAACTTTAGATTCGAGACAACCCCAACAAAACGCTGTCACGCTTAGGCCGCTCCACTGGAAACACCGGGAATTAAGCGCCACATCAAAATGCTTTGATTCCTTAATGGCGTCAATACATGGAAAACCTGAGAGGGAATCTTTGTCGCCCTGACTAAAATAGACGGAACCAAAGGCCCGGGGTCAGCCGGCCTCCTTGTTCCTCAAAAGAACGTATTGACTGAGCGTTACGAAGGCTAAGTCACGATTGCCTCAACCCGTTGTCATCCCGACCGGAACGTAGCGCAGCCAGCGGAGGGGAGGGAGCTGCTTTTGCCGGCGGCGACAGGCTTCAGGGGCAGTCGGCTGGACACCAGAAGACTTTAACCACGGGGATCGCCAGGGAACGCCTCCGGATGAAAACGCGGTCACTCGCGACCGCGGCACTGCCACAGCAGGTCCCTCCCCTCTGCTCGCTACGCGTCGCTCCGGTCGGGATGACAGGCGTTGTAATTGCGCTTAGGGGAGAGAAACAGGCTGATTTCGGCATAAAAATGATGAGCCGGCCACTGAGGGGTGGCCGGCTTGAACATCATTTTGGTCGGGCGCGGCGGCACGGAGATAATTCTGGCGCCATGCTGAGCCTGCGAAGCATCTGGCGTGCAGCGGGCCTGCACTGGGGCCGCTGGTGTAGCGATGCGCGCGAGATCCTTCGGGACTAACACGCCCTCGATGACTCCTGTGCCTGGGGGCTTCCTGCGCCTCAGGCCTTTTCTGTACGCCTTGCAGAAAACCGCCTGGTGGTTCAGGTATGCCCCTACTTCATTTCTGCCGGGGAAATACAAGTTGGACAGGATTGTGCCTTCGGTCGCGAAGAAGTATTTTCTGCTGCATGCTACTAATTTCCAACCTCGAACCAGGCAGGTTTCTTTCGTTGAAACGAAGTGAGCCTGCCTCTCGCCTATAAAAGAAGAGAACGCAGCCGGAAGCTCTAATCGATTCCGTGGATACGCATGTTTACCAGCTGATCTATGGTCAGATCCTGCATGCCGCGGGCTCGCAGGTTGCTGATGTACTCAGGCGTGACGTCGTGAATTCGCATCGTCACTAATTGCTCTGGGTCAGGGTGACGGTAGCCCAGGCCTTGCAGCCGGTCGATGAATTCGGGGCTGACGCCGTGAATTCTGAAGGCGATCAACTGTTCAAGGTCAACGTGATCGTAGCCACGCTTCTTCAGTTCAGCCACCCATTCCGGGGTGGCACCGTGAATGCGCATTGCGATCAGGGTGTCCTCGTCGGGTGAATAACCGGCTTCGTGGAGCGTCCTGAGCATCTGTGGAGTCACGCCGTGGATGCGGAATGCCACCAACTTCTCGCTGTCGGATATCTTCAGACCTGCGCTGCGAAATTCCTCGATGAATTGTGCATTGACGTTGAAGATGCGGAACGCGATCAGCTTGTCAGCATCCAGGTCGTCGAGGCGCTCGTTCTTCATCTGGCGCGCGAATTCCAGACTGACATCCTGCACCGCCATGCTGTACTGCTTGTCTTCATCCACGCTGAATCCCATCGACTGCATTTCGCGGAGAAAACTCGGGTCGGGCTGAAAGTGAAAGATGCCGGCACCCTCCCCGTCGTTGAGAAAGCCCTCGCATTCGATCTTGCCGGCATCGCGCGAGATGGTGAAGTGAACGTCGTGACGGCCGGACCTGGAGAAATCAACCCCGACAAACAGGCTGGTCGACCAGTCTGACTCGTGAGTTGAGGTGCCGCCATGGTGGTGCTCGATGAGCGTGAATTCAACCTTGCCGGGCTCTTTCGATTTGCTGAATGTCCAGCTGCCGGTGTGAACTTCGGCCGCGTAGTTGTTGAGCGCGCCGAACAGGATGCAGGAGGCGAAGAGTAGAAATGCTGCGGTTTGTCGTAGTCTCATAAGGTCCTATCCGCGGCAGGGCGCCGCATCAGATTTTGAAGACACACTTCCCCCAACATGTTTTTGCTTTGTTCCTGGCTTGACCGGAGGGCCTGGTTCTGGGCTGGATATTCAGGCCTGGATATTCAGGCCTAGATATTCCCCTTGTCCTCGAGGACACCGAGGTTCTTGAGCCGGATCAGTTTGTCCAGATCGAGGTCCTTGAATCCGTGTTTCTGGGCCTCAGCAATAAACTCCGGAGTTATCCCCTGAACCTTGGCGCCGATGTAGCTTTCGGAATCGTTCTGAAAGTCGCCGATGCCGGAACCGCGCAAGGCTTTCATGTACTCCGGGGTGACTCCCTGAACCTTCAGGGCGATGATCTGATTCTCCGAGGGCTTAAGTCCAAGGGCGCGGATATCGCGAATGTATTCCGGGGTTACACCTTGAACACGCATGGCCACAATGTGATCGGCTCTTGGGTCCACTCCCTGATCGTGCAGGCCCTGTACATACGCGGGTGTAACCCCCTGCACCTTCATTGCGATTACATCCTCAGAGTCGATCGCCACGCCCGCCGCGCGTAGATCGTGAACGTAGTCCGGCGTGACCCCCTGAACTTTGAGCGCGATGAAATGATCGGCATCACCCTGGATTCCGGCCTCTTTCATCCCGCGAACGTAGTCTCCGCTGACGCCTTGCACCTTGAGAGCAATAATCCGCCTTTCATCGGGATTGAAGCCAGGCGAGCGCAGGTCTCGGATGTATTCGGGAGTGACGCCCTGCACCTTCATCGCAACGAAGCCATCAGCACCAGGATGAAGGCCGAGATCGTGAATTTGGCGGACGTAATCCGGCGTGATGCCTTGAATTTTTAGGGCTATCAGAACGTCGGCGGTCAGATCCTTTAAGCCCGCCGATTGCAGGCCGTCGATGTAGGAGTGCGAACCCGGCTCAGCTTCCAGCGTGCGTGATGTTTGTGCGGGCGAAGGCTTCGCGGCAGGAGCCGGCCGCTCTGCGGGTTGTGCTTGCTTCATGGCTGCGGGGTTATCAATACCGATGGAGCCGAGCAAGTTGACGTTGGCATGGACCGTCGGCTTCGGACTGGCAATGCGCAGCAGGGCCTTGCCGGCGACCAGCGCCGCTGCCAGGCACAGCAGGCTTCCCGTGAGTCCAACCCGGCGCCTTGTACTGCGAACATGATTCAGTCCGAGCAAGCGGATGATTCGGCCCGAAAGCGGCCCGCGGTTTGCAGCCATGGCCAGGATGGGAGCGCTGCGCCACTCTTCCATCAGGGTGAGGGCACGGGCATACTCAACGGCGTTTCCGCACAGTGCGATCGCCATGTCATCGCAGCAATGTTCGCGCTCAGTGCGAATACGCTGGTTAAGCCACCAGATGGCCGGATGGTAAAAAAGCAGCGTTTCGACGGAGATCTGGAAGACATTAACGAACGCATCCAGCCGTTTTATATGGGCCAGTTCGTGGGCAATTACGGACTCCAGCTGACTTTCCGATAGGCCGGTAAGGGCAGTGATGGGCAGCAGAACTACAGGCCGAAACCATCCGATGACCGCGGGTGCCTGCAGCCAGGTGCATTCACAGAAACGAATCACGCGGTCAACGTCCAGCCTCTGCTGTAGTGCAAGACACAATTCGAGCAGCCCGTCCCCGACCGAAACCGATTCTCTCCGTTGCTGACGTTCGATTAACAGGAATGCCCCCGCCGATCGCAGGCCGAAAAAAGCCACGCCAAGCAACCAGGCTTCCACGAGCCACGCCGATCGATCGGGCGACGGAATCGCTGGAGAGGGCATTACCGGTGCGGACACCACCGCGGCACGAACCCGATTTGCCGGCTGCATTTGAGCAATGAATGCAGGCAGGTCGTGGTTCGTCGATGCGCTCTGTCCCAGAAAGAAGAAGGTGGCCACGGGGACAGCCAGCATCAGGCTGAGGGCACCAACGCCGATGGCATATCGAATCGATGCAACCCGGCTTAGCGACATCGCGGCTGCGGCAATGGCAGCGATGGCCGTTCCCTGCCACAAGAAATGGAGCAGCGCCCATCCCAGTGAGTGCATTACGGCCGGTGAAAGCCAACTGGTCAGATCAGTCATCGCCGGTTCCTTTCGTAGTCGTCCAACAAACGGCGCATCTCTTCAATTTCTTCGCGGGAAGCGCGGCGTCCCGCCAGGGCGTGCATCATGAGCTGGCTGGCGGATCCCTCGAAAACCTTCTGCAGAATGTCGCCGGCCAACTGGCGCTTGGTCTGTTCCGCCGGAATGCCTGCTTCATAGACGTGCGCGCGCTGGGTTTCGTTTCGGCGAACCGTGCCTTTTGTAGTCATGATCTGCAAAAGCTTCAAAACTGTCGTGTATCCCAGGTCCCTGGTTTCGCTGAGCGATTCGTAAACTTCGCGCACCGTGGACGGGCCTCGAGACCAAAGGATGCGCAGGATTTCCAACTCCGATGCGGTCGGTTTCTGTGGCGTCGGCTTCATATTCCGGGACCATACTACGAAGGTATTCGTAGTGTCAACGAAAATCTTCGTAGATTCTCCGGGAAAAGATGAACTGCCAGCCTCCGGCTTACGTATGACCCTGCAGGACGTCCAAGAAGTGGAGACCTTCGGCCTTTGAACATCAAGGAAGTTTTGCGGCAAACGGCGTCCTCCATCGGCGCGCACAAACTGCGCAGCTTCCTGACCATGTTCGGAATCGTCTGGGGCATCACCTCGGTTATTTTGCTGGTCGGCCTGGGCAAGGGATTCAGCCGTGATCAAAAAGAACGGCTTAAAACTATTGGAGTCGATCTGGCGATCGTGTGGGGTGGCCGTACCAGCGAACAGGCTGGAGGCTACGCGGCGGGGCGTCCGGTGCGACTGTCGATTCAGGATGCATACATCATCAAGAAGGAAGGCTACCTGATCAAGACTGTAAGCCCCGAACTGCGGCGCAGCGTTGCTGAAGTCAGCCGTTATAACGCAGCCTCGCGGCCGGTACGCGGAGTTTGGCCCGACTACCAGCGCTTCCGCTCGCTCAAGGTCGAGGAGGGCCGCCTCATGACGGATGACGACGAGCGAGAAGGCAGGCGGGTGGTGATTCTGGGGGTGGAATCGCGTGACCAGTTGTTCCCCGGCAAAGCCGCCATCGGCGAGACTCTCACCATGGATGGCTCGCCCTATACCGTCATTGCTGTGCTGGAAAAGAAAAAGCAGAACGGCAGCTACGGCAGCGGACCTGACAATACCCAGCTCTTTGTTCCTTACTCTTCCATGGCCCGTGATTTTCCGCCGCCTGAAAGGCCGGGGATCTCCAAAGGATTCATCAACAACCTGGTCGTCGAGGTCGCCGATCCCGAGCAGCACGAAAAGGCGATGCATCAGATTTATCAGATTCTCGGCCGGGAGCATCACTTCGGTGCCAGCGATAAAGACGCGCTCTTTATCTGGGATACGCTCGACGGCTCCAGGTTCGTGGAGCGGATTTTCCACGTCATGACTATTTTCTTCGGCGCGGTTGCCCTGATGACCCTGTCGCTCGGCGGTATCGGAGTGATGAACATCATGCTGGTCAGCGTTACCGAGCGCACCCGGGAGATTGGAGTGCGCAAATCCCTGGGAGCGACCGCTCGTGACATACGCAACCAGTTCTTCGCCGAGTCCGCCGTGCTTATGATCATCAGCGGAGCCCTCGGACTCGGCATCGGCGTCGGAATTTGCCTCGCGGTGAGCAATCTGCAATTGCCAGACATCGTGCCCCATCCCGTCATCTCGCCTTTAGCGATTGTCGAATCGTTGTTCACGTTGGGGCTGATCACGCTGCTCGCCGGAATGTACCCGGCGCAACGTGCCGCCGCGCTCAGTCCCATCGAGTGTCTGCGTCAGGAGTAGAAGTTAGAACCAGGGAAGTGAACGCACCATGCGCATCAGGGAACTTATCACGCAAAGCTGGGAGGCATTGGCGCGTAACCGTTTGCGTTCCATTCTCACCATGATGGGCATCGTGTGGGGCTTGGCGACAGTTGTTCTTCTGCTGGGTTATGGCGAGAGCGTGAGCCAGGGTGTGCTGGCTGCGTTCCTGGGCATCGGGAACAACGTCATCATGGTTTGGCAGGGGCAGACCAGTCTGCAGGCGGGCGGACAGCGTGCCGGTAAACGCATTCACTTCAAATACGAAGATCTGCAAGCCATCCGTGAGGAAGCTCCGATGGTGCGGCTGGTCAGCGCCGAGTGGGATGGTCCTCTGGCCTACAAATATGGCGACAAAGTAATGTCGGTGTCATCGAAGGCTGTGCAATATCCGTATCGCGAAATACGCCGGCTGACCATCGCTCACGGCCGTTATTTCGAGGAAAGCGATTTTGCCGAACATCGGCACGTTCTGATCTTTGGCCCAAACGCTGCGAAGAAGGTTTTTGGCAATCGTGACCCAGTCGGTGATCACGTGAGCATCAATGGGCAGACCTGGGATGTGATCGGCCTGCTGCAACTGAAAATTCAGGACGCCGCGAACAACGGCCCAGATAACGAAAACGTATTTCTCCCCTTCGAGAGCCTGCGAGATATCAACGACCAGCGTGATCCGGAGATGATTGTGTTTCAGCCAGTCACAGCGGATCGGCACACGACGGCGCTCGGACAGGTGAGGGAAGTGCTGGCTCGCCGCCACAATTTCGATCCCAGGGACGACAAGTCCAGCCCCGAGTGGGACACGGTGGAAGATTCGAAGGAGATTCAGCAGTTCGGAATCGCGTTGCGCCTGATCCTCGGGTTCATCGGAGTACTTACGCTGGGAGTGGGAGGTGTCGGGGTGATGAACATTATGCTGGTGAGCGTCACCGAGCGCACTCGGGAGGTCGGGCTTCGCAAGGCACTGGGCGCGCGCAATCGCGACATCGCAATGCAATTCCTGGTGGAGGCGCTGGTCCTTACCTTCGCCGCCGGTGCGGTAGGGATGGTGGTCTCCGTGCTGCTGGCGCACGCCATTCCACCCATGCCGCTCTATTCAGAGATGTACAAGACAGCCAATCACGACGGCGACATTATTCTGAAGACTTCCGGCAGCGTGTTGCTGATCGCCTTTGTGATTCTCTCGCTCGTTGGGGTGACGGCCGGAACCTGGCCAGCGCTGAAGGCTTCACGCATGGAGCCGGTTGAGGCCTTGCGTTGGGAGTAATCAGGCGCGGGGAACTCCGAACCGCGAGCCGGAAAATACCGCTCACGCGGCGCCTAGTCGCAGCGAATGGAGACTTGGTGGGTCTGTCCGGCCGAGGTCTGATGCTCGTAGATCACGAAGTGCACCAGGCCCGAGTAGTCATCGCCCACTTTGTGCATATCAACATGGTCAGCGGGGCAGGAGACCGAGAGCGGGCAGGCGAAAAGAAGCGTCGCCATGCTTAATACCGCCGCTGATATTTTCAGTGATTTCATGTCCTGCACTTTCATACCATGGAATGTTGAGGCGGGCGACTTACCACAGTTCCGGCGGGCTGCTGTCACGAAAGTTATGTACTTCCGAGTAGGGCTGCAGAGGGTGAGATTAGAGGGCGGTTAGCCCGCCTTGCGAAGTGTGTCACTGAGTCGAGATGCGGCCAGTGCCTGGTAAGCGGCTCCCCAGATGGGTGCATCTTCATTCATCACAACGTGGATTGGAATGCGCGCCAGTACCGGTGAGAGCATGGTTTTATCGCAGAAAGCGCGAAAGAATGCGCCATCTTTCAACTTGGAGACAATCTTCGGAGCGATCCCACCCGCTACATAGACTCCACCGAATGCCAGGGCACGCAGGGCAAGGTTCCCGGCTTCGGAGCCATACGCTTCCGTCCAAAGATCCATGGTCTCGACACACACTTCGCAAGTGCGTGAGCAGGCGTTGTCGCTGATCTCGCGCGCTGCGTCGCCTCCCGCCGCGTCAAAAGACGAATGACGCACCTGAGGATTCAGGAAGTCGTGGATGGCGCGAATACCACGGCCGGAAAGAACGTCTTCGCAGCAGACTTGAGGCAGACGCTTACTTAAGTAAGTAAGCAGCCGAATTTCGCGATCGGTTCGAGGAGCAAAGCCGGCTAAACCTCCCTCGGAAGGAAATACGCGATTCTGTCGTCCGTCCCAGACCAGAAAAGCCTCTCCCAGGCCGGTGCCCACGGCCATCAGCGCCCGGGTTGCATTCGGTTGCGGAACTCCCCGGTTCAGAACCGCCAGATCGTTCGCAGGAAGCTGGTCGAGGCTCCATGCGGTGGCGACCATATCATTGAGCAGAACGATGTTCTCCAGACCCACATCGAGCCGCTGCGCCAACGCCGAGGGATTCAGAGTCCAGGGCAAATTGTTGGCGTGAAGCTGGCCCTCCACCACCGCCCCGGCTACGCCGAAACCCGCGGCGCTTATCCGCTGGCCGCCCGTGTTTGTTTTTGCTCCCTGCCGCAGGAAGTGTGTGATCAGATCCTCGAATGTTGAGAAGTCGCGGGTCGCGTAACGGCGCTGGAATACAGGATGAAGTAAGGGTCCTTCAGTTTCCTGGAAGACTGCCAGGTTGCATTTGGTTCCGCCAATGTCTCCGCCCAGAATCAAGTGAGGATCGCCTCGGAAAGTACGGTACTGCCGCGGAATTATAGCAATTTCTCCTGATCCCCACGGTTTCGGAACACACAAACAATCAATCGCCGCCGGCCGGTGAATGCGCCCCCATTTCCCGGATCGCAATGGGGCTGTTGAATTCCGCGGTGATCTTCCACGGTCACTTCAGGATTTGGGTGGAGCAGCGCTAAGCGCTGCAATAAGGGTGCTCAACGCGGGCAGCTTCAACCGCTGAGGTACCTCAGGGGCTGAAGCTCATCGCCGGAAAGCCGTATGGCAGGCCAAAAGGCCTTCTTCACCCTTTCAAAGATCACTGTCATGCAGGGTTATTCAGACTGACCCGCTACCCACGCATCGACAATATGGCAGAAATGCTATCCTCCGTTTCGTGACTGGAGACTGCCGAAAGCACGCGCCGCGATGTCGATTGCCGCTGCTTTTTCTTCTCTGGGTACTTCTTGGTTTTTGTAGTCCGCCGTCGGGTGCGCAAACGCCACCATCGCCGATTGAGTTCACAAACATTACCGCTTCTTCCGGAATCAAATTCACGCACTTTAAAGGCAATGACGGCATCTCTATCAACCGGGAAGAATTCGGTCCCGGAATCTGCGTCGCTGACTTTGATGGGGACGGGTGGCAGGACATTTACTTCGTCAATGGCCGGGACCTGTACAACCGCGGCATATCTGTCCGTAATGCGCTCTATCGAAATAACGGCGATGACACTTTCACCGATGTCACCGAGAAGGCTGGCATTCCGGGTACAGGCTACGGCCTTGGCTGTGTCTGGGGCGATTATGACAACGACGGATTTCCTGATCTGTTCGTTACCCAGTACGGGCGTAACGTTCTTTATCACAATAAAGGAGACGGCACTTTCACCGACGTTACCGACAAGGCCGGTGTCACTGGCACCGAGTCAGGGACGTTTCATTCCGGCGCGACGTTCTTTGACTATGACCGCGACGGGCGGCTCGATCTGTATGTCGGAAGCTACGTCGATCTTGCCGACCGGCGCTATTGCGATTTAGGAGGGGTAAAAAGCAGTTGCCCTCCCAGCGCTTACAAGGGTAGTCCGGACGCGCTCTATCACAACAACGGCGATGGAACGTTCACCAACGTGACCGTCAAAGCCAAAATCTATCAACCCCAGGGCAAGAACCTTTCCGTCGGCGCCGCTGACTATGACAACGATGGTTGGCCCGATCTGTTCGTCGCCAACGATGGCCTGAACGCCTACCTCTATCACAACCAGCACGACGGCACCTTCAAAGAGATTGGCCTGTCCGCCGGAATGGCATTCACCGGCCAGGGTGTGGTTATGGCGGCTATGTGCATCGGGCTTGGCGACTTTGATAATGACGGCTGGCTCGATCTCTACATTTCAGATTTTCAAAGATCTTCCGATCACCTTTGGCAGAACGATGGCAAGGGCTTCTTCGACGAGGTCAGCGATCAAGCCGGCCTTACCCGCGCGACTCACGAGATACTCAGTTTTGGAGGCGGCTTTTTCGATTACGACAACGACGGCTGGCTGGATATCTTTATCGCCAACGGCCATGTTTATCCCGAAGTCGAGCAGGCCACGCCGGAGATTCACTACAGGCAGCTCAATAGCCTGTTTCACAACCAGCACGATGGCAAGTTCGTGGATGTCACCAAGTCAGCGGGTCCAGGATTTCAGACTCCATATGTCGGACGGGGCGTCGCGTTCGCGGACTTCGATAACGACGGATTCGTGGACGTTGTGGTCGCCAACAACGGCGACGTTCCGCTGTTGCTGCGCAACAGCGGCAGCAACGGAAATCATTTTCTGAATTTCAGGCTTTCGGGCACAAAGACCAATCGTGACGCGATGGGTGCGCGAATACGAGTCGTCGCCGGCGGCATTTCTCAGATCCGGGAAATCGAGGGTGGAGGGAGCTATCTCTCGCAAAGCGATCTGCGTGCTAATTTCGGCCTGGGCAAGGCCGCTCGTGCTGAAACCGTGGAGGTCAAGTGGCCCGGAGGTCAGCAGCAAACTTTCCGCAACGTGGAAGCCGACAGGTTTTATCTCATTCAGGAAGGCAGTGACCGGCTGGAACCACAAACATTCCGGCGGCCGGCCACGGCCCATTAGGTGTTAAGAGGCGGCCGCCTGCAAAACTTCACGAAGTCGTTTCGCCACCACCAGGTCTTCGCCGGGTTGCATCATCCACACTCCGACCACAATAGTATTGCTGCCGCCGGGCAGACCCGCGCTCGCCGGAGGTCCGCCAGTTCCCGGATTGAGTTCGACACGGGGTGAGCCCTCGCGCATTTTCTTCATGACCTCCGCCCCGGTGATTTTCACCTGGTTCTGGTCGTACGTGACCAGCAGATGCGGAACATGATTCGCAACCGGAGGAATGAATATCTGAGTTTGTACGGTGGGAATGCTCTTCAGCTGCCCGGCAATTCGTTCCGCCCGCTTGCGGTATTCGGCTTCCATGGCGGCGTCGTCCTGGGCCAGGAACCAGTCGATCGCTGCCACCAGACCGACAATTTCTTCCTTGGCCACTTTCAATCCGCGCCCGATCGAATTCGAGTTCGGCGAATTGTTCTTTCTTGCTGCCTCGATCAGATCTTTTCTGCCCAACAGCAGTCCGGTACACTGCGGGCCGCGCAAGCCCTTGCCACCGGAAAATGTCACCAGATCGAATCCCATCTGGGTGTAGTTCCACAGATTGGAAATCGGTGGCACGTCAGCCGCAGCGTCGTTGAAACACGGAACCCCGTGCTTGTGTGCGACCCGTAACCAGTCTTCGCGGCTGATGTGCTCTTCGCCGGCATTAAAGAAGTGGGTCATTACCGTCCGTTCGTTGAAAGCCTGCTCGTACTGTTCAAGAGTTTCCACCTCAACAAAGCGCACCCCGCAATTGCGGATAGCGTGGTCATACCCGTAGCGATGCGACTTCTGGACGATCACTTCGTTCTTCAACCCATTCATGTCCGTCGGGATACTAAGGATGGCAGGATCGGCCCCAGCCGTAACGCAAGCGGCGGTACCTACCGTGAGCGCGGCGGCTGCACCGGCAGTGATGAGGGCAGCCTCACAACGCAATTTCTTTGCGAGATACTGGCCGGCAGCGTCATGTAGTTCAATCAGGTTGACCGGCCGCAGCGCCGCCAGCGCCACCGCCGCCTGCACTTCCTCCGGCATGGTGGACGCCGTGAGCGTGGTGTAGGTTCCGGCGGCATTAATGAAGGCAGTAACGCCCAGCTTCTGGTAGTAGTCCACGCCTGTCATCTTGGAACTCGACCTGGAACTCGACTTCGCCACTGCCGGCACGGCTGAGCCGGCGCAGACGGCAGCGCCACCGGCAACAATCGCTTGTCCTCCGGTCCGCAACAGCTTTCGACGGCTGATAGGTCCTGGCATTTAGATCCCCCTTGAACGATTTCCAAGATTGACGGCTCCGGACATTCTGGTTCTACTCAACGCGGAAAACGATGCTGAAAACGCTACCTGGGAAAGTCATCCGCCATCGCTGGCCTGGAACCGCCCAGCTCCGGCGTGTTGAAGTACTGCTGACGGGCTTTCTCCCACTGGACCATGCTCAGGCCCGAGGGATCGTAGACAATCCGGCCTGCCCGGACCGTCATGCGTGCCACAAGTTTTACTTTCCCATCCATTCGGGCACGGCCGCAATCGATGTAGCCGAAGGAACCATTGAGCTGTTCCAACACAGCGATATCGGCTTCCTTCCCGACTGACAGCGTTCCCAACTCAGGCCGGTGTATCTCATTCGCCGGGTTGACGGTGGACCGGCGCACTATGTCTTGTAGCGGCACGCCCATTGCCAGAAACTTCGACATCACGTCAGTCAAGCTGAGCACGGTAAAGTTTCCAGTGTGCAAATCCGTCGACATCGAGTCGGGAATAAATCCCTGCTTGACGGCGGGAACGGCGTTGCGGAACCAGAAACTGCCGGCGCCGTGACCAACGTCAAATATAACCCCACGCGCACGAGCTTCAGCAAGGATCGGATTGAGCTTGCCATCGGGAAGCAGAATGGGGAATTGCTGGGCGAACACGTGAGTGTGTATATCGCCCGGCCGCATCTTCTTTAGTATGAGCTCGGCATAGGTGCGGTCCGGACGGGGCCAGAAATCGAACATCACGGGCACGTTGGCGGCTCGGCCACATTCTTCTGCCTTGTCTACCGCAGCCCAGGGAGTGTGTTCCGGGTCCCAGGGCTCTTCCGTCCAGTAATGCGCGGTCTTCACGCCCACGATGATATCGGGATATTTTTTGATCGTTTCGGCGCAGCGCCTGGCATCCATTTGATCGACTGTCTGTTCGAGGCCACCCTGCATGCCATTGGCAACGATGTTCAGAAAGGCCAGCACCCGCACCTTGGCGCGATCGATCACCTCTTGTTTTTCCAGGAGAAACGTTTCCGCGCCCGAACTGCCTGCGTCCACCATAGTGGTCACGCCCGCCGTCAGCGCGATGTCCGCGGGAATCCCGTATGGTGCAGTGTGGACGCGCCCTTCGGGTGTAAACCAATCGAGTGGCGCGCCGCCGTGGCCGATGTGTACGTGAATATCAATCAGGCCAGGCGTGACATAGAGCCCGGAAGCGTCCACCACTTTTCCGGCCTGGCTGGCCGGGATATCTTTTTCAACGGCAGCGATTCGGTCTTTCGATACCGCGACGTCCATCACTTCGTCCAGATGGTTAGCGGGATCAATCACATGGCCGCCCTTCAGCAGCAAGTCGTAGCGGGGCGCCTGGGCAAATGTGTTTGCAGACATAGCAAGAATTATAAAGAGCGTTACGACGAAACCGAGCGTCTTAGTCCATTCCCGCATGTTGGCCTTTCTGTTCATGACTTCACTTTTGTCCTTAGGTCCTGGGTTCGACCTGCGATCCGTGGGAGATCCCTTAACAGGGACCCAGAAACCACCAGTTTGATTTGCGCCAGGCGAGCAAGTTTAACCAGTGGAAGCAGTATTGTCATCATTCGTGAACGAGAAAGTTAAGGACCTACCGGGCAGTAGCTTGATTTGGGTCTTGTATCCCGCAAACGAGGCATCATGCTGAGCTTCGCGTTCCTGGCGGCGTTTCCTGGCGACCTTTGCGGTTAAAATCTTTTTGCATCAGCGAAAATCAAAAGCCCACCTCCAGCCCTGACGCTGCACCCGTTTACTCCAGCCTCAAATCATCCCTGGAGATTAGGCTTTGACTACAGAAACTCACGCCCTTCTTCCGAGCCGGGCTGAACCACAACCAGGGGACATTTCTATTGTGGTATGACACCACCCCACCGCATGCTTGAAATGGCCGAAGGCATGGCGTAGCCTGAACGGTACCTTTCACCAGTTCGGAGCCAACCTTATGGATCGGCGGATGTTCGTCAAGGCCAGTTGTGTGGGAAGTGCCAGTCTGTTCCTCGACGGAATCGATCCCAAAACGTTCGGCGACGTCACTATGCCGGAGCCGCCACCAATTAATGTCGTGCACGGGGCGCGGCCCGCAAAATCCGCGCTGGGCATGCCTGGGCTGTTTCCCGGCCGGGTCGTGGAAGTCTCTAACCCGAACGCCATTGCTCGAAACCGGGTTTCGCAGCCGGTAGTCCGGTCCATGATCGAGCGTGGCATGACCGAATTGACTGGCGAGCGCTCGGTCGCAGCCGCCTGGGCGAAGTTTGTCGAACCCTCCGACATCGTCGGAATCAAGATCAACCCCTCCGGCGCCCCGGCCTGTTGCTCATCACCCGAAATCGTCAGGGAAATAATTAACGGAGTTCAGTCTGCCGGCGTACCCGTCGGCAACATTGTCATTTACGACCGCTACGAATACGAAATTGACATAGGCAGCTATCAGGCCTTGCTGCCTCCCGGTGTCCGGGTGGTGGGTATCCAGGATGGACTGGTCGATGCAGGCTACGATGCCAACGTCTATTGCCAGGCGACGTTCTTCGGAGAGTGGGAGAACCGTTCGTATATGGCAAACATCGTGGCCCGTGGCCTAACCAAGATCGTCAACGTTCCCACGATGAAGGATCATTCCGCATCCGGAGTCACTGGTTGCCTCAAGAACCTGGGCTACGGGACCTTTAATAATGTTGCCCGCTCGCATCGTTCACCCTTCTCGTTCACCGACCCGCTCATCGGAGTCATGTGTTCGGTTGAGCCCTTGCGCTCGAAGGCAGTTCTCCACATCATGGATGGCACGCGCCAGGTGTGGCACGGAGGCCCGCTGACCCAGGTTCAGAATTTTATCCACCAGGCAGGGATTCTCTATTTCGGTACCGATCCGGTGGCCATGGACACTGTCGAACTGGAAGCCATTGAGAAGAAGCGCCGCGACGAAGGCGCGCCTTCCGTGTGGGCGCACAATGCCGACAGCATCACTACCAACGGCCACGAGTTTTACCATGATCCAACCAAAAATCTGTTCTATCGCCGCCCGGGGCATATCGCGTCCGCTGGCAAGTTGGGCCTTGGCGAGGCCGAGCTGAAGCGCATCGATCACGGTCGCATCGCCCTCGGCTAAACCGACCCAATGCAAGGACCGCCCAATACCACCGCGCCCGCAACAGCTGAAAACGACTGGCCCACGCTGCTGCAGGACAACCTGCGAACCGGAGGGCAGGGAATTCGAGCAGCCAGGGCTCCCGACCATGTTCGCTGGCACATTCGCATGGGAAGCTCTGTCCGTTCCGCGCCCGTGCTGCGCGCCGGAGTTCTGTATGTGACTTCCATGGCGGGGATTCTGCACGCCATTGATGTCGAAAAAGGGCGGCTCAATTGGCAATTCAAGGCTGCGGATCACATTCATTCCACTCCTTCCCTCTCCGGGCACAAAGTCCTGTTCACCTGCGACTCTGGAAAGGTGTATGCCGTCGATTGCAGTTCCGGGAAAAGTCTTTGGGAGACGAGCGCAGCCGCGGAAATCTGGACGTCGCCCGTTATCCGTAATGGCGTAGTTTTTTTCGGCAGTGCCGATTCCCGGCTTTATGCCGTGGACGTCAACACCGGCACCAAAAGATGGACGCAGGATCTGGGCGGCCGGATCTATTCAACCGCCCACGTCGGAGAACGGCATCTATACGTCGGTAGCGGGGATGGCAAGGTCTATTGCCTCGATGTTTCATCCGGCAAACCGGTATGGAGCACTCCGACGGGAAACGGAATAGACTCCTCGCCTGCGGTCATCGGCGACACCGTTCTGATTGGATCGGAAGACTTTTACTTCTACGCCCTTGATGCCAATACCGGCGCGGTACGCTGGAAGTATGAAACCGGGCTGGGTATCTCTTCGTCGCCCGCAGCTAACGAAGATGTTGCGGTGGTAGGAAGCAAAGACGGATTTCTCTACGCGCTCGAGATTCCAACCGGACAATTGCGCTGGAAGATTCAGATCAGCGATGTGGTGACTGCGCCCCCGGTTATAGCCAGCGGCCTGGTTTGTATTCAGGCCGGAGGCACACAGGCGTTCGATATTGCCACGGGTAAAGTCGCGTGGAGGGCTGGGTTGGGAGGCGCTGTCCAGTCCGCCCCAGTATTAACGGGAGACGCGATGTACGTGGCCACCAACGATGGAGAGGTGTATGCGCTGGAGTAAGCCTAAGCCACTTGCCGTAATTCTGCTGTGCGCCTCGGCGGTACTGGCTTCCGGGCAGCCTTCCGTGTCCCCGGCCCCGTTTGTTCACAAGAAGAAATACATCATGGGCACGGTGTTTGAGATCGTTGCCTATGGCGACTCGCCAGAGCAGGCGTCGCAAGCCATCGATCAGGCCCTTCTGGAAATCGTCCGGCTCGACGAAGTGATGAGTGACTACAAGCCCGACAGCGCCTTGAGTCACCTGAACCATTCCTCGCATGTCGGACCGCAATCCGTTCCTCCTGACTTGTACCGCGTAATTGGCGAAGCGCTCGAGTATTCGCGTATTTCTTCCGGAAAATTCGATGTGACGGTCGGGCCGTTGGTGAACTTATGGAAAGCGGCAATCCGTGGAGGGCCTGCTCCTACGCCCGCTGAAGAAAAGAGAGTACGAGCCTGCATAGGCTATCAGAAGGTCGAACTGATCTCTCCCGATAAAATTCAGTTCCACTCGCCGTGCGTGCAAATTGATTTGGGAAGCATCGGGAAGGGTTACGCGTTGGATCGCGCCGCCGATGTGCTTCGGTCGCACGGCGTTACCCGCGCTTTCCTTGACTCAGGAGGCAGCTCGATTGTAGCAATGGGTGCTCCTCCCGGCCAGGCTGGCTGGCTGGTCCACCTGCGAGATCCATCGAACAGGATGGATCCCCAGATCGTCCTGTCGGACAGCAGTGTTTCTACTTCCGAACAAACTCCGGCAAGCCTGCTCTCGCGGGAGTCCGCCGGACACATTATTGATCCCGACAAAGGTGTCCCGCTGAAGACTCCTTTTGCGGTCAGCGTGGTCGCCAATACCGGAACTGCATCGGATGCGCTTTCGACCACGTTGCTCCTGGTCGGGCCCGAAGAGGGCAGACAACTGGTCAGGCACGCAGCGGACGTCGCAGCCATCTGGGTTTCGGCTGACGGACAAACCCTTCAGGCATCAAGCGGGCCCAAAATCCTCGTGGCTGGCGCAGGGCAGGGAATCGCGACCACCGTCCACTCAGACTCCGGTGGCCTGCGATGATGGCAAAAAGATTCGCCAGGTTTGCTCGAAAATGGCTTCTGACACTGCTCTGCTTGCTGGCCGCGACGCCGGGCTGGTGCAGAGTTCTGTTGCGATGGACGCAACCCTCAATTCCGCCCGCAGCCTCAATCGGAATCAGGGAAGTAGTGATTTCCTGGGATGCGGAATCTCTTGTCAAAGCAGCTCGCGGGCAGGGCTATCGTGTCTATGCTGAGGTTCCGGTTGGCAAGGCCGCAGAAATTATCCGCAGCGCCGGGAAAAGTAATCTGGCCGGCATCGTCATCAATGCCGGAAATTCTAAAGCCGACCAGACTGATGGGGACCTCCGTCAGCTGCGATCTGCCTTTCCATCGCTTCCCGTGCTGGTTCTGAACGCCAGGGGAAAACAGCCTGAGATGAAGGGACAGCTTGTAATCAAGCGGGATGGCGTTCTCCAGGTCACCAGCCCGACGGCCCAGCCCTGGATCGATTCCAATCTTGCTCTGGTGAGGCTCGACCGCACCTTTCGCCCGCAACAGACTCCGCTCTACGAGTTCCAGTGGGACCAGTCCGACTCGATGCAGCAGGAGTACGGCCCCAGTGCGGCGGACTACTCGCTGGCGTTGGCCGAAGCAGGTGCATTCCATGCTGATCTCGTCCTGAGTCTTCATCCCGGACTGCAAACCGATCTCGCAAAGAAGGTGCCCGCTGCCTGGGCGGTTTTGAATGAGATCAGGCGCACCGCGTCCTTTTATTCGGCAGCAGAAAAGCGAACGGGCGAGCCCCAGGCCAACGTCGGCGTGATTACGGATACTTACCAGAAGGCTTTCGAGCCGGTCAATTTACTTGGACGTCACAACATTCCATTCGCGGTTCTCAAAGCCCCAGAACTGAAGCCGCAAAGTCTCGACGCTTTTAACCTGCTTATCGTTTTCGCTGTTCCGGACCAGCCTGTCATGGCGGCCATCTCCGATTTCGCCTCCAAAGGAGGCATAGTCGTACTGGTCGGCGTTCCTGGCTCATACCCCTGGCAATCGGGCCAATCCATCCCCGCAGGCGAGAACTCCGTCGCCTACGCGGTCGGCAAAGGGCGAATCATCGAACTCCCCGGACCAGTGATCGATCCCGAAACCTTTGCCCAGGACATACGCCGCCTCATCGGTCCGGAAAAAGCAGATATCAGCCTCTGGAATGCTCTGACCGTCATTGCTGTTCCGTACGATCTGCCGGGTGGTCGCGAGAAGGTGGTGGAGGTGCTCAACTACGCGCAGGAATCAATGCCCGTCCAGGTACGGGTCAAGGGATCTTATTCCTCGGTAGTTTTTGAGACGCCCGACCGCGCTTGCTGTGAGTCGCTGACTCCCGTCCAACGCGGCGAATTTACCGAGTTTGTCATTCCATCGCTGCGACTTGCGGGCCGTGTACGTTTAACCAGCGCGCCATCCACCGTCAATAAAGCCGGGGAGACGAATAAATAATGTTCTGCCGTTTTGTGTTTTCATTCTTGATCGGTCTCTTTCTGCTGGTCCTCGTGGCTCCCGCACAGGCAGGGAAAAATCCGTCCAGGAGCAGCTTCCTTATGTATGTCGGCACCTATACCGGCCCGAACAGCAAGGGAATTTATGCCTACCGTTTTGACGCGGCTACCGGTCAGGCTACTCCGCTCGGGCTGGTGGCTGAGACCGAAAACCCATCGTTCCTGACGATCGATTCCGTCCAATCGATTCCTGTACGCGGCCAATGAGATTTCTGATTACAAAGGAGAGAAAAGCGGCGCAATCAGCGCATTTGCCATCGATCGAAAATCAGGCAAGCTCACCTTCCTGAATCAGGTCTCCTCTCACGGGGCGGGACCTTGCTATGTGTCTCTCGACCGGACAGGAAGATATGTTCTGGCGGCAAACTACGATGGCGGCAATGTCGCCGTCTTTCCGGTGCTGAGGGATGGGCGGCTGGGCGAGATATCGTCTGAGATCAGGCACGCCGGACCCACCGTCGATCCCCTGGGCGCTGAGCCTCATCAGATCGATTTGACGCCCGACAACCGCTTTGCGATTAGCTCATACCTCGGGCTCGACAAGTTGATGGTGTACTCCTTCGATGCAGCCAAAGGGACGCTGAGTGCGAACGATCTCCGGTTCGTGCAGCTTGGGGTGAATGCGAGGCCCAGGCACTTCGCTCCCGATCCCGCCTACAAATACATTTACGTACTTGAGGAAGCCGCTTCGAAAGTCGATGGATTTTCTTACGACAAGGTGACGGGGACGCTGCGCCAGATGGCGACGGTTTCAACTTTGCCTTCAGGTTTCAGGGGCGACAATACCACTGCGGAAATCAAAGTGCATCCCGGCGGAAAATTTCTCTATGCTTCGAACCGCGGCGACGACAGCATCGCGGTTTTCGCCCTCGACGGCGCCACCGGCGTGCCAGGCTTTCTGGAAGCCGTCCCAACCGGAGGAAAGAAACCGCGCAACTTTGAAATAGCTCCCGGCGGTTCCTACCTGATCGCTGCCAACCAGAATTCCCATAATGTCGTGATCTTCAAAATTGATCAGTTAAGTGGCCACTTGACACCCACAGAACAAGTACTGGAAGTAGCCTCTCCTGCTTGTGTTAAGTTCGCAAAGATAAAGTGATGGTTTAGATCGTCCGCGCGACTTTTATTATTTCCGCGATTATTTCCACTTCTCCTGCCCTTCCACGATGGTGATGTAGCGATCGATGGGCAAGATCGGTAAAGCGGTCCACCCGCGTCGCTGGGCTGCGGCCATTTCACCTCGAGCCAGTCGATCTTCTTGCGCTGCGCCAAGTCCGAGCACCATGCGAGGATCGTGCGACGACAGGTAGCTGCCGCCTCCGACTTTCATGTGACTGCGCTTCAGATCGCCCGCCTGATAGGTGACGCGCGCTCCAATCGCGTCGGGGTTCGATTTCTTTCCCGACCAGCCGTTACGCCGAGCCAGTGATTCTGCTTCCCGGCCTTGTTTCGCAGCAGCACGGGCGGGCCGCCATTGACGGCGATCAGAACGTCCACCGCGCCATCGTTGTCGAAGTCTCCAATCGCCATGCCACGGGCTGAGATCTGGAGTGGAAAATATCGGGCCGCTCTGCGCGCTGACGTTCTGAAAGCCCCGTCCCGTGTTGTGCATGAGAATTGGCGGCTCCTTATAGGTCACTCCCGGATGCAGGGACTCGATCAGGTCATCCGGATTGCCGTTGGCCAGAAACAGGTCGAGATTGCCGTCGTTGTCATAGTCGAAGAATTTCAGCCCCCATCCGCTCATCAACCGGGTCGCCATGCCGACGCCGGTCTCTCGTGCCTGATCGTCGAAGGTCTCATCGTGATTGTTCTGATAGATGGAGTAAATCTCGCGGTCGATATTGGCCACGAAGAGATCCATCCAGCCATCCTGATCGTAGTCCGCGGAATCCACGCCCATCCCGGAGCGGGCGCGGCCGTCGGCGCTGAATGCCACTCCGGCCGGAGTGCCGATCTCTTCGAACTTCCCTCGCTCCGCGGTTCATGAACAGAAAGTTGGCCACGGTGTCGTTGGCGACGAACAAGTCCATCCGGCCGTCGTTGTTGATGATCGGTCGCCACCACTCCCCAGGCCTTTGCCCGGATACTTGCCGATGCCGGATGCTTTGCTGACATCGGTAAACGTGCCGTCGCCGTTGTTGTGAAACAGCCAGCTCGGCATGGGGCTGATAGAGGCGCGGAATGCAATATCCGTGCTTGCCTTCCTCGCCCGGTCCGCAGGTCTTGTTCAGGGACTTGGAGAACTCCACAAACTGGCAGACGAACAGGTCCAGCCGGCCATCGTTGTCGTAATCGAACCAGACGGCGCTGGAGGCCCATCCTGGCGCGGCTACGCCGGCTTTCTCGGTCACATCGGTAAAAGTGCCGTCGCCATTGTTGTGGTACAGGATGCTTTTGCCGTACTGCGTGACGTACAAGTCGGGGAAGCCGTCGCCATCGTAGTCGCCGACTGCCACGCCCTGGCCGTACCCGCCGGCTGCCACTCCCGCCTTCTCGGTCACGTCGGTGAACGTGCCATCGCGATTATTGCGATAGAGCGCGTTGCGCAAGGGAGGATTGGGATTGAAGAAATCGCACTTTCCGCTGTTGACCAGGTAGATGTCCATCCACCCGTCGTTGTCGTAGTCGAAGAAAGCGCAGCCCGCTCCGGTGGTCTCCGGCAGAAATCTTTCCGGAGAGTTGCCATTCGCATGCACCCAGGTAATTCCGCTGGTGGCAGAGGGAATCTCGACGAAGGGATAGTCAGGGTCGGGAAAGGCGTGGGCCAGCCGCGATAATCCGCCGACGGCTGTGCTGACTGCAAGCCCCCGCAGCAGGTCACGCCGGGAAAGGAGCCGCAGCCCGCTACTTTGGTGTGAAATGAGATTGCTCAATTTCAGCGGCCGTTAGTTAGGATTTTCAGGCTGACTTCCCTGGGGCGCATCCTGCTGGGCAGCGTCCTTCTGCGTCATCTGCCGATGGACAGCAAACTCCTTATCCGCTTCCTGCTTGCGACCGGTGCGGTTGTACGCCATCGCCAGATTGTAGTGTGCGGCGGGTTTCGCGGCTCCAGCTTGACCGCGGTCTCGAGCGGCGCAATCGCTTCCGAAAATTGTTTCGCGGAAAGCAGGCACACGCCCAGCCCCAGATAGGCGTCTCCGAATCCGGCATCCAGTTTGGAGGCGCGGGTGAAGTGCGCAATCGCGTCGGGCCACTGACTCTCCTGGCGCGCCAATTCGCCCAGAACATATTCCGCACCCGCGTTCGTTGGGATCAATTTCGATCTCCTGCTTCAACTCCCGCTTCGCATCTTCGGCAACCGTAGGACTGGGATTTGGCTTGGAAAGCAGTAACCGCGCCAGCCGGAAATGGATGCCCGGGATTCGCGGATTCTGTTCCAGAATGCTTCTGGTACTCGTTCGCCGCCTGATCCCACTTCCCCTGCAGCTCGAGCGACTCCGCATTGAGTTCGTGCGCCTGATGAGAATTAGGCGCGGTCGTCGCCAATTCCTGTGCCGCCCAGGTGGAAAGATCCGAGTAAGTGTGCACCGAGACGTAGAGCACGTCCGGATCGTGGGGGAACTCGCGATTCAGGAAGTCGCAGAAACTCCATGGCCGCATCCGGCTGGTTGTCATGCCATGGCGCAGCGCACGCCGGAAAAGCCCACTTCGCGCTTCAGGTCTTTGTCGGTCAGTTGTGGCGCAGCTCTTCCTTAAGAGCGGGCAGGGCCTGCTCACAATGGCCGCCCTTGGCGAGATTCAGCCCTTGCTGGGCAGCGGACACAGAAGCTGCCTGCAGGTTGTGCCTTGGGCGTCTGTGCTACCAGGCTTCCAACTGGAGCAACCAGAAGAAGGGCGGCAATCGCAGCCGTGGAGAAGGATCTGAGCATAAAAAAAGGGCAGACGTCAAAGACGCCTGCCCCAATCATACAGCCGTCAGTAGTAGAGCTTCAGAGCAAATTGAATCACGCGTGGGTCTGCAGAGCTGTTGATCAACACCCATGTTGTCCCCCAGCGCAGTGTTCGCCGGTGAGTTCAGATTCACGCGATTGAAGGCATTGAGGAAGTCCGAACGGAACTGGAGCTTCACCCTTTCGGTGAAGGCAAAGTCCTTTTGCACGCTCAGATCGACATCCCCATAGCCGGGTCCGCGAACCGGCCCCTGCGCCGGACAGTTGCCGAAGGTCCCGACCGCAGGTGCGGTGTAAGGCGTCGGATCAAACCACTGGTAGCCGATGTACTTGCCGCCGACTGATCGCTGCTTGCCGTCCAAAGGTTTTCCCGGCACCCGCACCGCAATCCGGACGCAACCCGCGCGAATTGGTGCCCGTGGGATCGCTGCCGAAATCGTAGAGCGCCAGCGGGAAGCCCGAGTGAATGGAGATAATCGGAGCAATCGACCAGCCTCCGGCAATCGCGTCCACCACCCGATTGCGTATCGTGGCCGAACTTCTTGCCGCGACCGAAGGGAATTTCGTAAACCGCGTAGCTGCTGAGCACGTGCTTGGCGTCGAAGAAGCAGTCGGCCCAGTCAGCCTTCGGATCGTACAGGTTCTGGTAGTACGGGATTCGCCGGGGACGCCTGTGCGCCCCAGTTGCCGTAGTATCCGCTGTTGTCGGTCATGCAGCGGGAGAAGGTGTAGGCCACCTGGTATTGCAAGCCGCTGGAATAGCGCTTCTGGAATACGGCCTGCAGCGCGTGGTAGTTCATGCTGCCCACCGAAGCCGTGCCCGAGATCTGGGAGATATCCGACTGGAATGCCGGATTGCCGGAGAAGAAGACGCTGGGCGCCGTGCACGGCGGCGTGGCACAGGCGCTGTTCGGCAGTAACTGCCGCTGCAGATAGGGCATGGGAACCATCAAATGGGTCCCATGCTGGCCCACGTAGCCGACCTGGATGGTGCCGTTGTTGCCGAACTGGTGCTGCACCGTTCCATTCCACTGCTGGGTGATGGCGGGCTGCACATTCGGGTCCCAAACCCGGAGCAGTCGCTCCGGCAAACGGATCGCTGGCCGAGCCTACCGGCGCCAAACCATCTCCGGTCGTGGTTGCCGGTAAGGCCACGATTGTTGTACTTGCACCAACGTTTCAGCCGGGGTGAAGGGCGGATTGATGGGGAGGCGCAGGTTCGTGCCCGTGCCTTCCAGATAAGAAGAGATACTGAAGGCGCCGCGGAACACCGTCTTGCCGCCCAGACGTGACGGTGTCCAGGCAAAGCCGATCCGGGGCTGCAGGTTCTTTGCGCCGTAGGTGCCGTTGTAGAGGCCACGGCTGCCGCTCTGCTTGCAGGTCACCGGGGCGGTTCCCAGATTCACTTTGGAACAATTGGGAGCGATCAGCTGACCTGTGACCAGATCGAAATTGACCTGCTGATCGTGCGCCTCAACCCACGGCGTGTGAGCTTCGTAACGCAGGCCCAGGTTGATGGTGAGGTTTTCGGTGGCTCTCCAGTCGTCCTGAACGTAACCGGCAAAAATGTTCGCGCGTTGTCCCCATTGTCCGGCGGAAATGCCCTTGCCGTAGGAGGAGGGCAGACCGAGGTAGAAATCGGCTCCGCCGTATCCGCCCGTCGGCGTGGTTGCGTTGGTCGGATCCGACGAAGTGAATGCGCCGTTGAAGATGATGGCTCCGAGCGCGCCGCTGTTGCCGGTGTAGAAGGTGTTGATGCGATCGCGCCAGAACTCAAAGCCGAAGTGGAACACATGGCGGTTATGAGTCAGACTACCGCATCCGAGGCCTGAATCACCGCATCCTGGAATCTCTGCTGGACTCCGTTGCTGCCGACGTTGGTGAGAACTCCGGTGCCAGGCCCGCTGGGATTTCCGCCATTGAACCCCAGTTCGAGCAACCCGGTCCCGCCAGCATTGGCGTTTGCGATTCCGAGTTGCGTGCCCAGATCGCCGACGCTGAGCTGTCGAACTCGGTGCCGTTATGCAGTTTGACGTGGTTGACGCCGAAGCGAACGATCATTCAGCAGGTTCGAACTGAAGGTGTGGCTCCAGTCCACCACGTAATTGTCGATCGGGCGCGTCCGAGAAGCCGGTGCCCAGCAAGGCAAACGAATTGATCGTCGGGTTGTGTTGCTTGGCAGTGCGAATAGCGGCCAAAGATGTGGTCGCTGTTGGTGGCATTGAAGTCAATCTTGATGTCGTACTGGTTGGTATTAATGAGCCTGGGCTTGCGTGTAGCTGGCGTTGTTCTGCGTCGCCAATCCAGTTGCCGCCGGGATACAGAGACGACGAAAACAATGCCTGCGCCACCGGGTCGATGGGATGAATGGCTGCAATGTTGTTATTGGCGATCGGGGCGTTTGCGTTCAACGGGTCATACAGCTGGTGGGCCAGGTTGTTACAGACACCCGATCCGTTGAAACCCTCCGGACAGATGTCAGCAAAGTCGCCCGCGCGCTCCGCCGTCGTGAAAACGCTGATTGGCTTGGTCGTGGAGGGATGGTCAAAGCGCTGCCCCTGGTAATCGAAGAAGAAGAACAGCTTGTTCTTGACGATAGGGCCGCCGATTGTACCGCCGAACATATTCCAGCGCAGCAGAGCTCTGCGGGTTGTCCGTTGAATCTGTTTTCCCACGAGTTCGAGTTCAGCTTGTCATTGCGGAAGAACTCCCACAGGTCGCCGTGGAAGCTGTTGGTGCCTGACTTGATGGTGGTGCTGACAATGCCGCCCTGGTAGTTCCCGAACTCGGCGGAGGCGTTCTGCGTGATCAGGTTGAATTCCTGAATGGCGTCGGGCGCAGGAGTAAAGCCAACCAGGTTGTCCGACACCTGGTTATTGTCCATGCCGTCCAGAATGAAGTTGTTGGCCTGCTCCCGGTTTCCGTTGATGTAGGGTCGGCCGCCACTGGCGGTATTGTCGCCGTTGTTGAAGCTCCCTGGATTAGGAGTGACCGCCCCGGGCGCCAGCAGCGTCAACTGGACATAGTTGCGAGTGGCCAGCGGCAAGGCTTCGTTGGTGTTGGAGTCGATGATGGTGCTTACTTCCGTCCGTTCGGTCTGAAGGACCGGGGCCGAGCCAGTGACTTCCACCGTCTCCTGAAACCTGGCCGATCTTCATCTGCATGTCGATGCGGGCCGTCTGGTTCAGCACCAGGACGATTCCGGTGTGCACTGCGGTCTGGAAACCTGGCGCTGAAATCTTCACGCTGTAGTTTCCTACCGGAACGCGGGTGATGTTGTATGCACCCGAGTCGTTTGTCTTGGTGGTAAGCGTGACTCCGCGCTCGGTATCGGTCGCTGCAACGGTGGCCTCCTTTAGCGGTGCGCCGCTGGGATCCGTAACTGTGCCTACGATGCCGGCAGTTACCTCCTGACCAAACGCAGGCTGAAGAACCCCAACGACTCCCACCAGCAGCAGAAGGACAACCCCAACCCTCATCGACTGTCGCATCACAAACCTCCTGAGAGACGCTCCACTGGCGTACAGGCGCAGTGGTCGAGCGCCATTGGGTACTTGCTATATAGCAGGACGTTGATAACCGTCAAGAAAAAAATGGCCCAAGGCAATAATATTTTCAGATGATGCCGATTTGAAGACCCGATAGAACGTCCGAGCAGGCGGTTAAGCCCCAACCGGTGGTTGCACGAATCGCCACACAGGCATGATAGACTCTGGCCAAATCGGGCAATTTGTGTAAATAATGCCCGTAGGCAGCGGGGGCGACTGTGGCGCGACACATCCCTGGCCGGCCACCGGCGCTTCAAAAATGATCGAACGGTATTTGCCATGTGCCCGCCGGGGTTTGCCGGCTCTGGACAGCGCGCTATAGCTCTCCTGCACAATGTGGGCGACCCACTCCCCGCTGTGATTGGGGAAGTGTCTGACACAATACTGAGAGTGGGCAAGGAACTAATCGCGGGCCGGCGACGTAACAAAATGTTCTGGTGACTGGCTGCGCAACATATCTGGAGACTGGAACGCGGATTTATGGCTAAGAACGGTCGCAATGGAACGCCGGCTTACAAGAGAATCCAGAGCGTGATCTGGAAGCGCATCGAGACCGGCCAGCTCAAGCCCGGCGATGTGGTGGATTCGGAAAGAGAGTTGGCCAGAATCCACGGCGTAAGCCTGATGACCGCGCGTCATGCTCTGACTTCGCTCGAACGTGAAGGAGTGGTTGAGAGAAGGCGCAGCGCGGGCACATTTGTCGCGCCGCCGAAAGTCCATTTCAACAAGCTCATGAGTTATACCGAGCAGATGGCCAGTCGCGGCCTGGTGGCTCGATCTCACATTCTTTGCTGCAAACTCGTCGATCACGAACCTGAGATCGCCGCTCGCCTGGCCCTGCCCGCCAATAGTCAACTGGTGAAAGTGGAGCGGCTGCGTCAGGCTGCCAATGAGCCTTTCGCGCTGGAAGCGTGCTACTTGTCTGCCGAAGAAATGGGCGGACTGGTCTCCGCCGGTCTGGGACGCAATTCCTTGTTTGCCACTCTGGAACGCGAGTACGGAATCGAGCTTGCGCACGCCGATGAAGAAGTGGATGCGACCGCCGCCGATCCGAGGATTGCTGAACTTTTCAACATCCCGCGCGGCACGCCGCTGCTAAGAATTCGTCAGGTCATCTATTCGACGAAAGGCAAGGCCACCATCTACGTAATCGGTTTCTACCGCTCCGATCGCCACACGCTGCTAATCCGCAGGTTCCGTTCTTCCATGTCCCCGGAACGACCGTAAGCAATCTCTGTCATCCGACGCCGAAGGACCCATGCATTTGTCAGCGCCCCAGGCCGACCTCGGTTACACACCATCATTCATTACCTGATCCCACTCCAACCCGCCGCGTTGCAGCAGAGTTCCACGATCTTCCTCCAGAATCCAGCGTTCCTTTATCAATCTGTCGACCGCTTTTGCATAGTGCCGGAGATATTCTTCGCGGCTGGAGTAGCGTTCCGCTATCGACCGGCGTGAATCGTTGGTCTTCCGGCGCTCGGCTTCAGTCCTGGGAAACGGCAGGTACGAACCCTCGAATGCGACTCGTTGCTCCGGCGCTCCGATGGAAGCGTCACGCAGGTTCCAGCCTGTGTACGTCGCCAGAGGCACGGCAATTTCCGGCAGATGAACGCCCGCGACTTCGTTGCCATCACGATCGACCTGCGGAACCAGGACCGGGAACGGTTTGCCTGTTTCAGGAGGCTGCACGGTGATAATGCCGTGACTCCACTCCGGCCCGAAATCAAGGCGGCATGCCCGGTTTGCATCCTGCGGTTTGTTGACACCGGCAATCGCAGGGAAGGAGTAGGTGCTTAGGGGCACCAGGGTATGGCTGGCAATTTTCGGATAGCTGCTTTTTGGCGGAGCAGTATTACGGCGAACCCACGCATCCATGTTGGCAATCATCGACCGCCAGAAATATCGGATCGGCAGCGGCGTCTGCGGCTGTTGCCCCAGCAAATCCCCGACTCCCTTCGCTGGGGGGAACGGTCCTGAAAAGTGTTGTAGTCCAGTGAAGTAATAAATGCGCACGTTCGCAGAGATCGATGCATCTTTTCTCCCGTCCGCCGTGGTGTGGATTAACGAAGCCGCGCGCCCCCAGTATTCGTAAGAAGTATTAGAAAGAAAAATTCGAGGCACTACTTTTTGTGCGATCGCACGATCGAGCAGTCCTCTTCTGTCGCCCGCTCCCGTGGCCATCGGATCTGCCTGCGGTTGATCAGTGAACGGAAAAATATCGGTCGGAAAAAAGATAGACGAGGTGGGTTGGGCATCCCGCGACGGCTGGGCGAAACGAATGTTGAAACTACCGCGTCCCGCGCCCGCTACGTGCGCAAGCACGCCATCCAGGGCTATCCTGCCTTCCTCATCCGCATTGAAGCCCTGGTAAAGCAAGTCGCGAAGGAAGCGTCCATTCTGCGAAATACCTTCTCCATATACACGCGTTGCGGAAACCAGTGGGTCTGGCGAGTGTTTTGCATAGGCGACGAAGTCGCGCACCGCCGCGAAGCCCAGTCCGGCCACCACGGGATCCTGAACTGCATAGATGTATTCGTAGATCTTGCCGGGCTGAAAGCCGCCATTGAGATGGATGTGCCGGTCGCTGGCAACCAGTTTTCCATCAACCATATGAGCGAACTGCCATTCTGTCCGTGGAATTGTCGTGCGCTTTGCCTCGCGCGAATCCCGCACCGTCAGTTGGTTCCGCGGATCGTCGGCGTCGGCCACGGGATACTCGCTTCCGCCGATAATGCCGATAATCAGGTGGCCGAGCGGGATCTCCTCCATCACCTTCGAAGGCATCAGATCCCCGCGTAACAAGCCATGAATCGTCTTTCCATTTTCCCTGGCGATTGGCGCATATAAACGCAGAGCCCCGTCGCCGGTGGCATCCCACTGCCATCCGAGCGACGCAACGCTGTAACCATTTCGAAGCAACCAACCGTCTCCCGCATCATTGCCGGCATCCCAGTCACCGCCGTCGACCAGGCTGACAATCCGTCCCCGGCCACGGTTGGGTATCTCCAGAAGAAGGGAACCGTTGTTCTTCCCAGGGTCCTTCGGACGCAGGATCATGAAATCGGCGGAGAATTCTACTTCCCCGTCTTTCAGGTTGACCGCATTTTCGAGATCGACAATGCCGCGGTTGTGAGGATTGGCCACTGCAACAGAAAAGAAAACGTGTCCGATGAGTCGCTCGTAAGTTCCCACCGTGCCGAATGCTCGACCGTTCGACACTTCCTGTCGCGAGGAAATCTCAACTCGAACCACCCGGGCATCGAGCGGAACTGTGGTCAATGAGACAGCGAGGGTTAGAAAAACCAGGCAGCGTAACCGACCAGGAGGCCGCATGCGCCGAAGGATAGCAGATCAAATACAACATTTTCGTTCGTCGCTGTGAAGTTTCATTGCTCCCGCTGCATCGCCCGAGAATGCTGAATTTCGCCCCACAAATCGCGCGGCTGCTATATTCTGAAAAACGCAACTGGGGCGAGCGATCCCAGGCGAATAGATATAAGGACAGCGAGTCTTTTCATGGCAGACCCCGAAATCGATCTCAAGAAAACCTACGATGCGGTTGTAGTTGGATCAGGCGCGGCCGGCGGTATGGCGGCACATGTCCTGACCGGCCACGGCTTGAAAGTTCTGATGCTCGAAGCCGGGAAAAAACTCCCGATCGAGCAGGAATTGCGGTCGATGGAATGGCCCTACAACAATTCCCATCGAGGGGAACTTCCGCCGGACCGCCATTCTCTTAACTTCAACGAATACACAATTCGCAGACCTCCGTACGCTGATGGTTTTGAAAAGGCCAGGCACCTTCACAGCTATATCGGTAGCACCGACTATGTGAAGAATATTGTGGTCGATGAGCGTGAGAATCCATTCACTGGCACTAACTATGCCTGGGTTCGGGCGCGTTGCCTGGGTGGCAAAACCAATATCTGGGGACGTCTGGCGCTCCGCTTGTCCGACTACGACTTCAAGGCCAGGAGTCGGGATGGATTCGGCGAAGACTGGCCTATCAGTTACAGCGATCTCGCGCCTTATTACGACAAGGTGGATTTGTATCTCGGCATCACGGGTGTGAAGGAAAACCTCCCCTACCTTCCCGACAGCATTTTTCAGCGTCCTACCAGGCTCAACTGCGCGGAACTCACGCTCAAGCAGAGCCTGCAGAAAATGGGCAGGACGCTCACGCAGTACCGCGCAGGCGTTACCAGCGACGGATTGAAGCACAATAAATATCGCAGCCGTTGTTTCGGCCGCGGAGCCTGCGAACGCAAGGGTGGTTGCGACATTCATGCCGCGTTCGACTCTCCCACCGGCTTGATTTATCCGGCCGCCGATACCGGAAACTTGACGCTGCGCACCAATGCCGTGGTCCGAGAAGTCACTGTGGATCCACAGACCGGCAAGGCCAGCGGCGTACACTTCGTCGACTCCGAAAGCATGAAGGATTACACCGTCCGCGCCAAAGTGGTCATCGTGGCCGCCTCGACGCTGGAATCCGCACGCCTTCTTTTGCTGTCAAAATCGCGCCTGTACCCCAATGGCCTGGCGAATTCCAGTGGCCACGTCGGCCACAATTTTTGCGAGCACATCATGGGGCCCGGTGTTGTCGGCCAGGCTCAGGACCTCGTGGGCAAGCCATCCACTCTCGATGACGGCCGCCCCGGAGGCTTCTACCTCACACGGTTCCGCAATCTCGCGGAGAAGCATCCCAAATTCATTCGCGGTTACGGTTTTGAAGGCGGGAGCGGTTCCAGAATGTTTCCCGAGGGTACGGACAGGCACGGTTTTGGGTCGTCATTCAAAGAAGAGGTCAGGAAAAACCAGGGTGCTTACATCAGCATGGGAGCGTTCGGCGAAGTGCTGGCACGCTACGAAAACTTTGTTGATCTCGACCCGGTGGTGAAAGATAAGTGGGGCGTACCCGCGTTGCGTTTTCACTACAAGTTTGGCGACAACGAGCACCGCATGGCCGAGGACATGAAGGAGACGGCGCAGGAGATGTTTGAAGCCGCGGGCTTCAAGACCGTACATGTGAGCAGCCGCATACTCACTGAAGGCTGGTCGATCCATGAACTCGGCACCGCTCGCATGGGCAGCGACCCGAAGACGTCGGTTCTCAATCAGTTCGAGCAATCGCATGACGTCAAGAATCTGTTCGTGGTGGATGGAAGCGCATTCGTCAACGCCAGCTGCCAGAATCCGACCTGGTCCATTATGGCTCTGTGTTGGCGCTCCTGCGACTACCTCGCGGACGAACTCGGCAAAGGAAACCTGTAAGGAGAATCAATGTCCAACGAAGGCCCAATCAATCTGAAACAGGATCGCCGCCAGTGGTTGAAGACTTCCGCCTCGGTGCTGGGCGCGTCGCTCCTGCCGCTGCCGGCGATGCCCTCGGAGCTGGCCCGGGCGGAAACCGCGCCGGCGCAGGCAAAGCCAGCCAAGGCCACGTCCTCCGCGCGTTTCTTCACTCCCGCGCAGCACACGCTGGTCGAAGACTTGTCGGAGACTATCATCCCGGAAGACAGCCATTCAGGCGGCGCCAAGGCCGCCAGGGTTGCCGACTACATCGAACAGTTTCTGAGAGAAACCTCCGACGACAATGAAAAATCGATTTGGCGTGAAGGCCTGCGCCTGATCGATCTTATGAGCCAGCACTACAACGGGCAATCTTTCGTTGATTCCAGTTCTGATGAAAGAATCGCGGTGCTGACGGTTCTCTCCGATAACGAGCACATGACCGACCTTCCCGAAGTGCGGTTCTTCCGCGAGTTGAAACGCCTTACGATTCGAGGCTATTACACTTCCAGGATAGGCATTCACGACGAACTGGAATACAAGGGCAATCGGATTCTTACCGAGTATGTCGGCTGCGACGACCCCACGCCAAAACAAAGGTAGCCTCCGTTTAATTCTGTAGACGTCTATTTCGGTAAACGAGGTCCACATGAAATCGGCGATTTTGCGCTTGTCTTTCTCCTTGCTCCTTACGGTGTCTTTGGTGAGTATCTCTTTTGCGTCGGCTGCTTCTGACGCGAAGCCCGGGGACGACGGTTGGATTTCCCTCTTCAACGGAAAAGATTTCAGTGGCTGGTACACCTATCTGGACTCCAACGGCAGGAACAAGGACCCCAAAGGTGTTTTCAAAATAGAGAACGGGATGATTCACATCCTCGACGTCCCCATGTCGGAAGGAAAAGCGGACAACGGTTATCTCGCGACCATACAGGATTACTCCAACGTCCGCATTCATGCCGAGTACAAGTGGGGAGTGAAACGAGCTTACGAAGGCAAGCGGAATAGCGGGCTGCTCTATCTTGCTGTCGGCCCTGACGCAATCTATCCGACATCCCTGGAGTGTCAGATTGAGGAAACTGACGTTGGCGATCTGTGGATTGTTAACGGTGCGTCAGTCACCGCGTTTTTCATTGCGCCGTCCATGCCGATGTTCGATGACGATATGCAGGCCGGCACCCGCGTCCGCAGCGCTCCCGGCGACTCCAGTCGCGTTCTGAAGTCCGGAGACTTCGAAAATCGGGATGGCTGGAACACGGTCGAAGTGATCATCCGTGGAGATCGGTCCACCCATCTGATAAATGGCCGTGTCGTGAACAGCGCCCGCGACCTTAAACAACCTGATCCGAAAAATCCCTCTCACATGATCCCGCTCACCAGTGGACGAATACTCCTCGAAGCCGAAGGGTCTGAAATTTGGTTTCGCGATATCAGGATAAAGCCGCTCGGACCGGCGGAGAAGCCCTAGCGGCATGCTCTGAAATCAGCCTGCGGGTTTTTTGAAATCCTGTCAGCCCGACCGAAGCGAAGCGTAGTGAAGGGACCTGCTTTTCCTTCCAGCGCGGCCAGCAGCAAAAGCTTGCGTGTGCGTCGGACACCTGATGGAAGCGGCTGCTGGTGTGCGCGCTGCAAAGTAAGACCAGCAACGCGGTGCGGGGCAAACGGACAGCAGGTCCCTCCACCAGGCTTGCTGCTCTGCGCTCCGGTCGGGATGACAGAGTTGGGAAAGCGGGTTTCAGATCCGTCTAAACTGCTGCCAGGAATATCGTCCCCCTCACTTGCTGAAGGAAAACTTCAGGCTGCCTGCGATCAGGCGCGGATATCCAAAGTGTGTTCCGGAAAATGGATTGCCCCAATTGAAAGCAAACGGACGGTCAGCAAGATTCTGAACATCAACCTGTGCACCCACGGTGAATCGTTCCCTGCGAACAAGGTCCATCCCTCCAGACCACCCAAACACATACCAGGGCTTGACCCGGCCAGTGTCAAGATTGACCAGATTAGCGCCGGGGAGTGCACTAAGTTCACCAGGAGCGAGGTCGGGAAGCTCAAGCGGGACGCCGCTTTCAAATCTGCCTGAGAACGACGTCCAGATTCCGTGCTGGCGAGCAGAGTAGGTCACTCCGAAAGACGCCACATTGCGCTGGTCATGGTCAGGTGTGAAGCGCGTCCCGGGACCAATCTCGATAAAGTCATCGTCCAGGAATAATCCGCCATTGATCGGCCCGATCTCCACGATCTTGTTGTTGGTGTAGCTGGTGTACGCTGAGAACCCTTTGCGGAGCGGAATGTCAAGCCGGACATCCAGTCCCTGTGCCTCCGCACGCGCTACGCTATTGGGAAAGATGATGACGGTTCCCAGAAGGACATTCGGGTCGTCGATATTCCGAAATCGCCGCCACCAATATGCGACGTTCAGCCGCAGTGATTTGGGCAGTTCCTGGGAGAAACCAACCTCCCATGAGGACAGTGTCTCCGGGAAAATGTCCGCCCCTCCACCGGATGAGGCAAAAGGAGAGAGGTCCCGAGCCTGCTGTGAACTTGCGATCAGCAGATTCTCGATTTGCGGCGGCATGTAAAGCCGGTTGAAAGACCCGCGCAGCGCCGTACGGGTCTTCGGCAAATAATAAATCGCGCCGATCCGCGGACTCACCTGCTGATCCGAAACCAGGAGATTGGAGTGATCGAAGCGTAAGCCTGCGCTGATCGTCAGGTTGCGAAAGGGAGAGAAATCATCCTGCGCATACACCGCCTGAGTCCAACGGGTAACGTGGTTGGCGAATTGGAACGGATTGTCAGAAGTGAATTCCATGGCCGCATCGCTGATGCCGGCTTCTTCCGCTGCTTCCGGATCAGTAACGGCAAAACCAAACGACTCAGCGATGGAGGCCCGTGAGGCTTGTACTCCTGCCTTGATGGTGTGGCCGTGAGTTGCATGCGTCACGCTGGCCAGCATTCCCTGGCGGCTTTGGTGCCTGTTCTGGTTCGCAGTCAAAGGCGTATCGAGCGGACTTCCGATGAGTTCGGAACGAAAGAAATTGCGGAAATAAGCCACGTCACTCAGCGTGTTGGGAGACCAGCTGTGCTGCCATGAGATGGACTCATGGTCGTGCCGCACCTCCTGGCGCTGGCGCTGACCGGCTGTTTGCTGATCCTCATTATTAGGCACGTTAAAATTCGCGCCTTGCAGAGTTCCCGCCACACGAAGAACGTCTTGTTCGGTAGCGTGCCAGTCAACGCGAAGGTCGAGTGAAACATCCCCGCCTCGATTGTTGAAATTGCGCGGATCCACCGGGTCAAGGAACCGGTCGGACTGATGTCCCGAACCAGCAAAGAAGATCCCCCACTCTTTAGTGCCGCCGCCCAGCGTGGTTGAGACATCCCCTGAATCGAAACTCCCGGCTCCCAACGCCAGCGTTCCGTTCAGGGGTGTAGCAAGTCCAGACTTCGGTTGGACCACGACCACGGCACCCGAGCGATCTCCAAACTCTGCGGGAATATTTCCTGTGATGATATCAAGAGAGGTAATAGCATCGGTATTAAACGAACCGGCAAACAAGCCGTCCACGCGGTCCGGTGTCGGCACACCACCGACAACATAGAGGGTGCCGTCATCCACTCCGCGAATGTGCATCAGGCCATCGTTTTCCGTGTTCCATCCCGGGGTGGTTGAGACCAGGGCCTGCAGTTGATCGCGTCGCACCACGCCGGGCGTGAGCTTGATGTCGCGTTCGTCGATTATAGTTTCCGTCCTCGGTGTTTCATGGCCCAGAACGTCGGGCATTTCGACGGTAAGGTCGACCTTATTTGTGCTGATTTCCAACTTCACCGATACGCGAACCGGAACATTCGACCGCACATTGAGATCTGTCGCCGAGCTCTTGAAGCCGGCAGCCGAAACGCGCACCACATAGGCACCATAGGGCACATTCTCGAATTGGAACTGTCCCTGATCGCCGGCTATGGTTTCGCTCTTGCGTCCGGAAAGGGGATTTTCAAGAACGATCTGCGCTCTGGAAATCCTCGCACCGCTGGAATCCGCCACGGTGCCGGATATCCTTCCAATTTCCATCTGCGCCCAGGCAAGCGGCAGAAACAGAAGAGCGTAAAGCAAAAGAGCCAGTCGGGTCCATCGAAGAGACGACGAGGATACAGGCGGGTCGATGGGTCGATTGCGGAGCCGAAGGTCATTCGCCATGAAAGATTTAACAGATTACGAACTAGACTACTTGATTGCGCCGGAGCCTGGAGGCGCGGATACCATTCAAAACCTGAGGCCCGAACCACATTCATCCACAGACTGGGATGCTCGCGTAAAGGATGCGCTGGCGGGCCGTCTTCATCGGATGGTCCGTGAAGGGAAGATTGACCTCAGCACAGCTCAGCACGAAATGGCCAACGATTGGATTTCCGCATACAAGAAATGCTTCCATACGGATCAGACGGCCTCCATCGATTCCGCCAACCCGCCCGGAACATCGGAAGGTGAAATCGAGGCTGGCAAATCAACATAGTTTCTGTCTGTAATCTGACCGCGTACGGTTCGCTGGTCTCAATGCCTCACATTGAATTTGTCGATCGGCAACCTATCCCAGGTTCGCCAGAAGGCCTTCATGTCCTCAGCCTTGCCGAGTGAAACACGAATCCATGTATCCCAGGCCAGAGACACCGGGGCGATCAGAATATTGTTGCTGCGAAAGTGTTGGATGATCACGTTGGTGGGATTGGAAGTATCCAGCGCGACGAAATTAGTGTGCGAATCAAGTGGCTTCAGTCGGCGAGTGATGGCTCGGTTCGTGAATTCCTGGCGATCGTCCGTGTTTCGCCTGATGAATTCTTTCAAGCTGGCGGCATCGTCGAGTGCGGCGATCGCGCCTGCCGCAGCCAATGTTCCTATCGACTCTGCGGTGGCAAAAGTCCGCATCCGCGTAGCAACTTTCGGAGAAGCGACTCCGTAACCCACCCGTAGTCCCGCAAGTCCGTAGGCATGGGAAAAGGTCCGAGTCACAATGATCCGTGGATCGTTCAAACGCCGGTCAAGAAACGAAACGTACGAACCAGATTGCTCGGCGAAATGATGGTAGGCCTCGTCGATCAGGATGTGACAGGAGGCAGGCAGCCGCGAGATAAAATCCTGAAGTGCCGACCGCGCGGTGATCGAGCCTGTGGGATTGTTCGGATTACAGATATAGACCACGCCCGCGCCCGACCCCGCATGTGCCAGCATGGCGTCCAGATCGTGGCCAAACCGGCGGTTGAGAGGGTCGGAAATAACATCCGCGCCGTTAGCGCGCGCATAAAATTCCATGGCCGGATACGTCGGGGAAGCCTGCACCAATTGTTTGCCTGGGCCGAGAAAAGCGCAGCTCGCCATTCGCAGAACTTCGGTGGACCCAGCGCCCAGCACTACCTGATCCGGTGTAACGTTGTGCGATTTCGCGATCCGCTCCGCAAGTTCGTAGGCTCGAGCACCGGGAAACCGGTTGGCCTCGGACGCGGCCAATCGTATCGCCTCGACTACTTTCCCGGAGGGGCCGTATGCGTCTTCATTGTTGTCAAGACGAATGGCACCGGCACTGTTCTCCGCGGCACCTACAGACGCGGAAGCCACAAACGACGGCCCGGCGGGCACACCCGCGGCAGCGCTAATCCCCATAATTTTCAGGAAGTCTCGGCGAGAAGAAGACATGCTTAGGTAAATATCATTTCCGGCAAATCGTCATTCCACGTTGATGTTCGGTGAATCCCGCAAGATCAATTGCTTTGATTGAGCAAAGTTTCCACCAGGTCCCCGAGTTGCTGGCCAGTGAACTCATTTCCTTCCAGGTTGGCAGCGAGCCGGCTCTGGCGATCGATGACAGCGGTGTGGAAAGAGTGCACCAGCAAAGCCTCATCGGGATAAAAATTCATGTCAAATTTGCCGGCAACCTGCTGGATTTCCGGCAGCGGCCCGGTCAGGAAGTGCCAGCCGTCGGAATCCGCTTTCCAGATACCCGCATACTTCGTCAAAGCATCCGCGCCATCGTTGGCCGGATCGATCACAATACTCAGCAGCACCAGGTCCCGGCCCAGCTTTTCCTTGAAGCGTTTCTGCAGTTGTCCGAAATTGTTCGACAGCCGGAAGCAGTAATTCGGAAACGGACATCGGGTGTAGATGAAAGTTACCGCCACAACTTTACCGGCAAACTGAGACAGCGTGACTCGCCGCCGGTTCTGATCGGTCAACGCAAAGTCAGGAACTACCTGGCCAACTGCAAGAGCACCGGGCAGTGAAGAAGTCGGTGCTACCGTCTTCTCCAGAATGCGCATGCGTCGCGCCTGTGTGGGATCGAGTTCCAGGCTTTCAAATGCCCGTGCGCGAACATTGTCGGCGTACGAGGAATCGTCATCAACCACCAGAGTAAATTCGACTGCCGTGCCCGGCTTCAAACCTTCCAGCATGCCGGACTCGCGAACTGTGAACGGCATAGTCATGGCTTCCATGTAGCCGGGGATGCTCTCACAGGAAACCAGCATGTTTTTTCGGGGCGCGTCTACTTTTAATACCAGTCCACGAACGTCGTACTTTTGTCCCGCCCAGCCATATGCCGTCGTGAGCAGGAAAATCCCCGCCGCCAAAACCCACCGCTGCGTAACCGATTTACAGCAAGGCACACCTCATTTTACCTTTGCGGGCACGCCATCGGTACCCCACTTTGGTGGCAGAATGGCAGCGCGACGTGCGCCGCCCAGGCGAAAGGCGTGACGGTCCAGCTTTTTATAATCGTTGCTAAACTCCTTGATTTCAATGAACTGGTTCTTTCCAACCTCGGTGAAAACCTGCCTGCTGTTGCTGGCCGGCCACCGCACTTCCAACTCGATGATGCGAGCCGATTTTCCCAGGCCGATGTGCTGCGCCAGAGGCGACGCACCGAAGGAGCCTCCGCTGCCGACCGTGCGATAGACAGAGCGCCTCGCGCCTCCGGAATTTTCGACGGTGACTTTAACCCGTGTCCCGATCGCGGCGCGGTTGCTCTTCACTCCCACCAGATGCAGGTTGATCCAGTCGCCATCACTGCCGGGATTCTCGAACAGCCGGAACGGATGTGCGTCGCCGGGCGTTGCTCCGGAAATTTGCGTTAGCAGATCCTCATCGCCATCGTTATCGATGTCGGCAAAAGCCACGCCGTGTCCTTTATGCAGCTCGCCCGTACCTGAAGCGGCGGTTACATCGACAAAGAAACTGCCATCATGGTTTCGCAACATCACGTTGGGCAGCAGGGACGCGTAGGAAGGATTTCCCGTGCCGAGGTAAATGTCGAGATATCCGTCATTATCGATGTCCCCGAAATTCGCCCCCATCGGCATGAAGACTTTGTCGAGAGCAGCTTCTTTGGTTACGTCCTGAAAAGTTCCGTTCTTCATGTTTCTAAAGAGGTGCAGAGTCTCGGCGTTTGGCGGAAGCTTGAGGTAGCTGCGCAGGCTTTCCTCCACCGACACGTAATAGCTGCCAACAAATAAATCCGGCCAGCCATCATTGTCATAGTCGAAGAACCAGGCAGGCGAGCTCTGCCTGGGTTTGCTGACACCTGCTTCGGAACCCATCTCGCTGAAAGTGGAATTGTGGTTGTTGTGAAACAAATAGTGCGTGCCGCTCATGAGGGAAACGTAGAAATCTACGTACCCGTCATTGTCATAGTCGCCGGCCGCCACGGCCTTGGCAAAACCACCGTTCGCGATCCCGGCCGCGGGTGCGATGTCTTCAAAAGTGCCGTCCCCCTTATTGTGAAAGAGCTGTAAAGCCCCGTTCTCATTTCCAATGATCAGGTCTAAGAATCCATCGTTGTCGATGTCGGCCCAGGCCGCCGCTTGCGTACTGGTTGCCGGCTCGGACAATCCGCTCTGCGCAGTCACGTCGGTGAATGTGCCATCACAATTGTTCCGTAGCAGAGACTTCCTCTGCGGAAACTCCCACGCCCCGCGCAGCACCAGCACATCGAGGCATCCGTCATTGTTGTAGTCGGCCTGAAACATGTTGTAGCCACCCAACTGGGTGGCGAGGCCGGCTTCTTTGGCCCGGTCGGTGAACGTTCCGTCGCCGTTGTTGTGAAAGAAGTGCATGGGCCCGCACTGGTCGTAGTCAGATAGCAGGACGTCGAGAAAGCCGTCGTTGTCGAAATCGTCCACAACAATGCCCGCTGACTCGCCGAAGGTATTGATCCCTGCTTCAGGTGCAACATCCACAAAACGAGGCGCGCTTTCTGCGGACTCGAACACTGAAAGCGGGATCAGATATTTTGGAGGAACCTGCGCCGGATAGCCACCAACCGTCATGTATGCCAAATTCAAAAGCCAGCGCACATCCAGCGCGTCGGGTTTGTGCTCGAGATATTTCAGAAAATAGACAATGGCTTTTTGTGAATCCTCGGTCTTCTGATAACGCATTCCAGGCCGCGGCGGGAAAATGCAGCGCTCCCCGGGTTGGTGATAAACATCGTTTTCCATTTCGGACTTATGCAAATAGGCGATGCCCAGCACCTCCTGCAGTTCAGGCCTCTCTCCGGTTAATTGGTTTGTGGCGATCTGGTAGGCCCATTCCCACTGTGCAACCGCCTTGTCCATTGCTCCCTGATACGCGTAAAGATTCGCCAGGCCGTAGTGCGCCATGATCCGGTCGAGCGAACTTCCGGCGCCGGAAGCCTTGGGATCAATCAGATCGTTCTTCTCCAGGCGGCCGATCATCGTCGACAGGGATTTCCTGCGAATCTCGCATATCCCTGCGCAAATCCTGACTCCAACCCGGAGGCTTCGGCAAGCTGCGGAACGCGAGATCAGCCTCGTTCTTGCCACCTACGCCGGGTGGGTAGCGGACGATTCCGGTGGCAACCATCGGTAAATTTCGCGCCGGGCTGGCGTTTCTGATTTCATGGGACTCGGAGGCCAGCAGGACCTTCACGATGGCATACCCGCCAGCAACCTTGATGACGCCAGTAGTTTCGCCGGGCCTTACGCCTTTTAGGGCTTCCCGCAGCTCAGGACGCAGCGTCGCTGGATCTGCTTTGCCCATATACCCGCCGTCATCGGCGGTAGCGTCGGCAGATTTCTGTTTAGCCAGCGCAGCGAAGTCCTCGCCCCTTTTCAAATGTTCAAGGATCTCTTCGGCCTGGTCCGCGGAACCCACCACGATGATGCGGAGCCCTACCTCAGAGGAGGGAGGTCCCTGGCCCCACGTTCTGCCACATACAAGACAGACACAAACGAAAGCCAGCAGCAGGCTGGCCGCTTTGTGAGAAGAGTTCGCTGGATGGATGAATCGGCTTCCCAATGGATTCAATCCGGAAAAACCGTTGTGGGAGCCCAACGGCGCGCGGGAACGCATGCAAAGCACGCTGGCATCCTCATAATTGTACGGGTTTGTTACAGGCGCCGCCGTCGGAATCTCCGGATGAACAATGATCATCAAGGTTGTGGTTATGAAGTGCGGTAGCAACGCACAAACTCGCAATCTGTCGACCACCCGGCGCCACACTCAAAGGTCTCGACTGGGAAGCCAGCCGTTTCGCTATAATCCGTGTTCCGCTTGCCTGATTTATAGGTGGGCACGCACCTCCTGGTTTCGGATGGGTATTGCATATCGAACGTAATCGGTAAACTCTACAAGGAGCTTGGCCTGGCCCATGGCGAATAGCGGCAGAGTAAAAGTCGGAATCATCGGATCGCAATTTCAGGCGGACATTCACGCCGCATCGCTGCAGATCATGCCGGAAGAGGCCGAGGTCGTAGCCGTGGCATCTCCCACGCCGGGCAATGCCGCGGCGTTCGCCACGAAATTCGGCATACCGCGAGCATTCACCGACTACCGTGAAATGCTCAAAGAAAAAGATATTGAGCTGGTGACGATTGCCGCCCCGAACAGCCTCCATGCCCTGATGACCAGGGACTGCGCCGCAGCCGGAAAACATATTGTTTGCGAGAAGCCGCTTGCCATGACCATCGCGGAAGGCGAGGAGATGATCGCCGCCGCGAAGCGTCATGGTGTCCTGCTCATGTACGGCGAGGAGCTCGTGTTTACCCCGAAATATCTGAAGGCCAAAGAAATGGCCGATGCCGGGGCTTTCGGAGAAATCTATCTCATCAAACAGAGTGAAAAACATTTCGGCCCGCACAGTAAATGGTTTTGGGATGTGAATCACTCCGGCGGCGGTGCCTTCATGGACCTGGGTTGTCACGGCATCGCCTTCTGCTACTGGTTCCTCGGCCGCCCCGCTATGAAATCGATTTACTGCCAGATGGGCACCTACGTCCACGCCGACAAGACTCAGGCCGACGACGATTCACTGTGCATTATCGAGTTCGCCAACGGTGCGACAGCTTTGATCGAAAACAGTTGGGCTCGCCGCGGCGGTATGGACGATCGCATCGAAGTCTATGGAGATGCCGGCGTAACTTACGCCAACCTGCACATGGGCAACGCCCTTCCCACCTACAGCGAGAGCGGTTATGGCTATGCGGTTGAGAAGGCTCCCACCACCAAAGGCTGGACCTACCCGGTTTTCGAGGAACTCTGGAATTACGGCACTCCCCAGGAATTAACCCATTTTGCCCGCTGCGCCCGGGGAAAGGACACTCCGCGAATTACCGGAGAAGACGGCCTGGCGGTGATGCACGCTCTGTATGCGGGTTACGCCTCCGCAGGCGAAGGGCGAAAGATAGCGATGCCATTCCAGGCACCTGCCGCCAGCAAGCCGATAGATTTGTGGCTAAATGGTCCCACGCGGCGGACCAGGTAGCCATTAGCCATCCAAACATGAGTCATCCAAACATGAATCATACAAACATGAGCCATCCAAATTCACCGACCGGTGCCCACTGACAATGCCCATCGCAGACCGAATTCGCCTCAGCCTCATGATGTTCCTCAACTACGTGATCTGGGGATCGTGGTACGTAACCCTGGGCGCATATCTCACGATCAATTTGAAATTTACCGGAACCGAGGCCGGAGCCGTCTTTGGAACCACCGCATTGGCCTGCATGATCTCACCATTTTTTGTGGGGCTGATCGCGGACAGGTTTTTCGCGTCGGAGCGAGTGCTCTCCGCTTTGCATCTACTGGGCGCGGTACTTCTGTACTTCGTAACTAAGGCCACGAGTTTTGGCTCGGTTTACGCCCTGATGTTTATTTATTGTCTGTGCTATTTCCCGACAATCGCACTCACCAACTCGCTGACATTGCAGCACCTGAAAGATACGGGCCGCGATTTTCCCCTGATTCGAGTCTTCGGCACCCTGGGCTGGATCGCGATCGGTGTAACCATCGGACGCCTCGGAGTCGAAACATCCACCGTCCCATTCCTTCTGGCCGCGGGAGCGTCTGTGGTGATGAGTATCTTCAGCCTCACACTTCCGCACACGCCGCCACCCAGCAAAGGCCAGTCCGTGACCCTGAGGCGAATCCTCGGACTCGATGCACTGGTGATGCTCAAACGGCCGTCGTTCGCGGTATTCGCGGTAGCATCAATTCTGGCCTGCATTCCGCTTACTTTCTATTTCTCCTTTACCAATGCCTATCTGAATACGCTTCGCGTTCCCAATGCTGCCGGAAAAATGGCTCTCGGACAGGCTTCCGAGGTTGTCATGATGCTGCTGATGCCTTTCATCCTGCGCCGGGTCACGGTCAGAAGCATTTTGATCATGGGCCTGATGGCCTGGTCGGTTCGCTACCTGTTGCTCGCCTATGGCAATCCCGACAGCGGCATCTGGATGTTCTACGTGGCCATCCTGCTGCATGGCATTTGTTACGACTTCTTTTTCATGACCGGGCAGCTTTACACTGATCAGGAATCTCCCGCCAACCTGCGCAGCGCCGCACAGGGTTTGATTACTTTCCTGACCTATGGAGTCGGAATGCTGATAGGCTCGCTGATTTCCGGCCGGGCGGTCGACTACTTCACTCACACCGAAGGAACCATCGTGACCCGCAACTGGCAAGCTTTCTGGACGACTTCCGCGATGAGCGCTTTTTTAATCCTGCTCCTCATCGCGGTCTTCTTCCGCAGTAAAAGCAAGATTGAGGCGACCAGCACATAGTCGTTGACTGGAAGGTCTGTTGTCGTGTCCGTATTGGAAAGATAGTGTTGTTGCTGCTCCGGAGGATACTAGTCCGATGCCCTATTCAAAACAGAATTCAAAACAGAGTTCATCCATAAACAGCCTCCGCGCCGCGGTGCTGGTTGCCGCAGCCGTGGTGACGTTCGTTCTTTCTTTGTACGCGCAAACAACGACTGGTACCAGGCCAGGCACGAAGGCGGCGACGAAGACTGCGACAAAGGCCACTACCACAAATACGAGACAGAAGGGCCTGTCCCCGGCTGCTTCACCGGCAGTAGTTGAGCGCGGCCAGTCTCTCTTTTCCCAGGACTGCGCGTTTTGCCATGGTCGCGACGCCGGAGGCGGCGAAAGCGGCCCCGATCTCACCCGCTCCCAGCTGGTTGCCAGCGACGTGGCGGGAGACAGGATCGGTGCCGTGGTCCGCAACGGGCGGCCGGATAAGGGTATGCCAGCCTTCAAAGTTTCCCCGCAGGAACTCACCGGGCTGATCGCATTCCTTCATGAGCAGAAGCGGAAGGCGGAATCTCACCCCGGTGGGCGCCGCGGCGTTGATGTTGCCGATCTCCAGACAGGCAACGTCGAAGCCGGCAAGAAGTATTTCGAGGGCAACTGCTCCTCGTGCCACTCTCCCACCGGCGATCTGGCCGGCGTTGCCAAACGTCACGTGGGACTGGAGCTTGAAAAGCGAATGCTCTATCCTCCCGACGCTCCAGCGAAAGTTACCGTCACTCTCCCCTCCGGCGAAGTGCTCACTGGCACGCTTGCATATCTCGATGAGTTCACTGTCGGGATGAAGACCGACGCCGGATGGTATCGGTCATGGCCCACCAGCCAGGTAAAGTACACGGTCGACGCGCCAGCAGAAGCGCACGTTGAACTATTGGGGAAATACACCGACGACGACGTTCACAACCTGATGGCTTACCTGCAAACGCTGCGTTAGGAGCGAACCGGATTGGGACACATGAAGCATTTGCAAAAAACATTTGGTGTCGTCGGATTTTCTCTGATCGCGCTGACCTTCTCCCTCTCGAGGCTGCTTGTGGCGCAGGGCCTCGATCCCGCCACGGTCGTGAACCCGCCTGGCGACAGTTGGCCCAGTTATCACGGGGACTACTCTGGCCGGCGTCACAGCCGCCTCAGGCAAATCACTCCGCAGAATGTTCCATCGCTGGCTCTCGCCTGGGCTTTTCAGACCGGACAGGAAGCTACCCTGAAGTCCTCTCCGCTTCTGGTAAATGGCGTTTTGTACTTCACCGTGCCTGACAATGTCTGGGCCGTGGACGCCCGCTCGGGCCATCAGATCTGGCGTTACACCTATCCACCGAACAAAGGCCTTCACATCGGCCATCGTGGCGTTGGAATGTACAAAGAGTGGCTCTACTTCACCACTCCTGACGCGCACCTCATTTCTCTGGATGCAAGAAATGGCAAGGTTCGATGGGACGTCCAGGTCGCCGATGTCAGCAAGGGATACTGGATGACCATGTCCCCGCTCGTGGTGCGCGATCACGTGATCGTCGGAGTCTCCGGCGATTTCGACAACCTGGCGGGATTTCTCCGGTCCATCGATCCCGAGACTGGCAGGACGCAATGGCAATGGGACAGCACTCCGCCTCTCGGCACTCCCAATGCCACCTCGGGCGCCATGACGTGGATGACGGGAACCTACGACCCCGATCTGAACCTGGTTTATTGGGGAACGGGAAACCCTACTCCAGTCCTGACGGGCAAGACGCGGCCTGGCGACAACCTTTATACCTGCAGCATCGTCGCCCTGAACCCCGATACCGGAAAACTTGCCTGGGCTTTCCAACCTTCTCCTCATGACACCCACGACTGGGACGCGGTCGAAACCCCGGTATTAGTGGACGCCGACTTTGCCGGCCAGCCGCGAAAGATGCTGATGCAGACTTCTCGTAACGGCTATTTTTTCGTCCTCGATCGGACGAACGGAAAAAATCTTCTCACGTTGCCATACGGGCCTGTGAATTGGGCTCTCGGCATCGATAACCAGGGACGCCCGATTCCTGATCCGAAAAAGGAACCAGCACCCGACGGACGCCTGATCGCTCCTGACGAAGCCGGCCTCACCAACTATCGTTCACCCAGTTTCGATCCCAGGAATGGACTGTTCGTGGTCTCCGCCCATCCCAGTTACTCCATCTACTTTGCGAAACCTGCTGACGGAACTTACGGCTGGGCGGGCGCTGACTACGGAGTCTGGAGCAAAGGCGTCCTCGATGCCATCGACTATCAAACGGGGAAGATTCGCTGGAGCCACGATCTGGGAGAAGACGCCCACGCCGGCGTGCTGACCACGGATTCCGGTCTCACCTTCACCGCCGACAACATTGGAAATGTCCTGGCTCTCGATACCAGCAATGGCAAGACCCTCTGGCATGCAGGCGCGGGCGCGCGCATGGAGAGTTCGCCGATCACCTACGAGCTGGACAATCGACAGTATGTCGTCACCAGCAGCGGTGGAGTGCTCTTTGTCTGGGCTCTGCCGGAAACTACTCACTAAGACGCTACGTCGCGCGCCACTTCGCGCTGCGCGATTGGCACTGATGACGCCGCCACTGCCTTTGCCTCATTTCGCCCCTCCGCCAGTTCAACAAAATAAGATTGTGCGCCAAAGCGGTTTCCGTTGCGGCTGAGTTTGGGGGAACCTGCCTGATAGGCGCGGCCGTAGCTTCCATCAGGACCCAGCAGTCGGGTCTTGTCGGTGTCACGCAGATAGCTTTGTAGAATTTCTCCAAATAGTCGCTCACGCAGAGCGGGATTCTTGACTGGGAACATAACCTCAACCCGCTCGTACAAATTACGCGGCATCCAGTCGGCGCTGCCAAGATACATGTCGGGCTCGCCGCCATTCTCGAAGTAAAAGATCCGGCTGTGCTCCAGGAATCTTCCCACAATGCTGCGCACCCGAATCCGGTGACTGAGACCTTTTACGTTGGGGCGCAAGGCACAGGCTCCACGAATAATGAGGTCGATTTCAACCCCCGCGCGCGAAGCACGATATAGTGCTTCGATAACCGGCTGATCCAGCAATGCATTCACCTTCGCGATGATCCGCGCTGGCCGCTTCCGCCGGGCATGGCTGGTCTCGCGGTCAATTAGTTCAATACAGTTCTTTGCCAGATCGATGGGCGAGACGAAAAGCGGCCTGTAGTGCGTTTGCTCCGACCGGGCGGTCAGGAAGTTGAACACCGCATGCACTGCGGAAGTGATCTCCGGCTCGCAGGTCAACAGGCTCAGGTCCGAATAGAAGTGTGCCGTTGAAGGATTGTAATTGCCTGTGCCCAGATGCGCGTACTGGCGTATCTCTCCGTCCGAGTCCTGTCGCGCCAGCAGTGCCAGCTTGCAGTGAGTCTTCAGGCCCACCAGGCCATGAAATACCTGGACGCCGGCTTCCTCGAGCGAACGCGCCCAGCGAATGTTTGAGGCCTCATCAAAGCGCGCCTTCAACTCCACCACCACCGTCACTTCCTTATTCTGTGCAGCTTCAGTCAGAGCACGCACGATGGGGGAGTTTTCGTTCGTGCGATAAAGTGTCTGCTTGATGGAAAGCACTTGCGGATCGCGTGCCGCCGACTCGATAAACGAAACCACCGGTTCGTATGAATCGTAGGGATGATGCAGCAGCACATCCTGCTTTCTGATCTCTTCGAACAGATTCGAAACTTTGGGCGCAAAAGTCAGGGTTTTCGAGACAAAAGATTGAAATTTCAAGTCCGGTCGCGGAGTTTGGTCGGCCAGAAAGAACAAGCGCGAAAGATTTACAGGGCCCTGAGTCTTGAAAATCTGCCACGGCTGGAGCCCGAATTGCTGGGCGAGTGGATCGACGATTTCCGCTGCGGCGTCAGCCTCGATCTCCAGTCGAACCACGTCGCCTCGGCGCCGGCTGTGCAACTGGGTGTCCACCAGGTCGAGTAAATTTCGTGACTCCTCCTCATGAAGATACAGATTGCTGTTGCGGGTGGCGCGAAACGCGCCGGAAGAAATTATGTGATAGCCCTTATAGAGATTGCGTGTGTGAGTCTCAATCAGGTCATGCAAAAAGATGTAATCGATGCCGTCACGTTTGTTCGGGACCCGCACCAGGCGGGCTATCTTTCGTGGCACTGTCACCACGCCGAGGTAAGTTGTCGCTGGCTTGGAGTGGCGGCGCAACTGGAAAGCCACGCATAGGGCCTTGTTAATAACGTGGGGAAAGGGATGCGACGGATCGATGGTGACGGGAGTCAGGATCGGATCAACCCGCCGAGTAAAAAAAAGATCCATCGCGTCTTTGCCGGCACGGTCGAGGTGAGCCACCGACAAGATGCGAATGCCTTCGCGGGCCAGAGCCGGCAGCAGCTTTTGGTTCCAGCACTGATATTGGTCGGTAACGAAGGAGTGGATTTCCTTAGCCAAACGCTGAAGCTGCTCCACCGGAGAAAGACCGTCGGGCCCCGCCAGTTGGTTTCCATGCTCCACTTGCTGTAGCAGGCCTGCCACCCGGACCTCGACGAATTCATCGAGATTGCTGGCCGTGATCGCGAGGAATTTAACCCGCTCGAGCAGAGGATTGCTTTCATCCTGCGCCTCTTCCAGTACGCGCCGGTTGAAAGCCAGCCAGGATTCGTGGCGGTTAAAGTAATTTCGGGGGTCATCGAGGCGGACGCGGGGCATGGGTAAAGGTCTCCTCTGGCGGCGGGCCGTGATGCTGACGGGTAAGCGTACCGCGTCATTGTTAACAGAGTGTTACAGAATCGCGATCCCCTTTCGGTCGGAAGGGAAGTAGTGATAGCTTCTCCTGACGGGAGTCTTCCTGGCGTGGCAGGGACCCACAAATATGGAAGCCAACGAATACGATCTGGTAGTCATCGGAAGTGGCCCCGCAGGGCAGAAGGGAGCCATCTGTGCCGCCAAGATGCGCAGGAAGGTTGCCATCATTGACCGGAAGAAAACCATCGGCGGCGTCTGCGTCCACACCGGTACGATCCCCAGCAAGACCTTGCGGGAGGCCGTTTTATATTTGAGCGGTTTTCGCCAGCGCACATTTTACGGTCGCGGCTACGTTCTGAAAGATCGTATCGCGATGGCTGACCTCACATTTCGCGCGCAGGCGGTCATGCTTCGCGAGGTCGAGGTGATCAAGGCGCAATTACGCCGCAACTTCGTAACCACGCTCGAAGGCGACGCGCGATTCATCGATGCCCATACCGTCGAAGTCAGAAGTGATGAAGGTTCCCAACTGGTTCGCGGCCAGCACATCCTGATCGCCTGCGGCACCCGTCCCGCTCATAGTGCCGACATTCCCATCGACGGCAAACGGATCTTCGATTCAGATCAGGTCCACACTCTGGAGGAAGTGCCGCGCGACCTGGTGATCGTAGGCGCTGGAATCATCGGGCTGGAATACGCTTCGATGTTTGCCGCACTGGGAGTGAAAGTCACTTTGCTCGATCAACGCCCCATACTGCTCGACTTCGTGGACCGCGAAATTGTCGAGAGCCTGTGCTTCCAGTTGCGGCAGTTGGGAACAGTCTTTCGGCTGGGAGAAAAAGTCGTTTCAATCGGACTGGATGAAGCTCGCGACAGGGTGTTCGCTCAACTTGAAAGCGGTAAAAATGTTCACGGGCAGGGATTGCTGTACACCATCGGGCGGCAGGCAAATAGTGATCTGCTGAATCTTGAATCGGCCGGACTGGCTTCGGATGGACGCGGCAAGCTGAAGGTCAATGAGCACTTTCAAACCGCGGTCTCTCACATCTACGCAGCCGGAGACGTGATCGGATTTCCCGCCCTGGCCAGCACCTCCATGGAGCAGGGACGCCTGTCCAGTTGCCACATGTTTGGTACTCCGGGCAAGATGCCGCCCAATCAGATCCCGTACGGCATCTACACCATCCCCGAGATCTCCATGGTCGGACACACCGAAGAACAGTTAACCCAGGACAGGATTCCCTACGAAGTTGGACTGGCGCGCTATGCTGAGTTGGCCAAGGGACAAATGCTGGGAGATGAACAGGGCCTGCTCAAGCTGATCTTCTGCCCGAACTCCCTCAAGCTGCTGGGTGTACATGTGATTGGAGATCGCGCGGCGGAAATCGTCCACATCGGCCAGGTCGTACTCACGCTGGGCGCGAGCATCGAATATTTCCGTGACGCAGTGTTCAACTACCCCACACTGGCCGAGGCGTACAAAGTCGCGGCTCTGGATGGACTGAACAAACTCTAGGGCTCGTTGTGCGACGAGCTCGATAACCCTCCCTCTTCTCGAGCGTCATCCTGAGGGACTTCAGTCCCGGAGGATCTTGCGCGCAGCGGCACAAGCCCGACCCAGTGTCCACATCCGATTTACCAAACTTTAATGCTGCTGTAACAATGCCTCCGTATAGTTGCGCCCAGCCTTGACCGGAAATCCTCCGGCTCGGACTCAGGAGACTACATGGCTACCGCACCTACCCTGCCCGCTACTCCGACCAAACCTGGCCCCGTCGCAGTACCCGCCCTGCATGAAAAAATGAGCAAGGGACCAGGGAAGATCGGGGTCCTTATATTCTGGAGTGGTATTGATCATCGGAGTGGTCTATGCGGGATCGCATCTGATCTCCGATCTGTCGGGCGTTCACAGCACTTCGATTTTGCCGTACCTCTTGCTGGGTCTTGCGCTGCTCGTGGCGCTCGGCTTCGAATTCGTCAACGGATTCCACGACACTGCCAACGCCGTGGCCACCGTGATCTACACCCATTCCCTGGAGCCGCACGTCGCGGTGGTGTGGTCGGGTTTCTGGAACTTTCTGGGTGTCCTGACTTCCTCGGGACTGGTCGCCTTCGGAATCATCTCGCTGTTGCCGGTCGAACTGATTCTGCAGGTGGGCAGCAAGGCGGGTTTCGCCATGGTGTTCGCACTGCTGGTGGCCGCCATCATCTGGAATCTCAGCACCTGGTATTTCGGGCTGCCGGCCTCAAGCTCGCACACTCTGATTGGATCCATCATCGGAGTCGGTATCGCCAACCAGCTAATGTCGGCTAAGAACCGGCACCAGCGGAGTGGATTGGGCGCCAGGCCATGAACATCGGTAAGTCGCTGCTGCTTTCGCCCATGGTGGGATTTGCGCTGGCGGGCCTGCTGCTTTCACTGATGAAGGTTGTCGTCAAGAATCGAAAATTGTATGAAGCCCCGGAAGGCACCGCAGCCGCCACCGTTCTGGATTCGCGCTCTTCTGGTGCTTACCTGCACCGGCGTGAGTTTCGCTCACGGATCGAATGACGGCCAAAAAGGTATGGGCCTGATCATGCTGATCCTGATCGGCACCGTGCCGACCGCCTACGCGCTGAATCATGCCGTAACCAGGCGCCAGTCGCAGGACTTCATCGCGGTCTCGCACCAGGCCGCCGCAACGCTGGACAAGTACGTCAGCCCGAACGCCGTCATCGGCGACGCGCGCGAAGATGTAACCGCATTCGTCCGCACCAGGGAGTTCACGCCCAACACCATGCTGGCTCTGCGCCAACTGGTGAGCGATATCGGCAACGAGACGGTTCTGTTCGGAGAACTGGCCAAGGTTCCGAACGACCGGGTCCGCAACTTCCGAAATGACATGTATCTGGTCAGCGAAGCGCTTCGTCTGATGCAGAAAACACATCAGCCGGAAATCGCCGCCGCTGACTGGCAGGTGCTGACCAACTACAAGAAGCATATCGACAATGCCACCAAGTTCATCCCCGGCTGGGTGAAGGTTGCAGTCGCGATGGCGCTGGGATTAGGGACGATGGTTGGCTGGAAGCGCATCGTGGTAACCGTCGGTGAAAAGATCGGCAAAGACCATCTGACCTACGGGCAGGGAGCGGCCGCGGAAATCACCGCCATGTTCACCATCGGAGCGGCTGATTGGTTCGGCTTACCCGTCAGTACAACTCACGTGCTCTCGTCAGGCATCGCCGGCACCATGGCGGCAAACCATACGGGACTGCAATGGGCGACGGTACGAAATCTGGCTGATGGCCTGGGTGCTGACGCTGCCGGTCTCGATGATGCTTGCAGGCTTTCTGTTCTGGGGGTTCCGGAATATTTTCTGATGGGATCTCGCGAAGCCATCCGGCAGGTCTTACCCGCAGGAAGCGATGTCGAAGAATAAAGAGCAACGCGAAGAAGAATGAAGAGCCACGCGAAGAACGAAGAGAAAACACATTGTCATTCCGAAGCGCCGCGGGATCGTGCGAGGAATCTGTTGTCAAGCCGCCAGAAGCAGATTCCTCGCCGATAAATTCGGCTTCGGAATGACAACGCTCGATACCTCATCGGACTTACCCTGCCGTCACAAACTGGCAGGGCTTCCAGTAGAAGACACCACAATTTCGCGGCCATCCCGGCTCCAGGCTGGCGGTCCGATGATGGGCATGTCATGAAAAGTTAACTGCCGAGCCTCGCCGCCGGTAACCGGTACTACAAACACGTTGTTCTCCGATCCCGAAATCTCAGACCGGAGAAAGGCGACTCTCGAACCGTCCGGAGAGAAAACGGGTTCGGTGTCCCGATACCCATCCGGGGGCGACGTTAACCGCCGCGTCATGGAATCCGAAAGCGAACACATCACAATCCATGAGCGTGCGGGATTAACAATGGTGCTCTCGGTGAACGCCACAGCCTTGCCGGTTTTCGACCAGGTCAGTCCTTCGCCCAGCGCGGCGGGCATGCTGTAGACCTCACGCTCCGTTCCTCCGGGCGCGGGAACAATATTGACGGAGAGTGAATTGTCGGAATAACGGATAAATGCGATCTGCCGGCTGTCGGGCGACCACGCCGCGCCGAAGTCGCCCGGATGACTGGTCAGGCGCGTTGGATTCTCACCGCCGACCAGCGCCGTGAAGATTCCATCACTTTCCCGCCCCTCGTTTTGACGGAACGCGACCTGCTTCCCATCAGGAGAGTAGGCCGGAACGCCGGGATGCCCTGACTTCTGTAAAGAAATTCCAGCCTCGGCGGAGGGCGGCATCTTGGAATAAGACCGCGCCAGTACGATCGCGGACACCAGCATCAACATAAAGACAGCAGCCCCGGTGGCAACCCAGATCTTGGGCGCACTGATCTGCAAACCAGACTTCTGCAAACGAGTGGGAGGGATGTTTTCGGAAGACAGTGGAGCCGGAGTCGGATGGCGGATCAGGGAGGCAATGAATCGATATCCTCGTTTGGGGACAGTCTCAATAAACTTGGGCTGCTCTGCAGAATCACTCAAGGCATCGCGCAGCCTGGCCACGGCGCTGTTCAGGCCGTGATCGAAGTCGACGAACGTGTCCGCCGGCCACAGCTTCTGGCACAACTCTCTCCGCGTGACCAGTTCACCGGGCCGCTCCAGCACGGAAGACAAAACACGGAAGGGTTGTTCTTGCAATTTTATCTTCCGGCTATCCCTGCGCAGTTCACCCGCTTGAAGGTCGACTTCAAAAACGTCAAAACGAACCACACTGGAAGAAGACGCCTCGGGATCTGTCATGTGGCTCTCGTTCATTGGACGGTCATGTACCGCGGGCGTTAGCTCACCCCTCAAATCTTCTCGTGTGGGACGCGTAATACCTCCGCTAAGTTCACTCCCTTGATCAATTTGCCCCGTTACCTGCGCGTGTGGCAGTCGTGTGTCCGGTTGCATTGCTCCACCTGGCCGATTTCAGTAAGAGTAGCCGCGAAGGCCAAAACTTTAAGGCGCCAGAATCGATGAACCCGATCTGATCGCCGGAAAAAGGATTTCATCATGAACCCGCGGGCCCTGCTTTTATGTACGTTGTTGTCTCTGATTTCGTTCTTCTCTCTTGTGAAAATGGCCGCCGGTCAGGCCAAATCGAGCGCGCCCCCGGCGAGCGCAACCGCTCAGCCTGATATTGCTGTCCTGAAAAAAATCGCCGAAGGTGGCGATGTGCAAGCGCAGTCCCTGCTCGGACTGGATTACATGACGGGGAACGGAGTCGCCCAGGATTTCAAAGAGGCGGTCAGGTGGTATCTCGCAGCCTCGGCTAAAGGCTCGGCTGATGCCCAATTCGGCTTGGGCTATCTATACGAACAGGGGAAGGGTGTTCCCAGAGACTACCTCCAGGCGATGACCAACTACACGGCTGCGGCCCGGCAGGGACATGCAATCGCCGAGAACAACCTGGGCTCCATGTACGAGGACGGTCGCGGAGTTGCAAGGAACATGAACGAGGCGGCCCGTTATTATCGGGCTTCCGCTGAACACGGCAACCCGGTGGGACAAAGTAATCTGGCGTCTTTATGTTTTCTCGGGAATGGGGTTACACAAGACTACTCAGAGGCCGCCAGATGGTTCCGTGCAGCGGCCGATCAGGGATTCGCTCCCGCACAGGATAACCTCGCCTCGCTGTATAACAGCGGCAGCGGAGTTCCCCGGGACTACGTCGAAGCGGCGAAATGGGCGCAGCGAGCCGCGGAACAGGGTTATGCCCGGGCGCAAACCGATCTTGGTTTCCTCTATGAACAAGGCCGGGGGGTCCCTCTTGACTACGTCAGCGCCTACATGTGGTACGGATCCGCGGCCGCGGGAGGAGACGAGCGCAGCCGTGCCAGGATGAAAGAGCTTTCACGCCTGATGACCAGGCGCCAGATCGCCGAAGCCAGGAGCCGGGCGGTGCACTCAGCCCCGCAAAGTGCAAGCCTGCCGGGCATTCAATTGCCAGGAGCATCATTCGTGGAGCGATACTAATGTCCCCAACACAAAATGGTGTCACCAACTTAACACCGCCATCCAACCCAAACCGCTGTCATCCTGAGAGTTTGTGACTTTTTTGATGTCGTCAAAAATCGAAGTTGCAAACAAAATAGTTACGACGACAAACTGGTCATAAATTCAAAAAAGTCACAAACTCTGAGCGCAGCAGGAACTTCGCAGGGCGAAGTTCCTGGCGGAGTCGAAGGCCGTAACGAGCCCGGACGGGAGCTTAGGACTGTCACGGATCAGGAAATAGCCGCTACTTCAGATGTTCCACCAGAAACAAGTCGGACAGGTTCCGCGTATAGCCCGACACGTAATGCTCCTCGTCAGCCGCCAGAAGCGGGCACGCAGCCCCGACCACTCCAGCTACATCGGATATGCTGAAAGTCTTCCACGCCGTCCTCGTACCAGTTTGGACATCCAGTCGAGAAACCGGACATGAAGTTTCCCCGCGCATTCCTATCAGCAACCCCTGCCCGTCCTTCGTCCAGCGTAGTGGCAAGTCGCCAGGCTGCGACCCTCGAACAAATTGCGGTTCGCCTCCTTCAAGTGTCGCCAACGCGATTCCACTGCTGTTAAGCACGGCAACCCTCTTGCCGTCGGGCGAGAGCGATTTCCCGCGCAGCGAAAAGCCTTCAGGGGTTATGGCGCGAGGTGCTCCCCCGTCCAGGTTCATGACATAAACACGCGATGCATGTCCGGTTTCGTGACCGTCAAACAGGAGCCGTTTGGAGTCGGGCAGAAACTGACCAAGGTTGGGAATAATGTTGCCAGTAGGAAGCGGGCGCTGCTGTCCCACGCCGGTGGGAAGCAACACGAAGTCCGGAGGTGACATGTTCTGCCGCAGCACCAGGGCCCATTGTCCATCGGTTGAAAGCGCGCGCGAGGATCCTTGCCCGAGGCGAACGGCAGGTCCACCATGGGTATCGCGAATGAAAACTGCGTACTCGCCGCCGCCCGCCTCACCGGCTTCGGTGAACAGCATCAGCTTTCCGTCTTCCGAGATGGCATAACCGACAGTCCAATCCTGCCAGCTCAGATCGCGCTCCTTGCTTTCCCCAGGGGCTAATCCGACCATGCCCGAGCGCATGGCATCGCGCGAAATCAGGGCGCGGCCACCGATTCCCGCATCATGCAGCGTGAGCGTCCCGGGTGCGCTCAGCAGTTCGCGGGGGTTGCCGGAAAGGCTGACGCCTCGCAACGAACGGCTGAATCCCGTCGCGGTTGCCGTAAACCAGATCTCGCTGCCGGAGGGTGCCCACGCCAAACCGAAAGCACTGGCCCAGCGCTCGGTCAGGTCCGACTTCTTGCCATTCAGATCGATGACGCTGACGGTGCCACCGTCATCGCCACGAAGCGGATGATCGATGAACGCGAGCCGATCGCCTTTGGGAGAGAAGCGTATCTGGCTGATCCAGCCCGCAGTTTCGTAGAGTGCCTTGCCAATCGGATATTCAAGCCGAATCTTACCGTCGACCGCATGTGCCACGGCCAGCGTGGTGCCGTCAGGCGCCCAATCCGCCTGCTCGACATCGCCCAGCAAGTCGCGAGGGGCATCCGCTCCGATCGAAAGCTGAGCCAGAGTTCCAATATGCAGGAACGTATCGTCGCTGACCCGAAAGTTTCTCAACACCGCCATTTGCCCGGATGGCGAAACCGCCAGCACTTCCGTATTTACCAGGCCCAGGTCGCGGGACTCGGTCGTATTTGGCGAACTGACGAAGACCGCTTGCGAATTCCCCTCCCAGGAGGCGCTATAGATTGCCGAACGCGGGTCTGGAGCAAATCGTGCCGCTATCAGCGCGCCCCGGCGGAAGGTCAGCTCCCGAAATGTAGGTACCGAGGGTGTGGCGCTTCGCGCCCCAAAAAAGAATCCGGCGATGGCAGCGGCACAAATTGCCACCAATCCCGCACCCGCAAGAAAGGGCAGGTTCGCTCGTTTGGGACGTGTTGCAGCTTCGATCCTGACACTATCCGGCGCCATTTCAACGGACGTCGGCGCGCTTGACACTACAGCGGCAGCCATCTGCCGCGAGGACGGACGCCAGTCGCGATGTAGCCTCCTGAGGTCGGCTCGTACCTCAGCCGCGCTTTGATAACGCAGATCGCGATCCTTTTCCATCGCCTTGTTGACGATGCGCTCCAATTCTGACGGGAGATCGGGATTCAGGCGCACCGGCGCGGTCGGAACCTTGTTAAGGATCGCATTGAATATTGCGGCAGATGTGCTTCCTTCAAACGGAAGGCGGCCGGTACACATTTCATACAGCACCACGCCGAACGAAAACACATCGGTGCGCGCATCCAGTTCTTCGCCCAGGGCCTGTTCCGGGCTCATATAGGCCACCGTCCCCAGCGCAGAGCCGGGTGAAGTCAGGTGCTCGATGATGACTCCGGCCGTAGCTCCCGATGCGTCCACGACCGTGCGCTCCGACATGACCTTCGCCAGCCCGAAATCCAGGATCTTGGCGTGGTTCCGCTCCGTCACAAATATGTTTGCCGGCTTGATGTCGCGGTGAACGATCGCTTTCGAGTGAGCGGCGTCGAGCGCGTCCGCAATTTCAATAGCGAGAGTCAGCAGCAATCCAGTTTCCAGCGGACGAAGGGTGACGCGATGCTTCAGCGTCGTCCCCTCCAGAAACTCCATTGCTATGAATGACTGATTTTCATGACTGCCGATTTCATAAATGGTGCAGATATTGGGATGGTTCAGGGCAGAGGCGGCGCGGGCCTCACGACGAAAACGCTCAAGCGCCTGCGAATCCCGGGCGAACTCATCAGGCAGGAACTTCAGGGCGACATAGCGACCGAGTTGAGTGTCTTCGGCTTTGTAGACCACTCCCATGCCGCCACCGCCCAATTTCTCGGTAATGCGGTAATGAGAGATAGTCTGGTTGATCATGAGAGCTGAATTGTCAGTTGCCGTATGTTAGGGCGTTGCTGAATCGAAGTCAAAGCTAGGCTACTCGAGGGCGTTAGCCGCGCACTCCAGGTCGAAAATCCCCCGCCGCCACCCCCTGGCCCAAAACCCCTGTCATTCCGAGCCGGCGCAAGCCGGTGAGGAACCTGTTTTCCTCGCCCGCACCGCAGAAGCTTCGCCATGCCCATCGCGACATTAGCCAGCTCAAAAAGAGGGCGAAACAACATTACTTCCAGATGGAACGAAGCTTCCAGATATCCCCCTTCACCAAGACCGCTTTCCCGCTACCAGAGAAGCTCTCAACTCGATGGCTTTGGGAAGGAGGAAAAATCAAGTCCGTCATGGCAATCGTCCCATTCTGAGCGTAAGCCTCGACAGACAAGCGATCGACGATCAGCCTGAGGTCGCAGGGCCGGCTCGCGATCAAGGGAGCCGCTGTCCTCCCCGGGAACTCTGGCGCGATTACCATCCCCGATTTTGTGCGGTCGATGTAGAACTCCTTCTTCGCCTGATCAAAGCCGATCTCTGTCCAGTGTTGTTCGTCGGTGTAAAGACGTACGCCAAAGACCGTTTCCGATGGCCGGCCAAAGTGTAAGTCCAGCTCGAAAGGAGTTTCTTGCAGACTGTTCGAAAGTTTGCCGCCGTTGACAGTCGAGATGTCTGAATGATCGCCACGCAAAGGCGCGGTGACAGGTTCCTGCACCAGCGCCAACCCTGCAGCATCGTTCAGCAGCGAGAGTCGCCTCGGCAAACTCATCTGCCCGCGCCAGGGAGACGTTGGCACCTTCGATGCGTACTGCCAGTTGCTCATCCAGCCGATCAGAACCGGTTTCTCGCTCTTCGGAATCCCGTTAAAGCTGATGGCGCAGTAGTCGTCCTTGCCGTAGTTTGTCCAGCCATGTGAACCAGCCTCACTGGACGAGGTAAATTGTTTGCCATCGAAGTCGCCAAGAAAATACTGCTCTCCAGAACCGCCCTGGGGCGCGCCCGGATTCAGCCCGACCTTCAGAGCCCACATGCCACTGCCTGCCTTTTCGCCCGGGATGCGGAGCAGGTCAGGGCACTCCCAATCTCCATCGACGTCACCAGCAGGCCCGAAGTCGCTTGCCTGCGCCCACTGCTTCAGATCGGCCGATGTGTAGAAGCGAACCTTGCGCTCCCTGGGCAATGAAACCACCATCAGCCAATGTCTGCGCTCCTCATCCCATGACACGCTCGGGTCGCGGAAGTCGGCCATGTGCAGATCGAGCACCGGGTTTGCGGCATAGCGGATCCAGGTTCGTCCGTCGTCGCGACTGTATGCCAGGTTCTGCGTCTGTAACGTGTTTCCGCTCGTGCTGTAATGGCCGGTGTAGACCGCAACCAGACACTCGCTTCCGGGTGCGCAGAAGCCGCTGCTGTTTTTGTGGTCTACCACCACGCTGCCGGTGAACACCATTTCGCCATCTTTCTCCGGGATAGCGACGGGAAGTTCCTGCCAGTGCAGAAGGTCTTTGCTGACGGCATGCCCCCAACTCATGTGGCCCCATTCATCGCCGAACGGGTTGAACTGAAAGAACAGGTGATACTCTCCGTGAAAAAAGACCAGGCCGTTAGGATCGTTCGTCCAATGCTCGCGCGGAGAGAAGTGCACCTGCGGGCGGTAGGGCTGATCGTAGCCGCCCTCTTGAGCCCTGGCCGCCGGTGAAGCGAATGTGAGCGCGAACACAATCAAAGTGTCAGCCAGCCTTAACCAGGCCATTTTCATCGGCACATTATCTCGCATCTGTCCCCCAACACCCCCGGACATTTCTGCGACCATGTCAACGCTGTCGGCGCGCCCGGATTGCAGTACAATCCCTCTGCCATGACTAACCATCGTCTCTTCCTTCTTCTACTGCTGACCCTGATTCTCTTGACGGCCACCATCCCGGTTTTTTCCAGGACATCCAGAAGCTTGATCCTGCACTCGATCGCCTGATCTCGCCTGACGCCAGGCTGGAGCGCGTTGCGAATGGCTTCAACAAGTGGACAGAAGGCCCGGTATGGACCCGCAACGGTACCCTCCTCTTTGCTGAGATTCCGGCGAACAACATCGTTCAGTGGATCCCGGGGAAGGGCGCCAGCGTCTTTATGCACCCCAGCGGCTACGAGGGATCGGATTATAAAGGGCCCGAGCCCGGCTCCAACGGAATGACCCTTGATGCCGACGGCCGCGTTACTGTCGCAGGCCACGCCCGGCGCAATGTCTGGCGCCTGGAATCCGTCGACCCCGGGGGACAGGTTACGGTCCTCGCGGACTCTTATCAGGGCAAGAAGCTGAACAGTCCAAACGATGTGGTTTACAAAGCCGACGGATCGCTCTATTTCACCGACCCTCCCTATGGCTTGGACACCCAGGGTGACGACGATCCCAAGAAGGAATTGCAGGTCAACGGTGTCTACCGCATCGTCGGGGCGCGCCAGCACAAAGCCGGCGATCCTCCCGAACGCGACAAATTGCAGCTTGTTATTAAGGACCTCGCTCGCCCTAACGGCCTGGCTTTTTCCCCGGATGAAAAGTATCTATACGTTGCTGAATCCGGCAAAAAGCAGTGGATGCGCTATCGCGTACAGCCCGACGGTTCAGTGACTGACGGCAGCCTGTTTCTCGATGCTTCGTCCGAGCCTGAGAAGGGCGGCCCCGATGGCCTGCGCGTCGATAAGAAGGGAAATATCTACGGCTCGGGCCCAGGCGGCGTCTGGATCATTTCCCCGGAAGGCAAGCACCTCGGCACCATCAAAGTTCCAGAAGTCGTAAGCAACGTCGCCTGGGGCGATAAAGACGGCAAAACCCTCTACATCACAGCCAGCACCACCCTGTTCCGCATAAAACTAAAAGCTGCCGGCGTTAGAAACTAAGACAAGCCCGCTACCCAAACTCAATCCAAATTGTCATCCCGACCGGAGTGAGCGAAGCGAGCGCAGTGGAGGGATGACAGATTTCGAGAGGATTCTTTCACGGGCTTCGGGGTGGAGCAGGCTTTCAGGCCCGCATTCACAGCTTCAAGAAAAGAGAGGCTTTAGCCTCTGAGGTACCTCCTGGAAATTTCACAGCGCAGCATCATATGCAGTGCAAAAGCACCACTCACCCCAACGCCAAAATTACCCTAAAGTCCCGCACCCATTGCCCCGAATCGCCATCGAGAGAAGAGCATACAATGAAGATGTGAGATATTACACAACCAAACCTCTAAACGGCGGAACCACCTTTAAGTGCACTCTCTGCGAACATAGCGTCACCACTCTTGATTTCAGCAGCCTGAACGGCAATCGCCGCACCCAAGCCGCTGCCGTGATCAATGAGCACGCTGCCTCATCGCATTTACATGCTTCGACGCCAGTAAAAATGGGTGGTCGCGGCGCACTTTGAAGTCACTGCCGTCCGGTGAGTCAGGTAAGGTGTTCGCCTTGTCTGCCATCGGGATCGAAATCCAATTCCAGCAATCGTCCCGTTTCGGTGCCATCCTGAAATTTAGAGAGCAAATTTGACCATCTACCAGAGTGCCGATGTCGAATAATGCAGGGGTGAAGGCCGGGAAACTCACACTACGGCAAAAGTTGTCGGTGCGCTGTCCCATGTGCGGCGCTAAACCGAAAGCCAGGTGCACTCTCAGCACTGGCCATCCCTCCAGCAAAACTCATCTCGACCGGGACTTGGCCGCCGCCAAAGTCGCCCGCCCCGAGAATTCCGGCCAGGCCATCCTGCGCTTCCTCATGGCAGTTACAAGCCGTGGCTTTCGCGTCCTCTTCCAACACAAGTAAAAAAGCACGAGCAGGTGCGGTCCTTCGTACGCCTAGGGAACACCGCCACAAATATTTTCCAGAGCAGCCTCACTGTGAGTGCTGGTAGACTGTCGCCGCGCTGATGGTCGGTCCACCAAAATCTTAAGGAGCCCGTTCCATGTCCAATTCGTTCACCAGGGAAATCACTCGCCGGGGATTCATCACTAAGGTTGGGCAGGGACTGGTAGCGGCCAACCTCGCGGGGACGCTTGTGAAGGGCGCTGCTGCGGTACAAGTGCCCGAGCCGCCGGGAAAGAAATTGGGCTGGGCCATCGTGGGACTGGGCAGCCTCGCCATTAACCAGATCCTGCCGGCATTCGCACAATGTGAAAAATCGAAGGTGGTGGCTCTGGTCAGCGGCCATCCCGACAAAGCGAACAAACTGGCTCTGCGCTACGGAGTGGACTCGAAGAATATCTACAACTATCAGAACTACGACACGATCCGGGACAATCCTCAGGTCGACATTATTTACATCGTGCTCCCCAACGGAATGCACGCCGAGTACACCATTCGCGGACATCAAGCGGGCAAACATGTCCTGTCGGAAAAGCCGATGGCGAATACGCCGGCCGACTGTCAACAAATGATCGACGCCGCGCGCAAAGCCAACCGTAAGCTGATGGTGGCGTACCGCTGCCGCTATGAACCCCATAACCAGGAGGCCATCCGCATGGCGCGCCAGCAGGACCTCGGGCCAATCAGGGTCATTCTGGCCGACCACGGCTTCAACATCGGAGATCCAACCCAGTGGCGTCTGAACAAAACCCTGGCGGGAGGCGGATCACTGATGGATATCGGCATCTACTCGCTTCAGGCCGCGCGCTATCTTACCGGCGAAGAGCCCACCGAGATCAACGCCATGATGTACACCACTCCAGGCGACGTGCGCTTCAAGGAAGTGGAAGAGACCATCAACTTCCAGCTGCGTTTCCCCAGCGGCATTCTGGCCAACTGCACCTCCAGCTACGGCTATTCCGGACAGAACCGCTATCGTGCTGTAACCACCAAGGGATGGTTCGAGCTAGAGCCGGCGACCCAGTACACCGGCCTGAGGATGTACGTTCACCACGACAACGTAACCGAAGAGCGGCTGCTTCCGGAGCGTGACCATTTCGCGCTGGAAATGGACCACATGTCGAGCTGCGTGATGGAAAACAAAGATCCCCTCACGCCCGGCGAAGAGGGCCTCCGTGACTTAACGATCATGATGGGCATCTACGAAGCGGCGAAGAGCAGCAAAACGATCAAGCTGTAAAAGTAGCGCCGGATTCCTGCCGGCTGTCCCGAGGGCGTCTCACCCTCGATGCCTCAATCGGTATAACTTCGCATTTCACCTCAGCGCGAATCCCTCTTGCTACGAATCTCTTCCAGTCGTTTCTTTAAGTATTCCTCATACTCCTGTTTCAGCCTGGGATCCTTGGGAGATCCGTAAATTTCGCTTGACTTGTACTTTCCCTCATCAAATTTCCTCTTGGTCCACTCATCATGAACGTGCGTCTCGTCAGCCCGGTCGAGCACATCTTTTACCGCTTGCGGTGGGATGAAATAAACGCCCTCGCGGTCTCCTACAACAAGATCTCCAGGCATCACCGTGACGCCGCCAATCCGAATCGGAATATTGATGCCGGTGAGCATGACGTTTCCAATGGGTGTGGGGTCGACCGACCGAAAGTAAGCGGGCATGTCAATTTCAGAAATTCCGTCGAGGTCGCGCACGCTGCCGTCCACGACCAGCCCGCCGCTGTGGGTGGCCTTCATCACGTAGTAGAACAAATTGTCTCCAACGATGGTTCCGTCGACTTTCTTGCCGAACAGATCGACCACCAGCACGTCTCCCGGCTGCAGCATGTCGATCGCAGTCTGGTTGGTGAGTTGCGGAATGCCATGAGCTTTCGCTTTGGCGTTAGCTACGCTGTCCACGTCGGAACGTTCCGGCATGAACTGCACCGTGAAGGCACGTCCAACCATGGTTTTTCCAGGGTAGAGGACGTGAAACCCATCCGCATACTGATTACGCAGCTTCTTGTCTTCGAGGCCCGCCCAGATTTCCTCGGCTGATAACCCTCGCGCCCGTTCGATCAGGTTATCCGGCACCTTCGGGCGACCGTCGGGAAAGCGCCCGAATGGATTTTGCGCGGTGTAATCCAGCAGATCCTGATTCGAGAAAGTAATCAATTGAGCCCCAGCCTTCGGCCCAAACGAAAAAGCTGCGAATACGCTGACGGTTAAGATTGCCACTTGTCGGATGGAATATGTGATTGCAGCTCTGGTCATCGGATTCTCCGGTCTCGCCCACGAAACGTCTCAAATCGCTGAAGGTTTGTCAAACAACCCGCCCACTTTACCAACGTGCAGCATTTCCCCCCAAGGCGTCATCCTGAGGACGGGAGTCCCGAAGGATCTGGCGCGCGGCGCCACGGCCTCCGCCAGGAAACTAATCGCCGTCGCCCCGGTAGAGACGCAGCTCGCTACGTCTCAGCACCAGTAAGCACCAATTCGAACCCGAAAGCTGTTGAACCCATCCCCATCACGCATTACCCTGCTTTCGGACATGCGAAAGGACAAATCATTCATGAATCGACGCGACATTCTGAAGACCTCGATGGGAGCTCTGGGAGCCGTGCTTATGCTCGACGATCAGTTACATGCCTATCCCAAAGCAGTCAATACTAACTCGAGTCCTTCGACCCTCAAGATAACCGACATGCGTGTGACGACGATTGCGAAGCCTGGCCCCAGTCCGTGCCCGATCATTCGCATCGATACCAACCAGGGCGTCTATGGTCTCGGAGAAGTTCGAGACGGCGCCAGCGCAACTTACGCTCTGTTTCTCAAGAGCCGCATCCTGGGTGAAAACCCATTGCAGCTCGACAGGCTTTTTCGCAAGATCAAACAGTTCGGCGGCCACGCCCGCCAGGGTGGAGGAGTTTGCGCCATCGAAATGGCGCTCTGGGACATCGCAGGGAAGGTGTACGACGCGCCCGTTTACGCTATGGTGGGCGGTGGCAAGTTTCGCGACAAAATTCGCGTTTACGCCGACACCACCGAATCCAAAGATCCGAAAATCTACGCTCAGCGCATGAAAGAGCGTAAAGAAGGAATGGGAATCACCTGGCTGAAGATGGATCTGGGTGTCGAGATGGTTGCGGATACGCCCGGCACCGTCACTGTTTCCTCAGACCTGAGCCAATGGCAGATGAACCAGCTCGAGCATCCTTTGCTTGCGATGGAAGTCACAGACAAAGGTATCGCGATGCTCGAGCAATATGTTGCGGCGGTGCGCGATGCGGTGGGAATGGAAATCCCGCTCTCCATGGACCATCTCGGCCACCTCGGCGTGAAGTCGATCATCCGTCTGGGGAAAGCCTACGAAAAGTACAACCTTTCCTGGATGGAAGACGTAATTCCCTGGACCTATACCGATCTGCTGAAACAGATTTCCGATGAGAGCCCCACTCCAATTCTCACCGGGGAAGACATCTACCTGAAAGAGCCCTTCCGCGTTCTTTGCGAGAAGCACGCAGTGAGCAAGATCCATCCCGACCTTGCGACTTCAGGAGGAATTCTCGAAACTCACAAAATTGGAGATATGGCGGAAGAATACGGCGTGCCCATGGCGATGCACTTCGCTGGAACGCCTGTCAGTTGCATGGCGAACGTGCACTGCGCGGCCGCCACACTCAATTTCCTCGCGCTGGAAAACCACTCGCTCGATGTCCCCTGGTGGTCATCGATGGTAGAGGAGGGCGTGAAGACGCCCATCGTCGAACACGGATGGATCACAGTCCCAGACCGTCCGGGCCTCGGCGTTACCCTGAATGAAGAGGTGCTTCGGCAGCACCTCGTCCCAGGCACAGGCTACTTCGAACCAACAACGCAGTGGGACCAGGAACGCTCCTGGGACCGGCTGTGGAGTTAGTCCCTGACTTGGACAAGACTGTCACCTGGAAAAGAATGACCCTGCAATCGGATCTTAGCCGGGAGCAGTGTTCAAGGTCCGAAACCGCGGCAATGCGGGTGCACAGGGATCCTCGACCTCGCAGCTGCTTCGCGGGGCGAAGCAGCCACTCCCCTCAGGAGGACAAGGCGGTAAGTGAAGTATTACTCCGCCCCATCCAGCATCGCCGCAACTCCCGCTGATGATAGAATGCCGTTCAGCATTCGGACCGCTAAAAATGTTTGCTTTCCTGGCCAATATCGTCGCCCATCTGCTCAGTTGGGGATTTGTGATTGGCGTCGCAGGCTGCCTTCTGGTCATTCCCGTAGCGGCTTTTCAACTATTCAGCGTCCTTTTCGAGAAAGACCGCCCCGAAGAGATAAATCCCGCTCTGCATCCTCGCTAGTTTGCTAAATACCCGGGACGGGTGCTCCACATCTTAATTTTTTGAGATGTGGAACTCGAAGTCTGCGGGACCTCCTGGCCGCCAGGAACCGCTGTGGCTTCTTCGCGGAACAAAACACCATGGTACTGAACGAAGGATGCTGGCGAAGCCGAAGGGGTGGTAGCGATGATGTAAAAATCTAAAGTCTTTGCCGCCAATATCCAGGCTTTCGGCTGGTGTGGGCAACTGCCAAAATCTGACTGTTCGCCGAGAGTCGTTTCCGATAAATCAGAGTGAAAGGAAAGTGTCGGAGCGAGAATCTGCGAGTGGAGTGTGCGCCAATCGCCCACCGCTGAGGAGCTTAAATGATTCGCGAATGCGCGCGATCCACCTCTGAGTCGAATCTGAGGGCGGCGTCCGGGCTACGCTCGCTGAACCAATCAAACGCAGCATCATATTCGGCGACGGCCGCCTCCCGAAACTCTGCCAGGTCAGTGGGCATTGGGCAGCTTTGCTGGATTGCGCCTGCTGACGTCCGCCCATGAAGTCGTCTTGGCTTTGCCTGAATTCAACTCGGCAACGCGCTCCCCAATCTCTGCTTCCCAGGCGGCATGCACATCATCATCCACCTTGGCGCCCGGATCGGAAATCAGCGAATCGGCCAGGGCTTCCTGCTCCTCAACCGACAGTGATAATGCTTGTTCCAGCAGCTTCGAAACTTCCGGTGTCATTTGTGCCAAGACAACCTCGCTACGCTCATTCCATCGCAGCACGAGTGAGAAGCTCGTGCTTCACTCCTACTCCATCTCAAACGCCAAATACTGTAACCCCCCATCCCGCTCAATCTGCAACACCACGGCTGCCCCTGGTTTAAGATCCCGCACCAGGCCACGCAGGGTCTCCACAGAATCAATCGCTTTGCTGTTGAGCGAGTGAATGATGTCTCCCGTCTGCAGCCCGCTGTCTGACACAATAAGGTTAGCGGCGCGGCCAACTATGACAACTCCTCCGGCGATGCGAGTCGTGCCAATCGCCGAGCGAAGCTGATCGCTGATGTCCACAGCCAGCACGCCCAGTTGCGGTACCAGGCTCTTGTCGGGATCGGTCGCATCCATCAGCAGATCCATCTGGTCATGCTTTTCCACGGCCGGGACATAGAGAATCTTTTTCTCCTTATTACTATTACTATCGGTCCCGCGCAGAATCTCTAGTTTCACCGGGCGGTCGGGGTTGTGCAGATAGGTAGCGGCCGTCAGTGCAGACATAGTCTCGATCGGGTGGTCGTCGGCGCTGAGAATAATGTCCTGAACCTTCAGCCCCGCGGAGGCCGCAGGACCGTCCGGCGTAATGTCGTCCACGATCACACCCCAGGACTGCGGCAGCCCCAGGCCCTCCGCCAGAGTCGGAGTGATCTCCTGCGCCCCGGCGCCAATCTCGATGTGGTGAACGTGTCCATACTTGCGCAGGCTGTGATAAACGAAATTAACCACGCGCGCCGGGATGGCAAAACCCAGCCCTTCGCTTCCGCCACTCTGGCTCAAAATGAAAGTGTTGATGCCGACTACGTATCCGTTCATGTCCACCAACGGCCCGCCGCTGTTGCCCGGATTGATCGGCGCATCGGTCTGTACGTAATTCAAAGACTTTGTCGGATCGGCCTGTCGCGCCACCGCGCTGATCACGCCCATGGTCACCGAACTCTGCAGCCCCTCGGGACTGCCCACTGCCAGCACCATTTGTCCCACGCGCAGATTCTGCGAGCCCTCCAGTGAGAGCGTGGGCAGATTGCTCTCTTCAATCTTGAGCAAAGCCAGGTCGCTCTCTTTGTGAATACCGATCAGCTTCGCATCCAGTACCGGGCGCTTCCCGGCAGGCGTGTTCCCTGGAGAACCCGAAGAAGACATCGGCAACGCCACTCGAATGCGTTGTGCTCCTTCGACAACATGCGCGTTGGTCATGATGTAACCGCTCGGGTCGACAATCACGCCCGATCCCACGGCATGCTGGCGAACGATCAGCGCAGTCTGGCCTCGGTCGCCATCGCCGTCGCCGGCATGCAGCGGCCCGTATCCAGTCGTCTGAATTTGCACCACCGCAGGCGAAACTCTCGCCGCCAACTCCTCCAGCGCGCTATTCATCTGCCGCAAAATGTCAGGATTGTCAAGAACACGCCCGTCGGGTAGACGTGCGTCGGAGGAAGCAACCTTGGTCTTGTCAGAAGATCTGTCCGGCGACTTATTCGTTGCCGGCTTGCCCGCCGTCTGTTGGGAAAGGCTGAAAGTAGTCCCAAATGCGAGCAGGAGAATTAAGACCAAAGTCCCGTAGGGACACCCGAAAACAGCCCGGCGTTTCAACGCCGGGTACCGGAGCAACCCAATCCCCGTCCCGGAGGGACGGCTGAAATAAGTCCACACACCCGCCACAAAGAACACTTTAAGAAATGAACCGACTCGGCAGATCCGGCCAGACCCAATCGCACTACACATAAGACATCACTCCCGAAGCCGTTTCACTGTTTGATGAGATCCGCGATCACCTGGATGTAGGAAGCCAGCACTCATGAGGGTTCTCCGCGCCGACCCTCTCCACCAGCGACCTTGTCATTCTGAGAAGCAGGGCCTCCGCGAAGCGGAAGCCCAACACCGAAGGACCTATGCCGCTAATTTCGCGGCGACTTCACTCCGATGTAGCTACTGGCCCCGCCGTCTCCGCCTCGGCGTACATTTCATCAATCTGGCGCTGATAACGCTCCGCCACCACCTTCCTTCTCAACTTCATGCTGGCCGTAAGCGTCCCATTTTCGGCGGAAAATTCGTCCGCCACCAGAAGTACTCGCTTCAATTTCTCAAACCGGGCCAGATTCCGATTTACTACTTCCACAATTTCTTTATACAGCGCACGCACCTCGGTCGACGACACCAGCTCCGATCGCGAGTTGAAAACGAGTTCATGGCTGCGCGCCCATTCTTCGAGGGCAGGGAAATTAGGTGCAATCAGCACGGAAGGGAACTTGCGCTTCTCGCCCACGACCACCGCTTCTGTGATCAGCCCGTTGTGCTTCAGGGAATTCTCAATCGGTTGCGGTGCGATGAACTTCCCACCGGAAGTCTTGATCAGATCTTTCTTGCGGTCCGTGATGGAAAGAAATCCGTCCGCATCAAGATCCCCAATGTCGCCTGTCTTGAACCACCCCTCCACGAAAGCTTCCTGGGTTTCCGCCGGCTTGTTCCAATACTGCTTGAACACCGAAGGTCCGCGAACCAGAACCTCGCCGTCATCGGCGATCCGCACCTCGATATTCGGTAGCGGCTTGCCGACGGTGCCGATCTTGTGTTCCCGTGGAGTATTGACCGCGATGACAGGTGAGGTCTCGGTCAGGCCATAACCTTCGTGAATGCGTATGCCGATATCGGCATACCACTCCGCCAGTTCTCTTCCCAGTGGCGCGCCACCGGAAATAAAAATCCTGATGCGGCCACCTAATCCCGCTCGTACCTTCGAATAAAGAAGCCGATCAGCCAGCTTCCACGCGTGTGTGGTTGGCGTCTGGCCCGCCAGAATTTCTGGTCGGTGATCTCGCCCCTCCGACAGCGCCCAGCGATAGAACGTTGAATTCGGAAACGAGCTGGCCTTCTGCTCCGTCTGGAAATGAATCTTTTCGTAGACCCGAGGCACCGCCACAAAAAACGTAGGTCGGACTTCCTGCAGTGCGCGCGGAACCTGGTCCACCAGCGGAACATACGCCAACGTCACTCCCCGATAGAGCAAGGCGAAGTCCACATGACGCGCCGTCACATGAGAAAGCGGTAGAAAAGATATGCTGATGTCGTCCGCACTCACGGAAAACTCGGCCAGCGAACAGCTCAGGTTCGACGCCATGTTCCCGTGTGTCAGCATCACCCCCTTCGGGGTGCCAGTTGTTCCCGACGTATAAATAATGGTAGCCAGATCGTCCGCCGCGATTGCGCGGGCATCGGCTTCCAGTTGAGGATGAAGCCGGGACTGGCCTTCCGAGCGGAGACTTCCCATGTGGACCGCGGCACTGGATTCGAATGCATGTGTCGCCGGTGTGTCGAACAGGACAATTCTTTCCACGTCGGTCTGCTCTCGAATCGAGAGCATCTTCCTTAACTGCATTTCGCTGGAAACGAAAACAACACGCGCACCCGAATCGCGAAGAATGTATGCAGTTTGTTCTTCGGTCAAAGTAGCGTAAATCGGTACGGTCACGGCGCCCAGCAGCAGGGAAGCGAAATCCGCAATCATCCACTCGGGACGGTTCTCGCTGAGAATGGCAACCCGCTCGCCCTTGGCAATCCCCCAACTTCGCAGGGCCGCTGCAACCCCGCCAACCCCGCCGGAAAAAGTCTCCGAAGAAACCGGTTCCCAGCCCTCTTCCCCCCTGCACAACATAACCCTCGGATGCCGACGTTCCACCACCGCAAAGAAAACATCGCAAAGCGTTCGCAAACTCATTCAAAACAGAATGTATCAGACCCCAACGGCGTTTGACCGCCCGCACCTACATTGTTATGATTCGAATGCGGGGTGGAGCAGTCTGGTAGCTCGTTGGGCTCATAACCCAAAGGTCGGTGGTTCAAATCCACCCCCCGCAACCAACCTCTTCAAGCAGTTATGAGCGCCGCGCGATGGGCGCTCTTTCCATTTCCCCAAACCTTTCCCCAAACTTGAGCCGTGATCGCACCTCGACATGGCCAGGGCGGTTGCAATTACTCCGCATTTCCGTCCATAATCTCGTCAGCGCACGCGCGGTGTCGGTACAGCACCGAACCGCACGCGGGCCGGTGGGGTTCGAAGAGCTTCAGCTAGACCGTGCGGTGTCGGTCGCAGACCAAGCCATGCGTGTTCTAGTGAGGCTTGAGCAGTACCTAGACTTATACAAACCACCGGGTGTTCACAGAGCGTCACGGGACCCCTTAAAAACTCCCGTCGGGCGTCTTTCCTGCCAAGTGCGAAATTCAGCTCAGCCTGCCGGCTCAAGAGCCGGGCGGGAGGGCGGCATTTCGCGGAGAAGCAGGATGTCGAACACCGAACATCGAAGTTCCCCCACCAATCTTTTGACGGAACGTCAAGCGGCCGAGTGGTTACACCATTCGTTGCCCACGCTGCGCCGCTGGCGACGTGCCGGTCGCGGTCCAAATTTTGTTCGCTTCGCCAGGATGATCCTCTACCGGGCGGAGGACCTCGAGTCATTCATCACCACACATCTCAGTACACAGGGGACAGCGCCATGACGCGCCGATCCCGTGGTGGCTATCGCCGAGGAAAATATTGGTATTTCAAATACAAGAAGCCCAATGGATCTTGGGCCGAACACGCGACCGGTAGCACAAATCATCAGGAGGGGCACTCAATTCACGCAGCATTACTCCGCGATCTAGAGGCTGGGCGCCTGCCAAATGAGCGCGGCAAGTGGACGCTGGAACAAGCAACCGCGAGATGGCTCGAGGATAGAAAGTTTCGCGTCGCTCCGGGAACTTATGCATCGGAGCGGACAACCGTTCGCAATCTCCTCCGCGTGCTCGGGGCGAAGATCCCGTTGCGCAGCTTACTCGGGGATGCTGGTTTCGGGTGTGGCCTGCATCTGGGGTTCTGGTGCGGGTGGCTCTTGGACTTGCACTGGCTGAACGGGTGCGGCCTCTTTTTTGCGGGCGCGGGTTGCCGCTGCTTTTCTTGCAGCTCCCCGGCGCACGCGGGTTCTTGCGGCTTTTTGTCCAGCCGCTCGACGCTTACGCGTCGCCGCAGCCTTCTTGCCTGCGGCGCGCCACTTGCGACTTGAAGCGGCTTTTTTCGCAGCTGCCTGGCGACGCGCGGCATTGCGTTTCCGAGTTGCGGCTGCCTTCCGTCCTGCGGTCTTACGCATGGGACTCATGTTTCCTCCGGCCAGTTCTTGTGGGAACGCATTAAACCTTAAATTCATCAGACATGCAAGGGTGACGATATATGCAGGCGGCGTAGACTGTTACTGGCGACTGGACGTAGCGACCAGCCCACCAAGTCTCTCAAAGCATTCGTGAGCAGAGAAATGAAACATCAACTCGTTCACGCGCTCCAGAAATACGTGCTTAACCCGCCGATTAAGCTTCTCTTTGCGATGGGCATTGTGCTGCCCGGGTATGCGCTGCTTGAGACAATTGGTCGCAAGACCGGAAAGGCGCGCCGGACTCCCGTGGGCGACGCACGCGTCGGCAAAGAGTTTTGGATCGTGGCCGAGCACGGCATGAAGGCAGGATACGTCTGCAATATTAAGGAGAATCCGCGAGTGCGGCTCAAACTGCTTGAAGGGTTTCGCGCTCGCTGGCAGAGCGGCACGGCGCACCTGCTCTGGGACGATGATCCGCGCGAGCGGCAACGGTGGCTTGCTGGCCAGTTGCCCAGTAGCAAATCGAATGCGGCTGCGGTGCGACTTTTCGGGACGGAACTTCTTACGGTGCGGATTGATTTGGATGACTAGGCTGCCGAAGCGTTCGGGTCTTTTTTATCGCCAGCCGTGGTCGCGTCTGGCTCTGCTTCGACGGTCACCTTCACCTCGGCACCCGGTTTCAAATGGACCTCTTCACCATTCTCGTCGGTCAGGGTGTTCTCAATGCGGATCTCCTTATACAAGTGATCCGCGCCTTCGACGGCGATCTGTGCTTTTTCTGGTTCGCTGGGAACGATGGGTTTTATGATCTTCTCGACCGTTCCGGGCAGGGTGGCGCTGGGATTCTCAGGCATGGAGTGGCCTCCTTAAAACGAACGCGGTTTGCTACGACAGAAGCTTTCTCACATCTGAGACAGCGAAGTTCTGTTTTGAGTCACTTCGTGCCTGGGACGCTGCCGTTATGCTTAGAAAGTATCGCTGTAATGATTGTAGGCCGATTGGGCAGTGAAGGGGACAAATTTCGCGTTGCGAAAAAATATCAGCAACCGCCAGTCATCTCAAGAGCGCGGCGGACGTATCCCTGTAGCTCGGTGTCACTGATCGGCTCGGTTGCAGCCTGCGGGTTCTCGCCATGATGATAACGTTTCGTATATTCGTTCAATTCTTCTAGGTCATCACAAAGTTGAAAGAGCTGGTGACCCGCCCCTGCATTCCGAATCTTCCCGACGATAGTGCCGAGAGTGTCTGATTCGGCGAGTGCGCCACCACCAAGGTTCTTACAGCAGGTTTCCAAAACCGGCCGAATCTTCTGGACCACGTCGCGAGGCTGACCTTCATTCGCTATGTAGTAATTGGTAAGAGCGATGCGGTCGGCTTTGTCGTGGTCTTGCGTTGCCTTTTCGACATCCCATTCGCAAATCGTGGTATTTTGTTTGCCGATTCTGGCCATCTCAAGACACTTCCGATCGGCCGGCGTATACAGGCGATCCCAAACGCGCTTAAGGAAATATGGATCATGTGAGAGTACGATCACCTGTGCGCATTCCTGTCCGCACTTCTTAATTTGTTGGATCGTGCAGTCTTTGCGGAAGCCATCCTGGCTATTAAACGGGTCGTCGAAAACGACAATCTTGTTGGCCTTGCCTGGATCGTGGGCCAGTTGTGCGAGGAAGAAAGCAAGGGCGAGCGTACTTCTGTCGCCAGCACTCAGCGTATTTCTGAAACTGGGTTCGTCGAGCGGTGTCTTGGAATCGCCGAGATCCACGGGCGTATTATTGATCAAGATTTGATAGTTTGAGCTGGGTACGCCTCCGCGATAATCGTGGCTGGTTCCGGTGATACTAAAACCCGCCTGAAAATCGGCTAGCAACTGATTGATCTTTTATGTGGGTCACGGATTTTGCGTGGTTATTGAGGTGAAACAGCGTGTGGGAGTGCGGTTTATCGTTTGGGGTCTGAGGTGGAGTGAGGGGCGGGGTGCGGCCTGGGTGCGCCGAGTCGGCGACGGGAGGGTTCGACGAGGGTGTCGAGCATGCTTCTCCAGATTGTTTCGGGTGGAGGGTAGATGCCTGTCGAGGGTAACGTGTACTCTTTGTGCGAGCCGAAGAGGGTGTTGATTTCTGGGAGGGCGGCTTCGATTTTGCGGAGCTGGATGTCAAAGACTGTGACGGGGCCTTTGGCATTGCCGCGTGCTATGAATTTGCGGCGGGCGACGGCCCAGTCGGCCGCGAACCACCACAGCATGACGCCGCCGTCGAAGAGTTTGCGGACGGTGTTGAGGTGCTCCGGTGGGAATCCCCAGTCGATGACTACGGGGCGCTTGAATTTTTCCAGGGCGTCGATGAAAGGCGCCGCCGATGCGCTTGGCGTCGAATAGGGTAGCCCACGCGGTCGCCAGTCCGTATCGGTCAAGCACTCCGGGTTTTTCGACGTCGAGGTGCAGGAATCCTTTCTTCTCTTCGAGCCACCTGCAGAAGGTGGATTTCCCCGAAGCTGGGATGCCGGAGATAAGGAAGTGCATGGTGCGGTGAGTTTAGCTTTTTTTGGCCAGGCGGGGAACGCTGCGGGAGTGCCTATATATGATATGGAAGCGGGATAAGGAAAAGATAAAGAAAAGTTCAAGGAAAGATAAAGCGGGAAGTCGCTGGTATCATTGCCGCTCCATTCCAGAAGGGAGGGTTCACCCATGCCGTCCGGGTGCCAGCCGTTTCTGACACGGCGTTTTGAGCTTGCCCTTCAATTTGCCTCGGGTCTGCATCACTCCCAGTGCCGCAAAGGCACACCAATCCCCTACATCTCGCATTTAATGGCCGTCTCGGCGCTTGTCCTTGAAGCCGGCGGCGACGAGGATTTGGCGATAGCGGCGCTGCTCCATGATGCCGTCGAAGACCAAGGCGGCCAACCAACCTTACAAACCATCCGCCGCATGTTTGGGGATCGGGTTGCAACTGTCGTTATGGAATGCTCCGACACCGATCGTGAACCGAAGCCGCCGTGGCGTGAGCGGAAAGAGCAATACCTTACCCATCTTCTTAGTGCATCCGCAGATGCGCTTCTTGTCTCAATGGCTGACAAGCTTCACAACGTGCGGTCAATTCTTGCGGATTACCGGAGGCACAAAGAAAACGTCTGGATGCGCTTCAGCGCGGGCAAAAAAGAGCAGTTTTGGTATTACGGAGAGCTTGTGAGAGTGTTTACGCAGCGACGCCCGGAGGACGCACTGGTCACGGAGTTCGCCCGTGTGGTCAAGGAACTGAAAGACCTTAGTGTGGCTGGATAAGATAAAGAAAGCCGCGTGTTGGTTCCGGCAACGATGGTCTTAATGTGTGACTGCGACTGGCGTTCCGCACGTCATCGGAGACTTGTCGGGCGAACGTGTTCCAGCCGTAGGAGTGTGCACCTTCTGCGACCGCACATTCGCCGTCCCGCTGTCCGCCATGAAAAGAGTCGCAGAAGCGCAGGAAAATCTCCGCGTGAAATTTGCGGAGCACCAATGTAAGCGACAGGAGACCTAGTCGCCGAGATCATCGCGGTGTGCGTATTTCCGTACCGTTATCCGCACCGTTGAAACCTCGGCTACACGATCGGAAACTCCAGTTTTTGAGACTCACGCAAACTACTTCATCACCGATGGGAACTGCCGAAGCCCTCAAATATTGGATACCGTTCCGTGACCGACAGCCAACCCACAAACCCGCACAAGGCGCGGATAGGGCTTGCCGTGTAATAAGCGTATACTTAGTTGTATACGCACCTCTCCGCCATCCTTAGCGAGGCGACGGTCTTCTGCGTCACTGGAGGCCATCGTGGCTAAGAACGGCAGAAACCATTCCAAGAGTTTAGACATTCCTACACAACTAAGCAGACGTTTGAGACGGTTTTCCGACCGCTCCCAACCACTGATGATGGGAAAGAGCGGGACATCGCGGCCGTGCTCTAGGCCTGCAAGGCTGGCGCCGACATCGACTAGCGACATGAGTGTTGAGAGCGAATCATACTTCATGATCGGGTCGCGTGACCTAGAGAAACGTATTAGGTTCGAAAGCGCTTGTCGTTCTCTGACGCCGACTGACACCTTCTTCACCTTAACAAGTCGAGCGTGATAGCAGATCAGCGAGGCAGGGAAGCCTTCTCGTTTTTGCTTACACTGATGAAGCTCCGTCTGTGCTGCTCCCATTGTTCGAACGAAGGAGTGGTTACGAGCGCCCATGGCTTTTCAACCCATCACTGGCTCCGCCTCGTCACCCGGCTCGGGGGTATTCCCCATCCTGGTATTCGTGCAGGGGAACGAGCAGCGCATGATGAATCTCGATCACACTCCGTTCACCGTAGGACGCAAAGTTGATAAGGACCTGGTAGTGGCTGATCCTCGCGTCTCCCGCGACCATGCTCTGATCACCTCGGAAGACGGGCAGTTCTGCGTCGTGGACCAGGGCAGCAAGCACGGAACTTTCGTCAACGGCGAACGGGTGCAGCGCAAGACGCTGGAGCGGAACGATCGCGTGGAGTTCGGCGTCCGCGATGTGGCCTACGTCGTGTTCCATCCCCATCATGCAAGCTCCAACACTGCGCGGGAGTTTTTGAGCCAGATTTCCGGGATCCAGCTCTCCACGGACAGCACCGATCTGGAAAAGCTCACCCTTTTTCTGGAGGCGGCCCGCAAGCTGAATACGGCTGGCGTACTCGACGAAATCCTAATCACTCTGCTGGACGCGACCCTAAAGCTCACGCGTGCCGAGCGCGGCTACGTTTTCATGAAGGCGGAGGATGGAAGCCTGCGCCTGGGTGCGGGGCGTAATTCCAAAGGCGAGCCGCTACTGGACGACAAGACGATTTCGCACTCCATCCTCGATGAGGCGATTAAGTCCAACTCCGAGTTCGTGATTACAGACACCAGCCAGTCCCTCAACCTGGCGGGCCGGCAGAGCATTGTGGCCTACGATCTCCGCACCGTGATTTGTATCCCTCTGCGTAAGCCGCAGGTACAAACCGTTCGTGATACTCAGGCGGCAACGCCCGCGGACACCTCCGCCGAGGTGATGGGAGCGCTTTACGTGGACTCGCGTTTCGCCTCGCGAGATATCTCGAGTGTAAGCAACGATATTCTCCGCGCCTTCGCGACCGAGGCTGCTTCTCTGATTGAGAACGCGCGCCTGGTGCAGGCCGAGGAAGCATCGCGCCGCTACCAGCAGGAACTTTCCATTGCGGCGTCGATTCAGCAGGGGCTCATGGAGGTCACCATCCCGGAAGTTCCGTTCGCGCGCCTAAAGGGCAGAAGTCTTTCCTGTAAGGAAATCGGAGGCGACTTTTTCGACGCGGTCAATACCGACGAGGGTTTGGCCGTGGTGCTGGCCGATGTCAGCGGCAAGGGAGTTTCCGCCGCGCTGCTGGCTTCCACCCTTCAGGGCATGATCTATTCCCAGCTTCTCGCCGGAATGCCCTTGAAGGAGATTGTGGCTGCGGCCAACCGATTCTTCACCCACAAGCATATCAGCGAGGAATACGCGACCTTGATCATTGCGCGGCTTCAGCGTGACGGGGAAATGGAATACGTGAACTGTGGCCACGTGCCGCCGCTGCTGGTTTGCAATCATGAGGTGATCCGCCCGCCCCATGGCAACCTGCCCGTCGGCCTGCTGGCCGATTCCACCTACGAGAGCGACCACGTCAGTCTGCACGCCGGGGATCGCTTGATTCTGGTGACTCACGGCGTTACCGACGCCGAAAACGCGCGTGGCGATTTCTTCGGAGACTCGCGCCTGGAAACCGTGGCTGCCAAGAGTTTGACCATGGAAGACATCTTCTCCGCCGTCGCCAATTTTTGTGGCGGCACTCCGCTCAGCGACGACTGCACGGTCGTGGATTTGATGTACTCGGGCTAGGCCGCCCCTGAGCAATCGGAATCGGGGATAACGGCCGCGTCATCCACGAATTGCGGTGGCGGGATGGGCCCGAGTACACCAAATTGATTGCAGCAGACTGAGCCAACTGAGGCTAACCGCGCGGGATAAGAGACCACGCAGTGAGCTAAAAGGGGATCAAATAGGTTACGAGGTCGGGTATTTGCTGTATTGTCCCCGCAAGAGGGTAAGTGCCGGGCGTGATCAGTATTGCTCAGACCTCCTAAACCCTGATTGGCTAAGGTCGCATGGACATTGGTGTGCCGGCATGTCTGCACGGATTTGTATTGGGGTGTACACACAGCACGAAGCCAGCGAGGCAACAGAAACAGAAATGAGGCTATCCCATGAAAAAAGCACTGTTCTTAAATTTTGAGTCTCGGCACGTTGTGCTGGGCACGATGATGCATATGAGATCGTGAAAGAACAGCATCGGAGAATTGCCATTGCCTGCGCTTTGCCTATTGCTGAAGGACATACACAGCAATTCGGAATAAGGCGGACTACCAATCGCGAGTTTGACAATGTCTTCTACGATGCCTGTATAGATCCGACGGACTACAGCGCTCGATTGCTCATCTGAGTTCCGATGGCCTGAAACTTCTCGCCGCATTTGGGACACTCAACCGCCTGCACTTTTTCCCGATCGATTTCTCGTGACGAGAACATAAACGACTGACCCGGCACTTGATTATTTGTACGCCAGCGTGCAGACCAACTAATCGTGGCAGGCTTATAGTCTCAGCGTCGTGTCCAAAAAGACCAAAAATCCCGAAAGTCTTACGAACCTCATTGATCGGCTAGATTGGATGCGGGAGGAAATGCTCAAGCTGCAACGGGACCTTGAACGCCGGGAAGTGGAAAAGCGCGACGATTCAGTAGTCTACGCTGAAAGAAGGCAGCTCTGATTGACCGCGGTCGCTCTTTCACAGTAAGCCGGTCCAAGGTTGGCACTTGCGCATATGCTGGGAAATCACTGCAACTCAAAGTGGCGAGAAATGCTGCTCAGACCAGTATCGCCCAAGCTGCCGGGCCGCTCAACAGCCATTGATGCCGTAATCCCGCAGGCGCTCGCCGAAGCTCCTAAGCTCTGAAGTGCAAATTCCACTGACCGGAAGTTCTGCCCAAGTGCCAGTTTTGAAGATTCGTTCCCCGAGGGTAGCGGCTTCTTCAAGCGTATAAAAGAATCTCTGCCCTACGTCTTTGTCGGCAACGACGAAATAGAACTGGACGGTCCCGCGCTCGCAGGTAAAAACAGCCCGCGTGGACTCCGTTAGTTTGAAATCGCTATGGCTCATGAGACCAAATTATATTCTCCGCGGCTCGCTCAGGCATTCGGCTGCTCTGAATGAGCTTCGCGATTGTTCCCAGAATCTCCTGAGCTTCTCAATCTTGTGTGCAATCAAACACACCTGATGCAACGCTTCCTCGATGGCGCGGCGTTTCTCTCCCTCAGCCTACCGCGCCTCTTCACTTTCCAGAAGACGGAGCATTCGATGTGCGTTATCGATGGCATGAATTTCTTTGGTATGGAGCCCGGGAACATCGCCGCACTCCCGCGGCCTAAGAAAGAGCACACCAGGACCGCGCAGTCTATTTGCGCGCGTGCGGAGGTGCCGCGCTGTAGGTATCTCGGCCGGGTGCGGTGAGCGCTTCCGAGAGGCCGATTACGAAGGTGACCTGTCTAACCATGCATCCTAGACCGACAATATGGCCAGTAGCGCAAAATGGCGGACGATCTACCAAACCTGCGCGAGGGAGGGGGGAATGGCAAGGAAACCGCTAATTCGTATTGCCTTAGTGGAGAGAGATCCACTGCGGCTTGTGGGATTTCGTGCTGTGTTCGGCTCTGTATCAGGTTTCGAGCTAGTGCCGGCCTCCCTCCCTGATATCGTCGGGTTGCAGAGCATCGACTTGGTGCTTCTTAGCAACTGCAGCGTACAACGCCTATTCGATTTGATGGCCAGTCTAAAAGCTACTCGTTCTGATCTGCGCGTCATCGTGACGGGTTCAGGAGACGAGGAGACGATTCTTCAGGCCCTCGTCGCCGGAGCCAAGGGCTACCTCCATGAGGCCGCATCGGCAGAGGAATTTGTGCAAGCCGCCCGAGTCGTGAGCCAGGGTTCGGTATGGGCACCCCGCCATGTGTTTTCCATGTTCATTGAACGTGTAAGTTCCGCTCCTGCTCGTAGTTTCCCCGCCGATCGCCCCACCTTTACCGTGCGGGAGAAGGAAGTCCTGCAGTTGCTGGTCGCAGGCCGCTCCAACAAGGAAATCGGGTCTCCCCTCGGCATTGGGGAGCGTACAGTGAAAGCCCACGTAGCCAAGCTGATGCGGAAAGTCGGCGTGCAGAATCGCATCGAGCTCTCGGTTCACGCCCTAACACATTCGCTGGTTATCGCAAAATAGAAGTACAGCTGGGTATTTTAAATTGCCACAACTGTTCAAGATTGACCATCCCTGTACATGGGTTTGCGCCACTATGTTTCTGTCGTGAAAAAAAAGCTCAGCCCAAAACAGCTGCTCACTATCCGTTGTCCGACCTGCGGCGCTGCTCCCGGAGAGAAGTGCGAGCTTAGCACTGGCCAACCCCGCACAGAGCCGCATCGCGACCGCCGATTGATCGCGGCAGATCGAGCTGCGCTCCCATGAGATCTCGTTCGAAAAAGCAACTGGCAGGCTATCTTGCTTACCTGTAGCTTGAGCGGACAAAATTTTGCAAAGCTAGAACAATGGAAACCCACTGTTGTGGAAGGCCGATTACTACTTCTTTGACAGCTCACCCTCGAATTGACTTTCGACCTCTTCACGGTTAAGCGGGTTTTTCGCTCTGGCCAATAAGATCGAATAAACGACTTGGTTTCTTTCAATCTGAGCGGTGAGAAACGCCCCGTCGTCCGGCAGTTCCTGGTAGGTGAATTTCACTCTCCTGCCGTCAGCAAGCGCCTTAATCCACTCTTCGCCTAGCATTTTCGTCCCGTTTTCTGCTGAGAAAATAGCGCTTCTCGACGTGTGCTATCTTGATATATAGGAAAATCAAAAATCCATTTCTGTTCGCAATCGCTGCGTCCCGCGAGCGGGGTTTGGGCTTCACGTCGATCTCAAATCAGAAAATCGCAGAAAACGTAAACGTCGTGAAGACAATTAGGCTTTTTCATGACAATAGAGGGGCTGAATGTACCAAGAACGCTTCTCTAGCTGACGAGCATACAGCATTGAACGTTAGGTTTGGGTCGGACTCAGTTGACCAACCCAGCACATGCGCTCTCCTTGGCTATCAATCAGGGGATCTCTTCCGAAAGACTTGAGTAGCAGACTTGCCCAGTTTAATTGCGCAGGTTTTGGGCGCTTTCTTTGTCCCAAGAGTGCAAAGACGGCGGACGAGGTGCGCGTCATGGAACGCGGCGCGAAGAGCCCGAAGTATCGCATATTGTGTCGTCGAGCTTGCGGAACATGTTGCTTCAGAATATGCACAAACTTTTCAGCTGAAAACCGCAGTGGCACGAATTCCGTGTTTCGAGTGTCCTTTGCTAAGTATTCCACTGTTCTATTGGAAAGAATCGAGAGGCGGTGCCTTGCAATTGGCGGGCGCCGAATGTATCTTCCAGCGTACTGCAAGAAATGCGCTTTCGACATTTCAGGACTAATGAAAAAGTGCCATTCTCGCTTGTGCTGGATCTTAAGCTCGTCCATCAGAGGTTTGCCAAACACATCGGACCTTACCACTTTCTTTTCCAATGCTCTGCGAAAAAGGCCAATACGGCATATCGCCATGCCCGCATTAACTCGAGCTTGTCATAGCTCAGTTTGGGTATCCAACGATTGTGATGCACTTGCAAACCTCCGGCTGAGACCAAAACGTGAAGATGTGGTTGAAAATTGAGAAAACCACCAAAAGTCTGCTGCACTACAATAATGTGCACGGCCACTCCATACCGGGCTTTCGCCCATAGCTTTATGGCCTCGGCAGCCATCGTCGGCATCCCGTGTAGAAGGTGTCCATTTTCTTGAACAATGGGCCACAACTCTGAGGGGATGGTGAGAGTCATCCCCACGTAGGGCATGTCAGGCAAAGTGGTGTCCAACTCCTCCTGCCAAACATTCGTAGCGCGTTGTCCACAACTTGGGCAAAACCTGGATTTGCAGGTGTGGTACACGATTTTCCGTTCCGTCGCTGAGACGTAGACTTCCGCCCCCAGAGCAATGGTTCCGCAATTGAGGATACTTAAGAAAGTTGTGCGGACATTAAGCGGGGTGCCAACATGATCCCACAGATTTCGCGTAAGGAACAAGATTTGCTTGAGTGGATGCACACCTGTCATGGATCGAACCTCATATCGGTAGAAGGGATTGCAACAGCTTGTCAGTCACGTACACTGCATTCCAAGGGAGATTTAAGCGACCGATTACGAGTGGTTCGAATTCAGTGCATTGTTCTGGCGACATGGCGGCTAGCTGCTTTAGCACTGTCATCAGAAGATCCGTCGTCAGCGCAGCGTGCAAGGTGGGCGAAGGTCAGAGCGAAGCGGAAGAGGTAAGACTGCCCTCCTGCAGCGGCTGGAGCTGGGCAGCCCCTAACTCCAAGCTATCCAATAATCGGCGCTGGCAATAACGATGGCACAATAGCTGGTGAGAAGGACTTAAGAGAGATAGCCTCATCGTCCGTGATGTCGAAGACGGTTAACAGCTTTGTGATCTGCAATAGGGCACGCACCCTCTTGGTGAGGTTGAGCAGCTTCAGTTCGCCGCCTTGGCTACGCATGATCGTGAAGGCATTCACCAGTTCACCAAGACCGGAGCTGTCGATGTAGTCGACATCGCGAAGATTCAATAGGATCTTCTTATTTCCGTCTTTAATCAGTTTGCAAACCAGATCTCGCACTCCAGTGCTTCCCTCGCCCCATACAATCCTGCCGCTGAGATCCACAATGGTGACGCCACCTACGAATCGAGTGCTTGCGGCCATTTTCATTGGTCGCTCCTTTGCGAGACTTTGCCCCTGCCTGGTGCAGTCCCACGCCACCCCATGCGGGACAACTCGATAGGTGACAAGCTTCTGGGTTGTCAGGGTCACCGATAATCAGGAGTGCGCTTTCCCGTTACCATTCTTGGCGTCTTGCCCGTGACCATTGCCAGCGCCGTACAATCCGTCCAACATGAAGGCATTTGTTCGTATTCTGCCCATCTGTTCATAGATGTACTGGCGAAGGTCGGCTACGTCAAGAATGCGACCTCCGTTATTCAGGTGCGCATAAATCAGATCTTCCCTAAGGCCTTCGAGCAACGATAACGCGATTTGTCTTTGGTTTACGTCCATTACACCCACCTGCGAACAGCATTCTCCGCATAGCGAGAATACTTTCTGAGGAATTTTTAATCTGAGCAATAGTGACCACACCTACGCCGACCTGTTTATAGAAAAGGTTCCCTCCGAACGCAATCTCAGTGGTTAAATGGGCGAGCTGCGCAGACGCTACCCAGCCTTGTCAGGCGAATCAAATACAGGATAGGGACTGCGTTCGTTCTGAACAGGCTTCCTAACGCATGAATGAGCGACGTGGTAGTCGTAGCAGAGTTCGCAGAATGAATCTCTGCAGCATTCCACGCAACAGTCGGAGCAGATTGCAGTACCGCAGTCGGAGCACTTCGCCACTGCACTCTTGCCGCACGGCATCCCAACGTCGTCATTAGCGAATTCAATTTGACAGAATTCACGGCGTGGTTCGATTCCCGTCCTTAAATCTAAGTTGCCATCGTAAAATATTTCATGGATCTTCTCAAGACGCTGAGCAAACCTGCCGCATGGGGAAGTGGATGGGCAAGCGCGTTTCTTTGTTTCAGTGCGGCTACTGGCTATTGGATCGCTGGGGAGCACAAGAGGTCGATGTGCTGGGTCGCGTTAGGCGTGGTTGAAGTAGCAGCTATTGTTCTGTAGCCGAAAATGCACGGCGTCCCTACGTGCTGTCACTGGATGTATTCCATTTGGCAATAGGAACGGTACGAGAACGGAAATAAGCTCAGTCCGCTTCGGATCTGATCTTGCGGGCCAGGAAGGTATGGTTGCCTCGGAAACTGAAGTCGAATCCCCGAGACAGCAAAGCATTCTGCGCAATATTCATTGGCGGGAATCTTAGCTGCTCGCCCGTACCCATCTGTGCCAGCAGTTTGAGATGGGTATCAATTGTTTTTTCATCGATGCCCAAATCTGAAAGCACAGCGTGTACATCTTTTTCGGAAGGGAAATTCTGGGTGAGATTCGAGTCGTGTTGGGGCCTCGCGACTCCAATCTCAATTCGGTCGTTGTCCAGACGGCTGACGCTGACAATGACTAGCATAGCTTGCCGCTAGAACCTACTTCAGATTCTGCCGCTCCCGCCAAGCAGCCGCATCCATTCGCAGAACCCTCAGACCGTTCAGCGCATTGACGACAGCCTCACGTTCTTCCTGTGTCCCATTGTGGTCTTGAGAAAGCTCCAGCCGCCTCTTATGTATGTCAGATTCGGCCATCTGAACTAGCTCTACCATCTTCGTCCAGTCGGTTTCGAGCAGAGCCGCGTGATACGACTCTTGCCAGCTATATCTGACCGACACTTTAAACTCTCGGTAAGGATCAACTAGCCTTTGACTGATAGCCATTTTGACGCTCCGTGATTCTACGCAAACTGTCTAGCGTGGACAGTGCATCCAGCAACGCGATTTGTTCGCTCGTCGGTGGCTTTTTATATCCGTCTTCGATGCGCTCAAGAATGACACCGCGAGCGTGGGCGATCCGTTCGAGCAATTTCACGGGGTTGGTTTCGAACAAAGCAGCTTGGCAGAGTTGTCGCCACTCGGGGTGAGCAGCGTCATTACCAATAATGTCGCTCATGTGCACCTTATAGAGCGAACGCGGAGTCAGCGTCAAGTCCTTTTGATTCAGTACGCTAGCGTACGATGCCTAAGGTATTCTCTGTATTACTAATTTTCGCGCCTCTAGCATTATTTTCGCCTCTTACTCGACTCGCTGATGAGGTAAAACACTCAAAATAAACTGATGGCACGGTTCGTGCTATGTCTCACGGAGTGAGCACACATGCCGAGGAGGTAATGGGCTATGCGAGAGAACAGAGAGAAGTGGATGGAACTTTGCGCTCAAGCAGCCAACGAACAAGATTCACAGAAATTGATGGCGCTGATTAAGCAGATCACTGCGCTCCTCGCCAAAGAGGAGCGGTTGGGTGAAAAAGATTCGCAGCGCTTAAACTCGGAACGAACTCACTAACCAGCCTTGTGCGCACCAAAGCTATGGCGCTCGTTCCGTACTGGCTTCCTCACACATGAATGCGTGACGTGTTGTCATAGCACTGACCGCAGAAGGAATCTCCACAGCCCTCCGTACAGCAATACTTTCCCTAGCCGTGCAGTTTGAATCTGACCTACAGGATTTGCCCTAAGGGCAGGCGAAAGCGGCCAGACGACGGTTGCAAAAATAACCAGTCTCGATACAACCCGAAAAAGACAACTGCATCGTAGGTGCCATGGCAGCACCATGGCGAAGACGATCCTAATCGTCGATGACAACGCCTATGTCCGCGAGGCGCTTTGTGAGCTATTCAAACGCGAATCGGACATCGAGGTCTGCGGAGAAGCAGAGAACGGAAGAGAGGCTATTGCGAAGGCTCTGGAACTGCACCCAGACCTGATCGTGCTGGATCTTTCCATGCCCGTAATGAATGGTCTTGACGCGGCCCGCGAATTGAAGAGGTTGATGCCTACGGTACCGCTGATCATGTATAGCGCGTTCGGCGACGTGTTCGGAGAGCAGCAAGCCCGTTTAATCGGGATTTCCGAATTGGTTTCCAAATCACAGCCCGCACCTATTTTGGTCAGCAAGGCCCGCAGTCTGCTTTATCAAAACGCCGCGTGATCACGTCTTTTCCTAGCAGCCGTTACCCAAAAACATTATCGATCCTCCGCAAGATCCTCTCCGCCCGCAGGCTTCCCGCACGGCATACCCTACGTCTGTCACTGGATACATTCGATGTGGGGTACATGCGCTCTATGCGCGTGGTTCTAAGGTTTGTAGTCGCGTGCCGCACCCATCGTACACGCGTTCACCAGTCGGGGGCCGTACATATCGGGTCAATCCCACAAGTTCCCTAATCAGGCGCACCTGCTCATGAATCATGCCGTCGCGGCCTTGGGTCGGGTCTTGGTCTAAGAGGAGGTCGATGGTTTGGAGAGAATTGTTGATGCAGGTCTTAGTCTGGATTTCAAAGAGTTCGTTCGCCATGGTAGGCCGCCTGCCTTCCGTTGGGAATAAGTGTGCGCCATGCGCAACCAACTTTCCGCATGATGAAACTTCGTGCAGGAGAAAACTGCTCAATTTTGACCACCGCAACTGCTCGGACGTACCTATCCCACGGCGACGACAGAGAAAGCTTACGCTCCTCGTTACTTAGGAGTGTTCGCCAATGTCGCGCTCCGCCATCGTGCGCAGGGTACTCAACATGTGTAACGCATCGTGCAGGGCGAGTTGTTGGCGATCCGATGGTTTTGAAAAGCCGTCTTCCATTTGATTAAGAACCGCACTTTGGGCTACAGCGATCCGTTGGAGTAGTTTTGCGGGGTCAAGCTCTAACATGGCCGCTTCGTACAGTCGTTTCCATTGCGGAGCATGAGGGGCGTGAATACTAATGATGTCGCCCATGGAGCCCCTTATAGGCCGCGCGGCTGTGGAACGCAACCTTTTTGTTTTCTGTGCGCTAGCGCACAGTGGGGTGTGCGAGCACGTGATCCTGATTGCGGCTTCAATTCTTGCAGCGCGGAAACTGGCTCAGTACGATGGAGGGAAGCGGGTGTGGTGGGACGCGGAACGATAGAGGCGCACGAATATGTCTTCACTTGGACAAGGTTCCGACATAACGTTGCAAGAAGCACTCGATTTGTTACACAAATTGATGACGGAATCAACGAAAGTTGTGGCGTATTTATCCTTTACTCTCAAATTGCGCGCAACAGTTTTCGGGAAAATTAAACTGGCACCCGATGATACGCTTTGGGTCACAGATGAAGAACTCCGAGTACCACCTATGATTTCGTTCGATCCGCACCTATCGGTACGGCGCACATATGGGGATGACAGGACATTTTCTCCTTTCCCGTCGGGATCTTTGGAGAGTTGGCCGCGTTTTGCTTCTGTTTTGTGCTTCATCTTTCCCAATGGAGAGCAACTCGCTCTATTTGCCGAACGGTCGGAGTGAGCCTCGTTACGACACCGTCGAAGCTGGGTGCCGAAACGTCGTACAATTAAGCCACAAGTCACTACGGAGCGGCCCATGCATGAACGAATAGAAGGAAAAGGTCGGCTCGAAACCATCACGCCGCCAGAAAAGGTCTGGCAAAGTGATCTGCCGGAACCAAATTACTTGATCAACAGCTCACCGGATAAGTGGCAGGTGATTTGGAAAATTGCAGGCTGCAGCAAAGAGCAAGCCGAGGCGATCGAGCGCGGATTGGTCGGGGATACCGGGGCCGACCCCGCCGTGGTTGACGTTGCGCGCGTGCTGCGGTTACCAGGCTTCTACAATCACAAATACTCGCGACCGCACATGGTGGTCGTCGAGAGCCGTTCCGATGAAATCAGCGGACCCGAGCAGTTTCCAAGATTGCGGTCCGATTCCGCCGCCCGAGACACGAAGTCCATTGAAAGTGAGAGGGCCCGTCTCCCAACCGGCAAGATTACGCAATCAGAGAGAGACTGGGCCCGAGTACGGAGGGAGCTCCGGGAGGGTGCATCCCCAGAAGCGTTGATCGAGGACTTGAGGATCCAGCGTGCGGACAAGTTCAATCCGGAGGATTACGCCCGGCGAACAGTCGAAAAGGCGGTAGCGTCATTAAGACGTGGTAATGCTTCCGGACCGGAGCGCTGATGACCACTAAGCTGCCTTGAGAGAGTGGCGTCCCTTTTCCCATTCCTGCAGCATACGTTCACCTACATCCTTGAATTCGGAATGCTCTTTAATATACGAGCGAAGATCGACTTCGGTTTGTGAAAGGCCCTCTAAGATTCTCTCCAAGATCTGGCGAACCCTTGCGGGAGTGCCGCTCATGCGCGTTTCTCCAAGCCTGCGGAGATCCCTGTTGTCGGGCCACCGGGTTGTTCCATTGAGCGTGAGCGCCAGACTATCCTTTGGCAAGTAGATGGCGGTGGTCACCAGGTCATAGACAGGTGCGAGGCGAGCTTGACCGAGCACGTCGTCATAGACGATGCCAAAATTCTTCAAGTGGGCGTCGCCATTGCGCAAAGCGCAATTCAGCGCAATCAACGTAAAGAGCTTTTCGAGATCCGCGAGTACGTCGGGTGAATTTGCGAACTGCTGAAAGCGTTTCATGACGGAGCTTTCGTAGCTGCCACGATACTTCTCATCCGTTCTTCTCGCGTTCAGGACGCAAAAGTCTTCAAAGCCACGGTAGGTGCCATCCGGGCGGAGATCGAAGCGATCGACCACCAGCGCCATTCCGTCCTCTGCAAGGCGATAACGAGGTACCTCGAGGCCGCAACGTTCCGCAACTTTCAAGCAGAAATATTCATTCGCCGCCAGTTGGGGAAATTCGTTGGGCTCCCAAAACTTCACGATGTGAGTCGCACCTCGGTAGCTAGGAGAAAGCTTAGGCTGGGCATCCGGCAGGGGGGCAAAGGCCTTGTCGTCGCGCACAAGAACTTTGGGCTGAACACCACTGATGCCGGAAAAAGACGCAAACTGCTCAAGGAGATAGCGATACAAATCGCCATCGCGGCGACCGGCCAGAATCTCGTCGACCGACTGAAACGGAACATTTTCGTCGAGCTGATCCTTTTCGTCAGTGTAGCGAATGCGGCCCACTTGGGATCGACCCACTATGGTTAACAAATTGAAATCGTCGAAGGTCCCTGTTGCTTTGGCAAAGGCGAGCCGCAATCGCTCCCGCAATGCGCCTTCTGGGAGATTCATTTCGAAGATAGGAGCCAGGCCGAACGGTGTATCCCAGGATGGCAGTCTCACAGGCATCGACACAGAGACAGCGCGCCGCGCGGGTGCACCGGGCAAATAGGCGAATGCGCTGCCACGGTCTTGCAGCCTGTCCAAAAGGCCGGCGTCAGCGGCGTCGGTCCAAACCTTGATCATCACGATCCTCTTCTAGAAGTTCGTCCAGAGTAGGCCTTTCGAAGTTTGCCTCTTGAAGTTTCAGCTCGAGGCCCAGGGCCGACAGAATATTAGAGAGTCTCGAGAAACCTAATTCACCGGAACGACCATTTTCCAGGGCATCTAGCGTCGCGCGACTGACTTTGGCTTTCTGAGCCAAGGCGAATTGGCTCAACCCGAGAGTCTTCCGCCGAGACGCGATCTGAGAGCCAAGTGAGAGTAGATCGAGCATGTCTATGCCTAATATAGTAGTCATAGATGAATTTGTAAAGCAATTAGCCTAATATATTGGTCATTATGCCTTTGGGTAGCACGACCTGATCTGATGGCCTCAACATTCTTATGGTAGGCGAACAAAATACGAATATGCTAATGTATCGTTGTGGACGAGCGACGAAAACGGGTGCTGTTGATTGCTGCGGCCATTCTTGCGTCCCGGAAACTGCTTCAGCTAGATAGCACGAGACCATCTCCAGCGATGGTGGCCGTTATTCACGATGCCGTTGTCTTGGCTGATCGGATTATGCAGCAGATCGACAGACTCTGGCCCGCAAGGCAGAGCGTAGGTAGTGCGCGCCCATGAGGCTACCCCTGATGCGCCCGTCAACCAGGCGGTTCGGTGTCTCTCATCAACCATCGAATCCGACATTTTTCTAGCAAATCCGAAAGACGGTAGCCGCAGGCCGACTGACAATACCTTACGTCGACAGCGGAAAAAGTATTCCTCCAGCCCAGCACTCCGGCTCAATGTCGAATGTAAGAGCGTTCCCGAAGACGATCCCAGCTTGAGGAGGAATTCATGCGTCTGTCCCAGGACGTAACCCCGCACGACCATGCCTTCGGACCCCCAAATCGAGCAGAAGTAGTTTTGGTCGAGTACGCCGACTTTGAGTGTCCTTATTCACTGGGCAGCCCATTTGCGCCATGAAGGCTACCTACCCGCCTCACTAAGGCGAAAGATCGCCGCCGTGAAGGTGTTTTGCTCTTATTGGGTTCGGAAGGGAGAGCTGACAGAATCGCCCTTCTGGCGTGTCAAGTTAAGCATCGGTCGAATCCAGCAGCTTCCCAAGAGTCTGAGTGAGCGCGAATTGGGTGCCCTACTCAAACAGGCTCTGCAGCACCATGCCGCTAGACCCTCCTACGTGAATGGACTGATGAATGCTCAGGGCAAGGCAGTAATGCGGGCAAACTATCGCGCGCTACGAGATCTAGCGCTCGTTGATCTGCTATTTGCGACCGGAATCCGGGTAGGCGAAGCATCAACACTTGACGTTGAAGACTTTGTCGCTCAGGACGGGGTGTTCACGGTCGAAGGCAAAGGAGGACGTCACCGTCTGGCTTTTGTGGTAGATGCAGACGCTCTTCAGCTCCAGAAGGATCATCTGACGGCGAGGACGAGAGTTGAAACCGACAGTCCTGCGCTGTTCCTCAACGCTTCTGGGAAGCGACTTTCAACCCAGGGCATGGCTAAGATCATTGCACAGTTGCGGAGAGAGGCGGGAATAGAAAGGCACGTGACGCCGCATATGCTGAGGCACACGGTGGCAACCATGCTTCTGCGAAATGGAGCCGATGTTCGCGTCGTGCAAGAGTTTCTCGGACACGCATCCATTGCTACTACACAGCGATACACACATATTACCAAGGAGCACCTGATCGGCGCATTGCGGAAATATCATCCGTCGGCGAGTCTTCGGATCGCCAGTTGATCAATCCTTGCGAACGTTGTTTGGCACTCACTGTCTCCGCCAAGTCATTTCCCAACTTTTTCACGGCACACTGCATGGCGAAAGCGCCCTCGTCCCTTTCTCTGCAACTCCATCCCGGCTGTCGGAACGGCAGTTTATATTGCAAAAGCGCTATAAGCGCTCGCAAGGCTTGCTGAAGTTGTCTTGTGTTTCGAATTGCGCACGGATCGCTCAGTGTCTGCGCCAGGGGCGCGCGGATGCCCCAAACAGTTGTCGTTTGGCGCACTAGGGATCAACGATCCTAATGCTTGCCGAAATCGCAATGTCACGAACCTCTGAAAATCCTGGTCCTGTCGATACAGGGGTTGTAGCAGAGTGAACTTCCAGATCCCCGTCTTTGCAACGATCCCCGAACAGCACGAACGCATTTCCTGTGCCCCCAAATCTTGGGCGCCAAGAGAGACCTTCGAGGAGAGGGATACCGGCGTGGAGCGACTGCGCCCAAGTGCGAGTGTGCGGGTACTCGGATGGAGGTGTGTGGATCAACTCGCTCTCGGTAATAGAAGAAGCACGACCTGGGATGCCAAGTTGGCGCAGTCGAGGATTGACGAGTTCGAACAGCAAGAGATCTCGTGTAGTTTTTAGTTGGCTATAGGTCCATTCCAGCAATCGACTCCTGGCATAGGTTGGAGAAGGAGAATGCTCGACCTCATGAAAGATACTCTCAAGTGCGGCTGCTGTCAGCGAATCAGCGGCATATAGAGTTGGGACATTCGGAGCGGGGGCGCCCGGAAACGGATTAAATCGTGCTCCATCTTCCGGCAAGCCTATACGCTTGCGGTATTCGGATTGAACGAGTTCGCTTTGTAGATGTTCTTGTGAAACCGAAATAGCACCGTCCCCCTCGGCAAGCCAGTCGTTTGAACGACCAAAGCGGAACCGAATGTCGGCGCTATCGGACAATTAGAAAACATCAGCGGGATGCGCAAATGCCTGAGCGAGAGATAGTAATCGAGAAGGGTCGCCCTTGAGAAGCTCCAGTGGCTTGCGTCCACCAATGTTGGGATTGGGAGTGGCAAAGAAGTATGCAAACTCCCATCCGCTTACATGTCCTGGAAACACCTTTATTACCTGAGCAACGGCAGGTATGGGTCCTCCGTCTTGAAATTGAAATCGAGGAAACCATTGCTGGCCCTCAAAGCGAACAGAAAAGATTTTCCTCTCGTTCACCCATCGGGATGCGATTGCGGCACGGTTAGTAGCGCGGCTCGTGCTTTCCTCCGCGACTTCCGCCGATGTCCAAAACTGATTCTCGGACATGAATTGCTTTCTCCAATGCAGAGTGTCTTTCCTAATCGCTGCTTCGGCGTGATCCACGACCGTTGTTAGGTCACCTGGTCCTCCCCATCGACTCCAGGTTGTCGTTGACTCCCGCTCTTCTAACGACAACCTGGCATTCTTGACTTGAATGACGAGAGGAACCTCCCGAAGTGACTGCGGCAATAGAGGCAAGCCAAGGTTCTCCAGAAGGCTGGCATCCAAACGAGAAGAAATTATGTAGATCCCCGGAGAGGGCTGCATCTTTTCCTTGATGTCTTTGGGAGTTGCGTTGCCCAGAAAGATTCTGACATCGCCAAAACCTTTGGCTTCGAGGGTTTGAAAATGGTCCTCGTCCGGGGAGGTTAGAATCACATCTGGAATACCCGAGAGTGCTTGCACCCCTCGCAAATATGCTCTGAAAAAGGTCCCCGTGGCGGCAAGATAATCGGGTTTTGGTTCCCGGTGTTCTCTGCCGTAAACCACTACTCCGTACGCCTGACTCGAATCTGCTCGTTCCTTGGACAGCGCGGCGGTGACCTGTTCCATGGCCCGTCCCACTGTGCGAGGATGAACACCGCTTGGTTCAAGAACTGCAGCTGACGCGGAAATAGCAACCTCAAGGGCAACAGGCATGGTGTCATCTCTCATGATTTGCATGATATACGTGACAATAGTGATTTGCAAGGATTCTCATTTTCCTGCGAAGTCAAAAATCCAGCCCACGTCGTATGGCTATAAGACGATGCAAATAAAGGAGATCATTACGCGCTGCGGGGACTCGAACGGGCGAAGGCGGCCAAATAGGGTCAACGAGTGTGGCCGGATCGGATGGAAGATCAAGGTGCACCGAATTTAGGTCATTGTGGCTTTTACGGGTCCCTCCAAAGGGCTGACAGTGCGCTTTTTCCAAGGCGTCGAGCGGACTGAACCGCCGTCGCGAATCGGGAGAAGACAAAGAAGCGGCTCGTGTTTTCGCGTCCCGCTGCGAGACCAGCACCTGGAAACAAAGGCCGATCTGTCGCACCTGAGCTCACATGTCACCGTTAACAGCAGTCCGCGTTCTTGCAAGGACAGCACGCGATAGCGGTCGAAGTAATGTACCTCTCTTCGAGGGAAGGGAAGAAGGCTTTTCGTCCAAATTGGCGGATAATTACATCTTTCACGGGGTTGGTACAAAGGAGATAAGAGTTACGAAACGGGCTGAGTCCTCACACGAAGAAGGCAGTCCAGTGTAGTAGGGGTCACTCATGCCTACCATGCGTTTGCCTGCACGTCAGACCATCTTTGAGTGTTGGCGTACATCGACACAGGCAGCAGTGACACCAGCAACACAGTAAGTACTACCGAGTTTGATCGCATCCAAATGCCCTCCGATGTCTGACGTTCCTCTGATGGGAAAAACCGCGTACAGCGCTCAGAAAAGAGTGGTTCCCGGCTGCATATCCTGAATGGTTCCGCACTAATGCGTCACAACCCTCTTTAACGGAAACTAAACTCGAAGCAAGTTGGAATGGAGGCCTTGTATCAACATCCTTAGCTGTCTTGCGGATCTCAAGGCAGTGTACTTTTGGAAGTCCTATGCCTTCCATAGGCCATCTGTACTATTATGACGACTCAATTTCGCTGCAGTGTGGAGGGGCATCAGGCAGTGAGAGTGTTGCAAGGGCGCGCGAATCGACGACGCTATCGAGATCGGGGTGGTGTGGTCACAAAGGGCGGCTCCTCTTGCGACTGCTTAGGTCCTCGGCCAAAATAAGGGAGGCCGAACCGATACAATCGCGGAAGCGGGACCTCGGCTTCAATTCGAGTTCCAATGCCCGGTTCGCTTCTTACCTGAATCGAACCGCCGACGCTCTCCACCCTCTTCTTCATGCTTTGCAACCCGAAACTGTCCGAAACCTCGTCCAGCGCGAAC
>CAVXGY010000003.1:0-92222 GCA_963761385.1 Terriglobia bacterium | reverse complement strand
ACTCTCCCCCTGCCGGGAATGATCGGCTCTTCAGGCGCCATGCAGCGTGTGTACCACATGACGCAGCTGGTAGCGCGCCGCGACACCACCGTCCTCGTGCTGGGACAAAGCGGCACCGGAAAGGACCTGGTGGCACAGGCCATTCACAACCTCAGCCCTCGACGATTGAACCCTTTTGTAGTAATCAATTGCGCCGCTATCCCTGAGGCTTTGCTTGAGGCTGAGTTATTCGGCTACACCAAGGGGGCGTTTACGGGAGCTGTGCAATCCCGTATTGGACGAATTCACGCCGCGCAGGGGGGAACCCTCTTCCTCGATGAAATCGGCGACTTGCCTCTGGGCCTGCAGTCGAAGCTTTTGCGATTTCTGGAGCAGGGCGAAGTACAGAGACTCGGAAGCACGGACAGTTTCAAGGTCGACGTCCGGGTGGTGGCGGCGACCAACGGACACTTGCGCAAATTGGTCCAGGAAAAGCAATTTCGTGAGGACCTTTATTATCGGCTGGCGATTTTTCCGATCGAGCTGCCGCTGTTGAAGGATCGAATGGAGGACCTGCCAACCCTGGCTATCAGCTTTCTGGACCGGTTTAGTTCGCGCCGGTTGAGCTTGAGCTCGGAAGCCACGTTTCAGCTGCTTCAACACAATTGGCCGGGCAATGTGCGCGAGTTGCGTAACGTTATAGAACGCGCGACTATCCTCGCCCAGGATGAGCGACAGGTCCTGGCTAAGCACATCGTGGTCTAGGCATCGTCCAGTTCTGGACGGAGCCGCAGGCAGACCTGCCCTTGTGTCGACTAATCACTCTGCGGAACGTCCCCACTGCCGTCAGACCACCAGTGATCATTGAACTCCGCTCAGAATGACATTTTGAATTCTTACATGACCTCTTCCAAATTTAGCCGCCCGGTTACGCTCGTCACTGTACCTTCCAGATTAGAACTCTTTGGCATCCGTGTTGCATTGCCAGTAGGCAGATGTTGCCTACTTCTCATCACGCTCCAATGAATCTGCCGGCCAGCGCCGTCAAAAGCCCGCTGGCAGACGCTTTCACCGCATTCATGGCGACTGCAGACCGGATGGAAGCTTCCTACAGCCAGCTTCAAGGCGAGGTCGTGCGGCTAAGGCGTGAACTGGAAGAACGAAACGCTGCTCTCACCCAGAGCCTGGCGGAAAACAAGAGCATCCGGACCGCGCTCAAGCGCATTCTTGATGCCTTGCCCTGCGGCGTCATCGTCATCGACGACAACGACAGTATCGTTCTGGTGAATCCAGAGGCGGGCCGATTGCTCGGCACTTCGAGCGACGCCGCTTTGCTGTTGACACACTTCCCTGCCCATATCCAGCTTCTGCTTAAAGCCGCAGTCTCACGCGATGACGAGCATGAAGTGACGGTCGAATTAGAAAAGGCCACGCGATGGCTGTCCATTCGCAGGACGGCTTTGCACGTCGACCCGTCTGTCGAAAGCCTGATCGGTCCCGATCAGAACATCGTGATCCTGCGCGACATCACTGCCCGCAAGGAAGCCGAGTTGCAGCGCGAATCGTCGCGAAACATGCTCGCCCTGGGTGAGATGGCCGCAGTACTTGCCCACGAAATCCGCAATCCACTGGGCAGCATGGAGCTCTGGACCAGCGTGTTGGAGAAGCAAAGCCGCGATTGGCGACGAAGAGAAATATTGCGTCGAGCATCTGCAGGCCGGCATACGTTCGCTATCAGCGACGGTCAACAATGTTTTGCAGTTCCATGGCCACGGATCAGCCAATCACACTCGCATACAGCTGAGAGGCGTCTTACAAAACGGGATTGCCTTCATCCGTCCGCTGGCCGAGCAGGCTGAAGTCAAACTCACGGTCAACATGGAAATTGACAATGTCGAGATCGAGGGCGATCCCAATGGTCTGCAGCAGGTGATTCTGAATCTGGCGATTAACGCCTTCCGGCATACCCCTGCGGGCGGTTCCCTGACCATCTCCGCCCGTCAGCATGGCAGGCTCGCAATTGTTGATTTTGCCGACACCGGAGAGGGCATTCCGGAACAGGACCTCGCCAAGGTCTTTAATCCTGGTTTCAGCGGCAGCAAGCAACGGCCGGGTCTCGGACTCACCATCTGTCAGCGGATCATGGAGCAACACCGGAGCACGATCCGTGTCCAAAGTCGAGCCTGCAATGGCACCAGATTTTCCCTGGAGTTTCCCGTTCTATGAGCCTGCAGTCAAAATCGGTGCTGGTGGTCGATGATGAACCCGGAATGCGCATGGCCCTGAAAGCCAACTTCGAGCGCGAAGGCTGGTTGGTTGAAACAGCGTCGGGCGCGACCGAAGCAGCTCGCAAGTGCGGACAGACTTCATTTCCTCTGATGGTGACTGATGTTTGCATGCCGGATGGCGACGGGCTCGAACTCATGCGCAGAGTACGGGCCGCGGATTCTTCCACGGCAGTGATTGTGCTGACGGCTTTCGGTACGGTGGCTCAGGCAGTCCAGGCCATGCAAAACGGCGCCTGCGACTACCTCACCAAGCCGTTCTCCTTCGAACAGTTGCAGTCGACCGTGGAGCGGGTGATGCGAAACTCGGGCGACACCCAGGCTTCCAAACCCAATCGCACAGAAATCGTGGGTCAATCGCCCGCGCTGATGCGCGTGCTCGATCGCGCTCGCCTTGCGGCGCAAACCGACGCTGACATCCTGGTAGAAGCTGAGAGTGGCACCGGCAAGGAATTGCTGGCTCGATATATTCATGAATCCAGTCGCCGCCGTGAGAAGCCCTTCATCGCGATCAATTGCGCGGCCGTACCAGAACAATTGCTGGAGAGCGAATTGTTTGGTCACGTTCGCGGGGCCTTCACCGGCGCCACGGTGCCCAAGGCTGGAAAATTTGAACTGGCGAACGGCGGAACGCTGCTGCTGGACGAGATTGGCGAAATGCCTTTGGAGTTGCAACCGAAGTTGTTGCGAGTCCTGCAAGAACGCGAAGTGGAACGGCTCGGCGACACCCGAACCATTCCGGTGAATATTCGAATCATCGCGACCACCAACGTTTCGCTTCAGGAAATGGTGGAACATGGCCGCTTCCGTGCCGACCTGTACTACCGGCTCAATGTGATTCCACTTAGCCTCCCACCGCTGCGCGAGCGACTGGACGACATACCGGTGCTGGGCGAATATTTTGCGGCGAAGTTCGCAAAACAAGCCGGACGGTCCACGCCCAGCTTGCACCCTGACTTTCTCACTGGCCTCAGGCTGCACCCCTGGCCCGGCAACGCTCGGGAGCTATCGAACTTCATTCGCCGGGTCGTCACCATGAGCGCCGATTGCAACATCGGCCCTGAGCATTTGGCAGCGGAGTTTTCAAAACCGCCGGCGATCCGGGCACTTCCAGTGCAGAGCGTGTTACAGGCGGGAACTCCCATACGCGAGCTCGAACGCCAGCTTCTGGAAACAACTTTGCAGCTTACCGGCGGCAACCGAACCCACGCTGCCGAGATGCTGGGAATCAGCCTGCGCACGATTCGCAACAAGATTAGGGAGTTCGGATTGCCGCCGAGGAGGTTTGCCTGATGAGCAACATGCCAATCATTCAGTTCCTGGAACGCTTTCTGAACGTCACCTCAGACCGTCAGTCGCTGGTGGTCAATAACATGGCCAACATCGATACGCCTGGCTACCGGACGCGTGACGTTAATTTCCGCGCCGAACTGGATCGTGCGGTGGGATTTCCCGGGCAGGCGAGCATGGGACCGGTAGCCCACAAAGTTCCCGGGCTGCTGCAGCGTCCCGATGGAAACGACGTAAGCATGGACCGGGAAGGCCTGCTGCTGGCCGAAACCCAAATGCAGTTTCGCATTGGCATTCAATTCATTCGCAGCGAGTTTCACCGTTTAGTGCAAGCCATCAATGAAGGACAAAACTCATGAGCATGTTTTCAGCACTTGAAATCAGTGGTTCGGCAATGGGCGCGGAACGCCAGCGAGCCGAAGTTGTGGCCGCCAACATGGCAAATGCAGAAACCACCCGCACCCCCGGGGGAGGGCCTTACAAACGTAAGGAAGTGGTTTTCTCCGGCGCAAGCAATTCACCGTTTCACTTATTGCTGGCGGGATTCCGGCGCCTGACCGGACGCTCGGCGGTTCATATCTCCAAAATAGTGAACGACCCCGCGCCTCCGATCATGCGTTACGAGCCAGGGCACCCTGATGCGGACAAGACCGGCTATGTCGCATATCCGGCCATCAATCCAATCGAGGAAATGGTCGATCTCATGGGCGCATCGCGAGCCTATCAACTCAATGCCGCCGCAGTCAGCGCCACCAAACAGATGATCCAGGGAGCAATGGACATCCTTAAATAGGAAACGCCATGAATAACTTGATTCCAAATCTGCCGGCATTTCCGAACCTCGACCAGCCAGGCTCGACGCCCGCTTCCGGCGCGAACGAGGGCGAGGGTAACTTTGGCTCGATCCTGAAAACCGCCATCAACCAGGTGGAAGAACTCCACGGAAGCGCGCAGGCGCAGGTCACCGATTTGCTGAAAGGTGATCGCAGCGATGTGCACAACGTCATGATCGCCGTGGAAAAGGCGGACATCGCTTTCCAGCTGATGATGCAAGTCCGAAACAAGATTGTCAGCGCGTATCAGGAAGTCTCGCGCATGCAGTTCTAGCGCTCCGAACGATAAACCATGGCATCATTCAGTCAGATTGCGAATCAAGGCAAGAACGCCCTGGCGGCGCTCGATACCAAGCAGCTCATATTGCTGATGGGCGGAGCCGCAGCTGGTCATCGGGGTCGTCTTTTTCTTCGGACACCTTATCGTCACTCCCGACTTCAAGCCTCTCATGACCGGCATGGAACCGACCGATGCGCAGGCTCTGGCCAGCCGCCTGGCGTCTAAGAGTATCCAGTACCAGATCAGCCCCGACGGAAAAACAGTCAGCGTTCCCGGCGACAAGCTGGACTCGAGCCGACTGGAGATCGCCAGCGAAGGGATGCCGCACAGCGGACGCCTTGGCTTTGAACTGTTCGACAAGCTGAATTGGGGACAAACGGAATTTGACGAGAAAGTCAATTATCAGCGGGCCCTGGAAGGTGAACTCGAACGCACCATCCAGACCTTGCGGGATGTTGAAAGCGTGCGCGTGCATCTGGTGATGCCAACCGACTCGGTCTTTCTTGATCGCGAACGAGAGGCTAAAGCTTCAGTCATCCTGCGACTCCGGTCAGGCCAACTATCGCCAGATACGCAGCGCTCCATTGCCAGTCTGGTTTCAGGCGCGGTGGACAAACTTAGTCCGCAGAACGTAACCATCACGGACTCAGACACCAACCAGCCGTTCCTGGCACACCGCCCAGGGTCAGCCTGCCGACGCCGAACTCGAAGATCAGCTTTCCAAACGGCTGGTTAGCACCCTGGAGCCGGTGGTTGGGGCACAACGCATACGCGCCAGCGTTAACGTCGATTACGACAACAGCACCAGCGAGGAAAACCAGGAAACTTACGACCCCAAGAGTGCGGTCGCGGTAACCATGCAGACCTCAGAAGAAAAAACCTCCGGCGGGGAAACCACAGGCGGCGTTCCGGGAACAGCCAGCAATGTACCCAATGCCACGACTCCGGCGAAGTCCGAGGAAGAAGAAGTTGACGATACAGTTCAGTCCTCCAAAACTCAGAATGCCACCTACGCCGTAGACAAGATTGTCCGGCACACCCTGCAACCGGTCGGCCGAATCCGCCGGATTTCGGCCGCGCTGCTCATTGATGACGCAGTTGAAACACAGCAGGCTAACGGAAAAGCGACGGAAACCAGGCGAAAGCGGACTCCGGAAGAACTAAAGCAGATCGAAGCCCTCGCCGCAGCGGCGATTGGCTTCGATGAAAAGCGCGGTGACACGCTGGCCGTTCAGAACCTTTCCTTCCAGCAATCGGCGCAGCAGACGCCAGTTCCGCCGAGCAAAGTGGAGCGGATTCGGGTTGTCGTGAACGACTGGTCGTCGCTCATACGATACGCGGTGATTTTCGTGCTATTCATCCTGACCTACGTGCTGCTGCTGCGCCCGATCAAGAAACAGGCACTGACTGCCTTCAGTCAACTACCCGACAAGTCGGCGGCACAATTGAAAGCGGAGATGGCCGCAAGTCAGGTTCAGGGATCCTCAGAAGTAATGACACTGTCAGACGCAGAGCGACGCTCGATGGGCTTGCAGAAGCAGCTTGCCGAAAAAGCAAAAAGCGAGCCCGCAGTGACCGGACGACTGGTTCAGTCGTGGTTGCGTGAGGGAGCGCAGTGAGCGGAGCGCGGGCCAAAACCGCGTTAACGGGTACCCGCAAGGCGGCGATTCTGCTTACCGTGCTTGGTGAGGAAGCAGCGGCCGTTATCTGCCGCCAGCTTTCTTCCTCCGATGTTCAGCAGATCGCAGCTGAGGTTGCTTCCCTCGACGCTATCCCGCCGGAACTGGCGCAGCAGGTTCTCGAGGAATATCAGCAACAGGCCTCGGCTCACCGCTTCGTGATCCAGGGCGGGGCCGACTATGCGACGCGGTTGCTGAAAAAGACTTTTGGTGAAGAAAACGGAAAAGAGCTGGCGCTGAAGGTTACACAGATGCAGAACAGCGGAGCCGGCAATCTTGACTGGATGCAAAAAGCCGATCCGAAGCAACTGGCGGCGCTGCTGGAAAAAGAACACGCCCAGACGATCGCGCTAGTCATGGCGCACCTGGAACCACAGTACGCCTCGCCAATTCTTTCCAAACTGCCGGGCGAATTGCAGATTGAGGTGGTAAAGCGTACCGCTCAATTACAAAACTTCTCGCCCCAGGCGGCTGAGACGATCAGCAAGGTTCTCCATGAAAGGCTCAGGCAGAGTGGCGCGGAGAAGAAGCAGATGCCGGCACGGGTCGAGAATGTACCCGGCCTCATGAACCAATTAGAGCCTGCCACCTCACGCGCAATTCTGGAGGCGATCGAAAAGGATAACTCCGAACTGGCCGGTAACATTCGAAACCAGATGTTCACGTTCGAGGATCTGATTGGCGTTCCGGAAACTGGTCTGCGAGACCTCCTCGGCGCGGTGGACAAAAAGACGCTGGCACTGGCTCTTAAAGGCGCCAGCGAGCCGGTGAAGGAGCACATTTTCAAGGCCATGTCGTCGCGCGCAGTGGAGATGCTGAAGGAAGATATGGACGTGCTCGGCCGGGTGCGCGGCAAGGAAGTTGCCAAAGCACAGCAGGAAGCTATCGCTACCGCCCGCCAACTGGAAGCCGAAGGCAAGATCGTGTTGAGAGCGGAGGCAGATGATGAGTTCGTCGCCTAAAATGGCGCCGGTGGAGATGTTTCAGTACCCAGAGCCGGGAAAGTCTGAAGCTTCAGCAAATCAAGGTTCGGCCGAGAACCGCGCCTCCACGCCAAACGGGCCGACGGGGCGCGAAACGCCGGAGCAGCTGGAACTGAAACTGGCCGCTGCCCGTGCCGAAGGAATTCGCGAAGGACTGCAGCAGGCCCAGGCGTCGCTGGAAAAGCAACTGGCGACTGAGCGCGCGAAAATCGCGGAAACTATTTATTCATTTTCGCAAAAGACGAACGAATATTATTCACGCGCGGAAAACGAACTGGTTCACCTGGCGCTGGCCATTGCCGCCAAGATTTTGCATCGAGAGGCCCAGGTCGACCGCATGTTAGTGGCTGCTCTGGTAAAGGTGGCGATAGGAAAGCTTCAGCACGGCACCACTGCAACCGTCAGAATCCCGCCGGGTGAGGTTGCCGACTGGAACCGCTATTTCGAAGGCAACGGCGGCGGAGAAATTCACGTCGAGGTAAAACCAGATCCTGCGGTCGAACCGCACAACTGCATTCTGGAAACGGAACTGGGGATTACCGAGCTTGGTCTGGAAGCGCAATTGAAGGAAGTCGAGCAGGGATTCTTCGATTTACTGGCGCAGAGGCCCGACAACAAATGACCGAGGCAATCCTCGAAGCCTACTCCCAGTGGCTGCACCACTCTTCCACCCTTCGCTGGAAAGGGCGAGTGACACACGTGGTCGGCAATCTCGTAGAGTCAGTCGGACCGTTCTGCTCGGTAGGCGAATCGTGCGAGATGGAAGACTCCAACGGAAACCTGTTTCCCGGCGAAGTAGTTGGCTTTCGCGGGTCGACGGTTCTTTCCATGCCGCTGGACAAGCCGCAGGGTATTCGTTTCGGCGACCGCATTGTGACCTGGGGAGCGCGCCCTTCCCTGCGCGTAGGACCAGAGTTATTAGGACGAGTGATCGACGCCCGAGGCAATCCCCTGGACTCTTTAGGCGAGTATCGGGCGACGCGAACGGTTCCAATCGACGGAAGCGTTCCCCACCCCTTGAGTCGAATTCCGATCAGCGATCCGCTAACCTGCGGAATCCGCGCCATCGACGGATTTGTCACCTGCGGACGCGGCCAGCGTGTCGGAATATTTGGCGGTAGCGGTGTCGGAAAGACGACGCTGGTGGGCATGATGACGCGCGCCACGGAGGCTGATCTCACGGTGCTTGCACTGGTCGGAGAGCGCGGCCGGGAAGTAGGAGACTTTCTCAAGGCGCTGGGCGACGAAGGGCGCCGGCGGTCTGTGGTGGTGGCTTCAACCTCCGATCAGTCCCCCTTGCTGCGTATTCGCGCGGCCCTGGCAGCGACTGCTGTGGCGGAGTATTTCTCGGCTCGCGGAAAACACGTTTTGCTGGTGCTCGATTCGCTGACGCGATTCGCCATGGCTCAGCGCGAAATCGGACTGGCCGCGGGCGAGCCGCCCACGGCAAAGGGCTACACTCCCTCGGTGCTCGCCATGATGGCGAAACTTATCGAGCGCGCCGGGCGTTTTTCCGCCGGAAGCATCACCGGGTTCTACACCGTCCTGATGGAGGGCGACGATCAGCAGGATCCGCTGGTGGATACCGCTCGCTCGCTGCTGGATGGGCACGTTGTTCTCAACCGCGATCTGGCGGTGCGCAATCACTATCCTGCGATTTCCGTGCTCGACAGTCTGAGCCGGCTGATGCCGGCGATTTGCGGTCCGCAGCAGATGGAAAAAGCCGGCAGCGTTCGCATGCTTCTGGCGGCCTATGCGCGGGCCGAAGACCTGATTCGCATTGGCGCCTACAAACCGGGCACCGACGCGCTGCTCGACAAGGCGATCGCAGCCTTGCCCGCGATCAACGCGTTTCTGCAGCAAAGTCCGACCGAGATTCCCTCGCCGGCTGAAACCGCAAAGCGGCTGCTCGCACTGCCCGCCTAGACATGGCTTTCCGCTTCACTCTCGATGCGGTTCTGCGCTTCCGGGAAAGTGTGGAGCACTCCGAAGAGGCGGTCCTGCTTCGCATTGTGCAGCAGATCGTCGAAACGGAACAGCAACTCGACCAGGTAGAGGCCGAGCAAATTCGCATCAGAGAGAGCCGGGAGCAAGATCTGGCGCTCAGGCTTCCGGGTGTTCATCTCATCGACATTGCGATGCGGGAACTGGAACTGAAGACAGCGGCCGACGGGCTGCGTTCACAACTGCGGCAACTTGAACTCCAGCGCGTAAACCAGCTGGCGGTCTATCAAACCGCGCGGCAGGACCGCCAGGTTCTCACCGACCTCCGCGGGCAACAGCGGCGCCGGTACCAGCTCGAACAGAAGCGGCAGGAACAAAAGACCCTGGATGATTTGTTTCTGGCGCGCGCAAAAGAGGGCAACTAGGCACACCTTGCCTGGTTACAACAGGCAAAGGTTGCCCAGTACACACTGCAGCGGCATTCTTCTCGTAAGTCTTATCGGCAGGTTCTTCCCAAGTCTTTAGTTCACAACGCATTTTTTTTGTCCGGGATGCTTCCTGAAGCAGTATCCCTTTGGTCTCCGGCGTGCTTATTTGTCTTGTGACCGAGACTGCGTTGTGAACATTACGCCCTCACATTCCGGAACCGCTGGCCCGCACGCCGCTTCACATGCGCATGCCGCTTCTCATGTGCAATCCTCGAATTCATCACTTGCCGATTTTCTGCTAAATTCTTCGGCGAACGATGGTCAGGATTTCCAGTCGATTGCCGCAGCGTTGTTTGGCGCGGAGAGTTCAAGCGCGAGCCTGGCTCAGGCAGCGCCGAAAGAATCCCCTTCAGGAAGGAAGTCGGCAGCTGGGCCGATGCAGAACGCCTCTGAAGCTCGAAAGAGCAAGGATCCTGCCGACCCGGCCTCTCAGCCCCTGAATCCGGCGTTGGGCCTGCCATTGCTGAATGCTCAACCACCGATTGACGCAACCCTGAAGCTCGCCGCATCCGGGGCATCAGACAAAAACGCAGGCGCATCTGCTCTACCCGACTTAAAAGTTGCCCTGGAGAATTCAGCTCTCGCTGGTCGAACGCAGAACAGCGACAAGAAGGCGGTGAATGCTGCTGACCAGATCTCTGGCTTGCAGGAGAAACAAGCGCTCGCGGCCACTGGCAAGTCTCCGGTGACTGGTAACAGTGCGGACGCGATCGATCGGCTGGTCAATGCTGGTGTACTGTCAGGAAAAGAAAATGCCGCGCGATTGACGGAAGTTCCCGTAAACGCTGCTGCTGTCAAGAAACCGGCTGCAGACCTGAACCGCGAAACTGAGAGCACTAATCCGAATGCGGGACTACAGGTTCCGAAGCCGGCAATCAGCATCAGCCAGCCCATTCAACCCGCTGATCGAGCAATCATAAACTCCGCCCCAAACGCGCCTCCCCCGGTTGCCTCAGCACCCGCAGCATCGCAACTCGGGCAGGCTTCAGCCGCATCAGCGAAAGCAATACTCGACAGTGCGATCGCAGCCAGGGTTACTCAGAAGTCCGGTTCCATCAACTCCGGGCTTGCGACTGGCTCAGGAAACGCCGTACAAGCCGCACCAGGCAGCGCAGCCAGGGCCGGAGAGGGTGCGAACAAGGATCGGGAATTTAGCGGTCGCCAGATTCAAGATCGCCAAATCAAAGATCAGGAACTAAAGGACCGCAGTCTCAAAGACTCAAAAACAGCGTCGGCCCAGGCAGGAAGGTTTGCAGTGACCCAGGCCGGCAGCGTGGCGGATGGGCTCGCAAAACCCGCTTCCCCAACCGTCAAGGAAGCCGCCGGCGTCGCCATGTCAGGACATTCTGAGGCTCACGGCAAGCAGGAGCCCCTGAAGCAATCCAGCATCTCACTGTCGTCTCAAAGCATAATTGGCGATTTGGACGCGCCAGACGAGTCTGTTCCAACATCCCTGCCCTCGCCCGTAAACGCAAAATTCGTTCAGGGCTTGAGCCAATCCGAATTTCGCGTGGGAATGCAGAGCCAGGAGTTCGGCAACATCGACATTCGTACCTCGGTAGCGCGCCACATGTTCAGCGCGCAGATTTCGGTTGAACACGGTGATTTCGCCAAGTCGATGACCGCCGATCTGCCGGCGCTTTACCACAGGCTGGCGGACCAACAGGTTTCGGTGGCGAACATCGTGATTCAGGGACAACACCTGGCCACATCGTCAGGGCTGGCTCAGGATTCGCAGCCGCAGAAATGGCAGTCGCAGAGCAACACAACCGCCAAATCACAGGCGGAACCGATGCTTCCGGTAATCACCGAGGCGCTCGAGTCCGCCGGCAGGTTGGACATTCGAATTTAGGCATCGCAAAGTCGCAGTCGTAGTTAGGGAGAAGAAATTATGACAATCAACCCCATCGCAGCATCCGCCATGGCCGCCCAGCAAGCGACCACCGGAAAAACCAGTTCCACCAGCGATACCAGCTCCACTTCAGATAGCCTGGCCAACAGCTCCAGCGATTTGTTTCTGCAGCTTTTGGTCGCTCAGCTCAAAACTCAGGATCCGACATCGCCCATGGATCCGACTCAGATGGTAGGACAGATGTTGTCGATGAACCAGCTCAACGAGCTGATTCAAATCCGCCAATTGATGCAGAGCACCACCCCAACCACAACCACGACGCCGACGCAACCCACGACGTCACCAACAGGAGCCTGATCCCATGCCTAATTTTTCTATTCCTCTTTCCGGATTGACAGCCGCGTCAAACGCGCTGGCGGTCATCTCTAACAATCTGGCCAATATCAACACGGTAGGATTCAAGGAGAGCAGGGCCTCGTTTACCGACCTCTTCTACCAGGCGTACGGTACCAACGGAGCCAACGATCCAATTCAGATTGGCGAAGGCGTCGCCCTCGGGTCCGTAACCCCTTCCTTCACCGGCGGCAACCTTGAAGGGACCGGCGTACCGTCAGATGTGGCGATCACCGGAAATGGCCTGTTCGTGACCCAGAAAAATGGCGTGGAGCAATACACACGCGCTGGTAATTTCACCATTGACTCGCAGGGACACCTGACCACGCAGGAGGGGCAGCTGGTGATGGGCTATCCGGCGGTGAATGGCGTCATCAGTCCGTCGCAGACTCTTGCCCCACTCATGATCAGCCAGGGACAGCTCATCCCCGGAGCCCCGACCACTACGCTGCAGACCCAGACCAACCTGGATGCCAGCGCGGCAGTGGGTACGAGTTTTTCTACGCCCATTACCGTATTCGACTCCCTGGGTACGTCCCACGTGGTGACCTATCAGTTCACCAAGACGGCTTCCAACGCGTGGAGCTACCAGATAAGCCTGCCCGCCGCGGACACCGGCGGAACCGGTGCAGCCACGGTTCTCTCAGCAGGCAACGTCACGTTTAACCCGGACGGCACTCTGGCCACGCCAGCCGCCCCCGTAACGGGCATCGCGATTACTGGGCTGGCCGATGGCGCCGCTAACATGACGATGACCTGGAACCTGCAGGATGCGGCTGGAAATTCTCTGCTGACGCAGTCGTCAGCTCCCAGCGCCACGGCCAACAATTTCCAGAACGGCTACGGCAGCGGAACCCTGGCTGACTACAGCATCTCGTCTGACGGAACCATTCAGGGCACGTTCACCAACAACCAGACGCTGGCCCTGGGACAGATTGTCCTGGCGAATTTCGCCAACCCACAGGGTCTGATGCGTGAGGGTCAGAGCAGCTTCCAGACCACTCTTTCCTCTGGTGCCCCGGCAATCGGAGTGGCAGGCAGCGGTGGACGCGGCACCCTCACCGGCGGCTCTCTGGAACAGTCGAACGTGGACATTGCGACCGAGTTCTCGAACATGATCATCACTCAACGCGGCTACCAGGCCAACGCCCGAGTGGTAACCACATTCGACCAACTCACTCAGGACACGATCAACATGAAGCAGTTGTAAGTTTGAGCGGTTAGCCGCTAAAAGTTGATGAATGTTAGCTGAAGATTAGAGCGAATCCGGCGCGGCCTCATGCCGCGCCGGAAACTCGCCTCTTCTACTCCTGCTCTAATTGAAAAAGCCCCTTCGGATGCCCATGGTCCGCGGTAATCCCTGCGTGTTAAGTCGCGCATTCTCTGTGGTTTTCGCGTGACAACGTAAGCATTCGTTCATCCCCGCATTTCCCTCCACCACTGGCAGAGTGATTGCACCTCCATTGCTTCGCGGAGTTCTGACTTCGCGCTGCTCCAGGCACAGGTACGGAAAAACCAGAATGGCTACAGCTCAAGTTGCGCCGGTACGGACGGAGGCTCCGCAAGCGAAGGAGAAAGAAAGGGGCACGTCTCCGATCGATGCCTACCTCTGGCTTCGTTGCAAGACGACTGCGGAGATTCCGGTGCCAGGCTTCACCGTGGGTGACCTCCTGAATCTTCGCGTTGGAAGCGTGGTACAGACCGCAACCCCGGTTGCCAATGACGTCCCGGTAAAAGCCAACAACATCCCGCTCGGCCGGGGACGGTTCGAAGTAGTTGAGGACCGGCTGGTCGTGCGAATTACAGAATTGGTATGAACATACTTTCTCAAGCCGAAGTAATACAGCCTGCTGCGGGTAAAGCGGGATCTGTTCCGAACATTGGAGACTGGAGCCAGACTCTGCTGGTCAGGGTATGGAGCGCGCTTCGATGGATCATGCAGCGCGCCAGGGCACAACAGGCTCGTAAGAATTTACGGGTATGCGAGACAGTCTCGCTCGGCGAAAAGCGGTTTGTCGCGGTTGTTCAGGTGGATGAGGAAAGATTCCTGATCGGCGGATCGTCAGGCGCTGTGTCCCTTCTGACCCGCCTTCACGAAGCGAAGAGTTTTGCCGCTGCCCTTGAGCGGGAGGCGGGAAAGATCTCATGACCGCATGGTCCCGCTTCATCCGAACATTCTCCATTGTCCTCATGGCTGGAACTCTCTCTGCGGCAGCGACCAAACCCACACCGCCGGTCACACCAACCCCGGCGTCCAACGAGATTCGTATCACCCTGCCAGGCGTGGGCGGTTCCAGTTCTTCATCGTGGACCATCGTTGCCCTGCTGACTTTCCTGACGCTGATCCCGTCCCTTCTGATGTGCATGACGCCATTTGCGCGGCTGCTGATTGTGTTTCATTTCCTCCGGCAGGCGCTCGGGCTGCAGACCACACCCAGCAATCAAACCCTGATCGGGCTGGCGCTGGTGCTGACCTTTTTCCTGATGCAGCCAGTGGGAGCGTCGATTTACAGGGAAGCCCTGGAGCCGCTGCAGGCCGGTCAAATCAATGTGATGGATGCGGTGCAACGCGGAACCGGCCCCATTCATCAGTTCATGGTTCACTACGTCCGCGAAAAGGATGTAACGCTTTTCGTTGACCTTGCCAAACAACAGCGTCCCCACGACCCGAACGATCTTTCGATGCGCGTGCTGGTGCCGGCTTACATTCTTTCCGAATTGAAAGCCGGATTCCAGATTGGCGCCATTCTCTTTCTTCCCTTCATGGTGATTGACATGGTGGTGGCTTCCATCACCACGTCGGTTGGCATGTTGCAGTTACCGCCGGTAGTCATATCGACCCCGCTCAAGCTGCTGCTGTTTGTGATGGTCGACGGGTGGGGATTGTTGATCGGTTCGCTGATGAGGAGTTTTAGTTAATGCCGGATGCGCAGGTTGTGGACATATGCCGTCACACGTTGCTCCAGGTGCTGTTGCTGGCGGCACCAATTTTGGGAATCGCAGTCGCGGTGAGTTTGCTGGTGAACGTGGTTCAGGTGCTGACTTCGCTGCAGGAGGCCACGCTGTCAGCCGTGCCCAGGCTTCTGGCAGTAGCCGCGGGAGCTTTTTTCATGATGCCGTGGATGTGGCGCCAAATGGGCCAGTACACCGTGAAGCTTCTGTCCGATTTTCACCCGTACGTGAAATAGGCCGATTGATGGAAATTTCTCTCACAGAATTGTTGTCCGGGCCGCTGGTGATCGCCATCCGAATTTCGGGCCTGATGTTGTTTGCTCCGTTCTTCGGGAACAATGCGATTCCTCCCCGGATCAAGGCGATGCTGGTCCTGCTCATCACGGCGGTCCTGTATCCCGTGTATTCCGCGCAGGTGGGTATGGTCACGCTGGCCCAATGGCCGGGAGTGGTGGCGCGAGAGTTTGTACTGGGAGTTGCCATCGGAGTCGCTACCAACTTTGTGTTTGAAGCAGCACAGATGGCCGGGTCGGTGTTGGGCGTGCAAATGGGATATTCGCTGGTGAATATCCTCGATCCTCAGACCCAGGTCGACACTACTGTGGTCGCCATGTTTCACCAGACGGTAGCCTTCCTGCTTTTCCTTCAGCTTGACGTACATCATTGGATTCTTCGCGGCATCGCCCACAGTTTTGAATATCTCTCGCCCGGCGCAGTGCACCTGAATCGCGGCTTAACCCTCGAGTTGCTGCACGGAGTGGCCGGTGTGCTGGAAACCGGGGTTCAGATTGCCGCGCCTGTACTGGCAGCAACTCTGGTGGCGGATGTGATTCTGGGCTTCCTCGGAAAGGCTTCGCCACAGATGCCCCTGATGTTGTTGGGTCCCGCACTCAAAAGCATGTTGGGCGTCGGACTACTGGTGACCGTGATCCGCTACTGGCCGGCTCTGTTTCAAAAGTACTTCACGGAATCCGTGGGATTCACAGAACGTCTTCTGCACCTGGCGGCGCGTACATGAGCGATAGCAAGACAGAGAAACCGACACCAAGGCGACGCCAAAAAGCCCGCGAACAGGGCCAGGTTGCGCGCTCCCGTGACCTTTCCGGCATTCTGGCGGTATCCGGCGCATTCGGCCTGGTTGCATGGCAGGGGTACGCGGGAATCGACGCCTGGCGGAGTCTGTTACGGCACACCTTTGAGTTTTCCAGCGCGGAAACGCTAACGCCGGCCACTCCCTTACTGGTCTGGGCAGGTTGGACCGTCGCCAGGTGTGCAGTGCCAGTCATGGCCGCTGCGTGGAGCTTATCTCTGGCTGGAGGTCTGGCACAGGGTGGACTTGTATTCGCGCCGGAAGCTCTGGTGCCCAAGGTCGAACGCCTCAGCCCGGCCCAGAAACTGAGCCAGATTTTTTCTCTCACCGGCCTGAGCGGGCTGTTGAAGTCTCTGCTGCCCTTCGCAGCCATCTGCTACGTGGGTTTCGCTACGCTCCGCGATCACTGGATCGGGATCGTGGTTGCCTCCAACACCAATTTTTGGACGTTCAACCGCTTCCTGCTCACCGCCGTGTTCGAAGTCACCTGGAAATCCGCCCTGGTGCTGCTCGCCTGGGCCATGGTGGACTACTTCCTGACCTGGCGGAAGTCAGAGAGCGACATGAAAATGTCGCGCGATGAGATGCGGCAGGAAACCAAGGACTCCGACGGAAATCCGCAGATCAAGATGCGCATACGGCGCCTGCAAAGACAGATGCGGCGGCAAATGATGCTGCGCGAAACGGAAAAAGCCACCGTCGTGGTCACCAACCCAACTCACTTCGCGGTTGCGATTCTTTACCAGATGGATATGGGCGCGCCAGTAGTGATCGCAAAAGGCCGGAACCTGCTGGCGCAAAAGATGAAAGAGATTGCGCGCTGGAAAGAAATTCCGGTGCTGGAGAATCCTCCCCTGGCGCAGGCGCTTTATAAGACGGTAGACGTTGGGCAAAGCATTCCAGGCAAACTCTACACCGCGGTTGCGGAAGTCCTGGCCTTCGTCTACCGCGCCCAGGAACAAGTCAGGCGTCAGGCAGCGGGTGAAAGGCAATAATGGCGACCCTTACCAAACCGAAGCTGGCCAGGAAATCCTCGATTGACTGGATCGTGCCCGCCGCTGCCGTCAGCATGGTCTTTGTCATGCTGGTGCCGATGCCGAGCTTTCTGCTCGACATCATGCTGGCTTTCAGCATGACGGCTTCCGTGCTGGTTCTCCTCACCGCCGTCCAGATTCTTCGTCCGGCACAATTCTCAGTCTTTCCCAGTCTGCTCCTGCTGATGACCTTGTTCCGTTTGTCACTCAACCTCGCCAGCAGCCGGCGAATCCTTCTGCATGGAGCCGAAGGCGCTTCAGCCGCCGGGCGTGTGATTGAGGCCTTCGGACAGTTTGTTGTTGGCGGCAACTATGTTGTCGGCTTTGTCCTGTTTCTTGCATTGATCGCCATCCAGTACATCGTGGTGAGCCACGGCGCGGTGCGAACCGCAGAAGTTACGGCACGTTTCACTCTGGATGCCATGCCAGGCAAGCAGATGGCGATTGACGCTGACCTGAATGCGGGACTCATCGATGAAGTGCAGGCCCGAGCCCGCCGCGAACAGATCGCGCACGAAGCGGAATTTTATGGCGCCATGGACGGCGCAGCCCGCTTCAATCAGAGGGACGCGTTAGCCACCATTCTGATCACTGCCATCAACATCATCGCCGGTTTTCTTATCGGCGTGATCCAGCAGGGCGTCCCTTTCATGGAAGCCCTGAAGACTTATACGGTGCTGACGGTCGGAGACGGCCTGGTCACCATGATCCCTTCCCTGCTGGTTTCGGTTGCCGGCGGGATGGTGGTCACGCGCGCTTCGTCTGACAGCACTCTCTCCACGGATTTAGGCAAACAGTTGTTTGGCAACAGCCGCCCGCTGTGGATCGCTTCAGCGGTCATGACGGGCCTCGCCCTGATTCCTGGATTGCCCAAGCTCTCTTTCATCCTCATGGCCGTCATCATGGCTCTGCTGGCGCGCCGCGCGAAGACGGAGATAGCAGAAGGTAAACCAGTTTCAGGCACGGCGGCAGGCAAGTCCGAGACTGCTCCATCACAAACTCTCGATCCGATGGATGCGGCATTGAAGCTGGATGACCTCATGCTTGAGGTCGGGGTGGGCCTGGTACCGCTGGTCGATGCTAACAAGGGTGGCCAGCTATTGACCAAAGTACGCGCGCTGCGTAAACACCTGGCAACCCAGCTTGGCTTCCTGGTTCCGTCGATCCATATCACCGACAACCTCACCATCAAGGATCTGGAATATGTCGTGTATCTCCGCGGCGTGGAAATCACACGCTGGGAGATGCGGCGTGATTGCTTGCTGGCCATAAGCTCACAGCCGAAGCCGCCCGCCCTGCCCGGCGTGGACACACGTGACCCGGCCTTCGGTGCGCCCGCGAAGTGGATTGTCAAAGAACAGCAGGCTCAGGCTCTGGCCGCCGGCTACGCGGTGGTTGACCAGACCGCGGCTCTGGCAACGCATCTTGGAGAAATCATCCGCCAGAATGCGAACGAGTTGCTTACCCGCCAGGAAACCAAACGCCTGATCGACCGGCTCAGCGAGTCTCATCCCAAACTGGTGGAAGAGCTGGTCCCCAAGCTCATGACTCTGGGAGAAGTGCAAAGAGTCCTGCAGCAACTTTTGCGCGAGCAGGTCTCGATCCGCGATCTTGGAACAATCCTGGAGACTCTGATCGAAACCGCCGGGGTAAGCAAAAACCCGGTTCTGCTCAACGAAGCCGTGCGCCACGCTTTGGGACGAGCGCTGGTTCGTCCACTGCTCGATGAGCACGGCGAACTCAAGGTCGTCACCCTCGATCGCACGATCGAAGAAGAATGCAGCCGGGCGGCAAGTGCACAGACAGTCAGCACAGCCAGCATGGCCCTGCAGCCCTCGACCGCGCGCCGAGTTTTAGAGGGATTGAGAACTCTTTTTGGAGAACAGGTGCTGACCGCACCGCCGGTGTTGTTGTGCACCTCGCCGGGACGTTTTTACCTGCGAAGGCTGCTGGAGCCTTTTTTACCAAAGATCGTTGTGCTGGCGCCGACCGAGATTCCCCCGCTGGTGCCGGTGCAATCGGTGGGTTCGCTGCGGTGACGACTTGAAACTGAGGACGAAATGACTTTGCCCCAAGCCGGTTACACAGACGTTTTGTCGGAGAACGAAGCCCGCAATGAGCTTATCTTGTCCGAGCTGTCGCAGGTCTATTACCTGGCGCGACGAATTCATGAGCGGTTGCCGCAACACGTCCCGCTTGAAGACCTGGTACACGCGGGGGTGCTCGGACTCATCGAGGCCGTGCGCAAATATAACCCGAACAAGAATGCGTCGCTGAAATCGTTCGCATCATTTCGCATTCGTGGCGCGATTCTGGACAGCTTGCGCGCCCTCGACTGGGGATCAAGGCCCCTGCGAAAAAAGGGCCGGAACGTAGCTGAGAGCATCACCAGACTGGCCAATAAACTGGGACGCCAGCCCACGGAAGACGAGATTGCAGCTGACCTTGATATGGATATTTCCGAACTCCATACTCTGCTCCGGCGCCTGGACGGCCTGCACATCGTTGGTCAGATGGTGGGATCGCGATTCGACGATTCCGAAACCCAGGACCTCATTGAAAACGCCCCGGCGAATGAGGATCAGAATCCTTTTGAAATCTGCCTCCGCTCCGAAAGAAGCGACTACCTGACGCAAGCCATCAAGACGCTGACGGAAAAGGAACAGATGGTTGTTTCCCTCTATTACCGCGAAGAACTGACGATGCGCGAAGTCGCCGCAGTCATGGACCTGGCCGAATCACGAGTCTCACAGATCCACTCGCTGGCAATCACGAAGCTCCGCGCGGCAATTCAGGAAATGCAGCTGAAAGAAGACACGTTCAGGTAACCCAATGGAACCTCAGGCGCAACCAATCTCGAAGCAGGTGCAGGGCGTGGTCATCGCAGGTGGCAGCATTACGCCGGAAAAAGTACAGCCCTGCGATTTTCGGGTAGTCGGCGGGATCGACCAGGCGCGTCTGGCTCCCCTGGTCGCCGCAAGCGAAGCTTTTGTGCCGCAGCTTGCCCAGGCTCTGCACAGTAGTCTTGGATTGGCCTGTGAAACCACATTGCGAGGTTCGGAGCAAACACCTTGTCGGACATTCCTCGAGAAGGCCGGCACCTCGTATCTGGTCTCTTTGCGCCTCGGACCGCAGGCCGATCTTGCATTGCTGCAGATCGACTCCATGTTGCTGTTCCCGATCGTAGATCGGTTACTTGGAGGCAGCGGCGGTCCCAGTGAACTGTCCCGCGAAGTCACCGAAATCGAAGACCAGATCGCCAAGGAATTCGTCCGGCTCGTCTGCCGTGAACTGCAAGCGGCATGGCAGAGCTTCAGCGTTTCAGTCGCGCTGGAAACACGACAGGCACCCTCGCACGTGCAGAAATTGTTTTCCGCCAATGACAACGCTTTGGTTTTCAGCTTTTCCGTAAACATGCAGTCGGCCGGCGGCGACTTCCAGCTGATGCTGCCGGTATCGGCTCTGGGCGCCTTTTTGGGCACAACGACCGTTGCCGAACCCGAGCACCTTCGGAAAAGCACGATGAGTTCCAGGTTCGCCGACAAGTTGCTTGGGGCTACTTTCGGGATTGAGCTGGTCCTGCCCGGCGGCAAAGTGCCGGCAAACGAACTGTTGAATCTGAGCGTCGGCAAAATACTCCTGCTTGGGGTTTCGGTGCGGACTCCGGCGGTATTGAAAATCGATGGCCATGATTCATTCCAGGCGGTGCCAGTTCGCAGCGGAAATCACCGCGGCGCGCAACTGCTGGATCGTCTGCCACAAATTCAGCCAGAAACGGGGAACACAATATGAGTCGCAATCCAATCGAACTCTTCGTCGAAGCATTTCCGGCCGCAGCCGCGCAGGCGCTTTCCGGAAAGACTTCCGCGGCGTGGGCCATCACCGTCGATGAAAAGCCAAAGCCATTTCCCCCCGCCACGGAATTATTGACGATGATACTGGTGGCCGAGCCCTCGCAAGCGGAAGCGGCAATTCAAATCACCGTTGAAAACGCACATTCACTGGCGGCCCTGCTGGGTGCAGCGGCGCCAGTTTCCGGAGAGATCCAGCACGGTTACGAGCAGGCAGTACGGGCTGTGCTGGGAGAAGCGAGCGAGAAAGCCGCGGCGGTTCTCGAGGGCGCCAAAGTCCACCTGCGAGTCGCCAGGGCCCCAGGCTGGACTCCAGCCAGAAAGTTCTCGCTTACGGGAACCGATGCGGCGTCGGCCAACATCCAGTTGCAGCTACTGTTCCCCGCCGACTGGCCACAGGCTGTCGCCGACACCGGCATGGCTCAGGAAATAGCTTCACCCGCGGCGAAAGGGGTCAACGTTTCCCTCCTGGAGAATGTGGAAATCGCCGTCACTCTTCAGTTTGGCGAACGTCGCCTGCCCTTGCGCGAAATTGGGGAGTTGAGGTCCGGGTCGGTAATTGAGTTAGATAAATACATTCAGGACCCGGCGGACCTCCTGCTGGGAGACCGGGTGGTGGCCCGTGGCGAAGTCGTAATCGTGGAAGGTAACTATGGGCTGCGGATCACCGAGGTAGTGTGAGCCCGAAGTAAAGTTCAGGGCCGCTTTGGCCGATGTATGGGTTGGCCAAAGCTATGACGCCTCTTCAAATCCTCGGACCTGCACTGGTTAGCGCCGACTCCCTGCTCCGCCTGGAACTGCTGCTCGGCGAGCGCGTAGTAACCCTAAAAGATATCTCCGATATCATCAGCCAGGAATGTGGCTTGAAGACGCATGTTCTTCAGCTTGCCCACGATACCGTACCCTGCGACGAAGACGAAGTCAGCATCGAAGAATGCATCGTGGAGATTGGCATCGAACGGCTCCGCGAGTCCCTCAGGGAAACCCGCTTCAGGCTGAGGGCCAACTGATCACTCGAAGAATAGTGACTGGTTAGAACCGGCCGCCACACCCGAGTCGCTTCCCGACGGTCACGCCCAGGCCCTCATCCACCTCTCATTTAGCACCAGAATCCCGCCAACTTTCAATGAGTTACGCGCCGCAAGTCGTGCTGGCCGATGGCAATTGCCGTGCTTTCGATGTAAGCGGACAAAGCCAAAACTGGCCCCGGACAAACTATGGATAGCGGATTCTATGCAACATGCGCGGCGCTGATGGCCCGGAGCCAGGCGCTCGACCTCGTCGCCAACAACCTCGCCAACACCAGTACACCCGGATATCGCTCCCAACAGAACCTCTTCCGGTCATTCCTGGCAGCAGCTTCGGGACATCAGGGTTCCCGTCTGAATCAGGCGGTCAACGACTTCGGGATTTCCGGTGGCAGCCAGATGGACCTGACTCAGGGCAATCTGGAACCCACTGGCAATGACCTGGATTTCGCGGTTCAGGGTCCGGGCTTCTTTCAGGTAAAAACCGCGAACGGAACGGTGTTCACTCGCAACGGAAATTTTCAAGTTTCAGCCCAGGGACAGCTAACCACCGCGCAAGGTGACGCTGTCATGGGCGAGCAGGGTCCGATCCGCATCGTGGGTGGGCCGGTGACAGTCAGCTCAGATGGCACCATCTCGATCAAGGGAGCGGTCGCGGGCAAGATCAAGCTGGTCGAATTTGCCCCGGGCACGGCACTTGAAAGCATTGGCAAGACCTACTACAGCGCACCCGCAAAGAGTGATGCACCCGCAAAACAATCCACAATCGCCCAGGGTTCGCTGGAAAGCTCAAACGTAAATCCGGTGGCGGGAGCGGTCGAACTGGTCGCAGTGCAACGCTACGCGGAAATGATGCAGCGGGCACTTTCCATGTTTCACACAGAATTCAATCGCATTGCAACTGAAGATTTACCCAAGGTCAACCCGTAAAGGAGCTCTATGTTCCGCGCACTGTACACCGCCGCCAGCGGTATGAACGCCCAGCAACTGAATCTCGACAACGTCGCCAACAACCTGGCCAACACCAGCACCGCGGGTTTCCGCAGGCGGCGTGTGCAATTCACCGACCTGCTCTATCAGAACATGGTCATGCCGGGCTCTGCCTCCACGCAGCAGACTACTAACGCTGCCGGCTTGCAGGTTGGCCTGGGCACTAAACCGGGCGCTTCGGAAGTTCTGCAGCTACAGGGCGACTTCAGCCAGACCGGGAACCCTCTGGATCTGGCGATTCAGGGCCAGGGATTTTTCCAGGTTCGAATGCCCGATGGTGAGATTGCCTACAGCCGCTCCGGCACCTTCCACCTGGATTCGCAAGGGAACATCGTGACTGCCGATGGAAATCCTCTGGAGCCTGCGATCACACTTCCGCCCGACGCTCTTTCAGTGACGATCGGTTCCGACGGCACCGTTTCAGTCACGCAGCCCGGACAGACTCAGGCGACTCAGGTAGGAAATATTCAGCTCGCATTGTTTCCCAACCCTGGCGGATTAAACAGCGTCGGCAACAACCTGATGCTGGCCACTACCGCTTCCGGAGATCCGATTGTCGGAACGCCTGGAGGAACCGAGGGACTTGGTTCTCTGCAGCAAGGTTTCCTCGAACAGTCGAATGTGGACGTGGTACAGGAATTCGTGGAAATGATTCTCTCGCAGCGGTCCTATGAGTCCAACTCGCGAGTGGTAAAGGCGGCGGACGAGATGTTCCAGGATCTCAATAGCCTTACGCGATAACCAGGTGAATCGATAACGAAGCTGAATTGATCGCGAACTAAATTAATAAAGTGAATTGATGACTTCAAGACTGTCTAAAGCGTTCACGATTCTCACGGTGCTGTTCCTGGCGGGGACCGTAACCCGCCTTCGCGCCGATGACAATGCCCGCACGCCGATCAGTCGTGAAGCGATTGTGGCTACTCTTAACTCTTCTGGAATCGGGATCGATCCTGGCCAGCTGGAGCAACTTTCGGCCATGTCATCCGCCGAGGTCAATCCACAACTCAGGGTAATGAGTGTGGACACGCTCGATGCAGATTCGGACAAAGTTCTCCTTCGTTGCGATCACTCCAGCGCCTGCCTTCCTTTTTATGTGCTGATTCACTGGGGAAAACCGGGCGATAAGACTCACCCCGGCCGCGCGGGCCAGGGATCGTTACAGGCTACGAGTCAGGCATCGGGCGTTCAGTCATCGACCGGTCAGCAACCGGAAGATTGGCTGGTCCGAAGCGGAAAATTCGTAATGCTCATGTTGGACGGAGAATACGTTCACATGATCCTGCCCGTACTGTGCCTGGAGAATGGCGGGCGCGGACAACACGTCAGAGTGATCAGTAAAAATACGAAGAGACGTTACGTGGCACGGGTAACCGGGCCGGGCCTGGTGCAGTCCGCGCTGCGGGAATAATTCTTTATGCGAACACCTTTCACTACTGGCGCGATACGGTGGGCTTCTGCGGCCCTGGTCTTGGCGAATTTTGTTTCATTGGGCAGTGCGTTCTCCAAGCTCAGGGTCACCAATGATCCGCAAAAGGCTCGCGCAGACTATGTCGCCCGCATGCAGCAACAAAGTCCGCCTCAACCCGCCGATGTCTCCCTGGGAAGCCTTTGGACCGCGAACGGCGCTCTGACCAACTTGCAGGCAGATTACAAAGCCAGCCGACTGAATGACCTGCTGACCATCGTGGTCGTGCAACGCACCACGGCGCAGGCAACCGGTAATGTCGGGACCCAGCGGGATTTCAATACGACTTCCGGGATTGCCGGCCTGGCTGGTCACATCAGCACCAGCGGAATAACCAACCTTTTCACCGCCCAATCGTCCTCGAAGTTAAAGGGCGCGGGTTCAACCGATGCCAGCACCACCATGAATACGAACCTCGCCGGACGAGTGATTGCCGTCCTGCCGAACGGGAACCTGATCGTGGAAGCGGAGCGGCTGGTGGCAATCAACAATCAGAAAGAAACAATGCTGGTGCGCGGCGTGTTGCGGCCCGGAGATGTCAGGCCGGATAACAGCGCACTTTCGACCGTACTCTCAAATCTGGAAGTAGAACTCAAGGGAAAGGGAGTCGTGTCAGATGCGACCCGGCCGCCCAATCCTCTGGTTCGAGCGCTCTTATGGGTCATTGGTTTCTAAGATCAGGATTTCCAAAATTCGGGCTGAAATTCGCTCTCCTGGCGGCCGCCTTGCTCGTGGCCGGCTGTTCGTTTGCAGCCACTGGAGCGCAGACCGTACTCGTTCGCGACATTACCACCGTCGCCGGCGTTCGAGATAATCCACTGGTAGGCTACTCCATCGTCGTGGGGTTGAATGGTACCGGAGATCGCCAGCAGACGCTGTTCACTACGCAGACGCTGGCCAACGTAATGCAGCGTATGGGCGTACAAATTCCCGCGAATTCGGTCATTGTAAAAAATGTGGCCGCAGTTTTCGTCACTGCGTCCCTTCCTCCCTTTGCCCGGCCTGGCATGCAACTTGATGTCACCGTCTCCTCCATCGGCGACGCCAAGAGCCTGGAAGGCGGCGTACTGCTGTTGGCCCCGTTGCGCGGGCCCGATGGCCAGGTTTATGCCGAGGCGCAAGGGCCCCTCACGCTGGGCGGATTCACTGCCGGAAACTCGGGGAATGGGAAGCAGTCAAACCATCCAACCGTGGGACGTATCCCGAACGGCGGAACCGTGGAGCGGGACACTGCCATCGACCTGAGTCGCCTGAGCACCGTATCGCTCGTACTCCGCAATGCTGACTTCAATTCGGCGCGCGAAATCTCGAACGTCATCAACAGCCAGTTCGGCAGGACGATTTCAACCGTCATCGACAGTCGTCAGATCAATGTGAATATCGGCGGCTCGGGAACGGCATCGGTGCCGGAGTTGATTTCGCAGATACAAAATCTCTCGATCAGCGTCCGGCCTCCCGCTAAAGTCGTGGTCAACGAGCGCACCGGCACGATTGTCATGGGCGGAGACGTGAAGCTTTCCTCGGTCTCAGTTCTGCACGGAGGCCTGAGCGTGGAAGTGACCACCAAGTTTTCAGTGTCGCAGCCCGAGCCGCTTTCCAGGGGTGGGCGAACCGTGGTCGTGCCTGAACAGGAAGTCCAGGCGAAAGAAAGCTCGGCCAAGTCCATCAAACTCGAGGAGGGCGCCAGCGTGGAAGATCTTATTAACGGACTTCAAACCATGGGCGCGACCGCGCGCGACATCGTAGCCATACTCCAGGCCATCAAGGCTGCGGGCGGTTTGCAGGCTGAACTGGAGGTCTTATGAGTTCAAGCGGCCTGGTTCCTCCGGCGGTTAGTCTGTCCGATGTTCGCGGCTCGCAGGCGGCGGAGAAGCTCGGGAAGTTGAAGAATACCGACGCCGGAAACGCGGCCACGATTCAAAAGTCGGCCCGCGAGTTCGAAGCCGTCCTGCTTTCGCACTGGCTGGAGCAGGCAGAACAGTCTTTTGCCTCCGTTCCCGGGTCAAATCAGGACCCCGACGCCGATCCCGGCAGAGACCAGTTTCACGCCATAGCCATGCAGGCGGTCGGCACTGCTCTCTCCGGAAGTCATGGCGGTCTGGGAATCGCTGCCATGGTCGCCAGGCACCTGGAGGCTCAGGCGGCCCACAAGGCTTCCATTAATGCATTGGAAACAAAGGACTTAAAATCTGTCCCGATTCCGATCAAACCATTGGGTACCCCAAAGGTGACAAAATGATTGTGACACTAAAGTTTTTTCTGGAACTGCCGATAAAGCTGTTGCGTGGTATTGCAGGAGGCCGCAGATGAGGATTGACCTTAATAACATCTCGCTCCAGGGTCTGGAGCGAGACGACAAAACCCGGAAAGCCGGCAGCAAGGCTCCGAGCACCCCCAACGTGGAGGACAAGACCAGCCTTTCCGTCGATACGTTAAGCATCTCCTCGCTCGAAGCTCGGGCTATGTCTGTGCCGCAGATCCGCCAGGACAAAGTCGAAGCGTTGCGGCAGTCGATTCAGAACGGCGAGTACAGGGTCGAGCCGGAGAAGATCGCGCAGGCGATTCTGAATCGCAACCAGCACTAACCAGTTTCTCGAACACAGTATTAAGGTGAGTTCTTTTGGCAATCGAGCAAAAGCTGGCAGAAGACAACCGCGAAGTCGACCCGCCTGCCGGCGCGGCCGATGTGCGCGAGTTGTGTCTCCAGTTCCAGCATGCGATCGCAGCTCTCGCTTCCAACGATGTTGCAGAGCTTGAAACATCCACCGCCGCCCAGGATGGCCTGGTGGAGAAATTACAAAGCTGGTTTCGCGGACAGCCCTCCGGTCAACAGACTTCGATCACCGTCTCCTCTTCAGATTTCAGGGAACTTGCTCATCTGACCAGGGTGTATTCGTCACTGCTGCAAAGCGCCTTGCGCACGACCCGCCTTCGTGCGGCACTTTGCCAGACGTACAGGCAACACTTCCCTGCCGAGTCGGAGCCGGCCGCTGCCAGCGGCTGGTCGTGCGAGGCCTGATTCCATGCCCGGACTTAACACTTCATTATCGATCGCGGTCCAGGCTCTCCAGGCTGAACAGGGAGCGTTGAGCGTTACCACCAACAACATCGCCAACGTAAACACGCCGGGATACAGCCGGCAGGTCGCCGTGCTGAATGAATCCCCAACCTTCCAGGAAAATGGCATCGCCTTCGGCAACGGAGTTACTCTGCAGCAGTTTCAGAGCGTGCGCGACGAATTGCTGCAGTTGAGGCTCTACGAACAGACTCAACAACAGGGTAATTCGCAAACCCAGTTCAGCTCGCTGAGCCAGATCGAGGGTACTTTTTCTGATCCGACTCAGGGCGTGGGAGGAGCGTTGTCGGCGTTCTTCAACACGCTGAGCCAGCTCTCCACCAATCCAACGGACGCCAACGCCCGTCAGGCGGTGCTGACCTCAGCTAACAATCTCGCTGTTTCGTTTCATCAGGCAGTGTCGAGTTTGAACTCCATCGGCACAGGCCTCGACCAGGCGGTGCCGCAGACCGTAGACCAGATCAACCGGCTGACCAGCCAGATTGCCACGCTGAACGGCCAGGTCGCCCAGATGCAGGGCCTGGGAAAAGATCCCGGCAGCACGCAGGACCAGCGAGATGAATTGATCCGCCAGCTTTCCAGCCTGGTAAACATTTCGGTCACTCAGTCCGATACGGGACTGACCCTGACTACCGGAAACGGTGTCCCTCTGGTTGTCGCCAGCCAGAGCTATGCTCTGGTGGCCAACGCTAACAACAGCGTTCTTGAGCACGTCTACAGCTCCCAGGGGCAGGACATCACCAGCCAGATACAGGGCGGGCAGCTCGGCGGCACCATACAGATTCGTGACCAGGTGCTTCCGCAGTTGTTTACCCAGCTGAATACGCTGGCCAGCCAGTTCGCTACCAGCTTCAATACTCAGCAGACAGCAGGTTTCGACGCGTCAGGTAATCCCGGACAGAACTTCTTCGCCCCGCTGCCGTCGACGACAGACGCAGCTGCCAATTTTGGCGTGGCGATTACCGATCCAAAGTTGGTCGCAGCCAGTTCCGATGGCTCCGCCGGCAGTAACGGAAACCTTGAACAACTGATCGCGTTACAGAATCAGCAGCTCCCTTCCGGCGCCAATCCAATGGATATGTATTCGAATCTGGTACTGCAGGTCGGCAATCTCGGAGCCAACGCGAAGGCCAACGTCACCGCCGACGACCTGAGCGTGCAGCAACTGACCGACCAGCGATCTTCGGTTTCCGGCGTCTCGCTCGACGAGGAGACCACCAACATGATCCGTTATCAACGAGCTTATGAGGCGGGGGCGCGCGTGGTCACAACCGTGGACTCGATGCTTCAGACACTCATGAATATGGGAGTGACGACCTAAAATGCGCGTAAACCCCGATATGTCCGGTGACATACTGGCCGCAATCTGGCAGACACAAAACCAGGAAAACACCGCGCTACAGCAGATGTCGTCCGGCAAGCGCGTGAACGTGCCATCGGACGATCCTTTGGCCGCCGCCCAGATGATTGGCAACCAGGCTCAATCAAACCGCGCTGACCAGTATCTTCAGAACGTAGACACTTTGACCAACCAGTTGCAGACTGCGGATACAGCTCTGGGCTCGGCGGTCACGGCGGTCACTCAAGCCATCACCCTCGGCGTGCAGGGCTCAACCGGAACATTGTCTTCTGCAAACCGGCAGCAGATCGTGCAAAATCTGCAGGGAATACAGAGTCAGCTCGTGCAGTTGGCGAACACCGCCGTCGGTGGCAACTACCTGTTCGGAGGCACCGCCAGCACGGCTCCTCCTTATACGCTCGACCCCACAAATTCGTCGGGTGTCGTTTATAACGGCAACAGCGGGACCAATACCGTACAGGTTGCGGACGGTCTTAATTTGCAAACCAACATGCCCGGCAACCAGCTATTCCAGAATTCCGCAGGAGATATTTTTGGCTCGCTGCAGGGATTGATCACGGCTCTGCAAACCGGAACCGCCTCTGACGCCCGGACTGCGACCAATCAGCTTCGCACCGCTTTCGATTCCCTGACGGGGCAGCGAATCTTCTACGGAAATGCAGTGAATCAGTTGAACTCTACCCAGACTTTCCTGCAACAGGAACAGGTGACCCTGAAATCGCAGGCCAACAACCTCGTCGGGGCCGACCTCACTAAAACCGCGATTGATCTGACGCGCGCTCAGACGGCACACGACGCTGCTCTGGCAGCGGCAGCGAAGATTCTGCCTACGAGTCTGCTGGATTACCTGAAGTAGACTACGCGAAGACGCATCACTCTTCCCGCCAGTCCAACGGCGTGCGCTTTGTTTCACTAAGCCTTCCGCGCGGCGCCACACCAGTCAATAATCCCATGGGTTCCCAGCAACCAGGTCTGCGCTGCCGGTCTGATCGCAGGTGCCGCCGAAGACCTTGTAGTTCCCCTTGATCTCGCGGGTAACCGGGTCCAAAGTCCCAAGGAAAGCGAGAGTGCCGTTGCCAGTCTCAACTTCATAGCCCACGGTCGTGCCCATGATAAAGCTGCCCGTGGGAAACGTTCCTGGCGTGGTTGTCGCCGAACTGAAGCAGGATGTATTGAAACTGAATTGGCCGATGAGAGCGATGCTGCCCTCAGGGCTGCCGCTGCCCTCATGGACGTATCCTGAAACGTCGTACGTTCCTCTCAGGGCGAAGTGGAGATCTGCTCGGTCCCGGGTTCGGGCAGCCAACCAGCCGAGCGACACAAGTATTTGGTTCGGGCGGTCCCAGGTCGTTTCAGCTGGCAGCGCGGGTCAGTTTCTGATGTCTCTTGATGAGTGCAAGGCCGGCTTCTCCGACAAATGGCCTTTTGCCGGCGCGGGCCGAAGTGTTCTAGGCCTTCCAGCTTGCCGTCTGTGTCTGCTCTGAACCGGGTGCCGGCGCTGGGGACGATCCCTGCACCGCCGCAGAATCCGAAGAGGCCGCCAGCCGGTTACTCAACTCGACCCAGGCTTCACGGACACTAAACAGCAACTGGATAACTTCCCGAAGCACAGCGGCATCCTGCTGAATTTGCGCCGTGATCATCTGGCTGCGCAGCATGGAGTAAAAGCGCGACATATTCGCTGCCAGATCGCCGCCCTCTTCCAGGTTGAGGGTTCCTTCCAACTGCTGCAGCACCAGGAATCCATGCTTCAGCTTCGCGCTGCGGAGTTCGATATTGCCCGCTTCTATTGCCTCGATGGCACCATGCAGATCGCTGGCCAGAATGTCGTAGAGCATAACCACCAGGTCGATGGCGCCGGCGTTGCGCACTGCTGCTTCCTGATACGCGAGTTGGTTCCGCCTGGCGTTCATGTGTTTTGGTCAAGCTAAGCGCTGAAGGCTTCTTCAGCCATTGTTCGAGCTGGAGTTCGAATTCGACATGAACCCCAGTTCAGAATTGATCTGCTGTTGCAGTAGCGGCAGCTGCCGCAACGCGAGGTCTACCTGCGTGTATTGCTGGGTCAGCAGAGTCTGCTCGTTCGCTATGTAGATCTCGTAGTTGTCAATTTGATCCTGAAAACTTTTCTGCCCATCCGCCATGCCTTTGAGTTCAATCGAGAACGCCCCCTGGGTCGGGTCGGTCAGCGGATCCAGTTGAGCCTTCAGGGACGCGGCGAATCCTGTTCCTGTCGCCGGGTGGAAGAAATTCTGCACCCCGGCAAAATCTGAGTTAACGGCAGACGTCAGCGCGGCATTATCAACGCTGAGTGTACCGTCATTGTTCATCGACACGCCCAGTTGGGCCAGAGTGTTGAACGAGTTTCCGGTTCCTGCAAACGTAACCCCGGACAGGAGCTCAGTCTGCACCATGCGGGCTCCGGCGTCGGTGGCGAGAGGACCGGCGCTGTTCGTCGAAGTGTTGTAAGTAAACTGGCTGGTCAGATCCTGAATGATGGTGTTGTAGGCAGTCACAAAGTCGGTGATAGCCTGCGTCACTTTTGAAGTATCGGGGCTGACGCCGATCTGGACTTCGGTGTTCGGCGCCGCGCCCACCAGGTTCAAGGTCAGGCCCGCCACCGTGTTCGCTACCGTGTTGCCGGCGCTGCTGATGGGGACGCCGTCCACCGTCAATGAGGCATCGGTGCCGGTCGCTCCCTTGGTGAAGCTCAGGCCACTACTGACGTTATTAATCGTCAGGTCACTGGCCGCTCCCGACGTATTGCTCACAATCGCCAGGCGAGCGCCGTTCGAGTCGTTTACCACGCTGGCGGTGACACCCAGGTTCGCATTGGTGATCGCCGCAGCCAGTCCATCGAGAGTGTTATTGGTAGCGTCAATGGTGATGGTGGCTGCCGGCTGGCTGCCAACCTGAAGGGTAAACGCGCCGGCCGCCAGCGTGGTCATGCTGTTCGCCACCGGATCGGAGTAGTAGGAGCTGCTGGTCGCGAGGTTGTTGACCACGATCGTATGGCTGCCTACAGGGGTCGAGTTCGAGGCAGAAGCGGTAGCAATTCCGGGTTGCGAGGAACTGACAGCGCGTGCACTCAGGGTGCCTGCGGGATCATGGAGAGCGTCGATCGCGTTGGAGAGGGCTGTAACTTCAGTATTCAGTTGGGTGAGCGCATCGCTCTGCCCTTTAAGAATTTGCTGCTGCGTCTGCCAGACCTGCTCCGGGCCGCGCAAGTTGCTGATCAACTGGCTGACCGTCGAAGTTACATCGATTCCCTGCCCTGTGCCCAGGCCAGAGGAACTCAGTGCATTAAGAATGTCGGAGGTCGCCATGTCTTAGCTTCTCTTCTTACTTTCTTTCTTTAGGTGATTCGTCGGTAGTCGAAAGGCTGAGCATCTGTTCCGAAGGAATCTGCTGGATCAGCCGTCCGCTGGCTTCGTCGATGAACTTGTAGACCACGATATTCCCGGGTTGCATTTCAACCAGCACGTTCGTCGGGCTGACGGCGGGCCTCTGCTGCGTCTCCACGTGATCCTGAATAGCCGGAGCCGCCTGCGGCGCATGGATCGGCCTGACTTCCCGAGCGACTGGCTCGGGGCCTGCCAGGGGAACCGGACTGGGACCTTCAATACGCATGGAGGATTACCGTAGAACCTCGGCCCGGCGGGGCTTTTTGCGCCCCGCCGGCGGTCAGCGCGAGGATTATTGCAACAGCTTCAGAACCGACTGCTGCATCTGGTTGGACTGCTGCAGTGCGGCCATACCGGTCTGCTGCAGAATGGTCAGGCGGGACATATTCGCAACAGCCGACGGAATGTCAGCGGCGCGAATACCATCCTCCGCGTTGGTCAGGTTCTGCACCTGGTTGGTGATAACGCTCGAAGCGCTCTGCAAGCGGTTAGTTTCCGCTCCGAGTGCGCCACGATCCGCAGCCACACCGGCGATCGCGGTCGTCAGGTGACCGAGGGCAGTCTGAGCAGCGGTTGCGCTGGTCAGAACGTCGGCGCTGATGTTGGTCGGCGTTCCGCTGAAACCGATGGCTGCGCTGGACAGTGCACCGGTCGTTACGGTGATACCGCTCGATCCACCAGTTGTGCCGTCGCTCAGGTAGATGGAGGTTGCAGTGGCGGTGAAAACCTGTCCACCGTTGTAGTTCGTGCTGGCTCCGATGCGGTCGATTTCAGCCTTGATCGCAGTGAACTCAGCGTCGATCGTGGTGCGCTGGGGGTCGCTCACCGTGCCTGTGGAGGCTTCGGTCGCCAGCGTTACAGCGCGGTTCAGAAGAGCGGTGACCTGGGCCAACGCGCCGTCAGCAACCTGCAGCGAACCCACGCCATCACTGGCGTTGCGCGCTGACTGGGTCAAGGCCGTAATGTTGGCATGCAAACCGTCGGCAATAGCCAGGCCGGCGGCGTCATCCGCACCCGAGTTCAGACGGGAACCAGAGGACAATTGTAAGAGTGTTTTCTGGAGCGACGCTTGTGTCATCGACAACTGGTTCTGCGCCGCAAGGGACGAAACGTTATTCAGAATACTAAGTGACATTTCAAAGCTCCTTGTTAGAGTTTTCGCCTGGTGCCGAACCCTGCGGCCTTACCGACTGCCCATATCACCGCTTCGGTCGATCAGGTGGTGCTATTTGCTGCGGGCCTGTGTATCGGCATTCCCCGTTCGCCCCTTCAATGCAGCATCAGTGACCTTGGTACGTGTGACGTTGGTACCAGTTACCGTTCCGCCTCGGGACCTGTCTTGATGGTCGATGGCGGGAGTGCCGATAAGGGGTCACCGGAACTCATTGAGCCTGAAAGGCACTGTTGTGATTCAGCTAACCCGACTAAACGGCAACCCCATCGCGCTGAACTCCGACCTGATCAAGTTCGTGGAGAACGCGCCTGACACGGTCATCACACTTGTTAGTGGAGAAAAAGTCATCGTGCGCGAGAGCTCCGAGGACGTCATCCACAAGATTGTGGACTTCCGGCGGGCGGTAATCGCCGGCCTGCCGGCCTGGAACAGCGCCGACCTCAGCTCGGCGGACCTGCGGCCCAAAGAATCCAATCCGGGCCGTTCCGCGGAGGCTGCACGCCGTGGATAAAAGCACGATTGGTGGAATCATTCTTGCCCTGGCAGGGATCCTCGCGGGGCTGATTATCGAAGGCGGAAAGGTTGCCCAGATCCTGCAGCCAACCGCCGCCATGATCGTCCTGGGTGGGACGATCGGGGCGGTCATGATCCAGTTCCCCCTCTCCGTCGTGTTTGGCGCGGCCAGGGGCCTGATCAAAGTCTTCCTCGATCGCGGACAGGAACCCACCGCCCTGATCAAAGAACTGGTTGGCTACGCCAACCGGGCTCGCAAAGAAGGCATCGTTTCCCTCGACGGACAGTTGGCCACGATCAAAGATCCGTTCCTCAAGAAAGCCTTGATGCTCGCAATCGATGGCGCCGAGCCGGAGGAATTGCGCAAGATGATGGAACTGGAACTCGACAATCAGGAAGAGCATGGTGAGAGGCTGTCGCAGGTCTTCGAGGCCGCGGGAGGCTATGCTCCGACGGTCGGCATTATCGGCGCGGTGCTTGGGCTGATCCAGGTGATGCAGCACCTCGAGGACATTGCGGAGGTCGGCAAGGGGATCGCGGTTGCCTTCGTGGCGACGATTTACGGGGTTGGAATGGCCAACATCCTCTTTCTTCCCTGGGCCGGCAAGTTAAAAATCAAGTTTCGCGAAGAGCAAGTGCTGCGTGAGATGAAGCTGGAAGGAGTCATCTCCATCCTCGAGGGCATGAATCCGCGCATGCTTGAAACCATGCTGACCGGCTACCTGCCGGAGCACAAACAGCCGGCGCCAGCCGAGAAAGCGGCCGGAGCGAGCGCATGAGCCGGAAGAAAAGACACAAGGCCCATGCCAATCACGAGCGCTGGCTGGTTTCCTACGCCGACTTCATCACTCTTCTTTTTGCGTTCTTCGTAGTTCTCTATGCCTCCTCGCAGGCTGACAAGAAGAAGGCTGCGGTCGTCGCCGCGTCCATCAAGGGTGCGTTTCAGACACTGGGTGTATTCACCGGCTCGGCGACCGAAGGTGTAGGAGTTCCGGGAAGTCCGGGAGTACTGCGCCCCGAGCTCACGGATGCACCACTCAAGATGGTTAAAGTCGCCGGCGCTTCAAAAGACAGTGTTGGGACGGGAGGCTTTGGGGTCGACGTGGATGAGCTGCGGCGTCAACTCGAGAGCGCACTCGGTGACGAAATCCGCCAGCATGAAGTCCAAATGCGAGTCACTCCCGAAGGCCTGGTGGTCAGCTTGCGGGAAGTAGGGTTCTTCAACAGTGGCCAGGCGGAATTGCTTGAAAACGGAAATCAGACCTTGACTCGCATCGCGACCATTTTGGGTGGACGGGGTTTTGAGATCAGGGTGGAGGGTCATACCGATAATGTCCCTGTCCACAATTCCCGCTTCAAATCGAACTGGGATCTCTCAACCACGCGCGCGACCACTGTGGTTTCATTGCTGATCGAGCGGCACGACTTCGATCCGTCGCTGGTCTCAGCCGCAGGCTTCTCCGAATATCGCCCGGTAGAAAGCAACGCCACGGCACAAGGGCGGGCAGCCAATCGCAGGGTCGATCTGGTAGTCGTCGGGCAGGTGCCGGAAAAAGACAAGCTGGCCAGGACCGAAGAGGTTCCGGCCGGTCAGTAGCAGGGCGAGAAGATATCGTTCTCAGCCCCCCTGAATTTTCAAGGCAACTTCACCTGGACGCTGGCGGCACACCGGATTGCGCGGAGTTACTTTGCGTTTCGGCTTTGGCTGCCGGCATCTGGCTATTGCAGTTGTTTGCTGATGTCCCGGGAGCCCTGACTGCGGACGCCTGACTGCCTGGGTTGAGCGGAGTACAGGTAAGCCTGCCACCCCGTATCATGATGCCGCCAAAGGCTGGCGTGGAACCTGGCTGGGCTGTGTTGCGGGATTGCATTGCATTAGTTGTGCCCTTTGCCGCGCCTGTGGGTCTTGGTTGCAAGCCGGGCTGCGCCAGACCTGAGGTTGACTGTTGAACCCGGCTGCCAAGTTGGTTCATGCCGTGGTCTAAAGCATGATTCAACTCAGATCCAGCTTTTACTGTCGCCGTGGATGACAAGCCATTGATCAAAGCCGATTCAGCGGCAGCCTGTCCGAAAGCGCTAACTATTGGTGTGACTAAGAAGCCGAAAGTCGCGAGGAGAAGAAAGAGTTTTTTCACGGGCGGTCACCTCCGTGGCCTGCAAGCTTACTTCACTGGTGGCCGATGGTCAAACCGTCATTTCACAAGCCGGACGGAGCCTTCCGGGCGTTTCATCGGGCACCCACTCGGCCTCTCCTGAGCAACAGTGCGATCCCGACGACAGCCAGAGAATAGGTCGCGACGCCACCCCGGAGATGAAAGCAAAAAGCTGCAAACCAAAATGCAGGCAGCACCCAAAAAGCCAGCCGGAGGATGGGAGAACGCATGTACAAATCCCTCAATTCAACTGATCGCCAGCAAAACGCTCTGCTGAGGAAAAGTTGCGCGAAACATGGATCGTCTCGCGAAACATGGATCGTGTTGTTTATATACTTCAGCCCTCTTGCCGTGAAATAGCTGAGGGGTGCCATCGACATAGCACCAATGCCCTGCCCGTGTGGCGACCTATATCCCATGCAAATTGGCCCCGGATGCTTCACTGTCTCCGGTCGAGCGGTCTGCGGCGCCCCGACCTGCTGGCGTTGAGCTCAGGATCTCTCTTTACCGCTTTTAACCGCTTTTGACCGCCATGTTTTCGAGCTGTTGACCAAGGCGCCCGTCCAATTCAAAAAGGGGCAAACTGGCCTCGCCGGCACTATCCCGGGCCCAAAAGACGTCTTTTAAATACAATGAGATAACTACTATCCCCTAGCTTTGTAGGAAGTTTCGAGGCATACTAATTCGCCCTTGCGCTGGTATTGGCAGGTGGCAGGGGTCCAGAAATGTTCGTCGAGAATGAACAACCAAAAATCAATTTTGACGGCCTGCAGTCCGTCGCTGATTCAAAGCGGCGCTTCCAGCTGTTTCTCGCTTTAGCCTTGCTGCTCGCGGCTCTTGCAGTCGTTGTGCTGAGGAATCAGGAGTTCTGGGTTCATTCCCTGGGCCTTGAAGAACTTACAAATCAGACGACACCAGACGCTGTCAGGAAAAGCGAGAAAATCACTCCCGCACCCGCCCGAAAGGTGGGAAACAGGCAGCCTCAATCCTCCAGTAGTGCCGCATCGGCGGCAGGGACTGTAGCATCCGAGGCGACAGTCCTCCCTCCGCTCCAGGTTGACGTCACCTATCCCAGCGGCGAGCGCAAGACTCTGGTGGCACGTAATTCCGCAGTCCATATCGATCTGCAGAATAATTCCGAGCCGTCGGCTGTCGTGCCTTCGGCTGCGTTTTCGGGTGGGGCCGCAACTGAATCGGTAGGCAGCGGTGGACAAGTTCGTTTTTCACCTGGAGCCGCGGAAGTCGTTGTTCGCAGGGTCGATCCCATCTACCCTCCCCTGGCCCAACGGGAGAACATTCAGGGTTCGGTTGTGCTGCAGGCACGAATCGACAACGAAGGCAACGTCCAATCTGTTCAGGTGGTGAGCGGTCCGGCAATTTTAACCAGCGCCGCCCTCGAAGCAGTCAAACAGTGGCGCTTCAAATCTCACGACGGGGGCGATCCTGCCGCGATGACCGAGACGCGTATCACTGTAAATTTCAGTATCTCGACCCAGTAGACCGGCCGGCGATCAAGGCACGCGAAATACACCTCCTCTTTTACATCCCCCTTTAGTCACTGAAAGTTATTGAATCTACCGATGACCCGACGATCTGTCGCCTGATTCGTCCTATCGCCCTGGTCTTTCCGGGCGTTGCAAATCGAGCAGTTGTTGTCGGGGAGAAGCTCAAAGAAAGTATGTCATCATAGGCGAATGAACGAAAAGTCTTACAGGAATCAAGATAGGCAGGTTGAATGTGAAGCTCTTAAGCGAACTCCGTACGCTGTCGCTTTCGCAGCCGGTCCGGCATGCGGAATGGGGGGAACGGTCCACAGCGTCACATATCCCGAAAAGACCGGGGCATCATGCTGATCCTGGGCTTGAACATGTTTCACGCAGATGCCTCCGCTGCGATCGTGCAGGACGGAGAAGTTGTTTTTGCTATCGCGGAAGAGCGCCTGAACCGGGTGAAGCACTATGCCGGCTTCCCTGCCCTCGCGGTGAAGGCGTGCCTCGCCGCCGTCGGCGCCAGGATCTCAGATGTTGACCATGTTGCGGTAGGACAGGACAGCGATGCGAATCTGGCCGAAAAAGTCCGTTACGCGCTGGCGAATCCCGCCAGGATACTGAACTTTATTCGGCTTCGCCAACGCAAAGAGGCGATACGCGATCTGCGCTCGTTGTTAACCATGGCGTTGGAAGTTGACCCCAAGAAGCTGCGTTTTCAGGAGCACCATCTCGAGCACCATATCGCGCACATCGCCAGCGCCTATTACTGTTCGCCGTGGGAAAAGGCCGCGGGCTTCAGTTATGACGGCTCCGGCGATTTTGTTTCCACCATGATGGCGCGCTGCGAGGGAAATGAGGTCGAAGCTCTGGAACGCGTCTTTCTGCCCCATTCCCTGGGCAGCTTCTACAGCATGATCTGCGAGTTTATCGGCTACAGGAAATACGGCGACGAAGGCAAGGTCATGGGTCTCGCGCCTTATGGGAAAGATACTTATTGCGAACGTATCAGAGAGATCGTCAATCTGACATCTGGCGGCTTTGCATTGAACCTCGATTATTTCATGAGCCTCGGAAGCAATCAGGGCATGCAGATCCAACCCGATGGAACGGTACGAATGGCACGCCATTTCTCCAATCGCATGGAGAAACTGTTTGGCAAACCGCGCGAGCCGCACGCCGAGATTACGCAGCGAGACATGGACCTCGCCTTTGCCATGCAGCACCGCTTCGAGGAGGTCTTCTTCCACCTGCTCAAGGAATTGCACCAGCGCGTGCCTCTGCCAGACCTGGCGATGGCTGGCGGCTGCGCCCTGAACAGCGTCGCCAACGGAAAGCTCTTCACAGAAACACCGTTTCGCCAAACCTGGATCCAGCCCGCGGCGGGCGATGAAGGGCTGGCAATCGGCGCTGCTTTGCACACATATCACTCCACGCTAAAACAGCCTCGCCGCTATCAGATGAAGAATTCGTATCTGGGGCCTGAGTTTTCGGATGCGCACATCGAAACGGAGCTCAGGAAAGCCAATCTGAAATATCGCAAACTGGAGCGGCAATCCGCTGCTCGACGCGGCGGCAGAACAGGTGGCTGCGGGAAATGTGGTGGGCTGGTTTCAGGGAAAAATGGAGTGGGGCCCGCAGGGCGCTGGGCAATCGTTCGATCATCGCCCATCCTGGATTACCCGACATGAAGGATGTACTGAACGCCCGCATCAAGCATCGCGAATGGTTCCGCCCTTTCGCGCCCTCGATACTGGTGGAGCGACAACACGAATATTTCGAATACGATCACCCGTCGCCGTTCATGCTTCACGTTTACAAAATTCGTCCCGAGAAACGCGCCCAGCTTTGCGCCGTCAATCACGTGGATGACACCGGACGCCTTCAGACTGTCAGCCGGGAGGAAAATCCGCTGTATTACGACCTGATCCAGGCCTTCGAGCGCAGAACGGGAATTCCCGTGATTCTTAATACCAGCTTCAATGAAAATGAGCCGATCGTCTGTGCCCCGGAAGAGGCGATCGATTGCTTTAAACGCACCCGCATGGACGTGCTGGCAATCGGCCCATTCCTGGTCCTCAAAACCGAGGGCTAAGAACCGGCCCGAGGCTGGCCGGACTCGCTCCGCAGTGAAGTGATCTGAGACCAAATCTCTCGTAGCATGGTTTTGCGACATGGTCTCTTTTTGCACCAATGCAAGTGCAATCACCTGCACACAGCACCATGCCAGGTCCCCGGCGGTTGGCGCCAGACACTACTGCTGCAAGAGCTTGGGCTTTCTTCAATTTGGCCTTGAACCTGCTTCCTTTAACAGCCAGGGAGCCCCCTGCCCGCTACAGCCAGAAAGGCGCAAGATGCCCTGTAGCGTCAGCCTGGGTCTGAGCTGGAGGCCATATCACTGAGTCCGCAGATCTGCTCGTTACCCAAATCCACGGTTCGGAAGCCACGGCTGCCGATCAGGCGACCGAGCCCGCCGAACAACGCGTTGTAGAGGAACTTCGCCTGATCAAACTACTGGAAGACGCCCGCCTCGCTACGGGCGCGACCGGAGCAGCGATTGCTTTGATGCGGGGGCCGGAACTGGTGTGCTGTGCCACCAGTGGCTCCAGCGCTCCCGCTTTCGGTTCCCGTCTTGACCCTCTGAGCGGCCTTTCTGGTTACTGCGTTCAAACTGGCCAGCTACAGCGATGCAGCGACGCGGAGACGGACCACCGCGTCAATCTTGAGGCCTGCAAAAGCCTGGGAATCAGGTCGATCGTAGTTTTGCCGCTGATGGATGCCGGCCGGTTGTGTGGGGTCTTCGAAGTTCTTTCCTCCAGTCCTGAGGCTTTTACCGCGGACCATTTACAGGAGTTAAAGGAACTATCAAATCGAGTTCTCGACAGCGGCCTGCCGCCGGAAAGCGCCCATGCGCGCGGTAAAGACCTGAGCGCAGACGCCAAACTGGCAGAGCTGGATGCTCTCCTCAAGTCCGCAAAACCCGATGCCGGGAGGAGTCGCCGCCGCAGGTTGACGAAGATTCGGATCGGCGCGCTCGTTGCCGTGGCTGTCCTGCTGGGCTGGGGCCTGGGAGACAACGTACGGACCAGGGCAATCGCAGAAGCTGAACGCGAAATCTTCGGGGCTCAGAATGACCCGCAAGCCGCAGCGCCGATAGCACCTTCGGTGGCAGAGAATCAGGCGGGCACGCTTCAACCTGAAGGACAGCAGGAAAGCAATCCCGCTGTATCGGACTATCCTGCAACACCCGCTGACCCGACCAGCAGCTTCGTCCTGACCCGGGTTGACCCGGAGTATCCGCAAGAGGCCAGGCAAAAGCAGATCCACGGACGTGTGGTAATGAGAATCGTAGTGGGGACTGATGGCGTGGTCCGAGATGTGGTCGTGGAGAGCGGCAATCCCATCCTCGCAACGTCCGCGGTCAGTGCCGTGCGGAAGTGGCGGTTCAGGACCCACAACGTCAACGGCGAGCCAGCGGAGTTCGAAACCCAAATCACGGTGAACTTTTCCTATCGCGGAAATCACTCCGACCGGTATACCTCCAGCCTGTAACTATCGGTGACCGGTCGCACCAGGCGTGGGATCAGCCTGGTTCTTTTTTAGCCCGTTGGGCGAGGATCCCGGAGTCGTCCTTCGGCCTCAACTCAATATTTCAATTATTAGCGGATTGCGTGCGAAAGAGCGACAAGTACAAAAGTATTCCAGCAGACCACAACAAGATAGAACAAGTTGGCGAGCCACATCAGCCTCCGTACCCTGAAGACAATAAGCACAGCCAGAGCCTTGCTGAACAAAACGCCCCCGGTGGGACCAAAGCTGGTCGTTAGGCGCGCCACCAGCGGGTTCACTTCGAACGCCCCGTAGTGAAACGCAATCAGAGTGGTTAACAGGTCAAGCGCTTGCAGCACGATGAAACTCGACCTGGCACCCACGATGTCAGATATCTTCATGCTCCTGATGACCACGCCGCGCCAATCGGAAGCGTCTCCACAACATCATCCTCTCAGAACTAACCCTTCACTGCCTGGTGACGCAGGTGTGTACCCTGCAGGCTCGTCCCCGGGCGAATGCCTTCTGATGTGTAGAAGCCGGAATGTGTTCCCCGGTTCGACGGCGAAAGTCCAAGTTAGTTTTTGTAACCGAACGCCGCGAGAACAGCCACCCAACTCGATCATCGACAGGTCATCGTAAGTTACCAAAAGCGAAAAATCTCCTGACCCATAAACCAACTCGCCGATTCACTTCTGTGACCTTTTGACTTTCCGGGACCCACGCAACAATGCAATTGCGGCAGCCTTCACTTCAGCCCCCACATTGCCGGAGTGAGGATGCGGCGAACCATATCCCCCGTGAAGCCTTTTGCACGGTTCAAAGAGGCGATGCTGTGAAGCGTTCTTATTTGTCATCGAAGGTAGCCGGATTCCTTCTCCTCAGTCTTCTTCTGTGGGCAAACGCTGCCGGCGGACAACTAAGGGTCAACCCATCAAACGTCAACTTCGGCAGCGTCAAAACGGGGTCTGCGTCGTCGCAGGCTGTTGTACTGAGTAATTCCGGCAAGTCAAGTCTCACAGTCTCTCTGGGAGCATTGACTGGCCAGGGATTCAGCCTGAGCGGTGTGGCCCTGCCTTTGACTCTGTCCGCCGGGGCGGGCACAACTGTCAATCTTGTGTTCGCGCCCGTGTCCGGCGGCACTGTAACCGGCAGTCTCTCGCTGGTAACTGCAGCACTTTCAGTTCATGATCGCTCCGGAAAACACAATACCGTGAGCACTATCAACACCTCGGTCTCTCTGAGCGGTACAGGGGCAAGTCTCCCGGTGCCAAACGTAGTGGCTCCAGGCTCGCTGACGGCCAACCCTGGCAGCGTTAGTTTTGCCAACATTCAGGTGGGCGGCAGTCAGACGCAAATGGCGAGCCTGACTAACTCCGGCGGATCGGATGTGACCATTGCCCAGGCGGCCACCACCGGGAGCGGCTTTAATGTGAACGGACTAAGTCTGCCCCTGACATTGTCCGCAGGTCACAGCGTGACTTTTGGCGTAACCTTCGCCCCATTATCGGCGGGGAGCGCGATTGGCAGCATTCTCATTAGTTCCGACGCTTCAAATGCGGCACTTGCAGTCCCCTTATCGGGCGGGGGTACAGCGCAAGGTCAGCTGACGGTCACCCCGGCCTCGGCTGACTTTGGTACGGTAACCATTGGAAGCCGCAAGACTCAGACGGGAACTCTTTTCGCCAGCGGATCCAGCATTACCTTATCCTCGGCCAGTATGACGGGAACGGAATTTTTGCTCAGTGGGGTCGCATTCCCGCTCACGCTTTCGGCGGGACAGAGCGTGCCGTTTACTCTGACCTTTGTTCCCCAGGTCTCAGGGCCAACCTCTGCCACTCTTTCGTTCGTCAGCAACGCTGCAAACGCTGTCACAGAGACCCTGACCGCAACCGGAGTGACGCCGCCACAGCACACTGTGAATCTTTCCTGGGACGCAGCATCCGGCGTGGTGGGCTATAACGTCTATCGAGGAATTCAATCCGGCGGTCCGTATTCGATGATTAATTCCGTGCTCGATGCCGGCACCAACTACGCTGACTCCTCTGTTCAGGGAGGACAGATCTACTACTACGTTACGACGTCAGTTGATTCGACCAGTGCGCAGAGTCCCTACTCGAACGAAACTCAGGCGGTGATTCCCGCCCCCTAAACGATAAAAGGGATCAAACCACACACAACACCTCATGAGTCAGTTCCCGCTCGCCTTGAGCAGAGACTCACCGATTCTCTGCTGAAACGCGGCGTAATCCATCCCCGTGCTCTGCCGCAGCGCAATCTCCGGCTCCTCTCCGGCGGCTATGTTGCGCAGCATCCTCACAACCTCGGCCATGCCATACCGGTCACGCAAATATTCCACCCCCGACAGGGACTCCGCATACGCAACCTGAGCCTGCAAGTCAGAAAACCGAATGAATGGGTGCTCGAGGACGGAAAATGGTATTTCCTTCCGCTGCTGGAACAACGCTGCCAGAGACTGCGCAAATGCGCTGGAGCTGCGCGGCTCCATCAATTCCGCGATGCCCTCATTCAGCCATGTGGGACAACGTCCGCCTGCCAGTGAGCGCAGAAACGAATGTGTAAGTTCATGCCTGAGAACCCTCTGCAGCTCCGGATTCATGAACGAGACGCCACGAATCGGGATGCGAAGCTTACCATCGTTGATCGCGCCTGCCCATGACGGCGCTTCGGTGATGTCAACAAATTCTTTTTGCGTGTAGAGAATGACAATGATGTTTTCGGTCGGCTCGTATCCAAGCTGACTGGTCAAATCGCGATACCCGTCCTCCATTGTCGCCAGGAGTTGCTGCTGTAGTTCGGCGGACGTCGCGTCTCCCTGATAGTGCAGGATGAAATGTGTGCTCTGTTTCCGTCGCGATCGCTCCTCGACCTCCAGTTCACGTTCCGCCTTGTGCAACAGTCTCTCCGTGTACGGATCGGGCGATAACTCCATGGCCCGTTTCCAGGCTGTCACCGCATCGCCGGTACGGTCCGAGTCGTATCGCGCCAGTCCGAGAAGCTGGAACAGGTGCGCCGAATTTGAATCCAGCGCGGTCGCGCGTTCCAACTCGGAAACCGCCTCGGGATACCGGCCCTGAGCCGACAGCGCAATGGCATGCCACTCCAGCAAATTAGTCTGCTCCGGCGCGGACTGGAGCGCATGTTCAAAATAGGTGCTGGCCCTGGCAGCGTCACCGCTCTGCATTTCAGTCACTCCAGCCAGAAAATACGCGTTGGAAGTAGTGCGTGCGTCGTGATCCAGTTCAATCTCTGCCAGCTTGATCTCGTTGACCCGATCTCCCTGCAGGATGCGTGAACGCAAAGCAGTCCAGTAGGGTCCTGCCTGCCTGGTTTCGCCGGGAACCGGCAGCTTCAACTTGTCATGGCCTGAGGTCGCGGAATTGGAATCAGACTCTCGGCGGCTGAGGTCTCGTACGCCAGGAGTTCCGCGACTTGCCGGAGCTGCGGAGCGCACGCCTGGGGAAGGGCCATTGCCGGTCTCAATCTTCGTGACCATGTTTCTGGAGATGGTATATTTCGTGCTTCCCACCCAATATTCGATCTGACCATCTTTTTCCGTGGCCCTGGTAACGACAATGTACATGCCGTTTTTCAGGTAGATGGTATCCGCGCGTGAAACATTGGCTGCCAACAGAATCACGCATGCCGCAAACAATGACCGGGAAGTCGTCATACTCTGGTGGTTTCGAACTATTCGCGGTCAGAACCCGCGTGATCCGGGGGCGCAGTCGAGCTATGCCGCTTTCCCTGGATGGTCGAGCACTTCACGAACCTTGGCGGCGAGCGCGGCCGGCGTAAACGGTTTCGCCAGGAACCAGATGCCCGGATCCAGCAGGCCCTTGTGGACAATCGCGTGATCGGTGTAACCGGACATGTACAAGACCCTGATGTCGGGGCGTAAAGAAGTAAGATAGCGAGCCAAATCCCGGCCGCTGAAGCCGGGCATCACAACATCGGTCAACAGCAGATCGACCCGGCTGGCATATTCATGGCACATTGACTTCAGGTTTTCGATCCGGTCTGGCGCCATCACCGCATAGCCGCAGTTGCTGAGAACCGAGTGTGCCAGGTCGCGGACCATGCGGTCGTCTTCCACCAGCAGAATGCACTCAGTGCCGCGGATGGCGGAAATCTCGATCGCCGGATTGGGCAGCGCCTGCGCGGGCTGATCAACTCGTGGCAGATAAGTCTTGAAGCAGCTGCCGTGGCCAGGTTCGCTGTAGACCCAGATGTAGCCTTCGCTCTGCTCAACGATCCCATACACAGTGGAAAGACCAAGTCCGGTCCCTTTTCCCGTCTCCTTGGTGGTGAAGAAAGGTTCGAAAATGCGGGCCTGGGTTTCTGCATCCATTCCCGTTCCCGTATCGCTCACCGCCAGCATGACGTAGGAACCCGGTCGAACGGACGACTGCTCATCAGCGTACCCACGCTCGAGTTCCATGTTGGAGGTCTCAATGGTCAGTACTCCACCCTGAGGCATCGCATCCCGGGCATTAATCACGAGATTCAGTACCACCTGCTCGATCTGGGCCGGATCGGCCTTCACCGAGCCTAATCCGGATCCCAATCGGGTAACAATTTGGATGTCTTCAGTCACCACGCGCCGAACGATCTTATCCATCTCGGCAACTACAGCATTCAGGTTGAGGACGCGCGGCTCCAGCACTTGCCGGCGGCCAAAAGCCAGCAACTGCCGGGTTAACGCCGCTGCCCGGTCAGCCGCCGATCCGATACGTTCCGCGCATCGCCGAATCTCGTCAGGTGAAACATGGTCGCGCTCCAGCAGGGAGTAAGCGTAGCCGGTAATGACGGTCAGCAAATTATTGAAGTCGTGCGCGACACCACCCGCGAGCCGCCCGACAGCCTGCATTTTTTGCGCCTGCCGCAACTGGGTTTCCATCTGCTTGCGGTCGCTCACATCCACCATGACCCCATGCAACAGGGTATTTCCATCGCTGTCGTGAACTACCGCCGCCGTATCATTCACCCATATCACGCTGCCATCGCGCCGGAACATCCGGTACTCGGCGCGGAAAGGCTTGCCGGAGAACGTAGCCTCCTCGGTGGCTTCCACCAACCTGCGATCCTCGGGATGCACCCGGCTAATCCAAAGTCCAGGCTCATTCATCCATTCCGATGGTGAGAACCCGAGCGTGGCCTCGATCTGCGGGCTGACGTACAGCCATTCTCCATGTAATCCGAGCTTGGCAATGTAGGTGACATTGGCCAGCTGCTCCACCAGCGTGCGATAGCGCATCTCAGCATCCACACGAGCTTTCTCCGCTCGCTTCTGCGCACTGATGTCGCGGCAATTGACCACGATGCCCTGCACATTGGTATCGTGCAGCAGGTTCGTGCCAACCACCCAAAGTTCGGCCCACGACCCGTCGGAATGGCTGAAACGGTAGCCTTCTTCGGCGCCCGAGCCGGGCTTGCGGAGTATGCGAGTGAAAAATGCCCTGAAGCGGTCGGCATCATCCGGATGAATATAGGTTAGGACGTTTTGCGCGGGCAGCAGTTCTGCGCGATAGCCCAGAACCCGTTCCGATGAGGGACTCACGTAGCGCATCACACCCCCGGCATCGAGGGTGACGATCAGGTCAGACGAGCTTTGCACCAATGATCGGAATCGTTTCTCCGCCCGGTTGTGCTCGGTGATATCGCGAGAAATTCCCAGCAGCCCGATGACTCCACCGCTGGCGTCGCGATACGGACCCAGAGTGGCCAGGTGAACGCGCTCCGGCCCGCTGGTGATTCCAAATTCCTCGTAGGTCCGGGTTTGCCCTGACTCGATGACTCGCCGGTCGCGAGCCATGATTTGCCGAGCCATGTCGGGTGGAAACAACTCGCTGTCGCTCTTGCCAATGATTTCCTGAACCCGCCGACCGAGCATTCGCGCGCCGGCACTGTTGATCATGAGATAGCGGCTGTTGAAGTCCTTAACGAATACGGCGTCGGTCGTTCCCTCCGTGACCGCGCGCAACAGAATCAGGCTTTCCTTATGTTCTTCGGCCGCGCCAGACAAGCGATACTGCGTGAGCACCAATCGGGCGACGCCAATCACGGCTGAAAGGAAGACAACCCCAAGACCGATCGGCTTCAATTCGGCTGGTAAGCGGCCGGTCTCTTCCGCCAAAAGCAGTAACACCATTACCAGCCCAAGGTTCGCAATCACCAGCCTCAATATGGTGGCGCGCCTCGTGCCTGGAACATTTTTTTCACCGCTCGGCCGATGCCAGGCCGCCAGAAGGCCCGCGGTAAGCAAGGGAACGCTCCAGCACAGGCTGTACCACCCGAGGTCATATCCGGCGCCGGCTGATTTCTGATAGATCCGCCCAAACGTGGCAATCACCGACGAGAGCGCAAGTACCGCAAGGAAGCAAGCCATTCCCCAGTAAAGACTGCGGAGCTGTGACGAGCGGGCGGGCAGTGGGCTCACTGAATCGAGCCCTGGAGCGTCAACCCGAACAAAGTCAGGACGAGTGAAACTCAACCGCACTATGGACAGCAGCCACAACAGAATGTTAGCCGCGCTCCACACCACACCATCCCGGACCATCGCGCTGCCCGAATCCATAACCCGCGACGGGATGTAATACAGCTCAAAATAAAGGAAGGAGACAACGATCACAACCTGGACGAAATCGAGAAGGCTTGGCCAGTCCAGCTGGGCGGAGTCATTTTCCTCATCCAGCAGGAGTGCCATGGCAAAAAACGCGCCCGGAATGATCTGCAGAAAATGCAGTGGCGAGAGATTGGGGACGAGCACGCCAAGCCCGTCGCTGTAATACATCCAGCCCAGTGGCACGGTCCCGCTCAGCAGGAACCCGATGCCCGCCAACAACCAAAAGTGGCGGCTGGCGCCCGAGGCTCGACGGTAGGCGGTAAGAGCGTACGCTGCGGCCAGCCAACCCGCAGCGCTCTGCAACGAGTGGCTGAGAACCGAACCAATCGGACTATCGCCCAGCCAGGCTACGCCCAACACTTGCAGGGCGAGCAGAATGGCAACCGCAGGCTGCAGACTCCGGGGCTTGGATAGTTGGTCGGCCATGCAAGACTAACAGTTGCGGCACAGTCTATCCATTTCCCGGTCCAGCGCCAAGTGCCTCAGGGGTAATGGGTTCCAGGGGCTTTGCCCCGCGGGTTGAGAACCGCGGAAATTTCCCTAATCGCGATCTGAGTGTCAGGAAACCACCCCATCAGTTACCTAAGCTACAGCGATCCTGGTAAGGATCTACAGATTCAGCGGCATTGCGGCCGCGCAAAGGCTGGCCCATCATTCCAGCCGACCGATTGTCTCGCTCGAGGATCTAGGTTGCGAGGAGGCTACAATGCGCCGGGATGACCTGATGAAACCCGACTTGGTCAGCGAAGTTGTGCTGTTTAGCAGTGGAATACTGTTAGTGATAATACTAATTCTCACTGTGTTCGTCGCTCTCACGCGAATTGCCCTGCTGCCGTGAGTGCAGGGGGAGGCAACAGACGGCACCATGTCGATAAGGCGCCTAATCTCGGTAGTAGTGTTCCTGTCTTCGATTGCCCTTGCCAGAGCGCAGCCACCCGGTACGGACAGCGGACAGTATGGCAATCCCGTATTCGGATTTGGCCCGGCGCAGCAGACCTCACCCGACCTCAGAGGGACATGGTCTGGAACATTCATATCACGGAATTCTGATATCTCACCGTTTACGATTACGGTAAAAATCAATCACGATTCGGGTGGACACCTTGTCGGCGACGCGAGTCTCGTCTCGGATTGCCTCAGGAGCCACCGCCTGCACATCAAAATAAATGGCTCGAATGTCGAACTTGCAGGGAGCGATGCAGATGGGGATTCAGTCACCTTCAGTGGAACTGTCGACAATGCTGGAAGCCTGCTCAAATTGAACTACATCATCAACGGAAGTCCCAGTGGCAGGTGCGAGATTGACGATGGTACGGGAACAATGGCGAAGCGGTAGCCAGCAGGCCTCCATCACAGCATTTGCGCCACCCTGGAGGGAATAGAACGAGGACTTCCAGCTTCCGCGGAGAGGAAATTATGTCACCGGCACCTGTCGCAGCCGAGGCCGGACCGGACGTTCTGCCTAACCCAGGCCCTGCGCCAGATCCGGAGCTTCCGAAGCCCGATCCAACGCCTGAGCCCTCACCCGTTCCGCCCGTCCCGGAACCCGCACCAGCATTTTTTCGCGGCTTGCTGAAGGTTGAGTTTTAAACTTTCGCGGATCGGCTCATTGTCACGAAAATTGGGCCGAGAGCGCATATCGAAGTGAATCCATCGCCCTCTTCAGTCCACCTCTTTGCCGGGGCTCCCGCTCATGCTAAGCACGCCATTCAATTACATCTGCGCGTGCAGCGATTCCCCCACACATGCCCACAGCAATCTTCTCCAGCCCAAATTCTGCTCCAGCCAGCGAGCAACGACCGTGTTTCGCATAACATGACTGCTGACTTGAGCGGATGACAGTTCGGTCCAATCGCTGCCTCTTTCCGGGACCCGCGCTTCAATCCTGCCATCTTCCGTAACGCGATATTCGCTTGCCGGCGAATGCTTCAACGACTGAACAAATCTCATACACGCTGCTGACATGGCTTGGCCTCCTTACTCAAGCCACATTGCAACAACTGCGCGTCGCATGCCATACAGCAAACGCTCTAATGCGTTCCGGGGAGTTCCGTACTTAAACACCAAACGAAAGATCCAGTCGCCCAAATGATGAGATGTGTCGAGGGCTCAGGGAAACGGCGATCAAAGAGCGCGAGCTTTGCCCGCGGAGGCGCCGATCTGATCGTGCAGAGCTTCCATGGCCATGCGAAGCTTGGTGTGATCTTCGTCTTCCAGCGCTACGAAGCGAAACGGTTGCAGGCAGCCGGCGTTCGATTGCCGGGTTGGCTTCAGCATCTCGGCCATTCCACAAACCGCTCCCTTGCTGGTCTGGAATTTCACCTGCACGAAATCTCCGAGTTCGAGCGGCCTGGCAACAATGAACAGACCGCCAGTCGCTGAAAGAACGTGCAGTTTGGCTCGAACGCTTCCGCTTACCTCAGACCGGATCACAACCAGGACTTGTCCACCGAGCTTTACGCGAGTGGCACGGGTAACAGAGTTGGGTTGGGGGAAATAGGTCATGGACGCGACTATCTCACCGCAGGATCGGATGCGCGAGATTACCCAAGGGCTATGGCTTGCGGGAGGTTAAATGCCAGCGCTGCTCCGCGCAGATTCTGCGGGACTTGTGTCGAAACATCGGTGACCTGGATGCTCCCTGGTAATCCTCCGGCTGGTTACAAGTGTTACTGGTAATAGCCCCGGGTTACGGCCGTAACGTCTTCGCCTGGAGGGGCTGGCTTCCTTTCGATGCGTTCTACGTAGTTTGGGAACTGGCGAGCCGCTGCTGGTTTCTGGCTTGTCATGCAGCCAGGCAGGCGCCTGCGTTTCCCTCTCGGGTGAATCGAATTGGCAATCATCTGGAATTCAGCCCGGTTATTCACACAACGCTCCCTCTTACATCTGATTGCCAAAGCGAGACTTAGAGTGGAGCGCGGTGTGGCATTGCACTTGCTCCTGTTTCCGTGTCATCAGCATTCGGAGAGAGACTTTGCATTTCTTCACAGCGGCACATCAATTAGCGTGGATGGAACATCCAGCGATCTGGCTATGTGAGTCCTGTGCAATCCTATGGCTCGTGCTGCGTGCGGTTCGATCTCCTCTGGTTCGGACCGGCGTTCTGCTAATGCTCTGCGGGCTGGGAATGAATGCCCTGGTAACGGACACCAATGCAGGGTCCATGCCCGTAATCGGAATGCCACCCTCAGTGCGTCCTGCAAGTCCGATGTGGCAGAGTGCGACCTTGCAGACGCGCTTGCCGCTACTGGCGGACCAGGCACGGCTCGGGCTGTTCAGCATCGGCGACATCGTTTTAGTGTTCGGGGGAATTCTTATCGTAACGATTTGCGTGCGACGGGCGCTTGCACGGAGACGCACGTCTTGTAGACAGCTCACGACGCACCCCAACCTTCCACCGTCAACGATTTAGCTGACCGACGATCCAATGCTCCGGCTGGCCTTAAAACCATGGCCTGCGTCGTGTGAGCGCCAGAACAATCGCACGATGGATTCTCATGGCGTATTCCCTGAGTTTTACTTCGCCTGTCCCTCGCACCAAATCCTCCAGCGGTGTAATGGCAGGCGCAGTTGCAGGCGGTGCAATATTTTCGACGGTAGTAGTTTCGATCGCCTCACTGGCCAGTTCCGCCAGCTCTTTCACACTGTTGAGGTCGCGCAGAGAAAAAGCATCAGGATTCGCCGAGAAGATCGCAATGACACCAACTACCGTGTCCCCGACGCATACTGGCACAACGATGATTGATCGAGCTCCCAGTTGCCGGCAAACCTCAATGTCGACTCGCGAGTCGGATTCGGTGTCGCTGCACCACTGAGACATCTGCCGGCGGATGGCCGCTGCGGTGAGTCCCGACTCGGTGTTGATCCTGACCCCGAGATCGGCGAATGGGAGCCCGGTCGCGGCGTAGCAGATCATTGCGTCTTCCCGCCCGAGACCGATGGCGACACCGGTCGCGCCCGTGGCCTGGAGGGCCCTGGCGGCGACGTCATTGAGAATACGATCAAGTTTGGGTTCGTCCCGCATCGCCTTCTCTCTGGCCCCGGAAAACGGCAAATGATCCTTCAAATTTCAAGCGAGGCACGAGTAACAGAGCTGGGTTGGCGGAAATATGTCATAGGTTCAGAGTGTTCCAAAGTCGATTTTAAGCTGCTTTAGGTCAGGTCCTTGTGTAATCTCTCACTTTCTGCTGCCCGGGAACATACTAGCCTGGTGATCTCCTCGCCCCAGCCGCCGGCCAACTGGCGGTCCCCTCGATTCCGGCTTGCCGATACTACTCCTGCTGTCCTCCAGTTTCAGAATGGCCGCCGCACGTCTGCCGAACTGCAGGTCATTTCTCGTACCGGGGGCCTATTGTTCCTGCCCCAGCCGATGGACCAGGGTTCAGTGGTGAAGTTGACGTTCCAGACGGAGAGGGGACCGGTGCTCGGCACAGCCGAAATGCTGGTACCTGTAACCGACGCTCAGCAGCCGTTTCGGTTCGTCGCCCTGCCTGAAAGCGATCAGTGCACCCTGCAGGCGGCATTTCAGTCCGGACTTTATCGGAACACCGATGAAGAAGAGTGGATCGAGGATTTCAGGGCGGCGGCGATGAACTGGAATCCTTACTCGTGGAAGACTCGCCTCAGAGTAATTCTTGCAGCGGCCACGCTCGCAACAATCGGTGTGGGCAGCGCCGTTTATTTCTTTGGTATTCATCTGCGATAACTTCGCCACCCAGGGTGAGCTCAGGTTCTGAATTCCCGGGCACTCTTTCCATTCGATTTTCGAAGACTGCTTCTGCCATGGGCCGCGCGCTGTCTTTTCACAACGGTTTCTTCGGCAAGAGAAGCGTGGTTTTGGGCTGGCGGCATGCCCGCCGAATGAGACCCGTCCCCGCGTGTAAGACAACGTAATCGTCGGTCCAGGAACGAGCAGGTTCGCCATCGGGCGACCAGGTGATTCACTTGTGTCTACCGTATTCACGGTATGAGAAATCGTTCCGTCAGACCCGCAGAAACTGCATATCTTTGGCCTTCTTCAGCCCAATCCCCTTCCAGACAAACGTTTTCGATTGGCATCTGGCGTGCAGACTATGTCGGCGCACGCTTGTCGCACCAATGAACTCTCCGCCCGTCGAGCCCAGAGTCTTTGGTCGGATTGAAGGGCCAGCTATGATGCGAACTGGTCAAATACAAGTGATGTCTTTCGTTTTGTTGTCTGCTTGCGCGGGATTGTGCCAGGGCGAGAACCACTCCGGTAACCGGATTCAGGGATTACGGTTTAACGGCTCCAACTCATTCCAGGCTCAGCGGGAAGAGATATCTGGCTTGAGATCTCTTCCTGATGCTCCGTCGGTACAGCGCGGACCACAAGCGGGGAAGCTTCAAATGTTCCTCAATGAAGCGCGCTCTCCGCTGACCCTGGGTGCGGTAGGTGTCAGTACTGCCATAATGCGAACAACAGATTCGGAAGACATCAGTGCGCGAGGACTACCCGGCTTAACTACCCTTTATAAGGACGCATTGATCCAAAAAGAGTCCAGTGCCTTTTTCGGCCGATACCTGTATGCGTCGTTGCTCAGGCAGGACCCACGTTACTACCCGTCGACCAGTGGCAGCTTTTTTGGTCGGGCCACCTACGCAGTCTCGCGCATTTTAATCACGCGCAGAGACGCCGGAGATCGAACGCTGAATACGTCGTATTTCCTCGGGGTGCTGACTTCGGCCGCTATCGCCACGGCTTATCGGCCATATTGGGCAAGGTCTGCTTCGTCGACATTCAAGACTCTTGGTTCCACGATTGGCAGCGATGCAGGGATCAACCTCTTCCTTGAGTTCAGGCCTGGAATCCGTCAAATGGTCAAAGGCCACACGCCCAAGTTCGTGTCCAGGATTAAAGAGAGCATCACCCCACCGTGATCGATCTCGCCGAAAAGCCGACGTTTAGGGCGTCGCGCCTAATGCAACTGAAGCCTCCGGGGCCGAGTTGCTGGATTAAGGCGTCTCGAAGTCCAAAGCATAAACTTCCTGGGAGCCAGTGTCCCGCATGAGAAGGGGAGAACCGTCCGGGGTCAAACCCATCCAGGAAACCCAGGGATCGACTACTCGGCGAAAGTTCTGCAGATCAGCCCATCGTTCGAGTTTACGATCCGCGATGCGCACTCTAAAAATTGCCAGCTCTTTACTGGAACCGGTATCGAAGTAAATGTATTTGCTATCAACCGACCATTGTGGAAAGCCTATATCGCTGGTTGACAGATCAGACCAATTTCCTGTGTCAAACTCGTAGAGCCTGAGCTTTTTTCCGTCTTGAGTTACTGCTGCTATGTAACGGCCGTCGGGCGAACATCGCGCCTGGCGCAAACCATCCGAGCCCTGGATAACCGTAGTCTCGGAAGTCCTGGTGTCGAAGAGATGGACCCTGGAATTTTGCATAGGGCCGCCCATTAAAACTATGGAATTACCCCGGTCACACCACTCGCCCTGGGCGCCTGCTAAGGCAAGGGGCTGGATCGAACCTCCGTCTGTCGAAACCAGGTACATCCCCTGCCCTCCCCCTGCTCCAAACGCATTGAAGAGAATCTGCCTGCCGTCGGACGAGAAGGTCGGTGCCCAGGCGTCCAGGGGGGCGCGGGTGAGTTGCAGCCTTTCTGTGCCGTCGACGCGACTGCGCCAGACTTCTCTTTCCGGATACGACAAATAGGTCACCCATTGCCCATCTCTTGAGAAATTTACGTGCGTAATCGATCTACCTCCCAGATAAGGAACGAACTGAGCTGACTTTGCATCGTAGCGGACAAGCTCCGCACGGAGCTGCACGCCGATTGCGAAAATCCTCTTGCCGTCAACACTCGGCTGGGGAGAGAAAAAACTTAAGGGCCCGGCGGTCACTTGAACCGGTCGTCGATTTTCCTTGTGAAACCTGTCCGCCACCTCTCGAATAGCCCAAATGTCCGATCGGCCCGCGCGATTAGCTTGAAACAAGTAGTATTTTCCATCCGGCGTCCAGTTGCCATGGAGCGGGTCCGTTGCCTCATGCCAGTCGGAAAGGAGATCGCGAAGCTGGGTACCATCGCTCAACGTTTCCCAGATGGTGTTGTGACCCTGGCTGCCGGCGGTAAAGCGAAGCGCTCGCGAATCAGGCGACCAGCGCAACCACCATGTCGAGAAGTAAAAATCGGGTACTTGTGCAAACTTTCGGGACACCTCGTTCCGGTCCACCTCGATGAGTTGGTTTTCATGCGCAACGAGTAAATTGCCGTTTGGCATCCAGGTTCCGTCTTCTCCAGTAACAGTTGCGAATCGCCGCGGACTTCCGCCGACGACGGGGACCGCCCACAGCGGTTGCTCCAACTCGACTCCATTGAAGCTGCCTACCACAAGCTCTGTCTTGTCGGGAGAGATATTGTTCAGGGAGGTGTTCGGAAACGGTGTGTTCATCACGACCGTGTCGCCACCTGAAACCGCGACTTGCCCGATCACATAACGTCCATTTACGGCCTCCTGAATGTAGAGCCTGGTGCCGTCCGTGAGCACGATGGGGGCAACCGGTCCGAAGACGCCTTTCACCTGCCCATCGTGAGTGATTTGCGTGTATCCGGTGACCCGAGGAGGCGAAAGCGTCGGCCGGAAAATGAACGCGATGGCAAGGAGCCCAGCCAGCGCAAGAGCGGAGATCGCCGCGATTCGCAGCCATGAACGTTGCCTGGTCGAAGTGACAGGCAGAGCAGGTGCTGCCCGCGAAACCGAACCCGAGCGCCCCGATTCGATCTCGCGCTTCAGCCGTTTGAGGTCGACGCCGATTTCAGAGGCGCTCTGGTAACGCAGCCTGCGGTCCTTCTCCAGTGATTTGTTGAAAATCGGGTCCATTTCCGGCGGTAAGTCAGGATTCAGACGAACCGCCGAGGTCGGAGCCTTGTGGAGGATGGCATCAAAGACCATCGCCGAAGTATTTCCGGAGAACGCCGGGCGGGCTGTGGCCATTTCGTAGAGAACCGCGCCGAAAGAGAACAGGTCGGTGCGAGCATCGAGTTCTTCTCCGGCTGCCTGCTCCGGCGACATGTAGGCGACCGTTCCCATGGCGGTGCCAGGGCTGGTCAAATGGACCTCGCTCATTACCGTCGACGCATTACCCAGAGAACCAGGCACTCGGAGCCAGCTTGGCCAGTCCGAAATCCAGAATTTTTGCGTGTCCGCGCCTGGTAACGAAGATGTTGGCAGGCTTGATGTCGCGGTGGACAATGCCCTGGCCGTGAGCGGCCTCGAGTCGCTTCGGCGACTTCCGCCGCCAATTCCAGCAGTTCGTCGTTGGCAACTGGTTTTTCCGCAATCCGATCCCGCAGCGTCATGCCTTCCAGCAACTCCATCACGATGAAGAACTGGCCATCCTGCTGCCCAATCTCGTGAATGGTGCAGATGTTGGGATGATTGAGCGCAGAGGCCGCACGGGCCTCGCGCTGAAAACGCTCGAGTGCCGCAGTATCCGAACTAAGCTCCGGCAGGAAGAAACTTCAAGGCGACACGGCGACCAAGCGTCGTATCCTCAGCCTCGAAAACGACACCCATGCCGCCGCTGCCCAGCTTCTCCAGAATGCGGTAGTGCGAGATGGTCTGCCCGATCATGCGCAAGAATGCTAAGGCGGAAGGTACAGCAAGTCAATGAAGCGGAGAGCAGTTGTGTCATACCACAATAGAAATGTCCCCGTTTTGCCCACAATAGAAATGTCCCCTGGTTGTGGTTCAGCCCGGCTCGGAAGAAGGGCGTGAGTTTCTGTAGTCAAAGCCTAATCTCCAGGGATGATTTGAAGCTGGAGTAAACGGGTGCAGCTTCAGGGATGGGGGTGCGGGGGAAGGGGCAACATCCCTTCCCCCGCTCAGCGCTTTAGAAGCCTCCTTGAGTTCTCGGAACAGGAGACGCCGACCGCGATAGTGAATCGCGATTTTGCCGGCTTCGTTTTCCCGCACCAGCACGCGGCTCCTGGCCGGCGCCCAGTGCTGACTTTGCCGTTCCAGTTGCAGCAGGCGATGGTTGTAGCGCACCACCCAATCCTCACTCACCACTCGTTCCTCCTCCAGCCAGAACACTTGGTCCAGTTGCCGCGCCGTGGGCCGTCGTCGGTGATAGTCGGCTGCCTCCGCCGCGGGTCGCGCGTAACGCCGGTTGTGTTCGCCGAGATAGTGCTCGTCCAGATAGGCATTGGCCTGGTCGTAGTTCGCGATCCCTGCCAGCCGCAACTTCTTCACCAGCCGATCCTGATGGGTGCCGTGCGCCCGCTCCACCCGCCCTTTGGCTTGCGGTGAACTGGCGGCGATAATGCGGATGCCGAGCTGGGCGCACATGCGCCCGAACTGCGTCACCGGAACTTCGCCGCGCATCCGCTCCTGCGCATTGGGCGTCCGCACGTACACATTCTTCCAGTCGGTGTACAAAGCCCGGGGTACCCCATAGTGCTCGATCCAGCCGCGCAACCCCCCGACCGCCGCCCAAATCGTCTCTTCCGCCGCGAACCGGCCCAGCGCCACGGTCGTGGCATCATCCACCATGTGCATCAGACAGCCCCGCTGCCCGCGCTCTTCCAACCACTCATGAAAGCTTCCGTCCATCTGCACCAACTCACCAAAGTGAGCTTTGCGTTCGCGCCGCTGCCGATAGGGCTTACGCCGCCGTTGCCTTCGCCATAGCCCGGCTTCCCGCAGCCAGCGCCGCAACGTCTCGGCATGCACCTCCAACCCATCGTCGCTGGCCAGATGCTCGGCCGCCAGCGTGGCCCCGAAGTCTTCATAGCGGGCCTTCACCCGCTCCAGCACCGCCGCTCGCATCTTTGCCGGATAGGCCCGATTCGATTCCCGGCCGCAGTTGCCATGCTGCAACGCTTTCGCTCCGCCCTCGCGATACCGCGCCCACAGCCGCCTGGTCTGCCGATAACTCAACTCCAGCATCTCGCTGGCTTCCCCCAGTCGCAGGTTGCCCGCTTTCACCCGCCCCATTACCTCTGCCCGACTCAACTCCTTGCTGCTCAATTTCGCTCTCCCCAATCGCGGTGCCTCCCTGTCGAGGGCACTCTACATGGGGACATTTCTATTGTGGTTTCATGGGGACACTTTCAATGTGGTTCAACATGAAGGGAGAGAAGTTGGCAGGCCAACTCGTCAGCCTCTGCCACCTTTTACTCCATTACTCCATTACTTCATCTGCCCAGGGACGACACTGACATCGATTCGCCTCCCGATCTTGGCCATCCCTTGGTCCTTGGCTGGTCATGCAGCGCCCAACGCCTGCACGCCCCACGAGGTAAAGCGACAAGGATTTCCGCTGGAGCCCTGGCCACGAGGCCTTGAGTACGCATCAGAGTCTAAGCACAGCAGGGAGACGCCAGGACTTGGCGACTAAGCTCAAACCGAGCCGGAGTACCAGGAAGTTCAATGATGAAGATGTGTTGGCAGTCGAATTTCAGAAATCAAGGGCACTTCGAATTGTTGCCGTAGTCGCGATTGTAGGCATCACCACCTGGATCATAGCGGCGCTGTTCGTCCCTGAGCCTCGTTATGACCTGCCGGGATCTCCCGGAATTGGCGTAAATTCAAATCGCCCTTCCAGCACATTTGGCATATACGGGTGCGGGTTCGTTTTCAGTGGAAGTTCTTTACGAGCCTGGCTTCTTCACAATATCGATCACAGCTCTCTTGCGCGTGGCGAAGTCGAAAAATTCCGTCATTTCCCCCGTTTTGGGCCTTGTCCCAAAGGTAACTGTACCAGGCATGTCCCGAAGGTAACTGTACAGTTGTTACATTCGTGTGTATTCCAGACATGTAATGGTATTTCGTTCCCCAAGGAGCAACCATGTTGACGATCATCTGTGTCTACCTTGTTCTGCCCGCTGCCATCTGCGCGGCGGTCAGTGTGCGTAACATGATCTTTGGCGATGTCATCTAGGCTTTCACACCCTGCATATTGGGGCAACTTGTTGACTTAAAATCGCCTCTCCAACAATGTCAGCGGTGTCAAGCACGATGTGCGCACACGACTGCATCCACTCGTTAAAGAGCGCCATTTCGCTCCCGTAGATGGTTTGCGCTTTCCAGCCTTGGCTCGCTTCTAATCGAAGCGGCTTGCGATTCCAGTTCGTCAGCGTCGAAGTTTTCTCCCTTCTTCCATCGAGTTAGCGTGATGGCTGCAATCTTGCGCGCCAGTGTGAGACGCGCCATGGTTGGCCTGATGCCTTTGGCCAGTGATCTCTGGTAGAAATCCTGAAACGGGCCGGGCAGTACACTGGCCCTGGTGGCCGCACCTTTGAATAGGTTCTTCAGCTGATGATTATGGTCCTGGTTGAGACCCAGAATCGATGCCATTTTTTTTGGCACGCCGCAGCTGGCCTTCCACAAAACCATATTCCCCGCTCGTACGGGCCTCCAAACCCAGTCCACTCTGGGCCCACAGTTGCCGTTTGGTGCGGAAACGATTTGGAGTCTGGATCAGGGCCACTAACAACGCCAATCGAATCGGTCCCGGAAACGGGATCTCTCGCAACTTGCTGTGCCCAGATTGAAGACTGTCTCAGAATTGCCGTGGCGCCGTCTGCTGACCGTGCACGGGATTTCAACATTGTCCTAAGGGTTGTTACCGCCCCAGTTTCTCGTCCCATTCTGATGGAATTTATTCAGGGGTCCGGGAATTTCGGCCCGGCCTTCCCTGAAAGCCATGCCCAATCTGACTTTCGACCTGTTGTCACCAGGTCGGTATGACCTTGTCGATTTGTCAGCCGCCCAACGGTAGGGCGACAGAATTGCACTGGCAGGACAATGCCCTACCCAAGCAACCCACATAAGTACCAACGCGTCTGAGATGACGGTTCTGGAAAGAGGCACGTGACAAAACGCTCTGTGACCGAACCTCCAACCAACGTTCCACACGGCAAACCTTGTGCCGAGAACGAAGCAATTATGGCCATAACTCAAATCTGGGAGAGGCTGTATCTAGGCAGCCTCAACGATGCGACACAGCTTGCAGCCGAAAACCCATTCGGCATCACGGCCGTTGTCTCTCTCTGTTCCCACAGCGTGTCGCGAAAGGCAAAGGGGGTTAGTTACACTCGCATCGTAGTTGCCGAATCCAGCCCGATCTCGGCACGACAATTCGATGCCGTCATGACAGCGATCGCGCAGTCTGTTCGACATGGGAAACTGTTGATCCATTGCGCCGGTGGCGTGAATCGCTCACCAATTATGGCGGCTGCATGGCTGCGCCGGTGTGGATGTCTCAACCTCGTCGAGGCACTCCTCGCAATAAGGGAGCGTCGTCCGATTATCAACCCGTCTCCCGTATTACTGCGAAGCGTAGAGGCACACCTCCGCCGATGACAGCGTGTTCCGGTGTTCATTGATTGATCCCCGAAACGACAGCCTTTGAAACACCCGAGTGCAGCAATCACCGAGATCGGCGCTCGACTCCCCCTGGCACCATCGAACCAGCCATCAATGACGTTTCATCACTACGCAAAAGACGTGCTCGAAAGTGAACGTGTCGCGCCCGCGTTAGCTCGACTAGCGGTGACCCCACACTGTGCACCAAATCATGCTTAATCAGCAGGTGCCAAAATCGATTGGATCGTTTGTACAGACAGGACATAGCGAGATACAGGGGCACGGCGTGCCAGTCTGCCGGACGCCGCTGCCATATGGATTGTGCTCGCCACGCTCGCCACGCCCGCTACGGAGTTTCCTTCCGCAACAGAAACGTTTAGGCTGTGAATGAACGTATCCTGGCGCCCTCATCGTGCAAGCGCCCCGGAAAGTCCTTTTTCATGACTGCCATACCTGACGTTCTGACGCCGCTCCCGCCCGAAGAGCTGAGAAAGATGGATGCCTACTGGCGAGCTTGCAACTACCTTTCCGCAGGCATGATCTATCTTCGCGCGAATCCTCTTCTCCGCGAGCCGCTGAAACCGGAACATATTAAGAATCGTCTGCTGGGTCACTGGGGGTCGGATCCCGGGCAATCTTTCCTTTGGGTCCATTTGAACCGTCTCATCAGGAAGTACGACTTGAATGTCATTTACATTTCGGGTCCGGGTCACGGTGCGCCAGCCACACTTTCCAATTGCTATCTCGAAGGCTATTACTCCGAGATTTATCCGGACAAGAGCCGAGACGCAGCCGGCATGCTTAAATTCTTCCGGCAGTTTTCGTTCCCCGGAGGAATCGGCTCGCACTGCACACCCGAGACGCCCGGTTCGATTCATGAAGGTGGCGAGCTCGGGTACTCGGTCTCGCATGCGTATGGGGCAGCGTTCGATAATCCTGATCTCATCGTCACCGTAATGGTCGGTGACGGCGAAGCGGAGACTGGCCCGCTTGCGACCTCGTGGCATTCGAACAAGTTCCTGAATCCGATTCGCGATGGGGCCGTTCTGCCGGTGCTCCACCTCAATGGCTACAAGATCGCAAACCCCACCATCCTGGCGCGTATTCCGCGTGAAGAGCTGGAATCGCTGTTGAACGGATACGGCCACAAACCGTACTTCGTGGAAGGCGACGACCCGGCAACGATGCATCAGAGAATGGCCTCCGTTCTGGAGCAGTGCATCAACGAGATTCAGTCACTTCAGAAGCACGCTCGTTCGACGGGGGACACCGCGCGCCCGCGCTGGCCGATGGTCGTCCTTCGTTCACCGAAAGGATGGACTGGACCGAAAGAAGTTGATGGACATAAGGTGGAGAACTTTTGGCGCGCGCATCAGGTTCCTGTGCTCGACCCGGTTACGAACAAACATAGCCTCAGGATTGTCGAAGACTGGATGCGCAGCTACAAGCCAGAGGAGCTTTTTGATGACAACGGAACCCTGAAACCCGAGCTTCAGGAACTGGCGCCCTCCGAGGAGCGTCGCATTTCTGCAAACCCGCACGCGAATGGTGGTTTACTGCGCAAGGAACTCGAACTGCCAGACTTTCGCAACTATGCCGTCAAAATGAAGTTACCGGGTGCGATCTATGCGCCGCCGACCGACGTACTCGCCCACTTTCTTGCGGAAGTCATGCGCCGAAACATGGACCGCTTCCGGGTTTTTGGTCCGGACGAGACAGCCTCCAACAGGCTCACGGCGATCTACGCAGCTTCAAAGAAAACATGGCTTGCCGAATCCAGGCCGGAAGACGCTGACGGCGGTGAGCTCGACGCATCGGGACGGGTCATGGAGATGCTCAGCGAGCACACGCTTGAAGGCTGGCTCGAGGGTTACGTTCTCACTGGCCGCCACGGTTTCCTCTCTACCTACGAAGCCTTCGTGCACGTGATCGATTCGATGTTCAACCAGCACGCCAAGTGGCTGGAGAAGGCGAAGCATGAACTCGACTGGCGCGCACCCGTGCCGTCCATCAATATCCTCATCACGTCCCTTGTCTGGCGGCAGGATCACAACGGCTTCACTCATCAGGACCCGGGATTTCTTGACGTGGTTACCAACAAGAGCCCCGATGTGGTTCGTATCTATTTGCCGCCGGATGCCAACTGTTTGCTCAGTGTGGCGGACCATTGTCTGCGTTCGCGTGACTACGTGAATGTGATCGTCGCGGACAAGCAGGACCACCTCCAGTACCTCAACATGGAAGATGCCGTAACCCACTGTACAAAGGGCATTGGCATCTGGGACTGGGCTTCCACGGATGAGGGCGGGGAGCCAGACGTAGTGATGGCCTGCGCGGGAGATATTGCAACCATGGAGTCGCTCGCAGCCGTCGCGATTCTGAAGGAGCGCTTCTCCGACCTGAAGATCCGCTTCGTCAACGTCGTCGATCTCTTCCGGCTCATGCCGGCGACCGAGCATCCGCATGGACTCTCTGACCGCGACTTTGATTCCCTCTTCACCATCGACAAGCCGGTCATCTTCAACTTCCATTCTTATCCCTCGCTCATTCACAAGCTCAGCTATCGTCGCAACAACCACGAGAACATTCATGTCCGCGGCTACAAGGAAAAGGGCAACATCAACACACCGCTGGAGCTTGCTATTCTCAATCAGGTCGATCGCTTCGACCTGGCGATCGATGTCATCGACCGGGTTCCGCGCCTGCGTCCCATCGGTGCACACGTCAAGGAATGGCTGAAGGATCAGATCATCGACAGCGTCAATTACGCCCACACCGAGGGCATCGACAAAGAAGAGATTCGCAACTGGAAATGGCCGGGGTAGGCATCGTGGAAGAGTTCTCCCGGGAACACGATCTCATCCTCGTCCTCAACAGCGGCTCCTCCTCGCTGAAGTTCGGTGTCTATTACCGCGGGGCACGAGATGAGGAGCCGCTGCTGACGGGAAGCGCCGATGGCATTGGACGCAGCACCGGCACATTGAACATTCGGTCTGCTGACGGAAAACCGATTGTCCAGCGCGGGAATACACTCGAGTCCCAGAGCGATGCTCTCGCCGCTGTCGCTGCCGCGATCCGGGAACACATTCACAGCACACCGGTAGCGCTCGGCCATCGCATCGTGCACGGCGGTCCCAACCTCCGCGTTCATCAGATCATCACGCCGCGAGTCCTGGACAATCTGCGCTCCGCCACACATTTCGCGCCACTGCACATCCCGCAGGCTCTGTCCCTTATTGCTTCTGCGCAAACCATCTTCCCCTCAGCGGCACATTTCGCCTGCTTCGACGATGCCTTTCACCAAACAATCCCGGAGGAGGCATCGCACTTTCCACTTCCGCAGCGCTACTTCGATGCAGGCATTCGTCGCTATGGCTTCCACGGTCTCTCCTACGAGTCCCTGGTGTACCACTTTGGCGCGCAGCTGCCTGAACGAGCGATCTTCGCGCACCTCGGCAATGGAGCGAGCCTTTGCGCTCTTCGCGACGGAGCGTCGATCGATACCACCATGGGCCTTACTCCCACCGGCGGTATCCCAATGAGCACTCGCTCCGGTGACCTCGACCCGGGCGTGTTGCTTTACCTTCTGCGCCATGAGAATCTCGGCGTCAACCAGCTCGAAGAACTGCTGAACCAGCAGAGCGGGCTCTTCGCCCTGTCGGAGGGCGAAAGCGATGTGAAGGCACTCGAGGAACTCGCCCGCACCAACCACCCAAAGGCCACGCTTGCGCTAAATGTTTTTGCTGTTGCCGTGCGAAAGGTCATCGGCGCCTATATTGCCCTCCTCGCCGGCGTAGACCTTCTCGTCTTCACCGGGGGGATCGGGGAACACAGCGCCTATCTTCGGTCCGCTGCCACGCGCGGCCTGGAAGTTCTCAGCCTCACACCGGACAAGATTCAGATTGTCCCAACCCAGGAAGAAACGCAGATTGCGCGCCACTGTCGCACGATGCTGCGACAGCCATGAAAGGGACCCTGATGTCGGCTTTCAGAGTCAGGCGCACCCACGGCCCGTAGCTGACGGGGCCGGCGCGGAGCTTCATCCCGAAAAACAGAGCGCGGAACCTGGAGCGAGCAAAACCCGGTTAAGGGTGGGCGCTCAAATTGGGATCGCGCTTATCTTCGTTGTTTTTTACCTAACGTTTTTAATTGGCCGAACTTGCAACCGAAGAGAACACGTTATTCGCATTCGATCCAACCAAACAAATCGTGCCAACCACGACCGCCCTCTGTCTTCAATACCATTTTGCTGGCGGCCGTGAGGAACCATTCCCGAATCCGACTGAGGGTTCCGGTTGTCTTTGATATTGTCGCTGCCGTACTTCATACCAATGCGAGAACGGAGCGAGTGGTCTTTCATGCCATTTTGTTAAAACCCAACGGCTTCTGGCAGGCTTTGGGACTTGGACCGATGGGACTTGGGATGGAGCGAAACCGACATCCTTAGGCTCGAAGATAACGGTAGCCGCAGGGGCGGCCAACCTGGAAAGATATCGTGACCTCGAGCGAAAGAGATATAGGAAGAGAAAGACCATCTTGACCGGTAGAGGCCGGCGGGAGCACACAATCGGAAGTGACATGGACTCTAAGGTCGACAAATCAAGGGCGGCCAGTCGGTAGGCCACTGCCCTCCGACGTCATCCTGCTTTTCAATAAATGTACAGGCTTGAGTTCCCCAAAAGTTGAACTACCAATGTGAATTGTGCTAGATTGCGCAGCCGGGCTGGGCACTGTTTGTGACTCCCCAGGGAGCCTGAGGCAGGCGTGGTGCCTGCTTCGGTGGCCATCCAACTTTATTTCCCGCAAATAAACGATTGAGTTACATCGAAGCGAGTTGAGGAGAAATCTCAATTCTCTTTGAAACCCGTTATTCGCCTTTTTGGCGAACCAATCGTCCGATCTTCGCCCTGCTTTTTGTCTGGGCAGTCCTGTTCTTTGGGCTGACCTCCCGCAGGGGCCGTAGCTTTTTCACCTCTCGAATGCCGACACCAACTCCTCCGGCTCCGAGCACCATCACCGTCTCCCTCTCGCCGCATCTCACTGCCGTAACCACCTCCCAATCGCAGCTGTTTACAGCCACAGTATCGGGTGGCAGCGCGACGCTTACGTGGTTTGTGGACAGCATCCAGGGTGGCAGTTCCTTGGTCGAATTTATTGCGCAGGCTGCGTTCTCGCGCGACAGCAATTGAACGGGCACGAGTCGCGCGCGACTTACACGACGGTGTGGTTCAGTCCCTGCATGCGATTGCCTTTCGTCTGTATGCCTTGCACACTCAAGCAACGATAACCGTCGGCGAACGCAATCAAGAACTTCTCGACATTCAACAGCTCGTGCAAAACGAACCCGTAAATATCAGGACTTTAATCCAGCAGTTCAAACCATTGGATTCAGATCCCAAGCGACTGGTCGACGCTCTGGCTGGCATGATCGAGCGATATAAATATGACACGGGCATTGCGGCAAAGTTCGCTTGCGATCTTTCCGAAACCTCGTTCTCGCCCCACATCTGCCGCGAGATAGCCGGTATTGTCCAAGAGGGTCTGGTCAACGTAACGAAGCATAGCAATGCCAAGAACGTGCTAATACGTCTGACTTCGCACGAAGGGGATTGGATTCTCTCGATCGACGATGACGGCCGGGGCTTTCCATTCTCCGGGCGGTTTCCCCACTGTGAGCTGGAGGAATCGCATCGCGGGCCTTTGATCATCAAAGAGCGGGTCCGCGCCGTCGGGGGGGAGCTCATCATCGACACCAGACCGGGCCGGGGAGCACGCCTGGAAATCAAAATACCACAAAGGAACGGTTAAGCAGTGCGCAGGAAGGAGAAACCCCGATCCGGATCCTTGTTGCTTACGACCATTCGATTTTCCGCGATAGCCTGCGCCAGCTGCAGGTGACCCAGGAGGATTTCTTGATGGTAGCAGAAGTCAAAGACGGAAAAGAGGCCCCCATCAGATGATCTCCTTCACGGCATCGCCCTACTCTGCCGATCTACCCTTGTGCGCGATGAGGAGAGATCTGCTGTGAAGGAAGCACAGCCACCGCGGGGGTGGAAAAAGTTACACGATTTGGCTCAAAGCGAAACCGACTCTAAAAGCCTTGCCGGAATGGTTATGCGTCTCAACGTTATGCTGAGTAGGCAAGAGATGAAGAAAGGCTCCAATAGGAGACGGTAGCCCGCCGTCGAAGTCAGTGCGCCCCCTGGCTCTGTGCAGTTCATGGTGGAGGGGGCATTCGGGTATCGTTTAACCCTTCTCAGTCTAATTTCTCTGCCTGTTCGATTTCTTTGGCGTATTATTCCCCCGTCCGTTTGTGAGGGCTGTATGCATCGTCAAGGCCAAAAAAGGCCGTCCCGCAAATTAGTATCGCTCAAAGGACGGGATGGCAATGGATGGGAGGGTTGCTCTGAATGTGCCTGGGTGTTCATTCCTTCTAACTCGCCCCTCGGGGGGTCATTGAATGAATGGATCCTCAACCTCGACGTGCAACTCTCTGAACAATTTGCGGCTCACAACTGTGCCGAGCATCCCAGGGCCAAAGCTGCCAAGGCTGGTTAGTCACCAACGCAATGGTGACACAGAAAGCCTCGATTGCGGCTCTGTGGAGTGCAACTGCACCGCTACCCGCACGGCACTCCTTTGATCTTCCGGTTATGATCACGCCGCCATGAACAGAGCGCGTCAGGTCATCTTGTTGCGCGTTCCAGGCATCTTTTAGATCGGACTACTACCAGGTGGTTTCGGTCTTCATTTCTGGACAGTTAAAATAGTTCGCCATGTCGAGGGTCGCGGCTGGATTGTGGCGCTTATGTTTCCGGTGGGAGCCGAAGTGTATTGGGCATCAAGGAGTGGCGTGTGGTCGGATTCGCTAACCTCTACACGATCGGTGTCATCAGCTACGCCATGCTCTGCCTACTCATGGCATGGGTACTCACCGTTCTAGAAAAAAGGTAAATCATTTCTGGTGTTTCAGCGCCCGGTGGATGCTGTCGTGGCAGACATCCAGGCCGCTTCGGAAAATGTGGCCGGTTCGCGGAGCGGAGGTCAAGGCGTGGAAATCGTAAAGTTCACGGTAACGCGAGTTTCGGTTGGAACAGCCTCTCCGGACTCGTAATGCGGTTTGAAGCGCCATTGTTTGACTGCCTCCAGCGCGGCGGGGGTCAAAATGTCCGGACCACTGATCACCGTCAGAGCCTGAACGATTCCATCCTTACTTACCCGCGCATGCAGCACCACCGAGCCTTCCACGCGACTTTGTTGCGCCAGCCGAGGATATACGGGTTTCACGGGATCTACCACGACCTCCACGGTCTGATCTGATAAATGAACGCGTTCAGCGGCCTGGATCACTCCGGTCTCGGGTGCAGGGGCAGGCACGAGCACTGACTGCCATGGATTGCGCTGCATATCGATATTGACGGCGGAATTTCGAGCCAAAAGAGTCTCGTGCCTGCCGCTGGAATACGTGACATCAACCCGGAGTGGACCAATCAAAAAGGCCGGATGCTCGGATGCTCCTCCCGTCTGCGGTACAGGGGCGGATGGTGTGCGCTGATTTGTGCTGCCCCTTCGAGAGGTGGCGGGTTTGACCCGTGGTTTGCCTTTCGTAATTGCACCCGACGTCGTTTGAGTCCCCGCCTGTTCGAAACTGAGCGAATCGAACCAGAACGGACGATACTTCACTACGATCGCAGCCAGAGCTGCGATCAGCAATGCAAAGGCGAAAAACACTCGATGGTAAACTTTGCGATCGGACCTGGCATTGAGGACAGCGAGATTGATTTGCGGTAGTTCGCTTTCGACTAGCATATACACTCCCCTGCAGGCCCCGGGGGAGCGGACAAGTATGCCTTGAAACTGCGACCAAAGCTATGGGATTTTTGTATGTTATTGCATCTAAATGGGGGTATCAGGCTTGCGATCTCGGGCTTAACCGCTTACAGCTTGACCCCTTCCGCGATTAGCGGTTCCGTTAGGCTTCCGAACCGAGGCGATCTTCTGAAGATCAGCCAGGGTTGTTAGCGCATTGCGGAGTGCAATTCTTTCCGAGATGCTACCGGCATTCTCGTCTTCGAGCAATTCTTCCATTCTCGTTTGAATCGCATTCGTCGCCCTTTCCATCCGTTGCCGTAAGTTGGTTCTGTTCGCCTCAAACAATGCAACATCGAAGAGTTCGCTCCAGTCTTTGGTGTCACTCGTAGCCATGGCGTCACTCCTTGACTCTCAAGAGCTACAGCGCATACGGGTTTATCCTTGCCTAAGCCGCAACTTATCACGAGACGGAGGGGAGTCGACCTTACACGACAGTTCATTCTGGACAAGACGATGGCCAGTGTCCAGGATGGTTACCCAGCGTGCCTCGGTTTCGCCAATGGCTTCGCGCCGCATTGTCGAAATCCTCTCCAGCAGAGACCAAACAGAAACAGCCAGTAGTCACCGATTACTAATCGTCGGGCAGACTTTGCGCTAGCGGAGAATAAAAGTCAACATGAAAACTCGCGAAACGCGAGTCAAGGCAATCCTCTTTCGAAGCAAAAAGAAAAGCGCCCCTCCTGCTTTGGGGTGAGGCGCTTAAATTCGACCTTAGCTTCGATTTTAGTTCACCGAACTGGCGACTGATGAGAACACGTTATTGGCATTCGATCCAACCAAACGAATCGTGCCAACCACGATCACGAGGATGACCGCCAGCATCACTGCGTATTCCGCGATGTCCTGCCCTTCCTGATCTTTCCATAGAGACCAAGCGAATTTCGTCATGTGATATCTCCTTTTGGGGTTTCACAAAAACCAGGAGGTCGCGCAAAGCGCGACGGGAGAAGAGAAACGAAAAGCACTCTCCAATTTCTAGGGTCTAGGGTGATTGTGCTTTCCATCCTCGGGAAAGTCAATCCCTGTTTTCGCCTGTTTTCGCCGATCGTATAGGCGCCGGTTTCGCCGAGAACCAGCCGCCCCCCCGTCTTCGATAGCATTTGGTTTGCCGCGGGCCACTTACCTGTTTTCCCGGGAGCAAAGACAATGCCCCGGTCAGGCTGGCGCCAGCGTCCAGGCCCGATTCATAGCGGATTGGCTGTGGCCACGGACCGTGATGGCGCGGCGGGATAAGATAGTGGCGCAATTCCAGAAGTTCATCTCTGAAAAAGGTGGTGAAGAAATACCCTGCTAACGTGCGGGCAGTGGCAGCTGTTCCGGCTTTTGATACGCGTTTCTCTAACCCCGTCGAGATCAGCGCCTGATCCGGTCGCCTTGAACCCGCTGGGGGCGGGTAGTGTGCCGAGCCGTACGGCTGCAACCCAGTCGGACTCTCAGATATCGGGGTCCAGGATGCCGTCGACCAGATGCCGGGTGGACCCATCCTGTCCTCCAGGCGGCAAGCCGGCGAGAACCGCCGCTATCGGCCTGGCATCGGTTCGGTGCTGAACCAGATCGCATTCGGCGCGTCGGAACGGGCAGCCACGATGTCTGGCCAACCGTCGCCATCGAAATCCGCGAACGCCAACCCATACACGGTGCCCTTGCCGTCATTCCAACGGACTTCGTGGAAACTGTGCGGGCCTGTGTTGAAGTACACCGACCCCGGCATCTCGACATAGCCCACCACGATATCCGGCCGGCCGTCGCGATTGAGATCGGTAACTGCCAGCGCGTACGGAGGCCGCGGCGGGCCCGGAAGCTGCTCCGGTTCCCCAAACTGCCGTCTCCCACGATTGAAGATCACGAAAGCCGCCCGTTTCTGCTCGTCGATGATCGCCAGATCCAGCCGCCCGTCCCCATCGAAGTCGCCGGCGGCGCCCATGCGGATCCAGGCAGCGGCCGGCCCAACTTTCGTAGATGTCGGGAAATGACCCTTCCCATCGTTCCACAAAATGATGCTCTGGCCGCCATCGCGGTGCGGGACGAACAGGTCGAGTGCTCCATCGCCGTCGAGGTCCGCCGCTACGATGGATGTTGCCGATTCTGTCGGGAGCGCTTCGCAGGTGGGAAAGTGGCCCTTGCCGTCGTTGAGGCAGACGAAACTCGGAGTGGGGACTTTGGGGCCTTTGCCGGGTTTGCCGTCCACGAGGTCCGGATAGTCGCCGCGGTTGGCGGCCACGATGTCCGGATAGCCGTCGCCGTTCAGGTCGGCCAGTGTCACATAACGCGTACTCCAGTTCGGGCTGCCGAATGTACCGGCCTCGGTGAAGTGTCCTTTGCCGTCATTCAGGTAGACAAGCTTGCGATCAGGCGCATCGTTGCTGACGATAATGTCCAGGTCGCCGTCGCGATCGATGTCCGCCAGGGCCGCGGAATAGGTTCGGTCCGGAGCGGTGCCGAGGTTGCTCGCGGTGAAACCGCCCTTGCCATCATTCAGCAGCACGCGATTGTAGAGCGGCCAGTGGCGGCCCTTGCCCAGGACGATGTCGAGAAGGCCGTCGCCGTTGAGGTCGCCCACGTTTACGCCTGCCGAGGTTTCACCCTTTTCCTCCAAAAGCAACACACGGTCAAAGGAGCGGAAGACCTTGCTCGCTGAGGGTGGTGCCTGGCCTCTGCTGCTCGCCGGGAGGACCAAAGCGAGCGCGCAAACTGCGAACCGCGCCACGATCGCCATCGTCTGCTCCCAGCTCGCGAGCTTCTCGCTCCAGTTGCCTGCGCCCCGCGCGCGTCAGCTCACAGGACTTCGCCCTGCGGTTGTTGTCCGAAACATCCCACTTCGCCCGGATTGCCCCCTCCTGCTCCAGCTTCAGCAGCGCGGGATACAGAGTTCCATAGTTCAGCGCCAGCGCATTTCCTCTCGTCTGCTCAATCCGCCGCGCGATGCCATACCCGTGCATCGGCCCCATAGCGCACCGAGCTTGGTCTCGGGGAGTGAGAGTCATTCGCACGGCATTATATTCTTCGTAATTGGCTCCGGTATGGAAGATGAGACTATTCTCGAGCACTGAATCGCGGCAAAATACGCCTGGCCAGCCGAATTCATAACTGCGGCGGGCTCAAAGTCCGCGATCGCCTCTGCCAGCTCATACGCCAGCACCAACTCGATGCCAGCCTCGTCAAGTCCTGCGCCGTGGATTTCTGCGGCACCAAGACCCTGATCGACCGTCCGTCATTGCTGCCTGTATTCGTTAAGCCCCGCACAATAGGTAGCTCTGCGGTGCTCCTCCGTCCTAAACTACTACCGGGAGTTTTGAAATATGGGCTGGAAGCCGTCACTGTGGGCCTCGATGATTCCGCGCAATCCGACAGAGCGTAAGCCAAACCAGTACGCCGAGATGCTGCGCGTGGCCTGGGAAAACCGTGACCAGCTTCCCTTCGCCTGGCGAATCCTGAAACACGGCGTTTGTGATGGCTGCGCGCTGGGCACAGCCGGGCTGAGAGACTGGACCCAGGATGGTGTCCACCTGTGTATGGTGCGCCTGGAACTGATGCGCCTGAATACCTCCCCGGCGCTTGATCCCGATCGCCTGAGTGACTTGTCATCGCTTCATCGCATGACCTCGCAAGACCTGAGGGCGCTCGGCCGATTACCTGAACCGATGATTTGGCACAAGGGTGAGAGAGGATATCGCGTGGTTTCGTGGGAAGAGGCTTACGCCAGCGCGGCTGAAAAGATCCGGTTAACAACTCCAGATCGACTGGCGGTCTACATGACCTCACGCGGCATGATGAACGAGCACTATTACGCGGGCCAGAAGGCTGCCCGGGCAATGGGCACGAACCATATCGACAACTCGGCTCGCCTCTGCCACGCGGCTTCGACGGTTGCTATGAAAAAGACTCTTGGCTACGGTGCCTCAACCTGCTCGTATCGCGATTGGATCGGCACTGATCTGATCGTCTTTTTCGGCTCAAACACCCCGAACAACCAGCCGGTGACGATGAAATATCTCTACTACGCCCGCCAGGCAGGGACGAGGGTAGTAGTCGTAAACCCATACTTTGAGCCTGGTTTGCGAAGATACTGGGTTCCTTCAATAACCGAATCGGCACTGTTTGGAACAAAATTCGCGGATGAGTGGTTTCCCGTCGATACGGGTGGAGATTTGTCGTTTTTGACCGGCGTCTTCAAGATTCTCGTCTCCGAAGGATGGGTCGATGAAGACTTTGTTGCGAGGCGAACGGCCGGCTTCAACGAGGCGAAGGCCGCTGTGGAAAGACAGGACTGGGACCTTCTCGAACACGAGAGTGGCGTTACGCGTCTGGAGATGAGGCGCTTTGCCGAGATCCTGCGAGACGCCAGGAGTGGCATCTTTGTTTGGTCAATGGGGCTCACTCAGCATGCGCATGGCGTTGATACGATTGAAGCGCTGATAAACGTCAGTCTCGCGCGCGGATGGGTGGGACAGGAAAAGACTGGCCTCATGCCGATCCGAGGACACTCGGGTGTGCAGGGCGGAGCCGAGGTTGGCTGTGCTCCGTGGCTGGACAAGATTCAGCAGGAACGCTTTGAACAGGTGTGGGGCTTCACGTTACCCACGTTTCCAGGCCTTTCCGCCTCAGAAATGGTCGCTGCCGCTTACCGCGGTGAGATCGATGTCTTCTGGATGGTTGGCGGCAATTTCCTCGAGACGCTCCCGGACCCAGCGGCGGCAGGCCAGGCTTTGGAAAATGTGAGGACTCGTATCCACCAGGATGTTGTGCTCTCCTCGATGATGCTGCTGCCCCCCAGGGATACGGTCATCGTTTTTCCGGCCACCACGCGCTACGAGTCTCCAGGCGGCGGGACCGAGACCTCAACTGAGCGCCGCATTATCTTTTCTCCGGAAATTCCAGGTCGGCGCATCGGCGCGGCCAAACCGGAGTGGGAGGTTTTCGGCGAGGTCGCCGTCCGGGTCCGGCCAGAACTGAAGGGCAAGATCCGCCTCACCTCGTCACAGCAAATTCGCGACGAAATGGGCAGCGCTATTCCGCTGTACGCTGGGATCGAGCGCCTGTCTGGCGAGGGAGACAACTTCCAGTGGGGTGGGAGTGAGCTGTTTGCTGACGGCAGGTTTGCCACGCCCGACGGGAAGGCCATTTTCTCTGCCGGCGCTCCAAAGAAGCGGCGGGCCCCAAAGGGCATGTTTTATCTCTCCACGCGGCGGGGCAAGCAGTTCAATTCTATGGTCCACAGAGCCATCGATCCATTAACCGGGGCATCCCGAGGTGACATTCTCATTTCACGGGAGGATGCCAATCGCCTCGGCGTTGAGAATCGCGAACCGATTCGCCTGGCTTCAAGTGTCGGTACCTATGTCGGTCGGGCCATGATCGACGAAATTAAGCCGGGCAATCTCGAAGTCCATTGGCCCGAGGGCAATTGCCTGCTCTCGCGAGAAGAGATAGACATCGCCTCCCGGGAGCCCGACTACAACGCGACAGTGAGAATCGAGAGGATGAACGGAGAGTCGTGGCAGACGTGTGGGTAGCCCAACAAAATAAAGGCTCGAATCTTCGGGTCACGGGCCGGCCGGGGCGAACTCCGTAGTTCTGAGTCGTGACTTTTGCCTGGGTAACGGACTCCAAAGCAGGATTAATCACGATGATTCCCAGGACAGGGTCGCGATTGTCAGTGCCATCCAGTTGGAACGATGTGCCGCTGAAATGGTTCCACTGGTAGCGGGCAAAGGTCGGTCGGGTGGTTGGGTAAAAGGTATAAACAAAAAGTACCTGGCGGCTTCGTTTGGTAGATCTCACTGAACCCACCAGACGACGCCTGCCAAGGAGGCAGATTTCGGGTACAGTCTCAGGCAATCAGTTTGGCCCGCTCCGGCGGGTTTTCCTTCTGTTCAATCGCGCCTTCCTGGGTGCGTTTGGCAAGCTCCGCATTTAATTCGGCGCCAACCAGCATGGCGAATCCCGTCCAGTACAACCACACCATCAATGCAATGCCGGCTCCCAGGGTTCCATAGGTCAGGTTGAAGTTCGCGAAGCGCCGGAAATAAATGCCCAGCATGTAGGAGAGTCCGATCCAGCAGCCTACCGACAGCAGAGCGCCCGGCAGGGTAGCAAGAAACCGCTGTTTCACGTTGGGAGCGATAAAGTAAAGAGTTTCAACCGCGAGCACGGTAAAGCCAACCGCGATCAACCAGTGGAGGTACGGCCATACCCATAACCAAATGCGGGACAAATGCATTCGATTCGCCAGCCATTGGCCAAAGTGCGGGCCCACAATCATGGTAGCGAGCGCTATCAGGAGAAGCAGTCCAATCACCAGGGTGAGAATCATTGCCAGAGGTCGGGTGCGCCAGAACGGGCGGGTCTCCTGGACGTCGTAGGCAATATTGAGAGCTTCGATCGCAGCCGCGAATCCCCCTGACGCTGTCCAAAGAGTGCCGATCAATCCCAGAGACAAAAAGGTGCCACGATTCGGCGTGACCACGTCGTCAAGCACCTTGCGTATCACAATCATGCCTTCCACCGGAACAAATGGCCTCATGAGTTCAAGCGCCTGGTCAAAGAGTCCGCTAACGGGCAGGAAGGCGACGATTGCCGAAAGGAAAATCAGCGCGGGGAAAAGAGCCATCACAAAGTAATAGGAGAGGGCCGCTGCCATCTGGAGGGTGTGATTGCGCTCGACGTCGATATACGCTCGCACCAGCGCCGACTTTACCTTCTGCAGCTGCACCCACCTTGGATGCAGCCAAGGCCAGAGCTGCGTGCCCAGGGTCGATTGTTTATTATGGCTCGCCCGATGGCGACTTTCAGTACTTTTCTCCGACTCTCATACAAAACAGAGCTGTTTATTGCCATCCAACCAGAGCCTGAAGTTCCCTGCGTGTCTGCCGTGGTGCGCGCATCCGGTTTCAAACGCGATTCGGATGGCAATGGAAATAACCGGGATCATGCGAAACCGAAGGATTGATTTATCGGAGTACGTTCGCGCAACTTTGCTGCTGGGGGGAATATTGTGCGCGCCAGTGGTCACGACAAGAGCGCAGGAGCAGGTTCCGGCCACGGCGCCGCAGGTGCAACAGGTCCTGCCTTCCTACGAGGGGCAAAACGTGGTTTCAGTCGAAATTGCGGGACGGCCTGATCTCGATCAGGAGAACCTCCCTTCACTTCTGACGCTGCGCCAGGGGCAACCGTTTTCGCGGGCGAAGAGTGATCAGTCGATTGCGGCACTGAAGAGCAGAGCTCGGCTCGAGGACGTGCAGGTCGAGATTCGCCCGCAGGCGGACGGCGTGCGTGTTCTGCTGGTTTGTCAGCCGGCGTTCTATTTCGGCACCTTTGGCTTTCCCGGCGCCGAGGGCAAATTTGCCTACTCCCGCCTGCTACAGGTTTCCGACTACCCGCCACGGGGACCATATTCGGTTGTCGATCTGGAGACTGCTCAGGCCTCACTCACGAAGTTCTTTCAACAGAACGGCTACTTCGAAGCTGAAGTGAAGCACGAGATCCAGACTGACACCGTGCATGAAGTGGTGAATGTGTTGTTCCACGTAGACCTCAACCGTCATGCCAGGTTTGGCAATGTCATGTTTGAGGGGGCTCCGGTGGAGGAGGAGCCGCGACTCCAGCACGCACTGACATCATGGAGGGCGCGTGTCCGTGGCCTGGCAATCCGCCGAGGGAAGCCGTATTCGCTGAGGAGAGTACAGAGCGCCACGCAGTATCTGGAATCGCAGTTGATCGCCCACGACTATCTTGGCAGCCGGGTTCAACTGGCAGGAGGTGAGTATGATCCCGAAACTAACCGCGCCAACATTCACTTCGACGTCACGCCCGGCGAAAAGGCCCACGTTGATGTGTTAGGCGCCCATGTCTGGGGACGTACAAAGAGGAAGTTGCTGCCCATCTATCAAATCGCTGGGCTCGATCCTGAACTGATTCAGGAGAGCCGCGAGAATCTCATCTCACATTTTCAATCGAAGGGCTATTTCGACGCCGCAGTGCAGTCCGAGGTGCAGCCCGCGCCAGATGGCCAAACCATTCTCTTTCGCATCATCAAAGGAGAGCGGCACAAGGTCAAAGAGGCTGGGATTGTTGGAAACCAGGGCCTCTCAGACAAGCAACTGCAAGGGAAACTAAAGGTTCAAGAGGGACGGATATTCACTCACGGCACGTTCAGCCAGCGCCTGGTAAAAACCAGCGCCGATAATCTCAAGCGAGTCTACGAGGCGGCGGGTTTTAGCAGCGTAACAGTTACACCCGAAGTCAAACGGACCGGCGGCAACATTTCCGTGGCTTTCCGGGTAAAGGAAGGGCCGCGAGACATCGTTGAGGCGCTGCATGTTGTGGGAAATAACACAGTGCCGATATCCGCCCTCGCGCCTCAAGGATTGAAGGTCACAGAGGGCCTGCCCTATTCCACGAAGAACGTCGATGATGACCGCAATCAGATTGGCGCGCAGTATTTACGCATGGGCTACCTGAATGCGAACTTTCGTGCCACTACGCGTCCGGCTGGAAAAGATCCTCATCGGCTCGACGTGACCTACACGATCTCCGAAGGTCCGAAGGTAATTCTGGGGTCGGTCGTAACTCTCGGGGCGAAGGTCACACGGCAGTCATTAGTCGACAAAACGGTGAGACTGAAAACGGAAGCGCCACTTCAGGAAGATGACCTGATGAGTGCCGAAGGCCGGCTCTACAATCTCGGAATCTTCGACTGGGCCGAAATCGATCCTCGTCGCCCGGTAACCACTCAAACCGAGGAAAACGTTCTGGTCAAGCTGCACGAAAGCCGGCAAAACGACATCAAGTACGGTTTCGGCTTCGAAGTGGTGAATCGCGGCGGCAGCATTCCCAGCGGCACGGTCGCGCTGCCGGGACTTCCGCCGGTGGGTTTGCCGTCGACATTCAAGACGAGCCAGAAAACTTTCTGGGGGCCCCGGGCAACATTCCAATACACGCGGAACAACTTTCGAGGACTGGGAGAGACACTAACTTTTGCAATATTGGGCGCGCGGCTGGTCCAGCGAGGGTCTGTTTCTTATACGAATCCTCACTTCATTGGCACCGACTGGGGTTCAAGCTTTACCCTCTCGGGCGAGCGCAATTGCGAAAATCCCATCTTCACATCGCGGATTGGGGATTTCGGTTTCCAGGTGGAACGGCTTTTGAATGAGGCCGCAACAAAGACTGTTTCTCTGCGCTATGACTATCGTCAGACCGCCCTCTCCAACCTGCTGATCCCTGACCTCGTATCTCCCGCGGATCAGCACGTACGGCTCTCGATTCTGTCCGGCACCTACGTCCACGACACCCGCGATCAGCCACTGGACGCGCACAAAGGCATGTACCAGACGGCGGAGCTCGGGATCAATCCCAGCTCGCTGGGGTCGAGCGTAAACTTCGCGAGACTGCGCGCTCAGCAGGCTTATTACAAGGGAGTGGGGAAAGGGATCGTGTGGGCAAACAGCCTGCGAATTGGAGTTGAACAGGAGTTTGCCGGCAGCCACGTCCCGGTGAGCGAGTTGTTCTTCTCCGGCGGTGGCAGCACCCTGCGGGGCTTTCCGTTGAACGGAGCGGGACCGCAACGCTCGGTCAAAGTGTGCGGCGATCCTTCCAATGCGTCTACGTGCTCTTTCATCCAGGTGCCCACGGGTGGACGCGAACTGTTCATCCTCAACTCAGAGTTCCGGATTCCAATACCGATCAAGAAAGGCCTCGGGTTCGTCGCTTTCTACGATGGCGGAAACGTTTTTGAGCATGTTGGGTTCCGCGATTTCGGATCGAACTACACAAATTCAGTGGGAATCGGCTTCCGCTATGCCACTCCGATTGGACCGGTACGAGTCGATCTGGGGCACAACTTCAACGCGCTGCCCGGAATCAAATCAACGCAACTCTTTATCACTCTGGGGCAGGCATTTTGAGCGCTCTACCGCAACCACCATTCTCCGATCACGGTTCGCCGGAGCCTCTGCGAAGGCCAGGTCCGAAGCGGGCAGGCGCCAAATGGAAAAAAATTGCGAACCGGATTGCCGTCGGCTGGATGGCGTTCTCCGTGCTTTTCGTGGTGGTGATTGCCCTGCTCCTCCACAGTGAGCGTTTTCATCACTATTTGCTGCGAGCCGCCCAGCAAAAAGCGACCGAGGTATTGGGCAGCCAGGCGCAGATGCATGATTTCGCCATTCACTGGACCGGTATCAGTCCAACGGTTGATCTTTATGGGATTGTCATCCACGGTGCTGCTCCGTATTCCGATCCACCCTTGCTACAGGCTGATGCACTGCATGTTGGATTGACGGTCACGTCGCTGCTTCACAAAGCGTGGTATGTCAGCGATGTTCGCATCGAACGCCCCGTTGTGCGCATCTTCGCCGACCGGGACGGGCGCACGAACTTGCCTTCGCCGCCGCAGGCAAAGGAAAGCAAGAGCCCGCAGAGCATAACTATATTTGATCTCGGCATTCGTCACCTTCTCCTGGAACGCGGCGAGATTTATTACAACAATCGCAAGAGTGATCTCAGTGCCGATTTGCACGATCTGTCATTACAGTCGGGTTTCGAAATACTCAAACAAAGCTACTCCGGGACGCTTTCATATCGAGACGGACATCTTCAGCTTCAGAACGCCAGGTCGATCGAGCACAATTTCAATGCGCATTTTGTCGCAACTTCCGAAGAATTCAAGCTGGAGAGGGCAGAGCTCAGAACTGGGAACTCGCGCCTGGCCTTTGTCGCCAGCCTCCATGACTATTCACAGCCTCGCGTGTCCGCTACCTACGAGGCGACGTTCGATGCTGGTGAATTCCGGGGCATTCTGAAGAATCCGTCGTTACCGACCGGTGTTGTGGAGTCGACTGGATTCGTCGACTATGACAGCCGGACCAGGGGGACTTTGGTGGCGTCTGTCGCCGCACATGGAGATGTGCGAAGTGCGAGCCTGGCGGTCACCACCGGGAACGCTAAACTCGACCTGCGAAACATTGGCGCGCACTATTCGCTCGCCAGCGGCGATGCGGAAGTGTCTGGCATACACGCCGACGTTCTGGGAGGTGCGTTGGCCGGCTCCATGACGATCCGCGATCTCGCCGGTTCAACGCGATCGCATTTGTCCGCCTCGTTGCATGCGGTGTCGGTGTCGGAATTACAACATGCCATGCAGAGCACAGCCTCGTCATCTGCGACCGCGCCTCAGATTGCGTTGCGCGGCTCGCTCAACGCGATTGCCGACGCAACATGGGGCAAGACCATGCAGGATCTGGTCGCGCGGACCGATGCCTCGTTACAGGCCAGTGCCCTGCCGGTGCGGGGCGGCACGGCAGCTCCCATCAACGGCAGGATTCATGCCCGATACAGCGGTAAAAATAGTCAGTTGGCCATCGAACAGAGCTTTATCCGTACCACCGCAACCTCAGTCACGGTCAGCGGCAGCGTCGGCGACAGGGCGGCACTTCAGATTCGCGCGGATAGCAATGATCTACATGAACTCGAAACGATTGCAGGCGCATTTCGCTCCCCGGACACGGAACCAATCGGAATCTACGGCCGCGCAACTCTGAACGCCACAGTGAGCGGATCAACTCGGAGTCCCGAGGTTGCAGGGCAACTCAATGCGGAGAACCTGAAAGTAAGGGGAACCGAATGGAAGCTGTTACGCGCAAGTATCGCAGCCCGCCCATCGCAAATCCGAATAGAAAATGGCGAACTTGCCTCCGCCAATCGGGGGCGCGTCACCTTCAGGCTGGCTACGGGTTTACAGCATTGGTCCTTTACTCAGTCCAGCCCGTTCCAGGTACAGCTCGCCGCTTCCCAGATTAACGTGGCAGAGCTAACGAGGGCATTGGGTTCGACGACTGCCGCTGCTGGCACGCTGTCCGCCGATGTCACGGCGAGTGGCACCCAGCAGAATCTAAACGGGCACGGAAGGATCGGCCTCACGTCTGCTCATGTTGCCGGGGAGAGGATTCAGGCAGCCGAGCTACAATTCCAGGGCACCGGCAGACAGGTCGAGGCAAAACTGAAGATTGACTTACCGTCTGGTTCCGCAAACGCCAGCCTTCAATATGAGCCCGAGAGCCAGTCCTACAGAGCAGAGTTGCGTGCGCCGGGGATCAGACTCGACCAGCTCGAGACAGTGAAGGCACGGAACCTGCAGCTTCAGGGGACGCTGAGTGTTAACGCCAGCGGACGTGGCACCCTGCATGACCCTCAACTTCAGTCTGTGATTGAGGTGCCGCAGCTGAACGTGCGCGACCAGGTGATTCGTGGATTGAAATTGCAAACCAATATTGCGAATCATGTCGCGAACTTTACGCTCGATTCGGACGTCATCAATACGCATGCCGGCGGGCACGGGTCCATTCAGCTGAATGGCGATTACTACACGGATGCAGTTCTCGATACACAAACGATTCCCATCGCGCCTCTGATCGCGATATACGTTCCCTCGCAAGCTGGGGCGGTGACCGGGCAAACGGAGCTGCATGCAACCCTGCGTGGGCCATTGAAAGACAAGACGCGAATGGAAGCACACCTTGTGGTCCCGCGGCTGGCGCTGAACTATAAGGACAGCATTCATCTTGCGGCCGAGGCTCCAATCCGCGCCGACTACACAAATGGAACTCTTAGCCTTCAGCGTTCCACGATTCGTGGCACAGGCACCGAAGTTACCTTCCAGGCCAGTGCGCCTGCCGCTAAAGACGCACCCGCATCGATGCTGCTGCAGGGCAGTGTCGATCTGCGCCTGGCGCAGCTGATGAGTCCCGATATCACCAGCGGAGGAGAACTGCGGTTCGACATTGACTCGAATGGCCGCCGCTCCGATCCGAACGTCCAGGGGCAAATTCGGGTAATCAACGCCAGCTTCGCCACGGCGGACGCTCCCCTGGGGCTGCAGAGTGGAAATGGAGTCCTTACTCTCACCCGGGACCGGCTCGATGTCACACAGTTCCAGGGTAAGGTTGGCGGGGGCACCGTCACCGCGAGCGGAGGGATCGTGTACCGGCCCCGGTTGCAGTTTGATCTGGCAATGGCGGCTGAGGGAGTTCGCGTGCTCTACGATCAAAGTGTCCGCACTACTCTAAATTCAAAGCTGGCCCTTACTGGGACGTTCGAGAACGCACTTCTGAGTGGCCAAGTCGGCGTCGATCAGCTTTCTTTTACATCAGATTTTGACATCTCCGATCTGATGAGCCAGTTCGGCGGTGTGGAGACGCCGCCACCGGCGCAGGGTTTTGGTCAGGATTTAAGTCTGGATATTGGCATCGAAACCCCGGGCGGAATTAACCTGACAAGCCGTACCCTGAGCCTTGCGGGGTCCGCAAACCTGCATGTGCGAGGAACGGCTGCACAACCGGTTCTGCTCGGCCGCCTGAACCTGAGTAGTGGAGACCTGATCTTTTCCGGTAACCGTTACAAGCTGCAAGGCGGAACGATCGATTTCACCAATCGTTCACGAACCCAACCGGTAGTGGATATGGCGGTTAATACCACCATCGACCAGTACGACATTCAAATGCACTTCTGGGGACCTGCTGACCATCTTCATACGAACTATGCTTCCGACCCTTCGTTGCCTCCTTCGGACATCATCAATCTGATTGCCTTCGGGAAAACGTCGGAAGCCGCGGCGGCAAATCCAACTCCACCTGGCGCGTTGGGAGCGCAATCGCTGATCGCGTCCCAGGTCAGCAGCCAGATTACTAACCGCGTCGAAAAGCTGGCCGGTATTTCGCAATTATCGGTTGATCCGGTCCTGGGGAGCAGTCAACAGAGCCCGGGAGCACGCGTAGCCATCCAGCAAAGGGTAACCAGCAAGATATTCGTGACTTTTGCCACGGACGTCACCTCGACCGACCGCGAGGTCATCAAGCTTGAATATCAGGTAAACCGCAGGACTTCATTCAACGCCGTCCGCGATCAGAATGGCGGATTTTCTTTCGAAACCACATTTCGAAAACGTTGGTGATTCAATCGGCAGCGAGCCGCGGAGGTCTCAGCTCCGGCAGGATGAACGCCTATCAATCCCGAACGAAATCTCTAGTTCAAAGATGCGGAGGCTTTACGATTTCCAGATCCAGCAAGCCTCGCACAGTCAACGGATCGAGTCTGTCAGGTGGCGTCCCATGCAAACCGGAGTCATCATTTTGATGCATTTTCTGTAGAGAGCAGCTACTGCCGCGGCCAGGCAGCGGCTCCGATTCACCGGGCAGGGGTTTTCTCTGGAAAGTCGCTGTATTCCGGGGCACTGCCGCCGACTTTCAAAGCGAGGGCAAAACCGCCAAAGCCGGAACCGCATCGAAGATGCAGATAAGTCCAGGGGACACGATGAAGACTTACCGGCTATTCCAGATAGTGATGTTGGCAGGTACTCTTGTCGCAGCCGCCAGTGCCAGCGATGACCCTCTTCCCCTCTTTCAATCCACCGCCGGCCAATCCATTTTCGCAGAAACCAGTACCGCCCCACCCCATGCCAGAAACGACGGCGCGGGTAGCCAGCCATCACCGGCTTTAGACCGCCGTGACCGCATCTTTTATCCCGGGGACACGGAGCGGCCAAAACCGCTGTTAAAAAAGTTGTTCCTGAACATTGCCCTCGATCAAAAAGATATTTTTACCAGCCCCTTCCACGTAAATCGACACAACGCCTTTGAATGGCTGGTGCCAATGGCTGCCACCGGAGCGTTGATTGCCAGCGATACCCATATCGCCAATGCTTTTGAAAACAGCCGTGGGCAAGTCCGCTGGGGTGGCCGCATCTCCAATATCGGCGCGTCGTACACACTGATCCCGATCGTCGCCGGATCTTACATCTATGGAGCATGGCGGGACAATCCCAAAGGCCGCGAAATCGGCGTCCTCGGAACCGAGTCTCTGCTCGATAGTCTGATTGTGGCGGGAGTCCTGAAAGAGGCGTTTCGGCGTAATCGGCCCGACGAGAAAAATCCCGGGGATTTTGGGGGCGGTGGAACTTCATTCCCTTCCGGTCATGCGATTCAGATCTGGGCAATTGCCTCTTTGCTGGACCACGAGTATAAACACCAAAAAATCGTGGGCATAACTGCCTACAGCCTGGCCGGGATAGTGAGCGCGGCGCGAATCGCGGCCCAGAAACACTTTGCTTCGGATGTGGTCGCCGGGGGCACGATGGGCTGGTTCATAGGGCGCTACGTCTATGACACGCACATGAGCCATCTCGCGCACAAACACTCGTCATTTATACCGATGATCGTGCCGCAGGTGAATCCATTGCAGCGGACTTACTCCTTCGTAGTGATCTTTTAATCCGAGTGACAAAAGGTCCTCTGATTACCGTCAGAACCCTTCCTTTCCGGGCCGCGAGGACGGCGTTCCTCCCATCGCGCTGGCTACTTTAACCTGCGACTTTGTACTATCAGTACCCACAACGGTCCGTCTCCTGTCGGTTGGTCGGCAATCCCGAAGTTGGGAAGCCTTCATCTCGATTCTGAAATCTGAAAGAGGATCCGTGCCGGTGTAGAGTTGTGTGCCGGATCAGCGAGAATCCTCGGCTTCGAAAGAAGAAGTTGTCGCTGCCAGAATTTGCTGATGCTGCATGGGATATTGGTCGGGGCGATAGGATTTGAAGGATCCGTTGCTGGTCTATGCCATTCACCAATTCCTGGGTCGTTAAGTGCCGGTCGTCAGCCTTCCAATTTCGCATGCGGGGAAAATGGGGCAGAATTCCCATCATCTTTCGATACATCCTGTTTCGACCCACCCTGCATCAGCTCAACGATCATCGCAAACAGATGATTCCGAGACTCAACTCTCACTCCGGCACGAGTGATATAGCGAATCACGATGTCGACGACACCAGCTCCCGCGGGCCTGAGATTGACCGACGGCATGGCGCTAAACTGTGGCGACCCTTCTTCGTGCGTCACCCTCTTCCATTCCGCCTCTGCCATTTTCGCATCCGCTTCCGTTGTCTTCACCGTAGCTTCGTAGATCCCCTTGATAAGAGGAGGAATGCCCGTGCCGGGAGGAACACTAACCTTAATCTCATCCCACATCCACTGTCCTACGGTTGAGAAGTTGAAATACTTTCCCTTTATGGCGTAGCCGTTTAAAAACGAGACTCTTCTTCCCGTGGGATGGCCATTGGCAGTCCAGTTTCCCGTCTCCAGTAACCAGGTGCGGAACAGACCGAGCTTTACCACTTCGCCGCCGACACCATCGATCTCTACCCAGTCTCTGACCCTGACTCCATTTGGTCCCATCAGAACAAACCAACCGCAGAATGCCAGAATGAAATCCTGAAAAACCACGGTCAGTCCTGCGGTCGCCAAACCGAGGATCGTTGGCATCTGCTGTGGTACACCGAAAATGGCCAGCAGGATTAGCAGAAGTCCGACCAGCTGCGTTCCCAGATTTAGAACTGTTTTCAACGTTTGCTTCTGGCGAGCATCGCGAACCATCTTCTCCAATCCCAGTTGGAGGCCCCAGCTCGCCAGAATCACCACCATGCAGATCGCTGCAATCAACGCCAGAGACCGTAATATCAGGTGAACTACGATCTTTCGCTGTATCTCGACTTGCTCTCCCCATCGCCCGTAGAGTGATGCAAGCTGCTGCTGCGCTCCCAGCCTGTCGTTGAGGATGCTCTGGATGTTTTGCCGAGCGCTTAGCTGTCGCAGCCGCTCGATTCGTTCGAAACTTGATTCTGCAACGGCTTTATCGCCTAAGCCAGCGGCTTCTGATTTCAGCGCTGCCTGATCGCCTGCCAGTGCGGCCACGTCGGCCCTGGCCAACTGTTCAGCCTGCGCAATCAGTTGTTTCCTGTCGCGAAGGGATCGCCAGGTTGATAGCTGCCGGGCTAACGTCCGGTACTGTTCGGCTGAGGCGACTGCAGTTTGCCCATCGTCCCTGGAGGCGGTATCCCTGTACTGCTTCACGGCGGCTTGCCGCGCCGCCAGTTCCTGCTGCAGCTTGACTCGCTGATCTCCGCTTTCGCGGGCAAGATCGTCGATCGAATCAGCCAGCTCATTTTGGTCGAGGCCAAATTGCGCCTTCGCAATCTCCAAGTCGCTGCCATTGGAACCCGCAACCGCCGTTCTCGCGCTCGTGCCGGCACTAAGTGATGCGATCCGGGCCTGGTCGTTCTTGACGGTCTCCTCAAGCTCGGTGACCCTTTGCTGCAATGCCAATGCCTTACCGCTCAGGTTTGGTTTTTCAAGGCTCGCCTGCCGCAGTGACTGGGAGAACGCCTGGTCGACCTCGTGATCCGCAACGCGCTCGGCCTCCCGAGCAAGTTCCCTCTCTTCTGCCGATTGTGCCAGGGCCGCCAGAGTTGACGCTGTCTGCCAGGGCCGTTGATCCACAACTCCGTGTGGGACATAGGCTCCTGTCCAGTCCCCTCTCCTGGCCTGCAAAAACGGAAGATATGCCATGACCCCGCGAGTCAGAAACGCGCCAGCCAGGGTGACGGCCAGCACCATAAGCATGATTAGAACAATCACCAGCCGGGCCCGACTCATACGCACACCTCTCGTTGAAATCCCCTTGGTTGACTCTATCGCAAACGGAGACCAAATTTAGTGTCCAATCGCAGATGACAGGGCATCGAACAGTGGGAATCGCGGTCCGGGGTTGCAAAAAACGGCATCTCGAACCACCCCGTCTCTTTCCGTGTGAGGTCATGCGTGTAGATGTCCGGCTGTGGCCGTACGGGTCGACCGTGACTTCAGTAATCAGTTACTGCCTGCCTTATTTACGAGAATCACCGCAAGTACCGATATATGCGGGCGGTGAACAATGTTGCATCTGCCCCATCAGCTAACCACCGGTTCAATCCTGGTTGCCGACGATCAAGACTCGAATCGTGAACTATCGAAAGAACTCCTCGAAGCCCAAGGATACACCGTGATCGCGGCGCCCGATGGCGCGGCCGCTCTGGCAGAACTCGCGAAAAGGACGATTGATCTGGTGCTTCTGGACGTGATGATGCCTCGCATGAACGGCTTCGAAGCGTGCGAAAGAATCAAGGCCAACCCCGGCACATATTTAGTTCCTCGCCAGTATGAGCCACGAGCTTCGAACCCCACTGAACGCCATTGTGGGTTTTTCGGACCTTCTGGCTGAGCAGACCGCGGGTCAGCTCAATGACAAACAGAAGCGATTTTTGTAAATCACATCAGACAGGGTCGTCGCATCTGTTGCAGTTAATCAATGACATTCTGGACCTTTCCAAGATCGAAGCCGGGACAACTAGAGCTCCACTGTGAAGATTTTCAGGTGGCGGAAATTCTCCCTGAGGTTCTCTCCCACAATCCGTCCCCTGGCAATGGCGAAGAACATCAAGGTCGAGCAGGAGTTGGAAACATCTGCGCTGAATTCGGGTCGCTGAACAGAAGTGCGGAGACCGCGGCGCGGGGTAATCTCGAATACTTAGTTCGTAGCAATATCCGAAACACTGAAGAGGAGACAATCGAGCAACGAGATTCGATTATGCATTCGCGACCCCTGATCATTCGCCACGGGCTCCTTGCAATCGTATTCGTATTGTCTTACGTATTGCTGAATCGGCCCGAAGTCATTTTCTTCTCTCGCATCGGATTTGTTGCCTGGTATCCGGCCATCGGCCTGGTTATGGCGCTCCTGTTGGGCGTAAGTCCCTGGTACGCGTTTCTGGCTTGTTTGGCCGACGTACTTACTGGCAGGATTGTTTACGCACAGCCTGCTTCATCTTTTAGTAACACACTCGGCGCCGCAGGCATCGCACTCTGTTATGGTTCAGCAGCGTACCTGCTGCGTGGCGCGATGCAAATCGATCTTGGTCTGCGTCGCCGCCGGGATGTAGTCCGCTACGTTTTGGTGAGTGCCGCCGCCGCCGCTACAGCAACAATTGTTGGGGTTGGTTGCCTGATAGCGGATCATAGCATCGCCTGGACGGAATACAGGTCGTCAGCGTTAGGGTGGTTTTTAGGCGACAGTATCGGCTTGGTGGGCATTGCGCCATTTCTCCTTGTTCATGTGTTTCCATATGTTCGTGACTGGCTGGCGCCATCGCCGCTCCAGGCTCGGTCGCCCAGAACGCACTCGCCACGGACGATATCAGCTTTCAGCGCGCTCGCGGAAACTTGTGGTCAAGGTTTGACTATCGTAAGCGTCATTTGGGTGATGTTCGGAACCAGGAATGCGCGTTACGACCATTTTTATCTGTGTTTCATTCCGATCATCTGGATTGCTATGCGTCAGGGAGTCCGGAGGGTAGTAACGGGCCTGCTGGTGTTGAATTTCGGAATCGTAGTCGCCATGCATTTGTTCCCCCCAACCGCTGCTCTGTTCGCTAAAGTTGCCTTGCTTATGCTCGTCGTCTCCGCGGTAGGGCTCATAGTAGGATCTGAGGTCAGCGAGCGACACCGCCTGGCCCTTGACCTGAATGAACAAACCACGTACTTAGACTCGCTGATACAGAACAGCCCCTTAGGGATCGTAGTACTCGACCGAAAAGGGCGTGTCGAACTGACGAATTCCGCCTTCGACAAGCTTTTCCAGTGTGACCGCGACGAAATTGCCGCGACTGATTTTAGTAACATGCACGCGGCCGACAATATGGCTCCGGACCTGGGACAACTAATTCCGAAGATCTTTGCCGGAACCGCCTTGCATACGACAGTGCGACAAAGGCGGAAAGATGGGCAGGTGCTGGATTTGGCCCTGCACGGCGTCCCGCTGCAGTTAAACGGCGAAACGCGCGGCGCTTATTTGATCTACGAGGACGTTTCGGAACAGATCAGGGCGATCGGAGCCCAGCAACGGCACGCGGAATCACAGAACCGCCTGGTGAAAGAGCTGGAGCTCCGCACCAAGCAGATGACTGCGTTGAATGAAATGGGGTCCCTGCTTGAGTGTAGTGGGACGGTTAAGGAAGCTTGTGCGGTCGTCGCCGAATCCCTAAGAAAACTCTTCCCCGACGCTCCTTCCGGCGCTCTCTATGTATTCAAGTCATCGCGAAATTTGGTTGAAGCCGTACTGCGATGGGGTACGATCGGCAGTTCTTCGGAACCGACCTTCGCGCCCGATGACTGCTGGTCGCTGCGGCGTGGCCAGCCTCACTGGAGCGAACATCCTGGTACGGGTGTTTCCTGTCAGCATCTGATAAACAGTCTGTCGACCGAGTGTCTATGTGTGCCGATGGTCGCACAGGGGAATACTGTCGGGATTCTGCATCTCGAATTCAAAAGCGCGTCAAACCACCGACCAGATACTGGCACTGAGGTCGTTCGGGATTCACATCAGCGCCTGGCTATCAGCGTGGCCTCGCAGATCGCCCTTTCGCTCGCCAGCCTTCAGCTGCGCGAGACCCTTCGCGAGCAGTCCATTCGCGATCCGCTTACCCGACTGTTTAATCGGCGCTTTTTGGAGGAGTCGCTGGAGCGGGAACTGCAACTCGCCAGCCGCAAAAAGCAAGCCCTGGCCGTCCTTTTTCTCGACCTCGACCACTTCAAAAGGTTCAATGATACGTTCGGCCACGACGCGGGGGACATGGTGCTCCAATCCCTTGCCGATCTTTTTCGCTCCTTTTTTCGCTCCACCGATTTATGTTGCCGTTATGGGGGCGAAGAATTTGCCATTATCCTGCCGGAGTCATCTTCGCAGGATGCGGTTCTCCGCGCGGACGCGCTCCGCGCCGAAGTGAAAAATCTTCGACTAAAATACAAGAAAGAACCTCTCGGATCACTCACAGTCTCGGCTGGCGTTGCCGCCTTCCCGGAGCATGGTTCAACTTCCGGGGAGTTACTCAAGATCGCGGACCAATGCCTTTATGAATCAAAGTCGCGAGGTCGGGACATCGTGACCGTGGCTTTGGCATTGGATAATCGCCTCTAAAAGAGTCTCCTTCGGACTTACCAACTCCCACCCCATTTAAATATTGCGAAGCTTGGGGTCGGCCAGGTTGGAGTTGCGCGAAAGCAATTCTAGTTTTGTAGAACATACACGCGAATCATTTCCTGATCTTCTACGCTCATCTCAGTGAAATAGAGACCCTGCCGGCCTCCCCGATCCCAGGCCACCATGCCCTGGGCTTTAATGACGGTTGCTGGTTGCGGCAGAATAAAGGATATTCGCACAGTACTCCCCAGTTCGAGACCGGCCACCTCCAGCTGAATTCCCCCTTGGCTGATGTACCAGATCAAGCCATTAGCATCGGCAATTCGGAAGTTAACTGTTGCTAACAGCGATTCAAACTGGCGTTATCGGCGGAAAATGGCGCTTGCTTGGCGCCTGTTATGACGGCCGACGCACTGCCATCTTTTCGACTTGAGATTCCCCTCCCCGTGATCGAAGCCAAAGCTCGACGATCAGTGTGTTGATCGAAAACCCAATCCAGAACGCGATACCAAAAAACTGTTGAGGTGAAAGATGGGTCGCCCTGGTGGTGGCGAAGAATATGCCCATCACCGGGCGGGTGGTGGCGATGCCGAGGAGGATTCCAATTGCTCGCGTTAGCCATCGCAAACTCGATACCGGCTCACTACGCAGGTACCAAGCACGAAATAGCGAAAACAGAAAGAGACTATTGAAGAGCAGGACCGCAGAGCGTTCCACCCAGCCGCCAATGGAATATTCGCTCATCGCAAAGGCGGTAACCCCCACAACCGCCCCGAGAGGAAACAGAAGGCGTTTCGGCCAAGTCGCACCGGTGAACCGTCGAATGTACAGAAATGGGGCGATGACTACAAAAGTCAATGCGGGAAGAATATGCGCTAACGTGAGGGTCGCATGTGACGCGAACGCGGCGTCCAGTGCAGCCAACTGGGGCGGCGCGGATCGCGGTGGTTGGACAAGTGCAACTGCGCGCCGAAGTACCACGGCGACGGAAATCGCGGTGCAGGCCCAAAAACCGATGCGTAACCAACGCCAAGACGCTTGCATTTTAAGACATACTACGCCCACTCGGCAGTCATAACTGTTCTGGACACGTGGCGAAAGCGCCAAAGCCGGAACCGCATCGAAGATGCGAGATAAGTCTAGGGGACACGATGAAGACGTACCGCATTGCCTAGCGATGTTTTGCCCTTCGAATCCTCACCTTCACTGCGGACTTCGAAGCCTTCGTCGAGATTGACTTGCGCTTTTTAGCTAGTATCGTTTTCGTTCTGGCCCTCCTGGCCTTTTTGCCTGGCATCTTTTTCCTCGGTGTTGGATTTCTGTCAGCGGCCGTGGACTCAATTGTGACAATTGACGAGCCCGGAACAACCACGACGTCACCCGAGGTGAGATGCACTCTGAACTGACTCCGTTCGAAAGTCTCCGGGAAGTCTTTCCCGAGCGTGAGAGATTCAATGCGTTCGATCATTCCGCGGCGGTCACCCTCGTGCTTAAACGTGATCCCGCACATGCAAGCGACAAGCTCATGCATCTTCGATCTGATCGTCGATTCAAGTTTAAGGTTTCTCTTTTCAGCCATAGGCACCCGTCACAAATCCGATTTCACATACCAGCTCCTCCTCATTGCTCAGGAGCGCAGCCGCTCAGGCGACCTCCTGTCTTTGCAGCCGTATTTCAGCTTCCATGGCGGCCTCAGCCCGCAGGCTTTGCAGATCGCGAGAGATGGTTACAATAGCAAGAGTGCGACCGCCTTTCTTGTATGCCACGGCACAGTCGCGCTCATCGAGGCTCCCATCGATCTCGATAGCCTCCCACTTCTCGGCGTGGCCCACATAGTTGATAGCCACGTCGTAGTGTTGACTCCAGAAGAATGGAACAGCGTCAAACTTTTCGCGACGGCCAAGAATATTCCTGGCCGCTACTTGACCCTGGCGCTCAGCAACCACCCAGTGCTCGACGCGAATTCGCTCGCCGGTGTGCGGATCGGGCCAGCGGGCGGCATCGCCAGCTGCGAAGATTCCAGCCACGCTGGTTTCGAGGTATTCGTTGACTTCGATACCCCGATCGATCGCGAGCCCAGCTTGCTCGGCCAAAATCAGCGACGGCCGCACGCCTACACCCAAAACCAGGAAGTCGGTTTCTAAGATTGTTCCGCTGGTTAAGCTGACTGCCCGGCCATTCACCCGGGTAACAGTCTCCCCCAAATGAAAGGTTACGCCATGAGCTTCGTGAAGCTTGCGGACGAAGAGGCCAACCTCAGGTCCCATTACGCGTTCGAGCGGCTGGTTCCCAGGTGCCACTACATCTACGAGGATTCCGCGGGCGCGCAGCGATGCCGCAACTTCCAGGCCGATAAAGCTGGCGCCAACCACCACCACATGTCTTGCTGAAGCTGCCTTGGCAATGATTGCCTTGCTGTCAGCGAACGTGCGGAGATAGTGGACCTGAGAATCGGTCGCACCTTCTATCGGCAGACGTACCGGGTCGGCTCCGGTGGCCAACAGGAGTGCGCCAAATTCGAGTGGCCTCCCGTTCTCGAGCAATATCTGCTTTTTTCTTGTATCAAGCGATGCAACTCGCGAATGGAGGAGGAGATCAATCTTGTGGTTGCGATAATAGTCAGGAGACCGCAACGGAACCCAATCTTCCTGAGCCGTGCCTGCGAGGTAGTCCTTGGAAAGGTTAGGGCGATCCACCGGCGGAGAGTCGTCGGCACTCACGATAGTAAGCGGACCGTCGTAGCCCTCTCGCCGAAGCATGTCGGCCGCAGCAAGGCCCGCGGCACCTCCACCTACTATCACAACCGACTTTGGCCCTTCCGTTCCGCGCCTGGAAGCGTGTGGTGAGATCTTCTCGCGAACAAAAATCATGTCGCCAAGTCTTTCCACCCTCCAAACAGGGACCGGATCAAGAGCGGGCGCCCGCAGGGCCTCGCCATTCCGGAGACTGAAACATGCATGGTGCCAGGGACAGCGCACGGTGTCGCCCACGATCAGGCCTTCGGCGAGCGGGCCACCGTAGTGGGTGCAGTGGGCGCCGATGGCAAAGACCTCATCACCGCGGCGAGCCAGAACCACTTCTTCGCCGTCGGCCTCCCCCAATATCATGCTGCCATCGCCGAAATCGCGAATTGGAAATCCATTTCTGAAATCGGGTTTGTTCGTCTTTGCCGTCTCTGTCATGATTTGCCTCCCGAGCCGATACTGGCGCTGATCGACCCGTTTCGCAAGCTGGTCGTCTGTCGGTCACTCCTCCGTAACGTCCGCGCCAAGTGAATTAATGCCTTCGGCAAGACCTGACAACGGAATGTCACCGTTTACACTCACATTCCCATGGTAACGGCTTTCGAGACGATTTGAGAAAAGCGCATCGGTCCGCTAGAACCAAGCTGAAAAATGGTG
>CAVXGY010000002.1:0-1140659 GCA_963761385.1 Terriglobia bacterium | reverse complement strand
TCCTTTGCTTAGTTGTTCCTGGCCGATAATCTCGGGCGTCCCGCTAACGACGACTTCATTTCCCAATAGACCGGCGAGTTCATCTCCAAGCGGGTCGCGGGATGTGGACGCAACCGGCAATCCAGTCTGCCGGTCCAGGGGCAGTATCTGGAGCTGGGGGAACTGCGTCCGCAGCAGCTTATGAAACTCGCTGGCGTTGAGGTCGGGAAGAGAAGGATCGAGCAGCAGGAGTTGAAAATCCTGAGACTCAAGCTGACCCAGGGCGTGCGCGCCGCTGACCGCCTCCGTCAGGCGCCAACGTTCCGACTTTATCCGCGAGATCAACTCACGGCGCAATTCGCCGTTTGGGCTGACGATCAGGACTCCGGAAACCGCGTCACAGAAGGGCGTGGGTAAGATACTCATAGTCTCCTGGAAGATCTCGTTTCTATGGGGCGACGGGCTGAAGGCTCGTCCCCTGGGCTAAGACATCTTGAACAAGCGGACCGCCCCAACCGCTAATGGCGAACTCGAGAATTCGGACGCGGTGTTTTTCTTGGTTGCAGAGGCTCCAATCCCGTTGTTCACCGGGAAGTCGGCAACGATCAGCAAGGGACTGGTACTTACGTTAAATTCTCCTCTGGCGCTGGTCACAATGGCGTCCGCCAACGCCAGGGCACGTTCCGCGCTGTCGTCAGTGGCTGAGCGCGGGCGAGAGACTCCGCTGCTGCCGGGAGAATGCTTGATCCGCAGCACCAGGCGGTTCGCCGGTTGCTGAATTTCGATTTTCGCAAGATCTCCCGGGCGGGAACATCCCTGCACCGCTTGTAGCACGTAGAAAAGCATCTGCCTCAAACGGGCCGGCGAGATACTGATGGTGTGCTCGTGCTCGGAACGAAAGAACAATAGCTGCAGTTGAGAGCTGTCGAAGGTTCGTTGCAAACTCGATATGACCTCATCCAGGACGACACTGAGCAGTACCTCTCGCACGTCTGTTGCCGGTTGCTGATACCGAGCCAGCCGCCCGGCGAACTGCATCGACTCCACTGCGCTCTTCAATTGTCCCAGGATATTTTCGGCAATCTCTTTATATTCCGTGGCCGTGGTGGGGCTCAGCAATGCCAGCTCCAAAGAGGCCTGGATGGTCGACATCGGTTGCGCCATCTGGTGCAGGCTTGCCGATAGTGCGGTCAGGAACTTCTCCTGCGATACGGTTTCAGGTTGATAGGTTTGCATGGCTTCCTCAGTTATCTGAAAAGACGTAACCCACGCCGCGTACGGTTCTGATCATCTGGGTGGAAAATTCGGCGTTATCCACTTTGTCACGTACGTATTTCACATAAACGTCAACCAGATTGGTGGAGTTGTCGAATGGCATGTTCCAGACGTGCTCCATGATCATGGCGCGCGTGACCGTTTGGTGAGCATTTCGCATCAGGTATTCGAGCAGGGCAAATTCCTTGCCTGACAGGTTGATTCGTTTGCCGGCGCGCTCAACCCGGTACTCGCGGCTGTCGAGGATCAAGTCTCCGATCTGCAGGGGACGACCGGGCAAGTACGGGTTCCGGCGCAGCAGCGCCCTTACCCGGGCCAGGAGCTCTGCAAACGAGAACGGCTTGAGCAGGCAATCGTCAGCGCCGCTGTCCAGCGAAAGAACCCGGTCCTCTACCTGGTTGCGGGCGGTTAAGACCAGAATCGGCAGCTGCGGCTGTTTGGGACGGACGTGATTCAGCACTGCCACCCCGTCCATTTTTGGCATATTCAAATCCAGAACAAGCAGGTGATATTTGTCCTGAGTCAGTGCTTCCGCGGCCAATTCGCCATCCTGCACCAGGTTGACGTTGTAGGATTCCGACTCCAGCTGGCGGCGAATGAAATTGCCGAGGGGCGCATCGTCCTCGGCCACCAGTACGTGAGGGACCAGGCTGTTCTGACGCTGTGTTTCAGTGTTCACGGGATCCTTTCCCAGGTGTTTCGAAGTTCCCCAGTTGCACCGCGTAACCCTTTTAACCAGGAATCTTGTCGGAGGAGCGATAGATCCAGCCCAGACTCCTTAAGAAAACCAACGCGTAAGCCGATATGGTTTCTTAAGAGTTCAGGTACGGGAGAAATTTGAGTTCGCACTGCCGCCCCGGCAAGTGCCCCTGGATAGAGGAGCACTTCCCTCTAATGCAATTGCCATGCCAGGATGTTGTTGCTTAATTTTCCGCTAATTCGGGGGTTTAGCAGGTACGGAGGTGTAAGCTTTCCAGACAGCGTGTCTGTTTCAAAGACAGTTGTCGATGGATAAGGCTCCAGGGTTTCTAATTCGATTGCGATGAAAAGTGATCAAAATCCCGTCTCTGCACGATCCTTCGGCTTTCGTGCGCCCCGCGTTTCCGCCAATTTCAGCTTTTCCGTGGAAATCGTGGGCAAGGATGAACGGTATGAAGCCTTGTGCACCGACATCAGCGAAGATGGGCTTGCCGCCGAGCTTGTAAAGCCGCTTGCTCCTGGATCGCAGGTGCTGATGCGGATGCTCCTGCCAGGTGGAACCGTGCCTCTGCACATCCCGGGCAACGTTGAATATAGTCAGGACCGCCGCTGTGGTCTTACCTTTAATTACTCGTCTCCTGAAGAGCGAAGGCAGATCCGACTGTTCATCAAGTCCATGGCTTAGGGGTGGAGTCAGCTCCGAAACCGGATCTGTCCGGGGCTTTCGTTCATGACGGATGCGCAGTCACAGATGTGCACCTCAATGGCTGCCTTCAATGATGGCCTTCCCGGACCTGTTTGGGTGCCTCGGTTGGTTTCTCGGCTGATTCGGCGCCTGAAACGGGGGCTGGTTCATCTTCGTCGTTCCTGACGACGTACTGCACAATCAGCGAAATTCGGCGGTTCGAAGGCTCGAGAGGGTTTCCCGGAACCCGCAGCTTCTGATCGGCATAGCCTCTCACTTGCGATATCTGGTCGTCGCGTAGTCCAGAGGCCTGCATGATTCGCCGGGCTGAATTTGCCCGGTCAGTGGAGAGTTCCCAGTTGGTGTAATCCCGGTTCGGAGCGTACGGTTTCGCGTCGGTGTGACCTTCGATTGATATGTGGTTAGGGAGCTTTCCCAGTTGGTCTGCCAGCGCAACCAGCAACCCTCGACCATCCCCGTTTAATTCCGGTTTGCCGCTGTCAAAGAACGTGCCTGAAGACGACTCCAGCAGTTCGATGCGCAACCCTTCCGAGGTGATGGTCATCTCGATCTGGTTCTTGAGCTTGTCGAAATTCGCAACCTCGCGAATGGCCTTCTGGAGCTCTTCCTTGAGCTTTGGCATGTTGTCTTTGGTTAGGGTGAAGTTTTCACCCGAACCAATCTGGTTGCTCCCGACTTTTTTGGAGGTTCCTGTGGGATCTTTGAAATATCCGCCGACCGCCACCTGAATCTGCTTGCTGCTGTTCATCAGCCAAAGCACGATAAACAGTGCCATCATGGCGGTTACGAAGTCAGCATAGGCAACTTTCCATGCGCCGCCGTGATGACTACCGTGGCCGCCTTTCTTCCTGATGACAATGATGGGGCGTTTAGCGATGTCGGGACCAGCCATGCAGCTATGCTCCAGCCTTGGCGGCCGCGGCCGCGTTGTCAGTGGTGCGGCATGTTTTTTCTACTTCCTTGAAGGCTGGCCGCACGTGCCCGGGAATCGCTCGTCGCGCAACTTCGACTGCCATGATAGGAGGGGCACCCTTGATGAACGCCGTAATTAGAACGCGAAGTACATGGTAATAGGCGTGTTCATCTTCGGTAAGCTTTGCCATGTTGCCGGCTAGCGGCCCCACCAGGCCGTAGCAAAGCAGGATTCCAAGAAAGGTTCCGACCAGGGCAGCCGCGACCCGGTGGCCGATCTCCTCGGGAGGCCCTCCCAGGGCGCCCATCGTGATCACCACTCCCAGAACCGCGGCGACAATGCCCAGTCCAGGAAGCGAATCGGCCATGGTGCTCAGTGCCTGTACCGGTTGGGTGGAATCGTGATGATGTACGTCCATGTCCAACTCCATCATCTGGTCGAGATCGAAGGCCTCAACCCCACCGCTGACCGCCATCCGCATGGTGTCGCAGACAAAATCGCGAATGTGATGATCTTTTATGAAGGCGGAATACTTCGACAAAATGGGGCTCTTTGCCGGATCCTCGATATCCGCCTCGAGGGCCACCATCCCATCCTTGCGCGCTTTGTTCAGCAAGTCGTACATCATCTTCAGCGTTTCGAGATAACGTTGCTTGTTGAACTTGCTTCCGCCAAAAACCGCCGCGCATCCGGCGGCGATCTTTTTCAGAATGTGCAATGGGTTGGCCACCAGGACAGTGCCGATCGCGGCCCCCCCGATGATGACAAGCTCGGCCGGCTGGATAAGCACCTTGAGGTTGCCGTGCTCCATCAGATATCCGGCAACCACTGCGCCAAATACAACCAGAATTCCAATAATCGCAAACATGACGGGTCTTTTCCTTACTCCATGTCCATGAGAATTTCACACGTGTGAATTACGCTTTCATCGGGCAACAACTCGCGCTTCAGATAGCAGAATTCCCCGCGGAAGGCGAAGTTGACATGACCTCGCCATAGAACGTGGGTTTTCGCCAGCATTTCATCGATCGTCCGGCGGTCGCGCTCGCTGTGATACTCCACATACAAAGCTTTCACTTCAGGCAGATACCGATGCAATGATTGCAGGATTGGAACTTCACAACCTTCGGTATCAATCTTCAGCACATCGATTTTCTCGATGCCCTGTCCCGCAAGGAATTCCGGTGCGCACAGCAGGCGGATTTTCTCGCTTTCGCCAGTGGTGCGGGTGCTGCTGCAAACAGACGACTCGACACTGTCATTTCTGCCCTGGAACAGAGATAAAGTCCGTTCGCGGGAGTGGAGGCCGAAAGGGAAGACCTTTACATTGCGGAACGGCGCCGCATTCTGCTGGAGCAAGGACAGGGGAGCGCTTCCAGGTTCGAAGGCGTACACCCGCGCTTCTGGATACGCCATTGCGAAATAGACGGATGCGGCGCCGATATTGGCCCCGATGTCCACAATGGTTTTGACCCCGGACAGGAACGAAATGCTCGGATAGGTGATTCCGGCGAAAATGTCATTCGAAACCTGGAAACACACCTCGGTCTTGAACAGGTTGAAGGGCAGCGTGCCCCCCGGGACCTGGAGGGTGGCCTGCGCGACTTCAGGACGATTCAGTATTTCCTGACTCATTCTCTGCTCAACCTCCCGCTCCGTGTGCCGCCTGCATGACGGGAAGCTCCGAAGCCATGTGCTTCAGGCCCAGCTCCCGAATCATGGTATGGAGCATCGTCTCAAACAGGTAAAACCAGTGGATTGAGGGCACGGCTTGTTGAAAGAGCCGGAGCACCATCGCTGCGGTTTCAGGTTTCTCCAGCAAGAGGGGCTCAAAATCAACTGAATCCCAGCGTTCCACCGCCTCGACGGCCTGTTCCACCTGCTGGCGTTGTTCCTCGACGTAGCCGAGGATTCGAACTGCGTTCTCCTCATCCAGTCCGGTCAGCTTGACCGGCATCGCCCATTCCCGCATGACCCGCGGGTGCCTCCCGAACATGTAGTAATAATCCGCTCCGTATACTCGAGCGCGGCGAATCAGACTGCGCGCCGGGTAGGGAAGGTGGTCATGAATGGCGTGAGCCCTCGGATGGTAGAAAATCCGGTATCCCTGCTCGAAGAGCCGGATGCCGAGTTCCGTATCTTCACTGAGCCTGTAAGTCGGGTCAAAAGAGCCGGCTTCGACGACCGCATCTCTCCGGACGCTCAGGTTGCAGGTGATGAAATGTGAGTAGCCATAGGGGCATGACTCTTCCATGCTTACTTGCGGAAACATGAAAGGCTCGACGCAGAAATATCGTGTGAGAGCCCGTTGCCGCGCCGCTGCGGGATATTCAAAGTTTCCCAGCACCGCCCATCGCTCTGGCGCGAACTTGCGCTGGACACCGAGATGTTGGCTCAGCACGTCGGGGTCGCAGATGGTGTCATCGTTCATCAGCAGCAGATACTCGCCGGTGGCGTGGGCGACACCGTTGCGCCTCGCTGCACCGGTTCCGGAGTTCTGCTGCCGCAAGTACTGAAAACGAAACGGCGAACGATAGTGGCGCAACACTTCATGGGTTGCATCTGAAGAACCATCATCGATGACGATCACCTCAAAATCAGCTGCCGGAAGAGTCTGAGCTTCCAACGCTGCCAGGCACTTCGTGAGGATCGGCAAGCGATTGTAGGTGGGTACAATGACGGAAATAACCGGTCCGCCGGTTTGAGAGCGACGATTGGGACGACCCCCCGGGGCCTGGACCATCACGCGTCGCCGGGCCTCGGCGGCGTAACACTCAGCCGTTTCGAAATCCCCCAGGTGCCGGTAACAACGCTTGAGCGCAATCAAAACCTGTGAAGAAAAGAACCCAACTTTCATCAACCGCGGCGACCGTCCAAAGATGTGCCGCAATTGTTCGCGAGCCTTCTCTGGTTTTCCTTCAACCAGCAGGTTTTCTGCCAGCCGCACATAACACTCAAGCTGCCCCAGGATTCTGTCTTCACCCCTTCGTGCCGCTAAACGCTCGCGGAATAGTGTTTCTACCTGCATCACCGAGCAGGTATCGTTGGCGCGAGTTCCTGGGGCGAGGGCGAAGATGCGTTGCAGCATGCCGGACAGTCCCGCGGACTTACCTTCGCCGCCGGCTTCGCTGGCCGTTGTGTCTGTGACTTTGCTTGTGGCTTGATCTGTAACCTGGCCTGCAGTTTTGCCCGTAACTTCGTTCTCAGTTCCGCTTTGAGTTCTGCCCGCAACTTCGACATACAAACCTCTTCCGCTTGCCTGCAACAGGGCCGCATCTTCGGCCGAGGCGACCAGCACTACGTCAGCCCGTTCAAATATTTCCCACTGCCGGCTCGCCAGATCTTCAGCTCGTTCGAAATCAAGAGGTGCGTCATCCGATCTGCGGCGTGGCACAACCTGGAGTTCCTCGACAGAAACGGCGATCCTGGTTGCTGGTGAGCTCTGGCGCAAATCGTCAAGGTAATGCTCCGGAACCGATATGCTTCGGCTGAAGCTTTGGATCAGAATGGCGATGTTGAACCGGCCCTGGCTCACTACCTCGGCGAAGGACCAGGCTGCTTCGTCCTCTTTGCCCTTCCAGCCCAGACAAGGCAGACGTTCCACGTCGTCGGCATATGTGCGGATACCGGCCTGGTGCAGCAAGGGTTCGCATTGTTTGCGGTTGGCTGCCTCGCGGGCCATAAACGTTACCGCGTCACCCGCGTTGCGCATTCCCTGGAGAAGTTGCAGCAAGTGCCGATCATGACTGCCGGCTACCGGGTTCGGAAAGCTGTCGGCAACGACCAGGACGTGAAGGGGATATTTGCCGGCAGGCGTTTCACCAGACGCGGAAGACTGTTCGTCTGGATGGTCCGCCAGCAGGGCCTTCACAATCTTTTGTTGCTCGATTGGCAACAGTGGCAGAGCCTGCTTCAGCAATGGGATTGCTCGGGTCGAGTCTGCCCGGCCAAGCAGTAACAGCCCCAGGTTCGTTATTGCATCTGCATTGCGTGAATCCAGTTCAATAGCGCGATTGAAACCGTGCTCGCCCCGGCTGAGATTTCCCGCGCCAAGCTGAACCGCAGCCCAGTCATTCCAAAGCACGGAAGTTTCGTTTTCCGCCAGCAGTTCTTCCAGCAGGCGTAAGGCCTCGGCCGTCCGGCCTTGCTGGAACGCAACGATTGCGTCGTCATGCTGGTTCATGGGTTCCAGAGGACAGAGCAATTCCGTTGCCTCATTCTTCTTTAATCACTCGGGCTGTTGTCCACGCAGGAAAGTTTTCCCGCCAGTCTGGTTGCAAGCCGCTGTGGGAGCGGGTCGACCGAACGATTCGGCCGCACAATTTCTCAGCGTCGCGAGTCAGGAACTTGGCGAAGAACTTGCTGACACTTCTTTGGATGGGTCTGTGGAGTTAGCGTCTGATGAGGAATTGATGCCTACTGTCGGTCTCTCGATGATCGTGAAGAACGAGGCGCAGACGCTGGGCCCATCTCTCCAGAGTGTGTCCGGGATTGTCAGCCAGATTGTGGTCGCCGATACCGGCTCCACCGACAGCACCACCACGATTGCCCGTGAATTTGGCGCCACCGTAGTTTCGGTTCCCTGGGGCGATCACTTCGCCAACGCCCGTAACGCCGCCCTGGAACTCATGCAGACGGATTGGGTGCTGGTTCTGGACGCGGACGAGGAACTGGACGACGCGGCGCGCTATCAGATTCCGAAACTGTTAACCGCGAATGCCGGCGGATATCTCGTTTCCATTCGAAACTACATTCCTACCGTCACAGGCCGGGGTTGGGACCGGGTTGCAGTGCCGAATCAGGGCGGACACCCGCGGGCGCAACATGCTCCCGCATATTTCGTTCACGAGAATTGCCGCTTATTCAGACGCGATCCCGAAATCTACTTTACCGGGCGCGTCCATGAACTAGTCGAGCCGCGGATCAATGCATTGGGGCGGCGATTGTCCATGGCGAAGTTTTGTATCCATCATTTCGGTCAACTCGTACAGGAAGAAACCAGAAAAAGTAAGGCGGCCGCGTACCGTGACCTGTTGCGAATGAAAGTTCGCGAATTGCCCGACGATCCGATGGCGTGGATCCAGCTCGGGCTGCAGGAATACGAGTGCTCCCGGGAGCCGTCGGAACCGTTGCACTGCTTCGAACGCGCTCTGGCGCTTGATCCCAGGGCCGCCTCCGCGGCTCTGTTCAAGGGCATGATCTATCTCGAGCTCGGCCAGTGCGACGAGGCGCTTACTGTGTTAGACGCGGCCCCTCCTGACCATCGCAGCCGCGCCCTGCGCGAACACCTTCGCGGCGACGCCCTTCACAACCTCGGCCGTTTGCAGGAGGCCTGCATTGCTTACAAAGACGCACTCCGGGCCACCGGAAAGGATTGCGTGTTGAGCAGCAAGCTGGGCTACACGGAAGTCAGGCTTGGTAGGCGAGAGGGAGTCGCGCGACTAAGAGAAGCCACGCACAGCGCACCAGAAGTCCTGGAAATTAGGGAGCGGCTGATGAAGGCCCTGATCTGCATGAACAGCCTCCCGGATGCGGCCAGCGAGGCTGAACAACTAGCCAGGCTTGAGGGCACCGCCAAGGCTTATCTTCGCGCCGCCAGCATTCGAGTGCATGCCAGGCAGTTGGAGCAGGCGAAAGAAATACTCAATCGAGGGATCGCGGCATTCCCCGACTCGAACGATTTGCGGATGGCTCTGACTGAACTTTGCGAAAGTACAGAAAGTTCGGATGGAGATGGCCGCACCGATCAATCAACCGGGTCGAGTTCTGCCGGGCCCCGGTCTGTTGGGCATGCTGCGTCAAAATAAGGTTTTGCAGAGCCGTCAGGCGCCGCGCTGGGTTCTGGTTTGAGCAAGCAGGTGATAAATCGTGGCGCGGGAAACTCCCAGGATCTCCGCTGCCTGCGATTTATTCCCCCCAACTCGTTCCAGCACGCGCTGAGCATGCCGTTTCTGTAGTTCTTCCAGGGAGAGCAGGCTTTCATCTTCTCCGCTCATGTTCACCGTCTGGCCTCGTACTTCCTCCGGCAGGTCGCTGACGTCGATAACGGGTCCATCCACCATCATGCAGGCATTGCCAATCACGTTTTCGAGTTCGCGGATGTTGCCGGGCCACGCGTAGTTCGCCAGGCGAGTCTGCGCCCGCCGTGTCATGCCGCTCAAAGGCTTCCGGTATTCTTTGGCGAATTTTTCCAGGAAGTACCTTTCCAAAAGAGGCAGGTCCTCTCGTCTCTCCGCCAGTCCCGGCAGCTTGACCTCGATCATGGCCAGCCGATAGAACAAATCCTTGCGAAAAGTGCCTTGGTTCACCATGGCCCGCAGATCCCGATTCGTAGCAGCGATCACCCGCACGTCGACGATTCTTGGGACAGGAGATCCGACCCGCTGTATCTCATGGTTCTGCAGGATGCGCAGGAGCTTGCTCTGCGCCGTCAGCGGCAACTCGCCGATTTCGTCCAGAAACACGGTTCCGTGATTTGCGTACTCAAACACGCCAAGCTTGTCTTGTGTGGCACCGGTAAAAGCTCCCCTGACGTGACCGAAAAGCTCACTTTCCAGAAGCGATTCGACAATAGCCGAACAATTACAGACAACAAAGGGGCTCGCCGCGCCAGGACTGAGTCGATGTAAAGCGCGCGCGACCAGTTCTTTGCCGGTACCCGTAGCGCCGGTGACCAGAACGGTTCCAAAGTGTGGGGCCACCCGGCGTATCTTGGCGAACACGTCCAACATAACCGGGCTGCGCGCCACGATGCCCTCGAACTGACAAGCGTGGACGAGCTCCTGGTCCAGGCGATATGTCCTGCGCCGTTCTTCAGCCTCCCACATCAGCTGGGCAATCCGACGGCGAAGCTTTTCGCCATTAAGAGGTTTGCTGAAGTAATCGCAGGCTCCCTTTTGAATCGCCTCAATGGCGGCTTCAGCGGAGTAATGCGTGGTCATGAGGATTACTTCGGTGCCAGGATCGATGCCGAGGATGGACTCGAGAACTCCCAGACCGGCGCCGGGCATTCTTAGATCGAGCAGAACGATCCGCGGCCGGTTTTTCTTTATCGCGTCCAGGCCTTCCGCGACGTCGCTTGCAGTGAGAATTTCGAGACCGGAATCGGAGAGGGCCTCTCGAATGAGGCCGAGACTCTTGGGTTCGTCGTCAATCGCCAGAAGCTTGGGAATACCGTGATCGTCCATTAAACCAGCGCGCAATGACCTAATGCACGCAAGCGTACCAAGTCCAAGTACGAGGAAAGTAAAGATAGATAGAAAGGTCGGAATTCCGACGCGCACGCATTTGGGTTTGCCGGAGTCGATGGCTGCGTCCGCGTTTCTGGTTATCGGCCTCTTAGATCTGAAGCCTCTGTGATCTAAAGCATCAGTTCCTGGATTTACTACCTGACGGTTGGTGGGCGACCCGTCCACCAGCGCAGCCGATCCCGGCTGTGCCCGCCGGGCACATATCGATGATCCAGTCCGAAGTAACAGCCGTGTAAGCGTGCTCCCTGTCTTCCGGCCGCATCGCGACTCACTCCGGCGCCGGTCCCGAAGCATTAAAGAATCCCGGTCAATGTGCCGATAAAGCCCCGCAAACGTCGGGCAGCGAAGCGTTTGTAGCTGGCTGGAGGCTGATAGGTATGCGCACTGGATTAATGCTCGTAATCATTTTGCTGGGACTTGCAAGCACGCAGGCACTGGCCCGGAACGCGGTGTTGCCGGCGACCACTTCCGATTCAGGTTTGTCATTTCCCAAGGTGGCGTGGCCACGTCCATTTGTCTACGGTGGTCTGGGACTTAATGGCGGAAGCTGTGCGCCGATGTCGGGTAAGGTGGGGACGGGGCTGAGAATTGACCAGAATCATCTGATCTCGGCAACGGTTAGCCGCTTCGTTCGTGGAATTTACGATGATGTACCGATTCTAAGAGCGTACGCGTGCCGATCATGACGAGCCCAATCGAGAATCCGTTCGCTGAAGAGCGCCCCAGGCTGACCACCAACCAGAAGGCGCTCAAAATCAATCTCGATCCATTGCGTTACGGGACCTTCGCCGAAATCGGAGCCGGGCAGGAAGTGGCTCGCTGGTTCTTCAAGGTTGGCGCCGCGGCCGGCACGATTTCCAAGTCGATCTCAGCCTATGACATGGCGGTGAGCGATGCAATTTACGGTCTCTGCAAACGCTATGTTTCCCGGGAACGCCTGCAGAGCATGCTCGACTATGAACATCGACTGAACATGGAGCGGCTGCGTCCGGCGCGCGGAGACAGCACTGCCTTCTTTGCCTTTGCTGACACCGTCGCCGCCCGCAACTATCAGGGAAACAATGAGTGCCACGGCTGGATGGGAGTGAAGTTCCAGACGCATCCCCGGGATGAGGACAGCCAGATCATCATCCACGTTCGCATGCGCGATCATGAGAACAGCCTGCAGCAGGAGGCGCTGGGCATCGTCGGAGTCAATCTGCTTTACGCCGCCTTCTTTCTTCATCACAAGCCGAACCTGATGCTGGAATCGTTGCTGGACAATCTTACGACCGAGCGCCTGGAAATCGACATGGTCGAGTTTTCCGGCATTGAATTTCGTCACGTCGACAATCGTGTGATGAGCCTCAAACTGGTGCAACTCGGACTGAGCGGAGCCGCCATCTTCGGACCGAGCGGTGAGGTACTGCAACCGTCGGAGTTATTAAGGAAGAAAGCCATCCTGGTGGAGAGAGGCAGCTTTCGCCCCGTGACCAAAGTCAACATGGACATGGTTCGCTGCGCCCGCGATCGCTTTTCGACCGAACCCGAGGTAAAGGAAAAACCGGTAGTCGAGCTCATGGAAATTACCATGCGCAATCTGCTGGCGGCAGGTCAAATCGATCTCAGTGATTTTCTGGCACGGGCTGACGCATTGGGTGCGGTGGGGAAGACGGTGTTGATCTCGGATTACTTCGAATACTACCGGTTGGCCGCGTACCTTACGCGATACACCGCCGAACCGATTGCCGTGACCATGGGTGTTACGAGCCTCATCGAGCTTTTCACCGAGAGCTATTACAGGGAACTGGAGGGTGGCATCCTGGAGGCCTTCGGACGACTGTTCACCAAGGATTTGCGGCTGTATGTCTATCCCCTGCGGGATCACGGTACGGGCCAGCTCAGGACCGTCGAAAACGTGGAAATACCCGGAGCTCTGCAACATCTTTTCCGGCACCTGGTGGAGCGCAGCCGGATCAAGCAGCTCGATAACTTTGATGAGAGTGTGCTGCACATTTTTTCTCGCGATGTATTGAATCGGATCCGGCAGAACGATGCCGCCTGGGAGGGGATGGTGCCTTTGGAAGTTGCGCAGATGGTCAAGAAACGCCAATTGTTTGGCTACCGCAATCCCGCAGTTCCCGGCGACTCTGCACTGGCCGCGGCAAACCGGGGATGAGTTGATCGGTTAAAGATTCTCTAAAAACGAAAGGCTGGTTGAGAGCCTGGCAGGGAAGACGTCGATACTTCAGGCTTTTCAATGAGGGAATGCCGGTCTCTTTTAAGTCGGCGCGCTGCAATCTGTGTCAATACCCATTTAGCAGCCGGTTTCCGGATATTTCGCGGAAGTCTGTTTTATTTCGCTATTTGCCATGTTGTTAAGAGCAGGATACGAACACAGGAGACTCGAAAGTGATTTCCCTGAAGAAGTATCTGGACATGGAAACCGACAGGCTTTTGACCGAGGAGCCGGACCCGAACGACCTGGCGTCCGCTGCGCTGGTGTCTTACCGTGCTGCCCTGCTGTCCATGGGGAAGAACGGGGTCCGGGCCTGCCCGGCACTCGGCTCCGACCTGCAACGCAGCCTGGCGGGCCTGGAGAAACGCCTCTACAAGAAGGTTACCGCCCCTCTGGTGAAGGGGACTCAGCAGCATGTCGAGGAGGTCTTGCATCAGTGGGCGGAGCACGGTGCGGAATTTTTCAAGACCAAAGGCGACGATATCAAAGAACTTCTGCTGGTATTGGCCAGCACTGCTGAAAGTATCGGCGAACGGGACCAGCGTTACGCCAGGCATTTCAGCGAATTCACCACGCGGTTGCAGAAAGTGGCGGACCTGGAAGACTTGACCCAGGTGCGCGCGTCGCTGATGCAGAGGGCCACAGAGCTGAAGGGATATGTGAATCAGATGGCGGAGGACAGCAATCAGTCGGTCGCCCAACTCCGCGCCCAGCTCTCAAGCTACGAATCCCGGCTCAAAACGGCGGAACAGCTCGCGTTACGCGATCCGCTTACTGGCCTTCCTAATCGTCGCAATGCCGAGGAACGCATGGAATGGCGCATGGAACACAACCAGGTATTCTGCGTGGTGTTCCTCGATCTGAACCGCTTCAAGCAGGTCAACGACAAGCACGGCCACCCGGCGGGCGACAACCTGCTGAAACAGTTCTCCGAAGAATTGCGGGGGAATACCCGTCCCAGCGACGTCGTCGGCCGCTGGGGTGGGGATGAATTCATCATGGTGTTGGACTGCGACCTCTCCGGGGCAAAGGCACAGATCGAGCGTATGCAGAAATGGGTGTTTGGTGACTACACGATTCCGGTCGGCGCCGGAAAAATAACAATCCGGGTTGACGCGGCGGTTGGGGTAGTGCAGTGGCAGCCCGGAGAGACAGCGCTTGCGGTCGTCGAGCGCGCCGACGCCTCCATGTACAAAGATAAAGAGCTGTCGCGGAGGTAATTGCCTGCGGCCAGTGAGTAGAGTCAGGGTGCCAGAGTCTGTTCCGCTGGTTCGGACAAGGCTGGTTCGGACAAGGCCGGTTGAGCCAAGGCTGGTTCGGGCAAGGCTGGTTCGGACAAGGCTGGTGCAGCTCCGGCGGGCTGCACCCGACCAGATCCCTACAACGTGATGTTGATCGCGACTCCTGCGCTGGGATACCTGCGGTTGTAAAGGTAGTAGCCATTGTCGACGTAGTTCACGTAAACGTCGTCATTGTCATACCAGTCATTTCCCCAATACTCCGGCCATGGATCGACGGCGCTGATCCAATAGCCCTGGTACTGGAAGCGTGGGTATCCCCCCACAACCAGGAAGGGAAGAGTATTGATGCGGAATCCGTGGCTGGGCCCAAAGTATCCGCGATAGCGGTCGTCAGGGATGCGATAGCCGTGGTAGCCGCCACGCTGCTGCCAGGTGCGGTGGTCCGACGGCCAGTTTTGTGAGCGATGCTGCTGCCACGCGCTTTGCCGCACACGCTGCCGCTCTTGCGGTGTGTACTGCGGTCGGCGGGCCTGGGCGCGTTGATTCTGGTTTCGCTGGTCCTGCCGCTGCTGTTGCTGCACGTGCTGCTGTTGCACGTGCTGTTGCTCAGTATGCTGCAGGTTGTCGTGCCTCTGTTGATCCGCGCGCTGTCGCGACTGCTGTTGTTGCCGTTGAGCGTGCTGCGGTTGCGGTTGAGCACGCTGCGGATTGGGCTTGGCACGATCCTGACTACCCTGCTGTTGCTCCCTGTGGTCTTGCCTCTCGCCGTGTTGCTCCTGCTGTCCACAGGCAGGAGTGGGAGTAGAGGCAAGAAGCAGCGTCAGAATAGCTGTGCTGGTGAGTCCTATAATTTTCATCGGTGCTACCTCCGGGACTTTGAGTGCGTGCGAATCGCCCTACTGCAGGCTACCTGTCGTCGCGTTGCCGGGGTTTCCGATGGCATCGCCCGATACCAGCAGTTCAACTCTCCGGTTCTGTTGGCGGCCGGCGGAGTTGTCGTTGGTTGCAACTGGCAGCGTGTTGCCGAAACCTCTTGCATTGACTGCTCCTGCCGCTACCCCTTGGTCAACCAGATATGAGCGGACGGAGCCGGCGCGGTTCTCAGACAGAGTCTGATTCATCTGATCACCGCCTACGTTGTCGGTATAGCCACCGACCTCAATATTGAGTCCAGGATAGGCGAGCAGAATGCCGGCGACTTTTGCCAGCTTTTCCCGTGCACCCGGCTTCAACGAATATTTTCCGGTGTCAAACAGAACATCGGACATGCTGACAATAAGTCCTCGTGCACTGTCGCGCGTCTGCAGGATCTTGTTCAACTGCTCGGACAGTCGTGCGCGCATGGCAGCTTTCTCTGCTTCCGCTTGTTGTGCGCTCGATTGTGCCTGCTGTGCTGCCAAACGGGACTGGTCCGCATCGGCCTGGGCTGCGGAAAGTGCGCTGGCTGAGATAGCCTGACTATTCGCCATGTCTGTCCTGGCGCGGTCGGAATCTGCCTGCGCCCTGGCAGCGTCGGCCTGGGCTCTTGCTGTATCTGACTCGGCCCGATCTCTGGCGTTTTCTGCCCGAGCCTGCTCGGCTTGAGCCCGTTCTTTCTGCCGCGTAGCCTTGTCGGCTTCTGCCTGAGTTTCGTTCTGTGCATCTCTGGCAGCTTGCCGTTCGTTAGCCAGGCGCTCTTCTTCAATCTTTTTGACGGTGATGGCGCGGGCATCTTCCGCGGTCTGAACGACTTCGCGGGCCATCCCGATCATTGCTTTTTTGTCGGTGTGCCTGGTGGTGGCATCGTTGTCGACCTGATCCATCAAGCGCGCGGCATGCTGGTAGCTGTCCCTGGCGTAGGTCTCGGCTCCTTCGGACTGCGCGATGCGCAAGGCATTGCGCGCTTCAAAGAATTCCAGCGGCAGTTTGGTGTTCAGAACCACGGGATCGAACCTGTACCCGGTAGGGATGTAGCCACCGCGTTCCAGAAGTTCATACTTGGTGTGCATCGCCTCCGTAGTCCCTTTGGTATCGTCGCGGACTATGTTTTCCAGCACCACGACATTGCTGGGCTGCCGAACCGCATAGTAAGGTTCCGCGGTAACCACCAGAGCGAAGGCCTGAAGGTCGGTGGTGACGTCTACCTTGCTGCGGTGATTGTCGCCCACCAGAATTTCGCCCAAATTTACAGCGCGGCCTTCGGGCGATATCGCCCAGAGGATGTAAGTCAAATACTCGTTGCCGAAGGTCGTGGGTTTTTGCAGGTTGCCAAACTCAACCTCGATTTCGATGTAGCCCTTCTTGCTTTCTACTTTTGCCTGGCCGCTGGCCTCGGGCATGAGGTCTGTACCGGCAAAATCCAGCTTGGTGGCTCCGCCGCGGTGCTTGTAGTTAACTGCCTGGATGCTGCGGCTGACAACGGTGACCCTGTATATTGGGGTGTGAGCCATGGGCTCGATTGCCACGGTCGATGGAGAATCGGTTTGGCCCATTGCGGACAAACTTAGTACGATTGTTGCGGCTAACAATAGCTTTGTGTTCACGGTGTCTCCTTGTGGCAGGTATCTGCCCGTCTTGCTAAGTCTCAATCTTCGGCCCGTCCGCCAACATTAAGATGGGCTCAACGCTCAGCCTCTTCCGACGTGAATCCGGCTAAGGGAATGGAAAGGTCCAAACACGTTCAGCAGCCACAGAACCACCGCAATCACTACCACGCCGTTCAGGATCGACTTGATCGAGGACTGCATGGGAATAAAGCGGTTCACCAGCCACAGAAGGACGCCCACCACAACCGATCACTTCCAGGATTGAATTAAAGGCATGATCTTGACCTTTCTGTTTGCGCGGGCTAACGCCTCTATCTGCCTGGAGGTCGTGCCTTGTTCCCTAAGTCTTTTCGGGTCGATCCGCGTTGCCGCTACACAGTTACCCGCGTGCCCGCGGACGCAGAATGCCAATCGGCTGGATGTGGTCGCTGCGATGGGAATCGTCGGGGATGTGACCCCTAGCGACCTAAGAATGGGAGCTGCGAATCAGCTGTCGTAGCTCTCTCGACACACTCAGGAGGACTACAGAGTGACAGATTCAGATTTTCTTGTCTGAGCAAGATAGCTCACATGTCCACAATCGGCAGGGTAGCGCCTTGCCGAAAAAGCGTTACCCTCTTGCCATTCCGACACCAGGTTCATCGACGGAGGAATCTGCTTGCTGCCAGCAGCGGAACAGCGGATCCCTCGCGCGACAATACCGCGGTTCGGAATGACAGACCTTTGGGGTTTCAGGCTGCACCACGGCCTCAGAATCAACACCCTTCAGATTTCAGGGCTGGGGAAGATCGAACTCCCGGCCGCATTTGAAGCAGACCCGGTAAGTCCGCCTCTTGATGGTGAAGACGCGGCTCATCTGCTTATGGCGGCAGCCAAAAATGAATCGAAACATTTTCAGTAAAGAATTCATACGTCCTGGGCTCGCCGCCGTTCGCAACTACCGTTTCCGTCCAGCCACTCCAGCAAGGACCGGACGCTGGCACGAGCCAGGGCGATCGAGCAGTCGGCAGCTCCGTAATAAATGTTGAGGGTGTCGCCGTCAGCGTCCATCGTGTACCCGCAAGGGAACACCACATCATTGACATCGCCATTGCGCTCGTAATCGGTTTCAGGCCCGAAGATCCAGGAATCACCCCGCAGCAGGCACTTTTCCGGATTCTCCAGATCAAACAGCGCCAACCCCAACCGGTATAGACATCCTGAGGGGGTGTGCCGAACCCCGTGGTAGAGCACGAGCCATCCTCTGGAGGTCTCAATGGGCGGCGGAGACAACCCGATCTTGTTGGCGTCCCACCAGGCGCCGCGGCGAGCTTCCAGCATCAGCCTGTGCCTGCCCCAATGACGCAAATCAGGCGAGTAGGAAATCCAGATGTGCGCTCCCAGCGGCGTCATCGGCCGATGAATCAGAGCCCAGTAGCCATTGATCTTCCGAGGCAGCAGGGCCGAATCCTTGTCATCCGGAGTCATGATGACGCCATAGCGCTCAAACGTTCGGAAGTCTTTGGTCAAAGCCAAAGACACTCCCGGCCCACCACGCGAATAGGAGGTGTAGGTAACAGCGTATTGCTGCAGTTCAGGGACGAAGGTGATGCGAGGATCCTCGATGCCCCAAAGTTCCTCGGGATATTCCCGCGCGTTCGGCATCAGGGTCGGTTCAGCATCAACTTGCCAGCGGTCCACGCCGTTTACCGAGCGCGCCGCGCAAAGATGGGACAATCCACGCCGGTCTTCGATTCGGCACAACAGCAGGGTGGTTCCATCCTGCAATCGTGTGGCGCCTGCATTGAAGACGCTGTTGATGGAATACGGCCAATTCTTGCGGGTCAGGATCGGGTTGGCTGGATGCCGCAGGAGCAGTGGCGGATAGTGATTGCTTTCGACGTTCGCGAGCGTTGTTTCGGGAGCAGTCATGACAGTTCTTCCGCCTTTTCAGGTTTTTCCAGAGAGTGCATTTCCAAAAGCGCCATCAGGAAAGACAGCGTGGATTCCGCACCCTGATTTTGGTTGGAGCGGTCGGGATGCAAGCCGTCGCGACAACCGCCAGTTTCGAAATCGTAGAGAGGAAGTCGCAGGTCGTTGTCGCCCAGAAACCAGTTGAAGGCCGACCAGGCTCGAGCACGCCAGCGATTTTCTCCGGTCACCCGGTGCGCCTCCAGGCATGCGGACACCGCTCCGGCGGCTTCAATGGGTTGCTGATCGAAGCGAGCCTGTTCGCTGTTCTGGCGATAAAAGCCCTGGGAGCCGATCGGGACAAAGTGGCCGTTTACCGGACAACGCTGCGTTTCCATAAGCCAGTCCAGCGAGTCGAGCCCCGCGGAGAGCATGCGTTCGTCCCCGGAAGCCGATCCCGCGAGCAGCATCGCCTGCGGCAGCCTTGCATTTCCGTACGCCACCACGTCCTCAAACCATTGCCACCCCGGTCGCCGGACCGACTGATACATAGCGAGCAGTCTTTGAGCCAAAGCGGATCGTACGCGTTGAGCGTCGCGATCTCCAGGGTACGAATGGAGGTACTCCTGCATTCCGAGGAGGGAATATGCGCAGGCGCGCGGACTGTGGAACTCGACCACCGCCGGCACGGAGAATTCGAACAAACGCCCAGCGGCACCCCTCAACCCTTGATTTTTGGATCGTGCCAGCAGAGTTCCGAGAGCCCACAGCGCTCGTCCGTGAGAATCTTCCGACCCCTGCGCCTCCATCCACCGGTGGTCGTAACCGAGGAAGTTTCGGAACCTCTTCGTTTTTGCGTTGAAGGCGTGCTCCAGAAAAGCCAGGTAACGAAACGGCCAATCCGGATTGGCTGCTTCGGCTTTTGCAGACTGGTCAAGGTTCGCGGAGTTTATTCCCCATTGCTCCAGCAGCACTGAAAAAATCAGGGCGCGAGCATTATCGTCGGTGGTGTAGCCCTCGGCCCGGTTGGGTATGGTGAAGATCGCATGTTGCAACATTCCGGTATCGTCGGTCAGTGCATTCACGTGATTGAGCTTTAATTCGGGCAACTGATTCAGTGATTTCCGCGTAGCCAGAGCCGAGAACTGAACCCGCGGAGTTTCCAGACGGTCGATGCGAACCTGGGAAAAACTGTTCATGTAACCTTGCGCCGCCTTTTTCCAGATCATGTCACGACCGAAGAGGTAGGCGCGTTTTCGCATGGCATGGCGCAGGGCTGGCGTAGTGAGGAGCTCAATCGCCTTTTGTGCAATGGCGTCGGGGTTTTGGAAAGGAACCAGCGCTCCCCGGCCTTCGTCCAGTAACTCAATCGCATACCAGTAGGGAGTGGAGATGATCGCCTTGCCAGCCCCCAGCGCATAGGCAAGGGTTCCGGAAACCACCTGAGCCTCGTGACGATAGGGAGTGATGTAAATATCGGCCGCGCCGATGAACTCCGCCATTTCTTCAGGACTGACGAAGCGGTCGTGAAAGATCACTTGTGATTCCACTCCCGCTTGCTTGGCTAGAGCCTGCAGGCTGTCCCGATACCTGTCTCCCTCCCGACGGAGAACGTGTGGATGGGTTGCTCCCGCCACCAGGTAGACGACATTTGCGTGTTTCGACAGGATCTGTGGCAGTGCCTGAATGACGTTTTCAATCCCCTTGTTCGGCGACAGCAGGCCAAAGGTCAGGAGTACGGCTTTGCCTTCAACGCCGAACCGGTCCTTGTAGAAATTGGGATCGAGAAAGGGAAAGTCAGGAACGCCGTGCGGAACCATGTCGATCTTGCTGCCGGGCACTTTAAAAATTTCCTGCAGAAACTGGGAGGATAGCTGGCTCATGACGATGAGGCGATCCGAAAGCTCCGCAATCTCTTCCATCACCCTGAGCTGGTCTGCGTCGGGTTCACGTAGAACCGTGTGCAGCGTGGTCACCACGGGCATCTTCAGGCCGCGCAGCAAATGCAAAATGTGGCTTCCAGCGGGACCGCCGAAGATCCCATACTCGTGCTGCAGGCACACCATGTCGATATTGTTGAAGTTCAGGAACGCAGCCGCTTCTTCGTATGAGGTCACGTCATCCTGGGCGAGTGACCATCTGACGCGCGCGGGGTAGTCATAACCCTGTTCGGTGTCGTTCACTGGCAGCGCCAGCAAGCGGGCCGTGCCATACTCCTCCGAGATGGCTTCACACAAGTCAGTGGTGAAGGTAGCGATTCCACAATGTCGCGGAAGGTAGTTCCCGATCACCGCGATTCGACTGGGCAGGGACGGCTTTGATTGCGATCTTGGGCGAGCGGCTGACAGCCCACCGGACGCCAGACGGCGCGGGCCGATGATTTCCAGGACCGGCTTGGGAAACACTGTGTTTGATAGCGACATTTACCCCTAGATTGACGAGAACGATGACTGAAAGAGGCCCTCTTCAAATGGCCTCGGAAGTGAACCAGGAAATGGGCCCCAGCGATTGTGGCCCTGGTTGGAATTTGCCTCTGTCGTTAGTAGACACTAAAAGCAGACTCTCTGCTGGTCAATTTTGATCATTCCGTGCCGGTGTGAGACGGAAACTCCTGTCCGTCGCCCTAAAAGTTGATTTTTCGGACATTGAGTAAACCAGGCTCCCACCAAAATCAAAGGCGACGGACAAGAGTGTCCGTCCCACACATACACATAGAGCTCTGGTCAGAATTGCACAGTTTTGTTGCCCAGACAGGCGCATTGTGTAGCCATGAAAGCGAAGCGGGGAGGAGCCTTGGCGGTCCGTTGTCCTACCTGTGGCGCCAGGGCGGGAGAAAAGTGCGAGCTCAGTACCGGCCTGCCTCGCACCGAGCCGCATCGAGACCGGCGTCTGGAAGCTCCGAAAAAAAGCCCTCGACTCTGACCGATACGACCGGATCAATAATCCCATTTTAGGCTGAAATACTGTGCAGAATTGCTCACTTTGAAAGTTATCCGCCCGCGCGCGAACTCAGGCCTTCTTATCCACGCTATAATCTGCGTGGATGAAGCCACCAGCCCCCACCAGGAAGCCGCGTGAGTTTAATCCCAGGACATTCCTCGCCACCATCGGTGATGGCAGGAAGATGCTGGTTGTCGCTAAAAAGAAAACGATATTCGCTCAAGGCGATGCGGCGGACGCGGTGTTCTACATCCAAAAAGGCAAAGTGATACTCACCGTGGTTTCCACCGCCGGCAAAGAAGCGACGATCGGTATCGTGAGTGAAGGGAATTTTTTTGGCGAGGGCTCGCTGGCAGGCCAGGTTCTGCGCATGGGTTCGGCAGCGGCCATGACCGACTGTGAGCTCCTCCGGGTGGACAAGAAGGCGATGATGAATGCTCTCCATCGCGAGCATGCATTCTCCGACATGTTTGTGGCTTATCTGCTGGCACGCAATATTCGTTACGAAGAGGATCTGGTCGACCAGCTATTTAACTCCAGCGAGAAAAGACTGGCCCGCGTCCTTCTATTGCTTGCGCATTTCGGCAAGGAAGGAATTCCGGAACCGGTGGTCCCAAAAATCAGCCAGGAGACCCTGGCTGAAATGATCGGAACCACTCGTTCGCGAGTCAGCTTCTTTATGAACCGCTTCAGGAAGCTGGGTTTTATTCACTACGCTGGTGGTGCAGAAGGCGGACTGCAGGTTCACAGTTCTCTACTCAACGTAGTGCTGCACGATTAGGCTTCACTACCTGCGCTGAATCTCCGCATCAGACACCAGCTGCGACCGTCGCTGGCGTTTCCTTTGCCGGTATCTTGACGGTTGGGCGCAGTGTCAGCCAGTCGGTACGTACGCTGTCCCACTCCTGAATCAGGATCCCGTAAGACTCGAAGAACTGCCGGATGCGGGCGCGTTCCCAGCCGACTGTCTCTTCCAGAATTGGTCCCACAACCGCGAGGGCGTTGGTGCTTAGCACCGTCCTCCTGGCGATCTGAGATACGTGTTTGGCTTCCGACACCGCGATGGTGAATCCGTCGCGCATTTTCACGTGCAGCATCACATTGATGTCGGAGCTGCCATCTCCGGTGTAGATGATGTGATCCGGTCCGATCTGCAACTCGGCCTGCAACTGGTCGAGGGCTGCTACCTTGCCATATCCCGCAGTGGCCCGAACCAGAGACTCAATCTCACCCTTCGAGTTGTAGACGAATTCGGTGCCGTAAATGTGATCCCGAGGCACGATGCCTTCGAGCGCTGACTGGATGACTTCCACGGGCGATGCGGAGAGCACATAAAAGTCGAAGTGATATCCATCAACCCCGTCTTTGAGGATCTGATAGAGCAGCTCGATATTGTCTTTCAGTCGAATGTTCCTGCCGACTTCGTGGAGATGCTGTTTGCGCACGCGGGCTCGAAACTCGGGATCGTGCAAAAGCAAGTAGGACAGCTCGGCGCCCTGCTGCACCAGGTTCAGCTTGGCCATGCCCTGCGCCTTGCGTTCGAATTCGGCCGTGGGAATACCCACCAGTTCGCTCAACACATACCCGGAATCGTCAAAGGTCAGGGTCTGATCGAAGTCACTGGCAAACAGATAACGTTTTAAAGGCTTGTCGCTCATATGAATATTAGATTCACTGGAACTTCGGAAGGCCCATTAATAACATTGATTGCGACGATTACTAAAGTGATGAGACGATGGAAGTTGTGTCCTTCAGGCTGAAATTCGCTGTGCGCCGAAACTCAGGGCGGTGCTGACCGCGCATGGCTGTTGCATCTTTTGGTTCATCCCGGATGCGCATTTGGCGGGGCGCAGCCGGGAGCGTACCCATCGGTACCTTTACTAAATAGCCTTGACCATTGAGAATGGTAGCATCGCCCGCGGCGTGGAACGGATTACACAAAATCACTGTGGCAAACGGCCCGGACAGCGGGCACCAGGAGCAGGTTGAACTATGGCAGCTACCGGAGAACTCATCCGTCTTATCAACTACGTCGATGACATCAACACCACGCTCCGCCGCATCAGTGCCTCCATACCATTGATGGAAGCGGAGGAGCGCAAACGCCTCGCCGAGAACATACGCACCGCCAGTACCAACCTTAACGCCGTGTTGGGACAACTGGACAAGGGCTAGTTCGTGGATCACGCCCGGCCCATGATCCGCGCCATCGGCGTGATTGGCGCCGGCAAGGTGGGCCGAGGCATCGCACTGGCGGCAGCGATTGGCGGCTACCGCACCATTCTGGAAGATCTCCTGCCCAACGCTCTTCGCCGCGCGGAGAGTGAATTCCGATCGAATCTGGACCTGGCAACTAGGGCGAGCAGGCTTTCGTTCGCTGAGGCCGATGCTGCTTTAACGCGGCTGCAATTTGCCGGCAGCGTCGAAGACGCCGCCCGCCAGTCTGACCTGGTCATCGAGGCCGGCCCGGAAGAACTCGAATCGAAGATCGAGATCTTCACTCTCCTCGACAAGATTTGCCGTCCCGGCACAATTCTGGTTTCCAGCCTGACGGTCCTCAGCATCAGTGAGATCGCCCGCGTTACCTATCGCGCCAGGAACTGCGTGGGAATGCGTTTCGCTGAGGAAAGAGAGCGACTGGAAATCATTCGAGGTCTGGAGACGGATGACGAAACGCTGGCTACGGCGATAGAGGTGGGGAAGCGGATGAGCAGGGATGTCTTCGTGAGCAACGACGCCGCCTGAGCGTTGAACAGGTTTGCAATTTCCATATCGTTTCCAGTGAACTCCGGGGGCGGGAAGCCGGTGCTTACGTGTCTGCCACATGGCATGAAATAAGTGATGTGGCAGAACGCGGGCATAGAATCAGATTATGGGTGATCTCGGCCTGAACTCGCCAGGTGGTGTTCCGCGGCCCGGACCTGCTCGCCAGGCAGTGCGGTTCCGCCTGCATGGGAGCAGCCTCGGCCTTAGTGTGGCAAATTCGGCCGAGCTTGTTCGACAGCTGGAGCGAGGGTTTTCCTTCAGGACCCTGCACGTGCTGAAATCCCGAAGTGGGCTTACTTTACCGCGACTGGCCACGCTCATCGGGATTCCGGAGCGAACCCTGGCGCGGCGCAAAGCCTCGGGGAAGCTGACCACGGAAGAATCCGAGCGGCTGCTCCGTATCGCCGGTATTTTCGAAGACGCCGTGGACTTGTTTGAAGGCGATGTGCCCGCAGCCGTGAACTGGCTCACTACCCCCCGGAAGGCGCTTGGGGATCGCCCGCCTCTTTCTTACGCCCGAACCGAACCGGGAGCCCGCGAAGTTGAAAACCTGATTGGACGGCTGGAGCACGGAATCTTCTCGTGAGCGTGACCGCCTGGCGCATTACCAAGCGGAAACACGCCAGGAATGCATTCAGCGGCGAGGGCGCGCGGGAGTTCGGCGGCCGCTGGAACAATCCTGGAACGGCAGCCGTCTACACCGCGCAGTCGCAATCGCTGGCAGCGTTGGAGATGTTGGTGCATCTCGATTCGGCGGACTTGCTCGAGAACTACGTGTTACTCGCGGCGGATTTTGACCAGTCGTTGATCAAGGTTCTCAACCCTTCGGATCTTCGCAGGAACCGGAGGTCCGATACGCCAGCTGCGCAAGTGCGGTCTATCGGCGATGAATGGGTTTGGGGGGGCAGTTCAGCGGTACTCCGGGTCCCAGGCGTTCTGGTTCCGGGCGAAAGCAATTTCCTGCTCAATCCGGGGCACCAGGATTTCGCCAGGATACGTTTTGGAAAAGCGCTGGCCTTTCGCTTTGATGCGCGGCTGGGGAAGTAGCTGTTGGCTTTTAGCTCCTGGCTTCTGGCATCTGACTTCCGGCTTCTGGCTTCCTGGCCCCTTCCTTCCAGCCCGATAGCGGCTGAGGTTGCCCTGCCATCCTGCAAGTCTGGCCGCTTCTTCGCTGCGTAGTTGCGTGCTTCGGCGCAGAAGCGCGCTTGAGATAATCCAGGCAAGCAGGCTCCGACAAACTCCGGGGATCCGTCGACTTGTTGTTCTTCGCGCTTAGCGCGAACAGCAAGCTGCGCTCAGGATGACTGGTTGTACTTTTCATTTCTGATTCGAACCCCTGACTCGATCGTAGCCAGAAGCAAGAAGCTGCATGCGATTACTTATTGATGTCCTCTTTCGCCTCGAGACGCTTCGTGAAAGCCTGCAACGGTTGTTTTTGACCGTCCGGAGCGCCAGCGACTGCCACGTTCATCTCTTTGACGGCGTTCGGGAAGTCGCCCTGGGCTGAGTACATGCGCGACATGCCGACGTGAACTACCCACTGGTCTGGATTTTTCTTGGCATTCTCTTTGAAAATGGCGAAGGCCTCGGCTTGCTTGCCGTCAATCTGCAACTGCCGCGCGTAGCCGTGAAGCTGCACGGCGTTGGCCATGGTCAAGGCCTTATTGCGTGCCGTGGTGGCTTCATCTTTCCGGTTCAGGGCATCGAGGACGCGGGACTTGGTCATGAAATTGTCGTAGCGTTCTTCATTCTTGATTGACTTGTCGGCATACTGCAGTGCCTGGTCGAGATCGATCTTCTCCTGCAGCAGATAATTGGCGGCATCGTCCCATCCATCCCAGGAATACTGGGCCAGGCCGCGAAGCTGGTTGTGCAGGTTCTCGGCGACGATCTCGTGGGTGTTTACACCCACCTTGAAGGGAACGGCAACCTTCTCCCATCGCAGGGTGACCAGCGAGGAATCAGCGCCGACGTCGTCGAAATCATAGGTAAGCGCATCGTGAAAATCGGTGGCCTGCGGCTTGACCGTGACCCGCAGAGCGTCTTCGGACTGGTTGTAAGTAAAACTTCCCCAGGAGGTCGAGTTCTTCGAAAAGATCACGGTCCACTCGTTTTCGCCGGGAATCATGTGCAGACCATAGGTCCCTTTCGGCAGAGCTTTGCCCTCAATGGTGACAGGGTCGGTGAAGGCGATAGTGGTATTTTCGTTAGCTCCCGCACGCCAGACTTGCCCGTAAGGCACCAGGCCGCCCCAGATCTTGCGTTTGTTGACCAGGGGACGGTGGTAGCTGATGGTGATGTCGGTGATTCCGATTCGTTGGCTAAGCACAGCGTGCTGGCTGCCACGTGGCAGATCGAGTACGAAAGACTGGGCAGTGGCGAATGACCCGGACAGCATCAAAACTTGGACTAAGAACGCAACCCGCGTTAACATTTTGAACAAGGCAGAAGCCTCCCGTTTGAATTTCAGTCCTGGCGGAATTCCGATTGGGCCCTGACCAAACCGGATGAACGATGAAATCCGGATGAAACAAAGACGAACAAGAACGGTCGTTTAGACGCCGGTTCGCCGGCGTGGTTAGCATCGCTCTTTCTAGCCGGTCAATCCCAGCCAGGACGTCAGTGGTGGTCGCCCGCGGGGGCAGCGGGGAAAGACGCCGGCGCGACAAAAAAGCGCCTATCCTTTTGTGGTTTGAAGGGTCTAACGCAAAAGCGGCTATTTTTGGGGAACCCCGGTCTGGTCTCTAACGTAACAAGATCTGGAGGGTTGGGGCCACTGGTCGTACTCCGAACGTCGGAAACATTCCATGAAAATGCTTTTTGAGATCGTTCAGCAATCTCTCGCCACCCTCTGGGCGCATAAGCTTCGTTCCTTTCTGACGATGTTCGGAATCGCCTGGGGCGTGGGATCGCTGCTCTTGCTGGTCGGTTTAGGGGAAGGTTTCCGGAGCGGGCAGGTACGAAACCTGGCTACTTTGGGCCAGGATATTATGTTCATGTTCCCTGGGCGGATTCCGGCGGTCGCCGGGAGCCTGCAATCCGGCCAGACCTACCGCTTTACCTACGAAGATTATCTTGCCATTCGCAACGAGGCGCACAACCTGCGGGCCCTGTCTCCGGTAATCAATCGCGAGGACATCAGGGCGGTCAGCGATTACGGCTCCACCAACGGGCAGGTATTTGGAGTGGCTCCCGAATATAACCAGATTCGTACTGTCCCGGTGGGAACCGGGCGCTGGTTGAATGACGAAGACAACACCGAGCACCGCCGGGTGGCCGTGGTGGGATGGGAGCTGCTGAAAAATGTGTTCCCCGGCCGTCCGGCTGTCGGCGCGACCATGCTCTTGAACGGCATTCGCTTTGACATCATTGGAGTGCTGGCCAAGGTGGGGAAAGATGGCAATAACGGAACCAATGCGCGCATCTTCGTTCCCGTCGAGACCATGCGCAGCCTGTTTCCGTTGAAGGAACAGAACTCCGAAAGTGCGCTTTCTTTTATCAATTACCGCCCGCTGATTAAAGCCGAGCACCTGCGCACCAAAGAGGAACTCCACCAGATTATTGCCCGCCGTCACGGATTCGACTCCAGGCTGGAAGACGCGTTTGAAGACTGGGACACAATCGAAAACTCGCAGCGCGTGGACAAGATATTCGACGCCATGGACTATTTTCTCGGGGTCGTGGGATTCGTAACCCTGGCGCTGGGTGCGATCGGCATCGTCAACATCATGCTGGTGTCGGTCGCGGAACGCACGCGGGAGATTGGTCTGCGCAAAGCGCTGGGCGCCACCTATCGCAACATCCTGACTCAGTTCTTCATTGAGGGTGCATTCCTGACCATGTTCAGCGGTGGGATTGGCCTTCTGATCTCAACCGTCTTTGTGACCGCTCTGGCGCAATTGCCGGCTCCTCAAGGATTCGATACGCCGCGGATCGTGCCGACATCGGCGGTCGCGGCCATTCTCTCGCTCGCGATTGCAGGAATCGTGGCCGGTATTTACCCCGCACGCAAGGCGGCGCTGCTGGCTCCCGTAGAAGCCATGAGGCAGGAGTGACATGCTCGGAGAGCTAGGATCACAAGCCTATGGCGCGTTGCGCCACAACAAGCGGCGCAGCATCCTCACCATGCTGGGAATGGCGTGGGGCATTGCGACCGTAGTTCTCCTTCTGGCTTACGGCACAGGCTTCGAGCGCGGGTTGTGGATGGCCTTCCGTTCCTTCGGAACCAACCTGGTGTTTCTGTTTCCGGGGCGAACCTCGCTGCAGGCAGGGGGCACCAAGGCGGGAAGCCAGGTCCGGCTGACGATAAACGATCTGGACTACATCCGGGCCGAGGTGCCGCTGCTCAAGCGCTTGTCTCCTGAAGTCTTCAAACAGAGCACCGTCGCCTGGGGCACGCGCAGCGCAAGCTACGCTGTGAGCGGCGTATACGCCGTCTATCCGCGCATGCGTCGTATGGAATTCGCGGAGGGCGCGCCCTTCGGCGAGGCTGAGGATTTTACCCACCAGCGAGTGGCATTCATCGGAGCGGACGCCAAGAAGAAACTCTTCTCCGGGCAGAACGCGATCGGCGAAAGCATCCGCGTGGATGGGATTTCCTACCAGATTGTGGGCATTCTGAAGCACGTCATCAACAACAGTGACGACAATCTGAATGAACACATTTACGTGCCCTACAGCGCCATGAGCGATCTGAAGGACACCTTTTACCTGAACTCGATTGTCATGGAATACGAAGGCGACAACGCCAAAGTGGTAAAGGCGCTGCGAAATTCGATGGCTTTTCATCATGGCTTCGATCCCAAGGACGAGCGAGCCGTCTTTGTCTTCGACGTGTTTTCCGACCTGATGGACCTGCGCGTGATTACCACCGGCATCAAGATTCTTCTGGGCTTCATTGGGCTGTTGACGCTTGGCATTGGTGGCGTGGGTCTGATGAATATCATGCTGGTTTCGGTGACCCAGCGAACCCGCGAGATCGGTGTGGAGAAAGCCCTGGGCGCCCACCGGTGGCACATACTGTTCCAATTCCTGGCTGAAGCCATGGTCATTACTGCCCTGGGCGGTTTGCTGGGAGTGGCGTTCGCTTACCTGGTTTCGTGGTCCGTGCCGTCTCTGACGCTATGGAGCGCATTCCAGGAGGGAGCTGATGAAGGCGATATTCATCTGGCGATTGACGCCGCTACCCTTATCTGGTCGACGGGCATTCTCAGTTTTGTAGGCATCATCAGCGGCATGCTTCCCGCGATCAAGGCAGCAAAGCTGGACCCGATCGAAGCCCTCAGATATGAATAACAAACTAAGAACCGGGATCTCGAATCTGAGAACTGGTTTTTAGAATATCTGGTTTCTTCGCAACCCACCGCGGTCGCTATTCCAGCCCGAGCGCATCGGCGCAACTCCCGTTAGAATCATTCTGTGACCGATGCAGCCAACCCGCGACTGGAGCGTGTTCTTAAGCAGCTTGCACTCTATGAGCATCCCCTGCTGGATTTTTCGGCGCACGCCAGGGGCGAAGGGGTTGAAGTTTTAATCAATTTCCGTGACCCTCCGGTTCCCGTACACACGTACAACTTCGAATTCCATCCGCGAGATCTCGATCACCCACAGTTCGAGTGGGAGTTCCAGCGACAGTTGTATGACTGCCTGCATGATTACATGGTCGAAATGTTTATCCGCACGCCGCAAGACCGGGCGGAGCGCCAGCGGAGAGACCAGTGAGTTTGCGCCAGATCATTGTGGAAGAAATCCGCGATGGCGGCCCCATCCCTTTTTCGCGCTATATGGAGCTGTGCCTTTACCATCCTCAGCTTGGATACTATTCGCGCAATGCGGAACAGTTCGGCAAGGCGGGCGATTTCTATACTTCAAGCGATGTTCATGCGGTTTTTGGACGTCTGCTGGCACGGCAGTTTGAAGAGATCTGGCGTGTGATGGATTCGCCTGTGCAGATTGAAATTAGGGAGCTGGGTCCGGGCAGGGGATTGTTCGCGCAGGACGTTCTTGACTGGTCGGAGAAGAAGTTTCCTGACTTTTTCCAGGCGCTGCACTATTCGTTATCGGAACGGTCGCCGGCGCTACGAGCCAGGCTTGGCGCGACGCTGGCAAGGTTCCTGGAGAGTGGCCGGGTTTCCGTGCTGTCACCGGGCGACCCGGAAAAAAACGCGGAGGGCGCGGAGAAAGGCGTTGCGGGAAAAGACGTGACAGGGACAGTCGTCTCAGGGAAAGACGTTACGGGCAAAGACGTCACGGGCAAAGACGGGAAGGGTACGACTTCAGTCGTGCCAGGAACTACGCCAGTGGAGAGGGTTTTAGCCCCTGGGGCTCCACTTCTCATATTCGCTAACGAATTCTTCGACGCACTCCCGGTAGAGATCGTCAGCGATCAGGGTGCGCTTCGGGTATCCACTCAGGACAATCGCTTCATCGAAACCTGGGTTCCTCCATCACCGGAAGAGATGGAGTTTCTTGACCGCTACAGCGTCAATCCAGAACCGGGGGAGCGAATCGAGATTCCAATGCTTTCCCGTCAATGTATGTCCAGTCTGGCTGCATCAGTGCGGACAGGAATGATCATCGCAATTGACTACGGCTACACTCGCCGGGAGCAGCTTTCGGGACGCCATCGCGGTACTCTGATGGCCTATCGTCAACATTCCGCCAGTCCCGATCCGTATCAGGCACCCGGCGAGCAGGACCTTACCGCACACGCAAACCTAACCTCGCTGGCTGCTGCGGCGGAAGACGGCGGTATGCGAACACAGCCACTGCTGACTCAGTCCCAATTCCTGATGGGCATCGGCGAACAAAACGAATTTGCTGACGTCTTTGAAGAATGCCGTTTGCCGCAGGAGCGGGCCAAGGCGGCGTTGCAACTCAAACACCTGGTAACTCCCGCCGGCATGGGAGAAAACTTCCAGGTGATAGTCGCGACAAAGAATCTGAACGCTGAACGGGTGGCCGGTCTGAGCGGCTTATCTTTTTCCGGGAGCAGGCTCAACCCCGCATGAGCAGAAGTCCTTCTGTACATCACAACTTTTCATGGGATAAATATGGTTCTGGCAGCCATGCCCGTACATCTATGAACGAGGTCTCGCGGAATTAAACGTCGACCAATCGCCGCAGGAGGTGGAGATCGGATGGAAACTGAAGCCCGCCCCGCTACCTGGAAAATCCTGCTGGCGTTTTCCATGATTTATTTCGTCTGGGGGTCGACGTTCCTGGCCATCAGGGTGGGGGTTCATGAAGTGCCGCCATTTCTTCTGGCGGCCGTGCGCTTCTTCACCGCCGGCCTGGTGATGTATGCATGGCTGCGGCTCAAGGGCACCCCGGCACCGGTTCCGCGCGAGTGGATGGCGGCTTCCGCGCTCGGTGCGCTCATCTTCGTCGTCGATTACGGCTGCCTGTTTTGGGCTGAACAGCACGTCCCTTCGGGCATTGCGGCTGTGGTGCTGGCTACCATCCCGGTGTTCATCACCTTGATGGAGATTATTTTCCTGCGCACGCAACGACTGACTGTCCGACTCAGCTTCGCGCTCATCATCGGCTTGTTTGGTGTGGCGGTGCTGATGAATCATTCATTTTCCTTCGGAGAAGTTCCGGTGAATCGCGCGGGTGCGATCGCCTTGCTGGTCGCTTCCGCCACCTGGTCGATCGCCACCGTCCATACCAGGCGGCTTCCCCTTCCCGCGTCGAAGCCGATGAGTGCGGCTACCCAGATGCTGACCGGCGGAGCGATGTTGTTCGTCCTCACGGCGGTGACAGGGGAGTTCACGGGCTTCCACGCGCAGGCAGTCTCGGGGCGCGCATGGTTCGCGCTGGTCTATCTCATCATCGCTGGTTCAATTATCGGATTCACCGCTTACGTCTGGCTGCTGCACTACGAGTCGCCGACGAAGGTGGGAACCTACGCATATGTCAATCCGGTGGTCGCAGTCGGCCTGGGATATTTTCTCGGCGGAGAAGCGGTTGGTCCCAGGACTTTGCTGGGAACTTTGCTGGTGCTGGTGAGCGTCGTTACGATTACGACGACACCAAAGGCTGGGCTGGCTGAGAAAAAAACAAAAGAAGTCGCCGAGTTAAGCCACGCTGAAGGAGATTAGTTTCGGTTATGGCCTCGTCATCTTCTCGGGCTTCATCAAGTCATCAAATTCCTCGCGAGTGAGATGCCCTAGCTTCAGCGCCGCTTCCAGCAAGCTGCTGCGGTCCACGTGGGCGGTATGGGCGATCCTGGCAGCCTTGTCGTATCCCACCTTTGGCGCCAACGCGGTCACCAGCATCAGGGAGTTATTCACATACCAGTCGACCTTGGCGCGATCCACCTCAATGCCTTTGATCATGTATTCGACGTAGCCGTGGCAGGCGTCTGCCATCAGGGTGACCGAATGCAGGAAGTTGTAAATAATTACCGGCTTAAAGACGTTAAGCTCGAAGTTGCCCTGGGATCCGGCGAATCCAACCGCGGCGGTGGCGCCGTGGACTTGCACGCACACCATGGTCATGGCTTCGCACTGCGTTGGATTCACCTTGCCCGGCATGATGGAAGAACCGGGTTCGTTCTCGGGAATAGAGAGTTCTCCGAGGCCGCAACGCGGACCGGAAGCCAGCCAGCGAATATCGTTCGAAATCTTCATCAGGGAAGCAGCCAGCGTTTCCATGGCGCCCTGGGCAAAGACGATTTCGTCATGAGCGGAAAGCGCCGCAAACTTGTTGGGGTGCGAACGGAAGGGAAGTCCGGTGAGTTCGGCGATCTTTTTCGCGGCCCGCCCGGCAAATTCGGGATGTGCGTTCAACCCCGTGCCTACAGCAGTACCGCCGATGGCGAGGTCGTAAAGTCCGTCGAGCACCTGTTCCAGGCGCCTGACGTCGCGCTGCAGCAGGCTGGCCCACCCGCCGAATTCCTGGCCGAAGGTGAGGGGAACCGCGTCCTGAAGATGGGTGCGGCCAATCTTGACCACATCGTTGAATTCCTTGGCTTTGGCCGCGATCGCGTCATGCACGCTTTTGATTGCCGGAATCAGCGCATGTTTCACGCGCTCGGCTGCTGCAATATGCATGGCTGCCGGGAACGTGTCGTTGGACGACTGCGACATGTTGACATCATCGTTGGGATGAACCGGCTTCTTTGACCCCAGGACGCCGCCCGCCAGTTCAATAGCCCGGTTGGCGATTACTTCGTTCACGTTCATGTTGGTCTGCGTACCGCTGCCGGTCTGCCAGATACGCAGGGGAAACTGTTCGTTAAGCGTTCCGGAGATGACCTCGTCGGCTGCCCGTGCGATGAGCGTGGACTTGTCAGCGGGAAGCTTGCCTAAATCCTGATTCACCATGGCGCAAGCCTTCTTGAGGATGCCGAACGCCCGGACCAGTTCCGGCGGCATGGTGTCGCGTCCGATGTTGAAGTGCAGCAGAGAGCGCTGGGTCTGAGCGCCCCAGTAAACATTTGATGGGACTTCGATTTGTCCCATGCTGTCAGATTCGATGCGCATTTTCGGTTCTGCGGGCGCCGCCATGTGTCGTCCTGATGATTAGCGAGGATGAGAGCAACCGCAAATTATAGCGCGGACAGGTGGCCGGGGCCGCGACGTAAAGGCATTTCTTTGCTTTTCTTCCGCGTTGTGCTGGCGAACTCTGCGGTCAAAATCCTAACCGCAAAGGACGCAAAGACAAATCGCGAAGCACGCGAAGACAATCGCGGAGTGCCCGCGCCTGCCGATAAAGGGCTTGATCCGGACTGCCGGGCAAGCCGGCGCAGATCTGCCCACGTGCTAGAATCCTTATCTTCGTTTGTGAGAAGCAAACTTTTAGCGGCCACGTCCGCGCCGCGACGAAGTGACGTTCTCCAGTTCCTGGCAGCTGAGATAATTATTTGGTGACCAAACAGATGTCCGGCGCGTTCCAGCAGATTCCAGATACCCTGCCTCGCCCTCAAATCAAAAGCGAACCCGACATGCGGGCGGATGTGATTGTGATCGGAGCAGGCCCCACCGGCCTCGCCTGCACCATCGAAGCCCAGCGCGCCGGCTTCAAGTCGATGGCAATCGACAAGGGCTGCGTCGTCAACTCCATCTATAACTATCCGGCGAATATGTCGTTCTTTACCACGCCGGAGCTTTTGGAGATCGGCGACATTCCCTTCAGCACCGCGCGGCAGAAGCCTACGCGGGAGGAAGCTCTCGAGTACTACCGCAAGGTGACGGAGCACTATCATCTCGACGTCCGCCAATATCAGTGGGTGAAGACCGTGACCGGGATGGATGGCGATTTCCAGATCACTGCAACCGACGGCCTGGGGCGCATCTACGACTACCGCACCCGCAAAATCATCGTCTCCACCGGGTACTACGATCTCTCGAACCCTTTGAATATTCCGGGGGAAGAGCTTTCCAAAGTGTTTCATTACTATCGCGAGCCGCATCCGTTTTTCGACATGGATGTGGTGGTAATCGGAGGCAAGAACTCCGCTGCCATCGCCGCTCTCGATCTCTGGCGGCACGGGACGCGCGTGACCCTGGTTCATCGCGGGCCCAAGTTACACAATCACGTAAAGTACTGGATTCTGCCCGACATCGAAAACCGCATCAGGAATCGCGAAATCGCAGCCTATTTTCGCAGCGCGGTTGTGGAAATCGGTCCCGACTGCGTCAACCTTGAAACTCCCGACGGCCCGGTCCGCCTGAAGAACGATTTTGTCTTCGCCATGACGGGTTACCATCCCGACTATGATTTTCTGCGCTCAATGGGTATCGAGCTCTCGGCCGAGCAGTGCAGGCCGGTCTGCGACCCGGTTACCCTGGAAAGCAATGTGCCTGGGATCTATGTGGCGGGAGTGATTGTGGCGGGTGCGAAGACCAACGAAATCTTCATCGAGAACGGGAGATTCCATGGACGGCAAATCGCCGTCGATCTGAAGCAGAAGCTGGGCAACGGGTAGCAGGCCTACGCCAGAGTGACCACTTCTTCTCCCAATTGCCGGTTGATAAGGCGGGCTACGAGTGCCTTGAGTCTCTCTCCAGTTTTGGCCAAAACGAAATCCTGCTCCGCGTCAGACCAATCCAGCTTGAAACTCGTAGCCAGCGCGGAGATCCAAATCTGCCGGACGGGCGCGTTGGGAGAAATCACAAACTTGCTGCGATCCCCGAACGAGACGTGGAGCGCCCCCGACTGGTCTTCCACCTCCAGATCGGCTGACTCCTCGGCTTCCATCAGTGACTTGTTCAGCGACGCTAGCGCGGCATCGGCGCGTTTGCGAAAATCGATTTCATCAGACATGTGTAGATTATAGTCGTTGGTCCCTGGTCCCTGGTCGTTGGCCTCCGAGCCCGTCAGACCGGACAGAATTCAGCGACCGAATGGCAAGGGAATGCATTTTCCTTAGCGAGCCGTCCGGAGCCTCGCCAGCCAACGACCAGGGACCAACGACGAACGACCAGGGACCGCTCACCATGGACCCGCAACCCGAACGCGCCAACACCTCGATCTCGCTGACCGCGTACCTGCGGCTGCTGCGGCGCAACTCCAATTTCCGTCGGTTGTGGCTGGCACAGATTGTGAGCGAGCTCGGCGACTGGTTCTATACCCTGGCGATCTACAGTCTTCTGCTGCAACTGACCGGCCGTGCCAGTTCGGTGGCGCTGGCGCTGGTCCTGCAGGTGCTCCCGCAGACGCTGATTGGGCCGGCTGCCGGGGTCATCAACGATCGTGTGCGTCGTAAACGGGTGATGATCACGGCTGACCTGGTCCGTATGGTGATTGTCCTGGCCATGATCCTGGTGCGATCACGCTCGACCGTCTGGATGGTATACCCGCTGTTGCTGCTGGAAACGCTGATGGCAGCTTTCTTTGAACCAGCGCGTACCGCCGTGATCCCAAGCATTACTGCGCGTGAAGATGTGCTGCTGGCCAACACGCTGTCTTCGGCCACATGGTCGGTGAATCTGCTGATTGGTGCATCGGTCGGTGGAGTTGTAGCCGCACTGCTGGGGCGTGACGCGGTTTTTGTGCTCAATGCTCTTTCGTTTATGGTGTCGGCAATCCTGATCAGCCGGATGCGATTTGAGGAGCCGCATGCCAAAGCGGCCGCTCCGCTGAGGGCTCGCGATGCGATTGATTTTTCGCCCGTCCTCGAGGGCATCCGTTATGTTCGCAAAGATCGCCGGCTCCTGACTGCGGTGTTTGGCAAAGCCGGCGAACTCATGATCGGCCCCAGTTGGGTGTTGTTCACGGTCATGGGTGTTCACTATTTCCATGTACATATTCGCGGTATCGATCCGCAGCGCGGAGCTATGCTTGGCATGAGTCTGCTGCTGGGAGCGCGCGGCATCGGCGCGGTATTTGGGCCGCTTTTCTCGGCACGCTGGGCGGGACAATCGGATCGTCGGTTGCAGTTGGGCGTCCTGTTCGGATATCTCACCATTGGGACGGGATACTTCGGACTGGGCATTTCACCCAACGTGTGGGTAGCCTGCCTTTTCATCGCGCTTGCACACTGCGGAGGATCGACAGTGTGGGTCTTTTCCACTACGCTGCTTCAACTGAATACGGAAGACCGGTTCCGCGGACGCGTCTTTTCCGCCGACCTGGGTTTTGCCATGCTGACGGTGGCGATTGGCGCGTACATCTGCGGAGTTTTTCTCGATCATGGAGTTTCGGCCAGGATGGTGGCTTGCGGAACGGGCCTGCTAATGTTGCTACCATCAATTTTGTGGGCTTTGGCGATCCGGCCGGGAAGAACCAGTCCCGTTTCACTACCCGCAAGCACGGCGGACTAGCAAAGCTGGAGCGTGTCGAAGGAGCTTAATCTGGAACTGATCTCCCAGGTTCAGCGTCATGCTGAGCTTGCGAAGCATCTTGCCGGAGCGTATACGGAACCTCGGCCCAGGATGCGTTCCCGTCGCTGCTCGGACTAGAATCCAAACAGAGGTGAAAATCATGGGAGAGCAGGAAGATTCGAAGCCGCAGGCGGGCCCCAAGGAAGCAACAGAGCATGTGGCTGGTGCCTACCAATTACTCAAGGCTCTGCAGGACAAGGTCGGTGAACACCCCGAAATCGGCCTCGCGGTCAACAAATTGGAAATGGCACTCGCCATTCTTGAGATTCAGACCGGTGGAATGCTTTAAGGAATGCCTGCTCGCGCCGGGCGCTTTTCTTGTTTGTTGCGTCAGCCCGGGTACAGCTGGTCGATCTTGGCCGCCATGATGAGGTCGCTACGGGTCAGCCCGTCAATCTTGTGCGTCCACATTGTGATTTCCGCTTTGCCCCAGGTGAGCAGGATGTCGGGATGATGACCCTGCTGCTCGGCTACCTCTCCTACGCGATTCACAAACGCAAGAGCCTGCTTGAAATCGGGGAAAGTAAAAGTCCGCGTTACGTGATGCTCGTTGATTACCTGCCACTGTGGAACTTCTTGCAGGATCTGCCGCAGCTCATCGCCTTTCAACGGAGGCACGCCTCCGCGGCAGGGGACGCAGGTTTGGCTGGCTAGCTCTTCGGTCATGGCTGATCCCTTCTGCTACTGTGGCGGCTTCATGTCAACCTGGTTGACAGGACACTCGCGCACGCTCTCGGTGCAGCTCCGGTACTGAAGATTTTTGTCCACGCAGACTTCCAGGCTCACCAACTCTCCCGCATGACACGAGACGCGGAACGCCTGCAAGGGAGCATGGTTAGCCTCGGCAAAACTCTTTTCCACATCCGCAACGTTGAACTGCTGCTCATGGTTCAGACTTGAGTATTGCTGGGGAACTTGTACATGGGTAAACGCCTGCTCCGCCTGGCCGAAGTAGTTCTGCGCGGAAACGCCGGAACAGGTGCCATGTTTTTCCCATTCATGCTGGATCAAGCCCCGGCTGGGCATAAAGTTCAGCATGTGGTCAACGGTCGCGGACGCCACCGGGCTGGCCCTCGTGCAGGACATCGGCGGTGGCCCGCTGCCGGCCTGCGGCCACAGGCCGTGAAGGACGAAAGTTTTATGCCCTCCGATTCTGCACTCGCTGGAATGGTCGCTGGGATGGCCGGCACAGTAGTTCGGCGCCCAGGAAAGTGCGAGCAGGTAATAGTCGAACTGTCCGCCACCCTCGGTCGAGTCTTTGTGATGACGGTGATGCTTGGCAAAGGCGGCAGGCGAGAGAGCGAGAATCGAACAAATGAGAGCTGATGAAATAAACGTTTTCATAGATGCGTAGGGAACCGCGCCACCTTCACCCAAAGAACGCGCAAAACTGGGACTGGGCTCATAGCTGATGGCTGACAGCTGTTTTAGAACGGAAGTATATGCTAAACCGTGTGTCCGTTTTGGTAATCAACTGCCTCTAAAAGACTTGCATTCTAACAGACTTGCAACCTTGTCCAATCAGCTCTGTGTCCAGTTGTCTGGGGAGGGGCGGCACTCGGCAAGAAACGTAGTTGGACACTCCAACTCGCGCACGGTACTTGCGCTTCGGGGAGAGACCAACCGGCAGGATCCGCTGGTGGTTAGAGAACTCTCCTGGCGTTGACGGGTTCCACCGTGGCTGCCCCGCCGGCCTTGATAGCAGCACAGCGACAAACAAGGGCAGCACCGCGAACCATGCGAATGGATCTACCGGCTGAGCACACAGAAGGAGTTGACTCCATGGCCAGGCGAGCGCCAGCTAAGGTGGTTGGCACCGCGCCCTTCCCTGAGCTCACAGGTCATCGCTGGCTAGAAAACGGCCGTGATCATTGGTTTCCAGCCAATGGTAGAGGTGAACCTGGTAGAGGTATGATGCGACAATCTCCGCACCCAACTCCTCGGTCTCCGTGCATAGGAACGGCACTCGCAGCCCGGCCAGCACGGCAATCAGCGATTGAGTAATGCGGTTCGGGTCAGTTTGGGTATAAGAATAGGAAGACTTTACCTGGCTCAGCGCGGCGGAGATCACGAGCAGTCCATGCGGATAATGTGCCATGAGATGGAGACGATCGATGAACACGTTGCGCTCGGTGGTGAAGGAGTGGACTAGATCGGAGAGGTTCTTGCGCTCCACCACGCAGATGTCTTCCAATCCGGCGATGGAGTAGTCTCCCAGGTGAAGGGCTCTCGTTTCGACTCCGGCAAACCAGTGTTGGAACCGAGAAAAGTAAAACGGCTGCTGCTCGCGAGTGTCGACGAGAAGAACCGAGCGCGGAGTTTTCAGTTGGGTGCCGCCATGATCTGCCAGGGCAGGGATCGGCGGGGGAGGGACCGGCAACGCCGTCATTACCCATTCCAGCGGTGAACCAATCAGTGTGCGTCGCCTCTTCAGCGGTGGATCTCCGTTGGAGGTAGTCTAAGCGGACGCAGATCGCTTTCGATACGCGCTGCTGACAAGGTCGTGACGATCATCGGCCGGCGCGCTGAAATCCCCCTCCTCCACCGCCCAACCACAAAGGGGTAAATGGACACAGAAAGAAAGAGCCAGCTTTAGAACGGTATATCTTCGTCGCTGATCGGGCTCGAGGCCGTTGCCGGCTCTGCTTCCGGTGTGCGCTGGTCAAAATTGTTTCCGGACGATGCGCCGCGCGAGCTGCCCGCGAAGTCTCCGCCACCGCCGCCTTCTCCGCGTCCGCCGAGCAGAACCAGGTCACTGGCCACGACTTCGGTCATGTATTTTTTCTGGTTGGTCTGCTTGTCGTCCCAGGAGCGGGTCTGGAGCCGGCCTTCGATGTAAACCTTCCCGCCCTTCTTCAGATACTCGCCGGCAATTTCGGCCAGCCGTTGCCATAGCACGACGTTGTGCCATTCGGTGCGGTCCTGCCACTCGCCGCTCTTGTCCTTGAAACGCTCGTTCGTGGCCAGAGCGATTTTGGCCACGGGCGTGCCGCTGGGCGTGAATTTAACTTCGGGATCTTTGCCAAGATTGCCGATCAGGATGACTTTATTAACGCTTTTACCTGCCATGAGTGCTGCTCCTTCCGCCCCTTCGCGTGGGCACTGAACCGGGGAGCCGGAATATGAAACAGATTTCGAGGGGCTGGAACGCCACTATACCAGAAGTCGGGCGTCAGGCGTCGGCGGCGGACGGCAGGCCTCAGACCTCGGACTGCGGACCCTGGACTTCAGACCTCAGTCTTCGGACTCCGGACTGCGGACCGCAAACGCCCTAATGTCAGCCGGGAGGTTTTGCGACCGAGGGTCCGGGGGCCGACGCCTGCTCTTAGGTTATAATGCACCCGATGCCTGCCGAGCCCTTCAGGGGAATTGTCGGGATGGTGCCCGACGAGTTCAAACACGAGCCCAGGTCCAGGGGCCTCCTAACCGCGCGCAAGAAGAAACCCAAAGAGCTGGCCGTAATAACAGAATGCTGCACCGGCTGCGCCGGTTCGCCCGCTTGTGTTGAATATTGCCCGGTGGAAGACTGCATGTTCTGGGTGCCCGACGAAGATCATCCGCCGTTTGGCCGAATCCAGGTGGACCCGATTCTCTGCATCGGCTGTAACAAGTGCACCAGCAAAGGTCCGGAGGGATCTTTCCTCGATGGCTGTCCGTGGGACGCGATCGTGATGGTGGATACGGTCGAAGTCGAAAAAGAAGTCGGCGTAATGCCGTTTTAGAGCTGTGAAGTGCTGGTCCTCGCCTCTGCCCGTACCCTCAAAATTCCAGAGTAGAGACGTAGCCAGCTACGTCCAGGTGTTGGACGCCTCGGTTTTCCACGCCTGGGTTATCCACACTTCCGGCAGGACGCAGCCAAGCTGCGTCTCTACATTCCAGAGGGCATGCGCTGCCGAATCGCCTGCTCGGTTTCTACCGCCTGCTTTCGCACATGTTCAGGTATCTCTGGCAATTCGCGCTGATAGGGGCGGATCGCGGGAATGTCCTCCGGCTGACCGACAAGGAACAGTGCCCGCAGTGCTTCCCATACCTGTTCGGTTCCCGGATCGAGCGTGGCTATTTCGTCGCCCCCTGCGACGACTTTCCCAGGTTGGACTGACAGCTCTCGCAACCGACCTGTAATGGGCGAGCGTACTTCGGTAGTGCGGCCGTCGGATTCAATCTTGACGATGATTCCACCCTGGTGGATGACCGTCCCCACCACGCTGGCGTCAGTAATCCTGCCCGCCTGAGAGACCATCACTTTCGCAGGCTCAAGCAACGCCACAATCTGGGGTCTTCCGGCGGCATCGCCAAAGCGTACCAGCGAGAGTGCCGCATTGCCGCGCACCATCAGTGAAGGATCCTCCAGCATCTTCAAAAGGGCCTGGTGAAACCCGGCACTGGAAGCATCTTTGCTTGTGGTGTCCTGGCCCATGACCCAGGCGTCCGTGTTGCGAACCTCCTCAATGGGATACGACGCCAGGCGAACTACGTCCGGATACCAATGCGTGACGCCCGCATCGTGCCGCGCCACTCGCTCGCCAATCTGAACCAGGGCGTGCTGGATGTGCCGGGGCTTTTTATCGTCCAGCAAGTACTCGTGCAGCTGTTTATCCGAAAGCTGCCGTCCGAACCAGGTGTTCCACCAGAACAGAAACGGCATCAGTACAATCAGCCAGCCAGTGAAGAAAAACAGGAAGCGGTTGCGCGTGGACATGCGCGGTCTGGCGGGTTTGGCAGGGGATTCCGTGTCCGCCGTCGAAAGTTGCTGAGAAGAATCTGGGAGAGCCGACATGCTTCGATCCACGGGAACTATATCAGAAACAAACGAGTGTAATGGCCTGACGGCCTCATGGTGAATGCTGCCACGGGGCGCACGATACATCGCAGCGGCCAGCGCGACTAGACCTGGCTGTCCTGCTCCACTACATCAGCATCCAGCACCCGGTCTTGCTCCAGGTAGTGCGAGACTGCGTATTGCGCCAGAAGCGGCGTTTCCAACGTAATTTCGGCGCCAATCCATTCACCCCTGGCATGCGGCAGTTCCGCGGCGTGCTTGCAGACTCCGCTCGAACCGAATCTCGGCCCGAAAGCTGCGCTCTGAATCTCGTCGAACTGGCGGAGATTTTGCCAGGCTTCGTCTCCTGCAGTGCCGGAACATCGATTTTCAGTTTTACGATCGCCATGAATGTAAGCAAATGTTCAGCAGTTCTCTCAAACCGCATAGCCTGTCATCCTGAGCGGAGCAATCGCGTAGTCGAAGGATGACATCGCGCTTCTATAATTTTTACGCCGCGAACCAGTGGTAGAGCATAAAGTAAATCACCACGCCCGTTACCGAAACGTACAGCCACAGAGGAAACGTCCAGCGCGCAATTTTCCGGTGACGATCAAAGCGTTCACGGAGGGCGCGGCTCAAGGTGATGATCACCAAAGGCACGATCGCCATTGCCAGGATGGTGTGGGAAATCAGGATGGTGAAATACACCGGGCGCGACCAGCCTTGTCCCTGAAAATGCACTGAGCCCACGTGCGCAGTGGTAGTACAGGTAGGACGTCAGAAACAGGGCGGAGGAAACCAGTGCGGTGATCATCACGGCGCGATGGGCTGCCATGCGTCCGCGTTTGATATAACTCCGTCCCACCAGCAGCAACACGGCGCTGGTGCCGTTGAGGACGGCGTCAATTACCGGGTAAATCGCATATTGTGCGGGAACCTGGATCATGCGGCGGGCTTGGTGGTGCGCCGGTTTACCATGACGAATGAAAGGCCAAACATCAGCGCGGAGAAAAGAAACAGCGTGGCCAGCGATGAGGGCAGAGGAAAGGACTCCGATCCTCGCGGGATAAAGCAGATCGCGTAGCGCCTCAACTCCATAGGTCAGCGGGTTGATTCGAATCAGGAACCGAATCCATCCCGAAGCCCCGGCCAGCGGGAATAGCGCACCCGAAAGCAGCCACAGAGGAATCAGGAACAGGTTGATGATGGCATGGAACGACTGCGAGGAATCCATTGACCAGGCGATAGTGAAGCCCAGTGCCGTCAGCGCAAAGGAAACCAGAAAGACCGTAAGCACCACCAGCATGAAATCGGTCAATCCAAGATGGATCCCCACCAGCGGAGCGAACGCAAGAAATATCAGGCCCTGAATCGCGGAAAGCGTCGTGCCGCCTAATACCTTACCCAGCACAATCGCGGATCGCGGCACCGGGGCCACCAGCACCGACAGCAGGAAACCTTCCTTGCGGTCTTCGATGACAGACATCATGGTGAAAATCGATGTGAACAGCACGATCATGATCAACGCGCCAGGATAGAAGTAATCCAGATAGTGCTGCTGCCCGGCAGTATCTCCAGAGCGAAACGAACTGCCAAAGCCGGAACCAATTACCACCCAGAACAACAACGGCGAGGCGATCACGCCAACTACGCGCGCCCGCTGCCGGTAAAAGCGGACCAGTTCGCGCCACCACAACGTAAAAGCAGGCAGCATAATTCCTGTGGTTACGGGATTTGTGCCGGCAGAGTGGCGCTTTGGGTTACCACATCAGCTCGTTTTCTGCGCCTGCGGCGCTTTCCTGAGGGTAAATTTCTTGCGCGCTTCCAGATACACGTTCAGAAAAAGTATGCCTGAGAGGGCGAGCATGATGAGGCTCATGAAGAGGCCATCGACAGTGGTAATCAGTCCGTTCCGAACCGTCCAGGCAATCCCGCCCAGGGGAACCAGTCCGAGGACGAACGAAAGCGCCAGCATCATGAGCGTGCTCCTTCCAGCGTCGGCCTCTCGCCGGCTATCCGGCAGGCGTGCCGCCCGCGGCTGCGAAGTTCCTGCTTCGTCGTCATTATCTTCTTCCGTCCAGATCTTCTTCGGTCCAGAATTTATGTCCGGTGCGGTGGATGAAAACATCCTCCAGCGAAGGCTTGCTGACCGAAACCGCCTCAATCTCACCGGGAAATGCTTCAACCACCTCGGTGATGAAACGGTGTCCATTCTCCTGCTCCAGCCGGACCTGGCCGGCCAGGACCTGCGCATCCAGCCCGAAGCGGGCGCGAATCCGTTCCGCCAGAGACTCGGCATCTTTGGCATCGAGCAGAATCACGTCACCACCGATTTCCTGCTTTAATTCGGTCGGAGTTCCCAGCGCCACCAATTTGCCTTCATTAAGGATTGCCAGACGATCACAACGCTCGGCTTCTTCCATAAGGTGCGTGGTTACGATCACGGTCACCTGTTCTTCGTCACGCAAGAATCTGCAGATATTGCCAGAGATCGCGACGCGCGCCGGGATCCAGTCCAGTCGTAGGCTCGTCGAGCAGTAAGACGGCAGGATGGTGAAGCAGACCCTTTGCCAGTTCCAGACGTCGCTGCATCCCTCCGGAAAAGGTTTCGGCCTTTTCGTGGGCCCGGTCCAGCAGCCCCACTCGGGACAGCAATTCGGGTATGCGAGCCTTCAGCACTTCGCCACGCAGGCCGTAGAGATGACCCTGGTGCCACAGATTTTCGTAGGCGGTCAGTTTCAAATCGATGCTTTGCGCCTGGAAGACCACGCCGATTTCGCGTCGCAATCTACGTCGGCTCTTTCGCCGCGTCAAATCCCCTGATCACAGCCCGGCCGCCACTCGGTACCATCAAGGTCGAAAGAATACGAAACATCGTGGTCTTGCCGCTGCCATTCGGTCCGAGCAAGTCCGAACAGCTCGGCCTGGCGTACGTCGAACGAAACCCCATTCAGCGCGGTGCGACTCTCGTAGCGATGGACAAGATCCTGAACGGAGATTACAGCGGGAACGGCCGGCGGGATGTCAGTGATGAGGTCTGGAGCGTCGTAAGCGGGGGCTTTGGAGACCACAGGCTATTTTAGCTTAAAGGTGCAGCCGAGCTTCGCTCATTAGGACAGAGCAGCCGCTCACAACGAGCGAATGCCCGGACACCGGCTGGAACATTTACGAATGCATATTCAGCATCATCAGGGCAAACAGCAAAGGCAAGTAGAACACGGTCGCCTGCAGCAACTGGCGGGCCCGCTGCTTCGAGCGGGCCGTGTCCGGGGCCATTTTGAACGTGGCCAGCCGCAAGCCGACATAGAGCAGGCTACGCCCAGAATCAGCGCTCCTCCGAAGTAGATCCTCGCCGGACATGCCCAGAAACGTCGGCAGCAGGCTCACCGGAATCAGAGCCAGCGAGTAAAGCACGATCTGGCGCCCTGTGGACTTGCCGTCCGTTTCAACCACCGGCAGCATGCGGATGCCGCCATCCTCATAATCCTGGCGATATAGCCAGGCGATGGAGAAGAAGTGCGGAAACTGCCAGAAAAAGACGATGGCAAACATCACCAGTGCGCCCCACTCCAGACGGCCGCGGGCGGCGGTCCAGCCCAGCACGCCCGGCATGGCTCCCGGAAAGGCGCCCACGAAGGTGCAAATCGGGTGAATCTTCTTCAGCGGTGTGTAGGCGGTGAGATAAACGCCGGAGGTAGCGAGCGCGAGCAACGCTGTCAGCGGATTGAGTGCCAGACCCAGATAGAGGGCTCCGCCGAACATCATCAGGCAGCCCACCAGCGTGGCGTGCAGCAGGCTAAAGCGTCCTGCTGGAATCGGGCGCTGCGCGGTACGGCGCATGCGGCCGTCAGTCTCCCACTCCATTACTTCGTTCAGCGCCGCCGTACCACCCGAAACCAGGCCGATGCCCAGCAGAGCGTGGAACAAACCCCATGAAAGCGAAGAGACGCCTGACTTCAATGCCCCGAAATAGTAGCCGCACCACGCCGTCATGATGATAAGCGTGGTTACGCGCAGCTTGGTCAGTTCGGCATAGTCACGAAGCAGGGTCAACGCGCTGCTCCGCGGGACCACCAGAGGTTGTGTCGCCGTACTCATGCAGCCACCGGTTTTCCTTCCCGACCCGGCGCGCGCTCTGCAAATGCCGCGGGGACATGCCGCCAGACCTGCACCGCCAGAATAACAGTGGTCGCCAGCAATAAAGCTCCTACCGCAACATGCGCAACGGTTGAAACTACCATGGGCAGTTCGGGCTGGACAGCGTCACGTCCCCACGCTACCCGGGTGAGAAATGCGACAAAGCCAAGGCAAAGTTGCGTGATCAGAAGCGAGAGCATGGTGATGGCCGGGAGTCTTACCGCATCGATTTTGGAATATTGCGACAAGGCACGTATCGCGGTCCAAGATAACACAATCGCTACCGCTCCGGAGTTGACCACGTGTGGCCACCAGCTCAGGCCATGATGACGAAACAGGGCGCCCAAAATCAGCTGCACATACAGCACGAAGATCGAGAGCAAGGTCAGCGTGAACAAGCTGGGACGCTGGTCGTCAACTTCCACTCGTGGAACTTCTTCAACCCACCTGCGGCCGGTGAATACGGCGATCAAAACGGCTACGCAGAAAAATGTCTGTGCCAAAGCTGCGTGCGCGGACGAAATGGCGGGAGGCAGATAGAACAGCACTGTCAGTCCACCCAAAACCCCTTGCGCGATCACGAGTCCCAGTGCAGTGACACCCAGGTATTTCATCCAGCGGCGATGGTCAGCGCGCCACGTCCAGACCGCGAGAATAATGGTCAGGAAGCCGACAAACTGGGCGATCATGCGATGGGTGTGCTCAAAGCGAACGCCGCCGACGAGATGGGGAATCTTGTACAGAGATCCGAACGAAGTGGGCCAATCGGGGACGGAAAGGCCGGCATCATTGCTGGTGACCAGTGCCCCGGCAATGATCAACAGAAAAGTCACACACGCGGTAAAGACGGCGAACCGGTGATGCGCGTGGTTGTAGGGTAGCTTAACAGACTTCAGAAGCGGCTCCTCGGAAGATTTGTGTAGCGCCGGCATCCTGCCGGCTGGCCCGGAGGCATCCTGCCCCAGGGCGGCGGGCGGGACGCCCACCGGACAGCCGCCGGGACGGCGGCGCTACTCAAGCAGTTACGGTTTAAACCCCTGGTCGACGGTCTTGCTGTCCTTGGCGGCCAGTGTAACCTTCTGGGTCTGTTCGCCCAGCTTCTCCTGAACGAAAGCCAGCGTGTATTCACCCGGCGGCAACCCTTTGATTTCGTACTTGCCGTCCGCTCCGGTGACAGCGAAGAACGGGGTCTTCACCACGTTCACGTACATCTTCATCCAGGGATGCTGGTTGCACTTTACCGGCAGCATTACTTCTTCGCGGGCAAAGTTCTTTTCGATCGCAGCAGCCTTCGGAGGCTGGGATTCGTTCCACTCGCGATTGTCTTTGGGGGTGGGGTGAATGTTGTGAGTAGTTTCGTCGTCGTTCCGGATCTCAATATTCTGCCCCGTCATCACTCCTAAGACGTGTGGGTGGTACTGGCAGCCTTTCTGGTCGATGGTGACCGAATCCTTGGGTGCTTCGAAGGTGCGGTCGCCCACACCCTCTTTGACATAAACGAAGACATTGGCTAGTTTGCCATCACTGGCAACGATGGTTTCGGCCATGTTGTTGCCCTTGCAGGCAGCGTCCTGGCTCATGTCAATTTTCTGTCCCTTTGGCGCCACGCCGCCGAAGGTCACAGTGCCGCTGACGCTGGCAGTTGTGGCAGGATCAATGGGCGCCGCTGCTGGCGCCGGCTTTACATCCGAGCTCGGTGAGGTGCCCTGCTCCTCATTGGTGTTCTCTTTCTTGCTACAGCCCGCGAGCACGCCCAGCAGGCACAGCAGGAACATTACTGCACAAAGTTTCCTATTCATTATTATGTCGCCCTTTCGTCAGTGAGTTATTTCGTAAACAGAATTTCGATAGCCAAACCGGCTGTGTGGCCGCAGGCGACTCGCCCGCGGAGGCAGATAAGCCCCTTCAAATCCTGAACACCCGTAAAACAGATCATTCTACCGCGAACCACCGCCCCCTGCCGCCGCCGCCACCGTGTTAGATTGCCTGGATTTGATCCTCGGTTGCACGGCAGCTTGTGTCCGTCCCATGGAGGCCGCCACTCGCCGCTGCTCTTCCGGTGTGAGCAGGAAGATGTAATCGACAAGCAGCTTGCTGTGGTCCTTGTCGTAGCCCTGGAAGGACGGCGGGGTAGGTCCGGAAAAGACCCAGTGCTCGCCCTCCCGTTTGAATAGCCCGGAAGGCATGGCCGTACCCGGGCTGATCGCCTGCGGGTCGATGATCCAGCGCTCCACCCAATCGGGTTTCAGGCGCTCCTTTGCCAGCAGGAAGTTCGGCGCGGTCGCAACCCGGTCGTGAGCGGGATCGCCGGTGGCGTGGCACTTCAGGCAAGGCGCCGCCGTGCTCGAGAACAGGCTACGCGCCATGTCGGTCTCCTTTGTGGAAAGGACAGGCACTTGTTCCGGAATGTACGGCAGCGGTTGCTGCGACAGTGCCTGGAAGAAGCGCACCAGTTTTCGCAGCTCGTTATCGGAGAACGAGAAAGTTGGCATGCGCACCTGCAGGTATGGCCGCACGCCATTCCGATTTGTATCCGTCCCGCTCAAAGACGGGTTCGAAAGGAAGCGGCGCAGCCATTCGGGGTCGACACGCGCGCCTTCGGTCAGCAGTTTGGGCGGCAGTTGTTCCTGCACATCCTGATAATGCTTCATGCCCATCAGCACCGTGCCCTGATCGGGTGTGAACTGATGGCAGCCCACGCAGTTGTACTTACGGACGAGCCACCAGCCTTCCTGAATGTCGCGCCGTGCGTCGCCGGGCTTGTACTGGTAACCCGGGGGCAGGGAACTCTCCTCGCTGCCCAGCAGGAAGGTAGTGAGATCCTGGATCTCGTCCCTGGAGAGGTGCAGGTTCGGCATGCGGAGAACTTCGGTCTCTGACCTGACCTTGCCCTTGTCGTAAACGTTCGGTTCCGCAAGTTTGTGCTCGAAGAAGCCCTTGTGGTCGTACCACGGTTCTTTCGCAGGACCTTCAGGCAGTCGCGCCAGATCTTCCGGATCGGTGATCGGTTCGGAAGCCTTGCCGCCACGCTGCGAAATCTCAGTGAACAACGCGAAATCCAGACGCTCGATGGGCTTGCTGCCCTCGTAAGTCAGCTCGGTGCCGATCCTGCCTTCGTCTTCGAAGCCGGAAATTTCATGACAGCCGGCGCAGCCGTAGTGCCGGATCCACTTCTTGCCCTCCTCCTTCAGTTCGGGATCATCCATGAAGGAAGCCTGGGCATAGGCGGTCGGCTCCTGCTTTTTCTGCGACATCAAATAAGACGCGACATCCTGAGCGTCTTCCGGGCTCAGGCGCAGGCTCGGCATCACCGTCATGTTCTGCACTTGAAGTTCGTGCCCATCGTTGGGGCACTGGCTGTGTTGCAAATCAAACTGATAAGGCAGTCCCTTCCTGGCGTAGTCTTCAGGCCCAATGTCCTTCTTTTCATAGGGGCAGTACGGACGCGTACGCTCGCGGGCGTTGTGGACCCAGCGGACCAGATAATCGTAGTTGGCCTTCTCGCCGACGCGGGTCAGATTCGCCGCAAAGGTTCCGCCCTGCGGCTGATCCCCTTCGCCGACAGAGTGGCAGGCCAGGCAGCCGCGAGTTTCGAATAACTCTTTGCCATGCTCTGCGTTGCCCGGTTTTTGTTTAGGGAGGGCGTCGCTAAATCCGGACTGCCACAAGTATGCCGAGATCGTCTGAATCTGGTGATCGGTCAAACGGAAGTTCGGCATCTTCGTTGTCGGCCGGAAGTCACTGGGTTTTTTCAGCCAGACGGGAATCCAGTCACGGTTCAACTTAAGGCGGACGTCTTTCAAATTCGGGCCGATCTTCTTCACGTCCTGCATCAAACTGTGGTTCTGGAAATCGAGCTGCTGGATCCGACCGTCAATCTTGCTGTTGCTCACCCTGAGAGCGACGGCCTTCTGGTTCAGCTGGTTGGCTTCCTCATTGCTCGACGCCGAGTCGGCCTGCTTCATCAGATCGGCTGACACTTTCGCGTTGTCGATTTTCTGCTGCTCAAAGAGCTTGAGTTGTTGCGTGATCGAAGTCAGATCCTCGGGTTCTTTGTCGTAACCCTCGTAGCGGTGGCAGCCCATACAGCCGCGCTGCCGATAAAGAAACTTGCCATTTGAAATGTGAGCGCCGACATCGCCCGCAGCCAGATGCATGTCCGCCGAGTGGCAAGTCTGGCAGCCGGCTTCCGCGTTCTGCTTGGGAAACAATGGCCAGAGCCAGTGCTCGTAATTGCCGTGAGCCTTTTCGATGCTGGTGGTAGCTCGACCATTTCCCTGATGGCAAGGAGAACAGCCGAACTTGTCCGGGTCGTGGATGCTCAACAATTCCGGTTCGGTATGGCTGGCGAAGGCGCGAGCCAGATCGTCAGGCTTCTTTTCACCCTTTGCCACCATTACCGCGGGCGTAATCTTGAGCGGCTCCCGCGCATTCATGTGACAGGTTTCGCAGCGATCGACGATATTCGCCTCGGCCACGTTGATCTGCACGATCTTAGGATCCCACTCTTCCGTCTTTTTCTTCAGGCCATCGATCTGCGCCGGGGTCAGGTCGACCATGTGGTCGGTCACGAAAGCGGACATCTTGTTGCTGGCCTCGGTAACCGGCTTCAGCACCTCTCCCAGTTGCGCACTCAACTTCGTCCGCTGATCCTTCAGCGAGTTGTAGGTTTCTTCCAGTTCGTGAAAATCGAACTGCTGCCTGTGTCCATCGGGAAATTCAACCGTCGCCTTTTTCTTCTTGTATTCGTCAATGTCCTGCTGCTTGCTCTTCCTGGCCGAAGCGCTGGTCTCGGTTTCAAGCTGATAAGTAAGCGCATTGACGTACGCGCGCCGGTCAGTAAATACGTTCTGGACGGCCAGGATTTGCGCGCTCAGATCTGTAATCTGTTTTTGTAGCTGGTCGCGCTGCGGGCGGGCGGTCTCGGATGCGTCCTTATAGGCCTGTTCCAGTTGCTGGTACTGCGGGTTCTGCTCAATGTTCTTCTGTGATTGCGAGGATTTCGAGCGCGCGCTGTTCAGAAACGTGCTGTAGCGGCCTTTCCATTCCTGCTGAAAAGCCTTCCACGGACGCTGTCCGAAGGATTCATCCCACAGCGCCCAGAACAGCGTCACCATGAGGATCAACATGGCGATGACGTAATGCGCCGCGTAAGACTTGCTTACAATCGGATCATTCTCAGGGACGCGTTGCTCGGGCACCAGATCCTCCAGGCTCAGTCTTTGGTCGTTGGTCCCTGGCCTCCAGTTATGGGCGGTTGACTTTGGCCAACCACCAATGGCCAGCGACTAAACGTTAAACCACGGTGTTATCCACACATACTTGATGTTCAGCGCGAGCCGCAACGCCATCTTGAGCGGCAGGGCGATCATGCTGAGCACGAAAAATATCATGATGGAATACTGCAACAGGCTCATGCGCTTGTAGTCTTTCGGGTTGTAACGGCGAAACAGGGCGTGAACGATGAATCCACCCACCGCGTAAAACCCTCCCACCACCACGGCGCCGAAAATTCCTTTGACCATGTTGGACGTAATCCCGAAGAGATCGGGCAGATCGCGGTTCACCTCGTAAATGAGGCGATTGTGATCCCAGGTTTGTCCCGGCCAAAACCACTGCCATCCAGGACCGCGGATGAAAGTACCAATAATGATCATCGCGATCCACAAAATGATGAAACCGAACATGAACGTGCCAATGGAAAACTTGCGCTGCTTCCAGGTGTAGTAGCCACTGCCCAAAGGATTGGTGTCGATGTAGGGAATTACCATCAGCCCCACGATGATTAATGTGGGCATGACTACCCCGGCGATCCACGGGTCGAAGTACACCAGCATTTCCTGCAGCCCCAGAAAGTACCAGGGCGCCTTCGCCGGATTCATGGTCAGGTTCGGATTAGCCGGTTCTTCCAGCGGCGCGTTCAACGTAATCGACCAGATCATCAGAATGATGGTGACGATCATGGCCGCGAGAAACTCGATGCGCAGCAGGAAAGGCCAGACGTGAATTTCTTTTTGCCAGCCCGGCCGGAATGGCCACGACTTGCGATGGTGAGTTTTGGCCATCGCCGGATTGGTCTCCAGCTCACCGATCAGTTCGTCGTTGGCCCTGGCTTGTTTCCACGCCAGATAAATATAGAAGATGAGCAGAGGAATGAGCCCCACGATGGGCACGTTGTCGGGCGCCGAACAGATCTCCCAAAGTTGTCGCCAATCCATAATTGCTCCCTAAGCCGACCTGCCACTACCACTGACCATGTGGGGACGTGTCTTCGACCCGTCCAGGCCGAGCGAAGCTCGACAGTGTTTTGTCGCACGCCATCGAAAATCCGCCGGCTTTTGCACAGATCGGAATTACTTCTTCGGTTCTTTCACTTCCGACGCCAGCATTACGGCCGCCGGTCCCGAAATGCCGCCGTCTTTTCTCACGCGCCAGAAGTGCACGATCATCAGCACTGAAGCCACAATCGGAATTCCGATGCAATGCCAGATGTAGGACCGCAGCAGCGCGTTCGCGTCCACGATCGAGCCGCCCAGCAGGCCGAAGCGCACGTCGTTGTACGGCGTCATTCCCAGCATATGACCGAACGGGCCTTCATTCCCCAGACCCGGTGTGGCTCGCGCCATGTTTGTTCCTACCGTGACCGCCCAGAATCCCAGCTGATCGTCGGGAAGAAGGTAGCCGGTAAACGAGAGCAGCAAGGTGAAGACGAGGAGCAGCACGCCGATATTCCAGTTGAACTCGCGCGGCTTTTTATAGGAACCCGTGAGAAAGACGCGGAACATATGCAGCCAGACTGCAATTACCATCAAGTGCGCTGCCCAGCGATGCATATTGCGCAGCAGCTTGCCGAAGGGGACGTCGTGTTCGAGATACAACACATCACGGAAAGCCTGCACTTTGCTGGGGTGGTAATAAAACATCAGCATCACGCCCGTCAGAGTGAGAACAATAAACAGGTAGAAGGTGATTCCACCCATCCCCCAGGTGTAGCTGTAGCGCACGGCGTCCCGGTTGATTTTGGCCGGGTGCAGATGGAGAAACACGTTCGACAGCACGCCCAACGCGCGATTGCGCGGGGTGTCATCGTGCTTGTGGCGAAAGATCGAAGTGTAAACCTGGGTTTTGGTCGGATCCTTCAGGCCTTCAATCTGCTCTTTCGCTTTCGCGGGCAAGTCGGTCTTGATCGACTGGACATCTTCCTTTATGCCAGTCTTTACCTTCTCCAGCAGGCCAACCTGCTTCCCGTTCGTCCCGTTTCCGTTTTCTTCAGGCATTTAATCCTCTTCCCATCCTGTGTGGGGCCGGGTCTTTGACCCGGCCAGGCGGAACAGAGCTCCGCCGTTTTTAAGTCGGCAGAAACGAGCCGTTATCGTTGAACTGGCTTGGCTGTCCCTTGGGCCACTGGTAAAGTTTCGAAACGTCCACCAAAATCTGCCCGTCGGGAGCGATTTCGACCTTCGCCCGGTCCATCGGCCGGGGTGCGGGGCCCTCAAAGTTGACGCCTTCACTGTCGTACCCGCTGCCGTGGCAGGGACATTTGAACTTATTCTCGGCCGGCTTCCAGTCAGGAGTGCAGCCGAGGTGAGTACACCGCGCATAAATAACGAAGATGCGGTCGGGAGTACGGTCCACCCAGATGCGGTACTTCTGCTGAAATTTGGTGTCCACTCCCAGGCCGAAGTCCGCCGGGTAGCCGATCTTGAATGACGTAGCGGGTTCAAACAATGTCCGGGGGAGGAAGAAGCGGAAGAAGGCGATGAACCACGCCGTCATGAACGCCGCGAACGCCGCCCAGGCAAAACGCCGGCGACCCTGATTGATGTCGTTGTCCGCGGGCCCGGTTGAAGCCACTCCCGCCGACGCAGCCGCTCTCGACGTCCCAACCGCAGGCGTACCCACGTAGGTTGTCGACTCACCGCTGCGTGAGACTGACATTGCAGCCGACGGCGGTCCTGCAGTCGGCCGGGGAGCGGCGGCAACTGGTTTGGCTACCGCGGCCGCCACGGGAGCGGCTGCCGGTGCTTCTGCCGCCACAGGTTCACCGAGCAGAGCCGCGACTTCCGAAGCTTCAGAGCTGGAAGGCTTTTTCGACCACGACGCGCCTGTTCGGCAGCGATCGTCGACTTGCTCCACTTCTTTCCTTCCGCTACCCACTTGGCAACTTCCGCGCTGATGGGACCGCCTGGCGCCGGGGCAGACGGGGCAGCCACTGGTGCAGCAGGGGCTGCTGCGGGCGCGGCGGCTGCCGGAGCTGCGGTCTCCTCCACTGGCTCGCCCAGGAGAGCAGACATTTCCGCGTTATTCAGCGCGGGCAAACCCTTTCGTCCGCGCCGAGCCTGCTCAGCGGCGATCGTGGATTTGCTCCACTTCCTGCCTTCCGCAACCCACTTCGCAACTTCTGGGCTGATGCCTCCTGAAGTCGCAGCAGGTGCCGCGGACGGCGGTGCGACAGGAGGTGGAGGAACAGGAACGGAACTTGCCACCGCAGGAGTGGGCGGGCTCGCAGCGGGTGCCGCGCCGCCTTCTTCCCATGGCATGGGCTGGCCTGCTTTGAGGGCTTCAATATCTGCGTCAGTCAGCAGCGGTAATCCTTTGCGCTGACGGTACGCCTGCTCCATCCCAATGACGGAATTGTTGAGTGCTGGTCGAGGCAAGGGCGGTAGGTGCCCGAGAATGCCCGTCTTCGACTCGTCTGCCATCGGTTCCTTCACTCCTCTAAGAGCTCAGTCACCAGAATCTGACTACTTCGACACGACCTGGCTTGCGAACCTGGCTCGCCGGACGCCTGCTTCCACAGCATTCAAAACCTTTGCGGAGCTTTGCTCCGCCGGGCAGGTGTCCACACCTGCCCCTGCGTGGTCCCTGCTAATCTGCCGCGACCAGGCGATCGCTGACGCACTGGCCCAGGCCTAGCGCGTTTTCCACCAGATCTGCCAGTGCCGCGATGAACGTTGGCGAGTCATTCAGACCCGCCGTCATCTCAAATTGTTTAATACCCAATTCCGCTGCTTGTTCGCGAGCCTCGTGATCGATCTCGCCCAGAGTCTCCACGTGGTCTGAAACGAAAGCGATAGGGACAACGCAAACCTCGCCAACATTCTCCGTCGCCAGGTTCCGGATCGTTTTATGTAACGAAGGTTGCAGCCACTTGCTGGCGCCTACCTTGCTCTGATAGCACAGGCGCTGCCGGTTGGGCCAGCCTCCGCGCTCCATCAGCAATTCAACCGTCTCTTCAATGTGCTGCTGGTACGGATCGCCCCTGGCAATCACAGCCATCGGCACACTGTGTGCGCTAAAAACAATCTCCGGACAGCCGGGTTCCGGAAATCGCGCCAGGGCTTCATCAATCTTTTCTGCGACTGCGTCCAAATAAAGGGGATGGCGATAAAACGGCTCGATGCAATGCACCGGAACATCGTCCTGAAACAATCTTCGCCACTCGTTGAGACTGCTGCCGGTCGTGGTGCTGGAATATTGAGGATAAAGGGGCAGGAGCACAACTTCATCGCACTCCGCCGCGCGGAATTTTTCAATTGCCTCGGCGGTAAAGGGATGCCAGTAGCGCATGGCCACGAAACAACTTGCATTCACACCATCGGCAGCGAGTTTGTGGCGCAGCGCGCAAGCCTGCTGTTCGGTGAAGCGCCGGATGGGAGAAGCTCCCCCGATCGCCTGGTAGTGACGCTGTACTTTCTTGGCTCGAGTGGTGGAAATCAGCCTGGCGAGCGGCTTGCGGCCGATCCGGGCGAATGGGAAATCGATGATATCTGGATCGCAGAACAGGTTAAAAAGAAAAGGCTCGATCGCTCCTGGCGAGTCGGGGCCGCCAAGCTGGAACAGTACTACACCTACTCGCCGTGTTGGGTTAGCCATCCCCCGGGTGTCCTTGAAGAAGGAGGATGTTACTCAAAATCTGTACGCCGCGTCAACGTGGAGTTTGCAGCCCAGGGACGGTTCAGTTTTAAAACAGTCATCCTGAGCGCAGTCTTTCGTCCGGCGAAGCGGGACGAAGCAAGCGAAGGGCCCATGCATTCCTCGCCAGTATTCCAATTGCGTAGGGAGGGCAGCGATGGCGACGATTGGGCGCTGCTGTCGGCAGGAACTGCACAGGTCCTTCGTCGGGATCCGTTCGCTTCGCGAAGAGATCCGCCTCCTCCGGATGACCAGCAATGAAGATGACGGCAGTAAATTGGGGCGAGCCCACAACGCGCTCTCTATTTCGTGGCTCGATGGACTTCGATCTTGTCCCCGATTTCGAAGCTCATCAGGTCTTCGCCCACTTCGAGCGGTCCGGAATAAGTTTTTCTGGTGTGCGACACCAGGTCCGGAGCGTTGAACGGCACGATATGAGAATAGACCGCGAGCTTTGGTTTCACCTGGCTGAAGATCTTTCCGGCCTGTTCTGGAGTCGTGTGGTGGTTGACTACTTTCTGCTTCTGCTCCGGGCTGAAGAACTGGTCGCTGGCGAAGTAGGCTTCCGGATCGAGCACTTCGTGAATCAGTAGATCTGCTGCTTGAGAGAACTGGATCAGATTCTCGCTATACCGAGTGTCACCGGAGAGCACCACAGAGTGCCCTGCGTAATCGACGCGGTAGCCGAACGCTGGTTTGACTGGAGAATGGTCCACGGTAAAAGCCGTGACTTTCAAATCGCCATTCTGGTACACCACACCCTGCTCGATATCCTTGGCCACGACCACTGCGCCTTGCGGGGGAAGGTTTTCATCGACGTCCCGCCGGATATGGATGTCGAACTGGTAAGCCTGCTGGAGATGCGACATCATGTCGGCCGTTCCCGCCGGTCCCCAGACCTGAAAACGTGTGTCTCGCCGCCATAATCCAGCCCGTCAGATAGAGATCGGGAATTCCGACAATGTGATCGGAATGCAGGTGAGTCAAAAAGAGGGAAGTGACATCGCCGAACGGCACTTTTAGCTGAAAGAGGCGTTGGGTCGCGCCCCGGCCGCAGTCAAACAGCAGCTTTTCTTTTCCCGCCTCTACCAGAATGCTGGGGCCAAATCGCTCCATCGTTGGACGTGGAGCGCCTGTGCCCAGAAGAGTGACTTTGAGACTCTGCGAACGTGCGGGAGCGGTGAAAGCGATTGCCGCCAGGAACAGAAGGAGGTAGTTCAGGCACGAACCCAAGGCCGAGCGCAGCAGCCCATTCATAAGATTTATGCGTGAGACGATTCGGACTGGACAGGAACGTTTGTACTGGTTTCCATGAACCGGATAATGGAATCCGCAAACTCCGAGGTTCCGGCTTTTCCGCCTACATCGCGAGTTGTCTTTTCTTTGGTGCGATAAACTTTTTCCAGACCGTCATGAATCTTGTCCGCGGCGGCGTGCTCGCCCAGATGGCGCAGCATGAGTTGCGCGGAGCGGATGACCGCTGTCGGGTTGGCCATGTCTTTTCCGGCAATATCCGGGGCCGAACCATGGACCGCTTCGAAGATGGCGCACTGGTCGCCCAGGTTAGCGCTGGGCACGAACCCTAACCCGCCGACGAAAGCGGCGCACAGGTCCGAAATAATATCGCCGTAAAGATTTTCCATCACCAGCACATCGTACTGGTAAGGATTCATCACCAGCTGCATACAGGTGTTGTCGACGATGTGTTCGCCGTAGGTGATTTCAGGGTATTCCTTGGCGATGTTGCGGGAGCAGCGCAGAAAAAGGCCATCCGACAACTTCATGATGTTGGCTTTGTGAATGGCGTGGACCTTCTTGCGATGATTCTTGCGGGCATATTCGAAGGCAAAGCGCGCGATCCGGGTGGACGCCTTCTCGGTGATGATCTTCAAACTCTCGACCACGCCCGGAACCACCTCATGCTCAATTCCGGAATACAGGCTCTCGGTATTTTCCCGAACGATGATCAGGTCGACGTTGGGATAGCGGGTCGGAATGTGGGGCAGATTACGAATCGGGCGGAAGTTGGCGTAGAGCTCGAACTTCTTGCGCAGGGCGACGTTGATGCTGGGAAAGCCTTCCCCCACGGGCGTGGTGACGGGACCTTTTAAGCCGACGTGAGTGCGTTCAATCGATTCGATCAGTTCTTTGGGAATGTATTCGTGATATTTCTCGAAAGCCTCGGCGCCCGCCTGAAAAACTTCCCATTCGAACTTAAGGCCGGTAGCTTCCAGAATGCGCACGGTGGCCTGAGTCACTTCTGGACCGATGCCGTCTCCGGGGATGAGTGTGATCTTGTAAGCCATATTTGATTCTTGTGACTGTGTGGTCGCGGGCGACTCGCCCCCGCCTCGAATAAAGACAAAGCCAAGAGCCGCGGGCGAGTCGCCCGCGACCACACAGTCACTCAAATTCCTAACTCTTTACAGCGCCCTTGCTGCGAACGTCGGGCACTTCCTTGGTCTTCAGCAAGTCTTTCAGCTCGGTCATGAACTCCTGCACGTCCTTGAAGTCCAGGTATACCGACGCGAAGCGTACATACGCCACTTTGTCATAGCGGCGAAGCCGGTTCATGATCAGCTCGCCCACCTCGCTGGTCTTGCGCTCGCGCTCCGCCGAGTCGATGACGAAACTCTCCGCCTCGTTTACGATCTGCTCCAGCCGGCTGATGGGAACGGGACGCTTTTCGCAAGCCCGCAAAAGTCCGTTCAGCACCTTCTGGCGATCGAACTTCTCGCGGCGTCCGTCCTTCTTTACCACCATGTAAGGGATTTCGTCGATCCGCTCGTAGGTGGTGAAGCGCTTGCCGCACTTCAGGCATTCGCGGCGACGGCGGATGGAATCGGCTTCCTTACTCTCACGCGAGTCCACCACCTTGTCATTTTCAAAGCCGCAGAAAGGGCACTTCATGTCTTGGGATGAAGCTTCGTTTGCATTGTAACAGGCACAATTCGGGGAGAACGCGCAGACGGGCTGGTTCCAGTCGCAGGTTCGACGTCATACTGATGGTTATTAGTCGACGGATCCTGGGCGCGGTGCCGGACGCAGTATGGGGATTTGCTGCATCAACTTCCCCGCTGGCGGTCACACCACCGGAGGCGAAGCGGAAACCTCTGCACTCGTTTCCTTCTCATGGCTCTCCTTGGAAAGCTTCCGCAATGAAAGCCGCTCGCGATGGGCCAGCAACAGGCCCATTGGTATGACGGCCACAAAGGTGACCAGCCAAAGCATAATGCCGCAGCTCGCCGCCAGTTCCTTGGGCACGTCAAAGATGTGCTCCAGAGCGGCGATGGTGGCCAGTTGCGAGCCTCCACCCACGCCGGGCAACTGGATCACCGAGCCCACCATGCTTGAGCCCATCAGCAGCAGCACTTGACTCTGTGGAATTTCAAGATCCTCAGCGTGATAGGAATGCGTCACTTCCTTATACGCAACCGCAATCATGGCCCACATGGCCACCGAAACTACCGTCAGCATTACAAACGACCAGGAGTCATGGATGGTGTCGAGGCCGCCTCGAAATTCCCTGATGCGCAGCGCAATTCTCTGCGCCAGATTCGCGGCGAGATGAGCAAATCGGCGCTCCACCCAGTTGGCGAGTGCTTCTCCGCTGCGGCTGACCGCAATTGCGCCGATGGTCAAGCCGGCCGATAACGCCAGAAAAATCAGCCCCGCCTCCTGGAAACTCCGGTGATAGGCCAGTCGCTTGGGTGCGGTGGCAAAGAAGGCTGCCAGTACCAGCAGGATCGTGAACGCGCCAATATCGAATATTCTCTCCACCGCCCACACCGCCAGCTGGGAGGAGAACGTAAGCTTTTCTCGCCGGGCGATCAGGTACGGGCGAATGAGTTCTCCCGGACGTCCCAGAAGTGCCAGGCCGGTGAAACCGACCACGGTAGGCGAAATCAGCTTCCACGTAGACGCCTTTGGACGCACCGGCCGCAGGAAGATTTTCCACCGGAGAGCACGCATCACGTATGCCAGGTAAATCAGGGCTATGGCATGCAGGATGTGAAAAATATGGGGCGGGCGGTAGAGTTTCGCGCCCTGCGACCAGAAGGTGGCCCAGTCAAAGTTGCGCCAGGTTCGGAACTGCATGTAGACCAGCACTGCGAAGACGGCCAGAGCCAGTGCATACAAAAGAACACGTTTTCTATCCATTTAGGGGAGAATCTGACCAACTGATGTGGCACCGAGCACGCGCTGCCGCAATGATAACCCGAATCAAGGTATATGACATGGTTATGGGGGTCAACGTTGCCAGCAGGCCGCTTTGCCCGCGGCCATATGACTGACCAACTAACTTTAGGGGGAAGATTGTGAAGCGAGCGCGGGTGCCGCGGCCGCTTGCTTCACGGTCGTGGCCGCCGGCCTGGTCACTTTCTTCAGCTTTGCTGTTGCGGCCGCAGCCTTGCGCTCGGCCAGCTTCTTGCGATTGAAGTCGCGAACGATTTTTGCCACATACGCGCGAGTCTCATAATAAGGCGGTACTCCGCGATATTGTTCTACTCGTCCCGGCCCGGCATTGTAAGCCGCCAATGCTTTGATCAAATCGAAGTTATAGCGCTGCAGCAGTTCGCTCAGGTAGCGTGTGCCACCCTCGACATTTGCGCCCGGGTCAAAAGAATTGGAGACGCCCAGTTTGGACGCGGTTTGCGGCATGAGTTGCATCAGGCCGCGCGCGCCTTTGGGTGACACAGCCCGCGGGTTGAATCCACTCTCGGCGTGAATCACACTGCTGATGAGGTCCGGATCCAGGTGATGCCGATCGCTGATGGTGTTGATGACGTCATTCAGATTCTGTGGCTTTGCAGGTGCGGCGACGCTTGTGGCGGTGGCGATACCTTGAGGAGCGACAGGCAAAGAAGTAGCGGCCGGAGATGAAGGAATGGCCGCAACCGGGGGCGCCATGTCCTTCTCAAAGCGTTCAATCTGATCGGTCTTAACATCTATGTAGCTGGAATTGCCGGCGCTGAGGTAGAGGCGTGTGATTGCTCCCAGATTCTCGCGCCGCTCATGTCGAACCGAAAAGCCGTTGTGCAAAATAGCAAGGTCGGTCGCGGAAGCCGGGATCGCCAAAAGCAGTAGTCCGACCACGAACCGGAGTTTGTTTGAATCGAGCATTACGCTTTTCGTCGCGCCGGCGTCGCGCCGGCTGTCCCGAGTGCATCCGGCCCTCGGTCTAGCTCCTGGAATGATGACGGTGCTAAACCGATCGCACGCCCAGCACCTGCTCAATGGCTGCCGCCACCCCGTTCTGGTCGTTCGACAGCGTTACCGACCAGCCATTGCTGCGCAAATCCTCCGAGGCATTTCCCATGATAAATGGCACTCCGGCGAAGGCAAGCATTTCTATGTCGTTATAATTGTCACCAATGGCCATGACCTGTTCGCGCGGGACACCTCGAAAATTGGCCCATCGCTCCAGGGCGTGACCTTTCGAGCATCCCTGGTTCAGCACGTCAACGATGGAAAGATCACGCGCGTCATATTCGGTGCGCAAGACCGTGATATCCAGGCCGCTGCCCGCCAGCGCGGCCAGCGCCTGGTGCATGCGCGGAATTGGCCCGCAGAACATGGCCTGCACCGGATCACTGGTGAGCGAGTCCTCGATCGGAATGACGAAATCGATGTATTGCAGGTTCTTTTCCAGCCAGCGCTGAATGCTTGCATTCAGTTCGTTCATGTGTTCCAGAACAATGGCGCCTTTGGCTTCGGTATCGAAGGTCAGGACGGTATTTCCCCGGAATTCCCGCATGCTGGCGCAGAGATTGCGGCAGGTCCCAACCGGCAGCAGGTCGCGGTGAAAGGTCTCACCCTTAAGCGATCGCGTGATCGCACCGTTCGAGCTGATCAGCCAGAGATCAAAGCCAAGTTGCTGCACAATAGGCAGGGCAAAAGTGTGGCGCCGGCCCGTAACCACGACCACTTCGACCCCGTCGGAACGGGCTCGGCGAAGCGCCGCCATATCCAAGGGCGAGATCTGGAATTCGGGGTTCAGAAGGGTGCCGTCAATATCGAGGGCAAGCAGGCGAATAGGAGGCGTCACTGTCAGGATTTTATCATCTGGGTGGCCTATCACGGGCCACGTGGGGCCAGCCGCCCTCGGCTGTCCAGGCGGAGCGAAGCTCCGCAGGCAGGTCTCTGAAACCCCAAAACGGCCGTTTCATTGGCGCTGCCAGACCGCGTACTATACTGCTGGCCTGACGCATGGGATCCTTACTGTTTTTCGCGTTTTCGTGGTGGGGCATTCTGCTGCAGGCGTTCGCCATAATCCACTTCATCCGGCGCCGCCCCGACACCTTCTGGCTGTGGATCATTCTGATCGGGGGATGGCTCGGGGCATTGGTCTACATCGCAGTGGAGGCGGTTCCCGACGCCGGTTTGTTGCGGCAGACATTCAAGGTTTTTCCCCGCCGCAAGCGCATACGCGAACTGGAATCCGCCATTCTGGACAATCCCTCGGCGGGGAACTACGAAGAGCTTGCGGATCTGTATCTTGAAGAAGGTAAGTTCGCGCGAGCACGGCAGGCCTACGACAAGTCAATTTCGTCTCGTACCGACTCCCCCGACCCGTTCTACCGCCGGGGTATCGCCGCCATCATGATGGGCGATTTTACCGCCGCTTTGCCGGATCTCGAGAGGGTGGCATCGGCTGATCCGACTTACGACTTCCATCGCGCCGCCGGTCTGCTGGCGCACGCGTACGCCAATACCGGCCAGACAGAGCGAGCCAATGCCTTGTTCCAGCAAGTAACCAGGATATCTACGCTTTCGGAAACCTACTACAACTACGCCTGCTTCCTCGCCTCCCAGCAGCGAAATGCCGAAGCGCGGCAGTGGGCGCAACAGATTCTGGCAAAGAAGCCCAACATGCCGGGATATTTGCGCCGCCGTGAGCGACCCTGGTTTCGCAAGGCCAATGCGTTGCTGAATCGGGTGCCGGCGTGAAAGTTTGCACGGGATGGCTCGAGCGAGCAGAACATCGATTGTAGAGACGTAGCTTTTGCTGCGTCTGTGGGACTCCCAGGCTTTCGTCTGAGGCCCACATGCCGAATGCTAAGCTCTTGAACAACACGCGGAAGGGGCGCCTGAGAGTAGCCCGGCGTTTCAACGCCGGGGAGCATTCGGAGATAACGCCTCGTCCTGGAGGGACGGCTGAAATCCTGTCCCCGATGTGAGAGTTTCCGTTTCAAGCGTGCCGACGGCACGCGAGTTTTATTGCTCGCTTACCCCGCCACTGACGTGGCGGGCTACTGTCAAGCGCCCCGCCGGGGCGCGGAAACTATCGAATGGCCTCCATGACGCATCTTGAGTGCACCAAATGTGGTGCACATCTCAAAGCCGACCATCCTCAGACAATCTGCCCCAGAGATGGCGGTGTGCTCTTTGTTCGCTATGACCTGGCAACCATAAAGCAAAACTTTAAGCGTGATTCGTTGTCGGTTCGGCCTGCGGCCCTGTGGCGCTACGCCGACGTTCTGCCTGATGCCATCCCCGTTTCCCTGGGCGAGGGATTCACGCCCCTCTTACCCAGCCGGGAATTTCCTGGCGTCTACATCAAGGATGAAGGGCTGAATCCGACGGCATCGTTCAAAGCACGTGGCATGTCGGTCGCGGTGACCATGGCGAAAGCTTATGGGCTGAAAAAACTGGCGGCACCTTCTGCGGGAAATGCGGCCAGCGCCCTGGCGGCCTACGCAGCGGCGGCGGGACTGGAGGCTCACATCTTCATGCCTCGGGACGTGCCAATGGCGAACCGCGTCGAGTGCGTGACTTACGGTGCTCACGTGACCCTGGTCGACGGCCTGATCAGCGACTGTGCACGCATGGTGGCCGAGCGCAAAGAGAAAGAAGGATGGTTCGACGTTTCGACCCTCAAAGAGCCTTTCCGGGTTGAAGGCAAGAAAACCATGGGATACGAGGTGGCGGAGCAGTGCAACTGGAAAATTCCACAGGGCATCATTTATCCCACGGGAGGCGGCGTGGGCCTCATTGGAATGTGGAAGGCGTTCGAGGAAATGGAAGCATTGGGTTGGATCGGGTCCGAGCGGCCGAAGATGGTATGCGTCCAGTCAGCAGGTTGTGCCCCAATCGTTAAAGCCTGGGATGAAGGGAAGCCGATCTCTGAATTCTGGCCCGACGCCGCGACCCAGGCGGCTGGGCTCCGCGTTCCCAAGGCCTACGGGGACTACCTCATTCTGGACATTTTAAAAAAGAGCGGTGGCGCGGCCGTGTCCGCGACCGACCCAGAGATAATGGAAGCGCTGCGGCACTGGGCCCGGGTCGAAGGCGTCTTCGCTGCCCCGGAGGGTGCAGCGTCACTGGTTGCTTATCGCAAATTGCGCGCCAGCGGGTTCTTCACTTCCGAAGACAAAGTTGTGCTGTTCAATACCGGATCAGGCCTCAAGTATCTGGAAGTAATTGGCGGCCAGAAGAAGAGCCAGAAGCCTCCAGCGTCACGTCAGATTGGCGGCATCATCGGTCCCTACTAGTACTGGTAGCGTCGCCGTCCCGGTGGCTGTCCGGTGGGCGTCCCGCCCGCCGCGAGATCGCCAATTCATTCCGAGCAGCTGTCATCCTGAGAGTTTGTGACTTTTTTGATGTCTTCAGAAATCGAAGTTGCAAACAAGATAGTTACGACGACAAACTGGTCATAAATTCAAAAAAGTCACAAACTCTCTGAGCGGAGTCGAAGGACCCCTACCTCCAGCAAGAGTGGCGCGGGCTCAAGGTACCTTCTGGCGTCTTATACCTCGTCAAAATCCCACGATCCGCGAGTGGCGTCAAGCTTATAGGGGCCCTTCGGCTCCGCTCAGGGTGACAGGGGGAGGAGTGAGGCTGCTGCTCAGCCGTCATGCTACATTTCCCACAGCGGTCATCGAGTATCTAAACCGCGGCTTATTTAGCTTGAGCTTTCCGGATCTTGCTTTTCCAGATATTGAGCTTCGCCAAATCTTGAGCTTGTCCAAATATGGAACAGCGCCTCATCCTCATCAACCTGCTGATCAAGCTGGGCGTCGCCGCCTCGGCGGCCAGCATTCTTGGCCGCTCGGTGGAGTTCAAATCGCTGCTGTTCCGCGATGAGCGGAACTGGAAACAAAAGATCTACCTGGTGCTTTGGATCGGCATTCCTCTTGCGCTGGGCGTCTGGATCCGCATCACGGTCAAAAGCTTTCTTGCCGGCGATCTCTCCTTTGAAACCACTATGCTGCTCGGCGTCATCGGAGGCCGCCTCACAGGTGTGCTGGGTGGGGTGCTGCTCGCCCTTCCTGCGTTCTTGCACGGCGAATGGGCGACCTTGCCCTTCAACGTACTGTGCGGCTTCGTGGCCGGACAGTTACGCAACTTCGCTCCCAACCGGGAAGATATCTGGTCATTTTCCCCGTTCGTCGACCTCAGCATCTACCGCTGGATCCGGCGCAACCTGCCCAAGCCGCACCCCTTTGAATGGCAGACCATGTTCTTCATCACCATCGTGGCGTTGCGTTTTGTACAGACCGAACTGTCCCGGTTTGTGCCGCGGGCCACATTTAGCCTGGAAAGTGCGACGTGGTGGGTCGAACTCCTGATTTACGCCAGCCTCAGTGATCGTGATCGGAACCGAGCTCAAAATCTGGAACAGCGTCCGTATTCAGATCAAGCTGGAAGAACAGGAGCGCCTTCTGCTGCACTCGCGCATGGAGGCGCTTGCAGAACCAGATCAATCCGCACTTTCTGTTTAATACTTTGAACTCGGTTTCCTCGTTGGTGCGTTTCGACCCCGACACCGCCCGCGAACTGATCATCAAGCTAGCCAATATTCTGCGCCGCCTGCTCAACAGCACCGATGCCTTTGTTCCGCTGCGCGAGGAACTGGAATTCATCGACAACTATCTCGACATCGAAGTGGTCCGCTTCGGCCGCGACAAGCTGCGGGTAGTGAAGGAGCTCGAAACTTCGTCGCTCGACACCATGGTCCCCAGCATGTTGCTGCAGCCGTTGGTGGAGAATTCCATCAAGCACGGCTTGTCGTCGAAGATCGACGGCGGCAGCATCTACCTGCGCAGCCGGCTCACCGATTCGCACCTCATCATCGAAGTCGAGGACGACGGCGTAGGAATGGGCTCCGCCAGTCTGCTGGAGCGTCCGACCGGCCTGGGCGGGAACGGTATCGGCATGGCCAACGTCGCCGAGCGGCTGAAGGTCTTGTACGGCGATACCGCCCGCATGACCATCGACAGCCACGAAGGGAAGGGAACTCTGGTGAGATTGCGATTGCCCGTCCTGCAGGGATCAGGCGCGATTCCAGAAGCTTTCTACGAAGCCCGCTCCAGCACGCGGCGGTAAAATTCCTCATATTGCGGAATGATCCGGCTGGCGCAGAAACGCGATTGCGCCACTGCCCGGCTAGGCCTTCGCCATGTTCTGCAACGCCCTGTCGTCGTTCAACAACTCGATGGCGTAGCGGGCCATGGTGTCCACGTCGCCGACATCCGCCAGGTAGCCGCTCTTCCCATGCTCAATCAATTCAGGGATGCCTCCCACGCGTGTCGCGATGGGCACGACCTCGCAGGCCATGCCTTCCAGAGCGGCCAGTCCGAATGATTCCAATTCGCTGGGCAGCAGAAGGATGTCAGCGATCGACGAGCTTTTCCTGCACCTGCTCCTGCTTGCCCGAGAAAGATCACGTCGTTGTGAATGCCCTTCTGCACCGCCAGCCACTCCGCGCGCGAACGATCCGGGCCGTCGCCGATCATCAAAAGCTTGGACGGAACCTGCTTGCGCACCCGGTCAAAGATCTCAATGCAATCGGTGATTCGCTTGACCGGGCGAAAATTCGAGAGATGCACCAGCAGGCGCTCGCCGTCCGGTGCGTACTCCTTTTTCAGCTCCGAGTGTCTCTTCGCCGCGAACATACACATCACAATTCACGAAGTTGTAAATCACCTTGATTTGTTGCGAATATCGAATTCGCGCAGCGTGCGCTCCTGCAGATATTGCGAGATCGCGGTCACTCCATCGCTCTGTTCGATCGAGAAGCGGGTGATCGGAAGATAAGAGCGATCGAGACCTACCAGCGTGATGTCGGTTCCGTGCAAGCGTAGTGACAAAGGGAAGCTTCCGCCCACGCGGCTTGGCGGCCATCATCTGGCGTGCCAGCAAGGCGCTCACCGAGTGCGGAATCGCGTAATGAACATGCAGCAGATCGAGATCGTAAAGCTCGGCAACCTCCGCCATTCGCGAAGCCAACGCCAGATCGTACGGCGGATACTCGAACAAGGGGTACCGGGAGACTTCCACTTCGTGATAGTGAATGTTGGGATGAGGGCCGCTCAGCCGAATGGGTTGCGCATAGGAAATGAAGTGAATTTCGTGATCGCGCTCCGCCAGCTCCATTCCCAGTTCGGTCGCGACCACGCCACTGCCGCCGTAGGTCGGATAACAGGTGATGCCGATTTTCATGCCCGTTCCTTCCGCTTACTGTTTGCGGCGTTTCTTTGATGCTATGGATCTCGATGCGATGGCTCTTTCGCTGCGGCTCCCCACATTCGATGGCCGTCCTGTAGCCGGGATTCAGATTTTGCGTGTCGAGCATGGTTTGGGGAGAAGAAATAGGACTAAACACCTTGACTTCTTGGAGGATTCAGGGTCGGCAGCCATGGCATCCACGCTGCTGCTGCAGTCGCCCTTGAGTTGCCTGGTCGAGGCCGGTAAACTCAATTCCCATACCCACTCCGCCATCACAGGTCCGACCGTGGCTGACGTAGAAATCTGTTCGGAACCCAGCCAGAACGTGATGGTCAACATCTTTCCGACCGGAAGAGGCATCATCGTCTCCACATAACACCCACTCCCATTTACGTCCGCCGTCCTCGTCTTCATGGCCGCGCCGCCGCCCTGCTGGTCGCGGATCTCAATCGGAGAAGGGAACTTTCTGCCGTGGGAATTTCCGTCTTGTCCCCGTGCGTTTGCTTTCCGCGTCCCTACCCTCGGGGGCGTCTTCTGTTTTGTCCAAACTGCGGGGAGTCTCGGAAGCGGGTTGGGGGGTCTCCATCTCCTTCTGCCAGGGGCAGGGCTGGCCTTCCACCATCTTTATCCCGGCTTCGATCTTCTGAGGCCCGGCGTCGACTACCCATATCACTTTGCAGCGGGTCTTTTGCTCGCCGAACTGAACCCCGACAACTTCTCCCGGCTTGCAACTGTTTTTCCAGCCCGGCGACCTTTGCGCCGTGCAGGCTGATGTTTCGCGCCTGAGCTTTTTGGGAGAAAGGTTGGCCCTCCGCGTCCATCCCAAATACTCGAATCGGAAGGTTCACATCCACTCGCGGCTCTGGTTCGTTCGGCATTAGGTTTTGGATCCACCGCCCACTGAACTTAGCATTAAAGCATAACCTACGGGTTTTCAGCGGTTGCCTGCGACAGCTTGGACCTTCGCGATTACTGCATTGCCGATGCCATTCTTGAACCAGCCGTCAACTCGCGATATGAGATGACTTCAACCCCGTTTGCCGAAAGCAAGTCCCGGTTCGATTGCGATGTCAGAATGCGCAATTCCTGCTCACGCGACTCTCGCAGCCGTGTATGGATACCTTGCAGATCGCGATCGTTGTAACCCGGGTGACAAACCAGTTCCCACGTTCCGTCCGGAAGATGCTCAAGCATGTGACGAAGCAGTCGCTCATCGAGCGAGCCTGTAGCGACGATGGCGAAGGTTCCGTCGGGCGTCGACCATATCCGCTTGCCGCACCGCCTCGCGAAATTGCTTTGCCAGGCTACCCAGAATTCCAACCTCAGTCCAGCGCCTCCACAGGCCCGGGCTGGCAGCCAGTTGCGAACTGCGGACTCTCTCAAAGGGATTGCGTACGGCTCTGACGCCGCAGGCCTTGGCGGCGCGCAAGAGAGGCTTGAAGACCTCCGGGAACATGTGGGTGTGCTTATGCGAATCGAGGTGAGTGACTGCGATTCCCGACGCTTGCAGCTTGCGGATCTGAGCAGTCGCTTCGCCTTCGATCTCGTCCGCCGCCAGGCGGCCAAGGAGGGAGAGCGCGGCAAACTTGGCGATCCCTTCGCGAAAGCGCGGAGATCCCGCAGTCCGACTTCGGGGATCGAGCAGACTGTCTGTCGCTGTTTGCCGCACCAGCGGCGTTCCATCGACCAGAACGATGTGACAGCCAACACCAAGTCGGGGACGAGCCTGGCGCTAGTGCGACGGCTTCTTCAAATGCCTGCCCGCCGGCCATCAGCGTAGCCGACGTCACGATGCCGCCCTCGTGTGCCTCCATGATGGCGCGATTCACCCCGGAAGTCAGACCAAAATCGTCAGCATTGATGATGAGACGGCGCACCGGGCAAGTCTAGCAGGGACGGAAGGGCGGGGGAGAGCAGGAGAAAGGCCCCAAGGGGCGTCATGCTGAGCTTGCGAAGCATCTGGCGCGGAGCGATATGCACGCGCTGGCACCAAAATGAGCGATGCGCGCAAGATCCTTCTGGACTAAAGTCCATCAGGATGACTCCGTCCAAAGCGGCCGATCGTTTGACCGCTTTTTCCACGCTCGCATATACTCGAAATCTGGTTGTTCCGCCGTTGGTGCCCCCCAACTTTATGGCATTAGGCGACAAGGGGCGGTTAGCTCAGCTGGTTAGAGCGCCTGCCTTACAAGCAGGAGGTCGCAGGTTCGAGTCCTGCACTGCCCACCATACTTGAATTAGACAGACGCCCTGAACGGAGCCGTTAACGGTAGACCTGGAAGTCCGCCCGGCAGCCGTGATCGACCCAGATTCCCTTGCGGTTATAGCCCCAGCTGCGTCCCTGCTGACAGGACGAATCGCTGTGCTGCTTCACAAGCTGCACGCCGCCGCGAGTGTTGGCGGGGCAATAGTGTTTGTGCATATCGTCCGATGAGCACGAGATGACTTGGCCCTGGCCATATCCATTGTTGTCGCCGCGATACCCATCACGGTCGCGGTCACCGTCATGATCACGGTCATGATCGCCGTAGCCTCGGCCGCCTTCGAAGGCGAAATCGGCGCGACAGCCATGGTCAACCCAGATGCCCCGGTCATCCGAACCCCAGCTGTAGCCTTCGCGGCAGGCGGATTCGCTGCGCTGCTGTACCAGACGAGCCCGTCCCGGCCCATTGGCTGGACAATAGTGACGCTTACCGTCGTCAGACGAACATGAGATGGATTGTGCCGCACTGTGCGGAACGAAAATCGCGAGCGAGGCCGCGATCATCCCCAGGTAAATCCAATTCTTTGTGCTCAACATTGTCGCCCTCCTGAAAGTAATCGATCGATCGACTTGGATGGTGAAGTTCAGATCGCGGTTCGACGGCCACTAAGTAAATTAATGACCAGGACCACTAATCCTACAACTAACAGCAGATGGATCAACCCTCCACCTAAATGCAAACTGAAGCCCAGCAGCCACAAAACCAGAAGCACCACGAATATCGTCCAAAGCATCGTCACTTCCTCTGCTCATAGTGAGCGCGACCCAAGAATTGATCCCGGCACGTTTCTACGGGTGTCCCGGAACTGAGGCGTCCAGGAAACTCGTACATCAGTATTCAGCATTCATAGCGGGAATACTGTGTTGGATTGCTCACACTGCGAACTGCTATGCAAGTGCGACGATCACTTACTGGTCCTCTTCTTTGGAGCCGTTTTCTTTGGAACCTTGGCGCCCTTTTTGCGGGCTTCAGAAAGGCCGATAGCAATCGCCTGCTTCCGGCTGGTCACACGTCCGCCCTTTCCGCCCTTGCCCGAGCGGAGAGTACCTTTCTTTTTGCGGCGCATTGCGCTGGCCACGGTTTTACTTGCGGCCTTGCCGTATTTGCGGCGGCTCGAACTCTTGCGGGAACTCTTCCTGGTTGCCATGCAACTTCTCCCGCCCTTAGAGGGGAGAGTGGTCTGGCAGGTTGCTTCCGCCAGCGATTGCGCTCGTCGCTCGCGAGAATTGGGTGGGTGCAGCCCTATGGGATCAGCAGCAATTTCCCCGTGGTCCTGCGTCCTTCCAGTTCGCGATGGGCTCGCTGAGCTTCCGCCAGAGGATAAACATGCTCGATGCGGAGATTGAGTGTTTTTGCCGCGATCATGCCGAACAGCGAAGTGGCACGGCTCTCGAGTTCCTCGCGGGTGGAGATATAGTTGTTTAACGAAGGACGGGTCAGAAACAATGACCCCTTAGCGGTCAGCGTCAGCGGATCAAATGGCGCCACGGCACCGCTGGAGCCTCCAAACAGAACCATCATTCCGCGCGGGCGCAACACGTTCAAACTCTTCTCGAACGTGGTTTTGCCCACCGAGTCATAAACGACGTCAACGCCTTTGCCGCCCGTCAGTCGTCGGGTCTCCGCTTCGAAATCGGCCTGGGTGTAAAGAATCACTTCGTCCGCGCCGGCTGCTCGCGCCAGTTTGGCTTTTTCTTCAGTCGAAACCGTGCCAAAGACTCGAGCTCCAAGGTTGTGCGCGAGCTGCACCAACAGCAAACCTACTCCGCCCGCCGCAGCATGTACCAGCACCGTGTGGCGGCTGTTCACGGCGAAAGTTGAATAGATCAGGTAGTGCGCCGTCATGCCTTGCAGCATGGCGGCCGCCGCTTGCTGATCGCTCAGCCCAGCTGGAACCTGGACCAGGCGGTCGGCTGGAGCCGCGATGTAATCGGCGCAGCTCCCCTGAATTCCCGTCCATGCGACACGGTCGCCGGGCTTGAGCGACTTCACTTCAGCGCCAACGCCGGTGACTGTGCCCGCGCCTTCCTGCCCGGCGACAAACGGCACCGCGACTTTGTAGCGGCCCTCACGCTGATAAACGTCGATAAAATTTATGCCGGCCGCGGCGATCTTTACCACGGCTTCGGTACTCTTCGGCACGGGAACAGGGAGGTCCACCAGTTCGAGCGCTTCTGGTCCACCGGGTTCTTTGATCTGGATAGATTTCATGTGCGATTTGATTATCGCAGCAGTCTGAAAAGATTCACAGGGGAGATTCGGCTGACTGGTGGATTCGTTGACCCCTTCGCCCATTGCGGCGTCATGCTGAGCCTGGCGAAGCATCTTGCGCGCAGCGGATATGCACTTCGTCGAGCCGGTGGCGATGCGCGCGGATGCGGTTGCCTTTAAAATGATAGTTCAGAAGGTGGGAGGAACAGGATTTGAAGACGCTCGGGATGATCGGCGGCATCGGACCCGAATCAACCATCGAATATTACCGTCTGCTGTTTCACGCCTATCGCGACCGCCATCCCGACGGGAGCAATCCTTCCATCCTGATCAACAGCATCAACATGAAACATTTGCTCACCATGATCGAGGCTAACGACTTTTCTAAGATGGCCGAATATCTGGTCGAAGAGATTCAAAGACTGGCTGACGGCGGCGCAGCCGTCGGGCTTCTTTCCGCCAACACCCCGCATGTCGTGTTTGACGAGCTGAGCCAGAAATCGCCGATCCCCCTGGTAAGCATCGTTGAGGCAACCTGCGATGCAGCAAAAAAGTTGGGGTTGAAAAGACTTGGACTATTGGGCACGCGTTTCACCATGCAGGGGCACTTCTATCCCAGGGTTTTCTGCAAGGCCGGGATCGCCCTGGTAATTCCCCAACTCGACGATCAGGCTTACATCCACGACAAGTACATGAATGAACTGGTCAAAGGCATAGTCTCCCCCGTTACTCGCGTGAAGTTGTTGGAGATTGTCGACCGATTAAAAGCGCAGGATCAGGATCAGGATAGAATCGACGGTCTCATTCTGGGGGGCACCGAACTGACCTTGATCCTGGGCGATGCGACTGACTGCGGAATACAGTTCCTGGACACGACCAAAATCCACGCCGAAGCGGCAGCGGAGCGAGTATGGCCTTGACAGGGCCCCACAATGCACGGCGGGATTTCCTGCCGATCGATGATGGACGGTCGCCGATGGACGATCGATTCGATGATGGCGATCGACGACAGATTAGAGATTAGAAATCAGATTAAAAGCCACGCGATCAGCAGAAGCGACATCCTTGCCAGCTATCGAAGTTTCGTGCAATCATGATAGAGCTGAAGTTTTGTTTTCCATCCTTCGATTAGGCGATTCCGGTTCAATCCGGGGACGTAGTTCAGTTGGTTAGAACGCTGCCCTGTCACGGCAGAGGCCGCGGGTTCGAGTCCCGTCGTCCCCGCCATTCCTCTCAATAGCTTGCGCTGAGAGAACGGCACTTTCGCTTGGTTTTGTGTCGTTGTTTGTGTCGTAACCTTCCGTTTTGACCCCTATCGCCAGCGCATCCAGGGCTTTTCTTTTCGCTTCAATTCGGACGTGGGAGTAATGAGCCAGCATCTGCTGCGAGACGTGACCTGCTATAGACATAATCGTCCGGTCACTTGCTTGGGATTCTGCCAATTCCGTAATCGCATGGTGGCGTAGGTCGTGGAAACGTAGTCCATCGGTCGAACTCTTGACCTTGCTCATGCCTACACCGCATTTTGCGCTACAGCATATATTCGTGGGGTTCTGCAATACTCGGCACGTCGGGCACGTCACCGCTCTTGTCAAACTTCTCCAAGCAGAACGCCAGCCGCTCATAGGCTTTGTCGGGTCAGGTTTGGAATATCCTTCGGCACTCGGAAGGACATGCCAGTCAGGCCGCAAATCGGTCCCAAACAGCCCTTGGGCACGCTCTCGGAGGCGCATGACAGCGTCGTAGGCATTTGAATTGAGGGGAATAATACGATCGCCAGCGAGAGTCTTGGAACGGCGAATGACCAAGCTGTGGTCCATCAGGTCGATGTCCCGCCACCGCAATTGTTTAATCTCGCAGCCCCGCATTGTGGTATTGAGGGCTAACACCGCTGCGAGGTACGCGATTTCCCACTCCGGCCTTGCTTGAGCCACTTTGAGCAAACGTAGCTTCTCATCGGGTCGTAAGGCACGCCCAATGTCTCGTCTCTCTGGAAGGTGGGGAACCTCGTTTTCTATAAAGTGCCATCGCTTGGCTTTCTTTAGAATGCGGCGCAGTATCCCGATTTCCATGTTCACGGTTGTGCTCGACAACCCGCTGGCCTTGCGATGCCTTATGTAGGACAGTATCGAGTTTGGTGCGTTGGTCTTCATCGAGATTTTGTTGAAGCCGTGGTTTTGGGTCATCGCAGCACCTGTATTCTGTCTAGCGTTGTGGATAGGGCTTAAATATCGCGCTGGTGATCGAAGAATGGATGAGTCGGACTGAGTTCCTGACCCGCAACAATTGCTTAAATTCGGACGCTCTCAAAGATGGATGGTTCCTCAACGATCCGAGTTCGCTTGTTCTTCGATCTGTTTCAAAAACGACTGCACGTCAAGTGGTAATCCTTGCTGACCTGCACCCGCTTGCGGCTTCTCGATAGGAAAGATCGCCGCAACTCTAAATACAGTCTCGTCGAGTTCAGCATTCTGTAGCCCGCGAGAGAGCAGGCCCATGCGCACACAGAGTAATTCCAGAAGCACTGCGCGATACCAGATTGCGTGAATATTTGCGTCCGGGCTGCAAACTACTTTAAACGCGTTAAGACCGATAGCAAATTGTTGATCGGGAGCGTGCGAATACTCGGTGTGACAAATGGACCATACCGTCCGAAGATCGCTAGGATCGACACTCGCCACCTGGCCGTCTTGACTAGTGGAACTCCAAAACGCTGAATCCATGTGGCAACTCCCTTGTTGGCGTGTGGCCAGACGCGTCCCGTCAAGCCTGGTCTCGGACCAGCGAAACTGCCAGACATCAGGGCCTTCTTTGCGACTGTTTCGTTGCATACATCCGCGTTGCATCCTATCCTCTTGCGCCGCCGTTGCGGCATAGAAGAATCTTCAGGCATTTAGCCGAAGGGCAGGGGCGGGCGAAACCAGTCAAGTGAATTGCTTTGCGGCGGCAATACTCGTTGGAACGCAATGACGCCCTTTCATGATAACTTCCGCATAGCGACCATCCGGAAGTCCACCCCGTTCGTGGACACAAGCGCGTTTCACAGGACTAATGTTGAGTTCGGTAAACATTGGTTGCTGAGCGCTGTGGCCTGAAGGCAACAGTTGAGCCAAGGGTCACTTAGCCGGAAATGTGACGATTCGGCCAAGCGTCGAGAAGCCCGTTCTGTATCTCGCGCATGACGATCATCAAAACTTCAACTTCTTATGTCGCCTGCGCTAGCCCCGCAACAACTGCGGCAACTTTATCGAGTATCTGATTCCAGCCCTCTACTTGGCCGCTGTTTTTTGCGTTCTCCATGGTTTCATTTCCAATGAAGGTGAGTTTCGTCTGGCCGTTTCCAAAATCCTCAAAAATAACCACGTCGTGCGCACCGTCTATGGCCTCATGTTCTATTCCATAGTGCGCAGGCTCAACCTTGTTTCCCTTGGAGTCGGAAAAGTACATGGAGGAAACGATCTTCTCGTGCAGAACAATCTCGTGGTATTCCCCAGCATTCCAGAACTCCTGCCCATCCGGCGTTCTCATGCAGCAGAGAAAGTTTCCTCCCACGCGAAAATCCATCTCGCAGCAAGGCGAAGCAAAACCCTTCGGCCCCCACCACTGCATCACATATTTCGGGTCTGTCCACGCCTTCCAAACCAATGCGCGTGGGGCATCAAAAACTCTAGTGATAACCATCCGCTCTGTCTCGTTAACCGTGTTTTTTGTCATCTCTGACCTCCGCTTTTTTCATTTGATTCACAATCACATCCAGCTTGTCGAAACTCTCTTCCCAGAATCGGCGATAGCTCATCGCCCAGTCGCTGACTGTCTTTATCGCCTCTGGTCTAAGCGTGCACACGCTCTCTCTTCCACGCTTCGTCTTGATCACAATCCGCGCCCGCACCAGGTAGGCAATATGTTTTGAAATCATCTGCTGCGAGAGTGCAAACGGTTCCGTCAATCCATGCACAGAGGCAGGCCCATGGGAGAGTCGTCCGATCATTGCCCGGCGGGTTGGATCAGACAGAGCCGCAAATGTTGTATCTAGCTTATCCACAACCATATGGTAGTGGATTATCCGTCGATGTCAAGTGTGGATTTTGGAGTTCCGACTTCCGTTTCCTGATCTCTGAACCCCGACACCTGCGCTAATTTATGCTTCCCATGCGCCGCGTATCGCGGCCGTTTGCATGGTTTAACAGAGGTCCAAGTTCGGAAAGGATTGATCTCCCTGGCTGCAGGGGAAGGCAAATCTCCAACCCACAACCCAACCCACAATACGTGGTGTCTTGTACGTCTTACGGGTATTTTGGCAGTCCCCGCGTTCTTGTAAGTGGTTGTAAAACCTATCCCGGCTAAACTGTCACGGCAGAGGCCGCGGGTTCGAGTCCCGTCGTCCCCGCCAATTCTTCGAGCCCGAACACCTCTGTTTTCTGTCAAAGCGTGTCAGGGCAACAGGTTTCATCTCCGCACGCCGCTCTGAACCCCTCGACTGCTCTTAGATATTCCTTGACGCGTATATACGGTATGAGGTATATTAGGGAAATGGAATCTGTATTCGAAATCATTGCGGAGCCGAACCGCCGCGCGATATTGAGCCTCCTGGTCTCGTCACAACAGTCGGTGGGAGAGATCGAACATCAGCTTCGTATGTCGCAGCCGACCGTATCAAAGCATCTGCGAGTGCTGCGCGAGGCCGGTTTCGTGGAATCCACGGTGGATGCACAGCGCCGTCTCTACCGTCTGAAACCGGAACCGTTTCGGGAGATGGATACCTGGCTGGCTCAGTTTCGTCGCTTCTGGTCCGCTCACCTGGATGCTCTCGAACGCCACCTTGATCGGATGGGTCATGACGCCATGGGTCATGACGGCATGGATCATCGACCATATGGATCATCAACACCAAGGAAAGGGAAGACAAGCAAGACGACGCGGCCCAAACCGCGAAAATTGAACCGCGAACATCGAAACGTGAACACCGAAAAAGGAGAATGAAATGAAAATCAAAGTGACCAGCGTATACGTTGACGACCAGAACAAGGCCCTGCGCTTCTATACCGAGGTACTGGGTTTTGCCAAGAAGACCGATTTCAGTAAGGGACCATATCGCTGGCTGACCGTGGCCTCGCCCGAGGAGCCGGACGGCATCGAGCTGCAGCTGGCGCTGAACAACAACCCCGCAGCCAAAGCGTATCAGCAGGCGCTGTTTCAGCAGAGCCAGCCCGCAATCATGTTCTACACCGACGACATCAACGGCGACTATGAGCGGATCAAGACCCGCGGCGCCGAGTTCACGATGCCGCCCACCGACGTGACCGGCTCAACCATTGCGATGCTGAACGACTCCTGCGGCAACCTGGTTCAGCTCACGCAGCTGGGACGCTGGTAGGGGCGTCCTTTAAGGAAACGTTAAGGGAGAAGAAAATGATCGAGCGCGTTCAATACACACCGGGTCCTGCCAGCGGGGCGCAGGTACGAAAGGACCGGGCACAAAACGGGGAAGAGAAGTGGACGCTCATTCTGGTCAGAGAGCTGCGTCACTCGCCAGAAAAAGTCTGGCAGGCGCTCACCGACCCGGTGCATCTGCGCGAGTGGGCGCCCTTCGACGCCGATGGGAACCTGGGTACGGTTGGAAGCACGGTGAAGCTCACCACGGTGGGAGCGCCTTCGCTACATGTTACCGAAACAACAGTGACGCGAGCCGACGTTCCCAATGTGCTTGAGTACAAGTGGGGTGGCTTCGATATGCGGTGGGAGCTCGAAGCCTTTGATGGCAGCACACGCCTGACGCTGTGGACCAACATCGGTCACCGCTTCATCGCAATGGGCGCAGCCGGGTGGCACATTTGTTTCGATGTTCTGGATCGGCTTCTGGCCGGACAGCCTATCGGCCGCATGGTCGGCCCCGAGGCCATCAAATTCGGCGGCTGGCAGCGATTGAACGCGGAGTACGCTAAGCAGTTCGGTATTGAATCACCCAACTGGCCGCCTAAGGCGGCTCAAGAGTCGTGAATCAGGGAGGATCGCACCAACATGAAAGAAGCTAACAAACGTTCGATTTTCCGCTGGATTCACATCGTCTTCAGCATTCCGATACTCGGTTACATCTATAGTCCGTTTGAAAAACTTCCAGACTATGCCTTCCCGACTCGGTATGTCTTCCTTCCTGTAATGGTCCTTTCCGGATTGTGGATGTGGAAAGGCCATGCCCTTCGACGACTTATTTCGAAGAGGTCGGCTTAGTGATTGTGACGTGTGAACATCCCCACTCAAGCCAAAACCGGGCTTGAGTGGGGCATCTGGACGGCTACAAAACAAGAGCTACGGCGTCGTCTGCTTCGCGAAACAGCCTGGCGATGCGGTCCACGCTTACGCAGCCAGTTTCGCGGCCCGGGCCTGGTGGGGCGGGCCCACGTAGGGGAATGCGGTGAGCAGGTCTTTGTGGGGTCCGACGTTATCTTTCGTCACCTTTCCATTGGTGAGCAGGGGAAGGAAGAAATCCACGACGTCATCGGCAAGTGCCCGGCCATTGTTCGGGAAGGCCGCCGGGCGCGTGGGATCATAGTGGAGGACGTCCGGCAGCAGAGTACCGGCCACCCGCGTTGCCTCTGCCGGCGTATATCCACCGGTGTGCTCCAGCGCGTGCGCGAAGACGGGGACAAAACGGGCATCGTCTGCCGGTTCGGCGCCGAGATAGGCAGCGTTCTGCTCGCCGGCAAGGAAGGGAGTTTGATTCGGCCGCGCACCGCGATCGGCCTGAACCCATTTCCCGCTTGCGCCGTCCACCGTGCGAGCCCATAGTCCCAACTTTTTATTACCGAGCGCGGAGTTGGGCACTTCCAGCACGATGCAGCACACGTCTTTGTCGGCGAAGAAATCGTCGCCGGTGAATTGCAGATTGTTCAGAGCGCCATTTACGTCGAAGAAAAAGGGATCGCTGCGCCAGCCGAGGAAGAAGCGGTGGTCGCCGGCCTCCGTCACTCTTGTTTCCAGCCCGGTCGAGACCGGCACCCCCTCGACGATGATCTGGCCGTCGTCGCCAGTCCCAGCGGCCTGCGCGCCCTCCACCCGGCGGAGCGTCGCGGTCTGCGCCCCGCCCTCGGAGGACGTGATGCGCACCCGGTATGCGATATCGGCGACGTTATCGCCGTTCGTGTCAATCTTAAGTTCATAAATCGCCTCAGGCGAGAAGGCGTCGGCGGTGGTGGACCCCGGCGGATTGACGCCGAGGGACGGATGCACGTTCATAATCAGGATCGACTTGCCGGCATCCCCAGGCTTGGGGAACGCGTAGAGATCGGTGAAGTCCAGGCGGGCGTCCCCATGGGGGAACCCAAAGTCGGGGCCGGAGTAATGGTGGGACATGGTTTCTCCTCAGTGTTGCCAGGTGAGATTGAGTTTAAAAGCAGAATTTCCGATTTGGATCTCTGAGGTATGCATTATACGCCCGGTGCCGCAGCTTTCGCCCCCGCTCGACAGGCTGACTCGAAGCTTCGTCAGCTTGCGTCCGTGGTAAACAATGGATGGCGGTGGTAGCAGGAAAAAGTGACGAAACGACTTGTCTCTGTGGGTGAAAACGCGTCAGTCCCTATGGGATGAAGACAATCTGGTTTTGTTCAATGGCCTGCGTCTGTGATCCCCACTCAAGCAAAACCGGGCTTGAATGGGCCACCGTCAACTACCGCAAGACGCTTTGAGCTGAACTCGTTCGATGAAGTGACTCGACCTCGTCAGCGTCGCGCCAGGGCAACGTGTGTTGCCTTGGGCGACGACGCCTGGTCCACACACGCGTAGCCCAATGACTTGAGATTCATGTCGCGAAAAAACGCTTCACCTGAACCGAGCAGGACTGGCGAGATCGCTAGATGGAGTTCGTCCACGAGACCGGCGCGAAGGTATTGCTGGATGGTTGCCACGCCGCCGCCGAGGCGCACGTCTTTCCCCTTGGCCGCGTCCATCGCACGTTGCAACGCCACTTCGATGCCGTCGGTGACGAAATAGAATGTCGTGCCGCCATCCATTGTGATCGGATCGCGAGCGTGATGCGTCAGCACGAAGACATCGGTGTGGTAGGGGGGATTGTCGCCCCACCAGCCTTTCCATTTTTCGTCAGGCCAGGCGCCACGGATGGGGCCAAACATGTTGCGTCCTAAAATCCACGCTCCGAGGTTCGCCATTCCGCGCGCGGCGAAGTCGTCGTCGATACCGATTGCTCCCTCCTCCTGGTCGATCAGTTGTGAGGTATAGTCCCCGCGGTGCATCGCCCGAAACGTACGCGTGGGAAATATCCATTCATGCAACGCCATGCCGCCGACGCCGAGCGGATTCTCCAAGCTTTGCCCGGGGCCCGCGCCGTACCCATCCAGAGAGAGTCCAAAACAATTCACACGAAGTTTCGCCATAAGATCTCTTTCAGTGTGGTGAAGTCTACGCCGCTTCCCAGTATAAGTGTCATGGACGAGTGGCCCATTCAAGCCCGGCGTTGGCTTGAGTGGGGCAGCTCTTCAGCTAGGACAAAAGTTTTGTGTCACTCTTTTATGTTCCCGTGTCCTGCATTTCAACGCAATCTCCATCCCCCGATGCAAACATCAGACACAGGGTCCCGCCACTCCACAGATCATCGCATTCGCGATGATCTGTTCCGGTCGGAATGACAGAGTTGCGGAGATTTGAACATTCCCACTCAAGCCAAAAGCGGGCTTGAGTTGCCACCTGCCCCGCCAGAAGAGGCTTCCTCTTGCGGAGGTTGCAGGTTGTGCTGAGCGCAGATAAATTAGTTGAGAAATGGAGCTGCACATGAAGATGCCCGTCCCGGTGGAATCTGCCTCTGCATTCATCTCTGCTTCGGCGTCAATCGACGAGAAGATCAAGCAACTTGGGGACTGGCGGGGAAAGACGCTCGCGAAAGTGCGCGGAATCATACACCAGGCAGACCCTGAAATTGTCGAAGAGTGGAAGTGGGCCAAGGCGGCATCGCCGGGGACTCCCGTGTTTTCCCATGGCGGCATCGTCTGCACCGGAGAGACTTACAAGAATGTCGTCAAGCTGACATTTGCCAAGGGAGCTGCGTTGAAGGACTCTGCAGGTCTATTCAACTCCAGCCTCGAGGGGAATGTGAGGCGCGCCATCGACATCCACCAAGGCGACAAAGTGGATGCAGCGGCCTTGAAAGATCTCATCCGCGCTGCGGTGGCGCTCAATCTCAAGCGTGAGCCCAGGCCGATGCCCAGGCGAGTGAAGAAGACTTGAACATCCCCGTTCAAGCCAGAGGCGGCTTGAACGGGTCACCCGCTTCATGGGAGTTGCGCAACTTGAAAGAGCAGTGACAGATGTATATACATACACTATGCGACCAGAAGGACTTGAAACTCACCCTGCAGATGCGCTTTTTAATCTGCCCTGCGCGTGTCAGAACCTGCGGCGCGTCACGCGGGTTGTAACGCGGATCTATGACCAGGAACTGAGGAAGGCCGGACTCGAGATCACCCAATTTGGCCTGATTACAGCGCTGGCTACGACTGGAGAAGCGAATCAAAAGCGGCTGAGCGCCGGTTTTGCCATGGACAGTACGACATTGACGCGGACGCTGGGCCTCCTGCTAAAGCAAGGCTGGGTTCGGGTGCGGCCCGGAGAGGACAGGCGGGAGCGCCTGTTCCGTCTCACGCAGGCCGGTAAGCGAAAGCTGGCAGAGGCTCAACGGCACTGGGAGGGGGCAGAACACCGATTGAGGACAGAACTGGGGGACGAAGACTGGAAGAGCATGCAGCAGACTGTCTCGCGAATTACAGAGGCCGCGATGGCGGCATGAGTTTAATTTGGCATTGATTCGCGAAAGTGCGGTCATCATGAGGGTCTTCAGTCCGACGGACCTGCGCATATTAGGTGCAGGCTCCGCCAAACTGCACATCCACTCCGCGCCAGATGCTTCGCCCCCTCAGCATCACACTATGAATTGGGACACAAAGTAAGATTCAGCCACTACCCAGTCGGTTGCAAAGGTGGAACGAGCTCCTGATGATTTGGTAAAGTTTCGAGTTGGCTGGTTCTCGATCGATGGAAGTAGCAACTATCAGGAGGGTCGATGCCCACGATTACGACAAAAGATGGAACGGAGATTTTCTACAAGGACTGGGGCAAAGGTCAGCCCATCGTCTTCAGCCACGGCTGGCCGCTGTCGGCAGACGATTGGGACAACCAGATGGTGTTCTTTCTCAACCACGGTTATCGCGTCATTGCCCACGACCGGCGTGGACATGGTCGTTCCTCCCAGACTACTGACGGTCATGACATGGATCACTACGCCGACGACCTGGCGGCGCTCACCGCGCACCTCGAGCTCAAGGAAGCAGTGCACATCGGCCACTCGACGGGTGGTGGCGAAGTGGTACGCTACCTGGCCCGCCACGGCGAAAGCCGTGTGGCAAAGGCGGCGATCATCAGCGCCGTGCCACCGTTGATGGTGAAGACACCGGCCAATCCGGGCGGGCTTCCGAAAGACGTGTTTGACGGATTGCAGGCGCAACTCGCCACCAACCGAGCCCAGTTCTATTACGACCTGCCGTCTGGACCGTTCTACGGTTACAACCGGCCGGGTGCAAAAGTCTCTCAGCCGGTGATCTGGAATTGGTGGCGTCAGGGCATGATGGGAGGTGCCAAGGCCCACTATGACGGCATCGTGGCTTTCTCCCAGACAGACTTCACCGAAGACCTGAAGAAGATTACTGTTCCGGTCATGGTGATGCATGGCGATGACGACCAGATCGTACCTTACGCCGATGCAGGGCCACTCTCGGCAAAGCTGCTGAGGAATAGCACGCTGAAAACTTACAAGGGCTTTCCGCACGGCATGCCCACGACTGAGGCCGCCGCGATTAACGCCGACCTGCTGGAATTCCTTCGAAAGAGTAAGCAAGCGGCCGCATAGGAAAAATCCGGCCTTCACTTTGACGTGGAGGCCGGAGTTTCTGCTGCTGGCTCCGAGCGCACCGGCTTGCCTAAAGCCTGGCCGTGAGAAAACTCCACCATGTGGCCGTCTGGATCGCCGATGATGCACAAATAACCTGCATAAGGATTTAGAAACGTCGGCCCGAATTTCAGCAGGGAATTCTTCTTCGCCCGATTGGCTACCGCGTCCACCTCTTCGCGGGATGGAACGGCGAAACCCAGGTGGCTGATCGGGCCTAGCGGCATCTGAGGTTTCGCGCCGGGAAGATGATGAGGCGTGCCCTCCTGCAAGACCATCACGAAACTCAGTTCATCGTCAGCAGTTCGATCGCTCAGCCATGCCACATCCATGCCTGTACTCGAAGCATCCGAGTGCCGGTCCACTACGCGCAGATTTGCATACTCCGCGTAGAACGCGATGCTGGCATTCAAACTGCGTACGTGCAGTGCTAAGTGTGTCCATTGCGCTTTCATTGCTTTTATTCCTTCTCCGCGAGTGGAGGCGCGCAAGCCTCAGTCTATTTTGCCTTGCTTGAAATTCACGCCTGGAGCGATCGGCACTGACTGCAGCCCTGAAAGCGAACCAGTCTTCGGCGGCCGATTTATTCCGTTAGAATTGCCATTCGCTTAACCGGTTGGATGCGTGCTTAAATGCGTGAGGTTCAATGGACGCAGCAGAAATTCATAAAAGATCAGGGAGCGAGGTTTTAGGCGTCGAAGGACAACTTTGTTCATTGAGCTGATTCGACGGACCAGAACAAGATGGGCCAACCTCAGCTGAGCCAGCACAAGACGAGCGGGCACGTCGAATCGTCCGAAGCCTCGCAAATGAGCGGGCCACGGACATCAAGTCTATGGCGACCTCTGCTTGTGCCTACCTTCCGGCATCTGTTGATTGCGGATGTGGTCTCCGATATTGGCACTTTCATGCAGGGAGTTGGCGCCGCATGGTTGATGGTCTCCCTTGGAGCGGGTCCCGCCTACGTCGCGCTCACGCAAACCGCGTCCTCGTTGCCCTTCTTTCTGCTGGCTCTTCCTGCGGGCTCGGCCGGCGACATTTTCGACCGCCGCAAACTGATTCTTGCCACCGAGGCCTGGATGATGGGAGTGGCGTTGGTGCTGGCGGTGTTGACCATCAGCGGACTCATGTCACCCTGGCTTCTGCTGGCGCTGACCTTCGCGATCTCAGCCGGAGACGCGTTTGAAACTCCAACGTGGCGAGCCATTCTGCCCGAGCTGGTGGCCAGAGAGGACCTTGCTGCGGCGTCGGCGCTCAACGGGATTGAATTCAATCTCGCCCGGGCGGTTGGGCCAGCCCTGGCCGGGGTCGTCATTGCCGCCGCAGGCGTAGCCACCGCATTTGTCGCGAACGTAGCCTCGTTTCTTGGTGTGATCGTGGTCGTTACGAAGTGGAAACGGCCGAGCCGCAAACGAAGCACACCGCCGGAGACCTTGACCGGTGCCACGGTCGCCGCCATTCGTTATGTCCGAAACTCACCCGCGATCCTGACCGTTGTGGCGCGAACAGGCGTCGTCATGTTTTTTTCCAGTTCCCTTTTTGCCTTGTTGCCATCGGTTGCGCGGAGCGTTAACAAGAGCGCCTTGGGCTACGGGCTGCTGCTCGGATGCTTCGGAGCCGGTGCAATTGCCGGTGCATTCATCATGCAATTGGCCCGCAAAAGATGGTCCACGGAAGTCGTGGTTTCAGCCGGCGTAACCATCGTGGGCGTGGTGCTTGTAACCATGAGCGCCCTGCACCGGTTGATCACGCTGGCTCCCGCCATGTTGATTGGCGGAGCGGCATGGGTCATCTTCATTTCTCTGATCAATGCCCTGGTGCAGAGCCTGGCGCCGGACTGGGTACGGGCACGGGTGCTTGCGATCTTCATTCTCGTTTATCAGGGGAGCTTTGCCGCCGGCAGCGCATTTTGGGGAACGGTAGCGCAACGCGCAAACATTCGAGACGCGCTGATGTACGCGGGGATTGGAACAATCGGAAGCGTGGGATTCGTGCTATTCGCAAGGCTTCCTGACTCGACGGCCGATCTGAGTCCCTGGAACCACTGGCGGCTGCCGATCGTCGTCGAAGAGGTTGCGGCTCAGCTTAGCCAGGGGCCGGTGCTGGTGACAGTCGAATACAGAGTCGTTCGGGAAAAGGAAGCCGAGTTTGTACAGACGATCAATGAATACGCCCGCATACGGCGTCGCGACGGTGCTTACCGCTGGGGCATCTTCCGCGATACGGAGTCCGCGGATCGTTATGTGGAAACCTTCCTGGTAAATTCCTGGGCAGAGCACCTGCGCCAACACGCACGCCAGACGCAATCGGACGCAGCCTTGGAACAACGTTTGCGAAATTGCGTTGCGAGCGAACCCAAGGTACATCACCTGATCCGTGCGTATTCAGCAGAGGCGCCTGGGAACGGGCGAGGACATCCTCAGAGTTCGTAAGTGAGTGTTTACAGACCGAACAATCAGAATTCAATCTCGAATTCGCTCGCGGCAATACTAGTCAAATAGCGCTTTGTCGATTACTGGCCGACTCCAAAGGCAAGGCGCCTGGCGAGCGGAGAGTCTGAATATCCCGCTTAGGTGGTTGGCCGAAGAAGCGGCTGTACTCGCGGTTGAACTGGCTGGCGCTTTCGTATCCCACCTCAAAGGCCGCACTGGCGGCATCCACGCCATCCATTAGCATGCGTTCCCGCGCTGCCTGCAACCGAAGTTGCTTTTGATACTGAAGAGGGCTCATGGCGGTCAGCGCCCGAAAATGGTGGTGCAGAGTGGAGACACCCATGGCCGCGATTTTCGCCAAGTCTTCCACCCGTAGCGGCTTCGCGTAATTCGTCCTGACCCAGGCGATGGCCTTCGCCGTGCGGTGGCTCTGATCTCCGAGCGTGGCAATCGCCCGAAGGCGTGCTCCCTCAGGTCCCCGCAGGATTCGGTAAATAATTTCACGTTGAATCAAGCCACTCAGGAACGGAATGTCCTGCGGTGTGTTCAGCAGATCCAGGAGGCGGCAGCAGGCATCGAGCAACTCGGCCGTGGTCTCACCGGTTGCCATGGCGGGACTGTCAGGTGGCGCCTCAGTCGCCTGAATCTCCTCTCGGCTAAGAAGTTCCCGGACTACGGGTATATCGAGCCTTAACACGAAACAAAGATAGGGCACCTCTTCGGAAGCCTCGATCACGTTGCATATGACTGGCAAATCGATCGACGTCAGAAGGTATCGCGATTCGTCGAAAATGAAGGTGGTTCCGGCGAGGACTGCCCGCTTCCGGCCCTGCGCGACCACGGCCAGGCTTGGCTCGTACGTGGCTGAGGTTGGAGCCGTGGGCGCGGTCCGCCGGCTGAGCAGCAAGCCGGGAATGTCTGTTACCAGTTTCTCTGAACAGCCAATGAAGAAGGCAATTCTGCGGGCCAGCTCCGTCCGCAATTCACGGGCTCGGCTTGACGACGGATTCCCGCTTTTCCTCTTGTTTTTCATTGTTATGACTTCCTTGTCTCTGGAATCAAGATAGCGGCTCGGCTCCGAATTCGCCAATAGTTTATCGCGTAACAAGAGGAATAGGCAATAAATCGGAAGGATCGGGCTACCGTCTTTAGAGCATTCGATTCTAATCTCAGAGTGAGGGTTCTAGATCTCTCAAAGACTCCGGCCCCGGGCTGTGAAAGGTAAGTGCATGTACAACGCAAAAGCTTATTCCGCTGCCAGTGCAACGTCGCCGCTGGCCTCCTCAAAGATCGCGCGGCGCGATCCAGCCGAGCACGACGTCCAGATTGAAATCCTGTTCTGCGGCATTTGTCACTCCGACCTCCACCAGGTAAGGAATGAGTGGAAGGAGGCGATGCCCACTGTCTACCCCTGCGTTCCCGGTCACGAAATCGTGGGGCGCGTCGCCAAGGTCGGGTCGGCGGTCTCCAGTTTCAAGCCCGGCGACCTGGCTGCTGTCGGCTGCATGGTCGACTCTGACCGCACCTGCCCCGAATGCCAGGCGGGTCTTGAGCAGTTCTGTTCGAATTTCACTTTGACTTACAACTTTCCCGACAAGCATCTGGGCGGCGTTACCTATGGCGGCTATTCGGACAGCATTGTCGTCGACCAGAGGTTCGTCCTGCACGTGCCTTCAAACCTCAATCTGGCTGGAGCCGCGCCGTTGTTGTGCGCCGGAATCACGACCTATTCGCCCATGCGCCACTGGGGTGTCACCAAGGGCAAGAAAGTTGGCGTAGTCGGCCTCGGCGGACTCGGCCACATGGGCGTGAAGATCGCACACGCGCTCGGCGCCCACGTTGTCGTCTTCAGCACCTCACCCAATAAGAAGGACGATGCACTCCGCCTGGGCGCGGACGAGGTTGTCATCTCACGCAACGCGGACGAGATGCAGAAACACGTCAGCAGTTTCGACTTCATTCTCGACGCGGTCTCCGCTGATCACGACATAAACGCTTACATCAATCTGTTGCGCCGTGATGGCAGCATCGTCCTGGTCGGTGCGCCGGAGAAGCCACTGGCCGTGTCGGCCTTCAGTCTGCTCATGGGCCGCCGCAGCCTCTCGGGTTCGCCCATCGGCGGCATCCCCGAAACCCAGGAGATGCTCGATTTTTGCGGGAAGCACAACATCACCGCTGATGTTGAAGTGATCCCAATCCAGAAGGTGAACGAGGCTTACGAGAGGCTGCTCAAGTCCGACGTGAAGTACCGCTTCTCCATCGACATGGCTTCTCTTAAAGGCTAGTAGGCCGAATGATGGAGGAGTTGTGTCTTTCGGCCGCCGCAAGTTTGTGCAGAGCCGAAACCCCTTTTTACGGGCCTATTGTCTTTATTGATCAGTATGACAATGATCAGTATGACTGCGCTCACGCGGTCCGGCAGCCAGGGTCAAAGTGGAGAGGATCACAGCGCTGAAGATCGCAGTGGAAAAGATTGTAGTGGCAATGAGCCGATCCGAGACCGTTTGTCGGACCACGGAGGCTGGCATGGCTCGAGGAGGCAGGCGCGGACGGGAAAATTCACAGGGCTGACTGCACCGGGCTGCTGGTGTACACACGCGACGGCCACACGTCGGTGCAGGTGAGGTATCGGAACCCGCAGGCCAGTCCGCAAAAAATAACCAATGCTGCGCCGGTGCCGTAAACGCAGGCCGGCTGCGAAGCCTCCTTTGGCACATATGCGATCGACGAATCCGCGCACAACTTCACCTTTCACGTCGAGGGTGCGCTGGTGGGGAGCTTTATCGGCAAAGACCTGAAGCGCGAATACGAGTTTTCCGGCAAACAGCTCATCGTGAAGCCGGCTAGCCCGGACGAACACTCGAGACTTGTTTGGGAGCATTGCCAGGACCTCGTAATCATTGCACGCAAAGAGTTTTGAGAGAGGATGATGAATCATGCAAAAACGCAAACTTGGAAAAAGCAATCTGGAAGCATCGGCCATTGGGCTGGGCTGCATGGGGTTGAGCTTTGGATACGGGCCGGCCACCGAGAAGCAACAGGCGATTTCATTGATCCGGGCTGCCTTTGAACGTGGCGTTACGTTTTTCGACACCGCGGAGGCCTACGGACCTAACATCAACGAAGAGGTTGTCGGCGAAGCACTCGCGCCGATGCGGAAACAGGCGGTCATCGCCACCAAGTTCGGCTTCAAATTCGCGGAAGGTAAGCTTTCAGGCTTGAACAGCAAGCCAGAACATATCCGCGACTATGTGGAGGGTGCTTTGAAACGTCTCCGAACGGATGTGATCGACCTTCTTTATCAGCACCGCGTCGATCCGGACGTTCCAATCGAGGATGTGGCGGGAACAGTCAAAGACCTTATTGCGCAAGGCAAGGTGAGGCATTTCGGTCTTTCGGAAGCGGGAATTCAGAGCATTCGTCGTGCGCATGCGGTTCAGCCGGTCACGGCGCTGCAGAGTGAATATTCGCTGTGGTGGAGGGAGCCTGAAGCGGAGGTGATCCCGACGTTGGAAGAACTCGGGATCGGTTTTGTGCCATTCAGTCCCCTGGGCAAGGGCTTTCTTACGGGCAAGATCAGTGAAGACACGCAGTTCGATAAGAGTGATTTTCGCAACGTCGTCCCTCGCTTTACGCCCGAGAACCGAAAAGCAAATCAGGCCGTCGTGGATTTGATCGGCAGCTTCGCCCAGCAGAAGAAGGCGACACCAGCTCAGATCGCCCTTGCGTGGCTGCTGGCGCAGAAGCCCTGGATCGTTCCCATTCCGGGCACGACGAAGCTGCATCGGCTGGAGGAGAACCTCGGAGCTGTCAGCGTAGAACTCTCGCCTGACGATATTCGGCAACTGGACGCGGCTGCCGCGAAAATCCCGCTTCAAGGTGCCCGGTATCCCGAAGAGCTGCAGAAACTAGTGGGCCGCTGAACAGGGGTCATGGGCAGCACTGAAGAACTTTCTGCAGCGCAGAAATTGTTCGGTAACTTCGATCCCAGGCTGGCTGAGTTAACAGACAACGTGCTATTTGCCGATGTCTGGGAACGACCAGAACTTTCGAAGCGAGATCGCAGTCTCATCACCGTCGCCGCACTCATTGATCTAGAGCGGCCCGAACAGTTGCGAGACTTACCTTCAACGGGCACGTGAGAACGGCGTAACCAAGGATGAAGTGGTCGAGGTGATTACGCATTTGGCCTTTTACACAGGGTGGCCCAACGCGATAAATGCTGTCCCGATAGCCAGAGAGACGTTCAAGTGAGAACGTTCAATATCGCAAGCAGGATTAGGCCATAATTAGAAGCAGGAGTGCCTATGTCAGCGCCAATCGACTCTATAAAAGACCGCCTCTCCAGATATCGCGAGATTCATCTCGGCGTGACCGGTAGAAAGTCAGGACGGACCATCTCTCAGCCGGTTTGGTTTGTGTGGGAGAATGACAAGGTCTACCTGTTGCCGGTACGAGGCTCGGACACACAGTGGTATAAGAACGTGCTTAAAGACTCATCCATTCAGATTGACGTGCGTGGCGCAGAGACTAAATTTAAGGCCATTCCGGTTACCGATCACACCCGGATTTCGTCCGTGGTCGAAAAGTTCCGCGCCAAGTACGGTGCCGGCGATGTAAAGAAATACTATTCAAAGTTCGACGTCGCCGTTATCGCTCAGATGCGGTGACCGGCCGCGAAGATCAGCGCCTGGGAATGGCGTGTTGTTCCTCGAAGCGGGGTTCGAGACTCTTGAGGTCGATCGGAACCCGCGCCTGTGAACCTTCTGGCGCTGCTCGCAGATATTGGGCCGGCCATGAATTTGGTTGCCCCAGCTCACGGGCGGCACGTAGTGGCCAATACGGATCTCGCAGGAATTCTCGCGCCATGATGATTGCGTCCGCCTGTCCGGCAGCGAGAATGTTCTCGGCCTGAATGGGAGAAGTGATCATGCCGACCGCGCCGGTGAGGATGTTGGCTTCGCGGCGCACCTGCTCCGCAAACGGGGTTTGATAACCCGGGCCAACCGGAATCTTCGCCCGCACAGCGTTGCCACCGGAAGAACAATCGATCAGATCCACTCCCAGTTTGCCGAGCTGACGGGCCAGTTCGACTGACTGCTGAATATCCCAGCCACCCTCGATCCAATCGGTTGCAGAAATGCGGACAAACAGCGGCGCCCGCTCTGGCCATGCCCCGCGTACGGCGGTTACGACCTCGCGCAGTATTCGAGTGCGATTTTCAAACGAGCCTCCGTAGGAATCTGTCCTTTGATTGCTCAGAGGCGACAGAAACTCGTGAATCAGGTATCCATGAGCGGCGTGAATCTCAATCACACGAAACCCGGCTTCGCAGGCGCGCCGTGCGGCTGCGGCAAAAGCAGAAACGACGCTCTTGATGCCGTCGATAGAGAGCGCCAGCGGCATGGGATAGTTGTCCGCGAAAGGCAACGCACTGGGTGCGACTACGTTGCTCCAGCCTCCTTCGCCTGGCGGGATCGTTCCCTGGCCGTCACCCGGACGGTAGGTGCTGGCCTTGCGACCGGCATGGGCCAATTGCATGCCGGCCGCGGTGCCTTGCTCATGAATAAAGCGAACGATCCGAGCCAGCGGGTCAATGTGATCGTCCATCCAGATACCCAAGTCCTGCGGACTGATCCGGCCTTCGGGAAGAACCGCAGCTGCTTCGGTAAGCACCAGTCCAGCACCACCTACGGCCCTGCTGCCGAGATGCACGAAGTGCCAGTCGGTCACGTATCCGTCTGTGCCGGAGTACTGGCACATCGGCGAAACAAATACGCGGTTTGCAAATGTGATGTCCCGGATGTTGAGAGGATCGAACAGATGTGTCATAGGGGTAGTGTACTTTCTAATTCAATGTACCAATCTTGATTTGCCTTTAATAGCAGACCGGCAATTGGTGGGTCAGCTCGGAACAATCCAGATAGACGGGCGTCATCCCGAGGGAACTCAGTCCTGAAGGATCTCTCGCGCACCGCAACAATCGTCCTGAGGCCACAGATGCGCTGCACGCAAGATCCCTTCGACTTTACTCAGGGCAAGCTCTTCGCAAGCTCAGTGATGATCCCATCGTGAGAAGGGAAGATTGAAACTGACTCGCTGCCGGCAACTTGAAGCAAGCAGGCATCATCTTTATTGCTGGGTCAGATCGTAAAGTAGATCCAGGAGAGTTCCCATTTCTCTGGCGGACAATTAAGCGAGAGGATCCAATGACAGAAACGAGGTTTAGGCAAAAGCACACCGCCTTTTCAATGACCTGCCGCGTGACGCTTAGGATCCATGCCGACCCCGAGAGAGTCTGGCGCCTCTTGACAGATGCGAAAGACTTTCCGCGCCGGAACTCTACCGTAGCCGGCATCGAAGGCCAGATTGGAGAGGGCGAGCGGCTCCGCCTGCGGGTTCCGGGTACGGGCCGAATGTTTCACTCCGAAGGTTTCCGATGTCGTGCCAAACCAACACATGAACTGGATTGGCGGATTCGCCCCTCTTTTCAGGGGCGTCCGCCGCTTCATCCTGATGCGCCGCGAGGAGGGCTCAACCGACCTTGTAATGGAGGGGCGATTTTCAGGCCTTATGTTGCCACTGGTCAGACGCTCGCTGCCAGACTTCGGACCGATATCCGAGCGCTATGCCAATGATTTGAAAGATGCGGCGGAACGAACGGCATCCGGTTAGAAGGCTCGAAACCATGGGAAAACCCCAGGGTCCAAAAAGAATGGCGTCTGTCGAAATAGCCCAGTTTGAAGCGTCATTGTAGTGGCGGGTATGATGCCCGCCTAAACTCATGACGGAGGAAATACATGCAATACCTTTTGATGCTTTATGCGCAAGAAGCCGGTTGGTCCAAATTGACGCAGGCCGAACAGGAACAAGGGATGGCAGCCTATCAGGCCTACACGCAGGAACTGAAGAAGGCTGGAGTCCTTGCGGGTTCGAATCGCCTGCGACCGGTCTCGACCGCTACGACTGTGCGCTTGGCGAATGGTAAGTCGCAGCTGCTGAATGGCCCCTATGTCGATTCGAAAGAACAACTGGGTGGCTACTATCTGATTGATGTGCCGGATCTCGACGCGGCACTTTCGTGGGCCGCGCGCTGCCCGGGCGCCAGTCACGGGGTGGTCGAAGTGCGTCCCGTTTGGGCCATGGGACCTGCCGCGTAGACTCTTCAGCGAAGGCGGCACGGGCCGGCTATCTCAGGCGCGCCGCCTTTCTTGCCTGATTCCGGCGGCTCCTTGTAGGGGCGGTTACGCGGGACAGTCGTTGTTGACAACCCAAGGGGAGGCTTGAATGAAATACATCCTGATGGACTATGTGCAGGCCGAGGGTTGGAACAAGCTCGCAAACGCCGACAGACAACAGTGGTTGGGAGCCTACATCGCATACCTCGAGGCGATGAGGAAGTCCGGCGTCCTTACGGCTAGCAATGGCCTGCAGCCCAGCGCGACGGCCGCAACGGTGCGGGTCGCGAATGGCAAGACCCTGGTACTCGACGGTCCCTACGCCGACACGAAAGAGCAGTTGGGAGGATTTCACATCATTGACGTGGCCGATCTCGATGCCGCGCTCTCGTGGGCGGCCCGCAGCCCGACTGCGCTACACGGGGTCGTCGAGGTGCGTCCGATCAACGAAATGAGTCTGGACGATCTTTTGCGCTCTCTGGCCGACGATGGTAAAGAAGGGTCGCTGGCCGGCATGGAACGCCCATGATCTCGGATTTGCACTCTGGCTCGTTATTACGAGAAAGGGGAAGAACAACATGCGCAGACTGGCCGTTTTCAATAGCGTGTCACTGGATGGTCATTTCGTGGACGGAAGCGGCGACATGAGCTGGGCTCACAAGAACAACGATGACGAGTGGAATGCATTTGTGGCCGCTAACGCGAGCGGCAGCGGCGTGCTGGTGTTCGGCAGAATTACCTACGAAATGATGGCAAGCTACTGGCCCACGCCGATGGCGCTTCAGACTTTTCCCACTGTGGCCAAGGGGATGAACGACATGCAGAAGGTTGTGTTTTCGCGAACCCTGGAGCAAGTGTCCTGGAGCAACACCAAACTGGTGAAGGGCGATCTGCCTTCGGAAATTCGGAAGATGAAGCAAGAAGCCGAGCCGGATATGGTGATTCTGGGAAGCGGCAGCATAGTTTCACAGCTGGCGCAGGAAAATTTGATCGATGAATACCAGATTGCGTTGTGCCCCATCGTTCTTGGCAAAGGCAGAACCCTGTTCGAGGGAGTGAAACGAAAATTAAACCTCAGGCTCACGAAGTCACGCACCTTCAGCAATGGCAGCGCCTTCCTCTGCTACGAGCCGGAGTGAGGGATGGGCCCTACCGCACGGGCATGGAACCTCCGTCTGTGATCTGATTGAATGAAAGTATGGCCTCAACAAAAGCCCGACCCAAAGACGTTACCGGATACATCAATGCTGCGCCCAAAGAAGCCCGGAAAAAACTACGTGAGATGCGGGCATGCATTCGCGCATCCGCACCGGGCGCCATGGAAAGCCTGAAATGGGGGATGCCGGCATACTCCTACAAGCGGATACTGGTTACATTTGCCGCGTTCAAACATCACATCGGCTTCTATCCCACACCGTCAGCCGTAAAGGCTTTTGAAGACGATCTTTCGAAATTCGTTACGGCTGGTGCGTCGATCCGGTTTCCATTGGAGAAGTCGCTGCCTTTCTCTCTGATCCGCAAGATCACGGCATTCCGGGTTCGCGAGAGTGTCGAGAAAGATGGAAAATGGAGAACCTGACCGGAACTCGCGTAGATGGAACCAGCCCCGACGAAGGTGCGAACCTCTACGAAGGCGGTGAGCAGGCGCGCAACATGGCGGACGCGGTGGCGCGTCGCAGCTACGGCAAACTGGTCGCCTTTCTCGCGGCGCGAACCCAGGATGTGGCCGCCGCCGAGGACGCTCTCTCGGAGGCGTTTGCGTCGGCGCTGGCTGACTGGCCGCGGAATGGCTGTCCCTCGAATCCAGAGGCGTGGCTTCTCACCGTCGCACGGCGAAAGGTGATCGATGTTGTCAGGCGAGAACGAACTGGTGAGATGGCAGCCGACCACTTGGAGCACCTGTCGGTGGGGCTGGGTGCCGCAACCGGAGAGGCTGAGATTCCAGACCGGCGGCTTGCACTGATGTTTGCTTGTGCGCATCCGGCGATCGAGGCCAGCATTCGCGCGCCCTTGATTCTGCAAGTAGTGTTGGGACTCGATGCGGCAATGATCGCGTCTGTCTTTCTTATGTCGCCGGCGGCGATGGGCCAGCGCCTGGTAAGAGCAAAGAACAAGATCAGGCAGGCTGGGATTCCGTTTCGCATCCCGGAGCGGGACGACCTCCGCGGGCGTCTCGACACCGTCCTCGATGCAATTTACGCCGCCTTCGCTGAAGGTTGGGTCGACGCTGCGGGAACCGATGTCGCGCGCCGGGACCTGGCGCAGGAAGCTATCTTCCTGGGTCGGCTGGTGACGGAACTCCTGCCCGCCGAACCGGAAGGAATGGGACTGCTTGCTCTTATGCTTCACGCTGAAGCCCGCCGCGGCGCGAGGCGTAATCGGCAAGGCGACTATGTGCCTCTTGCCGAGCAAGACCCGGCGCTGTGGGACTCGCAGATGATTGACGATGCGGAGGCTCTACTCCTCCGTGCCAGCGACTTGCATTTTGTTGGGCGCTACCAGCTTGAAGGGGCTCTGCAGTCGGCGCATGTTTTTCGGCGGCGCACTGGCCGGGAGAACTGGAAAGAGGTGTTACAGCTGTATGACGCTTTGCTGGCAGTCTCCGGCTCACCAGTGGTTGCGATCAACCGCGCTCTGGCGGTCGCGGAGATCAGTGGCGCCGACGCTGGGCTCGAAGCCATGCAAGCAGTATCCTCCGATCCACGCCTGACCGAATATCAGCCCTATTGGGCTGCCAGGGCGGAACTGCTGGCTAAGAGAGGTTCCACGGTCGAGGCTCGAGACGCTTATGAAATCGCCATCGGTCTGGAACGGGACGCCGCGGTACGGCGGTTTCTCCAGCATCGCCAATCCATTCTTCCTGAAGACTTTCCCGCTTGAAGAGATATTTCCGAAAAAGATCTTTGCGCCTGTCGATTTCTGCCTCGGTCGTTCGACGTGTAGGTAGAGGCACGGTGTAGCGCACCGCGAACGGGCTCAGTGCGGGTCAGTTCCGCGCGCGATATGCTTCGCACGACAGATCAAAGCAATAATACAAAGTTGCAACAATACAAAACTTAAGGAGAAATCATCATGCGATTCTTAAGCGTATATAAGACACCTGAACGTGATGCCCCACCCACTACTGAAGAGATGGCCAAAATGGGGAAGCTGATTGAAGACGGAATGAAGGCCGGCTTCCTGCTCGCTGTCGAAGGCTGTTTGCCTAGCGCGACTGGCGCCCGCGTTCGACAGTCCAATGGCAGCGTGACCGTCACCGACGGGCCGTTCACTGAATCCAAAGAGGTGATCGGCGGCCTCGCCCTGCTGCAGGCTAATTCGAGGGAAGAGGCGGTCAAATTGGTCAAAGATTTCCTGCGAGTGGCGGGCGATGGCGAATGCGAGCTGCGTCAACTATACGAGGCACCAGCCGGAGGCGTCGCGAAGTCCTGAGATTTGCGCGATACGAAGGTAGAGTTGTCAGGAATGGCATCGCGTCGTAATTTCTTGAAGCTGGCGGGCTCTGCGGTGTGTGCTGCGGCGTTCCCGCCCAGTAATGCTCTCGGTTTCGGGGCACGGCCAGGTTCCGCGCGGTCTGAAGCTCGCTCACCGGATTATGTCTTGCGGATTGCCGCAAGCCCCGGTTGAGATCGCCCCCAAACAAATCGTCTCGACGATCGCTTATAACGGGCACTTTCCAGGGCCGCTATTGCGCTTCGAAGAAGGCCGGTCAGCGCGCGCGCCATTGCAAAAAATCCCCGCTTGCTGTCGCGCGATTCTATGGTCTTTCCGTGTTGAGTGCAGTTACTGAGTGCAATGACTGAGTGCAATGACAGAACGAATGATACTCGAGGATATCCGATGAATCGACGTTTCTGCCTGACCCTGGATTTGCAGGACGATCCCAAACTGATCGAAGAATATAAGCGGTATCACCAGAAGGTCTGGCCGGAGATTGTCCGCAGCATCAAGGAATCTGGCATCGAAGACATGGAAATCTACCTGTTCGGAACTCGCATGTTTATGATCATGGAGGTCAACGAGCGCTTTTCGTTTGAGGCCAAAGCCAAGGCCGATCAGGCAAATGCCAAAGTTCGGGAGTGGGAAAACCTCATGTGGAAGTTCCAGAAACCGCTCGCCGGCGCCAGGCCCGGCGAAAAATGGATGCTGATGGAAAAAGTTTTCAAACTGGAAGGCTAGTGCCCAGTCCGCATCCCTCGTAAAAGCCAATCGAGGAAAAGCTGCGGCCAGAGAGAAACAGCCGGATCATTATTTTGCCGGATCCCGAAGCCGTGGCTTACTCCGGCGTAAACGTGAAGTTCCGCCGATACTCCAGCTCGTTTCAGTGTCAGGTAGAGTTCCGGCAGTCCTTGAGCGATGTCTGGCCGGTCGTCTTCGCCGCATACCAGAAAAGCAGCTGGCGTTTCTTTGGAGAGAGCCATGTCGCGGGGAATCGCGGGGTAGATCAGGGCCTGGAACGCAGGTTTCGAACTCTCGCGTTCAACTGGGTCGGCGCCGCCTGGGACGCCAGAGTCGGACCGCGTGCTGGCAAGGGCAGCCAGTTCGCCGCCGGCTGAAAAACCCATTACGCCGATGTGCTCCGATTTCAATCCCCATTCTGCCGCACGACTTCTCACAAGGCGAACCGCGCGCTTAATATCCGACAACTCGGTGCCCTCAATGGTGTAAGAGGATCCGGGTTCACGAGCCAGACGATACTTCAAGATGAACGCAGCTACACCGTGATCACTCAGCCATTTGGCTACCGCATAACCCTCGTGATCCATCCACAGTTCCTTATGTCCACCACCGGGCGCAATGATGACCGCTGCCCCAGTAGCGTTACCTCTGTCAGGAAGGTAGGGAGTGATGGAAGGCTGGCGGATTCCCGAAACAATGTGCTCGCTGTTCTCATTGACTCGTACTGTTTCCACCGCGCTTTTGCCTTCCGACAGTTTTCCTTCAGCACCGGGTACGCCGTGCGGCCAAAGGAGGATCGCTACAGGCTCAGCGGCGTTCGCGCGTGGAGGGTGGAGAAGCACGAGCATGGGGAGGATCAGCGCCGCGGCAAATCCCTTCATGTTTGCTGGTTGTGAGAGACTATTTCGTCGCATTGATGTGCTTTCATTTGATGTAGCGAATGGTATCCAATGGTATTACAGCGCCGGCGTTCGAGGCGCGAGGTCTGAAGCCTGACGCCGACGCCCGGAATCATATGCTCTTTGAAGGTCAAGATCGCCGCGAACTCGAGAGAGTAAAGAAGAGTCAGGGCCTGCTCCCTCCCGGCCAGTCCCTCACGCTCAAATGGCCCGTTCTCCACTATGGGTCCGTGCCGAGGTTCGATCCAGACACCTGGGGTCTCCACGTCTATGGATTGGTAGAGTCGCCACTCACGCTGAGTTGGAAAGAGTTCAACGCTTTGCCGAAGATTCAACGATCCAGTGATTTTCATTGTGTGACGCGCTGGAGCCGCTTCGACAACCGCTGGGATGGAGTCGAATTCCGGGAGCTGCTGGCGCGAGTTCGTCCCAAGCCGGAGGCGGCCTGCGTGCTCGTACATGCAGAACAGGGTTTTACCGCAAATGTGCCGCTAGCCGATCTGGACCGGGAGGAAGTCCTGCTCGCCACCCACCACGACGGCGAGCCGTTGACGGGTGAACACGGCTATCCTCTGCGCCTGATCGTACCCCACTTGTATGCGTGGAAATCAGTGAAATGGCTGCGTGGCCTGGAATTTCTTGACCACGATTCTCCAGGATTCTGGGAGCAAAACGGCTACCACATGCGTGGCGACCCCTGGAAAGAACAGAGATTCAGCAGGGACTAGGGGGATTTCAGAATGCAGATTATTCACTCTCTCACAATCTGGTTGGCATGCATGCACGCCAACATACGAAATCTGCGGCAGTCCTAAACTTGCGCTACTGAATCTGCATTCTGAAATCTACATTCTAAAATCTGCATGCTAAAACCGTCTGCTCTCATTTCTTCAATATCGGATTGTATCCATCGCTGACCAGTTTGCCGCGCGCCATTTCTGCATCCTTGATGTCAGAAAAAGGGCCGACTTGAACGTGGAACAATTTGTCACCCGGCGTGCTGGCGGCAAATGCGGTGTATTGTTTTTTCTTGAGTGCATCCACCAGGGCTTGGGCGTCTTCCTGCTTGCTGACCGCTGCAACCTGCACGAAGTATGAGCTCTGTGATGAGACGGCGTTAAGAGCCGGAGGTGCAGTGCTGTCATCCGCTTGTGATTTGGTCGCAGCGCCTGGGCTGGCGGGTGCGTCAGTCGAACCAGCTGTCAGCTGAGCGTCTGCATCTTTCTGCCCCACTGCTTTATAAAACGTAAGGTCGGACGGCGGACGAGGATTGTTGGATTTGACCGCCGTGGGACGCCCCCCCCCAGGCGTCGCAACACCGGACACAGGGTCACTGCCTGATTTAACCGAACTCTTTCCCAGCGAAAATCCCATCCCGAAGAACACCGCGCACAATGCCACCAGGCCGAAAAACAGGGCCAGCATTTTGCCCGTGCCCAGCGTGATTTCTGTGTCTTCAGCGTTCGCCATGTTCACCTTGTTCTATAGCGGTTTCGCCCCTGCGAAAGTTCTTTAGCTTCTGGCCGAGGTGTCCTCGGGCTTGCCTAACATTTTCTGCAGCCCGGTGAAAAAATCCACCGGAACTGGGAAAACGACGGTGGTATTTTTCTCCACGCCGATTTCAGTCAAGGTCTGCAAATAGCGAAGTTGCACACTGACCGGTTCCTTGGCCAGCAGGGCGGCCGCATCCACTAACCGCTGTGCCGCGGAGAATTCACCTTCAGCATGAATAATTTTCGACCGCTTTTCGCGTTCCGCCTCCGCCTGTTTCGCCATGGCACGCAACATAGACTCAGGCATGTCGACCTGCTTTACCTCCACGTTGGTGACCTTTACTCCCCAGGGAGCGGTATGGGTGTCGAGAATGCTTTGCAGCCGAAGGTTAATTTTTTCGCGATGAGAAAGCAGTTCGTCGAGTTCCTGTTCTCCCAGCACCGAACGTAGGGTTGTCTGGGCGAATTGCGAGGTCTGGTAAACATAATTTGAAACCTCAACCACCGCCTTGCGGGGATCGATCACCCGCAAAAAAATGACGGCGTTCACCTTCAGGGTGACGTTGTCGCGAGTGATGATGTCTTGCGGCGGGACCTCCATCGCTTCCTGGCGCAGCGAAATGCGGACCATGCGATCGATCGGCGCGAATACCAGAACCAGACCGGGGCCTTTTTCGTGGCCCAGCAGCCGGCCCAGGCGGAAGATTACGCCCCGTTCGTATTCGGCCAGAACCTTGATTGAGCTGAAGAGGTAAAGAATGACGACGATAGTGATGATGGCCGAAAATGAAAGACCCATCGAAAGACCTCCGCGCCCATTCTCAGGAACGCTTCTGTGGCGGATTGTATCGCAAATTACTCAACCAGATTGTGATTGAGACGAGATCGGGGGTGCCTCGCATGATGCCGAGAACGAGCGTCGGACTTCAGACTTCGGACTTCGGACTTCGGACCACAGGCTTCCATGTTCAGGCTTCAGGCTTCAGATCTTTTCTTCCCTGAGGGGTGTTAGGCCCAGGTCTGACGCCTGGCGCCCGACTCCTGCCGGATCCACTTGCAATCGCAAGCCGTCCACGTTGCGGACTACGACCGTTTCACCTGTGGCCACATTGACCGTCGATGTTGCGTCCCAAAGTTCGCCGTGGACGAACACCGTCCCGCTCGGCGTCAGTGGAGTTTGAGCAATTCCAATTTCACCCACCAGGCCCTGGGCGCCGGTGACCACTTTGCTGGCTCGCGCCTTCAGAGCGATGCTCATCAGAAACACCGTGATCGCCCCTAGAGGAATGCTCACCGCCAGGGCAGTCAGCACATGCACCCTCATCTCCGGAATGGGAGCATCTACCAGCAGGAGGCCGCCCAGAATCATGGTGGCCATTCCGCCGATCGCCAGAACCCCGTGGGCGGAGAATTTAGCCTCCAGTGCGAACAGCGCGAACGACGCGAGAATCAACACCACGGCCGCGAATCGTACCGGGAGAAGATTGAGGGCAAAAATTGCGAGCAGGATGAAGACCACTCCCACAGTTCCCGGCACCACCGCGCCTGGGTGATTGAACTCGGCATAGAGCGCCAGGGCTCCGATGGCGAGAAGGATGAAGGCGATGTTGGGATCCATGATGAAGGCGAGGATCCGCTGCTTGAGAGTCATGTCGAAAGTTCGAATCGATTCTCCAGCCAGGTTGAGCGTGATCGTTTTCCCGTCAAACCGCTTGACGGTCCTGCCTTGCATTTGCTTCAGCAGGTCTTGTTCGTCGGAGGCGACGTAATCGATTAACTTCTGTGAGAGAGCTTCCTGCTCGGTGAAAGATTTGGACTGGCGCACCGTGCTCTCGGCGACTTCAATGTTGCGGCCCCGTTTGGAGACGACAGAGCGCATCAGCGCGGCGGCGTCATTTTCCATTTTCTCTTTCATGACATCGTCCACTTTGCCGCCGCCCAGGGTCACGGGATGGGCCGCGCCGGTGTTACTTCCCGGAGCCATGGCGGCGACGTCGGCGCTCTCGAGAATGAAAAAGCCAGCGGATGCCGCGCGGCTCCCGCTCGGCGTCACGTAAATGATCACAGGAACCGGCGAGGCCAGAATCTTCTCGATGATGTGTCGGGTCGAGTCGAGCAAGCCTCCCGGAGTGTTCAATTCAATGAGGAGCGCCTGATCTTTGTTGTGGTCGGCTTCGGCCAGGGCGCGTCCGATGTACTCATCGGTGATGGGATGAATCGTGTCATTGACGACGATCTTCAGAACTTCGCCAGAAGAGGGAAGGGAAGAGAGGAGCACTGCTGCAAACAGGCCGCAAAGCGTGCGCGATACGGAAGGTAGCTTCATCGGCGAAACCTCGCAGGTCTATTGTCTCTCAAATAGGCGGGGAAGGTAGTACAGCGACCCTGCAGGCCATCGCGGGCGCATTTCTGCCCATGGGTGGGCGAGACTCCCACCCGACTGCCGGCGGGACGCCGGCGCAACGGGCGCTGTAACGGTTAATCCGCCGCCGAGTGGATCTCAGTCTCTTCCTTCTGCACTTGCTCCCATCCCGGCAAGCTCTTGTCTCCCGTAATCAGGCGCGCCCCGCGTTCATAGGTTAGATAAGACCAGGCCCACTGAATCAGCACGATCAGGCGATTGCGGAAACCGATCAGGAAAAATATGTGGATAAACAGCCATGACAACCAGGCCAGAAAACCGGACATATGAATTTTGCCGAAATCGGCCACTGCGGCGGCGCGCCCAATCGTCGCCAAATTCCCTTTGTTCCAGTAATGAAAGTTCTTTCGTGATTCGCCCTGCAATTCGTTGGCAATGTTGTGGGCTGTAGCTTTGCCTTCCTGCATGGCGACAGGCGCTACGCCCGGCAGCCACTTGCCTTCCTCGTCCCTGAGCGCAGCCAGATCACCGATCACGAAGACTTCAGGATGACCGGGAATGCTGAGATCAGGATTTACCAGGACGCGTCCGGCGCGATCCACAGGTACTCCCAATTTTTTCCCCAGCGGGGATGCCGCAACTCCTGCCGCCCAAAGAATGACGGCGGCGGAGAGCCGGGTTTCTCCCATATGGACCGACCCCGGCTCAACTCGTGTGACCAATGCGGAGGTGTGTACCTCCACACCGAGGTGCCGGAGCTGTTCTTCCGCGCTGCGCGAGAGATCCTCCGGATATGCGGGCAAGAGACGTGGCCCGCCTTCGAGCAGTATGATCCGGGTTCGCTTGGGATCGATAGAGTGAAATTCGTTGGCCAGAACCTGGCGCGCGATCTCGGCCAGAGTTCCAGCCAGCTCCACCCCGGTGGGACCGCCGCCTACCACGATGAAATTCAGCTGAACCGGCTCGGCACTTTTGTCGTGTTTACTCTCAATGGCCTGGCGCTCAGCCAGTTCGAATGCGAGCAGCACTCGCCGCCGGATCTCGAGAGCATCTTCAATTGTCTTCAGGCCAGGCGCGAAAGGCTCCCACTCGTCGTGACCGAAGTAGGCATGGCTGGCGCCGGCGGCCACAATCAGGTAGTCGTAGGCGATCTCACCAGCGTCCAGCTTTACCGAGCGCCGCGAAAGATCAAAATCCTGCACTTCGGACATTAAGACTTCGACATTGCGATGGCTGCGCATGATCCAGCGGATTGGCGCCGCAATTTCACCAGGAGACAGTCCCGCCGTCGCCACCTGATATAGCAACGGTTGAAAGGTGTGAAAGTTCTGGCGATCAATCAAAGTGATTTGAACCGGATGACTCGACAGCGTCCTGGCAGCGAAAAGGCCGCCAAAACCGGCTCCCACGATCACTACTCGCGACTTGGTTTTCTCGTCCATGGCCTGAAAGAATGCCCTGCTTATTGGATTCCCTGAAGTGCCTTCTGGTCTCTAAAGTTCTGCTGCGGTTGCGGTGGGTGTGAGCATTAAATAAAACCAGTTCGCAGTTTTTAGTTCTTGGTTCTCAGTTTGGACATTAAGGCGTAATAGGTGATGAAGGACACAATGAAGCCTACGAACCAGGAGTAGTCGTACCAGAAGCGCAGGGCTGGGATGACCAGTCCTATGAGAGCGATGGCCGCGCCCAGTACGAGCGCAATTACGGCTCGCCAATTGAAGCCAGCGGAATATTCGTAGGCGCCGCCACGAAGGTAAAGATCGTCTACCAGCAGGACGCGTTTCCGGATGATCCAGTAGTCGCAGATCATGATGCCCGCCACCGGTCCGAGAAATGCCGCGTATCCTCCCAGCCAGCCGAAGATAAACGTCCTGTAGTTGTCCAGCAGCTTCCACGGCATGATGACGATGCCCATTACACAGGTGATCACGCCGCCGGTTTTGAAACTGATCTTGCGAGGCCACAGGTTGGAGAAATCATTGGCCGGCGAAACTACGTTGGCGCCAATATTCACATTCAGTGTCGCCAGCAGAATCGCGATGAGCGATATGACGACGGCAAGAGGCGAGTGAAAGCGGCTGAGCAGTTGCACCGGATCCCAGATCGCCGACCCGTAGATCACCACTGTTGCCGAAGTTACCAGCACCCCGACCAGCGAATACAAAGTCATGGTAGTGGGCAGAGCCATCGCCTGTCCCAATATTTGTGCCCTCTGGCTGCGGGCAAAACGCGAGAAGTCCGGAATATTCAGCGAAACTGTCGCCCAGAATCCGACGGTCGCGTTCAGCGCGGGAATCAGGAACTTCAGGAATGCGGGAAAACTGGTGAAACGCGACGGCGCCGAGAGCATGGGGCCAAAGCCGCCCGCCTGAACATATGCCCAGCCAAGCAAGAGCAGTCCCACTCCAAGCAGTACCGGGGCACTGATGCCTTGCAGAAACCGAATGTACTCGATCCCTTTCAGGATCACTGCCAGGTTGATCAGCCAGAACGCCAGAAAGCAAATGCCGGCCCCATGTGGCACTGATTTCCAGGCCGGCCACACTGTGGTAAGTAGAACGTTGACAGCCTCTCCGCCGATCCAGGTCTGGATTCCGAACCAGCCACAGGCCACCAGCGCCCGCAGGACTGCTGCGAAGTTGGCCCCCAGCACGCCGAACGACGCCCGCGCCAGCACGGGGAAGGGGATTCCGTAGCGTGCTCCGGGATGGGAGTTCAGCAACATGGGAGCGAGCACGATGCAGTTCCCCAGGAACACTGTGAATACAGCTTGCTTCCAGTTCATCCCTCCCTGAATGAGGCTGGCGGCAAGCATGTAGGTCAGAATGTTGACCGACATCGAAACCCAGAGGGCGGCGTAACTGTATGTGCCCCAGGTGCGGGCACCCCGGTCCCCGGCGGCGGCTTCGCCAGGCGGGGCGGTGGGTGCGAGGTCGCGGTTGTAGAGCGGACTGGATTCGATCCCGGAAGTTGGAACTGGCATACGTCTGTTTTATCGCGATGCCACGCAATCTAGTTTTCGTCGGGAAACCGACGCAAATCTTGCCGGATCTTCAGTTCGATCGTCCGGAGCGGTTAAAAAACGGATAACGAAGTCATTTTTTTATACACGTGTTTATACACGTTTCGTGGGCGCCACGGCTGTCATTGGTCTGGCTTTGGTACAAGAGCCTGGCGCAAACGGTCGCCACCGTTGCCGACACCGGAGGCGATGCCTACCAGCGAGCCATTGGCCCCACCGCCGGAGCGGGAACCATGGCGGGCTTTCAGCAGGAAATCTGGTACGCGCGCGGCGTCAATGGCGGCGCGGCCTTCACCGTCACCGCGACCTTCACATCTCAGGGAAACTTCGAGAGATCCATCAGCGCCCACGAGTACTCGGGGGCCAGCGTGACAGGTCCAGTCGATGTGGTCACTACCACTGCTGCCACGGGCAACGTTAATGTCGCCAGCGGTTCCGTGATGTCAAACGCCGGGAAACTCATTTTCGGCGCGGCACTGTTCTCCGCCCAGGAACATCCCGTCCCGGATTCACACAAGGGTCCGCGCTGCAATTTAACGTTACTGAGGATAAACCGTTTGTGGTACCGGGTGTGGCAGAAGCCGATTTTGCGATCGTGACCGGACCACCAGATTGGTTCGCACAGATGGTGGTGCTGAAGTAGTACTTGGGCGTATGGGGCGAACACTCTTGTCCGCCGCTTTGATTTTGACTTACGTCGCAGTGGACGGTTGGGACCACATACGCAGAGGGACCAACCTGCAGTCGCAAAATTTCAAGGTCAAAAGCGGCGGACAAGAGTGTCCGCCCCACACAAGGGTCTCACCGGTCGGGCTTGCCGCTCTGGCTGACGAGAGCTCCGTAGCTCTCCGGACGGCGGTCGCGGAAGAACTGCCAGACTTTGCGCACTTCCAGAATCATATCCAAGTCGAGATCGGCCACCAGCACTTCGTCCTTGTCGCGGCTGGCCTGGGCTACGAGCTTGCCGCGCGGGTTACAGAAATAACTCTTGCCGTAGAACTCGCCAATACTCCACGGTTTTTCGTCGCCCACACGGTTAACGGCGCCGACGAAATATCCGTTGGCCACCGCGTGCGCCGGCTGCTCCAGTTCCCATAAGTATTCGGACAGCCCTGCGACCGTGGCGGAAGGATTGAAGACAATTTCCGCCCCGTTAAGTCCAAGGGCGCGCGCTCCTTCGGGAAAGTGGCGGTCGTAGCAGATGTAGACGCCAACTTTGGCGAACTTGGTTTGAAAGATGGGATAGCCCAGGTCACCGGGCGTGAAATAAAACTTTTCCCAGAATCCAGGATGGCAGTGCGGGATGTGATGTTTGCGATATTTCCCCAGGTAGCGTCCGTCGGAGTCCAGGACCGCCGCGGTATTGAAATAGAGTCCCGGGAGTTCCTGCTCATAAACCGGAACGATGATCGCCATGTGGTGCCGGGTCGCAATTTCCTGCAACAATCGGACGGTCGGCCCGTCGGGGACGGGTTCTGCCAGCTCATACCAGCGGGGGTCCTGCTCGGCGCAGAAGTAGGGTCCGTAAAAAAGCTCCTGCAAACACAGAATCTGGACCTGCTGGCGAGCCGCCTGTTCAATCAAATCCACATGTTTCCGGATCATGGCCTCGCGGATTTCGGCCAGCGAGTGTTCGGCTCCAAGGACATTACGCGCCTGAATCAGGCCACAGCGAACGATTCGTGACATCGGAAGTACCTCTGGCTGCGGAATATAGCGGGTGCAAAAACTATAGCAGAAGTAGAGCAATCAATATTTTCCGCGGAATTCCAAGCCCAACTCATCGCGGAACTCGTGGCAGAGACTCATTGCAGAGCCCATAGTAGCGAAGTTCATCGAGAAGGTCGGCCTGTTGCTCCCCTTAGACAGTTGTCGACAGGTATTGTGAGGCGCTTTCGGCGGACGCGCCGGTTTCGCCTTCCCGCAAAATATGCTTGTGCCGGTGCTCTTCGGGCCGACGTATAATCGCTGCAATCTGTCACTCGGGGGCCTGCAATGAACTACCGCCTGACCAGCTATACGTTTCTCACCCTGATTTTGACCCTGTTGGCATCGGTTATTTCCGCGTCCGCGCAGGGTACCAAGTCGCCCGGCCCCGGCCGCGGCACGACTACTCCTAACCCTCCCACGACCTCGCGGCCCACCATGACGCCAAACATGAGCGCGCCCGACACAACTTTCGGGAGGAGAGCATTCATCAGCGGCAAGGTGGTGCTGGACGATGGCACACACATCACCGAGTCGGCGACGATCCAGACCATCTGTCGCGGCCAGCGTCAAACCGTCGCCCACACCGATTCACACGGCGGCTTCAGTTTCGAGTTTGGTGATCGCACTTCAGCCGCGATGGCGGGGATCAGCGAGGCCGACGTCGATTCGACCTGGAGCCCGGGCAGCGGGGGCCGGGGCAGCCAGCGGGATTGGCGAGACTGCGAAATTCTGGCGGAGCTTCCCGGGTTCACTTCACAACACATCGATCTGAGCAGCAAGATGAATACTTTCGAAACCACCGACATCGGCCGATTGGTGATGCACCGGATGGGCCAGGTGGAGGGTTTGACCATCAGCGCCACCAGCGCGATGGCGCCCAAAGATGCGCAGAAGGCGTTTGAGAAGGGACGCGAAAAAGCGGGTAAGCAGAAATTCGACGAAGCCGGCGCACTGTTTGAGAAGGCGGTTCAGATATATCCGAAATACGCGGCTGCGTGGTTTGAATTGGGCCGCATTCAGCTCCAGAAAAATGAGCCGGACGCCGCGCGCCATTCGTTCGAGCAGTCAGTCGCCGCGGATTCAAAGTACATAAATCCTTACCGCGGACTGGCGGAGCTGGACACGCAGCAACAGCATTGGGAGTCGCTGGTCAAGGTAACGGACCACCTGCTCGCGCTCAATCCCATCAGCTTTCCGGACGCATGGTTGCGCAACGCGCTGGGACACTACTATATGCACGACTTCGGCCCGGCTGAGAAAAGCGCTCGTCAGGGAATGAAAGTTGACGAGGGCCATCAGGTGGGCAAGCTGGAATATCTGCTGGGCGTGATCCTGATGCAGAAGGGTGACTACCAGGAGGCAGCGGTCCACATTCAGAATTACCTCAAACAGGCTACCGCGCCTGCCGACGTCGAAGATGCCCAGAAGCGGCTGGCCGAGATCACGCGGCTTACGGCTTCCGCAGGCAACCCGGCGGCAGCGGATGCCGCAAGCGGCGACAAAAAGTAACAGCGCTTTTTTGTGGCGACGCCCTGTAGCGACGCCGTTGGTAGAGACGTAGCTCTGCTACGTCTCTCTCTGGAATGTTGAACCTGCTCTGGAATGTCCAAACTGGAACCCAGAATTTATCCGGAACGCATGGTGCGAGAGATGTTTCGCCCCGGGCTCTCCGCCTCCCATTTTGATCCTCCTCCTGAAAGCCACCTCTGCCCTGTCCCAAAGTCATTACTCGGAAGGACATAGACCCGAGGAAAGCCCCGTCCTGACTGCTAGAATCTAGCAGGAGCAGTGATGCGAAGTTTTTATAGGCGAGTTTTTGGGTGGGTTCTGATTTCTGCAGGAGGCCCGTTTTTCCTGTTGGGCGCAACCTTTATTGCGGCCAGCGAGGCTGCGGCGGCTCCGCAGGCGGAAGTAAAAATTGCGCTCACGCCGATAGCCCGGCTCAATCAGGTCACCGTAACCTCCAGTAGTGGTGGCGTGGAAGTAGAAATGGCCAGCAGCCGGTCAGTTCCTTTGCGCAGCCAGGTGCTTGCCGGGCCGGATCGCCTGATTCTTGATTTTCCCGACACCCTGCCGGGCCATGATCTGCATGACCAGAGCATCAGTCAGGGGCAGGTCAGAGGTGTTCGGGTTGGCTTGTTTGCGCACAATCCGCCAGTGACGCGCGTGGTCATCGACCTGAAAAGCGCGCAGCCCTACCGCATCTATCCATCCGGAAAGACAGTGATCGTGAGGCTGTTGTCGGGTGAGAAACAGACGGCTGCCGGATTGCGTCCAAACGACGCTCAAATCAAACCGGTTGCGTACACGCCGCCCGCGCCGGCCAGGCCGGCGCCGGTGTTGAATGTCCAATTTCAGAATGACCGGTTGGGCATTGTGGCCCACAATGTCAGCCTGGCACAGGTTCTGAGTGAGGTACAACGCAAGACTGGCGCCGACATCCCGATTCCGTCGGCAGCTGCGCAGGAGCAGGTAGTGGCTGACATTGGCCTGTTGCCGGTACGGGATGCATTAACCGCCCTGCTCAACGGTTCGCGCTTCAACTTCATCATGGTGGGCGCGGACAACGATCCGTCGAAGCTCAAGAGCCTGATTCTGACTTTCCGGGCAGGCGGCATATCGCAGCCTGCCGTTGCGCCTCCCCCTCCCCAACCGGCTGTGGTTGACGCTGTGCCGGAGCCCGAACCGGTTCCATCCGATAATCAGCCCCAGCCGGAGATGCAGGCTCAGCCTGAGCCCCAACCCCAGCCACAGGAAGGGCAGGGGCAGCAAGAAAGCCCGGCGTCACAGGACGGGCAGCAGCCGCCTCAGCCTCAATAACCACGGCGGTTTTCCGCTCAGCGGCTTTAGTGAATTAACCGTACCGGGATGGAGGACATCCCACCGCCTGAAACCGTCGCGCTCCCGCTGGGATTGTTGCCGCAGCCCACCACGTTCAGGATGTGAGCCTGAATCTCTGTGTGGAAACCCGCGGGCGCTGAAGTCACAGTGGTCGAACCATCGATAAACACCTGCAGAAATCCGATGACAGCCACCTGGGATGTGCCAGGCGCGGTTGGAAGCGGAGCCGAGGTGTCGATAATCGGAAGGTTTACGATCGAATTGCTGGTGGTTACAAGATTGCCCGAATGGGGGCCGCTGCCGGCAGTAATCCTGACCGGGTCGGTTCCCGCGGAAAATCCGGGTAGGCTGGTAGGATCCAGCGTATCCGGAGCGCCATTGCCGGTCAGGCATTGAACACCATTGTTGGTCTGGGTTCGCAACTGACCATGCCGGATATTGGTGTCAGTAAATATCTTGACGGCCGCAGCTCCGCATGAGTAGGCATTGAAATCGCAACATTCGATGCTCTGTTCAAAGTCTTGCGCTCCCTGACACGTCGGGCACAGGTTATCGGGGCTTGCCGCGACTATCGCGGCGATGTAGTTCAGGTTTTTTGGAGCCGGACTATTGGCTGCGGGTGGGTTTGGGGTCAGTGTGGTGCAGGTGCCCACAACACCGGTCCCGGTGCATGCCGGATAAAGATTGATCTGCTCCCCAATCACCCCGGTTGCCACGGCGGCGCCTGAAGCAGGATCGATGAACCTGAGCGTGGTCTGGGGATCCTGGTTTGCCACCAACAACGGCTTCACGCATTTGGGCTTGATCGGAACGTAATTTCCCGTTGTGTTCTGCGAAGTGGATGCGTTGTAGGCCTCGGCGACCGCGCTTGCGGTTACCGTCACCAGCTTCGTTCCCCAGATGCGGGCAAAGAAAGTGGGCAGGTTGGTTCTTTGCAGAGTGACGGTGATTTGCGGGTTCCCCGGACGAGTGAAGTCAAGAATGGGCGTGCCGACCAATGCCGGTGGCGCCCCTGAAACATTGTTCTGTGCCAGGATGGAGTTGATCACGCTGGTGCTCATGGTTTGAGTCAGATTTTGGCGGGTGATGCTGTTGTCGGTCGTGACTCCGGAATCGACAAACGACTTTGCGCCCGCGAGAGCCGCTGCATCGGCTGCGCGTTGCATCTCGCCACGGGCAACGTACAAAGTAGTTACGTCGATGGCGAGCGCCGCCATTCCCAAAAGGCTTACCAGGGCGACTGCCACCAGAACGATGGTTTGTCCACGCTCTGCGGGGCGGCGACGGATCGCGATTTCACGGCTGTTCATGACATCCTCTGCGAACGAAACCTTCTCTTCAATACTGTTTCAACCGTCGTCATTCCATGTTGGGCACGGTGGCGTCGGTGTTGATCTGAGTGACACCCAGGTAGGTGGCGCCGGGAACCAATAGCTGAATCACCCGGTTGAAATGCCATGAATAGGGATACTTAATGCTCACACGTGTGCTCACTACCTGAAACGTGTTGCCGCCAACGACAGTGGGAAAGGCGAAGCTCCGCTCAACGGTGAGCACCAGGGGGGCTGCGCAGCCACCCCCGGCGGCGTTGTAGGTCCAGGTTGTAGCGGGCCCGTTAGCGCCAGCCTGGCCGGCAAGGCCACAGTCGTTCAGCCTCGCTGTCTGGAGATGGGTTACCACCAGATCGCGGATCGCAGTGACCGAGGGTGGCGTTCCAGCCGCATCGAGGTCGTTGGTGGGCAGATTGGATGCGAAGCGCGCGCCTTCGCGTGCGATGTTGTTAAGCATCTGCTTCAGGTTGAATGCTCCGCCAAAGTCGAAAATTCCCACCACAAATACCACCAGCAATGGCAGAGCCACGGCGAACTCGAGCAGTTGCGAGCCGCGGGTGTCCGAAAAGCGCGCCGCCATGCAGTTGCGAAATGGTGATCTCCGCCCCGCCACTTAGTCTTCCCCCGTGGTCTGTACGTTGGCCTTAAGCTGAATCAACTGATTATTCAACGAGGTAAACGGAAGATAGAACTGGTACGGGTATTGAAAGCTGACAGAAACTCCGCAGGCCAGCGGCTCCGTGGTCGGAGAGTTAATCTGCACATTCGGCTGAAAACAGATCTGCGGATTTCCTCCTCCGATCGCGGCGCAGGCAACTACCGGCGCGTGAGTGACGCAATCCTTCAAAGCCGGATTGGGCAGAAGGGGAGTGACCTGATTCGGATTCAGCTTGGAAGCCTGCAGGGCTTGAGCTACCCGGGTCGCGACCTGATCCGGCGTGAGCGCAGCATTTCCGCAGAGGGCGCACGCCGGCGCGGTGGCGGCTCGCGCTCCTTCGCGCGCGGCATGAGTAATGGTGGCGTAGATGTTATAAGCTCGCCCGAACCAGTAGATTCCAAGCAACAGCATGAACACCAGGGGGAGTACGATCGCGGCCTCGGCAATCTCGGCTCCGCTGCTGTCTCGCGCTGTGCGTTTCCAGAATCGCATTGCGGTCAGAGTCCCCACGCCTGCCTGACAGTATAAAGAACCACGGCCACAGCCACAGCCACCCCGAACGGTATCTTCAGAGAGTCAGGGTTATCCAGCGACAACTCCGGGCCGGGCAAGCGAAGCGTAAAAAATGAAGCCAGTATTTGTGCCAGATTGCGCAGAGTGCGGCCAATTCTCCTCTTCCAGATGATCACGACCAGGGCCATAAGGCCCGCGGTCAGGACAGTTATCAGCAACACGTTGATCAGACGGGTCGGCCCCAGAAACGCTCCCAGCGCGCCGATCAGCTTCCAGTCGCCGCCACCCAGACTTCTGAGCAAAACCAAGGGAAGCAACAGTCCCAATCCCAGCCCCGCCCCCAGCATTGCTTCCTTGGCACCGGCCCAGCCGAGGGCGAGTGTATTTACCGCAATTCCCACAAACAACGCGGGCACGGTCAGCCAATTAGGGATACGGCGGGATTGCCAGTCGGTCCAACCGGCAACTGCGGCGGGAATTGTTGCCAACATCCAAACCCCCAGTTTCATCATGCGCGCGGCCACGCCGACACAACCCGGCCCCATAGGGTTTGAGCGCGCTGGAAAGCCAGCCGGAATCTCACACTGAAGGTGGCCATTCGAATGTCCGGAACTGGCGGCCGGGAGGGTCAAAACCAGCCTTAACAGCGGATTATGAGCGGTTAATCTCTCCAAGTCAATGTAAAGAAAGCAGGGCAGGCGCAGCGCCGGCGTCCCGGTGGCCGTCACGAGGGGCATCCTGCTTTCGCCGGATCAGACCAGGGCGACGAACCCGATGGCTCGGGCCCTGTTTTTAATGATTTACCTTTGAAAGGTAGCTCTGCTGACCTGCGGCGGCCATATTTTCAGGGTTTATCGCAGAAACTACCTGCCGATCTGCGCTCGGCCTGGACGGGTCGGAGACCACGTCCCTGCATGGCTGGCGGAAGAGACTCAAACTTACTTACTGGCTTAACGGGTGACCGCTGCCGCGCTCCGCAACTATGCGGCGGGCATTCTCGGCCAGTTGCTTGGCTTGGGGTAGAAGATCCAGCGCCTTGGTGACCTGCGGGTCAGTTTCAGCCCGAACCTTCAAACCTTCTTCCTGGCCAAACACATCCACGAAAATCTCGCTCTTGATGCTGGATCGCACCCAGGCATTGTTTTCAAGCAGTTCGGCTTCGGTGTAGGCGATTTTTTCGTCGTCCATGAATTTGCGGAAGTCCTGCAATACGACGTCATCGACTTCAAAGTTTTTGCCCGGCTTGTGAGTCACAGCGTAGTGCTTGGCAAAATTGAAGAAGGCATAGTGCTGCAGCAGGGAATCCTGAAAGTGGTTGCTCTTTACCGCGGTGATTTTAACGTCGGGCGTGATTCCGCCGCCGCCGTAAACCGTGCGGCCACTGTCGGTGAGTTTTACTTCACGACTGGCGTTGTGTTCGTTTTCCTCGCTCTCACGGTTGAAGTAATAGTCGTAGAGAGAAACGTTGGAGTAGTCACGCTGAATCAAGCGCATGCTGGGCGTGTAATACTTCGCCGTGGTCAGGGCCAGACCGGTATTCTCCGAAAGCGGATAGACGGTCTGAACCAGCCCTTTGCCGAAAGTAGTTTCTCCCACGATCAAGCCGCGATCATGATCCTGTATAGCTCCAGCAACAATTTCGGCCGCTGACGCAGTGCCGCGGTTGACCAGCACGACCAGCGGGAATTCCTTGCCGCCGTTGCCGTGTGCTGCGGTGTATCGCTTTTCTGGTGAAGAACGGCCGTGGTGCGAGACGATCAACTGTCCTTTACGCAGAAATTTGTCTGCCACGCCTACGCCTTCATTGAGCAACCCGCCTGGATTTTGTCGCAGGTCGAGGATCAGTCCCTTAATGTCCGGGCCCATCTGATCAAGAGCGTCGGCAACTTCGTGCTCCGTGGTTTCATTGAAACCCGAAACGTGCATGTAGCCGATGCCCGGCTTAATCATGAAATGCAGATCAACGCTGTAGCGCGGAATCTCATCGCGGACAACCGCGAACTCAAGAGGTTTGTCGGTACCTTCGCGGAGAATCGTGATATGGACGGTGGTTCCTTTGGGGCCCTTCAGCAGGTCCGCAACATCGCCGGTGCTCATGTTGTCGGTAGGCTTGCCGTCGACGGCCGCGATAATGTCACCCGGCCGGATTCCGGCGCGGTAAGCGGGTGTGCCGGTGAAGGGGGCAATCACGATTACCTTGTTGTTGCGCGGACCAACCGTCATACCAACGCCGTAATATTTGCCGCGCTGATCTTCGCGCAGCAGGGAATAGGCCTTGGGATCAAAGAAGTTGGAGTGCGGATCGAGCACGTGCAGCATGCCCGGGATGGCTCCGTTGTAAATCGCCTTATCAGGGTTTACCGGCTCGGCATAGTTCTGTTCCACCACGTCGTACACGGTGGTGAACTGGCGCAGGCTATCGCGCACGTCCGAGTCGCCGCCAGGAGCGGCTGAAGGATTGATCTTTTGTCCGAAGACGATGCCAAGAAACCCGCAGGTGACTAAAATGAATACAACCAGGAAGATTGCGCGACGAGAACTGCCCATCGTTGTTTTTCCTTCGCCGGAAACGTTCCCGGAAAGTGAGATACCCCGGTACACCGCCTGTGAGCGCAGTATAACACGCTGTCAGGCCCGCCTAACCATGCCTTCCGCTACTCGGAAGTAACCATCCGGACAGCAAAACCCTCTGCCCTGTGAGATGCTCCGGCTCGACTTGGAGGTTCGCAAAAACTCGCCACAAAAGACAATTGCTGACAGCGAGAGGGAGTCAGATTGCTGGCAATTCGCTCCGGCAGTATCATGGACGTATGAACCTGGGTTTTCCAGAGATGATTTTTCTCTTCCTTTTTGCCCTGATCCTGTTTGGGCCAAAGAAGTTGCCCGAGATTGGGCGGCAAATCGGACGCGCCCTCAACGAATTCAAGCGGGCCTCAAACGAATTCAGGTCACAGATCGAAGCTGAAATCTCGCAACTGGACCTGGAGAACACCCGCCAGACCATACTGCCGCCAATCCAGGCGCCGGCCGGAGCGGTAGCTTCCGGCAGCCTGCCTATGGTCGAGTCCTCGATCGCCGGGATCGCAATTGCGGAAAATCCAACGCCTGAAATTTCCGCACCTGAAATTCCCACACCCGAAATGCCGGCACCCGAGAGTTCGGAACACCATTCCCGCTCGCTGGCCAAGGCTCCCGATGCCTGAAATGGCAGCCGAACTTCCTCCCACAGAAGAACCGCGCGACGGTCTGACCGCCATGAGCTTCCTCGAACACCTCGAGGAGCTGCGGCGGCGCCTGATCTATTCCATCCTTGCCGTAGCGGTTGGATTCTTCGCCTGCTGGAACTACCACGAATTCATCTTCAGCTTCGTACAGCACCCCATCATGGACGCGCTGCAGCGGAACGGGATGGCCGAAAAGCTGGTCTATCTCAATCCTACGGAACCCTTCAATCTGTATTTGAAGGTGGCAGCTCTCGCCGGCTTGTTCGTCACTTCTCCGGTCGTGCTTTACCAGGTCTGGATGTTCATTTCTCCCGGCTTGTATCGCAACGAAAAGCGCTACGTATTTCCCTTCATGTTCTCGACCGTCTTCCTGTTTCTGGCAGGAGGGGCGTTCGCCTACAAGATGGTCTACCCCGCGGCGCTGAATTTCCTGATCGATTACGGCAAGCAATTTCAGCCGATGATCACGATCGGAGAGTATACCGACCTGTTTCTGACCATCATGGTGGGGATGGGTGTGATTTTTGAGCTGCCGATCCTGGTGTTTTTTCTGGCGCTGATGGGCATCGTCAATTCCGGGTGGATGTGGCGCAATCTGCGCTATTCCATTCTGGTGATCTTCATCATCGCGGCGATCATTACGCCGACTACCGACATTCTGAACATGTGCATTTTTGCCGCTCCGATGGTGGCGCTTTATATTTTGAGCATTGGAATTGCGTGGATGGTGCATCCCAAACAGCGCAAGGCGCGACAGGCGCGAAAAGATCAATGATAGGGATCACCCGTTGTCACGTGGGGACAGCCGCCCTCGGGTGTCCGGCCGACCGAAGCTCGGCTGCGAATCTGCGGCTGCGGGATCGGGACGGCGACGGCGGGACGCCCTCGCCACAATCGGCGGGACGCCGGCGCTACCTGGTACCTGCCGTTTTTGTGGTTGTGGTGGCTTGCGTTCAGCAGGGTCAGACACAGTCGTTTAATGCCGCGCGCGCCATGCAATACACGCGTGAAGTGGTGGCTTTTGGTGCGCGTCCCATCGGCAGTGCCAATCACAAGAAGCTGGAGAATTACATTCTCGGTCACCTGAAGGGTGACAGCTCGGAAGATGACGCCTTCGCCGCTGAAACTCCCGAGGGCAAGTTCCCGGTACGAAACCTGATTGCGAAGTTTCCCGGAACGCGCGACGGGATCATTGTCATCGCCGGGCACTACGACACGAACTATCCTCTGCGCAATACTGGATACGTGGGAGCTAACGACGGCGGATCTTCAACCGCCATCCTGCTCGAATTGGCGAATCAGCTCCGTGGCAAAAAGCGCGACGGTTACAGCGTGTGGCTGCTGTGGACCGACGGGGAAGAAGCGGTAAAGGCGTGGAGCGACAGCGATAGCCTCTATGGCGTACGCCACCTGGCCGATAAGTGGCAGAAAGACGGCACGCTGAAAAACATCAAGGCGCTCCTGCTGGCCGACATGATTGGCGACGCCGATCTGAATGTGGATCGCGATTCCAACTCCACGCCCTGGCTCGAAGATCTGGTGTACCAGGCCGCTTCAAAAATGGGTTACCAGTCTCACTTCTTTGCCCGCACAATCTCCGTAGAAGATGACCACTTGCCGTTCGTGCAGCGTGGGGTCCCGTCCGCCGATCTGATCGATCTCGACTACGGTTACGGCAACGTCTTCCACCACACTCCGCAGGATACGTTGGACAAGGTAAACGCCAAGAGTATCGAGATCGTGGGTTCGGTGATTCTGGAGACGGTGCGTTTGCTGGATAAGAAGTGAGTTGGACGTTGCCGCTAGTCGTTTGCCGTCGGTCGTTGGGCTTTCGCAACATCCTCCGCCATTGTTGCCGCTGCTCGGAGCAGCCCACAACGACCAGGAGCCAACGACCAACGAGCGTTTTTTTGCTCTTTTCCCGCTTTTCATTTCTAATTCCGCATCATGCGACGACTTCGCCTTCTTTTTTTGATTCTGTCGGTGTGCGCTGCTTTCGCCCAGGATTCCGCCGATCGAGTCATCACTGAAGCTTTGGAGTCTTCACCGCTTGAAACCAACCTGCGTCGACTGACGGATGAAGTTGGGGGGCGTGTTCCCGGCACTCCGGCCATGCAGAAGGCGGTTGACTGGGGTGTTGACGCCTTCAAATCCGCTGGAGCCGACAGCGTTCACACCGAAGACTTCACCCTTCCGGTCTCCTGGTCGGAAGGGAACACCGAGGCCACAGTCTCCGTACAGCATGGTGAGAAGCAGGTAACGCAGTTCAAGCTGCGCGCGGTGTCGATTGCCTGGGCTCCCGCGCTGACACCACGTCGTCATGTGCGTGTAATTGACGTCGGTCAGGGATCGCCGGAGGAATTCACGCAGGTCGGCGATGTAGCTGGCGCACTGCTGATGGTGCACTCCGAAGAGATGAAAACATGGGATGACCTCTTTGCCGAATACCTTAGAGCGCCCGGCATTATCGACCGCGCGGTTAAGGCGAAGTCCGTGGCAATTGCTTTCCAATCGACGCGCCCCAATGATCTGCTCTACCGCCACGCTAATTCCAGCGAAGGCGAATTGGACCGTCTTCCCATGTTGCTGGTGGCGCGCGAAGATGTCGGACGTATGGCCCGGCTGCTGGCTTCCGGCGACTCGCTTTTTGCTGATGTCTCTATCCCGAACAGAGTCGGCGGCCCGATGACAGCGGCTAATGTCGTGGCGGAACTCCGCGGAGGCGAAAAGCCCGACGAATATGTGGTGCTGGGTGCGCATCTGGATTCGTGGGAACTGGGGACGGGAGCGCTCGACAATGGATGTAATGCAGCGCTGGTGATCGATGCGCTGCGAGCCATCAAAGCATCCGGCGTGAAGCCCCGACGCAGTATTCGCTTCGTGCTCTTTTCGGGAGAGGAAGAAGGCATGGTGGGCTCGCGGGCTTACACGGTCGCTCACATGGCCGAACTGGACAAGATCGCCGGTGTGGTCATCTTTGATTCGGGAATCGGAAGGGTCACCGGCTTTTCCCTGGGCGGACGCCGCGATGTCGTGGATGCGAGTACAGCCCTGGTTGCGCCGTTGAAACAATTCGAGGCGACTACGCTTACAACCGACGCCAGTTGGGGCACCGACAACTTCGATTTCATGCTTCAGGGTGTGCCTACGTTCGTCGCCAATCAGGACGAGTACAACTACCTGCTTAACTATCACGCCATGTCCGACACACTCGACAAAGTGGATCTGGTCCAACTCAAGAAGCACGTAGCTGAAGGGGCTGCATTGACCTTCGCTATCGCAAACGCTTCAGCTCGGCCCGGTGTTCGCCTCAATCACGCGCAGATTGAACAAACTCTGAAGGAGACCCATCTTGATGATCAGTTGAAGACTTTCGGCATGTGGAGCGCATGGGAAAGCGGCAAGATCGGCCGAAAGGATTAGGATTGCAGGACAGCACTCTTAACTTGAGAACCTGAGGCGGGCCCTGATTGATACTTTTCTGGATACTATTTAACGTTTTTGTGGTTGCGATGCTGGTGCTCGATCTGGGCGTCTTCCATCGGAAATCCCACACGGTGAAATACCGCGAAGCGCTCATATGGAGCGTGGTCTGGATCGCGCTGGCATTGATTTTTGCCGTGGTGATCTACTTTTGGCACGGCCGTACTCCCTCGCTGGAGTTCGTCACCGGATACGTCATCGAGCTCTCCCTGAGCGTCGACAATCTATTCGTCTTTCTGCTGATCTTCCGTTATTTCCAGGTGCCGCCCGGCCACCAGCACAAAGTCTTGTTCTGGGGAATCCTGGGCGCGCTGGTTATGCGGGCGATTTTCATCGCCGCCGGCGTGGGGCTTATTCAGAGATTTCACTGGGTGGTGTATGTTTTCGGGGTCTTCCTCGTATACAGCGGCTTTAAATTGTTGCGCCAGGGCGAGGCTGAAATCCATCCGGAGAAGAATCCTGTGTTGCGATTGTTTCGCCGGTTAGTTCCCGTCACCAGGGATTATGAAGGAGATAAATTTTTCGTTCGACGCCCCGGACTCCTTGCCACGCCTCTGCTGGTAGTGCTGGTGGTTGTGGAGACCACCGATTTACTATTCGCGGTCGATTCCATTCCCGCCATACTGGCGATCACGCGGGACGCATTTATCGTCTACACCTCCAATGTTTTCGCCATTCTCGGATTGCGCTCGATGTATTTTGCGCTGGCCGGGATGATGGAAATGTTCCGCTTCCTGCACTACGGGCTCTCCGTCGTCCTGATGTTTGTGGGGAGCAAAATGCTGCTGTCACACTATTATGAAGTTCCGACGGTCGTGGCTTTGGGAGCAGTGGCAGGCATTTTGCTTTTGTCGGTTGGGGCTTCATTGATCAGGCCCAAGTCCGCTTAAAGCCTTGACCATGATTGCGAGCCCTGAGCCTCGAGTGCAGGATGGGTTCCGTGGCTGGTCACAAAATCGATCTTTTGGTCTGATTTTATACTTGCTGATTCTCGCCGGCTTTCTTCTGCGATTCGGGCTCGCCTGGTTTACGTTTCTCAATCCAGACGAGATTCTGCACTATCTCCTGGCCGACCAGCCATCCCTGCAGCAGGCTTACCAGGCGAGTTTGACGACTGCGCATCCGCCATTGTTGATTCTGTTCCTTTATTACTGGCGCATGATCGGCTATTCCGACTGGCTCCTGAGGCTGCCTTCGGTATTGGCGGGAACGGCATTCTGCTGGATCATGTTTCTCTGGCTCTCCAGGGTGGCAAGCCGGGCGGCGGCGCTGACCGTTCTCGCTTTGCTTTTATTCTCGCCGTCGTTAATCCACCTTTCGTCGGAGGTCCGGCAATACGCATTTCTGTTGCTGTTTTGCGCTGCCGCGCTTTATTTTCTGGAACGTGCGCTTTCGGAAAACTCGGCTCGCATGATGCTGCTTTCCTCGCTTGCTCTTTGTCTTGCGCTACTGACTCACTACTCATCCCTGATCTTTGCGGTCAGTGCGGGGATCTATGCATTGATCCGGCTTTACCGCAGGAATTCCAGCGGAGGAAAGGGCGATGCGATGCTGATCACCTGGGTCGGTGGGCAGGGGCTTGCGCTGGGGCTGTGCGTGTTCCTGTACGTCACCCATCTTTCGCGGCTGAAGAGTTCGGCACAGCCGCTCGAAATCGAGACCTGGCTGTCCAGTTCGATTTACCATCCCGGGCGCGATCACGTTATTGTTTTCATTCTGCGAACTACGATCCGGCTGTTTCATTTTCTGTTCAGTCAAGGAGCAGTCGGAGTGGCTGGCGTTCTGATTTTTGTGATTGGCGTGGCAGGGTTATGCGCCGGTTCACGCCGGTTCGCAGCTTCCACTGGCAAGCCAAGTTCACGCCAACTTGCGCTGCTGTTGATGCTTCCTCTGGTGATCAATTGCGCGATGGCGATTGCAGGAATCTATCCCTATGGCGGTACACGCCACAATGCGATATTGGCGGGGTTCGCAATGTCCGGCATTGCGATTGGGCTCTCGCGCTGGACCGAGCCTGGTGCGTGGGGCAGGCCACTGGCAGTTCTCCTCGTATTGATCCTGGTGATTTGCAATGTGTTTCCGAATCCCACCGGCGCTTACATCCAGCCCAGAAACCAGAACCGAAAGCTTATGGAGCAGTCGGTTGAGTTCATGCGCCGGGAAATACCCCAGGGGTCGGTGCTATTCACCGATAACGGGGGAGGGTTGTCCCTGAGTTACTACTTATGCCAGCGGAGAGTGATTCAGTACACACTTCCTTTTCAGCCATTCCTTCAGTCGGATTGCGGTGGCTTGCAGGTGATCACACCCGCGCCGAATTTCAAGGTCCTGCCCAATCGCTCGACTTTGGGCGAAATCGAGACTCGCGCGAAGGAGACGCCACGGCAGATATGGTTCTTTCAAGCGGGCTGGATCGCAGGTAAAGAGGACATCCGCCGCACTCTTTTAGAGACAGGCTGCCGCGATCCCCGCAAATTCGGCCAGAACATTCTGCTGTGCCAGCTCTGACCTGGCTCGGCGATTCTCCGGGACATCTGGCAATTAGATTATGATGACAAATGCATGACACGTGTGACTATTGCGCTTCCGCCACGACCGTATGACGCCGTAATCGAGAATGGCGTCTTGCAGCGAGCTGGAGAATTGCTGCGCGAAGTGTTTGGCGGCAGCGATTCATCAAAGGCCGGCAAAAAGCGGCTCTTCGTTGTCACCGTCCCGCCAGTGCGCCGAAAATGGGGAAAAAAGCTTATAACTTCGCTCTCCGCCGCCGGCTTCGCACCACAAGTTCTGGAAATGCCCAATGGCGAACGTCACAAAAAGCTCGCTACGGTTGAGAAGCTCGCGGAACACTTAAGCCGCCTGGGAGCGGATCGAAATTCGGCTGTCGTCGCCTTTGGAGGTGGAGTCGTTGGCGACGTTACCGGACTGCTGGCGTCCCTTTATATGCGTGGTCTCGAAGTGGTGCAGATTCCCACTACGGTGCTGGCGCAGGTGGACGCTTCGATTGGCGGCAAGACCGGAGTGAATCTGCGCGCGGGGAAAAACCTGGTGGGCACGTTTCACCATCCGCGCATGGTACTCATCGATCCGGCTGTGTTGGCCACGCTTCCAGATCGTGAATTCCGCGCGGGGCTCTACGAGGCACTAAAGTGCGGTGTGATTGGCAAGCCGAAGTTGTTCAGTGCTCTGGAAAACGCCGATGTAAAGGAACTGCGTCGCGATGCCGCGAAGCTGGAGTGGGTGATTGCGGAATCGGTGAGGCTAAAAGCGGAAGTGGTTTCCGCCGACGAGCGTGAAAACGGATTGCGCCGCGTTTTAAACCTTGGCCACACCATTGGTCACGCGCTCGAAGCCGAGACTGAGTACCGGCATTTTCTTCACGGCGAGGCGGTTGCATGGGGAATGATTGCGGCTGCAGGAATTGCGGCGGCAGTCGAACGCACGGACCGAGCCAGCGCCAGCCGCATTGCGGAGGCGGTGCAGCGCCTGGGACCTTTGCCCAAGGTGCAGGTACGAAGCCGCAATATTCTCCGGCTGTTGCAGTCGGACAAGAAGACCCGCGACGGTGTCGTGCATTTTGTTCTGCCCCGGGAAATTGGCAGAGTCGAAGTTGTGAACGACGTGCCGGAACAGGTCGTGATAGAAGCGGTAGACGAGTTGCGGCGCTTGTCCAGATGACACGATCTTCAGACAAATCTACCGTGATCGGTTCGGCTCCGGATGGTGCTCTCGATCAGCAGTCTTCAGCGCGAGCTGTGCGCGATATGTTTACCTCCATTGCGCCGCGCTACGATCTGCTGAACCACGTTCTCTCCCTGAATATCGATCGTCTGTGGTGGAGGAGAACGGCACGAGTCTTCGCGGACGCTCTCTCCCGGCCAAATGCTCAGGTACTCGATTTGTGCTGCGGAACCGGGGATATGACATTTGCCTTGCAGCGGCAGGCAGGGGAGGTGTCCCGCAGAATTCTCGGGGCGGATTTTTCTCACGCTATGTTGCAGCGGGCGAGCGCCAAATCAGGGGCCAAATCATTACGATGGGTCGAAGCCGACGCGCTGCGTTTGCCATTTCCTGACGGCCACTTCGATCTGGTGACGTCGGCCTTCGGCTTTCGCAATCTGGCCAACTATGACGCGGGGTTGCGCGAGATTGCGCGCGTACTGCGTCCCGGCGGAGAGTGCGGAATCCTGGATTTCGCCGAGCCAAAGGGTGTGGTGGGGAGCTTCTACCGGCTCTATTTCAAACACGTGCTGCCCGCGATCGGAACACTTGTTTCGGGCGTGAAAGGACCGTACGCTTATTTACCTGCATCGGTCGAGCGCTTTCCGGGGCCGGATGAGATGCTGCAACGAATGGAGCGGTCTGGTTTCCACGAAGTGTCCTGGACACCTTACTCATTCGGTATTGCGGGACTGTTCCGCGGCAGGAAGTAGGGCCGGCGAGACGCCGGCGCTACTGGTTTCTCCTATACCTAGGAGGCTTCTGCTGCGGGTTCTTCGGCAGGCAGGGGGGCTGCGGCCTTGAAACAGTCCGCGAACGCGTCGGCAATCGTGTAGCGGATCACGTCTTCGTAGTTAGGTCCCAGGAACTTTTGCAGGCGATCGGTTTTCATCAGGTACTCGCCCGTCATGTAGGGAGCCGCTTCCGGCGGGATGGCCACGATCCCAAGTTTCCACAATGTCTGCAAGACGATTTCAAAGGCAAACTTACCCGGCACCCGCACAAGTTTCGCATTTGCGACTTCGACGCAACGGTTGAAAGTCATGGGTTCGCCGCGGCCAGTCACGTTCAGGACGGTCAGCCGCTGCGGCTCGGGTTCTGTCTTCTGGAGGATGTGGACGATCAATCGTGCCATATCATCCACATGAACGAACTGGATGAGGTTATCCAGGTACCGTCTGCCGGAGGGCAGCAAGCAGGGCAGGCGCCTGCCACGGTCGCGCATCCGGGCGGCCCTATCGCTGCGGCCGTTGGGTGTACCGCGAAAAGCGCCGACCATATAATTTTCAACGGTGGCACCGGTAAAAATATGCGGACGCAAGGTGTAAGCGCTGCAGCCGCGCAGAGCCGGGGCGCGCTGCTGGACCACTCTATCCGATTCCATTTTGTGAATGGCGTACGGCAAAGTGTGAGCTCCCAGCGGGTGCTCCTCGGTTACTGGCTCGGGTAAATCTGAGCCGTAAACCGAAACGCTACTGGGGAAAATAAATTTGCGGACTGGCGAGCTCTCCCGATTGGCTTCAGTGACTGCCTCCATGACCCGCGCGGTTCCCGCCACATTAATCTGCCACATGCGGTCGACGTCGAGTATTCCGGTTCGCACCGGATCGAGCACAAATGCCAGGTGGACGACTGCCGCGGGCTGAGAATCACGAAGCAGAAGAAAGAGCTGGCGGCAGGATTCTTCCTCCCCCAGATCCATGCGTTCGAAACGCAGCGGAAGATCGGTGGAAGGCGGATGCAGGTCGACGCCAATTACATCAAACTCCGTCAGCTGTGGCAGCAAACGGGCTCCAAGGTTTCCGGAGATTCCCGTCACTACTACGGTTGGTTTCTGATCGCCCATTTATTTGGGACCAGGCTCAGGAGATTTAGCCGATGAAGGATCCTGCCCGGCAGCCGCATCCGCGAAATACTTCTCGTTCAACTCAGGTGTGGCGGATTTTTGAATTGTCTGCATCGCGTCCTGAATGCGCTGCGAGCGTAACGTGGAGACAATTTCGTCATGTACCTTGTCGAGCGGGAGCGTATCTTTTTCACCCGTCCTGTAGATGAGGTATCCGTTCGGGGTGGTAATCAGTTGAGACGTTTCTCCGGGCTTCAGATCCATCACCTCGGCATGAGCGGGAGGCAGGCTGCTGCGGCGAACCTTGCCCAGCCTGGTTGGAGGCTTTCCCTTGAATTCGGCCGCAGCTGCGGCTTCATCCTGCAGTTTGTCGAAGTCTTCTCCGGCTGCGGCCCGGGCTCGAAGCGCAGCGGCTTCCTTCTTCATCGCCTCTTCAGATTCTTGCTCCGCTTTCCTGGCTTCGTCACCGGTGGCTTTCTGTTTGTTTTCTCCGATGTTTTCTCCGATCTGTTTGCTTCGGGGAACAAAGATTCGCTGCAAGTCTGCTTCCTGAAAGGCAGCTTGATTTTTATGGTAGTAACTTTCCACGTCCTGGTCGGAAATGTGGGACGCGTCATCCTGCAACTGCTGGCTAAGCTGTTTGGTGAGCACTCCAACCCGGGCTACTCTCATCAGCTCTTCAAATTTCGGACCCTTGTCCAGGCCCATCTGGTGCGCCTTGTGGACCATAACCAGGGCAGTGCCGTACTGAGTGGCCAACTGTTTTCGAGCTGGGGGAGCAATTGTCGGAGCCACTGCTTCGATGAGCCGTTCGAACTCGGCCCGTGTGACCACGGTCTTGCAATCCGCCGCCTTGGACTGGGCGGGGTCTGGCTTGGCAGAAGATGGCTTGTCGCATATGCCTGGGATCGTAATCACGGCCGCGTTGCCGGGAACAGTTGTGGCTTCCGGAGCCCTGGCGGCGGCCGGATGAGGCGCGACCGCGGCCTTAGGGGACGCAGGCTTGGCAGGCGACGTAGTCGCTTGTCCCCACAGCGGTGTGGTCACAAACAACAAGGATATCCATCTACGATGACAGGTCAAAGCTCAATTCCTCCAGAGCGACGGCAAAACGCGCAACGAGAATCCTAGCATAGAGCGCGAATCAGCCCGGGTGGCAGCGGAGATGTTTTCCGTGATTGGAACATTGTCACGCAGGCATGGTCGGATCAATCATTTGAGACTGCGTCACCGGTCCATGCAACAGCAAGTCGTCAGGGCCTGGCTGGTTCCAATGGTTTGAGTCCACCACAATCCGAGCCAAGGTATTTGGCGCTTATGGTCGAGCTCGATGTGCGGACCTGTTCACCGATCTTTGAAATTGAAGTGGATTTGACAATGTAGTTCTCGCGATCCAGAAAATCAGCTTCGCCGTCGGACTCGTACCCAGACTTTGGACAGGAGGTATGCCACTTCCACAAACTCGAGCTACGACTCTTATAGTCGATCTTGCAATCGGTCACCTGGTCGGCCCACGGTGAACGTTCGAGCGATTCGCGGCTGTAGCAAACCTGTCCCATGCCACCGGCACCGGATGCGACGCCGTGCTGTTTCATCATGGCATCGATCTGTGCGCGCTTTTCCGGGCTCATATTCTTCATGCGCTCGCTGATGTCGGGCTGTCTTTGTCCGTTGACTTCCCGTTCGCTGTGGGTTTGCCACAAACCCGGTTTGATGGGCGCAACCACCTGGGACTGCGCAGCAGGCGCCGCCGCGGCCATTGCAAACGCTGCTATCAAAGTGCAAAGTGTTTGACGATGCATGTAGTTTCCTTTTTATTGGCTGATAGTAATCTGGGATGGAAGGTGTGAAACAACTTTAATGTTTTTTCTAAGTTGGAAATCAATATGAACTCTACATCATCTCCCTCACGGTACATAGTAGACAGCCGGTGACCCACGCGCTTGGAAAACGCTTCCCTCGCTATAATGCCCCTATGGCTGGATCGCCGGCAACTTACAGTCCCGAGTCCATGCGCGCCGAGAAGCGCGCAGTGGCGGGGAACTCCGTGCTGGCGGCTGTCGCCATTACCGCGCTAAAGGTTTTGGTCGGCGTCACCACCGGCAGTCTGGGCATTCTGTCGGAAGCCCTGCACTCGGCCCTTGATCTGGTAGCGGCGATCATAACTTTGATGTCGGTTCGGGTTTCCGACAAGCCAGCCGATGCGGATCACCAATACGGCCACGGGAAAGTGGAAAATTTCTCCGCCTTCCTCGAGACTGGCCTGCTGCTGCTCACCTGCATCTGGATCATCTACGAAGCGGTGAAGCGGCTATTTTTTCACCATGTCCACATTGAGCCGAGCCTGGCCGCGTTCCTGGTGATGTTTGTCTCTATGGCGGTGGATTTCTGGCGCTCGCGTGCCTTGGGCAGGATCGCCACCAAGTACGACAGCCAGGCCCTTGAGGCCGACGCGCTGCACTTCTCGACAGACATCTGGTCGAGCGGCATCGTGGTCATTGGCCTCTTCCTGGTTCTGCTTGGGCGGATACGGAACATCGACTGGCTTCGCGACGCCGATCCCGTGGCCGCGCTTTTTGTGGCCGGAGTGGTTGTGACTGTGAGCTGGCGACTGGCGCGGCGAACAGTGGACGCCCTGCTTGACGCGGCTCCCGCCGGAGTCCGCAACAAGATCATCACAGCGGTATCGAGTGTCGATGGCCTTCTCGAAGTTGACCGTGTGCGTATACGGCGCGCCGGCAATCGCTACTTTGCCGATCTCTCGGTCGGGGTGGCGCGCAATGTTACTTTTCAGCGCTCCGAACAGATGGCCACGGCCGTCACCGATGCGGTACATGAAGTGCTGCCCGATGCCGACGTGGTGGTACACTCTGTGCCGCGCCCGCCGGGCACCGAGAACATTTTCGACCGTGTCCGGGCCGTGGCTACCCGTTACAACTTCAATGTGCATGACGTCAGCGTGCAAGACCTTCATGGACAGCTGCATGTTGAGCAACACCTGGAACTCGACGAAAACCTGAGCCTGAAAGAGGCTCATGACCGGGTCACGGTGCTGGAATCGGAGATTCGCGAGGAAGTGCCGGAGATCGCGTCCATCATTACTCACATTGAGAGTGAACCCTCGACCATCGAACCTGGGGACGAACTGATCCACGATACGCGCCTGGAAAAACGGCTGAAAGCGATCGCTTCCAAGTTCCCCGAAATCCTCGATATGCATGACATACAGATCAAGCGTGTGCGTGGCCGCATCTACGTTTCGGGCCATTGCACCATGTCGGACGACCTGCCGCTCTCCAGCGTGCACGATGTTTCCACCGACCTCGAGATCAGGTTCAAGCAGGAGTTTCCGGAACTGTTCCGCGTACTGATCCATCCCGAGCCCAGTACCGACAACCGGAGATAGAAGATCGCGTAAAAGCAGGTGGCCCATCTGCACTGCCGAGCAAATTTCGGCAGGTTCCGTACGGAGCAATATTGGAGACCAAAACCCGCAGGCCGGCGCGCGGCTATCTGTATATTGCTGCCGCTACATTTTGCTGGGGAGTTGCGGCCAGCCTCGGCCGGGCAGCATTCACGGGCAGGCTCCCGGGTCTGCATGCCCTGAGCCCCATCGATCCGTTGATTCTCTCCCAGGGCCGCGCGACCTTTTCGTTTCTTGCGATTTTTGCAACCCTCGGACTGTTGCGAGGATGGCGACGCCTGCGCCTGCCCGCAGCCGATATAAGAGGTACCTTCCTCATTGGCATTCTGGGTGTGGCTGCGTCGAACTATTTTTATTATTTAGCCATCCAGAGAACTAATGTCGCGACTGCAATCATCGTGCAATACACAGCGCCGATCTGGGTGTTGCTTTACACGGTTGCGCGCGGCCAGCAGAAACCCACGACACAGCGCGCAGGAGCGGTTGGATTGGCCGTGGCTGGAATTGCCCTGGTGATAGGCCTTTTTGGTGGCGCGGGATTGAGACTGGACGGCTTGGGTTTGCTGGCCGGTCTGCTGGCTGCTTTCTCTTTTGCTTTTTACAACATTGGCGGCCACGACGTGCTGGCTCGCCACGATCGCTGGATGGTGCTGCTTTACACCACTGGCAGCGCGTCCCTGTTCTGGCTGGTCGTGAACCCACCCTGGAAGGTTGTATCAGCACATTACTCGATTGAGCAGTGCCTTTTCCTGCTGTTGTTCTCGCTTCTGTCGGTGCTGGCGCCGTTTTCGTTCTACTTTGCCGGGCTCCAGCATCTTGAGCCGACTCGTGCGATTGTGGTCAGCTGCCTGGAGCCGGTGTTCTCCATTGTCATCGCAGCCGTCGCTCTGGGAGAAATCGTGCGCCCTCTTCAAGTGGCCGGAATAGTTTTGGTATTGGCCGCGATCATCGTGGTGCAGTTGCCGGACCGACGGTCGTCGCAATCGATCCCGCTGGTCGAGCCTATCGAGTAAAACAGGTTTCGCTGAAGGGCTATCCGGTCCGCCCTTTGGTGGTTGGTGAACGGAGTGTCTGATTTGAAGACGTCATGCTGAGCATGCGAAGCATCCTGCGTGCGACGGTCAGGCAGTTTGGCGGAGCCTGAATGCTGCGCGCAGGATCCTGCGGGGCTAAAGTCCCTCAGGATGACCCAGTCTCCAGGGTTCTGCTCAATTAGCTTTCGCGCGAGACGGCGAAACTATTCACCCATCACTTTCACGATCACCCGCTTGTCGCGCTGTCCGTCGAATTCTGCGTAGAAAATCCTCTGCCAGGTTCCCAGATCAAGTTTGCCTTTGGTGATGGGAACGATGACCTCATGGTGAATTAGCAGAGCCTTGAGGTGGGAGTCCCCGTTGTCCTCGCCCGTATCGTGATGCTTGTAGTCCCTGCGAAAGGGGGCCAGTGTTTCCAGCCACTGATCGATGTCTTCGATCAGTCCACTTTCGTCGTCATTCACGTAAACACCCGCGGTGATGTGCATGGCGGAGACCAGCACCATTCCCTCCTGAACACCGCTCTTGCTGACAAGTTGTTCGACCTGAGGCGTGATATGCACGTAGGCGCGGTGCGAGCGGGTGTGAAACTTCAGATATTCAGTAAGACACTTCATGGTTCGTCCTCTTAATAATTTGTAAAACCCACTCCAGTTTCGCAGATAATGCTTCTGGAAATCAGTTGCTGGGGGGGCCGTGGGTTCTACTGAGGGCGAGCTACAAGAGCTGCGACGGCTGCTTGGCGAGCTGACGGCGCGGGTATTTCGCATCGAGCAGGCGTTGAATCTGCCTCCAAAGATTGCGCCTGCGCCGGTTGACGAAGGAAAGATTGACGACGGAAAGATTGTCGAAGGAAGGACCGACAGGCCGCCTTTGTCTCCGGGTTCAGCCCCTGCGGCCCCACTTCCTCTCACGCCCCCCGCTCCATCGCCGTCACGAATCTCGTCGTCTGTGCGGAGCGTTCCTGATCTGGAATCCCGCATCGGCTCGCACTGGCTGAACCGGATCGGCATCTCTGCCGTACTGATCGGTGTTTCCTATTTCCTGAAATTTGCTTTCGATAACAACTGGATCGGACCAACAGGCCGTATCAGCATAGGTGTGCTCGCCGGGATTGCAATCGTCATCTGGAGCGAGCGCTTTCGTAGTCGTGGCTATCGAGTATTTTCCTATTCGTTGAAGGCTGTGGGCATCGGAATTTTGTATCTGTCGCTATATGCAGCTTTCCAGGTCTACAGCCTCATTCCGAGTGGGGTGGCGTTTGTCATGATGTTCGCTGTGACCGCAGCCACCGCTGTGATGGCGTGGACACAGGACGCTGAAATTCTGGCGGCGTTTGCCTTGATTGGTGGCTTCACCACTCCACTTCTACTCTCCACAGGACAGAACCGCGAAGTGGCTTTGTTCTTCTATGTCGCGATCCTGGATGCAGGAGCGCTTGCGATGGTAATCCTGAAACCCTGGCGGCGCCTGCTTATATTGAGCTATCTCGGAACGTTGTTGCTCTGCGTGGGCTGGTATTCGAGTTTTTACGATCAATCGCAGCTTCGTTTGACGGTGGGTTTCGCCACGCTGTTTTTCGCAATCTTTGCCGTGGCCCCATTGTTGGCGCGACAGGGAGACAGCAAGTCGTCGCTCTCGGAGTCGGCCCCGCTGATGCTGGCGCTGGTCAATGCAGCCATATATTTCCTCCAGATCTATGTCATGTATGAAGCGATCGATACCAAGGTGACGTCCTGGTTCGCGCTCGCGCTGGCGGCCGTGTATATCTTCCTTAGCAGGCGAACTCGTGCCCGGACAACAAGCGCCGAGGCGGCGCGAAGAGTCGATCTGCTGCACCTGGGGCTCGCGATTGGATTCATCACGGTCGCGATTCCAATAAGGCTGGACGCCCACTGGATCACAATGGGGTGGTTTGTGGAAGCGGCCGTGCTGTTGTGGATTGCCGCCCGGATACATTCCGAATTGCTAAATATATTTGCAACCGGAGCTGTGGTGCTGGGAGTGGGTAGGCTTCTGTTTTTCGACAATTTCTACGTTACGACTCCGATTTTCAACACGCGGATGGCGACTTATGCGGTTGCGATTGCCGTACTGGGGGCTGTTGCCTGGTACGGCAACCGGCGCACAGATGAAACCGGGCTCAAAGCTGCCACAATCTCGGTGGTTGCGTTGAACGCGCTGGCGCTCATCGCGCTCAGCCGCGAAGTAGCCGACTATTACTCACATCAGATGTTCAAGCTCACTCCAGGCGGACGCTGGGAGTCGTCCGACTGGACGAACTGGCAGCATGTAAAAATCGCCCGCGACTTCACATACTCGGCGCTTTGGATGGCCTACGGTGCGATGCTCATGGTTATTGGCTTCTGGCGCCGTTCGGCATTTGTACGCTGGCAAGCCCTGGTGCTGATCGCTTTCACCATCGGTAAGGTGTTTCTCTACGATGTATCCGAGCTCGACCGCGGCTATCGCATTGTCAGCTTCATCGTCCTGGGAGCACTACTGCTGGCGATTTCATTTGTGTACCAACGGGACTGGCTGATGCTGTCGAGCCGGAAGGACCCCGAACAAGGTTCGGCAGGGGCATGAAACGCACTTTTGTTTACGTGGTGGCTATTGGCGTCGCGCTTGCCGTGCCGTTGACCGTTGTGCTGGCGGCCCGCGATCCAGCAATTTCCTATTTCACCAATGTCCGTGACATTCGCATCGCGCAGCCGGGCGTGCAGAACTATTTTGTGGTGGATGAGGAAATTTGGGGCCAGGCTCGTCCCGATCTGGGGGATCTGCGAATCTACGATACGGCCGGTCAGGTGCAGTACGCGCTCAGCGTGGAGCGGGGCGGCACGGCGAATCACGAGGAGGTGGCCCGGATACTCAACCTTGGCGATGTGGGCGGGCATACAGAGTTCGATTTGGATCTGGGAAAAATAGCGGAATTCGACCGCATACGGTTAAATCTTGACGCGAAGAACTTCGTGATCACTGCATCGCTCGCTGGTAGCAACGCGGTGCGCGAGCGGGACGCCACCAAGCTGCCGCCTTCCACCCTCTACGATTTCACCAGCGAGGAATTGGGCTCCAACTCAGTCCTGAAGTTGCCCACCTCCAGCTTTCGTTACCTGCACGTCAAACTGTCCTCTGGCATTAACCCTCAGCAGGTAAAGGGCGCAACCGTCTACAACCTGGAAGAGACCAGGACGATTTGGGACAACGCAGGATCCTGCGGAACACCATTGCAAAAGCAGAGAGATGCTGTAATCACGTGCGAAGTGGGTTTCAGAATCCCGGTAGATCGAATTCGCTTTCAAGTAGATGCGCGACAGGTCAACTTCCGGCGGGCGGTCACTGTCACAGATTCGACGGGTCGATATGAAAGCGGTGGCGAGATTACGCGCGTTCGCCTCAATCGTGCGGGCACTACCGTGGTATCAGAAGAACTGGACCTGGGGATCGCGGGCGGGGACCTTGATCCAAATCCCGTTCCAGGCTCCGCCAAGCCTTCCAGACAGATCGTCATCACCATCGACAACGGTGACAATCCGCCTTTGGCAGTTACCGCGGTGAAACTGTTGTCGATTGAGCGACGCGTCTATTTTGAGCCGCAAGGGAAGTCGTCGCTCAAGCTCTATTATGGCGACAGCCAGCTCGATTCTCCCGCTTATGACTACGCCCGCTTCTTCCGCGTAGATCCAGGCGCAGCCGGAGCGGAACTGGGCTCTGCGATACACAATGCCGCTTACAGCGGGCGTCCCGATGATCGTCCCTGGTCGGAGCGCCATAATGCGGTCCTGTGGGCGGCTATGGTGCTGGCGGTGGCAGTGTTGGCTGTGCTGGCGATTAGAGGACTGAGAACAAAAGCTGGAACACTGTCATCCTGAGCGGAGTCGAAGAACCCTATCGTGAATATGCAGTGACGGGAGCAGGGATCCTTCGACTGCGTTCGGGCATTCGCATAGTGAATGCCCGGACTTCGCTCAGGATGACAGGTAGAGATAAGGTGTCTTACGATCTACCGCATTGACTCTTCTACTTCGGAAATCCACTCAGGTCGTTTTAGCACTTCGCGCGGCTTGGGGCCGTCAGCAGCGCCAACGATGCCATCGCGTTCCATCAGATCGATGAGGTGCGCTGCGCGGCCGTAGCCAATGCGAAGGCGTCGCTGCAGCAGGGAAGTCGAGGCCTTGCCGAACTCCACGACCAGGCGCACCGCATCGTTGTATAGCGGATCGCTTTCTTCTTCCCCAACCTCGCCAGCACCCGGTTCGCCTGACGAGTGTTCATCTTTCGGGGCCTGCAGGAATTTCTCTTCGTACTCGGCAGTTCCTTGCGCGCGCCAGAACTCGACCACCGCCGCGATCTCTTTTTCTGTGACGAATGGTGCATGCAGCCGGTGTACGCGAGCTGATCCGGAGGGCAGGTAAAGCATGTCGCCTTTTCCCAGCAAGGCTTCGGCGCCATTGGCGTCAAGAATGGTGCGCGAATCTACCTTGGTCGCGACCCGGAAAGAAATGCGCGCCGGGAAATTGGCTTTGATCAGGCCCGTGATCACATCCACTGATGGGCGCTGCGTTGCCAGCACCAAGTGGATGCCCACGGCGCGAGCCATCTGCGCCAACCGTGTGACCGACTCTTCTACATTGCCTGAGTCGAGCATCATCAGGTCAGCCAACTCGTCGATGATGATGACGATGTAGGGAAGAGGCCGATCCTCGGAGTCTTCTCCAAACAGGCTGCGGCTGCCGTCGTCATCAAAGAGCTTGTTGTATTGCTCCATGTTGCGCACGCCTTTTTCCGCCAGCAGTTTGAGCCGGCGTTCCATTTCGCGTACGGCGTTGCGCAGAGCATTGGCCGCGAGTTTCGGTTCCGTAATGATCGGAGTAAAGAGATGGGGCACGCCTTCGTAGTTGCCCAGTTCCAGCCGCTTCGGATCCACCAGGATCAGACGCACCTGATCGGGCGTGGCCTTATACAGAATGGACATGATCATGGCGTTAATAGCCACACTCTTGCCCGCTCCGGTCGAGCCGGCAATCAGCAGGTGAGGCATGCCGGCGAGGTCGGCGGTGACGATGCGGCCGTTGATGTCCTTGCCCAACGCCAGCGTCAGCTTTGATTTGGTGCCGATGAATTCCGAGGACTCGATATTTTCGCGCAGCCAGATAATCTCGCGCTCGCGGTTGGGGACCTGAATGCCAACCGTTGACTTCCCCGCCATGCGCTCAATCAGGATGCTTTCCGCTTTGAGCGCCAGGCACAAGTCATCGGTGAGGTTGGTAATGCGGCTGTATTTGATGCCCGCCTCGGGCTTGTACTCGAATGTCGTGACCACCGGGCCGGGGTTAATCTGCGTGACCTGTCCGTGCACATCAAATTCCGAGTATTTTTCCGTCAGCACCTGGGCCAGCAATTTCAACTCTTCGGCGTCGATAGCCTGTTGCTCGTCAGGACGATGCAGCAAACTGCTCGGCGGGAGCTTGAAGCCGCCCGCCGCAATGCGTGGCATGGTCGTCTTGGGCTTCACTCCGGTGTCGGCACGTTCGGTGACTTCGACATCCGGAACGATGGCTTGTGGTGCCGGAACCCGTGGCCGCGTCTCGATATCCCGAGGCTCTTCTTCGTCGTGAGTTGCGAAGTCATGGGTCGCGCTGGCCATGCGCTCGATACCGGTAGCCCGGACTGGTTCCTGCACCGTAGGCGATACCTGCGCAGACATTGGACTCGTTGCATGCCTTGCCTGTATCAGCTGCGTCGCCACCGTTGGACGGGTGGCGCGGCGCTTCTCCAGCTCCTTCTGGGCTTTCCGCTTTGCCCGGTTGTCCTGCCAGTCTTTGTAGCGGTTCCACAATGCGATCACGAAGGCAAAACGAGTTGGCGCCCACACCTGCAGCGAGGCGAAAGAGAATGCGGTCGTGAGATATAAAGCCACGGCCAAAACCGTCGCGCACACAATATATGCGCCAGCTAAATTCAAGTAATGGATGAGCACATCACCCATGATTCGCCCGACCAGTCCTTCCATCGGGATCACGCTTTGCCAGCGTGCGTGTCCGGGCAGGAGCGCCAGCAGCGCGGGAACAAACAGCAGCAGCCAGATGGCGCCCAGGGATTTTGCCACGGGCGACACAACTTTTCTCGAGCGGAACCAGCGTGAGCCCAGTCCTCCCAGGAATACCGGCACCAGAAATGCTCCGATGCCGAAGCCTTGAAGCATCAGATCGGAGACAATTGCGCCCACCAGGCCGATCCAGTTACGCGCCGCGCGTGACCCAGTCAGCACCGAGGCGCTGTTAAACGAGGGATCGAGCGGAGAATACGAAGCCAGAGCCAGGAACAGAAGCAGTCCCGAGACGAAAAGCAGAAAGCCGATCAGCTCATTGAGCCGGCGGTTGTTCGTGGGGGCGAATATCTGAGAAAAATACTTCATTAGGCATGGTTGGCAGCCACCAGGAAGCTGAATCCCCAGTTGGTTACCCGAAGTCGGCCAGAGACGGACAATTATTACAAGAACCAGTCGGCACGACAATGACGGAATTGGCAGAGAGTATCGAGTTAGTTTCCCGCAGGATGCGAGCACTGGCAAACGCCGGGCGGGCAAGATGCCCGCCCGACAGCCGGCGGGACGCCGGCGCTGCTAAAAATACTGGAAATACCTAGGATGCCAGCCTTGCTGCGAAAATCAGAACGAGGATACCCACTGCAATCCGGTAAATTGCGAACGGTACAAAACCGCGCTTTCGCACCCACGCCATGAACCAGGCGACCGAAGCGTACGCGACGATGAACGAAACTACGAAGCCAATCGCGAGCACCACCCATCCGTGGGGATCGATTTGCGAGACGCCGATTGGATTCGCGCCTTTTCCGCGCAGAGATTTCAAGAGGTCGTAACCGGTGGCTGCCACCATCGTCGGTATCGAGAGAAAGAACGAAAACTCCAAGGCAGAAGCGCGTGACATTCCGGCGAGCTGTCCCGCCGCGATGGTAGACATCGATCGCGAGGTGCCGGGGAATACGGCCGAGAAAATCTGGCAGGCGCCAATCCAGACGGCCTGGCCCAGGCTCATCGCCTCCATTTTCCAGGTGTGAATTCGACTGACAGATGCGCCGGGGCCAGCGGCCTCCGATTTCGCATTCATGGCATCGACAATCCACATCACAATCCCGCCAATCAGCAGGGAAGCGCCGATAATGTGCAGGCTCTCCAGATGTTTACCGATGGTCTTGGTCAACAGGAAGGCAGGAATTGCAGTGGTCACAAAAGCCACAGCGGTCAGGCCCAGGGGATGAGTTAAAGCCGTCTTGTCGCCATTCTCGCCTTGCGGGAAAGTCGAGAGAAACCTGGCAATCCGGCCGCGAAAATAGACAGGCAAGCAGAGAATGGCGCCCAACTGGATGACGATGGTGTACATCTTCCAGTAGCCATCAGAGAGGCTGATATGGAAAAGAGCCTCGGCAACCCGCAAGTGGGCGGTCGAGCTAACCGGCAGAAATTCCGTGATCCCTTCAACGATTCCCAAAACCAGTGACAGCAGGTAGTCGTTCAAGCTTCCTCCATCGTGAGTAAAACAGTATCGCAGAAGTTGTGCTGGTGTCGGATTGGCAGGGCCGGTTCGCGGATTGCGGAAACGCCGGCTTATTTGAGAGTTTCGCCGTAGGCGATGCGCGACAGGATTCCGCGCTTGTAGTCGGTCAACCACACCGCATCATGCCCGAAGCGCAGCGCATCGCCACCCGGCCCGACCCATTGGCGGCGAATCTTGTTCGTGCTTCCGTCGATCGCGGTGAGCGGCACTCCAAACACCGTCGTCCAGACTGAACCTGCGCCCCAGGCGATGTCACCGCCATGGCCCGGAATGCCTACAGTGATCGTGGCGGTTACTTTTCTGCTTTGCGCTGCAACGCGTGTAACGCTTCCGTCGCCTTGGTTCAATGTCCAGATGGCACCTCCGCCGGCGGCAAGGAATCGGGGTTTGGGTCCAACCGGAATTGTCTCCAATACGGTGCCAGAGGACGCGTCCACGGCAGTCAGGATATTTGTTGTGCCACCGGTGATCCAGATCACGTCTTCGCTGAAAAGTGGATTGACCGAACCCGCCGCGATGGAGATTGTCTGGCGGGCTCTATTCGTCACCGGATCAATGCGGATCAGCGTGCCGGCATTGTCGGTAACGATCCAGACGCTGTCCGGGCTAACGGCGATGCCGCCTTCTTGTCCCGCCGGTCCGATGGCAAGTGTGGCCGCGATCTTGTTCGTAGTGGCATCGACTCGCACCATCGAGTTTGGCTTGCCGCACAACGGCACCCACAAACTGCCAAATCCAAATGCCAGACCCGCACAGGGATCGCCCGGCAGGGGAACGATCGCAACTTCCTTATTGGTCTTAGGGTCGATGCGGTGGACCGACGCGGGGTTCGAGCTGGCTACCCAGACAGCGTCATCGGTGATCTGCACCCAGTCGGCATCTTCACCGATCCTAAACGCGGCCTCGGGCCTGAGCGAATCGAACGGGACCTGAAATTCTTTCACTCCCGGCCGCGCCATCTTCCCGGTGGAGGCTGAGTCCTGAGCTGATCCGGGCTGCAGCGACAGCGCCACCCCCAGCCCCATGAGCATGAGAAGGAGTAAGCCTTTTCCCGCAAGGCGAAAACGACCTCTGCACCTCATTGAGTGACATTTCCGTAAGTGGGTACTCCCTGATCGATGAGATAGAGCAGGCGCTGGGCGCGTGTCACCCAGTTGGCTGGGGAGGATTGCGATGCTACCTTCTGCGCGAGAGCGATGGCGCGGCCCTTCGCCTCCTCGGATTTCTTCGGTTCTTCTTCGGTCTTATAAATCTCCATCAGTGCAGACCAGCGCCACGCTGCGTCGTAGAGAGCCTCGGCTACCGCGGGAGACTGGGGATGCTCGCTGGCATACTTCTCGTAAATTTCCGATTCCTTTACCGGACATTTCGAACTGCCTTGCCAATCGCCGCATAGCTTGTTGTCGATCAACTGGAAGGCTGCCAGGTCGGCCCACTTGGTTCCAGGGAATTTTTTGATTACTTCTTTCATGTATTTTTCTTCCATGCCCTCGCGAAGGTAGGATTCGCGCTCTTTGGAAGAAGGACGAGTCGAGACGTCCGCTTTCTCCAGTTGCCAGCGTATATCGGCGGAACGGTACATGGCCTCGGCCGCCAGCGGCGATGTGGGGAAGTATTCCGCGGCACGATAGTAAAGACGCATCGCGTCCTGGGCTGCCCCGTTGCGCCCGTGTCTTCGCGTTGCCTGGTCTTCCGAGTCGACTGCTTCGCCGAATAGAATCTTGTCTCCGTTGGGTGTGGACGCCCGAATCACACCTTTGTCGAGCACCCAGCCGCTAACCGTTCGCTCTTCGTTCAGATTGGCTTCTACATGCGCCCACTCGCGGCTGGTTTCGAGGACGATGATTTCTCGGCCGCGATCCATTTCCGCCAGTTTCGCCGAACTGACGTCCGGGGAGAGATAGACCTGAGCTACCCGTACAACCGTGCCGCGCTGGAAATCGGCAGCAGTGGCGGGCTGGGCGAGAAAGAGCGCGAGAACACAGCCTGTGAACAGAAAGGCACTCGACAGCGTAGCGCCGCCGTCTCGGCGGCTGTCGGGTGGGCGTCCCCCCCACTCCGTTCGAGGGCGAGATGCCCTCGAGACAGCCGGCGGGACGCCGGCGCTACTATTCGTGGCTGCCATTATTTTCCCTCTTCAGTTTTGCCAGTACCTCTGGCTCAATATTTCCGCCGCTGATCACGGCTACGTTCAGCGACGTGTCCGGTAGCTGTTCGCGATGAAACAGGAATGCCGCAACCGCCACCGCACCGCTGGGTTCCGCCAGCGTTTTGGGATTAGCCGAGAGCCGCCGCGTGGCTTTGTGGATTTCATCTTCGCTTACCGTTACGATGTCATCCACATATTTCCGAATATGTTCAAAGTTGATCGCTCCCAGGCTTTGGGTGCGAAGGCCGTCGGCGAGAGTGCGCGTGACCTGCTCCGGAGCAAACTGAACAATCCTGCCCGCCCGTAAGCTGGCTTGCGCGTCCGCGGCGAACTCGGGTTCGGCGCCGATCACCTTTACCTGTGGCCGGCTGAGCTTGATGGCCGTCGCGATGCCACTGAGCATGCCTCCACCGCCCACCGGAGCAATGACAGTTTCGACTCCGGGCAAATCCTCCAGAATCTCCAGTCCCATGGTTCCTTGTCCGGCAATGATCTTTTCATCGTTGTAAGGAGGTACGATCACATATCCATGCTCTGCTGCAAGCTCTTCCGCTTTGGCCTGCCGCTCGGAGCTGGATGGACCCACCAGTATGATCTCAGCACCCAGCGCCTGGGTTGCCTCACGCTTGACCTCAGGTGCGTTTCCCGGCATCACGACGACCGCCTTAACGCCCATGCTCCGCGCTGCGTAAGCCACGCCTTGAGCGTGATTCCCGCTGGAATAGGTGATGACTCCGCGGCGACGCTCCTCTTCGGAAAGGGAAGCAACTTTGTTGTAGGCTCCGCGGAGCTTGAACGAGCCGATCGGCTGGAGGTTTTCGGTCTTAAGATACAGATGGCGGTTGTCCTGGCGGCCGCCAGCTTCGTGAAGGTGGGACTGAATCAGTTTTGTGCGCACCGCGACGCCTCGCAAACGAGATTGCGCTTCGCGAATGTCGTTGAGAGTGACGATGGGAATGTCTCCGCTATTTATAGTCTGTCATCCTACGCGGAGGTCGAACTTCGCTTCGCGAAGTTCGTTCGGAGTCGAGGGCCCCTGGCGGCGAGCGTCATTGCCGGAAGTAGGGGTCCCTCGACTCGGGTGTCCTTCGCCAGGCGAAGGACACGCCTCGCTCGGGATGACAGAAACCTATGGGCTAAATCTCCAGGATCACCGGCATGATCAGCGGACGCTTCTGCGTCTGCTTGGAAATATAACGCTTCAAGTCAGTGCGAATTTTTTCCTTGATCACGCCGTAGTCTGTCTTCTCTTCGTCGCTCGACTGTTCCAATGTCTGCATGACGATTTGCCGCGCCCCATCGACAAATCCGTCTTCGCCGGGCGAGAATCCGCGGGTCACGATCTCCGGGGTCGTTTCCACCCGGCCAGTCAGTTTATGGATGGCAATAATGGGTAGCACGATGCCGTCCTCACTCAGGTGACGCCGGTCCTTGACCACCAGGTCTTCGACTACGTCGGTGCGTGATCCGGAATCGATACACACCCGTCCCACGTTTACGCGGCCGGCTTTACGCGCTCCCTGTTCGTCGAACTCGAGCACGTCGCCACTCTCGAGGAGGATCGCCTTGCCGACCGAACCATGCATGGCGCCCGCCATTTCCGCGTGCAGCTTCAACTGCCGGTATTCGCCGTGGATGGGGATGAAATACTTCGGCTTCACCAGGTTGATGATGAGCTTCAATTCGTCCTGGCTGGCGTGGCCGCTAACGTGGACGGGTGGATAGGATCCATCGTCGTAGATCACGTAGGCCTCTCGACGGAACAGGTGATCGATCATGCGGTAGATGGCCTTCTCGTTGCCCGGAATGATGCGCGACGAGAGCATGACCGTATCGCCCTTTTCGATTTTGGCGTGCTTGTGATTGTCCACAGCGGCGCGGGAGAGCGCCGACATCGGTTCACCCTGCGTCCCGCTGATCAGCACGCAGACCTTTTCCGGCGGAAAATTCTTCATCTCCCCGGGATGGATCAGCAGCCCTTCGGGAATCTCGATGTAGCCGAGGTCTTCGGCGATCTCCGCGGAGTTATTCATCGAACGCCCGGCGAATGCCACCTTACGCCCGTGCTGCCAGGCCATTTCCACCGCCAGCTTGATGCGATGAATGGAGGATGAGAAGCACGAGATGAACAGGCGGCGCTTGGTGTGGGCAAAGACTTCGTCAAACTTCCGCCGGACCGCACGTTCGCTCGGGGTATAGCCCTTACGCTCTACGTTGGTCGAATCCTGGAACAGGGCAAGCACGCCGGTTTTGCCGTATTCAGCGAAGGCATGCAGATCGAACAACCGGTTGTCGGTCGGAGTAGGGTCGACTTTGAAGTCGCCGGTGTGAATGATCACACCCAAAGGCGTATGAATCGCCAGCGCAACGCAATCGACCAGGCTGTGCGTAACCTGGATGGGATGGATGGTGAACGGTCCCAGCTTGAATCGTTCATTGGGACGGATCTCGTGTAGCTCGGCATCCTCGAGTAATCCGTGCTCTTCCAGCTTGTCTTCCACATAGGCAAGCGTGAACTCGGTGCCGTAGACCGGCACATTCAGTTCGCTCAACACCCAGGGCAAGGCGCCGATGTGGTCTTCGTGTCCGTGGGTCAGAACGATTCCGCGCACCCGCTGGCGGTTCTCGGTGAGGTAAGAAATATCGGGGACAACGATGTCGACGCCGAGCAATTCGGCTTCAGGAAACATCAGGCCGGCATCGATGACGATAATGTCGTCACCCCAGCGAACGGCCATGCAGTTCATCCCGAACTCGCCCAGGCCGCCCAGGGGCACAATTTGCAGTTTTCCAGTTGGCATTCGGAGTAATGATCGTAGCACAAGGAGATGAGCGCAGCGTCCATGCGGGGGCAGCAGGAGCTTGACGCTGCCGCCTGCATCGTAATCTTCCAACATTCGGGAATCTACGGTAAGGTTGGACTGTATGGCTGAGCAGGCTCCCAAGACGTGGCTGCGACGGCGGGTCGAGGACGGGATGCGCCGCGGTTTCCAGCACGCCTATGAAACCGTAAAGGTGGATCCTTCGAAGTTTCTATTGCAGGTGCGCGCAGCATACGGTCTGCCCATCAACAGTTTTCAGGGCGTTTACTCCGTGGAAGTCGCCGAGCTCGATGACCTGGCGTACCGGGTAATTCGCAGCGGGATGAAGGTTGCAGCCGCCGAGGGTGCGGGGTTTGGGCTGGGTGGCCTGATCACCATCGTTCCCGATTTGGGAATTCTGTCGGCGGTCACTCTGCGAACTATTCAGAAGCTCAGCCTGATCTACGGCTTCGAGTTCAATACCGAGGAAGAAACCGCGGAGCTCTGGATTGCAGCCGCGACGGCGGCCGGCGTCGACATCAGCCGCGAACTGCTGGAGAAGGAAGTGGTGAGCCGGTTCGTCCCGCGCGTGATTCAGCGCATCGCCACGCAGGCCAGTGCCGAAGTTGTGGAGAAATGGTCAGGGCGGCTGATTCCCCTGGCAAGTTCTCTGATCGGCGCCGGGTTGAACTATTATTTTGTGCGTGCCTGGGGAGAGCGCGCCCGCTCACATTTTCGGAAGCGCCACATGGAAATTCGCGCGCGGATGAACGACGGAAAATTGCTGGAGGCAGCATCTCCCGGGGCGTTGCCGTCGAAAAGCTTGCTGTCAAAAAGCCTTTAACCGCAAAGAACACGAAGAATTTCTTCGCGTCCTTAGCGACGTCTTGGCGACCTTTGTGGTCAAGTGCTTTTCTTTAAAACCTGAACGACACCATGCAGACTTTCAGCTGCTCAGCCATCCTCTTCGATCTCGACGGAGTTCTGGTCGATTCCACCCCGTCGGTTTCCCGCCAGTATCGCCTGTGGGCTGACAAAGTTGGTCTCGATCCGCGAGCCGTGGAAAACCTTACCCACGGAGTTCGGGCTATTGACGTCGTGCGCCAACTGGCGCCGCATCTCGATGCTGAAGCCGAAGTGATCCGGCTGGAAAAAATGGAAGCGGAGGATCAGGCCGGAGTCGTGGTCATGCCAGGCGCAGTCGAACTCCTCGCGTCGATTCCTGAGAGCCGCTGGTGCGTCGTCACCTCCGGCACCCGCTATCTTGCGACCTGCAGGTTGAAATATGCCAATCTTCCCATTCCTCGGGTGATGGTTTCGGCAGAGGACGTGGTCAAAGGCAAGCCCTATCCCGAGCCATATCTCGCCGGAGCCAGGATGCTGGGAATGCAGCCCGCCGATTGCCTGGTGATCGAAGACGCTCCGGCAGGCATCCAGGCCGCTCACGCTGGAGGGATGAAGGTGATTGGCATCACCAGCACATATCCTGCGGCGGAGTTGGAAGCCGATGTTGTGATTCAGAAGCTGGCACACATCAAGGTGAACCAGATCAAAGCCAGCCACGACAGGGTTCACGCCCTCTCAGTGCAGGTCGAATAGGCTATCGCAGCCACTCTTCAAGTTCGATCCGCTGATCGGTCCTCTCGTCGCGATACTTCACGATCACGGGAGTGTAGAGCGAGAGGTTCCAATCCGAGGCTTGACCCTTCTTTACGGCGCGTGATCCGGGAACGACCACCGCGTTCTCCGGCACTTCCAGTGGCTTGTCGTCGATTGCCTTGTACACCTGGCCGCGAACCAAGTCGTAGAGGGGGGTGGAGCGAGTCAGAATTGTCCCCGCGCCCAGCACCGCTCGTGCACGCACCAGGGTGCCTTCGTAGACGCCACAGTTGCCGCCCACCAATACATCGTCCTCGATGATCACGGGCGCTGCGTTGACTGGCTCCAGGACGCCGCCAATCTGAGCCGCAGCGCTCAAATGCACGCGCTTTCCCACCTGCGCGCAGGATCCGACCAGCGCGTGTGAGTCCACCATGGTGCCCTCGTCCACATAAGCCCCGACGTTGATGAACATCGGGGGCATGCAGATCACGGATGGGGCCACGTAAGCTCCTTCCCTCACCGATGATCCGCCGGGCACTACGCGAACGCGGTCAGCCAATGAAAAATGCCGGGCAGGGAAAGTGTCCTTGTCGACGAAGAAGAGCACATCGGTGTCAGCGCCCATTTTGCTGAGCTCCCCCAGGCGGAACCCCAGCAGAATGCCCTGTTTCACCCATGCGTTTACCTTCCACTGGCCGTCAATTTTCTCGGCCGCGCGAATTTTTCCCTGAGTCAATTGGTCGCGGAATTTGAGAAAGGTCTGGCGCGCTTCAGGATTGTGCTCGACCTCACCCAGGGTAGCGAGGCGTTCAATGGCGGATTGAAGGGAAGGCATGAGAAGGGAAGTATAGAAGAAAGAATTTCAGATTGCAGATTCCAGATTGCAGATGTCTGACGGCAGATCTTAAATCTGCAATCTGGAATCTGCAATTTGTTCTCAAATGCACTTGCACTCGCTTCGGATCAGAACGCCCGGCAAATGATGCGATGCCTCACGCGCCTCAGAGAGTGTGGGATACGGGCCATGCCACTTCGCGTGGTTGGCATCGTGACCGGCAGGCCGGCCCTTGCCGTGATTGCACTGGCCGCACCCGGAGCGGTGCAGCACGATTTTGTGTGGCCCCGCCAGCCAGTTTTCGTAAACATAAAAATCGGCAGGCTCAGGCGCCGCAGTCTTGGCGATTAGCCCCGCCTCGGCCGCGATCTTTTGCAGCTTGGATCGGGTGTCGCGGCGCATCGGCAACATGGGGAGACGGTAAACCTCTTCGATTTTTCCCATCATCGCCAGAACTGCTTTCACCGGCATCGGGTTGGACTCGATAAAGTTGCCCTGCATCAGCGGCAGGTATTTGCGGTGGATGCGGCGGGCGGCGTCCCAGTCGTTGTTGAGAGCGGCGCGAGTCATTTCCGCCATTTCGCGAGGAATTTCATTGGACGCCACCGAGATGATTCCCACGCCGCCCAATCCGATCAGGGGAAGAGTTACGGCATCGTCCCCCGACAAAACGGCAAAGTGTTCCGGAACCACATTGCAGACTTCGGCCATCTGACTGATGTTGCCGCTGGCTTCTTTTACTCCGGCGATGTTTGGGACTTCGGCTAGTCTGGCCAGCGTGCCGGGTTCGATGTTTGCACCGGTGCGGCCGGGTACGTTGTAAAGAATGATCGGCTTGTCCACGGCCTCGGCGATGGCGCGGAAGTGGCGGTACTGGCCTTCCTGCGTTGGCTTGTTGTAGTAAGGCGAAGCCGTAAGGATTCCGTTCACTCCGGGCCGGGCCGCCAGTTCCCTGGCCTTTTCCACTGCATCATGGGTAGAGTTCGACGTCGCTCCGGCCACAACCGGCACTCGTCCGGCCGCGACTTCAATAGTGATGTCGACTACCTGCAGCCATTCGTCGTGAGTAAGAGTAGGGGTCTCGCCAGTAGTGCCGCAGGGAACCAGGAAATCGATTCCCGATTCCACTTGCCACGCGACCAGACTACGCAGGGCAGCCTCGTCGATGGAACTGTCCTGTCGAAACGGAGTGACTAAAGCCGTACCGCAGCCACGGAATTGCATGAGATAAAGATAACGCTAATTGGGTTGTGGAGGAAACGGTCCCACGCGGCAGGTTATCCCGAACTTGTGAACCTGTCATCCTGAGCGGAGGGGCGGCTTCGCTCCGCGAAGCAGGTACGCAGTCGAAGGACCCCTAAACCCTTCACGGAAATGCTGCCGAAATGCGTGGCTAAAAGATCCTGAATGCTTCATCGATAACTCGAGGTTGGGAAGTTACCAGGGGTCCTTCGACTCCATCGGCCCATTCGCAGGCGAATGGCCGATTCCGCTCAGGATGACAGGATCAGCAGCTCAGGGTTACGCCGGACCGCCTTATGTCTCCCGCCAAATATCCTTGAAATCGAAGAAGCCCTTTTTCCCAGCCAGCCATTCGGCTGCCCGCACCGCGCCCTCGGCAAATCCCCGGCGTGATTTGGAGTCATGACAAAGATAGATCGTGTCATTTGGCGAATCCAGCACGACCTCATGCATACCAACCACATCGCCCTCGCGGAACGAGGTGATTTCCACGTCGACATTGGATGTGTCTCGGATGATCTTCTGCAGGGTTGCCGCAGTTCCCGAAGGCGCGTCTTTCTTCTGCGAATGGTGGCGTTCGAAGATGTGGCCCAGATATTGATGTTGCAATATTCCCGCTGCGGTGCGGGCGGCCTCGAAAAGCAAATTGATGCCGATCGAGAAATTCGCGCCATAAAGAAACCCGGTCTTGTTTTTTCGACCAGCTGTCTCACGCGCTCCAGGTCGCCATACCAGCCGGTGGTTCCTACCACCATGTTCTTGTCGGCCCCGACGCACGCCTCGATGTTGCCGAGGACAGCCTGGGGCGTGGTGAAGTCAATTACCGCGTCCACGTTGACAAGTTTCCGGGTTGTCAGCGCGATTGCGTGAACATTGTCGGCAGCGCCGAGCAGCGTCACGTCATGACCGCGCTCGCGGGCTACTTGCGCTACCAGCGATCCGGTCTTGCCGCGGCCTAGGATAAGAAGGTTCACAAGAGTCTTTCGTTCAACTTGATCACGTTCATCGTAGAGACGTAGCTTGCTACGTCTGGCTTTTTGACGCTGTCGGCAAGACGTAGCGAGCTACGTCTCTGCAGAACAATTGCATTCAAGCGAATACTTCCGGATCCAGATCCGAGAAGAATGCCTTGTGTAATCGCTGCACGATGTCGGACACCGTATCTTCTTCGACCACAAAGGTCAGATTGATCTCGGAAGCCCCCTGCGAAATCATCCGTATCTTGACATCGGCCAGTTCGCCAAACACCCGGGCGGCGATTCCCGGAGTGTCCCGCAGATTTTCTCCTACCAGGCAGACGATCGCCTTCCGTCCCTTCATACTTTACATCCGCCAGCTTAGCCAGGTCGGCGGCCAGCGGCGGAATTGACTCGTTCGAGTCCACCGTAAGCGAAACGCTGACTTCCGACGTTGATACGACATCGACGGCCACCTTGTGCCGGTCAAATGCGGAGAAAATCGAGCTCAGAAAACCATGGGCCAGTTGCATGCGCGGAGCGGCGACGTCCACGATGGTGATGCGTTTCTTTACCGCGATGGCTTTGAAGAAATTCCGGCAGCGCGGTGCGCGAGCGGTAATTCGCGTCCCTTCGCAACCCGGATTTCGCGAATTCAGTACATAGACCGGAATATTTTTCTGCACCGCGGGAAGCACCGTCGCCGGATGCAGGACTTTAGCCCCAAAATAGGCCAGCTCCGCAGCTTCATCGAAACTGATGACTTTGATTCGTCGCGCCTCCGGGACCAGGCGGGGATCGGTAGTCATCATGCCGTCTACGTCCGTCCAGATCTCGATTCGCTCGGCGCTCAGACCCGCGCCCACAATGGCGGCGGAGTAATCGGATCCGCCACGCCCGATGGTAGTGGTGATGCCGGCCTTGGTTGCGCCGATGAAACCGCCCATCACCGGCACTTTGCCGGCCGCGATCAGGGGCGCAACTTTGGATTGCAATCGCTGGTTGGTTTCCTCAAACAAGGGCGCGGCGCGCATATGCGCGCTATCGGTTACCAGCCACTCGCGGGAATCCACCAGGGCGGCGTCCATGCCCAGGGCGGAGAATGCCGCAGCCACAATCTTGCTGGAAAGAATTTCTCCGAATGCGGAAACGTAGTCAGTGGTTCGCGGGGTCAGTTCTCCCACCGCCGCAATGCCGCGCAGCAATTCTTCCAGAGTCTCGAAGTCGGCGCCCAGGTCGCTGTGAAATTGCGTGAAGAGCGCCGTACCCAGCAGTTCTCCCGCGGTGTTGTAGTGGCGCTCCTGCAAGGCGCGGCAGAGTTTCAGGGCGGTCTTGCGGTCACCCGCGCCGGCGGCGCGTGCCATGGCCAGCAGTTGGTCGGTCACCTTGGCCATGGCGCTGACCACCACGGCAGGTTTGTGTTCCAGGCGGCCTTTAACGATTCCCGCAGAGCGCTCGATGGCCTGGGCGTCCTCCACCGAGGTGCCGCCGAACTTCATCACGATCATCGCGGTAGATTCCTCGGAGTGGGCGGGACCGGAGCGAGCGCGAAAGTTGGGTGCGAGGAAATCATGAGACCAGGCCGGGTGGGCAAACCGGGGTGCTGAGATACGGGGCAAGGGTGGAGCAGCGCTTTAGCGTTGCATGAAAGCCGGCCTTGCTGACTCGGGCTCTAGCCCCTGAGGTTTTCGGATGTACCTCAGCGGCTAAAGCCACCATCGATGGTCGTGCTGTGAAGGCAGGGCTGAAGCCCTGATTCATCCTGGACCCGAGGCCCTGCTCCACCCTGGACGCAAAGCCATGCCCCACCCTGGACGCGGAGCTCTGTTCCACCCTTGACCCGAAGCCCTGCTTCACTCTGGACCCGAAGCTCTGCTCCGTCCCGGACCGTCCAATCGCTGAGGATGTGGCGCTCAATCCAGATACCCCTGAACCTTCAGCAACTCGGCGTTAAGCAATGCCGCGCCGGCTGCGCCGCGGATCGTATTGTGAGACAACACGGTGAACTTCCAGTCCAGCACGCCGCAGGGACGCAAGCGCCCGACCGTTGTGGTCATTCCATTTCCGCGATCGGAATCGAATCGCGGCTGCGGACGATCGCTTGGAGTCACGTACACCACCGGCTGTTCCGGCGCGCTGGGGAGCTGCAATTCCTGCGGCAGGCTGCGAAACTCGTTCCAGGCCTTAATGATCTCTTCCGGCTTGGCTTTCTTCGTAAGCTTGATGGAAACCGATTCAGTATGCCCGTCCTCGACTGCCACGCGATTGCACTGCGCGCTCATTCCGAACGAGCCCATGCATGATGCCCGAGCCGTTCAGCTTTCCGAGAAGCTTGCGTGTTTCCTCTTCCATCTTTTCTTCTTCTTTGGCGATGTAAGGGATCACGTTGCCAAGAATGTCCAGCGACGCGACTCCGGGATATCCCGCGCCACTCACGGCTTGCATCGTGACCGCCATCACCGTGTCCAGTCCGAACGCGTGTTGCAGAGGAGCCAGCGCGATCACCAGTCCGATCGCGGAACAGTTTGGATTCGTCACCACGAATCCGCCAGACTTCTTCCGCCACGCCTGGCATTCGATCAGCTTGATGTGGTCGTGATTCACTTCCGGAATCACCAGCGGCACATCGCTTTGCATGCGCAAGGCGCTGGAGTTGGTGACCACGGCGCATCCAGCCGCGGCGAATCGCGGCTCCATCTCGGCGGCGATAGAAGCATCGAGGGCTGCAAAGATCACTTTGGGCGCGCCATCCGGGGTGGCAGGGCGAGACGCGCATGTCGGCAACTTTCGAAGGAATGGCTGTTTTCAATTTCCAGCGCGCGGCTTCGCCGTAGGGGCGGCCTTCGGACCGATCCGAAGCCGCCAGCCATGCGACTTCAAACCAGGGATGATGCTCAAGCATCTGAACGAAGCGCTGTCCGACAATTCCGGTAGCGCCCAGAATTCCTATGGGGATTTTCGCAGTCATATAAGTTTGTTGAGATTTTACAACACAGGCAGGTTGCGGCCCTCATTCAAGACAGCCGGCGGGAAACTTAACAGTACTGACAGATCGTTGGCGTAGTTGCGGGTCTGAGCCTCGTGCAAGTCACGAACCACCAAGGTCACGAAGTCTCACGATGCGGGCACTAGCGCCGAAGACGTCCATTGCCGAGTGTTACTTGAAGACCGACGACGGACTTGCCGGTAAATCAGCTTTACTTTCCGGGACTATCTCAGCGCCGAAGGAATAGTCATTTAACGGCCCGAAGCGCTTTTTCTCGGCATAAAGCCGCCAGCGCCGCCACACGATGCGAAGGCTCGCCATGACCGGAATAGAAAGATAGATCCCCAGACACGCCTGCGATTTCGCCTCCAGCCAGCACGCCGAAAATCGCCGCCAAGAGGATGCAGTTCCATGCTCTGCCCCATGATGCGCGGAGAGATCACATAGTCCTGAACCAGGCGCCAGGCTGCGAGAAAGATCAGCAACATCGGCCAATGTGGATAACTCATCAGCAGGGCGACGCTGATGATGAGCGCTGCGGCGACCAGAGGTCCAACAACCGGAATGAACTCCATCATTCCGCCCGCCGTACCGAGTACCAGGGCGTACGGAACCCGGGCAATTTCCATGAAGGCGAGGTACGCAATAAACGAGAATGCTGCCAACATCAACTGGGCGCGGATGAATTGTGCCAGCATCTGATTCAGATCCCCCAGCACGCCCTCTAGAAATTCGCGTTGCGGACGCGAGTGTACGAACGACAGCAGGACTTCGCCGAAGGAGTGCGCATCCTTGAGAAAAAACGCCGCCAGGATTGGTACCACGATCAGCAGCCAGGCCTGTTTCGCCACGTCGGCGACGCGAAGCCCGATGCGTTGCGCCAAATCCAGAAGGTCGCCGCGATGGTTGGTCAAAAACGCGGACACCTGGGCGCGGGTATGCAGACTCCAACCGTGTTCTTTGCCAATCTGTTCCGCGATCTGGCCTGAACTGACTGTCTCGAGTAGCTTGGGCAGCGACTCGCTCAAACGCTGCGCCTGGCGGGCAATCTGCGGCCCCACGAAAAAGAAGAATGTGACCAGCAGGGCAACCAGCAAAAGATAAATGACGCCAATTGCACGTCCCCGGCCCTTGACCCATTTTTCTACGCGGGAGACGGCAGGGTCTACGAGGTAGGCAAAGAAAACTGCAAACAGGAAGGCGATCAGAGTTCGACGGGCGATATACAAAAAGCCGAGTGCCAGTGCGAACAGCAGCACGGTAAACAGAACTCGAGTCGTACGTGCGTCAATCAGGGACATTGAGGGCGCCCCCGCCCCGTAGCGCCGGCGTCCCGCCGGTTGTCCTGAGGGTAGCCTGCCCTCAGTTGTACCTGCCTAGTCGCGAACCACTTCTGTATTATCGCTGGCTACCAGAATTCGCACCAGCTTGTACTGATCGTCGAGCCACATCGACCAGTCCCCAGCTTCACTCTTCAACACGAAGTGATCAAGCTCTCGCTCCACTCCATGGACCGAAACCTTTTCTTTTCCCGTGAACGCCATGCTGACCAGCTGCGAGGCGCGCTGGTGCGGATTGATCGCGCCAAACTTCACCTGCTGGTTTTGCGGGCAAGCGACCACGCCTTTGTCCTGACGGCAGCCGGTGGCCAAGATATTTCCAGCCAGAATTTCGCGATGGATAAAAAAATAATCGTCCAGCACGCTGGTCGAGGTGGGAAGCAGGAAGGGGTGCTCTTCCGGCTTGTCCTGCGGATTGGCTGTGGAGCGTTCCACCAGCAGGTTGTCGTTGGGGACGATGACCGCCTGCGCCTTTCCCGGGCTGATTTCCTTCCACTCGTACTTTCCGCAACTCTCCGGTGGCCGCGAGTTGTAATTCCGAAGACTGGGCAGCCTGGGCGACACCTTCTTCCGTCTTGAATTCCGAGGTGGCCACGCTGCCGCTCGAATCCTGCTGGATGGAAAACTTCTCTGTTGCGATCCGGTGGCCATTCATGAAGACCCCGAAGGAGCCGGTGTCCACGACCTTGCCCTCGGGTTCCTTGTCTTTTCTTTATCCTTGCGCGAAGCGCCAAAGTTACCGCACTCAGCAGAAGCCAGCAGAGCCCCACTGCCCATGTCGTTCTCAACCTCACAGCGCACCCCTTCATGCTCGACACCTTTTAGTAGCTCACAGCGATTGCAGTTTCAAGCTTTCGATCACTTCCCAGGCGACACTCTCGACGTCCTTGCCACCGGTCTCAATCCGCAAGGATGCTTTCAGGTAGCAGGGCCGGCGCGCCTCGTAAAGGCCACGGAACTCTTCGAGGTTGCGTCGCAGCGGCCGATTCAATTGCTGCTCCTGGCAACGGCGAAACAAGCTCTTCGACTGGAGCGTCCAGAAAAATGACTGGAAATCCTGCCTCCTCGAGCAGCGCGGCGTTCGGTCGTCTGCGCGAAAGCGCCGCCTCCCAGCGCCACGACCCTGGAAGAAGAACCCAAATCCCTGAATCAGAGAATGCAAAGCTGCATGTTCGATCCTGCGAAATCCAGGCTTCTCCGAATTGCTCGAAAGATCTCTTCAATCGACCGGCGCTCGCGAGCTTCGATGCGATCGTCCAGGTCTTCGAAAGGCCATCCCAGCCTGCGGCTCAGAGCAAGCCCTACGCTGCTCTTACCCGCGCCCATGAAGCCCACCAGGAATATTGTCAGGGCCTTTTCGTCAGACACCAGCTCAGGCGTGGACATCTTGGTCTCGGGCTGCCCGCCGGGTCTGTGGCTCATGCATAACGGCATTCGGCGGACCGCAAATGCAGCCTTCCGCCAGCCTTAATGATGCTTTGTTTTAGCGCTTCTTGAGATGGATTTTACCACTGAAGGAAAACAACCGGACCGAAGATGCTGCTTTGTTCATCGTACCTGCGAAGGCACTCCCTGCCTTGACCACGAAGGGAGTGTGTTTAGGTTCGAGCAGAAAATCGTTCTCTACTTTGCCTCGCACCGAGCGGGCCGTCACATCGATCGAAGCATCATTCGGCGCGCTGGCCTCGATGTCGCCGCTGTGGCTGGCGAGGTAGTACTCGCCGCTATTGCCAAAGTCGCCTTCGTAATGGATCTTGCCGCTGGTCGAGTTCACCTGCACTTGCGGGCCGCTTACGTGGTTCAGCGTGACATCGCCGCCCACTGAGGTGATTTCCACGTGCCCGTTGCGGATGTTGTTCAGAGTCACGGCGCCATTTAACGTCTTCACGTGTACGTGGGCATCGCTGATGTCGCGCACGTCAATGTTGGCCTGGCTGCCCTCCAGGACCACATCGCCATGCAGCCCTTCGGCCTGCAGAGGCCCGGTGCTCGATCGCAGGGTGATGCTGGCATCGGCAGGTACGGTGACTTCGTAGTCGATGCGTCCAGTGTCGGCGGTTGCTTCAAAGAACAAATGAGAGACGATATCGACCCGGTTTCCACTCTGGCTCTGATCAATTTCGGCGCGATCTGACCGTAGAATCGCGGTTACAACAACTTGATTCGCAGAGCCTGCCTTCACCGAGATTGGCCCGTACTGGTTGGTAACAGAGATCGCGGCCTTCGGGCCCACGGTAAAACGGAATTCCTTTCGGACTTCCGCCGAAGCGCAAATCGTTGTAGCCAGAATCGCTACCGTTACCAGCTTTGCCGCCCGCTGCGCGCTTTCCATCTCGGTTCCCCTTCTCCAGTTCACAACTCAGGACTGACTGTGAACTTCCCCACACGCGGATCAAAGTCCGGATCAAAAGTCCGGATCAGCTGCAATTACGGCAACGACCGGTCCAGAGCCATCTCGTAAATCGTCGCCCGCTGTTCGTAGGCGTCCATCACCACTTGCTGGGCTTCCTCATCGTTGGGATCTGCTTGAGCTGACTCTTCCGCATCCCGGATGTAGGCATTCACACTCTCCAGATTCGAGGCATACGCTGCCTGCATGGCCGGCGCGCGGGATGCGACCGCTTCCAGCAATTGCCGGTCCTCGTTGCTATTATTATTTACGATTTTCAAGTTCCTGGCAGTCTGTATGTTGGTGACTGCGGCAGGAACCGGAGTGGATACGTTAGCCGCCGATCGCTGTTCGTTGGATACCCGCTGATAGACGAAGACTCCAAATGCCAGCAGGGCCACCGTGGCGACCGGCGCCAGCCAGCCCAGGCTCCAGCGGCGTTTTACCGGAGGCAGCAAAGTCGGCCTGAGGGGCTCGCGAATCAGACCCTCCTGGCGTAACGCAATTTCAATCGAATTCCAGACCCGCGGCGCGGGATCGGCGAATTCCTGCAGTTGCGGCGCTTCGCTCGCAATCAGATTGAGGTCAGCCACCAGGCCGGAGCACAGCGGACAGGATTGCAAATGCGCTTCCTGTTCAGCGTTACGTCCACCCTCAATTACATCCGGCAAGATTTCTTGAAACTGTGCGCAGTTCATACACTCTCTCCCCCAAATACCAACTGCTGTCGCCCATCACGGCTTTGCGGCCTTTTCGGCTCTGCTCGTTTTGAGCGCGTCGCGCAATTTCATGCGCGCCTTGTGTAGCTGAGATTTGCTGTTCCCGATGGAACATCCCACCATGGTGGCAATCTCGTTGTGTTCGTACCCTTCCACGTCGTGCAACACAAAAATTCTTCGATATCCCGGAGGCAGCGCTTCTACTGCCTTCTGCAGGCGCAATCTGTCGATCGAACCTGACAGAACCGGATCGGCTGCGCCCAATTCCTTCCTGGGAGCCTCATCCTCGTTTTCCAGTGTCTCTTCCAGCGGGACAACGGGAAGGCTCTTCTTGCGCAACTGCATCAGGACAACGTTTACCGCCATGCGATGCAGCCAGGTGGAAAACGCTGACTCGCCGCGAAACGTGGCAATCTTGCGAAACAACTGCAGGAACGCTTCCTGAGTGAGGTCCTCGGCCTCCGCCGTATTGGCCGTCATACGCAAACACAGCGAATACACGCGGCGTTTATGCAGACTGTACAAAAGCTGAAAAGCTTCTGCATCTCCCTGCTTGGCTCGCTCGATAGCCTCAGCTTCGGAAAGCCTGTCGCCCTGTAGTTTTCTCGCGTCCGTCAAATCGCCTTTTCCGGCCGCACTAATTCAGATGCGGCGTAACTATCTTTTCGTTGTACTGCTTGCAGGGTTTGCGATCGGCTGCACCCGGGTTGCCCCACCGCGACACCAGCGCTCGCGACCGGATGACTTCGTAACCGCTATCAGCCTATCGGGGCAGGCCAAACGACGTCAACTATGGTTCTTGGTAGGTATTCGCCGGCGGTTATGATTCTTGGTATCTCGGTTATCCCAACGTCTTATTACCCTTGGATCATGGTTCTGCTCCAGTCTTGCTCTGCGGAATGCCAATTGTATCGGGCGTGTGTCGGAATATGTCCCGGAACCCGCGCCCCGCCTACACTACAACCCAACCTGCAACAGCACGAGCGCATCTTAAGAGGCTGAATATATCGGCCTAAAGGACTGAAGCTGCTTCCGTCCAGATGAAGATTTGCCGAACCATCAGGAGATGTTCTTTATGAGACGTATCCCTCTACTAGCTGTCCTTGCTGCTTTGATGGCTCTGCCGGGTACGGTTTTCGCAAAACGAAAACCACGTGGAATTGGGTGGCTTCGCCCAGTACTACCGCTTTGATCCCGGCAACAGCGGTCAGATCAACTTCGTCGGGTTGGGCGGAAGGGCCGGCTTTTACGTGAACCCATGGGCCAGCATGGAAGGCGAGTCGTCCTATGACTTCGAACGCAACCAGACCAACTTCTTTAACAATGGCGCGACCACAACTTTCGCAGCCACCAGGACCCGTCCTTTGCACGGCCTGTTCGGTCCCAAGTTCAACTTCGGCACGGGGAATACGAACCTCTTCGCGACCGGTAAGGTTGGCTTCGTGAACTTCGGAACCAGTGATCAGACTCTGGTACAGGCTTTCGGCAACGTGGATGCCGGAAACACCCGTTTCGCAGTCTATCCCGGAGTCGGTGTTGAAGGATTTTGGGGGCACATCGGTTTACGCGCGGAAGTCGGGGATGAGATTTACTTTTCGGGTGGTGCGAGGAATAACCTGAAGATATCTCTCGGACCGCACTTCCGCTTCTAACAGATCGCCTCGATCGTCTGCACAACGGCAGCCAGAACCTGGGCTGCCGTTTTCGTTTCTTGGCCCCTCCTCCATGCGGCATCAGTTCGGAAATACAGGGATAAAACTATTTTCGGGCGCGCTTGAGTCAGTGTGCTACTACCCGCCGCACACCGTTTGTGGGGGCTGCCCGCCGTGCCAATGCTCAAGCAGTTCTTCCGTTCCCGTGCCGCCGCTTTGCTCGTTCTCATTCCGGTCATGCTCGCTCCCGTCGCCGCCTCACAGTCCGTCGACGACGTGCATACCATTCCTCGGATCGACCTCGAAGAGGCAATGCCCTCCGGAATCAAGTTGAGTGATTCCGTATTGCGTCATGCGAAACCGCTTCGCGCGGACGTAGACGTTGTGCTGGTGCCGGTTACGGTCACTGACCCAATGAATCGTCCTGTGCCGGGATTACGAAAGCAGGATTTCAAGGCATACGAAAACAATACTCCAGAGCCGGTCCAGTATTTTTCCGCCGAAGAAGCCCCCATTTCAGTCGGCCTGCTGCTCGATACCAGCAAGAGCATGACCAATAAGTTCGTCACTGAGCGTGCTGCCGCCGAGGAGTTTTTCAAGAACGCAAATCCTCAGGACGATTACTTTGTGATCACCTTTGCCGACCGGCCCAGACTGCTGACGACTTCCATCACATCAATCGAAGACATGCAGGAAACCCTGACGGCTGGGACCCCGGACGGCCACACTGCTTTACTGGACGCAATTTACCTGGCGCTCGCCAGGATGCGGTCGGCGCGTTCCGAGCGCCGGGCCTTGCTGATCATCTCCGATGGAGCTGACAATCACAGCCGTTATGGGCTCAGGGAAGTTCGCAGGCTGGTGGAGGAGGCCAATGTCGAGGTTTACGCCATCGGCATATTCGACAGCGTGTTATTTCGCTCCTTCGAGGAATTCATGGGCAGGCGTTGGCTGGCAGAGATCACCGACGTGACGGGCGGCCATACGGTCGCCGCCGACAGCCTCGACAAGGTTCCAGAGCTTGCCGCTGCCGTCAGCCGGCAGATGCGTAACCAATATGTGCTGGGCTACCGTCCGCAAAACGTCAGCCGTGATGGAAAATGGCGAAAGATCAAGGTGCATGTTGCCCCGGCGGCAGGCACAAAGCGGGTGCAGACGCACCACAGGAAGGGCTATCTGGCGTCTTCGAGATGACGCGCAAAATGTAGGCGCGAGCGTCCCGCTCGCGCAAGGGGTGGAACGAACCATGGACAGAAGGGCGAGGACGCGAGAGTCAGAGGACAAACGGGGCCACGCTCGCGCCCACATTTGGAGGGGATTGAATGTCCCTGGCCGTGTTAGAGTGTTGCACTCTACAGCCTGAACAGGGCGTCCTGTCGCTGATTCCGAGAGGAGTCGTTTATGTCCCCCATCTATGATCTGGTGAAAGATCGCAAGGTCTGCTCCATCGAAGCCGACAGTTCGGTTCTGGAAGCAGCGCGCTACATGATGGAACAGCGCATCGGCGCTCTTCCCGTTCTGCGCAACGGGGAACTGGTCGGAATCTTTTCCGAGCGCGATATTATGAACCGGGTAGTCGCGGTTGGGCGTCTGCCCGGAACCACCAGGGTCTCAGAGGTGATGACCGCCAACCCCAAAGCGGTTGACGTGAAAGAGAGCGTTGAAAATTGCCTCTACCTGATGCGCGAATTCGGCTTTCGCCATCTGCCAATCGTCGACGGCAAAGAGCTGAAGGGCCTGGTCTCGTCCCGTGACATTCTCTTGCGCTACATCGCGATAAAAGAAGCAGAGCAGCGCCGGATGGCGGTGTAGGTGAGTGCAAAAATCGGGTAACTGGGCAATTCTGCAAGTGGGAAATTGACGCTGCCCGGGATGGCGACGGGGGCTGCCGGTTACTCAATTACGAAATACCCAATTACCCGATTGCGTTAGCGCCTAAATGGTTTATCCTTGTAGATACAATGACTTGCCTTGGGGCAGCGCCGGCGCTGAAGCGTTTTTCCCGTCTTATTTTTCTTAGCCTCTTCACCCTTTGGTTGCCCTTAGCGAGTACCGCTGCATGGGCTGCCGAAACCAAAACTTCCACCCCCGAATCTGGCCTCAATCCGATCCTCAATTACATATCCACCGGTTGGGATACCCTGACCCGATCGATGACCGATTGCCAGACCGTTGTCGATCCCAAATTGACCGAGGCTTCGGTCCTGTATCTTCCCGCGGACTTTCCCGCACCGGCGGCCGTTCAGGAGTTGCAGAAGCGCTGCAATGTCCGTGTTGAGCCTTTGCCTGCGGTGGTCAAAACGCCGGGACAAATTGATCCCTCGAAAATTTCTCCCGGGCTGTTGTACCTCGAACACAAATATGTGGTCCCGGGGGGCAGGTTTAACGAGATGTACGGCTGGGACAGCTACTTCATTATCCTCGGGTTGGTGCGCGCCGGACGGATCGACCTGGCCCGCGGCATGGTGGAGAATTTCTTTTTCGAGATCGAGCACTACGGCACCATCCTCAACGCAAACCGGGCGTACTACCTGACCCGCTCGCAACCGCCGTTTCTTACTTCCATGATTATGGAAGTCTATGAGGCTGATAAAGCCGCGGGGCACGCCGACCGGGCCTGGCTGGAGAAAGCCTATGGCTATGCCAGCCGGGACTACGAGAGCTGGAACCGTGATCCCCACGTCGCCGGATCAACCGGCCTCTCCCGCTACTTCGATTTCGGCAACGGCCCTGCTCCCGAAAGCCTGAAAGACGAGGCGGACAGTTATCGCAAGGTGGCAGCGTATTTTCTGCTGCACCCTCAGCCCGGCAGGAGTTATCTGGCTGAAAATGCCAGCGGGTCCGAATCCGCGGTTGGACGGCAATACTCCGTGCAGATTTGTGACGCCGCCAAAACCATGGCCAAGGCGGAGTGCGAGGAGGCGAAGACTATTTCACTCAGCCCGGACTATTACAAGGCTGACCGGTCGATGCGCGAATCGGGATTCGATATTTCTTTTCGCTTTGGACCGTATGGCGCAGCCACCCATCACTACGCTCCCATCTGTCTGAACAGCCTGCTCTACAAGACTGAAAAAGATTTACAGGCTATGGCGGAGACGCTGGGGCACAGGGATGAGGCCCGGCAATGGCTGCAGCGCGCGGACACAAGAAAGAAAGGGATTCAGAAGTATCTCTGGGATCCGGGCCGGCGCCTTTTCTTCGACTATGACTTTGAAACCGGTGTTCGCTCCAGCTACGAATACATTACGACTTTCTATCCCTTGTGGGCGGGCTTGGCGACTCCGGAACAGGCGCAGGAATTGGTCCGGAATCTTGGCATATTCGAGCAGCGCGGCGGATTGGCGATGAGCAGCACCGATGCCAGCGTGCAATGGGACTATCCATACGGCTGGGCGCCCACCCAGATCGTGGCTATCGAAGGATTACGACGGTACGGCTTCAACGACGATGCCAATCGCATTTCCTACAATTTCCTGTCCACCATCGCGGAGAACTTCAGGCGCGACGGCACGATCCGCGAGAAATACAATGTGGTGAGCCGTTCCTCCGAGTCCGGCGTTCACGCGGGATATCAGCAGAACGTCATCGGCTTCGGCTGGACCAATGCAGCGTTTCTGCTGTTTCTGCATGAACTGCCCAGGGACTTTGTGGACAGGTTGGCGAAGGAGCAGGGTGGGGCGCTGCCGGCTGCCAGGTGAATCGTAGAGACGTAGCTTACGTCTCGTCGGCGCAAGAAACAGACGTAGCAAAGCTGCGTCTCTGCATGAATGGTGCGCTCGACGGGCTAAGGCTTTGCGCCCCCGGCATTCTGTAACTCCTCGGCGACTTTCAGCTCTCGCTCGGCGTCGTCGTTTCTCCCCATATCACGATAAGCCTGGCCCAGCAGGTGGTGGGCTACGGAATTATTTGGATCCATCCCCAGAGCGTGTTGCAGAGCTCTCACCGCCAGCTCCGTCTCTCCCTTTTTTGCGAGTACTTTTCCCAGCAGAATGTATGGCCCGGTCGATGTGGCATCCAGCCAGATGGAGCGCTGCAATAGTCTTTCTGCGTCATCGAATTTCTGGATTCGGGAATAAGCGTCAGCAAGTTTGTAATACGTCGGCGCGTGGCCCGGGTTCAGAGCTAATTCCTGTTGGAAGTCGCTGACTGCCTCTGTCACACGGGACTTGTAAAGGTGGAGTTCTCCCAGAAAAAAGTGCGCCAGCGGCAGTTTGGGATCAAGCGCGATGGCCTTCTGGGCATACTCCTCGGCAACGGGATCGAATTCCTGCCGCAAGAGCATACGCGCTGTGAACAGATAGCTGGCCGCCGAGTCCGCCGGGACCTCGAACATTCGGGCGAAGGCCCTCCGGGCCTGCGGATAATCCCTGGTCTGGATGTAGCACAATCCCAAAATGTAGGAAGCATCGACATTAGCCCGCGGATACCAGGCCTGGACCTTCTCAAGAGATGGGATCGCTTCCGCGGGCCTTCCGGAAAGATAGTAAGACAGCCCCAGCAACTGGATCGCCTCTTTATTTTCCGGATCTTCGACGAGCGACTTTTTGAACCAGTCGATCGCTTTGATGTAGTCACCTTTCTGGTAGAAGGCTGTTCCCAGCTCGAAAGACAAGCCCTTTAGCGCGGGCGTTTTCGCGGCCAGCTCCGAGAGAAGAGAGATGGAGTCGTCGTATTTTCCCTGCTGCAACAGCTTTTGCGCCTGCGCGAACTCTGGCTGTTGGCCGGGTTGCCGTGATGGATCCGACGGTGGAGTCGAGTTGGTCTGCGACTGCACACCAACGGCGACGAAAGCCAACAACGCAACCGCGAACCAATGGATCAGTTTCATTAGTCTTTTCTTAATCCTCAAATCGAGACCTTCAAATCGAGAAACTCACCAGCGGAGGAATCGACCCCCGTGCCACTTCAGTGGACGGGCTCTCGACGTTCAAGTTCATCCAGGTTCTCGCGAGCAAGCGCATGGCCCGGATTGAGTCTGAGCGCCCGCTGGTAATGCGACTTGGCTTCGGCCGTGCGTCCTGTCTGCGCCAGCGCACTGCCCAGGTTGGCTTCGGCATCCGCGTCTTCTGAATTTAGCCGGGTTGCGGTGCGGAATTGGACTGCCGCTGCCTGAAATGCGCCTTTCGAAGCCAGGGCATTCCCCAGATTGTAGTGCGCGTCAAAGTAGCCGGGCCGGTCTTTGACGGCGGCGTTGAGGTGGAGGATCGCTTCATCAATCCGTCCTGTTGCCAGCAACGCGCCTCCTAAAGCATTGTTCACCAGCCCATCCTTTGGGCGGACACGCAAGGCCGCTTCATATTCCTTCACGGCCTCTTCCAGTTGTCCTCGCGCCTGCAGCATGGCTGCCAGATTGTAATGGGCCTCGAAATCCAGCGGGTCTTTTTCGATGTTATGCCGCGCCAGCGCTTCCTGCAGCGACATGTGAGCGTCAATCGCCGTGCCCGAACCCTGCCGAGGCAGGACCTGGAGCCACAAATGTGCCATTTCATCGCGAGCGCGATTCCCAGCCTTAACCCGCTCCGGGGGATGGTTTGGGTTCAGCGTGTTGTCCTCGGAATTGTCATAGCTGTATTTCATCGCAACAACTGTGCCCCTGGGCAGGAATACGGGCTCCGCGTAACGGTACACAGCTTGCCAGTTCAGATCCCAGTGCCTGATGTGGATCAGCGTCTTGCCAGTCCCGTCGGGGAGCGTTGCCAGAGCCACCATATCTTTGCCAAGGTAGTGGGCGTGTGGATAGATGGCCAGCAGGTCTACATCGACAGGCAGAGTCAGGCTGTCCGTGACAACAAAATTCTTTTCACCTGGAGGAATGTCGAGCGCCGCGTCATTTTCGATTTGCAGCAGCATGGGATGCATGGTCGCGGGCTGGTTCGTAAAATAGAGGCCAACGCTCGGCAGAATCGTCTCCGGTTTTCCTGACGGCTGCAAATGCATGTTCAGCACCAGATCGGTGCCCTTGTCGAGACGAAGCGCCATTCCGTCCGGCTCGACGTAAGGGATGGTTCCGGGCTTCCAGAACAAAAAGTGGCTGTCCGGATCAAAAGCTTCCGATTCCAGTCTGATTTCCATCCCGCCGAAGCCCGATCCCGGACTCTTCTCCCGGACGCGTGAAGTCTGTGCGCGGTCGACAAGTATGTTGGCATGGTGAACCAGGTGTTTCTGTCCTGGCCTGATCTCGATGCTTTTCAGCCAGCGCGTCTCATCGATGGGAACCGGAAGGATGAAGTTCCAGTATTGGTCGGTACCGCTGGCAGGGAGTGTGAACGGCTTTCTTGCAGACAGTACCAGATCGGGTTTCCCCAGTTCCCATCCTTCGGTAAATTCAGGCCTGGCCGGCAGGTCGGAGGGGGAGCCCTGCACCGCGCCTTGCTGCTGCCATTCCTGAATTATCGTGATCTCCTGATCCGAGAGGCGAAGTTCGTCGGCAAACTTGAGATCACCCGGCTCGGGCAACCACGGCGGCATGACCCGGGTGTGTGTTACCGCCGCGATCTGCCGAGCGTGTGCTTTCACATCTTCGTAGGAAAGCAGCGAAAACGGTCCCGCGCCGCCGGGATGGTGACAAGCGGCGCAACTGCGAAAAACGATCGGGGCAACATCGCGGTTGAAGGTGATTTGCGGCGCGGGGGTGGTTTGGCTGGCCGCGACCGCCAGCAAGGTCATGGCTGGCACGCACCCCGCGACTAGCCGGCGGAAGGTCATCACAGATCGGAGATGTAGCACCCAACCGCGTCAGTAACGCTGGTTGCGAGAGGCTTTCCGGACAAAGCCGCCTGAATGGCGTCGTCCAGTTCGTGAGTTGTAGGCGCCGGGCGGGAGCGGCCGAAGGCTTCGTACCAGTTGTCGATCCGTCCGTGATAGAACAGTTGGCTTCGTCCGCCGAAAATGGCAACTTCCGGCGTCACCTCTACGTGGCTCTGCTCAACCAGGGCATGCTGCGGATCGCGCAAAGCGCGAAGCACATATCCGTAGTCGCTCATGTATTTGCGAATGCTCGAAGCGGCCGTTTTCGCATCGGGATAGACAAGCCAGAACGCCGCCTTCCCGGAGTATTTCCTGCTGAGCTGTTGAATGACGGGCGCATAGCGGTTTGAAATAGGGCAGTCAGTCCGCAGAAAAACCAGCACCACGATTTTGCCGGATGCTTCGAGGAATGGATCGAGGGCCTTGCCGGTCAGATCCTGGGCGCTCTGTCCGTAGCCGGGGACGGCAAGATTTGAAATTAATATGGTGACCAACAGTATGGCGAACAAAAAGGATTCCACGGATCTGAAAGCTCGCCTGCGCATAGTGGCAACTGACAAAGTATACTCACGCGCCGCCCGTGGAGAAACCGCCAGCAGGGCTGGATGGAACCCTGATATGGCTTTCTCTGGGATCTTGGCGGGAGTCTCTGCGTTCCTCGCGGTTAAAGGCTCGTGATTTTGCCAAGTCAAGAAGTCTCTAACCGCCAAGGTCGCGAAGAAACTGCGCAAAGGACGCGAAGAAGAGCTCAAGGGCTGCAGTCGGGCGGGGCGTGATTCAACGCACGCAGAGCCTTCTTGGCCGCGGGCATATCAGGATTGAACTCGAGCACTCGCAACACAATGGTGCGTGCCTGATCGAACTGTGTTACATCGCAGAAGGCGGTGACGAGATTCATGCCCAGGGCGCTTCTTGCCGGCGCACGTCGAAATGCTCCCTCCCAAAGCTCGACCGCTTCACGAAGGTGCCCGCTTTCTGCCTCAATGACTCCCAGGTCGGTGGCGGCGTCGATCAGATCGGGATTTACGGCCAGCGCTCTTCGAAAGAGCTCGCTTGCCTGGGCGGTCAAGCCATGCTTCTGCTCAACGTAAGCAAGGGCCGAGAGTAGTTCGGGATCCCGCGGGGACTCCGCGACCGCGGAACGTAACAAGGCCTCGGCATGAGGCTCGGCAGCCTCCATGCCGCCACTCGCCAGAGCCTGCCAGGCCAGTGCCAGGTCACGCGAGTCGTGCTCCGCCTCGGCAGAATCAGGAAAGGGAACCAGGCGTAGCGCCTGCGAGTTCACCTCGGTTACGAGCTCGGTTGGCGATTCCGGTCGTCGGGGAATGCGGTGGTCGGTGACCTGGGTGTGGGCTACGTCGGTACTGGCGGCCGCCCGCATATGACAATGAGTGCAGTCGGGCTGGTTAACGTGGTGTTTAGCCGCAAAGTGACCGCCGTGACAGGCCAGGCATTTCTCGCGGTAGTAGGCGACGCGTTCTTCCGCGGGCGGTTCGTAGTGCGGATCGTGGCAACTGGTGCAGGACATGGCGTCTCCCGATTTCCTTTTGCATATGCTCTGCCTCAGAGCCTCAACCTGGCTGACTCCTCTTAAGCCAGACTGGTTCCCCGGAAGAACGTAAAAGCGCAGATAGTCGAATAGTGATTCTCCGGGCTGGAAGTCATAAGCATGTCGTCCGGGACGCTCAATGGCAACCTTGCCTTCCAGGTGGCACTGCATACAAACTGCATCGCGCCGCTCGGGCGACAGCCTGGCAGGATTCACAATCGCCCCCGCTCCTCCTGCCACGTGCGCTGCTCCCGGGCCATGGCAGCGTTCGCAACTGACTCCCGCATGCGTGAAAACTGGCGACGGATAAAAGTTCTCCGTGCCCCTGACCGGAGCTCGCATTCCGCTGACATGGCAACGCAGGCAACTGGTAACGGCGGGCAGATTGAGAGGGATTTCGCGGGCGTTCTGGTACGCAGGCGCCATGTCCCATCGCTGGGCGTTGCCATACCAGTTGATGGGAGATTCAAACAGGAATCCGTTCCGGGCGAAGAGGTAGCTCAACCCGCGCCGCCCCGAACCGATGTAATACAACAGCTCCCGTTTGCCCCGCACCGCGGGATCACCGGGCCGGTCGAAGCTTAGCCAGACGTGATTCGGTTCTGAGTAGACGCGGTAGTGCACCCCTGAATCGGGGTGGACAAAATCGGCTGGAATCACATTTTCACGCGCTGGCCCGCTGGCTCGAGCCATAGCCGTGCGTCCGTACGACTGGTAGATCGACGCATGACAGGCAGCGCACGCCCGATTGCCGACGGAGGCAGACACATCCTCCGCCACGGCGGCACTTTCAATGGCAAGGGGGGACATGCAGGTCGCGGCAATGATGAGAACGCGCGCGAGAATAGCCTGCAGTAGAACGCTCTGCTGCATTCGCAAACGGCTAACCTCAGGGCACGCCCCTCAGTTGAGATGCAGCCATTATTGCGAGTGTTGCAGGAAGTAGGGCGATGATCTTCGTACGAAAGATCTTCGTGCGAAAGATCCCCGCACAAAAAAGAGGGAGCCACATGGGCTCCCTCGATAAAACAGATTGTTGAAGGTTGTCTTAGAAGCTGACCTTCATTCCAAAGTTCAACTGCCGCATCTGCGCGTTCGGCGCCAGGCTGGTGATCAGGCCGGAACCGGTGCAGTCGATACAGTTGTTTGGATTGTTGAGGTTTACGTGGTTAAACACGTTGAACGCTTCAAAGCGGAACTGCGCGCCGACTCGCTCCGTAATCGCAAAGTTCTTGAACAGTGAGAAATCGGAGTTGAAGAAGCGCGGGCCGGTGAAGGCATTGCGTCCGCTGCCGAAAGTTCCGATCGCAGGGCGCTGGAACGGTCCCGAAACATCCCCGTTTGCTGGCATTGCGGCTACAGGAGTGTAGAAGGGAACTGAACCCGCGACTGGATCGAAATGTCCTGCGCCGGTTTTGAGGTCTCCGATCAGGAGAGGACGGCAAATCCCCACATCCTGGTCCGAGTTGCACTCGTTATAGCTGGCGCTCCACGGCAGACCGCTGCTCCAGTTAGTTGTGGTATTGAGCTGGAACCCGCCGACGAGCAAGTTGACTACGCGGTTGGCATTGCCCATGAACCGTTTGCCTCGTCCAATCGGCAGCTCATAGACCGAGCTGACGGAGAAGACATGCTTGCGGTTGAAGTCATCCGGACCGTAGTTCACCTGAGGATCGATGTTGGCGTATCCGCCATCGTGACTCAGGTTCTTCGACCAGGTGTAGTGAGCAACGAACTGCAGACCGTTGTTGAACCGCTTGTCCAGCTTGGCCTGCAAGGCATCGTAGTAAGCGGGTGCATCATTCCCGAAGAAGGAAAGATCCTGCGACCAGCCGTAGCGCGCAAAGTAGGGTCGCCGTTCATTTTTCGAAGGCCCGCCCGGGACACCGAAGCCAACCACGGTTGGCTGGTTCGGGTTTACATCAGGGTTGTTGGCGTAGAAGCCGTGACCGTTGTTTCCGACGAACGCCAGTTCAGCGGAAATCGTGTTGGTTAGCTGATGTTGAACGGTGAAGTTGTATGCATCGAGCCTGGCCAGCCGCATTCTGTTCGGACGCGACCGGGCGAAAATGCCATCAGGCAGACGCAGCAACCCGTCCGACGGAACCGCGGGGAAAACCGGCGCCGTTGGGCCTACCGCGAGGTTGAAAACGTCATCGGTCTGGGAATTGGGGTTCTGGTTCTGAACCGCCAGCACTGGCAGGTTCTGGGTAACCGCGTGTCCGAAGATGGAACCGAAGACGCCGATGTCATAACTGCGTCCGTAACCCATGCGAAGAACGGTCTTGGGCGTCAACTGGTAGGCGATGCCAAGGCGCGGTCCGAAGTTCTTCCAGTTTCTCTCGATGTTGAAGTTGCGGCCAATACCTCCAACTCCGCCTACGCGGAGGAAGCCGGTATTCAGGTCAAGCAGGCTGCCGTTGGCATCTCCGTTTACGTACTCCGGATTCATGATGTCCCAGCGCAGTCCGAAGGCGATGGTCAGCTTGGAGGTTGCCCGCCAGGTGTCCTGTCCGTAGAAGTAGAAGCGCTTCTGGCGCTCGGCGGCAGTAGTTGAAGTGCTGACGTAGCGCTTGAAGGTGGTGACGTCGCCCAAAAGGAACGTCGCCAGGGCAACGCCCGTCGGACTGGCTGAACCCGCCAGCGAAGTACGTTCGCGGGCGAAGGTCAGCTCACCGGCGCGGTGATTGTCGCTGGGCACTCGCAGGTTGCGGGCATAGCGAATATCAGCGCCAAACTTGATTTGATGGTTGCCGGTGATCTTCGTCCAGTTATTGACGAACTGGAATTGATCTTCCTGTTCGATCAGTGGGCAGTTGCAGCGGTTCACGCCCAGGCCATATCCAAAGTTGCTGATACCGCCCGTGGACGTGATCTGGCCGGTGTCGGTTCCATCGCCACCTGAGTTACCGACGAAATACGATGGCTGTCCCGAGGTGAAATCAGTACCGGTATTGAGGCCAGGGATGCCTACGTCGGTTGCCGGCGTGGTTCCCACTCCGTTCGGAACCACGTTTACGTGATAGCGCACGTAGCCGAAGCGGAAGTCAGTAAGAACGCTCGGACGGAAGGCGTAGTCGAATCCACCCGCGATGCTTTGATCGCGGCTCTTGGAAGCGCCGGCAAATCCGCCGGTGCCGAAGCCGTTTCCGCCCAGGTCGCCGAATGCTCCTACACCGGTCAGAGTGTAGTTGGCGAAACTGTAGCGGCCGAACGTGTGCAGCTTCGAGGTGGTCTGGTCGTCAATGCGGACGTTGAACTGGTCGTTATTGAAAACGCCGTTGCCGCCGGCGGCAAAATTGTTGACAAGCCCGGCGCTGGTCGGGTTAGGGAACTGTTGCAGCAGAGCGACTGCCTGCGGCGACAGACGGTTGTTGGGAATCAGATTGCCTGCGAACGGTGTTCGCCCCGTGCCATCCGGGTTTCCGGTGGCGGGATCGTAGACCTGGTTTGCGTACTCGCTGAGGTCGCAATTCGCAACTCCGGCAACGCCGCAGGTTGAACGAATCACGTCGCTTGGAATCGATTGCAGGAAAGATGAACCAATCTTCGAGCGCGTCGCCTGATAATCGCCAAAGAAGAAGAGTTTGTCCTTGATCACCGGACCGCCAACCGAAGCTCCGTACTGACCATAAAGAATGGGAGGAATGGTCCGGCCAGTGACCGGGTTAGCCTTGCTTGGACTCTGGCTGAACGGATCGCGCGCCTGGGTTGCATCACTGCGGCGGAACCCGAATACGCTGCCGTGCAGGGAATTGGTGCCCGACTTGGTCTGGCTGGCTACGACACCGGCGATGGCCTGTCCGAACTCCGCGTCGTAGTTCTGGCTGGTCATCTTGGCTTCAGTGACCGACTCCAGGGTGGGATTGATAACGATAATTCCGAGGATGGGATCGCGATTGTCGGTTCCATCGAGCATGAAGCCGGTTCCGGCAAAAGTCTGTCCATTGACCTTGGTCTGCAGGCTGCCTTGCGGGTTTTCGCTGGAAGCGTGGGACCAGCCCAGTTGCTGTGCGCCCGGCGAAGCCAGCACCAAAGCTGTGAAATTCCGATTGAACAGCGGCAGGTCTTCCACCGCTTTATCATTGAAGATCGTCGCCACATCGGCGCGATCGGTCTTCAGTTGAGGAGACTCCGCGGTGACTTCCACGGTTTCGGTCGATCCGCCAACCTGAAATTGTCCATCGACGCGAGCTGCGGCGTCGGCCGAGACAACAATGCCCTTGGCTTCAAACGCTTTAAAGCCTGCGCCTTCCGCTCTGACGTTGTAAACATCAGGGATAAGGTGAGTAACGCTATAGTTGCCGTCCGCATTGGTGGTGGCTTCAACGCTCGTGCCCTTGGAGGCCGAGGTAACCACTACCTTCGCGCCGGAAACGGCCGCGCCTGAAGGATCGCTGACTGTTCCGAAAATGCTGCCAAAAACTGCTTGTGCAGACGCCTGTGGTGTTCCGACGATGCTCAGAACGACGAACACGGCCAGCGTGCACGCCAACACAAAAAACTTTGTCTTCATTACTGCCTCCCCACCCTGATTTCTTTTGCAAACTCTATTTGGGAAAAAGAAACACGCCCTGGGATTGGCAAAGCTCGAAAATCTCACTCAGGACTCTCCTGCCCCACGGATTTAGCCCGTTAGTACAAAAGCACTAGCTTTGACCTGACACGTGCAGGTTGCTCTCCCAACTGGAAATTGCTCGTAGAGTGTTGATACTGTTATGAAACAGCCGCTGCCGAGCAGCTAAACTGCTATGACATTTGGAAGTGTGAGGATGAGGTCCTATGAAAAATTAGAATGTCTCAAATCGGTATGGCGCACCGAAAAGCACCGGGGATGGTTCTAAGTAGTTGATTATTAAGAATTAAGTTAAGGCACCGAAAACGAATGCCGCGCTCCCATGAAGAATTCCACAGAAATTTTTTGGGGTAAAAACTTGCTATTGCGATTAAGTTTTCTAAGGTTTCATGAGGTTTGATACCGTTACAAGCAGTAAGTCCTTGCATTGCAGTTGATACCTGAGCTTGTTACCCTACGTGACAATGAGCGTTACACGACTTCACGTCTCTGAAAGAGAGCAATACCTGGCCCAGATCGATCGGCTGGTTCACAGCCAGGTGCTGCACGGCTCGGAATCGTTGTGTAAATTGCTTCGCTATTTGGCTGAACATGCCCTCGATCATCCTGGCTCGTCGCTGAAGGAATACCAGATCGCGACCGAAGTTTTCGGGCGCCCACCGAACTTCGATCCCCAGTCAGATTCCACAATCCGAGTACAGGCAGGACGATTACGTCTCAAGATCGCCGAATACTACGCTTCCGAAGGGGCTGAAGATCAGGTACAGGTAGAAATCCCGAAGGGCACGTACGTGCTTTCGTTCCACCGGCGGGAAGGGAGCGCCGCCAGGCTGCGCGCTGTGGCACAGGCCGCCCAGCATGAGGAAGATGTGGCCGAGGTCAGGGCTGGCGGCAGGTGGAAGATCGCCTTTCTGGTTTTACTGGCAGCCATGGTGGTATTCCTGGCAGCGGCCGCCTATTTCGTACGTGGCGACCGGGCGAACGATCGCGGAGGAGAACCAGTCCCGGCGGCGTTCAGGACTTTTTGGAAGGCCTTTGTCAGCGGACCGGAAGAGCCCTGGGTCATTTTCAGCAACGGAGCATTCGTGGGCCGGCCCGAGACGGGAATGCGCTACTTCGATCCTGCCCGGGATTCGCGCGATCAGATTCTCGAACACTACACCGGCGTCGGTGAGGTGCTCGCGATCCACGCTTTGGACCACACCTTCGGATTGCTGCATCGGCAACTTCGAGTCAAGCGCGGCAGTCTGCTTTCGCTCGACGATGTGAAAAATAACGACACCATTTTTGTGGGCTCGCCGGCTGAGAATCTCACCTTGCGCGATATTCCCAGCACCCACGAGTTTGTCTTCCGCCCGCTCGAGTCGGGCCCGCGCAAAGGTGACCTCGCCATCATGAACCTCCACCCGCAATCCGGCGAGGCGGAATACTGGGTGGGCAGTCCGTCGCAGCCCAGCCTGGTTGAAGACTACGCCGTGGTTGCGCTGGTGCGCGGATTGAATCCGGCGAAATCCGTGTTGATTCTGGCTGGAACCACCACCATAGGAACGCAGGCTGCCGTGGAGTTTGTTTGCCAGCAGAACTCGCTGGATGAAATCTTGCCGCGGCTTCAGCTTGGAGAGAACGGAGAGTTGAAACCGTTCGAAGCCGTGGTGAGGGTGAAGGTGACCCGCGGTGTGCCGGTTGATACCGAGATTGTCGCCCTGCGGAGGGGGAAGCCTTGAGTTTTTTTTAAACATTAAGACACTACGAGGCAATGCCGCTCCTGCACGAGCGGGACGCTCGCGCCCACATTGGTTCGGGCTACGGTTTTAGTTGAGGATCTAGTTCTGCGGCACGATTGAATTCCTGACTGGCTTCTTCCTTGTTGCCTTTCTGCCGCAATGCCTTTGCCAGGTTGAAGTGGGCCGGTGCATAACTTGGCGCCAGAGCGATGGCCTCGCGGAACTGTGAGATCGCCCCCTCAAGATCGCCAACCTGCAACAATCTGATTCCGGAGTTGGTATCGAAGGTTGCTGCCTGAAGATTCGTTTTGTCTTTGCTGATCTGTGCCCCAAGCCGACTTTCGCGGGCCGCTCCTTCGGTATCGCCTAACTGCTTCAGCGTCGCCGCAAGCGTGGTGTGCGCGCCGGCGAAATCGGGTTGCAGACGAATCGCTTCCCGCAATGACGCCGCAGCTTCGGGGAGTTTACCCTGCTGCTTCAGGACCGTCCCGAGGGTGTAGTACGCTTCGGCGTAGTCCGGTTTTGCCTGAATGGCGGCATTGAGAGCACTGACAGCCTTGTCAAAGTCTCCCTGCTGCCACAACGTAACCCCGAGGGTGTAGTGAACGTCCGCCTGATGAGGATCGATGGCCGCGGCCTTCTCGAATTCGGCGACGGCATCGGGCAGGCGATCTTTCAACTTGAGGGCCAACCCCAGATCGTAGTGCAAAGTTGCATCATCAAGAGCGCTTTGCAGTGCGGTCTGAAATTGTGTAATGGCGGCATCGAAATCGCTTTTCTGTAAATATGCGGTCCCCAGGTTGGTTCGATAGCCAGTATCTTCCGGTCGCAAACGAAGAGCTGCCTCGAAAGCTGGAATTGAACTGCTGGCATCGCCCACCTGGATCAAGGCGAGTCCCAGATTATTTTGCGCATCGGGATCGTCGGGTTTGATTTCCACCGCGCGACGGAATGATTCGACGGCAGCATGGCCGTCTCCGATGCGCTGCTGCAACAGACCGAGTTGGGTGTGGGCTTCGGCGAAATTGGGTTGGAGCCTGACAGCAGTACGAAGTTCTTCGATGGCCTGAGCTGTCGTCTCGTCGTCAGACTTGTCGCGCGGGACGCCGTCTTCCAGCACACGTCCGAGATAGTAGTGGGCTTGCGCGCTTTGCGGAGCGAGTTGTACGGCTTTCTGCAGCAAGCTGAGAGCCTCGGCGTTTTGTTTCTGCCGCCAGCGGATGACTCCGAGATGTAATGCGGATGGGGCAAAATCCGGTTGCAGGCGAAGAGCCTCGGAAAACTCCGCCGCTGCGGCATCGTCGAGGTTCGAAGCTTTCGCCAGAACTGACCCAAGTTCATCGTGCAGGGTAGCCTGCTTCGGATCGAGTTCCACGGCCTTCTTCAGTTCTGATGTCGCGGTATTGAGATCGCCGCGAAAGCTGGCAACTCGTCCCAGGGTACGGTGGGCCTCGGAATCTTGCGGAGCCAGGCGGACAGCGGTGCGAGCTTCAGATTCGGCGTCCGCAAGACTTCCGCTCTGCGCCAACGCATTTGCCAGATTGATGTGAGCTGCCGTGAGGTTGGGCTTCAGACGTAATGCCTGCCGGATTTGTAAGACGGCCTCTGCCGTCTGCCCCTGCGAGAACATTACCCAGCCCAGCGAGTTGTGTCCTTCGGCGCTTGCGGGAGCGAGTTTGACTACCTGTTCGAAAGCCGTGCGAGCAGGGGCGAGATCGCCGCGCTTCACGGCGTCAAGACCCTGGCGATAGAGAGTGTCGACCTGCGAACGTGAGTTTTGCTGCTGCGCGAGGACCGGCGCAGTCGCTGTGCCCACACAGAACGCGACTACTACACGCACCATGGCCGGATAAGCTTTCCCACTACCTAAAAATAACACCATCGTCGAACTATGGTCGGCAGAGTTAAGTGCCCGCAATTCCGAGTCATCCTGAGCGAAGTGGCGGCCTTGCCAGGCGAGGCAGCTACGCAGTCGAAAGGACCCCTGCCTTCTTGACATGCAGTGGGATGGACTCTGCGGTGTGTCCCGTCCGGCCGAGGGCAGGTCCGTCTCTCCCGACGCCGGTGGCACGGTGGGTCCTTCGACTCCCCCGCCTCTTCGCGAGCGAAGAGGCGGACTCGCTCAGTATGACTCGCCCCTTAAATTATGCCGGCTCAGATATGTGGACAATCCAAACTGACTGCGCTCTCGGGGGCGTCCGCTTGACCCTCTTGTTGGCTGCGCCCTAGTATTCAAGCTGGGTCATGAATCACATCTTTGGGCCGCAGTTTCGCGGGCTACCGGTTGTCCTGCCGTTTCGCCTTCTTCTGTTTCCCGCGCTGTTTCTCATTGTCGCCGCCGCGCAGGGTCCACAGCCCCCGCCCATTGCCAACTTCACCGACGTCGCTGAAAAATCCGGGCTGACCATGACTACCGTCTTCGGTGGCAAAGACAGGAAGAAATACATCATCGAGACTACCGGCACAGGCGTCGCGATCTTCGATTACGACAATGATGGCTGGCCTGACATCTTTCTGGTGAATGGCACCACACTCGAAGGTTTTCCCGCCGGCAGTGCTCCAACCAATCATCTTTATCGCAATAATCACGACGGCACATTTTCGGACGTCACCGCCAGGGCTGGCTTGACCGCGACCGGTTGGGGCCAGGGAGCCTGCGTGGGCGACTACGACAACGACGGATGGGACGATCTTTACGTCACCTATTACGGCAAGAATCGTCTCTACCACAACCAGAAGGGAGTTTTTGCCGAAGTGGCGGAGGGCTCTGGAGTCTCCGGCACAGGAAAAGCCTGGGGTACGGGATGCGCCTTCGTCGACTACGACCGCGACGGCCTTCTCGATCTGATGGTCGCGAACTATGTCGACTTCGATGTTTCCACCGCCCCCGCGCCTGGAGAAAGAGCGTCATGCGTATGGAAGGGGGTTCCAGTGATGTGCGGCCCGCGAGGATTGCCCGGAGCGAAAAATATTCTTTATCACAACCTGGGCGGGGGAAAATTTGAGGACGTCACATCCAAAGCCAAAATCGATCAAACCAGCGGGCACTACGGCTTCAGTGTTTCCACCCTCGACTACGACGACGACGGCTGGTCTGACATTTATGTCGCCTGCGACAGCACTCCCAGCATTCTCTACCACAACAATCGTGATGGAACGTTTGCGGACCGGGCAGTGGTGGCCGGCGTGGCCTTCAATGAGGACGGACGCGAGCAGGCCGGCATGGGCTCGACGGTTGGCGATTACGACGGCGATGGCAAGCTGGATATTTTCAAGACCAATTTCTCCGATGACACGTCGACTCTTTATCGCAACAACGGCAACGGTACCTTCGACGATGTGACTTTTGCCGCCGGTTTGGGCCTTTACACCCGCTATCTGGGCTGGGGAACCATGTTTTTTGATTTCGACAACGATGGCTGGCCTGACCTGTTGCTGGTGAATGGCCACGTCTATCCCGAAGTCGACAGGCAGAACCTGGGGAGCAGCTACCAGGAGCCGCGCATCCTTTATCACAACAACGGCAACAAGACTTTCAGCGACATTTCCGCGCAGGCTGGAGCAGCAATCACGACACTCCACGCCGGGCGAGGACTGGCTGTCGGAGATCTGTGGAACGATGGACGCGTTTCAGCCGTGATCAGCAACATGAATGCCGGCCCGAGCTTGCTGGTGAATCAGGTGCGTACGGCGAATCACTGGGTTGGGATAAAGACGGCAGGAACAAAATCGAATCGCGATGGCATCGGCGCCAGGATCACAGTGAAAGCTGGGCTCAGAGTTTTAACAGACGAAGTCCGAAGCGGCTCGAGCTACGACTCGAACAATGACATGCGTATTCACTTCGGCCTGGGATCGGCGGCCAGGATCGACTGGTTACAGATTCGTTGGCCGAGCGGGCTTACCGAGCAATTCGAGAACGTCGCCGTGGACGCGATCCATACCTTGAAGGAAGGGTCGGGATCGCCGGTAAAGGCACCCGCAGCCGCTTCCTGAGATCACTTTCCTGAGCCTACAACCCGGCGCTTCGGTAACAGCCTTCAGAAAGTTCACTGCGCGGCGATCGCGAGCGTCGAACGGACGGCAAACAATTTCATGCGCATTTGGTCGGACTGTGCTTCTGTGAACAGCAGGTTTCCTCTCGCCATTCGATTCAATTCCTGACCTTCCCAATGGGCGCGCATGATTCCCGCTGACGTGTGGGAATTTGATCCCAACAGGAGATGTCCGATCTCATGTGCCATCACAGCTCCCAGCGTGTCCGGGAGGCTGACGTTCCAGGCCGATTGCAGTTTCGCCGCCCGTTCATAGAACACGTCGGTGTAACAACCCGTCCCCTCGGCGGACAGGAAAGCCATGCCGAAGATCTCGTGCGACGGGCGCGCCGATCCGGGCACGATGCGCACCACCAGGGAAGTGGGCCACTCGACGGGGCCGCAGTCCAGGCAGTTCTTCCAGGCGATCCACACTCCCGCGCGCCCGAAGATCCGCGTGGCGTTCTCCTCAGCGTGGGCCAGCACGTTCAAGGAAACTCCGGCATCGTTATAGACAGAGACAACCACTTGTGGATTGTTATCAGGGTAGGTTTGCGCCCAGGCGGGGAACGCAAGTGCCAGCAAAAGCGTACCTAACGACTGGCATGTTTTCGAGAAATGAATCACGGGACGAGGCCTCCAACGCGCCGATCTTCAGTGCGCGCGACTGGTGCCTCAAGGCTTTGCCGGTAACCCACAAAGCATCTCTGGGTAACCAGTTAAGCGCTTCCACGTCAAATATTTAGGAGCTGAGGTGACGGACCTGAAAAACGCCGGTTCTGCTAGATTTGGTGAGATCGACGAAGGGAAGACGGCAGTGGAGGCCGGTAACGGAATCCGGATGATACAGTTCGGCGTTTTCGAGGCCGACCTTCGCGCCGGCGAGTTGCGGCGCAAGGGTTCCAGGGTCAGATTGCAGGAGCAACCCTTTCAGATTCTGATGATGCTGCTCCAGCGACCGGGAGAAGTCATCACTCGCGAGGAGCTGCGAACCCACCTGTGGCCAGCAGATACCTTTGTTGACTTCGACCACAGCTTGAATGCCGCCGTCCGCAGACTTAGAGATGCACTCGGCGACACAGCGGAGAACCCACGTTTTGTTGAGACGGTGGCGCGCCGCGGATATCGATTTCTGGCGCCGGTGAACCTGACGCCGTCAAACTCGACGCCGAACAATGGTATGGCGAGGACGACGGACTCCGCTGAAATCGCGGCCCCGCCGGCGCAGTCCGCGCACAAAGGCACGCATAAAGGATGGATCGCTTCGGCGGCAGCCATCGTGCTTTTGATTGGATTGGGGGCAGGGCTTTATCTTGGCCGGCGTACATCTCCTCCATTGATCTCGTCCACCCTGCCGGCGGCGCGACGGCTGACCGCAAATCCCGGCGCGGACCCGGTGATCAGTGCCGCCCTTTCGCCGGACGGAAAGTACCTGGCCTTTTCCGACAGGACCGGCTCATACCTGCGGCAAGTCGATACCGGAGAGACGCATCCGCTGAGCCTGCCCGAAGGATTCAAAGCGAGGCCGGTCAGCTGGTACCCCGACGGCTCCCACATTCTTGCAGCCGCCGTCAGTGGACCAGAGATGAAATCAGGTCTCTGGCAAATCTCGACCGTTGGTGGAAGCCCGCGAAAACTCAGCGATGAAGGGCGCGACGCCGAGGTTTCGCCCGACGGATCGCAGATTGTTTTTCTCAAAGGAGCGGAAAAGAGTCAGGAACTCTGGTTGATGGGTTCGGACGGGCAGCAGCCACGGAAAATTGCAGGCGATCTTGGCGACCTCTTCCGGTCCCCGGTTTGGTCGGGTGACGGAATGCATATCGCGTTTCTGCGTGGCGTCTACCGCCCGGGGCAGTATGGAGTGCAGCCGCAGATTGAAATTCTGGATGTGGCGAGCAATGAACGGAAAGTTGTGAAGGACGGAGCACGCTTTGGACCGGCACTGGCATGGACTGGCGATCGCCTCGCCTATGTGCTGGGCGAAGCGCCGCCCAATCAGAACGATTCCAACGTATGGTCGCAAAGAATCGACTCGCAAACAGGAAAGCTGCTGGGTAGTGCTATCCGGCTCACGACCGGTCCGGGCGAGGTCCAGTATCTGAGCGGGGCGGCCGACGGAAAACGGCTGGCCTATGTAAAGGAAAGCTGGCAACCGGACGTCTATACCGCGAAGCTCGATGCCAGCGGAACCAGGCTGCAGGAACCGCGGCTCTTGACTCTTGATGAAAGAGAAGATCTTCCGTGGGCCTGGACGCCCGACAGCAGGCAGGTGATCTTCGGCTCTGACCGCGATGGCGGCTTCCACCTTTTCCGCCAGGCCCCGGAAGAAAATACGCCGGAGCTCCTGGTTGGCGGCAAAGAACTGTCAATGGTGCCTCGGCTGACTCCCGACGGGACGCAGATCATATATCTCCAATATCCGGAGGGCTTCGATTCGCCCGCGGCTACCCGCATGTGGCGGCTGTCTCTTTCCGGCGGTCCGCCACAGATGATTATGGAGGGGCGCGGGTTCACCAATTTGCAGTGCGCGCGGCTGCCCTCGACCCTTTGTCTGTACAGTCAGGTCGACGACAAACGCCTGCTGTTTTTCAGTTTTGATCCAATGCGCGGCGACAGGGGAAAGGAGGTCGCACACATCGACGACGACGTCCCATATTCCTATAACTGGAGCCTCTCGCCAGACGGTTCGACTCTGGCTTTAGCCAAAGCGGCGAAGATGGGCTTCTCGGTTCGGCCCGACATCCGCCTCCTGACGCTGCCTGATCACAAAGATCGGACCTTCACATTGAAAGAGTGGCCGGTGGTTTCTTCAATCGACTGGGCCGCAGACAGTAAGAGTCTTTGGGTTCCGACTTCCACAAACACCGGGACATATGCGCTGCTGAATATTGACCTGCAGGGAAGAGTGCGGTCTACATGGCAGCAGAACAAGCTGGTCGTGGGCTGGGCAATCCCTTCCCCTGATGGACGCCGCCTGGCGCTTCAGCTGGCCAGCGGCGATTCTAATGTCTGGATGGTGGAGAATTTTTGAAGGCGGTCGTTGGTCACTGGTCATTGGTCGCTGGCCAATCGCGATTAGCCAAGGGTCTGGGAGGCTGGAGAAAGCCATTTCTGTAGAGACGTTGCTTGCAACGTCTCTACAGCGGGACCGAGTGTTTCCGCAGCCTCCGGAGCCAGAACGGCTACTGTCAGGGACTAAAGACTAGCGTTTCCCGAACTGCATGTTGCGCACGATGCCTTCGCCTTCTTTCACGAATATCAATTGATTCGGCTTAACATCTTTCAGCGTGTCTACCTGGCCGCTGGGCCAGCGGATCTCGAGCAGTTGCACTTTATCTGCTTTTCCCAGCCCGAAATGCACCCGCAGATCGTTTTGCGAGAAGTAGCTCCCCCCACTGCGGACTTCGTCAATTTGTTGGTGGGGTTTGGATTCTCCCGCGGCTTGGGTAACGCAGCGCAGCCGCGCTCCGATACCGCTGCGGTTTGACCTGGTGCCGATCGTCCGCACCTTGATCCAGTTGTTTCCCGGCTGCAGATCACAACGGAGCAGTTGGGGGAAATCATTCACTGTGTTGACTACCAGATCGATATCGCCGTCGTTGTCGAAATCGCCGAAGGCGCATCCCCGCGATGCTGCCGGCTCTGAAATGCCTGGGCCCGCCTGCATGGACACATCTTCGAAGCGGCTGTTGCGCAGGTTGCGATAGAGCAGCTTGCGCTGGGGATAGCCGGCTTCGGTCTTGAGTTGTTCGACTTCGGGATAGACGTGGCCGTTGCAGATGAGAATGTCAGGCCAGCCATCGTTGTCCATATCAAAAAATCCGCAGCCCCATCCCAGGTATTGGGTGTGCGCGCCCAGGCCGCCGGTAAACGTGGCATCCTCAAAACTGGCGTCGCCGAGGTTGTGATAGAGAGAAGGCGTATCACCGGCGAAATTGGTTTTCACGATGTCGAGGTTGCCGTCCATGTCGTAGTCGGCCGCCGAGACTCCCATGCCTGCCTGCGGCTTGCCGTCGGGGCTGAGCGCGCAACCGGCTTCCATCGCGATGTCTGCGAACTTTCCGTTCTTCTTATTTTGGTAGAGCGCGCTGGCGGTGGAATCGTTGGCGACATAAATGTCGGGCCAGCCGTCATTGTCGAAATCCGCTGTCAGCACGCCCAGGCCGAAGGTTCCGTTGGCCTGCAAAATCCCCGCTGCCTCGGAGACGTCGGTGAAAGTGCCATTTCCATTGTTGTGGTAAAGGATATTTTTCCCGCCCTTGAGGCCGGGAGGACCGCAGGCCACCATCACGCTCTTGTAGAGGCAGGGCCCGGATTCCGGGACGGGAGCAGTGGCGAGGTCCAGGTCGATGTAGTTGGCGACGAACAGATCGAGTTTGCCGTCGCGATCGTAGTCCACGAACGCGCAGCCGGTATTCCAGCGTTTGCCGTTTCCGGCAACGCCGGCCTTCTCGCTCACATCGGTGAAGGAACCATCGCCGTTATTGTGATAGAGAACGTTTTTGCCGAAATAGGTAACGAACAGATCTTCGAAGCCGTCGTTGTCATAGTCGCCGATGCAAACCCCCTGCCCCCAGCCGGAGTGGATGAGACCAGCCTTGGCCGTAACATCGGTGAATGTGCCGTCACGATTGTTCCTGAACAGATGAGAAGTCGGCTCCTGACCGGAAGGGAAACCTTCCAGACGCCAGCCGTTAACCAGGAAAATATCCAGCCAGCCGTCGTTGTCGTAGTCGTAGAAAGCCACGCCACAGCCGGTGGTCTCCAGAAGATACTTGTTCTTGTGTTCGCCGCCGTAGATGGTTTTTACCTTGAGGCCGGATTCTTTGGCGACGTTGATGAAACTCAATCCCAGGCTGGCTCCGGGTTTGGGAGGTTCGTCGCCGGCCGGAAAAAATGCCTGCAACGGCTGCGACCGTGCGAGAACGCCCTCCAGGGAAAGGACGGCAGCTGATTTGCTGACCGTCTGGAGAAATCTACGGCGTGAAGAGGACAAAGGGTGGTACCTTCCCGGAGTTGGCTCGTGCTAGAATTCGCCCCTACTTTAGTAAGTGCACCGCGACTTTGCAAGTTCAGGCGCGTATCCTGATCGTGTCTCACGCAAGGAACGCATGATTCTTTCTTCGCCGCGTCGGCAGGCACCTTCCCTGATTCTGGTCGTAGCTCTCCTGATATTTGCTGGCCCTCTTGTCCTGGCGGAAAATTCGTCCCGTCCGATCGAGATCTCGCGGACGGATCGTCCCTGGGAATTCCTTCCCATAACCGGTACCCGCGCCGGGTTGTTTGGGAATGAAGCCGGGCAGATTGAAGCCTGGGTTTACCCGCTCAAGATTCTTCGCGACTTTCACCTGCGCTTTCATCAGGACGGACGTGTTATTCCAGCGGAAGCTTTGGCACGTACGATCACCGTCCGGCCGGAGTCGAGCACAATTCTCTATACCGGCGACACTTTCGCGGTGCGGGAGACGTTCTTTGTCCCCGTCCGCGAACCGGGAGCAATCATCACCATCGAGGTCGAGACCGCCGAGCCTCTGGAAGTTCAGGCGGTTTTCGAACGCGATTTCCAGTTGGAATGGCCGGCGGCACTGGGTGGGACCTACGCCTACTGGGATCCGAAGGTCAATGCTTTTCACTTTGGAGAAGAACAGAAGAAATTTTCCGCCTTCGTTGGGTCTCCGACCGCGGTTGATGTGCAGTCGGAATATGACACCAATTACTCCGGTTCGAAGCAGAACTCCTTCCGCCTGGGTGTGACCGAAAAAGGAAGAGAGACAAAGATCGTCGTCATTGCCGCGTCGACCGACGGGCAGGCCGGGGCGGAAGCGGCATACCGTCGTCTGAGCTCCGATTATGTTGCGCTGCAAAAAGAGTCGGCGGACTACTACGCAGGCTATCTGGAAAACACCGTCAGCGTGGACGTGCCAGATCGGCAACTGCAGCAGGCATACGACTGGTCGCGGATCAGCGTTCTCCATGGACGGGTGACGAATCCATTTCTGGGCACGGGTTTCATCGCCGGGTATCGCACCTCGGGTGGGAGCCAGCGTCCGGGCTTTGCCTGGTTCTTCGGCCGGGACTCGCTCTGGACGGCACTGGCTCTCGATGCAGAAGGCGACTTTGCCAATACTCGCACCGCGCTGGAGTTTCTGTGCAAGTATCAGCGCGCCGATGGCAAGCTTCCTCACGAAATTTCACAGGGCGCTGACTTCGTGCCATGGTTCACCGACTATCCCTATCCCTACGCCTCCGCCGACGCGACGCCGCTCTACATCATAGTGATGAACGACTATGTGGTGGCCAGCGGTGATGTGGCGTTCGCTCAGCAAAAATGGGACAGCCTGTGGAAGGCTTATCAGTTTCTGCTTTCCACCTACGATGCCCAGGGTCTTCCGCAGAATTTCGGGATCGGTCACGGCTGGGTGGAAGGCGGCCCGCTGCTTCCCGTCAGGACTGAGCTCTACCAGAGTGGGTTAGGAGCCGAAGCATTGCGCGCTCTCGCCAACCTGGCGCACCTGGCGGGAAAAGAAGACGTCAGCAAGCAGCTTGGAGACGCCTTCGCGCGGCAGCAGACACTGGTGAACAAAAGCTTCTGGTCTGCCGAAAAAAAACGCTATGCATTCGCTCTCGATCAGAACAGCCAGCAGGTGGACGAACCCAGCGTGCTCGCCACCGTCCCGATGTGGTTTGGATTGTTGGATGAGGACAAAGCCGGAACCATGCTGGCCGAGCTCGCCGCGCCCGAACACCAGACCGATTGGGGCATGAGAATTATTTCGTCCGGCGCCGCCAGGTACAGCGCGGGTGGATATCACTTCGGATCGGTGTGGCCGCTGTTCACTGGCTGGGCGTCAGTTGGCGAATATCGTTATCACCGCGCCTTGCCTGGTTTCACGAACCTGATGGCGAATTCTCAACTGGCGCTCGACGGCTCGCTGGGGCACGTCACCGAGGTGTTGTCGGGCGATTACTACCAGCCGCTGTCGACGAGTTCTCCTCACCAGATATGGTCTGCGGCAATGGTAATCAGTCCGCTGCTGCGGGGCCTCTTTGGGCTGGAAGCGGACGCCGGCGCCCGCAAGCTTGCCTTCGCGCCTCATGTCCCTGCCGACTGGACCTGGTTCACACTCGACAATCTGCGGGTGGGGACGGATTTGTTGCGCGTCGCCTACCGCAAGAGTGTGAGCGAAATTACTTTGGAAGTCAGCCGGCGGGGAAACGACGATTGCAGTCTGGAATTTTCTCCCGCCCTGAGCCTGCGGGCTCAGGTCATGGGTGCAGAACTGAACGGACGGCGAGTGCCATTCCAGATTCATAACAGCGACGTGGATCAGCATGTGTCCCTGCGATTTCCGGTGGGCAGCGGAGCAAACACGCTGCGCATCCGTCTCAGGAACGATTTTGGACTTAGCTTGTCCCCGACTCTGCCTTCGCTGGGAAGCGCAAGCCAGGGATTACGAGTGTTGTCCGAGTCGTGGTCGCCTGCACACGACGCCTTGACTGTGGAAGTTGCCGGGGCACAGGGCAGGGAACACGAAATTGGGATGTGGAATCCGGCGCAGGTGTCCTCGGTTGAGGGAGCGGAACCCACGCCAACAAAGGCCAATGCCGAAAACGCTAAAATCAAAGTCGCAATTCCAGCGAATACATCCGAGCCTTATCCTCGGAAGAAAATCGTCATTCATTTCACGGGTAAGAAACACTAAGGCTTGTCTTCAGATCCCGATTTATACGGAGGGAATCATCATGTCCTCGTCCTGCAAACTATTGGTGGCTTTCTTGGGGTCAGCTCTCTTTCTGAGTTCTGCGGCAGCGCCAAGCGCAACTACTTCCCAGGCCAGCGTGACGCTTGAGGCTGTCACCGGTTCGGCGGCGCAGCGTGACGGCATTGACGTTCAGGCAGGTTCTGCGAGCTTGAGAGTTACCGCTCTGCGGGACGACATCGTCCGCGTCCGGATTGCTCCCGGCAACATGTTTCCCGAGGATTCTTCCTGGGCAGTGCTTCCTGAGGCGAGAGCCAGGTCCGTCGACGTGAAACCCCTGCAGGACGCGACTTCTGTCGGCTTTCGTACCGCGGCTCTTGAAGTCCGCATCGAGCGAAGTCCGCTTCGCATCGTGGTTCGCGATCTCGCCGGCAACATCATTTCCGCCGACGCCGTGGGACGTCCCACGAAATTCCAGGCAGGAGGCTTCTCCGTCTACAAGACCATGCCTTCTGACGAACACTATTTCGGACTGGGCGATAAAGCCGGAACCTTTGATCGCAGAAACCAGGCTTACACGTTTTGGAACACTGACATCGGAACCCAGGAATCGATCGACCCGATATATAAGAGCATCCCGTTTTTTATAGGTATCGGCGGCGGACGCAGCTACGGATTGTTTCTCGACAACACCTGGCGCACGTGGTTTGACTTCGGCAAACAGGCGCGTGACGCCTATTCATTTGGTGCTGAAGGGGGAGCGCTCAACTACTACCTCGTCTGCGGTACTACCCCGAAACAGGTTGTGGAGGGCTACGCGTACCTAACCGGAACTCATCCGCTGCCGCCGCTGTGGAGCCTTGGCTTTCAGCAATCACGCTACAGTTACTTCCCGGAATCACAGATCCGCGAAGTGGCGGATCGTTTCCGAAAGGACAAAATTCCAGGGGACGTTCTCTACCTCGACATCGACTACCAGTACAGGAATCGGCCCTTCACCGTCGACCCGCAGGCCTTTCCGAATTTTCCCGGACTGGTCGCCGATCTCCGCAAGCAGCACTTCCATCTGGTGCTGATTACCGATCTGCACATTGCCCGTGTTTCTAACCAGGGCTACGCGCCGTACGACACCGGCGCGGCCGGCGACAACTTCGTGAAGAAAGCCGATGGCAGCGAGTACGTCGGCGTGGTTTGGCCCGGCGCTGCGGTATTCCCCGATTTCACGCGAGCCCAGACGCGGCTGTGGTGGGGCGGGCTGTACAAGGAGTTCGTTCAGAACGGCGTAAGCGGATTCTGGAATGACATGAACGAGCCAGCCGTTTTTGATGGACCGGGAAAAACGATGCCGCTCGATAACATTCATCGCATTGAAGATCTGGGGTTCGCCACGCGTACCGCCACTCACTCCGAGATTCACAATGTGGTGGGACTCGAGAATGCTCGCGCTACCTACGAAGGTTTGCTCAATCTGCGGCCTGACGAGCGTCCCTTTGTGCTGACGCGCGCAACCTTCGCCGGCGGACAACGCTACGGCTTTACCTGGACCGGAGACAATTCCTCCACCTGGAACCACGTGCGCCTGGCGACCCAGCAACTCCTTAATCTTGGGCTCAGTGGTATTTCTTTTGTCGGCGACGACATTGGCGGGTTCAACGCCTCGCCGCCTCCTGACCTGCTCACGCGCTGGATTGAAATCGGCGCGTTCAATCCATTATTTCGCGATCACACCACCAAAGGCTCGCTGATGCAGGAAGTCTGGGTACACGGCCCGGAGCACGAAGCGATTCGCCGCCGCTATATCGAAACCCGGTATCGGCTGCTGCCTTACATTTACACGCTGGCTGAAGAATCGACACGCACCGGCATTCCAATGATGCGCCCAATTTTCCTCGAGTTCCCTGAGGTTTTCACGCCGCCGTCAAACGGGTTCGGCAATCTCGATACCGAATTCCTGTTTGGCCCCAGCTTGCTGGTTGCGCCTCAACCCTTCGGCGAGACTCTCGACGACTACGTGGTCTCATTCCCCAACGGTGACTGGTACGATTTCTGGACTGGCCTCAAGACGCCGATTCCTCCGCCAGAACCTTCCATCGTTCAGGTCTCGACCGATATCGCCAGGAACGGAGCGGGAACGCAGTATCCGTTCCGGCCATTCATTCACCCCACGCTCGACACGCTGCCGGTGTATGTCCGGGGCGGCAGCATTCTGCCGCTCCAGCCGCTGATTCAGAGTACCGACGAGACTCCCTCAGGCCCGCTGGAATTGCGGGTCTATCCAGGGCAGCAATGCAACGGTTCCCTCTATCTCGATGACGGCCACACGCTCCGTTATCAACATGGCGAGTTCCTCCGCCAGGCGTTCACTTGCCGGTCGGAAGGCAACTCTGTGCGGGTGAACTTCGGCGCACGGCAGGGAAGCTACATGCCGTGGTGGAAGACCGTGGAGGTGGTGATCTACAACTGGCCTTCGGCAAAGGCCAATGCGAAACTGTCTGGCAGCGAGGCGGCAATCAAGACGTCGTATGACTCAAAGGCGCATGCGCTGCACGTCCAGATTCCGGATGCCGCCGGCCCAGTCGAGCTGCGTATCGGAGACTAAGCAGCGCACGATCTGTGACCGGCTTTCTGCTGTGTTAAATTGAAAGCGAGTGGGCGCGTAGCTCAGCTGGCAGAGCAATGCCCTTTTAAGGCATGGGTCGATGGTTCGAGTCCATCCGCGCTCACCAAATTCCTTGCCACTTCGGCACATCTCCTTTTCCGCTTTCTTTCAGGAGCTTTCATGAAATCTGCTCTCTCCTTGTTGATGGGACTGGCCATCTTCAGTTTACTTTCCGTCTCTCCCTCAATTCCCGCAGCGGCCTGCGCAAGCGCTGCCGTTCCCTCCACCATCGCTTCATACGATGCGAATGTTCTGGGAGTCAAAGTGCACTACACGATGGCCGGACACGGTCCCGCCGTCATCCTGTTGCACGGTTACGCGGAGACCTCGCGCATGTGGATGCCGATCATTCCCGTGCTGGCTGCACGATTTACGGTGATTGTGCCGGATCTGCCGGGTATTGGAGACTCAGCGATTCCGGCTCAGGGCCTCGATATGAAGACGGCAGCCATCCGAATTCACGAACTGGCACGCTCTCTCGGAGTCAGCAAAGCCAGAGTTGTGGGGCACGATATCGGCCTGATGGTGGCGTACGCCTACGCGGCGCAGTTTCCGTCGGAGACAGAAAAACTGGTTGTGATGGATGCGTTTCTTCCAGGCGTAGCCGGATGGGAAGGCGTCTACAACAACCCGAATCTTTGGCACTTCCGTTTCCACGGCTCGACTCCCGAAGCCCTGGTGCAGGGACGAGAGCGCACCTATTATGACTATTACTGGAACGAGTTTGCCGCCGACAGATCTCGTTCAATTCCCGAAGCTGACCGCCAAGCCTACGCTGCGGCCTATGCCCGTCCGGGGCGCATGCGCGCGGGCTGGGGCTACTTCGATTCGTTTCCGCAAGCGGCCAACGATTTTGCGCAACTCTCGCAGACCAGGCTGACCATGCCCGTGCTGTCGATCGGCGGGGACAAGTCGTTGGGAAGGGTGCTCGGAGATCAGATGAAGCTGGTCGCGACCGATGTCACGGTGATTGTGCTAAAGAACACGGGGCACTGGCTGATGGAAGAGAATCCCAGGGAAACGACTGATGCGCTGGTGAAGTTCCTCTGATTCTTTTCCGCATCATCGTCGATTTTGTAGAGACGTAGCTTTGCTATGCCTTCTCGCTCCCGGAGACGCAGCAAGCTGCGTCTCTACACATCGCCGTTCTGTCGTGGCCTGGTTTGAAGAGCCGGGTGTCATCCTGAGAGACTTCAGTCTCGAAGGATCCTGCGTGCATCTCCGCAGTCGCGCAAGATGCTTCGCTAAGCTCAGAGTTTGTGACTTTTTTGAATTTATGACCAGTTTGTCGTCGTAACTATTTTGTTTGCAACTTCGATTTTTGACGACATCAAAAAAGTCACAAACTCTCAGCATGGCGCCCTCCACAGTGCGAATGTCACATTAAGCCAGTAACATTGTTCCTGGACATTTGCGGGAGAATTTGGTCTCGTCTATGATTCAGCGGGATTTTGCCGGCGGCATTTGCGTCGGCTTGTTCGTCCGGCAATTCTTCGTCCGGCCATTCAAAGAGAGATTGGAGTTTGCAGAGCATGAAAACCATCCAGGGTCCGGCAATATTCCTGGCCCAGTTCGCAGGTGACACCGCTCCTTTTAATACTCTGGACAACATCGCCGGTTGGGCCGCAGGCCTGGGCTACAAAGGCGTGCAGATACCCACCTGGGATGCGCGCATCTTTGATTTGAAGCGCGCCGCGGAGAGCAAAGCTTATTGTGACGATGTGCTTGGCACGCTGGCCAAGCACGGTTTGCAACTCTCGGAACTTTCCACCCACCTGCAGGGCCAGTTGGTCGCGGTGCATCCGGCTTACGACGCGATGTTTGACGGATTTGCCGCCGCGGAGGTCCGGGGAAAACCGCGAGCGCGCCAGGCCTGGGCGGTTGAGCAATTGAGGATGGCGGCGCGTGCGTCCAGGAACCTGAAGCTGAAGTCGCATGTAACTTTTTCGGGCGCACTGGCCTGGCCTTACGTTTACCCGTGGCCGCAACGGCCTGCCGGGCTGGTCGAGACGGCGTTTGAGGAGTTGGGATCTCGCTGGTTGCCGATTCTGAGTGCCTTCGAAGAGGTTGGAGTGGATCTATGTTTCGAGATCCACCCGGGCGAGGATCTGCATGACGGTGCAACTTTCGAGATGTTTCTGGATCGAGTGAAGAACCATCCGCGTTGCCATATATTGTTTGACCCCAGCCATTTTGTTTTGCAGCAGCTCGACTACCTGCAGTTCATCGATCTGTATCACAAACACATCAAGATGTTTCATGTGAAGGACGCGGAATTTCGTCCCTCGGGGCGGCAGGGTGTTTACGGCGGTTACCAGTCCTGGGTTGATCGTGCGGGACGATTCCGGTCGCTTGGTGACGGGCAAGTCGATTTCAAAAGTATTTTTTCCAAGTTGACGCAGTACGGTTTTGAAGGTTGGGCCGTGCTGGAATGGGAGTGCTGCATCAAGAGCGCCGAGCAGGGTGCGGCTGAGGGGGCTCCGTTCATTGCGCGCCATCTCATTCAGACGGCGTCGCACTCGTTCGATGATTTTGCGGGCTCTGGCGCTGACGAGGCTGCCAATCGCCGGATGATGGGACTGGAATAAGCCATCAGCTATCAGCTGACAGCCTTCAGTCAATCACCAGACCCCACGGATCCAGAACTGAAAGCTGATAGCTGAGAGCAAATTAAGGACGGACCTGTGACCATTGATGCATCGACAAAAAAGAGCACCGGAAAGACAAACCGACGTTTGCGGCTTGGAATGGTTGGTGGCGGTCCGGGCGGGTTCATCGGCGCAGTACACCGGATTGCCGCACGGCTTGACGACCGATTTGAGCTGGTAGCAGGGGCGTTGTCTTCCGATCCGGCTCGAGCCCGCGCTGCCGCGCTCGATCTGCACATTGCGCCAGACCGCGCTTACGAAAGCTTCGCGGAAATGGCTTCGGCCGAAGCGGGCCGAAAAGACCGCATCGACGCGGTCTCGATCGTGACCCCGAACCATCTCCACTATCCTGCGGCGAAAGCGTTTCTGCAGGCGGGCATTCACGTAATTTGCGACAAGCCGCTCACCACTACTCTTGAAGACGCGCTTGATTTGGCTCAAACCGTTCGTCGTACCGGGCTTCTTTTCGCGGTAACGCACAACTACACCGGGCACCCCATGGTTCGCCAGGCTCGCCAGATGATCGCCGATGGAGAGCTGGGGCCAATTCGCGTGGTGCAGGTTGAGTACGCGCAGGACTGGTTATCCACGCCGCTGGAAAAGACCGGCCAGAAGCAAGCTCTCTGGCGCACCGATCCCGCGCTGAGCGGTCCGGGAGGCTCGCTCGGCGACATTGGCACGCATGCCTTCAATCTCGCATCATTTGTTACCGGGCTGAATTGCAGGGAGCTGGCGGCCGAGCTTTCAACCTTCGTGCCCGGGCGTCGTGTGGACGACAACGTGCAAATCATGTTGCGCTTTCAGGAAGGCGCTCGCGGACTTTTATGGGCAAGCCAGGTTGCAGCGGGAAACCAGAACAATCTTCGCCTGCGCGTCTTCGGCGAAAAAGCAGGGCTTGAATGGAAGCAGGAAGAGCCGAACCACCTCTGGTTCGCCACACTGGGCAAGACGCCGACGCTCATTTACCGTGCGGGACCGGGAGCAGGTCAGGTGGCGGCTCACGCCAGTCGCGTCCCTTCCGGCCACCCGGAAGGCTACCTTGAAGCGTTCGCTCAGCTCTACGCTGACATGGCCGAGCAGATCAGCGCCCGCATTGAGGGGCGTCCCGCGGATTCGGCCTCTTTGCTGGTGCCGACAGTCGACGATGGTGTTGCGGGCATGCGTTTTGTGTCTGCCGTGATCGAGTCTTCGCGTAAGAACGCAGCCTGGACGCCACTACCGGCGTAAGCGACGGCGCTCACTGGCGGTGTTCTCTGAAGTTGGTTTTCTCTGCAAACTTCCCGGAAGTTCTCTGCGTTCTCTGCGGTTAACGTCTCTTGACGTTCTTGAGACAAAAGCAAAAAGCTTCTAACCGCAAAGGCCGGTAAGGAAGCTGCAAGGCACGCGAAGCTGTACGACCTTCGGCCCACTATTCCCTGGTAAATACGCGGGCCAGCGAGTACTCTTGAAGCAGTCTCTTTCCGCATCTTCCCGCCGTACCCCTTTCCTGGAGACGGTTTCTTGCGAAGACAGATAATCGCTGTCGCTAAAGCAAGGAGCTGCCATGGTCGAAAAGAGTCCTCGCGTTCGCACGAAGTCCGACACGCAAGCCTCGCCCACAGTCGATGGAGAAGTAGTTCTCAACGATATTCTGCTGAGCCTGCCTGCGAGAGAGCGAGATTTAATTTTCCCACACCTGATGTTCATGGATTTGCCAACCCATGTCGTATTGCATGAACCGGGAGATCCGATCAAATTCGGCTATTTCCTGAATACGGGATTGGCTTCAGTTCTTACCGTTCTGGCCGAAGGCAAGAGCGTGGAAGTCGGACTGACAGGGAAAGAGGGTTTTGTCGGCTTACCCCTCATTATTGGCTTCAGCACCAGTCCCACCCGGACGGTCATCCAGATCAAGGCCACGGGCTTCAGGATCAACGGCAAGAATCTGACCCACCTCATTCGCCAGACCCCGTCCCTGACAAGCCTCTTGCAGCGATACGTACAGATCCTGGGGTTGCAGGGAACCCAGGTGGCTGCGTGTAACCGGCTTCACGAGGTGGATGAACGGCTAGCTCGTTGGCTGCTGATGTGCCAGGACCGCATCGGCTCTAATTTTGTGCCTCTGACGCAGGAGTTTCTGGCCCACATGCTGGGAACCCGACGGGCCAGCGTCACCGTTGCCGCCGGCATACTGCAAAAGGCAGGCTTGATTACTTATCAGCGCGGGCACGTAAATATCGTCGATCGGCCGCGGCTGGAAGCCGCATGCTGCGAATGCTACGGAATGATGCAGCAGCAGAACAAGAGATGGACGAGCGAAGGGATCTGATAGGGTCATAGTGTACTTCGGGAATTTGCTGGTTCCCCGATTCCCGAACAAATTCGATCTTCCAATTACCAAAGTCCCTTTTTCAGCCAAAAAGCCCCGCCCGCACAGGCGCGTGCTCGCTTACAATAGCCAACATGCCAGTCAGCGGGAATACGGGGACGAGGATGAGCCGCGATTGGAGGCAATGGGAAGGCCAGGTCGTGAATGGCAGTTTCCCGCTGCGCCAATATCTGGGCGGCTCCGATCACAGCGCGGTGTTTGTAACAGAACGCCGCGGGCGCGAGCCACAGAAAGCAGCTATCAAGCTCATCGCCGTCGATCCGGCGAACACTGCGATCCAGCTGGCTCGCTGGGAGTTTGCCGCAAAGCTCTCCCATCCTCATTTGCTGCAGCTGTTCGAAAGCGGAAGCTGTCAGATCGATAACGTCGTTCTTCTCTACCTGGTGATGGAATACGCTGAGGAGAACCTGGGGCAGATTCTTCCCCAGCGCGCGCTGACGCCTGAAGAAATCCGTGATCTGCTGGAACCGGCGCTGGATACTCTGGCCTTCATTCACAGTAAGTCGCTGGCCCACGGACGCCTGAAGCCGTCGAACATTATGGCGGCAGGCGATCAACTGAAGCTGTCGAGCGACAGTCTTGTCCGGTTTGACGAGCCGGGTGGCGGCGCGAAACGCGGGCCTTCATACCGCAGTGTCTACGATGCGCCCGAGATCGCGAACGGGAACATCTCTTCCGCATCGGACTCCTGGTCGTTGGGAATGACTCTGATGGAAGCCCTCACACAACGGCTTCCTCCGCACGAAGCCGTGGCCGAGCCCCTGCTCGAAACCGTTCCCGCGCCATTCATGGGAATTGCGCATTGCTGCCTGCGGCGCGATCCTCAACGTCGCTGTTCGGCTGCTGACATCGCCGAACGGCTGCGTGCGAGCTCACCTTCGTCCTTTTCTAAGGCCATATCGCGGGCCCAGGGGCCGTCTACGCTCAGAATCCCCGCCGCATCGGCGAAGTGGCGCTACATTCTCCCCATTGCTGCCGTGTTGTTGATAGCTGCGGCAATGATTCTCGGACCGAAGCTGCTTAAGCAGAACTCAGAAAGCCAGCCGGTTTCGGTTTCATCGCAGCGTCCGGTTGAGAGCGTTCCTGCGCCTTCAGCTCAACGATCGGGAGCCTCTGCGGAGCAACAAGCTGGGGAAAAGCCGGCTGGTGCGCTCGAGAAATCCGCTGCCAAGCCCTCCGCACGGAAGCCCGTTTCTGCGAAGCAGGATACCGCTTCGACCCCGCGGGCGAGTGAACCTGCTCCCGTCGCATCCACGCCGCCTGCCGCCGAAGCGCCTGCTTCGACTGCCGGTCAGGGCGCGGTGGCGCAGCAAGTCATGCCCGCAGTTTCAAAGTCGGCAAGGGATACAATCCACGGCACCATCAAGATTCGGGTAAAGGTCCGAGTTGATTCTGCTGGAAATGTAGACACGGCGTCGTTCGTTTCTCAGGGTCCGAGCAAATATTTTGCAGAGAAGGCGATGGAGGCGGCGCAACAGTGGAAGTTCGTCCCCGGTGCAGACGCGCGCACATGGATCGTGCGCTTTGCGTTCAGGCGATCAGGTGTGGATGCGGATCTCGAACCCGCGAAGCCTTAGACATTTCATAGACGTGAGTTTTTGCCCGACAGGCGCTCCGGAGCCCTTCTAAACCAGGCTGTTCGCAGAGCGCCCTCCAGGATGTCCGCTGTCACCTTATCCAGGCGTACCCGCGTGGCGCCATTTCGCCCCCATCCGCCAGAAACAGGCGAAAAAATCTCGGGCTCGTCCTCGACCATTCCCGCCTGCTGATCGGCCGTGAGAAGAAGCACACCGCAGCCTTCAGCCTCAAGGGCCAGGGTCGCGAAGATTTTTCCACCCACACGGAAGTCAGCCTGTCCAAAGTGTGAACCCTCGATCGCTTCCGGCAGACTCAGAGCGATACGTCGAAAATCCGCAGCGGTCAGAGGTGTTTTCCCCTTGGACGATTTTCCTTTCAACCTGGCTCCTCCGTGATCGCGCTGACGACAAAAACCCCCAAACGAGGCGCATTTGGCTTGCCTGCTTTGATCTCGTCGAGCATACATGCAACGGGTGGACGGTGTCGCATTTCAGCTGTGATGGCGGAGCCTTCTTCAGGCGGTCAATATTTGGTAACTGGACTCCAACCAAAGGAAGACTTGCTGATCGATACTCAATCCGAAAATGAAATGCACAAAATAAGGGCACCGCAGCCAGGGAAGGTGTATTCAATTCGCTTATTTTTCCGTTCGTTAAAGGCAAACGTTCCGGGAGGGCTTCGTTCCGCGTAACCGGGTGTCGTGTAAAGTCGCGATTGCCTTCCCGTGGGGCGAGGAGAGCTATCAACTCCAATAATATTGAGTCGTTGTCGAGAATGCGTCTGCAACTTTTTTGATGCATCCCATCGAAATCTTTCATCCAATGCACCTAGAAGCGGATTGACAGGCTTCGCCCTGCTATCTAGGATTGAGTAGGTTAATGTCAGCTTCCCGCCTAATGCGCTGCCAGTGTTGTACTTGTTGTTGTACGGGTGTATCCACTGGCGCCAGGGGGCTGCTGACCTAAGAATCATTTAGAAATCGGCAATTATACCCACCGCCAGTGCAGCTACTGGCGGTGGGTTTTTTTGTGGCCCAAACTCTTATGGCAAATGCAGTTACGGAAACCAAAGCGCAGCGGGTAGAGCGGCTGAAGCGTGAGAAGAATCCGTGGGAAGGCCTCGACGACATCCGCCGGTTCGCACGCGAGGGCTTCGACTCCATCACTCCCGAGTGGCTGGGGACTTATTTCCGCTGGTGGGGCGTATACACGCAGGGCGACGGCGTCGGCGTGATCGGCGGGAAGAACGGTGAAGGCAAGGCGCTGCCGTATTTCATGGTGCGAATTCGAATTCCCAACGGCCTGCTTCATTCCCACCAGTTGCGAACCATCGCCAACGTTACCGAGAAGTACGCGCGCGGGACCGCCGACCTGACGGTACAGGCAGAACATCCAGCTGCATTGGGTGACGATCCAGGATTTGCCCGAGCTTCTGGATGGGTTGTGGCGCGCCGGTCTTACCACCATGGGCTCTTGCGGTGACGACACCCGCAACATCACCGGCTGCCCGCTTGCCGGCGTTGATGGCGACGAAATCTTGACGCTTCGGCGCTTGCGCTGGAAGCCAACCGCTTTTTTGTGGGCAACGGCGATTTCTACAATCTGCCGCGCAAGTTCAAAGTCTGCATCACTGGCTGCCACGTCTGGTGCGCCTATCCGGAGATTAACGATGTTGGTCTGACTGCGATCCGGCGGGAGGGCAACGACTCCGAGATTGGCTTTTCCCTGCGCGTGGGCGGCGGGCTCTCCACCGATCCTCATCTGGCGGTTCGTTTGAATGCTTTCGTGCACCGGCATCAGGTGATTCCGGTTCTGAAAGGCGTCGCCGAAATTTTTCGCGAGAGCGAAAAGCTCCGCGAGAACCGGGAACGCGCCCGTCTGAAATTCCTCTTCCTGAAGCATGGCTGGACAGCCGAAAGCTTTCAGGAAGAGCTGGAGCGCCGTATCGGATTTCATCTCGATCCGGCGGTTGAAGAAAAACCGCCGAACGATGTTTATCGCGATCACGTTGGAATCCATCCGCAAAAGCAGGCCGGATATTCCTACGTTGGAGCGGCAGTGTCTGCGAGGCCGAATTTCCGCGCAGCAGATGCGAGCGGCGGCCGACGCTGCCGACCGCTTTGCGGCGGGCGAGCTGCGTACCACCAACATGCAGAACCTGCTGATCGTCAACGTGCCCAATCAACAATGTGGCGGCGCTGGCGAGCGAGTTCGACGCCATCGGGCCTTCCCGTCGGAGGTTCGCCGTTCTGGCGCGGCGTGGTTGCTTGCAGCGGTACGGAGTTCTGCAAGGTCGCGATTACCGAGACCAAGAGTTTTTCCCGATGGCTGGTGGAAGAACTCGAGGAGCGACTGCCCGGTTTTGAGCAGCACCTGAAGCTGCACGTCACCGGATGCCCCAACAGTTGCGGCCAGCATTGGATCGCCGATATTGGAATCGAGGGCAAGAAGATCAAGGTGGACGGCCGCCAGCAGGATGCCTATTACTTCTGCGTCGGCGGTGCAGTGGGACTGCATCAGTCGGTGGCGCGTCCTATCGGCTATCGCTGCCTGGCCAGTGATGTGCCGGATGCCATCGAGCGTCTGTTGCGCCGTTATCTGGACGAGCGCTCGCCTGACGAAAATCTGCGCCGCTTCTTTGCGCGGCACAGCGATGAAGAATTGCGCGAATGCCTGGCAGGGAGATTTCTGGCAGCGGTTGAGCGGGATCCGTCGCCGGGGAAGGTGCCGCATGCGGTTGAGGGTTAGGAAACAGTGAAACCAAGGCCCCGCTCATGATGACAGAAGCTGGAAGTTTTTGTTGCGGGACTGGGCAGGGAGGAAGAAAACAAGATGACTCTGTTTCCGATTTTCCTGAAGCTCGAAGGCCGCTCCTGCCTGGTAGTCGGCGCAGGCAGCATCGGCGAACCGAAAATCGACAGCCTGTTGACCTCGGGTGCGTCGATTCGCGTGATTGCGCCAGTCGCGACGTGCGGCGGTTGCTGAGTGGGCGCAGGCAGGAAAGATCGTCTGGGAAGCTCGAGAGTTCAGGACGGCGGATCTCGACGGTGTCTTTCTGGTGGTCGCCGCCACATCTTCGCGCGAAGTGAATGGAGCCATATTCCGTGAGGCCCAGCAGCGGAAGCATCCTGTGCAACGTGGTGGATGATCCCGAGTATTGCGATTTTTACTATCCCGCGGTGGTGAGGCGGGGCGATCTTCAGCTGGCGATTTCGACCAATGGCCACAGCCCGGCGCTGGCCCAGCGAATCAGGCGCGAACTGGAAATTCAATTTGGACCGGAATACGGCGAATGGCTGGAAGAGCTGGGAAAGATCCGGCAGCAACTGTTTGCCAGCGGAATGAATCCTGACGAACGGCGTCGTCTGTTGCATGAGCTGGCGAGCCGCGAAGCCTTTGAACAGGCGCAATCAAACAAAATCAACGTCGAAGAAATCAGTGTGGGAGCGAAGTCATGACGGGCAAGGTTTATCTGGTGGGAGCGGGACCGGGCGATCCGGAACTGCTGACGCTGAAAGCTTTCAAACTTCTCAAGTCGGCTGACGTAGTGCTGCACGACGATCTCATCCGCGCGGAAATTCTGGCGCTGGTGCCCTCGTCAACGCAACTCCACAACGTCGGCAAGCGCTTCGGGCACAAGCGAATCAGTCAGGAAGAAATCAATGCGCTGATGATTCAGAACGCGCTGCTTGGATTGCAGGTAGTGCGGCTCAAGAGTGGTGACCCGCTTATCTTCGGGCGTGCCGGGGAAGAAATCGAAGCCCTGCGCAAGGCCGACATCGAATTCGAGATCGTTCCCGGCATTACGGCTGCGCTGGGTGCGGCTGCCAACGCGCAGATTCCCCTGACTCATCGTCAAGTCGCCTCCGCAATTGTGCTGGTCACCGGCCATCACGCAGGCAGTGACGAATTTGCCGATTGGCCGGCAAAGATACCGACCGACGCCACGGTGGTGGTCTACATGCCAGGATATGAATACCGGAATACGGCGCAGCAGCTACGGCGGGCTGGTCTTCCCGCCGACACTGCTTGCGCGATTATTTCGCGCGCCACCTCACCCGATGAACGAGATCCATGTAACCACGGTTGAAGATCTTCATGAATCTCCGCGGCTGCCGTCGCCTACGTTGCTGGTGGTCGGTGAAGTTGTGCGAATGGCAAAGCCTTCAGTCCTGCGTCAGCAGTTTGCATGGAAGGATTTTGAGTCGGCGTCGTTTCCAGGCCAGGTCCGATACTCGGTACCCACCATAGCAGGAGCGTGCCGAGTGAGAGAGCACCTGGAGCACGTGCAGGCTCAGGCAGAAAAATGGCGACCGGAAGAAGTTTTGAGCTGGGCGTTCGCCACCTACGGAAGAGACGTGGCCATTGCATCGGGTTTTGGAGTTGAAGGAATGGTGCTGCTCGAGCTGGCTTCGCGCGTGCGTCGCGACTTTTCGGGTCTTCACCCTGGACACAGAATTCCTCTTTCCCGAAACCTACGACCTGATGGACCGGGTGGAAAAGCGTTACGGAATTAAAGTCGAGAGGGTTTACAGCGTGCTGACTCCCGAGGAACAGGAGCGCGACCACGGGCCGGCGCTCTGGAGCCGCGATCCGGACCGGTGCTGTGCGTTACGGAAGGTCGAGCCGCTCAAGACGAAGCTGACGGAACTGGCCGCGTGGATCACCGCGATCCGTCGGGACCAGACTTCCTCACGGGCCAGCGCCCGCAAAGTGGAGTGGGACGCCAAATTTCAGCTGGTCAAGGTCAATCCCGATCGCCGATTGGACGTCGGAGATGGTATGGAGTTATGCCCTCAGGCACAACGTTCCGTACAACCCTCTGCATGACCAGAACTACCCCAGCATCGGATGCACGCATTGCACCCGGGCCATCCGTCCGGGTGAGAGTGCCCGGGCCGGGCGCTGGTCCGGATCTGAGAAGACCGAGTGCGGGCTACATGTCGCCGCGCCAGCGGCGATCGCACCACTGGTGGAAATTAAAGTCAAAACTGCCGTCGGCTGCGAAGAGAGTTGAGCCAAAGACTTTTAAACCACGAGAGGGCACGAAGGTGCACGAAGGAAATCGAGACTTAAGCCCTGTGTTTTCCTTCGCGTAACTTCGTGTCCTTCGTGGTTCAAGATTTTCTCCACTTCACAGCTCTGCTGCCCAAAAAATCCATCAGCGTCATCGAAATTCTCGATTGTACTTATCGGGTTCATTGACGGTAAACATTGTAAAGATGAATCCGAGTCACATAACCACAGACCACGACGCCTGCGGTGTCGGCCTGGTCGCCCAGATCGGCGGAGCGGCTTCGCGCGAGATTGTCGAGCGTGCGCTGGAAGCCCTGATCCGCCTGGCGCATCGTGGTGGTGTGGATGCGGACGGACAGAAGCGGTGACGGCGCTGGCCTGCTCACCGCCATTCCGGATAAATTTATCCGGAAGATGCGCTCTTCAATGCGGCATCGAATTGCCGGCCGTCTTCGGTCTCGGAATGGTATTTCTGCCGCCGGGCAGGGAAGAGGCAGCGCGGAGTTCGATCGCTGCCCAGGCGAAAGAAAGTGGGCTGGAGTGTCTGGGTTGGCGTGTCGGTGCCGACCGATCCTGAAGTTGTTGGCCCGCGCGCTTACGAAGCTCTGCCCGCCATCGAGCAATGTTTTTTCGCTCCCCGCATCAGAAACTCCTGATTTTGAAAGCCTGCTGTTTCATTTTCGCAAGAAAGCCGAAGCCGTGGCGCCGCCGGGAACCTATTTCTGTTCGCTATCGTCACGGACTGTGGTCTACAAGGGCCTGCTAACGCCTTCCCAACTGCCCGCGTTTTACGCCGATCTGCGCGACTCCGAGTTTGAAAGCGCATTCGCGATTTTTCATCAGCGTTATTCCACCAACACTCAACCCAGTTGGTCCCTGGCTCAGCCGTTCCGTTTTGTGGCCCACAACGGCGAGATCAATACCATCAGCGGCAACCGGCGCTGGCTGCGCGCGAAGTCGCCGGAGCTGCTTGCGCGAGTTCGAATTTCCCGAGGAAGTTCGTCTGCTGGAGGATCGGGTCAGCGACTCGGCCAGCTTCGACAACGCGTTTGAACTTCTGCTGCGCCAGACATACAGCCCGGCGGAAGCCATGCTCGGCATGGTTCCTCCCGCATGGGAGCGTTCTCCCGAAGCAGCGCCCGAATTGCGAAGCTTCCTGGAAGAGCGATCACGTCATCAGGAACCGTGGGACGGTCCCGCCGCGCTGATCTTTACCGACGGTATCACCGTCGGCGCCAAGCTCGATCGCAACGGGCTGCGGCCGCTGCGCTACACGCTGACCTCCGACGGTCTGCTGGTGGTTGGCTCAGAGGTGGGAATTGCCGACCTGAGCGGCAAAGAGATTGTCGAACGGCAACGCCTGGGGCCGGGAGAAATTTTGCTGGTCAATCCAGCCAGCGGCGAGTTTGTTCGTCCCAAGGATTCGCTGCGGCTGCGCGACGGAATTCGCCCGGTTTCGTCGCGGCCATCGCTGCTGATTGCGCCGACTGCTAACGCGTATGGCTGATGCGACCCGAGAGCCGAAGCAGATGATGGCCGCGATGGGCTGGAGCGAAGATCAATTTCGCCTGCTGTTCCAACCCCTGGTGGAACAGGGACAGGAAGCGGTCTGGAGCATGGGCGACGATGCGCCGCCAGCTTCGCTGTCGAGTTTCCGCCGTCCACTGTGGGACTACTGCAAGCAGAGATTCGCGCAGGTTACGAACCCTCCCATCGACTCGCTGCGTGAAACTCACGTGATGTCGCTGAAAGTGTTTCTCGGGCAGAGCCGCGCTGAATTCGCCGCTGCTCGATGCGGGGCAATTGCAAAAGCTCGAGAAAGCGCTGGGCACGACCGAGACGAGTTCAATTCACCTTTCCGCAGTGCCGATGGTGCCGAGGGAGCCAAGGCCGCGTTTAACACGTCTGCAGGAAGACGCAAAGCTTGCGGCGGCGAAAAAGCCCGGGTCTCATTGTGCTGACCGACCGAGGCGTTGACGCCGATCATGCGCCTCTGCCTGCATTGCTGGCTCTGGCGGCAGCCTGGAAGTCGATGGTCGAAGCCGGCGCTCACGACATTCCGCTTGTGATCGAGACCGGACAGGTGATTGACACCCATCACGTGGCGCTGCTGGTGGCGGCCGGCGCGAGCGCAGTATTTCCATATCTTGCGCTTGAGCAGGCTGAAGGTCTCAAGGCGGGCGGAGCTGACAGCTACCGCGGAGCGGTCGAAAAAGGTCTTGCGCAAGGTGATTGCGCGCATGGGCATTTCGACCATTGCCAGCTATCGCAACAGCCATCTGTTCGAGATTATCGGTCTCGATCCTGATGTCTGCAATGAGTTCTTCGAAGATGCGAGTTCCTCGCTTGCCGGCAAGAGCCTGTCCGCGCTTCTGCAGGATTGTCTTGATCGTCACGCTGCCGCTTTCTCCGCCGACTGCTGGGCACTTGCAGGACAACGGGCTCTATCGCTTCCGGCGTCAGGGCGAGCAGCACGGCAGTTCGCCTGAATTGGTGCGGCGAATGCATCGCTATCTGAAGATCGCCTACTGAAGAAAATCGTCTGTCCTTCATGGAACTCGGTCACCAGCGGGAGCCGGTGGCGATTCGCGATCTTCTGGAGATTGTTCCGGGCAAGGCGCGGCCTCTGGACGAGGTGGAATCGGAAGCTTCGATCCTCGGCCGGTTCAGCACTCAGGCCATGTCGCTGGGCGCGATTTCTCCCGAGACGCATCGCACTCTTGCGATCGCCATGAACCGTCTGGGCGGGCGCAGCAATACCGGTGAAGGCGGAGAGGATCCCGAGATCTATCGCGACGGCGGCGAAGCCAACAACCGGGTCAAGCAGGTTGCTTCGGCGACGATTCGGTGTGACTGCGGAATATCTGGTTCACGCCGACGAACTGGAAATCAAGATTGCGCAAGGCGCGAAGCCCGGCGAAGGCGGACAGCTTCCCGCCAGCAAGGTTTCGGTCTACATCGCGCGCCTGCGGCATGCCGTGCCGAAGATGATGCTGATTTCTCCGCCGCCGCATCACGACATTTACAGCATCGAGGATCTGGCGCAGCTGATTTACGACCTGCGCGCGGTCAATCCGCGCGCGCGCATCGGCGTGAAGCTGGTGGCCAGCGCCGGCGTGGGAATCATCGCCACGGGCGTGGCCAAGGCTGGCGCCGACGTCATCACCATCAGCGGGCACGATGGCGGCACCGGAGCATCGCCGATTACTTCCATCAAGAACACCGGCATTCCCTGGGAAGTGGGTCTGCGCGATGCGCATTGCGCTCTGGTGAGAGCGGGGCTTCGCGGCCGGGTGCGTCTGCGGGTGGATGGCGGCTTCAAGTTCGCGCGCGATGTGATCATCGGCGCGCTGCTGGGCGCGGAGGAATTTGGTTTTGGTACGGCGTCGCTGCTGGCCCTGGGTTGTGTGATGGCGCGGCAGTGTCATCTCAACACCTGTCCGGTTGGCATCGCCACGCAGGACGAGAAATTGCGAACTCGTTTTACCGGAAAGCCGGAGATGGTCGAAACCTATTTCCGCGCGGTGGCCGCCGATGTACGCGGCGATGCTCTCCACTCTGGGCGCCGGATCGATCGATGACATCAGTGGCCAAGTCGAACGCTTGCGGCCGCAGACCCCGCAAGCGGCAAAGGCGCTGGCTGGACTGCTCGATCCCATCGCGAGTCCGCGCCAGGTGGCGGGTCCAAGCGAAGAAGATGGCACTTTGTATCGCGAGTTGAATCACACTCTGGTATCCAACTACGACGCAGATGACGACAGCCTTCGCGCTGCACGTCGTCGCCGTTTCCCGATCACCAACGCGGATCGTGCGATCGGTGCTCATTTGAGTGGAGAGATGCTGCGTCAGGGGCTCACGCCCGGCGCGGAGGCTCCGGCGAAGTACGAATTTGTCGGGCAGCGCGGGACAGACCTTTGGCGGGTTTCTGGTGAACGGGCTGAATTTCCGGTCTGCTGGGCGAAGCCAACGACTACGTAGGCAAGAGCCTTTCCGGAGGAACGATCGCCATCACCGCCGGAGAAGAAGCTTCGACGCGCGGCGACGTGCTTGCCGGCAACACCTTGCTCTACGGCGCGACCAGCGGGGAACTGTACGTTGCGGGACGAGTGGGCGAACGTTTTGCGGTGCGCAACAGCGGCGCGCTCGCCGTCGTCGAAGGCGTTGGCCAGCACGGTTGCGAATATATGACGGCTGGCGTCGCCGTGATTCTGGGTCCTGCGGGAATGAATCTGGGCGCCGGCATGACCGGCGGCCTGGCGTATCTGTTGCGCGATTCCATCGGTGGCTACGGCTACAACCAGCACTCGGTGCGACTTGTCTCCCATCGAAGTTCGGGAAGAAGTTTGGCTGCGCCGGGTGTTGCGCAAGCACTTGCGTCTGACGGGCAGCCCGCGCGCTGCGGCTTTGTTGAATTCGTCCGCGCCGCTTGCCGTTTCTGCGGGTCGAACCGTTGGTCCTGCCGTGTACGATCGCGCGAGACCTGGGCGCCGATTCTGACCAGATTCAGGCGTCCGGTGATGCCGGCGGCTCTACGCGGTGCCGGTATTTGCGACCGGGGCGCTCGGAGCCTTCCTGAAAACCCCGGTGTCTTAAAGACCGGGAACGATCGTCGCCGATGCAGCCCGGGCTGGCTTGAGGTCACCAGCGTCAGTATCTCACAGATTCGTTAGACATCGCTGCCTTCGTGAGCCCCTGGCAGATGCGGAGTTTGAGAATCCCTTGCACTTGTCCGCTATAATCTTTCCCTACTCATGGACTTCGACCAGTTAGTAACGTTTCTGGAAGTGGCTAAGCTGGGGAGTTTTTCCCGGGCGGGGCAAAAAGTTTTCCGATCGCAGTCCGCAGTCAGCGCGCAGATTCGCCAATTGGAGCAGGAGTATGGCGACCGGCTGCTCGATCGCTCCGGCAAGGACGTTACCCTGACTCCTGCCGGCCGAGTGCTGTTCGCCTACGCGGAACGCCTGCTGCAGATGCGGGACGAGTCTCTGCTCGCGGTCGCGGATCAGGGTGCCAGTCCGCGCGGCACGCTGGTGATCGGCGCCAACGAGGCGACCTGTCTGTACGTGCTGCCGGACGTCTTTGCCAAGTACTGTCATCTGTATCCCAGCGTGCAAATCAGTATTTATCGCAACTTCAGCTACAAGATTGTTGAAAAGCTGGAGAACGGCACCATCGACGTGGGTATCGTCACCCTGCCGGTAAAGTCGGCCAGCCTGAAGACACATTCCATTTTTCGCGACCAGCTCATGCTGATGGTAAGTCCGCAAAATGCTTTGGCGAAGCTGGAAGTTGTGCCCATCAGCGAAATCGCCAAACAACCGCTGCTGTTGCCCAAGACCGGCTACAGCCGCCGGTTGATGGACAAGCTGTTTCGGCCCTACGCTTCCCACTTGCAGGTGCGGATGGAATTGCCCAGCGTGGGCATGATCAAGAGCTTCGTTGCGGCCGGGCTGGGAGTATCGCTGATCAGTTCCAGCTTTGCCCGCGACCAGGTGCTGGCCGGGCAGAGTCAAGCTGATTCCCATCAAGGACGAAGAGCTGTGGCGGGAACTGGGGATCGCCTACCGTCGCGACCGTACCCACACCCGCGCTACCTCGACCTTCATCAGCACCGTCCGGCAGTTAGCCTCCGCCTCGAAGTAGCCCATTGGACGGCGATCGGCCTATCGAATTTGTCGATGCCATCAATCATAATTTCAAATTTCTGTTTACAGGCGGGAGTTGCTACTCTAACCGTGAGTTGGCGCAGGCCTCAGAAGTTTTTAATGGCGGCATGGTTATCAACGTAACTTGAACCCAGCTGAGGGGGTGCAGTATGAATCAATTGGAAAGCGGTTTGAACAAAATCCTGGAAGAGCATCAGCACGAGAGCGGTCTGCATGTGATCGGAGGCCGACGCAGGTTGGTCGACCGGCTGATGCAATTCTTCGAAGAATTCAACCCTGATACTTCCGAACCAAAAAGATTGGGCCGGGAGCAGCATAACTAGTTTCCGGCAAGATTGCGAAGCGATACCCAATGACCTCAACTACCCAGAAGGCTAAGGCTAAGCGAATTACATCGATGAGCACAGGCACATCGACACGAATTAGCGTGTCTTCTGGGGGAGGGCGCCTGGTGAGCTGAGCAACATAAAGTTCTAACAGCTGACAAGACCCACCGCCAGAAGCAACTGGCCGGTGGGTTTTTTATTTGCTCCAAACATGACCACCAACAACGTGAAGAACACAAGGGGAGATCAAGATGAGCGATCCAACGGTTAGAGGGCAGGCGAAGCGGCGAGACGAATGTGTAGTCATGAAATTCGGCGGCACTTCGGTGCAGGATGCGGCGGCCATCCGACGGTTGTGTCAACTGGTTCGGCGAGCACTGGCCGGAGCGTCCAGTGTTGGTGGTCAGCGCGCTCGCCAAGGTTACCGACCAGTTGATGAATGCGGGCTGGGCCGCGGCGGAGGGACGATTGGACGCTGCGCGCGAAAGTCTTCAACTGCTTCGAGAACGGCATGAAGCCGTGGCCGCCGACCTGGTGAGCGGAGACGAACGAGCCGTTTGTGCCGCGAATTTGCCCGCGAATTCGATGCTCTGGCGCCGGTGTTGAGCCGCATCGCCTGGGAAAAGGCCTTCACGCCTCATGCCCAGGATCAGCTCCTGGGAGTCGGGGAGTCACTCTCCTCCAAGCTGGTGCACGCCGCGCTGCGAGGCCGAGCGATTGGACGCGGCCCTGGTGGATGCGAGAGAGTGCATCGTCACCGACGCTGCGCACACGCGGGCGACGCCGCTCTGGGACGATACCAACGAGCGTCTGCAGGCGGTGCTGCTCCCGCTGCTGAAGTCGGGCCGGATTCCGGTGATGGGCGGATTTGTCGGCGCGACGCGCGACGGCATTCCCACCACTTTGGGGCGTGGCGGCTCCGACTTCAGTGCTTCGATTGTTGGCGCCGGACTGCACGCCAGTCGGATCGAGATCTGGACCGATGTGGACGGCATCATGACCACCGATCCTGCCCTGTGTCCCGATGCCGACCGGGTTGCCCGCATGAGCTTTGATGAAGCCGCCGACCTGGCCTACTTCGGAGCCAAGGTGCTGCATCCGGCCACGCTGGTGCCGGCGATGCGCAGCAATGTTCCTGTGTGGGTGCTCAATTCGCGCAATCCGGATTGCGCCGGAACCGAGATCGTGGCGCATTGCGAAACCGATGGCCGGGTCAAAGCGGTCACCGCGAAGCGCGGTGTCGCGATCGTGGATATCGAGCCGATGCGCTGGTTCGCGCCCGAGTTGCTGCGCGAAGTATTCGATGTGTTCGAGCGTCATCAGCACAGCCTGGATCTGCTCTCGGCTTCGCGCGGTAGCCTCGCGCTGCTGGTGAGTTCGGTGACGGCGTTGCCATCGATCGCTGAGGAATTGAAGGGCATGGCCAACGTGCGCTGGGAAAACCACAAGGCGCTGGTCTGCCTGGTAGGTGAGCAGATTCGGCGGCGTCCGGAGATTGCCAGCCAGGCGTTCCGCGCCATCGCCGACATCGACGTGCGCATGATCTGCCAGGGAGCGTCGGAGCGGAACATCAGCTTCCTGGTGGACGAATCGCGCGCGGTCGAAGCAGTGCAGCGTCTGCACCGATCGTTCTTCTCAATCCGCTGTTCCGGAGCCGGTCCTCGCAGCGAGCTCTTCGCAGGCCATGTGTCAGGCTGAAGGAGCATGGTGAAGGTGGGCGCGAGCGTCCCGCTCGTGCCGGAGCGGTAACAGGCTTCATCCATGTGGGGACAGCCGTCCCCGGCTGTCCAGCGGAGCAACGCTCCGCAATGTTGTGCCAGGAGTAGGCTTGTCGAGTCATGTCCTCATTCGGCGATGACCGAGCGGGCAAAAGCGCTGCGTGTTTTATTTCTAGCTCGAATCGAAATTTCTTCTTGACACCCAGCCTGCATCCTTTACCATAAATGAATAATTATTCATTACGATGAATAGTCATTCATATGAGCAAGCCGCTGCGGCAAAAGATCATCCTGGAATTGCTGGAAGAAAGGTCGGTTGGCAGCCAGGAAGATTTGCAGCGTGCATTGAGCAAACGTGGTTTGAAAGTAGGGCAGGCGACGCTCTCGCGCGACATTCACGATCTCGGTTTGGTGAAGACCGGGGCGGGGTACATGCTGCCGGGTGAAGCTGTATCGGAGCCGGCGTTGCCGCCGGTTTCGAGACTGGTGCGCGAGTTTGTGCTGGAAGTAAGGGCGGCGCAGAACCAGTTGGTGATCAAGACCACCGTGGGCAGCGCGCAACCGGTCGCTGCCGCGCTCGACGGGCAGGATTGGGAGGAAGCCATCGGAACCATCGCGGGCGACGACACGATCTTGATGGTGTGTGCCGACAAGAAAAGGCGCCGGCCGACTGGCCGCCCGGATTCAGGAGATGCTGGCCTAGGAGCGGGATAAAGCAACGGAATAAGGTGCCGGGATAACGAATTAGAAATGACGGGCAAACTCAAAACCGCGATTTTAGGAGCAACCGGGTACTCCGGCTTCGAACTGGCGCGCATTCTCCTGCGGCACCCGCAGTTAGAAACACCGGTGATGCTTCAGCGTTCCGGCGAAGCTGCCACCGCTAACCTGGCCGATATGTATCCCGCCATCTCCGGCAACGGCGGCTATCCGATGCAGCCGTTGTCCTGGTCGTGAGTTGCAGTCGCAAAAAGTCGAGCTCCTGTTTTTGGCTACGCCGCACGAAGTTTCGCGGGCTCTGGTTCCGGAGGCGATCTGCCCGCGGAATGCGAGTGATCGACCTAAGCGGCGCCTGGCGGTTGCAGGAGGCGCAACACCGGGCGATTTATGGCTTCCAGGATGCGAATGCCGTAACCGCGGCCGAGCTTACCGAAAAGGCAGTTTACGGACTGCCCGAGCTGAACGGCGACCGGCTGCCGAGCGCGGCGCTGGTGGCCAATCCCGGGTGCTACGCGACCTCTGTCATTCTTGCGCTGGCTCCGTTGCTGGCCGCGGACGTGATCGATCGGGAGAAGGGAATCATTTCCGATTCGAAGTCGGGAGTCTCCGGCGCGGGCAAGGAAGCGACAGCGCGTACTCACTTCGTTTCGGTGGCGGACAATCTTTCCGCCTACTCGGTCTTCGGCCATCGCCATGTGGGAGAGATTCTTGAGCAGTTGAAGCTGAACGATGGAGAGCTGATTTTCACTCCGCATCTGCTGCCGATTCCGCGGGGAATTCTTTCGACGATTTATGTGCACCTGAAGCGCGAGACCAAGCCCGCGGAAGTGGAATCCTGCTTTCAGGATTTTTACTCGGGCAAACCCTGGGTACGAGTGTTCGCGACACCGAAGCTTCCGCAGATCCAGTTCTCGCTGCACACCAACTATTGCGATCTCGGTTTTTGCCTGGCGGAAGATGGACGCCGGTTGGTGCTGGTATCGTGTGTGGACAACCTCCTAAAGGGCGCGGCAGGACAGGCAGTTCAGAACATGAACCTGATGTATGGGTTTAAGGAACAGGAAGGTCTGCAGTGAAAATTGTAATCAAGCTGGGCGGCGCGGCACTCGAGGACAAAGCCACGTTGCAAAAGTGTGCTCGCGCCATCGTTGAACTGGCGGACGACGGTCACCGCGTGACCGTGGTGCATGGCGGCGGCGCGGCCCTGACGCGAACGCTGAAGCTTTTGGGCAAGCAAAGCGATTTCGTAAACGGGCTACGAATCACCGACGCGGAGACGCGCGACGTGGCCTTAATGGTGCTGGCTGGCATGGTCAACAAGAGTCTGGTCGCGGCTATTGTTGCGGCAGGACGTCCCGCAATCGGGCTGTGTGGCGGCGACGGAATGTCGTTCCGCGCCCGCAAAAAGCAGACGCCGGGCTACGACCTGGGCTATGTAGGCGAAATTTGCTCGGTTGAGCCGCGCTGGCTGGACGCCATCTGGGGCCAGGGAGGAATTCCGGTTCTGTCGTCGGTTGCGCTGGGTTCGGATGGCGAGTACTACAACGTCAATGCGGACCAGATGGCCTCAGCCTGCGCCGTAGCCTGCCATGCGGACACCCTTATCTTTCTGACCGACGTTGCGGGCGTGAAGAATGCCGAGGGCGTGGTGATGCCGTGGCTGAATACCACGCAGATTTCCGCCATGGTTGAAAGCGCGGAGATTGCCGGAGGCATGCTCCCGAAGCTGGAGGCATGTGGTCAGGCCCTGAAGCGAGGCGTGGGGCGAGTCCGTATCCTGCCGGCATCGCAGGCCGACACGCTGCCGCAGTTCTATCTCACCAAGCTCTATGGCGGCACGGAGGTGACGGTCGCATGAGCCTGGCTGCCGTGGTTCGTTCCGAATCCAAGTTGCTGCTGCCGACTTACGACCGCCAGCGCGTGCTTTTCGAGCGCGGGCGCGGCGTCTATCTGTGGGATTCCCGGGGCAAGCGCTATCTCGATTTCCTCAGTGGAATTGGGGTCAACGCGCTCGGCCATGCCCATCCTGTGATTCAGTCGACGCTGAAGCGGCAGGCCGGGCGGCTGATTCACGTGTCGAATCTCTTTTTCCACGAGTTCCAGGCGGAACTTGCCAAGCGGCTGACCAAAATCTCCGGCTTGGACAAAGCATTTTTTTGCAACAGCGGAACCGAGGCCTGGGAGGGCGCGCTCAAGATGGCGCGAGCTTATGCGCGCACCCAGAACAATAACGGCCACAAAGCCAAGTGGCGCCTGCTGGCCCTGGAGAATTCATTTCACGGACGCACCTTCGGCTCACTGGCCACGACCGGGCAGGAGAAGTACCGGCACCCGTTTGCGCCGCTGGTGCCGGGAGTTGGCTTTGTTCCGTTCAATGACGTTGACGACCTGAAGCGGCAATTTGATGGCAGCGTCTGCGCCATTTGCCTGGAGACCATCCAGGGTGAAGGCGGAATCCGGCCGCTCAGCCCCGAGTTTTTACAGACTGCCCGACAGCTCTGCGACCGTACCGGATCGCTGTTGATTCTCGACGAAATCCAATGCGGGCTGGGCCGCACCGGGAAGTACTTCGCCTATCAACATTATGGAATCAAGCCCGACATCGTCACGGTGGCAAAACCATTGGCGGCCGGACTTCCGCTGGGGGCATTGCTTACTACCGATCGCGTCGCCAGCGGCATGCATCCCGGAATGCACGGAACAACCTTCGGCGGTGGACCGTTGGCCTGTTCGGTGGCGATTGAGTTTCTGCGGGTGCTGGACCGAATGTTGGTGCACATCCGCAAGACCGGTGAATATTTCCACGGCAAGCTGGAGGGGCTCAAAGCCAAACACGCCTGCGTGCAGGAAATTCGCGGTGTCGGATTGATGCTGGGTATGGATCTGGATTCTGCGGATAGGGCCAAGGCCGTGGTTGCCCAGTTGTTGGCCGGTGGCATCCTGATCAATCGCACCCAGGACACGGTGTTACGATTTTTGCCGCCATACATTATTCAGCGAACTCATGTGGACCAGGTTATCCGGGCGCTCGACTCGGCCCTGACTTCCAGCGAACCAAAAAAGCAGACCAGCATCGTGAAGCTGACAAGAAGGAGCCAATCAAGGTGAGCAGCCAGCCCCAAGCAACCCAGGTCGTTCCGCCCGCGGCAGCCACGACATTCCCGGGCCGCGATCTCATTTCTATTCGCGACCTCAGCCCCATTGAGGTTGAAACGATTTTCCATCTCGCAGGATTGTTGAAGGCGCGCCCCGCTAATTTCCGGACGGCGTTGGCCGGCAAGCAGATGGTGATGTTTTTCGAGAAGCAATCGCTGCGCACCCGCCTGACTTTTGAAGCGGGAATGGCCAGCATGGGTGGCAACGCCTTTTTTATGGACCAGACCGCCGGCCGCCTGGACGCACGCGAAAAACTGAGTGACATCGCCCACAACGTCGAGCGCTGGATCGATGCCATCGTGCTGCGCACCTATGCTCACGGCACCGTGGAGGGAATGGCTGAGCACGCCTGCGTGCCGGTGATCAACGCACTCAGCGATCTGGAGCATCCCTGCCAGGCGCTGGCCGACTATTTCACGCTGATGGAAAGGTTCGGCGATTTGCGGAAAATTTGCCTGGCTTACGTTGGCGACGGAAATAATGTGGCCCACTCGCTGCTGCTGTTGGCGGCCACTCTCGGTTCCAGGATCCGGATCGCAACGCCCAGGGGATACGAGGCAGACGCGCAAGTCGTTGCCGACGCCCATGACATTGCCCGACAGACGGGTGCGGGTATTGAGATCCTCAACGACCCAAAACAGGCTGTTGACGGGGTTGACGCGATCTATACTGATGCCTGGACCAGCATGGGTCACGAGCATGAAGAGCAGGAAAGAAATCAGATATTCCCGCCCTACCAGGTAAACCGGAAACTCGTGGCCGGCGCGGCGCCTCACGCCGTCTTCATGCACTGCTTGCCCGCGCATCGCGGAATGGAAATCACCGACGAAGTGATGGATTCCGATCGCTCGGTGGTATTCGATCAGGCGGAAAGCCGCCTGCATGTGCAGAAGGCCATCCTGTTACTACTGCTTGGCGGCAAGGTGGGCCGCACGAATTCGAGGAATGCGAATGCCTGAAAGAGTATCTGAGAAAGTAGTTCTTGCCTATTCCGGAGGGCTCGATACCTCCATCATTATTCCCTGGCTGAAGGAAAACTACGCTTACGACGTGATCGCCATGGTCGGAGACGTGGGCCAGGGAGACGACATCGAAGCCGTCGTCGAAAAAGCGTACAAGACCGGCGCCAGCAAGGTGGTGGTCGAGGACATGCGCGAGGAGTTTCTGACGGGCTACGTTTTTCCGGCGCTGAAAGCTGGTGCAGTTTACGAACATAAATACCTGTTGGGAACGTCCCTGGCGCGGCCAGTAATCGCCAAGCACCAGGTGGAAGTTGCCCTGCGCGAAGGCGCAACCGCGGTCGCCCACGGCTGCACCGGCAAAGGCAACGATCAGGTGCGCTTTGAACTTACCTATCAAGCGCTGGCTCCGGAGCTGAAGGTCATCGCCCCATGGCGGGAGTGGGATCTGAAGTCGCGCGAAGATTGTCTCGACTATGCCGAGAAGCGGGGAATTTCCGTTACCGCCAGCCGCGAAAAGATTCATAGCCGCGATCGCAACCTGTGGCACATCAGCCACGAAGGCGGGGAACTGGAAGATGCAGGCAATGCTCCGCTCCCCAGCACGTGGCAATTGACCCGCTCGCCTCAGGATGCCCCAGATCGCGAGGAGCAAGTCGTAATCGGCTTCGAGAAGGGTACTCCGGTTTCGGTGAATGGGATGAAGCTTGATCCCGTTTCTTTGGTCGAGCTGCTCAACGAGATTGGCGGACGCAATGCGATCGGCCGAATCGATCTGGTAGAGAACCGGTTTGTGGGTATCAAGTCGCGCGGGTGTTACGAGACTCCGGGCGGAACCTTGCTGATTGCCGGCCATCGCGAACTTGAAGCGCTCTGCCTGGAACGCGATGTCTCGCATTTCAAGCAGCACATTGGGCTGAAGTATGCGGAGCTGGCGTATTACGGCCTCTGGTTCACGCCCTTGCGAGAGGCCCTCGACGCGTTCGTTGAGAGCACGCAGCGGGACATGACGGGCACCGTGACTCTGGGTTTATACAAAGGCAATGTGTCGGTGCTAAGCCGCCAGTCGGAAAACTCGTTGTATCGCACCGATCTTTCGTCCTTCACTATGGGCGACAGTTACGACCAGAAAGACGCGGAAGGCTTCATCCGTATTCTGGGTCTGCCCTCGCGATCGCGGGCGCAGATTCGATCGGCGAAATCGGAAGCGGCGAAGACCGAAGCGGCGAAGACCGAGGTTTCGAGATGAAGATGTGGTCTGGGCGCTTCCGCCAGCCGCTCGACCCGGAGTTCGAGCGCTGGCAGAGGTCGTTCGAGTTCGATCGGCGCCTGTTGCATGAGGAACTGGCGGCCAGCCGCGCTCACGCGGGCGCGCTGAAGAATGCGGGAGTGTTGTCTTCCGGCGAACTCATCACCATTCTTCAGGGGTTGGATCAGATTGCGGAAAAGGCGGCAGCGTCCCCGGCTTTTCTGGAGGATGGTGAGGCCGAAGACGTCCATCACTTCGTGGAGAAAAAGCTGGTCGCGCTCATTGGCGATACCGGCTACAGGTTGCACAGCGGGCGCAGCCGCAACGAGCAGATCGCAACCGACCTGCGTCTCTATGTTCGGGCTGCAATCGATCAACTGCGATCTGACCTGGCAGATTTTCTCGGCGCATTTCTCGACCGGGCCGAGCAGACGGGTAACGCTGCCATGCCTGCGTACACGCATTTGCAACGGGCCGAACCGGTACTGGTAGGACACTGGCTGCTGGCCTACGTCGAAATGTTTCTGCGCGATGGAGAAAGACTGGCCGACTGCCGCAAGCGTTTGAATGTGTGTCCCCTGGGTTCCGGGGCGGTGGCGGGCGCAACCCTGTCTCTGGATCGTCGCGCCATGGCTCTGGAACTTGGCTTCGATGCTCCCACCTCGAACAGTATCGATGCGACCAGCGACCGCGATTTCGTCCTCGAATTTGTAAACGTGCTTTCGCTGTTGGCGATGCATCTGAGTCGTTGGGCCGAGGAAATGGTTTTGTTTTCGTCGCAGGAATATGGGTTCGTCCGGTTACCGGAAGCCTATTCAACCGGAAGCAGTGCCATGCCGCAGAAAATGAATGCCGACCTGCTGGAGCTTACGCGCGGCAAGGCTGCCCGCATGATTGGAGACGCAACCGCGCTGCTGGTCACTATGAAGGGCCTTCCCCTGGCGTACAACAAGGATTTGCAGGAAACTCAGCAACCATTGTTCAATGCTGCTGAAACCGTGCGTTCGCTGTTGCCCCTCGTTTCCGGTTGGATGAAAGCTGTGGAATTCAATCATGAGCGGATGCAGGAAGCAGCGGAGTCCGGATTCATGAATGCATGGGCGGGAGCCACCTACCTGGTGCGCCAGGGAGTTCCTTTCCGGATGGCCCATGAACAAATCGGCAAAGCAGTACAAATGTGCATCGAAAGAAAATGTGAGCTCGCAGATCTTCCCCTGGAGGAATTACGCCAGTTGAACCCAGCCTTCGATCAGGATTTTTATTCCAGCCTCTCGTTGCAGGCCGTACTGAATATCCATGACGTGCCCGGCGGCACGGCCCCTGCACGAGTCCGGCAGGCTCTGACTGACGCCAGGAAGAAAGTTGAGTCGCTGCGGGAGGGAATCCATGCGCACGCGTGAAGCCCTTCTTCCCGATGCGGAGCAGATACACGCTCTGATTGAGGCTTATTCCGGAGACGGAACTCTTCTGCCGCGAACCTTCGCCGAAGTTTGCGAGAATGTGCGCGACTTCGTTGTGCTGGAACATCGCGGCGATATTATCGGTTGCGGCGCCCTTCACCTCTACGGGCCGCACCTGGCGGAGATCCGATCGATCACTGTCGATCCCGCCCGTCAGGGTTCGGGAGGTGGCGAGCTTTTGGTGAAGGCGCTGCTGGCGCAAGCCCGCAAGCACAACGTCAGTTCGATCTGCCTGTTTACCCGAATCCCTGAATTTTTCGCCCGCCTGGGATTTTCCATGGCGCAGCGTGAGGATTTGCCCGACAAAATCCACAAAGACTGCATTGTCTGTCCTCGATTTCATAATTGCGATGAAGTCGCCATGGTGCGCGGCGAACTGCCCAGGTTCGCGATGCTTCCTCAGCCGTCAAACTGGCTGGTGAAGATCGAGGTATGAAAGCTCGGAGCTTTCCCGCAAACAAGATCTGTCTCCCCGCCGGCTTCAGTTTTTCAGCCTCCTGCGCCGGCATCAAGGCCAGCGGCCGTTCCGATCTGGCGCTTGTCCAGGCTTGCCAGGGAACCACCGCCGCCGCCATGTTCACGAAAAACCGGGTTGTGGCAGCGCCTCTCGTCGTGGGGCGTACCTCATTAGCGGCCAGCCGGGGACGCGTGCGCGCAGTGATCGTGAACTCCGGCAATGCGAACTGCGCCACCGGGCCATCGGGGGTAAAGGCTTGCCAGCGGGTTTGCCGGGAGCTGGGAGAATTGCTTGGTGTACCCACAGCAGAAGTCTTTCCTTCGTCCACAGGCATCATCGGTGTCCCCCTGCCGGTCGAAAAGATCATTTCGCGATTGCCTGAACTTGCAGCCGGAACGCAAGGCACGCAGGAGGCCATCGCAAGCTTCGCCGAGGCCATAATGACCACCGATACGCAGCCGAAGCTCGCAGGCGCAGGATTTCGTTCGGGAAAGGCGAGCGTGAGTTTACTGGGGATCGCAAAGGGAGCTGGCATGATTCACCCGCAGCTCGCCACCATGCTGGTCTACCTCTTTACCGATATCGTTGCGCCCCTCACTCAATTGAAACAGGTTCTACGGGATGCGTGCGACGACAGCTTTAACTGCATCTCGATCGACGGCGACACTTCCACTAACGACACCGTCTTGCTTCTGGCCAGCGGCCAGAGTGGCGTGCACTTGAAGGCCGCAGCCGTCAGAAACAAATTTTCCACAGCTTTGCAGCAGGTGTGCCAGTCGCTGGCCTGGCAGATTATCTCCGACGGTGAGGGCGTGCAACACGTGATTCGGCTCACGGTAGAACAAGCCAAAACCCGCAGCGAGGCCATCCAGGTGGCCCGAACCGTAGCTCACTCGATGCTGGTGAAAACGGCATGGGCAGGCGCCGACCCGAATTGGGGACGCATTCTCGCCGCGGTGGGGCGGTCAGGAATCGCCCTGAATCCCGCCGGTGTAAGCATAAGAATCGGCGATCAGGTGGTGTGCCGGGGCGGCGTGGCGTCTGCTTTCGACGAAGCCAGGGCACATCAGGCTCTGGCCCTTCCCACCAGCGAGATCCGCATTCGTTTGGGCCGGGGGCGTTTTTCTGCCGTCTTTCTTACGACTGATTTAACCGCTGAGTACGTGCGCATCAATGCTGACTATTCAACCTAGGCTGTCCGGTCCAGACGAATATCCTCTTAAGGTTTGCTGGGCTGGTTTCTCTTTGATGTCTACAGGATTATCCGGATAGCGTCACGCCGGAAGAAGAAGTAGTAATGGAGTACCCCAACGCGAAGGAGCACTTGGCAGGCGCTGGTTACCTCCCCATAACCGGCCAGCGCCTGCCGCTCCTATAAGTCGAGTTCAGGTTAGGAAGCCACTCTCCTCGCAGGAAAGAAAGTCCCCCCGCGCAATACAGCTTCTACCGCCTGCGTCAGATCTCTGGCGGCATCCGCTTTGGCAACGGCGCCACGAATCCCCTCCTTTTGCAGGTCCGGATAAAGATCGTCGGACACATGCAGCGAGAACAGGATCACGGGGATTTCTGGTTGAGTCCTGACAATTTCACGCGCAGCTTCAAGCCCGTTCATCACCGGCATGGTCAGGTCCATAACCACAACGTCAGGGTGAAACTGAAGGGTTTTTTCCACGGCTTCCTGCCCGTTGCTTGCCTCCGCGCAGACACTCCAGCCTGACCGGAACTGAATCAGGTTTCGAATGCCCATTCGCATCACTTCGTGGTCGTCGGCGATCAACACCCTTACCCGGGGATGGGTTGATCCATAAACGGTTGTCGATGCCATTCCCATGTGACTAGAGTCTGCCAGCCTCAGCACTCAAAGAAAAGTGCGTAATGAAAAAAGTGTTTACTTCCCCGACGCGGACCATTACCGCGTTCAAGCTGGCCAGAAAGTGTTTTTCGATGTCTGAGATTACTGCTTTTGTTCTTTGCACGACAATGGCCCCTGTGTGCGGGTGATTGGCACAAAGGTGTTAAGGTAATCGATCGATGCGAATGCGCCAAATCTCTGCATGACCAATGGTCAAACCATGAAAACAGTTCGCCTGCTGGTTCTTTTGTTGTCGGGTATCACGTTGTCCTCCGTCGTTGGTGCGCAGAGTGGGGCGCAGGCTCAGCCGGCTGCGGATCTGATCGTCCGCAATGCGAAAGTCTGGACCGTAGATGAAAGTCATCCATCAGCCCAGGCGGTTGCTGTGCTGGGTGAACGCATCGTGGCGGTTGGATCAAACGAAGAGATCGAGGCCTGGCGTGGTTTACGCACACGTGTCATCGACGCGGCAGGCAAGGTATTGCTGCCCGGGTTCAACGACTCGCATGTGCATTTTGTTGATGGCGGGCTCGCGCTCGACCGGGTGCCCCTCAATGACGCCACCAGCGCAGAGGAATTCGCTCGCCGTATCGCGGAGCGCGCCAAGGTCACTCCAAAGGGCGAGTGGATTACCGGTGGCGACTGGGATGAAACCAAATGGACGCCGGCAAAGATGCCGACAAAGGAGCTCGTCGACTCATTCACTGCTGACACGCCTGTTTTTCTGACTCGCTATGACGGCCATATGGCCCTGGCCAACTCGGTCACGCTTCGGCTGGCGGGTATTACCGCCCAGACTCCGGACCCTCCCGGCGGAGTCATCGTTCGCGACGCTCAGGGGAACCCCACCGGCGCGCTGAAAGACGCTGCCATGGACTTTGTAACGAAAATAGAACCTCCACTCTCGCATGAGCAACGCTTGAAAGCCGTCAGGCGCGCGCTGGCACACGCCGCCTCTCTTGGCGTCACCAGTGTGCAGCACATGAATCCGGAATACGCGGACATTGCCATCTACAGCGAATTACTGCTGCGCGGCGAACTTACAGCTCGCATCTACGCGGCACCTCTCATTCCGAGCGTCGACGATCAGGTTAAGATCGGGATCCGCCATGCCTTTGGCGGTCCGTTTCTTCGCATTGGTGCCCTCAAGGGCTACGCCGATGGTTCTCTCGGCTCCGCCACCGCCTATTTCTTCGATCCTTTTTCCACCCAGCCTGGCAATCGGGGATTGCTCTCGGACGAGATGCATCCGGTTTCCCTCATGCAGGATCGCATGATGAGGGCCGATGCAGCAGGCCTGCAGATTTGCACTCACGCTATCGGCGACCAGGGCATTTCGATCATCCTCGACCTCTATAGCGAGGTCGTGAAGGCGCATGGGGAAAGTGATCGCCGCTTCCGTATCGAGCATGCCCAACACATGGCAGCCAAGGATTTCGAGCGCTTTGCCCAGCTGCACGTAATCGCGTCAGTCCAGCCTTACCACGCGATCGACGACGGGCGCTGGGCCGAGGGACGTATCGGCCACGACCGCGCCAGCCGCACCTACGCATTTCGCACCTTCCTGAATCACGGCGTGCGACTTGCGTTCGGCACAGACTGGAACGTCGCTCCTCTTAACCCGATGTTGTCCGTCTATGCCGCGGTCACCCGCGCTACATTGGACGGCAAGAATCCGGGTGGATGGTTTCCGGAGCAGAAACTGACCCTGCCTGAAGCGATAGAGGCTTACACCATGGGATCCGCGTACGCCGAGTTCCAGGAAAACCAGAAGGGCTCGATCACGCCCGGCAAGCTGGCAGATATGGTATTGCTCAACGATGACATCTTTGCCATCGATCCGGTGAAGATTCGCGAAGTGAGAGTCATAACCACAATTGTTGGGGGCAAAACGGTTTGGGACGCCAACGCCAACGCGAATACTAAACACGCGACTGACAGGGAAGCGCGATAAGTAATTACCGGGTGCTAAAACTCTTTCGAACTGGAGTGTTCGTTGTCCCTTCCTGGACCATTCGCGCCCGCTCTGGATGCCATTGAAGGTGCAGGGCCAGTGGCCCCTTTCCTGTTTCCTGGTTTCGTCCTGCGAATAATTTTGTGCCTGAATCGTCGCCGACCGGGGATTTTTGCACAGACCGGGATGTACTTCCGGCGATCTTGACTGGATCCCGATTCGGGAGTAACTTCCATTAACTTTTCAAAACATTCGTCGCGGACACGTGGAAAGCCGCGCCGATAGCCACTTTCAAGCCGCTCGGCTGAAGCAGCGACGCCAACGCTGGTTGGCGGGGTCGAGCCGGCAAAAAACGAAAAACGCGCCTCTCCCAGTAAGCAACACCTGGCTCGACGCCGGAGTGTGGTCGCACACATGCATCGAGGTGCAGCATGAAACGTCATAAGTTGCTCGCGGTTGTGGGTCTCGCGTTGACTGTAGTCGTGAGCGCTGGAACCCTTGAGGCTCAGCATGATCCTGGGCCGCGCGGTGGTGCTGCGGGAGCTGGAGGCTTCTTTCCCGGACTAAGTCCCGACGAACAGTCGTTCTTTAACGAGGCGATTGGGGATTTCATGGAGGTAGATTCGGTGAGTGGGAGCGTGACTGGTGAGTCAGGCAGCGGCCTGGGTCCAACGTTTAACGGCAACAGCTGTGCACAGTGCCATGCACAACCCGCGGTTGGAGGCAGCAGCCCGGGACTTAGCAGCAAGCAAAATCCTGTCCCGAACCCGCAAGTTGCATTAGCCAATTTGGATGGTGCCACTAACACCATCCCCTCGTTCATCACAGCCAGCGGGCCAGTCAGAGAATCCCGATTCATCCACAACCCCGACGGCTCGCTCGATGGCGGGGTTCACGGTCTCTTTACCATCATGGGCCGCAGCGACGCTGAAGGTTGCACGCTGGCTCAACCGAACTTCACTCAGCAGGTTGCTGCCCGTAACGTGATCTTCCGCATCCCAACTCCAGTGTTTGGGCTTGGTCTCGTGGAGGCAACTCCGGACTCGACTTTGCAGGCTAATCTTGCAGCCAGCAGCGGAATCAAGTCTCAACTTGGCATCAACGGCAGCTTCAACATGAGCGGCAACGATGGCACCATCACCAGGTTTGGCTGGAAGGCGCAAAACAAGTCCCTGCTGGTCTTCGCTGGAGAGGCCTACAACGTTGAGCAGGGAGTGTCGAACGAAGCATTTGGCAACGAACGGGCGGCGGCCGCAGGCTGCATTTACAACGGATCGCCAGAAGACGCTACCAGGATGGTTAACGACAGTGGGGGCCCGACCGGCACGGAGGCAGAGATGTCATCCGACCTGGTGAACTTTGCGGCCTTCATGCGCCTCTCGGCTCCCCCGACGCCGGGGCCGCAGACCACTTCCACTGCGAATGGCGCCAACCTGTTCAACAGTGTAGGTTGCGCTCTTTGCCACACCTCGACTCTTACCACCGGCATGGCGAAATCAGCGGCTATGTCGAACGTTACTTATCATCCTTACTCCGACTTTGCTCTCCATCACATGGGGGCGCGTTTGTCGGATGGGATTAACCAGGGAGCGGCCGGTCCTGACCAGTTCCGCACTGCTCCGCTCTGGGGCTTGGGCCAGCGCCTCTTCTTCCTGCACGATGGAAGAACCGCAGACCTGATGCAGGTCATTCAGGCACATGCCTCGACCGACTGCAATCGCCAGAGCTGCGGCTCCGAAGCCAACTCGGTAATCCGGAGATTCAATTCGCTCAACCGCTCGCAGATGCAGGATCTGTTGAATTTCCTGCGATCTTTGTAGCTTGTTGGAACCAGCTCGTTGGAAGGAGTTTGTTCGAAGAAACTTGTTCGAAGAAACCGCTCGGGATGTTGGTTGTGCTCGTTCAACCCTGGGATTGCGGAGGCTCTTCCCCCAGAGCTCTCCGCGATCCCTCTCCGTCGTTGACATCATGATGTCTTATCGCGAAGTTCGCTTGACGAATCTGCCGGCCAGTATCGCTTTGAGTGCTCTCCTTCTCTGCTTCTTCCCCCGGAAGGCGTGGTCGGCTGAGTGCAACCTTTCTCCTGAGATCCGTAGCGAATTGGCGAAGAGTTCCAATCTAACCGCCCTCCCCTCTGACTTTGACAGCAAGGTGGCGCCTCTACTTGCGCTGCGCCAGCGCCATCCTGATGACCTGCTGGTCCACGAACTCTACCAGGATGCGGTGCAGCGCTATGGCATCGAAGGCCACCTGAGAAAGCTCACTGAGGAGTACCAGACTTTGTCCATGCAACACCCGGACGATCTGACGTATGACTACCTCTACGCCCGCAGCCTGATGGGACGCAATACACTTGCCGCCATCCGTGAGATCACGAAACTCCTTGAGGGCCATCCGAATTTCGCCCCGGGCCATCGCACGTTGGCAGAAATATATTCCGCGGCGGCATTTCGAAATGACGACAAGGAAAAGACTGAGCGCGAACATTTTCTCGCGCTGTGTCCGGGCGCGATATTGCAGCAACGGCCCGGACCCCTGCCTGAGCCAAGCCCGCTGGTTGATCAGGCCGAGCGTCTTCTGGAACAAAACGGTGATCCAGGCCACGTCACTGCCATGGCCCAAAAAGGCATCCGCGACGACGAGTGGCGCCTTCAGCGCATACGCCCGTTCGACTGGTACAGCGTTGAATACAAGCGCGAAAGCCAGCGCGACCTGCAGGAAAAATACTGGAAGGTGTGGAGCATCGACGTCCGCTGTGATCGCCGGGCTGGACACCCGGAAAGAGCAGCCGAAGTTCTGGCCGCAATGGGCCAGCGCGCCGAGTCATTAGCCCGCCACTCAGACCCCGCCTATTGGGACGCGGTTGCCACACTAGTAAGTTTGTACGAAGAGGGAAATCAGAGGGATGCTGCCACTCGAGAACTCGATTCCATGCAAAGATTTCTCATCCGGCATCCCGACCCGCAGAGAACCGCTCAGTTGGAAGGATTGCGAAAAAGGCTGGCGGAACAGAATTAGGTGCTGTGGGCGAACACTCTTGTCCGCCGCCTTTGAAGTCAGGTTCTGCTTATTGGATTCTTCTCGGTCGAGGCAAAGGGCTAACCCAGGGTCAAAGGCAGCGGACATGAGTATTCGCCCCACACAGGACGATCAGACTCAGCGCTGCTGAATTTCCGTCCGCAGCACATCATCCATACTTTCACGACGCCGGATGAGCTTTACTGACTTGCCATCGACCAGAACTTCGGGAGGCCGCAGCCGCGTGTTGTAGTTCGACGTGAGCACCATTCCATAAGCTCCGGCGTCCAGAATGGCCAGAAGGTCGCCGTCGCCGGCAATTGGCAGCTCTCGGCCGCGGGCGAAGAAATCGCCGGTCTCACAGATCGGGCCCACTACGTCGACAGTCTCTGTATCAGGGGAGTTCGAATCCCGGCTCACGGCATTGATATGTGCCGGCACGATCTCGTGGTACGCATCATAAAGAGAAGGCCGAACAAGATCGTTCATGGCCGCATCGACTACCAGAAAGTTCTTTGGACCGTTCGTCTTGCGATACAGTACGCGAGTAACGAGAGCCCCTGCGGGTCCGACGATGGCGCGTCCCGGCTCAAGCAGAAGATGGACCTTTAGTCCGCGCAAAGGGCGCCACAGCGCCGCAGCATAGTGGGCGGCTTGTTCGGCAAAGCCGTGGCTCTCCTGCGCCCGGTAGGCGATACCCAGGCCTCCGCCCGCATCGACGTAGCGAATACGATGGCCGTCCGCTTGCAGAATCCGCACCAGTTCGGCAACTCGCTCCATCGCCAGGGCGAAAGGTTCCACGTCGGTGATCTGGGAACCAATATGAACGCTGACGCCGTCAACCCGAAGATATTTCGTCCCGGAAGCCTGCGCGTAAAGTTTGCGAGCCTCGCTGACTGGAATACCAAATTTATGCTGATGGAGGCCGGTTGAGATATAGGGGTGGGTGTTCGCCGAAACGTCGGGATTCACGCGTAGCGCAATCCGGGCGCGTTCTCCAGTTTGGGCCGCACACTCCGCCAGTCGCCACAGTTCGGCTTCGCTCTCCACATTGAAAAGCAGGACGCCGGCCTTGAGAGCGGCCTCCATTTCCTCAACCGTTTTGCCTACGCCCGAGAACACAACTCTCTTCGCTGCGCGACGATCGACGCGCAGCACCCGTTCCAGTTCGCCACCGGAGACCACATCGAATCCGCATCCCATACCGGCGAGGACTCGAAGAATGCCCAGGCTGGAATTTGCTTTGACCGAGTAACAGACGGTGTGCGGAATCTTGCGGAAGGCAGATTCAAAAGTTTGCAGGCGTTCGCGAATCGTGGATGCGGAATAGACGTACAGGGGGGTGCCATATCGTTCCGCTAGATTGTCCAGAGGAACATCTTCGCATTGCAGCATGGCTCCCACGGCCTTGCGCCGGAGGAATCCCTTTTTGATTTCGCGATATGAAAAGGCCGGTGGACGACCTCCACTCCGGTCTGGGGTATGGTTCACTTGCGCTTGGGCTCGCCTTTCACCTTGATGGCAACCACGGTTTCGTCGTCAAAGGCTTCCTCTCCGCCGGAATGCTCCGCTGCTGCCTTGAACAGCGACTTCACCACGCAATCGGCCGAAATCTCGGCACATCCAGAGATGATTTCTTCCATCCGGGTGAGCCCAAACATATCTCCGGCCCGGTTGCGCGCGTCCAGAATGCCGTCGCTGAAGAAGACAAACATGTCCCCGGGTTTGGCTTTGAAGGTGAACTCGTCGTATTCAGCATCATCGAACAAACCCAGAGGCAGACCGGTGGCTTCGATCACTTCGATCTTGCCATCGTGGACAAAGAGCGGACGCGGCAGCCCGGAATTTGCCACCTGAAGGGAGCGGCGTTCGTCGTCCCAGACGGTATATATGAGCGATACGAACTGGCCGTCAATGCGCCGTTCACCCAGGGAAAAATTTACGGCTCGCAACATTTCCGCCGGACCCGGTTCGATGGGCGCGTGCGAGCGCAAGATACCACTGACCAGGGCCGCGTAAATCGCGGCGGGGGCGCCTTTGCCGCTGACGTCGCCGATTACCATTCCCATTCGCGCTTGTGAGTAATTGACGAAGTCGTACAAGTCGCCACCGATCGCCCGTGCCGGGGCGAACTTGGCCGCGAGTTCCAGGTTTGGAAACTTTGGCAATGATTGCGGCAGCAGGCGAAATTGCAATTCCCGCGCCAGGGCGAGGTCGCGCTCAAGGCGCTTCTCCTGGCGGGCGATCTGCTCATATAGCTGGGCATTCTCAATGGCAATCGCCACCTGCGCGGCCAGCGTTGTCACCGTGCGTTTGTGGTCATCGGTAAAGAAACCTCGCCGGGTGTGCTCCAGGTCCAGAACGCCAATCACTTTGTCTTTGTAGATCAGCGGTACTGCAAGTTCGGACTTGGTCTCCGGGTTCAGGCGGATGTAACGCGAATCCTTGTTGACGTCAGGCACCAGCACTGCCTCGCGATGCTGGACGGCATAACCTACCACTCCCTGCCCGAGTGTGATGTCGTGTTTGAGTTGTATGTTTTCCTGAAACCGAAGAGAGAACCGGTGCTGCAACTTTTCTCCCGCCGCGTCCAGCAACATGATGCTGAACATCTGGTAATCAATCAGACGGCTCAATAGCTCGGCAATGCGCTTCAGCAGTTCGTCCACGTTAAGAATGGAGGTAAGCTCGCGCGCGATCTCATTCAGCAACACCAATGTACGGGCCTGGCGAGTGGTGCGCGTGTAAAGCCGGGCATTCTCGATGCCGACCGCCATACGCGAACCGATCAAGGTCAACAGGCGCTTGTGTTCCTCGGTGAACTTGCCGGGTTCCAGGGCTTCGAGGTTCAGCACTCCGATTACCCGGTTCTTGACGATTAGCGGAACTGCCAGTTCTGAACACACTCCCTCTACTACCGAGATGTATTCGGGATGCTTGGAAACGTCGTCCACCAGGATGGCTTCACGCCGTTGCGCCGCCATTCCGGTGACGCCCTGGCCGATCTTGACCTTGGTTCTTTCGGCGATTTCGCGGGCGTAGCCCACTTGAAATCGGATCCGCAGATCCTGAGCTTTTTCATTCACCAGCAATATGGCAAAGATTTCGTAATCAATGACTTTGCGCACCAGTTCGGCTACCCGGCGCAGCGTAGTGTCCAGATCGAGAGTGGTATTGACCACATCCGCCACTTCTAATAGAAGAGGCTCGATTTTCAACTCATCGGATTGGGTAGTTGGAGTTCCCACGAGTCCTTATGATAACAGCCGATACCGCAGGACCCGGCCGTGCCGTACCCTGGCAAATAACCCTGGAAGGAGTGGATTACAGAATTAACGCTAGCTGGCTCGCTGATACCGCGACAGGTCCGATCAGCCTTCCCGAGGTACTACACAAATATCGGGAAGATTTCTGTACTTCTCCGCATAGTCCAACCCATAGCCGACGACGAACTCGTCTGGAATGCTGAAACCCACGTAGTCTGCATGAATCGGCTGTTTTCTGCGCGAAGGTTTGTCGAGCAGAGCAGCGATGCGGAAGGATTTCGGCTGGCGCGCCATCAGCAGCTTCTTCAAATAGGTCATGGTGAGCCCGGTATCCAGAATATCTTCTACGAGAATCACATTTTTGCCGATCATCGACTGTTCCATGTCCTTGGTCAGCCGAACCTCTCCGGTGGAATCCCAACCGGATTTCAGTTCCTGGGCAGGGCTCGGGCGGTTGCCGTAACTGGATACGCCGATAAAATCAAAAGTGGCGTCGATCCTGAGTTGGCGCGACAAATCACTTAAAAAGATAGCCGCACCCTTCAAGACGCCAAGCAGAATCACGGATTGACCAGCGTAGTCACGGTTGATGTCTGCGCCCATCTCAGCCACACGTTGAGCGATCTGTTCACGGGTAAAGAGAACCTTCAGCTCGGCCATGGCGATTCATATTAAACTAAAGCCGTTGCCATTTGGCACTCGGCATTTAACTGCTCTCTTAGAACTTGAATGTCTGGAACTCCAAAACGATGAATCTTAATGGCATCAGACTCACATGGCTGGGCCACGCCACGTTCCGCATCGGCACCCCGGGCGGAAAGACTGTTCTGGTGGATCCGTGGGTCATGGGCAACCCAATGTGCCCAAAAGAAGAGAAGGATGTTAGGAGCGTGGACATCATGCTCTGCACTCACGGCCATTTTGATCACATCGGCGACGCCGTCGAAATCGCCAAGAAACATAAGCCAATTGTGGTTTCGATTCCGGAACTAGGCCACTGGCTGGAAAAAAAGGGCGTGAAACAAGTTTCGGCCATGAACAAGGGCGGCACGCAGACGGTTGGCGACATAAAAGTCACCATGGTTCATGCCGACCACTCATGCGGCATAACCGACGGCGACCAGATCGTCTACGGCGGCGAGGCCTGCGGCTATATCGTCGAATTTTCCAACGGTGTGAAGATTTACCATGCCGGCGACACTAACGTCTTTGGCGACATGGCTATCATTCGCGATCTTTACGCTCCCGACATCGCCATGATTCCGATCGGCGACCACTACACCATGTCTCCGCGAGAGGCTGCCTACGCCTGCAACTTGTTGAAGCCCAAGACGGTTATCCCGATGCACTTTGGAACTTTTCCGGTGCTGACCGGGCGTCCGGGCGATCTGGAGAAGTTGGCGCCAGGCGTCGAGATCATAGAGATGAAACCAGGCGTGACAATTTCCTGAGTGACGACCAGTGACTACTAAGGAGAAGATTTTGCCAAACCACAAAGATGTCAACGCCCGATGGCGCATGGGCGGAATTACCGTTCCTGCCGTCGAAGACTATCTATACTCCCTGCTTCCCGCTCGCGACGAAGTCTTGACCCACATCGAAGATGAAGCCGCCAAGCGAGACATCCCCATCGTGGGACCCGCAGTTGGCCGAATTTTGTATCAGCTGGCGCTGATGATCGGCGCCAAAAATGTTTTCGAGCTGGGATCGGCGATCGGGTACTCGACGATCTGGTGGGCCCGCGCGGTGGGCGAAGGCGGCCGCGTCATCTACACCGATGGCGATCGCAAAAAGGCGGAAGAAGCTCGAGGATATTTCGGCCGTGCCGGAGTGATCGATAGAATCACCCTGCACGCCGGCGACGCGCTCGAATTTCTTTCAGAGCAGAAAGTTGAATACGACATTATCTTCAATGACGTCGACAAAGAAGACTATCCCCGTGTCTTCAAACTGGCAGTGTCACACCTGCGCAAAGGCGGACTCTTCGTTACCGACAATGTTCTCTGGAGCGGTAAAGTCGCGCAGAAGGATCCAACCGAGGCTTCGACCAAAGCGATTCTTGAATTCAACCGCCTTCTATACAGCTCTCATGCACTGTTCACCACTATTTTGCCCATTCGCGACGGCGTTTCAGTAGCCATCAAAAAGTAGACACAACGCAGAACTGAGGGCTCCGAACTGAAAACCGGGTTGTTGCGTCCAGTTGTGAGGCAGAATTCTTTAATGGGTGAGGGGGCTTTGCGAAAAAGGTTGCGAATAAAGATTCAAATCGATCTCACCGGAATTGCGGTCAAATCGTCAACCAATCCCACTTCCTTCTGCAGGAACGGTTCGGCGTAGGTGACACCCGCCAGCATTCCATAGAAGCGGGCCATGGCTTCAACCCGTGAACGAATTTCGGCGTGAGCAGGGAAGATGGCCTTCCCGGCCTCCTGATCGCTGAACTGCGATTTGTAAGCCATCAGCGATTGCAGGCGGGCTTCGAACTGCTCGGTGATATCGACAACGAACGTCGGCCGCACATCGTAGTAGAGCGTGGCGTAGACGATCTTGAAAGGCCGGTGAGGCGCTGAAGCCACAGCACCCTGGCTGAGTGCCGAATGCTGAGTGCCGAGCGCCTGTTCCACATCGAGCTTAGTCAGTCCCGCGAGAAAGCACGCTTCATATCCCAGTATTGACGCCGTGTAGTGGTCCGGGTGTCGTCCCTTCCAAAAGGGAAGGATTACTACTCTGGGTCTTTGTTCGCGGAGAACGCGTGCGACCTTAAGCCGGTTCTCCCACGTGTTCTCGACCCGTCCATCGGGAATATCGAGAGCCTGCCGCCAGCAGACGCCCAGAATTTTTCCCGCATCCGCAGCCTCGCGGGCGCGGTCTTCTGCGCTGCCGCGTGTTCCCATTTCTCCCTGAGTGAGATCCAGAATTCCGGTGCGGCAGCCCTGCTGCGCCATTTTCAACATCGTCCCGCCGCAGGTCTGCTCTACGTCGTCACGGTGGGCCGCGAGGGCCAGAATGTCGAGCGGGGAAGTGGACATGTCAGTCGAGACTACCTTGCTCCAGCACCACGTTCTCACGCACGATCAGCCGATGGGCGGTCATCTCTTTCAATCTTGGCAGCACACGGGTAACGTGTTCATCTGTATCCACAAAAGTTATAACCACCGGCAACTTGCCTCCAGCGTCCACCAGATGGCTCGTCTTCACCTGCTGCCGGCCGAGAAATCCAGCCACAGCATGAAACGCAGTTGCGGCATAGACGTTCTCCCTGCGCAGATAGTTGAGGATCTCCATGTGCAAGGGCCGGTGCTGCCACTGATCTGCTTCGTCGAGATAAATCGTGACCTGTGCAGCCATTCCAACTGGCATTTTACAGTACCCTCGCGAGGCCCATACCGGCCAAAGCGCCAGCCAGGCAGAGAAGATTGTTGCCGATCACGTTGGTGAACATCAGCATCCACTGTCCCTGCTCGAAGTAAGCGATGCTCTCGAAGGCATAACTGGAGAACGTCGTGAGGGAGCCGCAGAATCCGACCACCACCAGCAAGCGCCAGCGCGGATCGGCCAGCACCCGCTCCGAGGTCCAGATGACGAAGAACCCTACAATGAAACTACCCGCGATATTGATGAACAGTGTGCCGTACGGAAACACCGGCCCCAAGACCTGCGCGGCATAACGGCTTATGAAGTAGCGGGCATTGGCGCCGACAATCGCGCCCAGACATATCACGAGGACGTCCGGCATGGAGTTCCCCCTACAAGATGTAGTAGGAGTTATCAGCCTGAAACGCAGGCGGTTATGGCGAACCCCATCGCCGTACTACACTTTTTTACCACAGAGCATGCCAAGAATCACCGGATTCAATGCAGGCGTGAGCGTCACTTCGACTCTGCTCAGGCAGGCCCTATCGTGCAAGGAGCGCCCTACTTCTTCCGCTCCACCAAAAATCTCGCTAATGCCTCAAGCGTGTCGGCCCTTGCCCTGAATCCTTCCAGCGAAGTCAGGGCTGTATCCACCATTGTATCCGCCTTCTTCAACGACTCATCGACGCCGAACAGCGCCGGGTAAGTAACTTTCTCCGCGGCGGTATCCTTCCCGGCGGTTTTCCCCAATTGTTCGGAGGTCTGAGTCACATCGAGGACGTCATCCACGATCTGAAACGCCAGTCCTATGGATTGTCCGAACGATCGCAGCCTTCCGACAGCTTGGTCATCGGCACCCCCGTAGAGGCCTCCACTGACCACACTCGCGCTTATCAGAGCAGCCGTCTTGGAGCGATGAATGTACTCCAGCATTGCCAGATCAGGTTTGGTGTGCTCGGCCTCAAGATCGACTACCTGGCCGCCGATCATGCCCTCTATTGTTCCTGTGCCGCGCGCAATTTCTTCGATGATGCGTACACGCGACTCTGCCGGACTCCGCAAACGGGCCAAAACTTCGTACGCCTGGGTCTGCAAGGCATCGCCGGCCAGAATTGCGATAGCTTCGCCGAAGACTTTGTGGCAGGTGGGCCGGCCCCGGCGCAGATCGTCATTGTCCAGGGCGGGAAGGTCGTCGTGAATCAGTGAGTACGTGTGCAGCATCTCGAGCGCCGCGCCTAGCTCTTCAATCCCGTCAGGAAGCGAGCCCGCGATCATCCGCCCGGCTTCGATGCAAAGAATCGGACGCAGTCGCTTGCCACCCGCGAAGACACTGTGCCGCATCGCTTTGTGAATTGAAACCGGATGCTGCGTTTCCGGGGGCAGCAGTCGCTCCAGCGCCGCATCAGTCAGCGCCTGACCCTGCTGCAGAGTCTGTTTGAGCATGCGGGTGAGTATAACAAGCCGGGTGGCTCACAAGACCGTGTGGGGCGGACACTCTTGTCCGCCGCTTTTGAAGTTGATTTTGTTCTTCAGTTTTTGGTTGCTCCCGAGTGGTCTGGCGGGGTGATTATTAGAAAAAATTCAGGGCAGAGCTCAAACGCGGAGCAAAATCAAGATCAAAAACCAAATCAACTTCAAAAGCGGCGGACAAGAGTGTCCGCCCCACACGATCTATTTCCTCTCGGGCTCGAAGCCTTCGGCTTGCATCTTGCCATTCTGTTTCAGCAGGATTTCTACTTTGCCCTCGGCGTCTTCCAATTCCTTCCGGCAGGCGGCAGAGAGTTCCATGCCCTCCTCAAACAGCGTCAAGGATTTCTCCAGGGGCACTTCGCCCTTTTCCAGTTCCTGTACGATCTTCTCCAGACGCTGGAGGCACTCTTCAAATTTGGCCAACGAAGTTGCTCCTGACTTATTTTAATCTCAGGGCTGTCGCTCTCGGGGAGCTTCCTCCCAGCGCTTCCAGCACATCCGCCGCTGAACTATATCGTCCCGAGGGTGCGCTGATCTGAGCCCCTTGCACCATACCGCGGACTGCGACGAGCATTTCGCGGGCGATGGCGATACCCTCCTCGCGAGCCGTCTCCGGGGTGGTCGCCTTGGCCATGCGCTCCAGGATTGAATCAGGCACCGACACCCGCAACTCGTTCTTCATGAACTCGGCGTTGCGAACACTAACCAACGGCCAGATTCCAGCGATCACCGGGATCCTGCAATGCTCGATCCGCCGCAGGAACGACTCCAGTAGCGCCAGATCGAAGACCGGCTGCGTAACAGCACATTCCGCCCCGGCCTCAACCTTGTATTCAAAGCGTTTGATCTCCTCGTCAATATTGGGAACGCCCGGATTCGCCCCTACACCAATTACCAATGATGTACCGACCCCCAGCGGGTTCCCACCAATGTCCAGGCCCCGGTTCAGGTTATGCACGATATTAACCAGGCCGATCGCGTCCACATCGAACACCGCCGTGGCGTCGGGATAATTGCCCATCTTTGGCGGATCGCCAGTGATGCAGATGAGATTGCGAATACCCAGAGCTGACGCGCCCAGTAAGTCCGACTGCATGCTGAGAACATTACGGTCGCGGCAGGTGTAATGCAGAATGGCCTCGATACCGACATCCTGCTGCACCAGTAACGAAAGTGCCTGATTGCTCATGCGGGCCGAGGCTCGCGGGCTGTCCGGGATATTGATCGCATCCACGCCCACCGATTTCAGGAAACGCGCGCCTTCAATCTCTTTGCGCACATCCGTTCCTTTCGGAGGGACGATTTCCACCATAGTCACGAACTCTCCGGCGGCGATCTTCGCTCCCAGTTTGGAGCGTTTTCCCAGGGGTGTGACCGGAGCAGCCGTAAGCGCGGCATCGTCCTTTGACCGGCTCGGACTGGCCTTTGCTCTTGCCTCGCCCACGCGCAAGGCGGACTTCATGACTCGTATGTGTTCGGGTGTGGTACCGCAACATCCTCCCACCAGGCGCACCCCAGCAGCCACGAACTTGCGCGCATAGCTGGCCATGTACTCGGGCGAGCACAAGTAAATGTTCCGGCCCTCGACTGACCGCGGCATGCCTGCGTTGGGTTGGGCCGCCAGAGGCAGGGAAGTGAGCGCTCGCACCCGCTCGATTACATCCAGCATGGCCACCGGCCCGACGCTGCAATTGCATCCGATGACGTCAGCGCCCCACGCTTCGATCCGGGGAGTGAAACTCTCCGGAGTGGACCCGTCGAGGCAGTTTCCGTCTTCGTCGATTGTGACGTGCGCCACTATGGGGATTTTGGGGTCTACATCACGGGCTGCCAGAACTGCCTGGTGCAACTCTTCGACGTAGCCAAAGGTTTCAAGCATCAGCAGATCGACGCCGCCTTCGACCAGGGCTGCGATCTGCTCGCGGAAGGCCGCCCGGGCTTCTTCAAACGACGTTTTGCCCAGGGGTTCAATGCGGACGCCCAGCGGGCCGACTGAGCCAGCGACCCAGACGCCGAAGCTTTTGGCTGCATCCCTGGCGATCTGGACCCCGGCCAGGTTGACTTCCCGTACCTGGTTTTCCAGACTGTGCCGGGCCAGCCGAAATGAATTTCCGCCGAAAGTATTGGTTTCAATGATCTCTGCACCCGCCTGCATATACTCACGATGCAGGTCGCGGATGAGATCGGGCTGCGACAGGTTCAGTTCGTCATAACAGCGATTGATAAAGATGCCCTTGGCGTAAAGCAACGTCCCGGTGGCTCCGTCGCACAAGACCGGGGATTGTTTTAAGCGGGTCAGTAGGTCGGCAGCCATGGTGTTGAGAATACAAGATGAAGGCTAGTTTTGCATTAGGCGGGGTCCGCCAGGCGGGACCGGGTCATGCACTCTCAACGGCGGGGCTCTGCTATAATCCCGTTTCTTGCATCTAACTCTCCATTCTTCATCTTCTTGGGAGCTTTTGGATTGAAAGCTGCGCTTGCTCTTTTGGTCCTTATCGCGGCCAGTGCGGTTCTGGTTTCCTGCGGAAATAACTATAGCTATCAAGGGGCCGGCGGCACGCAGATAGACCCGGCCACGATTAAGGTACACGTCTTCGTTTCCAACCCGTTGTTTCCCAACGGATCTTCGACGGCTGCGGTCCTGAACGTGGTCGATGGGCAGCGAGATCTCCTGTCCCCAGGCGTGATTTCTGTCGGGGCCACCAGCCCCACGCCGGGTCTGATGGCTTTGTTTCCCAACAAGAGATTTACGCTGATCTACAGCTCCTCGAACAATTCCATCTCACTGGTGAATAACCAGAGCCAGAGTCTTACCCAGAACTCTTCTGGAAATTCCAGTTCGATCACGCTGCCGGGCTTTAGCGAAAGCATCGTCATTGCCCCGGACAACGTAACCGGCTTTGCCGCCGTTCCGACTGCGTCAGTGACCCCCGGAACAGGGCTGCTTCCGGGAGAGGTGGAAATGTTGGATCTCACTAATGGTGTGATCACAGCAGGCGTTCCCGTGGCCGGAGCGCATTACCTGGCGCAAAGCCACAACGGTAACCGCCTTCTTGTCCTGGGCAGCAGAGCTGACACCGTGACTCTGATTGCCCCCAGCGCAGTCGGTACCAGCACCGATCCCCGTACCGATATTCAAAGCCCTCTGTTCGATCATCCGGTTTGGGCAATTTTCAGCGACGACGACTCCACAGCTTACATTCTGAATTGTGGCCCTGAGTGTGGCGGAACCGCCGCCAGCGTCACTCTGCTGGACTTGAACAGCAACCTGGTAGGTCCGACCATTCCCGTCGACGCCGCAACATCCGGTTTGCTTTCAGCTAAGACACTTTATGTGGCAGGCACCAGGCCCGGCGTCAATACGTGCGCCGGCTCTGCAACTCCGACTCTCGCCACTACCTGCGGGGAAATTTCGGTGGTCAATCTAAACTCCAATACGGTTTCAGCCACGGCGACGATCACGGACGGTTACCACAACCGAATGGAGATGGGTTCCAATAACCAGCTGTTTATCGGAGCGCGGACCTGCACCAACATCAACGTAGCCGGCACCGGCAGCTCGCCTGGCGAGGTCCGAGGTTGTCTCTCGATCTTTGACACCGTCAAATCAACGGCGGTTATTCCTGCCAGGATTGGTGACGTTAGCGGAATTCAGCCAATCAGCCGCCGCAATGTGGTGTACGTCGCCATCAATGGAAATGTGAGTATCTTTGACACCACCACCGATCAGCTCCAGGCCACGCAGGTGGACATCATTGGCCAAGCAGTGGATGTGAAGCAGGTAGATTGAAGGCAGTTTTCAGCTAGCCGTCAGCCATCGGCTTTCGGCTAAAAGCTTCCTGTCCAGTTCTGATGCGGATATCCAAAGAGAGTGATCGCTGACAGACTGACATCTCACTTCGGCTCCAGCACCAGCAAATGCCGTTGCTCCGCCGTAACCGCTTTCTGAGAAAAAGGCAGCCTGAAGGTAAAACCCTCATACCATGCTTTCCACTGGTCCATGTAGTAGGGGCTGAGAAAGTTTCCCGCTTCTCCCGTCACCAGATTCAAGGTTGACTGATCCAGATCGGAGAGGTCGACGGTCAATCGTTCCGAAGGCCCGTGGCTGCGGGATACCGCCTTCACCGTGTAGCCGCTGCCTGATTGCGGCTGAGTTCCGGGTCCGGTCCAGCGCTTCAGTACCGGCGCCTGGCCCAGAATCGGGTGCTGTATCTCAACTGCATGAAACGGCCCCCAATGCCACGACGCCAGTTCCTGTGGAGCTTCGGGGTCGCTTACCGCAGCATCGACCGCAGCCGCCAGGAGATCGTCGTAGCTGTCATAAGATTCCGGCAACCAGCGCTTGGGCTGATGTTGAAGTAAGTTTTCCAGCCACACCGACTGCATTCCCCAGCCATACGTTTTCCAATTCAGCGTCGATTTGGATTGCTTGGGATCCTTCGGTGCCGGGCCCAGCTTGGGTTCAAGCAGCAAACGGGTTAACTCGACACGTGCCCGGTAGTCAATGGTGGGCGCGGCGGAATCTCCGGTCATGCGTCCATCCCATCCCCGCATGAGTTCGGCGGCCTGCTTCGCCCGCGCCGAAGCTTTCTTGGCATGGTCGACGGCATATACAAAACGTTCGGCGAAGGATCGCTCGGCGTCAGAATAGATATCCGTCTGTAACTCCAGCATGTCGGCCGCGGAAAACTTCTTACCCGACTCCAGCACGCGATAGATGCGCGCCGTACGCCATGGGCCCTCCCATCCAGTGCTGATTGAAAACGGATATTTGTCCGGTGTGATGCGCCCGTTGGCGGTACCAATGACGCCCGAAGGCGGATTGTAAGTGCTGGGAAGCCTGTCGAATGGAATGTAACTTATCCACTCGTGAGCGTTGTCGCTGCCATTTTCCGGAAGACTGCCATCCCCTGAAGCGCGAATGGGAACTTTCCCCGTAGCCTGGTAGCCGACGTTGCCATCTACGTCGGCAAACACGACATTCTGCCCGGGAGCATCGAGCGCGGAAAACGCCCGCCGGAATTGCTCCCAGTTCCGCGCCGAATTCACATCAAAGAATGGATTGTGGGTGCCCTCATACAGGGTCCAGCGCAATGCAATTTTCCGGGTCTCGCCGGGGACAAGGTCGGTAATGATCGGTCCATGACGGGTAAGGGCCACATCCACCACCTCATCGGGCTTGCCCTTCACGTGAATTACTTCGCTACGATGTTCAGCCGCCTTCCATCCTTCCGGGGTCAAATATTGGCCCTGGGGATTGAATGTCTCGACGTAAACGTCTTCCACCGTAGGCCCGATATTGGTAAAGCCCCATGCGATTCGCTGATTGTGTCCGACGATCACGTAGGGCATGCCGGGCAACGTGACGCCAGCAACGTCAAGGCTGCCAGAGCGCAGATGAGCTTCATACCAGAGGTTCGGCATCTGGTGTCCGAGATGCATATCGTTCGACAGCAGTGGCTTTCCCGACACCGTGTGCGCGCCGGAAACCACCCAATTGTTGGAACCGATCACCATGCGGGCATCGGCGTCCGGGTCTAAATGGATTAATCCATCCGCTTCGGATCCATCCGCTCCAATTCCAATAAGGTCGCGAAGCGCAGGCGTTCCCCATTGCCGGGCGACAGAACTACTCACGGGAGCTCGCTTGTCTCGCTCTTCATCGTCATGATCGCCCTTATCGTGCTTGTCCGCATCGCCATTTTGCCTGAGGCTGGGACGTGCTACCGTCGGCGGCCGGTCGTGCCAGGATGAATTCACATACAGGTCCGCAGTCAGCTCTGGACCCAGCTTGGCCATGATTCTTTCGCGCTCGAGCGCGTCAGCATAGGGATAGTGGTTCAGATCCTTGACCATCTGCGCCGCGATCAGCATTGAGTCCTGCGGAGCCCACGGGCGAGGAGAGTAATGCAGGATACGAAACTCGATGGGCAGCCGGTCGCGGTGCGATTCGATGTAAGCATTGACACCGCGCGCGTACGCTGCGAAGTGCTCGCGCGTCTGCTCCGACGAAACGTCAAGTGCCTTCTGCGCGGACACTCGTATGCCCAAAATTCTTTGCTCGCGATCATGCCTGATGAAATCGGCGCCCAGAATTTCAGAAATTTCACCTGCTGCGAATCGGCGCATTACATCCATCTGCCAGAGACGGTCCTGCGCGGTTACATACCCTTGAGCAAAGAACAGGTCCCCGGGGTTTGCCGCATCGATGGTCGGTACTCCGTGTCCATCCCTGATCACCGATGCTTTGCCGGAGAGACCTGCAACCTTCACGCTGCCATCAAGCTGTGGCAGGGCAGAGCGCGCCGCCGAATAGAGCCACGACAATCCTCCCAAAGCAGCGATCATGATCGCGACCAGAAACAATGCCAGCAGGCGCCAGAGACTGCGACGTCGAGGAGTAGAAACAGGAATAGAGGTCGTTGCCATGAAAAGATCTCTTCGATTCTATGGCGCGGGGCCGCGCGAGACAAATTGCGATAACCGACCACGCGGGGACAGCCGCCCCGGCTGTCCGGTCGAGCACAGCTCGACGGATCGAAGCTAGACGGTTCGCAGCCGGACAGATCGCAGCTGGACAGATCATGTCACGAACAGAACCGCAGAGCTTCGCTCCGCCGGACAGCCGGGGGCGGCTGTCTCCACGAGGTTCGTAGTGAGAGACCGATCAGCGAATGGGAGCCATTGAGGTGCAGGATTCGTGGTTCGGAGCCGCGCCCTCAACGGAGTCGACGCGGACTACGCTATCTTCAGCGGAGCAGAAACTGCGTGTCCCCGTCTGATTTCGCGCGTTTGGCACCGCACTCACAATGTACTGCGTGCCATCCGCTGAAGTGACCACGCCGAAAGTGTAGCCGTGCAGACCAGAGGACGCCGAGGCAACTGCAATCCTGTTTTCGAGCAGGCAAGCGGCTGCCGGGCCGCTTGCGCACGGTTCGGCGCCGCCCAATGACGGCAGATCCCGCGCAAAGCCGACTGCCGGATAGGTTGCCTGGTAGGCCACCTGTGCGCTGTTGAGGCTCCTCAGCGTGGCCACCGCCGAAGCCTCCTTGGCGGCGATCCGGGCCCGCAACAGATTAGGAATCGCAATTGCGGCGATGATCAGTATCAGCGGGATCACGGCGATCCCGAGATACCCAAGAACCAACCCTGTGATCGCCATCCCTCTTCCACCCAGCCTTCCCGAACTTCTCTTGATTTGCGAGAGCGCGATATGGCCGAAGACAATTGCCGGAATGGAGAGAGGAAAGAAGATGAAGAGGATTCCAAAAATTAGACTTGCGATCGCCATCCCACTGGTCTTTTGCGGCACCGGGGAACCCGGGATGCTGGCGGCTTGTGGCGATCGAGGTGAGAGGCTGGTAAGTGGAGCATCCGTTGGTACGAACTGCTGACCGCAGGTGGCACAGAGGGTCGCGCCGTCAGGCATAGTCTGACCGCATCGAGAACAGAACATAAAAGTCCTCCCTGCCGAGGCGGATTGCATTGATCTTAAGTCTGACCGGAGCAGGAAGGCCCCTAAATTTGCGGGCCCAGAGGTTCTCCTTCGTGTGCCTTCGTGCCCCTGGTGGTTCATGCCTCAGGTAAAAGCCGCATGGAAGAGCCAATCCACAAACTCAGTAAAGACTTGGACAGCGGAAAGGTTTTGCACTCCCTTGCGTAACCCGCCGCTGTGGCCCGAAAAGTCATCGTGCCGGTGCTGGCTCTTCGGATCATATTGATACTGAAGGCAATGAGCATGTCACTCCAGGCGGGGGGGGCCGTGCCGTCACCATTGATTCCTGTCCCGCTTCCGCCAGGCACTCGATTCTGTTTGCCTTGGAACCCTGATTCTGATAACTTTCGCCGTTCGGGTGTGGCCGGGCGGCTTACTGGCCTGGCCTTGTTTGGACAACCGTTTGGGGCAAACCAGAGGTACGGGGGAAATCAATGGCTTTTTGCAGCGGATGTGGAACGCAGATCGCGGACGGCACAACCATGTGTCCGGCCTGCAGCAGTCGCACGGCGGCACCGCCGGCCGCTGCCCAGGGCACGACCGGTGGAATGACCGATAACGTTGTGGGCATGCTGTGCTACATCACCATTGTCCCGGCGATTATTTTTCTGGTCATGGAGCCGTACAACAAGAGCCGGTTCGTGCGCTTTCACGCGTTTCAGATGATCTTCTTTTGCGTGGCCATGATTGCCATCTGGATCGGTCTGACCATCATCGGTTTTGTTCCGGGGCTGATTTTTATTACGTTCCCCCTGCACATGATCATCTGGCTGGGATCGTTCATTATCTGGATCATCCTTCTGATCAAGGCCAATCAGGGGCTGATGTTCAAGCTTCCGGTGATTGGTGATCTGGCCGAGAAACAGGCGAACGCCGTTTAGTCTGGACTCTCGGCGGCAATCTTTGTTGGACCTTGGCGAATTACCGGCCTCCGCCGCGTCATACGCGGGGAGGCCGGTTCATTTTTCCTCCCTGGACCGCGCATCTTCGGGAGTTCTCCGGTCCTGGGATCTTTTGAAGGAAGGCGATTGAAAGTTCGGGTTTTCTATCACGATAAATGCTTTGATGGGGCGTGTTCAGCAGCCCTGTTTTCCCGCTTCTATCGGGAGCGCATTCGCGGTGACGCCAGTTTCGTCTTCTCCGGACTGCTTCATCGCGCCGGGTCTTTGTTTGACGAGAAGCAGTTTGATGGCGACGAAAACGCCATCGTCGATTTCAAATATTCCGCCTCTCCCAAAATCACCTGGTGGTTTGATCATCACCAAAGCGCGTTCCTTACTCCCGCCGACGCAGGCCACTTTGAACAGGATCAGAGTAATCGCAAGTTTTACGATCCCGATTTCAAATCCTGCACGCGCTTTATCGCCACCATCGCCGAGCAGCGGTTTGGTTTCGATCCCGCTCCTGTAGCCGACCTGGTGCATTGGGCCGACATGGTGGACGGCGCCATGTATCCCGACGCCAGGACGGCTGTCGAAATGAAAGCGCCCGCCATGAAGTTGACCATGGTGATCGAGTCAGCCCAGGACTACAGTTTTATTCCACGGCTCATCCCCCTCCTGGCGACCAAATCCCTCGGGGAAATTCTCGAAGAGCCTTTCGTGGCTCCTCTGCTGGCGCCTTTGCTCGAACGTCATCAGCATGCAATCGCGGTTATGAAGGAGCGGATCGAGTCGAAAGACGGCACGCTGTTTTTCGATGTCACCGATCACGACCTCGAGGGTTATAACAAATTCGTGCCCTACTATCTGCATCCCGAATCGATTTACAGCATAGGCCTGAGCAAGAGCAGTTTTCGCGTCAAAGTATCCGTGGGATCGAATCCCTGGGCTCCCTCTGAGCCCACCGTAAATCTTGCCAGGGTTTGCGAACGCTACGGTGGTGGAGGACACGCGCGGGTCGGAGCCATTTCATTCGGCGTAACCGAGGAGGAGGCTGCCCGCAAAGCAGCACGCGAGATCGTGGAGGAGCTTCGCGCCACGGTCCGGGGAGCCAAATAGACCTTGTACCCCGTCATCCCGAGTCTCGGAGTCGAAGGACCCCAATCCTCTTCACGCGACGGAATCACGAAGGGACTTTGCCGGCACTATTTCGTCACTCGCCCGTTTCCGAGCGAACAGCAGACTTCATTGAGTAGATAGAAATCTGTCAGGATGATGAAAAGAAAAGGAAGAGCACATGGCTGCTCCCGCCGCCCCCGATCCCGTCATCCTTCGCGCCGAGCATCTGGGACGAACCGTCGATGACAAAATCCTGGTGCAAGACGCAACCTTTCGTCTGAAAAGGGGCGAGGTCTTGGCCATCGCCGGTCCGAGCGGTTCGGGCAAGAGTTCCCTGCTCAGATTGCTCAACCGGCTTGATGAGCCCACTTCCGGAACCGTGTTTGTCGAAGGGAAGGACTATCGCAGCCTCCAACCGCGGGAGCTGCGCCGCAAGCTCGGCTTGGTTACGCAGCGGCCATTTCTGTTTCCCGGCACAGTTGCGGAGAACCTTCGGTTCGGTCCCGCGCAACGCGGGGAGACTATGTCAAAGGAAGCGGTCGAGGATTTACTCTCCCAGGTCGGTTTAAAGGGCTACGCTCAGCGCGACGTTGCCAATCTCTCCGGGGGCGAAGCCCAGCGTGTTTCCGTAGCCCGCACTCTGGCCAACACCCCTCTGGTGCTGTTGCTCGACGAGCCTACCTCGGCCCTGGACGAGGTGGCCAAACTCGAAGTTGAGTCGTCCATTCAAAATGTCGTTCGCAACCAGGGCCTGACGTGCGTGGTTGTCACCCATGATCTTGTCCAGGCGTCCCGGCTCGCCGAAAGGGCGCTGCTGCTCAAGTCGGGACGCATTGTGCGCGATGGTTTAGCAGGCGAGGTGCTGCATGCTTGAATTGTTCTTCCACACCCAACTGCAGTTGGGCCTCGCCCAAGCCACAGTAGCCGCCTTGGCGGCGTTGATCGTCGTCTTCGTGGCTCGCCGCCGAAATATCCATCTGGAGGCAGAAACCTTGACCGCGATGGCGCGGGGGCTCGTTCAGATCATCGCGGTAGGTTCTATCCTCGTGATCCTGCTGCGCGCTCCGCGCTGGACCAGCGCGTTTTTACTGGCCGGCATGATGGTCGCCGCTGGCGCGACCTCGGCTCGCCGTGCCAAGGGTATGCCTGACGCCTTTCGTGTTTCCGCCTGGTCGATCGCCTTCGGATCAGGTTCGGTGATTGCCCTGATGACGTGTTTTGGTGTCATTGATACCGCGATCACATCCCTGGTTCCGGTAGGCAGCATGCTGATTGCAAATGCGATGAACACCAACGGTCTGGCGTTAAACCGCTTTCGCTCCGATGTTCTGGCTCATGCGGGGGAAATCGAAACCGCGCTCGCCCTCGGGGCCGAAGCCCGAAACAGCGTTTCACCGTATGTCCAGGCGTCCTTTGAAGCCAGCCTGATCCCGGCGATAGACTCGCTCCGCTCTCTCGGCATCGTATGGATTCCGGGCCTGATGGCAGGCATGTTACTCTCCGGGGCTCGACCTGTGTACGCGGCAATCTACCAGTTCGTAGTCTTGGCGATGATTTTCGCAGCCTCGGGACTGACATCGTTGACCAGCACCATGCTCATTCGCGGCCGTGTATTTTCGCCGGCAGAACAGCTTTTATTGCAGCCGGGACGATCGTAGTACGTTGCCGTGGACATTGATATTGATATTGCCTGGAAATGGATAAAGTAACCACACTGATCATGGAGCACGCCCGCGCGGCTGAGCAGCATCGCCGTAGGGCCGCGCTTCGCGCCGTGGCGTCGCTCGAATTGGCCAAGGGTCTCGTCGTATTGCTGCTCGGCTTCGGCGCAGTCTCACTGGTGCACAAAGACGCATGGGATGTCGCCGAGGCCATGCTCAGGTTTCTGCGGGTGAATCCCGACCATCACCGCTTCGCCCAGGTTTTTCTCAACCTGGCCGATAACGTCACCGACAAGAAGTTGTGGCTGGTGGCAGCGGGCGCTGCTGCCTATTCGATTATTCGCTTCATCGAAGCCTATGGCCTATGGCGCGCGTGCACCTGGGCGGAATGGTTCGCGCTCATCTCGGGAGCTCTTTACGTTCCGTTCGAAGCCTATGAATTCGTCCGCCGGCCCACGTCGATTCATGTGGCGGTACTTCTTATCAACCTCGTCATCGTGTTCTACATGCTCTATCTGCGACTGACGGCTCGCAAAGAATCAATCGAGGATGGGAATTCAGACCCATAATCGAAAGTGCTGACAGATCACGAGCCACTCGCGCCGTGCACGGCAAGACCGGGAAGGGCACGAGTTCACTCGTGCCGCAATCCTCCGCCACGAGGGCGGCTTCAGCCGCTGAGGTTGCCGTTCACCCGCTGTCAAAACGCTTGAGGACGAAATGACGTCTCTCCCAAAAACACGACGTGCCCTGCCAATCTCACTTGCATCCCTCGTTGTCGCAATCGCTCTGCTCTCGCCCCTCCACGCGCAACAAATCTCACTACAGACTCTGGTCACTCCGTCCACAACAATTATCAAAGACGGCCACCCTCTCACCTTCGCGCTCCACGGCTTCATCCAATTCAATTCGCTGTCCGAATTGTTCCCCTACATCGATTCCCAGACCCAACGCTGGAAAGGCGGTCTCGACGATGCGGCCCGAAAGGACTTGGCCCGCGACCTGCTGCGCCGTGGCATCGAGAGCCGGGTCATCTCGATGACCGACGAGCGTCCGCTTGAAACCTTGCTAACCCACACCACTGACGAGCTCCGGGCAGCGCTGTCTCAGGTAACAGAGCCTGTGCCGCCAGGCTACGGCGACTCCTTCCTGGCCGTGCAGGAGAAATGGAAGCACTCACTGAACTGCTGGAGCGCGGCCCCATCCATTCCGGCGCGGGTGCTCTCCAACTGGTATCCGATCGAAGAAGGGATCGAACTCCACGGCTCGACTTACGATTCCACCGAACATTTTTGGCAGGCGATAAAGTATCACCCTGACACCACGGTCACGGACCTCACCGACCTGCTCAGCATTTTTGAACACAAGGACTGGGGGCCCTGGCTGTCTCGCCTCGACGAAGACCCAAAGCTGTACCTGCCTAACGCCTACGCGGTCGAGTTCATGCGTCACAACCTCGGCCCCGAGCGTCTCCGCTGGTTTCGCGATCAGTTGGCAACCCATGGTCTGCACCCTGGCGATCGAGCCCGGCTTGCCCAGCAACGCCGGCAACAATCCGGCCGGTCGTCAGTCGAGTCTCCCGCCAACCCTCCCTTCCGCTTCACTGCGTTTGAAGAGAAGGTCCTATGGGGGGATTTGGCCGATTTGTTTCAGCTCGTCTACCTGTTCTCTCCATCGGATGATCCCGTCCGCAAGACGCTGGCCGAACAGCACTTCGACGGCATCTACCTTCCCGGTCAGAACACAGGCGATCCGGCGACTGCCGGACGAAAGCTGGGTTTCATCAGCCAGGACTTTCGCTTGCTGATGCTCGATATCTGGAAGGTCAAATACCTGCAGGTGCCACGCTTCCGGGAAGTTATCCGGTCAATCCCCCTGGAGATCCGGCTATCGCACTTCCTGAACGATGGCGACTCCCCGGATATCCCCATCCCAACCTACGTCGAATACCTGAACCAGATTCGCAACCAGGCCCGCCAATAGACTAGGCGCGAGCGTCCCGCTCGTGCAGGATCGGCAAGGGCACTTCAGCTGTGGATTGAGACCAGGGTCCTGGTGGGCTTTCGATCAGGCCCCGCGATTTCCCAGCGAGGGAACGACGCGGGGCCTATTGGGGAGGGGGAAGGCGATGCATTGTGCCAGCAGATTGGCCGGCGATAGCAAAAATGTTCATTTTGTCGGTTTTCCGACCCCTCCGATCCAAAACGGGACCGATCCACCCAAAGACAGTTGTAAAAACACTCTATTCCTCGAATAATGCACGCGTGACATTTCTATTGCCCGAACAGTAACTCAGCAAAGTACCCGATTGCAGTAGCGCCGGTTCGCGGTACAGTTGCGGCTGTCCAGGTGGGCAAGGTCGAAACGTGAGCCATCAAATCGAGAAAGTCTACAGCCAGCCTGCCCTGAACGCGGAAAGCTTTCAGCGCCTTTTGGCCGCCGCCTACATCCTGCAATCGCACAGTGACCGGACAGCCGCGTTCCCCATCGCCGTCTCCGAAAAAAAGCCCTTCGCAGTCGGAGCAATCCTCCAGAAACGAACTCCTGCGTTCCGGCCCTCTTTAATAATCCAGCCCTCTTCAACAAGAGGATCCGTAATAAGAAGATCTGTAATAAAAAAATCTGCGGCTATGCGATGGGCAAGCACGATGCCCGGCCTTACGGGACCGATGCTCTGGAAAAGCGCGGAAGCACTCGCGATCGCTACAGTCTTCTGCGTGATGATGGCCATGTCGATCCATCACCTGTTAGCTTATCCCGGCCGTACTTCCTCTTCGACGGTGCTGCCGACGCGTGAAGCCGGCCAGCTGGCAAGCACCACGCCTCAACTGTTGCTGTCGTCGGTCCTGGCATCTCAGCCTGATTCGACACGAAAGTCTCGGCAGTCGCATGATGACCTCGACGAAGCGGCAGCCGACATCGACGACGGAGACCTGGTCATTCATTACCGGCCCCTGCTCGTCAACCCTCGAAGCGTCAACCTTCCTGGCCCGATCGCAAAGGGAATAAGCATGCAGGCTGCCAGACGGGTTACAGCCAGAGTAATCCAATACGGCGACGATGTGACCATGTGGTCGTCGGCATCGTCCGAACCAAGCCTCGACCTTCGCAACCTCCACTAGGGGTCTCTAAGAAGGACTCGCCGGCTCGGGCCGTTCTCGCTCGTGCCATGCTTGCTCATGCCAGCGCAGCACCCGCAGCGCACGGAGCGTGTTCCACCGGCTGGGCTCGCCCACCGGCTCGTTGAAAGCGAAGGCGAGCGCCTCTTCGTAGGTATGATCGAGAAGCCATCGACCGTCGGCTTGCTGCCGGCTTTCGACGGCATGCAAAGCATCGCCGATGCGCGCATCGGGCCGTGCACCGGTTGCCCTGAAGTAGTCGAGGGCACGGAGAACGTCATAGTGGTAGCGGGGTGGAAAGGCGAATTTCAGGAACGCCGGAGCCGCGACCTCTCCGGTCGAGCGCCTTCGAAAGAGACCGCGCTCGAGCAGATACTCTTCGCCCTGCCGTCTGGCCGCCGCGATCTCTGGCGTCGATCCAATCACCCGCTCGTACTCAAGCAGTCCCTCGAGCACGCAGATAGTAGTGTGGTACGACGAGCGCGTGCTCTTCGGCGCTTCGCAGTTCCAACCACCATCCTCTAGCTGCTCGCTGACAAGACGGCGCGCGAGACTCTCACTCGGCCGTCCGAAGTAGGCGCCCAGCGCCAGCGTACCCCCGTTGATGCACGGCTCTACCTCGCCCTCGAAGAAAGGCTTCTTGCCGAACTCCTCGTCCCACCGGAAACCCGCCGCGAGGCGTGCCACCGCCGAATCGACGGCCGGCTCGGATCGGTCCACGCCGGTCGAACGCAGGAGCAGCACCGTGAACAGAGTCGGCAACCAGACAGGGGCATCGTCCCGGTGCCACGAGCCATCCGATCCCTGGCAGGCGAGAATCTCGGCGCCAAGCCCTTCGCGCGGGACTCTGGCGCGCTCCTCGGCGACCTCCGCCGGGGAAGCGTCCGTGAGGTCGCGCATCGCCTGCCAGCGGATGGCAGGGTCCGAATCGAGCAGCCAGGCGATCGTGTCCACGGCTCGATATTACTGCACCTGTCGTCGAGCTGGCCACGGTGGTCAGCTCGAAGAGGGAATCACTCGCTAGAAAAGTGCTCGCGCTCCGTTGTGATCGCAACGTCCGGAGGATTGAGACTGCTGAGGACCGTTTCCGGCCACAGTAGATTGACGCGGCGTAATGGTTTTTGCGTCACGCTGGACCCGTAGCTCAGATGGATGGAGACCTATGCAATGGAATGTGCAATGAAAAAACCGTGGCATGCACCAAGGTCAGTGGTGAAAGCGCTTGAGGAACAGGAAATAAAACAGAACTGCCGCAGCGGTACAAGCCAAGTGCGTGCGTTTGCCCCGCTCAGTCTTCGAAGTCCAGGGATAGATTGCAACCCACGCCGCAAACCCGCTAAGGATCTTCAGCCAATCCGGCCAAGTTCTGAAGTCCATTACATTCATGGCAGGGCCCGCCGGGGCTCGATTCTGATTGTGGCAGCAGGAGGATTACGGAAGTAGAGCTTTCCGGAAGTGGATATGACGACGGTCACAACGCGGGTTCCCGAGTCTATAGCCGAGCGCTTCAGCTCGGCGGAGATGCACTCTTGGTTCGTCGACCTTCTGCGCCGGCCGCACCCCCTACCTCCATCCCGGCTCAGGCGAGCAGCGGATATCGCTGCAATGAGGGCGCTCGCAGCAACCAACGCCGACATTGTAAACTGAAATACAACAGCAGGTTAGAGAAGGAGGCCCCGTAGCTCAGATGGATAGAGCAGCGGTTTCCTAAACCGAAGGTCGCGTGTTCGACTCACGCCGGGGCCACCAGTTCTTCGAATACGGCTTGTTCTGTCATCGATGAAAACCACCAGGAAGTCTGCCCCTCCCTCGAGAGCTCAACAGCCAGATGCCGAAGTCCAGATTGCGAGTTTCATCCAAAAATTTGAGCCGAAGACTCAGACGCTGATTCGATCCCTCCGCAAAGCCCTGGGCAAACGCCTGCCTGGTGCAACCAACTGGTCTATGACAACGACAATGTCTTCGTCATCGGATATTGCACCACCGAGGGACCGCCGGATTGTATTTTGCCGATAGCCGCGGCGGCGAATGGAGTTGGGCTGTTGTTTTACTACGGAGCCACGCTGCCCGATCCGCATCAACTTTTGCGGGCAGACGGCAAGCAAAACCGTCTTATCCGGCTCGAGTGTCCGCGACTCCTGCCCGCCCCGAGGTCGATGCCCTGATTGCCGCGGCCGCCGCTCAGGCAAAACGCCTTTACCGAAAACCGGACCGGGTCAGCCAATCATTCGCTCAATCTCCAAAAAGGAGAGGCAGCGCCGCAAAGCTGCCAAATAGGGCTTCAACATCCCTGCCGGTGTACCAGTGCGTTCCTTCTGTATTATTGTTGCCTGATTATTGTGCCCTGGATTATTTTTACCCCTGATCCTCCGCCATGAGCCTCTCCCAAACCAAGACCGCAGGCAATGAAACGCCGCGCCAGAACCTGCTCCTGGTTGTGAATCAAGGCGACCGAAGCATGAGCCTGGTTGATCCCGAAGCTGGTATCCAGGTTGGCAAAGTGAAGACCAACGGCGTGTGCGCGCATGAAGTCGCGGTTTCCCCTGATAGACGTGTGGCCTATCTGCCCATCTACGGAAACTCCGGCGTGGGCAAGCCCGGAACGAACGGCGGTCCCGTTGAGATCGTGGATCTGGACAGGCAGGCCGTGATGGGCAGCATCGATCTCGGTCCTGTACGTCCGCACTGGGTAAAGTTTGGTCTCGACGGCATGCTCTATGTTTCAGCCGAGCTCGACCAAGCCATCCATGTCGTCGACCCGCGCCTTCAGAAAACGGTTGGCTCTATTCCGACCGGACAGCCGGAGTCCCACATGGTCGTCATGTCACACGACGGAAGTCGGGCCTACACTGCCAACGTCGGCGCAGGCACGGTATCTGTCGTGGATGTAGCCACCAGAAGGCTACTCAAGATCATTCCTGTCGCTGAGCGAGTGCAGCGCATCTCGCTGTCGATTGACGGACAGTTTGTGTTCACTGCCGACCAGAAAAAACCGCGGCTCGCCATAATCGACACTGCGACCAACGAAATCTGTGGCTGGATCGCACTGCCCGTCGTCGGTTACGGGACAGCGCCGACCCTGGATGGCAGATGGTTGCTCGCAACCATGCAGACCACGGATCAGGTAGCGGTGGTTGATCTGGCGCAGATGCAGGTAAGCCGTACGATTCCCGTCGCAGCAGACCCGGTACAGATTCTGGTCCGCCCTGACCGCCCCGTTGCTTACGTCTCCTGCACGGGAGACGGCAAAGTCGCGGCGATCAATCTGGAAACCTGGCGAGTAGAAAAGTTGATCGAGACTGGTCCGGGCGCAGATGGCTTGGCGTGGCCTGGAAAGAGGCCCTGAATCGCAGACAGGCCGATTTTCAATCTGCAATCCAAAATCAACAATCCAGAATCTGTGTTTAAGATTTTGCTGTCACTGTGGGCAAGAACCGCGGCGCTTTCCGCGCCTTGATCGCCTGCTCAAAACCATAAGCGATCTTCAGCAGAACCGGCTCGCTCCAAGCCCGACCAAAGAACGACACGCCCACCGGCAGGCCGGAGATGAATCCCGCCGGCACCGTAATGTCGGGATATCCCGCCACCGCCGCGGCATTTGAACTGCCTCCACCCGAGTGATCTCCGTTGACGAGATCGGTAAGCCATGCCGGACTTCCCGTCGGCGCCATGATCGCGTCCAGATGAAACTTGTCCATCACACCGTCAATGCCCTCGGCGCGCGAAAGCCGGTGATTGGCCTCGAGCGCGTCCAGATACTCCTTGCTGGTCAGCGGTCCCTTTTCTTCAGCCTTGATAAAAGTATCCTGTGCGAAGTAAGGCATCTCCTGGTTCTTGTTACGTTCGTTGAACTCGATGATGTCTTTCAGCGAACGGACGTGAGCCTCAGGGCGGCCTGCCAGGTAGGTGTTGAGATCGGCCTTCAGCTCGTAAAGCAGGACCGTAAATTCCGTATCGTCAAACTTTCCGTGCGAATCGAGATCAGCCGGGTCAACCAGAATTGCACCCTGCCGCTTCATCTCGTCCATGACGGCGTTCATCAGATCGTCCACTGAATCGCTGAAACCGAAATATTTGCGCGCGATCCCGATCCGTGCCCCCTTTAACCCATTGGGATCGAGAAAGCGGGTGTAGTCGCTTTCGATCTTCCCCGCACCCGCGGCCGTCGCCGGGTCCCGCGGATCGGCGCCCGCCAGCGCACTGAGCAGGATCGCCGCATCCCGGACCGTGCGCGCCATCGGCCCGGCTGTGTCCTGGCTATGTGCAATGGGAATAATTCCTGAGCGGCTGACCATCCCCAGCGTCGGCTTGATGCCGACAAGCCCATTCGCCGACGAAGGGCAAACCACCGAACCGTCCGTCTCCGTGCCGACCGCAAGGGCACAAAAGCTGGCCGCCACCGCCGCGCCCGAACCGGAACTTGAGCCGCACGGATTACGGTCCAGCGCATAAGGGTTTCTGGTCAGGCCCCCGCGTCCGCTCCACCCGCTGATGGAATGGCTGGACCGAATATTGGCCCACTCGCTCAGATTGGTTTTACCCAGAATCACTGCGCCCGCTTCACGCAGCTTCTGCGCCACAAAGGAATCCCGGCTGGGATGGGACCCAAGCAGCGCCAGCGACCCGGCAGTTGTCTGCATCTTGTCGGCCGTGTCGATGTTGTCCTTGATCAGCACCGGAATCCCGTACAAAGGCCCAGTCGAGCCTTTGGCCTTCCGCGATTTGTCGAGGCTTTCGGCGATCGCCAGGGCTTCAGGATTCACCTCAATCACGCTGCTGACAGACAGCCCATGACGGTCGATCTGTTCGATCCGGGCCAGATATTTTTCGGTGAGAGATCGCGCCGTGTATTTTCCCGATGCGATCCCTTTCTGCAATTCCGCGATCGTAAGCTCGCTAAGCTCGAAACCAGTACCCTCAGAAGCAGCCCGATCGTTAGGAACGTAAGCTGCCACTTCGCGAGCCCCGGCCAGCGCAGGCAACACCGAGACCCCCGCGATACCAGCCACGCTGGTTTGCAAAAAACGTCGACGTGATCGGGCTGAATTATTTGCTTTCTGCAAGGCATCTTCCTCCGTACGATGGCCGGGAAGCGGAATTATACCCAGAATGTGGGCGCGAACGTCCCGCTCGTGCAGGCCGGGGTGATTTTCCTAAACCAGCAATCTTGCCAGGCGCCAAAGTTAACCAAATAGTTACCACTCAGCCAGCGTAATTAAGAGAAAATACCCCGGAAGTAATCGCTAAAACCGCCTCCATTTCGTATAATAGAAGGATCAATGCCAAAGTATTCCATCGTAGTCCCGCTCCATAACGAGCAGGAGAATGTCACGGACCTCTACGACCGCCTCAAGGCCGTGATGGAGGCGAACGGGGAAACCTTCGAGATCGTCCTGGTCGACGACGGCTCTACCGATCGCAGCTTTCATACCTTGCGAGAAATCGCCGCCGTGGATAGCCGCGTCACCGTCGTGAAACTGCGCCGCAACTTCGGCCAGACCTCGGCCCTGGCCGCTGGATTCGATCATGCTCGCGGCGAATACATCATCGCCATGGACGGCGATCTGCAGCACGATCCGGCCGATATCCCGCTATTTTTGGAAAAGATTTCCGAGGGCTACGACATTGTCAGCGGCTGGCGAAAACGCCGCATTGATAACTTCTGGCTACGCCGTTTTCCTTCCCGCTGCGCCAACTGGCTCATGGCCAGGCTGAGCGGCGTGGATATCCACGACTTCGGAACGACCTTCAAAGCCTATCGCCGGGAAATTCTGGATCAGGTTCCTCTGTACGGGGAGTTGCACCGCTTTATCCCCGCTCTCGCCTCATGGCATGGCGCTTCCATCATTGAAGTGCCGATCCAGAACGTCAACCGTGAGCGCGGAGTTTCGCATTACGGCATCTCACGCACGTTCCGCGTCTTCTTCGATCTCATAACCATTCGCTTCCTGCTGCGCTACCTCTCGAGGCCATTGCATTTCTTCGGCACGTTCGGGATGCTGAGCATCATGGGTGGTTCCAGCGTCACACTCTGGCTGCTCATCCAAAAGTTTCTGCACAGTACTCCGGTGATGGCGAATCACGGCCCGCTGATGATTTTCACCGCAGTATTGATTCTGGCAGGCTTGAACATGCTTGCAGTTGGATTGCTCGGGGAAATGCAGGTCCGGCACTACCACGAGCCCACCCGCCGCGCTCCTTATTCAGTTGATCGCGTCCTGCGCGCCCAGAGCGAAGAACACACCATCTCCGAGTAACCAATGCAGGCGCGAGCATCCCGCTCGTGCCTCCCCGGTTCCTGCAGCGTCGGTTCTCACTCCTGGTTTGAACCATACTTCCTTGCCGATCTCCGCACGAGCGGGACGCTCGCGCCTACCTCAACCTACTTCCCAAATGCTTCTTTATTCACCACATACGGCATCTTGGTCACGTCGCCACCGTAGTTGCCCTCCAGCACATCGATCAACCCTTGCACCGTGCGCCCAGCCATGCCTTTGTTGGGATCGGTGGACAACCGCGTGATTCGGCCCGCGCTAGCGACATGGGGATACAGCCGGCAGCGGTCTTCGATCGCGGGATCGCGCAACGGCGAGTCTTTGGACAGCGGTTCCTTTTCGTAAACATCGAGAGCGGCGCCCGCGATCCAATTCTCCCGCAACGCTTTGGCCAGGGCCGCTTCATCCACGACCGGCCCACGTGAGGTGTTCACCAGAAATGCGGATGATTTCATGGTCCGTAGAGTGGTTTCGTTGAAGAGATGGTAGGTCGGTGTGGAACTCTCTTCCTCGCGCAGCAGAGGCACGTGAACACTGACAAAATCAGCTTGCGCCAGGGCGTCGTTCAGGGGCACATACTTGATCCAGCTTCTGTCTTTGCAGATGCCGCGCGCATGGCGCAGGTCCATCGTTTCCTGAATCGCCTTCACATACTCATGATTCTGGTACGCCGGGTCGTAACAAAGAATATTCATATCGAATCCGGCACATTTCTTGATCATGGCCAGGCCGATCCGCCCGGTGCCGATGATGGCCACAGTCTTGCCAGTCACCTCGTCTCCGAGAAACGGCAGATACGGATGCCAGTAGCCCCACTTGTTTTCCCGCGTCAAGTGTTCTGCCGTCCACATTTTGCGAGCCAGCGCGCCCATCATGAAAAACGCGAATTCCGCGGTGGCTTCGGTAAGCACATCCGCGGTGTGCGTGAACGGAACCCTATAGCGATTGGCATCGGCGCGGTTGATGTTGTCGAATCCCACAGCGATCTGGGCTACGACTTTCAACGTCCCTTTTCCCGCCTCAAAGATTTCGGCGTCGATTGGATCACGCAGCGTGGTGATCAACCCATCCACCTTGGACTTTACTTTTTCGACGATGACACTCTTCGGCGGCGCTTCAGGCTTCGAATATACTTCTACGTCGTATCCCCGTTGGCGCAGCAGTTCAATCGATTCACCGATATCGCAAGTCGCAAACACCCGAAATTTCCCGGTCATAGTTCTCTCGAATCGGAGTCTTGAGCCACTCGATATTAACCCATGACCACATGGTAGAGACGTAGCTCGCTACGTCTTCTTACGTTTCATTCGTTACGTCCCACTCGCCCTCAGGACTGGGGATCCAGGCTCAGGGTGGAGCAGCGCTTCAGCGCTGCATGAAAGCCGCGCCCGAGGATCGCTGCAGCCGCTGAGGTACCTGCAAACTCATCGCTCTTTCCACACCGCCGCCCCCTGCCCTAATACCCCGAGCAAAACTAAAAATGCATATCGTCGCGGATTTTGCCCAGCCAATCTCCTCCCCACTCAAAACCAGCTCCACGAAAAATCTCAATCAGGCCAGTGTCCATGTCTCCGCATGTGCCTTGAGCATTGCTCGCCGAGTTCAGATCAATTGCAATGCCCCAACAATGGGTAGACGACTTGGCTCCAGTCCTTTGCTGGCGGAATGCGAAGCGGCCCCCGAAGCTGGGAGCCTGCGACTCCAGCCCGCTCGACTCCATCCGATCACACCGACGCAAATACTTCCACCATGCGTCGATTGTGGCAAGTCATCCGGTTAACAGTCCTGGCGAGATCCCATGCCAGGGGTATGGAGAAGGGAAGCGCTACGCTGGCGAGATGGTCGGCCTGCCAGCGCGGACAAGTACGCCGCCTGGCTGGATGTAATCGTAAATGTCGCCAAAGGTTTCGACGATCTCCTCCAGCCCGTGTGGTGGCCACATCCGAGGGGGTCCTTCAATAGGACGAACCATGCGCGATTCCGGTGGCTTGTCTTCATGCAACTGATTTCTCCTGTTGGCGATTTACTTCGCACAAGGTCTGCTGCCGTATAATCCAGAGTTCTCGAGAAACCGGAGGATGCTTGGCTTACGACGACTTACGCGCCTGGATCGCTGCGCTGGAACGGGCTGGCGAGCTGAAGGTAATCCGAACCGAAGTAGATCCCATCCTCGAGATCGCCGAAATCACCGACCGCGTAAGCAAAAGGCCTGTGTGGGGCCGGGTCTCTGACCCGGCCGGGCCGGGCGTAGCCCGGCAGCCTTCTCCCGGCGGCCCTGCCCTCTTATTCCAGAACGTCAAGGGCCATCCCGGCGCCCAGGTCCTGATCAACCAGTTCGGCTCCGCCCGCCGCATGAATCTCGCGCTTGAGGTTGATTCCCTCGACCAGGTCGCCGACCGCATCCGCGCCTTCATGGACGTAAAGTCACCGCAGGGTTTCCTCGACAAAGTAAAAATGCTCCCCATGCTGGCGGAGATGGGGAAGTTCTTTCCCAAGACCGTCTCCACTGGCCCCTGCAAGGAAGTCATCAGGCACGACAATTTCTCGCTGCTGGATTTTCCCGTCCTGCAATGCTGGCCCAAGGACGCGGGCCGCTTTATCACGCTGCCGTGCGTGATCACCCGCGACCCCAGGACCGGCAAGCGCAACGTCGGCATGTACCGCATGCAGGTCTATGACGAGCGCACCACCGGCATGCACTGGCAACGCCAGAAAGTAGGCGCGGAACACTACCGCGAAGCCCTGCGCGCGGCGGCAGCAAAGGCCACGTGGGGACCGTCGCCCTCGGCTGTCCAGGTGAGCGAAGCTCACCAGTCACGCGCATCCGTCGACATCATGGCCCGCACTTCGGGTGGCTCGGTCCTCATCGAGGGCGATCGCCCTGCTGGCAAGATGGAAGTCGCCGTCGCCATCGGCGTCGATCCGGCCATTGCTTTTTCCGCCATCGTGCCCGCGCCGCCCGACGTCGAGGAATATCTGATCGCCGGCTTCCTCCGCCAGAAGCCGGTGGAACTGGTGAAGTGCGAAACCGTCGATCTGGAAGTTCCTGCGAGTTCAGAGATTGTTCTCGAAGGCCACGTCCATCTCGACGAACTGCGCAGCGAAGGGCCGTTCGGCGACCACACCGGCTTCTACTCGCTCGAAGATCTCTACCCGGTATTTCATGTCTCCTGCATCACTCACCGCAAGAACCCGATCTATGCCACCACCATCGTGGGCAAGCCGCCCATGGAAGACGGCTGGATGGGCAAGGCGGTCGAGCGCATCTTCCTGCCGCTAATAAAGCTGACCATCCCGGAATTGGTGGACGTCAATCTTCCGGTCGAGGGCGTCTTTCACAACCTGATGCTGGTTTCGATCAGCAAGTCCTATCCCGGACAGGCGCGCAAGGTGATGAATGCCATCTGGTCGCTGGGCCAGGCCATGTTCACCAAGTGCATCATAGTGGTCGATGAAGACGTGAATGTGCAGGACATCGGCGAAGTCACGCTGAAAGTACTAAACCACATCGACCCCGAGCGTGACATCCAGTTCACCCTGGGACCGGTCGATTCCCTCGACCACGCGTCGCGTCTACCGAACTACGGCTCGAAGATGGGTATCGATGCCACTCGCAAGTGGCCGAGCGAAGGCTTCAACCGCCCCTGGCCCGACGAAATTCTGATGGATGAAAAAACCAAGGCCCTGGTAGATAAGAAGTGGAAAGAGCTGGGAATCGAGTAAGGCCGCGCGGGGACAGCCGAGGGCGGGCTTTCCCACGTGGTCCGCAGTGATCCGACCAAGCACGAGCGGGACGCTCGCGCCTGCACGAGCTACTGGAAGGTGTTACAGGAGGAGATATTTCCGTCCTGGAAGCCGCGTTGGAACCATTCCGCGCGTTGGGCTGAGCTGCCGTGGGTGAAGGTTTCGGGATTGACCGTGCCTCGGGTCATGCGCTGGATGCGGTCGTCCCCAACGGCGGCTGCGGCCTTCAGACCTGAATCTACGTCGCCGGGATCGAGCAGGTTGCGCTCCTGGGTGGAGTGACCCCAGACGCCGGCGAAGCAATCGGCCTGTAGTTCCAGGCGAACTGACAGCTCATTGGCATCCTGCGGATTTCGTTGCTGTGCCGCGCGCATCTTGGCTTCGATGCCGAGCAATTTCTGCACGTGATGTCCGATTTCGTGGGCGAGGACGTAGGCTTCGGCAAATTCTCCCGGCGCGCCGAAGCGTTGCTTTAGTTCGTCGTAGAAGCCGAGATCGATGTAAACCTTCTCGTCCTCGGGACAATAAAACGGGCCGGTGGCGGACTGGGCCGTGCCGCAGGCGGAATCGTATGCGTCGCGAAACAGGACCAGCTTGGCATGGCGGTAGGGGACACCTTGCTGCGGCAGAACCTGGCTCCAGGTGTTCTGGGTGTCATTCAGGACGAAGGTGACGAAATCGACGAGGGGTTTTTCCTGCTGGTCGCGGGCGGGATCGGGTTGGCTGACTGAGGTGCCGGTGGTGCCGACGGAACCGTTGCTTACGAGCGACAGGAAGTCGCGCTTGAAAATGATGCTCAGGATGAACAGGACAACCACGCCGCCGAGTCCGAGATGAATTCCGCCTACCTGAAAGCCACCACCACCGCCGCTCTCGTCGCGTCGATCTTCAACGTCGTCGCTGCTTCCACCAGGTGTCCAGCGCATGTTTGAGGTCTCTCTTGAAGTTCTAGGTTGTCTTAGGTTTGAGCAGGTGGTAGACACCCAGCAAAACAATCGCCCCGATCACCGACATGATGAAGCCGGCGGTTTGTCCTTCCTGATACCAGCCCATGGCGCGGCCGGCATAGGTGGCGATCAGCGATCCCGCTACGCCAATCAGCATGGTGACGATGATGCCGCCAGGATCCCTGCCCGGCATGACGAATTTTGCCACGGCTCCGACGACCAAGCCGATCAGCAGTTCCCATATCAGGTGCATAGCTTCCTCCTGGCGACGATTTAGTGTGGGGCGGACAAAGGTGTCCGCCCCACACACGGACGGTTACGCTGCTGCTGGAATCACCAGTTTCTGACCGACTTTGATCTTGTCAGGATCTTCCAGGTTGTTGGCCTTGGCGATGACCGGGTACTTATTGGCATCACCGTAGAAATGCCGGCTGATTTTGGAAAGATTGTCTCCGGGCTGCACGGTATAGCTCTGTTCGCCCTGCCGTACCTCGATGTCGTGCTTCAGGTCAGCGAAGTTTGGATCGACAGCTTTGATAGCATCCCAGATTCGGTTCTTGCTGGCTTCGGAAACCGCAGTAGCTTTCACGAAGAGCTGGTTGCCATCCATGTTCACGTTCTGCAGTTCCGCGCCTTCTTCCTGAATCTTGGTCAAGACCGGCTGATATTTTTGCTTAAGTTGTTCAAATTGATCAGGCATGGTTTCTCCTTCAACGAATTTATTAACGAAGTTGACGTGCCACCCTGCTTGCGCGCGTTGGGTTTTCGCAGGTGCCCTTTTGCAGGAGCCAAAGCATACACGCCCACCCCTATGCAATACAACCCTGGTTAGTGAGGCAGTTGATAAGGGCGCGAGCGTCCCGCTCGTGCCGGTAAGTGGGTCAGTTTCAAACGCACCCTGCGTCATGCCGAGCTCGCGAAGCATGTGGCGGAACGGGCAGGCGGTTTGGCCGCGCCTGGTGCGATGCGCGCAGGATCCTTCGGGACGAGAGACCCTCAGGATGACCAGGTTTAGCTATTGATTGCACGATCGAACGCGGCCACGGTCTGCGCCAGGCGCAGGCTTTCGGTATACTAGAAATTATGCCCGTCCTGAAGAACATTGCGGCGATCGCCAAAGGCATGAGCATCACCTTTATGGAGATGTTCCAACCGACCGTTGTGGAGAATTATCCCGACGGACCGGGTCCGCTGAAGGGCGCCAAGTTTCAGGAGCGCTTCCGCGGAGTTCACGTGCTTCAGCGCGACGAAAATGGCCTGGAAAAGTGCGTTGCCTGCTTCCTGTGCGCTGCTGCTTGCCCCTCGAATTGCATTTACATCGAGGCTGCGGAGAACACGGCGGAGAACCGGGTGAGCGGCGCCGAACGCTACGCCAAGGTCTACAACATCGATTACAACCGATGCATTTTCTGCGGCTATTGCGTAGAGGCATGTCCGACCGATGCCATCACTCACGGACACGGCTTCGAGATTGCCAGCTTCAACGCCAGCAACCTGGTGTACCGCAAAGAACAGATGCTGGCGCCAGTGCCGGCGCACATGGGAGCCAATGCGGTATTCAATCGTGACGAAGTGGCTGCCGGCACAGTGGCATTGCCTGTGCAGGGGAGATAGGGTCAGGGCAGTCGTGGGTTATTGGCCACTCGACGACCACTTTTTGATAAATGCTACGGCCCGTCACCACAGGATTGGACCAACGGCCAAAGTCCGATTCGTCAGTCTGACCTTCCCACGCTAACGCAAAAAATACAGAACCATCAGCTCCTCGTCCACATAGGCGTCCCCGATTTTCAGGGCGTGGGTTTCGTAGCCGTAGGTCTCGAAGCCGAGAGATTCGTACAGCGTCTTGGCAGAAGTGTTTCCGACGCTCACTCCCAGCGACACCTGTTCCAGACCGGGTTGAGAGCGCAGTTGCCGGATCAACTCTTCCAGTAAGGCTCGTCCGATGCCTTTCGAACGGTGCTCTCTCTTCACGTACACGCCCCAGATCGCACCCCGATGGCAAATCTTTTCGCCCTGTCGCCGGAAGAATCCGGCGACAGCGATGATCTGGCCGTTCTTAAACGCTCCCATAACAAAATTGTCACCGGAAACCTCTGAACCCAGGCGGCGCTGGATAGTTTCGAGCGTCATAGCCTGATGCTCGCGCGTGGATTCGGTGAAGGCCCACGGTTCGAGCTCCAGAGCTTCAGCGCGGAGCTGCTGGTAAGGCTGAGCGTCCAGATCGGTGAGTGGGCGGATTTCCATTTTCGTTACCGGGCAGAGTCTATCGTCGGACTGCCTTGCTAAACCATTCTTCCATGCGCACAATGCAGTGATCGCCTTCGTGCGCGGAAACCAGCTTGTCGCGAGCTGCATCTCATTGTCGCTATGATTCGCAAACCAAAATCCGGACAATACCGGCTTTACTCCAGAAAGAAAAATCCAAAGACTGGGCGGCGACGAAACCTGGGCACGTTTTCCACTCGCACCGGCGCAGAAAAGCACGAGCGAGCTGTCCAGTATTTCAAGAGGGCTTAGCGACGCCGGTATTTTTGCCCGCGCCGCTCGGTTGGGCCTAGGGGCGGACGTGCTCTGAGGCGGGCTCGTACCAGAAAACCGCACCCTTCGAAATCGGCGGCAGCGTATAGGAGATAGCTCCGTCATGCCGGACAGCTTCCAGTTCGTGCGCCTGGCCCATGAAGGGCAGGAAGTGGGCTCGGCCTTTGCTCTCTGGCGATAGGCTAATTCGGACGCCGGTCTGCACCGTCTGCACAGGATTAACCCCGCCACGCAGTCCTGCGAAATTCGCCAGGAAGACATGCGGAGACCCGTCTACAACGGCGACGGAAGTGGCCACCTGAGAAGAAGCTTCAATCTGAATCCCCGTACTGCGTGCCAGGTTTTGCAAGAAAGCTGCCTGCGAATCGGGGCTGGTGTGTTCGAAGTCACTTTCTAACGCAGCCATATATTGCTTTCCCGGGCATTGTTGAATCCGCAAGACATGAGAAGCAGATGGGAATTGGGTTGCATCCACGCCGGTAACGATCAGTTTCCCGCCTCCGGCAACGTACTGTTGTAACCAGTTTCTCTCGGCATCGCTCAGGATGCGTACATCCGGCAGAACCAGGGTATCGCCTTTAAACGCGGTCAAGGTGCGCGGGGTTACCACCTGAAACTCCATGTGCTTCTGCATCAAGAGAATCAAAATGCCACGATAGGAACGAATGAATTCGTCCGCGTAGTAATTCCGCGTCTGGGGAGAGAAGTAAACTCCCACGGGATGCAGCGGGTTCCGCGGCGCATAGAAGGTATTTTGGTGCGCTTGAATCCAGGTGAAGATCTTCTTCCTGGTGGGCAGGTCGTTCGATCCGCCCATGGAGTGCCCGGGCGCATCCCAGAAATTAGCGCCGGCCATGATTTGAGACATCGCGAGGTTCATCATGGACTCTTGCTTATCGACTTTCTGGTCTCCATCCCATGAGTAATTCAGGACCCAGGTAGCCTTGCCCTGCGCAAAGGCGCGGAAGGAATGCATCCCCACCTGGTAGGCGAACCAGTCCAGCGGATTTCGCGAGGATGCCATGTGGTTGCCGCTGCCGAATTCATACTCGTGAGCGATGACGTCGACCACGGGATACAGGCTGTATACGTCCGCGCCCACACGAACCGCCTCCTTCTCGATGCCGGGATAGATCTCAGGAATAGTCTTGATGTCGGGATTGACCGATTTTGCATTCACGTCAATGTCGTGCATGAAATCGGTAAACGTCTGAATGCGGAAGTCTACCCACTTGCGGAAGTTCAGATCATTAAAATCGCCGAGCTTCAGATCTTTTCGTGCGTCCAGCCCGCTTTGCTTCCTGAACTCCGCTACGGTGAAGTCGTCGAAGCTGGCCCAGGTGTCCTCCCAGCCGTCGAAATGTGTCATCCAGTAGGGAATGTCGACATAGATGCCGTCGATCCCGGTTCCTGCGATCTGCCGGACCCGCTCCATGTAGATCTTGCGCCATTCCGGCGCATAGGGGCTGACCCAGACGTCTTCATCGCCTTTTCTGATCCAGAAGGCTGAGCCGCCGCCAAAAATCGCAGGCTCGCCGGTAATTCTCCTCTGAAGCCAATCGGGGTGCTCCTTGGCCAGTGTGTGCGGAGTCTTGTCCGCGTTCGCGGTGATGCACTCGGTGCCCGCGATGTATACAAAGGCGTGGTTGCCCGCCTGGTGCGCCTTTTCTGCCACAGCACGGATGGCGCGCAGCTTTTCTTCCGGGTTGACAAAGCTTTCGTATCGTCCGGGAATATCGTTGTCCACCTCAATTCCAAAGACATTGCTTTCCTGGGCGTTGCGAACGATCTGATCTGCATTGTCGGTCTTCAGGCCATACGCCCCGATGCGAACGTAGTGGGTCCAATTTTGGCCGGCGGGGAAATCCTGCGAAAGAATTGACGCAGCGGAAAGGAGCAGGACTGCGAACGTCAGGACACAGCCAAAGCAGGCAGCTACACGCGTTGGGCCAGGCACAGGATGCATGTCTCCTCAACAGGATGGAAAGTCATGGGTAGTTCTTTGCGTCCTTTTGCGAGCTTTGCGGCTCAGGATTGTGAACTCGATTCCAAGCTCAAAACCTTTTGCCGCAAAGATCGCAAAGCGAGAACGCAAAGATCGCAAAGAGAACCTAGAACTGGAAGCGTGCTCCGAATTGCATCCTGCGATAGTTATTTCTGGTCGAGGTAACGGTACCAAAGCTGCCGTCTCCCGACCCCACATCCGGGAACGCAAAGCGCTGGTGATTAGCCACGTTGAACATCTCGGCGCGAATCTGCAACTTTGCCCGCTCGTGAATCTGGAATTCTTTCTCGAGTGACATGTCCACGTTGCGAACTCCATCCCCGCGCAGATTCGAAAAATGCCGTGGCGCGTTGCCCGGAATGTCGTCCCCCGGATCGGCGAAGCAATCCTGGTTCAGGTATGGTTCTCCTGTCCGGGCGGCCTCGTGATAGCTGATTCCGGTCGTCAGCTGCGGGCACACCACGTCCGGTCGTTGGTTTCCGTCCGTCAGCCGCGAGTTGCTGTCAATGATCGCAATCGGCTGCCCGCTCTGGATGGTCAGGAAAGCATTTAACGACCAGCCGCCCACGATGGCATCCGCCAGGTTGTTCATGCCGCGCCCAATCCAGCGCCCGCGCCCGACCGGCAGATCAACAATAAAGGCCGTTGTCAGCCGGTGCGTGGCGTCGTTCGAACTGATCCCATGCTCGGCCTTCAGATTGTCCAGCAGTTGGGGATTGTCGAACTCCAGATTGGTCAGCCATGCATTTCGTCCCGCCGAGGAATCGTCGGTCGCCTTCGAGAGCGTGTAGTTCCCCTCGAAGCTGATGTAGTGGCTCGCTCGCTTCTGGAATCGAATCTGCAGCGAGTTGTACCACGAGGTTGCAATCAGGCGCGGCAGACCGCTAAAGCCTCCCGCGAACTGCGGATACGGGTGCAAGAGGAGTCCCTGCGGGATCTGATCCTGCACGTACAGCGAATCGGCCACATCGGCGGGGTTGAAGATCGGCGTCGTTGGACAGTACGATGCCGGCGATGCCACGGTTGCAAAGAAGCACTGAAAAGGATTCGGAACTGAGCTACCGAGAAAGTCGCTCACCGCCGTGTTGTCCGGATCGTGCGTGGGATTCAGTTGCGCCACCAGCGCCTCGCGAATGCTCGAGGGCAGGAAGTTGCGCTCTCGCGTGGAAACTGATGCGCCTGCCCAGGGAAGGTGCGTGGCGCGGTTCGCGGCATAGTCCGCCGCGATCACGATTTGTCCCGGCAATAAGTGTTGCACTCCCAGGTTCCACTGGTAGATTTCGGCATTGCGCGCGACGCCCGTGTCGAGGTCGCTGCTGTTGTCGAATCCCCAGTTCGCCAGCTTCCCATAGGTTCTGCCTTGCGGCGGCGCTAGCCCGGCCGGGAAGGGATTTTCCAGCGTCGCATATTGCGTCACAAAGTTGTCGGTCGTGAAATACAGTGGCGCGGACTTCGAGAACGAAGGTCCGGCGTACTGGAAATTGGTGGCCACGTTCATCCCATAGAAAACGCCCGCCCCGCCCCGGACCACCGTGTTATTCGCCAACTGGTACGCGAATCCCAGGCGGGGAGCAAAGTTGTTCCGATCCACCCGGGCGTTGCGATGTCCGGAGTCCGCGAACACCGTCGTTCCCGTTAATTGCCCGATTTGCCCGAAGTCAAAGGTTGGGTCCGCACTTCGAGCCACCGGGATGGTTATCCCCGTGTCCCCCGTAAAATTGCTGTATTGAAGCTGGTTGTTTCGCTCCGAATAAGGTGTGCTCCATTCGTAGCGTAGTCCAAGATTGAGGGTGAGTTTGCGAGTGACCTTCCAGTTATCCTGCACGTAGAAGGCTGTCTCGATCGATTTATCCGCTACCGACGGAATGATGTGCAGTTGGGAATCCTCCGGCGAGGGAAAACCAACTAGCAAGGTCGCAAATGGATTGCCCTGATTGTTGTCTCCCAGGCCGCCATTGGGATCCTGGGTGGTCACGTCCCGGGTGAAGTTGAAAATTCCCGTGGGATTGTCCGGCTGAAAGAAGTTGTTGAAGAATTGTCGCTGCTCGCCGCCGAATGTGATCGAATGAGGCCCTTTCACCCATTGCAACGATGACGAGTAGCTGTAGAGAGAGTGCGCAAAAGAGGTGTCCACGCAGCACTGGGTAAACATGGAGAGGAAGGGGTCTCCCACGTTGATCGCGGGCATCCGGTCCAGTCCGTTCTGGTTCAAAATGGCCGGCAACCCCACATCACTCAACGTCGGATAGTGATTGCTTATACCGGGCGCGTGTACCCGATCGACGCTAAACCGGTTCGTCCAGAGTGCCGTTGGTTTGATCGCCCAGTTATATTCAAGGTTGCCGTTCTGTACAGTCGTCAGGTAGATCACTCCATCGCCCTGGTCCCCATTGCCGACGATAGTTGGAACGGTGTTCTCACTATGTGCTCGGCTGTAACGGCCACCGATCTTGTGGTTGTTGGTGATCTGGTGATCGATCTTCACATCGAACTGCCAGGCTGGCGCGGTCGACAATGTCACCGTGCGGAAGTTTGGGTCCGGATAGGCTGCGTTCGGCACATTGGCATGCGGGTACAAATTCAAGATCGCCTGCCCGATGGGATCGATTTTGTCCGTGGGAATCTTGTTCAGAATCCCTCCGTCCGAAAATTGGTCGCGCGGACACACGAAGTTCGTATCCGTGTTCTTCGCACAGGGATCGTAAATTCCCGCGCTGGCAGTGTCGGAATTGTTCGGATCCGGCAGGTTCGCCAGGCTCTGCGAAAAGTCCCCGGCGCGCTCCAGGTCAGTGGGCACAATCCCTTCAATGTTGACGGGATCCTGTTGCCGGGTTTTTTCGAAATCCACGAAGAAGAACGTACGGTTCTTAATGATGGGCCCGCCCACCGCGAAGCCGTATTGGTCGCGAACGTGATCGGGTTTTTCGCCAGTGTTGAAAAAATCGCGGGCGTCGAATGCCGACCGTTGCCCGTACCACCACCCGCTGCCGTGAAACTGATTAGTGCCCTGCTTCAACACGATGTTGACAACGGTTCCTCCGTTGTTGCCAAACTCTGCCGAGAAGCTGTTGTTCTGGAGCTTGAACTCTTGCACGATCTCCACCGAAGGCTGGTAGTACACATTGGAGTTACCGCCTTCACCTTGCTCTGGCGCGCTGAGGGGGCTGCCGTCGATGCTGATCTGCGCGGTCGCGTTGCGCTGGCCATTGGACACGAAGTTGGTGCCTGAGGGATAGTTGTCGTTGATTCCCGAGCCCGTAGTCTCTGTTACTCCCCCAGCCAGAAATACCAGACCGAACAGACTCCGGTTGTAAAGAGGGATGTCGCGCACGTATTCATTGCTGACGTCCGTGCCGATGGCGGCGCTCTCGGTGTCCAAGAGCGGGGGAGCTTCGGTCACGTCTACCGTAACCGAGATCCCGACCGGCCTGAGATTGAAATTCAGGGTTGCCTGCTGGTCGACAGCCAACACCACATTCTTGTTCTCCGCCGTCCTGAAACCCGACGCCTCTGCCCTGATCGTGTAGGTACTAGGGCGCAGGCCGGTGAGAAGATAAAACCCGTGTTCGTCGGTTGTGGCGGAAGTGGACACTCCTGTTCCGTCGTTGGTAATCGTGACTTTGGCGTTCTGTACCACTGCGCCGGACTGGTCGGTTACCGAGCCGCGCACCTGCGCTCTGTAACTCGCTTGACCGAGTGCGTTGTGGGTGAGCAGCAAGAAAAACGTAAACGTGATGGCAAAGAGAAGCTGAAGGTGACGGAACTCACCGCGTAAAGCTGACATGTGATACCCCCCTGTTCGAGCAGACAGAAGAGAGACGGGCGCAATATTTCACTTCATTGCGATCGTTATCTTTTACTTTCGATTGGTCTCGGGAGTCAAGCTAAAAACAACAGAAAGCAATGAAACGCGGTTTTTTTAATGCGGTGCGCCCACTGGCTTGTGTGGCCGCGGGCGACTCGCCCGCGATGGCACCGGCCCTGAGTTCCGAATCCGCGGGCGGGTCGCCCGCGGCCACAACTCCTCCGATTTCACCGTGGTTTTGGCGGTCGCGAAACGAGGATTTTCGCAGCGTTGTCGTGATACACCCGCTGCAGAGTCGCATCAGGCAGGCCGAAGCCGTTGAGGCTCCAGTGATAGTCGAACTGTTCGGTTTCGTAGAAGTGCTCGTCCAGGGTCTCCAGAATCCGAAATGTGATCCGATACATCGGTTTTTCGAATCCCATATCGGTTCCGTAGACAAGCCGATCCGAGTGTTTGGCATAGAACTGGGACGCAAAGCGCGGTATGGGAGCGGTCTCAGCGTAACGGGCTGAAATATCGGCATACAGGTTGGGGTTGCGATCGAATAGTTCCCCCAACCGTGCCAGATCGTAATCCAGATTGGCGAAGTGGCAGGCAATGAAGGTCGTCTGCGAATGCTTCTTGACGGCGCGCTCCAGTATCTCAACCATCCCGCTGAGCCCCACGATGTTTGGCTGATTATCCAGGCGCCACTGATAGGCGTTCATGAGCCCGTCATTCGTCCGGTCCATCTTTTGATACATCCAGATGGGATCCGCCACGTGGATGCTTACCGGCAGTCCCAACTCCGCGCATTTCTCAAAAAGTGGGTCCATCCGCAAATCATCAGGATGCATGCCATGAGTCTTTGATTTGCCAGAAGCCATGCCCTGACCTTTGTCATGCAGCTCACCCACTCCACGCGCGCCCGCTTGGTAGCACCTTGCTAGTTCCTTGATAGCGGCGGCGCCGAACCCCGGCCGGTCATAGCCGGAAAAGTCAAAACCGCACCATACTTCGAAACGATCGGGATACTTGGCGTACTGACGATGAATAGCGTCAAACTCGTTCCCCACGGCCGCGGTGAGAATGATCGTCTTTTCGACCCCTACCTCGTCCACGTTGCCGACCCATTCGGCAATCTGCTCGGGAGTTTTGGCGTAGGGGTGCGAATGCATATCGATAATCGGGAATCGGGCTTTGGCAATCTCGGTCACCGGAATTTTGTAGATGGACTTTGGCCGGTAATCCCTGAGCAATATTTGCTCGGGGGATTCCGCGGGCCGCGGTTGCGTTTGCCCCGGGCGGCTTCCGCCCGCTTGCCTGTGCATAATTTGTTCGTAGCCCAGGACTGCAGTGGCAGGTGTTCCGGCCGCCAATCCGGCAACGCTTGCGGTTTTCAGGAATGTTCTTCGATTCATAGATTCTGGATTCCTAGATTGTTCGATTCTTAGATTTTCCGGAGAGGCTCTGCGCCATCACTTCACGTCAGCGATTCTCCGTAGCATCAACTTGAACTTCCTGAAGAGAACCACGGTCCAACCCGCTCCCATCTTCGAGATGAAGCGAGATGCGCGCGGTCTTTTCGGGCGCAGCGACATCAGTTGCGAGGGAGACGGCCTCGGTCGGATCCACGGTGGCGACCGGTGTACTTCCCAGACTCAAGCCATGTTCGGTGTAAAAATGCGCGACCAGCCGGCCAGGGAAGAAGACGCCAAAGGATCCGGAAAGTCCGATCTTGTCCTGCTTTTGCATAGCGCGGAGCGGACGCAGCACGATCCCTGCGTCCGTTGCATTGTGAAAGTCTTCACCGGCACGCGTCGGGAACCACTCGGTCTCCAGATCACACGTTTCTGCGGGACGCAACTGGCAAAGAGGAGAATTGATCTCGGCCTCGAGGTAGTAAGGAGATCCATCGCCGCCCGAACTAACCGAAGGCTCGCCGTCGGCGTTCAACTTCGTTTCTGGACCGTTCGTCCAAAAAATGATCGAGGCCTTTCCCGGATAAGTTCGGGCTGGCTCGAAGTGAAAGCGTTCGACCATCGCATACTTGCTGCTGCCGTCGACGACGGCCAGCCAGCCGGCAATCGAGTCCAGCCACAGTTCAGCGGCCATGTGCACATAGTGCAGGGCAAAAAGACCGTCCTCTCTAATCGAGACGGCCCGGTTTTCCGCCGGCCCGAAGCGCACGTGATAGCGGTTGAGATAACTGCTGGCAGGGTTCGCCGGGGCAAATGTCCGGAAATCATGGTTGATTCGTGACGGATCCGTGGGGTCAGCCGTGTTGTACTGAGAAACCGACTGCATCGACCATTCCACGGCGTGCCCGCTGGTGTTTTTCATCGTGGCGTGAAAACGAATCCGCGGAGAGTCGGGATCGAGGCGAATTGTTCGTCGATATTGAATCCAGGTCCGTGGATCGGCCGGGCCCTCGAGTTCTATTTCACAGTATTGTCCTTGCGAAACCTTTCGAAAGGTATAAGGTCCGTCGTCGAGCACGTCGGAGCCGCCCGCCCAATGCTGCTCATCTTCATGCCCTTCGGGCAAAGGCCAAAGCTTGTCCCCGCCGTAGTTAAACCATTGGCTTGGGTCCGGAGGCAGGTATTTTCCTTCGTACTTGGGATTGACGAACAGAAATGGATGCCCGCCGAAAACCACTTGCATCAGGCGGCCGCCATTCTGGGGTACTACGATCAACTGCACCCACCGGTTGGACACTTGCTGAGCGTGCCAGCCCTTGTAATCCGTGGATTCTATCCGGCACGATGCCGGCTGGCTCGGTCCACTCGTGCTCTGAGCAAGCCCAAGTTGAATACCCAAGCCCGAGAAAAGCAAGAGAGTAGAAACGTGCCGTACCAGATTGGTTCGCCGCGGCTGCAGGGTCATAGTTGCTCCTGTTCAGATGGCCATGGCGCTGCGGATGAGCGCAGAGGCCGAAGTCAATCTTCTATGTCGGCTGAAACGGCCACCGCAATTCGAAAAGAAACTCAATAAAACGAAATAAATTGATGGGCGTCAAGTTTATTCTGTGGTATACCAAATTCCACTTTCGGGCGAGCAGCAGTCGGCTTCGACGGAACGTTTCCATACAGTCACAGCGATAGCAGCATGGCGCCAACGATTCATTGAGGAGGGTCTGAATGGGTGTCCGGAGTTCCAGTCGGCGGTCATTTATCAAATTGGCGGCGGCAACTCCGCTGTTGACCCAGATCGCAGCGCGAAATCTCTACGCGCAGGCAGCTTCGGCAATCGGCAAAGACCCCCGGCAGAATGTATACACCCGCCTGGGGGTCAGAACCGTTATCAATTGTCGAGGCACCTGGACTTACCTTAGCGGCTCTCTTGAGTTCCCGGAAGTTCGTGAGGCACAAGCAGAAGCGGCGCAGCATTTCGTCAATATGCTGGAACTGCAGCGTGGAGTGGGACGACGGCTCTCGGAGTTGACCGGCGCGGAGTCGGGAATGGTTACCTCAGGCGCGGCAGGCGCCATGGCGGCCGCAACCGCCGCGTGCATGGCGGGCGCCGACGACAAGCACGTCTGGCAGCTGCCCGATACCACCGGGTTGAAACATGAAGTGATCATGACAGGCGGACGGAGCGCCTTCGATAGCGCCATCCGTTTGACCGGAGCGAAACTGGTGCTGGTGTTTTCTCCCGAAGAGCTGGCCAATGCCATCAATGAAAACACGGCCATGATCTACACCACCAATCTGGGCGAGAGACTGCAGCGCGAGCTTTCGATCGCCAAAGGCCACAAAATCCCCATGTTGCTGGACGACGCGGCGGGCATTCCTCCGGCAGACAATGCCAGGCTCTACGCGCGAATGAAGATTGACCTGTACTGTTTTTCCGGCGGCAAGGGTTTGCGAGGCCCACAGTGCAGCGGCTTGCTGCTGGGCAGAAAAGACCTGATCGACGCTGCCCTGATGAACAGCGCTCCGCGTGAAGGATCGGTTTGCCGCGCCATGAAAGTCGGTAAGGAAGAAATCATCGGGTGCCTGACTGCGCTGGAGACATGGCTCAATCTTGATGAGAAGAAGGTGTACAGCGAGTGGAACGGCCGCGTGGATCGAATTCGAAAGCTGGTTGACACCGTACCCGGTGTGAAAACGGACATTTACATTCCCGATGACGGAAATCGCTTTCCGACGCTGAAAGTCTCCTGGGACCAGGCGGCATGGGGTTTCACCATTATGGATTGCGTACAGAAGCTGCGCGCAAACGATCCCGTGATCGAAGTGCTCGGTTCGGACAATCCCAGCCTGGTGCCGGCAGTTCGCGAAGGCAATCCGAACCGCAAAGAACACAAGGAAGCCGACCACATTGAACTGGTTTCCATGACCATACAGCCCGGCCAGGAAATCATTGTGGGGCAAAGATTGCGAGAGATTCTGAGCGCGGCGCAAAAAGGGAAATCCGCAGCTTGACGTGGTGGACGACTGGAATGCGAACATTACTGGTGGGATTATTGCTGGTGTCCACGCTGGGACTTCAGGCCCAGGTGCGAGCGGTCGTCCCGTCGACCGCTTCCGCAGGGGGCAATCGTTTCAGTTCACCCGCCGTGGATGCAGGCGATTACGTGTACGTCTCCGGGCAAGGGTCTCGCCGCCCCGACGGCAGTTTGCCAGCGACTTTCGCGGCACAGGCCCGGCAAGCCCTGGAAAACGTCAAATCGGTTGTGGAAGCTGCGGGTCTGACCATGGAGCACGTGGTCTACACCCAGGTTTATCTTGAGGACATTGGAAAGTATCCAGAGATGAACGAGGTATTTGCCGAGATCTTTGGCAAGACGAAGACTCCACCCGCAAGGGCTGTCCTCGGCGCTGCCAAGCTTCCCGAACCAGCGATTCAGGTCAGTGCCGTCGCGGTACGAAATCGGGCCGGCGTGCGGGCGGTGCGCCCGCTGGGTTACAAATCGCCGAGTAACAAAACGGAAGCGTCGTTCTCGCCGGGCGTGCTCACCGCCGATCGGTTGTTTGTTTCGAGCATGTCAGGCAGCGATCCTGAAAGTGGGAAAATTCCAGACGATCCGGCGGCCCAGGTAGATCTTGCTCTCGACCGCATGAAGGCGGTCGTGGAAGCTGCGGGCCTCGATCTCCGCAACATGGTTTTCGTTAATCCCTATTTAACAGCCGATCTTCCGGCGCGGATCATGAACCAGCGTTATGCGCTGCGCTTCGAGTTCGGCAACACGCCGGCGCGGGCGACGATCGAAGTATCGAGCCTGCCGGGGGGCGCTCACATCGAATACACCGGCGTGGCGGTCCGCGATCTGAAGCAGAGGCGGGCAATCCGTCCAAAGAACATGCCACCCAGCCCGACGGCGAGTCCTTGCGTATTTGCCGGCGACACTCTGTATTGTTCAGCCAAGAGCGGTTTCATTCCAGGACCCCACGGCGGCGTCTACGCCACCACCACCGGCCATCAACTCCGGCAGACCATGCGCAATCTCCTCGACAACCTTGAAGAAGCCGACATGAATTTCGATCAGGTCGTGTCCACCAATGTTTACCTGGACGATTTATCTGACCAGCCGGCATTCGACGAAGTCTATGCCCAGTATTTCAACAAAGACCTGCCGGCACGAACCACCATCGAGCAAGTTGCGCCTACCGAGCGTAAACCTGACCGCACTCCTGACAAAGAGGGCCACTATCCAGACTTAGAACAGGTATCCCTGATCGCGGTCCAAAACCGTTCCATTCAATGACCAGCAGGTTCGGCTAATGTCGAGGTAATCCCAAGAATTATCTCTCCAGCGTCAGTGGATGGCAGGGATCAGCGCGGAGACACGAGCATTGCGGCTAAGGTCGGGTGTTTCCCCTAGCAAAAACTTAATCACTACTCCCGGAGAGTCTTCATCGGTTCACTAGTTTGACGCGTTGCAGGTTGCCGCTCTGGTTGTGCTCCATATAATGGGTCAAGTCCGGGCACCGGGTGAGGGGATTAAGGCGAGTTCCACTCTATGAATGAATGGCGGAGAGGGAGGGATTCTATTACCGCCGTTACCTGCAAGTCCCGATGAATCCTACACTTCGGCGATAATACCCTGTGTTTGAGCGGGTTACAAGGAGATACCGGAAAAAAGACGAGAAGCGCGTTTCCCAGTACCGATCTGGCGAAACTTCCTACAAGCCGACTTCTGGGGAGTCAGCGAGATTTCATTTGTCCGATTACAGACTTGTGGCCCGGCATAACTTCCGGGCAGCCCGTCATGCGGGAGTCACCGCGATTCGATTCTCATCCGGCGGGCGCCCCGAAGTGGTAGCTGCGGCCGTGTCGAGCTTCTTGAGAACATCCTCTACAGCGCTACGAATTTCAGCTCGACGCTGCTCGGTGTCGGACCACGACGACAACGGTGCTGCGTGAGAATCGATCATGGCCAATGCCTTTTCGGCGTACTGGCGCGCCAGAGCCTTCTCTCCTATTTGGAAGTACGCATCGGCAAGGTTGTAGTGCGCGTCGGCCGAATCCGGATAAGCGAGGAGATTGAGCTTGAAGATCTCAATGCCGACTTTCATCTCCATTTCGGCCTCGCGCAGATGGCCGGCTTTCTTCTCGGCATCAGCTTCGCGCATGTGATCCTCGCCGATGATGTCTACGTTAACTTCTGGCCACAGCCGCACTTTGGGGTCTTTGCGCCGGGCTTCCATCAGTTGCTGTAGGACCCGGGCAACCCCGCCGGGCATCTCGATTTGGTTGAGGATTGCTGCAGATGCCACGGCGTCGGCTGGGGCGTGGCCCGGTGTTCTAAGCAGCGTGGTAACAAACCAATCGACAATGGTGGCGGGTAGCTCAGGATGCCGTTTGAACAGATCAGTTCCATGACTTCCGGTCGCAGGAACTTTGCTCACGTCGGAGGTCTCATACCACAGCCACGGCGCTTTCGGCCCGATGTAATGGACGAACTGTTTTTGCGGGCTGGCGGAACAGTCGTAGAGCCATTCCATCGCCTCGACCGTAGGGGGATATTCGTCATCATCGGACACGACGAACAGCCCGGGCAATTGCGAGGCCTGCCGCAGGAATCGCAGTTGAGGCAGTAACGTTTCTCCCGACATGAGTACCAGCGATTTCACTTCGGCGGAATGACGGCGTGCCGTTTCAACGGAATTGTCGACGCCCAGCCATCCGGCTCCTCCCACGCCGATTACATCGCGCTGCACGCCCGGCTGCGAAACCAGATATTCGAAAGCTGCGTCCAGATCGCTATCGTGGTACAGCTCCCTTGCCTCTTTTTTGCCACCGCTTTCGCCGTAGCCTCGCTCATCGATTGTGAGCGTGTTGATTCCAGCGGCTGCCAGCTGGCGGGACACGTCGTCCCAGGATGTGCGTGTGCGATTGCTCTGATGGAAGAGCAAGACGCCGGCGCCCGGCTTCGCAGCGGGGAAAAAAGTGGCCTTCAGCAGCGTGCCGTCAGTAGACTTCAGGTCAACGGTGCGGGGAGCCGCAGGCTGTGATTGTTGCGCGCGAGCTGCGTTTGCCGAGACGGCAAAGATGAATACCGCAAGGGCCAACCAGTTTCGTAGCTGCTTCATTCTTGCCTCTCCTCGATTTGATTCGATCCCCCGCCAGCCAATCGCAATCACTCGGATTTGGGGCGGCTGGCTGGCGGAACGATCCCGTTCATTCGCAGGTATTCGACCATCTGTCCATAATGATCACAAGCGTGAGCAACGCCGAATTCAGCCAAACGCAGGCGAGTGGATTTGCTGTTCGCGGGCGATTGCAGGATATTTTCCACGGCCAGCGTGGCCGCTGCCCTGTGACCGAGAGTAAAAGATTCTCTGAGGAACTTGATGATATCCGCTTTACTTTGCAGATTCGCGGGACCGTTTCCGTCGTCCTTCAGGCCCTCGGGGAGCCTGTCGCCGGTTAAAGGCGACCAGATATACCAGTTCGAAGCAGCGATGTGCTTCACCTGGACCGCGAAAGAGCGAACACCTTTGTAGTTGCTGCCCGGGATGTTGAGGGCTTCTGGACTGAAATTGAATTTATCTTCGGGCATCGCCTCGGCGGCATCGACGACTTGTTTTTCGACGGCGTCGATGTCGCGGTCCACGACGGACGCAATGGTGGGCGCAGATTGCGGCGATGATTGCGAACCAGAGGCGCTAACGACGGCGCTCATCGCGGCCCGGTGGAAAGCAGCACTGGCAACGAGAGCGCCGGCCGCAACACAAGTTAGGAACAACAATATTCGTGCGTTCTTCATTGAATGCCTCCCTCGATTTCCTGAACTCGGATGCAGCCTTTGTCCCAATGAGGGACAAATCGTTGCGGACTCGCCCATCGTTTATCACAAACCTCACTCACTGCTCCGCAATGCCGGAATTGAGTCCCCTACAACACCTACGAGATCAAGGAAACTTCCCAGGTTCCAATCGCTCCAATGCGGTCCTGCCGGCCCAACATTTCCGGGAATATCTACTACACAATACGTCTACGCTACTACATAGTACGTATACTATGCAATTAGACGCGGCAGACCCTTGTGGGTGAGCGAGGATGGCGCGGTGGTCAATGTTTTGTGACGAAACAGCAGGCCGTATGTGCGATGGTTTGAAAGATGCCTGCGGCGATGACAGCGGCAAAAAGTGATGTCAACAGCAGGCTTGCTGCTCGGTATGTCGTTCGCGGCGGCCCGGCCAGGCATGCCAGGCGACAGCTCAGATGCGATGAGGCTGTCGCTTGCAGAACGCCGGCTTGTTTCGGAACGGCAAGTTTGGCAAGCGCTGAAACCAGTTCTTGCCCGTGCGCACACCTGATGACAGCTTCATCGCAGGAGAGTTCGCGGTACAGGCCAATCCGCGCACCAGCAAGCCACATAAGCGGATGGAACCACAGGGCGCACAGTGACGCTTCATACAGTAAACGGATCAGGTTATCGCGGCGTCTTGCATGAGCCAGCTCGTGAATCAGGACAGCGTGGAATTCACGTGGGTTGAGCAGTCGGTCGATGCCGGTGGGAAGCAGGATACGAGGATAAAGAACTCCGCGAACTGCGGGACTCGGATGCCTGGCGCCGAAGCTCACTGGAATGCCGTCTGCTAGAAAATTAGACATCAGGCCACCATCGCTCAGAGGGGCCGGCGCTAGCGCCTCGCAACCCTCTCTGCGTATACGCGAAACTAATCGGCTAAGCATAGAGAAGCCGCCAGTCATCCATATAACTCCAAGGATGACGGCCGTTCGGCCCTGTGTCATATCCCATACCGGATCGCCAATAGCACCGAGCGGCCTGGCCCACGTCAAATGCGGTGCCCAAAGCTTGTCGATGAGTGCTCCTGAAGGCAAAACGAAATTGAATGCGGTGGCAACCCAGATCCAATATTTTGTGGTGGCGCTCGCGCGCAGAATTAATGTTAACGCCCACCCCGCCGAGGCTACAATCGAGGCAAACAGCAGGTGAACGCTGAGGTAGTACATCGCGCGGGCGATATGCTCATGCACGTTTGCCTCCACGAGCGTGGCCGTTCTTATCACTGCGTGCCGCGCTCTGCAGCGCCTTCAGGTCCCGTAAGGTAAGGGCTCCGTTCTCGAGCAGGTTAGAAACAAGAAGTCGCGGCGAGCCGCCGAACAGATCGAGCAAATCCCGTACCAATCGGCTGCGGTATTGGCTTTGATCGAGGGCTGGCTGAAAGAGCTGGGCATTACCGATCTTCTTTACCTTTCGCAACGCACCCTTCTCCTCAAGCCGATAGACGAGCGTTTGCACGGTGGTGTAAGCAACGCGTTCCTCCTCAGGGAGGCTTTCCAGGATCTCGCGCACCGACACGGTCCCCAGTTTCCAGTACTGTTCCAGGATGCGCGTTTCGGCTCTTGAAAGACGAGGCTCTTTCATAATCTCCTACTCATCCCGGGAATGCTACTACAAGAAACGGTATGGTGGCGATTTCGTGATCTGACCTAGGGCAACCTTGGCTAAATACCCACAATGGACAGTTTGTCGTCAATTTGGAAGTTGGCCAGAAGCGGCCTTCGAGAACGTTAGCCTCGAACCGAGCCACCATACGAGCGCGGCATAGGAGGCCGCCGGTGTGGCAAAGACTAAGAAATATTCAGACAGGTGCCTTGCGCGTTGTGCGGGGATTCCTGGTGTGCTTACTGCAACCAATATCCCGCGTCTAACTATATTCATGTTAGCAAGACATTTCTGTGGAGGTGCGCCATGAACAGACTGTTTGCGAATTCGTTTACGTGCGTCCTCATTGGACTGTTGTCATTGCTGGCAACGGCCCAGAATCCCAGCAGCAAACAGTGGATCGGAACGTGGGCAACGGCTCCGCAGCCTCCGGAGCCCGGTCATGTCAAGAGCTTCCGGAACCAAACTCTGCGCCTTATCGTCCACATCAGCACTGGCGGGACAAGAGTACGGACTAAGATCTCGAACACCTTTGGTGATCATCCATTGGTGATCGGCAGCGCACACATTGCCCGTCGAACGAACGTGGCGGACATCGATCCGAATTCTGACCGAACCCTGACGTTCGTGGGGAAGTCGTCCACCACCGTTGCAGCAGGATCGATGGTTGTGAGCGATCCGGTCGCGTTGGAGGCGCCGGCTCTGTCGGATCTGGCAGTCAGTCTGTTCCTACCCGAGAGCACCGAGGTGAAAACGCTGCACGTTCTGGCTTTGCAGACGAGCTACGTTTCCCAGACCGGGGACGCTACGGCGAACGTGAAGTTTCCGGTGGCAGAGAAAATCCATACGTGGCCATTCCTAACTGGGGTGGATGTGGAGTCCTCCGCGCGCGGCGCAGCCATCGTCGCATTTGGCTCCTCGCTCACGGATGGAGATGGAACTGAGTCCGACAGCAATGGGCGTTGGCCTGACGTGTTGGCGCAGCAGTTGCAGGAAACTTCCGACGGGAAAGCGGAATTGGGCGTCCTGAATGAAGGCATCATCGGGAATCGGCTATTGAATGACAGCCCTATTGAAGCGGCCGGCGGTCGATTTGGCCCAGTTCTCGGACAAGCGGGCCTGACACGTTTCGACCGCGACGTACTCGCACAATCCGGTGTTAAGTATGTGATCGTTGGCCTCGGAATTAACGATATCGCGATGCCCGGCTCGCTAACACCTGCCACGGAAGGCATCAAGGCCGAAAGTATTATCGCCGGCTATCGGCAGCTCATTTCAAGGGCGCACCAAAAGGGAATTCGAATCATCGGCACGACGAACCCACCGTTCGAAAACTCGCTTTTGGATTTGGGGCCGCCAGGGCCTCAGATCACTTTCTACACTCCGGAGAAAGAAATGGTGCGACAGAAGGTCAACTCCTGGATTCTCAGCAGCAAAGAATTCGACAGCGTGGTGGATCTCGATGCGGTTGTACGCGATCCGAGTCACCCTACGCAACTGCTCCCGAATTACGACAGCGGAGACCATTTGCATCCCAACAATGCAGGCTGCCGCGCCGAGGGAGATGCGATTCCTCTTGCATTGTTCCAAAGCCATTAAACTCGATTCAACGGATGCCGAGCCTCGGATCGCTTAACGCTCGGGGTGCGACCCCGCATTCCGAGTGGTCGGCTATACGAAAGCTATCCAGAAACGGGCTTCGCGGAACTCTGGGCCGGGTCCCGTACCGCCGCGCTCCCCCCAAGCCGACTTCTTGCCCGCGCCACGGAGATCCTCCCGTGAATTCGCAGCCGTCACATCAATCCCTCATAAACACTAGCCGACTTCCCGGTACTAATTCGTCGCACCGACCGCAGTTTACTTCCGGCTGCCGAAAAGATATCCGGAACAAAGAGAGAGCACCGAACTGTTGTGCACTGTTGTTTCCCCTACAGCAGGCCCAGATGGTCCGGATATTTGGCCTGCAAAGCCGTGATCAGAAGTTCGAACTCGGGAATACTACGCAAACTCGCGAGGCTGGGATCTTTCAAGAAGTAAGGCCAGCAGGCGAATCCGGTGCTGACGCTCCGCTCCAGCCACTCAAAAGCAGTTTCGCGCCTTCCGGTCAGGGCCAGCGTGCAAGCGATCTGATAATAGGTATGATGGGCGTGCCCAAAGGATTTTGGACTCGAACAGGCTCTGGTTACGCAGTCGATTGCCGCGTCTGCATTCCCCATCAACGCGTGGAACAAGCCGTGTAGGCTGATGATGAGCGGTTCGTTCGGCACAAGCTGCAACGCTTCATTCATCAGGCGGCTTGCCTCTTTCCAATCCCCAGTCATCATTGCAGGGAACGGAGCAAAATAAAGGGCGTACTTATTACCCGGACTCTCCGTCCGCCAGACTTGAATCTGCTGGCGCGCCAGGTCGTATTCCTGGCTCCAAACATAAACTTGCACGATGCTCGGGCTAACCGCCTTCCTGGGTTGAAAAGGCCGTCCCCTTTCGAACATCTCACGCGAGTGATCGAGCAGTCCGATATGTGCCAGAATGGTGCCCAGACGGTTGTAAGCATGAGGCAAGTTGTTCTGCAGAGCCAGAGCCCGCTTGAGATCGGCAATCGCCTCCAGATGCTGGAAGTTCTTCGACGGTCCCCAGAGCAGAAAAGCGCGGGCGACGTGTCCTTCGGGAAGATTCGCGTCGATTTCGAGAGCGCGCCGGCAGTGGAATTCGGCCTTCTCCAGCCACACGCTGGCCGGGTCGAATTCGAAATGGCGGGTTGCACACGCAAACGAGAGCGTCGCGTGAGCGAGTGCAAAAGTGGGATCACGAGTCACAGCATTGGTTAGATGATGGCTCGCTTTGTCCATCATGGATGCGTCGCCAGACGCCGTGATCCGATAGCCGCGCATGAATTCCGCATACGCCAGAGGATCCCTGCTATAGCGCGGGCGCTGCTCGAGCAGCCGCCGGAACTGAGGCCGGTTCAACGCGCGGCTGATCTGCTTCGCGACATCGGCCTCGACACTCGACAGGCGATTCATGTCGAGGTCGCACTTCTTCGTGAAGCAGGAGCGCTGCAGGTGGGTGTCAAACATCTCCAGCGAGAGACGCCACTGCCCTTTTGACATCTGAATGGCACCGTGGACAACAAATCGGACACCCAGGCGAGAGGCGATCTCCGAAGGGGTCGCTTCAAGAGGCAGGTTCAGCACCGCCGAGGTAGGCAGCACGTCCACGCCCGGCAGATTTCCGAGACGCGAGACGAGCGCATCCGCAAACCCGAGGCACAAGCCCTGGTCGTCCGCAGCTCTTCTCCAGCAGCAACAGTGGCAGCACGGCGATGGAAGAGCGCTCGCCCCATTCGCTCCCATCCTTCCGGCTGTCAGTGTGCGCAGAGTTTCGCGCAGGATCAGAGAGCGGATATTTCGCATCGATTACCCGAACCGGGCCGACGAATCGGTATCCTTTTCCGACTACCGTTTCAAGAAAACGCGGCCTGTCGGCGTTGTCACCCAGCGCGGTGCGAAGCTTTCGCACAACGTTGTTGACGTTTTTTTCGGTATCGATAAACAGATCGGAGCGCCAGAGCTTCTTGACGATCTCCTCACGCGACACCATCTGCTCGCGCCGCCCAAGCAGAAAGATCAGCAATTCCATGGGCTTCTTCTCGAGCTTGATCCGCCGTCCGAACCGCCGAAGTTCGTAGCGTCCCAAGTCGACTTCAACTTCGCCGGTGCTCTGTCTTGGATTGCCCCATGGAGACTCTAGTCCGAGCATTATCCAACTAAAAATCAAGCAGCTTGCGACGATATATAAAAGATATCCAAAGACTATATCGGCTGCATTGCAAACTCCCCACTTCACGCGATGATGCCTCATCAAGATTCGCAAAGGAGAGATTCATGAAACGAAAGCTGTTCATCACCCTGGCAATCGTTGGGATGCTGTGCTTCGCAGGCCAGTTCTTCACGACTGCCGCACATCCCGGCGCTCACGACAAGAACGCATTCACCCCGGAAACAATTCCGTGGGGTCCGCCGCCGCCTTTCATCGCCCCGGGCGCACAGCTCGCCGTGATCGAGGGCAATCCGGGCGCATCCACCGGTGACTACACCGTGCGATTGAAAATGCCAGACGGTTACCGCATCGCGCCCCACTGGCATCCCCTGCGCGAAAACGTCACGGTCATCTCAGGCACGTTCAAGGTCGGGATGGGAGATACCTTCGACAAAGACAAGATGGCGACCTTCCCCGCCGGCAGTTTCGCCTATCTCGATCCTGACATGCACCACTACGCGATGGCCTCCGGCGAAGTCATCGTCCAGGTTCACGGAGTCGCACCCTTGCAGTTTAACTACGTCAATCCCGAAGACGACCCGAGCAAGAAGTAGATTCTCGGTACCTTAATCGATTTGGAGGAAACCATGACCGTGGATACAAAGAAGCTGGAGCATCCTCCCGCGGGCCTCCCAGCCAACCTTTCCGGGCTCCCGAGCAAATCATCATACGGTAACTCTTCCGTGAGCAAGAAAGCCGGACGCGAGGGTAAGTATCGGCCCCGGTATTGAAGCATAGTAAGCCTCATTGATGCGATCGCAGAGGCGGTATGCAGGAAGCGCGGGCCGCATAGTAGAGCTGGATCGCAAGCAATACGAATCCAAAGAGAATGAATGAAAAGGAGACTACGAGAATGAATACGATCGCAAAAGAGATACAGACGAAGAAGGACTTTGAGCAGCTCAAGGCTCAACTGAAGACGACACGGACGACAAATCGTGCTGAATCACTCGCTGATCGCATCGAGGTAGGGGCTGCCGGCTTGGCCGCCTTTGCTGAAGGACTCTCGGACGAGGAGTGGCGTACACCAGTCTCGGAAAGTGGGAGGGACGGCCGTTCGGTCGGCGTCATCGTGCACCATGTTGCCAGCGTCTACCCTATTGAGATTGATCTCGCGCGAACAATCGCCAGCGGCAAGGCCGTTACGGACGTCACGTGGAAGATTGTCGCCGAGTTGAATGCCAAGCATGCCCACGACCAGGCGGAAGTAACGAAGGCCGCCGCGCTCGAACTCTTGCGTCGGAACAGTCGTGAGGCGGCTGCGGCGGTACGCGCGTTCACGGATGAGGAGTTGGACCGTGCGGCGCCTTTCTCGCTGAGCTTCGGTGCACCTGTCACCGCGCAGTTCGTCATTGAGGACCACGCACTACGGCACAGCTGGCACCACCTGGCGCGCATCCGCACGGCCCTGGGGCGGTGACCGGCGGCGCCTAACCATTAATGTTACACACATGCATAGGCCGCTCCTTTTGGACCCGCGGGCGGGCCGACGGTACGTGAGCGGGTCCTTGGAGGTCTCATGGATCGCTATCTCATCGAAACGCCACACACGGAACAGAATTGTAGAGACTTGGTCGACCTGGTCAACGCGGCCGGGTATCTCAATCATTTCGACTGGGGCTGCATGGGCGGTGTGCACTGTGGCTGGGCCATCATCGAGGCCGAGAACGAACCGCAGGCGCGGCTCGCTGTGCCGCCTCTGGTTCGTGGCCAGGCGCTCGTGGTCAAGATCGTCAAATTTACTCAGTCGATGCTGAATTCGAGTCACCAACAATGACTCCGACGCAGACAGCTTCTCGGCCACTGAAATTGATGGCTGTCCTGGCACACCCGGATGACGAATCTCTCGGCATCGGAGGAACGCTGGCAAAATATGCCGGCGAAGGGGTAGAGACTTACCTTGTGACAGCCACGCGCGGCGAGCGTGGCCGCTTCGGCGAAAGCGCAGAAAAGCCGTCGCCTGAAGTCGTCGGTCGTGTGCGCGAGGCCGAGCTGCGCGAAGCGGCGAGGGTCTTAGGTGTGCGCGAGGTCAATTTCCTCGACTACTACGACGGTGACCTGGATCAAGTAAACGTCACTGAGGCGGTAGCGAGGATTGCGGACCACCTCTGTCGTGTGAAGCCACACGTCGTCATCACGTTTGGTCCCGAAGGCGCCTACGGCCATCCCGACCACATCGCTATCTCGCAACTCGCGACCGCTGCGGTTGTCGCCGCCGCCGGGGGAAATGGGTCGGGCCGACCGCATCGCGTGTCGAAGCTGTATTACATTGAGTGGAGTCGGCAGAAATGGGAGGCTTATCAAACCGCGCTGCGCGGTCTGACCTCCAAAGTGGATGGTATCGAGCGGAAGTCATCGCCCTGGCCAGACTGGGCCCTCACGACGTTCATAGATACGAGTCAGTTCTCCCCGACCGTCTGGAAAGCCGTATCGTGTCACAAGACACAGATGAGCATATACAAAAATCTGGAACATCTATCCGACGAGAACCACAAGGCGATCTGGGGAACGCAGGAGTTTTATCGCGCGTTCAGTCTCGTGAATGGCGGTCGCGTACGCGAATCCGATCTCTTCGAAGGACTACGCTGATAGGATTTCGGATGTTGCACTCCGTTTGGGGTGGATCTTTGGGGGATTCATCGCGATGAGCACCAAGCTCGATACATTGAACAGCCGGACGGCGCCGATCGAAATGGCCCCGGACGACTTTCGTACACTCGGCCATCAACTCGTCGATTCGCTGGCCGACTGGCTGGCGACGATGCCGCATGGGCTGGTGACCAGAGACGAGTCGGTTGCAGAAATCAGGTGCGCGCTCCAGAGCGAACGCGGGCTTCCCGACGCCGGCGAGGGAGCCGCACAAGTGCTCAGAGAAGCGTCCAGTCTGCTGTTCGAGCATTCACTGTTCAACGGCCATCCTCGCTTCTTCGGCTACATCACCTCGAGCCCGGCCCCCCTCGGAGCGCTTGGCGATTTTCTAGCATCGATGATCAACCAGAATGTAGGCGCATTCCGGCTCTCTCCGCTCGCCACCGAAATAGAAGCACAGACCATTCGGTGGATTGCTGAGCTCATCGGATATCCCGCCGGCTGCGGCGGTCTCCTGGTGAGTGGCGGCAACATGGCGAACTTTGTGTGCTTCCTCGCCGCCCGTGCTGCGAAGGCCACGTGGGACGTACGAACGAAAGGTCTCGCGGGTCAACCACGGCTGCTGGCGTATGCCTCGACCGAGACCCATACATGGCTTCAGAAAGCGGCCGACCTGTTTGGATTTGGCTCCGATGCCATTCGCTGGATTCCGGTCGATGCCGGGCAGCGGATGAATCCTGCCGCACTCGAGGCGCAGATCGATCGAGATCTCGCCCGCGGCGATCTTCCTTTTCTCGTTGTCGGCACCGCCGGTTCGGTCAGCACGGGCGCGGTGGATCCGCTGCCGGAAATCGCGGCGATTTGCCGCGCGCGCAAACTGTGGTTTCACGTAGACGGAGCGTACGGAGCGTTAGCGGCCCAGGTGCCTGGCGCGCCCGAGAGTCTTCGAGCGCTGAACGAAGCAGATTCGGTGGCGGTCGATCCGCACAAATGGCTCTACGCACCGCTTGAAGCCGGGTGCGTGCTCGTGCGGCGGCCCGACGATCTGCTGCGAGCGTTTTCTTATCATCCTGCCTACTATCACTTCGATGAAACCGCCATTAATTATTTCGATCAAGGCCCGCAGAATTCGCGGGGTTTCCGCGCGCTCAAGGTGTGGCTGGCGCTTCGGCAGGTCGGCCGCATCGGTGCCATCAGCATGATCGCCGACGACATGCGGTTGTCGCAGCATCTCGACGCGCTCGTCCGCCAGCACCCTGAGTTCGAGGCGTTCACGCAGCAGTTGAGCATCACGACGTTTCGATATGTACCGTCGGAACTGAAGCCGCAGATTGGTTCGCCCGCCGTTGAGAAGCGCATCGATGAAATCAATCAGGCGCTGCTGACGCGCGTTGAGAAAAGTGGTGAAGCATTCCTGTCCAACGCCGTCGTCAACGGAAAATTCGCGCTGCGAGCCTGCATCGTGAACTTCCGCACCTCGCTTGTAGACATCGAAGCACTCCCTCCGTTGCTCTCTCGCCTCGGCAAAGATGTTTGTCGTGAGTCTCTCGTGGAGCGCGGTTTTAGCCCGGCTGATCGTGCCTAGGCCGAGTCTCGCTTATCGGTTCTGGAAAGAGCGACTTGTGGATGTTGCCTATGTCCGGCCATCACAAGCTCTTCCCTCCCTGCAGAATTAGTGCTTCGAAGAAGTTGGCCAGATTGGTACCGTGAAGTCGGCTTGTGGAACTCGATCGGTGTGATTGAAGTCTCTATTAAGTGGATTACTCTCGGATGACGGGCAATCCGGAGGTAATGCCTCGGGATCGGTCCCGACAAACGTTAGATCCCTATCGAAACTGCCCCAACCACACGACCTGTGCACCCCCACACCTCTTCATTCGGGGGCAGTCCCGATAGGGATCTAACGTTTATCAGGACCAATCCGAAGTCTCACTTCCGGACTGCTCGTGATCCAGGCACAATCGCCGATGTGTCCAGGCGGACCACCTATGGTTAACTAACTCTTCCGGCCACCTGCCCCGCTGAAATGGCAAGTCGCGCTGGAGCTAATCGAAGTCGGCATGTATGACGAGGCGGTGCTGCAACCCTTCGAATCAGAGCGGCGATCATTGGCCAGCATCAACCACCGCGTTTCGCTGACCAGAAACTCGCCACCACGCTTAACGAAACCCTGACAGAATCTCCATCGAGGCTTAACGTTAAGGAATAAAATGGCGCAAGTTCTTCCCGAGCCAATGCAATGTCGCTCAGTCGGTGGTTCCGTTCGCCGCGTTACCTTCTAACTCTGTTCCTCGCGATCATGCTGGTGCTGGCCGCTACCTTGAGCTGGCTGAGTTGGCGGTTACTGAAACAGGACCGCGTTCTGGAAAACCAGCGGATCCAGGAACGGCTCGACAACGCGGCGGACTTGATCGCAGCGTCGCTACTACGCAAATTTTCGGAAAGCAAGGACCAATTCACCAGCCTTTTTGCCCTGTCGGATTCCGATCTGGCCCTGCGAGCATCAGAGCTTGCTAGCCAGGGTGCGGGCACTGGGCTGATTGTCGTTTTTCGCCCCCAAGCCATTGACGCATATCCACGCGCCGGATTGGTCTACTACCCCCTCCTGCCTACGTTGAAGGAACCTCCAACCAGTATCTTCGAGGCCGGTGAAGTCTTAGAGTTCCAACAGAAGGATTTGGCCAAGGCCATTGTGGTTTTTCGCGAGTTGTCTCACTCGAAGGACCCGGCGATCCGTGCTGGAGCGCTTCTTCGCCTTGGTCGCAACCTTCGCAAAGCACAACAGTCCAGAGACGCCCTTGACGCGTATGGTGAACTCGAACACATGGACGGTACGTCCATTGGAGGTTTGCCAGCTGAACTCCTCGCCCGCCACGAGCACTGTAGCCTGCTCGATGAACTGAAGCGCACGACCGAGCTGAAACAGGAGGCAGGGGCGCTCTATGCCGACTTACTCAGCGGCCGATGGAAACTCGCGCGGGGCGTTTACCGCTTCTATGCGCAAGAGGCGAGCCGGTGGTATACCCCTGATGCTGAGCTCCAGGCACACGCACAGGACGCAGCTGCGACGGGCGCGGCCGTGGAACTGCTATGGGAAGAGTGGCAGCGCATCCGCCGCGGCGAAGGCACAGCGGCAGGGCATCGCAGCCTTTGGATCTTTGGCCGCCCTGTGCTTCTCGTCTGGCAGACGAATTCGGATCGTTTGGTCGCACAGGTCGCCGGGCCACATTATTTGGAGCGGCAGTGGCTGTCAGTCCTGCAACCAGTGATGGATCGCCAGGGTGTGCGCCTGGCGCTGACCGATGCCGAGGGCCATCCGATCCTGGCTCAATTCTCTGCCTCGTCTCGACAGGCAGTGCGGAGTTCGGCGGAGACGCAACTGCCATGGACGTTGCATGTAGCGAGCCGCGATCCCCAGGCGGAGTGGACTCAGCAAGGAAATCGGCGCCGTCTGCTGCTGTTGGCGTTCACTTTGGTAGCGGCATTTGTACTGGTGGGCAGTTACTTTATCGCACGGGCCGTGACGCGCGAGCTGGAAGTCGCGCGGCTCCAGTCCGACTTCGTTTCGGCTGTCTCGCACGAATTTCGGACACCCTTGGCCTCGCTTCGTCAACTGAGCGAACTGTTGAGTGACGGCCGTGTGCCCGGCGAGAAGCGTCGGCAGGAGTACTACGAAACCCTTCACTGGGAAAGCGAGCGCTTGTACCGCCTCGTCGAAAGCCTGCTTGACTTTGGCAGGATGGAAGCAGGCGCCCGGCAGTACCGCTTTGAGTTGCTCGAGACGGAGCCTCTCTTTCGGGGAGTGGTGGAGGAATTCGCCCAAGAAGCCAGGGAACGCGGCTATCGCGTGGACGTTACGCAACAGGAACATCTGCCTCGCGTGCATGCTGACCGGGAGGCTCTCGCCCGCGCCCTGTGGAATTTGCTCGATAATGCGGTGAAGTACTCGCCGCACAATAAAACAGTCTGGGCGGAGGCCGCTTGCGAAAACGGACAGGTGGCAATTCGCGTGAGCGATAAAGGGTTGGGGATCGCTCCCAATGAACAAAAGCGGATTTTCAAGAAGTTCGTGCGCGCCACCAGCGCCGATGCGACCGGTGCCAGAGGGACGGGTCTCGGCTTGACGATGGTTGAGCACATTGTTGGCGCCCACGGCGGACAAGTGCGCGTCGAGAGCAAGCCCGGAATCGGCAGTACCTTCACTATTCTCCTACCGCGTGCAAAGGAGTGAACATGGCTCGCATCTTGGTTGTAGAAGATGAGCCGCCGATTGCCTTGGGGCTCGAGGACGACCTGAAGCTGGAAGGCTATGAAGTTGAAGTCGCACGTGACGGAGAGACGGCGAGCCGGCGGGCGCGGGAGCAGTCTTTCGACCTAATCATCCTCGACGTGATGCTTCCTCATAAGGATGGCTTCGAGGTGTGCCGCGAGTTGCGCAGGGCCGGCCTCCGCACACCCGTCATCCTGCTCACCGCAAAAACACAGGAATCTGACAAAGTGCTGGGCCTGGAGCTGGGGGCCGACGACTATGTCACCAAGCCTTTCAGCCCGCGCGAACTGCGTGCTCGGGTCAAGGCAGCACTGCGCCGCGCTGCCGGAGAGACGCCTGAGATTTATCGGTTTGGCGACGCGGAGGTGGACTTCACTCGATGCGAGCTGCGACGAGCCGGCGAGGCCGTGGAAATAACCCCGATTGAATTTAAGCTCCTGACAGCCTTTATCCGCCATCGTCACCAGACGCTCGGCCGCGATCGGTTGCTCGACGAAGTCTGGGGACGAGAGACCTTCGTCACCGACCGCGTTGTGGATACCCACATCACAAACCTGCGCAAGAAGATCGAGCCCAAGCCGAGCGTGCCACAGTTTCTAATCAGTGTGCGCGGAATGGGTTACAGGTTCGACGGCTGACCCGAGCGCTGTCAGCAGCCGCGACACAATCTTCGCGCAATCCTGACACAACCATCATCACAATCAGACAGACGCCCGTTATTGTGGTCGCAACTAAGGAGGACCGATGATGAAAACCACACTTACAGGCTGTTTTCTAAGGATGACGATGCTGGCTGGGCTGTTGATGGCGCCCTTCGCAATCGCTCAAAACGAGGACCAACCGGAAGTGCTGATGCAGGCGGTTCAGCAAAGGCAATTGGTGGAGGGATCTGACCAGGTCGCCGAAGCCCGTACTCTATTTGCTGCACCTGCTCAACCGGCAGGCCTTAGCGGTCGCTACGCAATGATTTCGCTGGTCTCTGAGGCATTCGGTTCGGTTCGGGTTTTGGAGACGCTTCAAGCAATCGATTTCCAGAACGTTAGCCGGGTCACCGTTCCTGAAGAGAGGCCCACGTGGTGGTGCCGGCTGATCTTTTGCAAACGTGGTTGGTAGATCAAGAACACGAAAGGCGCGCTGCCTTTCTCGATCGCGCAAAACAGAGTCGAGGGAGCCGACCTGACGGAGGGAAAGAATCATGAAGACCACGCGCGTTGGCCGATTTCTAGTGGTGACGATTGTGGCGGGGCTGCTGGCTACTTCCTTCGCCATCGCCCAAAAAGATGAGCAGACGGAAGTGTTGATGCAAGCCGCTCACCAAAAGCAATTGGTGGAAGGCCAGTTGGAACAGGCCATCCAGCTCTACAAACGAATTGTGCAGGAACACTCTGGGAATCATTCCATGGCGGCGCAGGCTTTGCTTGAGATGGGACAGTGCTACGAAAAGCTCGGTAATACGGAAGCTCGGAAAGCTTACGAGCGTCTACTGCGCGACTATGGCGACCAAAATGAAGCCGCTGCCCAAGCCCGCGCCCGCTTGGCGGCTCTCTCTGGCAACGTTGGCTCCAGAAGCTCCGAGATGGTGACCCGTCGCGTCTGGGCTGGGCCAGACGTGCACGTCATGGGTAGTCTTTCGCCTGACGGTCGCTATCTCTCTTGCGTGGACGGCACGACAGGCGACATCGCGCTGCGCGAACTCGCCACGGGCAAGATGCGCCGCCTGACCAATGAGGGATCCCGGCTGGAAGTTAAGGCCTCGGCCATATCGCGGGATGGCAAAGAAGTCGCCTACAACTGGCCTATCGAGGATGGGTATCCGGATCTGCGCGTGGTGCGCGTGGACGGCTCCGCGCCTCGAGTTCTCTACAGCGTCAAGGAGAAGGGGTTCGCCGAGCCCCACGATTGGTCGCCGGACGGAAAGTACATCCTGACTCTCCTCTATACCGATCCCATGATTTTGCAGATTGCCCTGATTTCGGCCGGGGACGGCTCGGTGCGCGTCTTGAAGACGCTCGACGGGCTCCCAACAAAGATGAAATTTTCACCCGACGGGCGCTATATCGCATATGACCTTCAACAAAAAGGCTCAGGCACCCGGGACATCTTCTTGCTGGCCGCCGATGGGAGTCGCGAAATCCGCCTGATCGAGCACCCTGCCGATGATCAGCTGCTGGGCTGGACGCCGGACGGCAACCAAATCCTCTTCGGCAGCGATCGGTCCGGCACCATGAGCGCCTGGATGATTCGCGTGACCGATGGAAAACTCGGAAACTCGCCCGAGCTGATAAAGCCGGACATAGGGCAGATAATTCCGATCGGATTTACGCCAGCCGGTTCCTTCTACTACGGACTTACCGTCGGCACAGGCGATGTTTATACCGCCGAGTTTGATCCCGCGACGGGCAGAGTTGCGACGGAACCGCAGATCGTAACGCAGCGGTATGTCGGCTGGAACGCCTCGCCAGCCTGGTCCCCGGATGGCCAGTATCTGGCCTATATATCCAGCAAGCAACGCCCGGAGATCATCACGATTCATTCGCTCAAGACCGGCGAGGAGCGCGACCTATCCCCCAAGTTCCCTTTCATGTGGGGACCCATACGATGGTCGCCTGATGGCCGGTCGATCCTCGTCTCCGGCAAAGACAGCAAAGCCCGGCATGGTCTCTATCTGATTGACGCCCAAACCGCCAAGGCCACCCCCATTGAGATGTGGCAGGGCATGATTGATCTCCCGTCCTGGTTCCCCGACGGCAAGAGACTGCTCTACCGCTCCTGGCAGCTCGAGGCAGGCGCGATAACGCAAACCATCGTCGTGCGCGACCTTGAGACAGGCCGCGAAACAGAATTCTTCAGGCCAACCGCCGGCGTGGGGATCGACGACGTCGCGATCTCGCCCGACGGCCAGCAAGTAGCCCTCACGCTGCTGGAGAAGGAAACGCGATCCTCTGTGTTGAAAGTGTTGCCAATAGCCGGCGGCGACGCCAAAGAACTTGTGTGGGCGAAAGAGCCGGAAGCGATCGTTGGCGACTCGCTAAGTTGGTCGTCCGATTCGGGCTACATCGTCTTTGGCAAGGTCCGGGCCAGCGGCCAGAAGCGGAAAACTGAGGTACTTTTGATCTCTTTCCGTGGCGGAGAACCGCGCGCCTTAGGGTTGGCGATGGACTCTGTCCGCGACCTTTCTTTCCATCCAGACGGTCACCACCTCGCTTTCGCTACCAACGCGGGCGTCATGAGGGGAGACAAAGACAAGGTCGAAGTGTGGGTGATGGAGAACTTCCTGCCGACGCCGAAGGCGGCTCGGCCATAGCCCCGATAAATCGGGGCGGTATATCGCTGACTCGGGGCTCAGTTGTCGTTGCAAAGAGAAAGAAAGAAGGTGAGGACTATGAAAAACAAGCTGCTCTTGCTCGCCGTGGCCGTGCTCGGGACCTCGATCCTGGCGCACGCCCTAACCCCTCCCACTGATGGATTCTGCTCGCATGCTTCAGGGAGGGCCATCACCGTGATCAATTTCCTGCTTTCCTTGATACGGCAGGGGCCGATCTGCTGATCCACGTCACCCCGGGGGCGGCCTGAACGTCATGGTCGAGCAATTCGACACAGACGAAGTGGTCGCCCCCAACTATTGGTTTCCGCGTTCAGAAAACATCTGTCTATCAATCCGGTCGGAAAGATCGGTACTGAGAAGTCGGCTTAGCTGAAGTGATTGGCCGGAGTCGCCGGACGGTTCCGGATTGCTCCGAATGACGGCCAGCCGGAAGTGATTGTTCTAAGTCCGAGGGGGCCTTCTACGCGAAGATCTCGTTGACTTTCTCCCGGACTTGCTGACTGCGCGATGGCTTCAAATACCTCATCGTGGACTCCATGTCAGAATGACCGAGCCACTGCTGCACCGTCCGTAGGTCGACGCCTGCCCACAGTGACCACGTCGCAAATGTTGCCCGGAACTTGTGGAGCCAAAAGTTCTCTTTGTCGAGTTTGGCCCGCTCAGCAACAGCCTTCAGGGTGTCCAGGAAATCGAGTTTGGGTCTGCAGCCGGCAGTTGGGAAGACTAGCCCGCATGTTTTATCGCGCTTGTCCTTCTCTGCCTTCAGGCTCGTGACGAGCTTTGCTGGGATGGGAATCTCGCGCTCTTTGTAATTCTTTGGGCTGAACCCGTATTCGGGCTTGTAGCGCACCGTGACCGTGGCACGCGAGAGATTGATGTCTGCCCAAGAGCAGTGCATCACCTCCTGTTCCCGCATTCCGGTCATCAGGAAGAACTCGAACCAGAGTCGCTCCTTGGCATCACACTTTGCGAACAGCGTGTCGAGCTCTTCTTTCTCGTACACCTCCGGTTCTTCCTCGACGAATCGCGGCCAGTCGCTCTTTCCTACGAGTCCGCGAATCCCTTGCGCCTTGAGGAACGTCATCACGTTCTCAAACTTGTTGTAGACAGATCGAGGTGCCTGGTCTTTTTCGTCGCGCAGGAACGCAGCGAACTTCAAGAGGTCCTTGCGTTCAACGTCTGCCAGATTGATCTTGTGGCAGCACTCCACGAAGTACGCGAGAGCCGTGCTGTACGCTGCTAACGTCTTCGGTTTCTTGCTGAGCTTCGTTTCCTCAAGGTATTCGGCCACGGTCGTAGAGAGTGACCGCTGTCCATTGCCATTCTCCGGTACTACGCCGACGCCGTGGTTCACCGCATTCAACTCGGCTTCTTTGCGTAGCCGTCTCGCGTTGGCATCGGCTGCATCTTTGCCCACCGACAGGCGTACCCGCTTGCCGTTCTCGCGCCACTCGAGGTAATAGGCACCTTCGGGGTGTCGTTCCTGCTGGCCGTTGACGATGACGAAATCGGGCTTGACGCGGCCATTTGCAGACAGCAGCGACAGGGCAGTAGCGCAGCCCCTTGCTGGTTTGGACGCGTTTGGTGAGGTTTACGTCTTTGCTTTGGGTGTTCGGCACCGATGACACCTCCGATTCAACTAGGAATCAGTGTAGGTATCACCGGCTTGCAAGTACTAGATAACTAAGGTAATGGCGGAGAGGGAGGGATTCGAACCCCCGATACCCGTTAAGGTATGTCCGCTTTCGAGGCGGATCGTTTCAACCACTCACGCACCTCTCCGGAAAGCAGTTGTTGGCCGTTGGTTCTTGGTCGTTGGCTTTTCATCTGGAACCTGCTCAAAATTTCCAGCTTCGCCGGCCAGTTGGTGTTGGCGAACGACCAAAGGCCAACGACCACTCTCACTTTCTCTATCGCCTATTTCTAAAGAAAGCCTGCAACACTTCCGCGCAACGCCCTGCCAGCACGCCGGCACGAACTTCCATCCGGTGATTCAGGCTGGGATGGTTCAACACCTGCATCACCGAACGGATGGCTCCAGCCTTGGTGTCATCGGCGCCGTAAATCAGGCGTTTGAGCCGGGCGTGGACCAGCGCGCCCGCGCACATTGCGCACGGCTCAATTGTAGCAAACAGCTCGCAGCCTTCCAGGCGATGGTTGCCGAGGGCGGCACCGGCTTCACGCAGCGCGATGATCTCGGCGTGGGCAGTGGGGTCGCAATCCGCGAGGTTGCGGTTGCCGCCGCGGCCTATGATCTTACCGTCGCACACCACCACCGCGCCCACGGGCACCTCTCCCGTTTCCAGCGCGCGTTGGGCAGCGCGGAGAGCTTCTTCCATGAAGAGTTCGTCGGTGCCGGCCTGGTTAGTCTGAAGCGAGTTGATAGGAGGGGTTTCCAAGGCAGCACATCGCTTCGTAGAGTTACTCCACCGGATGCTGCGCCAGCATCGACGCCAGCAGCGGCAAGCCAGGACGGAGCGGCTGGTTCACAAAAATATATTTTCCCGCGCTTTCGGCCAGCAGGTAAGTGGAGTCTGGAGGCAGTCGAGACAGGGCGTCTTTACGGAATTCTTCCGGCACAAAGATAAAAACGCGATGGGGGCTGCTCCAGAAAGCAGGGAACTGCTTGTCATCCAAAAACGTGGGAGGCACGTCGGGATAATTCGATCCGATTTCCAGGTTGGTGCCGAAGCGTCCGTTATAAATCCACACATGGCGATGGGTGTAGAAGGGAATACTCGATCCGGAATTGAAATCGCCGTACTGGATGATCTGGTCCTGGGCGCGCAGGTAGGGAAGGATGGCGTCTGCCAGCGGCCGAGAGGACATTCTGGGCTCGAAGCGTTTGAATGCCCAGTTCGCGGCAAAGAAAAATAGTCCCATGCCCAGGGCCAGGGTCAGAGTGGCGGCCGAGTTCTGCCAGCGTCGTCGCAGGATCCATGCTCTGCCAAAGCCGATGATGAACAGCAGCATGGCAAAAATCGCCGGACCGCGCAGCGCGGCAAATGTCTGTGGCGTCAGGTCGAAAATGTGCGCCATCGAGAGCCGGTAAGTGTCGAGGTCGTGATATTGCAGCAGGTGCGAGATGCCGCCTTTCGAAGAAATATCCAGCGAAGAAATCACCAGGTAGCCGAGGCACACCGTGGCCAGCAGCCCTGTCACCGCCAATCCAGCCTGCAGACGCGGCAGCCAGCGATCGCGGCTGGCTTCGGCATCGGCGAGTCCTACTGCGAGCAGGATGGCAATCGCCGGCCATGCGCCAAAGCTGTAATACTCCATGCGTGAACCGCTGGTGAGCGAGAAGAAAAACAGGATCAACCCGGCCCAGATAAATAGAAGAAGACGTGCCTGCTGCGCCGGTTCCATCGACTTCCCCCAGGTCTTGGGACGGGGAAATTCCCGCAAAGCGTAGTGAACGAAAAAGCTCCAGGGAAAGAACCAAACCAGGTGCAGCGCCCACCACAGCAGGAGCGGGACGGCTTCATAGTCTGGGGGATAGCGGGTACCAAGGGCGCGCTTGAAGTGTTCGTTGATGAAATAAGACCACAGAAATCCTGGCGAACGATGTTCCGCGATCAAATGCCAGGGCACGGCGATAACCAGAAAAATCATGGTGCTGGAGAAAATCCGCAGCTCGCGCCAGCGTCCCCAGCTGCGGGTGAACAGGACGAAGAAAAACACCACGCCAAGGGGAAACAGCACGCCGATCAGGCCGAGCGTCAGCGCGGCCATCGCCATCACCACGGAGGCGCCCCAGTAGCCCACGCGAGGGCTCAGGGTGCCAGTCCAAGCGCGCAGGAATAGGTAGAACAGGGCGGTGAGTTCAAAGGCAAAAATCGCCTCGGGAACCATTACGCGAGTGAACAGCCAGGTTCCGACGCTGGTACAGGTGACCAGCCCGGAATAGAAAGCCGCCGTCTCGCCAAACCAGCGGCGCGCGAAAAAGTAGACCATCAGCACCAGGCCGACGACGCCCAGAACCAGCGGTAGCCGGGTCTGGAACGCGCCCTGTCCGAAGAGCTTGTAGCTGATCGCCACCATCCAGTAATGCAGCGGAGCTTTTTCGAGATAGCGAATCCCGTCCTGATACATCACCACCCAGTCGCCGCGCTGCAGCATCTCGCGGGAGACCAGCGCGTGCGAGGCGTCGGCATCGTCGAGCAATGCCGGCTGGGCAGCGGTGGCGACGTATATTCCGAGAGATAGCGCGAGAAGAAGAAGGATGGAGAATCGGCGATTCATTGCGTCGTCAGAGGACGAAATCTTTGATTACCTTTCTTCACGCTGGCCGGGAGATTGACGGTCAGAAGACCCGGGACGAACTTGCAATCATAGCATCTGGCTGAGCACTGGTCCCGATGAGTCTGATGGCGGTTTCCAGACCCTGGAGCAAGCCAACTCCCGAACCCCAACCTGGAAAACCATAGCTCCTGCCACATGGAGCGTCGGCTTCGGGCCCGTTGGGGAAGGCCACGCCTTGACCACAATCAAGTTATAGGTATAACGTTATAAAGAAATGGACATAGCTAAACAGCGCGATGCTCCCTGGCTACTCTTGACGTTCTCGTTGCCTACCAAGCGCGCCAGCCAGCGAGTCGAAGTCTGGCGAAAGCTGCAACGCTATGGGGCAGTGCCGCTGGGTAACTCTGGATATCTTCTGCCAAACAATCTGGTAACTCGAGAAAGATTTGAATGGCTGGCAATCTCAATTCGCAAATATGGCGGAGAGGCATCGGTGGTCAAAGTTGTATCAATCGACAATCTGACGTCACCACGGCTCATCGCACGCTTTAGGGAAGCGCGGTCTCGCGAGTACCAGGAATTGATTGGCGATCTGGAACACCTAGCTTCGATTCCACGTCAGAAGCGGCCATCCCGTCGCTTGAGCCGCATCAGGACGCGCTTTAGAGAGATTACGGAGGTTGATTTCTTCCGCAGCCCTCTTCAAAAACGAGTAGAGAAATTGCTGGCTCAGGCCGATGTGTCGCCAGTGCCCGAAGCAGGGCAAACAAGGATCGATCCCAGGGAATACTCGGGCCGAGTCTGGGTCACAAGGCCGTGTCCCGGGATCGATCGATCAGCGTCGGCTTGGCTCATCAGGCACTTTGTCGATAAGAAAGCACGATTTACCTTTGTGCGGGAAGAAGAAGTTCCACGCGACGCGGTTCCCTTCGACATGTTCCACGCCGGCTTCGGTCATCGTGGCGAAGATTGCACGTTTGAGACGTTGCAAAAGACATTTCGAATTCACGATCGCAAGGTAAGCATAATTGCGGAAATCATTCACGACGCAGATCTCCTGGACGAGAAGTTTGGCCGCAAGGAGGGTTTTGGCATTGACGGCGTGCTCGATGGCTGGGAGAAGCAAGGCTTGCCGGACAGCGAAATGCTCGAGCGGGGGATTCAGCTGATCGAAGCTTTGTACCATGCGGTTTCAGGAAGGTGATGTGAAGGGGCGTCAATATTCATGAGGTCAGTTCGATTCAACCCAAGGAGGACAGTATGCGATCTGCAAAGCATTTGTTGGTTCTGGTCACGGTGTTGATACTTCGGGTGGCATTGTTGGCGCAGGGATTGGATGTGTCCAAGATCGATCAGGCGCTCGGCCGGCCAGGACAGAAGATGGGCGACGTCTATCGGGTTGGGTTTCCCCGCACTGACTTGCACGTCGAGGTGGATGGACTCGCCATTAAACCGGGTCTCGCGCTTGGATCGTGGGCCGCATTTTCTGGAACGGACAACGCCGCTTCGGTGATGGGCGATCTGGTCTTGCTCGAGAGTGAAATCAATCCGGTGATGGAGAAACTACGCGCCGCTGGGTTTGAGATTACAGCGGTCCACAATCATCTGCTCGGGGCCACGCCAGCGGTTTTGTACATGCACTATATGGGGCACGGGCCCGCGGGGGAGATTGCTAACTCGCTGCAAACAGCCCTCGCGGCTTCCAAAACTCCTTTGGGTAAGCCTGCAGCCGGTGCAGCCGAACCCCCGACTTCGCCCGATTGGGTGAAGACAATCGAGGAGACATTGGGGCGCAAGGGGAATTTCAAAGGTGGAGTGCTTGGCTATGGCGTGCCTCGAGCCGAAGCGATATCGATGAGCGGGATGACTCTGACACCGGCGCAAGGTGTGGCCGAGTCCATCAATTTTCAGGAAGCGGAACCCGGGAATGTCGCCACTACAGGTGACTTCGTTCTTACCGCTGGAGAGGTGAATGCTGTGATTTCGGCGCTCGAGCAAAATCACATTGCCGTGACTGCTCTGCACAGTCACATGCTGACGGAGGAGCCGCGCCTCTTCTTCATGCACTTTTGGGCAGTTGGGAGTCCTGCATCAGTGGCCGGAGGCATCAAGACGGCGTTGAGCCATGTCGCCACCAGGTAGATAGGGAATGTCTTCTAAAGACCGCTGAGCCAGAGATCGCTCCGAGAGGAGGATGACATCATGAAGTGGATAACACGTGAAGGGGTCAAGGTTGACCGTGTGGCTTGCCCCTGGCTCATCAAGAAGTATGTGGATTCTGACGCGGAGTTCTACTTCGTTCCGGCGAAGCAGGTAATCGCTGAGGCCAACCGTCTCGACGCCATACCATTTGACGTGCCTGGCGTCGAACTCGGACACCGCGGTAAACAGTGCTCCTTCGAAGCAATTCTCAGGAAATACAAGCTCAATACCGATCCTGCATTGCAACTCCTGGGCAAGATCGTAAACGGTGCTGATACCGACAACAGTTTGTGGCATCAATCTGAAGCCGCAGGCCTGAAGGCTGTGGCGGAAGGATTCCGGCACTTAGGATTCAGGAACGACTATGAAATCAATGCGGCGGAGTGGGTTGTCTATGACGCTCTGTATGCGTATTGCAAAGAATTCGTGAAGCGTGAAAAGCCGCCGTGGGTGGCCGCGCGGGACTTGCAACGCGGCATCGTAAGAATGTGGAAGTGAAGTAGGGAGATGTTCAGGCTCCAAGTCCTTGCGTTCGGTTCCCTGCGGAGCTTTGCTCGGCCTGGACGGGTCGGAGACCCGTCCCCACATGGCAGGTGGAGTTCCAAGGCTAATGCCTACGCCATCCTGGCGTGGACTTCCAGATACTCCGCTTTGATTACCGTGTGATCGGCGTCACCGATATTCTTCCTGGCCCAGTGCTGGGTGAGATCTTCGGCGAGGGCTTTCTGCGCCGGCTCGTCCAGGCGCGCGAATGTGGTTTGGGTGGGACCGAAGTATTTTCGGAAGAAGGCCACGGCTTCCGCCGGGCTGAAGGGATAGTCGAAGTTCAGTTCCTGCTTCGTCGTCTCAAGGCGAGCAATTTTTCCCGGACCTGCGCCCAGGCGTTCAGCGACGACCTTTTCGACTCCCCAGAGCGACGGCGGCTGGATTCCCGGCGGAGGTGGGGCGTGACGCGCGGTAATCTGGAACATCTGGCCCACGAAGCCTTCCGGCGTCCAGTTGCCCATCGCGATCAGGCCTCCCGGGCGGCAGACGCGTTTGAGCTCTGCTGCGACGACTTCGGGGCGTGGGGCGAACATGGCTCCAAACATCGAGAGAACTACGTCGAACTGGGCGGCGGGGTAGGGGAGATTCTCGGCGTCTCCTTCGGTGAATTCAATCTTCAGGTTTTCTGACGCGGCGCGCTGGCGAGCCTGTTCGAGCAGGTTGGGAGCGATGTCGAGTCCGGTAACCTGCGCTCCGGTGCGGGCAGCGGGAATTGACTGGTTTCCAGTTCCGCAAGCTACGTCGAGAACTTTCATTCCAGGCTTGAGATTCAACCGGGAGATGAAGTCTTCGGCGCCTTTCGCGTTGAGCCGGGCGATTTGACCGAAGTCGCCAGCCATCCAGCTGGCGCGCAGGCGCTGTTTCAGTTCCGCGAAGCCGTCGGGAAAAGCCGCCATTCATGCCTCCTGAGCAAATGATGTTGGGGAGATTATAGAAGGAACGGCGGCTTCTTGGCTGAGTGCAGAAGTCTCCAACAACACTGCCGAGCCTTGCTCGGCCTGGACGGGTCGGAGACCCGTTTCTACATGGCCTCTTTTCCCGTTACTATTCTGGGATGCCCACAACCACTGTTCGTCTGCGGGGAAGTTCCTCATCTGGAATTTCTGCTTTGAACTCGAGGTTGAGGCCCAGGCGGAGGCATTCCTGGAGCGCGGCGTCGTTGAAGAAGTAGACCACGTCTCCTCCAAAGCGATCTTTAAGCCGGCGGCGCTCGTCGAGATCGAACGGGCTGGCGGAATAAACTTTCAAGTCTTTCAACTCGCGAACGAGAGGACCGAGTTGGCGCTGGAACTCCAGCGAGCCCGTCCTTACTTGCGCCATGGTGAGGGCGAGAACGTGATATGGCATGGCTTGGTTTGACTCGGTTTAACTCGGTTTAACTCCCGCTCAACGCGGAGCTTTGCTCCGCCGGGCAGGTGGGACACCCTGCCCCTGCGTGTGCTTGAGCGCCGCTGACGCCGCTTCCTTCCAAAACGCAACGCCCGAGGTTAGCACACGGGTGAGATTTGCCTCGGTACCAACGAGCTTCGGCGGCAATTCTTACGACTTTTTTATGCATTTTTTATCTGTTTTTTATGCATTGCCATTTCCAATCGAACCTAATTTTTTTCGCAGGGGAGCGAGGAAACCGCGATGAAGAAGATTGACGCCGTGATCCGACAGGAGAATTTGGGCGAGGTAAGGGACCGCCTTACCCACGTCGGCGTTGAAGGACTCACGGTTACCGAGGTGGTCGGCTTCGGACGTCAGCGCGGCCACACCGAATTCTACCGGGGCTGCGAATACAAGGTGGACTTTCACCCCAAGCTGATGTTGACCATCCTCGCCAGTGACGATCAGGTCGAAAACATACTCAACGCCATCCTCGAAGGCGCCCGCACCGGAAAGATTGGGGACGGCAAGATCATGGTCACGCCCGTGGAAGAAGTCGTCCGCATCCGCACTGGAGAGATTGGGAAGGCAGCTGTTTAACGGCGTTACCACCCGAAATATGTTCGTCATTCTTCTCGACATCATTTTGGTCATATGCGGCACTCAGAGTTGCGCTGGCGCCAGGGGAACAGGAGGACGAGATGGTCGACCGAAAAGACGGGAAAGCGGCGCCGCGTGTTGCGGCGCGGCGGCGGTGGTGTCTGCTGCGCCGCAGCGCAGTAGTTCTTCTTTCAACTGTGGTCCTGGGCTGCTGGTTAACCCCCTGTTTCGCCGATGAAGGGCCTGCGCCCGACCCAGCCGGCACCGCTACCGGGGACAAGACTTCAACCACAGACGCCGCAGGCAACGCCTTTGTAGTAGCGGCGCCCACCGACCCGAACGCGCCCGACTATGCGCCGAAGAAGAGAGACTACGACGACTACCAGGCGCAGCTCGCCAAAGAACCTCTGGCAGCAAAGCTGGCAGACCATGTCGGCCACCTCAGGATCGCTACCAATTTCTCGTGGACCCTTCTCACCGGGTATCTGGTGCTGTTCATGCAGGCTGGGTTTGCCCTGCTGACCTGCGGCCTGGTGCGGAAGAAGAACGCCGGTCATCTGATGATGCTGAACTTCGCGGCGTACGTTTTTGCCTTCCTCGCTTACTACGCCGTCGGCTATGCGTTCCAGTTCGGCGCGGTCGCCGTCAATGCGGCTCCGGTAAATCTCGGCGGTACTCCCACACTCAACCACTTTCTGCTGGGCAGTGGCTCATGGGGATTTCTTGGAGGCAGGGGGTTCTTCCTCTCCGGTCCGGGCTATGATGCCGGAAGCCTCTGTCTGACGCTCTTTGAAGTGGTTTTTATGGAGACGGCTGGCTACATCATCGTAGGCGCTATCTGCGAGCGCATTAATTTCTGGTCATTCCTCCTGTGCGAGCTCTTCATGGGCGCGATTCTGTATCCCATCTTCGGCTGCTGGGTTTGGGGTGGAGGCTGGCTGTCTCAGGTGGGTGCGACGCTGAATCTCGCTCACGGCTATGTAGACTTTGCCGGCTCAACCGTTGTTCACGCGGTCGGAGGATTCGCCGCCATGGCATTGGCTGTGATTCTCGGTCCGCGCCTGGGTAAGTACGGGCCTGACGGCAAGGTGAAGGTGTTTCCCGCACACAACCTTGCGTTCGTTGTGACCGGAACTTTCATTCTCTTGTTTGGCTGGATGGGATTCAATCCCGGTTCAACGCTTGGCGCGTCCGATCTTCGCATCTCGGTCATTGCGGTGAACACCAACCTGGCGGCGGTCGCGGGGTCGGCAGTGGCACTGTTGTTGTGGTACATGATGTTCGGCAAGCCTGACATCACCATGGCTTGCAATGGCATGCTGGCAGGATTGGTCGCCATCACTGCCCCGTGTGCCTTTGTGTCGCCGAACTCGGCAGTGATCATCGGGATTCTTGCCGGAGTCGTGGTTTGTCTGGGCGTTCTGTTCAATGACCGGGTGGCGAAAATTGACGATCCTTGCGGAGCAATCTCGGTGCATGGCTACTGCGGCTGGCTGGGAGCGGTTTGTGTCGGTATCTTCGCGGACGGCACCTATGGCGCTGGCTGGAATGGCATCGGCGCGTCCAATTATCTCGGACATGCGGGCCAGGGTGTGACCGGGCTGATCCACGGCGACACCAGACAGTTTCTCTGTCAATTGATGGGTGCAACCCTGTGTGCCGCGTGGGCGTTCGGGGCAACTTACGCTGTGTTTGGAGTGGTGAACAAGGTCAAAAGCATGCGGGTCTCGCCCGAGGCAGAACTGGAAGGGCTCGATGTGCCTGAGTTTGGGCTGAAGAGCTATCCGGAAGATGCGGCCGTTACGATGGAGGCTTGATCCAGGTAGTGGGTCAGGCTGAACAAAGCCTCTGACGTCGGAGTTATCCTGAGGGCGCTCAGTCCAGAAAGATTGCCGCCTTGAAACATATCCGCCGCACGCCGGATGCTTCGCAGGCTCAGCATGACGCTCGCGGAGGGGGTGGGAGTTTCAAACTGAGGCTGCTTGAACCAGTTGCAGGGCCGATCAAAATCGGTCGGCCCTGCCAACTGATCTTGCAATGATCTGTTAGCTCTGCATCTGGACTTGCAGGAACTCGCCCGGCAGCCGGATCATTCTCGATCTGGACGCGGACTCCGACGGAATCTGCTCCGTTCGCTTGCGTTCTCTTGCCTCGAGCGGCGAGTCGTCTGCGTGCATTCTTTCCATTCGAATACCGAGGGTGCGCTCCAACTGGTGCAACTCGGTGCGCTGCTCCCTGGTGAACAGGGTGGAAGCCACACCCAGGTTGCCGGCGCGGCCGGTTCGTCCTACGCGGTGGATGAAATTCTCAGCCACTTCGGGCAGATCGTAGTTGATGACGTGGGCGATGTCTTCGACGTGAATGCCGCGTGACGCCAGGTCGGTCGCAACCAGAATCTGGTAGCGTCCCTGCTGAAAGCCGGTCAGAGCCGCGGTTCGCTGCGACTGCGAGCGGTCGCCATGAATCATGGCTGCGGCAAAGCCCTCGCGGTTCAGGTTTTTGGCCAGACGTTCGGCGCCGCGCTTGGTACGCGCGAAGACCAGACAGCGGCTGGTTTCCTTTGAAAGCAAACGCTGAAGCATGTCCTGTTTGCGGTCGTGGGCAACTTCAAAAGCCTGTACGCGGACATTCTCCGAAGGCTTAAGTGTCGATCCAAAAGCCAGGCGCACCGGATTGCTCATGTAGTCGTTGACCAGGTGAACCACCGAAGCTTCGAGCGTTGCGGAGAAGCACAGGGTCTGGCGATCTTTGGGCAAAACGGAGGCGATGCGCCGGATCGCGGGAAGAAATCCCATGTCCAGCATGCGATCTGCTTCGTCGAGGATCAGCATTTGCAGGCCGCGGAAATCAACCAATCGGCGATCGAGGAAATCTTCCAGGCGTCCCGGAGTGGCGACAACCAGGCGGGCTCCCCGGCGCAGCGCACTCAGCTGCTCCCGTTCGGACAGGCCGCCTACAACCAGCACCGCCGGCGTCAGTTTGTTTCCACGAATCGCGTTGTACTGGTCCACGACCTGCATAGCCAGCTCGCGCGTGGGAACCAGCACGAGGGTTGAAATTCCTGGTGTGAATTTCCCCAGAAGCCGTTCGATGATCGGAATCAGGAAGGCCAGGGTCTTGCCGGTACCTGTCTGAGCGGTGGCCAGCACATCTTTGCCGGCGAGCGCCTGCGGGATGGCAGCGGCCTGAATGGGGGTTGGGGTTGAAAATTTAGCTAGTGACAGTCTCTCCTGGGTATAAGGGGAGAGTGGTAATTCTGAAAAACTCTGCATTGATAGTTATTCTCTTTTTCTGTTGGCGGAAGCCATCGCGGCGCGCACACGAGCTTCCGGGCGAGCACAGCAACTTGCATTTGCCATTTCTTATTTACGCCGAAGACAAACGGAAGGACTTAAGGCGGGGATTCAGGTGCAAACCAGAGCAACCACCACAACCGTGGTATCAGACGCAACAACAGTATAGCACGGGGATACTGAGTCCCAGGTGACTTTGGTGATGCAGGGGGTAGTGGTCCGTTGTTTTAAGACAGTTGGCTCATGGGATCGATTCAAGAGTGCGTGCGTAATAGTGGACGGGGTGGCCCAATCAGGCCCGGTTTCTGGCTTGAGTGGGGCAGTTCTATGCCTATTGTGATTACCAACACGCAGTCTCGAGGCACGGAGACAAATCTAGCTTGTTCGTTGGCCCGGGCATGTGAGTGTCAAAATCCACACTCCCACTCAAGCCAAAACCGGGCTTGAGTTCCACCCGTTCGCTAGCCGTTAAGTGACCCAGTCAGATAGCGCAAGGCTCGATTGACACATGTTTCGATGTCTTCGTCGGTGTCGATAACGAGTTTGGGCTGGTCGATCGGCTCCCATGCCTCTCGGATCTCGCGATAGAGCTCCGGCGTGCGATTCGCGGCGAGGTGGCTGTTCGCTGCTACGCCTTCCGCGATGCGACTCATTGCCGTCGCTTCCGAACAGACGCACTCCAGCGTGGCCCAAGGCGTTCCCACTTGCGAGCAGAAACCGGTTACACGGTCGCGGTGGTATTGCCGCGAGAACGGACGGCCATCCAACAGAACTTTGAGTTGGGCATGTTTGGACAACAGATATGCGGCAGTTTGCAGCATGATCTCCTGACAGAAGTCGTCCTGCAATCGCGAATACTCGACATACGGGGGCTGGAAGAGCGAAGCTCGAATTGAGTCCTTATCGAGAACCGCTCCCGGAAGGCGCTGCGCGAGCGCTCGCGCCAGCGTGCTCTTACCTGTCCCCGGAAGACCCGCGATGATCACGATCATAGGAACTCTGGTTTGGCTGCGACCAGTGGTGTTCATATTACCCACTTGCTTGATTAGAAGGGTTGTTAGCTGTAAATGGGAGGTTCCACCAACTGGCGCGTGCCGCATCGGCTAAATTGAAGGCCGAGCCCATCTAATCCAGTGGGGTAGCCGTCTTCAGCTTGCTGCTTTGGCGTGCTCATGGCCAGCGGAGCAGCAATCATAGTCGAGTTGCTCGTGCCAGTCGGAGCCGCGTCCATCGGGTGTCAGATCGAAAATGTTCCACATCGCTTCGATCGTGCCTGCGTGGCGGGGGTCCTGTCCGGGATCAGCCGGGGCTTGCAGCATCTCCGAACTCCAGAAATGCCGAATCTCTTTTCCGTCACGCCGGAACACGGTCAACATCGGCAACTGCGCGCCGTCGGCGCTCTCGGCGTGATAATCACGCTTGAAGTCATTGCCCGCTGACGACAGCAGGCGCAGACTGCGCCAGCCTCGCTCCTGCGCAAACGCGAGCAGGCTCGGCAACGGCGCTTTTGCGATCACCACGAAATTAACGCGCTGTCCAACATGGCCAGCGGCGCCGTCCAGTTGATCGAGAAAAGCCGTGCAGGATGGGCATGGTCCCTCTTCCAACTTAAGCTGAGCCGTCGCGCCGGTTGTGGGGCCTGGCCGATCGTCCGTTGGGTAACGCGGGAACATGAAGTTGTAGATCACCAGGGAGTCCTTGCCGGGTGCAAACAGTTCCGACAGCCTCACAGGGCGTGAGACGCCGTCCGGCGCCGCGCCCTCGAAGACGTAGTCCTCAGGCACAAGCCCTCCGGCCGGAAGACGCCGCCGGGCCTCCGCGACCGATTCCATCGCCCGTCGAAGAGCGATCTCTTGTTCCAGAAGGCGTTCACGCGCCTCCCTGTAGCTGGCTGGCTCGCCTGGAAAAGTCATGCTCATCGTCTTGTCCGTCCTTGCTGTGGTGAAGTTTGGCCCGACAGCCGCGGTTATTTTAGATTCGATCAATTTTATGGTGATTGCAGAGAATAGGGAATAAAGGGCGGACAACTTTCATGGACATAAGCCTTTAACGTCCGGAGCGTGTCGTGCTTGAAGCTAGACCCCGAGATCGGCTGCACTAGGTCCCGGTTTTCGCGCTGTGGCCGATGGCAACCAGAAAGATGGCGCTCTTGCCCTCGGCGTGAGGGGAGAAGAACGCGGTTACTTCGTCATCGAAAAATGTTAAGCCGGTGGCGCCCAAGTGTTGAGCGTAAGCTGCGAGGTAAAGCTTACCGCCGATGATACCGGCTTCGAGCTGGACGGCGCGGTATCCGCGATTGCCGAAGCGTTGCAGGATGGGACCCAAGTCGGCCAGGAAGAAGACATCAACGGCGGCGTCGGCGGGCAGAGCCTGCTGTAAACCCAGGTATCCGCCCTGGGGGCGAAAATCCCCTTCTTTCAGGCATTCGAGCACTTTGCGTCCGCGATGAAAGACGTAAGCGCCGGGCTCCAGTCCTTCCACCGCATTCACGATCAGATAGAGGTGATTGAGTTGAGAGCCGATTGGGTCAAGGAAGTCAGCCGGTACTCCGCGCGTGGCGCGGTCCAGGAGGGTGGAGAGTTGCACGAGAGTGATGGGTCCATGAGCAAATCTGCGGCTCGAGCCACGACGCAGGATTACCTGCTCGATAGGGTCGCGGGGGATTTCCGCATCCGATAGTGGCTGGAGTTGAGCAATCTTCCCCGAGGGCGGAGGAAAGAGTGTCAGGGGAGTGCCTCCTCGCCAGAGCGCGACTTCCTGCGGTGAGTGCAATAAGGACGCTGCGTGCACTTCGCGCATGAACGGATAGTCGATTTCATGGCGGGAGAGCGGAACGGTTTCGAGTCCGAGCGGGGAAACAGCCGTTGCATGCGGCGGCGGTGCCACGACATGGCCGAGCGGCACCAGGGAGAAAGCCACTTCGCGCTGAGGATCGATATCAAGCAGGGAATTGACTTTATTGTCCGCAAACCCGCTTACCACCTTGGCGGGTAAACCCAGCGCCGTGGCAACGGCCAGCAGATTAGCGAGGAGGGTGCCATTGTCCCAGCCGAAATGGCGGTAGGTGCGGTCCTGGTACTTCCAGGCGTTGCGCCAGTACGTGCAAGTGCAGACGATGGTCAGGGGAGCCTGGGCGATTGCAGTTTCGGCGCCGGTGGCCTCGATCAGGAGGCTGCGATAATCTCCCGCGCGCAATTTCCGCAGGCCGAACTCGGCGGCGGCAAAGTGATAGACGCCGGCTTTGAGATTGGGGCGATCGGCAGAATGAAGGTCGGCGCAGACCAGATAGAGTTCGACCTCGTACAACGCTCCGGTGCAGGCTGCAGCGCGGAAATAGATTTCGCCGCCGGGGTATTTTCGGTGCCGGGTGATTCCGGCGGAGAGGTAGAGGAGCTGTGCTGTCTGTTCCAGGTCTGGCGCGACGTTGGTTGGCGCAGAGCTGCCCTCAAGAGATACGAACTCGGAGATCGCCGAAAGGGCAGCGACTCCGGTCTGCTGGACCTCGGCCGGCAACGGAGACGGTTCCAGGGTCGGATAGATCTTGAACGGTAAGGGCTGATTCTCGAAGTCCAGAAAATGCGGGTTGTTGCGGACGCTCGCGTAGGAGTGCTTGGTGGCGTCGTGATAGGCCTGGGCGAAGTCGACATTCCGATTGTCGGGCATGAGGTAGTTGTGACGAGCATACGCTTCATAAACATCCGTATGAAGCGTTGGCCCCGACATCTGTTCGCGTCCCGGAGGGACGAGTGAAACCAATGTGCCACGTTTCCGCCGTCCCTGCGGGACTTGATCTGCCTGCGGGGTTCGCCCAGCGCTGAAGCGCTGGGCTATTATCGGTCGCCCCTCCGGGGCTTTACCTGCGGGACACTTCGGCCAGATTCCGCCCTCGCCAACGGCCTGGCTGACATCATTTTCATGGACTGGCGGATCGCTTCTGCTGGAACAAGGGTTAATGGTATGCTTACCGCGATATGGGGATACCGAGCCTGCTGCGCAAGATTTTCATGGTGGACCTGCTTCAGGGATTGAAGGTCACGTTCCTTTATCAGGATCCGAAAGAGATTTACACCGAGCAGTATCCGCTGCAGCGGCCGCAGGTGGCGGAACGCTACCGCGGGGCACCACGGCTGAACGTGAATCCTGACAGCAACGAGACCATGTGCATTGCCTGCGATTTGTGCGCGCTGGCGTGCCCGGAAAACCTGATTGTGGTCTCGAGTGAACGTAACGAAAAAACCCGCCGCAAGGAACTCACCAACTTTACCTACGATCTGAGCCGCTGCATGTTTTGCGGGCTGTGCGAGGACGCCTGTCCTACTGACGCGCTGGAGCTGACCCAGGATTTTGAACTGGCCAGCTACACCCGTGATGGCGCAATCTGGAACCGTGAAATGCTGGAAAAGGGGCCGCAGCCGACACAGTTTAAGAGATAGGCGTTACTCGTTGGTCGCTGGCCCCTGGTGGTTGGCCGAAACTTTTTTGCGCCGCTTACGCTGCGCACTCAGCGAGGCCGCATTCGTCATTCTGCCTTCATCGTTCTGCCTGCATCATTCATCCCTCTTCATTTCATCAGTAGGATTGTTTGATTTTAGACTTCACACTTCGTGCCAGCTTTTCAATTTGCTCGGCCTTCTTGAGCGTGTCGGCGGGCAACAGACCTTGACTGGATTTGTCCACGGCTTCCTTCAGTTCAGCGGTTAATTGCGCCAATTTCTCCGTGTCCCGCCTGATTTCCATCTGGAGCATTTCGTAGGCCTTTTTTACTCGCTCCCGTTCCACCTCTTCCTGAGTCCGTATCGGTACGCTGGAAGTATTCGGCCCTTGCTGGACCATCGGCGGCAAGTGTATTTGTTGAGCGAATGCACGGGTAGAGGTTACGAAAGCGATCAACATGATGAGCGACAAGATTGAATCACGCATGGCGAGCCTCGGTTGAAACGTCCGTTCTGACGTACTATACACCGATGTGGAATACGAAGAATTAACTCCTGAGCGCCGGCTGTTGTTGGGTCATGCAGTGCATCGCGCCAAATCCCCAGATCAGATCCCCGGAGTAAATGCCTGCAACTTCACGGTTGGGGAATGCCTTGGCGAGGATGTCCAGCGCGATGCGGTCATTGGGGTCGTTGAATACGGGGACGAGCACGATGCCATTGGCAATGTAGAAATTCGCGTAGCTCGCAGGAAGGCGCCGTCTTTCAAACACGACAGGTGCCGGCATAGGTAGTTCGACAATAGTCAGGGGCTTGCCGTTCTGGTCGGTGGCTGCGCGGAGGCGTCGGATATTTTCGCGGAGAGGCGTGTAGTTGACGTCTTTTGGTTTTGACTCAACCGCAGTGATTACCGTATCAGGCGAAATAAAGCGGGAGATGTCGTCGACGTGGCCGTGAGTGTCATCGCCGGCGATCCCGGATCCCAGCCAGATTACGTTGCTAACGCCAAGGAAATCGGAAAACAACTTCTCGTAGTCTTCGCGACGCATGGCTGGATTTCTTTGCTGCGTCCTGCTGAGCAGGCATTCTTCGGTTGTGAGCAGAGTGCCGCTGCCGTTCACATCAATAGACCCGCCTTCCAGCACAACTCGCGACTTTTCGTGAACGGGGCGGACTGCGGCTGCGCGCACTGCTGCGGCCATGTGGCTGCCGATTTTTTCGTCGTGCTGGTAGTTGGAATATTTGGCCCAGGCGTTGAAGCGCCAGGTTACGGCCGAGAGGATCGGGACGGTTCTGGGCTGCGCGGGCGAGTCGCTCGCGTCCACACGGGCATTGGTTAGACGAGCATGGGTAACGAAGGTGCAGCCCGAATCCCGAGTCCAGACACGGTTCGTCGGCCAGCGATGAAAACGGACGTTCTTGCCAAGAGCGCTGGCTTTGTTTAGCACCTTGCGAGCGTGTTTCTCCGAGGCAGCGTTGTTGACGATCAAGTCGACGCGCTCGTGACGTCCCAGATGGCGAATGATTTCGGCGTAGACCCATGGAATCGGCTCGAACTTGCCGGGCCAGTCGTCGCGATAGTGTGGCCATGCCAGCCAGGTGGAAGCGTGAGGCTCCCATTCGGCGGGCATGCGGGGGTTGGTTTGGGGAGGTTTAGCGTATGCGGACATGAGGTTCCGTTAGCAACACCAAAAGCCTGGCGAGCCTTGCTCGCCCTGGACGGGTCGGAGACCCGTCCCTGCATGGTTCGTGCCGAGTGCACCGACTCTGCTTCAATCGATCATCCGGCTGGTGATTTGGTTGTAACTATCGATGCGGCGATCGCGCAGGAAGGGCCAGTTGCGGCGCGTCTCCTCCACCAAACTCAGGTCAACTTCGGCAACCAATATTTCTTCCTTGTCGTGCGAGGCCTCGGCGATCACCCGACCGAAGGGATCGCAAAGGAAAGACGCTCCCCAGAAATCCAGTCCATCTCCGGGGGCTGCCTTGCCTCGGATGTCGCCGGTTTCGTGGCCGACACGATTTACCACCGCTACGTAGACGCCATTGGCAATGGCATGCGAACGTTGAATGGTGCGCCAGGCGTCGTGTTGAGAGGTTCCGAATTCGGCTTTCTCGGCAGGATGCCAACCAATCGCCGTGGGATAGAACAGCAACTGCGCGCCCTGCAAAGCGGTAAGCCGCGCGCCTTCGGGATACCACTGGTCCCAGCAGACCAGCGTTCCTACACGCCCGACGCCGGTGTCAAAAGCCTTGTAGCCGAGATCACCGGGAGTGAAGTAGTACTTTTCGTAATAGAGCGGATCATCCGGAATATGCATCTTGCGGTAAAGTCCGCGCAGAGACCCATCCGAATCGAAGAGGGTGGCGGTGTTGTGATAAACGCCCGGTGCTCGCTTCTCAAACAACGACGCAATAAGAACGATGCGAAGCTGCTTCGCCAGGGCGGAGAGCCGCGCCGTGACCGGGCCGGGAATCGGTTGCGCTAAGTCGAACAGGCTGGCGTCTTCGCGCTGGCAGAAATACTGAGTCTGGAACAGTTCGGGAAGACAGACGATTTGCGCGCCCCGAGCCGACGCCTGGTGAACTTTATCGATGGCGCGTTGCAAATTCTTGTCGGGATCCGAAGCGGTGGACATCTGCACCAGGCCGACGTTGAACTTCTGCGACAAGCGGCTGCCTCCTGAGAGAGAAAAAACAGAATACCAGTTTCCCGTTTTCAGTTCCCGGTTCTCAGTTTCATGGTTGGTTGTGGCAATCGCTCACAGGCTTCTAGTAAAGTAGTGCTTCGCTAACGGGGGGTGCTATTTGAAACATGACAATAACGACGGCGCGGGAACCGAGCGCCATCTGCATGATCCGGTCGAAGACCGGCTGATTCCGCTGGAGCCGCTCGATCTCCAGAAAGTGCATTCGATCGACGACCTATTGCGAGCCATGGCGAAGACCGCTTTCACCGGACGGCAACTGGGTGAAGCCGTTGACGTGCTGGAGGCGATGGCGCGGGACAAAGACTGTTTTGTAGTCATGACCCTGGCCGGGGCCATGACCGTGGCCAAGCAGGGGCTGATCGTCGCTGAATTGATCGACCGCGGCATTGTGAATGCGATTGTTTCAACCGGCGCCCTTATGGCGCACGGATTGGTTGAGGCGACCGGGCGGGCTCACTTCCGCTACAACCCGGAAGTTTCCGACGAAAAACTCTACGAACAGGGCTACAACCGGGTCTACGACACGCTGGAGCCTGAGCAAAATCTGGACGATGTCGAGAAGGTCATGTTTGAAGTGCTGGAGCAGTGGGACCCCAGCGAAATACTCTGCTCCTACAAGCTCAATCACTCGATTGGAAAATTTCTGGCGGAACATGCCAAAGGGCAACGGGGAATCCTGAAGTCAGCTTTTGAGAAGGGCGTGCCAGTATTCGTGCCGGCCTTTACCGACTCCGAGTTGGGACTGGACGTCGCGCTCTCCAATCGCGTGCGCGAGGCAGCGGGGAGGCACAAACTGCGCTTCGATCCTTTTGAAGACCTGGAGCACTTTGCCTCGACGTTGCTACGGCAAAAGCGCCTGGGGATATTCACCATCGGAGGTGGGGTGCCGCGAAACTGGTCGCAGCAGTTTGGGCCATTCATCGAGCTGCGGCACCGGCGGATGGGAGAAAATGTGCCGCTGAAACGTTATCACTACGGGTTGCGGATTTGTCCCGAGCCGGTTTATTGGGGAGGGCTTTCGGGGAGCCCGTATAGCGAGGCAATTTCCTGGGGCAAATTTGTGCCACCAGCGGACGGTGGGAAGTTTGGCGAGGTTTTTGTTGACGCGACCGTAGGCCTGCCTTTAATCGTGGCCGCAGTGCTGGAACGTCTGGGTAAATCCGGCGGGAATCACAAGGGGAAGAAGGAAAAAGCCTTGGCGGGGAAATAAATAGTCATGTGGGCGCGAGCGTCAGGCTCGCGCCCACATTTTTTAGTCGAAGATCAGGACTGCGCTGGCAATCACCGTGGTCCACAGGCCACGCTTGTCGCCTACGGCGGATTGAGTCACGTTCGCTGTCCGAACGATCTTGTTGGAGATCCGGTAAATCTCTTTCTTTTCGTCCCAGGAACGGTCCGGATCGAACTCCACATTGAGCGTGGTCGCCAGCATTTCGGCTGCGAGTTCCTCTGCGTAGTCTCCGGCCGCGTCTTCTGTCTCTCCGAAGGAGTGGTGCTCGCTCAAATAGCCGTAAGTGTTGCGGTCGGCCGGAATCGCCACGCCGATGCTCGACGCCAGCAGGCGGTGTGGCTCGTGGGTGGAATTTTCGGCTACCACCGAAAACACCACCTCGCCGGGACTTAGATATTTAAGTCCCTGCGAGCGCGCCACCAGTTTGCATTGTGGTGGAAAGATTGAGGAGACCCGGACTAGATTCTGCGCGGCGATGCCGGCGTCTCGCAACGCCAGCTCAAACGAAGTAAGACGTTCGCGATGTTTGCCGACCCCCTTGGTGAAGAAAATCTTCTTGGGGACCATGTCTTTAGACAATTCGAGTTTCCTCCAGGCACGCCAGGCTAAATTTTCTAAAACATAACATAGGGAGTCGCAGGGGCAATATGAAAATCAGGAAAAAAGACTCCATGTGCCGAAATCAATACTTCCGCTTCGCGACCACCTACTTCGCCGCCGCAACCGAGCTGACGGCGATAGTGTCCCCGCTGGCTTGCCCAGTCACCTTGGCCTGCTGGTCAGCGAGCTTGTCCAATTGACCCAGCGCGGCCTTGTCGCTGGTGTCGAGCGCGTAGACTTTATTTCCCACGACCAGGGCATACTTTGACCCTTTGTTGACGCAGGCCCGAACGCACGCGGCGGCGTCGCCGGCCATCATGTGTCCGGCTCCGCACATGGCATCGCTGACCTTGCCGGTGAAGGTTTGAGGCTTGTCGGCAGCGAAGGCTCCGGTCAAGGACAGGTATGCGCCCAGTAACAAAGTTGCCATGAACGGTGCGGTTTTCGACGGAATGGAACTCATTCAGTAGCTCTCCTTGGTTCAGTATTGGTTGTGAAGGCCTTTGGCCTGTACCTTTGTTAGATGCCGGAGGGACGACCTCGCTCTCTTAAATGAGTTGGGAAATCGGGAATCGTGCCGCCTGTTGGGTTCAGCGCTTGCGCTCGAAGTGGAGTGAGATATCCACCACCTTTTCCTTTTCCTCGACGGATTCGTGAACCGTGAGGTTCCAGTCCTCCCCCGGAAGCATGCTGAAGGCGGTCTCGAGGAACTTGTTCGGATATTGGGCGTCATAAGTGTCGCCCTCTCGCAGCTTCCAGGCTGTGGCTATGCGCTCGGCCGTCTTGCTGTCCAGGCCGCGGACTTCCAGGTCGCCCATTTTATATATGTCGCCCTCCTGGACCTGGAAAAGATATTTGACAGCTGCGTCCGTGTCATTCAATTCCGGAGTCGATGCTATCCGGGCGGCCATGTAACCGCGAGACCCGTAAAGGCGCTTGATCTCGTCAAGATCTTTCTCCAGCTTGACCGCATTCGCCGGCTGACCCGACTGTAAACGGATCAGGGCGCGCAGTCTCTCGGCAGGGAAGACCTTACATCCGGAGAGTTGGAACTCGCTAAGCTTGTACTGCACGCCGGGAGTTATCGGGAAGGCGACATCGACTAAGGTCTCATCCGGACTGTCGCTAACGACCTTTGGTTGGGGATCGCCAAAGACGGCCTTCAAGTAGCCCCGCGAGAGGTACACAGGGAGGAATATTTTGTCGGCCCGAATCCGAAGGGCGGGACGGACATATTCCTGCCCTGACAGCTTTTTCCCGGCGGCTTCCAGGTCGGGTATTTCAGAAGATGACGCACCCGGGAATTCGACCTGGCGGATGCGAATGTCCTGCCCGGTAATGGTGAAATCGAAGGCTTCAATGGGTCCGTCTACGGCGCCCGACCGAAGGTAGTCGACCCGGCCTTTCAGTTGGTGCTCGATCGCCAGAGTCTGCAACGCGTCTGAAACCTGGTCCACCAGGTTGCCGCCGGCGGGAAGCTGGCCCTGAAAGAGCGGGACGGCTGCGCGCAGCTTGTCCTGCAATTCCAGATCGGAGAGCCAAACGAAGTTGTCGAAGCGGGTAGGGACGAACTTGTCGTTGTCGGTTACCTGCAGTTCGAGTCTCATGCCCGCCGGGGAGAACTCGAAAGTGTAAGCAACGTTGCTGAAGGCGCCGGTTTCGCCTAAATGCTGGCTCACAATCTTAAAGTCGTCTTCGCTCACCGTCTGGCCAATCTGAAGGCCGGTTGCAGCGGCAATCTGGTCCGAAGTGAAACGCTTCGATCCGGTCGCCTTGACGGAGAGCAGTTTGTTCGAGGAAGGAGAGGACGAAGCCGATTTGGAGGGCTTGCGAGTCTGGGCAAAGAGCAGGGAAGCGGCGCCAATTACCAGGGTCAAAAAAGATACGACTAGGAGGATTCGTCTCACTGCCCGGATTCTAACCCAAGAACCAGCACGGAACACGTAGGCGCGGGTGTCCCCACCTGGCGGAGCGAAGCTCCGCAGCCTGCGAAGCTTCCGCTACCAATTGCGGCCGGCAAAACCCGGCGCGCTTTGCTCGCCTGCAGACGGGGACGTCTGGGCCTACGTGGCTCTTGCTGCTTCTAGCGTTTTGCAGTGACTACCGCATCGACCGGCTTGATCTTCACCGTGGTGTCGATAAAGGCGAGGGCTGCACGGCTGAGCGCCTTGTCCTTGCGGAACACCAGAGCCAGATCGCGGCGAATGGGAGTCTCGGCCATGGGAACGGCAACCAGGACATTCGCCTGCACGTCTTCCTGAACGTTCGACCGGGCGATGAAGCCCACGCCTACATCCGCTGCGATAAAGCGCTTGAGCAGTTCGCTGGAATCCAGTTCCATGGCGTACTGCGGCTTTAGTTTGTTTTCGTGGAAGAGCTCCTCCAGGGCGTCGCGGGTGTGGCCAGCCTTGGGCATCACCAGGGGGAACTTGGCCACTTCGCAGATCGAGGCGGACTTCAGTTTCGCCAAAGGATGGTGAGGCGGGGCGATGAGCACCAGTTCGTCACGGTGAATGAGAACGACCGTCAGGCGAGTGTCGGTAACCGGCATGGACACGAAGCCAAAGTCCACTGAGTTTTCGATAACCGATTCGAGAATCTTGCCGTAGTCGGCGCGGGTGATGTTAACAGCGACGTCCGGATATTGCCTTTTGAACTCGGCAAACACCTCGGGGAGGATATGCAGGCAAGTGCCTTCGTTGGCGCCTACGATGATCTCGCCGCGAGGCACGCGCTCGGTTTCCGCAATGGCCGTGAGCATAGCCTTGCGGGCTTCGAGGATCTCTTCGGCATATTTCTGGAACAGCTTGCCAGAGGCGGTGATAGAGACCTTGCCGCCGGAGCGGTCGAGAAGCTTTGCCCCGACTTCCTCCTCCAGGGCGCGGATCTGCGACGAGATAGCCGGTTGGGTGCGAAAGCGCTTCTCCGCAGCCCGGGAAAATGAGCTATGGCGTGCAACTTCGAGGAAGGTTTCCAGCTGTTCAAAATCCATAGAGAACACTTAGCGTTCAGCACTCAGCATTCAGCCCCTCAAACCAAAGAATCTTGAGCGAGTTTCCCGGGCCTTGAGTGGCTGAGTGCTGAGTGCTGGCGGCTATGCCGCCATCGAACTTCCCGAAAACCCACGTTCATGGCCGCATAAAGCTTCGTTATCCAGCCCATAAAAACAATGGATTTCCTTGCACAGGCCGCAGCGCATTACACTCGCCTGCGGCGTGTACGATGCGGAAAGATTGTAGCAGGCGCGCTCTGTCCTTCTAAATCCTGCCCCCGATATCCGGATTAGTACATTAAAGGAGCAGTTCATGGCCGACCCGAAGACCATCCTGGAGTTTGTGAAGAAGAATGCGGTCAAGATCCTCGATCTCCGCTTCACCGACCTGCCGGGATTGCAGCACCACGTTTCTTATCCCATCGACCAATTGAGCGAGGCTTCCTTCGACGAAGGGTTCGGTATGGACGGGTCCTCCATTCGTGGGTGGGCGGCGATTCACGAGAGCGACATGCTGCTCATTCCCGACCCCGGCAGCTATGTGCTCGATCCGTTCACCGAAATTCCCACACTGGTCATGGTGTGCGACGTGGTCGACCCGGTCACCAAGCAACGCTATGACCGCGATCCGCGCTACATTGCGAAAAAAGCGGAGATGTATCTGAGTTCAACCGGGATTGCCGACACAGCCTATTTTGGAGCTGAAGCCGAGTTCTTCATCTTCGACAATGTGCGCTTCGACCAGCGCGAGCAGCACGGCTTCTACTTCATCGACGCGGAAGAAGGACGCTGGAACTCAGGCCGGGTGGAGAACAACCTGGGATACCGGCCGCGCTACAAGGAAGGCTATTTCCCGGTGCCTCCGACCGATCACTACCAGGACCTGCGCAGCGAGATGGTAATGACCATGCTGAACTGTGGGCTGGAGGTGGAGTGTCACCATCACGAGGTGGCGACCGGAGGACAGACTGAAATCGATCTGAAGTTCGACTCGCTGGTGCGGTCGGCAGACCACATGATGCTCTACAAGTACATCGTGAAGAATACCGCCAACCAGTATGGCAAGACGGTAACCTTCATGCCGAAGCCGATCTACGGAGACAACGGCAGTGGCATGCATACCCACCAATCGCTGTGGAAAGGCGGCAAGCCCCTCTTTGCGGGAGACGGCTACGCGGGTATCTCGCAGCTCGCGCTCTGGTATATCGGAGGACTGATCAAGCACGGGCCAGCGCTGGCGGCGATCATTGCTCCGACTACCAACTCGTACAAACGCCTCGTGCCCGGCTTCGAAGCGCCGGTAAATCTGGCATACTCACGACGGAATCGCTCGGCCGCATGCCGTATCCCGATGTACTCGGCCTCGCCGAAGGCGAAGAGGGTTGAGTTTCGTCCACCCGATCCAAGCTGCAATCCCTACCTGGGCTTTGCGGCCATGATGATGGCGGGTTTGGATGGAGTCGAAAACAAGATGGATCCGGGCCAGCCCCTGGATAAAGATATCTATGACCTGGGGCCAGAGGAATTGGCCAAAGTGCCCTCCATGCCCGGGTCGCTGGAAGACGCGCTGGATGCGCTGGAGCGTGACCACGCATTTCTGTTGAAGGGCGACGTGTTCACCGAAGAGCTGCTCAGCACCTACATCGAGTACAAGCGGACGAAGGAGGTGGATGCGGTGAGGCTGCGGCCGCATCCGTTTGAGTTCGCGCTGTATTACGACATTTAAGCCAAGGCAGTTTGGGTCGGACACTCTTGTCCGACGCTTTTGCTTTTGATGTTGAATTGAGAGAAGTTGAAGTCAGAACCGAAATCTACGTCGAGGGCAAAATCAAAAGCGTCGGACAAGAGTGTCCGACCCACACTGCCCCCGGGGTTCTCAGCCACACTCACAAAATGAAAAGGCCCAGGCAAAGCTGGGCCTTTTGTTGTGTTATGAGAGATGTTTTTAGACGGCGCTGCTCATTACTGTGCGGTCGGTTCGGGTGTGCATTCTTTCCGGATCCAGATCGCGAATGAGCTTAACTTCCTTGGCCTCGGGAAGGCCGAGAATGATGGCTCCCAGGGTCGAGTTGGATTTCTCCAGTACCATGAGGAGATATTTCTGGGCGACGGCGCGGTCGGATGGATGGATCAGGCTCCACCAGCGCCGAATCGACTCCTGTACCTCAGCGCTGTTCTTGTCGCCTTCGACCATGGCATCAACCAGCTTATAGACCTTGCTCTTTACCGCTTGGTAGGAGATAGAGACCTCCTGTGGCATTGTCCACCCCCGGTGCAGTCTCTATTGCAATACGCGGGCCAAACGTATCCCTAAGCTGCGCCTAGGTTTAGCGGAATGATTGATTCTAGTTGTGGGAGGAATAGAAAATTTTGATATGGATTTCCGTAGGAGGAGTCTCCGTCCGGGCAGTCCGGCAACGCCGTGTAATCGCTTACCGAAAATTCTGATAGAACGCTGCTGGCGACCAGCTGCTGGTTCTGGCCAATCATCCGTGGAGCCAGAAGCCAGCAGCCAGCGGCTGCTTCACTCTATTTCTGGCTCAATTGTTTCTCCACAGCGGAAACCACTTCTGGAGAATCAGGAGTGACGGCGGATTCAAAACGCTGAACGACGTTGCCGTTACGATCGACCAGGAACTTGGTGAAATTCCACTTGATCTCGCCGGCGATCAGGGGCGCGGTTTGTTTGGTCAGGTATTGATAGAGCGGCGTTTGATCGTCTCCCTTAACCGAAACCTTGCTATACAGGGGAAATGTGACGTTGTACTTGCGGGAACAGAAAGTCTTGATTTCGGCGTTGGTGCCGGGTTCCTGCGCTCCGAAGTTGTTGGCGGGGAAGCCGACGATAACGAACCCCTGGTCCTTGTACTTCTCATACAATGCTTCGAGCGCGCTGTACTGCGGAGTAAACCCGCAGCGGCTGGCCACGTTGACCACCAGAACGACTTTACCCTTAAAATCCGCCAACGGCATGGGCTTGCCGTCAATCGACGGCAGCGTGAAGTCATAAATATTAGAAGCGGCAAAGACCGATCCAGCCATGATGATCACCAGTCCCAGAACAGCAAGAATGCGGGTACTTCCGTTGTGCAGAGTTCGCATTGGATCTCCTTGAACCATGCTGAAATATCGCCGCTGCTGAAAGTTTGCTGCGTTAAAGTCCGAACGTGGTTGAAGGAAGAATACCGGATGGCTCGTTGGAAGCGCAACCGGAGGAGAAAGTGGTAATGGCGTAATTCGAATCGATCCCCGATGGAGTCATCCTGAGGAACCTGCCGTCAAGGTACGTGTCGGCAACGCGCAAGATGCTTCGCAAGCTCAGCCTGACGCCTTGCGGGGGCTACACATAGACTTCAAATCAAAGCCACCACCGAAGCCGGCGTTGCTTGACCCGGCTTGGTGTCCTTTGTGGTTCAGAACCTCACCCTGACAAATACTCTGCGCTTTGAAGTTGACCGAGCGGGGTACAATGTTGCGCCCGCGTAGGGATTGCTCCACGCCTGCCCGGCGAAGCGACACGTTGGCGCTACGCCGGTCCATCCCGGCAGAAATGGGTCTACGGGGTCGCGAAGCCGTGCCGAAGCTCCGGAAACCGCCAGTCACATCCGACGCCCGGCCTGAATTTCACCAGGTAATGCATTCAAACTCTCTTGCGGAGGCCTCATGAAGCGGGCGCTGCTGTGGATTTTTCTATGTTTGGCGATGGCTGACGTTTTGTTGGCACAGGAAGCAAAAAAAGGCGCTCCCGCAGCGGCATCGGACCGATTGTTCCTTCCACGCGACATGTTCTGGGGATATGGCCAGTTCGACCTCGCTCCCCCGCACAATGAGATTGACCCCAACCTGTGCCGCGCCGACGCCGGAATTTCCGGCGGGGTAAGCGATCCCTGCAATGCTTTTGCACGCTACATGCTCTCCGGATATGTGGAGGTGAGGCCCTTCGGCCGCACCCAATTGCGGCGGTTTTTCGTGTTCGGAGAACCTCGATTCGTATTTGGCAAGAATCTTCCGCAAACCCTCTATACCTGGTCATTCGACGCCATCGGAGTGGAGCGGAGCTGGGGTGCGGGAATCTACATGGGGAAGGGCTTCGAAGTGCGCTGGACCCAGCACTTTCTGTTCAGCCGCTTCGGCGCTCGCGACCGGAACCTGGGGTCAGCCGACCTCGGTCCCAATGGCCCGTGGGGCCGGTACAACATGATTGGAGTACGGAAGTATTTCGGACAGCGGCGGTATTGAGATTTTTTAGCTGGACTCGTGATCTCCGACCTTGCCGGAGCAGCGTTTTTGGGGAAAAATTGGCGTCATTACATCTGCCGTCAGGGAGCAGATCCGCTCCGCGCAAGATGCTTCGCAAGCTCAGCATGACGGCTTCTCCAGGAGTTGCTGCAATCCTGGAGTTGAATCCCGCTGCCAGCTAAGCCCCCCTCCCAGCCCGTCTGTCCCATCATAGCCATTTCCGATATGCTGAGTGTCCGAGCTGCGAGCCTTGTTTCCGCCAAAACTGCCAAATCAGCCGATAGAGTCAGGTGCTCCAGGGGAGAGCAGTCGAGGTGCACTCGACGCGGACGGGGCGAAGACTCGTACCCAAATAGTAGCCCCTCTAGACATCCCATTCCGCGATCCTGAAAGCGCCCGCCTGAATCTGGGGCGCGTCAGCGCTCGACTCTCGTCCAATCTTGCCTTGGCCGTGCGGTCACTCCTGGCGGAAGCCCCGGATCCCGACGGCGCCCTGCTCCTGTTTGAGCGTTTGAGCGAGGCTCCGGAAGTTGTGCGTTTGCTGGAGCGGCATAATTTTCTGGCCCACTATGCCATCATCGCCTTCGGTCACAGCAGATTCCTGGGCGACACGCTGCTTCAGAACACGGATCTGCTGCCGTCCATGCTGCGGGAGAAGAACCTCGACCGAAGCTTCTCGCAGGAAGAGTTCCACGAAAGCCTGGCTCGTTTCCGCGCCCGTTCCCTGGAAAACGACGTCTCGCTGGTGCTGGCCAGATTCAAGCGCCGGGAGTATGTCCGCATCATGTTGCGCGACGTATTAAAGATTGCGCCTCTGGCGGAGACGACGGCGGAGATTTCCGCCCTGGCGGATGTGCTCATCGAAGAAGCTCTCCGCGAGGCCGACAGCCACCTGCAACGCCGCCACGGAACTCCCCAGCATCTCGACGCCCTGGGCCGGTCGGTGGACACCCCGTTCGCGATTTTGGCTCTGGGAAAGCTGGGCGGCAGCGAACTGAATTACAGCTCGGATGTAGACCTGATGTACATCTATGGCGACGGGGAGGAACAGCCCAGGGCGACGGTTTCCAACCGTGAATACTTTATCCGGCTGGCACAGCACACCACCGAGATCCTCTCACGAGTCACGCGTGAAGGTCCCGTCTTCCGCATCGATCTGCGCCTGCGACCCCAGGGCGGCGAGGGAGAGCTGGCAATTTCCTTGTCCCAGGCATTGACCTACTACGCGGAAACCGCGCATGACTGGGAACGACAGGCGCTGATCAAGCTGAAACACTCCGCCGGAGACACCGGCTTGGCGCGCGAATTTATCCGTGCCGTGCAGCCCCATGTCTACACCGAGAAAGTGAATTTTGCGGCCATCAAGACTGCGCTGGTGGCAAGGGAAAAAATGCAGACGCGGCGGCAGCAGGCGATCGTGCTGGCGCAGCCGGAACAGGCCATCGACGTGAAAATTGATCGAGGCGGTATCCGGGACATCGAGTTTCTGGTGCAGTGTCTGCAGCGCGTCTACGGAGGCGCGGAGCCCTGGCTGCGGTCGGGAGGCACCCTGTTTTCGCTACAGAAACTTCATGACAAGGGGCACATCAGCGGCAAGGAATTTCATGATCTGACGAGCGCTTATGAATTCCTGCGCCATCTGGAACACCGGCTGCAGCTGCGAGAAGGCCGGCAGACGCACCGGCTGACTGCCACCGAGGCCGATTCGGAGATCCTGCAGCGTGCCATGGAGGGCTTCGCTCCGGGCGAGCACCGCGTGGCCGATCTCGCGATCCTGGTTCAGCGCCGCATGAGAGCAGTGGCGGAGATCTACCAGCGGATAATTTTTCAGCAGCAGACGCGCGGCCGGCGGGAGCTGCGGGACGCGGAGTTCAAGTTACTGAGCCCGCTGGAACCGGCGATGGCCGACCAGTCCGGCCAGCACATGCTGGAACGCCTGGCAACAGACGCCCCCGCCTTATACGAAATCACCAACCGGCCAGACCTGAGCCAGCAGGCGCGACGAAATGTTCACCGGTTTCTGGCCTCGGCCTTTACCAGCTCCCATCTCTACGCCGTTCTGGTGCGCCATCAGAAAGAGGCAGGCCATGCACTCAGTCTGTTCGATGCCAGTGATTATCTGACCGAAATCCTGGTGCGCCATCCCGAGGAAATTGCGACACTCGCTGAAATAGACGAATCCGGACCCCATTCCGGGGGCGAGTGGTTATTCGAGGGTGCGTTGTTCGAGCGGGCATCGATCGAGTCATCGTTGATCGGGCGATCGCTGATCGAAGAATCAGTGTTCGAGCCATCAGTGTCCGAGGAATCAAGCAAAGAGGGATCTCTTTTGGAACTGTCTGTGCTCGACGGTTCGCTGCTCGAAGGTGCAGCGCGTCCCAACGATCCGATCTTTGCTTACCTGGCAAACTCACCCGTTCCGTACGGAGAGAAACTGACCCTGCTAAGGCAACATTTCAGACACCGGGCGTTCGTAGTAGGCGCCAGGGACCTGATCGAGTTGCGCGATGTCTACGACTCCTTTGCGGACATCACCTTGGCAGCTGCGGACGCAATGTCCGCGGCGTTCTCCATGGCGGGGAGCCCGCCGGGCCTGGCAGTCATGGCCCTGGGGCGGCTGGGCAGCGGCGAGTTCGATTTATTGTCCGATGCGGACGTATTGTTCGTCTGCGAAGAAGAGGGCGATCGCCTCGCGCTGACCAGGTGCGCCGAACAAGTGATGCACGCTCTCTCTGCCTACACCCGCGATGGAATGGTGTTTCCGGTGGACGCGCGTCTGCGTCCACGAGGCAGCGAAGGCGAATTGCTGGTCACACCCACCCAACTGGCGGCCTATTTCGAGCATGAGGCGCAGCCATGGGAAGCCCTGATGTACACGAAACTGCGTTTTTTCGTGGGATCAAAACAAATTGGCGACCGCGCCAGTTCTCAGCTGAAAAATTTGTTTGAGCGTTTTGCCGCAAGTGCAGGCTTTGCCGATGCGGTCCGGGAAATGCGGACAAAACTGGAAGCCTCCGAGCCGAAGATGAGTTTCAAATCTTCTCCGGGAGGGACCTACGACATCGATTTCATCACCAGCTACCTGATGGTGAAGTATGGCGTGCCTTCGAGGCTGGGCAGCCTGCGGGACAGGTTGTGGCGCTGTGTAGACGCTGGCCGGCTCGACAAGAGCGACGCGGGGAAACTTGACCATGCTGCCGAACTCCTGCGCACCGCCGAACACATTTCCCGTCTGGTTGTCGGTCGTCCCGGGAAATGGCTGCCTGCGACCGAGCACGGTCTTGCAGTTACCGAGTCGCTGGCCGGAAAAATTCTGCGTCGAGAGTTTCCGGATGGGATCGAAAGTGAGCTGGGGCAAACTCTTGAATCTGTGCGGGCGATTTTTAACCGGATACTTAAGTAGAGTGGTTGCTGTGACATCCCAACCATCCTGTCATTCCGAGCGAAGCGAGGAATCTGCCTTAAGCTTCAACCTTAAAACCCAGTTCTCCGAGCGTAGTCCTAGTTCCTCCGCAGAGTGTAGGCGGGGACCGGGGCGGGACGGCGGCTGCGCTGGATCAGCCAGATGATCAGCGCCACGATGCCCCCTAGAATCGCAAACGGCAAAAGGAATATGAGAAAGACCCAGCCCCCTCCGCCCATGGAAGTCACATCGCCGCCAACCGTGGCTTGCGGGTCGCGACGCACGGTCCCGGCAATTGCGGTCAAATCTCCCGCAACCTGGGTGCCATTTTCCACCCGGGCATTGCCACGAACCGCGGTGACGTCGCCGGAGATCGTTCCCGTTTGTTCCACCACAATGTTGCCGTTGATCGTTGTCACGTCGCCGGAAACTCGTCCCAGGACGTAAACCGAACAGTTGAGACAGGTGACGTCTCCAACCTCATCGTCCGGCTGGATACGGATGTCACGGTTCATCTGAAAGCGGTCAGCGTTAGCTTCCGCGGCTAGCATCGCGGAGGGAGTCAAGGCGATCAGCAGAACATAGAGGCTGGAGAGGGCACAAAACCGGAGCATGGGAGTTCTCCTGCAAATCGACAGCATTATCCACAGTATAAGCCGGGGAGTCCAACATTGCTTAGTTTGGAGTTGATGGATTTTGCGCGCATCGCCACATCTGTCGCCAAAATGCATATCCGCTCCGCGCGAGATGCTTCGCAAGCTCCGCTCGACGCCTTCGCTAGGGACGGTGCATTCGCAGTAAACCATTAAATGGTTTGGGTCGATCGCTCAGGTCGGGGACGATTCGGGCTGGAGTGCCAGGATGACCTGACAGCCCGTTCAGGGCGTGTGCTTTGACTTCAAGGAATAGTTTCGCGCCACGCCGAATCCCGTAATTCCAATATGGACAACAGAAATCCAGCGCTCGATCTTATGGTGGCCGGCCCGGTGCATCCAGTAGGAAAGACCTACCGACGCTGCGGTTCCGGCGGCCTCCAGGCTGGCGAATCCGGCGGAATTGTTGACCACGTCATCGGGAATCAGAACTTCTTCTCTTCCACGGGCCTGGAAGTTGCGCGTGGAGGCGTAATCGAGACCGCGAAAGACGCCGACGCCAGTGAAGAGCAGAATGTTGGTCCGGTCCCAGAAGGCGTGGGGTGGAGGGGGTTGGGCTGCGGAAAGATCGGACTTCGAAGCACTTGGCACATCTGTCGCTGTCTGGCTCGCTTCCGCCTGCGGCACAGGCTGCCGGGCTGAGGCGACAGGGACTATGAAAGAGCAACTGGCGAGGAGCCAGACTAGGATACGGGACGTGCGGTCGGACATGTTTGCATTGTAGCGGGAAGCGGTCGATGGCCTGCATTACCGAAATCGGCGGCGTTCAGTACGAAGCGCCGCGGTGCGTAGTTCTGAAGGTTGGGGATGGTGATCTTCGAAGAGTCAGGAATTTCCGGTCTCGATAAGATCGCGAAAGACGTGCCCGGTACTTCTGTTTGATCGCTGGCTAAAGAGACTGGGAGCAAGCCGAAAAGCAATATGGTGAAAGCCACCGCGCGCATTGGTTTAACTTGTTCCTTCCTTCATTATATCGACCAAGGATGCAACTAAGTCACTATCGGGGCCTGTGCCGATTCGGCCCTCACACATTATAATTACTGGTTTTATCCACGAATCCTGGAGGGCTTGTAATGGCGGCTTCATACAACGGCGTGCCGGTGCCGGCAAACGGCGCTCGCATCACATACAGCAGCGGACGTTACCAGGTCCCCGACAACCCTGTTGTCCCATTCATCGAAGGCGATGGCACGGGCCGGGACATCTGGAAGGCGTCGGTGCGGGTGTTCGACGCTGCGGTCGAGAAGGCCTACAAGGGCAAGCGGCAAATCGCCTGGTTCGAGATTTTTGCGGGCGAGAAGGCCATGTCGAATTTCAATACCTGGCTTCCCGATGACAGCATTGCAGCCATCCGTGAATTTCGTGTCGCCATCAAGGGACCTCTGACGACGCCGGTGGGCGGCGGCATCCGCTCGTTGAATGTGGCGCTGCGGCAGATTCTGGATCTCTATTGCTGTGTGCGGCCTGTGAAGTACTACAAGGGTGTTCCGTCGCCGGTGAAGCATCCGGAACGGATGGACGTCGTCATTTACCGTGAGAATACCGAAGACGTCTATGCCGGCATCGAGTGGGAGCAGGGAACGCCGGAGGCGGCGCGGCTGATCGAGTTCCTGAACAAAGAAATGCTGAAGGGCAGCAAGAAACAGGTGCGGCTGGATTCGGGCGTGGGCATCAAGCCGATTTCGATTACCGGAACCAGGCGCCTGGTGCGCATGGCGATCCAGTTCGCGCTCGACAGCGGACGCAAGAGCGTAACCCTGGTGCATAAGGGAAACATCCAGAAATTTACCGAAGGGGCATTTCGCAAGTGGGGCTACGAGCTTGCCACCGAGGAATTCCGTGACAAGGTGATCACCGAGCGAGAGAGTTGGATTGTCGACAACAAGGATAAAAATCCGAATATCTCGATTGAAGACAATGCTGCCATTGTGGAGCCTGGCATGGAGTTTGCCACCGAAGAGTTCCGCCAGGCTGTCTACAAGGAGGTTGAGACGGTGCTGGAGAAGATCTACGCCACCCACGGCAAGGGCGCGTGGAAGAAGAAGATCATGATCAACGACCGCATCGCCGACTCGATCTTCCAACAGGTCGTGACCCGGGCAGACGAATATTCGGTCCTGGCATGTCCTAATCTGAACGGCGATTATATTTCCGATGCCTGCGCAGCTCAGGTTGGAGGTTTGGGAATTGCCCCAGGCGCCAACATTGGCGACGGCTACGCTTGCTTTGAGGCCACCCACGGAACCGCGCCCAAGTATGCGGATAAAGACGTCATCAATCCGGGATCGGTAATTCTTTCCGGCGTGATGATGCTGCGCTTCCTCGGCTGGAACGAGGCTGCGGACCTGGTAGAGCAAGGTCTTGAGCGCACCATCGAGCAGAAAAAAGTCACGTACGATTTTGAGCGGCTCATGCCAGGCGCAACCAAAGTCAGGACCAGCGAGTTCGCCAATTTCATCATCGAAAACATGGACGCGGGCGTGTTGACCGCCGCGGACTGAAGAGCTTCAACCACCAAGGGCACGAAGTGACGCGAAGGATTCCCTTGTGATCCCTGGCGTCCCGGGTGGTTAACCGGTGTTAAAAAGGATGGTTCATGCGCAAGAAAGTCACCATCGTAGGTTCAGGCAACGTAGGTGCGACCGCGGCTCACTGGATCGTTTCCAAGGAATTGGCGGATGTCGTACTGATTGACATCGTGGAGGGCGTTCCGCAGGGCAAGGGCCTCGACCTGCTGGAAGCCATGCCCATTGAGAAGCGCGACGCGCACATCATGGGCACACAGGACTACGCTGACACGGCGAACTCCGATGTTGTTGTCGTCACCGCCGGCATCCCGCGTAAGCCTGGGATGAGCCGCGACGACCTGCTCAATACCAACCACAAGATTATGAAGGACGTGGTGGGCAAGGCGGTGCAGTACTCGCCAAACTGCATTCTGATCATCGTCTCCAATCCTTTGGACGCCATGGCCCAGGCGGCTTACAAGATGAGTGGCTTCCCGCGGGAGCGCGTGATCGGGATGGCGGGTGTGCTGGATTCAGCCCGCTTCCGGACATTCATCGCTGAGGAGTTGAAAGTAAGCGTGGAGAATGTGACTGCATTCGTACTCGGAGGCCATGGCGACACGATGGTTCCTCTACCGCGCTATTCCACGGTCGCGGGAATCCCGATCACCGAACTGATGGACGCGGCGACGGTAGAGCGCCTAGTACAGCGCACGCGTGATGGTGGCGCAGAAATCGTGAAGTATCTGAAAACCGGGTCGGCATACTATGCGCCTTCGGCTGCCGCGACCGAGATGGTTGAGGCAATTCTTAAAGACAAGAAAAAGATTCTTCCGTGTGCTGCATATCTGCAAGGCGAGTACGGGATCAGCGGGCTGTATGTGGGAGTGCCGTGCAAGTTGGGCGCGAAGGGGCTGGAGCAGATTATCGAGATCAAACTCACGCCCGAAGAGAAGGCTGCTCTGGACAAGAGCGCGGCGGCGGTGAAGGAGCTGGTGGCGGTAATCGGGGTTTAAGCTACTTTGACCATAGTCGTTGACCATGGTACAAAGTGATCATGAAAGAAGTCGCCATATCCGAGTTCAAGGCGAAGTGCCTGGGCATGCTGGAGCAGGTGCGAAAGACCCGTAAGCCGATCCGGATCACACGCTTTGGGAGGCCGGTGGCTGAGATTGTGCCGCCCACTCCTAAAAAAAGTCCCCCAAACTGGTTAGGTTGTATGGAGGGGACGATCCGGATTGTCGGCGACATCGTCGGCCCCATAAGCAGCGAAGACGATTGGGACGCGTCTCGCGAATGAATCTGCTGCTTGATACCCACATATGGATCTGGAGTGTCGGCGAGCGCAAGCGCCTTACTTCTCGTGTGGCAAGAGAGCTGACGAATACGGAAAATCAAGTCTGGCTTTCTCCGATCAGCGTCTGGGAGGTGCAGTTTCTGTACCGGAAAAGGAGAATTGAGCTCGAGGGAATGGACGTCGAGACCTGGACCAGAAGAGCGCTGGAAATCCGTCCGCTGAATGAGGCAACCCTAACGGTCGAGGTGGTGTTGGAGATACCAACGCTGAAACTCGCGCACGGCGATCCCGGAGATTATTTTCTGGTCGCCACTGCAAAAGTATTTGGGTTGACCCTGGTAACCTCCGACGAGCGCATCATCCGTTCTGCCGACGTTCCCATCTTAGCCAATCGGTGATCGTGGACTTCGACTAAACCCTCTCAATCACCACTGACTTCACCACCGCATCCTTCACCGGCTTGTCCTGCCTGCTGCGGGGGACGGCCACGATTTTTTCAGCCACTTCATAGCCTTCCACGACTTCGCCGAAAATGGTGTGCTTGCCGGTGAGCCACTGCGTGGGTGCGATGGTAATGAAAAACTGCGAGCCATTGGTGTTGGGTCCGGAGTTGGCCATAGCTAGCTTGCCGGGCTTGTCGAAGCTGTGCGGGGAGCCTTTGGTTTCGTCCTCGAACTGGTAGCCGGGGCCTCCGAAGCCGGTGCCCGCCGGGTCGCCGCCCTGGATCATGAAATCGGGAATCACGCGATGGAAGATGGTTCCGTCGTAAAGCTTGTCTTTGCTTTTCTTGCGGCTGACCGGGTGGCTCCACTCGCGTTTGCCTTCGGCAAGATCAATGAAGTTGGCTACAGTTTTTGGCGCCTCTTTTTCGAACAAGCGGCAGACGATGGTGCCTTCGGAAGTATCGAAGATTGCATAGGTACCGGGTTGGCGTGCCATGGTTTCCTTTCTGAGACGGTGATGCGAGGGCAAAATGCCCTCGCGACAGCCGGCGAGACGCCGGCGCTACGGTGCAGCGCTACTATTTTGGAGCGGTAGCCGGTGCGGCCGGCTTTTTCACCGCGGGCTTGGCGGCTGCCGGCCTCGCTGCCGCCGGTGCTGCTCCGGCCTTTGCGATGGTGATGTGGTTAATCTTCACCGGGCGATAAGGCCGGTCGTTGGAATCACGGCCCATGCGGGCAATCTGTTTCACCAGAGCTATGGTGGCTTCATCGCATTGGCCGAAGATGGTGTATCCGCCATTCAGGTGCGGGTAGGGAACTTCTGTAATAAAGAACTGGGAGCCGTTAGTGTCCGGGCCGGCGTTGGCGTATGCCAGGCGTCCGGGACGATCAAACTTCAGAATCGGGGAAGTTTCGTTCTTGAACTCGAAACCAATCTCCCCGCTTCCCGTGCCTGCCGGATCGCCACCCTGGATCATGAATTCCGGAATCACGCGGTGGAAGATGGTTCCGTCGTAGAGCGGAACCCCATGCTTCTTGGCGTGTGAGACCGGGTTGGTCCAATCTTTGGTTCCCTGAGCCAGGCCAATGAAATTGGCGACGCCAATCGGCGCCTTGTCAGGAAAAAGGGTGCAGGTCAGCTTGCCGGCCGTGGTGTCGATAATGGCCGTGGGTCCGGCTGCCGGAGCCGAGGCGGGCCTGGCGGCGACAGCCGCTGCCGGCTTCTTTGCCGGGGAGGCTTTGGCTGCGGGTGCCGCTTGCGACCAGACCGTCGAACACATCGTCGAAAACATGGCAGAAATCAACAAACAGATTGCAAGACCAGTTCGCATGGAATCTCCTGATGCCGAGCTTCACCCGGCTGGGCAGGTGGGCCATCCCTCGACTTCGCTCAGGACAGGCTCTGCCCCTACGTGGTTTGTGATAACTGCGAAATATGATTCTACCGCATAGGCCGGGGAAAAATATTACCTCGTCGAAGTCGGCGCGCTTGCGGCTTGCATCTGGCGGCTTACTTTCTCCACCTCGCGGAATACGCGCAACAGGTTTCCGCCGAGGATCTTGCGGATATCGTCTGCGCTGTAGCCGCGGTCGAGCAGTGACTGGGTAATCTTGGGAAGGTCAGCGGCTGAGTCAATACCCTCCGGCACGGCACCGCTCACGCCGTCGAAATCCGAGCCCAGTCCAACGTGATCCACTCCCGCGACCTTGGCAATGTGATCGATGTGATCGATCAGCGACTTTAGCGGTGGACGCGCGATTTTGGCTCCCCACTCCCGTTCGACCTGATCTTTGTCCAGATAGGTAACTGGCTTTCCCGCCGCCTTCAGCTCAGCTACGCGCGCGTTGACTGCGGCTTCCGCGTCTTTCATCTGGGCTTCGGCAGCCTTGCGGTAGTTTTCATCGATGAACGCATCGTAGAAATTCGTCTGCACCACGCCACCGTTCTTTGCGACAGCGCGCAGCATGTCATCGGTCATGTTCCGGGTATGGTTGGTCAGTGCCCGCGCCGAAGAGTGCGATGCGATCACCGGAGCCTTGGTGGTGGCAATGGCGTCGAAAACAGTCTTGTCGGCAACGTGAGAAATATCCACCATCATTCCCATCCGGTTCATTTCGAGCACGACCTGTTTACCGAAATCGGTGAGCCCGTTGTGATGCGCGATCTTGGGATCGTCCATGTCTCCCGATGAGTCTGCCCATTCGGTGGTATTCATCCAGGTCAGGGTCATGTAGCGAACCCCGAGCCGATAATAGTCGCGGAGCAGATGAATGTCATTTTCGATCGAGTGGCCGCCTTCGATTCCCATCAGTGCTGCGAGTTTCTTCTGTTTGTGCGCGCGCTCAATGTCGTCGACCGAGAATGCCATCATCATCCGGTCGGGGTGGCGAGCCGCCTGTTCATACACCGAATCGATCATGTCGAAAGTTGATTTGGCGAAGTGCCCGCTGGTTGTTTCGGGGTCGGCCCAGATAGAAAAGAATTCAGCGCCCAGGTTGCCGGCGCGAGCCTTGTCGAGGCTGATGTGCCCGATGTCTTTTGGGTCGCTGTTGCCGATATCGAAATTTTCATAAAGAAAACGCTGCGGAGTGTCAGCGTGAGTGTCCACAATGATGGCCGAATCGTGGATGGCGCGGGCGCGAGGGCTGATGGTTTGTGTGAAAGCAAGCGACGAAAAGAGGAGAGTCAGAGCCGACAGCCTGAAACGAGTCATATTTGGTTTGTGGGAAGCAGCGCAGAGGATTCTATACGCTCGCGAAGCGGGAGTCAGCCAGGAATGTGTGGGTGTAGCCGCAGTTGAAGTTGGTTTTGTGACTGAATACAGGTGCGGCCTGTCGCAGCAGTTTGAACGATGGTGAGAAGCCAGGTCTGGAAATGCCGTGGCAAAATACCCGGCGAAACGCCAAGATCAAAGTCAAAGGCGGCGGACAAGAGTGTCCGCCCCACACAGCGATTTACCGTTGAGCCAGTTCGCTGGCTTCGGAGTCATCCGAGGTCAGTTGCTCGCCGGCCAGCATTTTCGATTCACGCCAGTCGGTGTAGCGCCCGGAAACCATTACGTGGAAGACCCACTGGTGACGTTCTTCTTCCGGCTCAACCAGTCCCTGAGCCTTCAACGGAACCATGTAGTTCTGCACAAACTTGATCTGTTCCCGGCTTAGGCCGCGGCGCTGTATGTCCACGGTGACGCCAGCCAGGTGGGAAGACGCGATCTCGCCTTCCGCCGGGGCAGCATTCCGGTTGTGGCGGCGAAGCTTCTTTTGAACCTTTACGGTGCGCACCGCCGAATTCACCTGAATCTGGGCATGAAATTCTTTGTAGAAGGCTGCGCTCAGGTCGTCCAGAAATTCACGAGTCCACGGACGGCAATAGCGACGGTCGGGATCAAGACGGGGATCGAAGCGAAGTGCCGGGCCGGCCACGATCGGAACCAGATCTTCGCTGGCCTTCAGTTGTTCGAGCTCGGCGTCGTCCTGGATACGAGGCAATTCCATCCGGTCAATTTCCTGGTTTTGCAGCAGCAGCGATTCGTGCGAAGGACGGAATACCGGGTTCCAGCGAAGCCGGCGAAGATGCGCTCGCCGGACGCGGTGCGTGCGGCGCTGCGGCGCGACGTAACTGTGCAGACCGAACGCAGGCGCACAGATCGCGAACGTCAGTGCGAAAACAAGTATGGCGCGTTGGACTCTGCTGATCAACGAAGTGGCCTCAATTTTTCTGCTTGTCTTACGGCCGTGCCCCAGGGCGCTCTGAGACAGGCGCGTATTCTAAACCCGAGTTGCACAAAAACAAGGGCTTTTTTTTGAGCCTGGGGGGCGACTCAAAAACCGCCCCCAGGCGTTACCCATGGTTACTGCACTCGCGCTATCGGCGCGCCCGTGGCAACCGCTACATACAGAAGCAACCCTGATGCCACTTGCGGGTAAGTAATTTCCAAGGGGTTACGGGGCCAAAAGCCGCCTGGAGTGACCATTTGCGGCCTTCGGATGACATTTTACGGTACGCCACTTTCGTGTGGTTACGGATGAGCGTTTCATTTTCTGAACAAATCGCCGATTGCCTGTTTCATGACCTCGCCGCCAACCTCAGCAATGGAGCGGGTCAACGGGATGTCCTTGGGGCATACTTCGACACAGTTCTGCGCGTAGCCACATTCCTGGATGCCACCATCTTCCATCAGCGCGGCCAGGCGCTCCCGCTTCAGGGCAGCACCTGTGGGATGAGTGTTGAAGAGGCGCACCTGGGAAATCGTAGCCGCGCCCACGAAACCCGTATCCTCATTGAACTGCGGGCAAGCCTCCATGCAGCAGCAGCAGGAAATGCAGCGCGACAGCGGGTAGGCGGCTTCCTGTTCCTGCATGGTTACGCGGGGCCCGGGGCCGAGGTCGTAACTGCCATCGATGGGGACCCAGGCTTTTACCGCTTTGAGGTTCTCAAACAACACGCTGCGATCTACCGCCAGGTCGCGGACGACGGGAAATTTGGAAAAGGGCTCCAACCTTATGGGCTGTTCGAGCTTGTCCACCAGAGCCGAGCACGCCATACGGGCGCGACCGTTGATCAGCATGGCACACGACCCGCAGACTTCCTCGAGGCAATTCGAGTCGTAGGTGATCGGAGTCGTTGCCTTGCCGTGGCGAGTCACCGGGTTGGCGGCAATCTCCATGAGCGACGAAATCACGTTCATGCCCGGGTGCCAGGGCAACTCGAATTCTTCCCAGTACGACTTGGCGTCGGGCGTGGGCTGGCGTTTGATCTTGAACCGAACAATCTTCGAATTAGCCATTAATTTGGAACCCTATTCGAACCACGCAGGCCCAGATGTCTCATCTGGGCGGGCGAGCAAAGCTCGCCAGAGATTTGTGCGTCATCTCATCCCATCTTACTGCCGAGCTTCGCTCGGCTGAGCAGGTGGGACACCCGCCCCTACGCAAACAGAACCTATTTCACCGCGTCGTATCTTCTCGGCCGCGGCGGGATCAGCGAAACATCTACTGGCTCGAATTCAAACTTGGGTTCGTCGGCATCCGGAGCGAACGTCGCCTTGGTCGTCTTCAACCAGTTCTTGTCGTCGCGCTCGGGAAAATCCGGTTTGTAGTGCGCGCCCCGCGATTCGTCGCGCATGGCCGCTCCCTGGGCAATCACGCGGGCAAGTTGCAACATGTTGTAGAGCTGCCGCGCGAACACCACTGAGGTATTTGCCCACTGCGTCCGATCGCTCAAATTGATGTGCCGGAATCGCTCCAGCAGTCTGCAAAGCTCGGCGTCGGTTTCCTGTAGGTTCTTGTTGTAGCGGATCACCGTGCAGTTTTTGGTCATCAGGTCGCCGAGTTCGCGCCATAGCTTGAACGGGTTCTCGTTGCCATCCGCTTTCATCAGGGTGGCGTTGTTTTCTTCCTGATGCTTTCGTTCAGCATCGAAATATCCGTTGCTGGTTGCGGCCTTGAGGTTGCGGGCGTAGTTCACCGCCGTGGGCCCGGCAATGAAGCCTCCGAATATGCAGGAGACGAGGGAATTGGCGCCCAAGCGGTTGGCTCCGTGATACTGGTACTCGCACTCTCCCGCGGCGTAAATACCGGGAACGTTGGTAGCCTGATTGAAGTCCACCCACATGCCGCCCATGGTGTAGTGCATGCCGGGAAAAATCTTCATGGGCGTGTCGCGAGGGTCGTCGCCTACGAACTTCTCGTAAATTTCCAGAATGCCTTCGAGTTTGCGGTCAAGAATCTTGCGATCGATGTGGGTCAGGTCCAGATAGACCATCGGCTTGCCGTCGATGCCCAGGTTGTGCTCGTACACCACTTTATGAATGGCTCGGGTCGCGATGTCGCGGGGCACCAGGTTGCCGTACTTTGGATACCACTCTTCAAGGAAGTACCAGCGCTCGTTCTCCGGGATTGCCTTTGGGTCACGCTTCTCGCCCGGGGTCTTTGGAACCCAGACGCGACCACCTTCTCCACGGGCCGACTCAGACATGAGGCGCAGCTTGTCTTCGCCGGGAATGCAAGTGGGATGAACCTGAATGAACTCGCCGTTCGCGTAATAGCACCCCTGCTGATACAGCGCCGATTGCGCCGATCCCGTGCACACCACGGAGTTCGTCGACCTGCCGAAGATCGCGCCGTTGCCGCCGGTGGCAAGAATGATGGCGTCCGCTGGGAAAGTGCGAACCTCCATGGACCGCAAATCCATGGCGCAGATGCCGCGACACACCCGGTTAGAATCGAGCACCGCAGATAGAAATTCCCAGTGCTCGAACTTCCTGACCTTGCCTTCGGACTCGTAGCGGCGGACCTGCTCATCCAGTGCGTAAAGAAGCTGTTGCCCGGTAGTGGCGCCGGCGAATGCGGTCCGGTTGTAGAGCGTCCCGCCGAAACGGCGGAAATCGAGGAGCCCTTCCGGAGTACGGTTGAAAGGCACGCCCATGCGGTCAAGCAGATCGATAATCCCGGGCGCGGCTTCGCACATGGCTTTGACCGGAGGCTGGTTGGCCAGGAAGTCTCCGCCGTAAACGGTGTCGTCGAAGTGCTTCCAGGTGGAGTCGCCCTCGCCCTTGAGATTCTTGGCGGCGTTGATTCCGCCCTGGGCGCAGACCGAGTGCGAGCGCTTTACCGGAACGATGGAAAACAGGTCCACATTGCCGCCCATCTCGGCAATCTTGATGACAGCAGAGAGTCCGGCCAGTCCGCCGCCGATCACGATAATTTTCGGTTGTGATGCCATGTCTTGCGGTTCCTACCTGCCGGGAGTATTCGCGGGCTTTATTGCGCCAGCAAAGGAATCGCGCGCGGCATTCTCCGGGCCGACGGGTTGCTGCGGCACCAGAAAGAATGAACGCATGGTCAACGCGCCCACCAGAATGAACGTCGCTCCAATCGCGAAGCATACGTAACCAAATCGCTTACGGGCTGCATCACCGGAGGCGATTCCCCACTTGGCGGCAAAGAGCCACAGTCCATAGGCGAAGTGCCACGAAGCGCAGAAGATTCCTACGCAATAAAAGGCGATTGCCCACCCATGCTGAAATTCCAGTTGCACCTTGCCAAAGGCTGCATCTGGATGACTCAGGATGTGAACGCCACTGAAGCGCAGATGCCAGGTGTGCCAGATGATGTAGAAGAAGACGATTCCGCCGGTCCAGCGTTGCGCGGTGAACATCCAATTGCCGGTCCAGGGATATTCGGCAACGTTGCTCTCACCGCGGAACCAGATGTAGAAGCCGTAAAGCGCGTGGTAGAGAATCGGCAGCCAGATCCCGAATAGCTCGAGATAGAAGACGAAAGGGAAGCCGGAGAGCAATTCAACTTGTTTGGTATACGCTCCCGGGCCCCGGGTCGCGAACGCATTGGAGACGAAGTGCTCAATCAGAAACGCTCCCACGGGGATGATGCCGCTCAGCGAATGAAGCCTGCGCAGGAGAAATGATCGGCCGTGGCCCGCTCGCAGGGGAGCCACGCCTTTGGGAACGCTGACTGGAGCTGCAGGACTGGCGCTTGTCGCCACGAAACCCCTTGTGAAGCCAGAGATGACCAGAGAACCTTTGATTATCTTTCCCGAGGAGAAGGGAAGTCAAGGTAGGGAGTGTACCGGGAATGGTTCAATTTGAAAAAATCGCGGAGAGGCAGTCCTCCTGAAGGACGTCAATCCGAAGGATACTGCACGCATCGTCGCAGGCTCTGCCAAACTGCGTATCCGATCCGCGCTAGATTCTTCGCAGGCTCAGCATGACGTCCCGATTGACGAACGCACATTTCTCATCACACCACCATCGGCAAGTGTGTCAATGCTCGCATCCACGCGCTTCTCTTTGAAGAAATAGCGAAATTCTACTGCCGCGGCGGCGCACCGCCCTCGCCCAGAACCATCGTCCGGTACATCCGATCAACCATTTGCTTTTGGGCTGGAGTGAGCGGTCCCTTGTCATTCAGGCCCATGGCCTTGAGAGAGCGTTGGTAGACCTCCACTCTTTCCTCGCGAGTCAGATCTCTGGCGCGGACTGGATCGATCATCTTGATCGAATTTGCCTGGATGCGCGCATCATCCTCGGCCTTGCGCCGGGATTCCTCGGCGATTCTTGCCTGCTCGTCCTCTTGAAGCTGATCGATTTCTTTTTTTGCGGTCCGGGCTTCAGCTCTTGCGGCGGACGGGCAACCGGCAAAGCCCGCGACCAGATCCATCACGTCCGAAGCGTCTGAGAAGTCCATCCGGTGCTGCTTCAACGCCTCGCGAACCTGCGCGATGCCGGCGCCGCACTGCGAGGCCAGCGCAAACTGAACTCCGACGCTGAGGCTTCGGTCTTTAAGGAGTGTTAACAGCTCAGGCACATCAGCAGGGGCAAGCTTTCGTGAGAGCTCAGTCAAGGACCGATCGTTGTAGCCCAAACCGTGGGCCCCCATATGCCGGCTTTGAAGAATGATGCTCCGAATCCGTGCGTTCGGTTCGTTCGTCTGCCCCCAAAGTGGATTCACCCGCGCCCCGAGGAGCAATCCAGCGAGCAGAAAAATATTGAGGAAGCCCCAGTTCACAGGAGCAATTGTAGTTTCCGCAAGCATTCGTCGCAAGAAGAGGCTGTGGTTGAAGAAGCCTGGATTGAAGAGGCCCTGGTTCGACGGCCCATCAGCGGGTGGAGGAAATCCATGCTGCGAACTCACGAAGGGCTTTTCCACGGTGACTGTATTGGGCCTTCTCTTCAGGAGTCAGTTCCGCGAAAGTTTTCTGAATTGACGGAAAGTAGAAGAGAGGGTCGTAGCCGAATCCGTTCGACCCGCGTGGCACGTCCAAAAGCAGGCCTTCGGCTTCGCCGCGGAAAACGGCCAGGATTTCTCCATCCCGAGCGGCTGCGATTACACACACGAAACGCCCGGTCCGTTTTTCGGGAGGAACTTTTCTCAACTCGCGAACCAGCCTGGCATTGTTGTCGTGGTCGTCGGTGTTGTTATCGACCAGGTGAGGTTGATCGGCCGCATAACGCGCGGAATGCACGCCCGGGGCTCCGCCCAGCGCATCCACTTCCAGACCGGAATCGTCAGCCAGCACAATCTCTCCAGGAACATGCCGGCTGTACCTTTCCGCCTTCTTGCGCGCGTTGGCCTCAAAGGTGGTGCCGTCTTCAACCACAGGTTCAAGCGATGCAAAGTACGGGACAGAGGCGACCTCAATCTCAAGAGAGGATGCTGCTCCGGCGAAGTCGCGAAGCTTGCCCGGATTCGATGTTGCGATAAGAATGCGACGCATGGGACTAGTGTCGGCGTTCAACCGAGGGCGCGCCCCTGCTAATTGTGGGCCTTCTCATGGTGCGCCTTCTGATAAAAACCCACCCTGAGATTGCGATCATGGTACCGAACGAGATGAGCCAACCGATCATTCGGTCCGGCGTTCGCGTAAAGCTGATGTCAACCTGATTTTCTCCGGCTGCAACCGGGATGCTGATTTGGCCGGTGACTGCGACTGTCCCTGTTTCTACGGGACGCCCATTGATCGCCGTCTGCCATGCCGGATAGTTAAATAATTTCAAGACCAGCCTGCCGGAGTGGCCGGCGCTCGCAGTGAAAGATCGATGCTCAGGCGCCCACCGGATGATGTGAATCCGCGAACTGCTATGGCCCTCGAACGCGACCAGTTGCGCATCCTTGTTGATTTCGTATGCGTCCGCTCCCGTAGGGACGTATTCATCAGTCCCCTCATACCCCAAGTTAGACTGCTGATTGTCCAGCATTTCCGCCACGTCAGCCGCGGTGTCCCACCATGGCGGTTGCACCCGGTGCCACACCCAGATCAGCACCAGCAGCATCACGGCACATGCAAGCACGCGCAGCAACCACGGTCGAAATGCGAGCGTGACAAGCAGCACGAAAGCCACGTTCAGGCAAAGCAGCCAGCGCAGGGGAAGCTGAACAAAACGTATTTCCGGAAGAATGCGATAGAGGAAAAAACTGAATGAACACATTACTACTGCCGAGACCGCTCCCCATCCGATGAGAGCCCACCAGGCCTGAGGCGCACGATTCCGCCATCCTCTCGACACCAGGCCGGCGATTGCCAGGAGGATCATCTGGGCGGTTGCCAGTATCGAAATCAGCAGGTTAAAGCGGTCGTGGTCGGCATCGCGGATGAACGTGAACAGAAAGTTGTCTTGCGGACGTACTCCAGGCGACAGCACCTGGGTGATCTCGACCCACTTCTGCTCATAGGCTGCGGGGACTAGATAGAAGGAAGACATCGCGAATCCGATGACCAGCGCCGCCGCCGCGATCCATAGGACTTGAGGCGAACGGCGCAGGATAGCGAGAATGATCGCCAGGAGGACCAGCGAGTATGTGAGCATCACTGCCGCCGGTACGTTGGTGAGCCACGCGGCGGCTACGATCAGGGACAAAGGCAGGGTCGTCCCCCATCCTTCTTTTTCTGCTCCATCGTCCTCCGAGCGCAACAGATACAAAAGAAGCAGGGGCAGAAGAGATCCCACCAGCAACTCGGCGAAGGCGCTGCGCCAGTAAACAATCACTATGTGATACGGGTTGGCGGCGTATAGAACTGCGGCAAAGATGGCGTCGCGGTTCCCTAAAAATCGGCGGGCGAGCAGCAACATCGAGCAGCCAGAAAGCGTCAGCGCGATCCATTCATAGACTCCCGGAACTATTTTCCACGGCAGGAACGAACCTAATGCAGCTCCCAGCATCCACGAAGCCGGGGGATAAAAAACGAACCGGGCTTCGCCGAATCCGTAGTGAGCCAGCGCCGCCCATCGTGGATAGACGATCCCTTGCTTCCACTGGCTGAGAACGTCCATCCAGGAGTTGAGGTGAAACTCGAAATCGTGGCCGGAAGGAATTCCCAGAAAAAAAGTTGGCAGGAGCACGGCAAAGGCGGCAAGCATGATGATCGGAATCGCCGGAAAAGAACGCGGCGAGTGATCCAGTGAAGCTCTCACGATCCGCGGTTCAGACGGAAGCTTGGACGGCACGAAATATTTTGCTCCTGATCGCATGGACCCTAACAGGCGTGACCGTATGAAGATTGTTGCTTAACCGGCGAAAATGGGCAAACCGATTGGCTCTTCGGAGGGTGCGGGGCGTTCTCTTGTCATTCCGAACCGGCGCAAGCCGGAGAGGAATCTGCTTTCCTCGGCAGCGGCACCCAAACAGCCAGCAACACTGCTGATCAGTTCTGAATCAATGGTCATCAATCAATGGTCATCAATCGTTGATCATGAACATTGATCGTTAATCATTGAAACAAAATCTTCACCGCAAATTAACTTGCCTGAAACATTCTTTTGCGAACGCCGGGTTAGACTGCGATGCATAGGGTGGAGCAAGCCCGAGAGGGCACAAAAAGGCCTGCATGTTGATACCCATGCAGGCCTTTTTGTCTTGGAGTGAGCGGAAAACTAGGATGAAGCCACTTCTTCGGAATTGCGCTGCTGGCGAAGCTCTTTCAGGAAATCTTCCTGATTCAGGGATGCGGCCCGGTTGAGAAGGTCGAGCAGCAGATCTTCCGGTTCCGCGGAGCCCTTAGTCTTCGGATAGTCATTGGCGCTGACTGCCGCCAGTGTCTTCGGTGTAATCAGCAACTGCGGAACGGTTCCGGGACGGCTGGAAAGAAAGCCGATAAACGTCCCTACCTGCTCCCGCTGCTCGGCGGTTCCGGAGGCAAACTCGATTCCCATACCGAATTCGGGATGCATGACGCGCACCCGGCCTTCGGCCTGCACTTCCAGGCCGGCCGCTTTAAGGCACAGCACGATGCCCGAACGTTCCGGGAAAGGCGATTCGGTTTCCACGTAGCAGCCTCCCAGGCTGAGATCGCTCAACCGGCAGACGGATACCGGCTCGGGATCTTCGGGAACTTCTGCGGCGTTCTTGATTACCCATTCCCGAAGACTGCGGCGCAGATTCTCCGGAATATCGGTGTACCGAACTCCCGATTCGCCGTTGGGGTTGGCCCAGGCAACTTCACCGCGAACATCAATCTCTGCTTCTTGATCGGGGAGAATAAAACGCGCGTTCACTTTTGCCGCAGGGCACAGGGGTTGAGACGCCAGGACATCCAGGCCGTCCTCGCTCAGGTCGAGCAGAATGCCTTCCATCTCCGAACCGTTTTCCACACGCAATTTCACCGGGAGTTGCACGGGAACCCGGAAGGATGTCCGGCGTTCGCGTTTGATCAGTGCAATGGCAGCGCGCAGGCTGGCCTCTGCTTGTTGCTGCGAAACCGGTTTATAGAGGACGAAATTTGCTCCGGCGCCAAAAACATGCCGTACTTTGGTCCTGTCGTCAAGCAGTGCCACCGTGACGGTATTGTTGCCGGCGGACACCTGAAAGGCATTTTGCAGAACCAGGGCTGCACTGTGCGGATCGTCGTAATCGACAATGACGGCGTCGAACTTCTGCTCCGTCAACCGGCACAGGGCGTCGGGATAGCCGCAGCACTGCACTCCCAGGCCGAAGCCCGCGAGCACCGAGGTGAGTACGTCCGTCGCCTGTTCGTCTTTGCAAACCAGTAGTGACTGAAATGTCATAAGCGGGCCTTGTCTATCGTGCTGCCTGGCTGAATTAAGGCCAGCGCGGAGCTCGTGCTGGCTTGGCGGGCGTTGCGGCGCTGGAGGATCCAGCTCCGGCGCCGGCAGCCAGGCTGTTGCTAACTCCATCGTTTTCAGACAGAACCGAACTGTCTTCATCTTCGTTCTCGGCCAGCAGAGGGGCAACTTCGCGCAGCTTTTCGGCTGCCTGTTGCAGCGCCTCGATCTGCTTGGAGAGCTGGGCGTATTTCGCTTGCTTACGGCGCAAAACCTCATGGATGTCCTTCATTACAACCCCCTACCGGGAATGTAAGTACAGAGGCTGCTACGGTCAACGCCAATCCCCACCCGGCCAATTACTGGAGTAACCGGCCAGTCACACGCGGAATGCGGCCGCGAGGGTGTTTTTGTCCCCGAAATCGCAGATGGCACCTTCGTGCCATCCCTTAGCACGAAGGTGGAATTTACAGGTTAGGGGGTTGATCGTACTCTGCATGTGAGCAGACTTCGGGGGAGGGCTGTTCGGGCGTCCCATAACTCGCGAGAGTTTGGGACGCTTCTTATTTGGGGACCTTTTTTATCTGTAATGCCATGGCTAGGCATGGGCATCCCCGCCCGTGTTGTGACTCTCAGGTTAATCGACAGCCAGAGCTTTCCCTTGAATTCCTGCTTGAATTCATGGAAGAACGCCCACATGAGACGTGCCGGCCATCCCCTGTGGCCGCGCCAGCGGCATTCCCCAGCCCGCAGTCGAAGGGCTTTTACCCCTTTGGTTCTCTCCCATCAGATTTTGAACATCAGGGTCTGATTTACCTGCACAATTACGCCGCCGATGTTAGTGACGAGGGGGTCTCGTCCTTGCTTCGAAGTGTGTTAGCCCGCGGACTGAATGTACGTCGATTTTCCTAAGGAGATGAGTATGGGTTCGGGACCCCTTTGCCGGCGATTCGTAACCTCCCTTATTTGCTTCTTCCTTTTTTCCAGCCTGGGCTTCGCGCAGCAGGTTTACGTCCGTCCCATGGTCAATGCTCCGGTGGATGAGGGGCAGTGGATCCGACTGAAAGCCAATACCCCCCCTCGCACGTCCCCAGTTCGATGTTGTCGCAGCTCCCGCGGACCTGCCGATGGACCGGATGCTGCTGGTGCTTAGGCGCAGTCCGGAACAGCACTCTGCTTTGCTGAAGCTCCTCGATGATCAGCAGGACAAGTCATCCGCCAACTACCACAAATGGCTTACTCCGGAGCAGTTTGGCCAGCAGTTCGGGCCAGCCGATGCGGACATCCAGGCTGTGACCTCCTGGTTGCACGTGCACGGCTTCGAGGTGGCGCCGGTCGGCAAGGGCCGCACCATGATCGAGTTTTCAGGGAATGCCGCGCAGGTGCAGGAAGCTTTCCACACTGCCATTCACGAATACAGCACGAACGGAGAGGTGCACTGGGCCAATGCAGACGATCCGGAGATCCCGGCTGCGCTCGCTCCCGTAGTCGCAGGTGTAAACACCCTGCACAATTTTTACGCGAAGCCGCAGATTGTAATTTCCAACCAGCGCTTTCCAGTTGCACACGAATCCGGCTTACAGCCTCATGCCACCGGGGCAAACGGAATTCATGCACTGGCGCCTGACGACTATGCAACCATCTACAACATCAACCCGGTTTACCAGGCGGGCATCGACGGAACGGGGACGACGATCGCGGTCGTCGGGCGATCAAATTTTGACAACAGGGATGTAAGCGACTTTAGAAACCAGTTAGACCTTTCGTCAAACCTTCCCGAAGTGATCCTCGATGGTCCGGATCCAGGCAATCTCGGCGGCAACGAAGAAGCCGAGGCCATTCTAGATACGACCTGGGCGGGAGCCATTGCGCGGAACGCAGCGGTAAAGTTTGTGCTTTCAGCTTCGACCAGCACGACCGACGGAATCATCCTCTCCGAGCTGTACATCATCGACAACAATGTGGGAGACGTGATGACGGAGAGTTTTGGCGGATGCGAAGCCGCCACGACTACCACGGAAGCCGCTGGTTTCGAGGCACTGGCGGAAGAGGCGGCTGCGCAGGGAATGACCTACGTGGTTTCCACCGGAGACACAGGAGCGGCGGGATGTGACAACCTGGGGGAGACCCAGGCAGCCGGTCCGGTGAGCGTCAGTGTTCTGGCCTCGACTCCTTTTACTGTAGCGGTTGGCGGCACCATGTTCAATGAAAACGGCCACAACAGCACCTATTGGAATAGCACCAACTCGTCGTCGCTTGCTTCCGCCAAATCGTACATCCCGGAAAACGTGTGGAACGAAACCTGCACCACTCAGTGTTCCGGGCAGAACGCTCCACTGTCGGCAGGTGGCGGCGGAGCCAGCGTGTTCTTCAGCAAGCCCTCATGGCAGACTGGCGTCGCCGGAATTCCGAACGACAGCAAACGCGATATCCCCGATGTATCGCTCTCGGCGGCGGGTCATGATCCCTACTTGCTATGCTTCGAAGCATCTTGCGCAACTGGTGACTTCTTCGGAGTCTCGGGAACGTCCGCCTCCGCCCCTTCGTTTGCTGGAATCATGGCACTCATCGTCCAGAAAACAGGATCGCGTCAAGGCCAGCCAAATTACGTCCTTTATCGTCTGGCGCACGCAGAGACGCTCTCCAGTTGCAACGCTTCGAAGACAACCGGACTTCCCGCGAGCACATGCGTCTTTAACGACGTGACGGCGGGCAACAATGCTGTGCCCGGTGAGATCGGGTACGGAACCGCGAGCGCAAAATATCAACGAACAGTCGGCTACGACCTGGCTACAGGGTTGGGCTCGGTGAACGTGGCCAACCTGGTAAACAGTTGGAACTCGGTTGCGTTCAGGCCTACGACCACAACTCTGACACTGGCTCCATTGACTACCACGCACGGCAATCCGGCGAATGTCACCGTGACTGTGGCGCCAAACAGCGGCACCGGTACTGCTACCGGCGATGTGTCACTGGTCGCTGCCCCGCCTGCGGCGGTAGAGGGCATAGCTTTTCTGACGTTGGGAAGCGGTGGAACGGCTACTGGTGCCAGCGATGGCCTGCCGGGCGGTACCTACCAGGTTCATGCCCACTATTCCGGGGACACGACCTTCGCCGCCAGCGATTCGGACCCGGTGACAGTCACAGTTTCTCCGGAGGGAAGCACAACCTCGTTGTCAGTCCTGGGCTTTGACAACGTTGGCAACGTGATTCCTTTCATTAGCCAGGCGTATGGAAATCCCGCCTATTTCCGCGCCGATGTCTCGGGAGCTTCCGGCAACGGCGTGGCGACCGGCCCGGTTCAGTTCTTCGACAATGGAGTAAATCTCATTGGAAGTGCTCTGAACAGTGAGGGAACGGCAGCGACAGCTCAGGGGATATTCACCCTCGCGGTGGGAAATCACGCCATCGTGGCCAACTATGGCGGGGATCCGGGATTCAACTCCAGCTCTTCGACACCGGTCAGCATCACGGTCACCCAGGCGCCAGCCACCACCACGGTGACTTCGTCGAAGAGCACCGCGGTCGCCGGCGATGTAGTGGCGCTCACAGCTACGGTGAACACCTCCAGTGGTGGGCTGAAGCCAGGAGGCACGGTGACGTTCTTGTCAGGCGGAGTTCCGATTAGCAGTCCATTTAATCCCGCTTCCCTGAGTGGCTTTGACGGCAGCGGCAGTATCCAGAGTGGCGCTTTCCGGCCGGCGCAGGCAACCGCCCTGCTCCAGACAACGCTGCCGGTAGGCCAGGACAGCATCACGGCAGTATTCAGCGGCGACAATAATTATGCCGGTTTCACTTCTGCGCCCACCGTCGTTAACGTCCAGGCTGATTTTTCTATCGCTGCGGTACCTCCATCGATATCTGTCTCCAGTCCTGGCGGCAAGGGCATGACCACGCTCACCATTACCGGCCAGACCGGATTTAACGGTACTGTCAACTTCTCTGCCGCATCGTGCGCCGGATTGCCGCGCGAGAGCACGTGCAGTTTCAGCCCCGCCTCAGTGACGGGCAGCGGTTCGACCACGCTTACTGTCACCACCACAGCGCCGCATACCGCGCGCTTGAACGGCGTGGGCGTGTGGACCGCAGGTTTTGGTTTCACGATCGCTGCCGTGGCCCTGCTAGGCTGCGGATCGAAACGTAGAATGCGAACCACTTTCCTTTCGCTGATGGCTTTCGCGTTCATCGTTACGGTTACAAGTTGCGGCGGTAGTGGCGGTGCAGGCAGCGGCGGCGGTGGGTCCAGAGATGTGGGTACCCCAGAGGGGACTTCAAGCGTGACCGTGGGCGCGATCAGCGGGGCCATTACTCATACGACGACACTGTCGTTGAGTGTTCAATGACGGCCGTTCCAATGAGGGTTCTGTGGTCAATGTCCAATATTGTCCACTAAAGAGCGCTCACTAAAGAGTGTTCGGCAAGCCCCCGGCGGGAAGTAAAATTCGCTGGTACGGTCACAGAATGTCGCCGAACGAGCGCTAAGGAAACTGCCATGAAAATCAAGTTTGCAGTGAGCCTGGTGTTGCTATGCGGCTGTTTGATGGCCTGGAACCAGGCCGATGATGCGGCCAGCGCCAGCAAACTGATCGCGCTCGAAAATGCATGGAACCAGGCGCAGTTGCACCACGACGCGAAGGCGTTAAACAGCCTGGTTTCGGACTCGTTTGTTTATACGGATTATGACGGTACGGTCATGAACAAGGCGCAGTTTCTGGCTGATCTGAAAGACCCCGACTATCGCGCCAGCCTGATCGCGAACGAGGATGCTCGCGTCATCTCCTACCCCAATCTCGCGATCGTGGTGGGGACCTACCACACCAGGGGCACCTACAAGCGCCAGCCCTTCGAACATTACGGACGATTCACTGATACCTGGTTCTACCAGAACAATAAGTGGCAGTGCGTCGCCAGTCACACCAACTTGATTAAACGGTAATACGACTCAAGACGGAGGCCGAGGAGAGCCTGGGCTTAAGACCGCCCGGATCTTTTCCAGAAGTCCGGAGGTGGCTTCACTTGCCTCCAGCCGGGAAAATTCATCTCCGAGTTCCAGCACCGGGCACGCTGCGCTGGCGGCTCGAAAAGACTGCTCAGTCCCCGGCGCCGCTGTGAGGTTCGGCCCCAGGATCGCGAGACCTGGCCGGGTCGCCCGCAGGAGAATCAGGGAATCGCGGAGATTATTGTTGGTCAGAACGTTGTAGCCCGAACCGGTCAGCAACTCGCGCAGGTAAGCCAGCACGTTCGCAGACTGATCTACACACAGGACGGTGATCCCGGTTGGGGCAGTCCGCGACGGCGCCTTCTGTCGGCGGTAAAAAGCGAGAATGCCTTCCTCTTCGGATTCGAAGGTGTCAAACAAAGAGCTGATGTTGGTCAGCTTCAGGACTTTGCGAACGTTCTCGGGAACCCGGCACAACTTCAGGTCGCCGCTGGCCCTGCGGGTGCTAGTCAGTAGTCGAACCAGCAATCCCAGGCCGCTGCTGTCAATGAAAACCACCTCGCCCAGGTCCAGCAGTATGTCACTGCGGTCCAGCAATAGTTCGCGGAAATGGCTGTGCAGAGTTTCGGTTTCTCCTGTCACGATTCGTCCGCTGCAACAAACGACAGTGACTGCCCCGACTTCGCGAGTGATGAATGAAAGTGGCAAGCATCTCCTTGTAGAGACTGAAACGTTGGAGACTGAAACCCTGTCCAGCAAATCGCTGCATTATATCGGACTACTGACATCGAGTGAGGAAAGAGCAAAACTGGACTCTACAAGTCCGATATCATTCACCTAGGTCGAAAGTACCTCCCCGATGACAGGTTTCCGCGACGGACCTTCGATGATGCAGGATCAGACCCTGCGGGCGATTGCTCCAACCCTGCGAGATCCGGCAGTTGTGGAATTCGTGAGCACATCGGTCAAAGCCGGATATCGCGAGTTCTTCGGTACGGCAAACGATCAGGTCTGTGCCATGGTGGACGGCTCTTTTGAAAGGCTGGCCCGGAGTCAGAGGGACCGACCTGATTTTCGACAACTGGTCGCCGTGACTGCCGATCTGCTGGAGAACACTTTCAGGAAGGCGGATGTCGCTTTCTGGTTCAATCAGATCTATTACCAGTACAAGACGCAATTGAAGCCCGAAGCCGATTTTCGGCAACTGCGAAAACTTTTGCCCGCGGGCAGAGTTTTGGATTACGGCTGTGGCAGTGGCTATCTGGCAGCCCGACTGGCGAAAGGCGGGTATCAGGTATTCACCGCCGATGTCCTCGACTACAGATACGAAGAAGCGAAACAGTTGCCGTTCGTGCAGATGTCGTCCCCAACTGACATCCCATACGCGGACGACACTGTAGACGTGGCCCTGATCCAGGCCGTGCTGCATCACATCGACCCCAACGATCTGCCGCGTGTCCTGCATCGACTGGGAAAGATTGCCAAATATTTGCTGATCAAAGAGGACACGTATGGTGTGCCCAATCACATGGACGAACTGGAAGGGCTGAACGACGCATTGAACGCCCAGTCGCTGCTCAGAACATTTGTCAATATGCCGCTGGCGATGCAACACCAGGTGCTGGTTCTGATTGATTTCTTCAGCAACGCCATTGCGCAGGGCCTTCCCGAAATGAATATGCCTTTCGAGTTCAAGACCGTGACTGAGTGGCAACAGCTTTTGCCAGCTAACGGCTTTAAAGTCAACAGGGCAGTGCTCGCCGGTTTCGAGCCCGGCCGAATGCACATGAGCTGCCATCTTTGGCTACTATGCGAACGTGCTCCCTAGCAATGTGGAAGTATCAATTGCCAGGCAGAATTGTCATTCCGAATGGCGGACTGATCGCGAGGAATCTGCTGTTGTGCCGCCGGCGAATTTTCGTGGTAACAAATCTTCCGTAACGCGGCACCAGAGCCCGTAGTCGATTGCTTACCTTCGCGTGACTGGAACTGCGGTACACTTTTAATTGGATTGCTACTGTTCCGACCGCAATTGCACGACGCAATCCGCAGAAGTGATCGCGCGAGAAGAGACTGATGCCGACCGCATATCTGGAAGAAGTCAATCCGTGGGAGGCACAGGTCGCCCGTTCAGACCTGGCTGCGAAAAAGCTCAAGCTTGAAGATGGGCTGTGGAAGATCCTCCGCGAGCCCAGCCGCGAGATCATCGTGCACATCCCGGTGCAGCTTGATAACGGACGTCTGGAAACATTCACCGGATTCAGGGTGCAACACTCCATTGACCGCGGCCCCGCCAAGGGAGGAGTCCGCTATACCCCCAACGTGACCCTGGATGAGACTCGCGCCCTGGCCAGCTGGATGACCTGGAAGTGCGCGGTGGTGAATATTCCCTTCGGCGGCGCGGCTGGCGGGGTAATTTGCGATCGCGACAAGATGTCCAGGCGTGAACTCGAACGCCTCACCCGTCGCTATACATCCGATCTCCTGGAACTGCTGGGACCGGAAAAAGATGTTCTCGGTCCTGACATCAATACCGACGAGCAGATCATGGCGTGGATCATGGATACCTACTCCATGCACGTGCGCCACACTGAAACGGCAGTGGTCACCGGCAAGCCTCTCGGGCTGGGTGGGTCGCATGGGCGCATTGAAGCCACCGGGCGAGGCCTGATGATCGTTTGCGACGAAGCTCTCAAGCGCCTGGAAAGAAACCGCGACCAGACGCGAGTCGTGATCCAGGGCTTCGGCAATGTCGGTTCGAATGCCGCTCGTCTGATGCAGCGGAGGGGATACAGGATCGTCGGCGTATCGACCAGCAAGAGTGGTGTGTACAACCGAAATGGTATCGACATTGACGCCCTGACCCGCTATCACGAGGAGCACCGCACGCTGGCAGGTTTTTCGGGCGCCGACGAGAGCAGTTCCGCCGACTTGTTAGTCGCCGACTGCGACATTCTGATCCCCGCCGCGATCGAAAATCAGATCACCACACGCAACGCCGACCGGGTGAAAGCGAAGATCCTGTGTGAAGGCGCAAACGGCCCGACTACCGCCGAAGCCGACGAGATCCTCAGTGACAAGCGGGTATTTGTGATCCCTGACATTCTGGCCAACTCCGGCGGGGTCACGGTTTCCTATTTTGAATGGGTGCAGGACCGGCAAGGCTACTTCTGGTCGGAAGAGATGGTCAACGAGCAACTGGCGATCACACTGCGAACTTCGTTCGCCGAAGTCTTGCAGTACGCCGCGAATCACAGCGTCAGCAACCGCATCGCAGCCTACATGCTGGCCATCGACCGCGTGGCTTACACCTTGCGCCAGCGCGGAATTTACGCCTGACGAACGGGCTGCCGCTACCTCTGGATTCTGAGCGCCTATCTGGAAGCCTGGGCGGCGTCAGGAAAGCTCACAGCCACTACATCCGTAGAAATAAACGAAACCGTAATTCTGGTCTCTCGTTCCAGTTGCTGGCCATTCCCGGAAAACGGCTGGTAGCGCCACTCCCGAATCGCTCTTGCCGCAGCGGCAGCCAATAGCCGGTTTCCAGCCAGCACTTTCACCTGGTTTACCTTGCCGTCGTAACCAACCACTGCTTGAAGTGAGACCTTGCCACGAGTGCTTTCGTCAGGCGAGAGCGGGTAGACAATCTTCCGCGGGGGCCCTGAAATCTGTACACGCAGCGGCATAGAAGTTGAAGAGGAGTCCTGCAAAGACGCGATGCTGGTGATTGCGTGAGGCGTGTTAGTCGCGATCCGGTTGTTGCCACGATTTGCCGAAGCTTGCCGGGCTGTCGTCCTGTTGTTATGAAAAGACGCAGGCGCTGGACTCGCTGCGACAGCTGGCTTTGCGGTTTCCTCCTGAGGAGGGATAGGTGTCGCGGTAACTGGCGAAGCGCTGGCCACCTGTGGTGCAACAGCGATTTCCGACCCGCTCGATTGCTGATTCAGAGTTGGCGACGGGACTGAGGATGACGGCACCGGCGATTGCGGAGCCGTAACCACGCCCGTGTCTATCGCGTGATTTTGAATCGAACTATTTCCGACGCCCGCTTGCGGCACAATTGCGTTCGTCGTCGATGCAGAAACCACCGGACGAGATCGCGACTGTTGCCAACCCACAACTACCATCAGGGCGACCATCGCGCCAGCGCCGGCTCTGCGGGCCAGCCCGGGAAAGCCGAATCGAGTATCTGGTGAAGGCGCAGGTGAGTGGCGAATCGGTGTCGAGATATCTGGCATTGACTCTTCAATCACTACGGTGATTGGAGTGGCCAACGCGACGGTCGGGACTGAGAGCGTGGGGATGAAGTTGTCGACTTTGCCGATGACGGAATCTGCATCGAACTCGCGCCCCTCGAGGATGGACTGCGAACGGTAGAGGTTATCAACCAATTTGCGCTGCCGCGTGTTCAGAATCTTTAACGGCAGGCTGCGGAAGTTCCGGAACGTCCACAGAAGATATGCCCTCTGCTTGCCGGAAACTTGAACGTAGGCCAAACCTCGCCCGGTGTCGAATGCCAGGAAAATTCGATCTGATATCAAGGATGTCTCCGGGGAGGTGGGTGCACTTCTCCAGTGGCAGTTCGAAGGCCACAACTTGCCTCGCTTAAGTGGTTGCGGGGAAAGATACTTGCGATCGGCCAACACCGGGCTTAGGGATTGATGCGCAAAGGTTTTCACCGGCTCAGGAAGCATCTCTGATCCGAAGAGATCTCTAAAACGAAGAGATTAGGGTCGCTTACTGCGGATATCCCAGGCTTTTCACTAAATCGATATAGCGGGGATCGCTGTGCCACTTGTCCAGTGCGTGAACAATCTTAACCGGTTCCAGGCCTGAGGACTTTTCGGCGCGGGCCTTATCGAGCCAGGCAAAGGTTTGGTCCTTATCGCCGAGTTGAGCATAGAGGTAAGCAATTTCGCTCGGATCCTGGTAGCGGCGTTTTCCCAGGGCTTTCCTCATCTCGATTTCCCGGTTGATGGCTGCCTTAATTCCAGACTGGGCATAGACACCAGTTGCGTCTGCGGCAATTTTCACGTCCTCAGGGTCATTGTTGAGTGCTGCGTATTTCTTCCACTCTTCCATTGCCATGTCGTACTTGCCTGTGTCGCGGTAGATTTGCCGCAACATGACGTGGGCATAGGAAAAATTCGGATCCATTTCCAACGCCTTTTTCAACTGCTCGATGGCGGCGTCCATCTGTCCGGCATTGGCCAGAATTTGTCCCAGATTGCACTGATACTGAAGATTCAGGGGATCGAGTTCGATGGCGCGGCGAATGTGGGATAGAGCTTCCTGATGCCGCCCCTCCCAGGAAAGAAAGAGCCCGAACCAGTGATGGGCATTGGCAAGACTCGGGTTGAGTTCGAGTGTCCGCCGAAATTCGGCTTCCGCAGCGGGGAAATCAAACAGGGTCCAAAGCGCACCCGCCAGAGCCGAGTGAGCATCGGTGGAGGATTTGTCGATACTCAGTGCCTTCTCAGCTGCCGCCTTGGCCTTCGGGGCAGCTTCGCTCGCCGGAATCGGACCATAGTCCGGCGCTGCGACGTAATAATTCGCCAGCCCGACATACGCCAGGGCGTAACCGGGGTCTCGCTCGATGGCCTGGTTGAAGTAGTCTCGGGCTTTGTCCAGCGTCTCTGGCGTGCGCTTTTCCCAATAATAGAGCCCCTTCAGATAAAGCTGGTAAGCCTCGGGATCGCTGGTGCCGCCCTTGGCGACTTGCTTCTGAGTTTCTCCGGACAGGCGCTCCCGCAGCCTGGCTGAGATTGCTCCTGTAATTTCCTGTTGTACGGCCAGCGCGTCGGAAAGTTTGCGATCGTACTGGTCTCCCCAGAGGTTGCGGCTGTTGCGAGCGTCGATGAGTTCGGAGCTGATAGTGATCTGATCCCCGTGCTGGACAATGCGTCCGGTGACCAGCGCCTGGACTTTTAATTCCCTGGCCACGGTCTGGGAATCGACGTCGCGTCCCTTGTATCGAAATACCGACGACCGGGCCATTACAACGAGGTTGGGAAGCTGCGAGAGGTTATTTATCAAACTCTCCGTGATTCCGTCGCTCAGATACTCGGAGTTGGGATCGTTGCTGGCATTGATAAAGGGCATGACAGCGACCGATGAGATTTGTTCCTGACCGCTTCGGCTTCTCCAGAGCCAGACAGCGCCCGCCACGAGAATCAGCGCGATAACGCCGCCAAACGCCCACAGCAAGCTCCTGCTTTTTGCAGTTTGGGGCGGCAACCGTTCCGGGTCGGCGATCTGCACTCTTGCCGAACTGGAATCGCGGCGCAGGCGTTTCAGGTCAGCCAGCATTTCTGCGGCACTCTGGTAGCGCAGGGAACGGTCCTTCTCAAGAGCTTTGTTGATGATGCGATCAAGCTCGGCCGGCAGATCGGGGTTGGCCCGCGACGCCGTCGCAGGAGCCTTGTGCAGAACGGAATCAAAGATCACCGCCGAGGTGTTGCCGCTGAACGCCATTCGCCCTGTAGCCATCTCGTAAAGCACCGCGCCGAAAGAAAACAGGTCTGTTCGGGCGTCGAGTTCCTCCCCGCGGGCCTGCTCGGGTGACATGTAGGCCACGGTGCCAACCGCCGTTCCCGGGCTCGTGAGGTTCTCCTCTATGGTCGCGCCTTCAGCGGCAGGAGAGTGAGCTCCGGTCAGTTTCGCCAGGCCAAAATCGAGAATCTTTGCCTGGCCACGCCTGGTGATGAGAATGTTCGCCGGCTTGATGTCGCGGTGCACGATTCGCTCGGTATGCGCCGCATCAAGAGCGTCGGCCACTTCGATGGCGAGCGACAAGAGAGTCTCGGTTTCCATCGGCTGACCGTTGATGCGATGCTTCAATGTCATGCCATCCAGGAATTCCATGGCGATGAACGCCAGGCCATCCTGCTCGCCGATGTCGTAAATTGTGCAAATGTTGGAGTGATTGAGTGCGGACGCCGCCTGGGCTTCGCGTTGAAAACGAGCCAGAGCTTGAGGGTCTCCGGCGACTTCGCTGGGCAGAAACTTCAGGGCGACAAAGCGTCGCAATCGGGTGTCTTCGGCTTTATAAACAACGCCCATCCCCCCACCGCCCAGCTTCTCGACGATTCGGTAGTGCGAGATGGTCTGCCCAATCATGAACTTACGCACAACTATGGAGCTGCCATCTTAGGTGGGAGCGGAGGCCAAGTCAACGCAGCCGGACGATGGGCAGCCGACGAGGGGAAGTGGCATAGTTGGAAGCAAATCCCGGATTGCAGTCATGCCGAGGACTCTAGCCCCGAAGCATCTGGCGCGCATCGGCAATTTGCCGACAGGTCCATCTCCGCTCCACGCTGGATGCTTCGCAAGCTCAGCATGACGCCTATTTCTAGTTCGTCGCAAAGAAGGCAGGCGAAAGGCACAGCAATCAGTGTTTCTTCTTCAGTGCCTTGCTTTCATTCACCGCCACCCGGGCCTTCACCATCTTTTTCAAAAGCGCCGCAGACAGTGGCTTGTCCATGGGGAAGCGAATGGTGCCTTTGGATGTCTGAAAGGCTTTGAGTTCGTCCTTAAACATCTCAATCACAGACCCGCTCATGGGAAACAGGCTGCAATGGTTTGAAAACGCCGCGAAGGCAATCAACGATCCTTTGTACTTGAAGGTCGGGATGCCGTAGCTGATGGCTTCCGTGGCCTCCGCCGGCGCGGCAGACCGGATCGCGGCGCGAACCTTATTTAAGGTAGTGCGTGCAGGTTCAGGGATGCCTGCCAGGTATTCGTCGATGTCCTTCGGAGCGCCGCTACTTCTTGCCGAAACGTGCCTGGCGGCCCTTGATTTTTTCATGGAGAGCTCCCGTTCAGCGCCACACAATGACAATGAATCGTGCCGGCGCTAGGCTGGCGTTGGTGATGCGATGTGTAATGCCGGCAGTTATGTATTCGACCTCGCCGCTCTTTCGCGTCCGGACGACAATACCTTTGCCTTCGACCCGGTCGGTCAGCTCGTAGTCCGAAACCGCGACCAGCATGTGATCGGTTGTGTGGCCGTGCTTGGTGGTGATCGCACCCGGCGCGATGGTGACGTCCTCCACGCAGACCTTCTCCGTGCAGAAGAGCTGCTTCTCATCGACGCACGCCGTGGTGCTGTCGGGATTGCAGTAGTGTGACGACGTACCCACTTCTTTCCTCTTGCCCTGAGGATCGGAGAACACTACGATCACAATCCGGAGTGAGCCGGAGCCAGTGTTCCTGGTTTCGGGCGCGTGACCCGCGTTGAGAAACCGGGCCTCTCCCACAGCCATCTTGTCCGCCACTGGCTGGCGTCGCAACAGAGTATTTCGCGTGCTCCCGCCGTCGACGAACACCGCCATCATGTCGCGGTCGTGCCGGTGCATGGGCGTCGACTCGCCTGGCGCCAGCTCCAGCAGGCTTACTGTCACGCGATGGTTGCTGAGAATCTCTTTGCCCTGCGGCACCCCGCTGTCCGGGATCGGCGCGACTGCCTGACCCGCGCAGGTGGCGCAAAGCAACAAGAGAACGACGGCTCGTCCCAGCGACGGCAACTTCAGAGGAACCAGTGCCCGCCATATTTGTCTCATCGGATGTGTCTCCGGAGGAGTAAGAAACGGGCTCCCTTTCTCGTCATGATTGTGAACTTGTCGCGCAAAAGAACCGCGATCTCGTCGGGTGATTTGCCCGCCCGGTGTAGCTGCATTGCCGCATCGGCCAGTGCATCTCTTCTCGGCCTTCCCCGGCGCACTGACGGTGTAGGGGCAGCGCTTAAGAAGCCTTTCGTACTCACCTTGAACCGATGCGCCCGCATCCGGCCACCAATCGCTTCCGTTCCAGGATAACCATTCGTCCGATGAGAAGGAATGGTCGAACTGCAGGATTTTTCGTAGCCAAGATGGCTTAGAAGCCAGGAATTCGTCAACCTCCTCTTCAGGACTCTTGAGGTCCACGAGCCACCTCCCGCGTGGCATCCCGGATGATTTGCAGAGAGTCGGGAGCCGGGCCGGGATGCTCCCGCCGTTCGCTGCGTCCAGCTAGCCGATTCGAGAAAAGTTTACTCCTGGCCGCTATGAAAAGGTTGTCTCGCGACCAGGAATGGCGCGTCAGGAGGTTTCACTGTATCTTGGCGTACTCCGCCTTGGCTTCTTTCAGGATGGGGATGTCGGGGTTGGCGTCTTTCCAGAGAGCGAAGAAGTCCTGATAGGCGGTGCGGGCCCTGGCGGCGTCGCCGGAAAGAGCGTAGGCGCGGGCGAGGCCTAGATGGGCAAGCGCGCCTAGCGGAAAGTTCAACACGATACCTCGGTGGTCGAGGAACTTCCGGAACTCGGTGGCAGCGGCCGCGCCGTTGTGCGCCATGAGCTGGGCTTGGCCGCGAATGTACGCGGGATACAGAGTCCCCAGCTGAAATTGTGGGGGCCCGCCTAATTCAAAGGGCGCGGCTGCTTCCAGAAACACCAAGGATTGCGCAGCATTGTTGGCGTTCAGTTCGATCGCTGCCTTGATGGTTGGCAGCCAGTAGACCTTCAGCACGGTTTGCGACGGGTAACTCTTTTCCAGTTCTCCAACAATAGTCTTGGCCCGGACGGTTTCACCACTCCGCGCCAGCGCCAAAGCACCAAGCATTTTGACATCTCGACCCGGAGTCAGTGTCAGCGCTGCGGCGACATCCTGCTTCGCGGTTACCAGGTTGCCAAACTCCGCTTCCCGCAGAGCAGCATTCACCTGCCAGATCGCAGCCGTTTCCTTCGAGTCGGCACGGACCGCGGCATCCACAGCGCGGCGGGAAAAGTCCCGTGCCCTGGTGAGGTGTCCGTAATATGCTTCAGTGTCAGATTGGAACGACAACAGGAGGTCTTCGGTTCCGGGTTTGCCGGATGCCCAGGCTACCTGCCGCTCCATTTCTGCAGCGTCGCTATTGAGGAAAGCTAGTTGATAGATTGCCAGGTGTAAAAAATCGCCTGCCAAATTGTGCTTTTGAGCCTCCTCGATTGTTTTCTGGGCGTCATCGAGCCGGTTAAGGGCAAGGTAGGTACCCGTCAGATTGGAATAACCGGTAGCATCGGGCGCCAGACGCTGGCTTTCTTGGGTTTGATATAAAGACTTCTCGATCTGCCCTAGATAGGCATAAATCACGGCCAAGTTGCCGGGCGGCACCACATCCTGCGGATAACTTTTGCCCCATAGTTCGTAAACTTGACTGGCCTGCTCCAGTTCGCCGGTAACCTTGTCGTAGTACAAAGCCGAGATACGATATTTTTCCCGTTCGCTGACCCGATCGCGCAGATCGTAGGCTTTCTTGATATTCTCTGCCGCCAGACTGGCCTGTCCCAGATTGCCGTACACAAGACCCAGACTGGCATAGGCCACGGCGAAATTCGGATCGAGTTCGATAGCGCGTTTGTAGAACGGAATAGCCTCAGCATTCCCCTTGGCTCGAAAGGTGGTGATGCCCATACTGAAAGCTTTAAGTGCTTCGAGCGATGGCGTCGTTGCCTCGACCGGCACATCGAATTTCTGGATCGTGGCCAGCGATTCGCCGAGTTTGCCCCGCAGGCTGGACGCGGCTTTCCCCAGTGCCTTCAGCACGTCCTGCTTGGTCGCAGCCTGCTCCTGTTCCTTGGCCAGCGTGTCTCCGTTGCTGCAGCCGATTGCGTCCACACCCACGACGTACTGGCCACCAAGGTTGGAAATTGATCCTGAGAGAAACGCCTTGCAGCCAGTGCGAATACAGAGTTCCCGCGCTATATCGCGCGTGATTCGTTCATTCGACGCGCGGCCCATCAGGTGAAGAGTCTCCTCTACCTTGCGGTCCGAGAGGATATTGAGAAAGGGAGATTGTGCGAGCTGCACCGCCAACGCCTGCTTCAGAGCGTCATCAAAGACGGCATCCCCTGTCCTGTTGTCGAAGTCAGCCAGGACAATACGGTCTTTTTCCGTCAGCGGCGTCGCTAAACGCGAACGGAAGTAGAGACCACCTCCAATCAGAGCGGCGACGGCGACCACTGCGGTCGGAACCAGAACCTTCCAGAGCCTCCTACCACCGACTGCCGGAGCCTCGGCGACCTTCACGGCAGAGGATGATGACGGAACGCCACCAGGAACTGAACCCGATGCTGGCTCTGGCTGCGCGGTCACTACCTGAGAGCCGCTATCCTGCGCCGCAACGCCCGTCCCAGAACTGGCTACTGCAACGCGTCCGGTTTCGGTATCCCGCTTCAGGCGCTTCAGCTCGGAACGCATCTCCGCCGCGCCCTGGTAGCGCAGCTCTCGGTCTTTCTCCAGCGCACGGTTGATGATGTCTTCCAATTTGGGTGGCAGATCAGGATTCAGGCGCACAGGCGTTACTGGCGCGCGATTCAGAATGGCATCAAAAATCGTTGCTGTACTATCCCCGCGAAAGGGCAGTTGGCCGGTGGCCATTTCATAGAGCACCGCCCCGAAGGAGAATAAGTCCGTGCGCGCGTCCAAATCCTTGGCCCGGGCCTGCTCGGGAGACATATAGGATACCGTGCCCACTGCCGAACCTGGGGTGGTCAGGTTGGGATCCCCAGCTCCTGTTTCCGTCGCCTCGCTGGGTCTTGCCACTGTGGCGCGTATTTTCGCGAGTCCGAAGTCCAGAATCTTCGCGTGCCCACCGCGCCTGGTAACGAAAATGTTGGCGGGCTTGACGTCGCGGTGGACGATTCCTTCCGTGTGCGCCGCGTCCAGCGCATCCGCGATCTCGATGGCCAGTGACAGCAGCGTCTCCAGGTCGAGGGGGCGGTTGCCGATCAGATGCTTCAGAGTCTGGCCATCCAGGAACTCCATAGCGATGAACGCCTGACCATTCTCCTCGCCGATGTCGTAAATCGTGCAGATATTGGAGTGATTGAGAGCCGATGCAGCCTGCGCCTCACGTTGAAAACGGGAGAGAGCCTGGGTGTCTTTGGCTACCTCGTCGGGCAGGAATTTGAGTGCGACAAAGCGATGGAGCCGGGTGTCCTCGGCTTTGTACACCACCCCCATGCCACCACCGCCCAGCTTCTCTACGACCCGATAGTGCGAGATGGTTTGGCCGATCATCGACGAAGGAGCAGTGGCGCCCCATATTAGGCGGACAGCGGGAGCAAGTCAACGCGGCGGACTCCGCAAGGGAGGCTTCTTGGCTAAGGAAGTTTTCATTTAATTAACCTAACGTTAGGTTATAGTCTCATTCGTGAAGGACGTGAACAAAGCCGCAAGCCTCATGGGACGCAAGAGCGCCGAGGCCCGCAAGAAGAAGTGGGGCAAGAAGGAATTCGTCAGCAAGATGCAGGAATGGGGCAAGCTCGGCGGCAGACCGAAGGGCAGTGGCAAAGCAAAACAGAAGACGAGGTGAATCGTGGGAATCTACAAGCGTGGGGAAGTGTACTGGTACAAGTTTATAGGGCAGGGCCGTACGGTGCGGGAGTCCACAAAGCAGGGAAATGACAAAGTGGCTCGGCAGATGGAAGCGGCACACCGTACGTCGTTGGCTAAGGGCGAGGTCGGGATTCGGGAGAAGAAGAGGGCGCCGTACATGGACCAGGGCCGGACTACCGCTCTGCATCCAACCATGATGCGAAACTATGAAGATATCAATCTTGCCAATCTTGTTGGCCGGGCACATTAGTTTCACTTCCTGGTCGTTGGTCAGATCGCCCAGATCGAGTATCCGCAGCTTGCCGAAAGTGATAAGTGTCCCTAGCGAACGAAAGTTTTCCGTGTTATCCACGGGATACTGGACGGCATCCTTGCAGCTCGCGTTGTTCTTGCCAGCTCCTGGCAGTGGCTTGCTGATCAATTTGCCATCGGAGCTGATCACTGTGGCCTTCATGCCGCGGATGGGAAGAGCGTCTCCCGGTTTGACGACGAGGTGCTTGAACTTTCCCGAAACTAGAATCCTTTGATACGCTTCCCACACTTCACTGGTGGCTGCATCCGTAGTCTCACGGTTGACCCCGTGGTCAATAAATGTTCCGATGTTCCGGCGCTACGCAATCGTCTCCGAGACGGACCTTCGGACTGCTCTCCGGGTGACTCAGCAGCACCTCGCGGCGACAAAAGAGAATGTAGTCGCGATTGCTGCCAAGGGCCAGAAAGTCTGTCACGGGTTGGATTACGCGGACAATTCACGGACAAAAGGCAAAGGGCACCCGTCAGCGGGTGCCCTAACTTATTGAAGAATGGTGCGCCCTGAGAGATTCGAACTCCCGACCTTCTGGTTCGTAGCCAGACGAAGGCTGCTACGTCAGACATCGCGGGATCACTAGGTATAAGAAAAGACGAGAAGAAGGCCAGGTTGCTTTTGCTTCTTTTAGCACGGTTTTATCCCGCGTTAGGGGACAAAAGGGGGACAACACGGAAAACAGGCGTTCAGCGAACTGCCTAAAGGTTTGAACGGGAAGAAGCAGAAAAACCCTTCAGTGACTCGCGCTAGTAACCACTCTCGGCCCTTATCTATCACTGCAGAGTAACCAACTGTTTTAGGAAACGAGCGTGCTTGAAGTACTAGGTGCCGCAGAAAATGCGGCCGGGCCCGGGATCTGCCGAGGAGGGCTATCTTCCTTGGCTGGGAGAGGTCCGGGCCCTTAAAGATCTCCGCCCTCTAGTGTCTCCCCCTCTCAAGGAAACGCCATTCAAAAAAGAGGAAGGCTTAAGCTTGCAGGGGGTTTTGAGCCCTATCGCCTGGGAACAAAACGCTCGCCACAACCACCGCTCGCCTACGATTTATGGGATAAAATGCGTCCTTCCTTTTTGGAGGTGTAGCCGGGCATGGTCGGTCGCACCATCTCACATTACGAAATCCTCGAAAAGCTCGGCGAAGGCGGAATGGGGGTGGTCCATAAGGCCTTCGACACGCACCTCGATCGCCTCGTGGCGATCAAAGTTCTGCCTCCGGACAAGGTCGCCGACGCCGAGCGCAAGCGACGTTTCGTCCAGGAGGCCAAGGCGGCCTCGGCACTGAATCATCCCAACATCATCACGATCTACGACATTGATTCGGCCGACGGAATTGACTTCATCGTCATGGAGTTCGTTGCGGGTAAGACGCTCGATCAGATGATTTCCAGACATGGCCTACGGTTGAATGAGGCGTTGAAGTACTCGGTACAGATTGCCGATGCGCTGGCAGCGGCCCATTCAGCGGGAATTGTTCACCGTGACCTGAAGCCGGGCAACGTGATGGTGACCGAGCGAAGGACTGGTGAAGGTGCTCGACTTCGGGCTGGCAAAGCTTACTGAACCCGCTGTACCCGGCGAAGACGATGCGACTCGCACACTCAAGCCGGCGACGGAAGAGGGCACGATCGTTGGGACTGTCTCCTACATGTCCCCCGAGCAAGCCGAGGGAAAGAAGGTGGATGCTCGGTCCGACATCTTCAGCTTTGGCGCGCTGCTCTATGAAATGGTGACAGGTCGGAGGGCGTTTCAAGGCGACTCGAAAATCGTCTACGCTAACCGCGATCTTGCGCGAAGAGCCGAAACCGGCCAGGCCAGATCGTAGAAGGCCTACCGCGCGAGTTGGAGCGCATCATCGCACGCTGCCTGCGCAAGAACCCGGAGCGGCGCTTCCAGGCTATGCCAGATCTGAAGGTCGCGCTGGAGGAACTCAAGGAGGAGTCGGATTCGGGCACGCTGGAAGCGGCGCCTGCAGCGCGGCACCGCCGCCCCGGGTGGTTGATCGGAGCGGTTGCACTTTTCGTGGTGTTGACCGTAGCTGGCGCTCTGTGGTTTGTTCGTTCAACCGGTAAGACGCCCGAACCTGCGCTCACCGCCATTCCCCTTACCACCTATCCGGGTTTTGAGTCAGACCCAAGCTTTTCGCCAGACGGCACCCAGGTGGCGTTCGACTGGGATGGAGAAAAACGGGACAACCAGGATATATACGTCAAGTTAATCGGCACGTCCGGTCCGCCGCTTCGTCTGACCACCGATCCGGCTGCAGACATCAGTCCCGCATGGTCGCCGGATGGGCGCTTCATAGCATTCCTTCGAGCATTTTCCCGAGAGAAATTAGCGGTGTTCCTGATTCCTGCCCTGGGAGGGCCAGAGCGCAAGCTAGCAGAGTTCTCCGGTTTAGGACCCCCGGGCTTGCCGAATCCTTATCTGGGTTGGTCGCCCGACGGCAATTCGCTTGTGATCAGTGACACAGACTCCCCGACAGAGCCTTATGCCTTGTTTCTGCTGTCGGTCGACACCGGTGAAAAGAGAAAGCTGACTGATCCGCCGGCACACTGGACCGGCGATAGTTCACCAGCCTTCTCCCCAGACGGGCGCACTCTAGTGTTCACCCGACACATCGATGCTGGCCTCGGCGATCTCTACGAGTTGCCCTTCTCAGGAGGACTCAAGCCCGCGGGAGAAGCAAGACGGATAACATTCGAGAATCACGGCGCTTTGAGTCCAGCCTGGACTACTGACGGCCGGGAGATTCTGTTTTCTGACGGGAGCCATCTGTGGAGAATTGTCGCCCCTGGCTCGACGGGGCTGGACGCTAAGCCTCAAGCCATAGCCTCGCTAGGCGAAAATATCTGGAGCCTCGCGATCTCCCGCCGTGGGCAGCGTCTGGTTTACCAGCACAGCGTTTTTCATAGCACTATTTGGCGCATGGTAGCGCCCCTTATGGACGGCGCCCCGGCTTCTCATAATCTCAAGGGCCTGAAACCAGTCAATGGTCCTGCCCCCTTTATTTCTTCGACCCGAAACGACTCTACTCCTCAATTCTCACCGAACGGTAAGAGAATCGCCTTCGTGTCGGACCGCTCGGGAAATCTTGAGATCTGGGTGAGCGACAGCGACGGTTCGAATACCGCCCAGCTGACCTCTTTTGGCGGTCCAGCCGTTACAACTCCGCGCTGGTCTCCGGACGGCGGACGAATTGCCTTTGACTCCAATGCCGAAGGTGAGTACGACATTTGGGTAATCCGAGCGAACGGAGGGAAGCCGCAGCGCATGACTACGCATCCAGCAAATGATGGCAATCCGAGTTGGTCGCGAGACGGACGGTGGCTATACTTTGACTCAGCTCGCTCGGGAGACCAGCAGGTATGGAAGATGCCGGCTAATGGAGGCGACGCGATCCAGGTGACCCACGACGGTGGTTTGGCGCCGCTAGAATCGCCAGACGGTAAATTTCTCTACTATGTCAAGAGCTTGATATCCACCGAGCTGTGGAGGATTCCCGCCGAAGGTGGTCCAGCGACCAAAGTTCTAGGAGGCCTGAGTAACTACCTCAATCTGGCCATAGTGGACGGCGGTGTATTCTTTGTTCCCGACCGAGGAGTCGCTGCAAGCTCTTCCATTCGGTTCTTGAGCTTCGCGACGAACAAGATCAGACCTGTCGCCAACTTTGATGAGCCTCTTGACCTTGGCGCGTCAGGTGGTATGTCGGTTTCTCCCGATGGCGGCTGGATTTTGTCGACGCGGTTCGATCAAGCGGGCAGCGACCTGATGCTGGTAGAGAACTTCCGTTGAAGGTTCCGTGATCGAGAAATCGCCACATAGAAGCACTCATTGACCCTCAATGAGTGTAATCGCCTTCCATGAGAAGGCCGGTCGGAGTCAAGTCGATTTTTGCGGTTCGTGGAACATCGTTGTTCTCCCGCCGAGTGGCCACTGTCGCCATGCTTCCATCCGCACTCTCGAGGAGCGATTTCATTTCGCTCGGTGCATGTTGGGCGTTCTCGTTTCAGCCGGTGCTGCCATCTGTTTGTCGCCCTGTGGTTCTGCTCTTGCAGAGTGGAACCTGGGCCAGGCGATTAACGCAGTCACCGGAACTCGGCTTTGGCTTTTGTCTTTTCTCTTCCTGGAACGGTTTTGACTTTTGTTTTGTTTTTTTGTTCTACGCGACTGCCGCCACTGTCGTTCGGCTGCTGTTGTGCAACGGTTCGTACGCTTCTCCGCTCACCCACAGGTGATGCAGCAGCACCGCGAGCTTTCTTGCGGTGGCGACGATGGCTCGCTTCTTTCCGCTCTTTCCGCCACGCTCGGCCAGCTTCAGTCCCCAGCGTCGCAGGTCACAGTCGATGCCGAACGGCCCCAGGATGTGCTGCGCTCCCTGCACCAGCAGCGTTCGCAGATAGGGGTCTCCCTCTTTGCTGATATGCAACTGCGGCTCGCTCCGCCCCGAGTTGCGCCGTCCTGGCTGCAATCCCAGATAGCAGCCCACGTCGCGACTTTTACCAAAGCGATGCGGATCTTCCAGCGTCAGCATGTACGTCATCGCGATCAGTGTGCCCACACCCTTCACCTGTTTCAACAGCGCGGTTTGCGGATAATTCTGCTGCGCCAACTGCTCGATGCGCTGGTTGTATTCGCGGATTTGTTCGCTCACCGCTTCGATCCCGGCCAGCAACGGCTCCAGCGCGCGTTGCAGTTCCGGACTCAGTCCCTCCGCTTTCTCCGGATTCATATTGCGCACGTTGCAGCCGCGCAATCTTTCGCCGTAAGACTTCGCCAGCCCGCGTGCCGTATTGACCAGGCCCGTGCGGGCTCGCACCAGGCCGGCGCGCGCTCGAATCATCATCAGATCCGCTTGCGCCTGCGCGCTGCGATGCTTCACCGGATACAGCAACTCCGGATCGATCCGGGCCAGCCGCGCCAGCGTCTGCGCATCCAGGCGATCGTCTTTCTTCCGGCTCTCCCCGATCAGCCGTACCTTGCGCGCATTCGCCACGATCACTTCATGCCCCAACTCGCTGAGCAAGCGACTGATCCAGGGCGAATGCGTCCCGATTTCCAGTGCGATCCGACTGCGCGGCAGCGCGCCGAACACCTCGCCCATAGCCTTGGAAGTCGTACTGACTCGTTGCTCCAACCGTATCTTGCCCGCTTCATCCAACACGCAATACCAGCTCCAGCGATCACCCAGGTCCAATCCGACGGTCAGCTTCTGTGGGGGAAAATTCTTCGCCTGCCTGGTTGCTACGCTGCTAATCTTCTTCATTGCCGGTCTCCTTTATCTCTTGCGCTTTCGAGCGCGTCGATAACTTGGGAGCCTACAGCATCCCGTCGGAGACCGGCCTTCTCATCCCATCTGTTATCGTCAGTTGGCAAACTTTTTTAATTGACTTTATAACTCTACATATGTTGATATTGTACGGTGCCGCGCAGACCGAACCGTTCAACCGAAACCAGAAAGCTGCTCGCCGCGTTGTTGCAGCGGCCTCGCAGCTGGCATTACGGGTATGAGCTTTCTAAGCACACAGGGCTGAAATCTGGAACACTCTATCCCTTGCTCATTCGGCTCAACGATCAGGGTCTGCTCGAATCGAAGTGGATGGAACCCGACCCGCCAGGTAAACCACCGCGTCACGCTTACAAGCTAAGCTCGAGCGGGCTAGCATTCGCGCGAGAGATCACGGAGCGCGCGACTGCACCCAGCTCGCCGCGAACTGGCAGGGGCCACCACGTGAGTTCGCGCATCTCTTTAATACGGGGGCTTGCGCGCAGGCTGATGTTGCACGCCGCGAATGTGCTACCCGAATCGCGGACCGATTGGGCACAGGCAATGAACAACGAGCTGGAGCACATCGAGGGCGACCTCGCCGCACTACGTTGGGCCACAGGTTGTGTTTTGGCGAGTTATATCGAACGAGGAGGACGCAAAATGGATCCGGAGACTAGTTTATTCACTGGAATCGTGCGCAAGCCCAGCGCATTTGTTCCGCTGGCAATGTCGCTGACCGCGCTCGGAGTGATAGGTGTTGCAGCAATGTTCGGCCACCTTGTCCCTCAACCTGATGAAGGTACCGAAGCGCACATCTGGCAGCTGCTTATGGCTGGACAGCTGCCAGTATTGGGGTTCTTTGCGGTGAAGTGGCTACCGCGCGCTCCCAAACAGGCTTTGTGCGTGCTCGCCCTACAAGTTGCCGCCGTACTGGCTGCCATGGCGCCGGTGTACTTGCTGCACTTGTAACGGAAATCAAAATACCCCACCCCGTCCCAGAGCAGGACAAGGTTGGCAAAATTGATGTTAAATCGCCAGATCACTCATTGTGGGAGCGGCAGCCTGGCCGGGGCTGCGGGCAGGAAAGGTCCGAAGACAGGTAGGAAAAAGTAGGAACTTTTGCGTTGAGAACAACGCGAAAACAACGGAAAAAGTCGGAACTTTCGGAAACGCACCAACGCCTATGCGGTCCCGGGAAGGAACTCACTGCGGGGGTTTGATCTCGTATCTTTTCTGCATATGTATCGGTTTATTGAATCTCGCCTTATAACTATATGAGAGATCCAACCAGGTCGGTTTCGCTCTCGCTTTTTTGTTGTCAGGTGTGACGTTAACCACTGCAATCACCAGTTCCAATAGATCGCCCTGCCTGAGCTTGTCGCAACTGACTGTCCAAGAACTGCTCAGACCCCTAAGGGATTTGCTAGTCGTAACCTTGCCCTGGTCTGAGCCAATCAGGTGGATGTCCAAAATGTTCGATTGCTTCTCGATATAGTGACTGCTAACTTGCCCAATCTCGCCCACGTAAAAGCTTGCGTCAACATCTGTGTCTATTCTTATCTCCAGATCACGGTAGTCCGAACTGATCGGCACAAGCCCTACGTTCACCTCATAGTATTCTGGTTTCCATTTGATCCCACCGATCATGCCTTCTGCGTCGGGACGATCCGCTGAAGACTCTCGTGTGTCACACCTAGTTTTCCACTGCGGCAGCGCCTCTGCCGCGCGTGACTGCGGAGGGACCGAATGAAAGGGTAAGTCCCTCTGCGGAGTTTTAGCAGAATACATTCTGAACGGGGAGGAAAAAACATGCAGGGAAAAGGTAAGCCTCTTGGGAAGGTGAAAGCGCCACTTGGCGAATTGTACTTGGACACTAGTTGTGCAGTCTTGTGGGTAAAGGAATGCGACGCAGGCAAGGTCACAGGCTGGGAGTGCGTCGGCATCGTGGTTCCGACTGGAGACACGGCGACCCGTGTGAGCGCGCCCATACGCCCTAAGATGGAAAGGAAAGCCAAGCTCGAGCCCGAGGTCGTCGCCGGTTGATCCTTCCCCATTCCCCTCTGTTGGACCACGGATTAACCCATGAGCAATGTTAGGCAGCTGGTTTCGCGAATCGCGAGCAATCATGCTCTGAGAACCACTCCATGACTTTGTGGCTCTCTTCGGCTCGCCGTTCGCGGTCGGAGTAGAAGAACGGGGATTCGAGATCAATAGTCCAGTGACACTCTGAGCAGCGGAACTGAATGACGACTCCCTTCGCGAGGACGAGGATCATCTTCCGCGTATGACGAAACGGCCAGATCTGGACCACAAAAATCTCGTGGTTGTATTGTAAGGCTGTGTTCCAAGATTCCCGCACGGGAGGAATCTAGTTCAACATAGGGCGGCTAGATAAAGACTAAGCGGCGACCGCTTCACGGAGTTTGCCGAGCCGCTTTCGAATAGCGACGGGAAGGCTCAAAAGATAATCGGCGGACACACTCTCCAGGTACTCGCGGTGCTCTTGCATGGCAGACTGGAGTTCATCAAGCGCAGCTCCGAGTTCGCGCTCATCCGGCGCTAGAACTACTTTGTGGCACAGCTCATCGATGAGGTCTTCTGGGGTCGTGGTCATGGGGGAACCCCTTAATGGAATCCTTGAACTATTGATGGCACAAACTATATACCTGGTTGCCGTCAGGCCGTGACGTTTTTCTCGGCGCTAGCGCCCGGCTTGCGGTCGTCTCCCGCATCCGGTCTTTAAAGCGATGTTCGCGTGCCGAGAGGGGGAGCGGATAGAGGAGGCGTTACCTTTGGAGCGCCAGGTTAACGCCCCTGACTCCGTTCGCCTTTTGACGATGTAGGATGGAAACGATCTTTTCTCGCAAACTGTGAGAGCGCGCGAGTGCGGGAAGCCAACACGCTGGGGGGATTGGCAAATGGCACTCGTCGAGAGTTGGAACGGGCTTCGTCTTGGACTGATGGCTTTGGGCTATCAGTCGGTCATCTGGGCGCATTTGCATTGCGCCAGCCACGGCGTTTTCAAAGTTGCGATCGCTGACGAGATGGACCTGTATCCCTGCCCAGAATGCTCTGGCGCGTGCAAAGTTAACTTCATCGCGCGAGGCTTCACTCGCCACGACCTTCCCCCACCCGAACGAGTCTGCAAGCCACTTTCGGCCAGAACCAGGCAAGAGCTAATGCGAGAGCCGCGGATCCCGAAACCTAGACGCACCCCTGACCGCCACGTGCAGAAATTAAAGCGAGGAATACCTGCGTATCAACCCGCATGCGATTCCCGGCCCAGGGCCGGCATCGTGAGAAGCTGGGCTATGCCAGAACAATGAATTGGCGGCTCTATTTTCGTCTTAGGTTTGGATAGATCATGATGTAGAAGACCCAGGCTGCCGCGACCAGAAGCAAGGCGATAACGATAATGCTGATCATCATCACGACGGCAAGCTTACTCCCGAACCGAGGCAAATACCAAGGGACTGGTGCCTGCCAGTACGGACTACTTCGGATTGCCCGGCTTGAGCAGTGGGAGTATCCTTGCGACAACGTGCGCAAGGCTCCTTCGTCAATGGCCTCGCTCGAGGCCCGCGTTATGAACCGCCTGCAAGAACAGAGGCAAGGGCAGACGATTGAAGAACTACAGCAATATTTGAAAGAGCCGGAAGGCAGGATCTTAAGCGTCCTCAGACCACTGAGGGACGCAGGTTTCGCGGCGAGATCGAACAGCGGCGTGTGGACGATGGTGCGTGAAAACGGGTAAAAAAACCCGTGCGGCCCAGCTTGGTGCCAACCTTCGAAAAAGCGCTCGTGAGCGCAGCGGATAGGCCAGGGAAGCACGCCGCCGCTGCCGCTATGACCAGCGCGGCGAGCATGACATACTCAACGAGACCCTGTCCTGCCTCGTCGTCGTGGAGTTGCTGAAACCGTTGAATCAGCGTTCTCATTTTAATTGTAGATCTCCTTTTTAAGGTGTACATCCTGCTTGATTCGCAGCGCGCGATAGGCATTTACGTGAGGCTATTACTGACGACACCGACGCCGGAGTCAAGGCCCGTTTTTGGTGCAGCCTGTCGAGGCTGCAAGCCGCTTAGTGTGATCGCTGCAATTGTGGTTCAAAGAGCTACAGAGCGCGGAAAACCGAGATTTAGCGAGAATTTTTACCCGACAATCCACAAGGTTTTCCGCAATTTTGTGGAAAATTAGGGGCGCGATTCCCGCAGTTCCCTTAGAAGCTGCGAAAATGCTCCTGCGCCTGACTCGGCGTTATCATCCCGCCTTTGATGATCGCGGCTTTGGGAATGACGCGACTGCATCCTCTTCGTTCGCATACACTCTGATGGCCGTGTCTAGTCTTGTACGGCGGAGCAACTCCCTCAAACGCGGTCTGGAAGAGACCAGCCTGGGTACAGTTTCCGAGTCGCCGTTCAGGGTTAAGAAATAGACTAGGGTGGCCACGCCTGTGCTGTCCACATAGTCCACATGAGCAAGGTTGATGACAACTTTCCGTTTTGCCAACAACAACTTCTCGACTCTTTGGCGAAATGTAATTGTCTCCGATCCAGCCACAAGCCGACCCACGCACCGAAGAATGACCACGTCATCCCAGAAATGCGCTTTGGTGGTCAAAGCCACAGACGTGCTCCTCCGAAAAGAAGCCATCCAATCCCAAGCTTAAGCCGAGGCCCAGCAAAGAAACTACTCCCTGGTGGTCGCGAGGTAGAGTCTTCGAGCCTGGCCGTGGAAACCAGAAACCCATTTAGTTGGTTTTTCCCAAGGGATGCAGCCTAGTGAGAGGCAAACAGGGAAAAATCCGAAGACCTCGTGTACCTTATTTTGGCGGCAAACTACGGAAAACGGTGTCCCAATTGTGACTGTGGGAAACAAGTGGAAAACAAGTCCCGACGTGCGAACTGGGAAGCATTCATAGGGTACTTGCGGGCTTTCGTCGGTGCAAAATAAGTCCCCAACTTTGGAACTGGGCGGGCTTTCCCTGAAGTTGCTTATGCCGGATCTGGTCAACCGATTAGATTTTGAGCGGATCGGGTGTCCGAAAGTGCGGCGAGAAGTTCCTGGCACAGAATCAGTGAACAAAGGCCATGACTCTTCCAGTCTCACCGTCGAAAATCGAGCTAATTCTTCCTGTGGGCGGTTGCCAGGCGGTAGATTTGGCCATTTTCCTTGTTTAGGAACTCGTTCTTCCATGATTGCACAGACAAGTTACGGATACAATTCAGCAAACACCGGACCGCCAGCAATGTCGTGATAACCCATCAGTTCATTTGGCCAACGGGCTCCCAGTGCACACGCCTCGTTCTATCCAGGTCGCACTACCATCTTTTTCGATGGCAACAATTGAGATCGGGCCGCCAACTGTACCGGGGCAATCGTCGATTTCCAATTCAAGGAATTTGCGGGCTGCTTGAACCGGATCCGTGTTCACCCATTCCGGATGTTGAGCCACATAGCTGAAGATCGCCATTTTCTCGCCAGCGACAACCGCCCTCGCAGGAATTGGTGAATCGTCTGGCAAAACTTCTTCGCTAGTCTGGAAGGCAAAACTTTGAATGCCTCGTTGGTTCGTTTCCAAATGGGACTCGGAAATATCGCTCAGCGAATGGATCAGTCGGACTTTTCCGTGATCGAATCCAACGATGATTGTTTCTCCATAGTTGAGGTTCGGATTTCGCTTAAGTGATTCCTCGACCGAATCTCTGGCTTTGGCGAGCGCAGTGTTGACGGTCTCGTCAAGGTTCATCTGCAATTGAAAGAGTGACTTTGGCTCTTTCATTGCTTCAGAAGCTTGATGAATAAGTTCAGGTAGATAGAATCCCGTCTGTTCATACGAAAACAAACCCGCCGCAGCATAGTAAACATTGCCTTCCATTCTGACTTTGCAAACATTGCTGGTCTCACCGTTTGAGTGAGTGGCCTTACTATCCGCGGCGAGGATAACCCGGTCCCAACTCCACCGTGGACATAGCATCAACCCGGGCGTCTGACAGGAATTTCGCCGCGTCGACCTTGAACCATTCTGGTTTCTGTATGGACATGAGGACCGCTACCGCGCCTCCACTGGCTCTAAGAGCAGTGGGAATTGTGGTGTTGCTATGTGCCATGGTGGGATTCAACGTCTACATTGCATTCGCGCCGTACCCATTAAACGTAACGATCACTGATTTAGCAGCGGGCGATCCCCGCAGCACCAGAAGGGACAATCAGAGCAAATTGCGCTGCCGCAGTCGGCGCACTTGGCCACGGCGTGCTTGCCGCACGGTGTCACCTCAACACTGCCAATAGTGCATATTCAATTTGGCAGCTAGACACTTTGCCGTCCCGGCAGGGGGGCGAACTGGTTAGCCCTGGGCCAGCGTTACGCGCTGGTTCGGGGCGTTTGCTTTTTCAGGAACTCTAAACAGGCCGGAGGTTCAATGTAGTTAAAGAACCGTCGCCTATTGCAGAGCGACGTATCCAGTCGGCAGGTTAGGCAAACCCTTCAACAGAAGGGTTTGAAATCGACTGATCGTCTTTGCGGGGGGTTCCCCACTCCGGTTCGGTCTGTCGCCACGCCATGCCTTGCCACGCCCTTGGAACCTCCGGCGACCCACAAAATACCCGGGGAAGCATCAGGGTGTCAAACCGTCCTGCGGTAGCAAACTGGTAGCAAACAACGGGCTTCCGTTGATGTGATCGCTGGAAGCCCTCATGAAATGGTGCGCCCTGAGAGATTCGAACTCCCGACCTTCTGGTTCGTAGCCAGACGCTCTATCCAGCTGAGCTAAGGGCGCGGTGACGCGATGAGTCTGACGAGCAGCGAGTTCGATTATAGCGAAACTCGTTGAAAGGGTGAATCGCCCGGCGGATTCGCAGGAGTTACTGAATTGATTTTGCTGAACCGCCCTCTGGGTTCCAGTCGCAGGGTTCAGACTGCAAATTCGAGTCTGCGAGGGCGAGACGCCCTCGGGACAGACGGCGGGACGCCGGCGCTACAATTAGCCTGGAATGCTCACTGGGCTGGAACCGGCTACCATCGCGGGTTTTCGTGGATTTCCACAGGACTTCGGCAGGTATCTTGCCAACAGATTAGAAGACGGTAATTCTTTCCCCCTAAGGGGCAATTCCTACCCGATTTTCCAATTTTGGCTCTAGTGTTTTCAGTGGTTTGAGAGTGGCACGGGGGGTGCTTTAACAAATAACAGACGAAGTGGCGCGCAACGGGGCGCTCCAGAGAAAAAACTTCGGCCAGAGGTTTTCTTGAGCGCCCCTTGCATTTTTCTTCGTCACAGTCCTCCCGCCCTCCCCTAGTCTCCTGAGAATCTCCCAGGTTTTGAGCCCCAGGGTCCCCCTCTATCCGTCACATTCTCTTGCAGGCTCCGCTGACCCGGCTGGAATCGGGCAAATGCGTCTCCTGGAGCCTGCCTTAAGCGAGAACGAGCTGTTCGCCCAGGTCCAGGCCGGTTCGCCGCAACAGGCCTGCGATCACGGGTTCCTTGAATCGCGACGCGTCGAACTCGACGCGTACGATTCGGTCACTTTCCTTGAAGGTGATTCGGCGAATGCCGTAGACCTCGCGCACGTTGTCGAGGGCGCGCATAGTCGCCTCGGTCGGAGGTGTAACGTAGCGGTAGGCTACTTCCAGTTGGGTCATGAAACTCTGTTTCCTCCTCTTCAAATTTAAATCTAAAACTTAAGGTTTGCCTTCCAACCTGTCCTGTCGGGAATTCAAATTCAAATCACTCAAATTCAAAAAACTCGGATCGAAAATTCAAGCTGAAGGTGCCAGTTGAGGTTATCTGTTGAAGATACAACAATCGACTGGCTATGCGAATGAATCTAATATTGTACGGTGAAATACAGTCGCAAGTATTCGCGGCTGTGTGGGGACCGATCCAGGCTTAGAGCCCGCCATCATCATGAACGATTCTGCGAAGTCCGCCACTGCGGAAAAGGATCCGGTATGCGGAATGACCGTCGATCCCTCCACAGCGAAGTACAAATTTGAGCATAGCGGCAAAGCCTATTACTTTTGCTGCGCTCATTGCCTGGAAAAATTCCGCAACGATCCGGTTCGTTACCTCACAGGGAATCCAGTCACTACATCGGGCATGCATTCCGGGATGCACCAGCAGATGGTTAGTATTGCCCCTGCCTCGTCCCCCCGCACGCCGGACGCGAAATCGGTTCTCGTCACATTGGCACCTGCCGCGGCGCGGCCAATGCCCCAACAACAGCAGACTGCATACGTATGCCCGATGTGTCCCGAAGTGAGGGCTAATCATCCGAGTGCCTGTCCACGCTGCGGGATGGCTCTCGAGTCGGAGATGCCCGCCACCACCACACGTGTGGAATATACCTGTCCCATGCATCCCCAAATCGTGCGTCCCGGGCCAGGAAATTGCCCGATCTGCGGCATGGCGTTGGAGCCGCGCACGGTCAGCGCGCAGGAAGAAGAAAATCCTGAATTGCGTGAGATGACCCGTCGGTTCTGGATCAGCCTCGCGCTCACGGTTCCGCTACTTGCAGTGTCGATGGGCGGCATGGTGCCGGGGCTGGGGACGCGACTCAAATTGTCGACGGGGTGGTTGGAATGGATCGAGCTGGCGCTGGCAACGCCCGTGGTGTTGTGGGGTGGATGGCCATTCTTTCAGCGCGGGTGGACATCCATAGTGAACCGCTCCACCAACATGTTCACCCTGATCGCGATGGGAACCGGCGTGGCGTATTTATACAGCCTGGTGGCGACGGTTTTTCCCCGAGCCTTTCCTGCGTCTTTAACCGGGATGGGCGCCGATATGGGTGGAACTCCGCCGGTTTATTTCGAAGCTGCGGCAGCCATTACGACGCTGGTGCTGCTCGGCCAGGTTCTCGAGCTGCGCGCTCGCAGCCGAACCGGGGCTGCCATTCGCGCGCTGCTCGATCTCTCTCCAAAATTAGCACGCCGGTTGCACCGAGGCGCCGAGGGTGGGCAGGGAACTGAACACGAAGAAGACATCCCGCTGGATCAGGTGAAGCCCGGTGACCGGCTGCGCGTGCGTCCCGGCGAGAAGGTCCCGGTCGATGGCACGGTGCTCGAAGGCAGAAGCGCAGTGAACGAGTCGATGATTACTGGCGAGTCCATCCCGGTGGGCAAAGAGCCGGGGGCCCGCCTGATTGGGGCTACGGTAAATGGAACCGGGTCGCTGATCATGCGCGCGGAACGTGTGGGCAGTGAGACGCTGCTGGCGCGCATCGTGCAAATGGTCAGCCAGGCGCAGCGCAGCCGAGCCCCTATTCAGCGGCTGGCCGATCGAGTCGCTGCGTGGTTTGTTCCCGTGGTGATTGCAATTGCGGTCGCCACATTTGTCGCGTGGAGTTTCTTCGGACCCGAACCTCGCTTTGCGCATGCCCTCGTCAATGCCGTGGCCGTACTGATTATTGCCTGCCCGTGCGCCCTGGGTTTGGCGACGCCGATCGCGATCATGGTCGGAACGGGACGCGGAGCTCAGGCCGGTGTTCTGATCAGGAACGCCGAAGCGTTAGAAGTGCTGGAAAAAGTTGACACTCTGGTCATCGACAAAACCGGCACGCTCACCGAGGGCAGACCGCGTGTGATGTCAGTTGTGTCCTCGCTTCCTGGCCAGACCGAAGACGAATTACTGCGCCTGGCGGCCAGCCTAGAGCAGGGAAGCGAGCACCCGCTCGCCGCCGCAGTTGTGAGCGCAGCCAAAGACCGCGGACTCGCTCTCTCTGCCGTGAATGGTTTTCAGTCTGGCACTGGGCTTGGGGTGAGCGGCGAGGTGGACGGAAAGCAGGTTCTCGCCGGCAATGAAACCTGGCTCAGGGAAAAGGGAATTTCGTCCGCCGAGCTGAACCAGAGGAACAACGCCAGCGGACAAACCGTCATCTTCGTGGCCGTAAATCGTGACTTTGCGGGCATTCTGGCCATTGCCGATCCAATCAAGCCGTCCGCTGGGCAGGCCTTGCGGGATCTTCGAGCCGAAGGTTTGCAGGTGGTAATGCTCACCGGCGATAGCCGCGCCGCGGCCGAATCTGTCGCCGGAAATTTGGGGATCGAGGAATTCGAAGCCGAAGTTTTGCCTGAAAAGAAATCGCAGGTAGTGGGTCGGCTGCAAAAAGACGGGCGCGTCGTCGCCATGGCCGGCGACGGTATCAACGACGCGCCCGCGCTGGCGCAGGCGAACGTGGGGATCGCCATGGGAACCGGCACTGACGTGGCAATGGAAAGCGGAGGCATCACGCTGGTGAAGGGCGACCTTGCCGGTATCGTGCGGGCCCGCAAACTTAGCCGGGCGACGATGAGCAATATCCGGCAGAATCTGTTCTTTGCGTTTCTTTACAACTCGCTGGGTGTGCCGGTCGCGGCCGGAGTCCTGTATCCCTTCTTTGGTTTGTTGCTAAGTCCGATTCTGGCCGCGGCTGCAATGAGTCTGAGTTCAGTGTCGGTGATTACGAATTCGCTGCGCTTGCGGAAACTTAAGCTTTAGCGAGGTTCATGGAGTGGATGGGCGGCGTAGCACGCAATTCTTTCTCTGCCTGAGAAACGCCCTCCAGCAGCGCGAGTGGTGCTCATGCTGAGACAGAATCGCGCCGACCCAGACAAAGCTGTCGAAGAAAACTTTCACTTGATTTCACTCCGGTTGGGGCGATATTGCTCAGCCCGAACTCGGTGGCTCGTCTGATTTACAACGTCTGCGGTTAGTGGCTTCCCGGAATCAAACACCCACGCCCCTGCTTCCTGCAAATCCGTCCTTTGCCTGGCGCCGGGCGCAATTCGATCTGGTCCTCAGAGTTCTCCAACTCTAGAGAGTCGCCGGACTGAGTTGTAAGGCATCTCGCATCGGTTTGGGGAGGACAACGGGTCCCGCCTTATCGATTATCAGTAAGTCATTGCTACATTCTACGATCACGAGTGTCACTAGAAGGAGCCATTACGAATGGCGTTCATATTGGTATGTTCCCGAAAAATACAAGGTGGTTCAGTATCCGGCGATCTCACGCCTCATCGGCTCCACAAGTGGCAAAATAGAAATCTGTGACCCCTCCTACAATTCCCGCCGCCCAGCGAACCGGAATATCGCACGCATGGCGGGCGCTTCGCTATCGCAATTTCCGCTTGTATTTCGGCGGTCAGACCATTTCCCTGATTGGGACCTGGATGACACGCCTGGCCACGAGCTGGCTCGTCTACCGGCTCACCGGCTCGGCTTTGCTACTCGGCATCGTGGGATTTGCGGGACAAATTCCCACTTTTCTGTTCGCTCCCTTCGCTGGGGTTTGGGTTGACCGGCTCGACCGGCGCCAGGTTCTGGTGGTGACGCAGATTCTAGCGATGCTGCAATCGTTGGCTCTGGCCGTTCTCACCTTAACCAGGCACATCAATATTCAAGAAATTATCTGGCTCAGCGCTTTCCAGGGTTTGATCAATGCCTTCGACATGCCTGGCAGGCAAGCGTTCCTGGTGCTGATGGTGGATGACAAACAGGACCTGGGGAACGCGATCGCGCTGAATTCATCGATGGTCAATCTGGCCAGGCTGGTGGGTCCGGCGCTGGCGGGAGCGGTAATTGCAGTGTCGGGAGAAGGCTTCTGCTTCCTGATCGATGGCATCAGTTACCTTGCCGTGATCGCGTCTTTGCTTATGATGCGATTGGACGCCCGGCCGATAAGACGCACGACCGATTCCATGCTGGTGCAGTTGAAAGAAGGCTGGGCCTACGTTTCCGGTTTCACTCCGTTTCGAACCATCCTGCTCTTGTTCGCCACGGTGAGCCTGATGGGTTGGCCCTTCACGGTGCTGATGCCGATTTTTGCGCGGGATGTACTGAGGGGTGGCCCTCACACTCTGGGCTTTCTGATGGGTTCTGTAGGCATAGGCGCGCTGATTTCCGCAATATCCCTGGCGCTGCGCAAGACCGTTCTGGGGCTGGGAAAAATGCTCCCTATTGCCACGTTCGCTTTCGGAGCAGGCTTGATCTTTTTCGGAATGTCGAGAGCTCTATGGCTATCGCTGCTGCTGATGCTGGTCTGTGGTTTTGGGATGATGCAGCAAATGGCGGCCAGCAACACGATTATCCAGACTATCGTGGACGACGATAAACGCGGTCGTGTGATGAGTTTCTACGCCATGGCATTCGTTGGGATGGCGCCCTTTGGAAGCTTACTCGCCGGTTTTCTGGCTCACGCGATAGGTGCGCCCTTAACCGTGATTTTCAGCGGGGTTTGTTGCGTTGCCGGCGCCGCCTGGTTTGCCACTCGATTGGCGGTGGTACGAAAGCTGATTCGACCCATCTATATCGACCTCGGCATCCTTCCACCGGTGAATGCGGTAATCCAGGACAGCATGGGCCGTTGACGCTGGTTTCCCCCTCCCGAACTGGCTGTGGGTCCATGAACCAATGAGCCCGGCTGCACCATCCTGGCAATTGACACCCTGCGGGCCATATTCAACAATTAGCTTAACTTTTCATTCCAACCTGGTGGAGGATCTTATGGCCGACGACGGCGTCCAAGTGTCAGAGAGCAGTTCGGGAAAGTGGATATTGTTGGCGCTTGCCGCGCTCTACGTCGCGGGCTCGCTGTATTTCATCTTCGACTTGCGTGGCCGCCTGGAAAAAGTCAGCAAAGACCAGGCCACCAGCAGCGTGCAGATGGCCGACCTGGGAAAGCGAATGCAGTCTGCCGAGGCCGACGATGAGACCCTCGCCCAGCAGGTGGGCTTGACCAAGAAGGAAATGGCGACGCGATCAGCCGAGCTGATGCGCCAACAGCGAGCCTCGGAAGCTCGCCTGGCAGAAGCGCAGAAGCAACAGATCAGCGCGGTCAGCGGCGAAGTCGCCGGAGTGAAGACCGATGTGGGTGGAGTCAAGACCGACGTTGCATCGGCCAAGGCAGACCTGGAAGCCACCAAAGCTAAACTGCAGAGCACCATTGGCGATTTAGGAGTGCAGAGCGGCCTGGTCGCGAACACGCGCGAAGATCTCGAAGTCCTAAAGCACAAGGGCGATCGCAACTACTACGAATTCACCTTGATCAAGGGCGCGAAGGCGCAGCCGGTTTCCACGGTCGGGCTGCAGTTGAAAAAGACCGACCAGAAAAAAGGTAAATTCACCCTGAACGTAACCTCCGATGATCGGACGATCGAGAAAAAGGACCGCAACGTCAGCGAGCCCATCCAGTTCTATAGTGGACGTGACCGGATGCTGTATGAGCTGGTGGTCTGGTCCGTCGACAAGAATAAAGCGACAGGGTATTTGAGCACTCCGAAAGGTGCGCCCACGCCAATCTCGGCGACTCCTGCTCCGAGCGCCTCCAACCAGTAGAAGGTATGTATCCGGGCTGGCACGTCTTGATCAACATCGCCGGACGGACGGCGATTGTTTACGGGGTCGTCCTGCTCGGCATGCGGCTGAGCGGCAAGCGTGAGGTCGGGCAAATGACGCCCTTCGACCTGACTCTGCTGCTGCTTCTCAGCAACGCAGTGCAGAATGCGATGACCGGGCCTGACACGTCGGTTGTCGGTGGTGTCGTGGCTGCTTCTACCCTCTTGCTGATGAACTATCTGGTAGCAGAGCTCTCGGGTTGGAACCGTAAATTCCGCAAACTGGTGCAGGGCCAGCCCAGCTTACTGGTGCACGATGGCAAAGTTATCGCCATCCACATGGCCAGAGAGCACGTCACGATGGATGAGCTGCAATGCGCTCTTCGAGAGCACGGAATTGTCAGCCTGCAGGAGGTTGCGCTGGCCGTACTCGAAGTAGACGGCTCCATCAGCTGCCTGAAATACGACGAGATCAAGCCCACGGCAGCGTCTCATCTGGTGCGAAGAAAGTTTCTGAAAAAGCACCAATAGCGTTTCGAGGATCATTCGAACTGCAGCAGCACGATCTCGGGCTTGGTTCCGACCCGCAACGGCGGCCCCCACGTGCCTGCTCCGTAGGATGTGTATACCAGAAGATTTCCCAGGCGCTGTAATCCGTAAACAAACTTGCCGTACAGGCGGGAAGTAATCCAGGTGAACGGAAAGAACTGTCCACCGTGAGTGTGACCGGAAAGCTGCAGCGAAAAACCTTCCTCTTCTGCGATCTTAACCCGGTCGGGCGCGTGAGTGAGCAGGATGCTGGCGCGTTCGCGATCGACCCCCGCCCCTCGCAGGGCTGCCCGAAAACGGTCGTCATTGGTTGAATCACGATAATGGACGCCCACGATCTGCAATCCGTCGACCGTAACTTTCTCGCTGTTCAGCACGCGCACGCCTGAGCCCTTCACGGCGTCGATGTACTTCTTGGAGTCGGTAAATTCCTCGTGATTCCCGGCGACAAAATATGCTCCCCACGGAACCGCCAGCCTGGCCAGGGGGGCGGCAAGTTCCTGCACCTTGGCGAAGGTGCCGTCGTACATGTCTCCGGCGATAAATACGATGTCCGGCTGCAGCCGGGTAAGGGTGGTCACAATGCGCTGTAAGAATCTGGCGCCGCGAACGTGGCCGAGGTGTGTATCGCTCACCAGTGCCGCAACTCGTCCGCGCCAGGACTCCGGCAGGTTGGGCAATTTGACTGCAACTCGTCTGCACGCGTGTCCACGCCGCATTCACGACGCCATACAGACTTGCCAGCACGGCCAGTCCAAAGAATGCAGCAACCATCCATCGTTGGTTGGGATGGAGCCCGAGCAGGCGAGCCCCGCCGTAGACCACCCAGCACGAACAAGCCGCCAGAAAGCAGAAACTGAGAAATCCCAGCCAGACGGCAGAAATTCTGTAGAGCACCCGCACCGCTACATTCGAACTTCGCCAGGCCAGCAGGGAAGCCACAACGAAGCTGACCGACAGCAACGCCAGCGTGATTTGCAGTTTCGAGATTCCGGCAAAGTCAGGGGTTGGCCAGAAGGCAGTCCAGGTTTCATAAAGAAACCAATGGGCCAGGAATAAGACAGACTGAATGATTACGACGAAGACGGCGATTCGTGTCCTCAACTTGGGTATTTCTCCTGGGAATTAGATGATCCTTGCGATGGGTTCGACGCAAAGACGCAGGACAGGCCAGCTATCAACCCCGCAAGATGCTTCGCAAGCTCAGCATGACGCTTTCCCTGGCGGATGCGATCTTCGAGTCGAGGAAGTGCTTCAGTGCGGACCAATCGACGCTGCTATTTGGTGAGCACAAGGGGCAGCGGCTGATCATAGGGTTGGATCACCACGCTCAGGGACTTCCGCTTGTTGAAGCCGTCCTGGGTCACGGGGAAACTCACCACAATCGTGCCTTGCGCCTGTCCGCCGGGAGGGATTTTGGTCTCGGGCGGTAGGGCTGGTAAAGCGTGTTCCTTCAGGGCGGGAAAGGCCTGGAAATAGCGGTCGAAATCCAGCGCGGAGGCGGCTACATCGCTTAGCTCTCCGCTGTCAGTCTTAATTGTGCCCTTGATGTCATGAATCCAGAGAGGTTTCTCGCCCGAGTTGTGCACGGTCACATTTACCGCCACGAGGACCAGATTCTGATCCGGCACTTCTACGGCGGCGATATTGTCGATCGATCCTCCACCTTGCGGTTTGGCTCGATCGAGGAACGCCACTGTCCCGATCACAATGGCAGCGACGGCCAGGACAATGCCAACAATCTTTGCGGGAGGAAGGTTGCGTTTGGCCGTGCCAAATTCCTCGGCGATATTGATTCCTGGACCAGGCCCAAGGTCCATGCCAGGGTGGGCTTCCGGCTCGGGACTTGCATCGGCAGTCAGGTTCGGGTCCGGACTGGACGCTCCGGCGGGCGGCAGAGTGTTTGCGTCTTCAGGCATGGTAGCCTCGTTGCGATCGATTCTATATCGTTTACCTGCGGATCGTTTAATTGGGAGGACTGGGTGGGGAGGAAAAAATGAGCACTCCGAAGTTCCGCCTGCTTTTTGTCTGCATGGTGATGCCGGTGTTCTGCGTGATCACGACTTCAGTGGCACAAGAGAATTCGGTGAAACCCACGGTCGCAGTTCATGCCGGGCGCCTGATCGACGTACGCAGCGGGCGCGTAACAACCAATACTTACATTCTGGTTGCCAGAGATCGCATCATCGGAACTGCGGACTCGGCGCCCGCTGATATTCAGACTATCGATCTTTCCAAATACACGGTCGTTCCCGGACTGATCGACTGCCACGCACATCTTTTGGGGAATCCCAAGGATCAATCCACGGCCTCGGGCCTGCGCATGTCATCGCCTCAAAAGGCGATCTGGGGAGTGCACAATCTCCAGATTTGGCTTGACCACGGATTCACCGCGCTCCGCGATGCCGGAGAGGACGACCTCGCTTACGGTCAACTGGCTTTGCGCGACAGTATCGAGAAGGGATTGATCCGGGGGCCCCGCATGGTTTCCGCGGGAAACTTTGTCTCGGTAAACGGGGGACACGGCGATGCTGACGTCCTCGCGCCAGATCAGCAGTTGCCAAGGCGGCCGAATATCGCGGATACCGTCGACGCGGTGAGCGTGGCGGTAAGACGCGATATCAAGTACGGCGCCGACTGGATCAAGCTGATGGCCACCGGCGGTGTGATGGATCCGATCAGCGATTATCGGGTCGAGGAGTTGAGTGAAGAGCAGATGGCAAAGGCGGTTGAGGTGGCACATCGAGCGGGCAAGAAGGTGATGGCGCACGCCGAAGGGGCTGAAGGGATCAAAGCCGCGGTCCGAGCCGGCGTCGACTCTATCGAGCATGGCACGGTGATGGATGAAGAAGGCGCTCGCCTCATGGAGCAGCGCGGCACTTGGTTGGTTCCAACACTTTATTGCTTCCAGCATGATCTGCAGACTGGGCTTTCACAGGGCCGCGATCCCGTCAGTTTCGCCAAGGGAGTGGCGATTGTAAAAGAACAGGGGCCGGCGTTTCATCGGGCATTGGCACACCATCTGAAGATCGCCTACGGCGTAGACGACGACGTGGATTTTGTTTCCAAGGAATTCGGTGCACTCGTAAACGGAGGCATGGCCCCGATCGATGCCCTCCGCGCCGCAACGGTCAACGGAGCCGAACTGCTGGGACGCTCAAACGAAATCGGAACTCTGGAGCCGGGAAAGTTCGCAGACATCGTTGCCGTGGAGGGCGACCCGCTGGCAGACATCACCGTCATGGAGAAAGTTGTGTTCGTGATGAAAGGCGGCGAGGTGTACAAGAATCCATCCAGGTGAAGACCATGGCAGTGTGAACGTCCCAAGCCTTGAACCACCAGGGACACGAAGTACCACGAAGGAAAACCATTAGAGACGTCTGGCCTTCGTGATACTTCGTGTCCCTGGTGGTTCAAGCCTTGGTGGTTTAACCTTTGATTCCTACTTGCTCTTCGGCGATCCCAGCGACACCGGAAAGGGATTGCGTTCCGCAAACTGCATCTGATGCCAGTATGGATACGTCGGCTTTACCTCGCTGGCGCTGTCCAACGCGGCGATCTGTGCCGTGGACAACGACCATCCTTCCGCCGCCAGATTCTGCCGCAATTGCTCCTCGTTCCGTGCTCCGATGATAACGGTAGAAACTGTCGGCCGCCGCAGGAGCCAGTTCAACGCAACCTGCGCCACGCTCTTTCCAGTCTCGCGAGCCACCTGATCCAGTGCATCCACGACTTTGTACAGATAGTCGTCTGCGACCGGTGGGCCCTGTTCCGCGGTCTGATGGAGCCGGCTGGTGGCGGGTAAAGGCTGGCCGCGCCGAAGCTTGCCAGTCAGGCGGCCCCAGCCGAGCGGGCTCCATACCAGCGCTCCGACCCCCTGATCCAGCGCGAGCGGCATGAGTTCCCACTCGTACTCTCGCCCGATCAGAGAATAGTAAACCTGGTGACCCACATAGCGGGCCCAGCCGTAACGTTCCGACACCGCCAGCGACTTCATCAAATGCCATCCGGAAAAATTCGAGCAAGCGATATAGCGCACCTTCCCGCTTTCAATCAAATGGTTCAGCGTGCTCAGGACTTCATCGAGGGGAGTGAGCGCATCGAATCCGTGCAGATGGTAGATGTCGATGTAATCGGTGCCCAGGCGCCGCAGGCTGGCTTCGCAGGCCTGAAGCAAATGATGCCGCGAAGACCCGAGGTTATTTGGCCCTTCACTCATGCGAAACGTGGTCTTGGTGGAAATTAGGACATCGTGGCGACGTCCTTCGACAGCTTTGCCCAGGATTTCTTCGGATAGGCCCTTCGAGTAAACATCGGCGGTGTCGAACAGGTTGACGCCCGCCTCAAGACAAATCGAGACCAGGCGGCTGGCTTCGGCTACATCGGTAGCTCCCCAGGCACGAAAGAAATCACCGCTGCCACCAAATGTCCCGGTGCCAAAGCTGAGAACCGGTACTTTCAATCCAGAACGGCCAAGTTGTCGGAATTCCATTTCCCAATAGATGCAGGCCGGCGTGAAGCGATGCGAATGTTGCACCGGCAAAGTTGCGCGAAAAGAACGCGGGCTATTTCTTCGCGGGATGAAAGTCCAAAGCTGCATCCCAGAAGACGTAGAACGAACAACGGGTTTGCGATGCGCAGGTCATGCTTTGCACTTCGGTGGCGGGGAGATAGGCATAGCCACCCGGCTCGATGAGTCGTTGAGCGTCACTGTCTTCTATCGATAGGCGGCCTTCGATCAGGACAATCCTCTCGTTCGCACTATGCCAGTGGGGCGGAAAGACGTGCCCGGCAGGGTAGCGCGCAAAGAGCTCGACCGCTCCGCTCTTGGGATCCTCGCGAAGAGTCGCGCTCTCCGAGCCGTCAGCAGAAGTTTCCCATTTCACGCTTCCCGGATTTGCCAGGATACGTCTTACGGTTCGAGAAGTGTCTGCGTGTGAGTACAGCAAGGCGCTGAGAGCGAGAGTCAGCAGAGGGATCCAAATCTTTGGGGTCATTATCTACCTCTCCGTGGCAATTCAGGTTATTCAAGACTGGCCCTGGGAGTCAAAATTGCGCGACTGCCCGGCGCTCTGCTCACGATTGAACATAGCCGCTGCATTATTACCACGCATGCTTCTACCACGCATGCTTCATGGCGTTGGCGAACCTTGGCAGGGGCAGTGTATTCAATACGTCGTCCTTGGTGAGCCAGGCGCGGCGCGCCTGCAATATTCCAAAGCGAATTTTCTCCATGTGCGAAGTGTGGTGGGAATCGGTATTAATCACGATCTTGACGCCGTGCTGTTTTGCCAGCCTCAGATGACGATCAGAAAGATCGAGCCGGTCAGGATATGCATTCAGTTCCATTGCCACTCTATTCTTCGCCGCTTCCTTCAGGACAGCATCGATGTCGAACGAATAGGCATCGCGGCGGAGAAGCAGGCGGCCTGTGGGATGCCCCAGCAAGGAAACGTTGGGATTCTGGACAGCTTTGAGTAGCCGGTCGGTCATTTCTGCCGGAGTCTGGTTGAAGTGGGAGTGCACGCTGGCGATAACCAAGTCCATTTGCTCAAGGACTGTATCGGACAGGTCGAGCGTGCCGTCACCGAGAATATCGACTTCGACGCCGGCGAAGATCCTGATCTTTCCGTTCGCCTCATTGGCCGCGCGTATGCGGTTTATATGTTCGCCCGCCCGCTTGTCGTCCAGGCCGTTGGCGAACGCCAGATTCTTCGAGTGATCGGTGATGGCCATGTACTTGTAACCACGCTCGCTGGCTGCCTCGGCCATTTCTTCAATTGTGTTTCGTCCGTCGGTCTCGACTGTGTGCATGTGTACGTCGCCCTGCAGATCAGCCTGCGTGATCAGGGTAGGCAGGGTGTGATTTTCGGCAGCGTCAAGCTCGCCAAGATTTTCCCGAAGTTCGGGAGCAATGTAATCCAGCTTAAGCTTGGCGTAGATTTCCTCTTCGGTCTCACCCGCGACCGGCTCTTCCGTTTCCAGTTTGGCCAGGCTGTATTCGCTCAAGGTGTAGCCCATCCTCAGCGCGCGTTGCCGCAAAGCGACGTTGTGGGCCTTTGATCCGGTGAAATACTGCATGGCCGCGCCGAAGGATTCCGGAGGCAGCAGCCGCACATCCACCTGCATGCCGCCGCGCAGGCGGAAGCTGATCTTGTTCTCGCCGCTGGCGATAATCTCCATCAGTCCCGGCAACTTGATGATGTGAGCGATCAGCTCCTGGCGGGTGCCGTCATCGCAACAAGCCTTGCCGGTTACCAGTATGTCGAGATCACCAACAGTGTCGCGGCCGCGACGCAACGAGCCGGCAGGCGTGATCTTTTCTACGCCGGGATACTCACTCAGATGTTCGATGATCTTTTCCGCCTGTCGTTCGGCTGCATCGAGCAGGTACCGCCCCGCGACACGGCGGTAGTCCTCGATTGCCTTTATCAGCTTCTGCTCCTGTTTTTCGCCCATGCGCGGGAGTTCGCGAATCTTTCCTTCCTTTGCCAGCTTCTCCACACCTTCGACGTCGCTCACCTGAAAGGCGTTCCATATGAGCGCAATAGTTTTTGGTCCCAGGCCCTGGATCTTCAGCAGCTCAAGCATCGATGGCCGGTACTTCTTGAGCAGGCCGGCATGGACCGAGAGCTTGCCCTCTTTGAACAGCTCCTGCATGTTCACCAGCATGCCTTTGCCAATGCCCTGGATAGCCAGAACCTTTTTTGGCTCGCCGATGATTTCCGAAATCTGTTGGGTTTGAGCTTCGATGGCTTCGGCGGCGTTTCGGTAGGAGCGGATGCGGAACGAGTCTCCGCCGTCGATTTCAAGCAAGTCGGCAGTTTCGTAGAGAATGCCGGCGATAGCCTTGTTGTCCATGCGAGATAAAGACTAAACAAGAAGACGCTGAAGGGGAAGGCCGGTGCTCCGGGTATGGCTTACCCAGCTTCTCTGACAAGGGCGGGATGCCCTCGCGATGACCGGCAGGACGCCGGTTTTCAAAAGACTCGGTTTGGATCTACGAAGCTTTCGTAACGTTAGCGGCTTGCGGACCCTTCTGTCCCTGGGTGATCTCGAACTCTACCTGATCACCTTCCTGCAGGCTTTTGTAGCCTTCCGAAGTAATTGCGCTGTAGTGTACAAAGACATCGGCGCCATCGTCCCGTCCGATGAAGCCGTATCCCTTAGCATTGTTAAACCATTTCACGGTACCTTTCAGTCTTTCCATGTACGCCCCTTCGGGCACGTGCTCTATCGCCGAGGCCGTACCCTTTCATTTGAGGCAATTGTGCTGCCGCTGGAGGGAGACTGTCAAGGGAATGCGTCACAAGAAAAGCCGCGAGGGACGCGGGTTTTAGCCCCTTTGTGTCTGGCTTAGCCACAGCACCCCGGCTATGGTCTTGGCGTCCCTGATCGCACCCTTCATTACCATGCCGAGGGCAAGGGAAAGCGGCACCATGCGAATGCGTATGACCTCATCCGCCTCCGGTTGCGCTTTGCCACGGCGCAGTCCATGCGCTGAGTAGATGTCCATGGTCTCCGCCAGAAAGCCGGGGCTGGCGTAGAACCTCAGAATGCATTTCCAGTGCGACGCGGTGTAGCCAGTTTCCTCGAGCAGTTCACGTTTGGCGGCAGCGAGCGGTTTCTCGCCCTCATCGATCCGCCCCGCCGGCAGTTCCCAAAGCATTTGTTGGGCTGCATGACGGTACTGCCGTTCCAGCAGAACGTGCGGCTCGGAACCACTATCTTCGACGGCAAGGATGACGACTGATCCCGAATGGTGCACGATATCGCGCCGCGTGCGCACTCCGCTCGGCTCAAGTACCTGATCGGCGGTGACGCGGAAAGCGGGTCCGCGGTACACCACGCGGGAGGAAAGTACACGAGCTTTGGCAGTTTTTGTCTTGTTGGAAGTTTTTTCAGCCATGGAAACAATATAAAGCAGGTCGCGCTAGAGAGAGTGGCGGCGCTGCGGGTGACGAGCCTGTGTCTCGTCTTTGATGTCTCCGGAATCGCCCTGCTATGCTGCCGCCATGGCATTCAAGCCCCGGATTGCGATTGTTGGTCCCGGCAGGTTGGGCAGCGCTTTAGCTCAGGAACTTAGACGTGTGGGATATCGGATCACTGAGATTGTCTCGAGAAACAGTGTATCGTCGCGTCACAAGGCACGAGTTTTGGCCAAGAAAGTACATGCCACCGCCGCAATGGACGACCCTCGCCTGGATGCCGATCTGATCTGGCTCTGTGTCCCCGACCGTGAGATTGCGAAAGCGGCGCGCCACCTGGCACAGACCACGGACTGGAAGGGCAAGACTGTGTTTCACTCCAGCGGAGCCCTGGCGAGCGACGAACTGGACGTGTTACGACGCCGGGGAGCGGCTGTCGCGTCGGTACATCCTCTGATGACGTTCGTGAGTGCGTCAGTCCCGTCGCTTCATGGTATTTCTGTCGCGCTCGAGGGAGATGCCAAAGCCCTGCGCGTGGCGAGAGAGATAGTCCACCAGTTGGGCGCAGACGTGTTCCAAATTTCGAAAAGCAAAAAATCCGCCTATCACGCCTGGGGAGGATTCACCTCGCCCCTGCTGATTGCTCTGCTGGTCACCGGAGAAAAAGTGGCACATGCCGCCGGGATTTCTCGGGTGGATGCTCGAAAGAGGATGCTCCCAATTGTGCGGCAGACCCTGGCGAACTACGCGAAGCTGGGGCCGGCGGGAGCTTTCAGCGGCCCGATCGTACGCGGCGATGCACGGGTGGTAAGAAAACACGTGAAAGAGCTCAGAAAGATTCCAGGAGCGAAAGATGTGTATCTGGCGTTGGCTCGGGCCGGGCTCCGCTACCTGCCGCTGCGCAACCGGAAAGAACTGGAGAAGCTGCTGAAGCCCTGACTTGACCCTTGCCAGAACCAATCCTGTCATCCCGAACCCTTCACTCTTGTGCTGTCATCCTGAGCGAAGTCGAGGGACCCCTACCTGCTCAACTGACGTGTACGTCGCAGTTTTGGGCAGGGGAAGAAATCGGGTCCTCTAAAGAGCCCCTGGGGTCCTTCGACTTCGTGGCTGCTGCGCTTCGCGAAGCAGCCACTCCGCTCAGGATGACAGGGCTAACCAATCATCAAACGCTCGATCTTCCTGGCGTGGCCTGTGGCCTCATCGCAATCGACGACTACAGCGCAGAGACGCACATCTCCCGTCGCTGCCTCGAATCGGGCCGGCATGTTGTTCAGGAACCGGGCGATGATGAGTTCTTTCTGCACCCCAATTACGCTGTCATACGGCCCCGTCATGCCTACGTCGGTGATATAAGCGGTCCCGCCCGGCAGCACGCGCTCATCGGCGGTGGGAATATGGGTGTGGGTGCCGACGACAGCTGTCGCCCGGCCATCCAGATACCAGGCGAGCGAAAGTTTCTCCGACGTAGCTTCGGCATGTATATCGATGAACACTATTTTTGCTTTGATATCTTTCAGCAGTTTGTCGGCGACGCGGAACGGGTCATCGTTGGACGCCATAAAAACGCGGCCTTGCAGATTGATCACAGCGTAAGGAACATCTTTTTTCCTGCCTTCATATACTCCCCAGCCGGGCAAGTCGGGTGCATAGTTCGCCGGCCGGAGGACTCGGCGCGCCATGCTGTGCTGGTTCCCATCCGCCATCTGGAAATAGTCGATGATTTCGCGCTTGTCCCAGATGTGATTTCCAGTGGTGATTACATCAATGCCCAGCTCGAACAAATCGTCCGCCAGCGATCCCGTGATTCCGAAGCCCCCGGCTGAATTCTCTCCGTTGGCAATAACCAGATCGATAGCATGATCTTTCACCAGGCCAGGCAGGCGATCTTTGACGATGTTTCGCCCCGGACGTCCGAATATGTCGCCAATAAAAAGAATTCGCATAAGTATTGGAATGTGTTCGATGGTAACACGTGAAAATCGGTCGTTGGTCTTTGGCCGTTCGTCGTTGGCCATTCGCTGTCGGCTCATGAATCAACCCCTTGTCATCCTGAGCGCAGTAGCCGCTTCGCGAAGCGAAGCAGCTACGGAGTCGAAGGACCCCTGTGATCTTCTCGGACGCTGCGGGCTAATGCGGTCTACTGCACGCATCTGGGCCACATGTGTGATGAACTGCCAGGGTCCTTCGACTCCATCGGCGCATTCGCCAGCGAATGGGCGGACCCCGCCAGGATGCCACGACAGGACTAGCGACCATCGCCCAATTCCGCCGTCTTCAGGAAATCGTAATTGCCGGAGGGATTCAACGTCAGGTTTCGCACACGCTTTGAATGGATGAGCACGTTGTCGAGATACCACAAATCGATATAGGGAACTTGTTCCGTCAGGATGAGCTGGAGTTCGGCGTAAATCTGCTTGCGCGTTTTCTGGTCGGGCTCGCGCCGGGCCTGGTCAATCAGTGCGTCCACTCGTGGATCTGCAAAGTAGCCTCGATTGGCTCCATTGGGAGGAAACTTGGCCGAGTGGAACAGGTATTCGAAAATGTCGGGATCTTCGTTACCGCCGCTCCATCGCATTGAATAGAGTTGGAACAGGCCGCGGGTCACGTCGGAATAGAAAGTCGCAGATTCAAAAGTGCGGATATCCAGTGCGATCCCCACCTCGCGCAGTTGTTGTTGCAGCACTGCCACCATCAGCCGCGTACTCTCCTCGGTGGAAGTCTTCATGGTGAGATGAAAGCGGACACCGTTTACGGCCGGATAACCAGCCCGGTCCAGTAGTTGGCGCGCACGCTCGGGATCGTGATTATAGGCTGGAACATTTCCGTTATAAGCCCAGCTTTCCGGAGGGAGAACACTATTGGCCAGCCGGGCAAATCCACCCATCAGATGTTCAACCAGAGGGCGGCGATCGATGGCGTAAGCCAACGCCTGTCTCACCTGCACCTTTTTAAGAATGGGATCTCGCAGGTTGAAAGCCATATAAGCCATGATCGTGCCGGGAGCGTGCAACACTGCGAGTTTCGGATCGCGCTCCAGTGTAAACACCATGTCAGAAGGCAGAGCATTGATCACGATGTCGGCGCTACCCTTGCGCAATTCGAGAGCACGCGTGGTGTTGTCGGGCACGACCATAAAACGTACTCGCGCCAAATTCGGCCTGACGCCCCAGTAGTTGTCGTTGCGGGCGAGCACAACTTCCTTGTCCTGCTCGGCACTGACAAAACGGAATGGCCCCGAACCAATAGGTTGGCGGCTGATTTCGTCGCCGCTGCCATAGGGCACGATGCCGATCGCGCCATCGGAGAGATTCCACAACAGCGCAGCAAAGGGTTCCCTGAGGTGAAAGACCACGGTGTAGTCGTCGCGTGCCTCGATGTGATCCACGAATCGGTAGACGGTCGACTTGGTGCTGCGAATCTTGCCTTGCAACAGGGAATCGAAAGTCCATTTCACATCACGCGCGGTCAACGGGCGACCGTCGTGAAATTCCACGTTTTGATGGAGGTGGAAAACATAGGTCAGTGGATCCGGAATGTCCCACCGTTCAGCCAGTCCCGGCCTTAACTGCAGATGGTCATCGCGGGTGAGCAGATCGTCGAAGATCAGGTCGTCAATTCGTTCTGATTGCGCGTCCAGGCCGACGCGCGGATCAAGGTTGGTTGGACTGCTTTCGATGATCATCACCAACGTGTTGGGATCAGGCTTACCTGAGCAGGAGATGGTGAAAGCGAGAAGACTGGTGCAGGCAAGGGTTGCAATCGTTTTGCACACGCCTGACAAGCCTGTCACTCCAGGCGAAGGAGCAGGCGAGCTCGAGCGCGGAAACGAGTCGATCGATCTGCGGATAGCCCGCCCGCCCCACTCACACATACGACATCTTCCCCAGAATCGCTGGCCGCCTGGCTCCCGTGGCCGATGGCACGTTTGAAGGCCTGCGATTCCAGGTTTCGAACGCCATTAGTGCAAACGCCGCAGCTTCCTTGGCCTCAGACGGAAGTCCGAATTCATCGGAAGCTCGCACTTTCATCTTCAAAGGCCGGAGTTCGTTAGCCAGCATGGCCAGCAAGGTAGGATTGTTGGCTCCGCCGCCGGAAACAACGTACTCGCCAAATTGTTTACCTCGGCCCACTACGAAACGCCGCAGGGCGTTCGCTATCGAGCGTGCTGTCAGGGATGTCGCCGTGGCAACGATGTCCTGCTTTGGCGCTCGTCCGCAACGCTTCATGAATTGCTGAACAAACTCCCGGCCAAACTCTTCTCGTCCCGCCGTTTTCGGGGGCTTGCGCAGAAAAAACGGGGCGCGCAGGATTTCTGAGACAACGGAATCCAGCACTGCGCCCGAGGCTGCGATCAAGCCGTCTCGATCATAGGGCCTCTTGAACAGTCGCTCCGTGACGGCATCGATCACCATGTTGCCGGGGCCGGTGTCGAATGCTATAACCTCGCCGGCGGAGGCTTTCGCGGGAATTGCCGTCAGGTTGGCAATTCCACCAATGTTCTGCACGATCCGGCCGGTGCGATCGCTGCGGTAAAGCAGGTAGTCGAGGAAGGGAACCAGCGGCGCGCCCTTGCCTCCGGCAGCCATGTCCGCGGGGCGAAAATCGGATACTACGGGAACGTCAACGCGTGCCGCGAGGACGGACCCCTCGCCTGTCTGCCACGTGACCGCGACTTTATGCCCGAGGAACAAAGCGGGCTCACCCTGATGGTAGAGCGTCTGACCGTGGCAACCGATCAGATTTACCTTTTGGTGAAAGCGCCGCTGCGTCGTCAGCACGGCCTCTGCGTAGAGTTCCGCGAGCAGGAAATTCAGTCGGGCCAGTTGCGCCACGCTGGTCTGCGTCGCGTTCATCGCTTCCAGCACAGCCCGGCGGACTTCCTTTGGGTACGGATATTCAGCGTGGGCGATGAATTTGAACGTCAAGCCCGCGAAGGTCGACGTGCGCGGGCGAGTCGCCCGCGTCCATACAACCCTGACCAGGGCTACGTTGATGCCGTCGGCGGAGGTTCCACTCATGATTCCTGCGACGGTCATTGCCTGGGTGGACCTGGCCTTACTGGGTTTAACGATCACGGATTCGCCCTTTTCAGCCGGGCCATGCGCACTTCTTCGCCGAACTCCCATACCTGTCGTGAAAGTTTTTCCAGCGTGGCGCCGCTGGGGGCCGGCGACCTGCGTTTCAACGCAGCGGACCTTTTCTTGAAAGCCAGTACACGCGCTGCAGATTCGTTTACTCGGCGCGCAAATTTGGTCTCGCGCTCAGCAGTCTTGATCAGCTCCTCATAGGAACGAATGACGTACTCCTCGATATGGCAGATCAGGCACAAGTCGCCCCCGGCTCGTATGTGCCCCACCGCGGCCTGCTCGATGGGCGCCGCTTTTAGAACGCCCCCCATTTCGAGATCGTCGGAGACAACCAGTCCGCGATAGCCGATCTTCTTGCGCAGAACGTCGGTGATCCATTTTCGCGACAGCGACGCCGGACTCTGATCATGCGTAACCGCTGGATAGTTGGCGTGCCCGATCAGAATCATTGGCAATTCGCGGCGCATGGTACGGTATGGATAGAGGTCTGCCGCCCAAAGGTGCTTCCACGACTTACCAACGGAGGGAAGTTCGTGGTGCGTGTCGAGATTGGCTTCACCCAGCCCAGGGAAGTGTTTTGCCGATCCAACCACGTTGGCTGACCGCAATCCCGCCAGAAATTCGCGCGCGTAAACCACCGCGTCTTTCGGATCAGCCGAGACCGCCCGCGAACTCATCACGGTCTTCGATGCTTCGAAAGCCAGATCGACCACGGGCGCAAAATCAGTATTGAATCCCAACGAGCGGCAGGATTCGCCGATAACTTTTCCGTGCTTGCGAAATAGCTTGCGGCTGCCTGTGGCAAAAACATCGGCGGCCGACGGCGCCGAACCCACCACACTGCGGAACCGGTCCACGCGACCGCCTTCCATGTCCACGCAAGTAAACAAGGGAGTCGTAACGCAATCCTGGCAATCCTTGAGCAGCGTGTAGGTCTGTTCCCCTCCGGCTATGTTGCGAGCGAAGAGGATCACTCCCGCTGGCTGCAGTTGGGTGAGCAGGGAAGCCAGGCGCTGCGACATCTCGGTTCCGTCGAAGCCGATGATCAGAAGCTGGCCGACGCCGGACCGAATGGAAGAATCGGTTTTCTTGCGCATAGTTGTAGCTACGTGACGCCGATCACTCGATCTGTTTCTTCAGCTCCGCCAGCAAATTTAGTGCTTCGATCGGAGTGAGGCGATCTAAATCCACTTCACGTAGACGCTCGAGCACCGGCTGCGACAGGGGCGTGAAAATTGTCAGCTGCGCCGGCAGGGGATCGGCGCCGGAGGAAAGATGCCCCGTAACCTGGCGTTCGGCATTCTCGTGTTCCGCCAGCACCTCGCGCGCCCGCACGATAACTTCATGCGGCAGTCCCGCGAGCTTGGCTACTTCAATTCCATAGCTGCGATCCGCCGCGCCCGGCTCGACTTTTCTAAGGAACACGATCCCGCCGCCAGTTTCCTTTACCGCAACGTGATAGTTCTTCACGCCGGGGAGCTGCTCAGCCAATTCGGTCAATTCGAAATAGTGCGTGGCGAAAAGGGTCTTGGCGTTGGTTTTTGCGTGAATGTACTCGACGGCGGCCCAGGCAATGGCCAGACCATCATAGGTCGCCGTGCCGCGCCCGACCTCGTCCAGCAGGATGAGCGAACGTGCCGTCGCCGTATGCAGGATGGCCGCAGTCTCCGTCATCTCGATCATGAAGGTGGAACGTCCGCGAGCCAGGTTGTCGCTGGCGCCGATGCGGGTGAAAACGCGATCCACCAGTCCCAGCCGCGCCGAACGCGCCGGAACAAACGACCCCATTTGCGCCATGATCGTAATCAGCGCGGTTTGCCTCAGATATGTGGACTTGCCGCCCATGTTCGGACCGGTCAGCACCAGGATGGTATGTGTGCTGGAATTCAGGTACAGATCATTGGGAACGAAGCGCTCACCACCGCCCAACTCCAGTTGTTCGATTACAGGGTGGCGTGCCCCGACAATCTCGACATCGGTCGATTCGTCGAACTGCGGGCGGCAGTAGTTCCTTAGTGCCGCGATTTGTGCCAAGGCCGCCAGCACGTCAACCTCAGCCAGCGCCAGCGCAGTCTGTCGGATGCGACGGGCTTCTCCCGCTATTGCCGTGCGTAGCTGGGCAAACAGGCGGCGTTCGATGTCCACGATCCTTTCCTGGGCATCGAGAATCTTGGACTCGTATTCTTTCAGCTCCGGCGTGGTAAATCGCTCGGCGTTGACCAGGGTTTGCTTGCGCTCATAGTCGGCCGGAGCCAGATGCAGATTCGCCTTCGAAATCTCGAGGTAGTAGCCAAAAATCGAATTGAATTTGACCTTGAGTGACGCGATACCCGTCCGCTGACGTTCACGCTGCTCAATCTTGGCCAGAAATTGTTTGCTGTTGCGGCTCAGATCGCGCAACTGGTCGAGTTCATGATCGACGCCCGTGTGAATCACGCCGCCGTCGCTCAGAGAAATTGGAGGCTCAGGAACAACAGTGGCGTCAATCCGCTGGCGCAGATCGCTAAGTTCATCCACCGATGAATGGAGAGCCGTCAGCCTCTCGGCACTGAAGCGAGCCAGCGCCGTTCTCGCCGCGGGCAATTTCCCCAGCGAAGCGGCCAGCGCCAGTACGTCGCGAGGGTTGGCGGTTTCGAGGGTGACTCTACTGAGCAGGCGCTCCAGGTCAAGAATCCCATCCAGCGCTCGTCGAAGTTCCTCGCGGCCGACAGATTCCTTTACTTGTGACTCAACTGCATCCAGCCGGGCGTTGATCTCATTGAGTTCAATGGAAGGACGCAGCAGCCACGAGCGCAGCAGACGTTTGCCCATGGGCGTGACCGTCGCGTCTATCGAACGAAACAGGCTGACGCCTGCGTCGGCGCCTGCGAAAAGCGGTTCGATCAGTTCGAGATTTCGCACCGTCACCGCATCGAGCACCAGGCAGGTCTGGCGCTCGTAAAATCCGATCCGGTCTACATGACTTAAAGTCCCACGCTGGGTGGAGCGGACGTAGTAGAGAATCGCTCCTGCCGCGGCTGCGGCTGCCGGCTTGCCCGACAGGCCGAAGCCTTCCAGAGAAAGCACTCCGAAGTGGTTTTCCAGTAGCGGGATGGCGTGATCAGGAGCAAAGATCCAGTCGTCGAGTGGAGTCTCGGCGTAGCCCGTGGTCGCCGACAGGCGCGTGGGCGAGGGAGTCCGCGCCACACCCGACGCCTCGAACAGCGGGGCCGTAGAGCCGTACAGAACTTCCTTAGGACGCAATTGCTGGATTTCTTCCTGAATTCTCTTTACCGCGTCCCCGCCCTGGAACTCGGTGGCGCGAAATTCGCCGGTGGAAAGGTCGAGCGCGGCGAATCCCGCGCGCTCGCCATTCTGCGCGACCGCGGCCAGGAAATTGTTTTCTTCCGAACTCAGCGATGAATCTGCCGCCGTGCCCGGCGTAACTACCCGAGTCACTTCCCGGCGCACCAACTTCTTGGCCACCCGCGGATCCTCCACCTGCTCGCAGATCGCGACCTTGAAGCCCCTTCGAATCAGCTTGGAAATGTATCCCTCAGCCGCGTGATGGGGTACGCCACACATGGGAATGGCGACACCCTTTTCCTTGTTGCGTGAGGTGAGAGTGATCTGCAGTTCGCGCGCGGCCAGGACGGCATCGTCAAAAAACAGCTCGTAAAAATCCCCGAGACGAAAGAAGAGCAGCGCACTGGGATGCTCTTTCTTGATCGCGGCATATTGCCGCATCAACGGAGTAGATGGCTCGCTCATCGGTGGCGGGTTCGTGGGCGGATTATAACAAAGGAGATCGCGGCTCCCCGGTGACAGAAATCACAGTTGACGGTTCAGTGCGCCGATGTTTTCCTTTAGTGCATGGAGTTACGCAAGGATCCGATTACCCGTTCGTGGGTCATTACCGGTGACGATGTTCCCGACAGCGCCCCGCGCGCCGAGTCTTTTTGCGTCTTCTGTTCCGATTCGCCCGCTCCCGCCCAGGTAATTTCCAGTATGCCGGGAGTCGATGGCGGCCCGTGGTCCGCGAGGGCGGTAGTCCATCCCACGCCGCTGTATCGTATCGAGGGCGAGCCTTCCCGGCGCGGCGATGGCATTTACGACCGCATGTCTTCGGTTGGCGCGCACGAGGTGCTGGTGGAAAATCTCCGCCATGACCGGCAACTGTGGTCTGCCAGCGACTCTGAGATTGAACAGTTTCTGCTCCTGGCTGCGCAACGCATCCAGGATCTGAAGCGCGACGCTCGCTTCAAGTATGTAAGCATCTTCAAGAATCACGGAGCCAATGCCGGCCAGGAATTCGCGCACCCCACTTCGCTGCTTACGGCGACCACCTTCGTTCCACGGCGTGTGCTGTACGAGTTGCGCGCCGGCCGCGACTACTTCAAATCCAAGGAGCGCTGTGTATTCTGCGACATTATCTCGCAGGAGTTGCAGCAGAACCTTCGGGTTATTGAAGTAAGAGACGATTTCATTGCGCTGTGTCCCTACGCTCCGCGCGTACCCTACGAGGCCTGGATTCTGCCTCGTACTCATGAGGCATCCTTCGAGCGCTTCGGCCTTGCCCGTCCGGGAGGCATGCGCGATCTCGGCGCTCTGTTGCGCCGCACTCTACAAAGAATTCGAAGCGTAAGCGGAGAATTTCACCTCGTGCTTCACACCGCTCCCAACACGCTCCATCGCTCGAAGAGCCTGGACTACTGGAGGACCATCGACGACGATTACCACTGGCACATCGAAATTCTTCCCGTGGTCGCGGGGAAGGCCAAGTCTTATACCTTCAAAGAGGTGTACTACTCGCCGGTAACTTCAGAGAGTGCGGTCAAGCGGCTGCAGGGCGCGGCGATCGAAGGCTAGCGCGATTCGGACGTCGGGCGTCAGACCTCGGGCGTCAGACCTTAGACCTCGGACTTTCGCTCACCACGACCCCGCTATGACGACCCGCTATAATGGCACCGCCTCTGGAGGATTATCCGTTGCTTCGTTCTTTTGCTTTTTTGTTTCTCCTGGCTGCTGCCTGCGCCCAGACGGCTCCAAACTCTCCGGCAGCAAAGCAGCAGCTACTGTGGCAGAAACTCGAATCCACAATTAGCGAAGTAGATCGCGGTCTCGACGGGGTCCTCGGCGTTGCCGTCCTCGACCTCAAGGATGGCCGGAAGTTCCTTCTGCACTCCGATGAAGTATTTCCGCAGGCCAGTTCCATCAAGATCGCGGTACTGGCGGAGCTCTATCGCCAGGCGCAGGCCGGCAAGCTGAAGCTCGCCGACCTGTACACGGTGCAGGCAAGCGACCTGGTTCCGGACAGTGACATCATGGGCGGCCTGACGCCCGGCGTAACCAGAATCACTGTGCGCGACCTGGCCACCATGATGGTTGCGGTAAGCGACAATAGTGCTACGAATGTTCTTATTGATCGCGTTGGAATGGAAAATGTCAACGCGCTCATGGATTCGCTCAGCCTGAGCCACACCCGCCTGCGCCGAAAGATGATGGACCTCAAAGCTGCCGGCGAAGGCAGAGAGAATATCTCCACGCCCGCGGAAATGATGACATTGCTCGAAGCCATCTATCGGGGCAAAGTCCTCAATACTGAAATCACAGAAGATTTCTTCAAAATGCTCAGTACTCATAAGGGGAGTTTCATCCCTCGTGATCTGCCGGATGGACTTAAGATCGCCAACAAGCCGGGTGAACTTGAGGGCGTGCGTAATGACTCCGGCATCGTATTCGTCGAGAACAGGCCGTATGTGATCTGCGTGATGACAACGTATTTGCGCCGCGAGCGCGATGGGGAAGAGGCGATCAGCAAAATTTCCGCCGCCGCTTACTCTATGTTCGATCGGCTGGCGCGTGCCAGCGAATATGGCCGGGTAGTTTCGCCGGGGAACAGCGGGCGGTAGACAGTGGTTAGTCGTCAGTCGTCAGTCACAATGTTTGAGTGATGCCGTGAGTAGCCAACGGCCAAGGACGCGCCATCAAACTCCCATGACTCTGCGTCGAATGAAGACCTATACCGGTGGACAAGGTTACGTCTATCAGTATTACTTCGTGGGCAAGCGCGCGGCTTTGCCGGATGCTCCCGAGGCTCCTGCCAGTGAATATATTTTCGATGTCACATCCGACCGCAAGACCACTTTCGCGGTCAGTGTGTTCCTTCAAGAGGAAGCGCTGCGAAGCTGGGCAGCGCTCCACGGGCGCGGGTTGAATGAAGCCGAGCAGTATGGCGCGGTGAAGATGAGGCTGTTCCAGGCGTTCGATGAAATTGAGGACATGATTGCCGCTGGCCGGCACCTGTTAGTAAGCAAGGACAGCCTTGAGAGTTCCACAGAGAAGCTGGGTGTTGACTGACTTTCGCGGCACCAGCAACTTCCTACGGTAAGAGGCAGCTCTGCCGCTCGGACTGGTGGCACGCACCCCTTGTACTACTGTGCATGCCATCGGGAGCTTTCGCCTTCTGCCCCAGCCCTAGTGCAGACTATAATCACCGAAGCGGATCGGACGGCCGCCTGTTCCCGGTAGAAATCTGTCTATGCCAATATTGTGGCTCCGAGTGGCGCTCTGCTTTTACGCCGTAGGATTGCTCTACGCCCTCATGGCTTTGACGCGCACCAGTGCGCTTCTCAACCGGGTTGCATTGCCGGCCATGAGCCTGGGCATGGTCTTCCAGTTCGTGTCTCTGGCCGAGTCGATACTCCTTTCGGGACAATTAACGCTCGCCTCTGTACACAACTCTGAGTCTCTCCTGGCGCTGATGATCATGGCCGCGTTCATGATCGTGTACCTGGTCTACCGGACCACGTCGCCCGGCATTGTTGTGTTTCCACTGGTTTTCGTTCTGACCTTTGTCGCCGCTACCACCCAACAACCATTTCTGCTCCCGTCGCCTGCCATGCGCAAGGGCTGGCTCTTCGCCCACATTGCCATGATCTTTACTGGGTACGCGGCGTTGTTTCTGAGCTTTGCCGCCAGTCTGCTCTACCTGTTGCAGGAACGCCGCCTGAAGTCCAAAAAGGCATCGGGAATTTCGTTGCGTCTGCCGGCGCTGGAAGTCATCGATGAGATCGGCTACCGGTCGCTGCTGCTGGGTTTCCCCTTCATGACGCTGGGGCTGGTGGCGGGTACGGTCGTAGCCCAGGCGACTTTCGGGCGGGTGGACCTGCTCGATCCCAAGATCTTTCTGTCATTGCTCATGTGGGTTGTTTATATGGTGATGGTCTTTACCCGCTGGAATGCGGGGTGGCGCGGCCGCAGGGCGGCGTACCTTGCCACCGGTGCGGTGGTCGCCGCGGTCATTGCGTGGTCCGCGAACTACTACAGTACGATTCACAGGTTTGTCCAATCATGAAGTTTCAGCTCATCGGGGTGAATCACAAGACGGCGCCGGTCGAAGTGCGCGAGCGTCTTGCCATTCCCGATGCGCGTCTCCCTGAGGCATTGAGGCGGCTGGCGGAGCATCCCGGGGTTGATGAGGGGCTGATTCTTTCTACTTGCAACCGTGTTGAAGTCCTGGCGCAAACCAAAAATGGAACCGTGGATCTGCGTGGTTTCCTGCGCGATTACTTTCACCTGGATCCCGCGGAATACGAGGCTCATTTGTATGAGCACTGCGAAGGCGAAGCGGTCCGACATTTGTTCCGCGTGACCTCAAGCCTGGATTCGATGGTCGTCGGTGAGCCCCAGATTCTGGGACAGGTGAAAGAAGCATACGCCACAGCGCGCGCTGTGGGCGTTGTGCACTCGCAACTGGACCTGCTTCTTACGCGAGCTTTCGCCGTCGCCAAACGAGTGCGCACGGAGACTGCCGTAGGTTCCTCGGCTGTGTCGGTGGCATCGGTGGCGGTAGAACTGGCCAAGAAGATTTTCGGAACCTTGCAGGGAAAGCATGTGTACCTGGTCGGCGCCGGCAAGATGAGTGAGCTGGCGGCTCGCCATCTGCTCGCCCATGGCGCGGAAACCATCTTTGTCGCCAATCGCACCTACGAGCGAGCTCAGCAGCTCGCCGCCAAGTTCGATGGCCAGGCAATTCTTTTCGAGCAGCTTTATGAGACCTGCGATCGCGCCGACATTGTAATCACCTCAACCGGGGCCCCGCATGCCATCTTCCGGCGCGAGCACGGAGAACTGTTCCTCGGGCGTCGCAAGAACCGTCCGATGTTCTTCATCGACATTGCCGTGCCGCGCGATGTCGATCCTGGAATGAACAAGCTGGACGGCATTTTCGTTTACGACATCGACGATTTGCAGCAGGCGGTTTCTTTTCACGTCGACGACCGCAAGAAGGAAGCCGAGCGCGCTGAAGCCATAATTGCCACGGAAGTGGAACGCTTTCAGGTGCGGCTGCAGACTCTCGATGTCGTGCCCACCATCGTCTCCTTGCAGGACCACCTGGAAACCATTCGCCAAGCCGAGATCGATCGGGTTCGGGGCCGTCTGGGAACGCTCTCGCCTGAACAGGAACTCGCTGTAGAAACCCTTACTCGCGGGATCATAAGCAAGATCATGCACACTCCCATAAGCACGTTGAAGACGGCCGTACGCGAGCCGGAAGCGACTACGGTGATCGACCTGGTGCGGCGACTTTTCAACCTGCAAGAAAAAGAAAGAGACCAGAGAAGGGCTGCGAAATCGGCCGCCGGAGATCCCGGAGCGAAAAGTTAGTGGCGCTGCTGCGCATCGGCTCCCGCGGGTCGCAACTTGCGCTCTGGCAGGCGAATCACATCAAGGTGTTACTCCAGGCGCGCGGGCACGACGTCACAATAGAAATCATTAAGACTACCGGCGACAAAATCACCGACGTCGCTCTCTCCCAGGTTGGCACCAAGGGAATGTTTACGAAAGAGATTGAGGAAGCGCTGGCGGAAAACCGTGTCGATCTCGCGGTCCATAGTTTGAAAGACCTGCCCACGGAACTTCCTCAGGGATTCGAGATTGCTGCGATCCCTACCCGTGAAGACGCGCGGGATGCCTTCTGCTCCCTGAAATACAACAATATCGAGCAACTGCTGAAACAGTCCCGGGTTGGTACCAGCAGCTTGCGCCGTCAGGCACAGTTGAAAGCATTGCGGCCTGATCTGGAGGTGTGCTCGCTCCGTGGAAACGTGGACACGCGTCTGCGCAAACTCGAGGTCGGTGAGTATGACGCGGTAATCCTGGCCGCCGCCGGTCTGAATCGGCTGGGCAAGCGGGACAGCATACGGCAACTGTTGGCTCCGCATTTGATGTGCCCAGCCGCAGGGCAGGGGGCGTTGGCGGTAGAAATCCGGAAGGATGATTCTCAGATACGCGACCAAGTCGCCTTTTTGGATGACGCAGCAGCCCGTGCAACCACCACCTGCGAACGCGCCCTGTTGAACAAGATGGGCGGCGGCTGCCAGGTCCCGATTGGTGCATTTGCAGAAGCCGTCAACGGCAAATTGCATCTCGAGGCGATTGTCGCGCGTCCGGACGGAACTGAAGTCCTGCGGGAATCAGGTGACGGCGAGAATCCCCACCAGGTGGGCGAGATGGTAGGCGAAGCCCTACTGCGGCGCGGAGGAGATGCGGTCCTGCAGGAAGTCTACAAAAGCACACCGGTAACAGCCGAGCAACCTTAACCGCGGACCGTGGGGAAGCAATCGCAGACCGTGTGGCCCGGGCGACTCGCCCGCGTGCTTGGATCTGAAATGAAAGCGACAGGTAAACTACAACAGACCGGGCGCTCTGAAAGCCAGCGGAGCCGCCGAGGCGGGCGACTCGCCCGCCGGACAGCCGGCGGGACGCCGGCGCTACCGCTTCACGGGCTGTCTTGCATCGTGGGACGCGCGCGCCATCAGGCCAGTGCCCTGTCGTCAGGCCTGAGGAGTCTCGGTGCCGCCGTTCTGGATATCCCTTTTATAGAAATCCGTAAGCCGCGGTCGTACCACCCGCTCGACACAGCGCTGAAAAACCTCTCCGACTATGACTGGCTTATCCTGACCAGCGTCAACGGGGTAGAAGCGCTCTGGCAACGGGTGCGAAAGCTCCGTCTCAACCGACAGCACCTGGCCCATCTGAAGATTGCCGCCATCGGCCCTGCCACCAGAAGCGCCATTGAACAGCATGGATTGAAGGTGAACGTCGTCCCGAAGGAATACGTCGCTGAATCTGTAGTCGCAAGTTTGCAGCAAAAGGTAAAAGGAAAGAGGGTTCTGCTGGCTCGCGCCAAAGTCGCACGCGATGTAATACCGCGAGAACTAAACCAAATGGGCGCCGGCGTGGATGTGGTGGAAGCTTATGAGACCGTTGTTCCCCAATCCTCTCGCAAACGTCTGCGGGCGGCGCTGGCGTCGACAAGGAAGCATCCCGGACTCATCACCTTCACCAGTTCCTCGACCGTCAGGAATTTCGTGAAACTGCTCGGAAAAAGCCGTGACCGCGGTCGCGAGCCTTATAGAAAACAGCTCGATGCGATTTTGCTTGCTTCCATTGGACCGGTGACTTCGTCTACTCTTCGAGGGTTCGGACTGCAAGTGGACATCGAAGCCAGAAAGTACACCATTCCCGGTCTTATCGAGGCTATCGTCGCTCACCACGAAAGATCGCGGTAGATTATTTGTTCGGAGGATTGTTCTTGGTATCCAAGCCTATCTTTGTTGTTCTTTTCCTGGTCGTCCTTTCTCTGGTTCTGCTTTTCTCTCTGGCCAACGCACAAAACGGGTCGTCCGCGTTTCCGCCGCAGGAATTCCTGCAGCAAATCCGGCCTGAAGCAGTTCGGGCCCACATGGAATTTCTGGCCGATGACCTCCTTGAGGGGCGCGCCACTGGCACGCGCGGCTTTCAGCTTGCCGCCAACTATGTACGCTCACAATTTGAGGGGATGGGTCTGAAGCCTGCCGGGGACGCCGGAAGCTATTTCCAGAACGTACATTTTCGCAAGAGCGAACTGCTGCCGGAGCTGTGCTCCCTGACCATCAGACGCGACGCCTCCGAACAGAAACTGGTCATGGCCAAGGACTTCGTAATGGTCGGCGACCCCTTGCATACGGATGCGAACGCCGAAGCCCCTGCGGTATTTGTGGGATTTGGAGTGACGGCTCCGAAATTTAGCTATGACGACTACGCCGGCGCCGATGTTCACGGGAAAATCGTGGTCGCCCTTTACGGCGCTCCTCCCAGTTTTCCCTCTGCGCCAGGGGCTTATTACTCCGACAGCATCGTCAAACTTCGAAACGCGGCTTCCCATGGCGCGATCGGAGTTTTGATCGTCTGGGGAGGCAAGGTAGAAGAGCGGACGCCATTTTCCGAATTGGTGCGTTTCTATCACGAGCCAACCATGCGCTGGCTCGACGCCAATGGCGTTCCCAACGATGTTGAGCCGAAGATTCGCGCCCGCGCCACCATCAACTCGAGCGTGGCGACCGCCATGTTAGAGGGCTCGGGCAAGTCATGGAAGGAAGTCGTCGCGACCGCGCTGGCGAGCAAACCGCAAGCCATCCCCCTGCAGGTGACGGCTTCGATTCATGTGGTGAGCCGGCACTCGGCGGTGGAGAGTCCGAACATTGCCGCTATCCTCCCCGGCTCCGATCCTCAACTCGGGAATGAATACGTTGCTTTCACTGCGCACGCCGATCACCTGGGAATAAGTGTTCCGGTCAATGGGGACGCGATCTACAACGGGGCTGGCGACAATGCCTCGGGAACAGCGGCGCTCATCGAGATCGCCCGCGCCTTCACACGGCTTCCCAGGTCGCCACGCCGCTCTCTTCTTTTCATCGCGGTCACAGGCGAGGAGGAAGGCCTGCTGGGCTCCGACTACTACGCCCACAATCCGACCGTGCCGATGTCGCAGGTCGTCGCCGACGTAAATATGGACGAGGTTTCCTTCCTTTATGACTTCAAGGATATCGTGCCGCTGGGAGCCGACCACTCCAGCCTCGGCGCTGTCGCCGACGATGTTGCTCGCCACATGGGTCTGGAGGTCAGTCCCGATCCAGCGCCCGAGGAAGTGTATTTCGTCCGCAGCGACCAGTATTCATTCGTGGAGCAAGGCGTGCCTTCGATCTATATCGGAGAAGGCTACAAAGCCGTCAACCCGAAGCTCGATGGCAAGAAAATGCAAGTTGATTGGGAAGCCACTCGTTATCATTTGCCCGGTGATGACATGTCCCAGCCGATGGATTTCAATGCGCTGGTCAAGGGCACGCGGGTTGATCTGGCTGCTGGTTACGAAATCGCGCAGCAAAAAGACCGTCCGCGCTGGAACAAAGGAGACTTTTTCGAAGACTTCGGGAAGCCAGGGATCAATAACTGATAACTTAGAACTGATTACTGAGAACTGTGGTTTTCTATTCAGTCAGCGAACATCCGCAATTCGCCGGCGGGACACGGGCTTTAAGAAAATCCGAAACCCGCTGGTAGGCGTCAATCTGATTTTCCACTCGCGCGAAGCCGTGGCCTTCGTTTTCGTACACTTTGTATTCGGCCACGCCGCCGCGCTTCCTGACTGCGTCCACCACCTGCTGGGCTTCTTCTTTGGGACAACGCGGATCGTTTCCGCCCGCCAGTAGCAGTAGAGGAGCTTTGATCTGGTCGACAAAGAAAATCGGAGACCGGTCGTGGAATAGTTCTTTGTTTTTCTCCGGATCGCCCATGGTGGCCAGATCCATCTCGCGTAGTACCGGGTCTTCGTTGGCGATCTCGGTAAAGTAGTTGACGAACGGTACGATAGGAATACCCGCTGCCCACACGTCCGGTGCCTTGGTCACACCCATCATGGTCATGTAGCCGCCGTAACTTCCGCCCATCAGGGCAATTTTCTTGGGATCGAGATAGCCGGTTTGCTTGATCCATTCCGTGGCGGCCAGAACATCCTGCAAGTCGCCGCCACCCATGTCAAAAAGGTTGGCCTGCTGAAATTCCTTGCCATATCCAGTTGACCCGCGATAGTTGGGCGCGATCACCATGTATCCCTGATTAACCATGTGCTGGATGATGCGGCTGAATGAATTCACCGTTTGTGAAGCTGGCCCGCCATGCACGTAGACGACGGCGGCATTCTGGCCGCTACGCGCCATATTGTAGGGAACGTAAACGAATGCGGAGATGGTCCACTTGCCGTCCTTGCTGGGATAGTGGACCAGGAATGGCTCGTCCATGTCTTCCGAGCGCACACCGGCAACCAGCGAATTCGTTATCTGTTGCGATTTGCCATCCGACAACGAATACACCCAGATGTCCTTCGGCGATGTCGGGCCGTTGTGGTAATACAGCAGACGCGAACCGTCCCGGGTAAAGGCCGACTCCGCACCCCCCGGCCCGTTCACGCCCTGTCGCAGGGGCAGGGAAGTGGTCTTTCCTGAACCGAGATCGTGCAGATAAATGTCGCTGTTGCCATCCACATTGGCGGTCCAGGTAACGGATTTGCCGTCGGGCGAAAAATTGCCCGCCGAAATCTCCCACTTGTCCTGGGTCAGCCAGTCAACTTTCCTTGAAGAGATGTCGAGTAAGCCGACATTGTCATAACCGTTGCCGGCGTTTGAAGTGATCAGCAATTTCTTGCCGTCCGGCGAAAACTCGTTTGCGGTGTAGAGATGCTCGCCTTCGTGAGGCGTCAGCAGTGTGCTCTGCCCAGTGGCTGTTTCGGCCACGAAGATATTGGAATCAGTGCCCTTGGCGTGCTGTTGGGTGTATCCGATTCTCTTTCCATCGGCTGACCAGACAGGATTGACGTTCATCTTGTCTTTGGGTGTTCCCGTGGTCAGATGCTTGGTGTCGCGCATCAGGGTGTCGAAGATATCGATCTCGTAGACGGACGACGTTTTCGGTTTGACCGTGTACGCGAGATAACGTCCATCCGGGGACCAGACAGGATTCTCCTCTGAAATCTCCCGCGTCTTGGTGATATTCACCACCTGCCCGGTCTTCGGCGAGACGAAGAAAATATCCCATTGCTCGTCGCCGTCGTAGTCGGAAATGTAGGCGATCCATTTTCCATCGGGCGACCACGCCGGCGAAGTCTGGCGCTGGTCGCTAACGGTAAGCTGCGTAGGCCAACCGCCCGCGGACGGCACCAGCCAGACATTGCTGCGGCCGCTGATGTTGGAGACGAACGCGATCGTCTTGCCATCGGGCGACCACGCTGTCGCTCCCACCGAGCGTGTCATGTAGAGCCGTTCAATCGAAAGACTCTGCTGGTTCTGTTCCACCTGGGCATTGGGTTTGCTGGTGATCTGTTTGGGATCGGTAATCGCCTGGGGAACAGGCAAAGTCTGGGCCGGCGTTAAGGTGCTCATAGAGATGACGGCAGCAAGCAAAATTAGAGTGCGCATGCGTTAGCGAACAAGATGAAAAAAGTGTAGCAGAGGATACTTTCTTACGTTGTCATTCTGTCTTACGCTGTCATCCCGTCTTGCGCGGTCATCCTGAGCGAAGGTAGTGCTCCGCTTTGCGCAGCACTACCACAGTCGAAGGATACCTGGTCGCGCCCATTAGACTCCAGCTTGAGATTTGACTGACCAGGGGCGCACATACGTATTTTGTGGCAAAGGATCCTTCGCCTGGTCCGCTCAGGATGACAGTGGGTTCTGTCAGATAATCCGGCCTACTTCGCGTTCTTGTGCATCTCAACCGTGCTCCAGGTTTTATCGGCGGCGTGGCAGATATTTTCCAGCGGGCAGTCCACACACTTCGGCCGGCGGGCGATGCACAGCCTGCGCCCGTGCCAGATGATCTGATGAGAGAACAACGTCCATCTGTCTTTCGGGATGATCTTCATCAGATCCTGTTCAATCGTCTTCGGATCGTTATTCCGGGTAAGTTCCAGGCGGCGACTGATGCGGTGCACATGGGTGTCCACCACCACGCCTTCATTCATGTGAAACCATGTGCCCAACACTACGTTCGCCGTCTTTCGCGCCACGCCCGGCAAGGTGAGAATCTGTTCCATCGAATTGGGCACCTGGCCGCCGAAATCGCTCACGATTTTCTTCGCTGCACCAACAACCGATTTCGACTTGTTGCGAAAAAAGCCGGTCGATCGCACATCGGGCTGGAGCTGTTCGGGCGTGAGCGCGGCAAAATCCTGCACCGTGGGGTACTTCCGGAACAATTCCGGCGTGACCATATTCACCCGCACGTCGGTCGACTGGGCGGAAAGGATAGTCGCTAACAACAGTTCCCATGCGCTCTTGTGGTGTAAGGCACAGGTGACGTCGGGATGGAGTGTGTTGAGCCGTTGCAGAATTTCCTGAACCCGCTCAGGTGCGATGGGGTTGTATCCTCCCTTGCCCCGGGACTTCGGAGTCGGCAAGGGCGATGCTCCGGCACGGGCGGTGTGGGGACGGGCACTCTTGCCCGTCCCGGCGGTCCGCAGGACCGCGGACGGTGCAGCCTTGCCAGAGCGAGCCTTTTGAACTCCCTCTTGGCGTCCGCTTCGAGCAGGTTGTCGTGGAGTATTGCCGCGTGCCATAGAGGCTCCCAAAAATTGAAAGTGAATCTTAGCAAATGTTCCGGCAATCGCGAGGGAGGCCTGCCGTCTTTCGGACCGGCTGACGGGTCGAAGGCCCGTCCCCACACAGAGACATTGCCATCCGTTGCTGCCACCTTTCGTAACGCCGCGGAACCATCGCCATAATTGACGCACCGCCCCCATCCCGGTAGTCTGAAAGTGCCTTTTCAACAAGTTCAGGGAGTCCATGTGGCGGTGAAGTCCATTCAACTCGGGCAGGTGTGGCGTAACGATACCGACGGTCAGGATTACCTTGTCACCAAGCTTTACAGTGAGGTATTTACCCAATACGCGCTGCTGCGGCCGGCAGGTTTGTCGGCGCCCGATGTAGCCACGGTTCGCGTCAAGGTGGCCAAGAGCACTGACGGTGCCTCTTTGCCGGGCTACACGTTTACTCAGGAAGGCGCATTCTGAGCTTCGTCGCCCGCTGGGCGTACTGCGCGGCAAGTAGGTCCGGCCTAACAGCGTTCGTGTCTGCATAAAATTTCTTTCTCGCATGACCGAAAAAATCCTGGCGGTTCTGTTTCTGTTCATCAAATCAGTCGTCGCTGCCTTGGGCTATGGTGGTGTCGCTCTCCTGATGGCGATTGAGTCGGCGTGCATTCCCTTACCCTCCGAACTCATCATGCCGTTCGCCGGTTATCTGGTGTTTGAAGGGTCGATGAAATTGCTGTGGGTTGCCACTGCGGGGGCAATCGGCTGCAATCTGGGTTCTTTGGTGGCTTACGAAATTGGCTGCTATGGCGGACGGCCGCTGGTGGAAAAATACGGACGCTGGATTCTCATGGGCAGGCGGGAAATGGACTGGGCCGATCGCTTCTTCTTGCGCTGGGGATATCTGGCAGTTCTGATCGCCAGGCTTTTGCCCGTGATCCGCACGTTCATTGCCCTGCCGGCGGGAATCGCCCGCATGCCTCGCGGACGCTTCCACATCTACACCTTTATCGGTTCCTGGCCATGGTGTTTCGGCCTGGCCTGGCTCGGAATGAAGTTGGGCGAGAACTGGCGGGAACTAGGCAAATACTTCCATCAGCTTGACATCGTAATTGCCGTAGTTCTGGTCGCTGGGACGATCTGGTTTGTCTGGTCACACTGGAAGAATAGAATGCAGACGGACTGAGAAAGTTCATCGCAGATTGTTGATTTTGGATTTCAGATTCAGCAGCCGGCCCAACGAAAATCTACAATCTACAATCTGAATTCCACAATCTGAAATCCTTCACCGCGCGAGGCTCCATGAAAATACTTTTAGCTCTGTTAGCTGCGCTGCTGATCAACACCGTCGGCGTCGCCCAGACTCCATCCTCAGCATCCGATAAGCCTTTTGTGGTCGAGTATTACTACAAAACCAAGTGGGGGCATGCCGACGAATTCTTGAAGTTATTCAAGAAGAATCACTATCCGCTTCTCAAGAAAGAAGTGGAGATCGGCCGGATGCTCAAGGTCTGGATGGACCAGACCCGCTATCACGCCACCGAAGATGGCCGCTGGGAATACCGCGTCACCATTGTGTTCAGGAACTCGACGGTTGCCAACGAGCCGTTCGACGAGGCAGCGCTTAAAAAGCAGCTTTGGCCTGACCAGCAAACTTACGAGCGAGAAGAAGAGCGAAGATTCGAGATTCTGGACGCCCACTGGGATGTGCCGGTGAGAGTCATGGATCTGGAGAAGTGAAAGACTTTCACCACCGGGGACACGAAGGATCACGAAGGTTTTTGGAACCGATTCCCCTGTGATCCTCTGCGTCCTCTGTGGTGAAGGGGTTTTTCTCAATCTCCACCGCAGCCATTCGCCTTGTCGCGGCAACCATTCGCTGTTGCTCAGGTTGCAAATACTCCCCCAATACGAGAACATATCCGTTTGCCCAACATCCCACGGAACTCTTAAGGAAACAGCACAAACATGCCGACGCGTGCAAAGAAGGCACAATCCAGGACGAACCAGGCAACCGAGTCAAGAAATCGCAGCAGCGATATCAAGCCAGCCAAAGGCAAGCTGGGAATCATGATTCCCGGCATGGGGGCGGTAGCGACCACATTCGTCGCCGGAGTTGAGGCCATACGGAAGGGCCTCGCCAAGCCCATCGGATCACTTACCCAGATGGGCACACTTCGGCTGGGGAAGCGCACCGACGCGCGCTCTCCCAAGATCAAGGAATTCCTGCCGCTCGCGACGCTTAACGACCTGGTTTTCACCGGCTGGGACATCTTCGAAGACAACATGTACGCCGCTGCGGCAAAGGCCGGAGTGCTGGATGCCCAGTTGCTCGATCAGGTCAAGCCCTTCCTGAGCTCGATCAAGCCGCGCAAAGCAGTTTTCGATCACAATTATGTGAAGAAGCTGGACGGCCCGAACGTTAAAAAGGGCAAGAACAAGATGGACCTGGCGGAGCAGGTGAGGGCCGACATCCGCGAGTTCCGAAAGAGCTCCGGTGCGACCCGGCTGGTGACGATCTGGTGCGGTTCGACGGAAACGTATCTCGAGCCGACGGCAGCTCATGAGTCCGTCAAGTCGTTCGAGAAAGCGATGACCATGAATGATGACGCCATCGCGCCCTCGATGATCTATGCCTACGCCTCGCTGATGGAAGGCGTACCTTTCGCGAACGGCGCTCCCAACCTGACGGTTGACCTTCCGGTGATGCGCCAGCTATCGCGGGAGAACGAAGCGCCGATCTGCGGCAAGGATTACAAAACCGGGCAAACGCTGATCAAGACCATTCTCGCTCCCGGATTTAAGGCGCGCATGATTGGACTGAATGGCTGGTTCTCCACCAATATTCTCGGCAATCGTGACGGAGAAGTGCTGGAGGACCCGGGGTCGTTCAAGACCAAAGAGGAGTCAAAGCTGTCGGTGCTGGAGCACATTTTGCAGCCCGAACTCTACCCTGAACTGTACGCTAAGTTCACCCACAAAGTCCGCATCAACTACTACCCGCCGCGTGGAGATAACAAAGAGGGTTGGGATAACATCGATATCTTCGGATGGCTGGGATATCCCATGCAGATCAAAGTGGATTTCCTTTGCCGCGACTCGATTCTGGCAGCCCCGCTCGTGCTGGATCTGGTTCTGTTCCTGGACCTGGCCCAGCGCAGTTCGGAGTTGCGCGGCCTGGGAATACAGGAGTGGCTGAGCTTTTACTTCAAGTCTCCCATGACTGCTCCGGGGCTCTATCCCGAGCACGACCTGTTCATCCAGTTGATGAAACTCAAGAACACCCTGCGACACTTGAAGGGCGAAGACCTCATCACCCATCTGGGCCTGGAGTACTACGATTGATTTTCAATCGACGCCCTCATCGATACACACCGACATCGGAATTTAACGCCTCGAATTTTAATGCCTCAAGGAGATTAGTAAATGGCGACCAAGATTGCGAAGACAGCAGATCGTAAGAAGGAAATGGACACCACCAAGAGCACCGACTGTCCCAAGTGCGGCAAAGCTACCCGGATCGTGAAGCGCGTTAAGGATCGCGAGCGCGGTATCCCCGGCGGTATCTTTATTTCCTGCTCCGCCTGCGAGTTCTACGAGAAACTGTAGCTGAGCGAGTCCATAAAAAAGACTTGTCATCCCGACCGGAGAGAGCGAAGCGAAGGGAGTGGAGGGACCTGCTTTAGGCAGTTCAACGCGATTGTGGTGTATTGGATGTGGAGCGCACAAGCAGCGGCGTTTGTGGCTACCGCGGGCGGCAGCAGGTCCCTCCACTCCCTTCGCTGCGCATCGCTCTGGTCGGGATGACAGCGATTTCGATTACGCGCCGACCGAAACGCTCATCTGCTCCAGAATCGCCCGGGCCTCGTCCCCAGGATTGGCGGCTGCAGTGATCGGACGTCCCACCACGATGTAAGTAGCTCCGGCTGCGATGGCTTCCGCGGGCGTCACCACGCGGCTCTGATCGGCGTGATCCTTTCCCGCCGGGCGCACACCTGGAGTGACGATCAGGAAATGATTGCCCAGTTCAGCCCGCAGCGCAGCGGCTTCGAGGGCGGATGCAACTACGCCTTGACAACCGTTGGCGATCGCCAGTTTCGCAAGCCGCAACACCTGTTCCACCACTTGTCCCTTGACTCCGACCTTGTCGAGATCCTGTTCATCCATGCTGGTCAGCACGGTGACTCCGAGAATCATCAGGGCAGGGTTGACGCTTCGCGCGGCTTCGACGGCCGCGCGCAGCATCTTGCCACCACCGCCGGCGTGCACAGTCAGCATTCCCACGCCCAGGTTCGCCGCCTCGCGCACTGCTGCGCCGACGGTGGTAGGAATGTCGTGATATTTCAGGTCGAGAAAAACACGGCGGCCCGAGGCCACCAGGTCACGCACCATGCTGGGCCCTTCCGCAGTGAAGAGCTGCATGCCCACCTTGTAAGTCAGGGCGGAGTCGCCCACGGCCGCCACTATTTTGTGGGCTGCGGCCGCGGACGAAACGTCCAGGGCGACGATCAGATGTTGTCTGGGATCGTACATCTGATCGAGTTTAAGGGATTTGGTCGTCGGCAGGCTAGTAGCGCAGGGAAGCTGCTACTACCTGAGGTTGTCGAGGCTGTGCCTGTGCGGATTGCGTGCGGACCACATCGAGACGCACTCGCTGCAGTCCCTGCGACTGGAACTGAAGCACTCGCGCCGTATTGTAGGACAGATCGATGATCCGTCCGGGCACCACCGGTCCGCGGTCATTGATTCGCACCACGACAGCTCGCCCGTTGCGCAGGTTCGTCACCCGTACCCAGCTACCTAGAGGTAGTGTCGGGTGCGCCGCGGTCAGAGTCGTACATGTTGTAAGGCTCACCGCTGGCAGTGGCCTTACCTTGAAAATAGTCTCCGTACCAGGAGGCTGTCCCAATTTGATACGGTTTGGTCGTTCCTTACCTTGCCCGGTTTGACGATATTTTGCGTCTTTCCGGACTCCGAGCTGGCTGGTCGCTGGGCCGCTCCTAGGCTGACGACCAGTAAAACAGCCGCCAGTGTATGAGCAATATGTCCTCGCATCAGTCACCTCTCATCGTTAAACAGTTCCACCACCTCGGCCAGGGATTTGACAAGGCTACCCGCCCCTATAGAACCTGTCAACCCGGATTTTCCTGTATTAAGATTATTATCTAGTAATAGATATCTCACGTAACATACTGCTAATCATGATGAATGCTACCCATATTGCTGTAGTCAATGGCGTTAGATGTTTATCAATTAGTAAATAGCACCAGCCATGCGACACTTTGCAATAATTACCGGATACTTGTTTTCAATCAGTTACAGACATTACGTCAGTTTGCACACGGGTAACAATCGACCCAAGCCCGGAAATCCTCAGCTTTTCAGAATTTGCATCCATCCCGCTTTCCATTACAGTTGCCTTATGGTCCCAGTCCCCGCCCGTCGTCCTGACTATCGCCGGGTTCGACCCCTCCTCCGGGGCCGGAATCACGGCAGACATCAAGACCATTGCCGCCCATGGCTGCTACGGGGTCTCCTGCATCACGGCTTTGACCGTCCAGTCGACCGCCGGAGTCCGGCGGGTTCAGGCTGTCGAGCCCAGCCTTGATCGCCGAGACTCTGGGAGAACTAAGTGCCGACATGCCTATAGCAGCTGTCCATATCGGAATGCTGGGATCGGAAAAGATCGCCGCGGAAGTGGCCGACTTCCTCGAAAATTCAGGAATCTCCAACATCGTGCTCGACCCCGTCATGAAGTCTTCTTCGGGAGCCGATCTGATTGATGACGGCGGATCTGGCGTCCTGATCGAGCGGCTGTTGCCGCTGGCCACGGTTATAACGCCCAATGTCGTCGAGGCGGCGAGCCTCACCGGCCTCGCCGGTCACCAATCTCGACCAAATGCGCGTGGCAGCCACCAAACTCCACGCCATGGGCGCAGCCAACGTGGTCGTAACCGGCGGTCACCTTGATAAGGCAACTGATCTCTTGAGCTTCGTCAGTTCGCGAGGTGTTCAGCAGGAGGTATTCAAATCCGACCGGCTGCGCTCGAATTCGACCCACGGCACCGGTTGCGCCTTTGCTACCGCTATGGCCTGCCACCTGGCACGAGGCCGAGGGCTACCGGAGGCTGTTCTGCTGGCGAAAGCGTATGTAGCCGCCGCCATCATCAACGCGCACCCACTCGGGCGCGGCGTTGGCCCGGTTCATCATCTCTATCGAATGCATCAACAGCGCCGGGTCGTAATCAATGACCCAGAGCCCGTGCACTAACCGGTAACCACCTCAGGTCTCCCCCTTGCCCAGCCGGGCAACGCCCGGCAATGCGTCAGTCCAAGCAAGAAAGCGCGGCAACCTCTACTGGACCAGGACTGGACAAGGCATACCGCCACAGTTAGCGTGGTTCGTGGTCCTTGGATTTGTCGGATAACTTCAGGAATGGGGCTAATCCCTGGTTTTGGGCGCCTTCTTAAGCAGCATCCCGGCGACGAAGGCAGCGATCGCACCCAGCAGCCACTGCATGCGATAAAGCTGTAAGGCATGAAAATCGTTAAAGGTCTGAACGCTGTAAATCATGCTCACGGCAAAACCTGCCATGACCAGGCAAACCATGCCAGCAAAGAAAGCGATCAGTGATGCGGTGGAGAGTCCAAGAGCGCGTTTGAGGTTGTGGAACTCGAAGTAGACTGTCCAGTGGGCGCTGGCAGGGCGTGTGCCGCGGGAGGCACCGCAGACGTGGCAGAACAGTGATCCAACCATAAACTCGGTGGAGCAACCGTCGCAGACTTCCACCATGCCCGGCTTTGCTGTTTCGGCCTGGGCTACTGGCGGGCGCCAAAACTCGTGTTGCGCTTCCCGCACCACCTCGGACATAGCACCACCTCTCAGCTTCCATATTCGCAAGTCAATAACCAAAAGGAGAAATTGTAACTCGTTGAAACGCCGCTTCTTCGCCCGCCGCGCGACTGAGCTCCAACCTTCAGCAGGGCAAGAATTACCGTTCGTACCAGGAAAGATAGGCCTGAACGACTATGAAATTTATGATGATGAGAAGGCGCTTATGCGGACAGATTATAACGCCGCCGCTTTAGCTACGCGGGTGACCCTCTTGGTTCGCCGCGAAGTTAGCTGGCTTCGTTTAAACTAAGGTACAGCACCCCTTTGACTGAAAACCGATTGCCTTCTCCCCGTTTCCAACGCGCCGCTTTGTTTTTGATAACCTTCCTGATTGCGGCTCAGGCCATCACACTTGCCGAACCGCTGCAGACTGCCTCTGCGCCTGAACAGTTCGCCTACCGTCCGCATGATCCGCTGAACCTGGCCGCGTTTGGGCACTTCTACAATCTCGACTACGACCGCGCGGTTCAGGAGTTTGAGCAAGTCCTGTCGCGCCATCCGGACGATCCCTTCGCCGTCAACCATCTCCTGACCGTGGTTCTTTTCCGCGAACTTTATCGCATGGGAGTGTTGAACACCGGAGAGTACGCCAACGATAGTTTCATCTCCGCGCCGCACCGTCCCGCCGACCCCAAGATCAAGCAGCAGATTCAGGACCTGGTCGCGCGCGCGCTAGCAACTCGAGGAGAAGCGGCTGAGCGCCAACCCGAATGACATCGAAGCGTCTATATGCCCGGGGCGTAACCCGCGCCCAGTTTGCCACCTACACCGCGATGATCGAGCGCGCCTGGTTTTCAGCGTTGCGCAATGCCGTGGGCGCGCGTCACGACCACGAACGCGTGCTGGAACTTGCGCCTTCCACGGTCGAAGCCAAGCTGATCGTGGGTGCGCACAACTACGTGGTCGGAAGCCTGCCCTGGGGAGTGAAGGCGGCAGCCTCGATGGTCGGGTTGGGCGGAAACAAGGACAAGGGACTTCAATATCTGAAGGAGTGCGCCCAGGGAGAAGGCGAAACCAGCGTGGACGCGCAAATCCTGCTGGTGCTTTTCCTGCGACGCGAGCACCGATATGACGAAGCCTTATCGCTTGCTCGCACCCTGATTTCACGCTATCCCCAGAACTGCACTTCTGGCGCTGGAGGAAGGAAACCTGTTGCGAGCGGCTGGGCGCAATCAGGAGGCGGCGACGGTATACCGCAAGATCTGGCAGGCTGGGAAGGACGGTGATTACGCCTACGCACACTATGAAGTGCGCCGCCCTCAGTCTGGCAGACCTGCTTCGCAGCCAGAAGGATTACACCGGCGCGGCGGCCGCCTACGAACAAGTCAGCCAGGTCCGTCAACCCGATCCTGAAATGTTGCAGAAAGCCGAACTGGGGGCCGGCGAAATGTACGACATGCTGCAGAAGCGCGATCTGGCGATGGCCAGATATCAGGCTGTGATCGCAGGCGGCACCACCACAGCTTCAGCCGAGACGGCCCGTAAACACATGAAAGAGGCCTACAAGGAATAGATAGCCCAGGGGAACTTTCCTCGCCTCGCGAGCGTATCGTTCAAAGATAAGCGCATCTTTAAAAGATAAAAGATAAACAGAAGGACGAAGGGAAATGAACGTCAGGAGGCTGCCATGTACTGTAACTATTGTGGCAAGGTAATCCAGGATGACGCCAATCATTGTGCCTATTGCGGCAAACGGGTCGGTAGTTCGGCGGCACGCCGGCGGCTCATGCGACCACGAGCCGACCGCAAGATCGCCGGGAGTCTGTGCCGGAGTGGCAGAATACTTTGATCTCGATGTCACCCTGGTCCGACTGGTATGGCTGATCACGGCTGTGATGACCGGTATCGGGTTGCTTTCCTATCCGATCGCATGGATCGTCATGCCGGAAGAACGAAAGACCGAGGAAGTCCCGGCAGGCCACACGGCAACCCATTAGTAACCAGGTTTTCTTCGCGAGCTTTGCTGATTCCTTCGCGCTCTTTGCGGTTTAAGATTTATGTCTCTGACCAAAACATTTCCAAATTCGTCTCCCGAATTCCCGGGCGTACTCTCCAAAAGATGGTTCACCTAAAGAGTGGCGACGCCGATATCGCATACCAGACTGTCGGAACCGGCGCGCCGGTAGTGCTGCTGCATCCTTTCCCGGCCAGTCATGAATTCTGGCTCCCCGCTGCTCATGCACTGACTTCTCGCTATCGGTTGATCCTTCCCGACCTGCGCGGTCACGGAGACTCCGGTGTCGGCGAAGGCCCCGCCACCATGGAAAAACATGCCGCGGACCTCGCTCGCATCCTCGACCACGCGGAACTTGGACGTGTGCCGTTCGCCGGAGTTTCCATCGGAGGGTACGTGTTGTTCGAGTTCTGGCGCCGGCACCGTGGAAGGATCGCTGCCCTGGCTCTGTTCAACACCAAAGCGCCAGCCGATTCCGCCGATGCCAGGGCTGGCCGCTTACAAGCCGCCGCCGATGTTTTGGAACGCGGTACCGAACCGTTTTTTGAACGTATGATTCCCAGGCTGCTGGGTAAAACCACAAGGGAGAGCCGCCCTGACCTGGTTCACGGCGCGCTCCGCATGATGCGCAAAATGTCGCCCGAAAACGTGGCCCAGGTACAGCGAGGCATGGCTGAGCGTCCCGATTCCACCTCGGACCTCAAGACCATCAACGTACCCACTTTGCTGGTGACCGGGGATGAAGACATCCTTACCGGACCTCCAGAGGCGGATCTGATGCGGCAAAACATCCTCAACAGCGAGATGAAAATCATCTGCCGCGCGGGTCACTATTCCGCATGGGAGCAACCCGCCGAAGCCGGCCGGCTGCTCCGCCAGTTTTTCGACTCAGTCTTCGGAACATAGTATCGGAACGTAGCAATTGCCGACCTTTGCTACAATTCTCTGGCCATGGCCCCGAGCGCAACCATCGATACTTTTCTCGTTCCCGAAAAAACCGTTGTAAACGCAAAAGGTGACGGAGCCGCGTTGGATATTAGTGGCGCCGCTGGCCACGTCTTTCTGCTGACCCTCGGCATCACCAACATCCTTGAACAGGAGTCACTCGACGTCAGCATTTTCGGCTCTGCTGATGGCGCTGCCTGGGGAGCGAAGCCGCTGATTGCATTTCCCCAGAAGTTTTACCGCGGCCAGCACCCGCTGCTGCTCGACCTGAGTGCCCATGGTGAGGCGAAGTTCATTCGCGCTCACTGGGAAGTTGGACGGTGGGGCCGTGGCACCACCACGCCCATGTTCGAATTCAATCTCGCTATCCGCGAAGTGCCGCCCGACATTCTGAAGGAAGCTACAGCCGAGGCCAAGGCCCTGGCCTAGTTCGCGATCCACGCCGGGCCAGGTCAGCCGCCGTCTTCCTCGCTCTGTGGTTAAACCGTTCCAGCATCCGCTATATTGAAGTCCGGAATGAAAAACGACTCCACCGTCGTAGTTCGCCCCGCGCGCGGCGCTGCAGGATCCCTGCATTTGCCCGGTGACAAGTCCATCTCACACCGCTACGCCATGCTGGCGGGAATTGCGGAAGGAACCACGCGCCTGGAGAACTTTTCAACCGGAGCGGACTGCGCCAGCACACTGGCCTGCCTCAAGTCGCTGGGCGTAAACGTAGAGCGTAATGATACTTCGGTCCTGATTCACGGCCGTGGTCCTGCGCTGCAAGCGCCCACGTCATTCCTGGACTGCGGAAATTCTGGTTCGACAATCAGGATGTTGAGCGGCATTCTGGCGGGACAGAAATTTACCAGCGAGCTTCGCGGCGATGAATCGCTTTCCCGCCGCCCCATGGCCCGAATCATCACCCCGCTGGAAATGATGGAGGCGAAAATCACATCTCAGAACGGAGGCCGCCCTCCGCTTCACGTCACCGGGGGGAATTTGAAGGCCATTGGCTACAGCCTGCCGGTTGCCAGCGCGCAGGTGAAGTCATGTCTCATGTTCGCGGGCCTGTTTGCCGAAGGCGAAACATCAGTAACCGAGCCGATACATACCCGCGATCATGGCGAAATCGCGCTTCGCGCCTTCGGCGCGAACGTGACCCAGTCGGGAAACCAATCGCGGGTCAGGGGCCGCCAACCCTTGCGCGCGATCGAAGCGGTAATCCCTGGCGACATCTCCAGCGCTGCCTTCTTCCTGTGCGCGACTGCTCTTTTCCCCGGTTCCGAACTCGTCATCGAAGATTTGCTGATGAATCCAACTCGCGCCCGGCTCCTCGACATTCTGATTTTGTTGGGTGCCGGAATTTCAGTTACTCAACTGGAAGAGCAGTACGGCGAACTGCGGGGAACGGTGAAAGCGCAAGGACGGAAACTCGGAACCATAGCAATCACGGGATCCGATACTGCGGCACTCATCGACGAAATTCCGGTGCTGGCCGCGATCGCACCCTATACCACGGGCGGCATTGAGATCCGCGACGCGCGTGAACTCAGGGTAAAGGAATCGGACCGCATCGCAGCCGTCGCCGCCAACCTGCGAGCCATGGGAGCGCAGGTTGAAGAGTTTGAAGATGGATTGAAAATTCCTGGCGGACAGAAGCTGCACGGCGCGGAGATCGACTCCCGTGGTGATCACCGCATCGCCATGGCATTCGCGGTTGCAGCCCTGCGCGCCGACGGAGATACCGAAATCCGCGGCGCCGATGCAGCAGTGATTTCGTATCCAGGATTTTTCGCCGCGCTGGAAAGTATCCTGGAACGGTAGTAATGTCGTTGCGCGACAGAGCGACATTGAGAGGCGGCATTGCAGAGGGGGCAATTGCTTGCACGCGAAGGGCGTTATGCTGAGCTTGCGAAGCATCTGGCGCGGAGGAACCGCGCTACGCGTGTGACCGCAAGTTCACTACTACGTCATGCGGAAAGCATAATTGGCCCCCTTCAACCCACAAACTTCCATGAACCAGTCCACAAAATCAGTCATCATTCGGGACCTTGCGAGTTTCTCTGACCTGCAGCAGGCCGAAGAGGTCGAAAGGGAAGTGTGGGGACTTGCTGACCTCGACACAACACCCTTAACGCTGATGGTTGCAACTCGGGAGGCTGGCAGCATCTGGATTGGCGCCTTCGATGGTCCCAAACTTGCCGGATTTGCATTTGGCTTTCTGGGCACGGAGCATGGGCATCTGATCCTGCACTCTCATATGCTGGCCGTGCGCGAGCCCTATCGCGACCTCGATCTGGGGATGAAGCTAAAGCTGGCCCAGCGCGACCGGGTGCTGGCTATGAGAATTCAGGGCGCACAGATTCAAGAGATGACCTGGACCTTCGATCCCCTGCAAAGCAAGAATGCGCACCTCAATTTCGGCAAGCTGGGCGTGGTTTCAGATCTCTACCGTATTGATTTCTACGGGCCCGAAACTTCCAGCGTTCTGCATCAGAACGGTACGGACCGCTTATGGGTGAGGTGGCCGCTCGCCAGTCGCCGGGTTCGTGACCGCCTTCAAGGCAAGGATTACCGCCCTGAGGTCTTGGATGCGTTTTCTCGTCTGCAGCCGCTGGTCCAGTTCAACGGTGATGGCAGGCCGCTTCGCAACGATCTTTCTACCGCGCTCGCCCGACAGAGGATAGCCATCCAGATTCCGAGCGACATAGGAGCTGTCGAACGGAAAGACCACGGATTGGCGCGCGAGTGGCGGGAGGCTACGCGCTGGGCCTTCGCCGAGGCGCTCAGGTCCGGTTTCTTCGTTGCCGAATTCTGCCGCACCGTTCGCGGGCAGCAAGGCCCAGGCAACTACCTGCTGGAGAAGGGCAACATCGCCGACTACGTTCCGGAGTTACAGAGAAGGTCCTAGAACTTCTCTGAGCACGGCAGGAAACCCGCCTCTCCAAAAACATGCCGACCGATCCCAGCAATCCGATCCTGCTGTACGACGGAGTTTGCGGACTATGCAACCGCCTGGTTCAATTCAGCCTCAAGCGGGATGCGAATCAGCGTCTCCGCTTCGCATCGTTGCAGAGCCATTTTGCAGGCGACTTGCTGCAACGTCACGACCTCGACTCTCGTGATCTGGATACCGTGTACTTTGTGGAAAATTGCGGATGCCCTGATGAGTGGCTGGCATCGCGTTCCGACGCGGTCATTTCAGTACTACGCCTGATAGGCGGATCGTGGGCTGTCGCAGCGGCCCTGTTGCGAATCATTCCCAGAACCATTCGCGATTGGGGATATGGCATCATCGCCCGCAATCGCTACCGCATTTTCGGCAAGAGCGATTCCTGCCCCCTGCCCGACCCAAGAGATCGACATCGCTTCCTCGACGTGTGATCCTCGACTTGCAAGAAGGGTTCAACATAAGAAGAGTCGCACATGAGAAGAGTTCTAATAGAGTGCCCCATTTCTCGCGTCGTTTGCGAGAAGCGGGGCCAGAGGCAACATCACTCCAGCAACGAGCATTCCGCCTTGACCGCCCCGGAAACCAATGTTAGCTTCGCACTACCTGTGAATCTGCGGGAGCAAGCACTCTGAGGCGGGCAGCAAAGGCACCGCGTTTGGCCGATAACATCCCGGTGAATTCCTCGCGACGCGACTTTCTGTTGCGCTGTTGCCAACTGACTTCAGCGACTTTTGTCCCGGCATCGCTTCGCAGTCTTCTTTTTTCTTCTTCTGCATTTGCTGAATCACAAAACCCGCTTCCAGCGGGAAATGATTTCCATCTTCATCCTCACTACCGCGCCCAGTTGCCGCTCGAAGCCACACTGCTCAAGACGAACACGGGCCTTGACAAGTTCATCACTGAGCAGCACGCAGACCAGATCGCGGCGATTCTCGCTGAGTGGAGTGCCGGCCTTCAGAAGTCATCACCCGATCTGCAGGCTATCGAAAAGGCTCTTGCCCCGGATTTCTCGGGCTTCTCTCCTCAGACTGCGGACTCGCGTCTGGCGCGGTCAGGCCCAACCCTCGAAGTCCGGCAGATCAAATTTCCCCTTACCACATCGCTGGGGCGAGCTGCATTTATCCAACAACTGCGGTCCGCTCTCAGCCCATTTTCAAGCATCGAGACCGCTGAATTTCAAATTGTCTCAATTGACGCTGACTCAATGCAGAATCCCGTGCATCTCCTTACGCGAGTGCGCTACGAGTTAGTCGGCTCCGGGCACACCTTTCACTTGGAGCAGAGAGTTGGAGAATGGGAAATGGACTGGGCATTGTCCAGAAATCCCTCCGACGATCCTGCGAAGGCCGGTGACTCTCGCTTGCGTGCGTGGCGGGCCCTGAGCGAAACCCGTAGCCGCTCTGCCGAACCCGTTTTTACGGACATCGCCACGCAGGTTTTCGCGGGTGCTCCTTCCTACTCTGCCCAACTGACCCACGGCGTTGACCACTGGCGGACGAGCTTAGACGTCGCTTCCGGCATCGACATCTACGGCCACAACGGCGTTTCCGCTGGCGACATCGACGGTGACGGCTTCGATGACCTCTACGTTTGCCAACCCGCCGGACTGCCCAACCGGCTGTATCGAAATCGCGGAGACGGAACGTTCGAAGACATCACCGAAGCTGCCGGCGTCGGCGTGCTTGAAAACACCGCGTGCGCATTATTCGCCGACATTGACAACGACGGCCGCCAGGACTTGATCGTCGTTTGTACCAGCGGGCCTCGGTTGTTTCTCAATCAGGGCGATGGGAAATTTGTGACTAAACCCGGGGCATTTCAGTTTGCTGCTCCTCCGCAGGGGACGTTCACCGGGGCAGCAATCGCCGACTATGACCGCGACGGCTGGCTGGACATTTATTTCTGCCTCTATCTTTATTACCAGGGCACCGACCAGTACAAATATCCCTCTCCTTATTACGAGGCGGAAAATGGCCCGCCCAACTTCATGATGCGGAACCAGCGGGACGGCACTTTCCGCGACGTCACCGCCCAGTCCGGGCTCGACAAAAACAACACGCGCTACAGTTTCTGCTGTGGCTGGAACGACTTCAACAATGACGGCTGGCCTGACTTGTACGTCGTCAACGACTTTGGCCGCAAGAATCTTTACCGCAACAACGGCGATGGAACCTTTACCGATGTCGCACCGCAGGCCGGAGTGGAAGACGTGGGCGCGGGCATGAGCGTGTGCTGGCTGGACCACGACAATGACGGCGCGGAAGACCTCTATGTCGCGAACATGTGGACCGCTGCCGGCATGCGTATTTCCACTCAGGAAATCTTTCAGAAGGAGGCGCCGGAAGCGACTCGCGCCTTGTATCGCAAACACGCCATGGGAAATTCACTGTTTCGTAATAATGGCGATGGTGTTTTTCAAGACAAAGGTGAGTCCGCGGGAGTCGCCATGGGCCGCTGGTCCTGGTCAAGCGATGCGTGGGACTTTGACCACGATGGTTTTCCCGATCTTTACATCACCAACGGTATGGTTTCGGGCGAATCGGGAGATGATTTGAACAGTTTCTTCTGGCGGCAAGTGGTGGCCAATTCGCCTACGGAGGCCAAGCCCGCTCAGGACTACGAGCGCGGATGGAATGCTCTCAATGAACTCATCCGCTCCGACCGCACCTGGAGCGGATTCGAGCGCAACGTTTTCTACGCTAACAATCGCGATGGCACGTTTTCCGACGTGTCTGGAGCCGTGGGGATGGACTTTGTCGAAGATGGCAGATCCTTCGCCCTCGCTGACTTCGACCATGATGGCCGCCTGGAAGTATTTCTGAAAAATCGCAACGGCCCGCAGTTACGCGTCTTGAAGAACGTGATCAAAGATCTTCCGTCGTCGATTTCGTTCCGGCTCAAGGGTGGCAAGAGTAACCGGGACGCCATCGGTGCCGTCATCACCGTGGAAACAGATTCGAGACGGCAGACTCGCTATTTGCAGGCCGGATCAGGATTTCTCTCCCAGCACAGCAAAGACGTATTGTTCGGACTCGGTGAGGCCAAAGGCCCGGTGCGAGCCTCGATCCGATGGCCGAGCGGCCTGGTTCAGAAACTTCGCGATCTTCCGCTCAACCACAGGGTCTGGGTGGAAGAGGGCGCCGAGCCATCACGCATTGAAGTCTTTAAGACACTCGGAGCCTCCCCGGATGGCCCCTCGGCGCGCGAGCAATCGTCCGACGCGCTTCCCACAGCGGTTGAAACCTGGCTGCTGGCGACGGTTTCCGCGCCTGACTTCTCCCTTCCCGATGTGGGGGGAGAACCCCGCAATCTGACAGAATTCCGTGGTCGTCCGTTGCTGCTTAACTTCTGGGCCACCGGATCGGCAGTCAGCCAGGAAAACCTGAAGATTCTTGATCGAGTTCACAAACGCTGGGAGACTAATAACATTCAACTCTTAACCATTAATGTCGACGCCGTTGCCGGAGAACCGCCAACCCGAGAACAAAGCCTTCACGGATCTTTTCCGATTTTTCGCGGCTCGGATGATGTCGCCGGCATTTACAACATTCTCTATCGTTATCTTTTCGATCGACACCGCGACATGAGTTTGCCGACATCCTTCCTCATTGATGTCAAAGGAAATATCGTGAAGGTATACCAGGGGGTTATTGATCCAGAACACATCGAGCAGGACGTACGACACATTCCTCAAACCGACGCCGAGCGCCTTGCGAAGGCCCTGCCGTTTTCCGGGATATCTGATGGGCTGGCTTTCCGACGCAATTACCTCAACTACGGCTCGGTCTATTTTCAGCGTGGCTACTACGATCAGGCCGAAGCTTCATTCCACCTGGCATTGGGTGACGATCCGGCGAGCGCCGAAGCTCTCTATGGCCTGGGAAGCGTCTATCTGAAGCAGGAGAAGACCACTGAGGCACGGGAGAGCTTCGAGCGCGCGACCCGGCTCCCAGCCAGCTATCCGGACACACTGGCCAACTCATGGAACAATCTGGGACTTTTGGCGACGCGCGAAGGACGCACCGCCGAAGCCATCCTTTATTTTAAGAAAGCGCTTCAGCTGAATCCCGATCACGCGGTCGCGCTCGATAATCTGGGAAATGCTTATCGCCAGCAGAAGAATTGGGAGGAAGCCCGCAAAACACTGGAGCATGCGGTAAAGATAAGTCCGGAAGACCCTGAAGCGAACTACAGCTTAGGAATGGTTTTCGCACAGCTCGACGACAGTGATCGGGCGTACGAATATCTGCAGAAGGGTTTGAATCTCCGCCCCGGCTATCCGGAGGCGTTGAACAATCTGGGCGTCCTCTACCTGCGGACCCAACGCCGGGAACAAGCCATGGCAAGTTTCGAAGAATGCATTCGGGTTGCGCCCGAGTTCGATCAGGCCTACCTGAATCTGGCTCGCGTCTACTCACTCGAGGGAAACCCAGATAAAGCTCGGAATGTTCTGGCCGAGCTTCTCAAACGCCATCCCGATCATGCGCTAGCGAGACAAATGATCGAAGGCCTGTCGAAATGAGTCAGCGGGCTGATGCAATCTAACCGTTCGCCCGCGCCACCAAAGCAATCGCCAGCCCGTAGAACACAAACATCAGCAACAGGTAGACGTAGGCCTTGCTGCCCGCGCCCCTGAATTCCTTCCATGCCAGAACGCCCCAGAGGGCCGCCACCATGGGCGCGGATTGTCCGATCGCGTAGGAAATGGCGACTCCGGTGAAGCTTGCGGCCACCAGGTTGAACACCATCCCCGTGCCCCAGATCGCTCCGCCCAACAGTCCCAGAACGTGACCGGAGGCGGGACCGCGAAAGTAGTCAGCGAAGTTAACGGGATCACCCACCAGCGGTTTCTTCATGAAATACACATTCCAAATGGAGCACGACAGCAGAGCTCCGAGAGTCAGGAAAACCGCTGTGCTGTAGGGACCGAGCGTGTTGCCCTTGGTCATGGCGTGGGCGACGAACGGGCGCCCATAGCCCCATCAGAACTCCAGAAACGATGCAGGTGACAATACTTTTCTTCGAAACCGATCGCCCGACGCTGGCCAGACTGCCATAAGCCTTGCCGTCCATAATCACGGCGATGACCGCGCAAACTACTCCGGCAGCGAGCAAGGCGGCGTTGCCGCGCGGTTGAAGCGCGTAGCTTGAAATGACGCCGACTACCAAAGCGATCCCAATCGATACTGGAAATGCGATCGCCAGTCCGGCCATGTCGATCGCGGCTACCAGCAGCAGGTTGGCAAGATTAAAGATGGCGCCTCCAACCAAAGTCGATAGGATGTTTGAAGTGTCGGCAGAATGTACGTTGTTCAAGAAGCTGGAGGCGTCATTCCCGGTGCTCCCCATGGTCAAGGCAAGAACCAGGGAAATCAGGAAGATGCCAATCGCATAGTCCCAGTAGAACAACTCGAAACGATAGTTCTTAACACCCTTGAAAGTATTTGCCCACGATCCCCAGCAAACGGCGCTGGTGATCATCATCAACAGCGCGATGGTTAAGCTACTCGGTGTGAACATCGTTTCTCCTTGAACAGAGTCAAGTTCTTATCCCGCTTGAAAACCGCCATCCTGAAAGCCGTCAATCCCAATAAGCTGTCACTCTGAGCAAGGGGCTGTCATGCTGAGCACCCATGCATTTAGCTGGCATCTCCGCCCGACAGCTGTCGCGCACCACCCTAATGAGCCTTCGGCGTAGGCGCCATCAGTAAATCCACAAACATCTTGTAGAACTCTTTCAGTATCCACGTCCACCTGTATCTCCACCGGCCGCACGGCGATGTTCGGCTTATCGTCTTCGGTCCAGGTCAGAACATTCCCGTAGTTGGCGCCGCGGTTCAGATCGATATCCATATACGCGTACTTCTGTTTTCGTGATCAGACCAGGTTCGAGCCACGCCGCCGCAGCCAGTTCATCCCAAAGATAGTTGTATTCGCCCCAAAGACGCGAATACTTGCCGATATACTGCGCCGACGGCGAATTCGAGGTTTTGATCTTGTCGATCAGCGCCTGGGTCATTCTCGTCTTGACTGAAACATCGACCGTGGTGCAGACAATCTTCTTCCAGGGAGCACGCAGCATGATATGCGCCGCCTCGGGATCGAACCACAAATTAAATTCGTGCCGGGGCATATTAATGAACTCCGGGTCGGAGGTCTGCGGATTCAGGCTGGCGCCCATCAAGACCAGTTCCTTTGCAAGGTCGGGAAATTCCGGGTCAATTGAGATGGCGAGAGCCAGGTTGGTCATGGGGCCGCCCGCGTAAATAGTGACCTCGTGAGGAAACTTGCGCACCATGCGAATCAGGAAATGTGCCGCATCTTCGTCCGCGGCTTTGGTGGTGGGTTTGCCTTCGGGCATTTCCCCCAATTGATCCGGCGGATGATAAAACCTCGGAGTCCACGCTCCTACCCAGCTTACGGTGCCATAGCGTTGCTGCCACAGTTCGGTTTCTTCTTTGGTTCGAACCAGCGGATACTTCGCACCGGGCACGACTGGAATATCGGTCCGCCCAATGAGCTCGAGCGTTCGTAGGGTATGCTCCACTTCTGACTTTAACCAGGCGTCCCCAGTCACCACCGTGATCCCGAGAACTTCCGTCTGCGGAGACTGGACCAGCAATAATATTGACTGCTGATCGGTTCCTCCCGGCCCAGCGGCGTCCTGATCGATGATGATCTTACGCTTCTGCTGTGCCGATGCCGTCAGAGAGATCGCCAGGGCGAAGACAACCAGGACCCGGACTCGGCCGAATTTCATCTTCCACCTCGGAGTTTGATAGCAAGCCTGCCGGACTCTTGTCCGGCTAACCAGCGCGGATACTGAAATCTAACTTCCAGATAAGCGGCCAATCAGCAGCTCGAAGAATCGCTTCGAATCCACGTCCACGGCGACCCTGGCGTTGGGTACAAACTTGTCTCTCAGCACGGGTGACGTCCTGGTGCTTGCAAGGGTCGGCGCCGAACCGCGAATCGCCATGTTCGTGTCTCGCTTTTCAGCTCCCGGTTTGCGCTTTAAATCACCGGAATTGGGACTGTAACCCAGCGTCTCTCCCGCCGTCAGTTCGCCGGTGGTTTCAACATCAACGTAATATTCTTTCAACGTCAGCAATGACGGATCCAGAAATCCGGCCACAGCCAGCGAGTCGTGCATATTCGGTCCCAAGAGAAACCCTTGCTCGCGGCTATGGTTGAGCGCATTGCGACCGATTTTTGCCGCCGCCTGGCTCACCGGATTCTGCGCCGCCTCGAGCACGCGCACATGTTCCTCGGTGAGGGAAGTTTTCCGCGTCGCGTCGAGGCCGACCATCGTAATCGGAATACCGGATTGAAACACAATCCGCGCCGCTTCCGGGTCCACATAAATATTGAACTCAGCGGCCGGCGTGATATTCCCTCCCGAAAGCGACCCGCCCATCATGACAATGCCGCGCACCATCGCTGCAAGCTCGGAATCCAGATTCAAGGCGGTCGCGATATTGGTCAGCGGGCCAATGGGGAGTAATGTCACTTCGCCAGGATATTTGCGGACGATCTGTCGGATCAGTTGCGCGGCGGGCTCGGCGACCGGCTTGGTCGTCGGCTCCGGAAAAACCGCGCCTCCCAGGCCATTCTGGCCGTGGACGTAAGCCGCCGTGACCATGCGTCGCATTAGCGGCGCTCTGGCGCCCGCAGCGACGGGGATGTCGTTCCGGCCGGCAATTTCCACCATGCGCAGCGCATTGGGCAGAGTCAGTTCGAGCGGAACATTGCCGGCTACTGAAGTGATGGCTTCAATCTTCACCTGCGGCGAACGCATGGCCAGCAATAATGCCAGCGCATCGTCCACGCCGGGGTCGGTATCAATAATGACCCGGAACGGGCCACCGCCGGCTGTGGGTCTGAAATTCGAAGCCAACGCCCCGCGTGCGAACGCGCCTGCCGCCAACGTAGCCGCGGACGCGCTGACAAATTGCCGCCGCGAGATGTGAAATGGCTGCTTGGATTGCATGTCATTTATCCTCGAACCAGAGTGCTCCGGACAGAACAGTAGTACGCGATCCCGATCTCGCCGAAATGCCGCCGGGCTTGTAATTGTTCATTGGATTGAAAAATTACTGACATCCATATCCAGAGCCAATTGTTGGTGACGCGCGGCTGGAGCAGCAAGAAGGCCCTTGCTCCAATCGTCTTCCGCAGCGCGACAACCAGGAGCGGCACGACAGGAAGTCGCTTGAGCATCGGCGGATTATACCCCGCAGCACAATACCGGCAGTGATTGAGCGTAGGACCCATCTCGTTTCGCTATTTGCGGGGAAAGGATGCGATCGTCCAGGCGTTGGAAGCTGTGATGACGGGTCCGAACGCCAGATAGCGGCCATCGGGTGAAGGCATCAGCGAGAAAATATCCCAACTCGGTTGCTTGAACAAAAGTTTGGGTCCGCCGGTCAAGGGCATGCGCACAATTCCGGTTCCGCGCGACGAGTAGCTGGCCAGAAACAGGCTCTTGCCATCGGATGCCCAGGCAATCGCAGCCAGTTCTGTCCACGGCATCGCGCTTAATTTCTGCGGAGTTCCTCCCGCCAGAGGAACGATTTGAATATCCGCCGCCTTGTAATCAAAAACGGAAAGAACGACGCGGCTTCCGTCGGGAGAAAGATCCCAGCTGGTGCTGTCCGGATCGCTCGGAACTTTGACTAATTCGGATTTCCGTCCCTGCACAGGGTCGAAAGCAGTGAACAAAATCTGATTCTCGCCTCTTTCCGCGAGAACGCAACCGGAACTCCCGTGCGAGGGGCAGCGGAAGCTGGGATAGCCTCCAACCGAATTCGTCGGGTCGCCGCCGGCAAACAATCCCGGACGCCCCTTGATTTCCAGCAACGTCTCCGCGGGTCCGCCCGCCAACGGACTGCGCATAAGCTTTCCGGTCCCGGCTACTGAACCTTCCGCTGCCCTGGGCCATTGCATATAGAGTACCCACTTGCCGTCAGGGGTGATCTGTGGCGCCCATTTTTGATCAGGCCCGGTGGCCATCGGTTCAGCATTCCGCTCGCTCAGACCCTGCTTGTAGATGTCAAAATTTCCGTTGCGATCGGAATAGAGAAACAACGCCTTATTGTCGGGCGACCATCCGCCAGGCCAATCTACGCGCTCATCGAGCGTCAGGCGTTGGGGAGCTTTCAATTCATTTCCCCCATTCGCCAGTTCAGCCAGATAGACATCGCTTTGGGCTCGCCCGTTAAGAAAAACAAACCGGCTTCCGTCGGCAGTCAATTCCGGATTGCCAAAATAAAATCCAGTCCAGTCGGTAAGACGTCTTGGAATCCCCTTCGGCTTGCCGGTCGCGTCGTCGAACCGCCGCTCCCAAAGATTGGAGTCGTAGTCGTTCGGCGGCTTCTCTCGGACGGAGTAGATAAACCTTCCGCTCTGGCTCAAAGTGAAATCGGTCAACTGCGGATTGGAAATCAGAACGACCTGGTTGCTACCTTTGAGGTCCCGGCTCTCTATCGCCAGACTGGTTTCGCCGTTCGTGACGCGGTACTTCCCGTACAAAATACGATTGCCGTTGGGAAACCACGTCGGCGAGAACAGATGGTAGCCCTCTTGGGGCTTGATAAAGAGTCTGGCATTCCCGCCGTCGGCATTCATCAGCCAGATATCTCGCGTCACCGAATCGCGAAACACAATCTGGGTGCCGTCGTGCGAGAGGGAAGCGTCAAAGGCGTCGTCACGCATTTTCTTCAGCGTGGCGCCGATGACCGAAATTAGCCAGATGGCTTGCTTTTCCTGCGCAACCGGCCCGCTTACCAGCAATTTGGTCCCATCCAGGGACCATTGAATGCGCGCTCAACGGAAGCAGAACGAATCAGGAATCGGCAGCGACTGTGTTTCTCCGCTGGCAATCAGCCTGAGATGCAGCCCCTCGAGGTCAGCGTAGAGGAGATACTTTCCATCGGGAGAAATTGAAGTAACCGCGACCGGGTCCTCGGAGGAGTTGGCGGTGAGTTGCTGCGGCTTAAGCTGGGCTTGCGAATAAGGCTGCACGGATGAGAACCATCCCGCGAAATACCCAATCACCAACACTGCGACGATTGCCGCAGCCGAGAGCGCGCCTGCCAATATTGGCCAAGGTTGCGACTTAGCCGGCAGCGCCACTGCCGGGCTCTTCCCTGAAACGGCCGCGATCTTGGACGATTGCGTATCTCGCTTGAAGCGCTGTAAGTCCGCCCGCAGATCGGAGGCCGTCTGATAACGGAGGCTGCGGTCCTTCTCCAGACATTTGTTGATCACGCCTTCAAGTTGAGGCGGCAGGTCAGGATTGATGCGCACGGGCGCGGTCGGTGCCTTATTCAGGATCGCATCGAAGATGATTGCGGACGTGCTGCCGGTGAATGGCTGACGACCGGTCGCCATCTCATACAGAACCGCTCCGAAGGAAAACAGGTCGGTGCGCGCGTCCAGTTCTTCGCCGCGAGCCTGCTCCGGCGACATGTAAGCCACCGTCCCCAGCGTGCTGCCCGGGCTGGTCAGATGATCCTGGTCGACGGCCATCGTCGGCAATGATCCTGCCGCCGTAGCCTGCGGCGTAGGCCCGGCCGTGATCTTGGCCAGTCCGAAATCCAGAATCTTCGCTTGCCCGCGCTTAGTCAGAAAGAGATTCGCCGGTTTCAGATCACGATGGACGATGCCGGCCGCGTGAGCCACCTCGAGTGCATCGGCAGCCTGTACCCCAAAGTCCAAGAGCTGGTCGAGAGAAATGGGTTTCCCCTCGACGCGATACTTCAGCGTCGTGCCCTCCAGGCATTCCATAACGATGAAAAGCCTGTCCTGGTGTTCGCCGATATCGTAGATGGTGCAGATGTTGGGGTGATTCAGCGCCGACGCCGCGCGCGCTTCCCGCTGAAATCGTTCGCGCGCCTGCGGATCCTGAGCCAGCTCCTCGGGAAGGAACTTCAACGCCACGCGCCGGCCGAGGCGTTGGTCTTCCGCCTCGTATACAACGCCCATTCCGCCCCCGCCCAGCTTTCCTACAACGCGGTAATGGGAGATCGTCTGATCGAGCATCTGGCGCTCAATGTTAGGCTGCGGATAGAGGCAAGTCAATTTCCGCGCGGGGTAGTGTCATACCACAATAGAAATGTCCCCGTTTTGTCCACAATAGAAATGTCCCCTGGCTGTGGTTCAGCCCGGCTCGGAAGAAGGGCGTGAACTGCAAAAACCACTGCTTAGCTCCAAAGGCTTCGATGCCCACCACCACCGGACCTTCTAAGGCAGCGTAAAACTCTCGCACCCTGTTCTCTTCGTGGGCCAGGGTCTTTTCGGTGAACTCGCCGGCCTCAGTGTCCACCATGGGAATCGTTTGTTGCTTCGCGTGTAGATCGCAGCCTACAATTTTCATCTCGGCCTCCTTCGCCCCGGGCCTTTTTGTTGGTTACCGCAAAGTCTACTCGGGCGTCGCGGCGCCGACGTCGTTATGTCAGCAGTTAGCAGCAAAGCAACCGCAAAAACGAAACGTCAAGCCTTCGATTCTGCTCAAAAGATGCTAGACTCCTGGCCGTGAGTTCGCGATGTCGGACCAAGGCCCAATCCGGCGGATTCTTCATTTCAGCGTATTCGAAATGGACCTCGAACAGCGGGAGCTGCGGCGGAATGGACTCAAGATCAAGCTTCAAGACCAGCCCTTTCAGCTTTTGGCCACTCTGCTCGAACGACCCGGAAAACTGGTTACTCGCGAGGAATTACGCAAACATCTCTGGCCGGCCGATACCTTCGTCGATTTCGACCACAGCCTGAATGCGGCCATCCGCAGACTACGCGAGGCCTTGCGGGACAACCCCGACACTCCTCGTTTTATTGAGACAGTCCCCCGGCACGGCTATCGCTTTCTGGCCGATGTCCGAAGTCCCGGCTCGATGCCCGAAGAGATCGAATGCGGGTCGGCCGCACCGGCAGGTTCGCGGTTTCGTCTTCCCAGCTCCGCGATTTTGGTCCCGTTAGTCATTCTTGCGGCGCTTGGATTGGGCACGGCGCAATACATGCTTCGCGGCCGGGTGTTGAGCCCACCCATGAGGACGCTGCCCCTTACAACTTATCCCGGCGCAGAAGATCATCCTGCGTTCTCGAAGGACGGTCAGCAAGTAGCGTTTATCTGGGATGGCAATACAGCGAAAGGAACCGATGTTTACGTAAAACGCATCGGAACCGAGAAACCGTTGCAACTCACCCAAAGTAGTGGTTTCGTGTGCTGTGCTGCCTGGACTTCCGACGACCGCTACATTGCGTTCGAACGTTGCGGCGAGAACGCTGGCATCTTTCTTGTGCCCTCACTTGGTGGCGCGGAGAGAAGGCTCAGAAAAGCGATAGGCTGCAACGGTCTTAGCTGGTCGCCGGCCGGGCAGCTTCTAGTGTTTTCGGACAAGAGTTCTCCGGACGCGCCCTTCGCTCTGTTTCTCATGTCGGCCGACGATTTGCAGCCGCATCAACTGACATTTCCGACAGACAAAGTAGTTGGAGACCAGGACCCGGTTTTCTCGCCTGACGGAAAATCCGTGTCCTTTATAAGAATCATTGGAGAGGCAACCGCGGACATTTATACGGTTCTGATATCCGGTGGCGTTACTCGCCGACTGACTTTCGATAACGCGTTCGTGAACGGCGCGACCTGGACGGCAGATTCGAACGATATTGTTTTCTCCTCGTCCCGGGATGGAAGCCAATCACTTTGGGTGGTGCCGGCTGCGGGAGGCGAGCCAACCCGATTGCCTCTGGGGGGCGCTGTCGCGGCCCAGCCCGCAATCTCGCGTGACGGTCATCGCCTCGCCTATAGGCAGGGCTTGATCCGTCCTAACCTTTGGGTGATCGAGATTTCCGACGGCGTTCACTCAAAGAAAGTCGCGAAGCCCTTCTTTTTATCCGCAACCTACAACAACAGTCCGCGATTCTCGCCGGACGGCAAAAAGGTCGCGTTTTCTTCGCAGCGCTCCGGCGACATGGAGGTTTGGACATGCGACGCCGCGGACTGCTCCGATCCCCAGCAGTTGACGTTTCTGAAAGCCGTCAGTGGGACGCCTCGCTGGTCTCCTGACGGCAAGCGGATCGTCTTCGATTCCCGGCCACACAAGCATAGCCAGATCCTGATGATCAATGCCGAGGGTGGCAAACCATTTGCTCTCACCGATGGCACCGCCGAGGATAAAGTCCCAAGTTGGTCGGCGGATGGAAGGTTCGTCTACTTTTCGTCGAATCGTAGTGGCGCACCGCAGATTTGGAAGGTCGCCGTCAGCGGAGGAGAGCCTGCCCAGGTTACGCAGCATGGCGGCTTCGCGGCGTTTGAGTCTTCCGATGGCCGGTTCCTGTACTTCGCCAAAGACGATCAGGCTGGCATCTGGCGAATGGCCACAAGAGGAGGCGATGAGGTCTTGATTCTTCCTCGACCATTACCGGCGCACTGGGGAAATTGGGCTCTGACGGATCGAGGAATTTATTACATGGACGAATCGGGCCAACATCCAGCTATTGAATTTGCTGCATTTCCTAATCAAACAGTAACCAAAATCGCGGACGTAGACAGTCTTCCACCTTCTTGGGATCCCGGCTTCGCGGTGTCGCCCGATGGGAAGCAGATCATCTTTTCCCAAGTCGACCGGTCAGCCGTCGATATCATGCTGGTCGAAAATTTCCATCTAGAGGTGCAGTAGGGCGTTTCGAACCTCATTTTTCGTCAATTGGCTCGCTTGCTACTATTAGGGAGGGTTGTTTGTGAGGTGAATTGTGGCCGTTGCGACCGTCACGAGTGTGAACGTCAAGCAGGCTGTCCCGTTTTTCGGCGTCACCAATATGGAGTCTTCCCTACGTTTCTATGTTGATGGGCTTGGGTTCAAAATGAAGAACCACTGGATTCCCGACCGTGCCGAAGATCACCCTGACGGCAGGGTTCGCTGGTGCTGGCTTGAACTTGGCGAAGCCGCCATCATGCTTCAGGAGTTTTGGCCTGAACACCGCCCAAAGGAAGCGCTTGGGACCGGAGTAAATGTCTGTTTCCAGTGCGAAGACGCGCTGGCTCTTTACCGCGAGTTCAAATCGCGCGGAATTCAGACGCGGAAACGTCCGTCTGTGGGAAACCGTCTCTGGGTAGTACCGCTCACCGATCCCGACGGGTACCGCATTGAGTTCTCGAGTCCCACCGATGCGCCGGAAGAGAGCGAGCTAGAAGAGTAGGCTTGGTGCGGCCCGACAACTGACTTCTTCTCTCTAACTGCGTCAATTTCCGCGGAAAAGAGAAAGCATCGCGGACTGAAAGTGCTAGGCGTCCTTTGCCAGGGGAAGTACGACGATCACTTTCGTTCCGTTTGAGTCGGATACAATCCTGAGATTTCCATTGAACTGCCGCACCCGCTCTTCCATTCCACGCACTCCGACGCCGACGCGGGCGGCAGTCATTTCACCCAGTTTTTCCGGAGACATTCCCTTGCCCTGGTCGCTTATCTCAAGCTCCACCTGATGCTGCGAACGTTCCAGGCAGATTCTGGCCGTAGAACTGCCGGAATGGCGATGAATGTTGGTAAGACTTTCCTGCACCACTCGAAAGACCACCAGTTCCAATTCGCTCGGCAGCCTTCCAAAATCTTCGGGCAGAACCAGATCGACTTTGATCTTGCTTCGCTCCGCGAATCCGGTCACGTACCAGCGCAGGGCGTACTCCAGTCCAGATTCATCAAGAAGCGGAGGATGCAAAAGGTATGACAGCGTCCGAATTTCTTTCGATAAGTCATTCGACAGCTGATGGCTCTCATCCACCAGCCTGGTGATTTCCGGAGACCGGTCGCCGGTGGCCTCATTAAGCGCGGAGAGATTGAAACCCAGGGCAATCAACGTCTGTCCTGCATGATCGTGCAGTTCGCGAGCCATATGTCGACGCTCTTCGTCCTGCGAGCGCAATAAACGCCCAGTGAGCTCCCGCAAGCTCATTTCTGCACGCCGGCGATCCAGAATCTCGGCTCCAAGGGCCAAGGTGCGGTCAGCAATTTTTTTCTCAAGCTCGTCATTCGCCCTTCGCAAGGCCTCTTCAGCGGCTCTCAATGGGGTCAGGTCAGTCACGAACGCCGCCACTCCGGGATCGCCATCGGCGGAGTCAAGAGTCGACGCGCCGATCAGGATTGGAATGCGGCGGCCGTCTTTTGAGATAAACGCTTTTTCGTACACATCGCATCGGCCCGAGGTTCGCAGTTGCTCGACCGCGCGCGCATCTTCGTCCTTATATTCCGGTGGCGTGAGATCATCCCATCGTACTTTTCCTGCGTTGACCTCTTCCTCGGAGTATCCCAAAGCCGCCAGGAATACCGGATTCACATACTTCACTCCTCCGCTTAAGTCTCCAATCACAGTTCCGAACGGATTCGCCTCTACCAGTCGCCGGAATCTTTCCTCGTCCCGGGCCCGCTCCATCCGATGAAATTCGCCTTGCAGTAGAGTGCCAATGCGGGTGCCTACAAGTTGAAGAAAAGTCTCGTAGCGTTGATCGAAAGGCAAGCGAGGGCTGATGCCAAATACCAGCACTGCCTGCATCGACAACCCAGACAGGGAGAGCGGTAACAGGCAGGCTCGCGTTACAGGCTCTGGCCAGGGCTCGCGGACAATCTCACCCAAACTTCGCGGCAGTTCGTCGAGCAACAGCGGCGTTTGAGAGTTCGCAACCTCGAGCAACGGCCAATGATCGGGCGTGGCCAGAACGCCCGCCGAAGTCGTGTTTCCAGCCTGGCGAATCTCGCCTTGATCCAGTAGAAACAGCGCGGCAAACGGGACATCGGCTGGATCCTGATCCAGTTTGCTCACCACCGCTCGCATCAGCGATAGCATTGGCAGAGACTCTGGAGCCTGCTCCAGCACCAGAAACTCCGAGGTAATTGCCATCAACGACCGCAGACGGCGCTCACTCAATACCTGTTCGGTTGTCTCGCTGCAGACCACCAGCGTGCCATCGACCGCGCCGTCCTTGTTCCTCACCGGACTATAGCTGTACGTCCAGAACACCTCTTCGAGCTTCCCATCGCGATTGATCGGGACCAGTTGATTGATATTCCATGTGGACTCGCCGCGCCTCATTACTGCTTCGATTTGCGGTCCAATGATCGGCCAGATTTCCGGCCAGCATTCAATCCCGCGCTGGCCCACAGCGGATGGATGTTTGTCGCCACGGATGCTTGGCCGGTAGCCATCGTTGTAGAACTGGATGAGGTCAGGACCCCACCACAAAAACATCGGGTGCCTGGAGGCAAGAATCAGGTTGACCGTAGTCACCAGAGTGTCAGACCAACTCTCCACCGGACCGAGGACTGTCTTCCCCCAATCGAAGCCACGGGTCAACTCCGCCATCTCTCCCGTGCCAACAATCCGGGAAGGACTAACTGTCGGGTCGGCTGGAGCGGCGAGGTTTCTTCCGTTCGGAGTTCGAGAGGATGATGGCATGGTGAATCTGAAAATCGTGACGGGTGGACCACTCCGTCGCCGGGCGTTTCGAACGAGGCCGGAGGCTCCCAATAGAACGAGGTGGGCAGTGTGCGACGACAGAGCCGCAACCACTATTTCAGCCGCTTATTTCATATCATACCAGCGCCTGTCGCCTGAAAGCCTGCTCGAGAACCACTTAGGTAGTGTCCTGACTTGGTTTTCTCTGCGTTCTTTGCGGTTAAAGGCTTTCGATTTTCCGAGGTATGTGCGAAAAGGTTTTAAACCGCAAGGGTCGCCAGGAGCACCGCAAAGGTGCGAAGCCCGTTAAATCAATCAAGTTAGGACCCGCCAACACACTGCGACGATTGCGGACGACGGGCTCGACAACTAGAATAAGCCTCGAAGGCTGTGCGTGGTTTCTATTTCCCCTCGATTTACCTTCTTATGGGTCCGATGGACCAAATTCACCTGAACCAGCGTCGGCTCGGACGCTTTGTGTCTCTCAAGGGGGGATGTGTAACTGCGCTGATCGTGTTGTGCGCCCTGCGAGCGGCGCAGGGCCAATGCCAGCCTCTCTCTGGCACCGCTACAGCGCAGTCTTCTTCACCGCAACACTCCGCCACCGCCCAGCCCGAGTTTTTCGACGAGCCCCAATTCACTGTAGCCGGGGTTACAGACCCTACAGACCTCGGCGGGCACGGCTCGAATACGGTAGCGCGAACCAAAGACGTGCTCGCCAGGGACGTTGTGTCGCTGGGAAGCCCTTCGGTTCATGCCGATCCAATCACTACTGCCACTCCAAACGAAGGAGTCGGAGCTGGATCTGCTAAAGGGCGCGGTTCAACAGATAACGACGCACGGGGCGATCCTCTCCAGACTGTTCGCGAATATCAGCGCGCCGCGGAAACCAATCCCAGCGAATCCAATTTCTTCAACTGGGGCGCTGAACTTCTGCTTCATCGTGCCATCGAGCCGGCCATCGAAGTCTTCACCAAGGGCAATCGCCTGTTCCCGCAATCCTCACGGATGCTGGTGGGGTTGGGAGTTGCCTGGTATGCCAGCGGCTCTAACGAACACGCCGCCCAGCGTCTTTGCGAAGCCTCGGACCTGAATCCTGCCGACCCAAATCCGTATCTGTTTTTGGGAACGATCCAAAGGGTAGAGACCACCCAGTCTGAGGGACTGGTCCAGAGGCTTGAGCGATTTGCCAGCCTCCAGCCGGAAAATGCCCTGGCCAATTATTACTATGCGGTCGGTCTCTGGAAGCGAAGGAAAAGCCCCGACGACGCAGCTACTGCCGCACAGGTGGAAGCGCTGTTAAAGAAATCCGTCAGCCTCGATCCCAGGCTCGGCGCTGCGTATCTGCAATTGGGAGTTCTGTGCTCTGACCGGAAGGATTTTCCATCGGCGATTTCCGCCTATCAGAAAACCGTCGAGGCCAGCGCCAGCATGCCCGAGCAAGAGCAGGAGGCTCACTACCGGCTGGCGCAGGTCTATCGGAGGACCGGCGAAAAGGTGAAAGCGCAACAGGAACTACAGCTCTACGATCAACTGGCCCGGCAATCGGCAGAACAAATCGAGCGCGAGCGGCACGAGGTCCGGCAGTTCGTATACACGCTTCGCACCCCTTCTTCTTCTGCCACCAAACCGAAATAACTCTCGCTTCGGTTCAAGCTGAAATAGGATCTTCGAACGCCGACGCCAAATCACGCCGCCGACATTTCGGCACTATCGGGTATCCGCGCCTCGAATTCCCCAAGGCTGTTTCTGTAGCTATACCATCTAACCGCCGCACGATGTGATATTTACGGCGCTTTTCCAAAGTGTTCCATGTGGAACATGAGTAGTGGGCCAGTTTGATCCACCGGCATGGGCGTCATCCTGAGGGACTTCAGCCCTGAAGGATCCCGCGCGCACCGTCACAATCGTCGTTAGTCCATATGCGCTGCGCGCTAGATCCTTCGCAAGCTCAGGATGACCCCATCATGAGAAGGGGAGATTCAAACTGACCCACTACCGGAACATTCCTCCGGTTTACGGCGAGGTTGTTTTGACTGAAGCGCCGGCAGGATTTCAGTGGGCGCCCGGAGTGGCCGAGCTCATCAACTTCACAAACATGCGGTTGAATTTGTCATTGTCCAAATCAACCTGGATTTCAACCGGCTGTGCCCTGACCTTCGGCTTATCCTTCTCCGTCCAGGTCAGGGTGTTTCCATAGCCGGCTCCGCGGTCCAGATCGACGCCCATGTATCGAGTCTCGGTCTTGGTGATCAAAGACGGATCGATCCATGCCGCCGCGGCCAACTCGTCCCACATATATTCGCCGCCCTGCCCGGTGCGGAAGAATTTGGCAACGTAAAGGCCCAACGGTGTGCCGCTGGATTCAATCTGTTTAATCATTGCCGGGGTCAGGCGGGTCTTGATTGAAATGTCCACCGGGGTGCAGACAATCTTCTTCCAGTTCGCCCGCAACACAATCTGGGCAGCGTCAGGATCGAACCAGAAGTTAAACTCGTGACGCGGATTGCTTACGAACTCCGGATCGTCTGTCTGCGGACCGAGACTTCCACCCATGAACACTAACTGCTCCGCCAGTTCGGGGAACTGTGGATCGATGGAGATGGCCAGCGCCACGTTGGTCATGGGGCCACCTTCATAAATCGTGACCTGGTGGGGAAATTCATGAACCTTCCGGATCAGGAAGTGAACCGCGTCTTCATTCGAGGCTTTCGTTGTTGGCGGGCCTTCGGGAAGATCGGGGATGACAAAGGGTTCATGCCACCAGCGGTCATCCCAGGCGCCCGCGAATCCCACCTTGCCGTAACGCTGCTGCCACATCTGTGAGTCTTCACGCCGGCGAACCAAAGGGAAGACCGCGCCTGGCATAACCGGAATGTCGGTGCGCCCGATGATCTCCAGCAGGCGCAGGGTGTGAGCGACCTCTTCGTCGCGCCACTGGTTGCCGCTGACGACGGTGATTCCCAGCACCTCAACCTGTGGAGACTGAATCAGCGTGAGCAGGGTCTGCATGTTGCTGCCGCCCGGTCCGGAACAGTCCTGATTGATGATCACTTTGCGCCGCTGCTGGGTGTGAGCGAAGCATGCCGTCAGCAGAACGAAGACAATTGGCAAACGGAATTTGCATGGCTTCATCATTAGTGTGTACTGCAGCCGGCCACGTAGGCCCAGATGTTCCCATCTGGGCAGGCGAGCGCCAGCTCGCCAGGCTTTAGCTCGCCCGACTCTAACTCGCTCAACTGTCGGGCTGCGCCCGGCTGGGCAGGTGAGGACACCCGCCCCTGCGCACATCAACGGCGCGCTTGCCGGGTCATCAGATCAATGTAAATCTTGTAAAACTTCTCCGCGTCAATGTCGAATTGCACGTTGGACAACCGCAGGTAGGGCGGAACCCTGGTGCTTGAATTCCAGAAAATTGTCTTGCCGTAACTGGCGCCGTGATCCACGTCGAGGTCCATGTAGAGCTGCTTCTGGCCGGTGATGATAGACGGATCGATCAATGCGACGCCCGCAATTTCGTCCCACATGTAGCCCGGCAGCGAGTACTTATCCAGATATTGCGTGACCGGAGTGTTTGCCCTGGAGATCGCAGCTTTCATTTCAGTCGTGAACCGGGTCTTGACCGAGATATCGATCGGCGTGATGGTGACTTTCTTCCAGGGCGCTCGCAACACGATGCGCGTGGCCTCGGGATCAAACCACCAGTTGAACTCGCGACGGGCATCGATGGCCCCGGGATCGATCGCGCCTTTGTCGGCGTACAGCCCGCCGCCCATCATGACGAACTCCTTGGCCAGCGTCGCCACTTCAGGATCGAGTTTCAGGGCCAGAGCAAAATTGGTCAGCGGCCCTCCCGCCCAAAGCACTACTTCACCCGGATACTTGTGCACCATCCTGACTATGAATTCCGCAGCGGTGCCGGAGGCGGCCTGAATGTGCGGCACGCCCTCTTTCATTGGCGGAATCACATCGGGGGCGTGATAAGGCTCGTCGTAGACGGTGGAGCGGTTGGCTTCGAAATGCTCAGTCCAGCAGCCCTTGTATTCCAGCTTGCCGTACATGGCTTCCCAGCGCTCACTCTCTTCCTTGGAGTTGAGGAGAGGGAACTCGGCGCCCTCGATCACGGGAACATCGGTGCGGCCCGCGACCTCGAGCATGCGCAGGACGTGCTGGGTCTCTTCCTTTACCCACTGGTCACCACTTACGGTGGTGATGCCAAGAACGTCAAATTTCTCGGACTGCAGGAAAACCAGAATCGCCTGCTGGTCGCTGGTGCCCGGGCCGCGGGCGTCCTGGTCAACGATGACTTTGATTGTCTGGGCTGAGGCGGACGCGGTTTGCAAGAGAGCGGTCAGGAAGGCAGTCAGCACGACGAGGCAGGCTTTCCACTTGCAGCGATCCATTGTTCCCCGAGTCTTTGTTCTCCGAATCTTTGTTCACCGAATCTTCCGGTGCTAAGCGTTCCATGAGTTGGCAAAGCTGAGGGCAGGCTGAGCTAAATCTGGATTGCTCCAGCTTTCCCAGTCTGCCCGAAGTAAAACCGCGATGCTTGCCGCCCTAGAAATTCAGCTTGAGGGCGAACTGAACCACGCGCGGGTTGTTTACCGTCCCGTTCACCACTCCGAAACTAGTGGGTGCATTGATGTCCTGCATGCCGCTGCTCCCGCCGCTCAGGAAGAACTGGGGATGGTTGAAGATGTTGAAGAACTCGGCCCGGAACTGCACCATCATTCCCTCGCGGAATGACAAGGGGAAGTTCTTGATCGCGGAGAAATCGGTGTTGACGAACCGCGGTCCGTAAACTGCCGCACGGGGAGCGTTTCCTAGCTCTCCATCTGGAGGTGTTGTGAATGCACAGGGATTAAACCAGTTTGTTACCGTGTGAATCTTGTCGGGTGCATTGCAGGTTGGGTTGGCGGCCACAGGCCCTGCCTTGTTGGGATCTCCGACCTGGTTGGGGCGGTTCAGACTATTGCCGTTCCACTGGAAGTTGACTGCCGAGTTGTTGGCGCTGTTAACCACGAACAGCGGGAATCCGGTGGTCACCTTTTGAATGACATTGATCTGCCAGTTGCCCAGGATGGCATTGGTTGCCGCGTTCCAGTTGCTACCGATGCTCTTGCCCTTCCCAAGCGGCAAGTCATAGATCACGCTGGCGGTGAATTGCTGATTGAGGTTCAACTGCGAAAGTCCCCAATCCGCCTTCTCGGCGCCGGGCAAGGGCCAGTAGGTTGCGCCGGGGAATGTTCCCAGACCGTCGGCAAAGCCGGAGTCGAAGGTGCGGGACCAGGTGTACCCCAGCAGGGCATAGAGTCCATGCCGCGAGCTCTTGGTTTCTGCCTTGGCCTGCAAGGAGTCATAACGCGCCCGGCCGACGTCATTGTTGTTTGAAATCACCCCGAACGGCGAAATGGGAGTCGTGTAGCCGCAACCCAATGTGTAGCCGGGTATGGGAGCGCTGCCGCCCGGACACGCTGCCGGTGAAGTGACGTTCAAGTTCAAGCCATCCACCAGGATGTGCGAGCCGCGTGAGCCCGCGTATCCCAGCGTGAACACTACGTTGGCGGGGAACTGGTGCTCAACGTTCAGATTGAATTGCTGCACCATGCCCTGTTTGAAGTCCAGGTTCTGGGACTGCACCGTTCCCGGGAACGTGTCCGGGGGCGGCGGTGAAGTGATGATGGGAAGGAAGAGGCGCTGGATGCCGCAATTCAGGGGAGCGACGGATGTTGCATTCCCGAATGGACAGCCCGCGCCGGAGAAGTTGTCGGATTCAGCAAAGTACGGCGGGTTCTCCCAGAGCCCCTGTGCGCCCTGGTTCCACGACGAATCGTGGAATATGGCGTAGCCAGCTCGTAATGCTGTGGTCTGACTTCCCATTGGCCTCCATGCGATTCCAATGCGAGGCTCGAGAGCGGTCTTATCCATCTTGACCCCAGCCGCTCCGTCACTGCGGACGCAGATGGCGCAACCGGCGATTGACGCCGAGCCTGCTACCAGAAGTTTGCCGCTGCCCAGGTCGTAGTTTGCCTGACGACCCTGAGCCTCGGTGACGGGGGTGGTAAGCGCCCAGGCCAGCCCGATATTTACCGTGAGGCTGTTGGTGATTCGCCAGTCGTCCTGAACGTAGGGACGGAATAATTTCCAGCGCCGGCCGGTGGTGGCTCCGTTGAAGGTCTGGTCGTGAATGCCCCCGCCAAGCTGGCCTACAAGCAGATCGGCAGCTGCGTCATTTGAAAGCCCGAAGTTGATGAAGAAACCGTCCTGGAAGGCGTTGGTTTCAACGTTCATCTGCTGCATGCGAACCGAGGCCCCCACGCGGATGTTGTGGTTGCCGCGAATCATATCGAACGAGTCGGAGATGGAGAAAACGTTGGTGCCGCCCTGGAAGGGAGCGAAGCCGCGATCACCCAGCGCCCAGTAGTTGTTCATCAACGTCGCGCTAAGGCCGCAGCTCATGCAGTCCTTGGTGGACTGTGACAATCCCGGGGGCGCGCCCGCGCACCGGCTGTTCAGATCGGCGCCCTGAATTCCGATATTGGCCGCTTCGCAGGAACCGTCACCGAAAGAGGAGATATGGTTGAAAATCCGGTTAAAGCCGAAGGTGAACTGATTGATGTTGTGCTCGTTGACAATGTGGGTTTCAGAGATCGACGCATTGCGCCCGTGGTTGGTGATGTCCTGCGAGCTGGCGAATGCGCTGGGCTCGGCGAATCCGGGTGAACCGCCGGGGACGAATGACACTGCCTGGTCGTAACTGAAGCGGGCGAACAACGTGTCTTTCTGCGAGAAATTGTGGTCAATGCGCCCGTCAAATTCGCCTTCGTTCAGCCTTCTCACCGGAACGTTGGCGTAGTTGGTGAGGGTGGAGGTGTTGACCGCGTTGCTGACCGGATAAAGCCTCATCATCGCCTGGCCGGTCGGGTCGATCATGGCAGCAGGAATCTTGTTGCAGGGAGTGCCGCCAGTCTGGGCTCCCGTAGAGTCCGGCGCGATTGGATTTCCGGTTCCGTCGCACTGCAGCGGCGAGAAGGTAAAAGGGTTGTTGAGATCGGGGAAAACAAATCCGTTGTATGAAGTGACGCCTCTCGTACCGCCCAATGGATCCTGGGTAAAGTCTCCATTCACCATGGCCTGGGTCGGAATCAATCCCACGAAGGGAATGCCGTGCCGCTGCATCTTGCCCTGGTAGTCGACGAAGAAGAACGTCTTGTCTTTCTTGATGGGGCCGCCGAGCGATCCGCCAAACTGGTTGAGGTTGAACTGCTCTCGGGAGGATGCGAAGTAGCTGCGGGCATCGAGCTTGGTGTTGCGGAAATACTCGAAGAGCGATCCGTGTATGCCGTTGGTTCCGGATTTTGTGGTTACAAGCACCGTCGGACCCGCGCGCGTGCCATATTCCGCCGAGTAGTTGTAGGTGAGAACCTTGAATTCCTGGATGGCGTCGATGGAAGGCAGGATAGCGATGCCGCCGCCGGTGAGCTCGTTGTTGTCATTGCCGTCGAGCAGCCAGTCGGTGCTTTGCGCTCGCGATCCACCTACGGAGAGCGAGTAGGTTCCGCGGGCGGAGACTTCGCTGCTGGGGCCGCCGTTGAAGAAGCTGTTGGGATTGGTTTCCTGGGTGGTACCGGGGGTGAGAGTTGCCAACTGCACGAAATTGCGTCCGTTCAACGGGAGTTCGGCCACCTGCTCCGAGGTGATGACCTGACCCAGAGTCGGATTCGTGGTCTGTACGGCCACCTCGGACGCGCTGACTTCGACCGTCGAGGTCACCGAGGCTGGGGTGAGGGTGAAATTCAGCTCACGATGCTCGTCCACCTGCAGCCTGATGTCTTTCTGTTCGACCGGGCCGAAACCCTGTGACTCCACTCGAATAGTGTATTCGCCGATCGGCAGCAACGGCATGAGGTAGTGCCCGCTGTCGTCGGTCTTCGAATCGCGAGAGATGCCGGTGCCTTGTACGGTGGCTTTTACGTCCGCGCCCGAAATAACCGAGCCGGTCTTGTCTGTCACGGTTCCGGCGAAGCTTCCAGCGGCTTGACCGTACAGCAGTGGACAGACGGGAAATACCAGGGTACAGAACAGCACGAGCAGCGTCTTTCGAGTAATCATCAGTCTCCCCCTCCTGCATCGCGATCGGCGAAACCAGCCGTCGCATCCCCACGAACCTTGGAAAACCCTTTTAACTTTATGCACGCGACTTCTTTGCGTGACTATGCACCCGGGCATCAGGCCTTTTCAAGACCTTTGGCGTCCAAGCTCAGTAAACTTCAGCAATTAAGTGATCTCGGCGGTGCGTTGTCGTCGCGGACAAATGATCAGCTGGGATTTCCGATTTCTACAATAATCGTGCGCAGAACGATACTTCCATTCGACCTCAAGTGTCAACCGCAACCTGAGGCCGGGGAGGCATGATCAGGTTGTGTTGCTCGGAGAAGGCGTCATGTTGAGCTTGCGAAGCATATCGCATGGAGCGGATGTGGCCTTCGGCTGCAAATGTGGCAATGCGCGCAACATCCCTTCGACTTCGCTCAGGGCAGGCTCTTCGGGACTGAAGTCCCTCAGGATGACTCCATCCAGGAAGTAGGTTTTCATACTGGGGCAGCAACTGCGACCGGCGGACGCTAGTTTTACGTTAGCTCCCCGAATGCAGTCATCCTGAGAGACTTCAGTCTCGAGGCTCTTGCGCGCCTCGCTGCGTCCGCAGGTAAAATGCATATCCGCTCCGCGCGATATGCTTCGCAAGCTCAGCATGACGCCCTTACCGGAGGAAGGCGCACTGCACAGGCATTGCCCTGCGACCGGCGGACGTTGTCGAATCGATTATGGGTGATGATTGAGAAGTTCCAGAGCCTGATCGGTGCTAACGAATCGGGCGCCACCAGCCTTCAGTTCCGAAATGGTTTGTTGCCCATCTTTGGGATTCAAGGTTTCGATCGCGTCCTGAACCACCGCGACCCGGCGCCCGCGCTCAAGCAGGCCCCTGGCGGCGAAGTTGACGCAGAATTCGGTGACCACACCAAAGACGACAAACTCAGTCCTGGGATCGAAGCGCTTCAGGAGTTCATCAGCATGGAGGCTGGCAAAGATGTCGAGCGTCTGCTTTTCGAGGAGAATCTGCTGGTATTGAGAAAGATCCACCGGCAGCTTCGCTGCGGGCTGGTTGGGGACCGTGGCTACTTTGCCAGTCAGGGCCTCGGGAACAAACCCCGCTCCGGGAGTGCCTTTGACGCAATGCGGAGGAAAGGTGGAGAACTCGGGGTCGTCCTTAACGTGATAGCAGCCGTGAGAAACCAGAAAGACGCGGTCCTGGCGGGCGGCATCGGTGAGCCTTTTGATGTTGGGCAGCAGGCGTTCGGCGCCCGGCACATAGAGATTGCCGCCGGGCAGCATGAAATCCTTTTGCGTGTCCACTTCCCAGAAAACAATATTGGGAGATACCATACCGGGTCCACCTGGTCTGTGATTTAAAGCAAGCTTATAACATTCTCTCCCCTCGAGAGGTTCGATCCATGGCCGATGTCAACAGCAAAACCGATCCCGTACGGGCAAGGGTGCAATCGCGGCTCGTAATCCGCAACATTGGACTGCTGCTTAGCGGAGACCTGCGGAACCCCATTTCGGATGCCGACACTTTGGTCGCGGTTGACGGCAAGATCTTAGCCATCGGCAAACAGAAAGATATCGATACGGATAACGCGACCCTGGTGATTGATGCCAAGGGCACGACGATGGTGCCGGGATTGATCGACAGCCATGTGCATCCGGTGGCCGGCGACTGGACGCCGCGTCAGAACCAGCTCGGCTGGATCGACAGCTACATGCACGGCGGAGTTACCACTATGATTTCCGCCGGCGAGGTGCACACGCCCGGGCGCCCGAAAGACGTAATCGGACTGAAGGCCATGGCAATTTCCGCACAGCGTTGTTTTTCCGCATTTCGTCCCGGCGGTGTCCGTGTTCACGCCGGAGCTCCGGTGATCGAGCATGGAATGGTTGAAGAGGACTTTAAGGACCTGGCTGCGGCGGGCGTCACGATGCTGGGTGAAGTCGGCCTGGGCAGCGTGAGGGATGGGGCCACCGCACGAGAGATGGTCGCCTGGGCGAGGAAATATGGAATTCAAAGCACCATTCATACCGGGGGGCCATCGATCCCCGGATCCAGCCTGATCGATAAGGACATCGTTCTGGCGGCCGATGCCGATGTGATCGGCCACATCAACGGCGGCCACACTGCGCTGCCGGACGATCAGATTGTGGCCCTGTGCGAGAAGTCAGCGCGCGCCATCGAGGTGGTTCACAATGGAAATGAAAGGGCCGCACTGCTCACTTTACGGACAGCAAAAGAATTGAAGCAACTCGATCGCGTAATTCTGGGAACCGACTCGCCGGCCGGGTCAGGTGTACAGCCACTCGGAATTCTGCGGATGGTTTCGATGCTGGCATCGCTCGGAGAAATACCGGCCGAGACGGCGGTCTGTTTCGCGACCGGCAACACGGCAAAGATCCGGAATCTGGATTGCGGCCTGGTGGTTGTGGGCCGCGCCGCAACTTTCGTCATGATCGATAAAGCTCAACACTCGGCAGGGAAGACTGTGCTGGAGAGCATCCAACTGGGAGATTTGCCGGGCATTGGCATGGTGATTATTGATGGGCTGGTTAGTGCGCAGCGCAGCCGCAATACGCCGCCTGCTACGGCGGCGCCGGAGATAGTCAAGAACTGAGCCACGGATTTGCGCGGATCTTCACGGATTTTAAAATCAAACACGACCACTGCATAGCAATAGCGACCTGTGTCTACGGAAGTCCCAGCGATTTGGCGATTGTCTTTTTGTATTCGCGTGCTTTGGTTATTACTTGTTCTTCATTCACGGTGAGTAGTTTTCTATCGCGCATCACCACGCGCCCGCCGATCACAACGGTTTCAACATTGCTGCCTTTCAGTGCGTATGCCAGTTGCGCGTAGACGTCGTACATCGGCACGGCGTTGGGCTCGTCCAGGCTGATCACAATCAGGTCAGCTTTCTTTCCTGCTTCGAGGGAGCCGATTTCTTTTTCCATGTGGAGAGCTCTGGCGCCATCGATCGTTGCCATCTCCACGACGGCCCGGGCGTTGAGAGCCAGCGGATTCAGCTTGGTGATCTTCGCCAACTTGGCTGCCAGGTCTATCTCTTCCATGAGATCGAGATCGTTGTTGCTTCCGGCTGGGCCGTCGGTGCCGAGCCCGACGGCTACTCCCGCGGCCCGCATTTCAGGGACAGGGGAGACGCCGCTGGCGATCATCATGTTGCTCGATGGATTGTGGACGCAGCCGACCTGGCGTTCAGCGAGAGTTTTGCGATCGGCCTCGTCGACGAAAATGCAGTGCGCGGATACTACGTCGGGTCCGAGCACGCCGACCTTGTCCAGATATTGCACTGGCGACATTCCATTCTGCTTCTCGCTGTCTTCCCATTCCTTCTTCATTTCAGAGGTGTGAATCAGGATGGGCGCGTGATATTTCCGCGCCAGCGCCGCGGCGTCCTGAAGAGTCTTCTTTGAACATGTGTAGATCGAGTGTGGAGCCGCAGCGGCATGGATCAGCGGATCGCCCTGCCACTTCTGCAGGAACTTCTCCGTGTAGGCAAGGGTTTCGGCTTCGCTCTTGTTGTCGGGAGCAGGGAAGTCGATAAACGTCTCCCCCAGCACGCCTCGCATTCCGGCGACTTTGGTTTCTTCCGCGACCGCGTCTTCGAAGTAGTACATGTCGGCGAAGGTTGTCACGCCTCCGCGAATCTGTTCAGCGGCCGCGAGACGTGTGCCCCAGCGGACGAATTCTTCGTTCACGTTTTTGGCCTCGGCGGGGAAGATGTATTTGTAGAGCCAATCGTTGAGGGTGACGTCATCGTGCAGCCCGCGGAAAAGGGTCATGGGCACGTGGGTGTGGCCATTGATGAGGCCGGGCAAAACCAGGCCGCCTCTGGCATCGATCGTTGTGGCGGGCTGGTATTTGTTTTCAAGTTCTGCTCGGGATGCTACTGCCAGGATCTCGTCTCCTTTCACGGCCACGGCGCCGTCTTCGAGGATTCGACGAGGTCCATCCATAGTGACGATAATGCCGCCAGTGACGAGCAGATCAACTTTTGTTTTGTCGCCTGAGCCCTGATCGTTCGAGCGTGTCTGAGAAAGCATGGGTATGGACGAGCAGAATGTGAATGCAACTGCGAGTACAACCAAGCGGCGTTTAATCATCGCGACCCCGGACAGCGAAAGTTAAGAAGTTGTGACGAATCGATCTGCTGAATGGCTAATAAACCCAGTTCTATGCTCCCAGTTTTGAGTTCTTAGTTTTTTTATTCTGATCGTAAATATTTATTTATTTTGACAGTTCTTTACAGTGCCGAGACCTGGCGGAGATGACTCAATCGCAAATCTCCATTTCCCGGAAGAGCAGTGATTCCAGTTTTTGTATTTCGCTCTGTGTGAATCTACGTCATCCGATAAATAGTTCCGCTAAATTACTGAAGACTAACACGGCCCGACACAGGCGCTGTTTGGCACAGTTCATGCAGAAAACAATTTGCTCTGGGGCCCTGTAGTTTGTCTCGGGTATTGTGATCCGTCGGCCGGCGCGACATAACTTTACGGACGACGCGATCTTCGCAAGCTGCCGTTTTTCCTCTCCGCTCCGCGACTCTCCTGCTTCTGTTCTCTGGGTTGGTCTTCAAAGTCAGGATGAATCAAAAAGGAGAATTTCTGTGAATTTTTGTAAATCGCCAGCCGGGATAAGACGTTTTCGTCTTATCGCATCATCGGTAATTTGTTTTCTATTTCTGTCTGTGGCGATGTTCGCCCAGACGACCATTTCAACCGGGAGCATTCAGGGAACAGTCACCGATCCTTCCGGCGCGTTGGTGAACGGAGCCCGGGTAACGATCCGTAACCGGGGCACGGGCCAAACCTCAGAACTCATAACCAACTCTTCTGGCGCCTACGCGTCCGGCGCGTTGACTCCCGGCAACTACCTGGTTCAGGTAGAGGCCACCGGCTTCAGCACCGTCCAGATGGCGGTCACGGTTCAAGTGAACACGACCTCCGCAGGCAATGTGAAACTCTCCGTGGGGCAGAGCGCACAAGTAGTCGAGGTCCAAGCTTCGGAGGTTGGAGTCAATACTGAGCAGGCCACGGTGCAGGGAGTTCTCACCAGCCAGCAGATCGAAAACCTGCCGATCAACGGTCGTAATTTTCTTGACCTCGCACAGCTTGAGCCGGGAGTTCAAATTCAGGATGGCGGAACTTTCGATCCCACGAAGAACGGCTTTTCGTCGGTTTCCTTCGGCGGACGCTTCGGGCGAACCGCACGCATCGAGGTCGACGGAATAGATATCAGCGACGAAACTGTCGGAACGACTACGCAGAATCTCCCGCTGGGCGCCATCCAGGAATCGGCGCTGCAACAATCGTCGCTGGATCTGTCCACCGAGCTGACTTCCTCAGGTTCGGTGAACGTAACCACGAAATCGGGCACCAATGGCTTACACGGCGATGCCTTCTACTATTTTCGCGACCAGGCGCTCAACGCGGCGCTGCCGGGCGATTCCACGAATCCATTTCAACGAAATCAATTCGGAGGGAGCCTGGGCGGGCCCATCATCAGGAACAAGCTGTTTTTCTTCATCGATGCCGAACGCAACAAGCAGGACTTGATCGACCCGGTGCTGCCGGGAGGAGCGTTCACAAACCTGACGGGAAACTTTGACTCTCCTTTTCGCGAGACCCAGACGGTGGGGCGTGTCGACTGGCAAGCCGGACGTTTCAAAACTTTCTATCGTTTCTCATTTGATCAGAACCGAAGCGTGCTTCCGTTCATTCCGAATTCCTTCCAGCCGTTCGCCAACGTGAATCACGCGCGCGATCATGTGGTAGGAGTTGACTTCAACACCGGAACCTTCACCCACAGCGTCCGCTTCGGTTACACCAAATTCCAGAATGGAATCACGGACGCGGTCACCGGCTCCAGCATCTTCGATCCTGCTCCCGGCATCGAGCTGGCGATCGGCGGCGATCCCAATTGCCTCACCGCCGGTTTGGATGATTTCTGTTCCGGCCCCAACTTTCTGGCTCCGCAAGCTACGGTGCAATCCGATCATCAGATTAAATACGACGGAAGCAAAGTCCTGAGAAGTCATCTCATTCGCTTTGGAGTGGGCTACAACCGGATCGAGGGTGGCGGCTTCGCCGAATTCCTCGGCCTGGCGCCAGCCGTCGGTTCGCCGAGTACAGCGACGCCCTTTAATATTTTTCCGGGCGGCGCATCCAACCCTCTGAACTACCCTGTCACCAACGTTACTCTGGGCAACGGACAGGGCTTTTCATCGGAGAAGCCCGCATTCGGTTTTCCGGGTGGAGGGTTGGGTCCGGACAATCGCTTTTCATGGTACCTGGGTGATTCATGGAAGGTGCGTCCTAACCTAACTCTGACGCTCGGTTTGCGCTATGTTCGCGACACTGGGCGCACCGACAGCGACCTTGGCCCCATCGCGGCCCTGAACCAGTTCAACAACCAGTTCTATTCAGGATTGGGTAACGCGGTGAACCAGCCCAACCACAATTTTGCTCCACAGGTTGGGTTTGCATGGGATCCGAAGAGTGATGGCAAGACGGTGATCCGTGGCGGCATCGGGTTGTTTTACGAAAACTCAATCTGGAACAACAACCTGTTCGACCGGCCCGCCCGCTTGCCGCAAGGGCTGTTTCTGGGCAACACGCCGGTCTGCTCAAACGGAGCGGCACAAACGCTTCCGTTTACCAGCACCATCGATCCAGCCGCCATCTGCGGCCAGGCAATCGGAAGCGTGACTTCGCAGATCGTGCAATTACAGCAGGAGTACCAGGCGTTCACCCTGGCACAAGGCCCGGCCAATAACGGTGTGTACGTTGGAAACATATTGGCCGATGGGATTGACGTCACCGGAACCAATCTGTTCGCTCCTCAATATGTGTCACCGCGGTCGGTGCAGATGAATATCGGAGTGCAGCACGAATTCCATCGTGGGATGGTGTTCACGGCGGATTATCTGCGCAATGTCTCGACGCATAACTTGATGAGCATCGACACCAATCACATAGGTGACTCCCGATTCTTCAATCTGGCAAACGCGCAATCCGCGATCACCAGCACCAACGCGGCGTTCGGCTGCGCCGATGTTGATTGCGCCATCGGCCACGGAGCGACGATCACGGACTATGCCTCCAATGGGCTTGATTCCGGATACTCGGTCTGCGGTGGTTTGGCCTGTCCGAGTCTGGATCAGCCGGGGTTGCCGCACGCACGCGCGGCGTTTCCCGGCATCAATCAGAACGTGGGCACCAACCAGATGCTGTTCCCGATCGGCCGCTCTGTGTACAACGGCTTGCAGATGTCGTTACGGCAGAATGTAAGCAATCCGCTGCCGGGAATCCGATATCTGAACCTGCAGGTTTCCTACGCGTTTTCCCGTTATGTTTCCACGGCCCGGGACAACGACTTCATCAACTTCCCGACCGACAACGCCGACCCCACCCACTACATCGGGCCGAACGGTCTGGACCGAACCCATCAACTCTCGTTCGGAGGAACGATGGATCTGCCGGCCCACTTTCGCATGAGCCTGATCTCACACTTCGACAGTCCGCTGCCATCGAACCTGACGCTTCCGGTCAGCGGACTTCCCGGCGGTCTGTTCCAGACTGACATCACGGGCGACGGCACCGGCGACGGTACCGTCGGCTCAAACGGAGGCGCCGGCGATCTGTTGCCGGGAACGAACATTGGCGACTTCGGCAGAACGTTTGGAGTCAACGGACTCAATCAGAGAATCACTGCCTATAACAGCACCATAGTTGGACAGGCAACGCCCGCGGGACAGGTTCTCATCAACAACGGACTGTTCACACTCGCCCAGCTGCAAACACTGGGAGGTGTGATCGGCGGGCAGACAACCGGTGGTTTTACCGGACTGCCGTTCGTTCCGGCTGGCGCTATCGGACAGGCATGGCTCAAGACATTTGACCTGAGCCTGAGCTGGGGATACCGGTTCCGGGACAGGCTTGAGTTGCGGCCTGGTGTTTCCATCTTCAACCTGTTCAACTTCGCCAACTTTGACGGTCCGGCGGCGCCGTTCAGCAACATTCTCGACGGAACGCCGGGCTCGCCGAACGGGACAACCAATCCGCAACCTAACGATTTACGGCTGGGCCTGGGCTCAGGCGTGAATGCGCTCGGGTCTCCGCGGGTGGTTGAGTTTTCACTGAAGCTGAGCTTTTAGCAGAGTGGTCTGTTCATCACGGCCGCCGGGATCAACCGGCGGCCGTTTTTATTGTTGAGTGCCTTCGCGCGAACTCTCGTTAGCGCAAGCCATCCTCACCCTTGATTTCGCCTTTGGCCAGACCTCCCACCCGGGGCAGCGGGCGGCCGCTGTCGGTAACTGCGACGGCAACCATGATTTCGTTGGCGCGGGGAGCGTCGTTGAGCTTCACTTCCATGCCATCGAAATGACTGCGCACAAACGCGGCGTCTTTGTGGCCCAGAGGGATGTCGAGCGGAACGCCCAGTCCTCCACGCTTCTTCGAAGAAGGAATGAGCGCCGCACCCTTTCCGAGAACTTTGCGCACCGGAGTACCGAGCTTGGGATGAAGGATGGCAGCGGCATGCTCGAGCTCGCCATTCTCACCGACGGCGGCTGCTTTGCCATAGCTTTCAACACTTGTGCCGGGAATGCCCAGGGCCGCGACCGCGCGCTGAGTCAGCAATTCGCCAAGCTCTTCGCCGATCGCCATCAGCTCCGATAGGTCGTCCACATATTTTCCGGCGAAGGGATTTTCAATCACGGCAACCGCTGCGGCGCGCCGGGTCGGAGGATCGACGGCGCGCCCCATCTCGGTCCGCGTTTCTTCGAGAAACGTCGCAATCTTGCGGATGCTGGCTTTCATCGCAATCCGTCCTCTCCCTTGATTTCGGATGCTTTCAGGCCGCCGGCGCGGGCGTGGATACGCGGACCGGTAGTCATGACCAGCGCCAGCAGAATTTCGTCGGCGCGAGGAGCATCGGCAAGGCCGACTTCCATGGCATCGAAATGGCTGCGCACGTAGGAAGCATTGATGTGGGTGATAGGCACATCGAGCCGGGTACCCGGGCCGCCTACCTTCTTGGTGGAAGAGACGATGGCTTTGGCGTTGCCCAGAACTTCGCGCATTCCGTAACCACCGGGGGCATGCCACAAAGCTCCATGTTCGAGCTCGCCAGCCGAGCCGATAATGGCTCCTTTGCCGTAGCCTTCGACAACTTTGGGATCGCCGCCCAAGGCGGTGACTAGGACGCGGGCCATTTCAAGACCCAAGGGTTTGAGGTCGTCCATGAACCCGGTGATTTCCTTCACGTACGCGCCCGCGAAGGGATTGTGGATGACTGCCAGCACGGCGGCGCGGCGCAGCGGAACGGTAGACACGGGCCCGCCCTCATGGAAGATTTCCTCAACCGCCGTGAATTTTTTTCGAACCTGAACTTCGGGCATGAATCAAACTCCTGTACTGGGTGGAGCTGGGTCGAATCCTTAACTGCCCATATCAAATGCGGATTTGTCATCCTGAGAGTTTGTGACTTTTTTGATGTCGTCAAAAATCGAAGTTGCAAACAAGATAGTTACGACGACAAACTGGTCATAAATTCAAAAAAGTCACAAACTCTGAGTGAAGTGTATGCTTCGCTTCGCGAAGCATACACGCAGTCGAAGGTTCTCTATTCGCGTCACGGCTTCTGCAGCGAACTTCATGGCGCCGCTAAGCTCCCGGGGATCCTTCGACTCCGCCGATCCATTCGCGAGCGAATAGACCGGCTGCGCTCGGGATGACATGGCGGGGGCTCGCATCTACGATTCGGGTGTAGCCGCACAGATGTAAAGCTGCGGATCTGATAAGTCCGCGAGTAAGAAGCGCGTTGGCGGCGCAAACGCCAGCATTGAGCGCCTTGGAGATTTCATCTACGAAGAGTTCGCCGACTCCTTGCGTCACCAGAAGATCGCCCAGGTCGCTATCCTGCGCAAGTTCGCGGGCAGGAACGCGAACAATGTTGGGATGCCCCGGCAGATCCACCGCGTTGGCAATGATGGTTGCGGCTGCATCGGCCATGGCTGCGCGGTCGGCGAGAACCGTCACCGCATCGGCGATGCCGAGCGAGAAGCTGCGGCCGCGCCAACCGCTGGTAGCAATTCCGCGTACCGGCTGAGATGAGTGCAGCGTGGCGGTTCCAAACAGTGACGGACGATCCGGCTGCTCTACCATGCCAGCGATGAAATGTTTGCCCGGTTCAAGATGGAGTGCGATGTCCCCGCCATTGTTGACGTATGCCCGGGAGAGCTTGGACGCAGACGTCATCGCTCCCAGAATTTCTTCGGCGACGGCTCCTGCTACTGCAGCCATCGGGGTTATGAAAGTTTGCTCGCAGTACGGGGCAACTGCCTCGAACATCCGGCTAGCGACAACACCTATGGGACGGCGCGCATCGTGTCGCACCGGCTGTCGCAGAAGTGAAAGCTCGGCGCAGAGTAGGTCGAGCACCGTCACAAATCGCTGCGACGCAGCACGGTAGGCTGTATCGATCTCTGCACAGGCTCCGAAGGCTTCAACGATCAGATCGATTGGACCGTCGTGCAGGTGCAGCCTGCGGCCATCGGGCAGAAACGTTATCTGGGCTCGCGGTTTCATTGACGGAACCTCATTGACCCGACCTCATTCATCTGACCTTACTCGTCGGAACTTATTCATCTAAACCAGGCTTGGACTTCGGTGCCTTTGGTTGAGCAAGTGGCCAGGGATTCTCAGGGTGCGCCGGCACGTGCCGGCGTCCTTCGATGTCCATAATCATTTCCAGCGGACGAACGTGTTCCATGTAACCGCCAAGGTCGGCATAATCCTTAATCTTTAAGGTGAATTCTATGGGTGCAACTAGTGCTGGAGTAGGCACATAGCCAAATGCTCTGTCCGGCATGCGGGTTACGTCAACCATGAATGTGATGCCGCCGCCGGGCCAGACATATACCGGCGCCCCGCCGCATGTGACGCGAGTCAGAGCGTCCCTCACCGAATGCGTGAGCCTCACCGGATTTTCGGTGACCCCGGCGCGAAGCGACCCCCCGGCCCCGCCCATAAAGAGCACCGTGGAGAGCGCCGGTTCGCAATTTTCCTTGATCCGCGCAACCGATTCTCTGAGGGAATCGGGTAAATCCTTTTCCACCGGCTTGAGAGATTCGTCCAGTTCGAAATAGGCGTAGTGCTCACCCGTGGTGCTCACCATGAGAAGTCGAAGCCTGGGCCACGCGTACCTGGGGTTGAAAGTCTGCAGGATGGAGAGAGGGTCCTGGATATTGGTGCCGCCCCATGCCGTTCCGGGCTCGGCGACGCGAAAGTAACGCCCCGGCGTGGAGCGCCGCCCCTTCATCCTGATCCCAGTTTCGGGGACGCCCAACAATTTTCCCGCCTGATGCTCGGAGAGAACGCCTGTGATGTGGTCGTCGACCACGACAACCTCGTCCACTTTGCCGAACCACTGTTTGGCAAACATTCCAATGGTGGCCGAACCGCAGCCCACCCGCATGCGTTCTTCCTGAGCTCCGTCCACGCTGGGCGCCTTGCCCGCCTGAACAATCACAGTGGCACCGCCATCGATCTTGAGCTCCACGGGCTTGCGATTGCATAGATTCAGCAGGGCTTCGCAGGTCGCCGTGCCCTCCTGGCGGCTTCCGCCAGTCAGATGACGGACGCCGCCAAGAGAAAGCATCTGCGATCCATACTCGCTGGTGGTGACGTGGCCAACGGGCTCGCCTTGAGCCCGAACCGTGTTCGTTTCCGGCCCGAGATGGCGGTCAGTGTCGATCTTCACTTTGACGCCGCAATAGCTGAAGATCCCTTCGGTGACCACAGTGACCATGTCCACGTCCTGCACCACCGAGGAAATAATGAAGGGAGCAGGTTTGTAATCGGGATAGGTCGTGCCTGCGCCGATGGCGGTCACGAAATTTTCCGGGCCGGCAACGATACTGCCATCCCATTCGCGGTCGCGATCGAGAAAAGGAACCACCGAGTCGCCGCGAGTCACGGCCCGGTCCAGTACTACGTGCGGATCGATTCGAATTAGTTTCCCGTCGTCGTTGCCATAACGGTCGCACGCACCCGTTCGTCCCGGCTTGATGTAGCAGAGGACGGGACAGGCGTCGCAGCGAATGGCGTCGTCTTCAGGCACGCTTGTTTTCCATTCGCACGTCAGTTATTCGAGCGGCGAGAATTGCCGCGCGAAGCCGGTCGGGTGTTGCTGGCACGCGGCGCATGCGAACGCCAATCGCATCGTGGATAGCGTTGAGAATTGCGGGTGCAGTCGGAATTACGGCTTGCTCGCCGATACCCTTGGCACCGAACGGGCCAATTGGCGAAGGATCCTCGATCAGGATCGATTCAACCGGCGGCATATCGCCAATCGTGGGAATCAGATAGTCGTGAAGGTTCTCACCCTTGCCGGGAAAGAATTCTTCCATCAGCGCCATGCCCAATCCCTGGGCAGCGCCGCCCTCGATTTGCCCTTCGATCAGGGTTGGATTGATGGCACGGCCCACGTCATGGGCGGCGGTAATCTTCAGGACCTGCACTGTGCCCAATTCCGCATCGACCGCAATCTCCGCCAGGTGCGCCCCGAATCCGAATACGGCGTATGGAATGCCCTGACCATTTTCATCGAGCGGGCTGGTGGGAGGATCGAAGGTGGCATCGCTGGTGATCACGTAGCCATGCTTGTCGAGTGGCAGGGCTCGCAGGCTGATGATGCGCTGCTCCCCGTCTTCTTTGACGGTAATACAGGAGTGCCCAAGAGAGAGCTCCGCACACTCACTGGCGTCGGCCAGACGCAGGATGGCGAGCCGTAATTCTGAGCCCGCCATGTGCGCGGCTTTTCCGGTGACGAACGTCTGGCGTGACGCGGAGGTCTTGCCGCAGTCCGGCGTGATCGAGGTATCGCCCGAAACGAGATCAAAGCGTTCGATCGGCACGCCAAGGGCGTCGGCGCAAATCTGGGTCACGATGGTATTGGAACCTTGGCCGATATCGACCGCCCCCTGATGAAGCGCGATCCTGCCGTCCGGCTTTAGTCCCACACGGACCGTCGACGGATTGGGAAGGGAAGTGTTGCCACAGCCGTACCACATGCCCGCAACTCCCACTCCGCGGCGCGATATACCCGATGCCTTCGCGTTGAACTCAGCAGCTTCCGCGCATGCGACAGTCCACCGTGGACGCAGGGCCTCGAAGCAGGCTCGAATGCCGGTTCCAGCACCCAGTACTTGGCCGGTAACGGTGGGAGTTACATTATCCAGCGCATTGATGATGCGGAACTCCAGCCGATCGATCTTGAGACAGTTGGCGAGATCGTCATAAAGTTGTTCCTGAGCGATCGCGGTTTGCGGAACTCCGAAACCGCGGAAGGCTCCCGCAGGCACGAGGTTCGTGTGGACGGCGCGGGTCCGGGCCCGGTAGTGCGGAACATAGTAAGGTCCGGAGGCGTGAACCGGAACGCGTGCGGCGACGGTCGGTCCCCAGGAAGAATAAGCACCGGTGTTGAAGTCAGCGGCGAAGTCCACCGCCGTCAACTTGCCGTCGCGAGTCGCGCCCGCACGCAGACGAATACTGGCGGGGTGGCGCTTGGTGGTCGAAACGATAGATTCCTGCCGCGAGTAGAGCATGCGTACCGGCTGCCGAAGAATCCATGCGGCCAGGGCGACAAAAGGCTGTACCGAGAGATCAAGCTTGGCGCCGAACCCACCACCGACCGCCGTCGGAATAATCCGTACCGACTTCGGAGCGATCCCAAGAATCTTTGCGAGATCAGATCGATCCATGTACGGAGCCTGAGTGCAGGCCTGAACTTCAATTCCGTCTCCAACCCGGCGTGCAAAGCCGGCTTCGGGTTCGATGTAGGCGTGTTCGACGAATCCGGTTTCGTACTCGCCTTCCACCACCGCGTCTGCGTCGGCAAGAGCTCTATCGACATCGCCGCGAACCACCCGCCCTCGGACCAACACGTTCTCTTCGCGATGAGGGTGGATGCGGGGGGCATCGGAAGCAAGCGCGGCCGCAATCGTAGTCAGGGCGGGAAGCGGTTCCCAGGTAATGGGAAAATTTGCTAGATCCAGATCGTCCATCGCCTCGGCATCGCCGACTACGGCAGCAACTGCCTCACCCCGGAATCTGGCTTCGACTTCGGCAAATACCGGTTGGTCGGCAAATCGCCCAATCACGCCATAGCAGTTCTCGCCTGGTATATCTTTTGCGGTAAGGAAGCGAACGATCCCCGGATGTGCCGCCATGAAACCGTCGAGGTCGCCGAAGCGGAAGCGGGCTCGAGGGTGTGGACATCGAATCGCTTTGACGACGAGGGCGCCAGAAGGAATTTCGTCGGCGCCAAAAATCTCCACGCCACTGACTTTGCCTTTGCCGTCGAGCCTCTCGAGCCGTTTTCCGACAGCGTGCCCGGCATTTGGCGAGACTTCTGGACTGTCGCTTCCAGCGGCATCGAGCACGGCGGTAATAATTTTGCGATAGCCGGTGCAGCGGCAGAGCACGCCACCGAGTGCATCGACGACTTCGTTCTCCGACGGTGTAGAGTTTTTCTCGAGCAAAGCGGTGGCCGAGACCAGCATCCCCGGTGTGCATGCGCCGCATTGTGCTGCGCCGTGGCGCAGGAACGACTTCTGCAGGCGATCGCAGATCGGGGGGCGGGTTGCGAGCCCCTCCACGGTCGTGATTTCGTGTCCTTCAACTTGTCCCATGGCTACCAGACAGGAACAAACTGGCTCGCCATCTATCAGGACGGTGCATGCGCCACAGTCGCCGGCATCGCATCCGACTTTGGTCCCGGTCAGCCCGACATGCTCGCGCAGAACCCTCGAAAGCCGCTCCACGGGCGAAACGACCGTGGAGACAATTCTGCCATTGACGGAGAATGCGAATGAAGACTGAGTGCCGGAGCGAGGAGAAATAGTCGTGGCCATATCAGCCACCACCCAGGCACAGGTCGAGCGCCCGCCCAATGAGCGTTTCTGCAGCGTCGCGACGGTAGCTGGCGGTGGCGCGGACGTCGTCGATGGGGGAAAGAGCGGACAGATGCTCCCGCGAAACAATTGCCCCCAGCCCAACTCGCGCCGGCTTTCCGACCAAGTCCTTCTCGAGAGCCGTCAGCCTCTGCGCCGTGGCCGAACATGACCCGACGGCCACGCGAGCTTCAGCGACCAGGCCTGCAGCATCGGTTTTAACGGTCGCCGCCACCATGGCGATAGAAATCACCAGGTAGCGCCGGGCGCCAAGCTTGAGAAATGCGGAGGCCGCATCGTCCAGTCGCCGGGGCACAATCACAGTGGTGAGGATTTCGTCGACGCGACGCAGAGTCTTGCGATTGCCGACGATGAAATCGGCGAGGGGCAAGCGGCGCGATCCCGTGACGGAAGTCAATTCCACTTCGGCGTCCAGCGCCAGCAATGGTGGAACGCTGTCGGCAGCGGGTGACGCGTTACAAAGATTGCCCGCGACGGTAGCCCGGTTCTGTATCTGGATCGAGCCAATTTCCCGTGCTGCTCCTTTCAATGCATCGAAGCATCGAGGCAGGGGAGCGGCAATCACCTGGCTCCAGGTAGTAAGTCCGCCAAGGCGGATATGGCCAGTTTCAACCGTGATGCCTTTGATTTCGGATATGGCGGAGACATCGACTACTGAATCAGGGAGGGGGCGGTCGCCAAGCGCAGGAAAAAAATCGGTGCCGCCCGACAGGATTTGGCCGCCATGCGCAGCCAGCACATGCACGGCTTCGTCGAGCGTCCCGGGCCTGAAATACAATCTATTGCTCCCCCCCACCGCTGGCCACAGACCCCGCGTTCAAAGCGGAGTTTTGCCGTTCATTCTGATACAACGAGGTTGCTTTGTACAGGGTTTGTAAAAATGTGGGCGCGAGCGTCCCGCTCGTGCAGGGAGTGACAATGCTCATGTGGGGACAGCTGCCCCGGCTGTACGGCGGAGCGCTACTAGTTCACCGACTAGGTCACCGCAAAATCTTGTCAGGCTGCGGCTCGACTGGACAGCCGGGGCGGCTGTCCCTACGCGGCTACTGCACTTTCTGCACGAGCGGGACGCTCGCGCCCACATTTATTTATTATTGCGCGTCTACCACGCAGCGAAAGCCAATGCTGCCGGCGCGGTCTCGTCCGGGCGATAAGAGCAGGTACTTCTGGTGTTCATCCAGCCGATCGGTCTGGGGAAAATACCAGATCGATCCTGTGGGCCGATAGGATGCGCCACCGCGGACGATGGCGGCGCGGGTATGCTCGTCCCGGTATTCGTCCGTCCACTGCGAAACGTTTCCTTCCAGATCAAGCACTCCAGAAGGGCTCGCTCCCTGAGGGAAGGCATCAACGTTCGAAGGCGCACGCATGGCATGGCCACGATCCGCGGCCGGCACTCGCTCTGAATTCCACTCGCCGCCCCAGGGGTAGATCCGGCCGTCCTCTGATTGCGCTGCCAGTTGCCACTCCCACTCATGCGGCAGCCTCTTGCCCGCCCATGCCGCGTAGGCGCGGGCATCTTCAATGGAGACCCAGGTGACGGGCTTCTTATCCCAGCCCTCGGGGTAGCTTCCATCCTTCCAGTCGCGCAGAAAGTTATGGTCGTCCTTGAGGTGATAGCGAGTGGCGTCTACAAAGGTCTTGAATTCGGCATTGGTCACCGGAGTGCGGTCGATATAAAAGCTGGCGACGTGGACGCGGTGACGATGGAATCGGCGCCCAACAGCTTCCCATGGGTATTGCACATCAACCCCAGGATCATTTCCGCCCTCGATCTCGATCCCCCGCACCTGAAAATCGTAGTCTGCCGCTGGAATGCGAACCATTCCGGCAGGCGCGCTCGTTGCCGGCTTCGTCGCCGGGATTTCGACCATCTTCTGCGCCAGTGGTTTCCATTCCCGGGAATAACTGGCGAGCGGAGTGCGGGAGCGCTGAGCCATGAAAGCAAGCAGATCTTTGACCGGGCCGCTGACCGGCTGCTCTGTAGCCAGCACGGCTCCAAAGCCCAGTCCCTCGACGCTGAAACTAAGGACGGCTTCGCTGCCACGAATCGCGGGAGTCAACTCCGTACCGTGCCACAAATCGTAGTAGTGCATTCCGGAGTGATGAGCTATCCGGATCTGTTCGCCGGAGCTTTCATACTCATTGCGATTGATAACTGTCCACAAGGCGTTCGCGGCGGCAGGGAAGCGGCTGGCGAAGATGCCCGCCTGTAAAGTAGGTGAATGGGGCTCCCAGTTCGAGCTGCGCAGATTTTCCGCCAAGGTTCGTTCAATCTTGGTGAATCGCAGAATGGCTTCTGCGTCGTGGGGAGTGGTTCCATACCAAAAGCCCCACAGATTATCGAGCGTGGCATAACCCTGCCCGTTGAAAAAAGCATGTTGTAGGCTGTCCGTTTTATCGCGGGTAAAGCGGTCGGTGACATTGATCATGTGCCGCGGCTCGAGCCATTTGCTCTTACTCACCATTGGAACGAATGGATATTCCTTGCCCTCCCATGTGACCCAGTCGTTCCACCCCAGGTTGCCCCACGCGATCGATTCGTCGCGAATATCAAATTGCGGCTCGAGCGCCAGCGAATGGCCGATGCCGTCCGAGGCCGATCTAAACTGCACTGGAATGCTTTCGAGGGTGTCAAAATTGAGGCCGTCGGCGCCAATATCCTTCAGCAACTGCGAAACCGCAACCCAGGGCGGCGTGCCTTCCTCTCGCGTGCCAGTGTCCCAGGCAATAATGGGGAAGAACACTCTCACACCGCGGCTATGAAACTTCTGCACCATCTCACGAAGCGCGGGAATGCCGCCGGGGAGATCGCCCAGAAGATCGAACTGATTCCGGTTGTCCACACCGAGGTTGGGATAGACGTGCCAGATCAGCACGGCATCAATCGGGCCGATGCGGCTCACGGTGTCGGCAAGAAAGCGGTCCACGGTATATTCGCCGGTCTCGGAGTTATAAAAAGTCCGGTCCCAGATCAGCAGTTGCACCTGTGAGAAGACGTGTTGCGTCCAGGCCAATTCGGGCCGGTCATATTCAGAGCCGTTGTATCGCAGGCGGGTCAGGCGATCGGCACGCCAGGCTTTCAGGCCCGCCAGCCATCCGTCAGTATCTCCGGTAGGTCCCGGAAAGAAGATTTCTTCCGGCGCCGGGGGCTCGGAAAGGTTCATCACGCCGGTGGGCGAAACCAGCGCATGGCGCGCTTTCCATTCGTCGGAAAAAGCCGGCCGCGCCGCAAGAACAAGTAATGCGAGAGTAAGTTGTAGTTTCCGAGTCGAAAAGAGAGAAAAGTTCATGGGTCCCCGATTTCGTTTTCACCAGCCAGAACCAGTACTCATCGAATTAGTCGCGAATGATCAGTAGAGAATAAATCAATAGAGACAAGGGTCGGTCATGTGCCAACTGTCAGTACATGATCGTTCTGGTCAAATGATGCGGCCACCACGTGGTGTGATAGTGGGTCCACAAGCGGGCGTCGATCTGCGGAATAATAATTTGTTGATCTTTGGGCCGCAGATTGTTGACTTCTTCGCAGAGAAGGGCCGTGGCGTAGATACAGTGCGCCCGGATTTCAACTTCCTGACGGCTGTCGCGCGGAATCATCTGATAGGTGTTGATCGCGTGCTCAAGCTCGGGTGAATAGCTCATGATGCCGAGAAGGCGCAAGGCCACGGGAACGATATAGTCCGCGAAAGCGGTCATTTTATCTGCATCGGCGAGAGGGAACTGCCCGCCTTTCCTTAACGACGAATAGACGAACCAGGTTCCCAGCTGAGGCAGTTTGTAGATCTTGATGGTTGCGCCGTCGTATGGACTGATGTCATTAAAGCGAGGAAATTCCCTGACCATGCGGTCGATTACGCCGGCGCCGTTGTCATACAGACGGGGAGGGCAAGACTTTATGAAATTGTGAAAGCGCCCGTTATATTTCTCCGCCAGCACCGCACCCACCTGATGCCAGATTTCCATCTTTTCATCGAGCATGGGCAGCTCGATGTTGGCGGCGAAAATGCGCTCCATTTCCGGACGAGTCACGTGGGCCAGAAATTTGCCATCGAGGATGGGAATCCCGTTGTCCATCGCCCGTTTCATGCAGGCAAAGAGACCGTCCGAGTCCGACCAGTGGCGTCCGGCAAAATCCACTTGAAATTTCACATGGGTGGAAAAATCGGTGAAGGCCGTATCCACGCAGTCAGCCGTGAGGATGAAGTCGATCACATCGTCGGCACTGCCCTCTCCCACTCCGAAGGGCATCTGATAATCCGGCATGGGCAGCTCTTCGTACGCCATCCAACCGGCGACTTCTGCGATCTTGTCGACATTGGTGCGAACGTCGCGGGAGTGCTCGATGACGGGATGAAGGCTATCGAGCACCGGGCTGCCAACCAGCCTGGGCCAGCGAACGCCTGCACCGCCGGTTCCGGCATTAATGGTGAGAGCGTCGCTTTTGCCGGTAGCCGCCATAGCTCCGATAGTGGCCACTGCACCTAGAAACTGACGTCGATCCGGATTTCCTGATGCCATTGTGGTCGCCCAGTCCTCATTACTTACCTTTGATTCTGGAAACAAACAGCTGCAGAAAGCGGTCTGCCTCGACGTCCACGCAGACTTTCGCGTTGGGCGCGACCTTATCTACGCCTTCGATCACGTAGTGGTCGCCGTGGAGCACATTCCGTTCCACATATCCAATGCGGTTGGCCACAGTTTCGCCGCGTGTGAACTCGCCGCGGGTCTCGACATCCACGTGCATCTCCGGAGCTTTCACCAGGGTCGCATCAATCGCCACCCCGACCGCCATGGGATCGTACATCGGTGTGCCGCCCGAACCGAACTGCGATGAAAGATCGATCAGATACCTGGCCACGGAGTGAATAAAGTCGTTTATCGGGCCATGAGTTTGCGCCAACTGGTCCAGATACTTTTGCGAGAGCAGCGCCTTGTCGCCGACATCAAGCCCGACCATAGTCACCGGCCAGCCGGCCTGGAAGACGACCTGGGCGGCCTCGGGATCGTTGTAGATGTTGGCTTCAGCCGCGGCGTTTACGTTGCCGCCCTTGATTGATCCTCCCATCAGGATGACTTCCTTCACCAGCGGCGCAATCGTGGGATCTTTTTCCACGGCCAGTGCGATGTTGGTCAGCGGTCCGACTGGAACCAGGGTGATTTCATGGGGAGAGGCATGAACGAGTTGGATAATAAGGTCGGGCCCGAAACGCCCATCCACTTTGCATTTGCTGGCCGGTAGTTCGACGTTGCCCAGACCATTCTTCCCGTGCCAGAACTCCGCCGTGACCAGTTTTTGAAACAACGGATGCTGTGCTCCGGCCGCTACCGGGATATCGCAACGGTTGGCGAGCGAAACCATCCGTAGCGCATTCTCCAGGCCTTGACTTGCGGTGACGTTGCCGGGAACCACAGTGATGGCGCGTACGTCCAGTTCCGGCGAGTTCAGCGCCAGCATCAATGCCAGCGCATCATCCGTCCCCGGATCGGTATCAAAAATGATTTTCTTGGCGGCGGATGCGGGAATTGCCGCAACAAGCCAGATCAGAAGTAAGAGTGCAAGCGGCGCGTCCTGAAACCTGAGGTGTTTGAAATGTTTCAGAATTGGCTTTCTCCGTTGATAAGCAGGCGCTGATAAGCAGGGTCGAGCCTAGCTTTCAGAGCGAAATCATGTCAAGGCCAAAGAACAACAGGCCAAGGCACAACTTGTGTCAAAGAACAACTTGACGGTGTGGGCGGACACGCCGCTGTTGAACTTGAACGATTCTCTTTCTCGGGTTTGACTATCCGGGCTTGAGTAGTTTCATTCGTGTCTGCCCTGGCCGTCGACCTCCATTATGCCGCCTCGTACCATTCCGCCCCAGCACGAGCGGGACGCTCGCGCCCACATCCCTCTGTGCCGTACAATTGCGAGGGCGAAAGGGGTTTCGATGGCAGCGGAAAACAAAACCCGTCACGGCGTTGCGGATAGGCTGAGCGATCATTCGGCAGACTCGACCATCGCCACCCTTGCTGGCCGTCCGCTGATCTCGAATCGCGGAATTCCGCTTAACCTGGACTGGGTGCAGCAGGTTCGAGTTAACACCAGCGCGGTCGAACGCCGCGCGCAGAGTCACGTGGCTCGCCGAACCGTGAAGAAAGACTGGCAGGCAGCGTGGCTGTTACGCGCCATCTCCTGCATGGATCTGACGACTCTGTCAGGCGATGACACTGACGAGCGCGTGCGCCGTCTCTGCGCCAAAGCACGTCACCCGATTCAGGACGATCTGGTAAAACGCCTGGGCATCGCAGAACTGGATATCAAGGTCGCGGCCGTTTGTGTCTATCACACGTTTGTGGAGACTGCGGTCCGCGCGCTCGAGGGCAGCGGCGTGCGGGTCGCGGCGGTTTCTACCGGCTTCCCTGCAGGCCTTTCTCCTCTAACCGGGCGGGTGGCGGAGATCCGCCGTTCGGTCGAGGCGGGGGCCGATGACATTGATGTGGTCATTACCCGAGCCCACGTGTTTGGCGGCAAATGGCAAGCTCTTTACGATGAGATTGCCGCCTTCAAACAAGCCAGCGGCTCGGCGCATATGAAGGTAATTCTGGGCACCGGCGATTTGCTCACGCTGCGTAATGTCGCTCGTGCCAGCTTCGTTGCGATGATGGCGGGCGCTGACTTCATCAAAACCTCAACCGGCAAAGAATCAACCAATGCGACGTTGCCTGTGGGCTTTGTGATGACCCGTGCGATCCGTGAATATGCGCAGGAGACCGGGATGGCGGTGGGCTTCAAACCCGCAGGTGGAATTCGTACGGCGAAGCAATCGGTGGAATGGCTGGCATTGATGAAAGAAGAGCTCGGCTCATCGTGGTTGAGAGCAGAACTCTTCCGCTTCGGCGCCAGCGGCTTGTTGAATGACATCGAGCGTCAACTCGAACACCATGTAACGGGACGATACTCGGCGGATTATCGCCATCCGCTCGCGTAGATATTTCTAAGTTGACCGGCTGTAGAGACGGAGCTTTGCTACGTCTGGTTTTGGCAGCGTGGGAGACGTAGCGAGCTACGTCTCTACGAAGCGTGTTGAGATCGAGCAGAAAGAAATGAGCATTGCTGAGAAATTCGTAGCCATGGAATACGGCCCCGCGCCGGAGGATCCAAAAGAGGCTCTGACCTGGCTCGATCATCATGCGCGGCACTTTGGACACTTCATCGGCGGCGGCTGGGAGCAGCCCGCAGCCGGCGCATACTTCGAAACCACCGATCCTTCCACCGGCGAGAAACTTGCTGACATCGCTCAAGGATCAGCCGCGGATGTTGACGCGGCGGTTCGCGATGCCGCCACCGCCCTACCCAAATGGCAGGCTCTTACTCCCCACGCGCGGGCCCGTTACCTCTATGCGCTGGCTCGAACCATTCAAAAGCATTCACGGCGCCTGGCGGTTCTGGAGACGATAGACAACGGCAAGCCGATTCGCGAAAGCCGCGACATCGATATCCCTCTGGTGATTCGGCACTTTTATCATCATGCGGGCTGGGCGCAATTACTGGAACAGGAATTTCCCGGTTACAGCGCTTGTGGCGTGGTTGGGCAGATTATTCCCTGGAATTTTCCATTGCTCATGCTGGCCTGGAAAATTGCGCCGGCACTCGCGACGGGAAATACAGTAGTTCTCAAGCCGGCAGAGTTCACTCCACTAACAGCGCTGGCGTTTGCCGAAATCTGCCAGGAAGCCGGGCTGCCGCCGGGCGTCGTCAACATTGTTACGGGAGACGGGTCCACAGGCGAAGCGCTGGTCAGGCATCCTGACGTCGCGAAGATCGCGTTCACGGGTTCAACCGAAGTAGGACGCGCCATTCGCAGTGCGACCGCGACCAGCCACAAACGGCTTTCTCTCGAACTCGGGGGCAAGTCGCCTTTCATCATCTTCGAAGACGCGGATCTCGACAGCGCGGTGGAAGGTCTGGTTGACGGCATCTGGTTCAACCAGGGGCAAGTTTGCTGCGCCGGCTCTCGCCTTCTGATGCAGGAGAGTATCGCCGAGCCGCTCATCATGAAAGTCCGCGACCGCATGAGCACGCTGCGTGCGGGCGCTCCGCTCGACAAGTCGATCGACATTGGCGCCATCGTGGCAAGGGTGCAGCTTGACCGCATCAAACGGCTCGTCGACCAGGGAGTGGCGGAAGGCGCCACTTGCTGGCAGCCTCAAATCGAGCTGCCCTCGCGCGGCCTGTACTACCCGCCCACCTTACTGAGTAATGTCCATCCCACGTCTATCGTCGCCCAGCAGGAAATTTTTGGACCGGTGCTGGCTTCGATGACATTCCGTACGCCGAGCGAAGCCGTCGAGCTCGCCAACAACACGGTCTATGGGCTGGCTGCGTGCGTCTGGAGCGAGAGTCTGAACGTTGCCCTGCATGTGGCTTCGCAACTCAAAGCCGGAGTGGTGTGGGTCAACTGCACGAACCTTTTTGACGCCTCCTGCGGATTCGGTGGCTATCGCGAAAGCGGCTATGGGCGGGAAGGCGGGAGGGAAGGCCTGCTGGAATATCTGGAGCCAGCCTGGTTCAAGAATGCCCCGGCACTGCCTGCTCTGAAACCTGCTCCTGCCGAAAAATCAGCAGACGATTCCGATCCTGCGACTCCGGCAATCGACCACACGGTAAAGCTCTACATTGGTGGCAAGCAAGCGCGCCCCGACTCGGGCTACAGCATGGAAGTGCGGGCAGCCGATGGCCGCCTTTTGGGCGAGGCTCCGCTGGGCAATCGCAAAGACATTCGCAACGCGGTAGAGGCGGCACGGAAGGCTTCGTCCTGGGCCAAGGCCACAGCCCACACCCGCGCCCAGGTTCTTTACTACATGGCGGAGAATCTTTCGCAGCGCGGCGAAGAGATCGCGCGGCGACTGGCGGCAGTGGTGGGTGAGAAGCAGGCCGCTGCCGAGGTGTCACATGGCATCGAGCGCATCTTCTCTTATGCGGCCTGGGCCGATAAATTCGACGGCGCGGTGCACAACCCGCCATTCCGCAATGTCGCGCTGGCCATGAATGAAGCGGTTGGAACGGTCGGTGTCATTTGTCCGAATCAGGCTCCCCTGCTCGGCTTCCTGTCGCTGGTCATGCCACTGCTGGCGGTCGGCAATACGGTCGTCGCGGTTCCCTCTGAGATCTACCCATTGATTGCTTCTGACCTCTACCAGGTTTTCGATACCAGCGATCTGCCGGGCGGAGCGGTCAACCTCGTCACCGGCTATGCCTCTCAACTCCTGAAGACTTTGGCGGAGCACGACGACGTAGACGCGATCTGGAGCTTCGCCGACGAGGCCAGCGCCTCTGCCGCCAAATCTTACTCGGTCGGAAATCTCAAGCAAGTGTTCACCAACGAAGGCCGAGTCATCGACTGGTTTGACGCGAAGCAGGGCGAGGGCCGCTGGTTCCTGCAACATGCGACCCAGGTGAAGAATATCTGGGTGCCTTACGGCGAGTGATAAACCCAAATGACAATAAACCCAAATGACGTTGACACAATCCGAGCCGCTGAATAGACTCGCCCTTCTTCGCCTTGGCACCTCGTATCCGGAATAGAATCTATCTTCAGGTCTCCTAACCATGCCTAGAATTCCTCGAATCGCGGTAGTCGGTAGCGCGAACATCGATCTGACAACTTTCTGTGACCGCTTTCCCAAACCTGGAGAAACCATCTTCGGCCAGAAGTTCGATCTCGGATTTGGCGGCAAGGGAGCCAACCAGGCTGTCGCGTCGAAGCTCTGCGGGGCCAGCGTGTTCATGGTTGCCCGGGTCGGCAGCGATCTTTTCGGTCCTGCAACTATCGAGAATTTCAAAAAGCTCGGCATCGACGCCACCCATGTAAAGCAGGTCCAGGGCGTCTCCAGCGGGGTGGCTCCAATCTTTGTTGAGCCCAACGGGCAAAACCGCATCTTCGTTGTCAAAGGCGCTAACGACGAATTAAAACCAGCCGACGTAGACGCAGCAGCTGACTTGCTCAAGGCCGTCGACTGCATCGTCCTCCAGTTCGAAATCCCTCTCGAGACCGTTTACTACACCGTCGCCTTTGCGCGAAAGAGCGGCATCCGCTGCATCCTGAATCCCGCTCCTGGTCAGGCGATCGACGTCAAAGCCGTTGCTGGGCTGGACTATTTTGTTCCCAATGAGAGCGAAGCTGAGACTATTACCGGAATGCCGGTAAAGAATGTCGAAGACGCCAAGAAGTGCGCGGAGAAGCTTCTCAGCTACGGCATCAGCCGCGTCATTATTACGCTTGGCGCGAATGGTTCACTGCTGGCGAGCAAGGAAGGCATGGAACATCTTCCCGCTTTCCCGGTGAAGAGCGTTGACAGCACTGGCGCCGGTGATGCCTTTATCGGCAGCTTCGCCGTCTTCCTCGGCGAACGACTTCCTGAACGTGAAGCCGTCCGACGCGCCAACCTGTACGCAGGACTTTCGACCACCGGCGTGGGCACGCAGAAGTCTTTCTGCGACCGCGCGCGATTCGACGCCGAGTGGGCAGCGCGCAGCAAATCCTAACTCCGAGTCTGTCTCGCCAACATAATGCGAAGAGCCTCCATTCATGTGGTCATTTGCCTGCTGCTCACAAGTCTTGCGGCGGCTCAGCAGAAGAAGATCAAGGTCATCGCCGACCAGGACAGCGCCGGCCCGCAGGGTACGAATTTTCTCTCCCTCCTGATGCTTCTCCGCGCACCGCAAATCGATCTTCTCGGTATTACTACCGTAAGCGGCGATCAATGGATGGAGCCCGCTACCGTATTCGCACTGTGGGGCGAGGAGCAGGCGGGGCGGTCCGATGTTCCCGTGATCAAAGGCGCTGAAATGCCTCTGCTCAATACGCCGCGGGAGCAGGAACTTCGCGAAGCGCTGTATGGTTCGTATGTCGGGTGGCATGGCTCGTTCAATCCCGATGCTCCGAACCCGAAGCAAACCTGGGCGCCGCCCGGTGGCTATCCCAAGCTGAAACCCACGCCCGGCCGTGCTGCTGACTTCATCGCAGACACGATTCGCGCCAATCCCGGCGAAGTCGTACTCTATTGTGCCGGCCCGTTGACCAACATCGCACTGGCGATCCGCATGGACCCGGAGATTGTGCAACTGGCCAGGGCGATTTACATCATGGGGGGAAGCAGCTCCGGCGGACCCGAGCTCAACTGGTGGTGGGATCCCGAGGCCGCTGCTATCGTCTTGCGGGCTCCGTGGAGGCAGATCGTAGTGTCACCATTTGAAGCGGGAGAGCAGGTCTGGTCCAGTGAGAAGCTGATGCGCAGAGTTGTGCAGGCTGGCGGGCCTCTGGCGAATCACGTGAAGGCGAACTACCTCGACTACAAACCGCCGGCGGGAACCACGCTCTGGTCCATGATGTGGGACGAGTTGATGGTCGCGTCCATCGTCGATCCCAGCGTGATCAAGAAATCGGAAACCATGTACCTGGATGTGGATATCGAACACGGCCCCAAGCACGGGCACACAGTGGTCTGGAAAAAGACCGAGGACGTGCCGGAATTTTTTCTTGCCTACAGCAGCCCCCAGGGCCCCGATCGTAGCAAATGGCTCGGTCACCTGGCTCCTCCTCCCCAGCTCCAACCCGCTACCGTGCAGATGGATGTGGATGTGAAGAAGTTCGAAGACATGTTCGTGGAGTTAATGAGCAAGTGACCTTGTGTCCCTGATGACACGGTATGTGTTTATCGACACGAATTTCCTCCAGCCTTCGCCTGTAAGTCTGTTGCCTTCAGTTAAGATCTGTTTGGCCCCCTCCCTGCAAATTAGTTAAGGTGTTGTTTTCCGACTAAGGTCCAAACTTCAGGTCCATACCGAAGGTCAAGGTAAAGATAAAAGATGTGCGCAAAGCTCAAATCATCCTGGCTTCAGATCCTGGCCGTCGGGATCGCTTTCGTGGCCTTGATGGTGGGAGTTGTCGCCTGGCGCGCCAACCGTGTGCTTCAAACCGCAACCCGCGAGATTCAAGCGGAAAACGACATTCGCTTCGCTCTTCGGCCGCTCCCTGATTTACCCGAGCAAGTCTTCGAGCCGATCAGCACGCCGGCGGTTTTCCTTCAGGCTGCCGAGTTTCACAACGACTTGTACATCGCAGGCCCCGCCGGGCTTTCGCAATATAACGCTAAGGGGACTCTGCTTAAGCACTACGGAGTTGGGCAGGAGTTGCCGTCCTCGCCATTGGTCGCAATTACGCCTGCCGTGCTGGTCGACTCGCGTGAAGAGGAGTTGGTCATCGCCACGGCCGAGGACGGGCTCTTGCTTTTTAACGGACGCGCGTTTCGGCAAATCCTTCCTCAGGACGCTGACGTTCGCGCTATCACGTCCGTGATGCCTCTCGCCTCCGGTCACTTTCTGATCGGAACGAAAAAACGCGGCGTACTGATTTATGACGGGCAAAAAATAACCGTTCTTCACCCGACCTTGAGTGGCGTGTATGTCACCAGCCTCGCCGGAACTGAGTCCGATCTGTGGGTAGGAACTCTGAATCGCGGGGTGATGCACTGGCATGCCGGCCAGACAGAGTCGTTTGGCGAGCACGAAGGCTTGCCCGACCCACAGGTGCAATCCATCGCCGTCTCGGGTGAGAAGACATACGTCGGCACAGTACTCGGTGTGGCCGTGTTCGAGCGTGGACGCCTCTCGCGCGTCTTGGCGCCCGGAGTTCTTGCGACGGCCCTGCTGCCAAGAATGACGCCGAGTCAGCTGCTGGTCGGCTCCGAAGATCAGGGCGTAATTTCCATTCCTCTCGCGGCGCGTCGTACCACCGCGATGGCCGCTGCCTTCTCCGCCAATCCGGCTGAATTGGGCGAGGTCCGCCAGCTGTTTGGCATGAGGGATGCTGTTTATGCCCTGACGCGAAGCGGCCTCTATCGCATGAACGCCCGCGGCTTTGGCTGGCAAACAGTGTTGCAGCCAGGCGCGGCGACGTTGAGTGATCGAAATATCTCGGCCCTCGCAACCGATAACCATGGACGCTTGTGGGTTGGATATTTTGACCGCGGCCTCGACCGACTTGAATCTGATCGTGGCCCCGCAATCCACGTCGAAAACGAGCACGTATTTTGTGTGAACCGGATATTCCCCAATCCAAAAGATGGCACTGTGGACGTTGCAACCGCCAACGGGTTGGTCCGTTTCGATACCGCCGGAAATCAGGCGCAGGTTCTTACTCGCGCTGACGGTCTTATCGCAGACCACGTGACCGACGTCGCGGCGTATCAGGATGGACTTGCTCTCGCTACGCCCGCCGGGCTGACATTTTTGGATTCTACCGGCGCGCGCAGCATGTATGCCTTCCAGGGGCTGGTCAACAATCACGTCTACGCCTTAGGCGTATCTGGCGATGCGTTGATGGCTGGAACTCTGGGCGGGCTCTCGGTTCTCGACAAGGGAGATGTGCGCCTCAACTACACCACTGCCACCCCCGGTCTGAAACACAACTGGATCACCGCAGTAGTTCCCGTCGGACAGGAATGGATGGTTGGCACTTACGGGGCAGGCGTTCTAGCGCTCGATAACTCTGGACTCTTCCACGCCTTCGAACTCGCAACCGACAATCTGGAAATCAATCCCAACGCCATGCTGGTCACGCGGGACCATGTTTTCGCGGGGACGCTTGGCCACGGGCTCTATGTGTACGAACGGGGATCGCAACGCTGGTTTGCGATCGAGCAGGGGTTGCCCTCTTCGAATGTGACCGCTCTTGCGGAGGCGAATGGCTACCTGTATGTCGGCACAGACAATGGCCTGGTGCGAATTCAAGAACAGAAGCTGCGTCCATGAACGCAAAGATTACAAAGCACAGCGTTGCGATTCTGGTTCTGCTGCTGGCGCCTTCATTGCTGCTGGCTGATGCAGGCATTCTGATTCCTCGCGACAAGGCGCAACCCGATCCGGCAATTCTTTCTCTTGAAGAGATGGAAATCACCATCCGCATCGACAATGGCGATGCCCGCGTCTTCGTCAAACAGATTTTTGCCAATCACACCAACGGAATCGAAGAAGGAAATTATATTTTCACCCTCCCCAGCCAGGCCACGGTTTCGGACTTCGCGGTATGGGACGGCCCTACCCGCATCCCAGCGGTGGTGCTGGAACGCAAACGCGCGGAGGAGATCTATAACCAGCTCCGGGTGCAGAGAATCGATCCTGGCATTCTGCAGATGGGGGAACGTGGGTCGGAGGAGGCCAAGCGCAGCTCGGTATTCAGCGCTCGCATCGTCCCCATCCAGGCTTACGGCACCAAGCGACTGGAGTTTGAATATCACCAGTCGATTCCAGTCGAGACATTGAAATCGTACTTCGCGATTCCGCTTCGGCCGGACGCTTATCAGTCTCAGGTGGCTCGTCATCTGCGCATCAACCTTGAACTGCACTCTGCTCCGGGGATAACGAACTTTCACGCGCCTGGTAAGGTTTTCCCGCTGCAATTCAACCAGAACACTTCCCACCTGGTGACCGGTCACTTTGAAGGGCAGGACGTCAACCTGGCCGAAGATTTTGTCGCGACTTACGATCTTGACCAGGCTGGTTTGGACAGGCTGCAGGTGCTGACCTATCGAAATCCGGCCTCGGCGCATCCTTCGCCAACGGAGATGGCTCCGGTTCGCAGTGTCAATGCGCCCGGCTTTTTTGAAGCGGAAGCGTTGCTTGGCTACGCTAAAGCTTCAACTCGAGGCGCGGCGGGAAACGTTACGGTTGCAGAGCCTAAAACCCTGGTTATTCTTTTCGACACTTCTTTATCGATGCAATGGGAGAAACTGGAGCGCAGCTATCAGACTCTGGAAGCCCTGCTGCGGACGTTGCGCCCTTCCGACCACTTCAACCTTTTGTTATTCAACAATCAGGTACAGCCGTTCCAACCTTCTCCGGTGGCCGCCGATCCATTGAGCATCCGGCACGCCCTGGACTTTGTCCGCTCCAGTAAGCTGCGAGGCGGCACCGATTTGCAGCGTGTGCTGCAGGCGGCGTTACAACAATGTTCCGCGTCAGGCATTTCCGGCGCATATCTCGTCCTGTTCAGCGACGGCGGGGCCACGCGCGGGCCCATCCAGAACGGCACGCTCGCCAATTGGTATGTCGAGAATTGGCAGAGGTTGCCAGAGATACAGCGTCCGCGCACTTATGTGTTCGGAGTCGGCGATGACGCCAACCTGCCGCTACTTACCATGCTGGCTCGTCAGGATGGGTTGCTGGAGCATGCGCTATCCACCGAGCCAGCGGATTTCAAACTCAGCTCTTTTATTTCGAAGATCGGGCGGAGTCCCGTCGGCCAATTGGGGCTGGCGGTTGCACCCGAAGCAAGTGTTGATGCGGTTTATCCGCTACAGCAGTCTGCGTTCCCAGGCTCGCTTGCCGCCTGGGTTGGCCGTTATCAATCTGCGAAACAAGATGTCGCATTCTCGGTTCATGGACTGCGAGACGGTGCTGCGCTCGATCTGTCGGCCAGGGCGAATTTGCCCGCTGACGATCGTGGCCATCCCCAACTTCCCAGATTGTGGGCCAGAGCCCGCGTCGACGCGCTGCTGGAAAAGATTCAGCGTGAAGGGGAAGACCAGGCCACGATCGACGAAATAACCCGCCTGTCCCGCCAGTACAAATTCGTCACGCCCTATACGTCATTTCTGGCGGTGCCTCGCGCTCTGCTGCGTCCCCGTGTCATACGTCCTGGCGATCCTGTGCTGCGACTGAAGACGGATGAATCGATTCGCTCCGTCACCGCATTATTTCCTTTCGGGCTGGTGCAAAAACTTCGTTATCTTTCGGGCGAGGACGTGTGGCAAACGCGCTTTTTGGCTCCTGACGATATGCAGGACGGAACCTACACAGTTCGCCTGGTACTGCGGGATAACGTCGGCCATACCTATCGCGAGTTCAAAACTTTTGTTATCGCCAGCAAGCCGCCGGTAGTACAGGTCAAGCTCGAAACCAGGCGTTACCACCGCGGCCAAACCATGGCGCTTAGAGCCAGCGCTTCCCAAAGTACCCGCACCCTCATCGCACGGCTGGAAGGAGCCTCACCGGTTGCGCTCAACTGGGATGCACGCGCCGGTTCTAACACCGGGCAGCTGCTCATACCAGAGCAGACCATTCCCGGCACCTACAAGCTCACCATAACCGCGGAAGATATTGCCCACAATATCGGAACTCAGGAGGTGCAGATTGAAGTGCTTCCTTAGGAGAATGCGGGAAAACTCGCACACCGAGCGGGGGAAGGGCACGACCTCGGTCGTGCCGCCATCTTGCATAAACTGGTGTCCGCTTCAGCGACTGATGTTTTCAGTTCGAGCAGCAGCCGAGTTCTTCCTCAGGCTCGCAGAGCGTCCCGGATCGTCCCTTTGCGGCTTGTCGCGACCGGGTTGTTGGTTGCGACAGCTGGATTCATGGTTACTGCTCTTGGGGCTTTGCCGTCGTGGGTCCGAAACATCGAAGCTGGCAGCGCAACTGAAGCCGTATTCTTTCGCGCCATGTCCCTTCCAGGCGGCACAGTGCAATTTAGCAGGCCACCGTCTGAAACCCGCCCGGCACTTGGCGATTTGATCAAAGCACAGCCGAAGAATCCCGATCTGTTTTCGTTACGTGCGCTCGAGGACGAACAGCAACTCGATTTCACTGCGGCCGAGTCAGACTGGAAGATGTATGCAGAAAGTGCCTCGTCAAAAGATGCCGGCCAGTTCGCATTGGCCGAGTTTTATCACCGGCGAGCTCGGCCCCTCGATGAAATTAAAGCGCTCGAAGTTGTAGCTGCATCCAAGCCTGAGGTCTCGGATCAATTAGTTGGGCCGGCAGAACAGCAGTCCTGGCGAGCTTTTGGGCGCATTTTCGGCATCATCCAGAACCAGGGGTTGGGAAAAGAGACTTCGACCGCTCAGTACCGCGCCTGGCTGGCTCGTTATCCCCAGGAGCGCTCGTTGTATCCGCGCTTTCTCGATTTCCTTATCGCGCAAAAGGACTACGCTGCGGCGAATCAACTTGTCTCGGACTACCGGAAGCAATTCCCCGACGACGACATTTTTCCGGTAAAAGCCAAGGCCATGGTTGAGTACCGCCAGGGCTCGCTCGAGCAGGGATTGGCCGTTTACGAGCAGACTTTCCAGCCATTGTGGGCGCCGGAGCTGGTCAAGAGTTACTTCGACCTGCTGACTCAGACCCAAAGCCTGCGCAAATTCGCCGATCAGGCACGTGCGGCGTTGGCGGCCAATCCTGAAGATTTGAACGCCATGGCTCGGCTTTTTTATTATTACCAGCAGCAGGGCAATCTTGATGCGGCACAGCAAACTATTACGGCTCTCCGGCTGCATAAAGAGGCAGCCCATTCAGAGTGGACCGGCCAGCAGCTCTACGTCTGTGCGCGCCTGCTGGAAGACATTCACTTGTATCCCGAGTCGGCGCGCTACTATTTCGCCCTCCACAACAGCAAGGGCATGAATGACGCTCAGGAGCGAGCGCTGGCAGCCCTGACGAACCTTCTGCTGACTGCGCCCGAGAGCCCGATCCAGCTTGGTACTGGTGAGCTTTCCATTTACCGCGACATCGCGACCATGGACGATGGTCCCGGATATCTTAACGGGATTCTTTCCCTGATCCTGAACACGACATCCCCGGCAGCGAGATTTTCTGAAGAAGAACAGCGCGCCGTTCCCTACTTCCATCGCTCCCGTGCCGCCGACCTGCTGGCGATGCTGGACGCGAAATTTCCCAACTCGACCAGACGCCCGGAATTGCACACCAAACTGCTGGAGTTCTACGCCAGCTCCGGAGAGAGTGAAGCTGTAATCCGAGGTGGCCGCGAATTTCTGGCGGCCTTCCCCAATGCTCCTCAGCGATCGGACATCGCTTTACTCATGGCTGACGCCTATGCACGAACTGGCAAGACCGAAGAGGAATTTGCCATCTACGATTCTCTCCTCCAGGAACTCGCTGCCGGATCGCAAAGGATGCCGCTGGGTAAGAGTCCTTCGGGTGGGGATGACTCCCCTGAAGATGGGCCAGGAAACTCTCAAGACTTACAAGATGGCGAGATCGGAAACGACTTTTCCGGCGGCGGCGATAATTTCTCTCGTCGAACCGGCGGCGATGCATTCCAGATCAATCGGGCACGTGCCATAACGCAGACAGGGGCGCGTTCACCGGAATACTCTCGTGTTTTAGAGCGCTACCTGGCGCGACTGGTTCAGCTGAAGCAAATTCCCGGAGCGCTGGCGGTTCTTCGTCGGGAGATCGACCGCAACCCCGATGACCCCGGCCTCTATCAGCGTCTGGCGATCTTTCTCGCACAGAACCGTCTTGGTACCGAGGAGGAAGAGGTTTACCGCCGCGCGATGCAACGGTTTCCAGATCGTTCGTGGTACCACAAACTTGCGCGCTTTTATTTGTCCCGTAAGAAGAACGCCGAATTCGAGACTCTGACCCAGAATGTGGTCAAAACATTCAGCGGCACCAGCCTGGAACGCTATTTTGCGAATGTAGGCTACGGCGGAACCCCAGTGCTGTACCTGCGCCTGAACCAGTTTGCTCACCAGCGCTTCCCGCACAATCCGGTGTTTGTGCGCAATCTGTTGGGGGCGTACCACGATTCCCATACCTACGACGATGCGGCATGGCAGGTGCTCATTCGCCAACACTGGTTTGAAGAGGCCGACCTCCGCGACCAGTTCTTCGAATATTTGTCGCGGACCGGACAACTGAGCACCGAGCTTGATGCACTTCAGCAGGATTCGCAGGCTGGCAAGAACCAATTGCAGTCGATGGTTCATGATAATCCGGCTGCCGGGGAATTTCTGGCGCAGGCTGAGTTATGGCGGTCACACTTTGAACAAGCCGCGCCCGTGTTAAACGCCCTGACCGGCGAATATCCTGCGGATTTTGACACCGCCCGCACCGCCTCATCGGTTGATCGCTCGTTAGCCTATTTCGAGCCCGGACAAACCGATGTCGCGGCGAGAATTGAAGACAATCTGCTCCGGGCGAATCCAACGAACACCGAAATCATGGCGCGAATCGGGGACATCTATGCCGATCGCGAATTGTTCGCCAAGGCCTCTCCTTATTGGGATCGGATTCCCACGATCGTCCCCGGCCAACCCGGCGGCTACCTGGAGGCCGCCACCATCTATTGGGACTACTTTGATTTTGATAACGCGCTTCGACTGCTCAATGATGGACGAAAGAAGCTGGCTGACGAAAACCTGTACAGCTACGAGGCTGGGGCAATCTACGAAAACCAGCGAGATTATCCGCGCGCGGTCGCTGAATACGTTAAAGGTACGCTGGCAGGGCCTGCGAACTCGCCATCAGATCTGCGGCTGATGCAGTTGGCCCGTCGGTCAAAACTTCGCGACCTTGTGGATCAGGAAACGGCCAAGCTGATCTCTGGTGCTACACCGGCGATGCCTGCCGTTTATCTTCGGGTCAGAGTTCTGGAAGCGCAAGACCGCAAGCCGGAAATGGAAAGTTTTCTTGATTCAATCGTCAGCAACACGGGTTCTATCGAAGTCGCGGAAGACATTGAGGCTCTGGCTACGCAGAAATCGCTGGAAAGAGTCAGCCAACATGCCGCGGAAAGGCAAGCGACACTTACCATCGACCCGGTGAACCGTCTGCAACTCCGCTACCGGCTTGTTCAGATCTACGAGAGCCACAATGATCGCGACTCGGCCCAGCGAGCTATCGAGGATCTCTACAAAGAAAATCCTAAAATCGTAGGGGTGGTGCGCGCCACGGTTGATTTCTACTGGCGCGCAAAGATGTACCCGCAGGCGATCACGGTCTTGTTGCAAGCCGCGAAGGATGCATATCCGGATCTCAGTAAGCAGTTCACATTCGAGGCAGCCCGCAAGTCTACCGATGCGGGGCAATACCAGCAGGCGCGGGACCTTCTCGCTAAATTGCTTCGTTCTTCACCCTACGACGGCGAGTATCTGGCAGCGGTGGCCGACACCTACGCGCGCGGGGGTGATGATCGCGGTCTGCGGCAATTCTATCTCGACAAAATCGCTGCCGTCCGCACCGCTTCTTTGGGTGGCGAGGACCGCAAGACGCGCATTGCCACCCTGCGGCGCGGCTTAATTCCTGCGCTGACCCGAATGAAAGAGTATGCGGGCGCGGTCGATCAATACATCGAACTCATCAATAATTTCCCCGAAGACGCTGACCTGGTGACCGAGGCGGCGCGGTACTGCCTGCGATACCAGCGTCAGCACCAGCTGGTTGACTACTACGCCAAAACTGTCACTCAATCACCCCGGGACTATCGTTGGCCAATGGTTCTGGCTGAGATCGATACCAGCCTCGAACAATATCCCGCGGCAATCGAAACCTATTCGAAAGCAATCACCATTCGTCCCGATCGTGTTGATTTGCACCAGGCTCGGGCGAACCTCGAGGAGCGCCTGATGCGCTTCGATGACGCCGCCGCCGACTATCGGCGCATATACGAACTGGCGTTTCAAGATCCCAGGTGGATGGAGAAGGTAGCCGAGGTCGGGGCCCGGCAAGGCCGTAGCGACGACGTAGTCGTCGCGCTCAAAGTCGCGCTGGTCGAGGGAACGCCTGAGACGGCTGAAAAGTACTTCGAAGTTGCGCGCCGCCTGGAGTCGTGGAGGATGTTGAGCCAGGCGCGAACCTTTGCTGAGAAGGGAGTCGCTGCTGCCGGACCTGAACTGTTGGCCCTCTCTCAGCATCAATCCGGTGTCAGGCTCTACGCCCGCCTCATGACTCGTCTGCGCCAGCAGGAGAAGGCTTATGCCACGCTCCAGAGTGCAATCAACGATGCATCGGCAACGGCGCCGGTTATTAAAGAGCAGATCGCCAGGGAAGGCATAGCGGCGTTCACTGACAGAGAATGGCGAGAAAGGAGGCAGGAAGAACGGGTCCGAACCGCGCGTGATGGAATGCGTGCTGCTCTGAATGAAATGGGGGCCACGGTGGCGACTTATTTCACTCCCGAGGAAAAAGTTTCCTTTGCTGCCTTCGCTAAATCCAAACGCGAAAGCATGAATCTGACAGATATGGAAGCATTCGCGATTCCGCTCGCACAAAGCGCAGGTCTGGCCGAAATCGAGGCTGGTTGGCGCTATGAATTGATCATGCAGGGTGAAGCCAGGTCCGGAGTCGGCCTTGGACGAATGCGGGCACTCGTTGATTTGCAGCGCCGGCGTCTCCAATTCAAAGAGCTCGGTTCCCAGCTTGAGCAGTTCGCGCCGCGTGTTGAACCCTTGCAGCGTCACTCAGCTTTGATCGCGGCAGCCGATGCGTATCGTTCGGCGGGTGACGTCGATAACGAGTTTCGAATTCTCTCCTCAATTACGCCAGTCTACGTAACCGGCGACGAGCAGCGCAGACTCTTCCAATTGCTGTTGGGTCGCCGGCCTCAAGATCTTGTGCAACGGGGCTCGACCTGGAATGCCTGGGGACAGGAGGCCGCGAATTACATAGTTGCGAACGGCGATTCCACGCTTGCCCACGCGCTGGTTTCATCGCGCGGCCGCACCCGCACTCCGATTTGGTCAAGGGCCTACGACTCTCTGGTCGGACTTTATTTTGCTGAAGCAGCACCGGCAGTCAATGGCTCTTTCCTCGCCTCTCTTGGAGATGGCAGTATCGCCGAGCGGCTGACAAAACCAGTCGACCGCTCGCAACAGCTAGCCGGGAATGTCTGGTTCTACTACGGATCGCGCTATGGCGAGTATCGCAGCGTGACCAAGCAAGACGACCCCGAAGATTTCTCTCCAGCCGAACTGGAGCAGAGTCCCGCAAGCCCTTCCGGGTATCTGTCCCTCGCCGATTACTACGCCGAGAAGGGGGATACTGCTCGAGCCATCTCTGACTACCATCACGCGCTCGAGTTGCAGCCCGGGCAGGCCGATATCCACGACCGTCTTGCGCTGGCATATTTCAAGCAGGGTGCGCGTGCTCGGGCGCTTTCAGAATGGAAGCAGGCCCTGGGGTTATTGCAGCAGCAAGTGGGAAGGGCTCAAGCGCAAGAGAGTTTCTGGCCAGATTTCGGTCGCATATGTGATCACATGCGCACTCGACGGGTTTTCCCAGATTTGAAGGTCGATGTGGATACCCTTGTGCGCGCCTATCTTCGTCGCAATGGCAACTATCGCTCGAACGCTCTGCTGCATAGCGTATATGTCGCAACCGGAGATCCGGTTGCGGCAACGGCCTGGCTTGTGGACCTGTCGTCGGTGGCGCCGGATCCGGCGTCTGTCCTCGCCGACGTCGTCGAAGCAAACTGGATTCCCGTGGAGCAGCGGGCTCCCATCTATCAACGCGTGTTGGAGTTGAAACAAGCTGCGTTGACCAGGCAGGGAAGATTAGAAAAGGAAGGGTTGGAGAAGGCGGCTGCCGAGCAAGACCTGCGTTCGTGGCAAGTTCGCTGGATAAAGTACCTGGTCATCACCAGGCAGTACGCAGCGGCGGGCGCGTCGCTCAGCGCACTGTCCAAACAGACTCGCGAGACTGAAGCGAACACCCTCAATCCGTTGGAACTGCAAATCGCGGCCCAGTCGGGAGCCCTGGATTCCGCAATTGACGGTTATGGAGCTGATCCGCAGAATGCACCCGCTTCCGAAATACTTCGCGCGGCGGTGCGGCAACTGCTCGAGGCGGGCGACAAGCAGTCAGCCCGAAAGGTACTGGAGTTTGTTTTCGCGCGGGAGCTTGCGGATCACCAGCTTGTAGCCGCCAACTTCCTGGGCCTGGCCGAGATTCGGATCGCCGCGGGCGATACCGCAGGCGCAGTGGAGTTGTTGCGCCGTTTGGTCGTGGCCGTGGGAGCTCCATTTGAAAATCTGGATCCGGCCGCGGCGCTGCTGGAGAAGACAGGCCACAATGCGGAAGCTGTCGAGTTCCTTGAGCAACTGGTTCACTCGGCGCCGTGGGAGTCCACCTACCGGTTGCGGCTGGCGAAAGCGAACATCGCCGCCGGCAAGGATGCAGGCTCAGCCCATAGTGCGGCCGCATCAGTTGCGGCAGGTCCGGAAGTGCCGTATGCGTTGAGAACCCAGGCGGCGCTGGCTCTGGCCGGTGCTCGCGACCAGGCTGGACATGGATTAGGAAGCGGCGAACTCGATCTGCTGGCTTCCGGCACTGGAACGTTGTCAGCCACCGCAGCGAATCAGCCTCTCTTCTATGAAGCGCGGTTGCAGGCTGCTCAGGGCAGCAATGAACCGCGCATCAAGTTCCAGCTTTTGGGAAACGCCTTGGCGGATACTTCTAATCGCGATGACGCCCGAATACCGCTATTCCTGTCCGCAGCGAGTGTGAAATCGGATCAGTTCGCGCGCGGCATTATTGAGCCGCTTCTTCGCCAACAAATTCCCAACCGGGCTCCCTCGGCTGCAATCGCTCAGGACGAGATTCTGTCAACCGAAAATGACAGCCGGGCGAACGAAGGCGCGTCGGGATGGCTTCCGGCAGCCTTAAGGCTCTCACCGGCACAACAATCACAAGCCGCATCGACGCTGGCGGAGGTGTTAGTCAGGACTGATCACCTTAACGAAGCGCTCTCTTATCTGCAGATCGCGCACTGGCTGGAAAAAACTTCTCTCCGCCGCCAGCAGATCGCCGGCAAGATCGCCGATGTGCGCTCCGAGATCCGTCGTCAGCAGCTTAACGAAGCTCGACAGCCAATCCTGCATGAGGCGCTGGAACAAGATCGCCTCGTCCACCCCAAGCTGGTTGCCCGTGCGATCCCAGTGTCGAAGGCCACGTCTCCCAAAACAGCGGGCCGGAAGGGCGTGACTCCATGAAATACAAGCGAGGGAACTACAAATCAGGATTGCGGATTGCGAAGCCAAATGTTGTGCTCACGCTCGTCATCGCCGCAGTCACTGTAGGAATCGGGTGGGCGGCCTTTCAGAAACCGCCAGCAAGCGATCATCCGCTATCCAAATCTGTTCCCTCCGGTGCTCTCTTATACCTTGAAGCCAGGGATTTTTCGTCATTGCTTTCGGATTGGAGCCGGTCGGCCGAGAAGCGACAATGGCTCGGGAGCAGCAACTACCAGGTCTTTTCGCGGTCCCGTCTGCTGCTGCGTTTGCGTGATGCGGGGAATCAGTTTGCCACTGCTGCCGGCCTTCCGCCTGACATGAATCTTCTGAGCCAAGTGGCGGGGAACGAAAGCGCGCTGGCGCTTTATGACCTAGGGAAACTGCAGTTTCTCTACATCACGCGCTCGCCCTCGGCAAGATCCATGCAGAGCCAGCTCTGGCAGACCAGGTCAAGGTTCGAAACGCGGAGTGCCGGCGGCGCTACTTTCTACGTGCGGCACGCCACCGACTCCGACCGCGAAGTCGAATTCGCCATCAATGGAGACTACCTGCTGTTGGCAACCCGAGAAGACCTGATGACGAGCGCGCTGCAGCTAATGGCTGCCAGCGGCGGCCCTGATACCGAACCTCGCAGCATCGAATCTGAGCCTTGGTGGTCGCGATCGGTAACAGCAGCAGGTGCCGCCGGAGACCTGCGGATGGTCCTGAATCTCGACAAGATTGTCCCCAGCCCATACTTCCGCTCCTACTGGGTACAACAAAACATCTCGGATATGAAGCAGTACACTGCGGCAATTTCAGATCTTTACCGAGAAAATCAGCAATATCGCGAAGAGCGTGTTCTGTTAAAGCGAGCTTCAGGCACGGGCGCAGTCGAGGACGAGTCCAAAACCGTGGCCGATCTGGTTCGCCTGATTCCAGATAACGCCGGTGTCTATCAGACGCGGGATTGCCCGTTGGTGGAGACTTGTTTCGAGCCTTTGGAAGCCACGCTGCTGGCTCGGCATCTCGGGTCAACCCCGCCGGCGCAGACCGCGCCGCAGGCGCAATTGACCTCTGGTGAGGCTGGCTCCGGTTTTGACCTGGAGACTCGAATCGATCAGTCTCCCTTGCAGAATTCCTCCGATTCAAGGGCATCGTCGGCGGTGAAAGACCTGCTGAAACAAAATTCTGTCCAGGGAGTGCTTCAGGTGCAATCGACAGAGCGCGCTGGCGACGGTGTTTTTATAAGAATTCACTCGGCCGTCGCCCTGGCAGCTGGTTCCGAGTGGAATGAAGCTTCTGTTCGTACAGCACTGGCCAGCTTCCTCCGCCCGAATCTCACTGCGGGTGAGCTTGGAACGGGCTGGCGGCAAAAAAATGGCTACTACGAGCTAGACGGTCTTCGCTCTCTTCTGGCCGCGGTTCGAGGAAAGTACCTGATCGTTTCCGACGACGCTGCTCTGATCAGCAGTATGTTGGCTAACGTGAATCGCAAGATCGAAGCCAAGCCCGCAACATTTATCGCGGGTTTCGATCATCAACGGGAAAGAGAAAATTTCTCGCGCTTCGCTTCCTCGGTCGACCGGCCCGACATGAACCAGCAGGACAATCCAGCTAATTCGCATCCGCCACAATTCTTCTCCGAGAATATCGCGAGCCTCAGCTCGACTCTTGCGGCTATTTCTTCAGAAGAGATCGTGGTTCGCTCGGATGGCGACAAAGAGTTGCAGACCGTTACTTACAAATGGACTCAATAGCAAACATCGCAACAAAGATCGGATCGTCCTTTATTGTGGCTGTTGCGTTAAGCCTGGCGCTCGTTCCCACGATATGCGGTCCAGTTCGTGCTTTGGGAGCTGCGTCAAGTCCCAATCCTTTTCCCCTCGATGCTTCGATTCCCCAGACTTCGCTTTACGCGCAATCCGCCGCGCAAGTCTTACAACGCGAGTTTCAGAGCAGGGAAGTCTCATATCTCTTACTGGACGCACGCACCGGAGCCATGCTGACCTCTCACTGGGACAACCCACAACAGCCAATCCCATTAGGTTCGCTGATCAAGCCCTTCATTGCCGTCGCTTATGGCGAGGCGCACGAGTTTCGCTATCCGGCTCATCTGTGTACGGGAGAAGCCGGCAGTTGCTGGCTGCCTCGTGGCCACGGGGAGATCGGCGTAACTCGGGCGATCGCTGACTCATGCAATTCATACTTCCGCTTGCTCACCTCAAAGATGAACAGCGGAGATGTGAATCCAACCGCCGCGGAGTTTGGATTGGAAATCCCTGCTTCTGTACTGTCGGGTACCGATCTGATCGGTGTCGGCAACCGCTGGCTCATTTCTCCCTTGCGCATGGCAGCCGCGTACGTTGAACTGAATCGTCGCCGCAACCAGCCGGGAGCACGCGAAGTTGTGGCCGGCATGGCTCTATCCGCGAGCCAGGGAACCGGCCTGGAGATCGACCGCGCTCTGCGAAAGTCCGTTGGTACCGCCTTGGCCAAGACCGGAACGGCTGCATGCACTCACGCGAAACACTCCCCAGGCGACGGGTTCGTTGTTGCACTGGTGCCGGCAGAGCGGCCGGAGATATTGTTGATGGTCCGGGTCCACGGAGTCCCGGGCGCGAAGGCCTCGATAGTGGCAGGGCAAATGTTAAGCCGGATCGCACAGCGATAAGCGTCATCCTGCAAAAATGCGAACGCGTTCCAAACTCGAGTTGCTCTTGTGCTGGTTGCTGGTCGCTTGCACCGCCCGGGCACAGGATGTTCGAATTGGCGTGTTCGGTTTGTTCCATCCCCGACATCTCGTCTTGGAATCCCCAGTTTCGCAGGCACTGGTCATTCAGGCAGGCGACAGAACCTTGGTTCTGGAAAGAAGTTCCGGACAGGATACAGCCGCCATCACGTCATCAGGGGATGTTCTTATCGTGCAAGCCGGCAGCCAGACAGTTCGAGCGTACGCGATCCGCGTCACCAACCGCAGCGGTACCGCTACTGATTTCATGCTCGCCGTTCCAGGAAAAATCAACCGCCGGTATCGTGGCCAGTTGGAAGTCACGGTTAACTCGGGCAGTCTCGTTCCGGTGGTCAACATGGAGCTTGAAACTGCCGTCGCCTCGGTCGTGCAGGCGGAAAGCGATCCGGATTCGCCGCTGGAGGCCATGAAAGCTCAATCGGTGGCCACACGATCCTATTTGGCTGCGGCGCGGGGACGTCATCGCAGTTTCGATTTTTGCGACACTACTCACTGCCAGTTTCTGCGTGAATCGCCACCTCCCGATAGCGGCGCTTCTCGTGCCGCAGTTGCCACGCGAGGTCTGGTGTTGGGCTATCGTGACCAGCCCGTGGCCGCGATGTTTACCCGAAGTTGTGGTGGTCGCACCCGCACCCCGGAAGATGTCGGCATGGCTCATCAGACGTATCCATATTTCTCCGTGGTTTGCGATTACTGCAGACGTAATCCCGCGCGTTGGACGCGCCACCTGACGCCGGCTGAAGCCGCGGATTTGCGCGAAAGGGGAGAGGCTTCTCGTCTTGATATCGATCGCCGCTTCGGGTGGGACGCGGTGCCCAGCAACACCTTCACGACTCACGACGATGTGCATGGTGTGCTTCTGGAAGGTACGGGCGAGGGTCATGGCATCGGCCTGTGTCAGAAGGGAGCGAAATCCATGGCCCAGTCGGGAGCCACGTTCCGCCAGATACTCGATCACTACTATCCTAATACCGCAGTGGTCCGGGCTGACCAGACTCCCGTGCCGACGCCTGCTTCGATTCGAGCGAAGGCGTCCACACCCTGAACTAGGCCGGCTTCAGCAGCTTTCCACACTCCAAACAGAGGGGCCTGGATCGTGGAGTAATCAATCCGCAGAATGGACACATCCTCTGTGATCTGTAGTCACTGGCCCGTGCTCTCATCGCGAGTAACTGTTTCACCAGGACTCCGACGGAGGCGAGCCACCTGCGTGCGCGGACAATAGGAGATTGCATGAGATCTGCGCCCCCAGTTCTTCTGCGTGGAATGGCGGTCAATACGTGCCCAAGTTTCAGCCTTAACGATGACACAAAACTAAAAGGTCTTATGTGCAACATTGCTCAATCTGTTCGGAGTGCAATGTGTGCATGAGCATCCGCAATCGGGACTGCCTGGTCGCCGGATCTGGACAGAAGTGAGCAATTAAGACCAGCTATTCTCGCGGGTTTGAGCGATCATGATGTCAGAGACGAGCACGTCTTCCCTCTCTTTCAGGTCTTCTGAGCTAAGTCAGCCCATCTGAAGTCTTCTCATCTTAGGTTAGTGAGCTGGGGTTATAGAGCTAGCTCCGAAAGGAACACTCCATGAAAAAGACAATGTCAGTGCTGACAATCGCGCTTGTGTGTCTGGTTGGAACGTACGCCTCGGCTGGTACTGCGCGCCAGGACACGGTGAAACGACTGCAATCGTCGGTCGATGTTTTGCAGTCCATCATGTCGACACCGGACAAAGGCATTCCCGAAGAAGTCTTGAGCAACGCAAAATGCATTCTAGTGGTACCTGATCTGATAAAAGGCGGCTTCATTTTCGGCGGCAAACACGGACGTGGCGTGGCTTCCTGCCGCACCTCTGCCGGTTGGAGCGCGCCTGCCTTCGTCTCCATTGGCGGCGGAAGTTGGGGTTTGCAGATCGGCGTTGAAGGCGTCGACCTGGTTATGCTGGTTATGAATGACCAGGGTTTTCAGCATCTACTCTCCAGCAAGTTCGCGCTCTCTGGCGAAGGATCAGTTGCCGCGGGCCCGGTCGGCCGTCATGCGTCGGCGGGAACTGACTGGAAGATGAACACCGAGATGCTGACGTATTCGCGCTCGAAGGGCGTGTTCGCGGGGCTTACGCTGGAAGGCGCGGTAATCGAGCAGGACGATGACTCGACGCGTGCGATCTATGGGAAGCACATGAGGTTCCGCAATATTCTTTCGGGCAAGGTTCCAACCCCGACCAGCGCGGAAGCATTCATGAAAGCCGTCGCGGATGCAGGCCACCAGGCACAAGTCGCCGAAGCGAACGACGATAAGAAGTAACTGCACGAACTTGTCGAAGACTCTGCTGGCCGGATTGCTAACCAATTCCGGCCAGCGCTCTTTGTGGGGCGGTAATCCAACCGGGTGCCGCCTCTAAGCGCGGACGAAATCAATGTAACCGTGCTGAATATCAGTCCGCATCAGCTTTACCCGCAACCTGTCTCCCACGTCAACGCCCTGACCCTGCACCAGCAATCCTTCGACCGGAGGATGAAACACCCGTACAAATGTTCCGCGCGGCGTAACCCCAGTCACAATCGCATCGAACGTATCGCCTAAGCGCAGGCTCATCGAAACAGCCGCCAGCCGCTTGGTCATTTCCCGCTCCACTTTTCGAGCGGCATCTTCTTTGACCGTGCAGTTGTTGGCGATCGCCTCCAGCTCGGTATCTGAGTAGGGAGCAGAGCCTCCTGAGAGCATGGCCTTGATCAGCCTCTGGGTGACGATGTCAGCGAAGCGCCGGTTCGGAGCCGTTGAGTGGGTATAGTCTTGCACCGCAAGTCCAAAATGTCCCTGCTCGGGATCGCCCGGACGCTCCAGAACATATTGGCCTGGCCCGATCAGCTTGATCACCGTCAGCGACAGGTCGGCAAAATGTTCCGGGTCGGCGATCTTACGCCTGAGTAAAAGGTCATTCAAAGCTTTGGAGTCAGGCTGAGCCGGAAGCTTTTCTCCATGCATGGCTGCCAATTGAATGATCCGGTCCCATCGTTCCGGGGTCTTCACAATCCGCCGCAGCGATGACACCTTTTCCAGCATTCGCGCCACCACGCCGTTGGCGGCAATCATGAAATCTTCAATCAGCTCAGTCGCGCGATTTTTCTCCTGCTTTACCACGTCAACTACCTGCTGATCCAGCACCACCGGATGCACCTCGCTGGTTTCAAGGTTTAGCGCACCCTGTCGATAGCGTTGCTGCCTCAGAGCCTGCGCCGCTTCATCCTGCAGTTTAAGTTGCGCCTGCAATTCATTCGACGCAGATAGCTTCGCTGGTGCTGCTCCCTTCCCCTCCAGCCACGGCCCCACGGCATTGTAGGCAAGCTGTGCCTGGTTGCGGACAGTCGCGCGATACACCTCACTCGATTCCACATTCCCATCAGAGCCGGCGACGAATTCAATCACGACCGCTAACTTGTCTCCATTTTCCAGTAACGAAGATGTCCCGGTGCTGAGTTCCTCTGGCAGCATGGGGAAATTTCGTATGCCGGTATAAACGGTCGTTGTCTCCTTGGCTGCGTGATCGTCAATCGGAGAATGGATGCGCACATACGCGTCCACATCGGCAATTCCAATCAGAACTCGAATTCCGCCGGCCGGCAGCCGCTCGGCAGCCTCAACCTGATCAAGGTCGCGCGAAGTGTCGTTGTCGATCGAAGACCACAGCAAATTCCGCAAGTCGCGAATATCACCGCCAGGCGATACTTGCGGCGGATGCGCCTTCAGCTCCGCCAGCTGTTGAGACACGCCAGCAGGGAACTCAGGCTCGAAACCGTGCGCCAGCATGACTTGTCTTGCGATGCTTTGCAGATCAACGTGAGGCGACAAATTTTCGTTCATGACTCTCCATAAGACATCGTAAGAGAGCCTAACACGCCCGATCACAGGCACGAATCAACTGGGAACTGAGAACTCAAAACTGACAACCGGGGTTTAAATTTCCAACATTTCGCCTGAGTTTAGTTTGGGCTCTGTGGTAAGGTGGTCGCGGTCAAGCCTGCTCCCGAGCCGCCCTTCTGCAGGCTTAACGAAAATTTCGCCTGAGCCGCCTCCTTTGGATCCAGTCAAGCCCCGGCAGTTGCTTGGAGTTTTCGACGCCACCATGATTGTGATGGGCGGCATTGTCGGCTCTGGCATTTTCATTAATCCTTACGTAGTTGCCCTCCGCGTACACACTCCATTCCTGATCTTGGGAGTCTGGCTTCTCGGCGGAGGTCTGGCTCTGCTGGGTGCGTTCATCTGGGCCGAACTGGCTTCGCGGTTGCCGGGCGCAGGCGGGCAATACCTTTATCTGCGGGAGGCCTATCATCCCTCGGTTGCATTTATCTATGGATGGGTTCTTCTCCTGGTGACGCAAACCGGCGGCATGGCCGCAGTCGCGGTTACTTTTGCCCGCTACTATCGCGAGATCACAGGATTTTCAGCGGGGGACGGTCCCATCGCCGCCGCAACCTTGATGGGTCTGACCGCCATTAACTGCTTTGGCGTTCGCGCCGGAAGCAACGTTCAAAACGCGCTCATGCTGCTCAAAGCCGCTGCCATTGCGGCTATGGTGGCGGCTGGAGTTCTGTGGGGCGGAGGCACTGTTCACCCCTGGCCTCTGCTCGATCGCCCGGTTTCTCTGGGGCTCGGAGGCGCCATCGGCGCAGCCATGATTCCAGTGGCCTTCGCCTATGGAGGGTGGCAGACGGCAAGCTTTGTCGCCGGAGAAATGCGTGATCCGCGGCGCGATCTGTCTCGCGGCCTGATCATGGGAGTGATCGGAGTCGTGACCCTTTATCTGGCGGTCAATTTTGTATGCGTGCGCGTCCTTGGGCCGGAGGGACTGGCAGCCACCCGCACGCCTGCATCTTCAGTCATGCGCGCGGCGCTCGGCGAGCGCGGTGCGCGATGGATCGCAGTCGGCATCGCGATATCAACCTTGGGCTTTCTCAGCCAGGGAATCTTGACCGCTCCTCGTGTCTATTACGCAATGGCCCGGGATGGCCTCTTCTTCAAGAGTGTGGGCTGGCTGTCACCGAAGACCAGGGTCCCGGTGGTTGCCATCATCCTCCAGGGCGCGACGGCAACTGTGATCGCGCTCTCCGGGCGATATGAGCAAATTCTCAACTATGTAATCTCGGTCGATTTCATTTCCTTCGGACTGACCGCCTCCTCGATCTTTGTGTTCCGGAGAAAAGACACCGCTGCGTCCCCGGAGGTTTATCTGTCGCCGGGCCATCCCTACACGACAGGCCTTTTTGTGATCGCCTGCGCTGCAATCGTGACTACTACGGTGTGGACGTTTCCCGCCAACTCGGCCAGCGGTCTGGTCATTCTGCTGGCTGGCATCCCGGTATATTTGTACTGGAGCCGCAAATCGCCGCAATCGCCAGCGCAACCGGCACCATAAGAATATGAGAGACCGACATTCCGACTACATGCTGTGGGCTAAGACCCAGAGCCGCGCGAAATTCAATCTCGCAACCAGTGGCGTAGCCTCGTTCCCCCTGAGCGAACTTCCTGTAACCATGGATCAGCTCGAAATTAACGGCGACAGCGCTTATGGTTACGCACCGCTGCAGCAGGCAATCGCCAAAAAGTGTGGAGTGGATCCCGATTGCGTTGTGGCTGCCGCCGGCACCTCCATGGCCAACCATCTCGCCATGGCCGCCCTCAGCGACCCCGGCGACGAGGTTCTTCTGGAGCAACCCACCTATGAGTTGCTTACTTCCACGCTCTTGTACCTGGGAGCAAAGATCAAGCGGTTCTCTCGAAGTGAGGAAATCGGATACGCTCTGGATCCTGCGGAGGTCCGTCGCAACATCAGCTCGAAAACAAGATTAATTGTGCTGACCAATCTGCACAATCCGAGCAGCGTCCTGGCTTCCGACGTGGTGTTGCGCGAAGTTGGCGATCTGGCGCGAAGTGTGGGCGCCCACGTGTTAGTTGACGAAGTCTATCTGGACGCGGTCTACGTCGATACTCCCAAGCCCTCCATACATCTGGGCCCGGAGTTCATCGTCACCACCAGTCTGACCAAGGTTTATGGTTTGAGTGGCCTGCGCTGCGGGTGGATCCTTGCTCAACCCGATTTGGCCCGCGCCATGTGGCGACTGAACGACCTGTTCGGGTCCATCCCGGCTCATCCTGCGGAACTGCTGAGTGTGATCGCATTGGAGAACCTCGACAAGATTCGCCAGCGTGCACGCCGGATCGTGGACGCGGATCGCGTGGCGTTGGCTGAATTCCTGGCGCGCCACCCATCCGTTTCGACGCCGCGAACCGAATTTGGCACCACAGCGATTGTCCGCCTTATGAACGGGGATGTCGAAGATTTTCTGGCGCGATTGCGTACCGAGCAGGAGACTTCAGTTGTTCCGGGACGATTCTTCGAGTTGCCTAATCATTTTCGTATCGGGATGGGGGTTGACAGCGAGATTTTCCGCCAAGGACTGCAGAAAATCGGCAGGGTTCTGGATCGCACATCAAAATAGAAATGGGAATGTAGAGACGCAGCTTGCTGCGTCTGGCAGCGCCGCGAACCTATTGAGGGAAATAATCTTTAGTCTTGCCGGTCCGCGAATTGAGGACCGCGAAGCTTCCATTCGGCCGCACCGTCAATTGCAAATAATTTCCAGCATCGGGCCCTGACGGGTTTGCAATAAATTCCTCTGCCACGTTGTGTGCCGTCCCTCCTTCTTCGGAGTAGTGCAATTGCCAAAGGTTTTCCAGGTTTGGAGACTTGCTGATCGTGTCCCAAACCGACGGCGACCCGCCCTTTCGAGCGCCATTATCCATGATGGCGACCCGGGGCGTGATTCCGTGAACCAATGCCCGACTATCGCTTTGCATCCATCCATGGTGCGAAACGATGAAAATATCAATCTTGCCTAGCTTGTTAATGGGGCACATCAGTTTTGCTTCCTGATCGTGCGTCAGATCACCCAGATCAAGCAGCCGTAGTTTGCCGAAGATAAGAAGTGTCCCCAGGGATCGGCTGTTTTCCGTTTTGTCCTCGGGATACTGCTCTGCACCTTTGCAGGCGGGGTTCTCTTGTCCGGCACCCGGCACCGGCCGGCTGAGTAATTCGCCGTCAGCGCTAACCACCGTAGTCTTCACGCCGCGAACTGGAAGGGTGTCGCCAGTTGTTAGGACGATATGCTTAAACTTTCCGGTCGCCAGAATCTTTTGATATGCGTCCCATCCTTCGATGGTGTCCGCGTCGGTGGTCTCGCGATTGACGCCGTGGTCGATGAATGTTCCAACCGGAATCCGCGCGGTCAGTTGCGGCACGCCGCCGACGTGGTCCCGGTGAAAATGCGTGATCAGCACATAGTCAATCTTGCTGATACCGGCCGTCCTCGCCGCCGCCACAATGCGATCGGCATCGCGCCCATCGTAGCCAGGCCAGCCCGTGTCAATTAGTAGTGACTGGTGGTCCGGAGTAACGAACAGCGTTGCCTGCCCGCCCTCCACATCGACAAAATAAACTTGCAGGGCCTTCTCCGAAACCTTGGGAGCAGCCCAGGCGTTCGCCAGCAGACCAAATATCAACGACGCAAAGAGAACCACTCTCGATAAAAAAGAAGATTGCATGTGCCCTCAATGGCCGTAGTGTTTAATGTGGGCGCGAGCGTCCCGCTCGTGCGGCAGTTCCACGAACTCCGCGGCGCCCACCTTTTGAACTATTTCTTGAAGAGCGCGTCCAGCCCCGCTTGAGCAATAGCTTCGTCAATTTCCGACTTGGCGCCGCTGGCGGCGATGCCGCCGAGCGTCTGTCCATCTAACTGAATTGGCAGTCCGCCTTGATTGGGAAAGAAATCCGGAAAAGCCAGGACTTCAACATTGCCCTTTTTGACTGCATCGGCGGCGTCCTTCGAGGGTGCCCGGTAGAAGGCTGCGTGGCGGGCTTTTTTCTGCGCCCAGGTGATGGTGTTCAACGAGGCGGCATCCGCCTTCTGCAGAAAGAGCAGGTTGCCGCTTTCATCCACAATGCAAATAGTCACTTCAACATTTCGTTTCCTGGCTTCCGCTTCCGCCCCGGCGACCATGGTCTTGAGCGCAGCCAGGTTTAGATATTTCTTGGCCGGGAGATCGGCCGCAGACGACATTGCCACCAGCAGAGTCAACGCTACACAGATCAGTTTGAGCATGCGCAGGATGCTACCAGTTGCTTTCTCCGTTTGCCAGATGAAACACGGGGTATTTACCCAACGACCAATTTTCTCCGCTGACGGCAGATCTGCGGGATTTGAGAAAATCGCCTGTATCCCCGGGGCGTTAGGAGCGTCGAAAATCTTTCCAGTCCCTCAAGTCAACTAGTGATCAAGATTCAGCACGTAGTATGGAATCGAATCGCGGACCTTGATCGCTTTCGTCGTACCACGCGGCAACGTTACTTCCGCTTGATTGGGGCTGTGAGTATCCTCAGGCCAATCGTAGGCATATGAATAGGTTTCCCCATCGGCAAATTGCTGCTTGATCAAAAGCGTGTGGTCATACCAGTTTCGCAACAGGACATTTTTCGTCTCATCGCTGATCTCTGTCATGAGTACTCCCTGATAGGTGTAGTGCCGCTCGCGACCTGAAGAGAGAACGACATCCGTCAACATGCCGTCCGAACTGTAGGTATAGCGCGCCCACTTTCCCGAATCGTCTTCCGCTCGCACGATCCGCGAGGAACCGTCGTAAGAAAATTTCATCCAGTGCCCATGCGGTGTTCGGATCTCCTGCAGATTACGTTGCGGATCGCGGCGGAGTTCCAGGAGGTTGCCATTCGCATCCAGTATCTCGGTGGGAGCGCCCTGCGCCGCATTCTTTGCGGAATATGACTCTGGAAAACGGATCTCCGACCCGTCCATCAATCGAAGCGTCCAACCATCGCCATTCCAACTTATGACCGACTTGTAGAACTTCGTGGAAGTCTCGGTGTGTTGGTACACGGCATCCGCATAGCCCGTCCCCATTGATATGCGGTTAAAGTAGAGCATGTCGCCGTCCTCCAGAGCCATCACCATGAAGGTCATGAAGGTATAGGGGTTCCTCGTGCCCGTCGGCGCTATGTCATAGGGATGATTTGCGTTCCGGCCAAATGCGAGTACCCGATCGCCGTACACCCAGTCATTGGATCGATATGAACGCGTGAGAGGAACATCGAACACGTCGTTGAGTTCAAGGTCGGTTTGTCGGAGAACGAAATGTCCATAGCGCAGGTCGGCTTCGAAACGGTCAACCGTTCCACTATCAGCCGATAGGGTTGCGCACTTGCCAAGGTGAGGTACCCCTGGCGGCGTGTCCAGTGACTCGAGCACACACGGGTATTCTCGGTCTAGACGAGGCGCTGCCGGTGTTGCATTGATATATTCCGCTGGAATCGCCGCCTCGGTGTGCAATTTTATGTAGGCAGTGGAGTCATATTCCACGACCTTCCCCGAGATCAAATCAACTTTTTTGTGCTGCCTTTCGATCAGCACTTCGAAACGGCTATACACCCACGAGTCTGTCCCCCTACCGCCGACCACATAAGCGACTGCTTCGCCGTTCGAACCCTCCACCGGAATGGTCAGCCGAGCTTCCTTCCACCCTGTTTCGTCTTCGTGGACTTCACCCTTAAGTCCAGACTTAACTTTGATCGGCTTCCCTAAGAGCTGTGCCAATACTGTACTTGCATTCATCCGAGCCAGTGCATCGTTGGCGGCTGCACTGCGCTGGGTGGTGCGCGAAACGTAGAAGTAAATCTCAACTGCGGTTGCGACCAGCAGAAACGCCTTTAGCAGGCCGAAGGCTAATCTCTTGGCGCGCTGGTAGCGGTCGCCCTTATAGCGACCGCACAGGACGCAAACGTCTCCTGACTGCTGGGTGCTATTCAGGCTGGTTCCAGAGGTTTTATTCGGACCCGGAGTAAAACTGGGTTTGCCCGGAGTAAAGTTCAGCACCGCATTCCCGACACTGCATAAAATTTGCCTTGCCTGCGGCTCGAGCGCGTGGCGACGATACCATAGCTTTCCGGCCTCGGTAAATAACCCGTCCATCGTACGCAGCGAGAGCATTCGGATGGAGCACGCGGTGGCTGCCAGTCATTCCCCACAGTCATAAGCAGGCAACCTTTCACACCAGCAGAACATTTTCTTTACAAGAAAATGATACCGGGATGACACTCACGCGGGGGCTACGCGAGATGATTCCCAAGGCGGCCAGGATTGGATCACGCCATGGACGCTGAACTCCATGTTGTTGCCCCCACGAGGGCTACGAAGGGCACCACATCAATGAACGCTGAAGACCAGGTGAAATCTCTCCGGGACGAGAGACGGAAAGAGCACGAAGAAATGTTTCACGGCTCGACGATTCGGGAACTGACCGGCCTGGTGGAAGAAGTATTGCGAGCCCATGAAACTACCGAGCTGCCTCACACGGCGGTAACCGGCACACCGCCTGCACGAAAGCTGGTTTGAGTACAAGACGGGTTCGTAGGAACTAGCCGAGCCTAAAGGCTGGGACACATCACGAAACAAGGGAACTCTCTGTTACGTGTCCGGCTGGTGGAAGCGGCGCAGGTAACAGCACGCAACCTTCCGGAATGGCGCAGTAAGTATGTCCACCTGACGATGCGGAGCGGACGGAAAATCGCCAAGGTGGCCCTGGCGCGAAAACTGGCGGTTCGCCTGTACTGGATGATGCGCAAGGATGGGATTACGAGCAGTTGGAAAAGTTCGGTTCGCACGCGGGACAACCTGGACATCGGAATGGTGTGAAGTCAAACATCGAGTAGTTGATTGGGTATCCCGCTCCCCGTCACCGGGGAGTTCGAAGTAGTGATCATGATCGAACTTTGACCGAAGAGATGCATGGGTCGAACTGAGTTTCAGACCTGAAACGATTACGAGCGGGCCTTTGGTTGGTATGGCAGAACCTTCAACGAGAGCGAAATGCGCGTTCTTCGGAGTGCACGGAGCAGTACGCTCAAAAAGTGTTCGACTGGGATCCACATTGTCAGAGAGGCGCGATGTGACGCCAACTATTGACGCGTGCTCGTTTCCGAGTCACTGACCACAAGCTCGGCAAGCCATCCCGAAAAGAAACAGAAATACCACGCACGTTGAGAAAACGACGAGTGTGCAAGCCTCAAGTCGCGATTATTTCCTCGGGAATGTCGGGTCGTTCTTGATTTCTCGAATCTGCTGGATGTGCCGCTCAGCGTGAGTGGAGATTTCGAGCATCCACTGCCAGCAATCGATCACGTCTCCATAGTCACCAAAGCTGTGGGCACGCATCTCGTCTGTGGTGGTCCTGATGTATTCCATCATGGTGGCGCGCAGCGCCTGAAACTTCCCGAGCGCCTCGTCCAGGTCCTTGTAGGTGTCGACTTTTTCGTGCCCACCGCCGGTTTTGGTATGCACCACGCGATCGATGCCGTACCACATGATGTCGGCGTCAGTAGACGTTGATTTCTTGTCTTTCATATCCGGGGCCGCCTTGAGGGCTTTCTGGATCTCGCGCCAATAGTCAGGCTCGGCCACCGCCAGATGGGAAACAACTTGCCGGATGGTCCACCGGTCCGGCGAAGCTTTGTACTCCAGTTGGGTCGGGGACAACCCACGCACCTGCTCGGCCACCATTTGCGTAGTCATCTCGAAGTGCACCAGCAGGTGTTCGCGGTCCGCATCGGTCATGGGAGCGGCGTACAGGGGCGCAGCCAACAGACACGCCGTCAGTGTCAGAGCTGCCAGCGGCAAGCCTCGGGGCGTATTTCTTCGGGGCGTGTTCAAAGCGATGGACATGTTGCAACCACCCTTTCTAGGACTCTATCCCTTGGACGGTGAGAGGAGAGTTCGGTCATCAGGCGGGCGTGTGAGGATGACATTCTGTTCGTTGACGTCAGGCGATTGCACTCATCCCCCCGAGTCAGCAGTCCTATAGATGCCGGTCCGCACTCGTCCCTTTATGCCTCTGGGCTCCGCCCGAGCACAGAAAGCCAGGCAATTCAGTCTGGCTCTTTTATTACAGATTCGTACTTTTCGCACAGTTCTGTCCCCGTCACAGAGGGGATTCCCTGCCATGTCTTATAAGAATCCGTGGAGACCTTCTCAAGGGCGCAGAACAGAGTTGTGAGGGACAAGCTGATTCGAGCGCGCCGTCCGTGCTGGCCCACTGAGGCACGGGCGATCGTCCTGGCCCGTTCTGCATCTGGAAGCAGGGAACCGGCCACTTCAGGGTGAATCACGGGGTGAGTCGGCTGTCTACATCGACGCCGGCGCTCCGGCTCATCGGCGTATCTGCTTGAGAAGTCTGGTGCCCGGGGACGGAATCGAACCGTCACGACTCTTTCGAGTCTCGGGATTTTAAGTCCCGTGCGTCTGCCAGTTTCGCCACCCGGGCGTGTGCAGTGTTTATGCGCCGTTACGTTATTTCTATTTCTCGCGCGGCGCCCGCGACTTCAAGGTTAGATTCAGTTCCATTTTCACGCCGGCACGTTTCGAGCGACCCTGCACCTTTTTTCGCAAAGAGTTCGCATTGCGGATATTGTACCGTCGAAACATGTTCTGGGTCTTTTGCGCTCAGTACGGGCGCGAATGCATCCCGGCAGCTGGAATTCGGCGCCTGGGATGAGTTTCAATTGGAGAGAGCAGGATTCAAAAGAGACCGATCACGGAGTGGAATTGTTGTACGAAATGTGTTTGCCGGGATGGACGAAAGCCGGAAGCGGTGGTCAACAGGACGAAATCATTTCATTCGACTTTTTACGCCCGCTTCTTCGACCGCTGCCTGTGCGGCGTGACTGGAAAATCGCCGACACCTGGTGCCTTGGGCGATTGTGAATCTTGAACAGCAGCTCTTATAGCATCATCGTCCGTGGGATCACCGAATAACCGTTGCAGAAGAAAAACTACGAAGACAAAGACAGCACCGCCCACGCAGCCAAACAGCAACCAAAAGTGGTTGGATAGCCAATTCATGTGCGAATCATATCACCAGCGTCTTTGAAATGCCCAGCCGACACCACGCCGCTGCGGCGTGTAAAAACACAAGTTAAGCCTAGCCGAAATCGTCAGAGCTGTTCACAATTGAACAGTTCTCACCCCCAAATGTTTCTAAATTGAGGGGGGTGACTAGTGAAGTTGTGCACGCAGAGAAATGGACGCAAGTCTATGAGGAAGCCCTCCTGGAAGTGAGGCACGCAAAGATGCGGGGTCGCATCGGAGACGCCCGTGCCCAGATCCTCGCGCGTGTCGAGAGACTCAAGAACATGCCGGGTCTTCACGCGCGGGAAGAAAGAGCGATTGATGACGCCCTAAGAGCCCTAAGGTTTCTGGAGTGCGAGGAGGATCGGTTCGATGAGAACCAGCGACGCGAGACTCTGGAAGTGGCGACGCGGAGGCTTCAATCTCTCGCACCGAAGTTCAAAAAGGTGGATGAGTCGGCTTCGGAATAAACCTGATTTCGTCGTGCGCAACTCTGCCCATTGTACGGTATCAATTCGCCTTACGGCGCGGAGTAGGAGAACGACGAAACGTAAAGAAAGCGTGCCACGCCGTTAGTTGCGACGCCACCGAACTTGCTGGAGTTTGTTCCCCACAGGTTGATGAGCACCGCCGCTGGAGCGGAAGGAACGTGTTGGGTATGGGTGGAGACCAGCTTCCCGTCCACAAAAAAGTCAATCTTGGACGCACTCCAGACATACTTGTACTCGTGAAAATTGCTCTCCGCACCCGGAACCTGGGTAGTGGTGCTTTGGCTCTGAGATACGGTGGAAAAGTTCGTCATCTCGAGCGTGGAGGGTGATTGTCCCTGGTATTCGAAGTCGATCTCCGATTCGCTGTCGTTGATGAAGTTGAACAAGTCGGTGACTGTGCCGGAAACCGCCGAGCCGGGACCCTTGGGCGTATCCGCAGTTGACGCCGCACGCGCAATCCACACGTAGGTTCCGTAGCCGAACAATTGCTTCGAACGAATCTCGGAGCCGACCGAGGTTGCCAGACCTCCGGAAATGCTCTGGTTCAATATCAGGCGCAACATCCCCGTGGAAAGATCGACGTGCTTTTGGCTGAACGTGCCACTGTTTAGATCTGGGATGTTTCCGGGAGCTCGTCCCGTATCGACAATCCACTTGCTCGTATCCAGCTTTCCGCCTGAAAACCTGTCGCTGAAAGTGGGCACTTTCGCCGGTCTTCCGCTGCGACTCGGTTTTACCGCCTGCTCCGGTGCCGCGAATGCGATTGCGAGGGTGGTTTCGAGTATGAAGAAGGCAAGCAGAATACGTCGCAGCATAACTGTAGGACCTTGGTGCTCTCGTTCAACTAGCGTTGCTTACTCAGGAATTCGAATGGAAGACTGGCGACGGTGGCTGCACTGCCGCCTGCATCAAGCAGCTTGCCCGGCATCGCTACTTCACGGCGGATGTAACCTAACGCCACGCGATGATCGCCGTTGCCAACGCCACCCGTAAGAGGAAGGGTGGCGGCACTGGTAATTTCGCCTACGTCCTTGCCATCCACCTGAATCTTGCAGCCCGGCGCCGGCAGCACACCCTGAACGTCGAAGCCGGTAAACTTGCGCCGTACTTGTCCGCGGGACCGAATGCGCTCCACGATCTCCTGGCCGACGTAGCAGCCTTTGACGAAATTCAGTGCGCGTTTTTGCTCAGTCTCCTGCGGCAAATCGCGTTCCCGGATGTCAAGGCCATAGCGCGGAATTCCCGCTGCAACTCGCAACAGCTCGACGGCCGCCGTGCCAATAGACTTCGCTCCCGCCCTAACCAGGCTTTCGTAGGCGGCGCCATGATTTTCAGCGGCTATCCAGAGTTCAAATGAATCCACCAGCGGATTGTCGCCGCGGGCCAGCGTCGCGCTCATTCGTCGCCAGGTAAGGTCGACCAGTTGCAGTGACCCGAGTTCTGGAACGTCGATCCCGGAGCGCCGCAGACACTCCGCAGCTCCCGGCCCGGCAACTCCGATTGCAGCCAGCTTGTCGCTAGGGTCCGAAACTTCTACATCATCCATGATGATGTACTTATCAAAAACGGCAGTCATCTTTCCCGCCTGCGATTGATCGGTATCGACCAACAACGACTCACCGCGGTTGTAGGCGTACAGATCCCCCAGAATGTGTCCCTGCGGATTGAGCAAAAAAGCGTACACGCCACGACCCGGCGCCAGATCGCGGATGTTATTGGTTACCATGCCATTCAGCCATCGAACCCGGTCGCCGCCGGTCAGCGAAATCTTAGTGCGGGACCCAAGATCGTATACGCCACAACTCGAAACCAGCGCCTGGAATTCGCCAGGCACGTCACCGAAGTCGGCTCGAGCTTCCACCCGCTGAGGAGGAGTTCCCGCCGCGCCCAGACTGTCGTTTTGTGCGGCTAAGCTCATGATCTCTGCAGATAAGATTATAGCGGAGATTTCTTTGCACTCGTAGCGATGGCCTTTGCGTTCTTTGCGGTTAAAGGCTCTAAGCCGCAATCTTCCCTCAACCCGCACCGGAAACCCGCACCCGAAGAATGACAACCCCCAGCCGAGTTGATAGTCTTCCAGTCCGTGACCCAAAAAAAACGCATCGCCATCATCCCCGGGGACGGCATCGGTCCCGAGGTCATTAGCCAAGCTGTAAAGGTTATCGAAGCAACGCATGCTGACGTCGAGACGGCCCATTTCGACTGGAGCGCCACTCGATATCTCTCCGACGGCGTCACTGTTCCTCCCGATGGCTTCGCCATGCTGGCTCGCGATTTTGATGCCATCCTGCTGGGCGCTCTGGGCGATCCGCGTGTGCCGACGAATATTCATGCGAAAGAGATTCTTCTCGGCATGCGCTTCCAGATGGACCTCTACGCCAACGTTCGACCCGTCCGGCTGCTGGACGCGAGTCTATGTCCGCTGAAGGGAATCGAGCCCAAGGACATTGATTTTGTAGTCGTCCGCGAAAATACCGAGGGCGCCTACGTGGACGCTGGCGGCGTTTTCAAGCGGGACACGCCCGATGAGATCGCGGTGCAGGAGGACATCAACACCCGAAAAGGCGTGGAGCGAGTGATCCGCTTCGCCTTCGAGTATTGCGAACGCCATCAGAAGCATGACGGCAGCCCGCGCCAGCGCGTCCTGATGTGCGACAAGTCCAACGCCATGACTCACGCCGGCGGCCTCTGGCAGCGCGTATTCAAGGAAGTAAGCAAAGAGTACCCGCAGATTACCGCCCAGCATCTTTACGTGGACGCCCTGTGCACCCAGATGGTCCGCGATCCGCGCCAGTTCGACGTAGTCGTGACCAATAATATGTTCGGCGACATCATCACCGACCTCGCGGCCGGCCTGCAGGGCGGCCTCGGCATGGCCGCCAGTGGGAACATTCATCCAGGAAAAACGTCGATGTTCGAACCCGTCCACGGCTCCGCCCCGCCAATCGCAGGGCGGAACATAGCCAACCCGTTCGGTGCGATCCTGACTGCAGCCATGATGCTCCGACATCTTGGATTCGCTGAAGAGTCTGGCCGGATAGAAGCAGCGGTTCTGGATGCCGTAAACCAGAAGAAAACCACCCAGGATATTGGCGGGAAGCTTGGGACGCAGAGAAGCGGGCGAGTGAGTTACCCAGCGATTGCTCTCATTGTCATCCTGAGAGTTTGTGACTTTTTCTGAATTCATGAGCCAGTTTGTCGTCGTAACTATTTTGTTTGCAAGCCTCGATATTTGACGAGCAGTCAAAAAAGTCCACGGGAAACTCTCCAGGATGGCAGCCTTTGATGGCGAAGGCATGACGCGGCGATCTCATTCTCTTCTGTATAATCACCCTTTTGTCACGCAACCATCGCATCTCCTGAGAGGATCTTTGCCGCAAGCGGAAATCGGAATCATCGGCGGCAGCGGGCTGTACTCCATGCCCGGCCTGACCAAAGTCAAAGAAGTCCGCCTGAAGACGCCCTTTGGGCAAGCCTTCCGACGCCTACGTTTCAGGCACGCTTGAAGGCCGCAAGGTTGCGTTTCTGGCCCGCCACGGACGCGGCCACCGCATCCTGCCGACCGAGCTGAATTTTCGCGCCAACATTTATGGCTTCAAGCAACTGGGCGTCGAGCGGATCGTTTCCATCTCCGCCGTCGGATCGTTGAAGGAAGAGCACAGGCCGCTGGAGTTTGTCATCCCCGACCAGTTTTTCGACCGCACCCGCCATCGCGTCGACACCTTTTTCGGAAATGGCATCGTTGCCCACATCGCCTTCGCCGATCCCATCTGTTCCGAACTGGCCCGGGTCGTCGAAGGCGCCTGCAAGAAAGCCGGAGTGACCGGCAAGCGCGGCGGTACTTACCTGTGTATGGAAGGTCCGCAGTTTTCCACCAAGGCCGAATCCAACATCTATCGCAGTTGGGGCATGGACGTGATCGGCATGACCAACCTGCAGGAAGCCAAGCTGGCGCGCGAAGCGGAGATCTGTTACGTGACGGTAGCCATGGTGACCGACTACGACTGCTGGCATCCGCATCACGATTCCGTGACCGTCGACCAGATTGTCGCCGTGCTGCTGAAAAATGCGGAGAATGCAACCAGGGTCGTTCGTGAGACCGTTGCCGCCATGCCGCACGACCGTTCCTGCAAGTGCGGTTCGGCGCTGGCGCACGCCATTCTCACCGAGCGCAGCAAGATTCCTGCCGCGACGCGACAGAAACTGAAACTGATTCTCGACAAATATCTCATAAAATCCGAAAGCCAAAAAAGCATGAGCATAGTCGTCGTTGGTTCAGTTGCATTCGACACCATCGCCAGTCCTTCCGGCAAAGTGGAAGACGTCCTGGGCGGCGCGGCCACCTACTTCGCGCTGGCCGCCAGCTACTTCACTCCGGTCCGCGTCGTGGCTGTGGTCGGCGATGATTTCACCGCCGAGCACGAAAACGTCCTGAAGAAACGAGGCGTGGATACGCGCGGCATCGAACACGCCAACGGGAAGACGTTTCGCTGGGGCGGGCAATATCACGACAACCTGAACGAAGCCAAGACCGACTTCACCGAACTGAACGTCTTCGAGCAGTTTCAGCCGCGCATGCCGGCGGAATATCAGGACTCAAAGTTTCTTTTTCTGGCCAATATTCATCCTGACTTGCAGGCGCAGGTACGACGAAACATGAAAGGGTACGCCTCTGACCGGCGGCGACACCATGAATTACTGGATCAACCGCACCCGCGAGCGAATTGATCGAAACCTTGAAAGCTTGTTGATGTACTGCTGATCAACGATACTGAAGCCAAGGCGTTGGGCGGAGAGACAAACTTGCCGCGAGCCGCGCAAAAAGTGCTGGCCCTCGGGCCCAAGGCGCTGGTGATCAAACATGGCGAGTACGGCGCGACAATTTTCTTCCGCGAAGGCGCATTCGGCATCGGTCGCCATCCTTTTCGCGCTCCCGCACTGCCGATTGACGAAGTAAAAGACCCAACCGGTGCCGGCGATTCCTTTGCCGGCGGTTTCATGGGCTACATTGCATCGCAGGAAGACCTTGAATCGCGAAGTCTTGAAGCGCGCCCTGTTCTACGGCGGGGTCATGGGATCGTTCGCGGTTGAGCGCTTCGGCACCGAGCGACTGCAATCGCTGACTCGCGAAGAGATCGATGCCCGCTTTCAAATCTTCCGCGAACTGACCCATCTGGAATGAGCGCTCCGCCCATCCGGCGCTGGGATCGTGAAACCGCCCTGCTGGCCTGGCTTGCGGCCTGTGTTTCGATTTTCTCTTTCCTGTTTTATTTTCGTCGCGGCGACATCCTGCTCTACGGCGACGCGGTTGCGCACATCAACATTGCGCGCCGCGTGTTCGATTCACGCACTCCCGGACTGCTGCAACTGGGCACCGTCTGGCTGCCGCTGCCGCATCTGCTGATGATCCCGTTTCTGCTTTCCGACTGGATGTGGAAGACGGGCGTTGGCGGATCGATTCCGTCGATGGCAGCTTATGTTTTCGGAACGCTCGGAATTTTCCGATTAGTGCGCGGTTCGCAGATTCTGTCCGGACCAGGCGGGACGTCAAGCCTCGCCGCCTGGGGCGCAGCGATCATTTATGCGGCGAACCCAAACCTGATTTATCTGCAAGCCACCGCCATGACCGAAACGCTTTACCTGGCGCTGTTCATCTGGGCCGTGGTCTATTTCAGTGAATTCGTACGGAAGGCAGAGCGAGTCCAGCGACGGCTCTGACATCCGCACCGGTCCATCTTCGCTCACCAAGTGCGGGCTTTGCGTGGCGGCAGCGTGCCTGACGCGCTACGACGGGTGGTTTCTGGCGGTGGCAATGGGTGCGGCAGAGTCCTTGGGTGTTGGTGAAAACGACGAACGACGGGCCAGCGCGCGAGCGTCAGAATATTTGTTCTGCTTGCTGCCGCCGCTCCGGTAATTTGGCTGGCCTACAACGCAATCGTCTATCGCAATCCGCTGGAGTTTGCCAATGGACCATATTCGGCCAAGGCCATCGAACTGAGGACACCTGGCGCGTCTCATCCCGGCAGCCATGACTTGCCGGTTGCATTCAGCTATTTTCTGAAGTCGGCGGAGATAAATCTGGCGGCGGGAAATTGGCAAAAACTCTGGATCGTCCTGGCGTTGGCAGGGACGATCGTATGCCTGCTCGGTGGGCGTACTACCTCGCAAAGCGATGAAGGGACACCTTCGCGACAACCGACCGGACGTGGGCGCTACTGGCCGCTGCTCCTGCTTTGGATGCCGCTGCCGTTCTACGTGCTTTCTGTCGGCTATAGCGGAGTGCCGATTTTCATGCCGGTCTGGTGGCCATTTTCTTATTACAACGTGCGCTACGGATCTGGAACTGCTGCCGGCCTTCGCGGTGTTTTGCTGTGTTAGCAGTTCTACTTTATGGCGACGCTGACACGACGCCCGGAGGTGAGGATCGGGCTCGCCATTATGGTTCTTGTCGTTCGTCGCTGCAAGTTATGCTTCGATCTGGCGGGACCCGCTTTGCTTTCGGGAAGCCCGGGTCAACTCCCGCACCCGGATCGCCCTGGAGACGTGAACTGGCTGATTTTGTGAAAGCCCTGCCGCCGGACTCCACCCTTCTGATGTATCTGGGCAATCACGTCGGAGCTCTGCAAGCAGGCTGGATTCCCGCTTGCGCCGGGTGATCAACGAGGGCAATCATCGTACCTGGAAGCAACCGGTCGATAGCGAGGGTTTGTGGGAACGAACGCTGGCCAACCCTGCGCGGTACGCTGACTTCGTGATCGCCTTTCGAAGGTGACGCAGTGCTCAACTGGAGTGCAGAATCAGGACCTCTCGCCGCTCGCTGTGATCCATGTTTCCGGCCAGCCCAAGGCAACCATTTACCAGACACAGCTGTCCCGGTAATCCTCCGCGTTAACTTCCCGGTTCCGAACCCGCAAGGTCAAGTTTTCCGGTGATAAAATCCAGCCACTCACTCCCATGCCGGTCATGCACCACATCCACGACGTTCTGCAGTACGAAATGTCGTCGGCAGGGATTTCCTTGTTGCGCCTGGTGCTGGCGGCCATTCTCGGCGGCGCTATCGGGCTGGAACGCGAGCTCAAACACCGGCCTGCCGGACTGCGCACAAATCTCTTTATATGCCTTGGCGCCGCCATGTTCACCTTGCTGTCGGATGAGCTGGCGGTCAAGTTTCTCGGAGACCACACCCGAATTGCGGCGCAGATTATCCCAGGCATTGGTTTCATCGGGGCCGGTTCTATCCTGCACAGTCGCGGCGACCTGGTGACCGGCATCACTTCGGCGGCTACTTTGTTCGTGGTTGCGTCGGTGGGCATGGCAGTGGGCGGCGGACTGTATCTGACAGCGATCTTTGCCACCGCGACTCATTCTGCTTTGCCTCTTCCTCCTGGGCAACGCCGAACAACAATTCAATCTGAAGCTGGCGGTCCACACTTATGAAGTGACCGGCAGCAGCGCCGACGTGATCACCACCGAAGTGAACCGCATTCTGGAATGCATTCACGCGATGATGCAAGATGTGCAGGTGGCGGTAACCCCGCAGCACGTTCGTCTTCAGTTCGATCTTGAAGGAACCCGCAAGGAGCAGGGAACGGTGCTGCGGGCGCTCAAGCAGTCGTCGGTGCTGGAGAGCGTCATTCCCCTGGGCCCGGTGGAAACCGAATGACTGCCGTCCGAGTCAGGTAAGTTCCATTCGTGAAAGCCACGCGCCTGCGGCAATGATTTTCTGATTGTGGATGGCTCGTATGCGCCGGCCGATATCGGGGGCATTCAGCAAGCGCATGTGCGACCGGCACCAGGGGATCGGGGCGGATGGCGTGGAATGGTTGTTTCCTGCCAAGGACGCAGACATCCGCGCACGCCTGTTCAATGCCGACGGATCGGAAGCAGAAATTTCCGGCAACGGAACGCGCTGCGTCGCCGCCTATCTTTGTTCGGAGAAGCTAATCAGCTGCGAGGATGAACGACACGGAGTCTGAATGACTGCCGCCCAGGACAAATTTACGATTCGTACTGGCGCCGGGATCAAGATCTGCGCACTGATCGGCCGCAACCAGAATCACAGTATGAGTTCGAGATCGCCATGGGAGCGCCACAGGTTGAAAAGGAACTTGCCGATCAGGCTGGCTTCGAGAGAAGTGACAGGGAATTCCCGTCTCGATGGGGAACCCGCACTACGTTATTTTTGTGCAGGAATACGCCGCCGGCTGGCAGGCGACGCGGCCGAAATCGGCGCCCGTCCTCACTTCAAGGATGGGATTAATGTTGAGCTGGTAATCGTGAAGGACAAGAGTAATGTGGAAGCCAGATTCTTTGAGCGCGGAGTCGGAGAAACGCAATCCTCGGGAACGGGCTCGTGCGCGTCGGCAGTAGCGGCGATCTGCCGCGAAACGGGCAGAGTCACCGGTGCGGGTTCATGCGCCGGGCGGAATTCAGACGGTGCGCTGGGAAGAGCAGGTTTTTCTTCGTGGAGCGGCGCAACTCATCTGCCGGGGAGAATTTCTGGTTTAGACTTGCAATTTTTCGCGAATCCGTCAACGAAAACAAATGGCATCTGATCGACACTCACGCGCATCAAGCCACCGGCACTGCAAGCGGGCGACACGATCGGCATTGTGGCTCCGGCCAGCAACGTCAAGCGCGAGCGTTGGAGGCCGGTTGCGAACGTGCTGCGCCGGCTGGGATACAAGCCGTTTTACTTCGATTCCATCCTTGACCAAGACATCTATTTTGCCGGCTCGGCCGCAGCGGCGCGCGCGGGAACTCGAAGAGATGTTCGTGCGCGACGAGGTGCGGGCAATTGTGTGCGCGCGCGGAGGATATGGCTCCAATTATCTTCTGGAACGGCTGGATCTGGAAAAGATCAAAGCTCATCCCAAGATTTTTGTCGGCTACAGCGATCTGACCACGCTGCTGACCTATTTCACCGACTCCGCCGGCCTTGTCACTTTTCACGGTCCGATGGTGGCCAAGGATTTTGGGCAGCGCCGACGGAGTCGATCTGTTTTCCTGGGAAAGCGCTCTGACCGGAGGCTTCGGAGTGGACGCTCGAAGTCTGACCCAGAAGTCAGATCACTGGTGGAGGGCGACTGCCGAAGGAATTCTTTATGGCGGATGCCTTTCCATACTGGTGGCTTCGCTGGGCACGCCGTACGAGATCCAGCACGGCGGGAACCATCCTGTTTATCGAAGACATTGCGGCTAAGCCTTACCAGATCGATCGCATGCTGATGCAGTTGAAGCTGGCGAGGAAAGCTCGCCGATGTTCGAGGCATCATCTTTGGTGAGATGGTGGACTGCATTCAGACCCAAGGACCAGGGATATACCCTGGAAGAAGTCGTGCTGCGGATCGTCGGCAGGATCTGGGCGTACCGGTGGCTTACGGCCTGCGGTCGGGCCATGTTTCGCGGGGAAACATAACTTTGCCTTTCGGTGTGCGAGCCAGCCTGAACGTTCGCGCGGCACCGGAGTGGAACTCAAGATATTGGAAGCGGCAACGGTAGCGGTTTCTTCGCGCGCGGGATAGAAAGACTTGGGGTAGAACACTATGAGCCATGAAAGCTAAAAAACATATCCATTTGATTGGCATCTGCGGCACGGCCATGGCATCGCTGGCCGGGATGCTCAAGCAGCGGGCGATTTTCACGTCACCGGCTCGGATGCGGCGGCGTATCCGCCAATGTCCGATTTCCTGGCTTCGCTGAATATTCCTCTTTCACAGCCGTTTGCGGCCCAGAATCTGGAGCCGCGGCCCGACGTGGTGGTGGTGGGAAATGCGATTTCGCGCGGCAATGTCGAACTCGAGCACGTGCTCGACCAGCGCATTCCGTTCTGTTCGCTGCCGCAAATACTGCACGACGAATTTCTGCGCGGCAAAGGAAGTGCTGGTGGTGGCCGGAACCCACGGCAAGACCACCACCACGTCGATGCTGTCGTGGATTTTCGACCAGGCGGGAGTCAACCTTCGTTCCTGATCGGCGGCATCGCGGAAAACTTCGGCAGCAGTTTTCAATTGGGCAAGGGCAAACACTTCATCCTCGAAGGCGACGAGTATGACACCGCATTCTTCGACAAAGGACCAAAATTCCTGCATTACTTTCCGGACGCGGTCATTCTCACTTCGGTGGAATTCGATCACGCCGACATCTACAAGGACCTCGACGCGGTGGAGACGGCCTTCAAGCGCCTGGTAAACCTGATTCCGGGACGCGGTCGCATCGTCGCACTCGACACCGGGGAGAGCGTCGAGCGCTGTCTGGCGCGGGCGTTTTGTCCGGTGGAACGCTATCGGCAACACGAAGCAAGCGATGTGGCAGGTGACGAATCTGCGGCTTGATCCGTCTGGCACGTCATGGTCGGTACTGCGCAACGGCGAGCACTGGGCCGATTTTGAGTTTGCACTCGCCGGCGAATACAACGTGATGAACGCGACGGCGGCGGCCGCCCTGGCGTCGGGATGCGGAATTCCGAAGGAGAAGATCGCTTCTGCGCTTGAAGACCTTCAAAAGCGTGAAGCGGCGGTTGGAAGTGCGGGCGCAGGTGAACGGCATTACCATCATCGACGACTTCGCGCACCATCCCACGGCGATTGCGGGCACGCTGAAGGCGCTGCGATCGCGCGTTATCCGGGTGCACGCCTGTGGGCGATTCTGGAGCCGCGATCCAATACGCTTCGGCGCAACGTTTTTCAAAGGAACTGGCCAGCAGCCTGGCGGTCGCGGATGAAGTCGTGGTGGCCAACGTGTTCAGGTCGGAAAGCATTCCCGAGCGGGAGCGAATGGATGTAGCCGTTCTTGCGGCCGAGGTGCAGAAGCAGGGACGTCGCGCCCGAATCGTTGCCGACGCAGATGGAATCGTGCAGACTGTCGCGACCGGAAATGCGGCCGGGCGATGTGGTCGCGATTCTTTCCAATGGCGGCTTCGGCGGCATTTACGAGAAGCTTCCGCAACGGCTGAAGGCATTGGCCGGAGGCGCGTCGGGCAACCATCCTTTAAAGGCGTCCGCCAAAGCGTGAACCGATTCGCCAGAGCCAGGATCGCGTGCTCGCTCTTACTGGATTCATTGCGCTTATCGCGATCCAGGCAGGAGCGCAGAATTCGCCCAGACTCGGCGATGGCGGGGGTCAGTTATGAGATTTCCCTCGCTGATGCGTCGCAGCATCTGGTGAAAGTAAGACTTTCTCTTGCGCCGGGTGCGCCCCAGAGCGCGAATTGCAACTGCCGGTATGGAACTCGCTTTACCAGATTCGCGATTTTGCTCAATACATTAATTGGGTGCGTGGACGTGATCAAAACGGAAACCCGCTCGTGGTTACCAAGCTGGACAAAAGCCGGTGGCAGGTTGGTGCGCGGCGGGGGCGAGATTGAGTATGAAATTTTCGCTGACCAATCAGGCCCATTCGGCGCACAGTTGAACGCCCATCACGCCTTTTTCAATCTGGCCCAGATTCTGATGTATCCCGTTGGCAGCCGGGCTTATCCCATGCAGGTTCGATTCACCGATGTCCCTTCCGGCTGGAAAATAGCGACGGCGCTGACAGCTTCTTTCGACTGGTTTCTCGGCGGAGAACTATGACCGGCTGGTGGACTCACCTGTCGAGATCGGCTCCTTTCAGGAAGGCGATTTTGACGAAGGCGGTGGGCACTATCGCGTGGTGGTAGATGCCGACTCGGCAGACTACGATTTGCAGGCGATGATTTCGACGTTGCGTCGTCTGGCGGCTGCCGCCACTGACTGGATGAACGATCGGCCCTATCAAACCTTTCTGTTTATTTATCACTTCCCGCGCGGTGCCTCGCGGCGGAGGCATGGAGCATGCTTATTCAACCGCGATTGATATTGGCGCAAACCGGCTGGCGGAAAATCCCCTGTCGTTGGGCGATCTGACCTGCGCACGAGTTTTTTCATCTGTGGAATGTAAAGCGCATCCGGCCGCAATCGCTCGAACCCATCGACTACACAAAAGAGAATTACACCAGGGCGCTGTGGTTCAGCGAGGGCGTGACCACTACGGCGGGAAATATTATCCGAGTTGCGCGCCGGTCTACTGGACGAGGCGGGTGATCTCCAAACTCTGGCAAACGAGATCGGCGAACTGGAGCGGCGTCCGGCCCGTCTTGCGCAGTCGGCGGAGGAATCCAGTCTCGACGCATGGCTGGAGAAGTACGATTACTACCGCCTGCCCGAGCGCAGCATTTCTTATTACAACAAGGGTAACGTGCTCGGCGTGTTGCTCGACCTGCAAATACGTGAGGCCAGCCGCGATACGGCCTCGCTGCGAGATGTTTTTCTATGGATGAATCAGAACGCTCAGAAATGGACAATTGTTTCCCGACTCCGAGGGCGTAAGGAGCGCCGCGGAAGTCGTGAGCCATGCTGACATGGGAGAATTTTTCCAGAAATATGTCGCCGGTACCAGCAAATTCCGTGGGACGATTTCTTCAGGATGGTTGGACTGCATCTGGTGAGGCAAACCGTGTCGGCGGCGGAGCTGGGTTTTGTGGCGGTGCGAAATTTTGATGCGGCGCCCGTCGGTAGCCTCGGTGGCGGCCGGCAGCGAAGCCGAAATTGCGGGGCTGGCGGTGGGGGACGACATCCTGGAGATTGACGGCCACGCGGCTGGATCGGACTTCGAAAGGCGACTGGCTGAACTGCGTCCCGGAGATAAGCTTCATCTGCGTGTGCGGCAGGCCAAATCCGGCAAGCCGACGAAAAGTGGCGAGCGGGATGTGAACTGGAAGCTTGCCCTCAGAGAGCAAGTCTCATTTGAACTGAAAGACCTGGACAATATCACCCCGCAACAACGAGCTCGGCGCACCGCCTGGCTCAAAGGGGACACCGGAATGTCGGGAGCAAGCCGCCCGTGATTCGCACCGTATCGATGCTCGCGTTCTGGGCCGTCGCCCTGCCCATGGCGGTCGTGATGTGCTTTCCCTGGACCTTTCTCACTGGAGACATACGATTTTTGTATCGCGTGGCCATGTGGTCGGCGTGGAACGGGATTCGAAGATGACCGGGATCAAGGTAAAGACGGTTGGGCTGGACCGACTCGATCCGCAACGCAATTACGTGTTCATGTCCAACCACGTATCGAACATTGATCCTCCCATCATGGTGCCGCTTATTCCGCGCCGCACCTCGGTGATGGTGAAGAAGGAATTGTTCAACTATCCGTTGCTGGGAAAAACAATGCGGTTGGGGTCGCTGGTTCCGGTTGATCGTGGAAACCGGGAGGCGGGCATCGCTGCAGTGCGATCGGCGGCCGCTGTGTTGCGTCAGGGCATCAACATGATCATTTATGTTGAAGGGCATCGGTCGTTTGACGGCAAGCTGTTGCCATTCAAGAAAGGCCCGTTTTACCTGGCGGTGGAGTGCGGAGTTGCGGTGGTGCCGGTGACCATAGCAGGCACTCACTACGTCATGCCGAAGGGGAGATTTTCCATCAAGCCGGGGACGGTGACCGTGATATTCCATCCTCCCATCGAACCCAAGGATTTTGGTGGGCGGGATTGCCTGATGGAAAGAGTACGGAGGGCGATCGACAGCGGTTTGCCTGTCGAGTATCAAGAGCAAAATCTGGAAACCACCAAGGACGCGAAGGCACATGAAGGAACGGCTTCAGCCTGACGCGGTAAGACGCTTCGTTCGCAGTGGCTAATCTTTCAACTTCCGTATCGCCCGAGCGATCTCCGGCAAGCGCGGGAGCACGGCGGAATACTTAAGCCAGAGCTTGTGATCCACGGCGGGAGCGCCGCTGACAATGGCTCCCGCGTCGATATCTCCGGCGACGCCGCTTTGCGGAGTGACAATCGCGCCATCGCCGACCTTGCAATGGCCGACCACGCCGACCTGCCCGGTAAGGATCACGTTGTTGCCGATTTCGGTTGAGCCTGCAAGGCCCACCTGCGAAGCTAAAAGCGAGTGCTCGCCGATATGCGAGCCGTGACCGACCTGCACGAGATTGTCGATCTTGGTGCCGCGACCGATGCGAGTTTTCTCAACGCTGGCGCGGTCGATGCAGGAGTTGGCCTGCATTTCCACGTCATCTTCGATGACGACCGGCTCGGGTTGCGCGATCTTGTACCAGTGGCCGGAGTCGTCCTTGGCGAAGCCAAAGCCATCGGCACCAATCACCACCCCATTCTGCAGCAGCACTCGGCTCCCGACCTGGCAGCCCTCTCGGACCACCGCATGCGCATGGGCAAAGAAATCGTCGCCGATCCTGGCGCCGCGATAGATGACGACGTGGGCCAGCAGAACGGCGTTCCGGCCAATTTTGACATCCTGATCGATGACCACGTAGGGTCCGATGTGTGCGCCGTCCCCGACCGTGGCCGAGGAGTGGACGACAGCCGTTGGATGTACACCCGGTTCGTAACGCGGCGGTTGAGAGAAAAGCTCAAGAGCACGGGCAAATGTGAGATAAGGATTCTTACTGCGCAACAAAGCCGTGGCGATGGCAGGGAACTCGTCGGATACGATTACTGCCGAAGCCTTTGTAGTACGCGCCGCTCCCGCATACTTTGGATTGGCAACAAAGGTAAGGTGTCCCGGGCCGGCTTCCTTGATTCCAGCTACCCCGGTTATTTCCAGCTCAGGCGAGCCGTTTTCAAGCCGCGCTCCAAGAGTGCCGGCAAGTTGGGCAAGTTTCATAGATTTTGATTTCGTCGTCAGTCCTCGGTCTTCAGTCGTCATCAAAACCAACCCCGCCGTGCACGGAGTTTTTCTGACGACTGAAGACTGACGACCGATGGCTGGTTCAGACCAGGCCGAAAAGCGTGGCCAGCAAATAAACCGCTTCCATCGCAGCCAGCCCGATCAGAAGACCTTCCCTCAGCTTTGATCGCGAAAGAGCGGTTTGCAGTTTGCCGGGATGGACATGTGCTGGCACATCGAGTTGAGCGGATGACATTCCTGCAAATCCCGCGAGCGGTGGAGCGGACGCCATGCGGGGCGCGTGAGCGCGAGCCGGCGTAGCGGTGAAGAACTGCCTCTCCGCCAGTGGAACTTTGGGCAGTGTGATCAGCGAAGACCAACGCGCCAGTTGCATGTCGCCGGATTTAAGGTCGGCGTCGACCGGCTTAGAAGTCAGTTGGAGGGGCGGCAGTCGCTCGGGTGCGACCCGGTCGGCTAGGTTTCGCAGCAGGGAAGACCACCACATGTGCCCCATCTGATCGCTGATAAGTTCGCCTACATCCGCGGGCTGCGACTCCAGTTCCAGCGGTGGCAAGTTCTCCGGATTGATCACGTTGCCTAGATTGGTGAATACGGTCCTGAACCAGGGAAGGCTCACGGCGTCGCCGATCAACATGCCGGTATTCATGGGCCGGGAAGTCAACTGGAGTGGGGGAAGCTTCTCAGGGAAGAAGCAGTCGTGAAGGTTGCTTAACAGGGAGCGCCAGAGAGGCCGGGTGACGCTTTGCGGCAGCAAAAGATCGAGTTCGTGGCTGTCTTGAGCGTCGTCCATAACGATCGAATTCGAGCCAAGCGCAGGCCCGAATCTCAAATGTAACACCATTTTCGATGACTGGCTTAGGCCGGGCGCTCCAAACTCTTACACAGACTGGTCCCTCGAAGAGTCAGGGTTGTGTACGCTCCCGCGCATTTCTCATTGCGGAATAAGCGATAGGGACAAATTCATATTTCCTTTGTTACCATGTGCAGCCTGAATACCCTGCGGTTCGCAGTTGACTCACTTTCGGAATGGAGAACATTTATGAGAATACGTACACTTTATCTCGCCAGCACGATTTTGGCGTTAAGCTGCGCGCTCTCTGCCTGGCAAGCCAACCAAGTACCCGCCGCTGCGACCCAGCGAATCACCAAGGAAGTTCGGCACGAGCTATTGATGCTGCCGTATCTCGGTGTGTTCGACAATCTTGCTTACAAGGTCGATGGCTACAACGTCACCCTCATTGGCCAGGTGACTCGCCCGACGTTGAAATCCGATGCGGAAAATGTGGTCAAGAAAATTGAAGGGGTTGAGCACGTCGACAATCAGATCGAGGTCCTGCCGCCATCGCCGATGGACGACCGCATTCGGCGCCAGCTTTACCGGGCGATTTACGGCTTCCCGGCGTTACAGAAATATGCGTTGGGAGTGCAGCAGCCGATCCGGATTATCGTGAAAAGCGGGAAAGTGACCCTCGAAGGCGTAGTGGACAATGAAGGTGACAAGAACATCGCTAATATCCGGGCGAATGGCGTATCCGGCGTGTTTTCGGTCACCAATAATTTGCAGGTTGTGAAGAATTAGGGAGCGGACGTCGGGTTCAGACTTCGGACCTCAGAGCTCGGACCGCAGACCTCGGATACCAGATTCGGACCCGGGGTAGGTGCTCCCCCAGGTTGATTGATGGCGTAAAAGTGGTTGGCGGGTTTAAGGGAATCGGGGTTGAGGAGCGGTTTCAGGCGTCGCTACGGGACGCGACCCGTGTCGGTCCCTACCCGGCGATAAATCGCCGGGTTACTGTCAGGCGCCCCTCCGGGGCGTAGTCTCCGCCGGTGCCGCTCGCCGGTTCGGTGCCTGTACAGCCAAGGTCTGACACCGAAGGTCTGAGGTCCGAGGTCCGCAGTCTGAACTCCGAGGTCTGCCGTCCGCTCTTTCACTCTCCAAACATTGGGACCTGGCGGGTATCCGGCTGGGCGCCTTTGCGGCGGCGATGGGTGGCGCCGATCACTGCCAGGACGGTCAGCGACTCCAGAGCGGTGCGAGGGACGAAAATTCTCTGCGTGTTGGATCGCAGGTCTGGCGGATTGATCAGAAAGCCCTCCGCCGTGGTCAAGCTAAGGTCATTCGGCATCATGCCTTCCAGCACTTCGTTGTCCTTGAACTTGAGGCGTACCCATAGGCCTTCGGTGCGGGGCCGGGTGGTGAAAGTCTTACGGCTCAGCGAGTCGGAGTCGCTGAACTCACGGACGAAGTAGACCGCCTTGATGTCCCGCAGATCGATGGCGACCACGTTGCCGGAGGTATTCAACAGCTCAAGCTTGCCCTCGCGGACGAAGTTGGAGGGTGCCACGTGGCCGTTGATCGAATCCCGGTCCATCTTTCGGACCACGACTTTCTTGTGGGTTGAAGGCATAGTGAGTCTTCAGTCGGCCGATCATCAGTCGTCAGCATTGTCACTACGACCGACAGCATCGAACCGCTGGTGTAAGCCGTGCGGGACGAGGCTTTTCGCCTCCGGCGCATGGCGATTCTCGCACTTTTCTGACGGAAAACCGTCTGTCTTGTATGTTCACTGTAGCCAAATCGTTAACCTTGTGTTATTTTCTGTAGCTTGGCCTGTCCTATCTCATGTAGTCTAAGCCTATTCGATAGAGTCACTTACATGAAAGCGACCGGAGCAGTCTGTTTACAGAGGCCCCAGCCTGTGGAAAACACCAATTCGGCTGGCGGGCATCAGAGCGCGGAGCGGCATTCGTAAGAAAGCATGGCCGACTACATATACACAATGGAAATCCGGCTGACGCCGGACCAGCAGCGCGGCGTCACCCTGGTACAAGACATCGCGCGCGCCGCCGGCATGAACATCTACCTGACCGGGGGCGCTGTCCGCGACATAATTAGCGGATTTCCCATCCGCGACCTGGATTTCTCCGTCCAGGGCAATCCCCTCAAGCTGCAAAAGGACCTGGAACGGGCGGGAGTCAGAATCGCCGGTACCGACGACGATCTGAAGACCCTTTACCTGGGCCTGCCCGGCAACGTGCGAGCCGAAATCACGATGGCGCGCATCGAGCGCTACGAAAAGGCAGGGAAGCCGCCGATCATTTCTCCCGCGACCCTGATCGAAGATCTTCGCCGCCGGGACTTCACCGTCAACGCCATGGCCCTGTCGCTGAATCCAGGGTCGCGCGGGTTGCTGATGGATCCGTTCAACGGCGCCGCCGACATTGAAGCCAAGCTGCTGCGCGTCCTGCACAACTACGCGTTCGTGGAAGACCCCTCCCGGCTCATCCGGGCAAGCCGTTTTGCGGCCCGCTTTCACTGGCCGCTCGAGGAACGCACGCAGGCCCGGTTTGAATCAGCGAAAGAGAACAACTACATCGAGTACATCAGCGACAAAGCCATCGGCTACGAGATCGAGCAGTTGGCTTACGAAGACGATCCGCTGCACATCGTCAAGGTGCTGGAAAAAGAAGGCTGGCTCAAGGTTCTGAACCAGCACTGGACCAGCGCCAAGGTGGACACCGCGCAACTGGGTCAACTGCTGAAGACCCGTCAGCAGATGACGGAACTGGGATACGCGCCGGATCCCGCGCCGGCCGTGATGTATTTTCTGACCGCACGCCTCGCCGACAAAGACATTGCCGACATGCGCAAGCAGATTCCGCGCAAGGATCTGGTGGAGGCGTGGCGCGATCTGGAAGACCATGCCAAGGAACTGGCCAAGCGGCTGAGCGGAAAGGAAGCGGCGACGCCCTCGCGTACCTGGAAACTGCTTTCGGAGGCGCGCCCGGAGATGATCCTGTTTCTGGCGGTTACCGCGCGCCAGCAGGCGGTGGCGCAGAAGATCAAGAATTTCTTTACCAAGTGGCGGCAGGTACAGCAGAAAATTCCGCTGCCCGAAATGACGGAGTTGCACATCACCCCGCAACTGCCGGAGTATCCCAGGATCGCGCAAGACGTCTTCATGCTGCTGCTGGATGGCAAGCTGCGCTCGCGAACCGAGACTTTGAAGTTCCTGAAGCCGCTGGCGCCACCGCCACCACCGCCGCCTCCGCCGCCTCCGCCCAAGCGCGGGAGAGCCGCAAAAGCGGCCGCGGCAGCCGCTGCCGAAGCCGCCGCGGCGGCGGCCGCAGCAGCTCCGGTTGCAGGCAAGAAGAAGGGTAAGGGACAAACGGCAGCACCGGCAGCCGCCGCTCCGACGCCGCCCGGGGCTGCGGCTGGCGCGCTCGCCAAGCCGGCAAATAAGGTAGAAAAAGCCAAGGCCGTCGCGAAAGTGGCCAAGCCAGCCGGCAAGCCGGTAAAGGCGAAGAGCGGTAGCAGTAGCAGTAAAGACAAAAAGAAGCACTAACCAGTTCTTTAGACCTGGATTTCAAGGCAGATTTTCGTTTTTCATCCGCAAGACAAATCTCAAAAGGGACACAGGAGTGAGATGAAAAAGCTGGGCACGATCTTGCTCTGGATGGTAATCACGCTCGTGGTGCTGCTGAGCGGGGCTATCAGCTTCACCATCGGATGGCGGCCATTCATCGGTCCCCGCGCAAGGCCACTCACTTCCCGTCAGTTCGAACGAACTGCGGAGCGTCTGGAACGCGGCCATTATCTTTTCACCGCTTCCACCGGATGCACAGGCTGTCATTCAACGCATGACTGGAACACCCATGGCGGCCCGGTGTTGCCGGGCGGCGAAGGTGTTGGTCAGCAGATGTGGTTTAAAAATCTCCCGGGCCGCGTCGTGGCGCCGAACATTACGCCGGATCCGGAGACCGGTGCGGGCAATTGGACCGACGATCAACTGGCCCGCTCCATACGGGAAGGCATCGGTCATGATGGCCGGGCCCTGTTTCCGATGATGCCCTACCAGGAGCTGAGTCATCTGTCGGACGAAGACCTGGCCTCGATCATCGTCTATATGCGATCGACTGCGCCGGTGCGACACGAGCTCCCGAAGACAGAGATTGTTTTTCCGGTGAAATACTTGATCCGCAATGTGCCCCAACCAATCACAGGGCCTGTTAGCAGTCCGGATCGCAGCGACCCGGTGAAATGGGGAAAGTATCTCATCACCATTGCAAGTTGTAACGAGTGTCACACACCGCAGGTTCGTGGCGAAGTAGTGCCGGGCATGGATTATGGTGGCGGCTTCATGCTGGAGGGTCCGTGGGGCGCGGCCGCTGGCGCCAACATTACGCCCGACGCCACCGGGATTGGTTATTACGACGAAGCCCTGTTTACGCAGATGATGCGGACCGGTTATGTGAAGGCAAGAAAGCTCAATTCAATTATGCCCTTCGGAGAATTTGGTCATCTTACCGATGACGATCTGAAGGCCATGTTCGCGTACCTGCGCACCCTGAAGCCGGTGAAACACCGCGTGGACAATAGCCTTCCTTCCACATACTGCAAGCTCTGCCGCCAGACGCACGGAGCGGGTGATCAGAACTGAATGTGGGCGCGAGCGGAGAATTGTCGCTCGTGTGTCCATGCCCCGGCCAGCACCAGCGGGACGCTCGCGCCTACACGGGCTAACAAAGATTTGACAAACCTTCGTCGCCGGGCGGCGCTATAATAGCTGTATGCGGCGCCAGTTGGGCATTGCGGCATTATGTGTGGCGACACTGGTTGCCGCGGCGCCGGCCCAGTTGCGCGGATCTTTAAGCGGCGGCGGTAGAGGCTCCACTTCCATGGGAATCGGACATGGCTCCTTTTCCTCTCAGTCTTCTGGGTTCCGTAGCGCCCCAAGCTTCGGAGCCAGACCGAATTTCGGTGGCCGCGTTGGATCCGGCTTCCATTCGAACTTCAATTCCAGCCTGAACCCAAATTTCCGTGGGCGCTTTGGCACGAGTTTCTCCACAGGTTTTCGCCGACCATTCGTTGGCCCGCGACGATTCGTCCATCCCCGCTTTTACGCGAGTTCTTCTCCTTTCTATTTCGGATACTACGGATATCCGACTCTTTATTCCGACTATGGCTACTCGACGGTAGATGCATATCCTGCGTATGACTACTACGCGAGCAATGCCGCGCAAAGCAGCAATGACCTGGCGCAGCAGCAACAAGACATTGATCGCCTGGAAGATGAAGTAGCTCGTCTGCGCGAGGAGCGGGAATCGGCACCCGCAGCGCCTTCGAAGCCTCCGATGGAAATCAAATCAACCCCCACATTGCTGGTGTTCCGCGACCAGCACACTCAGGAAGTGCAGAACTATGCCGTGGTTGGCGGCACACTCTGGATCTTCAGCGAGCAGCGGGCCACCAGGCTGCCGCTTTCATGGTTGGACATCGAGGCGACTACCAAAGCGAACGACGAACGCGGTGTGGATTTCCGTTTGCCGAATTAGATCGGTGTGGGGCGGACACTCCTGTCCGGCTTTTGACTTGGATTTTTCGGACTCGAAGCAAGATCGGCGTTGCCCTCGGGCGACCCTTCCCCAATTGTCGGGGACAAAAACTTCAAAGGCGGCGGACATGAGTGTCCGCCCCACACCGGTTCGGTAGAACTCCCTGCACGAGCGGGACGCTTGCGCACACATTTTTCAGCGTTGTGGATAACTCGCCTGAACCCCGCCGGCGATTTCCCATTAGAATGACGCCAACGTAAAATCATTACACAATCCATGTCCCAATTCGTTCACCTGCATCTCCATACCGACTACTCCATGCTGGACGGCGCCTGCGACGTGGAAAAACTTGTCCAGCGCGTGAAAGAGCTGGGCATGCCCGCTGTTGCCATGACCGATCACGGCAACATCTTTGGCGCGGTTCACTTCGTGAATGCGGCTCATAAGGCCGGAGTAAAACCCATAATCGGTTGCGAGCTGTACGTCTGTAAGAAAGACGATCACAACATTGAGCGGACGCCTCCGGACGGCGATACCTACAACCACCTGCTGGTGCTGGCCGAAAGCGATGAGGGCTATCGCAATCTCGCGAAGATTACCTCGGAAGCGTCTCTGCGCGGGTTCTACTACAAGCCGCGGGTGAGCAAGGCCTTTCTTGCCGAACATTCCAAGGGCCTGATCGGTTTGTCAGGTTGCCTGAAGGGCGAAGTCGCTGAGCGCCTGATGGAAGACAACTATGACGCCGCACGCAATGCGGCCGTCACCTACAGCGATATTTTCGGCAAGAACAACTTCTTTCTGGAGATCCAGGACCAGGGCCTGGAGCAGGAACACCGCATTCATTCCAGCCTGTTCCGCCTGGAAAAAGAGCTCGGCCTGCCGCTGGTGGCGACCAATGACAGCCACTACCTGTGCGAAGACGACGCTCACGCCCAGGATGTGATGTTGTGCATACAGACCGGCAAGTCCATCCAGGACACCAATCGCATGAAGTTTCAGGGCACCGGGTTTTTCGTCAAGAGCCATGACGAGATGTACCGCGTCTTCAAAGACGCGCCCGATGTGCTCTCCCGCACGCTCGGCATCGCCGAACGCTGCAACATGAAGTTGGAGAAAATCAGCAATCCATTTCCACACTTCGATGTACCCGCCGGATTCACACTGGACAGCTATTTCGAGCATGTGTCCCGCGAGGGATTCGCGCGTCGGCTGGAGGCCCTGCGTCCCCTGGACGCGCAAGGGCGGCTCAAGCACAGTCTCGCTGAATACGAACAGCGCCTGGCGCGTGAACTGGCCATTATTCAGCAGATGAAGTTTTCCGGATATTTCCTCATCGTCTGGGATTTCATTCGCTATGCGCGCGAGCGGGATATTCCGGTTGGTCCGGGCCGTGGCTCCGCCGCAGGGTCGCTGGTGTCCTATGCGCTCGGCATTACCGATCTCGATCCATTGCAGCACGAGCTGATCTTCGAGCGCTTCCTGAATCCCGAGCGCGTGTCCTTGCCTGATATTGATATCGATTTCTGCATGAACCGGCGCGGCGAGGTCATCAACTATGTGACCGCCAAATACGGCCGTGAGAATGTCGCCCAGATCATCACTTTCGGAACCATGGCCGCCAAAGCTGCGATCAAGGATGTTGGCCGCGCCATGGGCGTGCTGTACAGCGAGGTGGATCGCATCGCCAAGATGGTTCCGACCACGTTGAATATCACGTTGGACGAGGCCATCAAAGAGTCACCGGCGTTGCAGCAGGTGTACGAGAGCGATGCGCAGATGCGCGAGTTGCTGGATACGGCCAAGAAACTGGAAGGCATGGTGCGCAACGCAGGAGTGCACGCTGCCGGCGTGGTTATCTCTCCGCGACCGCTCAATGAGCTGGTGCCGCTGTACAAGACCAAGAACGACGAAATCGTTACCGCGTTCGACATGGTGGCGATCGAAAAGCTGGGCCTGCTGAAGATGGATTTCCTGGGCCTGACAACCCTCACCATTCTTGACGATTCCTTAAAGTTGATCGCGCAAACCCGAGGCGAGCGCATCGTTCTTGAAGGCATTCTGCTCGACGATCACGAAACCTACGAGAAGGTTTTCCACAAGGGACTTACCTCCGGCGTGTTCCAGTTTGAATCGCGCGGCATGCGCGACGTGCTGCGGCGCTACCAGCCCAATTCGATTGAAGACCTCACCGCGCTGAACGCACTCTACCGGCCCGGTCCCATCCAGGGCGGCATGATCGACGATTTCATCGATCGCAAACACGGGCGCAAGAAGATCGAATACGAATTGCCCGAGTTGCAGGAAATTCTGCAGGAGACGCTGGGCGTCATCGTTTACCAGGAACAGGTGATGCAGATCGCCAATCGCCTGGCCGGCTACTCCCTGGGCGAAGCCGACCTGCTTCGCCGCGCCATGGGTAAAAAGAAGCACGAAGAAATGGCGCAGCAGCGCGAGCGCTTTATCGAAGGCGCGGTGCAGCGAGGATATCCGCCGAAGAAGATCGAAAAGATTTTCGATCTCATGGCCCAGTTCGCTGGATACGGTTTCAATAAATCGCACTCGGCCGCCTATGCTCTGCTGGCCTACCACACTGCGTACCTGAAGACGCGTTATCCAGTCGAATTCATGGCCGCGCTGCTGACGTCGGTGACTGGCAGCACGGACGACGTGGTCAAGTACATCAACGAATGTCGCGAGATGGGCATCGCTGTTGAGGCGCCGGACATCAACGTGAGCGACGCCAACTTCACGCCGCATGGGAGTGCCATCCGATTCGGTCTGGCGGCGGTGAAGAATGTTGGGCACAACGCGATTGAGTCGATTGTCGCCGGCCGCAAAGAACTGGGGCGCTACACTTCCATTTATGAATTCTGCGAGAAGGTGGACCTGCGCCTGCTCAACAAACGGGTGCTGGAATCGCTGATCAAGAGCGGCGCCATGGATGGACTCGGCCGTCGCGCCCAATTGATGGCCGTCCTGGACCGTGCCATTGAAGGCGCCCAGAAAACGCAGCGCGACGCCGAATCCGGCCAGCACGGGCTGTTTGGTGTGTTTCAGCAGGAAGAAGTTTCGACTTCGAGCACAAAGCTGCCCGATACCCCGGACTGGGATGAACATACCCGGCTGGCGAACGAGAAAGAAATTCTCGGTTTTTTCATCACCGGACATCCGCTGGAAAAATATCGCGACAAGCTGCAGGACCTGCACGCTTTGAGCACGGAAGAAATCGCGGCCATGAAGTCCTCCACGGGTAAAGACGAAAACATCACCACCGCCGGGATCATCACCAGTATTCGGGTGCTAAAGTCGAAGCGCGGGGACTTCTACGCGCAGGGGTCGCTCGAAGACATGTCCGGCTCACTGGAGATGCTGGTCTTTCCCGAGGCATATCGCAAACTGCAGGATAAAGTGAAGCTCGAAGTGCCGGTGCTGATCCGCGGCGGCGTACGAATCGAAGAAGGCGCGAATCCCAAGCTGACAGTCAACGAGATTCAACCTTTGGAAGAGGCAAAGGTTCCTCTGCCGCGATCGCTGCGTATTCGCATTCCGCTCGAGACCTCGAACGCAGATACCGTCGATGCTCTCCACGCTCTTTTTTCCAGGCGCAAGGGCGAGGCCAAGGTGTTGTTTGACGTGGAACGCCAGGGTGATTTCATGGTGGTGATGGAAGCAGAAGGCTATAATGTTGAACCAGACCGCAATTTTATCGCCCGCGTCGAGGAACTGTGCGGGCGAGGCGCAGTTCGCGTCATCGACTAGCAGCTTGAAGAGGCTGGTCAGTCGGAAATCTTTCGAAATGAAAACTGCGACAGATGAAAGTCCCCAGATACAGGAGTTCGAAGGCGCAAGCGAAGGACGCGCCGCCCGTGGCCAATGACGCGCTGGTGATGACCGGGGTCGAGTTCCTCCTCTCCATGGTGGAATCGCGCTGGGCCTCCCGGAACGGGGATCGCGGCAAAACTGATCCCGGCGACAGGACTCACAAAGAGCTGGAAAAGATCGATCAACAGATTGCCCGCCTGCAGGACGCGGCGGGGCAGGATGAAACTACCCAGCAGGAGATCCAGCAGTTGCGTGACCGGGTTGAGGCTCTGCGCAAGGAAATGACATCCCACTTCGGCGCCTGGGAAAAAACTGAACTGGCACGCCATCCGCAGCGTCCCTATCCGCTCGATTACATTGAACGCATCTTCACCGACTGGAGCGAACTTCACGGCGATCGCGCCTTTGGCGACGATCCGGCGCTGGTTTGCGGCATGGCACGTTTCCACGGCGAAGAAGTCATGATCGTGGGCCATCAGAAGGCTCGAGACACCAAGCAGAAGGTATACCGCAACTTCGGCATGCCTAATCCGGAGGGGTACCGCAAGGCTTTGCGGGTGATGAAGATCGCTGAAAAATTTGGCAGGCCGCTCTTTACTTTTGTTGATACACCGGGCGCGTATCCCGGTCTGGGAGCCGAGGAGCGCGGCCAAGCCGAGGCGATCGCCCACAACCTGCGAGAAATGGTTCGGTTGCAGATTCCAATTGTGACTACGATTACGGGCGAAGGTGGAAGCGGCGGTGCGCTGGCGATTGCGGTCGCGGACCGTGTGCTGATGATGGAGAACTCCGTGTACGCCGTGATCTCGCCCGAGGGCTGTGCATCGATCATGTGGCGCGATCCAACTAAGAAGGAACTGGCAGCCCAGGCCATGCGCATTACTGCCGATGACCTGAAAGAACTGGGCTGCATCGACGGGATCGTTCCTGAGCCCGAGGGCGGTGCGCACGTTGACCATGAAGCCGCCGCACTGCTTCTGGATGCTGCCTTGCAGAAACATCTTTCCGAGATCAGGCAAACGTCGATCAAGGAAGTGGTCGCCACTCGCTATACGAAATTCCGCAATATGGCGCAGTTCTTCACTGGCGACGAGTAACCGTTCGTGGTTGTTTTTCGCTCCTGACCAGAACTTCGTGCCGCAACCTACCCTTATTCCTGGAAGACCATATTCGTTCCACGCCAGATCCTTCACGGCCTGAAGGCCGTTCAGGATGACGCCTCGGTTTTGGATTAATGGCGGAAGGGCCTCAATATCACGCTGAGTCCGTGTTTAGCACTCATCATCGGGAATTCCGGTGCATAATGGATCGCCGGCCCAAACCTTCTTGAGGCCATGCGATGAATTCATTTCCGCAGTTTGATCTAACTGGTGATGTGGCGCTGGTGACTGGAGCGGGTCGCGGGCTGGGTCGAGCCATCGCCCTGGCGCTGGCCAACGCCGGTGCGGACATTGCGCTCGGTTTGCGCGATGTGAGCACTGGAGGCCAGTTGGCACAGGAGATTGCAGCTCTCGGCCGTCGCGTGCTTCCACTACAGATGGACGCGGCCAGCCGCCAGCAGATCTTCGCCGCTGTCGATGACGCTGTCGCACACTTTGGAAAACTGGACGTTCTGGTTAACAACGTAGGTGTTGCGCCAGAAAACCTCGCTGAAAATGTCACTGAAAAAGATTTTGATAACACGCTGGCAGTGAATCTTAAAGGAACCTTCCTCGCGAGCCAGGCCGCTGGCCGTGTCATGATTCGCCAAAAGCGCGGGCGCATCATCAACATGGGTTCACAGGCGGGATATGTGGCGCTTCCGGGTGAATCGGTTTACTGCATGACCAAAGCGGCGATTTCGCATTTGACCAAATGCCTGGCGGTTGAGTGGGGTAAATACAACATTACGGTGAATGCGGTAGCCCCGACGTTCATTGCCACCCCCGGCACGGACGAATTCCTTGCCAATCCTGCCGCTCGCGCCGACGTCATCGAGCGTATCGCTGCGCTGCACCGGATCGGCGAGCCCATGGATGTAGCCGGCGCGGTCGTATTTCTTGCTTCTCCAGCAGCCTCGCTGATCACCGGCCATACCATCCTGATCGATGGTGGCTGGACGGCGAGGTAAAACGGGTGAGGACGATCACTGGTTGGCTGGCCAGGCTGACTTCGCCAATCGACTCTAACTTCCAACTCGTAGTTCCAAGGCTGGTACATCGATCGCGAACTCCGTCCGCTCCGCCTGTTCGCTCCTCACTGCCTGCCGTATAATGAAAGGTTCTGCACGATTGCATTGCAGCGGACGAACTCCGCTCCAGGGACAAGGAAGGAAGGGAATGGCCACCACGGATGTATCTCTCCACGCAGAGAGTCGCCCACCGGAACAAAAACCTGCCGTAAACGATATGAGCATTCAGGTCGCGACCGTCAATGGATCGGGCTCTCAGAGTTCCAACACCGTTCTGCTGCGCAGCATTTTTCAAATGGGAGTGCCGGTTTCTGGCAAGAACCTGTTTCCTTCGAACATCGCTGGCCTGCCGACCTGGTACACCATCCGCGCCAATAAAGATGGATACATCGCGCGCAAAAAAGAAATCGATTTCGTGGTAGCCATGAATGCCGAGACCGCACAGGAAGACGTAATGTCTCTGGCGGCCGGCGCGGCCGTACTCTACGACGAGCCCCTGAACTTGAACACGTTGCGCTCTGACTTGGTCTTTTACGCCGTTCCCTACGACAAGCTCGTCGCTCCCGTCTGCCCCGAGGCCAAGCTGCGCAAGCTGGTCAAGAACATGATTTACGTAGGCGTGGTGGCCAAGCTGCTGGAAATAGATATCAGCGAAGTCGAGAAGGCCATCCAGAAGCAGTTTGCCAAGAAGGCGAAGGCCGCCGCGCTCAATCTGGCTGCGGTAAAGGCCGGATACGACTATGCCGCGGCGAATCTGGTCAAGCGCGACCCGTACTTCATCCGGCGCATGGATAAGACCGCGGGCAAGATCATCATCGACGGCAACGCCGCAGCCGCACTCGGCTGTATGTTTGCGGGGGCAACAGTGGTTGCCTGGTATCCGATTACGCCTTCGTCGTCACTGCCCGAAAGCATGATCGATTATATGAAGCGCTTTCGCATTGGCGCCGACGGCAAAGCCACCTTCGCCATCGTTCAAGCGGAAGATGAACTGGCTGCGATCGGCATGGTTCTGGGTGCGGGCTGGGCTGGGGCGCGCGCTATGACGTCATCTGCCGGGCCGGGGATCTCGCTCATGGCTGAGTTCGTCGGCCTCGCCTATTACGCGGAAGTCCCGGGGGTAATCTGGAACATTCAGCGCGTGGGTCCTTCCACGGGGCTGCCGACCCGCACGTCGCAGGGCGACATTCTTTCGACTGCATTTCTCTCTCACGGAGATACCAAGAACATTCTGCTGCTGCCTTGTTCGGCGGAAGAATGCTTCAGCATGGCGGGAGACGCCTTCGACCTGGCCGAGCAATTTCAGACACTGGTGTTCGTAATGTCCGATCTCGACCTGGGGATGAACAACTGGATGTCAGATCCCTTCAAGTACCCGGAAAAGCCCATCAGCCGTGGCAAAGTTCTAAGCAAGGCGGATCTCGACCGGCTAGGCGGGTTCGCGCGTTACAAGGATGTGGATGGCGACGGCATCGGGTACCGCACGTTGCCGGGGACCGATCACCCTGCCGCCGCTTATTTCGCTCGCGGCAGCGGACACAACGAAAAAGCGCAGTACAGTGAACGCCCCGACGACTTCGAGCGCAACATGGAGCGGCTGAACCGCAAGTTCGAGACGGCACGCTCGTTCGTGCCGCGGCCCGAAGTCGATACCGGTAAATCGAAGATCGGGATCATCGGATACGGCACATCGCACTGGGGGCTGATCGAGAGCCGCGACCAGTTGCGCCAGGAATACAGCATCGAGACAGACTATCTGCGGCTGCGGGCCTACCCGTTTACCCGCGAAGTCCACGACTTCGTGAAGCAGCACGACCGGGTTTACGTAGTGGAGCAGAACCGCGACGCCCAAATGTTATCGCTGCTTAAGCTTGATCTGGAACCAGCGCTCCTCACCCGGTTGCGCAGCATCGCTCACATTCACGGCTTGCCGCTGGACGCTCGATCGGTAACTGACGAACTCATGATGATGGAGGGTAAGTAAATGGCGACCACGACCACGCCGCCACCCAAGACCAACCGCGTCGGGCTGACCGTAGTCGACTATCGCGGCGGTAAGACAACGCTGTGCGCGGGCTGCGGCCACAATGCAATTTCCGAACGAATCATTGACGCCATGTACGAAATGGGTGTGCCGCCGGAGCGCGTGATCAAGCCCAGCGGTATCGGCTGCTCCTCGAAAAGTCCGGCGTACTTCATGGGCCGCTCGCACAGTTTCAACGCTGTGCATGGCCGCATGCCGTCGGTCGCTACCGGCGCGGTGCTGGCGAATCATCGACTGATCGCTCTCGGCGTCAGCGGGGACGGCGACACCGCCTCCATTGGCGTAGGCCAGTTCATCCACCTGATGAGGCGCAATCTGCCGATTATTTACATCATCGAAGACAACGGTGTGTACGGTCTGACCAAAGGCCAGTTCTCTGCAACGGCCGATCTGGGATCGAAGTTGAAAACCGGTGTGATCAACGACCTCCCGCCGATCGACACTTGCGCCATGGCGATCACGCTGGGAGCTACTTTTGTGGGCCGGTCTTTCTCTGGCGACAAGAAACAGTTGCACGCCATGCTGAAAGCGTCCATCGCCCATAAGGGCACCGTCATGCTCGACGTGGTTTCACCCTGTGTTACCTTCAACGACCATGAAGGCTCAACGAAGTCTTACAAGTACATGAAAGATCATGAAGAGCAGTTGCAGGAAGTCAGCTTTGTGCCCGCCTTCGAAGATATAACCGTGGAATACGATGCCGGAACCACAGTTGAAGTAACGATGCACGACGGCTCCCGCCTGCGCCTGCGCAAACTGGAAGAAGAGTACGATCCCAAGAACCGGATCGAAGCCATCACCCGGTTGAATCAAGCCCACGAGAACGGCGAAGTTCTCACCGGCGTTTTTTACGTTAACACCGAAGCTCCCACCTTCACCGACCTGCTGAACATGACAGACGAACCCCTGGCAACGCTGCCCGAATCAGCGGTGCGCCCGGGTAGGGAAGTGCTGGAGCAGGTGATGGAAGAGCTGAGATAGGTACAAGAAAATGTGGGCGCGGGCGTCCACGCTCGTTGCAGCAGCGGAAAAGTCGCAACAGGTTCCGTGTCCGATCTGCGGACAATCCTTATTCAGATAGTCTGGTCCAGACAGTCCAGATTCAGATGGTCCAGTCGCCGCCAACTCTTTGGTCTTTATTAGCGTCTGAGTACGATGCCTTTGAGGGACGAGTGCTCCAAAGGCGATAAATCATGACGCCGCTTACAATCAAGCCAATGAGCAGGCTGCTGCTGGCTGTGATCGTACTGATCGCGGTCGCCGCTGTGACGCTGATTGTTGCCGGTATTCATCTATCGAATCCGTCCCTGCGAAAGAAAGCCGTCGAGATGCTCGGCGAGAAGTTTCATGCCGAGGTCGAACTCAAGGATTTTCACGTCTACCTTTTCCCCGGGGTTCGCATCGAGGGTTCGGGACTGGTACTGCGCCACGAAGGGCGTACGGATGTTCCTCCGCTAATCTCAATCGGTGAATTTTCCGCCCAGGCGGGCATCATGGATTTGTTGTGGAAACCGTGGAAAATTCGGCAAATCAAGCTGAAATCTCTTGTCATACAAATTCCGCCTCCCGCCGCGCGCAGAGAGCAGGATTGGTCGAAGGCGCGCAACATACCGATCCTGATCGGCGAAATCGTGTCGGACGACGCTGAGCTCCGTCTGCTGCCTAAGTCTGCCGACAAAGATCCGCACGTCTTTGCGATTCACCGCCTGGTCATGCATCACGTCGGACTTGACCGGCCTGCGTCGTTCACGGCACAACTCACCAACGCAGTGCCTCCCGGGGAGGTCGACACCAAGGGCAGTTTCGGCCCCTGGAGTCCGGACGACCCTGGCCAGACTCCGCTCTCGGCGAACTACACCTTCGACAAGGCCGACCTGGGAGTTTTCAAGGGGATCAGCGGCATCTTGTCTTCGCAGGGAAAGTTCGGCGGTGTGCTGGAAAAGATTGAAGTAGAAGGGAAGACCTCCACCCCGGACTTCACCGTGACCATTGGCGGGCATCCAGTAGACCTTGAAACCACCTATAGCGCGACCGTGGACGGTACGAATGGAGACACACTGCTCCATCCGGTTATTGCGCATCTCCTGAATACCGTGATCGTGGCGCAAGGTGGCGTAGTGAAGTCTCCGGACAGGAAAGGCAAGCTGATCACGCTTGACGTCACGGTGGAGCAGGGCAGGCTCGAGGACCTGATGCGCCTCGCGGTCAAGTCTGACAAACCTCCCATGACCGGGGCGATCAAGTTTCATACCAGGTTCGAACTGCCGCCAGGACAGGGCGTCGATATCGCCGACCGGTTGAATCTGAACGGAAAATTTGATGTCGCGCAAGGGCAATTTACCAATCCACAGGTGGCCAGCAAGATTGAAACCTTAAGCCGGAAAGGCCAGGGCAAACCGGAGGACGAGGATGCTGGCAGCAGCATCTCGGAGCTGAAGGGGAATTTTGTGCTCGACAACGGCGTCATTACATTTCGTGGCCTGACGTTCAGCGTCACCGGGGCCGAAGTGGCTTTAAATGGCAAATACGCTCTGGATAAGGAGGACCTGGATTTTCACGGCAAGTTGAGGATGAAAGCCAAGCTTTCCCAAACCATGACGGGTGCAAAATCGTTCATCCTGAGGGCTTTCGATCCCTTTTTCCGCAAGGGTGGCCAGACGGAAATACCCATCAAGATCACGGGCACGCGCGATCACCCTTCCTTCGGCCTAGACCTGCGTCACAAAGATAAAGAAAAGGGCGAATAGCGGCTTGTGTGGGGCGGACACTCTTGTCCGCCGCCTTTGACTTTAGTTTTGATGCTAAGAGCTTCCGCGAGAACTCTTTAGGGTTTTCAGAACGAAAGACTCAAGATCAAGAGAGACGGACAGGAGTGTCCGTCCCACAATCACTACTATTCTCCGGAGTGCTCCGGGCTCGACCCCGGTTCGGGGAAGTCGCTATCCGAGGATTTAAGGAGAGGGTCCTGATCGCGGTGGCCCAGTTGCCCGGGCATGGAGGTGTTCCCCTTCTGCTGGGGCTTGTCTTGTTCAACCGCCCCTTTGCCACGGTCCTGATCCTTCTCACTGGTAAGGTCTGTCATGCAATCTCCTCTTCGGATGGAATCTCCCGGATTACTGAAGCACTAGAGTACCGCGAAACTTATAGCCTCAGGCAGGGTTATTCCTGTAGTTTGGCAGAAATGATCAAGCAGTCGGATAGATCGAGCAGTCAGGTAGATCGAGGAATTCCAAATGAAGAGACTTGTTCTGGTTCTAGCAGTTTCGGTCCTTACGCTGTTGAGCTTGCCCGGTTGGGGGCAGGACACCAATCACGACCAAGCCAAAGCGGCTGCTGCTGCTCATCGTGAAGAGGCGCGGAACAATCCGGATCGGCCTCACCACAAAAGGAAACATCGTAAGCATCACCGCCACCACAACGGCGCGTAGGTATGGGAACCGTGGACTGGCTAAGGTCCGGTGAGGCGGTCGGCCGCTACTGCTCGCGTCGCGCGGTAGTCCCGGAGGCCGCCACTCCGAGTTTGCGGAGACGATCTCGTGCTTGTGCTGCCTCGTTGGACTTGGGATAGCGCTGGATCACATGCCGCAGAGAAGCAATCCCAGCCTCCTGCTGCCCAAGCTCGATCAGAGATAAACCCTTCTTCAGTTCCGCCGTTGCTGCTTTATTTCCGTCAGGAAAGCTTTGCAGGACCTGGTCATAGCTCTTCGCCGCAGCCTGGTAGTTGCCCTGGCGGAACTGGATGTCGGCCAGGTAAAAATTCGAATTTCCGGCGAGATCGGTGTTGGGGTAGTACTTGACGTAATCCGCGAATTCCTGCGCCGCCAGATCGTTCTTTCCCGCCTGGTAGTCCCGAAGGGCGTTGTTGTAAAGAACATCCGGCGGCGGGGCTGCCGCCTGCTGCTGTTGCTGCGTCTGCTGGGAAGAAATGCTCTGCTGAGCGGCCTGCATATCCTCCAACTGCTTGCTCACCTTGCCCAGCCGCGCCTTCAGTTCATCGAGCGAGTCATTCAGAGACTGGATTTGTCCCGAAAGCTGATCCGCATGGCTGCCGCTCTCACTCTGCTGCTTCTGCAATGTGGTCTGGAGGTCAGTTACCGATGTCGCTACCTTGTTGGCGCGGTCGGTACTCTGTTCGATCAAGTGCTGCAGCACGCCCATGCGCTCGTCAAAGGACTGCTGCATGTGAGCAATTCGATCTTGCAGATCCTGGACCTGGGTCTGCAGCTGGACCATGTCTTTGTTGACGGCCCAGGCTGGCGTGGAACCTGCCACGAACGCAGCCCACAGAACCAGTAGAAGTGAGTATCGCTGTATTTTCATATCCAATTCCCATCATCCCTTTACTTTAGATGCGAAAAGTAAAAGCAATGTCCGGACTAGCCGACGAAGAGTGATCGTAACGCCGGCGTCTCGACGGCTGTCGCGAGGGCGTCCCGCCCTCGCCGATGCACCCACAACACAGCCGCCGAAACGCCCCCTGCTGAGCTACTTCAGATAAACGAAGTGTCCGCGCCGGTTCTGTTGCCAGCACTGCTCGTTCGATTCGGTACAGAACGGCTTTTCCTTGCCATAGCTGATCGTCTTTACATGGTCAGCGCCAACCCCGCCCTGCACCAATGCATTCCGAACCGAATTGGCCCGGCTATCGCCCAGAGCCAGGTTGTATTCGGTTGAGCCGCGCTCGTCACAGTGTCCCTCGATGGTGAAGCTGATATTGGGATGCTGCTTCAGAAACGCGATATCGTCTTGCATAGACGACTGCTGGTCGGCATTGACATCGCTCTTGTCGTAATCGAAGTAGATGTCCTTCACAGTTTGTGAGAACAGTTCTTCCTCGGTTGCCGAGGCCTGAGTCGGAGGAGGTGGCGGTGCCGTTACGGTAACTCGCGCAGTTGCGGTCTGCGTTCCCCCGGGTCCCTTGGCGGTCAAGGTGTAGGTAGTCGAATCGGTGGGAGTTACGGACTGCGAGCCGTTCGGCTGCACCGCGCCAATCCCATCGATGCTGGCATCCGTGGCATTGCTGGTCTGCCAGGTCAGGGTCGTGGACTGGCCTTTATCTACCGTGTTCGGATTAGCCGTCAGCGAAGCCGTTGGCGCGGCTGCTGGCGGTGGAGGAGGTGGCGGCGGAGGCGCCACTTTCTTTTTGCAGGCGCCCAGCATCATGATGGCACCCAACGCGAACACCAGCATTGTGAATCTCAGTCGTCGTTGCTTCACTCTCATCCTCCATACTCTTCGCGCTATTGATTTCTGCGCGGGGCTCAGGTCCGAAGAGGGAGGAGTGCTAACTCCTCCTCGTTCGGGAATTAACTACGAAACAGCGCTTATGATTCCGGTAATCACTTCCAACTCCAGTTGGGTTGCGTGTTACTGCCCGCGAAGGTTAATTGTTTCTGATTTGTACCATCGGCCAACATGGTCCAAATCTGCAGGCTGCCGGCCCGGCTGGACTGGAAAATAATGTGTCTGTCCGTCCGGCGACCAATAAGGAAAATCGTTGCGCCCGCCGTCGTGAGTCAATTGCACCCACTGCTTGCTGGCGATGTCCATGATGTAAATATCCTGCGCTCCCGGCGCCCCTGGTCCGTACTTGCGCATCCAGGACACGACCAGAAATTGACCGTTAGGGGACCATGCGGGCGAGACCGCGTAGCCCTGATCGGTCAAGCGCTGCACGTTTGTGCCGTCAGATTCCATGGTGTAAACCTGCGGCAGTCCGGTGCGTCCACTTACCCAGGCGATCTGTGTTCCGGTCTTGCGGTTCCATGCCGGCGACACATCAGGGCCTTTGAACGACGTAATCCGCTTCAGGTTCGCACCCGAGGAATCGGCAACGTAGATTTCGGCATCTCCGCTGCGTGACGAAGAGAATGCCAGTTTGGTGCCGTCGGAAGACCATGCCGGCGACAGGTTAGTGCCGCCGAACCGGGGAAACGTGACCAGCCGGTTCAGGTCCAACGAATACATCAGGATTTCCCACCCGCCCTTGGTCAGAGAACTAAATGCAATACGCGCCCCGTCGGGTGAAACCCGCGGGGACAGCGAAATAGAATTCAGGTGGGTGACGGCATGTTGATTTGCGCCGTCATAGTCCATGGCCCAGACTTCCTTGTGTCCGCTGCGAGTGCTTACGAAAAAAATCTTGCTTTCCGCGATCCCCGCAATGCCACCGCCAAGGCGGAAAATAATCTCATCGGCAAATTTGTGCGCTGTAATCCGGGCTGCATCGCTGGTGGCGGCATCCTGATACTGCTTGCCCAAAACCTGGGGCGAGGTCACGTTCTTCACGTCGTAGAACCAGCCCTGCACGGTCATTCCGTTGCCGGAGACGCCCAGATTGCCAAAGGCCAGCATGGAGGCGCTGGATGGAGCCGAACTCCACGATTCAAACTTCACATCCGCCGGAGTTCCCACCTGTCCCAGGGGATAAAAACTCTTGGAGACCATGTCGAAGATCCCGGCATTGTCCAGATCGTTCCACAAGGTTTCGTTGAAGATTTTCAGCAGTTCGGTGTTTTTCGGATCCTGTCCAGCAGCCGGATGAAATCCGGAACGGCGAGACGAACTTTCTCCACGCCCAATCCAGTACCGGTCTTGATCCAGTCCTGGGCAAAGCCGGATGTCAACAGAATCAACGGTAAAAACAGCCTTAAGAATTTCATCATCAATGAATTACGTCCTCGCCAAAATCGCAACTGGCAGCATGAAAAAGCCAGCCACTATCTTTTGTAATCGAACCAAAACTCTACCGACACCTTATTCGCCGCGTAATCCGAGGGCAAGGGACCAAAAGTGTCAATGCGCTGGATGGCCCGGGTCGCGGACTGATCGAGCGATGGGACGCCGCTCGATTGTTCAACCTGAACGTTCGCGGGATGTCCGTCACGCATGACATCGAAGGTGACGTACACCCGCTGCGCCGTGCTGATGCGCGGATCCACTTCGTATTTCAGCCAATTTTCGGAAACTTTCTGCTGCACGACTTTTACGTACCATGCGTAGCGGGAGCCGAAATCGCCGCCTCCGCCAGTAAACCCGAAACCACCCTTCGCGCCATTCGCGCTGAAGGTGCCATAAGGCCCGCTGACTGGACCGCCCTGGCCGAAGGGAACCACGTTGTCCGCCTCCTGTACGGGCTCAGGCTTTGTCTTCTCCTTGCGTGGCGCTGGTCCTCGGCACCGGCTTGGTCTTGGTAATCTTGTCCGGTATCGGAATCGCGTCCGGCAGTGGCTCTTGCACCGGTTCCGGCTTGGGCAGCGATTGCGTGATTCCCTTCGAGTCGTTGGCCAGCACGTTTTGTGTCTGAGCCGGAGTCGATGGCAGTGGAATATTGCTCACCAGGGTCACGCCCATAGCATCGCCTCCGCCACCGGCGCCCCAGCCTTCACCGTGAGTTCCAGGAATAACCACGGCGTAGAGCAGGATGAATCCGGCCACGGCAATGTGCAGCACCAGGGACCAGGTGAGATTGCGTCCCCAGCGATCGTGCTCGAAAAAGATTTCAGCGTTTGCTGCCATGCGCATCCAGCGGTTGAGTCACGATACTGACGTTGGTGATGCCAGAGGATTTCACGGCGTCCATCACCGTGGCGAAAGCGCCGAAGGGCACATCTTCATCGGCGCGGATGAAGATGGACTGGTGCTGCGGGTCGCGGATCTTCTGCTTCAGCCTGGCCCCGATCTCGTTAATGTTGATGGCGTCATTGCCCAGAAAAACCCGCTGCTGCTTGTTAATGCTGACCACCAGGCGCTCTTCGGTGATCTCTTTCACCGAACGCGTCTTGGGTACGTTCACCTCAATGCCGGACTGCAGCACCGGCGCGGTGACCATGAAAATGATCAGCAGAACCAGTACAACGTCCACCAGGGGCGTGATGTTGATATCGGAGAGTGAGGTTTGAGTTCGTCCGCTCGAAGCCGTAAAGGCCATTACCGCGTCACCCCCGGAGCTTCAGCAGTGCGGTAGGCCGGGCTGGGGTTGCTGGCGTTCGACTGCGTTCAGCATCTCCAGCGCGAAGTCATCGCCGCGTGAGGCAAATTCGCGAATCGACCCGCCAATCAGGTTGTAGGCAATTACTGCGGGGATGGCAGCGACCAGTCCGGCGGCCGTAGTGATCAATGCCTCGGAGATGCCCGGTGCGACGGCGCGCAGGGTCGCAGCCCCTGCCGTACCCAGGCCGTGAAAGGCGTCGATAATGCCCCAGACGGTTCCGAACAATCCGATAAAAGGGGTTACCGCGGCCGTGATTGCCAGCCATGGCAGGTTGCGCTCGAAGCGGCTCAATTCCTCCGAATTGGCGATCTGCATGGCGCGCTGCACCGCCAGCGGACTCCTGATCACTCCATTCGAGGCTGCGCCCTGACGGCGGTACTCCTCGAACCCGCCTTCAAAGACTCCTACCAGCGGGCTGGGACGGAACTGGTCGGCCACGGCTGCGACATCCTGCAGGCGCTGGGCCTTGCGGAAGGCGCGCACAAATCGGCCGCTTTGTACCCGCGCCCTGCGCAACACGCTCCACTTGGACAGAATGATCGACCACGAGACCAGGCTGAAGATTAAGAGAATCAGTAAGACTGTCTTGGCGACGGGGCCGGTTTCGCCCACCAATTCAACAATTTCGCCGCCGACCACTGCTGCCAGCAAGGGATACAGATTCATTGGTTTTTAGGGAAATTCCTGTCTCAATTATAGACCACCAATGCCGTCAAATTCGGCAGGTGAACACCATCTATCAACCCCATCCCTGTGCAAAAACTCGAGTTGCGGCCCTGGCATCAAAGTACAGGTTTTTGGATGACCCGCAGCGAAAGACTCTCTCAGGGAGACAGGTATGACCCATATTGGAACACTCCGCGATTATCGCTTCGCCGAAGTCGACGAGGCTACTGACGACATCCGCGGCGCCAAGGTGTATGGCATGGATGACGAGAAACTCGGCAAGATAGACGACGTGATCTTCGATCACGCAACCGGCGCTATCCGCTACGTAGTGGTTGATACGGGAGGCTGGCTTTCCAGCAAGAAATTCATCGTGCCGCCGTACCAACTCAGCCAGTCGGCACAACACGAAGACGACTTCCAGGTCCACCTCACTCGCGAACAAATCGAACAGTTCCCGCCCTACAACGAATCCGAGGTCGAATCGGACGAGAAGTGGAACGACTACGAAGGCCGCTATCGCTCGCAGTGGGAACAGAGTCCGATCATGCACCGCGTCGCCACCGATCGCAACATTACCCCCACCACGAAGCAGCAGATCGACGCCGGTTCGGGAACTCTTGCCGACTCTGAAGGCCTGGATGAAACCGCTTCGGACATCACTCCCATGAGAACGGAAGCCTCATTGGATGTCGATCCCAGCGGTCCCAGCCGGCGTTGGGACACGTTTGAAGACCGGTTGCGTCAGCGGCGACAGGAGATCGTTTCGCACTGTGCGGCTTGCAAGACGTCTCCTGGGTCTGAGAGCGCGACGGATCTCGACAAGCGACGAAAGGCCAGTTAGCGAATTGGATATAACAGGCCGTATGGGAGCGGTCTCGAACCCGGTCAGGCGAGCGAAAGTAGCACGGTCGAGATCCGCTCGACTCGGACGGGTCGACGACCCGTCCCCACACGGCCTGCTTTTCCCGGCCTGGTCGTCTCTCTCTCCGCAACCTCAGTTGCCGCCTCCAACTTGACCCATTCCTGAAATGTTCGGCTAAAATGCCGGACATGAACAGACGAACTCTGCTGCAATCAATTCCCGCTCTCGCGCTGCTCGGTCAGGCTGGCTTCGGCATCCCCACAGGCGAAGTCGGAATCTTCTTCGACCGGAGTTTACGAACTAAGGGTCTATCACACCTTCGAAGGAAAGCTGGACGATCTGCTCACCCGTTTTCGCGAACACACTACGCGGATCTTCGAGAAGCACGGGATGAAGAACATCGCGCTATTGGACTCCGACCGACGATCCGTTCAAAGGGAAAGACGCTGATTTACGTGATCGCGCACGCCAGCCGGGACGCGGCCACTGCCAACTGGAAGGCCTTCGGCGAAGATCCGGACTGGATTAGCGTGCGTGACAAATCGGAGGCCAATGGAAAACTGGTGGAGAAAGTCGATTCCACTTTCATGGTGCTGACCGATTTTTCCCCGCGATTGTAATTGAGCCGCGTAGAGACGTAGCTCGCTACGTCTTGCTTTCAGCGCCAAAGACCTTTGTGCGATGTTCTGCTTACGGTGAAGACACGTAGCAAGCTACGTCTCTACGGATATTTCTTTGCCGAACTCAGACTGCGCTCCAGCTAGCGGAAAAGGCTAACCTGCGGCCGCCTGGTCCATCTGTCTTTGCTATACCACAGGTCGACACTTTGGATAATGCGCCGGTCGCCTGGCAGGTCGATGATGCGGGTATGGCCGCCATTTGGAATGCGGCTGCGAATGGCAATCTCCTCTGATGTGCCATTTCCGTAACGCACGATGACGCGTTCAAAGTTCACGGCACCGCCGCGGATGCGCAGTTGAATCGCGCGGAAAGTCCCATCGCTGTGGCCCACCTTGATGCTGTCGTGATCGGTTGAGCCATCCACATGGGCGTTGCCGAGATAGACCATTCGCCCGCGCTGGGCATTTGCGGTGGTAACGGAAGCCGCTACCAGGAACAGTGCCAACAGTCGAAGACTATGTTTTCTGAGCATTTGTTTTCTCCTGTCACTACTTTTCTCGCCCACAAGCAGCCAGGATTTTAGCATCGCTTTTGTGCGTTATCGGTTTACTTCGCCGGTGCGGTGGAGGTGGTGAAAACTTCCTGCTCCAGCTTTTCCGTGGTTGGCTGATCCACGCTTTCGGAGATAAGAATAGTGTCTCCCTCCACGTCAATGACAACTGGCCCGTCTTCGGTGAGCCAGGTGTGCTTGCCGGAAAGTTTTTCCGGCGCAGAGGTTTGAATATGGGGTTCGTTCCCACTCTTTTGACCATCGGCCGGGACATTTTCATCTACGTCACGCACGTGGAGATAGCGCTTGGCGAGGCCTTTGACGTAGATCGAGGCAAACTGTGACGCACTTTCGTGGTCCGACCATCGCGACACGTAAATCAACGCCAGCGGCGCCGCCGAATCTCCCTTGGGCCGGGCTGCATAGTAGTACCCGCCCCGCCAGTGCGGGTACATCTGGTGCGAGACATCGGCGCCCGCATACTGGTCAACCAGAACCGCGACGTCGAATTCGCCGATGGCTCCCACGTCGAATCGGTCATAATTCTTGAAGACTTCCTTGAAGTCGGGCACCGGCATCGGTTCCAGACGCTCCCCAGCCAGATAGGTTTGAGGTTCCATAATCTGTCGTGTGGTTCGCGGGGGGTTTTGGAACAAGGCGTTGAAAGCTTTCTCTTTCTCACCCTTGGTCAGTATCTCGGCGATGAAGTCAATGCCGTAGCGATAGGGGAACGTCAGCGCTTCCTTCATATAAATGGGCGCATTCTGAAATTGCACTGCGTCCGAGGTGCCCACCAGCATTCCCTGTTTAAGTGCTTCGACTACTTGCGGCGAATCCTGCAACGACTGTCCCAACGGCGCCAGCATGTAGTCGACCAGCACCACCATGGCCTGGCCTTCCACCACCGCTTGCCGAGTAGTGCTGACTTCGTCGTTGGCGATGTCCGTCCAGGTTATTTCTTTCTTCTTGTCCAGATCGGTGTCACCCGGCTTCATAAACTTCTCGAGGTTGAACGACTGGTCCTGCAGAGCGTGCGTGAGTTCATGGGCCAACACCGGCTTTTGCTGTTCCAATCCCAGCCAGTCCAACAGATTTACGGTTTTAGTCTTGGGATCATAATAACCGGCCACTTGCTCTTTCAGGAGAACCACCAGGAATGTGCCGAGATCGAAGTCGCGCGGCAGAAGGCCAAATTTTTTCAGCACCAGTTCAGCACGGCGCAGGCGTTTGGCGTCTTCGTCCTCGGAATTGTGCTTGGTGACGTATTTTGCCACTTCGTCGCGGCTGACCAGTTGACGTTTGACCTCGTGCTTGATGGGAAACGATGTGTCCTTGCTGACGAACCTCAGAATCTCATCCACCGAGCGAAAGAGTTTTTCCGCTTCCTGTGGCGAAATCTTCTGTTCTTTTTCTTGCGTGACAGAATCTGGTGTGGCGCGCGCACCATCACTCGCGGATGTTTGGGCCCAGGCACAAGTCGTGACCTCTACCCCTCCTGCAAGGACGAGTAGTAGAAGCAGCCTAAGAAGTGTGTGAGGAAGTGTGCGGTTTTCAACCGTCCATCTGGCCATTGGATTTGAGTTTATACTTTTCACGGGCCCACGAATATGAGCATCAATCTTTGGACGTCCTCCGAACATGCGCTTGATTACTTGAGCCGCGCCGATTCGATACCTCATCGGACCGAAGGTGAATCGACACTTCTGGAATTCATCCCTTCAACGGCGAGGCGGATTCTCGACCTCGGAACGGGTGACGGACGCTTGCTTGCGCTGGTCAAGCTCGACCATCCGCAGGCGACGGCGGTCGCCATCGATTTCTCTCCGGCGATGCTCGAAGCGGCAAAGAAGCGATTCGAGGATGACTCCGCAGTGAAGGTCATTGCACACAATCTGGACAGTCCTTTACCGGAGTTAGGCAAGTTCGACGCGCTTATTTCAAGTTTCGCCATTCATCACCTTTCCCATGAGCGCAAGCGAGAGCTGTATGGAGAGGTCTATGGATTGCTGAATCCGGGCGGCGTGTTTTGCAATCTGGAACATGTCAGCTCTCCTACCCGGGAACTTCACGACCAGTTCCTGAACCTGATCGGCTCGACCCCGGAGACCGAAGACCCATCAAACAAACTCCTCGAAATGGAAACCCAGTTGGGATGGCTCCGCGAGATCGGTTTTGTTGACGTCGATTGCCATTGGAAATGGCGGGAGTTGGCATTGCTTTCGGGGAGGCGTCGGTAGCAGTCTGTCCACAGCAATCTGGCCACAGAGGACACTAAATTACCCAAGGAATCCCCGAGTATTCCTTCGTGTAACTTCGTGTTCTTAGTGGTTGATGGGTTTTGGGGCAGCGGCCCCATCACCCCATGATCACAAATCGGTTTCATGCTATGCTGCGCTCACGTTCACACATTCTCGTCTTCAGGACTGCCGGTGCTGGTCGAACTGCGGCTTGAAAATTACGCGGTCATAGACAATCTGGCGGTGGAGTTTGCCTCGGGACTGAACCTGCTTACAGGCGAGACTGGCGCTGGAAAATCCATCCTGATCGATGCCCTGGCACTACTCCTCGGCGATAAGGCCTCCGCAGGTGTGATTCGCACCGGTGCCGAAAAGGCGGCGCTCTCCGCGGTGTTCGAAATCGAAGGCGGCGCAGAGAAGAGCGTCGGAGAAATTCTCGAGAATAACGGCATTGATTCAGATCAAGACGACGAATCCATCATCCTGCGAAGGGAAATTGCCGCCGGAGGCAAGGGCCGGGTGTTCGTCAACAATCAGCCGGCGACCGTCGCGGTTTTGCGCCAACTGGCCCCGTTTCTGGCAACCATTCATGCACAGAACGAGTCCCTCCTTTCCTTCGATGCGCCCACCCGTCTCCGTTTGCTCGACTCGTTTGCCAACACTCAGAGTGACGCCACGGAGGCAGCGTTCTCCAGATGGAAGAGTGTTCAAACTCGCATCGCGGAACTCGAACGCGACGAACAGGATCGACTGCGACTGCTCGACCTGTGGACATTTCAGGCACGCGAGATTGCAGACGCTAAATTGCAGTCCGGAGAAGACGAGCAACTGGAAACCGAGAAGCGGGTCCTGGCCAACGCCGAAAAGATCCACAGCGCGGCCATGCATGCCTTTGACTTGCTGTACGAAGGTGAGGCATCGACCTCGGCATCGTTGCGAGCCGCGCAGAAGCATATCGAAGAGCTGGCACGCTACGAGCCTAAATTTCAGGAAACCATGGCCACGCTCGAGACCGCGCGAATCAGCGTGGAAGATGTGGGAGCCAGCCTGCGTGACTACGCCGGGGGCATCGAAGCTTCGCCCGAACATCTGGCGGAAGTGGAAGACCGGTTGGCGGCCATGGACCGCCTCAAGCGCAAGTATGGGCCCGCGCTCGAGGACGTCATAAAGCACGGTGAGGAAGCAGCCCGCAAACTGTCAGAGATGGAGAATAAGGACGAGATTCTGCGGCAGCTGCGGGCCGATCAGGTCCAGGCCGGCGACCAATACCTGAATGCTGCGCGGGTGATTTCGAAGAAACGCTGCGAATCCGCACGCAAGCTGGAAAAATTGGTCGAGGCCGAGATCAACGATCTGGCCATGAAGTCCAGTTTCCGGATTGAAGTCAGCGGAACTGACGAGGAAGGAAACTGGACCGCAACCGGTTTTGATCAAGTGGTTTATATGATCGCGACCAACCCAGGCGAGCCCCTGCGGCAGCTGCAACATATAGCCTCTGGCGGCGAATTGTCGCGCGTGATGTTGGCCCTTAAGGCCAGTGTTGAGGCCGGATCAACCAGGAAAAAGAGCGCGGGCGCACAGCGGACGTTGGTTTTTGACGAAATCGACACTGGCATCGGCGGGCGTGCCGCTGAAGCAGTGGGTAAAAAGCTCAAGAGTCTTTCGCGGTCGAACCAGGTACTCTGCGTGACTCACCTGCCCCAGATTGCCACCTTCGCCGACCACCACTACCTGATCGAAAAGAAAGCCGCCGGCGGACGCACGCGAACGACGGTCCATGCGATCACTGGAACGGAACGCACCGAAGAGGTGGCGCGCATGCTGAGCGGAGCCAAGCTGACCGAAACCTCTCTCAGGCATGCCGAGCAGATGCTGAAGACCAACGCCTGAGCCGGCGCGTTCGTAATAGAGAGGTTGCTTGCAGCGTCTTGCCGTCAGCATAAATTCCGCTTACAACAGTCATTGAATGTGCTCGCGTGACATCATAAGAATCGGAATTTGATAAGCTTGAAGAGCAGCGGCAGCGGCTCTGAAAGCAGAATTCCATGCTAGTTCACGGTATTTTCCCTCCCATTACGACGCCCTTCTATCCGGATGGTGCGGTTTACTTCAAAAAACTTGAACACAACGTTGAGCGCTATTCCCGGACGCCAGTAGCGGGGTTGACGGTATTGGGGTCGACGGGAGAGGCGATCATGCTCTCCGACGAAGAGCGTCGGCAGGTGCTCAAAACAGCGCGCGAAGCTGCCGCGCCCAACAAAGTACTGATTGCGGGAACCGGGATCGAGTCAGCCATCGAAACCCTGCGTCTTACCGAATATGCGGCTGAACTCGGTTACGACGCGGCGCTGGTACGCACTCCCCACTTTTACAAGCGGGTCATGCATCCGGCAAACATGCTGGCTTTCTATCGCACCGTGGCTGACCGTTCGCCACTTCCGGTGATGATCTACAACGTTCCCGGATTTACGGGATACGACATCCCCGCCGAAGTCGTGATCGAACTGGCGGAGCATTCCAACATCATCGGGATGAAAGAATCGGGCGGCGACGTGGAAAAAATACGAAAGATGGCGGAGGCGACTCGCCATGTGAAACGTTCAGTTATCGTGACCGAAACTTTCGACGCTGTTACTCCCCGGATGCTCAAAGCGTCTACTGGCGGCAGCAATGGGCAGGGCGGGGAACTGGTGCAGGTGGCCGGATTGGGTGGGGCGAAGACGCCGCCTTCGTCCGCCGCCGTGACCGTGGTGAGTGGGACGAAGACCCGTCAGAAGGAGGTTGGATTCCAGATCGTTGTGGGATTAGCGCAGAAGCTGGAACCGTCGCTCGATGCGGGAGCAGTCGGCGGCATTCTGGCGTTCGCCGATGCGGCGCCAACCGCGTGCTACGAGATTTACGCTGCGTGGAAGGAAGGCGATGGAGAGTTGGCACGCCTGAAGCAGGATCGCATCACGAAGGCCACCACGCGCGTCTCCGGAGAGATGGGCATCCCGGGCCTGAAGTATGGGATGGACCTGAACGGCTACTTTGGAGGTCCATCGCGCCTGCCGTTGTTACCGCTGACGGCTGATCTGAAGGCTGAGGTGGAGCAGTTGCTGGCGGATGTAAGAAATTGAGATCGCGGAGCGTGACTAGCCCCGGCAATAACAAATGAACCACCAAGGGCACGAAGTGGCACAAAGGAAGGCCTATAGTTTAGGGAGTCGCTGAGCGAAGCGGCCTTCACAATTTGCGACAAGGAGTCTGAAATTATGGCGACTACCGTCCAGCCCACCAGCGGCGAGACCACGAAACAATTAATCAACTATCGCGTCGATGCCGGTGTGGCCGTAATCGAACTCAGCGACCCCCCGGCGAACACATACACCTACGAGATGAACCGGCAGCTCGACGAGGCGATTCTCAAGGCGCGCATGGATAACGACGTTTACGTGATCGTGCTCGCCGGAGCAGGCGATAAGTTCTTTTCCGCCGGCGCCAATATCAAGATGCTGGCCAGCGTCGATCCGACATTCAAGTATTACTTCTGTCTGCACGCCAACGAGACCTTACTTCGGCTGGAGCACACGCCCAAGCTGGTAATCGCGGCCTTGAACGGCCACTGCGTTGGTGGCGGCCTGGAAATCGCCATGGCGGCCGATATTCGTATTGCGCGCCAGGATGCAGGCAAGATCGGATTGCCGGAAGTTAACCTGGGCGTGCTGCCGGGAACGGGCGGAACGCAGCGGCTGTCACGATTGGTGGGAAAGAGTAAGGCCATCGAGCTGATGGTAACCGGAAACACTTTTTCCTTTGAAGAAGCGAAAGAGATGGGGATCATCAACGACATTTACGAGCGTGACAATTTCATGGAGAACATCATGGAATATGCGCGACAGTTCTGTCCGCCGAACAAAGCCGCGAAGGCTGTCGGACGCATCAAACGTGCTGTGCAGACAGGTTGGGAGATTCCGATGGAGTCGGCACTGGCGGTGGAGCGCGAGAATCAGCAATTACTGTTTCAGAGCGAGGACGCCAAGGAAGGGTTGGCTGCCTACGTGGAGAAGCGGCCAGCGGTGTTTAAGGCGAAGTAGCACCAAGGGCTGCCCCGGGTTGGAAATCCTTAGTGCTACTCCGTGCCCTTGGTGGTTCAAGAGGTTCAGAAATCATGCCAGGAAAAGTCGCGAAAATCGGAACATTCAGCGATTGGGTTGGACTCTTCGACGATTGGCGCAAGGATATTGGCGTGAATCACGACGAGATTGCCAGCTTCAAATTCGATACGCTATACGGCGCCATCGAGACCGACGAGATTCAGTTTGGTTCCTATAAGGGACGCCGTAAGTGGGAGAACTTGCGACAGGTCCCGACACAGCAAATGCGGGACGCCATGATGAACATGATTGTCTATCAGGGCGACACCGAGTTTGCCAGCGTGGAGCAACAGCGCTACCTGTTCGAGAGCGCCCCCACTGATTGGGACCGACGAGCTATTACGCGGGTGATGATTGAAGAGATGCGTCATGGCTGGCAGATGTGCGCTCTGCTGATCGACCACTTCGGTTACTCCGGCAAAGTGGAAGCGCAGAAAATGCTGGAACGCCGGGCGTTCGACAATAAGCGCCTGCTGGGCGCATTCAATGTTGACGTCGACAACTGGATGGATTTTTTTACCTACACCGACTTCGTCGACCGCGACGGAAAATTCCAGCTGCAGATGTTCAAGTATTCAGCGTTCGCACCTCTTGGCCGTTCCATGTCCTACATGCTGAGAGAAGAAGCCTTCCACATGGGAACGGGCAACGATGGCTTGCGGCGCATTGTGGAAGCGGGAGTCATTCCGGGCTGGCTGATTCAGAAGTATCTCAACAAGTGGATTTCCAGTTCCTACGATCTTTTCGGCACGGACCATTCTTCGTCCGCACACTGGGCGTATGTATGGGGCATCAAGGGACGGTATGACGAGCCGAAAAATGAGCAGACTGCCGATCTGGATGATCTAAACGATTACAACCGCCATCTTTATCGGGACGAAGTCGCCGGTTTGATCGAACGTTTCAACAGCGTGCTGGCCGCCGGGCAGCCCAGGCTGGGCGCGCCGCATATCAAGTTCAATCGCCACATCGGGCGCTGGGCGGGACAGAAATTTCATGCTCAAACAGGCGAACCGGTGGATGACAACGCCTACGAAGAACACCTGAAAGAATACATGCCGTCAGCCGACGACAAGAAGCTGTTGCTGGATATTATCGGCAGCGAGAAAAAATGGATTGCGCCGAAAACCGGTGCCCGGGATCCGCTGGCCTCGATTGGCGAGGTTCGGAAGTCGGCGATTAATTTGTAGCAACAGGTACGGGCAACGTCGAAGGCTTGGTTGAAAACCAGTTTTTAGTTCTCTGTTCTCAGTTTGAACTCTTCTTTTCATATTTCTTTCAACAATGATGAGTGCTACGGTTGAAGCTGCTTATACTCTGGGCGAGCTGATGGTGGCCAGCGCGGCGCGGGAGATCCGCGACGGCGAAGTGGTCTTTGTCGGGATGCGCCTGCCTTTGATCGCGTTTGTCGTGGCAAAGAAAACGCATGCCCCGAACGCTGTCGGCTTGTTCGAAAACGGCGTGATCCGCTCAACGCCGGCTCCAGAACTGATATACACAATGGCTGATCCGCCCAACATTTTGGGTGCGACCCAATGTCTGGACATGCTGGGCGTCATGAGCTTGCTGCAATCGGGGCGAGTGCATCTTGGTTTCCTGGGTGCTGCCGAGGTCGACCGCTTTGGCAACCTGAACTCGACCGAGGTGCGCGGAGCGAAAGGTTTGACGCGGCTCCCAGGGTCGGGCGGGGCATGTGATATCGCCTCCCTGGCGCACCGTTTTGTGGTCTTGCTGGAGCACACCAGGCAGCGTTTGCCGGAGCGCGTATCCTACGTGACCAGTCCCGGAAACGGGGATGGGCCGGGTTGGCGGCAGCATGTGGGGCTGCTTCGCGGAGGTCCATCGGCGGTAATCACCACCAAGGCTGTGCTTCGCTTCGCCGACGACGGGGAAGCCTTTCTGGCATCGACTCATCCGGGTGTGGAGATCGACGATGTCGTGGACAGCACGGGATGGAAGCTACGCGTGTCCAACGCTGTGAGTTCAACACCGGAGCCGAATCCTCACGAGCTGAAGGCCATTCGCGAGTACGATCGGGATGGATTTTGGACGAAGTGAAGTCAGGTGGAGCGTCCCTGCGATTCTGACCTATGACTGCCGAAACTATTATTCACTCGCGAATCACAGTCGCTGTCCGGCCTCCGCTGGCGCGTATCACTTTGCAGCATCCGCCGCTCAATGTCATCGACATGGCAATGATGGATGAGCTGGCGGCTGCGCTGGCCGAAATCGACGCACGCAGCGATTTAACCGCTGTGGTCCTGACTGGAGCCGGGAAAGCTTTCTCGGCTGGAGTGGATGTTGCCGACCATTCTCCCGACAAAGTGGCAGAGATGCTGGGAAAGTTTCACCGTGTGGTGCGTGCGCTGGTGGCCACGAAAAAGGTGACGATTGCGGCCGTGTACGGCCACTGTCTGGGCGGTGGAGCCGAGCTTGCCATGGTGTGCGACATCGTATATACGGCTGACAATGCGGTTTGGGGATTTCCAGAGATCAAGCTGGCATGTTATCCGCCAGTGGCGGCGACGGCCCTGGCGGCTTTGGTGGGCCAGAAACATGCGGCTGACCTGATTCTCACCGGACGCACGATTTCCGGTGAGGAAGCGACAAACATCGGGCTCGCCAACCGCGCAGTGGCCGGCGTCGAGGTGGAGGGGGTGGTACATGAGACCGTGGGGCAGCTTTCGACTCTTAGTTCCGCAGCTCTGGGTGTTGCCAAGAAAGCGATCTACGGGTGGGACTCGATGCACTTCGATAAAGGGCTGGCGCGAGCGGAAAAGATTTACCTGGACGAGTTGATGAAGACCGAAGACGTCCTTGAAGGGATCAACGCGTTTCTGGAGAAACGGCAACCGGTATGGAAAGGGAAGTAGATGGCCGTGAATAAGTTCCGCTCCATGCGCGACGCGATCGCCGAGTTTATTCCGGACGGCGCTTCAGTCGCGCTTGGCCTTCAGATGGAACAGATGATTCCCTTCGCTGCGGGGCATGAATTGATCCGGCAAAAGAAGCGCGGACTCACGCTCATCGGCCCGATCTCCGACATCTTGTTCGATCAGTTGATTGCCGCCGGATGCGTTGAACGAGTAATCGCCGCCTGGGTGGGAAACGTGATGATGGGGTCGGCATATAACTTCCGGCGGGCGGTCGAGCAGGGCAGCCTGAAAGTCGTCAATATGAGCAACTTCACGGTTGCACTGGCCTTGCAGGCGGCAGGCATGGGAGTGCCGTTTTTGCCGACATGGAGTGCGTTGGGCAGCGACGTGGCGCGTGACAATGAGTTTCTTGTCGAGGTTGAATCGCCATTTGCCGGAGATTCGAAGAAGCTGCATGCGGTAAAAGCGCTTTCGCCGGATGTCGCGATTGTGCATTTGCAGCGGGCTGATCACGACGGTAATTCCCATTGCTGGGGCAACTTCGGTGTCATGATCGAAGGGGTTCGGGCAGCGAAGCGAGTGATCGTTGTGGCGGAGGAAGTAGTGGAAGCTGAAGTGATCGCGAGCGATCCGAATCGCACCGTGATTCCAGGATTTCTGGTCGATGCAGTGGTGGAGTGCCGCTATGGAGCGCATCCGTCGCCGGTGCAGGGATACTATAAGCGCGACGACGCCTTTTTTCGGCAGTATCATGAGCAGACGAAAGCTCTCGCCGACAGCGCGGGGTGGCTGCAGCGCTGGGTTCACGAAATTGCGGACCGCAATGCCTATATAAATCAGCTCGGCGCCTGCCGTGTGGACGAGCTTGGAGTGAAATGTCATGCCTACGCGGCACAGGCGGATTTTGGGTACTGAAGGGGCTTCTGCCCTCTATTCTGACTTCTGGCCAATTCGAAGCTGTTAGATGAGAGCCGAGACTAGACGCGGAGTAACTTTGGATTTCGAGATCAGCGGCGAACGGGTGAAGTCGATGCGTAAGCAAGGGGACAAATTCAGGCTGCTTGACGTGCGTGAGCCCTGGGAATTGGCGAAGGCTAGCCTGGAGGGGAGCACCAACATCCCGATGGGTGAGGTGCCCACACGCGCCCACCAGGAGCTCGACCCCGATGAGCACATCGTGGTGTTCTGTCATCATGGCATACGGTCTTTGAGCGTTACCAACTGGCTGCGGCAGCAGGGGTTCGAAAGGGTGCAGTCGATGCGAGGCGGGATTGATGGTTGGGCGCGGACCGTGGATCCGAAGGTGCCGTTGTATTGAATCAGTTGTCAGTAAATCGTGGTCAGTTCTCAGCGGGACGTGAAAAGGTGTCCCATCTTTTCCTTCTTCGTCTTCAAATAATCTTCTGAGTGTTCTGACGGCGCCACTTCGCAGGGGACCCGCTCGACTACCTCAATGCCGCCTTTTCCGAGAGCGGCGACTTTATCGGGATTGTTAGAGAGCAGGCGTACGCGGGAAACCCCCAGAGCCTTAAGAATTTCCGATGGCAGCGCGAAATTGCGCTGGTCAGCCTTGAACCCAAGGCGCTCGTTGGCTTCGACCGTATCCAATCCCTGGTCTTGCAGTTCATAGGCCTGCAACTTAGCCATCAGGCCGATGCCGCGGCCTTCCTGCTGCTCGTAAATCAGGATGCCCGCTCCTTGTCCGGCAATCATGGAGAGAGCCATTTCCAGTTGCTGGCGACAATCGCAGCGTAGTGAGCCGAAGACGTCGCCGGTAAGGCACTGCGAGTGTATGCGCACCAAAGGCGGCGAGGAGTGGATATCGCCCATGACCAGCGCCACGGCATCCTCGTCTTTACTTTGCATTTCGAGGCCGAATTCGCCTCTAAAGCCATAGATGCGGAACTTTCCCCAGCGGGTGGGGAAGTCGGCGGACGCCAGTTGTCGAAGATGAAGGGCCACAAAACATTATAGCGGGAGTGCCGGCTGGAGCCAGTTCTGGAGACTAGCCTTTACCCAGGCGGGGGAAGTGATAAAACACGTCCTGCTTGGAAGGGATGGCGATCCCGTTGCGAGTGGCCGGCCGAAAGCGCCAATTCTCCAAGGCCTCGAGAACCTTGCCGTCAATGGACGGAGCCAGACTCTGAATCACAGTCTTTCGGACAATATTGCCCTGCTCGTCGATGGTGACTTCAACCACGACGTCGCCCTGGAGGCCATTGAGTTCCGCGACGGGGACGACCGGGTCAGGAGAGACGACGGGCAGCGCGGGACGGACCTCTTCGCCAGTCAACGGCCCGTCAAGGACGGTACCCAGGGGTGAGCCCGCGGCGTGCACCTGCGCGGTCTGTCCGGACAGAGTAGTCTCGTTGTCCACTCCGAGTCTTGGACGTGGGAGTTCTCGTCTGCCTGACTTTTTCATCTTAGCGCGCTGTCTCCATGTCAGACGTGTGCTCAATTGCTGTTGCGTGGAGGCGTCGGAAGTGCCGGGCGAAGCATCGTTAACCGCCTGGGTACTCTGATTTGGCCAATAAAGGTGAGCGATTTGCGGGCCGTGGTCGCCATTGACCACAAAAGTTGTGGCGACAACCTTTGGCGTTGCCGGATACAGGAGCCAGAACAGAAGCAGGCAGTGCAGCGCGGCCGAGCACAATGCGGCTGCCGGAAAACGACGTTCAGTTGATTGAGGGGCCGTAAACATTGAGAATTGCGCCTTCGTCATCATCCCGCAGACAATATCTATTAGACGTTGAAAAGGACGGTAGGTAAACACAATTGTTGGAAGGCATTACTTCAGGCACCTCGGTGGCACGGTCTTGGTCCTGGCCGGAAACGCTGCTAAAATTGCCTTACACATTTCGCCAAGTGGGGCTATAGCTCAGCTGGGAGAGCGCGTCGTTCGCAACGACGAGGCCGTCGGTTCGATCCCGACTAGCTCCACCATATTTTCAATCACTTACAAACCTTCCAAAACCTAATCTTGTCCCACTCTGTCCCAAAAAATCAGGCTCGCTGAGGTGCTGCCTCAACCTCAATGCGGTGTACGTAATGAAAATGGGGAGGGAATCATGCCAGAAAAGATTGAGCTAAGTGACAGCTTTGAGACCACACGGAGCCGCACGCAAGTTCGCATTCCGAACCCACTTCCTGACGATTCCAAATACTGGACTGAAGTGTTGAGCAAGATCAATCCGCGTTTGCGTCGCGCTGTCGAAATTGGATTTGCCGATGGCAAGCTCGGGCACAGATGCAGGCCACTGACACAGAAGGAAGTGCGGCTCCTCACTTGGGCGACGGCGATTCACCCCGGAGTATTTTTTTGGGACGAAGAGGGAGACATTATCGGCGCCCACTTGTGCCCTTGCACTCCGTGCGCACAGAGGATCAGCGCATTTTGCATGGAGACGGGCGTCAATCTCATAGCGCAACAGAGAGGCGATTTCAGTTACACGCGAACGGATGACAACACAGTCGAGATGGTGGAGTGTCTGCTGGGCGAGCATGAGAATCGCCAGCAGTTACAGACCGCTTCGCTGGCGGGCAATGTAGCACTGCAGGTTTCCGAAATGATCGCCCAACGAGTGAAGGAGGAAGTAAGCCGGCAGTTGCGAGCATTTTTTGATCAGCACACGCGAAACATCATGCGGAGTATGCGCCAAAACTCGCTGATTCAATCAGCCTTCCAGACCCAGGCTGACATGCTGCGCAGCGACCCAGATGAGGTGCAGTAGAACCCGTGAAACTTCAAGCCTATCTGGAATTGATTCACAGCGGCATCTGCCCGGTGTGCTCGCAACCGTGGGCAACGCTCGCTGAGGTACACGCTGCGGTTGTCGCACAGCCCTGTGGTCATCGGCTGTCTATGGCCATGCCGCAAGGCTACATGCGCGAGAAAGGTCCGATAGGGGATATGGGGGTCAAAACCCGATGAAGTTTTGCCTGCCGACCGCCGGCAGCCTTTTCTCACATGCGCGGACATGGACATTGAGGGGTATTTGAGGACCGAATCAGCATGAATGACAGTCTTTCCGCTATTGATCTCGCCAGTTTGTTGGACGTTACGGAGCGGACATTACGACGCTGGGAGGAAGAGGGGACCGGTCCAAAGCGGATCGTTGAAAACCTTCAGCCTGTCTACCCCCTTGAAAGCCTTGTCCCATGGCTCCGCAAACACAGGCCCGAAATAAAGCTAGGCGAAGCGGCCCGCATGACCGACAGCGCGAGCCGCTTGGCGCTGCTGGAAGCGTGGGAAAAACTGCTGTGCTCACGTTACAGGTTGAAATCGACGGAGATCCTATATGAGGCCCTCAGGCATGCCGACTTTCATGCTACTGGCGTTTCTCTTAAGCCGGACCAGTTCGAGCACTGGAACCTTGCTGCCTATGCCGCGTTCTCGGGCGTGATCGTCCGACACCGGCTCAGTCCCGAACAGCTTCGGAATCTGCTGCGCGATTTCCAAAATTACCGCGATTTAGGGCTCGTGGACAAAAAGCAGATTACCGCCACAGAGTTTGCAGAAGAGATTCGGGAAGCGTTGACGGAGTATGCGATGGAGTGCTTTCGCAACGAGGGCCTAGACGTACCGGACTTGCGGCGGGTGCGCGATTACACAGCGATCGCTCACCGCTACTGCTGTGCAGTCGTCGAGGAGTATCGCGCACCGCCAGGAAATCCGAACATCATGGAGGACCTGGCGCAGTTGGACAAAAGTGAACATGAATTTAGCCGTGCCTGAACGCGCCGGATGCGGCTGGGCCGGGAGCCCAAGCGGATTGAGGACGGAGCTTGCGAACGAATCTCCAGGGAGATTCGCTGCGAAGCAGAAAGGAGGAACTCAAAATGGAATACGCAACTGCTGATCGCCGCTGCATCCATGCTGGGCAAACGTGCGAACAGCATCGCAGAGCGGTGCGACGCCAACAACAACAGCAACATGGCCGCCAGCAAGTGGAGAAGCCGAAGAATATCTCCGTGGAACAAGCGCGCGCCAAAGCCAAATTGCTCGAAGCGAGTTTGCTTCAGTAAAAACCACAACGTTGCACTCAAACATCTCCACCAGAGAGTGAGAGAGAGGGAGAACGAATGCCAGAATTACGAACTGCACCAGACCTGCTTGCCGAAGCTCGCAAGCTAGTTGCACAAAACTCATTTCCCCGCGAGGCAGAGGCCAGATTCAACAGCTTGATGCGGCTTTTTGACGCGACGCGCGCGAACTATCACCAGCTCGGACAACTTTCCCGCAAGGCGCAATTGGAAATGTTCCAGCGGACGATCGACCCGGCGACGTTAGCTTTCTTTCGGGGAGAGCGCCCGCAAGAGGATGTCATTTCGGTGAGCGGTGGCTTCATTGAACGCCAACAGGCTTACCGGTTTGGGAGGATGTCGCGCGGCGCAGTCACATTTTTGAAAGACTACTCCTCAGTTCTAAATGCCGAATCGAGAACCTATGCGGGTCTCACCTCGACCCAGGGAGGCGCCGACGGCGGCAACATGATTCCGCAAGGATTCATACCTGTTGTCTTTGCCGCAATGAAGCGCACAGACCAGATTCTTGAAGCGGCCAATTGGGACGTCGCCGCTACTAGTGACGGCCGGCCCACGAACCAGCCTTCATTGACTGACACCGCAACCTCTGCCGTAAAAATTGCTGAAGCAGCAGCGCAGGCGTTTATCAATCCCTCGTTCGGAAATATCGCGTGGCCTGAGGCTACGACCTGGACATCAAAAGCGATCAAGGCCAGCATCCAGCTAGATACCGATGCCGGAGTCAACCTCGCGAGCCTACTGGCGGACGCTTTCCGCGTCCGTTTTGCCCGCGGTTTCGGTGCGGAGTGCGTCTCGATTCTTGTGGCGGACGCCCCGACCGGCGCAACGACCGCCAGCAGTTCTGAGATTGCCGAGCTCGATCTCTTGAACTTGATGGAGTCAGTCGATCCTGCATACGCCAGTAGCGATGGTGCGGGATTTGCAATGAACTGGAAGACCTTCCTCGCCATTATTCACTCGATGCTAACCATCGGCGAAGCCGAAAGCGCAGCGTACTTGCTCCGGAAGGATGACCGCGGGCATTACACGCTTTACGGTCTGCCAGTCTTCATCTCGCTCAGCATGGATGACATCGGCGCAAGCAACGTGCCTGTACTTTTTGGCGACTGGAGCCGATTCATCATCCGCCACGTTCCCACCGAAGCCGCCATTATCCGCTACGACGAACTTTTTATGCCCAATATGCAACGAGGCTACGAGATGCTATTTCGCGCGGACGCGAAGATCATGCACTCAGGCGGAAGCGGGGACGATCCGATAAAGGCTCTCGTGTGTCACACCTAGGTTTCCACTTGCGGCAGCGCCTCTGTCGCGCGTGACTGCGGAGGGACGATTCGGAGGGAGTAAGTCCCTCTGCGGAGTTTTAGCAGAATACATTGTGAATAAGGAGCGGAGCAATGTCTGATGACTACGAGATTCCGACGTGGGAGACTGCGCCTGACGGGGCGATCTCGGAGCGATCTTTAGGCTACCTGCAGTTCGTTGAGCGCCGCGGCGCAACCGTGACCGTCTCCTTTGGTAGCGAGGCGCGAGAGTGGGCGCCCCGAGTGACCTTCTCCGATCGCGAAAGTGGGACGGTCCACTTCTTGGACCGCGATGGCAATGTGCAAAGCACACGCTTTCACGTGGTGCGTCAGTCCAATGCTTGCCCGCCGATTCTTGCCGAGCTGGCGGAAGAGTTCCGGCAGCGGATGCGCGATGATCCCTGGTTTGCGGCGATGGTGGAGGTAAGAATGAAAACGCTACTCGCAGATTTCGATGATGAGGCCAGCGATATCGAAAAGAAAGTGATGCCAGGAGTGAGCGAGGACACGCAAAGACTGACTTTGCAGTTTCGCAGGCGATGAAAGGAGCGACACATGCAGGGAAAAGGTAGGCCGAATGGGAAGGTGAAAGCACCAATTGATGAGTTGTACTTGGACACGAGTTGCGCAGTTTTGTGGATAAAGGAAGCCGATGCCGGCAAAGCGACAGGCTGGGCGTGCCTCGGCATCGTGGTTCCGACTGGAACTACGGCAACCCGTGTGAGTGCGCCGGTGCGACCGCGGCTGGAAGGGATCCCCAGCTCAAGCCAGCGACCGGCTGCGGGTTCCCCATTTCCCTCTGTTGGGCCACGGATTAACCCATGAGCAATGTTAGGCAGCAGGTTTCGCGAATCGCGAGCAATCATGCTCTGAGAACCACTCCAAGACTTTGTGGCTCTCTTCGGCTCGCCGTGGAAGGTCAGAGTAAAAGAACGGGGATTCGAGATCAATGGTCCAGTGACACTCTGAGCAGCGGAACTGAATTACGACTCCCTTCGCGAGGACGAGGATCATCTTCCGCGTATGACGAAACGGCCAGATATGGACCACAAAAATCTCGTGGTTGTATTGTAAGGCTGTGTTCCAAGATTCCCGCACGGAGGAACCTAGTTCAACATAGGGGGCTAGATAAAGACTAAGCGGCGACCGCTTCATGGAGTTTGCCGAGCCGCTTTCGAATAGCTAGCGGAAGGCTTAAAAGATAATCGGCGGACACACTCTCCAGGTACTCGCGGTGCTCTTGCATGGCAGACTGGAGTTCATCAAGCGCAGCTTCGAGTTCGCGCTCATCCGGCGCTAGAACTACTTTGTGGCACAGCTCATCGATGAGGTCTTTTGGGGTCGAGATCATTGGGGGAACCCCTTACGGAATGGTTGAATTGTCTACGGCAAGTATATGCCTCTTAGATGTTCCCTGGCGATGAAGATTTTCTCGGCGCTAATGCCCGGCTGGTCGTCTCCCGCGCCGGTCCTTAAGCGATGTTCGCGTCGCCGAGAGGGGGCGGATAAGGGGCGTTACCTTTGTAGCGCTAGTTGACGCGCCTCACTCCGTTTCGCGTGGAAGGACGGGTGTAGGATGGAAACGATCTTTTCTCGCAAACTGTGAGAGAGCGCGAGTGCGGGAAGCCAACACGCTGGGGGGATTGGCAAATGGCACTCGTCGAGAGTTGGAACGGGCTTCGTCTTGGACTGATGGCTTTGGGTTATCAGCCGGTCATCTGGACACACCTGCACTGTATCTCTCATGGGGTTTGGAAAGTGGCGATCGCTGAGGAGTTGGATGAATATCCCTGCCCGTCATGCGGCGCTGCCTGCAAAGTAGCAATCATCGCGCAAGGGTTTACTCGCCATGCGCTGCCCCTTCCCGAGCGAATTTCTAAGCCGCTGTCGGCCAGAACGCGTCTGGAACTCATGCGGCCAGAGAAGCCGAGTCAGGTACGACCGCGGCGCATCCCTGATAAGCACCATGCGCAGAAATTGAAACGGGGGATACCTGCCCTATCAGTCCGCGTGCGATTCGCGGCCTAGGGCCAGCATCGTGAGAAGCTGGGCTATGCCAGAACAATGAATTGGCGGCTCTATTTTCGTCTTAGGTTTGGATAGATCATGATGTAGAAGACCCAGGCTGCCGCGACCAGAAGCAAGGCGATAAAGACAAGCCTGATCATCACGACGGCAAGCTTACTCCCGAACCGAGGCAAATACCAAGGGACTGGTGCCTGCCAGTACGGACTACTTCGGATTGCCCGGCTTGAGCAGTGGGAGTATCCTTGCGACAACATGCGCAAGGCTCCTTCGTCAATGGCCTCGCTCGAGGCCCGCGTTATGAACCGCCTGCAAGAACAGAGGCAAGGGCAGGCGATTGAAGAACTACAGCAATATTTGAAAGAGCCGGAAGGCAGGATCTTAAGCGTCCTCAGACCACTGAGGGACGCAGGTTTCGTGGCGAGATCGAACAGCGGCGTGTGGACGATGGTGCGTGAAAACGGGTAAAAAACCCGTGCGGCCCCCATTTTTCTCCGCGAAAAGGGGAGGGGAGCGTGGCTCTCCTCCCAGAGAACCGCAGCCACGCCCCATCCATCGTAGGGTGGGAAGTCTTCACCGACCCTGATAGAAAGTATCTGAGTCCAAGCTTGCCGTGAATGGCCCGACAGTCACGCAAAACTTATTACCTGCGTGCGGCGAAGTAACCACGCAAAGTGCCAATTGCAGGAGCTGTGCTGCTGGGATACCATCCGCAAACTTTGAGCATCACTGCAGCCTAGGTGAAATAGCTACCCAGTTTGGTGCCAACCTTCGAAAAAGCGCTCGTGAGCGCAGCGGATAGGCCAGGGAAGCACGCTGCTGCTGCCGCTATGACCAGCGCGGCGAGCATGACATACTCAACGAGACCTTGTCCTGCCTCGTCGTCGTGGAGTTGCTGAAACCGTTGAATCAGTGCTCTCATTTTATTGTAGATCTCCTTTTTAAGGTGTACATCCTGCTTGATTCGCAGCGCGCGATAGGCATTTACGTGAGGCTATTACTAACGACACCGGCGCCGGAGTCAAGGCCCGTTTTTGGTGCAGCGGCTGCAAGGCGCTTTACGCGGCAGGTGCGTGGATTTGCGCGAGCGTTGAACCAATGCGTTCCCCCTAGCGCGCGCATCGTGAGAAGTTGGGCTATGCCAGACCCGTGACAAGGAAAATGCACCAACACCGGTCTTCCACTGTTCCTCTGGATGCCTGTTTTACGCGTTCCCGATAAAAGCCCACACAGCGTAGAAACACCGCGCGGCGAACGAAAGCGCCCCAGACTCGGTTAGTTTGGGACGCTCGTTCGAACAGCCCTCCCCCCGGAGTCTGTTCACCAATTATGTTAGAAGACTGACGTTCCACTTTGGTTAAGCCTGCGTCAATATTGAATGAATCCTTAAATGCCTAGTGACTGTGCTGAAATTCCCTGTTCGGCACAGTCGGTAGGCTGCGTCGAGTGCTGCGTCGAGTACTTCGATTAGTGGCCGACATCCAACTCGCCCTGCTTAACATTTTCAAGGTCAGCGAATACGGCAGGGCTAGGGCTAAAATTCGTCCCGCCAGCGGTCACACTGCCCGAAGCTGTGGCCGGATGAGAAGTGCCAGTGAACGTGAAATTTTCCCTAAAACCAGGCGCTCTGAACATGTTGTGATCCTTCGACACGCTAGGAGCTTCGCCGGTTCCGGTCCAGTTCATGGTGATGTCTGCGGGGAAGGTTGTACCGGACACGATATCAAACACATCAATGGACGTGTTCAACGTCGCAGAGGTCAATTTCTTGTCGATCTGGAATGCTCCAGCCGGCAGGTCGGCGGACCCGAAGGCCTCCAACAAGACGGTCAGGTTGCAGTTATCGAACTGCGCGATCGACACGAAAGCACTGGAAGTGGCCTCCGGGCCGCCGCCGACCATTTTGACACGGCCGTTGACGGCGTCGACATTTGCCACCGTTTCCACGCACCCTGTCACATCAAAGCTGTCGAAGAAGGTTGAGCCGGTCAGACCCGTGAACCTAAAGTGAAAAGTCTGCCCGGGTGCAGCCGCGGAGCGACAGGGTAGGGCGAGCGCTAGACCAAGAAAGCCCGCCGCGAGCAGCAGGTAGTTTCTGCAGGGTTTCATGCTGGATCTCCTTTCGGTATGGCTGGTGAAGTGACGACTAGCGGCGATGAGCGGTCCAAGCCTCTTCTCCGGCCTACATGCCAATGCAGGCGGAGAATTGATTGCCCATTTCCGCCGAAAATACCTCAGCTGTCTTGCTCCAATGGATTACAGATAAGCTCGCCTCGGGGAGTTGATGCACTTCCTCTTTGGTGGGAACTGCTCTTCGGAGAGGCGATTTCCGAGCAGGATTGTGGTCCTGATGAGATAACGAGTCAAGAAAGAAATCGAATTAGTCGGATTTCCGACGCGTTCCCGATGAAAAGCCCTCAGAGCGTCGCAACCATGGTGCCGGGTAAAACTGCACTCCACGCGCATTTCCTCGTATTCAGCAGAAGTTACGTTGAAGAGGGTCCGTTACTTACCGTAAATGCTAAAAGCGACCCATTCGGAGGAAGGACAGAAACGGGTTAGTTTCGGCTCAGCAATTCTCCCGATTGCCAAGGGCGCTCATCTGAAAGCGCAAGGAACGGAGACTAGGTGTGCTCCGGTGGATTGGATACTGGCGAAAATGACAGACCTCGGCGGATTGCCTGCCGCGTTACATTTGGGCTGCATCACTTACGTTTGGGGCCGGCGCCAATCCGGGGGGAGGGCACGGCCCCGATTATAATCCTAACCCGCTTGCACCAATCGCGAGAATTGATTGAGTCAAGCTGCAAGCCGTTTACTGATGCGGGGACGTGCAAATATGATTGCTTTTAAGGTCCATGGCGCGGATTACTATTTCAGCCACGCCTGCGTTCTTAGAGCATTGATAGAAGTATCGAAGGGGCCAGGCGTGATTGCTGCAATCGTGGTTCAAAGAGCTATAGAACGCGGAAAAATCGAGATTTGCCGAGGACCTTACCCGGGAATCCCACAGGGTTTTCCGCAATTTTGTGGAAAAATTAGGAGCGCGATTCCCGCAGTTCCCTCAGAAGCTACGAAAATGCTCCTGCGCCTGCGCTCGGCGTTATGATCCCGGCTTTGATGACCCCGGTTTTGGGAATGACGCGATTGCATCCTCTTCGCTCGCATACACTGTGAGGACCGCGTCCAGCCTTGTGCGTCGGAGCAACCACATTAAATACTTTTTGGAAGACACGAGCCTGGTCCCGCTCTTCGGGTCTCTGTTCTGCTTGTTCCGCTTCGAGAAATAGGCGAGCGTGGCCAGGCCTGTGCTGTCGATATGGTCCACTTCAGTAAGGTTGGACGACGACTTTGCGTCTTGCTGACAACAGCTTTTCGACTCCTTGGCGGAATGTAATGGTCTCCACCCCAGCCACAAGCCGACCCACGCACCGAAGAATGACCACGTCATCCCAGAAATGCGTTTTGGTGCTCAGAGCCACAGACGTGCTCCTCCGAAAAGAAGCCATCCAATCCCAAGCTTAAGCCGAGGCCCAGCAAAGAAACTACTCCCTGGTGGTCGCCAGGTAAAGTCTCGAGCCTGGCCGTGCAAACCAGAAACCCATTTAGTTGGTTTTTCCCAAGGGATGCAGCCTAGTGAGGGGTAAACAGGGAAAAATCCGAAGACCTCGTGTACCTTATTTTGGCGGCAAACTACAGAAAACGGTGTCCCAATTGTGACTGTGGGAAACAAGTGGAAAACAAGTCCCGACGTGCGAACTGGGAAGCATTCATAGGGTACTTGCGGGCTTTCGTCGGTGCAAAATAAGTCCCCAACTTTGGAACTGGGCGGGCTTTCCGTGAAGTTGCTTATGCCCGATCACGCAAAGTCAAACCAGGAAAAAGTGCAGGCCGTCGCTGGATGCGCCATGCCCGAAGTGCGGATTCACGATCACGCCGGATATGGTCAAGCGTGTAGATTTTGAGTGGATTGAGTGTCCGAAGTGCGGCGAGAAATTCCGGCCTGGCACAGAATCAATTTAAGAGTGGAGCAAACAATGCCGATTGAATATCGCAGTATGGGGGAGGCAGAAACGCGCCTTGCGAGTCCAGACCCGTTAACCGCCGCTGAGGCGCGAGCGCTATTCCGTTGGCTTGTTCCTCTCCATCATGCTCTGCCGCGAATGCAAATGGACTTGGCGCTCCAGCAGATCGAAGCGATAGAACGTTTTAACAATGCTAGCGCGAAGCAAATGAAAAACCAGTACTTGGCTCGTTGCACTCCAGACCTGTGTCGCCGTTGTGGCTGTCGTCATTTCATTGGCCTCATTTCTACTGCGGCATTGAACCCATGCGGATTTGCCAAGGAGGAATCTCTCCAAATGAAAAACCTGATTATCCTCTTGATGCTGGTCTCATCTGCGTTTCCCCAGGAGCCGGTGAAAATCAAGCTTCTCATACCGAATGACGACTGGGGAAAAGTTTGCCACGCCATTACCCGGATGATGGGGCCGCCGGTCATGCAAGGGACTGAGCCGTCTCCTAGGGGGCGTAAACTCTCGGATGGGACTGAGGTGTTTCCTCACGGCTATCAAGGGGAGCGGGTGGTATACAGGCAAAGCTCCTGGATTAAGGGAACAATTGCGGTCTCCGCAAGAACTAAAGTTGCGCCAGAAACCGAGGCCATCGAGATCGAGGTCACAATTACGGATACTCCTTAGTTTGGTTGAGTCACGCGTCGTGAGAAGTTGGGCTATGCCCGATAGATAAGGCCAAGAGCTCTGGAGACTTCCCAGCCTTCATTCTTTGCACAAAGATACTCAACGAGACCTTGTCCTGCCTCGTCGTCGTGGAGTTGCTGAAACCGTTGAATCAGCGTTCTCATTTTATTGTAGATCTCCCTTTAAGGTGTACATCCTGCTTGATTCGCAGCGCGCGATAGGCATTTACGTGAGGCTATTACTAACGACACCCGCGCCGGAGTCAAGGCCCCGTTTTTGGTGCAGCCAGTCCGGGCGCCGCAAGGCGCTTTTACGCGGCAGGTGCGTGGATTTGCGCGAGCATTTTAACCAATACGTTCCCCCAAGGCGAGCATCGTGAGAAGTTGGGCTATGCCGGACCGCTAAAATCGGTAGTGGGCTGTTTTGAAATCTGAGCCTCACATGCCGCTAATTGTGGTGGACCTAAGGTCCGATGCCAGAAGAGTGCGGCTGGTATTCCTCAGGAACTCGTTCGGGCGATATATGATGGGCATCTCAAAAACACAGTCATCAAAATGGACTTTGTAAAATTTGACTGGATTCTCTGTCAGGATAATACGACTGTGCGAAAAGCGCGTACCAAATAGTGAAGCGTCTTCCGAGAAACATAATGCCCGGGAAGCATCGTGAGGGCGTTTCTGGCGACGGCGCGGAAGAGCGACGGGTGTGAAGCGGTTGTCTGCAGGTTCTCGACTGCACCGGCCGCAATGCCACACGCCGGACGTTGCAAGCAACGCCTCTACACTTTGCGTTGTCATTTCAGCAGAATACCTACGATAGATGCAGACATTAGATTTGCCATGGTGCCTGCAATCATCGCGCGAAAACCGAGTTTCGCCAGTTCGCCTCGCTTGTTTGGCGCCAGCGCGCTGATGCCTCCGATCTGGATGCCGATGGAACTGAAATTGGCAAAGCCGCAAAGGGCGAAGGTTGCGATGGCGAACGATCGAGGGTCGAGTGCGGCTTTCTGTGTGCCCAGCATAGAGTAGGCAACCAGTTCGTTGATCACCATCCGGGTGCCCAGCAGGTTTCCCACCAGGCCACAATCTTTCCAGGGGATGCCAATCACGAAGGCGATGGGTGCGAAGATCACTCCGAAAACCTGTTCCAGACTGGATGGGAACCAGCTGAACACATGATTGTGAATGCCGCCGAAAATTCCATTGACCAGCGCGATCAGCGCGAGGAAAGAGATCAGCATGGCTGCGATGTTGAGCGCCAGATGCAGGCCGTCGATGGTGCCGCGGGTGATGGCGCCGAGCACATTTTCATCTTTCGGCATGGCTTCAGCGTCGATCTCAACCGCCGGTTTGGCGATGGCGCCCGTGTTCGCATCAATATTCGCTGCTGTCTTGCGGTGCGGACTGGTAACCGGTTCTTCGGTTTCCGGAACGAACATTTTCGCCATCAGGATAGTTCCGGGGGCCGTCATGATGACCGCGCTGAGCAGGTGTTTGGCCTCGACACCGTAGAGAATGTAGGCACCCATGATCCCGCCCGAAACGTGAGCCATACCGGCCGTCATTACCGTCATCAACTCGGAGCGGGTGAGCGATGGGATATAGGGCCGGATGGTGAGAGGAGCTTCAGTCTGGCCCATGAAGATGCTGGCTGCAACGTCAAGCGATTCGGCCCCGCTCGCGCCCATGCGGATCATGATCTTGGCGGCCTGGCGAATGATGAACTGCATGATCCCGTAGTGATAGAGCACGGCAAAAAATGCGGAGATGAAAATCACCGTGGGCAAAACCTGGAAGGCAAAGACAAGACCAAACTGCCCGCCCTTTCTGCCCAACTCGCCGAATACCATCTGTGATCCGGCGAAGGAGTATTGCAGGAACTTGTCGACTCCGTGTCCCGCCCATTCCAACAGATTGCGTCCAAAACTGAAGCGTAGCACGAAGACGGCGAACAGAAATTGCAGAACGAGTCCCAGAACGACGGTCTTGGCACGGATCGCCCGCCGGTTGCTGGAAAACAAATAGGCGAGGCCGAGCATGGTGATCAAACCGAGAAGCCCTGTCAGTCGGCCCATGAAAGACTCCTGGTCGCGCAGTTTGGTGGATCGGTAATGGTCATGCTCGAGTTCCTTTGCCGGCAATAACGCGATGGATCAAGGGCCGATTCACCGGCGGTGGTTCACCGACGCGGTAAGCCTGTTGCAGCAACTTACGAGCGTCATTGAGACGAGCGTCAGAGTTGTAGTGAATCGTGCACAACGGCTCGCCTGCGCGAACTGGATCGCCGACTTTCTTGTGCAGAACCAGACCCACGGCGGGATCGATCACGTCTTCCTTCTTTTCGCGGCCGCCGCCGAGCACCAGGCTAGCGATACCGACCTGTTCGCATTGAATGCTGCTGACGAATCCGCTGGATGGGCTCGCGAACAGCAATTGGTGCTGCGCCTGGGGCAGGCTTCGCGAATCGTCAATCACTCCTGGGTCGCCACTCTGCTGAACGATGATCTCGCGAAACTTCTGAAGCGCCGATCCATCGGTTATAAGTTGCGAGGCCAGTTGACGGCCCTCATCTACGCTTTGTGTTTTATCCGCCAGATAAAACATCCAGGCAGAGAGTTCAACCGAAACTTCGCGCAGATCGGCGGGGCCGCCGCCCTTCATTACCTCGATACACTCTTCGACTTCGAGCGCGTTGCCAATTTTCAGGCCCAGAGGCTGATCCATGTCTGTGATCAGTGCGACCATCTTCTTGCCCATGCGCTCACCGGTCTCAACCATGAGTTCGGCAAGGTGAATCGAGGCTTTTTCGGTCTTCATGAAAGCGCCGCTGCCGGTTTTGACGTCCAGTACCAGGCCGTCAATACCCTCGGCTAGCTTCTTGCTCATGATGGAGGCGCAGATCAGGTTGGGGCTTTCTACTGTCGCGGTTACGTCGCGCAGGGCGTAGAGTTTCTTGTCTGCCGGAGCAATTTCTGCGGTTTGGCCAATCAAGCCGCACCCACACGCTTTGAGAACGCGACGGAATTCGGCCAACGACAGATTGATATTGAAACCAGGGATGGATTGCAGCTTGTCCAGCGTGCCGCCGGTGTGGCCGAGCCCGCGGCCGCTGATCATGGGGACGGTGACGCCGGCTGCGGCAACCACCGGGGCAATGATGAGCGACGTCTTGTCGCCGACGCCGCCCGTGGAATGTTTGTCGATCTTCGCGCCCGCAATGTCGGAGAGATCAAGGACTTCGCCGGAGTACAGCATCGCGCCAGTGAGGGCGCTCAGTTCAGGGCCGTTCATTCCCCGGATGAGCACCGCCATCAGCCAGGCGGCCATTTGATAGTCGGGAATTTCGTCCTGAGTATAGGCGCGCACAAGAAAGTGGATTTCGTCGCCTGAGAGTTCGCCGCCGTCGCGCTTTTTGCGGATGAGGTCGAGCGGGCGCATGGTGATCGTCGGCGGGGGTTGGGTCAATGAAGTTGAGCTGTTGGACATCGGGCTCCGTGCGCCACGAACAGGGAAGCTTACATTGTAGGGCGGGGTGGTGGAAAGTATTTCCTGCACCGTTTGGCTGCGATGTGGCGGGCCGCAAAAGAGCTGGCTTTGATAGTATCTCCGGCATGCGACTGCTTGTTCTACTTCTCGCCTCGGCTGTTGCGCTTGGACAAAGGACGCCAGGCAGTCCGCTGGACCACTTGCCCCCTAACATCGAGGTACTGACCCACTTCGGTGAACGTGCGGATATTTCTCCGGATAACCAGCGAATCGCATTCATGACGAAGAGTTTCGGCGACGCCATGGTGATCGACTTGGAGTCGCGAGTCGTCCAGTGCCTGACCTGCAACGTGCCGGGCACAGCTTTTCTGCGAGTGATGCACCTGGTGACCGGCGATTACATTCTGATCGGCCCGGATCACTTCGAGAATCTGTACGTCAGCCGCACTCGTGACAATGAAGTGTGGTTCCTGAGCAAAGAACGAGGAGCCAAGCCGGTTAAGCTGGGGCAGAAGATGAGCGAGGGCGCGGCGATCTCAAAGAAGAATTTGAAGATCGCGTTTTCACAAACAGCCGCGCAGTCACAGGAACTTGCTCCGGAAGTTTCACGACTGGTGGTGGCGGATGTCGATCTGTCCGGTGCGCCCAGGCTGGTCAACCAGAAAATGGTTTACGAGAGCAGAGACCGAAGCTGTGTCATCGAAGCGCAGGACTTTTACGACAACGATACCAAGATGACTTTTACCTGTTACGAACCGGAGGGACGTTCGTCAGTCATGGGGATTGATCTGAAGACCGGTGAGGTGACGAACTTGTCGAAGTCTCCCGGATCGTATAACGAGGTGGAAGGCATCTTCCCAGATGGGTTGTACACCGCTGTCGAAGCAGACCGCCAGTGCGAACAACTCGGAGGGACTCGTGGCTCCGGAAACATTGACATCTGGAAGTTACGGCTCGACGGAACCGGGAAAGATTTCACACGCCTGACCCACTTCAACGATTACGAAGGCGGCAAGGCGTCGAACCCTGTAATTTCGACCGACGGAAGGTTCATGGCATTTCAGTCCGCGAAGACAAGTGACCCTGCCGGTGTGGGTTACGGCCTGCTGGTTTATTGGTTCAGGAAATAGGAACCGCCGAGCCTCTCTCGGTGGACAGTCCCCGTGTGGTTCTCTAGAGCCGGAAACCCTCGGGGAGCAGCGTTGTGATTGCCATCCGCTCTGTGCCAGTTTGACCACGAAACAGAATCAGGGCGTCGGGACCGAATTCGAAAATTACCTGACGACAAGCGCCGCAGGGAGCGCAGGGTCCGTCGTGTTCGGTTGCAACGGCGACTGCCTTGATCCTCATGCCGGTTCCTTCGGCGGCAACGGCGGCAAAGATGGCGTTGCGCTCGGCGCAGATGGTGAGACCGTAAGATGCGTTCTCCACGTTGCAACCGGAGTATTGGGCCCCACTCTCAGCGAGGATGGTGGCGCCTACCTTGAAATTCGAATAGGGGGCGTGCGCGTTCTTGAAGGCAGCACGGGCGGCAGCGAGAATCTGTTCCTGTTGATCGGGAGCAAGGTTTACGGCCATAACCATCCTCTGTTTGAACTGATGTGGCAGGTGTGGGGCGGACGCTCTTGTCCGCCGCCTTTGAATTTGGTTTTGACTTAAGCTTTGACCGGCGAGGGTCAAAAATCAAATTCAAATTCAAGTTCAAAAGCGGCGGACAAGAGTGTCCGCCCCACACGTGACAACTTCATACCGCCGGGCTGGCACCACGTTTAATAAACTCCCCCTGCCCGGGACGTCCGAGAAACTTATCGCCTTCGACCAGAACTCGTCCGCGCGATAGAACCACGTCTGGCATTCCAGTCACCTTGATGCCTTCGAACATGGAATAATCCACCCGCATGTGATGAGTTTTGGCGCTGATAGTGTGTTCGCGCTTTGGATCAAAGATCACCAGGTCGGCATCGCTGCCAACCGCGATGGTACCCTTGCGAGGGTACAGGCCGAACAGCTTGGCAGGCGTAGTGGCAACCAGTTCGACGAAGCGGTTCACGTTGAAGCGTCCCTGCGCTACGCCACCTGAATAGACCAGGCTCATGCGATGCTCGATGCCGGGGCCGCCATTGGGGATTTTGGTGAAGTCGCCGATGCCCATTTCTTTCTGTTCCTTGAAACAAAAGGGACAATGATCGGTGGAAACCACTTGCAGGTGATCGTGTTTCAATCCCGCCCACAGTTTTTCCTGATGCCATTTTTCGCGCAACGGCGGGGTAAATACATACTTGGCGCCTTCGAAGCCGGGCGCGTCCATGTTCTCGAGCGAAAGGTAAAGATATTGAGGACAGGTCTCGGCATAGACCGGCAGGCCGCGATCCCGGGCCTCGCGGACTTTTTCCAGCGCATCGTTGCAGCTGAGGTGAACGATATAGACGGGGGCATCGGCCATCTCGGCCAGGGCGATTGCACGAGAAGTAGCCTCGGCCTCGGCCGTGGTCGGGCGCGTGAGGGCGTGATACTTAGGACCGGTCTTGCCTTCGGCCAGTGCCTGCTTGACGATCACGTCAATGGCGCCGCCATTTTCGGCATGCATGCAGACCATCGCGCCCGCCTTCGCGGATGTGCGCATGGCTTTAAAGATGCTGGCGTCATCGAGCATGAAGACGCCGGGGTAAGCCATGAAGAGCTTGAAGCTGGTAATACCTTCACGCACCAGCTGGGGCATCTCGGCGAGCTGCGCGTCCGGAAGATCGGTGATGATACAGTGAAAGCCGTAATCGGCCACCGCTTTCGATGAGGCTTTCTGCATCCACGCGTCGAAGGCGGTGCGCAGCGACTGTCCCTTGTATTGAATGGCAAAGTCGATCAGGGTTGTGGTGCCGCCGAAAGCGGCGGCGCGAGTTCCGGTTTCAAAGTCATCCGCGCTGGTAGTGCCGCCAAATGGCATATCCAGGTGGGTGTGGACATCGATCCCGCCCGGGAACACGTACTTGTCTGCCGCATCAATCAGGCGTGTCGCATTTTCGCGCGGCAGGGTGGCGCCCATGGCAACCACACGGCCACCTTCGACAGCGACGTCAGCCTTATATGTGTCGGTTGCGGTTACCACGGTGCCGTTTGTAATGACGGTGTCGAACCCCATTGGCCAATCCCCCGCGCTGCCGCAGCCCGTCTGTCCGGGCCGAAGCGTGATGTATTCTATTCTACAAAGCCGGGGCTTTGTCTTGTGCACGGGCGACCGATGATGGGGCGCAGATAGGAGACACATGAAGTTTGGGATCACCCTGAAACCGGATATATCCGTGGAGCGCGTTGTTGCCCTGACCGTCCAGGCTGAGAAAGCGGGCTTTGAGTACGGCTGGATTTTCGACTCCCACGTGTTGTGGATGGAACCGTATCCGCTGCTGACCCTGATGGCGAATGCCACGCGCAACATGAGGCTGGGTCCTTGCGTAACCAACCCGGCGGTGCGCGACCTTACCGTTACCGCCAGCCTTTTCGCCACGCTGAACCTGATTTCCGGCGGACGGATGGAGTTGGGAATCGGCCGCGGCGACAGTTCCCGGCGCGTTCTGGGAAAGAAGCCAGTCACCCCGGCGGAACTGGAGCGCTCGGTTGTCGCCTTCCGCGACCTGACCGCCGGACGCGAAGTGCAGTATGACGGGCAGGCGGCCCGTCTGAGTTGGGCGACTGGGTCCCCGCCGGTGTGGATTGCCGGATACGGACCCAAGGTCTTGAGCATGGCAGGGCGGGTTGCGGACGGCGTGATTCTCCAGTTCGCCGACCCCGATCTAATTGCCTGGTGTCTGGGGTTTGTGTGGCAGGGCGCCAGGGAAGCGGGACGTGATCCGGAGTCGGTAGAGGTGATGGCGGCTGCCCCCGTCTGGGTGTCGGACGATCTTGCCCTGGCGCGGCAGCGGGTGAGGTGGTTCCCAGCGCTGGTTTCAAATCACGTCGTCGATCTGATCTCACGCTACAAACCGGAAGATCTTCCTGCTTCGCTTACGTCTTACGTGCAGAAGCGCGCCGGTTACGACTACCAGCATCATGCCGAGGTGGGTAGTGACAACGCCAGCTTTGTTTCTGATGAAGTCGTTGACCGGTTCTGCCTGGTGGGGCCGGTTGAGGCACACAGGCAGAAGCTCAAGAAACTAGCCGAAGTGGGAGTGACGCAGTTCAATATCTACCTGATGTGCGGAGAAGAAGAGAAAACGCTGGAGAATTACGAGAGGGACGTCTTGCCTGCGTTTTCGCGATAGTTTCAACAGCAATCGCGGATAGCTTCAGTTGTCAGTTTCTAGTTCCCGGTTCTCAGTGAATTATGGTTCGTGCCTGTTCAACCCGGATTCTGATCACTCTGCTTGGGTGCGGGCTGTTGAGCTCGTGCAGTGGGAGCAAGGCGGCACCTCCGCGGGTGACGGCGGTTCCTATCCTGGCCGCTACCGTCGAGAAGAAAGACGTTCCCCTGCAGGTCAGGGCAATCGGCGCAGTGGAAGCCTACTCGAACGTTTCTGTAAAAACTCAGATTACGGGCGAGTTGACGGGCGTGCATTTCAAGGAAGGTCAGGACGTCAATAAGGGACAGCTTCTATTCACTCTTGACAAGCGCCCTTTCGAAGCCGCTCTGAAGCAGGCGCAGGGCATGCTGGCCAAGGATCAGGCGCAGTCGGCCAACGCTCGTGCGCAGGCGAAGCGCTATGAATCTCTGAACAGGGCGGGCGTCGTTTCCAAAGAAGAATATGAGCAGATGCAGTCGAACGCAGACGCGCTCGACGCTGCGGTTTTGGCCGATCAGGCTGCTGTGGATAACGCGCGCGTCCAGTTAGCTTATTGCTCGATCTTTTCGCCCATTGACGGTCGCACCGGGCCATTACTGATTCACCAGGGCAATATGATCAAGGCGAACGACACGCCTTTTCTGGTCAGCATCAACCAGGTGCAGCCGATTTACGCGACCTTTACCGTGCCTGAGCAAAACCTCGCCGATATCAAACACTATTCAAATCAAGGCAAGCTGCGAGTCCAGGCGCTTATTCCGAACGACACGCGTGGCCCGGTTGGCGGCTGGCTCAGTTTTGTCGACAACACCGTGGATCAGGCTACCGGAACCATCAAGCTGAAAGGCGAATTCGCAAATGCCGACCGTCGTTTGTGGCCGGGCCAGTTTGTGGATGTGGTCCTGACTTTGGCCCAGCAGCCCAACGCCATCGTGGTTCCCTCGCAGGCGATTCAGAATGGCCAGACTGGCCAATTCGTCATGGTGATCAAGCCTGACATGACCGTCGAGGCGCGTCCCGTGATACTCGATCGCAGTACCGATGGGCAAGCCGTCATCTCGAAGGGATTGACGGCGGGCGAACAGGTCGTGACGGACGGACAGCTAAGGCTGGTGCCGGGCGTCACCAGGGTCGAACTTAAGCAGGCGACGGCTCCTTCCTCGGACGTTCCTCAAGCCGTGCCTCCTCGCACCAAGGGCGAGTAACGCCATGAACGTTGCCGAAATCTTTATTCGCCGCCCCGTAATGACCGCCCTGGTCATGCTGGGAATTTTGATGTTCGGCATCATGGGCTATCGCTTGCTTCCCGTGAGCGATCTGCCCAACGTGGATTTTCCAACCATCCTGGTTTCAGCCAGCCTTCCGGGTGCAACGCCTGACACCATGGCGTCGGCCGTGGCCATGCCGCTGGAGAAACAGTTCTCGACCATTGCCGGCGTGGACTCGATGACCTCGTCGAGCACGCAGGGCTCAACGCAGATCACGTTGCAGTTCAACCTGAGCCGAAATCTGGACGCGGCGGCGCAGGATGTGCAATCGATGATTGCGAAAGCTGCGCGCGATCTGCCGCAGAACCTGCCCAGCCCGCCTTCGTATCAGAAAGTAAATCCCGCCGATCAGCCGATCCTCTATCTGTCGCTGAGTTCGCCTACACTGCGGCTTTCGGATGTGGACGAATACGCAGAAACACTGATGGCGCAGCGTATCTCGATGGTGAGTGGCGTAGCCCAGGTGAGCGTGTATGGGGCCCAGAAGTACGCGGTTCACGCCAAGCTCGATCCCAAGGCTTTGGCCAGCCGGCAGATTGGCATTGATGAAGTTTCCAGTGCGATTCAGAACGGCAACGTTAATCTGCCGACCGGGATTCTCTATGGAACCCACCAGGCTTATACGGTACAGGTAAATGGCCAACTCAACAGGGCTGCGGACTACGGCCCCCTCATCGTGGCCTACCGTAACGGCGCGCCAGTCCGCCTGAGAGATCTGGGGCAGGTGGTGGATGGAGTCGAGAACGACAAGACAGCCAGCTGGTATTACGACGCAAAAGGCCTGCGGCGAGGAATCATTCTCGCGATTCAGCGGCAGCCCGGTACCAACACCGTGGAAGTGGTTGATTCAATCAACCAGCTGATGCCCAGCTTTCGCGCTGTGATGCCACCTACGGTCTATATCGACAGTCTGTACGACCGGTCGGTTTCTATTCGTTCTTCTGTCGACGACGTGAAGTTCACCTTGTTCCTGGCGCTGGTGCTGGTCATTTTGGTTATTTTCCTTTTCCTGCGGAATCTTTCGGCAACAGCTATTCCCAGTATGGCGCTGCCCATGTCGATCGTGGGCACGTTCGCAGTGATGTACCTGCTGGGATACTCGCTGGACAATCTTTCGCTCATGGCGTTGACGCTGTCAGTCGGATTCGTGGTGGACGACGCCATCGTGATGCTGGAAAACATCGTGCGTCACATGGAACTCGGAGAACGCCCGATGGAGGCGGCCTTCCGCGGGGCTCGCGAAATTGGATTCACGATCGTTTCCATGACGTTGTCGCTGGCTGCGGTATTCATCCCTGTGCTCTTCATGAGCGGCATCCTGGGACGATTACTGCATGAGTTTGCAGTGACCATAAGCGTGGCCATTCTGGTATCGGGCCTGGTCTCGCTCAGCCTTACGCCGATGCTGTGCAGCCGCTTTCTGCGCGCTGCGAAAGAGACGCATCATGGCCGGCTGTGGACGCTGTTCGAGCGATTCTTCGATGGACTGCTGCGGATCTACGATCGCACCTTACAGGTCACGCTCAGACATAAGGTAGCCACCTTGGCGGTTTCGTTTGCCGTGGTTGTGGCGACCGGCTACCTCTTCGTGGCGATCCCGAAGGGCTTTCTACCGGATGAGGATCAGGGGCAGATCTTCATCTTTACCGAGGGGCCGCAGGGCATTTCCTTCGACAACATGGTTGCGCACCAGATGGACCTGAACAAGGTTGTGATGGCGCAGCCCTACATCGATTCCTTCATGTCCACGGCGGCGGGTGGTAACGCGGGGCGTATCTTCGCCCGCCTGACTCCTCGAAAATCACGCAAGTCGGCGCAGGAGATCATTCAGGAGTTGAGAGGCAAGCTGGCAGCGGTGCCCGGCATCAATGCCTTTCCACAGATGCTGCCGACTATCCGCATCGGCGGCCAGCTAACCAAGAGCCAGTATCAGTTCACCCTGCAGGCGCCCGACACTAACGAGCTTTATCGGGATGCTCCCAGGCTCGAAGCCAAGCTGCGTACCGATCCCGAGTTCCAAAAGCTGTTGCAGGACGTCACCAGTGACCTGCAAATTACGAACCCGCAGGTCAGCGTCGACATCGATCGGGACAAGGCGTCATCCCTCGGTGTCACCGCGAATCAAGTAGAGGACGCCCTCTACACCGCGTACGGCCAGCGGCAAATCTCCACCATTTACGCGCCGAACAACGCCTATCGGGTCATCACTGAACTGCAGAACGAGTACCAGCTCGATCCCTCGGCGCTGTCGATGTTGTACGTCCGCGCTTCGGCCGGGCAGTTGGTTCCGTTGAACGCGGTAGCGAAACTTACGCGGTCTCTGGGCCCGCTGACGATCAATCACCTGGGACAGTTGCCCTCGGTCACAATTTCATTCAACCTGCGGCCGGGGGTTTCCCTGGGCGACGCGGTGAATGTGGTTGGCAAAGCTGCGCGCGAGATGCTGCCGGCAACGGTCAGCACCAGTTTTCAGGGCACGGCGCAGGCCTTCGAATCATCCATCAGTGGGCTGGGCCTGCTGTTGCTCATGGCCATTCTGGTCATCTACCTGGTGCTTGGAATCTTGTATGAGAGCTTTATCCATCCGTTGACGATTCTTTCTGGATTGCCCTCGGCGGGTTTTGGTGCGCTGATCACACTGATGATCTTTCACCTTGAGCTTAATCTTTACGGCTTCGTGGGTGTGATCATGCTGGTGGGCATCGTGAAGAAGAATGCAATCATGATGATTGACGTGGCGCTGGAAAAGCAGCGCGACAACAACGAACCGGCCGCGGAGGCGATTTATCAGGGGGCACTGCTGCGTTTCCGCCCTATCATGATGACCACGATGGCCGCACTGATGGGCACATTGCCGATTGCGCTGGGCTTCGGGGCGGGGGCTGAATCGCGCCGTCCGTTGGGACTGGCAGTGGTTGGTGGCCTGGTGTTTTCCCAGTTGCTGACCTTGTACATCACGCCGGTTTATTACATCTACATGGAATCCTTCCAGCGGTGGTTGCGATCGAAGCGCAGGCACGCGGCGGCCGAGAGCGAATTCGATAGAGAAAGCGAAGCGGTATTGGCCGGGAGGCCCGGCAAGTAGTTTCATTACCACTAATCCTCGCTCCCTTGCACCAGCGGGAGCAGTGGGCCTGGTTGAAATCTCCACAATTACATGCCGAGTCATGCTGAGCGAGATCGCCTCTTCGCTAGTGAAGAGGCGTGGGAGTCGAAGGAGCTCTACCGTGCGCCATTTGCCCGGAGCTATGGGTCGGACTATATAGCGGCACGCCGTCGATCCGTTCTGCGGTAGGGGTCCTTCGACTTCCTAACCGCTTCGCTTCGCGAAGCGGTTACTCTGCTCAGGATGACTCACTGCTGTAAATCCCAAACTGACCCCACTATCCGAGCGGGCCGCTCGCGCCCACATTGGCTCGTCATCGGGTAACATGTGCGGGGTTGGGTGCGAGCATACTTTGGATTCGCAAGACACGCCGGTCAAAAACAATTTCGATAAGAATCGCCCCGGGCCAACCCACAGAGCACCACAGCCTGCATGGCTTCGATTTCTTGTTCCCTCCGTCGCTGATCTCATCTTCATCGTCCTGCTGGCGGCCATGACTGGCGGAACGCTTGCCCCCCGCCTGTTGGGCGATGCCAGCATTGGATGGCACATTCGCAATGGCGACCTGATGCTGCGGTCGCACTCGATCACGCGCACCGATTCATTCTCGGCCACCATGAGCGGGCAGTCGTGGTACGCGTGGGAATGGCTGTATGACGTAAAAATCGCGAGCATTCATTATTGGTGGGGACTGAATGGCGTCGTCTTCTTTACCGCTGTGATGATTGCCGCCACCTTTGCGCTGACTCTCAGCCTGTGTTTGCGGCGTGGGGCCGATCTGCCTGTGACGGTAACTCTGCTTGCATTGTCGCTGGGCGCGTCGATGATTCATTTGTTCGCTCGGCCTCATGTGCTGAGCTGGTTGTTCACCGTCGTCTGGTTCCAATTGCTCGATAGCTCGGAGAGCGTGGATGATCCGCGCCCCAGCCGGCGGCTGTGGTGGCTTCCGGCTCTGATGTTGCTGTGGGTAAATGTGCATGGCGGGTTCGTGATAGGTTTCGTGCTGCTCGGGATTAATCTGGCCAGCGGTGCTACTGGCTGCTTCCAGAGCCGGCAGGATGAAATGCGCCGGACCACCGCTGCCAGGTTGCGCAGATTAGGGGCAGTAACTGCATCTTGTCTGTTCGCTAGCCTGGTGAATCCATACGGCTACCGGCTGCACATTCATGTCTACCGGTATCTTTCCAGCCGCTGGTTGATGAATCACATCGATGAATTTCTCCCGCCCGATTTCCACGGCGTGGCCCAGCAGTGCTTCGTTCTGATTCTTCTGATCACGATGGTCGGGCTGGCTATGGGAAGGAAGCTTCCGCTGGCCCGATTACTCGTGGGCATTTTCGCGGTCTACAGCGGTTTGTACGCGTCCCGCAGCCTTCCGGTTTCGTCGTTGCTGCTCACCCTGGTGATGGCGCCGTTGCTGACACAGGCCGTTGCCGAGGAACAGGGGAACGCCAGGCTATCGTTGAGGCTACGAACTTTTTTCTCGCGATGGGCAGCATTCGGGTCGCGAATGCGAAACATGGAGCTTGATTTTCGAGGCCACATCTGGCCGGCCCTCGCGGTGATGCTTGGCGTCATGGTGTGTGTTCATCAGGGCAAACTAGGCTCCTATCAGTGGATGGACGCGCACTTTGATGCAAAGAAATTCCCGGTGCAAGCCGGCGAAGTACTTGCCCGGCGGGGCATCCGGGAGCCTGTCTTCGCTCTGGACTCCTGGGGTGGTTACCTCATCTACCGGCTTTATCCTGAGAACAAGGTTTTCGTGGACGACCGCCACGATCTTTACGGGGAGGAATTCTTAAAGAATTACCTGAAGGCAGTGCGGGTCACTCCCGACTGGGAAAGTTTTTTGAATGACAAGCATGTGAATTGGGCTCTCGTACCAACAGGATCTTCGCTGGACAACATGCTGAAGCAGACCGCCCGGTGGAATGTCGCCTATCGAGATGATACGGCGATATTGTTCGCGCGAAAAATGGATCAGTGATTCGCGGCTTAGGCGCTTCAGCGCCTGAGGTCCGCCTTTAGGCTCAGACACGAAGTTTTCATGGCCCGCTTTAGTTCGCGCTTTGATTACCGACGGCCGTTGGTCAGCCTTAGGCGGCCCTTCTGGCGAAGGACCAGCTTTAGAATTCCGAAAACCAGGGCTGGTGTCGCAGAGCGAACTACAGGCGCTGAAGCTCAATTCCAAGCCGTTGCAGCGGCACGGGTGACTTCGTGCCCTTCCCGCTCCGTCTGCCTAGAACCGGTCGTCGGTATTGATATTGAAGCCGATGATCACGCTGACTTCGATGGGTTGGTCTCCACGCAGGGCCGGGCTGAATTTCCATGTGTTGAGTGCGGCCAGAACTTTGCTGGTCATCACGGCCGAGGCTGGTTCGAGAACGCGCGGTCTCCGCAACATTCCGGCGCGGTCCAGTACGCACTCGACCACGAGTCGTGTCCTGGGCAGTCCAGCAGGGAGCTCGGCGCGCATCGCCTGCGGCGCGGTTAGATCTTCGGCATAGCCGTGGGCCGCGGACGCGGGATCGGCAAACGACATTACCGTCGGTAACGCGGTCGTGATGTAAATGGTGTAAACCTTGTCACCCTTAAGGCGTCCGTAAAAATCGAAGGCGCCGCCGGAGCGCGACGTGGCGACAACCGTAATATCCGGACCCCTGTTGTTGGGACCTGTCTGTGAGCGCGCGGGGCCGACGGATTGGCTTCCGCCCGTGCCAAAGCTGGGCAAGGTCACAATGTTGCTGCTTCCGCCCTTAACTGACACTCCCGGCATGGCGGGGTTGCCCGAAGTTCCGGTACCTGCTCCTCCCGAACCTGGATAGGGCGAGATTCCGCCTCGCGCGTTGGGGTCGGATCCGGGGCCGGCGCCTTCTTTTCCTGCTCCCGAGCCGGGGCCCGAGAACCCGCTGCCAGGTCCATCTCCATGACCGATTCCTCCTCCGCCACCGGCGCCGCCGAGACCGGGCCTGTCACCTCCGGCCGGAGACATTGCCAGAGCACCACTGCCACCATTCCCCGGCATTCCGACTTTTGATCCGGGCTGACTGGAAACCACCACTCCGGAAGCGTTTCCTCCGCCGTTGCTGCTGGGCGGAGCGGCAGCCACCCCGGCGTCCAGCGCTCCTCCGAAGCCGGTGCCACGGTTTCCGCGGCCCTGCCCGGTGATTGTGCCTCCCGGGCCCACCGAGGGAGGCGGTGGTACCACGGCGCTCCCAGAGCCCATTCCACCGGCCATCGAACGTTGCGCCGAGCCTGCTCCCAGCTGCACCGTGGGGGGCACGACGGTGGCGCTGCCAAATCCGCTGACTGCCCGATGTTCAGCGGCGGAGCCGCTCACCTGTACCGGAGGCGGAACAATCTGTTTCTCGAGTTGTTGAGCGCCGAAGCCGGGTCCCATGGGACTGATCTCACGGGTGACGGTGGGAGCGGGCGCCACTACAGTCGGTGCAGGCAGGGCCAGGCGCGGATTGAGATCCCGCATTTGTTCTGGTGCGGAGACTGGCGGAGCAATTACCTGGACCGCTTGCGAACCGGGTAAGCGAAGTTGGGACACTTCACGCTGCGGGGCGGCCGCACTGGGGGGAACCACCCCAGGATTCAGGGTTGGCGCGGCCCGCAATTGTTCGTTCACCTGAGGAGCTGGCGCCACCGCCGTTTGGCTCAACGTGGGAGCGCGCAGCGAAGACCGCATGCCTTCGGCTGGCGCCGGCCCGGGGAGCGACTTCATTGCCAGCAGGTTCGCGACTGCGGAATTCGAAACGGGAAGGTTCAGCTTGGGCGCATCGGCGACGGTTTCACGCACGGTAGTGCCGCGCGCTACCCGGATGGTCTGAGTCGGGTGAAAAGCCTCACGTCCGCCAGATCGGCCTGAACGTCCGGCCTCTGCGCCTCCCAGGTCTTCGGTTTTGGGCAGCTCGTTGCCGGTGTAGTAGATGATGTCGTACTTGGGCTTTGGTGGCGGCTCATACGGCTGCATGCTGGCAAGTTTGGCCGGAATCACGATGGCGGCAACCAGCAGCAGAAGTTCAAACGCCCACGAAACCAGAATTCCCCAGTAAGGAAACAGTCCGGTCTGAGCTTCGCCCGCCAGCCGTTTGGGCGACCGTCCAAAGGCCGGACCGACAGCTGTGAGAAACTCGTCCCAGCGTGACGGCCACTCGATCAGAAAATTGGGGGCGTCGTTCACGCGCGGGCCGCCTCCTCCGGCGCAATCTCGATCTCATCCCCGACCGCGGTTCGGGTTGAGGTCAGAGTCTGGGGGGGTAACTCAAGCACTGAGGTTGCACTCCAGCGAACCGGGGCAACCCGCCAGGGTTTCAAGTCCTCTTCAATGTGGACCACGACTTTATCGCTGTCCAGGTAGAGCACATCGATAGGAAAGCGCATGGCAAAAGTGTGGACGCCGCGACAGGGAACGATCCAAAGACCTTCTCCGGTGGGGAAGCGGGAAGCCTCGGTGGCCATCAGGCCACGAAAGCGGGACCAATGGGTTGCGGCGAGACGCACATGCGTAGCCAGGTAGGCATTGCGCGTTCGATTCAGTGCATATCCCTTGGGACCCGGTACAGACATCACAACTCCTGGACTCGATACTCACGCTTCGGTAAATCTGGTTCGATAGTTCTGGCTTCAGTGCCCTGGTGTCAATCCTGCCGGGCGCGCGAAACTGGATTCACTACTATTTCTGCGGCATCAGAATACGAAACAGCTCAATGATGGCCGGGCCCAGAGTCACGAAGATGATAGAGGGAAGGACAAACACGACCAGAGGGATAATCATCTTGATGGTGGTTTTGGCAGCCTGTTCCTCGGCACGCTGACGCCGTTCGGTGCGCAGTGAATCGGAATGAATGCGAAGAGCCTGGCTTACGCTGGTTCCGAAGCGATCCGTTTGAATCAGGGTAGCGACCAGCGAACGCACATCGTCCACGCCGGTGCGCTCAACCAGGTTCCGTCAGAGCCTCAGCCCGCGGTTTGCCCGCCCGCATTTCCAGGTTCACCAAATGGAACTCATCGCTGAGATCGGGATGGGCGTGCCTCAGGTCTTCGCCCACTCGCATCAGCGCCTGATCCAGCGCCAGACCGACTTCAACGCAGATTACCGTGAGGTCCAGCGCGTCCGGCAAGGCCAGGGTGATGCGGCGCTGGCGTTCACGGATCCTGCGCTTCAACATGAACCTGGGAATGAAAAAGCCGAAGGCTCCGACGCCAATGACCAACAGCCAATCGAAACTGCCCTGAACGATGATTCCGACAGCCATCGCCATCAGCGCCAGGAGCAGGCGTAATCCAAAATAAATAGTGAGGTGGCGCGGCTCGCGATATCCCGCCTGAATCAGCCACTTGCGTGTCCTTGAAACGTCGCTCGGCGACAGCGGCATCGCCTTGCTAAGAGGGTCAAGAGCCTGTTCCAGTCGCTCTTTAAATGCTGGTTTCTCTTTGGGCTCGACGCGCTGCCAGCCCAGGGCGCGCAGACGCGAGCCCAGGACCGACGAGGGAGCGTATGCCGCTGCCCCGAAAGAGAAGACCACCAGTACGATGGTCAGGAACAATATGATCGCGAGCGCTAAAGCCATACTTTAAAACCTGCGCATATCTCACACCCGGTACGTCAAACCTGGTACGTCAAACCTGGATCTGAATCACTCTTCCGAATCACGAAATAACCCACCGTTTGCAGCGTGATGCCCACCACCAGCAAAATGTGCCCGATAGGATCGTCAAACAGCGGCCGGATAAAGGTCGGGTTCATGATCTGCATGGTGACGATGATGATGGGCGGCAACCCCATCAACAGCAGCATGGTCATGCGCCCCTGCGCCGTGTGTACCCGCACCTGCCGCATGATCTTGAAACGTTCCCGAATTACATAGGAAAGGTTGTCGAGAATTTCGGCAAGATTACCGCCGGTCTCGCGTTGCAGCATGACTGCGGTGACGAAGAACTTGACGTCCACCAAGGGCACGCGCTCAGTGAGATTGATCAGCGCGTCGCGAACCGGCATGCCGAACTTCTGCTCTTCAAAAAGCTTGCGAAACTCGGAGGCGACCGGATCGGCGATCTCGCTGGCAATCAGCTCCAGCGCGGTGGTGAAGGCGTGTCCGGCTCTTACGGCTCGGGCCAGGGTGTCAATGGCCTCGGGAAAGAGTTCCTCAAATTTCTGGAAGCGCTTGTTTCTCTTGTAGTTGGCGTACGAGTAGGGAAGGAAGACGCCGAAGAGCACCCCCAGCCAGGCAAATTGGGGATAGCCGAAAAGCAGAACCAGCAAACCCAGAAGAGCGCCGCATAGCAGTCCCAGGAGCACGACATTGCCAGCCCGGCTCTTTACATCGCCTTGCTCAAGCAGTGTCTGCAGGTTCGAGATGCTGTTGGAACGGCGCAACAGGTTATCGAGGGCCGGGATCTTACTTAGCACCTCATCCCGCAACAGTGCCAGATTTTCTCCGGCTTCGCGTTCCGGAGTCTTTTGCACCGTGGAGAGACGTTCGCGCAACAAGCGCGCCTTGGAACTGCGTTCGTCAAGAAGTGAAGCGACGACAAACACGCCCAGCGCGACGACCACAAACACGGCGATGGCGATGATGATAAACATTGAGTGATTGTTGTAGAGACGTAACTCGCTACGTCTCCCGCCACGAACCCAACCGCACCACCAACCTAAAACCAGAGGTAACAAGCTACGTCTCTACGAATTGCCGGCAGCCCTCAAACTTCCATATGCGAATCGAAAATTGCAGGACGCAGGCGACAACCTGCCGTAGCCAGGCGGTCGGCAAACCTGGGCCGAATACCACTGGCGCGAAATGCGCCACGAACTTTGCCGTTTTCATCGATTCCCACCCGTTCGAACACGAAAATGTCCTGCATGCAGATTACATCGCCTTCCATGCCGGTCACTTCGGAAATGGTCATCACTTTTCGGGTACCGTCGGAGAGGCGCGCGATCTGTACCACGGCATGAATCGCGGACGATATCTGTTGCCGCATCGCCCTTTCCGGAATATTGAGATTGGCCATGGAACACATATTCTCGATGCGGGCCAGGGCATCGCGCTGGGTGTTGGCGTGTACCGTGGTCATCGATCCCTCGTGACCGGTATTCATGGCCTGCAAGCATGTCAAAGGCTTCCTCGCCGCGAACCTCGCCCACCACGATGCGGTCGGGACGCATACGCAAACTGTTAATCACTAGTTGCCGCTGCCGCACCGCGCCCTTGCCTTCGATATTGGGCGGGCGAGTCTCCAGCCGCACGACGTGTTCCTGGTGCATCTGCAATTCGGCCGCGTCTTCGATGGTCACGATGCGGTCGGTGTTGGGGATGTAACTGGAAAGAACGTTGAGCAAAGTCGTTTTGCCGGCGCCGGTTCCTCCGGAGATAAGGAAGTTCAATCGCCCTTTGACCATCGCGGATAAAAGTTCCAGCATCGGTTCGGTCAGGGTCTTATTGTCAACCATGGTGCGGGCGGTGACTGGATCGCGGCCGAAGCGGCGAATGGAGAGACAGGGACCGTCAATTGCCAGCGGCGGAATGATGGCGTTCACACGGGAGCCGTCCGCGAGCCGGGCGTCGACCATGGGCGACGACTCGTCCACGCGCCTGCCCACACGGGAGACGATGCGATCGATAATCTGCATCAGGTGGGCATCGTCTTTGAAGCTGAGGCCCGTTGGCTCGAGTTTGCCAGCGCGTTCCACGTAAACCTTGTTGTAGCGGTTAACCAGGATGTCGGAGATTGTCGGATCCTTGAGCAGTGGCTCGAGCGGACCCAAGCCAAAAATCTCGTCCAGAATTTCGCGGGCAAGACGCTCGCGTTCCGCGAAGCTGAGAGGAACCGCCTCGCTGTTCACCGTGTTGCGTATCAGCAGCAGAACTTCTTCGCGAGCCGCCGCACTCGGTGTGCGGCCTAGTTTTTCCAGGTCCAGCCGGTCCAGGATCTTGCGATGAAGATCCGCCTTAACCTGCTGGTACTCGGCTCTTTCGAAGGTCTGCAAATTGGGCATAATATCGATCTTATCAATGTCGATCTATCGACCTACCACCCTAAAATCCTAACAGGTTGCCGAACTCTGGGAACACCGTGCTGAACCATCCCAAAAACTTTAGTGCATCGCTGGAGCGTAACCGGTTACGTCCAGGCTGGGAGCGATACCTGGCATGCTACGTCTCCAGGCAGCTAGCCGAAAGGCGATTTTCCGTAAATTGCTACACCGTCTTGAACAACGACCATGCTTTACGCTTTACGTCGATGTCGTCGTCAGTCAGGACAGCCGCCAGGCCGGAAAACGATTTGGCAATCTCGGTGTAGCTCTGCTGCATGAGCGGAACGCCACGGTCGATCGCGGCCGAGACGGCGAAGTAGTGATTGGGGATCTTCCACAAAAGCTTGGCTCCCGCCGCAGCCTCGGCGTCGGCTTCAGTGAAGCCGGCAATCTTGCGGAAGCGGTTCAGTACCAGCCGGACTCTCTCCCGGCCTCCCGTCTCCCCCAGATATTGCTGGATACGGGTGGCGCTCCATAAAGACGCGACATCGGCATGGGCGACCAGTAAAACGGTTTCTGAAAGATTGCAGACCAGCCGGGTAGTCGGATCCACACGCGAGGAGGCGTCGACCACGACGTAGCGGAAGTGTCCGACCAGCAGGTCGAACAATCGGGCAAATTCAGAGGTTGCCGGTTCCACAACTGCGGGAGTATTGACGCCAGCCAGCAACTGCATACCGTCGGCGTGGCGGGTCATGAAACTTTCCAGCAGGGAACTGTCGAGCCGGTGCAGATTTCGGACCGCGTCGGTCACGGTAAACTGCGGCTTAAGGTTCATGTGCAGCGCGGCGTGGCCGAGCGGCGCGATATCCACCAAGGCAACTCCGCCGTGGGCGGATTGCAACGCCAGGCCAAGATTTACGGCTGTGGTAGTGGCTCCGCTGCCGCCTTTGGCGTTGACCACGGTAAAAACCTTCCCGCGCGGCCCTTCGCGGTCAACTTTTCGTTGCGCCGTTGACAGCCTGATGAAGGCTTCCAGAAGTTCGTTGGTAGTGGTGGGGCGCTCGATGTACTCGCGGGCCCCGGCCCGCATGGCGCTGACAATAACCTGGGGCTGGGACATGCTGCCTACAGCAAATATGGCAGCGCGACTCAGTTCCTGATGGATCAGTTCGATGGAGCGTAGTGCCAGGGTGTGATTGTCAGCGGGGACATCCACCAGCACGACCGCTGGATTCGCGCTCTGCACTCGCCGCAATACCGGATCAGTAATGACCACGGGGTAGCTGGTGCAGGTGTGCACAACCCGGGCAACGCTGGTGCCATCGACCATTACCTGCAGCACGGCCCGCTGTTCGCTATCCTGGGCGATGATTACAACTGAAAGTTCAGACATCGTTCTACCCGGATCCCTGGTTGTGATGCTGGTTTTCCCGCTCTATTTCCCCTTGTCCGACGACGGTTTCTTGTTGTCGAACTTGTCCTTGTCCATAAAGGGCTTCGGATTCACCGGCGGCGTCGGAGGCTGGGTACTCGGCGAGACGCGTCGCGCCGTGCACAATACCATCAGCTCAGAATTGCTCTTTTGGGCGCTCTTGCTCTTAAAAAAATTGCCCAGGATCGGAATGTCACCCAAGCCGGGTATTTTGTTGTACAGATCGGTCACCCGGTTATCGATCAGACCCGCGATCACGAAACTCTGCCCGTCCTGCAGTTCGAATTCCGTCTCCGCCTTGCGCGTGCTCAGTGCGGGTACGGTAAATCCCGAAATCGTCAGCGCATTGGCAAAGTCCAGAGTACTGACCGACGGGGCGACCTTCAAATGGATATTTCCGTTCGGCATGATCACCGGGGTGAACTTCAACTGGACGCCGAACTCCTTGAACTGAATGGTGACTGACGTAAATCCCTGGCTGGGCTGCACGATCGGAAAGGGAAACTCGCCGCCCGCGAGGAAACTGGCTTCCTTGCCATTTACCGCGATCAAGTTAGGCTCTGCCAGGATCTGGAGCAGGTTCTTTTGCTGGAGGGCTTTGATCACCGCGCCAATGTTGACATCGGTGCGGGTAACAAAAAAGTTGAGGAAATCGGAAATATCCACTACCGGCGGGGTCGCAGTGGTGGTGGTTGTGCTGGTGGAGTTAGCGCCTGTGCCGGAAGTCGTGGTCGTCTGGGCAGTGTTATGGACCTGCAGCGAACCGAACTGTCCCGTCTGGCTCAGGGCAATGGTGTTCCCAAGTCCCGGAGCGAACAAATTGATTCCCAGCTGAGTGACCGCGCTGCGATCTACTTCGGCGAATTTCACTTCCAGCAGGACTTCCTGGGCTCCCACCGGGCCGAAGGTCAGCACGTTGACTACATTCTTCGAGTAAGCCTCGGCAATCATGCCGGCGCGCTTGGAAACATCCTCGGTGGAAACGTGGCCGGAGAGCACGATGGCGGAACGCGAGGGTGAAACCGTGATTTGCTCGTCCGGGAAAACCCGCCGTTCTTCGTCAGCGGCGGTACGCACGTCTACGTCAACCCGCAGATCGAAGCTGCGCGAGCGTTCGAGTTCATCCCAAATCAGCAGCGACACCTCACCCGCAGCCCGGCCGTGTACCAGAATCTGTGTCGGGGTGATTGGGGTTGCATCAGCGATCGTGTCATCCGTGACTGAGATTCTCTTGAGCCGCTCTGTCGTATTGATAAGCAGAGACTTGCCAACCAGCACCCGCAATGGAGCAGCGCCTTGAGCTTCAGCCTGGGGCGCCTGCGAACTTGCACCCGGTCCGCCGGGAGCCTGAACCTCTTCAGGAGTTTGAGCGGCGGGTGGCTGGGCCACCGGAGCCTGGGTAGCCGGCTGATCCTGAGACATGGCGGCCAGAGACGCAATCAGAACGAAGACGCCAATCAGCAATCGAGGAGAGGGAATTCGAGATTCCACGCTGACTGCCTTCATTCGAACTCCAGTAATTCCGATTCCAGTTGCGCGTTTCTCCCACGTGCGGGAGCAGGTCGACATGGTCTTCTTCCTCGGGTGCTGACTTTGTCTAGTACTTGGGAGTTATGTTTTCCTTTTTTATTCCCTTGATCACTTCGATCGAGTACGGAGGTGGCACGGTTGGCGTCAGGACGATGTTGTGCTTGGTGGATTTTGGCTTCGGCGCGGCGGTCGTCACCGCAGCCACTGGAACGCCACGATAGAGCGCACCCGTGCCGACTGCCGCGAGCTCCTGCTGCTTGGTGTCGAGGGGATTACGCAGCGCCAGTTGAATCTTTCCCTGAGTGCTGGCCAGTGTGAGCTTCTGGGCATCGTCAGGAGAGACCAGCAGAGTGATTACCGGCGTCAGTTGCGGTTCGCCGGCAGTATTTCTCTCCAGTTTCTGGCCCGTGGCAATGACCGCCACATTTTCCAGAACGGTGGTGGTTCGTTCGTCGCTGGAACCATTAGGATTGCCAGTCAGCAGCACATCCACGCGGGTTCCCGGCACGACGAACCCGGCCACCCCGATGACCTCGTTCACCCGAACTGAAACCGCGCGCATTCCCGGAGGAATCAGCGACGGCATGCCGGAGCCGGCGTTTTCTCCCGCCAGTTTATTCGGTAGAAAAAATTCGCCCTTGGCAATGGGAAGGATCGCACCGCGGCCAACAACGGAAGACTTCAGATGGAAGCAGTTCGCGGGGAGATCGGCAGCTGGAAAGCGAACCGTTTTCACGTCGCGGTCTTCCACCTTCGCGCCAACCGCGATGTCATTCGCTGCCACCACCACCTCTACGCCCGGCGGAGTATCGCCACCACTCCGAGATTGCAGAGTTCGGTAGACAGCGAAACTGACCATTGCGCCCAAGACGAGGGCCACAAAGCCAATCATCAAAAGCCGGGTGCGATTCATGAACTACCTCTCAAGATCGAAATCGCCACGACTGCGGGCGACAGCATGACACGGAACGGCGACGCACGAACACGCCGAAACTCCGACTTCCAATTGAGGAGGTTAGGAATCGGGTCGCGGGCGCACACCCTACTCCGGAATAAAACCTGCCGCGCATTCGCCGGGAGAAGTATCCAGGCAAAAGGTTTCCGGCAGTTATAGACTTGCCATCCAGAGCGAACTCCCAACCGAAGCGCTGCCCGCACGCTAACTTCGCGAAGTGCGTCCGCTATTTAATCGAACTGGCGACTGAAGAGAATACGTTGTTGGAGTTGGAACCGATGAGACGGATGGTCCCGACCACGATCACCAGAATGACAGCCAGCATGACTGCATATTCCGCAATGTCCTGGCCTTGCTCTTCGCGCCACAGATCTAGAAACCTTCGTTGTATAGACATCGTTGTGTCCTCCATAAAAGCCCCGCAGACGGCCCGAGCCCCATCCCGCAGACCCTATCGACCAAGGTGTCTGTTCCCATCTTTGAAAGCAATTTACTGTTGTTTCTGAATCAACAGCTTACGCGCCCCGGCAACCGCGATAGTGGACTGCCAGCACCATAATAACCCGCTGTGAAGCTAGCAAGATACCACTTTCTTTGGCGGATGGCCCCAAACCATTGCCTAGATAGGGTCTAAAAGCAAGTGTTGGGGCCTCGCGGGACTGCAGGCAACAGCTTGGCGTAGGGCCAAAGTGGCCCTCGCCCGGATTTCGAGGCTTTGCATTGGATTTAGGGGTCGGGTTCAGTTGCGCTGGCAGCGGACCGCCTACTGAATGGCGCTACCGACCGAGGAGAAGACATTGTTGGCGTTCGACCCAATCAAACGGATCGTGCCGACTACAACCGCCAGAACCACTGCCAGCATGACCGCATACTCGGCGACGTCCTGCCCGTCGTCGGCCAGCAACCTGCACAAAGCGTCGTTCATCGTTCCCTCACGCATCGTTCCCTCGCGCTTCGTTCTTTACGCATTGTTCCTTCACGAAAGCTGCGATTTTGAGGCGCAGGCCCCAATACCCGATCAGTACTATCCGATCAATTTGCGGACGTAATCATAAGGTGGAATGTGCAAAGTTTTGCAGCTCAAAGCAGGATGGGGTGTTAACTAATTTGATTCCCTTCGGGTAAACGACTTATTGACTCAAGGTGAGGACAACCGCCTGGGAATCGCAGTAGATCTGCTTCCACTCCGGCTTGGATCGAAGAGCGGTCACAATTGGCGCATCCGGGGGCAGAACCAGCGAGCGGATTCCCCATTGGCTGAAGGGCATAGTCCAGTTGTCCCGCAAATAGTAGGTGGCCGCAAAGTCATCCATGAACTTGTCGCCATAAACATCGGCGCGCCCATCGGTAAAAACCCGGTACTCGGGATAGAGCTTCCAGATGAAATAGCCCCCAAAGTTGTAATGGTTCAGGATGGGGCCAGGCGGATGCTCGCGACTCAGGAATGTCGACCGCAGCCTGCGGAAAATGTTTTGCTTCGGTTTGTGCCTGGGTTCCCACAACCTGTTTGACCGCGGACCACGGTGAAAGCGACAAAGGTCACCAAAACCAGAGTATTCACCAGGCAATTCGCCTGGTGGGTGGGGCTTGTCCTGCCTGCAATAGCCGCTGGGCGCCGCGCTGCCGGAGCCAGGCTTCGGTCAGGCTGGCAAGGATCGGGACCAGAACCAGCACCAGAATTGGTATGTGGCGCATCGAACGCAAGGCCGCTGGAACCGTTGCCATCAGGAGAACGAGATCGCGAAGACGGGGTCGACGCGGTGAACATGCCAGCCCGGCCATGAGAGCCAGCAACATCAGCAACAGAGGCAGATACATTGGGTCATGGAAGTCCGGAGAGAACCACTCCTGGATGAACTTCTGCATGGCCGGGAGATCGCAGGGTCTCAAACGGGTAACTGTAGATTCGCAGACCGTTTGGATTGAGTCGGCACCACGGCGAGACATGCGGCGAAGGCCAGCGCCAGGTTCTTCCGGCGAGCAACGGATCGCTTCCATTGGCCCGCATAAACCGCCGCCTCAAGCGTTTCGCCGAGCAAGAACAGCGCCAGGAATGCCAGTCCGATCGGGTATCCGGCATGGAGGTTGACCCATAGCAACATGAGGGGCGGCGTCCACCACAACAGGGCGGGGCGATTGACGGAGACCTCGAGCAGCACCAGAAAAATGCTTCCCAGCAGGAGAGAAAACATCTGCGGACGAACTCCCCAGGCAGGTGCTGATGCAACCGCGCCCCAAAGCGTCATCAGGGCGGCCAGGTAAGGGCGGCCCGGCGCAACGTGCGAACACCAGCAACAGCGCAGACAGCGATAACGACCGCCGAGCCCACGATCAATCCGCCGAATCCCGCGACGCGATACAGACAAAAGAGCAGGATCTGCGAAAGCCATTCATGATTGACCCACGGCTGTCCGAAACGTGTGAACGAATAAGGATCGGTGTGAAAGAGCGCGTGATTGCCGAGCATGAGCTGCCCGGTGCGCAGATGCCACCAGACATCAGGATCGGTCACGCCGCGAGCTGCCATGGCGAACAGGCCCAAAGCCAGCACGGCTACGAAGACGCGGCGAGTTGCAAGAATCTGGGTCATTACGTTGCCAGGCACTACGCTACGACGTGAAGATTTTGGAAGACTTAAAAACAGGCATCGTCCTGTAGTCTAGTCGCGCGCGTATGGAACCCACCCAGCCGATTGCAAAGACGACTGCAAAGAAAAGATATCGAGTTCTCATATTCTTGTTTCTGGCTGGCATGCTGTCCCTGCACCTCATCATTGCATGGGACTCAATTGACCTGATCCGCAAAGGCTATCCTGACTTCAGCACTTTTTATTCCGGCGCCAGCATGGTGCGCCAGGGCCTTGGCAAACAGTTATACGACGAGGCGACGCAATACCGGATTCAACTGCAGTTCGCGGCCGGAGTCAGTATCCGGCAGGGACCTTTGCCGTACATTCATCCTCCGTTTGAAGCGCTGCTGTTTATTCCTTTCACCTGGTTTTCATATCCCACTGCTTACCTGCTGTGGGATCTGCTGAATCTGGTTTTCCTGGTAGTTCTGTTTTTCCTGCTGCGTAGCGCCATCCCGTGGCTAAAGCAGGTATCCGCGGCGAGTTGGCTGCTGGGATGCCTGGCATTCTTTCCGGTATTTTTCGCGCTGCTGCAGGGTCAGGACATTCTCATGCTCGTCGTTCTGTTCGGCGCCGCCTACGTTCTCCTGCGCCGGAACAGTGATCTTGCGGCAGGCTGCTGCCTCGGGCTTGGCGTCTTCCGCTTCCACCTGGTGTTGCCGCTGGTGTTGATTCTCCTTTATCGGAAAAGAGGCAGGGTGCTGGCTGGGTTTCTGGCCACCGCCACGGTTTTGGGTTTGGTTTCGGTGGCAATCATCGGATGGGAAGGGGCCCAGTCGTACCCGAGTCACGTCTGGCACCTGGAGCAGTCGATGGAGCGGCGGCAGACGATTGTTCCGATCCGCATGGCCAGCATTCGAGGACTGTTTGATAGCTTGCTGATTCCGCACTTTTCCAAATTGGCCAGCGACATTGCGATCGCGGCAGCGTCGTTGGCATTGGTCGTATTCGCCGCACGCAAATGGAAACTCGGCAACGGAGCGCAGTTCGATCTGGGATTCGCCTTGTGCGTGATCGTCACAGTGTTGACGAGCTATCACACGCTCACTTATGACCTGAGTTTGCTTCTGCTGCCCCTGGCCCTTACCGTCCAATATGTTTTCATGAATGAGAACCGCGACATTCCGCCGCGTACCAGGCGGGCTTTCCTCTTTCTCCTTTTTCTACTCTTTTTCAGCCCCCTGCATGCATTTCTGGTGATGCGTGACGGCCACTATAATCTGTTCGCTCTTGTGCTGCTGTGGTGGTGCTGGATGCTGTTCCGGGAAATGGAAAGCGCGCGCAACCTTGTGACTTCGAGTAATTGAATATCCAAAAGCTCTGGCGCCAAAACAAGCGATTGCCTAAAAAGCCCATCCTCGGTGTGCTCCTCGCCCTGCTGTTCACCGGAAGCATGTGGTTCTACGTGCAGAGGGTGCTGGCGCCGCACCAGCGGGCTGAGGCTGCGGCCCACGGCTGGCCGCGAGGCAACTTGTCCGATCTGTACCCGCGATGGCTGGGAGCGCGCGAACTGCTCCTGCACCATCGTGATCCCTACAGCCCCGGGCTTACGCGCGAAATCCAGATTGGATACTACGGGCGCCCGCTGAATCCCAGCCGTCCGGATGATCCCAAAGACGAGCAGCGTTTCGCCTACCCGGTGTATGTCGTGTTTCTGATGGCTCCAACCATCGGGCTGTCCTTTCCCGCGGCGCAAACCTGTTTTCGCTGGCTGTTTGTGCTCCTGACTCTGGTGAGCGTACCCCTGTGGCTGCGGGCAGTGCGCTGGCGGCCTTCAGTTGCAGGCACCGCGATTCTCATGATCCTGACCTTTGGCAGCTTCGCCGTGGTGCAGGGAATCAAATTGCAGCAGTTGAGCCTGGTGGTAAACGGGATCATGGCGGCATCCGCGGCAGCTTTGGTCGGCGGACAATTTGTGCTGGCGGGCGTTCTGCTGGCCCTGGCAACGTTCAAGCCCCAGCTTGCGCTGCCCATGGCTTCATGGCTGGCACTGTGGGCGGTGAGCGACTGGCGTCGGCGGCAGGGTTTTGTCTGGAGCTTCGCAATCACGATGGCGGTCTTGCTGGCTGGCTCCGAATACGTTTTGCCGGGATGGATCAGTCGCTTTCGTGACGCGGTTTCCGCTTACAGCAAGTACACGCAAGGCGCAAGCTCGCTGCTTGAAGTGCTAACCACTCCGGCGATTGGAAAAATCCTGGTAGCCGCCATCATCCTTTTGGTAGCTGCCGCGGGCTGGCGCCTCCGGCGTGTCGCGCACGATTCCGCAGCGTTCAGTGCGATGCTGGCGTTGGTTCTCGCCGCGACGGTCGTGATCGTGCCCAGCTTTGCGCCCTATAACCAGGTTCTTCTCCTGCCAGCAGTCTTCCTGATCGCCGCTTGGTGGAGGGAACTTTGGGACCGCAACTGGCTGGCTCGCACCGCTTGCGGGGTGGGGGCGCTGGTAGTTTTCTGGCCGTGGATGGCCTCCGCCGGACTACTGGCGGTGTCTTTATTCCTGCCAGCGGCGGAAGTGCAAAGGGCATGGACGGCTCCCCTGCGCAATAGTTTGCTTCTTCCCGTTGTGGTGTTGGGTGTGTTCACCTTATGCGCCCGTGGTCGACTGAAATCGCCTGCTCCAGCGCATTCGGTGGCGGGGTAAGTCACCTGAAAGTCATGAGCCGTGCTGCCGCGGCGGCCTTGCATTGGGCCGCGATCATGTTAATCTTTTCGCACGCTCTGGCCACCCGCCGATGTTTCGGAGGATGATATGAACCTCAAAATTGACAAGCGCGTGGTCGATGGCATCGCCATCATGTCGTGCCACGGGCGGGTCATGTTCGGAGAAGAAGCCACAGCTTTGCGGGATAGTCTCAAGGAAGCCCTGAAGAAATCCTCGCGCCTGGTCCTGAATCTTTCCGATGTGACCTATATCGATAGCGGCGGGCTCGGGACTCTGGTGGGTGTCTACTCCTCAGCGCGGGCAGCAGGCGCCGATATCAAGCTTACCGGCCTGGGCCAGCGTCTGCGCGATGTGCTGCAGATTACGAAACTGGCAACGGTGTTCCAGGTTTTTGATACCGAGCAGGAAGCGCTGGCCGCCCTCGGTCGCGGGGCTGCTTGAGTTTTGATTTGTCGTACGCCCCTGGCCGAATCACCGCGACGCGCCAGCAGGAGTAGGGAAGCACCACATGGCTTTTCAACCCATCACGGGTCCGGTATCGTCCCCGGGCTCCGGAATTTTCCCCACGCTCGTGTTCGTGCAGGGGAACGACCAGCGCACCATCAATCTCGACCACACGCCGTTCACCGTTGGCCGCAAAGTCGATAAAGATCTGGTGATCGCCGACCCGCGTGTCTCCCGCGATCATGCTCTGATCACTTCCGAAGACGGGCAATTTTGTGTCGTGGACCAGGGCAGCAAACACGGAACTTTCGTCAACGGAGAGCGGGTACAGCGGAAGACGCTGGAACGTAACGACCGGGTGGAGTTTGGCGTCCGCGACGTCTCTTACGTCATCTTTCATCCCCACCACGCGAGTTCGAACACCGCGCGCGAGTTTCTCAGCCAGATTTCCGGAATACAGATCTCGACCGACGCCACGGACCTGGAAAAGCTGACTCTCTTTCTGGAAGCTGCTCGCAAGCTGAACACCACCGGGGTGCTCGACGAGATTCTGGTGACTTTGCTTGACGCCACCTTGAAGCTGACGCGTGCCGAGCGCGGTTACGTTTTCATGCGCGACGAAGAAGGCAAGCTGCGTCTGGCGGCAGGGCGAAACTCCAAGGACGAACCGCTGCTGGACGACACCACGATCTCGCACTCGATTCTGGATGAGGCGCTCAAGTCCAATTCAGAGTTCGTGATCACCGATACCAGCCAATCGCTCGATCTGGCAGGCCGCCACAGCATCGTGGCTTACGATCTGCGTACCGTGATCTGTATTCCGTTGCGCAAGCCCCAGGTGCAGGCCACGCGGGAAGCGCAAGCGGCGGCCAGTGAGAACACCGCCGAAGTTATGGGTGCCCTGTATGTGGATTCGCGCTTTGCCTCGCGCGATATTTCAAGCGTGAGCAACGACATTCTGCGAGCGATCGCAACCGAAGCTGCTTCCCTGATCGAAAATGCCCGGCTGGTACAAGCCGAAGAAGCGTCACGGCGCTACCAGCAGGAACTTTCCATCGCCGCGTCCATCCAGCAACGGCTCATGGCGGTAACCATCCCCGAGGTCCCGTTCGCGACCCTGAAGGGAAGGAATCTTTCTTGTAAGGAAATTGGCGGCGACTTCTTCGATGCGGTAAATACCGAGCAAGGACTCGCGGTAGTGCTTGCGGATGTAAGCGGAAAGGGAGTTTCGGCGGCGCTGCTGGCTTCCACTCTGCAGGGAATGATCTATTCCCAATTAACCGCCGGCATGCCGTTGATCGAAATTGTGACCGCTGCGAATCGTTTCTTTACCCACAAACATATCGGAGAGAAGTACGCGACCCTGATCATTGCGCGCATTCGGCGCGACGGCGAACTGGAATACGTCAACTGCGGTCATGTCCCCCCATTGCTGGTTTGCAACCACGAGGTGATCCGGCCTCCGCACGGGAACCTGCCCGTGGGGCTGCTGGCTGACGCCACTTACGAAAGCGATCACGTGAGCCTGCATGCCGGCGATCGCCTGATCCTGGTGACGGATGGAGTTACCGAAGCTGAAAACGCTCGCGGCGACTTCTTTGAGGATTCACGTCTGGAAACAGTGGCAGCCAAGAGTTCGACGCTGGAAGATATTTTCACCGCAGTCGCCAATTTCTGCGGCGGCACTCCGCTAAGCGACGACTGCACGGTAGTAGAACTCGTCTATTCCGGCTAGGCTTCGATCCTCCGGTTGCAGCGACGCAGCTCGCTGCGTCTTGTCTGCAGTGTTTAAGAAACCCAGACGTAGCAAAGCTACGTCTCTACAAAAGATTGTGCCACTCCAGTTCAATCATTCCTGCTGAGGTAGTCGGTGAATAGGCTCGGTTTGCGGTTGGTTTCCACTCTTCTCGTTCTGATTGGTGAAGCTTTCGGCCAGACCCCGGAAAATCACTTCGGGCCCGTAGAAACGTACGTCAAAAGCGAGATGGACCGGCAGCACATTCCCGGGTTAGCTCTTCTGGTATCGAGGGACGGAAAAATTGTTCGGGCGCAGGGTTTTGGTTTCTCCAACCTGGAGCATCGTGTGGTGGTCAAGCCGGAAACGGTTTTTCAATCAGGGTCAGTGGGCAAGCAGTTCACGGCAACTGGCGTCATGATGCTGGTCGAGGAGGGCAAGGTCGGGCTGGATGACTCCATCACCAGATATTTGCCCGAAGGTCCAGAAAGCTGGAAGCCGGTTACTGTCCGAAATTTGCTGAGCCACACGGGCGGGTTCACCGACTATCCCAAAGATTTTGACTTCCGGAAAGACTACACCGAAGCAGAACTGCTGAAAATTGTGGCGGGAATTCCGCTGGCCTTTCCTCCGGGCACGAGCTGGAAATACAGCAATCTGGGTTATCTGACGCTGGGAATTCTGATTCACCGCGTCACCGGCGAGTTCTACGGTGATTTTCTGGCGGAACGCATCTTCCATCCCCTCGGAATGCAGACCACTCGCATCATCAGCGAGGCGGATATCGTTCCTAACCGGGCGGCGGGCTACCACCTGGTGAAGGGACAGATAAAGAACCAGGAATGGGTAGCGCCGAAGCTGAATACAACCGCCGACGGCAGCCTGTATTTTTCCATCCTGGACCTGGCAAAGTGGGATACCGCGCTCTACACCGAGAAACTCCTGAAGCGGTCGAGCCTGGAACAGATGTGGACTCCGGTAAGGCTGAACGACGGACAACCTAATTCCGGGGAATACGGTTTTGGCTGGGAGATTACTCATCCGGACGGCCATCTGCTCATTGGCCATGAAGGCTCGTGGCAGGGATTCGAGACCCAGATTTCCCGTTACGTGGACGACAAACTTACCGTGGTGGTGTTGACTAACCTGGGCGAAGCTCGTCCGGCAGAGATTGCCGGCGGCGTGGCCAGAATATACCTCAGTAGAGACCACACGTCATCAAAACCGGCTGTGCGGTAGTGGTTGAATTCTGATTTTTTTGCCCCCATTGATGCCTCATGCCTGAGCTTGCCAAGCATCTTGCGTGGAGCGGATACGCAGTTTGGCGGAGCCGGCGGCGATGCGCGCAGTATCCCTTCGACTTCGCTCAGGGCGGGCTCTTCGGGACTGAAGTCCCTCAGGATGACTGCATTTTCGTGATCTGTTTCAAATTAAGCCACTACCCGGCTGGATCGTAGCTCTATAGTGGCGTGGTTGCCCTGGGACGCAGGTCGCAAATTTCAGCCCATATGCCGGGGTGACGACGCAGGCGCCGCCAGAGCTGCTATATAACACTTTCTTGTCGGAAACCCGGCAGGCCGGTGTTATTCTTTCCCGCCATGAACTTCACCCTGCTTGATTGGACAGCGATCGTTCTGTATTTGGGCATCACGCTGATGCTGGGTCTGTATTTCCGTTCGCGCTCCGGCAAAAGCGTCGACGACTATTTTGTCTCCGGACGCAACGTCTCCTGGTGGCTGGCGGGCACTTCCATGGTGGCGACCACATTCGCCGCCGACACGCCGCTGGTCGTAACCGGCCTCGTCTATACCCAGGGAATTGCCGGCAACTGGCTGTGGTGGGCGTTTCTGCTCTCCGGGATGATGACGGTATTTCTGTTTGCCCGCCTGTGGCGCCGCTCCGGGCTGCTGACTGACGTTCAGTTTGCCGAGATGCGCTATTCGGGCAAGCCGGCCGCGTTCCTGCGCGGCTTTCGCGCCATCTATCTTGGCCTGCTGATGAATTGCCTGATTCTGGGCTGGGTGACGAAAGCGATGACCAGCATCGTCGCCGTTACGCTGGGGGTGAGTGATCGCAGTGCGCTGGCTATCTGTGTCCTGTTTCTGATTCCATTCACCGGCCTCTACGTAGCATTGGGTGGTCTCTGGGGCGTTCTGTGGACTGACCTGTTCCAGTTCGCACTGAAGATGGCGATTGTGATCGGAGTGGCCTGGTATGCCGTAGCCGCCGCGGGTGGCATGAGTACGCTGCTCACTCGGCTGGCTGAGATGCGGACTGCCGCCGGCCCCGGCGCGGGCGATGCCACCTCTTTCTTTCCGGATTTCTCTCGGCCGTTTTCTCAGGAGGGACTCTGGCTCTTGCCGGTAATTACATTTGTTGTGAACATCGGGCTGCAGTGGTGGGCTTTCTGGTATCCGGGGGCGGAGCCGGGCGGCGGTGGTTACATTGCGCAGCGCATTTTCAGCGCAAAAGATGAACGCAATGGATTGCTGGCCGTCCTGTGGTTCAACGTTGCGCACTACGCTTTGCGTCCCTGGCCGTGGATTCTTACTGCTCTGGCCGCGGTTGTGCTCTATCCCCACCTCGAACATCCGGAAACGGGTTACATGCTGGTAGTGAGCCAGCACGTTCCGCCCGCGCTGCGTGGAATTGTGATTGCCGGATTCATGGCGGCTTTCATGTCCACGATCGCGACTCAACTCAACTGGGGGGCGTCGTACCTGGTATCGGATTTCTACCGGCGGTTCATCAAGCGCGACGCCGACGACAAACACTACGTCCTGATCTCTCGCCTTGCCACCGTGCTGCTGGTCATTGCCTCCGCGGGAATTTCGGTTTTGCTGTCGGATATTCGTTCAGGATGGCAGGTGGTCCTGGAAGTTGGCGCAGGCACCGGCGGTGTCTACCTGCTCCGCTGGTACTGGTGGCGGATCAACGCGTGGAGTGAGATTTCGGCCATGGCCACAGCTCTTGTGGTCACGATCTGGCTGCGCTGGACTGTACCTTTTTCCGGTACGAACCCAGTGGTGTTTGCCAAGACGGCCCTGGCTACGACCGTTGCCACGACGCTGGTCTGGTTGATCGTTACTTACGCGACCAAGGCGGAGCCTGAGGATGTGCTGGTCAAGTTTTACCGCAGCGTTCGGCCACACGTAGCGGGATGGAAGCCGGTGGCGCGCCTTGCCCCCGAAGTGCCGCCGACCCGCGATCTGGGGCGGAATCTGCTTTCGTGGGTTCTGGGCTGCTTCATGGTTTACATGGCGTTGTTCGGGCTGGGGCACGTGCTGCTGGGGCCGTTCTGGGAAGGAATCGGTCTGCTCACGGCGTCGGCGATTTGTGCCGGAGCGCTGTATTCCAATATTTCAAGGGGCGGGTGGAGCGAGGAAGGTCCTGCGCAACCTGCTTCGGCGGGGCGGACGTTTGGCCATTGAAGGCACGGTTCATTGAAGCATAGTCACCCTGAAACAGAACGCATGTCATTCTGACTTAGAGCGCATGTCATCTGAGCGGAGGGGCCCGATTCTCTTTGGGAATCGGTCCACGCAGTCGAAGGATCCCTTGCGGCGGGTGCGTGATGCTGCGTTGCGGGTTGTTTGGCTTCTGATTGCCGTAAGCGTGTATGTGAAGAGTAGAGATCCTTCGACTGCGTTTTTGCTTCGCGTTGCGAAGCAAAAACTCCGCTCAGGATGAACAGTGAGAGTGAACAGGGTGACAACGGGGCAGGCGTCACTCGTTACCCGTCAGTCGTCACCCGGCAGTCCTTACTCCACGGCGACCGAATAATTCACTCCCTCCCAGCGCTGCTCATTCTCCCAATAGAACGTGAATACGATTTCGCGGCCGGTGGTTAGCTGGTCGCCTGGCAGGTCGGCTACATACATTCCCAGCGGGTCGCGGGAATTCGTGTCCTGCGCGGTTTGCCAGCCATCGAAACTCCAGTGCACTCGCGCGGGCGAAGGCAGGACGATCCGCAATTTTTTTCCTCGCGGCATGCTGCGGCACTTATTGTTGAAGCGCCACTCGAAGTATGCGGCCTTTTGCTTTTCTACCTGGTAGCGCTGCAAGGTTTGCGGTGGCTGGTCGAAGATTTTTCCGTCGCGCAGCGAACGGCGCAGTTTGACGTACTCGGAGTGGGCCCAAACCAGCGGGCACGCGGAGCCGGTCGGCTTGCCGCGAAAAAGTTCGAGAGCAGGAATGTCGGCTGAGTCCCAGGCTTGTTCGGGAATCAAGCGGCCACCTTCGGTGGACAGCTCCATCACTTTAAGCAATAGCTCGGCTGCCTGCGGACGTCCGGCAGCGAGTTCGTAGTGTCCACGCTCGCCCGCGAGTAGCGGCCACGGCCGTCCAATGCCGGTGCCGTCGAAGGGCGAGCCATCCTCGTGCTCACCATAGCCGTCGCCGTTGTAGCGGTACCAGCAAGGCCCCTGAGGTAAATTCGTTTTGAGCAGAGCGTCGATCACTTTGATGGTGCTCAGGATCCGTGGATCGTCGGGCGCGCGCAAGCCAAAGCGCACCAATGCCAGTGAGTCCGGGCTGACCAGGTGGACAGCGCGAGCGCTATTCTCACCGGGTGGCCGATTCTTTATGGGGACGAAGCCTTCGAGTGGCGAAGCTGCGCAGTCGGAGTCGGGCGGCGCGATTCGAACGTAGTAGCCTTCCACGCCAAGCTGGCGCGCCAGGTCGCTGTTTCTGGCATACACCCAGCGCTCGATATTGTCGTTCCAGCAGTCGGCCGTCTCACGCAGGTGGGCGGCAATGTCTGGATGTCCCACCGCGTCGGCCAAATCGGCGGCGGCGAGCAGGCCGGAGATTTCGACAGAGAGAGTGAAAGGGGAGTAGCCTGCGTCTTCTTCCCATCGATCCTGCTGCGTGACCGGACCGTTGCGAATGATGAAACCAGCCGCACGACTGACCAGGGCCCACCAGCGCTGGGGATTGCCCAGAACGAATCGGGAATGCCGCCTCATGATGTCAACCAGCAGGATGGGAAAGGCGGTCTCATCCATTTGCATCCCGCTCCAGTACGGGCGGCCGTCAAGCCACATGTTTTGTGCCCAGCGTCCATCCGCCTCCTGGGTGGCCTCCAGGTAGCGAAGAACGCGCAGCGCGTCGGGCTCGGCGCCGGCAGCGAGAAATCCGAACGCGGTTTCTACCAGATCGCGCGGCCAGACAAGGTGATATCCGCCCAGATCTTCATCGCCCTTGTTGAATCCCCACGGAATTGAAAGGCCGGCAATTACCCCTCCCAGAAAATCCTTCGACTCGTGCGACCTCATCACGGCCATACTGGGCCGGTAGAGGTCGACTTCACGCGGAGGCTCATCGAGTTTCAGCAAGCTCTCCTGCCAGTTTTTCCAATGCCAGACATAATGGGACCGTAATTCGTCGTAAGGCTCGGCAAGACTGGCCCGGGTATGCAGTCCGGCTTCAGTCCAGATCTCGCCGAAACCCAGGGCCAGGATGAACCCACCATTGCAGGCAGCCAGGTCGATTTCGCCGGTAAGCGCGACGTTGCCGTTTTCAGCGCGGGTGTAGTCCCAGGTCATCTGGAAGTGCCGGGACAGATCCTGCCACCCGTCGGAGAAGCCGGCGAACCCCGCGGCTGTCCGTTTCCATGGAGTGGAACAGGCGAAAGCCAGGGAACAGTCACTGCGTTGGGCAAACAGCATGGGCGTGCCCTTGTAGTCTCCTGCCCAGCCCGTGTTCTCCCGGCCGCAATTCGCCAGGTGCGGCGCCAGAAGTGCATACAAGTGGTAATCGGCCAGTGTGCCCTGAAGGGGGACGAAACGAATTTTCTGCAGAACGACGTTCCGGTAAGGATCGGAAAAAACTTCCTTCTCGATCCGATATCGCCCCTGCAGTTCGGTGTTATTCAGTTTGTAGACAGGAATGCCGGGTTCAATCGGCACATTCTCGAACCTGCAGTGCCGCTTTTCTTCTGAGAAGAAGCCGGCGCCGTCGGTGACGATCAGACCCATGTCACGCGTGCAGGCCTGATCAACTCTTGGAAAGTAAACTTCATTCAGGATGCCGTGGCTCAAGGTGAACCAGACGCGGCTGTGCAGGTTGAGAGCTGTGCCGATGCCGCTTTTGGCACTGGAGGTCCATCGCGGGGAGATCCCCGGCCAGCCGGGCGCGAAGCGGTCCGCCGGGCTATCACTCACCCGTGTTGCCTCGGTTGCATCGAGCACGGCGGCATGAAAAATGAGCTGGATCGGGCATTTTGTTTCAGCAGATTCTACCAAGTCCCGGACCCCGGAGGGGCTAGCTTTCGGGAGGAGCAAATCAAGGAGCCAAGATCGAAGTTATGATTAACGATTAAGATCAACGTCAGCGGCGACGGAGCAGTGTCCGTCCCACACCGGGCAAAAGCATTGATCCGGATAACCTTGCCGTCGAAATCTGCGTCCAACCCCATAGGGAAATCTGCGGTATCGTCCTTTCCGGGCGGGCGTATAATCAGACAAGAGTCCGGCTGGGCGGCGGAATAAAGGGAGTCCATCATGAAGTTACGGCTCTTAGCACTGACGGCTGTTTTGCTTGCTTTTACTTACGCGACACCCAGGAGCCTGGCGCAGGATCAAGGCGCCGCCAAGCCTGGTGACACAGCGTCTGAGAGTTCCGCGCCAAAAAGCACGCCGGCGCCGCCAGCGGGTGTCCAGCCTGCGGACCCTGAAAAGGTCAGGCACGACGGCGGCAAAACTGACGTTGAAGCTGTAGGCAACAGGAATGTCGGTTGCAAGACTGGCCTGGGTAACTGGTATGGCGTGGAAAAACAGATCGCCATGGGCAAGAGCTATTCCCAGCAGGTGGAATCTACTGTAAAGCTGGTCCAGGATCCGGTGGTTACGGAATACGTCAACCGCCTGGGGCAGAATCTGGTGCGTAATTCCGACGCGCAGGTGCCGTTCACCATCAAGGTTATTGACTCCGACGACATTAATGCCTTCGCCTTGCCTGGCGGGTTCTTCTACGTCAACTCGGGACTGATTCTGGCGGCGGATGAAGAAGCTGAATTGGCCGGTGTGATGGCTCACGAAATCGCCCACGTAGCCGCCTGCCATGCAGCACGCGAAAATACTCGCGGTAACCTGATGAACATGGCTTCGATCCCGTTGATCTTCGTCGGCGGAGCGATTGGTTATGCCGGGTACGAGGCCGCGGGGTTGGCGTTGCCGATGACCTTCCTGCACTTCTCGCGTGGTTTTGAAGCTGAAGCTGACTATCTGGGAATGCAGTACATGTACAAGTCTGGGTACGATCCACAGGCTTTTATCAGCTTCTTTGAAAAGGTGCAGGCACAGGAGAAGAAGAAGCCTGGAACGCTGGCCAAGGCATTCTCGACGCATCCGCAGACTCCGGACCGCATCGCCAAGTCGCAGGAAGAGATTGCGCAGATTCTGCCGGCTCGAGCGCAGTATGTGGTTTCGACCTCTGAATTTGATGACGTGAAATCGCGGTTGGCGGCGATCGAAAACCGGCATAAGGTTCTGGATAAGAAAGACGACGGCAAGAAGCCGAGCTTGCGGCGGACCTCCACGCCGGATAAGAACGGAACCGACGACAAGACCAGTGACGATGGACGCCCCACTCTAAAGCGGCGCGACGACAGCAGTAACTGATCGAGGCAGTGTGATTACGATGAACGGCGGCTTCGGCCGCCGTTTTTATTTGGAAAGATGTGGGCGCGAGCGTCCACGCTCGCGCAGGAGCGGAACGGACACAAGAATTCTGTCGGTTAGTTTTCGATCTGCACAAGGATCAGGCTGAGGGAGAAGTATCTGCGCTGCCGATGTACCGGAACTCCCCGCACGAGCGGGACGCTCGCGCCCACATTCTCTTTAGGCTGCGCCTTTGTGCGCCAGGGCTTGGACAGCGTGGTTTTCAGCCGGTTTCGAGGTGATTACTTTCATGTCCTGCCAGTCGTAGGGTAAATCTCTGCCGCAATCCAGACATGCGACGTAGGTTCCGGTCAACGAGGCTGCGGAATTCCGCCGCGAGCCCGCCCGGACCGTTATCGGGAAACTGTAATTGGAGTGCCTGCAACCGAAGATTGCTTCGAACAACTTCGCGATCATCCTGCCCTCCCCGGCAGCCTTCTGTATCCAGGTTGCCCGGCCGTTGAACAGTTAGATTCAGATTCGACCAGAAAGGTTCGTGGGCCACTTAAAGGTAAAGGGAGCAAGGGATTGGGGATGAAGAGGATACTACCCACTGGTGAATTTTCAGGGAGCAAGAGCGGGACGCTCGCTCCCACATTTTTTATCAGACTTCTTTTATCAGACTTCGCGGGGGCCGGTTTTCTTGTGAGCCTCACATTTGGCCACAATGGCGCTGCGAAGGCGGTCGCGGAGATCGTCGGGGAGTTCGTAGAGTTCAGAGCCGCGGTAAATCTCGATGGTCTTCTTGGTGGTGTCGCAGACAACGTAGCAGTTGTGGCACCAAGCCAAATGATCTTCCAGTTCAGCTTTGGTGCGGTCGTCGAGGACGCCGTCCAGGTAGTTAGTCAGTTCTTGCAGAAACTCAGAACACTTCACTGTTTGCCATCTCCGCTCTCACGTTTCTGAAAGTAACGGCTAAGCCGCTCCCGCAACTGCAACCGCGCCCGTAACAGCCTCGACTTCACTGCCGGAACGCTGAGCTCCAGGGCTTCAGCGGTTTCCTCGGTCGAAAGACCTTCCACGTCGCGCAGTACAAAAACCGTGCGAAAGCTCGGAGGAAGCCCCTGAATAGTCTTGGTCAGGATTTCCTTCAACTCCGCCTGGTTGTACTGCTGCTCGGGATTCGGACTCCAATCCGCTACTTCGCGGGGAACCGAATCCTCTTCGGTCTTAACGTCTTCGTCCAGCGAAACCATGCGTTCGGGCCGGCGGCGCCGCAACTTCATCAGCGCTTCATTGACCGCGATACGCACCAGCCAGGTATAGAACTTGGACTGGCCCTGGAACTGGTTCAGGTTTGTGTAGGCCTTGAGGAAGGCGTCCTGCACCACATCTTCCGCGTCCTCGCGGTTTTGTGTAATGTGCTGGGCAATCCGGAACACATTCCGGTCATAACGCTTGACCAGACCCTCAAATGCCGAGACATCTCCGCCTCTGGCGGACTGAACCAGCGCCAGCTCATCATTTACCGGTTCAGTTACTTTCTGTTGGATGGCTGTCATTCTTCTTCCGATGCAACAATTTTCGCGGCTCGGGAGGCCCGAGAGAAATGTTATTTTACTTGGTAACCCGTGTTCCCGCGTAACTGTTTTGACGTATCTATGACTGGCCGGTTTGCGATAAATTCCAAGGGGTGGCGATTCCGCAGTAGAACACGTCCTTAAGTGACCGGCAAACTCCGGCCAAGTCACCATATAATCAAGGCTTAACCAAAGGGTGCAACCAGGATGAAGGGCAAAAAAGCCGGATCCAGCGGCCGAAGCACCGACCTGATCATGGCAGACCGAAACGAAGTGGAGCAACTCGTCGAGAAGGCTGTTTCCCACGTATTGGAGAGCCACGTTCCGCAGATGCGGGAGGAACTGGTGCGCCGGGTCCTGGAAGAGCTTCCGCAGGCCAGCGGATCGGCGGGAGGATCCGGCGACGGCGCGGCCAACCTGCTGAAGGCCATCTCCGCCATCCATGCCGGGACTACTCAAAAAGAAATTCTGCGTGCGCTTCTGGATAACACCGTTCGCTACAGCGGCCGCGGCGCGCTCTTCGTGGTCAAGGCCGGGGCGGCGACCGGATGGCAAGGGCGAGGATTTACCGAGAACGGGGAAGACACGATCAAGGATTTCGGCTTGAATCTCGCCATGGGCGCTCCCGAGCAGGCGTTACGATCCCGCTTGCCTTTCAGCGGATCGAGTAGCGAGATCGATCCCGACTTCATTTCACGATTCGGCGGACCTGCCGACGATCGGTTGCTGATGTTGCCGCTGGTGTTAAAGGAAAAAGTGGCAGCGCTGGTGTATGCGGATGCGGGTGCCGACGCGGCCGGAAACATGGACGCCGCTGCCCTCGAGCTTTTGGTTCGAGTGACCAGCGCATGGCTGGAAGTGGCTTCGCTGCGCAAGCAGGCACAAAGAGACGAAAGTGCCGACACGGCAACGGACAAGACCGAGAGTGCGGCTCCATCCCAGCCAGTAGTGGCGGCCAGCCCTGCAGCCGCGGCGCCATCGGATCCTTTTGCTTCCCACGCACCAAAGCACGTGGCGCCTCCGCCTGTTGCCATTCCGCCCGTTGCAACCGGGCAACCCGTCGCCGTGGCCCAGGCCGAGTCTGTCATCTCAAGTTCCGGTCCACTTTCCAGTCCCGTTTCCAGTTCGATCGCCCCCTCTGCTCCGGTAATCTCCCCGGCGGCAGCAGCTCCGGCCCCGGCAGCAGACCCATTCGCCAACTTGTCACCTGAGGACGCCGACATCCATCGCAAAGCGCAGCGCTTTGCCCGTCTGCTGGTGGACGAGATCAAGCTGTATAACCAGGCGAAGGTGGCCGAGGGGCGGAAGAACAAAGATTTGTACGACCGGCTCAGGGATGACATAGAGAAGAGCCGGATAACTTTCCAGAAGCGTTACGGAAACAGTGTAGCCGGCGGTGCCGACTACTTCAGTCAGGAGATAGTTCGCAGCCTGGCGGAAGATGACGTTTCAATCATGGGCGCCAATTTTCGGCGAAATTGACAGAGTGGTCTCTCCTCGTTTGTCATCGATCCTGATTCGAACCGCGGTAATCGGGGTGGTTCTGTGTTTGGATTTTGTCCCGTCGATCCCGCCTGCAATCGCTCAGTCATCGAACGCCCAGAAGACGACTACCAAGAAAACGAACACCAGGAAAACACAGTCGAATAAGAAGCAGCCGGGGAAAACGACTGTCCGGCGCAAGCGTTCTTCGCCGCGACTGAGCCGAATGCATCAGGCGTTCGTCGCTTCCGCAAGTCTGAAGCCGATGGCGCGCCAGTTGCTGCAAGACCGGACGCCTGCCGCATATGCGGGTGTGGAGAGCTATGCCCGAGCTCATGCGAGCGAAGACGCAGGTGCGCTCGCCTGGCTGGTAGCGGGTTACGCGCATACCCTGGATCACGACTATGCCAAAGCCATCGATCCATTGAACCGGGCCAAGGCGCATGCCGGAGATCTGGGTGACTACGTCAGCTTCTATCTGGGCACTTCATACTTTCAGGTAGACAGAATGGCAGAGGCGTCCGCGACGCTCGCGCAATTCGATACGGCGTATCCAGAGTCGCTGTTGACCCGGGACGCGCACGTTTTGTACGCGAACATTCTTTTGGAGGAAAAGCGTCCGACGGAGGCGATTGCTCTGCTGGAGAAAGACAGGCAGCCTATTCAGGCCGACCTCGAATTGGCGCTGGGACGAGCCTATGCGGCGGTCGGGCAGACGGCGAAGGCGGTTGATATCTTCCGCAACCTGTACGTCACCATGCCGCTGGCTGCAGAGGCCGGTCAGGCCGACATTGAACTGAAAAAGCTGGCCTCGACCACACAAGTGCCTCCCCTGGGACCGAATGGGCGCAGATCGCGAGCCGATCTGCTAGCCAAGGGAAAGCGCTTCGGCGACGCCGCCGACGAATATCGCGCATTGCTGGGTGTGGTTGGTCCGGAAGATCGCGCCGACATCGAACTGGCGCTGGCCACGGCTTTGCGGCGATCGGGACAAAACAAAGATGCCAGGAAAATTCTGGATGGGTTGCCAACCTCTCCGCCCGATCTCAACGCCCAGCGACTCTTCAATCTTGGAGAGTTGGATCGGTCAGCCAACGACGATCAGGCATTCGTCAGCCGGCTGGCGGAACTCCGCCAGGCGGCTCCGACCAGCACATGGCTGCAACAGACATTGCTCGCGGCGGGAAACTACTATCTGCTCAAACCCGACTACGACAAGGCGATCGACGCCTACCGCGAACTCCAGCAACGTTTCCCCAACGCTGGCCGCGCATCGTACGCGCACTGGAAAGTGGCATGGTTGAGTCTGCGCCAGGGCCGCAACGCGGAGGCCAAGGCGGGATTTGAGCAGCAAATCGCCCTGTACCCAACTTCAGCGGAGGTCCCGGCGGCTCTCTACTGGCGCGCCCGGCTGGCCGAGGAAGACAACGATTCGGCGATGGCGCGCGCTTACTACCAGAAGGTGTCGGAGCGCTTTCGCAATTTTTATTATGGAGAACTAGCACGCCGCCGATTGCAGGCGATAAAGGGAACAGAGGGAGCTGCGGATGATCCGCCACGCTATGTTCTGTTGGACCGGGTGCCGGGAATCGAAGCGGGCGCGAACATCACCGCCAGCGACCCTCCCACCGACAACCTGCGCTATCAGAAAGCACAGTTGCTGGACAACGGCGGGTTGGTCGACTTCGCCGTCCGCGAAATGCAAGCGGCAGGCCGGGAAGACAAGGGGAACTGGGTTGCACCCGAGACGGCAAGGCTGTACCAGGGTGCAGGCCGATATGACGGGGCCATCCAGGTCTTTAAACGTGCCGTACCGAACTATTTTGCCGTCGACTTGCCCACTCTGCCGCGTGCTTATTGGGAAGCTTTGTTTCCCAGGGCGTACTGGCCTGATCTGAAAAGATTCTCGACCGAGAACGCGCTGGATCCTTACCTGGTGGCGTCGTTGATCCGACAGGAGTCGGAGTTTAATCCCGGAGCTGTGTCGCGAGCCAATGCGGTGGGACTGATGCAACTCCTGCCCAAGGTCGGCAGCGGGGTCGCCAAGCAGCAAAAGCTCAGGCATTTTGCGACGTCACAGTTATTCACACCCGAGGTCAACCTGCGACTGGGCACGCGCTACTTCCGTGAAATGGTGGATAAGTTCGGCTCCTTCGAGTACGCCCTGGCGGCATACAATGCCGGCTCCAACCGGGTGGACGACTGGCTGGGCCAGGGGAAATATCGCGATCCACAGGAATTTGTGGAATCCATTCCGTTCACCGAGACTCGTGAGTATGTGCAGGCCATCCTCAGGAACGCCAATGTATACCGGCAGTTGTACGGAACTCCGTAGCGGCTGGGAGGCGCAGGCAGAGACGTAGCTTGCTAGGCCTCTGGGCCGCTGCCAAAGCTAGACGCAGCCAGCTACGTTTCTACGCTTCGTCTGCGCATTTTCCAGACAGGGCTTTCCCCTCTTTTTTACATGGATTTCACATCTTCGAGTGGGAGTGGCGTTAGAATAAAAATCCGCTTGCAGGAATATTCCGGCCATCCTGGCCAACTTGAAGGAGAAATCGTATGCCTAATTCCGTAAAACCAATTCCTGAAGGTTTCCACACCGCAACTCCAACCCTGGTCGTAAAGAACGCCGCTCAAGCAATCGACTATTACAAGAAAGTATTCGGCGCCGAAGAACTCATGCGAATGCCGAGTCCGGATGGAAAAATATCCCACGCTGAAATCAAAATCGGCGATTCAAAGATATTTTTGTCGGATGAGTTCCCGCAACACGGTGGGAAATCGCCACAGACGCTGGGCGGGTTTACCGGAGGCATTTATCTCTATGTGCCGGACGTCGACAAGGTCTTTGACAAGGCGATTGCCGCCGGTGGCAAATCCGCCATGCCGGTGACAGACATGTTCTGGGGAGACCGCCACGGCAACTTCATTGATCCGTTCGGCCATTCCTGGGGAGTGAGCACGCATACCGAAGACCTGTCCGAAGAGGAGATGGAGAAACGGGCGCAGGCGTTCTACGCAGAGATGGAACAGAAGCAGAAGAAGTCGGCTTAAGCGAAAGCGTTTAGCCGCAAAGGGAACAAAGCAAACCGCGAAGTTCGCAGAGAAAATCTTTGCGATCTTTGCGGTTTTTCTTTGCGTCCTTCGCGGTTAAAAGCTTCTTCACGCGATCAGGCTGACTTTTCAGGAGTGGGTGATTTTGCGAAGAGGATTTCGAGTACCAGCAACCCGGCGCCGATGACGATGGCGCTGTCGGCCACGTTGAACGCGGGCCATTGATATCGACCGACGTAGAAGAGCAGAAAATCTACTACTCGTCCGCTGAGCAGGCGGTCCCAGAGGTTTCCGATGGCGCCGCCAAGAATTAGCGCCAGCCCGATTCCGGTGCTCTGCATGGAGTGGCTGTTACGCCAGAGAAGGACCGACACTATAGCCAGAGCAATGATCGAGAACAACACCAGAACCGTAATCTTCCATTCCGAAGGCGAATCGGCGAAGAGCCCGAACGCTGCGCCGCGGTTCTCCACATGAGTAAGACGAAAGAACCCCGGAATCACCTGGATGGTCTCATGCAGTGAAATATCTCTGGCCACAATCCACTTCGCTGCCCGGTCAAGAACCACAACCAGCAGGGCAATCACGAAGTGTAAGCCGCGAGTGGCGCGAGTCGTCATAAATGTCAAACGCAATCAGAAGCTCGACCGACAACAGGGTCAATCGAAAATCCGGTCGCAGCCGGAAGCATCTTCTCCAGGTGATACGGGCCTACCCGCCCAGTTCTTTCAGGACCACACTGCAGCGTTCGCATACCGTGGGATAAACCTGGTCCTCGCCCACGTGGATGGAATAGTTCCAGCAACGCGCGCACTTTTCACCTTCGGCTTTGCCCACGCGCACACTCACTCCGCCGGTTCCATTTCCTGACGCCCCCATCTCGAGCGTTACCGAAGAAACGATGAACAGATATCGGAGTTCGTCCTTGTACCGCGCGAGCACCGAGAACACAGGCTCGGCAGCCGTGACTGCAACCTGGGCCTCCAGATTGGCTCCGCCGATTAATTTGTTCTGGCGAGCTTCCTCCAGAGCTTTGAGGACCTCGTTGCGGACCGCCAACAGAGTCTTCCAATCTTCGCTTTGCTTCGCGTCTTCTACCGGAACGGAGGCACCCAGAGTGTCAGATGCGCTGGGAAACTGTGCAAGATGCACGCTGGGCAAGCGATCCGGAAGCGCTGGAAGATAGTTCCACACTTCGTCACAGGTAAAACTCATGATGGGCGCGAGCAAACGGACCAACGCCTCAGCGATGCGCCAGATAGCCGTCTGGGCCGCCCGTCGTGCCTGGGAGTTGGCGGCAAAGGTGTACAGACGATCCTTAAGAACGTCGAAGTAGAAGGCGCTCAGTTCAACCACGCAGAAATCGTTTATGCGATGGTAAATCTTGTGGAAGGCGAACTCGTCGTACCAGCGAATTACATCAGCCGTCATTGCCACGGTCTGACGAAGCATGTACTGGTCGATCGCTTCCAGCTTTTCGAACGGCACGGCATCTCGCCTGGGATCGAAGTCGTAGAGATTGCCGAGAGCGTTCTTGAAAAGCTTGTTGCGAATTGTCCGGTAGTTTTCCGCGGTGCGCCCCATTAGGCGTTCGGAGCCGACAACGTCCTCCCGAAAATCCACCGAGGCCACCCAAAGGCGCACAATCTCGCCGCCCAGGCGATTGGAGATGTCGACCGGATCGACGTCGTTACCGCGTGACTTCGACATCGCCTGGCCCTTCTCGTCGAGTGTCCAGCCAGGGGTAACCACACTTTGATATGGCGGAGTTCCGCGAGTGCCCATGGCGCAGAGCAGGGAAGACTGAAACCATCCGCGGTACTGGTCACCGCCTTCGAGATAAAGGTCAGATGGCCAGGGATAGTCGGGTTCGTCCGCACACAAAGCGAGATAGCTGGTGCCTGACTCCAGCCAGACGTCGAAAATATCGGTTTCGCGCTCAAACATCGTCCCCTTGCAGTGGGGACAACTTGTGCCGGCCGGGAGAATCGAATCGGCTTCGGGCGTGTACCACGCATCCGCGCCGGAGCGCGCGAAGAGGTCAACGACCTTACTGTTGATCGCGGGGTCATTCAGCGGCTTTCCGCAGTTTTGGCACAGGAAAACCGCGATGGGCACGCCCCAGACACGCTGCCGAGAGATACACCAGTCGGGGCGCGTGGCAATCATGTTATGCATGCGCTCCTTGCCCCACGCCGGATCCCATTTAACATTCTCGACGTCTTCCAGGGTCCGGCTGCGGAGGGTGCCTCCGCCTTGCATGGCGGCTTCCATCGAAATGAACCACTGCTCGGTGGCGCGAAAGATGATGGCATTGTGGCAGCGCCAACAGTGCGGATAAGAGTGCTCAAGCTTTTCGGTATGCAGCAGGGCGCCACGCTTCCTGAGCAGTTCGATGATGGGAGCATTGGCGTCCCAGACCTTCAACCCGTTGTACTCGGGCAGTCCGTTACGCAAAATGCCTTTTTCGTCCACATTGCTGGTGGCGTCAAGGCCATATTTGACGCCGGTAGCGAAGTCCTCGGCACCGTGGGATGGTGCGGTGTGGACCACGCCGGTGCCCGTGTCCATGGTGACGTAATCGGCGAGGACGCCGAGAACCTTGCGATCCAGGAAAGGATGCTGAAAGTTCAGGCGTTCCATCCTGCTGCCGGAGAAGTGAGCGAGCTCGCGGACATCCGTGAGGCCACATTTGGCAGCCACATCGCCGGCGAGCCGTGCCGCAACGATGTAAGCTTCGCCGCCCGACTCGATCGCGACATAGTCTTCCCCTGGATGGAAAGCCACTGCCATTGACGCGGGCAGGGTCCAGGGCGTGGTCGTCCAGATGATGGTGAAAACTTTCTTGCCCTGTAACGCCGGATCGATCTTTGCGGGATCGTCCAGCAGAGCATACTTTACCCAGACGGTTGGGCTTACGTGGTTTTCATATTCGACTTCGGCTTCGGCGAGGGCGGTCTCGTCGTGGATGCACCAGTACACCGCCCGCAGGCCCTTGTAGACGAAATGGTTTTCGTAAAAAGTGTAAAAAGTCTTCAGGACCACGGACTCGTAGAGCGGAGTCATAGTGGCATAAGGCCGGTCAAAACGTCCGAACACCCCGATACGCTTGAACTGCTCACGCTGAAGGTCGAGAAACTTCTGGGCAAATTTACGGCATTCCATACGGACATCGAGCGGACGCATCTGCAGCTTCTTGCCGCCAAGCATCTGGTCGACCTTGATCTCGATGGGTAGGCCATGGCAGTCCCATCCTGGGACATAGGGCGCGTCGTATCCGGCCATGGTCTTGGACTTGACCACAAAGTCCTTCAAGCACTTATTGAGCGCGGTACCGAGATGGATGGGGCCACTGGTGTAGGGCGGACCGTCGTGCAGGACGTAGCGCTTCGCCCCTGCCCGAGCCGCACGAATTTGCTCATAGATACGCATCTGCTCCCAGCGAGCCAGAGCCCTGGGCTCGTTCTGGGGCAGGTTGGCCTTCATGGGAAAGTCGGTCTTAGGCAGGTTGATGGTGGATTTCAGGTCCAGCGGCACTCGGATGTTTTCTCCCCAAATAGTTGATTTTTTTCATTATAGGGAGCGGGCGAACGAACGTCCATTGACCGCCGGCGGGGATGTGCCTGTAGCCTGGGATGGAATCTCAAAAGCACTGCGTAAACCAGGCGGAAAAGTGTACAATTTTCTTAAGTTGACGTTTGTTAGGGCGTAGCATCTAAGAAATTGTAGTTGGCCGTTAGACAGTTGCGGAGCAGGGATTTTGCACGTATTCTCTTGGCCGGAAGCAACTTGGCAGCCAATGTGCTCATCAAGCAGTAGAGAGAGACAACGCAACTCGGGTAGAGATAGAGAAATCTGAATTCGGGTTAATTATGCCAACACTCGACATCAAACCCCCCGCCGGAGCCGAGCCCGAACTCAACTTGCTTCTGCCGAAGACGACGTTGGAAGAGCCGCTGTGGAAGTCGCTGTTCAGGAATTTGGATGACTTCTTCTTTCCGAAGAAGCAGCCGCCCCTGATCCTGACGTCCAAGCCGATTCCGGTAAAAGACATTTGGGGTTTTTACGATTACAAGAAGAACGGTGTGCTTGGGTCGACCGTAGTGCACATGCTGGCCCTGGCCGTGATCATCGGCATTACGATCCTGGGCCGCAGAGTGGTTCAGCAAATCGTCAAACCGCACGACACGATTACACTGGTTTCGCCAGATGACATTCCGCCCCTGCAGCCTTCCAAAACGCAGGCCGGCGGAGGCGGAGGTGGCGGCGACCGCGACAAATTCCAGGCACCCAAAGGTAAGTTGCCCAAGCAATCGATGGAGCAGATTACTCCTCCAATGATGGTGGTTCGCAACGACAATCCCAAGCTCACAGCCGAGCCGACAGTAATCATTCCGCCACAGGTCAAGCTGGCGTCGAACAATCTGCCCAACCTGGGCGACCCAATGTCTCACTTGCCCTCCGGGCCTCCATCGAACGGAACTGGTTCCGGCGGTGGCATCGGATCAGGTTCAGGCGGTGGCGTGGGTGTTGGAACTGGGCCCGGCGTTGGTGAGGGTCGCGGCGGCGGAGTTGGTGGTGGATTTTTCCATGTAGGCGGCGGCGTCAGCGCTCCTCGGGTGATTTTCCAGCCCGATCCTGAGTACTCGGAAGAAGCCCGTAAGGCGAAATACCAGGGCACCTGCGTCCTTTGGCTGGTGGTCGGCCCCGACGGCAAGCCGCGAGATATTCGCGTAGCCCGCAGCCTCGGACTGGGTCTGGATGAGAAAGCGATTGAAGCGGTAAAGACCTGGAAATTCGAGCCCGCCATGAAAGACGGTAAGCCGGTGGCGGTGCAGATCAACGTGGAAGTCAGCTTCCGGTTGTATTAATTTAAGACAAGTCATTAACTACCAAGGGCACGAAGTTACACGAAGGAAACCTGGGTTGAAGGCCTTCGTGTAACTTTGTGCCCTCCGCGGTTAATGCTCTATTCCTTCAGTTCCACGTGCTCAACATCTTCAATGGGACTTCCCAGAAATCGTCCGCCCAGGCGCCGGAATTTTTCCACTGAATCGGTTACGAAGAATTTCAGGCGAGGCTTTCCACGTCGCTCTTCTTCCGCGGAAGGTTTTGGCGAGCCGTGCCGCAGCAAATGGCTGACGACCCGGGCAGTGGAGTCGGCGGAATCCACGATGGTGACGTGGGCCGGAACCAGGCGGTGCAGCAACGATTTCAGCAGCGGATAGTGAGTGCAACCCAGCACCAGAACGTCGGCGGATTCGAAGCCGTTCACGAATGCCTCGTCCAGATAGATGCGCGCCACCTGTTCGGTGACCGTGTGTTCGGCCCACCCTTCTTCCACCAGCGGCACCAGCAGTGGGCAGGCCTTTTCCCTGGCCTCCACACCGCGAGCCTCCAGCGCCTTCGAATAAGCATGACTGTTGACGGTGGCCTCGGTGCCGATGACCACCACTCTGCGCGTCTGGCTGGCGGCCGAGGCGCTGGCCGCGCCGGGATCGACCACACCGACCACGGGAACGCTCGAAGCCAGTGTGATCTTGTCGAGTGCCAGCGCAGTCGCCGTGTTGCAGGCGATCACCAGCATCTGTGCGCCGTGGGTTTCTAAAAAATGGGCAGCGCCGATGGCGTACCTGGCCACAGTCTCCACCGATTTCGAACCGTAAGGCAGACGCGCGGTATCGCCGAAGTAGAGGTAGTCGGCGTCGGGAGCGAGCGCAACCAGTTCCCTGAGGACCGTGAGGCCGCCAAAACCGGAATCAAAGACGCCAATGCTGGGTCGTCGGATCGTCATGGATTGGAGTGCGTTCCATCATAAAGGCCGCATCGTTTTTTGGCGAAATCGGGGGTTGTTGGGTGGGTCAATTTCGCGATCCAGCCCGCAAACCCAGAACAACGCCCAGGGCCATGAAGTATCACGAAGCTTTCCTGCCTGCTATTTTTCCTGGTGGACCTTCGTGACCTTTGTGGTTAACGATTTGTGCATGCCAACCCACTATCCGTTGCTGCGATACGGGCACATGTCGATGGATGGAAGCTGGGGAAGGGATTATTTGAAACGAGAACTTTGTGCGTGATGCGCTTCCTGAGCCTCCAGGCTGCGCTCACAACACGGTCCGGGCGGGATAGGCGCGCCGTGAGGACAGGTGCGGGGGTGTCCGAGGAAGGCACAAATTTTGTCGGTCGCTTCGGTGGATAGAATGTGCTCGAACTTGCAGGCCTGCTGCTCGATTTCGGACTCGCTGTCGAGCGCCAGGCTGTCAGTAAAAAGACGCTCGGCCAGACGATGGCGGCGAACAATGTCGGCGGCGCGCTGGCGGCCGCGGGGAGTGAACTCAACAATCATGCTGCCGTCACCGGTCGAGACGCCGGAAGGCTTCAGTGCATCGTGGCAAGGGTTTACGAACGGCTTGTGATTATGTGGCTCGGGCGGATGCGGCCGAGTGACCAGTAAACCAAGGGCAACCATCTTTTCCACTGCAATACTCAGCGGAAGAGCGCCATGCACTTCCATACGGCCAATCTCGGCGAGTTCGCCGTGTTCCTCGACCGCCCACAGTTCCTCGAGGACTTCATCGAACTGCTCGTCGTCGGCCATGGCGAAGACTTCCTGATCGGCAATCTTGCCGTGATGCAACTCGATTCTGCGATCAGCCAGACGGGCCACGGTTGGGTCGTGTGTAACCATCACTATGGTGCGTCCCTGCTGATGAAGCTCGCGCAAGAGGCGCAGGACGATCTCTTCATTGACCGCGTCCAGATTTCCCGTGGGCTCGTCGGCCAGGACAATTTTGGGATCGTTAATCAGTGCGCGAGCGATGCACACTCGCTGCTGCTCGCCTCCCGAAAGCTGCGCTGGCAAGTGACGGGCGCGATCTTTTAGCCCAACGTGCGCCAGAGCGGACAGAGCTTCCTGCTCGTCGGTCATGCTGTGGAAGTATTGCGCCAGCATGACGTTTTCAAGCGCGGTGAGGTAGGGAATCAGATGGAATTGCTGAAAGACGAACCCAACTTTTTCCGCCCGGGCGCGACTCATATCCTGAGCAGAGAGCCGGGCAACTTCTTCGCCGTCAAGCCAGATCTCGCCTGCGGTGGGCCGGTCGAGGCAGCCGATCAAATTGGCCAGAGTGGATTTTCCAGAGCCCGAAGGCCCCATGACGGCAAGCCACTCGCCTGATTCAACGTGGAGAGAGATGTCATCGAGCGCGCGCACAACGCCCCCGCCTTCGGCCTGCGCCGGATAGAGGCGGCTGACATGGTTGAGCTTGATCAAGTCACTCCCCCCTCAGAATGTTAGCAGGTTGAACCCGCTGCAGAAGAGATATTGGCAGGATCGCGGCGAGCAACGCAACCGCCATGCCTCCCGCCAAAATAACCGGGAAAATCGCGAAGCGTGGAGTCACCGGAGCATGAAAGTTAGCCTGTCCGATCCATGTCGCGACTCCCAGGCCGATGGCGAAGCCGAGCACTGAGCCAACCGCCCCCAGAGCGGCGGCTTCGGCGGCAAAGAATCCTTGCAGCAGTCGAGCGGATGCTCCCAAGGCTTTCATCAGGGCAAAATCACGGCGACGGTCGGAGATCCATCCAGTCAAAGTAGCCAGTACGCATAGCGCAGCGGTCAAAATGATCAGGATCGCCGCCACGAGAAGCGTCGATCGCATCTTGCCCAGCACTCTAGCTTCTCCCTCCATGACCTGCCGCACCGGGCGGACGTCAGCATCGGGTAGAGCCAGGGCGAGCCGTTGCATCATCGCACTGATTTCCTGTGACGCTTGTTGAGATGAGCTTGCCTGCGAGTTAGCAGAGGCTGAGATTTCGATTGTCGAATATGGCATCTGGGTCCACTCGTTGAAATCAGCCGACGAGATGTAGATGCGGCTGTCTTCGTCGGCCCCGGTTTGCAACGTGCCAGCCCGATGGAGTTCAAGAGGGCGGCCGTGAAAAGTCAGAGTGAAGGGTTTCGCGTTCGAGCTGACGACCTCCGAGTTGATGACTGAAGCCGCGCGGCGTCCGATCAGCGCATCCCGTTGTGCCTTGGGCCAGCCCGTCACCGACCACCAGGAGTCGAGTTTCTGGACCTGCTCAAAATCTGTCCCGGCAACCACTACGGAATGGCCGTCAGCAGTGCGTGCCACGGCATAGGCAAATGGAACCGCCATGCCGGAATTGCCAACCACAGATCGGACCGCGGATAAAGCGTCTTGCGGCAAAGCTTTCCCATCCCTGGCAACGACTACGATGTTCGCGCCATACTTGCGGAATTCGCGACGTAGCTTGGCTTGCACATCTACGTAAAGATTAAGCATTGCCGTGGCAGCAGCCGCCGCTACAACCATCGCCAGCAGGGCTGAAGCGGCCCGTCCGCGCCGGAGGATGGCGGCGCGCACCAGCATCCGGACAAACATCGAAGTGTGCGGAGCGGCGGCGCGGCGGCCTGCGACTTGGCTAACACCCTGGGTCATACCTCACCTCGCAGAGCGTACACGGGATCGAACTTTACCGCTCGCCGGATGGCGGCAGCGCTACCGCCAAAGGTGACGATCACTGCGATGGTTAGAATCAAGGGCAACAGCACCGGCTGAACCGTGATCTGCGACTCAAAGATGGAATGGCCGACCTGGCGGGCGAGCAACACGCCACCGGCAAAACCGACGGTGCCTGCCACCAATGCGAGCACTGTAGCTTCAGCCAGAAACAAGACAGCCACGGCCAGGTTTCCAGCGCCCAGGGCCTTCATCAATCCAACTTCACCGCGCCGCTCGAAGACCGCAGTTGCCATGGAAGCCGAAACCGCCAACGCGGAAGACAGCAGTGCGGCAAGAGTAATCAGCAGCATCAGTCCCTGGATGCGGGTAAGGACAGTGCCTTCGTTCTGCGCCACCTGGCGAATCTGCTCAGCATGGGAGTGTGGAATCGCCTCCTGCAACTGGAAGGCGATGGATTGGGCGTACGGTGAGCAATACCAGCGGTCGTACATCTCGGGCGACAGAGTCTTGGGATCGCGGCGGGCGAAGGCGTCTTCCGGCTTGGTCACCGCGCTTACGTAGATGCGGCGCACCGCGCCCGGTTTTCCGAGAATCTGTTGCGCCATGGCCAAAGGTGCGACGATCTCTTCATCTTCCGGTCCGCCAGTCGAGAGAATGCCGGAAATCTTGCGGGTCTGGCCGGCGACTTCGACTTGTTGCCCCGTCTGCAGTGCCAACCTGGATGCCAAACGCTCGCCCAGAAGAACGTCTGTCGAGCTGTCATCTGGCCAGGTGCCCTGTACCTTCCACCAGGGGTGAGTGGACCGAACGCCGGTGGTGAAACTCTGCTTACCGAAAATCAGCTGGCGGGAAAAATATGTTCCTAACAGGGAAACGTTTTGCCCCGCAATACGGATATTCACCGGCAACATCGGCGCGAACCCAGCGATGTTGTTGCGCCAGAACATGCCTTTGATTTTGGGGAGATCAACCTCGTCGAGGTAGGCGCCGTCACCGGGCGGTTTCAGGTTTACGCCCGCGATTACAACGTCCAGCGTATCTTCCTGCGGGGTCACAATCAGATTGGCGCCGTAAGTGCGCAGCTCACGGCTGATCTTGTCTCCGATATCGGTGGCTACGGCAATCATGGCCGTGGCAACGCCAACACCAAGCATGATGGCGATACCGGCGAGAAGTTTCCGACGCTTCTGGCGGCGGAATGACTCATAGACCAAGCGCAGGAACATGGGCTGTGACTTACTGTTGAAAGATGTGGACGCCGGCAGCGATGTCGGTGTCGCGAATTATTACCGAGTTATCAGTCTGCTCGGCTGGGAGCGGAATGGGATTGCATCCCCCGGTCATCCCGACTGATTGTCCGTTAATCGGCGCGGCACAGTTTTTGCAAACCACACCGTTAGGTCCCTTGTAGAACCCAACCGGGCCACAAATCTGGCAGGCGTCAAACACCGTCGCAACTTTGCCGTCAGGCTTCTGATACAGCCAGAAGCGAACTGTGACGCCATTCTCCCTGGCCTCGAAGCGGTGAAGGTCGCCATCAGAGACCTGGGCCAGGGAAATACTGAGTTGGCCGTTGCTGAAGGTCACTTCGGTAGCGGGCGACAGTGCGCTCACACTCTTTGCATAAATGAATTCTGCTGTGACCATCAGGATGAATAGAAATGAACTGGCGTAGACGGAAACCATCCATAGGCGCTCGCGGCGCGCGCTCCATAGTGCTTTGCGGCGCTCGGCGGGCGAGTCGGGAAGGAAAGCGGGCTGGCGGCGCTTAACCTCGAACAACACCATCAAAGCGGCCAAAGCCACAATGGTGACGAAGAAGAACAGGTCATTTCGCACGATAGGACCGATGAGGGCCATCTCCTCTCGCGACGAAGGCAGCACGCCGTTTTCAGAGAGCTCGTGCAGCCCTGAGATAATCAATTGGGTAGCCACAAAGAACAGGATGACGGTCGTAACCCGAAAGAACTTCTGCAGATTAATGCGGACGCTGCCCTTCACGAACATCACGCCAAAAAGAATGGCGACACTGACACCCAGCAAAGTACCCAGGAAACTGAGCAGTTCGGTGGAATTCAGCGATACCGCCCCCAGGATGAGGACGGTTTCAACGCCTTCGCGGAGCACCATGAGGAAAACAAAGAGAAACAAGCCGAAGGCAGCGTTCTTTCCGGCCAGCGTACCGACTTTCCCTTCAATCTGGCCTTTGAGCGCCCGGCCTGTTTTCATCATGAAGATGATCATGGTGACGACGAAGAACGCCGCTGCCAGCATGATCCAGCCTTCGAAGATGTCCTGATTCCATTGAGTGCGGGAGAGCAGGATAGCAATGCCGATACTCCCTAAAAACGCTGAAACTAAAGCAGCATAGACGGACTTACGCAGTTCGGGCCGAGCAATTTTGGACAGGTAGGCGAGGGTGATGCCGACCATAAGGGCGGCTTCGACCCCTTCGCGCAATGTGACTATGAATGCCTGAAGCATGTGGAAAAGTCTGATCTAATTATTGCAATCGAGTTGCAACTAGAGCGTACATCGATGCCTGAGCAAGCATAGTCTCCCCCGGCGCAGGCGTCAACGGACAGTGGCCAATTGCGTCCTGACGAGTCAAACGCCAGTACGAAAGACGGCCGGTTGCGACACACTTTGTTGTCGTGACGCTGCTCGCCAGGTCCTTCGGGCCTGAAGGCCGTCAGGATGACACCTTTTAGGACTGGATGAGAGTGCTTGGACTGCGAAGCCGCGACAGCCGACGGGACGCCGGCACTACAACTGCTTCAAAAATCGTTTTACGGCTTCGAGTTGGGGAAACAACTTTTCTTCGGCCTGAAATTCCGCGGAATGCACGCAGCGTCGGCTGCCCCGCAGCCTGACGGGATGCTTCAAATGCAGCATCTCGTGATAGACGATGTAATCAACCGCATACCGTGGGACGCGGGGATGGTCGAAGATGCGGCTTACCACGATAGCGTTATGCGCCGGATCGTAGTGTCCCAGGCTGTTACGCGAGTGGTTACGGCTCCAGGTCAGTTGCGGACGGGCGAGCAGTCCGTGGAAAAACCGGCTATTGAGATCCTCGAATACCGCTTCGAGATCGTAAGTGCGGCCCTGGGCAGAGTGAAGATGTTTGCGTCCGCGCATTTGCCGCACCAAGTGAGCCTTCCGGGTAATGTCATGGCTCGAAATGTAGCGGCGATAGCGGGTGGCGGCTTCCCGCTCTATCGGTTTGCGGTACATCTTGGCGAGAAGGATGTGGGCGATAGCCTGCAAGATTGAGGCAGGCGCTCCTTCCAGCAGATCGGAAAGCCGCACCAGGAGCCTTCCCTCACGCATTCGGATGGTGTTCTTGATGCTGGTAAAAGCGAAGAAATCGATCTTCAGTTCCGGCACAGGGTCGCGGGGGCGAAGTTCCCGGCAGGTTTCCTGGAAGATGTGGAGAAGTCTGTCCCTCACGGACGTAGATTAACACGAGTAAAATTGCGGCTGCAGTCTCACCGCACGCAAGATCATTCGCAAGCTCAGCATGACGGCCTGCGAGGTTTGCGATCAGCTGGAGCGATCGTGAATGACCGTCGTTTTTATTTCCTGGATTTCTTTTGTTTCGCCTGTTTCGCCGCCTCTTCCTGCTCGATCAGCAATTCGCGATGATCCTGGGCGCTGGTGTCGAGGGTTTCGAGCGCGGTCGACAGCAAGAATTCGTAATGCTTCGCTTCCTCTTTGGCGGTATTGGCGGCGTCTTTTAAGGCGCGCAGTTTGGCTTGGAATTCGGTGTCGGCTTCGATGACGGTCTTTAACACCTTGCGCAGATCCGATCTCCGGCTGACGTAGGTGTCGATGTTTTCATTCATCTCGTCGTACACATCGAGAAATTGCTGCAGGCGGTCGTGGGTTTCCTGGCCGCGATCGGTTGTCTTGGGATCGGACCGCGCCAACTCCAGCGCCGCCAGGCGTGCCCGCGCAAACGTAACATACAACTTGAGCCGGAGGTCGGGTTCCAGCGCGGTGTCGCGCAACTGGTCAATTTCCGGATTGGTCAAGGAGTCATGCTGGCGTTGGGCGGGGACGAGCGCGGGCTGGAGCAGAGCAAACAGACATCCGGCGATGATCAGGCCAGCGGGTTTCGTGTAATTCTTTCCGCTCTTCAACTACTTCTTCCCCTTCTTGCTGAACATGACCGAAAGCAAATCTGTTCGCATCTTTTCCAGCCGATCGATGGCTTGCTGAACTGGCGCCTGATCGTCGAATGGAAGGTTGTGCTTGACGTCACGAAACTTCTCCGCCATCCTGCGCAGCGCAATCTCGGTATCTTTCAGTTTTTTCCCCGTGGTGCCGGCAAACTCGCTGGCCTTTTCGGAATACGTCACTACATTGCTCAAGGCCTTGTTTCCGGCGTCGCCGTCGCCCTCCATGTAAGCTTTGTCGGCTGCGTCGGCCTGCTGGCGGGCGATCTTGATATACAACGCAGGCCGATCCCCGGCAGGCGCCGAATCCGCCCGGGCGATTAACTGCTCGAGACTTTCGTCATTGTGTGCGCCAGCGAGCGCGAGCACGGACAACGATGCCAATCCCAGCAACGCGAGAATTGTTAGCGCGATGCGCATCATTTTGGACCGTGTAGGCGCGAGCGTCCCGCTCGTGCAGGCAGCGCCCTTGCACCTTCTGCACGAGCGGGACACTCGCGCCTACATTTAACTGTCAGCTTACCCTGCATAAGCCTACCCACGCAGCTGACCTACCTTCCGGTATCTGCTACTTCCTGGGCTCGATCGCGATCAGGCGATGGCGAGCCTGAAACTCCTGGTCGGGAAATTGTCCGGTCGCTTTTTCAAGGAAGCGATGATAATTCTCCGCCGCGGGTTTGTATTGGCGCAAATGATCATAAGCCGTGGCCCGCAGAAAGTATCCGATCGGAAGTTCGGGGAGGATTTTCGCCCGTGCGTCGAGCACCCTGATTACGAGTTCATAATTCTTGGCTTCGTTGGCTGCACCGGCCAGTTCGCCATACGCAGCTCCGAGATCGGGCTTGAGCTGAATGGCAGCCATTAATTCCTGTTCCGCTTCCGGAAGTTTTTTCCGCCTAAGCAGGGTCCGGCCCAGCCCGTAGTGCAATTCGCCGTCGTTTGGTTTGGCCGCGAGTAACGAGCGAAACTGGGCTTCGGCGAGATCGTATTTCTTGGCGTCAACGTAAAGGTCCGCCAGATCACGCTGCACTCCGGGGTCATTCGGTGCCAGCTTCAGTGCCTCCTGCAATTCCGCCATGGCAGGCTCGGGCTGGCCGTCGGCGGCAAGCATGCGTCCCAGTTGCATATGCGCGCCCGCATCGTCGGGATGGAGTGCGACCAGCTTACGCAGAATTTCTTCGGCCTCTGTGAAACGATGGCCGCGCATGTAGATGTTGGCCATGCCGGTTAAAGCATCGACCGAGGAAGGATCGAGCGTAAAGGCCTGTTGGTACTCGTTCTCCGCGTCCGCATAACGGTTTTGCGCTTCCAGCAAAGGGCCAGCCGAGAGATGTGGTTCAGGGTCCCTGGGATCGAGGTGAGCAGCCTGCGTGTAAGCCTCAAGGGCCGCATCAGGCTTTGAGCTTTCAAGTACATGCCCCAACGAGAGCCATGCTCGAGCCTGGCCTTGCTGGGCGTTCGCTGTCGGTTTGAGCGTGGTGGCGGCACGCAGAAACTGCTCGGCGTCGGGCTGACCGGCCTTAACCAACGTCAAGCCCAGGTTGAGATTGGACTCAAACACACCTGGTTTGGCCGCTACGGACTCGCGGTAGGCCGCAATGGCGTCGTCGGTGCGGCCGAGTGCGTTATAGATGAACCCCAGGTCGAACCACGCGGCAAAGTTTTGGGGATCTTTTGTGACAACTTTTTTCAGCAGGGGTTCCGCAGTGGCGTAGTCCTTCTTTTCGATCGCGCTTTCAGCCTGAATCAGTTCGGGCGGGGAAGAGGGGTCCTCGACTTCGACTTTGTGATGGCGGACGGTCTTGCCGGTCGTCTGGGCTAAGGCGATGCTGGCAATGGCAAGCATCGTAAATGTGAACAACACGCGTGGGCCCGGATATCTCCGCCTGGGCGGGCGAGAGCAGCTCGCCGGTGGGGGTTCAGTGCCGTTTGTAGCCGAGGCGGCGGAGCTTCGCTCCGCCGGGCGGATGGGGACATCCGCCCCTACGAGGCCGCTGGTGGCGCTAGTTTCCATTCAGAACCTGCGACAGGAACTTCCCGGTATACGAATTCGGCAGCTTGGCGATTGTCTCCGGTGGGCCTACACCGACCACGTACCCCCCGCGCTCGCCGCCCTCGGGGCCGAGATCAATCACCCAGTCTGCTGTCTTGATGACTTCGAGATTGTGCTCGATAACCAGAATCGAGCCCCCTGCTTCAATTAGACGCCGGAAGGCGGAGAGTAGTTTGCTGACATCATCGAAATGAAGCCCGGTCGTGGGCTCATCGAAGATGTAGAGCATGCGGTTGCGGCGCCGGGGCTGGCCGGAAGCGCCGGATGGCCGCCCGATGTCGCGTGATGCTGGCTGCAGGTGGGCAGCCAGCTTCATGCGCTGCGCCTCACCACCCGAAAGGGTGGTGGCAGACTGGCCCAGCCGCAGATAACCGAGACCTACTTCTTCAAGAACACGCAGCTTCTCCACTATCTTGGGTACGCCGGAGAAGAAGTGCAGCGCCTCTTTCACCGTCAAATTCAGCACTTCGTGGATATTCTTGCCGCGATAGCGCACTTCAAGCACTTGCGGCTTGTAACGCGCGCCTTTGCACTCTTCGCAGATCAGTTCCACGTCAGCCAGAAATTGCATTTCCACGGTCACGGTGCCATCACCCTGACAGGTCTCGCACCGCCCTCCGGGGATGTTGAACGAGAAGTGCCCGGCCGAAAAACCGCGCTTCTTAGACTCCGGCAGTGACGCAAACAGTTCCCGGATCGCGTCGAAGGCCTTGATGTAGGTCACCGGATTGGATCGCGGAGTTCGCCCGATGGGCGACTGGTCGACGAGGATGACATCGTCAATGAGATCGTCGCCGTCCAGTTCGCGCCAATATTGCGACGGAACGGGAGTGCCGTCATTTTGTTCGTCAGCACTCGTGCCGTGAGCGCCCTGCCCATTAACATTCTGTCCGTTCGCGGACTGCTTTTTCGCAGCCGACAACGCCTGATAGAGCACATCATGCAGCAACGTCGATTTGCCTGACCCGGAAACTCCGGTGATTGCAACCAGCATTCCCAGGGGAACGCACAAATCGATGTTCTTGAGATTGTGGGCTCGAGCGCCAAGAATCTTGATCTGCCGCGAGCCCGGCTTCCGCCGTGCGGTTGGAAGTTGAATGCGAAGCTCTCCCGAGAGATAACGTCCGGTGAGAGAGGCTGGGGCTTTCAGGATCTCGTTGTAGGTTCCGGCGGCGATAAGCTGGCCGCCGCTTTCTCCGGCACCCGGCCCAAGATCGAGAATGCGATCGGAGGCCCGCATCACGTCGGGATCGTGCTCAACCACCAGGATGGTGTTTCCCAGATCGCGCAGGTCGTGGAGGATCTTGATCAGGCGGTGAGTGTCGCGGCTGTGCAGTCCGATGGACGGTTCATCCAGCACGTACAAGGTTCCGACCAGGCGTGATCCCAGCGACGTCGCCAACTGAATGCGTTGTGCTTCGCCGCCAGAGAGAGTCGAGGCCAGGCGGTCCAGGGTCAGATACTCCAGACCAACGTCAATCAGAAATTGGAGGCGCTCCTGAATCTCCTGCAGCAGTTTGTCGGCGATAGCCGACTCCTGCTCGGTCAGCTTCACCCCGGCGAAAAACCTGGAGACATCCTCGACGGTCATGCTCGTGATCTGGCAAATGTTCTTGCCCGCGATCTTGACCTGCTGAGCCTCGATCCGAAGTCGAGCGCCTCCACACGCTGAGCAGGTCGAGTATCCGCGATAGCGGCTCAAAAAGACGCGCACGTGCAATTTGTACTTCTTGCGTTCCAGATGATTAAAGAACCCGCGGACACCCAGGAATTTACCCTCGCCGTCCATAATCTTTTGGCGCTGCTCGGGATCAAGTTCAGCCCAGGCGACATCAAGCGGGATGTTCGCTTGCTTGGCGAAACGCTTAAGCTCCGTGAACAGCGGGCGATATTTGGGTTTGGTCCAGGGCTCGATCGCGCCCTGATTCAAGGTCCTGGACTTGTCAGGTATCACCAGGTCTGGATCGAAGTCGATAGTATTGCCAAAGCCCTGGCAGCGCGGGCAGGCGCCGTAAGGATTGTTGAAGGAAAAGAGGCGCGGCTCGGGCTCCTCGTAGCGAATGTTGCACTGCTTGCACTCAAAACGCTGAGAAAAACGCAACGGTTGCGATGGTTGATCGTCACGCGGGGCTGTCTCAAAGATGACCTCACCTGATTCCCGGTAGCTGATTTCGATGGCATCCACGATACGGGCACGAGCGTCCTGACTTACGACGAGACGATCGACGAGCAAAAATACGGGGCGGCTGAAATCGAGGTCAAGGAGAGACTCCGGAGTGGAGAATTCGAAAATTTGGCCGTCCTGGTATAGGCGGTTGAAACCGCGCTGGCGCAGAGCGGAGAGACGAGTTTTGAGTTGGTCGGAGAGCGCTGTGTCCGGCTTGCGCCGAGAGCGGGACGCCTTCGAGACAGCCGTCGGGCTTGCCATAACCGCATTCGATGGAACACCAGTGCTGCGCTTGGGAACTTGTTTCTTCGCACGGCTTGGTTCCTTGACCGCCGGCGGAAGGCCGCTTTGGAGCGGAAACAGAGCATTGAGCCGAGCGCCTTCTCCCAGAGCCAGCAGTGCGGCGGTTACTTCATCCACGGTGTCTTTTTTGACCTCACGTCCGCAGTGCAGGCAAAAGGTCCGTCCCACGCGGGCAAAGAGCAGCCTCAGGTAGTCGTAAATCTCAGTTGCCGTCGCGACCGTCGAACGCGGGTTGCGGGTGGCGTTCTTCTGGCGGATGGCCACTGCCGGCGCGATGCCATCAATCATGTCAGCGTCGGGTTTTTCGATCCGCTCCAGGAACTGGCGAGCGTAGGCCGACAGGGATTCCACGTAGCGGCGCTGGCCTTCGGCGTAAATGGTGTCGAAGGCAAGGGACGATTTGCCGGAACCAGAAACTCCGGTGACCACCGTCAATGAATTATGCGGGATTTCAAAGTCCACATTCTTGAGGTTGTGAACCCGCGCGCCGCGTACAACAATTGTTTCCGTGGACATCGGTAAATGAGGGCCTTTGCAGCCATTTCCGCACGCACTGACCACCAAAGGAGGTCGCTCAGGCGGCTTCAGAGGCGGTAGGCAATCTTTCTATTATAAGGCAATCTTGCGCCTTCTGACCCGGCGTCATGCTGAGCTCGCGAAGCATCTGGCGTGCAGTGGACATACAGAGGACCGCAAGTGTGCCAGTGCGCGCGAAATCCTTCAGGACTGAGAGTCCTTCAGGATGACTCAGAATTTCACGGTAGTTTTGTTTAGATTGAGTCACCAACCGGCGAGCTTGCTCGGCCGGGCAGGTGAGGACACGTGCCCCTACCTGAATCGGGGTGGTTTACTTGCCGGAGGAGTGTTCCTCATCCCGCTTCCTGCTGTAGCGGACGACCATGCCTGCACCCAGCGTCATGAAGGCGACTGGGGGCAGCAGCAGAACCAACACGGCGCGGCTGATGGCGTTCTGGCCCTCTTTACTCGAACCGGCGGCCGAGCTGTAGCACATGACACAGCCCTGACTGAAGGCCGGAGCAGCCCAGAGCAGCAGAAATACCGCGAGCGTGAACAGGCGCAGCTTCATTGCACTCCCAGGTGGAGGATTCGAAATGCGTCGGGCAAGAACACCAGCATCATGGCTAAACAGAACACCAGCGAGCTCATGGTGACCCATTTCATCGCCGAGACTTCAAACTTCATATGCATGAAGTAGGCAATGATGAGAGCAGCCTTGATCACAGACAGTCCCATCAGAATGGACAGCATCCGAACCAGTTCCATGTTCTGATAGGCCAGGTAAACTTCGGCACCGGTCAGGATCAACAAGACCCCCCACACCCACAGGAACTGGCTCTTGGGGTGATGGGTCTGTTCTTCGGCCACCTGATGCTCGATCGCTAGTTGAGTTGCATCCATCATGGAGAGCAGCGCTCCTCAATAAGAATAAATTGTAATTTACCAACCACGCACCACTAAACGATCCTCGTCGACATCAGGTAGACCAGCGGGAAAATGAACATCCAGACCAGGTCCACGAAGTGCCAGTACAGGCCGGCAACCTCAACGTCCGAAGCGTCATAAACTTTGGGTTTCAGCCACAGTATGAACGAAATAACGATGGCTGTAAGCAGTAGCACATGCGCGCCGTAGTGGAACGGACTGTAAGCCGGAGTTCCCAGCCAGGCGCACAGCCACAGGCCGAGGAGGATCGGGATAAACCACCTTCGCAACGCAATCACGCCGAGGTAAACCACTCCGAGGGTGACGTGCAGCATGTGCATTCCTGTCAGGCCAAAGAAAGTGGCGGCAAACTGCGGCACGGTCCTGGTTACATCCACAAATTCGGCCTTGCCTGCATGTCCGGGAGGCAAAGGGAAGACCGGCAAGCTCAGGCCTTCGGCAATGAGGTTGGTCCACTCACGGCCGTGAAGAATGACGAATCCCAGGCCACAGGCCATGGTGGCAAGCAGCCAAAGCCGTTGCGCCTTCAGGTCTTTCAGAGCCGCAGCACGCACGGCAAAAACCATGGTCAGCGAACTGGTAAGCAGAAACGCGGTCATGAAAGTCGCATTTCTGATGCTCTCGGAATGGAAAGGCGTGGGCCAGTTCGGAGTGGATACGCGGCCGTAGGTGTAAGCGTACAGCAGCGCCCCGAAAGTGAGCGAGTCAGAAAGCAGAAACAGCCACATCCCGATTTTCTTGGAATAGGTGCCAAACAAGGACGGTTCGTAAACGCCCGTCCCCTGCTGCACCGCGACATCCGACATGGGTTGGTCTCCTGGTGTTATTGAAATCAACCAGCTAACGTACTGACTCGGAATTCGGTGCTACTTCGAGCAACAACAGGTCCATCCACTGCGCTTGCTTCGCCGCGCTTCGGTCGGGACGACAGCGTATACACACTTACGAACCTTGGATCCAAGACCCTAGCGAACGAACTCCAGCAAGGCAAAAATGTAAATCCAAACAAATGCCATGAAGTGCCAGTACCACGCTGTCACATCCACCACGATGCGGCGTCCTTCCACCGGTCGGTGCAGGAATCCGGTGGTGGTTGCGTACAGCAGCACCAGCAGCCCTCCCGCCAGGTGAACGGCGTGGGTCGCGGTCAACACATAAACCATGGAGCTGCTTGGACTCGTGGCCAGGTAAAATCCGCGCGCCGCGAGTTCCCGCCAGGCCATCCACTGTCCCGCCAGAAAACCCAGGCCAAGCACAACCGTGGCTCCGAGCCATGGGAAAGTTGCTCTCTCTACCAATGGAAATTCCAGGGATGGACTGGACCGGAGCCAGTGCCGCCTGTCGCGTAATCTGCCGTCTGGCCAGTTCTACCGTAATGCTGCTCAGAATCAGGAGAAGGGTGTTTATCACCAGCAATCCGGTGGGCAAACTCACTTGCATCCAGTCGTGAACGTAGCCGCCCGTGCGATCGTCGAGCGTGGGAAGTCCCCGGCGCATGATGTAAACGCTGGTGAAGGAAACAAAGACCATGGTGCTGGAGACGAGGCCGACCAGCAGCCCAAGGCGCGTACGACGCAGGCGCTGACCGTAGTCGGGAGAGCCATTGCCGCCGCGATCGCCGCCGCCACCGCCCGCGGCTGGTGGCTGGGCGCCACCGCGGCCGTAGCCGGTTTTCGGATCCTTGACCGCGGGATCGCTGATCGTTACCGATGGGCTCAAAGTCGCCATTTCTGACTGTGTGGCGCGGGCGCCCTCGCCCGCGGGGTTTTGCTAGTGCGTCGGCACTGTCGCCGGGTCGGTTTGCATTGTGTAATCTTTCGGCGCTCCGGGAACGCTGTACTCATACGGCCCGTGGTGAACCACGGGAGTTTTTCCGCCAAAGTTGTCATGCGGAGGCGGGGTGGCAGTGATCCATTCGAGGGTGGTCGATTCCCACGGGTTGTCGCTCGCCTTCGGGCCTTTGAACATGCTCCAGAAAAGGTTGATCACAAAGATGAACTGAGCCGCGATGGTTATGATCGCCGCATAAGTGATGAACCGGTTCAAAGGAACAAGGTGCTGGAGGTAGGCGAGTTCGGTGAACTGGGAATAACGTCGTGGCTGCGCCGCCATGCCGAGATAGTGCATGGGCATGAAGATGGCGTAGGTTCCCGCCAATGTGAGGAAGAAATGAACGCGGCCCCAGCGCTCATTCATCATGCGGCCGAACATTTTGGGGAACCAGTAGTAGGTCCCCGCGAACATGCCGAAGATTGCCGCTACGCCCATGATCAGGTGAAAATGTCCGACCACGAATGCGGTGTCATGCAGCGGGATGTCAAGAACCGGCTGGGCCAGAAACGGTCCGCTCAGTCCGCCCGAAACGAATAGCGAAACGAATCCGATGGCGTAGAGCATCGGAGTCTGGAAGCGAACTCGTCCGCCGCGGATCGTCCCCAGCCAGTTGAAAGTCTTGATCGCCGAAGGGACGCCGATCGCCATGGTCATGATCGAAAAGGCGAAGGCCGAATACGGGCTCATGCCGCTCATGAACATATGATGTCCCCAGACCATGAATCCCAGGAAGCCAATGCCCATGAGGGCGTAGACCATCGCCTTATAACCAAAGATCGGCTTGCGCGAGAACGTCGAAAGCAGCTGAGAAGCCACGCCCATGCCGGGAAGAATGGCGATGTAGACCTCGGGGTGTCCGAAGAACCAGAACAGGTGCTGCCACAGGAGCGGCGAGCCGCCCTTGTGTCCCATGATCTGGCCATTCACCACTACCAGAGGGACATAGAAGCTGGTACCGAGATTGCGATCCAGTAGTAGCAGGATGCCTGCTGAGAGGAGAACGCCGAAAGCCAGCAGTCCGAGGATGGCGGTGATGAACCACGACCACACCGTCAGGGGCATACGCATCATGGTCATGCCCTTGGCTCGCAAATCCAGAACGGTGGTGATGAAGTTCAGTGCGCCCATCAGCGACGCTACGCAGAAGATAGCGATGCTCGTTATCCAGAGATCCGCGCCCAGTTGTTCCCCTGGCCCGGCGCTCGGAAGAGCGCTCAGCGGAGCGTAGCCCGTCCAGCCGTGTAGAGGAGCGCCCCCGGTGACGAAGAAGGCGGCGAGAATTGTGATAAACGCGATGAAAGTAGTCCAGAACGAGAGCATGTTCAGGACCGGAAACGCCATATCTGGCGCACCGATCTGGATGGGCAGAAAGTAATTGCCGAAGCCGCCCTGAGGCGCGGTGGTCAGCACGAAGAACACCATGATAGTGCCGTGCATGGTCAGCAGGCTGAGATAGGTTTCCGGTTGAATATGACCGAGGATCGGCAGATCTGCCGTCGGCCAAATCATATGGATACGCATCAGCAACGACAGGAACATGCCGACGAATACCGCGCTCAGCGCCAAAAAGTAATATTGCAGCCCAATGACTTTGTGATCGAGGCTGAAGACGTATTTACGAATGAAGCCGCTTGGGGCTGCATGGGCGTGAATCGCGTGCGAGTCGTGTCCGTGGGGATCGTGAGCGTCTTGGGCCACCATGATTTTATTGTTTCTCCGCCTCTCGGGCTGCCAGCCATTTGTCGAAGTCTTCCTGGCTGACGACTTTCAGCATGCCGTGCATTTTGTAATGGCCGAGGCCGCAGAGCTCGGCGCAGGCAATTTCGTACTCACCAACTTCGGTGGGAGTGAAGTGCATGTGAATTTCAAGGCCAGGAACTGCGTCCTGTTTGAAGCGCATACTGGGCACAAAAAAGCTGTGAATTACGTCCACGGCGCGCAGTCGCAGGTCCACCTGGCGATTCACCGGCAGGTACATAGTGCCTGTAACCACATCATCCTTGGCGGCTGGATCTGAAGTGTCAAGTCCAACGGCGGCTTCGTTGCCGGCGGACGGGTCCATGAGCTTGGGACTTGTGCCGCCAAACTTGCCGTCGGGTCCGGTATACCGGAAATACCAGGCAAACTGCATGCCCGTAACTTCCACCGGAATCGATCCCGGCTCCGCCGGGGCGAAGCGCTCGTGTGCCCACACGTTGCTTCCCATAAGGTTCAGGCCGACAAAGAGCACGGCGGTGAGCACCGTCCAGAGCACTTCGAGCTTGGTATTGCCGTGGGAGTACTCAACCTTCCTGGCGTCAGCGCGGTCGCGGTACTGCCACACGAACAGACCCAAGGCACCTTGTGCCGCCACGAAGACGATTCCCATCAGAACATAGGTCAGGGCGAACTGGTTGTCGATGAATGCCGCCGACGTGGAAGCGCCGTGGGGCAGCCACCAGGTTTTTGCCACAAAGAAGTAGGTGCTGAAGAAGGTGATCAGCCAGATAATCGCGAGAAGAGCGAGCCCCATCTACCAGACCTCCGAAGGCCGTGGATTCGCAACAGCGACAAATGAAAACAAAAAAATAAATCTGCGGATCGCCCGGAAGTCTATCACAGCTCTATGTCATCGGCGCAAGCGTCGCGGTGAAGCGCTAACCACAGAGGACACTGAGCGCGGGAGTAGCGCGAAGAACTTGCAGCAAGCCGGTATAAAATCCCTTTCGACGCTCAATCCTATGGCCAAGAAACCTCGCGGCAGCGGTCACTTACTGCGAAGCGTTCGCTTTCGAAGGAACGAGTGCTTTGCCTGCGGGCCGGATAATGTCGCCGGCATGCATCTGAAGTTCACATATGACAAGAAGCGCAAGACATTCGTCTGCCGCTTTCGTCTGGATGAACGCTACACCGGGCCTCCCGGACATTGCCACGGCGGCATCATCGCCACAATTCTGGACGAAGCCATGGGCAAAGTGAACAAATTGCGGAAGGTGGTGGCCGTGACAGCGCAGATGACGGTGGACTACCTGCGTCCGGTGCCGCTCAAAAAGCCTCTGCGAGTGGAGTCGCGGGAAGTAAGCTCGCAGCGGCGAAAGCATGTAAATATGGGTGAGATTCTGAATCAAAAGGGCGAAGTGCTGGCTCGCGGGCAGGCGTTATTCATCTCGGTGGACGCCGAGCGCATGTTCGCCAAGTTTTTGAAATAGGCTCAGTCGGGAAGTCTCTAACCCGCCTTGCGCAAGGACTGGATGATGCGATTGATCTCAGGCTGCGTAACCAGGGCGCCATGCCCGTAATTTTTTTCGGCAAAAATGATCTCGACGCTGCCGTCATCGGTATAGAGATTTACCGCGACTCCGTCTTCGCGAATCTGAGCATTGCCTTGCTGAAAACCCTTGAAGGTTTCGTTCTGTACTCTGAAGATCCCGCTCTCGGCGCACTTCAGCGGCGCGAGAGACTTGAGGATCAAAAGGCTCGCCTCGCGACCGAAAACGTTTGACGAGATGATCCAGTGATGCATCTTTTCCGGGCTGAACTCGTAGAGAGCCTTGACGAAATTGTAATCAGATTGCATGGCATCGGGGCCGAAAGCCGCTTCCATTTCCTGAGGAGAAGTCTTTAGTTCCGCGGGCAGGCCGCTGACCATTTCGCGGGCCGGGATCGCTGTAACCATCAGTCTCAATCCGGAATGAAATTCCAGAACAACCCGGGTGGGTTTGTCTTTTGGATAGAGTTTGGTCCTGGCTTCGTCGAGATCAGTCCACGGGACCTCAAACTCATAGCCGACGTACTTGAGCCTCGTGCCTGAGACCTCGGAAACCGTACGATCTTTCAATTCTGTGGGAACCACTCGGGCGACGGCGGGCGCTTTACTGGCCCCGTAATAAGAAAGTGCGACCGGAGCGATCCACTCCATGATTAAAAACGCCACCGCGAGCGTGACGCCGATAGTGATCAGTATGCGTCGCAGTAGTCTCAATGCCAGTTTCCTATATCAGTGAAGTGATGAATACCGGCTGATCGTAGCTCCTGGTTGGAGGGTGTCCAAGTTACGCAGGTTACCGGCGGCCGTGACCGCCGGTTCGACTTGTACGCTCACAGGCTTCCAAAGCTTTTCCCAGTTCCTCGACTCCGCGGCGCAACTCGCGTTTGTCCACTGCGGCGAACCCGAGCAGCAGGCCCTGCCTGCTTAACGGACGCGTGGCGTACCTGCTGATCGGAATTACCTCGACCTCCCGCCTGGCAGCCTCCTCCGCAGCACGCTCCGCACCGATTCCCGGTGCCAGCCAACTCACCGTTTGCAGGCCGGCCTCAACGCTGGGAATTTCGAGGAGACCGTCCAGGCGGGATCGAGAAGCTTCCAGCAACACCGCCAGCCGTTGAGCATAGAGCTCGCGCATGCGGCGGATGTGCCTCGCGAAGTGTCCTTCCGTGATGAAATCGCACAGCACGGCCTGATCCAGCAACGGAGCATGCCGCATGGTGACCGACTGGGCGGCCGCAAAACGGTCCACCATCGACGGCGGCACCACGAGATACGCCAGACGAAGGGCGGGAAAGAGCACTTCATTGAAGGTGCCGGCAAAGATGACGACTCCCGCGCGATCGAGTCCCTGCAGCGCCGGAATCGGTCGGCCGGCGTAGCGATATTCGCTGTCGTAATCGTCCTCAAAGATGAGGGTTTGCGAGCGGCGGGCCCATTCCAGCAGCGCCAGACGCCTTCGCAGGCTCATCGTGACGCCGAGAGGGAACTGGTGTGCGGGCGTAACGTAGACCAGGCGGGCAGATCCCCATCGTCTCCGGCCCGATTCAAGGTCAAGTCCCTCGGCATCGACCGGCACCGGGCAGACTTTCGCGCCCACCGCACGAAAGACGATTGCCGCTCCGGGATAGCCAGGTTCTTCGACCCACACCGGCGCTCCGGGATCGAGCAACAGATGCGCTGCGCGATCCACTGCCTCCTGCACGCCGGAAGTGATCAGAACCTGGTCCACGGAACACTTCACCCCGCGCGACGCATTGAGATATTCCGTCACAGCCTGGCGCAGCGGTCGGTATCCCAGGGCCTCGCCTCCGGCCAGAAGCTGGGTGGAAGCCCGCCGTAGACGCCGGGACGCGACCTGCGCCCAAAGCGTGGTGGGAAAAACATCGAGGGCAGCCTGGTTGGTGCGAAAGGCCCGCGTAATGCGTGGCTCTCCGCCGCGATAGTCCTTCAGACGCTTTGCGTAAGAGGACCAGCGCACGCGCTTCGGACCGGCCGCTTGTGCCGCGCTGGTACGGGCCACTTGCAGCAGGTCGTCGGGAAGAACCTGGCTGACATAGGTTCCGGCTCCCACTCGCCCTTCCACATAGCCCTCGGATCGAAGCTGGTCAAACGCGGTTACAGCCGTGGCGCGAGAGAGTTTGTAATCCCGCGCCAGGTCGCGGGTCGCCGGAAGGCGCGCTCCCGGCGCTATCCGCCCCTCGAGAATCGCAGCCCGGAGCTCGCTGTAGAACCAGCGGTAGAGCGGCGTACCCGGTGACGGCGCCGAAAGGCTGAGGGGCAGGAAGGTGGCCAGTTTGGGCATGGACTTTGTCGTTGGTCGTCAGTCGTTGGTCATTCGCCAAATCATCCTGTCTCCTGGAGCCCGACGATCAACGACCAACGGCTTTCTCAATTGGTATGGACAGAATAAAGTAAATGGACCTTCTGGCAAGTCCACTTCAGGACTATGCTAACACCTTACGGTAAACATAGGAGAGAAGCTCATGTCACAGAGCAATGGAAACTCGACCAGCCTGCGCCTCAAGACCGGTTTGGCAGAGATGCTGAAGGGCGGCGTCATCATGGACGTTACCAACGCCGAGCAGGCAGTCATTGCCGAAAAAGCCGGCGCCGTATCGGTAATGGCGCTGGAGCGGGTGCCGGCGCAGATTCGCGCCGAGGGTGGCGTGGCGCGCATGGCATCACCCAAAAAGATTCGCGAAATCATGGCCGCGGTTTCTATTCCGGTGATGGCCAAGTGCCGCATCGGACATTTTGCCGAAGCCCAAATCCTTCAGGAACTAGGCGTTGACTACGTCGACGAGTCCGAAGTTCTGACGCCGGCCGACGAAGCTCACCACGTGGACAAGCATGCCTTCAAGGTTCCGTTCGTGTGCGGGGCGCGCAACCTGGGCGAGGCCCTGCGGCGGATCGCCGAGGGAGCGGCGATGATTCGCACCAAAGGAGAGGCCGGCACTGGCGACGTGGTCCACGCGGTGAAGCACATGCGACAGATTGTGCAGGAGATGAGAATCCTGACCGTGCTGGGCGAAGAGGAGCTTTACGCCAAGGCGAAAGAGCACCAGGCGCCTTACGAGCTAGTGAGAATGGTGGCCAAGGCAGGCAAGCTGCCGGTTCCAAACTTCTCAGCCGGCGGAATCGCAACTCCCGCAGATGCGGCGCTGGTCATGCAGTTGGGAGCGGAATCGGTGTTCGTCGGCTCTGGCATTTTCATGCAGGATTCGACGACATTTGCCAACCCTGAAGAGGCAGCAAAGCGGGCCAAGGCTATTGTGTTAGCCGCAACCCACTTCAACGATCCTAAAGTATTACTTGAAGTCAGTGAGGACCTGGTCGGGGCGATGAAAGGCCTTGCCGTGGCCGGGATGGATGAGGCCCATATGCTCCAGACGCGGGGCTGGTAGGTTTACCGCTGCGCGGACCGCCATCGTAACGCCGGCAGGATGCCGGCGCTACAGTCGAAGCCATTCGTGATTACTCACATGAGAATTGGAGTGCTGGCCCTGCAGGGCGACTTTGACGCGCACCGCCGCCGGCTCGAAGCGCTGGGTGCCGAAGTTGTGTTGGTCAGGAAGCCCGAACAACTCGATGACATTGACGGCCTGGTCATCCCCGGCGGCGAGTCCGGGACTTTTCTTAAGCTCCTGGGGGAAGCGGGGTTTGAAAAGCTGAAACAGTTCGTCAGGACGAAGCCCTCTTTCGGTACCTGCGCGGGCGCGATCTTACTGGCCAGCGAAGTCGAGAATCCGAAGCAGGCCGGACTGGGCGCGATCGACATCGCAATCCGCCGCAACGCCTACGGGCGGCAGGTCGACAGCTCCATCCGCAAAGGTACCCTGGTAAACCAAGAGTCGGGTTCGTCTCCGATGGAAATGGTATTCATCCGTGCTCCCAAGATCGAGCGCGTGGGGTCGGAAGTGAGTGTGATAGCCACCGAGGGTGACGATCCTGTGGCGGTGCGGCAGGGGAAGGTGATGGCTGCCACGTTCCATCCCGAACTTTCCGACGATCCGCGAGTGCATCAGGCCTTCCTCGACATAGTTCGCAACGGGAACGGATCGAAGTAGCGGTTCGCCGCGAAACACACTCTAAGCAGGGGCGTCATCCTGAGGGACTTTAGTCCCGCAGGATTTCGCGGGCAGCAGAATCGGTTCACACACACCTCGTGCGCGATTCGCGCGAAATCCTTCGCAGGCTCAGGATGACGCCTTCGAGCAGTGAGAGCGTTGCTCTCCCCCGTCGCCTGATGTAGATTGCCACGCCATGAAGCAATCAAGCTCGGATGTTTCCCATCTCATCCTGGTCACAGGCGCTACCGGCAAAGTAGGCAGCCATTTCATCGATCGAATTCTCCGCTCGGACGAGCACCGCGACGTACGGGTTCGTGCCTTCTGTCATAACCGGGTTCTGGAGCCGGGGCCGCGCCTGGAAATTGCGAAGGGAAGCATGGCCGATCGCGAAGCAGTGAGCCGGGCCATGCGCGGCGTCACTCATGTTCTGCATTGCGCGACCTGCAAGGAGACTCCGGACGATGTCATGGACGTCACCGTCAAGGGCTTATTCTGGTTGCTGGAAGAGTGCCGCGGCAGTTCGTCGTTCAAGCAGATTGTTCTGATTGGCGGCGACGCCGCCATGGGACACTTTTTCTATCGTCATCCGATTCCGGTTACTGAATTACAGAAACATAGCGCCTATCCCGGTTGTTACGCGCTTTCGAAGGTCCTCGAGGAGGTGATGCTGGAGCAGTACTTCATTCAGTATGACCTCAGCGGATGTTGCCTGCGCGCCCCGTGGATCATGGAGAAAGACGACTTCAAATATTCGCTATCGTTCGGCGAAGATGTTTTCGGAGGACCGCGATGGCGCGATCTGGTCGGAGCGGAACGGGCCGCTGAGTACCTCAAGACCGGAGCCGTCGCGCTCATGCTCGATCCCGAGGGCAAGGCCGTGAAACGCAACTTTGTTCACGTCAGCGATCTGGTGAATGCCATTGTGCTGGCTCTGAACCATCCCAAGGCCCGGCAGCAGACTTTTAACGTTTGCATGGACGAGCCGGTTGACTACCAGCAGGTTGCTGACTACCTGAACCAGGCACGAAATCTGCCTGCAGTCCCGATCTCCACTCCGTACTGGTCGACTTGGCTGGACAATGCCAAAACGAAGTTCCTGTTGGGATGGAAGCCTCGGTTCGATCTGAAGCGGTTGATCGATGAATCGTGGGAGTACCGGCGGGGCGTGGACGATCCTAGAAAAATCTGGTATCCGGGTTAGTGGCCTCGGCGCAAGGCTCTTGCTGCTCCTGCGGGAGCGGGACGCCCGCGCCCACATTTGATTCCCAAAAAACTTCTTGACAGGGCATTTATGTAACGGTATGGTTACGCATTATGCGGAACCGATCGGTTACATATTCTACTGAAGCCGCCTTTCATGCCCTGGCCGATCCCACCCGCCGGGCGGTGCTCGACCTGTTGCGCAGCGGCAGTCAGCCCGCGGGGCAAATTGCGCGGGCCTTCCCAGTGTCACGGCCTGCGATCTCCAAACATCTGCGATTGCTGCGGCGCGCCCACCTGGTGCAGGAACGGCGCGAAGGGCGGCATCGTCTTTACCAGCTCAATCCCGAGCCATTGCGGGCGGTGGATTCGTGGCTGGAGCAATACCGAGTCTTCTGGCAGAGCAGTCTCACGAATTTGAAGGCCTTTGTGGAAGCGGAGTATGCCGAAGAAACCGCGCAGCATGGCACCAAACATAAATAACTCTTTGGGAAAAAAGAAAGGAATGAAAGGAACAGAAATGAAAAACCTACGCACTCTGGCTCTAGTCGCCGTTGTTTTGACCTCAACCCTGGCCGGCACAATGGCCTTTGCCGCGTCCGATGCGCAGAAGTCTTTTGAACAGCTCAAGGTCCTTTCCGGTTCGTGGGAAGGGAAAACGTCCAGCGGCGAGCCGGTGCAAGTGGATTTTCGCGCCACTGCCATGGGTTCGGCGTTGATGAGTGAGATTAAGGGCAAGGAAGACATGATCACCATGTTCAACGTCGACGGCGAGCGCCTGCTCATGACCCACTACTGCGGCGCCGGGAACCAGCCCCGGATGACGGCTACCACATCTCCTGACGGCAAGACCATCACGTTTGACTTCCTGGACGCCACCAATCTTGCCAGCACTGAGGCCGGCCACATGCATCACGTTGTCATTTCCGTGCTCGACGCGAACCATCACACCGAGGAGTGGAACTACGTGGACCACGGCAAAGAGATGAAAGAAGTCTTCGACCTCCACCGTCAAAGATAGGCCTCTCGTATCGACAAATACTTCAGGGAGAGAGCTATGGCCTCAGTTCAAGTTATGACCGGTCAGGATGTGGTTATCGCGGAAATCGACGTTGCCGCGCCTCCAGAGCGAGTGTTTGCAGCTCTGATCGACCCACAACAGTTGATGCAGTGGTGGGGCGGGGAGGGTCGGTGCAAGAAACGGCTTTGGAAGATAGATGCTCGGGTTGGCGGACAGTGGCGGTCCGAGTCCTACGACCCGACGGGCAACATCTCTGTCAACGGTATTTCTGATTTCAACGTCAGCGGCGAAATTCTCGAATACGACCCACCTCGCCAGCTGGCCTATACATGGGTTGCGAACTGGCATAGCCAGCCCGGTCGCGCGACGTTGGTCCGTTGGAAACTGACGCCCGCGGGCAACGGAACGCGGGTGGAAGTTACACATAGCGGCCTGGCGGACGAACCCGTGGCGCGCAAAGGCTACAGCGGCGGCTGGGGTGGTGTGGTTGGGTACCTCAAACAATTTGTCGAGAAGTAGACAGGAGAAACTAAATGGACACCGTCACAGTAACTCCCGCGCAAGATGCGGTTACGGGAGAAATATTCATCGCGGCGCCGCCGGAGCGGGTCTTCCAGGCGATTACCGATCCGAAACAGATGCCGCAGTGGTGGGGGCAGCAGGGCATGTACCGCATCACTGAATGGACAGCCGATCTTCGGCCGGGTGGCAAATGGTCGAGCGTCGGCATCGGCGCGGATGGCACTGCGTTTCGCGTGGATGGCGAATATCTGGAGATCAATCCGCCTCGGCTGCTGGTTCACACCTGGATTGCAAGTTGGAATGGATCGCTGAAAACGGTGGTCCGCTGGGAACTGGAACCGCGCAGCGTTCACGGCTTGCAGCATGCCGGCCCGCAGAAGATGGGGACAGGCACGGTCGTAAAAATCCGTCAGGAGGGTTTTGCCGGCGCTCCGCTGGCAGCCCGCGATCACGCCCAGGGGTGGACGAGTGTGCTTGGATGGATGCAGGCGTTCGTGGAGAAGGGCGAGACGGTGGATACTCGCAAGCAGGTTTGACCGTGTGGCGCGGGCGTCCTCGCCCGCGCTTGCTTGAAATCAAATTCAAAAGCGGCAGACAAGAAAGTCCGCCCCACACGGTCTTCGATGCAGTCTTACGCTGTGGCTCCGAAGCGAACCGACACCAGCTTGGACACTCCCGGTTCCTGCATGGTCACGCCGTACAGCACCGGAGCGATGCTCATTGTCTTCTTGCTGTGGGTGATGAGGACGAACTGGGTCTGTACTGCCATCTCTTTCACCAGTTCGGTGAAGCGCCCAATGTTGGCTTCATCGAGCGGCGCGTCTACTTCGTCAAGGATGCAGAACGGGCTGGGCTGATATTGGAAGATGCTGACCAGCAGAGCCAACGCCGTCATCGCTTTTTCTCCGCCCGAGAGCAGTAAAACGTTCTGAAGCTTCTTTCCGGGTGGCGATGCCACTACGTCGATGCCACTCTCGGCGCTGTTCTCCTCGTCCGTCAGGCGCATGTAGGCGTGCCCGCCGCCGAATAACTTGAAGAATGTAGCCTGGAAATTTTCGTTGATCCTGTGGAAGGCCTCTTCAAACTTCTGGCGTGAGAAGGTGTCGATCTCTTTGATCGTCGCCTGAGTATTCTCGATGGAATCGTAAAGATCTTTTCTCTGCGTTTCGAGGAAGGCATGGCGCTCGGCGGTTTCCTTGTACTCTTCCAGTGCCATCATGTTCACCGGGCCCATGGCATCGAGGCGAGTCCGCATCTCGCGGTGGATCCGATCTTCCAGGACAAGCTGTTCGCCGGTGGCGATTGGGATCGTTGTGTCGGCCGTCAGTTCTTGACGCTGGAGCCCCAGTTCGTTCAGGCAACTCTCGGCCATGTACTGTGCGTCGGACTGCAACTTTGCAGCAGTCGCCGAAAGCTCGGCTCTGCGGTCACGAGACTGGTCAAGCAACTGGCGGGCCTGATGCAGCGCCCCGTCAATTTCCACCAGGCGGGCGCGCACATGTTCTGATTCGAACTGAAGCAGGCTGTCGCGAGTCTCGCAGGCATTGCGCTCGGCATCGAACTCCACCAGTTTGATGGCAAGTTCCTGGTTTTGCGTGGCGCGCTGTGCCGTCTCGGCGGTCGCTGATTCGATCTGCGTCCGCAACGCTTCCACACGTTCCGTCATTTCAAGAACGAGCGACTCCAGTCGCTCCAGACCGGAGGAGGCCGAGCGATGGCGCTCTTCGAGGGTGGCGACGTTGGCCAGACGATGAGATGCGCTCTCCGCCGCCAGATTGCGGCGTTCGCGCAAACCTGAAAGTTGTTCCTGCGTCAAGGTCGCAGCCAGCTCTAGTTCCATGCGATTTTGTTCCGCCAGGGCAATCTGTGATCTCAGCTGTTCGAGCAGAGACCCCTTCTCGGCGCGCTCGGCGTCAAGGCGCTTCAACTCCTGACCCGAGGCTTGCAGGCGTTCATTGACCTTGGTGAATTCCGACTCCAGTTGCTGCAGCAAATGGCCGGACGTCATGGCCTGCTTTTCAGCCTCCCGTTTTTCACCCTCGAGGCGATCAAGCAGGGAAGTCAGGTCTTTGATTTCGTGGCCCAGTGCCAGGACGCGCATTTCTTCGTTCCGAAGCGCGCCTTCCAGTTCGGTCAACATGCGCAACACATCGCGCAGTTCGCGCTTCATCGAAAGGGGACCTTCAGCACGCTGTTTGCCGCCGGTCACGGTGACATTGTGGAAACACTCGCCCGATTGCGAAAGGAAGAACGACTCGGGATTTTCCAACGCCAGCTCGCGGGCGAATTTGGGATCGGGAACAATGTAGCCGTCGCGCAACTTGGGCAAGATGACTTCGAGTGATCGCCCAAATCCATTGAGGACGCGAATCGCATTCTTCAGCGGAATGATCTCGCGCTCGGGTTGCACCTGGTGAGCGTTTGCATCGACCACAAACGAAAACTTGGCCTGGGAATCTTCGGGATGGACCAGAAACGTGGCCCGGCCGTCGACATCGGTGCGTAACAGGCGCAGGCCCTCGTCGGCCGCGTCCCAGGATTTTACTACGATGTAGTTCAGTTCATCGCGCAGAAAGTCCTCAACCACGCCTTCGTAGCGGGTTTCCACTTCGAGAAAATCGGCGAGAACTCCGGCCGGGGCGAGGCCGCCCTGCATCACTCCGGACTGAAACAGGCGGCGAACGGACTCGGTCGAGTAACCATGCTCGGCGATCACGGCTTCGAGCGAGCCCTTCCTGCCTATCGACGTCGCGTATTCGGCACGAAGGCTGTCGAGATGGCTTTTCGCCTCGCTTTCCTGGTGACGCTTGGAATCGAGCGCCCGCCGCGCCTGGAGAAGTTCCTCAGCCAGACCCGCTACGCGCTGAGAGACGGTTTCAAACTCCAACCCCAATTGCCCCCGCTGGCCTCCGAAAGCTTCGACCTGAGAGGATGCGCTGGTCATCTCCGCTTGCAACCGCTGCGCTTCACGATCCACTCCGGCCAAACGTTCTTCTACCTGTGTGATCTGGTTGCGCAGGTTGGACGCTGCCGCGATGGCTTCAAGAATTGTGCCCCGCGATTGTTCCTGCTGGCGTTCCATCTGCGACAAGGCAGCGGCTGCGGCAGAAGCCTCCTGCTGGCTCTGCGTCAGTTCGTTCTGCGCCGCGGCAAGATCGTCGGCTGCGGAGCTGAGGATCTGACGGTTGGCATCGCGTTCGGCTTCGAGCGCCGCCAGCCGTTGCTGCGCCTGCGCGAGTTCAGCCTCAGACGAGGCGATTCGCATGACCAGCTCGGCGCAGCGTTCCTGGTTGTGCTGCCGCTGGGCGTGGGCGCGATCGGACTCAAGCTTCAGTTGACTCAGGCGCTCGCGATTCTCGCGAACCTCAGACTCAATGGCGTAACCACGTTGCGTGCGTTCTGAATGCTCGGCTTCGAACTGTTGAACGCTATCCGCTTGTTGGCGCATCTCCTGAGAAATGGTGGTGATTTGGGCATCAAGTGATGCGCTTTCTGCCTCCAACTGGGCGAACTTGCTGGCCAGGACCAGACGAAGCTTGCCCCGCATCTCCTCGCGCAGCCTGGCGTAACGCTCGGCCTTCGACGCCTGGCGCTTAAGCGAATTCATCTGACGGGTGACTTCCTCGAAGATGTCGTTCACGCGGGCGAGATTCTGCTTGGCATCTTCCAGGCGAGCTTCTGCCAGACGCTTCTTGGTCTTGAACTTGGTAATGCCGGCGGCCTCTTCGATGATGGCGCGGCGATCGGTGGGGCGACTGCTCAAAATCTGGCCAATGCGTCCCTGCTCGATCAGGGCGTAGGACTCCGGCCCCAGGCCGGTACCCATGAACAACTCCTGAATATCGCGCAGGCGGCAAAGTTTTCCGTTAAGAAGGTATTCGCTCTCTCCGGTTCGGAACAGGCGGCGGTTGACCACGATCTCGCCGGCCTTAAACTGTTGCTTGAACTGTCGACGGCGGATCTTTAATACGACGGCAGGTCCAGCGACTGCTGCTTGGGTCCCAGCCGAGGACGGTGCGTCGTTCTCATCACCATTATTAGCGGTTTCGATGGGCGGGGCGCCGGCGTCTCCTGCCGCGTTCCCCTCAACCTCTTCAACTTTTCCTGGCCTTGCTTCCTCGGTTAGTCGCTCCGTCTCTTCCGCGGCCTGAGCGCGAACTTCGGCTTCGTCCCAGTCTTGCAGCGCGGAAGGCATTTCATCCTGGATGTCTACCTCGGTGGGTTCGTGGGCATCGGGGCCGCCGTAAACTTCGGGATCGATCAGTGTGAGAGACACCTCGGCCATGCCCGTGGGTTTGCGATCGCGGGTACCGGCAAAGATGACGTCTTCCATGCGCGAGCCGCGCAGGGTCTTGGCAGATTGTTCTCCCAGCACCCATGAAATGGCGTCCGCGATGTTCGACTTGCCACAACCGTTGGGACCAATAATGGCTGCGATGCCGTCCCCGTGAAACTTGAGTTCGGTGCGATCGCAAAAGGACTTGAATCCGAGAATCTGGAGCCTTTTCAGTTTGAGCAACTTCTACTCCTTGTGGCCACCGAGTTTGTGAAGCCGAGCTTGTATGACCGAACTTGTGTGGCGCGGGCGCCCACGTCCGCGTAACCCTGCCTGCTTTCGCGGCTCAATTGCGCCAGCGCTGGAAGGCGGGACTATTATCCGCCCGGGTTAATTAGATTGATTCCTCCGCTATGTCGCTCGGCAAAATGCCGTCCCAGGCTGGATCGGGGTGAGGCACAAATTAGAGCTACTCTAACGGCCAAATCCCGCCGGGGTCAAGTACGAAAACACTATATCTGGTATGGCCTTATGGCCGACCCCGTCAGATTGCACACACAATGCAGCATGTGTTGGGAATTCGGGTGCAGGAAGGACAGGAAGGGAGGATCGCGAGAGCGGGTCAAGTCTAGCGCAAGCGGTAACCAATAACAACGACCGACGCATCGCTTAGTTTGGCGGCAGGGCGAACCACAACACGAACAAATCTATTCCGACGGCGGCAAATACGATTCGCGCCCTCAGCTAATTTTCAAAGGCAACAGCTCCTTCGGCGATCCAACGTCCTGGGAAGCAGGGCGGCGAGAATCCACAGTTATAGAAAAGAACAAGCGGAACGGCTGTCTTGCCGTCACGCTACTCCATCAATGGGTGATGGCTGCTTCTGCGACTCCCACGTGCTTGTCTGCCGCACCGTAGTACAGGAAGTAACGGTCACGCTTCGCCACCGCTCCCTCGACGAACACGACGTTGGGAACCTGGCCCGTTATTTCCCAATCTCTGTCCGGCGCAAAGACCGGCTGGTCGGTGCGAGAGATCAGCTTACGCGGGTCGTGGAGATCGAAGATCGCGATTCCGGTTCGATAGACCAGTTTGTCGTCGGCGCCGTTATAAATCAGCACGATGCCTTTGGAAGTGACCATCGGTGGCGGACCAGGCTCGACCACGCGTGAGTCGAACATCCCCGGGCGGCGGGGAAGGATCGGGGTGTCCGTCGCTTCGGTCCAATGGAGCAGGTCGGAAGAATAAGCCAGGCCCATCTGATCCGTTTTGTCGGCAGTCGTTCCCAGCCAGTACATCCAATACTTTCCGTTCATTTTCCGCGGAACGATCGCGCCCGACTTGGTCCAGCCCACATTCCACTTGCCTTTGTATGCCGGCATTATCACGCCCTTGCGCTGCCAGTGAATCAGATCTTTCGAGGTTGCCAGGCAAAGCTGTGCGTCTTTCTTGTTGTATCCCGTATAGGTGAGGTAGTAAGTGTGGCCGATCCTGACCAGACGCGGATCTTCGACGCCGCCGTCTTTTTCGTAGTCGGTTTCCGGAGAGAGCACGGGATCGGGACGACGGTCGAACTGTGTGCCGTCGATACTTTCAGCGTAGCCGAGACGCGAGGTGCCGGCATGATCCTGTGCGCGGTAGAGCATGACGAATTTGCCGCGATGAAAGACGACGGCAGGATTAAAGGTGCCGGCCGACTCCCAGGCTGACCCGCGGGGAGAGATGATCGGTTGGGTGGAAAGACGATGCCATGCCGTGAAGGCCTGGTCCGAATCCTGGGCAAAAACCAGAAGGGAACAAAGCAACAGGATCAAGCCGGCTTTTCGAAACACGCGACGCGCAAGGCCCCTAGCGCCCAAATGCATATCCGCTCCACGAAAGATGCTTCGCAAGCTCGGCATGACACCTTCTCTGAGGCACAAAGTTACAACCTGAGGCGAACTATTCTCCCAGCTTTTCGAAGAAGAGACAGATCGACTCAATGCCGCGATGAAAGTTTGGGATATGAAATTTCTCGTTGGGGGCGTGCAGATTGTCGTCAGGCAGGCCGAATCCCATCATCACGCTTGGAATCTTCAGCACGTCCTGGAAATCCGTCACGATGGGGATTGAGCCTCCGGAGCGGATGAAGACGGTCTCTTTTTTGAAGACATCGTGCATGGCTTCCGTAGCGGCTTTGATGTACTTGTTGTCGGTCCCGACTACGCACGCGGGCCCTTTGCTCCAGACCTTAATGCTGGTCTGAATGCCCTTGGGCGTCAGTTTCTTAACATAATTCTTGTAGCGCTTGAGAATGTCGTCTGGATTCTGATTGGGAACCAGGCGCATGGAAACTTTGGCCGAGGCCTTCGCCGGAATCACCGTCTTTGCGCCCGGCGCGACAAATCCGCCGGGCATGCCGTGGACTTCCAGCGTGGGACGCGCCCAGGTGCGATACATGCACCGAATAGCCGGGCTCGCCGGTCAATACCGTCGAACCGACTTCGGTCTTTGCGATAGTGTTCCTGGTTGAACGGCAGGCGCTTCCACGCCTTCAACTCGTCCTTGCTTGGAGCTTTCACGTTCTTGTAGAAGCCGGGGATCAGAATCTTGCCCTTGTCGTCTTTCAACTTGCTGATGATTTCGATCAGTCCGAAGAAAGGATTCGGAGCCGCACCGCCGTACATTCCGGAGTGCAAATCGGTCTTGGCGCCAACCGCTTCAATTTCGGTATACACCAGGCCGCGTAGCCCGACGCACAAAGTGGGGAGATCAGGGAGCAAAGAGCTCGGTGTCGCAGACCAGCGCGAAATCGGCCTTGAGCCTGGCTTTTTCCCTGCGAACGTAAGCGGCGATCGACTCACCACCAACTTCTTCTTCGCCTTCGATAATGAATTTCACATTCAGCGGCAGCGTCCCGTTGTGTCCCTTCATCAGGGCTTCAATTGCCTTGATTTCCATCCAAAGCTGGCCCTTGTCGTCGACTGCGCCGCGAGCATAAATGTTGTTGTTGCGCTCAGTCGGGTCGAAGGGAGGGGAAATCCATTCATTGAGCGGATCGGGTGGCTGCACATCATAGTGCGCGTAGCAAAGAACGGTTGGCTTGCCGGGAGCGTTTAGCCAGTCGGCGTAGACCAGGGGATGGCCCTTAGTGGCAATGGTTTCGACATGTTCCATACCGATGCGCCTGAGCTCATTGGCCACGAAATCGGCTGCCTTCTGCACATCGGACTTGTGCTCCTGCAAAGTGCTGATGCTCGGGATGCGGAGCAAGTCCTTCAGTTCATTCAAAAACCGCTGTTGATTGCCGCGGGCATAATCGACTGCTGGGGAGGCCATACGCTGTGACCTTTCTGGCGCGAAGGCGCGTTCTCGGCCTCAAGTATACCGTGCAAGTTGAGGGTTCGTGAGGGACGGACACTCCTGTCCGTCTGCCTTTGACGTTGACTTTCGTTCTTATGATCCCATTCCTGGGTGCCAAGGTAATTTTGATAGATTAAGATCAGAATCAACATCAAGAGCGACGGACAAGAGTGTCCGTCCCACACTGCCGGCGTCATCAAAGATTGAAGCGTTGCGGTGAAAAAGCTGACAAGTCGAATTCAGGCGTGGTTCCGGTGATCACTTGCGCCATCAACTGAGCGGTGATTGGCGTCAGCAGAATTCCATCTCTGAAGTGACCCGTCGCGACAAAATATCCTGGAGTTCGTGTGGCACCGAGAATTGGCAGGTTGTCAGCGGAGCCGGGACGCAATCCGGCCCATGCTTCAAGAATGCGGGCATTGGCCAGAGCGGGAACCAGATCGATCGCGGCCCGGTGCATTCGCTGAATTGTGTCCACGTCGGTCCGCTTGTCGTAACCAGCTTCTTCGATGGTGGCCCCGACCAGAATGCGGCCGTCGCTGCGTGGAACCAGATAGGCCTCGGGAGCGCGAACTACATGGCGCAGCAGATCACGGGGCGTACCGGCCACCGATAGCATCTGGCCTTTGACCGGGCGAGTAGGGAAGAGATGCGGGGGCAGCTGTCCGGACCACGCGCCCGCACAGTTCACGATCGCCGGTGCGTGGTAGGTAGTCCTCTCGGTGCTGACGCCGGTAGCTCTTCCGTTTGATAAAAGGATTGCAGTGGCGGTTGTTCCGGAAGATATGTCAACCCCCCGATGTTTGGCCGCTTTCAAGACTGCTGATGTAAGCGCGCGCGGATCCACGCTGCGTTCCCTGAGATAGATTGCGGGATTCTCTGTACCGGCCAGTTTGGGCTCGAGTTCCGCCAACGCTGCTGGAAGCGGATGGTCTCTCACTAGCTCAGGCCATTCGTAACATCTTTGGGGAGAGAGAAGAAATATCGTGCCCTGGTCACGCAGATCGACGTTCAAGCCTGATTCATCCTGGATCTCATGGACGAATTCGGGATACATGCGGGCGCTGGCGGTGGCAAGACTCTGAAGGACCGGCAAAGTTTCCATTGGGGAGTCGGCCAGCATGCCGGCGGCGGCGTGCGATGCTTCCTGTCCAGGTTCTCCGCGCTCCACCACCAGGACGCTGGCGCCTCGCTTCCTCAGCGCGATCGAAAGCGACAGACCGATGATCCCGCCGCCCACGATGATGGCATCCCAGGTCTTCACCGTGTGATTGTAGAAGACAAATCGAGTGGTGGCGGGCGGCCTACAGCTTGGCCAGATACTCCAGAATTTCTGGCTGGCCCCAGTCAATCGCTCCAATAAACTTGCGCCGCAAAACGCCCTGGCGATCGATGATGTAGGTTTCCGGGAACTTGAACGTACCGTAAAGATTGTTGCTCTTCTGGTCGGGATCGCGGACGGTGAGCAGGTCCACTTTGTAAGACTTCAGAAAATTCTGATACGCGCTCTGGTCAGCGTCGACGCTGACGGCCACTACTTCTACGCCCTTGCCCTTCATTTTCTGCTGCATCTGCACCAGGGAAGGCATTTCATCGACACAGGGCGGACACCAGGTCGCCCAAAAATTCAGGACCACGATTTTCCCGCGGAATTCCTGCAGGCTGACTTTGCGGTCGCTGTCCTGCACCGTGAAATCGGGCGCGGCCGTGCCAATGTGGGGTGGTCGAGTACCGCTGTAACAGCCGTTCAGGGTCAAAAAGAGGGAACTGATGCCTATGAGAAAAGCCCGTCGCACAAAGTTATAATAGCTGATTCGGCCTATGGCGGCGCCAGATGCAGTGTCGAGCAAGCCAACCGTGTCGGTTATTGTCCCGGCGCGTAACGAGGAGCCGTGTCTTGGAGCCTGCCTGGAGTCGCTGGCCGGCCAGTCGAATGTAAGTTTCGAAATTGTTGTAGTCGACGATGCCTCCACCGACGGCACCCGCGCGATTGCGCAGGCGGTTTCGTCAGTACGCGTGGTGGATGCTGGCCCACTGCCTCCAGGCTGGACGGGAAAAAATAACGCCATGGCGGCGGGGGCAGGAGTTGCACGGGGCGACTGGCTCCTGTTTACCGACGCTGACACCGTACATAAGCCCGGCTCGCTGGCTCGCGCCGTATCGGAAGCGCAGACAGCACGGGGCATCCCTGCTTTCCTACTCTCCCCAGCAGGAAGTTCACAGCTTTTGGGAAAAGGCTGTAATGCCCGTCATTTTTGCCGAGCTGGCGGCTACCTACCGGCCTTCCCAGGTGAGCGATCCCCGTTCGGCGGCGGCGGCTGCGAATGGCCAATACATTTTGATTTCACGCGAGGCTTACCACGCGGCTGGCGGCCACGCAGTTGTGAGCAGCAGTCTGCTGGAAGACGTCGGCTTGGCTCGAGCAGTCAAAGCTTCTGGTCGAAAGATTTTCTTTCGTTACGGCGCCGACGCCGTACGCACACGCATGTATCGCAGCTTTGCCCAGCTTCGCGAGGGCTGGACGAAAAATCTGGCATTGCTGTTTCCATCACCCGGACAGCTTGCCATCCTCAGGCTGACGGAGTTTGTTCTGATTGTCTCCGGATTCATTACCGCCATTGCCGGTTTTCTCCGGGGCCACGGCAAGCCTGCACTGGTAGCAGGGATTCTGGCCCTGATCGTTTACATTTTTTTCCTGCGGCGAATTCGCCGGGCTCATTTCTCCTGGGATGCGAACGCCTTTGCGCTGCTTGGCATCCCAGTGTTCTCGTATCTTTTGCTCCGATCCCGGCTCTCACATAAGAGGGGGAACGTGAGCTGGAAGGGTAGAACCTACGATAGCAATACGAACCCCGACGAAAAAGGTGCCCTGGTCGAGCAGCACTCGGCATTGGAAAGCACAACTCATGGTCTATCTCACTCGTAAAGCGGAGTTCGCCGCTTCGCACTATTACCACAACCCGGACCTCACGCCGGAAGAGAATCGCCGTGTTTTTGGCAAATGCAATAACCCCAACGGCCACGGCCATAACTACACGCTGGAGGTTACGGTTAAGGGTGAGGTCGATCCCCGGTCAGGTTTTGTGGTTGATCTGAAGCAATTGAAGGAAATTTTGAACCGCGAAGTCCTGGACGCTATGGATCACCGTTTTCTCAACAAAGAAGTTCCAGAGTTCTCTACGAAGATTCCGACGACGGAAAATCTGGCGATCGCAATCTGGCAGCGCCTTGCATCCAAACTGAATTCCGCACAACTCCACCGGGTACGGGTGTACGAAACCCCGGACCTGTTTGTCGATGTGTTTGGTGATTGACGAAATGGTGAAGCATGGTGAGTAAAGCATGCTGAGCAAAAAATGAAAGCGCATCTGACCCGCGCCTATATGTTTTCAGCTTCGCACCGTTTACACAGCGAGGCTATGTCGGACGAGGAAAACGCGCTGACCTACGGCAAGTGCAATAACCCGCACGGGCACGGGCACAACTACAGGCTCGAAGTCACCGTCAGTGGAGCGGTGAATGAGGCTACGGGAATGGTATGCAACCTGGCGGATCTGGACGGCTTCGTTCAGCGGGAAATTCTCGAGCGCTTTGACCTGGAGAATCTGAACATGCATCCTGAGTTCAAGAGTGCTGTGCCGACGACGGAAAACCTTTGCACCGCCATCTATGACATTTTGCAGCGCGGCTTCGCTCATGCTCATCTAGAAAAGGTACGTATTGAAGAAACCCTGATGAACTCCTTCGAGTACGCAGGGGCATCTGAGATCCAGTATTAGCGATTCGTACAGAGCGCACATACTGCGGAAAGACGGCCGCCCTCGCCTGTCTCAGCCGAGCCAGGCCCGGCTACGGGGGAAGGAAACAGCTCACTATGAATCCGTCGGTTGAACCAGCCACTCTTACCAGTGCCAGTTTCGAAGAACTGGTGCGCGAGATGATTGTCCGGATCGGGGAAGATCCCGAACGCGAAGGCCTGCTGCGGACGCCGGACCGGGTGCGGCGATCCTGGGAATTTCTGTCTCGGGGATACAAAGAAGATCCCGATGCCATGCTTCGCAAAGCGCTATTCACCGTCACCTATGACGAGATGGTCATCGTCAAGGACGTCGAGATGTTCAGCCTGTGCGAGCATCACATGCTGCCTTTCTTCGGCAAGGTCCACGTTGCTTATATTCCGAATGGGAAGGTGGTAGGGCTTAGCAAGATTCCGCGGCTGATCGAGATTTTCTCCCGCCGGCTTCAGATTCAGGAACGATTGACCACCCAGATTGCCGAGACCATTCAGAAAGCCATCGAACCGCAGGGAGTTGGCGTGGTGATCGAAGCGCGTCACCTCTGCATGATGATGCGTGGAGTCGAAAAGCAACATTCCGCCGCGGTGACTTCTTCCATGCTCGGCTGCTTCCGCGATGTGCAGGAAACCCGCACCGAATTCCTGTCTCTCATTCGCAATCGCGCGAACGGAATGTAAAGACAGACGCCGGACCTGGGACTTCGGCCTCAGGCGAATCAGTCGAGGTTTGCCGTCCGACGCCTGACGTCCGGGGTCCGAATTGTTACCAGGTGCCGTAGCGATAGCGCCGTGGGCGTTCGGGCAGTATTTTGATCAGGACGATTCCTGCCACGAAGCCACCAACATGCGCCCAGAAGGCGACTCCGCCCTGGGTTTCGCTGTAGGACGCGAGCGAAGTTGCGGCGCCGCTCAGAAACTGCATTGCGAACCAGTATCCCAGGGTGACCCAGGCCGGCAAATAAAACATGAAAAAGATTGGAAACCAGATCAACACCCGGGCGCGCGGGTAAAGCACGAAGTACGCGCCGAGAACTCCGGCGATGGCGCCGCTCGCGCCCACGGTTGGCACGATGGAATGAGGATTCAGAATCACCTGCGCAAACGCAGCTCCAATCCCGCTCGCCAGGTAGAAAACAAGATAGGTGAAGTGCCCCAGGTGGTCTTCGATGTTGTCGCCAAAAATCCACAAGAACCACATGTTGCCGATCACGTGCATCCAGGAGCCGTGCAGGAACATGGAGGTCAGCGCCGGAAGCAGTACGGCGGCCAGGCCCAGCCTCCCCGAACCGGAAAGATAGCCGGTGATGTGGGCCGAGATCATTCCAAACTGGTAGAGCAGGGTCTTAAAGCTCTCGGGGGTAAGCGCCGATTCGAAGAGAAAAATTACCGAGTTCAGCCCGATTAGGAAGTAAGTCACGAAGGGCGTGCTGAATCGGGGCTGATCGTCTCGCAGAGGAATCATGGGGGACTGGGCAATCTGTTAATTTGGTAATTGCGTATCGCGCAATTTGAAACCTCAGAGGCATGGCCACATCCGACCCGCCGTCAGGAGCAAGCTTGGCTGTTCTCGAATCGCCAATTGCCCGATTCGCCGATTACTCGATTAACAAGTTACCAAATTACCTGATCCTCATGAATGGCGTCCTGATTATCGATAAGCCGTCCGGCCTGACCTCCCACGACGTGGTGAACCGCCTGCGGCGCATTTTGCAGCAGCCTTCGGTGGGCCATCTGGGCACGCTCGATCCCCTGGCGACAGGCCTTTTACCTCTCGTAACCGGCAGCCTCACCCGTCTGGCCCAGTTCTATACGTCGTCGGAGAAGACCTATGAGGGAACCATACGCTTCGGCTTTGCCACAGACACCTATGATTCCGACGGCAAGCCCAGCGGCCCGACGCAGACAGTTAATGTGTTACTTGAGGATATTCAGAAGCTTGCCGGAGGGTTTGTTGGGTTAAGTGACCAGATGCCGCCCCCGTTTTCGGCCAAGAAGATCAACGGAGTTCCAGCCTACAAACTGGCCCGCAAACATAAAGAGGTACCCCTGAAGGCGGTGCAGGTAGAGATCAGGGAATTCGAGATCCTTGGGGTCGAGGGCAGTCAGGCCTGCTTCCGTGCCCGCGTGGCCTCGGGAACCTATATGCGCTCGGTAGCCCACGATATGGGTCAAAGGATCGGTTGTGGCGCTCATTTGGCCTCACTGAGAAGGACAGCCCTGGGCGAGTTCAGTTTGAGCGATGCTCACACCCTGGAAGAACTGGGTGCAGCTGCGCAGGGCGGCCTGACGGATGAAATCGAAGCCATGTTCATCCACCCGCGACGACTGCTGCCACATTTTCCATGTGTAACCGCCAGTGACGAGGTAGCGGCTCAGATTCGCAACGGCCGTGCCGTGAACCTGCCTGAACTGTCGCCGGCGAGACTGGTAAAGGTGTTTGCCGGGCAAAGGGAACTGATCGCTATTGCCGCACGGATCGCTGGAACGCTGTTCCATCCCAGGATTGTGCTGCCGGCTGATCTACAGGGGGGAAAGGCCAGGGTTCCAGGGCGCGGAATCACTTCCGCGTAATGTCCGATAATATATATTATGTAAATGATGGTCGAAGCGTCGCCCTGCCAGTGTCCGGACCAGCGGAGGCCGTCGAATGAAAGCCAGGATCAGGTTTGTTGGCCTTCCCGCCCAGGCTGGAATCGCCGGACCGTCTGGCCCCGGCATTAGCCGGCCTCAGGACTGAGAACTGCACGAAGATCGTTCCGGAAGCGGCCGAGGATTTCCAGCCTCTCCGGAGTCGCCTCCAGAATCTCCTGTTTGGCCTGAAATATCTGGCGACCCCCGACCTCCAAAAGCACCCCAATGGCTTCTCCCATGCGCCATCCCGGCGTTCCCAGCATCTGCAGCCCATCAACTGAGGGGACCAGCATGGCGATGCAGCCATCTCGAGCCACGCCTACACATTTGGGAAAGCGGTCAAAGGTCTGGAGATCGAATCCGGCAAGGTACAGACGCTGCAGCTGTTCGGCGGGATCGGGCATGAAGGGAGCTTCCGGCTTCTGGCTTCTGGCTCTTGAAGCTTCTGGCCAGGCCAGCGAATAAGAGCCGGGAGAAAGAGCCGCGATTCTACATCTTGTATCGGCCCAAATCCTCGTCATTCAGGTTTTCCAGCCACTTGCGCAATTCTTCGCTGGTGACGCGGTCGGAGGCGTTGGTGGCCAGTTTCGAGTTTTTCAGGACGTCGTCTTCGACAAAGATGGGGCAATCCACCCGCAGGGCGAGAGCAAGGGCGTCGGAGGGACGGGAATCGATGCTGATGACACTTCCCTGCCGCTCGATCCAGATTACGGCGTAGAACGTGTCTTCCCGCAGCTCGGTGACGACAACTTTGTGTACCTGGGTATCGAGCCCGACCAGCACGTTCTTGATCAAATCGTGGGTCATGGGGCGCGGCGTGGTTACTTTCTCAATTTCCAGGGCGATAGCGTTGGCTTCGTAAATCCCCACCCAGATGGGTAGAACCGCATCTCCGCTATTGTCCTTCAGGATCACGATGGGCATATTGGTAACCGGGTCCATCATGAGCCCCCGAATTTTCATCTCAACTTCCATCACGCCCCCGGAACTCTGACTGCATTTCAGACTGATGATTTCAGATTTGCGATTGAAAATCTAACCACGCGTTTAAACCCCTGTCGTTCCCTGTAGTTGTCCAAAATCCTAAATCTCAAATCCTCAGTCTGAAATCGATCCTTATTTGCTCCTTATACCACCATTTCGCCCAGCAGGCTGTTGGGAAAACTTGCGGTGATGGACACCGGAACATAGCTGCCCAGTGCCGGTACCGTACCCTCGGGTACCCGGAAGTTCAGGACCTTGTTTTGGGAGGTGCGTCCGTTCCATTGGCCGCGGGCTATGTTCTGCCCTTCCACCATTGCCTCAAGAGTCTGGCCAACGTGACGTTGATAGGTCTTCCTTTGGATCTGACGCTGGTGGTCCAGCAAAACTGACAGCCGCCTGACTTTTTCCTCGTCCGGAATTACGTCGGGCAAGTGCAGAGATGGGGTGTTGGGTCGCGGTGAATACTTGAATCCGAAAACCGCGTCAAATTCGACTTCGTCCAGCAGGCTTAGAGTCTGCTCAAACTCTGCCTCAGTTTCTCCGGGAAACCCAACAATTATGTCGGTGGTGATGCTGATCTCACGCCTGGCCGCTTTGATCGAGGCAATCCGCTCCAGATATTCCTCGCGGGTATACAGCCGCTGCATGGCGTCGAGGACACGGCTGGACCCGCTTTGAATCGGCAGGTGAATGTGGTCACACAGCGTGGGCAGCGACTCGATAGCGGCAACGATGTCGGAGCCGAAGTGCCGGGGATGAGAGGTCGTAAACCGCACCCGCCGGATTCCGGGAACCGCACTCACGGCGGCCAGCAACTCGGCGAAGGTCATCTTTCCTGACGGATCTCTGTAGGAGTTCACGATCTGGCCAAGCAGCTGAATTTCGGTATATCCGAGATCCGCCATCTGCCGGGCTTCTGCCAGGACGGAATCTGAGGTCCGGCTGCGCTCCCTGCCACGGGTGAAGGGCACCACACAATATGCACAAAACTTGTCACAACCTTCGATGATCGTAATGTAGCCGCGGTGCGGGTTGGTTCGGGCCGTAAATTCGGTTTCAAAACATTCGTCGGTCTCGCGGTCATCGAGGCCGGTAACCCGCTGGCCCCCTGCCTCAAGCTGCACCAGCATTTGCGGCAGGTTACGGTACGACGCCGAGCCGCAGACCAGGGAGACGTGAGGCGCACGTTCAAAAATCCTCTCGCCTTCCTGCTGTGCCACGCAACCCAGAACACCAAACCGCTTGCCCTGTTTGTGGAGTTTTTTGTAATCCGCTAACCGATGAAAGACCTTTTGTTCGGCCTTGTCGCGAATCGAACAGGTGTTATAGAGAACCAATCCGGCCTCTTCGACCGTGGACACCTGGCGGTATCCCTGGGCCAGAAGCGTACCGATGACCTTTTCAGAGTCGTGCACATTCATCTGGCAACCGAAGACTTCCAGATAGAACGTTTTTTGAGCCTCAGCCGGCATGGTGATTCAAGTATAGCGCCTTGCGGGTGCGACAGTCCTTCCGGCTTCGCGCCCGAGCCTGGCGGCTCTTGCCGATGGAACAGGCAAAAGCTCCTAAACGCCGGAGTTCACGAAGACAACTAAGCGGGCAAGGCGGAACTGTTCACGGACTCACAGCCTCCAAACCTTTGCACAGGCTCCCTCAGCTTTTCCACAATCTCAGTCCCTCAAAAGCCCCGTCCAATAGGCAGTTTGACGTTCCGTGATCGTGTCAATGAATTTGCATTGGCGGGCGATAGAAAACCAGGCGGAATCGTCCGGCACGCCGTTGACAAAAATTTCTTTAGGACTAGAATACCCGACGATTTCTGCCTGTAGAATTTCCATCATGAACTCCCAACTTCTCGACTCCGTGCTTTTACAGACCGACTTCCCGGAACTGAAGCTCCACGCCAGCGGCAAAGTTCGCGACGTGTACCTTCTCGATCAGGAGCGTCTGCTGTTCGTTGCCACCGATCGCATTTCTGCCTTCGACTATGTTCTTGCCACCGGCATTCCTCATAAGGGCCGGGTGCTGACCCGGATCTCGTTGTTCTGGTTTGAGTATCTTCGCGATCTGGTCCCGAATCACCTCATCAGCGCGGATGTCCGTCAATATCCGGCGGCGTCTACAGAAGTATGCCGACCAGTTGCAGGGCCGATCGATGATCGTGACCCGGGCCGATATGTTTCCGGTGGAGTGCGTGGTTCGCGGCTACATCTCGGGATCGGCCTGGAAGGAGTACAAGGCCACAGGCCGGGTCTGCGGAATCGAGCTGCCCAAAGGCCTGAAGGAATCGGATCGGTTGCCCGAGCCGATCTTTACGCCGTCTACCAAGGCTACCAGCGGTCATGACGAGAATATTCCCTTCTCCGAAATGGCCGGCTGGTGGGGGCGGAACTGAGCGAGCAATTGCGTGACATCACGCTGGCCGTCTACCGCAAGGCGGCGAAATTACGCGCTGCAGAGGGGCCTCATTATTGCGGACACCAAGTTTGAGTTCGGACGCACCGCGCAAGGCATTACCCTGGCGGACGAAGTTCTTACTCCGGACTCTTCCCGTTTTTGGCCGGCGGACAAATACCAGCCTGGCCGTGCGCAGGATTCATTTGACAAGCAATACGTGCGGGATTATCTGGAAGAAATTCGCTGGAACAAGCAGCCGCCGGCACCGGCACTGCCGGTTGAGGTAGCGACGCCGGACCAGCGAGAAATACGTTGAGGCGTACCACCTGTTAACGGGGCGCGATCTGGATGTGTAATGGCATCGCCGGACGAAGTGGTGCCGCATGAATTTGGCGGACTGGGTAATTATCGCTGTAATCGTGGTCTCCGCCATGCACGCGGCAGCCATGGGATTTTTTCAGGAAGCGTTCCACATCGGGGGCCTGATTGTCGGATATCTGCTGGCGGCGTGGCAGTATCAGCGATTGGGCATTTTGCTGGGAACCTATTTGAAGTCGCCATGGGCGGCTGACAGCGCCGCCTTCCTGATTATTTTCTTCGCCGTCACCGTGGCTTTTGGTCTGGCCGGCCGAACCGCCCGCTGGGTGATGAAAGCTTCAGGGCTTCGCGTTGTCGACCGCTTCCTGGGCGCGTTGCTGGGGATTTTACGCGGCGCTTTGATCGTCGCCTTCGTGCTGGTGGGCATGACATCGTTCACCCCGTCGGCGAAATGGCTGGAGGGATCGGAATTGGCTCCGTACTTCCAGGCCGTCGGACGAGCCGCGATTTGGGCGGCGCCCTCGGAGTTACGGACGCGTTTTTACCAGGGACTTGAGTTGCTGCGTCATCCGCCACAGTCACCACAGATCGGTTCGGGAAAACAGTCTTCCGGGAAATAGGCATTCGGAAAGTTTTGTTGCTATACTCGCACCTTTTCAAGTCAACGATTCGTGAGCAGAGTTAGTTGTCCGAATTCGCTGCCGGGAAAGAATCTGCGGAAGATTTAACAGAAGACATCAGCAGAAAGACAAAGAAAGCGAGACAACGTGAGAGATCAGCTCGAAGCCCTCATCCTGCAGATGTACCGGAGCAATATTCTTTACTCCGAAGCAGTCCGTGAGTTCAAAAAGAAATTCATTCTGACCGTGTTGCAGGAGAATAAGGGGAATCAGTGCCGGGCCGCACGCGAGCTGGGCATGCACCGCAATACCCTGAGCCGTACCATCTCAGAACTCAAGATTGACGTGCGCCAGCTGCGCGACGGCGTGAAGCGCCCGCCACGCAGCGCCCGTCCGGCGAGCTACGAGAAGAAGACAGCGCGCTCGAACTGAAAGCGCAGCTTTGTCCAGCTTTTAGTCTACTTCCGAATTGAGACTGCAGAATCTAGACTCTGATAAGGATTCCAGGCAAAAATTAAGGCAGCCCCACCGGGGCTGCCTTTTACTGCTTTTGCTGAACCGGTTACTGAGGCTTCCTGCGAACGGGAGGTTTGCGCGCCGGAGCTGCCGGGGCCGCCTTGGTGAGCAGCGCGCCTTTTTCCATGACCATCACAAAAGGCTTCGGTGTGTAGGAGACCGGTGTGCCCTCGAAGTTGATCTTGTCTCCCTCTTTTGGAACCATGCGGGCCGGGATGGCTCCCGGGAACGCCAGTTCGATGTCGGCGCGTTTCTGGTCGATGTCGTCCACACTGGCCGCAAGTTCCAGCTTGGTGGGAGTTGCACTGATCACCTGTACCTCAGCCATTTGCAGATTCTTGCCTTTGAGAGTCCCCCAGACTTTCTCCTGATCTTCCGGCGCTCCCTCGGAAAGAACTAGTTCCCACTCCGCAAAGCTCATCTCTTCGGGCTTCTTGGTTTTCACGATGTCAGCCGCCTGTTGCGCAGGGGTCGGAGGAACGTAGGCTGCAATGGTGAATCCCGCTGGCGGAACCGGCGTGGTCTTGGCCTGATTCAGCAAATCATCCCAACCTTGTTCGGAGCCGTGATATTTCACGTAGCGGTTGTGACCGAATTTTACGATCGAGTCCTTCCCTTTCGGATCAGTGACCAGGTTGGCGGCGCGCGCAATGAAGAAGAGACCGTTGACATCGTCCGATGGTGTCGCCGTCAGATAAGAGAGGGCCAGGGGATAAACATTTTCAACATTATTGGGATCAGCCTCGACTGCCGGCCGCAGATATTTTTGCGCCGAAGCGTAGTCCTTGAGCTGGAGTGCTGAAAAACCGGCCACGCTGTTCAGAAGGCCGGAGAGCTGCCCTTTCTGCTTGGCGAAATCCGCATCGGAAACGCCATCGCCCTTCGGCATCTTGGCGAGAGCTTGCAGTCCCCGCTCGGCGTGCTGTTTGGCGTCGGCCCATTTCTGCGCAGCGCGCTCGTTGTACGCCAGCAGCACCAGACCGCGCGTATTGTCGGGATTGGCTGTCAGGAGCCGGTTGGCGGCATCGATAACCTTGGCCTGGTTGCCCGCCTGCTGGTAGGTTCCCATCAGCAACTCCAGCGCATCTTCCTTCATTACGCTGTTGGGATACTGGGTAAGGAAAGCTTCCAATCCACTGATCTTCGCAGTGGCGTCGGTCTGCTGCACGGCGCCGACGTAAGCGTTGTATTCGGCGGGATCCTTGATCTCTTTCTTCTGCGGCGCCGCGGCTGCGGCAGGGGCTGGTTGTGCAGGCGCTGCTTGCGCCGGTGCCGCGTTCTGACCTGATGCCACCGCAGATAACGCCAGCAACAGCGCTACTAGACTCGTCTTCATTTCGAATCGCTCCTTGAAATTTCGGGAAAAACGGCGACGACTTTAAAACCCAGATGTTACCCAAGCCAGCTCACCCAGGCTTTCTCGATTATCGGCAGCATACCCGCCCACGCGAACTTCGACCGGAACCGCCTGGCTTTGCTGAAACCATTCAGAAACGCCAGATCACGTTTTCCGGTGAGGCGGATTATAAGTATGTGCCTCGTCTAAGGCAAGTTTGCTTTTACAACCCAGTGCCACCTCGTTCTGTAAGATGCAGAAAGAAGGAGCTCCGTATAGTCGGAACCGGCTCGCGGACACGCCTTCGGGAGCGCTTAATTTTATGCCGCAGGCAACCCAGGACCCGCTTCACGGACAAGTAGCGATCATTACCGGCGCGGGACGAGGAATAGGCGCCGCCATTGCAGGCAGGTTGGCGAATATGGGGGCAGTCGCCGTGCTCTGCGGGCGTACCGCAGCACTCCTCGAAAGTACAGCGAGCCGAAATCGCCAAGTCGGGCGGAAAAGCTCAGGTAGCGCAATGCGACCTGAGGGACTTGCGTTCGGTGGAGTCGGTGGCCGAGCGAGTTCGGCGTGACCTCGGCCGCGCTGACATTTTGGTCAACAACGCTGGAATCGGCAGCTTTTCCGCGCCCCTCCACCAGACACCTCCAGAAGCGTGGGAGGACGTCCTGAATACAAACCTGCGCGGCGTCTACTATTGCATTCGCAGCTTCGCTCCGATAATGATCGAACGCTCGCAGCGGGCACATCGTCAATATCTCGTCGCTCGCGGGGAAAAATCCCCTGCCCAACGGTGCCGCCTATGCCGCTTCTAAATGGGGATTGAACGGGTTGAGCTATTCGGTAGCCGAAGAATTACGGAGCTATAACATTCGCGTCTCCGTCGTTTGTCCCGGATCAGTCCACACTGAGCTAAGCCCGCACGAAGGCAAAGATCCGCAAAAAGATGCTACAGCCCGAAGACGTCGCTCACGTGGTGGCGATGCTGGTCACGCAGCAGTCTCAGTCATTCGTTAGCGAAGTGCTGCTGCGCCCGACGTTGAAACCGTAGCCGTACTTTGCCTGCTCTAACGCATAGATGAGGGTTGAGCGAAGAGAGATGAACGAAAGATACGGGAAGGGCACGGCTTCAGCCGTGCCATCAGAGACGAAGCGACAGAGGGCTTCAGCCGCTGAGAAGCGCTTCCAGCGATCTGCGACAGCAATCCTCAGGCGCTAAAGCCCAGCATAGTGCCGAAAGTTTGGCGGCACGACCGAGGTCGTGCCCTTCCCAACCAGCCTCCAAAGGGGCTTCCGGGGAAAAGGCTGAAGGGCTTCCGTTCCAGCAGTCGGCCCACGCCGTTTTATTTCTTGAACAGATTGTCGAAGGCCTGCCTTGCGTCAGTGGGCCGCAACGCCTTGGGCGTCGAAGTTTCCTTTTCCACCATCATGCGAATGGAGTAGAAGGTGCAATCGTTGCGCTGGTCCTTGCGGGGAATTCGTTCGGGGATGGGCTGCGTACATTCAAAACGGCTCGAGGTATCGAAATACGTACACTGCTTGCAGGAATGGAGTTCGAATCCGCACTTGGGACACTGGCCAACCGGTTCACTGAGCGATTCAAGCAGCGTTCCACACTGCGAACATCGCGACACGGTCCGCGTGCCCGGCATCTGAATTGCGCGCGGGCCGAAGGTATCTTTCTTGACTGGCCTGCTCAGTCTCTCCGAGTCGTCTCTCTTTTGGCTGGACTGGCCGCTGTCCTGGTAGCCACGCTGCCGGTACTTCCGGTCTGACAAGATTCCCTCCTGTTGGGGGCGGGAACATTGTCTCGCTTTGCGGGCCGCCGACAAGAGTCAGATTCAGCCGCTTACCCAGGAGGACACGTAATTGTATTTCCACACACTGGGTGCTAACATCCGGACAGTTGTAACTTGCGTTCGGAGGTCCAGATGTCAGACAGGGATAACAGTAGTTTTGTATGGTTTCTCGCCGGATTAGGGGTGGGCGCGCTGGTGGGAGTGTTGTATGCGCCAAGCGCTGGAAGCGAAATTCGCGATAACTTGCGTTCGAAGGCGGATGAGGGCCGGGAGTTCATGAAAGAACGCGCCCGCAAGGCACGCGAACAGGCGTCCGATCTCGTGGATCGCGGCCGCGAAGTCGCGAAACAGCAAAAAGAACAGTTCAAGTCGGCGTACGAAGCCGGACGCCAGGCGTACCACGAAGCTACCGCAGCGGACGGTGGCGCATCGAAGAACCTGTAATTCTGCGCTCTGCATCGGCAGCGTCGCGGTGCGGCGCTGCGGGACCGAGCCACATTTATGAATGACTATCTACCGATTTTCGTCGGTGTCACCGCCGTAGCGGTCGTGATCCAGGCTGGGATCCTGGTGGCTCTGTATGTGGCGGTGCGCCAGACCACTTCGCGTATGGAAACCCTGGCCACCGAGGTTAAAGACAAAGTACTGCCGACGGCGGATACGGCCCAGTCGATCATGCTCGATTTGCGTCCGAAAATTGACACCATTGCGAACAATGTCAGCGAGACCACAACCGTAGTTCGTGGTCAGCTCGAGCGCATCGACGCCACCGTCAGCGATGTTGTCGATCGTACCCGACTGCAAGTGATTCGTGCCGACGAGCTGCTCAACCGCACCATGGACCGGATTGAAGAGACAACCGATGTGGTTCACCGGACGGTAGTTTCGCCAGTTCGCCAGCTGTCGGGTCTAATTCAGGGATTCACGGCCGGTGTGGAGTTCTTGTTTGGCGGAAAACGCGCCTCGCGACGCGATGTCACCGTGCCTCAGGACGAAATGTTCATTTAGTCATTGGTCGTCAGTCCTCGGTCGTCACTCTTTCGTCGTCAGCAAACCCTTCCAATCACGCCGTTAGTGCCTCGTTTTCCCAGTGCTGAAGGCTGAAACCTGACGACCGACGACTACTACGCGATCCAACCCCCGCCAACTACCACATCATCCTCATAAAATACGGCTGCCTGGCCTGGCGTGACCGCGCGCTGCGGCTCGTCGAAAGTAATGGTAATTTCGTCATCGCCGGTCTTTTCAATCAATGCAGCAGCGCCTTCATGGCGATGGCGAATTTTCACCGTGGCTCGCATCGGCTCCCGTAAATCTGCGACAGAAATAAGATTCACGCGATGGGTGCGCAGGGTCGGGGTGTAGAGATCTTCCTGGTGGCCAACGACGACCTGGCGGGCGTCTCCCTTGATCTGAATCACATAAAGCGCCGAACCCGTTGCCACACCAAGGCCCTTTCGCTGACCCACCGTGAAGTTGTGGATGCCGCCATGCTCGCCAACGACCGTGCCATCAGTTGTGACCAGCTCGCCGGCAGTATCGGGCAACGCTTCACCCTGCTCGGCAAGATAAGCGTCGAGGAATTTCTTGTAGTCGCCACCGGGAACGAAACAGATCTCCTGGGAGTCTGGCTTCTGAGCCAGTGCCAGCCCATGCTGGCGGGCCAGCTCGCGCACCTCCGGCTTCATCATTCCGCCCAGTGGAAAGAGTGTGCGCCTGAGCTGCTCTTGGGTTAGGCCAAACAGAAAATAAGTTTGGTCCTTGGACCGGTCCGTCGGGCGCTTGAGCAGCCAGCGTCCGAGCATCGAATCAAATTCCACCCTGGCATAGTGCCCTGTTGCCAGCGCGTCCGCGCCAATCTGCTGGGCTACGATCAGCAACTGGTCGAACTTCAGGTGATTGTTGCAAAGACTGCAAGGGATCGGCGTACGACCCGAAAGATACTGCTCCACAAATGGACGCACCACATCGCGCTCAAAGCGCTCCTCGTGATTAACCACGTAGTATGGGATGCCGATGGTCTCGGCGACGCGGCGCGCGTCATAGACGTCATCCAGAGAACAGCATCGCCCCTGTACCGACTCGGGCATTCCTTCCTGGCCTGCCAGGCGGCGCTGGTTCCAAAGCTGCATGGTCAGGCCTACGACCTCATGCCCTTCGGCGCGCAGCATGGCCGCAACGGTAGAGGAGTCAACTCCACCCGACATGGCCACGGCGATGGTTCTGGACTTGGTCACTGGAACTTCAGAGTTTGTTAGTCAGCTTCTGGCTTCTGGCTCCTGCCTTCCCGGATTGATAAGCCAGAGGCCAGCCGCTAGAAGCCAGAAGCTGTCTTATTGTAAACCGGCGACAACTCTCGCAGCCTTGCAACCGTCGACGGGATCAGGCTCAACGCAAAGTCGACATCCCTCGAAACGTTTTGCTTTCCCAGGCTGAAACGAAGGCTGCCACGCGCCTGTTCCGGACGCATCCCCATGGCCGTGAGCACATGAGACGGCTCGATCGCCCCCGACGAGCAGGCGGCTCCGGTTGATACAGCCAACCCCTTCAAATCCAGAGCAATCACGAGAGCTTCGCCTTCGATGCAGTCAAACCGGATGCTCGTGGTGTTCGGTACACGCTCGGCCCCCTGGCCATTCACCTTTGCGCCTTCAATTTCGCCAATTATGGTCTGCTCCAACCGGTCCCGCAGCGCGGCCACGCGATCAAGGTCGCCACGCGCGAATGCTTCCCTAGCCAGCTCAGCCGCCTTCCCCAGAGCTACGATGCCGGGAACATTTTCCGTGCCCGCTCGGCGCTGACGCTCGTGGCTCCCGCCATGGAGTAGCGGGCGCAGAGCAGTTCCCTTCTTTGCATATAGAACTCCGATACCCTGCGGAGCGTGCATCTTGTGTCCGGAGATGGAAAGCAGGTCGCAACCGATGCGCTTGACGTCGAGTTCAACCTTTCCCGCCCCCTGCACCGCGTCGGTGTGGAAGTACACATCGGCCTCGGTCGCGACTTTGGCGATCTCCTCCACGGGTTGCAGCACACCGGTTTCGTTATTGGCCATCATGATGGTGATAAGCCTTGTGTTCGGCCTCAGCGCCCTGCGAACGTCCTCGGGATCGACTTGTCCCCAGCCATCCACCGGGACGTACGTCACTTCGGAATCCGATGCCTCCAGGTGCTTACAGGAGTTCAATACCGCGTGATGCTCGATCGTCGAGGTAATGACATGCTGTCCCGGCCCTGAAAGGCCAAAAATTGCCAGGTTGTCGGCTTCAGTGCCGCCGCTGGTAAAGACAATCTCGGAGGAACGGCATCCCAGCAAGGCCGCTACCGATTCCCGCGCACGCTCTACCGCGGCCCGCGTCTCCTGTCCGTGATGATGGATGGATGAGGCATTGCCAAAATGCTCCGCGAAATAGGGCTGCATCGCCGCCAGGACCTCAGGCAAGACCGGCGTAGTGGCGTTATTGTCGAGATAAACGCGGCGCATGGGCTTAATGCCTATTTTACGCTGTATTGGGAGTGTGATGCGCGCCTTGCGCTGTAGAGATGTAGCTTTGCTACGTCTCACTACCGGCCAGAACGCCACGGCTGCGAGGGAAATCTTGTAATACTGTCATCTTGAGCGAAGGGAACGGTCTCGCTTGCGAGTCCGTTCACGGAGTCGAAAGACCTGCTGTTTGCCGACGCCGTCCCCGGCCAGACCACGGGTTCCCAGCACCGTCCGGATTCACTCTCGGAAGAAAGCAGGTCCCTCGACTTCGCTCGGGATGACAGAGTTCATGGACAACTGGAGAGAACATTTTGGAGCCTCTCCAACACTGTCATCTTGAGCGGAGAGAACGCCCTCGCTTGCGAGTCCGTTCACGGAATCGAAAGACCTGCTGTTTGCCGGCGCCGTCCTCGGCCCTGACCACAGAGTTCCCCAGTACCGTCCGGATTCCCTCCCGGCAGAAAGCAGGTCCCTCGACTTCGCTCGGGATGACAGAGCTAATGAGAGCCCCACAACATACGGCCATTTCAGGGTCAAAACTGGCGTGAGAGTTCAGGATTGAGACGTAGCAGAGCTAAGTCTCCACGACCAGGGCGATTTTACCGCCGCTCCATGGGTACGTAATGTTGCGGGTAAGCCGGCCCGATGTAGTCGGCGCGGGGGCGGATCAGGCGGTTGTCATCGAGTTGTTCGATCACGTGGGCCGCCCATCCGCTGATGCGTGACACCGCGAAGATGGGGGTGAAAAGGTCTACGTCAATACCGAGGATGTGATAGGTGGACGCGGAGTAGAAGTCCACGTTGGCATTGAGCTTCTTCTCCGCCTTTACGAATGTTTCGATCTTCTCCGACATGTCAAACCACTTGGTCTGGCCGCTGCTCCTGCCCAGGTCGGCAGACATCTTGCGCAGGTGCGTGGCCCGAGGATCCTCGGTGTGATACACGCGATGGCCAAACCCGGGGATCTTCTTCTTCTGGGCCAGCATTCCCTTTACATACTCCACCGGATCGGAGGCCGATTTGTCGATCGCCTGCAGGATGTGGAAGATCGCCTCGTTGGCGCCGCCGTGCAGCGGTCCCTTCAGGGCTCCGATCGCGGCGGTAACGGCCGAGTGCATATCTGAAAGCGTGGCCGCCACAACCCTGGCGGCGAAGGTGGAGGCGTTGAGCTCGTGGTCGGCATGCAGGATAAGGGCGATATCCAGCGCCCGCTCGGCGGTTTCCGATGGCTTGGTTCCATTCAGGAGCAGCAGGAAGTTGGCTGCGTGCGAAAGCAATCGGTCAGGCTGGATTACGTTCTCCCCTTTTCGCAGACGGTCATAGGCGGCCACGATCATCGCAATCTGCGAGGTCAGACGGAAAGCCTTGTGCAGATTGGCGTCGTGGCCGTTGTTCTTGTCCTCAGGATCGTAAAACGAAAGCGCCGAGACCGCCGTCCGCAACACGTCCATGGGCTGGGTCTGCTTCGGGGCGTCGCGCAACAGTTCGATGATGGCCGGGTCCAGCTTGCGCTCTTCTGAAAGGCGCTGGCGAAATTCCTTCAGCTCGTTGGGCCTGGGCAGCTTGCCATACCACAACAGGTAGCAAGTTTCTTCGAAATTTGAGTTGTCAGCGAGTTCGTGGATGTCGATGCCGCGGTAGGCCAGGACGCCTTGATCCCCGTCGATGTAGCAAATACTGGAGGTGGTGGCGACAATTCCTTCCAGGCCTTTGGGGGCCTGTGTGGTGGTCAGGCTGGGCATGTTTCCTCACTCACAAATTTTAAAAACTGCCGTTGTGGCCGCACGGAGAAGGAAAATGACGCGTGCCGTCGCAACTAACTTTTATACGCCAAAAGTTTTAACTTTCCAAACCCGGAAGGTGGGTAGTGGGCTGTTTTGAACTTATCTGCGTAAGTGGGCATCAATATAGGTGCTCAGACGACCTATTGTGCCCAACTCCTCCAGGTCTGACGTTGTCAAACTTCGTTCGAACATTCTGTTTTTTCTGAACCGGTATTCGATCTCGCGCAAAAACCAAGACTGATCCTCCGGGGTGACCTCATGAATCCAGCGAAATTGCTCGCCTAACGTTTGAGCATCGCGCCCCAGGTAATCTGTCAAGATTCGCGAACTATAACTTCTGTGCTTTCGAAAACACTCATGCTCCTGCCCTGGTCGATTTCACATCCAATAATCCTGCTAATTCCTCCAAGCTCCAAGCAGGAATACACGAAGGTACACTGCCCCCTAAAAGCTCGCGGTTGTGCTTCCCTTCCCGGTTACAATCGCTCCATGCGCCGGGGTACATTTGTCCTCATAGTTTTGACATTGGCCGCTGCTGCTTTCTGCAGCGAGGAGCCAACGACCCTGCCGCTCGTTTCTTGTCCTGAGGGCTCGCCCGGAGCGGCCTCCTGCAATCCATCCAAGAAGGAACTGAAAGAAGCGAACGAGGCCTTTGCCCGAGGGCTCCGCCTGCAGAAGGCCAAGCTGCTGGATCAGGCCTTCGATCAGTTCGATACGGCAGCGCGGCTGGCTCCGAAGGATGTCGACTTTGTGACTGCGCGCGAAGTTGTCCGGCAGCAGATTGTATTCGATCACCTGCAGCGCGGCAACGCGGAAATGCTTAGAAATCGCCAGATCGAGGCTCTGGCCGAGTTTCGCAGTGCTCTGCATCTTGACCCGCAAAATGAATTTGCCCGGCAGCGCCTGCAGGACGCGGCCGGAGAATGGGTGCCAAAAACCAGCGGCCCGCCCCAGGTGGTTGCTGGCGCCGAACAAATGCGGGTTGTCCCCAATCCGGTAACGGCCGACTTCCACTACCGTGGCGATGGCCGCGGACTGATCACGCAAATTACCTCGGCCTTCGGCATAACCGCGCTCTTCGACGAATCGGTGGTGTCTCGCTCCGTTCGCTTCGACATTGGCCAGGCGGATTTCTACTCGGCGATGACCGTGGCGTGCCAGATGACGCACACCTTCTGGACGCCGGTCGATGGCAAACAGATTTTAGTGGCAGCCGAAACCGCGCAAAATCACCGCCAGTTCGATGGCCTGGTACTGCGCACCTTCTATTTTCCGGGACTCTCGTCGGCTCAGGAACTGACCGACGTAGTCAACCTGCTGCGCAATCTTTTTGAAATCCGCCTGGTGACTCCGCAGCCACAGGCCGGCACGATCATCGTTCGCGCTCCCCGTAATATTCTCGACGCTGCCACCCAACTGCTCGAAGGCTACGGGGATTCGCGTCCGCAGGTGATGCTCGACGTGCACGTGTATGAGATCACCAACAGCCTGACGCGCAACATGGGATTGCACATTCCCAACACGTTTCAGCTATTCAATATTCCCGTGGGTGCGCTGGCGGCGCTCGGCGGTCAGAATATTCAGGACCTGATAAACCAGTTGATCTGCCGGCGGCGGCATTAACCAGTCCAGTTCTACCGCTCTCTCTGCGCTCCTGGCCCAACTGCAGGGACAGCAGAGTTCGATCTTCAGCCAGCCGCTGGCAACTTTCGGCGGAGGCCTGACGCTCAGCGGACTGAGCCTGGGAACAGCCAGCGCCCAGCTATCGTTGAATGAGAGCAACGTAAAAACGCTGGAGCACGCAACCCTGCGCGTGAGCCAGGGCAATGACGGAAAGCTTCTCATCGGCTCGCGTTTCCCGATCCTGAACGCCAGCTTTTCGCCGGCATTTAATAGCGCCGCGATTTCGTCCGTCATCCAGAACAACAGTTTCCAAACGCCCATTCCCTCTTTCAACTATGAGGACATCGGGCTCACCATCAAGGCCAAGCCGGTGGTTACCTGGAACAACGACATTGGACTGCAACCTGGAAGTACAATTTCGCACTCTTACCGGGCAATCGCTCAACGGCGTGCCAGTGATTTCTAACCGGGAATACAAGGGCAGCATCAATCTGATGGATGGAGAACCGGCCGTTGTAGCTGGCTCAGTTACCCACAATGAACAACGCAACCTGAGCGGCATTCCCGGACTCGGATCGGTCCCAGGCGTGAACCAGATTATGACAAGCAACAGCAAACAGTTTGATGAAGACGAGCTGCTGATCGTGATCACGCCGCGGGTGGTGAATCGCGCAGAGAATCAGAATACAGAGGTCTGGGTCAGGAAATAGGGTCAGGATGACAGCTAACGCGCTAGTTCTGTTTCCCTTCTTTCGCAGCGAACTCCGTCAACCCCTTCAGCACTTCGTACGGAAGCCCGCCAACATTGCTGATTTTTCTTCCGTTAATAAATAGCGTCGGTGTCCCGTTCACTTCGAGCGACGCCCCCAGCGCCACTGACCGCTGCACCCGGCCAACGGTTTCGGGCTTGGCGGCGCAAGCGGCGGTTTCGGCTCCCTTGGCGCCGGACTGGTCGGCAATTGCGGTCAGTTTCTCATCCGCATTGGCGGCGCTGATCTCTTTTTGGCCGTCATACACGCCTTGAATAAACTTCCAGAAAGAGTCGTTCGAGCTTCGCCCGATGCAGTCGGCATAGGCGGCAGCTTTGGCGGCCCAGTCGTGCGAAGGCAGCGGAAAATTCTGGAATACCAGGCGGGCGTTTTTCTCCTCCGCCAAAAGCTTGTCAACGGTGGGCTGCGCTTCCTTGCAATGCGGGCATTGCAGGTCGCTGAATTCGACGACGGTTACCGGGGCGTCGGCCGGCCCGCGTGACGGGCCATCCGCTTTCTTGGCCAGGTCATCGCGCGTCGCGTCAAACGGCCGGACGCCGAAAGGAATGATGTCACCGACGAGCGCGTGCTTGCCGTCGGAGGTGACATACAGGCGGTTATTCTGCTGCCCCTGAGGATTGCTGACCACAACGATCACTTCGGCGATGCCCTGCGCCTCCGTCGGCCTGATCGAAGCCACCTTCCAAGAAACCGATGGGTCATAGCCAAACATCTGCTTCATGAAGGCATTGACGGTTTCTTCCGATGGCAACCGGGTACTGAAAGTCGGCGCGGGCGGCTGAGCGTCTTTCGCCTTCGCCTTTTCCTTATCTTGTGCGAACCCAAACGTTCCTGCCAGGAGGAGTAACGTACAGCAGAATGCAAAACGAAGCATGAGTTCCCTTTCCAGAATCAATTCTCTAAATCCTACACTCCAGTTTTGGCAGCAATCGGCAAGCGCCGTCCCGAGCCAAACGCCTTGGGCGAGATTTTCAGCCCCGGCGCAGCCTGCTGGCGCTTGTATTCGGCGCGATCCACCATTTGAATCACCTTCTTCACCAACGCCAGATCGAAGCCGTGATCGGTCGCAATCTGCTCAGCAGTATGCGAGTCCCCGACATATTCTTCGAGGATTGTGTCCAGAATCTCGTAGGGCGGCAGCGAATCAATATCCTTCTGATCGGGGCGTAACTCCGCCGACGGCGGCTTTTCCAGGCTGGCTTCGCGGGATCACCGGCCGCCGCGAATTCACGTAACGGCTCAGGCGATAGACCAGCGTCTTTGGCACATCCGAGATCACAGCCAGGCCGCCTACCATGTCGCCGTAGAGAGTGCAGTATCCAACTCCCAGCTCGCTCTTGTTTCCGGTGCTGAGCACGATTGCCTCAAACTTGTTGGAAAGCGCCATGAGTAACGCGCCCCGGGCTCGCGCCTGAAGATTCTCCTCAGTGGCGTCTTCTTTGCGCCCGGCAAAAACATCCTGCAGAGTCTTGCGGTAGCTTTCGAATATGTCGGTGATGCAGAGCAGTTCAAATCGAATGCCAAGATTGTGAGCAAGCGAACGCGCGTCATCGACCGATCCTGACGAGGAGTACGGTCCCGGCATACCCACGCCGATAACGTTCTCAGGACCGACCGCATCGGCAGCGATGCACGCGGTGAGCGCCGAGTCGATGCCCCCGCTGAGTCCAATGATCACCTGCCGAAAGCCGCACTTCCGGACATAGTCGCGTGTACCCAGTACAAGAGCGGCATATGCACTGGCTTCTTCGCCCTGCATCTGCTCATGCATTTCGCCAGTCAGATGGTCCGAATCAAAGTAGATCAGATCTTCCTCAAATGACCTCCCTTGCGCGATGACCTCGCCGGCCGAGTTCAGCACCAGGCTGGAGCCGTCGAAGACCAGGCTGTCATTTCCGCCAACCTGGTTGACCAATGCCACCGGAACCTTGTCCTGACGGGCAATGGTCGCCAGCATCTCGCGGCGAAATTCACGTTTGCCGATCCAGAATGGCGAAGCCGAGATATTGAGCACAAAATTGCCCCCGGCCTGTACCAGCGCTTCAACGGGATCGACTGTATAAAGCCGCTTGTGCCAGAAGTGTTTGTCGTTCCAGGCGTCCTCGCAAATGGTGAGCGCCATCTGCTTCCCGAAAAAAGGGAATAGAGATTGACTTCTCGCGGGAGCGAAGTTGCGCATTTCGTCGAAGACATCGTAAGTGGGCAGCAGCATCTTGGACTGTACAAACGCGATGCCGCCATCTTTCAACAGCGCCGCCGAATTCATGACAGATTTGCCGGTCTCGACGTCGGCGGCAGTGACGAGACCGCAGATCACCTCGATTCCCCGCGTCTCGGCGGCAATGCGTTCCGCCGTCTCACGATTGCGAGCCACAAACGACGGTCGCTCCACCAGATCGCGCGGCGGATAACCACAGACAGAAAGTTCAGGAAACAGAATCAGGCCGGCGCCGGCGGTACGCGCCCGGCACGCGAAGTCAATTATCTTGGCAGCATTGCCGGAGAAGTCTCCAAGGGTAGGATTGATCTGTCCCAGTGCGATCTTCACGCTTCTAGTGTAAAGCGGGAGCACACGGGAGCCAAGTCGGGCGAGATTTGGACTGCAGATTTTAGATTGCAGGTTTCAGATTTAACGACTTACTTGACCCAGGATTTTCAATCTGAAATCTGCAATCTCAAATCTGAAATCACCTCAGCGTACCGCCCTGCCCCGCTCCGGCCCAACGCAGCGCGTCCTGTTGATCGGCGAAGGCCCGCATGCTCACCGGCGTGCCATTCCGGAAGGTATAAACGTCGGCAAGGCGAAAATCATTCCAATCGCTGCTCTCATTAAGGCGGAAGCGGGCGTGCACAAATACCACAACGCGGTCACCTGCGGGGATGAATTGCTCCGGCTCGCTGCGGCCTTCCGCCCAGTTGGCTCGGGACTGGGTGAGGTAACCTGCCACCTCGCTTCGGCCGTGATAGGAATGGCCGCCCGGGAACTCGGGAGGTTCCGTCCACTCGATTTCAGGATCAAGTTGGGCCACCGCAGCCGCAATGTCGCCGCGGTTGAACGCCGCATAGGCATCGCGAAGGATGCGGATCGAGGCTTTGTGGTTCGCAGAGTCTTGATTCGCAGAGATTTCGTTCGCGGAATTCTCCATTGCAATCCTGGTTTGTGACCGGTCGCGGCACCCGAGGCTCAGGCACAGAGCTGCCATCGAGAGGATGACCGGGATTAGCTTCACGACGTGAAAGGCATGACGAGATTTCAAAGTGGATCGGATTGCAGACTGAAAACCGGCGAACACTGGACCAGCCTTCAATCTGAAGTCACAAATCACAAATCAGTTGGGCGGAGCCGGCGGACCATGCTGGCCCATTGGATCCGGTGGCGGCAACGGCGCCGGGGCTCGTCCACCGGCTGCCGGTGAATTGGGATCGGCCTCTTCCCCCGGTCGCCGTAAACTGGGGGCGTTTGGCGGGCGAACCGCGGGTTCGGCTGAACCCTTGGCCACCGTAGGCTGCTCGAGTTCCACTTCTTTCTCGGAACGCACAATTTTCTGGCCATCCACTTTCATGATTTCCAGACGAATGACTTCGTCGCCAGCCAGTCGTACAAAATCGACGTCCTGGGGTGGCTCCCCGTAGATCCACTCTTCGTACTCCAGTTCGCCATCTTTCTCGCGAATCTTCTTTTGCGGACGGCCTTTGGCCGCCATGACCATGTCGCGATTCATGCCGACCAGAACCTGGTGCGACTTGATCGCCTCCCGGATCTTGGGCGGGAGAGTGTCCAGATAGGCTTCCACGGCTGACTTGGCGTTGAAGTCGAACACCGGGCGGAGAAGATCTTTCAACTGCTGAGGCTCCAGCTCGGGCACGTAACCATTGAAGACAAGGTCAACGTAGGAACCTCGCGGATTGGCATCAGGATCGCTGGGCGCAATCGAAGTCATGCCTCCGCCGCCGCCAAACTGAATGTGCTGGTACCATTTTTGTTTTTTGACCGCTCCGCCATTGATTTCGAAGTGGATACGGTCGTTCTTGACCAGAATCTGGCTAATGCGGGCCTGATCGCCGGGCTTTACCGCGGGGCCCCACATCGCCAGCATACGTTGCAGGTCATCTCCGTTCGGAGTGACGTGACCTTCTTTAAGCGTCAGCCCTGTTTTCCCCATGGGGAACGGTGCCCGGATGTAGACCAGTTCGGAATTAAAGGCACGGATCAGGTCCATGCGGGTTTGTTTGGAAATATGGGGAGGCTGGTTTTTCTGATCGTCGGCGCTAACCAAGGCCACGCAGAAAAGCACGGTGAGCAGCAAAAATGGAACGTAACGTGGGTTCATACGACACCCCGACCCGGCAATTGCGTTGATTATAGCGCCGTTCTGGGATGGAAAAACGTCTTCCGAGAATTTTCTGTAGAGACGTAGCTCTGCTACCTCTTCAAGCCGTCAACAAAGACGCAGCAGAGCTACGTCTCTGCGTTCGAGAGCGTCGAACAGTAAACAGCATTCCTTTGGCTACGGCTCCAGCGTCGGGCGCAACAGCCGTATTGGGAAGGGCACGACCTCGGTCGTGCCGCAAACTGGCATACTGTGCGCGCTTTAACGCCCGCGGATGGCTGTTGCGAATCGTTAGAAGCATTCCTGAGCGGCTAAAGTCTGTGTTCCGTCTCTGGCGGCACGGCCAGCCGTGCCCTTCCCATATCTCTCTTTAGAAACATGCTGTGTAGTTTAGAACGACGAGATTCGGAGGCCATTCCTGGCGATCTGGAGAGGCAATACCCGCCCACCGTTGTCGCCAATGGCAGTGGCCACGCGACTGGCAGCGCCTTCTTCCACCAGAAAAATGACGCAACCTCCGCCGCCGGCGCCACAGGCTTTGGCGGCACGGCCCCCATGTCTGGCCGCCACCGAGATTAGTTTGTCGATGAGTGGAGTGGTAATTCCCGGCGCGTTGCTTCGCCGTAGTTTCCATTCTTCGCGCAGCAGGCGCTCGATATCGTCCCAATCGGTTTTGAGCAACGCCTGGTGCATGGCGCACGCAATATCGACAATACGATCGAAGTTGCGGAATACGCGCTTGTCGCCGTCTATATGGGCTTTGAAGACTTCCCAATTATTGATGCCCGACTGCCGCGGCGCCCCGGTATAGGCCAGAACGAATCGCGACTCGATTTCCTCGGGCTCCACTGCGACTGCCTCGCGGTGGATGCCGTCGGCATCGAGATGAATGGCGCTGACTCCCCCATACAGGGCTGGGTAGTAATCCTGGCAGCCCGTGGGCACATTGATAATTTGCGCTTCGACGTTCTGCGCGATAACCCGCATCTGCTCCAGTGTCAGGTGCCGCCCGGTGAAGCGGGCCAGGGCTGCGGTAGTGGCAATCATCAGAGCGGAGGATCCAGAAATGCCGGCGCCAGCGGGAGACTCGGAGTCGGTTTCAATCAGCAATCCCTCTTGCGGCGCAAAAAATTGGAGCAACCTTGCAGCCAGTGGCAGCCGAAATCGGTTCGTCCGGCGAAGCGCTTCAAAATTGGAGAATTCCTCTTCCCGGCGGGTATCGAGGGAACGTAGATGAATACGCCTCCCTTTCAATGGGGTGATCCGGCATGTGGTCAGAATGTTGACCGCGAAATTAACCGTCAGCGCATCCGGATGGAAAAGATACAAAGGCCACAGATCAATCGTCCCGCCTGCAAGGTCCGCGCGGCACGGCGCCTGGGCCAAAATACCTCGCCCGCTGGCTGGATGTTTACGTCGTCGCATCCAGTGTTTTTACCATGAGATGATTGACAGGGCAGGTTACCGATTCTTGCTCTCCAGTCACCTGTTACCGGTTACCCAACTGTCAAACTGATTGGCCAAATCGTTCGTTGACAAGCACTATTGTTTACTCCACACTCCACTCTATGGCGTTGCAATCCCGCGTTGGGAGATGCTTCGCAGTCCAATGTTTCCTGGCGCGGAACGCAACCGCGCGGAGCGAGTTGTAGAAAATGGCTCCTCTCCCCCCTCTCACACCATCTCCTCCCGATGCCCCAGGTTCGCGAGTTCGCGCGCGAACTAACTCCGCTCTTTCTGACGAAATTCTATACAGCTCCGCCTCCGCTGAGATCATTCTCACCAAATTGCGCGGCATGATAGCCCGCGGCGGACAGGAAACCGATGCCATTCTGGGCACAATTTCGGTTGCCGCACATGCTTTGACCGGAGCAAACGGAGCGGCCATCGCAATGCCCAGAGGCGGCGCCGTGATCTGTGTCGGCAGAAGCGGCGAGATCGCTCCGGAGCTCGGTGATCTGCTCAATCTGGACTCCGGAATTTCCGGGGAGTGTCTGCGTACTGGCCGAATCATGCGTTGCGATGATGCATCCCGCGATTTTCACGTCGATGCTGACGTATGCCGTCAATTGAACCTCCAGTCAATTGCTGTGGTGCCATTGCGGGGACGTCAAGGCAGGGTCGGGGTGTTGGAAACTTTTTCCAGTCGTTCTTACGCCTTCAGCGAAGAACACATGGAGTTGTTAGGGCGACTTGCGGGTTTAGCCGAGGCCGCCTGGGCACAGGCTCCCGAACAGCAGGCACTCCGGACAGATAAGCCCGTGGCGCCGGAATCCGCGATTCAACAGTCTTTAGCCGGAGATTCTGTAGTCGGACAGCCTGTAGTCGCAGAAACTCCGACGTCACGAGCGCTAGTGCCGCCGTCGGCAACCCAAGAACCATCAGCAAGAACAGGTTCAAGATTTCAGAACCTCAACCCAGAACCGCTGCCAGTTTTCGAAGCCTCCGCCGCGGTTGCAGCATCGGCGGCGTCCCGTCAAACCCGTGCCTCCGAAGCCCTCACGCGGGTCAGTGAGGCGATCAGTGCGGGGCTTCACACCGAACTGCGAAATGAACGCAGGTGGCGTTATGGGGCGCTTGCGGGGGTGAGTGCTATCGTGCTGGTTCTGCTCGTGGTGCTGGGCTGGAAGGTTTGGTACAGAGCCAGCCTTCCAACCAGAACGGCTGCCGGACCGCAAGGAGCGGCCGTATCTACCGATCGGGGCGGCGCAACGGGAATCGGGATCGCCTGGGAGCCTGGCGTCGCCTCATCTGCGCCACTCGCCAAAGGTTCGCGGGCCCATAAAACATCCTCTCTACCCTCTCCCGCCCGGAGCTCGTCGGCCACGGCTCCCTCTGCTTCTTCACCTGAGGACTCAGCGGTTCGACGCAAGCTGTTTGTCAAAAACGGCACGGACAACAAAGATGTAGCCTCGGCTGCGGTCGAAGCTCCTCAAGTGCTCACATCGGATGGCCAGACAACCGGACTCGGGGAGTTGTTGCCGGCTTCGCCCGCATTGCCAAAATTGAGTGTGCCCGTATCGCAGGGCGTCTCGGGAGGAGTGCTTCTTCGCAAGATACCGCCAGTTTACCCTTCAGAGGCGCGGCAGTTGCATGTGAAAGGTACGGTAGTTCTGACAGGAACAATCAACGAGCGCGGGCAGATCGAAGACTTGAAGTTGGTCAGCGGCTCACCGCTTCTGGCAGGGGCAGCCATGGACGCCGTCCGCAAGTGGCGTTACAGCCCATACCTGCTAAACGGAAAACCCATCAGGAAAGGAACAGAAATCAGCATCACCTTCATCCCGCAGTAGCATCATCCAGACAATAGCACCCATCCAAGGTGCTAGGTGAGATTCAGGGCGCGGCGAACGGTGCCGCGTTCTTTTTGAATTTTTTCCTGCAGCAGCGTGATGGCATATATCAGCTGCTCCGGACGCGGCGGACAGCCAGGCACATACACATCTACCGGAATCACCTGGTTCACGCTCTGCACCAATGCGTAATTGTTGAACACCCCTCCCGAGGTCGCACACGCACCCATCGAGATAACCCATTTTGGTTCCGGCATTTGCTCCCACAGCTGGCGGATAACGGGGGCCATTTTGTTTGAAACCCGCCCCGCGATAATGATGAGGTCTGACTGGCGAGGTGAAGGCCGGAATACTTCAGCACCGAAGCGTGCGATATCAAAGCGGGACGCACCCATGGACATCATCTCGATGGCGCAGCAGGCCAGGCCAAATGTGAGAGGCCAAATGGAATTTTTGCGCATCCAGTTGACCGCTGAATCGAGCGTAGTCAACACCACGCCCTCTGGTGTGGGACTACCGAAGGTCAGTTCCTTGACTACCTTTTTGCCGTTTTCAGTGGTGACGTAGGAGCCAAAACTAAGTTCGCCTGACATGATGGTCCTATTCTAAACCACTTGGTTCTCAAACCACCCTCGGGTCTACGAAGTGAATGCTGGGATCTTTTAGCTTTCTTCCCTTTTTCTCGGACGTCGGCTCGGCCCACAACATCCAAAGCTTCAGTTTTATCATTGGTGAGAAGCTGGAACCATTGCCGTCAACTCCCTCACTCAATTGAAGTAAGACTCAATTCTACATTAAACACCGTATATGCCTGTAGGTGAAGGCATAGCTAAGCTTTACCGTCCTGTCCCTTCAAACCGGGAGATTTCAGATGGCGGATTCTCGCCGGAGAGCACAGGGCAGACAGCCTTGGATTCAAAGACATCCGCGAATTAGGAGAAACGATGTCGGGCCAAATACTGATCGTTGACGACCACGAGGTCGTCCGACGCGGAATTCGCTCCCTGCTCTCTTCGCGACCAGGGTGGAAGATTTGTGGCGAAGCGGTAGACGGACTCGATGCCATAGAAAAGGCCAAGGCTTTGCGGCCCTCTGTCATCCTGATGGATATTTCCATGCCTCGAATGAACGGCATCGAGGCGGCCCGCATTATTCGAAATGAGCTCCCTGAATCCAAAGTTTGATAATCAGTCAGAACGAACCCGCTATAGCGCGGCGCCAGGCTCAGGAAGTGGAGGCTGCAGGATTCATCGCCAAGAGCGATCTGTCCAAGCAGCTACTTGCAACGGTGACTGGACTCATTGGTGATGGACGGACAAACGGCAAGCCCGTGACAAAGCCCGCCGCGCCTGCCGAATCCACGCCTGAGTGGTTGGGCGGAGGCGGCACGCTGGGCCGGCTGATCAGGGAGCACGACTGGTCCCAAACACCCCTGGGCCCAATCGAGAAATGGCCGCAAAGCCTGAAAACTTCCGTCAACCTCATCCTGAATTCTCAACATCCGATGTGGATCGGCTGGGGTCCCGACGCTACGTTCCTTTACAACGATGCCTACATCCATGTCCTGAGCCTGGCCAAACACCCCTGGGCACTGGGCCGGCCCGCGGCTGACGTCTGGGGAGAAATTTGGGACATCTGCGGACCTCTGGCTGACAAAGTCTTCGAAAAAGGCGAGGCGTCTTTCGTGGATGGGGTTCGCCTTTTGATGAATCGCGGCGGTTTCCTGGAAGAAACATATTATTCCTTCTCCTACAGCCCGATCCGCGATGAATCAACCGCCGTGGCTGGTTTGTTCTGCCCGTCCACGGAAGTCACCCCGAAAGTAATCAATGCGCGACGCTTACGAGCGCTGTCGGAGCTTTCCGCCAACGCGTTACTGCAAAAAACCACAGAGGCTGCGTGCGTCTCAGTCGCTGCTACTTTGGCGAAAAACTCTGACGACATTCCTTTTGCTGTCTTGTATCTGATCGACGACGAGAGCAAACAGGCAATTCTCGCGCAGAGCTGTGGAGTTCCTGACGGCATCGATGCTCTAACTCCGGCTTCGATCGAGTTGAAGACGGACGCCGCTCAAAAATGTCACTGGCCCATCGCCGCGCCGCGACTTCGCAAGCGGCGCAAGGCATTCCCTACCGCGAGGTTCTTCCCTATTCCTGGGCAGACGGAACCGAGCGCTTGGTCGACTTCGCGCTCTACCCGATCAGGGATAATAAAGATCAGATTCTGTTCCTTCACCCAACCGGCGTCGACATAACCGACTTGAAGCAGGCAGAGGAGAATTATCGAAAGCTGGCGGAAAGCCTCGATGCCGAGGTGCGCCTGAGGACCAGAGAAGTGGTTCAACAGTCGGAGCAACTCAGAGATCTCTCCAGTCGTTTGCTGCAGGCACAGGACGAAGAACGTCGGCACATTGCCCGCGAACTGCATGACAGCGCCGGCCAGATTCTGACCGCTCTCGGCATGACTCTGGCCCAGGCGGTTCAAAACTCGCCCGAAGACCCAACCATGGCCGCCAAGTACACCGAGGAAGGTATGGAGCTGGTTCAGCAACTGAGCCAGGAAATACGCACCATGTCTTACCTGCTGCATCCGCCGTTGCTTGATGAGACTGGACTGGCAGAGGCCTTGCGCTGGTATATACAGGGCCTGAGTGAACGCAGCGGCCTGGAGATTGCGTTTATAGTTTCTCCAGAGTTCCAGCGGCTTCCCAGAGAAATGGAACTGGTTATGTTCCGGCTGGTGCAGGAGTGCCTGACTAACATTCATCGTCACAGCGGCAGCAGGAGCGCACTGATTCGCGTTGAGCGCGATGGCGGAACTGTCACTCTCGATGTTCAGGATGAGGGTAAGGGCATTGCGGGAGAAAAGCTGTCTGAAATCCAATCGCAGGGCTCGGGGGTGGGAACCAGGGGCATGCGTGAACGGGTGCGGCAGTTTGGCGGTCAGATGAATATCGAATCGAACAAAGGAACGAAAGTTTCTTTCAAGTTTCCGATCCCGCAGCATGAGACTCCAAAACAAGACGGCGCAATCCAGCAAGACAGTGACGCCCGGAAGATACAGATCGCCGGTTGATTTTTTGATTAAGAAACAGCGAAGTTGACGAAAGCCGGCAAACTCAGAGTGTGAGGTGAAAACGATGGATTATGGATTGAAGATCAGTCTTCGAATCTGTCGGAGAGAAATTCCACGCCGTACAAGTACACCGAGCGGTTGCGTACTTTTCCTCGAACTCGAACCGGCTCATCCGTGCGGGGGTTGTTGAACTCCACATCGATATCGCTTCCCACCGGAAGGTTGGCAGCAGCGAAGAGGCAAATTCCACCTTCACTCAAGCGCACTCCACGCCCATTGACGGTCGCGTCATCTGCCGAATGATCGACGACAACCCGGACCGATGCGTCAAACGGGAAGCGCTCCCAGCGGCGACGATTTTGCTGTTGATCCATTCGACCTTCGGTAGTAGTACCCGGACGGTCCGGGTACACCAATGCCTGCTGTTTCGAAGCTATTCTCCCGAGCTGATCGGCGAAAGTTACGGTGGTACGAGTGAGGGTCGATTACCTTCTGCAACTTGCAGAGCAAGCAACCGCAAAGATTCGCGCAACACATTAGCTTCCGCACCATTGCAGGACAAAACCAGGGCAAGATTAGAGAGACATTTGTTAGCTTAAAGGCAGATTCACAGAAAGAGCAGCGGTCGGAACAAGAGCAGCGGCTAAAGGGGCATGTTGATCAGCCTTGATTCTGGATTACGACGCGGTCTGCCACTTAGACTTCGGGCTCGTTGTCACGGCAACTCGCCCCGAGATACCAACATGATCGCGACGGTCTAACGACTCGCGCAGAGTGTGAAGAATGCACATCGCATAGTCCACACTCTCTCCCTCTTCCCCGTCGTCTCCCAATGTATAAAACAATTCTCGCGCACGCGCTACCAGTGCGGCTTCAGCACTGGATAAGCGTTCGGGCAACTTGTTTAGGTCAGGCTCTGAGATTGCAGCTTGGTAAAGTTCTTTCCACGGCTGGGTCGTTAGACCTGTCCCCTGGCTGGTGATCATGAGATTTCCTCGGGACGGATGCTGAAGTTTCCCCGATTATCAGGAAGGTTTCCATACAGTATTTCCTGTATTACCTCGCATCCGCCTAAAGTTTCTCGCGCTTAACAAAGAAAGGGCGCGCCGTGTACGCTAACGCGATTAGCGGTTTACGGATTCAAGACAACCTTGCCGAACATCTGACTATTTTCCATCCACTTATGCGCGGCGAGGACATCTTGCAGTGAGAAGCTCCGATCCACAACCGGCTTCAGACGCCCGGCGAAGATGTGGCCGAGCACTTCATAGAGTTCGCCCATCGTGCCCATGTATGAGCCAAGAAGCGAGAGTTGGCGGGAGTACAGAAATCGCAGATCAAAGCTGGCATTCGGCCCGGTCGTCGCCCCGCAGGTGACAAGCGTGCCCGCCGGCTTCAGGCATTTCATGCTTTGTTCCCAGGTGGCCTCGCCGACATGCTCGATGACAATATCAACGCCTTCTTTGTTGGTGAGCTTCCTCACTTCTTCGGAAATCTTTTGCTGGTAATGGTTAATGCCATGGTCGGCCCCCAGAGCGCGGGCCTTCTCCAGCTTCGCCTCGTTTCCTGCGGTGGTGATGACGCGGGCATGAAACAGTTTGGCAACCTGAATCGCCGCAATTCCGACACCCGAACTTGCTCCCAGAACAAGTACCGTCTGTCCTGGCCTGAGGCCGCCGCGGCCCACCAGCATGTGCCAGGCGGTGAGAAACACCAGAGGCACGCTGGCTGCCTGATTGAAGTCAAAGTTGTCGGGGATAGGAATAACGCTCACGGCCGGGGCCGCGATCAACTCGCAGTTTCCACCCTCCACGCCGTAGCCCCGCACCGTGAACTCCGGGCACTGGTTCTGCAATCCAGCAACGCATTTCGCGCAATGATTGCAAAAATGCATCGGCGCCAATAGAACTCTCTGCCCGGGCGTGAAGCCGGTGACGTACTCGCCCACTTCGACGATTTCGCCAGCCACGTCGCTGCCTGGAATATGCGGCAGCTTCACTCCGGGCAGGCCTTTGCGTACCCAGATATCGAGATGATTCATGGCACAGGCTCTGACCCGAACAAGCACCTGATCCTTACGCGGCTTCGCGTCGGGGACGTCTTCATACCGCAGAACTTCCGGACCACCAAATTCGTGAATGCGGACGGCCTTCATGAATCCTCCGGGAAAGAGACAAACTACCACAGGCGAAGGTCGTTGATTCCATTTCGGGATTCAGCAGTGTTCACAGATCACAGACAGGTTCACGATCATCGCACCTTCTAACTTGACATACCGTGGCTTTCGTCTGCCCAGTTGACTCCCTCGTGTTAACCGACTGATAATCAACCGGGATGGACCTCTACGAGGAAATCGTCAAATTGCGTCAGCAGGGCCGGCGCGGGGCAGTGGCCACCATCGTCAACGTGCATGGTTCAATCCCCTCTTTCAAAACTGCAAAGATGCTGGTGCGTGATGATGGTTCTATTTTCGGTACGATTGGCGGAGGCTGCGTTGAAGCCGAAGTCTGGCAAGCCGCCCGCGAGGTCATGGAAAGCGAGAGGCCCCGCACCCTGACGTTCAACCTGAATCAGGACCCCAAATACGATACCGGCCTGATTTGTGGAGGCACACTCGACATCTTCGTGGAACCGATTTTACCTCCAGCATCACTTTATATTTTCGGCGCAGGCCACGTCTCAGTAAACCTTTACAAAATTTCCAGGAGCGCCGGGTTCGATGTAACCGTAGTCGACGATCGCGAAGCTTACGCCAATCGCGAACGCTTTCCTGAAGCCAGCGAAGTTATTGCAGAAAATTTCGATAGCGCGATGGCCCGTCTGAATCCGAATGAATCTTCATACATCGTCATTGTTACGCGCGGCCATCGAGATGACATGCGCGTCCTCCGCTGGGCCGTACAGACTTTGGCACGTTATATCGGAATGATCGGGTCAAAACGCAAGACCATCGGAATCTTTCGCGAACTCACCAAGGAAGGCCTTGCGCCCGGCTTGTTCGATCGCGTCCATGCTCCGGTCGGACTGGATATTGGAGCAGTCACGCCTGAAGAAATTGCCGTGGCCATCACTGCTGAACTGATCGCGGTGCGCCGCCGCGTTGAACGCGATTTGCCCCACATGAGCTGGTTCCACCGGCACCAGGCTGACTCTGGGGATGTAGCGGGCGATGCCAGCGGCGCCAACAACGACTCCCCTGAAGCCTTAGACAAGCAGTAAGCTCCCGCCTTCCCACCAAGGCAACACAGGTTTTCTACATCAGAATTCAGAGGATCGTATTTTGATTTGATTGGATTAGATCTGATTGATTGGATCTGATTTGGCTGGACCTGTTTGGGTGAATCTTGACCTGCACTGGACCTCGATTTTGGGTGGAGCAGCACTTAAGTGCTGCATTGAGCATGCCGTGCTGGCACGGCTTCAGCCGCTGCGGTACCTCAGAGGCTGAAACCCGGTGCACGCCAACCGCTGTATGCAGGCCTGAAAGCCTGCTCCACCCCCTAACGCTGTCCGCTGGCCTTTGGCTCTCCGCGAGTCTTGTCGCCTTGAATCATGCTATCGTCCCCACATGAGCCGGGCGCCAAGCTGGTGCGGTGTAATACTCGCGGCGGGTGAGTCCACTCGCATGGGCTCAGACAAAGCTCTGCTTCCGTGGCCTCCGCTCGAGCCTGGTGTTTTGCCTTCGGGCGAGACTTTCGTCTCGGTTGCCATAGACGCCCTCAGTCAGTTTACTGATCAGGTAGTCGTAGTTGCGGGAAGCAACGAGCCGAATCTCGCGCCGGCCGTGTATGCCGCCGGAGGCTCGCTGGCACGAAATCCTACGCCAGAACTGGGTCAGTTCAGCTCACTGCGAGTAGGCTTGCGTGAAGTGCTGAACATGGGCCGGGATGCTGCCATGATTACTTTAGTCGACCGCCCTCCTGCCACTGCAGCCACTCTCCAGACGCTACGCACAGCCTTTGAATCTGCCGGATCGGAAATCTGGGCGGTTGTTCCTGAATTCGATGGCCGTCACGGCCACCCATTCCTGGCAGGCCGCGAAATGATTGAAGCATTCCTCAAAGCCCCCGCGTCTTCAACCGCAAGGGACGTCGAACATCAACACCTGAACCATATCTCTTATGTCGCGGTGGACGATCCCCATGTCACCATGAATGTGAACACCCCCGCGGACTACGCAGCGCTGCATGCACCGCGGGCGAAATAAATTTCCACAAGCCGAGCCAGGAAAACGTGAATCAGAACTCTGCCCTGACAACTGCTGAATTCCACAAGTCGGTTCTCCAACTCCAGCCGAAGCTCGCAGTTTTTGATTGCGATGGAACGCTGTGGTCTGGCGATGCCGGCGCAGACTTCTTTGAGTGGGAGCTCGGCAGCGGCCTGCTTTCCCCTGAAATTGTCGCCTGGGCTCGCGCCCGCTACGGCGATTACCTGGCAGGCAAGGTCAGCGAAGACGATATGTGCGCCGAAATGGTGACCATGAATCGTGGGCTGCCGGAAGACGTGTTAATACGCACTACGGTTCCGTTCTTCAGGGAAAAACTAGCCGAGGGGATTTTCACCGACATGCAGGCGCTGGTACGTGACCTGCACGCCCACGGATGCGAAATATGGGCAGTGTCTTCCACCAGCGAATGGGTCATCAGGACCGGCATGAAACATTTTGGCATTGCGCCTGAACGCGTTCTGGCCCTTGCGGTCGAAGTCGAGAACGGTACCATAACCAACAGAGTTATCCGAATTCCGAGCGGCAAGGGGAAGCCACAGGCGATCAACGAGGTGATCGGACGCGTTCCCGACGCCGTGTTCGGAAACTCCATCTGGGACGCTGACATGCTGGAAATCGCGCGCCATCCCTTCGCAATCAATCCAACCACGGAGCTCGAAGGCATGGCCCGGCAACGGCAATGGCCAATCTATTTTCCTGAGTCCGTTCGCTCGTAACCCTCTTGTTTACAGTTTCTTGTTTACAGCTTTCCGAGGGCGGCGTTCAAAGCGTCCATTGCCAGATGGCTGGCATGCAGCGAAGCCTTGGGCAAACCACCAGCAGCTTTCACCAATTCCTCCCGGCGCAATTGGCGCGCTTCAGTGATGGCCTTTCCCTGCAGCAATTCGGTGAGGATCGACGCGCACGCCAGGGTGGGAACGCATCCCTGGGCAAGGAAGCGAATCTGTTCGATGCGGCTGTCGACTATTCTAAAGGTTAGTTTGAGAACATCACCGCAAGCCGGGTTTTCGATTTGGACAGACGAGTCCGGGTTAGCCACTTCGCCGGCATTTCGCGGGTGCTGGAAGTGATCGAGAACCTGAGCGGAATACATCGAACGAAATTGTATCGTGCCAGAGTGGCCCGAGCACACTCGACCCTGTTCTGTGGCTTGTTAGCCGCCGGTCTCGAAATCGACTTCGATCGCCTCGATCAACGGCATCAGCCAGCTCACCAGCTTCTGATGTACCGGATGCGGCCCGTAGCCATCCAGCGCTGCCTGGTCCGTGAACTTCATAACGCCGCCCAGTTCGTACCCTTGCCCTCTCGGAGAAATGTTCGTGCCCACGTGCGTTTCAACCAAGCCAGGGATCTGGCCCTGCAATTTACGTATTTCAGCGATGACCCGATGCTTCTGTTCGTTCGTTACTCCCGGCTTCCAGCGAAAAGCGAACATGTGGATATACATGGATGGATTGAAAGACCTCTGCAAGATTGTAAGGCTGGCCACGATTGTACCCGCAACCCAGGTTACAACGCCCTACGACGGCCGAACCAACCGGACTATTTTGACCGGCACATTATTCGTCCCGATTATTTCCACAACCTCACAGTCTAAGATGTATTCACCCTGAGGGTGTAGTCGGTGCCTTTCAGTCAATCGGAGGAATTTGTCAGGTTCAATGCCAACTGCTCCAAAGATCGCAGAAGTCCAAAAAGAGATTGACCGCCTTAGCCAGGCCACCGGTTCGGTCGAAGACCTGATGTGGCAAGTCGTAAGGCTTTTGCACGACCGCATGCTGAAATACAACTGGGTCGGTTTCTACATGCTGGAAGAAAAGCCAGTGAACGCCCAGCCGCGCATGCTGGTGCTGGGACCGTTTCAGGGGGCCATGACGCCGCATACGCGCATTCCCTTGAACCAGGGCATTTGTGGGGCGGCAGCTTCGTCCGGCAAAACCGTTGTGGTCGATGACGTCAGCCTGGATGAACGCTATCTGGCGTGTTCTACTGAAACCAAATCGGAAATTGTTGTTCCCATCTTTGTCCGTGGAAAAGTAGTCGGCGAACTGGACATCGACAGCCATTTCCCTGCTGCCTTTGGCGATCAGGATCGCAGGCTGGTGGAGCATTGCGCTTCTCTGGTGGGCAAGCAACTCGAAAAAGTTAGCGGTTGAAGAGCGGTTAAGAGAGGTTCCTTGCCATCCATGAAACGGGTAGTAGCGGCGTTGATTTTCAAGGATGAGAAGGTTCTGGTGTGCCAGCGGACTCGTCACCAGACCATGCCGTTGAAATGGGAGTTTCCGGGAGGCAAGATCGAATCGGGCGAGCAGCCGCGAGACGCGCTGCGGCGTGAGTTAGAGGAAGAACTGGGGATCGACGCCACCATTGGCGACGAAGCAAGCCGCATCCGCCATAATTACAAGAATGGCTCGGCGGTGGAGCTTCGCTTCTACACCGTTCGCGAATACAAAGGCGAAATCGAAAACAAGATTTTCAAGGACATGCGTTGGGCCAAGCCTTCGGAGCTTGCCTCGTTTGATTTTCTTGAGGCCGATCTGGAACTAGTAAAAAACCTGGTGGACGGAAAAATTGTATAAGTAAATTGTATAAGTTAAGACGAACGAAATGCTTACCCCGTTCCGGAGCGCAAAGTCCAGAACCAGGCAATCGTTAACCCAACCATAATCACCGTGGTCAACCAGGCGACGACATTGTAAGAGCGCGGGTTTACAAACTCGCCCATGATTTCCTTGTTATTCACCAGCAGCAGCATGAATACCAGGACAAACGGAAGCACCAGGCCGTTTACCACCTGCGACAGAATGGAAATCTTTACCAGTGGAATGTTGGGCATCAGGATGACTCCCGCGCCCGCGACAATCAGGATAGTGTAGAGCCAGTAAAAGACCGGGGCTTCACTGAATTTCTTTCCAATGCCGGACTCGAACCCAAGGCCCTCGCAAACGGCATAGGCAGTTGATAACGGCAAAATCGACGCTGCGAATAAAGAAGCGTTAAACAACCCCACGGCAAACAGAATGTAAGCGTAATCTCCCGCCAGCGGGTGCAGAGCCTGCGCCGCATCCTTGGCCGTATTGATGTTGTGGTACCCGTGCACGTAGAGAGTCGCCGCGCAAGCCACGATGATGAACCAGGCCACGATGTCGGTAAACACACAGCCGGCGACAACATCGAGGCGAGAAGCTTTGTACTGTCGCCGGGTCACTCCCTTTTCCACGATGGATGCTTGCAGATAAAACTGCATCCATGGAGCAATAGTGGTGCCCACGACTCCAATCACCATGTACAGATACTCCTGCTGGTAGAACATTCCTTTGTGTGGGGGCACGATCGTCGCTTCGAGCGCATCCAGCCAAGCAGGTTTCGCCAGAAATCCGGCAACGATGTAAGTGATGTAAAAGAAAGACGCGGTCAGAAACACCTTTTCGACAGTCTTGTACTGACCCTTGACAACGATCAGCCAAACGATGACCGCACAGACTGGGACCGTGTAGTACTTGCTGAGCCCGAACAACTCAAGGCTGCCGGCAATGCCGGCGAATTCCGTGACCACGTTTCCAAAGTTGACGATCACCAGGCCCGTCATCATCAGGAAGGTGACGCGAAAGCCAAATTGCTCGCGAATCAGATCGCTCAAGCCCTTGCCGGTAACCGCCCCCATGCGGGCGGCGATCTCCTGTACCACAATCAGCGCCAGGGTGATAGGGATCATCGTCCACAGCAGCATGTGGCCAAACTGGGCCCCAGCCGCCGAATAGACCCAGATGCCGCCCGCATCGTTGTCCACGTTCGCGGTGATGAATCCCGGGCCGACGACCGCGAGGAACAGCAATAAGCGGATTTTCCAGCGTTTCAGGAAATTCATGCACACACACCGCAAACCTGGCTCTGACACGAACCGATCAGCATAAATGCAGCAGTTGAATTCTGGATAGATGAAATAGGGTTACTTGATTAAATTGGGCTGTCCGGGGAGCCCTCCGTGTGGGGCGGACACTCTTGTCCGCCGCCTTTGACTTTGGTTTTGGGTTGAAGACCTTTCCGGTCTCTCATCCAGGCCACCGGCGTCCAGAATCAACTTCAAAGGCGGCGGACAGAGTGTCCGCCCCACACGGTTAAAGGTTCGCTCGCAGCAGGCTGATGATGTCGTCGGACGTGATCACTCCGGTCAACTTCTTGTTGTCATCTACCACCGGGAGGGTCAACAGGTTGTACTTGTCGAACAACTCCGCAACTTGTTTTTCTTTGGCGTCTCCGTGGGTCGAGATCAAGGGTTCCTGGGTCAATGCGAGCATGGGGGTGTCAGGCTTGGCCAGCACCAGCTTAGCCAAGGGCACGGCCCCGGCCAGAGTTCCCTGCGAATCCACCAGATAGATGGTGCTTACTGTCTCCACGCCGCCTTCAAACTGCCGCAGAACTTCGATTGCGTCGTGCACCGTGGCGCCGACGTTCACCGCCACGTATTCCGTATTCATCCTGCCAGCGGCGCTGTTTTCCTTGAACTCGAGGAGTTCGACCATCTCCTTCCGTTCCTGGGGCTGCATTTCCAGCAGGATTTCCGAGGTACGCTCCTCGGGCAGGTCGGCCAGCAAATCGGCAGCCGCATCGGGCTCCATTTCCTCGACGATTTCCGCAGCGCGCTCCGAGCTGAGCGATTCAACGATGGCCTTCTGTACCCTGGGCTCAACTTCTTCGAGAGCCCCGGCTGCCACGTCTTCGTCGAGCGTCTTGAAGACGGCTTCGCGTTCGTCAGGAGCCAGATCTTCGACAATATCCGCGATGTCGGCCGGGTGAAGTTTGGCCAGACGTTCGTGAGAAATCTTGAGTTTTACCCGCCGCGCCGGATCGGTTTCGATGAGGTCGACGAAGTCCCAGGGAATGCTCCGGGGCGGAATTTGCCGTAACAGGGCCCGCAAGGCGAGGAGGGGGACTACTCCCTTCAGCAGTCGCCGGATTGCCCCCCGGGGACCGACATCGACCGACCCGACTTTCAGGACTGGCCGGTTGCCGACCATTTCCTGAAGCAGGTCGAGGTCATTCACCCGAACCACCTTCCGGCCAAAAACGTCGATGACTTGCTGGTCGAGCAGATCGCGGGCCAGCAGAAGCATGCCTTCCGATCCGTCGCCAACCGCCCAGTCGGCGGTAGGGACATCGGTCTGGATACCCCCGTTGATCGCAGTGACGGATGCGAATGGCAGCAGGCGGCTCCCGTCGCCGGTCCTGATGATGAAGGTTGCCACTCGAGCGCGGTCTTCCTGAGGCAGGAGCGCCACTTCACGCACGCGTCCACAGCGGCTTCCGGTGCTGTCAAACACCGGGGCCCCGAGCAGTTCGGTAAGCGCGAAAGTGGGCATAGACTGGAGAATACTCAACTGGAGGGCAAGAATCCAGATGTGCCGTGGTCGGCGTAGCAACTCAGCATGACGCCATGAATAGGGGCACAAAAGTCAGATTCAGACACTACCCAATGGACTCCCGCGTTGACATTTGCGGAGCGGAAGGGCAAACTACCGCATTCGCTGCACGGGAGCTTTCCGAGCCACGGTTCGTCAATTACCGTTGTCGGAGGATCGGGCGACGAAATTCCAGGTTTCGAAGCCGTATCTCGAGATCGGTTTAGCTCATTAAATTTTTGCCATGACCGAACAACGGGTCTCCTATACGTTGGATTCGACGCTGGAGACCGTGGACAGCGCCGAGCAGGCAGCCAGCCGCATTGCCACCGAGGCGGGCTTCGACGACGACGAGGTCATGCGGATCGCAATGGCTGTACGCGAGGCCGCGGTCAACGCCGTCCTTCACGGCAATGCCTACGATCCCGGCAAAAAAGTTAGTTTGGATTTCGAGCGGACCGGTGGTGATCTTGTGATCACGATCCGGGACCAGGGCAAAGGGCTGGATCCGGACAAGATTCCCGATCCCCTGGCAGCGGAAAATCTCTTGAAAACGTCAGGCCGCGGTATTTTTCTTATTCGCTCCTTCATGGACGAGGTGTTCATCAGCCCGTCCGTGACGGGCACCGAAATTAAACTCATCAAGCACGTCCCCGGATCATCCGGGAACGTTAAGGAGGCTTCCCAGTGAGCATGAAGACCAGTACACGTCAGGTTAACGGCGTCACCATCGTTGATTGCAGCGGCCGCATCACCCTCGGCGAAGGCAGTGTGATTCTCAAGGACGTGGTTCGGGACCTGCTTTCCAAAGGGCAGAAAAAGATTCTGCTGAATCTCGGCGATGTGAACTACATCGACAGCTCCGGAATCGGCGAGCTGGTCAGCGCCTTCACGACCGTACGCAATCAGGGTGGAGAGCTCAAGCTGCTGAACCTGACCAAAAAAGTTCACGACCTGCTGCAGATCACCAAGCTGTACACCGTCTTTGATGTAAAGGACGATGAGGCCACCGCGGTCAAATCGTTCGGCTAGGCTTCCCTTCCAACTGAGCTATTCGCTCGCTTCAACTTCGCGACGCGGGCCGGCACCACACCGGCCCTTCTGTTTTTATTTTGGGCAGTGGCTGAATCTGATTGAAAATAAATCACGAAAAATGCATTCATCCTGAGGGACTTCAGTCCCGAAGGATCTTGCGTGCATCGCAGCTGGCTCAGCCAAACTGCATATCCGCTCCCGCAGGATGCTTCGCAAGCTGAGCATGACACAATGATTGGGGACAATCAGTGCCACGACCCATTTTGGGAAAGCCCCGTATTTCTTTGGTGCCCTGATCTCTGATCGGCAACTCCCCACCTTACAATTCAGCTCGACTTGTATCTTGCCAGTCGCACAACCATGTCTCCGTTCATCCAATACCACGTCTCAACGGCATCCCTGTTGCTAGGCGCCCTGGCGTGGGGTGATTGCCTTCCGCCAGAGGACGCCAGAAAGCACATCGGTGAAATCAAGTGCATAACTGGAAAAGTTGTACGGGTAAAGCAAGGGGCGCGGGGAGTGCACTTCCTTGATGCGACGACTCTCGTCTTTTTTGCCCCTTCACCGTGGTGATCTTTCCGAGCGACCTGAAGAACGTTGGCGACACCGCCGGTTGGAAGGCAGACTGATTGAGGTTCAATCAGACTTATAATCACGTGAGCCAGGGTGAAGGTCGCAGTTGATATGCCAAGAATCATGGTGGGAGGGCCCTTTCGAATGCGACCGTTGTGACGACGCTTCGAACAAAATTGCCACTGTGCGGGATATCAGTTAGAAGTCAGTTCACCACTGCTCAGTTCTAGGATTCAACCACGGGCGCGGCCGCTCGTATCAACCGTCTCACACTCTCTTCCGTCACCACGAACCGCTGGTACTCCTGACCCTTGATGGCTCCCATTGAAATATTTTCGTTTACAAACTGCATTGGACTTGCGACGGGCGTTCTCAGACCCACGTGAACCTCCCGTACGCCCGTCAACTTAACCACATCCTCAACATTTCGATCATCGATTCCACCAGCAGCCATGATGATGATTCGTCCGGCCGAGGCTCGAACAAGCTCACGCAGGGTCTCAGCGCCTTCGAGTGCCGATTGCGCAGCTCCGGAAGTGAGAATCCGATCGGCGCCGCCGCCCACGACGTCCTCCAGCGACCGCCGGAGATCGGCAGACATGTCGAAAGCCCGATGGAAAGTAGTCTTAAGAGGACGTGCCAGGTCCACCAGTTGCCGCGTCCTGGGAATGTCGACCTTCCCGTCCAAGTCGAGGATGCCAAAGACAACTCCATCTGCGCCCAGTTGTTTCGCCATGAGTACATCGCGGCTCATGACGCTGAAGTCGTCGGCATTGTAGTAAAAATCGCCCGCGCGGGGGCGAATCATTACGTGCAGTGCAATTGAAACTTTCTTTCGGGCTGCCGCAATCAGTCCGGCGCTGGGTGTTACTCCGCCTTCCTGGAGGGCGCCGCACAGTTCCACGCGTTTTGCTCCACCCCGCTCGGCGGCGAAGGCGGATTCCAACGAATCCGCGCACACCTCGACAATGAGTTCGCCGCTCACTCGCTCGTTCATTCTCTCGTTCACTCTCTACACCATGCCCCTTCGCAACTCCGCCAACGGATAAAACGTGCCTCGCCACTCAACTCCCCCGCGCCACAAGGTCAGGAACGTCGAACGCAACATGGTGTAGATAAACAATGCCGTGCTCACCGGATGCAGCACAAAGTAGTAGGCCGGAATATCCGACTTCGTCGACATTCCTACGTAGATGGAGAACATCGAAAAAAGGGCAGCTGCGTATGGAAGCCTGGCCCATCCATGAGCCAGGAGAATCCCGGCGAAAGGCATCAGGTTCAGAAACAGTAAAGCGAAGCAGGATAGCAACGCCCGTGGCCACTGGTATGACATGATGGCAAAGAAATTCTTGGTAAGGTTGTCCACCACACCCATAGCGCCCTTCGCCCAGCGGATGGAAATCAGATCCGCACCGAATACATTGCGTTGGGCATGGCCGCCGTTTTTCACGATCTTGCCCAACTTCATGTCGTCCAGCACCTCGAAGCGCAGGGCTTGAAAACTTCCAACTTCCTCATAGACCTTCCGCCGGACCATGTTAAATGCCCCCACTCCAATGTGGTCGCGCGTCTTCGGGTCAGCGACCTTCCAGGGACGATGTCCGAAAACGAAAAGCGTCTGAAAAAAGGCGATCATCATTCTCTCGCCCGGGCGTTTCATGATCATGCGAGGAAAAAGTACCAGGTGATCGGCCGGTTCGGCTTCAGCGTAGGCAACCGCCCGTCGCAGCACATCAGGCTTGAACAGCACGTCGGCATCGGTGAACAGCAACCAATCGCCGGTCGCCTGACTGCCGGCGCTCCACATGGCATGGGGTTTGCCCATCCAGCCCGCAGGCAACTCAGAAATACGAATTACCTGAAGACGTCCAGGCGACGCGCCTGCGGCGACTCTCTCCATGATTTCGCCGGTTCGATCGGTTGAGCGATCGTCCACCGCAATCACTTCGTACTTATCGTAGTCGAGAGCAAGCAGGCGAGTGAGAGTCGCCTCAATGTCGGCTTCTTCGTTGCAGGCGGGAACGATGATGCTGACTCGGGGCTGGCCGGGAGGACGGTCCCACTCCTGACGGGAAATATCAGCAATTTTCGGCACACCGAACGCCGCGTCTGCAAGGCGCCAGATCCATGCAAAGGCGAGGGTAAAACCAGCAATCCAGTGGAAATAAATCATTCCGCCGGAACTCCGGCATCACCAGGCCCCTCACGAGTTCTGACCACTGGAGCGAAGCGCATACCGTAAAACAAAATGGCGGAAGATACTGCCATGGCAATGACGGGAAGGATGAAAGCCGCCTGGAGTGATCGCTTGTCGGCGACATACCCCATCAGGGTTGGCGACGGAACGTCCCCCAGCAGGTGAAAGATAAAGATATTGACCGCGATAGCAGTGGCGCGGATGTGCGCGCCGACAGCATTGACCAACGCCGTGTTAAGCGGAGATGTGTTGAGCAGGAGCAGGAAAGCGGCAACCGCGATGGCGGGCACCATCAAAGGTCCTTTGTTGAATAACGCCACAATCATGACCGGGACGCCAAGGCCCATGCTGACGGCGGAAACAAAGTAGTAGGAACCCTTCATCCGAGGCAGCAGTTTGTCTCCAAGCCAGCCCCCGGCCAGCGACGCCAGGATGCCGTCGATGACAACGATTTCGCCAAAAATCAGATTGGCCGATTCCAGGCTGTAGCCGCGGGCACGCGACAGAAAGGTCGGCATCCACACCTGTATCCCGCCCAGCGAAAATGTCCCTGCCGCCATGCCCAGAGTGACGGTCCAGAAGGCTGGGTTGCGGGCCAGGCCAAGCAGCGTGGCCCGCTCCGGGGTTTCTTTCTGCGAGTCGAAATTGCCTCGCGGCGGTTCCGGAAGGAACCAGACCGCCAGTGCCAGCAGGAATCCGGGAAACGCAGCGATGTAGAAGGGGAAACGCCATCCCATCGAAGGTCCCAGCTTTCCTCCCAGCAGATAGCCGGTTGCGGTGCCAACGGGAATCGCCAGATAAAAAATTCCAAAAATACGGCCACGTTTATTTTCCGGAAACAGATCTGCGACAAACGTGGGCGCGATGGTGACAAACGTCGCCTCGCCGACGCCCACCAGGGTGTGCCGGAGCAGCAACTCCCCGTAGGTATGAGTTACAGCGGTCAGTAGTGTCAGACCGCTCCAGAAGACCGCACCCAGCACAATGATCAGCTTGCGCGAGTAACGGTCTGCGAGAGGACCGACAAACGGCGCAGCCACCATGTAGAACAGAAGAAAAGCGCTGGTTAGATACCCGACCTGGGCGTTGCTGAGCTGAAACTCGCTCTGCACCAGCGGCTGCACCGCAAACAACACGGAGCGGTCAATGTAGTTGAGGAAGTTCAGCGCGGTCAGGATGATCAGCGCGGTCCAGGGATAAAGTTTGCGTGGAGTCACTTGGCGAAGGAATATAACACGCTGACCGGCGACTTGCGTTACGACGGCGCTACTACGCCGCACATGCTTGTAGAGACGGAGCTTGCTGCGTCTCTACAAAACTTTTGCAGCGCGGCGACTGCGAAGCCTCACTCTGGACAGACTCCGCCCTACCTGGGTTTTTCTGGCCGCGGCCACTTCGCGACTACAAAGGTCGAAATCCCACCTCGCGGACGAAAATCCCCTTTTACCTCAGCCCATACCGGTTTGGCCCAGCGCACCACATCCTCCAGCACCCGGTTGACGATGTTCTCCTGGAAGATGCCAAGATTGCGGTAGTGCTGCAGATATTCCTTCAACGACTTCAACTCCAGGCAATGCTTGTCGGGCATGTAGCGGATGGTGATGGTCCCGAAATCGGGCAGTCCAGTCTTGGGGCAAACCGAGGTAAATTCGGGATCGTCCACGATGATTTCATATCCCGGAAACTGGTTGGGCCAGGTTTCGATTTCCGGGAAGCTCGATTTAAGGCCCGCTTCAGCATGTGACCGCGTATAGCGTGCTTTGGGCATGAGCTATTGTAACCAGTACCGATACGGGCAAAAGCACACAATTGCAGCTTCCCTGGCGAAGTTCCCGCATCTAATCTGGCAAGTGTTTCTTCGCGACATTGCGTTAACGGGCGGTGGTACATTACTTAACGGCGTGTGTCGCAAGGTAACGTATACCACATGGCAATGAGCTCAACCCAATCTGGTTTTCTCGGCCGGAAGCGCTGGCTGCTGTGGGCTGCGGGCATTGCTGTCGCCGTTACATTGCTGGCTTCTTTCATGTCCCGCGGCGATGTGGTTCCAGTACGAGTTGCCACTGTCGATCGCAGCACGATTCGCAGTATTGTCTCCACCAACGGAAAAGTCGAGCCGTTGCAGAGTTTCGAATCGCATGCCCCGGTTGGAACCACAGTAAAGAAATTGCTGGTGAAGGAAGGGCAGCACGTAAAGAAGGGACAGCTTCTAGCGCAGTTGGACGATGCCGAGGCCAGCAGCCAGGCAGCCCGAGCGTTCGCTCAAGTGCGCGCCGCGCAGGCCGAAGTGAGTGCGGTCCGACGCGGCGGCAATCGCGAAGAAGTGCTGACTCTCGAATCTCATCTGGTCAAAGCCCGCACTCTATATGACACCGCGCAACGCAATCTCGAGGCTCTGCAGCGCCTGCAACAGAACGGCGCAGCTTCTCCCGGCGAAGTAAAGCAGGCGCAGGATCAGCTTGGAGCGGCAGACGCCGATCTGAAACTGCTGCAACAAAAGCAGGGGCAACGTTATTCTCAGCCCGAGGTGGATCGCGTTGAGGCGCAGCAAACCGAAGCGGAGAGCGCGTACGAGGCAACCGAAACTGTCCTTCGCCAACTGAATATTCGCGCCCCCTTCGATGGAATTGTCTATTCCCTGCCGGTTCACCAGGGGTCGTACGTCAATCCCGGCGATCTGGTGCTGCAAGAGGCCGATCTTTCCAAAGTGCTGGTGAGGGCGTACGTCGACGAGCCCGACGTAGGACGCCTGGCGCAGGGGCAGCACATAGAACTTACCTGGGACGCGGTTCCCGGCCGGACCTGGCAGGGTTCGGTCACCACCATTCCGTCCACGGTGAAGCTCCTGGGAACGCGGAATGTGGGAGAGACCACTTGTGTGGTCGACAATCAGGACCTCAGGCTTCTCCCCAATATCAACGTTGGCGTGACGATTGTCACCGCGGAGCATCACGGGGCCCTGACCGTACCTCGCGAGGCGGTCCGCCTGGACGAGAATAAGAAATTTGTTTACCAGATTGTGAACGACGAACTGCAGCGGCGTGATATCCAGACATCGATTTCGAATTTGACGCAGGTTGAAGTGACCGGCGGAGTGACGGAGAAGGCCCTGCTTGCACTGGCTTCGACCAACTCCAAGCCGTTGCACGAAGGTCTTGCGGTTAAGGTGATTCGTTGAAACAGATTCACAAGCGGCTTATTTTGAAAATGAAATTGCGCACAACAATTTTTATCCTGGCATCTCTTGTCATCACTACCTTCACGATGGCAACCATCGCCAGCGCGGACGAATCGGCTCCGGCTTTGCTGGCTGCGGGCCGGGCGGACGATGCCATCAGCAACCTGCGCTCGAAGATCAACACTTCGCCCAATGATGGCGAAGCCTACAACCTGCTCTGCCGCGCATATTTTTCCATGGGCGACTGGGATCGCGGTATTTCAGCATGCGAGAAAGCGGTTGCCATCGAGCCCAACAACAGCCGTTATCACATGTGGCTGGGCCGGATTTATGGCGAGAAGGCAGACGGAGTTATTTTCTTCAAGGCTGCCTCGCTAGCCGGTAAAGTTCGTGACGAATTTGAAACCGCAGTCAGGCTCGATCCGAAGAATGTCGACGCGCGCAGCGATCTGGGTGAATTTTATCTGGAGGCGCCCGGCATCGTGGGCGGAGGTCGTGACAAAGCCGAAGCTCAGTCAAAGGCTCTGGCTGCGATGGATCCCGCCAAAGCGCACTACCTGAACGGACGGCTGGCCGAAAAAAGAAAAGATTCAGAGGCCGCCGAAAAAGAGTATCGCGCGGCCATCGAAGCCAGCCACGGCAGCGCTTTGACCTGGTTCAATCTCGCCCTTTTTTACCGGCACCAGCAACGCTGGGATAACATGGAAAACGCGATCAACCATGCCGTGTCGGCACAACTGGATCGTCCGGAAATTCTCATGGAATCGGGAGAGGTTCTCCTCCGCAGCGGACGGAACTTCCCTGCCGCGGTGCAATTCCTGCGCCGTTATCTGGCGCTGAATTCGAAGGTGGAAGAAGCTCCGGCGTTCAAGGCACACTACCTGCTGGGGACCGCTCTGGAGAAGCAGGGTGACAAGCAGGCTGCGGCTCAGGAATATCGCGCGGCGCTCTCTCTGGCTAAGGGATTCTCCCGCGCCCAGGAAGCTCTTGATCGGCTGAATCGATAGCCCTGGAAGCATTTTTGGGTTTCGGTATCTTCCAGCTTTCGTGAAGACGTCTCTGTCTCGCAGCGGAGGGCAGGGCGCCCTCCAGACAGCCGGCTGGGACGCCAGCGCTACAGTACACTCTCTATCCACTGCACTTGTTTACAATCACCACTTCTGTCCAGTTGATTTCTCCTGAAGGTGAAAAGCGATGAAACCTGTCTCTCGCCTTGCGGCGGCCTCTTCCGCTCTACTGCTCGGAACCCTTATCGCCAGCGCGCTACCTCTTTTCGCCGAACCGCTGCCGTTAAAGCGCGCGGTGGAGCTGGCACTGAGTCACAGCACCACAACGGCCGCTGCCAACGCCGACGAGCAACGTGTCATCGCTTCATACCGGGAAGCCCGCAACCAGTACATTCCCCAGTTGGTGGTAGGTTCGGGGCTCGGCAAGTCCTGGGGGTTTCCGCTCAGCCTGGAGGGCGCGGCTCCGTCGATCCTCAACGTGAATTCTCAGTCCACGATTTTCAATCCTGCCACCAGGGATTTTGTGCGAGCGGCAAAGACTGATTGGACTGCAGCCACAGCGCAGACCAAAGACCAGCGCAATCAGGTAATCCAGGACACGGTGCTGAGCTATGCCGAGTTGACCAAGTGGGAAAAATTAGTCGCCCACTTGCAAGAGGAGCACGAAAATGCCCTCAAGACCGAACAACTGGTTGCCGAGCGCATCAAAGAAGGTGTGGACAATCCTCAGATGCAAAACAAGGCTCACCTCAGTAGCGCGCGCCTGCGCTTGCGACTTGCCGAAGCCCAGGGCGCCATTGACGTGATTCGCAATCGCCTTTCGCATTTAACCGGGCTGGCGGCAGCCTCTATTGAGACCGAACCCGATTCCCTGCCCGCTTTGCCGGAAGTCAGACAACAGGACGATCTCGCGGGTCAGGCAGTACGTTCCAGCCCCGCGGTGCAGGCTTCGGAGAGTCGTGCCATCGCAGAAGGATTTCGGGCCAGGGGCGAGCATCGCGCCATGTTGCCTTCCGCAGACTTCGCAGCGCAGTACGGTCTGCTCGCCCGCTATAACAATTACGACGAATTCTTCAAGACGTTCCAGCGACATAACGCAACCATCGGGGTTGTGCTGCGTTTCCCGTTCTTGAGTCCGTCACAGCACGCGCGTGCGGAGGCCGCCGACGCAACCGCGCTGAAAGCGAGGAAGGACGCTGAAGCTGCCAGGAATCAGGTGTCCGAAGAAACTCTGAGATTGCAGCGCTCGGTTGAACAGATGGCCGCCGCGCAAGAAGTCGCGGATCTTGAATACCGGGTGGCGCAATCGGACTTGCAGTCAATGCAAGTGCGTCTGGAGGCGGGAACCGTCGGCTGGCACGATGTGCAGGATGCGCGTGAGCAAACCAGCGAGCGTTACAATTCTTTACAGGATGCTAACTTTCAGCTTGAACGAGCCCGCGTGACTCTTTTGCGAGCCACCGGCGAGCTGGAAACCTGGATTGGAGTGGGAGCGGGGAAATAGCCCCGCCCAGCGGTTGGCGCCAGGGCCCTGATTTCCCTTCTCAGGTCACTCTTTCGCCCGTTCGGCCCGAAATCATTGAGCCTGCGGCAGGGTCCACGTAGTCTAATCACTGGAAAGAGATATAAGTGCTTGCAGTAAAGAGAGTTGACCGACCCCTGGGGTAGATGCCATGGCCTCTTGAATGAACCTGAGTTATACCGGGGTTGGACGCGGAACCTGTGCTGAAATGTTAATATAAGTCATTCACAATTATGCCTTTAAAAACACTTTTCCTGAACCCGCCGTCGTTTGAGAACTTTGACGGCGGAGCCGGTTCGCGGTGGCCTGCCACTCGCGAGATTGAGTCCTACTGGTATCCCGTGTGGCTGGCGTATCCGACTGGAATGCTCGAGGGTGCGCGGCTGCTCGACGCCCCGGCCCACCATGTCTCCGCCGAAGAGACCATCAAGATTGCCCAGGATTACCAGTTTCTGGTGCTTTATACCAGTACTCCCGGCTTCCCCGGCGACATCCAGCTTGCGGGGAAGATTAAAGAAGTCAATCCGAACATCAAGATTGCGTTCGTCGGACCTCACGTCACCGTGCTTCCCGATCGAACTCTGAAGGATTGTCCGGCCATCGATTTTGTCTGCCGCAAGGAGTTCGACTATTCGGTTGTGGAATACGCGCAGGGAAATCCGATCGAGGGAATTCTTGGCATCTCCTACCGCAAGGGTGGAGCGGTGGTCCACAACCCTGACCGGCCGCAGATTCAGGATCTGGACGCGCTGCCACATGTCACAGACGTCTACTACCGTGACATCGATCCGCGCCGCTACACCGTGCCGTTTCTGCTCTACCCGTTCGTTTCGCTGTACACCACCCGCGGCTGTCCGGCGCAGTGCACCTTCTGCCTGTGGCCACAGACCACCAGTGGTCACGCCTGGCGCAAGCGTTCCACCGACGATGTGGCCCGAGAGATGGCCAAAGCCAGGGAATACTGGCCGTGGGTCAAGGAATTTTTCTTCGATGACGACACCTTCAACATTCAGAAGGCGCGCACGGTCGAGTTGTGCGCCAAGCTGAAGCCGCTGAATCTGACGTGGTCATGCACCTCGCGTGTCACCACCGACTACGAAACTCTCAAGGCGATGAAAGAAGCGGGCTGCCGGCTGTTGATTGTCGGCTATGAGTCCGGCGATCAGCAGATCCTCAAGAACATCAAGAAGGGTGCAACTCTGGAGCGCGCCCTCCAGTTCACCAAGGATTGCCACAAGCTGGGGCTGGTCATCCACGGCGACTTCATTATGGGCTTGCCGGGTGAGACCCCCGAAACCATCAATAACACCATCGCCTTCGCCAAGGAATTGGACGTTGAAACCATTCAGGTCTCGGTGGCGCACGCGTATCCGGGCACCGAGCTTTACGAATACGCGATGAAGAACGGCTTCATGGTGGCAGACAGCAAGATGGTCGACGAAGGCGGGCACCAGATGGCGCAGATCCAGTACCCGGGCCTGCCAGCGGATGAAATCATGTCCGCCGTGCATCGCTTCTACGACGAATATTATTTCCGGCCGAAGGCGGTTTATCGCATTCTCCGGAAAGCGGTATTCAACAACGTGGAACGCAAACGCCTGTACAAGGAAGCCAGGAGTTTCCTCAAGCTGCGCGCATCACGCAACAAGTGGGTCAAGGAAAAGCGTGAAAAAGCGGAGTCAGCCACGGTAGCGCAGCCAGCCAAGGCCTGACGGATTGCCGAAGGCAGCGTTTTTCGGGGGGAGCAATGTTGTCCAGGTGCAGCAGCGCTTTAGCGCTGCATTAAGGCTGGTCGTAACGGCGGCTTCAGCCGCTGAGGGCCTGGCCCGGCAATTGTCGGCGACCTCTTCTGGGAAGACAGTGTGACTTTTCGTAAGTATCTGGTGCTTGCAGGTGTCACCTTGTTTGCGGCGATCGGCGATTCATTCCTCGCCCGGGGCATGCAGCAAGTGGGCAATATTTCGCTACGGCGACTGCCCGACATTGTTCTAACCATCCTGAATCCCTGGATCGCTCTTGGGATTTTGTTTTTGCTGGGATTTTTCGCCGCCTACATGACCGCACTTTCGTGGGCGGATCTTACTTACGTTCTGCCTGCGACCTCTCTGGGATACGTGCTGCTGGCGCTGATTGCGAAATTCTTCCTCCATGAACAGGTGAGCACAATGCGCTGGCTGGGTATCGCAATGATCTCGGCAGGCGTGGGTTTTGTCACTCAGGGACCGGCCCTGACGCAACATTCCCATGTTGACGACGAAGCGCGTGTGCCTGAAGCGGTGGGCTCAAGAGTAAAACCATGAAGCACGCCTACACCTGGGGAGCCATTCTGGCCATCGTCATCGCCTCAACTACCGGCGATATTCTGCTATCCCGGGCCATGAAGCGCGTCGGCGACGTGGGCGAACTCTGGCGCCGTACCGGCCTGCTGACGGTTGCGGGGCGCATTCTACGCAGCCCCAGTTTTCTGCTCGGAATTTTTATGATGGCGGTTGCGTTTTATAGCCTGCTGTTCGCACTTTCCTGGGCGGATGTAAGCCTGGTGGCCCCGGCATCGGCGTCGCTCACCTTCGTCGCCAACGCAATTGCAGCCCGGATATTCCTCCACGAACGCGTCGATCACCGCCGCTGGATGGCGGCGCTGTTGGTCGCTGGCGGAGTGGTCTTGCTGGCAGCGTGACGTCCGCGTGCGATTAAGTCAAACACCTGGACCCGCACAAGCCTGACACATGCTCATACCTGACTTTCTCTACGGCACCGCCTGGAAAGAAGATCGCACCGCGTCTTTGACCGAACTCGCCGTTCGTATGGGCTTCCGCGGCATCGATACCGCTAACCAGCGACGCCACTACTTCGAATCCGGAGTCGGCGCGGGTCTGGCCGCAGCGTATCGCGCTGGAGTGACCACCCGCTCGGAGCTCTTCCTGCAAACCAAATTCACCTATCGAGGCGGGCAGGATCATCGTCTGCCCTACGATCCCGAGGCCAGCCTTTCGGCGCAGGTCGCCCAGTCAATGGCCAGTTCGCTGGAACATCTTGGAACCGAGTATGTGGACAGCTATGTTCTGCACGGGCCGTCCTCTGGCTACGGCTGGACTGACGCCGACGCCAAAGTCTGGGAGGCGATGATCAAGGAACGCACTGCGGGGCGGGCACGTCTGCTGGGCGTCAGCAATGCGTCTCTTGCGCACCTGGAGCAGATGACCGCCGCGCACAAAGAACCACCCGCGTTCGTCCAAAACCGATGCTATGCCCGTCTGGGATGGGATCGCGAGATACGATCATTTTGCAACGAACGAAAGATCATCTATCAGGGGTTCTCTCTTCTGACCGCGAATGTCGAGGTGCTGCATCATCCCCGGGTCACCGCTCTGGCCACTGATCTCAAAGTTACTCCGGCCCAGATCGTCTTCAGTTTTTCGCGAGCGGTTGGAATGTTGCCGCTGACGGGCACATCCAGCGCCGAGCATATGAAGCAGGACCTCGCCAGCCGAGATCTGGTGCTATCGCCAGAATCGGTCAAAGTGATCGAGGCAATTGCCGAATAAGCAGGATTGCGCGTGCCACATCCGTGCGCGATATTTTTTCTCCGTCATCCCGACCGAAGTGGAGAGCCAGCCCTGAGCGAACTCCGAGCGTACGCGAGGGGGGAGTCGAACGGGGACCTGCTGTTGCTGGCTCCACTCCCTACTCTTTGACCGGACTAGCCCGCTTTACCCTACATGCGTGTGCTGCATCCGCTCACGGAAATATTCCTTCCAACTATCGGGCAAGGCCGCAACTTGCATGGCGCGTCCTAACGATTCCACGTTGGTGGTTCCCCACCTTTTGGCGATATACAATCGCATGATTTCTCCGACAGGTACGGCGTTCGGGTCACGGGAGATGACCTTGAACTCATCACCCACGCCGACTTCACCCTCGCGGATTACGGCCACGTAGAAGCCCATCCGCCCGCTGCTGAGGAAGCGCTTCACCATCTCATCGGATCGGAATTTCACTCCCAGCTTGTAACAAGGCAGGCGAGGCTGGGTCACGATCACTTCCGCCGATCCGACAGCGTAGCGATCACCCAGATGCACCGATTCCTCGTGCAATCCATCAATGGTGAAGTTCTCACCAAAGCTCCCCATCGGTAATTCCCGCCCGGGCATCTCTTTTTTCCAGTAGTCGTAGTGTTCCAGCGGATAGCAGTAGACCGCCTTGTACTCGCCGCCGTGAACCGAGAGGTCAGCCTGCCGGTCGCCGTCCAGATTCAGCTTGCGGAGCGCGAGGCGGCCCTTGACAGGGTCTTTGAAGATGCCGGTAGTGACCAGCATTCCCCGCCACTCCACTTCGCGTGGAAGTCCAACGTTGACGGAGGCCAGCTTTATCGATGGTTCATTTCCCATGCTTCACTCACCTTCGAACTTGTTGAACGGTTATTGAGATTTCGAACGGCAGGCCCGCCAACCGCGTCTAGAGATGGGAAACGATCAGAAGTCCGCCCGCCACAGCGATGCCGTCTTCGACCAGCGCTACAGCGAGATCTGGCAAGTGCGCGTGGCTGACCAGTGCGTGACGGACGTTATAACCACCGAAGGTGCCCGCCAAGGCGCCAATGATGCCGACTAACGCCGCGATGACGACACTCCCTCCAGCGCTCACGGCCAGCGCTGCTCCACCGAATGCGCCCGTAAGAATGCGCGCGCTCAAACCCGGCAGAGCGGTGCGCGCCGGAGTCTTCGGCAGCTTGTCATTGACCAGCTCAAACAGGGCCAACAATGTGAAGATGATCAACGCTGCGGGATGACCGAGGAACGCAAGTTTCGTTCCACCCAGGTGCAGCCACCCCATATGCGCGCCCCAACACACGGCGGCAGGAGGCGTCAGTGACCGCAGGCCAGCTACACAGCCGAGTAGTAAACACAGCAGAAGCAATGTGAGCATCACGACACCTCCGAGACTGATCGGGATCCATTCACCCAAACAGCCGCATGAATCCCGAAGCCGGCAGGTCTGGGACCAGATAGGCAGCGTCGCGGCGCCCAGCCACTCGCGCCACGCACTGTGCCGCCGCGTAGCCGCTGCGCACCGCGCCTTCCATGGTGGCAGGCCAGCCGGTTGCCGTCCAGTCTCCGGCAAGAAATACGCGAGGCCACACCGTCTCCGGCCTTGGACGAAAGCTCTCGATTCCCGGCCGCGGCGAGTAGGTGGCGTGAACTTCCTTGATCACGGTTGACTTCACCAGGCTTGCAGCGCGCGCCCCAGGAAAAAATTCCCGCAGCTCGGAGAGCGCGAGCTCAACAATCTCGGCTTTGGTTTTCTCGACCAGCGTCTTGGAGGAGCTGACCACCAGTTCGACGTAGCTGTTGGCCGGTGTAGGGCCGGCGTCCCCCCGGCTGTCCGGAGGGCGCCCCCCCCTCCCATTCGAATCGTTTGTCGCCGCAGCATCCAGCAGCTTCGATTTATGAAACATCCACTGGATCGTGCGGTCCAGCAAAACGGCGTGCTCCAGCTCGGTAATCTGGCGATCAAACCACAAATGAATGCCCGTGATGGGTGAGGTCTCAAAGCGCCCCAAAACTTGTCGCAGCGGTTCCGCCGCGGAAGTTTCAGGCAGCATCTGCGACAACCCGTCAAAAGGCACTGCCATCACCACGAAATCAAACGCCTCTTCACCGCTGGGTGTCAGCAGCTTTACATCGGCAAATTCGGCGCGGAACGACTCCACCGTCGCGCGAAAGCGCAGTTCCCCGCCCCGGGCAGAAATATAGTCGCCTCCCCGGTTGTACAGCTCGGTTAGCGGAACCGTAGGAATTCCCATGCGCCCGGCGCGGCGCGATTTCAGAAATGACTCGCGCATCACCTGTGCGGCGTAAGGAATCGAAATCTGGTCGAGCTCCTCGTTGAGCGCACTCACCAGCACCGTCTTCCAGAAACGATCGATGGCGCGCTCTGTCTGTCCGCGACGGCGCAGCCACTGTAAGAATGATTCGCCAGTATCGCGCGGCATGATCGGCGTTAAGGCGGCGAGGCCGGCGGCAATTGATACCTTGTCCTGCAATCCAAGACAGGGTGCCTTGAGAAAAGATGGCGCAGTGTGCAGCGGAGCCGGCAGCCCGGATGGCTCGATCACCGAGGCTCTGCCCCCAGGCTCGAGGAAAGTCATCCGCTCATACCAGCGGATTTTATTCTCGGCGCCGATGCGTTGGTAGAACTCAAGCAGGTTGGTGCAGCAGCCCAGCAGAACGTGCTGGCAGTTGTCGACGACCTCGCCCGTGCCGGGATGCTGATAGGATGACGCTCTGCCGCCGAGATAAGGACGCTTTTCAAACAGCGTGACTTTAAGGCCGCTTTCCGCAAGGGCACAACCCGCAGCCAGTCCCGCCAAACCGCCGCCTACGATCGCAACTTTAGGAGATTGTGTCCAAGGCGCGGTCATCAAGCCAGGCGTTTGAGCAAACCCTTTCCCAGAATGAAGACTTTCTCGCGGACGGTGAGGCTGATTTTCTTGTGGAACACGTCATATTTGCGCTCCGCGATTTTTTCCAGCAGTCTGGCATAAATGCTGACCAGCACCCACAGAGCGGGCCGGCTGTCCTCGTCGATCAGCGGCATGAGGTCGCGAGCGGCGCTGTAATATTCACGCGCCCGATCGGCTTCAGCCGCCAGCAACCAGCGCAAGCGCTCGGGGATTGCGTCCTGGCGGAATTCCTCGGCGGCAACTTTGAAACTGGCAAGATCCTCGGCGGGAAGATAAATTCGTCCCATTCCCGCATCTTCCTTGACGTCACGGATGATATTGGTCAACTGAAAGGCAAGCCCCAGGTTTTCCGCCAACGGTTCTGCCGCAGTATCCCTGTATCCGAAAATCCGTATGCAGACCAGCCCCACCACGGAAGCCACGCGATAGCAGTAGACGCGCAGATCACCGAACGTCCGGTAGAGAACTTTCAGTGTATCGTCTCCGCCGGCACTTTCCTGGATGTCCATCCCGGTGCCGTAAGCCAGTTGATCGAGCAATTCAACCGGAATCTTGAAGCGTTTCTGGGTATCGGTAAGAGCGAGCAGCACGGGATCGTCGGTCGGTCGCCCCGATTGCGAGTTATGCAGCGCATCGAGCCACGACTCCAGCTTCTGCCGTCGTTCGTAGGCTGGCAGTTTGCCATCGTCGCTGATATCGTCGCAGCGGCGCATGAAGGCGTACACCGCACAGAGCGCCTCGCGCTTGGCGGCGGGCAAGACCAGAAAAGCGTAATAGAAATTCTTTGCCGCGGATCGGGTAATGCTGCGGCATACCGAATACGCCACCGCAATCTGAGACGTGTTCGGTGAGAACGGAGAAGGCATGGGCTGCACCGCGGCGCTCATAACAACTTCCCCAGCGCGGCACGGGCCACCAGCGCCAGCTTGCGGGATTTAGAAATTGCCGGGCGCCGTCCCAGCACGGCATAACCCTGCCGTTCGATCGCTTTCAGGATTTCCTGCCCACCCCGGCTGAACAACTGAAGGTCGACTGCCAGTTCGCGGTCCACCTGTGCTGCCAGCGGCCAGCCCTCGCGGAACCAATCATGCGCCCGCTCCACTTCGAAGCGCATCATTTCGCGAAACGCGGGAGTATTGCGCCCGGACGAGATGTCCTCTTCACTCACCTGGAACCGGCGCAAATCTTCCAACGGCAGATAAATTCGCCCCTTGGAATAATCGATGCTTACGTCCTGCCAGAAATTTGCCAGCTGCAACGCGGTGCAGGTGCAATTGGAAAGTGCCTGGCGTTCCGCATCTCGATATCCGCAGAGGTATAGAACCAGATGGCCCACAGGATTCGCCGAGAAATGGCAATAGCCAACCAGGTCTTCGAATGTTTCGTAAGCAGTGACGGTCTGGTCCTGACGAAACGCCTGCAGCAGATCCGCAAAAGGCTGGCGTGGAATATCAAACTTGCGCACTGTCCCCGCGAGCGCCACGAACACGGGATGGCGCGGGGTGCCGTCGTAGCAGGCATCGAGTTCAGATTGCCATTCGTCCAGCAATTGCAGCGAAGCCGCAGGATCGCCTACTTCGTCACCCAGGTCGTCGGCAATGCGGCAATAGGCGTAGACATTGAAAAAGTGTTGCCGTAGCCGATCCGGCAGGAACCAGGTCGCCACAGAGAAATTTTCGTAGTGACTGCGGGCCAGCCGCCGGCAATATTCCTGGGCTTCAGCCTCAGACGGCGCGCGCTCCGGTATCGCATATTCCGCAGGCAGCCTGCTCCATCCCGCCAGACTGGCGGAAACAGCTGTGCTTCGGGAATCGTTGCTGGCAATGGTAGACATTAGTCAGTTTCGTCCCCGGTGGCTTATCGGGAACAGGAGAGAGACGCTGCAAGCAGCGTCTCCGCGAAATCTCGTGCCACGGCTCAATGGCCAGGAATGATGGCCGTCTTGATATCGCCGTTGCGATTCAGCATGTGGCGCAGCACCTGCTGCAACCGGGAGAGCGGCGCTTCCCCGGTGATGTAGTCAGTCGATCGAATCTTCTTTTCTGCGATCAGTGCAAACGCTTTGCGCACTGTCTCCGGCGTGTGATGAAAGGTAGCCTTCAAAGTCACTTCGGAGTAATGCAACCGGTTGGTGTCCAGCTGGACCTTAGTCCCGCTGGCGCAGCCGCCGAACAGGTTGACGGTACCGCCCTTGCGGACCATATCAATGGCCCACTCCCATGCCTCCGGGCGGCCTACGGCTTCAATGACAACGTCGCTGCCGCGCTTTTCCGGCGAAATCATGCGCACCGCTTCCACCGCATCTTTCACCTTGGTGATCTGCACCACTTCGTGCGCACCCATCCGCTTGGCGGCCGCTACCTGTGAATCGCGCTTCACCACGGAAATCACGTTGCAACCGGTGGCCTTTGCGACTTGCACAAACATCAGCCCGATCGGGCCCCCGCCAATCACGGTGACCGTGTCGCCGATTTCAACCTTGGTTTCGTGCAGCCCGCGCAAAACGCAAGCCAGAGGCTCGACCATCGCCGCTTCTTCGTAGGTCACATCGGCTGGAACCGCCAGCATGTTGGTTTCTACGATTCGCTTGGGAATTCGAATGTACTCGGCGTACGCCCCATTGTTGAACAGCAGGTCCTCACAAAGATTTTCCTGATGTTTCGAACAATAGAAGCACATCTGGCAGGGCGCCGAGTTCAGTGCCACTACCCGCATGCCCTTCTTGAAGCCCCGCACGCCGTGTCCCACTTCTTCGATCACACCAGCCAGTTCATGTCCAAATAGTGCTGGTGGGACGATCATGCGGGCGTGGTAGCCACGCTGGTAGACCTTCAAGTCGGTTCCGCAGGTCAGGGCGACCTGCACTTTGACCAGTACTTCGCCGTCGCCTACCCGGGGAATCGGCACCTTTTCAATTTTTACGTCCTCTTTGCCATAGAGGACCGCTGCTGTCATCTTACCGTTCACGCTCGACTTCCTTCCTCCGAGCCGCCCGGCTGTATCACTATTTTCATCGAATCGGGTTGGGGATGGGCAGCCAGGTTCAGGGCTTCGACGCTGCGCGACAATGAAAACCGGTGACTGATCAACCGTTCCAAATCCATCTCACGGTTCATCACAAATCGCACCGAATCCTCTTGCAACTCAACCGAAGCACTGTATGACCCCAACATCGTTTTCTCATCGACGCAGACCGCACCGGGATCGAAAGTGGCGTCCCCGTGTACTGTCTGCGCGAACAGCAACACCCGGCCTCCAGGACGTACTGCATCCACGGCAGTCCGGATCAGACCGTTACCACCCACCGCCAGGATGGCCGCATCCGCGCCCCTCCCTTCGGTCAGCTCCCGCACCGCTTTCACAACATCGGTACGAGATGCGTCAATGCTGTTCCCCAAGCCGTAACTTGTAGATATTGTAAGCCTCTGAGGATACAAATCGGAAGTGACTACCATGGACCCGTTTAGCTCCGTACGGTGGCGTTCGATGTAGTCGCGAGCGTCCGCATTGGTGCGGGAGCCGGACCTGGCGCCAATGTGACTATAGAAGTCTCCACCCACTCCCGCCGTCATCGCCCGCTTGGCTAATACGCTCAGCATGATACCGATTGGACCCTGACCTATCACTACAACTGTTTCTCCCGGCTGTAATGCGAGTCTTTCAATCCCCTTCATGCAGGTATTGATCGGCTCCAGAAAACACGCCTGTTCGAACGAAACGTTGGCCGGAATTCGCACTGTACCCTGCCGTACAATCCAGTTCATCACGCTCACATATTCCGCGAAACCGCCGCCGGAAGGTTCGAATCCCGCAGTGCACCCAACCTTCTTGTAGGTCTCACACTGCGCAAAAGTTTTCCTCCGGCAATAAAAGCAATCTCTGCAGGGAACGTGATGAAAAACCACCACACGATCGCCGGGTTGAAATTCGTGTACACCGGCCCCGACTGCGGCCACAACGCCGGCAGTCTCGTGACCGAAAATACGCGGCACGGAATGCGAGCCGGTGGCGATCTTCTTCAAGTCCGTCCCGCAGATTCCGCAGGTGTGCACTCGCAGCAGCAGCTCGCCGGCCCCGACAGGAGGCACGGGCACAGTTTCCAGCCGCACGTCATTCATGCCGCGATAGACCGCAGCCTGCATGGTCGCGGGAATGGTCCCGATATTCTCTTCAATCGCGAACTGGCCTGCCATCGCCATAACCTAGTCTCGGTCCCCGCTGATTGGATGCAATCCCTGCTTCGGAATCACCAATTGTTCTGTGCTCTCTTCCGGACCATGGTTGTATTGATCCAACCACCCGCACAACGCAGCTGCCGCCTTCCTGCTATTGCCAGCCAGCCGGATCACGCGCCCCCAGAGCCAGGGACGAAACAGCACGTGCGCGGTAAACGCCGCAGTCCGAAATCTTCCGTCGCCGGCGACGAACCGCTCGATAGCCGGCATGGCAAAGTCGGCCTCGTCGGAGATCGCCTTTAGGCCTACGAAGGTGATGTCGTGGGCCTGGGCTCCGCGAGCCACCGCCGCCGCTTCCATGTCAACTGCGTGCGCCCAGTAAGCCTTGGCCAAGGCTGCTTTCTGCTCGACGGTCGCAATATGGTCAACGCTGACCACAACCCAATGGCCGACACCGGCTTCTACCCGGCTGCCGTCCTTGGCATCGATCACGCAAATCGGCGTAAGCACGGTTCCTGCCTTGAGGGTGGAATCCAGTGCCCCGGCAAAGCCCACTGACTGCACCATAATTGGTGCATACAGTTTGATGACCGCCTCGGTCGCGCGACGCGCCGCTTCCGGCCCGATTCCGCCACAGACCAGCACCGCACGCTCATTCTCGAAGAACTTGAATTTTCGTCCGGCATACTCTCGCTCGACCGGGCGCCATTGTTTGGTTAGCGCGGGTACTTCCCGTTCCAGGGCGGCCACGATTGCGACTTTGGCGGTATTGCTCATATCAGACACCCGATTTCGCAGCGCCGGCATCATTCCGGCTGTCCCGAGGGCGTCTCGCCCCCGGCGCGGCCACCGAGACGCCCGCCGGACAGCCGCCGAGACGGCGGCGCTACAAACCCTCCGAGACCCCAGCGGCCGGCATCATTCCGAGACTCGGTCCCACACAACTCTTGCCATGGACGAGACAGGCTACGCATAGCGGTTTGCCTGAAACCACTCCACCGCCCGTCTTAGCGCATCCTCGACCGGGACCATCTGCCATCCCAAATCGCGCTCCGCCTTGGCCGATGAGACAAACATCTTCTTTCGACCCATGCGCACCGCGTCGATAGTCGCGCGCGGTTCGCGCTTGCGAATGTAACCGGTGACCACCTGGTCCACTACTCCTGTTGCGAGCGCAAGGACGTATGGAACTCTAATGCTGGGCGAGGGCAACCCGGTGATCGCGGCCAGCTTGTCCAGAATCTGCTTCAGGGTCAGGTTCTCCCCGCCGAGAATATAGCGCTCACCGCTTCTTCCCTTCTCCAGCGCGCCTGCGTGGCCCCGCGCACACTCGGCAACATCTACCAGATTCAATCCCGTGTCCACATAGGCCGGAAACTTCTTCTTCAGAAAATCCACGACGATACGCCCGGTAGGCGTCGGCTTGATGTCACGTTCGCCGACAGGGGTCGTGGGATTTACGATCACCACATCCGTGCCGGCTTTAGCCGCCTCGATCGCCACTTCCTCCGCCATAAACTTGGAGCGCTTATAAGGGCCAATCATATCGGCGAGAGAAACCGGAGAAGTCTCGTCTGCCAAGTACCCATTCGACGTGAATCCCATGGTCGCAACGCTGGAGGTGTAGACTACCCGGCGCACTTTACTCTCGCGGGCTGCCTGCAGAATTGCCCTGGTACCTTCTACGTTCGACCGGTACATTTCATCCGGATCGCGCACCCACAGCCGGTAGTCAGCGGCAACGTGAAAAACTGCTTCACAACCCGAAACAGCTTTTTTCAGGGAATCCGGATCACGCAAGTCCCCGATTACCCGCTCCGCCCTCAGATCTCCGATGTTCCGGAGATCGCTGCTGGAGCGAACCAGCAAGCGCAGATCGGCGCCCTGTTCTGCCAGAGCACGGGCTACATGACTGCCCACAAACCCGGTTGCACCGGTGACAAAAGCTAGCATTGAGCACTCAGCATTCAGCAATCAGCTGCCGCATGGTACTGTGACTTTTCGACAGTGGCAAAATCTCGCCTGGCTGAATGCTAAATGCTGATTGCTGAGTGCTGACAGCTAACTGCCGCTTCTCTCCGCCATGACTTTCTTGTACGTGGTGAGCGCGATCAGCGGGAAATACTGCCGGTACATGTGGTACATCAGGTAGAACACGCGCGGGAAGCCGGTGCCAGTGAACTCGGGCTCGTCCCAGGAGCCGTCTTTTTTTTGCGAGCGGACGAGATAAGCTATGCCTCGAACCACGCAGTCACTGCGCGTATCTTTCGCCGCCAGCAGGCCCATGATGGCCCAAGCCGTCTGCGACGGAGTGCTCGGCCCAACACCCTTGGTGTTGGGATCGTCGTAAGAGCCGCAGGTCTCCCCCCAACCGCCGTCGGGATTCTGCACCATGCGTATCCACTCGGCGGCTTGTTGCACGTAGGGCTCGTGATGGTCGATTTCCATCGCTTCCAGGCCGCGCAGTACCTGCATGGTTCCGTAAAGGTAGTTCACACCCCAGCGCCCGAACCAGGATCCGTCCGGCTCCTGCTCATCGCGGATAAACTGGATCGCCTTCCTGACTGCCGGGTGATTCTTGTCGTAACCATAGGCCGCCATCATTTCCAGGATGCGGCCGGTAATGTCGACCGTCGCCGGATCAAGCATGGCATTGTGGTCTGCGAACGGGACATACTGGAAGACCATGCGGTCGTTGTTCTTGTCGAACGACGCCCAGCCGCCATTCCGGCACTGCATGGAAAGAATCCAGTCAATGGCCCGCTGTACCGACTCGCGCTGGTAGCGTCCATTGGGATGCTCCACATGGATCAGACCCAGGCAGACCATGGCGCTGTCGTCGACATCGGGATAGAACTCGTTATTGAATTCGAAATACCAGCCGCCCGGCTGCCCCGCCTTGTTCTTCACCTTCCAGTCGCCGGCCATGCGTACCTGCTTTTGCAGGATCCAGTCAGCGCACTTCACCATTCGTGCATCGTTGACAGGGACGCCACTCTCACCCAATGCGAACAGCGCATAGGCCGTGTCCCATACGGGCGACTTGCAGGGCTGCATGCGGAAGGTTTCCGCTTCTTCAATTCCCAATTTCTCGAACTCATCCATGGCGCGAATTACCTGGGGATCGTCAACCGAATATCCCAGGCAGCGCAAGGCAATAATCGCATTCATCATCGATGGGAAGATCGCGCCCAGGCCGTCGCTCATTTCAAAGCGCTCCAGCATCCACTTTTCGGCAACCTTCAACGCCAATGATCGCAAGGGACGAATGTGTACCCGCTCAAACCAGTGGGTCATGCGGTCGAGCGTCAGGAAGAAATTGCGCCAGGAAAAGAGTTTCTTGTCCCAGCGAAGATGCATCCGTGACTTGTCCCGTCCGCCGACGAAAAGTTCTTCCACCCCCAGCTCGTCAGGAATTTTCTTGAAAGGCTTCTTGGCGTAGCAGATCGACAGCGGCACCAGAATGGCGCGCGACCAGGACGAAATCTCGTAGATATTGAACCAGAACCATTTCGGAAACAGAACGATTTCCGGTGGGATGGCCGGCACAGCGTCGTAGTCGTACTGCCCGAAAAAGCAGAGATAAATCTTGGTGAAAGTGTTGACCTCGGTGACCCCGCCCATCTCCAGAATCTTCTTGCGGGCCCGAGCCATGTCAGGATGATCCGCGGCGTAGCCTGCCAGCTTCAATCCGAAATAGCATTTGACCGAGGCGCTGATATTCGAAGGGCCGTCGCGCATAGATAGCCCAGCCGCCGTCCTCGTTCTGGTGCTGCAGAATGTAGCGCGCAGCTTTGGCCATGCGCTCGGGATTGCCGGTTCCCAGCAGTACGTGCAGGATGATGTAATCGGCTTCGAGGGTAGCGTCGGCCTCCAACTCGCCGCACCAGTAGCCCTCTTCGTGCTGCTCGGAGAACAGGCAGTTGCGCGCGCCGTCAATCGCCGCAGCCACGCGGCTGATCAGATCGTCAATTTTCCCGAAGCGCATCTGCGGGACCGCAGACGCAGATTGATTGCGCGAAAGACGGGGCATTAACAGAAGGGGGAGGAGGTATCTTCCATATTTTGCTTGTCTACTCCGCAACCGCAGGAGCGCTGGCAATGGCTTCCACGATCTCCGGCGGCAGACCGAACCTTACGTTCTCGGGCATTACTTCAACTTCCTGCACGTTGCTGAAGCCTTCGGTACCCAGGAACTTCACTACTTCCTCAACCAGGCACTCAGGAGCCGACGCACCGGCGGTCAGAGCGATCGTCTTGACTTCGCTCAGCCACTCCGGCCGAATATTGCGGTAACTGTCGATTAGATGCGACTCCGTGCCCAAATTACGCGCAACTTCGACCAAACGATTGGAATTGGAGCTGTTGTCGGAGCCGACGACCAGCAGCAATTCGGCGTCTGAAGCGACGTGTTTTACTGCTACCTGCCGATTTTCGGTGGCATAGCAGATGTCCTGCGCCGCCGGTCCCTTGATGTTAGGGAATCGCTTCCGCAGTGCCGCAATAATGTCTCGGGTCTCGTCCAGGCTCAACGTGGTCTGGGTCAGATACGCCACCCGGTTCGGGTCCGCAACTGTCAGCGAAGCTACTTCCTCTGGCGAACCGACTACCTGGGTGACGATTGGAGCCTCACCCAGCGTGCCGATGACCTCATCGTGATCCCGGTGGCCAATCAGCATCAGGGAATAGCCTTCCTTGGCAAACTTCACCGCTTCCACGTGAACTTTTGTGACCAGGGGACAGGTGGCGTCAATCACTCGGAGGCCGCGATGCTCGCTGGCTTCGCGCACTTCCGGCGACACGCCGTGGGCGCTGTAGATCACGCGTTCCCCATTTGGGACTTCTTCCACGCTATCGACAAAAATGGCGCCTTTGCCCTGCAGTTCCTCGACCACAAAGCGGTTGTGGACAATTTCCTTGCGGACATAGATGGGTGGGCCGAAGGCCTCCAGGGCAATGCGGACAATGTCAATGGCCCGCACCACACCCGCGCAGAAGCCGCGGGGCTTGAGTAGAAGCAACGTCTTTTCGTCCTGATTGGCCGCCATACTCTGCCTTCTTAGGGTACACGTCCCCTATGGGTGGTTGACAACTAGAGTATCGGACAAGTACCCAGTTGGTCAACGTAAGCCCTAGAAATGCATGGGATTAGCAGCGATTGGGGATATTTTGGCGGTGAACGGTTCAGCACCGACTCTTCGCGATTTTTTCCAAATTAGGCCCTGCCGGGGACGAGGTGCCGATTGCAAAATCGGCTCTTCTCAAAGGGACGCCAGTGGCGGGTCACAGAGACAATGTTTCTGCCGATGCGGCGGGTCGGATCGCGAATATTTCCACTACATTTACCCGAGATGCTCCGTGATGCGGCCGACTCGCGCTACAAGCCCGATCGCTATCTTCTCGGTTCATACCGCATCGCCACCGCCCCCGAGCCGAACTCCAGCCGGCTCACGAGCCTCAAGTCGACATGCTTCGATAGCCCCGCGAACAACGTCGGCCCGTGGCCCGCTAGCCTGGGCTGCACCACGAACTCGTACTCATCGATCAATCCCAGCTCCGCCAACGCCAGCGGGAGCTTCACACCTCCCACGAGCAGCCCCTTGCCCGACTCTCGCTTGAGCTGCTGAACGGCCTTCCCTGGATCCCCGCGCACGAGCTCCGCGTTCCAATCGACCCGGTCCAGGGTGGTCGACACGACGTACTTCTTTGCCGCGTCGATCGTCCGGGCGAAGGGTTCCATCCAATCCGGTCTCGCTCCCGCCGGCGCCCGTGGCCGGAACCCTGCCTCCATCATTTCGTAAGTCACCCGACCAAAAATGAGGGCATCGGCTTGGTCGAGGTTCTCGGCCGCGTGACGATGCAAGTCTTCGTCCGTAAACATTGCACGATGATCGCAGCATCCGTCCAATGTGACGTTGATGGAATACCGAAGAGGTCGCATCGCGCAAGAGTACCGCCGATAGGGTAGAGCAGCAAGGTTAGCCCGCTTCAGGGCCAGGAGCCACTCACGTAACGCATGACGATGACAGCCTGAGAGCTGCTGGCGACATGTCGCGAAGACAACCGTTTACCCGCGACATGTCACTATTGTTCTAAATTTGGCGTCACGCTGAGCTTGCGAAGCATCTTGCGGCGGAGCGCATACGCGGGCTGGCAGGGCCTGAGACGGCTACCCGTCCCCCTCGCTTGACTCGATTACGCCGAGCGCGTTTCCGACGGAGCCACAAAATGCGTCGCCGGAAGAGCTCCAATCTGCACCAGTAGCCCCAACTGATCCCAGTTGTCCCATCCTTCGACGATCTTTCCGCTAGAGATTCTCTGGATCGAAGTGCCGGTGATCGTGGCTCTCTTTCCAGTGGGGGCAATGCCCAGAAATTCCCCTTGGTGCGTCATGACGGAGGTCCAGCGAGCGACCACTCTGTCGTCTTGCTCGATGACGTAATCGATCGTTACCTTCATGTCTGGAAATGCGCTGCGCAGCGACTTCACGAAAGGTTTGAATTCCTTGAGCCCGATGTCGGTTGCATGCTGGGCTTGTCCGTGACCAATCACATCAGGAGACGCCATCTCATCGATCGCATCCATGCGCCCGTTGTTCCATACCTCTTCAAACCAGCGCCGGATCAACCTGCTGTTCTCTTGCGCCATACTGCACCTCCGCGGCTGACTAGCCCCTTTGGCCTCCCAATGTACGCTCCGCATGCAGGTGCTGCAACGCCTGAACTTTCACCTCCCCCCGCTGCAGAAATGCGATCCCCTCCGCCGCCGCCCGGGCTGCCGAGAGCGTCGTAATGGTAGGAATTCGCGCCATTACCGCGGCGCGGCGGATCGCCTGCTCGTCAAACCAGGGATCGGCTCCGTGGGGGGTGTTGACGATCAGGTGAATGCGCTCGCCCTTGATTAGATCGACGGCGTTGGGGCGCCCCTCTTTTACCTTGTAAACGCGCTCCACCGTCATGCCCGCGGACTCCAGCACATCAGCCGTGCCTGCCGTTGCGACCAGCTTGAAACCCATATCCACAAACTTGCGCGCCACCTCAGTGACATTCGGCTTGTCATGGTCGGTGACGCTGATAAACACCGTTCCTGCCGTTGGCAGCTTCTGGCCGGCTGCGGTCTGCGCTTTGGCAAATGCCTCGCCGAAGTTGTCGGCCACGCCCATCACTTCACCCGTGGACTTCATCTCCGGACCAAGCACCGTATCCACGCCCGGGAACTTGTTCCACGGAAATACCGGGGACTTCACGTGGTAGTAGCGGCCAGTTTCGAGATCCGCGCCGCTCTCAGTATATTCGGGAAGAAATTCGCGAAGCTTGCGGCCAGTCATCAGCCGGGCCGCGATTTTCGCCATCGGCACTCCGGTCGCTTTAGAAACGTACGGCACTGTCCGCGAGGCCCGTGGATTGACTTCGATCACGTAAACCTTGTCACCATCTCGATCCGAAAGACTCGAAGATGCCCCGGTAACACTCGACCGCGGAATCGCGAACTGAATATTCATCAACCCGACAACCTTCAGCGCCCGGGCCAGCTTGAAGGTGTACTCCCGCATTCGCTTTAACAGACGCTCGGGAATATCCACCGACGGCAGTACACAGGAAGAATCTCCGGAGTGAATACCCGCTTCTTCGATATGCTGCATGATGCCGCCGATCACGACATCTTCGCCATCGGAAAGCGCATCCACGTCTACTTCGATTGCGTCTTCCAGGAAGTGGTCAATCAACACCGGACGATCGTGCGAATATTCCACCGCTTCCTTCATGTAGCGGATGACCATCTCTTCGTCGTACGCAATCACCATTGCCCGTCCGCCGAGCACATACGAAGGACGCACCAGAACCGGGAACCCCACCCGTTTGGCTCCCTCAACCGCTTCTTCCACCGAAGCCGCCATCGCACCGGGAGCCTGCGGGATTTCCAGTTCATCCAGCAATTTCCCAAAGCGCTTGCGGTCCTCCGCCAGGTCAATCGACTCCGGCGAGGTGCCAATGATGTTTACCCCCGAAGCCTTCAGCGGCAGCGCCAGGTTCAAAGGAGTCTGTCCGCCAAACTGCACGATCACACCCACCGGAGCGCCGGACGACGCTTCATGCTCACAGATGGCAAACACATCTTCCAGAGTCAACGGCTCGAAGTACAACCGGTCGCTGGTGTCGTAATCGGTCGAGACCGTCTCCGGATTGCAATTGATCATGATGGTCTCGTACCCATCATCACGCAGCGCAAAGGCCGCATGGCAGCAGCAGTAGTCGAACTCAATTCCCTGCCCGATGCGATTCGGCCCGCTCCCCAGAATGATGATTTTTTTCTTGTCGGTCGGCGTTGCCTCGTCCTCTTCCTCGTATGTGGAGTAAAGATATGGAGTAAAACTTTCAAATTCCGCAGCGCAGGTATCCACGCGCTTGTAAACCGGCAAAACTCCGTGCTTTTTGCGCAGATGGCGGACCTTTTCCTGGGCTCCTTTGCCATCCAGTCGCCAGACCCCGGCTAGCCGTCCGTCAGAGAATCCCATGCGTTTGGCCCCGCGCAGCACCTCGGTGGGGATCGACTCCATGGGGTGCTTCTCCAGCTCCAGCTGCATGTCATTAATTTCTTTTAGCTGGTACAAAAACCAGGGATCGATGGAAGTCATCTTTGCCAGTTGCTTGACGGTGTGCCCGTGGCGCAACGCGTATCGAACGTAGGAAAGCCGTTCAGGATGAGGCGTCACCAGCCGCTGGGTAAGAATTTTCGGCTCGATCTTCTCCGACCCGACTCTCTTCCCCGTGTCGAGCGCTCGCACTCCCTTGAGCAGTGCTTCTTTAAACGTGCGCCCGATGGCCATCACCTCGCCCACCGACTTCATTTGCGGGCCCAGGTTTTCATCGGCGCCATGGAACTTTTCGAACTGCCACTTGGGAATCTTTACCACGACGTAATCCAGCGTGGGCTCGAAGCAGGCAGGAGTCTTGCGCGTGATGTCGTTAGGAATCTCGTCGAGGGTGTACCCGACGGCGAGTTTCGCCGCAATCTTCGCAATCGGAAATCCCGTCGCCTTCGACGCCAGCGCCGACGACCGCGAAACTCGCGGGTTCATCTCGATCACCACCATGCGCCCGGTCGCAGGATGAATCCCAAACTGAATATTCGATCCCCCGGTCTCCACCCCGATTTCCCGGATCACCGCAATCGCCGCATCGCGCATGGATTGATATTCGCGGTCGCTAAGCGTCTGCGCCGGCGCGACAGTGATGGAGTCGCCGGTATGCACCCCCATGGGATCGAAATTCTCAATCGAGCAGATGATGATGACGTTGTCGCGCAGATCGCGCATCACCTCGAGCTCATATTCCTTCCATCCCAGCACCGACTCTTCAATCAGAGCTTCATGGACCGGAGAGAAATCGAGCCCGCGCGCCAACACTTCCAGAAGTTCTTCCCGGTTGTAGGCAATCCCGCCGCCGCTGCCGCCCAGCGTAAACGAAGGCCGCACAATCACCGGAAAGCCAATCTTCCCGGCGAACTCCAGTCCGTCTTTCAGATTATTGACCAGCGCCGATTTGGGGACGTCGAGCCCAATCTTCTGCATCGCGTCTTTGAAATAGAGCCGGTCTTCCGCCTTCTTGATCGCGGCCACGTTCGCGCCGATAAGCTGCACATTGAACTTCTCGAGCACGCCCCCGTCAGAAAGCTCTATCGCCAGGTTGAGCGCCGTTTGTCCGCCAACAGTCGGCAGGATGGCGAATCCGGCACCAGGCGCCAGTTCACGCTCGACGCGAATAATCTCTTCCAGATATTCGCGCGTAAGCGGCTCAATATAGGTGCGGTCGGCAATCTCCGGATCGGTCATGATGGTGGCCGGATTGGAGTTGGCGAGCACCACTTCAAAGCCCTCCGATTTGAGTGCCTTGCAAGCCTGCGTCCCGGAGTAATCAAACTCCGCCGACTGGCCAATGATGATGGGGCCAGAGCCGATGATCAGTATTTTCGAGATATCAGTTCGTTTGGGCATTTAAAACCATCTACCCCGGTCAGCGGTTAATTCACAAAGACGACTGTCGAAACCTTCATCTCGACGTTGAAACCCGCCGCGCCTTTGGGCGAAATCTCGATCGGCAGTCGTTCGTCTTTGAACCCCAATGCGCGCACCACAACCTGGTACCTGCCTTTGGCCGCGCTCAACTGGAACCTTCCTTCGGAATCCGTTTCTGTTTTGGCAATTCCGACGGTGCGGCCCGCCCTTACTCTCTGCACAGCAATCTCGGCCTTCGGAATAACGGCTCCGTGCTCTTCAACCACAATTCCCTTAACGCTCCTCACCCGCGTAGTCTGTGCTGCATTTGCAATCGGGAATCCAAGCTCAGGCAATTGCTCCTGCGGCCGCGCAAAAATCGCAGCAAACGGCAAGAAAAGGAGAAGCACCTTAATCCGTCTCACCCCTTCCACTCCTCCATCATCTTCACAAAATCCTTGAACAGATAGTGCGAATCGTGCGGACCCGGCGACGCCTCGGGGTGATATTGCACGCAGAACAAAGGCAGATTCCGGTGCCGCAACCCTTCCAGCGTGCCGTCATTCAAATCAATATGCGTCAGCTCTACTTCACTCTGCGGCAAAGAATCCGGATCCACGGCGAAGTTATGGTTGTGCGCGGTGATCTCAATCTTCCCCGAGTGCAACTGCTTTACCGGATGGTTTCCGCCATGGTGTCCAAACTTCAGCTTGAAGGTTTTTCCGCCCAGCGCAATGCCGGTGAGCTGATGCCCCAGGCAAATCCCGAAGATTGGCTGCCGTCCCATCAGCCGGCGAATGTTATCCACAGCATAGGCACAGGGCTCAGGATCGCCCGGCCCATTCGACAAGAAGACGCCGTCCGGTTTTAGCGCCAGCACGTCTTCCGCCAGAGTCTGCGCCGGCACCACCGTCACTTTGCAGCCCTCACCACGCAGCTTGCGCAAAATGTTCTGCTTGATTCCGTAGTCGTAGGCCACCACGTGAAATCGCGCCGGCTCGTCTTTGACGCCCACTACTTCGTCAGGAAGATGCGAGCGCTCGCCGGTTTCCCAGACATAGGTGCTCTTGGTGCTGACCACCTTCGCCAGGTCGGTTCCATCCATCCTGGGAATCGCGCGCGCCTTCGCCACCAGTTTGTCGGGGTCATTTTCCAGCGTGGAAACCACGCCGCGCATCACGCCATGGTCGCGCAAATGCCGCACCAGCGCCCGCGAATCGATCTCCGCCAGCACCGGAATCTTGAATTGTTCGAGATATTCTTCGGCTACCTGCGATGAGCGCCAGTTCGAGCTCACTCTCGAAAACTCGCGCACGATCAATCCCTCGATATACGGACGCGTGGCTTCATTGTCTTCCGCGTTGGTCCCGTAATTACCGATTTCAGGATTGGTGAGAACTACAATTTGGCCGCAGTAGGAAGGATCGGTGAAAATTTCCTGATAGCCGGTGATGGAAGTATTAAAAACTACTTCCCCGTAACATTCGCCTTTGGCGCCGTAACCTTTGCCTCGAAAGACTCTGCCGTCTTCGAGCGCAAGCGTAGCTTGCATTCCTGCTCCAGGGAGTGGATTTTAGAGATTTTAGCAGGGATGTCTGAATCGCGAAACAAATGATTTCGATGATTCTGATTTTCTCTGAGCTATCAGCTCTCAGCCGTCAGCTTTCAGCGAAATCTGATCGGGATGATGCAGGTGAAAGCCTGGAATTTACTGACAGCTGAGAGCTGACAGCCGATAGCTGCCTCACCGCACTCTTCCCATCTTATCCATCGGCCAATATCCAAACACCGCTTTGCCATAGATAAAGTCGACATCAACCGGCCCAAAATCCCGGCTGTCGTTTGACATGGTGCGATGGTCGCCCAGCACGAAGTAACTGTGTGGAGGAATCACAATCTCCGGATACGAACGCTGGTCCGAATACGCCGCGGGAACGTAGTCTTCTTCGAGCGCCTGCCCGTTGACGAAGACCTCGCCGCTCTCAATATGAATTCTGTCTCCCGCCAGCGCGATGACGCGCTTGATAAAACTCTTCGAGGGATCGCGCGGATAGCGGAATACGATCACGTCACCACGCTGGATGGGCTCCAGCCGGTACACGTACTTGTTGACGAAGATCCGCTCCTGGTCGTCGAGCGAAGGCATCATGCTCGTGCCTTCGACTTTCACCGGCTGGTAGAGAAAAATGATGATGAACGCGGAAATCGCCAACGAGATGATCAGGTCGCGCAGCCACACCGAAAGCATGGGCAGCGTTTTGGGTGGAACGGAAGTCTCTTCCCTGCGGGGACGCAATTCCGCTGGACTGGCTTGTTCCTGCATGCTGCTGGTTATTATACGGTCAATCGCGCTCTCCGAGACTTGACTTCCTCTCGTCCCGGCCCCGCTCATGGTTACCTCGGGGCTACTGCCGCCGTCCGGAGATTCGGGTTACAATTGCGTACTAAGGACGTTTGCACATGTTCAACTTCAAGGCGTTCAACCTGAATCCGTTCAGTATCAACATGTCTAATCGCAACATGCGGAAGCGTGGACTGACCCTTGCCGTGTTCGCCCTGATCGTCGCGGGCATATCCACCCCCTGGGCGATATCCCAGCAAGAGGGCGAACTGCCAGCCTACAACGCAGCGCCCCCAGCCAAGGGCAAGACCCTTCCTCCGATTCTTGGCAAAGAGCAACTCTGGGGTGAAAATGCCCAGTATCCCTTTCAGACTCATGCCTACGAGTTGGCATCCAAGATTCCGGCTGTGCTGCATCAGCAACCCTGCTACTGCTATTGCGACCGCGGTATGGGGCACAACAGCTTGCATAGCTGTTTCGAGGGCACACACGGCGCGCAGTGCTCGGTTTGCCTTAAAGAGGCGTACTACGCCTATTCCATGACCCAGAAAAAAAAGACGCCCGCAGAAATTCGTCAAGGAATCATGAAGGGTGAATGGAAGCAGATTAACCTGCACACAGCCGACTCCATCAACTAACAACTAGACTCTGGCTGGAGTTTGGGGAGTACTGATAATCGGTAAGGGCACGACTTCAGGCGCGCCGCTCGCAGGCGCAAATCGTCCGGCTTTATAGCCGCCTTGGTTCGCTGCTAAGGTCGGTTCTGCGGCCAGCCCAGGTTGACGAAGACTCGAATCCGCGTATAACCTGCTGATTCGTTGTGTTTAGCGTTTTTCCACAGGTGATTTCCAGGGCTCCTTGACCAGCAGTCATTTTATTGCTTCCCGAGATTGGTTAAACGGCTCAGACTGGTTTAACCGATCTCTTGCAAGCATATCAAAAAGGAGAACTTACGAAGAGTTCGGGAAAGGTTTTGCGGATGGCCCAGAAGACAACCGCCAAGAAATCGGTGAATGAAGATCCTCGTTTTGCACAGGCTGTGCAAAACTACGAGGCCGGCCTGCGCGCCATGCAGGAGCGTAAGTTTGAAAAGGCCAAGGGCCTGTTGCAGAAGGCCGTAACCGGAGCGAGCCGGGAGTTGGCTGACCGGGTTTCGGTCCACCTCAATACCTGCAACCAGAATCTGGAACGCGCAATCAACCAGTTCAAGAGCCCGGAAGAGCACTATGACTATGCCGTGTCGCTCATGAACGTGGGGGACTACGTTACCGCTCGTGAGCACCTGGAAAAACTATCCAAACAAGTCCCCAAGGCCGACTACGTCGCTTACGGATTGGCCGCGCTGGACTGCTTGACCGGTCACCTGGAAGATTCACTGCGCCATCTCGACTCCGCGATCCGCACAAATGCGGCGCTGCGCTTCCAGGCCCGCAATGATTCGGATTTTCAGAACCTGGCCGAGGATCCCCGCTTTACCGAGCTTCTGTATCCCGACCCGGCGGGCGAACTCTCGCCTGAGACAGGCAGCCCTGAGGACGAAGTTTAACCGTGGCAGTAGCAGATCCGCAGCGAGGTTCGCGGCGCTGGCCTCGAGGCAAACCCTCTTCGGGCGGCGGTCTGCACGTCGTCGCCATCGGCGGAGGCACTGGGCTTTCTACTCTTCTGAAAGGCCTTAAACGCTACGTTACCCGGCCGGGTGCGGTTGAACAACAACCCGGTTCTGTCCAGATCAGTGAACTGTGCGCGGTAGTCACCGTCAGCGACGACGGCGGCTCCAGTGGACGTTTGCGCAAGGAACTCGGGATGCTGCCTCCCGGCGACGTCCGCAACTGCATCGTCGCTCTCTCCGAAGATGAAGCTCTGCTTTCCCGCCTCTTTCAGCATCGCTTCGTCAAGGGAGGTCTGGAAGGTCACAGCTTCGGCAATCTATTTCTCGCCGCCCTGACCTCCATTACCAGCGACTTCGGCGAAGCCGTTCGTTTGTCGTCGGAAATCCTGCTTACCCGCGGACATATTTATCCCGCCACCACCTCGCACGTCGAGCTAGAAGCTCTGATGGAGGATGGTAGCAAGATTCGCGGCGAAACCAAGATCACCGCCAGTAGCGGCCGCATCCAGCAGTTATTCCTGGATCCGGCAAATGTTCAGCCCTTGCCTCAGACCCTGGAGGCCATGGCTCGCGCCGATCTGATCACCATCGGCCCTGGTTCCCTTTTCACCAGCCTCATCCCCAATCTCCTGGTTCCCGGCATCGCGCAGGCTTTGGTCAATTCGGCGGCGGTTAAGGTTTATGTTGGAAACCTGATGACTCAGGCGAACGAGAGCCTGGGACTCACTGCCTCTGATCACATCCGCGCCCTGAACCGGCACGCTCAGGCCATACGCATCTTCGACTTCGCGCTGATTAACCGCACTCCGGTTCCCTCGGAGCTGAAAGCCAAATACGCCCTGGAAGGCGCCAATCAGATCGTCAGCGACCTGGACGCAATTGAAGAACTGGGAGTCATCCCGGTACTCGGCGATTACCTGGAACCCGGCATGGTCGCCCGCCACAACAACGAGCGCATCGCCGCCGACCTGATGGACTTGGCGGCCCAGGCCCCGGGCGACACCCGCGCCGCCACCCCATAAACAAAACCCGTGTGGGGCGGACACTCTTGTCCGCCGCCTTTGACTTTGATTCCGTCTTTGATTTCGATTCCGCGTTTGACCTTGATTCTTGGTTCGCTGAATTCCCCTGCTCGTCCGGCCGGAGTGCTGCATACATCAATCAAAGTCAACGGCGGCGGACAAGAGTGGCCGCCCCACGCGCTTCCCGTTACGACGGTAATCAACCCCTGCCCGGCGCCAACTTCTCGCGGTATATTGGATCAAATGCCGAAGACAAAGAATGACAGCCCCGCCCGCATCGCCATTGCAATTCTGGCTGCGGGTAAAGGAACCCGGCTGAAATCCAAGCATCCCAAAGTGCTGCACGAAGTTGGCGGCAAACCTTTGCTGGCGCACGTAATCGCGGCCGCCACCAGGGTTGTCCCGGCTGGCGACGTCTACGCCATCATCGGACACGAAGCCGACCGCGTCCGCGCCGCGGTCGCAGCCTCCGGCGTCAGTTTTGTGCTGCAAACCGAGCAGCGAGGCACGGGACACGCCCTGATGGTCGCGCGTCCGGCCCTGGCTTCTTACGATGTCATCATCGTGCTCTCGGGCGACGCTCCGCTGATTACACCCCAGACTATCGAAAGACTCCGCGACTTCCACACATCCAGAAAAGCCGCGATGACCTTGCTCACGGCAGAATTGAAGAACCCAACCGGCTATGGAAGAGTTCTTCGCAAGAAAGCGGGCAGTGACGACGTCAAGGCCATCGTTGAACAGAAGAATCTGTCACCTGCTGAACAAAAAATTCACGAGATCAATGCCGGCTTTTACGCCTTCGACGCGCAGTCACTCTTCGGCTATATCGACAAACTGAACACCGACAATCACCACGGCGAGTTTTATCTCACCGACATGGCTACGATTCTTGGCAAGGCAAAACAGCGGGTCGTCGCCGTGCAGGCTGCCAATCCCCACGAGGTCCTGGGAGGCAACACCCGCGCCGACCTTTCAGAAATCGACCGGCACATGCGCCTGGCCAAATGCCAGCAGCTCATGAACGATGGCGTCACCGTTCTCTTTCCTGATACATGCGTGATTGACAGTGACGTCGAAGTCGGTCCCGACACCACCATTGAACCGTTCGTTCAGTTGCGAGGCAATACTCGCGTTGGCAGTGACACCCGCGTCGGGTCCTACAGTGTGATCATCAACTGCGAAATTGGAGACCAGGTGTTGATTCAGACCGGCTGCGTTCTTGAACACTCAACCATCAAAGCGCGGGCTTCGATGGGTCCCTACAGCCATCTGCGCCCCGGTTGCGAGGTTAGCGAAGACGCTCACGTGGGCAACTTCGTGGAACTGAAGAAAAGCCGACTGGGCAAGGGTTCAAAAGCCAACCATCTTACTTATCTGGGTGACAGCGAAATCGGAGAAAAGGTCAACGTCGGCGCCGGAACCATCACCTGCAATTACGACGGCGTGAACAAGCACAAAACCATCATAGAAGACGGAGTCTTTGTAGGCAGCGACAGCATCCTGATTGCGCCCCTCCGCGTTGGGAAAGGCGCCTATATTGCGGCCGCCACTACGGTCACCGAAGATGTTCCGCCCGATGCCCTGGCCCTGGGACGAGCCCGGCAAGTGATAAAAGAAGGCTGGGCCAAAGACAAACGAGAGAAAGCCAAAGCACAGAAAGCCAAGTAAGCGAATGTAGGCGCGGCGTCCCGCTCGTGCGGAGTCATTCGTGGCGCTTCAGCACGTGCGGGACGCTCGCGTCCACATGAACTACTTCGACACTGCCGCAAACAGCGGCGAATGCATTAACCCCTGAAACTGCTTGTCGTCCGCCTTGAAGTGCATCTGCAGATTCGAACTGTCTGAGTTGACGGTCACATTCTCCAGCGCCAGTTTCTCCACCGGCGTGGCTGACACTTTCTTGTAGAGCATCCCCGCCTTCAGAAGCGATGACAGCGTGGCTGCCGTCATTGAATCGGAGGTCACCACGTCCAGATCGAAATTCACACCACTCTGGAAGTTCATGGTGTAGCGCGAGCCCAGAATGCGCTTCTTCACCGTCTCGTAGTCCGCCAGCCCGGCCGCATCACCCAGTGCCGAGTGCAGCATGTTCTGTGTTCCCTGCTGATCGAGAACGCTCCATACTGTTCCCGACTCGACCGAGCCAATCATGTCAGTAATCTGGTTGTTGCTGTCCATGTTGTAGGAGTAGCCATCCCGGGTATCGAGCGCACCCCGTACCGCGCCGCTGTCGCCAAAAAGCAGCGTGCTGTCATCCAGAAAAGTCATCTGCATCCCGGCCGCCATGGGATAGATATCTGAATTGCGCAGCTTGATCGGTTTCACCTTCTGCAGGCGCATCTTTTTCAGAAACGCTGCCATGGGGAACTGCCCCTGCGCCACTCCGACTACTCTGACTCCCTGTTTGCCGGTGCGATAGGAAGCAAAGGTAAGCTGCTCGACGTCCTTGTCGGGGTCGATACCAACGCCGCGCAGCGCGCCTTCGAATTCCTTGAGACTGGGCGGCAAAACCTGCTGCTTCAACGCCATCGCCGTATCCGAGTTCTTGAGGGCGCGATAGTCCACCGAAATAATCTGTTGAATGTCGGAAGGGATCACAGTCCGCGCCGAGCTTCCCAGCGGCATTGCCCACGCGGCGGCGCTCAGCATCAGCACAATACACATAGCGCTCTTAAGGGTATTCATCATTACACCTTTACCTCGAATGAAGATGTCCAGTTAGATGCGGTTTATCTCCATATTGTATGTCAACATAAAGCGGATAAACGCTAAACGAAAGGGCAGGTCGTATGGCAAGGAAGGTGCATGGCCTCAACCGTCTAAGCCTTCAATAACGCGGCTCTTTTCCGGGTTTCCGCAACAAATCCGGCGTCTTTCAACGACTCCAGGTTGATCTCCACATTGGCCAGCGCCCCCTCGATTGCCGCCCGGGCCAGGGCCAGCGCCGTAGTCAGATCAGATTTCATATTCGGGTTGGTCATCGGCTGCAATCCCTCTGCGATCCCAGCCACCTCCCCGGCCCGCTCCGCCACTCCCAAGAGGAACACTGGTAGCCTGCTTCAAAGCGGTCTCGATGATGCCCTCCGCCCCGGCGGAAGCCTTCGCCGTCTTATAGGCCTTCATCACCGCGTTATAACTCTCCGCATCGCCATCGATTGCAGCCTTCAACTCTTCCCTCAGACTCGCCAGCCGCGCAATCGCCTTACTCAGCTCACCCTCATACTGAAGATAAGCCTTCTTACCACGCGACATCGATGCCACCATCGTCGCCAACCCGGCAGCCATCGCTCCACTCGCCGCCGCAGCGCTGCCCCCGCCCGGGGTCGCCGTAGGTGCCGCCAGTTGTTCCACAAACGGTTCAACCCCCGCGCGCAATCCGCCGACCGCCATTTTCCCGCCCATCACCGCACTCAACCGGTTCTCCAGGATCAGCGAGGAATCAAAATTCTCCACCTGCAGAAACCACTCCGCCGCCGATTCCAGCGCCTTCTTCGGAATCAGCCCCACGATCTCGCTGGACACCGGCGCCACCCCATAGCGTGCCGCCTCCCGCTTCACCACTTCGAATACCCGATGTACCGGCGTCTGCTCAAAGTCGGTCAGATTCATCGAAACCTGCGCCAACCCGCGCACCAGAAACCCCGCGCCTTTTACGAAGCGCATCCCGCCGCTTGAAAAGCGCACCGCCTTAGCAATCTTTTTGGCAATCTCGACATCCGGGGTGTTGAGAAAAACGTTGTAAGCAACCAGGAATTTGCGCGCCCCCACCACGGTAGCCCCCGCCGTGGGATGCACCCGCGCCTCTCCAAAGTCCGGCATACGCGCCGGGTTGGTCGCTATATCCGCGCGAATGCCCTCGAATTGCCCGCGCCGGATGTTCTCCAGATTCTGCCGCTCCGGCGAAGTTGCCGCTGCTTCGTAGAGGTATACCGGAATCTGGTAGCGCTTCCAGATCTGCCCGCCAACATTCCGCGCCATTGCTACACAATCTTCAATCGTCACACCATCGATCGGGATGAAAGGCACCACGTCGGCCGCGCCCATTCTCGGATGCGCTCCCTGATGCTGAGTCAGGTCAATCAGCTCCGCCGCCTTACCGACACCTCGGATGGCCGCCTCCTGAATCGCCTCGCGCTCACCCACCAGGGTGATCACGCAACGGTTGTGGTCGGCATCCATCTCGCGATCGAGCAGGTAGACGCCGTCCACTTTCACGGCGTCAACGATCGCATCCACTTTCGCCTTATCTCGACCTTCAGAAAAATTAGGAACACACTCGACAAGAGTTGACATACGCGGAAAAGAATATCACTTACCCGTTCACCATTCGCGCCAGGAGAGCTGTCATCCTGAGCGCAGCCTTTCGTCCCGCAAAGCGGGATGAAAGCAAGCGAAGGATCTACACATTCCTCGCCAGCTTCTGGCGGTGTTCAGGGTGAAATGTTCGTTCAGGGAGAAAAGTTCGAGTGTTGCCGCACCAAAATGCACAGGTCCTTCGTCGGGAGCCCTGCGCTACGCGCCGGGCTCCGCTCCTCAGGATGACAGCTACTGCTTGGCCGCGAAATTTTCCATCACCGCCTTACGCATCAAATCCGGCGGCAAAAGGCCTTGCGCCAAAATGAAGTCGTGGAACTTCTTCTGACTGAACTTTGCCCCCAACGCCGCCTCGACTTCTTTCCGCAGCGCGATCAGCTTGGTGTACCCGTAGAAATAGCTGTTGGCTTGCCCCGGCGCCCGATAGGTATAGCGTTCCACTTCCTCTTGCGCGAAGGCATGAGACTGCACCACGTCCTGCTCCAGAACGCGGTAGGCTTCTTCCGGCTGAATCTTCCCCGCTTGCAGCTCGGGATCGAGAAACGCCCGTGCCGCCCGCATCAGCCTGTAGTCCAGCGACACCAACTGGCCTTCCAGCGGCATGTACGGCCGCACCAGGTACTCGGCGTACAGTCCCCAGCCCTCCACATTCGTGCTGTTGAAGGCGTAGCGGAACCGGGCCAATGAAACTCCGTGCTCCAGCATGGAATCGAATTGCAGTTCGTGTCCCGGACGCGCCTCGTGCGCCGTCAGCGTCCACGCCGCAGCATCAAAGGTAAAGTCGTCATACTTCCCGGACGAGGTCTGTCCGGGCCCAGCCGGAATATTCAAGGGCAGAACAAACTCGCCCTTTTCTCCGGTATTGTGCAGGAAGGGCGGAGGCACCATGTGCGGCGCCGGCTGCTGTGCGGTTTCCGCAGCAGTCGCAATGCGGATTCGCGCCGGACGGTCGGGCAGGCTCACCAATTGCTTCTCTGCGATGACCTTTTCAATCTGCTTTAGCCGTTCCTGATAGAACGGCAGAATGGCGTCGCCCACCAGCTGCTGCTTCTTCAATTCGCGGATGACCTCGCGATAGTCACTCGTTGGCAGGTGCCTGTCTTTCGCGATCTGCGCCGCCATCGGCTTCATCTCAGCCTGTAAATCGCTGAACGCCTGGTGAGCGATCGCCGCCAGTTGAGCAGGAGGAATGTCGATCCCGTAGTACTCAAGATTCAGCGCATACTCCTCGGGGGGAAGACGGAAATCGGTACGCGCCTTGGGAAGCACAGTTGCCTTCGTCCAGGCGTCGTACTCGACAAGTTGAGTTTTCAGCTTTTCGTAAGCTTCCTGCCAGCCAGTCAGTTTGTATTTTTGCAGGAGTGCGGCAATGCCCTCCAAATAATTGGAATTCCGCGACAGCTCGGTTTCAATCTCGGTGCGTGCGGGATACACCACCCCCGGCTTCGCCATCTGCTCGGTAACCCGCTGCTTCAGGATCTCGGTGAGTGCTTTAGAACCAGGTTCCAGCCCTGCGTACTTCCGGATCCGAACCACAACGGCAGGCCGGCGTTCCGAAGGGGTTTGCTCGTCGAGCAGGACTCGCAGCCCACTGAAGACCATCTCGCTGGCATTCAGAAAATCCACCTTGTGGGCACGGCTGAAATCCTGTTCTCTGAATTGCAGTTCAACTTTCCGGATTACGATCTCCAGATCCTGCGTGACCTCTGTCTGCTTCTGCTGTCCCAGTGCAGCCTTCAGCGTCGCGAGCACGGCCTCCTTCTCATGCCGCTCTTGATCCTCGTCGGCCAGCGTTGGTTGGGATACCTCGGCGTCAAACTGGCTTAAACCCTGATTCGAACCCAATTCAGGGGCGTGCTTCATCTCCACCGCCAGGAGCTGGTTGGTGAACTTGTTGCTGGCGTCGATCCAGCCGGCCGCAGGCCCCTGCGCACCCGCTCCCAGGCTCAAAAAGGCGACAGCAATACTCAGGGCAATGTTGCGATTCAATATGACTCTCCCGTCTCTTATTTCTTGCTGGCTCTGCCATTTCCGTAGAACTTCCCAATGCCGAGTCGCACCTGCACCGTGTTGATCCCAGGGTTGGGATCGGAAAGTCCGGCATTGGAAATATGCATATACCTGAGCTCGACACTCCAGTTGCGTGACTCGCCCAGAATGTGCGCGCCCAGCGCGGCAGACGATGTGAAGTTGACCCTGTCGGTCCCGGTTGGGACGTCGTGGTTGGTAAACAAAGTCCCGCCACTGAGTTCGAGGTATGGCACTACTCGTCCCCGCGTGGCAAAGTTCCACTTCAGGTTCAGCGGGTTGAAACCGGCTCCGAAGGATGTGTTGGCCGGCTGAAACACTACCACGGCCGGCACCGCGTCTAAAGCGAACTCAAATCTGCCTTCCAGGAAACCCGGCCCGTGTGGGCGGGTAAGAATCCAGCCATAACGAAGTCCGGCATTCCACACACCCGTTCCGGAAGTTCCTCCAGGGACGGAGTGTCCACCACCTGTCCAGATCTGTATCTCGTGGCCACCGTCTTCCACCCGGGATTGTGCCCAACTCACCGAAGCACACAGCAGCAGCAGTATCCCGAACAATTTCCTCATGAAGGTCTCGACCCTGGGCAATAATGCCGTAAGAACCGCCACAATACAGCAAACGCAACAGCCTGACAAATACGCTTAGTTCGCTCTACCTCCCCCATAAACAGACCGTGTGGCCGCGGGCGACTCTCGTTCCCGTAGCGCCCATCAGCGAGAGTTCTTTAAAGTAAATCCGCACATGACAGGGACCGAACTCGCTGAAAGTGAGAGCCAGACCGCACATGCCGTATCCAAACTGCCGCCACTATCCGACTTCCACACGCGGGCGAGTCGCCCGCGACCACACAAGACTCAAAGCCCCAATCCTCCATCCACCACCAACACCTGCCCGGTTATAAACTTCGGGGCGGTTGCAAAGAACAAAACAGCCGCAGCGATCTCCTCGCCCCTTCCGTTACGGCGCATTGGTGTTTGTCGCGCCATCTTCTTCATGAAGGCCGCCGCCGCCTTCTCCCCCAGATCGATCATTCCCGGCGCCACGCAGTTCACTGCAATTTCCGGCGCCAGTGCCTTGGCCATCACCCTGGTTAACATGTGCACTGCAGCTTTCGAAGAGCAGTAGTGAGCATGAGTCTCCCAGGGACGAATCCCACCCAGAGATCCCATGTTGATGATTCTTCCCTTCCGTTCCCGCAGATACTGCAAGGCTTCGCACGAAACCAGAAACGGCCCGCGTGTATTCGACGCAAAAATGGCATCCCACAACTTCACGGTCAGGCGGTCAAATTCAACCGTCTCGTAGTTGGCGGCATTATTGACCAGAATATCGACCCCGCCCAGTTCCCGGACCGTCTCCCTGATGGCGCCCTTCACGCTTTTTTCGTCAGTGATATCGCAGCGCAACGCTACCGCTCGGCCGCCGAAGCTGCCGGCGTCGATTACCGTATGCTGCGCCTCGCGCGTTGAATTCCGGAAGGTGATTGCCACGTTGGCCCCGGCCTCAGCCAGCGCCAGCGCTGTAGCACGCCCCAACCGCCGCGCTCCGCCCGTAATCAGGGCGACTTTTCCGGAAAGAGGTTTCCCTGCATGGCTAGCCATGCAGGGATTGTAAATCCAGTGGTGTTCCGCAAGCTGCCATCAAGGATTAAGTAGCGGGGGCAGCGCCATTATTTCGCCCGCACATTTACCGCCGAGAAACTTCCCGGAATGGCAATAGGTAAACAAATTCACGGACCACACCTCTGCGCCCCTGGGTTCGGTAGTGGGTCAGGTTGAGATTTCCACACTTACATTGCCGAGTCATCCTGAGCGAGACTGCCTCTTCGCTAGCGAAGAGGCGTGGGGGGCGAAGGAGCCCTGCCGCCATTTGCTCGGAGCGATGGGTGGGGCTAGGTAGCGGCACCCCGTCGGTCGGTTCTGAAGTAGGGGTCCTTCGACTCGGTAACCGCTTCGCTTCGCGAAACAGTTACTGCGCTCAGGATGACTCAGCTCTGTTAATTCCAAGCTGAACCACTGCCTGCGTTCTAAGTGCTTTTCCGGTCGGATAAAAGCTGCTAAACTCCGGCCATGGAAGCGATGCGACAAGTCGTGGTTTACTCTCGCAAGGGCTGCCATCTCTGCGAAATCGTGAAGGAAACTCTCTCCAAATTACACCGCCGTGGCGGCTTTGCCTGGCGCGAAATTGACGTCGAAAGCGACGACGAACTGCGCCGCCAGTTCACCGACGAAGTCCCCGTCGTCTTCATTGACGGTCACAAAGCCTTCAAATACCACATGGACGAGCGCGAATTTCTGCGCAAGTTAGTCAGCTAAAAGTCGCATCCTGCGAAACTTGCAATACGCATTCCCTTAAATAATATTGTCATCCCGACCGGAGCGCAGCGCAGTGAAGGGATCTGCTGTTCCAGCCATCTCACCAAGTGTTCAACAGTTACGTCCACTCCCTGACACACCGCGTGTCCGCCCTGACACAAGCCACACCTCACCGCTCAACCTAAGCTCTTTGTTTCAATCCCTCCCACCCAGGAATCTCGCATGCTTCCACCTCCTTGAACAAACTATAAGGAGGTTGATCATTTGATCCGCCAAATCGTCGCACTGGTTTTCATCTTCATCTGTACCACCATCGCCTGGATGATCCTCGCCGGCACCATCTCATCCCGAACCAATTCCAGTAACGAACAACTTCAGGGCCATGTCGCCTCTACCTGGGGTACGCCGCAGGAGCAGTCGCCGCCCATCGCCGACTACACCGTAACCGAATTCAGGAACGTGCCGCGCTGGGAGAATGACAAGTCCGTTATTCGCACCGAAAAAATCGAGACTCGTGTTCCGCTCAAACTGACCGCCAGCCGTATCAATGTCGGCTTTAACCTCGATCCTCGCCAGAAAGGTTTGCTGTGGTACAGCACTTACCAGGTCCAGTTCGCCGGCGATTACACCTTCCACAACGACTCGGCGGAAGCCCGGACCGTAACGTTTCGCTTCAAATTCCCCGCCCAAAAGGCGGTCTACGATGAACTCTCGATGCAGATAAACGGCAGCGCGATCATGCCCTCCACCGACGATCAGGGTGCGAATGGGCAAGCCGCTGTCGGACCGGAAGAATCAGCCGTCTTCCATATTGCCTATCGCTCGCAGGGACTGAATTGCTGGCGTTACAAATTGGGGGATGGAGTCGCGCAGGCGCACGACTTCGCACTCAACATGCGAACCAATTTCAAAGACATCGATTTCGCTGACGACACTCTCTCGCCCACAGCCAAAAAGGAGATTCCGGGAGGATGGGACCTTTCCTGGCATTACTCCGACCTGATCTCTGGATTTCAGATCGGCATGACCATGCCGGAGAAGCTTCAGCCCGGCCCTCTGGCCGGCGAGATCAGCTATGCCGCCCCCGTTTCCCTGTTCTTCTTCTTTTTCCTGATGTTCATCATCACCACCATGCGCAACATCGACCTACATCCGGTCAACTATTTCTTCCTCGCCACGTCATTCTTTGCCTTTCACCTGATGCTGGCCTATCTGGTGGACCACATTTCGATCCACGCCGCCATGATTGTGGCTTCGGTAGTTTCCATCACGCTGGTTGTGAGCTACCTGCGCCTGGTTGTCGGGATAAGATTCGCCGCCGTGGAAGCGGGCATCGCGCAGCTCATCTACCTGATTATCTTTTCCTACGCTTTTTTCTGGAAGGGATTCACAGGCCTGGCAATCACGATCATTTCCGTGATCACTCTTTTCGTGGTCATGCAGGCGACCGGAAGAATTCGATGGTCCGAAAAATTCGTCCGGCGCGAGGCGCCAAGACCTTTAACTAGTCAATAGACTTTGGCTCTGTCGTGAACATGTGGAAGGCGAATACCGTGTGCCCCTGCTCCGGTTCAGTTGGAAATGGAGAAGGCGTCCCCGGTACGGTAAAGGAGAACGCTTGGAAGAAGCAACGCAGCGCACTAAGTAAAAAGCATTACAACAACGCCCGGTTGAAAAGCGACATCGGCTACTCGCACCCAGGGGCATGCTCGCCGGGCGTCAGCGGGAGATCCATGCCGAGCGGGATCGGAAGCTGGAGGAGGCCCGAAAACAGCGGCAAATTCGTCGGCAGCAGGCTGCATAAAGAACGAAAAGGGTAATCTCCGGTAAACCAACTATCGATAGCTCCTCGGAGGCCGGGCGCTCCGAGTCTGTAACACCACGCCGGCAGGCGGATCTGCTCGTCGAGATTCCCGATCACGTAATCGCAGTTCGGTCCTCGAACCACAGCGGGAAAGCCTCATCCTTCGACCTATTGTTGTGGTATCCTGAGCGGTAGAAGGTTGAGGTATTGATGCCATCTTCGCGATTTCCTATTCCTCAAGGCACGCTCGACATGCTGATTCTTCAGATCCTCTCTCTGGAGCCGGCGCATGGGTACGGGATTGCTCAGCGGCTTGAACAGATCTCGAAATCCGTTGTCCAGGTCAATCAGGGATCCCTATATCCGGCGCTCCACCGGCTGGAACAGAGAGGCTGGCTAAAAGCCGATTGGAAGGAATCGGAAACTGGACGCGAAGCCAGGTTCTATTCATTGACACGCTCCGGGCACAAGCAGCTCCGCGTCGAGAAAGATAGCTGGGCCCGTCTGACAGGAGCGGTTCAACTGATTTTTGACGAGAGGTATCGCGCAATGAATCGAATTCTCAACTGGTTCCGGCTGAGAAGGCTGGACGGCGACCTGGATCGCGAATTGCAGTATCACATCGACCGCCGCGTGACGGACCTGATTCATTCTGGTTTGCCAGAACCCGAGGCGAGAAGACGCGTTGCGCTGGAACTCGGGAGCGAAACGCAGCTTCGGGAGGAAGTGCGCGACATCTGGCTGAATCGATGGCTCCGGGATTTCGTGCACGACCTGCGTTTCTCGGCGCGATCTATTGTTCGGAGCCCGTCGCTTACGGCGGCGGCAGTACTTACCCTTGCACTCGGAATTGGAGCGACCACCGCCCTCTACTCTCTTATCGATCAGATCGTTCTTCGCGCCCTCCCGGTCGACCACCCCGTGCGTCTGGTTCTCTTCAACTGGAATGGCGAACAGTTGGCGGAGACCCTCGGCACTGACAACTTAATGTCCTACCCGATCTGCCACGATCTCCAGCAGCAGAAGCAATTCTTCGATGGCGTGTTCTGCCGTGCTGCGACAACGATCAACTTTTCGACCGGTGGAGAACCCAGGCTGACCGCTGCGGAACTCGTGTCGGGTACATACTTTTCGGTGCTGGGAGTGACGCCCCGCTCTGGGCCGGCTGTTAATGATCGACGATGACCAGGTGCCGGGATCGAGTCCGGTGGTTGTACTCTCCTATGACTTCTGGCAAGACCAATTCGGAGGCGCCCAGGATATCGTGGGCCGAAAAGTGTTGGTGAATCAACACCCGATGACGGTTGTCGGCATTGCTGCGCCGACGTTTCATGGCATCGATGTGGGCGCGGTCCCATCTGTTTGGATTCCAGCCGTTATGTCGGCTCAGTCCCTTCCCGGATTCGAGACGATGCTCGATCGTCGCACGCGCTGGATGCAGATCCTGGGCAGACTGAAGCAGAACGTCACTGTGGCGGAAGCCAAGACAGGATTGCAACCCTGGTTTAAAGCGATGTTGGACGAAGATACGCGCCGCACGGACTTCTCAAGATTCAGCGCCGAGCAGCGCCAGCAGTTTCTTGCATCGACACTGGACCTCACAGCGGCTCCTGAAGGCTATTCTGTTCTGCGCCATGACCTTTCGCGGCCGCTCTGGGTCTTGTTCGTGGCGACGGCGGTGCTCCTGGCTCTGGCTTGCCTGAATGTGGCCGGACTTTTTTTGGCGCGCGGCTCGGCTCGCCATCGGGAAATCAGCACCAGATTGGCATTGGGAGCATCACGCGGGCGAATTGGACGGCAGCTTCTAACCGACAGCCTGCTTCTCGCATTTGCCGGTGGACTGCTCGGCGTAGTGCTGGCACCTATTGCGGTACGGGCGCTCATCGCATTCCTGCCCCGTCGACAGCGCTGCGAACGACTTGCACGCCCACGTCGATACGCGTTTGTTGCTTTTTGCATTCCTTGTAAGCCTGCTCACCGGTTTCCTCGCCGGCTCGGCACCGGCTTTACAGGCCGGCCGCAAATCGCTGGATTCCGCGCTCCGGGAGCGGGGCGGCACACCTTCCGGCAGCTTGGCGCTACGCAGGGCGATTGTGACGGCTCAGATCGCGTTTACGTTGATTCTGGTGATCGCCGCAGGTTTGTTTGTCAGAACCCTCTCCGGGCTGTTGGTGAAAGGTCCGGGATTTGACACCTCCAGCCTGATCTCGTTCGGTATCAAGCCCGATCTTAACGACTACTCTGGAGCCGAAGAAAGCCGGCTCATTCGACGAATTACCGAAGGACTCGGCGATTCAAGCAACATTCAAGCCTCGGCCATGGCGCACGACCAGTTACTCCTCGGGGGAGCGTGGAGTAATTCTCTGACGATCCAGGCCGGTGAGCGATCCATTACCGACCGCGAGGTCCAAATGAACGCCGTCAGCCCCGCGTTCTTCGCGACCCTCGGAGCCAGGATTGTCGCTGGACGTGACTTCAACGAACACGATGCCCTGAATGTCATCGCGCCAAATCAATCGATGCCGGTGAGTCAGACCGGGCAGCGCGCGGTGATCGTCAACGAAGCCTTTGTAAAACGATATTTCGGAGGACGCAATCCTCTCGGCGCCCGCGTCGCTATGGGATCCGCACCCGACGCCACACCGGACAGCGAGATCATCGGAGTCGTGGAAAACATCAGCTACCGCAATGTTCGCGAACAGTGGGAACAAGCCTATTTTCCCGTTGGTACCGAGATGTCTGGCTCGAATTTTTACGTCAGGTTTCGGGGAACGCCCGAGTCGGCCTTTCGATCGATTCGGGCGATCCTCCGCAACGCCGATCCAACGTTGCCAGTCAGTTATTTCCGTACGCTGGACGAGCAAATCGACCGATCCTTGAACACAGAGCGTATGCTGGCGGCACTCTCCAGCAGTTTCGGCGCGCTGGCGCTGCTGCTCTCGTTGGTTGGCCTGTACGGTGTGATGTCTTTCGTCGTGACCCAGCGCACGCGCGAAATCGGTATTCGATTGGCGCTCGGGGCGACACGTCTTTCTACCATCTGGCTGGTGCTCCGGGATGCGCTGGTAATGATCGCCGGCGGAACTGCGATTGCGCTACCTTGCGTCTGGGCGTTGGGCCGTCTTGTTGAATCGCAGCTGTACGACGTCAAGCCGACAGATCCGGTAACCATGCTCGCGGCAACCTTGGTTTTGTGCTCGACTGCACTAGGCGCAGCGCTCATTCCCGCCCGCCGCGCGTCGGCTGTGAACCCTACTGAAGCAATTCGATTCGAGTAGTTAGTGGAAGATCTTCCTTTGTGCCTCGGACATCGCTGAACCGCCACATCCCACCTTTCGCCGATTTTGAAAGGTGGGAACTTCAAATCCCAAATCACTCCCCGGTCAAAAACTTGAATTGGCTGGCGGACAACGGAACCACACTCAGCCTACCCTGTCGCACCAGCGGAGAGTCGGCAAACAGATGGTTCGCCTTCACCTGCGCCAGCGTTACCGGCTTAACTGCGGTCCCCGCTTTGATCTTCACCAGCGGAGTCCTAGGATCGGATGCGTCAACCGAAACCACAGACGCTGTCCCCGCCGTGCTCTTCTCATCGCCGGTGTGGTAAATCACCAGACGGTCGCCCGCCTTCATCTCGCGAAGATGCTTCACTGCCACGGGATTGGTCACACCATCCCACACCGTGCTCTTATCGCGCTGCAAGTCGGAAAACGAGTAAACGGAAGGCTCAGTCTTGAGTAGATAGTCCATAGGAATATTTTAGAATGCAGAATGAAGAATGCAGAATGAAGAATGAAGAATGAAGAATGCAGATTGATGATTTCAGATTGTTGATTTCAGATTGGGTGACCCCTGGAATTTCAAATCTGAAATCATCAATCTGAAATCTGCATTCTTCATTATGAATTCTGCAATTCCTCAACCTGCGTTCTGCCCTACTGCGGCTTCTCCTTCGGCTCCGGCTCCGCAGGCTTCTCATCCTTCTTCTCAGCCGCCTTGTCTCCCGGATGCTCCTCGTAAATCGAATACTGTCCAGCCGGCCGCTTCATTTTCACCGTAATCTCGAGTGTGGGCTTGTCGATATCGTAATCGGCGCCGAAGGTCTGGAAGCCCGGAACTAGTACTTGCACCCGCAACTTGCCGTAAGGGGCGCCATCGAAACTCGCCTTGCCATCGGCGTCAGTTTTGATCTGCAATCCGCCCTTTGACTGGTTGCCATTCTTCTGCACCGGATGCATCACCACACTCGCGTTGCGGATCGGCTTGCCGTTGTAGTCCCGAATCACCTGAAAGTTCAGTAACGCGGTGTCGTCCTGGGCCCGGACCGAGGCCGGCACCAACAGAAGACCGGCTGCGATTCCGCCGACAATCACGATAATCAAGCCCCACCCTGTTTTTCTCATCACCCGACCTCAGCTGACAGGATCAATGTAGCCTCGACCGTCACAGCCACGCAACCTGTAGCTCTTCCCTGCACTTCGGCAGTGGGTCAGTTTGAATCGCACCGTCTCATGATGGGGCATCCTGAGCTTGCCAAGGATCCAGCGCGCAGCGCCAATGGACCTTCGCGACGATTGTGGCGATGCACGGGAGATCCTTCAGGACTGAAGCCCCTCAGGATGACGACCGTCTGGGTGGATTCTTCCAAATTGATCCGCTACCTGTTCTTTTCATTACAATGATAAGTTGTTAATAATCATTAATATAGGCGCTATCTTACATTCTTAATTTGACAATGCGCCATCGCCTTACTACAATTGGCACTCGTCAGCACTGAGTGCTAACAATCCTTAAAACTGATCATTACCAGCAATAAACCAGATTCAACGAAAGGAGTCTGCACGTATGGCTAAATTCACCCCGCTACACGACCGCATTCTAGTCCGCCGTATTGAAGAAGGCGAAACCACCCGTGGTGGCATCATCATCCCCGACAGCGCCAAAGAAAAGCCTCAGGAGGGAGAAGTCATCTCCGTCGGCAAAGGCAAGAGCAACGATGAGGGCAAAGTATTCCCCCTGGCCGTAAAAGAGGGCGACCGCATCCTGTTCGGCAAATACTCCGGTACCGAAATCAAGCTGGATGGTGAAGATTTCATCATCATGCGCGAGGAGGAAGTCCTCGGCATCCTGACCGGCGCCGCCAAGAAAGAATTAGCCGGATCGCGCCGCTAAAGGCTCTGTGTGCGTCTGTCCAAAGGCATCAACCACCAAGGACACGAAGGTACACGAAGCAAACAACTTTGAGGGCGTGGGATTCCTTCTTGAACCTTCGTGCCCTCCGTGATTAAAGATTTACATATCTGATAGGAGAAAAGAATTATGGCAAAGCAGATCGTACATGGCGAGGAGTCGCGACAGGCGATTCTCCGCGGCGTCAACTTACTGGCTGACGCGGTAAAAGTCACTCTCGGCCCCAAGGGCCGCAACGTGGTCATTGAAAAGAAATTCGGTTCACCGACCATCACCAAGGACGGCGTCACCGTTGCCAAGGAAATCGAACTCAAGGACTCGCTCGAAAACATGGGCGCCCAAATGGTCCGCGAAGTAGCGTCCAAGACCTCGGATGTTGCCGGCGACGGCACCACCACCGCCACCGTTCTGGCCCAGGCGATCTACCGCGAAGGCGTAAAGACGGTAGCAGCCGGTGCCAACCCGATGGCCATGAAACGCGGCATCGAGAAGGCAATCACCGCCATTTGCGGCAGCGTCGACAAAGAAGGCAACCGCGTGAAGGGCGAACTCGACAAGTTCTCCAAACCGGTTACCGGCGACATGATCGCCCAGGTTGGCACAATCAGCGCCAACAACGACGAAACGATTGGGAACATTATTGCCCAGGCTATGAAGAAGGTGGGCAAGGATGGCGTCATCACTGTTGAAGAAGCGAAGACGCTTGAGACCCAGTTGGATGTCGTCGAGGGCATGCAGTTCGACCGCGGATACCTCTCTCCTTACTTTGTCACCGATCCTGAGCGGATGGAAGTTTCGCTCGAGAACGCGTACATCCTGATCAACGAAAAGAAAATCAGCTCGATGAAAGACCTGCTTCCTCTTCTGGAACAGATCGCGAAGAGCGGCAAGCCGCTTTTGATCGTGGCTGAGGACGTCGAAGGCGAAGCGCTCGCTACCCTCGTCGTCAACAAACTGCGTGGCACGTTGCAAGTCGCGGCCGTCAAGGCTCCCGGCTTCGGCGATCGCCGCAAAGCAATGCTGCAGGACATTGCCACCCTCACCGGCGGCAAGGCCATCACCGAAGACCTGGGCATCAAGCTGGAGAACGTCCAGATTGGCGACCTCGGCCAGGCCAAGAAGATCACGGTGGACAAGGACAACACCACGATCGTCGAAGGCAAAGGCAAGCACTCGGACATCGAAGGTCGGGTGAAGGAAATCCGCGGCCAGATCGACAAGACCACCAGCGACTACGACCGCGAGAAGTTGCAGGAGCGGCTGGCGAAGCTGGTCGGTGGCGTGGCTGTGATCAAAGTCGGAGCCGCGACCGAGACCGAAATGAAAGAGAAGAAGGCCCGTGTCGAAGATGCGATGCACGCAACCCGTGCAGCCGTGGAAGAAGGCATTGTCCCCGGCGGCGGCGTGGCTCTGGCCCGTTGCGTAGGCGCGCTCGACAAGCTGAAACTCGAAGGCGACGAGCAGATCGGCGTCAACGTGGTTCGGCGCTCGCTGCAGGAACCGCTGCGTCAGATCGCCGAGAATGCCGGCGAAGAAGGCGCAATCGTTCTGGGCAAGATCAACGACTCCAAGGACTACAACTTCGGGTACAACGCCCTGACTGGCGATTACGAAGACCTGGTCAAGGCGGGCGTGCTGGATCCGACCAAAGTGGTGCGCACCGCACTGCAGAACGCGGGTTCGATCGCCTCCCTGATGCTGACCACCGAGGCCCTGGTGGCGGAGATCCCGGAAGAGAAAAAGGGAGCTCCAGCCGGCGGCGGACACGGCGGCGGCGGTATGGAAGGGATGTACTAAGAACAGTCGTCGGTCGTCAGTCGTCGGCTAAAAAACCGGCGTCAGGCAGCGGACTTCAGACCTCGGCAAAAGCCCTGCTTTTTCGCAGGGCTTTTGCTTTTGCACTACCAGCGGCTATGTGCGAGCGAAGCTCGGCAATCGATTTCGGTGCGGCACCCGGCTTCTGTGCAGCAAATACCCTGCCGAGCTTCGCTCGGCGGGGACGGATCGAAGACCCGTCCCCTACATGGCCGGGGCTTCTACTTTCTCGGCAGAGCCTGGAATATTGCGAAGACTGCGCCCTGGGGATCGGCTACTACGGCGAAGCGGCCTACGCCTTCCATGGTCATTGGGTCGAGGTGAAAAGTGGCGCCGCTTTGTTTCGCCCTGGCGGCTGTGGCGTCGCAGTTTGCCACCTCAATGTACGGAAGCCAGTGCGCCGGACCTGGTGGACGATGTTTGTTTGGAGGAACGCCTCCGATGAACTGCTCGCCATTCTTGATGTGCAGGTAGCCTGAAGTGTCGTGCTCCGATTTCTCCAGCTTCCATCCAAAGAGGCCGGAGTAGAATTTGCCCGCCACGTCAGGATCCGGCGTGCTGAGGTCAGCCCAGCAGAGTGTGCCTTCCACTCCGCTGACAGCATTCGGCTTCTGCCTGGCCTGCCACAGGCAGAAAGTACCACCTGTAGGATCCTGCACCACCGACATCCGGCCGACGTCGAAAACGTCGAACGGCGCGACACAGATTTTGCCACCGAGTTCCGAGGCGCGCTTCGCGGACACATCGGCATTCTCCACGGCGATGTAAATCGCCCAGTTTGGCGGCATTCCCTTCTGCTCGTTGCGCAGGGTGTAGGCGGCGGTGCCGGCGTCTCGATCGCCGATCTTGAACATGGTGTAGACCTCGCCGGGTCCGATGGGCATGTCGGCGGGAGCCCATCCGAAAAGATTGGTATAGAACTTTTTGGCGGCGTCCTGGTCGGTGGTAGCAAGTTCAAGCCAGCAGAATGAGTGTGTCGGGTATTTGTCGATGTTTGTCATGGCGGAAGTATAAAGGCTGCCAGCTGCTAGCTGCTACCTGCGGGCGTGCCGCAGGCTTTTGTTTTGCGTCGACACTGCCTTGCTTGGCCTGGACGGGTCCCTTCGACTCCGCGCAGGGCAGGCTTCGACCCCGTCCCTACATGGTCTGTGGCGGGCTTTAGACTTGGACTCAGCAGCCACTAGGCTTCGCGCAGGGATTCGAAGCGTGATCCCGTTTTGCTGCCGTGGGGATAGAACCAAAGATTCGTTTTACACCATTTTGAGGAAAGATGCATCGACACAGGCTTTGGTGCGAACGACCGCATGAATACAGGCATTATTTGGAATTATCTATGTTTTCTGGTTTATCTACCATATCCCTAATATCACTAGGATGAGACGTTAAGGCTTGCGCAATGCAGTGACTGGACGGAATAGCACCAGATTACAAATCCACTGAACACCAGAATTACGAAACTTTCCTAGTTCTGCTTATCAACTTCGAGTTCCTTGCGAACGGCAACCGTAATTACGTGCATCCTTTGCACGAACTCCCCTTTATTCTGTTGGAAGGCGTCTGCATTTCCGTTTCCCAATGCGACCGCAATGTTCCGCACCAACAAGATAAACTGATTCGCAGCGTGTACAGATTCTTTTCCGCACACCAGACCAACAAGGAAGACAGCAGTTTCAAATGCATTTGCGCTGTCGTTAAATGCCTTCGACGCGTCGATCAATGTTTTCATACGCTCGGGTCCAACCACGTTGCAGAGGCAAATGCTCGGTGCTTTTAACCAGTATCGCCGCGCCATGATCTTTGCCCAGACACAAGCAGCCAAGCAGCGGAAGCGTGCGACCGATCCTAACTATCGCGAAGGTCGCCGTCCCTATGGGCAGAATCCAGCAGAACAGAAGACCATGAAACTCATTCTCGAATTTCGTTCGGCAGGCCTATCGTTCGCAGCTATTGCCAACAAGCTCGCTGCTGACGGCATTATCACTCGCGATGGGCTGAAGGTATGGCAGCCTAGGACCGTTTACAACATCCTCAAAAGGTCAGCGCGGAAATAATTCTTGGCCTGCGCTGCGCGTTTGCATAGACGCGAAATCTGTTTGAGGGGTCTTTGTTGTCGCGTCGGGTTCTGCTTCGACGGTGACTTGAATCTCCGCGCCTTCCTTCAAAGCCACCTCTTCACCATGCTGATCGACTAGGACATTTTCGATGCGAATCTCCCGGTAAAAGTCCTCGGCACCCCCTATGGAGATTTGCACCTTCTCAGGAAGTCCAGGATGCAACGGTTTTATGACCCTCTCAACAGTTCCTAGCAACGTAACGCTCAGCTTTTCATTAGACTTTGCAGAGCCCTCCCCCATCGCGACACCCCCCTCGCTACTCCAATGTCAATTCGGTCGTTGTCCAGACGGCTCATGCTAACAATGACTAGCATGTACCTGTCTTGCGGTCTTAGCCAATTACGCGCTGCAAGATTTCGCGCTGGGCAAGTTTGCGCTGCACGATCGCGCGCAGGACATCGAGCGCCTCCAAGGCATTACGCAGCCTAAATTGTTCATGGTTCGATGATCGTGAAATGTTGTCTTCGATTTGATCCAGCACGGCGCTACGTGCCACTGCAATCCGTTCAGGTACTTTTCCCGGCTCCAACTCTGAAAGGGCAGCGATGCAAAGTTCTTTCCATCGCGGAATGTTAGGGGCGTTGTAGTTAATATTGCTCATGTGAATTCCCATGTAGCCTTATACCGTGCAACCAGATTTTTGATACCCGTAGAATTGACAGGCGAACAAAACACAATACGCTGAAACATTTGTCGGCTCGAAAGAGCACGCTTCTGAATTTCCAGGCAATGAAGCACAACGGCGACAGGGGGAATTAGAGCGACGAGGATACCGGACAAAACTAGAATCCGTATGATTCATTCGTGGAAGAGCGCCAACCATCTAATGCATGCAAAGGCCGACCTGTTTCTTGCATCACAGTAACCGCAACAACTGCCCGTTGCTTGGTTACGCCCCCTTGTTAAAAGCAACGGTAAAGCTGGGGAGTCGTCGTTGACCCGTGGGGGGAGGCGATGGCTCCCCTACGCCGTCTTCAGCACGCGATTCCTACACTTGTTTCTCAGATCTTTAGCTGCGTCAGTTCGTCTGTCTTGCCAAGTTCGGGATCGATGTCCAGCACGCTTCGCCCAAGGTCTCTCGGATGATGCCTCACCACGACCTCCGAACCGGGCGGTAGATACTTTTGGACGAACTCGGTCACATTGTTTCTGCTCGTCTGTTGGGGCGTGGACCATTCGCCTGAATAGTATTCACCGTTGATCTTGTAGCTGTACGACAGGACTCCGTAGAGCGGCGCACTGGGGGATCCGCCCAGCGAGTGTATCGCGATTAGTGTCTCGATTGTGCCCGGTACCGTTGGCCATCGACTGTAACCACGATGGCGAAAGAAGTATGTGGCGCAGGAAATGGTGGCGACACTCAAGAAGCCTAAAATGATCCAGGTACCCATAAATCCGCTCTCCTCATCTTTTGATTCGGACCCATGGTAAAAAGCTAGCACGCCACATTGTCGTCTCGAAACTTTTCAAGCTGCTCGTCCAGCGTTCTGTGCCGTATTGACGCAAATGTGCATCTTCTCCAAAAGGCGCTCCAATCGCTCGATTTGCCGCGCAAATAGTTGCCAGAGGGTCTCTATTTAGTTGCCAATCTCTGGCCCCGAGCATAGCGTCCTCATCAATCGGGTTTTCGAAAATGTCGTCTCTGTTTCGCGCTGCCTCCCTGTTCGCGCTGATAGCAGTGGGTGCGGCGATCCTACCGAAGGTCGATCTTCCCGAAACAGTATTCGACGAGACAGACACCCCGACTATTCAGACGATCCTCACAACGAAGGCTATCCCTTTTCGACAATGCATTCCCGTAGGTACATCTTCAATGGACGTCGCGCGAATGCCTCTCGACTTCGCTCGGGATGACAGGTTGGTTTATTTCGCCGCTTGTTTTGCCGTTTGTTTGGCCGAGCTTTGCTCGACTGGGCAGGGCGGGATCCTTCGACTTCGCTCAGTGCAGGCTCTGCCCGTACTGGTCCGTGATGGTTCCTGCACGAGCGGGACGCTCGCGCCTACATTGCCCTCCTACTGCAGCACCAGTTTCAGGATGTTGCCGTTGTAGTCGACCAGGTACAGCTCTCCTGCGGCGTCGCGTCCGAAGGAGGTTAGGGTTAGATTCGTGGCCAGCAAGTCGCCGCGCGTCCAGGTGTTGGCGGGGGCTTCGGTCAGGCTCCATATTTTTCCCGTCAGGTCCGCGAAGATGTATTTGTTCGCCAGGCTGGGGATGGCGGTGCCTTTATAGATGTAGCCGCCAATCACCGCGATGCCGTCGGTGTGCGGGTATTCGAAGATCGGCAGGATCTTGTTGGTCATGTCGCATCCGGTGGCCGGGTTGAAGCAGTGCGTGGCTTCCATGATTCTCCAGCCGTAGTTGCCGCCCTTCTGCATGATGTCAATTTCTTCAAAGCTGTCCTGGCCGACGTCAGCCACGAACATGCGGTTGGTGACGGGCTCGAAGGAAAAGCGCCAGGGATTGCGCAGGCCGTAGGCATAGATCTCGGGCAGGCCACCGCCGCCCGCGAAAGGATTGTCGGCTGGAATGGCGTATTCCTTGCCGGTTGCGAAGGGCGGGTCCACGCCGATGCGGAGCATCTTTCCCAGAAACGAAGACAGATTCTGGGCGTTGTTGTTGGGGTCACCGGCGCTGCCGCCGTCACCCAGTCCGATGTAGAGAAAACCGTCGGGGCCGAAGACAAGCTGTCCGCCTTTGTGGTTGGGGAAGGGCTGGTGAACGAGCAGCAGAACACGTTCGCTGTTGGGATCGGCGGTGTTGGGGTCGGTGGGCAAGGTCTGGAATTCGGAGACGATGCTCTCGAGGCCGGCATCGTCCATGGTGTAGTTCACATAGAACTTGTGGTTGGTGCTGAAGTTGGGATGGAAAGCCACTCCCAGCAGGCCCTGCTCCTGTCCGTCAAAGTTAGTGACGCTCTGGAGATCGAGAAAATTTCCCGGTTGCAGCACGCCATTGTCGAGGATACGAATGGTTCCCCGCTGCTCGACGATGAAAAAGCGGTTGTCGCCGGGTGGCCGCTCCATCCCAACCGGATTGCTAAGCCCGCTCACAACGTTGGTCAGCGCGAGCGTCCCGACTGGCGCGGTGTAGGTGAAGCCATTGGTCAAGCTGCCAGTCTGAGCGTCGGTGTTGATGACCTGAACGGTTACGGCGCCGGCTGCGTGGGCAGGGGTCGCCGCCGTGATGGTGGTGCTGTTCACGACCGCCACGCCGATTGCTGAGGTTCCTCCCAGCTTCACCATGGCTCCAGCGAGGAAACCTGTGCCGCTGATGGTGACGGCCGTCCCGCCAGTGGTGACTCCTGAGTTCGGTGTTATCGAAGCGACGGTGGGTGCCGGGTTAGGCGTTGTAGGGGCCGTGTAGGTGTAGGCGGCGCTCTTGGTGCCGGTTTTGTTGTCCGTGTTGGTGACGACCACGCTGACCGCGCCTGCAGTGTGAGCGGGAGCAATCGCGGCGATCGTGGTGCTGCTTACCAATACCACCGCGGCGGAGGAGGTCCCGCCGAGCTTCACGGTGGCGCCTGAGAGGAAACCTGTGCCGGTGATGGTCACCGTGTTTCCGCCATTGGTGCTTCCCGAAGTTGGGCTGATGGAAGTCACGGTCGGCGCTGGAATCGGAGGAGGTGGCGGCGGTGCTACATACGTATAAGCGCTGTTCATGGTGGCGCTTTGAGAATCGGCGTTTGTGACCATAACGGCCACGGCGCCCGCCGCGTGCGGCGGAGTGTTCGCCGTAATGCTGGTGGCGTTCACTACAGTGACGCCCGTGGCGGCAGTCCCGCCAAGGCTTACTGTCGCGCCGGTAAGGAAACCCGTGCCGGTGATGGTCACGGCGGTTCCGCCGCTGGTTGTTCCCGAGGTGGGTGATATTGCGATGACGGCGGGCGCCGGATTAGCCGGCGGGGCAGTCGTTTTGGGCGTGGTGGTACCGCCACCACAGCCGGGCAACAGAAGCGCCAGAAGCAACAGGGAGCAAACTGGCAACCAGGATTGACGAGACATTAGAGAAACCTAATTGCAGCGATATGGGTTCGCCAGTCTCGGATAGTCAGTGAAGGTCTGAGATTGTCCCCGTCACTTGTTACTGGACCAATTGGGAAATCGGACGCACTTTAGTAACTTCCTTTCAGTTACCCTTCAAAAACTGTATTCTCCGATCGCACAAGAGAGCCCGAACGACAGAGCTTGTGTCAAAACTATGTGCAGGGTTTTTCCTCGCACAAATCACGCGCATGTGCAAAACGTCCGGCAATTCTTCGATGAATCAAGCAGTTCCGTCACTTTTGCTTTGGCAACGGAACTGCCGCACTCTTCCTTGCAGGCGATCGGTTGACCGACGTAGAGGAGCGGCAACGATGACTGGTCAGGCGTGGCATTACACCAACCCGGTTCGTCTTCAAAATGCGGTGTCGCGGGTTAACGGCAAGGTTGCCGGCGAGAGTGGGGCAATTCAATCGGCAACGCCGCTCGACCTCGGCGCCTCCGCGCATGGGGTTCTGACTCTCACTCAGCGAGTTTTGCGATTGCTTGAAGCGCGTGGGTATGTCGTCGTTCTGTTTGCCATCCTGATCGGAAGCTGCAGCCTGCCCGTTCGCGCACAGCAGTTTACCGAGCTTCCGAACGCGCCTTCATTCAACAAGAAGCTCTTCATCGCTGAGCTCTCGGCCTACACGGCGATCAATGTCGTGGACGGAATCACCACTGCGCAAAGTGTCCGCGAGGGAAATGTGGAAGGCGGCTTCCCCGGGGGAAGTTCTTACTTGCTGGGGCAAAGGCCGTCAGTGGTTCGTTATTTCCTTACGATGGGGCTTCTCGAAACCGGCATCTCGTTCACCGCGTATCGGATGCAACACAGCAATAAGAAGTGGCTGCGAGTTGCCGGTCACGGGCTGATGATCCAAGCCGCTTACGGTCACACCGACGGCGTAATTCGTAACATCCGCTTGCTGCAGTCCCGCTAGTTCACCAAGAGAGCTTCTCCGGGACAGGACAGCCGAGGGCGATTGCCCCCTTGGTTTGTGGCGGCTACCTTACCTTCTGTCCCCGAATTTGAATTCGTTCTGACCGACTGCGCCATCTCTACTGGTTCGCGCTATACTGCCTCCGGCTTCCCCCCTGACAATTAACGCAACAACACAACCACGCCCTGAGGGCAATGCGGTGAGGTGTGGGCAGGAGGAAGCTTATGGCGGTAAAGAGGTCGGCGAAGAAGATAGCGACGACGGCGCTCAAACGTGGACGTGATGAGGCGAACAGAATTCTGGATTTACGCGAAGCTGCGCACGAGCGGCGGAAAGTAGCGCTGGAAAAACTGAAGAAGAATGACGAGACCCTCGCGCTGAGGGTCCACATGACTGCTATGGGCGCAGCTGAATCGGTCAGCACGCTGGAAACTGCGGGATTTCTGGCGGCGGCGGGCGACTCCTGGTTCGACTACCCGTTCCACGATGTGCTGAAGATGCTCGACGACGACTTTGGCTACAACGTGGAGTCGAGCGCACACAAGGGCGATCCCATAGAGAGGATGGCGTACCAGGGTGGGCAACTGGAAGACTTTGCCCGCAAGCTGGAAAAGATCCAGGCCCAGGGTGCCACTCCCAAGGCAGTACTGCTTTCCGGTGGCGGTGACGATATGGCGGGCGACGAGTTCGGCATGCTGCTCAACAACTTCTACTCACCTGTCAGCGGCTGGGACAAAAAAATGCTGTCGGGTCTGCTCGAGGACAGAATTTCAACCGCTTACACACAAATGCTCGGCAGCATCACAAAGCTTTGCCAGGGGATGTTTCAGAAGACGGTACCGATTCTGGTGCACGGGTACGATTATCCGGTGCCGGACGGGCGGGGATTTCTCGGAGGCTGGCCGTTTCCCGGTCCGTGGCTGGAGCCGGGATTCCGCCAGAAGAACTTCGAAGATCTGGGCCAGCGAATCAGCATGATGATGGATGTGATGGATCGCTTCAACAAGCTGGTATCCGGATTGAGCAAGTGTCCCGGACTGGAGCATGTGTGCTACATCGACCTGCGCGGGACGCTCTCCAACAAGCCCGCCAATTACAAACTCTGGTGGGCCAACGAACTGCATCCCACCGAGGACGGATTTAGGGCGGTCACCAGGAAATTTGTCGCCGTGTTGCAGACGCTCCCGTAGCCGTGAGCTGAATCGATTCGGAAGATCTATTTTTTCTTTTTCGCGGACCTGGGGGCGAAGTAACCTTTGCGGGATTGCACGGCGAGGCCGTCCTGATCGACTTTTCCCTTGTCTATGTTCACCTTGAGGCGGTGGTAGCTGCCATTGTGCTTTACATTCCCGGCGGAAAACTCGAGCAGGTAAAGGTATTCCGGACCGGCTGCGAGACGGCGGAAACCGCCTTCCAGATCGTTGCTGTTGTTGATGAATGTTCCGCCGGTTCCGGCGGCCAGCTCGGCCATGATGTTTTCATTGAGTGACATGGAATTGCGCCGATACTCCGCCTTTAGACGGGTTGAAAACGCTGAACTGCCACCCCTTTCGCTGGCGTCGAGTTCGCTGACGTAGAGTCCACGCGCATCGAGAGCGCTGATGGTCACGTTGGCTTCTGCGGCGTAGTCCATGATTTGGGATTCGTCGGCCAGGGCCTGGGTGGTGAGGGTCAGGAAGCCAGGCGACACCAGGATCAGGGTGCGCTGACCCGGCAAAGGTTTCATCCTTCGCACGTATTCCTTGAGGGAACTCAGCGAGACCTGGACATCCTGCTCGCCCGCCGCCAGTGCCTGAATTGCGGCGGATTCCGCCAAACGCTGGGCTGTATCGCGAAGCTGCACGCCGGGGGAACAGCTCAGCACTTCCTGAATGGCGGCTTCGAGTGCGTTGCTGTTGTGTTTATTCTCGATCAGATCGGCGTGGTAGTAGTCCATCGGAGGGCACTCGCTGACGGTGGTGCGATAAAGATTCTGCGGCTGCAGTTGCATGATGGCGTCCTGCAATCGGGAGTGTTCGGTGGTCAGGCCGCTGTTGATTTTGCCGGACAGGGAAACTACCGCGACCATGTCGGTCGGAGTCAGCGATTCCTTCAGGATTTTCGTTCCCGCCTTTTGCGCCTGTGCCAGATCGCCGATGGTCAGGTGCATATCGTCGAATAAGAAGACTACGAAACGGTCGGGCGCTGGCGCTTGCTGGATTGACCCCGTTGGGAGGGACTTGGCTGGTCCGGCCGTAGTCGATTGATAGGGCCTGGAGACAATTTCGGCGTTTCGGCGCGTCTGTATGGTGAAGCCCGAAATGACCTGGGGCTTGTCATTGTCGAAGACGTGGAAGTCTTCCTTCTTGAGATTGCCTACTGCGCGACCTTCTTTGTCACGAACCAGGACTGGTACGAGGACTACGTTCACGTCGCTCTTGAAGGTATAGGTGTTGTCCTGCGCCGGGGCTGGAGGGCTTTGGGCCGCAGAAATTGCGGTCGCGCAGCAAAGTACGGTCGCAGCGAAGCGCCTGGCGCTTGGGGACATATATGAGGGCAGTTTACTCCGGGATGCACTGCCGAGCTTTGCTCGGCCGGACAGCCGGGGGCGGCTGTCCCCACGCGGTTTGTGGTAGTCGGAAGACGCTGCCCTGCCTTGCCCAGCCTGGACGGGTCGAGACCCGTCCCTGCATAGTTTGTGATGATTCACGCTCTCGCGGGCGAGTCGCCCGGCCACACGACATACACGGCCACACAGACAGACTTTACTTCTACAGGGGGCTAAGTTCGTCTTCGTTTTCTTTTACTTCTTTCTTTTCGGGGGGAAACGGGATTCCAGGAATCTTCTGGCAAGGTGTTGGCCGCCAATGCCAAACGCGATGGCGAGGCCGAGCATGACCGCTCCCATGACGATTGCGAAGGACAGCAGCATGGTGGAATCAGCCAGACCCAGTTCTTCGAAGACAGCGGAGGCCGTAAAAATGGTGATGAGTACCCGCGCCGCCGAACTGAGCAGGCGCGGCGACGGCATGTCGGTATTGACCGCCCACAGGAGTGTCGCGCGAGAGAAGAAACTGGCGGCGAGTAATCCGAAGAATAGAAAGAATAGCGCGACAATCAGGCGGGGCAGGAAAATGAAGAAGCGGGTCACATATTCCTGCATGCCGAGTATGCCGAGGGCACTGGTGCCCAGAAGGACAAAGCCGAGCCATGCGACCCAGAAGGCGAAACGGCTGACCAGTTCAGTGGATGACGGCAAAGCGGCCTTGTTGAGAAGCTGCGCGGCACCGGCGCCTTCGGACAGTTTGTCGAACTTTATGAGACGCAGAATGCTGCGCAGTATCCATTTGACCAGGTAGGCAATCATCCAGCCCACAAGCACGACGATCAACATCACCATGAGGCGCGGCAGGAATCGCGCGAATTCGCGGATCAGCTCCTGCGTGGCCTGAGTCAATTCGTTCACAATCATTTCCCGCATCGTGACCTCACTTCCTTCCGTTCCATTGTTCGACCAGGGACGGCTTAAGACGTTCACACGTCAGGCAAAGGTTTTCCACGTTCTGTTCCACTTCCTCGCCGGTGGATTCGCGGTTCTCGACCAGAAAGGTAAACGCTCTTCCGCGATAGAGAGGGGCGAGGGCCTGGACGATGTGGTCGCGGCTGATGACCGATTTGTGATAGGACGCGGCGAATTCGTAGACAGTACGGGCCCAGAGTTCGTCGCCGTAGGAAAACTCATCTTCCTCGAGAGTGGCGATTCTTTGCAACTCGGAAATTAACGGTGCGGAAAGAATTTGCTTGAGCACCGGTTCCAGCTCGGCCACGCCGGAAGTAAACATCCCCAGTAACCGTTTGCGGTTGATGCGCAAGGGTTCGAGGGTGACCTCCTCACCGGGAGACAGAATGGGAATCGCTTGCGAATCGGCGCGAGTGCTCCACAACTGGTAGTTGGGCTCAAGCGACCAGAACAGGGCGCCAACCGTTTGCCGCATGGCGCCGACGAGGTCGGCGGAACGGGCATCGGCATGGGGTTTTGCGCCAAGAAAAGTCTGGGCCAGCTTGTAGCCGCCGGTAATGGCCGAGATGGTGAGGGAAATTTCCGTGCCCGTCCGCCCGGCTTCATGAGTCCAAATTTCCTGCCCCAGAAAATGGCTCCCGAGCTGGCCGCTGAAAGCAAATTCGGAAGCGTAGGGCTCTTTCACGCGCTTACCGTAAAAGGCGCGCGTCAAGGGATAAACCAGGTTACGAATCAGCAGGCCGTCAAATTTGTGGCGGCGGTAGAGGGGCGTAACAAAGTCATAGGTTCCCTGGAAGACGGGGCGCAGCAGACGCTCGATCCAGTCAGGCTCCAAAGTAATGGACTCGGGAGAGATGACGGCACAAACGGAGGCACGCAGAAGATCGGCAGAGGCCAGAATTGTCCGCAGCGCGGTGGCGGTAGACGGCTCTCCGGGATACTCCGCGCTGATGCAGTGCAAGGTGCGTAACGCCTGAATGTCGGTAGAGACTTGGGCGTCATTGATGGACGCGCCGCGAACCAGATCGGGAGTCTGGTCACGCGAGCCGCCATCGGCGTTGACAATTACGGCGCGTTCGCGCGGAAAATATTTCAGCAGTCCGGCACGAATGGCCTGCACGACGGGGCCGATGGTGGAGGCGTTGTTGTAAGTAGGCACACCGATGAGAATGTCCGCTTCGCCGACGTTAATCAGCTGGCGAACAAACTCATCGGTAAGAATGCTTTCCTCGGGCAAATATCCTCTCGTCGCGGGTCGATGGTTTCAAAAACTTCAGTTCTTAGTTCTTAGTTCTCGGTTCTCAGATTCTGCGCAGGCGGAACCAGTAGAACTGATATGGGCCCAAGGTTAACAGGTATGGTAGATCGCCTACCCTGGGGAAAATATTGCGGCCGAACATTTCGATGAGAATATTGCCTTTGAAGCGGCGCAGATCGAGCTCCACGGCCTGTGCGCTGCTGGAAAGATTGTTTACCACCAGGATCGATTCGTTATCCAGTTGGCGTACGTAAGCCAGGATGCGATGGTTTTCCGGATAGAGGAAATCGATCGATCCACGGCCGAAAACCGGGGTGGACTTTCTTACCCGGACGATGCGCTTCATCCAGGACAGCAGGGAGTGGTCGAAGCGCTTCTGCGACTGGACATTGACCGCCTGGAAGCCGTAGACGGGATTCAACATGAGAGGTGAATACAGGCTCTCGGGGTCGGCGGCGGAGAAACCACCGTTCCACCCACCTTCCCATTGCATGGGAGTGCGTACGCCGTTGCGGTCGCCGAGATAGATGTTATCGCCCATTCCGATCTCGTCGCCGTAATAAATGATGGGCGTGCCGGGAAGGGACATGAGCATTCCATTCATGAGTTCAATGCGGCGGCGGTCATTGTCGAGCAAAGGAGCAAGGCGGCGACGAATGCCGACGTTGATGCGCATGTGCTTGTCGCGCGCATACTGGTCGTACATATAGTCCCGCTCCATGTCGGTGACCATTTCGAGGGTCAGCTCGTCATGGTTGCGCAGGAACAGGCACCACTGGCAGAGTGATGGAATCTGCGGCGTCTGCTTCAGGATTTCGGTGATGGGCTTGCGGTCTTCCAGCTTGAGGCCCATAAACATTCGGGGCATCAGCGGAAAATGGAACGCCATGTGAAATTCGTCACTGTCGCCGAAGTAGGCGCGAAGGTCAGTGGGCCACTGGTTGGCTTCGGCAAGCAGCATTTTGCCGGGATAAAATTTGTCCAGCTTGGCACGCAGCTCTTTGATGACAGCGTGAGTTTCCGGCAGGTTTTCGCAGGACGTGCCCTCGCGCTCGACCAGATATGGGACCGCGTCCAGGCGGAAGCCGTCGACGCCGAGCTCTACCCAGAATTGCATCACCTTCCACATTTCTTCGCGGACGGCAGGGTTGTCGTAGTTGAGATCGGGCTGGTGACTGAAAAAGCGGTGCCAGTAATAAGCTTTGGAAACCGGATCCCATGCCCAGTTGGATAGCTCGGTGTCCACGAAGATGATGCGCACACCTTGATATTTGGTATCGGAATCACTCCAGACATACCAGTCACGCCGCGGGTTGTCGCGCGAACTGCGGGATTCCTGAAACCAGGGATGCTGATCGGAAGTATGGTTGCACACCATTTCGACGATGACGCGGATGCTGCGGTCGTGGGCGGCCTTTAAGAAGAGCTTGAAGTCGTCAAGATTTCCGTAGTTGGGGTGGACGGTGTTGTAGTCGGCGATGTCATAGCCGTCGTCTTTCAACGGCGAGGGAAAGAACGGCATGAGCCAGACCGCATTGACGCCCAACTCCTGAAGATAGTCGAGTTTCTGGGCCAGGCCACGAAAATCACCGATACCGTCGCCGTTGGTGTCGAAAAACGTGCGGACGTGGACCTGGTAGATGATTGCATCCTTGTACCAGAGGCCGTCCTGAGTTGCAGCCAAGCTCTATTCTCCCGTTGGTTGATCTCGAAACTTTCCTGCCCGTCCGTTTTCAAAAAGGACGACGACAAGGCAAAACAATCTTTCAGGCAAAAACTTCAAGCAAAATAATCGATGCCGTCTTCGGTGCGCACGCGCCGCCGTATACAAAATATGTGAGCAGGAAGGCGTTGAGGATCGAGTTGAACCCAGTTACGCGGGCCTCGCCAGACGTAGGGCGTGTCCGTAAGCAAATCGTGCACCTGGTATGGCTGGCGCGGATCGAGGTGGAACGCGTCCAGCGGCAGATCGACCCACGAGGCCTGTGTGCGATCGGGATCAAGGTTCACGACAACGACGATAATGTTGAGAAGGTCATCCGTCATTTTGCTGTAAACGATGACCTGGTCGTTATCGCTGGGATGAAACCTCAAGCTCCAGTCGCCGTGTAGTGCCAGATTTTCTCGGCGTATACGGTTCACCTGGGCGATCAGTTTGGCCAGGCTGTCGGGATTGTCCAGGTCGGGGGTGCGAATCTGATATTTTTCGGAGTCGAGGTACTCTTCGCTCCCCGGGGCAACGGCGAGATTTTCACCCAGTTCGAACGCCGGACCGTAGATCCCATAGTTGGCGCCGAGGGTGGCGGCCAGCACCAGGCGACTCATGAACGCGGGGCGTCCTCCCTTTTGAAAATACTCGGTGAGAATGTCTGGAGTGTTGGGCCATAGATTGGGACGAAAGTACTGGCGTACTTCAGTTTGCGTGAGTTCCTTGAAGTATTCAGTGATCTCTTGTTTCTGGTTTCGCCAGGCGAAATAAGTGTATGACTCGGTGAACCCCAGTTTGGCCAGCTCGTACATCAGTTTCGGACGGGTGAAGGCTTCCGCCAGAAATAGTACGTCAGGATAGCGGGCCTTGATGTCGTTGATCAGCCAATCCCAGAAGTCGAATGGCTTGGTGTGAGGATTATCGACCCGGAAGATGCGAACGCCCTGTTCGATCCAATAAAGAACCACGCTTCTCAGCTCTTCCCAGAGGGCTTGGGCATCGCCGGTTTCAAAGTCGATGGGAAAAATGTCCTGATATTTTTTCGGCGGATTCTCCGCGTACTGCACGCTACCGTCGGGCCTCAGGCGGAACCACTCCTTGTGTTCTTTAACGTAAGGATGGTCGGGCGCACACTGGTAAGCCAGGTCGAGAGCGACTTCGAGTCCAAGCTGTTTCGCGCGTGACACAAAGTTCTTGAAATCTTCGAGGGTTCCCAGTTGCGGATCAATGGCTTTATGTCCGCCTTCGCTTGAGCCAATCGCCCACGGACTTCCAACATCTTCCGGCGCGGCTTTTTCGGCGTTGTTTCTTCCTTTGCGATTGATGCGCCCGATGGGATGAATCGGAGGAAGGTAGACCACGTCAAAGCCCATGGCGGCGACGTAGTTCAGGCGGCTGGCGCAATCTTTGAGAGTTCCCGGCCGGCCGGGCTGGGTGGAGCAGGAGCGAGGAAACATTTCATACCAGGCGCTGAACCTTGCCTTCTCGCGATCGACTACTACCGCGAGTTCCCTGCTGTAGGTTGTCGCCCGGCGCCGGTCGGCAGTCTGGATCATCAAAGCCTGCAGCTCGGGGCCCACTGCCATCTTTACGGCTCCCGGCATGTCCCGTGTGGCCAGCCGCTTGATTTCTTCGGCGCGGGTGGCGAGGACTCCCCGGTCTCTTCGGCTGGCGCGCTGGGCGGTAGCCTCGATCAGCTGAACTCCGACAAGAATGTCCACGGCGAGGTCCTGCTTCGCCTCAAGTTTCTTTACGATGTCGCGGCTCCAGGTAAGAAACTGGTCAGACCAGCCTTGCAAAGTATAAAAGTGACGGCCCTGTTCCTGGACCTGGAACTCTGCCTGCCAGAGATCATTCGGCAGCGCGCGCATGGGGACTTCTTCCCAGTCGGTGCGCGAGGCTGGACGATGGCGGAGAACGGCGTAGAGGACGTCGTGTCCGTCGGAAAAGATGTCAGCGGTCACTTCGACTGTCTCGCCAATCGTGCGCTTGACGGGGAAACGGCCACAGTCGATTTCGGGCTGCACGTTTTCTATCACGACGTTTCTGGCGAAGGTGGTTTTGACGGCTCCCTCTCCGTTCGTGGTTAGTGCTGCCGTCATTGCCGGTATTGACCTCGCGGGTTTAGTGTTCGAGCCGTGCGTTGGATAGACATCAGGCAGACGAGTGAACCAGAGTTATTTATTCAAGAAATGGGTCAACCGCCAGATATTCTGGCGACGCCGCAAACTATTGAATAATTAGCCTCTTTTAGAAATTTATCACATGGAATAGCAGGCTGTACGGCGGCGCAAGACTTTCGTGCCGGGGGATGAATCAGATCACTCAACCCGGGCTGGATCGACATTCCACCCGCTCATAATGCCAGTCCAAATTAACCAAAATTAACGGTAGTGGCTCACTTTCAAATTGCACCGGGCGTCATGCTGAGTTCGCGAAGCATCTGGCGCGGAGCGGACAGGCAGTTTGGCCGTGCCTGGTACGATGCGCGCAGGATCCGTCGGGACCGAAGTCCCTCAGGATGACTGCCATTTTTGGCTATTTATTTTCGAATTGAGCCCCTACCAAAATTAACGATTCAAGTAAATTGCTGCCTCAAACGGCGTCAGAGCTATGCCATTGCAGCCGGCCACCAGCGTTTTGGTCGGTCCAGGGACGGGATTGCCGCCGTAGGTCGGGTCTCCGGTTCGCAGGGCGAGGCGCCAGACCTGAGCTTCGACGACAAGCGGAATGGTTTGCGCGTCTCCCGAGAAATTGCAAACCAGCAGTGCAGCATTGCCCGAGGGATCCGCTCTCTTCATAACGAGGTATTTCGATCGTTCGTCGAATTGGATTTCAGTGAGGTCTTTGCGGCAGTTGGCCAGGGCGGGATGCTGTTTGCGAAGAGATATCAGATCACGGTGAAGGCGGAGGATCTCTGAATGTGGGGAAACGTCGAGCTTGGACCAGTCCAGGCGGCTGCGCTCAAAGGTGCTTTCTGCCTGTGGATCGGCAAAGTCACTTTCGACGTAATGTGGGCCGAGTTCTTTCTTTCGGCCCTCACGAACCGCCGTGGCGAGATGGGCGTCCTCAAAACTGGTGAAGAAAAAAAGGGCGCAGTTTCTCCGTACTCGTCGCCCATAAATAACAAGGGCAGAAACGGCGAGCATAAGGTGAGAACTGCCGCCAGCCTTTGTTGCTCTTTCGACACCAGACTTGCGAGGCGCCTGCCCCGGCTGGTATTGGCAACCTGGTCATGATTCTGAATGAAACCAACGAACTGTTCTCCTGGCCGATCATGCGATGAGTTGCCATAGCGGCGGCGCCGATAGCGCGAGTATCTCCCGTCGAATACGAAGCCTTCGCCAATGGATTTGACCAGATCTGCCAGAGCGCCGAAATCCATGAGGAAGCCTTCGCGCTCGCCGGTAAGCAGCGCGTACAGCGCGTGGTGAAAATCGTCGTGCCATTGAGAGTCGATAGCGTAGCCCCCGGCGGCGCGAGGATTGATGATGCGGACATCCTCGAGATCGCTCTCGGCGATGATCCAGGCCTGAAGCCTGAGCTGCTGGGCTTGATACTGGAAGGCTCCCGACAATTCAGCGAGCAGGTGGCGGGCACCGAAATCGTAGATGCCGTGGATGGCATCCAGGCGAAGCGCATCCACGTGATATTCAGTCAGCCAATAGAGAGCGTTGTCGATGACCCAGCGACGCACGCCATCGCTGTCAGGGCCATCGTAGTTGATCGCCTTGCCCCAGGGCGTGTGATGGACGTCGGTAAAACAGGGAGCGAATTCGGGCAGGTAATTCCCTTCCGGACCGAGGTGGTTGTAGACCACATCCATTACGACCGCGAGACCGTGATGGTGGCAGGCATCGACCAGCTTCTTCAAACCATTGGGACCGCCGTAAGAAGATTGCGGAGGATAGAGGCTGGCGCCGTCGTAACCCCAGTTCCGGTTTCCGGGGAATTCTGCCACAGGCATGATTTCGATCGCGGTTATGCCAACGTTGCGGAGATACGGCAGACGCGGAATGACGGCTTCGAACGTGCCTTCGGTCGTGAGGGTCCCGACGTGCAGTTCGTAAATAATGAAATCCTTGAGCGGGATACCGGCCCACATTTCGTCGGACCAGCGAAACGATTCCGGATTCACCACGCGCGAGGGCCCGTGAACGCCGTGAGGCTGCAAGCGCGAAACAGGGTCGGGACGTTCGCGTTCACTATCCAGCCCGGCGTCAAGGACATAAGAATAGTCCATGCCTTCAGTCACGTCGGCAACAGTCGCCACAAATTCGCCGCCTGATTCGGAATCAGGTGGGTGGTTCATGGTCATTGGAATTGTGCGGGGCTGATCACCAAGAATGCGGACTGCAAGCTGTTTGAGCTTCGGAGCCCAGACGCGGAACTCCACGCTGCCGTCGTCGCGGGCGGATGCTCCGAAGCGAAGTTTCCAGGCGCGAGGATTTGAATTATTCTGCATGCAAGATTCTGGTTTTAGATTCAACAAGTTTCTTTCTGGATGTAGCTCGCCGTTCTAGAGATTAGATCGCCACGTCCCTTTCTCCGGCGCTTGTCTGTTGCATGTCGGCAAAACGTAGCGAGCAAAGTCTCTGCGGCCGGTTGGGGTTTCACGGGTTTTCGCCCTTGATTCATTACCTAGGACACCAATAGCGCGACGGGCAGGTGCGCGAATGCATCGGCGGCGGACAGAACCAGGTTGCCATTGCGCCGAGCCGACGTGAGGGTGCGGCCGGTCAGGATGTCGCGGTACGGCCGTTCAGGGAGTTGCCTGCGCAGGACGACTTCGGCGTTGCCCCAGGTTTCGAGTCCAACCGGGAGGCGGGACGACGCCTCGAGCTGGGCGAAGAATCGTCCGGCAAGCACCAGTAGTGTGGTTTCGCGGAAAGTGCGGGCAAAGGCCACGACATGTTTGTGTCTATCGCCAGTCGGACGGAGCGGCATGTAGCTGCCCTTGGCGAACAGCGTTCGGTTCTCACGGCGGAAACGCAGAGCGGTGCGAGTTACATAGAGCTTCAGGCTGCCGTCAGTGGGTTCGGCCACCAGACGATCTACCAGTGCGGCAGGATTCTCTGACTCGGCGACCCGCAACCGGGCCAGCAGAGTCTGCAACCGGTGGTAGTTTACGGCGCGGCGATTGTCAGGATCGGCGAGACTGAAGTTCCATACTTCCGTTCCCTGATAAAAGTCAGGCAGGCCCGGTGACGCGATCTTGAGCACAGTCTGGGAAAGCGAATTGAAGATTCCCGCGGTGGCAATCCTTGCCTGAAACGGAATGAAGTCATCGAGGAAAGGCTTGCTTACGGAACGATCGAGAATGGCATCCAGAAAGTTGTGGAATGCGGCTTCGTATTCGGCGTTGGGATTTATCCAACTGGTATTGACTTTGGCCTCGCGCAAGGCTTTTTCCATGTAGCTGTGGATGCGGCCTACAAATTCGCGGTACTCTTCACTGTTCATCGGCGTCAGGGGCCATGCGCCGATCAGAGTCTGATACAGGAAATACTCCTGGTTGGAGCTGGGAACGGCCTCGCCCGCCACCAGAACTTTCTTATCCTGATTCAGGCGCTGCCAGGCGCGTATGGCTCGGTACCATTCCGATGGAATCTCAGAGAGCACATTAATGCGGGCACGCACGTCCTCACTACGCTTGGTGTCATGGGTAGAACTGGCCAGCATGGCATTGCGCCACGAGGTTCTTCGCGACGAATTCTTGGCATGAAAATGCGCCACCGGGATACCGAACGTTTCAGGCGAGCCCCCGACCTCGTTCAGCGATAGCAGCGGGCAGTAGCGATAGAAGGCGGTGTCTTCCAGACCCTTGGCCATGACCGGGCCGGTGAGCTGCTGAAAGCGCATGACGAACAGGCGGCGTGCGGCACGATCAGTATCGCCAATGCTGTCCGGATCTTTCAGCAGAAGGAGATCCTGAATGAAATCGAAAACCGACGCGCTGGTCGCGGGATTGCGGCGTTTTGCCGCCTTGATGGCGCCGCGAATGTTGCGGTCGTCCTGTTCGTCGGGGTGGCGCGTGTCCGATTGAATATAGGTCCGGTACACGGGAAAGCAGGCAATGACTTCGCGTAGTGCATCACGCAGGCTTTCCAGAGTAAAGTCGCGCGAACTGCGATGCTGCTCAGAGATGCGATCGAGACGACGCGATAGCACGTTGAGTTCGCTTGACATGGAGACCTGCATGACCAGGCGCTTGCTCTCGTAAATAAGGTCAGCGTAGCTCTGCGACCAGCCGGTGAACTGCCGGTACAAACGCTGAAAAACGGTCTTCCGGGAAGCGTCGACGAAGACGCCATTGAGAAGATTCAGAAAACCGTAGCCGGTGGTGCCTTCGATGGCCCAGGTTGGCCGTAGCTCTTCATTCCTGACCAGAATTTTTTCCGCGGCGACGTACAAATGGCGGCGAACGCCGTTGGCCGAACGGTTGGTTACTCCTCCCGGCAACGGCGCCTGAGCCTGAAGGTCCTGAAAATATTTGAGCGGGTCGAACAGGCCGTCGGGGTGGTCTACGCGAATCCCGGATACCAGGCCTTTTTGGATGAGTTCAAATGGGATGCGGTGAACCGTAGCAAACACGTCGGCGTTTTCGACCCGGATCGCGGCCAGGTCATTGATGTCAAAAAAACGACGATAGTTAATTTCGTCGGACGCGACCCGCCAAAAGCTCAACCGATAGGCCTGATCGTCGAGCAGGCGCTCCAGATTATCGAAACTGTGGGCATCGCCTTTGGTGCCGTTGATCGCGGTGAGTACCTGATGCAAAGCGGTCTTAACCACCTCGCTGCCATCGATCAGCGCTGCGATGCGGCGTTTGATAATCTCTTTTTCCCGTTGCCGCTCCCTGACTTTGGCAAAATCGGTGTCTTCCCTCGGCGGCAGGTGAGAAAGAGCCGTGAGTATGCTCTCCAGTTCCAGCAAGTGATCGTCAGAGCTCGGGAGTTGCTCCTTCACTTTGCCAAGCACTTTTTCCAGAAGCAGTGCCCAGGAACGCGGAGCCAGGGGATAGATGGTACCTTGAGAATCCAGGCCAAAGGATCCAGCATCGTACACAGTTCTTATTGCCTGACTTTCCAGCACATATCCAAACTGGTCGGCCAGGAACGGCAGAAGGACTTTATTGGCCAGTTCGGCCTTGGGGGGATCCCAATCAATATCGAAAGAGCTGGAGTAGTCGGAGCCGGGGCCATTCTCCAGCACGTCCCACCACCAAAGATTCGAGGGATGGGTAATGCACATGTGGTTAGGCACGACGTCGACGACCAGCCCCATGGACTGTTGTTTCAAGCGCTCGGCGAAGGCAGCAAATTCTTCTCCGGAGCCGATTTCAGGATTGAAACGGGTGTGGTCGGTTACGTCGTATCCGTGCATGCTCCCGGGGTGAGCCATCAGAAAGGGAGAGGTGTAGCAGTCGGTGATACCGAGGTCGTGAAGATAATCGACGAGCGAGGCGGCCTGACGAAAAGTAAAAGCCAAATTCAACTGGAGACGGTAGGTGGCGCAGGGGACATAGGCCGGTTCTCCAGGAGTTCTGTTCTTCAATGCTATGCCTCGGTGACTTTGAGATGCTGTGACCGGTACAAACATCAACTAACCGCGGAGCCCTGCTCCGCCAGACAGCCGAGGGCGGGCTGTGCCCACGTGGCCGGTGGAAGGTTAGCGGCAGCAGATCGCGACGCTTTGCTGGTAACCTATCTTAACTTAACAGCATCTTTAACCGGACCCGGCAGAGCCTGACTTCAGTTCAGTCAGGCAGTTGAGTACCACCCAGTTCAGGTAAACCCAGGGAGAATTGATGGAACGTTATATCTGTATTCATGCGCACTTCTACCAGCCGCCACGGGAAAACGCCTGGCTGGAGGCCGTGGAATTGCAGGATTCAGCGTATCCGTATCACGATTGGAATGAACGAGTGACGGCTGAATGTTACGCGCCCAACAGCGCCTCGCGAATCCTGGATGGCGATGGACGCATTCTCCAGATCGTTAACAACTACTCGCGAATCAGTTTCAACTTTGGTCCGACCCTGCTTTCGTGGATGGAGCAAAAAACTCCGGCAGTGTACCAGGCGATTTTGAGTGCCGATCGCGAAAGCCAGCGGATTTTCTCCGGGCACGGTTCGGCGGTGGCTCAGGCCTATAACCACATGATTCTTCCGCTGGCCAGCCGGCAGGACAAATACACCCAAATCCTTTGGGGCATTCGCGACTTCGAGAGCCGCTTTGGGCGGCATCCGGAAGGAATGTGGCTGCCCGAGACGGCGGCCGATCTCCAGACTCTGGAGGTTCTTGCGGAACTGGGGATCAAGTTCACGATCCTCTCTCCGTATCAGGCTGGCCGGGTGCGGCCGCTGGGAGGACGGGCATGGCGCAAAGTGGATGGCGGCCGGATCGATCCTTCCATGGCTTATGCGGTACGGCTTACGTCAGGCCAGACCATGAACGTGTTTTTTTACGACGGGCCTATTTCACGAGCCATCGCGTTCGAAGACTTGTTGGCGGATGGCCGGCGATTCTCGGATCGCCTGCTAGGTGCATTTTCAGACGCCAGAACCTGGCCTCAACTGGTCCACATCGCAACCGATGGCGAGACGTATGGACATCACCGGGCGTACGGCGACATGGCGCTGGCGTTTGCGCTGAATTACATCGAGGCCAGCAAGCAAGCACGGCTGACCAACTACGCGGAATACCTGGAGAAGCATCCGCCCACACAGGAAGCCAAAGTCATTGGGAACAGTTCGTGGAGTTGCGCCCATGGAGTGGAACGCTGGAGAAGCGATTGCGGCTGCAACTCGGGCGGTCATTCGGGATGGAATCAGCAATGGCGAGCGCCGCTGCGGCAGGCCTTCGACTGGCTGCGCGACACGGTCGCTCCACGTTACGAAGCGGAAGCAAAGAAACTCTTCGAGCGTCCGTGGGAGACGCGGGACAAATATATCGACGTGGTGCTCGATCGTTCGCGTGAAAATGTGGTCCGCTTCATGACGGAACAGGCCAGGCGGGAACCTTCCGAAGCGGAAATTGTAACCGGCCTCAAACTACTTGAGCTGCAACGTTACCTGATGCTGATGTACACCAGTTGCGGGTGGTTCTTTGACGATCTGTCCGGCATAGAGACGGTACAGGTAATTCAGTACGCTGGCCGCGCACTTCAACTGGCGGGACAGTTGTTCGCGGACGATCTGGCCATACCCTTCCTCGACCTGCTGGCGCAGGCGCGCAGCAACATTCCGGAGCAAGGTGACGGCCGAGCCATTTACAAACATTACGTCGAGCCCGCGATGGTGGATCTGGTAAAGGTTGGAGCACACTACGCGGTCAGCTCCCTGTTTGAAGAATACGGGGAGAAAACCCGGATCTACTGCTACGACATTGGACGGATGGAATACCGTTCGTCGCGCCAGGGAAAACTCCGGGTAGTGTTGGGGCAGGCCAGCGTAACTTCCGAAATCACCTGGGACTCGGATCGAATTACGTTCGGGGTATTGCATCTGGCGGATCATAGCGTGATCGGAGGAGTACGCCGGTTCCAGGAAGGCGAAGACTACCGGACGCTCGACCAGGAATTCGAGAAGGCGGTGGTAAGCGGCGACCTTGCGGAACTGGTGAGACTGACGGAAAAACATTTCGGCGCCGGCCTGTATACGCTGCGATTGCTGTTCCGTGATGAACAGCGAAAGATACTCAACCTCATTCTGGAGGAGGCAATCAATGAAGCCCGGGTGCTTTACCGGAATTTCCACGACGAACACGCTCACTTGATCCGCTTCGTGACCGATCTGGGAGTTCCATTGCCGCAGCGTTTCCGGTTGGCGGTGGACTTCACCTTGAATTCAGATTTGCTGGACGCATTTTCGGGAGAAACAGTTGACCTGGATAAATCCAGAAGCATTATTGAAGAGATAAAACGTACTGGCGTGAAACCCGATGCGGTGACCCTGGAATTTTCTCTCCGCCGCACGATTGACGGGCTATTCGCGAAGTTCGTAGCCAGTCCCATGGAACCGGGGCTGCTTGCGGCGTTTACAGGACACGATTGACCTGGTCCTCAGCCTGCCGTTCGAGGTCAGACTTTGGGAGGCTCAGAACACCTATTACAGCCTGATGCGAGACTATTCGGTGCAGGTGCAGGAGCGCGCGGAGAGTGGGGACTTGGAAGCCCGAGCCTGGCTTGAGGGTTTTGCGAAGCTGGGCGAAAAGCTGAAGGTGCGGTTTCAGGTTCTGTCGGCGCCGCAGGTTGCCTGATACATAACCTCTAAGAGTGGTCAGCATACTGCGGGCGCGATGGGCAAGAAGGTTTTATTGATCTCGCGATAAACCCTTTTCAAGAACGCCGCGGTGGCCACCGTCCCAAGCCTGGTTGTTGGCTTCGCAACATCGCGATTCTTTGGGCGCACGATCCTGCGCCCGGCCACTTCGTTTTGCCACTGGTACCGGCACAAGAAACAAATTGCGCCGCAGACTTTGTTAAACTCGGCGGTCGAGGAGAATTGAGCATATGTCGCAGGCGGCGGTAGCGGTCGAAGGGGAGCGGATCGGACGATGTGGCGACCCCTGCGTGATGGTCATTTTTGGCGCGTCCGGCGATCTTACCCGCCGAAAGCTGATCCCTTCCCTTTATAACCTGGCGAAATATAACCTGCTATCGCGCGAGTTTGCGGTAATTGGAGTCGCGCGGAACCCGATGTCCACCGACGAATTTCGCGCCAAGCTGGTACAGGATCTCAGGGAATTCATCGAAGGCCCGGTTGATCCCGATCTGCAGGAATGGTTCGAGCGCCACGTTTATTACATTACCGCCGAGTTTGGCGATGCCGGCACCTATCAAAAGCTGAAAGACATGTTGCAGAAGGTCGACAAGGACAATGCGACACACGGGAATTATTTTTATTATCTTGCGACTGCGCCGGACTTCTTCGGTCCGATCGTGGAGCAGTTGGCAGCTGCAGGTCTGATGACGGAAGAAAGCCACCAGTGGCGAAGGGTGATCGTGGAAAAACCTTTTGGCCGCGATCTGGAGTCCGCCAAAGCCCTGAACCAGCAACTGCTCAAGGTTGTGAATGAAAAGCAGATTTATCGGATCGACCATTACCTGGGCAAGGAGACGGTTCAAAACATTCTGGCATTTCGCTTTGCCAACGGAATCTTTGAACCCATATGGAACCGGCGCTACATCGATCACGTGCAGATTTCGGTGGGCGAAACCGTTGGCGTGGAACAGAGAGGCGGCTACTACGATACCGCCGGGGCGTTGCGAGACATGGTGCCTAACCACATCATGCAACTCATCAGCCTGACTGCGATGGAGCCCCCAATTTCGTTTCAAGCCGATGCGGTGCGGGACGAGCAGGCCAAGATTCTGCACGCCATCCAGCCACTTAGCTCGGAAGATGTACTCACGCGAACGGTTCGCGGACAGTATGGCGAGGGCGAAATGGGCGGACAGCATGTGCCGGCATACAGGTCTGAGGCCGGAGTTCCTCCCGACTCGCGCACCGAGACTTTTGTCGCGGTGAAACTTCAGTTGGATAACTGGCGGTGGGCTGGAGTGCCGTTTTATTTGCGCACGGGGAAACGCCTGGCTTCGCGCAGCACCTATATTGTGATCCAGTTCCGGCGGGCGCCGTTTGTTCTCTTCCGCGATACGGAAGTGGATAAGCTGATGCCGAACCAACTGGTGCTGCATATTCAACCGGACGAGGGAATTGCACTGCGCTTCGCCGCCAAAACGCCGGGACCCGCAATGCGATTGGGTACGGTGGACATGGATTTCGAATATGCCGACTACTTTGGCAGGCAGCCCAGTACCGGTTACGAGCGCCTGCTGCACGATTGCATGGTGGGAGACGCAACCCTATTTCAGCGGGCGGATATGGTGGAAGCCGGATGGAACGTAGTGAGTCCGATGCTGGATTTGTGGAAAGCGCTGCCGCCGCGCAATTTTCCCAATTATGCGTCCGGAACCTGGGGGCCGAAAGAGGCGGATGAGTTGATGGAGCGCGATGGGCGCCGTTGGCGGAATTTCGAGAAATAGGCGTTGGTGGCGCGACTGAAGTCGTACCTTTCCCGGGCCTGCTCGAGTTTCAAGGGCGTTTTTCGAGATCGTCTTTCGAGATCGTGCATCGAGCGAACCTGCCCGGGCGGCTGTCTTGCGGCATGAGCACGAGCGGGACGCTCGCGCCTACATTTATAATCTGTTTTAGGAGCTGGCTTTGGGTCAATCGACGAATGAACGCCTGACCGTTAGGCCCTACCGGCGGCATGAAGCGGGCAGCCAGCCAGACTCGCTGCACGAGGCCTACCGATCTTCGGTGCGGCGTGCCCCCTCCCAGCCGTTGATTCTTCTTCCCCATACCTTGTCGGAGATAACCGGCCCGGTTTACGGTCATGGGGAGATTGGCGAGACCGACAACGATCTCACTCGCCAGCATGGGGGCGAGCCTCTGGGTGAACGCATCATCGTTACCGGACGCGTGCTGGATAGCAATGGCCATCCAGTTCCGCGGGCGCTAATTGAATTGTGGCAGGCTAATTCAGCGGGAAGATACGCTCATGCGGTTGATCAGCATCCTGCGCCGCTCGATCCGAATTTCACCGGTACCGGGCGGACACTGACCGATGAAAACGGCGTGTACCGCTTTGTCACCGTCAAGCCGGGACCTTATCCCTGGCTGAATCATTACAACGCGTGGCGTCCCGCGCATATTCACTTCTCGGTCTTTGGCAGGGCGTTTCTTTCGCGGTTGGTCACACAGATGTATTTTCCCGGTGATCCGCTGTTCGCATTCGACCCGATCTACCAATCGATCCCGGACGAGAAGGCGCGGCAGCGAATGATCTCCCGCTTCGATCTGGAAACGACGCAGCCGCAGTGGGCGACGGGATACAAATTCGATATCGTGTTGCGTGGCCCCGACGCCACGCCCTTCGAGACCTGATATGGAACTGGCGACCACACCCTCACAGACTGTCGGGCCCTTCTTTCATTTTTGCCTCACCAGCGATGAATGTTGTGTCCGCTCGATTGCAGGTCCGCAGGTACGCGGTGAACGAGTTCTGCTGACGGTTAGGGTGCTGGATGGAAACAACGAACCGGTGCCCGACGCCATGATCGAGATATGGCAGGCAAACTCCGAAGGAAAGTACAACCATCCCGACGATACGCAGCAGAAGGCCGTCGAAACCGGCTTTCTCGGTTTCGGGCGGATGGGGACGGTCGAGAACGGTGGCTGCGATTTTGAAACGATCAAACCCGGCAGGGTTCCAGGCGTCGGCACTGTGCCTCAAGCGCCGCATCTGAACATAGCGGTATTCGGACGCGGCATGATGAAACAACTTTATACGCGGATATACTTCGCCGGCGATCCCGCGAACCAGGAAGACGCTGTACTTTCTCTGGTGCCGCCGGAGCGGCGAGGCACTCTCATGGCTCACCCCGATGCCGCTCACCCCAGTGGCTGGCACTTTGAGCTGAGATTGCAAGGCGAGGGTGAGACGGTATTCTTCGACGTCTGATGCGGCATCCGCTTTCCCAAATCCAATGGTTGAGTGTTAGTCTCGGCAATGTCCGGCACAGGACGAGGTGTGCATGGCGGGGCGACTGATCGAAACTCTGGCGACCACTGAAGCATTTTCCGGCGTGTTTTCTGACAGGTCGGTACTACAAGCCATGTTGGAGTTCGAGGCCGGATTGGCCCGGGCGCAAGCGCGAGTTGGAATCGTTCCCCAGGCTGCCGCCGATGCCATCACCGCCGCCGCGAAGCCCGAAGGTTTCGATTCAGATCAACTCGCCAGAGATGGTTTGCGGGCCGGTGCATTGCCCATTCCATTCGTGAAAGCATTGACGGAGCGCGTCCGGGCCAGCAATCCCGCTGCTGCCGGATTCGTGCACTGGGGTGCAACCAGTCAGGATGTGGCGGATACGGCGCTCATCCTTCTTCTCAAGCGCGCCCAGCTAATTCTGGAATCGGACTTAACCCGTCTTGAAAATGCGCTGCGGCGACTGGCCGACACCCATGCCAACACGGTGATGCTGGGCCGAACCTTGCTGCAGGCCGCGCCACCAACCACCTTCGGACTGAAGGCCGCAGGCTGGCTTGGTTCCGTTCGCCGCGGCCGCACGCGAGTCGTCAGCCGGTTCGCAGAGAGTCTGATGATGCAGTTTGGCGGAGCCACCGGGACACTCGCCTCGCTGGGTCCGCACGGAGTGTCTGTAGGACTGGAACTGGCAAAGGAATTAGGGCTGGGGTTCCCGGACGCGCCCTGGCACGCTCACCGCGACCGATTGGCTGCGTTGATGTGTGCCTGCGGAGTTCTGACCGGATCCCTCGGGAAAATGGCCCGCGACATCAGTCTGCTGATGCAGGGCGAAGTGGGAGAGGTAGCGGAACCGGGCGGAACCGGACGCGGCGGCTCATCCACCATGCCCCACAAGCGAAATCCGAGCGGCTGCGTGGTAGCCCTCGCCGCCGCGAACCGGGTTCCCGGCATGGTGGCTAGTTTTCTTTCCGGGATGGTGCAGGAACAAGAGCGGGCAACAGGAAGCTGGCAGGCGGAATGGCCGACGGTCGCAGCGCTGATTCAAGCGACGGGAGCGGCCGCCGCGTCCATGGCCGACGTAGCTGAGGGGCTCACTGTGGATGTGGATCGCATGCGATCTAACATCCACGCTACCCGAGGGGTGATCTTTGCGGAACGCGCCATGATGCTGCTGGGAGAAGAGCTGGGACGAGACACTGCACACATACTGCTTGAAGAAGCGACGCGGCGGAGCGTCCTCGAAGGCAGGCGGCTCCACGAAGTGCTCGGTGAGATGCCAGAGGTCACCCGTCACCTCGACGGCGAGACTCTGAAAAGCCTTGAATATCCCGAAGAATATCTGGGCAGTGCTGATGCATTTCGAAAGCGCCTGCTTTCTGATACAGGCGCCGAAGCTCGCGATAAAGATGAAGCCCGCGACAAAGAAGCTCGCGACAAAAAGGAGTAGCCACCTTGCCGTTCGTAACCGTCGATAACATCCGCTTGTTCTACCGTCTTGAAGGCGCGGCAGACCGCCCGGTGCTGGTGCTGTCGCATTCGATCGGCACGGACATGGGCTTGTGGGAGCCACAAGTTGAAGCGTTGCTGCCTCATTTTCAAATACTGCGATATGACACTCGCGGACACGGCGCATCGGACGCGCCTGGTGGCGAATACACCGTGGAACGACTGAGCCTCGACCTGATCGAACTGGTTGATGCGCTCAACATTTCCAGGTTTGCCTTCTGTGGCCTATCGATGGGCGGAGCCATCGGGCAATGGCTGGCAGTGAACACGCCGGCTCGGTTAAGCGGCCTGGTTCTGGCCAATACCACGCCGCAATTCGGACCGCGTTCGAACTGGGAAAGTCGAATTCAGACGGCTAAAGAAAAAGGGATGGCGGGAATTGCGGAAGTGGTCATGCCGCGCTTCTTCTCTTCCGAGACGCTGGCTCGTGGTGACGCCTACGCGAATTCTGTGAAGTCGGTGTTGCTGGGAACAGATCCCATCGGATATTCCGGTTGCTGCGCGGCGCTCCGGGACTTCGATTTCACGGGGTCCATGACAAAGATCCGCGTTCCCACGCTGGTGATTGCGGGTGATCGCGACGTATCCACGCCTTGGGAGGGGCATGGTCAGCTGCTGGCGAACAATATTCCCGAAGCCAAAGCGCTGCGCCTCACGGCGTCTCATTTGTCGAATCTGGAGCGTCCGAGATCGTTTACCGCGGCATTATTCGATTTTCTGTTACCGAAGGCAGAGTCGCCCGCCGACCCGCGTGAAGAAGGCTTCGCAGTGCGGCGAGCGGTGTTGGGCGACGCGCATGTGGATCGCTCCATTGCCGGTGCCACCGATTTCACACGCGACTTCCAGAGCCTGATCACGCGCTACGCGTGGGGAACGATCTGGACGCGACCGGGTCTGAACCGGCGAACTCGTCGACTGCTCACACTCGCCATCGCGGCCTCTTTGGGGCGATGGGAAGAGTTCAGACTGCACGTGAGTGCAGGATTAGCACATGAACTTGAACTGAGCGATCTGAAGGAGACTCTTCTTCAGACAGCCATCTACGCTGGAGTTCCTGCGGCCAACACTGGATTCCAGATTGCTGGCGAAGAGATCGAGAAGCTCAAAGGTGGCTAAGCTTGGGCAGCGCCGGCAAGGACACGAAGCTACACAAAGGAAATCCATTGAGCTTTTAACTTTGACGCATTCTCGGGAGAACCTTTGGTGTATCGAAGCGATGTGGTTGGAAGCCTGTTGCGTCCGGCTTACCTCAGGGAGGCGCGCGACCGCCACGAGGCAGGCACGTTATCCGATGCCGACTTCAAGAAGGTGGAAGACCGGGCAGTCGACGACGCGGTCGCGTTGCAACTTCGGACTGGTATTGAGGTAATTACCGATGGCGAAATGCGCCGCTATGCTTTCTACGGTCATCTGATCGACTCGGTGGAAGGGTTTGACCGCCTGGGTGGATGGGCGATTCCGTTTCGCAATGCGCAGGGAGAGAAGCTGGTGTTGTCCCGTCCGGTTGTAGTCTCCCGACTGCGGCGCAAACGCCCGCTGTGCGCGGAAGAGTTCACCTACTTGCGCGCGCGAACGGATCGTGTGGCAAAGACCACCCTGATCAGCGCCCAGCAGGCTGCGGCTTACTACGACAGCGACAAATCAAGGAACGCCTACCCCAGAATAGAAAACTATCTGGCCGACCTGGTAGATATTCTCCGCGACGAGGTGCGAGAGTTAATCCGGTTGGGCTGCACATACATTCAAATTGATTCGCCGCAATACACTGCCCTGCTCGACCCGCAACTGCGGGAGGGTTATCGCCGGCGCGGCAACGATCCCGACCGCCTGCTTGATCTCTCCATCGAAATGGACAACGCCGTGATCGGCGAGCATCCCGGAATCTTATTCGGCCTTCACCTGTGCCGGGGAAACAACCAGAGCAAGTTTTACGCCGAAGGCGACTATGGGCCCATCACCAGGATTTTCCGCAATACTCGATTTCAACGATTCCTGCTCGAATACGACGACGCACGTTCCGGAGGGTTTGAGCCTCTGCGTGAGGTTCCAGAGGACAGAACCGTGGTACTCGGCCTGATCAGTTCGAAAGCGCCCGCGCTGGAAGATAAGGACGAACTGAAGCAACGAATCTCTTCAGCCGCCAAATTCGTTCCGTTAGAGAGGCTGGCCCTCAGTCCACAGTGTGGATTCGCGTCAACCATGGAGGGAAATTTGCTGAGCCCATCAGACCAGGAGGCCAAACTGCGACTGGTGGCAGAGACGGCAAGAGAAGTTTGGGGATAACGCGAATCGAACGCAGCGGCGGTGATGGAACCCGTCGCTCCGTATCCCCTTTCGAGGCGGCACATTATAATGTCCGTTCTTTATGGCTGACCACGTCATTACCGACTGCCACATTCATATCCAACCGATGGATATGCTCAAGCCCGAGGCTTTCGAGCTGATCAAGAGCAAGTCGAATGACTTCGACCGGATCATGGAATTCTGCCGGTCGCCCAAGGCATTCCTGAACTATCTCGACGATTCGGGCATCGGGCGTGCGGTTCTGATCAATTATGTTGCTCCGGAAGTCATCGGGCTAAGTTCCGCGGTTAACCAGTGGGTGGCGGACTATGTCAGCGCTGATCCGGCGCGGCTGATCGCGTGCGGCGGGCTTCATCCCAGACAATCACCGAATGTTCTGGCGGATGTGGAACAAATTCTGCGGCTGAAGATCCGGCTGATCAAGATTCATCCTCCCCATCAATTGCTTTTTCCCAATGACTACCTGCATGGAGTGAAGGAACTGGAAATTGTCTACCGGGCGGCCGAGGCCAACGGCGTCCCGGTAATGTTCCATACCGGCACATCAATATTCCATGGCGCCCGCAACAAGTATGGCGACCCGATTTATCTGGACGATGTTGCCGTCGATTTCCCCAAACTGAAGATTCTGATGGCGCACGGGGGCCGGCCGTTATGGATGGAGACCGCATTTTTCCTTTTGCGGCGGCATCCGAATGTGTTTCTTGACATCAGCGGCATACCGCCGAAGATGTTGCTGAAATACTTTCCGCGGCTGGAGGAGATCGCTCACAAGACTCTGTTCGGAACCGACTGGCCGAGTCCGGGCGTGCGGGAGATCAAGAGCAATCTTGATGATTTCCTGGCCCTGCCTTTGAGTAAGCAAAGCCAGCAACAGATTTTGTGCCGGACTGCTTTGCAGATATGGCCGATGTAATTTTATTGATTTCAGGAATTCAGTTCTTGGTTTTCAGCTCTTGGTTCTCAGTTTTTGGTTCTGGTTAGATCCGGGTTAATTGTTCGATCCGCTTGGCATGCTGCGGATATCGTCTGAGCAGCTGTGATCTTTCGGCCATTTCGAAATCTTCGAAATCGAAACCGGGCGCAACCGTACAGCCGGCCAATGCAAACGATTGAGGGTCTTGCAGGCGCGACGCGAACCAGCAACCCGCTTTGACGACTGCCTGCAGGACTTGACCCGCGCCGGGATTGTTGCCGATTAACAGCTCGAAATAATCTCCTTTTTCTTCGATTACATGCACGACGATCGGACCTCCAGCGTAGAAGTGCCAAAGTTCATCCGAGCGCAAACGATGGAAGGCGGAAAAGTTGTTCCCCTCCAGCAGGAAATAAATTGCGGTTGAGACCAGGCGTGGACCGGTGAACTGAGGCGGCAAAGCTTCCCTGGCGATCGACAGACCGGAGCGGTATGTTTCGCGGTAATAGCCGCCCTCGGGATGAGCAATCAGGCCCAGCTTGTCGATCCAGTATTTGGCGGAGTTGGTCATTGTGGGTTAATGGTAACCGGATCTGGTTGCGGCAGCCACACAACTCGTGTACAAGACTTGCCTATGAATCGACTCCTGATTGGCGTCGTGTGCGGCATTTTATTTGGACTGATCGACGTTCTGATGACCGTTATGGGGAAGCATGTCAATGCCTCAACGACGATGTTCCTGCAGGCTTTTTCCAGCCGATTTGCCATCGGGGTCCTGGCGGCGACGGTGGTGTTTCCGGTACACCCGGTGGTTTCTGGCGCAATCGTGGGTTTGCTTGTCAGCCTGCCGGACGCGTTTGGCCTGCATTCTTACGCCGGGGTTCTGGGAACGGGATTGTTGTTTGGCGCCTTGACTGGGTGGGCCGCGAAGATGTGGGGCGGTTAGCGATGCCGCCGGGGCTTCGCCAGGTTACCTCGGCGGTACACTGAAGTGGCTGGCGATGCACTGCCACTTTCCACCCAGGTTCATCCAGGTGTCGGTGAAGCGTCCACGGCGCTCCCAGGGCTTGCCTTTGTCCACACCCTTTTCGTAAAAAGCACCGGTCACAACCGCAGTGTTGCCGTAGGAATGGACCACCAAGCCGATCGATTGCAAAACTTCGGGTTTGTAAGACTTGTCGGCCACCGACGCCAAGATCTGGGCCTTGTTGTAGAGAGTGCCTTCGGCTACGGTCATTACGAAGTCGTCGGACAACAGGAGTGCCACGGCGTTTGCATCGTTGTTGAGCTCGGCTCGATTCCAGAGATTTTCCATTGCGATGATCTTGGTCGAATCCTGGGCGACTGCCAGGAACGGAATCATTAACCACAGCACGGCGGCGATCAGACTGAGTTTCATGGGAACTCCGAAGTTTCGACTCAACACCCTGCGGTATGAACCCCAACTTGCCTGGGACCGCGATTCACCAGGCGAAAACATTGTTTGTAGCGAATACTTTATTACAGTCACCCCTGCATGAGTAACTGCTTTCGCCGGGCTTGCGGCTACCGCGCGTCTAATCCTCTGCGTATACTTAAACGGTTTGTGGCGCAAACGAAAAACTTTCCGGCCGAGGACATCTGAATGCGATCGAAAATGAAATCTGAGTTCTGGATTCTTACATTCGTGCTCGTGCAGGTGGTGCTGGGCCACGCTGCCGATCTCAAGCCGGATGAACTGGTGGCCCACCACCTTGATTCGGTGGGATCAGCTGCCGTACGCAGCGCCAACAAGTCGAGAGTTGTCCAAGGGACTGCTAAATTCAAGATGCTGGTTGGGGGCGGCGGCCAACTGGAAGGCAAGAGCGCCGTGGTTTCAGAAGAACACAAGCTCAACATCTTGATGAAGTTTGCCAATGACTATAAAGGCGAACAATTTATCTCGGATGGAAACAAGTCGTCGGTCGCCGCCACAACCTCAGAACATCGACGGACCATCTTCGGAGAATTTGTGATGAGTCAACCAGTGCTCCTGCAAGATGGATTGCTGGGTGGCGCGCTCTCGACTGCATGGGCCTTATCGAATGTGGATAGCAATCATCCCCACCTCAGCGTCAACGGCCTCAAGAAGGTGGACGGGAAACCATTGCTGGATCTGCGTTACCAGCCAAAGAGGAGTACCGAAATGGACATCCACATGTACTTCGATCCCGAGACCTATCGCCACGTTCAGACTGTGTACACGATCACCCTGGCCAGCGGACTAGGGGGCTCGGTGCCCAGCATGAGCGATATGGTCGGACTGACAACGCAGGCGGGCCAGAGTGGTAGCGATCCAACCCGGAGTTCGAAGCAGCAGCAAATTCGCTACACGCTGGAGGAACGATTCAGCGATTTCAATACCACGGATGGGATTACGCTACCCACGCACTACAACATCCATTTCACCCAGGAGGCGCAAGACGGAAAGACAACTGTCTACGAGTGGGATGTGATGGCCAACGAGGTATCCGAAAATATGTCTCTGGACCCGCGAAATTTTCAAGTTAAATGAAGTGACCCGCGCTTGGGACACCGGCCGTTCGGAGGAGCTCCACGCCTTGCGAAGTCACTTGCCCGATTTCTTTTTAGCCGGTGGATCGCCCTTCGCAGCCAAAGTGCGGACGTAGCCCAGAACTGAGTGAATTTCGTCATCACTGAGCAGCGTCTTAAAGGCAGGCATGTTGCCCTTTCCTTCCGAAATAGATTCGGTCAGGTCCGCATCTGATTTCTTCTGAACCTCCGGCGAACGCAGATCTGCCGACTGCAGACTCTTCCCGACCGGTGTATCTCCGCTCCCATCTTTCGCATGGCAGGTCATGCATTTCGCTTTATAAACGTTGACGCCAGCCGAATCTTCAGCCGCAGCCGGCCCGGGCGCGATCGCAAAGGATAGAGCGAGCGTGAAGACAGCAAGAAGAGAGAATTTCCCGAAAGGCAGATTCATAGTCCCCCGAACAAGGTATCTGAGCCGTATTGTAAGTCACGGCCGAATTTACGCCGCAGCGAACGGTCTTGGGCCCAAGAGATCAACTCGAAACTTCGTCATTCTAGTGGTTTCGTACCGGTCAAATCAAACCTGGCCAGGCTCGTTCTTTACCAATCGGTACGTCAGCGGACAGACGGCACGATCTTTGCTTATGCGGCAAAGGATGTAAGACAGTTTGGAGCACTTCCAGGACGACCAAACAATCACCTGCGTTGTGCCTGCCCTTGCTCTTCCCGCAATGGCAAGGAGAATACGAAGCAGTTCTTCGGGAGACTGACCATAAGATGCGTTGTTCAAGCGGGTCGAGATAGCGGAGGCCGCTCTGCTCAGTCGCCTGGACGCAGTAAGACGGCAAGTGGTTGGCACCCTGGAACCGAACGAAATTGAAACGGCCTTAACCAGGGTGTTCGCGGTAAAGAAAGACATCCTCAACTTTCCCGTCTGATTTTGCTCCAAAGACCAACACCTCCAGCGGAGCAACCCGGCGCAATCACATCTGGATCCGCAATTCCGGTGTGATGCACCGGTTCACCGAGTAGGTGAATCCACGCTGGCGCCGCGCCAGATTGCTTCACAGATTCAGCGTGACGAACGGTTCAGTGAAGAGTCCCGCCAAATGGACGCCAGCCGGGTTATCTTCATCCACCGGGCTAATGCCGTTAACATTGCACTGGACAAACGAAAGCAAACGATATAAAAAGAAAGCGCAATCACAAGCCTGTGGTATCCAGCTTTTCTATACATGCTCCGGGGAAACGTGCTCAACGAAGAACGCCGGCGGGCCATTATCGAGATCCTCGATCGCGATGGCAGGGTGCTGGTCACGGAGATGGCCCGGAAGTTCGACACTTCCCAGGTCACGATCCGGAAAGATCTGGAGATTCTTCACTCCCATGGGTTGGTCCATCGCACGCACGGAGGCGCGTTACCGGCGCGGGAGGGCGCGCTGGAAGATCCCACGCTCCGGGAGAAGGAAAAGCTTCACCGCCAAGAGAAGCTGAGGATCGCAGAAGTTGCGGCCAGCCTGGTGAAAGAAGGTCAGGTTGTAATTCTGGATTCAGGCACCACTACGACTGCAATCGCGCGAGCGTTGCGCAGCTTTCATAACATTACGATTGTGACCAATGCGCTGAATATCGCCGCTGAACTGACCGGAGCGCCAGTTGAGGTGATTTTGACCGGAGGAAGTCTGCGCAAGAACTCATTCTCGCTGGTGGGTCCGATTGCCGAAGAGACGCTGCGAGGGTTAAACGCGGACATCCTGTTTCTTGGCGTGGACGGGTTCGATGTGCACTATGGATTGAGCACTCCCAATCTTCTGGAAGCCAAGGTGAACCGGGTGATGGTAGGAATTTCAAAGCGTACGGTTGCGGTCTGCGACTCCAGCAAGTTTGGCAGGCGAAGCCTCTCTCTGATTGTGCCCCCGGCGGCTCTGCAGGAAGTCATTACCGACCATGGCATTCCGAAGTCTGATTTGCGCGCCTTGAAGAAGGCCGGGATTGAGGTGACGCTTGCCTAATCCCGCCGGCGCTCATTCGCTTGGAGAGATTCTTTCGCAGCCGGAGTTCTGGGGCCGCTGCCTGGCTGCGCTGGAAAAGGAAGGCGCTCTGGAGCAAGTCCGCAAGCCCTTTCGCTCGGCACAGGAGTGGCTGTTCATCGGGTGCGGGTCCAGTTACTACATCGCTCTGGCTGCGGCCGCCTCGTGGAGCGCCATCACGCAGACCCGGGCGCGTGCGATCCCAGCATCGGAGTTATTGCTTTTTCCAGAAATTGTGCTTGCCGGGGCGAAAGACGTTGCTGCAGTCGTAATCTCACGTTCGGGCCAGACTTCCGAGGCCGTGCGCGCCGCTCAACTGCTCGAGCGCGAGAGGAATATCCGCGTTCTGGCGGTAACGGGCACGCCGCATCAACCGCTGGAACAAACCGCTGCGGCGACTCTGCCGCTTCTTCCCTGCGATGAGCAAAGCACCGTAATGACGCGATCGTTTTCTTCCATGTTGCTGGGCTTGCAATACCTAGCTGCCTGCTATGCCGATAATCGCGCACTCCTCAAGGCTTTAGGCAAGCTTCCGGCTGCTGCTGCGCGGCTCATGGCTGATTTGCATCCCCGCATTCGCGAATTTGTCAGAGTGCGGCAGTTTGCCGACTACGTTTGTCTTGGGCAGGGCGCACTGTACGGGTTGGCTTGCGAGACTGCGCTTAAAGTAACCGAAATGTCGGTTTCGTACTCTCAGAGTTTTCATACACTGGAGTTTCGTCACGGTCCAAAGTCCATTGTGGCTCCCGAGACGTTGATAGTTTTCCTTCTTTCCGAGCAAGGCTACGACGCCGAATGTGGAGTCCTCGAAGAGATCAAGGGTCTGGGTGGAACGACGCTAACGGTTGCCGATCGGGCAGATGAGCGTGCCCGAAACTCGTCAGACTTGTTGATGGAGTTGCAAAGCGACGTGCCCGAACTGCTTCGTCCGGCGGCTTACCTCTTCGCGGGCCAGCTTCTGGGACTATACACCGGCCTGAAGAAAGGTCTGGATCCGGATAACCCAAGGAACTTGAGCCGCGTCGTGGTTCTTGGCGAAGAGGAATCGACGGAACCAACCTCAGCAAAAGCCTGAATCGAGCCGCGATGTCTGTGGTTTCGAAACCTTTCTATTTATTCTTATTGTTCTTACAGTGCGCATCCCCAAAGGCACCAGCAGTGCCTTCTCCGCCCAACCACCCACGAGTGCCGAATCACGTCCTGTGCAGCTAGGGTTTGGATGCAGCGCATTCGCGTTTTGATGAACGCGGCTAATACTTTTGCTTGACAAAGCTCACGGAACGAAAGTAAAAGAAAGCGACCGTAACTATTTACCACATCCCTTTTATCCGGACGAACACCCCGCATCTCCGCCTGCGGCGTCGAAGTCCGCAGGTGCACCAGCATTTAAGGAGGACCACTGTGCCTAACTTCGCCACTTCCCGATCTTCACTATTTCTTGCCGTAATCTGCGTGCTTCTTCCGTTCGCGGCGTGGGCGCAAAAAGATGCGGGCGGAATCGTTGGCACGGTCAGGGATCCGAGCGGCGCCATCGTCGCCAAGGCCAAAGTGACGGTAGCCGACGTGGATCGCGGCACTCACCTGGAAACTGTGACCAACGATTCCGGAGAGTATGTCGCCAGCCCATTACGAGTCGGGCATTACACGGTCACGGTGGAGCATCCCGGATTCAAAAAGGCAGTGACGGTTCCCGTGAGCCTGGACGTCCAACAAAGGATCGCACTCGACGTAACCCTGCAGGTGGGGCAAATTTCGGAATCTGTCGAAGTCACCGGATCTGCTCCTTTGCTGGAAACCGAGACTTCTGAACTTGGACAGGTCGTGGATAACAAGCGGGTGGCGAATTTACCCCTCAACGGCCGTAACTTCGCACAACTCGCCCTGCTCACCGCCGGCACCGCTCCCAGTGAACCGGGTGCTCGGGACGAAGGTGGTTTCGGTTTTTCGGCTAATGGCGCGCGCTCCCTGCAGAACAATTTCCTGCTGGATGGAGTGGACAACAATTCCAATCTGCCGGATTTGCTGAATGAGACCAACTATGTGATTCAGCCGTCGGTGGAAGCGCTGGAAGAATTCAAGGTCCAGACCAACGCCTATAGCGCGGAATTCGGGCGCGGCAACGGCGCCATCATCAATGCCACCATCAAGTCCGGCACCAACCAGTTTCATGGCAGCGCCTACGAATTCCTGCGCAACGAGAAGTTCGACGCCAAGAACTTCTTCGACGATCCCAACAGCCGGATCGCTCCCTACAAACAAAACCAGTTCGGATTCACGCTTGGCGGCCCGATCGTACGCAACCGAACTTTTTTCTTCGTCGATTACGAAGGCCTGAGGATCAGACAGGCCCAGACCGTCACTTCCTTCGTTCCGACCGATGCGCAGCGAGCCGGGGACTTCTCCGACCAGCTTGATTTGACCCAGCAAACCGGGACAGACTGCAACGGGCATGCTACTTTCGTCGGCGAGATTTTTGACGCCAGAAACGCCGGAGTCGGTTGTGGTGTAGCGTTCCAGTATGACGGCGCGGGAATGCCGCTGAACATCATCCCGCAGAACCGCCTCGATCCTCTGGCCGTGGCATTTACCAGGCTTTATCCTGAGCCAAATGTCAATGGCAACGGGTTCAACAATCTGACCAATCCGGTGCGGCAGGAGTCGCGCAACAATTTCGATGTTCGCATCGATCAGAAATATACCGAGAAGGATTACGGTTTCTTTCGCTTCAGCTATGAAGACCAGCCCAGCCTGATTCCCGGGCCGTTCGATAACACCGGCGGCGACGGTGGTGGATTCTTCAGCGGAGATGAAGACAACGCCTACCGCAGTTTCGCGACCAGCTGGTCACACTTGTTCAGAAGCAATCTGACCAACGAGTTCCGTCTGGGCTACAACCGGGTTAACTCGCAGCGGCAGCAGATTAATGCAGACAAGACCAGTGAAGAGCTGCTGAACTTTCCCGGTGGCTTCCCTGGGATTCCAAACGTACCGGGGAACGGCGGCCTGCCGCAGTTAACCTTCAACGATATATCGCAGATTGGCAGTCCTACCTTTCTGCCCTCGCACGAGGTTCAGAACACATACGGAGTGTCGGACAATGTGACTTGGGTACACGGCAACCATTCCTTTAAATTCGGGACCGACATCCGCAGTGAGGAGTTCACCATTTTTCAGCCGGCAGCGCCCAGAGGGACGTTGGATTTTGGCCCCGGCCTGACGGATGATCCAGCGAACCCGTTCAGCGGTGGCTCTGGCTTTGCCTCGTTTCTGGTGGGTCTGAGCGATTTTGCCAGCATCAACAACCTGCACAATATTGACTATCACCACCAGGTTTACGCCTTCTATGGGCAGGACGACTGGCGGGTCACTCCGAAGCTCACGTTGAATCTTGGGTTGCGCTACGAACTTTTCACCACGATTAAGGAAAAACATAACGAACTGGGCACCTTCGACCTCTCCACCGGCAGCCTGCTCGTTCCCAAGGGTGTGAATGCGCAACTCACGCCACAACTGGCGGCGATTGTTCCCGTGCTGGCCACCGCCACGCCGGGGTTGATTTCGCCTGACACCAATAATTTCGCCCCGCGAATTGGACTTGCGTACCAGGCAACCAACAAAATGGTGGTGCGCGCGGGCTACGGAATTTTCTACGGTGGAGACGAAGCTGGCCCGTATTCCAATCCCAGCATGGGTTTCAATCCACCATTCTTTATCAGCAAGAACTTCAACCAGCCCTGCGGAACCGCTTCCGCGAATCCCGCGACGGTAGACTGTTCCCTGCCCGGCATCCCTACGCTGGCCAGCGGCTTCCCGGCGAACTCACTGGTTGATCCAGAGCCGCCACCACTTTTCTTTTCACTCGATCCCCACCTGGTTACGCCGTACATGCAGCAATGGCATTTGTCCACGCAGTACGAATTGCCCTCGAATACTGTGTTTGAGCTCACTTATGCTGGATCGCGAGGCCTGAAGCAGTACATCTACCTGAACGGAAATCAGGCTACTCCCAACCCGGATCCGGATTTGCCATTTGCGGATCGCCGTCCATTACCGCAACTTGACGGCTTTGTCGGCTGGTTCCGTTCGGCAGGGCGTTCAAACTACAACTCTTTGCAGGCCCGAGCCGAAAAACGTTTTTCGCATGGGCTTACGTTTCTGGCGTCGTACACCTGGGCGCATGCGCTCGACATCGCTTCCAATGCTGACTTGGGCGCGCAGAATGGCGGCGACTTCCGCTACTTCAAGGACCCGCAGGCGGAGTACGGAAATTCGGACTTCGACATCCGTCATCGTTTCGTTTTCAGTTACCTGTATGAATTGCCGGTTGGCCACGGCAGGCGCGTGTTTGGCGATGTCAACGGCGTTGCCAACCAGATCATCGGCGGATGGCAGATTGGCGGCATCACTTCAGTTTCGTCCGGCAACTGGTTCACGATTCTGGACGACAACGGCGTGGCGAATTCCGACGGCCAGCAACGGCCCGACCTGATTGGCGATCCGCGCGCGACACCATGCGTGCCGAACACGTTCTTCAACACGTGCGCATTTGCCGATCCGGCGGCAGGCTCGTTTGGCAATGTGCATCGTAACAGCGTGCAGGGCCCCGGTTACCAGATCTGGGATTTCTCGCTGTTCAAGAACTTCCCGATTTCGGAGCGGACGAAGCTCGAATTCCGTGCCGAGTTCTTTAACGTTTTCAATCATCCCAATCTGCAGTTCGCGAAATCCGGGCCGCAGAACTCGATCAACACCACGACCTTTGGCACGCCGGAATTCGGATTTCTGACTGCGGCGCGAGATCCGCGGCAGATACAGCTGGCGCTGAAATTGTCGTTCTAGGCTTGTCGTCGGCTCGACAGGTCGTGCGTTTGCTGTAGAGACGGAGCTTGCTACGTCTGGTTCATGACGGCAGACGCAGCGAGCTACGTCTATACGAGTCTGGCTTATCCGGACGAGAACTCCGCAGTTCTACAGCCGCGGTTCTATAGAATGATAGGCCTCATGAGGCGCTGTTTCTTGCACGCGTTGTTCATTGCCTGTCTGGTCGGCATGTTGTTGCCCTTGCCGGCATTCTCGAACTCCGATTCTCCCAATCTCACTGAACTGCAAAGCGGCTGGCGGATGACGTCGGCTAACAATGTCTCGTGCGACGATTCTCTGGTCTCCCAGCCGTCTTTTGACGCTTCGCACTGGTACACGGCTCAGGACATGCCGGCAACGGTGCTGCAGATTTTGCAGGAGAACGGAGTTTATAAAGACCTTTATTTTGGAATGAACCTGGCCGCCCCCGGCGATCTTTGGAAACAGGACTGGTGGTACAGGACAGGGTTTATCGCGCCTTCAGGCCGCGATGTTTACACGCTCATCTTCAAGGGCATCAATTACCGGGCCGACATTTGGCTGAACGGCCACAAGGTGGCGAACCGGGCGACGATTGTCGGCATGTATGACGAATTCGAATTGAATGTTACGAAGTTCATCGTACCGGGCGGGCCCAATATTCTGGCCGTGAAGGTGACGCCGGAGCAGAGTCGGGAGGGTGAGAATGGCGTCGAACTGGCCGACAGCTGGCTGGACTGGATTAACTGGAAATATCTGGGATTTCAGGACCCCCAAAAACATATCGACATCTCTTATGTGCCGGACAGAAATGCCGGAGTGTGGAAGCGTGTGTTTCTGAGCAGCACAGGGGCAGTCACGATTCGAAATCCTTACGTCGCGACCGATCTACCGCTGCCATCGACCAGCCCTGCTTCACTGACGGTTTACTGCGATCTGAGCAATGCCACGGCCAATCCGGTGGCAGGGACGCTGGTGGGAGAAGTCTCGCGGCCGGGCACGCTTTCTATCAAGTTCGAAAAGAACGTTGAGCTGCTTCGCGGGCAGACGAAGGAGATCGCCTTCACCCCCGCCGAGTATAAGCAGCTTGCCGTGGCCGATCCCGACCTGTGGTGGCCGTACCAGTGGGGCGAGGCCAAGCTCTATCGATTGAAACTGGAGTTCAGGGTCGGCGAGAGAGATCGCATTTCCGATTCTCAGACCGTTAACTTTGGCATTCGCAAGATCACTCAGGGGCGCGACGCCGACAACACCTTCCCCGAGATTGGCGAAGGCGGAAACTTTTACCTGAAAGTGAATGGGAAAGATTACCTGATCCGCGGCGGCGTTTACTCGCCCGATCTGCTGTTCAGAAACGATCCAGCGCGGGATGCAACCATCATGCGTTATGCCAAGGATCTGGGTCTGAACCTGCTGCGATGGGAGCTGAAAATTGCGGACGACACCATGATCGACCGGGCGGATCGCGAAGGTATGCCGGTCATGCTGGGCTTCATGTGCTGCGCGCAATGGGAGCAGTGGGCGTTGTGGAATGCCGAGGACCAGTGGGTGGCGCGGGCGAGTTTACGTGCGCGTATTCGCGAGCTTCGTTCTCACCCCTCGGTGATGATATGGGCGAGCGGCAGTGATGGCCTGCCGCCGGATCCGGTACTGAACGACTATCACGAAATTCTTAAAGAAGAGCACTGGCAAAACGCCGTGGTGGACACCGTATCGCACGTAAACCGTTCCTGGAGCGGGATTCACATGGCGGGACCATATGTTTGGCGCCCTCCGTATTACTGGTTCAGCGACAAGTACGGGCCCGCGCGCGGGTCTTCCGCCGAGGAAGGCGACAACGAGACCATTCCGCCGCTGGAGAGTCTCAAGAAATTCATCCCGGCAGACAAGCTTTGGCCGATCAACGAAAACTGGTATTTCCACTCCGGCTCCAACGAGGGCAACAGCACACTCGACAATATTCAGCGGGTGATTGACAAGCGCTATGGGGCGTCACACGGCGCCGAGGAATTTTCCAGGAAGGCGCAACTGGCCCACTACGAAGACGTGCGCGCCCAATACGAGACCTATGCGACGCACTGGGCCAACCGCAAGATGATGATCCACTGGATGACGAATAACCCCTGGCCTTCCCTGTTCGGTCACCTGTTTGATGACTACTTCAAGCAGGGTGGCGGTTATTTCGGAGCCAAAAAGGGCCTGCGGCCGGTGAACGTGGTTTGGGACTACTACGCCAGCGGAGATCGCAGCAAAGCCAAATTGTACATAGTCAATCACACTGCTGAGGCGCTGAGCGGCCTGAGAGTGGCGGTGGAATTCTTCGATCTCGATGGGACGCGAAAATACTTCACGGAGATCAGCGGCTTCAATGCGGGCGCGAACACCTCCGGCGAAGCCATGACTGTGCCTCGAATACCGAATCTTGCGTCCACATACCTGGTGCGTGCTGTGCTGACGAACCCGAGTGGCAAGGTTCTTGCCGAAAACGTCTATTGGGGATCCAGGACAGACGATGACCTTGGCGATGCCAAGAATGACGAACAGTTCGCAACCCATCTCGCGACCTGGGCCGATATGTCCGCACTCAATACCATGCCGCAGAGCGAGTTGAACGTAACCGCTCAGCTTGGCGCGTCAGAAGCCGCCGGCGAAAAAGTTATTGCCATTACCCTGACCAATCCCGGCAACCGCATTGCTTTCTTTGTGCGCGCCGAGATCACGCAGGGCAAAGACGGCCTGGAGATCCTTCCCATCACCTACGATGACAATTACATCACGGTTTTTCCCCATGAAACGCGCACCATCTTAGCCACATTCACCCCCGCGCCGGGAACAACGTCTGCGGCCCTCCGGATTGAGGGTTACAATGTCTCTAAGAGGGTTTTGTCGATCCCGTAGGATGCTGCCAGACTAGAACCCTGGAAAATCACTGTAAACATTGAGTTTTTGGGTAGCCCGTTGGTGCCATTCACAGCCATTGCCTCCGTCGCTAGGATGTTCTTGAACAAACTTTCGGGGGAGGGGTTGTTCGACGAGCGTCCCAGGACTCAAAAACGAGTCTGGGACGTTTTGTTTTGCGCCGAGATAATCAGTAAATGCGAAACCATCGCTCTAAAATCTAAAATAAGGAACTGTTTCTGAACAATCGACATAGTCGAAGGAAAGAATTATGAGCGAGAAAAAGCAAGACAGTTTTACCGTAACTGACCGCCGGCTGTTTACCTCTGACGGCGAGCTACGCAAGGAAGTCAGCGAAGAAGAGATTGCAACGTCCAAACCGGCTCCTGTTACGCCTCCGCCGCCCCAGTCAGCCGAGACCACTTCCCCTGAGCAATCGGCAGGCACCCTGGACTCATCAGTGCCGCCGCCTCCAACCGCGGCCGAGCAAAAAGAACAGGCCGATGCATACCGCAAGTCGGCAAAAGAGCTTGACGCCCGGGTCGAACTCAGCGGCCACTCCGCCAAAGAAATGGAGATGACGTTTGAGCGCTTCATGGCATCGCTCTACATGACATCCATGCTGCAACTGGGCCTGATGCAGGAAGAACGCGGCCAGCCACGGATCGACCTGCTGGGGGCGCGTCAAACCATCGACACACTCAGCCTGCTTGCGGAAAAAACCAAGGGCAATCTCACCGCCGCCGAAGAGAACTTCCTGCAGAATTGCCTGTATGAATTGCGAATGGCTTACGTGGAAGTAACCAATGCCCTGGCTCATCCGCCGCAAGCGGCAGGCACCAAGCCCTCTCTACGATGAAAGCCATTCTGACGGTACTGGGCAGTGGCACGTCGATGGGGGTTCCGACGATTGGCTGCGACTGCCCAGTCTGCACCTCGTCTGACCCGCACGACCATCGTACCCGGCCTTCCGTGCTGATCGAGTACGGTGGAAGGTCCGTGTTGATCGACACCACACCCGACTTCCGCCAACAGGCAATTCGGGAAGATATAAGAAGTCTGGATGCCGTCCTCTACACCCACTCCCACGCCGATCACATTCTGGGAATCGATGACCTGCGCCCGTTGAGCTTTCGGCATAGACCGGGAAAGCTGCCGCTGTACGCGCATCCAGAGGTAGTGACGTTCGTCAGCAATATGTTTCGTTACATCTTTGACGCGGACTACAAATTTGGAGGCCTGCCCCAGGTTGAACTCAAGCCCCTGGATGGACCACTGGAACTATTTGGGGCGCGATTTGAGCCGGTCACGGTGATCCACGGAGAAACCGAGATTTATGGCTTCCGCTTTGGGTCAGCGGCGTATTTGACCGACCATAGCCTGGTGCCGGAAGCGTCGTTCAGGCAGCTTGAGCATCTGGATATTCTTTTTCTGGATGCATTGCGGCACAAGCCGCATCCGACACACTCGACGGTAGAGAACTCGCTGAAGATTGTCGAGCGGGTGAAGCCACGGCGAGCCTTCTTCACTCATATTTGCCACGACCTCGGACATGATGCCACCAACGCGGCTTTGCCTGAGCACGTAAGGTTGTCTTATGACGGAATGAAGCTGGAGTTCGAGATTTAGACGGCTGTGAAAACTGTGCAGTGTCATCCTGAGCGGAACCAGCCCATTCGCTTGCGAATGGGTGAAGTCGAAGGACCCCTGGCAGCTTAGCGCGGCCAGTGTGTCGGGGGCTTTAGTGGCACAGCAAAATTCGTGCCACTCATTGGGGTCCTTCGACCCCCAGCTGCTTCGCGTAGCGAAGCAGCCACTCCGTTCAGGATGACAGGGCGAGGGACCGTATATCCGTTCAATGAAAGTTTCCTAAATGGACGTTTTTCACAAACTCGAAGATGTTCCCGCCAATTTCGGGCCAACGATGGTCAGCATCGGGAACTTTGATGGCGTTCATCGAGCGCACAGCCACGTGCTGGGCGAGATAGTGAGCCGGGCCAGGCAACAGGGGGCTAAGGCGATGGCGGTCACGTTTGAACCCCATCCGGTGCGAATCCTTAGACCGGATTCTGGCCTCAAGCTGATTACTCCGACTCCCGAGAAGCTCCGCCTGTTGCAGGCGAGTGGCCTGGACGCGGTGCTGCTATTGCCTTTCGGTCGCGATCTATCGTTGTTGACGCCGCGCCAGTTTGCCGAAGACATTCTGCAAAAACGGCTCCACGCAGTCGAAGTACACGAGGGCTTTAACTTTCATTTCGGCCACAAAGCGGCGGGGAATGTCGATCAGCTGGCTGAACTGGGGCGAGAGCTTGGATTTGAGGTCAAGGTTTATCCAGAGATGAAACTACGGGGCGAGCCTGTCTCCAGCAGCCAGGTGCGCAAGCTTTTGAGTGAAGGTGGGGTCAGCCGGGCCCGCCACCTGCTGGGCCATCCTTTCAGCATGTTGTCAACCCCGGGGCGGGGGCGGGGATACGGATCCAAATACACCGTGCCTACAATCAACCTTAGCCGCTACGAAGAATTCGTGCCCAAGGACGGTGTCTACATCACCCGGACACGGGTCGCCGAGGAATGCTTTGATTCCGTAACCAACGTGGGCGGCCGGCCGACCTTTGGCGCGGAATCATTCGCGGTCGAAACCCATTTGCTGAACTTCCATCCCATTGAACTGGGCCCTGAAACGGAGGTGGAGATTCACTTTCTTCAGCGGCTGCGCGATGAAGTCAAGTTTCCATCGGTGGATGCGCTACGCGAGCAGATCGGCAAGGACGTAACAAAGGCGCGGCGATACTTCCGGGGATTGCGACTTCAGGGCGCATAACAATTCAATCTGCCTTAATGGGGCAGGTAGCCCGCTTCAGTGGGAAGCTTGCCATCCACCTTCACCACGTTGATGCTTCCGTTGATGGAATTAACTTCTACCAAACCAACTGCTCCTGGAGTCGATTCCACCAAATCGATCACGCCGGCATCCGTGGCCGCCATCTTGATCGAGTTCTTGTGAGTCGCCAGCAAGGACTGCAGATCGCTATCGGACATCTTCAACAGGCGCTGCAATGTAGTCTTCTCGCCTTTGGCCGCAGTGTGAAAGACCAGCACAACCTCTCTTCCATCAGGCCATTTCTTGATTTCCGTGCGGAAGACTTTTGCCAAATGGACCGAGGAAACATTCCCCACCTTGTTGTCTTTGTCGACGATAACCGCCATGTGGTGGGCGAAGCAGGGTGCTACGAAGAAGACGAGAACCGCCAGAACGCTCAACCGATGATGCTTCATATCCAGACTGCTCCTGCTAGATTCCCGAATATTTGAATTTAAAAAATATCAAACAATAACGGGCAAAAAAGTAAAAACTGGGTAAACACTGATGGCAGGGCAAGCACCTACCGGTGGTAGTGTGCCCCAAATATCTGAGCTGTCATTCCGACGCGCGGCGTTATCGTGCGAGGAGTCTGCTGTTTTGCTGCCACGAGCAGATTCCTCGCCAACAAATCGGCTTCGGAATGACAATGGTCAAGAGAGACCACACAACTACGATTCGCACTGGCGCCCAGTCCCAGTTTTTCGTTGCCAATCTCGCAACGAAACCTGACAATCCGTTCGCATGCCGACGAGCCTTTCTCCCACCTTTTCTCAAGTCACATCGGCGCAACGCCGGACGCTTATTGCCGCCGCCCTGGGCTGGATGCTGGACGCCTTCGATGCCATGCTCTACGCCCTGGTTGTGGTACACATCATGCGCGACCTGGGGATGAGCAAGAGCACAGCCGGACTACTGAACAGCCTGACTCTTCTGGCTTCGGGGATTGGCGGCGTTGCGTTTGGATTCATCGCAGATCGACTGGGGCGCAGGCGCGCTCTGATGTTGAGCATTCTCACTTACTCGGTCTGTTCGTTCGCATCCGGGCTCTCAACCTCGGTTCTCATGTTGGCGGTATTCCGTTTCATCCTGGGGCTGGGCATGGGAGGAGAGTGGAATACGGGGGCAACCTTGGTTGCGGAAACCTGGCCGACTGAACTGCGGGCCAAGGCCATCTCAGTGGTACAGAGTTCGTGGGCCATCGGCTACGCCCTGGCCGCACTGGTGACCGGCGTTGTGTTGCATTATGCGGATTGGCGCATGGCATTCTTCGTGGGAATTCTACCGGCGCTGGTGGTGTTGTGGATCCGCAGAGGCGTGCCGGAGTCGGAGATGTGGCAGGACAGGCATCGAGCGGAGGGTCGAGGCACTGTTGGCCGAAAGAAAAAAGAAGACGCAGCGAGCTACGTCTCTAAGACGGACTCTCAGGATTGTGGATTCGCCAGTATTTTTCGAACGCCTTATGGGAAGCATACTTTCGCTCTACTGCTGATGAATTTCTTCGGGATGTTTGCCTGGTGGGGCCTGTTTACCTGGATTCCGCCTTACCTTTCTTTGCCGGTGGAACAGGGCGGTCGCGGTTTTGGGGTGATGGGGACAACTACTCTGCTGGTGGTACTGAATCTGACTGGGATGTTTCCCGGATATGCGAGTTTCGGCTGGGTCGCGGATGCGATTGGACGGCGCAGGTCTTTTATTTTATACACGTTAATGGCGGCACTTCTAGTCCCGCTTTACGCCATGGCGAGAGCACCGTGGCTGCTGATGGTTGCAGGATCGCTTCTCGCATTTTTCGGCACCGGATTTTTTTCGGGGTCGGGAATTATCGGGAGCGAGATCTTCCCTACCACGGTTCGAGCTCGCGCCCTCGGCTTTACCTACAACGGCGCGCGAACCATGAGCTCGATTGCTCCGTTTGTAATCGGCAGAGTGGCCCAAACACGGGGGTTGAGCTGGGCGTTCTACTTGTGTGGCGTGGCGTTTCTTCTGGCGTGCGCAGTAGCCACGCAATTGCCCGAGACCAGAGGGAAACAACTGGAGTAATCAGTCTTCAGTCTTCAGTCTTCAGTCTTCAGCTACAGCCAGTCTAGTCTTCGCCTGAGGCTCTCCCCAACACTCTTAGCTTTGCGTCGCTACCGATCTCGTAGCGCGGACGAACCTTCGGGTAGAGGGCGGTGGCAACCAGAGCTACGCCGGGCATAGTTTCGTCGCGCCGGTGCTTGAAGGTGTATTGGAAGCCGGAATCGCTGGTAGTGCGCTTCGAGCCTGCGGATTCAGCTTCCGGCATGGCTTCGAGGAACGAGCGGATCCAGCGTTGCACGTTGTGCTCTTTCACGATCTGGCGCAGCAGCCGCATGCGGTTGCGCTTCTCTTCGGCTGACATGGTAGCGGCATCGTGGAGTGCCTGCGCCACTTCGGAGAAGTCATTGGGATTCACCAGAATGGCGCCGCTGCGCAACTCCGGTCCGGCGCCCGCGAACTCGCTTACGATCAGGACGCCGCGTTCGTCAATCTGGGCGGCGCAGAATTCCTTGGCGACCAGATTCATTCCATCCTTCAGAGGCGTAACCAGGCCAATGTCGGCAGCTCGATAGTAAGCCAGCAGTTCCTCACGTCCCAGATTACGGTGAATGTAGTGGACTGGCACCCATCCGGGCTCGGTAAATTCGCCATTGATCTGGCTGACCAGGAGCTCCACTTCTCGGCGGAGGTGTTTGTAATTAGGAATCTCCTCCCGGCTGGGGACGACGACCTGCACCAGCGTGATATGGCCTCTCTGTTCGGGAAAGCGGCGAAGCAGCAGCCGGAACGATTTAAGACGTTCAGGAATTCCCTTGGTGTAGTCGAGACGGTCGACGCCAAGAACGAGAGTGTCTCCCGATAACCGGCGCCTGATTTCGGCGGAATGCACCTCGATGGCGGGTTCCGCCGCCTGGCGCGCAAATTCTTCAAAGTCGATGCCGATGGGGAATGTGCCAATCACCGTACGCCTTCCGGCGAAACGGACCTGCGGATGACGGGCCCCCGACTCCATCGCGGCTTCCGGAAGCAAGCGCTCAAGGCAGGCCGCGAAATTTTCGCGGTCGTGATCGCTCTGAAAGCCAATCACATCGAATTCCAGCAGTGAACGCAGGATTGGCTTCTTCCAGGGAAGCTTTTCAAAGACGTCTGGTGCTGGAAATGGAATGTGGAGAAAGAAACCCATCGGGGCCGAAACCCCGGCTTGCCTCATGGCGCTGGCTGTAAGCATGAGGTGATAGTCATGGACCCAGATAAAGTCATCGTCGGTTGCAGTCTCGGCGGTAACCTTGCCGAACTTGCGATTTACTCGCTGGTAAATCTCCCAGTATTCGGGATCGAAGTTGCAGCGTGAAGGCATGTCATGGAACAGGGGCCAGATAATTTCGTTGGCGAAGCCAGAGTAGAACTTGGCAATCTCGTCCTCGGTCAACGAAACCGAGCGCAGGGTATACGAACGGTCCTGCGAAGCCTTGAGCAACAGAGGATCGATATGTTGGCCCGGAGAAGTACCGGCCCAGCCAATCCAGACGCCGCGCTGGTGACGCCAACCCGCCTCGAGGGCGGTGGCAAGCCCTCCCGAGCTTCGTTCTACGCGGGCGCCTCCGGCATACTTGCGAATCAGAATGGGCAAGCGATTTGAGACGTTAATTACGCGACCCTTGATTACGCGACTCGTGATCACGCTGCCCGTGCTCTCTCTCGTGCTGGTTGCGATATTCGTCAAAGTTACCCTCCTGAAGCGCGTAGCCACTCCTGCAGAAACTGGAGCAGCTCGTGAGGTGGTTGCAGCCAGACATCGGCGCCGGTGGGACGGGATTGATTGCGGACCAGGATCGTCAAACCCTTCCCTTTCAGCGCGCGGAACGCATCTTCATCAGTTTGGTCGTCCCCCAGATAGGCGACGGCCGCACCCGGTCCGGCTTCGTTTAAGATGACGCGAACCGCATCCCCTTTGCCTGGACCGGCAACACGAAGTTCAAGCCCACCATCAAATTCCAGCAACCTTACAGGAGCGCGATCGAGCAGAGGTTTCCATAGCCGCGGAACCTCGCGCGCTAACTTCTCCGCTTTTACCGGATCCAGGCCCCGCCAGTGCACGGCGACGCCTCCCGGCTTGACCTCGGTTTGAGCCTCTAATCCTGCATCACTCAGCAAGCTGGTGGCTGCGAGCAAATAGTCCTGGTGGGCGGGGACTGAGCTGACTTCGTAGTGGCCGTCAGACCTCAGTCTCTCAAGGCCGTGACTACCCCAGATCTCAGGTTGGGGGGATATGCGCATCAGCAGAAGCAGTTCGCGGACTGGACGGCCGCTGATCAGCACTACCCTGGTGCCTTGCGACATGATCTGTCCGATCAGGGGCGGCACTTCTGGATAAGGCCATGCCAGAGTGCGGTCGACCACAAACGGAGCCAATGTACCGTCGTAGTCGAGGAGCAGGACACGAGCGGGCGCGGACCGCAGCCGCTCCAGGAAAGGACCGTAAGTGACGTTACGTTCGAGCACCTTCATGCCGGCTCTTTACCTCAACCTCAGCAAGTAGCAGCGACGAAAGCTGGACCCGACGCAAGTGGCGGCAAGAGCTTTTATTGACACAACGGACACCCATAACCGTGAACCCGCGATCAGGGGTGGAATCGTTCGCGAGTAGCCAGCCAGCGGCAATCATGCCCGTTGTAACGTTCTACCCCGGAGCCTGGTGTGGCGTACGCCTACGGATGCGGGCCACTGGAGTTGGTGAAATCTTGAGGGAATTCTAACACGGAAAAGTCAACTGCAGCCCGGAACCGGAGGGCCGGCTGAATCCAAAGAAGGCCACATGGGGACAGCCGCCCCCGGCTGCCCGGCGGAACGGAGTTCCGCTGTGGTTGACCTCTCGAAAAGCCTCATCGAGCTTCGCTCGACCGGACAGCCGAGAGCGGCTGTCCCCACGTGAATGCTATCTAAGTCCAGCGGAACCAGCGCAGGGCCAGGACGAAGGACACCCCGCCCCAGGCGATCAGGATCAGCAGGCGCCCGGCCTGGGTCTCCAAAGGGGCGCCTTGCAGGATTGTGGCACGGAGAGCGTCGTTCAGGGCAGTAAGCGGGAGCGCCCTAATAAACGGCTGCAATATGGCCGGAAAGCGCTCAGCCGAGAAGAAGACTCCAGAAAAGATCCACATCGGCATCATTACCAGGTTCATCAGACCGCTGACGCTCTCAATTTTCTGGGCGCGGCTGGCGGTCAGCAGCCCCAGACCTCCGAAAGCCACAGCACCGATTGTCGCCAGGAGCAGAATTGAGAACAGCGATCCCAGCACGCGCATGTGGAACACCAGCACCCCGAGGCTCAACAGCAGCACGATTTCAATCACCATGAGGACTAAACGGCTACTGGTGAGTGCCAAAAGGAAATCGCTGCGACGCATGGGTGTGGCAACGAACCGTTTGAGAAGCTTGCGCTGTCGCATGTCAACCAGAGCGAACCCGATCCCCCACATGCCAGAATTCATCAGGTTCATGCCGAGCAGCCCGGGGATCAGAAAGTCGATATATCTTGAGCCGGGTTCGCTCGAAATAGTGGCGGTCGTGGTCAACGGGTCTTTGCGTCCAGCCCCGGCTTGCAGGGCATCGTTCACCAGGGCACGGGCCAACACGCTCTCGGGACGGGCAGGATCGTAACGATACTGAAAGCCCTGCTTGCCATCAGGGGCCTTGCCTTCAGGGGCAATGACCAGATCGTATTTCCCGAGGCGAAACCCTTGCTGCGCTTGCTGCTCTTCGAGGATGTCTGCACGAAACGACGACCCACGCGGTGAGGCTTGAAGCAAAGAACGAGCATTCTGAGCACCGGAGCCAGCAACGATTGCAACTGGCGTGACGTCGGCGGGCTTGTTGCGAAAGGCTATCCCGAGGCCCAGTGCCAGAAGAATGGGAAATCCAAAGACCCAGAAGATGACCTCAGGCTCGCGCTTGAGTTCGAGCAAACGGGCAGTCAGTAGATGTGTGTAGCCCGACCAGCGGCGGTTGCGTGGCGGTAACGCGGGTGGGCGTTGCTGGGCGACACTCATCAGTCTTCCCTCAGGTGGCGGCCGGTCAGGCGCACGAAGACGTCTTCGAGGCTGGCTTGGCGTGTGGTCAGGTGCCGCAGTTGCTTCCCTTCCCTCGTTACCGCATTCAGCAGCGCCGGAATGGTGAGGTGGGGCTCGCGGACGTTTAGGCAGACCATGCCATTGTCATGACCAACCGACTCTACCCCTGGAAGGGCGCGCCAATTGGCTGCATCGTCGCCGTTGGATCTCCCGCTTACCTGAAACTCCACCATGTGATGACCACCCAGACGATCAATCAAGTCAGCGGGTGAACCTTCGGCGATCACTTGTCCATGATCGACAATGGCCAGGCGGTCGCACAGGCGCTCGGCTTCGTCCATATAGTGCGTTGTGAGGAGAACCGTTCCGCCCGCTTGCTGAAAGTTGCGAATAATGTCCCATAGCTGGCGCCGGCTTTGAGGGTCAAGGCCGGTGGTCGGCTCGTCAAGAAAAAGAACTTTAGGATTGCCCACCAGCGCAGTAGCCACGGCAAGGCGCTGGCGCTGGCCTCCCGAAAGCTTGCCGACCCAGGCGTCGGCCTTCTCTTCAAGCTGCATTTGCTCCAGCACTTCACGGGGCGCTCGGGGTTGACGGTAAAATCCGGCAAATAGTTCTACGGTTTCGAGAACGCTGAGCTTTTCCGAGAGCCGGGTTTCCTGCAGCGAGATGCCCATGGCTTCCCGCAATTCGCGGGCATTCTCTTTCCATGTTTGACCCAGAATCGTGACTTGGCCAGAGGTAGGCTCCAGCAGACCCTCCAGAATTTCAATGGTGGTGGTCTTCCCTGCTCCGTTGGGGCCGAGCAGGCCGAAGCACTCGCCCGCCTGGATTTCCAGGGTAAGACCGCGGACGGCTTCAACCTTCCCGTCGTAGGTTTTACGCAGGTCGTGGCATTGGATCGCCGGGGGCATGGTGGGATTCTATCTGACGGGTGCTTGTGGATGTGGGCGCGCCGCGAAGTCAATGTCATCCTGAGCGGGGCGACGGTTTCGCATCGCGAAACCGCCGCGCAGTCGAAGGATCTCTACTTTCTTTCATCGTGGCCCCGGCCTTTCACTGACGTCTGCGACCTAAGAACACTTACAGCCGTGTATTAACCTGGGAGTCCTTCGACTTCGCTCAGGACAGGCTCTGCCCCTGCGCTGCCTCACCTGGCCTGGAATCTCGTTTAGAATTGTGGCCTGCGTATGCGATCACGACGACGTGGGTTTACTTGACGAAGCCTCTCCTAAAACGCGTTGTCGTTTCCGATCTGTCGGTTTGCTAAGTCTGTCGATTTACTAAATAAGAAAAAATCGAAAGGATTCTGCATATGCTGCGGAAGCTATGGCTGCCGTTGTTGCTGCTTATGTCGTTGTCGGCATGGGCGCAGGAAACTCGCCACTTTACTTTTCACTACGGCTTTACGGTAAAGAACCTGCCGGCGGGAGAGCGAGTGCGTCTCTGGATTCCGGCAGCGCATTCGGATGAGTTTCAGGAGGTGAAAGTGCTCTCGGCCGGGGGCGACCTCGGACTGAAGAGAACACACGAATCGAGATTCAGCAACGAGATGTACTATGCCGAGGCTTCCAGCGCGAAGCAGACGGAGTTGCATTTTGAAGTTGTCTACGATGTGGTGCGTCATGAGCGCCTGACTTTTGGCATAGCCAGGCCGCGGCTCGCCGACGTTCAACTGAAGGATCGCGACCGCAAGGAATATCTTCAGCCCGACAGACTGGTTCCAGTAACCGGGCTTCCCGCTGAACTGGCGGTAAAGGTCACCGAAGGCAAGAACTCGCCGCTGGATAAGGCGCGTGCCATCTACGACTACGTCTTTACGACCATGCGCTACGACAAAACCGGCACGGGCTGGGGGCACGGCGATGTGCTGTACGCCTGCGACGCCAAAAAGGGTAACTGCACCGACTTCCATTCCCTGTTCATCGCCATGGCGCGTTCGCAGGGTATTCCGGCGCGGTTTGAGATCGGCTTTCCGCTACCTCCCGCCAGACATTCGGCTGAGATTGCCGGCTATCACTGCTGGGCGGAGTTTTTCGAACCGAAAAATGGATGGGTCCCGATGGACATCTCCGAAGCATGGAAGCACCAGGAAAAGCGGGACTATTTCTTTGGAGCGCATGATGTGAACCGGGTGCAGTTCAGCATGGGACGGGATTTGCGTTTGAGCCCGACGCAGGACGGCGCGCCTTTGAATTATTTTGTGTATCCGTATGTCGAGGTCTCGGGTAAAGAGTATCCCAATGTCTCGCTGGCGTTCTCGTTTGCCGATGTGGATGCGGGAACGGCTGCGGCGAAGCAGGTCGCTTCTTCTGGGCCTTAGTCATCCCGATTGCTCAATGTCATCCTGAGTGGAGTGACGGTTTCGCGTCGTGAAACCGTTCGCGCAGTCGAAGGATCTCTACCTGCTGATCGCGGCGTCCGCCTTTCATGTCAACCATGATCTAAGAACGCATACAATCGTTGCGACTCCTGGGGTCCTTCGACTTCGCTCATGACAGGCTCCGCCCTATGCAGATCGTGGTCGTTCAGTCTTTGTCCTGGGTGCGCATCTGTGGGAACACTTTGTGCTTCGAAGCCGGCATGGGGGTGCTTCCCATGCGGTCACGCCAGAGAACTTCGTTCAAGACGGCGGTGTTGATGGCGTCAGGGCGAGTGAAGTCCATCCTGGCTGATATCGCCGCGCCTTGGCCCTTGGATGAGTTGGTCTGGTAGATCAGTCCGCTGTCACGATTGCTCCAGTCTGCCGTGTACGCGGGCTGGTCGCCTGCACCGGTAAACAGCGGCGCCATCACCGGAGCATAGGCGTCATTCTGATTCATGGGCGGCAGACCAAGGAGAGTCTCGATGGTGTGGATCATATTTACCGTGGTGTAGAAGCGGCTGTCCACGTAGGGACGCTCCGGCGATCCGGGCGAGTATTTGCTGATGGCGAAAGCGATAGAACGATGCGCGTCAACATGGTCGGCGCCGTCCTGGGCATCATCTTCAATGATGAATATTGCGGTGTCGTCCCAGTAGGGGCTGTGGGAGACCGCTTCCACTACTCGTCCGACCGCGAGGTCGTTGTCCGCGATGGAGGCGGCGGGACGTGGTTTGCCGGGAGTGGTTCCGTGGGTGTGATCGTCGGGCAAATAGAGCAGAACGTAGGCTGGAAGTTCCGCGGCGGTCTTCCCTTCCTTCCGGGCTTGAACGAACTGGCCAAATTCGTTGAGAAATTCGTCGGCGCGAAGCTGGTCGGGATACTCGGTATTGAAATCGGGATATAGCGGGTCGAAGTGGTCGCGCAGAGCGGCTTTCGTCGGCTTCATCCGCTGTAACAATGGGACGGCCCAGGGCCACGGACTGGCGGAACCGTGAGGCTGGCCGACATTTTCCGGCAACGCTTCGCCTTTCTTGACCACGTGCCGTGCACACTCGGCACTGAACGCCGACGGCGTGCCTTCCTTGGGAGACGCACTCGCTTTTTTGGCGGCCTTGCACCAGATACCTGCAATATATTCGCCGTAATCGCGGTAGGTTAGACCATGACTGGCAAGGTTGTCCCACATGTAGCCGGTGGCCGGAGCGTCTACATCAGCCTGGCCCAGCTCCAGCGGAAACTCGTCTGCCACTGTGCCCTGGTAGTCGTAAACGCGCTCCTGGCTGCGATAGCCGATCTGCCAGGTCTTCTCGTTGTAATCGGTAGTGATGGCGGCATTCGACCAGTCGTGCCCGTCGCCGGAGACTTCCCCGCTATCGTAGAAATTATCGAGCACTCCAAATTGCAGGGCCAGCTTGTGTTCGTTGGGAGTTATCTCGAAACCATACATGGTGAGGGACGGATCGCCGTTACCCACCTTCGCGCCGTTTATTTTCAGATCGCCCAGAATCTGATCGTAGGTGCGATTTTCCTTGAGGATGTAGATCACGTGACGAATGGGATTGGAGCCGCCATGAAACTGGATTTTGACCGGATCGGAGAGGAAGAGATTGGTTTCCTGGACTCGCCTGGTGAGATTAACCAGATCTTTCTCAGCAGCCCGAAAGTTCAAGCGAGACAGCGATCCGTACATCAGGGTCGCAATGTAGGGATGCTCACGGTGCCGTTTTTCCTTGGCGATTTCACTGATGCCGTTGTTGGGGCTGGTACCCTGGCCCTTGGCAGTGGCGATCAACAGACTGTCCCCAAGGCTGGCTAGAGCGCTGGGATACCAGTCTGTGGGAATAAAACCCAAAGCTTCGGTCGGGAGGGGGAAAGAAATTTCCTGCTTTGTGAGTGACGCGCTATCGAAAACCGCGACCGCATTCAACGAGGAATCGGCAACGAAGAGGCGCGTGCCGTCGGCCGACTGCGCCAGGGCTGTGGGGTAGGTTCCGGCATGTTCCTGCTGACGAAGATTGGTGGAAGAAAGATGAATGACCTTTCCAGACGAGGTGTCAACCGTCGCCACGGCGTCGGCATTGGACAATGCCACATAAAGGAATTTCTCGTCGGGACTTAACAACAGAGCGGTGGGATGGGATCCGGGCGCGGTGTCAGACTTCGGCTGTAGCAGCGAAATCCAGCGAGTCACCGCGCCAGTCGTCAGATCCAGCTCAGCTACATTCGACGCGTTCCACAGGCTGCACCAGGCACGCCGTCCATCGCGGGTGGCAACCACCGTGTAAGGAAAAGAGGCCGGCACCATCTGATTGCTGCTGAGGTCGAACTGGTGCAGCACATGCCCGTCGGCAGCGTCGATTAACACGGCGCTGTCGGAAAGATTGTTGGCAACCAGAAGCCTGTCGCTTTTGCTGTCACCGCTCTGACCGGCGATCACGGCGAGCCCCGCGGGGTACGGGATGGCGGTTCCAGCCGCGGTCTTGCGCACACCGTAAGCCACCTTCTTCCCGGCGGCAATCGGTTGAGGAGAAATTTTTACGAAACGCTCCGGACTTACCTTGCCATTTTCAAATCTGTAGACCGCAATACCGTTTCCGGTATTCCCGGGCTTCGCGCCCGTAGGGTCGGTAATCGAACTCATGGATGCGTACAGATGTCCTCCATCGGAACTGAAAGCCAGGCCAATGAAGTAGCTTTGGTGAGCGGTGTCCGAGAGGCGGGCGTCGGGAAAATCAGTCAGCTGGTTGGATTTTAGATTCAGGATAGCAATCGATTGATGTGCCTGCGACTGCTGTGTGCCGTACCCATTGTTGAGCAGAGCCGCGTATTGCCCGTCAGGGCTTAGAGCGATTGTGCCCGGGAAACTGTTGGTCGCGCCGATTCGCCCCGGAGACGGAGCGTTCAGGACCTTGCTGGACGGAAGGGGTATCTGGCGCGGCGGATCCTGTGCGCAAAGTGCAGCGAGAAGAATTGCGGGGAGTGTCAGGGCGATGAGCTTCACGCCTCCCTTTTAGCATCGGCGGAAGGAAAAGGAAAGAGTGCCGAAGCAGAGGCGTCCCGGAGGGACGCCTGATCATAGCCCGCCACTTCAGTGGCGGGCGGCACAGATGAAAAATTACGCATGTCGCAGACACGCCTGAAATGATTGATGAAGCCGCGGGTGGAATTTCAGCCGTCCCTGCGGGACGGAAATCGATGTGCCGAGCTACCGGGCGTTGAAACGCCGGGCTACTATCAGGCGCCCCTCCGGGGCGCGGGCTTACGCGCCGTCCAAAACGCCTGAGAGGGGGACGAATCGATCCGCCGCCGGATTCCCTGCGTCGGCATTCCGCTCACACGGCGTGTCGCCTCAGTGCGGTTCGGTGACTTCGTGCTGGACTGGCGTTTCGGGCGCTACGTTGTGGCGGACATCGGCACCGCGGACCCAGAAGATAACGTCTTCCGCGATGTTGGTGGCGTGATCGGCTACGCGTTCGAGGTTGCGCGCGACCAGAAGTGCGTCCAACGCCTGGCGAGTAATGTCGGGATGCTCATTCATGGTCTTTACCAGGACGATGAACGCTTCGTCTTTCATGCGGTCGACGACGTTGTCCATTTCAAGCACGGCCTGGGCTAGCTCGGCCTTGCCTTCGATGAAAGATTCCAGGGCACGGCGCACCATGGCAGACACGGCTGCGGCCATCCGCGGAATGTCAACCGGCAGATCCGCTTTGGGGAGATCGACCATGTCCATCACGCGCTCGGCGATGTTGACTGCCTGGTCTCCGACGCGCTCCAGATCGGCGTTGATCTTGGTGACTGCCAGAATGAAGCGAAGGTCGACAGCCATGGGCTGCTGCATGGCGAGAAGATCGAAGGCCATCTCGTCGATTTCGCGCTCGGTGATGTTGATTTGCGTCTCGCCCTCAAGCACCATGCGGCAGCGGGTTAAGTCGCGATCGATATAAGCCTGGCACGCGCGATCCACTGCCTGCTCGGCCAGTCCGCCCATGCGGAGCAAACGTGCCCGGAGTTCATCGAGTTCCTGCAGAAAACGGGTGCGCGCCATTATCCAAACCTGCCTGTGATGTAGTCTTCCGTCCGCTTGTCGGACGGGGTGGTAAAAATCTTCTCAGTCTTATCGAACTCGATCAGCTTGCCCAGCAAAAAGAAGCCGGTGAACTCAGCCACCCGCGACGCCTGCTGCATATTGTGGGTCACGATCACGATGGTGAAACGTTCCTTGAGCTGGAAGATAAGTTCTTCGATCTTGCCGGTGGAGATGGGATCGAGTGCCGAGCAGGGTTCGTCCATCAGCAAGACCTGGGGCTCGACGGCTATGGCGCGGGCGATGCACAGCCGCTGCTGCTGGCCGCCGGACAGGCTGGCACCTGACTTCTTGCGCATCGTGTCCTTAACCTCGTCCCACAGCGCCGAGAGCGTGAGCGAGCGTTCGACGATTTCGTCGAGACGCTTGCGATCGTGGAAACCGTTCAGCGTCAGACCGGCCGCTACATTGTCGTAAATCGACATGGTGGGAAACGGGTTGGCCTTCTGGAAGACCATGCCGATGCGGCGGCGAATCTGCACTGCTGAAGTTCCGTTGTAGACGTCCATCTCGCCGATGCGCACCCGGCCTGTGGCGCGGGCTTCTGGAATCGTCTCGTGCATGCGGTTGAGGCAGCGCACGAAGGTAGACTTGCCGCAGCCGGAGGGACCAATGACGGCGGTAGCGTGATTGGCGGCGACCGTCATGTTGATGTCCTGCAAAGCCTGGGTCTTGCCAAACCAGGCGTTCAACTTATCGACCTGTATGCCCACGCCCATAGTCTCAGTTCGCTCCCTTAAGCATACCCCGGTTGGCTACCAGTCGCACCGCACCCACAGAGGCGACAATCAGCACGATCAGGATCAAAGCGCCCGCCCATGCCTGCTTATGCCATTCGTCGAACGGCGAAATCGCGTAAGTGAATATCTGAAGGGACAACGCCGCTGTCGGCTGATTAATTTTCCAGTTCCAGTACTGGTTACCAAAGGCGGTGAATAGCAAGGGGGCGGTTTCTCCCGCAACCCGCGCGAAGGCCAGCATCACGCCGGTGATCACTCCGGAGGTGGCGGTGCGAAGGGTGATTGAAAGTGTGGTGCGCCAGCGTGAAACGCCGAGACCGTATGCCGCCTCGCGCACAATTTGCGGGACCAGCAGCAGCATCTCCTCGGTGGTCCGGGTGATGGTGGGAACCATCATGATGGCGAGGGCCACGCCACCCGCCAGGGCCGAAAAATGCCCCTGGCCGAGGACGACCAAACCATACGCCACAATGCCGACAATGATCGAGGGAACGCCGTTGAGCACATCCGCGGTGAAGCGGATCAGGTTTCCAAAGCGAGTGCCGCGGCCGTATTCGGAGAGATAAATGCCCGCGCCGATTCCGAGAGGAACCCCGAACACGCTCGCAATCATGAGAATGTAAACGGATCCCGCGATGGCATTGGCCATGCCTCCGCCGGCTTCTCCGGGAGGTTTGGGAATCTGGGTCAGAAACGCGAGGTTAATGGAACCAATACCTTTGTAGATCAGATAGCCGAAGACGGCAGCCAATGGCAACAGCACCAGCACAACTGCCCCGATAGCCGCAAACGTGACCAGGGCATTCAGGCTGCGCCTTACGATACTGATAGGTGCGTCGGCAAAATCAGCCGGAAGCATGATCTTGGCCGTTGATTTTGTGTCAGGCATTTCCCCTCGCAGGCGTACCGCGAGTTACCGTCCACACCAGAAACTGCGCCAGAATATTGACGAGAATGGTCACGATGAATAGCGCCAGGCCGACTTCCACCAGAGCGCTGAGGTAAAGGTCGCCCGTAGCCTCGCTGAACTCATTGGCAATCACGCTGGCCATGGTGTAGCCGGGTGCGAACAGGGATTTCGCGATCTCGGGGCGATTGCCGATCACCATGGTGACCGCCATGGTTTCGCCCAGAGCGCGACCCAGGCCAAGGATCACGCCGCCTGCGATGCCGGCGCGGGCGTTGCGAAGGACTCCGGTGCGGATCATCTCCCAGCGAGTGGCGCCGAGCGCGAGAACAGCTTCCCTCTGTTGTTGCGGGACCGCGGTAATTACCTCGCGAGTAATCGAGGAAATGATCGGTACTACCATGATCGCCAGGATGATTCCAGCCGCCAGCATTCCGATACCGTAGGGCGGCCCCTCAAACAGGGTCGTCCAGCCAAGATACCTGGCCAGCCAAGGCTGCAAGTACTGGCGCAGCAGAGGGACCAGGACGAAAATTGCCCACAGCCCGTAAATCACGCTGGGAATCGCCGCCAGCAGTTCGGTGGTGAAGGCCAGGCCTCCGCGCAACCAGCGCGGCGCCATTTCTGTGATGTAGACGGCCACGCCGATGGCCAGCGGTACCGCTATGATCAGCGCAAGTGCGGAAGACACAATTGTGCCATAGACGAATGGCAGGGCGCCGTACTGATCGTTGACCGGATCCCATTCGCTGCGAAAAAAGAACTTCAGGCCGAAGGCGTGCCAGGACAGACCGGACTTGGTGATGAGTTCGTAAACGATCAATCCGACGATGGCGATCACGGAAAGGGCGCAAGCCAGCATCGCGTAATAAAACGCGCGGTCGGCCACGCGGCTGTCGCCAGCCTTAATCAGGGTGTCGACTTGAGCCTGTGACTGACCTGCAACTGCTTGTTCCGGAAGGGGTTGCGGTCCTGTCAGTCGAGGCGCTCCTAGGGCTCGATTTGCCATGCAAGGGCAAACTAGCAGAGTCGTGTTACAGCAGTGTTAAAATAGGACTTGATAGTTAAGCCAGCAGGTTGTTCCGTAGGGACCCCGGAAGTCGTTTCCGCAGTCTGGTATTTCCCGAAAACGAACGTGAATCAGACTTACATTTGTTAAGCCCGTGGTTTTGACCGTATGCCGTTAAGCCAAGAAAATACTCGTCCGATTTTCCGCAAGCTCATCCGCCAGGCCTCCAAGCTTGCGAGCCAGCCTTCCCCGGAGAATATTCACAGGTTTAGAACGTCCACCCGCAGGGTGGAGGTGCTGCTCACAGATCTGAGCCTGGAACAGGGGCGCAACGACAAGAAGCTGCTGAAACTCCTGGACCGACTGAGAAAGAAAGCAGGCCGTGTCCGCGACCTGGATGTGGAGATTGCGGCCTTGCACAGCCTTAAGATTCCGCAGGAGCCGGTGCGAAAATCGCAATTGACGAGAACTCTTGTCGAGGAACGCGGAAAACGGGAAAAGAAGCTAATCAAGGCCTTGGACAAAAAAACTCTGAGCGAGACCCGCAGGCGCTTGAAGCGAAGCGCCGGCAACCTGGAGATTTCGAAGAACGTCAATCCGCTGGTTGTCGCACGGAAGAAGGTCAACGAACTGGAAGTGGATCAAGGCGCGGTGAGCGAAGAGACCTTGCACCGCTTCAGGATTGCCGGCAAGCACGCACGCTACATCGCCGAAATGGCGAAGAATAACACCGAAGCCGAGCAGCTGGTTGAGCAACTTAAGCACATGCAGGACGCGTTGGGCGACTGGCATGACTGGGCTCAGTTGGCGCAGAAAGCGGAAAAGCTCTTTGGCGGCGTGCAGGATTCAGCGCTGGTCTCTGCATTGCGCAACGTAGCCCGGGCAAAGTTTCGCCAGGCCGTAAATACTCTCAACGAAACGCGGCCCAAACTTGCAGGCAGGAAGCCGGCTCCGGTAACGACCATGGGTCGCCGTCCATCACAGCCAGCCTCGGCTCCGGATTCTGCCGTCGCCTAGCGCGTTGCGGCTCTCCGCAGTTCCCGGATTTCTTTAACCACAAAGATCACAGCGTTACGCAGCGATTGGCTAGACGTCATGCCTCGCCCTGCGGGGCATCTGGCCCTGCGCCGCTTCAATCGCACAACCTCTCGCCAGTCATACTTGCGATCCGAGTATATATCGTGAGACGATATATCATGCGTTCACGAATGAGCACGATGCGAGAAGAACGAAAGTTGCTGCAGGTGCTCGCGGAGTTTCGACACCAACTGCGGGCCTTTCTTCAATTCAGCGAACGAGCGGCGGAGCAGGTCAGCCTGCACCCTCAGCAACATCAGCTTCTGCTTCAGGTAGCCGGTGCGCCACAAGGCGCGGCCGTCAATATTGCTTATGCGGCGAGAAGGCTTGGCCTTCACCACAATAGTGCGGTGGAACTTGTAAACCGTTCCGCGGCGGAGGGTCTGCTCGTCCGTGCCTCCGATCCCGCAGACCGGCGGCGGGTGGCGCTTGAAATCACAGCGAAGGGGGCCTGGATACTGAAGGGGTTGTCCAGGAGTCATACACGAGAGCTGCGTGAACTTGGCCCTGTTCTCATTCGCTCACTGAAACGGATCGAGAGCGCAGACCGCGCACGAAGCCCGCGTCGCACTCGATGAAATCTCAGCCTTCCATTCTTCGAGACTTTACCGTTGACCGCCGCGTCTGGCTGCTTTCGGCGGTTGCCCTGGGGGTTGGAACCGGCGCTGCCGGGCTTGCCGTGGCTTTGTTGCGCTGCATCGCGCTGGCGACAAATTTGTTCTATTACCACCGCATCAGCTCTCAGACTGTATCTCCGGCCGGAAGCCCACTGGGGCTCGCGATGCCCTTCGTGCCTGTGGTTGGCGGGCTGATTGTCGGATTCATGGCGCGCTACGGATCGGACAAGATTCGCGGCCACGGTATTCCTGAAGCGATCGAGGCTATCCTCCTCGGAGGAGCGCGTGTGGAACCGCGTATCGCCATACTGAAGCCTGTCTCCGCTGCGATCGCGATCGGCTCGGGCGGGCCCTTTGGCGCGGAGGGGCCGATCATCATGACTGGCGGGGCTTTCGGCTCGCTTATCGCACAATGGATGAAGCTCACGGACGCGGAGCGTACGACGCTTTTGGTGGCTGGAGCGGCGGCGGGTATGTCGGCCACCTTTGCCGCACCCCTGGCGGCAACGCTGCTGGCGGTAGAGCTACTGTTGTTCGAACTGCGACCGAGGAGCCTGGTGCCGGTCGCCATAGCCAGCGCGGTTGCGGCGGTGCTCCGAGTCTACTGGCTGGGACCCGGACCTTTGTTCGCGACTTCCGCCGGATCGGCGGCACAAACCGGCTTCTCATCAATTGCAGCCGTCGGGATCGGGTTGTTCATCGGCCTTGCGTCCGCGTCGCTCAGCCGGATGATGTATGGATTTGAAGACTTGTTCGGCCACCTCCCCCTGCACTGGATGTGGTGGCCAGCCATCGGTGGAGTGGGGATTGGCGTTGGCGGGATTTTCTTCCCGCGTGGGCTCGGCGTGGGCTACGACAACATCGCTGAAATCCTTCGTGGGAACGCGCCGCTAACACTACTGATCGGCTTGATCGTTGCGAAGTCCGTGATGTGGGCGTTCTCGCTTGGCTCCGGAACCTCCGGGGGAGTCCTTGCTCCGCTACTAATGATCGGGGGAGCGCTGGGAGAGATCCTGGCGGTTCTCGCCCACGCACCGATAGAGACGCAGGCCCTGTGGGGATTGGTGGGGATGGGCGCGATGCTTTCCGGTGCTCTCGGTGTTCCGTTGACAGCCATTGTCTTCAGCCTGGAACTTACGCATTGCCTTCCCGCGTTGTTGCCGTTGATGCTCGCCTGTATTGCGGCGCATGCCGTCACGTCGCTGATTATGCCGCGATCAATTCTCACAGAAAAGTTAAGCCGGCGGGGCTATCACCTGACCAGGGAGTATGGTGTGGACCCGCTGGAGATGGTAAGTGTGATGGAAGTGATGTCTGAACTGTGCGAGACACCTGCGGCAGGAAGCGAGCAAGCGCAGGCGGCCCGCTCCCACGAGATTGAATCACCCGATGTTTTCGCCTTCGCGGACGAGACCTGCCGGGGCGTCGCTGAGACGATGGCGACTACCGGGGTGAACGCCATGCCAGTGGTCGACCGGTCTACCAACGTGATTTGTGGCCAGGTGACGCTGCAAGATCTTCTGGCGGGCCGACGACGATCAGTGCAACGAGAGCAGGATCGGGTGAGAGTCTTTGGACTGTCTCGCTGAGTAACAAGGAATTGCCATTTCCCAACCGCTTCCTCTGTCGATAGACTTCTCGGCAACCTCAGCCAAGGAGAATAGCCATGAAATTTGCGCAAGTTGTGTTTTGGATCGCAGCCATCTGGGGCGTGTTGATCATTACGCCGCTCTACTTCATGTTTGACCTGATTGGACGAAACGATCCGCCGCCGATCACGCATCCGGGTTTCTTTTATGGATTTGTGGGGGCGGCACTGGCCTGGCAGATTGTGTTTATGTTGATCGCAAGGGACCCTTCGCGTCACCGGCCGCTTATGATTCCGTCGGTGGTGGAAAAATTGAGTTACAGCGTAGCTGTATTGGTTCTGATCCAACAGGGGCGCATGCATAAATCGGACATGGTCTTTGGCGTCGTCGACTCTTTGCTGGGGATTTTATTTGTGCTTGCATACCTCAGGACGCCGCGCGGTGCCTAAATTCGCGAGCACGCTATTTCATTTCGCTGGCCCACCGAGCGCCAGGAATAAGGCATCCTTCCAGCGCCTGGGGTCGATGGTCCAACAGACTTTGGCTCGCCGTCCCTGACGCAGAACATCTGTCCACACCGATTGATTGCGGTCATCGGCGCTGACATTCAGACGATCCACAACTGTCATGCCACGTGTCAGATCGCTCTGCGTTTCAACCTCCACGTAATGCTCACTCCACTCGGTGCCTATGGTCGGGTCCAACGCAATGGACATCGCAACCGGATCAGGCAGGGAGATGCCGTCTTCACCAGTCTGTTCTTTGTAAGCCTCGCGAGCGCGGCTGTTGCACTCGATAGCGAAATGGGCCAGTAGATTCTTGAACCCCCGAATGCGGACGATGTCAGCCTGGTTGAGAACCGACTCACCGCGGGAAGTCTGCCAGCCTACCAGCTCAATCGGCAAGCCACCCAGCATCACCATCCGAGCCGCTTCCGGATCAACCCAGATGTTGTACTCGGCAGCCGGAGTCACATTGCCCTCACAGCACGGAGCGCCTCCCATAACCACGCATCGGCCGATCTGGGAGGCGATCGCAGGCTTGCGTTGCAGCGCAATTGCGAGATTGGTAAGCGGACCAAGAGTAATGATCACCAGCCCGGGGTTCGCACCGACGGCGGCAATGATGGCATCGACCGCATCTGCTCTCTCTGGGGATTGGCGAGGGGGCGGATAGTCGTGGTCGCCAAGTCCGTCACGGCCGTGGAACCAGGTCGCACTTTGATGCTCGCGGCGCAGTGGCTTTTCAGCGCCGACAAAGACCGGCACGCTGGAACCGCAGAGCTCCGCCGTGTAGAGCGCATTACGTGTGGCCTGTTGCACCTCGACATTTCCAGCAACGGTGGTGATGGCGACGACGCGGACCCCTGGCGTACGCAGGGCCATGATCAGCGCGACTGCGTCATCGGAGGCAACATCGGTGTCGATCAGGAAGGCGCGAGGCATTCGCGTAGCATAGCAAACCGAGGCCGGAAGATTTTTCGGCCTGACGGAGACTTCTAGGGAAGATCTCCCGAAGCCTGAACTTCGAGGTCCACGGACTGTTCCACGCGAAGTATGAATGTGCTCGGGTTCTTCATTCCCCACTTTACATAGGGAATAGCGAAGTTTGAGGTTGCAGTCCATCGGCCGGGGGACGTCTCCATCCGTACGGGGATGGTCATCTCGTGCTCGGCGCCGTGGAGGGCGAATATTCCGTGGACCTGAAGGGTGCTGACACCCTGGGCTGCAAACTGGCCTTCTACGCGATCGGGGTGGAAGACGATTTCGGGATAGTGCCCGCTTTCGAGCACAGCCCCGTGCATCTTCTTGTCACGCCCTTCGTTACCGGTCTGGCCGCTGGCGGCATCGAGTACGATCTCCCCACTGACCTTTCCGCTTGCCGGGTCGAAGTGGACCGCACCGGACTTGAGAGAGAATGACCCGTGTACGGAATGGAGTGAAGCCGCTAACGTAAACTTTACGGTAGCCTTTGCCGGCACAAAGTTCAGAACCACTTGATGCGATGCGGTCTGTGCGAAGTTTGCCGCAGCCAGCGAAAGAACCATGATGACGGACAGATAAAATCGAGTGTGAGTTTTCATATCGGCGGTAAGGCGCACCCAGTGTTTCCTGGAAGGAATAGTTCGATCTTACGCGTCCGGGCATTCGCCGCCAATTCAGCTAGCCCCACAGACACCCCCTCGCGGTACACTATTTCTCTCTCATGCCGACTCTAGCCGCGGTCGATATTGGATCGAACTCGGTTCGTTTGAAAATCTCGCGCCTTTCCGGGCGCAGCCTGCGTGAAATTCATGAAGACCGTCAGGTCACCCGGCTGGGGGATGGCGTCTTCCGCACGGGTTTGCTCACTCCCGAGGCAATTGCAGAAACCGTAAAAGTTCTCCGCCGCTTTCATCGGGCGGTCCAACAGGAAGGCGCCGATTCGGTGCGGGTGGTCGCTACCAGCGCCTTGCGCGATGCACGCAACTCGCGGGCTTTCCTGGAGTGGGTACGCTCAACCACAGGATGGAAGGTCGAAATCATCTCCGGACTGGAAGAGGCACGGCTCATCCACCTCGGCCTGGTTTCAACTCTTAGAGTCAGCGCTGCTCCTGTCCTGATGGTCGACCTGGGCGGGGGAAGTTGTGAGTTGACAATCTCCAGCCAGGGTCACATCCGCGAGACGGTGAGCTTGCCTTTGGGCGCGGTGCGCCTGACCAATGAATTCCTGCAGCATGATCCGCCGCGCAAGGCGGAGCTAAGGCGACTACGAGGCTTCGTGGAGCGGGAAATCGGGCGGATTGCCGACCGCATTATCCGATCGCGCCCCAAAGTCGTGATTGCGACTTCGGGGACGGCAGCTTCCCTGGCCGCGGTGGGTCATGGCCTTTACAAGACTAAAGGCCCGCGATCAACCGGGGTTTCCCGAGCGCAGATGCGCCGCATCGCCAAACTGCTGGCGCGCCAATCCCTCGAGCAACGGACTAAACAGCCCGGGGTTGGACCGCGACGCGCAGAAATCGTGATCGCCGGCGCAGTGGTTTATGCGGAGCTGCTGGAGCGCTGCCAGCTGGCTGGATTCCGCTATTCGCCGCTGGGATTGCGCGATGGTCTGCTGGCCCAGATGGCTGCGGAATATGACGGAAGCACGCGCTCCGGAAAGCACATACAGTCGGAACGGTGGGACTCGATCAAGGCCGCCGTGGCCCACTATCGCGTGGATATGAATCATGCACTGCAGGTACGCGAAGCGGCCATGCATCTGTTCAAGAGTCTGAAGTCAGTCCACCGCTTGCCGCCTGAGTATGCGGAATGGCTGTCGGCGGCGGCAATGTTGTACGAAGTCGGCGATTACGTGAATCGTAACGGGCGACATCGCCACGCTTATTACATCGTCGCGCATTCCGAAATTCTTGGATATACGCCGGAGCAGCGCCGGATTATCGCCGCGATCGCACGATACCTGGGTAAATCGCGACCGGTTCCAGGCGACGGAGCGATGAAGGTGCTGCCTCCATCCGACCGGGAATTTGTCCGCAAAGCGTCGCTCCTGCTGCGGCTTGCCCGCGCGCTCAATCTCGGACGCAGCGGTGCGGTGCGCGGGACGCGTGAACGCATTGCGGATGGCAGGGTAAACCTGGTGCTGTTGGCCAAACCACGGGCCAGCGTTGACCTGGAGCTATGGGCAGTTGAAAAAGAACGAAGCTATTTTTTGGAAGTCCTCGGGCGGGAGCTCTCAGCGGCCGCCGCATAAAGCGTGCGCAGTATCTTGGGCGTCAAACACCAAACCAGCAAGCCTGAGTTCCGATTCGTTTCCACTCGTGCTACTGCTCCCTTTTTGAGGTCAACCGCGGCTTCGCAACCACCCTCGCTGACGGAGCGTCCGAGAAATTCGCTAAGGGTTGGATTGTGACCGACGACCATTAGGGAGTCATGCCGGGCGTACTTGTCCAGCATCTTGCGAAAGTCTGCGAAAGAAGCGGTGGGCCGTAAAGCGTCTTCAAGCTGCAATTTGCCTTCGTGCCCCATCTCGTTTCCGACCAGTGAAGCGGTCTGAGCCGCGCGCTTCAACGGGCTGGAGAGGATCACGTCGACCTGCACGTCCAGCGCCGATAAAGCCCGTCCGACATAACCGCATTGCTCGACTCCGGTTTCATCGAGCGCGCGTTTCTCGTCTTTCTTGGGATTGCTGAGAGGTTCACCGGCACTGGCGTGGCGCAGGAAGTAAATGATCATTTTGATTTACCGTCTAACCTTAACGTCCCAGTTTACAGTAGCGGTTCAGCGGCTCCTGGGGAACACGATCCGCCGCGGTTTCCGAGTGGCCGGAGTGGGCAGTGCTTCCATCCCCTGCTTGCCTTCCGCCAGTCCCAGCAAGAAGTCCTGTGAACCGAAGGCCTGGGCACCTGCCGGGGGTTTGCGCTTACCCTCGGCCTGCCAACTGCGAACGTAGACTCCATCCTTCCGAAGACTGCGAGACTTCAAATTGTCTGCCAGATATGCGTCGAGGATCTCATGGCGTACCCGCTCGCGGTTCAGTGCTTCCTTCAACGGGAACATCACTTCCACCCGCTCGTAGAGATTGCGTGGCATCCAGTCGGCGCTGCTCAGATAGACCTCTTCCTGGCCTCCGTTGGCGAAGTGGAAAATGCGGCTGTGTTCGAGGAAGCGGCCAACAATGCTCCGCACCTGAATACGATCGCTGACCCCGCGTACGCCCGGGCGCAACGCGCACATTCCGCGCACGAGCAGATCGATATTCACTCCCGCCTGCGATGCCCGATACAAAGCCATGATGATGTTCTTGTCGAGCAGCGCGTTCATCTTTGCGATGATGTGCGCGGGACGCCCATGCCGCGCATGTTCAGCCTCGCGTGCGATCAGTCCAAGGCAGCCCTCCGCCAGGTCAAGCGGTGACACCAGCAACGGTTCGTACTTGGGATGCTCGGCGTAGGCGGTCAGGAAATTGAATACATCGTGGACGGCAGCTGGTAATTTCCGGGTCGGCGGTAAGCAGACTCAGGTCGGTGTAAATTCGCGCCGTGCTGGCGTTGTAGTTTCCGGTTCCCAGGTGGGCATAGCGGCGGGTGACACCGTCATGGTCGCGGCGGACCAATAGCGACAGCTTGCAATGAGTCTTCAGGCCGACCAGACCGTGGAACACCTGCACGCCGGCATCTTCAAGATCGCGGGCCCAGCGGATATTGCTGTCCTCATCGAAACGGGCCTTCAATTCGACGACCGCGGTCACTTCTTTCTTTTCCGCAGCGGCGATCAGCGCGGGAACGATCAGCGAATGCTCATTGGTGCGGTAGAGCGTTTGCTTGATGGAGAGCACCCGCGAATCCTGGGCGGCGGATTCGATGAATGAAACCACGGCATCGTAAGAATCGAAGGGGTGATGTAGCAGGACGTCGTGACGGCGAAGTTCCTCAAACAAATCCTGCGACTTGGCGGTCAGTCGAAGTTCGCGCGGAATGAAAGTCTTGAACTTGAGATCGGGATGCGCTGTCTGTTCGTAGATGTTGAACAAGCGCGACAGATTTACCGGGCCGTTCACCGAGAATACCTGCCAGGGCTCCAGGTCGAAGTTGGTGCGCAGGCGTTCGATGATCTCGGGATCGGCGTCCGACTCGATTTCAAGACGAACGGCGTCGCCTTTGCGCCGGTTGTGCAATTCGGTACGCACCGACTCCAACAGGTTGCGAGATTCTTCCTCTGCCAGGTAGAGATTGCTGTTGCGGGTGACGCGAAAGGCCGCCGATGAGACGATGTCGTAACCGTGATACATCCGCGAGGCGTGGAATGCTACCAGGTCAGCCAGGAAGATGAAATCGTCGGTTCCGTCCGAAGGCAGGCGTATCAGACGAGGCAAGGCACGCGGCACGGTAACCACGCCGGTGTAGGTAAGTGCGGAACGGCGCCTGCGGCGAAGCAGGAAGGCTACTGACAGAGCTTTGTTGATCACTCGCGGAAAAGGATGGGCCGGGTCCACGGTCACTGGGGTCAGCAGAAGATCCAGTTCGCGCTCGCAATAGTCCTCGATGAAAACACGGGCGCGGGAGTCCAACTCGTGCAACCCAAGCACGCGGATCCCATGCGTGGAGATCGCCGGACCGCAGTTCTTCGTTCCAGCACTGGTACTGGTCATCGACGAACTTGTGAGTCTCTCGCGAAACAACATCGCGCTCCTCGACGAGGGTGAGGCCGTCCGGTCCTGCCTCGGTATACCCGTCTTCGATCTGCTGTACCAGTCCGGCCACGCGGACCTCGAAGAATTCATCGAGATTGCTGGCGGAGATGGAAAGAAATTTCAGACGCTCTAGAAGTGGGTTCTTTTCGTCCTGTGCTTCTTCGAGGACGCGGCGATTGAAGGCGAGCCAGGAGGCTTCTCGATTGATGTAATAGGCCGGATTATCGAGCGCGAGGCGTGACATATTTCAAAACTGGCAAGTTGCAGGGTTAGGACCGTTCCTGATGACTGACTTCGAGCCCGGCGAGCTACAACGATTATTTCTGAACGGGCGCGGGGTCTGGTGCTGCAGCATCCCCGGTTACTGGTACGCGTTTCAAGACGATTACCTGAAGATTCAGGTCCCCCAGCCGATCTGACCCACGCGTGATGCTTATCCGTAAGCTTCATTTGAATGTCAGCGCCTGGCTTCCATTCGTCGGGCAGGCTGTCGGCCGCGTGCCTCGGCGTGTACTCCGTAAGGTATAGCCAGGTGCCCTGTTGCAGCGAGATTTCGTAGTAAGGATCGTCCTGCGTAACGGGAGTGTTTACCAGATAGTACAGAACCCGTTCATGGGCCTTTTTCTCAAGACTCACGATCCGGCCTGGTCCATACTGCTTTTCCGCCGCCTGCAGAGCTGGCACTGAAAGCAGTAGCATCAGCAACACCGCAATTGCCCAGAAACGCTTCATTCAGAGGTAAGTATAGAACATGAGGAGAGATGGTGACGTCCCGGAACCGAAATCGAAACCTGCCCCAAATACGAGAAGGGGCGGACGCTTTCGACCGTCCCTCGCGCCAGTATCGATCTCCCGACTTCTTCTCGAAGCTCCCTACTGCACTTGCTTGATTGCGCCTTTGACCTTGTCCGCCACATTCCCGGGCAAAGGCGCGTAGGTCAGATCGGCAGTCATCTTCTGGCCATCGTCGACCATCCAGGTCAGGAAGTCGGCGAGGATTTTCCCCTTGCCAGCCTCCTTGGATTTTTCCGGTATCAGCAGCCAGGTGAAGCTGGAAATCGGGATAAGCATCTTTCCCCGGCGCATTGGTGATCGATACGCGGAAATCCGCTGGCATGCTCTTGGCGGAAGCGGCCGCTGCCGTCACGCTGTCCAGTGAAGCTTTCACGAACGCTCCGGAAGCATTTTTGACGCTGCCGTAGTCGATCTTGTTCTGAACCGCGTAGATCAGTTCGATGTAGCCGATTCCACCCTGCATCTGGCGAATCATTCCGGCAACGCCCTCGTTGCCTTTGCCGCCCAATCCGACGGGCCACTTTACGGAAGTTCCCTTCCCCGGCCCGTTCTGCCACTCCGAACTGACCTTGGAGAGATAGTCGGTGAAGATGTAGGTGGTACCGCTGCCGTCAGAACGATGGATCACGATGATGGTCTGGTTGGGAAGGTTGACGCCAGGGTTCGCCTTGGCGATCGCAGGATCGTTCCAGGTCGTGATTTTTCCGGTGAAGATTCCCGCCAATGCCTCCGGTGTGAACTTCAATTCACCGGAGACCCCGGGAACGTTGTAGGCCGGAACCACGGCGCCAAGCACAGTGGGGATGTGCAGAATCTTGGTCTTGGCCTGCGAGAGTTGCTCGTCGGTCATGGGACCGTCACTGGCGCCGAAATCGACCGTTTGCGCCAGCACCTGGCGGATGCCGCCACCGCTTCCGATGGATTGATAATTGAACTGGATATCAGGATGAGCCTTGTGGTATTCGCTGAACCACTTTTGGTACATCGGATTGGGGAAAGTTGCTCCTGCTCCGTTCAAAGTTGTCTGCCCTAAAGCAGGTAGGGCGAGAGCGAGACACAAAAGCACGATGCGGCGGATCACTCGATGGTCCTCCTTAATTGATGCCGCAGTTTCTACGCCGTAAATGTTACAGGAGTGTTACAAAGGAGTGAATTTCACGTGAACCACGTGATTGCTGTTGGGAATTCTTCGGTGCCAGGATCTACGTCAAAAGCCGCGGACGCGGGCGCCCGCGCCATACGGACCTAGTGAATAGCGTCGAGACGGGCAATTTCTCGCGCGAACAGCGGGTTCTTGGGGAACTCGTCGCGCAGCGCGGCCAGAACTCCGCGGGCGCGGGCTGTGTCTTTATCGCGAACATACGCGATCGCCAGCAAGATGCGCGCGAAGGGACCGAGATATTGACCGTGATCGGCAGTCATCTGCAACTCGGCGAGTCCTTGCTTTTTGTCACCCGAAACTCCGCCTAGCCGCATGATCCATCGCACCGGAGCAGCCATGCTGCCGATGATGTATTTGCTGAAGCCTGTGGCCACGTGAGCATCGTAACGTTTTGGATCTACTGCCAGCAGCTTGGCGGCCCAGTCGTTGGCCTCCCGGGTATAGCGCAGAGAAGACAGATTGCGCTTTTCAATCATCGCCGCGTAGTCGGCCTGCAACCCCGACGTCAGGGTCATGGCAAACAAGGCATCGCGATCCTGAGGACTTGTAGCGAGGCGAGCGTGTAGCGGCGTTCTGGGCACGGGCCAGGGCCGCGTTGAAATTGTCACGCACGCGCGGGATCCGGACTGTTACTTTGTCCCGATTCTGAAAACTCTTGTCGTCGGCGTAGAACTGCGATTCCAGAATCCCCAGGCGATGAAACTCGGAGAACAGCAACCCCGCCGCCTCGGCCGTGGGGCCGACCGGATCCTGGGGATTCTCGCGTTGCCAGGAAAGAAAAAGACGATGAGCCTGGTCGAAATCCAGGTTGTACAGCAGACGAAAGCCTTGATCAAGAGTAACCCGGGGAGCCGGAACATCGGCGGAATTGACGGGAATCACAAACGCAGCCAGAAATACCACTCCGGCTCCTAGTGCCCGTATCGTTCGTCGATGGAAGATTTTGAACGCCAAGTCGAATCTCATGTCCAGGGCCGGAATATTGTGCCTCTCTTCGGGCAACTGTGCAACTTACCAAAACCCGCTTACAAGCAGTTAGATGCCTCCTGTCCAGAGGCATGCCGACGGCTTGCAAAAAGATTGTCAAAACCGTGTCCCGGCCTGGGACCGCGGTTCTGGGCCCCAGGATGGCAGGCAACACGGAGAAGCAGTTAAGGCAACTCCAAAGGCGGCGAGGTGGCGTCCCAAGCTGATTCATTCAATGGCCTGGCGTCCTTCGCGGCGTTCTCGGCGACCTTTCCGGTTAAAATCTTTTTGCGGATACCGCAAAGAACGCAAAGGACTTCCACCAAATGCGCCGAGAAAGCCAAATCAGGACACTAGCGGCGGCGGACAGGAGTCTCCGCCCCACATTCTTCGCGGGTTTGACGCGCCAATGCAGGCTTTGTTACCTTCTAGGGTTTCCACTCCCCTGAGTGCCTGCCCGGGTCGCGGCGACGAAACAGAAACGAGATACCGATGGCTATCAAGTTCCGGGGAGTCGATTTCCTCGAATTCGACTCCTTGCTGACCGACGACGAGCGTCTTGTCCGCGACACTACCCGGAAATTCATTGAAGACAACCTGATTCCTGTCATTGAGGAGTGCAACCGCTCCGCCCGCTTCCCCCGGGAACTGGTCAAACCAATGGCCGACCTGGGCTTTTACGGCGCCAGCCTCCACGGCTATGGCTGCGCCGGTATGTCGAATGTGGAATATGGTCTGGTGATGCAGGAGATGGAGCGAGGGGACAGCGGAATCCGCTCGTTCGTGAGCGTCCACTCTTCGCTGGCTATGTATCCGATTTACGCCTTTGGCAGCGACGAGCAGAAACAGACCTGGCTTCCCGTGATGCAAAAGGGCGAGAAGATTGGCTGCTTTGGGCTGACCGAACCCGACTTCGGTTCTAATCCCGGAGGCATGCGAACTCGCGCCAGAAAGTCAGGCAAGGAATATATTCTCAACGGCGAGAAGATGTGGATCACCTCGGGCTCCATCGCTGACGTGGCTATCATTTGGGCTAAAGTTGAGGACGAAGACAACAAGATTCGCGGCTTTTTGGTGGAAACCGACCGGCCTGGGTTCCGGGCGGAAGACATTCATGGCAAATGGTCGCTGCGCGCTTCGGTAACCTCGAGTCTCTCCTTGCAGGACGTACGGATTCCAGAATCGAACCTGCTGCCTAAAACCGGAGGATTGAAGTCTCCGCTGATGTGTCTGAGTCAGGCTCGTTACGGCATCGCCTGGGGCGGCGTGGGCGCGGCCATGGCCTGCTACGATTGCGCGCTGCAGTATTCCCTGTTTCGTAAGCAGTTCCGCGATCAACCTATCGCTTCACACCAGTTGGTGCAGGAAAAACTTGCCTGGATGATTTCTGAAATCACCAAGGCCCAGCTGCTGGTGTTGCAGGTGGGACGCCTCAAGGACAAAGACAAAGTCGCCCCGCAGCATATTTCCATGGCCAAGCGAAACAACGTCTGGATGGCTCTGGAGTGTGCTCGCATGGCGCGGGACATCCTCGGCGCCAACGGCGTGGCCGACGAATATCCCATCTTCCGACACATGGCGAATCTGGAGTCGGTCAAGACCTACGAAGGCACTCACGACATTCACACCTTGATCATCGGACAGAGCGTGACCGGGATCGACGCGTTTTGAAACAACTCATCAGCGCGGAATTGCACCAAATTCTGGCATTGACAGGATAATTCAGGGAGATGCAGAATTTCCTGGTCCGCGTGTTCCAGATGGAATTGGGCACTCCTTCGGGAGTAGCCCGTAACAGCTTTCCAGGCTCCAGGCGTCCTTTGGGACAGTTCCTGCTGTGCCGGGATAGAAGCTTGTGCGCTGGCGCGAAAGTGCCGCAGCACGATAAATCCAAAGGAACACGCGGCTCTATTTTGAGGGGTCCCGCCGGATTCGACGCCGATTCCCTACCCACCAAATTCCTCGCTACCGGCCGGGACGAAACCCCGAACTTGCCTCAAGTGCCGGGCCGCGTGGCGCACGCCCGTCATTTACACTCTCAAGTCAGGTGGAGTTATAGTCACAAACGACTCAAAAGGAGGTACTTATGGGGACGAATTCAAAGTCGGAAGCCAAGGCGAGAACCTTTGGCCGGAACATTGAAAGCGACCTGGCGTCCAGATTTTTGCGAGTGGTGGAAACTGCGGCGATCGCCTCCGCTCATACCATGGGCCAGGGGGAGCGCAAGCTGTCCGACCAGGTGGCCACCGAAGCCATGCGCAAGACCATGGACTCCATCCCCATGCGCGGCACCATTGTGATTGGCGAGGGCGAACGGGATGAGGCGCCCATGCTTTACATCGGCGAAAAAGTTGGCGCCGAATTTCCCGACGGAACCGAGGTACCGGAAGTAGATATTGCCGTCGATCCTCTGGAAGGAACGAACTTGTGCGCCACGGGCGCGCCCGGCGCCATCACCGTGCTGGCCGCCTCCGAAAGCGGCGGGCTGCTCAATGCCCCCGACTGCTATATGGAAAAGATCGTGGTCGGGCCATCCTGCAAAGGGGCCGTAGATATTGACGCGCCGGTGGTCGACAACCTCAAGAACATCGCTAAACGCATGCACCGCGACGTCGAGGATCTGGTGGTGATTGTGCTCGACCGGCCACGTCACGAAAAGCTGATTGCCGACATTCGCAAGGCCGGGGCAAGAATCAGATTAATCGGCGATGGCGATTTGTCCGCCGGCATCGCCGCCGCAGTCATCGGAACGGGCGTACACGCGGTCATGGGCTCGGGAGGCGCTCCCGAAGGCGTGATCACCGCAGCCGCGATACGCTGTCTGAACGGCTACATGCTGGGACGCCTGATCATCGACAAGCCCGAACTGGAAGAACGTATCGCGCGCATGGGAATCAAAGACAAGAACAAGGTTTATGAAGCTGAGGACCTCGCCCCCGGCAAGCAGCTCATCTTCGCCGCTACGGGTGTGACCGACGGGGCCCTGATGAAAGGGGTCCGCTTTTTCGGCGAAGGCACGCGAACTTCATCCGTGATTCTTACCCTGCGCACGGGCAAGGTCAGATTCATCGACAGCATTCATCTGGAGAAGGGGCCGGATGTGAAGGTCAGGTTTGTGTAGAGGCGGTTGATGTCGATTGTCGCTGGTCGTTAGTCTTTGGTCGTTGGTAGTTAATCGTTGATCGTCATCAGCTTCCCAGCCATGATCGGTCATACAAACGGGTTTTCGATCCGGGAGGTCTTCGATTTGCTGGCTGTGTTGTAAATCTTCGCCAATGCAAGATGGTGCACTCGCCCTGCAGGGCTGCGGCCACGATAAGACAGTCATACCAAGCCAGCCTGTATTCTCTGGCGATGCGTAACGCTCCGACGTAGAGAACCGAAGAGGATTGAGTCGCCAGTAGACCGAAGACGGTGATGGCCTCCGCTGTACCCATGGGTTGCGCGAAACGACGAAACGCAACGTTAAAGAACTCTTGCACCACCTGATAACTGACAATCCCTTTGCCTGTATCCGCTGCTCGTCGAATGAGCTGTGAGGCTCGCTTCGCCCTGGCGGGTGCTCGGGCGTCGAAGGCGCAGGCGAAAATGTTGGTATCGAGGAAAAATCTACCGCTCATTCATCTCGTCCCGGGTATAAGGACCGCCAGACATCACATGTCGGAGACGACGAATCAGCGCATCCCCCCGCCGCCCCCTCCCGCGTGCGCGGCATACTGCTCGAGCCACTTCCGAAAAGCCGCGTTGAGCGTCTTGTGCTGCGCCCGGGCGACCAATCGCGCCTGCTCCGTCCGGCAAGCTTTGACGACCGCCCTCAGTTTCCAGCTTTCAGCATATGAAGCGGTTTACCTGGATATGGCACGCCGTGAAAGGCTTCCTCTTGCCACACTGGATCGCCGCCTGCTCGCTGCAGCAGGCCAAGCTGGGATCGCTCTGGTTCCCTAACCGCGCTGTTACATTCAAACGGCGCATTACACCGGCGTCGGTGGCCACTCCTGAGAAACGCCCGAGAACAGGTTCACGGTTTTCTCCGCCCTTTTGACGCCATCGTGGACCGCGATCTTGTGGGGCCTGCCCGGCTCGTACCCTTCCCACAGCGAAACGCCCGCGTAGGCCCCGTCCTTGCGCAGGACGTAATAAGTCATGTCGGTGAAGCGGAGGCGGTCCATATCGCCGTTGTAGTTGCGAACGATGCGCTTCAGCGCGTCCATGCCGGCGTCGAGCGGCGACATTCCGTGGCGCATGTTCTCGACAATCGTGTGGGCGCCGGCGACTTTGATGTTTTCTTCGCCGCTGCCGGTAGCGCCTGCCGAGCCCACATCCTGATCGGTGTAGCAGCCAGCTCCGATGATTGGCGAGTCGCCGCAGCGTCCGGGAAGCTTCCAGGCCAGGCCGCTCGTTGTTGTGGTGCCTGAGATCTCTCCTTTTTCGTTCAAGGCCGAGCAGTGGATGGTTCCGGTAGGCGGAAACAGAACTTTATGAATCGCAAGCAGCTGATGCTCGGGCGCAATTCCCAGATCGGCGGCAACTTCTTTCATGCGGTCAATTCTCATACGGTCGATTCGTTTCCGGAAGTCTTCGCATGCGGCGCCGACGGCACCTTCTTCTTCCAGGCTGGATCGGCCAAACCCGGGCCCCACCAGTCGGAATGAGTCTCTTTCCACAGCAACCAGGTTTTACGAGACCGTTCGGTAAGCAGGTTTTCGCGTAGAAACCCCTGGGCCACGGCGAAACGCTCCGCACCTTCTCCCACCAGCATGACGTGTCCGGTATGCTGCATCACTGCCTGCGCAACCAATGACACGTTCTTGATATTGCGCACGCCCCCAACTGAACCCGCGCGCCGTGAAGGACCGTGCATGCAGCAGGAATCGAGTTCCACTACGCCTTCTTCGTTCGGCAACCCGCCCAGACCGACGCTATCTTCAGTGGGATCATCTTCTGGCCCCTTAACCACTTTTAGGGCGGCGTCTAGACGTATCGCCACCGCTCTTCAGAAAGGCGAAGGCGTCGTCGAGGTAGTCATAGCCATTGAACGCCGAAACAATGATCGGCCTCTTGCCGGTTGCGTCAGGCTTGGGGGAGTTGGGTTTGGTCTCTGCCTGCCCCTCCAGACCGAGCGAGACGGCACCAAGGGCAGCGCTTGAGAGGAAATCCCGACGCGAGAAGGCCATTCTGGTTCTCCATGATTGCCAGCGAGCGAGTCAAAGCTACAAAACCCGAAAGCATACCATGACCGTTGGTGTGGGGCGGACACTCTTGTCCGCCTCTTGTCCGCCGCTTCTGATGTTGAATTGAGATGGGGGATCCGGATTGCAGATCGCTTAGAAGATCTGCGAGAGCGTTTGCCGCGAACACCTAAAGGCAAAGTCAAAGGCGGCGGACAAGTGTGTCCGCCCCACACGCGGTCAATTACGACGCTGCCGCCAGCCTGCTTTTGCTTTGATCGGAGCGGAAACGGAGTAGCGCGGCAATGTTGCCAACGTGATCCAGCTCCGCTTCGTCCTTCACAAAGAACAATTCGATACCGCGACGGATAGCGGACGGGACGATGATCTCGCAGACATCCTCGATCTCCTGTGTGCCGCGGCCGCATAGTGGGCAATAGCGCACCATGTGGGCGTCGAGATGGCCGCAACTGCTGCACTCGACCGCTCGGGCGGAGTAGTTTTCCCCCACCAGCAATTTCTGCACCTCGCCCAGTTCGAGAGAACGCAACACACGCCGCAGGCCAGTGACGCCGTTGCCATTGCTTTTGGCCTGGCTAAGGACTTCATTCAGCAGTTCGCGGCGATGCTGATCCAGTGATTGCCGCAGGATCTCTGTGGCTTGGCCGCGCAAATGCATTTCGGTGATGGTGGCAACGTCCGCCGTAAACCTCCCCAACAATTGCTTCCTCACGTAGGGATGGAGGTGTGTCTCAAACTCGTGCCAATTTACGTCCTGGCATCCGATGATCAGATTGTCGAAGCTGCCTTTTTCCTGGCTCTGTCGCAGGTATTCGGCTACATTCTTGTAGTGATGCAGTATTTCTTCATTCACGCTGCGTTCGGCGTGGCCAGCGTCGTATCCAGCGAAGCCATCCCCGCGGCCGCGACGTGGCAGAGCATGAAACAGGGATTCGCGTTCCTTGAGCTCATCGAGGTATAGATCAAATATCCGGGCGCGGTGGCGGTCCAGCACAACCATCCACAGGCGCGGTTGCGCACGCAAAGCCAGAACCAGCGGTTTCAGATGAAAGCGCCGATTGACAAAGAGCTCAGTACTGGCAAACTGGGGCGGCAAATCGAACTCGCGCCAGAGGTTCCGGCTGCTGCAGGCGAAGACAACCTTGGCGGTCTTAATCCCTTGCCATTCAGCAGACACCTCCTGAATTCGCTGCAAGTCGGACCGGGCACACCCGTTGCGGCCGTCCTTCTCTGCCTCGCGTAGCGCCTGGCGAACCAAATCCTTGGCCAGAATGGCGTCCTCGCGGTGTGATTTGTTCTTGGGACGAGATGGCTGAAAATAGAAACTGATTGCACATTCCGTTCCATGACCCTGGAACTGAGCCAGCTCAAGCATGTCCTCGCGAGTGATCATCCCTTGTCCTCCTGATGCAACAGCGATCAGTCTGTGCCCGTCTTTTGCCAACCCGTGTTCTTGAAACGATCTGCTATGGCGGGAGAACGCCGCAGGTGTTCGCGGGCGGCGACAATCGAGGCACCGATTGCCTCGGGCTTGCGGTCGGTGATGGCGGCAATTTCTGCCACTGTGAATCCTTCGATGGTGTGCAGAATGAAGACTTCGCGGTCTCGCGGCTTGGCAGCCGCCAGAGCAAACTGCATAAGCCGATCGATCTCATCCGACGATGCGATGTCCTCGGGGGTAGCGGTGCGACGATCGGCGATGACGCTCTCCCGGGTAAGAGTTTCGTCCGGCTGATGAAACTGCAGCTCGGGCTCGTCACTGGCCCGAACGTTAGGCATACGAGCCGAGTCTTCGAGGTGCACCGACAAGACGTGATCGGAGCTTCGTGCCTGAAGATCCCCGATGGCATGAATGGCCAGCCGGTACAGCCACGGCTCGAGGGCCATCTTTTCAGGCTTGTCTCCGCCATCCCCAAGGGCAGCGGCGATGACCTCGTCAATCACTTCTTCTTTGGTGACCGAGTCAGCCACCATCTGCTCGGCGGCCTCCCGGAAATATAGTTCACGCTCGACAAAGCGTTCCAGACGGGAAAGATTCGCGTTGACGTAGGAGCGGATGTCTTCGGCTGAAATCGTGGAAGGCTGCAATGCAGCAAGAGTCTCCTCAAATGGGACCTGTGCCGCCGGACGGGAATTTCCTGAACGGCGACGCGTCCACTTGTGGGAACTTCGCAGCAAATCTTTATGCCGGGTGATCTGTTGACGCAGGTCGTCAAAGGCACTTTTGAGTGCTGCCACCGGCGTTGGCGCAGTTTGCTGAACTGCCATCTGACCTGACGGCAGACGCAGGTTCAGCGATACTTTCGCTCCTTCGCGCGGGGAACTCTGCTCCACCACGCCCTTCAGGTGCAGCAATTCGGGCCGGAAGACCTGCAGCCGCTTGCGCAGTTTCTCTACCAGGTTGTGAATTTCTTTTTCGAGATCGGGAGTTTTGTGCAGCTTATAGCTGATATGGACATTCATGCCAAGCCTCAGAACACGGGTAGCGGGTCCCGTGAAGCTTTATCGTCCCTACTAATCGGATTCTACACCCGCAGGAAAAAACGCAACTGCAAAATTCATATTCTTTTGATGTCATCCTGAGCGAAGCGAAGAACCTATGGATTGTGCCGCTCCACGTCGCTCCGCTGGAGAAGAGATTCAATGCTTACTTATAGGAAAGACTCGATCGGGACAATGCAGTGGAACAATACATGGGTCCTTCTCCTCGTTCAGGAGGACAGCGATGGAGGGATGCGCGGAGCGAACGGCGTTTAAACAGCGACGGTAACTGATGTTTCGGTTCTCGTCACCGGGCGGTACAGCGTGTCGCGCTCGACCGGCTCTCGGCCAGCCTCGCGAATCAGGCGAATTAAGTCTTTGCGCTGCATTCCTTGCGGAGTAGTGGCTCCGGCGTCGTGGTAGATCTTCTCTTCGATGACGGTGCCGTCGATATCATCGGCGCCGAATCGTAAGGCGATCTGCGCGATCTTGGGACTCATCATTTGCCAGTACGCTTTGATGTGGGGGAAATTGTCGAGGACCAGGCGGCTTACCGCAATCTGCTTGATGTCAAGCATGCCGCTGGTTTTGGGCAGGTGCTGCAGCGGCGTGTTGTCGGGATGGAACGCTAATGGAATAAAAGTCTGGAAGCCATGGGTTTCATCTTGCAGGGCTCGTAGCCTGAGCAGATGATCAACACGATCTTCGTCGTTCTCGACGTGGCCATAAAGCATGGTGGCATTCGACTTCAGGCCGATCTCGTGAGCTAGCTTGGCCGTGTCCAGCCACTGGTCGCCGTCAATCTTGTGGTCGCAGATGATATGGCGCACGCGGTCGGCAAAAATCTCTGCGCCTCCGCCTGGAAGCGAATCCACACCCGCCGCCTTCAATTGTTCCAGAGTCTCTCGAATCGAAAGCCTGGCACGCTTGGAAAGGTACGCCACCTCGACCATGGTGAAAGCTTTCAGGTGCACTTGCGGAAAGCGCTGCTTCAGTCCGGAGATGAGATCGAGGAAATACTGGAATGGCAGATCAGGATGCAGGCCGCCTACGATGTGAAATTCCGTGACTGCCTCGGAATATCCGGAGGCCGCGGTCTCGAATGCCTCGTCCAGAGCCATGGTGTAAGCGCCGGGCGAGTCTTTTTTGCGACCGAAGGCACACAGCCGGCAAGCTGCCACGCAAACGTTGGTCGGGTTCAGATGGCGGTTGACGTTGAAGTAAGTCGTGTCGCCATGCATGCGTTCGCGGACGTGGTTGGCCAACCAGCCAACCGCCAGAATGTCACCGGTTCGGTAGAGGGTGAGCCCGTCTTGCTCGTTAAGCCGCTCTCCCGCCAGAACTTTGGCGTGGACCGGCTGCAGTCTCGGATCGTCAGTCTGAAATGGATGCAGAGTAGACATCACTGTTGATGATACCGCAGGCAAGCGGGGGAAGTCACAGTCGACTGGCAGGTAGTAGCCTCGGCAGCTACCAGGTTGCAGATCGACTTGCTTGAAAAAAGGAGCGCCGCCGTTGCTTTGCACGGGGTGGAGCAGGCCTTCAAGGCCTACATACAGCATACTGCCTTGTTTCCGGGGCTTCAGCCCCTAAGTACCTCGGCGGCTAGAACCGCATTGTCACCCATCTGCAATTGCAGCGCTGAAGAACTGCTTTACCCTTGCAAAACGTTTCGCCCGGAATGCGGACCAGGTTCACCTGCTCCACCCTGCACTGTTCACTTCCGTAGCAGAAGGTCCCCGGCGACGAAAGCAAAGAACACCACCGAAATCACCCCATTCATAGTGAAGAAGGCCGCGTTCAGTTTTGAGAGATTGGTGGGCGAAACCAGGGAGTGTTCATAGGCAAGAAGGAGCATCACTATGACTACTCCGATCACGGCCAGCTTCCCCAGCCCGAAAGCGACCACCAGCCCCATCAGCAGGATCAGCATGAATACGTGGAACAGACGCGCGATCCACAGCGAGCGGACGATGCCGAAATATCGGGGTATGGAGTGCAGGCCGTTTTGGGTGTCGAATTCATAATCCTGACAGGCATAGAGCACGTCGAATCCGGCCACCCAGAAAGTAACCGCGGCGGTGAGCAACAAAATACGGAGATCGAAAGATCCGCGAATCGCAATCCAGGCAGCGGATGGTGCAATGCCCAGGGCGAATCCCAAGACCAGATGCGACCAGCGCGTAAAACGCTTGGTATAGGAGTAGAGCAATACAACAGCCAGGGCAACGGGCGAAAGGGCGAGCGCAAGATGGTTCAGACGGGCGGCAGCCAACACGAACACGCCACAAGACACGGCTACAAACGTTGCCACGAACATGGGCGTCAGAGTGCCCGCAGGCAGAGCACGGGTTTGAGTCCGCGGGTTAGCGGCGTCAATGGATGCGTCGGCCAGCCGGTTGAACGCCATGGCGGCCGATCGGGCTGACACCATGGCCACGATGATCCAGAGCAACTGCTGTCCCGAAGGAAGGCCGTTGGCCGCCAGCATGGCTCCGCATAGCGCAAACGGGAGCGCAAAGATGGAGTGCTCCCACTTGATCATTTCCAGAGTGACGCGCAGGTTGCGAAGAAAGGGCACGAAAGAATTGTAAAGCCTAAGCGGCGCTGCCGATCAAGGGGACAAAGCGGCATCCGTCCAGCAAAGTGATCAGTGGCTTCCCTTCCCGCTTGCGTACGAGTTGCAATTCCTGCGCCCCGTGCGAGCCCACGGGAATGATCAGGCGTCCACCCTCACCAAACTGCTGAAAGAGCGGCGCAGGAATTCGTTCTGCCGCGGCAGACACCACAATGGCGTCGAAGGGAGCGTACTCGGGCAATCCCAGGCTGCCGTCGCCCACCCGTAAAGTCAGATTGGTAAAACCCAGACGTGACAGCGTGTCCTGCGCTTCCGAGGCTAGTTGTGGATGGCGCTCGACCGAGTAAACGTGCCCACAAATCTCAGCCAGAACTGCGGTTTGATATCCCGAACCGGTTCCAATCTCCAATACCTTTGACCCCGGCTCCAGGTGCAGGATTTCCAGCATCAGCGCAACGATAAACGGCTGCGAGACGGTCTGGCCGGCATTGATCGGGAGAGGGTGATCCTCGTAGGCCTGGTTGCGATAACACGGATCCACAAACTCGTGACGCGGGACGCGTTCCATGGCGCGCAGAACGTGAGCGTCGCGGATCCCGCGGGCTCGAAGCTGGGTTTCGACCATGTTCTGGCGATCCATAGTGAAGCGATCGGGATGGAGATGGCTGATCAAGGTCGACGCACCATGCTATCAGTTAGCAAAGCCTGGCCGCGACTCGGGTGTTGTGCGGATACGCATCCTCCGCATTGGCGTCATCCTGAGCTTGCGAAGGAACTGGCGTGGAGCGGTTGTGCAGCTGCAGCAAGTGTGGCGCTGCGCGCAAGATCCTTCGGGGCTGAAGCCCCTCAGGATGACGCCGGCGTTGGGCTGGGGCGGGCAAAGCGCAGCCACCAATGCGAATCCTGCATTCACTTCTTGCGCTGGCGAACTCTCACGTCGAAGCTGACAACGCCGTTCTGATCGCGTACCGCCACGATGGAGACGTTGCGGGTCAGGTTGTATTCCACCTGAATGATCTGCTGAGAGGCCTGCGCGACATTGGTGGTGTAGGTAAGGGTCAGATTGTTCTGCACCTGCTGCTCGATCGTCACGGCCGGACCTGTTTGCGTCGGCGAAGTCTCGGTCGTGAGCCCCTGAGGATCGATCTTGATGCGACTGACGCCAAAGAGTTTTTGCACGCGGTTGCTCACCGTGGCGTTGAGCGCCGCGCTGAGGATCGCGCTGGAGGTCTCCGAATTGAACGCAGACTGCGACTGGTTCAATTGCGCCGATTCTTCCGACGTCTGCCCGAACGCCAGAAGTCCAATAATGTCGGACGTGGGCAGCGGCGGCTCGGAGCGGTATGTCACGTTCGGCCGATCAATCTGGCCATTGAGGTTGAGGGTTACGTCATAGTCACGAATTCGCGTAGTGGCTTGCAGATCAAGAACCGGGGTAGTGGTAACCGGATTAATGAATGTGACGTCACCCCGTTCCAGACTGTACTTGGTGCCATTGAAGTAAACTTCGCCCTCGATAATGTCGGCGCGACCCAGAATCACAGGCTTCCCCGCCGTGCCCCGGAGGTGCAGATCGGCGTCACCGGAAAGCCGAACGCTGGATGTCTGCATTTGGAGTTCCGGCGTGGTAACGATGTGCACGTCCAGGCGAATCCGGTTTAACAGACGATTGGTAGGCGGAAGCGCAGAGGCCTGGGAGCGATCCAGATAGGCACCAAAGTCGAAGCCCGGAGTCATCGCCAGCTTCATCACCGTGATGTTCCCGGTCAGAGTAGAACCGGAGGAGCTGCCGGCAAAATGAAGATCGGCATTGGCGGTAGAGCTGATGCCGGGCGGGTAACGCAGGCGAACGTCCTGCCCCTGCACGGTCAGGTCGTAACTGAGCTTTCCTCCGCGGTTGGTGGCGTAACCCCCGAAGGTGACCAGGCCGCCGCCGGTATGCGCGGTGAGGGTCTCGATCTGCAAGCGGTCTTGATTGAAGATCAACGAGCCATTGATATCGCTCAGGGCACTGGGCAGATCAATGTAAGCGATGGCTCCATGATCGACGCGCACACGGCCCTGAGTTACGGGATTGGCAAACGGGCCTGAAAGCGCCAGATCAACCGTAACCACTCCGGAAGAGGTGAAATCCGGATTGAAGGTCGCGATCAGCCTCAGGTTTACCCGCCCTTGCGCACGCACATCCAGATCACGCTCTCCAGTGAGCTGGACGGTTCCCGTAGCCGAAACGTCAGTGTCGTCCCCCACCAGATGGAACTGATCAATCTTGACCGTCTGGTTGGCAATGGAGAAACGAATCGGGCCATCGTTGTGGAGTTTGACATCTTCGATACCGGCGTCGACACCGTCGAGACGAGCGGTGACCTGGAGTTCGCGGGGCCGGCGCAACGGGCCAACCAGGTGGACTTCGCCGTCCGCCCTCGAATGCCCCGTCACGCCATCCTTCAGGTAGACGCGCAATAACGAATCCACATCGAATTGCTTGAAGCGGAGATACACATCGGCGAGCCAGTCGCCACGCGCCTGAATATTGCCATCTACTTTGAGTTCAGCCTGGTCGAACTGGGATTCCCCGGTGATCTTGATTTCAGATCCTTGTGATACTGCCTGAATCGTAAAATCTCCCGCTCGCTCCTGGTCTAACGTGAGGTCGCGCAGGTGGATTGCCGCGTTGACCTTAGGCGCGTCCAGAGTGCCGGAGCCAGAGGCCGAAAACCCGGCCAGGCCGCCAATGGCAACGTGCGCGCTTTGCAACTTCAGAATCCGGGTCAGGTCGAAATCGGCGCCGGTCAAATTGAATCGGACGGCCTGGCTCGTCGGGTTATAAGCCGCGTCGCCCGCGACGGTGGCCTCATAATGTTTCAGCTCGATATTTCTGAGCCCGATCTCTCCGCCGTTGAAATCGACCGCCGCACTGAAACGCTCAACCGGTTCGCCATAGATGGTGCCATTGCGGAGCAAAATCTGTCCTTGCCCGACGGGAGCGGCTCGTGTGCCCGCCACCTGCATCTGGACATCGACCGTTCCCGTGACCGGATAGGTATAGCCGGCAAGGGCGAGGATTCCCGCCAGGTCGGCATTCTCGCTATCAACGTGCACCTGAAAAGCGCTGGCGTCTGTAAACTGCCTCTGAAACAGATGTGCGTGGAAGTCGAACTTAAGCAAATCCGGATTGCGGCTCAAGGTTCCATTGCGCACGGCGAAAACCGAAGGTGAGAGTTGAACGTCGGCACGGAGAGAATCCCATGTCACCATTTTCTCGGGTGTCTGCGAGGTGGCGGGAATCATTGTTTCAAAGTCTTGCGATTGTAAATTCCCCGCAAGCATAATCTCGGAAAGCTTTCCGGTCGCTGTCCCGGTGAAGGTCGCATGGCCTTTCAGAGTGACCGGTACCGGGCCACCATATCCCGCCGCGCTAAATACCGGCTCCCACTCGCTCAGATCTGTGGTGGTCACAAATAGTTTGAGCGCAGCGCTGGAGGAAAATGTTCCAGAAGCACGAACCTGGGTTGCGCGCGTGGATGCATTCAGCTGATCCAGTTGCAATTCGCCCGGGCCGGCACGGTAGGATCCCTGAATATGAGCAGTGATGGGCAACTGGGCGCGGGATAGCTTTGCCGGAGGCACCACGTCGGCCGCAAACTGCAATTCCGCCTCGCGGGGGGAGCCCTTCCAGCGACCATCCACATTGCCACTGATCAGCCCGGCAAGCTTGACCTTGTGGAATGGACGCGACGGGGTTGAAAGGGCTGCCGCGATCTCCGCGGCGGATAGATCCTTGAGGCGCAGACGAATCGTGCCTGTCTGCCTGTCGGATTCTTTGGTTTTTGCAGCCGCGCTCGCGGTTTGCCAGTTAAGCCATTGGTTAACTTCAGCCTCGCCGGCAACACTGCCGCCGAACACCTTCCCTTGAACCTGCGAAAGCACCAGGCGCTTGGGATTGAGCGAGTATTGCGAACTAAGATTGGCGTTGTGCACTCCTACGGGTGTGTCACGCCAGTCCAGGTTCGACAATAAAGCCTTTCCGATCGACGAAAAGTCTTTGCTGGACCAGGCGCCATGCCCGGTCAGCCGGACCTCACCTCGCCGGATCTCGGAGCGCCGCACGATTGCTGAGGCCTCGGCAAGATCGACAGTTGCGTCGTAATCGCCTTCCACCTTCGTCCGGCTAAGATCTGGCTGGCTGAAATCCTGCACTTGTCCCTTGGCCTGCAGGTGGGTTCGGCCGGAGGTGGCCTTCAACGACCGGATGTCGATACGGTTCCGGCTCAAGCTGAAGTGAGCTTCAGCCGTCCAGGCAAAGGGGCGGTAATTCTGCAGAGCAGTGTCGGCCTTGCCAAGCAAAATATTGCCGTCATAGGTTCGACGGAACAGGGCATAGCTCATGTCCGCGGAGACGCCGCTGGCCGCGAAATCAAGCGGGATTATCCGGTCTCCCCAAATGAGTTCGCCGTGGCGAACTTCCAGACGGCTGATGGAGAGCGCGAAAAGCTGCTCGACCGGTTTCTTGCTCGAAACCTGTTTCACCTTTGGCTCAGGCTGGTTGGTGCTGCCGTCAGGATAAAGAATGATGTGGATAACGGGATGATCGAGAATCACATAGTCGAGCCCAACGTCAGCCCGCAGGATCGACCAGATCTTCATCTGGGCCATCAGGCTGTTCACGTGAGCGTAGGGAATTTCTCCGGGCTGTTCGCGACCGTGGATGGTTAGGTCACGGACTTCCATCTGGAAATGAAAAGGGACGGTGTGCAGGCTTCCAAGTTCAACCCGCCCGCCGGTCATCTGTTCCAGCATAGCCACCAGGCGGCGGCGCACCAGATCGCGAAACGAGTCCGTAGTGCTGTACCAACCCAGGCCCGCCAGCAGCAAGAGGCTGGCCAGCATCCACCACAGCAGGAATTTCCATATCTTGCGCCGTGCCGGCTTTACGCCGGTTTCACTCATTGTCCCCTGCCCCCGGGTACAGCAGTCAGAGATTCGGAGCGGATCTGGCTTCCTGCCCGCAGATTTTGCAGCCACGCCGTCAGCATTTGAGTGATCTTCTTCTGGGTAAGAAGCTCTTTGATCTTTCCTGACACTTCCGCCAGCGGGACGCTTTGCCCTCCGGAGTGGTGGAGTTGCGGCAGAAGTTCCTGCTGGTAGTAGCTCTCGATGCTCTTGTTGTCGATGTTGACCGCCGGACGCAGGCGGGAATCAACCAGGTTCATCAGGTCGATCTGAGCTGCTACACGTCTCTTGAGGTCTTCTTCGGTAAGACCGTAACTCTGGAGTACTGCCCGCCAGCCGGTTTCGTTTTCGCTGTTGGGATATTGCTTGCGAATTTCGGCGACGCGTTGAGTCACATCCTCCGCGGAGGCGTGCTGCGAGTCTGGAGATCGAAGCTGTTCGCGCAGCAGCTCCTGATCGATCAGGTGATCGAGCGCAGCTTTACGCTCGTCCGCTGTCAGGTGATCCAGAGGATGGCCACTGCTGAAGGCTTCGTAACGAAGCGCATCTTCCCAATCACTTTGCAAAATAATCTGACCATTGACAGTGGCGACGATGCGGTCAATTACTTCCGCGGAGCTAAAGGAAAATGCCAGAGCGAGAAAGACAAGAGTGCAAACGAAGATAAAAAGCCTGTCGCGCATTAGAAGGTCTGCCCAATGCTGAAAAAGACGTTGAAGTGGCTCGCGTGCTGGGGATCAAAAACCGTATTCTGAACGCCATTGACCGTAATCGTCTTCTGACTCGGGAACGCCGGCGGATTCAAATTGTACCCGAAATCGAAGCGCACCGGGCCTACCGGCGTCTTGTAACGCACCCCCACGCCGATGGCGTGCGAAATGTAGTTGTAGTCACATTGCACCCTGGTGGCCTGATTCAAGCAGACCTGAGGGTTTTTCTGGCTCCAGCGCAGCAGGTTGTGAAACAGGTCATGTCCATTGGTAAAGATGTTTCCGGCATCGTGGAAGATGGCAAAGCTCATGTTGTCCTGAAAGAAAGGCAGGGTCGGTGGCGGAGTGCGGAGTTCGATGTTATTCACGAACAACGCGGTTCCACCCAAAGGAAAGCCGGTTTTGGGGTCGCGTGGCCCAGCCTGGTTCAATCCGAATCCGCGGTGCGAGTTTCCGCCCCCGGCAAAGAAGCGCTCGGCCAGAGGCAGACACGACTGCTCGCCCGGAGCAGGCGTGTTGCACTCCTCTCCAGGTTGGGGCATGAAAGTTCTTCCGAACGGTGTTTCGACTCCGATGCGCGTGGAACGCGCCAGAACGAATTTCCTTTCCCGGTTCTTGCCAAATGCGTGATACGTAGAATTCTGAATAAGCAGCCGCCCGAAGTCGGTCTCTGAGCCAAAGTAACGGTCAGCGACACCGCCATCTATGGTCGTGTAGTTTCCCTTGGTGCTCTCCAGATCGTTGTCGCGTTTATTGCGGATATAACTGAAGTTGGGGATGCCTACCCGGGTTGGCAGTGAGAGAAGCGGAATCTGGTCATTGCTGATGGTTTTAGATATGTCATTCGCCTTAACCCGCCGGTAGGTCAACCGGTAGGTCATGATGCTGGCTTTGCTGATGGTCTGTTCAGCCGCCACCGACCCTTCCAGACGCTGTGAGGTGAAAGTGGTGACGTCCACAGTGTTGTCATAGAAAGTGGTGAATGTGAGGCGCCACTTGGGATTGTTGAATAAACGCGGAGCATCGTAACTGATCAAGCCACGTTGCTGCAGTCGCCCTATGTTGGTCTTAAAGACGATGGTGTGGTTCAGGCCACGGAAGTTGAGCCGAGTGATGCCGAACGAAACTCGCGGGCTGACCCCTGTGTCCCCCAGAGGATTGGTGCCGTTAACCGTGGGCTGTCCGGTCTGGAATTCCAGCCCCAGGCCGTAATTGAATGTGTAGCGCTTGGCTTCCTGCACATTCACCAGAACATTCTTTTCGCGTTCGTTGCTGGCAGGATTCTGTACGGCTGTGTCGACCTGGCTGAATATGCCCAGATCGTAAAGGCTCTTTTGCGTGTTGAGCATTTCGATCTGACTTAGAGGATCGCGAGGCTTTACCTGGATTTCGCGCTGGACCACTGAACTGCGGGTTTGGTTCAAGCCGGCCACGAATACCTGGTCCACAATCACCTGGTCACCGGGGTGGATCGTGTAGGTCACGTCACGGCGGTTGGGATCATCCTGTGAGCGTTTCGCGGAAGCCTCGAAGGTGGCGTCCGGAAATCCGTTGTTGAAGTAGTAATTGAGGACAATCTCACGATCCTCGTTAATCTTGGAATATCCGAAAGCCTGTCCTGGCGCGATGTTGAGATCGGGAAATGGATTGTTTAGCGCGACTTCATTGCCTACGGTTTGAAGGTTTCCTACCACGGTTTGCGCGCCTTCTTCAATTTGCAGGGTTATTCCGAGCTCTCTTTTGTTGCCGCCATAGTTGTCTTCCACTTTGGGCGTGACCTTCACATCGAGGAATCCATTGGCGTGATACGGGTTGGACACGATGTTGCGCACATCCGCCGAGAGAATCGACTGGCTATACCGGCCATAAGACAGAAAACGTCCCGCCGGCTGAATTTGCATACGGGAACGGATCTGTTCCTGGGTGAAGCTCCTGTTCCCGGTGATTTCCAGTTTTGCCAGCTTGTGGCGTTCTCCCGGATCGATGGTGTAGATCACTTTCAGTTCATCGGCCGAAATGGAAATCTTTTGCTGGCTGACCTTCGCGTCAAAGTAGCCTCTGCCCTGCATGTAGTTGAGGAGGTTTCGACGCCCCTCGTTGAGCAGGTCGTCGTCGAGCGCATTTTCTTCGAACACCGGCACATTGCGCTTGAGCTGCGAGTGGCTGATCTTGAAGCCCTCGGCGGCGATATTGACCTTCGGTCCGGGCTGGATTTCAAAGGCGTAATCGACGGTGTTGGTTTCCGGACGGTAGGTTCGGGCTGCAATTGCCACCTGTGACAAGAGGCGATCCTGCTTCTGATACTTTTTTCGAATGCGGTCCAGGGAACGGCTGACTCGCTGCACGGTAACGTAATCTCCGGGGTGAAGTCTTGCAATGTCCTGGATCTGGCCCTGCGAGAATCCGGCCGGACCGGACACGTTCACATGGCCAACTTTTGCGTGGGGTCCGGGAGTGATTCGAAACGTGATGTCCATCTGCTGCGTCTCAGGATGCGGGTCATCCTGGTCAATAGCGCCGGATTTGTAATAGCCATTCTGCTCCATTAGCTGCTTGATCCCAGCCAACCCGCGCTCGACTTTTTCCCGGGTAAACAACTCTCCCAACTGAAGCTTCGATGCATTCACCACCTGATTGGCTGCCGGGGGATTAGGCGCGCCTTCGACAAAGATCTGGCCGACGAAGAAATTGGATTGAGTACGAACTGCAATGACGACCTGATCGGACATTCGTTCGGCTTCAACCTGAAGATCGGCGAAGCGGCCGGTGGAGTGCAGAAGCTTGATGCTCTGCCTCACATTCTCTCGTTGCAGGGGCGCGCCGGCCTTCTGCGGAATCAGCTCGAGAAGGCGCTTTGCGCTCGCAGCCGGGAGATCGGGGAAATCGATCCTCCGGATTGTAAGTCCCTCATACTGGTTCATTCCGCCCGTTGTTGCGGGGGGCATCTCCACGGGATGGCCAGGGGCTTGATCCCCATTGTCTTGTTCCCCATTGTTTTGACGCGCCCCGTCACTCTGGGACGCAGCGGGGCTACCGGCAGACTCCTGTGACACCGATTGTCCCCACCCAGCGCGGCAGAACGCGCCGGCCATGATCAGCCCCACAAGTACGATTCGAGCCATTCCCTTCAGACGCAAACCGGTTCCTCGCTTGTGCGGGTCATGGTGGGTTCGATGAAGAAGTGTCGGGCAGTGTTGCATTTGGCCCGGGCAACCGGGCGGCACCTATAATAATGGCTTGGACCCCTGGAACTGGTGATCACTTTGGAAACGGAAGAAAGATATTCGCGGCAGGTACTCTTCCCCGGCATCGGCCCGGGAGGCCAACGCAAGCTGGCCGTCGCCCGCGTGGCCGTCGTAGGATGCGGGGCCACGGGATCCGCGCTGCTTTCCCTGCTGGCCCGCGCCGGGGTGGGCACAATCCGGATCATCGACCGCGACTATGTAGAGCCCAGCAACCTGCAGCGCCAGTCTCTCTTCGATGAATCGGACGCCGCGCAATCGCTGCCCAAGGCCATCGCAGCGGCTCGAAAAATATCCGCCTTCAACTCCCAAATTGTAATTGAGCCCCAGGTAGCGGACCTGATCCCCGCGAACGTTGTGTCGTTATTGGGCGGAGCACAACTGATTCTCGACGGGACTGACAACTTTGAAACCCGCTATCTGCTGAACGATTTTGCGGTGAAGAATTCTCTTCCCTGGATTTACACCGCGGCGGTCAGCAGCTACGGAGTAACCTTGAATATACTTCCCGGCCAGACAGCCTGCCTGGCATGCCTTTTCCCCGATCCTCCGCGCGGAGCGTTTGAGACCTGCGAAACCGCCGGGATCTTGAATTCAGCGGTGAACCTGGCTGCTTCCATCGCGGCAGCAGAGGCACTGAAGCTATTGGTGGGCGCACACGACAAGTTACGGCGGACCCTGCTTTCATTCGATGTCTGGAGCAATGAACGGGCCGAGGTGAATGCCGGCAATCCACGACCAGGCTGCCGAACCTGCGGCGAACACAATTTGGTCCATCTCGAAGGCGAAGGCAGAGCCCACATCACACTTTGCGGTCGAAACTCGGTGCAGATTCACGAGCGCCACAGGCCGATCGATTTCTCGGAAGTCAGCCAGCGGCTGAAACCTCATGGCGAAGTGCGGCACAATGATTTCGTCCTGAAGTTCTGGCCCACCCCGTACGAAATGACGTTGTTTCCGGATGGCCGGGCGATCATCAAGGGGACAACCGATTCCGCCGTGGCGCGAAGCCTGTATGCTCGTTTCATTGGAAACTAGAAAGCCACAGTCGATTCCTGCCTCCAGTAGAACAGCGCTTTGAGGCAGTGCCAGTGGTCATACGAAAAACTACGCTGATGTGGGAAGGGCACGACCTCGGTCGTGCCGCTAACTGCCTAAAGAGTTTGGCGCTTCAGCGCCTGAGGTTTGCTGTCCGATTTCCTTCCGAAACCTGGCGTTCTATCCCTGCACCCGTGTGGCTTTCCCCCGCCAAAAATCCTCGCGGAGCTGACGCTTCAGCATTTTTCCAGTCCCCGTCTTTGGCAGCGGCCCGTCCACAAATTTGACCAGCCGAGGCATTTTGAATTTGGCAATACGAGAATTCAAGAATGACATCAACTGTTCCTCGTTAAGTTGCTGATTGGGCTTAAGAACGATGATGGCGGCTGGAATCTCTCCCCATCTTTGATCTGGGGCCGAGACCACGGCACACTCCAGCACCGCGGGATGGGCGAAGATAGCCTTTTCGACTTCAATCGACGAAATATTCTCGCCGCCGCTGATGATGATGTCCTTCTTGCGATCAACAATGTAGATGTAATTATCTTCGTCCCAGACCGCCATGTCTCCGGTGTGCAGCCAGCCATCGGTAATGGCGGCCTTGCTAGCTTCGGGTTCGTTGTAGTAGCCGTCCATCACATTGTCGCCGCGGATGACCACTTCGCCTGCGGCTTCCCGGTCCCGCTGCACATCACGCATTTGGGAATCGACTACGCGAACCTCGCCTCCGACCAGCGGCCATCCCGCGGACGCGGAGTGGTTGAGACGGTCGGCTTCATCGGTGCTAACCACGGTGCACTTGACCTGTGCCGTGGTGGCCACGGGACAGGTTTCCGTGAGCCCATATCCTGAATACACCTCACAATGAAATGCCTGCTCCAGCCGCGCAATCAGCTCGGGTGAGGAGGCAGCCCCGCCCATGGTAATCATTCGCATACTTGAGGTATCGAACTTGCCCAGATGCGAGCAATTCAACAACGCGTTGGCCATGGTCGGAACCAGGGTCATTCCGGTGGCCTTCTCTTCCTCAATCAGCCGCAGCACCAGCGCCGGCTCAAAGCGGCGAACCATCACATGCTTTGCTCCGCTCATCGTTATGCTTTGGGGGCGTCCCCAGCCATTGGCATGGAACAGCGGTATGGTATGCAGCTCCACGTTGGTGTCTTTGCAAGAGAATGTCCCCAGCAGGCCCAGAGCGTGCACGTAGAGCGTGCGATGCGAAAGCATTACACCCTTTGGAGTGCCGGTGCTGCCGCTGGTATAGAAGATTTCGCCAATCTCATTTTCATCGAAGGAAAAGATATCGGGCCGTGCGATGCGACCTCGCATCATCAGATCTTCCAGGAACAGATCCGCTTCGGGTATCGCCTGGTCGATCGCAATGTAGCGTCTGATGGTTGGGCAAGTCCTTCGCAGCTCGGGAATCATCGCTGCGAACTCATTTTCGAAGACCAGCATGCTGGCCCCCGCATGATTGAGAATGGTTGTAAGTTCAACCGGCTGCAGGCGCACATTCAGCGGCATGGCGATGGCTCGGACCAGGGGTGGTCCGTAGTAACCTTCCAGCAGTTGATGATTGTTAAAGCTGAGATAGGCCACGCGGTCGCCGGGCTTAATGCCTTCTGAGACAAAGCCCGCGGCAAGACGTTCACAACGTTCTCCGAACTCGGCGTAAGTAATAGACTTTGAGCCGGAAACCACGCCAATTTTTTTACCGTAGAGGTCAACGGCGCGGTACAGGCATCGCATGGGCGTAAGCGGTACGTTCATCTTTTGAGCCTTGGGCTTCTCCAGATCAAAATTCGACCTGAACCCCGCTGCGCATGATACACGACCCAATGAAGACGTTAGCTATCCTCGCCGGTAATTTCGGAGGCCAGAATTGACCGAAAATAGAACTGCAACAACCCTCTGCGGCAAGACGTTGTTTATCACCGGCGCGAGCCGCGGCATCGGCCTTGCCATCGCACTGCGCGCGGCTCGCGATGGAGCCAACATCGTGATCGCCGCCAAGACCGACACGCCGCATCCCAAACTGCCCGGTACCATTCACACAGCCGCCGCGGAAATCGAGGCAGCAGGCGGGAAAGCATTGCCGCTCGTGGTCGATATCCGTTTCGAGGACCAGGTTTACCACGCGGTGGAGCAGGCGGCAGCGCACTTCGGCGGAATCGACATCCTGGTAAACAACGCCAGCGCGATCGGCCTCACCGGTACGATGAAGACGCCGATGAAGCGCTACGACCTGATGATGGGAGTCAACGCTCGCGGAACTTTTCTTTGTTCGCAAGCCGGCCTGCCTTATCTGGAGCGGGCAGCGAACCCGCACATCCTCATGCTCTCGCCGCCCCTCGATATGCGCGCCAAGTGGTTCGCGCCCCATCTTGCCTACACCATGGCGAAATATGGGATGAGCATGTGCGTGCTGGGCATGGCAGAGGAATTTCGCGGCGCCGGGATTGCAGTGAACGCGCTATGGCCGCGCACCATCATTGCGACGGCAGCCCTGCAAATCATTCCCGGGGCCGAGCCCGAGCTGGGCCGGTCCCCTGACATCGTAGCCGACGCGGCGTGGCATATTTTGACCCGTGACAGTCGCAGCACGACTGGAAACTTTTTTATCGATGACGAGGTGCTTGGCGATGCGGGAGTTTCCGACCTGTCAGCCTACGCAGTAGCGAAGGGCAAACCGCTGAGGCCCGATCTGTTTGTCGACGACGTTTTGTAGGCGATTGGCATGGTCCTATAATGTGCCGCATGCGATGTCGAGGCGTAATTTTGGCAATCACCTACCTCCTGCTCTGCCAACCATCATCCGGCGCTCAGAGCCTTGCCCCGAACCCCGAGGACCAGAACGTCGATGTGTGCGCGCTTTCGATAACCGGCAGACAGCCATCTGGACCTAAAGTGACCATCGCGGATTTGTACTTTGAGGGCGAGCTTGGCATGCCTCCCGCGAATGTAGAACAGATTGCAAGTGCTCTCAGGCAGCAGACTTACTCAGGGGAACCTGATGAAGTTGTGGACGAGGTGCTGGAAAGAGCGAGGCGAGCATGGCAGGATCACGGATACTTTAAAGTCCAGGTTCATGGCGCGAGGAAGATGCTGACCAGCAGCCCAGGCAACGAGCGAGTCGCAATTACCGTTCAGGTGGAAGCGGGCCAGCAATATCGACTGGAGGACATTCGATTCAATAACAACAAGGAGGTAACAAGTGTGAAGGCATTGCGCTCGCTGTTCCCCCTCAAGGATGGTGAGATATTTGACCGATCCGCGATCAGCAAAGGGCTTGACAATCTGCGCTTTGCCTACGCCCAGCTAGGACACCTAAACTTCACCTCGATACCAAATGCGCAGGTGAATGAGGAACGGCAGACGATTTCGCTGATCGTCGATGTCGACGAAGGCAAGAAGTTCTTCATTACCAGCCTCAAGACCGTCGGTCTCCATGATGCAAATTTGAATGATTCACTGCTCAAACCCGGCAACATCTACGATAAGCGGCTCGTCGATCTCTTGTTTGAAAAGTACAAACCCTCTTCCCTCCAGGCTGCCTCAGCCGATTCCCGCATCAGCGAGCAAATAGATGAGAAGGCAGGAACGGTTGCAATAACGTTCGACTTCCGACCGTGCCCTTTGCAGCAGTGACCGGCCTTCTCGAACTGCTCTCTATTTCATCGACGCTCATTGTCACCGACGATCATCCCTGCGCGCTCGTCCTTACCGCACGGGCGTGACGCCCGCGCCCACATTTACTCCAGCAGATCAGGCTGTTCGCGGACGATACGCGCCCATAGCGGCTGGAACTGGAACCAGCCAGCCATGTGTGATCCCACCTGCTGTCTGGTCAGAGCTGCATCTGCCGCGTCGATCTTTACCGGTGTGCCAACGGCCTCGGCCATCAATTGCGCCTGGCAGCTTCGCTCCATAGTGATGAACCACCATGCCGCTTCGTCGACTGTGTGGCCCACTGTCAACAGGCCATGATTGCGCAGAATTACGGCTTTGCGATCACCCAGGGTCTTGGCGATTCGCTCGCCTTCCGAAGTCTCGTAAACCACGCCGGTAAAATCCGCGAACAAGGCGTGGTCCTCGTAGAACGCGCAGACATCCTGAGTAATGGGATCGAGCAAGCGACCGAGCGACGCCCATGTCTTGCCATACAAGGAATGCGCGTGAGCCGCAGCCACAACATCGGGGCGTGCGGCATGGACCTGGGAGTGAATCGCGAAGGCGGCTCCGTTGACTGGATACTTCCCTTCCGCCACCTGGCCGCGGTCGTTTACCAGAATCAAATCGGAGGCGCGAACCTGACCGAAGTGAACACCGAACGGATTGACCCAGAAGTGATCGAGGCGCTCTGGGTCGCGGGCCGTAATGTGGCCGGCGACGCCTTCATCAAATCCGAACCGCGAAAATAACCGAAAGGCGCCTGCCAGCCGCTGTTTGCGATGCAGACGTTCCTCGGCCACGCTGGCAAACGTGGGTGGTGAAGGCATGTTGAGAAGATTTTGCGTGGCTGCAGCCATGGACGCCTCCACAACCATCAAATAATCCTGCAATTAACGCCATAACTATAGCGCCGCGATGTCAGCTCCGCAATGAAAGCCGGCGCGGAAGCAATCATACTGATGAGCTTTAGACGGGGGGACTTTGCACACCGCGAGAGGAACGCGGTTTATATCCGCTCCGCACAGGATGCTTCACAAGCTCAGCATGATGCACGGTGATTGAGCGGGCGGCTTCTAAGGATAGTAACGAACAACCCACTCGGCGACGCAGCAAGGCTTCCCCTGGCTGTCATCCTCCACGACCACGGAAAAGACAGCCTGATGGGCCTCGCCAACTTCGACCAGCGATTGCAACGTGAAGCGCCCGCGAATCTTTGAATTTGCCCGCACCGGAGAAGGAAAGCGGACTCGATTCAGTCCATAGTTCACAGCCACGCGGACCCCATTTTTGATTTCCACGGCTTCGTGGACGAGGTGGCTGAGCAAGGAAAGAGTCAGAAAGCCGTGAGCGATGGTCGTGCCGTAGGGCGATTCTCGTTGTGCCCGACTGCTGTCCAGATGAATCCACTGACGATCTTCCGTGGCCTCGGCAAATTGCTGGATGCGATCCTGGGTGATGGTCAACCAGTCGGTGACCACGAATTCGCGGCCCACTAACTCCTTCAGGGCATCCGGATTTGCAATTATGAGCGGTGGCATTGGGTGGTGCTCACTCTGCCGGGCGCATCGCTACAGGCTTGGCCGCGGTGCGTATCCGGTCCGCGCGAAATGTTTCGCAAGCTCAGCATGACGCCTCGAATGGATTAAAGTCGGGTTCCGAGAGATTCGCAGCACGTTTTGACCTCCTCCTTCTCCCAAGGCTATTCGGGAAGCGTGCTTTTCCCTCGTGCATCGAGAAACATGTAAGTCACGATGGCGGTTCCGATCAGGTTACGCTTTGTATCGGTCAGATCTACGCTCCCAATTCCCAGAGTTGAACCCAGACGAAGCAGATGGGATCGGGCAAAGATGTGACCTTCACTGGCCGGGCGGAAATAGTTGATCTTCATTTCGACCGTAGTTATTTTGCGCTTGCCCCCGAAGTGGCGATTGATCGCCATCCCGACCGCGACATCAGCCATGGCAGCCGCCACACCTCCGTGAGCCACGCCGGCGCTGTTGGTTAACTCGTGGCGCAGGGCACATTCGATGGTGACGCCGTCGCGATGAATGCGCGTCAGCTTCACTCCCAGTAATGTGTTGAACGGAATCCCTGGAAGAAATTCACGAATCTGGCGGGCGGTCAGTTTTGTGTGTTTCATGCTTCGTACTTTTGCATGGAAAGTGTCGTGCGAGGCTTAGGTAACCCGCTCGAACAAGCCAGCAGCGCCCTGTCCACCGCCCACACACATCGTTACCACGCCGTAGCGTCCCTTGCGACGTTCCATCTCGTTAGCCAGCGTGCCGACCATTCGCGAACCGGTCATGCCAAAGGGATGGCCGATCGAGATCGATCCTCCGTTCACGTTGAGCCTGTCCATTGGAATACCCAGACGGTCGCGGCAATAGATGACCTGCACCGCGAAAGCCTCGTTGAGCTCCCACAGGTCAATGTCTTCCACTTTATGGCCCTGGCGCTTAAGCAATTTTGGAACGGCGAATACCGGGCCGATACCCATCTCGTCGGGCTCGCAGCCCGCCACCTGGAAGCCGCGAAAGACCAGCTTGTACGGAATACCGAGCTCATCGGCTCGCTGCCGTGACATAAGCAACGTCGCGGAAGCTCCATCCGAAAGTTGGGAGGAATTTCCCGCAGTCACAGTGCCCTGTCCGCTATTAGGATCGAAGTGCGGCTTCAAGGCGAGCAATCCTTCGAGCGTAGTGTCGGGCCGATTACACTCGTCGCGATCGCAGCACACTTCTTCCCGGCCGATTACTTCGCCGGTTTTCTTGTCGAGCATTGCTTTCGTGACCTTCATGGGAGCGATTTCGGCGGCGAAGAAACCCTCCTGCTGGGCCCGCGCGGTGCGCTGTTGGCTGATCAGAGAATATTCGTCCTGTGCCTGCCGCCCGATCTGGTAGCGTTTGGCGACGACCTCGGCGGTTTCACCCATAACCATATAAACGCCGGGAAATTTCCGTTTGATCGCAGGGCTGGGATCGTTGTCGCGAACGATCAGGCTGACGCTCTCCACACCGCCGCCGATCGCGGCGTCCGCGCCCTCATTCACAATCTGATGCGCCATCATCGCAATTGCCTGCAGGCCCGACGAACAAAACCGGTTCACCGTGATGGCTGCGGTCGAAACCGGCAACCCAGCCAGCAGCGCCGACACCCGCGCGATGTTGTGGCCTTGCACTCCGTGGGGCTGCCCGCATCCGAGGACAACGTCTTCGATCTCCGCGGGGTCGAGCCGAGGCGTCTTGCGAAGAACATCCTTCATGCAATGCGCGGCCAACTCCTCCGGGCGGGTCATGTTGAAGGAGCCGCGAAATGACTTCGCAAGCCCGGTGCGCGAGCTGGCAACGACGACCGCTTCTCTCATCTCTCTTCCAGTTTTTGCCGGTCAAAGTCGGCGAAGGTTTTTCCCGCGGCAGCTAATTCTTTGAGCAGAGGGGCTGGTTCCCAAAGTTCGCCATGCACGCGATGAAACTCACCGATGCGCTCGTACACCTTCTTTAGTCCCACGGCATCGGCATACCACATTGGGCCACCACGAAAGGCGGGAAAGCCGTAGCCATTGATGTAGATGATGTCGATATCACCCGCGCGCAAGGCGCAGCCTTCTTCGAGGATGCGCGCGCCTTCGTTGATCAATGCGTAAATGCAGCGATCAACAATCTCGCTGGCCTGAATTGACCGCTGTGCGATCCCGGCCCCGGCGGACCATTCTTTCGTCCATTCGGCCACCCCGGGATCTGGGATTGCAGTTCGTGCCTCGCCGTATTTGTACCAGCCCGCGCCTGTCTTTTGGCCAAAGCGTCCCATTTCGCACAGGCGGTCTCCCGCGAACGGCTGCCGTATACCGGGCTTTTCCAGGTGACGATATTCTTTCCGGATGCGCCAGCCCACGTCGAGTCCCGCGAGATCGAGAGTGGCCAGCGGGCCCATGGCCATGCCGAAATCGTATAGCGCCTTGTCGACTGCATCGACGCTGGCGCCTTCCTCCACCAGGAAAGTAGCCTCGCGCACATAGGGATGGAACATCCGATTGCCAACAAAGCTCCGGCAATTTCCCACCAGCACGCCAACCTTGCCCAGCTTCTTTGAGAGCTGCATGCAGGTGGCAATCACTTCTTTACCGGTGGCTTTGCCGCGAACGATTTCGAGCAGGCGCATTACGTTGGCAGGGCTGAAAAAATGAGTGCCGATGACTGAAGAAGGGTGCGAGGGCACCGCCGCGATCTCGTCAATGTTCAGAGTGGATGTGTTGCTGGCCAGGATCGCGCCCGGTTTACACACGCGGTCGAGTTCGGCAAATACTTCCTTCTTGAGCGCCATCCCTTCAAAGACCGCCTCGATCACCATGTCCGCCTTACCGAAATCGTCGTAGCTCAAAGTCGGCTGAATCAGTTTTAGCCGCTCATCGACAAACTGCTGGGTGAAGCGTCCGCGCTTTACTGAAGTGGCATAGTTTTTCTGAACGTTGGCAAGGCCACGATCGAGCGCCGCCTGGTCGGCTTCCTTGAGCAATACGGGAATCCCAGCGTTGGCGAACACCATGGCGATGCCGCCACCCATCGTCCCAGCCCCAACCACAGCGGCGGAATTTACCGAAATAACCGGAGTTTCCTTCGGAATGTCCGGGACCTTCGCGACCTCGCGCTCTGCAAAGAAAACGTGGATCAGAGCTTTGGACTGGTCCGAATACAGGCAATCCAGGAACAGCTTGGCCTCAGCCTGGCAGCCTTCCTCGAAAGGCAGGCGGGTAGCCGCTTCGATGGCGTCGATAGCAGAGAGGGGCGCGATCAGATTGCGCTGTTTCTTGCGGACAGCTTCGCGCGCGGAGGCAAAGATCGTCGAGTTGTCCTGCGGTGTTCCCAGTTTCTGATTGCGCTCACGAGTCTTAGGAGCCGGCTTTCCCGCAATCTCCTTTGCAAAGGCTACGGCACCATTCAGGAAATCGCTGTCAATCAACTTGTCCACAATTCCTGCGTTGAGCGCATCCTGCGCCTTGATCGGTTTTCCGCCCGTACACATTTCAACTGCTTTCGCGACGCCAGCCAGACGCGGCAGACGCTGCGTGCCCGCTGCCCCTGGAATCAGGCCGAGGTTCACTTCCGGCTGACCTACCTGGGCTGTTGGCGCCGCAACCCGGTAATGACCAGACATCGCCAGTTCCAGGCCGCCGCCGAAGGCCGTGCCGTGGATCGCTATCACCACCGGCTTTGAGCAGTTCTCAATCTTCAGCAGCAGAGGCAGAAGTCCCGGACCAGGGCCTCCCCTGGACTGGGTCATCTTGACAAATTCCTTGATGTCCGCCCCAGCGACAAAAGTACGCCCGCCGCCAATGACCACGGCCGCGATCACATCCGCATCACGCTCGACCTGATCGATGGACGCGGAAATCCCTTCGGGCACGCCTGGACTCAACGCGTTCACCGGCGGATTGTTTATGGTGATGACCGCAACACTGTCGACCTTCATAAATTGCACGAGCGTAGATTTCGCCAGATCGTTCATTTCGGTAAATTCGCTCCCGGCAAACAACTCTGGATCATATGATCTGAGCGGAAAAGCCGTCAATTCTCGCCGCCAGTGAAGTGGTGGATCAATTTCAGCTTGCACCGGCGTCATCCTGACCTTCGAACGATCTGGCGCGGAGTGAATTCGCAGCCTGGCCGTGCCTGGTGCGATGCGCGCAGGATCGCCCGTGTGGGTGGATTCTTCCAAACTGACCCACTACTCACCAGAGGATTAGCGGGTCAATTTCGCAATCCCACCACCACCCGGGATCACCACCACGTACACGAAGTATCACGAAGGTGTTGTCTCTGGTGATTTTCCTTCGTGCACCCTGACATTCGTCCCTTTGCGGTCAACGGTTAGGCAAACTGACCCACTGCGCCAGCGGCATATTCGTAGACCAGTTCCTTCCGGTTACAATGGTCGGTCCAGCGAGTCGTTTGGAACTGCCGTTAGCAGCAATCATAAGGACTGCTCATGTCATCCGTTCATCCGAATTTGCCGAAAACCGCTTCTGAAGGAATCCCTCCCGTTCCGCTCACGATTGAGGGATACAGCGTGCTGCATCAGATGATGCGCATTCGCTGGGCGGCCTGGCGGCAACTGCCGTCGGCGGAGAAAACTGTGATTGTCGACGCAGCCGCCGCTGTCCTGGGAAAGATGGAAACAAATACTAATGGACAATCCGGCCTTTTTTCGTTGCTGGGCCATAAGGGCGACCTGATGTTTGTTCATTTTCGCCGCTCGTTTGACGAACTCAATCAGGCGGAATTGCAGTTGGCGCGACTGGCGCTGAATGACTATCTCGAACCTACGACATCCTATCTTTCAGTGATCGAGTTGGGCTTGTACGAGTCCACCATCAAGGCGTACCAGGACCTGAAGGCCCGCGGCATCGCGGCGCACTCGGAAGAATGGAAGCGTGAGATTAACGATGTTTTGGCGCGGCAGAAGGAAGCGATGCAGCCGCGACTGTTTCCGGAACTGCCCAAACATCGTTACCTGTCTTTCTATCCGATGGATAGGCGTCGCGGTGAGGCCAGGAACTGGTACACCCTGCCGATCGAAGAACGAGCCCGCCAGATGAACGAACATGGCCAGGTGGGTAGACGCTATGCCGGCGAGGTCAGGCAGATCATCACCGGCTCAATCGGCTTTGACGACTGGGAGTGGGGGGTTGACCTCTTCGCCGACGATCCTCTCGTGTTCAAGAAATTGATTTACGAAATGCGATTTGACGAAGTCAGCGCGGTATATGCGCTGTTTGGACAATTTTATTTGGGAGTCCGGTGCCCGGCATCTGGGTTGGGCAAACTTCTGGGTGGAGAATTACCGGCAGTTTAGAAAAGCTTTTAACCGCAAAGGACGTGAAGATGGACCGCCAGGTGCGCAAAGAAATAGCGTTTCTCTCTGCGAGCTCTGCGATTTCCTCGCGAGCCTCTGCGGTAATCTTTTGTATTTCTTTTAACGGTTCCCGGAGACAAAATGGCAACCCTAGGCCTTATTGAATACAAAGACGCGAGCCCGGAAGTGCGGGCCGTCTACGACGACATCATGGCTACACGCAAGACCGACTGGATCAATAATTTCTGGAAGGCCATCGCCCACGACCCGGTGACGCTGAAACGTACATGGGAAGACATCAAGCAGATCATGGGACCGGGGTCGCTCGACCCGGTAACCAAGGAGCTGATTTATCTCGCGGTCAGCGTCAGCAACCAGTGCGGCTATTGCATCGCGTCGCACACCGTGGGCGCGAAGAACAAGGGCATGACGGATTCGATGTTCAAGGAACTGATGGCCGTAGTCGGAATGGCCAATGAAACCAACCGTCTGGTAGCCGGATATCAGGTCGAAATCGACGAGCAGTTTAAGGTCTAAAGAACGTTAGTCCAGAAGCACAATTTAGGTGACGCATATGGCACATGAATTCACCACTTCCTATCTGCAGGACTCGATCTCCCTATTCAGATACTACAAAGTTCTGGCTGAGCGTGCCATGGATCAGGTGACTGACGAACAACTTCTGGCTGTCCTGGACGGAGAGATGAATTCCATAGCAATCATCGTCAAGCATCTTGCGGGCAATATGCGGTCGCGCTGGACCAACTTCCTGACCAGCGACGGCGAAAAGGCTGACCGCAATCGCGACACCGAGTTTGAAGATCCGCCTGCAACCAGGATAGCGTTACTGAAAATGTGGAATGAGGGATGGAGCAGTGTCTTTGCTGCCCTTGAACCTTTGTGCGACGTAGACCTCGACCGCAAAGTGGAGATACGGGGAGAGCCGCACTCGGTGATGCAGGCCATCAATCGCCAGATCGCGCACTATGCCTACCACTGCGGGCAGATCGTGTTCCTCGCGAAGCATCTGCAAGCGGCGCGATGGACGGCTCTGACAGTTCCACGGGGTAAGTCAGAACGGTTCAATCAGAGAGTTGCCACCAAAGAAGTCAGCCAGCGTTAGTGTATGGGGCGGACACTCGTGTACGCCGTTTTTGATATTGATCTTGATATAGAACTACGAAAATTCGTCTCAACGGAGTCAGGCCCGACACACCAAGATCAACATCAAAAGCGGCGGACAAGAGGGTCCGCCCCACACGGTTCACCTTGATTTTCGGGGCTTCTTTTTGGGTTTGGTGAATTTGTGTTCGTGTAGTTTCATATTCACCTTGCGGCCACGGAAGGTTACCCCTTCACCTTCCAGCCGGAATCGCTGTTCGAAGGCGTATTCTCCGCGCAACTTGATAGCGCCTCCGGCGCCCAGCACCCGTTGCCAGGGCAATCCGACGGCATCGCGTAGGGCGGCCACCACTTGCCGGGCAGCGCCGGGCAATCCGGCGCCTTTCGCGACGGCCCCGTAGGTCGAAACCTTGCCGCTGCGGAATACTGCGAATCGCGGTAACGATTTTCTCGCGCATTCTGTCGTTCAACGAGGAGTCTCCGCTTCTGACTGAGAAACTACAAAGCGATCCATCCCTCACGAATCAGCCAGAGAGACCCGGCCGAGATCACCAGCCAAAGAATCACGCCCTGCAACAGTGGGCGTGGACCAACTTTCCTCAGGGTTGCCAGTGAAATGCCGGTGCCAATCAGATACAAGGTGGCGGTCAACCCGATCTTTGCGATCCTTGAGATCACGCTGTAGGTTGCGGCTCCTTGCGGCAGATAGGTGTTGCAAACTGCCGCCAGGCAAAAGAATGCGATGAACCAGGGCCACTGGATTTTTGCCCGCGCGTGCTTGATCAAGGCGGCAACGATCGACATGGGCACGATCCACAAAGCTCGAGCCAACTTCACGGTGGTTCCGACGGCCAGTGCAACCGCGCCGTACTTGGCGGCGGCGCCCACCACCGAACTGGTGTCATGGATCGCCAGAGCTGCCCAGAGCCCGAACTGGGTCTGGCTCAACTTCAGCGCGGCCCCGATCGGAGGAAAAATCAACAGCGCGACGGAATTGAGCACGAAAATGGTGCCCAACGAGACCGCCATCTGCTCGTCGCTGGCGCCGGTGATCGGGCCGACCGCTGCGATCGCGCTTCCGCCGCAGATAGCGGTGCCAGTTGAGATCAGAAAGGCCGGAGTGCGCTTCATCCGCAATAACGCTCCCAAGCCCATGCCGACAATCATGGCAAAGCTGATGCCAAGTACGGTGTAGACGAATCCGCTCCGGCCCGCGCGGATGACGTCGTGCAGGTTCATGCCGAAGCCGAGGCCGACAACCGAAGCCTGCAAAAGATAGCGGGAAAGTTTCTTGGCGCTGCGGTCAAAGGGATGGGGAAAGGCAAAACCAAAAACAAGTCCCAGGGAGAGCGCCACTGGCGGCGAGACCAATCCACTGGCCGCCACAGCGAGGCCAAGAAGAAAAACGGCTTTCGAGATCATGCTGACGGGAGCCAATTCGGAGGCACAAGGAAAACCAAGGTTCCCTCGACTTGCAGCGTGAACACAGACGTCGCGGCGGCGTACAGATAACAACTCGCCACAGTCGTTACGCAGCCCCCTTGCCAAATGACTGGATCGCTTTCTGCTCGCTGTCATACACCTCAAACACCGTCAGCAGCTTCGTAACCTGCAGCAGGTCGCCAACGCGCTGGGTCAGGTTGGCCAACTTTATCGAGCCGCCGGCGTTTTGCGCCGTGGTGTACAGCGCCACCAGCGTTCCCAACCCGCCGCTGTCGATATAGCTGATGCCGCCCAAATTCAGCACGATCTGGTTGGTTTCCTTGATCAATTGCTTCAACGTGTCACGAAGCAAGGCCGACTCTTCGCCAAACACAATGCGACCGTTGCAATCCACGATGGTGACGCCATTCACGGTCCGGGTATTCAGTTTCAATTGCATGGGGATCTCCGGGGTTTGGCCTGAGCCAACCCAGCCCAAAAGCCTATTCCTTGCGCGAATTCTTCGCAAGAGGACATTTGGCCAAAAGTCGTTTCTTCGGGGCCGCCGCCACCCGGTTTAGCGCGATGCGGCAGGGTCCTGGCAACTGACCCCCATGGTGAATCATCGGAGCAATTCTCCAGGATCTCCGCGCCGCCGCATGCTTCCAGCCCGCTGCATTTCCGCCGCACGCCAGAGGCTTCACACGCTCAGCAGGACCACCGGGCAGAGCGTTAAACTGATGCGCTACCGAAGTCTTCGAATGAAGGACAAAGCATCACGTATAATCAAATCTTCTCCCCGACATGAGCTATCAGGTTTTAGCGCGTAAATACCGTCCCCAGAAATTCTCCGAGGTCATCGGGCAGGAACATGTTACCCGCACCCTGAAAAACGCCATCGAGCAGGGCCGGACGGCCCACGGATACATCTTCAGCGGGCATCGCGGGATCGGCAAGACCACCGTCGCGCGCATTCTGGCCATGGCGCTCAACTGCCGGTCCTCGGACAAGCCGGTGACGGAACCCTGCGGAGTATGCGAATCCTGCACCGAAATCCGCGCCGGAAATTCCGTGGACGTGATCGAGATTGACGCTGCCACCAATCGCGGTATTGACGAAATCCGCGAATTGCGCGAAGCTACGCGCTACCGCCCGGCACGCGATCGCTTCAAGATCTACATCCTCGACGAGGCCCACCAGATCACCGATGCGGCCTTCAATGCCCTGCTGAAAACCTTGGAAGAGCCGCCCAGCCACGTCGTGTTCATGCTGGCCACGACTCAGCCGGAAGATATTCCGCAGACCATCCGCTCGCGCTGCCAGCACTTCAGCTTTCGCGCCGTGCGCTTCGAGGAAATTCTCAACCAGCTCAAGGACCTTTCCGCCCGGGAAAAGATCGAAGCCGACGAAGACGCGCTGGCTTTGCTGGCGGAGGCCGGCGACGGCTCCATGCGCGACGCGCTTTCCATTCTCGACCAGGCCATCGCGTCATCTACCGGACGTCTGACGGCGGATCAGGTCAGAAACCTGGTGGGCGCGGCGCCTTCCGGAGTGCTTGGAAGAAGTGATGCAGGGCGTGGCCCGCGGATCCAGCGAAGAGGTATTGCGGCTGGTTGACCGGTTGATCGGCGAAGGACACAGCCCGACCCACTTTGCCCGGCAGATGGTACGGTTTCTGCGCAACACGGTGGTCGCCAAAGTGGCCGGCAGGGACTCTTCCCTGCTGCAGATTTCGAGCGACGAGCGACAGCGTGTGGCTCGCGTGGCGGAACTGTTCTCCGAAGAAGATCTGGCGCGGCATCTGCAAATCATGCTGCGCACCCACGGCGAACTCGGCTACCGGCAGGAACAGCGCTTTCATCTGGAACTGGGCTTGCTGAAAATGGCGCACGCCCAGCGTCTGCTGCCGATTGAGCAATTGTTGAGTGAAGCGGGTGTCAGCGTGAGCGCGCCGCGACCGACGGGTAAGCCGACCGTGGTGCCAGAAATCAGGCGATCTGAAGCGACCGTCGGTCTGGCCCGCTCGACAAATGTTTCGCCGTTTGCCGCGGATTCGGCGCGCAAGAGCGGATCGAAGCCGGAACTTTCGGCCGCGAACAGTCCCGCTGGCCGGATCGCATAGCGGGACGGCGGAACGGCGAGCGTGGTAATGGGCTCGGCGGCGCCAGCGGCGGTTGCGGAACCCGCTCCGGAAATATCGGCGGTGCAAATATCCCCGGCGCCAACATGCCGCTCGCAGAAACCTCGGTCGCCGGAAATAATCCGAAAGACCGCGAGAATGCCCCAGCCGCGAATTCAGGCGATGTTCGCGGCGCGGTGCTCACCGCGCTGGCCGATGCCGGTCAGCGCATGTTGAGCGCTATGCTCGAGATCGGCGAGTGGCAGACTCGAGGGCAATGAGCTGGTCATCAAGGTGGCATCATCCGCCACGGTGATTGAAATGTCGCTTGGCGCGGATGCCAAGAGGTTGATCGTCGCCACCGCCAGCGGAGTGTTGGGACGGCCGGTCAGGCTGAAAGTAGTTTCGGGCGGCGTTGTCGCAAGCAACGCCGCGCAACTCAGCATCCGACCAACGGCGGCGGCCGCGGCCGGGCCGAACAGGATCCGGTGGTCGACCGCATGAAGGAAAAATTCGGCGCGGAGATTCGCACGATTATCGATTACAAGCAGAAGCGCTAGACTTCAAACAGAGCCAGCAGAGCCCGAAGCACCACCACCGAATGGTCTGAGGATAAGAAATGGGCGGATTTAACCTGCAGGAATTAATGTCGCAGGCCAAGCGGCAGTACGAAACGCTGCAGAAGAAAATGGAGGAAACCGTGGTCGAAGGTTCCTCCGGCGGCGGCACCGTGACCGTCAAGATGGATGGCCGCAAGCAGGTCTTGAGCATCAAGATCGATCCTGAAGCGGTGAAAGCGGGCGACCTGGAGATGCTGCAGGATCTGATCACGGCCGCAATCAACGGCGCCGGCCACAAGGTGGACGAAGCCATGCAGTCCACCATGGGCGGAATGCTGGGAGGGATGGGCCTTCCGGGACTGTAAACATTGGGTAATTGGGTAATTTAGTAATTGAGCAATCTAAAGCCGATCCCTCGATAGCCCGATTTTTCAATTGCACAATTACCCAATTCCTCCATTACTCAGTCTTTGATCTATGTCTAAATTTGCGGAGCCGATGACGCGGCTGATCGACGAACTGAAGAAGCTGCCTGGCATCGGCAGCAAGACGGCGCAGCGCCTCGCCTTTCACATCCTGCGATCCTCCGATGACGATGCCGAAGCCCTGGCGGCAGCGGTTCGCGATGTCAAAGCCAACCTTCGTCTGTGCTCCATCTGCAACAACATCACCGATGTCGATCCCTGCGTCTACTGCAGCAGCGCCACCCGCAACCTGCGACTGGTCTGCGTGGTGGAAGAGCCTACCAACATCGCCTCCATCGAAAAGACCAAGCACTTCAATGGCGTCTACCACGTGCTGCACGGATTGATCTCTCGCCGTGCACGGAGTAGGGCCAGACCAGTTGCGTATTTCCAACCTGATGCGGCGGGTGGACGACGGCCAGGTCGATGAGGTGATCCTTGCGACCAATCCCACGGTCGAGGGTGAGGCCACCGCGACCTATCTTTCCGGACAACTGCGGCGCGCCGGGCTGAAAGTCACCCGCATTGCGATGGGAATTCCTGTCGGCAGCGACATCGAATACGCCGACGAGATCACCATGCTCAAAGCCATGGAAGGCCGCCGCGAGCTTGTAACACTGTGCATGCGCGGTTCCCAGGCTTGGGAAAATAGTTTCCCTCGCTCCCTGTCGAAGGCGATCAGCCTCGATCGCACACCGCTCGAAGAAACTTCCCGTAACACCATATATATCAACTAGTTACAGATATTAGAAAAATCTCAGATGAGCCTCAGATTGGCATCGAGCTTGCACTAGGTAAGGCACATGTTCATACCCGTCTCCGACTCCGACGATTTCAAACTGGCACGAGGAGCGCTGTAATAATTCCGGTCAAACTGGCCGGAAAACCTTGTCGCCAGTTCGCGCCGCGTCGTGATGTGACCGCATCTCAACTCGACGCCATTAAGAAACCGGGCCAACCAGCCCGGTTTTCTTTTTGATGGCTTCGGAACTGAGATGTCCACTGGAGCTTAGGCCTCGGAGCGTCCAGTCGAGCGATGCCGGCTGTCGAGGTCGGTAATTCCGCTCTCCAGAAAATAATTGCGCTCTTCCTGGGCCGGCTCCATGCCTGCCGGACACGACGCCGCCGTTGTACTGCTGCATCCGGTTCTTCCACTTGAGAAAGTCGGTGATGGTCTGGGGCTCAATGCGAATTTCGACGCGGCGCAGGCTGGCCAGCAGCAGATTCATCTCATAAGCCTAGCCCGGCGGCGGTGCGGAGGTCACGCGCCGACCGGCGAATCATTTCGACCTTGCCGCTTGTGGATTTCGAGCAGTCCCCAACCGGGCGGCAATTCCTTGGTTTGGATCCAGAAGCCGCGAGGCGTCAGATAGAAGCGTTCGCAGCCCAGTCCGAGATCGGATTTTTGACGAAATGGCTTGTCGCGGTCAGCCAGAAAATCGGCGCGTGAGATCTTGCATTCGACCAGCACCGAATGGGAGGCGCGCTTCCATCCAATGGCGTCGGGCATCTCCCCGCTGACGCAGGCCTGTTCGGAGAGAACCACGCCGCAGCGATAGCCTCGTAGCCAGGCCACGGCGTGTTCCACAAGTTGCGCGTGAGTCATGGTGTATCTGTACTTTGTCGATCAGAGAAGATGGAAGTGACTGAGTAGCTTCTAGCTGCCAGCTTCTGGCTTCTGGCTTCTAGCCGCCGTTTTCCGGTCTGCAAGGTTACAATGCCGCTTTTGCGGCTAGTTGCTTTTTGCCTCTCGACGGCTCTCATCGGCTTCACCATCACCGGGCGTCGATAAACCGTTTCCAGCAAATGCCGGGCCGCAGCGATGGCTTCCGCGATGTGGTCACGCGAACGAGTAGCCTTCGGCGGCAATCACCAGAAGTCCGTTTTCGCCGTTGACCTCCAGTCGCCCGATACGCCCGTCGCGCGATGCGTCAAAGGCGTTTGCCAAGCGAAGAATTGCCGCCAGCCTCAACATATTCTGTAGCGCTGGCCGGCGGACAATCCCACGAGCGCTTTCTTGTCCGGCTGCCGGGCAAAGCTCCGCGATGGTATCGGGCGACAATGCCGGCCGCGAGCAGATCCTGCTTGACGCCAGCCCAGGGGCGGCGTCAGGTTCCGAATCATTCGATAGGAGGTCTTGTGATGCCCTTTTTCGATCTTTCGATCGGCCCACATCATGCAGTAGCGCAGCCATTTCCAGGATGTCGCGATCGCGCGCTTGAGTACGTCCCTGAGCTTTCCGCTTGCAGTCCAAGCCCGTCATAAAGCTGAAGAGCGAACCGGGAAACATGCGTGGAATGCTTGAAATCCGGATCCAGCAACGGAGGCCCAGAGCTTCAGCCGCAAGCAGCGCGGCCGACTCGATTTCCTTTCCGTTTCGGCAGCTCGGCCCGCCAAAGCTTGCCAGAGTGAATCCTTGCCCGCCGTCTTTTTCGTGTAGGCTCGATTCTTTCTAAGCGCGCTCTTCCTGGATCCGTTCCTGCCAGCGGGCGTGCGCTCTCGGCATCAGGGAAAGCGTTCGCCTGGCGCAGCTACCGACCACAGACACGTCAAGATCATGAACGTCGCCCAGCAGATCCTGGACTTTCTTGAGATCGTCGCTCCACGCGGCATGCTGGAGCGGCAGGAAGTTCTCCACAATGTAGCGAAAACGCTTGATCGCCGATGCGTAGCCGGTGGAATGCCGCCAGGCGAAGGCCTTGCGCATGCTCTGGCGATGGCAGCGGTAGGCTTCAGTCCAGCGCTCCAGAGCGAGATGTCTGAAGATCAGGCTTCCCTGGCCGCAATCTCGCCATTCGTCGGGCAATGAACCTGCTCCAGCGCTGCCCACTGCTTACGATCGAATTCCTGGAGAGCCTGCAGAGCTTCCTGCTGCATGCTGGCTCTCGGAGCTGCCGATAAATTGCAACAGGGCTCCGGTAACCGGATCACCGGAGTCGATCCAGTTGATGGATCCAATCCTGCATTACGTGCACGTCGCGCAATTCTCCCAGCTTGCGAAAGAGACGTTTCCCGGCTTTCTTCATGTCTCTTCCAGGCAGGATCGGGATCGATGGCACGTACTCCGTCGGCGATAGAACAGCAGCGGCGCAAGGCCACGCGTAAGATCGTGCACCGGATCAGGCTGCGAAAGCCACCAGACGCCCTCGCACTCCTCGAGAACCCGTTGCATCCAGAAGGCCAGGCCGGATTTCTTCTTTCGGGTTGTCATCTCAGGTTTTACAGGCGGTTGGGGTGGGCAACGGACTTCCAGAAATCGTTCTATCGAGCGTTTCTTACGCGCTCGGCACGGTTTTCGGCCGACGTTACGGGACTATGGCGTTACAACCCGCCCAAGACGGCTTTATTACCTCCGTAATGTGCATCTTCTCATGGTTCGCATTACCCTTGGCGGGTAACGGGAATTTCACAGGAGTCACGTTATCATCACCGCAGACACAAACAAAGAGCACTCGAATCGCCTCCGCGCGGGCATTTGTCCACAGTCTGAACATACTGGTGAAGTACGTTCGCCTCTATGGCCTGGACCACAAGCGAACCGAAGGACAGTTCACGGTCACCTGGAACGAACTGCAGGAAGGCCTGCCCAAGGGAGCCGATGGCTCCTTTCTGCTTGGGCGTCTCAGAAAACAAACTGCTGCTGGATGGCACGCCGCTCGAAACCGGGCAGGCGGAACGCAGTTTCGCACAACTGCTGACCACCGCCGGTCTGGCCAGCATTCACTTTTCCAACCATGTCACCAAGGAAGAGTTCGTCCACCTGGTACGAGCCTTTGCTCTCGGCGGATCCAGAGCCCAGGACGTAGTTCAAGGAAATCAAGAACACTTTCGGAGACAGCAAGAGCGCATCGATTCGCATCAACGAAGTCAGGTTTGTGGCGGCCGATCCCTCCACCGGCGAAATCAGCATCGCGGCCCAGATCGCGGCCCAGACTCTCGGGCCGGAATTCAAGCAATGGCTTAACGATCCGCAGAAGTTGTTGCAACTGATCGCCGCGGCCGAAGGCGCGAAGAGTGGCGCTCCTGGCGACGCTCCTGGCAGCGTACCAGTGGGCAGCGTTCCAAATGTTCGCGGCACCGCCGGCGAGGTCGATGCGGCGGGCAGCCGGCGGCGCCTGGGCGGGCGGGGTTGTGCCCCTGCAGGAAGAAGAAGTCATTCAGACCATTCGCCTGCTGACCAGATTTGGCGAAGTCGGCGGCGATTCGAATGCGGATACGTCGCAGTTGCAACAGGAACTCAGCTACGGTTGACCCCAATACCAAGGTCAATCTGCAGCAGTTGCTGGGTTCGCTTGCGGCTCAGGCGACGACAGAGCAGGCTGACAACACCCCCCTGCTGATGAAGGCGGCCGAGCACATGGCCATTCGCTTTGCCCTGGAGCGCTTCCAGAAAGGCGAAGTGAAGGTCAATGCCGTGCACCAGATGATGGAGCACATGAGCCGGCAGATGGACACCCTGCGCCAGATTCTGAAGATTCAGGAAGACAAGATGAGTAAGGCCGGCATTCTGGTCGAGTCCCACGCCGACATTCTGGACCGGATGTTCTGGGCGGAAGTGCCAGAAGCGGGCAAGAAGAGCGTGCTGCTATCGCATGAAGCGCCCTGCGTGCCGCCGCGCAACGTGCGCCAGTTCGTGGAAGTATTGCTCGAGCGTGGCGACAAGGAAACCTCTGTCGGCGATTCTGCAAAATTATCTGAACTGTCTGGATGCCAAGGAAAGCGACACGCGCCGCAAGATCGCGACCGGCGTGAGCCAGCTGGCCGACCTGTTCGCCGCCACTGGCGGAGAGCTGATGGCGCCCTCCGTCACGAAAACTCGGCGAAGCCATCGGACAGGAATCCGACTCTGAACTGCAAAGCCTTCTGGGCGCGGCGTTTGTCCGCCTCAGCACGGAAGCCAGCGAACACCAGCAGTTTGGCGCATTGAACGAAATTTGCATCGCGATGGAGAGCATTGCCCGGCAGCGGCCTGTGCTGGCGACCGATCTTCGTCCGCGTATCGGCGTGGAAAACCGCCTTCCCGAATTCATCGAAGAAGCCATGCAACTGCCGCAACTGCCGGCGGACCTGCTTCAGGTTCTGCGCCGCACCTCGCAAGCCGCCGTGGAGCACCTGGCCGACCGATTCTTCCGCTGCATGCGCCGCGAAGAGTGCGACCGGATCGTGGACATCGTTAAAGAGCTGGGAACGCCAGCCCAGGAGCAGATCCGCGAAATGCTGCGCACTGGCCAGCCGCGCCAGGCGAGCCTCGGTCGTGGGCCTGCTGAGCCGTCTGGATGTACCCACGCTTGCTGGAACTCTTGCCCGGGCGTCTGCCCGAGTGGAATCGGTTCTATCACGACGTGGTGGTCCGCCAGGTAGCATACGGCGCGGCTCACGATCGTGGCCGCTCCCTGCTGGAACTTCTGGAAATTCTGGACCCGCTGGTCCTGCCCCAGGCGATCGACGAGATCGGCATGAGCGGAGACCGCACCGCGGTTCCTCCGCTGGTCGTCATGGCCGAAGCCGGCGAAGCTCAGGGACGTTCTCCACTGCTGCAACTGAAAGCGGTAGAATCGCTGGGCCGGCTGCGCGAGAACGATGCCGTGCCGGTGCTGCGCAATCTTCTCGAAGCGAAAAAGATGTGGAGATTCACCAATCACCGCGAGCTGCGAATCGCAGCCGCGCAGGCTCTGGTCAAGATCGATCCGCGCTACGGCAGCCAGATCATGGCCGAAAGCGGGCTGGAACCGGGAGAACTGGCCATCGCTCCGCTGGACGCGGCGCCAGCCTGTCCCTGGGTACGGCAGCGCCGCTATGAGCGCATCGTGTTGCGCAGAGACGCTGTCCGCGACCATCAGCAGCTCGTGGGGAAAATCCAACATCATCATCCGCGAACTGAGCCTGGGCGGCGGCATGGGAACGAAGGAAGACAATCTGCGCGTCGGCTCGGAAGCCAACATCGAGATCTGCCGGGTGTCCGCCGTGTACGCGGCGCAGGTGCTGCTGCGTCGCGCCCGGGTGAATGAAGTCGGCTTCGAAATCGTAAACACCGATCTGGAGAGCCGTTACCGCCTGCGCCGCATCCTGATGGATTCTCTGGACAACTCGTCCGGGACAACCGAAGGCGAGTGGGACGGACAGCGCAGGTGTAAGTGGAAAGATCGGAATCAGAAAAAAGGCCTCTGCGTGAGCAGAGGCCTTTTGGCTTTTTAAGACCGATTTACTTTACCTTGGCGAAGATGATGACCAGCGTGTAAAGCGCCAGTGACTCGATCAAAGCCAGCCCGAGAATCAGCGCGAACTGAATACCTGGACGCGCGGCCGGATTGCGGCCCAAGCGCTTCAGCCGCCGCCGCTGTGGCTCTGGCCCTGCGCCAACCCGCAAACCGCCGGAAGCGATCGCCATCGAAAAGCCTGCCGTAATGGCCACCCAGTTGACCGCGCTGGCGCTTCCCCGCCCTGCGCGAACACCGGCACGGCCAGGAACATAGAAGGCCAGCGCCATAAACAAATAACTCAACAATCTACGCATTGTGTCTTTCTCCTCGACTATGAATTCCCGCCAGTGGGTGGTTGACGTCATTCTCGTGGAAGACGCCCTCACGCTGAACGGGCCGATCTAAATTTTCAAGTTTCCAGTTTTTGGTTTCCAGTCAGATGCCCGACACTCGAAACCTGAAACTCGAAACTGGAACTTAGTGCTCCTCCGCGACCGCCCCGGACAAGTACACCATTGTCAGCAGGATGAAAATATAGGTCTGCAGCAGCGAAACTCCAAGGTGAAGCCCGAGAAAAATGATCGGAACACCAATCGGCACCAGCGAGAAAAACACCCAGGTCACCATGTCGCCGGCAAACATATTGGCGTACAAGCGGACGGTGAGCGAAAGCATGCGCGCCAGATGGCTGATGATCTCGATCGGGATCATGATGATCGCCAGACCACCACATCGGGCCCATGAAATGCTTCAGGTATGCAACGCCCGTGCTGTCTAAAGCCCTGACTCTGGTAGTAGACAAACGCACAGACGGCGCATCCCAGCGGCACTACCGGCACCGCGGTCGGCGATTCGAACCCCGGAATCAACCCGAGCAGGTTGGAAATCAGAATGAAGAACGTCAGGGTCATCAGAAAGGGCGTATAGCGTTCACTGTCGTGTCCGATAATCTCCTGGCTCTGTCCCTCGACGAAACCGTGGGCGCCCTCAAAAACGTGCTGCAGTCCGCCCGGATTGTCCACCGAAAGCCGGGTGCGCACCAAAGCAAAAACCAGCAACCAGAAAAAGGAATACCAGAAACTGCATGGCAACGGCATTCGTAATTGGCGCCTGGGGATATTCGGGATCAATATGGAGTGCCTGCAGCAGTCCCGGTAACCGGACCGGCGAAGAGGTGATTCAGTATCCCGGTAAACCACAGTTGTTCAGGCATAAATCAGGCTTCTCAGCTACTGGCTTTCAGCTCTAACTCTTTTCCTCTTTGGGATTCGGCTAGAAGCGACAAAGCTGGTAGCCAGAAGCCTCTTGAATCAGATACCGCGCGCCAGAGCGACCCAGCCCTCATAGGCGGCTTCGCACGCGATGGCCGCTACGGGCAGGAACAGGCCTGCAAAAAGCCCGTATAGACTCGCGGGAGAAACAGTGAATATAACATAGGCTCCGAGGGCCATCAAAACGTAGCGAAGCAAGAAGCGCAACACCATTCCGCACTGGATGGCGATTGGCCGGACTCTGCCGCACGTTCTCAGTAGCACGATCGGCAAGCGCCGTAACCACCTTCTTGAGCCAGTGAAAATTCAGATATGCAACGGCGCAGCCGCAAACAAATCCCAGGGCCACACGCCAGCCGTATTGCCACCATACTGCCCCGCCTGAGAGGACTGCCAGCACAACCATCAGACGTGAGATCCGACCGAGAGCGCACCGGCGTAGAAAGCTTCGCCGGCGGCCAGCATCGTCAACGGGTCGTCTGCTGTCATTTGGAGTCCGTGGAAAGCGCCGCTCGAATCAGTTCGACGAATCCGGCGACAATACCCAATATCACTCCCGCCAGGTAGAGCCAGGTGGTGTGCAGCCAGCGGTCCAGGGCGGCGCCAATCAACCATCCCGCTACCGTTGCCGCAGGAAAGACAAATGCCAACTGGCTGTACTTCGCGATCTGAACCCAGCTATTTCTATTCCCGGACCTGTCTTGCCGGGACTCATCTTCCTCGGGATTTTGTCCTCGGGGACATATTGCCACGGGCTGACTCCCAGAAAGATTTCTTCGTAGAGACGTAGCATGCTACGTCTTCAGGTGGCACATCGTAGCGGGTTGATTGCCCACGCACCTACCGTATCAGATCGGCGACGGGCGTGGCCTGGACGATACCCAGCGACCAGTTCACCATGCGGATGAATTGCTCGGGGAAAATGCCGATATAAACCGTGGCAAAAGCCGTCACCCCAAGCGCAACCCGCATGCCGGCGCTGATCGGGAGCGGCGTTTTGTCCAATGCCTCCCGCATGAACATCTGGTTGGCGATGCGCATGTAATAGTAGAGCCCGAACACGGCATACAGCACAGCCAGCGATGCCAGCACGTAGTGACCACTCTCGATCAGGCTCAGGAAAATGAAATATTTTCCGTAAAAGCCCGCCAGAGGTGGAATTCCAGCCAGCGACAGCAGGTAAATGAGCATCAGGACGGCTTCGGTGGGAGCGCGGAAGTAAAGGCCGGCTAAGTCGTCCAGTTCATCGCCAATCACGTTGCGCTGCCGCAGCGAGGCGATCACAGCGAACGCGCCGAGATTCATGAACGTATAGACCAGCAAGTACAAAAGAATGCCCTTAAAGCCGTCAAAAAACGCCGGCGCCGGGTAGCTTACCGAAGCCAGAGCAATCAACCCCAGCAGCATGTAGCCAACATGTGCGATCGATGAATAGGCCAGGAGGCGCTTTACGTTGGTCTGGGTCAGAGCAGCCAGATTGGCTCCGGTCATGGTCGCGATCGCAACAAAAATCAGCAATGGGATATAGACGGTGCGAAGCGGATACAGCCCCCAGATGAAAATCCGCAGGAGCATCGCCCAGGCCGCAGCTTTAACTGCCACCGACATGAAGCCGGTGACGGTCGTCGGCGCACCTTCGTAGGCGTCGGGTAACCACTGGTGAAAGGGGATGGCGGCAATCTTGAAAAACAGTCCAGTCGCCGTGGTCAGCAACGCGATTACCGCAACGGCATCAATGTGATCCTGGTGAGCCGCAGCCAGGCTGACCAGGCCGCTCCTGATCCCCAGCAGGCTGGTGCTGCCAGTCAACCCGTAGAACAGGGACAATCCGTAGGCGAATATGCCGGAGGAGAATGCTCCCAGCAGCAGATATTTCAGCGCGGCTTCATTCGATCGGCGATCACCCCGCAGGAATCCCACCAACACGTAGGTCGAGATCGCCATCAGTTCGAGGCCGATGAAGATCAATACAACGTCGAAGCCGGCGGCCATGCACATCATGCCGACCACGGAGAACAATATCAAGGAGTAGAATTCGCCGTGATTTTCGTGCTCGATCTCGAGATAGCGCACCGACACCAGAATGGAGATCGCAGCACTGGCCAGGAACAGGTACCAGAAGTAAATGGTGAAGTGGTCAACTACCAGCGAGTTCAAAAATGCCGACTCACCGGGGACTCCGCTTTTCGCAAGCCACGCCTGGATCCGCGCTACCCCATAGGCGGAGAATCCAATGCCGATCAGGGCGGTCAGGGGATTCATCCACTTCCATTCGGCAGGCAACAACAGGTCTCCCAGCAGGATGCCCAACGCGAACAGCGTGAGCAGCACGATGGGCAGCGACATCAGATAGTCAACCGCGCCGAAGCTTGTTGACAGGTTACCGAGCAATTATTTTGCTCCCTTCGGTTGAATGACAGCCACTTGCAATGCCGCCTCAGATCGGTCTTTCTCACTGGCGGCCTGGTTCAAGGCATTCGCCGGTTGCACGCCGGGATAGTTTCTTCCTCGCACGGTGTAGACGAGCTGATTCACCGGTTGCTCGAGAATCTGAAAGAAGGGTTTGGGATAGAGACCGATCCAGAAAGCCACAACCACCAGGGGCACGAAAGTAAGCAATTCCCGGGGCGTAAGGTCTGTCAGCTTTTCATTCTTGGGGTTAGTGACCGGCCCAAAAAATACCCGCTGGTAGAGCCAGAGGAGATATGCTGCCGCAAGAATCACGCCCGGTACCGCCCATGCCGCCCACTTCCAGTTTTCCATGAAAGTGCCCTGCAGGATGGTGAACTCGCCGACAAACCCGTTCAGCAACGGGAGTCCCATGGAGGACAGAAACATGATCATGGTGATGGTGGCGTAAACCGGCATCACGTTGGAGATGCCGCCGTATTCGGAAATCTCACGCGTATGCCGCCGCTCATAGAGAATGCCGACGATAAGGAACAGCGCGCCGGTGGAGATGCCGTGATTGATCTGCTGTAGTACCGATCCGCTCAACCCGGCGGGGTTCAGAGCGAATATGCCCAGCGTGCAGAATCCGAGGTGGCTGACCGAGGAATAAGCCACCAGCTTCTTCATGTCCTTCTGCACCAAAGAAACCAACGCGCCGTAGATGATGCCGACGATGGAGAGAAAAATCATCCAGCCCCGAACTTTAGGATGCATCACCACGTCAGGGAAAAACGGCAAGGCGAAGCGAACAAAACCGTAAGTCCCCATCTTCAGGAGAACGCCAGCCAGAATGACCGAGCCCGCCGTCGGAGCCTCTACGTGAGCATCCGGAAGCCAGGTGTGGAAAGGAAACATCGGCACTTTGATGGCAAATGCCAGAAAAAATGCCAGAAACAGCAGGATCGCAAACGTCGAACCGTACGCCGGATCGTGGAAGATAAGCGGCGCGGTCTTGTACAGAGCCTGAATGCCGAATGTGTACTGTCCGGTCTGATGGAAGTTGTAGAAGTACAGAAACAGGACGGAAAGCAGCATGAGCACAGAGCCAATCAAGGTATAGAGGAAAAACTTGATGGCGGCGTACAGCTTTCGCGGGCCGCCCCAGATTCCGATCAGAAGGTACATGGGTACCAGCATGGCTTCCCAGAACACGAAGAAAAGGAAGAAATCCAGCGCCATGAAGACGCCCAGCATGCCCGTCTGCAACACCAGAAACCAGATGTAGTACTCCTTTACGCGATTCTCAATTGCAGTCCACGAGGACAAGATCGAAATCCAACCCAACAGGGTTGTCAGCATGATCAGCAGAAACGAAATGCCGTCGATCCCCAGCACGTAGCCGGCGCCGATGGAAGGAATCCAGTTGTTGGCGGAGCCTTCCATGAACTTGAAGCCGGGCTCGAAGCGCTGAACCCAGAACCAGGGCACCAGCGGGATGGATACCAGCAGCCCCGCCAGGGCAAAAATGTTGGCGATCCAGCGGATGGCGTCCTTCTGCTCTTTGGGTACAAAAATGAGCAGCAGCGCGCCCGCAAGCGGCGTAAACAGAATGATCGAGAGAATGTGATTATGCATAAATGCAGTCGTCGGTCGTCAGCCTTCTGTCGTCAGCAACCCTGCTTGTCAGCGCACTGCGTAATAGAAAACGAATCCCACCAGGCCAATCACCATCACCAGCGCATACCACTGCACCAAACCCCATTGCAGCAGACGTGTGGGGTAGGAAACCATTCGCGAAAGAATCGCCGGACCATTTACCAAAACTCCGTCGATGACCCACTTATCCCACCAACTGGAAACCTTGCCGCTTAGACGAGTCATCCATCCGGCGGCGTTGACGGTGCCGTCGATCACGTGGGAATCGAACCATGACGAGGCCTCACCCAATCCCATAACTCCAAGCCGCACGTCTCCTACTTTGCGGCGGCCGGTAAAGGCGTAATCGTAGCCTTCGTCCACGTAATACTTGTTCAGCAAGAGATCGTAAACAGGCTCCGATTTGACCGCGATGGGCTCCGCGTAGCCTTTTCCGGCGTCGCGATAGAACTTCCACGCCATCCCAAATCCAGCCACGGCCGCGCCGATGGAAAAGACCATGAGGAAGTATTCGACCGGGCTGGTATGTTCTTCTTCTTTCTTTCCCTCGGCAAGTTGCTTCGCTTCCCCTTCAGCCTGGAATACAGGAGCTTCCCGGGCAAACACCGGCTCCAGGAATTTCTCAAAGCGATTCGAACCGCCCAGGCTATGGGGCCACCCCAACCAGCCGGCGCTGATGGCGCAAATCGCAAGAATAATCAGAGGCAGAGTCATCGACTTGGGGGATTCGTGAATATGGTGCTCGACCTCGTGACTCATCCGAGGCTTGCCGTGGAAGGTCAGGAACATCAGGCGGAACATGTAGAACGCTGTCATCAAGGCAGTGGCATATCCGACAAACCATAACCAGCGGTATGCGCCGCCTTCTGAAGCCCAGGCCTGCCAGAGGATTTCGTCCTTGGAGAAAAACCCGGCGAACGGCGGAATACCCGCAATGGCGAAAGTTGCAATGAACATGGTCCAGTGCGTAATTGGAATTCGCCTGTGCAAGTCCCCCATGTTGCGCATGTCCTGCTCGCCGCTCATGGCGTGAATCACCGATCCTGAGCCAAGGAAAAGAAGGGCTTTAAAGAAGGCGTGGGTGAACACGTGAAACACACCGGCAGCGAAGGCGCCGACGCCAAGCGCCAGGAACATGTATCCCAGCTGCGACACCGTGGAATAAGCCAGCACGCGCTTGATATCGTTCTGCACCAGCCCGATGGAAGCGGCAAAAATCGCGGTTAACGCTCCGACGATTGCGACAGTCTTCATCGATGTGGGCGCCAACACGAACAAGGCGTTCGACCGCGCCACCATATACACGCCAGCAGTCACCATGGTTGCGGCGTGGATCAGGGCCGATACCGGGGTTGGGCCCTTCCATGGCGTCTGGCAGCCAGACGTAAAGTGGGATCTGGGCCGATTTGCCGCAGGCGCCGACAAACAGCAGTAGAGTGGCTGCGGTGATGACAGAGTCATCTATTGCGAAATGGCCGCTGCGGGCGAGATGGGTAACTTCGGTAAAGCGTACCGAGCCAAAGTACCAGGCGATGGTAAACATCCCCAGCAGGAATCCGGCATCACCGATACGGTTCACGATAAACGCTTTGTTGGCGGCGGTGCTCGCCGATTTGCGATGGAAATAGAATCCGATCAGCAGATACGAACACAACCCCACGCCTTCCCAACCCACAAACATCAGCGCGTAGTTATTCCCCAGAATAAGGGTCAGCATGGAGAACATGAAGAGATTGAGGTATCCGAAAAATCGGTAGTACCCGCCCTCATGCGCCATATAGCCGGTGGAATAAATATGGATGAGCGTGCCCACTCCGGTTACGAACAACAGCCATATGCTGGAGAGAGGATCAAGCAGAAAACCGGCATCTGCCTGAAACGGCGCCGTGGTGCCGTCGCGCCTGACGTAATTCATATGGCCGGTATCGGTGCCCAGCCAGGTGTAGACGATTTTCTCGAAAGGCTTCCCGGGATTGTCGTGGGCGTAGTTCGTGTACTGCCACACCGCGACGCAGGAAAACAGGAAGGCCAGGGCCACCGCGCCGACACAAACTGCATTGACCGTCGCCTTCCTCAACCTGCGGCCGAAAAAAAACATGATGGCCGCGCCAAGGGCGGGAAACAGCGGGACGAGCCAGATGTATTCGAGAAAGAGCATTGTCCTCAGCTTCTAGCTTCTAGCCACTCGCTACCAGCCAGAAGCTAGTAGCCAGAGGTCAGGAGCGGCCTTATCACCATTTCAGTAAATCGATCTCGTCTACGTTCACCGTCTCTCTGTTTCTGAAGAAGGCGATCAGTATTCCCAGCCCCACCGCTGCTTCGGCGGCTGCGTCGGTGATTACGAATATTGCAAAGACCTGTCCGTGCAAGCCCCATATACGGGAGAATGCCACCAGGTTCAGGTTCACCGCATTCAGGATCAGCTCGATTGACATGAGTACGATAACCACATTGCGGCGAGTCAACACCCCGACCACGCCCAGGACAAACAGGGCGGCGGCGACGACAAGATAATGAATTGTGCCGATGGGAGCCATGTCTTAGCTTCCGGCTGCTAGCTTCTTGCTTCTGGCCAGCAGCTGCTGTTCAGGAGCCAGAAGCGGTTCTCAAATTCTCTTTTTCGCCATCACCACCGCCCCAATTACAGCTACCAGCAACAACAAAGAGGCGATTTCGAAGGCGAACATGTAATTGCCATACAGCAGAAGAGCTACCTGCTGGGTGTTGGACTGCTCCGGCATTTGAATTGCACGATCCGGAAACAGACCCCTGCCTTTGACAAAGACAAATACAAACAGCGCACCGAGAGCGATGGCAGCAGCAAGTCCCACCAGCCACTGCTTGTTGAACTGTTCTTCCTTCTGAGACTTCTCGATGTTCACCAGCATGATCACGAACAGGAACAGCACCATAATGCCGCCGGCGTAAAGAATGATCTGTACGCCGGCTACGAAAGGCGCGTACAGCATCAGATAAAGAGCTGCCTGTCCAAGCAAGGAAACGATCAAGGCCAGCGCCGAGTGCACTGGGTTCTTGCGCGTGATCACCAGCAACCCGCTGATCACAGTCAGCGCGGACAGGAAGTAAAAGAAAAATGTTGTAGCTACCGGAGCCATGTCAGAACCACACTCCCGCAATCGCTGTCAGAATCAATACACCGATCCCCAGCGGCAGCAGTATCTTCCATCCAACCTTCATCAGTTGATCGAATCTGTAACGCGGAAAAGTGCCGCGATACCAGATGTACATATACATCGAGAACGCTACCTTGAGACTGAACCAAAAGATGTCCTGGACGCGGTCGCGCACAGGGGGAATAAACAGCGCCACTCCAATCAAAGCCAGCACTGCTCCGAACCCACCCAGCCCGATGGTCTGGACCTTGAACAACGGATGCTTCGGCATACGGGCGGTGCTGTAGAACGTGATGGCCGCGAGGAACAAAAAGGTCAGCCCGGGAATCAGCGAGAACACCAGGTCCCAGGTATCACCGCTTAGCGAGTTGGGAAACGGCCGCATCCATCCGCCTAACCACAAGGTCACGGCGATTGATGAGACTGCGATCATGGCAGAGTACTCCGCCAGGAAGAACAGCGACCAGCGGAAGCCGCTGTATTCGGTGTGAAAGCCGGCGGTCAACTCGGATTCGGCCTCAGGCAAATCGAACGGAGCGCGGTTGGTCTCCGCCACCATGGCAATCGCAAAAATAAAGAACGCGATCAGTCCCAGGGGGAAGAACTTGAATACAAACCAGACATGCTGCGACTGCTGCGCCTGCACGATTCCGATCATGCTCAGGGTGCCGATGCCTTCCTTATTAAGACTGGTCATCAGGACGGCGGACACCACTGCCAGGCCCATCGCAATCTCATAAGAAACCATCTGCGCACTGGAGCGCAGCGCCCCCATCAGCGGGTAGTGCGAGTTCGATGCCCATCCGGCCATCACCACGCCCAGGACGCTCAACGACGACACGCCCAGCATGAACAGCACACCGATGTTCATATCGGTGACGGCGTGGGTGGGCCCGAACGGAACAACAATAAAGACGGTGAAGGCGGTGATGACCACAATGAGCGGCGCGACCCAAAACACGAACGGGTCGGCCTCCGCCGGCATGATGTCTTCTTTAATAAGAAGCTTCAGAGCATCGGCAATGGGCTGCAGCAAGCCGTGCGGGCCAACTCTCATCGGACCCAGGCGAACCTGCATGTGAGCGAGTATCTTACGCTCCAGCCAGTTCATTGCGATTACCGCCACAGACAGGCCGAGAAAGATCAGAACGATGTAGACGAACGCCCAGAACATGTTCCCGGCCGAACCCGGCGTGGTGTCGCTCTTGAGGTATGAGGTGATGTACTCAAGCATCAGCGATCCACCTCGCCCAGCACGATGTCAAGAGTTCCAATCACCGCAATTACGTCGGCCACGAGCGCCCCGCGCACCATCATGTCCAGGGCCTGCAGGTTTACAAATGATGGCGGCCGCACCCGCACTCTGTAAGGCTGGGTTGAACCGTCGCTGACGATGAAGTATCCCAACTCTCCTTTGGGAGCTTCGATCGAGTGATAGATCTCGCCGACCGGCGGCTTCATGACTTTGGCTACTTTGGCCATGATGGGACCACTTGGGATTTTGCCGACTGCCTGGTCGACGATTCGCAGCGATTGCCGCATCTCCTGCATGCGCACCATATACCGGTCGAAAGTGTCGCCGTTGTGCCCTACCGGGATTTCGAAATCGAAGTCTGCATAAGCGGCATACGGCTGGGCCTTGCGGAGATCCCAGGGCACGCCGCTGGCGCGAAGCACCGGTCCGGTCACTCCCAGGGCGATACACTCCTGAGCGGTAATTTTGCCCACGTCTTTTGTTCGCTCCACCCAGATACGGTTGGTGGTCAGGAGTTCTTCATACTCGTCGATCTTCGGGGCCACGAAATCGAGGAACTTCTTCACCTCGCGCTCAAAGCCTTCGTAGGTCTCGTAGGAGCAGCCGCCGATGCGGAAGGCGTGGGTAGTCAGACGGGCGCCGCAATACTTCTCAAAAATCTTGAGAATTTCTTCCCGGTCACGAAAAGTGTAGAAAAGCGGCGTGATTGCGCCAATGTCGAGTGCATGTGTGCCCAGCCACAACATGTGACTGGCCAGGCGGTTCAGCTCGGTGAGAATGACGCGAATGTACTGGGCGCGGCGCGGAGCTTCTATATTGAGGAGTTTTTCAACCGCTTCGCAGTAGCCCAGACCATTCGACACCGCCGCCACATAGTCCATGCGATCCACGTAGGGATTGAACATGGTGTAGGTGCGATGCTCGGCGATCTTTTCCACTCCGCGATGGAGATATCCAATTACGCACTCGGTACCCAGAACTTTTTCGCCGTCCAGCTTGAGAATCACGCGCAGCACGCCGTGCGTGGCGGGGTGCTGCGGGCCCATATTGATGATGAGCTCATTGGAATCGAGAAAAGTTTTCTCGTGTTGTTCAAGTTCCAGGTGGGAGGTCCGATCCGTCATTGCCCGCTCTCGATCCCCAGGTTAATCTGAACCCACTCCTGATCCTGCTGAATGATGCCGTAGTCTTTTCGGAGAGGGTGGCCCTTCCAGCCATCCGGCAGCAGAATCCGCTTCAGGTCAGGATGCCCCTCAAAACGAATTCCGAACATGTCGTAAACCTCGCGCTCCAGCCAGTTCGCGGCCGGCCAGATGTCAACAACGCTCGGTGCCGCTTCGCCATCGGCATACGACGCTTTTACTCGAATCCGGTCATTGTGCGGGAAGGAGTAGAGGATCCAGACCATTTCAAATTGCTTTTCGCGGTCCGGATAATGCACCGCGGTCACGTCCACGCAATAATCGAACTTCTCCTGATCGCGGAGAACCCGAAGCATTTCGGGAATCAGCGACGAATCGGCAACGATATATTTCTGGCCCAGGTAAGTTACAGTCTCGCGAAGTCCCGATCCATGCTGCGCCCTAAGGCGGGAAACCAGGGGAGAGTCCCATGGGACCGGCGTGGGTCCGGTGGGTTTCGGCGGTGCGGCGTGTTCAGCCGCCTTCGGAGCGGCGGCGGGCTTTTCCGGAGACGACGGTGTGCCGCCGGGAATGGATTCCCCTGCCTCGGTCTTGGTCTCACCGCTTCGCGGCGGTGTGGGGGATTTTGTGTCCTCAGGCATAGCTACGGAAGGTACGAACCTCCGGCGCCGCGGGCGTCTACGAAGAACGTTAACTTTTAACAGCTTGCAAACTAAGTGTCAATCGCGGAGGTGAGCTCTTCGCCGCGTTATTTTCGTTGCATTGCCTGGTAACTTTCAATCAGCTCACGAATGCGCAATGCATCGGCCTTGCGATGTCCGTGGCTGGTGATTGGGGCTGTCCCTCCCGAGGAATCGATGCGAATCTCGGACCATATAATCCCGGTCGAGATCTGAACCGACGCCACTTTCCCCAGGGCGATGCTCTCCTCGCTGCTGCCGAACATTCGGGACTTGAGCCTGCTCACATGCTGCGGCGTGACGATGATGCGCACGGGAAAAAACAGATTTCCCTTGGTCCAGCGGCTGGCGGTGAAGGTCTCAGAGTCGGTTGGATTCGGCATTCCGGGTCGATTCGAAAACAGTGGCTAGATCCACTCCAGGGCGCCTTTTCCCCAGATCCATATGAAGCCAACGATCAGGATGACCAGGAAAATCAGCATCTCGATCAGGCCGAATACACCCAGCGCCTTGAATTGGACTGCCCAGGGAAACAGGAAGATGGTCTCCACATCGAAGACCACAAACAGGATGGCGACTATGTAGTAGCGAACCGTGTAGCGTCCCCGCGAACTGTCCACCGGATCGATGCCGCACTCGTAGGGCATCAGCTTCGTCTTGCTCGGGTTATCCGGGCGAACCAGCTTGGCGGCCAGCAACGTCACCGGAATCAATACCCCGACAAATGCGATGAATATGAAGATGGGAACGTAATTTTGTGGCATCGAGCCTCTGGGAATTGCCTCGTGACGCTTGACCCACCAATACTAACGCCGACCTTCTCCGGCTTCAAGACATCCATCCCTCATTTGTCGGGAGCCGCGGCAGCCGATCGCGAATGATCATGGCAGCCGCACGCTCCCAGAAACAAATGCTTCGCGAAATTACTTGTAGGCAACTGTTGAGCTGCTAAGAGAGTCACGGTGAGCCGAGGAGTCCACCATCGATTCGAAAGCCGAACCGCCCAGCGGGTTAGCCCTGGATCTCTCTTGCAGCGCCGCATTTAATTTGTCCAGGCCGTCAGCAGTTGGAGCGATGACGTCCACCCAGAATGTCCCCGGAGCTTCGGTGTGGATGGCTTCGGTATCAATTTCATACTCAATGAGCGAACCGTCGGCCAACAGCTTCTCCAATATCGGGACGATAAAACTCTTGCTGAGGGTCTCGATCGCATGGTCCGACACATCGGGCTTCAGCTTGTACATGGCTATGCGAGTGTAGGCATTCTTATACGTGCCCGGCCGCCAGTTGTAGAACCGGCTGACGAAAATTCCGTCGGAATGCTTGGTGGCGCTGGCCAGAACGGGCGAGGTTGGCGTACCGGACTTGTAGAACTTATCCAGAACGCTGAGCATGGCGGCCATGGACATTGCCGACCACCAGTCGTCATGGGTTGCGCCATCGGCTGTGTGGACTAAATTCAAGTCGCTGCCGTAACCCACGATGGCCCCGTCGGCGAGCGCCTTATCCAGAACTTTCTGGTCGAGCGCGGTGTTCTTGTCCATCTCGGCCCATTGCGCGCGAGGAATGTTCCAGAATCCAACGTAACTGTACATCGGCGGTTTTTCCTTCGGTTCATCTTGCGCGCAAGCCGGCGCGGCCGAAGCCGCCACCATCGCAAGAGCACACACAACGACGAGCATCCAACATAGTTTCCTGTTCATTCTTCCTCCCCAATTGAGTCACAAGCTCCCACGCGAGGAGAGCCAGTGCTACGCGGCTTTACTGCGGCTGCAGTTGGCCCGAACGCTACACTCGCGGGATGTCAATGTCAATGGAACAGGTTCTTGTGTGAAACAGATTCTTGCGGTGGCTCAGTTTCAAACTGCACCCGGCGTCATACTGACGTTGCGAAGCATCTGACGCGGAGCGGATGGCAGTTTGGCCGCGTCTGGTGCGATGCGCCCAGGATCCTTCGGGACTGAAGTCCCTCAGGATGACGCCCGTGTAGGTGGACCAGATTGAACCACTACCCCAACCAATAATGTTTTGACACAAACGGTCAGCATCGGATATCGTTTCAGAGATGAGTTTCTCTAGCCAACTCCACCATCACCATCATGTGCACAACATGTTGGCGGGGGTGTCTTGAGATAAGGTAGAAACACTCACAAAGATTCAGCCCGCTGACGCGACTCGCGACAGCGGGCTTTTTGTTTCTGGCGGACATTGGAGACTACATGAACGATCAACCTGAGGATCAAAAGATCGACTTTGACAAGATGCAGGGCCTCCTCCCTGCCGTGGTGCAGGATGCAGCCAACGGTGAAGTGCTGATGCTGGGCTTTATGAATCGAGAGGCATTTGAGCAGACGCTGCGCGATGGCTACGTCACTTTCTTCAGCCGCGCCCGAAACCAGCTTTGGACAAAGGGTGAAACCTCGGGCAATCGGCTGGAGCTAGTCTCAGCCGCAACCGATTGCGATCGCGACACCGTGCTGCTGAAAGTGCGGGTGTTGGGCGAGGGCGTGGTCTGTCATCAGGGGACACGCTCCTGTTTCACCCAAAATCTGCCTGTCCGCGCGGATGCGGTACAAGCCGGACGGTCGCAGCGAGGATCGCAACTATGAAACTCCGCATCGGTATTCCGAAAGGCAGTTTGCAGGAGGCGACGCTGCAATTGTTCGCGCGCGCGGGCCTGAATATCTATACCAACGGGCGGTCGTACTCCGCCAGCACCGCCGATCCCGACGTCGAATGCATGCTGATTCGGGCGCAGGAGATGGCCCGCTACGTCGAGCACGGCGTTCTGGACGCGGGTCTGACGGGCCTCGACTGGGTCATGGAAAGCGGGCTGGAGGTTGTGACCGTTGCCGATCTCGTTTATGCCAAGCAAAGCCGTGGCAAAGTAAGGTGGGTCCTGGCCGTCCCCGAGGCATCGGGTTACCGGCGCGCGGAAGACCTGGGGGATTGTATCGTCGCGACCGAACTGGTGAATGTCACGCGGAACTATTTCGCGAAGAAGGGCGTTGCCGTTCGCGTGGAATTCTCCTGGGGTGCGACTGAAGTCAAACCGCCGATGCTGGCCGATGCCATCGTAGAAGTCACTGAGACTGGTAGTTCCCTCCGAGCCAACCATCTGCGCATTATTGACACACTGCTCGAATCGAATACCCAGATCATCGCCAACCGCGCTGCCTGGAAAGAGGACGCCAGGCGCCGCAAGATCGAAAACCTCGCGGTCATGCTGCGTGGCGCAATGGAGGCTCAGGGCAGGGTGGGACTGATGCTGAATGTCCGCAAGCAGGATCTGGTCAAGGTGCTGGGCGTGCTTCCGGCTTTGCAAAAACCTACCGTTGCTACATTGAGCGACGAGGCCTGGGTTGCGGTAAACACCATTATTGAAGAATCCGCCGCTTGGGAGATTATTCCCCGCCTCAAAGCCGCCAATGCCGAGGGCATTGTGGAGTATCCGCTGAACAAGGTGGTGATGTAATGCGGATTCTCCAAGGCGCCGCCGCTGCTCGCTACGTGCGGAAGCTCGAACAGCGTGGACAAAAGCTGGACGCACTCGAACCGCAGGTGCGACGCATTGTCCAGAGTGTGAGGAAAAACGGTGATCGAGCCCTCCGCCGGTATGCCGCAAGATGGGATGGATTGTCTTCTGGCGATTCCCTGGGAGTGTCCGGGCTAAGAGTGTTAGAAAGTGAAATGCAATCCGCCCTAAATGGAGTGTCACGTCATCTACGGGCTGCGATGGAGGACGCTGCAGAGCGTATTCGCAAATTCTGCGAGTGGCAAAAAATAACAGAACGGGAGCGTTCGAAGCAGGGCCGGAGGCTGGGACAGTTGGTTCGTCCGCTCGGTTCCGCAGGATGCTATGTTCCGGGTGGACGCTACCCGCTCCCCTCAACCCTGTTGATGACGGTGATTCCAGCGCAGGTTGCCGGCGTGAAAGATATCCGCGTGGTTTCTCCCCGCCCCGCGCCGGCGACTCTGGCGGCCGCAGCACTATTGGGAGTTCGTGAGTTTTACCGTGTGGGGGGCGCGCAGGCGATCGCAGCGTTAGCGTACGGCACAAAAACCATCGCCCGCGTCGACAAGATCGTTGGGCCTGGAAATCTCTTCGTAACTACGGCCAAGAAAATTGTGGCCTTCGATTGCGCTATCGATTTTCTGGCCGGACCGACGGAAGGACTCATCCTTTGCGACGATGGCAACCCAGCGTTCATTGCCTCTGACCTGGTGGCGCAAGCCGAACACGACCCTGAGGCTTTGGTCCTGCTGATCACGCAGTCGCGAAAATTGGCTGGTGAGGTATCTCGATCAGTGGCGGCGCTTTCTCGCGGAAACTCAATCGCCCGGCAGGCACTACAAAAACATGGAGCCGTGCTGCTGGCTGGTTCGCGCACGCAAGCCATCGACTGGGCAAACTTAATCGCGCCCGAACATCTGACCACCACCCGCAAGAACCTGCCGGAGATTACCAGCGCAGGTTCCATTTTTCTTGGGGATTACTCGGCCCAGGCGGCTGGGGATTATGGCTCCGGACCTAATCATGTGTTGCCGACGGCGGGCGCCGCCCGGTTCCGTGGCGGACTCAGCGTCAACGACTTCCTGAAGATCATCACGGTGCAGGACCTCTCGCGCACAGGATTGCGCAGGATTTCACCATCCATTGTGGCAATGGCCGAAGCTGAAGGCCTTCGAGCCCACGCTCAGTCGATACAACTGAGGTCCGGCCATGCTTGAAGCTCGTCAGGCAGTGCGCCAGTTAAAGCAATACAAGCCGCCGCTTGGGGATCGCACAGGGCTGCGCCTGGATTTCAATGAGAATACCGGCGGTTGTTCGCCTCGGGTGATAGAGCGCCTGAAACAGCTGCAACCGGAACAACTCGCGTGCTATCCCGAGCGCGCGCCCGTCGAACGCGAAGCTGCGTCGTTTCTGGGATTGCAACCGGATCAGGTTCTCCTGACCAACGGCGTGGATGAAGCCATCCACCTGGTTTGCGAAGCCTACCTGGAGCCCGACGACGAAGCCGTTATCGTGGTTCCTACTTTCGCGATGTACGAAATTTGTGCCGCGGCAGCCAGCGCACAGGTCATTTCGGTTCCCGCGGATGAAAATTTTCGTTTCCCAACCTCCAAGGTAATGGCCCATACCACCAACCCGAAAACACGGCTGATTGCGATCGCCAACCCGAATAATCCTACCGGCGCGGCAGCTTCAGCAGAGGACCTGCTACTGATCGCCCGCAGCGCGCCCCAGGCGGCAGTCCTGGTTGACGAGGCCTACTTCGAGTTTCATGGCGAGTCGCTTCTTGAACATGTGGGCCAGGTGCCAAACCTGTTTATCGCGCGCACTTTTTCCAAAGCCTACGGTATGGCCGGTTTCAGAATTGGGATGCTGGCAGGCGCTGCCGGGCAAGTGCAAAACCTCCGGCGTTCCTGTTCCCCCTACAACGTGAACGGGGTTGCCCTGGCATGCCTTCCCGCCGCCTTCGCCGATCAGGAATATGTTCGGCAATATGTTTCGGAGGTGCGAGGCAGTCGGGATCGATTGCAGGAAGAATTCAGCAATCTCGGAATTCCCTTTTGGCCGAGCCAGGCGAATTTCGTGCTGGCGCGTATAGGGCCTCTTCATGCGGAATTCGTGAAGGGCATGAAATCACGCGGCATTCTGGTTCGCGACCGCTCTTCAGATTGGGGCTGCGAAGGCTGTGTGCGCATCACCTCCGGTTGGCAGGCACATACCGACCCTCTTCTCACCGCCTTGCACGAAACCCTGAAAGAGATCGGCTGGGCGGGGTGTGACAACAGGAGCAATGGCAAAAAGAAAGGGACGCCGGCATGAGACGAGCCAGCATCAGCCGTAAGACGAATGAAACTACAATCCGGGCGGTCCTCCATATTGATGGTCGAGGCAAATACAAAGTGTCGACCGGCATTCGCTTCTTCGATCACATGCTCGAGCTATTTGCGCGGCACGGTGGCTTCGATCTGGAATTACGCGCTCAGGGCGACCTCGACGTGGACCAGCATCACACCGTGGAAGACGTAGGCATCGTTTTGGGGGAGGCTTTTCACCAGGCGTTGGGATCGAAGCGTGGAATCTTGCGCGCAGGGTATTTCGTTATGCCCATGGACGAAACTCTGGGGCTGGCGGCGGTGGATTTTGGCGGACGCGCCTCGGCCGTGGTGGATACCAAAGTCAGGCAGCGCTTGGTCGGGGATCTGCAAGCCGAACTGGTACATGACTTCTTTGATGGCTTCGCCCGCGGAGCACGGGCGAACGTGCATGCTCGTGTGCTTTACGGCCGTTCCAATCATCACAAGATTGAAGCTCTGTTCAAAGCATTTTCACGGGCGTTGCGGGCCGCTTGCTGGCGCGACAGGCGCATGGCCCGTTTGCTGCCCAGTACAAAGGGACTCTTATGATCGCAATCGTGGATTACCAGGCTGGAAATCTCGCATCGGTGCGAAAGGCGTTTGATCATCTGGGTTACGAGTCGGGCGTCACTGACGATCCGCAGGTGATCGCCAGGGCGGATAAGGTTGTCTTGCCCGGAGTGGGGAATTTCGAGGCCACGACCGCGCTCGCCGGTCCGCTGCAGCAAGCGGTTGCGGAGGCGATTGATCATCAAATTCCTCTTCTTGGTATATGCCTCGGCATGCAATGGATGTTTGAGTCAAGCCAGGAGGCTCCCCAATTGCGTGGATTGGGCCTGTTTGCCGGCCAGTGTGACAAGTTTCCCGCGGCGGTGAAATCACCTCATGTGGGCTGGAACCAGTTGCAGCTCCGCGGAGACTCGCGGTTGCTGCGCGGGCTGCCGGAAGATTCGTTCGTATACTTCACGCATTCCTACCGCGCGCCACTTGTTGAATCGACGGTTGCGGGTTGTGCTTACGGAGGAGTCTTCTCGGCCGCTGTGGAGCGCGGACAGCTTTTCGGAGTGCAGTTTCATCCGGAGAAGTCAGGCTCGGCAGGACTGCAACTGCTGCGCAATTTTTGTGAACTCTAAACTCTGACCGGCAAACTCTGGAATTTGACCAGAAAATGTTGACCAAACGCATCATCGCATGTCTTGACGTGGACGCAGGGCGCGTCGTAAAGGGTGTGCAATTTACCAGCCTTCGCGATGCCGGAGATCCCGCCGAACTGGCATTAACCCATAGCTCGTCCGGAGCCGACGAAGTGGTTCTGCTGGATATCTCAGCCACCTATGAGCACCGCTCTACTCTGCTTGACGTCGTACGCCGCACCGCTCGCCAGCTTTTTATTCCATTCACGGTGGGAGGCGGCATCCGGTCTTTGGACGATGCTGCCGCAGTGTTCGACGCGGGAGCGGACAAAGTCACGGTTAATTCCGCAGCCCTGGCCGATCCAACTCTACTCACGCGGATTGCCCATCGCTACGGCTCACAGGCCGTGATCGTTGCGATCGACGCGCTTCGCGTCGCCAACGGCAATGGAAACTCCTTTGGAGTAAAAAGGGCCGGAGGCCGTCACCCCACCGGCCGCAACGCCGTGGAGTGGGCTGCGGAGGCCGAAAGCCACGGAGCCGGCGAAATCATGCTTACGTCGATAGACCGAGACGGGACGCGCGGCGGCTTCGATTGCGAACTGACCTCAGCAGTCGTCGGAGCAGTCAACATTCCGGTAATCGCTTCGGGAGGGGCGGGTGCAGCAGGGCACTTCATCGAAGTCTTCCGTCAAGGTCGCGCCGATGCTGCCCTTGCCGCATCCATTTTTCATCTGGGAATAACTCCAATCGGCGAGCTCAAACGCGACTTGCGCGACGCGGGCATTCCAGTGAGGTGGCCTTGCTGATTCCTTCGATTGATCTCATGGGCGGCAAGATCGTTCAACTGGTACAGGGAGAAAAGAAGGCCCTGGAGTTTGATGACTTCGAGCCATGGGTTGAGCGATTCTCAAAATATCCACTCATCCAACTGATCGATCTGGATGCGGCGATAGGATCGGGAAACAATCGCGACCTCGTGCGTTCCCTGGTACAACGGCTTCCCTGCCAGGTCGGTGGCGGCATTCGAACAGCTCACACGGCACAAGAAATTCTGGCAAGTGGGGCCCGGCGGGTCATCATAGGATCGTCGCTGATAAAAGACGGGGGCATCAACACTTTGTTCGCGGAAGAACTGGCGAGCGCGGCAGGCGCAGAGAAGTTGGTTTTTGCCGTGGATTCAAAAGGCGGGAAAGTCGCAATTCGGGGATGGCGGCACCTTACCGAAATTTCCGCCGTACAAATGATCCGCGGGCTCGAGCCCTGGTGCAGCGCGTTCCTCTACACCAATATCGACACCGAGGGACTTTTACTGGGCATACCCATAGACGTGGTTTCCGAATTAAGAAGCACCACCAGCAGGCAGTTGATCGTGGCCGGCGGCATCAGGACACAAGAGGAAGTCGATCACCTTGACGCACTGGGCGCAGATGCGGTCGTAGGCATGGCCATCTACCTCGATCTGCTGAAAGTCTGATTCTCCGCCTGATTGCCTCGCCAGCTTGTTTATAATCCTTGTTCACCCGAACGATTGATTGCCAGATTTTTGATGTGAGACAAGGAACCCTTTGGCACTTGACGAAAAAATCTACGAACTGCGGCGCGAGAAACTGAAACAGATCGAGGCTCTCGGGCAGCAGACTTATCCAACGAAGTACGACTTTACCCACGCGATTCCTCAGATTGTCGCGGGCTACTCCGACAAGACAGCTGAGCAACTGGAGAGTCCACGCGTGACCGTACGCGTTGCCGGACGCCTGATGGCGATTCGACTGATGGGCAAGGCCGGGTTCGCTCATCTGCAACAGGGTGGACAACGGTTGCAGATCTACGTGAAGAAAGATGCAGTCGGAGAAAAAGGATTCGAGCTCTACAAACTGCTCGATCTCGGCGACCACGTCGGAGTAAGTGGATATTTGTTTCGTACTCGTACCGGAGAGCTTTCCGTCCACGTCGAAGAAATAACTTTCCTTTCCAAGGACCTGCTGCCACTTCCGGAAAAATGGCATGGGCTGACGGACGTCGAGCTGCGCTACCGGCAACGCTACGTCGATCTGGTGATGAACCCTGAGGTCCGCGAAGTCTTTCTGAAACGCAGCAAACTGGTGCAGTCTTTACGACGATTCATGGACGCACAGGGTTTTATCGAAGTAGAAACACCGATGATGCAACCCATCGCGGGCGGCGCCGTGGCTCGGCCATTCGTCACGCATCACAACACGCTCGATATGGATCTATTCCTGCGCATCGCGCCCGAGCTTTATCTGAAGCGACTGACGGTGGGCGGCCTCGACCGCGTCTATGAACTCAATCGCAACTTCCGTAATGAGGGACTGGGCTGGCGCTGGAATCCCGAGTTCACCATGTTGGAGTTCTACCAGGCTTACACCGATTATCGCGGCGTGATGGACCTGACCCAGCAATTGATCGAGCAGGCTGCCATAGACGTAACCGGTGGGACCAAAACAAAATGGGGCGAGGACGAGATCGATTGGGCCAGCGCGAACTGGCGCCGCCTCACCATGCGCGAAGCCATCATTCAGTATTGGCCGGAGGCGGCGGGAGCGAAACCCGAAGTATCGGAATTCGGATCTCCTGAAGGAGTCGCGAATCTGGTAAAGCGCTTCAACTCCGCGCACGCCCACGTCGCTTACGATCCGAAGGAACCGGCCGGAAAGACTATTGCTGCTCTATTCGAGGCGGTCGCGGAAGACCGTCTTATTCAACCGACGATCATTTATGAATTCCCGACTGCTATTTCGCCGCTGTCCAAACAGAAAGCGGACGAACCTGACTGGACCGAGCGCTGGGAAATCTTTGCCGGCAAGATGGAAATCGCCAACGGCTTCAGCGAACTGAACGATCCTGAGGACCAGCGTCGCCGCTTCGAGGGCCAATTGCAGGAGCGCGAGCGCGGCGATGAAGAAGCCCACCAGATGGATGAGGACTACATCCGCGCATTGTCCTATGGCATGCCGCCAGCGGGAGGCGTAGGTGTGGGCATTGACCGGCTGGCCATGCTGCTGACCGATTCACACACGATCCGCGACGTGATTCTGTTCCCTCTGCTACGGGCGGAAAAAGCCTCAGCCACAGAAGACCCAGAGAATCCCGAGGAACCAAAATGAGTTCTTTCGCTCTTCGCATCGATCTAGAATCAAATCCTTATGGGCTTCGACTTTGATTCCGAAACTCGCCGGCGCCTCGGCCATCGCCTGATCGATCAAATCGATGACTTCTACTCTTCCCTCCCGACTCGCGCCGTGCAGCTTCCAGACGAACTGCGTAGTTACGGACCAATTCACAATCCGCTCCCCGAGGAAGGTGAAGATGCCGGCGAAGTGTTGGACGAACTTTGCCGCGAGATGGTCGATCAGGGATTTCACGTTCCCAGCGCCAACTATTTCGGCCTGATGAATCCGACGCCCACATATATGGGAGTCCTGGCTGAGGCGCTGGTCGCGGGACTGAATCCGCAGCTCGCCACTTTAGCCCGCTCCCAATTAGCGTCGAAGATTGAACTGGAGACGGTTCGCTGGATAGGGGAGCGCGTGGGCTGGCCTGAAGAGTTCAACGGAACGTTTACCAGCGGCGGCAACGAGGCCAACTTCAGTGGCATTGCCCTGGCGCTGGCGTCCAAGTTTCCAGATTCGGTAGAAAACGGCGTTGCCGCGATCGGGGCACAGCCGACGCTTTATGCCTCAGCCGAGTCGCACCACTCGCTGGACAAGTCTGCCGGCTTGCTTGGGATCGGGCGCAGGGCATTGCGGCGCATCGCTGTCAATGAGGCGGCTCAGCTCGATCCGAAGAAGCTGGATCAAGCGATCGATAAAGATCGAGCAGCCGGACGAAAACCGTTCTGTGTCGTGGCTACCGCCGGAACCACAAACTCGGGCGCCGTGGACGACCTGGTCTCGATTTCAGAAATCTGCAAGCGCCACGGCCTCTGGCTCCACGTCGACGGCGCTTACGGAGCTGCAGTGATCTTTTCTTACCAGCATCGTAATCTGGTGAGAGGCATCGAGCTGGCCGATTCGCTGACGATCGATCCACACAAGTGGCTGGCAATGCCCTTCGCAGCGGGCGTGATTCTTACCAGCCATCCCGCGATTCTGGAGCGGGCTTTCTCCGTCGCTGCTCCCTACATGCCGAAAGCCGCAGGTGCTCATTTGCCGGACAACTCTCGCATCAGTACGCAGTGGACGCGTCGCATGAATTCTCTCAAGCTATGGCTGACGCTGCGGGTTCACGGCCGTAAGGCTTACGAAGAATTGATAGACCGCCAGCTCCAACTGGCAAAGAGCTTTGTCAGGTGGGTCGAAGCTTCCACTGATTTCGGACTGGCAGTGCCACAGACTCTTCCCATCGTGACTTTCAGGCTCAAGTTGGCCGGACTTACCGCACAACAGCTATCGACCGCTCACGCCGATATCGTCGATCAAGTAACGCGCGACGGCCGGCGCTGGATTTCGGAAACCATCGTCAAAGGTCAGAGTGTGCTGAGGATGATGGTTATCAGCTACTTGACCGAGGCGCGGCATTTGGAAGGGCTTCAAACCGCATTACAGGCTGCGGCTGGCAAATTAATACTGCCGGCAAGAACAAAGGCGTAAACCACTAAGGACACCAGGGAACACTTAAGGAAGCGTTTGAGACCCTTGAGGTCCGCCGGTGGGAGGAATCAGACAATGCACTGGGATTGATGCGTGCACCGGCTTAAGCTTTTCCGCAGTTCGGGTTAAATACAGGCAGCGCTACCGTAGCGTCCCCTCTGCCTCCTGGACGCTGGGTCGGTGGCGCTTTGCTTTCTCACCACAGCGATTTCCCCTGATCGGTCTTACCCTTCCAGGATCTAAATTTCACTTCGTCGCGGTATGTTCGGCCCATTTCCAGGCGGTGCCCACAATCTCTTCCAGCGAACGCCTGGCCTTCCAGTTGAGCAGTTTTTCCGCTCTTCTGGGATCGGCCACCAACTCTGGGGGATCGCCAGGCCGGGCCGGCGCCATGCGGCTGGGCACTTCCCTGCCTGTGACCGCCTTGATGGTCGAAAGAACTTCGCGAACTGAAGCTCCTCGACCTGTTCCCAGATTAAGAGCTACCGAGGCGCCGCCGTTCAAGTACTCCAGGCCCTGCACGTGCGCCTCCGCCAGATCGTTCACGTGAATGTAATCGCGAACACAGGTGCCATCTGGGGTCGGGTATTTGTCTCCGAAGATTTCAAGCGCCGGGCGCTCGCCGCGGATAGCCTCAAACGCGGAGGGAATGAGATGCGTCTCAGGCCTGTGGATTTCGCCGATGGTGCCGTCTTCATCCGCTCCAGCGGCATTGAAATAGCGAAGACACACATACGCCAAACCGTACGCCGGTCCGTAAGACTCCAGCGCCTGTTCAAAAATCAACTTGGTAACGCCATAGGGATTCACGGGAGAGCGCGGCAGATCTTCAGTAATCGGCACCTTCGCCGGCACGCCATAAACGGCGCAACTGGAGGAAAACACGAACTTGCGGACTTTGGTATCAAGCACCGCATTAAGCAGAGTGAGCCCGTCCAGCACGTTATTCTGAAAATATTTTCTGGGATTCACCACTGATTCGCCCACGTACGCATGGGCGGCGAAGTGCATCACCGCATCGACGCGGCGCAGCACCTCACTGAGCTTCTCCCTGTCTGAGATGTCGCCGACGATCAGCTCGAAGCCCTTGGCAAGCTCCTTGTGACCGGCAACCAGATTGTCGTAGACGATGACTTCATAGCCACGACGCTTGAGTGCATGCGCGGCATGGCTGCCAATGTAACCTGCCCCACCCACCACGAGAACAGCCAATTGCACCTCTTCAGAACCAGAGTGTTTTTAAATTTCGGACGAAAATGATCCCGGGCAAATGGCAGTTTAGCAGAAGAACTCGGGCGACTGAATCTCACGAACTTGAGGAAAAGGAAGGCCGCCAGCCTGAGAACAACCGACCGGCGGCCGGAGTGAAATCTTTCCGTCGACTTGACTTCAGAACGAATAAATCAAATCAAACTGCATGCGCTTGAGGTAAGGCTCCTGCTGACCTGCCGCGGTTCCAGTCGCCAGCACGGCATGTTGCAAGCCGCTGTTCAGCGTGCGACCGTACCAGAACGTGTAGCTGGCCACGGTGTTGGCTCGCACCTTCCACAGGGCGTACCAGCGGTGTTGCAGGATGTTGGTAGGTGCGCGCTGGTCGCTCTCTGCGAACGAAGCGAGGGCAGCATCCTGCTCTTCACGTAGCCAGGCGTAGCCGACCTGAATGTCATTCTCGTTTTTGGTCTGTCCAAGACTGATATCGGCCAGGTAAGTATGGGATTGCTTTCCCAGGCCGGTGAGTTCATTGCCACTTGGGTCCAGCGGATGATCTTTCGCATCCAGGTTGTTCTCGTACTCCAGCAACACATTGAGCGGCAGCCGGTCCCGTCCGGTCCTGACCTGGTTGTTCAGGATGAAGTCGGCGTACAGAAATTGGGAAAAGAAGTGGGGCTTGCCACTTGGATCGCTGTAGGTCGCGTTCGTCATGCTGTTCGCTGCAAAGGCGCAAGGCGGCACAGTCGGAAGCCCTGAGCCCCGGCCGCAACCCGGACCTTCTCCCGGAACCTGTAGCCCACCGGTTGTGGTGGTGGCCTGCACCGCAAACGCACTGGCCTGGAGAATCGAATCCGGATTGTTCCACTTGATGGCCATAAATGTGGGAATAGTGGTCAGCCGTCCAAGTTGAAGCTTGCCTGTGACCTGTCCGCCGAGAGCATACGAGTCAGTCCCCGCGGTGGCTTCGTTAAACAGCAACTGCATGAAATGGACGGTGAAGTTCTTGACTACCGGAGTTTTCAAATCCCAGGAAAACTTTTCGTTGAAGCCTTCGGGGTTAATGTCGGGGTCGCCGGTGACCTGGGTTCGGTTCCAGGAGTAGGCAAACTTGCCGCCTGTCAACGAGAGCCATTTATGGGCGAGAGGGTTGTAGGTAATGTAGCCGCGATCAAGCCCAACGGTTTTGCGATCGAAGAAATTGGTGAAGCTCTCGTTGGTGGTGGTGGGATCGCCCAGGGATCCGGTAGCTAGTGCAAAGCCACCGACAAGATCTTCATTCAGCTTGCCGTCCACGCCAAACCGGACGCGGACGCGGCCACGATTGCGGTCGGCTACGCCATCCTGAAAGAAGCTCTCGCCGCGCACCCGAATGTCGCCGGTCAAACGAAACCGTCCCAGGACATCCTGCAACGTACTGATTTTCTTGTCTTCCTCTTTGGATTTAACCTCCACTGCCGAGAGCGCGGTCTTGGCGGCGGTCGCATTGGTCGAGGCCTGTTCGGCGGCGCGCTGTGCGTCCGACGCGGATTGCTGGGCTTGCGTGGCTGTAGCTTGCGCCTGCTCGGCGCTTCCCTGCCCCTTTTGCGCGGCGGCATTGGCCTGTTGGGTGGCATCCAGCAATTGCCGCAATTGTGCCTTTAGCTCATCGAACTGTTGACGTTGCTCTTCCACTTGCTTCTGCTGGGCGGCCAGGGCATCGCGCAGCTCCTGAACCTCTTTGGCGCTGACGCGCGCCGGGTTAAATTTCTTTGCGGCGGGTTTTGGGGGCGAGGCCGTCTGCGCCGCCGCGATGCTAATCGTCAGCATCAATACACTGAACCACAAGGAGCGTTTCATTTCCGGGTTTCCTCTTTCTGTCTGGAGTTGGTTTGCGCCTACTGATGGCAATCGTCCCGCTGCTCGAGCAATGGGAACGGAGAGCCCTGAATCAAACTTATTGAGTTGGATTTGAAGCGCTGACTGGCTAGCTGAGGGGACAACAACAACAGCATTGGGAAGCTGTTGCCGCAATTTGAGATCGGCGACGAGTCTTACTTGAACAGGGCCGCCGCAAGCCCTCTGTGACTCTATCCTTTGGCCCGTAATGCTGCGCGTTATTCATCCTTGGCCCTTTGGACATTTCCGTGAACTACCATCGGCAAAATATTTGCCTTTTTGGTTTTCTTTGTTCCTGAACGCTTCCCCGCCTTTGCCAGCTGCGGCTTCACGATGTCCGCGAGAGTGGTGTGCTCCAGGATCTTGGCAGCCGCGTCCCGCACCTCAAGAAATACCTGATAGAGGGCGCGGTGCTCGAGATCGCGATCAATCAGACTGCGCAATTGCTCCGCGTCGCCAAAGGGCGCCAGCGGCCCATCAATCAGGCGAATGATTTCGCTCAGGCGAATTTCGGAAGGCGCCCGGCGCAACTGGTAGCCGCCCTTGGCGCCTCGCACGCTTTCGACAATGCGAGCGTTCTTCAACTCCAGCAGAATCAGCTCGAGGAATTTTTCGGGCAGGACTTCTTCATAAGCGATGTCGCGAATGCGAATGGCTCCCTGGTTGTAGTGGCGGGCCAGCATCATCATGGCCTGCAACGCATACAGCCCCTTCTGGGAGATTTTCATCGTGCGAACATAATGCCATAAAAGCCGATAGCTTTAATAGGGTTTATTTTGATCCGCCCAATTGGCACCTGAGGTTCGTATCGACGGAGACGACGACTGCGTCAGGCGTGCGAAGCCGGCAGATGATTACGGCAACCGCAGGACCTGCACCGTAATGTTATCCGGTCCGCCACGTTTCTTGGCGGTCTCGACGAGGGCATGGGAGATCTCCTCGACGCTCTTGCCCGCCGCCATATCCAGTATCTCTTGATCGCTCAGCAGGCCCCACATACCGTCGGTGCACAGCACCAGGACATCACCGGACTGGAGTGTAAACGGAGTTAAGGGAGAATCCGGAGTCACGCTGTTTCCCGCTCCCAGTGCGGCCGTCAAGATATGCCGCTGGGGATGCGATTCTGCCTCGTCGGCGCGGATGATGCCGTTGTCAACCAGGCGGGTTACATAGGAATGATCATGGGTAAGCCGTGAAATAGACGAATCACGGATGAGATATAACCTGCTGTCGCCGACGTGCGCGAAGTAAAGACTGTGGTCGATGACGGCAAGCGCAGTGCATGTGGTTCCCATTCCATGCAGATCGGGATACTTGGCGGCATAGTCCTGGATACGGGTGTGCGCGGTGTGAAAGCCGGTAAGCAGCCAGGAACGTGGATCGCCAACCACGGCGTTGGCATACATCTCTTCGATCACCTCAACCGCAATGCGGCTGGCTTCCTGTCCGCCTTCGTAGCCGCCCATGCCATCGGCGACGATCGCTAGTCGCCCCTTCCGGGAAAATTGCTGATCGTCCGCCGGCTCCCAATAGGAATAGCGGTCTTCATTGTTTGCGCGCTGGCAGCCGACATCGCTGAGGCCCGCCAGCTCAATTCCGGGCCGAACTCTCATCACACCCCTTTGCAATACAGCCCCAAGCGGAATTGTGGATTATACGGGAAAAGGGATCGATGGAGGACGAAGTTGGATGGCGGTTTCTTTTCCGGAACAAACACATCAGGGACGTTAAGCAACTGCACAGTCGATTTCAATATGCCATCAGCACAAACACATGGTCGGGTTGAGCTCGCGGGCATCTTGCGGGGCCGATTGCGCTTGCGCGGCGAATATTAGCGTGCTCACGAGATCCCTTCGACTTCGCTCTCGGCAGCCTCTCATGGACTCCGGCTCTTAGGGATGGACTTGATCTACAATGACGATTGTTGCTTTCTTTCTCTGGATCCAGATTCGGCAAGCGAAGGTTCTATGGCCACCGCAGCCCCCATAAATCAGGTTGAGCATGAACAGGTCGGCAGGGCAGCCGGTCCATGCGTGATGGTTCTGTTCGGCGCCTCCGGTGATCTGACCAAACGTAAGTTGGTTCCCGCGCTTTACAACCTGGCCAAGGCCAAACTCCTTCCCAAAAACTTTGCGGTAGTGGGAGTGTCATTCGACGATCTCAGCCTGGACAAATTTCGCGATCAGGTCACTGGCTTTCTGCAAACCGCGGACCGCGGCACGGAAGCCTGGGAGTGGTTTACCCAGCGCCTCTACTATCAACGAGGCGATTTCGCCGACCCGGTCACCTATTCAACTCTGGCATCCCGGCTTTCCGATGTTGACAGGCAATATGGCACGGAAGCGAACTATCTGTTTTATCTCGCGACCGCGCCCAAGTTTTTCGCACCGATCGTTCAACAACTGGGCAAGGCTGGCCTCTCCAATCAGGACAAGGAACACTGGCGGCGAGTTGTCATCGAGAAGCCTTTCGGCCACGATCTCGATTCCGCCAAGGCTTTGAACCGCGACGTCAAGGCGGTGCTGGAGGAAAATCAGATCTATCGCATCGATCATTATCTGGGCAAAGAGACGGTGCAGAACATCATGGTTTTTCGTTTCGACAACGCCATCTTCGAGCCCATCTGGAACCGGCGCTACATCGACCACGTCCAGATCACCAATGCGGAAACCGTTGGCGTCGAACTGCGCGGGGGATATTTCGACAATGCCGGCACCCTGCGGGATATGGTTCCGAATCACATCATGCAATTGCTGAGCCTTACCGCCATGGAACCTCCGGTATCGTTTAGCGCCGATGCCGTGCGCAATGAACAAGCCAAGATTCTGCGCGCGGTGCAGCCGTTGGACTCGGAAGACGTATTGCATTCCAGCGTACGCGGGCAATACGGCGAAGGCGTGATTGGAGGCGAAAAGGTGCCCGCCTATCGCTCCGAACCGGGCGTCGCTCCTGAATCCAGGACCGAAACCTTTCTGGCTTTGAAGCTGAACATCGACAATTGGCGATGGGCTGGAGTTCCTTTCTACATTCGCACCGGAAAGCGTCTCGCGCTGCGTCACACGGAGATTACCATCCAGTTCAAGCGCACGCCGTTCGAGATTTTTCGCAATGCGCCGGTTCACGAACACACAAACCAGCTCGTGATCCAGATACAGCCAGTGGAGGCTATTTCATTGAGCTTCGGCGCCAAGGTTCCCGGCCCGGTTCTCCGCGTGGGATCTGTGGACATGAGTTTCGAATACACCAAGTACTTTGGCGCTGACGCCTACACTGGTTATGAAGTTCTGCTTTACGAATGCATGATCGGAGACGCCACTCTCTTCCAGCGCGCGGACATGGTGGAAGCGGGCTGGACCATCGTGGACCCGGTTCTCGATGTGTGGCAAGCGCTGCCCCCGCGCAGATTTCCCAACTACCCGTCAGGCACATGGGGACCGGCGGAGTCTGACGAATTGCTGGCCCGCGACGGCCGGCAGTGGAGGAAGATCGAACCATGATTCTCGCAGGCGATATTGGCGGAACCCGCACCCGACTGGCAGCTTTCGAAATCGAAGGCAGCAAATTGAAATGTGTCGTGGAAAAGACCTACCCCAGCCAGGAGCACAACGGGCTCGAAGAGGTCGTAGCCGAATTCGTAAAGAGCGAGGGCATTCCGGTTCACAGCGCGTGCTTTGGCGTGGCCGGACCGGTGCGCGGCGGGCGCAGCAAGATTTCAAATCTTCCCTGGACGATCGACTCGCGCGAACTGGCCCAGCAACTCAGGCTGGAATCCGTGGGGCTGATTAATGATCTCGAAGCCTATGCTTATGGTGTGGATGCGCTCGAATCGAAAGACCTGGTTACGCTGAGTGAAGGGTCGGAAAACGCCGAAGGAAATCGAGCAGTGATCTCGGCTAGGACCGGACTTGGAGTCGCGGGCCTTTACTGGGATGGCTTCAGACACCATCCTTTCGCATGTGAGGGCGGACACGTGGATTTCGGTCCGCGCACTGAGTTGGAAATTGAGCTCTTCCGGTACGTACTGCAGAGACACGGGCACGTCAGCAGCGAGCGCATTCTGTCGGGACCTGGAATCAAGACCATCTACGACTTCCTCCGCGACACCAAGAAAGCGGAGGAGCCGGCGTGGCTCAAAGAGCAGATGGCTGAAACCCACGACGCTCCAGCGCTGATATCGAAGACGTCGCAAGAAAACAAGGCGTCGATTTGCGATCAGACTTTGTCGATTTTTGTCAGCATCTATGGAGCCAAGGCCGGTGACTACGCGCTGAATTTCATGTCGACCGGCGGCATTTTCGTCTGCGGCATTATCGCGGCGAAGAACCTCGCCAAAATGAAGGAGCCAGCCTTCATGGAGTCGTTCCTGAAGAAGGGGCGAATGCGCAGTTTGCTGGAAGACATGCCCGTCAAAATCGTGCTGAACGACGATTGCGGTTTGATGGGCGCAGCCCGCTACACGCTCGTTCAGAAGGCCTTTGGCAAAGCAAAGATTGCGAGCTGAATCTGCCTGACCGATTGTAGAGACCTAGCTTGCTACGTCTTGTCGCCACATCCCGGAATGGAGCATCAAGACGTAGCAAGCGACGTCTACAGGGCGGGCTAGCTGCGGTCCAACAATAGCTGTGAAATACCTTCCAGCGGGATCTGAACCCACGTCGGACGATTGTTGAGCTCGTAGCCGAGTTCGTATACCGCTTTGTCCAAAATGTATGCGTCCAGCAAAAGTGCCAGGTCTTCCCTGCTCCGGGGAATGAATGGGGCATTCTGAGCAACCTCAAGATAGGTCCCCAAGAAAATCGCGGACGTCCAAACCTGCCAGTAGTATGCCCAAGGCCCCAATGCCTTCAGCCTCTCGTCTACCTCTGCTCCAGTCGCCTGCTGCAGCAGGGGCGCATATGCAGCGTAGTGGAAAGACCGGAGCATTCCGGCCACATCTTGCAACGGCGAGCGTTTTCTGCGGCGCTCTGCCAGAGACCGCGCAGGCTCGCCTTCGAAATCAATAATTACAAAGTCAGTGCCCGTAAAAAGGACCTGGCCCAGATGATAGTCGCCATGTATGCGAGTGAGCATGATCGACAGCTTCTGCGAATGAAAACGCTGAAATCGCTGGCCGGCTTTGTTTTCCAGGTCGAGAACCTTGCCGGCTTCCTTCTGGATGTGCTCCAGCATTCCCCCCTTGAGCCGACGAAGCAGCCGGAGATTTGTGTCCAGCAAATCCAGCGCCGAAGTCGCCTGTGACTGCTGTTCGGCCTCGGACAGGGGCTGGGGTGTGAACGCGGGATCTTCCCGAGCTGACGATAAAGCTATATGAAGCTCCGCGGTGCGCCGGCCCAGCAGCGCGGCCGATTCCAGGTATGGCCCGATTCGCTGGTGAACCACTGCCGGAATCGGCTGGCCAGCCAGCGTGAGAATTGACTCTCGTGGAATTTCGCTCGCTGCGAGAGCACCCGACTGTCGTGCCCTCTCGTAGTATTGGGCCACAGCCCTCAGGGTGAACTCCCAGGCGTCCCCTTGATTCGCGACATAGGCTTGAAGGATGCCGAGCGAGGTTTTCGTCCCCTGCCTGCTCACGTACTCGAGATGACCTGTGACCGTTGCAATGTTTCGGAAGAGCGTGTATTCCGTAAGGAATAGGCCGATTTCCAGATCCGGATTAATTCCCTGCTCTACGCGGCGAAAGATTTTAAGTATCAGACGCTGGCCGTAAACGATTGAGCTGTTGCTCTGCTCCGCCTTCATCAGAGACGGTAGCAGCGGGCCGTGTGCCGGCTCCCAGACCTTCGCCAGCATGGTCGAAGGAACAGCTCGCAGTTCGCCTGCGGCTCCGCGAAGAGTCGCACTCCGCAATATCCCATCGAGAAGAAAGCTGAGGAACTGAGCGTCTGACAGGGCGTCAACCAGAACAATCTCCTCTGCCAGAGACTGCGGTCGAATTCTCAGAACAGAAAAGGCATCAAGGCCCGTTGTTGGTATTCCGCCCGGAAGGCGAATCAGCGGAACGTCATAAGTATCCGGGGGCCCTGCGTCATAGCTGACATGAATAAGAACGAAGTATGCGTGGAAGTCCGGTCCTTGAAATGGAATGAGGTCCAACACTTCGACAAGCCGGATTTTGCGAGCTTTTCCACCAAACCAGCGACGATGCGCAAGGAATTCAGGCAAAACTTGCGGAAGGCCGTTGCGGAGGGTATCAACAAGAGAGCCTTCCGCAATTGAGCGATCCGCCATTAGAAAATAGGTTCCCGGAGGGTTACTGCACGCGCAGAATCAGTTGCGCTCCACTATCAAGGCGCACGTTGTCTGTCTTCGAGCTTAATACAGACGCCGTTCCCGACGAGTCCAAAGACAGTCCTTTTATTCCGACTACGCCCTTGCTGGTGGGGGCAAGCGGGCTGACAGTAGAACTTGATCCATTGCCTTGGTCAGGGGGCAATCCGGCGCCGCCGCCGGGCGGATATCCGCTGGGATTGGGAAACTGGGTTCCCGTCGAAGCCCCGGTTACCGATACGCGTTGGCTCTGGGAGGCTGAAGGCATCCCGGTAGCAGTAGCAGCCATCGGGTCATCCTGCGGAAACGCGGGAGCCGTTTGCAATGGCCGGCCGACAGCCTGTACCGCGGCTTGGAGTGGCAGCTCCCGGCCATCTTTCATCATGGCCTTATCGAAAGCAACTCCCACCACTGCGCCCGGGGACTGTTTGCTGTGGGCTTTGGCTTCCGTCACGTGGCCGATGATTTTCGTATTCCTCGGAATAACAATGTGGCCATGAGCCAGCAAGTCCATAACCGTACGAGCCTCGAATTTGTCGTTGGCTTTCAGCTTCCTGGCGTCGAGCGATTTCGAGAGTTCGACCGACAGGATGGTTCCCGGCGCAAGCTGATTGGCGGTCGAGCCAGGAACCGGGGGAATGGTTCCACTCGCAGGCTGAGGCGTAACCTGCGCGGCCTGCGCGCAAAGGATCCCTGCAAACAGAAATATCGTAAGCACTGAAAGACTATCGCGAATCATCTTCACTCCCGGTTCCCCGACGACTATGTCCTCGCGAATAACTCACTAGCTTAGGATGCAGCCCGCTAGAACCAGGTTCCCATCCTGTATTTTCTGTATTCATCGCCAAAAGTGGCTTCGAGAATCTTTGATTCCTGATGGGCACGCACCATCTGAATTGGGATCAATAGCGCCAGCAGAAGAAACGCATATCGGTATTGCAATGCAATCAGGACACCCAGCAGCATAAGGGCACTAAAAACGTAAATCGGATTCCGTATCTTGGAATACACACCGTGGGTTACGAGCGCGCGAGCCTGCGGCGTGACCGAAAACGACGCCCCCAGCTGCCAGCGTGCGGTAAAGAGTAACACCGCTGCCGGAATAGCGACGGCCAACCCAACCCAGCGTGCAACCGACCACTGCCCGGGCCGGAAGACCACAGCGAGGATCACAACCACTACTACGCAGAATTGGAAGACAAACAACGGGGTGAGTCTTTCGTGGTCCGGCATGGCGCTATTCTACAAACCCCTGGCGCACGCTGTGGATGAAATCGGTATAAGCAGGAACAAGTCCAGCGCTCCGCATATCTGCGGCGATCTGACCTCGATGATAGGCCGAATGCATTACCACGTGCATCAGAATGTCATCTTTACGGCTGCTCCAGGCCTCACCCTGGCTGTTGCGATAGCCTACTGAGTCAGCCAGATCCCCTTCGCTGCTCATCTCCAGATAGCGTCGCCACAGTCGTGCCAGATCGTTCGCCAGATTCTCACACTGTTGAAGAGTAAATTCCGGCCAAACCACGCGCGGCTGTCCCTTTTGCTCAAGCCTGTCCAGCCAGAGGCTCTCGGCAGCCAGGATATGCGCCACAAACTTCAACGAACGCGCGGGAGGCGCTTGCGATTTCCGCAGGCTCGCCAGAGTCTCCTGATTTGCCCAGGTGTCGTAGGCGAACAGACGCGTGAAATGCTTCACTGTGTCCATACACAATATTGAAGCACAGTCACCCGCTCCACGACAGACTCGCCATAAAAAAGCCCCACCGCGCAGGGTGGGGCTAAGCATTCAGTCGCCTGATTGAACCAGAAAAACCAGGTTCTGCCTTTTGACGACTGAGGACCGATAACTGTCGAAACCTATTTCCTGTCCTCCGCCTGATCCCGGGCTTCCTTCGCTGCAGCCTTGTGGCCGGCCATTTCGACCGCTGACATGAAAGGCGCCGCCGCAGCCGGCGGTGTGACATTGCCTGTCAACACCCGGCGGAAGGGTATGTCTCTGCCGTAGATGGCTTCGGTGGAGTCTGAGTCCTGCTCGATCACCGCGCCCTCGAGGGTCAGCCCGGCAAAGGCCCCTTTGGATCGAGAGTAGGTCAGAAGCTCAGAGTTAAGTTTCCAGTCTGTACCAGCGGAAGCGTGCCGTCCGACAGGACCCGCTGCGGCCGAGCCTTCTCCGCTAATCTGAAATTTGCTGGACAACAGATGTTGCAAGCCCTTGTCGTTCATGACCAGCATTACCAGGTCGACGCCTTCTGCGCCGATCTGCAGTCCCCAGCTTCCGCCGCCGACCGAAATGAACGCCGGGGCGCTCCATCCGGTGGAGGTACGGCAACTGGCAACACCGCGGCCGTGTTTTCCGCCGATAATGAAGCCCGCCTTGATTAGATGAGGAACGACCACGATGCACCTGGCATCGTCTAAAACTTCTTCCGGTATGCCCTTGTCGGGTGCGCCCATAATTTCTTTCAGGACACTGCCCGCATTTTGCAGGCGCTCAACAGAATCCTCTTTGGCAGTGGCTGAAGCCATGGTGCCAAGTAACGTAACCACGCTAAGCAGTAAGGCAAACAATCCTTTTCTCACTTTTTCCCTCCTGGGACTTCGTTCTGGGATTTCGATTTCAGAATTCGCTGTCCTTCGCGAATTTCCCTCAACTTTAAAGACTCAGAGCGCCGGCCTGCGTCCCGTGATCAGATTGATTACGAGGACGACTACTGCGATGACCAGCAAGATATGTATGTACCCGCCCAAGGTGTACGAACTGACCAATCCGAGCAGCCACAGGACCAGCAAGATCACAAAAATTGTCCAAAGCATGTAAGTCACCTCGTGAAATGGCGTTGACCACTTACGACTTCCGACGCATCTCTGATCCAATTTGCAGGCGAAGAGTTGTGCGCGCTGGAGGTGAGAGCCGAATTAATTACCCCGCGCGGTATTTGTCTGAAGGAAAGCCTGTAGACATGCGCCGGAGACCACCTGAGCCCCGGCTTTTGATCGGAAATTTGCGCCGGGTCTGGATCGCAGGCGAGGCGTCATGCTGCGCTGGTGAAGCAACTGGCGTGGAGCAGAAATGCACGCGGGGTGAAAACTCTAAAGATGCCCAGAAGATCCTTCAGGACCAGGTCGGAGATGACTCCGCCCCGACGATTCATCGAACTGACCCTCTGCGGAAGAATACGTGCTTGAAATCGTCGAGCCTTGAGGGTAGCGTTGGGTTGAGCGAGGGTAGTTCAGACCTCGTGATTGCAAAAGCCGTGATATCCAAAATAGAGGTCGGTTCGTCCAATTTTATAGGACGCAGATAGAGCGACGATCTGACGAGTGTTGAGTACCACCGAGGAGGCCGCATGAAGCGTAGACAATTCATCATTGGAGCAACTTGCGGAGTGGGAGCGGCATGGATCGGTTCGAGAAGCTGGACCGCCAACGCCCTTCCGGCTCTGCCGCGCAAATTTACCGCCGCCGATACGGTAACACTTGGAAAGACCGGCATCACCACCAGTCGCCTGGCCATGGGCACGGGCACCGTAGGGAGCGGGCATCATTCTCATCAGACCGCGCTGGGGGTGAAGGGTTTGTCTGACCTGCTCTTGAACGGCCACGACAACGGCCTGCGTTTTTTTGACGCCGCCGATGCGTATGGGAGTCATCCTCATGTGGCCGAAGCGCTCAAGCACATCCCGCGCGACAAGGTCACCGTGCTGACCAAGACCTGGGCTCGTGACCCTGGCGAAGCTCGCGCCGACCTTGACCGTTTTCGCAAAGAATTGGGAACCGACTATCTGGACATTTGCCTGATGCACTGCCTTACCGAAGGCGACTGGACGGAGCGCTACCGGGGAGTGATGGACGTCTTCTCCGAGGCTAAAGAGAAAGGAATTATTCGGGCGCACGGTTGTTCCTGCCACAGCATCGAGGCGCTGCGCGCGGCGGCCAAGTCTCCGTGGGTGGAAGTCGACCTGGTACGCATCAATCCCATCGGCTCGCATATGGACGCCGACCCTGACACCGTCGTGAGTGTGCTCCGTGAAATGAAAGCCGCCGGAAAAGGGATTGTCGGGATGAAGATCCTTGGCCAGGGTGATCTGCGTGGACGGCAGGACGAGGCCTTGAAGTATGCGCTGTCGCTGGGCCTGCTTGACGCCTTCACCATCGGCGCCGAAAGCAAGGCCGAACAGGAAGACCTGGTCCGCAGAATCGCCGCGGCGGCCTAAAGCCCGAGCCACGGATGGCACGGATCACAAAGAAACACCCGTGTTTCATCCGCGTTATCCGTGAAATCCGTGGCCGTTCCCCCCGCGTTTGACTTGCCTCGGTACCCGCCCTAAGATAGCTCCCCTGTGATCGGCGAGACGATCTCGCATTACCGCATCATCGACAGGCTCGGCGGTGGCGGGATGGGTATCGTCTACAGGGCCGAGGACACCAACCTTGGCCGCTCCGTTGCCCTCAAATTCCTTCCCGATGAGGTTGCCAACGATTCCCAGGCTCTGGAGCGGTTTCGCCGCGAAGCTCGTGCTGCTTCGGCCCTGAATCATCCCAATATCTGCACCGTCCACGATTTTGGCGAGCACGCTGGCCGCGCCTTCATCGTGATGGAGTATCTGGATGGCGTGACCCTGAAGCACATGATCAGCGGTCGGGCACTGGACAACGACACACTGCTCTCGCTGGCCATTGAAATTGCGGACGCACTGGATGCAGCCCATGGCGAAGGTATTGTCCATCGCGACATCAAGCCGGCAAACATTTTCGTAACCAAGCGAGGACACGCCAAGGTTCTCGATTTCGGTCTCGCGAAAGTGACGGCTTCCAAGAGCTCCGCGAGTCAGATGGCTGCGCTAAACACGAACTCCGGGACTGCGGGCGACAACTTAACCAGTCCTGGGTCGGCCATCGGAACCGTGGCCTACATGTCACCCGAGCAGGCGCGGGCAAAAGAACTGGACCCTCGTACCGACCTATTTTCATTCGGATCGGTCCTGTATGAGATGGGAACCGGCCAACCGCCCTTCCGCGGTGACAGCACCGCAGCGGTTTTTGATGCCATCCTTAATCGTCCCCCCATTGCCCCGGTGCGTCTGAATCCCGATCTGCCGGCGGAATTTGAACGCATCGTCAGCAAGGCGCTGGAAAAGGATCGCGACCTGCGTTATCAGCATGCCTCAGACGTTCGAGCCGATCTTAAACGGCTCAAGCGGGAGACCGAGACGAGTCGACCAGGAGCTACCAGTTCGGGCAACACGCCAGTCGCGCAATCTGGAAGTTTTCAGTCTTCTTCACAAGCGCAGGCTCCAACCTCGGAATCGAGCCAGCAGGTGGCGCGGGCACCTTCCTCCAGCGCAGTAATGGCTGCCAATACGCCTTCAGGCGGCGGCGCAAAGAAACTGAAGATTCTGGTTCCCGTCGGCCTGGCCGCGATTGCTGTACTGATCGGTGGCGCTTTCTATTTTCGTTCTCGCCCCGCAGCACCTCTGACGGAAAAAGATACGGTGGTCCTGGCCGACTTCGAAAACACAACCGGCGACGCGGTGTTCGATGGCACCCTCAAACAGGCTCTGGCTGTGGATCTGGAGCAGTCTCCATTCCTGAATATTCTGTCCGACCGCAAGGTGGGAGAGACGTTGCGCCTGATGGGTCGTACACCAACCGACCGGGTAACGGCGGATGTAGCCCGTGAACTATGTCTTCGCACCGGCAGCAAAGCCGTGCTGGTGGGGTCGATTTCCAGTCTCGGAAGCCAGTATGTGCTGGGCCTGGACGCAGTGGCGTGCAGCACCGGCGACAGCCTGGCCAAAGAACGGGCCGAGGCGAACAGCAAGGAAGGCGTCCTTAAAGCGCTGGACACAGCCGCTCATTCCTTACGAACCCGTCTGGGCGAGTCCCTGGCATCGGTGCAGAAGTTCGACGTTCCGGTCGAGGCCACCACCCCTTCGCTCGAAGCCTTGAAGGCCTACAGCATGGGCATTACCACGCAGCGTTCCCGGGGAGATGCCGAGGCCATACCTTTTCTGAAGCGCGCTCTGGAGCTCGATCCTAATTTCGCCATTGCCTACACTGCGCTGGGAGTCGCGTACTCCAATCTCGGTCAAGCGAGCCTGGCCGCCGAGAATGCCAGGAAGGGATACGACTTGCGCGAGCGGGTTAGCGAACGCGAGAAATACCGTATCTCCGCTTTCTACTATCAATACGTCACCGGTGAACTTGAAAAGGCTGGACAGGCATACGAGCTTTGGGCCAAGAGCTATCCGCGCGACATGGTGCCTCACGGCAACCTGGGAGTGATGTACAGCACCCTGGGCCAGTACGAGAAGGCCATTTCCGAGTTCCAGGAGGGCCAGCGTATGGAGCCAACTTTGTTTGGCTACTCGAATATCGCTGGCACCGAAGTTAATCTGGAACGAACGGACGATGCCCGGAAGCTGATCGAGCAGGCACAGGCCAACAAGCTTGACGGCCTGGTGTTCCGCTACACCCTCTACAGCCTGGCGTTTTTGCGCGGGGATAGCGCGGAAATGGCACGCGAGTTAGCTTGGGCCGCCGGTCGCCCGGGCGAGGAAGATCCGTTGCTCTCCGCCCAGGCTGACACGGAGGCCTACTATGGCCGGTTGACCAGAGCGCGAGACTTTACCCGCCGGGCTGTTGACTCGGCTGTACGCTCCGACTCGAAAGAAACGGCGGCTCTTTGGCAGGTGAATGGCGCACTTCGAGAGGCCGAGTTCGGCAATGCCGCACAGGCCAAGCAAGGCGTAGCCGCCGCTCTGGCGCTGGCCCCGGGCCGCGACGTAAAGGTGTTGGGCGCGATGACCCTGGCTCGCGCGGGCGATTCCGCCCGCGCCAAAGCTCTGGCTGACGAACTGGAAAAGAGTAATCCGCTGAACACCGTGCTGAAGGTGTACTGGCTGCCGACGATCCGGGCGGCCATTGATCTAAATGCAGGAAATTCGACGCAGACACTGGTGTCATTGGAGGCGGCTGCACCTTATGACTTGGGAAGTCCGCCGCCGACCTCGACAGGAACTCTTTATCCACCCTACATCCGTGGTCAGGCGCAACTGGCGGCGCATAGTGGCCTGGCTGCCGTCGCAGAGTTCCAGAAGCTGCTGGATCATCCAGGCATCGTCGTCAATTTCCCGCTGGGAGCGCTCGCCCACCTCGGCATGGCGCGCGGCTACGCGCTGGCCGGCGACACCACCAAGGCTCGCGCCAGGTACCAGGACTTCTTCACCCTGTGGAAAGATGCCGACCCCGACATTCCCATCCTGAAAGAAGCTCGCGTCGAATTTCAGAAATTAAAGTAGGCGGAAGACCCACACGATAATTTCGTGGGTAGAGACGTAGCTTTGCTGCGTCTGGCGGCGCTCAGGGCCTCGCGGCTTGGCTAATCTGCAGCGTCTACCTCACTATACGCAGAGACGTAGCAAGCTACGTCTCCACAGCCCAGTCGTCACGTTAGATCTTTTTCAAAGACACGCAGGTCATGCCCAGTCATTTCTTTCGGCTGAGGTATACCCATCATGCCGAGCACGGTTGGCGACACATCGCGCAACGAGCCCTCCGGCTTCAGGGTAAATTTCCTGCTGTCTTCCTCGATCACGATAAAGGGCACCGGGTTGGTGGTATGGGCCGTGTGCGGACCGCCCGTGACCGGATCGATCATCACTTCTGCGTTACCGTGATCGGCTGTGATCAGCAGTGCTCCTCCCTTGGCCCGGACCGCCGTTTCGATACGCCCCAGACAACCATCCACAGTTTCGACCGCTTTGATTGTGCGCTCGAGCTTGCCGGAGTGGCCAACCATGTCGGCATTGGCAAAATTCACGACGATGACGTCGAACGTGCCCTCTTCCACCGACTTGACCACCGCATCCGCGATACCGGCCGCGCTCATTTCCGGCCTTAAGTCGTAGGTGGCTACTTTCTGCGACGGTACCAGCAAACGATCTTCTCCGGGGAACGGCTGCTCGATTCCGCCATTGAAGAAGTAGGTCACGTGAGCGTACTTCTCGGTTTCCGCCACCCGCAGGTTGCGAAGATTTGCCTGCCCCATCACGTTGGCAAGAATGTTGTCCATTGATTCCGGCGGAATTACGACCGGCAGCGAGAATTTACTGTCGTACTGGGTCATGCAGACATAGTGAAGATTATTTGGCACCCGGGTGCGCGGGATGGTGACATCCAGATCGGCGGCGCCGGGCAGATCGTTTCCGCCCTGGGAATTCAGACCGCTGTTGCGTGCCAGGGCGCGAGTGATCTGACGAACACGATCGGCGCGGAAGTTAAAGCAAATGCACGAATCCTCATCACGGATCCTGGTCAGCGGCTCGCCGCGATTGTCCACGCAGACAAAGGGCACGATAAATTCGTCGGTGACATCCTTGTTGTAGGAATCTTTTACTCCCTGTACCGGGTCGACGTATTTGCCGCCTTCGCCATCCCCGGAAACCATGGCATTGAAGGCCTTCGCAATGCGCTCCCAGCGCCGGTCGCGGTCCATCGCATAGTAGCGTCCATTGACCGACGCGATTTTCCCAGTGTTGTATTCCCGCATTTTCTGCTGCAGCAGTTCCAGATATCCGGCGCCATTGGTGGGCAGGGTGTCGCGCCCGTCCATGAAAGCATGCACAAATACCCGCTCGACGCCATTCTGCCTGGCCATCTTCAGCAAGGCGTGGAGATGGGTTTGATAGGAATGCACTCCGCCATCTGACACCAGACCAAAAAGATGCAGGCGGCGCCCGCCAGCACGGGCATTTTTCATGGCCTCGAGCAGCGTGGGGTCGGAGAAGAAATCCCCGTTCTGAATCATCAGCTCAATGCGAGTGCTGTCCATGTGAACGACGCGACCGGCACCGATGTTGAGGTGGCCGACTTCGCTATTGCCCATCTGGCCGTCAGGCAGCCCAACGGAGTGGCCACTGGTTTTAATCAGCGTGTTGGGATACTCCCGCAGCAACCGGTCGTAGATTGGCTTGCGTGCCAGCGCGATCGCGTTGGCCCTGGTTTCAGCGCGGTAGCCCCAGCCGTCGAGAATGACGAGGACGAGAGGTTTGGGACGGGTCATTAAGCTCCTGATGTTGTGTCTGGCTCGCTGAACTGACCACGGAGGCGCAGAGGAACAAGTGAAATTGGAAGAACAGAAATTATAGGCGACCGGAAGAGGTTTTCAAATCCGCGACCGCATAATATAGTTGTTCCGAATCTTCATCGGAGGAAGGCATGTCCATCAGCGATCTCCTGTTACTCGAATTTGACGCCGAGACGAAAGCCACGCGCACAATACTGGAACGCGTCCCAGAGGACAATAAGGACTTCAAGCCTCACCCCAGGTCGATGCCGCTGAACAAACTTGGTCCACACGTTGCCGAGCTGCCCGGATTCGGCCACACTATCCTGACTACTCCCGAGCTGGATTTCTCCAAAGGCAGCTCTAAACGGGTAGCGTTTGAATCCGCAGCTCAGTTGGTGCGCGTGTTCGATGAGGGTGCGGCCAAGGTGCGCAGTGCGCTTAACAACATGCCAGATGCGGCGTGGACCGAGAACTGGAAACTGAGCTTTCAAGGCAAGCCTATCTTCGACGGATCACGCTTTCTGGCTTATCGACAAATGTTTCTCAATCACCTGGTGCATCACCGTGCCCAGCTCGGCGTCTATCTGCGTCTGAACGACAGGCCATTGCCCGCAACCTACGGGCCTTCGGCGGACGACACAATGGGATTTTGATTGGAGAGGGGTAGGCGAGTCCACGAACCACGTAGGGGCAGATGTCCTCATCTGCCCAGCGGAGCAAGGCTCCGCTGGTGATTTGGAGAGACAGAGTTTGTCGAGCTTCGCTCGACCGGGCAGATGAGGACATCTGCCCCTACGCGGTTCGTGGCGGTCTCACTTATCCCGCGTAGTTCAAAGCCTTAATGCCCAGGAATCGAGCCGCCCCTGCCAGCTCTTCTTCAATCCTCAGCAGCTGGTTGTACTTTGCGATGCGATCGGTTCGCGAAGCTGAGCCGGTCTTGATCTGGCCTGCCCCGGTCGCCACAGCAAGGTCTGCGATGAAAGTGTCTTCGGTCTCACCGGAGCGGTGCGAGACGATCGAGGTATAACCGTTGCGTCGTGCCAGATCGATGGTGTCCAGAGTTTCGCTCACCGTACCAATCTGATTGACCTTGATGAGGATCGAATTGGCTACGTGTTTATCGATCCCCTCCTGGAGGAACGTGACGTTGGTGACGAACAGATCGTCGCCGACGAGTTGAATTTTGCCCCCGAGCTCTTTGGTCAGATTCGCCCAACCGTCCCAATCACTCTCGGACAAGCCATCTTCGAGTGAAACGATCGGATAGTCTGTTGCCCACTTTGCCCAGAAGCGGACCATATCGTCAGAACTCCTGGCCGATTTGTCGGACTTCATGAAAACGTACTTCCCATCCTGAAAGAACTCGCTGGCCGCCGGGTCGAGCGCGATGCCAATCTCTTCACCCGCCTTGTAGCCTGCCTGATGAATCGCTTCCAGCACGACTTCGATGGCTTCAACGTTCGACTTGACCGACGGCGCGAATCCACCTTCGTCCCCCACCGCGGTGTTGTAACCGCGCTTCTTAAGCACACCTTTCAAAGTGTGAAATACCTCGACGCCCCAGCGCAACGCGTCGGAGAAAGATTTGGCGCCGACCGGCATGACCATGAATTCCTGGAAATCAACGTTGTTATCGGCGTGAGCGCCGCCGTTGAGAATATTCATCATGGGCGTCGGCAAAGTGTTGGCGCCGGCCCCGCCCAGATACCGATAAAGCGGCAAGCCAAACGCCGCCGCTGAAGCACGCGAAGCCGCCATCGAAACTGCCAGAATAGCGTTGGCACCCAGGCGCCCCTTGTTCTCGGTGCCATCGAGTTCGACCATCCTTTGATCGAGAGCGCGCTGGTCGGCCGCATCCATCCTGACGAGCGCTTTGGCAATTTCGCCGTTCACATTGTCGACAGCCTTGAGCACTCCTTTGCCCACGTAGCGCTTTTTGTCGCCGTCACGCAGTTCAGCGGCTTCGTGCTCGCCTGTCGATGCGCCGCTCGGAACCGCGGCACGGCCACCGACTCCGCCTATCAGGATGACTTCGGCTTCGACCGTGGGATTGCCGCGCGAGTCGAGCACCTCGCGCGCGTGAATTTCCTGAATTTGAGTTAGGACGTCCATTACTCCTCTTTCATATGCATCTGTTTGGAATGCTGAAAATTATAACGGATGCGTGATCTGACCCCTGGGATGTTGTTCTTGGCGTCCTGTGCGATGTCTTTGCGCAGTCTGCGATCGAAGCTTTGAACCGCAAAGGGCGCAAAGAAAATCCTTCTGTGCATTTGCCCTGGGCCCGTGCCTACGCTGGTTCATTGGGTTTTCCACAGGCCGCCGCGAACAAATTGTGCTCTACAGTCGAACCAGATGCACGACCGCACGGAAACTCTGACAGTCGGCTCGCGGGCGCCGGAGTTCCTGTTGCCGGCGGCGAATCGAGACGGGATCCTATCGCTTTCAGGCGTCCTGCCTCGCGGCACTTTGATTGTGGAATTTTTGCGGGGCACCTGGTGACCGAACTGCGTGAAACGCATGGCTCAGTTGGAGCCGATGAAGAGTGAGATCGAAGGCGCGGGAGCACAACTGGCGTATATCGCGGCTGAAAAATCTACGGGCGTTTGGAAGCCGGCGAAGTTTCTGGCGTCACATCCGGTGTCATTCCCTTTTCTGCTGGATGAGGAGAGAACCGTTACCAAAGCGTACGGCCTGTATCACCGGCTGGCGATAGACGCGCTCAACATCGCGCACCCGGCAACCCTGGTGATCGAACGTGATCGCAAAATTGCCTACATCTATCGCGGCGACGGCCAGACCGATCGACCACCGTTCGATCACGTTCTGGAGGCGGTCAGGAAAGTATCAGTTTTTGGAGGAACGGTTCCGGGATGAATCCGGTCACCAATAACGATATCGACCAGGAGAAGCGAAGTATTACAACAAATTCAGGAGGCGGAATGAGAAAACTAAGTGGACTGCTTTGCCTGTTACTACTCGCGGCCGCGGCTGGGGCACAAACCGATATGGCACTGCCTGCAGGCACGGCGTTCAAAGTCAAATTGGAAAAAACACTCTCCACATTCTCCAGCAAAGAAGGTGACGCCTTTGCCGGAAGAGTCACGCAGGACGTGGTGCTCAATGGAAAGACCGTGATTCCGGTCGGAGCCACGGTGCAGGGACGGGTCACAAAAGTCAATGAGCCGCGCCGCATCGCAGGCAAACCAACCATCGGCATTTTCCCTGAGGCGGTAGTCCTGCCGAATGGGGAGCGCTACATGCTCAACGCCACCATGGTCGATACCAATATGCGGAACGGAACCGACGTCAACAACGAAGGCCAGTTCAAAGGCGACGGAATTGACGGCAAAGATCTCACGGAGATTGGCATGGGTACCGGCGGAGGCATGCTGATTGGCGGACTGGCAGGTGGAGGTAAAGGCCTGCTTATCGGCGGAACCGTCGGCGCAACGCTTACGGTAGCGCACTGGTTGGGAAAGAAGCGCGCTGCGGTACTGCCGTCGGGCACCGAGTTGATGATGGAATTAAGCCGTCCACTGGCGATGACGGCCGAGACCGGAGGACAATAGAAAGGCGGGCGTCGGACCCCGGACCGCGGGCTTCAGCATTTGCAGGCCGATGTACGAGGTCTTGGGTCCGACTCCTGAAGTCCGACGCCTGAAGCCGGTTCTACCAATGAGTAAACATATCTTCCTGCCTCAATAACGGAAGTTCCATCCATCCCTCTTCTGGAAGTGAATCAGCCGGAAGGCCGCTTTGCCAGAGACTGAGACGCAACCGCAGCTTCGTGGTCACAGCGTTACTGTCATTCCCGAGTGAATTCGCTGATGCCGGTGCAGAGGATGATGGAGTAGCCAACAACCACGCTAATGCTACCTTGAATTCAAAATTTCGACCCAACGCAACAGCCACCTGGCCGGTTGGTCTCTCCATCAAAGCCATCGGCTGATTTTCCTCTGGAATACCCAGTTTCCACGCGCGAATCTTGCCCAACTCCGCTCTTACGTCCAGCCGCAACGTTCGTCTTGGCCGCGATTCTTCAGTCGCCCAGGACTCAAGGTTGACTACCAAATCAAAGTCCATGGCCGGCAGTGTGTTCTCGGAAAAATCCAACCGGCCGTAGAGGAAGGTGGCATCGATTCCGGCATGCACCGCGTCGAGCAGGAATTGCTTTCCGTGCATCGCGCCGGCGCGGCGATCGGCGGTGTACACCGCGGCCCCCATCCACTCAAAGTAGCGGACCATGTCCCCCGTGATCCGGGGATGGATGTACGCGGTTTGAGGAACAACTTTCGGGCGCATGGCGCCGCCGAGAATAGGCTGCGCCAGATAGTCCGGCGCGCGCACTCCGAGCGCCTGATACACATTGGAAAGATGCTTGCGGTAGAGTTCGTCAAATTCCCGGTCGTTCGCCGAATGATGTTCGGGGCCATACCACCAGTTCCAGTCGCTGCCTTCGGCGATAAGAATCTCTTCAAATGCCAGTTGACGCTGCGCTTCGCTTGCCGCCGGAGCAGCCTGAGTGTAAAAATTGCGAGCGTTATAGAGATAGTCCCAGGCGCGATTATCTTCCGGGGCACCAATCCAGACATTGAAATTGGCGTGAATCCACGAACCGGGAACCAGAGACGTCAGTTTGCCGAAACTCTTGTGCCGGGCAATGGCTTCTGAGACTGTTACCGCCTCAACCCCGGGTTCGCGCTGCAACAAATCGTAGAAACGGCGCAGGAACTCGCGCCCGGACTGGGGATAATATTCCCAGGCATTCTCGCCGTCGAGAATAATAGGCACAACTGCGTCACGCCCTGCATTAAGAACCGGCTGTGCGGATTCCCTGATGTTATGCATGAGGTGACTGGCGGCGTCCTGGGGAGGCATGCCGGAATAAACGAAGCCGATCAGGTCAGAGATCGTGTGGTCACGGAAGATCAGGTTCATTTCGGTCTGGTTATTTTCAAAGCGATGGATGGTATAAAGCCGGGATGCCAGTTCACCCGGCAAGTGGCCATGGCCGTCGCGCGAGAACGAAACGCCCGAACTACGGCCCAGTACTTCTTCATCTGTGGCCATCCATTTAACGCCCAGGTTTTGCGCCAGCGCGAAAACTTCTTCTGAAACGCTGCCTTCCGACGGCCAGACTCCCTGGGGACGAATGCCGAATACTTGCTGGTGCAAATCGAGTCCCCGCGAAAGTTGCTCGCGCGCATCTTCGGGATGCCGAAACCGGTTTTGCGGCAAGGGCAGACCGGGGGTGGAAACCGCACCCACGTTGGTATCGCAGACCAATGGCAGGATGGGATGGTAGAACGCCGAGGTCGAAATTTCGATTCGCCCCCGCCGGGCAGCTTCCGCGTGAGCAGGCAGAACTTTGGCCAGCAACTCCCGCTCGCGCGCGATAACGAAGGCTTGATCATCCAGGGAATAACCCCTCTCCTTCTTAATCAGGCTGGTTATGTCAAGGTCCTCCAGGAAGAATTCATCGAACCAGGCGATTTGCGACAGCACCTGCAGGTCAGTGAAATCCTGTGCCTGGAATAACTGGTCCGCCTTCTCCGGCAAGGCTCCTGCATTGCGAAAATGCTCCCAGAGTTCGCCGTAGCGCGGGTAACGGCCGATCATGTGGACGGGGTTGGCCTGGAAGAGGTACTGCAGAGCGAAGCGGCGCTCGGCAGTTGTGAGGTCTTTCGCCGGCTTGGCGGCGACCTCAAAAAACGGGTCCCGCGCCGCGCCGCTTACATAGTCCTGAATCTGTGTGATCAGGGACGGAACCAGGTTAAAAGTCTGACGGACGTTGGGGAACTCGTCCAACACCTTGACCATTCCGTAATAGTCCTTCAGAGCATGAAGACGCACCCAGGGTAGCCGGTACTCTCCGGTGACCAGGTCCTTGTAATACGGCTGGTGCTGATGCCAGAGGACGACCACTCGCAGAACGGGCATTAGGCTGAGCTTCCTAAAGTCGAAAACGCAAGAGAATCAGCAGTCTAGCATGGCTGTGGGAACCGGAATTGCATGGGTGGATGCTGCCCAGGCCGCGACACTGTGGCTTGAAAAGCCGGTCTGGCAAAGCTTTTCGGAGCGCAAGGCACATCGTAACGACCTTGCGTTCTTCTTGACAAATCTACGCCAAAAGCGCAAATTTCCAGCATTTAGCTTGGGGTAGCCAGTCGAGCCAGATTTTGATAACAGTAAGCACCGGCTGAAAATCACAACGAATGGAATGGGGAGGTTCGCATGGAAAATGCAATAGGAGCACTCGCGTCGCAACCGCCGCCAAAGATGCAGCTAAGCACTCGCCGGACAGGAGGCGTGGCAGTGGTAGATATCAACGGAGCCATAACGTACGCGGATGGCAGCGTGAAACTGCATGAGACTGTGCGCGATTTGCTGAACGAGGATAACCGCAAAATTCTGCTGAATCTGCGTGAGGTGCATTACATCGATAGCTCTGGCCTGGGAGAGTTGATGAGGAGTTACACCTCCGTTCGAAATCAAGGCGGCGAGATGAAAGTGGCCAATCTCACCCCGAGGGTTCACGATCTGCTGAAAATGACCAGAATGGATGCGATCTTCCGAATTAACGACGACGAAACCGCCGCCATCGGTTCCTTCGATAATTCGCAGAACGTCTCCTAGACGGAAGCCGCTCGCTGGCTCGAAGCAGCCCGGCAGTCACCAGTTTCCTTGACAAAGTTATCTCGATAGCTCAAATTCAGCGCCAGGCGTTGGGAGGACGTGTGGAAACTGCTATTGGTGTGTTCGCGTCGCGGGATGGTGCTGAAGGTGCAGTCAAAGACCTGTTGGGTCGCGGCGTGCCCGAGCAGGCAATCGTCTTTCTGACGCGCGCTGCAGCTCAGTCCGGCACAGCCAGACAAGGGGGTTCGAGGGCTGCCGCCACCCTGATGTCGGTACCCGGGATTGGTCAGGTCTTCGCCCTTGGCCTTGGCGCTGCCGCGCTTCTGGGGCTGGGGGCAACTATCGATACTGCCGCTGCGCCTCTTTCAGACAATCCCATTTCAGACAATCCCGCGCTGCAACCTACTCCTGACGAGAACTGTTCCGATGACGTTGTTTTCTTCCGGGACCTTCTCCAGCAGGGGCGATCACTGGTGGTAGTTCGTACCGATTCGGCCGAAATTGCCAGGACTGCAAGCCGTAGACTGGACTGCCTCGGCCTGGGACTACGGCCTCTATCCCCAGCAAAGATGCAGGCCGCCGCCCGACAAATTGGCGACATTGCAGTGATTGATGTCAGCGGAAAAATCACTTATGGCGACGGCAACGCAGCGCTACGCGAGATTGTTCACGATCAGCTGGGAAAGAATAGAAGAAAGATCCTGCTGAACCTTCGAGAGGTTCACTACATCGACAGTTCCGGCATGGGTGAATTGGTCAGGCTCTACACCACCATTCGTGATCAGGGAGGCACGGTGAGATTGGTGGATCCGAGCGCCAGAGTCAGGGATTTGCTACAGATGACCAGACTGAATGCGGTCTTCCAGATTGAAAACAATGAGGCTGCTGCCGTCGCCTCACTGGGTGGTGAAATCGCCCGCCCCAGCCTGAACCAGGACTAGGACCACGTCACATTGAAACGGCTGCTGGAGGTCCATCTTCGCTATTCGGCCCCTTATCGGCGCATTTCTCTCGATTTCGAACACCCAGGTGTCCGTGGCCAGGCGAAGTCCGGTACACTAAAGTCAGCACCGTTTGCCTGATGATCAAGGAACCTACAACGACTCTCACGCCTCCCAGCAGCGGGACCAGTCTGCTGACCGATCAAGATCTGCATTTATTCAACGAAGGCACTCACTACCGGATTTATAACAAGCTGGGCGCACACCTGAACACCATCGCCGGACAGCCAGGAACTTCTTTTGCGGTTTGGGCGCCCAATGCGCGCAAAATTTCTGTGGTCGGCAGCTTCAATAGCTGGGATCCAAAGTCTCACCCCCTCCAGGCTCGTGGCAATTCCGGCATTTGGGAGGATTTTATCCCCGGAGTAGGCAAGGGCGCGCTGTACAAGTACCACGTCGAGTCGCATAACCAGGGTTATGTTGGTGAGAAAGCCGATCCGTTTGGAATCCTTCACGAAGAGCCTCCTCGTACTGCGTCGGTCGTCTGGGATCTGGAATACGAATGGCATGATCGACAGTGGATGGAAACCCGCGCCAAGCGAGATTCGCTGCAGGCGCCGATTTCAGTTTACGAAGTTCACCTCGGGTCCTGGATGCGAGTCCCGGAGGAGGACAACCGCCCGCTTACCTATCGGGAGGCAGCATTGCGCCTTGCCGACTACGTCAAGCGGATGAATTTCACCCACGTGGAACTTCTCCCCATCATGGAACATCCGTTCTACGGTTCATGGGGCTATCAGACCACTGGCTATTTCGCGCCGACTTCGCGCTACGGCACTCCACAGGATTTCATGTACCTGGTGGACTACCTGCACCAGCAGGGCATTGGCGTGATTCTCGACTGGGTGCCGTCCCACTTCCCTACCGACGCGCACGGGCTTGCCTACTTCGACGGAACGCATCTGTACGAACATGCCGACACCCGCAAGGGCTTCCACCCCGACTGGAAAACATTCATCTTCAACTACGGCCGCAACGAGGTTCGCAGCTTCCTGATGGCGAGTGGACTATTCTGGCTAGACAAATATCACATCGATGGATTGCGCGTAGATGCGGTGGCCTCGATGCTGTATCTCGACTACTCGCGAAAGGCCGGCGAGTGGATTCCCAACAAGTTCGGCGGGCGCGAAAATCTCGAAGCCATCGACTTTTTGCGACAGTTCAACACTGAGGCGTACAAGGAACATCCGGGAATCCAGACCATCGCAGAAGAATCAACGGCGTGGCCAATGGTCTCTCGACCGACCTACGTCGGTGGCCTCGGATTTGGCATGAAGTGGGACATGGGATGGATGCATGACACACTTGCCTATTTTTCCCAGGATCCCATCCATCGCCGCTACCATCACAATCAGTTGACCTTTCGCATGCTCTACGGCTTCACGGAAAATTTCGTGCTCCCGCTTTCCCATGATGAAGTCGTACATGGTAAAGGTTCTTTGATCGGCAAAATGCCGGGAGACGAATGGCAGAAGTTCGCCAACCTGCGCTTGCTCTTTGGATACATGTACGCGCAACCGGGCAAGAAAATGCTGTTTATGGGCTGCGAATTTGGCCAGGTGCGCGAGTGGGCTCACGACACCAGCCTGGAATGGCATGTATTGCAATATCCGGTTCACAAGGGTGTGCAGAACTGGGTGGAACAATTGAACCGGGTGTATCGCGAACAACCTGCGCTGCACCAGCTCGACAGTGACCCTGCCGGATTTGAATGGATCGACTGCAATGACACCGCTGCCAGCGTCATTTCTCTACTGCGTAAAGGCAGATCGCCGGCGGAAGAAATCGTGATCGTTTGTAACTTTACTCCCGTACCTCGCCAGGGATATCGCGTAGGCGTGCCCTCCGGAGGATACTGGCGCGAGCTTCTGAACAGCGACGCCCAGGAATACGGCGGCAGTGGCATGGGGAACCTGGGAGGCGTCCACGCCGAGCCCCAATCTGTGCATGGACGTCCACACTCGATCAGTCTCACTCTCCCGCCTCTCTCAGTCCTCTTCCTCAAACCCGAATAAATAAAATGTGGGCGCGAGCGTCCCGCTCGTGCGCAGTAGCACGGGCCCGGCTGGGTTCAAAGCCTTTTGTCCAGCGTGGCATGTGCCCGGCTGGGCACGAGCGTGGACGCTCGCGCCCCATTTCCCATGCTATTCTCCCTTTAGCCAAGGGCCCTTTGCGCAATGCGCATTCTGACTCGCTACATCTTGAGTGAAGTGATCTCCCATGCCGCCATCGGCATCGCGGTGTTCACGTTTGTGCTTTTCACGCGTGACCTGGGCCACATTCTTGACCTCGTAGTCCGCAACAGCGCGCCCTTGCCCAGCGTGCTGGAAATCTTCGTCTTCACTCTACCCGTCGCGTTCACTTACACCATCCCCATGGGCGTGCTGGTGGGAATTCTCATCGGCTTGAGCCGTCTTGCGGCGGACAGCGAAATCACCGCCATGCGAGCCAGTGGCATCGGTGCCTGGACTTTTCTGCGGGTGGTTTCACTGTTTGCTGTGACCGCATGGGCGCTGGCGCTGTTCAACGCCGTGTACCTTGCGCCCGCATCCCAAGCCGCACTCGGACGCCTCGAGGATCGGCTCAAGGCCTCCCAGGCGTCTTTCGAAGTGCAGCCCCGCGTTTTCTACGAGGGCTTCCCCAAACTCGTCCTCTACGTTCAGGACGTAAAAACCGCCCAGGGCGCCGCCATCTGGAAAGGCGTTTTCATTGCCGATATCAGCACGCCGGCATCGCCGCGCATTACCCTGGCGCGGCAAGGCATTCTGATCAGCGAAGGGCCGCAGATGCTGCACCTTCACCTGACGGATGGCGCTACTCACGAAACCGATCCTGCTTCGGCCGACCACTATCAGATTTCGACTTTCGATCAAACCGATATACCAATCCCTATTCCGCAAGCCGATAACAAGGATCAGGAACCAGTACCGGTGTCGGAACTTCCGACCTGGGAATTGCTGGCCCAGGCCGGCAAGGTAAAAAAGTTTGTAGCTCCGTGGTATTACATCGAGTTCCATCGCCGTTTTGCTCTGCCCACCTCGTGCCTGGTTTTGGCGCTGGTCGGAATTCCGCTGGGGCTGTCGTCGAAAAAAGGGGGTAAGTCGGCCGGTTTTGTGCTCACCATTCTGCTGGTGTTTGCCTACTACTCCGTGACCCTGATCGGAGTTTCACTGGCTCGGCAGGGCAAAGTACCGCCGTCGTTGGGCGCGTGGCTGGCCAATATTGTGTTCTTTATCTGCGGGGCGTTCCTGTTGTGGAGAGTGGAGCGCAGGCCTTTCGAGATTGCTTCATTTCGCGCCCGCTGGAACCCGCTGAAGAGCAAAGTGGCGGAATGGGGAAAGCAACTGGTCCGCTTCAACCGTCCGGAAGACGCCTTCCAGCGCGCGTTCAAGCGGCGCCGCGTGTTCAGCGCAACTTTTCCCATGATTCTCGACGATCTGGTGATGCGGGATTTTTTCCTGTACCTCACCCTCATCCTGGCGTCGTTTCTTATGCTCTTGCAAGTATTCACTCTCTTCGAGCTGCTGGGAGACATTTTGCGCAACCGGATTTCTCCACTCGTCGTTGGAGAATATCTGGTAAATGTCGCGCCTTTCTTCCTGTACAACGTTCTGCACCTGAGCATTCTGCTTGCGGTCCTGATTACTCTTGGCCTGATGCAACGTTCCAACGAGATCACTGCCATCAAGGCTACGGGCATCAGCATTTACCGCGTCATCGTTCCCATTCTGGTGGTTTCGACCCTGTTGGCGGGCGGCCTGTTTTTCTTCGACCAGTTCTATCTTCCTCACGCCAACAAGCGCCAGGATGCCTTGCGCAACATGATCAAGGGCAAACCTGCGCAGACCTATCTGAATCCCGACCGCAAGTGGATCTTCGGCCAGCATTCCACCATTTACTACTATCAATTATTCGATTCGGATCGCAATCAGTTTGGCAGTCTTTCGGTGTTCCAGTTCGATCCCAAGATTTTCCAGCTGACCAACCGGGTCTACGCCGACCAGGCGCATTGGGAAGAGCGTCTACAACGCTGGGTTTGCACGCAAGGCTGGGAGCGCAGTGTGCACGGCTCCGCCATCGGCGATTACCGCACTTTCGACGTGGCCACGTTTGCCGCAGTCAGCGAGCCACCAGGATATTTCAAAAAAGAAGTGCGACAATCGTCTGAAATGAGCTATGACGAACTGCGACGCTACATACGCGATCTGCAACAGAGCGGCTTCGATGTGGTGCGGCTGAAAGTGCAGCTGCAGGAAAAATTCGCATTTCCGCTGAACACCCTGATCATGGCCGTGCTGGCCATCCCGTTTGCTCTGGCGGCAGGAAAGCGCGGAGCGGTTGCGGGCATCGCCACTGCGGTTGGTATCGGCCTGCTTTACATCATGGTGTCGCGCCTGTCGGAATCTATGGGAAACGTCAGCCAGCTGCCGCCCGTGCTAGCAGCCTGGGCGCCGGATCTGATTTTCGGACTGGCGGGTGGATACTTGATCCTTAAGGTACCCACGTAGAATTGCGGGACATTTCCGGCCGTGATGCAGTCACGGTGACTACTCCGCAGCCACCGCTGAGGGTTGACCGCCGGTTATCACCGGTGCACCCACAAGTCCAAGAACGCCTACCGTTGAATCAAAACTGTAAGCGGTCATGGTGGACGCGCCAAGATTCGTTACATACACATAGTCGGTAATTCCCTGCGTCGTCGAATCCACCGTGGTTCCCGCACGTATGGCGATACTGGTTGGTGTGCCGCCGGTTGAAATCGTTGCCTGGGTATTAGGAGTCAACTCTCCGGTTCCGGTAGCCAGCTTATATTCTGAAACCTGATTGGACTGGCGATCCACGACAAACAGGAATTTTCCCGAAAACGCTACCGCGATGGCGCTCGGACCCAGTCCGGCGGAAAAAGGAGAACCCAATACCGGGGTGAGCGTGCCGTCGGGGCTGGTGGGAACACTGCAACTGGTCACAATCTGGTTGCACACGGCAAATCCCGACACGTTACTCGATCCGCTATTGGATACATAGAGAAACCCGCCGTCGGGAGTGACGGCGATACCTGAAGGCGCGGTCCCGACCACAACTGTAGGACCAGCAGCGAGCGCTCCCGAAGTTCCATCGACCGCAAAACTGGACACTGTGCCCTCAAACTGATTGGCCACGTACAAGAATTTTCCGTCGGGCGTCACTGCCAGAGCAGACGGACCCGGACCGCTGGGAGCCGACACGGAGGCCACACGAAATGGCGAACCGGCAACTTCCGTCAGCCCCCCGCTTTGAATGGTGAACACTGATACAGTGCCCGAGGCGGGATCAATCTGCGATCCCTGATTCGCAACAAAAAGAAAGTGGGAGGCGGAGTCGATAGCCATGCTTAATGGTGTCGTCCCAGCGGTCGCGCTTGAGCTGCCAGCGGTCAGCGTCCCATCCGTTTTTACCGTGTAGGTCGAAATATTATTGGTTGCGCTATTGGCAATAAACAAGGTGGTGCCCGATGGCGATAGCAGCATGGCCGTGGGCATTCCCCCAGTGGCGAGTCCGGCACCATTTGCCGTGAGCAATCCTGTTGAAAGATTAATTGCGTAGGACGAGACCAGGGAATCTCCCTGTGTGCTGACGAACAGCCCTCCCGTACCAGAAGTAGTTGATGAACTATTCGACGAGCACCCGCTTAAAAGCAGCATTACCGGAATCATCAAGCCTGGCAGGAAGCGAAACCTCATCCCCATTCTTTATCCCTGTCCTCTCTTACAGTTCCCAGCACTCAAAGCCGTCTTAACATCAGCAGATCGAGGCCCAAAAGTACCTTCATTTGTGTATCAGGAATATCCGGGAAGAGCAAACAGCGCTGGGTGGTTGGAACCACTGTGAAACCAGAAAGTTGCCTGTGATTGATTCACTTTGAACGGCTGGAACCGGTCTCAACGACGTCGGCGTGTGGGCGACCGCCCGCTTGAATACTCGTGCTGGGGTCTTGCTCGGCGACTATTACTTGATTGTGGCCTTCGGGGACAAGAGGCAGACGAATCTCAACCTGCAACCCGCTCTGCGGCCGGTTGGACGCCTTCACAGTTCCGCCATGAAGGCGGACAGCTCGCTCCGTAATCGCCAGACCCAACCCCGCGCCGCCGGTCTTGCGGCCACGAGCGTCGTCGATGCGATAGAACGGCCGGAAAAGTTTGTCGAGCGCATCCTCCGGGACTCCCGGGCCCGAGTCAACCACGCGGATCACCGCCTCGGGGCCGCCAGGGCCCTGACCTCGTTCCAGCGAAATTTCCGCGTCAGTCCCCTCACGCGTGTAACGCGCGGCATTGCGCACCACATTTTCGATCGCGCTGGAGAGCAAACCGGGTACCCCCGTGACATGACAATCTTCCTTGATTACGCATTTCACACCGCAGTCGCGAACCTGAGCTTCAAAATCGGCATCTGCCGCGATGCCCTCGATCATCTCCGCCAACGAAACCGGAGACTTCTGCCGCGCATCGCTGCCACTTTCGAGACGCGCGATGGTCAGCAACCCACCGATCAATTCGTTCAGACGTTCTGCTTCGAGATCGATGCGGTCGAGCGCGCCGTGAGCTTCAGCGCCGGAGCGCTGCCGTGCTAACGCTGCAGCTACGTTGAGACGAGCCAGCGGCGAGCGGAGTTCGTGCGAAATGTCATTCAGCAATCGGGACTGCGTTTTCACCGACTCTTCAAGGCGCTCCGCCATGGTGTCGAAATCGCGCACCAGCTGCGCCATTTCGTCACGCCGTCGCGCGGTAAGGCCGCCGGCTCGCGCGGTGAGGTCTCCTGCGGCCAGCCGCCGTGTAGCGGCTCGAAGGCGTACCACTGGAGAGGTCAGGTATCGCGCCAGCAGATAACAGATAAGCCCGGACGAGACTATCCCGATCAGGATGCTCAGCCCGGGAACACCGCCCGGACCGAAGGGGCCGGTCGGGGGCAGGAAAGCTACCAGGGTGTATTTATGGCCACTGCCAGCCACTAACACCTGCCGGCGGAACGGGCTGGGCATCAGGCGCTGCCAGAAATCACGTGCTGGAGGTGTGACGCCCTTGGCGAGAGACTCGGCCCATCGTGGCAGGTCGCGTCCGGAAATTTCCTGCCCTTGTTCGCCCAGAAGATAGGCCCGAACGTGCAGAGACTCGCGAACTTCGTCGAGGTAGCGCCGGGCGGCAACTTCGCCGCCCTGTTCATAATTCTGGACGGCCTTGGCAAACACGCTGGATTGTTGAGCGTCCCAGGTGGCTGACTCGCCACGTTCCCGCATAACCAAAGTGATCAATATGGCAAGCACCAGGAACAGCGCCTGCGCCACCCAGTAAGATAGAAAAATTTTAAGGAACAGGCTTCTCATGAGACGCCGCTCCGGATCTTTTCCTGATTGATCCGTTCGTGGAGAGACTTCTCATCTCCGGCTTGGCCGGTCGTTTCCGCGCTGGATTTTTCTGACGAAGATTCCTGCGGTCGGGTGAAGATGTAGCCCACACCGCGGACGGTCTTGATGTGGTCTACTCCCGAATCGGAATCTCCCAGCTTTTTTCTGATCTTGCTGACGTGCATATCTATGCTGCGATCAAAGGGCGAGAACTTTCGGCTCAGGACGATGTCAACCAGACGTTCACGCGGCACCACCCGTCCAGCCTCTCGCAACAGTACGTGCAGCAAATTAAATTCGACCGAGGTCAGTTCCACCGGCTTGCCTTTTTGCAGCACCGTTCGGGTGCCCGGATCGAGTTCAACCTCGCCTACCCGCACCAATTCGGAAGGCTGTCCGCTGCCGGCTCTGTCGGGGGTTCGAGTGCGCCGCAGAATCGCGCGAATGCGCGCCACCAGTTCGCGAGGATTAAACGGCTTGGGAAGGTAGTCGTCCGCGCCTATCTCAAGGCCTACGATGCGGTCGACGTCTTCGCCACGCGCCGTAAGCAGCAGCACGGGAATCCGCGACTTATCCCGCAGACGCCGCAGGACTTCAAATCCATTCAGCCCGGGCAGCATCACGTCGAGCACGACCAGCAGGTGCTCTCCGGTCAAAGCCTGTTCCAGTCCGCGATTGCCGTCGGGCGCAGACTCTACCTGAAAGCCCTCGGGCTCCAGATATTCGCTGACCAGGCTGCACAGCTCAACGTCGTCATCGATAACTAATATTCGGTCCACAGGTTTCATTGTACTTCCACGCATGCCCAATTCTGCCGTAAAGAATTGTAATTGCTGGAGTTAACCCTTTACAAAACTTTACTCCATTTGACCGTCTTTTTACCGCTGAGTTGCGTCGAAAACGATTCTAATGGGTTAATAGCAAAAGGCAGAAGAAGGTTCGGGCACGTGAGCGCCAGGGGGGATGCGATGAAATCAAGCTATTTCAAGATTCTTGCGGTTGCACTGCTCGTGGCTGTGGTGGCGGCGATCGGGGTATCACAGACCGTTAAACGCGCCCACATGCGCGATGATGCCATGTTTGGCGGGCCCGGCTTCGGCGGACCGGGTCTTGGCGGACACATGATGGGGTACCTTTCCCGCAGGCTGGAACTCACCGATGCGCAGCAGTCGCAGGTCAAGGAAATCATGGCGAAGGAGAAACCCACCTTCCAGCCATTGATTTTACAAATGGCGCAGAACCATCAACAGATGCGGCAACTGGTAATGGCGAACGGCTTCGATGAAGCGAAGGTTCGCGAAATGGCTGCGCAGCAGACCCAGACCTTGACCGAACTTACGGTACAAAGAGCGCGGGTGGAATCGGAGATGTACCAGGTCCTGACGCCCGATCAGAAGACAAAGCTGAGCACCATCATCACTCAGCACGAACAGCGCTTCATGAATCACATGCAGGGACAGGCGCAGGGACCGGGACAGACGCAGAACCAGTAGTGCAGTCGTTGGTCTTTGGCTGGTTCGACATTGTGTTCAGTCCCAGGTGGTGAGTACGGGTTTACGAGGTAACTGGACACTCCGATTATGCGGCAGAGACGTAGCTTGGCTGCGTCTCCCATCACCAGATTAGACATTAGCAGGCTGCGTCTCTACGGAAATAGCTTACGGACCATTGAACCGAAAAGGAGACTTACCGTGGCAACAATTGCCGCTCAGCAGGACCTAATCCGCGTGATTGCAGAAGAGATGGCGTGTGGAGTTGAGACTGCGGTTGATTGTTGGATGACGCAGATCGATTCGGCGCTTTCGGACTCACGGCTTACTACCCTGGGACGCCTGAATGCCGTCCATGCGATTGTGCAGAATTACAAGCTCCTCACTGGCAAGGTTCAGTTCGACTAGCATCTGTTTCGCTGTTCTCCCTATCGCGGTTCCCTGTTTCGCTGTTCGAGATCGAGGCATTTGTCATGAACGCAATGTATGTTTATCTCATCGCTTCGAGCGGATTCTTTCTGCTCGGTTGGGTGGTTCTGCTCCTGGTAGCCTATGCCCTGGCCTTTCAGGGCGATTCGGCTTAGGCGCAAGTTCCTCGGACGATCCCTCAGTGCAACCGCCACTCCTGAAGCCTGTGCTGGTAGAATCACATCTATTAGAAGCACATGCTGCCCAAAAGCCTGCGACCCCTGTTTCCTTATCTGAAGAAGTACCGCAACAGCTTTGCCGTTGGTCTGATTTGCGTCTTCTTTAACAACGGAGTCTGGATACTTTTCCCACTGGTGCTGCGCCGCGCCATCGACGATCTGCGCCTGGGGGTGAATCATCAAAAGCTGCTGACCTATTCCCTGATGCTGCTGGCGGTTGCTGCCATCAAGGGTATCTTCCAGTTTCTGACCCGCTGGATCATGATCGGCATCTCGCGCGAGATTGAGTTTGACCTGCGCAACGATTTGTTCCATCACCTGGAAAGCCTGTCGTACTCCTACTACCAGCGCACCCGCACCGGTGACATCATGGCGCGGGCTACCAACGACCTGAACGCAGTCCGCATGCTCCTGGGGCCAGCGATTATGTACTCGGCAAACACGATGGTGTTTACTGCCGGCGCCCTGGTTTTCATGCTCTCGATAAGTCCCAAGCTGACGCTTTATGCGTTTCTGCCCCTGCCCGCGGTCAGCATTGTGGTGCAGTACTTCGGCAAGCTGATCCACGAACGGTTCGAAAAGATCCAGGCGATGTTTTCGGAAATCTCGGCTCGTGCCCAGGAGAACTTCTCCGGCGCCCGGGTAATTCGGGCTTACGTACAGGAAGAGCCAGAGATCGCGGCCTTTGAGACGTCCAATCGTGAATACATCAACCGCAGTCTCAAACTGGTTCGATTGATGGGAATGCTTTGGCCCACCCTCGAAACCATGCTGGGGCTTGCCATCGTTCTGGTGCTTTGGCTCGGCGGTCGAGAAGTTCTGAGCGGGCGCATCACACCCGGTGGCTTTGTCGCCTTCAATACCTACATGGTGCAGTTGACCTGGCCGGTGATCGCGCTGGGATGGGTGATCAATATTTTTCAGCGGGGAACCGCGTCCATGGGACGCATTAACGAAATCCTGGTGGAGAAGCCTGAAATCGAAGACAGTCCTGAAGTGAAAACAGCCGGCGAGGACGTGCGATCTGCACAGATCACGGGCGAGATCGAGTTCCGCGGACTAAACTTTGCCTATAACGGCGTGCCGGTTCTCCATGACATTAATTTACGAATCCCGGCGGGCAGCAGCCTGGCCATTGTCGGGCCTACCGGTTCCGGAAAGACTACCCTGGTCAGCCTGATCCCGCGTATTTACGATACTGAGCCGAGTGGTGTGTGGATCGACGGCAAGCCGGTGCGGCAGTATCCCATCGAGTCTTTGCGCCGCCAGATCGGGTTTGTGCCGCAGGAAACTTTCCTGTTCAGCGAGACCGTGCGCGAGAACATTGCGTTCGGTAAAGAAGATGCGACGGATGAAGTGGTGCGTTCCGCGGCCAAGGCAGCGAACATCGCCACTGACATTGAGGAATTTCCTGAAAAATATCAGACCATGGTGGGTGAACGCGGAATCACCCTTTCGGGAGGGCAGAAACAACGCACAGCGATCGCGCGGGCCATCATTCGCAACCCTCGCATCCTGATTCTCGATGACGCGCTCTCCAGCGTGGATACTCACACCGAAGACAAGATCCTCAACCATCTTCGCGAGATCATGCAGGACCGTACTACGATCTTTATTTCACATCGGGTTTCGACCGTGCGGAACGCCGACCGGATCGCCGTTCTCCATGCCGGCCGGATCGTGGAACTGGGCACTCACGAGGAACTGATAGCGCGGAATGGTTACTACAGCGACCTCTACAACAAACAATTGCTGGAAGAAGAACTGGCAGAAGTGTAAGAGCAGTCATCAGGCGGCAGTCTTCAGTCGCCGGTGAATCATCAGGGTGATGGTTGACTGAAGCCTGAGGACTGACGACCGACGACTGCTCCCCGACGACTGACCCTCTATGAAGCGAGTAGTCACCGCCGAACTGCTCGACACCGACTCCGGCTCCTCCGCCGAAATCGCAGCCTCGCTCGACGACCTCCGAATGATCAACCGTTGGTTCGGGGGGATTGCCACGTCTGAAGACCTGATCTCGAGGGTTGCGCGAAAAATTCATGCGTCGTCACTTTCTCTTCTTGAGGTCGCGGCGGGTTCAGGATACGTCCCAGAAACTGCCCGTGAGGAATTGCAGCGTCAAGGATTGGATCTTCAGATCACGCTGCTGGACCGCGCAGCGTCGCATTTTGCGTCCGCGCCTCCGGCCTCGTCGCGTTCGCCCGGGTCAAATCTAAACGGAGGCACTCGGGCGGTGACTGGAGATGCGCTCGCACTTCCTTTTCGTGACGCGACTTTCGACCTGGTGAGCTGCAACTTGTTCGCTCATCATTTAAGCCCGCAACAAGTCGTGGACTTTGTGAACGAAGCGCTGCGAGTATGCCGAAGTGCGGTCCTGATCAATGATCTGGTTCGCGGCGCGCTGCACCTGTCACTGGTGTATGCGGGCCTGCCGCTCTACCGCAGCCGCCTCACCCGGCATGATGCCCCGGCCTCGGTACGCCAGGCTTACACGCCGGGGGAGATGCGAGGGCTGCTGGCGAAAACCAATGCGGCAAGAGTCGAGGTTCACCGACACTACCTGTTTCGCATGGGAGTGATAGCGTGGAAAGGCGGAGAACGGGCGCCGGGCATCGGACCTCAGACTTCGGGCGTGGGGCGTCAGCCCTCGGCCGTAAGCTTATGTAGTGGCTACCACTGCCGAGGTATGAGATATCAGATCCGATGTCTGCGGTCTGAGGTCTGAATGAACGCAACTTACGATCTGATCATCATCGGTGGCGGCCCTGCGGGCACATCGGCAGCCATTTCTGGCACACGCGCCGGGGCGCGTGTCCTCTTGCTCGAACGCAGCCGATTTCCCCGCCACAAAGTGTGCGGTGAATTTGTCTCTGCGGAATCGCTCGGCTTGCTGACCGAACTTCTTGATCGTGAACACACAGCCTTGCTACAAGACGCGGTACGCATTTCGCAGGCACGTGTGTTTCTTGATGGCCGCGTTCTTCAGACTGTCGTTGAGCCGCCGGCCGCCAGCATCGCGCGCCTTGACCTCGATGCCGCCCTCTGGAATTCGGCGGAACAGGCTGGCGTGGACGGGCGGCAGCAAGTTACGGTTCAGAGTATTGCCGGAACCGGCCCGTTCCAAATCGTCACCACCGCGGGTGAATTTGAAGGAAAAAGCCTGGTGAATGCGTCCGGGCGCTGGTCGAATCTGAAGATTCCACCTTCACCCGGAAACCACGAAGGAATTCACGAAGTAGCACGCAACGAAAAGTGGCTCGGCATCAAGGCGCACTTCGCGGAGGAAGTTACAGACCTTCGATCGACGGCTCCCTCCGTCGATCTCTATTTTTTCAATGGCGGTTATTGTGGTGTGCAGCCGGTTCAGGTCAGAGGCGAAAAATCGGTCAGGAGGGTGAACGCATCAGCGATGGTGCGCGCCGATGTGGCTACCAATCTGGAAGAGGTTTTGGCCAGGCACCCGGTATTGCAAGAGCGAAGCCGTGGCTGGACGTCGCTGAGCGACCCTGTCAGCACCTCTCCCCTGATCTTCCGCGATCCGCAGCCAGAGTACGAGAGAGTGCTTATGGCGGGAGACGCCGCGGGTTTCGTGGACCCATTCGTGGGCGACGGGATCTCACTCGCGTTGCGTAGTGGAGCACTGGCAGCGAGCTGCCTTGGTCCGTTCTTTGCGGGGAAGACTTCCCTGTCCGAGGCCGCAACAAACTATCGCCAACGCTATGGGCAAACGCTGTTACCGGTGTTCCGCGCGTCTTCGAAGATCCGGCAAATGTTGAAATTCCCGCAGGCCATCCGCAAGCCGCTGCTGATGGTTCTGGAGAAAACTCCAGCCATCACGCGGTACGCCGTCAGGAAGACCAGGTAAATACAGTTCAACCTGAAGTAAAAAAATACTGTCATCCTGAGCGCAGTCGGCCCATTCGCGGGCGAATGGGCTGGCGGAGTCGAGGAGTCCCTCGCATCAGGCCGAGCCGGGAGGGTTTCGTTTAAACACCACAGGAAGCGACTGGCGCGGGTAGAGATCCTTCGCTCAGGATGACAATCACGCAACACAGGACTAGCGCACAACCAGCACTTCGCGAACGTTATCGCGGGCCAGGAAGAACTTGATTGAGCCAAAGTCGCGGAAGAGGTTCTCGATGTTGCGGTTGTTGAAAACCCTTTGCAGGCGAAAATTGTTTGGGGCTGCGGCTCGCGCACTGCCTTTCTTGGCTTCGCCGCGGGAATCGATCAGTTGCATCTCCAGCGTGTCCGTACCGACAATGTGGTAGCGGTAGCAGGGAGCATCCGGTCCAGCTTCCTGAGTATGAAAAAAGGCGAGCAAACTGCCGCCCGGCTTCAGCAAAGACCAAAGCCTTCCGACCACCGGCTTTACCAGGCTTTCATCGAGATAATCGGGCAGGTTCCAGCACAGGACGATGTCGAACTGCGCCGCAGGGAATACCAGATTTTCCTCGAGGAATTTCTTACTGTCCAGGACGGTCTTACCAGTTTCGTCCTTGGTGACCAGCGACGGGTCGGTCGAGGAAACCAGCAGGTCGTCGCTGTAGATTTTGTGTCCACGTTCGGTGCAGTAACGAATATTTGCCGGAGAAGTCGAACCCAGGTCGAGCACGCACAGGGTTTCTTCCGTATCCAGTTCTTTGACCAGTTGGCCCATGCTGCTGGAGCGGCGCGTAAGCCGATTCGAAGCCTGAGACGATCCGGTCTTCTGTTCGGCGCTATCGGATGAACCGCGAAAAAGTTTCATCAATCTTTATGTGTTGCTGACGCTGTTGGAACCACAGGCGCAGTTTTCACCCTGTTCCCTCTAATGCGTTGTGACGAGTTCGGGTGGCCCAAAAGCTGCCTATTTAATCTCCGTCTTCACCGCAACAGTCGAGCCGGCTCCGGCGGACGCAGAACTGGCAGCGGCAGCAGGCGCACCAGTTGTCGCGGCCGGCTTCACTGCGTCCGTTTTGGCGCCCTCTCTCTGGATATCGACCTTGCCTTTGAAATACGCGCCTTCCTCGATGGCAACCCGCTGGGTTGCAATGTCACCAGTTACCACCGCTGACTTGGTCAGCTCAGCGCGCTCACTGGCGCGAATATTTCCATCCAGCTTGCCTTGAACAATCACGCCCTTGGCACTGACGTTGGCGCGCACCTGACCGTGGGGACCGATGATCAAACGGTTTCCGGCTAACTCGATGTTGCCCTCTACCTGGCCGTCCACGTACAGATCTTCGCTGCCGGAGAGTTCTCCCTTGATGATCACGGATTTCCCAATGTGGGCGAATTCAGCGGTCTTTGGTGTCTCCATTGATTTCGGCCTCCTCGGCTCTGTTTTCAAAGTGATCCGTGCGCGGGAATCCCAAGTCACCTGTTACTGTCATGCAACAAAACAGTGAATGGAAGGAAACCCTGTGACCCTTGGCGGATGCCATTGCTGCTTCATCGAACTATATCTCACAGTGACCAGCGGGGCAACCGGGGAAACCCGCTGCATACCTTGACAATGGTGGCTTCCGCGGTTCCGCCAGAATCCAACGATATGTCTTCCCGGGCGCTATTTAGACAACATCTGCGCGCTATTTTTCGTCTAATCTGGTCAGGGGCGCACAACTCTTATGCAGCTGAATCCCTCACGTTCCGCCTCTCGAATCCTTGCCGCGGCTCTTGCGCTCACCGCCCCATGGTGTGTCGCGGAAGAGCATCGCGAACTGCCCCCTCTCGAACTGGTGAAGCGTGCGGTTGCGAACGAAGTCAGGTCCACCAGCCAGACAGCGAGGTGCATGTTCCGCGAACTCAAGGAGACACCAAACGGTTCGCAAACCAAACTCCTGGTGCAAACTCGCGAGGCCATGGTGGGAATGGTCGTGGCGTACAACGGGCGTCCGCTGAATGCCGATGAGCGCCAGGGCGAATATGGCCGGATTCAGCGCTATCTCGACGACCCCGCGGAGCTGGATCGCAAACGCAGGAAAGAAAGAGATGACTCTGAACGAGTCATGAGCATCCTTAAGGCATTGCCAGACGCTTTCCTCTACGAATACGACGGCGCCGACGCGGGCAGAGCGGGGTTGGGAAAGCCGGGTAATCCACTGGTGCGGCTCAAATTCCGCCCAAACCCGAAGTACGAGCCGCCGACCCGTGTCGAGCAGGTTCTTACCGGTATGCAGGGCGTGGTTCTGATCGATCCGCGCGATCCGCACATCGCCAGAATCGATGGCACACTTTTTCAGGACGTCGCTTTCGGATGGGGCATCCTCGGCCATTTGGACCGTGGCGGCCACTTTCTGGTCGACCAGACTGAAGTGGGCAACGACAACTGGTCAATCAGTCGCATGGAACTGGCATTTACCGGAAAGCTTCTGTTGTTCAAGAGTCTCAACATCAAGTCGACCGAGACTTACTCCGATTTTCACCCGGTACCTCCAGACCTGACCTTCGCCCAGGGAGCGGAATTGCTGAGAAAACAAGTTGCTACCATAGCGGAGAATCAGTCGCATACTGAACCGAACAGGCCGTGACGGCAAATGTACGTTGGCTCGCAACCGGCCACGGCCTATAATTGGGCTGCCGCAAAAGGCGTTCGCCGGAGGTGGTTATGTCGGCTCGAATTCCGGTTACTTCCCTTCTTCTCCTGGTCTTCTCAATTTCCTACTCGACTTTGGTCTCTCCGGTTCAGGCCAAAAATAAGAAGAAGCAAGCGCTGCCTGACATTGTGCTTAACGCACAGCGGGTCTACGTTGTGATCCGTCCTGAAGCGGGTGAACCTGTAACCAATCCCCGCGCCAATCGTATAGCGCAAGATGAGGTAGAGAGGGCGCTCTCCAAATGGCACAGGTTCGATCTGGTGATGGAATCAACCACCGCGGACCTGGTGATCGCAGTCAGCAAGGGGCACTCCGGCGGGCCGATCATTACCAATATGCCGGATGACCGCCCCGTCGTCTTCCAATCGGGTGGTGTTCCGGGTGCCGGCGTGCGCCTTGGCGGCCGACAAGGTCAGCCTCCCGATCTCACCGCCGCTGGTACTGGCAACGGACAGCCAAACAGAGGGCCGCAGCTCGGCAGCCAAGTCGGACCGTCAGAAGATACCTTTGAAGTATACCTGGGCGGCATGGACTATCCGCTGGATGCGCCGCCGATCTGGCGATACACCGCCAAGAATTCTCTGGATGGACCTGCCGTCGTCGCGGTCGAGCAATTCAAGAAAGCGATTGAGGAGTCAGAGAAGCAGAGGCAGAAACCATGAAACAGCTGCTACTGGCTGCTGCCTTCTAGCTACTGACTCGAGCATTAGCAGGCTGAGGCAGGGGCTAAAAGCGAGAAGCTGGCAGCCAGCACCTGCATCACAACGCGATTGTCTCCTTACGCACGGTCAGTTTTTCAATCAATTCCTCGTGGATGGCGTATCCCCTGCCCGGCGCGTCACTCACAGCAATTGTTCCCTCGGAGCTGACCGTGACCTCCGGATCGATGATGTCTTCCTTCCAGTACCGTTTGGACGCGGAGACATCGCCCGGGAGGCGAAAATTCTGCAGTGTTGAAAGCGCGATATTGTGGACACGACCGACACCCGATTCGAGCATCCCGCCGCACCACACCGGAACATTGTTGTCCTGGCAGACGTCGTGAACTTTTCTGGCCTCGCTGAATCCGCCGACCCGGCCAACTTTGATGTTCACGATCCGGCAGGCTCCTGTTTCGACAGCCGCTGCCGCATCCCGCGCGTGGCGAATGGATTCGTCCAGACAAATCGCCGTAATTAGCTCTCTCTGCAGCCGGGCATGGTAATAGATGTCATCGTTCCACAGCGGTTGTTCAATCATCAATAGCCTGAAGGCGTCGAATTTTTTCAGATGTTCGACTTCATCGAGTCGGTACGCGGAGTTGGCATCGCAGCTCAACACGATCTCCGGCCAGCGGGTACGAATCCGCTGCAGGACATTCAGATCCCATCCGGGCTTGACCTTTACCTTGATGCGCCGGTAGCCGGCGGCGAGTTCGAGTTCAACCTTATCGATCAACTGCTCAACCGAATCCTGAATGCCAATCGAAACGCCGCACTGAATCTCGCGGGTCGTGCCGCCGAGCAGCTTCCATAGTGGCTGTTGCTTCTGAATCGCCTCCGCGTCCCACAGTGCGTTTTCGATGGCAGCCTTGGCCATGCGGTGTCCCCGTGCTCTGGCCATGAGACCCGCGCTCTCGTGAGCTGCAGTTACGGTACGCCCCAACACTGCCGGCGCCAGGTAGTGCTTTATTGTCGACCAGGCCGGTTCGATCCACTCTGAGCTGTAGAAAGGATCTTCGCCGGCGACACACTCTCCCCACCCTGTTATGCCGTCGCACTGGACAGTGAGCAGAAGAATGCGGCGGTGGTAAAGGCGTCCGAAGCTCGTCTCGAAAAAATGGACGAGCGGCATTTGGATTTCACGGAGGGTAAGGCTTTCAATTTTCATGTGAACTCCAGTCAATACATCCAGTCTTCATCCCACCGGCCGAGCAGGAATTTACCGTTCCCCTGCTGATCCCGTTCGTACCGCACGACCGCTAAACCCTGGGAAAATGCTTCCAGAAAATCACGGCGATTTTTCTCCTGAACTTCCAGGGCCAGATGCCGAGTACCCGGAGAAGCCTTCCATCCATAGATTTCTGCCGGCACCGAGATTGCTTTCAGCCCGTCTGGCGAACCAAGTGGGGACGGCCGCCCTCGGTTGTCCAGTCGCCCGGAGGGCGACGGCCGGTCAGGATCAAGACGAGCTTCACTCGGCGGGACAGCCGAGGGCGACTGTTCCCACGTGGTTCTTGCCGACTCGTGATTCTTCAACTCCGACAGAAGCAGGCTCTCAACTCGTTTTGATTTTAACCACCACTCCGCGACCAGCCGGTCCGAGGGCAACCCGCCTTGCAGAGGTGAAGACGTGAATCCATACTGGTTGACGCTGTAGCGGCGGGCAATCGCTCCCAATTTCTCGACGTTCAAGTAGGCATTTTTGATTTCCAACGGATCGAATGTCCACTCAATCAGTTCAAATCCGCGGGCCAAAGCATCTTCCCTTTGAAAGAATTTGATCCGCCGGCCCAGTCCCGCGTTGCGGTATTCAGCCGACACTGCCAGCATCTGCGAATGAAGATACGAACGCCCACCACGCGTGCCGGGTACCGACAGCGCAAAGGCTACCAGCTTCCCGCCGTCGAAAGCCCCGATCACCTGGCCGCCGATCTTCTCCGCCACGATGAAAAGGCGCAGGGGCATCAGCTCCGCATCGGTGAAGTTCCATACGGCTTTCTGTAGCGCGACGCAAGCCGCAACCTCATCCAGGTCGCGGCATTTGCGGATGATGAGCGTATCAGGGTGAACCGGACCTGAATGAGCCGGACCTGATCTGATCGCATCAGAACTCATCCCGCTTCACGCTCGTTCCCGCCTGGGCGGGCTTCGGTAGTCCTTTCGTGTTCCTTGGCCTGTTGCCACAAAGATTCCAGATCCGCCATAGAAACCGTTTCCGGACTATGTCCGGACGCATGCAACTGTTTCTCCATCCACTGAAAACGGCGCTTGAACTTTCGATTGGTCCTGCGCAGCGCAGACTCGGGATCAAGTGAAAGATAACGGGCGATATTCACCAGCACGAAAAACAGGTCTCCCACTTCTTCTTCCAGATGCTGCCTGAGTGTTTCCGGCACTTGTTGTTTTCCCGCCCCGGCAATACCCCGAGAATGCGGCCGCGGACCGGGCGCAGGAAACTCCTCGAGGCCATGCCGCAGCTCATCGGTCTCCTCTTGCAGTTTTTCAAACAGGCCGTCCATGTTGGGCCAGTCGAAACCCACATGCGCCGCCCGCGAACTCAGCTTGTAAGCTTCCATCAGAGCCGGCATCGCGGTGGAGACACCAGCCAGGGCCGACTGGGGTGCATCTAAGCTCGAGCCCGGCTCTGCGGATTGCTTTTTCTTGTCTTTCCGTTCCTTTTCCCGGGCTTTAAGGCTTTGCCAGTTACGCAAGACTTCGGAAGAGGTCGCCGCCTTCACATCCCCAAATACGTGCGGATGGCGGCCAATCAGCTTGTCGGCCAGCCGGTCGAGCACGTCGTCGATTGAAAATGTCCCATCATCCTTGGCCATCTGGGCATAAAACAGAACCTGAAGAAGCAGGTCGCCGAGTTCGCCTGGAAGCTCATCCCAGTCCCGATTGTCGATCGCCTCGAGAACCTCGTAAGTCTCTTCCAGGGTATAGGGCCTGATGGAATCGAAGGTCTGCTCACGGTCCCACGGACACCCACCCGGGGCACGCAGGCGGGCCATGATGGAAACCGCGCGTTCGAAACGTTCTCCGGTGGTTGGCATGAGCCAATCACTTTAAACGAGGGGCACGCGTGCGGGCAATGAAGGACCCTGCCAGCACTATTTTGCCGATGCGCCCTATCGATAAAGCCGTGGCTCCGGCTTGTAACTCCGTTCAGTTGCAGTCGCCTGCAAGAGCAATCGCATCACATTTTCTGGAAGCTCGAGAACACACGATAACTGTGTTGCCTAGCCACAATGGCTCACCTTATACTTCGCCATGGGTTTGGCGGAAATTAGCCGCTTCGATCACCCGGTTCTGAGTAATTATCTCGTCGATGGCGCCTATGATGAGACGTTTGAACACCCGGGTAAACCTCGTCCGCACTACGCCCCTCTGCTGGAAATGTTCGCGTCGCTGCCGGCCGATGAAATCCGCAGGCGCAAACATTCGGCTGATCTTTCTTTCCTGAATCAAGGCATAACCTTCACCGTTTATGGCCGCGAGGAAGGAACCGAACGAATCTTCCCCTACGATCTTCTGCCCCGCCTGATCACCAGCGCGGAGTGGAACCACATCGAACGCGGCCTGACGCAGCGAGTCACGGCGCTTAACCTGTTTCTGCGCGATATTTACAATGAAGGACGGATTCTCGCCGAGGGAGTCGTTCCGCGCGAAGTGGTGTATAGCTGCAAGCACTTCCGCCGGCAGATGCGTGGGTTGCAGGTGCCGCGCAATGTTTATATCGCAGTGGTCGGTTCGGATCTCATTCGCTTGCCCAGCGGTGAGTTTGTAGTGCTGGAAGACAATCTTCGGGTGCCCAGCGGCGTCTCCTACATGCTGACCAACCGCCGCGTGATGAAGCGGATATTTCCCAATCTGTTTCGCCTGCAGGGAGTGCGGCCAATCGAGCACTATACCCAGGCTTTGCTGAGCACGCTGCGGTCGCTGGCGCCTGAGGGGCGGCCCGAGCCCACAATTGTGTTGCTTAGTCCGGGAGTCTTTAACTCTGCCTACTTCGAGCACGCCTATCTCGCCCGCCAGATGGGAATCGAACTGGTTGAGGGCCGCGATCTCGTTACTCATGACAACATCGTCTACATGCGCACCACCACCGGCTTGCGGCGCGTGGATGTCATCTACCGGCGCGTTGACGATGACTTCATCGATCCGCTGGCTTTCCGATCCGACTCAGTTCTGGGAGTGGCCGGATTGTTCAATGCCTATCGCGCAGGCAACGTGACTCTATCCAATGCCTTCGGCACGGGCGTCGCGGATGACAAAGCGTTGTATGCCTACGTGCCCAGGATCATCAAGTACTACCTGAATGAAGATCCGGTTCTGAACAATCTGGAAACATACCTGCTTACGGATCAGAAGCAGCGCGACCACGTCCTGGCGAATCTCGACAAGCTGGTGGTAAAGGCCGTCGGAGAATCTGGCGGCTATGGGATGTTGATCGGGCCGCACAGTTCCATTGAGCAGCGGCAGGATTTTCGTGAGCGCATCCTCGCCGATCCACGCAACTACATTGCCCAGCCAACCATTACGTTCTCGCGCGCTCCCTGTTTTATCGACGACATTCTGCAGCCCCGGCACGTGGACTTGCGCCCATACGTATTGTTTGGAGACAAAGTCACCATCGTTCCGGGCGGACTGACGCGAGTGGCGTTGCGACGCGGATCATTGGTGGTGAATTCTTCGCAGGGTGGCGGCAGCAAAGACACGTGGGTTCTGAACCAGTAGACGAACAACATGCTCTCTCGAGTCGCTGACAACCTGTACTGGATGAGCCGCTATCTGGAGCGCGCTGAGCATGCCGCCCGCCTGCTGGACGTAAATTTGAACCTGATGCTGGATGAATCCGCTTCCAGCGCGGACCGCCGCTGGCGGCGAGTCCTCGCCTCTCTTGGCAACCCACCCAACCTTGCCTGGAGCGGAGATGCCTATCAGGTAGCGCAGATACTTACCTTTGACCCGGGCAATCGCTCGTCGATTACTTCATGCATTACCGCGGCTCGTGAGAATGCGCGCCAGGTACGCGAAGAGATCAGCACCGATCAGTGGCAGCGCCTCAACTACCTGTTTCACCAGGTCACGCAGCACAAAACCAAAGAAACTGACGACGTGCTGCCCTCAGATTTTCTGCTGTCGGTAATCGAAGGCGTGCACTTGTTTCAGGGCGTAACCGACTCGACCATGAGCCACGGCGAAGGATGGCACTTTATCCGGGTCGGCCGCTACATCGAGCGCGCCTGCGCTACCGCAACAATTTTGGGTTTATATCATCAGGAGTTCTGGGGATTTGCCGATCAGACTCCCGAAGCCACCGAGTATCTGGAATGGATAGGGTTGCTCCGGTCATGTACGGCGTTTGAAGCGTTCTGCAAGGTCTACACGGCGGACTTCAGCACCGACCGGATTATCGAGTTTCTCCTGCTCAATCCGGAATTTCCCCACTCACTAAGATATTCAATCGACAGCCTGCACAACGCTCTGGAAGCAATTCACGGAGAAGGTGGAAAGCGCCGGGCGGTTCAGTTAACGCGACTGGCGGGCCGGTTGCAGGCGTCGCTTAGTTTCGGACAAATTTCCGAAATACTCTCCCAGGACGTGGGTGCGTACCTGCAGAACATTTTGCGCCAGTGCCGGGAGATTCACGAGACCATCTACGAGCTTTACGTCAACTATTCGATCCATACTGCCCTGGCGGGTTAGGAATGGAGAGCCTAAAAAGGAAGAAACAACTGGTGGGCCTGGTTTGAAGCGCGATCTCGAGGGGAATCGTCCTGAGGGGCTTCAGTCCCGAAGGGTCTTGCGTGCGGCGGAACGGGCGCGTCCAAGGTGCATATCGGCTCCGCGCAAGATGCTTCGCCAGGCTCAGCATGACGTCTTTTCGGCAGGATGCAGGTTTCCGATTGAGTCGCTACTGGAAAAGATGTAGGCGCGAGCATCACGCTCGTGCGGAAGTTGCACAAGCGCTGCCTGCACGAGCGTGAGGCTCGCGCCTACACTACAAGGTGAAGAGGAATCATGTTCTATTCCATCAAGCATCTGACGAAGTTCCACTACTCCTCTCCGGTCAGTGAGAGCGTGATGGAAGCGCGGATGCATCCGCGCAGCGAAGGAAACCAGCGCTGCCTTACATTTCACCTGGCGGTGAGCCCGCGCTGCCGCGTGTTCGCTTACCGCGACCACGTGGGCAATAACATTCACCACTTTGACATCCCCGGACAGCATTCCTACCTGGTGATCGTCGCGGAATCTCTGCTCGATGTGCAGTCGGCGCCGGATTTTCCATCTTCGCTGCCGGCCGACGCATGGAGCGAGGTCGACGGCCTGGTCGAAATGGGAGACTTCTGGGAGATGCTGCTGCCCAGCGAATTTGCCGTACCTACACCGCAATTGCTGGAATTGGCCAAACAGTTGGACGTTTGCCGACGTGACGACCCTTTCAGCCTGTTGTGCGAACTCAACCAGCGGCTCTACGACTATTTCGACTATGTGCCGAAGAGCACGAAGGTCGATTCGCCAATTGATGACGCCATTAAGAGCCGCCAGGGCGTGTGTCAGGACTTTGCACACATCATGATCGCGCTGGTGCGCAGCCTGCGTATTCCCTGCCGTTACGTCAGCGGATACCTTTATCGCCGGGCCCAGGATCATGACCGCTCTGTCGTAGACGCAACCCACGCCTGGGTGGAGGCACTGCTGCCGCCGTTGGGCTGGGTGGGCTTCGATCCCACGAATTGCCTGCTGGCGGGTGACCGCCACATTCGGACTGCTATCGGCCGCGACTACGCCGACGTGCCTCCGACCCGGGGCATCTTCCGCGGGCATACTGCAAGCGACCTGTCAGTGGCCGTGCGGGTGACCGCTTCAGCGGAAGCTCCGGAACTTGATCAGGTTCTTCCGGTTCCGGAAGAATGGTCGGTATTGGTCGAAAAGGCGCAGGAACCACCGCCACCTCCGTCGAAAGGCGTGCAGCAGGAACAGCAGCAGCAACAATAGTTAGAGGAACGTTCTGCTGAAATAGATTGCGATGTTGCGTCATCCTGAGGGAATCTAGTCCCGAAGGATGTTGCGCACGGCGCGGCGGGCTCTGCCAAACTCGCCTATCCGCTCCGCGCAAGATGCTTCGCAAGCTCAGCATGACGCCATAAATGGGGGCACAAGAGGTTAGATTCACCCGATTCCGCCTCTTCCGCAGCAGCACGAGCGGGATGCTCGCGCCCACATTTGGCGACCTTTTGCATCCTCCCGCCGTTTCTGACATCTCAATTACGGCACCCTCTGTACAATCAGGGTGACTAATTCATGATTGCTTTCGTCCAACGCTGTATGAAGAAGCGCTGTCGGGAGGACTGCCGGTGAAATCGCAATGTTTGCCTTTTCGCCAGGTCCCGCATACTACCCCGCTTTTTACTGATTTTCTTTCCTGGTCTCCTTCCATTCGGCCCTTCTATTCGCGCTCCCCACATATTGCTGAATGGATGAAAGACGAAACATCTGCGATACGTTATGACTCCGCGCGCCGGGAGCGCGTGGCAGGCATTCTGGAGCGGCAGAACAAAGCTTGGGACGCTTCTCCAAAGACTTTGGAAAACATCGCCCGCTTGAGGAACGGCGCGTCGGCCGTAGTTACCGGGCAGCAGGTTGGACTCTTCGGCGGACCGTTGTTTTCGTTTTTCAAGGCATTAACGACGGTAAAGCTGGCAAATGAAGCGACCAGCGCAGGCTGCGAAAGCGTGCCGGTTTTCTGGCTGGCCACCACGGACCATGACCTGGCTGAAATCAGTCACGTTTCAGTTCTTGGACCCGACGGGTCGCTGCGGAAACTGACCGCGCCAACCCAGGGAACGCACGACGCTCCGGTGGGGGCGGTGACATTCGGCTCTGAAATTGAGCCAATTGTTGAAGCCGCTGCGGCTTCATTAGGCGACTCCGAAGTCACGAGTTTTCTACGGGAGTCCTACCGGTCCGGCGAGAACTTCGGCAGCGCCTTCGCTCGCCTGTTCTCGCGACTTTTTGCCGATTGGGGCGTGGTGCTGCTCGATGCCTCCGACCCGGAGCTGCAACAGATCGCCCGGCCGATCTATCAGGAGGCGATTGAGCGCGCCACGGAATTAGATGAGGCTCTTTTGGCTCGTGGAAAAGAACTCGAAGCCGCAGGGTATCACCAACAAGTGAAGGTTACGCCGTCCTCAACGCTGCTGTTCATGCTGCGTGAAGGCGCCCGCACTCCGATCCACCGGCACCCCAGCGGGACAGGCTCCGAAACAGGTTTTGTCGTTGGCGAGGAAACCTTTTCACAGTCCGACATGTTGCGGCGCATCGCTGAGGAGCCGCAATTATTCAACGCCAATGTCCTGCTGCGACCAGTCGTACAGGACTATCTGCTGCCCACACTTGTCTACGTCGGAGGAGCTGCCGAGGTTGCGTACTTTGGACAAGGAGCGGTCGTTTACAAAGCGCTTATTGGCAGAGCAACTCCAATCTTTCCAAGGTTTTCCGCCACCATTGTTGAAGCAAAATCTCAGACCCTGCTCGAACGCTATGGTTTGACGGTTCCGGGCTTGTTCCACGGTCCGGAGGCGCTCAGGGAAAGCCTGGCAAAGCACACTCTGCCGCCGGATCTGCAAACCGCATTCGATCAGGCAGATCTCTCCGTAAGGAAATCACTGGCCGCAATCCAGCAGTCGCTCGAACGTCTGGATAAAACTTTGGTGGAAGCTGCCGCTAACGCCGGTTCCAAAATGCAGCACCAGTTGGAACAACTGCGTTCGCGCGCGGCGCGCGCGGAACTAAGACAGAGCGAAGTCCTAAGCCGCCACGCCGATGTTCTCGGCAACTCTCTGTATCCCAATAAAGTTTTGCAGGAGCGTGAGATTGGCGGCATTTATTTTGCCGCGCGTCACGGTGCTCAGCTTCTAAGAGATCTCTACGAAACTATCCACACCGATTGCCTGGATCATCAGATCATTTCATTATAGCCGTCAGTTTACTTCTCACTGGTTGCCAGGTACGTTCCCAACCCGATCATGATCACACCCGTCGCCGTACGCTGACGCCGCCCGAAGGTTGCCGAGGAGCGAATGTAGTTGCCCAGCGGACCGGCGAGCGCGGTCACGATCAGATCCGCCGAAGTATTCAGTCCAACCGAAACGCTGCCCAGGAACAAGAATTGCAGGAACACGTGGCCGCTCTCCCGGTTCACAAATTGAGGAATGAAGGAGAGAAAAAAGAGCGCAGTCTTTGGATTCAGGACCTCGGTAGTGACGCCTTGCCAAAATGGGCCCCGTCGACGGACTGCGGCTTTGGTCAACTCGTCTGTCGAATCCTGTTGCGCATCTCGACGGGCATCGAGAATCATTCGTACACCAAGGAAGCAGAGGTACCCCGCGCCGAGATACTTCACTGCCGCGAACGCCAGCGCCGACTTCGCCAGGATTACTGAAACACCAGCCGCGGCGGCCAGAACGTGCACCATCCCGCCGGCGAAAGTACCCAGGGCGGAAAGAATGCCTTCCCTTTTTCCTCCCGCCAGGCTGCGTGCCAGCACGTAAAGCATTCCCGGCCCGGGAGCGATGGCGAGCAGCACCGCCGCAGTCAGGAAAACCAGAAATTTTGTAGGGTCTACCATGATTGGTCGATTTTAGTCGATCGGAGTCCGGATCCGATGACCAGAATCACTGACTCGCCGTTCCGTCCTATGGCTTCAACAATAGCCTGTCTGTCACTTCTTTCTCCACCGCTTCTCGCGAATACAACAACGGAAAATATCTGCCTTCACTCCATAGCGGCAGCAGGTCTGAATAGTGCGGACTACCGGGTTGCCCGCTCTGGCCGGGCGTATTGACCGCGACGGAGTGGTCCCAATCACTGAGGTCCAAAATCTCACGATAGCTGGCGCCTGAAACCTGGTCGAGCGAATTGCCAGAATATCCAGTGGCGTTCACGGTGTACTCGTCGCCGGGTCGAGGCACCGGGCCTGGATCCAGAAGCGCGGTGGAACCTTCAGTTTGATCCAGTGGATGGCGAAAGCGGACTACATGCAATTTTCCCCACGACCAGGTTGCCGGATCCGGTCCTTCGACTTTCTCCAACTCCCGCCAGGCCTCTTCCAGGCTGTTGCTCAATAAAGAATTGCTGTGGTTCTGCATTGACTGACTCATGCGACCGAGATAACCCAGCACTTGATGTGCGGACCAATCCTCGGTCGTCGATCGGAGCGGCTGCGGCACGGCTCTGTTCATCGTTTCCCGAATCACGATCTGCAACCAGACTTCGTACAGTGCGGCTGCCGCCGATTCGCGAGTCACCTCGCCGTTCCACCGCAATAGAAGTTCAGCCCCAGCGGAGGTCTTCTGTGAGGCAATTTCCGTACGCAGGCGTTCGATCAGTTGCATTGCCGGCAGAGAGAGCACGTCGGACTGCAAATGTTCCAGCGCTTCCACATCCAGTTTGTCGCCTGACCTGGCTTTCTGCAGCACCTGAGTGATGCGCTGAAATCGATAAGGGTCTGCCCAGGAATAACCCACCTTGTAGGGATAACCCTCGGGGATCATTTTGTGGTTCGCTGTGACGACAAATCCGGCGGCAGGATTGAACTGATGCGGCAGCTCCTCCGCAGGCACGAATCCTGACCATTCGTAGCCGCCAGCGCCTGGTACCGGCAACAGTCCGGTCCACTGCTTACGCAAAGGGGCGAGGCCGACGGAGTGCTCTCCGATATTGCCTTCGCGGTCGGCGTAGACAATGTTTTCGGAAGGAACCTTCCAGCGCGGCATTGCAGCTTCGAAATCCTTCCAGTTTTGAGCCCGATCCACTGCCAGTGACCCGAGATACCCCGCCGTACCTGCTTCCGCGCCTACCCAGCGCAGAGCCAAAGCACGCTTTCCGTCCTGCCACAACACCGGGCCGTGGTTGGTGAATTTCAAGTCCACTTCAACGTCGGGACTGCCGCGGATCCCGAATACTTCTTTCCGCACCTGCATGTTGTCCCAGCCGTGCGCGGTTTTGTATTGCAGTGGGTTGGCAGGATTCAGGTCTTCCAGGTACAGATCCTGCTGATCCAGGCCGAAAATCGTGAATCCCCAGGCGATATTTTGATTGTGACCCAGCGCAACTCCAGGCAGTCCCGGCTCTCCTGCGCCGATCACATCCCATCCCGGCGCGACCAGATGAACCATGTACCGCAATGATGGCTCGGCGATCACGCGGTGCGGATCATTCGCCAGTAGCGGCTTCCCGCTGCGGGTCAGCTTACCGGAAATGGTCCAGTTATTGCTCTCTTGAGGAGGTTTTGAAAACACAATGCGGGTGTCGCTTCCCACTAAATTGCGCAGAAGAGCAGGCGTGAGCCCACTGAGACCGGCGCCGGGAGCTGGATCCAACTTCACCGGCGGATCAAAATCAAACAGTTTAGAGGCAGCCTCCGCCCCGACCGTCTGTGTCGCTTGAGCATGCGCCAGTTCGGCGAACGCGTTGCCTGTCATGGAGAAGGCAGCCATGCGGTTCAGGCAGTCGATCGGCTTCCATGGCTCTGGCTGGAATCCGGCAATCTGAAATTCCAGTGGAAGCCCCTGTGCTCCCGATGCCGTCCGGCTTGCAATGTATGCGTTGATGCCCTGGGTGAATGATTCGAGAATCTCCCGGGTGTCCGGAGAATAGCTCTCGAGTTCCAGCTTCATGTCGCCGCGATAACTCAGCGACCGCGCATTCACGTCGCGCTGCAGGGCCGAGGGGCCCAGGATTTCAGCCAGCCGTCCCTGTCCCGACCGCTTCCACAACTCCATCTGGAACAGGCGATCCTGCGCCGCCACAAACCCCTGGGCAAAGAACAGATCGTGCTGGTTTTGGGCGTAAATGTGAGCCACACCCCAACGGTCCCGCAGCACGCTGACAGGCTGTAGCAACCCGTCGATTTTGAACTCGCCGCTGACTTCTGAAAGGGCGGCCAGCGCTCTGGCCTTCAGGCCGGGCTGCTCTGCGGCAGCGGGTTTACCAGCCCCGCCCGCCGTCTGGGCACGAAGGCATGGCGGCGCAGCCAGCAGAATGCCAAGCAGGGCTACGCATCTTCTCTTGGTTTCGAGTTTCATTTCTTAGTCCTGGGTTTCATTTCCGGCGACATTCTACTCCAGGGCTCAGGATGGACCGACGACTCCAGGCACCGCCGGCTCTAAACGCCGGTTCGAAACAATGACGCTTCCGCAAATCTTTTCTCTCCTGGCGGCAAAATCCCGCTTGCTGCCGCTGTGACTTCGCGCCCGGAAAAGGGTAATATCAACTCCTTTGGGAAGGCACTGAAGTTGCCTTCTGTTTACGCCCAGACACCGCGCCCATGCCCTTATCTCTGACCGCCCTGCTGCGCCTTGTGCCCGTCCCGGCGCTGTGGCTGGAGTCCGGCTCCCGATTCCAATTCTTTTTCGCCATCCTGATGGAAGACCTGAACAAGAAAAGCGACATATACGGCATCTTGTGGGTTCTCGTCTTCGGTTTCGCTACTCTCAATATCCTGGGATTGGTGGCCAGGCGTTTTGAGCCTTCGCGGAACCGGTTAAATTTTGGGGAAAGCATTGCCATTCTCGTGGTTGTGGTTTCGATCATTCTCCTGGGTTGGGAAATGCTGAATTTGTTCAAGATCTTCCCCATTAAGCTTCATCCTCATGACTAGCTTTTGGGGTATGATTTAGACATGGCGAAGAACAATCCGCCGTTCGATGTCACCTGTCCTCACTGTAATGCCGTCCTAAAAATAGACGCTGAAATCAAGGGAGTTATCGCGCACACCGCGGCGGTCAAACCCAAGATGTTTGCCGATATGGAGGAGGCTGCCCGGGCCATGAAGGAGCAGGATAGCCGGCGCGATTCCATCTTTCGCCAGTCCGTCGAGGCGCAGAAGAATGCTTCCGATCTGCTGGAGAAGAAGTTCCAGGAAGCAGTCAAGAAGGCGAAAGAAAGTCCCGATACGGGTCGGCCGATCAGGGATTTTGACCTCGATTAAGGCTCTGATCAAGGTTTTAGAACCTTGCAATCGATTTATGCATAAAATGCCGAATGGCCAATCTTCCCCTCCTCCTCGGCCATCGCGGCAGTCGTGTCCCCCTCAAAAGCCCGGAGAATACTTTCGAGTCATTTGACCTCGCCCTCACCCATGGTTGTGGCGGTTTTGAATTTGATGTGCGCTTAACTGCGTGCGGAACCGCCGTTGTCTGCCATGACGCCCAAGTCGGCAAGGTCAAGGTCGCCCGCGCAGAAGCCACGCAATTGCCGCAACTCCCCCGATTAAGTCAGGTGTTGCGGCGCTACAGCGAGCGCGCATTCCTGGATATCGAACTCAAGGTACAAGACCTGGAAGCCAAGGTGCTCGCAGCTTTGCACGAATATCCGCCGCAACAAGGATACGTGGTCTCTTCATTTCTCCCTGATGTCGTAATGGAGATGGAGGCTCGCAGCGCCTCGGCCTCTATCGGAATAATTTGTGAGAATGACGCGCAACTATCCCGCTGGCCCGAGCTGCCGGTAGATTTCGTTATCGCTCATCACTCGCTGGTGGACGAAAAACTGGTGCAACGGGTGCACCAGGCTCGCGTGAGGATATTCACCTGGACGGTGAATGACAGTGAATCCATGTTGCGCTTCGCCAGGTGGCGAGTGGACGGCATTATTTCAGACGACACTGAACTGCTGGTGCGCACTCTGGGTTGAATGTGCGTGAAGACGAGAAAAAAGCTCAATCCGCCGCAGCTTCCAGCAAAGCATTGACTTGAGCGGGTTTTCGTAAAAATGCGGAGCGTTCGAGTTCAAATGCTTCGAGTTCCGCGGCGGCCTGCTTGTCGTTCCACCCCATGACTGCTCCAACTCTGGCCGCTGCTTCGCGGCTGCAGTTGGACGACCAGCAGCCGCCCAGCGCAACCGGGACGCGACGAAGCAGGGCGTCCGCCAGCGTCACGGCACACTCAGCGGCAAAAGAGTCGACCACCTCAGCCACAATGTGTTCTGTGTGCGCGCAAAGTGGAGCTCGAAGTTTCGCGCCGTGCTGAGCCAGCCGCGATATCTCCAACGCGCGTTTGCCGTGCCACTCCACGATGCCATGTGCCGCAGTTTCGCTAATGCCCCCGGAATTACTGATCTCGACTATCCAGCGGTCAAGCAGGAGTTCCGCACTATTCGCCGAAGCGAGGGCCAGCGTTCTGGAAGACTTTGCGGGTACGCCGATCTTTGCGGCGCACTGGCGAGCCAGCTCCGCCGCCGTGGTGAGCTTCCCTCCAATCACCGAAATCAGCTGCTGTGCCCCGTCCTGCGCGTGGTCATGGAGTATGTGCCTGCGCGTCACTGACGCGGCTTTTTCCTTGGGCGCAAATGGCAAGGGTCGCACTCCGGCAAAGGTGTACCGAATATCACTGGCGGTCAGCTTGATGCATGGAAAGAGGTGCAGCAGGGAGCGCACCAGATAGTCGATCTCCTCCTGAGCCGGTTGAACTTTGCCGGGATCGCCCTGATCTGCGACCTCGGTTGTCCCGACCAATATCTGTTCGTTCCAGGGGATAACGAAAATCGGGCGCTTGTCCAGGGCCTCGGTGTACACAGCGGCGTCGGGCGCGCCGGCAAAGCGCGGCACCACGATGTGTGAGCCACGAATCCCGCCAACCATGGGTTGAGGCGTCCGGATCTGCGAACGCTGGCACAGCCGGTCTGCCCAGGGACCGGTGGCATTGATAACCCAGGTACCTTCGACCCGCTCCTCTTTCCCGGTGATCTGGTCACGCAGAAGCACTCCGGCAACACGCCGGTGGCGGACGTCCACGGCCAGCACCTGGGTGTGATTGCGAGCGACGGCACCCGCTTCCATGGCTTCGACCAGCCACTCGGCCACCAATCGCTCAGGAAACTCGCACTGCGCGTCCTCGTAGCTGAAGACCGACCAGCGGCGGCCGGAATCGAGCAGGCGCTCGAGCTTGCGCTCATCTTCATGGCTGGAGTCAACCTGAAGGCGGCCGCCCCCCAAGTGCTTATAAAGCCAAAGGCCAGTGCGCACAGTCAGAGCACTGCGCCCACTTTTTTGATCAAGGGCCAGCAGAAAATGAACCGGGTGCACCAGATGCGGGTGCTGCTGCAACAGCCGCCGGCGCTCTACCAGCGACTCGTGAACCAACCCAATCTCCGCATGTTCCAGGTAGCGCAAACCACCGTGAATAATGCGCGTGGCTCGACTGGTGGTGCCTGCGGCAAAGTCGTGCTGTTCGATCACCAGGGTTCGGCGTCCCGCGCGCGCACACTCTCGCGCGATGGCGACACCATTGATCCCGCCGCCGATGACGATAACCTGGAAGCGTTCGCCTTCCAGCGGTCGCCGAATTGCCGGAGCGTAGTTCATTTCAAAACGCCTGGTGTCCGAGATGACAAGTGCGTGATGCCCCGAATTGACCGGCTTCCCTCCCCCTCCGCGATCACCAGAAGGGAGCCGTTGTCTCTGCCTATTTGTCCCTGCATACAAGGATAACTCAGGACGGCGGGATCGCTGCGCGGATTGCAGTACGGGCTCAGCCAGAGATACGCAGACGTCGGACAGGTTTCCAGCGGGCCTACTTCGCTTGCGAAAAGTCTTCGACCGCGAACAACTGGCCGTTACGCTCGACGATTCCAATGCCCATGACATTCATGTCCGTGTCCAGTATGTTGGCGCGATGCCTCGGGGACTTCACAAACTCGGCATGGATGAGCGACGTGTTCGGTCCCAGGGCGACATTCTCGGAAAGCCATACGAAGTGGGCCCCTGCCTGCTTCACCCGGCTGGGAAGGCTGGGTTCGCCGGGAAACTGGTGAGACAGTGCGTCCTTGTAAGCCATTTCGCTGGCGTGCTTGCGGGCGGCAACCGCGAGGGCGTCATTCCACTGCAACGCCGGCAATCCGTGAGCGATGCGCTCCCGATTGGTCGCGTTGAACAATTCGCGCTCCGGGCTGCCCGCTTTGGTCTGCGCCGAACCTGTACTCGATAAAGCCAGACAGAATATGAGCAGGAAATACGCGACCTTCGATCGAGTTCGCATGGTCCACTCCATGCCCCATTTAAGCCCATTTTTCGCGGTTTGCCGCGTACTCAGAAGGGCTCGACCCAGTCCTCGGTTCAGCATCTTCGGTAACGTTCCTGCATCTAACTGAGATGGATTGACTTCCAGCAGGTCGGAACTTAGATTGGAAGTGGCTCTTTGAGCGTTGCTTGGAGGGTTTGTTGTTTGCTCTTTAGAATGGCCATTCCCACCAGTGGGGGCGTCACGGCTTCGACGGAGATGCTTTCGGCCAAGAGGCATGCCGGGGTCCACACACCCGTAATCGCGTGGAAAATGATAATTGCCAATCAACAAATGGCATACGCAGCCTAATTAGTTAGGCAGCCGCTCTCCACAGCTTTGCCTTCGGGCTGTGAGCGAGCGTCACACAGAGGGCTGCTCTTCTCTTCTACGTCTGGGGAGAGAGGCTAAGATCTCAGGCTAGCGGCTGATGTTTCTTGTCCGTTCTGAGCAGCAGCCGCGAACGTCTTCGGGTAATGCCGAGGGCATGAACGCGAACAAGCATGTAGTCTCTTGACCTGTCACATTTTCGGACGCGGGTTCAACTCCCGCCGCCTCCACCAATCACTCTTCCCAGAACTGCGTCCTGCCGCTGTGGATGGCAAAGCGCCCGGAGTTTCGCAACCTCCTGGTACCGATCCCTGTCATTGTGGAGACCTGAGCCAATCACTTTTTGCGCACTCTTTTTTGGTCTGTCACGACCTACGCCAAAGGTCAAAGCATTGCACGATTTTCTTGCCGAATACTTGGGAACCGATCGAGACCCACGCCTTCGTCAACAAGGGCAAAGGATATTTCACTAACCCGTCGCTTAAACCAACGTCCGGACCCTAGAATCGGCCGGCAAGCAAATCCGGTTTTGTCGGCTTAGGAAGCAAGTCGTCACAGCGGGTGAGCCGCGACACAAAACCGATTGTGAACGCCAGATCGAACGCCGGTCTCCAGGGCCTGGCAGGTTTGAGCCTGTTACGAAACAGTTCGGGCGGATGCAAACGAAGCTGCGACGCAATTCATGGCTGCGTCGCAGGCTTCGCGGTGAAGATGCTGTTGAAGCTTTCGCGGTACTGAAGAAAGACCAGCACCCACAGCACAGAGGCCACAAGAGCCGGAGCAATGGTTGCGGGCGCAAGCGTCAGGTGAAACGCAAGGATGTTGTAGAGCTCCGCCGCCAACACTGTCAGCGCAAGTGGCACGAAGTACCCCGAAAGCAACAGCAGCCCACCAAGCAATTGAATCGCGAAGAAGAATGCGGCAAAATGCGACTCGCTGACGGAGACAAGAAAGCGGATCGCCAGCGGATTCGCCGGGAGCGGCTGGTGGATGAAGTTGAGAAATCCGTTGAACCCAAAGACCGTAAACATAAGGCCTAGTAGATAGCGAGCAACCATTGAAGTAATTTTCATACGTGTCCTCTCTAGAAGGTCTGCGCGTGCGTCTGCACGGCTTGAAGATGCGGCACAAGAAACGCGTGCCGGTCATGCCCCTGGTTCAGCACGCTGGTCCCGCCTGCGGTGAGGAAGGTCGCGTCCGTCACACCAAGAAAACCAAATACGGATCGCAGATACGGCTCCACGAAATTGAACGAGGCCATCTGCGTCTGGGCGTCGTAGATCCCGCCCGTTGCGATGATGAAGGTCGCCTTCTTGCCGATCATCAGGCCCTTCGGCCTTCCGTTCCCGTAGGAGAAGGTCCTGCCGACACGCGCAATCTGGTCGATCCATAGCTTGAGCACGGAAGGCACACCGAAGTTATGCATCGGCACTCCGATGACGTACTCATCGGCCTGCTCCAATTCGGCGAGCAGGGAGTCGGAGAGCGAAAGCAGTTCCTTCTGCTGCGGAGTGCGGGCTTGTTCCGGCGTGTAGACGGCACCGACCCATTGCGCATTGATCGGCGGCATGGCGGTTGCGTTGAGGTCGCGGTCTATGACCCTTCCATCCGGGTGCGAAGCCCTCCATTGGGTGACGAACGCGGCGGTCAGCTCGCGAGAGACTGACCGACCGTAGAGTGGGCTGGAATCAATATGAAGCAGCGTTGACATTGAGAACTCCTCGTACACGACAATTGATTACTAATAGACATATGTCGATTCACAAAATAAACAAGTGTCGCTTTTAGCCCGCAGGAAGAGGTATTCTGGGAATGGTGCAATGGCCGAGTCGGTCCAATACGGCACAGAAACGACGGATCCGCGCATCCTGCGAAGCCGCCGCATGCTAATGGATGCTCTGGCCACCCTATTGATAAAAAAGGAGTTCGAAGACATCTCCATTCAGGAGATCGCTGACGAGGCCACCCTGAACCGGGCCACCTTTTACCTCCACTATCCAGACAAGAACGCACTGCTCCAGGCCATGACAGGCGTTCGCTTTCGCGCCCTTATAGAGCGCCGCGGCATCACCTTTACTGACTGCACGGGGGCACTACGCGCCATTGCCCTTGGCGTCTGCGACTACCTCGCTGAGACCACAAGCTGCCCGGGTCAGTTGGCTCGGATACCGCTCGAAGGCTCCATCATCCCGGTCGTCGAGGATATGTTTAAGGAAGGCATTTCCCTTCATGGGCTGGCACCCGGTGTCGATGCGGCATTGCTGGCGACCACCGCGGCCTGGGCCGTTTTCGGGGCCGCGCGCCGCTGGTTTCAGACCCCCAACCGTATCCCCGCCGAGGAGATGGCTGCCAGGATTGAAACCATGGTAGGGCCGGTCATTCTCAGCGGCTATCAATAGTCGGCTACCAATTGCCTGGCTTCTTCTGTGCGAACATCCCGTCGTTACGGGACGCGAGAGCGACCAATCAACTTAACGGTCCAGATTGCTCTGCCAGGGCCACTCCCCGCACAACTCTCGCGCTGCCCGCCTCATCTGACTCCCATTACATCAAGGAGGAAAACTTGAGCCCGAAAAATACTATTTGTCTCTGGTTCGACAAAGACGCACATGATGCGGCACGCTTCTACGCCGCGACCTTTCCGAATAGCAAAGTGACCGCTGTTCACAAAACGCCCGGTGACTACCCGAGCGGCAAGGAGGGCGATGTGCTTACAGTGGAGTTCACGGTTCTGGGCATTCCCTGTCTCGGTCTCAACGGCGGCCCAGAGTTCAAGCACAGTGAGGCGTTTTCTTTCCAGATCGCGACGGACAATCAGGAAGAAACGGACCGCTACTGGAACGCAATCGTCGGCAATGGTGGCAAGGAGAGTCAGTGCGGTTGGTGCAAAGACCGCTGGGGCCTCTCCTGGCAGATCACCCCGCGCACGCTGACCGAAGCGATTGCGGCTGGTGGCGGTGAGGCAAAACGTGCCTTCGAGGCGATGATGTCGATGAAAAAGATTAACGTCGCCACGATCGAGGCAGCGCGGCTCGGCTGATGTGGATGCCACGGGGTAGGCTTTCTGAGCGGCATACGGATTTTGGGGAAACCTGGGATGGGGCCGGCCGCCACTCATCCCCGATGCGGCGTCAGGCAATCCTCTGAACCCATTGGCGTCGCCAATCCGGAGCTTCGAACGGGTCGGCGAAATACTGTGTCTCGTGGACGACTTTGCGGTTGCGGAACTCCATAATGCTCACTGTGTATGCCGGCCGCCCGTGGTAGGTGATTGTGTATTCCGTGATCCAGAGATTTTCGCTTCCGAGAATTCGCCTCACGTTGAAACCTGACGGCTTTCCGGGATGATGACTCCGCAAGGCCTGCAAGTTGCTGCGCCCGAGGATTCGCTCGCCTGACTGTGGATAATCACAAATCGCATCGTCAGCGTAAATATCGTGTTCCGCATTTACGTCGCCTGCTGCCGACGCGTGCCAGTGCGCTTCCAGGGCTTCACGTATTTGTTCGTCTTCTTTGGGCATCGGCATGGGCATGAGCTGCTCCAGTTGTTGTCTGATTCCGGCAATCGCCGCGCGAGTAGGAAAGACACCGGCACAAGTGCTGCTGGCTTGGGCAGTGCAGCATTCTGCAAAGAAAAGGGCATTGTACTTTTGGCTTTCGCGCCTATTTCGGCATGGGGATCGACACAGCCTTGCCCGCGCCACGCTCGGCAATCCAGATCGTGTCGCCCGCCGGCTCGACTCCGGTTGGTGTATTGAGTCCCTCCTTGATCATGGTCACGCTTGCCTTTTCGCCATTTACGGTGAGGACGGAGATTTTGCCGCTGCCATTCTCTGCGACGATGAGCTTGCCGTTCGCTGCGCGCATGCCGTCAGGCCCTTTTACCGGCTGGTCCATCCAGATATCGACGGGTGTTCCCGGTTTGCCGGCGGCATCGACAGGAATGCGGTAGAGCTTGTTGAAGAACACGTTGTTCACATACATCGTGCCCTCCAGGAAGGTGATGCCATCGACGCCGTTGAGCACCCGATGCTCCAGATAAAGTTCCGCGCTGGACGCTCCGGCGGGCAGCCTGAAGATTCTGCCAGGCACGGTATCAGTTATATAGAGAGCCTTATCGGGTCCGATCGCAAAATCGTTGCACACATTGTTGTCCCCTGGCAGGTTCCAGCGGATCTTCGGCGCGCCCGTAGTGAGATCAAAGCTTCTCAGCGCGGTATGCCGCTGTGCCGGAGTGGTGTTCGGCACGGGCGTCAGTTGACATGTCCACAAGGTATTGCTGGCAGCGTCCGCCAACATGCCGAAGAAAAACGTCCCCGAGCCTTCTGCGCTGGCGTCGATGAACTTCTCGGCGGTGGAAGAACCCGGACGCACCTTATAGACGAATGGCGAACCGGCGCTGCCGACTATCAGCACGCCGCCCGGCGCCATGGTCAAACTCTCCGGCTGTGATTTCGCATCAGCGATTAGAATGTCCGCCGCGAACGCGGCCTGCGCAACGCCGGTACCAATGACGAGAGCAACCCAGACAGCCAGGCATCGAGTGGACGAGACGCACATGGTCAAATCTCCTCAGAGTCGATTTTTCGTCATTCATCATAATTCATACCACGGGTGGCACTCGCAAGCCTGGTTTTGGCCTGAGTAGCGTAGATCTACCGCTGGCAGAGCCTTCCGTCCGCTCTTATGTGTTTTCGTGTCGCCATTCCGAGTCTATTTCCAGGTTCCCCAGCCGAGTGACGTCACATCAGCAGGTCCCCCGCGCCGCGTCGGGATGACAGAGTTGGTGGGATCTGGACATCCCCAGTCAAGCCAAAACCCGGCTTGAGTGGGCCGCTGGCGGGCCGCCAGTACATATTTCTGCGGCCCAGTTGACACGTAATACGTGTCCACGTATACTGTGTTAATGAATGTAACCCTTTCCATTGACGAGCAGACCGTCGCCCGCGCCCGAAAAAAGGCCGAAGCCCTTGGCAAAAGCCTCAATCAACTGATCCGCGACTATCTGCAAAAGCTGGCCGGTTCCGACGATCCTGAACAAAGCATCGAGGAATTCAGGCGACTCTCCGGCCAGGGCCACTCGCGGGGCTGGCGGTTCGACCGAGACGAGATCCATGCGCGACGAGACTCATGAGCACTCGTAGCTTCTTTGATACGAATGTGCTGGTCTATGCGGACGACAAGGGCGCCCCGTCCAAACAAAGGCGAGCAGTTGACCTCGTGGCCGAGCATCGGCGCGCGCAGACCGGTGTCGTGTCGTTGCAGATCCTTCAGGAATATTTTGTCACGGTCACGCGAAAACTGAAGGTTGATCCTCAGGTCGCACGCAGGAAAGTTGAACTTCTCGGCGAGTTCGACGTTGCCACTCCTGCGGTGGCTGACATCTTAGCTGCCATCGACCTTCACCGACTTCACGGCTTCTCGTTCTGGGACGCTATGGTCTTGCGCTCGGCCAAACAGACTGGATGCAGCGTGCTCTTCACCGAGGACTTTCAGGAAGCACGAGAGATTGACGGCATTCGCATCGTCAACCCGTTCCGGGCAGGCTAAAATGCCCGTCGCGAAAGTGCAGTACCGTGCGAAAATCGACGCGGCGCCCGGACTTCTCTTCTAAATCGCCCGCCCGGCAGCGGCTCCCGAGGCCCATGCCCACTGAAAGTTGAATCCGCCGAGGTGTCCGGTTACGTCCACGACTTCGCCGATGAAAAATAGCCCAGGCACCTTTCGGCTCTCCATGGTCTTTGCCGATAGCTCGCCGGTGTCGACTCCTCCAACTGTGACTTCGGCCTTGGCAAAGCCTTCGGTACCCGCCGGAAGAATTTCCCACCCGTGTATTTGCTGTTCGATAACGCGCAAGGCCACGTTTGTGAAATCGGCTGGGGGATGTACGTCCAGCCATCGGTCGGCCAGGCGGTTGGGAAGAAACCTCTGCAGCGCGCTTCGAAGTGCAGCCGCAGTCCGCGGTACGCCCGGCTGTGCCAGGGATTTTGTGATCTCGCGTTCGGGAACCAAATCGACGATGACCGGTGTTCCCTTTTGCCAATATGACGAAACCTGGAGGATCGCGGGTCCGCTGAGTCCCCGGTGCGTGATCAGCAACTTTTCGCGGAAGCGCTGGCCGTTGCATGCGGCGACAACCTCGGTTGAGACGCCTGCCAGGTCGGCATAGACGCGGGAATCCTTGTCATTGAAAGTAACCGGCACCAGCCCGGGCTTGGTCTCGCGAACTTCCAACTCAAATTGGCGGGCCAACCTGTAGCCGAAGTCGGTAGCGCCGATTTTGGAAATCGAAAGCCCACCAGTGGCAACTGCCAGAACAGGCGCCCGGAACTCTCCCTCTCTGGCGCGCACGACAAATTCATCGCTCCGGCTTACGTCTTCAATCGTTATTTTCGTGAGCAGATGAACTGCTGCGTCCGCACATTCCTTTTCGAGCATTCCCAGAACGTCCTGCGCGGAGCGATCACAGAACAGTTGTCCCAGGGTCTTTTCGTGATACGGAATGTGATGCTTCTCCACCAGCGAGATAAAATCGGCCGGCGTATAGCGGGCCAGCGCGGATTTTGCAAAGTGAGGATTTGCCGAAATAAAGTTTTCCGGCGAGCAATGGAGATTGGTGAAGTTACAGCGTCCGCCGCCGGAAATGAGAATTTTCTTGCCCTGACGCTCAGCACGTTCGAGCACGGCAACGCGCCGTCCCCGGCGGCCCGCTTCAATCGCACACATGAGTCCGGCTGCTCCTCCGCCAAGAATCAGTGCGTCGTATTTTTGAATGTTCGCAGTCATAGGCCGCACAAAATATACCGCGCCCGGAACATGGTTCGAACATACATTGGAGAGCCGATGTTTGGCGGAGAGAGTTTTTCAGGAGCTGGTGGAGTGACAGAGACAATCCGATCGCAACCACCCCAATTGCCATTGGGATGCGCAACAACCCGGTACGTCGGATCGCCGGCAGCGGCATAGCCAATACTGCTGCAATTGCAGCCACGCACAACCCAGCCACCAGGCGCGCGCTTGTGCCTGGCGCAAGGTAGGTCAGCAACACTCCCGCGATCATCACGACGACCGTCCCACAAACCTCCGTCGCCCTGCGGCCAAGCAGAATCGGGAGGGTTCTGAATCCAGCCTGTCGGCCATCATCTGCCTGATGCGCATCAATCAGGCTTTCGCGACCCAGCACAAACTGGCCGGGAACAAAATAGTAGGCAAGCGGGACCGAAACTCCAGCGATCAGAGAACCGTAGAGCAAGGGAAGACAAACCAGCAGAGCGGAATATACATTCTTGAACCAGGGCACCGAATGTGCCGCATAGGAGTAGAACCATAACGCCAGCTACGTGGCTGAAAGCGTCAACTTGCCCAGCGCGCCAGCAGGACTCAGCAATATCGCACACAACGCCAGAATGCCCGCCAGCATTCGGGCGTGGAAACTCGAAACAATCCCCTGGGTAAGCGGGGTAGGGTGGTCTGCCGCGCGGTCGGCTGACAAGTCATAGATATTGTCAAAGAGAAAACCCGCCATCGTAGAAATGCCCATGGCAAAAGCGCCGCGAAGTGCCGTTGCCGGCGAACTCTTCGCGACGGTCACGACTACAACTCCGGTTAGCAACGCAGGAATCGACGAGGTCAGTGGACGGGTCAGCTCGCGAGCACAGCCGAGACCTTGAACAATATCCGAAAGGGCTACTGATTTGCCTGGCGACCCGCTGCTGTAAAGAGACATTTACGTGCTCGACCGCCGGATTCTAACATGGCAAAAGACGCGACCGGGACCCTGTAGACTCCAATCCTGAACCAGCGTCGGCGAGCGAGGTTTCAGAAGTGCCCAATTCCCAAACCAAGGCGAATGACAAAATCGATAACTATGTTGCCGATCCCGGCGTGCACATTGGTCATGTGCATCTGAAAGTCGCGGACCTCGAGCGATCTCTGGCTTTCTATGCCGGCGTGCTGGGCTTAAATGTGATGCAGCGATTGGGTGATTCCGCAGCATTCCTTTCCGCAGGAGGGTATCACCACCATATCGCCATCAACACGTGGGAGAGCCTGGGTGGCTCCCCGCCTCCACCCGGATCGACAGGGCTTTACCACACGGCCATCGTTTACCCAACTCGGGCTTCGCTTGCCGATGCGCTGCACAGAGTATTACGGGCGCGATTACAGCTTGAGGGAGCGTCAGATCACGGGGTCAGCCAATCGATTTATCTGCGCGACCCGGATGACAATGGAGTTGAGCTGTATCGCGACAAGCCGCGGGATCAGTGGCCGCGGACCGCGGACGGCAAGCTGGCGATGTTCACCCGGCCTCTCGATCTGACCGCTCTGCTTAGCGAGGCGTCCGTCGCAGTTGCGCTCGGCTCGGGCCCCAGAGATCTGTAGTACGGCCGGTGATAAATCGCAGGCGCCTTCGGCGACGAAACGCTGCAGCCGTAGCCAAGCCAATGCTCCGTAGTACCCCCGGTTATGACCAGGACTTTCCCATCTTTATCTTTGAAACTCTATTTGCGCCAGACCGCCCGGACGCAGTCTCTTCCTGCGCCCGGGCAGTCACGTGTGCAACTCTTCAACGAAGGCCTCCTGCAATTACCAGTGTCTCTCCGGTAATCCAGGCGGCGTCCGAGGAGGCAAAGAAAACCGCAGCGGGGGCAACGTCTTCCGGTTGACCTATGCGGCCAAGCGGAGTCTGTGATTCGACCTGCGTGCGGAAATCACTTTCGATGAAGCCCGCACTGTGAACTCCCTCGGTTTCCACCATGCCAGGATTGATTGCGTTGACCCGGATATTGCGCGGGCCCAACTCCTTCGCCAATGCCTTTGTAATCGCATCCACAGCCGCCTTGGTTCCGCTGTAAACCGAACTCGTCGCGGGCGTATACGTGCTGGCCAAAGAACTGATATTCACGATGCTGCCGCCATCGGGACCGAAGTGCTTTGCCGCTTCCTGCGAGGTAAGCAGAAGCCCGAGCACGTTCAGGTCGAATTGCTTGTGAAAGTGTTCGGTCGTGACCCCGTCGAGCGGCAAGAACTCGTAAATTCCTGCGTTGTTGATCAGGATGTCCAACGGGCCGAATGCTTTTTTGGTTTCGACAAAGAGCCGATCAATGTCAGCTTTCCTCGATACGTCGGCCTGAACCGCAATGGCTTTTCCGCCCTTGCGCACGATGTCGGCCACGACGCGGTCGGCGCCTTCCTTACTGGAAGCGTAGTTGACGACCACAGATGCGCCCTCCGCGGCCAGATGTTTCGCGATCGAGACGCCTATGCCCTTCGACGCACCAGTCACAACCGCCACTTTACCGGTAAGCTTGCCTGCCATGATTATTCTCCTAAGCACTTTCTGTGCGTACGGTAAAGATGATCAGGCACAGTTCGACGATTCAACTATTTGTACCGATCAGTATACAAGTGTAGCATTGAGGAATATGAAGGCGAAGAAAGCGCGCGTTCCGGCGGGCCGACCGCGTTCGTTTGACGCCGATCAGGCTTTGGATCGTGCGTTACAAGTGTTCTGGCGCAAGGGCTACGAGGGGACGTCGGTGTCCGATTTGACCGGGGCGATGGGCATCAACCGCCCCAGCCTCTATGCGGCGTTCGGGGACAAGGAATCATTATTCCGCAAAGCATTGGATCGCTACGGCGAGGGGCTCGCCTCTTATACGAAAGAAGCTCTGGAACAGCCGACCGCCCGCCGAGTAGTGGAAAGCCTGCTGCGCCAGGCTGCCGTTTCGTTGACTGACCCGCGAAATCCCCCGGGCTGCCTTAACGTACAAGGCGCACTGGCTTGTGGAGGGGATGCGGAACCGGTTCGGCGCGAGCTGGCTTTACGCAGGGCAGCAGGTCAGAAAGCCATACGCGAGCGCCTGAGGCGCGCAAAAGCAGGAGGTGATTTGCCCGCCGACGCCAATCCGGCGGACCTTGCCCGCTACGTCGCGACCGTACTGCAGGGCATGTCCGTCCAGGCTGCGAGCGGCGCGACCCGTGCCGAACTGCTACGTGTGGCCCAAACCGCTCTCCGGGCCTGGCCTCACTAGACTTGGTGCCCTGGAGTGGTCGAGCTGACAATATGGTTGGCGCACGAAGTGGCGCGGTGAAGTGGCGGGTTAGTAATATTGACGATAACCGCAGCCATTGGACGACGCCGGCAGCCTGCGCAACTTCAGAACTACGCTATGCAATTTTTCACAATCAAAGCGAAAGATGAGGCATCTCGCTTAACCCACTTATTCCCATGAGCTTACGTGAGCCCCCCCGTCCGGCGCGGGATTCGCCTGAATGTGCAAATAGTTGCGCTCAGGCTCGAAGTGCGCCCGTAAAGCCAATATCCCGAAGTGGAGGTTTGGTACAGGGCTTGCATCTAGCCACAGTGCCCGTCGACAGCGGGGTTTGGCTGGGATGGCAGGCACCCGAAGACTGACGAAACTTGATCGGGACGTGCCGAAAACTTTCGAGGTGGGAGACCAATTCAATGAAGATGACCCTATTTATTCTGTTCGTGTTTTGTGCCACATCAGCCTTCTCGCAAAATGCGTCGACGGGTGCCCTGTTGAGCAATGAACCCGTGATCGTGGAGTTTGCCAGTCATGCGGGACATGCTTCTCAGCAGCCCATGGGAATCGAGCAGAATCTCCTGGGACGATCGGGATTTACTTCCGCCCGCGGCGAACGGCCGTTGTGGGAATTCGCCACGCCGTCGCAGGTGACACCGCTTGGCGATTCAGCACGCATGTTGAAGAAGGCCCACGAAGCGGCGAAAAAAGCCGACATCGTCTGGCATAACTAGGATTCACTCGAGGATTGCACGCGAGCGAGATTGCAGCAACTGAATCCGCGAGCGCATCGACATCGTCTTCTGGCCGGGTGCCCCATTTTTCGCGTCATTCGCGAAAGGTGGGGCACTTTTAGTTTCTGATTAGATCCGGATTCAGGCACGCCATACTCCCGGCAGGCAGCATCTTTGCTTGAGCGGCGTCTGTGCCTCGAGCAGTATCTGTGCCTCGGCCGTTTCGGTCCGAGATCTCCAATGCCAGGAAAGCCAGCCGTCCCCCGTGCCTGTTAAAGTAAATCCCATGTCGAAACAACGCCTGAACATCGCGATGATTGGAACCGGCTCCATTGCCAGGGCGCATTCCAATGCTTTCCGACAGGTAGGCCATTTCTTCAATACTCCTTACGAACTGAATTTGAAAATTGTTTGTGGCCGCAATCAGAACAAGCTCGAGTCCGCCGCCGGGCAGTGGGGATGGGCAGAAACCGCCACCGACTGGCAAGCGGTGGTTGGGCGGCCTGACATTGATATTGTCGATATTGCCGTACCCAATTCCCTGCACGCACCAATTGCCATTGCCGCCGCGAACGCGGGGAAAATTGTGCTGTGCGAGAAGCCATTGGCAACATCACTGGCCGAAGCCGAAGCCATGGCGGACGCCATGAGCAAGGTGCCCAGCCTCGTCTGGTACAACTACCGGCGCATTCCGGCCGTGGTTTTCGCCAAGCGACTGATCACCGAAGGGCGCCTCGGGCAGGTCTTTCATTACCGCGCGCTCTACCTGAACCAGTCTGGCAACGACCCGAGCAAAGCCAACACGTGGCGGTATCGGCGCTCTGAGTCTGGCACGGGAGCGGCTGGCGACCTGCTTTCCCACTCGGTCGATTCCGCACTTTATTTGAACGGACCGATCGCTGAGCTTACGGCCACGACTCAGACTTTCGTCCCTGGGCGCGATGTCGACGACGCCACCCTGCTTCTCGCCCGCTTCGTCAACGGAAGTGTCGGTACGTTCGAGGCGACCCGTTACGGGGTGGGGTGCCGAAATCGCGAAGCATTTGAGATTAACGGATCGAAGGGTATGTTGCGTTTCAATCTGGAGGCGATGAACCAGCTCGAATTTCTCGACGCTACCGAACCTCCAAACCAGCAGGGAGTACGCAATCTGACGGTGACGGGACCCGACCATCCGTACTCAGAGAACTTCTGGAAGCCCGGGCACATCATTGGCTATGAACATACTTTCATTGCCATGCTGGGAGATTTTCTCAGCACACTGGATCGGAAAAATCCTTCGCACACGGATGTTGACGAGGCAGTTGCAGTGCAGAAAGTTCTTGATGCAGTTGAGCGCTCGGCCATGTCCCGAACATGGGTAAAACTTTGAAAGGCAGTCGTTGGTCCTTGGTCGTTGGTCGCTCTCCTTTTAGCCGTTAGGCGTAGCGACGGCGTCCCGCCGGCTGTCGCGCGGGCATCTTGCCCTCGCACCACCGACCCTACTTCGCAGTCAGCGTCATCTTCCCATTCAGCTCAGCCTTTGCAGACGAACTGCCCACCAATATCTCGAAATCCCCTGGTTCGACGGTCCAGTCATGTTTCTTAACGTCGTAATAAGCGAACGCACGACGGTCCAGAGTCACTGAGACTTGCTTGGTCTCACCTGCACCCAGATTGACCTTGGAAAATCCTTTCAACTCCCTGACTGGACGCGGAACGCTCGAGTGTCGATCTCCCACGTACACTTGAGCAACTTCGGCCCCGGCGCGATTGCCGGTGTTGGTAACATCGAAATGTACTTCGACGTCCCCGGACGCAGAAGGCGATGAAACCGACAAATTCTTGTACGCAAAGGTTGTGTAGGAAAGTCCATAGCCGAACGGAAACAGGGGCTTCACTCCTGATTTGTCATACCCGCGGTATCCGATGAAGACACCCTCGGTGTACACGACTTTCTTGTCTGCGCCCCTGGGATGGTAAGTGTCGTGCGCAGGGTTATCCTCCCACCGCTTCTCGATCGTGATGGGTAATTTTCCTGAGGGGTTGGCGTCGCCGAAGATCAGCTGCGCCAGCGCCGTCCCGCCTTCCTGCCCGGCATACCAGGTTTGAAACAGCCCCGGCACATGATCAATCCACGGCACCATGTCGACGCCGCCACCAGATGTCACCGCGACGATGGTGTTCTTGTTGATGTCTCCAATCTGGCTGATCAGTTCATTCTGGCCCGGTGGCAGCACGAACATTCTGTCGCCGCTTTCACCTTCGGTGGACGGATCAAAACCAACGGCGACGACCACGGCATCGGCGTGCGCGGCGATGGACTTGGCTTCCGCGCTGACCAGGTCTTCGGGACGCACAATTCCGAGATTCAACTTCGTCTTGCCCCAACCGCGCTTGACGAAGTAATCGAGCTCAACCTGGTGCGGACCAGCTTGTAACGGCACCTTCACCTGGCTCAGGAACGCATAAGCCTGCGTCCAATCGTCAATCACCAGCTTCTTGTCGACATACAAACGGTAGCCGCCGTTTTCGCCGGGGCCTTGAACAAAAACAAGATGGTCTCCCCGAGTAGCGGGCGTGAAATATCCTGTCCAGCGAATCGACTGGTCATTCGCAGCCATGCCATCGGTCGTTCCAGGATCGTAACTGGCCCGATCGTCGATACGCTCGATGCCCGGTTTGCCGGAAAGGCTTGTGTTGTCGAAGAATTCAGCTTTCAGACCCGCCTTGCCTCCGTTCGCGTCGGTGGTGAAATGGGTTTGACTGGCCATCTCCGATAAGGTCGGCAGTCCAGCGGCGTAATACACTTTGGCTCCGCTGCCCAGGTAGTTTGCGACTCCCTGCAGGAAGCTGGTCGTCGAGAACGGACGGACTTCTCCGCTGCCACCGCCGACGGGCTGGCCCGGATGGGCGTCGGGACCGATCACTGCAATCGATTTGATCTTTCCCCTGTCGAACGGCAACACATTGCCGTCGTTCTTCAACAGCACCATCCCCGACCGGATGGCCTCAAGTGCTACCTGGCGGCCATCGGCATTCAAACGTGGAATCGATAGATCTGTCTGTTCGCGATCCAGCCATCCGAATTGAATTGCGGTGCGAAGGATGCGGCGTACTTTCTCGTCAATCGTGGCTTCGCTGACTTTGCCGGACTTGACAGCAGGCAGCAGCGTCGTCCGGTTCATGAACTTACCCGAGGGCATTTCCAGGTCCATGCCGCCGTTTGCCGCCGCCACCGCGTCGTAGGTCGCGTCCCAGTCGGACATCATGATGCCCTGGAACCCCCAGTCTTTGCGGGCAATGTCGGTATTGAAATATCCGCTCTGCGTCAGGTGGACACCATTCGTCAAGTTATAGGAATCCATGATGGCGCCTACGTGAGCCTCCTTCACCGCGGCCTCAAACGTCGGCAGATAGATTTCGCGCATGGTGCGCTCGTCGATGATTGAGTCAACGTTGTGGCGGTCAAACTCCGAGTTGTTACCCATGTAGTGTTTGATCGTGGCGCTGACGCCCTGGCTTTGCAGCCCTTTTATGTATCCAACCGCGGTACGAGACGCCAAAAATGGATCTTCGCCAAAGTACTCAAAGCTTCGGCCATTCAGCGGGGACCGGTAGATGTTCACGCCAGGACCAAGCAGGAAATGGACCCCCCGAGCGCGCGCATCCTGACCAAAAGTCACGCCGACTCGTTGAGCAAGATCCTGATCCCAGGATGCCGCGAGCGAGACTCCACCGGCTGCGGTGGACTGTCCATAGTTCCTGACGCCAACCGGGCCGTCCGACATTTTGAGCCGGGGAAAATGTATGTGTGGAATTTCGCGGATGTAAAAGGCGTCAACGCCGCCGATGAGATCGATTTTTTCTTCCAGCGAAAGCTGCTTGAGCAGCGAGTCGACTCGACCTTCGACGTTAGCCTGCGCAGGAACCGTCTGACACACCAGTGGCAGGACGCACAGCAGGATCAGCGCAGCCGTCGTCCCCGGGAATCTGCGTATCATTGATAACCTCCGCGACACTGTTCGATTTGTTGAACCTTCAGGCAGCTTGGTATCAGCGCTGCACCCGTCCCGATCCCCCGCCTTTGAGGAGCGCATTGACTTCATCCACGGTGGTGCGGCTGAAATCGCCGGGAAGAGAATGTTTCAGACAACTTGTTGCCACCGCAAATTCCAGCGCCTCCTGATGAGAGGGCAATGCCTGAAATCCGTAAATCAACCCGGCAGCGAATGAGTCGCCGGCTCCAACCCGATCCACGATATGAGTGATTTCGTAGGCGCGGCTCAACATGAAACTCATACGGTCATTGAGGCACGCCGACCAGCCGTTGTGCGACGCGCTCTTGGACTCTCTCAGGGTGATGGCAATCGCTTTCAGATTCGGATACTCCCCCAGAACCGTGGCAGTCAGCTTCTCATACTGTCCGCGATCAAGCTGGCCGGAGTGCACATCCACTTTCGCCTGAATTCCGAGCGCCATTTGTACGTCTTCTTCGTTGGCAATGGCGATGTCGACATTCGTTACCAGCTCGCGCATCACTTCGGCAGTGGGCTTACCCCACTTCCATAGATTTTTGCGGTAGTTCAGGTCACAGGAGACGGTAATTCCCTTCTTCCGCGCTGCCTGTACGGCTTCCAGAGACAGGTCGGCCGCCGAGCTGCTTATGGCTGGAGTGATGCCGGTAATGTGAAACCAACTCGCATCATCGAGGGCGCGGTCCCAGCTGATGTCCCCGGGCTTGGCGAGAGCGATGGCGCTGTGATCGCGATCGTAAACGACCTTTGAAGGCCGCTGGTTGGCGCCAGCCTCAAGGTAATAGATGCCCAGGCGGCCCTTGCCGCGAACGATTCTCGAAGTGTCCACGCCGAACCGGCGCAGTTCGCCAATTACAGCGTCGGCGACTGGATTCTTATCGGGCAGCACCGTGACAAAAGCGGCGGGCAGGCCCAATTGCGCGACTGCGACCGACACATTGGCCTCTCCTCCTCCAAAGGTGGCCACAAACTGTGGAGTCTGCAAAATCTTTTCAAAGCCGGGCGGGGCCAGCCGTAACATGATTTCCCCAAAAGTGACGGTCGTCTTTCCCATGTTCCGTTTCTTATCCTCGCTGGTTCTTACGGAGGTTATTTGAAACTAAAGGCAGACTAAGTCTGCGGGCCTGAGACCGAATCTACGCCCAGGCTTGCCAGGACAATGTCTTCACTCGATGAAAGGCCACTTACGGCAACAGCGCCGGCCACCTGGCCGTCTTTCCAAACCGGAATACCTCCGCCCCAGCCCACAAACCTCGGATCGCCATAGTATGCGATATCGTGGCCTTTTTCGGGATGCCGTACTTTCTCGCCGATATCCTTGGTCGGTCTTCGTTCCCGGGCTGCCGTCCAGGCTTTGTTGGCGGCAATGCGAATGGACGAGATGGGAGCGCCATCCATTCGGGCAAAGGCGATCAGTTCACCGTGCGAGTCCGCCACTGCGATCACAGCAGCCTTCTGCATCTGCAGCGCCTTTTCCACGATCAGGTCGATGATCTTCTTTGCCTCGGAGTAGTCTAGCGTCTGGGTTGTTCTCATGGGGCGGCTTCTTCGGAGACTGGTCTGGGGTGAGCGCACGGACGGAAGGGATTGTAAATCAAGGGAGTGAACCCTGTCCGGCGCAGTTGAGTGAGAGTTCAGGGAATCCGAACGGGCGCAACTGAGAAACTAAAGATCCGGACCAGGTAAGAAAACCTGGTCCGGAATAGTCTCGTGATTCGACCTCGAAGTTCTAGAACACGAACTTCAAGGCGAACTGGATCAGACGTGGATTGCCAACCTGCGAAGTGACCTTCCCAAAGCTGCCAGAACCCAATCCGGTGCTCGGAGGGCCGAACGTTGGATGGTTAAACAGGTTGAAGAATTCCGTGCGGAACTCCAGACCCAGTTTGTCGTCGGGACCGAAGTTCGTTCGCTTGAAGGCAGCGAAGTCGAAATTGACGATTCCGTCCTGCCGCAGTGAAGAGTCCACGCGCGGCTCGTTTCCGTATCCCCATTGAGGCGGATCCGTGAAACAGGCCGTGTTGAACCACTCGTTTAACTTGCCAGTTATGTTGCCAGAAGGAGCCGACTTGTCACACCCTGGGGCGACATTCGGCCGCACGTTTGCAATTCCCAACCCTGCTTTCTCCAGCGCGGTCTGGGGACCGGCCCAGTTGATTTTCAATGGGAATCCCCGTTGGAATGTGGTCACGCCGTCAATGCCCCAGCCTGACACCACCTTTCCGGTAACTCCACTGGCATCGGAGAGGAACTTCTTTCCTCGTCCGAAGGGAAGATCCAGCACGTAGCTGATGACCATCCGTTGCGAGACATCCTGGGAAGACAGCGACCTCTCTCCCTTCAAATTGTTCCAGTCTTGAACCTGTCCCACGCCGCCGGTGTCACCTTCAAGCCAGCTGGTGAGCGTGTCGGTATCACTGAGCAGCTTGGCGTTGGTGTAAGCGACTAGCAAGGTTCCGCCGCCCTGGAACCTTTTGGTCACCGTCGCCTGCAACGAGTTGTAGGTGCTTCCGCAGCAGCCATACCCGTTCAGATTCAGGCCGTTGTATTGGGGATAGGGCCGATCCAACTGTCCGGCGACGATGGTGGCGCCGCCGATGGTGGCGTTTGGACTAGTTCCGGCCATGGGATTGGGTATCTGGGACGCGATGTCGGGTACAAGTTGACCACCGGCAAACTGACTGGCGGCCTGGTTGATGAATGAATCGGGTATCTGGTTGATGTTGGGATTGAACTGCGGCAGATGCACCCCGTGTGATCCGGCATAGGCCACGTCGGCGAAAAATCCGCCCGGCAGTTCACGTTGGATGTTGAAGTTCCACTGCTGGACGTAGCCGTCTTTGGGAGTCAGGTATGGCGTCAGGCTGGGTGCTCCGTTCGCCGCCACGAAGGCGGAAAGATTCGGAGCAGCATTGCGACCCGGCGGCAGGCTGATACCGCCGGTGCCGAACGGTCCTGCCTGGGCGCAAGCGAAACCAGCAAAACCGCCTCCGCCCAACGTGCAATTGGTTCCATCCAACGTGCTGAACGGCGTAAGACCCGCATTCGTGGTGGCAGTGAAAGGGGTGGTCGCCAGGGCGACAACATCCAAGTCAGGGTTGACACCGAACGACGCGTAGTTCGGAATCCAGAAGATTCCATAACCGCCCCGGATCACAGTCTTTTGGTCGAAGCTATAGGCGAACCCGAGCCGCGGCGAAAATTCCTTCTTGTTCAGAGGCATGTTGTTACGGGTGTCGTTCGGTCCGGTTTTGACGTAGGCAGCATCGCCTATGCATGGAGAACCAACCGTGCCCCCGCAACCTGTGACCGTCGCATTCGTCGCGCTGGGATCAAAGTAGGTCAAGCGGTCTTGACGCTCAGACCATGTGCCCTGCAGCTCGTAGCGAAGGCCCAGGTTAAGGGTCAGCTTATTGGAGAGATGCCAGTTGTCGTTGACGTAGAGCGCCCGATAGACCTGCAAACCGGCAGTTTGCGCGGGAACCTGAGCAACACCCTCTGTCTGATTGACAAAGCTGCCTTGGTTCTGCGAAAGACCTAAGAGAAAATCGGCAAAGGCAAACCCTGTGTTCGAACCCGCAACCAGGGCATTGTTCGCCGTCCACGCGCCGCTGAAGGCAAAAGCGCCGCTGGCGATGTTGGTCTGGGCATAGTTGTCGTAACCTCGTTCGTATTGCCCTCCCCACTGGAAAGTGTGGCGGCCGCGGATCATGGTTACTGCAGGCGTGAAGTTATATTGACTGTTGTGGTCAGCAATGAAACTGTTCCCCTGGGTTCTGCCCACATCGTTGTTGAATGGGAAAGCGGGAGTCGGGACAGTCCGCATGTTGTCGGGAATATTGTTGTAGTTGGCAGGCCAGCCCAGCGACGTCAGGTCGAAGCCCGACAGAATCGGAGCGCGGGCATACACGAAGCGGCTGCCGGAAATATTGAGATCGAAGATCGTGGTCGGCGTGAAGGAGTGATTGATGTCCAGGGCCAGGGCCTTGGTATGGTAGAGCTCCGCGCAGCGATCCTTGCATAGACCGGTTCCGAAAGGATCAGACGGCAAGTCGGTCAGCCCAAAGTAAGTGAACCGACCGAAGAGGCGGGTTTTGTCTGAGATGTTTTGGTCTATGCGCACCACAAATTGATTGTTGTTGCCGCCTGTACTGCTGGCCTTGGTAAAGTTATCGGTAATTCCACCCGTTGTCGGCGCCGGGAATATCGTGTCCCAAATCTTGGTCGCAGCAGGACTGAATTCAGCTAATGGGATTTGGTTATTCGCATAGGGCGTGCGAGATCCATCAGGCTGAACCGTATAAGGGTCATAGAGCTGAATACCGGCCGCGGTCAGCGCGGAGAAATCGCCCTGCCGGAAGGCTGTAACTGGAACGGTAGTAGTCAGCGTCTGACCTTGCCGCAACCGGAACTGCTCCCAACTCGTAAAGAAGAACGTCTTGTCCTTAATTACAGGCCCGCCCACTGAAAATCCATATTGGTTTTGAGTGTACGGCGGTTTCGCGGTGTCGAAATAGCCCTGCGAGTTCAAGACTTTGTTGCGCAGATACTCGTGAGCCTCACCGTGGAACTGATTGCTCCCGGATTTTGTGCTGAGGTTGACGATTCCACCCGCGAATTTGCCCCAGTCTGCTCCCAGATTGTTGTATTGCACTTTGAATTCTCCAACCGAATCTTGCGTTGGAATCACGATTGGCAAGTTGATGTAGCCGATATTCAACGGCTGGCCGTCCAGATATTCGGCGCTCTGGTTCGCGAAAGAACCGCCGACCTGATAGTTGCCCCAACTAAACGGGTTTTGGCCCACGGGAGTGCCCCCCGCGCCGCCCTGCGCGACCGCGGCCGGTGACACCGTGATCAGATTGAAAACGTTGCGCCCATTCAAAGGCAGTTCGTTGGCTTTGCGCTGTTCCACCACCTGGCCCAGAGATGAGGTTTCCGACTGCAGAAGCGGGGTCTCAGAGGTTACTTCGACAGTCTCGGTCGCCTGGCCTATCGGCAACGCGATGTCTATCCTCGAACTCTGCTGGACTTGCACCACGACAGGCTCCTGCGTGATGCGCTTGAAGCCCGACTTCTCGACTTCGATCCGATAATTTCCTGGAATAAGGTTCACAAACGAGTAAAGCCCGTCAGCTCCCGTGGGCTGGACCCGTTTTTCGGCCGTTCCCAAGTTGGTCAAGGTAACTTGGGCTTCGGCGATTGCGGCTCCCGAGGGATCGGTGACAGAACCCGTGATCGAACCGTAGGTTGATTGACCTTGCACAAATAAGGAAGCCGCGAAGAAGAAGCCGAGCGACAGAACAAACGAGAGGAATCTCCGAGAACTCATTACTCACCCCCACACGAAGTGCACAGAACAGTGGTCTGTGGTGAACCGACCATCTTGGGCCGGACGTTGCAATGATGTAGCTGTGGTGACTTTTGTCACAGCTCGTAGAACGTTGTCAAGAAAAAATCTGCACCGAGAAGCGTCACGGTAAGCGATTACCTTAAGGGATATATGACCGTTTAACTTGAGCGCCTGCACTGCGCAAAGTAAAGTTTTGTCATTCATTTGGCGGTAACGTACACGATTTTCGCGTACCGACGCGCCCGACGTGCAATCCGCCAGGAGGCGCGATATGCTAACCGCCAAGGTTCCCGATTTGCTGACCGCGACGTTACGCGTTGCCTGGATTCCGGTTTTGATCGTCTGCATCGCCTTGCTCGTCGCGGCGGGCCCAGCATCTTTATTCGAAATCCGGCAACCTCGCGGCCTAGATTTCGTGTTGCAGAATTCGCCCACGCCACTTAAGTATCTGATCGAAACCATGCCGGGAGGAGTCGCGCTGCTGGACTACAACAACGATGGGCTGTTAGACATTTTCCTGGTAAACGGCGGGCGCGTCACCAGTCCCGTGCAAATGCCGGAAAATTTCGATCGCAAGAATCCGCGTTACTGGAATCGGCTGTATCGGCAGAACAAGGATGGCAGCTTTACCGACGTGACCGAGCACGCGGGGCTGGCGAATGCGGGGAATGGCAACTACGGCATGGGCGTCGCCGTCGGGGACTACGATAATGACGGATTTCCCGATCTCTACGTTACGAACTATGGAAAGAATATTCTTTACCACAACAACGGCGACGGCACGTTTACGGATGTCACGGCCAAGGCGGGAGTCGCCGCGGGAGGCTGGTCAGTCTCAGCGGGATTTTTCGACTACGACAATGATGGCAAGCTGGACCTGTTCGTTACCCGCTACATGGAATGGGACACGAAGCACAGCAAAACCTGCGGCGGAGACTGGCACACCTATTGTCCGCCTGAGGAATTTCCCGCCACCACCAGCCTTCTCTATCACAATAATGGCGACGGAACTTTTACAGACGTGAGCCAGAAATCCGGTGTTGCGGCTAAGAAAGGCCGCGCCCTGGGCGTGGCCTTCGCCGATTACGATGGCGACGGCTTCACTGATATATTCGTCGCCAACGACGGCATGCAACAGTACCTCTACCACAACAACGGTGATGGCACCTTCACGGAACGCGGACTTGAGGCTGGAGCCGCTCTGTCGGAAGATGGGCGAAGACTCTCCGGAATGGGCGTGGTTTTCCAGGACTACAACAATGACGGACGCCCGGATGTGATCGTCACCGAGCTCCCCCGCGAAATTTATGGCGTCTATCACAACGAGGGCAAAGGTACCTTCGGCTATGGGAGCCTGGAGAGCGGCCTCGGTGCGCTCTCCAGCGGAAGTTCGGGGTGGGGTGTTGGCCTGGAGGATTTCGACAACGATGGATGGAAAGATCTTTTCGTAGCGCAGGGACATGTGCTCGACAACGTAGAGCAGATCGATCCGTCGCTTCATTATTGGGAATTGCCATTGCTGGCGACAAATCACAACGGGCGCTTCGAGCGGGCAGATTCGGGAAGTTCAACACCGACGGCAGGGCGCGGAGCCGCGTTCGGCGACCTCAACAACGATGGGTGGCAGGACGTGGTGATGACGTCGCTCGGCGGACGGCCACAGATCTTTCTTAACCGCGGCGGCAAGCAACACTGGCTGGTAGTTTCACTTCGGGGCACGCGCAGCAATCGTGACGGTTTCGGCGCTCGGGTAACGGTTAACGGCCAAACCCGCTTCGCAACATCAGCCGGAAGCTATCTTTCGTCGAGCGACAAACGCCTCCACTTTGGACTGGGCCCGGCGGAAACTGCCAAAATAGAGATCGCGTGGCCTTCAGGCGTGGCTCAGACCATGAGTGATGTTCACGCGGATCAGTTTCTGGAAATCCGCGAGCCGGAGAAAAAGTGATTCGAATCCTACTGGCGATTTGGATGGCGTGGCAGACGGCTTCTCCCGAGGCGCTTCGGCATCTCCAGGCGGGTGCCGAGGCGGACAGGCAAAGGCGCTTCGACGTCGCCATCGCAGAATTCAAAAAAGTAACGGAGCTTGAGCCGAATCTGCCCGATGGCTTCCTCAATCTCGGGCAGGCTTACATGGAGAGTCAAGACTACGGCGCTGCCATCCCGCAGTTAAAGCGCGCGGTGCAACTGGCGCCGGACCTGGCCGCTGCGCACCAGTTGCTGGGATACGCGCTGCTTTCTCAAGGATTCAATGCCGAGGCAATTCCGCATCTGGAGAAGGTCCAGGAACAAACTGCATTAGGGATCGCGCAGATCGGAGCCGGGCGGTTGCCGCAGGCAGTCGAAAATTTGCAGGCAGCTTTGGCTAAACATCCCAACGATCCCGACCTGCTTTACTATCTGGGTCGGGCCAGCGGGCTGTTATCGAAACAATCGATTGATACTCTGCTGGCTGCTTACCCGGATTCGGCGCGCGCTCATCAGGCGATGGCTGAGAATTATTTCGTGTTGCGACAGATGCCCCAGGCAGAGAAAGAATTCCGTGAAGCGCTACGGCTTCGTCCCGACACTCCCGAATTGCATCTTGAACTCGGCTTGGTGTACTCGGGCTCTTCGCAGTGGGCAAAAGCGGAAGAAGAGTTTCGCGCTCAAACCAGGCTGGAACCGGGAAACGCCGAGGCCGCTTACCGTTTGGGCTCTGCACTCTTGCAACAAGGAAAGGCCCGCGAGGCCCGGATTGAACTGGAGCGTTCCAACCGCCTGCAGCCGGACATGCCCGAAACGCTATATTCTTCAGGCAAGGCTGCGGCACTTGCAGGCGATTCAGCCGCGGCGGAAAAGGCGTGGACAAAACTGCTCGCAATCGAAAAGCAAAGCCCGTTGGCCGCTCAGACACACTTCGCCCTCGCTGGTCTCTACCGCAAGCAGGGGAAATCCGCCGATGCCGAACGTGAAACGCAGGAGTTTCAGAAGCTACAGGGTGCAATAACTCAAACCGAAGGCACACCGAAATAAGCTAAACAGGCTCACATAATCCCTATGCTGAAATTGAAGGTCTTAAACAAAGTCATCGAATCGGGGTTGGTCGCAATCGTGCGAACCAATAGCGCAGACCAGGCCGCGCGTATCGCCGAGGCTTGCGCTCGTGGAGGCGCGGCTGCGATTGAAATCACCTTCACAGTTCCCGGTGCCACCGCCGTGATCGAGGCTTTGGCCAAACAATACGCCTCAGGCGAAATTCTTATCGGCGCAGGCACCGTACTCGATCCGGAAACTGCGCGCATCGCGATCCTCGCGGGAGCACAATACATCGTCAGTCCCTCGGTTAGCCCGGAGACGGCCCGCCTATGCAATCGCTACCAGATTCCTTACATGCCGGGTGCGTGTACCATGCGCGAGATTGTTGACGCCATGGAATGCGGAGCCGACATCGTCAAACTATTCCCCGGCGAAACTCTGGGCCCCGCGTTCGTGAAAGCGGTGAGAGGACCTCTGCCCCAGGCATCCTTGATGCCGACCGGCGGAGTGGCTGTCGACAACGTAGCCGAATGGATCAAGGCGGGCGCGGTTGCGGTTGGTGTGGGCGGCAGCCTCACCGCAGGTGCGCAGTCCGGCAACTTCCAGCAGATTACCGACACGGCAAAACAATTTATCGAACGCATTCAGCAGGCACGTAAGAAATAAATCAAGAAGACGACCGCCCATTTTTCGATTCAGATTCTTGTCGACCGAAGGCTGTTGGACTGAAATGCGGGCGACGGAACTTTGCGGATGAAGCTTTGGCAAAACGACGGCGAGCTCTTCTCCACAGTGCGGCGCGAATTGTTTACCTGCGTGGTCGGCGATGTAATGGACAAGCTTGATCTCCAGCACCAGTTTTTGCCTCCTAAGATTCGCCCTCTGCGCGCAGATATGGTCGTCATCGGCCGAGCCATGCCAGTACTGGCAGTCGATGTCTTCGCCGAGAAAATAAGTGGAAGCGCAAACCAATTAATGGCAAAACCCTTCGGCCTGATGCTGGAAGCCCTTGATGACCTTCGCGTCAACGAAGTCTACGTCAGCACCGGATCATCCCCGCGTAATGCACTTTGGGGTGAACTAATGAGCATCCGTGCTCACAAGCTGGGCAGCAGCGGAGCGGTGTTGAACGGCTACTCCCGCGATACCAAAGCCATTTTTGATCTCAACTTTCCAACTTTTTCCTGGGGTCCTTACGGACAGGATTCGTCGCCGCGATACAAGGTGGTGGATTTTCGCGTACCGCTGGAGATCGGGGCTGTGCGGTTGCGGCCGGGCGACATTCTATTCGGCGACATTGACGGCGTGTGCCTGATTCCGACCGAGGCTGCCGACGAGGTCTTCGCGAAAGCTCTGGAGAAAGTCCGGGGCGAGAAGTTAGTCAGGAAGGCACTCGAACAGGGGAGCAGCGCAGTGGCAGCCTTTGAGAAGCACGGCATCATGTAGCGTAAGACACGGCGCAGAACAACTGCCCATTCTTTGTGTCCTCAGTGGTTAGAGCTTTGCTTGCGTTGGAGCACTACAGCAAATGATCAATATCGACCTGTCAGGAAAGTCGATCTTAATCACCGGCGCGCTGGGCGCCATCGCCGAGTCGATGGTCCGGAAGCTGTCGGGCGCGGGCGCAACTCTAATCCTGCTCGATATCAAGTCAGAAGCGTCAGCCCGGCAAACGCTTGATAACTGGAAAATCCCGCCTCCGTCCTACATCTATTTTCCAGTCGATATTACAGAGTCCGATGCGCTGAACCGAGTCGTGGCGGAATCGTTCCAGCGATTCCCTGGCCTGGACACCGTCCTCGGACACGCCGGCGGCTGCGGCCTGCATCCTTTTGCTACAACTTCCGAACCTGACTACGACCGCATTTTTCGCTTCAACTATTTTGCGCAGGTCAATCTGGCGCGCGCCGTCTTCGCTTACTGGGTTGAACACAAAATTCCCGGCCATCTCGTGTTTACGTCTTCATACGTCGCTCGCATGCCTCATACGCAAATTCCTTCCTACGCTTCTGCCAAAGCTGCGCTCGAGAACTTTGCCCGCTGCATGGCGCTTGAATACGCGCACACCGGCATTCGTGTGAACGTGGTTTCGCCCGGCAACGTAGCCGCTGGCAGTTCGCTGAAAGTGTTTGACGAGGATCCCGCCTACAGGGATTTCGTGCAGCGAGTTTCTCTCGGCAAAAGAAACAGCCCGGAAGCAATCGCCGACGCGTTTGTGTTCTTGTGTTCGCCTCTGGCCAGAGAGATCAACGGCCAGATCCTGAGTCCCGACTACGGAGCCGGTATCGGCAACCGTCTATGAAAATTGGACTGGGCCTATATCGCCACATGCTGACGCGCGACTACTACGATTTTGCGCGGCAGGCAGGTTGTACCCATCTGGTGGTTCACCTGGTCGACTATTTCAACAGCGGGACCTCCAACCCCCGCAATAATCAACCCACAGGGGGAAAATATGAGCCGTGGGGAGTAGCGGGCGATCCTGAAAAGCTTTGGACGGTTGCCGAACTCACGACACTTCGCCGCGAGATTGAAGCCGCAGGCCTGGTTCTGGCGGCGATTGAAAACCTCGATCCCGCACACTGGCATGACATCCTCCTGGACGGCCCACAACGCCCCCGGCAGATTGAAAATGTGAAAACAATCATTCGCCGGATGGGCGAAGCCGGCATTCCAGTTCTGGGCTACAACTTCAGCCTGGCCGGGGTCTGCGGCCGCATCACCGCCCCGCTCGGACGCGGGCACTCGGTCATTGTTGGAATGGATGGCCCTGCCGAAGATGTTCCTATTCCCAACGGAACGATCTGGAATATGGTCTATGACCGGGCCGCTCCTGCCGGCACACTGCCTTCCATTTCTCACGACGAGCTGTGGCGACGGCTGGAGAACTTTCTGGCAGATGTCATCCCGGTTGCCGAGAAATCGGGCGTGCGTCTGGCAGCACATCCGGACGATCCTCCCATGCCAACCATGCGCCGGCAGCCGCGGCTGGTTTACCAGCCCCGGATGTATCAGAGGCTGATTGATGCCGCCCCGAGCACCAGTAATGCTCTGGAGCTTTGCGTTGGAACCATGGCCGAAATGACCGAGGGCGACGTATACGAAGCGGTAGATCGATACAGCCGCCAGGGAAAGGTCGCCTACATTCATTTGCGCAATGTGGCGGGCAAAGTCCCGACCTACCGCGAGACGTTTATCGATGAAGGTGACGTAGACATGATTCGCATTCTGACAATCCTGGCGCGCAATGGCTTTGACGGTGTCGTTATTCCTGACCATACGCCGCAGATGAGCTGTCCAGCTCCCTGGCATGCCGGCATGGCTCATACCATTGGATTCATACTTGCGACTCAAGCCATGCTCGAAACATCTTCCAAGAGCAGCCAGTCTTGACCTCAGCACCGGACCGCCAGGTAAATCCGCGCAAGAGTTCTCTTATCATCGCAGCTTCCGTTTCAGCTCTGGGCGGTTTCCTGTTTGGGTACGACAATATAGTTATCAGCGGCGCCATCCACTATCTGGCCCTTTGCTTCAAGCTCGATGCAGCCGGCGTGGGATGGGCCGCCGGATGCGCTCTGATCGGATGCACTGTCGGTGCGGCCGGAGCCGGTGCCGTTGTCGATCGCATAGGCTTGAAGAAAGGGCTGGCTCTCTGCGCGGCCTGTTTCGCGCTGTCCTCGCTCGGGATGTGGTTTGCCACAAGCCTTACTCAGTTCGTTATCTGGAGGTTGATTGGCGGCTCGGGAATTGGCGCGGCATCGATTATCGCCCCGATGTACATCGCCGAGATCGCCCCTGCCAGGCTTCGCGGCCGGTTAGTGACTTTGTATCAGCTGGGAATCGTGCTCGGCATTCTGGCCGCTGTATTCGTCAACATGCTCATTCAACGAATGGGCGACGAATCCTGGAATACCTCGGCCGGCTGGCGCTGGATGTTTTTTGTTGGCATCGTCCCCGCCTTGCTCTTCGGCGTTACCATCCTTCCCGCTGTTGAAAGCCCGCGCTGGCTGATGAAAATGGGTCGACGCGAGGATGCGCTCTCCGTCCTCTCAAAAATAAACAACATTGAGACAGCCGAAGCAGAGGCTGCCCAGATCCAGGATTCACTCAACCTGGAAGAAGGGCATGTCTCGGAATTGTTCACCAGCTTTCGCCGTCCCCTCCTGATCGGAATCATGCTCGCAGGTTTTTCACAACTGAGCGGCATCACTCCACTATTTTCCTTTCTACCAGAAATCTTCCGATCGGCTGGTACCGCCACCGGTGACGCATTCTTTCAGTCAGTGCTGGTAAGCCTGGTCAATCTGGTTTTTACCCTGTTTGCATTGTGGTTGGTGGACGTTTCCGGGCGAAAGAAGCTAATTCTCGCCGGAACACTCTTGCAGTCGGTTTCATTTGCGCTGGTGGGCTGGTTCTATCACGTCCACGGAAGCGGACTGGCCGTGCTGATCTTTGTAATGACTTTTGTAGCCGGACACGCATTCGGTAACGGCGTCGCCTGCTGGGTGATCATCTCCGAAATCTATCCCACAAAAGTCAGAGGACGAGCCATGTCGATTGCCACAACCTCTCTGTGGGTAGTCGGATATCTTGGCAATCAGAGCTTTCCCTTGATGCAGAAGAATCTGGGAAGCGACGGCACGTTCTGGGTTTTCAGCGCGGCGGCATTCCTGAACCTGGTATGCGTGCTGTGGCTGGTCCCGGAGACCAAAGGGCGGACGCTGGAAGACATCACCAGGTTCTGGACGACACAAAAGCCTCTTTCCGCAGACTAGGAACTTATTTCGAGCTCGGCGGGAGCACCGGAAATTCCAACTTTGACAACTCTTCCCTGAGTTGTGTTGTCGAATGGAATTGAATTCCGAACATCCCTACAGCACGCGCTCCTTCCACGTTCACGGCACGATCATCAACGAATAAGCTCTCATCAGCTGCCACTCCAAGGCCGGCGAGGCTGTGCCGGAAGATGGCGGCGTCAGGCTTAACCAGCTTGACCTCCGCAGAGAACGTCTGATGGTCAAAACAAATTCAGCCAGCGAAACTGCTGCCGAGCATAACGGATCATATCGACGGGCATATTGGAAAGTAGACCGGTCTTCACTCCCGACGACTTCATTTCCTTCACCCACTCGACCATGGTTGGGTCGATGTGAGCCCACATCTCGACGTCCCATTGGCTCAGGTTTCTGAGTTGCTCTGGCTCCAATTTGGTTCCGGCATCTTCCGCGAGTTTCGCCCAATAAGTCTCCAGAGACAGATCGCCGTGGTCGTACTGAAGCCGGTTCCGGTCCCAAAGTGGACGGAACTTATCCCGCTCAACATGGAACAAATCCGCCATTCGCCCCCATTCCTCCGCGGTCGGAGGATGCGAAATCACCTCACCATAGTCCAGAATCACAGCCTTGATGTTTGCCTGCGCTCGAACGATGCATTTTGCCTCCATGTTCATATTCTCCCGCCTGTCGCGATTCAGTCCAATGAATTGACGTTGCCTCTGTGATAACTTGTGGGCTGCTTTTCGTCCGCGGCGTTGAAACGACCGCGGACAATCTGAGGGTCTGGAGAACGCATGAACCTGAATGCAACCCTGATCAAGAGCACGGTCGTAGCCGCTCTGGGCGGCCTTTTGTTCGGATTCGATACGGCAGTGATCTCAGGCACCACCAGCGCCCTGACTCAGACCTTCCAGCTGACCCCGTTTCTCCTCGGCGTGACCGTCTTCAGCGCACTCTTTGGAACCGTTCTTGGCGCTATGCTGGCCGGATTCCCAGGCGAACGCTATGGCCGGCGCGACAGCTTGCGGGTAATGGCAATCCTGTATCTGATCTCCGGTTTGGGCTGTGCCATTGCCTGGAATTGGGATGCCCTGGTGGTCTTTCGTTTCATTGGCGGCCTGGGTGTCGGCGGTTCATCGGTACTTGGTCCCATGTACATCGCGGAGATAGCCCCCGCAAAATTGCGCGGGCGCCTGGTTGGTTTCTTCCAGTTCAACGTAGTCTTCGGCATTCTGGTGGCTTACTTTTCGAACTACATGATCAGCTTGCAGCACTTCGGAGCCAGCGAATGGCGCTGGGAACTTGGCGTGACTGCGATTCCGGCAGCCTTGTTCTTCATCATGCTGTTTACCATTCCGCGCAGTCCGCGCTGGCTGGTCAAGAAGGGCCGCGTAGCTGAAGCCCGAACAGTCTTGCAGACTACCGGCGACGAGAACTACGAGCATGACCTGCAGGAAATCGTCGCTTCCATCAGTATCGAGCAGAGTCAGGCCACCGAACAATTGTTCACCCGCAAATATGCCTTCCCGATTTTCCTCGCTGTCAGCATCGGAATGTTCAACCAGCTCTCGGGCATCAACGCGATTCTGTATTACCTCAACGACATTTTTAATCATGCAGGATTCAGCAAAGTCTCCGGCAACCTGCAGGCGGTGGCAATCGGGGCGACCAACCTGCTATTCACCATGATCGCAATGTCGGTGATTGACCGCCTTGGCCGGAAAACCCTGCTGCTGGTTGGTTCAGTCGGCACCGCGCTCTGTCTTGCCGGAGTCTCGATAATTTTCTTCACCGGCCAACATCAAAACCTTCTGGTCTGGCTGCTGGTCGGCTACATCGCCTTTTTCGCGTTCTCCCAGGGCGCCGTCATCTGGGTATACCTCTCGGAAGTTTTCCCCAATTCGGTGCGGGCCAAAGGGCAAAGCCTGGGCAGTTTCTCTCACTGGTTTATGAACGCCGGCATCTCGCTGATCTTTCCTCTCATGGCGGCTACTTCGGGAGCCTACCCGTTCGTATTCTTTTCGGTGATGATGGTGGTGCAATTCTTTGTCGTTTTGTTCTTCTACCCTGAGACCAAAGGCCTGTCTTTGGAAGAAATGCAGAAAAAGCTGGCCATCAGCTGAATCACCGGAGGATCTGTTCCATGTCGACGCACTCCTTTTCCCGTCGGTCATTTCTGGCTCTATCCGCCATGCTTCCATTTTCCCTGCGTGCATTCGCTGCAACGTCGATTCCGGTCGGCCTTGAACTTTATTCAGTCCGGGACGCATTGAAAAACGACCCCATGGGCACCGTCCGAACCGTGGGCGAAATGGGTTACCAGTGCGTCGAATTCTATGCGCCCTATTTTGATTGGACCGAGGCACAGACCAGGGAGATGAAGAAACTGCTCGATGATCTGGGCGTCCGCTGCTACTCCACACACAACAGCAGTTCGTATTTCACCGCGGAGAACCTCAGGAAAGCGCGGGACATGAACCTGATTTTGGGAAGCAAGTACGTGGTTATGTCGAGTTCGGATCCAAAGCCGGGACTGGACGGATGGAAAGAGGTAGCCGACACGCTGAACGACGCCGCCGATCAGCTTGAATCATCGGGATTAAAGACCGGTTATCACAACCACCAGCGTGAGTTCACTCCGGTCGAGGGTAAGCGACCGATTGAAATACTGGCGAAGAATACGAAGCCGTCGATCATGCTGCAATTTGATATCGGCACCTGCCTCGAAGCCGGCTCCGACCCGGTAGCGTGGATTCGCTCCAACCCAGGCCGCATCCGCTCCATGCATTGCAAGGACTGGGCTCCCGGCGACAAGGGCTACACAGTTTTGTTCGGTGAAGGCTCAGCCGACTGGAAGAACATATTCGCCGCTGCCGAGAGCGTTGGCGGCATCGAGTATTACCTGGTCGAACAGGAGGGCAGCAGATTTTCCGAGTTCGATACTGCGAAAAGATGCTTGCAGACGTTCCGCACGCTTCGTCCCGCGTAACGCTTTGTTGTCGGAAGGGCACCTTCACGCGTGCCCTTCCCTTCTCTTTCTTTTCCGGATCCCTCCCTGCTCAATCTCTTTGCGCACCGACCGATCCAAACCTGCGGAACCTGTTCTCAGGCTGGCCGCGAACCTCGCATTGAATCGCAAACAGACTGCCGGCCAGCCTTTGACCGGGTGATGCTGCCGTAGTCACATATAAAGTCTTGAGATCAGCGCCGCCAAACGTACACGTCGTAATATTCTTCACCGGCATCTCAATCACGCGATTAACGCTTCCGTCCGGCGCCACGCGGACAATACACCCGCCATAGTATCGACAGTTCCACAGATAGCCCTCAGCGTCGACCGTGGAGCCGTCCGGCAGGCCTCGATCGAAATCCTGAAAGAAGGGTGCTTCGTTCGCGATGGCACATGTCGCAGCGTCGTAGTCATACGACCAGATCACATTGATCGCCGTGTCCCCAAAATAGAACCGGCGACGATCGGGACTCCACACCAGGGTGTTGGAGATGCCCACGTCGCGGCGGTGCGCGGTCGCACGCGTATCTGGATCAACCCGATACAGAATGCCATCCTTCCCACCAGCGTCACCCGCCGAGCCGTCCGGGTTCACGTTGTTGCGCATCGAGCCCACCCATAGTGACCCGCGTGGATCGGCCCGCGCGTCGTTCAGTCGAACCGCAGGCCATCCCTCAAGCGAAAAGATAGGTTCGTGCCGCCGATCCGACGCCGGCTCCCACAAAATAACGCCCGAACCCAGCACCACCGCCAGCACGTCATCGCGATCGGTTAGCGTCAATGCGGTAACTGGTTGATCAAAGAACCACGTACGCACGTATTGATCCGCGAGGGTGAAGCGATGGATCAGGAAGCGATTGATGTCTGTCCAGTAAACCGCCGAGTGTGGCGCGTGCCACACTGCGCCTTCGCCGCAGACATCGCCGGTGGGCGCGACACAAACCGGTTCGGAGGTCATTGACATGAGGCGATGGAAAATGAAATCACTGGACTCCGATGCCAGCCAGCAGGCCGCCGTCCACCAGGTAGTCGCCACCGGTGCAGAAGGAAGACCGATCCGACGCGAGAAACGCAGCGAGTTCAGAAACCTCTTCCGGCGTCCCAATTCGGCCAAGGGGATGAGCTTCTCCGAATCGTTTGAAGACCTCTTCGACCGGAGCCCCAGGCGAAAAGTGTCCCGCGGAACGTTCGAGCATCGGAGTTCTTACGGACCCGGGGCTGATTGAATTCACTCGTATGTTGTCGGCGGCGTGGTCGAGAGCCATAGCTCGAGTGAGACTATGAACCGCTCCCTTCGACGCCGCATACGCCGCCACTCCACGCTGGCAGGCATGTCCCTGAACCGACGCGAGATTGATGATCGATCCTCCGCCGCGCTTCTTCATCTCGGGGATTCCGAAATGTCCCAGAAGATAAATGCTGCCAACGTTTACCGTCAGGCAGCGGTTCCAGTCTTCCACGCTGGTGTCAACCACGCTGCCGAAGGGATGAAAGGCGGCAGCGTTCACTATCACATCGAGCCCGCCAAACTCTCGCACAGCTTTCGCCACGACGTCGCGGACGGCGTGCGCCTGGGTCACGTCACATCGTTCCACTTGCAAACTCAGGCCATTTACCTTGGCATCCAGCGCCAGGTCTTTATTCGCCTCTACTTCGATGCCGCAGGCCAGCACGCTGGCTCCATCGGCCGCGAAGCGCCTGGCAATCGCGCGTCCAATGCCGGTCGTCCCCGTAACGATCGCAACTTTGCCCTCAAACTCTTTCATCGATAGCTCCCACATATGCGTTTCGTAGAGACGCAGCGTGCTACGTCTTGCGTGCAGCGAATGAGGCACCGCTAGCAAGACGTAGCGGAGCCACGTCTCTACAGAATACGTATCGCCTAGTGACTCTCCCTGGGCACGTCCGCGCCGCGACAACCGACCAGGAAATCCAGATCCGCTCCTTTATCCGCTTGCAGAACGTGTTCAATGTACAAACGCTGATAACCGCCCTTGGCGACGGGTGGCGGCGGCGTCCAGGCTTTGAGTCTGCGGTCGAGCTCTTCTTCCGATACGCACAACTCCAGCTTACGTGCTTCGACATCCAAATCGATCTCATCGCCATTTTGTACCAACGCCAGCGTCCCGCCGGCAGAGGATTCAGGAGTCACGTGCAACACCACGGTCCCATACGCGGTTCCGCTCATGCGTGCGTCGGAAACCCGTACCAGATCCGTGATTCCGCGTTCCAGAAGCTTCTTCGGCATGGGCATATTCCCCACCTCCGGCATGCCCGGATAGCCTTTCGGCCCGGCTCCCTGCAAAACCATCACCGAGGTTTCGTCGATGTCGAGTGCAGGGTCGTCGATCCGCTCTTTGAAGTCTTCAATGTCTTTAAACACGACCGCCCGCCCGCGATGCTTGAGCAGACTGGGAGTCGCCGCGGAAGGTTTGATCAGTGCACCGCCGGGCGCCAGGTTGCCGCGCAACACCGCGATGCCCGCGTGCTCGCGGATCGGATTCTCTCGGCCGTGAATCACCTCCGCGTTCCAGCAAGGCGCACTCTCGGTGTTCTCGCCCATGGTCTTGCCATTCACAGTCAGAGCGTCTTTGTGGATCAGGTCTCCGAGTGCGCGCACCACGGCCGGAACTCCGCCTGCGTAGTAGAAATCTTCCATCAGAAACTTGCCCGATGGCATGAGGTCCACCAGCAGTGGCAGCTCGTGGCCCAACCGGTCGAAATCGTCCAGTTCTAACTTCACTCCAACTCGTCCAGCAAGCGCCAGCAAATGCAGGACGGCGTTGGTTGAGCCGCCAATTGCCGCGTTCACGCGAATGGCGTTTTCAAATGCCTTCCGGGTCAGGATTTGCGACATCTTCACATTGTCGCGAACCATCTCCACCGCCCGCCGCCCGGCTTCCTGCGCCAGCACATACCGCCGGGAGTCGACCGCTGGAATCGCCGCGTTCTGAGGCATTCCCATGCCCAGAGCTTCGACCATGCACGCCATGGTGGAAGCAGTCCCCATCGTCATACAGTGGCCGGCCGAGCGCGACATGCAGGATTCTGCGTCGGCAAAATCTTCGCAACTCATCTTTCCCGCGCGAACGTCTTCGCTCATCTGCCAGACGCTCGTACCCGACCCGATCGGCTGGCCGCGGAAGTTGCCGTTGAGCATGGCGCCCCCGGAAACCACAAGCGCAGGAAGATCGCAACTCGCCGCGCCCATCATCAGCGAGGGCGTAGTCTTGTCGCAGCCACAAAGCAGAACGACTCCGTCAATCGGATTTCCCCGAATCGATTCTTCCACGTCCATGCTCACCAGGTTGCGAAAGAGCATGGCGGTGGGCCGCATGTTGGTTTCGCCCAGCGACATGACGGGAAACTCCAGCGGAAAGCCTCCCGCCTCGTAAATACCCCGCTTAACCCGGTCCGCCACCAACCGGAAATGTGCATTGCACGGGGTCAGTTCCGACCACGTGTTGCAAATGCCGATAACCGGTCTGCCGTCGAACAAATTGGAAGGAAATCCCTGATTCTTCATCCAGGAGCGATGAATGAAACCATCCCGGTCCTGTAACCCAAACCAGTGAGTGGAGCGGAGAGGAGCGCCATTCTTAGTTGTCATATTTGTATTCTTGGAAACTGGACTAGCGGCAATGACTCCCCGGCATTTTACAACTCCTGGCGTCATCATAGGCGAGCGCCGCTTCTTCTTGTACCCCTTGCCTGAAGGCGATACATTTAAACGGGGCAATCTGTGTCGTCTCGCACAATGCGCAAGTGGTTTCTGCTCACCCTGGCGGCTGTTCTGGGTTTGCGACATGACGCGCAGCCCCAGCCAGCGTCCAGATCCCAGGCTACCTTCACAGCCCACGCCGAATTGGTCACCGTGCCCGTGGTCGTCACCGACAAGTACGGCGTTCACATTCCTAATCTAAAGAAAGAAGACTTCGTTCTTCTTGAAGACGGTAAACCGCAACCAGTCGTGAGCATGGAAGAATTTCAGGCGCCCGCGAGTCTGTCAGCAACGGTCTCTGCGCAACTGCCCGAGTTCAGCAACCATCTTGCCCCACAAGCCTCACCCGTACCGTTGACCATACTTGTCTTCGATATGGTCAATACACCGCTGGACGACCAGAACTACGCCAAAAAGGAGTTGCTTAGATATCTGACGGACGCGGGCAGTGGCGGCCAGTCAACTTCCCTGCTGGCCATCACCCGCGGCGGCATCAAGGTCATCAGTGACTTTACGACCGACCCGAAGGCTCTGGCCACAGCACTACAGAATATGCCGCAGGAAAGGCAGCTGGTTGAGGAAGCTTCTCAGGAATCGATCCCAAAAACAAATCCGAGAATGGCGCGAATTCTTCAAAGACAACGCGAAAAAGAACAGCAACTGGAGTCGAACGAGCGCCGCGACGGCGTCACCATCACAATGGTGGCCATGCAGCAGATCGCGCAATACTGCGCCGGACTGCCCGGCCGCAAGGCCCTGCTTTGGGCCACTGCGGGATTTCCCTTCTCCATCAGCGAAATGAAGGAAGTAATGAAGATCGTTGGCCCCCGTTCGTCGTCGCTTGAAGATGTAAGCGAACTCTACCGGAAGACATGGAAAGCGCTGAATCAGGCGCAGGTTGCGGTGTATCCCATCGACGTGCACGGCCTGGCCAATCCCACTTTTGTGGACGTCGGCATCTCCAATCCGGAAGCCGACTTTACCTCCCACAATGTATGGAAGAGCAGCGAGATACACGGTACGTTTCAGGAATTCGCCGACGCTACCGGAGGACGCCCCTTCTATAACACCAACGATCTGAAGACATCGTTCCTCACCGCTGCCAACGATAACCGCAGCTACTACCTGCTCAGCTATCGTCTGGAGCGCCAGGGGAAGAAACCAGGGTGGCATAAGCTCACCGTCAGTGTTCCGCGGAATGGGAGCCACACTCGCGCCCGAAATGGATTCTTTCTCAGCGAGGGCCCCTCCGCTCAGGATGACAAATTAGACATGCAGGTAGCGCTGGGATCGCCACTCGATTACACCGCCATTCCGATCACGGGAACGTGGCAGCAAATCACTCCGGCGATTGAACCAGGCAAGCGCAAGGTCATCTTTCTGCTTACCATGCCGAGGAACTTCGCTGAAATTGACGAGAGCGATAACAACCACTTCGTGGTTGAATTCGCGGCCGTGGCTCGAACTCAGACTGGAGCCGACGCCGCTCAAAGTTCCAAAACGATGGAAGCCCATCTCAACCCGGGATCTCTTCAGCAGATTCGCAACAGCGGAATGGATTATCGAGGCTCGTTAATTCTGGCTCCGGGCCAGTACACCGTTCATTTCGCGGTCCAGGACCACCTGAGTGGACGGCTAGGCAGCGTTACTGCCGCTCTTAACATCCAGCCCTAAGGCAGCTTAGTGCTCCGGGATCGGCTCCGGCTCGGCCGAACCGTCGGCCCGCGGATCGGACCCTGCAAAATTCACCTTCGTCTTCGAGTTACGCATCACAGCCTGCCCGCGGCCCATGGCGGTTGAATATTCTTTTCTGACTTTCAGCTTGTGTCCTTTTTGCCGAAGCAGTTGCAGAGTTGCCGGGTCAACACGCGATTCAATCAACACGTCGCAGCCGATTCCCACGTCAGTGGGCCTGACGGTGAAGCGTGGCTCGGAGAGCGCTGCCTGAATGTTCATCCCGTAGTCCACAAAGTTCGAGACAAACTGCGCGTGCGCCAGCGGCTGGTTGGCGCCGCCCATGATGCCGAATCCAATGTGTATGTCGCCTTGCTCCATGAACGCAGGGATGATGGTATGAAAAGGCCGTTTGCGCGGCGCCAGCGCGTTGGGATGGCTGGGCTCCAGCACGAACAGCCCGCCACGATCCTGCAGGATGAAGCCGCGCCCCTTCACCGCTACCCCAGAACCGAAATCTTCATAGAGGCTTTGTATCAGTGAGACGATGTTTCCATCCCGGTCGATCGTCGCGAGATATGTAGTATCGCTTCTCGCCGGACTGCCGCTGGCCGTCGTGCAATTTGCTTTTTCAGGATCAATCAGCGCCGCCCGTTGCCGGGCATAGTCTTCGGCCAGGAGACCCTTGACTGGCACCCTCGCGAACCGCGGGTCTGCGTTGTAACGATACAGGTCGGCATAGGCCAGCTTCATGGCCTCAATACGATTGTGAAGTTCCTGAGGCGCCACTGGACCGCCTTTGTCCACGGGAAGGGTGTTCATGATGTTCAACATCTCCAGAGCCGCCATGCCCTGCCCGTTGGGTGGAAGTTCGTAAACCGTCCAGCCGCGATAGTTGGTCGAGATGGGTTCCACCCATTCCGCCGAAAAATCCGCGAGGTCGCTTGCCTGCATGGTTCCACCCAGTTCGGTGGAAGTGGCGATGATTGACTGCGCGATTTCGCCGCGATAAAAAGCGTCCCGGCCCTGCTCCGCAATCAGCCGCAAGGTTTTCCCCAGATCCGGATTCATAAACATCTCGCCGAGTTCCGGCACTTTGCCGCCGGGCAGGAAGACACGTTCGGCTTCGGGCGTTTGCTTCAGGGTCCGCGCCTCGCCCTCCCAGAAATCGTGAATGAGCTCAGGCACCGGATATCCATGTTCAGCGTAATAAATCGCCGGCGTGAACAGATCCTTCCACGGTAACCTCCCAAAACGCTCGTGCGCCTTAGACCATCCCTCAACCGCTCCCGGAACGGTGACGCTATCGATGCCGGCCTGCGGCATCTGCATGGTTCCTTTCTGCTTGAGGTAGTCGATGGAAAGGCCGAGTGGAGCCCATCCACTCGAATTCAACCCATACAATTTTCCGGCTTTCGCGTCCCAGTAAATCAGAAAGAGATCGCCTCCAACCCCGTCTTTCATAGGCTCGGTCACGCCCAATACGGCGTTGGCTGCGATCGCGGCGTCCATAGCCGACCCGCCTCGGGCCAGAATCTGCGCTCCCGCCTGAGAAGCCAGGGTGTGGCTGGTCGCCACAATACCGCCTTCGTTGACGACCATGGAGCGGCCATAGGATCGATCCTGCGCAGAGAGTGTCGCCGCGGCAACGACCAAGAGGCAGAACAAACCGAAAGTTAATTTTTTGGGATGTGATTTCATGGGTAACGAATTATAGATGGGCTGAGTCAGTTTTCGCGGACCACCACCGCCCGCGCAGGGACAGATGTCATCATCTGCCCGGCGGGGCAGAGCCCCGCGACCCTGGCCGCCGCCAAAAGCACGTCGGGCTTCGCCCAACAGGGCGGGCGGGAACGTCTTTTCCACGCATAACCACCTGCCAAATCAGCGATTTAAGGTTCGCTTCAGAAAACAACTTTCCATTCCTGAGGGGGTTTAATCAATACGAGGAATGGAGGGTGCTGAAATGCTGAAATTAAGGAAAACTGCACTTTCATTGTTTGGGTTAGCGGTAATGCTGATCTGCGTCAATCCGCCAAAAGCTAACGCCGGCGTGGTTGTTTCCATCGGCGGGCCAGTGTATCCGCGACCGGTTTACGTTCGTCCGTATCGGTACGTGGCGCCGGTGCCCTATATCGCCTATCGGCCAGATCCTTACTTTTATGGGCCGACGTATGTTCGACCCGGTTGGGGCTATCGCCCGGGCTTCTACGAGAACCGGCACTTCGTTCCACGGTTCGAGCATCGCGAGTTCGTGGTGCGTCGCCCTTACTGGCGACGGTAAGAAATCTTAACTGACCTGATGCGGCTCCCGCCGCGTTGCCCCACCCTTTGCCTCCACGGCGAAGGGTGGGCCAGGGTCTGACTCCCGCCCCGTTGCCCGGATCTGCGAACCTGCCGATATCCGCAGTGGTATAGTCTTTTGCCTGAATTCGGGAGGCCTAATGGCGGAAGTGGCTCCGCTTACGTTTCTCTGCATCACCACCTACGAAAAAGGCCAGGAGTTTATGCGCGAATGCAAGCGCCAGGGCTGCCGCGTTTTGCTGCTTACCGCGGAAACCCTTCGCAACGCCGACTGGCCGCGCGAGAGCCTTGAAGACATCTTCTGCATTCCCGCCGACTTGCCCGTAGCCGAAATCGTCAAGGCCGTGACCTACCTCGCGCGGGAGAAAAAGATCGACCGCATCGTCGCCCTCGACGAGTTTGATATGGAAACGGCCGCCACTTTACGCGAACACATGCGCATTCCCGGCATGGGCCTGACCACCATGCGTTACTTCCGCGACAAGCTGGCCATGCGAATGAAGGCGATGGAAAGTGGGATTCGCGTACCCGATTTCATACCGGTTCTGAATCATGCCGACATTCGCTACTACCTGGACCACGTCGCCGGGCCGTGGGTCCTGAAACCTCGTTCGGAAGCATCCGCAATCGGAATCAAGAAGATCGAATCCGCCGAATCCCTGTGGCCGATGCTTGAATCGCTCGGCGATCAGCAGTCCTCCTTCCTGCTGGAAAAATTTCTTCCCGGAGATGTTTATCACGTTGACTCGGTGGTCTCCGAGCAGGAGGTCGTGTTCTCGAGCGTGAGCCGCTACGGCGCTCCGCCGATGGCGGTAGCTCAGCAGGGCGGAATCTTCACAACATATCTTCTGCCCGGCGAGTCTCCGGAAGCGATCAGTCTTCGCGACCTCAACAGCGATCTGATTAAGGCATTGGGGCTGGTGCGCGGAGTATCCCACGCGGAATTCATTGGCACCCGGGACGACGCACACTTTTACTTTCTGGAATGTGCGGCCCGCGTGGGAGGCGCCTACATTTCTGAAATGGTCGAAACCGCTACAGGCATCAACCTTTGGCGTGAATGGGCGCGCATCGAGATCGCGGGTGGCAAACAGGCTTACCACCTTCCAGAGATCCGTAGCGACTATGCCGGAATTATTCTTTCGCTGGCGCGCCAGGAAGAACCGGACACCTCCGCTTATAACGATCCCGAGATCGCGGTGCGTCTGAAAAAACGGCACCACGCCGGCCTGGTTCTGCGCTCCGCTGACCCAGGCCGGGTGCAAGCCCTGTTGCAAGCCTACGCTGTGCGGTTCGCCAGGGACTTCCTCGCGATTGAGCCCCCAGGAACCAAACCAGCGGCCTGAGCAAGCCGGCAGTCCAGCCTTTCAGAGGGCTGTGATAGGCAGGTTCACCTTACAGGTTGCAGTGTAGCCACTCGTGGTATCTCCATTCAGCGTGAGCACGTTTGCCCCGTTGGTTTCTCCCGAATACACATGATCGCTGGCGTTGGTGGTTGGGTTCGTGCCTTCCGCGCTGTACGGGCTGATCGTGGTGTTAATGGTGTTGATCGTATCTTGCGGGAAAAATAGCTGCGTGGTGTTTGTTTCGCCCGTGCTCGTCGAGTCATAGGTGGAGCGCAACCGCAAATGGATATGAGTGGTTCGTCCCTGATACCACCCCGGCATGATCGTCACAAAGCTCGCCAATCCGTTAGCGTCTGTCAGTTGGTAGCCGCGAAGCCAGGTTTCTCCGGTGGTGCTTTCAACATCCTCGGCTGAATAAACGCCGGAACCATTGCAATGCCAGATGTCGATTTGCACGTTTGCCATGGCTGCACAACTTTTTTCGCTGTCGTACACATAGATGTTCAGGGTTAGCGGAATCCCACTCTGCGTATTGCTTCCGTCCAGGTTGGAGCGGATGTCGCTGCGATTGAATCCGGTGGCGCTGTCGTCGACGAAGTAGGGGCCTTCCTCGCCTTCAGGAGTTACGGTGCATGAAGTGTTCGAGGTCGACGTGGCTGTGGTCGTGGTGGTTGTTGTGGCGGCAGCGGTTTTTGAACCTCCGCCGCAACTGAGCATGGCGCCGGCACCTGTGACCGCTAAAATGCCAATAGCGTGGCGCCGGCTGATTTCCTTGTTCCTGTTTTCTGGTGACAATAGGTTCTCCGGTCAACGCAGCGTCCGGTCGCTTCCGATCTGCGATCGTTCGCAATCCCGAGCGCCCGTCTGTTTTTCTTCGCTAGCCTCATTCGAATGGACGACGGATTTCGCAGGAAGCCTACAATTCCGGCGATTTTCAATAGGAAAACGAGCGCGCCGCGGGCGAGAAGCTTGTAATCTGAATTACAAGCGCGTCGTCTATAGGAGTGATGACACAGACGATCCCGGTCGAGCTCATCGCACTTTCTGGAGAGCCGCACATTTCCGAGCTGGACGATATTGACGCCGTGATTCGGCAATACAAGCCGAAGGTGTTCCGGTTCGTGGCTTTTTCGGTCTCGGACCGCGATGCCGCGGACTCGATCACCCAGGATTGTTTCCTCAGAGCTCATTTGACCCGCGATCAGTTTCGTGGCGATTGCAGCGTAAGTACCTGGCTGATTCGGATCGCTTTCAACCTTATTCGCGACCACAGCAAGAGCCAGAAATTCCGTTTCTGGAGAAAAGCAGCCGCCACCGCGATTGATGCCCAGGGTGTGAGCCAGCACCTGGCCAGCGGCACCAGTTCCGCGGAAGCCCAACTGATCGCCAGGGAGCGGGTTGAGATGATTCATGAGGCTCTAAAGAAGTTATCCGCCAAGCAACGCAGCGTTTTCGTGATGCGCTTCGTTGAGGAGATGGACCTGGCGGACATCGCCGAAGCTACGGGGATGTCCGTGCCAACGGTTAAGACGCACCTGTACCGCGCCGTGGGAGCAATACGAGCCCGCCTTGGAGCAACTGTATGAGCGCACATCTTACGCATGCGGAATTAACTGACAATCTGCTGGGCGTCTCGTCGATGACGGTAAATGCCCATCTGCTGAGCTGCCCCGCGTGTACCAGGGAGCTGGGTGGGATGAAAACTTCGATCACAGCGTTTCGCGACGCCGCGCACGCCTGGAATGAAGACGCTCTGGCCACGAGCCGCAGCGCATCGATTCGACACACCCTTCCGAAAAAATCATGGGCTGTCAACTGGGTGCTGGCAACCGCCGCCGTGTTGCTGTTTGCAGCGGGCTTTGTCTTCTACCAGCGCAGCCAAAGTGGGACGAGTTCCGGACCCGGGAACATGGCTCAGTCTTCAAAGATCAACGTGCCGGCAACTGGGATGGAGAACGCTTCACAGATCGCACAAGACAATGAACTCATGTCCCAGGTAAATAGTGAGATCGCGGAAGCCGTGCCCGCGCCAATGCAACCGTTGCAGCTGTCGGAGTCGGTCACATCAAATTCCTCTGCCGCCAAGTAGACGTGCGGAAGAACCAATGGCTTCAGGCAAAAAGGACTTATGAAACTTTCATATGGCAGTCGCTCAAGCGGTTATTCCCCTTTTATAACGCTGTTGCTTATCACCCTCTTGCTCGGAACGACCAGTTTTGGACAGCAGCCCTCCCCTGGCGCTCCTGACGGTCCTCCGCACCAAGGGCCCGGCGCTCCGGGCCGTCGTGGTCCACGCGGCCCCGGAGGTCCGGGCGGAATGCTTCACATGGGTCCTCCGGGACGCTGGTGGGACGATTCCGATTTCGTTAAGCGGCTCAGCTTGTCCACCGATCAGCAAAAGAAGATGGACGACATCTTCAACACCAACCGCCTCAAGCTGATCGATCAGTTCGCGGCGCTGCAGAAAGAAGAAGCAATCATGGAGCCCCTGGTCTCGGCCGACCCTCCCGACGAGAATAAGCTCCTGGCGCAGATCGACCGTGTCGCACAGGCGCGCGCCGAACTGGAGAAAGCCAACGCCCGCATGCTGCTGGGCATCCGACGCCAGTTGACGCACGATCAATGGCTCAAGTTGGAAGCAGATCGCCCGCCCATGCATGGGCCAGGGCGTTCCGGCGAAGGAGGTCCTGGCCCGGACGGTGAACGCTCGCCGGACAGGTAGCGGGAGAGAAACATTTCAGATTGAAGGTTGGGGATTGAAGATTTTCAATCCCCAATTATTAACGTCTGGAACTTGCGAGCCAATCTGAAGTCTGCAATCACCAATCTGAAATCGCCTTAGACCGTGACGCTTACATGACTGACTCGATTCGGCCGCGCGGCCTGATCAAGCGTCGACTCCACCAGTCGAAACAGCAAAAAGACTGGCTTCCAAGTCTTACAGCCTCTGTAAGCGTCCCCTGACGCTGTTCATCTTCGGTTGGTCCGTTTCGTTACTGCCGACACGGTTTCAGTAGATGCGCCCTTTTGTTTCCCGGTGGCCTCGGAAGCGATCCTCAGGCAAAACGTTGTAGACTCTTTCGCGTCGACTGGAAATCTCACACCGTGAACATCCACATTCGCCAAGCCGCCTCTACCGACATCCCTGTCCTTCGGGATCTGATCGAGGCATCAGTGCGCGGCTTGCAGGCCAACGACTACTCGCCTTCGCAGATTGATAGCGCGTTAGCCACTGTCTTTGGCGTCGATACCCAGCTGATCGCCGATGGAACCTATTTCGTAGCCGAAAATGCGGGCGCGACCGTCCCGTTCGCGCAAGGAGTGCCACCCAGGTTGTCGATCGTCGGCTGCGGCGGCTGGAGCAAACGCAAGACTCTCTATGGCGGCGACCAGTGGAGTGCTCGTGAAGCCGCCTTGCTCGATCCGCAACACGATGCCGCCAGGATTCGCGCCTTCTTCATTCATCCAGAATATGCGCGACGTGGCATCGGCAGCATGATTCTCGAGGCCTGCGAAAATGCGGCCCAGGCCGCCGGCTTCACCCGTTTTGAAATGGGCGCCACTCTCACCGGAGTGCCACTGTACATGGCTCGCGGTTACGTCGCTCTGGAAGATCTGGAGGTTCCACTGGCCAACGGAGAAACTCTGCCCATCGTCCGCATGGAAAAGCGGGTCCCCCAGCAGCCAGTCTGAGAAGCGATATCGGAGAACTGTTTGATGAAAGGAAAAGGAACGACAGAAAAAGACCGGAAAGTTTACAAAACAGGAAAAGGCCGTGACATTGGTTATGCTCTAGCCGCCAGCTCTTGCGAGGGAGCTTAACAGCGTGGAAGCATGCACCATCACGGCCCTTGATGTGATCGCTGCTTTCGCAGTCCCTAACCCCAACTGCTCCTCGCAGAGCCGTCGGTTTTTTCGGGTTCGGTCGCCTTCCAGGTTACCCCTTCCGGCGGATCACCCGGTCTACTTCAGACTGGCCAAGTTTTAATTTGGGCCAACCCTTTCGACCGTCGACGTTCGCGAAGTTAAATGCATTGACGTTAAATGTCAACGCCGCTTTTCGGTGCAGCAGTGGATTTCATTCCTGTGCAAATCAAAATCCCTACATCGTTGATCCGCTATCGCTTACTTGATTCCGGAAAATCCGTTTCTTCGTTTTCCACAAACTATTCCACAACCCGAACTCCGCGTTGCAGCGACTCCGAATAAACAACTTGACGCGAGAACGATTTCTGACGCATGTTGATTACAGCGGACTGCATGTCGGACTTGGTGGCTTACGTGGACGGTGGTTCCCTGGGGAATCCGGGGCCTTCGGGCATTGGGGTGGTGATTGAAGGGTCGGCCGGTGGCACCATCCGCATCGCCAGGTCGATCGGCCGCCAGGACAACAATGTCGCCGAATACGTCGCGCTGCTGGAAGCCCTGCAATGCGCCCTGGAGCTTAAAGCCAGGGCCCTTCACGTTTATTCGGACTCTCAGGTGGTCGTCCGTCAGATGCGCGGCGAGTACTCCTGCCGCAGCCCTCGCCTTTATTCCCTGCACTGGATCTGTTGCAAGCTGACCCGTTCCCTGAAGTTTTCCATCACCCACGTCCCGCGTGAACGAAACGCCGAAGCCAACGGCCTGGCCAACTCGGCCGTTCGAGGGAAGTTGTCTCCTTCGTCTCAAACCACGTAGAGGCGGGTGTCCCACCTGCCCAGCGCAAAGCCCGGCAGTATTTTCGTGCCTGCACCCGGCGACCCTTGCTCGTCCCGCACGGGGCGTCGGACCCACCGGTTCAACGTGGCCCGCAAACTTGCACCGCCGCTGCCGCTCTGCTAACTTTCCCACTTCCTATCACCCGGAGAGCTCCTGAATGCTTTTTATCCGCCGTGCACTCATCTGCTGTCTGATCGCCACTCCCACCCTCTCATTCGCAGCCGATAACACCGCCACCCAATCTCTGCATCAGTTATTTGATCGCGAATGGGAATATCAGATGGCCCTCGATCCCGTCGCCGCGTCTGAACTGGGTGACCGGCGCTGGAATGACAAGTGGCAAGACCTCAGCCTGAATGCGGTACAGAAGACCTTCCAGCACGCTCGTGAGGTTCTGGGGCAATTGAAACAGATTGATCGCGCGCAACTCTCTCCTGAAGACCAGGTTAGCTACGAAGTCTTCGAGTACAACACGAACGACTATCTGCAGGGCGAGCCATTCAAGTGGTATCTGGTGCGCACCAATACCTTCGAGGGCATCCAGACGGTTGAAGGCACGGTGAACTCCCTCCGCTTCGAAACTGTCAGGGATTATGACGACTGGCTGGGCCGCATGCGCAACTTCCCTGCCTACATGGACCAGAACATCGGCCTGATGCGGGAAGGAATTAAGGATCACATCGTGCTGCCCAGGGTGATCGGCGAGAAGGTGCTCACCCAATTGAATGGCATGGACTGGCAGGATCCCACTAAGCACGGATTCTACAAACCATTCAAAAGGGTCCCGGCGTCTTTCTCCGACGCAGACAAGCAGCGTCTGACCGCAGCCGCGCAGCAGACGATCAAGAACGATGTTCTCCCGACATTCCAGCGATTCAGAGAATTCATCCGGAACGACTACTTGCCGGCGTCGTTCGCGCCGGTGGGGGCCTGGCAAGTTCCCAACGGTGACGCCACCTACGCCTATCTGACCCGGTCGAGAACGACAACCAATCGGACGCCGCAGCAGATCCATGAGATCGGTTTACAGGAAGTCAAGCGCATCGACGCAGAGATGGACAAATCCCGCGAACAATCCGGGTTCAAGGGAACGACCAAGGAATTCTTTCAGTTCCTGCGGACCGATCCGCGCTTTTACGCAAAGAGCGGGGATGACTTGCTGCAGTTCACTCGCGCCCGCGCCAAGGAAATAGATCCTCTGCTGGTTAAGCTGTTTCGCACTTTTCCCCGCTTGCCGTATGGCGTGGAGCCGGTCCCAGCGGAGATTGCGCCGGGGATGCCGGCTGCCTACGCCGACGGCGCTGCGCCCGACGGCTCCCGCCCCGGGTTCTTTTATATCAACACCTACAAGCCGGAGACCCGCCCGGAATACGAAATCACTTCACTGATCCTGCACGAAGCCATACCCGGCCATACTTTCCAGGGCGGCATTGCGATCGAACTGAAAGGCCTTCCCCAATTCCGGCGCTACGGCGGATACAGCGCCTACGCGGAAGGCTGGGCGCTCTACTGCGAGTCGCTGGGCGATGAATTGGGACTGTACGGCGACCCCTACGTGCGTTTCGGAAGGCTGAGCAACGAGATGTGGCGTGCCGTTCGCCTGGTTGTGGACACCGGAATGCACTACAAGCACTGGACCCGACAGCAGGCCATTGACTATTTTCTGGCTCACGTCGCCACCACCGAATACAACGCCACCAGCGAGGTGGATCGCTACATTTCCTGGCCAGGCCAGGCTCTAGCCTACAAAATCGGTGAGCTTAAAATAAAAGAGCTGCGGCAGCAGGCCGAAAAAGAGCTGGGGCCGGACTTTGACATTCGCGAATTCCACGACGCCGTCCTGCTGGACGGCCCCCTGCCGCTGACCGTGCTCGAAAAGCAAGTGACTGCCTGGATCGAAAGAAAAAGAAACAGAAGAAGACAGGCAAGAAAGGGACCAGCACGGCCCACGCAGGGGCGGGTGTCCCCACCCGCCCAGCCGGGCGACGCCCGGCAGCCTTCGGTCTGCACAAGCTGAAGACCGCGCAGGAAAGCCCCCATGTCTGAAACCGCCACACTATTGGTCTCCTGCCCCGACCAGAAAGGCCTGGTCTCAGGCATCTCAAGCTTCATCTCGCGCCACGGCGGCAACATCCTTCAATCCGACCAGTACACCGACATCGAAGCGGGGGTTTTCCTGGCGCGCTTCGAGTTTCACCTCGACGGATTCCAAATCCCTCGCGAGCAGATCGAAGGACAATTTCGTCCGCTGGCTGAACAGTTTGCAATGAAGTTCGAACTCCACTTCAGCGGCCACATTCCTAAAGTTGCGTTGTTCGCCTCGCGCCTGCCGCACTGCCTCGAAGATCTCCTCCAGCGCCAGCGTGCAGGAGAGTTCAACGCCGAAATGGCACTGGTTCTCAGCAATCACCCTGACCTGAGCCACATCGCGGCGCATTACGGTGTGCCGTTTCTGCATTTTCCGATAACCGCGGAAAACAAGCATCAGCAGGAAGCCGCGGAGATGCGCGAACTTGAATCAAGAGGGATCGAACTGATCGTCCTTGCCCGTTACATGCAGGTGCTGACCGAAAACGTGATCTCGGCTTATCCCAATCGCATCATCAATATTCATCATTCGTTTCTTCCCGCCTTCGTGGGCGCCAAGCCCTACCATCAGGCTTTTCTCCGCGGCGTAAAGCTGATTGGAGCCACCGGTCACTACGTCACCATGAATCTCGACGAAGGACCAATCATCGAACAGGAGGTAGCCCGCGTCTCCCACCGCGATTCCATCGATGACTTGATCCGCAACGGCAGAGATCTGGAACGAACGGTTCTGGGTCGCGCAGTGCGCCTGCACCTCGTCCATCGCGTCCTGACTTACGGCAACAAAACGGTTGTATTTGACTGATCGTTTTGGCCTGGCACGACCACGTAGGCCCAGATATCCTCATCTGGGCAGACCAGCAAAGCTCGCCAGTTCTTCTTCGCGCCGAAACTGCCGGGCTTTTGCCCGGCTGGGCAGGTGAGGACACCCGCCCCTGCGTGGTTCTTGCGCACTCGAAATTAGCCTGCGGATTGATTCTGGTTTTGGTTGCCCCGCAGGGATTCGAACCCCGATAAGCAGATCCAGAATCTGCTGTCCTAGTTTCCGCGCGGACACGGCATTACAAGGGTTCCGCGGTTTCCCCTTTATTCATCGCTTATTAGCTTGACGATACGGAGACATTGAAGGACACTGAAACACGCTGGAACGCATCTTATACGGACACGGTGCGGACATGGAAAGGACGAAATGCACATCTCGCAGCGCTCCATCAAGAGTCTCAAAGCCCCGAAGGAAGGAAATACCAGGTGACCGATCGAGGTGAGTGAGCAGCTTTCTCAGTGGGTGCGCTGACAGCTACCGCGTGTAGTTGCCATCAGATCCACCCAAGCACCCTTTAACGTTTGCCAGGTCAGTTTTGCTACCAGCCTCGGGAGTCTGCGCAAACCCCAACGTCGCTAGCAGAGCCGATGCAAACATCAATAGAAATACTCTTTTCATGGAATCCTCCTAAGATTCTCGCCTTGCGGCGGTCTAAGGTTTCACTTGGGATTTGATTTTGCTGTTGGTCCTTACGCAGAACACTCGCGCGTTATGCACCGGTTGAGTTCCGGCCTGAGAACCTGGAGCATCCTAAGAGTGGAACAGCACAAACTTTATCTGGTATCAATTTGACTGTCTGTTCACAAACGCTCACATTCGATGGAACACCGATCACTAAGATTAGGTGCAAGTCGGACGCGAGGCTAGGGGGGACGCCGGGGAATCTGGTGGCACCATCCCATCAGGCACAAGCTCGGCTCGTCAATGCGAGGGCGCAGCCGACTGGTGTGGGCCTTATAGCTCAGACGCCCAACTCCAGACCGAGTACAGTATAGGTGGCACCTAGAGGGTTCTCATGACCAGCTACCGCTTTCCACTGTATACAATTGACCAGTGCGGGACACCACCACACAAGTAATCTGGTCGTGAGCAGAACTCGCAGGAGGACTTCTCAACGAGCGTCTCACGACTTAACCGAGTCTGGGACGTTTTTTGTTTTCTCTTTTAGTTAAAACGGTAAATGCGACGTAGCTCATTGAAGCGTAGACCAATCGCTGTTCCAGCGAGGAATAGAGTTCACCAGTCAATGCTCTCCGCTGGTGGATAGTCGGGAATGCAATCGAATTCGAGTTTTCCTCGTCGCGGGCGGCAAGCATTCTAATTCTATCGAGTCTCTCCGCCAACACTCCGCCCGGTTTCTGCATCTCCATATCGGCGACACCATCGTCGGAGAATACAAATGAAATTCAAGAAGAAAGAACTCCTCCTCGGCGTTCTGCTGGGTGCCGGACTCAGCCTGCTTAATTCCCTACGTGACCAATTGCCAGACAACTTAGACGACATCAAAACCCGAGTCAGAGACACGTATGGCACCGCATCCGACCGGGTGAGCCGAGCCAGCGACGTGCTTCGCGGCGAAGAAGATTCACACATACTCGGCAAAGTCGGTGCTCTGCTAATCGGAGTTGGTGTTGGCGTCGGAGTCGGTCTACTAATTGCGCCCGCCAGAGGCGAAAAGACTAGAGCCGACATCGCCGAGAAGGTTTCGGATTTCGGTGACAAAGTCCGGGAGCGCACTGGAAAGAAACCGCAGAGCGCAACCGGAACTCACGGCGAATAAACAAAAAGCCGGACCTGAGGGGTCCGGCATGAAGTGGTACGCTTTGGGGTTGATTGAATGTGACGCGGTCGTGAGGGTCCAAAGGTCGGTATTCCGGCACTAGCCCATGACCGCGAGGTTCGGAGTTACATGCAAACAGGCTACCCGTTTTACCACTCTGCAACTGTTCAATTTTATACAAGTGTTGGAAAATGAAACCGGGTTTACGGTAGGGGTGAATAGACTCCGGGGGAGGCTGTTCGAACGAGCGTCCCGTGACTCTAATTAGAGTTGGGACGCGTTCGTTTTTGGCGCTGTCGTCGCTGTGAGCCCGGCGCTATGGAACATGTTTGCCCTGCGAAGTGTATTTGCTTTGCGCGTCGAATGCTCGACTACCCCATATGTCAACGCGAAAGAGAGCGTGGCAGAGAATACCGCTTCTCCGCTTGCCGTGGGCTAAGTCGCTCTCGTTAGTGGCTATCCCGGCGGCCGGTTGGCAGAAGGCGATGGTCGCGGCTCTCGCCCGGTAACGCAAGTCTGGTTTGGCATTGCACTTGCACTGTTCTAATCGAGGGTCCGTCGGGGACCCCGCGAGAGTCCCTTCCCCAGATTCCCGCTTCGCCCGAGAAAGCCCGATTCGGCAAGATCGCACACGTCGCGTGATAGCGATACTGGTTCGAGAAGGCAGGTGGGCACATGCCCTATCTCGGTATTGGAAGCATCTCCGGCATCATCCACATGACAGCCAGATTCCCTCATACCGCCAGAGCCATTGTGGTCGTCGCGGTGTTGATCGCCATCTGGCGCTGAACAAAGGAGAGCGCGGAACTGCTCAACTGTCGGCACGAGGTGCTTGTTTGCTTGTACGCCATATGCAGATTACTCAATACGGAAGGGCCTCTGCGCGGAGGCTCCCTCGATGAGCCATAATGACAGGAATTGGCTCGACGTTTATAGAGCCGCAGCGATGGAATTCGACCGGAACAAGTTGCCAGCGAGCATCGACGTGGCTAAGAGGGCCATCCATCAACGCTTACGAGGATTGCCGATTGCACAATCCAAGGAGCATCGCAAACTGAGAGATGTACTCAACAGTCTTGCGGTTCTCAAGAGAATGCTCTAGCACATTTGGCGTGTTGAAGCATTTTCTGTCCTGCGCTGAGAAAAGGACCTTGTGAGCGGCAGCGGCTCATCTCCCTACGATCTGGGTAACATTGACCGCTGTCAGAGATTTGCCACACTCCAAGCAACTTGCCTCCAACCGACGAGTCCGCGATTGCAGCTGCATCACAGATAGGCTTCAATCCAGCAAGAGGGATGGACAACCATCTGACTACAGCGCACAGATACGCATCGTATTCGATTTGGCATCATGAAACCCCGATATGCTCACCCCGAGAGGGAGCCAAGGCGAGAGTACGCGAGGCTGCAGTGATACGTTTTAATTACGGGGCCTGATCGCAAGCGCCGGCATTCGCCTATTGTGTACGGCTACCACCCCGCCCAATCCCAGGGCCACATCAAGAGAGTAGCGATGGCGAGAAAGGTCCAAAACGCAATCCACAACCAGCGTTTCCGTTTGGGTGTCATAGGCGCGGCAGGTAGCCCTCAAAGCATTCCGCCCGTTTGCACTTCGAGGATAGCAAGTGCCGTCTCCAATTTATGAATGGCCTGTCCAATTCGCCTGCGATGGCAACGAAACGATAACTAAGGTCCTGCGCAGGCCGCGGGCTATAAGCTTTTCCGCACTCCTCTAATCGTCAATTTGCGTGCTCGCCGAAGTGACCGGAAAAGTTGATCCATGCATTGAGTGCATGCTCCTGGGCCTGGCTCAAAGCGGAACTCGCTGCACCCATGTCACCGCCGAACCGCGTCCAGCTTTATACCGGAACAGTGTACAACGCGCATCCATCAGGCCGCGTTAGCGCTTAGATCCCGCGCGAGCTGGCTTCCCCGGGCCATAGCGAAGAGAAATCCTGATAGACGGCCCGCCCTCTAAAGAGCGAAATTACGTACCGAAATCCGCTGTATTGCCACCGCACATGACGGCGTACTCTTGCCCGCTCTTCACCACTAAGGCTCTGTGAGCGATACTGAACAGACGTACTCTGATCCATTCGACTAGCATTTCTACATGCAGAACATTCTGACTGTGGAGGAAGTGGTAGAGCGCATTAAGAAGGCAGGTAGTGCGCCGAGACAGCCGCAGGTGCTTCACTCTCCCAAGCTGCGACCTGAATATCAACCGCATCGGGCCGCGTTCTATGTTTCCAAGCTAACCAGACGCCTGGTAAACCTTGATGTCCAGCGCGTAAGCCGTTTTCATTGGCCGCTGCCCGCTTTGGGGGCCTCTCATGCTGCAAGACGCTTGGGCCCGTGAGCTACTAACTCCGCTACAATTGGACCGCTGTGGATGCGACGACCGAGCTGCGAATTAACAGCGACATCAAGGTCCTAGTCACGGCGAAAGCACTTTCGGTCCATCTCACGTTCGTCGTCTCCGGACAGCCAGACATCGGCCCGATTGAACTCAGCCGCTCAGAAGCGATCCAGGTAGGCGGGGACATCGCTAAGAATGGCTCCTCGGATCGTATTCGTGTCATCTTTGAACCCGGCGACTCCGGTGCCTTTGGAAGTTAGTTGATGCGATTTGTAGCCGATACATAGCGGTGTACCAAAATCCCCTAAAATGCCAGCCTTCTAAGTGCTTTACGGGCAATGATCGAAAATCTCTTTTTTCGGAACAACGGTAGTGGTGCAGTTTGACACCGAACATGGTGCTTTCTTGGTGAGTTTGACGCTCTCTTTCAGGAACTTGGCATAGCCGCACCTCTACGTGCCAAGCGCATCTCCCTGCTCACTCAGTAGGCCTTCTTCACGATCCGGGCAGCGGCTTGGCTGGCGTCCTCGCGCTTACACTTGTGCTCCCTGAATTGGAGGTCGAGATTCCATTGCGCATCTTCGATCCTTTTCATGGACTCCATGGGGACCATGAACTGGCGATTGCAAAAAGTGCAGACTCCAAGAGCTGGGACAGTGCCGACCCATTTGACTACTCTAAGATTGCGTTTTTGTTGTGGAGGCTTGGATGGAGTCTTCGGGGTTCGCTTCTTCCTTTGAGCATCCACTTCCTTCTCAATGCGGTCCACGAGTTTCTGAGACTCGCCGTTTTCGTGGGCCGTAGGCTGGTCCTCTTTCGGCATGCCCCACAGTTTCCCACACGTCGCCTGCCTTGGCTACCCTGTGGATATTCAAACTGCACCACTACCCAATTTTGAGGTGCATCTAGATGAAAAGGAAGGCACTGAAGGCCGTGACACTTAGTAATTGGTGCAAGAGAGCCGCAGCATCATCGTCGGGTAAGATGTGCCCCGATTAGTTGCTGTGAGCATTGTTGATCAGACAGGTCAGCCCTGACTTGTTAATGTGCCAAGGGCAGAAGAAATGAGGTCGTAATATGAAGAAAATAATGTTTGTACTTGCGATGCTGAGCTTGGGCACACTGTGCTGGGCAGGGTCGGCGCGGGAAGATGCCACCGACCGGCTGGACAACGCCACCGACGTGGTACACGAAATTATGGGAGCGCCTGACAACGGAATCCCGGAAGAAGTGTTGGAGCACGCAAAGTGCGTAGCCGTCGTACCGCACATGGTCAAAGGCGGCTTTGTCTTCGGAGGTAAGGGAGGCAAAGGCGTAGCCACTTGCCGCACGGCGAAAGGCTGGAGTGCGCCGGCATTCATCACGATTTCAGGTGGAAGCTGGGGACTGCAGATCGGCGTGGAAGCTGTGGACCTCGTCATGATCATTCAGAATGAAAAAGGGATGCAAAAGCTGCTCGAGAGTAATTTCCAACTTGGAGCGGACGCTTCCGCAGCCGCGGGTCCAGTTGGACGGCATGCCGAGGCCGGTACGGATTGGAAGATGGATACAGAGATCCTGACCTACTCCCGTGCCAAGGGCGCGTTTGCTGGGCTCACGTTGGAAGGCGCATCGATCCGCCAAGACAACGATTCCCGGCACGCGATGTACGGACCCAAGGTCACAACTCGGGCTTTGCTGTTGGGCAAAGTGGCGGTTCCGTCCGCAGCTCAGCCGTTCCTTGCGGAAGTTCGCGGAGCAAAAGCACAAGCCGTAGCCGAAGGGAAAGCGGAAGCCAAGTCTGAAGCCACAGAGAAAGACAAGAAGTAGGGCTTCCAGACGACTCGACTAAACCTTCGTTTGTCATTCAGGCGGCGGCTGCGCGCTCGTGCTTCGGGCTGGCAGGGCGTTTTCCTTTGCCGACTGTCATCTCGTTGCGGGTCTTTCAATCCCGAGTTACACTGCTGCCGTTATGAAGTGGGGATTCACTAAATCTCAAGGCATCACAATATTGGCGATCGCGACGGTGGCTTTGATCCTTCTGATGATAGTTATCTTTCGGGCTACCTCCGTCCGCTGACACGGCTCCATAATGCCACGAAACGCGATGCTAAGGCGAGACTGTGGAAATCATACTGACCCACTACCCGGCGACGCCCCTGGTCTAGTCAGGCAGTTCGATTCGGCCGGGGTGTCTCTTATCGCGCTCATGCTTATCGCGAGAGCCACAATCACAGTCTTGGAACAGGCTGAGGTACTTTCGGCGAATTGGCCAGTGGCGTGATTTTGAGCGGTGTTCTCAACACGGATTGGTTGCCTTCAACACTGCGGTGGGAACACATAGGTGAGGCAGACAGTGCTCTTAGACAAGATAATCGCGCCCGGCATTTTGGAGGTTCCCACCACAATCGCCAGCACGTGTTTGCGGCCCTCTTCCACAGCGCGAGCTATGCTGTCAAACGTTTCTTGGTTACTAGGACCTCGTTCCCCAATTTGCGAGGCACCCATGCAAGAGATCGCACACGCTTGCGAATGTGAGTGTCAAAGGTGGACGCCAGCTGTATCAGAACTCGCGCAAACGCTATGATTTCCTTCGCCGAAAAGGAAATCTTATCTCCGCTTCCGAGCTGCACGCTCTTGCCGTCGTCCTCTATCAAGGTAAATTTCTGCACACCAACCATCTCCAGACTCTCCTTGTTGACCCTGCGCTGGTGATGTTGAATGCAGTTCCTCAGTTGGACATGCTTTCTTAATTCCTGGTGAAGGCTTGGGTCGATTTTGTACTCGCAAGCACGAAAAAGCATGTTGGTCTTCTCGCGGAATGCCTCGAACCTATACGACAGCCATATGTCTTTGATCAGGCCGCGCATTGGGAACCACTCAGCGCCGGCTGGATCTAATGTAGTCGGTTCGCTATCCGCGTCTTTCGGTATGTAGTGCGCTGGATTCAGGCTGGCCTTAAATTTTCCCAGCGTCAGCCTACTCCGATTGCCTTCGCTAAAAACCTCCTGTAGTACCTCCAAGTAGCAGTCATCCAAGAACTCGTTAAGCTGCGCGACCATTTCGCCCTGCGCAACGATAAGGAGTTCATCGCGGATGTCGGCGATCACGCGACCTTTGAGACCAGCGAGAGCCTTAAGTTTGCGAAGCACGTCTCGTGCTAACTGTTCAGCCTTATTTTTCAGAGTGAGACAGTCTGTATATACGATGCTCGCGGGGAGATGCGTATCCGAAGGGAGGTTCTTGTTCTGGTCTCTGAGTCTTGCGAAATTTAATGGGCTGTTGCTCGCAATCCAAGAAAGCCCGTTGTTCGATTGCTTCACATGCCAGACATACGTTCCCCAGGTGTCCTCGATTCCCACATCGACGAATGGCGGCAGCCAGATCACGCCAAGGTTACCGTCTCCTTCCCAACCAGCGGTTGAGAACTGCTCACGAACCGAGGAGATAAGACTTTCCAAATCTGGGGGCTCCATGTTGGCAAAGATGCTCACTTTACTGGGGTTCTGGATGAAACTGAGATCATCGAGAAACTGGTACTGATAGACGTACAGTTCGTGGTGCTGCTTAGGTTTACTCTTTGCCATGTCTATTAACCTTTCTAAGCTCCCTCATTTCGTAGCGTTCTCACGCGAGTATCACTTCCAGCTCGTCTTCTTCAGAATCTCGTGCTCTCCTAATTTGAACAGATTAGGGACAGTACCCGAAATCTCACGCGGCACGCCGCCAAAGATCGCATCGAGTGGCCCTATGTGGCTCTGCTGATCGCAATCGTTCTGATGGTTGCGGCAGCCCTTCATATCCCTTCATCTGTTGTCGGACTATCTGCATCTGAAGTGGAAGCTTTACCGCGCCCTCTTCGGCACTTCGCCGGAACGCATTGATCTGATAACCGTGTCGAGTTCAGCAAGGCTCTTCGCAGGATGATCGGGGTTCTGAAGCAGCGAGGACCGTAATGTCTTGGCCAGAAAAAGAAAACGAGCTCCCTCGCTCGCTCCTCGCTTGCCTTATACTTGACAGCGTTAAGGTATTCCTGAACGGGTTGGTTCAGTACCGGATATTCTTCGGGAATGTAGAGGATCGCAACGCGGCGCTGGCATCCGGGCACCGGACAGATGAACCAGGCCCGCACACCGCCGTAGTGGCATGCTGTCCAGGTGATTGAGACTGGATCCTCCATGTTTTGCCACAATTCATCGTCACTGCGACGCTTGTACGCCAGAACTACCTTACCGGGCGCAGTCCGCACGTTGATGGATCCGACCAATTTTCCGTCCTGCGACCACTGGACCGTAAGACACCAACTAGGCCTCAGCAGCCACTCTGGTTGCCAGCGTCGCACATCCAATAGGCAATACTAGGATGTCGTGGTCCTTCTAGCCCTCCATCGCCCGCTGCCATATCCGCCCAATTCATGCTTCGCGTTTCCCGAACGGGCCCCTCGAAGCGGCTGCCCGATTAGTCCGAAACGAAAACCGAATTTCGGTTTCGCTTTTTTGTAACCCATCAGTTGCAAGTAGTGAGGCCGCTAATGAGCTCAGGGCCGCCGGCGTAGAAGTCAGGTGAATCGGTGAAACGCGCGCAATACGCCTTCGTTTTTACGGGGCTGATGCGGAAGGCCTACGACACGGCGCACCCGCACGCTCACCGCAACTTGTTCTCGAATTGGTTTTGAGGTATTAATTAGTACGCAGTTGCTTCTCAAGTGAGCTGAGACCTCCAGCTCCATTTCGAACTCACTTCCCGAGCACCGCCATCCAGCCGACCCAGATCTGCGCGCGCGTGTCACATTCCGGCTGATTGTAGGGTCACAAAGGAGTTTTCAATGACCCAAATGTCCAATCGTAGAGTGGTGCCAGTGGTAGTGATTTTGTTGATAGGCGTGGTGTGCGCCGAGGACCGGGTGCAGTCCGAGTTGCGATTCGCCGCTCACAGCAAAGACGAAAAGACCGCGGGAGTGTGGGTAGACGGGCAATACGTAGGCTTTGTAAAAGAACTTGCAGGCGACAAGAAACTAACGCTCTTGCCCGGCAAGCACGAAATTGTCATCCGCCAGGCCTGGTACAACGAGTTTGTCAAGCAGATCATCCTGGAGCCTGGGCAGACCCAGCGAAGTCAACGTCGAGTTGGTGAAATCGGCTCGGTTGCCGACCAAGGACGCCACCGGCGAACTGAAAATAGCCGCCACCCCCTCCCGTGCGGCGGTCTTTGTCGACGGTCAATACGCCGGACACGTAGACGAGTTTGACGGCGTGGGCCAAGCCATGCTCCTTACTCCCGGACAGCACCGCCTGCGTATCGCTTTACCAGGCTACCTGCCCTTCGACACCATGGTGGACCTGCGCCCGCAGCAGAAGCTCAAGATTCAGACTGATCTCGTAAAAGGCAGCATCACCGAGGCCGGATCGCAGGTCAACAAGCAGTAAAATTCGTCGGCCCAGAAAGGCCGCGCGGCAAGCCCATATTGCTCTCGCATGCGGCCAGTTTGAACTCTGGATTACTCCTGCGCGAGTGTAGTTGGCAGGAAAGGGAGCGCGGGTCGCGGTTCATTTTGTTGTCGACCCGCGCGGGATTCTATCGTCCTGCGATCAGACTTTGTGGAGGCTATTCAGCACTTTGCTGCCTGCCCACAGTACTACAACACACAACCCGAGGATCAGAAAGGTGGTCATTTCTTGATTTCCTCCTAGCAGCCGCAAGCACGCGGCGGCTTCTCGGTCGATGAGTTCAGCGTAGAGCTGACAGATGCGGTCGCGCCTGTCCTCGTATTCCCAGAGTTCTGCCTCTGTGACGCAGCCGAAAGTTTTCTTTTCCAGGGTATTCAGTTGTGATTCGATCAGGTCGACGAGTTCAGAACGAGCGCGTGTTTTGGAGTCGGGGGATGGCATGACGGACTCCTTAGAAAAAGTCTAGCAAGGGGAATGCCTCTGTCCATACCCACTATTCCCTAGGGGGCGGGTCAAGGCCGCTAGAGGAGCCAGGGCGGGACATCTTCACCGACCCTGATGGAAAGTATCCGAGTTTGGGGCGCCTCGTGAATGGCTCGATAGTCATATCAGGCAGTTACCTCCGGGCGTCAAAGTAACACTGCACCTATGTGCATGTGTAGACACTCCTTCTAGGGGACGCTCTTTGCATTGACACTGGCACGCAGCCCATTCCCGCTCGAATGCCAGCCATCCAACTCAGAAGATACGCCATCACAAACGCGTCGACGTCGGTGCGAGCCCCATATGCGAGGACCTATGGATGAACGGCTGACTGAACGCGTCCGAGAGTTACAAAGTGAGGTTGCTCAGATCGCCACCGCCCATCGTGGCGAGATGCCATATCGCAAGGGTGAATTAGAAAAGCGGCTGCGGTATGAAGAAAGGCTACACCGCTTACAAAAGATCAAGGATGAGCTCGGTGGTCTGCTTAGACGCGCTGCGTGAAATCTGCCGATCAGAAAAAATCGTCACTCGATTGCTGAACATTCAACGATGCCGAAAGCGGTACTGCCGGTAATGAGATTGCGAAGAGGATAGCGAAAATCGATTTCACTGAGCACCCTTTGGCGATAGCATTATTAACCTGTGAGCTATAAATCCACCGAAGACGCGGCGAACGCCATCCTCAAGATTCTGGGAGAAGAAGAGCAGGAACTCGCGGCCGTCCTTAAAATCGAGAAAACCGAGAAGGCCCAAGTCAAACCGGATGATGGTTTCGCTCAAGAAGGGCAGACAACTTTTTTTTTTCGAATCACATTTGATTGGGTTCGTGATGAGTATATTGCCTATCACAGCTTTCATCTGGGCAATGGATACATTGAAAAGGAGTGGGATCTTGCTCTGCGCCCAGAAAAAAGAGGCCGTACCCGTGGTGCCGCCTTTTTTCTGGAAAGTGCGCACACGACGCGTCCATCCGACAAGCGTCTCATCCCGAAAAGCTGACCGAGGACTGGCTGCGCCAACTGATCCGAGATAGACTTGGCGATTCCGCAGTAGAAGCGGTATCCCCAGTCCGAGCCGAAGTGGCGGCCGTTCCAGCTTGCGTTTCTCCTGCTTAACATTCGAGGCGTGGTGGAGCCGACGCATTCCGACCGCTCGCTGGTTGACCTGTTGTTCTTCCCAACAGGCGCGGTAAGACTGAGGCATATCTTGGTCTGGCAGCATTTACCATCCTGCTGCGTCGGCTGCGAAATCCGGGAATTGGGTCATCCGGTCTAACTGTCTTGATGCGTTACACTCTTCGGCTGCTCACACTCGATCAGCTCAGCCGCGCTGCCACGCTGATTTGTGTTTTCGAGGATGAACTGGGTGATCGAGCCTGGCCAATACGGTGCGAAAACGTACACACCCTGTCATCCGGAGGCACGCGCTGACGCTGCTTTTGGACCTTCGTCGGCTTGTTGTCTGAGAGCGGCAGAGTCTCCGGCAGCCTCTTTCGCGGGTCAGACAACAGTTTGCGAATCTTGCGTCCGAGGTCGGCAGGAGTTGAAGGGCTTCTGTATGAATGACACTCCCGGAGTCAGCATGTCCGCCCGGATAAACTCGCCACTGTATCCGGTCATGTAGAGTATTATCATTTCGGGTCGAAGTGAACGGACTTGCTTTGCCAGTGCCTTTAGGCCCACACTGTTGCACGTTTTTAGCCGGGCGGAGCCCATGGCGAGTTTTGCGAGTAAACCGGCCTGTTGTGGCGAGGCCGGAATTGCACATGACCTTTGAACGCTTGAAGAATTGGTTGGTATCTTGGGAGACGAAACTAGACCCTTGGCCTAGCTTCAGGCTGGCTTTGGCAGAGCACGAATGGGTGATCTATGAATAGCTCGCCTGCAACATTAAACAGCAAAACGACGGAATCGCACGAGGTAGCTTGGCAGCGGTGGGGAATGTTCTACCTGCGCATAGCACTCGGAGTATCATTCCTCTCTGGGATCGCCGACCGCTTCGGTTTGTATACCGGCAGGAACGTCGGTTATGGCAATTTTGCGGGATTCATGCGGTACACAGCGCAAGTGAATTCCTTCATGCCCGCCTCAACGATTCCATTCCTAGCGTGGTCCGCCACTGTTGCAGAACTCGCATTTGGCCTTGCTCTGGTGCTTGGCATTTGGCTCCGTTGGGCGGCTCTCGGCAGTTCCATCCTACTGCTTTTGTTCGGCACTGCCATGGCAATCTCGTTCGGTATCAAGTCTCCGCTCGACTATTCGGTGTTCTCTGCGTCGGCGGGAGCGCTTGTCCTTGCGCTCTACGAGACGCGAAAGTGAACGCCTGTTCTCATCCGAAGACTTGCGTACCTATACGCTGTTGAAACATCGCGATAGCACTCACGACAGGTTCTGAGCGCTAACGCCTGGTTACGTCAACGATTCCCGAGTCTCTCCGTTACGCATGAGGGCGTTAGAGTGCGCGCTCACCTGCGGTATACTCCTGTGCGTCGATCCGGTCACTCGGCCAAGACGATAGTGTATTTCGAATGGAGGATGCTATGGACTTTAAGCGCGTTGCTGCCGCAGCGATGACCATCGTATTTGCCCTCGCCGTCAGTTCCCGGATCGGCCTTTGCCGGCTGAAGGACGACGTAGTAGCAGCGGTGCATCGATATCTCGATAATCTGGACAAGCCGGAGGGGCTTGCAATGTGTGACTCACATGTGTCGATTCTCGACGAATTTCCGCCGCACGAGTGGCACGGCCCGACGGCCTGCGCGGATTGGTTGAAGGCGTTGAATGCCTACAACGAGAAGAACGGGATTACGGACGGGGACATCCCTCTGGGCACGCCATGGACCGTCGACATCACCGGGGATCGGGCGTATTTCGTGGCTCCCATGACCTACACCTACAAACAGCATGGTAAGCCCGTTAAGGAATCGCCTCTTTTGCCGTGGCGTTGAAGCGGAGACAGGCTGGCTGGCGCATTACGGCTTGGGCCTTCTCTAAGCAGTAAACAGTGGGGGGTCAACGGATCACTGTCGAAAAATCGCGTGGCTGTTGAAAAACTCACTTTTCATCCGAAACCGCCGGGCGGCACCATTGGAGGCAAATTCTCCCGAGAGGAATCTGCGGGTTTTCAGCAAGCTACTCGGGCAAGGGGATGCGATAGATATTCCGCCGCGTGTTCTCGCGCGTGTAGGAGTAAAGATTCGGTCCCGCGGCTGAATCAATTTGTTTGCGGGATCACGACAACTCGTTTCTCCGCCTTCAAGTCCGCCGCTGTATATTGAGGCCGCCAGGAGGGAAACCTGGAATGCCGCGAGCCGGGTTCACTGGCAAGGCATAGGTATTTAAATCACCCGAAGCGCCGAAAAAGAGGATCGAAAAAACTTCCCACTGATGTCCCAGCGAGGTTCGCAGAGTGTGTTGCACAGGTGGGGGGACGGACCACCGTCCACGGGGTGGGGCTCGAGGACAGCCTGATGTTCGGCGTCCGGTCTGTTGGCCCCGGCCACTACCCAACGGCCATCTGGTGAGATCGAACCCACATCCAGAACCGGGTCGGGAATGACCTTCCGACGGTCGGTACCATCCTGACGGGTGCGATAAACGAAATTCTGTCCCATCCTTCCGCGGAACGCAACACCAAATCGCCATCGGGAAGAAAAAACGGCGAGTCCTGGCTGGTAGCAGACTCTAACGTGCGGTGACGACCGGTGATCGGTCGGGGAAAGCCACATGTGCGAGATACCCTGTTGATCTCGCAACGAAAACGCCACCTGCTTGCCGTCATGCGAGACGTCATAATTTTCCATCTCGGAGCCCGGCAGAACCGCCGACAGGACGAAACCAATCGCTCGGTCTTGCCGCTGGCTAGTTATCATCGGCTACGACGGACTGAACTAGGAATTTTGCCCGTTATCCTGCATCGTAATCAAGTCTGCCGGTCCTGGGAGAAACGAGCCTCATACGCGTTCCCTTCGGACGAGAGTTGGCGGTCACCTTTCACGTCATAGATACAGACGGTGAAGTCCCGCGTCCCCACCGAAGTCAGCAAGGATTTTCCGTCCGAGCTCATCGCGATGCCTTCTTCTTCGGTAGTCCCGGAAGTTACTTGCTGTGGTGATCCGTTGGGAAATTCCTGTCTCCAGATGTGAAACGCACCTCCCTTATTGGAGCTAACATAAATCCACTTGCCGTCGGGTGACCAGGCCCCGGAAGTACAAGGAGCTTGAGGAGGTCCCACCGCTTTCGCATTTCCGCTTCCATCGAACGGTACCACCACGCACGGGGTCACTTCACCTCGGAGATGAATTGGTCCGGCGATTCCCAGCGGCCATCCGGAGAAAGATAAGAGTGATGAACCATACTGCGTTCGCCGCAAAGTAAACGTCACGGCTTTGCCCGCGAGCCTCGTCCGTCGTAACCAGAACCAAATGCAGTCCTTGTTTGATTTCCGAAAACAAAGCCCTTCCCGCCATCAATCCACGTCAGAGACGAAGCATTCCGCAGCAGGATACTCGGCGCGCCCCAAGCACAGGTACTTCCAATGTGTCCCACGGATCGAAAGTTCCGTAAGCGATAAGCGATCCGTCGGGCGAGAAAACCGGACTGAGCTTGATCGTCGAATCGTGCGTGAGTTGAACGGCGTCCCCGGATGGAAGCAGCTTGACGTAAATCTCACCTCTGCCAAAAAATGTGTCGCTGCCGCGAATGAAGGCCAGCATGCGGCCATCTGAAGACGGCCCGGATAGACTGCCGAATCGGTGAAAAATGTCATCTGTTCCCATTTTGTCGGGCTGGCCGGCACTATGGAACCCAGATAGCGATAGAGACCGATGCCGGCTGCAACAAGAACCAGCACCGCGAGTCCCACCCCCACACTCAATCGCCATGAACTTCGCGGGGCAGGGGCGGCGGGAAGGGAGCCCCTGCTACCTGACTGGCTGCGCGCAACAACCGCTTGAGATCGGCCCTCAACTCGGCGGCCGATTGATAGCGGACATCGCGATCTTTCTCCAGCGCCTTGTTGATGATCTCTTCCAGTCTGAGTGGAATGCCGGGATTCAATCGTATCGGCGCTAGCGCCGGGCGGTTCATGATGCCGTCGAAAATGATGGCCGTGCTTTCGCCGGGAAACGGCAATGCCCCGGTTGCCATCTCGTATAAGACCACTCCAAAGGAAAATAAATCGGTCCGCGCGTCCAGTTCTTTTGCCCGCACCTGCTCCGGCGACATATAAGCGACCGTACCAAGAGTCGCGCCCGGGCTGGTCAAGTGCTCCTCGGTCATCGCCGTCTCCAGAGGGTGGTCGCGGCCGATCCCGAACCTTGCGATCCGCCGGCGTCACTTCCGCCAGCCGAAGTCAAGAATCTTGGCGCGGCCGCGCTTGGTGACAAAGATGTTGCCCGGCTTCATGTCGCGGTGCACGATGCCTTCGGAATGCGCTGCATCCAACGCGTCGGCCATCTCAATCGCCAGACGCAGCAGCACTTCGATTTCGACCGGCCTGCCGGCGATGCGATGCTTCAGGGTCACGCCGTCAAGAAATTCCATGGCGATGAACGCGTTGCCGGCCTCCTCCCCGATGTCGTGAATCGTGCAGATATTGGGATGGTTCAGCGCGGAAGCGGCCTGAGCCTCGCGCTGGAAACGATTCAAGGCCTGGGGATCGCGGCAACCTCGCCGGGAGAAACTTCAAAGCGACGAACCGATGCAGGCGAGTATCTTCGGCCTTGTAAACGACGCCCATTTCGCCGCCACCGAGCTTTTCGACAATGCGGTAATGAGAAATGGTTCGCCCGATCACAGCAAAAAAATGTTACGTCCGTACTACCGGCAAGTCAATGAGAGCCCTGGAATTGGCGTTAACTCAGGAGAGTTGTCGGCGTAACATCGCCATATCACAAGTTTGCGCTTTCCTTTCGCCTGTCTGGCGAACAAAAGGCGCAAAGTTGTGATAACGCCTGGTTACGACAGTTGAGGCTATGCAGAACCGAGGCATCTCACCCTGTTAAACTCCTACGCGGCATCTTGTTCTGGGAAGCAAAGCGAGGGCTGTAGGTCGAGTCTGGCTACTGCCGGCTTCACATTAATGTGGAATGAGGCTCGGTCTCGTGCGAGCTTCGGGCCAATCACACTGGTCAATCTCTCAACGGCGGTGCTCAAGTCTTTGGCATGCATCTGCAGCAATTCAATCGTAATTGTGATGTCGAACAACCCAGTTTCCCATTCTTGTTGTGCCCTGTGCGCGAGCAAACTACCCCCGAGCATCCGAGCTAGGCTCACGAGTGAGCGGCTTTTGCATGCGGCGCATTTGTCACCTCGACTGCTGCTGATGACCTCGCAATCCAGGCAGAAGACCGCATTCGAGAGAGGGAGAACTCCTGCGTCCAGATGGTTCCTTGTTCCGGCGAACATATACACCAACCTCTGTTCTGATGTGGGCAGACTGTATTCAATAGAAATGCAGCGAATCCACCTTACAGAGTCAGACTCGCGCAGTTCGATTGCCAAAGCAGAAGCACTGGACTGGTTTATTCGTCATAGAGTTGCGGGAAAATCGTCAGTCGAGGTTGATAACTACGTGGAAAAACTTTGCACGCACTCTTGAGAGGTGAAGGCATCCCGGCTCTGCATTGTGTCAAAAATTCGAGTTTCAGCGTCGATCCCGATTACTGGTGTAATGCTGTTTTCGTCAACGATTTCGTCAACGACGGTCGTGCCGAATCCACAACGCCGCGATGGCACCACAACTGACATTATCAATCGCCATCGCAGGATGGTCGCGTCGCCGTCCCCCCGACTCGGATACCAGTCTGTGTCCGAGTGGGGTCTCGCCAAGGTTGTCCCGCAAGGTAGAGACTTCAAGCTACTACCTGATCCAAGTTTCCGCGCACTAATGGACAAGACCGAAGGCAGGTGCCGATAGCCCATTTCTTCGTCTAGGTAGACAGCAGCGGCGGGCAAAGACAATTCCGTCGCCTTTTACGCTAACCAACGCCGGACGAAACGGGCGTAAGATGGTGTCGTTTTCGAGGCCAAAGGAATTTCCAGATCAATGACCAAACTATCCAAGCACCGTGTACTCGTCTGCGGAATATCTGCACCACTGGCCGCACTTTTTCTGTATGCGCTCGTCTACGGGACAATGTGGCTGAATCGGCCTTCAACTACCCCGACCGCGACTTCGCGAAACGAAGCGAGACTTTCACCTGAGGCTTTTGGCGGATGCTGGTAAGCAGATGATCGAAGCGACTCTAGCGTTTCATTTGCGCCAGATATGCTTCTCAGTGTTGTAGCCCCTGGTTGTGCTCTCGACGAACTTGAGAGAATGGCGAAGACTTTCGCGTTCCGTGCGTTCAAGTTCTTAGAATTCAAGTGGGACGCCAAACGATGGACTGCTCTTGGTAACGATACCCGTAAGGATGAGACCCTTGATCCAGATTTTTCCATTGGCCAGCCAGAGACCGATTTCTACGCTTACTCCTGAAGGCACGGGAGTGGCAGTCTCAACGAAACATCCGCCCAGCCCAGTGTCGGCTAGATTGCCCCAGACCGGAACGGCTCGTTACTCAGACGCAGTTCTACCGCGACGAAGCACTTCATGCGCGTGTGGCGGCGGCGGTCCTTGGCTTCTTGACGGGCGCAAATAGGAAAATACTAGGGAGTCTCTGGCGACCTCATCAGGCAGGAATTTCAAAGCAACAAAACGATGGAGACTAGTGTCCTCGGCTTTGTAGACCACACCCATCCCACCGCCGCCCAGTTTCTCGACGATGCGGTAGTGCGAAATGATTTGGCCGATCATTTGCGGGAATGCTATGGCGCGCGGTTAGGTATGTCAATGTAAGGGTCACTGCAACTTAGCGTACTCCGCTTTGGCTTCCTTCAGGACGGGGACGGGTGAGTATCTTTCCGGAGTCGGAGAAAATCCCTCCGAACAGCTTGGACTCACGGGTACCTCGTTGCGGTGAAGAACCTTTATCGCGTATCAGAACAACGTCGGAATCAGCGTGGTATTGCAAGACGCCTAGGATTTTGCCGTCAGGCGACCAATAAAATTCGCTAATCCGGTCGGATTTGAAGCTCGTGACCTGTCGTCCCGCCGAGCCATTGAGCGGTTGCATCCAGATGTTGTCCACGCCCTTGTCCGTAATCAAATAGGCGACCGCTTCTCCATCCGGCGTAGAATTTGCCAAACCCGAATGCGTTGGTCGACGTCGAGTAGGCGAGGAGTCGTCACTCCTGCCGAGCCGAGGTTCAGCAACGCAATTTTCTCCCGTAAGCCACGGTCGCGCCACCTGTAGAAGCGGTTGTCTCAAAGGTCGCGACTTTACCGTCGGGAGAAATGCTGAATCCGGCGGCACCCAGGCTGTTGGGGACGATGCTTCCCGGCACCACCTCTGATTTACCTCCATCCAGGGGAACTCGCCAGTTCTGGTTAGCGTCTCCATTTACGTAGTAGACCCACTTTAGATCTGCTGAACAAACAGGAGAATAATCTCGCTTCCCGTCGGTGAGTTGCACCGGATTGCATCCATTCGCATCCGTTCGCCAGATATGTGTAGCGTTGCTGCCATGGCGAAGCATCCAGGGAAATACCAGATAGCGCGTGCCACACGCGGACGGCTCGCCAATACCGGCTTCGGCGAGGAGCGTGGTTCGGTTGTTGCCATCGGCGTCCGTCGAACCAAGCTGGCAGAGTCGCTAAGTAATAGCTTCCCATCGGTCGACCAATTGAACCCGTTTAAAAGCTGGGCTTGAGGGAGCGCCAGCGTATCCGTTCTGGTCTGGCTACCTGCGGGAATTAAAAGGAGAGTGTGCTTCCCTTGATCTGGACAGTCGCAACGGTAATACCGTCGCTTGAGAGTGTCAGAGTTCCATACTGACTCGTGTCGCGGTGATCGACCGAAACCGACCTCCAGGATTCGAAATGGCTCCGATTTGCACCCGAGTGAAACTATCTTGATAAACCACCACGAGCGCGTGGCCATCCGGCAGCCATCTCAATTCATAAATACGCTTGTCACCAAACCGTGCGAGGTCCCGTGTCTTAGCGCTAGCTACATCGAGCACATCCACTCCACCCAGCACATTGTCCGGCTGCAAACGGTTGTAAGCGATCGTTTTTCCGTCTGGCGACCAAGCGAGATAAAATGGTGCGCTTGAAACAGACCCACCCTGCAGAATCTTTTCATCCCCGCCATCCACATTCGTGCGGAGGAAGCGAATTTCCCCACCTCTGGGTTATTCCCCCGCAGAAAAGCGATCCGTTGGGCGTCGGGCGAAAACGTGAAATCGTTGTCAATGTCCCGCACGATGGTCTGGGGTGTCCCGCCGAGCACCGTGGCGCGATACAACTCAAAATAACTTTGCGCCGCCGTCCCAGCTTTGCGGAAATAGATGTAATCTCGTCAGGAGAAAATGCGAGGCTGGAATAAGCTACCGGGGCCGGAGAAACGATTTGGGTATCACCGTTGGTGGGCACATTGCGTAGCCACAAGCTTTGCATCCCGTTGTCATCCATGACGCTGAGGACGTATCTGCCGTCCGGAGAAACCGCCGCCAGCGCAGCCTTACCTGAATTGGTGACCTGTGTGATGGAAAAATCCGTAAATCGGGCTGTGCGGCCACCGCGCACGAATGAGTAGACGCCAAATCCTACCGCAGCCAGAAGAACGAGCGCGATCACAACACCGGTTGCGACGCCCCATTTGTGTTGGCGGGCGACTGCAACAACTGTCGAGCTGCTACTCGATGTTGTCGGTACCCGATGCTGGGGTGGGTGTGACTAAAGCTGTACCGAAGGTCCCTGGATCCAACCCCTTCTCGTCGGCCGTCGCAAACTACGCGGAGCGTCCCGACCCCGAATCGCGTTTCAGTCGTTGCAAGTCGGTTCTCATATCAGCGGCGTGCTGATAGCGAAGACCACGGTCTTTCTCCAGTGCCTTGACGATGCTCCGTTCCAGATCCACGGGAATGTCAGGGTTGATCCGGATAGTCGGCATCGGCAGCTTGTTGAGAATCGAATTGAAAATCGCGGCCGAAGTCTCGCCTCGAAAAGGCAGCGTACCCGTGGCCATTGCGTACAGAACTACCCCAAAAGAGAACAGGTCGGTGCGCGTGTCCAGATCTTTGCCGAGCGCCTGCTCAGGCGACATGTAGGCCACGGTGCCTACCGCCCTCCCAGGGCTGGTGAGGTGCTCCTCATTAATCGTCGAGCCGCCTCTATCTCCAGAGCCGTCAACTCGAGTGCGCTTCGCGTCACCTTCGCCAAGACCGAAATCAAGCACCTTGGCATGGCCGCGTTTCGTCACGAAGATATTGGCCGGCTTGATATCGCGGTGAATGATGCCCTCAGCGTGGGCCGCGTCGAGGGCGTCGGCAACTTCAATCCCAATCTCCAGCAGCCGATCAACGTCAAGTGGACGGCCCGTGATCAAGTGTTTCAGTGTCTGCCCATCGAGGAACTCCATGGCGATGAAGGCGCGGCCAGCTTCCTCACCAATATCGTGAATGGTGCAGATATTCGGGTGATTCAGCGCGGAAGCGGCCTGCGCTTCGCGCTGGAAGCGGGCTAGAGCCTGCGGGTCGCGGGCAACCTCATCGGGCAGGAACTTCAGGGCGACAAAGCGATGCAGCCGTGTGTCCTCAGCCTTGTAGACCACACCCATCCCGCCGCCGCCCAGCTTCTCGACGATGCGGTAGTGCGAGATGGTTTGGCCGATCACTTGGGGGAACTCCAGTCTTCGCGGGAGCAATCTTAGGAGGGTAGCCTACCCGAGTCAATCGCGGCCAATGGTGTTCAACGCGAGTAGCCAAATCCAGTTGCCGAATGGTGGTTTCGGGGTAGATTTGTTCGCACAATTCAGGGAGGGTATTCCGATGCACATACTTCATCAGCTGGCGTAGGCTGATTCTTGTCGCAGTGGTGTGTCTGACTTGCACACCCTTTGTCACTGCATCAGACGAGCCAACCCTGACCAAGGAGCAGATCACGCAATTCCTTCTCACCGCGAAAGTGGTGAAAAGTGAGCATACCAAGAAAGGCATCACCGAACCCTGGCGGCTAACACTGACGGACGGCACCGTGACCCACGACGCCTCTTTCCAGGCCATCGATGAGCACAAAGCCGACGATGCAGCTTGCCAGCGGCATCGAATTAAACTTCGTCGATTCCTACAAGTACAACATTGCGGCCTATCAGTTGGCTGAGTTGCTCGGCCTCGATGACTTGGTGCCGGTGTATGTCGAGCGCAAATGGAAGGGCGATACGGGCTCGCTCAGTTGGTGGTTGCCGGTCAAGATGGATGAAGTGGAGCGCCACAAGCAGAAATTGACGCCGCCGGATCCGGACGCCTGGAACCATCAGATGTACCGGGTGCGTGTCCTCGACCAGTTGGTCTACGACAACGATCCCAACCTGACCAACGTGTTGATTGGCGAGAATTGGAAGATATGGCGGGTTGATTTTACTCGCGCATTTCGGCTTTCCAAGGATCTGAGAGATCCCAAGGACGTGGAGCACTGCGACCGGCAGTTGCTCGAAAAGCTGAAGGCCCTGGATGGAAACGAACTGGCGGCAAAAACCAAGGGTTATCTCACCAAGGATGAAGTTAAGGCCGTGATGGCGCGGCGGGACAAGATCGTGGCTCTTTTACAGAAGCTGATCGCGGAAAAAGGAGAGAGCGAAGTGTTGTACTGAATCTCGCGCTCGCAGCGTGACTGCCCTCCAGGATGCAACTTGCTCTTTTCTGTCCCTAGGTCTATTGTTTCTTGCCGCACGATCTTTCTGAAAAAGGAGGAGTCAAAGGTGAAAAAGCTACTCATTCTGTTGTTCACGTCTGTGCTTGCATTCCCGCTGTCAACGCTGGTGTTCGCGCAGGAGGCTCCCGCCGAGAAGAAGGCCGCGAAGGAGGCGCGCTGGGAGGGTAATGTCATTAGGAGCAGTTCGGATAAATCTACGTTGACGGTTCGCAAGGTAGGTTCGAGTGCACGAGAAGACCGTCCAGTATGACAGCTCGACGAAATGGGTCAGTCAGGAGCACGGCAGCAAAAAGGTCAACGACATTGATGCCAGCCAGGTCAAGGACAACGATCGCGTGATCTGCAAGGGTACTTGGGATAAGGAGGGCGTACTCCACGCCACTCTAATCTCCAAGCGGCTCTCCCATTATGGGAGTTCGACACCTTAACGCTTTGGTCCCGTGGAACCTGTTACTACGGTCTGCCTGCTCATAATGTCGCGGTCTCTGTTCCGCTCTCCAAATCGACCCGCGCTACGAGGGCTATTCACGCCCCGTAGTAAGAAACGGTCCTTGTCGGTTGCCGACGAACATAAGCTCGCTGCCGGCAACGAGCACTGCACTGCTTTGCCAGGGTCGCTTCGGCCGGAATGCCCCTCCCGCTTGTGATCCAAAATCGTGTCCAGGCATGAAACCTCACGATCTGTCCATCCCAACGAATCTATGTCCTGGCTTCCCGCCCTTGCCTGAATAAAGTCCCCATTCTGAAAGGCAGCGTGCAGGTCCGGGCCGTCGAGCACAAGAATGATAGGTATAACCGGCAACCCAAAGCGGCAGCCGCGGTCGCAGGGAGCTGATCCCACAAGGCCCGGTCGAGCTCAAATACCTGGCCGGCCCACAGGGAAATCTGATGGGGGAGGGACGGGGGATCCTGGCGGGGGCGGTCGAGCAGAATCGTGGGCCCCACCTGACATCGGCTCTGCTCTCCCCTCGTAGCCGCCGTTGTACTGTGTACCGATTCCCACCCGCGCCGCTCGTGGGAATTTACCGGAGCTTCCTGGCAGATGTGAAGCGGGTATAAGCTGCTCCATCCGAAAGCAACAAAGAAAACAAAAAAGCCCCGCTCTCGCAAGCGGGACCTATTTCAAGCTAAGAGCTAAAAGCTAAGCTAGTGGCTGCTTTTAGTACATATCCCCCATACCGCCACGGCCGCCGGGAGCGGGAGCGCCCTTCGTCTCTTCCTGAATCTCCGCCACAAGCGCTTCGGTGGTCAGCATCAACGATGCGATCGAGCCGGCGTTCTGCAGGGCAGTGCGCACGACCTTGGTCGGGTCGAGCACGCCCGCCTTGACCAGGTCTTCGTACTCGCTGGTCAGGGCGTTGAAGCCGTAGTTGGCGTCTTTCGAGTCGTTGACCTTGCCGAGGACGATTGCGCCTTCTTCGCCGGCGTTCTCGGCGATCTGACGTAGCGGTTCTACCAGGGCGCGCTTCACGATGTTGACGCCAATCTGCTCATCTCCCTCGAGCTTGAGCTTGTCGAGAGCGGCCACGCAACGGCTCAAGGCCACACCGCCTCCGGGGACAATGCCTTCTTCCACGGCCGCACGGGTTGCGTGCATGGCGTCTTCGACCCGAGCCTTCTTCTCTTTCATTTCGGTCTCGGTCGCGGCGCCGACTTTGATCACGGCCACGCCACCGACCAGCTTTGCAAGCCGTTCCTGTAGCTTCTCGCGGTCGTAGTCGCTGGTCGTCTTCTCGACCTGGCTGCGAATTTCTTTTACCCGGCCTTCGATCTCGTTGTGCTTGCCCTTGCCTTCGATCAAGGTGGTGTTGTCCTTGTCCACGGTGATTTTCTTGGCTTGGCCGAGGTCGGCCATCTGGACGTTTTCCAGCTTGATGCCGAGGTCTTCGGTGATGGCCTTGCCGCCGGTGAGGATGGCGATGTCTAGCAGCATGGCTTTGCGACGATCGCCGAAGCCGGGCGCCTTGACGGCGCAGACTTGCAGCGTGCCCCGCAGCTTGTTGACGACCAGGGTGGCCAGCGCTTCGCCCTCGATGTCCTCAGCGATGATGAGCAGCGGTTTGCTGCTCTTGGAGATCTGCTCCAGCAGCGGGAGAATGTCCTTCATGGAGCTGATCTTCTTTTCATTGATGAGGATATAGGCGTTCTCGAAGGCAACTTCCATGCGTTCGGGATCTGTGACGAAGTACGGAGACAGGTAGCCGCGGTCAAACTGCATGCCCTCGACTACCTCGAGCTGAGTCTCGAGGGTCTTGGATTCTTCCACGGTGATGACTCCGTCCTTGCCGACCTTCTTCATCGCCTGGGCGATGATGTTGCCGATGGTCTCGTCGTTGTTGGCGGAAATGCTGCCAACCTGAGCGATCATGTCGCCGGTGACGGGCTTGGAGAACTTGTCGAGTTCGCCTTTGCCGCGCTCGCCGGTCTTGGAGTCGATCGCGCCGCAAACCACGGACATCGCTTTCTCGATACCCCGCTTCATGGCCATGGGGTTGGCGCCAGCCGCCACCGTCTTCACGCCTTCGCGATAGATGGCTTGCGCCAGAACGGTCGCGGTGGTGGTGCCATCGCCAGCGACGTCGGACGTCTTAGACGCGACTTCACGCACCATCTGCGCGCCAATGTTTTCCAGCCCATCTTTCAATTCGATTTCTTTTGCCACGGTCACGCCGTCCTTGGTAATGGTCGGCGATCCGTATTTCTTCTCAATCACAACATTGCGGCCTTTGGGGCCGAGAGTCACCTTCACCGCGTCGGCCAGAATGTTAACGCCGCGGAGAATCGCTTGCCGCGATTCCTCTCCGTGTACGATTCGTTTTGCCATAATCAGGATCTCCTATCAGAAGTTACGATTTTCTTGCAGGCCACGCCTGCGGGATATCTTGGGTTGCATTAGGTTCAGTTACTACCTACTGGCGACCAACTTTTGAAGACTACCGACGCGCTCCGACGGTTTCTTTCTTGGCGACGCCAGACAGCACGCCGAGAAGCTTCCTCTTCCTTCATAATCAGGAAATCTTCGCCGTCAATCTTGATTTCAGTGCCGGCATACTTAGCGAACAGGATATGGTTTCCCTCTTTCACCGCGAGAGGGAACACCTTGCCGTCTTCGTTGCTCCTGCCCTTGCCCACGGAGATCACTTCGCCCTCCTGCGGCTTGTCCTTAGCACTGTCCGGTATGAGGATTCCGCCGCGAGTGGTTGCCGCTTCTTCTAGGCGACGAACCAGAATGCGGTCGTGCAGCGGGGTGAATTTCGTAGCCATACTCGTAAACTCCTTATCGATTCCTAATCGGTTTTAGACTTAAGTTAAATTGCTGGGATAATAGAGGATCCGGACCATTGCGAGCCGCTCCTCGATCTCCCGAGTGAACTGTCTTGCGACCAAAACGGGGCGGAGCAGGTAGCCACCCCGGGCGATTGACGAGGCCGTCTCAGGCGGCCATGGCGGCCGGTTTGTGACTAGTCGAGCTGATCACATCCGAGACTTGCACCTTGGGAGTGCCGTCTAATACTTTATGCAGGATTTTTAGCACAGCGGGATAGCCTGCAGTTTTGTAGGCCTCCGCTTGCTCCTTGGTATCCCAGAGACTGATTGCGACCACATTCAGCCCTCCCGGCAAAGCAAATATGAGTTCATCCCGGAACCCACTCTGCTTCCGCAGCATGGGAATGACTTCTTTATCGAAAATCCGCATGAACTCGCCCCGGGTGTTTGGTTTCAGGCACAAAGAGACATGACGAGCAAACATGATTAACCTCCATCGATTGGTTAGGTAATCTAAGAAGGAGAACTTCAGATGGGCTGACTTAGTTCAGGAGACCTGAAAGAGCGGAAGAGTACAGGCTCAGTTACCACCGTAGCCTTCTGCACTGCGATTGTCAACCGGCCCTCCGAATGGGTGGTGTCTTAAATAGTGTTTAAGACACTACCTCCGAATGGGTGGTGTCCTAATAGTTCTTTCTATCAGCGGCTGCGTCGTGCTGTTATACGCGCCAGTGTCGAAGGTGATCAGGTACGAGATGATGTCTCGGACGTCGATGGGTTTGGGCTTCCCCGAAGCTAACTCCTCATATTCACTCCAGGCGATGAGGTCGTAGTACGGACGCGGCTTCAAGACCTCTTTAATCGGCTCGAACTCCTGCCGCAGGTTAGCAAGCGATTCATCTCGTACCTGGTTCGAAGTGTTGCGGGCCTCGACAACATCGCTGATCGTGTCCCGGTCGAATCCAGTAATAGACTCTACCCGGACATAGCGCCGTGCGTCGTCATCGGTGAGTGTGGCAGCTGATTCCGTGACGACGCGGTAGGTATGGCCACCGTCAAGGAGCCCGTGCTTAGCCGGATCGGTGAGGTGCAGATCAACGGATTTGTTGCTGCTGGAGTCATCGCTGTACTCCACTTTGGCAGCAGCAATCGCGAGTCCGCGATTCATGAACAAGAATTCGTCGGCCTTCTCATCGAAAGACTTGCGAATGGCGTTCGGAACGCGACCTCGCGTCTTAGCTTCGCGGACGTTGATCTCGCGCCAATCGCTCACGTGCGATTTTCTGGTCAACGACGCTTGGACAGGCGCCCCTATCCACCAGGAAATTCAGCTTGTGGACGTTGCCGATTGCCCCCTCCACAATGACCAGGTACCCTCCGTACACGCGGACAGGCAGTTTCATCGAGACGTGAGAGGCGGATTCGGCCTCTTGCTTCAAAGCATCGTTGGGAGCACTCGGCGTTCGCGCCCAACCCATGTCGACAAGTGACGTTGTGGCGGTAGGGTTAGGACTAGCCGTATCAGCTGACGGCAGATCCGTTCTCTACGATGGTAACGGTGACGCGGAATCCAGCATCATGCTCGTAAAAAACTTTCGTTAGTGCTCGCTTTTCGACGCGGCGTAAGGCAACGAATGTTGGGAGGTTTGCTATGCCGGCAGAATCGGCTTCGGAAAATTATGTCCGCTTCGGATCTGACGAGACTCACTCCAAACTGTTCACCTGCGAACTCTGAAAACTTGTCGTTCTTCTTCCCGGGCTGGTGGTCTGCCGGCTCACAATCTCGCGGTCTCTGTTCTTCCAGTCCTCCAAATCAACCCGCTCTAACAGGGCCATTCACGCCCCGTAGTAAGAAACGGTCTTCGTCGGCTGACGGCGAACATACGCTCGCTGCCGGCAACGAGCACTGCACTGCTTTTGCCAAGGTCGCTTCGGTCTGAACCGGCTTCCGCACCCACTACAGACGCGCTCCCAGATTTGGGTAGTTGTGGGCGTCTCATGCGTCACGTGTGGCTCAATGAGGGTGGATGACGCATTTGCTGCCATCCTGTGTAGTGTCATGGATGCCCTCATGCTCATAGTGGGTTGGTTCAGGCCCCAGCCACTTCAGTTCTTCCCGCAGCACCTGGAAAGACTTCGTGCACATTAGGCGGCCTACTTAATCCGACTCGAGGCAAACGGTCAGCGTTCATAATCCCTGGCATGTCTGGCACGTCGTCCCGCCGGCCGCATTGCGGTAAAGAGCGAAGCTGCCGCACGCCGGACAGGAGTCCAGAGTCTTGCTGTTTGATTTTTGTGGGACTTGTTCCGGAACAACTGCTTCGGGTCTCAAAACGGGGATTGTTCCCTGTTCCCTCCTATAAGGAGAGGGAACAGAGGAACAACCCCTAGACCCCTTGACCTGTTCCCTTGTTCCCTGTTTGTTCCCTGTTTTGGGAACAATAGGGAAATACAGAAGCGAGCTCCCCTGTTGACGCTCTTCCCACAAGCCATCTTTCCCGGCCTTGAGCAGCGCGACGAGCCGGCTCTTCTTCATTCCAGATTTCTTGTAGATTGCGTTCTGTGTCAGGCCCAGGGTTTCCGCGATGATCTTTCCCAAGGTTTCCAGGTCATCCGCCCGCTTCGTGAACTGAGGGCTGTCCGTTACCGTGAAGGTCCCTTCGTCGTAGTCTGGACGGATGGTGACAGAGTGACGTTCTCCAAACCGATTCTTGGTACAGGCCAGGGTGATCAAACCGGTTTCCTCTGACATCTCTTGCAAGTAGGCAACATCCACGGCACCCTTGATTGCGGTGGATCCGCGCCCCGTGGAGCCCTCCGTCTTCGCCGGATGGTGCAATATGACCACGGCGCCACCTGCAGCGGCGCAGTAGCGCAAGTGCTGCATCACGGCCATCATTTCCGTGGAGTCGTTCTCTTCGGCACCGTGCGAGTATCGGAACGGGTCAACAATGACAAGAGGTTTCGTATCCTTGGCGATGGTGAGCAGAAGTTCGTTGCCGATCTGCGGTGGCTGCTCCTCATTCCATGTGCCCCACACCTTCAGGCCGCCAATTGGACCGCCAGCCATGAGATCGAGGCGTTCTCTAACTGCAAAACTTGGGTTCTCATAATCCAGGTACAGAACGGGATTCCGTTGGCAGCGCCGACCAAGAAACTCCCCGCCAAGCGCCACGGCGATCGCCATTCTCTGAGCAAGAAAGGTTTTTGCCGTTCCATCGGTTCCCGTCCAAAGCGTGATCGTCTCGCGCGCGATCATGTCGTCTACAAGCCAACAGATTGGGGGAATTTCCATCGTCATGATGTCGGGGATTTGATCGAAGCCGCGGATTTTCGCAGCGATTTGCCGTGTCGGGGCTCCGTCAAATTCCATCGGGACGCCATGAACGCCATCACTCATCCCGCGTACTCCGATCCGATCATGGCCATGTAGCCAGCCTAACAGTTGCGGAGATCTTCGAAGGCAAGGGACAATGCACCCCAGCAGTCCTCGACTTCGTTTTCGTATGCCGGCGCCGCCCCCTGGAGCAGTTCATCTAGTCGCGCGGGGGTATCTGCATGAATCCGGATGAGGGTGTGAATCTCGCCGTGTAGCTCCAGCCGTTGCCTGCCGGATTCCTTGAGTTGGGCAGCTTGATCGCGTTCACCCTTTCGGCGGGCGGCTTCGCTGTCCAGCTTGAGACGTTCCGCTTCGCTTACACCGGACCAGCAGCTCAGTTGCTGACAGGCTTCCTTAAAGCTGAGGCCATCACGCAGCCGCAGGAAGTCAACGCCGCGGTCGTCACAACCCCAGCAATGAAAGGCACCGGAACTGACATTGACAGAATTTCCCAATTTTCCCTCATAAAGAGTTCGTGCGGGTAGCAATAATTCTTTTCGAAACTCGGTTGCGGCCAATGGCATGGCTAGCGCGTTCCCTTCCGGCTTAGCGGTCGCGATTCGTTCTGCGCGAGCCAGTGCGCGATGGCCGACTTCCGGTACAGAATTTTTCTGCCGACGCGAATCCGAGGTGGGCCGGTGCGCTCTGCGTCCCAGCGACGGAGGGTTCTGATGTCCCGATCGAGTGCAAGTGCGAGTTGCTTCTCGGTGAAGTACTCGTTCAGAAAATCAGACGCGGCAGCGCTGGTTGTGTCCGCCGGCACGGGTGCGAGTGGCTGAGGAGCCATTGTTGGTTCCTTTCTGCTTGTGCATTGGAAATAGAAAGGCCGACGATGAAGAACCGTCGGCCTGGGTGCTGACCTAAATTCTTTTGGGAAAGGGTTTTAGGCGAAGCTACGCACTTAACGTCTCGGCTTAGGGGAACGTTTTAACGCCTCTTCCTATGGCGCTACACGCTGGGCACGTGTAGTAAAAGTCAGCGGAATCGAGCCGAAACAACCGACGACGCCAACTCTCGGGCATACCACTGCCGGGGGCCGGGCTAGCACAGCTCCGCCGCTTGGTACGGCAACGTTAACCCCTGCGCGAGTATGCTCTTTTCTAGCTGCCATCAATCCACCATCCAGCAGGTAGTTGATAAGCGCGAGTTTACATCTAGGGGCACTTATGTCAAGCGTGAATATTTCCTTTCCCCGGGTTCGGACACTGGGATTTATTTGGTTGCCCCCCAGGGATTCGAACCCCGATAAGCAGATCCAGAATCTGCTGTCCTACCGTTGAACGAGGGGGCAACTCTCGGTGAGATGTGGAAACGAACAGCTTTGATTCTATGGGGCACAGCCGTTTACGGTCAATGTTACGAACCGAAGAGTAGCGGATCAGTTTGGAAGAATCCACCTACGGGGCCGTCATCCTGAGGGACTTCAGTCCTGAAGAGCCTGCCCTGAGCGAAGTCGAAGGGATCTCGCGCGCACCGCCACAATCGTCGTAAGTTCATATGCGCTGCGCGCTGGATCCTTCGCAAGCTCAGCATGACGCCCTGGGTAAAGGTATTTTAAAATAGCGGCAATGTTGAAGTATCGTAGCGCCGCCGTCCCGGCGGCTGTCGTGGGGGCGTCCCGCCCCACTGCTGTCACCAAAGAAAAATCTGAAGTCTAAAGTCTGAGGTGCGAAGTCCGACGCTCGATCTCAGCTACTGCGCTGTGATCTTAAACACGCTGCCGCTGTAATCGACGACATACAACTCCCCCGCAGCGTCCTGCCCGAAGGCGCTCATGTTTTTGCCGCTGTTCAGCAACTGCGTTCGCGTCCATGTCCCCGAACTTTCCGTGAGCCCCCAGATTTTGCCGTTGCTGAAATCGCCGAAGATGTAGGCTCCCGCGAGACTCGAGATCGCGGTGCCGTGGTAAACGTAGCCGCCGATCACAGTTACTCCTTCGCTGTGATCGTAGTCCACGATGGGCAGGGTCAGGCCTGTCATGTTGCATCCCGTGGCGGGACTGAAGCAATGCGAGCCCTCCATCGTGTTCCAGCCGTAGTTCAGCCCCTTTTGTACCAGGTCGATTTCTTCAAATTTATCCTGTCCAACGTCCGCCACGAAGAGGCGGGTACCGCCGCTGTCGAATGAAAAGCGCCATGGATTGCGAAAGCCATAAGCCCAGATCTCTCCCCGGTCGCTGGTCCCGACAAAAGGATTGTCGGCGGGAATCACGTACTGCAGACCGGAGGTAAATGGAGGGTCCACGCCGATCCTGGCTATTTTGCCGAGCAAGGTTCCGCGGTTCTGTCCATTGCCCATCGGGTCGCCGCCACTGCCGCCATCGCCGAATGCGACATACAGAAAACCGTCCGGCCCGAAGGCCATCTGCCCACCTTTGTGGTTGGTGAACGGTTGATTCACCGTCAGCAGTATGCGCTCGCTGGCCGGGTCCGCAGCGTTGGGATCCGCGGTTAGCTGGTACTCGGCGATGACGGTCTGTATCTGGCCCCCGGAGAGGCGGTCGTAATTCAGGTAAAAGCGCTTGTTTTGACTGTAGCTGGGATGAAATGCCAATCCCAGCAAGCCCTGCTCGGCGCCGTCAAAGTTGATCCGGCTGCTTATATCGAGGAACGGCGTGGGCAAAAGCGACCCACCGCTAATGATCCGGATGGTTCCAGATTGCTGGACAATGAAAATACGCCCGCTGCCGTCATCCGGTGTCTGAAAATCAACCGGCGTGCTGAGTCCACTCACGAAGGGCGTGAGCGCAATTGCAGGAGTACCACTGGGGGGAGGAGGGTTGGTAGTAAAAGAACCGCCCCCGCCGCCACATGCCGCGACGAGCACAACAAGAGACACGATGACGAACTGATGCAGGAAACGGCGCCCCAACATTGCTCACAAGGTTATCTCAACGCCAGAGCCTGCGCCACAGCCTGTTAGTACATCTGGAGGTTCGAACACCCGTAAACGTTGTAGAGACGTAACTTGTTACGTGTCAGCGGCAGCGTCACCATCCCCCCGACGTAACGTGGTACCTGAAGTTCTCTACTCCCTGGCCTTCACCCGGACCACCGTAATTTTGGAGAATCCTTCCTCGAACGTCGGTGGTTTCAGCTTGGCGCTCATGCGGCGCATCACGTCCTCCGCCACCACCCGCTCTCGCCGCTGATTGCGTTGCAGGCAAACTTCAAGCGGGACATCGAAGAACACCGCCTGCACTTCGTAACCGTAGTCGTGCCCCAGCTTGACCCAGCTCTGGCGTTCATGTGGGGTGAGATTGGTGGCGTCCACATAGTTCAACGGGCGCCGCGCAATCAGCCGGGCCTTCAACATGGAACGCAGATTGGAAAAGATCAGATCCTGAAATCGTTGTTCGGTAGGATCGTCAAAGAGCATGCCCCGCAGAATGTCGCTCGATAGCGGCGTGATCTTGTGGCGCTTGAACCATGAACTCTTGCCCGACCCAGGCAATCCGATAGCGAGAATGACGCTGCCCCTGGATACACGCGGCGCCGCTGTGGGGGAAGTTTTCGCAGCCGCCGGCGGGACTGGCGCCTCTGCGTCACCTTCAGGACCAGACTCTGTCGAAGCTCCGGCGGACGGCGCGGCCACGGCTGATCTTGAACCGCCTCTTCCCCTCCCGCCCCGACCCCGGCGACGTCTGCGGCGGGGCTCTCCGGGGCCGCCTGTTTTTTCTACCTGAGATGAGGCTTGGGTGGAACTGGCGGTTGCACGACGCGGAGCTTCGGCCGGTTCCTCCGGCGCTGCCTGCGCATCGTAAACTTCAGATACTTCAGACTTCAGCTCGTTAGACTCCTGGCTGTTTTCTTCCACAGCAGGAGCGCCGGGGCCAGCATCAAAATAAGCCGGTTGCAGCGGCGCGGGCCCCGGCTCACCTTTGCCCGCCTCTGGTTTTTTGCGCTTGAGACGATCGCGCATCCATTTGCGCATGTTTGGCTTTTAACACAATCACATACTCGCGGGCAATGGATGTAGCTCGAAGAGAACCAAGTCCGCCATGCAAACGCCGGTTCAATCTCCCAACCAGGCGCCCACTCCCTGCAGCGAGTCAACGTAGTCGCAGATGATCTTGGTCGCGCCCACCAGCGGCACTGCCAGTATCAATCCCATCGCGCCCCATATCCAGGACCAGAAAAACAACGCCAGGGTGACGACCAGAGGGTTTAGCCGTAATCTCTTTCCCACGATCTTGGGATAGAGGACATTCATGATCAAGAGGTGCAATCCGACCACGGTGAGGAAAATGATCCCCATCCCCTTCTTATCCACCACGCCGATGCCGGCGGCCAGCGGTGGAAGCAGAGCCAGAAAAACTCCGAGATAGGGGATCAGGCTGACAAAGCCGCTAATCACTCCCAGAAAATAGAAATACGGGATGCCCAGCCGCCAGAACACGATCGTACTGACCAACGCCGTGATCAGCCCCACCAGCACGTTGCCAGCGATAAAGCTTCGAATCATCGCGGATATTCGGCCGACGGTGCGGTGAGCCACCAGCCGGTGTTCCCGGGGAAAGAGCTGGACCGTCGTCGAATGAACGTGGTCCTTCCACGTCAGCATGAAATACACCAGGAAGGGTATGAAGCTCATCGCCAGCAGAACCTCTCCCAAAGTGCCGCTTCCCGCAGAAATTACTCGGGACAGCCCGGGCGACTCCCTAATCTCAACCGCCAGTGGCGGTTTGCCGGCGTTCGGCGAAGCAATTACAGAGCGGGCGCTGTTTTCGATTCGATTCGTCTGCTCCCGCAGGTCAGCCAGAGAGGAACGAATCTTGCCGGAATACTTGGGCAGCTGGGTGGCAAAATCGACCGCTCGACCGTAGAAAAAGTAAGTAAGGCCTCCCCCCATGGCAACCATCAAGACCACAGCCAGCAAAGCTCCTACTGGCCTGGGAATGCGCATGCGGCAGAGCAGGCGGACCGCGGGCTCCAGAATGAACGCCAGCAAAATTGAAAACAGGGTGGTCACCATCACCAGCTTGAGCAGGTAAATGAGGCCGATCACCGCGATGCCTGCGATGACAATTTGCGCCACGGAGCCAGCCTTGATCGAGGCCTGCAGAACCTCAGCTTCGTCGGCCTCTGAGCTCGGCAAGGGACGATTGGCATCCTCGAGGATCTCGCCGATGCCTTGTTGAGGAGCGGCAGACGCCGGATGCCGGGGGTCCAACTCCACCGCGGCTGGCAGCGAACTGGATTCAGAATGCATAGGATTCGAAACGCATATCGGGCAAAGTCGATCCCGAAATGTCGAGCGCGACGCACGAAAGAAGAGCGCTGCTTGGACGGCATCGCTGCTCCATCCGTTGCCTCAACGCCGAAAACTTCGCGGCGCAACCAGCCTCGCGGCTCTTTTCCACGACTGCCTGCGTACAATAGTTCCATGTCAATCCCAGGCACGATTCAGGGTCGGCAGTACATGTCCCTGATCAGTTTTCGAAAGAACGGCACAGCCGTTCCCACCCCGGTCTGGTTCAGTGAAAAAGATGACAAGCTTTATGTGATGACTCGCAGCGACTCGGGAAAATACAAGCGCATACGGAACAATCCCCAGGTCCGGATCGCTCCCTGCACCATGCGCGGCAGGATAACCGGACCGGAGGTCGCGGCCGTCGCGCGAATCCTTCCTCCCGAAGACTGGCCCGCAGCCCGTAAAACCATCCAGCAAAAATATTGGCTCACCCGCATCACTGCCTTCTGGAGCAAAACCAACGTCTATCTGGAGATCGAAATTCCAAACTGAGCATCGTCAGCACGAGCGTTCAGTACGGTTCACAATTTGCCGCATTCTTCGTTTCCCTGTTACCATTTTCTTTCCATCACAGGCCGGATAGGTCCCCGGGTCTTCACCAAATTTCTGGAGGCTACATGGCAATTAAAGTAGGAATCAACGGATTCGGACGCATCGGGCGAAACGTGTTTCGCGCTTCGCTCAATGACAAAAACATCGAATTCGTTGCCGTTAACGATCTCACCGACCCCAAAACCCTGGCCCATTTGCTGAAATACGACTCCATTCTCGGCAACTTGCCCCATAAGATCACAGCCGGTCCGGACAGCATCACCATCGACAACAAAGTTCTCAAAGTCTTCAAGGAAAGAGACCCGGGAAACCTGCCATGGGAGTCGGTCGGAGCACAGATTGTGGTCGAATCCACCGGCCATTTCACCGACGCCAACGACGCCAGGAAACACATGCGCGGCACGGTGAGGAAGGTGATCATTTCGGCCCCGGCGAAGAATGAGGACGTCACCCTCGTACTCGGCGTGAACGAGCAGGTTTACGATCCAGCCAGGCATCACATCATCTCCAACGCTTCGTGTACCACGAACTGCCTGGCGCCGATCGCCAAGGTCGTCAACGACAGCTTCAAGATCATCAACGGGACCATGACCACAATCCATTCCTACACTAACGATCAGGTGATCCTGGACTTCCCCCACAAAGACCTGCGGCGGGCACGCGCGGCCGCCATCAACATGATTCCAACTTCGACGGGCGCGGCCAAGGCGCTCAAGCTCGTCATTCCGGATCTGGCAGGCAAGCTTGACGGATTCTCCGTGCGCGTGCCTACGCCGAACGTTTCGGTTGTAGACCTGGTGGCGTTTGTCGAAAAGAAGACGACACGCGATGAAGTCAATGCCGCGTTGAAAAAGGCTTCCGAGAGCGGTTCCCTGAAAGGCTATCTGGGATACGAAGAAAACGAACTGGTCTCCTCCGACTTCAAGGGCGACGGGCGTTCTTCGATCGTCGATGCGCCCTCGACTCTGGTCGTCGCCGGCACCTGCGTGAAGGTCATCTCGTGGTATGACAACGAGTGGGGCTATTCTTCACGCGTCCGCGACCTGATCAACTACCTGGGAAGCAAGGGCCTGTAAGATCTCCGTGACTGTGTGGCGCGGGCGCCCTCGCCCGCGAAGGGGCGGCACAAATGCCGCCCCACAGCCGCCGGAACACTTGGGCTGCCGCCAAAGGACTCCCATCATGTCAAAACTTTCCATTCGCGATCTCACTCTTACCGATCACCTCGTGCTCATGCGCGTGGATTTCAACGTCCCACTGGAAGATGGCCGGGTGATCGACGACACTCGCATCCGCGAGACTCTGCCTACGATCGAGTATGCCCTGCGTCGCGGCGCCCGCGTGGTTCTGGTTTCCCATCTCGGCCGTCCCAGGGGGAAACCTAATCCGAAAATGAGTCTCAAACCGGTCGCGGAGCGGCTGCGCATGCTTCTCGACAAGGAACTGAATCCCGATGAAAACGTCGGCTTCTGCCCTGAATGCGTTGGTCCCGAAGCCCAGGAGATGGCGGGGCAACTGGAGAAGGGCCAGACCCTGCTACTGGAAAATTTGCGGTTTCATCCGGAAGAGGAAGCTAACGACGAGAAGTTCTCCAAACAGCTTGCCAGCCTGGCGGACTTTTACGTGAATGATGCCTTCGGCACCGCGCACCGAGCGCATGCGTCAACCGTCGGTGTTACCAGGTTTGTGAAAAAATCGGCTGCCGGACTTCTCATGGAAAAGGAGCTCGAATACCTGGGAAAGGTGCTGAAAAAGCCGGAACGCCCTTTTATCGCGATCCTGGGCGGCGCCAAGGTCAGCGACAAAATTGGAGTGATCCGCAACCTCCTCGGTAAGGTCGACGCCCTGATCATTGGCGGCGGAATGGCTTATACCTTTCTCAGGGCCCAGGGCGAGCCGATCGGAAAATCTCTGGTCGAGGAAGACAAGCTCGACCTGGCGCGCCGGCTCCTGCAGGAAGCAAAGAGCCACAAAATGAAGTTTCTCCTGCCGGTGGACCACGTGGTGTCTGGAAAGATCGACGCCACCGCGACCGCACAGACGGTCGGCAGCGGCCAGATTCCCGCGAACCTGATGGCTCTCGACATCGGCCCAAAAACGGTAGCGATATTCACCGAGGCGATTACAGGCGCCCGGACAATCGTTTGGAATGGCCCGATGGGCGTGTTCGAAGTAGCGCCGTTCGCCAAGGGAACTTTCAGGATTGCTCATGCGGTTGCCGACAACGTGGGGGCAACTTCGATCGTTGGTGGAGGCGATTCAGTTTCAGCCGTGCACGCCGCCGGCGTAGCCGACAAAATTACCCATATCTCTACCGGCGGCGGAGCTTCACTTGAGTTTCTGGAGGGAAAGAAGCTGCCCGGCGTGGAAGCTCTCACCGACAAGAAATAAATTCGCTGTCATCCTGAGTGGCCTTCAGGCCACGAAGGACCTATGCATTTGTTTTGCATCGTTCCTGCGCTCTGCGATCGCTTGAAAGGATTTCATGTCCCGCAAAACATTGATGGCCGCAAACTGGAAGATGTTCAAGAACCCCAACCAGACTCGCGACTTTTTTCGCGACTTCCTGCCCATGATTGCCGGCCATACCCGCGACGAAGTTGTCGTCTGCCCGCCGTATATCGATCTCTGTGCAGCCATCGAAGCGACGAAAGGATCCAGCGTCGCCATCGGCGCTCAGAATCTCTACTGGGAAAAAGAGGGCGCATACACTGGCGAGATCTGCCCCGGCATGCTCCTGGATATCGGCTGCACTGATGTGATCATCGGTCATTCCGAGCGTCGCCAGTACTTCGGAGAAACCGACGACATCGTCAACTTCAAGCTGAAAGCCGCGCTGGACGCCGGACTCAGGCCTATCGTCTGTGTTGGCGAAGTACTGGAAGAACGGGAAGCAAATCTTACAGAGGACGTGCTGCGGCGTCAGTGCCTGCGTGCGTTTCACGCTATCTCCGGCAGGAAGGCCGCAAAACTGGTGGTCGCCTACGAACCAGTCTGGGCAATCGGGACGGGAAAGACTGCCACACCTCAGCTCGCGGCCGCCGCCCACCTGCTGATTCGTGGCGAAGCAGCCAAAGCCTTCGGTGAGGAATTCTCGAAAGATTTACGAATTCTCTATGGCGGCTCGGTAAAACCGGAAAACGTCAAGGGTCTCATGGCGGAGGAAGAAATCGACGGCGCATTGGTCGGGGGCGCAAGCCTGGACCCAAAATCGTTTGCCGCAATTGTTAGGTACTGAGGGGAATGCAGAATTCAGAATGAAGAATGAAAAACGAAGAATTTCAGATTGTAGATTTTAGATTACAGATTTAAGACCTTCTGCCGCGATTCGCCTGCAGGAGAAGAACTACAATCTTAAATCTTAAATCTGCCTTCTCCCCCCTAGCTCATCCAGGAAATCACCTGTTCGAGGTCTGCGGCTGCGCTCGATACCGTTCCGCGCGCCATGGACGGGCCGATTGCTACCGCGTCACCGTGATTTTCAAACCATACCAGGAACGATGACTGCTCGGCTCCGGAAAGGCGTTGCTGGTTCAACCAGTTGTAGTACGCGCCCATATCTCCATCGACCAGCGAGCCGACGGGATCGAGTTCGATGCGATCGGAATTTCCGGACAGAAGTTCGTTCATCGGCTTCTGCCGCTGTCGAGGAGCAAAGCGGACCAGCAGCGTCAGCGGTTGCGCGCGGCGGAGTGCCTCGCGCGTGGTCCACTGCGCGAAGGTTGTGCTGAAAATTTGCGTGCCCGAGCCCTCAGTCAGCACCTTGAGCTGAAAGCGGTCGAGGATCGCGTCGTTGCTTTTGCCCAAACCGATATCTGAGGGACGCAGTTGCGCCAGAACGGTGCGCAGCGCTTCAGGTCCCATGCCCGGACGGTCGGTCTCCGATCGTATGCGGCGCAACAGGGCTGCCCGCACGGGTTCCAGCGCGCCATAAGAGACACACGCCAGCGCGGGATCGTGATCCGCCGCCGCACCACCGTCAATGTACCAGTGGCCGTAGGCTACGGGATGCGCTTTGGCTCTGGCGGTGACGGCGCTGAGCAATTGCTGGAAACCATTTTCCGGCTTGACCCGTTTGAAATACGCACCGTGCGGGCGCAGCTTGCGAAACAAGGCTTCGTCGTAAGCCGCGACTCCCTGGCCGACAACCGTAATTCCAAGTCTGGGTATCGAAGGCGGCTCTGCCGGGACCGCGGTCTGCAACCGGTTGGCGTATTCCATGGCGGCAGTGCGAAACGCATCCAGTTGATGCGTAGTCCAAAGGTAGGACGAGAGCTGCTCCACGAACTGGGCGGGAGAGTTGATCCAGTCAAACTCTTCCAGCTTGGGTGAAAGCTGGATTTTGGCGAACGCCTGAAACCAGGCTTCGTTTTGCTCCGCCGTCAGAGAATTCAAGTTCGCCAGTTCCTTCTCCACCGCTCTGCGCTCAACCGGGAACCTGAAATCGTAATCGATCGCCTCCCGCAACAAGCTGGGCAAGAAGCTTACGGGCAAGCGCTGAAGAGCGCCGACGTATCCCGTCACCAGCTTTCTGGCTTCTGGCGGATACCCGTTGAACCGCTCCGGCTTGAGGTCACGTGGAAGCATTGTTCAAAAGCAGGCTGCGAAATGCTGGCAGCTGGAAAAGCAGGTTCCTCCACTTCGCTCGCTGCGCTCTGCTCCGGTCGGGATGACAGAGCTGTGTTGCTGACCGCTGACTACAAACCGCAATACACTCCTACAACAGTTCGGCAATCGGCCTGCCTTGCGCGAACGAGGCCGAAAATCCCAGCATCGAACCCAGAGTTGGCACCAGATCGGTCGACTCGACCGGACGGTCGAACACCACGCCCTCGCGGACTCCGGCGCCCATGGCCATCATCCAGGTGGTCCGTGAGAGCGCATCGCCGGTGCGATGATGCTGAAAGCCATTGCCTCCGGAATCGTCGTCGGAATCACGCCCGAAGTCCGGCAGGATGAACAGTGTGGTGTTGCCGGCATATTCCGGCTCACTTTGGATCGTCTTCCACAGGTCCGCGCACAGTCGGTCGGTGCGGCGTATGCCTTCGACATAGAGCGAATAGGTTCCGGCGTGCGCAATATCGATGTCGTGCATCGTGATCCACAAGATGCTGGGCGCCATCTGCTTCATCAACTGGTGCGCAATGTAGACGGAAAGCTCGTCGGGGCTCGACAGGGTTCGCGCCTTGGCTTTGAACTCGTCAACCGAAAGCTTCAGAATTTTCTCCAGCTGCTCCAGTTCAATGTCATTGCCGCCGAGCTCCGGCGCATAGAACGGGGTCTCGTAATTGTCGCGCAGGAGATGCTCGAAATCGCGGCCACCGGAGGTTGCCGCGGTCAACAGATGCTTCGGCAGCAGCACTCTGGCCCCCAAACCGGCGCCGTAGGAGCGATGGCTGCTTTCTCCAATACGGTTGAAACCATTGCTGGGAGCCACTACCCAGGCATCTGACGCCGGGCGCTTCAGGTCCTTGCGAAAATATTCGAACGCCGTTGGGTGTTCCGGGGGAAGCGAGGCAAAATTGTTGATGGTTTCATACACGCCAGTAGCCAGGCTCGCCGTGGCTACGTAGTGGCCGAGAATTCCGCGATTGACCACCTGTGAAAAGAAACTCGATTGCGGGATGAGCTCCCGCATCAGGTGGGGAATATTCTCCTGCCCTTCGGGCGCAAAAGTTTCCTGGTCCCGGGCCCCGCCGCCGAAAGTGATGACGACAACTTTCTTCCTCTTTGGACCGGTGGCGGCACGGAGAAGCCGGCTCGAACCAAGCAGCGTGCCTCCCAATGTCAGCCCGGCGGCAGCTCGCAGGAATTCGCGGCGGCTGCGGGCGAGTTGCGACGCCAGTTCTCGAGGAGTGAAATTGCCTCCGGATTTGCCGGCTCCGCACGGTGAGTAATAATCCGCCATGAATTAGTTCGTCGATTTACTGTCGCAAATGCCTCTACGGCTTTGCGGTCGCGCCATTCTTAGCCGAATACACAAACTGCCTGATTTCCGCCCGCTGTTTATCCAGTTCCGCCAGGTGCTGCTCCCGGATTTTTTGATAGACGGCAAACTCCTGCTGAGCACGTTCTTTCGCGCCAGTGCGCACGTATGCCTGCCCCAGACGGTAGCGGACGTCCGCGAGGTCGGGATCAAGGTCGCGCGCCATTTCATACTCCGGTATGGCTTCGATGTACTTATTCTGATCGGAGTAGAGATTGCCCAACTGAAGATGGGCCTCGGCTGACTTTGGATCAAGGGCGAGCGACGTCTTCAGTAACGTCTCGATCTGATGAAGATCAAGACCGGCGTCCTCCGCCCGCTTCCCTTTCCACAAACTCATGGCGTAGTAGTAAGGAGCTCGCGCGTTACGTGGCTGAAGCTGCGTGAAACGCCGGAAGCGATCGATCACTTCGTCTGCCTGGCCGGGCGAGCTGTTGTACGCCTTGGAAAGAAAAAGATAACCATCGGGATCGGACGGATTCAGATCCGTCCCCTTGAGCAGTGACTTCACGGCGTCGTCATAATTACCGCGCGCGTACAAGGCCATACCGAGGCCGATCATGAGCCGGGCTGACTGCGGATAGCGTTCGCTGGCGTGTTGAAAGACTTCGACTGCCGGCCCCAGGGTGCGGTGCAGGAGCAATTCACTGCCCCAGTCGAACAGGTTGCTCTCGCTTGGGTCGGCGTGTGCGGCGACTTCATATTCATTTGCCGCCTGAACGAAGTGTCCGTCTTTTTCTTCTATCTCGCCCAGCAGGTTATGCAGCTCGGCGGTATTTTTGAGTTTCAGGAGTTCCTGAACCAGTTGCCGCGCATCTGCCAGCCGCGCGGTAAGAACGTACGCCAGCGCCAAATCGTAGCCATTGTCATAAGATGACGGGTCGATCCGCTGGGCCTGTTCGAGATATAGGGCGGCTTTCGCCAGCTGGCCGGACCTGACATAGGCTTCACCCAGGTTGTGGTTGGCGTCAAAGTTCCGGGGCTCGATCTCGACCGCTTTCCTGAACTGAATTTCGGCCAGATCGTGCTTCCCCAGACGCATGAGATTCGCTGCCAGGTTGGTCCTGGCGGCCGCAGAATCGGGTTTCAGACGGACAGCCTTCTCTAAATGAGGATTGGCCCTGGCATCCTGAGATTGCGCGGAATAGACCAGTCCCAGCAGTTCGTGAACCTCAAAGGTTTCGGGAGCCTGTCGAACGATACGTTCGAGGCGGGTCGCAGCCTGATCGTATTGCCCGGAGTCATATTGAGCGACGGCAGCCTGAAACTCGCGGTCTAAGTCCTGAGCTTTACCCTGAGCAGGCTGGCCTTGAAAAGCTTGGCCTGGAGGAGTCTGGCCCTGGGAATGGACCTTACTCTGGCTTTGCTCGCCGCTGGCTACGCCCGCCAGGGAAGCCAGGACAGACAGCAAGACAAACCACATCGAGCGGCGTCGGATGATCACGGCTTTTCTATGTTAGCACCGCACCCTGGAGGTGGGAGCAGGAATAAGGATGAGGGGAGGGGCTCCGGAAAGCACTTCAGGTGAAGCGCCTTCCGGAGCAATTTCAAACTTAGCCTAGAAATACAGCTTCAGTGCGAACTGGATCTGTCTCGGATCGTAGGGAGCATCACGAGTAGAGCCGATCTCTCCGAAGTTCGAGCTCGTATAGTTGTTCGCCCCGCCGATGGCCACAACGCCGTTGCCACCGAACCCGGGAGAGTTGAAGTTCGGGTGATTAAGAATGTTGAAAAACTCCGAACGGAACTGCAGCTTGAAGCGCTCCGTGAGCTGGAAGTCTTTGAAGAGCGAGAAATCCAGTCGCCGGAACGGGGGCCCCGAGACTTGCGTGGGAGGACCGCCCAGGGCGCCAAGCCCGGTTAACGCTGAGCATCCCGCCACCGAGGTTGGGTCGGGCGTACCGCCGGCTCCCAACTTGCAGGGCTGGCTGAATGCCCCCGGATTTCCGAACCAGCTTAACGCATTATTTGAGTCGGTGTGCAACCCGAGTTTCGGGCTTTGTCCCTTGACTACCAGGTCGTAGCATCCTGTCCCCTGAGCTGTGCCCGAAGGACAAGGAAGGGTGATTGGCTGGCCACCCTGCAAGGTAGCGCTCCAGTTGACGCTCCAGCCGCTCGCCAGCGCGTTCCCCACTCCCGAGGACGAGGCCATGTAGCGTTTGCCTTTGCCGAAGGGAAGCTCATAACCACCGCTGAAGTGGAAGACGTTTCGAATATCAAAAGAAGCCAGACCGTAGTCGTAGTGGATCCCAGCCCCGGGAACATCCGGGGCACGGAAGCCTTGCAAGCTTCCTCCGTTAAGCAAGTCGCCAGCGTCCGTCATCGTCTTGGAGTACGTGTAGGTGGCCAGGAAGTTCAGGCCGCTCGCAAACTGCTTTTCCACCTTGGTCTGCAGCGAATGGTACCAGCTGTTTCCGTTGGTAGTCGCATAACTTGCGCCTGACCCAAAATCCGGAAACGGACGAAAGTCATTGGTAGATACACCGGTCGGCAGTACCGTGGGCACAATGCTGGTGACGTTATTGGAATTGGGGAACGCCTCCAAATGACGAGCTAGCGAGGTCACGTAGCCCGCCTGAACCGACATCGAAGGAGTCAATTGATACTGCACGGTGAAGTTTCCACCCATGGAGTATGGAGTTAGGTACTTAAACTGAATTCCGCGCAATGCCAACCCACTGGCATTGACCAGTGTCGGATCAAGCGGAGTGCAGGAGAATCCAGTTTCCAGGGTCGCGCTTCCAATGAGCGTCGCCGTGGGGCTGGTGCATCCCGGATATATGATTGGCGTATTGTCGTTGTTTGCCTTGAACTGGAAGTTGAACTGGAATGGGTAGTTCTCTCCCAGGTTCGGCGAGAAGCCGCGGTTCTCAAACCCATTATAGAAGAGGCCAAATCCACCCCGGGCAACCAGTTTCGGCGTGACTTGATAGGCAAAACCGACCCGTGGAGCAAAATTAGTCTTCTGCGACTCCCCAAGGCCCTTGCCGTACTTGTTACCGATCACGGGGGTTATGCCATCCTTGGCCAGCAAGTCGGTGAAGCAGGTCGGGCAACCCGTAGAGAAGCTCGCGGCGTTGGTTCCCTCCGGGAACAAGAACAACGGACTGCCCGTCGGAGGCCCGCCCGGAACGAAGTTGGCCTGGGCTCCGTGGTGCTCAAACACCAGACCGAAGAAGTCCCAACGCAAGCCCAGATTGACGGTCAGCTTCGGGGTGACTTTCCAGTCGTCGTTGATGTAGGTGCCGTAGTAGTTCTTTCCGTTATCAGTTAACGATATGTTGGAGACGAACACGGCGTTGCCACTATTTTGTGCACCGGGGCCGCCCACAAAGTCAGGCCCTCCCACAGTCGAGGCGATCGGAGTCAGCAGGAACTGGGCGATGCCCGTGTTCTCCGAAGAGGGGCCAGCGCCCGGAATGTTGGTATACACACCATCGAAGTTGAACTGTCCGCGGGACCATGGTGGCTGCAGGGTCGAGAATTTTACGTGCTGGAATTCGAAACCCATCTTGAAGGTGTGTTTCCCGTAGATCTTGGTGAAGTCGTCGGTCACCTGGAAAGTGGAGCTGACTTCGTCCGAAGGCAGGAAGGCGTTGCTGCCCAGAGTTTGCAGTCCTTGGATTCCGAACGCGGGAAGCCCTCCATTCTCGTGTTCCTGAGGAATTCCCGAGATGCCAAACTGTCCGGGCAGGTCGCTCAGATCATTAGCGGCGGGTGACACACGTGTGGTGTGGAGGTAGTTCAACCCTGCACGCGCAACGTTAACCATGGTCGGCGAAAACACATGGGTCCAAGCCAGAGCGCTCTGCTGCGCCAGTGCGGTCTGAGGACCTTCCTGGAAACCGCCGCCATCCGCTACGCCCCCGAAAATGCCGGGAATAAATTGCGGATCGTCCACATAGCTGAAGCGATAGAAAATCTGGTTCTTGTCGCTGAGGTTGAGATCGAGCCGGGTGTCGAAGGCGTTGCGATTTTCGCTGATGGCCGGCGATGTCGTGAAGTTCGACTTAAGTGCCCCGTTGATTGGCGCGGGATAGAGATTCAACAACTTGATGGCGTTCGCATCCAACCGGCCAGCCGGCAGTATGTTCAGGTTGCAGGCAGCAAGCGTATAGGTGGTCGTACTGGCCGGGCAGGTACCGAACGGATCGCGGACAAACCCTCCCGCCACGGCCCGCGTCGTTGCAGGATCGAGAATCGTCCCGGTCGGCATGGTTCGACCCAGAAGGTCAGTCTGTGTGCCCGTCTGCCCCGTGATCGATCTCTCTGGAAGTTGGTGTAACCGCTACTTCGCTCGAGAGCCGTCGGTACGCTTCCGGTGTGTGGTGCTCCCTGGCGGCGGCGCAGTCCTTCGTAGTCGCCGAAGAAGAAGACTTTGTTCTTGATCACCGGTCCGCCGATGGCCACACCGAACTGGTTCTGCCGCAGTTCGCCCTTTTTCGTGGTGTTGCCGACGCGTTCAAAATAGTCGGCGGCATCGAGCTTGTCATTGCGGAAAAATTCCCAGCCCGCGCCGTGGAAAGCTGTTGGTGCCGGACTTGATGGTGGCGTTAAGAACCGCAGCGCCGGATCGTCCGATACTCAGCGCTGAAGTCGGTGGTCTGTACCTTGAACTCCTGAATCGCGTCCACCGGGGGAAGCACCACAAAGTTCGTGCCGTTCAGGAAATCGACGGTGTCAGAGTTGTTGTCGATTCCATCCAGCAGGTAGTTGTTCTGCGCCGGTCGCGAACCGTTGGCCGCGAATGCGCCGCTGGCCGCGTTACCGCGTGTGTCCGCCTGCGGTGAGTTCACGCCGGCGGACAAGTTGGGCCAGAAAGGTGAAGTTCCGGCCGTTCAGGGGAAGGTTGTTGACGTTGCGCGAGTTGACGACCTGGCCGACCGATGCGTCCTGGGTTTCGAGGACGGGAGTGGTGGTGCGTCACTTCAACCGTCTCGGTCACCTGGCCGGGTTTGAGCGTGAAATTCAGCCACCACGCTCGCGCCCACGTTGACTGCGATATCCTTCTGTTCCGTGGTCTGGAAGCCCTGGGAGGTAGCGGTGATCCTGTAACTTCCGATGCGGACCGGCGTGAATTTGTAGGCGCCGTCGGAGTCTACAGTGGTCTGATAATGCAGCGGCCGTTGCCTTGATTAGTCAGTGTGACTGTGGCACCGCCAATACCGCTCCCGAAGCATCCGTCACCTGTCCCAGATGCTCCCCGTGTCAACCTGGGCATGGACTGGACTGGAACTCAACAGCATGATGCCGACGGCGATCGCCAGCGATGTTTGCAGTATCCAAGACGAAACGGACGTTGCGTTCCATAACTTCCTCCCCAAAGCCTCACGGCTGAGCGTGAAACGTTTTCTCGGCCTTTGAATGTAAACGTGTACATCCAAACCCGGACAACCTTAGTCCAGTTTCTGAGAACTTGTCAAGAACAAACTAGTGCGTTTGTACTAGTAAACTGGATGCACCCCTCGCGTCTCTCACCCTCGCCTTTTTCAGTCTGATTCCGTAGACTTGGCGCCTCCGGAACTGTTCCATTTTGGTTACCCTGTCTTTGATTAGCCCCGTCCCGGTGCTAACATGCGCACGCTGGGCCGTCGAGTCCAGGTCGCTTCAGTGACACGCCACAAACACAGCCACGAAGATCCCATTGTTCCCAGGTCGAACGCGTTCAGGCCGCAAGTTTTCACGTCGAACCTTCCTGCAAGGAATGCGCTGGGCGCCTGTACTCTTCCTACTCTTCACCCCTGCTGGGATCGCCCTTCCAGTCGCTCTTCTCCGCACCCTCGGAGCAGCACAATTCCCTTACAGATTCTTCCCTTCCCTTCGCAGATTTTCGCTCTCACCCCCCACTACCCGGCAAAGTCGCCGCTGGATGATGTGCTTCGCCTCGTGCTTCCGGGCTCGGATGAATACGTCACTGAGAAATACGCCTGCGGAAGTTAAATCTCTGCTCGATGAATGGAGCCACGGGATCACGCGACCACCTGCCGATCTCACCGCCATCGGTAAATTTCTGGATGCGTCAATCGAAGCGGTTTCGCTGCTTCCGATTCAGGAAATCAAGCTGCGATCGGGCGACTGACATTGAGATCTCTCGCCGAAAGTTTGGGAATAGCGCCTGGCCGTGAAGAACTTCCTTGCCGCGATGAAAACTTATTTGGCTGGCGATGTCGCCTTTGCAGACGGCAGAATTTGAAATCGTCGGCATCGAGGAAATCGCAGGCTCTCCTGCGGCAGTCAACATTGCGATTCGTTATGACTTCGTCGGCACGCACGCAAGGGTCGGGCCGAACGAGCGAGTCGGCCAGTGGCAGACGCAGTGGTCGCGCGATCAGTCGGGCGCATGGCGCATTCTGAAGTGGGAAGCAGACGAGGAAATCGTCAGCCGCGCCCGTGCGCCCATCTTCATTGATGTTACTTCGCAAGCTCTGGGTAGCACCGACTCGTACAAGAATCAGATGCTCCACGGCGTCGACCACTGGCGCACCGTTGTGGACGGAGCCTGCGGGATTGACGTCTATGGCAACAACGGCGTGGCGGTCGGCGACATCGATAATGACGGCTTCGATGATCTATACGTTTGCCAACCTTCCGGGCTTCCCAACCGTCTCTATCGCAATCGTGGCGACGGAACTTTCGAAGACGTGACCGAACAATCCGGAGTGGACGTGCTGGACAACACAGCCTGCGCCCTGTTCGCTGATTTCGAGAACAAGGGCGTGCAGGATCTGCTGGTGGTCTGCGCCAGCGGTCCTCTGCTCTTTCTGAATCAGGAAACGGGAAAGTTTCTGCTGAAGCGCGATGCCTTCAAGTTCGCGCGTCCGCCGCAGGGAACTTTCACTCACGCAGCCATCGCCGACTATGACGGAGACGGACTGCTCGACATCTATTTCTGTCTGTATAGCTACTATCTGGGACTGGATCAGTATCACTATCCAGTTCCCTACTTCGATGCTCGCAACGGGCCGCCCAATTTTCTGTTCCACAACCAGGGAGACGGGACTTTTCAGGATCGTACGGAAGCCGCTGGTTTGAACGCGGACAATGATCGCTACAGCTTCGCGTGCGCCTGGGGCAATTACAAGTGGGGCGACCACAAAAGCGACTGGCGCGGGCCCGGCCACCCTGCCCGACCTTTACGTGGCCAACGACTTCGGTCGCAGCAATCTTTATCGCAATCGGGGCGATGGAACCTTTTCCTCGGTCTCAACGCAAGCAGGGGTCGAAGACCCTGGCGCCGGCATGAGCGCGGCGTGGCTGGACTACGTCAATGACGGCAACCAGGACATTTACGTTGCCAACATGTGGTCTGCCGCCGGCCTTCGAGTTTCCGAGCAAAAAAACTTTCATGAAAAAGATCCCGAAAGCATTCGCGACGCATACCGGCACCACGCACGCGGCAATTCCCTGTATCGCAATCAGGGAAACGGAAAGTTCGAAAATGTCGCTTCTGCGGCGGGGGTTGAAATGGGCCGCTGGGCCTGGTCTTCCGATGCCTGGGATTTCGATCATGACGGTTACTCCGACATCTACATTGCCAACGGCTATATCTCAGGGGCGGATACTCAGGACCTTTCCAGTTTTTTCTGGCGCCAGGTAGTAGCGAAGTCGCCGCAGAACGCGACCCCTGCCCTGAATTACGAACGCGGATGGAACGCCATCAATGAACTGATCCGCTCAGACTCCTCGTGGAGTGGCCGCGAGAGAAACATTCTCTACGCCAACAATCGCGACGGCACCTTTTCTGAAGTCTCGGGAACCGCCGGCCTGGATTTTCCCGACGACAGCCGGGCGTTTGCGCTTGCCGACCTGGACCACGACGGCCGCCTGGAAGTGATCCTGAAGAACCGGAACGCTCCACAACTTCGCGTCTTGCACAATGTCATTGAGAATCTGGGCCACTCCATCTCATTCCGGCTGCGTGGGAAAAAGAGCAATCGCGATGCGATTGGAGCTGCGGTAACGGTCGAAACGATTACAGATGATCAAAAGCCGCTACGCCAGACCAAGTATTTGCAGGCGGGCTCCGGATTCCTGTCCCAACACACTAAGGAGCTTTTCTTTGGAGTCGGTAAGACAACAGACCCGATCCGGGCCACCATTCGCTGGCCCAGTGGCGGGACCCAGGTATTCGAGCACGTGCCGGTCAATCAGAGGATCGAGATCGAGGAAGATTCGGCCGAATTCGTGGCGACGCCTTTTGCATCGTCATCTCCTTCTTATGGGCAGGCTGGAGAAACTCCCAAGCTGGAACCTCTCCCCTCGACCGTCGAGACCTGGCTGATCGACCCACTGCCGCGCCCCGGATTTTTCCCTGCCTGATCACGCTGGCAAGGCTTGGGCAGCTGCAGGCATTCCGTGGTGGATTTCTGCTGCTGAATTTTTGGACTGCGACATCGCCCTCCTGTGTGGAGCAGCTCCGGCTTCTCCAGCAACAGCCAGTCGCAGTTCGGATCCGCAGGACTCCGGGTGGCATGTATCAGCGTGGATGGAGTCAACGGCGGCGGCACGGGCGAACTCGGCGCGGTGCAGTCGTTCGTCGGCAAAGAGAAGCTCTCCTTCCCTGTACTGATCGCAACTTCGGATGTGGCTGGTGTCTACAACATCATTTACCGCTACCTGTTCGACCGCCGCAGGGACTTGGCGCTGCCAACCTCTTTCCTCATCGATCCCGACGGCATGATCGTTAAGGTCTACCAAGGGATGGTGAATACGGAACGGCTGACAGCGCTGTTGCGAGAAGACCTCAAGTCAGTGCCACGATAAGCGTGCCGATCGCATTCGCAAGGCGCTGCCGTTCGGAGGAACACTTTACCAGGAAACTTTTCAGCGCAACGACTTTACTTATGGCGTGGCATTTTTCCAGCACGGCTATCTGGATCAGGCAGAAGCATCGTTCAAGCAGGTAATCGCGACCAAGCCAGATGATCCCGAGGCTCACTACAATCTGGGGACACTTTACCTGCGAAGAAACGCTCTCGCCGACGCGCGCCAATACCTTGAACAGACGGTTAAGCTACGTCCGGATTACCCGGAAGCGTGGAACAATCTGGGAATGCTCGACGCCCAGCAGGGCCGCGCGAATGAAGCTGCGGGCAACTTCCTCGAGTCCCTGCGACTGCGTCCAGACTACGCGATTGCACTGGCAAACCTGGGGAACCTTTACCGCCGCCAGGGAAATCTTCCAGAAGCGGAAAAATCCCTGAATCGTGCCCTGGAACTTGAGCCTGACAATCCCGAGATCAATTACAACCTGGGAATGCTCTATGTTCGCGAGGAGCAACTCGATCGCGCAAAGCACTCTCTGGAACGGGCCGCGACATTGCGTCCCGACTACCCTGATGCGCTCAATAACCTGGGCGTCATTTTCGTACGTGAGAAAAACTATCCTGCGGCTGAGGAGAAATTCCAGACCTGCATCCGCGTGGCGCCGAATTTTGATCAGGCGTATTTGAACCTCGCCCGTCTCTACGTGATTCAGAACGACAAAGAAAAAGCCAAAGATGTTTTGCGGGCGTTGCTTCGCTTACAACCGCAGCATAAGGTGGCTCAGCAGGCGCTGGAGATGCTAAATTGAAGTTTCGATGTCCCGCGTGCGGATTGTCGATGTACACCTCGCCCCAAGAGGCTCGCTGGAAGGAGGCATAGCGGAAGATGTTTACTGGCGCCTCATTTCAGCCTCCTGAAAATGGATTCGACGTTCAACTCCTGTCGCGCATCACGCCTGCACTCATACGCGCGCCTTGCTTTCGCTGCGACCTTCATAGCTCTTTCGATCGCGATCTCCGCGGCGCAACAGCCGGCACCTGGCGCAGCGAAGGTTCAACCATCCCACGGCGCATCCGCAAAAAGTCCATCCCCGTTTCTGGAGGCTGAGACTCTGCTTCAACAGGGATCGATTGAAGAAGCGAAAAAGAAAATTCAAGAACAGCTTGCCATCAATGCCCAGCGTCGAGGGTTACAACTTGCTGGGGATTGTCTACAGCAGTCAGAAAGACTACGACAATGCTCTCGAAGCCTTCCAGCACGCGCTGAAGATCGATCCCAACTCCACGAAAACGGCCAACAATCTTGGCAATCTCTACGTCTCGCAGGGAAAACTGGACCTGGCCGAGAAGGAGTTCAAAAAAGTAGTCCGCGTCGATCCGCTCAACAGCGACGCTAATTACAATCTCGGGCTTGTCCTGATGGCGAAAAATCTACCGGCCGAAGCCATCGCCAGCTTTCAGCGCGTGCTGCCCGCGACGATTGAGACTCGCTTCAACCTGGCTCGCGCCTACCTGCTGGCGGGACGAACCGCGGAAGGTTTGAAGCTCGCCAAAGAGCTTTCGATCGAAGGCAAGAATAATGTCCAGGCACATTTCACCCTGGGTGTGCTGCTCGCGTCCGCCAAACAATACGATATGGCCCGTCGCGAACTGGAAAGGGCCAACGCGCTCCAACCAGAGACATTCGAAATTCTCTTCAATCTGGGGCAGACGTATCTTCGCAGCGCCGACTACGCTAACGCCGAAGTATTTCTTAGTCGGGCTCTAAAACTGAAACCCGATTCTCCCGCGGCTCTGTACCTGCTTGCCCAGGTTTATTCCGAGCAGACCCGGGCCGTAGACGCTCTGGACTTACTGGCGCGCGCTCACAAGCTGGCCCCTGAGGACACGGACATCATCTTCCTTCTGGCTCGGGTCAGCATGTCGCAGAATTATTTCGAGGACGCGATTCCCCTGCTGGAAGCAGGTTTGAAGATCGCTCCCAAACGAGCCGACCTGCACGCCGCCCTGGGTGAAAGCTACTTCATGTCGGGCAAGGTGGAGAAGGCGATCGATGAATTCAAGGTATTGATTAATCTCGACCCCTCAGCGCGATCCTATGCGTTTCTTGGTCTTTCGTACCGGCACCTGGGACGCTTTGACGAAGCCCGAAAATATTTCCAGGAAGGCCTTAAGCTTGATCCTCGCAACGCTTCCTGCCTGTTCAACATGGGTTATATCGAGGGGCGTCAGGGAAACCAGGCGGCTGCGGAACAACTATTTCAGCAGGCGCTGAAATCCAATCCGGATTTTTCTGAAGCCCTGCTGGAACTGGCAAACCTTCGCATCGCCGGCAAGAAGTTCGAGGACGCTGCGGTCCTCCTAAGAAGATATGTGAAAGTAAGCCGTGATCCTGCTTCGGGGTACTACAAACTCGCCATGGTTGAGCGCAGCCTGCACCAAACCGAGGCAGCACAAAGAGATTTGAGCGTGTTTCAAACCCTCTCCAAAGATTCGTCGCCCGGGCCATATCCTTATCAACACCTGTTTGAGTATCTGGATAACCGTTCCAATCTGGCTCCTGAGGCGCGGACCCAACTCGACCAGACCGAACTCGTCGAACAGATCAAGAAACATCCTGACCGCCCTCAAGATCTCTATTTGCTCGCTGAGACGTATTTGAAGCTTGGGAAGCCCGACGACGCTCGCAGCACGATCGCGCAGCTCGACCAGATCAGCTCCGGCGACTACCGCACCCAAACGGGCGTGGGGGTTCTGCTCGCGCGTTACCATTTATATGACGACGCCATCCAGCATTTCCAGACCGCGTTGCAAGCCAATCCCGACTCCGACGACGTGAAGTTCGATCTGGCCGATGCTTATTTTCCGGAAGGGCGCAAACGATCAGGCTCTTGAGGCGGCATCCAAAGTTTCGACCACGGGACAGCAAGACGCCACCTTCCTGGCTTTACTCGGAGACATCCACGCCCGGCTGGGGAACACAGCCAAGGCAGAGGAGATTTTCCGCGACGCCATCAATCGCAATCCCGACAACGACCAGTACTATCTTTCCCTCACACTCGTCCAACTGCGTGATAAAGATGTCACTGGCGCGGAGCAGACCTTGCAAAAAGGCCTGGCGCGAATTCCCAGCTCCGGAAAAATTCTTTGGGGCCTGGGCATCGTCTCCGCTCTCCAGGGCAAGACCGGACAAGCCGCGGAGCGTCTGGAGCGTGCAGTGGATTTGCTGCCCGAATGGCCCGGCAGCTACTCCACGCTCGGCGTCTTCTACTATCAGACCGGACAAATAGAAAAAGCTCGCGAAGTGCTGAATCGCTTCAAGGGGAGAAACACCGGTGGTCTGGATGTGAACCGAATCGAAGAAGTCCTGTCGCGAGCTCCGGCAACTTCCCCTTCGACCGAGGCCCCGATGTCCATGGCCGCGCGGCAACAATTACTTCAGCTGGCGCTGTCGCTCGCCGACCGTACGCTGTGAGTGCATCCCACAACTAGCGCCGGAAAATGTGGGCGCGAGCGTCCCGCTCGTGCTGGGCGCGTCTTACACGCTCTCAGCGTTATCGTCGCAATCGCCTTTGTCGCAATCGCACTCCGGCAAATTGCGATTGCACAGGCTCCAAAACAGTCTGACAACGGTATTCCCGTCCGTTATACCGACGTTCGCCAGGCCGCCGGCATCACCTTCCTTCAAGACGGAACGGCTACCGACGAGAAGTACTACCTCGAAACCATGGGCACGGGGGTCGCCTGGCTGGACTACGATCAAGACGGTTTGATGGATCTCTTCTTCGTTCAATCTGCGGCCACGGATATCTACAAACCACCTCAACCTCTGCGTTGTGCGCTCTACCACAACAACGGTGACGGAACATTTACAGACGTCACCGAAAAAGCCGGCGTAGGCGGCGCTGGACATTACGGCCAAGGTGTCGCCGTCGGAGATTTCGACAATGACGGCTACCCGGATCTCTACGTGACCGGCTACAACAGCGCGATTCTCTACCACAACAACGGCAACGGGACCTTCACAGACGTCACCGCCAAAGCCGGAGTTGCAGACGAAGGCGGGTGGTCAACCAGCGCCGGATGGTTTGACTATGACAAAGACGGCTTTCTCGATTTGCTGGTCACCAACTACATCGAGTGGTCGCCGAAAAATAACCTGTGGTGCGGAGAGCGCAGGCCCGGCTACCGGTCATACTGCCATCCAGGCAACTACAAAGGACAGAAAACCAAGCTCTACCACAACAACCACGATGGCACCTTTACTGACGTGAGTGATGCTTCCGGCGTCGGCAAGGCCCGAGTCGAAAGGCATGGGAGTGGTGCTGGCTGATTTCAACAACGATGGTTGGACCGACATCGCCATCGCCAATGATTCATGGCCAAATTTTCTTTTCATTAATAAACACAATGGGAAATTTGAAGACGTGTCGTTCGTCTCCGGGATGGCGGCAAGCGAGGATGGACGGTACGAAGCGGGAATGGGCATCGATGCCGCCGACGTTGATGGCGACGGCTGGCAGGATGTCTACATCACTCACCTTGATTTCGAGCTGAACCGTCTCTATCACAATAATAAAGATGGATCTTTCACCGACAACACCTATGGCTCGGGCATCGGCAACAAAGCTATCCTTCTAAGCGGTGTCTCCATGAAATTCGTGGATTATGACAACGATGGGTGGACCGACATCCTGCAACTGAATGGCGCCATGCTGGACAACGTCCAGCTCTATCACAGCGAAGTGCAATATAAAGAGCCGCTGCTGATGTTCAGGAACCTGGGCAAGGGACAGTTCGCGAAAGTTTCAGATTCGCTGGGTCCCGATTTCATTCGCCCCATCGCCGGCCGTGGCCTGGCCACGGCCGACTACGACAATGACGGCGACGCCGACATCGCTATCAACAACCGCGGCGACTATCCTTCCCTGCTTCGCAACGACGGCGGAAACGCCAATCATTGGCTGGAAATCTTATTGGTCGGGACCCGCTCGAACCGTGACGGTATCGGCGCATCGCTGAAACTGACCTCAGGAGACTTCGTTCGCACGGAACAATCTAAGGGTGGCATGAGCTACATGTCGGCCAACGATCCACGCATTCTCTTTGGCCTGGGAAAGCACACTAAAATCGATTCGCTGGAAATCACGTGGCCCAGCGGGCAGGTCGACAAGCTGGTAAATGTATCCATTGATCAGATCATCGCGATAAAGGAAGGAGCGGGAATCGTCCCACGCCCGTTTCCAAAGGTTTCCGCCCGATGAACACCTCGACGAGACTACGAACACTGGGAACTGACAATCTATGACCCTGCCCCGACGTCATTTCCTGGGCTCGTCCCTTGTCGTCCTGGGCAGCACTTTGCTGGACGCATTGACCACTCCACTCTGGAGATGGAAGAACTCGGCTGCACTCCAGGCTTCGACAACTGCGACAGCAGCCAACTCTCGCGTCGTGTTTGTTGATGTAGCAAAGGAAGCCGGTCTGACCGCCCTCAACGTCTGGGGAGCTACCGACCACAAGAGTTACATCATTGAAGCCAAGGGAAGCGGACTGGCGTTTTTCGATTACGACAATGACGGCTGGCTCGACGTCTACCTCACCAACGGCACCAAGCTCGACGCTCATTGGGAGCCCGGAAAAGCGCCGACTTCGCATTTGTACAAAAACAATCGCGACGGCACATTCACCGACGTCACCGAAAAATCCGGATTGGCCCGCACCGGCTGGCAGACCGGCGTGTGCGTCGGCGACTACGACAACGACGGCCACGACGATTTGTTCTGCTGTTTCTGGGGACACAACATTCTGTTTCATAACAATGGCGACGGAACCTTCACCGACGTCACTCGCAAAGCCGGGGTCTACAACGAAGAGATTCGCTGGGGTTCGGGTTGCACCTGGCTCGACTACGACCGCGATGGACGCCTCGATCTCTTCGTCTGCAATTACATCAAGCTTGATCCGGCAAAGACTCCCGACCCTGCCGGACCAGCAGTCTGTCAGTGGAAGGGGATCCCGGTAATGTGCGGTCCTCGAGGCCTCACCGGCGATACCAACGTCCTCTATCACAACAATGGAGATGGAACGTTTACAGATGTCTCAGTGAAATCTGGAATCCTCAAGCCCGGCCCCCGATATTCCATCACCCCGGTGTCCTATGACTTCGATAACGACGGCTGGCCGGATATTTACGTGGCGGTCGATTCACAACCCAGCATGCTTTTGCGCAACAACCACGACGGAACTTTCACCGATATTGCAGTGCTCGCCGGATGCGCATACAGCGAGAATGGCCACGAGCAGGCCGGTATGGGCGTGGGCGTGGGGGATTATGACTGCGACGGCTGGTTCGATATTTTCAAAACCAACTTCGCCGACGATACCTGCAACCTCTATCACAACAATGGAGACGGCACTTTCACCGACGTCACGTTTTCTTCCGGGATAGGAATCAACAACCGCTACGTCGCCTGGGGCTGCGGATTTATCGACTACGACAACGACGGCTGGCCTGACATCATTCAGATCAATGGGCATGTCTACCCGGAAATCGATCAGCACGATATCGGCCAGACATTCAAGAACCCGCGCCTCGTATACAAGAACCTGGGAGATGGACGATTCAAGGACGTTTCAGCCGAGATGGGACCCGGGATCACCGAACATTTTTCCAGCCGCGGCGCGGCCTTCGGGGACTACGACAACGATGGCGACATCGACATCCTGGTTTTGAATCTGAGCGACCCGCCTTCCCTGCTTCGCAACGACGGTGGAAACTCGAAGAACTGGATCAAGATCAAACTGGTCGGCACGCAATGTAACCGCACAGCGATTGGAGCCAGGGTGCGCGTGGTCACCGGCAAACATGCCCAAATGGATGAAGTGCACAGCGGCTCCAGCGTCATGTCGCAATGCGATCTCCGACTCCACTTCGGCCTGGGCCAGGCCGCGGTTGCGGATGTGATCGAGGTGAAATGGCCCACCTCGCAGAAAGTCGAACGCTTCACCCAGGTCAAGGCCAATCAGATTCTCACCATCCGCGAAGGCAGCGGAATCGTCGATACATTCAAACCCAAAGCAAAATAATTCGGGACGAATTCGGAAGTGTGAGCAGCGGTCCCGGAGGGAGGGCCGATAACAGCCCGGCGTTTCAACGCCGGGTAGGCGGACAAGAGGATTCCCGTCCCGTCGGGACGGTTGAAACGCTATCCGCAGCGTCGCGGATTTGCTTCGGGTATGCCGACGGCACGCAGGTCCTCTCGTCGATCTACCCGCCACTGAAGTGGCGGGCTACCGTCGGAGGTCCCTCCGGGACCTTCGGATTCAGGATACGAAGGGTTGGGTTGACCAAGAATGCAGCAGCCCCGGAGGGCCGGCCGGCATAGCCCGGCGTTTCAACACCGGGTAGGCGGACCAATCGATTCCCATCCCACACATATAGAAAGATTTCCGCAGAACAAGTAGAATGACAATGCTCAAGCGGAAGTGGTGGAACTGGCAGACACACCATCTTGAGGGGGTGGCGCCGAAAGGCGTGGGGGTTCAAATCCCCCCTTCCGCACCATCGCACTTATTTTCACCTGTAATTATCTTTCGGACGTTGGGAGATCGTGGAATCGCATGCTTATCGGACTGATTACGGCAGTACACATTGTCGTTTGTTTTTTCCTCATCATTGTGGTGTTGCTGCAGAGCGGCAAGAGCGGTGACATCGCCGCCGCGTTCGGCGGAATGGGTAGCCAGACAGCTTTTGGACCTCGCGGATCGGCCACGGTTCTCTCGAAAGCAACCACCTGGTCCACGGTTATCTTCATGTTGACTTCAATCACGCTCTCCATCATGGCCTCGCGAGGCGGAAGCAGTTCAAACTCGGTTCTGCAGGGTTTGAAACCGGCAACGAACAGTTCGCAGCCTGCAACTCCGGCGAAACCGGCAGCGCCAGCGCAGAAATAAGGCACCAGTCGTCGGTCTTCGGTCTTCAGCAACCAATCACTGAGTGCGCTGCTGAAGACTGAAGACCGACGACTGAAGACTAGCTCCCCATCATTTACAAACCATGATCCACGAAATCCTTCCAGTCGGCCCGCTGCAGTGCAATTGCTCTGTAATCGGGGATGAAACCACGCGCGAAGCCATGGTGATTGACCCTGGCGACGACATCGAAGACGTCCTTGCTCTGATCGAAAAACACAATCTCAAGGTCAAACAGATCGTCGTCACCCACGCTCACATCGATCATGTGGGAGGCGCGATGAAGTTACGCGCCGCCACGGGCGCCCCCATCCTGCTCAATCAGAATGACTCTGCCCTGCTGAAAATGCTCGACGTGCAGGCCGCATGGATTGGAATGAAGAATCCCGGTCAGGTCGATATCGATCACAGCATAGGACAAGCCGACACCCTTCGAACAGGTTCACTGACTGCGGATGTGATTCACACCCCGGGCCACACCGAAGGCAGCATCTGTTTATATTTTCAGGCGGAAAGCAAGTTGATCGCGGGTGACACGCTGTTTGCCGGAAGCATAGGACGCACCGATCTGCCAGGCGGCTCGATGGAGAAGATCATTCGATCCCTTCACGAAAAGGTAATGGCGCTGCCCGATGACACGCTGGTCGTGCCCGGACACGGACCGCTGACCACGATCGGCGAAGAACGAGAGAGCAACCCGTTTCTGGTAAAGACCTAGAGAGCCAGTCTCGCCTACCAAAAGTTGTCATCCTGAGTGGAGTCACTGCTTCGCAAGGCGATGCAGTCACGAAGTCGAAGGACCCCTACGGGCTGCACAGACTTTCGTGGAATCGTCACACGCGGCACTCGCCGTTGGGAGAAGGCAGCGACCTTCGACTTCACCAGCCTGCTCAGGATGACATTTCTCGCTATCCAGGTTGAGCTAGTCAGATCCTTTCTTGGCCAACTTTGCAGCCAAAGCCTGCAGCACAGTCTGGCCCTCGTCGCTCCACCAGGCTGCGACCACCTCAGCAAGTTCACCTTCGATCTGGTCAAACGGGCCAACCAGGTCGGCACGCGCCCTTCTCCGAGTGATTGTCATAGCTTCCCGGGGAAGCTTCAGCAGGCTCTGGCACCACTCCACCGCTCGCTCGACCACCCGCTCGAGCGGAATCAATTCATCCACCAGGCCTATCTTGAGTGCCTCCGCAGTCGACACTACAAGTCCACCAGCGCCAAGGCGCTCAGCTTGTCGAGCCCCTACGTGACGCCTCAGTGCCGACAGGATGACGGGCGGTAGCGGAATTCCCACCTGCACCTCGTTGAATCCCATCTTCCAGTTGCCCTCCGCCATTCCACGCCAGTCGCAAAAAAGCGCGAGCACCGTGCCTCCCGCCGGGCCGTGACCATTGATCGCCGCCGCAATAGGAATCGACGAGCAGGCCAGCGCGCGCATCAGCGAATAGAAGTCTCTCCAGGCTTGAGCCAACGCCGGACGGTCAAGCGCCAACCAGCGCGGTACATCCAGACCTCCGGAGAAGATTCCCGGAGTTCCCGAGAGAACCAGAGCCCCGACTCCTTCGTTGGGAGCGGTTTCGATGGCCACCTTCAATGCGACGATCAGTTCAGGGGAAAGCGCGTTGGCCGGAGGGCGGTTGAGCTGAAGTTCCCGCACGGGCCCATGGTTGGTGGTCACGATCATCATCGGATTGACCCTATCGGTTCAGAAATTGCAGTACCTTCTCTATGCCCTTGCGAAACTCGGCTGGTGGCGTGAGCAAACTTAATATCAAATACCCGTCGCTCGGAAAATCAAAAAAGTGGCCGGGATGAACCATGACAGAAGTCTCACGCAGAAGATCAATCGCGAGATCTTCGTCGGACTGAGTCACGGGCACTCGTAGAACGGCATACCAGCCTCCTTCAACATTCAACCGCTCGCAGCTTTTCTGATTGGCAAGCTGGCGATCCAGCTCCGCCAGATTCTGTGCCCACCCGCTCGAGCAGTAGCGGCTGAATCTTCTTTCTTTGTTCCAGCAAAACGCCGGCGGCTAACTGGACGGGTGCGCTTAAAGACAGATAGGTATCGGCAATAACTTCCAAACGCCCCATGGCCTCGGATACCAGCTTTTGCGGGCCCGTGGTGACCACCCAGGCGAGTTTCATCTGCGGCAGTCCGGAAATTTTCGACAGGCCGCTGAGGGTGAAGGTGAGCGAGTGGCGATTGCTGGTGAAGCTGATCCGCGTTGCGTGGTCGTGTGGATAGTCGAGAAATACCTCGTCGACGACCAGTGCCAGGCCGTGCTCGCCGCAAAATGAGTTCAACAACTCCCGTTCACACGAGCTGACGTACGACCCGGTGGGATTGTTGGGATGCACCAGGACAACCGCCCGCGTCTTGCCGCTAACCGCCACGCCTCAGGGAGTGAAAATCGATCTGCCAGCCGTGATCGTAAAGCAATGGGTAAGGAACGAGCTTCACATCCTCAAGGTCGGCGAGAAACTCAAATAGCGGATAGCTTGGTTTGGGCACCAGAATCTCATCACCGGGATTGCATAACAAACGAAAAACATAGGAATAGCCTTCGCTGGTGCTGGTAGTGAGCACCACTGATTCCGGATCGATTTGGTTCCCACCCGATTGCTCGCGGTAATACTGCGCCACCAATTGACGGGCACTGGTCAAGCCTTTGGCTTGAGGATCGTAATCCATCGCCTCCGGTCGTGACAGCGATTCAAGAATGGATTGCGCGTCGTAGGCCAGTCCGGCCCGCGTAGGGTTTGATACGGTCAGGTCCATCACTTCCCTGCCCGCGGCTCGTAGCTCGCGCTGCGCCTCAGTAAATCGATTGGGAGTAAGCTTCCAGCCGGTGCGTCGGGAAAACATGCAGCAACATATTATTACGGGAAGCGATCATGGGGGCGCGAGCGTCCGCGCTCGTGCCCACATGAAAGCTCGCCAATGTTTTTTCTTTCCGAACGAAGACTGCTGACTCGACCGCAGGTCAGAACGCACGCCCCGACCTGGGGATTGCGCAACGATGCGGCGTATAATGAGCAGCTTGCCCCATGGAAAACACCACACAGCACGAACTTCGCCTGGCTCAGCGCATGTCGCGTCTGGGCACGGAAACGGCCTTTGAGGTCCTGAACAAAGCCCGCGCCCTGGAAAAGCTGGGCAAAAAGATTGTCCATCTGGAAATCGGTGAACCAGACTTTGATACCCCGCACAATGTGGTCGAAGCTGGAATCGAGCGCCTTGCGCAAAGGCTGGACGCACTACGGCCCGTCCGCCGGCCTGCCGGAGTTGCGCCAGGCTATCGCCGAGTATGTCAGCCGCTCGCGCGGGGTTGGAGGTTACAAGCGACGAAGTCGTCGTTGTCCCGGGCGGCAAGCCTATTATTTTCTTTACTCTGCTGGCTCTAGCTGATGTCGGAGATGAGATTATTTATCCCCAATCCCGGCTTCCCGATTTACGAGTCGATGATCGACTATGTCGGCGCCCGGGCGGTGTCGATTCGCCTGCGTGAAGAGAAGGATTTTGGCTTCGACGTGGACGAACTGGCGTCGCTGATCACCGACCGCACCCGCCTCATCATTCTTAATTCTCCCCAAAATCCAACCGGCGGAGTCCTCAGCAAGCAGGACATTCACGACATCGCCGCGGCTATTGGCGATCGCAACATCATGGTGCTGTCCGACGAAATTTACAGTCGTCTGGTTTTCGATGGTGAGCACCATTCGATCATGTCGGTGCCGGGATTTCAGGAGCGCACCATTCTGCTCGACGGTTTTTCCAAGACGTATGCCATGACGGGCTGGCGCATGGGTTACGGCGTGATGCGGCCAGACCTTGCGACTCACATCACCCGCCTGATGACCAATTCGAATTCATGCACTGCCAGCTTTACTCAGGTCGCGGGTATTGAGGCGATTCGTGGCGATCAATCGTCAGTGGAGCACATGCGGGCTGAGTTCCAGCGGCGGCGTGACGTTTTTGTCGCCGGACTGAACCGGATCAAGGGATTTTCCTGCCGCATGCCCAAGGGAGCGTTCTACGTGTTCCCAAACATCACCAAAACGGGCTGGAAATCGAAGAGCGCTGGCGGAAGCTCTGCTGGAAGATGCGGGCGTGGCCTGCTTATCGGGCGCATCCTTCGGCGATTTCGGAGAAGGCTATTTGCGTTTCAGCGTAGCAAATTCACTGCGAGCATCTGAACCTGGCGCTGGAACAGATTGATGGATGGACGAAGCGAAATCTGTAGCCCGGAGGACTGCCTTGGCAGCCAGGAAGAGCGCTGCGAAAAAAGCTGTTGGTAAAAGTCTCACGCCCAAGGTCAGCCGTCCTCTCATGCAGGGCTACGGGCTGCCCAAAGACGAGAAGGGGCTGCTTCCGTGGAAGTGGGCCGAGCAACGCCTGAAGCAAAGTCACAATTACTGGATCACGACGGTGAAACCGGATGGGACGCCGCACACCATGGTGGTGTGGGGATTGTGGCTGGACGGAGCCTTCCTGTTCAGCACCGGAAGCCAGTCCCGAAAGGCCCGGAACCTGGCTGAAAATGAAGCCTGTGTGGTCTGCAACGAGCATGCGCACGAGGCCGTGATCATCGAAGGCGTCGCCGGACTGGCCAGCCTGCCCGTACGCCGCGAGTTTCTCAAGAAATACCAGCGCAAATACAACTTTGATATGGCGAGCATGAAAAAAGACATCCTCTCCATGAAAGAACCTGTGTTCGCAGTTCGACCCAGGGTCGCGTTCGGGCTGTATGAGAAGAAATTTCAAAGCAGCGCCACGCGCTGGACGTTCACCGGGTAGGTCTCATCTCACAGCTTCCCGGCAGCTAACTAGTCAGGTGTTTCGTATATAGTCTTCAGCATGTCGAAGGGTGCCGCGTGAAGCGACGAGTTGTGATCACAGGAATGGGAACCGTCAGCCCCAACGGAGTGGGCAACACTGCCTTCTCTCGAGGCCGTCCTACAGGGTAAGAGCGGGATTCGCCGCATCACCCGTTTTGATCCTTCCGAAATTCCAGTGCAGATTGCCGGCGAAGTCCCGGACTTCGACGAGCTGGCCTGGGTGGAGAAGCGCGAACGCAAGCACGTGTCGCGTGTTCTACCGTTGGCGCTAGCCGCCGCCACGGAAGCCCTGCAAACCTCGGGCATCGACGCGGCTTCCCTGCCGCTGGAAGAAAAGCGCCGCTTCGGCGTGATTCTCGGCTCCGGCGGCGGATCGCAGGAATTTACCGAAGAACAATATCGCCTGTTCTTCCACCAGCAATACAGGCAAATGAGTCTCTTCTGCGTTCCGACGGGAGTCATGGGATCGCTGTCGAGCGAGCTTAGCGTGCGTTTCGGATTGCGCGGCCCCAGCCATATCGTCACCACAGGTTGTACTTCATCAACAGACGGGTTTGCATACTCCATTCGCCAGATCCAGTCCGGCCGCCTGGATATGACGCTGAGCGGCGGCGCAGACGCGCCAATCGCCCTCGGCATCGTCAAGGGTTTTATCCTGATGAAGATTCTTACCGACTCCTGGAACCACGCCCCCGAAAGGGGCTCGCGTCCGTTTTCAGTCGACCGCGATGGCTTTGTGGTGGCCGAGGGAGCCTGGATGTTCGTCCTCGAAGAATACGAACATGCCCGCGCCCGCGGCGCGAAAATCCTTGCTGAAATATCCGGCTACGGCTCGACTTGCGAGGCTTTTCATCGCGTACGTTTGCAGGAATGTGGCGAGGAACCTGCCCGCGCCATTGGCCTGGCGATGAAAGAAGCTGGGATCGGCGCCAAAGATGTTGACTACGTAAATTTGCACGGCACTTCAACCCAATTGAACGATCGCATTGAGACTCGGGCGTTGAAGTTAGTGCTGGGCGAGCGCGCACACGAGGTGCCGATGTCGGCACTGAAGTCACAGATCGGTCATCCGCAGGGGGCATGTGGGGCGGCAGGCGTGGCGGCAACAATTGTAGCCATGCAGAATGGGCAGATTCCGCCGACGGTCAATCTTGAGTCACGGGATCCAGAATGCGATCTCGACTACGTTCCAGATGTCGGGCGCAGCAAAGCCATCGAACATGCAGTGTGCAACTGCATCGCGTTCGGGTCGAAGAATTCAGCGCTGGTGTTAAGGAATGTTGCGTAAAGCAGTCGTTGGCCTCTGGGCGTTGGTCGTTGGTCAAAACCATTGAAGCCGGAGACAGAAACCTCGTGGGAATTTGTTAGCCAACGACCAAAGACTAACCACCAAGGACCAACGACTGATGACCTGCCCACTACTCCAGCATGTGCAACACCGTACCTTCCACTTTCGGCCAGGCAGTCGAACGTGGATCGATCAGGTCGAAATGTCCTGCGGTTGAGATTTCCAGGTAGTGAACGTTTTCGCCGCGCCTTTTCTTCTGCTCCGTGTAATTGCGGCTGAGAAATGGTGGGACAGTGTCGTCAGAGGCGCCGTGAATTAGCCACTGTGTGGCTTGAGAAATCTTCAATTGCATAGGATTGGCTTCGCGGTAGCGGTCAGGAACACTGCCAGGTTCCCCTCCCATAAATCCCACCACTGCATTATCGCTAAGATGAAGCTCCCAGGCCTGTTGTAAATCCACAACTCCCGCAAGCGAGATTACCCGCTTGACCGACGTTTCATGGCCCGCAAGGCAAAGTGCCAGCTGCCCGCCGGCGGAATGGCCAAATACAAGAACCTTTGAAGAGTCCAGGTTGTAGCGCTGGGCGATTTGCGAGACGTATCGGTAGCCGCTGCGAACGTCGTCGAACGTCCCCGGCCAGCCTCCCCCGGGATTGCCCACTCGCCGAAACTCCAGATTCCAGGTGGCTAGCCCCCTGGCGGTCAACGCCGCGCAAGGATGTCCGGCGTGTTTCAAGTCGTACTTCGCGCGCCAGTAACCGCCGTGGATGCAGATCACCACGGGAAACGGGCCACCGGTCTTGGGCACGCGCAATTCACCGAACTGATTTGGATCAGACCCGTAGGACAAACGAGCGTCGGCCGGCGGCGCAGGTAGAGTCAGGATGTCGTCGGCTGGCATTCGGGGTCAGGGTCTTGCTCGATCGACTGGTGTTTACAACCCGGTCTTCAGTTCTTGGTTCCTGGTTCTCAGTTACTGGTCTTTGAGCTTGAGCTTGGATTTGTTGTCTTCGATAAATGCGCGAAGCTTTTCGGTTGCATCGAGCAGTCTTGTCCACTGCTCGTAGTAAAGGGTTACGGGAAAACGTCCCAGGCCGTAGACGCTGACGCCGCCTTTTTCACTGACGCGGAATTCCAGGCTGCCAGTGCGCTTGGGTCCCTGCTTCTCCAATTCCGCGAGACGAGCTTTCAATTCTTCATATGTCGGTTCGGACATGAAATTACCTCAATGATTGGCGTTATGAGTACTTGGCTATGAATACATGATAGAGGCTCAAGCGGAGTAACGTCGAGTCGGACAAAAAGAAAAACCGGGCGAGGCCGCCCGGCTTCATACGAGGTCGCACTTAGTTGGGCATCAGTACGGCATCGACAACGTGAATCACGCCATTCGACTGGAAGACGTTGGGGATGGTCACCCATGTGGTGCCGCCCTTTTCATCCTTCAGCATGATGCGATTGCCCTCTTCCGTGGCCCAGAGCTTGCCGCCCTCGACCGTGGTGAGCTCCGCGGTGCCGTTGCCTGCTTTGATCTGCTTCTTCAAATCTGACGCGCTCACCCTGCCGACCACTACGTGGTAAGTCAGGACTTTCGTGAGCGTAGCCTTGTTTTCTGGCTTCAACAGCGTGTCCACGGTGCCAGCCGGCAGTTTGGCGAATGCTTCGTTGGTGGGAGCAAACACGGTGAACGGTCCCGCGCCTTCCAGAGTTTCGACCAGGCCTGCCGCTTTCACCGCAGCCACCAGCGTGGTGTGATCGGCGGAGTTCACCGCGTTCTCAATAATGTTCTTGGTGGGATACATCTCCTGGCCGCCAACCATGGGATTGTTCATTCCTGCCACGGCAGAAGTTACTGCGATTGCGAGAACTGCTGTCACAAGTGCAAATTTCCTATTCATTTTTGTTCGTCCTCTCGGGAGTGAGGTTGTTGACCCTCACTTCAACTACGGTCAGGTTTTGAATTCGGATTCATTCCAGATTCCTGAGGCAAGCGCAATCCGTTTTCGGCCTGTACACGTATGTGTATTGCAATTTGCTTCGGGCCGCAGAGGGGCCAGGGGATCGAAAAAGGAAAGAAGATCTTCAGGACAAGTTGGAGCGGGAGACGGGGATCGAACCCGTGACATCCAGCTTGGGAAGCTGCTGCCTACACTCCGCTCGACGCAAAATCAAGCACTTGGAGCGGGTCATCAAGGGCCAAGTGGGGCACTAAGGGCGTGTATTGAACACAATTCTGAACACAAGTTCTAAGTAGCGATCCGAAAAACCGAAGGTGCTCAGGACGGCAAAAAAGCGTCCCTAATTTTTTGTAACCGAAAGGGAGTCATACACATGAAAGCAGCCATTCGTTTGATAACGCTTCTCGCGCTGATGGCCGCAGTGTGTTTTGCCCAAGGCGCCAGCAGCGGAATTACCACTCAGACTCAGCGGTGTGGTACCACCAATGGCACATTCAAGAAATACTTCGTCCTGAACTGCGTTAGTGGACTCACCTGCTTGTGCCGAATCGCTCCGAAATAACGGCTAGTCAGAAGATAAGGCCGAGCACATTCTCCATACTGCCACCTCTGCTGTCCTTTTGATAGGCCAACTGAGCCCTAATTCGGCAACAGTTTCCACAACGGCCACTCGCGAGCACCAGACGCTTCCTTGCGGGTTCTCCCTGCAGGTCATGTGACGCGAGATTTTGAATTTCCTATGCTTTGAAACGCTTCCACCAATCCCTTCAGGATGGCCTTGGCCGGCGGTGTCTTGAAATATTTGTCGCGGTATCGATCAGGGACTTGCTTGAAGAGCGGAATGATGAAGTTGAATACGCCTCCCCAGAGGGACGAGTTCACTTCAAATATTCTTTGTAGACTAAATTTGTCTCTCGGCTCAACAACAAAGGCGTAGCGCAGGGGACGCACCCTAACAGTTGCACTCTCCATCTAGTTTTCAAGAACTGCTGTTCTTCATATTAACCGAGTCCCCGGCCGTCGCTAGCCGCCCCCGCGTACGCGGCCCTGCCGGAGGGCAGCCATGTGAGCCAAAGTCAATAGCGGCGCCGAGGGTGTAGCTGAATTTTTCCCGATGGATACATCCCCGCGCGTCGTTTGACGGGGTAGTGGAGCGCGCGGGAAAAACGGGGCCACCCCGTAACGTTCGAGTAAACACTGGTAAGCGGGCGGGCGGCGTGCGGGCGGGCGGGCGGAGAGGGGCGGACATCCGAGGTCGCTTGACGCTTCTCAGGATCGCAGTCCGCATGATTCCAAGTAGGGAACGCTGAATCTATCATTGGGCCCATTACAGCTACGCACCACATTGCCCGAATAAACTGTTGCGCCTCGGGTGCTCTGTTACTGCCTGTCGGTGGGTCGACGAAAAGACTCTTAGGTTGCGCGTATCGATAAGAGGGAGTATAAGCGGCTTCGGGGCTGGCGATGTTGTAAGTGATCACTGCTGCCACACTCCGCTGTTCCTCCCTGAAGATGTGTTATGCCGCTCGAAGGAGGGATAGGCCAGATGGCCCAAGCCGCTGAGAATTTGAGAGTCCCGCCTCGTCTCGTCGGGAAGTATCTCGTCCAGATTACGATTGTGTTTGTAGCCTATTTTGCTGCAGGCAGGCTCGGCCAAGCCACCACCAGCATCAGGAGCAGCAACCTGGGGCCTGTATGGCCTGCATACGGGATCGCCCTTGCCGCGCTCTTACTTTATGGGTATCGGGTTTGGGTTGGGATCGCGGCCGCGGCTTTTCTCGTTGCATTTTTGAGTCCAGTTCCTCACCTGGCCGCAGCTGGTCAGGCGGCCGGAGCCACGCTTGCAGCACTGATTGGTGCATTCCTCCTCTGCCGCATAGCTAAGTTCGACTCTTCGTTGTCGCGTTTGCGCGATGCGCTCGCGTTGATTGTCCTCGGTGCGCTCGGCAGCGCCATGGTGAGCGCCACAATCGGAGTTTCCGTTTTGTACGCAACCCATGTGCAGGCGTATACGGGAATCGGTTCTGCTTGGCTGATTTATTGGCTTGGAGACAGCACGGGAGTGCTGTTGGTAACGCCCCTCGTGTTGACCGCCCCGAATCTCCTGAGGATTCGCGGTCGAGTTCGCATCGCAGAATTAGCGGCGCTTCTACTGCTTCTCACCCTAGTGTGCATCATCGTTGTTGGCGACCTGCCCCTTATTCCGGTCAAGCTGCATTTCTTGGCTTTCGCAGTGCTCCCATTTGTAATCTGGGCAGCCATACGTTTTGGAGTGAGCGGAGCCGCGTTGTCGACTCTGATTGTCGCCGCCATAGCCACGGTAACAACCGCACTTGGCTCCGGGCCCTTCGCACAGAACACCTCATTCACGAATGCTGTTCTGTTAGATGTGTTCTTTGCGGTCCTTTCGGTGTCGGGTCTAACATTGGCGGCGGTAATCGCCGAACGGGAGAAGGCCGAGAGTGAACGAGAGCGGCTTGTCCGCGAGCAGGCAGCGATGGAGGTGCGGCTTCGACTTGCAACCATCGTCGAATCATCCGACGACGCGATCATCTCCAAGGACCTGGAGGAGGTCATCGTGAGTTGGAACAGAGGTGCGCAGCGTATCTTCGGCTTTACGGAAGCAGAAGCGGTTGGCCAGCCGATTACAATCATCATCCCGCCTGAGCTGCAGAAGGAAGAAAACATGATTCTGCAACGGTTGTGGGCTGGTGAGAGCATTGAACACTATGAAACGATCCGTGTCACGAAGGAAGGGAAGAAAGTCAATGTCTCTTTGATGATCTCCCCACTCAAGGATTCGACAGGAAGGATCATTGGCGCTTCCAAGATTGCTCGCGACATCACTGAAAGGAAGCAGACGCAGGACAATCTGCGCGAAAGCGAGGAGCGGTTACGCCTGGCGGTCGAAACTGGGAGGATGTATGCGTTCGAGTGGGATCCAGCTACCGATCTCATTGAGCGATCCGGAGAGTGTTCAGATATTTTTAGCTGGATTGACGACTCGGCGCACGATACTGGGAAGCAATTTGCTGCCCGAGTCCACCCCGACGATCGCGAGAGATATATAGCCACTACCGAGACTGGGCTTACCGCAACAAGTCCTACTTATCAAACCAGCTATCGTGTGTTACGTCCCGACGGCAGCGTCACTTGGCTGGAGGAGAGCGGTCGCGCCTTCTTTGACGCTCAAGGCAAGATGCTAAGGGCTATCGGGATGGGGGTAGATGTCAGTGACCGCAAGCAAGCTGAACTGGTGCTCCGTGAGGGCGAAGAGCGCTTCCGCGTGGTTGCAAACAAAGCGCCGGTGATGATCTGGATGGCCGGCACGGACAAGCTGTGCACGTATGTCAATCAGCCTTGGCTGGAGTTCACAGGTCGGCCACTTGAGGCCGAGCTGGGTAACGGCTGGGTAGAAAGTGTGCACCCCGAAGACCTAAACAGATCGATGGACACGTACACTCAGGCGTTCGATCGGCGGGAGTCCTTCCAGATGGAGTATCGGCTCCGGCGACACGATGGAGAATATCGCTGGCTTTCGGATACCGGCGTGCCGAGATTCAATCCGGACCACTCTTTTGCGGGGTACATAGGCTCGGCCACAGACGTTACCAAGCGCAAGCTTGCGGAGGAATCTCTTGCCGACGTTGGGCGGAAGCTGATTGAGGCCCACGAGGAGGAGCGTACCTGGATCGCGAGAGAGCTACACGACGACGTCAATCAACGGATGGCACTTTTGGCGATCGAGCTGGATCGATGGAACCAACAACTTCCGCCCTCGGCAGTTGAACTTCACGATCACATCCATCACGCCAGCCAGCGCCTCTCGGACATCGCCGTGGACATTCAGGCCCTGTCGCACCGCCTCCATTCTTCAAAACTCGAATATCTGGGTCTTGTGGCAGCGGCCAAGAGCTTCTGCAAAGAGTTGTCCCAGCAACAGAAGGTAGAGATTGACTTCAGCCACACGGACATACCGCGAAGTGTGCCCAAGGAAATCTCGCTTTGTCTGTTCCGAGTCTTACAGGAAACTTTGCAGAATGCGGTGAAGCACAGTGGCGTGCGGCACTTCAAAGTGGAACTGTGCGGTACAGAGAGAGAGATTCAACTGACCGTAAGCGACCTGGGAGTTGGCTTTGATCTGCAAGAAGCCATCCACCGTCGCGGCCTCGGGCTCATCAGCATGCGAGAGCGAATGCAATTGGTGGGCGGTGAGATTTCCTTCACGTCACACCCCGGCGGTGGCACCACCATCCACGCTCGCGTGCCTCTCAGAGGAACTGACTCGCTCCTGGCGGTGGGGTAAAGAACATCCAATATGGTGTTCTAAGCTCGCCTAGTAGTCTGTTTCACTGGGAAGAACAGCTGAATGTTCCGCACAGATTCGTTGGAAGATGTGGCTGTCTTGCTCGCCGTGAAAGCTGCCCAGTGGGTACCCGCAAAACACATCCACGTCGTATGATTTGACTATTTCATTCCAAAGATGCTCGAGCCGAATCGCCGCCTCTGGGTTGCCTTGGACCCATAGAAGAGCTACACCTTCTCCACACACCGCAACGCGGGGGGTCTCCCCCTCTGCAGCCTTTGCGGCATTCAGAAGGAGATCGTCGGCGACATTGAAGAACCGGACCGGATCAGGCATGCCGTCGACCATAAATGTCGAGAGTCTTTCGGCAGCGTCCAGGGAGATGTATCTCCCCTGCTCAATTGCGGCAGCGATATCCAAGCCATGAGCATGCAATCTCAACAGAAGGCCGTCCCGATGTGACTCGGTCGCGATAACAATCACTGCACTCCTACTCTTTACAGCGGCCCCGATGAACTGAGTGAAGCCATCCAGAAGACTTGCATCGTCAGAATAGAAACCCACCTCGTGGTGGTGGGTAATTTCCATATTCCGCTGAAATGGAGCGAAAGCATCCTCGGTTGGGAGCTCTCGGGACGCTATCGCATCCGAACCTCGGACCAAATTGTGCCCAGAAAATCTTGCACCAACGAAGCGCTCGCCCCGAAGCACGGCGCTCACAGCTGCCAGTAGCTCTCGCCCGGCATCAGTCTTGACGACGTAGCCAGAGGCTCCCGTGCCAAGCGCTTCCCGCACGAGATCAGCCGAAGATTCCTGGCTTACAAAAAGTATCTTGGTTTCTGGGGAGAGCCTGCGGATTCGTCGGGCGGCTTCGATGCCATTCAGCTTCGGAAGGCCGATATCCAGCAGGATCAAGTCCGGTTGCAGTTCCTCGGCCTTCTGAACCGCTGCTAGTCCGTCTGAGACGATACCAACGACCTGCAATTCAGGCGCTTTTTCCAGCGTCGAACAAATGAAGCGCCGATACTGTTCGTGATCCTCCACTACCAGAACGCGGAGTAATGCCACGCGGAGCCAACCTTTCCTCGGTCAGACTGCGCTTTCTGAACATCTTGGCTGGATGAGCCATTGTATTTCTTGCATCGCCATCCGTGTCAATCCCCCCAAAGTGTTACGTTCTTGCCGAGTTTGCTTTTATGCATCCGGAAAGACGTAGTGTCAGTATCGGCAGATGGGGAAGGCCTTACACGCGGAGGGAAAGGGCCGCTCGATGTGTCCTGATCTAGGCTATAACCTTTCAGGTTTTCTGCTCCGCTAGTTGATCTCAAGAATTCAATCACCCTCTGGTATGTGGAACGTTTTACGCCGGTACCATGACGGATTAGCCGGATGGTGTCGCGACGCAGTCCAGTTCCTGCTCTTATCTGACGCTCTGAGTACTTGGCTAGTTGCCGAAGAGTCTCAGCGTCCGCCACCACCCGTCCGTTCTCATATACCCTGCACTCGAACTCGACCTCATGACCGACAGGGCCCTGTTCTAGTTTTCGCTTGAATTCTTTTCCACAATACCGATGTTCCCTGGCCACCACATGCATTCTTTGGAGTATGCCCCGAGTCCAACTACGGCATTGGTGCCCGTCCGGCCCGTTAAATTTCGACTCGGGATTGTTCACGTATGCATTGAGAACTGAGCGGTAGGAACGAACCGGAATGACATTTTCGTTCTTAGATTCACCCGTTGTGATTGAGTTGGTCTCGCCCGTACGCACATTATGATACGTAGCCATTCGCCATTCTTCGCTGTTCTTGCTGAATTGGGTTACGAGAATCGGCTTTTCCACTTCTTCCTCCAGCTGGAGGTCTCCCTCCCGGATGACCGGCGCGAGAACGAAATCGTAGGGTTTGCAAAATGCCTTGAGCCTTCCCAGCACGGCAGGGGAACTGACTGGAATTCTCATCATGGCTGGTCGATCTAACCAGTCAGGCTCATCGGCCTTTAAGGCAATGCCTTCGTCTTGCAAAATTTTTCGCCAAAAGGCTGTGGCAAATTCGTCCCCTTGTTCAACTCCCTTGCGCCGGATAGGGTTCATCAAATAGCCGATACCATGGGCTTTGGCATCTATGATTTTCCGACCGTGCTTCCCCTCGAAGAGACAGTACCGCTTAGCGCTGATAGCGTAGCCGTGCAAGTCGCGAAACGGCTGACTCGGATCATTATCGACATAGTTCACGTCCTCGATTTTGAGGATCGTTCCCCCGAAGCTGTACGGATTCAGCGAGGCGAACCGCTTCGAGATCTCAATCACCCGATCGCGTGACAGGCAGGGGACGGGGGCGAATTCGCGGGGGTCAGCGCCCTCCACATACCCTGGTGCCAGGGCGTGACTGCGTGCCGATTCTGCATGTTTCGTGCGGGCCTCGGGACTTTGGGCGGCCATGCGTCCGATTCGTGCAGCTTTCACGAGTCGACCTGTCGCGCTGCTCACAGCACAATTAACGCATTCTTCGTGCTCTTTTCTGATGCTTTTGCCACATCCACGGCAGACATGCTCGGTTTTCGGCATTCTGAATTGTGGTGCCGGACCTCCTTTCGCTTCGCGGCGGTGTCTCTGTGTCAGTGGCGTTTTCAAACCATTCACGATGGCGCCTTGCGTCGAACGGCCCGAGTAAAGAGAATGCGCGACGTACTCCGCCCATGGAGCCACGAGCCTGCCCCAGGTTGGAGCTGTCTCCGAGAGTTTTGAGCAAAGATCGCTCGCGAGAGCGGGTTCGATCGCAAGAACTTCATTAGGAAATTAGTTCGCGGAATACCTGTAAAACGTAATTCGTACGAGGAGTTCGTCCGCTGGCTTCAGAGCTATGAGTCAGAAAATCTCATTTCGCTTTGTTAGTTCCGTCCGAGCTCCCCTCTAAAAGGACAGTCAGGATGTGTCTCATCGAGTCTTACGTCTAGCAACACGAATGACCAGATCCGACGGCTTATCGGGGGAGAAAGAGTCACTTAAATATTTGATAAACGCTATGCGATCGGCAGGATCGACAAGAGCGCCCCACTTGATCATTTTGTCGAGTTCTTTCGTCCATACCTTTTCGCTCAGTCGTTGTTGCCGGATGATGCCAGCGTCATGGCACTCCGCGCAGGCAGTGTTAACCTTAGCCTGAATCGTTCCAGCTGGCAGGTCCTGCGATTGAGCGGACGAGATCGTACCAAGTAAGACCAGCACTGACGCTTTACCAGCTCTAGTCTCGAACATGAATATCGACCTGATCGATGGCGTTGTAGAGATATCCACTCGGGTTCCACACGGCAGTCTGCGGCTGGAAATGTCCCTGGTTATCCGTGGCACGCGACATGATCGTATATTGTCCAGGTTTTGGAGCTTGCCAAATATAATCCCATAGACGCCAAGCGTATTGGGCCTGCTCGGTCCCCAATCGGGCGGCTTGCCACGTCGTTCCCGAATCAGTGGAAACATCCACACGAGTCACTCTAGCTTCACCTGCCCAAGCGGCGCCATGAATTCGTAATGTTCGGGATTTGAGAAACGAGCCTTCGATCGGCTGTGCAATGACAGATTTCACGGCAAGGACGGTAATAGGATGAGTGTCGTCCGGATTCACTTCGCCACCGGGAGAAGTCGACTGATTTGGCATTCGGTATCCAGGCTTCATGAAGTTGCCTTCGAATTCCTTGTCAAGAACCTTGATTTCTGTCAGCCATTTGCAGGAGGCCGCTCCAATCCACCCTGGAACCAGAGCACGTGCGGGAAACCCATGATGCCGCGCCAGCGGAGCGCCGTTCATCTGTGTGGCGATCAGCGTATCTAAGTTCATCGCTTTCTCGATCGGGATGCTGCGGATAAATGGTGGTACCCTTCCGGGAACTTCGTCGAGACCATGAAACATTACATGCTTGCCCGTTGTTTTGATTCCCGCATGCTGCAAGAGATCGTGCAGACGTGGGCCACTGAAGCGTGCAGTTCCCACCGCACCGCGTAGCCACTGCACACCCGGAACGCGAGGTCGCTGAAAACCGCGCCCGTTTCCAGCGCACTCCAGCGTGTTGGTGACCGTGTGAGACTTTAGCTTCGAAAGATCCTCAAGGGCCAGGGTGTACGGTCTCTCCACTTCCCCGCCAATACTCAACCTCCACGTGTCGGCGTCCAGAGTACTGGGTTCGTGCATATGATTGCGCACAAAGAAATGCTCTATCGGAGTGAGCCAGGTCTCCAGGAATTCTGGTGGCATCTCTAGGTCGAGAAAACGACCGGATCGAACGATCATCCCTTCCTTCCCTGGCACACTAACGGCCGGCGTGTTCGTCGCCCAAGATAGCAAGGGACCGGAAACGCCCGCTCCCAGCACCGTTCCCGAGAATTGTCTAAGCAAAGCGCGTCGTGAAAGCATCATCAGCAATTGCGCGTGATCCAACAGCCTAACTTTAGCGGCGGACCGGTTTGAGATCAAGTGCAGCAGCCAGCTTCCTAAGCAGCGGGATAGACCAGCCGGATGATGCAAAAAGTCAGCCCCGCAGCAGCTGCGGAAGCAGGAATTGTAATGATCCAGGCCCACACAATGCGTCGCGCCACTCCCCAGCGTACGGCCGACAAACGATGGACCGCGCCCACTCCAATAATTGCCCCGGTAATCGTATGCGTGGTACTGACCGGAATGCCAGCCAGGGCCGTCCCGAACAGGGTCAAAGCACCGGCGCTCTCTGCGCAAAATCCACCCAGAGGCCTCAGTTTGGTAATTTTCGAACCCATTGTATGGACAATGCGCCAGCCGCCGAAGTATGTGCCCAGGGCGATGGCGGTGTGGGCGGAGAGGATAATGAACCACTTGAAGCGGCCCCATTCGTGGGTGATTTCATCCGGGGACATGTATCCGGCAGTGAACAGCGCTCCCGCGATGATGCCCATCGTCTTTTGGGCGTCGTTCCCGCCATGGCCCAGGCTGTAAGCCGCCGCCGACAACAATTGCAGCTTTCGAAACCACTTGTCGACTTGCCCCGGCGTCCAGTTACGCAGAATCCAATAGCTGGCCGAAGAAAACAACAGCGCGAGTACCAGCCCCATAATCGGAGCGATCACGATGAAAATTAGAGTCAGCGTCCAGCCATGGGGCAGGATCACGGAATAGGCGTTGGCAACTCCGTGGTTCAAGGCCGCTCGGGTCATCGCTGCTCCCGCGTAGCCGCCAATCAGTGCATGCGACGAAGAGGTCGGCAGACCCCACCACCAGGTGAGCAAGTCCCACACAATTGCCCCGGCCAGGCCGGCGATGACCACGTACTGGGTCACGTCATCCAGCCGAATCATGCCTTTGCCAATGGTCTTGGCTACCGCCGTTCCGAGAACGAATGCAGCCACGAAGTTAAAGAAGGCCGCCCAGATCACGGCCAGCTTGGGTGACAAAACGCGGGTGGAGACCACAGTGGCAATGCTGTTGGCAGCGTCATGGAAGCCGTTTAAGAAATCAAAAGCCAGGGCAACGGCCACAGTGATGATTAGTAGCAGCAATCCGGTATTCACCGGCGGGGTCCCCTTGCTGGGATAGTGGTGTCGAAACAGAAGACCATCAGGCGCTCTTCAAGGCGACGGCTTCCAGTACGTTGGCGGCGTCTTCGGCCTTGTCCGTCGCCATTTCGAGCACTTCATACAATTCCTTCATCTTGATCAGCTGGATGGGATCTTTTTCATTGTCAAAGAGTTCCGCAATAGCATTGCGACTTACGCGATCCGCTTCATTTTCTAGCCGATGGACTTCGACGCAATGCTCCAGCACTCGCTGGTTCTGCTCCAGCAGCGAGACCCCTTTCGCCAGTTCCTCTGACTGCTCGACAATCAATCCGGCCAGCTCCGCTGCCACCGGCGGCGGCGCAGTGATCCGGTACAGCCTGAGCCGCACCCCTGCGGAATTGACAAAGTCCAGTACATCGTCCAATGACGAGGTAAGGCGATGAATGTCCTCGCGGTCAAACGGGGTGATAAATGTCTGATTCAAGGTGGTGATAATGGCATGGGTCATCTCGTCGCCACGGTGCTCGATGGCCTGCAACTTCGCCAGACGATCGGCCATGTTGGCGGAGTTTTTCAGAATGTCCTGCAGGAGACGGGCACCTTCCGTCACATTCTGCGACACTTCGGCGAACATGCGGAAGAATTTGGTCTCTCGCGGAATCAGACGGATCATGACACTTGGGGCTCCTCGATGACTTGCCTTGCCGGGCGAATCGTCCGCCCGGCCATAGAAGCGCATAACTATCTCACGGGGGTAGTACAGCGTCAAACCTCAATTGCCATTTGTTCTTGAAGGAGTCCGGGGCATTCCCCGACTCGGATCTCTGTTCAACAGCCTTCGACAGATTTAGCCAGGCTGTGCTCATCAAAGTTGCTTCACGAGTCGAAAAAAGACAGGACCCATAACAAACCACGCTGGTGGGAGCCGGAGGACCTCCTTGAAAAGTCGCATCTCACGCGGAACCACCTTGGTAAAGCGCGCGTACTCGCATTATTAGATCCGCAGGACTAAAGGGTTTCGTAATGTAGTCGTTTGCGCCAATTCTTATGGAGAGCCTGCGATCGGCCTCAGAGGTTCTCGCAGTAAGAATTATTATCGGTAGTCCTCGCAAAAGCTCGTGTTTCCGTATGCTCTGGCAGAGTTCAAACCCATCAATTCCTGGAAGCATTAAATCCAAAACGAACAGGACTGGAAGGTGATTCTCGGCTTCACGTATCACATTCGTCCCTGTCCGAAACCAACGAGTAACGAAACCGGCCTTTTGTAAATGATGTTCTACTAGACGTCCTATATCCGCATCGTCCTCTACCAGCACGATGGTCCCCAAACCTTTTCGCATTGCATGGCTGTCCATGTGTCATAGGCGCTCCACTCGCCCCCAGCATGCTGCCAGACCGTGCCTCAACCCACATTGTATCGCCGAATTTTTGTAAACAGCGATTACGCTCACAGCTCTGGGCACCGCGAATTGCTACCCGAAGTTCCGCGTCAGGCGTTCCGGTCTCCAGGGAGGGAGCATTTTGCCGTCGCCGTACACTACCCCGCGCGTCGTTTGACGGGTTAGTGTGTATGCGATGCGTACATGTACACACTTCAGACTGCTGTCGTGCCGCTCGGACTGCTGCTAATCTGTCGCTGACTCTGACGCCGTGACGCGCGGCGCGCTCGCTTCGCTCGCGCTTGAAGTTGAGTTGTGCTGAGTTGATCTGGAGCTGAGTTGGCCAAAGATCCGTTGAGCTGGCGGGTGCTGTGACGGAAAGGGTTATAAGTGTAATTGCCTGGTTACAACAGCTAGACAGCGCGACGACCGCATGATCACGGAAGCTGCAAATCAAGGGCATAAATTTCCTGCGAACCCACGTCGCGCAACACCAGTGGAGAGTCATCCGGGGCCAGACCGCACCATGTTCCCCAAGCGCCAATCGTCAGGCGCACTCCTTTCAGCCCAGCAATCTTCTCCAGTTTGTGGTCACTGATCCGCACACGATAAAGGGCTGTTTCGCTCCCGAAGGAGTGAAAGTAAACATAATTCCCATCTCGCGACCAATTCGGAAAAGCGGCTGCAGTTCTTGCCAGTTCGGCCCACTTTTGGGTCTTGAAATCGAAGAGCATCATTGCTTGAATGTCAGTAGATAGGGCCGCGATGTAGCGACCGTCGGGCGACCAGTGAGGTGAGAACAATTTTTCCGATCCCGGAACGACCGATACTTTGTGGGTTCGCAACTCGATGACATTGATATGTCCGTGATTTTGATCAGACGCAGCAGAGTAAACCAGCGAGTTACCATCCGGAGACCAGTTGGGGTCAGCCTCATCGGGTTCTCCTGGCAGCACGGGCTGGGGGATGCCGCCGTTAGCCGAAACCAGATAGTTTTGCGTCCGTATGCTGTGAATCGATAGGCTAAACACAATCTGTTTCTGGTTAGGAGACCAACGCGGCAAGAAGACTTGCATGGGCGGAAATGTCAGTTGGAGGCGCTCACTGCCATCCGCTTTGCTCCGCCACAGACTACCTTCGGGATAAGTGACGTAGGCCACCCATTGCCCATCCCTGGAGAATTCCACGTTGTCTGCTGAAGTGCCCGATAGGTAGGCCTCAAACTGTCGAGTTTTCTGGTTGAATCGTGTGAGCTCCCCCCGCAGCTGAGAGCCGGTTGCAAAAATTCTCTTTCCGTCCACGCTGGAAACGGGGCGCGAATAACTCAATGGCCCAGTGGTCAACGGTGTCGGTTCCCATTTTGCTTTGTGTAACACGCTGCTTTTTTCGGAAATGGCCCAGATTTGTGTCTTGCCGTCGTGATCGGACTGAAAGACGAAGTACTTCCCATCGGGAGTCCAGCTCCCGCAGCATTCCTGGGAAGGATTGTTCCACCCGGGTAGCATAGGATGAGAATGACTTCCGTCGGCATTAGTTTCCCACAATGAAAATCCATTCTTTGGATCAATTACTGAAACGCGCAAACGTGAACCATCTGGAGACCAGCGTGGCCAATAAGGATAGCCCGGGAGTGACACAAGCTTTTTGGATTCCGTTCCATCAACCCTGGCTAGGTATAGGTCGTTTCCGTTGGCAAAGAGTACTCGCTGTCCGTCGGGCGACCAGGTTCCGTCATGACCCAGCAATTCTCCAAAGCGGTGGGGCGTCCCCGCGGGAAGCGGCAACACCCAAAGCGGAGCCTCGCCCTGGAGGCGAGCATTTGCCGGAACCAAAAGTGAGGACCGGTCGGGAGAAATATCTCCGATCAGATTCACCAGGAAAGGCGTAGGAATCGCCGATGTCTCGCCACCCAGCGTGGAGACTTGCGTAAGAATAGGTGAAACAAACGGCGCTTCCACGTAGTACAGTCGCGAGCCGTCGGTGACCAACTCACCAGAGATTCCGGGCCAGAGTTTGGCTCTACCATCGTTCGTAAGCTGGACATAGCCCGAGACCTTCGGCGGCGGCAGCGGAACGGTTGACCGGAAGGTAAGAAGCGCAATCGCACCCACGACGATGGCTGCAATCGCCGCCCCGATCCACCACTTCCTTGAGTGCGGTTCGGGGACCGCTACGGAAACAAGGGCAGGCCCAGCCGTTGTTTGTCGAGAAACGTCTGAGGATGTCCCAAGGCTGTCGGCAACGATTCCCTTTGCAGACGAACGCCCAGATTCCGTGTCCCGCTTCAGGCGCAGCAAATCAGTACGCATTTCCGCTGCGCTCCGATAACGAAGATCGCGGTCTTTTTCGAGTGCCTTGTTGATGATGTCTTCCAGCTTAGGCGGAAGGTCAGGATTTAATCGGGCAGGAGGAACGGGATCACGTTCCAGGATGGCGTGAAAAATCACGCCGGAGCTTTCCCCGCGAAAAGGCATCGCGCCGGTTGCCATCTCGTAGAGCACCGCTCCAAATGAAAACAGGTCGGTGCGGGCATCCAACTCTTTGGCTCGAACCTGTTCCGGTGACATGTAGGAAACGGTCCCCAAGGCGGTTCCCGGACTGGTCAGGTTCTCCGCGCTTACGGCCGTAGGTGCGTTCATGGCTCCCGCTTCCGCTACAGAGCTGCCCGCTAGGGTCACCTTTGCCAGCCCGAAATCCAGAATCTTGGCGTGTCCGCGCTGGGTGACGAAGATGTTTCCCGGCTTTATGTCACGATGGACAATACCTTTGGCATGGGCTGCCTCGAGCGCATCCGCAATGTCGATGCCGAGCAAGAGTAAGGTGTCGGTCTCCAGTGGCCTTCCCGCAATACGGTGATTCAGTGTCATTCCATCCAAGTACTCCATCACGATGAAGGCTCGGCCTTCGTGCTCGCCGAAGTCGTAGATGGTGCAAATGCCAGGGTGATTAAGGGAAGAGGCTGCGCGAGCCTCACGGCGGAAACGTTCCAGAGCCTGCACGTCCTTCGCTACTTCGTCGGGCAGAAACTTCAGGGCAACGGAGCGGCCTAAATTGGTGTCCTCGGCCTTGTAGACCACACCCATACCACCGCCACCGAGTTTCTCGATGACGCGGTAGTGCGAGATGGTCTGCCCAATCATGCGCAAGGATGCTATGGCGGAAACGTAGGCAAGTCAATGAAAGCCGGAGAGTTGCCGGAATCTTAAAAGGATTGTTAGCGTAAAATCGCCATAGCACAAGTTTGCGCTTTCCTTTCGCCTATCTGGCGAACAAAAGGCGCAAAGTTGCGATAACGCCTGTGTCTGTTGAAAAATCTCGGTTCACGGCAGGCTTATTGTCCCTTCCAGCCTGCTGGTTAGTCGCTTCTTTAGTTTCTCCAGACCAGGTTCATGCAGTTGCGATCTGCGGGGTTGGCTTACAGTTGAGGAATCGCACCAGCCGTTTCAGGTTCTGTACCGTTGCCGCCAGATAGAACTGCTCGCGCACGAAGCGCATCCGGCGTAGCCTCAGTCGGCGGAGTCCGATGTAGTTCTTCAGCTCTGCGAACAGTGCTTCCACTTTTCGCCGCGCCCGTTGCGAAATAGCGAACGCCGGTGTCTGAGCGAGAGCGTGCGCACGCTGTCGCGGGCACACAAGTATGGATGGCAAGGGTCCGATACTTGCCTCGCGTGCAGCGGCTCTTCCGGGAGCATTCGCGACAGCGCTTCACCGTCGAATAATAAACGTGGGTGCGGTTGCGCGCATTGATTCCGACGTACTTCAGGACTTTGCCTTCCGGGCAGATATAGCAGTTCTCTTCGGGTCTGTAGGTGAACTGGTCGATGCCGTAGAGATCAACGAATGCCCAGGGCTTTGGGAACCCGAAGGACGTACAGGCACACTTGCGCCACAGCGATATAACCACCACGTTCAATGAGTACACTCAGACGGTGCCGGAAAGCGTGCGGAAGCTGGTCAACGCCGTCACGAACGATGTCATGAGCAGCAAGCCAGTACAGAGGCTACAGTGAACTCTCAAAACGTTCTGAACACTTTTGAGCACACAAGAGAAATCACTGCTGTGCTAAGTGATTGACAAGTTGGAGCGGGAGACGGGGATCGAACCCGTGACATCCAGCTTGGGAAGCTGGCGTTCTACCGCTGAACTACTCCCGCTCGCGGAAAACCAATCAAAGTCTAGCACTCAGGGAGGGCAGAAACAATTCGACGCGGCCTCGCAGTGCCCTGATTCCTGCGTACTGCCAAACCGCGTGATCAGACGTTCAATTGCCCGTGGAAGTAATTCGCCAGATAGCGTTGTACACGTCGTCAGTGACCAGAAGTGAACCGTCCGGCGCAACCGTGACCGCAACCGGTCGTCCCCAGACGTGATCATTGTCCACCACGAATCCCGTCATGAAGTCCTGATATTCGCCACTCGCGTGCCCGGTTTGATGTAGAGGTATCCGTATCAGTTCATAGCCAACACGAACTGCCCGGTTCCAGGAGCCATGCTCGGCCGCAAAAATATCTCCCTGGTATTCCGCCGGAAATTGTTTGCCGTCGTAGAACGTTATTCCCAGCGATGCGTTGTGCGGGTTCAGAATTACGTCCGGTGTTATGACTTTGTCTTTAAGTTCGGGATGCTTCCCGACGTGCCGAGGATCCTGATGGCTGCCCATATACCACCACGGCCAACCGTAGTAGCCGCCGTCCTGGACGTGCGTGATGTAATCGGGAACCAGGTTGTCTCCCAGGCCATCGCGTTCGTTGACTGAGCACCACAGCTCCCCTGTCTTTGAATTCATGGCAAGTCCCACGCAGTTGCGAATGCCGTAGGCGAAAACCCGCATCCCCGAACCATCCGGGTTGAACTCAAGTACATCGGCCCGGTTCTTTTCCGCTGGAGTAACATCCGGGTCATCCACATTTGAAGCCGATCCCACGGAGACAAACATCTTCTTTCCATCCAGCGAAAACTGGACGTCCCGGGTGGAGTGTCCGCCGCCGCTGGGCAGGTCCGCAAGGTGTTCGGCAGGCCCACGCGCCTGCAGGTCACCGTTCTGGTAGGGGAAACGGACGACGGCATCCGTGTTTCCGACATAGACCCACTGCGGATTCGGGCCCGGAGGATAGAAGTTGATGCCGAACGGTTCATTCAAGCCACTGGCATACACAGCCATCTGCTGGGGCTTGCCGGAGCCGCTGATTCCGCGGAAAATTTTGACGTTGCCGGCTTTGGTTTCGGCTACGAAAATGTCGCCGTTGGGCGCGGTGCGGATAATCCGTGGACCGTCGAGGTCGCCCGCGTACTGTACCACCTTGAAGCCAGCCGGGACTTGTGGCCACGCGCCTTCAGGACGGGCCGCGACCTTCGGCCCGTTAGGAGCCGAGGGGGTGGCGAACGGCGCGGGAAGGTCTTTCAAAATAATCTTCCGTACCAGCCCGGGCTTCTCGTAACGATAATCGGTGAACGGCGCCTTGGGCGGCGGAGCGTTCAAGTGTGCCGCCTTCGCAGGCGCGGCGGGCGAGCGCTTCGCCCCTGCGGCCTGCGGCGAGCCCAGCGTCCGTGCATAGTTCACGATCATCCACCGTTGCTTCTGGGGCAGCGTTTTCCAGGAGGGCATGCCGTTGTTTACGTCCCCCTGGGTGATGAACCAGAACACTTCACCCGGGGCAGCTGCTTTAATTTTTTCCTGGGCCAGCGGTGGAATATTTCCCGAACCTTCACCATTTTCGCCGTGACAACGGGCGCATCGCAGGTGATAGAGCGCCTTGCCAGCCTCGGGCGGCTGCGCCTCGTAGGGGTTCTTCATCTCCTTCGACGAGGCTGGCGCGTTATGAAAATTCGAGTCTTGAGCAGCAAGCTGCGGAATCAGAGAAAAGACGGAGAGGACAAATGTCGCAATCGAAAATGTCGCAGTGCGCGTGCTGGCTTTCAAAACTTTCCTCCCTGAATGGTGTCTAAGGACAAGGCTGATGAGACTATAGACGTAATTTTGATGGGCAGGCTTCAATATCCCTGTATTTTAATCGCATAATAGCTCAATCAATCGGCGTCCACGGGCGTCGCTGGGATGACATACCGCGCCGATACTCGCAAATCGACCCTTTAGATTTGCTAAAGTAACCCTGCCAGAATGCAGATTGTACAGAAACGACAGGCAGAGGCATCGCCAGTGTCAAATTGGAAAAGCTAAAGCAAAGCTTCAGGCCGACTCAATGTCAGCTTAAGTGACGGGTAGCGGCACAATCCGCCGTCTCTGTGATCATCCGATCGTGAAGTGAGGGCCCCATGGATATTCATCAACTCGAACTCTTCCTTGCCGTAATGGATTCTCCCAGCATGACCCGGGCAGCAGAGAAAGTTTTCCTGTCGCCGGGCGCAGTCAGCCTGCAGCTGCATAACCTGGCAGACGAACTCCACACCGAATTGTTTGTACGCAGCGGCAAGCGACTGATTCCCACACCAGCGGCCCTGCGCCTGGCTGAACACGCCAAGACGCTGGTCGAGCTGACCCACCAGATCAAGCAGGAGTTCGAGAATGACGTGGCCAAGGATACGCGGCCTTTCAACTTCGCTACCGGCGTGACCACTCTGATCTATCAACTTGGAAAGCCGCTCAGACAATTGCGAAAACAATATCCCAAGGCGCAAATCCGGGTCAGCGTAAGCGTGACCGAAGAGACGGTTCGCGGATTGCACGACCGCCGTTTCGACCTCGGCCTGATTTCGCTCCCCGTTCCCGAGGAGAATCTCACGATTATTCCCCTATTCGATGAAGAGCTGCTGATCGTTGGCCCGGCAACCAACAAGTCTCGCCGCGGCCATATAGGAGCCATAAAACCCTCGGAACTGGTCAAGGTCCCGTTCCTGCTCTATCCTCGCGGGACGGTTTTGCGTGTCCTGATTGATCGTTTCTTCAAAGATATTGGCGTCACCCCACGGGTTGTGATGGAAGCTGAAGACACTGAAGCCATCAAACGACTTGTGGAATCAGGATTCGGCTATTCCCTTCTCCCCGAACACGCGCTGCGGCGGCGAACACGATTCTTTCACGCATTTCGGGTCGACGGACATCCCGTGGTCCGGGGCCTGGCTCTGGCCATGGTGCGAACCGAGTATCCGCGGAAGTTAACTGTATCAATCGCAGAATTCCTGCGATCAATTCTCGCCGCGTGAACTGTTCCGTCGCACGACCCATCGTAGAGACGTAGCTCTCTACGTCTGGCATGCGGCGTATCAGACCACCAGACGTAGCCGAGCTACGTCTCTACGATCGGTGGTTCGGCAGCGCGACTTCCTAACGGCTCAACCATCCGCCGTCGACTGCCAGGACATGCCCGTGCACATAATCGCTGGCGGACGAACATAGAAATACAGCCGGGCCGGCAAGGTCGGCGGACTCTCCCCAGCGGCCGGCGGGAATCCGCTCCATGATTTGACGGCTGCGTTGCGGATCCTGGCGCAGCGCGGTGGTGTTGTCGGTGGCCATGTAACCCGGCGCAATCGCGTTGACATTGATGCCCTTCGACGCCCACTCATTGGCCAGAGCTTTGGTAAGCTGCGCCACCCCGCCCTTGGCGGCGGCATACGCCGGAACTGTGATGCCACCCTGAAAGGAAAGAATCGAAGCGATATTGAGGATCTTACCCTTCGCCTTCCGCTTCAGCATGTCCTGCCCGGCCAGTTGCGACAGCCGGAACACCGCGGTGAGATTGACCGCGATCACGTCATCCCAATCGGTCTGCTGATACTCGGACGCAGGGGCACGCCGTATCGTGCCGGCGTTGTTGACCAGGATGTCGATGGACCCGAATTCTTCGACCGTCTTTGCGATCAGGGCGGCATGAAATTCCTGACTTGCCATGTCTCCCGAGAGATAAAATGACTTCCTTCCCAATCCGCGGATCCGTTCGCTGGTAGATTTACCTTCTGCGCCGCGGCCATGACATCCGACATTCGCCCCGGCCTGCGCCAGAGCGATCGCGATGGCGGCGCCCAGACCACGGCTTGATCCAGTGACCAGCGCATTTCTGCCGTCCAGACGGAATGATTCAAGAACCATGCTTGCCTTTCCTTCCAATTTTGGTCTGCGGACTTGCTTAATTGATTCTGGCGGGTTCAAGCTTGGGCACGAGAATCTGGATAGCGGCCAACGCCAGCAAATATGCGAACCCGGCCATCAGGAATGGAATCATGTAGCTCCCGGTCCACTGCAGCGTGTAACCAACGATCTTGGCGATCAACATTCCGCCGATCGCTCCTGCCATTCCTCCCATTCCGACGACTGAACCGACCGCCTGCGCGGGAAAAGTGTCGGACGTCAACGTAAAAAGATTAGCGGAGAACCCCTGGTGTGCCGCAGCCGCGAGCCCGATCAGCAACACCGCTCCCCACATGCTCTCAATACGATACGCAAACACGATGGGAACGACGCACAGGGCGCAAATCAACATGGCAGTCTTGCGAGCCACATTCACGCTCTTGCCACGCGCGATCATCCACGACGACAGCCAGCCTCCGGCGACGCTTCCGACGTCAGCGATCACATAGATGACCATGATGGGAACCCCAATCTTCATCAGGGACAAGCCATGTTTGCGTTGCAGGAAGTCAGGTACCCAGAACAGGTAAAACCACCAGATGGGATCGATCATGAACTTGCCTACGACGAAGGCCCAGGTCTGCCGGAGCGGTATGAGGCGAGCCCATTTGATTTTCGCCATCGGTGTCTGGGGATCACTGCGGATGTAGTCCAGCTCTGCCTTCGACACTCGCGGATGCTTATCGGGCTCGCGATAGAGCATCCACCAAAATATCAGCCAGACTAAACCCAGCGCACCCGTGGCAATAAATGCCCATCGCCAGCCCCATGTGATGGTGATCCACGGCACCACGAGTGGCGTGATAATGGCGCCGATATTGGTGCCGGCGTTGAAAATCCCCGTCGCCAGTGCGCGCTCCTTCCTGGGAAACCATTCCGCAACAGTCTTGATGCTGGCAGGAAAAACTCCTGACTCTCCGAAGCCCAACGCTGAGCGCGCAACCACAAAGCTGATGAAAGTGCTTCCCAGAGCGTGGCCCATGGAAGCCAGGCTCCAGAAAGCCATGGCTAACGCGTAACCCAATCGAGTTCCGAGACGATCTACAAGGCGGCCCACCGCCACCATACCGACTGCATAGGCAGCCTGGAAGGCAAACACCAGGTTGCCGTAATCGATTTCGTTCCATCCCAGATCGTGTTGCAGAGTGGTCTTGAGCACACCCAGGACCTGGCGATCCATGTAGTTCTTGGTGGTCCCGAAAAGCAACAAGGCGCAGATGACCCAGCGGAAATAGCCTGCGCGGGAATTCGCTGCGACCGGCGCGGAATCCGACGCCGGAATGGAGGACGTTACGGCAGGATCCATAATGTGATGGGCCCGTTGAAGTATTACGTTTTCCGGCCAGCTTCCAGTCCGGAGGATCCCTCATCGAATCCTCGCTGCACGTTGACCACACCGAATTGCCGGTCTTCGCCTTCGCGATGAGCGGCCATCGCCCAGAGGAAGCAAATCGGATGTCCCGGCACCGAAACATTCGGGTGAAAACCGCTGGGCATCAGCACGGCGTCACCTTCGCGGACGACTGTGACCAGCTCCGGATACTCAGTATGGTTATACACAAGTTGAATGCCAAAAGCTGGATCGGGCATGTTGAAGTAAACGTACATCTCTTCGAGCATTTTGGCGTGCTCATGTGGCGGCCAGCTCGTCCAGTTGCCGGGTTCGGAAATCGTGAACCCAGCCACCAGCCTTCCCGCTTCAACGTTTTTGGCCAGCAGCATGTGAAGCTGGCGCGACGATCCCGAACCCCCGGTGGTGAATTTAAGACCCGGATCGGTTGAGACCTGGGAAAAGTGAACGACCTGCAGCGGATAACGGGTGGCGACATCGGCGGAGAACTCCGCAATATCCGCGGTCGAACTGCTGTTGATCTTTACCGAAGAATCGCGTGGAATGTAGACTGCGTCATACTGTGCCAGGGAATGTTCTTTCCCGCCCGCAGCGACAGTGGCATGTCCCGACAAAACGATGAGTCCGGTTTCCCGCTCTCCCGTGGTGAACGCTTCGCAAGATTTGCTCGGGTTCAAGATAATCCGGCCGTAGGACAAATGTTGCATGGTGCTATTGCTGGGCGTGACGGAGATACGCCGTCCGGTATGCCCATGCGTCTTGCGGAAAACCATCTGATCGATCGTGACATTTGGGTTCGTACTCATTCGCAACTCCCTTGCAACCATGCAGCGAGTGGAACAGGTCCGGACTCGCACCGGGCGACCAAGTGGTCAGTTACACACTGCTGAATACACGAAAACGATGGCGAAACCCGTACGGGGTTCCACAAGTTCACTCGCTGATTTCATCCCTTTGAGATTGCAAATCAATGCAGCCAGTGCGGCATTCATGCGACTCGAGCGGCAGCAACCATCGTCGTCAACAGCACGGCCTGATAGAGCATTTCAAGTATAGAAATCACTCTGTGGGTGTCAAACCATAAAAACTTAAATCTGATTTCAGTCAGACTGAACAGTTGATGCATAGCCGGAAATATCATAGTGATTGCAACTGCTCCCAAATGGAGGGTTCCACAGGTATCCCTTTGGCAAGATTTTCGTTTCTGACTTGCAGGACACGATCGCCGGGATAGCGCACCCGCTCACCAGTCGAGTTGGGAGGCAATTGGAAGTACTGGACGATTTGATCCGCAACCGCCGCAGCGCTAGCCGCGTTGGATTTCGCATCGGATTTCGGAGTCGATTTCGAATCAAGGCAGTTGGGATTGATGGCGATAAAGACTTGCGATACCCCGGTTTCGCGCTCCGGAATCGGCTCGATCTGGTAAGAGGCCTTTCCGCCAGACATTATTGCCGCCAGCAGGTCCAGCATCAGTGCCAGTCCTGACCCTTTCCAAAATCCAACAGGCAGCGGACGATTTGAGTCTTCGATCGCTCCGGGATCGCGTGTGAGCTTGCCCTCCGAATCAAACCCGCCATCCACGGGAAGCAACTCACCCCGCACGCGATACGTAGCCAGCGCGCCGTAAGAAAATTGGGACATGGCCATGTCCAGCACCACATGGCCTGCCGGCCGCGGCACCGCAATCACGAACGGATTGTTCCCCACACGCGGGTCCGAAGCGCCCCATGGAGGCAGATTGGGCAGAGTATTGGTCCAACAGACTCCGATTACTCCGGCATCCGCCGCCTGCCACCCGTAGCTCCCGCCACGCATCCAGTGGTTGGTATTGGCCAGAGCTGCGCACCCTATTCCACTTTCACGGGACAGTGCGATTGCCCGTTCCATGCAATGCCATGCGTTCAAATTACCCGGTCCGGTTTTTCCGTCCCATCGCTCCATTGCTCCGAAACTCGTAAGCAGCTCCGGTTCGGCGCGGATGTCGATCAGGCCGCCCTGAATCATGGTGAGGAATCGCGGAAATCGATTCAATCCGTGCGAGTAAACGCCATCGCGGTTGGTCTCGGCAAAGAGTTGAGCGCAGCGGCGGGCGCGCCCCGGCTCGAAGCCAAGCTTTAACAGCGCGCGCAGGAGAGCGTCGAAGAGATCTTGATAAGCAACTCTAAGCATTTTGCTCAAATCGCGAACCATAAGATAACAGCGGCAGAATAACAGGAGGTTCTCGCTCCGAACGCTCCCCGGCACTTTGTTTAGTTCGACTGAAAGTTGACTTCAGTTTTTAAGGTTTGACCAGCCAACCGTCACTTCTGTAGTCTGCGACGCGGGCGTGACGTGTGTTCTCCTGGTCGAGGCACCAGCTTTTCGCGCAGGTGTTTCAGATCTCCAAATTCAAATTCCAACACACAGAGGACTAATAATGAATCGATCCCGCAAAACGACCGCGTTGTTGTTGGCTGCTTCGATCATGATGGTGGCAGTTTCGCTTCAGGCGGAACGGCAGCCGAAGGAATTCAAGAATTGGCCCGCAGGCACTTCACCACAGGAAATCGGGAAACGGGTGGCAGAGCGATTAATCGCGACGCCGCATTCCAACTTCAGCCGGCCCGGGCCTCCTCCCTTCATTACCTATCCTGAAGTTGTGACCTGGTATGGAGCTTTGACCTTCTCACAATTGTCCCGCGACAAGGATCTCCAGTCCCGGCTCATTCAGCGATTTCAGCCTCTGTTTGGCGCGGAATCAAATCTTATTCCCATCGCAGACCACGTCGACCGTACAGTCTTTAACGCGGTTCCCCTCGAGATCTACATCCTCACCAAAGAGCAGAAATATCTGGATCTGGGAAAACCCGGCGCGGACAGGCAATGGGAGAACCCCACTCCCGATGGTCTGAGCCCACAGACGCGGATGTGGATCGATGACATGTACATGCTCATCATCGTGCAATTGCAGGCGTATCGGGCCACCGGTGATGCCAAGTACCTCGACCGGGCCGCGCTCGAGATGTCGGTGTATCTGGACAAGCTGCAACAGCCGAACGGACTTTTCTATCATGCGCCTGATGTCCCCTTCTTCTGGGGGCGTGGAGACGGCTGGGTAGCCGCGGGCATGGCGGAGGTGTTGAGCTCACTGCCGAAGAACCATCCCAGGCGCGCGCGGATCATGGAAGGCTATCGAAAGATGATGAAAGCCCTGCTCCAGTATCAGGGCAAGGACGGGGTGTGGCATCAGTTGCTCGATCATCCGGAGTCTTATCCGGAAACGTCCTGCACCGGGATGTTTACGTTCGCAATGATCACCGGCGCAAAGCACGGATGGCTCGACAGGAAGACGTACGGTGAAGCCGCCCGCAGAGGATGGCTGGGCCTGGTGAGCTACATCGAGCCGAATGGGGACATTCGCAATGTTTGCCAGGGGACGGGTAAGCAGAATGATTTGCAGTACTATCTGGATCGTCAGCGCTTTACGGGTGATTTGCACGGACAGGCGCCAATTCTGTGGTGCGCATCAGCGTTCCTGCGATAGGCGTCTGTGCGGAGCAGGGTCCCGGGAGAGACCTCTGATAGTAGCCCGCCACTTCAGTGGCGGGTGCTCCAGCGAGAAGTTGCGCGTGCCGGAGACACGCTTGAGACAATTTCCCCGACGCTGCGGATCACGTTTCAACCGTCCCTACGGGACGAAAATCGTTTGTCCGCCCAGCCGGCGTTGAAACGCCGGGCTACTATCAATCGTCCCTCCGGGACGGGGACCTTGCCCTTCGCAGCCACACAGTAAATCATCCAGCGATCTTCAGGCGTCCGATTTTGCCCCGCGGGGAGCGATATGACCGCGGCGCAACGCAAGGCCGATGAACCTGCAGCGATCGACAGCGCCCGGGAATACTAATAGCCCTTCACCTTCACCACAAAATAGGTGAAGTTCTGCGCGCCGTCGAGCAGGAGTTGGTGCGGCACCTTGGGTGCGATGCGGACAACATCGCCCGCGGAAAGTTTGCGACGAATCCCGCCCTGAATCGTGCCATTGCGCTTTTCATGCGGCTCTGTGACTTCCCCGCCGACCATGGTGCCGCCTACCAAGAGTGTTGCGGAGCCGGACTGCACGAAGAAAATATCTGCCTGGTTCTCATGCCATTCGACGATGCCGTCGGCCTCGCGACGCGAAAGCATAAAGGTGTCGTTGGGAAAATCTCCGAGCCGCTGCATCCCAATGTGGTGGGCATTCTTACCGGCTTCCACTTTGAGCGTCTGATCGAGCTGCCTGAGTGAATCCGCGGTCCAGTGCTCGAAGCCTTCGGGAACTGTCTCCTGCGCGGTCAAGAGTGGCAGGGCTAGGGCAAACAGGCAGAACAGCAGAGCTTTCATCGTCTGGTCCTCAATATTAAGAGTTTAGTCAGAACACAACCTGGTGTCGTCGTTTTACTCGAGCCCAGCCCGGCACACTATAAGAATCGATCTCGATGGCTGTCAAACTGTAAAAACTGATATTTGTATTGAGCCGAACTAAACAAAATTCGCGCCTTCGACGGCCTATACTCTCTTCGACGATTGCGGATCAGGCATCTGCTCCGGGCCCTATCGCTACCACGAAATATGTGGCCGCGCCGTCGCCGATATTCCTGATTCCATGCTCGTCATTCGAATGAACGAACCCCACGCCACCCGGACCCAGACGGTAATTCTTTCCGTTGACCGTAAGCTCGACAGTCCCCTCCCGGATCAGCCACATCTCGGAGTGCGCATGATGATGGGGAGCGTGTGGCGCGCCGCCAGCAGGCAAGGTGGTTTCGTGAACTTCCAGGGCTTCGCCAGTCGCCAGCTTTCCTTTCAGAACTCTGCGCATTTCAGCGTGGTCGAGGGTCTGCACCGGCAGCTGGTCGAATGCATGGAAGGAGGAGGGCATGGAATTGTCTTCCGCCGAAAACGCGCTCACTGTGGTTGCGGCTGGAAGAAGCCCGGGAAGGAGAAAACACATTTCGCGTCGCGTGATCGTCATCTGAACCTCGTTGCGAATGATATTGTGAAATCCGCCCGGCATCATATCAGAGGAATTCGGGGCGAAACGATTGCGCCTGGATGACCAGCAATTTCGAGGAGCACGAGCAGTTGAGCGATTTCAAAACCGTGTTAGACAAACAGTTGTTAGACAATTCGCCCATCGCCCCAACAATTGACACTGGAAATCCGGCGTCACGGCGCGGCGCGCTGCAAGTCGCCGGAACGGCTTTCGTGGTCCTGTTCTGCATCGTGGGCCTCGCGCTGTGGGGATTGCCTTTCTATTACGACTTCATGGTGCAGCAATTCGGCTGGACGCGGGCGCAGGTAACTTCGGGAAATGCGCTAAGCAAATTGGTGGTGGGACCAGTCTTTGGATTCATCGCCGGATGGATCATCGATCGCTTCGGTCCGCGCCGGGTAATGATGGCTGGCATTCTCATGGCGGGTGGAGCGCTAGTCGGGCTGGGTTGGGTCTCGACGCTGGGAATGTTTTATCTATTTTATTTCTTTAACGCCCTCGGCTACGTCTGCGGAGGCCCGCTGCCCAACCAAGTTTTGCTCTCGCGCTGGTTCGACAAATCGCGCGGGAAGGCGATGGGGTTCGCTTATCTCGGCATCGGGATCGGTGGAGCGGCTGTGCCCTGGATTTCGCACGCGCTGGTACAACATTTCGGTTGGCAGGCAGCGTTGCGGCTGCTGGGCTTACTGATCGTCGTGGTGTCACTTCCTCTTGCATTCATGGTGAAGGAGGCGCCTTCGCAATTCTCTGGGGCTGACACCATCAGCGGACCGGCGGAGGCGAAACCTGCATTCAAGTCACTATGCTTTTACTTGCTCACCTTCGGTAGCATGTGTTCGATTGCCGCAGTCAGTGGCACGCAGCAAAACCTGAAACTTTTCCTGAGTCTCGATCGGCACTTCTCGCAAGCGGACGCGGCGCGCGTCCTGTCTCTGGTGTTGTCGTGCAGCATAGCCGGACGTCTGCTGATGGGCTGGCTGGCTGATCGCTTCTCCAAGAAGTACGTCATGTTGCTGACCTACCTCCTGGTCGCCACCGGCATCCCGTTCCTGTTTCTGGGGCGGACTCCATTTACGATGTATGCATCAGCAGCGGTCTTCGGAGTGGGGCTCGGCGGCGACTATATGATCATCCCTTTGATGGCGGCGGAAATGTTTGGCATGCGGATTCTTGGAAGACTGCTGGGAGTCATCCTGACGGCGGGTGGGGTCGCTGAAGCCCTTTCACCCTGGTTGACCGGACGTTTGCGAGACGCGAGCGGAAGCTATTTTTCGAGTTGTCTTCTGCTCGTAGGTGTTGCTCTGCTCGGGGCCATCGCAGTGTTGGGATTGCCGGAACAGAGGAAGACGGCGTGAGCGTGCAGCCAATCCTTCGTCTGGGAACGGTTAAGAGCGCAGCGGCGTTCCGCGAGCATTTGCATTCTCTTCATTTGGCGCTGCCGTGCGATGACGAGATTCTCACCGGTCAGGAATCGCCACTGCGGCAGCGGTTAGTGAGGGGAGAAATCAAAATCGGCAATCGGATCGCGGTTCAGCCCATGGAAGGATGGGACGGTCTGGCCGACGGCAATCCCAGCGAGCACACAATCCGGCGCTGGCAGCGCTTCGGCAGCAGCGGCGCGAAACTGATCTGGGGCGGAGAGGCGGTTGCAGTTTCACACGCCGGACGCGCCAATCCCAATCAACTGCTGGCGGCGCCGCATACCGAGCGAGGCCTCGCAAACCTACGCACTACGCTGATCGAACAACATCGCCTGACGACCGGGTCCGACGAGGACCTTCTGATCGGCCTTCAACTGACAGATTCCGGGAGATACAGCCGCCCCAATACGCATGGCCGCCCCGAGCCGCGCATTCTCTATCATCATCCAATCCTCGATCCGCGATTGGGATTGACTGCCGACTATCCTTTGCTAAGTGACGCCGAAATTGAAGACATCGTCGAGAGCTTTCATCGCGCGGCGGGGATGGCGCAACGCCTTGGCTTCGACTTTGTAGACATAAAACACTGCCACGGTTATCTCGGGCACGAATTTCTCAGCGCGCATACGCGCAAAGGCCGTTACGGCGGCAGTTTTGAAAACCGCACGCGCTTCCTGCGGGAGGTTGTGCAGGGTGTTCGATCCCTTGCGCCTGGGCTTGGCGTCGCAGTCCGCCTTTCAGCCTTCGACAGCGTGCCCTTCCAACCTGATCCGGAGCGGTCGTCTAAAGGGAAACCCGGCCCCGGCATTCCGGAGACAAAAGAGAACGTGCTCCCCTACCGATGGGGATTCGGGGTGAATGCTCATCACCCGACAGAAGCGGACCTTAGCGAGCCGGTCAAGTTTCTATCGCTTCTGGAAGGTCTTGGCATTCGGCTGGTCAACCTGACGGCCGGAAGCCCTTACTACAATCCGCATATCCAGCGTCCCGCTTTGTTTCCGCCATCGGACGGATATTTGCCGCCGGAGGACCCTCTGTTGAACGTGTCGCGTCAGATGGAAGCCACACGACAGTTGAAGCAGCGGTTTCCAAATTTAATTTTTGTGGGTACGGGATACAGCTACTTGCAGGACTTTCTGCCAAACGTCGCGCAGGCTGCGCTGCGAGAAGGATGGGTCGACCTGATTGGACTCGGACGCGTGATTCTAAGTTATCCGGATCTGCTCTGGCACGCCTCCGGCGGACATGACATTCATCGCAAACTGATTTGCAGAACTTTCAGCGACTGCACGACCGCGCCACGGAGGGGACTGCCGTCGGGCTGTTATCCATTGGACCATCACTACAAGGATTCCAAAATGATGGAATTGCTAACCATCGCTAAAAAACAGTGATGTGTACATGTAGACCGGTTTGAAGGTTAAATTTTCACGAATGACGATCGAAACACTGATAGAACGACGGCAACTTCATCGCAAAGTGCAAGGCATCGCGGCCGCACTGCTGCCACACGATTCCGATGGCAACGTTGCGGTTGAGGCCTTTCAGCAGCACCTGAGTGCAACTCATCGCGCCGGATTGATGAACGCTGTCAACATGGACACCGGCTATGTCAACTACCTGAGTGACGCCGAGAAGCTGGATGTGTTGCGTTGGACGCATGAGGCCCTGGGCGAGGGCGTGCCATTTGTAGCAGGCGCCTACATCGAAAACCAGATCGGCGACGTGGTCACGCTTTACCGGCAGCAGATCGAGCCCATCGTGCATGCAGGCGGCGTTCCGATTTTGTTTCAAACGGCGCGATTGCATGGCGCATCCGCACAAGAAAAAGAGGCTGTCTATCATGCGGTGTGCAATGGCCACTCGAACGTATTGGCTTTCGAATTAGGAAAGATGTTCGCACCGAATGGAGAGATCTTCGATACGGAGACGGTTCGGCGCCTGATGAATATTCCCCAAATCCGGGGAATGAAGCACTCGTCTCTTGATCGCCTGGTTGAACTGGAGCGGCTCGCGCTGCGCGACGCGCAGCGGCCCGACTTCCGCATCTATACGGGAAACGATCTGGGAATCAATATGATCGAGTACGGATCAGACTATTTGCTGGGACTGGCAGGCTTTGCACCGGAAAAGTTTGCCGAGCGGGATCGACTTTGGGCCGCTGCAGATCCGGCATACTATGCGCTCTCGGATGCATTGCAGTATCTGGGCAACGTCGCATTCCGCGACCCGGTTCCGGCCTACAAGCACTCCGCCGCGGTGTTCCTGCATTTGACAGGACGCATACCGAGCGATCGCGTGCATCCGCAGAACCCGAGACGTCCGGAGTGGGAAGTGGAAATGTTGCGGGATTGCGCGCGTCGCCTGGGTTACTGAGACCCTGAGCTCAGTTTTTTCCAGGCCGTCATCCTGAGCTTGCGAAGGACCCTGCGCGCATCGGCATAGTGTCGGCGCGAAGTTTCGTTCCGCTCCGCGCCAGATCCTTCGCGGCCAGAAGGCCACTCAGGATGAAGCCAGCTTCCTGGGGGGATCGGCAAGGCCGCCCGCTTTGCTCCGCGCGGCGCGATAAATCGCTTCGACCAGCGCTATGCTTCGCCGGCCGTCACGGCCGTCGCAGATCGGCGTCGAATCACTCTCAATGGCGTGAATGAAGTCTTCGAACAGCGCCTGATGACCGCGGAAGTCGCTCACTACGGCAGAGGTCGCACTCTGATTCGCATCGGTCACGGCTCCTTCGCTGAAACCAGGCGGCGGGTCTTGCAGGTTGGCGGCGAGAATGCGATCGTGCTCGAGAATGACGGTTCCTTCCGTTCCCGTCACTTCCACTCGTCGCGGATATCCCGGATACGCGGCGGTAGTCGCCTGAAAGACGCCGAGCGCTCCGCTTGAGAATTCCAGAATGGCCAGGGCAGTGTCTTCGGCCTCGATCTTATGGAGAGCAGTTGCTGAGCGTGACTGGACGCGGGTCACGTCCCCAAGCAGCCACAGCAACAGATCGACGGTGTGAATGGCCTGATTGATCAGTGCTCCCCCGCCATCAAGCGCCAACGTTCCCCGCCATCGCGATTGGCTGTAGTATTCGGGTGGCCGGTACCACTTCACCCGGGCGTCCGCCAGAAGAACTTTGCCAACGACTCCAGCATCGATCCAATCCTTAAGCTGACGAATTCCCGGCTTCACCCGATCCTGAAACATGACGCCAAGTTTCACTTGATTCCGCTCAGCGGCATCGACGAGGGCGTCCGCGCGCTCGGTGTTGATGTCGACTGGTTTTTCGGTGAGAACGTGCAGTCCGCGCTCGGCGGCTGCAATGCCTTGTGTGGCGTGAAGTCCAGACGGACTTCCAATGGCGACCATATCCAACGGGCGATGCGCCAGAAATGCGTCGAAGTCCCGGTAGGGCGTTCCCCCATACTCGCGGCAAAGGGCATCGAGTTTTCCGGAATTGGTACCGTGGATCGCTGCAATTTCAGCCCCGGGAATTGCACGAACGGCTCGGGCATGGGTTTCCGTGATGTTGCCGCCGCCGATTAGGCCGATGTGGATTGCCATGCTGGCTTTGAAGTATACGACCGCAACCTTCCCCGTTCTGCTCGGAATAAACGCGGCCCACTCCGGGGGCAAACAGCAGTTCTTCCAGCTCCGCAACGATGATAAGCGTCCGAAAGGTTGTCCGGATGTTCATGTTTGAAGCTCCGCACCCGGGCCAACCGCCACCACGAAATACATCGCGGCCGCCGTTCCGACATTTCTGATTCCATGCTCTTCGTTCGAGCGAACAAAGCCAACCGACCCAGGATCCAGGCGATATTTTTTGTCGTTGACCGTCAGCTCGATCGTGCCCTCGCGAATGAGCCACATCTCGGAGTGGGGATGATGATGCGTTGCAGCCGTCGGCGCACCTCCGGGAGGCAGCGTGGTCTGATGCACTTCGATGCCCTCGCCGGTGGCCAACTTTCCACGCAGCATCAGACGCACCTCGGCACTGTTATTGGCCACGTGCATCGGCGCCTTGTCGAAGGTAAATGCCCCTGAAGGCAACGAACTCTCTTCACCGAACGCTTGCATTTGGACAGCGAGAGGAAGAAGCGCGGGCAGCAAAGCGCACATCTCACGGCGGGTTATGGGCATCGTTCATCTCCTCGAAGGGGAAAAACTGCAAATTGGGACGCGATCATAGCAGAGGGTCCCGCATCATCTACAACCGGGAATTGTGAACGATGACTTCATAAAATCTAAATGGACGACGACTGGTCAGCGGACTCGAGACTGGTGTAGGCTGTGTTTCCCAATTGACCTGGAGCAATTCATTGAAAACATTTTTCGGCCTCCGGCCCGCTCGCGTTGTTACTGGCCTGGTTATCACTGCGTTCGGTCTCTTTTTCTTTTCGCTGCGCGCGCAGGCCCAGTCCACAGACCTGACCGGCATTGCGCACATAGCGCTTCGCGTAAACGACGTGGACAAGTCGCGCGAGTTCTATCACAAGCTGGGAATCGAACAGGGCTTCGAATTCAGCGATAACGGCAGGATCTCAGTCGCGTACCTCAAGGTAAACGATCGACAGTTCATCGAGCTGATCCCTCGCACCAGCGATTCACAACCGGGCGGCATTCTGCACACTTGTTTTGAAGTCGCGGACATAGGGTCCCTGCACAAGGCATATCTGGACAAGGGACTGCAACCGACTGAACCCAAGAAGGCGCGGGCCGGCAACCTGTTGTTCGTCATGCACGGACCCGACAACCAGCTACTCGAGTACACGCAATACATGCCGGAGTCGCTGCATTCCCTGAGTCGTGGAAGATATCTGGGAGACCGGATTTCAACACATATGCTCGAAGCGACCACCCCAGTGAAAGACCTGAGTGGCGAGCGTGCCTACTATGCCGACAAGCTTGGATTCAAGAGCGCGAGCGCAAACGGTAACCAGATATTCGTGGCCGGCAACTCGGGCGACAAAGTGGAACTCCAGGCCGACTCTCCAGATGCGAAACCGCGAGTTGTATTCACGGTCGTGAGCGTCAAAAAAGCGGCGCGTGAATTGCACAAGCGTGGATTCAAGGTACAAAAAGAACATCACGGAGTTTCCGTCACCGATCCGGATGGCGCGATCCTCGTGTTTGCCCTTGCTCGGTAAGCGGCCGGTTTCCGAATCCTGATAAGATCGCGATGGCTTTTTGTCCCCCGGAGGCTCCATGAGACTCGGCATCCTGCTTTTGTTTCTCTCCCTGACTGGCGTGGCTGTTGCTCAAGAGTTGCGCGTGCCGGAAATCCCGTATCGCTCGGTCTCGGATTTTCTGAAGCTTCCAGCAGATCTGTATCTGGGCGAAGTGGCCGGGGTGTCGCTCAATTCCAAAGGACACATCTTCGTGTTCTCCCGCGGCCAGACAACAGGCCCGGCCTACGGAGCAGCCGCCGCGCAGCTTCTGGAGTTCGGCGCGGACGGCAAGTTCATTCGCGAAATCGGCCACAATCTCTACGCCTGGTCGTTCGCGCATTCAGTGAAGGTCGACAAGGATGACAATATCTGGGTGGCCGACAAGGGTTCGGACATGGTCATCAAGTTCAATCCCGAAGGCCGCGTGATCATGGTGTTTGGCCGCAAGCAGGAAGCCTCGGACGAGGGCACAGAGCCGTTAAAGCATCCCAGGCCGCCGTTGCTGCCGGTCGATGGAATGTTCCGGCAGGTGACCGACATGGCGTGGGATGCGGCAGGCAACACTTACATCAGCGACGGATATGTCAACTCACGCATCGCGAAGGTCGACAAGGAAGGCAACTGGCTGAAGTCGTGGGGCGAGCCTGGCAGCGAACCCGGCCAGCTCAATACTCCACACAGCATCGCGGTTGATGCGCAGGGACAGGTGTACGTTGCCGACCGCGGTAACCGCCGTATTCAGGTGTTTGATAGCGAGGGGAAGGTCCTGCGCCAGATCGTGATTGATGTGCCGGTCGATCCCAAAGCTCGCCCGGCAATTGGCAAAAAGCCCGAGTTGCCGATCACGGGAAATCAGGCGATGGCGCCCGGCGCACCGTGGACAGTCTGTATCACGCCTCCCCCAAATCAGATTCTCTACAGCTCAGACGGCTTTCCTGGCCGCATCTACAAGCTGAGTCTCGACGGCAAAGTGTTGGGCGTACTCGGGGAGTCAGGCAAGCAGCCAAAACAGTTTGGCTGGATTCACGAGATTGCCTGTCCGTCGGAAAATGTTCTATTTGTGGGAGAGTTGCTGAACTGGCGTGTGCAGAAGTTAATCCTGGAGACGGGGCACTGACGTCAAGTCGATAAAATTGCACGCTGGCATCCTGAGCGGAGCTATCCATTCGCTTGCGAACCCCTGGCATCTGTGCGGCTGCGGTGCGGTGAACGGAAATTTTCGGGACGGTCTACAGCAGAGATCGTAAAGCAAATAGGGATCCGTCGACTGCGCGACTGCTTCGCGATGCGAAGCGGTCACTCCGCTCAGGATGACAGTGTGTCAGTTTTTTTAGCTGCGCATTCATGGCTTTGAACCCGGTACTGCCGAAGCCGCCGCCGGCGAGCCCTTCCCCTCAGTAAGTACGACAATCTGATTCGCTTTGCCGCCGGGAAAGGCTTCTCTCTTACCGCCGGGCCACTGCACCTCAATCCGCTGGTAGTTAAGGTCATCACCCAGCCCCACGTGCACACGGGGATCGTTCTGCGAAAGAAAACTTGCCCCGGTCTGGATCTCACCCGAAAGCCGGCGGTCGCCGACATAGACATAGACGCGGGCGCCGACCGCATCGCGGTTGCTCCTGGTGCCGACGCAGCGAACCATCAGCCAATTCTTCTTGGTACCAAAGTTCTTCAGCAAGCTTGGCCGCGAATCCAGATTGTTAATCACGACCTCGACGGAGCCATCGTTCGCCAAATCGCCCACCGCGAGACCTCTCGAAGCCCAGGGCTCGCTGATTCCTGCGCCGGAACTGTTCGACAGATCTTTGAACTTGCCCCCCGTATTCCAATAGAGCAATCTGGGCTGCCGGTACTTGTAGTTCAACGGACCACGTTCGACCTCCGGATAAACATGGCCGTTCACCATGATGATGTCTTTGCGTCCGTCGTTTTCGACGTCGACGAACTGAATGCCCCAGCCCAGATACTGCGTATGCGCTCCCAAACCTGATTCGTAGACCCGGTCGGTAAACGATCCATCGCCGTTGTTGTGGTAGAGATTGGGCACGTCATCGCTGAAATTTGTTTTCGCGATATCGACATATCCATCTTCGTCATAATCTGACGCCGTTACTCCCATGCCCGCTTGTTCCTGCCCCGCATCACTCAGTGCGACACCGGAGGCAACGCCGTTTTCCTCGAAGGTTCCGTTCTTGAGGTTGTGAAAGAGCAGACTGGGCCGGGAGTCGCAAGCTACGTACAAATCGGGATAGCCATCATTGTCGAAATCGGAAGCGAGCACAGTGAACCCGTAACAGCCGTCAGGTTTGCTGATGCCGCTGGCGGCAGAAACATCCGTGAACTTTCCCTTGCCGTCGTTGTGAAACAACATGGTGCGACCGGTAGGCAGCCCGCGCGGACCGCACATCACCGGCATGCCCTTCCACTGGCAGTAGCTGCCCGCGCCCGGCTCCGGCACTTTGCTGGGATCGAAATCCACATAGCTCGCGACCGCCAGATCGAGTTTGCCGTCGAGATCGTAATCGAAAAACGAGCACCCGCTGTCCCAGCGAATGGCGTCAAACTTCAGCCCTGCCGCTTCGGTCACATCCTTGAAGCTGCCGTTGCCCTCGTTGTGGTACAGAACGCTATGCCCGTAGTAAGTAACAAACAGATCTTCGAAGCCATCGTTGTCGTAGTCGCCGGCGCATACTCCCTGCCCCCAACCCACCTTTCCCAAGCCGGCCTTCTGCGTGATGTCGTCGAAGTGGAAGTTTCCCAGATTGCGGTAGAGGTGGCTGGTTGATTTCTCGCCGCGGCCTTTGCCGTCCATGGTGGTCGCATTCACCAGAAGAATGTCCATCAACCCGTCGTTATCGAAATCGAAGATGGCGACGCCGTCGCCCGTGGTTTCGAGGATGTAACGCTTTTTGTCGGCGCCACCTGAAACATTTTCCGCGGTCAAGCCCGCGTCGGTAGCGATGTCACGAAAGTCGATCGTGGGCGGGGCTGGGTTGGACGAGGCTGGGTTGGACGGAACAGGGCCGGACGGGCCAGGTGGCTGTTGAGCGTGCGCGATCGCCGAGAACAAGGCAATCGCGAGAAGGCAGGCCAGCAAGCCGGTTTGGAGTGTCCGCAACATGTTCGAAACGATCTTGTTCAATTCGTCGCTTTGACTTGTCGCGCCGAAACCGGGGTTGTTCAGGTCAGCAGGCCCTCAGCACCATCGCGCGCAAACTATCATATCGCCTCTGTGCATCCCAACGCTGGAAGAATCGGGTAGTGGCTCAGTTTAAAAATAAAGCCCGAAAATGAGCCATCCTGAGAGACTCCAGTCCCGAAGGATCCTGCGCCATCGCACATGGCGCCGCCACAATGTATATACGCTTCGCGCCAGATGCTCCGCGAGCTCAGCATGACGTCGGGTGGAGTTAGAACTAAGCCACGGCCAGGACGCCTGGAATGCACGCTGCACGCGGTGTCTTCACTGGTCCATCGAAAACGTGTGGCACAACATTGGTACGACAACGCACGGTAATTTCATCGACTGCACAAGCGCAATGCGGATGTGGGCAATCACCGCGTAAACACTGAGCATTTGTGGTTTCACATTCGCCAGAGTTCAGCGCTGATGACATCTCTGCCCGCTATCTTTCAGTTTTATCAAACGGACAATTCGGAAAAACTCCGTTGACACTTTTTTTCTCGTGATGTTACCTACGTAGGCATTCGGGGAATGCGTCAATAGTATTTCTCGGTTAGGTCAGTTTCGAAATCACAGCGCGGGGGTGAGCTCATGATCCCACGAAGGGTCATGTTGTTTGCGTGTGTGTTCCTGGTTCTGATGGTACTGAGTTCCGCTACTGCCTGGGCGCAGTTCACCAGCGGCATCGAGGGCACGGTGAGCGATCCGACCGGCGCGGTGGTCCCGGGGGCCACGGTCACAATCAAGAACGAGGAAACCGGAGCGTCACAAACTGTGCAGACGCAGGACTCTGGTTCTTTCCGCTTTACCACGCTGCCCTCCTCTGCGTTCACAATCAGCGCGGCGGCCCAGGGATTCAAGACCACGGTTCAGGAACACATTCAGCTGCCGGTGGCGGAAACCAAAACCGTCAACATCCGCATGGTAGTGGGCGGCACCGACTCGACGGTAACGGTAACCGACGAGGCCCCGGCGGTTGAGACCGCGCAAGCCCGCGTTTCAGGTCAAGTCTCGGAGAGAGAGGTCCACGATCTTCCGCTCTCCGGTCGGAATTTCTACACCCTGGTGGTTCTCACGCCAGGCGTGACTGGTCTAGCCAGCGGCGGCGGACAGGCGTACGCGCAAGCCAGCGGCGACATTTTCAATCCTGAGTACGGCGTCAATCTGAGTGCCAACGGTTCTCGTGCTGAGTCGAACAGCTTTCTGATCGATTCCGCGTCCATCGATTCGAGCCAGCGCAATGGCGTAACCAACGTCAACCCCAACGCTGAAGACGTTCAGGAAGTTCGCGTGGCCGCCAACAACTTTTCTTCGGAATTCGGGCGCAATGGCGCGGCCCTGGTGAACATCATTACCAAGCAGGGTTCAAACAAGTGGCACGGCACTTTGGGCTTCTATCACACCGACAACAAGCTGCAGGCGGCGAACGAATTCCAGTCGGCAGGTGTACCGGTTTTCCGCCGAAATGAGGGTGCCTGGAGCTTTGGCGGCCCTATCCGGAAAGATCACACATTCTTCTTCGCCTCCATGGACATTTTGAAATCGGGTGTAGCGACCGGCCGAGCTGCAACGATCCTCACTCCCGATTTCATCAATTTCATGCAGACGAACTTCCCCAACAATATTTCAACATTTGTAGCAAAGACCTTTCCCGCCTCCATTACTCCGACCAGCAATTTCACCACCGCGGGCACCATGAATGGAACCGACTGCTCCACCCTTCCCTCCCCTTCAGATCCGATCACGACGGAAGTCGGAAGTATTCCCTGCAATCTGCCCGTCACCGGTGTCGGCAGCTTTGCGACGGGACTTCCACGCAACGGATTTCAGTACACGGTACGCGTGGACCATTCGATGAACAACAACAAGGACCGAATCTTCGGCTCCTTCAACCGCACAACGCTGCATCAGGTTCTGTTCGGAGCGCCGTTCGTTTATCCGGCGTTCAACACCATCGAACCCACCTATAGCATGCACTTCGCCGCAGGCTGGGTACATGCGGCCGGAAACTTCGTCAATGAATTCGGTTTCGCCACCACCCGGCCATTCGGGGAAGCCAAGGTGAACCATCCTGAAGTGCCGGGCATAACGGTGCTCGGCATCGAGGGATATCAAACCGGATGGGGTCCGAATGCATTCGTGCAAAATAACTTCGAGTGGCGCGACGTAGCCTCATTCACGCGCGGAGCCCACAATCTGAAGGTCGGGGGCAATGTGACCCGAGGCCGTGCCGATCACGAATCCTCAAGGGTTTACAACCGGCCAGAATTCCAGTTCAACAGTGTCTTCGACTTCGCGACCGATGCAGCAAATTCCGAATCACAGTTTGGTTTTGATCCCAACACCGGTGCGCGTCTTAACAAACTCTACAGCCTGGTTCGCGACGGATCGCTCTCCGCTTTCGTACAAGACGACTGGAAGCTCGCCCCGAACCTGACCGTAAATCTGGGCTTCCGCTATGAAGACTTTTTCAACCCGTCCGATGGCCTGGGAGATCAGGGCGTCTGCAACATGGCTTTCCCCAGCTCTGGTGGCGACCTGAAGAGCCTGGTCCCTACGGGCGTAATGACCTGCTCCAAGCACCTGCTCAATCACACGCTGAATACGTTCAGCCCGCGAGTTGGTTTTGCCTGGGATCCGACCAAGGCGGGCAAGATGTCGGTTCGCGGCGGCTTCGGAATCTTCTACGACAAGCCTTCTGAGCAGCTCTACAACGACTATTTTACAAACAGTCCGAAATTTGCTCTTGGATCAGCCTGCGCTCAGTGCGGAACCAATCAGCCGCTGTTTGCTCTCGGCACTACTTCGGATCCGCCGTACAACTATCCCCTCCCCCCAGGGATTCAGCCTGGTCTGCTGCCCAGTGGCGGCTTGATCAGCGGCCAGGCCAACGTAACCGTCACCGATCGAAATATGGGCCCGTCGTACATGGAGAACTGGTTCTTCGGCGTACAGCGAGCCGTAACCAGTACAACCGTAGCGGAAGTTGACTACATCGGGTCTGTGGGCCGACACCTGTATGCCAAGTACAACGTGAACCGGTTCGCTGGAGACCTCATTCAGAACGGTGGCAACTTCACCGGACTGGCTCCGGGCTTCGGGGCAATCAACTACGGGCAAGACAGCGAGAGCAGCGGTTATAACGGCTTCACGGCTTCGGTGAGACAGCGTGCCAGTCACGGCGTAACTCTGAATGCGGCGTACACCTTCTCGAAGGCGATTGACCAAGCCAGCAAACTGGACGGATCAGAACACGTTGACGCCTTCAACGACAGCCTGAGTCGGGGCCTGGCCGATTTTGACGTCCGCCATCGCCTGGCATTTACCACCCTGTGGTCTCTGCCGAGTCCTCATGGCAGCGGCTTCCTGAACAAGTTGCTCGGCGGATGGGAACTTACCAACGTGACCATTCTTCAGAGCGGTCCGCCGTTCTCCGTGATCTGCACCGCCGGCTTTAAACCGGTGTTCGATACCACCGTGCCGACAGAGGTCGTTGGCAATACGGGGTGTGACTACAACGCGGACGGCACCAACTACGACCGGCCCAATACCCCGTCGTTCGGAAATTCCAGGAGCGGACTCTCTCGCTCAGACTATCTGGCTGGAGTGTTTGCCTGCGGTGGGACAGCGTTTTGCGGAAGCATCTTCCCGTCGCCGGGTCTGGTGGAGGGCAACCTGGGACGAAACACTTTCCACGGACCGGGTTTCGCCAACACGGATTTTTCGGTGATCAAGAACATGAAGATTCCGTGGTTCATCGGTGGAGAAGGTGCGAACCTGCAATTCCGCACCGAGTTCTTCAACGTGTTCAACCGGGTTAATTTGACCCAGGTGAACACCGACATCGCAAACTTGTCGAACTTCGGTAAGTCCACGGGGACCTATCCCGCCAGGGACATCCAGTTCGCCCTGCGGATCGCGTTCTAGGCTTGAAGGAACAACGCTTCGGAGCAAGGCCGCCTTGCTTCGGGGCGTTCCAGCAGTGAAAATGAATCATGCGGCGTGCCCTGTGGCGGTCTGTACTCGCGCTCAGTTTAGGCTTCCCCCTGTGCCACGTTGTTCAGGCGGCTGAGTGCGCACGGGCTCCGTATGATTGTGCTCTGCTTTACGTCGAGCACCAGGATTTTCAAGCCGCCATCCGTTCATTGACCGTTGCACTACAGCAGTCGCCTAAAAATCTGAACGCGCTTAACCTGATGGGAATCGCGCTTACGGGAGCCGGCCGTCCCGATCAAGGAAATGCCGGGTTCAGGCAAGCCCTCGACATTAATCCTCATTTCTTCGCGGCGCGAAAAAACCTCGCCATCAACCTTTTCGATATGAAACACCTCGCTGAGGCGGGAGTACAGTTCAACAGGGTTCTTAAGGACGCTCCCGGCGACGAGATCACGCACCTCTACCTGGGTGAAATCAGTTTCGCCAAGAATGACTTTGGAACAGCGGTCAAGAACTATGGACAAGCCCGCCGCCGGATCTCGCAGAGGCCTTCCTGGACGTTGCACTATGCGCAGTCTCTTTTGGAACAAAAGGATCCGACGCAGGCTACCACCGTTTTGAAAATGCTACCGGCGAATGACGGCGAAAACCGCTTTCAGGCTGGATTGATACTTGGCCGTGCCGACGCATACGCACCCGCCGCCGAGTTCTTTGGATCGGCTCGGAAGCGATATGGCGATCCCTACGTAGCCGGATACAACCAGCTTCTGATGCTGATCAGAGCCGCCAGCTATACGGAGGCGATTCAGCTTTTCAAAGAACTGGTGGCGGAAGGTTACAACCGAGCGGAGCTGTACAACGTAGTCTCAGAGGCTTACCTGAAGACGGGACAGCTCCAGCAGGCATACGACGTCTTGCGCACAGCGACGAAGATTGAACCTCAGGCAGAAGATAATTACGTCGATCTGGCTTCAGTTTGCCTGGAATACGAAGACTATCCCCTGGGAAAGGAAATCCTGGATGTCGGTATTCATTACATACCAAATTCCTATCGTCTTTATATACAGCGGGGCGTCACCTTTGTGATGAGAGGATCGCTGGATGCCGCCGAACAGGACTTTCAAACGGCAAGCAGTCTCGCTCCGGAGAAATCGCTTCCCTACTTCGCGCTGGGTTGGGTGTGGGTGCAGAGCGGACAAACCGAAAAAGCAGTGAAGGTGCTTCGGGAAAAGAGCAAGCAGCCGGGAATCGACTTTCTGGTCCCGTACATCCTGGCAGTCGCATTGATTCATTCTGGCACGGAACCGGGTACGCCGGCAGCGGATGAGGCCGTCAAGGCTCTCGAGCAGTCCATCGGTTCGAACTCCAACTTCTCGCACTCCCACGCGGAACTGGGGAAGCTGCTGTTTAAGCAGGGTCAGGTTGATCGGGCAATCTCTGAATTGAAGGCTGCCAGTTCGCTTGATCCCGGAGATTCAGGTCCTGTCTATGTGCTGGCTCAGGCCTATCGTAAGAAAGGCCAGAAAGCTGAAGCCGACGGGATGTTGGCGAAAATCGCTCAACTTCATTCCGACGATCACAACCTCGACGTGAGGAAAGAGCTCAAGCGGCTGGTCCGACAGGATATGGCCCCCTCACGGGCGCAAGCAACCCCCTGATCATGGCGGTCGAACGCGGTTCTCGCGCAACGAGTCGTCCACTCATGGGCTGCGTCATTGGCATTTCGGGAGTAATATCTCTGCTCGCGCTCTCGAGCTGGGGACAGAGCACGAAGCGGATGGAAGGCCGTCCCGAGCCAGTTTTTCGCAACACGGCTCCGGGAGTGCGTTATGTGGGATCAAACGTATGCAAGGGTTGCCACCTGGTTATTTACCAGAACTTCTCGCGTACCGAGATGGGCAACTCCACATCGTTGCCCAACCGGCTGCTGGATTTGGGCTGGCTGTCCCAACCGGTTGATATTTTCAAGGAAGAGCATAACCGGCACTATCAGGTTTTTGCGCGCGATGGGAAGGTCTACCAAAGCGAATATGGTTTGGATGATAAGGGCAAGGAGACCTTCAGGCACACCGAGGAACTCGCCTACGTGGTGGGAACTGGTGCCAACGGCGTGACTCCGATTGTGCGACGGGGTAATTATTTATTTCAGGCGCCGATTTCTTATTACACGGCCAGAAAAGCCTGGGATCTCTCGCCCAACTATGAAGTCCGCGATCTCGGGTTCAGCCTTCCGGTTACGGCAGACTGCATTGGCTGCCACACCGGCAGGACACAGCCTGTTCCGGGGAGAGAAAAAGACGGGCTGTACGGCGATCCTCCCATACCTGAACTGGCGATCGGGTGCGAGAACTGTCATGGTCCCGGCGAGTTGCACGTGAACGAAAGGCTGGCGGGGAAACCGGCGCCATTGAATATCGACCGGTCGATCGTCAATCCAGCCAGGCTTTCACCCTGGCTCGCCGACAACATCTGTATGAATTGTCATGAAGGAGACATTCGAGCCCCTCAGCCGGGCAAGACAGAGGCTGACTTCCGGCCGGGTACACCCCTGAACAGCACGGTCGCCATCCTGAAAGCGCCTATCGATCCGCGGTCCACTGAATCTCCGCTGCTGGAACACTATTACTCCATGACGCTAAGCAGGTGCTATCGCGCCAGTAGCGGCCATCTCGGCTGCCAGAATTGTCATGACCCGCACGTGCAACCATCGGCGCAGGAGTCGCCGGAATACTTTCGCCGCAAGTGCCTGCAGTGTCACACCGACAAAAGCTGTACTCTCGATTTGCAAAAGCGTCTCGCCCAGCAACCAGCCGATGCCTGTTCCACCTGCCATATGCAGCGACAGCCGGCACTTACCGTTTCACACTCAACTCTCACCGACCACCGCATTCTTCGCACACCGGGCGAGCCGTATCCCGAGAGTGCCTTCAAAGCCGCGCCGGATACCGGGTTCATTCACGTCAATCAGGTTCCGGGAAAAAGCAGTAACATTCCGCCTGCAACCTTGCTGCGCGCCTACCGTCAGGAACTCATTCGTGGCCACCTTGAATACAAGGACTACTATTTCTCCCTTTTGGATCGGCTGGCAAAAGAGAACAACAAAGACCCGTTCGTGCTCTCGGCGATCGCCCAGAAAGCGTCAAGCGATGGAGATCTGAGCAAGGCGGCGGGTTTCGCTACCCAGGTCATCGATGAGGGTTCCACTTCGTCGTATGACTATTTGCTGTTGGATAGTCTGCTCACGCGTACGGGAAATACTGCCGGCAGCATCGCGCTGCTAATGAAAGCAATATCCATTTCGCCCTACGAACAATCGTTTTATGAGAACCTTGCGGTCCGCCAATTCTCGAGCGGGAGCACTGCTGAAGGCGTTGCAACAATCCGGCGCGGGTTGGAGCTGTTTCCGGAAGATTCGGTTTTGCGGGAGATGCAAGAGCAGGCGGTCGCGCGGGGGCTTGTACCTTAGATCCATAACGCTGAAGGCTAAACGTTGGATCTGAATCGATATGAAGTGGGCAGCCACGATCATTCTTGGTCTTAGTCTTAGTACGAGCCTCGCCGTCAGCGTCCGAGGCCAGGCCGGGGGGACGGCCGATGTCCCCACTCCGCACCAACAACTGGGCCTGGCCCAATTGCAGGGAGGCCATTTGCAGGAGGCTCTAACCGAGTTTCGCGCGGCGGTCGCGGAGAATCCGAATGACGCTGTCTCTCGCGACTACATTGGCGTCATTCTGGGAGAGGCCGGCCAGTTGAACGAAGCGATTGCGGAATTTGAGCAGGCGGCTCGGCTTGAGCCCGGCTTGCCTGATCCGCACTTTCATCTTGGGTTGGCCTACGAACAAGTAAACCGGACGAGCCAGGCCATCGCTCAATATCACGCAGCTTTGCGGCTTGATCCCGCGCTCCTGGAGGCACGGTACGGCCTGAGTGCGATTTGCGCCAGGCTGGGTGATCTGGACGGCGCGATCCGCCTGCTTCGGGAAGTAGTTAAAGCCGCGCCAAATTTCGGTGAAGCGCACTACAACCTCGGACTGAATTTGTGGAACAAATACAAAAGTTCGGCTGGCCTGAGGCAGAAGAACGATCTCGACGAGGCCCTGGAGGAACTAAAAACCGCAAGCCAGTTGTCCCCAAAACAGCCCAGAACTTATTTTGCCCTGGGACAAATATTGGCGGATCGAGGCGATCTAGCACCTGCGGTGGAGAATCTGCACAAAGCCACTGAGCTGGTCCCGGCAAACCCGGAATATCACTACAATTTAGGACTCGCTCTAAGGCTGAAAGGCGACATGGAAGAGGCCGGATCACAATTTCGCGAGGCGCTCAAGCTGGACCCGAATCACGCTCTGGCTCATCGCTCGCTCGGATTGGCCCTGAGAGAGGCTGGAGACTTCCCGGCTGCCGCCAATGAGCTCCGCCTGGCCGTGGCTGGGCTTCCCAACGAAGCCGAAGGATATCAACTGCTGGGAACTGTGCTTCTCAAGATGAACAATCTGTCCGGAGCCATTGACAGTTTCCGCAAGGCGATCAGCCTGAATCCCGAGCTTGGTGACGCGCATGCCACTCTGGCACAGGCTCTGCAAAGAGCAGGGCAGCCAGAGGAGGCAAAAAAGGAACTCGCGGAATTGAAGAGAATCGACACCGCAAAGGCAAATGCCGGGCGTGCCATGATCCTGGTGGAAACCGCCTCAGGCCATATGAAGAAGAGCGACTTCTCAACCGCCGTCGCCGGACTGCAAGAGGCGGTCACTCTCAGTCCCGAATTCGCCGAAGCGCACTACCAGCTCGGACTGGCGCTGCGGCAGGAGGACAAAACTTCCAAGGCCACGTCTATTACGAATACTTCCAATGCGGGTAAAGACACGCTGGCACAGGCCGAAGCCGCATTCCAGCGCGTGCTGCAGCTTGACCCCAATAATGCGCAGGCCTGCTTCCAGCTAGGATTGCTGTTCAAAGCGCGTGGAGAGAGGGCCCAGTCCACTACGGAGTTTGAAAGAGCCATCGAGTTGGCGCCCGGTCTTATCGACGCACATTTTGAACTGGGTCGAATGGCAAAGAATGCCCGAGACTGGCCGACCGCGGTCCGCGAGTTTGAAGCCGTGCTGGCATGGGATTCCAACAACGCTCAGGCACACTACGATCTTGCAACCGCATTGAAAGCCGGAGGGAAAGCGGAGGACGCTGCGCGAGAGATGCAAATAGCCATCAAGCTCAATCCCGGGATTGCGCGGCCTCATTGAAGAATCTGTGAAGATTTCTGCTCCGAAAGAGACCTGTGAATCTCAAATAATACTGTCATCCCGACCGGAGCGAAGCGGAGTTCAGGGACCTGCTGTTTAAGCCATCTTAGGGGTAGTAGTGCTTGCGTTACGATTTCAAAACCGCCACAGCGAAGAGGAGAAAGTACAATGCGATCAGATTTTTCGCGGCGTAAGTTTATTGCAGGATTGGGTGTGCTTGCCGCCAAGGGTGGACTTTCGGCAACCCCGTTCCAGTCGCCCCATTCGTCATCTTCAACTACCTCCGCTCCCGTGCGGCTACCCAAGTCTCCATTTAAAATCGCCGTGATCAACGACGAAATTTCGCAGGATTTCGGCCGCGCCTGCGAGGTCGCTTCGCAGCAGTTCGGAATGCAGTGGATGGAGCTGCGCAGTATGTGGGACAAGAACGTGGTGAATCTGGATGCCAAGGAAATTGCCGAGGCCAAAAGCCTGCTGAAGAAGAACAACCTGCGGGTCACCGACATTGCCGGCCCACTCTTTAAAGTCGATTGGCCAGGCGCACCCAAGTCGAAATTCAGTCCGGAGCATGACTCCTTCGGCGCCAACTTCACCTACGATCAACAGGGCGAGGTTCTTGAGCGCGCCATTGCAATGGCGAGGGAGTTCTCCACCGATCGCATTCGCTGCTTCGATTTCTGGCGGCTCGACGATCAGGGTCCGTATCGCAAGGCAATGAATGACCAGCTTCAACAGACAGCCGAGAAGCTGCGCAAGATTGGAATGATCCTGATCCTCGAGAACGAATTCGCCTGCAACACTGCCACGGGTGCCGAAGGAGCGAAGGTCCTCGCAGGCGTACCCTCGCGGGCATTCATGATCAACTGGGATCCCGGAAACGCTGCCTTGTTGGGAGAGAAGCCCTATCCCGATGGTTACGATCTTCTGCCCAAGAGCCGCATCGGGCACTGCCACTGCAAAGACGCTGTCAAAGACGGAGACAAATACGAATGGGCGGCGATGGGTAAAGGCGCGATCGACTGGGTGGGACAATTCGCGGCACTCAAACGCGATGGCTACCATCATGTTGTAAGCCTGGAAACTCACTGGCGAGGTGCGGGAACTCCTGAGGCCTCCTCGATTCAAAGCTGGGCAGGAATGAAAGAAGCATTGCAGAAGGCGGGGGCGCTCTAGTCTCTATAGGCCAACAAGAGTCGCCGCGTACGGGCTAACAAATTCCGGGGCCGGGCCATCTCCACAAAGAATAGTTCGTCTGTGGAAAGCTTTGAACTGGAAGTTTTGCTACACTATGCGGGCCGCTTCTTCGTCTACAGCTTTAAACGTTGGCCATTGGCTCTAATTCTGGTTTGCAGCTCGATCACGTCTGCGAGTGCTACGGCGTGGTTTCGGTTTTCATCGCAGAAAGCTTTTAGAGTAACGTCGGTCTTATCCTCCTAAGACGGACAATCTAAGTCGGACTGTTCGGACACGCCCTGGCAACCGACAGGAACCTTCAGTCCAGCAAACTGACATTTGACGCAAAGGCCCCGCAGTCCCATCTGGCCAACAGGGATTCGCACGTCAATCCCTATCCCCAATTCAAAGGATATTCAATGCTGAGGACTTGTGTCTTGGTGTTAGCTATCGTTTCTCTGATAGGTTGCGGCGGAGGGACCATGCCCTTCACGCCCCCGCACAGCGGATCCAGCGGCGGAACCTCCAGTACCGGATCGGGCAGTGGCAGCTCGAGCAGCGGCTCTTCGGGAAGCGGGACATCGAGCAGCGGGTCCTCCGGAAGCGGTACATCATCGAGTGGTTCATCAGGAAGCGGGACTTCGGGTAGTGGATCATCTGGGAGCGGCACCTCTGGAAGCGGTACCTCAGGCAGCGGGTCTTCTGGAACCGGGACGTCAACCAGCGGGTCGTCTGGTAGTGGCACCTCAGGGAGCGGCACCTCAGGCAGTGGAACTCCGAGCAGTGGATCGTCCGGTAGCGGAACCTCGACAGGTGGATCGTCCGGCAGTGGCACATCGGGCAGCGGCACCACCGGAAGCGGGACATCAGGCAGTGGCTCTTCTGGTAGTGGAACCTCGACGAGTGGATCTTCTGGCAGCGGCTCATCGGGTAGCGGATCGTCATCCTCTGTGACCGGCCCAAGCCAATTTTCTTTCGGCGGTTATACCTGGGAGACTCACAGCGGCTCGGCTCCGCCGGTGGGCAATACCAACGGAAATGTCGGCAAGTTCGATCCCAATAACGTGTCGATTGGATCCGAGTTGGTTCTCTCTCTGACTCAGACTCAAAGCGGCAGCACAATTAATTCCAGTGGTGCCGAAGTCATGACCACGCAGACATTCACATATGGGACGTTCGAGTTCACCTCCCGCGTAGTGAACGTTCTTTCAGGCTCGGTTATGACTGGATTCCTGTACGCATCCAATTCCATCACCGAAATTGACATGGAGCAGGTGGGGAATAAATCGGATGCGGTCGACTGCACCAACTGGCACGGCGAATCGGATTTCCAGGACACGGAAGTTACGGGCTACGACCAGGGGAACAGCCACGATTTCAAAATCGTGTGGCAACCCGGCTATGTCGATTGGTACGTGGACGGAGATCTTGTGGTTCACCACACTCAGGCTGTACCCAGCGCCGCTGCGCCATTTCTGTTCAGCGCATGGGGAACCAACAAGTCGAGCTGGGGAGGCACCGCGACCATCGGTCCGACCCGGTTCATGTACATCAGCAACTTCAAGTACACGCCGTAAACATCGGATGATGTCGGGATAAGGGCACGGGAAAACGGCATCTGGAGAAGGAGAAGTGAAAGACTTTCACCACAGAGGACACAGAGTATCACAGAGGTTTTTGAAAACGATTCCTCTGTGTCCTCGGTGGTGAAAACAATTTCCACGGCAGCCATTCTGGCTAACTCTTTCGGTCGAAAAAATCTGCGATTGTTTTGACCACCAGCTTCTGTTGTTCCTCGGTCATTTGCGGAAAGATGGGAAGCGCCAGAACCTGCCGGCTGGCCTCTTCCGCCTGCGGAAACGCACCTGCGCCATAACCCAGATAGGCGAATGCCGGCTGAAGGTGCAGTGGCGCCGGATAGTAAATCTCGGTCGGAATACCGCGTGCGCGCAGATAATCGCGCAGCTCATCCCGCTGACCATCCTGCTGTTGGACGCGGATCACGAACTGGTGATACACATGCCGACGCCCCTCAGGTTGAACCGGCAAAGAAACCCACTTACCTACTCCCGCCTGCTTAAACAAATCTGCGTACCGATCGGCATTGCGTCGCCGGGCTTGGTTGAACTTGTCGAGATACTTGAGCTTCACCAGCAGGATGGCTGCCTGCAAAGTGTCCAGGCGGCTATTCATCCCGATCAGGTCGTAATGATATTTCTTGCGGCTGCCATGATCTCGCAGCACGGCGAGGCGCTCGGCGAGTATCGGGTCGTTGGTAGTAATCAGGCCGCCATCCCCGGCTCCTCCCAGATTCTTCGACGGGAAGAAGCTGAAGCAGCCAAACTCGCCGATGTTGCCCACATTCTTCCCACGGTACTGCGAGCCGATTGACTGGGCGGCATCCTCGATGACCGGCACACCGTGCGCCTTGGCGATCCGAGTGATGGCGTCCATGTCGGCCGGCAGCCCGAAGAGATGGACCGGCATGATCGCCCGGGTTTTGCCGGTAATGGCGGATTCCAATTGCCGGGCATCGAGGTTATTAGTTTCGGGATCGATATCCACAAATACGGGCTTGGCCTTGAGGCGGGCAATGCTTCCAGCAGTGGCGACGAAGGTAAAGGGCTGTGTGATTACTTCGTCGCCGGAATCGATATCCAATGCCATCAAGGCAAGCAGCAGGGCGTCCGAGCCAGATGCACACCCCAGGGCGAACTTGCAGCCCACAAGAGAGGCGACTTCAGCCTCCAGTTCCCTCACCTGGGGTCCCATGATAAACAGCTGGCTCTCCAGAACCTTCCCAACCGCATCCTGGATTTCCGCCTTCATCAGTGCGTATTCGGCCTTGAGATCGAGAAAGGGAAAGAGCAACGGCGAGATTTTTTGCTCGTTTGGCTGTGCGTGGGCGGTTAGCGATTGCATTTCGAAATTCAACTATAGCGATTGCGACAATTTTCCGCGAGGGCACCCGAGGATCCGTCACGACGGCCCTTGCCGCGCCGGCCAGGATTCTGTGGAGACGTAGCTCGCCAGGTCCAGGCCGGTGGTAGGACAGGTAGCGATGCTACGTCTCCACACCCGACTGTTTTGAGCTGCAAAAACCTCCTGGAATCAGCGACCGTCGGCGCTTAACCCACTGTGTATCAATATGATCCGTCGGTGTGCTCGACTCCGCACGTACAGTGACTTTCGTACCCGAGTCGAGCTGGGGAATCCCCGTATAATCGATGGAAATCCACGAATTTGCTCGGAAGATTAAGGATAAAGGTTGGACCCTGTTCTCGCATCGGCGATTTTCGTCCTTGGGCTGGCTTTCGGCAGCTTCCTGAACGTGTGTATCTACCGTCTGCCGCGAGACTTATCGGTGGTGCGTCCACGTTCCGCCTGTCCTGGCTGTCAGCAACTGATCAGCAGCTACGACAATATTCCGGTTTTGAGCTGGCTGATCCTTTGTGGACGCTGCCGCAACTGCAAAATCAAAATTTCGCCGCGTTATCTGCTGGTTGAATTGCTCACCGGCGCAATCTTTCTGGCCTGTTACGCGCACTTCGGTGCAACTCTGGCCACGTTCAAATATTGCGCTCTGGGATTTCTGTTGCTGGGTTTGATCTTCACCGATGCCGAAACTCAACTCTTGCCCGACAAGATGACGTTGCCGGGATTGGTTTTGGGATTGATCCTGAGCTTGATCATTCCGGTGAATGATCTGGCCTCGCAGATCTTGCCGGGGTTGGTATCGCTGCCGGTCAGTTCGGATGTGTCCTGGCATCTGCTTTCGCTGGCGGACGCAGTGTTGGGCGCGGTCGTAGGCGCGTCTTTTATTTATGGTGCCGGCGCGATCTATCTGCGGGCGCGTGGGGTTGAAGGCATGGGTTTTGGTGACGTCAAGCTGATGGCGATGATCGGCGCCTTCCTTGGTGCCAAGCTGACGATTTTCACTCTGTTCGCCGGCTCGATTGCAGGATCTGTATTCGGACTCTCAACCGTGCTCGCGGTCTGGATCAAACGAACCCGGCGGCGCATCACCCGTAATCATGAGCCCATCCGCGAAGCTCGGCGCCGGGCATGGGAATCGGCCGCAATTGCCCTTCGCCGCTATCAGATGCCCTTTGGCGTGTTTCTCGGAAGCATGGCGATTGTGGCGTTCTTCTACGGCAACAGCTTCCTGCACTGGTACTGGGGGTTGCTATGAAACTGTTAAGCAATCCGATTGTATTGCGCATGGCGGTGATGTTTGTGGCGGCGGGATTCGCCTTCGTGCTGGGCCTGCTGGTAATAAGACGCGTGCGACGCAGCATTGTGGAAGAGTCCTCGTTTGCCGACCCTCCGGTGGCACCCGAGTCCTTCCCGCTGCACACCTATCATGCGGTGATTCAGCAATTGAAGCAGCAGAAACACGAGTTGCTAAGCTCACAGCGCGAGGAACGGCGACGCGCCAAGACTTCCGAAAATATCAGCGCGGCGGTGCTCTCGAACCTGTCTTGCGGAGTACTCTTTTTCACGCCCAACGGGCTGGTGCGCCAGGCCAATGGTTCGGCGAAGCAAATCCTTGGATTCGCTTCGCCGGGCGGCATGAGCGCGGCAGAGATGTTTCGTGATGCCGAACTGGTTTCCGTTTCAGACGGCTCGTTCGCGAACGTGGCGGAGGCGGTTGACGCCAGCCTGCGCGATAAGGTGAGGCTTCGCCAGCTTGAGGCGCGCTATTACACGCCCGCCGGCTCACAACGAACTTTGGATATCACCATGAGTTCGGTACAGTCCTCTGACACAGAGGTCCTGGGCGCCACTTGCTTGATCAATGATCGTACTGAAATGACCCAGATTCGACTCCAGCAGGAATTGCGTGGCGAAATGTCGGCTGAGATGGCGCTGGAGTTGCGCAATTCTCTCGCTACCATCTCCGGCTACGCGCAGCAGCTCGCAGCCAGCCGGGATGCGGGTTTGGCGCGCCAACTGGCGGCCGATATTGCCGCCGAAGCCGCGCACCTGGATCGCACCATCGGTGGTTTCCTGGCCGGCGCAAAAGCGGCAAAGGCTGGGGCTAAAGTTTGAGGAACACTATGTCTACGCTGCCGTCGTGTTATTCAGGGCGGAAGGACAGGAAGAAATGGAGCATCGCATGAAACGCATTGCATATATTTTTCTGGCCGAAATCGTATTGGGTGGCATGCTGGTTACGCTGGCAGGCGCGCAATCGGAACCGTTGGGCGACTATGCCCGCTCGATCCGCAAGAACGACAAAAAAGAGGCAGGCAAGAAGTACGACAACGACAACTTGCCTACCAACGACAAGATCAGCATCGTAGGGTCGGCCCCAGCGACTCAGGAGGACGCCAATCCCGGCTCCACCTCTGACACTGGCGCCGCGAAGACTGAAGACTCGTCTGCAGCTGCCACGCCCGATTCCCAGGCGCAGGGCACTGCCAAGAAGGTGGACAGCGCCGGCGCGGCAAAAGCGGACGACCAATGGAAGCAGAAGTTCGCTGATCAGAAGTCCAAGGTCGACCTTCTTACCCGTGAGCTGGACGTGGCACAACGCGAATACCGCCTGCGTGCCGCGGCGTTCTACGCCGATGCCGGCGCACGGCTGCGCAACCAGGGTTCATGGGACAAAGAAGACGCCCAATACAAACAGCAGATCGCCCAAAAGCAAAAAGCCGTCGACGATGCCAGGAAGGCGTTGGACAATCTGAAAGAACAGGGCAGGAAGTCAGGCGTACCGGCCGGGGACCGCCAGTAAGTTGACTTATTCGCGAACTCGGAACTGAATCGGAACTAAAATGGGTGCCCCATTTCTCGCCTCCTTTGCGAGAAGTGGGGCTTTTCAGTCTCAGTACTGATCAATTCTAAGTTGTGATCAATTCTAAAAAGAGCGCTCGCGTCGCATAGTGAGAGGACATCAGGTACCAGAGAGTGATCCCAGATTCACTTCGCCCACCTTCTCGCAAAAAGAGGCGAGAAGTGGGGCACCCGTTATCGAAGCTATGGAAGTCGTAACTTCAAGATTTGTTTCACATGGTGCCGCCCGTGCACCCAGTGAAATTTTCGCCACTGCCGTGCGGTGAGCGGTCCGAGGATGGGATGATCCATCACTCTGGTTGCGGCTCCATAACGTGATTCGCATTCGGCAAGCAAGGCTCCCATGGTGGCGATCTGAGGTCCGATTTCCGCCATAACTTTGTCCGGAGACATACCCTTGGGACGAGCGCGTTCCGGTGACTTTCGACCTCGTGGAAAATAATTCAGCCCAATCACCAGCGAGATGCGCGCTCGCTGCTTCAGGTTGATCGGAGTGGCCAGCGGCTTTCCGGCCTGTAAACACCGCTCCAGACCTTTCACCGTCCCCGTGTAGGTGAGGTAGAGATGTTCGAGTACCTCCGCCATACACCACGTGCCATTCGGACAGCCGTCCGGATGACGGGTCAATTCCTCATGGGAAACGTCATGCGTGGCGGTTGCGATTGCGTGTTGCAGTTGCTCCAGGTACGAATCCATGGTCCCTCAGATTGGCTCGATCTAGTAGAATAGCCCCGGCATTTCCGGTTGCAAAATTTCATATTCATGACAGGAAGGTGGCTATGAAGAAGTTGCTGATGGCAATGCTGGCGCTGGTACTGATGGCGGGGTGCACGTCTCCTCCATCGCAACCGGCACAGACCGAGAAACCTCAGCCCAAACCTCCGGAGTTCCTTACCGGACGAGCCGCCTTCCAGAAGCTCTACATCGCAGCCCGGGGCTGGGCGCGTGACGCGCAACCTTATCGGATCGAATCGCTGACCACGGGAGATTCCAAGGGTAAGGAAGGAAAGTCCGCCGTCTGGCGCGCTTTCTTCGCCTCCGCCCTGCAACACGGAGTCAAGCCGTATGTATGGTCGGGCGAAGAGGCGCCGGATGCTCCCTCGCGCGGCATAAGCCCTGGCTCCGAGGATAACTACAGCCCAACCAACTCCTCGACCCAGATTTTCGACGTCGTGTTCCTCAAGACAGACTCCGACAAAGCGCTGGAAGTCGCGCAGAAGCATGGCGGCGATAAGGTTCTAGCCAAAGCACCCGAAACTCCCATCATCTATATGGTCGATTGGAGCAAACCCACCGGAGAGCTGATCTGGCACGTGATTTATGGCAACAACCAGTACGATGCCAAGCTCAAAGTGGCGGTGAACGCCAATTCCGGAGAATTTATCCGGGTGGAAAAATAGAAAAGTAGAAACGTAAGTAGAACATTAACCGCCATGTCATCCTGAGCGAAGTATCAGCTTCGCATCGCGAAGCTGATACGTAGTCGAAGGACCTCTATAGCCTATCGGGCGCGGCTGACTTCATCCGAGAAATGCTGGTGATCGAGCGGAGGTAGGATCCTTCGACTTGCGATCGCTTCGCAAAGCGAGGATCGACTGCGCTCGGGGATGACAGGGATAAGATTATCGCTTGGCTTGGTCTTTGCCTGGAGCCGGGCCTGCTTTCAGTTTCTCCAGCGCCTTCTTTCGCTTCTTCGGATAGCGGCCCGTTCGGCAGAATCTTCAAGTACTCTTCGTAGTGCTCGACGGCATCGTCGGGCTGATTAAGCTTTTCAAACGACTGGGCCATGCGAAAGTTGGCCAGCGCATCATTGGGTTTGTAGAAAAGAGCCTCCTGATAGCGGTCGAGCGCGGCGCGGTAGTTTTTCTTCTTGAAATAGAAGTCGCCAACCTCGAGATCCTTCGCAGCTCGATGCGGATCGAATGGATGAAGTTCCTGCACGTCTCCTGACGTATCCTCCCCGGTGTCGACCTCAGGCACCGTGCTGTTGGGATGCTCCTTAGCATCGTCCTTCGGTGGACTTAAGTCGATCCTGCTGGCCCTGCTGGAACTCTCGCCCGCCTCGTTGTCGCGGTCGGAACGCGGAGGTGGCTGGTTCTGATTTGGATCTTTGCCGCCTTGCTGCGACTGAACCGTGGCGGTAAGGCAGAGGAAGATTGTCAACAGCAGGACAGATTGCCGCATACGTCTATTGTAACGAACGAAGGGCGCCGGGCGTCAGCCCTCGGCCCGCAGGAATCCACTCCTTCCAGGCCTGTCATTCTGAGCGGAGTATTTGCTTCGCGAAGCGAAGGATCTCTACCTAACCACGAAAGAGACCGCCTGCCCCCAATTCGCGAATGAATCAGTACGCCGCACTCAAAAAAAAGGCCGCTCCACGGGGGAAGTGGAGCAGCCTGGCTTGATAATTCCGACAGCGAAATCCTCCACGGAGGAGGAAGAAACTTACATCGACGGCGGCGCTGGTGCTGGTGCCGTCTGTTGCGCAGGTGCCGAACCATCGACCGTATTGGTCATCAGGCGGACATCCACGCGGCGGTTCTTGGCTCGGCCATCACGAGTCTTGTTCGACTCTACCGGCTTGTCCTTGCCCAAACCGATCAGATAGATCTTGTGGGCCGGGATGTTGTGCTGCGAAGCCAGGTACTGAACCACGGAATCAGCGCGACGCTGGCTGAGAGCATAGTTGTACTCCGCGTCGCCTACCGAGTCAGTGCCGCCCTCGACAGCGATAATGTAGCCCTTCGCATTGGGCACATTGGTCGCGAGTTGATCGAGCGCTGCCTTGCTGTCCTTGGTCAGGTTGTCTTTGTCGAAACCAAACTGCACCGCGGTCTCGGTGACCACGCGATAGTTGTCCAGATTGGCCACAGTGTTCGACAGCGAGTCGACGCGATGAACTGCATTGTCGGCCTGGGTCTGTGCCTGGCCAGCCTGATCGGCAGCAGCCTGCGCCTTCTGGTCGACTTCTGTCGCCTTGGCGGTGACCTGCTGAATACCGGCTTGTGCGCGGGCATCGACGTCCTTGATCGCGTTGGTGTTTTTCGCGGTCAAATCATCGAGCTCATTGGTCTTGTTGATCAGCGGCGTGGTCTCTTGACGGACATAATTCTTGCTGGCGCATCCGACCGTAGCCGCCATGCTGCTCGCCAGTAGAATGACTAACGAAGTGCGATTCATTGTAGGAGGGCTCCTTCCTCACTCGTTTCGCAAAACCTGGTTTTTCTCAAATCGAAATTCCAGAACTTTGTTTGCCGCTCATTCTAAAGAGGGCATCTTTCCGCGTTCGCATTGTACAAGAGCACGGTAGATGCCAACAGCAGAAATCGCCGATACGGACTACAACTCGCTTATCCACAATGGTTTACGGATACAATAGTCTGACACCCGGGCGCCGGCGGCCAACAACTTTCGTGCAAAGCCGATATGAACTGGGGAAATTTTATATGGTGCAGATTCATGCACGCGGCGGGGATAGCGTCGGAATAATCTCCCGTTTATTCCGCCGGTAAACCCGAAAATCGTTTTCGTCCACGGTAATCACGGTATGCCGAGGATAGAGTTCGCTCATGCGAACAAGACATAAATCAGCCAGGTCGGGCTTACGATCGTGATAGCGCCGGGCTAATTCTCGCAGTTGCTCCAGGTTTCGGTTGCAATCGAAACTTATCCGAAGCATCTCATCCTTTACCAGGGAAAGAACATAGGCACTGGATCCGAGGTGAAATGCAGCTTCCGCCAATACCGGTTCGCAGGTGAGCAACGGTTCGGTAATGGTTCGCGCCAAGTCGACCGCCCATGGATGATGGCTGTCGCCGCGGTTGCCGAAGGCAACGATGAAACCGGTGTCCGCAATTCCCTTCATCTTCGCGAAAAACCTTTTCTCGAGGAGAGATCCGGGGGCCCGCTGATTTGACCTGCGTGCCGCAGAAAGTTCTGATTTCCCTTCTCCGACTTCGCCTCTTCGAGTTGCTGGCGGATAATACGTCCGACCGGAAGGCCTGTGCGCCGTGACATCTCTTTGAGCCATGCAAGCAATTCTTCGGTAAGACGTATCGTTAATGTATGACTCATACGTACATATTGTAACACAATCAAAGGCTGTATCGAGGGCCTCGCCTTTCCCCGTTCTGGCTCAGTTGAAGCCAGCATCATGCTGGGCTTGCGAAGCATCTCGCGTGTAGCGGACATGCATTGGGCCGCTAGTGTAAAAATGCGCGCGAGACGCTTCGGGACTGACAGTCTCTCCGGATGACTACGATGTCAGGGACTTTCCAGAGTTGAGCCACGACTCTTCCCCACACGGCCTTACAGTTCTTCCACGCTGGTCCTATCATCTAAAATAAAGACAGCGAGTGGACCTCCAGGCAAAAATCCGCACCATCCCAACCTCGGCCGGCGTGTATCTCTACAAGAATGCCGAGGGGGAAATCATCTACGTCGGCAAGGCCAAAAACCTGCGCAGCCGCGTGTCTTCCTATTTTCGCGAGGGGCGCTGGGAGGATGCCAAGACCGACTCATTGGTGAGTGAGGCGGTTGACGTCGACTACATCGTTGTCGCCAACAACAAAGAGGCGCTGGCACTCGAAAATCACCTCATCAAGCAGAAGAAACCTCGCTTCAACATCCTGCTGCGCGACGATAAGACTTATCCGTATGTAAAACTCACGCTCTCTGAGCGCTTCTCTCGGGTCTACGTCACACGCCGGCTGCGGAAGGATGGGAGCTCTTATTACGGTCCATACTTTCCTGCCAACCTCGCATATCGGATCGTCGACCTGATCCACCGTCATTTCATGGTGCCGTCGTGCAACGTTGACCTTACCCGTTACCATCCTCGTCCGTGCCTGCAGTACTACATCAAACGTTGCCTGGGACCCTGCGTCCAAGGTTTGACCACGCCGGAGGTCTATCTGGAGGCGGTCCGCGATGTAAAGCTGTTTCTCGAAGGACGGCCCACCGATCTCTTACGCTCGCTTCGGGAGCGCATGCAGGAAGCATCCGAGTCGGAAGAATACGAGCGGGCCGCCAGGTATCGCGATCTGATCTCAACCGTAGATCAGTTGCAGGAGAAGCAGCGCATTGCAGCGGTAGAAGGCGACGACGCCGACGTTTTCGGATACCACTGCGAGAACGGAATGCTGGCGGTGAATCTGTTCCACATGCGTGGGGGAAAGGTGCTGGATCGGCGGGAATTTTTCTGGGAAGATCTGCCAGGAGTTCCGGCCAACGAGGACACCAGCAGAGACGTAGCTCGCTACGTCTCAAATGATGCCGGTAAAGACGTTGCGAGCAACGTCTTTACACCGAGTGGATTTCATCCGGGCGAATTCTTTTCTACTTTGCTGACGCAGCTCTACATCGGTCAGCCTTATGTTCCGCGGAACATTTATTTGCCAGTCGATTTTGAAGACCGCGAAGCTCTTGAAGACTTGCTCTCCGAACAGTTGTCAGACAAGGGCAACCGTCCAGTTCGGGTACATATTCTGGTGCCGCAGCGTGGAGATAAGCGGGCGCTTCTCGACCTGGCTGGCAACAATGCCAAGCAATCCTACGACCAGCGTTTTCGCGTAATGAAGCCAAACATGAAAGCCATCCAGGAAGCGCTGCAGGACGCGCTCGGGCTGGCGGAGTTGCCGCGCCGCATCGAATGTTTCGACATCTCGCACATCCAGGGAGCGGAGACCGTCGCATCTATGGTGGTTTGGGAAGACGGCCAGATGAAGAAGTCGGACTATCGCAAATTCATCATCCGCGACGTGGTTGGCGTCGACGATTTTGCGTCCATGCGCGAGGTAGTGACGCGACGCTACAAGCGTCTTCAGGAAGAAGAAGCCAAAAACGGGACCAAGAAGATGCCCAGCCTGGTGCTGATCGACGGCGGGCTCGGCCAGTTGCATGCCGCTGCCGAGGCGCTCGAGGCGCTCGAAATTATCAACCAGCCTCTGGCGGCAATCGCCAAGCGTGAAGAAATCATTTACGTCTTCGGGCAGGAAAGCGAGCCGGTTGCGCTGGATCACCATTCTCCGGTATTGCACCTGGTGCAGTTGATCCGCGACGAGGCTCACCGTTTCGCGGTCACCTTCCATCGCAAGCGGCGTCAGATGCGTGACCGCTCAACCGAACTGCGGGAGATTCCAGGCGTGGGAGAAAGCACTACTCGTCGTCTGCTGGCAGCACTTCGGCAGCGTGCAGGCAGTCAAGCAGGCGGACTCCGCCGCGCTTTCCGCAGTGGTAACGCGAACCCAGGCAGAGGCGATTCTGGATCACTTCAGGAAACAGGGCGCACCCGTGCAATGACGTTGTCAGACCGGCTTGCGAATCCGATAAAGCCGGGCTAAAGCGCCTACGATCTTGTTGTGGTTTCTGTCACCGAATCCTTCAGACTTCGGCGCACCAGCCATACCACCATCCCCAGCATTCCGCACCAGCCGAGAAAACTGACGACGGAGGCAATCTGGGTGTCGTGTTGCAACACTCCCAGGCTGGAGAAAATTGTGTGCCAGTCATGCTCGATGAAGTCGGAATCACCCGCGGTCACCAGGGGCAGCACCATGGCGCGCGCGTCGGCCATATAGGTTGCGGTGTAAAGCCAGTTTTCGAAAAAGAAGAATGTGCAAAAGGCAAAAGCGGCGGTCTGTCTCTGAATAAAGAAATATGCCGCCAACAGCAGCGGCACCAGCCATTGCAGAATTGTTCCTCCCCAAAGTCCCAGCGTGGATCCAAACCAGCCAAATAGCAGATGGCCGCCTTCGTGAACCACCAGATTGGCTAAATCGATGAAGAGAAATTCGCCATGTTTACTGAAAGCGTAGGCGAGAAACTATAAGGTAGAACAACAGCCACCCGATCAGGCCATATCGCGAAACCGGACGCCAGTCTTCATCCCAACTCCCGGCCCAGTCGAAGGGCAGACTTTTGGGCAGGATGTTCTGCAGATTCTGAAGCATCCAGCGGATTGTAGTCGGACATCGAGAGGCTCGACAGTTACGGCAGTGCTCCTACGTCAGAGTTGTTCGATGAACTCAGCGAGTGCTCGATTGTGCGCGGGCACAAGTATAATTGGGGAACTTTCACTGATGTTTCTTTAGAACCGCTATGTGGATGAAAGCTCATCAATGGATCGTAACTCTGGGGTTGTTAGCCCTGGTGTTAGCGGCCGCCGTAGGCCTGATCCTGACCCGCCAATCGGCTCAGTCGACCTCTGCGACGGCAGGCATGCGCCGGCCTCCGATCGTGGATGAGCAACCGTTAGCAACTGCGCGCGTGATGGCAGGCCTCGCCTCCGATTGGGAAGAGCAGCGATATTCACGGCAGGCGCTGAAGCTGGCGGATCACTCGGTCGACATCGCATTCAGTTACGAGATGCGGCAAGCCACCGAGCATCCCGCGCCGCCAACTCCGGAGAGCAAGAAACTGTATGCCAAGGCGAACCAGGCCGATGCCGCAGTTAAAGCCGACCAGGAGAAGATCGACCAGCTGGAGAAACAGCTCACCAGCGCGAAGGATGAACGTGGACGGGATGGCCTGCAGCAGCAGATCGACTTAACCAAGGCGCAACTTGAGCTTGATCAGGACGAACTGGAAGACGCTAAAGGAGACCTGATTCGCTCCGGGATTGACCGCCTCAGCAGGATTCAGCGCCAGTTTACCCGTCACGAGGCGACTGAAAAGGAGTACGAAGCCAAGAATTCCCAGAGCACAAGCGCTCCCGGGAACAATGACACTCGATCATCCTCGGGGATCGCCCAGATCTCCGCCTGGAATACTCTTCGTGGCAAGACAGCAAAGTTGCTGCAGGCTCTGGATGAAGCCAGGCAAGCCGGCGCCAGGCTAAAGCAAAGCCGCGAGGCCCTGCAAACCCAGGTAGCTATGGAAGTCTCCAACAAGGAGGCTATCGCTCAACAGGCGAGAAGCGGGATCGCGGCAACCACGGGAAATGAAACCAGTTCGGCCACCAGTACGGCGAGGGCAATCTCTTCCCTGCGCCAGATTTCAGCCGACCAGAAAGACCTTAGCGATCTCGATAAGCGAATTCAGGACCAGGACGATCTGGCGACCGCATACGGAAGCTGGGTCGATGTGGTCAAACTTCGCCAGCGCGCCGTCACCCACGAAATGCTCCAGTCCGCGATGTTGATTTTGCTGGTGCTGTTCGGGGTGTACTTGGTGAACCGCCTGGTGGATCATTTCTTCGTAGGCTTAGCGGTTGAACGGACGCGACTGCATACACTGCGCGGAGTTATTCGTTTCGCGGTGCAGGCTTTGGGCCTGTGCCTGGTTCTGCTCATCCTGTTTGGCGTACCCAATGAGCTCTCGACGATCCTGGGGCTGGCCGGCGCCGGCCTTACCGTGGCATGCAAAGACTTCATCATGGGATTCATTGGCTGGTTCCTGCTGATGGGCCGCAACGGGCTCAGGGTAGGCGATTGGGTGGAGATTGACGGAGTCGTGGGTGAAGTGGTCGAAATTGGACTTCTGCGCACAGTATTGCTTGAAACCGGAAACTGGACGGATAGCGGGCATCCCACCGGACGCAAAGTTGCCTTTGTGAACAGCTTCGCCATCGAGGGTCATTTCTTCAACTTCTCGACCAGCGGACAGTGGCTGTGGGACGAGGTCGAGATCATGGTGCCCGCCAGCGAGAACCCGTATCCCGTTATTGATGCCATTCAGAAAATGGTGGCAAAGGAAACCGACGCGAATGTAAAGGCCGCCGAACAGGAATGGCAAAAAGCGGCTCCGCGATACCGGGCACAACCGGTTTCGGCGTCTCCGGAAATCAGTCTGCGGCCCACTGGTTCAGGAATTGAAGTGCACGTCCGCTACATCACGCGGGCGGGCGAACGCCACGCCGTGCGGACACGACTCTATCAGGAATTGGTAGATTTGCTTCATACACGCCCGCCGGATCAAGTAGCTGCGGCGACAGCCCCGGCTGGCCGCTAATGCGGCTGTCGTAACCAGGAAGTTGAGCATTTCAGACCCCGTGGAAGCCGATCGCGACTTTAGGACGGGATATATTGACGCTGGAAACCTTAGTGGGCCACCCCATAACCATCACGACGCCGTATCCAACCGTGGAAGAAACTGCGGAAATTCCTGGGGTTTCTGTGTCTCGAGCCAAGGAACGGGCGGGGTTGTCGGAAAAGCAAGGGGACACGCTTCAGTGAAGGACGCGACGGCAACGAGAACGCATGCCTCGAAGGCGCCACGCTCTGATAAGTCGGAGCGCTGAATCCGCGTTTCTCAACTTTCCTTATGCCGAGAAATTCAAAGATCCATTTCTCGCTTACATAGCCGGAGCGACAGCGTTTGGGCTGGTGCCTCGCGCAGCGCAGCAACGCCTCACTAGCATTACTTCGAATCCCGGCCTTCGCCGGGCTCCTTAACATCACCCAGCACACGTTCTTTCACGTCCGCAGGCAACTGAGAATCGCCCAGGATCTCTCGCACCAGCACGGCCGGAAGAGACTGCGCGAACTCCAGGGCACGGCCCAAAGGCGTGGCTTCGTTGCGTAACAGGGCCATCCGGATTTCGCGGAGGACCAACCACTTGGAATCCTGGCACACCGCCTCGACCAGGGCTGGGGAGGCATCTCTACGCATCAAGGCCTTGACCACTGCCGATTCCGTCAACCTGGAATTCTTCAGCGCCGCGTGAATCACACGAAGTTCGGGATCGTGCAGAAGCTCGGCCGCGACTCGTCCCGAGGCGCGATGCGCCAGAGAAAGACGCTCCCCCTGGGGAAGCCGTTCCAGTCGGTGGATGAGCGCGTCTTCGGCCGTCATCTTTATGTCCGCCGGAACCGCAGGAGTCAACGCAACGTGCATCAGATCAAAAGTGAATAAGTGCCGCACCATGGGTACAGAAACGTGGCGCGGCGTTTTGGGATGCTCGACCACCGCGATCTTCACCTTGCGAATCTTCATCAAATCGCCGTTCTTGCTGAGCTGATCAAGGGCTTGCGCCGGCAAATCGCTCCGCTTCAGCAGAGCCAAGGCAAGATCCTCAGTGAGCGCAGGATCGGATGCAGTGGAGATCAGAATTTCGGGCGATTCTTTGGGACGCGCATCGGGAAGCGCATCAGCTGGCGCATCAGGCAGGGACGCGGCCGCTTCGTCGTTGGAGGGAGAACTGTCCGAGGATGGGTTGTCTGGAGTCAAAGTGTGTCTGCATCCACTCTCTTAGTGGGCTCCATTACTAGGGGCCTTCATGAAACGTATTCAGATTTGGCATTCCGAAGCGCAGCCCTATCGCGCGAGCAATCTGCTGTTTTTCCTGGGCGGAAGCAGATTTCTCGCCGACGAACCCGGTTCGGCATGATAAGCCTCAATGACACCGCACACCAAAACTGATTCGAATAACTGCGGTAACTACGCTCTCACTATCCGACAATGTATAAAGAATCTAACCAGCGCTGCGCCGCTGGACAATTCCATTATGCCTGATCAGAGTTTTGATATCGTCGTGATCGGCGGAGGCATTGTAGGTCTATCGACCGCGATGCACTGCACTCGCCTGTTCCCAAACCTTCGGTTGTTGCTGGTCGAAAAAGAAGACGGAGTGGCCCGTCATCAGAGCGGGCACAACAGTGGCGTGATTCACTCCGGCGTCTACTACAAGCCTGGATCCCTGAAAGCAAAGCTTTGCGTTGAGGGAGCCGCTGCCATGGTGGAGTTTTGCCGCGAACACAACTTGAAGCATGAAATTTGTGGCAAGGTGATCGTCGCCACCAGTGAAGATGAGATTCCAGGGCTCAAGAAACTGCTGGAGCGGGGTCAGGCCAACGGTCTGGTGGGACTGCGCCTGCTGGAGCGGGAACAGGTGCGCGAAGTTGAACCGCATTGCAGCGCCCTGATGGGACTTATGGTGGCGAGCACTGGAATTACCGACTATGCGGCTGTCTCCAAAAAGTACGCAGAAATTGTGGCCTCGCAAGGCGGCACCATAAATACGGGAACAGAAGTTCAAAAAGTGGTTCGCCGTGGAGAGGAAATGATGGTGGAAACCACCCGCGGAGTATTCTCATCCAAAAACGTCATCAATTGTGCGGGACTGCACAGCGATCGCGTCAGCCGGATGGCAGGCCAGAAGCCGGAAGTCAGGATCGTGCCCTTTCGCGGAGAATACTACGATCTGGTTCCCGAGCGAGAGCACCTGATCCGGACTCTGATCTATCCCGTGCCCGATCCGAAGTTTCCCTTTCTTGGCGTGCACTTCACACGGCGGGTTCAGGGCGGCGTCGACGCCGGACCGAACGCCGTGCTTGCCTTCAAGCGGGAAGGTTATAAGCGCACCGATTTCAACCTCCGAGATTTCGCCGGAACCATAGCCTATCCTGGCTTTTGGCACATGGCAGCAAAATACTGGCGCGACGGATTGAGCGAATACTATCGCTCGCTCAGCAAAGCTGCTTTCGTCAGGGCACTGCAGCGCCTGGTGCCTGAGATTGTCAGTTCTGATCTTGTGTCGGATGGTTCGGGGGTTCGCGCCCAGGCAGTGCGTCCCGATGGCTCCATGGTGGACGATTTTCAGTTCGTCCAGTCCGATAAGATGTTGCACGTTTGGAACGTTCCTTCGCCTGCAGCCACCGCTTCCCTGCCCATCGGTCGACACATAGCCGAGATGGCCAGAAAAGGTTTCGGAATCTCCTGACGCATCCGGCACTCGAGGTCGCGCAGGGGCAGGTGTCCTCACCTGCCGAGGCGGGCAAAGCCCGGCAGCGTTTCAGGCCTGCTCTACAAAATCAGGAACACAGCAATTTCCCCGGTCGGGCGCTACTTGTATCCCGCCGACCGCTCGTACCCACGAAACGGTACAATTGCCGACTATCGCGGCATCATGGAGGACACAGCATCATGGGGTTCGATCTTTCCGGAAAACGGGTGGCGGTGTTGGGAGCCGGCAAAATGGGCGGGATTCTCCTCAAAGCTTTCCTGGAGAAGGGACAGCTTTCTCCGAAACTGACATTTGCAACCGTGCAGCATGAAGAACGAGCGCGGGTGCTGGCGGAGAAGCTGGGCGTCTCGGTTGGTACCGATAACCTGGCGGCGGTTCGTAACGCCGACATCGTCTTCGTTTGCGTGAAGCCGCAAGTGGTCCAGGAAGTAATGGAACAGATTCGCCCTAACATTTCCAGCAAACAACTCATCATTTCCGTGGCAGCTTCGGTTTCGACCAGTCAGATCGAAAAGGCGCTCGGCATCGACGTTGCGGTTGTCCGGGCCATGCCCAACACGCCTTGCGTGCTCGGTGTCGGCATGACTGCCCTGTGCAAGGGGAAATCTGCCAATCCGCAGCAGGTGGAGGCAGCATGCGCGCTGTTCAACATCGTGGGAAAAACCGTGGTGGTGGACGAAAAGCATATGGATGCGGTGACCGGGCTTTCAGCCAGCGGCCCCGCTTACATCTACATCATCCTGGAATCCCTGGCGGAAGCTGGAGTCAAGGTTGGGTTGCCGCGGGATATTGCGACTCTTTTGGCCGCCCAAACCACGCTTGGAGCGGCGACAGTAGTTCTTGAAACCGGCGACCATCCTGCTCTGCTGAAGGATGCTGTGACCACGCCGGCCGGCTGCACCATCGACGGCATCATGGAACTGGAAGAGGGCAAACTGCGGGTGACCTTGATCAAGGCAGTGGTCAAAGCTGCGCAACGAGCGAAAGAATTGGCATACTGACGCAGGATGAGCGGGAATTATTGCGGCAGAGCGAAGTTGACCGTGATCTGGGTTTCGAACTCGATCGGACGGTCATTCAGGCTATGAGGTTGGAACCGCCAGTGGCTCACAGCATCGGTCGCAGCTTTCGCCAACAGAGGTTCGCCACTCACGACTTTTAGTTCTCGTACGGCCCCGTCTGTACCGACCAGAGCGTTCAGCACCACTGGACCCTCGATGCGCTGTTGCTTGGCCTCTTCCGGATATTTGGGCTCGACTCGCTCCACCAAGTAATTACCGGAGGGCGACGGAGAAATCGAAGCCGCCACGGGCGTTCCATCGCCTTCTTTCTGCATCGCGTTTTGAACTGGACCGGAATCAATCGCAGGAGCAGGAGACTTCGAAGCTTCCGGCATTCGAAATACGACCTTCCCCTGCTCATAGACAACCAGGCCATCGGGCGGTTCTGTCCCTTCGGGTTTTGCTCCGACCCTGGTTACGATCCTGGTCACGGCTTTAGCTTCAGGTTTGCCGGCGTTCGTATCGGCGCTTTCCGCCGAACCCGGCCTGGAAGCGGGCGGCGCGACAGTTATTAGACTCGATGTTTTCCCCTTCTCTATGGCTGGCGGGATCGCGGTTGGAGCGGTTTGCGGTGGCGGTGGCGTTTGCGTTACCGTTTGGGTTTCCTCGAGGCTGCTGGAAATCTGCGATTGAGCTCGGTCAAACGACATTTTCCAGCCTACCCGGCCGACCATCCAGCCCAGCAGGACAGCCAGAGCAACCACGGCGACTGTCAAAGCTCCAGTGCGGTAATCCCGTCGATGCCTGGACGGATTCTGCAGGCCTGACTTCAGAATTTCGTGGGCCTCTTTGTTGGATTTATCCTGCTCGGTTTTCTCCTGCTCGGTCTTCTCCTGGTGCGCGTGGGATGAGGCAAGCGATGGATCGGAAGCGGGCGTCGTGTTTCCACCCTCTACGGCTTCCCGAACGGTATAAGTAACATCGCGGGCCAAAGCCCGCAGTTCCAGGAGATCATGATCGTTGAACGCGACGCGCTCCGACGAAAATATCTCGATGATGCCCCACAGTCGTGTCCCTTCCAGCACGGGCAAGACCACAATTGAGCGGACATCGAGCGCCTGGCACGCTTCGGCGTTCACCCTTGGATCGATAAGGGTATCGTCACAGCGCTGCACTTCCCTTGTCCGAACACAAAGACCCGATAGCCCTGAGCGAGTATTGAGAAAAGAACCGGTCTCGGGAACCTTTTCACCGGAAGTTGCGCGGCACACCATTTTGTCACCGCTCGCGAGCGCAATCATGGCTCCCGTAGCCGGCGTGCTCCGCAGTGTGGTTTCCAGAATTTCGTGCAGTCTCAGATCCAGTGCAATGTCGGGGGGTAACTCTTCCTCGCGATGGAAAGCCAGCACCATTGAGCCCGTGTGTTCCTGATCAGACAAGTCTGGTTCAGACGGTTCTGGTTCGATCCACTCCGGACCGGTCATGCGAGGGGTCACTCGGGGGTAGCGCATTGGGTCCGGCCTTGACATGGTCAACCACGAACATCGATTCCAGCGGGGCGGGGTAACTCGCCGGTATCGAGCGGAGTTTCGCCTGAAACACCATTGTTGTCAACACAAATGATCCTATCCCCAAGTCGCTCAAAAAGCTAGATTTATCGCATCTAAAGCAAGCCTTTCCCAGATCCACGGAAGCCCTTTCTGGGCTTCAGCAGCCTCGTACAGTCACCCTCGAACCTGGTTACGGGAATGGCCCCTGAAAGGGCGATGGCATCAGCTGGACTCCGCCATTTCGTGGCCTCGTTGTACACTTCCCCGTCAAGGCTCGAATGGAACACTGAGGAAAGATTGACCCCTTCAAATACATCTTCCGAAGCCTTGGCGTCGCCTGCCAGCCCGGGACAGTGGCACGCCGTCACAGCCAGCTTCCTGGGCTGGACTCTGGATGCATTCGATTTCTTCGTGCTTGTCTTTCTGGTCGACACTCTGGCGGCCCAGTTTCAGGTTACCAAGAGCGCCATTGTGTGGACCATGACGGCAACCCTGGCCATGCGACCCGTGGGCGCCGTCGTCTTCGGATTGCTGGCCGACCGTTATGGCCGCCGCAAACCCCTCATGGCAAATGTGGTCTTCTTTTCCCTGGTGGAGCTGCTGTGCGGTTTTGCCCCTAACTACACTGTATTTCTAATTTTGCGAACCATATACGGGATCGGCATGGGCGGCGAGTGGGGCGTAGGTGCTTCTTTGGCGATGGAGAGCGCCCCCGCCAAATGGCGCGGAATCCTCTCGGGAATTTTGCAGAGTGGGTACTCCATCGGCTATCTCCTGGCGGCCGTAGCCGCGCGCTTCATCCTGCCAACTCTGGGATGGCGCGCCATGTTCTGGGTGGGAGGAGCGCCGGCGCTGCTGGCGCTCTATATCCGTTCCCGGGTGCGCGAATCGGAGGCATGGAAGGAGCACCGGGCGCCGACCGTGGGTGCCATTGTGCGCACCGCCAGCGGCCATTGGAAGATCTTTCTCTACCTTGTTCTGTTGATGACCTTGATGATGTTTCTGTCACACGGCACCCAGGATCTCTACCCTGATTTCCTGAAGACGGTGCGTGGATTCGATCCCAAAACCGTGGCTTATCTGGTCATTCTCTTCAATGTGGGCGCCGTGCTGGGTGCAATTCTGTTCGGACACCTCTCTGAGACCGTGGGCCGCCGCCGTAGCATGATTTTCGCCATGTTGCTGGCCCTCGCCATGATCCCGGCCTGGACCTTTGGAGGGTCTCTGCTTACCCTGGCGATCGGCGCCTTCGTACTGCAGGCGGGCGTTCAGGGCGCCTGGGGCATTATTCCCGCCCATCTTAATGAACTCTCCCCGGACGCGGTTCGGGGACTTATGCCGGGGTTTGCCTACCAACTGGGTATTCTCATCGCGGCCCCGGTCAACAATGTGGTGTACGCCCTCCGAAAGCCGCTGGGATACGCCTGGGCGCTGGCTGCATTTGAGATCGCAAACATCGCATTATTGATGACGGTCGTCGCACTGGGATCGGAGCGCAAGGGAAAGAGCTTCACTGGCCGGGACGGTACCTGAGTTACGGTCGTGACTATCTTCCTGCTGCCGCGGGCACAACCGGTGAGGCATAACTGTCGAATCCGGTTATATAATTGTTAGCGGCCCAGTTGATAGGTGCTTCGCTTCGCCGCGGGAAAAGTTGCTAAAGTTTCTCTTCAGAATTTCGTGGTGAATTCATCTGGTTTAAATACCTTGGAGCAGTCGGAATGCACATTGCCGTAGTGGGTTCGGGTTATGTAGGACTGGTGGCGGGGGCATGTTTTGCCGACCTCGGCCATCAGGTAATTGTGGTGGATAACGACCAGGCCAAGCTCACCGCCCTGAAAAGTGGTCTGGTTCCCATTCACGAAAAGTTCCTGCCGGAACTGTTGCTTCGTCATCGCGATCATAATCTGACGTTTTCTGACGATTTAGGCGCTGCGGTCCGGGCCAGCGACGCAATTTTCGTCGCGGTCGGCACTCCGCCCACTGAGCAGGGTGAAGCCGACCTTTCCTACGTTGAATCGGTGGCGAGGGGCATCTCCGGAGCCATCAACAGCTATAAGGTGGTCGTCGAGAAAAGTACCGTCCCGGTGTACACCAGCGACTGGGTTCGCAAGATCATGTTGCGCAATGCCGCCGCGCCGGATTCGTTTGATATCGCATCCAACCCCGAGTTCCTGCGAGAAGGCACCGCGGTAACGGACTTCCTATATCCAGACCGCATTGTGGTGGGGGCTGATACTGAGCGTTGTGCCGCCGTGCTGCGCAAGGTTTATGCGCCGATGACGGATGGAAGTTATTACCAGAAGAAAGATGCGATCCCAGCACCCGACAAGGTAAAGATTCCTCCTCCGCTCATCATCACCAGCGCCAAGAGCGCCGAACTGATCAAACACGCTTCCAATGCGTTTCTGGCCATGAAGATTTCGTTCGTTAACGCCGTGGCATCGATTTGTGAATCGGTAGGCGCGGACGTGCGGCAGGTGTGCCAGGGCATAGGAACCGACGCCCGCATCGGTCCGCGTTTTCTGAATCCCGGTATCGGGTACGGAGGCTCCTGCTTCCCCAAAGATCTCATGGCCTTCCGTTCGGTGGCCCGGGAATGTGGTTACGAGTTCAGGCTACTGGACGAGGTCATGCGTATCAATGAGGATCAGCGTCAACGTTTTCTCCGCAAAGTCCGCACAGCTTTATGGACGTTACGCGGAAAGCGTCTGGGAGTTTTGGGGCTGGCCTTTAAGGGTGGCACCGACGACATCCGCGAATCGCCCGCCATCCTTTTGGTGCAGGCTCTCGTGCAGGAAGGCTGTCACATTGCCGCCTACGACCCAGCTGCCATGGAACGCGCGCGTGAGGTACTGAACTCGAAGACCGAGTTTGTGGGCAATCCGTATGACGCGGCCAGGGACGCGGACGCACTGCTGATTTTGACCGAATGGGAGGAATTTGGGGCTCTCGACCTGGATCGCGTGTTTCAACAATTGAAATATCCCATTGTGATCGATGGCCGCAACCTCTACGAGCCAGACGCCATGGCCGCTCGTGGCTTTACCTATTACAGCGTGGGTCGTCCCTCCGCAATCCCGATGGCTCCCGCCGGCAGCGCAGCAACCAGCAAGATCAATAAGTCATGACAAAGTTGCGTGCCCTGGTAACTGGCGGAGCCGGATTTCTCGGCTCGCACTTGTGCGATGCCCTTCTCGGCGACGGGTATTCCGTGGTCGCGGTCGATAATCTGCTCACCGGGAAAGCGGCCAATCTCGAGCATCTGCGCAACGATTCGCGCTTCGAACTCCAGCAGTTCGATATCAACGAGCCTTTCGACTACGGAAAAGTCGACTACGTTTTTCACTTCGCATGCCCAGCCAGTCCGGTAGATTACGCTCTGCATGGCATTGCCACCCTCAAAGTTGGTTCCCTGGGCACGTTTCACGCGCTCGACATCGCCCGCAAATACAGTGCGAAATATTTCGTTTCTTCGACTTCCGAATGCTATGGCGATCCCGTGGAGCATCCCCAAAAGGAAACTTATTGGGGCAATGTGAACCCGATCGGGCCGCGCTCGGTATACGACGAGAGCAAGAGATTTACCGAAGCGGTCACCATGGCCTATCACCGCTATCACAAAGTGGACACCCGCATCGTGCGGATCTTCAACACTTATGGCCCACGTATGCAATTGAATGACGGACGCGTCGTTCCCAATTTCATGAAGCAGGCGTTACGTGGCGAAGATCTGACGGTTTACGGAGACGGCAGCCAGACCCGCAGCTTCTGCTACGTCAGCGACGAGATTGACGGCTTCCTGCGGCTGGCAAGAACTGAAGAGCACTTCCCGGTGAATATCGGAAATCCAACCGAGTTCACCATCATGGAGTGCGCCAGGCAAGTGTTGGCCGTAACCGGATCCAAGAGCAAGATCCGCCGCGAGCCCTTGCCCGAGGATGATCCCAAGCAACGCTGTCCAGATATCACGAAAGCACGAGCTCTGCTGGGATGGGAACCGAAGATTGATCTTCAGACGGGCCTGCGCTTGTCACTGGACTACTTTCGCGAGGCAGCTCGCGTCTGAATTGTCGCGCAGCCCAGGAAAAACACTCTCACCCATGACAACCTGGAGACGATTGCCTGAACTCGTCCTCAGGCCAGAGTGTCTTCGGAAGTCTGGCAGGCAACCAGCTGCTTGACCTGTTCCCTTTCGTCGGGAGTGTTGAGACTGAACTGAACTCCCATCCCGAAGCCGGGATGTGTCACCTGTACCGTTCCCCGCACTCGTAACTTCAAAGTCTGGGTGCGCACCACGAGATTCACCACCGTGTGCGGCGAAAACGGAGCCGGCGTTTCCACATAGCAACCACCACTGCTGATATCGCTCAGAGTGCAGCGGTTGGGCACGCCCTCTCCCAGGCGAAATACATCCGCGCTCAACCGGCAGGCCAGCCGTGACTGCACCCGGCGGTTCGATGACGAAGCCGAGAGGCCTAATCCCGCGAGCCTGGTAGCGACTGGTTCGGCAGGGGCTTTCGGTGCAATGCTGGGCGCAGAGCGTTCCGCGGTCGCCAGCCTGGTGAGACTTCCCTTGATCCACTCGCTCAGAGTTTTTCTCGAAGTCTGGGGCACGTCGACAAAGCGGATTCCCACTCTGCCCGAAGAGTCCTGCCACACCACATCGCCGGAGAGACGGACTGCGGATTTGCCTCCGGGCAAATTGAACTGAAAATAAACTTTGCAGCGTAACGGCAATCTGCGCTCGGACTGTATGGCCAGGCCATCTTCGCTGAGGTCAAGCAGCGTGGCGGCAACGTTCTCCGCGCTTCCGTAAGCAATTGAGGCCGGAGCATGCAATGCGACACGCAACTTGGAGCGCTTTTCGCGCGCCATCAATCCACGCGCCGCGCGCAGGCTGCTGCCGGCGCGTTCCTCCGATACTGGTTTGTACACAATAAAGTTGGCGCCTTGACCGAAGATATCGCGAACCTGATCCCGTCCATCGACCAGGCCAATCACCAGAGCAATTTTATTGAGGGGCAGCTTGCGGACCGTTGCAATCAATTCAATGGCCCGTGACTGATCCTTACAATCAACCACGATGGCATCAAAGTGCTGCGCCGCCACCCGGGCAGCGGCTGCGCCAAGGTCCCCACAATTTTCCACGCCGATGCCCAGCTCGTGCAGAATCTTCCCAAGCACCTGCACCGCATTCTTGTCCGCACAGACCACCAGTGACGTAAGTGCCATACCGAGAGAATGTTAGAGTTCCGCGGTTAGTCCCGACAAGTTACCTCAGTCACGGCGGATGCAATTTGGCGCAGGCGGTGACTTTCGTCATCTGGAGTTCGAACCCGGAACTCGCTATGGTGGCAATGGCACGTTACCCCTGGCTTCGGCGAGAGCTCGTTCCTCGTCCGCCACGAAGGTGATCGGATGTCATCACGAACTGGTAACTGGATGATCGCTCTTGGAGCAGTCGCACTGGTTCTCGGACTAGTCGCGCTGCCTGCGGCCCTGGGCGAACACGTCGACACCAGTCTGCTCACCTCTGGGCGCTTGTGGCGTGTCTCTCGGTTCCATGATCGCAGCCGGCGGGTTTTATCTCAAAGCACGGACGATGAAGGCGCCAGACGGCTCAACCGTGTTCTCGGGAGATTCCAGGCAACCACCGCGACGAGTGCGCGGTGGCTGTGATCTCTGTCACGGCGACCTGCCAGTGATTCATTGCAAGGTGCATCAAGTCCACCTCTGTCCTGACTGTGTGGCTAAGCATTATGACTTCCGTTCCTGCACGTACACACCCAGCACGCGAGGCGCAGCTCCAAAAACGGCCAAGGCTTTGACCAAGACCCAGGGTGCTTAACCTGGGTGCTCCTCAGATAAATTGGGGCTGGCGTTCGCTGTGCATCACAAGCGAAAGCTTGAAACCGGGTAACTCGCTCAAGACAAAGAAACTTCGTCGTTACCTCAGTGAACTGAGCAGGGGTACGTTAGTTATCTTACTTATCGCTTCTTCCCCACCTATCCTAAGTTGTTGCTCATCACAGAATGACTGGAAGGCTGATGAGGCCCCAAAATGCGCGCCAATACCCCCACGAAGTTTGAAAGCGGCTTCTCATTACCCGAGTTGTTGATCACGCTGGCGGTGGGGTTGACTCTCGCCGCAACGGGAATCCTGTTGGCTTCGACTGCAACTAATGAGATTCGCCTAAGTACCTCGGGCACGAATTACGCGAACCTTCTACAGAATGCGCGCGTGCGAGCGGTTCGAGACAACGTCTACTACCGAGTGCTCGTGGATTGCGGTACCGTGGGCTCGGCGGCACCCTGCGCTGGGCCAACTCCAGCAAGAGCCTTTATCGACATTAACGGGAATGGCACCTATGACTCTGGCGAGCCCGTATCGGAATTTGCGGCTGCGGTGAGTCCACAACCATTCACCTCTGGACCCGCGGCAGCCAATCTGGCATCGCAATTCTTGCCGTCCACCGCGGTGACAACGGTCGCGAACACCTCCATACCGATCTTTGGCACGCGAGGGCTGCCCTGCAAAGTGTCTGGCGGAGCTTGTCCGTATCTCGATTCCAATGGCCTCCCAGTCTCGTACATCACCTTTATCCAGAACACACGAGGCGGAAAGTGGGAAGCGATAACGGTAAATCCGGCATCAAGAATTCGTGAATGGTCCTATAACGGATCCACGTGGACGCCGCTGAATTGAAGCCATATGCTAACTTTCAAACAATCTTATAGGTCTGCTTCCAAACGCCGTCGAGCGAGGATCCTTCCTGCGTCGAGAGCCTGATTGCGATGGTCGTGCTGGCGGTCGGGCTGGGGGGACTCTCTACCCTCCTCATTGCATCGCTCTACACCAACCACCGGTCGAGTCAGGACACAACGTCCACCATGGTAGCCGAGCATGTGCTCGAGCAGATTAGCGCTCAGCCGGCAAATTCTGCCACGGCTCTCTCAGTGACGGATTGCGCCGGCACAGCCTGGAGCATCAGCACCCAGGGACACGCGGTGGGAACCGGAAGCGGTGGTTCCTATGGTGGCGATGGTGCCAATCTTACTTCCGGAGGCGTCGTCGATTGGACCCAGGCATACTGCCAATGTGCCCGCAGGCTATGCGATGCAGTATGTCGACTGCGGGAGTGGTGGAAACCAGACGGTGTACGACGTGCGCTGGAACATGATTACCATGAGCAGCTACGCTCGCATGGCCATTATTTCAGCGCGTCCTTCCGGATCTCCAGCCAACGGCGGGCTCAGGTTTGTGATGCCGGCAAATCTGCGAACCATTGGAGGACTCTGAGTATGCGAAACTCATGGTTCGCCTGCCACGTCCGAATACTGGCTCGCATGGCTTTTCTCTGATCGAGATGCTGATCGCAGTAGGCATTGTGTCTGCCGTGTTGGCTGTCGTTATGAGCGGCATCATACAGATGCAGCAGCGCAGCAAAACTGAAAGCACGAAGTGGATGTATCGCAACAGACCCGTGACTTCATCGACCAAATGGTGCGGGACGTCCACAATGTGGGCTATCCGCCTCCCCAGGTGGTCAACGGCGCACCGGTTTGCACCGGTAATGCCGCGGTCGCATGCGGCGTGATCTCTTACACACCCACTCAAATCATTTATGAAGGCGATCTGGATGGCAGTGGCACGGTCTACCGCGTCTACGTTCAACTGCAGGTCGGGCCCCGGGGGAACGTGCCCCTGCACTTTGCAGCGCGGCGCCATTAGAAAGTCGGACGCCCTCGCTGGCACGGCACCCACTTACTTCACCGAAGTAAATGGTGTGCTGAACAGCGGCAATGGTCTCGGCGGAGCAACTTATCCGATTGCTCTGCCCGGTTCAGGTTCGTATACGTCCTACGGAACAGCTGACGTATTCGATGCCTACGACGTAGGCGGAGGAGCCGTGGGCACCTGCACCACGATCGCCGCTTGCTCCAGCATCCACAGCGTGCAGATCACCGCCAACATTGCGCCGGGCTATGGAGACATTACCACCAAGACATATCGGGTCTTTTCGATCACGTCGAAGGCCAGGATGAACAACAACAACCCTGTCATCTGAGGAGAGAAGCACATGCCAAAAACGAATCATCGAGACGAACGCGGAGTTGCGCTGTTCGTGTCAATTCTTGCTCTGCTGCTGCTGACCGCGGTGGCCGCCGGCATGATGTATCTTTCCTCCACCGAAACCGCCATCAGCAGTAATTTCAAGGCCGAGGAAACGGCTTATTTCTCGGCTCGTGCCGGAGTAGAGGAAGTGCGCGACCGCATGCTTCCGACCTCGGTCTATGCAGCTCCCTACTCCATCGCTCCGCAGGTAGCGACGCTGGCGCTACCCCCGGGCAATCCTGCAGCGTTATATGTGTTGCCGGCCGGCGTGACCATGTCTGATGTGACCAATACGACCAGCGCCTAATCCTTATTTCGACGATGAACTCTGTCATGACCTCACCATCGGCTCCATGACCCAGAGCACTTCGGCCAACATACGCTGCACCGCCGTGCCCAGCGGAAGCAGCTGGTACCCGGCGATTCAACCTGCCAGCATCGCGCCCGTCGCTTTGGACTACAAGTGGGTGCGCGTAACTCTGAAGGCCAACAACAGCAACACTGCGGTCCCGGTGAACGGGAACTCGAGCAACGCCAACGTAGTTTGCTGGAACGGCACCTCGGAAGTAACGGCCGCGTCCACCTCCGCCTCGGCCTGCAACAGCCTGATTCCCATCGCCAACCCCGTTTATCTGGTCACGGCCCTTGCAGTCACTCCGAGTGGTGCGCGGCGCGTGGTTCAGGAAGAGATAGCTCAGACCCCGAAGGGCGGGCTTCCCGGCGGTTTGTTCGCAACCGGAATGGGATGCAGCGCCCTTGAATCTTGCAGGCAATGCCAACACCGGCAGCTTCAACTCCGCCACCGAGGGTACTCCCACGAATCCGCCCAGCAATCGAACAAACTCGGGCGGAAGTGTGGGATCGAACGGTAATGTCAGTCTCGGCGGCACCAGCACCAGCGTAAACGGCAGCATTTCGACTTATCAGTCGCCCACGGTGGGTTCCTGCCCCGGCAACGGCGTCTCGACGAGCGGCAGTCCAGGTTACGGCAGTGTGGTCGGGCTCGCCAGCCCTTACACGCCTCCCGTACCGCCGATACCCAATCCACTGCCTCCTCAAAACAACGTCACTTATCGAGACACTAACTCTCGCTCCTGGATCTTACGGCAACGTGACGATGAAAGGCACGGTCACGTTAACGGTGGAACTACCGGTAGCCCTGCCGTTTACACGATCAACAGCTTAACTCTTAACGGTAACGCCACTGTGGAGATCACTGGTCCCGTCAGTCATCAATCTTGCCGGCCAGCCCAACATGTCGAACGTGCTGGACATGACCGGTGGCGGTTTTTCCAACAGCACCTATGTTCCCAGTCAGTTTGTCATTAATTATGGCGGCACTGGTGGCATGACCGTGACCGGCGGGACCGACGCCTACGCGGTAATCAATGCCCCCAATGCCGCTATCACATTTCGCGGCGGTTCGAACTTCTACGGCGAAGCAATTGGCAAGACGATCGATGACCAGGGTGGAACCAATTTTTACTGGGATACTTCCTTGACTTCGCCGCCGCCTAACACCAACTCATTCTACGCGATCAGCATGCGTGAGTTGAGCTACTAGGAGTCGTAACCAGAACCGATTTTTGCGATAGTAACAATCCGAGTTAGCGCTAGGACTTCGCGCCTCACCAAACGATCCGGCGACCCGAAACCAGCCCCGCATCCGCCATCCGGACCGGGGCTTTTTTCCTCAAGACTGGTCCGCGCCGCCCGTTCCGGTGCTCCCCGATTGATATCCGTGTATCATCATTGTACTGTTTTACGCCGTTTGCGAACCTGTTGCGGAGGATACTCTTGCCTCAGATCAACGCGCTTTTTTGGGACGTCGGCGGAGTCCTGCTCACCAACGCCTGGGATCGCACCCAGCGCGAACGGGCGCTTGATCAGTTCAGGCTCGACCAGGAGGAGTTCAGCGATCGCCACGAGATGGTGGTCTCCTCACTGGAACGAGGCAAGATCAGCTTCGATGACTATCTGAATCGGACTATCTTCTACCGGCCACGGCCGTTTGCCCGGGAGGTCTTCAAGGACTACGTATTTTCCCTGTCCCAGCCCCACCACGAAGTGCTCGCCCTGGCTGAGGAACTTTCCAGGTCGGGAAAATATTTTATGGGGACCATCAACAATGAATCGCGGGAACTGAATCTCTATCGCATTCAGACATTTGGCCTGCGCGAAATATTCTCCGTTTTTGTGAGTTCCTGTTTCGTCGGCTTGCGCAAGCCGGAAGAAGGAATCTATCGCATGGCACTGGAGATTACCCAGAAATCAGCGGAGAACTGCTGCTTCATTGACGATCGCGCACTGAACCTCGAATACGCCCGCCAGATCGGCATGCACACCATCGAAATGAAGGACATAGAACAGCTAAAGCGCGAACTGCGAAAACTGGAAGTGCAAATCTGACTGGGTAGCGCGGGCGTCCCGCCGGGTGTTTAGCAAAACCAACCATGGCAGAGATGTTGGTCGCAAGGTTTTGCCGGGCCCGGCAGAGATATGGCAAGCTACGTCACAACAAGCACCATCGCCTTCCGCAGCTAATCAGGGTTTACGCGGAGGAAGAGGAAGGCTGGCCCCTGCCGGCGCAGCGGGCTTGCCCGGCTTCTCGATGGCGGCTCCCAGGCTAAGATCACTGGACCAGCTATCTGCCACGATTCTCCACTCCCCATTCGCCTGACGGGTAAGCAGAACGAGATACTTGCCCCGCTCCTCCCGGCGTTTGCCCATGGCGATAGGAACCAGCGACTTGCAGCGTCCGGCTTCGTAACCGAAGTCGCCGAACAATTCCGTTCGTAGCGGCTCCAGTTCAATTTCACTCATGCCGGCCTCGAGCAGTCCAAAGAAAAACTCGCGGATTGCCGCCGTGCCGCGCACGGCTGGAACGTTCGGCCGCTGCACCAGCGCATCTGGCATGTAAAGTTCCACCAGATCGTCGAGCTGCTTGGTGTTGCAGGCCAATGCCCAGTCCTGGGCGACTTTGCGCAGGGCAGCTTCGGCCCGGCTTAGCGACGGGCCACCTAGCGGGGCCCGCACGCGAGCAATTTCGCGACCGGGGCCTCCGGCAGAACGCATGTCGGGGCCAGCCCCCATCTCAACGCCATCTGCGGAAGAAAAATAATGATGGTGATAATGATGGTGGTAGTGATGATCGCCGGGAGCCTCGGGCGCCTGGGGAGGGCGTTCGCCGGCACCGCGTCGGCCTGCCGCGGCGACTTCAGCAGGGTTGCGCCACAGCTGGCGCAAAAGTTATTCCCTTTCCGATTGGCAGTTCCACACGCAGGACACGCCTGCCGCGTGGTGTTTTCGGATTCAGCATTCACATTCACCGATTCTTCCGCATCCTGCTCCAGCGAGAAGCGCTTCATCGCCCGGAGGGCCGCCTTGTATTCCATTCCCAACCTGGAATCGCTCATACCCTGCTGCGTTCCCCTCTGCGGACGATATCAACGATTTTAGCAGACGGGCGAGTGGGAATTCCTTGCCCGATATGTTTGGGTAGCGGCCTGGTTTCGAAAACCACTCTGTAGATGAAGTCATCCTGAGGACTTCATTCCTGAAGAGCCTGCCATGAGCGAAGTCGAAGGGATCTTGCGCGCCTTCGGCACATCTGTGAGCCTAAGGGCTCATCCGTCCACGCGGGATGTTTCGCAAGCCCGGCATGACGCCTGCAAAGTAGACGAGCCAGGTCAGTTGGCCCCTGCACTACCTTCTGGAAAATTCCACCTTCGCCTCCGCGTCGGTTGGAACCCCGTTGCAGCGGGCAGGACGATATCGCCAGAGGCGCACCGCATCCAGGACCGTGCGGTCTTCACTCGGCCCGGCGCTCTCCAGAATCAACGGACTATGCACGCGGCCATCAGTTCCTATGATGAAGCTGACGCTGATCTTGGAATCCAGGTCCACATCTTCCAGCAACGGATCGGGAGTCGCCAGCGCCTGTGGTGGCTCCGATGCTCCGCAACTGATGCGGCTCGCAGTGTGAACCAGAGTCGCGTATTCCGAGTCGTGAATGGCGGAGTTCCAAAGACGGTGTTCTCGAGCAGCGAGGGAAACTTGTCCGCCCACGATCCGCGCCGGTACGGCTTTCACCGAAGCGAGACACACAGCGGCCAAAGCTACCACCAGCGCCAAACACCACAGTTTTCGAGGCAGCATCTGGTAGGCCCTCGCGAGCACACGGACCTCTGCGATGTTGAATAAGGGCAATCGGGATGCCAGGAGATTCCATTGAAGTCATTGAGACAAAAGCTGCTTGCGCTGACTATCTCGATATCTGAACGGCTGTAGTGAAAAGACTTGCGCTTAAAAGCTGCGAGATTGCCATCGGCGCGGGCATCAGGTCATTCATTAAGAATTGGCGTCAACGAGCGGAAACTTCAGAGGTTGACCGAAATCGAAGGATGGTCAGCCGATCGATCTGGCGAAGCTGCCGAATTCGCGGCTCTAATGTATGATCCAGCATGCTTTCTTGTATTGTCGGACATTTGCCATCGGCCCTCGCGAGGTCGCGGCAAGACGGGTTTCCACTGCTTTCGGACATGGTTCCATTGGTTAGCAAATCATTGTTAGGACATCAGTGATTAGGACATCATTGTTTAGGACATCATTAATATTGTTTTTCGCCCGATCCCTGCCTGTCGCGCTGCTCTTGCTGGCTGCGCCCGTCTTCCTGCATTCTCAACTTCCCGCTTCCACGCAGATTTCTGGGGTTGTCAGTGATCCGACGGGAGCGGCCATCGCGGCAGCCGAGGTGACCCTCACCAGCGGTTCCTTCACCACCACGCAAACCACGGACAACCACGGTGAGTTCGTTTTCTCTCAAATTTCAGTGGAATCAGCGCAAGTAAAAGTTTCGGCGCCCGGTTTTCAGGCTCGAAGTTTGGATTGGCGCGCCGGCACGAAGCGGCTTGAAATAGCTTTGCTGCCCGCTACGGCGGCCGAGCAAGTTACGGTGACTGCCAACCGTACCGGCGTTCGGCTGGTAGAAAACGCCACCAGCGTAACCATCTTGTCGGCTCCCGATCTGCAAGCCACAGCCGCATTCCGGCTCGACGACATCCTGCGCCAGGTGCCGGGCTTCAGCCTTTTCCGCCGCACCACCAGCCGGGCCGCGAACCCGACGACGCAAGGCGTTTCGTTGCGTGGCCTGGGGGCGAGTGGGGCCAGCCGCGCTTTGGTTCTTAGCGACGGCTTCCCTCTCAATGACCCGTTTCGGTGGCTGGGTTTACTGGGATCGCGCGCCGCGAGAGAGCGTTGGCAGCATCGAAGTGGCCAGCGGCGGGGCTTCGCACCTGTACGGATCCGACGCCCTGGGCGGGGTCATCAATATTATTCGCAAGCCGATGGATCGCAACTACCTTTCGCTCGAAGCGGCGTACGGGAACGAAAACTCTCCCGATCTCTCGCTTACCGCCAGCCGGAAAATGGGACCTTGGTCGGTGGGAATTGCCTCAGAACTTTTCCGTACGGAAGGCTACATCGCGGTTCCAGGTGATTTAAGAGGCGCAGTCGACACGCCGGTGAATTCGCAGGATGCGACCGGAGACGTCACGGTTCGGCGCAGGTTCGAGGATCGCGGAGTTATTTTTGTTCGCGGGTCGGTTTTCGGCGAGTCGCGTCATAACGGCACTCCCCTCCAGACCAACAGCACGACCATTCGCGAGCTTGATCTCGGCGGAAACTGGGACGCTCATGAATGGGGCGCATTCGAGCTGCGTGCCTATGCCAGCCGGCAGAATCTGGATCAATCTTTTTCGTCGATCGCCGCCGACCGCAGCAGCGAAAACCTGACTCGTACGCAGCGCGTGCCCGCGCAACAGTTTGGGTTTTCCGTGCAATGGCAGCATAGCCTGGGAACACGTCAGCACCTGGTCGCCGGAGTTGAAGAGTCAAATACTCACGGCCAGACGAACGAGCAAGGATACTTTGGCGGAAACCCCACGAACACATCTCATGGAGGAGGACGAGAAGTGAACTGGGGCGCTTACGTCGAGGACATCATCCGCCTGACTCCGACTTGGCTGCTCACCGCCAGCGGACGAGTGGACCATTGGCAGAACTTCGATGCTTTCGCTCCTCCCAACCCGGCGCAAGCGGTTGGCGCAGTTCCCCTCCCCGACCGCAGCGAGACTTTTTTCAGTCCGCGCCTGGCCCTTCTGCATAAGGTTTCCAGCAATATTTCTCTGACCGCCTCCGGCTACCGTGCTTTCCGCGCTCCCACTCTGAACGAGCTCTATCGCGGTTTTCGCGCAGGCAACGTGTTTACGGAGTTCAACCCGAATCTCCGCGCCGAACGGCTGACAGGCGCGGAGGGCGGCGCAATCGTAACCGGATTGAATCAAAGGCTGATGCTGCGCGGCAATTTCTTCTGGAACCAGATCACCCGGCCCGTGGCCAACGTCACCCTGACCACAACCCCCAGCCTGATCACCCGGCAGCGCCAGAACCTGGGCAGCACCATTTCCCAGGGAGCGGAGTTCGGAACCAGTGCCCAGCTGAGCAGCTCCGTCACGGTTTCCGGCGGTTATCAATACACCCACGCTACCGTGACTAGTTTTTCCGTCGACCCCGCCCTCGCTGGATTGAATCCGAGCCTGGTGGGCCTGAACGTTCCTCAAATTCCGCGACACCAGTTCGATTTCCAGGCACGATACTCCCGGCCGTTCATTATTCTTGCGGTGCAGGGACGTTTTGGCGGAAATCAGTTCGATGACGACCAGAACACGCTGTTACTCAGGCGCTACTTCACTCTCGACGCCACGGCATCGCATTCCTTCCATCACGGCGTGGATGTATTTGTCGCGGTAGAAAATCTGCTGAATCAGCGCTATGACGTAGGCCGCACTCCGGTCTTGACCGTCGGCCCGCCAATTCTTGCCCGCGCCGGTCTACGCCTGCAATTCGGCTCGCGGTAGACTTTCCGCAGCCGCAGCAATCACAAAATCTCATCCGCTGGTAGAGACGTAGCTCCGCTACGTCCCGCATGCACCACGAACTGGGCTAAAGAAAAAAAGAGACGCAGCAGGCTACGTCTCTACAGGAAGAAGAAAAATTGGGACGCCTCTTCAGGCAGCGCCCCCAGATTAGTTCGTAACCGTAAGGGTCAGGGTCTGTGCATGCGTCAGCGCGCCCGCCGTGCCCGTGACCGTGACGGTATATGTTCCGGCAGCAGTGCCAGGGTGACCTCCTCCTCCGCCGCCGCTCGAGGATGAGCCTCCACATGCACTCAGGAAGATCAATCCCGAAAACAGCAGACAGCCGAGTACAAAGCCCCAGAGCTTCTTCTTGCGCGATGTGAACCCTGCCCCAATCAAAGCCAGACCGCCAATTGGCAGCCACATCGCGTAAAAGATGCCACTGGTCCGCGGCGCGACCGATGCCGTGGTTGCGGCAACGGTACTGACGGTCAAGGTAGATGTGCCCGAACCGCCCGCCACGGAAGTGGGATTGAATGCACAGGTTGCCGGCCGCGTCGCCACAGGAGTGACCGTACAGGTCAGAGCGACGGCGCTGTTGAAGCCGACCAACGGAGATATCCCTACTGTGGATGTCGCCGCCGCTCCTGCCTTGACGGAGGCAGGTGCGAGAGGAGTCGCCGCGACGGTAAAGTCGGCGATCGGAGCCGCAGTGACAGTGAGGGTCGCCGTCGCGCTGTGGCTAAGCAAACCGCTGGTGCCCGCGACGGTCACCGTGTAAACACCCACCGGAGTCGTCGACGACGTACTAACCGTCAGTCCGGAGACTCCGGCCCCCGAAATTGATGGGGGCACAAAGGCACAGGTTGGTGCCGGACTTACGACCGGGGTAATACTGCTGCAGGAGAGGCTCACTGTCCCGGCAAACGCGTTAAGCGCGGCAACCGTAATGGTCGAGGTTGCCGACCCGCCTGCCGCGACCGAGGCTGGTGCAAATGCTGCTGCCGCGATGCTGTAATCCGGAGCTGCCGTAACCGTCAGGCCAACGGACTTGTTGTGGGTCAACGCCCCCGCCGTTCCGGTCACAGTAACACTCGAAGTTGCGATCGGTGTTGCTGTGGTGGTGCTGATGGTTAGAGCGGACGTCGCCGGAGATGCGCCCGGTGTCACCGCAGGAGGCACAAAAGCGCAACTCGCGCCCGTGGGAAGGCTGACGCCACTGCACGACAATGTGACCGCGCTGTTAAAGCCGTTGAGAGCCGTCACCGTGGCAGTGTAAGCAGCAGAACCTCCGGCAGCAGTTGTCTGGCTGGCCGGGGTTACGTTCAGGCTGAAGTCCGGCTTGAGCTTGAACGCCACGGTTTGCATGACCCAGTTGCCGCCCGCAACCGGAGAAACCGCCTGACAGCTTCCAATAGCGGCCGTGATTTTATGCTCGGCATCGTCAGAATTAGGGCTTGTAAGTGCGACTATTGTGAAGCCGGTGCCAGGACCGGTAACGTGAGTTTCCACGGTTGCGCCAGCCACGATCAGTTCAACAGGTGTCGTAGTAGTGCAAGTGCCGCTGTCCGCGAGGTTCCCGGAGCCCACAGCGCCTGCCGTCACATCGACCGGGCTGGCTGCATCCAGGCCGCTGTACTCCAGTACCCGGACGTCTGGAGCCTGCGCAGCCTGGCTGAACGTTACCGTGATCTGGTTTGGTGTGCCGATGTCACCCACAATGTTCTTGGCGTAGTAGATCGCCTGAGTCAGCCCGGTGCCTGCAAGGGCTGAGGCGGCTACTGCGTATGTGTTTCCCTCAGTATCTACGACGGAAGAAACTGTCGCAGCCGTATCGCTCCATCCGATGATGACAACGTTCAGGTGGCCGGCCCCCTGCACTTTGGACATCGGCGTAGCAACAACTGTTCCCGTTGCCCCGGTAGCTGTGGCAGCTGCCTGGATGAAATTGATTGGTCCCGCGCCCAGCGTATAGGTAAACGCACCATCGCTGGTGATGCTGCCCTGATCAGGATTGGTTACGGTGACGTCGGCCGCGCCTACAGGCAGCCCCGGAGTGTTGGCTGTAATGGTTGTGCTGTTCGGCACCGCCACATTGCCGGCTGGCAGACCATCGAGTGTTACGACCGCGCCGTTTTGAAAGCCAGTGCCAGTGATTGTTACCGCTGAGCCATTGGTCACCCCTGTTACAGGGGCGATGGAGGTAAACGTCGGCAATGTCAGTGTCACATAGGTGAACGCGCCGGCCGACGAGCCATGTTGTCCATCAGGGTTCACAACAGTGATGTCGACAGCACCCGCGGCATGCGCCGGCGTCAAGCACGTGATGGTGGTTCCGGCATCTTCCGTGCAATTCAGTGCCGAGATGCCGCCCGGAGCGGCGCCGAACAAGACTACAGCGCCCGGCTGAAAATCGGTTCCATTGATTGTTACGGACGTTCCCCCGACATTTGGCCCGGAAACCGTCGTGATGGGAGTTGTAGGATCGATAGCCGGAGCGTTCGCGAAGGTTACCGGCGCGGAGCTGAAAGCCGCCACCTGCATAACCCATCCGCCGGGGGACAAGGGGGCGATTGCACTATAAGTGCCAGCTATCTGCGCCCCATTCAAGTCCTCGACGATATCGCCAAATGGACTGGTAATCACCCGTGAAGTAAATCCCGTACCCGCCGCGGTGAAGTGAGCGTCGGTTGTGCCTGCCCCCAAAATCAAATCGCTCAATCCGGTTGTGCTTACTGCGCCGCTGTCTGCCGCAGCGGACGACCCCGAGGCTCCGGTCCATTTCTCTAACGGAGAACTCGTACTCAGACCGCTGTATTCGAGAACACGCACGTCCGGCGTAGCCGCGAGCTGATTGAACGTTACGGTAACGGTAGGAGTAGTGTTGTTGGGCAAAACAATATTAGGAGCGTAGTAGATCGCCTGGGTGATGCCGTGGCCTGAACTGGTACCCGCCAGCACGTACGTGTTGGTGTTGTCGTCAGCCACTGACACGACTGAAGCGGTCCTATCGCTCCAGCCCACCACCACGACATTCAAATGACCGGCTGTTTCCGCGACCGTATAAGTCACATTCACTGAAGTAGCGTCAACTGCTACGCTGTTGCTACTAACCTGCACGAAGACTTGACCCTGCGACAGGGCTGGCATCATTAATAGGAAGACCAGCAAAAAACCCCAGCGGAATAAACTCGCAACGCAACCACATAGCTGCGGTTCAACCAACTCTGTAAACAGACGGACTGACTTCATAGATCCTCCCAGAACCAACCGCTCAGATGCCAAAAACCTGTTTTCTCGTGATTCTGTTCGCTAACCGGACGATCCCACCGTAACTTCAGGGAACATTACGCGAATATAACAGTACTTTCGTCTCCAAAAAGCTGCCTCACGACCTCCATAATTGCACGAAGGTGCTAAGGCTTTTGGCGTCACAGCGACAGCGCAAAAAAGGGGAGGTAACTGGTCTGGTACCACATTGAACGCCGCTGGCGATCATCGCTATGGCGTGTGACAGATGTCGGAACGCACAAGATCAATTGCCGAGAAAGGCCACGGCGCAAGATCTCTGTCGACCCGCAGGAAAGCAAACCTGCTCCGGCTTCACCTTTTGGGGAGCTCGCAATTCGCTCAGCTATCTCGTGGTGTTTTCCGCCGGGGTACTAGTTCGCCGGGTCGTTAGCAGGGCGGATGGCTTCGGTCACTTTGGGAGACGGACCATAAGCATTTTCATTGCTGTCCGGCCGGGACCAACCCGCCTGGTGCGTTGACCTGAGCAGACACGGACGCGGACGCCGCCGGAATCTCGAGGGCCAGCGCGCTGCCGCTTCCGCCGCCACGCCGATACAAGAGAACAAAGGGAATTTCTGCGCCAACTGCCGATTCGGATTTCCTTATAAGTATCACAGGGGGCCGCCACTCTATCCGGGAGAGAGTGCCTTCACGCATGTTGTGCTTCGAAGTCCAAGTGTCTTGCGCGCACGATCGGGACGTCAGAATACTTTCTCGCGCAGCAATTGTTGCAGGTACAAGCCATATCCATTGCTCGTCATCGAGGAGGCAATCTCCTCCAACTGCTCGGCGCTGATGTAGCCGTAGCGATAGGCGATCTCCTCAGGGCAAGCGATCATCAGACCTTGCCGGGTCTCGATCGTCTGGATAAACAGCGCCGCCTCCAGCATTGCCTGGTGTGTGCCGGTATCGAGCCACGCCATGCCCCGGCCCATCACTTCCACCTCCAGCTGCCCGCGCCGCAGATACTCCTGATTGACTTCGGTGATCTCCAGTTCTCCGCGCGCAGAGGGTTTCAAAGATCTGGCTATGTCCACAACCTGGCTGTCGTAGAAATATAGTCCCGTAATTGCGTACCGCGATTTGGGAGCATGCGGCTTTTCTTCCAGGCTCAGCGCTTTCCCCGAGGAGTCGAACTCGACCACACCGTAGCGTTCAGGATCGTGCACGGGATAAGCAAAGACCCGGGCTCCCGCCGCTTGCTGGCAGGCACGCTGGGCAGTTTTCGCCAGATCGTGTCCGTAAAAAATGTTGTCGCCCAGAACCAGCGCGCAACACGAGGAGCCGATAAACTTCCGGCCCACCAGGAACGCCTGTGCAATCCCTTCCGGCCGAGGCTGCGCTGCATAATGGAAATTCATACCGAAGCGTGTGCCATCACCAAGCAACTGTTCGAACTTGGGCAGGTCCTGCGGCGTGGAGATAATCAAAATGTCGCGAATGCCCGCCAGCATCAATGTGGATAGCGGGTAATAGATCATGGGCTTGTCGTAGATGGGCAGCAAGCTCTTGCACACCGCGTGCGTCACCGGATACAAACGGGTGCCCGACCCGCCGGCCAGAATGATGCCCTTGTATTGTGACGGCGTGGAATGTGATTTGGAGTCTGCTGTGGACATGAAGAAAAATGGTTCGCCGCGTGTTCCTCTCGAGCGCTCGTCAGTCCAACCAGACCTGCACACCCGACAACACTGCGCGACCACTAGATTACTGCATCACCATCCCCAACGATAGTCGCACCCGTGACTGCCTAGGTCCGCCGGTCGAAATCGAATGTGGTCATCGACTGGGCCTTCAGAACTTCATTGTTTGTTGACTGAGTCAACTAATCCCACTCAACCACGTTTTCATTTTGGGCGATCGGTTCAAATCGGGATCGCCCCCGTAACTGGGGTAACTACCGGCACGCCTTTGTTCATGGCCGTATGGCCGCTACCTAAGTTCACTTCCGATATCTACCCCGTCTGCAACCTCCAGAGCACACTGCATTTGGCTGCACTATTCCACGTTTCAGTCACCTCGGCGATTGAACCTCGGAATGGCGCAACCAGCAGGTAAATCCCCTGCCGTATGGCCGTACGGCGTTGGTTGAGGCCCCCGTGAAGAATTTCGGCTCCCGCAGCACTCTGGTAACTCTTCTACTCACCCTGACCACTATGCTGGGCTGTTCCTCCTTGAACGCCAATCCAGTCACAGCGCAGCAGGATCAAAAAGGAACGAGCAGCGCCTCCAGTGGAGTCAGCCTGAACTCCAGGAGCATTAACTTTGGTAACGTGCCTGTGGGGAAGACCCAGACGAAATCAGTGACCGTTTCTAACCCTGGCATCGGGACCATGACCATCACCAAGGCCTCAATCGTCGGATCAGGATTTGCCATTACAGGGCCGAGCATGCCACTGGTTCTGGCCCCCAGGCGCTCCGCGACCATCGGCGTTAGTTTCACTCCAGCAGCCAGCGGCACGAAATCCGGGATCATTTCCCTGACCGGTACGACCAGAATCAGATTTGGAAGAAGCAGTGGCAACCGGCGCGGCCGCGAGGTTCCAGTCGACATCGCCTCAACCACCGTCTCGACGACATTCACCATTTCCGTATCGGGCGTTGGGACGACCAGCGGACAACTTGCGGTTTCACCTGCTGCCCTGGCGTTGGGCAAGGTAAAGATCGGCGCCAGCCAGACTCAGTCCGTGACGCTGGCCAACTCGAGCACTTCGACGGTCACCGTAAAGCAAGCGACCGTCAGCGGGCGAGGCTTCAGAATGAGCGGTCTCACTTTCCCGATGACCTTGTCTCCGGGACAGAGGAAAACTTTCTCGGTCACGTTCACGCCACAATCGGCGGGAAGCGCTTCTGGAAGTGTTGCGGTTACCAGCGATGCGCCGAACCCGGTCGTCAGCGTTCCCGTAACCGCGGTGGCGGTTGGCCCGGGCACGTTGACATCGAGTCCATCCAGCATCAATTTTGGAAGCGTGCAGGTGGGCCATCCCGAAAACGCGTCAGCGACCATTGTCAACACGGGCACCGCGAATGTGACGGTATCGCAGGCGAGTGTCTCGGGAGCCGGCTTCACGATGAGTGGACCGGGTCTTCCGGCCACGCTGGCGGCAGGCCAGAGCGCCTCCTTCAACGTAACCTTTACACCAACTTCGGGCGGAGCGGCCAGCGGGTCGTTGTCCGTCAGCAGCGATGCGTCGAACGGCATGCTGGCGATTCCGCTTACCGCCACTGCGGTAACGACCGGATCGTTGACCTCGGCCCCATCCAGCATGAATTTTGGCACGGTACAGATGGGTACACCGAAGACGCTGTCGGCAACCCTGACCAATTCCGGCGGCACCAGCATCACCTTGTCTCAGGCTAACCTTACGGGTGCGGGTTTCAAGCTGAACGGGTTAAGCCTGCCGGCTACACTGGCCGCTGGACAGACCAAAGCATTGAGCGTGACCTTCACTCCGCAGTCAAGTGGATCCGCGACTGGCAGTCTGTCGATTACCAGCGACGCATCCAACACCAGCATGGCGATCCCTCTTACCGCAAGCGTAGCCGGTGCCGGGGCATTGAGCGCCAGCGACTCCAGTCTGGATTTCTCCACCGTTCCGGTGAGCAGCACCAACACCTTGTCCGAAACCTTGACCAACACCGGCAGCAGCACTGTAACCGTGAGCCAGGCCAATGTCTCAGGAACCGGCTTCCGTATTACCGGATTGAGCTTGCCCCTGACCTTGACCACGGGACAAAGCTTCACCTTCGGCACCGTGTTCGCACCCACGACTGGCGGCAGCGCCACCGGATCCATCTCCGTGGTCTCTGATGCAGCCAATTCCACGCTCAATATTTCGCTGGCAGGAACTGCAAGCGTCTCCGGTCAGTTGGCCATAAGCCCTGGCGCCTTGAACTTCGGCGGCGTGACCGTGGGACAAACCAAATCCTTGCCCGCTTCTCTCACCGCCAGCGGTTCCAGCATCACCATAACCTCGGCGAACATGAGCACTTCAGAATTCGCCGTGAGCGGTCTCTCGCTGCCGGTAACTCTGGCGGCTGGCAAGAGCGTATCGTTCACCATCAGTTTCACGCCGCAATCCAGCGGTGCGGCTTCGGCCAGCGCATCTTTCGTCAGCAACGCTTCCAACTCGTCATTGCAGCAGTCCTTGTCGGGAAACGCGACGGCGGCGCCTCAGCACAGCGTCGCGCTTTCCTGGACGCCGAGTTCTTCGGGATCCGTCGTTGGCTACAACATTTATCGCGGCGGGAACACAGGCGGACCCTACTCGCAAATCAATTCTATGAATGCCGACACCACCTTCACCGACACCACGGTACAGTCGGGCCAGACATATTTTTACGTTACCACCGCTGTGGATGGGACGGGAAAAGAGAGCACGTTCTCGAACCAGACACAGGCAGCAATTCCTACTCCGTAAATTGCAGGTTTGCAAACCTTTGAGTAATGGGCGTGAACGAGTTCACGCCCGATTTTTTTGCCTTGGCAAGCCTTGTCTTAATTCGCCGAACTGCGGTCCGCTCCGCGCTGGATGCTTCGCAAGCTCAGCATGACGCCACTTGCGCCGCGCACAACGTCTGCTGCAGGATGTTCGCCTCGCACTTGCATTTCAGTGTCAACTCGTCTGAATCCAATTTGGGACCAACAGTAATGTACTTGTGACATCTTCTCGGTCCCGGCTGTCTCGTCTAACTTGCAGACAAGCCCTTGCAGGGTTCCATTCAGCCTTGGAATTCATTCGCGGCGAACAGCGGAATCGCAGCCCGTTCGCCTGATTCACACGTGCGCGAAACATTCGCGGGACAATTTCTACAGTTAAGGAGCAACGAACGAATGAGTGGAAGATTTTTCTTGGGGCTGACAATTCTTGCGGCCACCATCGCGATCGGCTGCGGTGGCGGTAGCAGCGCCCACCTGGATGTTGCCGCGGGCCAGCTCGTCGTAACTCCCGCTACCCTTGATTTCGGCAAGGTTGCGGTTGGACAAACAGCATCCCGGACAGGGACCCTTCACGCCGGAAACGCGCGCATTACGGTGGCATCGGCCGACTGGAGTGGAGAAGGATTCTCTCTCGAGGGGATCGCATTTCCGGTGACGGTGGCCGCGGGCCAGAGCGTTCCCTTCAAAGTGACCTTCACTCCGCAGAAAGACGGGAGTTCCGCGGGGCAAATCAGCTTCCTTAGCGACGCCTCAAACTCTCCTCATGAGGAAGCGCTGAACGCCAAGGCAACGCAGGGCTCAGGCAGTACTGGAACCGGGACTGACATCGGCCACAGCGTCACCCTCTCATGGAAAGGTGGTAAACCCAATACCATCGGCTACAACATATATCGAGGGATCAAGTCGAAGGGGCCGTATTCGAAAATCAACACCAGCCCGCACTCTAAGTCCACGTTCACCGACAATTCGGTCCAGGGCGGACAGACTTACTTCTACGTCACCACTGCTCTGAACAAGCACGGGAAGGAAAGCCGGTACTCCAATCAGGTCCAGGTAACCATCCCCAACTCCTGATCGGACTGAAGGTCCGTGATTCTCAACAATGGAAATTCATGCCAGCAAGAAGCTTCGGGAAAGCCAGGGATTGCGGCTCCCGCATGCACCGGTGAAAGTAGCCCGCCACTTCAGTGGCGGGTGGCCTGGAATAATGAAGAGCGCGGACCGTAGGTACGCTTGAAGTCCGAAAGAGTCTTCTCAAACATTTGCTCGGCAATCGGCCTTAATATCACCCCAATAAAACAGCATTTCCGGTGGCAATCGCCTCTTCCACCGCGATGGTCGCCGAGCTCACCTCAATCAGTTCTTCAAAGGGTGTTGGCGAACCGACGCCGCTTCGAATTGCTTCGAGGGTCATCACTTCAATCTCGCGAGCGTGTCCCTTATCGCGCCTCTCATTGATTCGCCTGGATTTCCCATCGCGGGCCAGTTCGAGACCGACGAAAGTCATCAATCCGCTCGACTTTCCCTTCGCAGAACACTTCATACATCTCTTTTGAGACCGACCGGTCGCCATTTGCCAGGTTCAGCTCGTTCGCGATAGATCCATCCTGAAACGCCATCGTGGATACCACATTGTCGCGGTGGTAGCGCGCGCCGCCGGGAATCGCATGGCCTGTGACGCTCATGATTGAGGCTCCAACGACGAAGCGTGCCCAATCCACGAAGTGGCAAAGCTCGCCAACAATCCTCCCGCCACCGCGCAGGTCGCGCTGCACCCAGTGCTCACGAGGTATGTATCCGGCGTTCACTCGGATGTTTACCACCATCGGCTCCTGCCGGCCCGCGAAGAGTTCTTTTACCTTCCGGCTAAACGGAGCGAATCTGCGATTGAATCCAACCGTCAAGAATGGAAGGCAGCCATTTTCCCTCTCCGCCAGGCAGGCACAACGTACCTCTTCCAGTTGCTCGCGGTTCACAGCCAGAGGCTTTTCAACGAACACCGCCTTGCGATTCGAAGGTCCCGCAACCGCGTATTGCGCATGGCTGTCGTGGCGGGAAAGCACGAAAACCAGGACACTATCTTAGTCCTGGATCAGCTCGGACGGGTCGCGCCCCTTCGCGTTTCCAGGCGCGTCCGCAACCCGGTTTCTTGCCAAAATTAAAGGCAGTGTGTCAGCTTGAATCGCCCCGTCTCATGATTGGTCATCCTGAGCTTGCGAACGATCTGGCGCGCATCGCGTATGGACCCTCACAACGATTGTGGCGGTGCGCGCGAGATCCCTTCGACTTCGCTCAGGCAAGATCTTCAGGACTGAAGTCCTTCAGGATGACGCCCGTCTAGGTGGATTCTTTCAAACTGAGCCACAACCAAATTAAACGCTCTCTTGTGTGTTTTGGCCTAACGCCCGTATAATCCTTGCACCATAGATAAATTGTAATTGGCTATAGGCAACTCGTTGGGTCGCCCACTCGTCCAAAGCACGATGTCGTAGAAGGTCTTCGAACGCCTGTCGATCTTCTTCACCGCACAGTCTGGCTTCCGCGACATCGGAGGTAGCGTCATTCGCTTTTCTGGTCATGACGCTTCCCACAACTCCCATTCGCGTTGGAGGATTTTTTGATGCCATCGGTACGATATCGTTCCTCGTCTATCCCCCGGAGGAATGGTCGAAGGCTGTTTTTGACCATCACCGCAAACCTTTTATCTTTAATACTAGTCGCCTGCGGTGGAGGTACTACGACGTCTTCGCCCGCTACGCCCACTGGGCCTTCGACGCCTCGCCGCCCTCCGCCACCGCCCACTTCCAGCGTTACGGTCTCTCTTTCGCCGCAACTTTCCGCTTTGACTCTTTCGCAACCGCAAACTCTCACCGCTACCCTGACAGGTGGCACGGGAACGATTCAGTGGTTTGTTGATGGCGTGGAGAACGGCAACGCTTCGGTTGGGACGATTACAAGCGCCAGTGACACTCACGGCAACATATTCAGCGAGCGCAACCACGGCGCCCGGGAACCACAGCATCACGGCGCAAGTCACCGGAGGAACGTTAAGCTCCGCGGTCACCGTCGCGGTGACTGACCTGGTGGCGGTTTCCACTCACCACTACGACAATGCGCGTACCGGTCAAAATACCAAGGAGTACGCGCTCTCTCCGTCGACGGTCTCCTCCACCTCATTCGGCAAACTTTTCTCCTGCACACTGGACAGTCCGGGATACGTCTACGCCGCGCCGCTTTACGTGGCCAACTTATCCATGAGCGATGGCAAGAAGCACAACGTAGTTTTCATCGCTACGGAAAGCGACTGGGTCTATGCCCTCGACGCCGACTCCAGTTCCTGCCAGCAGCTTTGGAAGAAAAGCATGCTGTTTCCCGGCGAAACCACCGTCCCTCCGGGAGACACCGGTGAAACCGCTGACCTGACGCCCGAGATGGGAATCACTTCAACTCCAGTCATCGACGTGCAGGCCGGAATCATCTACATCTGCGCCAACTCGAAGGGCACAAGCGGATATCCTTACCGCCTGCATGCCCTCCAATTGGCTTCCGGCGCGGACGCGATCAGTCCGGTTGAAGTCACGGCCTCACATTTCGTTGCGCAATTCCACCTGCAGCGCCCTGCCCTTCTCCTGAATAATGGCACCCTGTATGTGGCTTTCGGATCTCATGGTGATCACAACACCTACCAGGGCTGGGTCATGGGCTATGACGCGGCTTCTCTAACTCAGAAGTTCGTTTGGTCGTCCACAGACCCGACCAGTGGAAACAATCAAGGCGCGATCTGGCAGTCAGGCGCCGGTCCGGCCGCGGATGCTGACGGTAACATCTATGTGGAGACAGCAAACGGAGAGTTCGATGCCAACTCCGGAGGGTTGAACTATTCGGACTCGGTGGTCAAGCTGAGTGCCTCGGGCGCCGTTCTGGACTATTTCACCCCTTTCAACGAATCCGCACTCAATACTTCGGACGTCGATTTGGGCTCCGCGGGTGTGATCATCCTGCCGGATTCCGTCGCCGCTCCTGCACATCCCCATCTGGTGGTCGCAACCGGCAAGCCGGGATTGCTATTCCTGCTCGATCAGGCGAATCTGGGTAAGTTCAATTCGATTTTGAGCCAGGATCTGCAGGAAGTGAATGTCCAGTCAAATGGGCTGAATGTTTTTACCGGTATTTTTGGACAGCCCGCTTACTGGAACGGCAATCTCTATACCGCCGCTTACTCCGATTACCTGAAGCAATACCCGGTAGCCAGCGGTACGATTGCCAGCACGCCGAAGTCGCATTCCAGCGGGGTCTACAATAAGCGCGGCGCGGCGCCTATCGTCTCCGCCAATGACACCAGCGATGGCGTCGTCTGGGTGCTCGACATCAGCGGCTATCCCAGCGGCCCCTCCATACTCAACGCTTACGACGCGACCGACCTGACTCATCAGCTCTACAGCAGTCCCACCAGCGGGAACGGCGCGGCCGGTAATGCAGTTAAATTTACCTCGCCCACCGTAGCCAACGGGAAGGTGTACGTAGGCACGCAGGGACAGCTCGATGTATTTGGACTGCTGCCCAATTAACTTGTCAGTAGCAGAAGGAAGACGAGGAGTTAAACAGGCGGTCATGCTGAGCTTGCGAAGCATCTCGCACGGAGCGTATATGCGCTCCGCGCGCGCATTAAGCAAAAGCTAGCCCTTGCTCAGGATTTCGGCGATTCGCTGCCCCGCGTGTCCATCCCACAAAGGCGGTACTGAGCTGGCTTTCTGTTTACCTTCGAGTACTTTCGCCAGCTCGGTGCGAAGCGTAGCCCCATTCTGCCCCACCAGGATGTTCGTCCCCATAGTCACGGTAACGGGACGCTCCGTATTGTTCCGCAAGGTCAGGCACGGCACTTTCAGATAAGTGGTTTCTTCCTGAATGCCGCCGGAATCGGTGACCACCGCGGTAGCGCGGCGCTGCAGCGCCAGAAATTCGATGTAAGGCAGCGGCTCCCGCAAATCCAACTGGCTGGCATCGAACCCGAATTCAGCGATCCGCTGGCGCGTCCGGGGATGCACCGGGAACACAACTTTCAACTGGCTGTTCAATTCCAACAGACACTCCAGAATGCCCTTCAAGGTTCGATCATCATCCACGTTCGCTGGACGGTGCAGTGTTACCAGAATGTAACGATCCGGTAATCCATTCAAATTCTTTTCGATCGCAGCGGGCAGAAGCCGGACCAGCGAATCGATCATGACGTTACCCACCAGATGAATCTTGCCCCGCGGAATCCCTTCCTTCTCGAGATTCTCGTCGCCATCCGCTGATGGGGTAAACAACACATCGGCAAGCTGGTCGGTAACCAGCCGGTTGATTTCTTCCGGCATGGTCCGGTCGCGGGAGCGAAGGCCTGCTTCGACGTGGCCGACCTGGATCAGCAGCTTTGAACAAACCAGAGCCGCCGCCACCGTAGAGTTCACATCGCCATAAACCAGTACCATGTCGGGTTTACGCTCCAGAACAACGGGCTCGAAGCGCGTCATAATTTCCGCCGTCTGGCGGGCATGGCTTCCCGAGCCGACCCCCAGGTTGACGTCCGGGGCGGGAATCTCCAGCTGCTGGAAAAATACATCCGACATGTTGGTATCGTAGTGCTGCCCGGTATGAATGAGGGTCTGCTTTACGTTGGAGTGATGCTTGAGCGCCCCCAGTACCGGCGCAACTTTCATAAGATTTGGCCGGGCACCCACCACGTGAAGAATGTGCATGCAGGAACTCCTGTTATGGAGTGTACTATCGCCTAAAAGTCAGACAATTGCCGTTGGTAACGACTTGTGACAAATTACCTTTAATGGGCAAGCATCATGCTGAGAGTAGCAAACATTGGGCATGAAGCAGCCATATGGAAAACGCAAATTAGCAAGATGCGTGCAATAGCCTTCCGCAAGGCACCCGCAAAGGAAAACTCATCCACTGATTTGTAGCGGCGAATTTCGGTAGGGCTACGATTCTGCATCTGGTTGAATATGTTTCTAGCAGCATGAACCTGTGAGTTCAAGTGCACGACAATTTAGCAGCGAACGATCTTGGGACTCTTGATGCCGCGAGTGGCATTTCGAGTGTCCACCACCAACTGCGACTCACGGACGATCCGCGCATAGTCGTAGTCGGAGTGGTCGGTTACGATCAGCACACAATCGTATTGTGCGAGATTATCCAGGGGCGCGCACTTCATCTGCAGATCGTACTTGCGGCCTTTTCCCACCGTGGGGAAGTAGGGATCGTTGTAGCTTACGCTGGCACCCTGCTCCTGCAGCAGTTCGATAATCGTCAGCGCCGGAGATTCACGCAGATCGTCGATATCCTTTTTGTACGCCAGCCCCAGCACCAGCACCCTGGCGCCGTTGAGAGCTTTTTTCTGCTGGTTCAAAGCCTTGGCCACGTAATCCAGCACGTGATACGGCATACCAATGTTGATTTCGCCGGCCAGTTCAATAAAGCGGGTGCGGAAGTCCCATTCCTTGGCCTTCCACGAAAGGTAGAACGGATCGACCGGAATACAGTGTCCGCCCAGACCTGGGCCAGGATAAAAAGGCTGAAATCCGAACGGTTTGGTTGAGGCCGCCTCGATCACTTCCCAGATATCCAACCCCATGCGCAGCGACAATAACTTGAGTTCGTTGACCAGCGCGATGTTTACGCAGCGGTAGATATTTTCCAGCAGTTTGGTCATCTCCGCCGCTGCCGGAGACGATACCCGAACCACGCGGTTAAAGATGGCGCCATACAGGGAGGCGGCCGCTTCGGTGGCCTGAGAGTCAAGGCCTCCAACCACCTTTGGAATATCGCGGCGGGCCACGGTCTGATTGCCCGGATCTTCACGCTCGGGCGAAAACGCAACGTAGATTTCGTTTCCGTTCGTCACCCCTTCCCGAGCCGCCTTCAAGCCGTGCCTGTTCCCCTTTTCGAGGATGGGAACCATCACTTCCTCAGTCGTGCCGGGGTAGGTCGTGCTCTCGAGAACCACCAGGTGGCCGGCGCGTAAATGAGGCGCGATAGCAGCCGCAGTATCGGTGATATAGCTCAAGTCGGGCTCGTGATACTCATTCAAAGGGGTGGGAACGCAAATGATGATGGCGTCCATTTCGGCCAGACGCCCGTAGTCCGAAGTTGCCTCGAAACCCCTGGTGCGAGCCTGTTGAATCTCACCGGGCAGAATGCGGACAATGTAGGAACCGCCCTGCATCAGGGTGCTGACTTTGCGCTCGTCGATGTCGAAACCGGTCACGCGAAACTTCTGCTCGGTGTAAAGCAGGGCGAGCGGCAGACCTACGTAGCCCAGGCCGATAATGGCAATCCGCGCCTGACGTTGTTCAACCTTGTTTTTCAGCTCAGTAACAGGACTGGTCGTAAGTGAGGAAGTCGTCATTTTAGATAATATATGTCACTTTCGAAATTTTACGCTTTTGGCAGCGTAATGGGTTTAATCCTCAACTGCACTTGGTTTTGGATCGACAATGCGGTACAAGTTAGCGGCTCGCCAGCCGCTTGCTATTCATCTTTTCAAGTCTGGCGTACTTGTGTCGCTTTATCCATCGACTCGCGCCAGTTCCTCAGTTTAAGCGCGATTTGTTGCATGTAGGCGGCAGCTTCGGCGGCGCTGGTAATCTCTCGATGTATTTCGGGCTCGACCGTTGGGCTGGCCATCGCTGGGACAGCGGTGTGTGCCGTGCTGTCGGGAGCTGCCCAGGTAAGTTTTTGCAGGTCAAGGTCGGTCATGACCTCCTTCACGACCTCCTCGTCGACTGTCCGCTTTCGCAGAGCGCAGGCTATGGAAAGCGCATTGAAACAAAAATTATTTATATTCCTGGGTATGCCCTCCGTGGCGATCGTGATGGAATCATAGAGCTCGCTGGCGAAAATGGAATTGCCCCTGTATCCTGCAATCTGCAATCGGTGCTCCACGTAGTTCTTGACTTCCCAGGCGGGAAGCGGTGCCAACCCCTGCACAATCGAGATCCGCTGCCGCAACTGAGCCAGACCTGGAGTGCTTAGCTTTTGCGCCAACGCCGGCTGGCCCGCCAGAATGATGTGCATCAGCTTGGCTCGCGAAGTCTCAAAATTCGACAACAGCCGCAGAGTCTCCAAAACCTCAGGTTCGAGATTCTGCGCTTCGTCCACTACCACGATTAGCCGATTACCTTCCTCCGCAATCTTCAGCAGCCGCGTGTTAAACTCGTCGTACATGCGGACGAGATCCTGCGTGTCTTCCTCGCATCCCAACTCCGCCAACAGCAGCCGCATGAACTCCCGCGAATTGCAGTGTGTCTGAAACAGGAATGCAATGCGAGCCGATGTGCGGAAAGTCTCCAGCATATGGAACAGCATCGTCGTCTTGCCCATGCCAGGTTGGGCGATCAAACCGATGAAGCCGCGATTGGCTTCAATCCCGTAGTACAAGGAAGCCAGTGCTTCCTTGTGTGCCTCGCTGAGATAAAGGAATCGCGGGTCTGGCGTGACTCCAAACGGCTGTTCCTTCAATCCAAAAAAGTTTAAATACAAGACCCGTTCTCCTCGAAGTTCTGACCTGCTGCAAAAACTGACAGGCTTGCCGATCGAGACCTAAAGGACATGAGCACACCCCTAGAAATTCGGCCTCTTCAACAAATCTTCTTCTATTGTAAGGCAGGAATTCTAAAGACAGATTCAAAAGCTGCCGGCAAACCTTGGCCCAGCTAACCGAAGTAACATTAAAGAACTCGTCAGCCTTTGAAAGGTGCTAGTGAGGAGTGGCAGGGCTGACGACCGGAGTCTGATGATCGACCGTCCTTCGGGAAACCACCGAGGGTTCGCCTAACAGGCTGCGGAAAAACTGAATTGCAGCGTGTTTTTCTTTCTGATTCTCATGGTTGCTGATCTCGAAGGTCTTGATTTCCGGTGTTTTTGTGGCCCTCGGAGTCTAACCCGATGCTCCTGAAGACAGCCGTCGGCCCGGACTTACACCGCCGGAACTGCGGTGCTCAGGTTTCGCATGCGCACCAAGTTGTAGGCGGCGCAGGCCATGGTAAATCCAATCCACTCTACAGACTCCGCGATGCCGTACCTTCCGCATCAACGCAATCGTCTTCAGCCGGCCGAAGCACTCCTCGATTCGCTTTCTCTTTCTCTGGCTGAGGGCGTAACCTGCGTGCCGCGTGGTACGCCCATCAATTGCGCTGCCGCCGCGCCGTTCGAGGTTCTGCGCTACATGCAGCGTCACCCTCAGATTCCGGCACTCGGCTACAAATCCGTGCGTGTCGAATCCTTTGTCTCCGCCTACCGTCACCGGTTGCGTGCCTGGAAGTTTCTCCAACATCACCAGCGCCGCGTCGCGCTCCGCCGTCCCACTTCCGGAATCGAAGGCCAGTTTCATGACAACACGTCGGGGTTGGCCCCCAATGATCTCCTATCCGGTTCCTCGCGTTCAACTAGTTTTTCGCTCGGTGTGTTCCATGTCTTCAAGGTAGAGGGTTCATTACGCAGGCGCAGATCGCAACGGCGCCAGGAAAATGGTTTGGTCGACTGGCCTGCCTTGCGAGAAAGTGTTCCTCGTGAGAAGTTCTGAGACTAGCCTTGGGCCA
>CAVXGY010000001.1:0-367748 GCA_963761385.1 Terriglobia bacterium | reverse complement strand
TTATTGCGCGGCGTCTACTGCGCGACGTAGAGGCAGAACAACAGCGTAAAAGCTTGGATCAGTTGCTCCGGGAGGCGCGCAAGGCCTGGCACGGTGTGAAGCTCGAGCAACCGGACTGGAGCGATTGGTCGCACAGCTTGGCGTTGGGAGCTGAGCTCAAGAAGCAAAAGCTGTACTTTCAGCTGATGATGAATGCGTATTGGGAACCTCTCGAGTTCGAATTGCCATCATCGGATGACCGCGGGGGACATCCCTGGCGCCGTTGGATCGATACCGGGCTCGAGTCGCCTCTGGACATCGTCGAATGGCCAAAGGCACCTGCAATTTCAGACGACAAATACCGGGTGGAGGCGCGATCTGTAGTCGTGCTTTTCCACAACCTTGGCGCCTGATTGTTCCGAATTAGACATGGACCAAGAACAGATCAAATCGCCCGCCTTCCAGAACGCCGAGTTGCAGAGCGAACGCCTCCGCATCTTTGGCGTGCTGGGTTTCATGACCGTCGTCGTCATCGTGATTGCCGTCCGCGTATTTGTCATTCGTACGGCTGCGGGCACTACTCCCTGGGCGTGGACCTTTTTCCTGGTTGCCGTCGTTATGGCTTATGAATTGTGGATGCTGCGCAAGGTAGGTCTCGCCTTGAAGTCAGACATCTGTCTTGGGCCGCAGTTCTGGATCCCGAGCACGATCCTGGAGACATCGATCCCGGCACTAGCGATCGCCTTCCTTACCAGCGCCCGGGTTGAGATCGCCTACCGCCCTCTGGCCACCCCGGCGGTACTCGTGTTCTTTATCCTTATTATATTGTCCACCCTGAGGTTGAACTTTGGTATCTGCGCGCTCTCCGGTACCGTTGCTGCCATTTCCTACATTTGTGCAGCTTTGTACCTCGGTTGGCGGCCTCCCGTTCCCGGTGTGCCAGCTCCCGTGACCCAAACTAGCGTCAGCCTCTATGCAATAACGCTGTTCCTGGGGGGGCTGGTCGCAGGCGCAGTTGCGGGGGAGATCCGTAAGCATGTCCAATCAGCTCTTCGTGAGGCAGAAACCAGGCAGAAGCTGGAGGCCATCCAGCACGACCTAAGTGTAGCGCGGTCCATTCAGCAATCGCTCTTACCGCAGGAACGGCCTCGAATCTCAGGTTTTGATGTTGCCGGCTGGAATCAGCCGGCCGATGACACAGGGGGCGATTACTTCGATTGGATCAAGCTCCCCGATGGAAGAGTGGTTGTTAGTCTCGCGGACGTCACCGGGCACGGGATTGGTCCTGCGCTACTTGCCGCGGTGTGCCACGCCTATGCGCGCTCCAACTTCAGCATCGCACAGGACCTTCCAACTGCTTTCGAACACATCAATCAGGAGCTAGGTGCTGATTTGGAGACGGGCCGCTTCGTGACTTTCGTGGCCGCCGTTTGTTGCCCTGGGCGTGCAGAAGTGGAGATGCTCTCTGCCGGCCACGGTCCTCTTTTTTTGTATTCACGGCCGGAGGATCGGTTTACGACGATGAATGCGCAGGCTCTCCCATTTGGGATTCTCCCCGCTTTCCAATCCGACCCTCCGGCTCATTTCCGGCTTGGTTCGGGTGATCTGGTGCTCCTGGCCACCGACGGCTTCTTTGAATGGGAGAACGATCAGGGTGAACAATTTGGGGTGCAAAGAATTGAGGGAGCAATGCGAGCCTCACGAGATTTGGCTGCCCCAGCGATCATTTCGCACCTGTACGACGCCGTGATCAGGTTCTCCAATGGAACCAAGCAGCAGGATGACCTGACGGCGGTGGTCATCAAAGGTTTATAGACGAGGCGATGCTTGACGCAAGGCGGCGGAAAGCGATGCCGTGCGATGACGTTTTGGCGATGGTCCTTGCTCTCCTGTGTCGTCCTTTCCTGGATTCATAGCCTGGCTCAGGACCTGGCTCCGCGAGCCTATCTCATCACCCCAGTCCACTCAAACGCGGTCACCCTCAGCTATTCGTTTTTCACCGGCAACATCATCTTCGATGGGGCCGTCCCGATCACCGGCGCCACCGCGAAAGTGAATGTGCCGATCCTTAGCCTGACCCACTCCCTTCGCTTTTTCGGACGCTCGGCAAACGTTACAGCATCGCTACCTTACGGGGTCGGGAACTTCCGAGGCACGGTGACTGGGGCTGAGACTCGAGCCTACCGATCGGGCTTGCTGGATTCCTCGTACCGCTTGTCAGTCAACCTGAAAGGCGGGCCCGCGATGGACGTGAACGATTTTCTTAAGTGGCGGCAGCGGACCCTCTTGGGAGTGAGCTTCAAGGTGGTGGCTCCAACCGGGCAATACGACCCAACGAAATTGATCAACTACGGTGCAAACCGCTGGGCCTTCAAGCCTGAGTTCGGCCTTTCTCGACGATGGGCCCACTGGGTCCTCGACACCTACGGAGCAGTGTGGTTTTTCACCACGAACCATGACTTCTTCTCGCGTAATCAGTTTTCTCCCGCCACCAATACCCAAGAACAAAACCCTATGTTTGCGTTCGAAGGGCACCTGAGCTACGACGTGAAGGCTCGCCTTTGGACTTCATTGGATGGCAATTTCTGGACTGGAGGCCGTACTACCTTGAACGGGGTTGAAAACTCCGGCACGTTGCAGAGAAACTCACGCATTGGAGGCACAGTGGCTATTCCTGTGAGCCGACACCAGTCTCTGAAGTTCAGCTACAACCGGGGCGCCTACATCCTGTATGGCGGGAACTACCAGAATGTGTCCGTGGCTTGGCAGTACTCGTGGGTGGGCCGGCCGAACTAGCAACCACCCCATGGATGCTTGGCGACACGCCTCAACGGCCATGCTGAGGATCGTTTCCTAAACCTGTTCAGAAAGGCACAAAGAAGTCGACGAAAGGAGTCACTCATGGAACCTCCCATTTCCGCTCTACTTTACGCTGTGCTGCTGTTTTTTGGCATGCTGATCCTGCTGGAAGCCGGCCGTCGTTTTGGTGTCTGGCGCCGACCCAAAGAATCGGAAGGTGAGCGGGGCAGCCTGGGTACGGTCGAAGGGGCCGTGTTCGCTCTATTTGGTTTGATGGTGGCGTTCACCTTTTCGGGGGCGGCGACGCGGTTCAACGAGAAACGGATGTTGATCGCTGAGGAAGTTAATACCATCGAAACCGCTTATCTGCGGTTGCATCTGGTTCCCTCGGAGGCACGAGCCGGGCTGCAGGATTTGTTCCGGGAATATGTGGACTCGCGACTGGAGACCTATCGCAAGCTGCCAAATATGGAAGCGGCCAGGCTGGAAATGGCCAAATCCAAGAAGCTGCAGGAGGAGATTTGGACGGATGCAGTGGCCGCGACAGTGCTCCCAAAGTCTCATCCCGACGCGGGCAAGTTACTGCTTCCCGCGCTTAACAACATGATCGACATAACTACTACCCGCTCGATGGCACTACAAACCCACCCCCCAAGAATCATCTATGCGCTTTTGTTCGGTCTGGGTCTGATCTGCTCCCTGCTGGCTGGTTATCGGATGTCAAGCGACAAACACCGCAGTTGGCTTCACATCCTCGGCTTCACGGTCATAACGGTCATCATCGTCTACGTCATGCTCGACGCTGAGTACCCGCGCGCTGGTCTGATACGCCTCGCGTCAGCAGATCAACTCCTGGTCGATCTCCGCCATGGCATGAAGTGATCTACAAAGTAGGGTTTAGCCCTGGTTGAGACTCACGAGTGGCAGCCTGGAAAAAGCAAAGTGGCAAGAATGAACGTCAGTTTGTCAGATTAAGCTTGAGGGCATGGCCGGCATTTGCTTAATCCGCCGGCGCACGATCCTATTCGTAAATGCCCGAGATAAAGCATAGGGGATTGTGATGAGGATCGGACCGAGCAACAACGCCGCCCCGGGGTGGATCTCGCGAAAGATGAGATATTGCGATACGACATCGACAAGAATGGCTATCGCTATCAGGTCGCGGATGGATGCGAACATATCTCGCAACAGTCTCGGCCGGTGGACGCCATGCAAAACCACCGCCCGAATAAAAGGAGGGAGCCCTGCGCGGGCGTCCTTAACCCCGCCGCGTGCCCCGAGTATGATCGCCACTGTGGGCTGCAGGACAAACCGCATTCTTCCAGGGCCAGAGAGACGTGCGAACAGGTCGGCAAAGAAATCGTGGGTGAACAAGTACGGGTTGCCGGTTTGTATGATCCTCCAGATCGCGCTCGGCAATGCAGCGAGAAGTACCGCAATGACGACTACGGTCAAGACCGAGCTGCGAGAGATAGAGGCCATTTGGGGCACAAATTCCGTCAATAACAAGGTCAGATGTGGCCGCTATCCTCAGCTGAGAAGGCTCTGCACGAGTCTGCCGCTGCATATCCGGTGAGCGAGCTGACGAAATTGCTCTGCGTTCTCCGGCGGCGCGAACAGACCTTGTTCTTCTTCGGTGATCTCACCGGGAGGTGAGAGGGGCAGCCTCACGCGACGGCTGACGAGGTCATAGTTGCCGAATACCACGCCCAGATCAGGGAAGTGGGTGCGAAATTCTTGGCAAAGGCAGTAGGCACTCCAAGCCGCGTTCAAAGTTACAGCCGCTTCAAGCAACGCAGCGTGATAGTTCGGTTTACGAATGACCTCAAGGCCGTATAGCGTGTCAATGTTCATTGCAGCTACACGCACCGCGACCAGGATCTGGTCCTCAATAGACCGGACGGCATAATCGGTTGCAATCTCCAGATAACGGCGCGGCTCAAGATACAGGTGAACGGCCTCGGTAACCGCACCGCACTGAGCATGGGACAACACAACCGCAAGTTTGAGCGTGGCGGGAAAATGACTGACTGCATACCGCAGACTGCCCACGCATTCCTGACCGAGCACATTGCCGGCAACCCGGACAACGAAGAGTTCGTTGCAGCCCTTGCTGAACACCATTTCGGTTGGAACCCGAGCGTCGGCGCATCCCAGGACGGCAGCAAAGGGGGCCTGCACGGGCGCCCCACCATTTCCAACGCCCCAGCCAAACGCCCGCGGATCGAACGCGATGATACGTCTGTTCTTGGCTGTATGACGCGTGTCCGTCATTTCCGCGAAGTCACGATTTCCCTCTACCAGGAGCCGGCAAGCTTCTTCCGAGGTCTGGGGCATCCTGTGCGACTCGGCCTTCGCGGGATCGAAGCGATAGACGAGTTCGAGCATGGTGTTTGTTCCTGAATCAGCACACGTTACACGCGACCGGCACTGCACCCGTCTTTAGCCGCCGGCAATCTTCGTCCAACGCCGCGACTTAACTCGCCACCCGGAGTGCTCGCTTTCTTTGCTCGATCAGGGCTGCAATACTCATTCTCTGCGCGATCCCTGGAATCCGAGTTTCGAGTCCTTCCGCATGCAACAGATCACGCACGTCCCCGTGAACCTCAGCCAGCACGAGGGACGCTCCGGCTTGCGCCACTTGTTCGTCAAGTTCGCTGAGCATCCGTACCCCCGCCAGGTCGATGTTGGCCGACGTGGAGAGGTCGATGACCACCAGTTCCACAACGCCTCGTCGACGCACGTGTTCCAGGACCTCGTTCTTAACGTTCTGGGCGTTGAAATAAAACAGTCCCGCTTCCACACGCAGCACCAACACGGGCGGGATCGTTTCACTCTCGGGATAGCGTGCAGAGTCGGCAAACCCCTCGGTTCCGCGCAGCTTTCCCAAGACGGCGATTTTGGGATGGGAAGCCCGTAGGAGCAGAAGCAGAATAGAAAAAATAGCAGCCAGCAGCACACCCTTCAGGATCCCAAACGCCAGCACCCCCACTGTGGCCACCATCGCTACTCGAAATTCCATTCTGCTTACCCTGTACAGATGCCGGAGTTCGCGGGGCCGGATCAGGCCCCCGACTGCTATCAGCACGACCGCAGCCAGAAGAGGCTCGGGCAGGTTGTTCATTAACCCGGTCAAGAACAACAGGACTACGCCTATACCAGCTGAGGCAACAACCAAAGCCATCGGGGTCTTAGCGCCGCCATTTTCGTTCACCGCCGATTGCGACATGCCTCCCGCGAGTGGATAGCCTTGCCCTATTCCCGCCGCAAAGTTCGCAAAACCCAGGGCCAGCAACTCCTGGTCCGCACTGATGGGATAGCGATGCTTGAGAGAAAACGTCCGAGCCACTGAGATGCTCTCCACGTACGACAACAGAAAACACGCTAGCGCGACCGCAAGCAGATTATCCACTTCTCTCCACTGCACCACTGGCCAGCCGAAATGAGGGAGCCCCTGGGGGATCACGCCCACGGTCTTTACACCCTGTCCAGCGAGAGAGGAGTACGACATCACGATGATCGAGAGTGCAACCACAAACAGCGTGATTGGGCGCCGGGGCAACAATCGCTCGCCCAGGACAATAAGTGCGAGAGCACCTAGCCCCACGCCCAGGCTTGCCAGATTGGTCTCTCCGAGGTGCCGGAGCACTCCGATCGTGCGGGTGAAGAAATTACTGCCCCCGCTGCTGATGCCGAATAACTTCGGTAGTTGGGTCGAAGCAATTACCAGACCTGCTCCGAGCTTGAACCCGCTAAGCACGGTCTCGGAGACAAAGTTAGCTATGGTACCCAAACGTAGCGTCCAGGCAATGATGCCGACAAACCCTGCCAGTACCGCGACCGTTGCCGCCAAGTGTACTTGGCGCAGAGCATCACCAGCCGCCAATGTGCCAACGGCTGACCCGATCAAAATAGAAATTGCTGAAGTTGGCCCGATGGCCAGTTGGCGGGAGGTTCCAAAAGCTGCGTAAGCGACTCCTCCGACCAGGTAGCAATAAAGACCAGCTTGCGGCGGCAACCCGGCCAGGGAGGCATAGGCCACTGCGACCGGAACGGCATAGGCGGCAAGGGTCAGCCCAGCCACCAAGTCCGAGCGTAGCCAGCTCCTCTGATATTGCGGTAACCAGGTAATGACCGGGAGCGCCGAACGGATCCGGTTGCGCCAGGCGTGTTCATCAGCCGTCTGCACTCGCCGCTTCCTTCCTCAGGCGTGCGCGCACCACTTAACCTGCAACCTGCTGGCGAGTGATCTCAGCCATCAGGTCTGACTTGGCTGTCTTGAGCATTTCGGCCGGTTTCAGACGTGCGAACAAATCGAGCGAGCGTGCGATCATCCCCGTCCATCCGGTCTGGTGGCTTGCCCCAAGCCCCGCGCCGTTGTCCCCGTGGAAATACTCGTAGAAGAGGATGTAGTCTTTCCAGTGCGGATCATCCTGGAACTTGCTGGTTCCCCCGTACACGGGCCGTTTGCCGTTCTCATCGCGAAGAAAGATGGCCGAGAGTCTGCCGCCAATCTCTTTTGATACTTCGAACAAGGTCATGTATTTTCCCGAACTGGTGGGACATTCGACCTTGAAATCATCACCGTAGAACTGGTAGAGGTTCAGCAGACCCCGCATCAGCAAAGCGTTCATCGGCATCCATACCGGCCCTCGCCAGTTAGAATTACCGCCGAACATCCCCGTATTCGACTCCGCCGGAAGATATTGAACTTTGAATTCCTGCCCGTCGAAATTGAATAGGAATGGATGTTCCAGGTGGTAGCGCGACAGAGACCGTATACCGTAGGGACTGAGGAACTCGTTCTCGTCAAGCAAAGGAGCCAGGATCCGCTCAAGCTTTTCCTTGTTGCAAACCGATAACAGTCGACGGTCAGCGTAACCCTTGAACTTACCATCAGCCGGAGCGATATGCTTCAGCAGATCCGGGTGGCGCTTTTTGAACAGTTCGATCAATGCCAACAGTCGGGGATGGCGCGCCAGACCGCCCGATTCGAACACCGTCGAAGCACACAGCGGCAACAGTCCCACCATCGAGCGGACTCTTAACCGCCTGGTATCGCCATTGGGGAAATGGAGCAGATCGTAGAAGAACCCGTCCTCGCTGTCCCACATCTGGTCGTGGTGTTCCCCGATCCGATCCATGGCGTAGGTGATCCAGAGGAAGTGCTCAAGGAACCGGTAGGAAATTTCCTCATACATGGAGTCGTAGTCTGTCAGAATCAGAGCGATCTCGAGCATATTCTGGCAGTAGAAAGCCATCCAGGCGGTACCGTCGGCTTGATCCAGATGTCCGCCCGTCGGGAGGGGAGAACTGCGATCAAACACACCAATGTTGTCCAGCCCAAGAAATCCCCCGGCGAAAACGTTCTTTCCCTGGGGATCCTTCCGGTTGACCCACCAGTTGAAATTCTGCATCAGGCCTTGAAACGATCGTTCCAGAAAGCGGCAGTCTGCCCGGCCCAGAGACTTTTCAATGTTGTAGAGAAATAGAGTCGCCCAGGCATGCACCGGTGGGTTCACGTCACTGAAGTTCCACTCGTAGGCCGGGATCTGCCCATTCGGATGCACGTAGAGATTCCTCAGCATAAGCAGAAGTTGGTCCTTGGCAAAATCGAAGTCCACCAGCGATAGCGCAAGCGTGTGAAACGCGAGATCCCATGCCGCGTACCAGGGATATTCCCATTTGTCAGGCATGGAAATAATGTCGCTGTTCAGCATGTGGAACCACTCGGTATTACGGATATTCCGTTTGCCCGATCCCATCAGAGGGTGAGCGTCGTGTTCCTCAAGCCAGCGGTCGAGATCGAAGTAGTAGTACTGTTTGGTCCACAGCATTCCGGCCAGCGCCTGACGGTGTATGCGACGTTCGTCGTCGCTCAACGAACCCGGGGTGATCCGGTCATAAAACTCGTCTGCGTCTGCGAGTCGCGCGGCAAAAACCTGGTCAAAGGTGACGAATGCATCGGATGTTGGTTTTGGACTCAGTCGCAGCCGAACGACCTTGCTGCCACCCGCTGGCACCTCGAGGCGATAGTAGACGGCCGCTTTCGTGCCCGTCTTGTATGGACTCACGGCCTCCCTGTTTCCTGAGACTACGTACTCGTGAAATGCGTCCTTTACAAATGGAGAAAGATTTTCCTGCCCCCAAAGCCGGCTGGCATTGGATTCGTTTTCCGTGAACAGGAGTTCGGGATTCCCTTGGCACTGAAGGGCGCACTCGCCAAGCGTGCCGTGTGAGGCCACAACCGTCCCGTTTTTTTCTTGGCTTAGAGAGGGCTTGCCTGCGTCTTCCTCCCACGACCAGGTATTGCGAAACCATACCGTCGGAAGCAGATGAAGCTCCGCCGGTTCGGGACCACGGTTGTGAACTGAGATCTTGATGAGAATGTCTTCGGGATCTCCCTTGGCATATTCGACAAACACATCGAAATACCGATCGACATCAAATATCCCAGTGTCGAGCAATTCGTATTCGAGTTCTTCCCGCGATCGCTTCCGGTTTGTGTCGATGAGGTCTTGGTATGGAAACTCTCCATGGGGGTACTTATAGAGATACTTCATGTAGGAGTGCGTCGGAGTGCTGTCGAGGTAAAAGTAGTATTCCTTCACATCCTCGCCGTGATTGCCCTCGTTGTTGGTCAGGCCGAACAGTCGCTCTTTCAGGATCGGATCCCGGCCGTTCCACAGGGCAATCGCGAAGCACAGTTGCTGCTTGTCATCTGAGATTCCAGCCAGACCATCTTCACCCCAACGATAAGCGCGCGAACGGGCCTGGTCATGATTGAAGTAGTCCCATGCATTTCCGTCCTGGCTGTAGTCTTCGCGGACCGTCCCCCACTGACGTTCACTAAGATACGGCCCCCACTTTTTCCACGGCACACCGGTCTCACGGGCCTCGTTCAGACGCTTTTGCTCCTTTGTTTCTATGTACGTAATTGGAGCCTTCTCGCTCGACTTCATGGCTATCTCCCTGGTCGCCCGTAAACCCTCGTTCGGTGAGCTTTCCAGCCCCTCAAACATCCGCCTTTTGATTTTTCTCGCGCTTCCTCATCTTTGGGAACTGTCGCTTTTGCCAGTACCCTCTTTGGCGTTAAGCGGTACAAAATCGGAGTTGGCCCACCTGGCAGAGAACCCACGCGGAAGAAAGATCATCCCATGAAAACTTTAGCAATACTGCCGATATTGACTCTTGTAGCTTCGTTCGCCATAGTGCAAGCTCCATCGCCTAAGGCTTCCGCATCATCCCCTGCAAAGAGCATTGGTCTATTTGCTTATCCTATGAACCAACAGGGTCCTGAGCAGCAACTCAAAGACGAAAACGATTGCTACAGCTCGGCCAAGCAGCAGACGGGCGTAGATGCGCAGGCTCCGCCACCCGCGGCACCCAGCGCGGAGGAACAGCAGGCTGCTCAAAAGCAGGCGGCGCAACAGGCGGCCGCAGCAACACCGAAGGGAGGAGCAGTCAAAGGTTCTGCTAAAGGCGCCGCCGGAGGCGCAGCCATTGGCGCGATCGCTGGGGATGCCGGCACGGGCGCAGCTGTTGGCGCAACCGCCGGGGCCGTGCGCGGCAGGCGCCAACAGAAAAAAGCCCAACAAGGGGCTCAACAACAAGCAGCCGAGCAAACTGCTCAGGCGCAACAGCAGGCTCAGGCGGAAGCCAATGCCAAGCACCAGGGAGGGTTAGATACGTTCAAGAGGGCGTTCTCGGCATGTATGGAAGCCCGCGGATATTCCGTCAAGTGACAGGGGGCTGCCACGTTTCTGATTTGCCAGCTCCACTATCAGTTTTGACAGTTCAACAGTTTACGACAGGTGTTTAAGCTAGTTTGGCCTTACCCATTTGAGAGTCCGAAGGAAAAGCGTGGGCACGGCGCTTTTCTGCTCACCCCGAAAGATTCAGATTTAGAAGACCGGGAAGGATACATTCATGCGGTATAAGTTGCGGACCACGAGGCTCGCATTTCTGACACTTCTGATCATTTCGGTGAGTACGTGGGCAAAGCAGGTTACGCAGAAGACCGAGACGTTAGTGATAAATGGACAGACGGGACAAGCGGCGGTCATCCAAGTAGATGGCCGTGCCTATGTCGACCTTACAGCACTGGCGCAAATCGCGAATTGGTCCGTGAGTTTCAAGGCCAATCGAATTGTTTTGAGTCCGGCGGCAAACACCGCAAGCGCTCCGGAAACTGTTGGCCCGCCAATCCAAGGCGACGACTCCGGCCTATCGCGGGACTTCATGCGTGCTGGGATGGAAGCGATAGCGCAGATGAGGGAGTGGGCCAGCCCGCTCTCATACGCTATTCAGAATGGATATCCGGTGACAGAAAATTGGGTTGCAGGCTACCGCGAACAGGCCGCCCATGCTCTCAGTCTCGCATCGGTCGCAGCCACTACGGATGCTGATCGACGTGCCCTTCAATTGCTGACCAATGAGTTCGCTGCCGTACGACAGTGGAGCGACAAGCTCGTGGAGGCCCGAAAGTCCATGAACACAGGGCAATATGCCATGTCCGCCAGCGCGTTGCGCGATGATCCGCTGTCTCAAAAGATCGTCGCCTGTGGACGATTCCTGGCGCCGATGTTGGCCAGCGGAAACATTCAGGATGATCCGTCATGCCACTGAATTGTTGGGTGAGCGCCGAGGGGTTGAGTCCAGGGCTTTTCCATTCGACGACTAGCACTCTCGCTGGTTCGTACAACCTGGCGTTGGTGAAACAGTGACGCGTAAGTGGGTGCTCGTCAGTGCAGTTTCACGAACAAAAACGTCAGCCGGAAGGGGGTACGCATATGAGGTGCGTAAGGTGGACACTCCTGTTTGTTCTAGCTGCTTTGTTCTCTACCCTGCCAGTGCTGGTAGCGCAGACGCCCGGTCCGGAAGGTACCCAAATCCAGAAGGCGAAGCACGATGGCGGCAAAGATGACATTCAAGCCATTGGCAATCGGAAGATTGGCCGGAGGGGGTTAGGAAACTGGTACTCACTGGAATCTGAGATCGGAATTGGCCGCGAGTACTCCCAGGAAGTTGAAAGCAGTCTAAAGCTTGTGGAAGATCCAGTGGTTACGGAGTATGTGAATCGTGTCGCCCAAAATCTGATTCGCAACTCCGACGCCAAGGTGCCGTTTACAATCAAAGTGATTGACTCTGAGGAGATCAATGCCTTCGCTTTCCCGGGGGGATTCCTGTTCGTGAACTACGGCGTCATCCTTGCGGCAGAGAACGAAGCAGAATTGGCCGGCGTCATGGCTCACGAGATCGCCCACGTTGCCGCGCGCCACGCCACGAGGCAGATGACTCGAGCTCAAATGTTCAACTTGGCGTCTATCCCGCTCGTTTTTGTCGGCGGCGGCGTGGGTGTTGCAGTTCGGGAGGCGGTTAGGCTTGCGATACCGTTGAGCACGACCAAGTTTGCACGAAGCTTCGAGGCGGAGGCTGACTACCTCGGAGTAGAATACCTGTACAAGACGGGCTATGACCCTGAAGCGCTGATCTCATTTTTTGAGCGAGTTCAGGCGGAAGAAAGGGAAAAACCCGGATTCGTAGCCAAGGCCTTCTCCACACATCCACAAACCTCCGACCGCATAAGGAAGACTCAACGGGAGATCGATGGGATACTTCCGGCCCGCGAAACTTATGTTTTATCCACCTCGGAGTTCGCGGACGTGAAATCATGCCTTACAATCCTGCACAACAAGCGGGCTCGCGAGCAGGGGGCAAATCGCCCGATTCTTCAACGCACGCCCGCCGAAGAGGGTGACTCCAGCCGCGACGACGATCAACGTCCAACACTAAAGCGACGCGATAACTCGATAACTAATGATTAGTTGCCAGTCGAGACTAGCAGGATCAGTGTTCCTCCTCTAGCAGATTCATACAGTCTTCGACATCCGCAATACCGTCAGGATTCCCAGTCTTGGCGCCGGAATCCACTGACCAGACTCGTCGGGCGGAGTTTTATAGCCGGCGAATATAGACTCCGATTCCTCCAACGTCTCGGCAGCACTTGAGGAGACTGTCAATTTTGGCAGTCGCAGGCCGCTTTGTCGCGAGTAATCATGCTACAGGTCCGGCGAGGGTAACTATCTGATCGGCGGGAAGACCAGAGTACCCCGTGCTGGTTGCTGCGTCGATTTAACCGTTCCAGGGCCGGACCGTTTACGGTCAATGGAGAAGGGCATTTCCTATGAGTGCTGCCTGGGCAGGAGTTTCGATTCGCACCATGAGAAATCTAGTGGCCATCATCTGTGCGGCGATCCTTGTGCCGGGCGACATGAGCGTGTTCGCGAGTCGAGCGTCACCACAGACCGCCCCCGGTACGGAGGAAGCAGCCCGCATTCCGGCAGAACAGCTTGATTCCCTGGTGGCTCCAATCGCGCTCTACCCCGATCCCATGTTGAGCCAGACGCTGGTGGCTTCCACCTATCCTCTTGAAATAATCCAGCTTCAGCAGTGGTTGGAGAAAAACAAGAATCTGAAAGACAAGGCTCTAGCGGAGGCCGTGAAAAAGCAGGACTGGGATGCAAGCATCCAGGCCATGGCAGCCCTTCCGGAAGTGGTTAAGCAAATGGCCGAAAACATCAAGTGGACCACGGACCTGGGCAACGCTTTTCTGGCGCAGCAGAGCGATGTGATGGACGCCGTTCAACGCATGCGCAAGAAGGCCAACGACGCGGGCAACCTGAAATCCTCTGAGCAGCAGAAAGTGGAAACCAAAGTAGTCGAAAGCAAGCAGGTGATCGTGATCCAGCAGGCTAGCCCGGAAGTTGTTTATGTTCCCAGTTACAATCCCACCGTGGTGTACGGCGCGCCGGTTTATCCGTACCCACCCATTGCCTATCCGCCAGTCGGGTATTACGCCGCGGGTATGGCGATTTCATTTGGTGTCGGGATGGCAATGGGTGCGGCCTGGGGTGGCGGCTGGGGCTACAACAACAACTGGGGCGGCGGGAACAACAATATCAACATCAATAACAACAACACATTTGTAAACAACTCCAACCGGCAGAATGCCTCCAATCGGTCGGCCAGCGGCAACACCAACTGGCAACATAATCCGCAGCACCGTGGAGGCGCTCCCTACTCAAACAAGGCGACGGCCAACAAGTATGGTGGCACGGCTCGCGGAGATTCCATGGCCAGCCGGCAGTCGCAGGCACGCCAGAACCAGTCGCAACGAGGCGGCCAGCGACAGGCAGGCGTCAGCGACCGGAGTGCGTCGGGAGGCCGACAGCAGGGATCGGCCGGCGATCGGAGTGCTGGTGGGAGAGACGCCGGCAACCGTGGCGCGGGAGCCGGGAATACTAGTGCGAATCGTGGGGGAGAGGGAGGGGGAGGCGGAGACCGTGTCGGGAACCGCAGCGTTCCCAGTGGGGGAGGATCCCGCAGCTCCAGTGGACTCGGCTCCGGCTCCGGAGGGTACAGCGGTAGTAGCGCCCGGAGCAGTAGTTCACGCGGCTCATCCAGCATGGGAGGCTCCCGTGGAGGCGGCGGTGGGAGGAGGAGGTGAGTCATGATTAAGGAAGGAAGAACACACATGAGATCACAACCATCTAACGTCATCACATGGACCATGTCCGTCGTGCTGGCGGCCATCCTGGCGTGTACCCTGGTCATGCCTCTCAACGCACAAACAAAGCCAAGCCAGAAAGGGCCCGCACAAGCTCCTCCGAAGCCGTTTGACAATCCTCAACAAGCTGCCGAAGCTCTGATCCAGGCAACGGAAGGCTATGATGTTCCCGTCTTGCTCGAGATCCTGGGTCCGGATGGCAAGGACATCATTGCCTCGGCAGACTCGGTTCGTGATAAGAGCATCGCTGCCGCCTTTGCTGCCAAAGCTCACGAAAAACATTTGGTGACCATCGATGCGAAAAACAAGAATCGAGCTATCCTCTCGGTTGGCAATGACGATTGGCCGCTTCCGGTTCCGATTGTCAAACAACAAGGAAAGTGGCATTTCGACTCCGGGCAAGGGCGAGACGAAATGCTCTTCCGCCGCATTGGAGCCAACGAGCTCGATGCAATCCAAGTCTGCCGCGGCTTTGTGGAGGCGCAGGAAGAATATGCCTCGCAAGTTCACGACGATTCAGGAGTCAATCAGTACGCGCAAAGGATCATCAGCACCCCTGGAAAGCGCGATGGTCTCTATTGGAAAAACGAAGATGGTACTCCGGGCGGTCCTATCAGCGAGGCCATTGCGCGAGCCATTGAAGAAGGCTACACCAGCCGCTCGGAGCCCTACCATGGCTATTTCTTTAAAATTCTGAAGGGGCAGGGTCCCGCAGCGCGGCTGGGTCAACTCGACTATGTGGTCAACGGAATCATGATCGGCGGGTTCGCACTGGTTGCGGTTCCGGCCGATTACCGGGTCACGGGAGTTAAGACGTTCATGGTCAGCTACGACGGAGTTGTTTACGAGAAGGATCTGGGTCCTGATTCCCTCAACCTTGCCAGGAACATGGAGCGATACAATCCGGACAAGACCTGGAAGCGCACCGACGACCAGTGGCCCGCAGATAGTTTGGCGTCCGTGGAATGATCATTCGTTCTTACGGTTATTCTATTGAGGCGGGTGTCGCAACGTGTTCCTTCAGCCCCGACTGAAGTGGCGAGCAAACGATCTGTTTTCCTTCCGCCTGCTAAATCTGGTGTCGTCCTTGAGCCTCACGTCTCAGCGAACTGAATCCCCAGAACACTAGCGAAACTTCCGCAGAACTCCATTGATGTCTCGCCACAGGCTGGACAAAATGCATCGTTTACCTTTAGCGCTGAATGAATCGATATGAACGAGTTACACTGGCCACAGTGCCAAAGCGTGGCATCCATTTGCTTTTGTGGTGCCGTGGTTGGCCGGTTCATGGGTGTCATGTTCAATATGAGAGTTCCTCGCCTGGGGTTGACGCGAGACTAGAACTAAAAGCAAAGAGTGCGCAACTGTCAGTTTTACCAGACCTTGAGATTAGTGCCCGGTCGCGTAATGGCCCTTTAATGGGTTCGCACTGGATGTCGCGGCCGCCGCCGCCTCGTAAATCAAGCAGATAAACATTGGTTAGAGATCCTCTAGTGACGCCGTATCTATGGTGTCGGCCTGGCTTCCGACGAGCAACTGCGCCCCGGGGCACAGGGTTCTGTATGTCCCAAGCCCTTTCCACGCGCAAATCACCGCAAACGGGCGCGAGCCTACTCGTGAGCAACTGGTGACGTTGGTAAATGCAGACGAATCTCTGAGATTGTTTTTAGCTCCGACTGCAATAACTTCCAGTGTCCTGTCAGACCAATGTTGTGCCAAGCTGGGACATTGCGCGGCTCTCCGGGGGGAGGGTCGATCCACCGCCCCCATGACTTAACCGTTGTGGGGGCCGATAAAACTTCCGGTGTTTCGCGTCAATCTCTTGCCCACCTTCGTCGTGGTGAACAGATGAGTCTTCGAGTATTGCTGGCAGATGATCAGGCCTTGGTTCGACTGGGAATAAAAACGGTATTTCAATCCCTGAACGATGTAATCGTGTGCGGCGAAGCAACCAATGGCATCGATGCCATTCGGAAGGCACACGAATTGAGTCCCGACATAATCATCGCGGACCCTTGGTTACTTGGCGCGAACGGGGTAATCTTAACAAGGCGGATCCTCAAACGACATCCTAGACAGAAAGTGCTCATTTTTGCCGACCTTGCGCCTGACGCGATGGTCTATCAACTTTGCTGTGCCGGCATCAAGGGCCTAGTGCTGAAGACAGATCCAACCGCTGATCTCATTGAGGCAACAGAGGCATTTCGGCAAGATCGAGTGTACTTTTCCCGCTCCGTTGCGGTAGCCATGATCGGCAATTACCTGTGCGCCGATTGTTCTTCCGTTGAATACACGCCAACAACCCACCGTCTGACACTTAGAGAACAGGAGGTAGCGCAATTGTTCGCGGAGGGCAACGTATCGAAAAGAGTAGGAGACATGCTCGGCATCAGCTACCGAACAGCCAACACTCACCGTTCCAATCTTATGCGCAAGTTGAGCATTCACAAGTGTGCAGCGCTAACCCTTTACGCGGCAACACACCTATTAATCAAAGATCCGAGATTCACTGTTCTTGCTAATGTGGCAGAACTCCCGAAACCGGCACTACAGATAAGCTCCAGCGTAGTGTAATTCGAAGTGCGAATGCGGAAATCTCCCAAAACCAAGCGGAATACTCTGGCGTTCGTGTATGCGTTTCGTTACGCAGCCTCCGGGAGTTGTATGCTGTATTTATGCGGATTCTAGGCGCATCGTCGATCAAATATCCGGCAAGTATCGAAAAGCAAATAGGGGAGGAGCGAAGGAGCATGACAACCCGTGGCTGCAACGAGTGACAGTTCCGTTGTCAGTCGCGCCTCGATAGGATTTAACTGATCGCCCTGTACAGGCCTTGTCCATGTCGGAGAGTGTATGAATGTCGCTCTGAACAAACTTCGGCTGGGTCTTTTGGTTGCGGCAGTTACAACAACCAATGCGCTCGCTCAGAAGGTAAGCGTTGGATATGATAAAAGTGTAGAGTTTTCCAAATATGCGAGCTACACATGGGGTGAGCCGGCGCTGCCTCCCAAGCGGCCGCTGCTCTATGCGAGCATTGTCGGCTCCATTGATCATGAGCTAGAGGCTAAGGGTCTGAAGAGGATGGACAGCAATGGGGATCTAATCCTGATTCCTGCGGGCGGAATGGAATTTGGCCTTAGCAGTGGCGCAGGGGTGCCGATTATGCCCAGCTATGGCGGGGCACCCCCCGCCATCGACGCCACCATGTGGTCCGGAGCGAGTGGCCTTGCTAACCTCACGTCGTCATATGTCCCGGAAGGCACACTGGTGCTAAGTTTCGTCGACCGGCAATCCAATAAGATAATTTGGGCGGGCACCGTGAGACAAAAGCTCGAGGTGGAAAACAAGAAGAAGTCTCTTGAACTGATCGATAAAGGGATCGCTAAACTGCTGAAACGATACCCGCCTCAGAAGAAGTGAACGCTTCGCCTGTTTTTGGCGTCGTGCATGCGCACGCTGAATGGAGGTTCACTTCGGCGTAGACTTTGGAGCTGACGGTAGAATCAGGGTTCCACCAGCGGGATCTCAGAGGCGATCTGCAGATCGATTACGGATCCAATCCGCCGGTCAACTTGAAAGAATCGCGCGACCTTCTTCCCCGGCAGCACCTTTTGGAAGATCGGAAGGTATTTCATTCTCAACTGAACCGCTGACTCGTCGGCTGCGGTCCAGTTCTTTATCAGGCTGTCAGCCTGGACGTCGCTGAGGCTCTCATAGTTCTGAGCATATTCCTTTATGACGGAGAGCTTTGCGTCGTTGATCTTGGCTGCTTCGGCCGTGTATTGATCGTAAACCGGCCAAAACTTCTGTGCCTCGGCTTCAGTCAGGAGCATGTTTGCGGCGACAATCTGTTTCTTTTCGGATCGCAGGTCCTTCCGGAGGAGTTCGACGGACGGGTCGGACGTCGCTGGAGTCGCTTTAGATGGCTGTGCTGATTGCTGCGCCGGCAAGAGCTGGCATATCAACAGGATTCCAGGCACTACAAAAAGAGCGATTGCATTCTTTTTCATCACTCCCCCTTTTTCGTTTCCGGCATACACGCAAGTACTTAGCCATCAACTTAGGGTCAAATAGTCTTGCCCTGCTACTGCCAGAACTAACAGTCAATCGTGGTCGTTACTGCCACCTTCCGGGGGTGATGGGAATGACCTGCTTTCCAGGATCGTCTAGCCATCGCGTGGATGTTCTTAATTCTTACCGGTTCTGGGATGTATGAAGAGTGGGTGTGCACCGATATATCCGGCCGCTATTGCCAGCTCGAATCTGACTCCATCCAAGCACTCGAGGCACGCCGGAAATATGTCGCCATAGAGCGCGGTCACGTAGTGTGGCAGTGCATGATTTCCGGCATGGACGACCTTGTACAAACCGGAACTGGGCGCTCTGTCTCCAGGTTCAAGAATCTCTGGCATTTCACCTCAAGGTCGTACACGATAATGATGATTCGAGGCTGAGTTTCATTTAACTCTGCTGCAATCAGCGGGTTCTTTAAGGCTGGCGGAGCGGGCAAGAAGACTCGAAGGTGAATCTACAAGGGAACGTGCGGCCCGTCGTTGCGCAAGCGCAAGCAACTGGTCGACGGAGAAGAGGAAAATGTGAATCGAAATGGAAGCCGGGAGATTGCGAGAGCTAGGAGGAAAGCAACTGCTCTGGATGACGAAGGAGCACCCTCCCGCGGGTTTTGGCCAATGCGCCACTTCGTTGCCACTCGCTCATCAGTCTGCTTGCTGTGAATAACGTGATGTTTGCTGTGTTGGCCAACTGCTCATTGGTGATTTCAAGGTCGACCCCCTCTGGGCGTTTCCTGCCGATACCACTGGCTAGACTGACCAGCACATGGGCAAGCCTTTGCCGGGCAGTGTGGCACACCAGGCTCAGGTGACTGGCCAAGTACCATGTCAGGTAGTCAGTCGCAATGGCCAGGGCGTTCTCCAATAATGTGGGGTATCGTGCAGCGAGAGTTCGTATTGTATTGCGGTGCCATACGAGCGCGCAGCTGTCCCTGACAATTTCTGTGCCAACGAGAAAGAGCGATGGTTCAGTCAGAAAGGTCGCACCGCCGAATATCTCTCCGGACGCAAGCCAGAACAAATATATTTTCTGGCCCCCTGGTGTGATGAAGAAATAACGGGCACAGCCCTTAATCAGAAGAAACAAGTGATTTGCCGGTTCTTCTTGGTTCGTCACCACCGTGTGACGAGAGAGTCGGCGGTAGGAGGCAGCCCCCAAGATAGCATTCCGGTCCTCCGTGGATAGGCCTTCCAACAGCCGTATCCTGACCGGATCAGCAGCCAGCGAAGCCACGCTCCTGTGAAAGGATCGATCATAGCCAGCGCACACGTGTGAAGGACCCTCCTCCGCAGCGTTGCCCTGTGGCTCAAGCTCGTATCTTTGCCAAGAACTCACATCCTCGGCGTCAAGAGACACCCCGACCGCACAAGAAGGGGTCTCAAGACGCCTGCGGATCAAGAGACAGTGCAGTTCGGTAGTGGATATTACCTGACCTTCCGTAGAAGCTCGCACTGGCAGAATTGACAGTTTGCCCGGGGGACCGACTGCGTTATTCTGCCTCCAAGTTGAAACCTACCCTGCTTAATAATCCTCGCTCGTTCCCGCAACGAACCGCGCTCGTTGTCGGGGCAGAACCCGACTTCGCCGCCACGGTCGCGACCATCCTTCCCGATTGGAAAATCGAGCGGGTGCGCGACAATGTGGCGGCGCTCGCCTTCATCAACTCGAGAGCGTTCGACCTGGTCCTTACCGGAGAGAGTACATCGGGGGAGGCCGATATAGAGCTACTGCGCAGAATTCGATCGGTCCGACCACATACACGACTGATCATTCTCACCAATGAAAGCACCCCATCTGATGTCATTGCCTCTATGCGCGAACACGCCTTCAGCTATTTCTCGAAACCACTCTGCTGGACCTCGATTACGGGGATGGTGAAGCTTGCGGCTGAAGGGCCGTGCTGGGACGATGGCATCGAGGTTCTTTCGGCGACGCCAGCTTGGATTCGGCTGGCCGCACGTTGCGACCTGAAGACCGCAGAGAGACTGCTGCAGTTCTTCAACGAAATTGCAGATTTGCCCGAGCCGGAAAAAAGTAATGTAGCGGCTGCTCTTCGTGAAATGCTGTTGAACGCCATCGAGCACGGAGGGCAGTTCGATCCATGGCAATACGTCGAGGTCTCCTATCTGAGGGCACGTCACATGGTAATTTGCCGTGTGAAGGATCCTGGTGAAGGCTTCGCACTCGACGAAATTCGCCACGCCGCGATCGCCAATCCACCCGACGATCCCATTCGCCATCAAAGCTATCGGGACGCTCAGGGACTCCGTCCTGGTGGTTTTGGAGTGCTACTTACAAGAAGTCTGGTGGACGAGGTCATCTACAGCGAAAAGGGTAATGAGGTTCTGCTCGTGAAGTACGCTGACTCCCGTCGCCAGCGCACGGCGTGACGCTCGGCAACATCGAGGAGCAACGGAGCCCGCTTCCTTGTATCGAGCCTGATTGCTGCGCAATGGTTCGACCCATCCGACTCGGTCCTTAGACTTACTCCCCGCCATCCATGAAGCGCTGCCTGTCCAAGCTGCGACTAAGAAACTTCTCACCCCGAACCACCGACTGGATAGCTGCTACTAATTCCCGCGCCGCATTGGACTTCAGAACATAACCCCAGGCTCCCAGCTTTCGTGCGGCCTCCACGATATCGGGATCACGTTCCATGGTCACAAACACGATTTTGGCGGAAGGCGCAACCCTGTGGATCCATCCACCCGCCTCTATTCCGTTTAGTCCTGGCAGGCCGATATCCAGCAAAACGACGGCCGGCTGAAGTTTCTCTGCCGCTTGAACCGCTTTCAATCCGTCCGAGGCTTCGAAGACGACTTCAAACGACGGTTCTACGCGCAACATGGAAGAAACGGACAATCGCCAGGATTTGACATCATCCACCAGCATAATACGTATCGACGACACTCTGACAATAGCCTCCGTTGTTTGAAAAGTCACACTCGACAAACCCAGGTAAAAATGGACTCTCTAGAGGGTCACACGTTGCAAGGCAGGCGTCGTTGCTCATCGACAACTAGCGGTTTGCTCGGAGGTGGGTGTGTTAAGGGCAGGCAGTGCGGTATCGCAATCAGAGCCGATAGTCGTTTATGAAGGCCCCATTCTCAGTCCAACGGAGAATCGCACGCGATGGAGAGTGTCATGACGGTAACTGCACCACCCTGTCCAGACCCGGAAATATGAAAGTCTGGTTGAGCGGGTACTCTTCGATGTTGGCGGAATCTCTCTGATTGAAGAAGACGACAGTCAGTACAGTTCAGAGTCGGCAGAACGGAAACGCCAGTGACGGCAGGGTAGAGGCAGGGTGGAGTTAGGTCCCAGCGCTAGCCTCACCGGCATGAAAATGACGACTCTGGCCGACCCTGAAACGCATAGCCGAAAGAACCCTGGTTAATAGGCCTTAAGACCCTCGGCGCGAAACTGCGCGCAGGCGGCTTCAGCTGCATCGATAGTTGGAGACAGCACATTATCGAGTGTGTAGTTGAGTCTGAGTTGCTTCCACTTGAACTTGCCCATTTGATGAAAGGGCAGGACCTCGACTCGTTCCACGTTGCCCAGCCTGGCGGTAAAGTTTGCAATCTGGGCAATGTCCTTCACATCATCTGTCAGTCCGGGCACCAGCACGAAGCGCACCCAGACCGGCCTCCCGCGGGTAGCCAGGCGGCGCGCAAACGCCAGAGTTGGGCCGATCTCCATTCCGGTGAGGCGACGGTGCCGTTCCGGATCCCAGGTCTTGATACCCAGAAGCACCAGGTCGATTTTCTCCAACTCCGCGTCGGTGAGGCGGGCGCCCAGGTTGCCGTTGGTTTCCATGGCAGTATGAATTCCCATACCTTGTGCGGCAGTAAGCAGTTTCACGGCGAATCGATCCTGCATAAGCGGTTCGCCACCGCTCAATGTGAAACCACCTGACATGATCTTGAGTCCGTATCGATACTTGCGCAGCTCTTCGGTTGCCTTTGCAAGTGTTACAGGGATACCGTTGCTCATAGTCCATGTGTCTGGGTTGTGGCAGTACAGGCACCGCCAATGGCAACCTGTCGTCCACGCAACCACGCGAACGCCAGGCCCATCTACGGTGGAGCCGGTGGTGAACGAATGAAGAAAGCCCATGTCTCCGTTAGCCAGAGCTGTCCGGACGTCCGATTCCGGAACGTCCTGGCCGAGATTCACTCGGATTTCGAAAGGACTTTTCGCTTCCAGCGAAGGGTTTTGCAGTTGTTTCGTTTCGATCATAGGCTCTGGCTCCCGTGGAAAGTACGGTTGATCACGTCCATTTGCTGTTCGCGAGTCAGCCGCACGAAGTTCACGGCATACCCTGAGACGCGGATCGTCAGGTTTGGGTACTTTTCCGGGTGGTCAATTGCATCCAGGAGAGTGTCACGATTCAGCACATTCACATTCATGTGATAGCCCGTGGAGCTGAAGAAGGCGTCAAGTATGTTTCGCAAATTCGTGACCCGGTCCTCTGCCACCCTCCCCAGACCTTCGGGTACCAAGGTGGTCGTGAGAGAAATGCCGTCGGCTGCATCCCGATAGGGAATCTTGGCGACTGAGGCTGCGGAGGCATGGATGCCATGCGAGTCACGTCCGTGCATCGGATTGGCCCCAGGGGCAAACGGTTCTCCGCCCCGCCGTCCATCCGGGGTGTTGCCGGTGCTCTTCCCGTACACCACGTTTGAAGTAATCGTCAGGATCGATTGGGTGTGCATGGCATTGCGATACGTGGGATAGTTCCGCAGCTTGCTCATGAATGTGCTGACGAGCCATGAAGCGAGCTGGTCAACGCGATTGTCGTTGTTGCCAAACTTCGGAAATTCACCTGTAGTCTGATAGTCGGTCACGAGCCCGGTTTCATTACGGATCACCCGGACTTTCGCGTAACGGATCGCCGACAGGCTGTCGGCAACAACCGACATTCCGGCCATGCCGAAGGCCATCGTTCGCAGCGGAGCATAGTCGTGCAGCGCCATCTCAATGCGCTCATAGGCATACTTGTCGTGCATGTAATGAATGATGTTCATGGCATTCACGTAGACCCCGGCAAGCCAGTCCATCATCTTGTCGAACTTGTCGATGACCTCGTCGAAGTCGAGGTATTCGCCTTGGACGGCGCCGTCTGGAGGTCCCACCTGCTCGCCGGTGATCTCGTCCCTGCCGCCGTTAATCGCATACAGGAAGCATTTGGCGAGGTTGGCTCGAGCGCCGAAGAACTGCATCTGCTTTCCGACCAGCATCGGTGATACGCAGCAAGCAATGGCTCCATCGTCTCCCCACGCACGACGCATGATTTCGTCACTTTCGAATTGAATGGAGCTGGTGTCTATCGCCACCTTTGCTGTGAAGCTGCGGAACCCATCAGGCAGCCGGGGGGAATACCAGATCGTCAGATTTGGTTCTGGAGCGGGGCCAAGGTTGTAGAGCGTCTGAAGGTAGCGAAAACTCGTTTTGGTTACGAGAGTCCGTCCATCGTCTCCCATACCGCCGATCGACTCCGTGACCCAGGTCGGATCACCGGCGAAAAGCTCGTCGTACTCCGGCGTGCGCAGAAAACGAACGATGCGCAGCTTAATGACGAAGTCATCGATAATCTCCTGCGCCTGCTCTTCCGTTATGGCGCCGGCGGTCAACTCGCGCTGGAAATAGATGTCGAGGAAGGTCGAAGTCCTCCCCAGGGACATCGCAGCACCGTTCTGTTCCTTGACCGCAGCCAAATAGGCGAAGTAGAGCCACTGCACCGCTTCCCGCGCGCTTTTAGCCGGGCCTGAGATGTCGAACCCGTAGAAGGAGGCCATCTTCTGGAGTTCCTTCAGCGCGCGAATCTGTTCGCTCAGCTCTTCCCGGTCACGAATGATTTCGTCGGCAGACATGGCGGAGTCGAGGCTTTGCTTCTCCTCCTGCTTCCGCTGAATGAGACGCGAGACTCCATAAAGGGCCACGCGGCGATAGTCACCAATAATGCGGCCGCGCCCATAGGCATCAGGGAGTCCGGTCAAAACGTGAGCGCTGCGGCACCGCCGCACGTCTGCGGTGTATGCATCGAAGACCCCTTCGTTATGAGTTTTGCGGTACTTGGTAAACGCTTCGACCACATGGGGATCGGGTTCGTATCCGTAGGTCTTCAGGGCCTTCACCACCATGCGGAGTCCGCCGCTGGGCATGATGGGTCGTTTGAGAGGAGCCTCAGTTTGAAGACCCAGGATGATTTCGTTCTCGCGATCAATGTAGCCCGGGCCATGAGCGGTAATGGAACTTGGAACCAGAGAGACGTCGAGCACTCCCTTCTTTCGCTCCTCCACGAAGAGTTCGTTCAGCCGATTCCACAGGCTCTTGGTCCGCCCTGTCGCGGGCGCAAGGAAGGAGTCGTCTCCCTCGTACGGCTGGTAGTTCTGTTGAATGAAGTCGCGAACATTGATCTCCTTTTGCCAGAGGCCGGTTCTGAATCCCTGCCATGCGGAAATAATGTCTTCTGACCCGATGGGATGCACGATAGCAGTAGCCATTTTGTAGTTCTCCGTACTTCTGTTCACGCATGAACCGCCAGCCTCGCGCGCCGGTGGCCCTCGGTCAATCCAAGAAGCGCGCCAGTGTGGTGTGCGATCATGAATTCCTCGTCGGTGGGAATGACCCAGGTCGAGACTTTGCTTTTGAGCGTAGATATGCGCGGACCTCGTTTGCTGTTGGCAGTTGCGTCCAGTTCCACGCCGAGCCAGGACGACGCCTCGCAGATTCGCCGGCGGATCTCCGGCGAGTTCTCGCCAATGCCGGCAGTGAACACGAGTCCATCGACCCCGCCCAATACAGCGGCCAAAGCGCCGATCTCCTTCGCCGCGCGGTAAACGAAATAGTCCACGGCCAGACGCGCCCCTGGCGCATTTCTGACCAGCAGTTCGCGCATGTCATTACTTATGCCTGAGATCCCGAGCAACCCCGATTTCTTGTACAGAATGGTCTCCACTTCTTTAGGAGACAGTCCCAGACTCTGAAAAAGGTACAAAATAACACCCGGATCAAGCGCCCCTGGTCTCGTGCCCATACAGAGTCCATCCAGAGCCGTGAAGCCCAGACTGCTATCTACGCTTTTCCCGTCTTTCAAAGCGCACAGGCTGGCGCCGCTTCCAAGATGGGCGATGATGACGCGCCCCCTGGCGATTTCCGGGGCTATCTCAGGCAGAACGGATGCCACATATTCATAGGACAGGCCATGGAAGCCATATCGTTGAAGGCCCGATTTACAAATCTCCCTTGGCAGCGGTACCAACTTCGCGACCGGGGTGTGCCCCGAATGAAAGCTCGTGTCGAAACAGGCAACTTGCGGCACGTCCGGCATTCGCTCGAAGATCGTTTCAATGGCTAACAGGTTGTGCGGCTGATGTAATGGGGCCAGAGGAATCAGTTCGTATAGCTCTGCCAGAACTTGCCGGGTTACGATCGTTGGCTGGGCATACCGCGCTCCACCGTGAACTACACGGTGGCCGACACCCAGCACTCGTGCGCCACCGTACTTCGCGCGGAGCCACGAAGCCACAGCATCGAGGGCGGCCCGGCCATCACATACCCAATCATCCAAATTGTTTTGCGCGAGGACTTTGCCCTGAGCGTCCTTGGCAGTGAGTAGTGGCGACGTCCCGATACCCTCAATTTGTCCGCGTGACTCCAGTCGCCAGTTTTCCGTGGCTGGCCGCCGGTACACGCAGAACTTCAGGCTCGATGAGCCCGCGTTGAGTACGAGTGCGTAGTCATCCATATGGATCCTCTATGCCTTCTTCCGTCGCGCATGTGCCACCAGCATGGCCACAGCGCAACTGGCAATGCGGGAGCGAACACTATCCGCCCGGCTGGTGAGGATGATCGGTACCCTCGCCCCCAGCACCAGCCCGGCGCTGTCGGCATTGGCCAGGAAGGTTAGTTGCTTGGCCAGAATGTTGCCGGCTTCAAGATCTGGGGCAAGAAGGATGTCGGGGTCACCGGCGACCTCTGAGTGGATGCCCTTGGTTTCCGCCGCCTGCTTGCTGATCGCGTTGTCAAAAGCCAATGGCCCATCAAGAATGCCTCCTGTGATCTGTCCGCGTTCGGCCATCTTGCAAAGCGCGGCAGCATCTATGGTGGCTGGCATCTTCGAAGTAACCGTTTCGACCGCGGCGAGGATGGCAACCCTGGGCTTTTCGCGGCCGAGCGAGATAGCCAGATCTATGGCGTTCTGGCAAATATCCACCTTGTCTTCCAGGGTGGGAGCAATGTTGATCGCGCCGTCTGTAACGATAAGTACCTTGTGATAGGTGGGGACATCCATCACGAATACGTGGCTGATGCGGCGTGCGGTGCGCAAGCCTCTATCACGGGCGACCACCGCTGCCATCAATTCGTCGGTGTGCAGACTGCCTTTCATCAGAACTTCCGCCTGTGCCTCACGTAGCAATTCGACCGCCTTGGCCGCCGCTGCGTGGCTGTGTGGAACGTCGATGATTTGGAAGTCGTTGAGATCAATCCCTGCAGACTTGGCGGTTGATTCTATTTTGTCGCTGGGGCCAACCAGGATCGGGATGATGAGTCCCTTGTTCGCAGCCTCCACAGCGGCAGACAGCGCCGTCACCTCGCAGGGGTGAGCCACTGCGGTTGGAACCGGCTGCAGACTTTTGCACCTTGCCAGCAGTTGTTCGTACTTTCCACTTCCGCTTGTTGCGGTGGCGGTTGCCTGGCTCATCTTCAAGCCTCCTGTACTGCCTCAGAGAAAGATATGCGAATCGCAGAGCCTGTCTCCTTCAGCAAGAAAGCGAGGCCAATCGCGATGACGACGCCCAATAGAAGCGGCGCAAAAGCCATTTGGTAATGTTCCAGCTGCATGGGCCCGGCGCCGCCGGAAAGGAACTGAAGCATCCATCCGAAGACCGGACCCAATAGTGCGCTGAAGGTAAAATTCAGAAAATTCATTACACCTGTCGCCGTGCCGCCAAACTGCGGAGGATTGACTTCCTTGATCACGGTGTAGGGCAGCATTGCCGCGCCCGACGCCACTCCGGCTGTGAGGGCGATTGCGTAAGGAGGAAGGACACCTGGACGGCCGAATAGAATCCAGGCCAGGCAGGCAAAAAGCAGGAGTGCGCCGCCGATGATCACTGGTTTTCGTCGCCCGAGCCGGTCGGAAATGAAGCCCAGCAACGGGCAACCGATGATCCACCCAAATGGAACGGCTGCTGTTCGCATGACCGCTGAGGCATAATCGAAGCCATGCGCTTCCTGGAGGTAGCGTACTCCCCATACCATGTCGAAGATTGTCGTCGGAATGAAAAGGAGACCTGCAATTACGCCGCATAATATCGATTGCGGATTCTTAAATACGGTGTAGAAAGCGTCGGTGGTGCTTCTCAATCCACTGCTGGACTGCGCAGTTCTCTTTTCTTTTGGTAGGAGAGCAAGGAGCAGGGCACCCATCGCCAAACCGATAACGCCCATACTGATCCAGAAACGGTTCCAAGCGATTCCCGCGCCGATCATTGGCCCAACGGCAAACTGCCCGGCCGATCCGCCCGCCATTCCAAACATCTGGGTAGCGCCGATCAAGGTGGCAGCCCGCGACGCCGGAAAGTTCTTGGTGGCGATGTAAATGGCTCCCACGAGCGCAAATACGCCCCCAGCTCCCTGAAGTGCTCTGCCCACACTCGCCAAATCGCTGCGGCCGGTGGCAAACAACAACGCCCCGACGCCAACTACGGCCGCAGCAATCGGGAGGACGCTCCTCGGCCCCAACCGGTCCATCGCAGTGCCAGCAACAAGACTGAATGGCGAATACCCGTAGTAAAACAGGCCCAGCATCGAGGCCACGCCAGTCGAACTGAGCGCGAAAGCCTCTGATAACTGTGGCATCATGACGGACGGCGCGGAGCGCAACACGTATTGATAGAAATAAAAAATCGCCGCCACCACCCAGGCAACGACCGCCGTCCTCATACTCGTGCTCGCATCCTGGTCGCATCCAGGATGCGCGATTAGTTGCGGCATAACTTCACTCAAAACTGGCTCTCCTGCTTGTGTCGCGCCTCAGGGCTCTCTAGCACAGCACGACAGAGACAGCTAAGCCGCCTTCGGAAGTCTCTTTGTACTTCACGTTCATTTCCTTGGCCGTCAAGGCCATGGCTGCGACCGTTGTATCCAGATCAACGCGGCGTTGCTCCGGAATTTCTTCGCTGGCAATACAGTAAGCAGTCCACGCCTTGACTGCTCCGTAAGCGCAGCGCTCGATGCAGGGGACCTGGACGTACCCGGCGACCGGATCGCACGTCATGCCAAGGTGATGTTCGAGGGCGGACTCGGCCGCATTTGAGACCACCTTCGGGCTGGCACCCAAAGCCTGTGCGATCATCGCGGCGCCCATCGAAGAGCCGACCCCGACCTCCGCCTGACAGCCTCCCTCGGCGCCGGACAGGGTGGCGTTGTGCTTGCATAGGTACCCAATCGCCGCTGCCGCGAGAAAGCCGTTCCGGATCTGCTGAGTTGGTGTCTTGAGGTCGCGGAGAGACTTGACGACCGCAGGTATGATTCCCGCCGAGCCCGCGGTGGGGGCGGTCACGATGATGTGGCCGCGGGCGTTTTCCTCACCCATGGCAAACCCGTACGATGCCACCTGAGTGATCGCCCGACCGGCGGCTCCTTTGGCGGTGGTCTTCAGGTTGCGTTGCATCCCGGCAGCCTTGCTGTGCAGCTTGATGGGGCCGGGAAGGACACTCTCGACCGTCAATCCAGTATCAACGCCACGCACCATGACTTCAGTCACTTGGTCTATAAACTCCCAAATGTCTTTCTCACTCTTGCCAGAGATTGCCATTTCATTTGCAAGCAGCAGCTGCGGCAGGGGGATCTTGTCGTCGATGAGATATTTCTTCAGTTCTCCCGCGTGCTCGAAGGGGTACTTGGGCTGCCCTTTGTCGGGTGGCTTGTAGCCTTTCCACTCGATGAATCCACCTCCGACCGAGTAGTATTCCAACTCGAAAAGCGACTCGTTGCCGGCGAGCAGCTTCGCAGTCATTGTGTTCGGATGGTGAAAGTCGCCCTTGGTCGCGTCGAAGACGATGTCTTTCAGAGAGAGGTCGAGGGTCTTGGGGCCTATCGTGACTTTGTAAGTCTGATCGGGATTAGCGGCCAGCCCGTCCAGGAACTCGGGAGGACACGTCGCCGGAGCCTTTCCGAGTAGGCCGGCAAGCGAGGCTCTGTCCGTGCCGTGACCTTTACCCGTCGCACTCAGGCTGCCAAATAAATGAACCTTGAGCGCTGTGGCGCGCTGGAGTTGATCCTCCGGAAGCTTCGAAACCCGCTGGAAGAAATCGTATGTAATTCTCATCGGCCCCATGGTGTGGGAACTGGAGGGTCCAGGGCCAATCTTGTAGAACTCGTCGAGCGCCGTCATAATCGGACCCTTCGACGTCTTGACCACGGCGAGATCGGGCGAAAGGGCAGGAGGCGCGGGAGCTGCGGGAGCCGACCCCTCTCCTGGCTCCGCATTCTTTTGTGACGAACATCCTGTGAGCAGCGCGCTTGCCGAAGCGGCCAGAACGGCATGCCCGAATTCCCGTCGACTGAGAGCTGCAGGAATCTCATTCTTGCGTGGTGCTGGTCCACACGACCCACATCCCTTTGGCGTGCACGTGCCACACGCGGTTCCCGTGTTACCAATGACATTCAATATCTTCTCCATTGTGCTTTCTCCCTCTCACGCAGGGTGTTCATTCGGTTCCTGGCACGTGACAACCCTGTTGATTGACCGGCTCGAAGGTGTACGAATGGCTCGGACCCGTCTGGCTCAGTCATCCCTCATGACGACGTTGTACCAGGGGCTGGGCGAGCGACTCTCACCCCTCGCAATGTTGCGGGATGTCAGCGTTTTCAATGTACGAGTCCTCTAGCGCGAAGGAGAACTGGCAAAACTTGCAGTTACCGCCCAACACGGCTCTTCGGCAGATGAAACCAGCGGAAATAATGGCCGCTAATTCTTGGGACCTCCATAAAGTCGCAAGAGTGCACGAGTTCACGCGTCCCCGAATTGCATCGAAGCCGCCCTCTCATGCAGTGAGAGGCAAGTTATGCGGCAGGGCAAGACCCTGCTTCAGTCAGAATTCGAAGACCTTCCTCCAGTCATACTTGAACGAAAACTGGATGCGATAATCATTGACGTTAAAGCCGTCGCGGAAATTAATCCGCCGGCCAAACACGAACTCACTCCCGATCGTGACGCTCGGAACGGGGTGGTACAACAGGTTCGTGAGTGCATAGTGACCCTGATGGAAGTCCGATGGCTTTTGCGCGTCGGAGTTCTCGATGTTCAGCATGGAATAGCCGATCGAAGTACTAAAGGTGTCACTCCAGTTGTGATCGAGGAACGAGACCACCCCCAGCGCCGGCAAAGCCACTCCTTTGATCGGTGTTACAGCAGTCGCCAAATTGTTCTTGACGCCGATGTCGATTGGGGCATCGTTCATATAGTTCTGAATGCCTTCGCCATAGATAACCTCGAATTTCCCAGTGTCCTTCTTGCTGAACTTGAGGTTGGAAGTCAGGTTCAAACCCCAACCAAAAGCATCACCGCTGAGGTCAAGCGTTGGGGTCCTGTTCAGGTCGACCCAACTGATCTTTCTGAAGATGCCTGCCAATTGCACGTATCCCCAATTCCTGATAAGCCGCGCATTCCAGGAGAAGTCCGGCATGTCGAATTTGGGTTTGATTCCTTGCAACTCAATTCGATCTGCATACACGCCTCCATCAGCACTGGCGCCGGGCCGTTCGATGGCAAAGGTAAGCTGAGTTCTGTCATTGCGGATTGGCATCCAGCGAAACTGCAAGTTGCGGAAGAGGACCATCCCGTTGGGCCCCCAGTACTCCACTGAGTTGGGGTAGACGTCAATGTCCATGAACGGGCTCCAGGTTTGACCGGCGCCAAACCGGCCCAATTCACCGTACGCATGTCGTAAACGAAAGGTCGTTTGTCCTGCATCGACCCCTGTCCCGAACAACTCGAACTCGAACTGTGTCTTCAGGTTGCCAAGTCTAGTTGGCGTAGAAGTCTTGACCCCGAACCGGCTCTGGCGGACCCCGTAGTAAACCTTCCCTTCCGGGGCGAACTCGCCGCTGAAAGACGGCAACTTGGTTGGGCGAACAACATCGAACCAGTCGGGATCGTTTGTTTTGAAGTCGTAGCCCGTGTCGAGCATGATGAAGCCGTACAGGTCGATATTGTTTTTCTCTTCCACCTGTTTCGTTTCCTTCGCCGGTCTTCCCGTTGAGCCATTGGGGACGGAAGGTGTCGTAGTTGTGGGCACTGCTGGTGACTTCTCCGCCTGTTCCACGGCGTCGATTTGCGCCTTCAGTTCCTGCATCTCCTGATCCAGTTTTTGGAGCTTCGTCTTAAGCTGCTGCAGATTTTGCGGGTGGGAGTCTTGGGATTGCGCTTGTGCCCAGACCGCAGAAAGAAGGGTGATCAGTACGATGCATGCACCTTGCCGCCATCGGCTCACATATCGCGGCTTCATGGAACCTCCCCCGGTCACAGGGGCAACGTGCCAGATACGGAGCCGGAGAAAAACTGTCATTCTTGTCAGTAAAAACCTCTTCGCCGGGTCCGTTGACATTCGGGATGAACTTCAATCGGGCTGGCCTGCTTCCTGAGGACGATGTTTCCTTAGACTTACACCCGGCCTCGGACGAACAGCGATCCTCAATCTGAAGTGGATGGAGAAACGGATGTTCTTTGGTACAACCTGTGTAGTCACAAGAAGGACACGTCGGCGACGAAGAGGACAGCGCGGAAAGGGGGATACCTGCTGCTCTATTTAATTGTCAGCTTGCTTTGCTGCCATAAGTTTCTTAAGTTGGTCTTTTTGCTGCTTCCGCATTTCTTGGAGCTTCTCCCGCTGAGTCTGAGAAAGGATCGGCTTTATCTTTTCGTCGGAGGCGCGGACCACTTTTTCGAGGGTGTCCAGTTTGTCCTTGCGTGAGATGACGGGATTGTTCCAAAGGGGAGACAGTTCTCCGGACTCTTGTTCTAAGATCGGCCCGATTTTGGCCTGCTGGTCGTTACTGAGGGCCAGCTTTTCCGACAGATTTTGCAGCTTTAAGCTAAAATATTGACTGGGCGCACGGGACAGGTCAGGGCTGCCCCGAGCCGGGAGCGCTTCCCGCCGCAGAATCGGCATTTCGGTTTTTCCTGAAACCATACTGTTAAAAGTGAGCGTGTCGTCCCCGACCAGAAACAACATGTCGATGCCTGTCGAATACTCGACAGTACTTGAACCGTTAGGAGGCGTGAAGAGTACGACATAGTTGGTGTGGCCAACCTTTACTGAAACGTCATACCGTATGACATCACGGCCGGATTCTCCCGGAGCATTGTGATGGGCGGTGACGGCAGTGATCGTACCGCGTTGATAGTTCGACGGAGGCGTCTGATCCACAGCCGAAAGACTCGCCGCGCAGATCAAAGCTGCGAGCAACCTGCCAAACATATCCACCTCCCTTGGAAGTCCAGCCGCAGAAAACCCGGTGCAGGCACATCGAGCTCCCATTCGTAACTTATAAATCAGCCTAAGGGTGGAACAAGTCAGAAAACACTGTCAACTGTGACAGGGAAAGCAGAGCGGATGACGGATGAGCGAGCAGAACCCTATTCTCATTCCAACATAGCAACCCTCTACTCCCGCTGGGCGGAACAGACTGATTGCTGGCAGTTTTACCAGTTCGCAGACCCTTCTCGCCTTCCTAAATTCTCATCTAGCAACCACAATCTGGGCCGCAGGAAGGCGAGATGGGCCGGAGACAACCATGGCTAGCTGTCTGCATGATTCTGGGCGCTGCAATGGCCCTGGGGCAGAACGTCGAGCTTACCGGCTTCATCGGTCGACAGATGAACGGTGGACTTGACCTCTCGACGGCGTTCTTTCAACGAATGGATGTGCAAAACGGAAGAACATATGGTCTCGCCGCAGACTATTTGCGGGGTGATTACTACGGTGTGGAATTCATGTGGGCCTACAACAAGGCTGATACGGTGGCTCGGCCCATCGGAGGAGGATCGGGGGTAAAAATCTTTACGCTCGACACCAACCAGTACATCGGTAATTTTCTGGCTCATTTTACCCGTCGCGAAAAGTCGGTTAGACCTTTTTTCCTGATGGGATTGGGAGCCACGAATCTGCACCCGGCCCGTGCGGGATTAAACGGCATCACCCGATTGGTGGGGGACTTGGGTGGTGGCGTTAAGTACAACTTCAGCCGGCGGCTTGGACTACGTCTCCAGGCAAAATGGTCGCCCGCGTACGTCGCAACCACGAGCGCGGGCTACTGGTGTGACCCGGTGTTGGGTGGATGCTGGACCGTCGGAGACAACCATTACCTGAACGAATTCGACGCTACTGTAGGAGTAACCCTCCGGTTCTAGCCTGGAGAAAAGCAGGCAATTGCGTGTCAAAGAGTAAACAAACGCTGGAGCACTTCATGGAGGGAACCCGCAGCCACGGGCGGCAAAAAGCTACCGGAGTATCCGACAAAGCCGCGCTCGGCACGGACCCTATGCCAAAATACCAAAAGGGCGACTACCTGCGGGTTGAACTTCTTTCGGGCGTCGCTGGCAGATCGATGTCAATTTGGATGTACGTAGACCACTGCGATGATAAGCATGCAATCGTTTTCGGGACTATCGATACTGAACCTTCCGGGTGGTTGGTGAACTCACTAAAGAGTGGCACAAGGGTGGCTGTCGGGTACCGCCAGATACGGGAGCATCGCCAATCGTGGTAGATGAGCAGTGGCGCAATCGCCGAACGCACGAGGCAGGCGCTGACCGATGGGCTTCTGGCACTGCCACAGTCGCTAAACGCTCTTCCGGAAATGGCACAATTTGGCTCTGGCGGTGGCCTGTGCGGTTGGCGATCACACGGGACGAGTCTTGCTGTGGAGGGTGTCTCACGGTCCGCAGGCCATGCGCGTCGGACAGTCGGACTCAGCTCAGCCTGCTCTTAATTTCTGGCGAACTGAAACCCCTCTTGTGACACCCTTGCCGGAAGTAGCAGTAGCCATAGTCAACTACCGCGGCTAGTGTTGACAGTCACAGTAAACAAGCTTCACCACAATTCGCATCGGAAATGTGCCGTGTTCAACTTAGTATGGGGAACGATTATCGGCCTCGTAATCTGTGCATCGAGTAAGCTCCTGATGGAGAAGGAGGAGTGCGGCAGTCTGTCTGGAATAACTGTCGTCGGAATTGGGGGTTCTGTGGCTATGGGATGTCTAGTCGGACTCTGGGATCCTTCCTGCGGCATCATCGCCTCTTATTTTGGAGCCTTCTTTTCTCTGGTGATTTATGCATTAATCAAGAATCGACTTGAGTTCTAAATGCGGGATTCAGCGCGCAGCCGCCAAAGTCGTCCGGAGTCTGGAAGCCCTCACCATTGCCGCTGTTGGTCATGATCACGAAGCCTGATTTGGGCGTGTCGAACACCACGGTGTAATTTCTCCAGCCGTCGTCATGGCCTTCCTTGAAGAATGCCTTCCCATGCGGAGTCCAATAGAGACCCCATCCCAAGCCGTAGCTCAGCTGATTGCTCTTGTTTTTGGTCGGTGGTTTCGTTCTCACGAGTCGGAAACTGTCGCTTCGACGAAATACGGATTTGAGCACTGAGCATCTGCTCCCGGGTTTGCTTCTTAAGACCAGTTTGAGATGGATGGACAGGGTCACACAATACGGATGGTGCTACACACGGACGGCAAGGACATACCCATCAACAAGATCGACTCACAGAGATGACATGGGCCAGCATCACTGTCGAGAACAGATTACACTCATTTATTCCCGGACAGGGCCCCCGTTCCCACCATGAGTGTAATCGCGTGCAGTCAAACCTGTTCAAAATTGACCAGTCCTCCACACCATCTGGGACTACACTTGTGCCCATCTCATCAAATCTAAGGAGTAGGCATGGCAACCGCAAGAATTCCCCAACCAACCGCCGAAGACCCAGTGAAAGTTGATCCTCGGCATTACAAAGTCGAGTTCGAGAACGAGCGTGTCCGCGTAGTGCGTATCAAGTATGGGCCGGGCGAAAAATCGGTCATGCATAGCCACCCAGAAGCCATTGCCGTGTTCCTGACAGACACCAATCACAGGTTCACCTACCCAGACGGGCGGACGGAAGACATCAAGGCGAATGCCGGGACCGTGCAGCACATGGACGCCTTTACCCACCTGCCGGAAAACCTCAGCAAGACGGCATTCGAGGTCATCGCCATAGAGCTAAAACGCTAGGTTTGGTTTGGTCTGTTCCATTCGAAGAGCGGGCCCTGCTCCCGCTCTCTTTTTGCCCAGTGCGGTATGCAAGCTCCAAACAACGATCTGAAAGAACACCTCCCCGCTACCGTCAGATCAAGATCAGCGTCATCGGCAGGAAGTCCGGGAAAACAATCTCGATTCCGGTCTGGTTCGTGCTGGAAGGCGAAAAGCTCTCTCTGCTGCCCGTGCGCGGCTCCGACATGCAGTGGTTCAAGAACCTGCTCCAGAATCCGTCGATTGGGATTGATGCGCGAGGCGTGGAAGCGGAATTCCGAGCCCGTTCCCATCACTGATGCGAAGATGGTGAAATCTGTAGTCGAGAAGAGAATAGGAGCGAAGGAAATGAGGCTCAAAGGAAAAGTGGCTCTGGTGACCGGCGCATCACGCGGCATCGGTTTCACGGTAGCCGAGTTGTTCGCCCGGGAGGGCGCGATTGTCTATGCCGGCAGCTCAAGCAACCCGTCTGGCATCTTTCCGGCCAGCGTGACCGGGGTAGAGTTGGACGTGTCGAAGGAAGAGCACTGGAAACGAGTGGTGGCCGACATAGTGGCGGCGCACGGGAGGGTGGATGTTCTCGTAAACAACGCCGGCATCGCCGTCTATGACGCCGTGCACGACTGCAGCACCGAGAACTGGCGCAAGGTTCTGGGTGTGAACCAGGACGGTTGCTTCTTCGGGATGAGAGAAGTGATCCCGCACATGAAGGCGCATAAGGCCGGCTCGATCATCAACGTGTCCTCGATCTGGGGGACTGCTGCGGTGCCGGGTGCGCACGCCTATCACGCGACCAAAGGCGCGTTGGTCATGATGTCGAAGAACGCGGCCATCACCTATGTCGGTGACGGGATCCGCGTGAATTCTATCCATCCCGGCTTTATCGACACACCGCTGACCCAAGCTCAGGACCCGGCCATCAGCGCCAACGTCATCGCCCTGACGCCTATGAAGCGCGCAGGCACCCCGCTTGAAATCGCGAACGGTTGTCTTTTCCTTGCCTCCGACGAGTCCAGCTTCATGACAGGCGCCGAACTCGTGATCGACGGCGGATACCTTGCTCAGTAGCCTACGCGGTGACCGTCGAGCGGGCGTTTCGGATGCCAGAACCGGTTAATCAGGAAGTCAAGCGCCGATTATTTTCGGTGACTCTCGAACACCGCCTGTAGCCTGCTCAATTCGAACAGATCTCTAATCCGTGGCTTCAGATTCACCAACTCCAGAACACACTGTGCTCTGCTCGCGGCCAGGTAGACACTGACCAAAGCACCGAGGCCAGAACTGTCGATGTAGTTGACCTCCGCCAGGTCGAGCACAATGCGCTTGGTTCCCGGGATGAGCCCGCGAATTGTTCTCTGCAAGAGATCAGACGTTGCCGATGTGATCCTGCCCGACCCGTGGACTATGGTTTCCTCGGCTTTCTTCTCTGTATTAATCTGCAACTCCGGGGTGGGAACAACTGGGTTCGCCGCCATTGTAGAACCTCCTGTCCTAGTATAGGTGTTGTAAATAGGCGTTAGCACTCAGAATACAGATCAGGCCGCGTCGTCCGCTAAGAATTTGGCGAAGGAACGGATCGGCTTCAGCTTGTCCTCGCCTAAGCCGCGCAGCTCTTCCTGACGGAGTCGCTTTTCGTACAAAAGTCTCCCGAACACGTGCGTGAGTTGCGATTTCCGATGGTCGTACTTGCGGTCGATCTCTTTACGACGTTGGGTCAGGTAATGTTCCAAGTCCCACAGATCCGACGACTGCTGGATCTCGCTGGCAATCCTCTTTGCTTCCTGAATCACCTCGTGAAGCTCTCGCCCCAGGGCAGCGTCGAAGGCTGTGCGGGCGATCACCTTTTCTGACCTCGACCAAATCGGTTCGTTCTGGTAGGGATAGCTGTCCTGCGTCGCAGACGGGCTGGTCATGGTCCGGTCCTCCCGGGCGGCATTCTAACCCTTGCCCAGATGCCTTTTCTACAGGGTCGGACGCTCTCACTGTGGTGGATTCATCATCGTTTTCCTGCGGCCGCCCCTCCGTTCTAAGCTCAAAAAGGTCGTTCACTGGATGTCCCAGATTCTGTTTGCAGCCTAGAAAGCGTTCCGTTGTCTGGACGGATGCATGCCCCAGCAAGAATTGAATCTGCTCCAGCTCACCGCCGCTACTGTGGCGCAGTTTCGCGCAGGTTCTCCGCAAGTCATGCGGTGCAATATGCTCCAAGCCCGCTCTCTCGCAGCAACCCTTGACCACGTACCACACGACATTCTGCGAGATGCCTTTCCCCACACCTTTCCCGCCCTGGCAACTGCTCGAAAGATCCTTCCCTCCGTCACGCTGGCGGCTACGACCCACTGATCGAGTGCCGCTTTGACCCATTGTGGAATGGGTACTGTGCGGATGTGGCCGCCCTTGCCGATCAGGTCTACCACCGCCCAGTGCCCCTGGCGCATCCGGATTTCATCCAGTTCCAGGCCCACCAGTTCCGATCTGCGAAAACCACAACCAAACAGCATGGCCAGCATGGCATAGTCTCGCTTGGTCCGCGTGCTATCGCCACAAGCATGTTTGAGTACTTCTGAACTTTGTTCTGCGCTCAAGCAGTTGCCGGAGCGAAACCCGAGTTGCTTGACCCCTTTCACTCGGCTGATCCCTGCCGCCAACTCGGGACTCAACAAGCCTGAATCGGCGGCTTCGTGAGCGAAGCGGCGCACGGCCGCGAGTTGTTGGTTGATAGTGTTCGCGGCCAGACTGCGTGATTCCAGGTGCATGCGGTAGCGAACAACTACGATGCGGTTGAGGGCCAAACGAGGTTCGAAGCAGTACCAGGCGATGAATTGGTCGATAGCATATTCGTACACGCGACGCGAGGCGGATGAGCCGAGGCTGTTGGGCACCGCCAATTTGCAATGATCTAAATCTGGAAGTCGAAGCACTCGGCGACAGTAGTTCGGCTTGATTCTGCGTTTGCCCATGGCGACGGCCTCCCATGCCGCAGGATTGGAACTACGGCAAACCGTCTGGGTGATGCAAGCATGAGGAGAGTTTGGAATGGGAGGGTTTTGAGTGCTCTCGCCTGATTTGGTCAACAATCCTGCGTATCATATTCCGCGACGGGGAAAGCAGGTTCCATGAGCACCGCATATCTGGCGATTACAATCCTGCTCGCGGCGATAGTGATGTTTTCAGGCATCGGGAAGATTCGCCGCGATCCGCATATCGTGCAGGTCATTCACGAAGTCGTAGGGGTACCGTTGAAATACTTTCCGCTTCTGGCAGCTTCTGAGTTTGCCGGTGCCTTGGGCATAGTTCTTGGCATCTGGTGGCCTTGCTTAGGCGTGGCGGCGGGCATCGGCCTCGTTCTCTACTTTGTAGGCGCGGTGGTGTCGCATCTGCGTGTAGGCGATCTCAAAGGCATTGGACCTGCCGCCTTCATCTTACTAGTCGCGGCGGCAGCGCTCGCCCTGCGCATCCTGACGTACAAGCCGCATCCTGATTTCGCCACTTTACTCGCGGCCCTCTGCGTTTATACTTTCTTCGCAATCGGCAATGTCGTTGCATTATGCAAACATTGAATGTTGGCGCGGGTCGGACCGACGAGGAGTACAAGGCATCGGAGGAGCAGCGACGTGCCGATGTACTTTCCGACAGCCGAAGCGATGCGAACTATTTCTTTTGGGCCGCAGGTCTATCTGCGCTCGGCCCCGGCCTCCTTCCGGTGCGGCTGAACCTTCTTGTCAGCATTGGTACGGTTGACCTCCTGACGCTTTATGGCGGGCCACTGGGCTCTTTTTATCCCCTAGCGGTGTACGGCCTGGCAGCCATGTGGCTGCTCGTTATGTTAGGACTGGGATTTGCGGGGCGCAGCGGCTTTCGTTGGGCGTTCCTGGCCGGGATCGCTATTTATGCCGTCGACATGATCGCTCTCATACTCACATTTTCATTGTGGGCATTCGGGGTCCATGCATTCTTCGTATTCAAATGGTTCCAAGGACAAAAGGCTCTGAAAGATCTCAACGGAGCGGGCGTCTCGACCATTTGAAACCACGCAATGGGCATTCACTGTCCTGTGCCATCAAGTTGACTTCGCTGTTGGCGTAACATCGTCGTTACGCTCAAAACCCCTCAATGAGCGAAATGGCCTGTTTACATCAACTGAGCTAACGGTTCACTCTAAGAGGTCCAGAGTCGGGGGACTGAATACCGAGCGGACGCCTTGTCCAGAGTGCGCCATGAAAGCAGGAAAGGCCAATACACCACATTGCTAATCAATCATGAGCGCTTCGGGAGCAAGGAGAAGGACACGACCGCGCTTCTTGGAGACAGCTCCTGCCTGCACCCAATTATTTAGCACGCGGCTGGCGGTAAACGGGCTGATATCCGCCAACGCGCCGAGTTCATCGTTGGTTGCACGGATTTCGATCCCTTCGGGATGAAACTGGCCGGACTGGTCACTGAGCCTAACCAGGGTCTTTGCCAACCTTTCTTCCGCAGTCTTGGTAACCAATCCAACATGGCGATCGATGTAGGTTCGCAGGTAGCCAAGAGAGATATGCAAGGCGTTTTCTGCGAGCAGAGGGTGCAAGGAAACGAACTTGCGGATGACGGAGTGCTCCCAGGCCAAGACCGCACAGTCGGAAATTGCTTCTGCGGTTGCCATGTAGGGAGGCGAACTTTTCAGCATGGCCACCAACCCGATCACGTCTCCCGGCACCAACTGCGCCAGCAGAACTAACTCGCCCTGTTTGGTGAGGTGGTAAAAACGTGCCCGGCCACTTTGAAAAAGGAACAAACGAGTAGCCGGACAGCCCTCTGTGCTGATGTTCCTCTTGGCGGAAATTTTATGGATCCGGGCCGCGGCAAGAATCGAGTCCGCCGCAGGTCTCTCAAGACCCGCCAAAAAGCTGGAGGACAAGGCCGCAATCGATGCTAATCGAAAATCGACCATATTCTATGATCCACGGGGGTTGGTTGAAATGCTGTCACTACGCCGGAGCATTGAACGCACAAGACCGCACGGGGAATCATCGAGCACAGGCCTCCAATAAGAGGTTAGACCACCAGCCGCCAGGCGGGTCACTGTTAAAAAGCGCAGGAACTCAGGGACAGATTCGTCGGAGGACTACAACCGGCCCTGAGAGCAGGCAACCGTTCAATTGGCGATAAAGTGCGCCGTGAAAAGGCGCTGGACTTCAGCGGGTGCAACTCCCGCCCGGGAACTGGTTCGCTCCACCCGGTAGTAATCGAAACGGCGGCAGAGGCAACGAAGCTGTCGGAGCTTTCGATGGAAAGGGTCACTAGGTGACTCGGCGAGCGTGCAGGCCATAACGTGAGTAAACGCTGAGCAGGCCCCGAAACAATAATTGCAGGAGCCGACCTGGCTTTATCACAGGGAAGGCCGCCGACGATGGAAACGGATGAGCGGACAAACTCCATCGGACCTGCCGGGGTAATGGCGATGGCATGTAGGCATAGGAGACCAGACGCAACACGGGAAACCCCAGCGGTGATCGCGGTCAGGATCAACTGGCAACTCGCGAGAGACAGGCCGGGCCGGGTGGGGTGGCGGAGAGGCTTACAGTACCGATGAAGCCGGGTAACTCCGGTGGAGGGAAGAGGCCTTAGTTAAAGACGAACGCAAGAAGCAACGAAGGACCGAGGGATTGGCGATGAGCCTAACAACTCCATTCAGTGTTCAGAAGTTGCAGACGGCGTTGCACGCAAAAGCGAAGGAATCGCCCGACTTTCGTTTCTACGCGCTGTACGACAAGGTGTATCGGAGAGATGTTCTGGCCTATGCCTACGAACGCTGCAAGGCCAATGGCGGAGCAGCGGGAGTGGACAACCAGACATTCGAGGACATCGAAGCGTACGACAGGGAACGATGGCTGGACGAACTGACGCAAGAGCTGAAAAGCCAAACCTATCAACCGCAACCTGTGCGGCGGGTTTATATACCCAAGCCGGATGGGAAGCAGAGACCGTTGGGGATACCGACAATCCGGGATCGGGTTGTGCAAACGGCGGCGGTGCTGGTTCTCGAACCTATCTTCGAGGCCGATCTGCCGTTGGAACAGTATGCCTATCGGGCAGACCGCAGCGCGCTGGACGCAGTACAGCGCGTCCACAAGCTGATCAACACCGGACATGGGCAGATCGTAGATGCGGATCTCAGCAGCTACTTTGATAGTGTTCCACATGCCGAGCTGATGAAGTCGGTAGCTCGCCGGGTGGTCGATGGAGCGATGCTGCATCTGATCAAGATGTGGTTGGAAGCTCCCGTCGAAGAAACCGACGAGCGTGGAAACAAACGTCGAAGTACGCGCAATCGGGACCAAGGTCGAGGGACGCCACAAGGGTCCCCGATCAGTCCTTTGCTCAGCAATCTGTACATGCGACGGTTTGTGCTGGGGTGGAAGAAGCTCGGGCACGAGAAGCGTTGGAGAGCGTACATCGTTAATTATGCCGATGATCTGGTCATCTGCTGTCGAGTGGGAGCGAAGCAAGCTCTGACTGCGATGCGGAGGATGATGTCAAAGCTGAAGTTGACGGTGAACGAGATGAAGACGCGGGTCTGTTGTCTGCCGGAAGAAAAGTTCGACTTCCTGGGGTACACGTTCGGGCGGTGCTACTCGATGCGGAGGAGCCGAGTCTATCTAGGCACGACTCCCTCGAAGAAACGGGTACAGCGCATCTGTCGTGCGATCAGCGACGAGACCGGGCGGGATACTGTCAGGCAGACTCCACAGGCAATGGTAGAGAAGCTCAATCGAATGTTGATCGGCTGGGCTAACTATTTTTGTCTGGGGTCTGTCAGCAAAGCCTACAGTGCGGTCGATCTACATGCCCGCCGCAGGCTGCGTCGGTGGCTCTGCGATAAACACCATGAAGCGCGGCCGGGATACAAGCGGTTCCCGGAAGCGTCTCTTCATTCTGTGTATGGTTTGGTCCAGTTACCACACCGTACCGCGAGTCTTCCGTGGGTGCATGCGTGAGTCTTTTCCGAGAGCCGGATGCGGGAAACCCGCCAGTCCGGGTTCGATGAGCGGGAACAGGAAACAGGACCAGGTCAACCGGATCGAGGGGCGAGGCGGCGGTACCGTGAGGTGCACAGCGAAGCGTAAACAGGGGATAGGTGGGCTGGGCATTGAGCTCCGAAAAGATGCAATCAGGATGCCGACGCAATTGTATGTGCGGAGGCCACATGAACCGAGACGATAGCGCGAGTCTCGGCTCAGTCCTGCGTAGTCGAAGACCCCAACACGCCTGAAACTTCATACACGAGAACCGGGAGACCTCGGAGAGCCTACGGCGAGTCAGCCGCAGGACGGCGGGAGAAGGCTTAGGCCACACGGCCCGCATGTACGTCTGAGGAGTCGGACAGCGGCATAGTACCGATGAATCATTCGAACAAAGACGGCAGCACGTCGGCGGAGAGTGAGGAGGGAAGGCTGCTGATCAAGGAGAACACTCTCCCCCTCGACACGTACCCGACATAGAGCGGGACAGCGCGTGTCCCACGGGTGGGCGAGTGTGCGGACAAGCAGCACGCTTGGCCGTTATTCATCTGGAAGAGCCGCATGCGCTAATGAGCGCTCGGCGGATCCGCGCGGGGGGCGATCAGCAAGGTCGTCCCTACCGCGACCTCATGGACCAGGACGCAGACTGCGGTCATCCACTAATCGGCGCGGCTACGGGGTTGGGCTTGGGGCGGGGGCGATGGCCAGTCTTTACGCCTTCTTGTTGAAATAGCGTGACACTATAATCCAAGCCTCGTTTGCGGAAAGATTGGAGAATCTCTTCGTCAACAATTCCACAAGAGCTGGCTTGCTCAACTTCGGGTTGTCCAGCAGGTATCTCTCAATCGCTTGGATGTACTCCTGCATAAACGACCCCCGGAAAAGGTGAAGTTGAGGTGGGAGTTGGCATAATATCTCCATTACACTCATCTTCCCTAAGCCGCCTTCGATTGGGAATCGCCAAGAATGTGGAGGGTGGAGCATAATACTGGCGAGATGAACCGTCCCACTCCCGTTGGTTTCTTTTCATCTGCGCCGTGGTCGATTTCCTGTTCGGCCTAGTGAAGTGGTATTCGGTTCTCGCCGGAATTGTTGCCGTAGTCTGCGGCTTACCACTGACAGGTTTGCTTTTTCTTGGCTTCAGGGCATCGCGGAAGGGCAAGGACGATTCTGGATGTATCAGTTGATTCAAATACGCAAGCTGGCTGAGAGGAAAGAGGATCAAAACTTCAGATTTCGTCAGTTCCTGAAGAATCGATGTAATCTGGAATCGGACGAGATCGACGGACGCGTCTTTGAGACCACGCGGCGCGTGTGGGCCGGAATCGACTGCACCACTTGTGCCAACTGCTGTCGGGAGATGAAGCCGGAATTCAGCGTAGAGGAAGTTGATCGGGTGGCACGCCGTCTCGGAATGGAGCACCAGCAGTTCATCGAGACCTATCTGGAGCGCTCGGACAGCGAGAACCGTTGGCAAACCCGCACGGCCCCCTGTCCTTTCCTGAAAGATAACCTTTGCAGCATCTACGAAGACCGTCCCGCCGAATGCAGCGGATATCCGTATCTCTACAACCCGGATTTCGTGTCCCGCACTCTGGCGATGATTGACCGGACATTTACATGTCCGATTGTCTATGAGGTGATGGAGGAACTGAAGAAATCGTTGGGGTTTTTGCCGATGGCTTCACAGCCTCCCATCAAGGGTGGAAAACGGAAATCCAGAGGGTGAACGGGAGATATGATGTCTACCACATCTAGCGCCCTACATTTTCTTACTCCGCCTCAATCTCCCCTTCCACCTGTCCGAGTAGGTTACATGCGCGATGGCGGGCGCATAACTAGGCAGCTGCTCGGAAGAAAACAGCTGCTGCACAGCGTGCGAGGTGCGCGAAAGTCAGGAAGGCGAAGGCTTGATTTGCTGGGATGGCGAAGGGTTCCATTAATGACTCAGAGTCGGAGAAGCTGGATCTTCGCAGTCCTGTTCTGGCTTTTGTTCTTGGCATCCATCGGCCTCGACAGTCGCTTTCCATTGTTACGCACTGCGTGGGTCAGTGCAGGAATATTGTTCGCACTCATCGCGTCTGTTTTCTCTCTGAATGAGTCTGTTCATCATCGTGACGTTTCGGGCGAATACGTCTACTACCGTGGAGTGCCACGTTGGATGAGATGGTTTGTGCTTGATGATGAGGAGTACGCAAAGGACAAGGAGAGGCAGAGAATTGCCGAGGGAAGGCGCAAGGGAAAACACTAAGGGAGCCAGATGGCTTCTAGGGACAAGATCGCTGCGGCGCAAAAGACGGCGCTGGGCGAACTTCAAGGCAAAATAGAAGGCTTGACTCAGCCCCCGATTACCTTTCCATATTGGACGATGAAAAGTCAGATCCAGACAGCGAGAGCACTGCACCTCTCTCTCGTGCTGACTGTTCTCATTGCAGGATGTGACGGCCGCAAGAATGTTTGTCCAATTGACGGACAACCAGCACAAGGGCTGTGGCGAAGAAATGGACAATCCTGCGAATATTTTCATTACAGTGTTATCGAAAAAAAGACCCACTCTTGGTGGGCTGAATGCTCACAAGATTAGATGCAATAACTGGAACCCAATTCGCATTCATTTCCTAACGCTTCCTTTGATACACGTACACTGCCATCAATACGAGAGGCACAATCCAATATTTCCATAGGTCTGCCACGACAGAGACGCACGTTGTAGGTCCGATATCGATGTTCCGTCTTTCGTAGCAGCACCTCAAGCGTTCCTGGTTTGAGACCACTCAGAGCTATTTGTTAACGCCTGGCTTGAGGTGGGCCGGCTCTTCAAGGATATCCAGGAGAGCTGTCGAGCAGTAAACTCGGTCGCGCTTCGCATCACCTACCCGTTTTACGATATTCGCACGCTCTAGTCGTTCGATGGCGCGCTGCGCGGTGGTAAACGCGATCGCCAATTTGGCCGCCACGCCTTTTGTAGTAATGAAAGGGTTTGCCCCCAAGAGTTCGACTACACGCAACGGGTTGTTGCTCGATTCTCCGGAGACTCTCTTCTGCCACTCGGCCAGTAGTCCGTTGATGCGCATGGCTCGACTCAAAGCATCCTCAGACATGCGAGCGACTCCCAGCAGGAAATACTCCAACCAATCGTTCCATGCCCCGCGTTCACTGATCCCGCGCAAACCGTCGTAGTAGTCTCGCCTTGACGCTTCAAAGAACGCCGACAAATAGAGCAGCGGTGTCGGGAGGATCTGGCGCTCGATCAGGAACAAGGTTATGAGCAGGCGTCCGACTCGGCCGTTGCCATCAAGAAACGGGTGAACGGCTTCGAACTGATAGTGAGCCAGCGCAATGGTCACGAGAGGCGGCAGGGTCGATTCATGCAGGAACTCTTCCCAGGCTGCGAGACACGGCTCGACCACTGCTGGAGGGGGTGGGATGTAGGAAGCAGTTGCGATCGTGCTGCCAGGCTTGCCAGTCCAGTTCTGAACCTTGCGAAAGCGTCCGGGCGCTGCCTGATGCCCCTGAACGCCCGTCATGAGTTTTTCATGCAACTCGCGGGTAAGCCTGATGCATAGGGGAAGTTTCTTGAGGCGCGAGATTCCGTGCTCGAGAGCGACGACGTAGTTCCCAACTTCCCGAAGATCTTCGGGACTTCGATCCACGGTCGCTCCCGCTTCAGCGGCAAGCAGCTCACCGAGCGTGGCCTGTGTGCCTTCAATCTTGCTCGATAGAACGGCTTCACGTTGTACGAAGGGCCGAATCAAAATATGAGGATTGGGAAGGCGACCGCCCTCGCCAGCTAGTCTCCCGACTAGCCGGTCTGCATCGGAAAGTGCACCAATCAGCCGCGGTGTCCATTCCAGTTCGGGAGGTAGGGGCGCTGGCACGAAGGCGGAATAGCTGCGCTGCGATACTTTCCGGCCGGGAATAGTGCTAGCGCGCGGCATCTACGCCTTTCTTAGGTCGAAAATAGCGTTTTCGTGCTATTTTCATAATCTATGATAATCGAAAATAGCAAGATTGGCTATTTGGACGGGCGAAATGCATCGCGAGTGGTTTCGTAACACTTAGCAGCGGCGAGGAAAGATCTGCTGACGGGTGCACTGCGTCAAATTGCGAATGCGAATTGACTCGAATGCATAGAAGGGCGGGAAAAGGCAGCTCTTTACGTTGCTGGGAGGGGCAGACAAAAAAACGCTGGAACCTCGACTCTGGTCTAGAGATCGAGCATGATCCATGTTGGGGCGTGGTCGCTCGCGTTTTCCTGCCCACGCGCCCACCGGTCAACACCGCCGTCCACGAGCCGGACCGACAAATTCGGCGAGAGCAGAAAGTGATCGAGTCGCATGCCTTTGTCCTTCTGCCACCGTTCAAATTTGTAGTCCCAGAATGTCCAGAGCGGCCCGTCCGGGTGTAGCTTCCGCATGGCGTCAGTCCAGCCTTGAGCCAGCAAACGCGCAAAGGCCTGTCGGCTCTCGGGTTGAATTAACGCGTTGTTATCCAACGATCGAGTCGGGTAGATGTCCTGCGGCGTCGGTACGACATTGTAGTCACCGGCCAGCACCACGGGTGCGCCGCTCGCCATGAGTTCGGCGGCGTGGGCAATGAGGCGCTCAAACCAGGCCAACTTGTAACTGAATTTCGGTCCAGGCTGCGGATTCCCATTGGGGAGGTAGATGGAAGTGATCAGGACTCCCTGAACGGCCGCTTCAATGTAGCGAGCTTGATGATCTGCAGGATTTCCCGGCAAACTTGTGCAAGTCAGCACGGGAACGTGGTTTCGCGCGAGAATGGCCACACCGTTCCAGGAGCGCTCCCCTTGCCAGACGGCTTCGTAACCGATAGTCCGAAGGGCATTCACAGGAAAGGCCGCCTGCTCTGCCTTGAGCTCTTGGAGGCTAACCACGTCCGGTTCAGCTTTGGACAACCAAGCCAGGAGGTTGTCGAGCCGCTTATTGATGTTGTTAATGTTGAAGGTGGCGACTTTCACCAAGTCCCTTTCCGTGGTTTATCTTCTCTGCCACGTGGCTTCTAGCTGCGACGAAGGCTTCGATATCGACTCGGCGAGTCGTTGCACAAAAGCTCTGCAAGGCCTACGAATAGATCCCAGGCGCTTCATGTCCCAGCTTCTGCACGTACTCGACGTACGACCCAGGATAAACAGTGGGATGGCGGTCCGTACCGCTCTCGCCCCCCAGTTCCAGAACACGTGAGCCGAGGCCGCGAAGGAACATGCGGTCATGCGATACGAAGATCATGGTGCCTTCAAAGTCCTTCAGGGCGCCCACCAACATCTCCTTGGTTGCAAGATCGAGGTGATTGGTCGGTTCGTCGAGCACCAGGAAGTTCGGCGGGTTGTAGAGCATGCGCGCTATTGCCAGCCGCGATTTTTCGCCGCCGGAGAGTGCGCGGATCTTCTTGTCCACGTCTTCGCCGGAGAACTGGAATGCCCCCGCCAGGTTCCGCAACGACCCGAGACCGTCCTGGGGAAAATCTTGTTGCAACTGTTCGATGACGGTGAGATCGGAATTGAGCACGTCCAGGGATTGTTGCGCGAAGTAGCCCATATACAGGCTGGCGCCGAGCCGCACGCTTCCCGCATCTGGAGCACTGGCTCCGGCAATCATCCTGAGCAGTGTGGTCTTGCCCGCGCCGTTTCTTCCCATGACGGCCCAGCGTTCTCCGCGGCGGATGGTGAGATTGAATCCTTCATAAATCACACGTGGACCGTAACTCTTGTGCAGATTCTCAAGGACGGCCACCTGTTCGCCGGATCGCGGGGGGAGACGAAACTCAAACTTGACGACTTGGCGTTTCTTCGGCAGTTCGATTTTCTCGATCTTGTCCAAGGCCTTGATCCGGCTCTGCACCTGGGCCGCTTTGGCGGCGTGTGTCCTGAAACGATCAATGAAGCGCTGCTCCTTGGCAAGCATGGACTGCTGCCGGGCAAATGCGGCCTGCTGATTGCTTTCTCGCACTGCCCTTTCGCGCTCGTAGAAGTCGTAGTCACCCGAATATGTGATGATTTCGCCGCCGTCAATCTCTGCAATCTTTGAGACCAGACGATTCATGAACTCGCGGTCGTGCGAGGTCATGAGCAGCGCGCCAGGAAATGACTTGAGAAACTGCTCCAGCCAGATGATGGATTCGATGTCGAGGTGGTTCGTCGGTTCGTCCATCAGCAATACATCCGGCATTCCGAGCAGGACCCGTGCCAGCGCAACCCGCATTTTCCATCCGCCGGAGAGAGCGCCCACGTCACCGTCAATCTGATCGTCTTTGAATCCCAGACCGTGGAGCACTTCACGGGCCTGCGATTCGAGCGCGTAGCCGCCTAAATGCTCGTACTCCTCCTGAACGTGACCGAAGCGATCAAGAATGCGGTCCATGTCATCAGCCTTGTCGGGGTCGGACATTTCCCGCTGCAAGGCTTCCAGTTCGTGGTGTAGATCGCCGACGCGTCCGCTCCCTGCAATCGCTTCATCCAGGACCGAACGGCCCTGCATTTCCTCGACGTCCTGGCGAAAGTAGCCGGTCGTCAACTTCTTGGGGACAGAGACCGCGCCCTCGTCGGGAGTTTCCTCGCCGACTACCATACGGAATAGCGTTGTCTTGCCCGACCCATTGGGACCGACCAGCCCAACTTTTTCGCCGGGATTCAACTGAAACGAGGCATCCACGAAGAGCAACTGCTTGCCATACTGCTTATTAATGTTCGAGAAAGAGATCATTTTGAAAGAGCGACTCGCGGCACCGTGCCTCTTCCAGTGTAGCCCGGCCAGAAACTTGCGTGCCAACGCTGGCACATTGGATTATTAAAGGCCCGTTAATCAGGACTTGTGGGCACTCCAAGAAAGGTCGCGGTAAGTCACCGAGAAGATATAATTCCCGCGTGCGACAACCTATGCGGCATGTAATGGCGCTTCGCGTTTCCAAAGCGGTTCTCGTTTTTGCAATCGCACTTTTCTACACGATTCTGGTCCTAAACAACATCACGGATTACGGCTCCAACTACGAGTATGTCCGCCACGTCCTGATGATGGACTCAACCTTTCCGGGGAACCACGGCATGTGGCGCGCCGTCAATTCGCCGCTAGTACATACGGTCTTCTACGTCGGCATCATCGCCTGGGAATCAGTCACTATGCTTCTATGCTGGTGGGCTGGTGTGCGGTTGCTGAAATCGTGTCGTGGGGACAGGGCGCAATTCGCCGCTGTGCTGAACCTCGCCGTGATTGCGCTGACGACCAGCCTGCTGATGTGGTTGGTGGCATTCCTCGATGTCGGGGGCGAATGGTTTCTGATGTGGCAGTCGAAAATATGGAATGGGCAGGAAGAGGCATTCCGAATGTTTACCATTGTCGGTGTGGTGTTTTTGGTTGTGGTGCAACGCGAGCCAACTCCCGATTAGTCGGCAACCGGACTTCCCGCTTGCCCGAGATCCCAGGAGTTTCTGGATTCGATTCACACCAGCCGGCTTATCAGTATTGATCTCCCAAGCATGCCTTCGCAAGACACTGGTTCGAGATGATGGCCAGAATAGCCAAGGGCTGCAAGATGTGAAAAAATCAGCTACGGCCGCAGATGAACTCCCATAAACGCGGATAACCTACGGTGTTTTTTATCGGCGTCCATCCGCGTTCATTGGCGCACCCACTGGATTCGCCCTGGAAAGACTACGAGATGCGAAAAGGATTTACGAGAAAACCACAAAGGGACGAGCCCGCAACGCCAGGCAAGAACTACATAACTCGCAGCGGGCTGCAGCGCCTCAAAGATGAGCACCGGTTTCTGCTCACCAGGGAACGCCCGGCCGTGACGGAGGTGGTGGCATGGGCTGCCAGCAACGGCGATCGCAGTGAAAATGCCGACTATCAGTACGGCAAGCGGCGGCTGCGGCAGATCGATGGTCGGATTCGCTTTCTCACGAAGCGAATCGAAGCCGCGGAAGTGGTGGACCCGGAAGCTCCGAGAGCGGGTCAGGCGGCGACGAGGACATTCTTCGGAGCGACCGTGCGCTATGCCAACGCCGCGGGAGCGGAGCGAGTGGTGAGCATCGTGGGCACCGACGAGGTCGATCTCAACCGCAACCACATCAGTTGGGTGTCACCTCTGGGGCGCGCGTTGATGAAGTCGGCAGCGGGTGACAGCGTAGTCCTTCAATTGCCGGGCGGTACAGAATGCCTGACCGTGCTGGAAGTGTGTTACGAGCGTATTTCTGTGGAACCGTTCCGTGAACCACCTGGATCCGAGGCCTCGGCAAAGGGACTCACTCGCCGACGCTGAATGCACCTGACAAAGAAACAGCGAGATTAGCTTATCTGCAACGGGGTGCGGGGCCGCACTTCCAGGCGGGCGGGACCAGTCCTCTCTCGACACAATAAGTCCTGTTTTGCTCAAGTCTTTCTCGACTGCGCTTTTCAGCTCGGCAAAAAAGAGCGTGCTTCGTAAGTTGATCTCCCGAATTCACCCATATCCGGATGACCGATACCCGCATTAAGAGCCGCCACAACCTGATCGAACGGCTTAGAGGAGGTAAGACTGAATCGCTCGATCTCGATTTTTCTTATCATCTCGAAGCTCTTTTCTGGCCTTCTCCAATGCCAAAATACATGGACTCAGTCGCGTAACTGTTCAGCCGGACCGGACGACAAATCATCACAACCCAACTGAACAGTTACTGAGGCTGCTGGGGTGAGAGCAAGTGAGCCGACTGTGACAGAACGCTGCACGCTGAAGATCGGCCGGACAGAAAAAAGATTGGCCTCTAACTGACCTAAAATGCTTGCGTCTAAGATGGAAGGAACGCTGCTGCTTGGGCGAAATAGGAGTAAAGACAATGTCCTTTATTCGCGATCTCCGGTTTGCTGTCCACTCATTAGCGCGTACTCCCGGGCTGGCCTGCGCTGTGATTCTTACGCTGGCGCTCGGAATCGGTGCCAATGCTGCAATTTTTACCCTCGTACGCGGCGTCCTACTGCGGCCGCTGGTAAACCGCGACGAGGACCGCCTGATTTACATTCGGCAGAGCGCCCCAGGCATTGGAGCGGAGAACGACAATTTTTCGGTGCCCGAAATCCAGGACTTGCGGGCCAGTGTGAAATCGGTCAGCGAGTTCGGTGATTTTTCCGCGATTGGTTTCACCATGATCGGGTTGGGCGAGCCGCGAGAGGTTCGCGCGGGCGTTGTGGGCGGTTCCTACTTCGAAGTCATGGGCCTACGCCCTGTCCTCGGCCGGCTAATAGACATGCGTGACGATGGACCGAACGCTGCTGGTGCCGCCGTGCTTACCTATCGCTATTGGACCACGGCCCTGCACAGCGATCCATCAGTGATCGGGAAGCAGCTCCGCCTTGATACGCGTACTGCCACCGTCGTTGGAGTCCTCGAGCCTTCGGTTCCTTATCCCGCAGACACCGAGCTCATCACCAACGTCGTGACCAGCCCGCATCATCTTTCCGCCACGATGGTCCAAGGTCGGGTTCATCGGATGACGGAATTATTTGGCCGTCTTGCTCCGGGAGCTTCTCTCGATCAAGCTCGCGCTGAGTTACGGTCGGCATACTCTGCGATGAAGAAAGATCATGCTGAAGCGTATCCCCCGGGCGGGCAATTCCAGATTAAAGCGACGCTGCTGCGCGATGAGATCACGTCGGGCGCTCGTACCGTGCTGCTGGTCCTGCTCGCTGCTTCGAGCCTCGTGTTCATTATCGCGTGCTGTAATGTGGCGAATTTGATTCTGGCACGGACGGTGCGCCGCGAAGCAGAATTGGCCGTGCGTAGTGCGCTGGGCGCCAGCGCCGGCACTTTACGCCGTCTCCTGCTGGCGGAAAGCCTGTTGCTATGCAGCATAGGAGCGATTCTGGGAGTGGTTAGTGCAAGTCCGATGGTGCACGTACTGGCGCGCTATGCTTCGCGCTTCTCAGTGCGCGCTTTAGATTTGAAGCTTGATTCGAGCATGCTCTGGCTGGGAGCAGGTCTGGCGATTGCGGCAGCAGTGCTCCTGGCCTTCGTTCCGCGCTTACCCACCGCCAACACCTCACAAAGCGTCAGTAGCGGAGGCGTGCGTATCACCGGCGGAACCAGCCGCCGGCTGCGCATCTTTGCGGTCACACAAATTGCTGCTTCATTCATACTGCTGGCTGGCGCCAGCATGCTGATCAAGACCCTGCTTACTCTGCAAGCCACGCAGACCGGTTTCGACATGCACCGCGTACTCGCCATAAATATGCCGGTGATGTCATATGGCAAGACTCCGGATCAAATCATCAATTTTCATCGGGAGACCGTGCGCCGCCTAAGGGAATTGCCGGGAGTCGACGAAGTCGCGGTAGGAACCACCGTGCCGTGGCGAGATGCAGGCGGCTTCGGTCCGGGATTTGCATACACCGGAGAAGGTCACGTGAAAGGCACTCATGAAGAGGACCCGTTGGCGCAGTTCCGCGTGGTTTCGCCAGGATTTTTCGGTGCGCTCGGCGTGCCTATCCTCGAAGGTAGGGACTTCAACGATAGTGACCGCCGCGGCGGCGAGCCTGTAGTGATCATCAGTCAAACTGTGGCGCAGCGGATGTTTCCCGGCCAGGATTCTCTCAATCGGCACATCATGTGGACCGACCCGGTGATGGACTTCATCAGCATGAGCAAAGGACCGCGCCGAATTGTTGGGATCGTCGCGGATGTGGACGATCAGCATATAGTCCCGGGCACGGCGCTCACCATCTACCATCCGTTCGGCCAAGTCCCGGACAATCTTTCCGACAATGGCGTGAGCCTCTTTGGCGGGCGGTTGTTCGTCCATACGCACGGCGATCCTTACGCGCTGGTTACGTCTGTCACACGCGTCGTCCGCGAGCTGTCGGTTGATCAACCCGTGGAACACGCCGCTACGCTTGAAGACATTCGCGCCGAGGTACTCACACCTGATCGGCTCAACTCAATTGTCTTCGGCGGATTTGCCGCAGTTGCTTTGGCGATTGCGATTGTGGGTGTGGCTGGCGTGCTGGCATTTTCTGTCAGTGCACGCACTCGCGAATTCGGAATCCGCCTGGCAATCGGTTCGCAACGTCGCCACCTTTTGACCCAGGTTGTCGCCGAAGGAGCCGTGATGGCAGGTGCTGGTGTGATCGCCGGTGCAGCCATCGGGTTCATACTGGCACAGCTGGCGGGTAAGTTTTTTGTAGAGGCCAGAATGCCGGACGCCTTGCCTGTCGTTGTTTCCGCTTTCCTGTTGATGGCGGTCGCGGTTATCGCATCGGTGTTGCCCGCTACGCGCGCCGCACGTGTCGATGTTATGCAAGCTCTGCGCTCAGAGTGACTGCGTCAGAGCTAATCACCCACCGGCGTGGTGGGATGGTCCTCCCCGTTCTGGCTGTCTACGCTCCTGCGCCCATTGATGATACCCCGGGGCAAGAACGCATGGTCAGTTCTTGATATATAGGAAAAAAATCAACTTCGTTGCTGGACAATCCGTTGCTTCTGTCAAATTCTGCAGCAGGGAGTGCCGAGCGAGATTCCTGGGAGGAGGTCTCGGGCTACAATTGTGACGTTAGGTAGCGGAAACAGGTTCAGTCCTGCATTCGCACTGGATGTGTATTCGCATGTCCTGCCGCACATGCAAGGTGACGCTGCTGCGAAAGTGGAAGCTGCACCGCTTGGCCCGTAAGAGTGGAAAGTTGCAGGAAGTTTTATTTGGACGCCTTACGCGAGGCCTCGAATCTCTCAGCGAACTTTACGATAGACATCCCCAGAACGTCACAGATCCCAATCAGATCTATAAAGTCGAGGCGTCGCTCGCCAGTTTCATATTTGCTGACAAATGCTTGTTTGACTCCCATCGATTTTGCCAGCTGATCTTGTGTCAGATTCCGTTGTTTTCTCTGTTCGCGTAGGACTTCAAGCAGAATCTTACGTTCACGTTGTTTTCTGCTTGCGCGCTGCGCCGATCCCGACATTGAGCGCCAGCATAGGTACCCAACATGGAATACTCCAAAATGGATTGCGCTTCGTTATCATTGATTGATATCATCTGCAGGCTTCCTCAAAGCGTCTTGCAAATTCAGTGAGAGGCAACTTGATGGCATCGCAGACTGCCTTGAGTTCGAGCATGTCGATTCGTCTTTCGCCCTGTTCATACTTGCTGACACGCGCTTGAGTCATTCCAAGGATTTTAGCCAGTTGCGCCTGGGTCAATTTTGCCTCTATTCGAACGCGACGAAGCAAACGGAGGAATGCCTTTCGATCACGCTGGCGCTCAGCGGAGAGTCCTCCGATCCGCTCCATGCACGGAGCATAGGAATCATTTGACAATTACTCCAAAATGGATTATTCCAAGACGGAACAGACAATGCGTGCTCCGGTGACTTGCGGAACACGAAACAGGTCGAAAAGGAACGATAACGGCGGCGAAGCGGCGGACTAAGAACTAGAAGACGCAAGCTAAGACTGAGTCCGCACTGGTAGAACACATTGCACAACTTATTGAACCTAGGACGTTTAGATGTGTAACCAGTGTGCCAGTCAGTGGCCAGCGACAATGTGGATTCAAGGCCAAACCGGTCAGGAGCAGCTTAGTTTCTGTGCGATCTGAGGGGGGAATGTGAGTTCGTCAGCCAGGTGCCTTCCTGGGATCCTCGGTAGCCCTGCCGAGATCAAGGACGTGTCGGAGGGCAAACGAGGCGACAGGGAGGATCCCAACATCAAACATGCGAGCCAAGAGTGTTTGGCAGAAAGGTCCGATGCACCGACCGAATCTGACGAACTACTGGTGGCACAAGTCTGTGAAGGGAATAAGGAAGCATTGGCCCGCCTTTTCCGCCGATACGCTCGCCTGGTACGTGCGGTCTCATACCGTGTAGTGCGAGATGTTTCAGAAGCAGACGATCTAGTGCAAGATCTCTTTCTGTCAGTTCACCGTGACTGCAAGACTTTTGACAGTTCTAAAGGCCCGGCTCGGTTCTGGATTCTCCAAATAGCCTACCGTCGGGCCATTTCCCGGCGCCGCTATCTGACTTCTCGCCACTTCTACACGCGAATTGACCTCGACGACGCGGCAAGCGATCTCTCCGATCCGCGGGCGGGGGCCGGGCAGTTTGAGGACTCAGTCGACGCGAGGTTCGGAAACGGGGGCTTCCAGAAGATACTGGAAGCCCTTTCGGAGAACCAGCGCCAGACCCTCCGACTGCACTTTATGGAAGGCTATACGCTTGATGAGATTGCCGCCAAGCTCGGGCAATCAAGAGGCAATATCAAGCACCACTACTTCCGGGGTTTGGACCGGCTTCGGAAAGAGATTTTTGGTAGCAAATTGCCAGGCGAACGAACGATATGATAAAAGGTTTTGTCCAACCTAGGAGCGGGGGCGTTGTCGCTAACCGAACCCCATAACGAGTTCCTAGAGCTCTGTGCCGTTTCGACCTCCAGCCAGCTGACTGAAGAGGAACAGAAGAGGCTACAGGAGCATCTTGTGGTTTGCGAGTCCTGCCGGCAAGCCCTTCAGCAATACGAAACATTGGTTAGGCGAGTAATTCCCGACATGGCGGCTAGCGAAACCTCAGAGAGCCTGGAGGTGAGCCCTGACTGGTCGGAAGAAGAGGCAGAGAATGCTTTCTTCAACCGCCTGTCGAAGGAAGCACGCGGAGGGGCCGAGTTCAAAGGCTCTAACGATGACTCTGCGAATACCCGACGAATCGGTCCATTTTCCAGTCAATCAACCTGGCGTCACGTATGGATGCTGTACGCCTCTGGAATTCTGCTCTTTGTCTCTCTTAGTTTCTATGCCTACAGAGCCGGCATACGACGTGGTACCGATATCGTAAAGGTCGCGCCAGCCTCAGCGGGCACGCAGACTCCGTCGGCACTCGAAGCGCAGCTGAGCGATGCGGGGCATGAGCGTCAGGTGGCTCGTGACGATATTGAGCGTCGCGATAAGACGATCGCGGACCTGCGGCAGCAACTGGCGCAACAGTCTGTCGAAATCAGCCGGATGAAATCAGCACAAGATCGCCTGGAAGCCGATCTGCATGCCAGAGATGGAAATGAACGTGACCTGACCCAGCAACGCACCGAACTGGGACAGAAACTCGACGCCGCTCAATCCAGTTCGCAAGCACTCCAGCAGAAGCTTGACTCACTCGCTCGGCAGTCAGCTCACGACGCCGCAAGTGTCAAAGTTCTAGATGCAAAAGTGAACGAGCTCAATCGCCGTCTTCGTGACCGCGAAGTAGCGCTCGATCAAAAGGACGAACTCCTTGCCCATGATCGGGACATCCGCGAACTAATGGGTGCCCGCGATCTTTACGTTGCGGAGGTGTTTGACGTTGCCCGCACGGGAGAGACACAGAAACCCTATGGCCGCGTGTTCTATACACGCGGCAAATCGTTAATCTTTTACGCCTACGATTTGGATCAACAGGCTGCCGCGAAGAGGGCAGGTGCATTCCAGGCATGGGGACGGCGGGGGCCAGATCAGCAACAGGCGCTCAGCCTCGGTGTTTTCTACGAGGACAACGACTCCAAAAAACGATGGATCTTGAAATGTGACGATCCCAAGACATTGGCGCAAATCGACGCCGTATTTGTCACTGTCGAGCCGGATGGTGGCAGTCACAAGCCTACTGGCAAATCTCTCCTCTTTGCTTACCTTCGAGTTGATCCAAATCATCCATAACCTTATTAATTGGTCTAACCTGCCCGTTGATTCATCCTGAAATAGAGGACAGCGTGGTACCAGCGCGGATAGTCCTGCGAACCATAAGGGAGGGGCTGGAACCCCGTTGGTCGCTGGAGAGCCTAAATGCGCTTCCCCTGTCTTGTTTTTCTGCCTGCACTTTGATGCTAGCCCTACCGCTTCTTGCGCAATCACGATCTTAATGAACGTCGCACCGGTGGTGACTACCCGTTCTCCAGGTTTGACTCCTCCCAACACCTGGATCATGTTGCTGTAGGCGTCGCTTCGAGGATGCGAGCGCGTCCCGGCGAACTCTCGGGCTATTGCGGATCACGAATCACCGCGCTCAACGGGACCGCCAGCACAGAGTTCGGAAGGATTTCTCCGCCAAATGACAGCGACGCAGTCATTCCGGACTTCAATTGGCTGCGAGGAGTTGGTAACGTGACTTCGACTGAATTCACCCGGCTCTTGGGATCTGCCGCCGCTCGACCGGACTCGTCTATCCCGGTCCGTTTACGCCGCTTAAGAATCCGCCCAGGTGCCCGGTGAGCGCGATGATAGCGACGCCCAGAAGTTCAAGAGCCAGTCGATTGGTCGGCAAGGCTGCCGTCCGCTGCTGCGCGCGGAAATGCAGATGCCAGGCCAGCCAAATCATCACACTTGAGACACATGCGAGTACCAGGTGCAGCAATAAGATGCCCTTCAGTTTCTGCCCCTCGAGTTGGAACTGCCACGCGAGAATACCCGTGGCGAGGACCGGGAATGTTGAAATCGCTGCCGCCAGCAGGTTGTAGTAGGCGGCCTCCGCCAGGCCACGTCGTTTCGTCCAGCAGGCTAGCAAGTCGAAAACCACTCCTGAAATGAACAGCGCGATTGGAAAATGGATCAGCACGACATGTTGTGCGTGCCTCGCCAGAAGCGCTGTCCTGAGATCGAAAGGATTTGTCATGGCTGCGTCCGTTCTCAATATTTGTTCAAGGGCCCCAAATGCCCCAAAGAACTCCCGCACAGTGGGTATTCAGGTCCTGCACCGACAAAGGTCTCCCATTGTCCGGCGCTCATAACCGATAACCGACCCGACAGGGCTTTATTCCAGCCCCGGAATTATTGTTATCTGATGGAATAAAAATCCTGTGTACGGGTTGTAGTTTCGTGTGGACCGCAGGAACGTTCTCCAATTCGATCCGATCAAAGGGCTGGCCATGCTGCTTCGTCTGGCACTAATTTCCGAGCGTCGACGTATCGCTGGCTCGCGAAAGCTTATGGGATCGAAGCCGATGTGCTTGAGACTGCAGTCGAGGAACCAGGGTGCAAACAACCAGGGCAAGCGCAAGAACATGACGACGCACGGATCCTCCAAGCCGAACGGGTTGGCACTCGTAATAGTTCGTTAAAGAGCATGACCTTGTGGCCATCCCACGGCCCGCGCAGGTCCGCTCAGTTCGACGAATCGTAATCTTTGCGCTATCGTGATGCCGCTGGCTTGGAGTAATTCAGGGGGAACTCCGGTATGCGGAACTGGTTCATACTCTTCTGTTCGCTGTGCCTCACACTGGCTTCAGGACAAGCGCAGGAAATGCGCCTCGAAGAACTCCACAACAAGACGATACTGGTTTTCACGCCTCATCCTGACGACGACGTATTCGGAGCCGGCGGCACCATTGCGCTGTTGAATCGCAATCACAATAGAGTGCTGATCGTCGTTTACACCAACGACGACAAGGGCTCTTATGATCCGGAGATGAATTCTCAACGCCTGGCCGGCATTCGACGGGCGGAGCAGGAAGCCTCCGAAGGGCTTCTAGGGACCCCCAAAGAAAACATCACGTGGATGGGTTATGACGACGGCATGCTGGAGTATGCCGCGCAACCCAAGCTCACCGAAGAAGCCACCGCTATAATCCGAAGAGTGCGTCCCGATGTCTTGCTTAGCGTCGATCCCGGCGAATGGTACGAGCGCTGGCACAAGACCGATCATCGAATGGCCGCTCTTAATACGATCGACGCAGTGCGCGCCGCGGAATTCTGGCTGTATTTTCCCAACCAGCGATTACAACAAGGACTGCAGCCGTACAAAGTTCCTGAAATGTATTTCTTCTATCCTTCAGCGCAGGAAGCAAACTATTTTGTCAACATTGAGAGTGTCGCCGAGCTCAAGTTCGAGTCCGCAACCAGGCAAGTGAGCCAGTTCGAGCCTGCGGTGAACATGTACCGCCCGGACTGGACGGCGGAAGACTTGAAAAAAGCGAAGGACGGGATGCGCAAGGCTCAGCCCAGGAAAGATGGGCACTACGTCGAAGCCTTTCGTCGCGCTACCGAATTTAACCAGTACTGAACTCCACACCTTTGTGATCAGGCCTTTTGAGGAGATCGAACATGTCGCAGCTCGCGCTGCTCGGCGGCAAGAAGTCCAAGAGCAAACCGTTTCCACTGTGGCCGCAATTCGACGACACCGAGCGTAGGGCGTTGAATGAAGTACTGGAAAGCCGCGTCTGGTGGCGTACGCCGGGCACCCGGACTCTGGAGTTCGAGCAAGCCTTCGCGCGCTTTCACGGCGCCCGTCAAGGACTCGCCGTCACCAATGGAACGGCGGCGCTCGAAGTCGCAATGGCAGCGATCGGACTCCAGTCCGGGGACGAGGTTATCATTCCTGACTTCACCTTCGTCGCCACTGCGAGCGCGGTTCTTTTCGCGAATGCGCTTCCCGTGCTGGTCGACGTTCGGCCGGACACCTACTGTCTCGATCCCCAACTGGCTGAGGCTGCGATCACTCCACGTACCAGGGCAATTATTGCGGTTCATATGGGTGGGCATCCGGCGGATCTGGACGCGTTGCAGGACCTCGCAGCCCGCAAGGGAATTCTGCTGATCGAAGATTGCGCGCACGCTCATGCCAGCGAGTGGCGCGGAAAACGTGTGGGGACCTTCGGTGTCGGCGGAACGTTCAGCTTTCAATCGAGCAAGCTGATGACCGCGGGGGAAGGCGGCATGGTCATCTCAAACGATGATGGCTTTGAGCGTCAGGCTCGTTCGGTCCACGATTGCGGGCGCTTGCCAGGAGAGTGGTTCTATAGTCATTTCAGCTACGGATCGAACTATCGGCTTAGCGAGTGGCAGGGCGCGATCCTGATGGCGCAACTCGGACGACTGGATCAGCAGACTCAGCGGCGTCACAAGAACGCCCGCTGGTTGGATCGCGAACTCAGCCAGATACCCGGCATCACTCCGCAGAAGCTCGACGAACGATGCACTCGCAATGGCCAATACGCATACATCTTTCACTTCGACAGCGAACGGTTTGGCGGCATTTCGACAGAAAGATTTATTGCAGCCATGAATGCCGAGGGAATTCCGAATCAGGCCAGCTATCCTCCGCTGCACGAATTAGATATGTTCCGCAACGGGGAATACCGCAAGCGGTTGAGCGGGGTACAAGCTACTGCCGAGCACGCGTTCCTGCGTCAGTCGTTTCCGCACACTCATCGCGCGGCATGGGAGACGGTGTGGATTCCGCAACCGGCGTTGTTGGGAGATGACACTGACATGCAGGAGATCACAGCCAGCATCCGGAAAATTCAGGAAAACGCGAAAGAACTTGCTGCCCACGATGCTCTCGCTACGGCACCCTGGCGTTGAATTATTCTCTTGCTGTCTGATGGAGGATGAAAATGTGGTCCCCGGCATTGCGCAGTCCTCGCAGGCAGTCTCTCCTTACTACTATCCTTCCAATCCTTTTCTTGTGCGGATTCACCGCGCTTGGTTTCAGTCAGGAACGCCGGCAGGTGCCTGATCGCGTACCACCAAAGCGATCATCACAGATTCAGGACGGCTTCGGCATAAATTCCGATATGCCGCGCGACCCGTACCTGCCCTGGAATCGCTGGTGGTGGACGCGGATGTTTGATGCGGGCTTCAAGTGGATTCGTATAGGTCAGTATGAGAACAGTTCGGACTACACCAGTTGGGACTGGATCGAACAGAAGCGCGGAGTGATGTCGGTTGTCCCGGAGTTGGACGATTACATTGATTCTCTGGTGGATAACGGAATGAATATCCAGGTCCAGTTGATGTATGGCAACGCGATGTACACCTCGCCGTCAGGAAAATTGCCGGACGTAGCGACGCCTGAACCTGGTTCCTTTCACAATGATGACCGCGGTTTGTACTCGGTGTTCTGGCCGCCCACAACTCCGGATCAAATCGCAGCGTTTGATCGATATGTGGAGTGGACGGTCAAGCGCTTTCATGACCGTATTCACTACTGGGCTCTGTGGAATGAACAGGACATTGGATATTGGAATCCCTGGGGCAATGCTGAACAATACGGAAACCTGTTGGCGTCATTTATTCCGGCCGTACATGAGGCGGATCCCAGCGCGAAGGTGATTTACGGAGGGCAGGCAGATCCGACGCGTGAATTTACACAGAAGGCGCTTGATACCTGCAGGTGCGCCTCGGGAATCGATGTTTACGCGTATCACACCTATCCAGGCTACGGGCAGAACGTAAATCCGGAATCGATGGACTACGGCGCTTATCTGAATGAATCGCCGCGCGGGTTGCGTGATCTGGTCACGCATTATCCTGGGATCAAACCCGATATTCCATTTTTCGATGACGAGTTCAATTCCATTCCTTCATGGATCGGTTCTGATGAATCGGTACAGGCAAAATATGTTCCCAGAGGTCTGATCTACAACCATGCTGCGGGAGTGAAAACATTCGTGTGGCTTCTGGCAGCCGGAGCGGATGGCAATGAATACGACGATTTCGGAATTATTCACGGAATTACAAATCACGATACCGACTTCACGCCGCGTCCCGTTTTCTTGGCACTACAAAACACGAACGCTCTATTTGCCGACACCAGGTTCGATGCCTCTATTCAGATTTCAGGTGTTGACCTCGCAGAACTCCACCGACAGACTGCCTTTCCTTTTATGTCTTATGGATTCCGTTCGGCCAGGGGCAAAGCGGTGGTTGCGTACTGGCTGGCGGCGCACAGTCTCCCGGGCAATTCCTTTGCGCCGCTGTTTACCACCCTATCTTTGAAGAACACGGGCATCACTCATCCGGTTCTGATCGATGTGGTCAGTGGAGAAATCAGACCAGTTTCCTGGAAACAGGGCACAGCCGATACGCTGGAACTGGTGCCCCTGAAAGACAGCATCATGGCAGTCGCTGACGAAAGCTATTTCGACTGGCCTGTGCTGCCCGAAGTACCCAGTTCGCTCAATGTCAGCGTTGCCGGCGGCGCCTTGAAACTAACCTGGCAGGTTCACGGAGGCGATGCCACTGGCGCCGTTGTAGAACGGCGAGTGGAGGATCCCAGGGGCGGAAGTGGGATCTGGTCAAGGATTGCTAACCTGGCGGCTGGCACGGCCCAGTACAACGACACGACGGTTCGAACAGGTCAACGGGTGGCTTATCGGGTTCGAGCGGTCAACAGTGCTGGAGAGTCTGCCTACTCCAACATCGTCCGAGGGACTCTTTCTGTGAAGTAAGTGGATGAGGTTGGAGTAGAAATTCCTGATTGCAGGGTTGACCTGACCGAGCCAAACTGGCTCCAGTGGCCGCTTTTGACCGCGTAGACATGGACTACTGAGCAGGTACGGCTTGAGGGCGGACCGCGCCAGTGAGCTGATGGGCCCAGCGCAGCGCTTCGTTAAATGATGCGGCGATAAAGACCAGAGACAGGTTGAGTTGCTTCCCCAGTTTGGTCAGGATGGGCTGCCTGGCCACGAAGGGAATTGGCTGCGGTGCGGCGGCGGGTTGTGGCTGGGTCCCCATGACGCTGTGGTTCTGTCGACAACTTCAGCCTCAAACATCAGGCGGGGCCGATGCCCGAGAGTAACTTTGTAACTCGGGCTTCTTCCAAACCACCCCGAAATGGTGGCCGCCTGACGTCGGCACCTTACCTTTGATTTTGATCATTCTCATCCCCCAACCGTCAGAGTTGGCGACCCATGGAATTTTCTGCTTTTGGCCACGCGATCATGAAGGGTCATTTGTTTCATGGAGATGGAGATTACCAATCGGAGTAGAGAAACAACTTGACTTGTTAACTAGTGTTATAGTTAACTATAACAGTGAGAGATGAGATTTCGTTCGGCCTTCCGAATCGCCCCTGCTGGCGAATAACCAAGAGGCCAAGAGGCAAAGAGAAACGAACTCTCAAGGAGAATGAAAATATGAAATCTGTCGGTTTCGTGCTGTCTGTAGTTCTACTGTCGCTCTGCACGATGTCTTTCGCTCAGTCCGACGCGCAAAAGTCTTTTGACAAACTGAAAACTCTGGCCGGCTCGTGGGAAGGCCATGTGACAACGGTCCCGCCGCAAGGTGACATAGAAGGGAAGTCGATGCAGGTTACGCTTCGCGCGACTTCCATGGGTAACGCGCTGATGCATGAGATGACGGGGGCGGGAAGACCCGACGATCCGATCACCATGCTTTATCTGGACCAGGATCGCCTGCTGCTTACGCATTATTGTGACGCGGGAAACCGGCCTCGCATGGCGGGCAAGCTGTCGCCAGACGGTAAGACGGTGGAATTCGATTTTCTCGACGTCGCCGGCAGCACGCAGTATGGACACATGCACCACGCGGTATTCACCGTCATTGACGAGAATCATCACATCGAGGATTGGACGTATATGCAACCGGGGGACAAGCCGGTACGCGCCCACTTCGAGTTGCACCGGAAGAACTGAAGCGCGGGTTATCTCTGGTAAGGTCTGTATTTGGAAACCCATGATGGATCGTGAGTGGAATGACAGTCAGCCGATTTACCGCCAGCTTCGCGACCGTGTCGTCGCCATGATTCTCGACGGCGTGCTCAAAGAAGGGGATCCGCTGCCCTCGGTTCGGAATGTCGCGGCCGAATATCGGGTCAATCCGCTCACGGTTCTGAAAGGTTATCAACAACTGGTGGACGAGCAGCTGGTCGAGAGCAGGCGAGGTCGCGGCATGTTCATCAACGCTGGCGCCCGCAATCTGCTGCTGCAGGGCGAGCGCCAGAAGTTTCTTGCGGAACAATGGCCCAGGATTTACGCAACCATTCAGCGGCTGGGCCTGGCACCGGAAGAGCTGCTGGATGGCCGCGAAGCTCGCCCGTCGAAAGATGATTCAGGAATAAAAGATGACGCAGGAATAGGAGATGCGGAAAAGGAGCCGAAGTCATGACAGTGATCGAAGCGCGCGGTCTCCGCAAGGCGTTCGGCACAGCCGTAGCGCTGGATGGCGTCAATTTGCGGGTCGAAGAGGGTCGCATTCTCGGGCTCATCGGTCCCAACGGCGCAGGCAAAACCACCGCGCTCAACGCTATTCTTGGCCTTATCCCATACCAGGGAGAGTTGAGGGTGCTGGGGCGCGATCCCTGGGAAGAGCGCGATCAACTCATGCGTGATGTCTGCTTTATCTCCGATGTTGCCGTGCTGCCCCGCTGGATAAGGGTTTCGCAGGCGCTCGAGTACGTTGCCGGGGTGCATCCGCGATTCGATCGCGCCAAGGCGGAAGGCTTTCTGGCGAAGACTGCGATCAGCCAGACCAGCAGGGTCAGGGAATTGTCGAAGGGCATGGTGACCCAACTGCACCTCGCCCTCATTATGGCCATCGATGCAAGACTGCTGGTGCTCGACGAGCCGACGCTCGGACTCGACATCCTGTATCGCAAACAGTTTTACGATTCCCTGCTGAATGACTACTTCGATCGCAGCCGAACCATCGTGCTGACCACACATCAGGTGGAGGAGATCCAGCACGTCCTCACCGATGTCATGTTTATCAACCGTGGTCGCATCGTATTCGATTGCAGCATGGAACAGCTGGAATCTCGTTATCTGGAAGTGATGGTGCGTCCCGAACAGATTGGTTCGGCGCGGGCGCTGAAGCCGATACATGAGCGCCAGGTGTTCGGTCGCACCATCCAGTTGTTCGACCACGTCGATCGCCAGCAACTCTCAGATCTCGGCGACGTGCGCACGCCCAGCATCGCTGACTTGTTCGTTGCGGTGTTGGGCAATCAGGCAGGGCAGGCACAAGGAGCGGCTCGATGAATACTGAATCCAACGCCGTGTCAGGGTTTCCGCTGAACTCGCAGGGAGTCGTTCCCGCAGCCATGTCGGCGACCCGGCCCATATACTGGTCGCTGCGACGCGAGTTGTGGGAGAACCGCTCGATCTACATTGCGCCGCTGGCGGTCGCTGGCGTCGCTTTGTTCGGCTTCTCTCTCAGTTCAATCGCGGGTATCTGGGAAAAGCCGCTGCGGCTTAATCCGGCGCAACCTCAGGCTCCTTACGACATGGCGGCGGGTCTAATGATGCTTACTGGTATCGTCGTTAGTGTGTTCTATTGCCTCGACGCTTTGCACGGCGAGCGCCGCGACCGCAGCATTCTTTTCTGGAAGTCGCTACCGGTGTCCGATGTCACCACCGTGCTTGCGAAAGCCAGCATTCCGCTCGTGATTCTGCCGCTGCTGACCTTTGCCATCATTGTCGCCATGCAGTGGCTCATGTTGCTGATCAGCAGTTTGGTGCTGCTGGTGAGCGGGCAGAGTGTGGCGACGTTGTGGACGGAGTTATCGTTTTTGCGAAGGTCATGGCTGCTGCTGTACCACCTTCTTACCGCCCACGCACTCTGGCCCGCACCAGTTTATTGCTGGCTTCTGCTCGTATCCGGATGGCCGCGCCGGGCTACATTTCTATGGGCGGCCTTGCCGCTGGTAGCGATTGCCGGGGTCGAACAGATTGCCTTCCACACCTGGCATTTCGCTGCCCTGGTGGGATCCCGATTGATCGGCGACGCGCCCACTGTTGCCTCGACGTCGCCAGATATGTTTCCAACCGACCCAATGACACATATCGCTCCGACTAGTTTCATAACCAGCCCGGGGCTGTGGATCGGTTTGGCATTGGCCGCTGTGTTCCTCGTCGCCGCGGTCCGGTTGCGCCGCTACCAGGGACCGATCTAGGTTTGTTGCAGGGATCGCGGCATCAGTACTGAATGCGCGCGGCGCGGTCGGAGTATGCGATTCCCCATTGCTGTAAGCGTTTGACAAGTTCGGGTGCGACGCCGGCATCACGAAACTGGCTTGCGGACTCCCATACTTTCCCGCCACTGATGTCCCCGTAAGCACTGGGTTGAGTGTACGGACGCCTGGGGACGCCCACCGGCAAGTGTTTCGTGATTGGATATTGCAGGTTCTTGTCCATCCAGGCGGCCAGAAGGGAAGTGGTGAGTGCCTGACGGACTTCGATCGGCAGCGGCTTGAACATTGGCGCCCAAACCGGACTGATCATGATGCGAGGATCGATATTGTCGTTCGGCCGCCAACCCTGTTTCAGATTGTCAGGGCCAATAGCGGGATCGGCGTACTGAAACGCTTTTGCTACAGCCACAAGAAGTCGTGCCGGTTCCGGTTGATGCGTCTGAGTATTGAGGTCAAGGAATCCGCCGATCAGATAAACCCAATCGACCGGAGTGCGTTCGCGGTGTTGATGATTGCCGCTATTGAGGACGATCTGCAAGTGATACCAGGCTGCCGAGAAATATTCGTTGGTCAACGCGCTCCCGCCGACTCCGGCCGGTCCATTGGGAATGTGGGCAGCCGCTGGAGCGGCATCTCCGGGAACCGTATTGCACCACGTGCGGGGATCCGCAAGCGGCCCAAAGAGGTCGCGTCCGCGGCCTTCGAGCCCGAACTCCTGTGTTATCTCCCAAGTCTTTACCAGTTGCCACAGTTGAGTCGAGTAAACCCTGTTGCTAAGCTCCGGTGACCACGCGCCTTCGGTTTTACCAATGCGTCCGAGGAAGGAGGCGCGTGCTTCAGACCATTGCCCAAAGGCGGCAACGACCGTGCGAATATCATGATCGCTAGTCTGAGCATCCCCTAGCAGTGTGCGCAATGGGAGCTTCTTGCCCATCTTGGCTTTGATCTTCGAAGTCTTCGGCCCGTCGTACAGGGCTGCGAATGCGCTCTCCGTAAAGGCCGGTCCCCAGGCATCTTTGGGATGCACCCGGGGCAGCCATTGATTCCAGTCCGGAAGTTGCAGGGCGATGGGGATCTCACGAGCATTGAGATTACCGTCGGGACGAAAGATGTCCGGCGTGATCTGCGCCACGAGTTCATGGACGTTCACAGCACGCCCGGCGGGATTTGCACCGCCGGCGTTCAGGTGAACTAAATACGGCAACGAGTCTGCGTCATGGTCGAGGACCCATGCAAGTCCGGCGCCCGCCGCCCAGTCCGAGACTGGTTGCGCGTCCACTCCCGGACCCGGTTGGTATGGAGGATTCCACGGGCGCCCAGGATTCGGTAGTGGCAAGCTGCGAATGTAGCTTGCAATCTGCTGGCTCTGCAGTTCGGACAGGCCATGGAAGCGTGCGCGCGACACGATGCTGGCATTTGAATAATTGAAATACTTCAGGTCCCGCCCATCCTGCGCATGACAGTCGGCGCAGCGTGCCTGAATCTGTGGACTATCGGGAAAGTTGTTGGCAGCCAACTGAGCGGTGTGCCACAGCTCTCGCCCTGTTTGAATCGAAGCTGCGTCTGGTAATGGCGGCGTCCAGCTTTCCGGTGCATCCTCCACAAAACTTTCTGGCGGGAGCATCTTCTTCCCCTCGGCGGTAAGAAAGTTCCATGCCAGGACGCGATAGCTGCTGACTACTCCGTCAGTGCGATTGAACCGAAAACGGATTGTGTTTTCGCCGCTCAGGACCGTGCCCCCGGGGAGGGGAAGGGTCATCACGAGCGTGGCAAAGCCTCCGCCGATTCCGCCGAAAGTCTTGCCGGGCTCGGCGACTGAGACCGTGTTGTTGTTAAGGGGAATCCATGTGCTGTTGTTGATCTGAACGCTGGCTTGATCTGCGTATCGCAGCCCGTGGACTTGCAGCCACAGGGAGCGGACCGATTCTTCCGGTCCAGTCTGAAGCGTGACGGCCCGGCTCACCGTTGTGCCGTCTTCTCCCAGGACTTCGACCGGCAACAAAATCGGGGCTGTGGTGGTCCCCGCGAGTCCGCTGGGAATTGTCAGGGCAGTCAACACCAGACCGACAAACAGACCAGACCATCCCGCGATGTGCCGGATCGGAAGGCGCAGATCTGGGAGCGATTTACACATGATCTGAAGCTACCTGTCTCGTTCCCCAGGGCTTCGCGTAGCTTTCTGACGCGAAGTTTACCCGGCGGGAGGGACCTTGTCGAATTTTTCGGGTCGCCTGCACATCGTGTGTCTCCGGCCTCGCTCTGCCCTGAGCACATCGAATGCAGTCTGTCCTTAATTTAACAAGACATTGCGAACCTGTAACAGTTCTGAATGCGCTGATGCGCTTTCCGGTGAGATCACTTAAACTGTCGGTACGTGGGGGCGTGGTCACCCTGAGCCGGTGTATCTTCGCGAAATCTCTAGCTCATCATTTGTAAGCGACGATGACAGACCCTCAACTGATAGGGCCCGGTGCCGGCAGCACACCGGCGGATTCCGAAATATCGCAGAATCGCGTTTCCTCCCTTCCGTACGATCTGCTGAAAGAAGCTTCCCGGCGATTGGAGATCATGTCTCTGATTGCTGCCTCACTCTGGGTGCTGGGCACGATCGGGGACCGCATCGCTCTTCTGGCAATGAGCCACGGAGACCGGACTTGGCTGCACCCGCAAGCGACAGACGTGATCGCCGGAGTCAGCGTGGCCACTTCTCTGGCGTTGTTCTTTTACATTCGCAAAGGCGATCGCGACCCAAAGTTCATTCTCGAGCTGGGACAGGTGTACATGGTGCTGATGTCCTTTGCCCTCGGGATGCTGATTCACTGGTTTCACGTGCCCAGGGATTGGCCGGTTTCACCCATGATCAGCTGGATTGGCGCAGTCGTACTGATGTCCGCAGCGATCGTGCCCAATTCTCCCGCCAAGACGCTGGTCGCCGGGCTCATCGCGGTGTCGATGAACCCGCTCTCCATGTTGATCGCAAAAGCCCGGGGAACATGGGATTTCGGTTCCCTCAGCAATGTGCTGGTGATGCACTATCCGGATTACCTGATGGTTGGAGTCGCTGTTGTGATCTCGCGCGTGGTGATGAGATTAGGCGAACAGGTCACCAAGGCCCGCGAAATGGGTAGCTACCGGCTTATAACTTTGCTGGGTAAGGGTGGAATGGGGGAGGTCTGGCGAGCACGTCATCATATGCTCGCGCGCGATGCGGCCATCAAAGTGATTCAACCTGACGTGCTGAGTCGCAAGTCGGGAAATAGCGCCGTACTCGTGCGGCGCCGTTTCGAGCAGGAGGCTAAGGCCACCGCTTTGCTGCGTTCGCCTCACACCGTGGAGCTGTATGACTTTGGAGTGACCAAAGATGGAGCTTTCTACTACGTGATGGAATTGCTGGACGGAATTGATCTCGAGACCCTGGTGAAAAAGTTTGGGCCTCTGCCTCCGGCGCGAGCTGTGAATATCCTGCGACAGGTGTGCAGGTCGCTGGCGGACGCTCACAGTCACGGCATGATCCACCGTGACATCAAGCCCACGAACATTTTCCTCTGCCGGATGGGAAACGAATATGATTTCGCCAAAGTCCTCGATTTCGGCCTGGTCAAGGTCCGCAACGACAGTGAGACGCAGATGTCGGTCGAGGGCGCAACTACGGGGACGCCCGCGTACATGGCGCCCGAACTGGCTTTGGGCAGTTCAGATCTCGACGCGCGTACCGATCTTTACGGATTGGGATGCGTGGCCTACTGGCTGACGACCGGCAGACTTGTGTTCGAAGAAAAAACCGCCACGGCCATGATGTTGGCCCATATGCAGAAAGAACCGGTCGTGCCATCGAAGAGAAGCAATCTTGCCATTCCAGCCAGTCTGGATCGCACAATCATGTCGTGTCTCGCCAAGCAACCGGCGGACCGTCCCGCAGATGCCGACGTACTCGCGAGCTTGCTCGAACACTGCGAAGGCGCAGGCTCGTGGACCGCGGAAGATTCAAAGCACTGGTGGCATGCCAATGTCGCCGAAGGTAGCGCCCCGCCGGACGAGAAGTTCGCGCCCATCAGCGTGGATCCGGACGCGCTGACTACGCTGTAATCATCCAGTTGCTGCGGATGAACCGCACGCTGGCCGGAACCGGGCGACACTCATTTCCTGGAAAATCCAACAGATTATTCTGCGCGCGGCCATCCGAAGTTATTCCGAGCGCAGAGCGATCATCGGATCGACTTTGGCTGCCCGGCGGGCGGGTACATAACTTGCCAGAAGCGCAACCATGATGAGCAGCAGCGACATCGAAACAAAGGTGGAGGGATCGGTGACGCTGACACCATAGAGCAATTTTGACAGCGCGCGCGTCAAAATATATGCGCCGACCAGCCCGAAGCACACTCCTGTGAAAACAATCTTCAACCCGCTTCCAACGACCAGGGTGAGCACGTCAAGTTGCTGGGCGCCCAATGCCATTCGAATCCCGAGCTCAGGCGTGCGCCGGGCCACCGAATAAGAGATCACTCCGTAAATTCCCGTGGTCGCCAGAATCAATGCGGCCACGGCAAATATCCCCAGTAGAAAGAGGTTGAAACGGTTCGGTGCCAGGGACGAAGAAAGAAATTGCTCCATCGTCTTGGTGTTGCTGGTGGCGACGTTCGCGTTGATGGATTGAATTTCGCGCCGCACCGCGGCCGCCATGGTCAACGGCTCTGTCGAGGTCCTGATCACCCAATTCATGTTGTTGGCCAGCAGTGAAACATTTTCTTCGGGAATTTGCGAGATCGGAACGTAAACTTCCGGGGCAGGGTCTTCGTGCAATCCGGTGTGCCTTACGTCTCCCGCCACTCCGATGATTTCGACCTCCCGGGGCGCCTTGTTGTTGTCATCCATCTTTATGTGCGAACCGATTGGACTGTGGTCTGGCCAGTAGCGGCGAGCAAAAGAGCTGTTGATAATGGCGACTGGTTGAATCCGCAGAGTGTCTCCACTGGCAAAATCGCGACCGCAAAGAAGCGGAATCTTCATGGTGCTTAAATAAGCCGGCCCCGTGATTCGATACTGAGTGATGGGCTGTTCCGAGAGTGATAACGGAGGGCGCCCCACCACGGTGAAGTTGATTCGGACGTTGGACCCGCTTAACGGCAACACCGACGTGGCTCCGACCGACTCCACGCCCGGCAGGTTCCCGATCCGGCTGGAGAGTTGCTCGTAGAAGGCCGCTACGGTGTCAGGCCTGGAATATTGAGCTTGCGGAAGAGACAAACGCATTACCAGCAAATTCTTTGCAACGAAGCCCGGAGATACTGCCTGTAGTCGAAGGAAGCTTTTTGCCAACAGTCCTGCGCTTATCAATAACAAAAGAGATAAGGCCACTTCGGAAAGTATCAGCAAATTGCGAACGGCGTTTCCGCGACCTGTGTCGACTGAGCCTTTTCCGCTCCCCTTCAATTCTTCGGTAAAGCTGTTTCTTGAGATATGGAGCGTAGGCATCAGGCCAAACAGCAGGCCCGATAAAACAGAGATGGAGAGCGTGAATAACAACACCCTGGGATCGATATTGATTTCACCAGCGCGAGGGAGGGAATCCGGACTGAGGGCGATAAGCGACCTCATGGCAGGCTGCGTCAATGCGAGTCCCAGAGATCCGCCCAGCAAGGCAAGCAGCATATTCTCCGTCAAAAGTTGCCTTACCAGGCGTCTCCTGGAAGCGCCGATCGCGAGACGGATCGCCATTTCCTTATGACGAGTGGAGGCTCTGGCCAGTACCAGGTTGGCAAGGTTTGCGCAGGCAATGAGCAGCACCATTCCTACCGCCAGAAATAGTACGAGGAACGCCAGGCGGAAATTGCCAACGAGTTCTTCCTGCAAGGCAACAAGCTTTGCGCCCATCTTGCTTGCATTCGCAACCGGATACAAACGCTGCAACTGGCTGGCGATCGCGTTCAGGTCAGATTCGGCCTGCTGCTGTGTCACTCCTTTTCTTAATCTTCCGATGACCCGTAAATAGCTGATGGAACCTCTTTCTTTTCGCGACGGATCTGCGTCCGGCACCATAGGCACTACGACGTCCGCATCGATTTCGGGGAAAGCGAACCCGGCGCGAAGAACTCCGGCGACGGTAAAGTTTTCGTTATTCAGGGTAAGCTGTTTGCCGAGCACATCCGTTCTCTGTCCAAAACGGCGCTGCCAAAACCCGTGGCTCAGCACCACAACCCTCGGGTTGCTGGGGATGTCGTCTTCATCCAACAGGGTGCGTCCGATTTCGGCGTTGACTCCGAGCATCTGAAATACATTTGCCGAACTGCGCACCCCGAAAACGCGCTCGGGTTCTCCGGCATCTGACAAGTTGGCGTTCCATGCTGAAAAGCCCGATATTTGCTCAAGCGTTCGATTTTGATTCTTGTAGTCAATGAAATCCGGCAGAGAGAAGACAGTCTTGTCCCTGTCCGTACGGTTTGACCAGATCGACATCAATTGATCCGGATTCTTATAGGACAGCCGCCGCAACAGCACGCCGTTCACAATGCTGAAGATAGCCGTGTTCGCTCCGATTCCCAGCGCCAGCGTGGCGATGGCAACCGCGGAAAACCCTGGGTTCTTGCGCAGCCTCCTTAAGCCGTAACGCACATCCTGAAGAAGCGTTTCAAGAAGTGGCAGGCTGGCCTGCTCGCGATACATCTGTCTGGCTTGTTCCATGCCACCGAGTTTGATCAGTGCCTGTCGCCGTGCCTCTTCGGGCGCCATGCCCGAGCGCAGGTTATCTTCTTCCTGCAGGGCGACGTGGCTCTCAAGCTCCGCCTCCAGTTCCGAGTCCGGGCGCCGCTTTTCGAATAGTTCCGACAATCGCCAGAGCAATGCTCGTATCCGCCTCATGATTGCTCCTCGAGCGAAAGGAAGCGCGCCAGAATCTCGGCTGTAGTCTGCCAATCGCGGGCCTCTCGTTCCAGATGTTTTTGGCCCGCGCGAGTGAGCCGGTAGTAGCGGGCTTTGCGATTGTTCTCCGAAACCCCCGGGGCGGAAGCGATGTAGCCTTCCTGCTCGAGTTTCAAAAGTGCTGGATACAGCGTGCCGTACTGCACGATCAGAGCGTCGGCGCTGATCTGCTCAATGCGCCTCGCGATTCCATACCCGTGTAACGGTCCCATCGCCTTAAGGGTGCGAAGCACCATCAGCGCCAGCGTGCCCTGCCAGACATCTTTCCTGCTGCCCATCGATCTCCTATTGGATACCTTCTGGACGATATCATTCGTTCTATTGGAATGCAATAGGTGGGCGCAGTATGTCAGGGAAGAGCGAGCGCCGGGTGCGGACATTGCTGAAACGGCTGCGGAGGGAGGGAGATAAGGCACTGCGGCACCGGCTGCGAGGTCGACCTTCGAACCGCAAGACACCGGAGGCGGTAAAGCGACGAGTGGTGGAGCTGTTCCGGCAGAAACAACAGGCCAAGCTGTGGCATGACTACGGACGCGAGCGGCACGGATGGCGTTTTCTTCAAAAGCGGAACTTTCTATCTTGCACAAAACCGGAACTCTCTACTTTGTGTTGACAGAGCGACTGCTAAACTCTAGAAATGATCAAAGCATCCCCGAAAACGGGACCGCGGGTGCATGGAGTCGTCGAAACCTGTATCAACGTCGCCGAGATCAGCCGTGCGCGTGACTTCTACCAGTCGCTGTTTGATTTCGATACCATGGCCAGTGATGACCGCTTCTGTGCTTTGCGGGCCGGTACCGATGTGCTCCTGCTATTTATTCACGGTGGTTCCAATGAACCGGTAGTTATTGCAGGAGGTACCGTTCCTCCGCATGAAACTCTTGGGGCAGGGCACCTCGCCTTTTCGATTTCTGCCGATCAACTGGAGATATGGCGAACACGGCTCCTTGAGCGTGGAATCGAAATTGAATCTGAGGTTCATTGGGAACGAGGCGGCACCAGCCTGTATTTCAGAGATCCGGACGTCAACCTGATAGAACTCGCTACTCCGGGAGTCTGGCCGAATTATTGACGCGGGACTCGCTTCCACGGCAGCCGCGCATTCTGAGCCAGTTCACTAAACAACTGATGAGCCGCGCTTTTACTGATAGCGATAGAGAGCAGCTTTCTCGATCTTTATCGAGCGCCCATCGAATCTCCAGTAGCTGCCCTGATCGTTTTCGTCGCCGTTGAGGCGTCGTCCCGGTTTCCATTGGCCATTTTCAAACATTCCTTCATCAATGGACGCGAATCCGAGCTTGAACGGGCTGGGCGAGGACGCAGTAATAAGGACGCGAAAGCCTTTGCCAACACCGAGGAATTCGTCTTGTCCAGTGGCGATGATCAGTCCGAAGCCTTTCTCTGAGTGATTGCCAAAAATCTCGTCCAAACTGACGCTGACTCTGTAGCCGTTCATGCTGAACTGGACGGAGGGATGATCCTTCGTCAGAGTGAAGCCGTGGACATTGCCCTTGGTTTGCTGCTCCAGAAGGACCGGGGCGACGGAGGCAATGGCGCTATAACTGGCGCCGACGTTGGCCGTCTCTTCGGTAATTGCGTCGATGGCGAACGGCGAGAACCCAATGGCGGCCTTTTCGCCAACCGCGTAGAAAACGTTCGTACCTCCGACGCTGCCGCCGCTGGTTTCGGGAATGAAGAGCGGATTGTCGGTGCGGTGATAACGGTTTGCCCAATAGGAGAAGTTGGGTAAGTAGATGTCCGGAGAATAAATATCGATGGCAGAACCGGCGGCCTTCCAGATATCGATAACGCGAGGCTGTGGGCCTCCACTTGGGTAGTCACCGGGAGTGACATCGTCCGCCGCAAGCCATGTGTTCACGTACATCGGAAGTCCGTAAGCAGCCTTGCCCTTGGCGGTCACGGTCTGGACAAAACGGGCGTAGTTCCAGGCCATGAAAATTTCGTCCGCGCGTGAGGTCTCGCCAAACACCTGCGCCCAGGTACCGGAAGTTTTCTCACCCTGCTGCCGCCACAGGTCATGAAGTTCGGGATCGAGAGCCTCCCGATGGGCCTTGAGATAGTCGGTAAGCTGGGGTGGGACGGGGATGGCGAACGCCTTTTCAGCCGCGGGGGAGTAGTCGCGTGCACCGCCGAGGATGCCGACTTCGTTCTCCACTTGCATCATGATGACGGTGTGTTCGCGGATATCGACCTCGCGAATGTGCTGCATGACCGCGGCAAAGGCACGCGCATCGGCATCTCGCGTTGCATCTGAGAATCCTGCAATGCTGCTAAGAATATTGGCTTCATTGTTCTCGAGTACGACGCGCGGGAAGCGCTTCGTATCCTGCTTGACCCACGCGGGCACGTAGCTGGACATGCCGTTCTTCCAGGAGGCGAGCCATAGGAAAACCACATGGAGGTGTTGCTCGCGGGCTTGCGTAAGCAGGCCATCGATCAGAGTGAAGTCATACTTTCCTTCAGCCGGTTCGACGAGTTCCCAGGATATTGGCGTCAAAATCGTGTTGAGTGGAATGGCGGCAAGTGGGGGCCAGAGTGGCTTCATGTATTCCAGGCTGGAGGAACTGGAGTTATGAAGTTCGCCGGCGAGCATCAGGAATGGTTTGCCATCGACAATAAGCTGGGTGGTCGCGCCACGTTTTTCCAGGCGCGGTGAACTTGCATCTTGCGCGCTGGTTGTGATCGGAGTGAAAAGAAACGCGACAACAGATATAACGAAGGAAGTCAGCAATCGGGATCGCATGATGGCCGCCATTCTGCCAAACCTCGACAGGACTTGTCCATTGGAGGAGGAGTGCCGGATCTAACACAGTCTGGTGCGGAGGTTCCGGTTTCTCGTGAACCGACCATCCACGAGCAAGCTTTGCTCATATGAATAAAACAGCAGTAGGAGGTGAGACCTGCTCAGAAATATTGTAGCCGTCGTTCTCCTGTGTTCTTTACTACCTGCCCAGAGCACCCGTCCGGAGCGGAAAGTGGAAGGCAGGGTGATCACATCCGCGCGAGATCCCAGGGTACGAGTCCGCCTGCCGAAATCCGCGCGATACGTCGGCGCAGACCGATGGGTGTTGTATGACATCGCTGATTGCGAACTGCACCTGTTCGTCGATGCAGATTCGAAGATGAACGTTCAGCGCCTCTACTGGGTGCAATTTGAAGGCTATCTCCCGACCCGGCCTGAGTTGAAACACACGTACGATTCGCCCAGGCACACGAACCTCGGCAGCATGGATTTCTATGTGGACACGTGGGTGCGGCGGAAGGATGCGGAGATGCGGCCGGGCTCGGACGGCGAACACGTTGTGGCTCTGTTGCGTACCAGGGGCTACCACATGCCAGACGGAATGACGTATGTTCGCCTGGTGCATCTTCTGGACGGGCGGAAGCGCCAGGAGCTGATGATCATCTATGCCGAGGATGTGGCGCCAAGCGGATTTACCGCCTCGGACCTCCAACAGGGCGGCACAGCGTATGATCGCTGGCCGACCATTGCGGACGGCGTCGTCCAAAGAGCGGAAAAGGCCCTGGTGATCGACCAATCATTGCCGTGATTCGTGATTATGGCGTGGTACAAGCTGAAGCGTTTGCGTATAGGGAATTTATGAATAGGCGCCCACTCTCAATAACCATGGTCAGTCTTTTACTCGCGGCAGCGGGCGCTGTGGGGTTTGTCTACCATTTCACCGAGCTGAACCTGCGGCATCCTTTTCAGAATGATGCCGTGTGGGTCGGGGTGATCCGCCTGCTCGCCATTGTTGGCGGAGTGTACATGCTTCGTGGCAGGAACTGGGCGCGCTGGCTGGCCATATTTTGGATTGGGTTCCATGTTGTGGTGAGCGGATTCCGTTCATTTCCGGAATTCGCGATCCATGGCCTTTTGTTCGCGATCTTCGCCTACGTTCTCTTTCGTCGGCCGGCGGCGGAGTATTTTCGTACCGGGAGAGCGCCAGGCTGATAGTGAGGAGCCGCTCGGCATGGGGCGCCTCAGGGGTGCCTTCAATGGCTACGGCCAGTGTTTCTTGCCCCGGTCTTGCCATCCGCTATGGTCGGGTTGCGGAGTCTCATTTACCGCTCGCGGCATTGCCGGCTGGTTGTCATTCTCGGCTTCCTCTTCGTCCAGAAGAGGAGCGGCCACGCGTAAAGCTTCAACTTCCCGTTCCAGCCGCGACTGTTCCAGTTCTTTCTGTCTCAATACGGCGTAAACATCTTTCATGTGTGCTTCTCCCGGCAAAACATTATGTTGACACTTCAGACTAACAGGGTTCGATAAAAGCCTACTAACAATTCGGATCCAGGCGATCACACCTATGGTCGCACCAATAAGTGTAAAGCGGGATTTCGCGACGAAATCGCCAATCGCCAGTCCTCAGCCTGGCCGCGACTGCCCTACATCAGTCCATCCAATAACAATATAACGAAAGCAAAATGTTTTGGGTTGACGCTTATTCGAGATTTGTCGGTTTACCCAACAACTTTCAATAGAGGGAGCCTGACCATCGCTCTGCGTCTGGCCTGCGTGGTTGCCAGGCCACAGGGACGCCGACCGAACAAGATGCGACGAGAAAACGGATGAGTGTACGAACCAGAAATTTACAACATTTTACAGTCGAACGAATGACGTTTCAAAAACGCCGAGGGTTCGCCATCGTCTAAGACCTCAAGCTGGATCGGAGGCTGACACGTGACTTTCCGGACCGCGTCGCTGAATGCCATGCCGCCGGAAAACATAACAGACATTTTGTAGAGACAACGGAAGCCAGTAGGACGCCAATCCCGCTGACTTCCTGGCCAAGGAGAACCCTGTGAAAAGTCCCTTAGCTGGTCTGATTCTATTTTTGTCTCTTGCTTTCACGCAAGGGCGCGCCGCGACCGTTAGCGGGTTGAATACGAAGCCAGAAAAGTGCCCGGCAATGGCTCCGCTGATGGCCGATTTGAACACTGCCCGGTTCCCCGCCGACTGGACGGTCTACGTAGCCTGTGATCCGGGCACGTGGCAAAGCATCGAGCGGCGCGTGGGTGGTTTGAACACTGGAGCTGCACTCACCGACCGTAAGCAGAAATTCACTATCGTAAACGGCATGATGTACAACCCGCTGTTCTCATTCGCAGGCTATGTCCAGAAAACACCAGAGCGAATCTTGCGGCACGAACTCGGTCACATTACTTGCAACACATCAAGCGAGGACGTGGCTGACCGGTACGCGAACACCGGCACGTGCCACAAAGAAACCAAAAAACGGACCTGAGGGCTAGCGCTTGACCCACAGGTAGCCGTCTGTATCAGTTAACGTTCCCCCGCTTATCGTGACTCGCGATGAGAATCCGGCATCCGCCTTCATGTCAATGTTCTCGCCATCCTGATTATATTTTCCTGCGTAACTTCCGCCGTCTTTTTGCAAAAGGAATGTTCCGTCGGCTTTCAGTTCCAGGTAGTTTTTTGGTTCTTTCTGTTCGACGTAAGTACCGGCCGGGAGCGTTTTCGAACAAGCCACCAGGCAGGTGAGAAGAACCAGCAGAATAGCAAGTGCGACCAACGATGGTCTTGTCACTCCTCCATATCCCTCCTCTTTATTCCTCCCAGGCGCCGGATTTTAAGCGGGCCAAAAGGAGTTGGCAAATTGAAGCGTAATTTCAAGGATTTAGGTAGTGGCTCAATTTGAAAATGAATAGCAAAAAAATGGCAGTCATCCTGAGGGACTTCAGTCCCGAAGGGCCCTGCGCGCATCGCACCGGGTGCGGCCAGACTGCCTATCCGTTCCGCGCAGATGTTTCGCGAGCTCAGCATGATGCCCGGGTGCTGTCTGAAAGTGAGCCACTACCAGGATTTATTGCATCGGGCATTGCGACATCAAATAAATTACACTGAATTCCTTTGGACTAGCGAAAGCGTAAAACGGGAGTTGGGGTGCCAATCATGCCAATGCCCAGCTGGCCTGCTATTTTCTCCTTTTGGGAACGTGTGGGAAACATGATCGTGCGAGTCCCGATCCTCACGTATCACTCTCTCGATGGAAGTGGTTCGGTAATTTCCACTTCGCCGGAACGATTTCGCCAGCAGATGCGAGAATTCCATGTAGCTCATATTCAGGCGATTGTCGCGGCTCCCAGCGACAATCGCGACGTGGCAGAGAGCGTTGGGCGCAGCTTCTCTGATCCGATCCTTTCGTCTGTCTAATCCAATGACACGACAATTCCAGGCGCTTCCGACTGCGACAGGCAAGCCGCGAAGTTCGTTTGCCGTTCTGGGCGAAGACTACTTCTGGACACTGTTTGCAGTTATCGCGGCCGTTGGCCTTTTGATGCGCCTTGCCTGCTTTACCGGGTTGATCGCGTCGGATGACCTGGAATATTCGCGCTACGCGGAACTGATCGCCCAGTTGAGTTACAAGCCTGAGCTATCTCAGTTCGCGCTTCGATATGGCGTGATTATTCCTGTCGGTGTTGTCTACAAGACATTCGGAATCGGGGAATGGACGACGATCATTGTTCCGCTGTTGGCTTCGACGGTCTCGGTCGCGATGCTGATGCTTGTGGGGCGGAAACTCTTCAGTTCCACGGCAGCGCTAATCGCCGGGCTCCTGCTTGCGACATTTCCTGCGGATATTCGGTATGCAACGATTTTGGTGCCAGAGCCGATTGCGGGAGCGTGGATTTTAGCGGCGGTTTTGGCATACCTGTATTGGGGCACGGAAACTCCTGCTTCTGCCGGCTTCGTTTCCGGGCTGTGTATCGGAGCAGCCTACCTGTCGAAGGAACCGGCCCTCTTCGTGGCTCCGGCACTTATGTTGGACGCTTTGGCGCGCCGACAGTGGCGGGCCTTCTCCGGCATTGCCGCAGGAGTCCTGATGATCGTGGGACTCGAGCACGTCTACTATGTGGCCTTGACCCGCGATCTCATGTTTCGTCCTCACGCCATGGCCCACCATAACGGCCTTCCATATATGGTCTATGTGAACCAGCATCTCTGGTGGCGACTGTTCAAGGTCTACCCGAGAACAATGATTCTGCCGTCACTGCACTTTGGGCTCCACTCGCTGGTTGCAATTGCCCTCGTAGTTGCCGGCTTCTTTCTTCTGGACGTTGAAAGATGGAGGCTTCCGGTCTTGTGGGCAGCTGTGCCCTGGATTTACCTGAACTTTGGTACCTCGAGCCTGAATCGCTATTGGGCACTGCCGGCCGATCACCGTTACCTATTATTCATATATCCGCCGCTGTTCTTACTCGCTGCTGAAGTGCTCATTCGGATAAATGACGTTCGCCCGCGTGCCGCTCCTTTTCTCGGGATCGGATTTCTCGTGATCCTCATCAGCGGGTTCTGCTGCGGATTTCTGAAGCGAGGTCAAGACTGGCGTACAGATGCCGTAAAGGAACTTCGAACGATCGCCCGAGATGCAAAGGTCAGAAATGTACACACTGTCGCGATGAGCATTGACGCCGCGCCGGAGTGGTGGCCAGCTCTGTCCATCTTGAATCAGGACCTTCGAAAACCAAATGGTTCTGAAGCCCCGGACATGGTTGTGGGCCCGGACACCTTTGGGCTGCCGAGTGTAAGTCCCATTTCTCACCCGTGATGGCGTTGTCGTTTCGCAGTGACTTTACGGGGTATCTGTGCCTGGCGCTTGTTGGCGGCCCGAGTGGCTGCCTTTTAAAGCGCTTAGCTGCCAGTCGAACGCAAATGATTTCATCTGATGTGTACTTCCTTGCCATTACTCACATATGGCGTTTGCAGCCGAATGCGGCCTTACTTATTCCCCGCCACTTTGCCAGCCTGGTCTAGAATAGCCACCAATCGGTTAAAGTCTTTTTGTGCTCGGGAGCAACTTGGGACAGGCTTCAAATTTTACCGTCGTGATACCCGCGTTCAACGCCGGGGCACAGCTCCCCTCATGCCTTGCAGCCCTGCAGGGCTCGAATTTCAGGGATTTCGAAGTTCTGGTTGTGGACGACTGTTCTTCCGACAACACGGAAGAGGTCATAGGCTCCCACGGCGTAGGATATATGCGAACGCCACGCCAACTGGGACCGGCGGGTGCACGCAATCTGGGAGCTGACCACGCCCACGGACGGGTCCTGGTATTTGTCGACGCTGACGTGGCGGTTTCACCCGATACACTTCAGATGATCGCAGATGATTTCGAGCGCGATCCGGACCTTGCCGCCGTCTTTGGATCCTATGATCGAGCTCCGGCCGATCCTGGTTTCTTCTCTCAGTTCAAGAACCTGGCCCACCACTTCGTACACCAGACTTCAAATCCCGAGGCCGGGACATTCTGGGCGGGCTGTGGAGCCATTCGGACCGAAATTTTTCGGCGCCATAGTTTCGATGCCCGGAAATATCCGCGCCCCAGTATTGAGGACATTGAACTCGGACTTCGCCTTCGCCAGGCCGGTCACAAAATTCTGTTAGACAAGCGTATTCAAGTAAAGCATCTGAAACGCTGGACCTTGATTGGCATGCTGAAGTCCGACATCCGTGATCGGGCAGTTCCGTGGACAAACCTGATTCTGGAAACCGGCCAGATGCCCGCCGATCTGAATCTTGACCGCAAGTCGCGACTTAGCGGGGCAGCCACCCTGTTGCTTGCGGCTTTCGCCTTGCTGGTGTTGGGATCAGCTCTGGTCGGACCAGTTCCATTCGGAAGACTGCCGCTTGAGCTGTCGGCGACTGGCGTCGTCGGCAGCATGATGCTGTTGATTGCACTGAATCTCTCTCTCTACCGTTTTTTCCTCCAACAGCGCGGGATCATTTTTACGATTGCCGCAATGCCAGTTCACTGGCTTTATTACTTCTACAGTGGAGCTGTCTGGTGCTGGTGCACAGCTTCGCATCATCTAAGAAAAGTTTTTCGTCCCAACTGGAGTCGACGTAGCGCGCAAGTAAATCAGAGACCCTCGACTCCTGCACCGTCAACCGCGATGAAGGTTGCGGTCAGTCTTCGACCCCTGGATTTGCGTCGGGATGCTTCCTTGCGCAGTCGACTTGACATCGACCGTTCCCCGGATGATGTCGTGATCATCGGGGCCGGTCCTGCCGGCCTCACCGCCGCCTACGAGCTCTCCAAACATGAAAGGTCAGCGGTTGTGTTGGAGAGTGACAACGTCGTGGGCGGTATTGCCCGAACTGTGGACTACAAGGGATATCTTTTCGATATCGGTGGACACCGCTTCTTCACCAAATGGGAAGAGGTGAACCAGCTCTGGCGAGAAATTCTGGGGGACAAGTTCATCGAGCGACAGCGCAGCTCTCGAATTCTTTATCGCAATCGCTTCTTTCTCTATCCCTTGAAGGTGGGAGATGTACTGCGTGGCATGGGCTTCGTCGAGAGCCTGCGAATTGTACGCAGCTACGTGTATGCCCGGTTGTTCCCCTTTCGAGAGGAATCGACTCTGGAACACTGGGTTTGCAACCGCTTTGGCGCGCGTTTGTACCGGGCCTTCTTCAAGACTTACACCGAGAAAGTGTGGGGTGTGCCGTGCAGCGAAATTCACGCGGAGTGGGCGGCGCAGCGTATTAAGGGACTGTCGTTTCTTTCGGCGGTCAGGGGCGCTATCTTCCAGGGTCGTAAAAATCACGTCAAGAGCCTGATCTCAAGTTTTCATTATCCCGAACGTGGGCCGGGGCAAATGTGGGAGACGCTGGCCGAACTGCTGGAGCAGAATGGGCAGTCCGTGGTGCTCGGGCAGCGGGTTGTCCGTGTATGCCACGAGGCCGGACAGGTCACACGAGTGATTACCCGCTCAACCTCCGGGGAAGAATCTTTCTCCGGTTCACACTTCATCAGTTCCATGCCGATTCGCAGTTTGGTTCGCGCCCTTCATCCCGCAGCGCCCGCTGAGGTACAGCGAGCAGCGGAGTCGTTGCGCTATCGTGATTTCCTGACCGTGGTCCTTATCGTGAACCGTAAGCACGCGATACCAGACAACTGGATCTATATTCACGAGCCTTCAGTGAAGGTGGGACGTATACAGAATTTTAAGAACTGGTCGCCGGCTATGGTCCCTAACCAGGAAAAGACCAGCCTGGGCCTGGAGTATTTTGTCTTCCAGGACGACGAACTCTGGAAGGCCTCGGACGCGGAACTGATCGAACTCGCAACCCGTGAGATCGTTCAACTGGAGCTGGTGCGCCGCGAGGAAATTGAGGACGGCACCGTCGTGCGCATGCCCAAAGCCTATCCCATGTACGACAACGGATGGACCAGGAATGTGGACTGCATTCGGAATTATTTACAGTCCAGCCTGCCGAATCTGCAAGTGGTAGGGCGGAACGGAATGCACAAATACAACAACCAGGACCACTCGATGATGACGGCGCTTCTGGCAGCGCGCAATATCATGGGAGCCAAATACGATCTCTGGGCGGTAAACACCGAGCCCGAATACCACGAGGAACAACCGGAAGCGACTCGCGCCTACGCTGAATTGAGGCGCCCGGCCTATGCGCAACCCCCGCGGATCAAGCGTGAGGTGGCGTAAGGCCGAGCGCTGGTATCACCGTCCTCGCCTGCTGCAGTGCAATGGCCAGCGACCGGCCGCTTCTGTGGCTCAACCTGACCAGTCCGCAGCCTGATTCTGGTCGTATACATCGGCAGCGGCGAATTGGGTACCGGGAAGCCGACTGCCTGCGAAGGATCACAAACAAACTCGCATTTCCAACCCACACATGGCCGGATGAAGTGGTCCATCGTGCCCGGAAGACCTTTAGTATGGACGGGCATCTCAGTCTTGTTAGGTCATTGACTAGTCCGCATGGCCAGTCCACCCAATTCCCAGATGGGAATCGAATCAGCGGTTCCGCCTTGCGCCGCGGCAGGATGGATCTCGACGCAAAAGCCGTCAGGACGATGATTTCCCCCACGTCCAGTTGCAAGTTCGGCGTGAAGCGTTCCAAATTCTTCGGAATAAATCGAACTTGCCGGCGCTGCATCGTTCCAGGTGAGAATCATGTCAGGAAGATATTGCGATCGGGCTCCCGGAAAGTGTTTATCCGAGAACAACACGTCCTGAACCAGCGGTTGGCTGGACTCGTGTCGAAAACTTTGAACACAGCGCAGCAGCAATTCGCGATACTGAGCCTGTGCGTCACTTCCCATTGCCAACATCCCCGCCCGCTCTCTTTGAGCAAGATTGAAGCGGAGATAGGCGTTGGCGTCGGCCAGGACTGCGAACCCCGGGGTGCGGCTCCAGTCATGCCCGTCGACGATCGATCGGTTGACCACAGCATCGCGCACCGTTACCGGCACGGAGCGGGCAATCGCATTCTGCAAACTGGCGGGAACGTGTTCGCGCAGCCACGGAACCAGGCTCTTGCGACGCGGCGACGGCGCAGCTCGGTTCTGTGCGCCGGTGAAGCGACGGTTGACCAGATCAACCATGCGCGCCGCGAAGTGCTCCTGCGATGTGTTTGCCCCCATGCCATGTAAAGCAAACAGGAAGACACGGCCCTTCGGCGTGAGAATATTCAACAAGCGGCCCACCCCGTCATCGACTGCGCGGTAGACGTCAAGCAGGGCAGTGGCGGATACCTCCGGGCGCCCTGGCCACAAGATGTGGCCTCCGCGATGGCATTCGCCGAAGACGATTAGAAAGAAGTCCCACGGCTCCGCGGCCAGCCACTCCCCCATCTCCGCCTTCAGTTGTGCGCCTTTGACCAGGTTGCGCCGAATTTTTTCCAACTCGGTGGAAGAATGCTGAACTGGAATCTCGTGGCCCATTGGATGGCTACCGAATCGCTTCAAAATGCTGCTGCCGATTTCTGGAGGGTGTGTTGCGAATGAGGTCAGCTCGTCGTGCGATCCCCAGGTGATCACTTCTATCCCTCGGTTCAGTCGCGAATGGAAGGCCATGGGGACATCGATGGCAGCCACTCTCAATCCACGCCGCTCGAGGTCATACCAGAAAGGTTCACAGTACAGCCACTCCTCGGTTACGCGGCGGAGCTGCATCTGGGTGCTGTCCCATTGCAGGTGGTGATAAATACCGTGTTCGCCCGGTGGTTTCCCCGTGTAGAAGGTGGGCCAGACCGATCCGGTGAGCGCCGCGGCGGTTGACTGCAGTTTACGCGTGACGCCGGTTTCGATTGCACGACGCAGGTTAGGCAGCGACGAAAAATTTGCACGGATGAAGTCAAGATCGGCGGCGTCGACGCCAATCATGGCCACAGGCTGGCGGCCGGACTGCCCACCGTTACTCATTCGCCTCTCCTGACGTCAAGGCCACGTCTGCGGCGCTGGATGCTAACGCCAGCAGCCGGAAATTCGAGCGCGCTTCGGCATAGCCCGGATGAAACGGGCCGCCAGTTCGAATCGATTCCACGAATCGATTTAGCGCAGTGGTGACGGTGTAGCGTAACAGTCTTTGTGTGGGAAACAGAAAGCGATAACCTAGCCAGGCATAGTCCGAAAGCCGGGTCGCCATCGACAGGCGGCCGGTTTGCGTGACATGCGCCGTCATGTTGGCTTCGCGCAGAATTATGGATGCTGCGCTGCCGGTGACCCTAAGCGATTCGCAGTTCTGCTGGTCATAAGCAAGATCGCAGCGCGCGTGAAGGCCCTGGGGAAATTCCAATTCCAGGTTCACGTGATCCGATTCCCACCGTTTGCTCTCGACGCTGGCGGAAATCTGCAGAGGTTCGCACTTTGCAATCTGGCAGATCAGATCAACCGCCTGGCTCCCCAGGTCGTGCAGAACTCCTCCTTCACCCGGAGCGAGACGATGTTGGGTTACCGTTGACCAGCGAATTACGTCGGCGTGAAGCTTGAAGTGAATGTCTTTCAAGGTCCCGATCATCCCGCTCGCGACAGCTTCGGTCACCCGTTGATAAGGTGGCCAGAAACGGCGATTAAAATTGACCATCAGTGCAGCCTCGGTGTCGCTGAGCTCGGGCAATTGCTCGATTTGCGAAGTCAGCGCGAATGGTTTTTCGACGAAGGCGGCTACTTTTCGTTGCCGAGCCTCCAGCCATGCAGTCAGATGGGAGAATGGAGGTGAGGCGATCAGAACCGCATCCAGGTTTTCGTGTGACAGCATTTGCTGGTGACTAGGGTAGGTGTGCACCTGCGGAAGCCGTTTGGACGCCGCAAGCCGGGATGCCTCGAACGGATCAGCCACCGCTGCGATCCGCAGGTCCTTCATCCGAGCCAGCGCCGGTACATAATATTCCCGCGCCAGGCGGCCGTAGCCGGTTATGCCAAGAGTCAGAATGCGATGACCCAGCGTACCCTGGTCCGGCAAACCAGCGCGATTCCCTGCCTGTGATGTCAATTTCATGGATGAGCAAGGGCTCGAACTGGCAAACCCCGGACCCGCAGCAGTCCCTCATAGTACATCTCTCCGGAAGGTGCATTTGCGCGAGAGTGAGGAAATTAGAGGAATCTTCACCGCTGGCGCTGGTGGTCTGCTGATTTCATTGCAAGGCGCACAGCCGGGAAAGAAATTCTGCTTCCCCGAGTTGAGTATCGCTATCCGTGTTCGTGGTGTTTCAGATGGCAAGGACTTGTTGTTTTAGGAAGCGGAACCGGCCGGATACAGTCTCTGGCGTTTCAGCCGTAACTCCGGAAATGCATCGCCCACCGTATTGAATCCGCTTGACGGCCGGCTAGTGTGGAGCGCTTTCAGCAAACGGTAAATGGGTGGCTTACGTTTCAGGCGAGTCCGGAAGCGCCGAGACTTACGCTGGCAGGTATCGCAAGTGAAGAATTGAAGCCATCCGCCGCCCCCTTCTTGCCGGACTCCGGAGCCATCTGCCATTCTCGATAGCTTTTTTTTAAAGCTCAGTTGGGCTGTGAACGCGCCTGTCGCACCATTTCCACCAGAACTTTTCGAGCCTCCCCGGAATTGCTTACCTCGCGCAGGAATGCGACGCGGGCGCCTCGGACGCCCTCCTGTGTTTTTAATCGCACATGAAAACCGAGGCGATCGACTGCCGTCATGGCAGCTTCCGACGCCTCAATGCGAGCAAATTTTCCGGCAAGCAGGACGAGCGCATCCTTGTGGTCGGCGTTCATGTGCTGAATGATTTCCGCGATCGAGTCTGCCAGAGGGTCAGCCTGGCTGCCGCCGTAATCGGTGGCCGACACCCAGCCCATCACACCGAAGCCGCCAACGTAATAGACGTCCACCACGTCCAGGCGATAAAACGAAAAGTCCTGAAAGTCTACCCAATACCTGCTGCTGGCGTGGCGCGCCAGGTATAGCTTTCGAGCCTCGGCCACCTCTGCGTCTGGAATTGGCAGAACATTTCCTACCAGCGTGACTCTCGATGCCCCCAGCGGATCGCCGCCGGAGTCTTCCTGGGTGACAAGCAAGCTGGCTCGGGAGTCGGCCTGCAGGTTCTGCGTGTGCATCGCCATCGTACTGATAAGGAGGATGGGACGCCCACGATCGTCAAGCCCGTAGGGCATTACCGATCCGAATGGGAACCCTGGCTGTCTGCGCGAGAGAGTCGAGAGGCTACCGATGCGCCCCAAATAAACCAATGTCCGGGCACGCTCGGCGAATGCAGGTTCTGGAACTGGAGGCTGGTCACTCGCCGGCGCGGTGCCCGCATGCTTCCTTACGGATGGAGAGGTCATCGCCCTATTCCTCCTGTATCTCATCGTCTACATGTCATCATCCATATGTCACCGTCTATATCTCATCATCGGGCGGACCAGCGGCGCCGGCAAGATCCTGAGGCCTGATCCTTTCGACGTTGAACTTTGCTACGCGCTCGCGCATCGTCTTCAGAACATCTTCGAGCGGCGGGGGTTCGCCCTTGATCCATCGCAACGGGTTGATGCGCGCCACCACAAACGAACGCAGGTATGGACTAACCAGTCCACGCTCCTTTAACTTCCTGACCACCGCGGCAACTTTTTCCTCGAGCTCCAGCACCAGAGAGGCCCGCTTTTCGTGAAGCTTAAGGGCAGAGCGCAATGGGTCATCACTGAAGTCCTCAAGGCGACGCAAGATTGGGTGGTAAGCCCCGCCACCGAATCGCGGCACTCGCTCGTAGCACACTCCGAGAGTGACGAGCGCGGCGTGATCGAGATAAAAGGCAAACCCGGATTCCGGTCGTGAACCATCTTCCTCGACCAGTCCGCGGTAGATTCGTATGACTTCCAGTGAACGTTCTTTGAGGTTATGCGCTTTCTCCGTATTCAAAGCCAGGATCTGCCAGGCTACCTCGCGTTCGGCGACAACCAGGGCCGTGATGGATTTCGCCCCAAGACGGCGCATGGCCTCAAGGCGATGCCTGCCGTTTGGAGTCCAGAAACCGCCGCCTGGAGCCACGACCGTGATGACCGGGTCGAGAAAACGCCCGGTCTTATTGATAACGTCGGCAAGGCGCTTGTGGTGTGTGTCGGAGAGATCGCGCTGAAATGGCGTTGGCTCGATCTTGTCGATGGGAAGAATTGAGAGCAGAGTTTGATAGCCGCCAAGCGGCTCCTTGTACCTGCCCACCACGCGGCCGCCTGCCTGAGCGACGGCATCCGCGGCTACCGCGGCAGCTCCCTCGGGTTGTTCTAATTGACACTCTGCCGGTGTAAGGCCCCTGGTGCCGGCCTTCGCTTTGCGGGGACGTCGTCGGGCGGGTGCGCGCTTTGCCATCTGGAGACTTTACCCTATGAATCGCTGCCGGACGGCTCCGAATTCGACTTGAAGGCACGGGTGACGGATTTTGCGGAGCCGTCTTTTAGCGATTCGGCGATCCCTGTTTCACCGACGTTTGCTTCAGCGATGTTTGATAAAGGCGCCGGTTTGCAGCTCCGCCATAGCCTGGCGCAGCTGTTCCTGCGTATTCATCACGATTGGGCCATACCATGCCACCGGCTCTTCGATCGGTCTGCCCGATACCAGCAGGAAGCGAATCCCCTCGTCGCCAGCCTGTACAGAGATTTCATCACCGCGGTCGAACAGCACCAGCGAGTGATTGCGAGCGTCGTACACCGGTGGCGCTTCGGGCTTCTCAACCTGCTCGGTCAGAACCGCCTGCGGATTCGAGCAGTCGCGGAAGGTGCCGGAACCTGCGAACACGTAGGCGAAGGCGTTGCGCGTGGTCTCGATTTTGAGCCGCTTTTTCCGGCCCGGAGCAACCGAGACGTCGAGGTAGTTCGGATCGGCAGCTACACCTTCCACTGGTCCTCGCTTTCCCCAAAACTCACCGCAGATGATGCGCACGCGGGTGCCGTCATCGTCGGTGACCTCGGGGATCTCGACCGCCGGAATGTCCTGATAGCGCGGGTCGGTCATCTTCAAAGATGACGGCAGGTTTGCCCACAGTTGGAAGCCGTGCATGCGTCCATCGGCGTCTCCCCTGGGCATTTCCTGGTGCAGAATGCCGCTGCCGGCGGTCATCCATTGCACATCTCCAGCGGTCATCTTACCTTTGTTGCCCAGGCTGTCGCCGTGTTCCACGGAGCCGGCCAGCACGTAGGTGATCGTCTCGATTCCGCGGTGGGGATGCCACGGGAATCCCGCCAGATAGTCTTGCGGTTTGTCGTTGCGAAAATCGTCCAGCAGGAGGAAAGGATCGAAATCCTTTGTCTTGCCGAACCCAAAGGCGCGTTGCAGTTTAACCCCGGCGCCCTCAATGGTGGGTGTGGTTTGAATAATCTGTCTGACTGGGCGGAGTGACATGAGTTTGTCCTTCCTTGTCGGTACTCTTTAACCTAAATCTTTAGTCTTTTTTGCGCCGCGCCGCAAGATTGCGGCGCGGCGCATGGTTAACATCCCGCGCCTCACGCCTTTACGAACTGCACGTCGAGGGTGATGGTTACCTCGTCGCCGACCAGAATGCCGCCGCTTTCAAGCGCCGCATTCCATGTCAGGCCGAAGTCCTTGCGGCTGATCTTCGTCGTCGCCGATACCGCAATCCGGGTATTGCCCCAGGGATCCCTGGCTGCAGGAGTCGGTCCTTCAACGGCAAAGACCACCTTACGTGTGACCCCATGAATGGTCAGATCGCCTTCGACTGTCGGTTCTCCATTCCCGGCAAGTCGGACCTTCGTGGACTTGAAGGACAGGCTGGGGAACTTTTCCGCATCCAGGAAGTCAGGGCTCTTTAGGTGAGCGTCGCGCTGGGCATCGCCGGTTTGGATCGAAGCTGCTTCGATCCATGTGTCGACACGAGAGTTTGCCCGGTCGGCTTCGTCCAGAGTCAGAACGCCGGTGATCTTGGGAAATTGGCCTTTTACGTTTGAGATCATCATGTGCCTGACCTTGAACTCGGCAACCGAGTGGGCGGGGTCAAGGTTCCAGGTGGTAGCAGCAGATGTTTGCGGTGTAGCCAGTGTGCTCATGGTGGTTATGTCCTTTCTACGTTAATTAGATGCGTTAACACGATAATCGTTGCAACAAATATATTGCTCGCGGCTGGCTCCCGTCGGGCGCAACGGGCTGTTCGGAAATGACTCATTAGACAGCCCTTTACATCAGTGGCCAGCAGTTCAAACTCAGGAACCAGGAGCAGCGTCAGCGGGACGGGAGGTTCAGGGACACTGATTGATGGTGAGGGTGATGGTCTGGCCGTCGCCAGTGTTGGTGGCGTCGGTGACGCCGAAAGCCACGGAATAGGTTCCCGTCACCGGAGAACTGCCGCTAAACACCCCGGTCGAAGGATCGGGAAAGATGCCGATCCAGAAACCGTTAATGCCCCAGTGAAACGGCGTCAGCCCGCCAGTCTTGGTCGGGGTGAAAGTGTAAGGCTTATTCAGGCAGGCGTCGGGAAGACTGGGCGAACTGGTGATCTTCACCGGGTCCACTACCTGAATGGATTCCTGAGCCGTTGCCGTCTGTGGTGGAGTGGCTGAGTCGATTGCCTGCAGCGTAAAAGAATAGGTCCCGTTCGCGGTAGCGATGCCGGTCAACGACCCGTCTGTTCCGAGAGCAATCCCGGGCGGAAGATTCCCCACTGTCTTCGACCAGGTAACCGTTCCAATGCCATTGGTCGCCGTCATTTGCTGTGAGTAGTTGTGGGTGCGAGCGGCTGGAATAGGAGGAGCCGAGGTAATACTCATCGGTGAAGCCACGCCCGAGACCGCCAGAAAGTAAACCATGTCCGGTCGCGCGTCGCCTCGCCAGTCGAGGACGTGAACATAAAATGTGGTCGCGGTGTTGCTTGCTCCGGGTACCTGGAAGTCGAGCGCCGAATTCAGCGAGGGCGACTGGCCGCCGATGTCGTCGTTAAGGCAGGACGAATTGAAGTTGCTGGTGGTGTCTCCTGGTTGGCGGCAAGTTGTGTAGCGAGTGCCGTTGCCGTCAAGGATCTCAATCACCGTGTCCAGCAGCGATGGGCCTGCGCCCGCGGCCACGGTTTGAACATGCACGATGTTTCCTGGGCCGCCCAGGGAGACCAGTTTGTAATAGTCGTTATCGCCGGGCAGCGGGGCGGTTCCGGGAGGGTCGATATAAGGACTGATCGAGGCGGTTGTGCCTTCATTGCCTGCCGGGGTGGCGGTCGCGATGGTATCGTTGCGTCCTATTGCTTGTGCTACCGTCATATTAAAGCTGCCGGTGACGCTTTGCGGTGGAGTGCTTGTGTCGGTCACGCTCACCGTTACCGAATAATTCCCCAGTGTTGTGGGAGTGCCGCTGGTCTGGCCACTGTTCGGATCGATCGAGCTGATCCCGGGCGGCATCGATCCTGACGCCACCGAAAAGTGATAGGGAGGCAATCCTCCGCTCGCGATCACCCTGCCACTGAATGGACGATTCTGGAGCAGTCGATTGGGGAGCGAATTCGCAAAATTCAGGGATGGTGACACTACCGTGATGGTAACCGGCTCGGTCACGACCTCTGGGGGAGAAAACGAGTCCTGAATGGTTATCGTGCTGACAAACACGCCGGCAGTGAGCGCGGTTCCTGTGATTTGCCCGGTGGTGGCGCTGAGCAGCAGCCCGGGAGCAATTGTTCCTGACAGGCTGAAGGTATAGGGAAACACGCCCCCGGAAAATGACGGTTCTATGGCTCCGAAGGTCTGATACTGTCCGACTGTCGCACTTTGCGGACCACCTGCCTGAAGCGGGGAGTTAGCCGTGACTGTAAAGCTCCTGGTTGCGCTATGGGGCGGTGAGGCGGAATCTACAACCCTGGCGTTGAAACCTGCCGTACCCCCAAAATTTGCGGTTCCCGAAAGCACTCCCGTGGCAGGATCGATGGAAAGTCCGGTCACGTATAATGCCGTCGGTGAAACCGGCGAAATCGACCAGGTGAGGGCGCCGACACCATTCTGTGCGGTCAGGGTCACGCTGTAAGGCTGTCCAGTCAAAGTGCCGTGCAGAAATGAGTCGTTCACAATTGTCAGCGCCGGTGCTGAATTGCCGCCGCTCCCTGATCCCGAGGACGAGCCACCACCTCCTCCGCATGCCATGGAAAAAGCCAGCAGCAGGATGCCGGCCGCGGTCGCCAGGGATCGCCGTCTCATGCGAAGGCATCCTCCAGCGTCGCCAGCGGCAGAACCACCGGCGTATCCAGCAGCCTGCCACTGTCCTCATTCTGATCGAAGCGCGTAAACGGAGGGTTCATGATGATGTCAACGCCGTCGATCTCCTCTCCGGCGTGAACCGTGATGAAGCCGCGCTGGAGAGGAAAGTCGAAAGCAGACTCATCGGTGTTCCAGAACTCGGGAATAGTCACTGTCTGCGCCGGAGGGTTGATCGGCCCGACGCCGGAGCCTCCGGCGAACGCGGGAAAGACCGATTCGATCTCAACCGTGTAGGTCCCCGGCGGAAGCGCAATTTCGTAGAACCCGATGAATGCCGGGTTGCGCGATCCGCTCGCGTTGCCGTTCGTGTTCTGGGAGGCACCGGCAGTCACACTCTGCCCCGGATTGCCGGTGAACAGGTAGCCTGAAACCGCCGAAACTGCGACCCGCCGTGATTCGTCCCCGGGCGTTGACGGATCGTCGACCAGTCGCGCGATCACGTTTGCGCCCTGGGCCGCAGAGACGCCGTCAGCGAAGAAAATGGTGCCGGTGATGGTCCCAAAGTTCTGAACCGTGCTGGCATTGGGATAGAAGCTCGAGATCCACGCCAGTTCGTCGTGCGACAACACCGGCAGACCGGCATCCTTCCTCGCCTGGCAGAGCAGAACCGGAAACATAAGCGGCAAACCCGCCAGTTCGTCCGGATCGCATGGCGAGGTGTGGTTGAGCAGTACGTTCAGATTGATCTGCGAGTGATCCAGTCCGAGCAGGTGCCCGATCTCGTGGGTGATGGCCTCATCAAAGCTGTTCTGCGGAAGCTCGAAGTTCGTCGAGGACTGGACCTTGTCCTGGAACTGACCATTGAGTGTGACGGCTGAAGTGACGATGGTCCCGTTCGTGGCGTCGAGCGCGCACCCGCTGTTGAACCCGATAACCCCCGCCGGAAACCCGAGACTGGCCATGAGCTTGCCGTCAGCGTCGAAGATCACCGGGCTCTGCGCCCCCGAGCGGCACGAGCCTATTATGTCGTTGAACTGCTGCGCCGTCTTAAGATCGCCTCCGGAATAGCTTCCGGCCGGCAGCAGTGCGCCGGCATTGGTGAAGGAAATATTCGCGGTGGACACCGCCTGCCAGACGCCAAGCATGCTCTGCACTCGTTGCAGGCCGGCGTTGTGATCGATAACGACCGATCCGGAGGGACTTATCGCCATGGGCCCCGGATCGACCCGATAGGCAATCGGCATTTTCGCCGGGTCCCAGGTAAAGGGCTTGCCATCTACTCCAAACCGGTTACGGGTTCCGACCGCCGGTCCTCCAGCCAGGAGAGGACCACCGGCCCAGACGGTGACGGACAGAAGACATACGATCAACAGGCAAGGCGCAAAGCGGGACGAAAATGCTGTCACTGCGAAACCTCAAGGCTGCGGATCGCTTCCACCAGATCGGCCAGGGGAACAGCACCCGCCTGCGGCTTGCGAACCATCGCCGTCACCCGGGGAGAGAGCACTACTCCCCGTGCCTGCGCCCGCGCCTCGACCGACTGGAATAGCCCCAGGTTGCCACGGCCATTCAGCACCGTTGCCTGGCCCCTCGCGTCCCGAAAAATACGGAAGCGACCCTGCTCCAGCCCGGCCGGGCTGGTCAATCCGTATTCCGAAACGGGGCGGAGCAGCAAGAGCAATTCCTGTCCCTTGCTGTATTGCGCCGCGTCGAACTGGTCGCGCAAATCCCAGACGTACTGGCGGAACACGATGGATTTTCGCGGCGATCCCTTCACCGTTTCCGAGACGTTCATCGAAACCACGACCGTCATGAGATTGGCGAGCCGGGGATGCGGCTCGACCTTCGTCGATGTGACGACTCCGAGGAAGATAACTTCCGCTTCCTGCGCCATCTGATCGAGCGCCTGGGGTACCGTCAGGGCACCACGCTGCCCGAAGCAGCTGGCAGCCATGCTGAATATCAGGACACTGATTGCGATCAAACCCCGCACGCTGCAAGCCATGCCGCGCAACATACCCTGAAAATGGAAATCTGGAAAGAAGTTGGGTTGCCGTTTCTGGTACACGAGCCAGAAACCGGGCGGAGAGCCGCGGGTCCACATCGGGAAGATCGTCATGTTTCCTGGGTTCGGCCAATTGCTTCCCGGTTACGATAATCCCGTTCGACCCCGGTGGAGCTGGAAACTGATTCTTTGTTCCGGAATTCGGACAAAGCCGCGTCCTGCGGGGTCCACATTCGGTTTCCCGACTAAACCTCGATTGACCTGGAACCGAGACGTGCAGCCGAAAGCGCCCTATTCGTAATGCAGGGCCGTGAGAGGTTCGACATTTGCGGCACGGCGGGCGGGAATGTAACAGGCCAGCAGTGAGGTGGCCACCAGAAGCACGGAGACTCCGGCATAGGTGACGGCATCGAAGGCGCTGATGTGAAAGAGCAGACTCGTGAGGAAGCGCATCAGGCCGAACGAAATCGTGAGGCCAATAAATAACCCGCAGCCTGCAAGGACGACTCCCTGCCGGAGAATCATTTCCAGCACGTTATGCCTTTGCGCTCCCAGGGCCATGCGCACTCCAATCTCGTGCGTGCGCAACGTAACGGCATATGAGATCACACCGTAGACGCCAACAAGTGCAAGCAGTAATCCCAGGAGCCCGAAAACAGAAGCAAGAATCGCCAACATGCGCGGGAGAAAAAAGCCGTTGGGGCCATTCAGGGAATCTCGCAAAGTTTCAACGTCATATACGGGAAGATTGGGCTCGAGGTCGTGAATGGCGCTCTGGATGAGACCAGCAACAGCGAGCGGCAGGACGGTGGTTCGGACGTGTAGAACCCGGATGGCGCTGTAATGCTGGGAGAGTGGAAGATAAAAATATCCGCGCACCTCTTCCACAGCGTTAAAGTAGCGCCCGTCTCTGGCAACGCCCACGACTTCGACCTCGGGTGCGTCGTTTTTGCCAAACGAGAAATGATGTCCGACAGGGTCCTGGCCGGGCCACAGTTGCTTCGCCATGGTTTCATTCACGACTGCAACGCGAGGGGTTGAAGATTGATCCGATGGAGAAAACGCGCGGCCCCGAAATATGGAGATTCGCAATGTGCGAAAGTAATCCTCGTCCACCGCGTTGTAACCAACCGATTGCACTTCTTCGAGAGGCAGGTTCTTTTGATCTTCTCTCCGCACCTGGGTGGCATTGTTGTAATAGCCCATTGGTGTGGAGAATGCGTAGCTGGCTGCTTCGACGCCGGGGATCGCTCGCACTCGATCTATCAGCGTGAGGAAGAAGTCTGTACCGCGCACCTCGTCGTAACCGATCTGCGAGGGATCCATGCTGAGATTGAGAACGCCGTCGGACCTGAAGCCCAGATCGGCGGTCATAGCGGATTGCAAGCTGCGGATGAACAGACCGGCGGTGATCAAAACAATCAGCGTCCCTGCCACCTGCGCCACCACCAGGGCGCTACGCAGGCGCTGATGAGTAGAGCCCGGGCTGCTGGTGTGGCTGCCTTCGCGCAGCACGGCATTGAGATTCATGCGTGAGGCGCGCCAGGCCGGCACCAACCCGACTGCCAGGCCGCTGCCAGTCACAACCAGTCCGATATACGCAAAGACGCGCCAGTCAAAGCCAGCATTCATGCGTATCGTCACGGCCATAGGGAGGTGGACGGAGGCCAGCAGGCGAGTGAACCACCAGCCCAGAATGGCGCCCGCAAGGCCCCCCAGCAGGCTAAGCAACAGGCTTTCCGTCAGTAACTGGCGAAAAATGCGCAGCCGCCCTGCCCCAAGCGACGTGCGTATGGCCATCTCCCTGAACCGGGCAGAGGCTCGGACGAGTACAAGATTGACGACATTCACGCACGTAACAAGAAGAATGAGCGAAGCGATGACAAAAAATGCGGCAGCACCTAACAGATTTGCCCGCGCTGCGTCGGGATGGGGACGCGCCAGACGTTCCGGGACAACTTCGGGCACGATAGACTTGTTGGTGTTCGGATACTCGCGAGCGAGTTGCGTTCCGACCACCTGAAGAGATGAGCGCACTTGCGGCAGCGTCAATCCCGGCCTGGGCCTGGCCAGAATGCGCATATAGCGCGCGTCCCTTTCCGAGAACAAACCGGGGAATTCGTGTTCTGCGCCAAGACCAAGCGTAAGATAGGCGTCCGATTCGATGGGTGTGTAGGGGCCGATCAGGTTTTCCGGCGCTACACCCACGATGGTGCAAGGCTTGCCATTGATCATGATTGGCTTGCCGACCACGGATGCGCCGCCGAAGCTGCGCTGCCAGTAACGGTAGCCAAGGACAGCGAATTGCGGCGTTCCGATCGCCTCGCCCTCGGTCGGGTAGAACAATCGGCCCACGCTGGGTTGCAGTCCGAGAAAAGTGAAGAAATTCCCCGCCGCATACTGAACCAGGATGCGTTCGGTGCGATGATCGGCGGTGAGTCCGACCAGGCCGTTTGTATAGGCAGTCATATCCGAAATTGCATCAGTGTGTGCCCGGTAGTCGACGTAATCCAGATAAGAGGCCATGCGAAGGCTCTGTTCGTTTTCATTGCGTTCCGCAACGGCCAGCAGGTTGGCATTGTCCTTCCCGGGAAGCGGCCGAAGCATAAAGCCGTTGATGACTCCGAAAACCGCAGTGTTCACGGCAATTCCGAGAGCCAGGGTGAGAACCGCCACGAGCGTGATCCCCGGGCTCTTTACAAGCATGCGGACGCCGTAGGTCACGTCCTGCCAAAGGTTTTTCATAGCCGCCCCGTCGACACCGATTCAATGTAGATACGCCAGAGCCGCGCCGCCAGTTCCACGTGTTTGAGCAGCCGTTCAAATCCTTACTTCTTCGGAACAAAGCCCTCCACGAACTCGTATCCCACTCTACCTGCGAGGATCGGATGAGAATGCATTGGTGCGTCAAGCTGAGCCTGCTGTTGCTTTTACTTCACCTTCCGGTATTTGCCCGGGACCAGAAAGCCCTGGAGACGACGATCCGGCACGAGGATACGGCGTTTTGGGACGCCTATAACCACTGCGACGTCGAGAAAATGTCGCAATTCTTCTGGCCTGACATCGAGTTCTATCACGATAAGGGTGGCCTGACGGTCGGGCTCGGTCCCTTCGTCGAGATCCTGAAGACCGGCCTGTGCGGCAAACCGAACTACCGGCTGAGGCGGGAAGCCATTCCGGACACGGTAAAGGTCTACCCGCTTCAAAAGAACGGCGTGACCTACGGGGCTGTGCTCTCGGGCGAACACTACTTTTACATTAACGACAGCGGCAAGCCCGAATACCGCGACGGCGTGGCAAAGTTCTTCCACGTGTGGCTCCTGAAAGATGGCACGTGGAAGATGGGGCGGGTAGTCAGCTACGAGCATCGTGACGCCCCCTACCAGAACACCCGAAAGGAAGTGACGATTCAACCCGAAGTGCTCGCACAATACACTGGCAAGTTCAAGGCACCCAAAACCGGCCCTCTGGTGGTCACTCGCGACAACAACGTCCTCACCCTGATCGTCGGGGGCGACAAGACGTTTCTGCTGCATCCCGAGTCAGAGAACGTGTTCTTCGCCGCTGATCGTGACCTGACGTTCGAGTTCGTGAAGGAAGGGGCAAAGGTCTCCAGGATCGTCATCCGCGAACACGGTGCGGTCGTAGAAGAAGCAAGGCCCGAGTAAATGGGTGAAATCGCCATTTTTTGACAACAATGACGCGGGCAATGAAGATTCGGGCTGCCGCGTTGTGGATGGACGAAGTGGCCGGAATATCACGCAGGTGGTGTCCCTATTTCATGGGCGCGGGAGCCAGACCCATCATTGCGCGGAGGTGTTGCCATTGCTCAATCACACGGGGCTCACGCGAAAGGTCGGCGGCGTGGCGGAGTGACTCCTCGGCCCGTGGCAGATTGTTGAGTTTCACAAGACATTCCCCAATACCCGCCCAGGCGTACCAATCCTGCGGGAACTCCTGTATCGCCTGTTCAAATATTGGCATCGCTTGATCGCAGCGGCCTTGTTCGTCGAGTGCAATTGCGATCTGCACGTTCGCCCTTGTCAGATTTCGCGCCACCGGGACATTGTGCGGGGCGTTTTGATGAGCGATGGTGAAGACGGTCATGTCGTCACTCCATGCACCCTCCTGCTTCACGATCAACACGCCGAACACTAATGCCACTAAAGCCGCGACAGTGAGGAACGCAATGCCCCCCTTTCTCGCGAGATGCCATCCGGTGGCGAGCAGAAGCATCAGTCCGCACAACGGAAGGTAGGTGTAACGGCCGTGCAGGAAATCGCCAGGATTGAGTGCGTTCAGGTTCAACGTCAAAAGGAGCGGGAGTACCAGGAGTAAGGTTCCCAGCAGCAGCGCGCGCTCGACTCCGGTCGACTCCCGATCGGGGAGACTGCGCCGGGCCCATCTCCAGGCCCAGGCTGATGCGCCGACGAGGGCGGCTGCCGCGAAACCGACCGCCAGTCCCGGCAAGACGACACCCCGCAGCGAAAACGTGTCGGCCAGGGTGGGGTCCGCGAACCCGTAGGAGCGCACAGGCCAAAGCAGCACCTTCAGATAGAACCAAAGAGTTGCGGGCCAGGACAGCAAGACTGTGCTCCAGGGCAAATGCTGAGTCAGGGGACTGATCTGGCCTCCCAGAGCGTTGCGTCGCAAAAGCAGGTAAACCACGGTCGCCACCAGGAATGGAAGAGTCTCGCGCAAGGCAGAAACCATCCGAACCTGTATGGCGTGTTCGGCCGGAGCAGCGGCCCTCCGGCTGTCGGCTGGCGCAACCAGGGCCACGGCGAAGATGATGGCAGGCAGGACGATCGCTGTTTCCTTGGCCATCATCGCAGCCAGGCAGGCTGCCGCAGAGGCGTAGAGCCAAATCGCAGAAGGCCGGCTTTGACCCTTGACCTGCTTCCGTGATTTTCGATGCGATCCTGCGGTTTGCGTCTGCCCGGTTGGGGACTCGCGCCGGATGTATTGCAGGTAAAGAAGCAACGAGCCGAGGATAGCGACCGACATTAGCGAATCGGGTACGCTGATCCATGCCACCGATTCTGCCTGCGCGGGATGCAGGGCGAAGAGGGCGCCGGCGAGCAACGCCGCTACCCGGTCCCGCAATAGTTTCCATACCAGGAGTCCAAGCAAAACCGCCACCGCCACGTGTTTCAGAACGCTCAGCAGGTGCCAGCCCCAGGGGGACTCGCCGCTGAAGATGAAGTTCAACCTCATCCACAGCACGAACAGGGGCCGGTAGAAACTCGCGGGCCCCCCGGTAAACTGTGCCCATACGTAAGTGGTGAAGTATTCCCACACATGGCCGGGGGACTGGACGCGCGGATCGCCAACATAGCGGTGATCGTCGAGAATAAATTTAAAATTCAGTGTGGGGCTGTAAATGGCAAGTACTGCCACCGCCAAGGCGACCGCGACGATGCCGACGGAAAGGGGCGAAAGCAGGTTTGCCGCTCCGGCCGCAGGTACTGAGGTGGAAACCTTCTGTTGACGATACAGGGTAGAGGTTTTCATTCTGGGGTATTCATTCTATGGAGGACATTGTAGTAGCGGGCCGGGAAACCGAACAGCGGGCGCGCGCCTGATGCATAGCGGATGGGACGGCGCGCGCCCGGCATGCTTCGAGAATACCCAGGCGGGGTGTCGAGTTTCATTCGACGCTGGTTCGGCTCTTAAGGTAGAAGGAAGATTGGTACGCACGATCAGGCGCGAGGCGTCATCTTTTGTCTATGATTCGGTTCAAGTGATTGGTTCAACGTGAGGAACCGGACGCATGAATAAAGCGGATGGTCAGGACACAGCAGACCGCCTCTCTGCAATTGTCGCGAACTCCCTGGACACGCAGGCGAAAACGCAGGATCTGGCGCGGCAGGCGTATCAAAGCCGCACGCAGTTCCACAGGTTGTTCCGAAGTGTGGTCGAAGAAACTCCGGCCGCCATGCGACGACGGCTATTGTTGGAACGAGCGGCATATCAACTGGGGCATACCGGAATGCCGGTCACAGACATTGCCCTGGACGCCAACTACGGTTCGTTGGAGGCGTTCACTCGCGCTTTCCGGAAAGCGTTTCGGACTTCTCCCAGCCTCTATCGCCGGATGCGTGATCCGCACTTTCACTTGCCTTCGTCCAACAAGATTCACTTTTTTGCCCCTGGTTCGTCAGCAATTGGTTCATCAACAAAAGGAGGGAAAGACATGGATTTATTCGATCGTTTTGCAGGCAACGACTCCTGGCACACACGGCGTTTGCTGGAATACGCGGGTACTCTGACAGAGGAGCAATTGGATCGGCCGCTGCCCGCGGTCATAGAGCTGTTGCCCTGGCGGGAGTCGAATAAGACTCTAAGGCAGCTCCTGGAAAACATTATCTTCACGAAGGAAGTCTGGACCGCCGCGCTGTCCGGAGCCGATATGGATATGAATATGAAAGACCCAAACAAATCGCAGCCCTCCCCGCAAGCTCTGCTGCGAAGGCTCGAAAAGACGGATGCTGAACTGCATCGTATCCTCGGTGACATCCGAAACCGCTCCGGCTGGGATGATACGTTCGTCGACGCTCTCTGCGAACCGGCGGAGACCTTTACGTTCGGCGGCGTCTTCGCCCATATCATGACATTCAACGCGCATCGCCGATTGATGGCCCTGGATGCTCTGCGCCAACTCGGTGTCCAAACCGAAGGCTTCGGCGATCCCATGGAGTATGAGGAGAGTGTGGCACCCTGGAACCAGCAGGTAGCTCTCAAAACGCCATGACGATGAGAACGGAGTTGCTGCGATTCAACGACACTGTCGAGCGGGATCCTGCCATCGACGCGTGGATGAAAGAGCATGCAGGTGAATTGGGATCCATCGCGCATCGGTGGTTTGAGGTGATGCGAAAATGCGGCGACGAGGTTCTGGAGGTTTTGCATGACGGCTGCCCGGTGGCATGTTTGGGCGATGCGCCCTTCGCCTACGTCAATATATTCACTTCGCACGTAAACGTGGGGTTCTTTCACGGCGCAGCGCTGCCGGATCCGGCGCGCTTGTTGCAAGGTGCCGGCAGGTTCATGCGCCACGTGAAGTTGAGACCGGGAACTGCTACAAACGCCACGGCAATAAGCGGGCTTATCGATGCGTCGTACGAGGATATAAAAGCACGCGTCGAGCACGGCTAGCTCAACTCTGGGTTTCGGAGTTGCCCAGGCCGCAGGGAACATCGCTTCGGGCGTGGACCTTCAGGCGTGGCGACTGTTCCCCTTTGGCATTTCGCAGGGGTTCTGGTGCGGTGTTGCGGAAGTGCTGAACGCAGCAACTGGCTTCCAGCTCTTAGCTTCTGGCGCGAGACAAAAACCCTTGTCGTCAAGAAAGCCAATGGCTGCCGGCGTTCGCTTTCCTGCATTCGCAGCGGGCAAACGCCGGCGGGTGATCGAGCGTCTACTGAAGGGTGCGAAGTCCGCGGATGAAATCCTCCGCCTGAGTGAGGTCGTACCTGTACAGCTTTCTTGCCAGGTATACAGCAGCGATAGTCTGGCCCCGCTGGTCGAGTTCGCGTAAACGCCTTTCCTGTTCTTCCCGATCCAGGCTACCGATGTTTGCGAAATCTTCTGATACCACAACCGGCGGAGCGATGCTTGTGTAAGGTCGCAAGGCTTCCAAAAAAGCGTTAGCACCCGGCACGGCCGACCACTCTACCTGCAGGAACGGTGGCGAGACCATTCTCACTGGATAGTGCCTGTACAGAGTCGACGTACTTCCATACCAGGTCTTCCGCCTGGGAGCGCGCGTCGCTATTTCAGCTGCCAGGGACTTCGACAGTGGAACCAAATCTCCAGCCAGCTCAAGCTCTACAATGCGACGCGTCTGTTCTGTAGCGCCGTCCTGGGCTGGAATTTTGCTGCGTTCGCGGACCAGGCGCGCCGACCGAATATTCTGATAAGGAATTGAGACTACGGTGACGTCCTCGGCGGGCAGGGAATAGTTGAGGTAAGAGCGGAACTGGATGAGCAATTCGGCGTGATGCATCCTCACCAGCCAATTGGAAGGGCGGAAACGCGCAAACAGAAACTTGCGCAGCAGTGCCAGGCCAGGCAGAAGAACCGCGAAGATGGAGTAGGCGATGTAGTGAAGTGATTCCAGTCGCCCTTCCCAATGAATGAGCAGCAGGGTAGTGCCCAGACAAACTACGCCCGGAAAGAGAAGGGCCATGCGCGCGGGGGAGTAGCGGAATACACGATCTGCGGAAGATTTCTCGACTTCGCTGAGACGAAGTAATCGCATCGATGAACTGATCGTCAATCCCTCTGCCTGGGGTCGCCAGATGGTTCATCGCATGCGGTGGCGGGTTTGAAGGCGCTCGCGTGGATATTCAATGCACATCGCCCCATCCGCGACACGATCGACTCCCCCCAACCCAAGTCTAGCCTGGAATGACTTTTCGAGTGATAACGGCGTGGGCCCGCGAAGCGGCAATTCAGGATAGAGTGTTTTTGGCGCATGCGCCGCGTTCTTCGCCGGCGTCCCTTAGCGGGAGAGGTGCAGATTTTAGCCGCTCCAGAGATCTCTTGACCGCTGCGAACTCTTCGCGCATTTGGCTAACTAAGTCGAGGACTTCGTCGAGAGCCAAGCGCTGGCGCTGGCGTGGGCGTGCCATGATGCTGCGAGCTTAGTCCCGCGATGTGTCTTTAGTCGGCCCGCCTGCGTACGAACGAATGTTTGATATGGGACACAGACAGCAGGTCTTCTGACTGACAACGAGTCCACATCACTGCACCGGCGTGTAAACGAGAACGACGAAGCTACCCGGCTTGATGCCTGGACGGGACTGGCCTTCTGCCTTGGGGCCGAACTCTGCGGTGGGAAGGTAAACCCTGTGGGTTTTCGGATCGACGGCTAGCGTTCGTGCCCCTTGCTGAGTGGAGACGTTCCCCGCAACGTGGTAGCGTCGATCCTCTCCGCGTTTCACCACCGTTAAAGTCCCGGCGCCGTTCGATGCGAGCGCATATCCAGGTTCTGGATCGAATGCTGCTCCATCCGTGCCGGCGCCAGTATCCAGCGTATCGACGATATGACCGTCTGCTGTATCGACGACGATCATTTTCTTGTTCCCGCAGACTGAAAACAGATGGTGCGAACTTTCATCGATCGCAAGACCGGAAGGTTCCTCACAGCCAGTCAGTTTCCATCGCTTGTCCGCTTTCCATGTTTTCGAATCGACTGTGGCAATCTCGCCCTTGTCTTCTACGTTCACATACACATGAGCGGAATCGGCGGATGCAAATTCAAGTTTTCCTCCCAGCGGGACCGATGTCTCCACCTTCAATGTGTCGGGATCGATGACCATCAAGTCCTGGCTGCGGCCGTTCATGACCAGAACTTTTTTCGCATAGCGGTCATAAATGATGGCGTCTGGATTCTCGCCAGCCTTGATGTCCTGCTTCGGCTGCAGGGTCTTCAGGTCGAATACGGTGACGGTTCCAGCGCGGCCATTGGTGCTGAAGCCCAGGTTCCTGCCCGGTACCACCGCGACGCCATGCGCACCGTTCGCCGGTACACTGCCCAGCTGTTTGCCTGTCTCCGCATCCACCACGGTGATTTCCATGCTGTGCCCGATGAACAGCCGGTTGGAGTCGGCATCGTAGGTGATGTAGTCCCACCCGCCATCGCCGCCAACCTGAAACTTCGCGACCTGTTTATAAAGAGGGGGTGCCGATTGTGCGAGCACGGTTCCGACCATAAACAGCCCGATCATGCAGAGCGTGTAAGACTTCGTCATAAATCCTCCTGGATTGTGGTTTTCTGTGGGCGCTGCAGGGCCGTGTAAAACACCGGAATCGCAATCAGAGTAATGAGAGTAGAAATCGTCAGGCCGCCGATCACTGCGATAGCCAGTGGCTTTTGGAGCTCCGCGCCCGAACCAAACCCGAGCGCCAGCGGCAACAGCCCGAAGAGAGTGCAGAGTGTGGTCATCAAGATAGGCCGCAACCGAATTCGGCCCGCCTGTACAAGCGCATCGGTCAACGACATGGTCCCGTGCAGGCGCTCGTAATACTCAAACAGGATAATCCCGTTCTTTACCACCAGCCCCACCATCAGAATGATTCCCATGAAGGACGACACGTTGAGCGGCGTGCTCGTAATCAGCAACAGGACAAACACGCCGATCATCGACATGGGTGCAGCCGAAATGATCACCAGCGCCGGGAGAAACGCGCGAAACTGAATTACCAGCACAGTGAATACCGCCGCAAGCGCAAGTCCCAGGACAAACACCAGGTCGCGAAATGAACTCTGCTGGGTCTCGTATTGCCCGCCGATTTCGTAGGTATAGCCAACCGGAAAGTTGTACCCCGCGAGCACACTTTTCACATCCCTGATCCCGCTACCCAGATCACGATTTTCGAGACGGGCTGTAAGCACTACCATGAGGCGCTGATTTTCTCTAAGCAGCTGATTCTGCCCGCGCGCCTGTGCGATGGTGGCAAGCGACTGCAAGGCGACGACTTGCTTGCCGGCGGTTACGATGGGGAACTGGCGAATATTGCTTTCCTGCGATCGAAATGTGTCGGGATATCGAATCCGGATCGGCACCAGATGGTCGCTCATCCGGAAATCCGTCGGGGAAAATCCCAGCAGTCCTTCCTGAACTTGCTGCGACACCTGATCCGCGGTCAGGCCAGCGTGCGCGGCCAGCGCCGGGTCGACCGTAATCACCAGTTCAGGATTCCCCCGCCGCGGCCCTTTGTAGTCCACGATGCCGCTGATCTTTTCAATTCTGGGCCCGAGTTCGTCTCCGATCCGGGTCAATTCGTCAGTGCTGCTACCGAATATCTTGATTTCTACCGGCTCCGGCGATCCTTCCAGATCCCCGAGCATATCCTGCAGGATTTGCACAAACTCAATGTCCACTCCGGCAATACTCTTCGTGATCTGCTCACGCAGGTCGCTGATCACTTCTTCAATATCGCGGCGGCGTTGCGAACGAGGCTTCAACTTGACCAGAATGTCGCCCTTGTTCTGCTCGGTCACAAATAGCCCCAACTCTGTGCCGGTACGTCGCGAGTACGCCACCTTCTCCGGAAGCCTGTCCACCTTTGCTTCCATCTGCTTCACCAGGCTGTCGGTTTCACTTAGCGACGTCCCCGGCGGCGTCAGGTAGTCGAGCACGAAGCCGCCTTCGTCCATCTCGGGAAGAAATCCTGTCCCAGCGCTGCGGTAGGCAAGGTAGCCGAACCCAACTAGCCCCAGGGTGATCACGCCAACCACAGCTTTGCGGCCGAGCGCCCAGCGGATGCCGCGTTCGTAGAGCCGGTTCACCGGTTCCATGAATTTCGTTGAAGACTGGCGGAACTGTGAGCCCGCCAGAAGGTACTCGGCCAGTAGCGGTACAAACGTCAGGGCGTATAACAGGGACAACAGCACCGACGCGGTCAGCGTAACTGAAAGCGCAACGAAGAATTCTCCCACTGCGCCCTTCAGAAATCCGAGGGGAAGAAACACCACGACCGTGGTCAAGGTGGAGCCAATTACCGGGCCAATCAGTTCCTGGGTTCCTTTTTCGGCCGCCACGTCAACCGGCTCCCCCGCGCCGATGTGGCGGTAAATGTTCTCGACGATGACTACCGCATCATCGATCACCAGCCCGATGGCGATCGCCAGTCCGCCCAGCGACATCAGATTGAGGGTGCCGCCGAGGAGCTTGATGAAGAAAAAAGTCCCAATCACGGTCAATGGCAAGCTCACCGCCGCCACAATCGTGATTCGCAGGTTTCGCAGAAACACGAACAGGATCACAACAGCCAGCAGGGAACCGATGATGATTGCGTCGCGCACGCTGGCCATTGACTCCTGCACAAAATCCGCAAGGTCGTAGACAGTGGAAAGGTGAAGCGTGGACGGGATCAGGTTCCTGCTGTTAAAAGCGATGTCCTTCACCTGCTGCGAGACGCTGATGATGTTGCCGCCAATCTGGCGCGTCACATTTACGATTGCTGCAGGCTTGCCGTTGCCGGTCACCAGAGTGCGTCGATCCTCGGTTCCTTCTCGAACCGATGCCACGTCCTTCAGTCGAACCGTACTCGCCGCATCGCTGCTCAGGACGATGTTGCCGATCTCGTCCAGACTTTTGAATTGTGAATTGGTGAGAACCAGGAACTGCTGGTAGTTCGCCTCCAGACGACCGACCGTTGCAACGTTATTCGATGCTTTTAAGCGATCGGCAATATCAGGCAGACTTAAGCGATGCGCGAGTGCCTTCTGGGGGTCGACAATCACCGAAATCTCTCGCGTATCGCTGGCGTCCACTTCAACCTGTCCGACCCCTGGTACGCGACTGAGCGCTGGACGCAGGTTGTATACGGCGTAATCGCGGAGATCCGCGTCGGGGACGTTACCGTTCAGCACCAGGCTGAGGATTGGCCAAACCGTGGGACTCAGGCGCTCTACCTGGATTTCAGTTTCCGCGGGCAGCGACCCCCTCGCTTCGTTAACTCGCGCCTGGACCAGTTGCAGCGCCTGCTGCATGTCCATATTGTCGGCGAAGATAACGGAGATCTCCGAACCGCCCCGGATCGTCCGAGAACGCACGCGCCGGGCTCCGAGCACCGTGCTTAGCTGCTCCTCGATGGGCCGGGTAACAGTCAGCAACACCGTGTCAGGAGAGAGATCCCCGGCATGGATTAATACGATGATCCGGGGAAAATTCAGTTCGGGATAAATGTTACTGGGAAGTTGAAAGAGGGCAACGAATCCGGCGACCGTCAAAGCGGCGGTCAACAGGAACACCGCGCGGCTATTATTTCGGCACAGCCGAACCAGATTCATGGCTTTATGCGGACCTTGGACTTTTCCGGTAGACCATAGCCGCCGTTCACGATGACGCTCTCGCCTTCGGTCACCCCCGAGAGGATCTCAGCCTTATCCTTCGTCTGAAGACCGAGTTCCACGGGAACCGACATTGCTTCATCGCCGGATACCTTGTACACATGCGGCTCTCCCGATTCGTCGGGATACACTGCCTGGCGCGGGACGACCAGACGCGGTCCACTCTGTTTCAGTGGCAAGTCGATGGAAAGAAACTGGCCGAGTTTCAGCAGCTGCCTGCCGTTCTCAATCCGGATGCGCACTGTTCCATTGTTGGTTGCGGGATCGACCGCAGGGAGAATGGACGCCACTCTTGCCTTGAACTGCGTCCCTGGGGAGTTGCTGGTTTCGAATGAAAACGTTTCGTTGTTCCTGATCTCCGCCAGGCGAGACGCAGGAACATTTCCGAGCAATTCCAGGGTTTCGATTTGTGCCACTTCTACAATCGGCTGCGCCGAGGTTCCGTCGACTTGCTCGCCGACGCTGGCGAAACGCTTCACCACGGTCCCTGCAAAAGGCGCGCGCACCAGTGATCGCGCCAGTTGAGCCCTCGCCGTAGCCAGTCCCGCTTCCGCTTGCTTCAGCAAAGCTGAATTGACCGCCAGTTGCGTACGTGCGTCTTCCACTTCCTTGCGGGATGAAACGCCTTTGCCCAGCAGACCCTCTTCGCGACTTTCCGCCAAAGTGGCATTCTCAACGCTCGCCCTGGCCTGCGCCACCGCCGCTTCCTCTTGTCTTTCTTGTTCCAGTAACAGCGTGCCGTCAAGCTTCGCCAGCGCTTGCCCATCCTTCACCCGATCGCCTTCGCTCACGAGTACGTTCGCAACCCGCCCGGGTACCAGGGCCGCAACTTTGGCGTCGCGATTCGGCAGCGCGGCGAGGTTTCCGCTGACGATAAGACTATCGGCAATGGTGGCGCGCTCTACCTTTGCGATCGTCACGTCGGGTACTGGCGCGGCCGCCGTGTCATCGCCCCCCGAACTCTTGCTGCATCCGGCAAGCGCCAGGATCAGGATGAGGACGGCAGTCAGTTTCACAGGAGGCTTAATCAAGGGGTGCCCCAACGCCTTCCTCAAGCGTGGCAAATGAACTCTGTGCCGCGAACAGAGCATCAAGGTAGGCCTTCTGGATATCGTTTAACCGGCGTTGTGTATCGAGGAGCGTGAGCACGTTCGTTTTCCCGGCTTGATAACTTTCCTCAGCCATCTGCTCCATCCGTGCCGTCTGCGGGACAATTGGTTCACGATATTGCTGCGCTTGTCGCGCCTTCGCAACATAATCGAAGTATGCCGACGCCACCTGCGCCGACACGTTTATTTGCTGTGACGCAATTGTAAGCCGCAGCAGCTCCATCCGCGCCGATGACAATGCGACCTCGCCCTGGCCATGATTGAAAATCGGTATCGATATCCCGAGACCACCCTTGGCTCCAGTCTGGAAGTCCGGCGGCGAATTGAAATCTGCCCCGACGGACAAATCGAGGTTGGGAATTCTCTGAGTCTTCGCCAATTCCAGCCGCCGCTCTTCTGTTTTCAGGTCTTGCGCGCTCTTTTGCAGGTCCGCATTCGATCGCATCGCCTGGTGGGTCAGCGTTTCCAGGGATCCCGCCGAGGGCACCTCTTCAAGCCTTCCCTCGATGGAGATCGTCCCGTCAATGCTCCGGTTTAGCAGGGCCGCCAGCGTGACGTCGGCAGAGCGCTCTAACTGTGCCGTCGTTTCGTAGTCAGCAGTCGAGCGTGCCAGCTCTACGTCGGCCTGCAAAACTTCCAGTTGCGCCACTGCTCCGGCCTCGAAGCGCTGCTGCACCAGGTCGCGAACCCGTCTGGACAGGTCGAGTGCCGCCTTCGCCTGCACTGTCTGGGCTCTTGCCGCCAGGGAACGGAAAAACGCTTCGCGCGTCCGCCGCCGTACTTGCTGCCCCAGTACAGCAATGTCGATGTCTATGGATCGTTGTTCTTCTTGTGCGACTGCGATGCGTTTTCCGCGCTTGCCGCCTAGTTCAATGGGCAGGTCCAGGGAAACTCCCTCGTGCGGAGTGTCTCGCGCGGCAGTGAACCCTAAGGTGGGATTCGGAAGCAAACGGGCAGTCGTAAGTCCTGCCAGGGCCAGAGCCCTCTGCTGGCGTGCCGCTCTCAACTCCAGATTGGCTGTGTCGGCAGCATTCAAAGCAGACCGGAGATCGAGCGGCTGCTGGCCGGTTGCGACAGGCGGAGCCAGAAGAACAACCCATACCCCCGCCGTCATCGAAATCCGCCAGACCGTCTTCATAGATCGAAATCGACTATATAGAAAGGCCAAGTATATCGGATCGTAAATGTAGGTGCTGGAGTGGGAAGCCGGTGTTTGCTTCAACAATCCGGTGATCGGTGAAGCGGCGATTCTCCGACAAGGACCAGATTCGCTGCCGGATCACGAGTGAGCTTCAATCAAACTATGACGTCGCTCGCCCCGTTATGTATCGGACAGGGAATCAAACAAGTATGTGATGTTGACGATTGGCGCGAGAGGGGAATTCGGGCAAGGTGGCGAGTCTAACCGTCGCCACCTTGAGTTTCGGCTCAGAGCGAGTTTAAAAACGCAATCAGATCAGCTTTCTCCTGGGGTGTAAAACCAATATTGAAGCGCGCGTCGTAGAAATTAAGGACATCGGTCAGGGAGGCGGCGGAGCCGTTGTGGAAGTAAGGCGCGCGGCTGGCGAGTCCGCGGAGAATCGGTCCTTTCACTTTTCCGATATCTGCCCACTTTCCAGTAATGAGGGCACGACCAGGGTCGGTGGTCTGAACGGCCTCAAGCGTGGTGTTGTTTACCAGAGTAAACACAGGAAGATACCTGACGTCGAGAGGACTCGTCACGTCTGCCACTCCGATATTCAGCGGCGCCGAGACGGAATGGTTCCCTGCATTGGGAGTGTCGTGGCAAGTTCCGCACGTGCCCGCGAATGACGCGGGAAGTCCGGCCACATCGTTGATTCCGGCGACGCCGGAAATTGTAATCGGTTTGGAATTGAATAGCGTCTGTCCCCGGGCAATGCTGGCTCGAGAGGGAGTTCGCGAATTCGTCCATGCATTGAACAGGCTGAAAATATTGGGAGCGAAGGCTGCTCCGGTGGGATTGAAGCCAAAGCTAGCCGGGAAAGAATCATTGATACCAATAAAAAACTGCTGCGAAGCCAGCGCAGCAGGCCCGCCAGTTGCTCTGCCGTCGTTCAGAAAGCCTGCCTTGAAGTCGAAAGCCTGTGCCGTTCGCAGTGCGGTCTCGAAGTTCACAATGTCCTGTACTTGCGCCGGCGCGGGAACTGCACCCAACGCGTGAATGGTGGTAGCGGACACTGCCTGGTGGGCCAGGTCCGCCAGCAGCTGACCGGTATTGGGGTAGGTAATCTTCTGCGTGCCCGGTGGCGTAGACTCGCGCCCGTCCCACATGAGGGTACTGAGGAAACCCAGGTTTGTCGTAGGAAGCGGACGCCGGTACATCGAAAGCGTGGACGTATCGCTGCACCCGTAAGGGTTGTTGACGCTCTCCACGCTGAACTCAGCTCCTTCCGGCAGGGTCAAAGCAATGCGGATCAACCCTCGGCTGAGCAACAGGCTGTATGCCTTGCGCCGCCCCTGCAGAGTTGAGGTATCGATGTTCTGGTCACAATTCGAGCCGTCGTTGGTACGGAAGATCGGGTCCCGGCCCTGGGTCAGAAGAAAGCGCAGCTGCACTTCTTCTGCCGAAATGCTCCAACCTTCCGTCGGCAAATGGCAGGAGGAGCAGGACCGCCCATTGGTTCCGAGCGATTGAAAGAACGCTCCCTTCAGGCTGATGGGAGCATTGTTGACGTTATATGTTTCCAGAAATCCGCTTCGGTTTGGAAGGGGGAAGAGATTAGGCAAAGATTGACTGCTGGCTGCCGTCGTCAATACGGCGGTCGAGATCAGCAGGAACAAGCACACACTGGGTCTCATCAATTGAGCCTCCCTGGCCGAATCGGCCGCTCGGTTAATTCCAGAAACTCGACGGGCCTGATTCGATGAACAATGGTTCGGCTGAACTCTGGTTCGTCGAGCACCAGTTCGTCGAACAGATGATTTGACGAGCAATGGTCAACCAACCCTCGAGATTGGCGGTAAGCAGCAGCGGGGCGAAGATCATGCTCTGCTTCAGCCTCTTTCGTTGCTCGACCTTTGGGGGGAAATTTGGTCGGATCGGCCTGAATGACAGGTGATAGAATGGCGACCATTCAGGTTCCCGCTTTCCGCGCGGAACGAAACTACTGCGTATGTCGCGGCCATGTCCTAAATCTACTTCTCAATATTTCTCAAAACTTCTCAAAGTGCGGCTATGCCAAGCCTGATCAGTAACTTATACGCTTTTGGCGACTTCCGCCTGGACGCCAAAAATCGGGTCTTGCGCCTGGGTGAGAGGCCGATTGCCCTGACGCCAAAAGCCTTTGAAGTTCTGCTGTTGCTGATTCAGCATGGTGGTCAGGCGGTCAGCAAAGACGAGTTGATGCGCACGATCTGGCCCGACAGTTTCGTGGAAGAATCCAACCTTACTCAGACCGTCTTTATGCTGCGTAAGGCGCTCGGTGAAACTCCCGAACAGCGATACATCCTGACTATCCAGGGCCGAGGATATCGGTTTGCGGCTGAGGTGAAGGAAGTTTCCGGTAGCGTTGCCGCAGCACCAGATACTTCGACTCCTCCTCCCCGGCCAGAACCTGCCCAGCCCAAACAAACAGGCCACCAGTGGGGCAGGAAAATGTGGCTGGTCCCAGGCGTGGTGTTGCTTGTTCTGGTTGCTGGGTTGATGGCTTACCTGCGCTGGTCAAGCTCTCGCATTCAGGCGCAGAAGGCGCGGGTGCGAGTGATGCTCGCCGTCCTTCCCTTCGAGAATCTGACCGGTGATCCGACCCAGGAGTATTTCAGCGACGGCCTGACTGAAGAAATGATTTCTCACCTGGGGGTACTCGATCCCAAAGTTCTTGGCGTAATTGCGCGCACATCGGTGATGCACTACAAGGACAATCAACTGCAGTTGGGTGAGATTGGTCGCGAGCTGGGAGTGCAGTACGTGCTCGAGGGCAGCGTCCGGCGGGATGCGGGCAAAGTTCGAGTGTCCGCCCAGCTCATTCAGATGAGTGACCAGACCCAGCTCTGGGCGCGGCAATATGATCGAGAGCTGAGCAGTTTGCTGGGATTGCAGGGAGAAATCGCTCAGGAGATCGGCGACGAGATACAACTCACATTGGGCGACCGCAAGAGTGCCCTCGCCAGCAGCAAACCGCAAACGCCGAAGTCGTTCGAAGCCTACGATCTCTACCTCAAAGGCCGCTATTTCTGGAACAAGAGGACTCCGGAGAGTTTTGAGGAGGCGATCAAATACTTTCAGCAAGCCATCGCGAAAGATCCCGACTATGCTCGCGCCTACGCTGGTTTGGCCGATTGCTATGCGCTTCTCCCTGGCTACACCATGACGGTTCCGCAAACCGAAGCCTTGCCGAAAGCGCGTGCCGCGGCGCTCAAGGCTTTGCAACTGGATGGAGAGCTCGCGGAAGCACACACTTCTCTGGCTCTGATCACCGAAAATTACGATTGGGATTGGCAGACTGCCGAGAAAGAATATCGCCGTGCCATCGACCTGAACCCTAACTACGCTACCGCGCACCACTGGTACGCGGAATCTCTGACCTGGAACGGCCGCTTTGATGAGGCATTTCAGGAGAGTGAACGGGCCCGACAGCTTGATCCCTTATCGCTGATTATTGCCGCCGACAACGCAATGATCTTCTATTACTCGCGCCAGTACGGACGTGCCGAAAAGGGGTTCAACGCAGTGCTCGAAATGGAACCCACCTTTCCGCGCGCTCATATGGTGAGAAGCGTGTACGTAGAAACGGGACAGTTCGAGAAGGCACTCGCCGATATCGATAAATACAACCCTGACAATACGCCGTGGGAGCGGGTGTACATTCTCGGCCGCGCCGGCCGCCCGGCGGAGGCTCAGCATGCAATGCAAGGACTGAGACAACTAGAGCGTCGCTATCCCTTGGATCCGGCGGCATTCGCATGGGCATACCTCGGCATGGGAAAGAAGGACGAGACTCTTGCCTGTCTCGAGAAGGCCTATGCCCGGCATTCCAATATGATGGACACGCTCAAGGTAGAGCCCGCCTGGGATCCACTGCGGAGCGACCCGAGATTTCAGAGATTGGCCCGGCGCGTTGGACTGGCGCAGTAGTCTGTGAACGGTTGCCCTGCCCCACTTACCGCCTTCAAACCCGCTGGGACCAGGGGCAACGAGCGCAGCCGAACCCCGGTCGCCTGGAAGATGGCGTTCGCAATCGCCGGCGCAAGACCGATCATGGGGCACTCACCCGCGCCAGCTGACGGAATATCTTTGCGGTCAAGCAGGACGGTGTCCACCTCAGGAAGGTCACTGAATCGCGGAACCCGATATTGTGACAGCCTGCCGTTGAGAATCTTGCCATTCTCAAACTCGATGGCTTCGAAGAGTGCTCCACCCAATCCCTGGACGTTCGATCCTTCGACCTGACTGCGAAGATTGTCCGGGTTTACGACGGCGCCGCACTCGAAGGCCGAAACCACGCGAACCACGTTTACCGTCCCCGACCTGGGATCTGCATTGACTTCAGCAAAGGTGGCGATGTTGCCGAGCTTTTCGAACCCACCACCCATGCCAAATCCGCGGCCAGCCGCAGCTCTTCGCTTCCCCCACCCGAATTTTTCCGCCGCTGCCTCGAAAACTGCCCGCAGCCTTTCGTTTTTCAGGTTCTTCATTCGGAACTGGAGCGGATCCATCTTCAAGGCATGCGCCAATTCGTCCATGTGCGATTCACGGGCAAAGTGGTTGGCGGTGGCGGCGAGCGCGCGGTAGGATCCCTGGCGCAAGGGAGAATGCGCCGGATGAAAGACAATACGCTGGTTGGGAATTTCGTAGTACGAGCGAATTCCCGCGGATCCGGAATTGTAGTTGTGAAAGTCCCATGCCGTTAGCGTACCGTCTGAGCGAACGCCTCCCTCAACTTCAATCACGCCAGCGGGGCGAAAATAGGCCCAGGAGAATTCCTCTTCACGAGTCCATACCACCTTGACCGGGCGCTTAGCGGCGCGCGCCAGCCGTGCTGCCTCGATTGCAGTCTCGCCGGTATGCTTGCCGCCGTATGCCGAGCCGGTATCCGGCATCAGCACGCGCACCCGATCTTCAGGAATCCGAAAAGCCTCGGCCAGTTCGCCGCGCACTCCGAACGGGCGCTGGGTTCCAGTCCAGACAGTCAGGGCATCGCCTTCCCACCTGGCCAGCGCCGCGCGAGGCTCAAGCGGTACGTGCGCGATGTAAGAAGTGGTGTACGACTGCCGCAAATGCAGTGCGGAAGAAGCTAAGGCGTCATCCACATTGCCGGTTTCAAAGCGATCCCCGTCCCCGGAGGGATCCGTACCCACCTCTGTTGTATTCTTTTTGAGGTAGTCGAACAGTTCCTTGTTTGAAGGTTGCGGCTCAGATTTCCAGTCAGCACGAATGCTGGCAATCGCGGACGCAGCCAGCCCAGAGGTCGGAGCGGCGACGCCAACAAAGTTTCCATCGTGGACAACAATGGCGCCCATCTGCTCTGCTGGTTTTGAATCCACGGAGATCAGCGTCGCCCCAAAAGAAGGTGGGCGAAGGATCTTGCCGTACCACATGTCCTTTAACTTCTGATCCGACGGGTAGCGGTGCTTCCCGGTCACAAAATCAGCGCCAGAAACCTTGGCGAGAGATTTATCCATCACAATCCAGCTCGCGGCGGGAACAAGCGCACCCTCGGACTGAATGCTTTTCAGGAGCCGCTGCCCCTTCACCAGCTCCCCATATTCTGCGAATCGCTTGCTCTGCGGATCCAAAACCTTGCCATCGGCGGCAACCAGATGGCCTCGATCCAGCTGCCATTTCGCAGCCGCGAGATCAATTAGCAGATCACGGGCGGCGGCTGCCACCTTGCGCAACTGCAGATTCATAATGGGTGTTGTCCGGCTTCCGAAGGTGCCCATGTCAAAAGGAGTAAGCTGCGTGTCTCCCATAACCAGGTCAATCTTTTCCACCTGAAGGTGAAGTTCCTCGGACACACCCTGGCTGAGTGAGGTGCGAATGTTCTGGCCCACTTCCGCTTTCCCTGTAAAAACCGTGACTCTGCCGTTCTCTCCAATGTGCAGCCATGCGTCAATCTCCTGGGGAAGGGAATCTCCCTTCCGTGTCCGCACCTTTCCCGATTCCTGCGGCGTAGCTGTCGTCTTTAGAATGGAAGCCACCAGCACGCCTGCACCCAGAAACTTGAAGAAATCGCGCCGGTCGAGGCCAAAGTGGTAAACCGGCGCTGAGCTCAGTTCGTATCGCTCGGGCTCCCACGGAGACGACCCGGGTGTTCTCTCGCTCATTTTCTGACCCCATTTCCAACTGATGCAATTCCAGCCGATTCAGCCACCATGGCCGCAGCTTTCTGGACCGCACTGACGATTCGGGAGTAAGCACCACAACGGCAGATGTTGCCGTCAAGGGAGCCAATGATCTCAGCCCGCGACGGATGGTGATTTCGATTAAGCAGCGAAACCGCTGACATGATCATCCCCGGGGTGCAGTAGCCGCATTGCATCGCACCCTCATCAAGAAATGCCTGCTGCACGGGGTGGAGCTGTTCGTTGTGCGCAAGGCCTTCAATGCTGGTGATTTGTTTTTTGGCAACGGTCCCAACCCGGGTGACGCAGGATCTTTGCGCTCTTCCGTCGATCAGGACGGTGCACGCTCCGCACTGACCTTCTCCGCATCCGTATTTCGTCCCGGTCAGATCGAGGTTTTCCCGCAACACCGTGAGAAGACTGGTTTGAGGATCTGCGTCGACCGTGTAGGAACGTGTGTTGAGAACAAGCTCAATCGCAGCCACCGTGACCCTCCCTGAGCCCTCTGAAGAAATTTGAGGCTGTATTGAAATGATATATCCGGACCTGAAGGTAAGGTAGCCGGGCATTCGCAATTTCGTGGGTCCGGAAAACTGGGTCAGGAGCGCAGGTTTAATCGCGTCTCCAAAACAAAGCCGCGTGAGTACGCCGTGGGGTTGGACGGCGGTTGCAGAAATGGCACTGGCACCTATGGGCCATTTTTCCGATTCCTGGCTGATCATAGTATTTCTGCAAGGGGGGTGCCGGAGATGAAACGAGACCTGGTTCTGGACGGACTTCGCTTCAAACTTGCTCAGAAGTACCAGGAAAATCCAACGCGCTTTTTGAGCTTATCGAGAGAAATCATAGATTCCTCTTCCAGTCGCGAGATTGTTGCTGAATTAAGGAATGAAGGGCACGTTGAGGAAGATGTGCGGGGCACAATCCGATTTACTGCGCGCGGTTACCGGGCATTCCAGAATGATCCACCGCCGTACTCCTACAGCGACTGAAGGACGGCAGAGCGTTTTGCCGCGCAATTCGCCAGTCAGCCCGCTTCTGATCGGACGAGCATTTTGGGGGCCGATCTGACCGACTTCAGAACCCAAATAAGAATCGGAGCGCGCTGGACGGCTTGCTTCCTGATCATTTTTCGATTTCAGCGCCCGGTTTAGGGAATTGTGAGCAGTCGCGGGCTAAAAACCAGTGCTTGACTTTACTTATTGCTGCTTGTTGCGCGCGTTGAGAGTGATAGAAAGGCTCTTCCAGGATGATGGCCCAATCACATTCTGAACACTGGAATTGTTCCACGATCCCGTTCACGATCAACGGGACAATCCGTCGGCCCGGCGAACGGTGAAACGGCCAGATCTGAGAAAGGGGTCTCGTAATGATTTCAGACCAGGGCTGGAGCTTGTCCCCATGCTACGACAAGAATCAGCAGCAGGATCACGAAAATCAACCCGCCGAAGCCCAGGAGCAAGGCTTCGCTCAATAAATCGGACTCCAGTAGGTCCTCTCGACGCATACAACCACCTCCCGAAATGAATCGCAGGGTAGCCAGGAGAAGCTGCATTGTAGTGCCGCCTGGCACGAAAGCAGTTAAGACTCCGGCTTGAAGCCAGCAACTTCGGCGCTCAACGCCTTAACCTAAAGAGCGAGGGGCGCTTTCTGCCAGCCTCCTCCGACCGGCAGGCACGCCCTTCAACTCTTTGGGTGGCGACAACCCAGCCAACAGAATTACCGTACCCCGTTGTGCGCGATGCGTGAATGGCTCAACTGTCCTAGCGGACCGCCAATAGGTGCCATGAAAACTTATGCATGCTTATCGAGCTGGAGCAGAGATGCATGTGAGAAAGAGGGAGGCGGTCATCAGGCGCCGCAAAATATTTCACTGGCACACACGGGGGACATCGGCCACGACCTTGGGGCCATTCCTCCCCCGACAGCAGGGAAGTACGCTCAGGGAGGCGGCGAACCTTGGGGAAGTGCGCCGCACCCGGAGGCGCACCGTTCAATCGGAGGAGGTTGGCTGGTGCGCCTTCCGACGGAAACAAGTGTTCCAGAGTGTGGATTGGCATTGGTAGTGGACAGTTCGATGCGGCCTGCATGACCGTCATCGGTTAAAGGAGAGGAACAGGGCATCTGAAGGCCTGCATTCAGCTGCCGTCCCGATTGCAAAGGGCTTTTGCCCCTGAGGTACCTCGGCGTCTGAGGCCGCATGCGCTGTGGCGCCTTTATTGCACCGCTTGAAGCGCTGCTTCACCCAAATTTGGAATACCTGTCGGCGACCACCAAAATGCCAAACTGACCCACCTGGGCATCCATCTGATTGACATGCATTTGGCTTTTTTATAGGGTTGGACTCCGATGACCCGAAGCCAGCAACCTGCGTTGACACTCTTTGCTGTCGCGATGATCGGTCTCGGCATCCTCGCTCTGGTCTACGGCGACTTTGCACTGGTGTGGCAGCCGGTTGCGCCGTGGATCCCCGGCCGGACAGCCCTCGCCTATGTTTCAGGCCTCGTCATGTTACTGGGCGGTGTTGGATTGCTATTAAGCTCTACGGTGGCATGGTCGACTCGCATCCTGTTTCCGTATCTCATCGTCTGGCTCCTTTTGAAAGCGCCGGCGCTATTTGTGGCTCCGCAGATGGAAGCAGTCTGGCTCGGTTTTGGCGAGATTGCTGTGCTTATGACCGGAGGATGGGTTTTGTTTGCGACGCTGTCGGGGCTGAGGGACGGATCGCCACTGAAATTTGCCACGGGTGAAAACGGCATCCACGTTGCGCGGATGCTTTTTGCGGTTTCTGTGATACCCATCGGACTCTCACATCTGGTGTATGTGAAGCAGACGGTTGAGCTGGTACCAGCGTGGCTTCCCTATCGGGTTGGCTGGGCCTATCTGACTGGCGCCGGACAGATCGCCTGCGGCCTCGGCGTGCTGTTCTCGATCGCTCCGCGTGTGGCCGCGACTGCAGAAGCGGCCATGATAAGCCTGTTTACGATTCTGGTCTGGGGGCCTGCAATTCTTGCCGCCCCAAAAACGCGGTTGCCGTGGACGGCGTTTTTCATCTCATGGGCGATCGCTTCTGCCGCATGGGTGGTAGCTCGGAACATCCCGGCGAAGCGCCCTTCCAGGCTCTAGTTGTGCACTTCCACTCTTCCCCAAATCTCACAAGATTTGTGTGCGCCAGCCCATAAATCGAATCTGCTCTACAGTTTGTTTTGTATATCGGCTGTACGTGGAGATGCAAAACGGTAACGGCATTTTGCTCCGTTTGTGACGCCTTCCGAGGCCATAGCAGCATCTTAAAAGTGAATGCCGGAGACAGCCATGAACACCGAAAAAGAGATCGAACGCCTGAGAGAAGTAGTCGTAGTCCGCACTTCGCAATTGGAAAATGAGGCTGAACCGCCAGGAACCGATGAGTGCAGGTTCGATGCACCGGTCAGGCGCGGAGCTGTCAAACTCCTGCGTACGGCGGTATCCGACGAAAAACAAAAAGGAACAGCCGCATAGCAAATCATCTGCGACGAAGGAGTTGACGAAGGCGAACCTCAGGCCGCGCTGGGCGAAAAAGGCGGCGATTCATCCCCAAACAGATTTTGAATTCTACGGACCAATGTAAGAGCGTTTTCGGACTTATCAATAAGGTCGTGAACGCCGGCCTCCAGGGCCAGGTTCCTGATGTGTGGATCGGCAAAAGTCGTGTACATCATAATCGGGACGTGGGGCATGACCGCCTTGAGAGTGCGAGTGGCGTCGATACCGTTCATGATTGGCATCACAAGATCCATCACAACGAGATCTGGATGAAGGTTCCGAGCTTTGACGACTGCATCGGAGCCATTCTCGGCCTCCCCACAAATTGCCCAGTCGTACTGCCCCTCGAGGAGACTGCGCAGGGTCCGCCGGATTAGCGCACTATCGTCGACAATCAAGATTCTCTTCACATCGCCCAGATTCCTTTGGAGGATGGAGACGCTATGAACACTGTAGTTCGCCCGAGACGCTTCACAATCGAGTAGAAACTGTACGATAAAGTACATTTATACGTACGATATCGTACAGTGTACGCTGGCGTATCGTACTCCCGGGAAATCTCAGGGTAGAGTTAAGGGTCTTGCCAGCAAACTCCCGCTCCCTCGTGGCGCCGGTGCCTTGCGACTCAGACATCCTGCTGCAAAAGGAGCGGTTGATGACAAACCAGGCGCGCGTTCCTCGCGCTCTCAAAGCCCACGATATCGCTAACGTCGGTGTGGATGGGGAGACCGTTCACAACAAGATTCTGCTGGGATTACCACTCAGGGAACGCTCCGCGGTTTTGCCGGATTTGGACTTTCTGGAAGTGCATACCCACAACGTACTTCATGACGCAGGCGTTCCTATTACACATGGCTACTTCGTCAACGGTGGCCTGGCCTCTTTTCTTAGCGTGATGAAGAACGGAAAAAGTGTTGAAGTCGGGCTGGCAGGCGCGGAAGGTTTTGTCGGCCTGCCCCTGGTCGTAGGTTTGAGTACAAGTCCCACCCGAGTCGTCATGCAGGTGAAGGGCAGCGCATTCAGAATCAAACGCTCGAAATTGCAGGATGTGTTGCGCCGATGTCCCCAGTTGCAACGACGACTGAATCGTTTTACTCAGGCCATGACCATGCAAGCCGCGCAGGTCGCAGCCTGCAATCGTGTGCACGAGGTTGATGAGCGACTCGCGCGCTGGCTTCTGATGAGTCAAGATCGCCTCGGCGGCGATCGCGTCCCCCTGACCCAGGAGTTCCTCGCCCATATGCTCGGCACCAGACGGGCAAGCGTTACAGTCGCCGCCGGCATTCTGCAAAAAGCCGGGCTGATCCGATATACAAGAGGGGAAGTGAACGTCGTGAATCGGGCAAACTTAGAAGATGCGTCCTGCGAATGCTACCGATTGATGGTGAGCCAATCCAGAAATTGGGAGAAGGAATCAAAGGATTAAGTTCGCATTGAGGGTACAGCACGGGTGGTTAGACAGGGTGATCAAAGATAGATGGCCCGATATGAGGCAGTCTCGCATCCACGCTGCCAGTTAAACTTTCTCGCATGGAAATATGAGGGGTAATCGACTTTCCGCAGGGACATCCGGCGCCCGGTATACCATAAGACCGTGCAGCTTCCCGTGAACCCGCCGCTATTGCCTATGCTCGCCAGGCGAGTGGGCGAATTACCAGTCGAAGGTGATTGGATTTTCGAACCAAAGTGGGATGGATTTCGCGCCCTCGTGTTTCGCGACGGAGATGAGATCCTGATCCAGAGCCGTGACGAAAAGCCGCTGGATCGGTACTTTCCTGAACTTCTGGAACCATTACGCTCGACTTTGCCGGCTCGCTGCGTTCTCGACGGAGAGATTGTGATCGTCAGGGAGAATGAGCTCGACTTCGATGCGCTGCAACTGCGGCTCCATCCGGCGGCATCGCGCGTGAATCTTCTGTCCCGGCAAACTCCGGCGTCATTCGTTTTCTTCGATTTGCTTTGCGTAGGCGATCGGGATCTTCGAGGCGAGCCATTTGAAGCCCGGCGTCGCGAACTGGAATCATTGACAGCCTCAGCGCCGCCCCCCATCCATATCACCCCGGCAACCCGCGACCGAAGTGTTGCCTTCGACTGGTTTCGACGCTTTGAAGGTGCCGGACTCGACGGAATCATTGCCAAGCCTGTTTCCGGGGCTTACGAGCCAAACAAGCGTGTGATGCTCAAGGTCAAGCACGAGCGCGACTGCGACTGTGTTGTTGCAGGATTTCGCTGGCATAAGAAAGGTGATCGCACTCTCGTCGGCTCATTGCTGCTGGGGCTCTTTGATGACGCCGGCGGGTTGCAGCATGTCGGCGTTTGCGCCAGTTTCAGCACCGAGAAGCGGAGGGAATTGGCGGAATTTCTCAGTTCGTATCGTACCAATGCGCTCGATGCCCACCCGTGGAAGGCATGGGCGGAGGCGGGCAATGCCATCGGTGAAGGTGTCAAACGCGTGCCGGGCGGGCAAAGCCGCTGGAGCCAGGGCAAGGATTTGTCGTGGGAACCGTTGCGTCCCGAGCTGGTTGTGGAAGTCGCATACGATCACATGCAGGGAACCCGCTTCCGTCATACGGCGCAGTTTCGTAGGTGGCGAACCGACAAAAAGCCCAGCGCCTGTACCTATGCCCAGCTCGAAGTCGTCCCGCCGCAAGAGCTGGCTGCAATTTTTCCTTCAGGTCGCTAAGCCTGGGCTCGCCGTTTATACATGGTCTGTCGCCGACTTCTTTTTGCGCCATTGCCGCCATTCCCGGGTGGGATCATCATCGGGGTCGGGAGTTTCCTGTGACGGGCGCATTTCCTCAGGCACGTGACGCAAGTTGACTCGGATACGAGTCCAGGTCGAAGACCTGCCTCGCATCGAATCGACCAGCACGTCATCCACGGCAAGAAATCCGGCTATCTGGAGATGTTCGCTTTTCCATCGTTCCAGACCTGCCAGAGCCGCTGATTTGTCGGGAGAGTTTGCAATAACGATGAGCGGCATTTTCGCTCGCGGCGCCTTCTTCACTGGTGATTTAGCGCGCGATGGCGCCACTCGCGGGCCCTCTGTTTCCATCTTGCGAAAGTGCGGCGGCCAGGGTGCATCGCCGAGACCGGCAGCCTGGTCTTGGTTCGCTAGCTCAAGCAGCTTTTCCAGCGAACCGGGGTGGGCGTCCATGTCCGCATGCGGATTGCCACTTTTCGCAAATCGCTCCGGTATGGTGAAGACCGTGAAGTCGGCGGGGTCACAGTCAGGGACCTCGTGCCAGTGCAGCGGTGTCGAGACCCGGGCGTCGGGAACCGGGCGAACCGAATACGCCGAGCAGGTGGTCCGGTCCCTGGCATTCTGGTTGTAGTCCAGGAACACGCCATGACGCTCCTCTTTCCACCACTTCGAGCTGGCCAGGTCGGGCGCACGTCGTTCCACTGCGCGCGACAGCGCGACCGCCGCGCGGCGTACTTCAGAGAACGTCCAGCGCGGTTCGATACGCACATTGATGTGCATGCCCCGCGAACCGCTGGTTTTGGGCCAGCCGCGCAGCTCGACCTCTGCGAGCAGACCCTGGACCTCGAGAGCGACGCGGCGCACATCTGCCCATTCAACTCCCGGAACTGGATCAAGATCGATTCGCAACTCATCGGGATGCTCAAGGTCGCTGGAGCGAACTGGATGCGGATGCAGTTCGATGCAACCCAGATTGACGATCCAGGCAAGTCCCGGCGCGTCATCGACGACGATCTCTTCCGCGGTCCGCCCCGACGGAAATGAAAGAGTGACAGTTCGCAGCCAGGGAGGCCGCTGGGCAGGCGCACGCTTTTGGTAAAAAGCCTCCGCCTCGGCGCCGTTGACAAAGCGTTTCAGGACTATCGGACGATCCCGGATTCCGGCAAGGGCGCCCGGAGCAACGGAAAGATAATACTGAACCAGATCGAGTTTCAAGATCTGTACCTGCGATGAGAAGTACAGCTTGTCGGGATGCGTTACCTGGATCTCGCGCCCCTCGACCGATAGAACATGGCTGTCTGTTTCTTTTGCCATGAAATCAGGCTACCACTTCGATGTGGGATTGATATGCGCCACTGAAGTGGAAATTGGTCTCCGCGGTCCCTCAGAACGACAGCGTCCCCAAGCTCAAAAGCGAAATCCCTGGGAAAGTAGTTCGTCCTGTGGGACATCCATCGGAGGGAAGGCCAGGTGCTGGTTTTTACCCATTTGTTCCAGAAGTTTCAGATGAGAGTCGATAGCCCCTTCGCCAATCCCAAAAACTGACAGGACGGGCCGCACCTCTTTGCCGGATGGGTACTCCTGCGTGAGATTTGAATCGTGTTGGGGTCTGGCCACTCGAATCGCGACTGTTCCGGTATCCAGGCGACTTAGGCTGATGATCACTAACATAGGAGCACAATTGATAGTAGCAAGTTTACATGCTGGCGATTCCTTACTTGATCAATCGGTGTGCTTTGAGTATCTCCACTGTCTTTTCAACCGGCAGGGCCTCGACCGTATGTCCGTTGCCCGTGATCGTCGTGGCCTTGAACATCGAGTTGTACACAGCTTCCTCTGTCGCTTCGATCACGGCCAGAAACAGCGGGGACATCGCGTCGTTGGTCATGACTGGCGCGTTCCGCGTCAGCGCTTTGTCGCTGGCACGGATTCGCATCTGCGGTGCTGTGGAGAATACGATCGCGTAGTCTCCGCTGCCGTTGGAGGCCGAGCCCCCTGTGCGTCCAATGCCCAGCCACGCCCTCGCCGCCAGCCGTTTCAGATTTCGCGCATCGAGCGGCGCGTCGGTAGCAACGACGATCATGCATGATCCGTCTGCCTTGTTGCTTCCCGTTCCACTCCTGTTGCCGGCCTGCTGCAGTTCGTTACGAAGGTAGTACTGGCCCAGCTCCTGGCCCACGGGAGCGCCGCCAATGGTGAGGACGCCGCCAAAATTCGTCTGCACAAGAACGCCAATCGTGTATCCGCCAATGTTGGCGGGCAGGCGTCGTGACGAGGTCCCAATGCCGCCTTTCCACCCGAAGACGACTGTCCCGGTACCCGCGCCGACTGCGCCCTCCTCCACCGGACCGCCTTTTGCATTCCTGACTGCGGCGAATACGTCATCGGGGGTTAGGTGACGGCCGCGAATGTCGCTCAGGTATCCGTCGTTGGTTTCCCCGACCACCGGGTTGACGGACAACACATCGTCGTTGCCCGGCAGCGCCAACATGTAACTGATCAACGCATCCGCCACGCGGGGTACGCTGGTGGTGGACGTCAGCAGGATCGGTGTTTCAATCTCGCCCATCTCGTCAACCTGAGTTGAACCCGTGAGCTTTCCGAAGCCATTGCCCACGAAAATCGCAGCTGGCACTTTTTCGCGATAGAGATTGCCGGTGCGGGGCAGCACGGCGGTCACGCCGGTGCGGACGTTATCGCCCCGAATAATGGTCGTCTGCCCGACTTCGACACCTGCAACATCGGTGATCGCATTGAGCGGCCCGGTCGGCAGGATGCCGACCTTCAGCCCCAGATCTGAGGCGCGGGGGCGCGGCTTGGGAGTTGTGGACTGGGCAGCGGCAAATACTGCCGCCAACAGGACCGTCGCGCCGGCAAGAAGCTTCTTGGCCATGGCAATAGCATACGACCAAATTCCGGGCTCCTGGCACCTCCCTGGGTCAGGCGTTTATCTGGAGACCATGAGCGAATCGCATTGCTATTGATGGTGCCGAAGACTACCCTTAGGAAGGGCCTTTCATATCGTTCCGTCGCACCTCGGTGGGCCGAGCTTATGAGCGCGCTTAATTTCAATCAGATAATTCAATCGGACATTTCATCGGCCTGATGATTGCATTCTTGGCGATGCTCCGCGCAAGTCCGAAAATGGCAAGTCTCCGGCAATTTGTTCAAAATCCTATAGTTGAGGTGATTTATGACTCAGGGAATGGAATGGTCGCTGATCGCGTGGGGAGTAGTGACTGGAATCCTGCTCATCCTGCTTTTCTACCGTAGTTCTTTGACCAGGCAAGAGGACGACCAGCTTTTCATTGATGAATCTTCCTCGTCCAGAGCGACGGAACAAAGCCAGCTGATCGCCAGGGTGAACAAGATAAATCCTGTGGTGAAATTCGTAGGCGCAACATCGTTTTTGATGATCTTGGCAATCGCAGGTTGGGCCGTCTACAACGGATTGAACTCGGTACAACCGTAAAGGCCCGAGATAGCCCGGGGAAGTTCGTGTCCCGGCGAAAGACAGCGTGAGGCAAACTAAAACCTTATGAATAACTTCAAATTTATTGTCAAAGTGGATCGTGGCGGTACCCGTGCCCCGGAATATGTGCAGCGGATTGATTTGACTCCGATTCAAACCACTCCCAACCGCAAACTCGCGCTGGTCATGGGCAGATTCACGGCCGAAGACGCTGTCAAATCCATTCAGAATTCCCGGTGCAGTCCTGAGTTGGTTCCCGTTCGAGTAACTGCGTAGTCGGTGGCGGGAGACGAGGTGGCCCACTCACGCCCGGTTTTGGCTTGAGTGGGGAGGTTCGAAGACCGGACGAAGTGTTCTCGCCGTTCTTTCGGGTTTTCGGGCCGTCCGTTTCATCCCGATTTCGGTTTGTCCTCACAGTGCGGTGACGTCACAACAGGAGCTCCCTCCACTGATCACCGCCCCCTCGACGATCTGTCTAGCCAGGATGACAGAAATCGGGAGAAGCTGAACCACCCACTCAAGCCAAAATCGAGCTTGAATGGGCCACCCACCGCGCCCACCAATCGAAAACGGCAATCTAGACAAAATATCAGATTAGATATAATCTAATATTTCAAATGGACGCCGACGCAATCAAACATTCCCTCGAGGGCAGTGGGTTGCGGTGCACTCCGCAACGCTACGCCGTGATGGCATGCCTGATGGGCCACAAAGGGCATCCCACGGCCGCGGAAATCTTCAAATTGGTGAATCGCGTGGATCCCCGTTCTTCGAGGGCCACGACTTATAACAATCTGCGGGACCTGGTGAAGGCGGGCCTGGTGCGGGAAGTGGCAGTCGAGGGTCGCGCCGGGCGATTCGACCTGGAAGGCATGCGCCACCACCACTTCATCTGTGACCGCTGCGGCAATGTGGAGGACGTGGAGTGGTACGACGTGCCCAAACCCGCCTCGCGTTCTCTGGGTAAGAGAATTGTCCGTGAGTGCCAGCTAATTTTTCGAGGACTCTGCACGAAGTGCGCTCGTAAGCCTGCTTCGCGTTAATTGTGCGAACCGCTGTCTGATGGGTTCGTAGATCATCACCCAGTTTTGAACTAATTCAAAGGAAAAGCATATGGAAAATCCAAAACACATGGAAAACACAATTGCCTCTTCATCGGGATCTGTTTCGCCCGAAGATCAGAGCAAAAACACGTCCGCTGAATCCAGGTGCCCGTTCAACCACGGAGCCTCCGCTCCCACGAACCGCGACTGGTGGCCCAATCAGGTGAACCTGAAGGTCCTGCACCAGCACTCAGACCTGTCGGATCCGATGGGGAAGGAGTTCGACTACGCCAGGGAATTCAAAAGTCTTGATCTGAATGCTGTGATTAAAGACCTGCATGCGCTCATGACCGACTCGCAGGATTGGTGGCCGGCCGATTTCGGGCACTACGGAGGGCTGTTTATCCGGATGGCATGGCACAGTGCAGGCACGTACCGGATCGGCGATGGCCGCGGCGGTGCCGGAGCCGGACAGCAGCGCTTCGCACCGCTCAATAGCTGGCCGGATAATGTGAACCTCGACAAGGCGCGCCGGTTGTTGTGGCCGATCAAACAGAAATACGGCCGCAAAATCTCCTGGGCTGACCTGATGATCCTCGCCGGCAACGTCGCTCTCGAGGATATGGGATTCAAGACCTTTGGTTTCGGCGGCGGACGAGCGGATGTGTGGGAGCCCGAAGAGCTGAACTGGGGGCCTGAAGGCACTTGGCTGGCGGACGAGCGCTACAGCGGCGATCGTGATCTTCAGAATCCTCTCGCGGCCGTGCAGATGGGCCTGATTTACGTGAACCCGGAAGGTCCCAATGGGAAACCGGATCCCATCGCAGCAGCCAGGGACATACGCGAAACCTTCAAGCGTATGGCCATGAACGACGAAGAAACCGTGGCGCTGATCGCCGGCGGACATACCTTCGGGAAGACCCACGGCGCTGCCGTTCCTGCCGATTACGTCGGCGCCGAACCAGAAGGTGCCGACATCCAGGACCAGGGTTTTGGATGGAAGAATAAATTTGGTAAAGGTTTTGGTGCTGACACCATCGGCAGCGGCCTGGAAGTCACTTGGACGCAAACGCCGACCAGGTGGAGCAACAACTTCTTCACCAACCTGTTCAGCTTCGAATGGGAACTGACCAGGAGCCCGGCCGGTGCGAATCAATGGACGCCGAAAAATGGCGCCGGCAACGGAACAGTGCCGGATGCGCACGATCCCTCAAAGCGTCACGCGCCATCTATGCTGACCACGGACCTGGCCTTGCGGTTCGATCCGGCTTACGAAAAAATTTCACGGCGCTTCTACGAGCATCCGGATCAGTTCGCCGACGCTTTTGCCCGTGCGTGGTACAAGCTGACGCATCGTGATATGGGCCCGATCGTGCGTTATCTCGGCCCGCTGGTTCCGAAGGAGCAGTTGCCGTGGCAGGATCCGATTCCCGCTGTGAATCATCCGCTGATCAGCGCGCAGGACGCTGCTGCACTGAAGGCGAAAATCCTCGCCTCAGGCCTGTCTGTTTCCCAGCTGGTCTCGACCGCCTGGGCGTCGGCGTCGACCTTCCGCGGCTCTGACAAGCGCGGTGGAGCGAACGGCGCGCGCGTTCGCCTGGTGCCGCAAAGGTTCTGGGAGGTGAACCAGCCCACGGAATTGGAGAAAGTGCTGGCGAAGCTGGAAGCAATCCAGAAAGAGTTCAACGCTGCGTCTGGCGGAAAAAAAGTCTCATTGGCTGACCTGATCATTCTCGGCGGCGATGCGGCGATAGAGAAAGCTGCGAAAGACGCCGGAACCGACGTGAAGATCCCCTTCAAGCCGGGGCGGATGGACGCCTCGCAGGAGCAAACCGATGTTGAATCCTTCGAACCACTCGAACCAAAAGCAGATGGCTTTCGCAACTATTTCGGTGGCAAGCAGCGCCTGTCGGCTGAGGAGTTGTTGGTTGATAAAGCCCAATTGCTGAGCCTGACGGCGCCGGAGCTGACGGTTCTCGTCGGTGGTCTGCGGGTTCTCGGTGCCAATACCGGCGACTCCAGGCACGGCGTCTTCACCCGGAAGCCAGGCACGCTTACCAACGACTTCTTCGTCAATCTGCTCGACATGAACACGCAATGGCAGCCGTCCAATCAATCGAATGGCTCGGGAGAGATCTACGAAGGACGCGACCGCAAGACGAATCAGGTCAAGTGGACCGGCACCCGCGTCGACCTCATCTTCGGTTCGCACTCGCAGCTGCGTGCTCTTGCGGAAGTCTATGCATCCTCGGACTCGAAGGAAAAGTTCGTGAAAGACTTCGCGGCGGCGTGGAGCAAGGTGATGAACCACGATCGCTTCGAGGTGGCATAAGCTAGACTGAGGAAACGAGAATCGGGGCAGTCCGTTGTTCCCTTGAATTCTCCAGGACGTCTGGGCACGGCTCCGGCCGTGCCTTTTTGTTTGTGTGCCAAACATGTTCGACAGCCAGGGGAGTGAAAGTCCCCGGTTCAACCTGGTGTCGGGATGACAAAATTGGGAAGATCTAAGCGTTTGCTTTCAGGCCGAAATCGGGCTTGAGTGGGCCACCGGCTACGGGCGCGTTTCCAGGCGGCTTACTATCCTCTCAGTTATTGCGGAGCGCAACCATCGGATCGATGCGTGAAGCTTTTCGCGCTGGAAGATAGCCGGCAAGCAGCGCCACCAGTGCGAGTGTGACCATCACCGCCAGGAACGTAAGCGGGTCGGTGGGAGTGGTGCCGAAAAGTAGCGCGGCGATCGCTCTCGCGACAACCAGCGATGCAATGCTGCCCGCTGCAATACCAATCAGCGTTAACAGAAGAGTTTTTCCAATGACGCCGAACTGCACCTGCGCCGTGGTTGCGCCCAGAGCCATGCGGATACCGATCTCCTGAGTGCGCTGCGTAACCGAGTAGGAGATGACGCCGTAAATGCCGAGTGCCGCCAGCAACAGCCCAAGGCCGGCAAAACCAGCCACCAGCAGTATGAAGAAGCGGCGCGGCGAGACAGCGCGGTCAACGATGGCCTGGATGGGGCGGAATTCGGCAGCCGGTTGATTTGGGTTCAGTTCGCGCAGGGCGCGGAGAACGCTCGCGGCCAAAGCCGAGGGCTGCAGGCTCGTGCGCACCACCAGCTGCGCGCTCGATGGCGTTTGCTGCATTGCGGGATAATAAATTTGCGAGCCCGACCCGCCTTCCACTGTTTCTTCGTGGACATCGTCGACCACTCCGGCCACCCGGTCTTCCTCTTGATCACGCAAGAGGATCTTTCCTACTGCGTCCTCGCCGGGCCAGTAGAGGCGGGCGGCCGATGAGTTGATCAGGACGACTCTCTCGCTATGCGGCCCGTCGGCCCAGGTGAAATCTCGACCGTGCATCCGAATGCCCATGGCACGGATAAATCCCGGCGTGATCACATAGACCAGAGGTTCGGGCAATTCGCCCGGGGCAATGGTCTTTCCCTTGGGCACGGGCATGTCCCAACTGCGGTTTGGTCCCAGTGGAAGATAGTCGGAGATGCCTGCGGCCTCGACGCCCGGCAGCGCGCTCACGCGGGCGATGATCTGCTGGAAGATCTCGCCGCGTTTGGACTGGCTTGCTTCCTGCGACTTCGCGCTGTCGTCGTACTCCACCTTGACTGAGGCAGCCCGCTCGGGCTGGAAACCCAGGTCGACGTCAAGTACCCTGAGAAAGCTGCGCAACAGCAGGCCGGCACTGACCAGCAGGACGCACGCCAAAGCAATCTCAGAGACCACCAGCACGGCGCGGATGTGCTCATGCTTGCGGCCAAGGCCGGCGCCTGCTCCTGAATCTCTGAGCACCGCCTGGAGATTGCCGCTGGCGATTCTTAACGCTGGAAGCAGGCCGAAGACCAGCGCGGTGAGGACTGCGACGAGAACAGTCCAACCCAGTGCCTGCAGGTCGATACGCAGAGTACTAAGCAGGGGCAGAGCCAGAGATCCCTGATGCGCGAGCCAGGCGATCAGCGCCAGAGCCAGTCCCAGCCCCAGGGCTGCTCCCCCGCCGGAGAGAACGAGGCTCTCCATGAGCAACTGGCGAACGATCTCGCCGCGGCTCGCCCCGAGTGCTCCACGGACAGCAAATTCCTTGGCACGCGCGGCGGCGCGAGCCAGAAGCAGGTTCGAGAGGTTCACGCAGGCGATCAGCAAAATCGCGCCCACGGCACACCACAATGCAATCAGCGAGCGGCGCAACTTGCCGGTGACATAATTTTTTAAGAGCACTGGAACCAGACTGCCTTTGTAGCGCCCCAGGGTCTCGGGGTACTTCACGTTGAAGTAAATATTTGGCGCGACCCGGTTGGCATCGTCGAGCGCCTGGGCCACGGTCGCGTCCGGCTTGAGCCGGCCAATGAGAGTGACGATGTTGCCCCAGTTACGTTCCAGATTTAAATCGAGCGGAGTGAAGAGATCGACTTTCGCGCCGGGAGAAAACACCGCGCCGAAGTCGAAGCCGTCGGGTAAAACGCCGACAATAGTTATCGGCGTTCCGTTCAGATCGATGGCCTTGCCCACGATGGCAGGATCGGACGCAAACTGACGCCGCCAGTAGGCATTTGCCAGCAGAGCGATCGGATGCGGCCCGCCGCGAGATTCGTCCGGTGTGAACAGGCGGCCCATTGCGGGCTGCACGCCGAGAACCTGGAAGAAGTTTCCAATGACTTCGATACTCGTGGCCGGCACGGGCTCGCCGCGGCCGGTGAGGCGCATATTGTCAGGAGTGGTGAAAGCCATGTATCCGGTCACGTCTTGATAGGCGCGGCTCTGGTCCCGGAATTCTTCGTATGCGTCGGCCGAATAGGTTGCGCATGACAGGCCGCAACCGGTTGGCGGCGGTGCGATCCAGACGAGCTGGTGCGACTCAGGGAATGGCAGCGGGCGCAGGAGCAGTGTGTTGACTACGCTGAAAACGCCGATATTGGCTCCGATGGCAAGAGCCAGGATGAGTACCGCGACCAGCGTAAATCCACGGTCGCGGACTAGCGTGCGGAAGGTGTATTTCAGATTTTGCAGGAAGATATCGAGTTTCATAGGCGTCCAGACAGGGGTCTCAAAACTTGTAACATGGGATTGTCCGTCGCGGATAACGGTTGCGATAGCTAATGTTAGACGCTCCGCTCGGAGAAGGGTAAGCTCTCATTGTTCTAACTGCCGCGTTCTAACTGCCGCCGATACTCGGCGGCGTCGAAATGGCCCTGCGAGGAGGCAATCAGGCCGTCGCGCCCCATTCGCCATTTCTCAAAGCCGCTGATACGAACCTTGTGGGATTTCCCTCCCGGCCCGGTATTCGTGCCGGTAAGCGTCCAGTGGTACTCGGCCTCATCGCCCCGAAGCAGAAGGTCATTCATCACAACCGAAAGATCTGGAAACTCGGTCATGAACGACTGTGCCAGCTGGGTAACGCCGTCCCGGCCGACAGCAGGAGGATCATCGTTGACACGCAGCGACCCGTCCTGCGAGAAGAACGCAGCCACACTTGCGGGATTCTGGCTACACCATGCCGCAGTGTAGCGGGTTGCGAAATCCCGCAGTTTAAGCAAGTCAGGCAGCATACGACACGATCCCTCCCCCAGCCACGTGAATATTCTCGGCGAAGGTCAGGGGAGAACTCACAGACGGCATCCGAGGGGAGACGATGGGAGCGTAGTTCCGCGTGTAAGAACGCCCCATCGCCACCGGTGAAACAATCTAGCTCATCTCCTTCACCGTGATCTCATACTTGAAGCTGTCCGGATCGAATGGATCGACTCGTCCTTCCGCCGTTTCCGCCTGTGGATACATGAAATACACCAGCGGTTGTTTCGCGGAGCCGGGCAGCGCTACGTCGTGAGCGTAGTTATAGGCCATCCAATTCAATTCCCAGGAGCCGAACAAGCGTTTGCGCGCCTTCGCCACCATCTCGTCGCTCAGTGGGCGATTCCCAGGAGGCTCTTCCAGAACCACCTTACGTACGTCTGCCGGATCCACCGGAACCCAGCCGTGGTCGCGAAGGTATACCTCTGTGCGGCAATGCTGGCCCTTGGTGGCTTTGTCCGTCGCTAGTCCAAGGCTTTTGTAGCCCAGGTCCGATTTTGCAATCCGCAATCCATAAACATGCCGCGCCGGCAGGCCTGCGGAGCGTGCCAGGCCAACGTAGAGCGCATTCAGGTCGGCGCATTTACCGCCCATATCGCCCGACTCCAGCATGACCCGAATGTCGCCGCGCCCGCAGCCGCGAACCTTCGGATCGCGGAAAGTGTTGTCCACCACCCAATCGTAAATAGCGTGCGCCTTCTCCGCCTCAGTGATCGCGCCTGCGGTCGCCTTGAGCGCGGTCTCCTTCACAATGCCATCCGTAGGCACATAGCGGCTGGGCTGAAGAAAGTAGTCGAGCTCGGTTTTTGAAACCTGCCGCGCTTTGGCGGGCGCCGAGAGATCGACAGCGTAATTCTTCACCGAAACCTGGCTGATCAGCGTCAGCACGGACTTCGCGTTCGCGGGGTAAGTTGCAGACACGACGCCGAGTGCGCTCGGTTTGTCCGTGGTCAGCTTAGCCGTTCCACCCTCGGCCCTGAACTTGTTCGTCCGCGTCCTCTGAAATGGCGTATCGCGAATCAGCGCAGCCGGCAGCCAGATATGAGTTACTCCGCTCGGCTTCAGTACTTCTACTCTTGTGATGACCTCGAAGGTCCGCCACCCGCCGCCGGTCTGTAAAGCGTCGGCAAAGGCTGGTATTGATTTTGTGACTGCCAAACCTGCGCAGATTGCGCCGGTTGACTGGAGAAAATTTCGCCGATTCATAATCCCCCTTTTGAAAAGGAAAAGGTTGTCGTTGCTGATTGATTTGCCTGGGAACCGCCGCCGGAGGTTCAGGAGAGACGGATTCAGGTGAAGCCGCGCATAGGGGTGTGCCGGAGAGAATACACCCCCACCTGTCCTGCCACAAGTCGAGGTCTGTTGTTTTAGAAGTTTATGGAACGAGAACACGAAAAGTCAGGATCCTCGGTGGCCTGTACAAAACTATGATTTCAACTCGCGAATCGCGTCCCCGGCGCCGCTGAGGTTGGCAAGGCGCATCTCCGAATATTTTCGGGATAGAAGGACGCCGGGCGCGCCGGCACGGAAGGCTGCCAGGACTGCTTCTTTGACGCTTTGCGGTGTGGACTTGCTGTTGTTCGGCTCGGTTGGGATATCGATATCAATTCCGGGCAGGATACGGGTGTTGGTGCCGGCGACACCCTCCAGGGCGCGTTTCGTCTCGCGGTAGACGTAGTCGGCTGAAAGTCCGGTGTGCAGAATCTGATCGTAGGTGCCTTCCCTGAATCCCATCAGGGAATAGTTCAGATCGAGGAGGGCTTGCTTCGAGAGATCTCCATAGAGGGTTGAGGTGATGTTGTCCGCGTATAACGCCATGCGCTCGCCGCCGCAGTTGTTGTACATCACTACTTTTATGAAATCGGAATAATTCGAGAGCTCGTGCAGGTCCTGTTCTGCGCGATAGATGGGATTGAAGGAATTGTTGTGCCAGATGTGCCAGCCCACCGGCACCGCCGGTTTCGCTGTCTTTACGGTTTTATAGATCGCGGCGTAGGTCTCACGAAGACCGTCAGTAAAAAGCATTTCCCAGGCAGCCACTTCAGGATAGCGCAGCAGGATCCGCCAGAATTGAACATAGTAACCGTCCGCGGGGCGCTTGCCGCTGCGGGCTGAGCGAACGAATTTTTCCAGCTCGAGAAATCCCTGGCGGGCGCGCTCGACATTGACGCCGCGCTCTTTCGCTTTACTCAGGCAAAACTCGCAGAAGCAGGTCACGTTGCCCGGATCAATCGGCGGCGTGTCATGGGTAGCGCCAAGGCTGTCGGAAAGCGCGCCCTGCCGCTCGGATCCCCACATGATTCCGTCGATGTCATAAGAGCGGGTGTAATCCTCGACCAGACCGGTAAAGAAATTGCGGTAGTCAGGATTATTAACGCATAGGGTTTCGGCATTCCGGCCGTAGAGATCGCGCTCCTGAACTTTCCGGATGTTCGGCAAGTCGGTGCGAAAGACGTCCTCGAGCCAGCAGATGACTTTCATGCCGCGTCTCCTGGCTGCCGGGAGAACTTCGGCCAGGATGTCCAGGTTGCCGTGGTCGGGCGCGCGCGTCTCCCTGATCACGGTGTTCCTGTAGTACTGGGGATGAGGCGTGGCGAAGTTTCCGCCGTGAAAATTGAGATCGTATTCCTGCCTGCCGTGATCGGGCAGCGGCTGGCCCGGAATCTGTCTTCCGGCGATGCCGCGACCGTAAGTGAACACCGCGAGAAACAGCGTATTCACCCCGGCGCGTTCCTGAAGGATGTCGAGAACTTTCTCCGTGCCTTCGTCCACAAACGAAATTGCGCCGACCTGGATACCGATCATTTTGCTGGAGAGGGCGGTATGCCCTAAGGTCGGCATGGCCAGGGTGGCGCCGGCTCCGGCGGTGATCTTCAGGAATTCACGGCGATTCAGGTCCAGGTTCAAGGGATTGCTCCTGTCGTTTCGGTAACGCGGGTTCCGCGGAGTTCGCAGCATCTCTGGTACAAACATTTTGCTTGTGGTTTGGGTCCGAAATTGTCCTGCCCTTCTACACTAACGGCTGATCGGGTCTGTAATTGTGGCGCAGGGTCAGCGAGCCATCCGAATTGGCCTTCTGCCGGCACGCCCATCGGATGGGATGCCGCACGCCCTTAACCTCGAGCTCGGCTTTCAGCCGCAGGCCTTTCCATTCGACGCCCGCGGGCAGGGTCAGCATGGCTTGATGAACGCCAACCGGCTTCGGGTATCCGGGTTCTACGCAGCCTGACACGTTGATCTTGTTGTCTTCACTGAACACGGTGAGGCGAAGCACTCCCGGAACCGGCGTGATGCCATCGTTGGTGAGTCCGATCACCAGGCCGCCGGCTCCGTCCCGCTTGAAGGTCCAGATGAACGACGGGCGGAGGCGATAGCCGATCTGGCGGGCCATCCCGTCGATCGGCCCGGGGAATTTTTCGTAGTAGCTCGTAATGCTGCGGGCCGACTGGTTGTGCCAGCTCCAAACAGAAAGATAGTTGACGCCGACATCGGCGGCGTGAGAAATGATCTGCTCGTTGTAGGTAATTCCGTCTTCGTCGATCTGAAGTTGCTTCGGATCGCCCGTGGTGAAACCAACTTCGCAGATGGCTGCGGCCCAGGGCGGGCGGTAGCTAAGCGCCTCGATCTGAGTGTTCTCAATAAATATGGTGTCGGTACGCAGCCAATTGCCGGTGCGCATGGTGCGATCCAGCATATCGGCGTTGCCCACGTTGCTGAAGTCGGGCTGGGTGTTCGTGGCCAGCGGGACTTTGGTCCATTGCCGGAGTTGTATCTCGAACATCGACATCCAGGTCTGTTCAGCAACCAACTGGCTGGGGAAAGGATTGCCCTCGTATGGCCAGGTGTGGCCTTCGCCCCAGAAGCCGTACATCATCGTATCCATGAATTCGATTTGCGGGTGACCGTTGAGTTCGGCGGCCAGCAACTCATTTAATTCGCGAAACGCGGCCTGATATGCCGGGTGATCGTAACGCGGCACGCGATTATCTTTCTTATAGCGCGTCTCCGCGGTATTGCCCTTCCACTCGCCTTTGAGCTTTACGAGAGGGACCTTGTTAAGAAGAAAGTCTGGCATCCCCGGCTCGGGGACGTCGGGATTTTCCAGCTGGACCCGGAACCCGATGGGTTTCCCGTAGCGGCGAGACAGGTCGAACGCAATCTTCCACCACTCGGGGAAGTCGAGGCGGCCGGGCTGCTTCTGGACCTCGCGCCAGTTGGGACGGAGGTAAACCTTCTGCACAAAAGGCAGCTTGACCAGATCCTCCAGAGTTTTTTCCTGGCTCTCGCCGGGAACAACGAGCGGTCCTGTGTCGTCGGAAAGATACGCCACCAGTCCCATGCCGTAGTTGGGGACGATTTCCCGGGACGGCGCAGTGATCATGGAGACGTCGCTGTCGGGAACGACCGCGCAGGGACCGTACTGGGGGAACGGTCCCTGATAAAGCCGGTCGGGAACCGCAGGCCCCGATCCCCAATCGTATTTGTCCCAGTTGTGCTCGGGGATGGCGGCGCTGGCGCCGGACTCTAGCAGGCTGACTGTGAGTCCGGTTGCGGCGGCGGATTTCAAGAAGCTGCGTCGATTCATGAGCTCTCCGGCAAGGGCGAAGTTTGGCAGGCCGCCCGCGATACCGGAGATAGTACATTAGAATCGAAGCAAGATGAAAGCGTATGAAATAATTCGTAAGGTTTAACTTGTTTTGTCTGATCTGCTTTCATCTCACCCGGCAGCCGCATGGCTTCCTGGTGGCCGATCGACTATGGTCTCGGCAGCGGCGTCCCAATACTGTTTTTTGCCCGAAGCGTAAGCCGCCGCTGCCATCATGCAGGCGACCGAGTGCGCGAATCCGTCCTGCACGGTGCAATTCGGCTGTTGCCGCGAGCGCATGCATTCGAACCAATTGATCATGTGTCCCAGCGACAGGTCATCGATGCCCATGGGCGGCAGCTTGGTTTCGCCCGGGAGAAGAACGTATTTCGCGGCCCGCGTCTGGTCGATGTCGGCGTTGTCCTCATGGTTTCCTTTCTCTTCCACCAACTGGTATCGCGGACTGCCTTCACCTCCGATGTTCATCAGCGTCGATTTTTTCCCCATGAAACGCGTGAAGCTTGGAGCATCGTTACCGAAGCTGGTTGAGTAGCTCAGCAGAAAACCCCTGGGATATTCCAGCAGGGCTTGAAACGTATCGGGATTCTCCCGGCCATCGGGCCACGCGAAGATGCCGCCATGGGCGACCGCGGAGCGGGGGAAGTTGTCGTTCATGAACCAGTGCACGATGTCGGTAGCGTGGCTCATCCATTGATCGGGAATGCCGCTGGAGAATTCCCTGTACAAGCGGAATTCGCAATAGACTTTGGGATCAAACGGGCGATACGGCTTGGTGAGGAGCCATTTTCGCCAATCCGTATCCGCCTCCCGCAACAATTTGGTTTCCTCGCGCCCACGCCACCGCGGGCCGTGGTAATTCCAGACAATTTCCACCTTGCTCACTTCGCCGAGAACGCCGGTCTGAACCAATTCGCGGGCCGCACGGGGATACGGCTCGCTGCGATGCTGCGTTCCCACCTGTACAATCCTTTTCGATTTCATGGTGGCATCGCGGGCTGCCTTTGCCTCTGTCATCACATTGCCCATCGGCTTTTCCACGTAGGCGTCCCTGCCGGCTTCCACCGCCATTTTCAGGATGGGCGAGTGGGAATGCTCGGGCGTGGAAATAATCACGGCGTCGATGTCTTTCAAGGCGAGCACATCATCCACGTACTGATACGAGCGTGGAGCGCGGCCGTAATACTTCGTATTCACCGCGACCGCCTTCTCGCGATTCAGTCGCCACAGATCACACACCGTATTAATTTCCGCGTTTTGGCTGGTCTTCAGCTGAGAAACGATCCAAGCCAGATCCCCGCCGCGACTCCCGTTACCGATGTGGCACAGCGAAATCCGGTCGTTGGCGCCCAGAATCCTGTCGTACGAAAGGGCTGTGCTCGCGAATGCCGCACCTCCGGCAGCCAGGGCTGCCGACTTGGTCAGGAATTTTCTCCGATCGATGCTTTGTTCCGGGTCGCTCATGCTTGTTCTCCTGTGCGGATCATGTTCCAAAATGCCTCTGCGGCGCCCCAATTATGCCAGAACCACCGGCTCAGGGGCCGACGTGCAGATTGCTCCCGGAGTGTCTTTCAAATCGCGCTGGCGAGCTGTTTCTCATTCAATTTCGGGAACATAGCATGGGTAAGTCCTCTGCGCGACGGCAGTCTCTTCTGGATCGAGGTCCAGCGTTCTGACGGGATTGGCCCGGGTCGTCACCGCCAGCAACCGTCCTTGCGGCGCGTAAGCAAAACCGCCGCCGCCAAACCGCGTCCCGCCCCTCGAGCGTCCGGTCCGGTTCGAACTGACGACGTAAGCACCTGAAACCAGCGATGCCATGGCGCCCGCTATTTTCCATGACTCCTGGTTGGTTCCTGACGCGCGAGGTATGACGATCAGCGAAGCCTTTTGCCTTCCGTAAGCGCGGGCACGTTCGTTGAACATGGCTTCCGTACACACCAGCACACCGACCTTCAGTCCCAACACCCCGGCCACCTCAAATCCTGAGGCATCGCCGGCATACCATTCGCTCTCAAACCACCCCGGCTCATTCGGAAAATACTGTTTGCGATGGAGACAACGGACGGCCCCGTTCTCAAGCACGAATGCCTCGTTCGCCAGCCGCTTGCCGTTCCATACCGGCCGCGTGGAAACTACGGCAGGAAGACTAAGATCAATCAGCCCTTCAAGTCCTTTTTCGTGCGCGCGGAGGCTGAGACGTGCCGCAGCTTCGGAAAACACGGCAGCCTCAGCCAGCCAGGGGCCGAACGGCAATTCATTGGTGATCAGGATGTCCGGACGCGCGGCAGTGACAGAGTCTCTCAACTTCCGCCATGGTTCATCGTCCGTTGAAAGGGCTTCCGGCCATTCCACAAAAGCGATACGCAAGGGCATCACCATATCGTAGCCCGGTCTTCGGGCTTCAGATGTAGCTTATCGCCGGGTGCAATCCCGCAGGCGTTTATCGATACTGGCTGACGTCGACGCGGGCAACGCGAAGTTAACGCAGTTCGGGACGCGGAGTCGCCGCCATTGCCTGGATATCTGTAGTCCCGTCGCTCAGACCCGGAGCCGTAGCGGTCAGATGAATCGGGCCGCCCTGTCTCGACGTGCGCACCACGACCAGTGCGCGCCCCTGGAAAAGTTTGCGCCGATCGCCGTGATACGTCGCTGTGTCCTGGCCGTCTCCATTTCCCACGGCGGCAATTTCGCCAGATCCGTTAATCGCAATCTGCACTTCCTGGTTTGCATCCGGCTGGAATCGGCCCTCCGCATCCACGGCTTCCACGGTGATAAACGACAAGTCCTGACCGTCCGCCTGCAGCGCGGTGCGGTCCGCGGTTAGCCGCAATCGCTCCGCCTTGCCGGCAGTGGTGAGAACGCTCTGCGCAACGACGCGATCGCCCCGTACTCCCTCTGCTTTCAAACTGCCCGGCGCGTATGGGACGCTGAACACTGCCCTGAATTCCTGTTCGCGGCCGGTGGGCTTCTCGCCGATCAGTTTGTCATTGAGAAAAAGCCGAACTTTTTCGGCGCCGGAGTAGACCTCCACCTGCATCTCTTTGCCTTCCTGGCCCGCCCAGTTCCAACTCGCAATCGTCGGATAAGTCGCCCAGCCCACGGCGATAATCTTCTTTCCTTCCGGTTCGGGTAAACGCACAGTGGCGTACACGCGATCGCCACCGTTCCACAGGATGTCCCGATAGTAGGACTGCGGCTTCCGAAATCCGGTCAAGTCCATATCTCCGCACGCCGCCGCGTGCCACGGATATCCGTGAAACAAGACCGCCATCGCGACTTTCATGGCTGGATCGGCCTGGCCCTGGCCCATCGCAGCCGTCATATCCACCCCATTCGCCATTCCCAGGAACATCTTGTCCACCGTGGCCGTGGTCATCATTGCGCCCATGATCTGCGCTCCGATCCGGGCCTCTTCGGGAGTGCCGTAAGACCACGCGCCGATACCGGACTCGCCCAGATAGTCCATGGCAGTCCACGCAAAATCGCCGATCACATACGGATTGTCCTGTGAGATTTTCCACAACGGAAAGACCTTCGCTGGAAACGACTCGGTCGTCAGCATGATTCGCTTTGGTAACTGGCGGTGGTCCTCCGCATAGGTCGGCAGGATGTTGTAGTTGTAACCGGTAATGTCGAGCTGCGAGAACACAGCTTCCGCGTTCGGTGTGGTGGTAGTTCCGGGAAATGCCAGCGTGAGCGGGCGAGTGCTGTCGAGCAATCGCACCAGATCGGCCAGTTGCTTACCCATTGGCCCGCCACGTTCAACCTCCAGCTCCGGGATCTCATTGCCGATTCCCCAGATCACAATCGAGGGATGATTGCGATCGCGCAGCATCATCGACGAGACATCCCGCTTCCACCATTCGTCAAAGTCTCTGCCGTAATCGAACTTGACCTTGTTCGCCTTCCACGTGTCGAACGGCTCATCGAGGACAAGAAGCCCGAGCCGGTCGCACGCGTCGAGGAATGCCGATGATGGCGGGTTGTGCGCCGTCCGCACCGCGTTGTGCCCAGCCGCCTTCAGCAGTTCGACCCTGCGCTCCTCTGCGCGATCAAACGCCGCGGCACCAAGCGGTCCGTTGTCGTGGTGAACACTGCCGCCGGTGAGTTTGATGCTCTTGCCGTTGAGCACCAGTCCCTTTTCCGCAGACCACGAGAGCGACCGGATACCGAACGGGGTCACGACTTCGTCCATGACTGTGCCGTTCTTCATCACTTGCGTATCGGCCCGGTACAAAGCAGGCGACTCCGGCGACCACAGCGCAGGATGGGCGACGGCGATCACCTGGCTTGCTTCGAGCTCTTTTCCCGGCGCGATCGTTACGTTGGACTCCGCGCTCCCGGCTGGCCTGCCCGTTCTCTCGGTGAGAGTGGTCTTCACGGTTACATTTGCCGGATCGGATGACTCATTGACCACTCGAATGTGCAGCGAAACCTTCGCCGCGCTATCGGAGACCCCGGGCGTAGTGACAAAGACTCCCCAGTGAGCAACGTGCGTTGGATCCGTCACAACCACTCGCACATGCCGGTAGATGCCAGACCCGCTGTACCACCGGCTGTTCGGTTGTGCTGAATTGTCCACCCGCACGGCGAGAACGTTAGGGCCGGAGAAATCCAGGCCCGGAGTGAGGTCAAAACCGAAACTGGTATATCCGTAGGGATGGGTCCCCAGCTTGCTCCCATTCAGATAGACGGTGGCGTCCCTGTACACTCCATCAAATTCGACGCTCACCCGCCTGCCTTTCCACTCTTTGGGCGCGGTAAACGTCTTGCGATACCAGCCTGTCCCCGCAGGGAAGAATCCGCCTCCGGCAGCGGTGGGGTTGTCCTTGTCGGGCACCCCTTCAATGCTCCAGTCATGCGGGAGATTCACCGTGCGCCAGGAGCCGTCGGCGAATTGACGCGCCTCCGCGCCGCTCGGATCACCAGGCAGGAATCGCCAGCCAGAGTCGGCATCCAGCACCTGCCGGGATGTCTGTGGTTGTGCGGCGTTTAACGGGAGGCTCCCCGGCGAAGCCAGGGCAGCACAGATCGCGACTACCCGGAAGAAAAAGGTCGGTTTCATGGGAAGGCTCCTTCGGTGTCTTGTAAGGCCGGGGCCCGTTAGATATCAGTGCGACAGAATTCTCAGGTTGCGCGCAAGCCGAGCAGTAATAAACGAATGGTCTCGCGGAACAGGCTGTCGACAGGTTGTCCGTACTCCAACTCGACCCGGCCGCCCAGCGACGCCAGCCGCCGCTGCGCCCCCACGACTGCATTGATCAAGGCATGCAGCGTTAACTCAGGATTTAAATCGGCCCGGAGCGATCCGTCGGTGACTCCTTCCCGGATCAGCCTGCTGAAGTGCTCGAATCCCTCAGGATTGATCTGCGCTTCCAGGGTGAGCAGGCGCTCGGCCGGCCAGTCCCGGGCGTACATGGCGTCGAACTGTGCCAGGAACCTCACCTTCGCCTGCTTCCGGGTGAGATCGTCGGCCATGAGTTCCAGCAGCGCCGTGATCCTGGCCAGCGCAGTTTTCTCACGGTCGATGGCTATCTTCGCCCGCGCAGAAAAGTCAGCCAGCACAACTTCGAGGACCGCCCAGACGATATCGTCCTTGCTGGAGAAGTACTGATAGATAGTTGACGGGCGGAGCTCGCTGGCGGAGATGATCTCGGTCATGGTGACGCGATCGATGCCGCGCTCGTCGAACACTTTTTCGGCCGCCTCCAGAATCCGACGGCGCTGACGCTCACGATGAATGTGGTATGTCCGCGGGGATGAAGTTGGGTTTGCTGTCGGCATATCAGATTGATGTGTATAAAATCAAATATGTACTACAAATTCGTACTATCAATCTAAAGTTACCATTGTCGTGAATGGCCGTCAAACGAACCCATCGGTTTAGAGAGGAATTCCAGAGTGAGGGCTATTGCCGCTTGTTCGGGGATGCCTTCTGTCAACAGAAGACTTGATCGGAAACATTTGCCTTTGACCAATCCGACTACCTGATGAACTGTTCAACAAAACTCCCGCCTAGTCCGGTTGCAGCGAAGTGCCGGCGGCATAGGTCAATCTTGGTAAATACGTCTTCGTAGCCAAGCACGGCGCCATCCGGGTCGACATAAATCATGGCTCCATTCACCTGAAAGAGCGTGATCATTTCCGGGACATCGGCTTCGACCACCAGCGTGTGTGTTTCTCCAGGAGCTTCGTAGACATAGGAACCCTCACTGGCAATCCAATCGTGCTCGAGGTAATGCCAGCTCCCTTTCAAGACATAACCATGCACGGGCTGGGGATGGCGATGGCGGGACAGAACTCCAGACTTCCGCACGCGCAGCAGATTCACCCAGTAACCGCGGCTGGCCGAAAGGCAGAGTGGACGAAACCACACATTCTCCATTTGTGGCACCCAGAGCCGTTCGTCCTGCGGGATGGCATGAGGAACGACCAGCTCGGGGAACGATTCTTTCGGTTGAGGATGTCTGTATGGAATGCGCTCCTGCGAGCTGGTCGGCCGCAATTCTGCGTGTTTATTGTTTGTGTGTTTCATGTCTTTGCGCATAATGGCGGCATCCTCCATGGCTGAACTCGCCTCAGGTAGCGGCGTAGCCTCCATCGACCGGCAATATCGCGCCGGTGATGAAACGCGCCGCTTCGGAGCAAAGGAACACGACGACTCCGGCAATGTCAGCCGGATCTCCCCATCTTTTCTGCGGCGTACGCTCGAGGATCTGTGCGGAGCGCGTCTTGTCCGCGACAAGTCCCCGTGTCATCTCGGTTTCAACCCAGCCGGGTGCAATGGCGTTGACCCGGATGCCTTCCGGCGCCCACGCAACGGCCAACGACTTCGTAAGTTGCATGACGCCACCTTTCGATGCGGTGTAGGCCGGTACCAGAGGACCGCCGAAAAATGAAAGCATCGAAGCAGTATTGACGATCGTTCCACGGGCGGCGGCGAGTTTTGGGCGGGTGGCGACGCACATTCGCATCGTGCCTGTCAGGTTGACATCAATAACTCTTTGAAAGGTATCGATGTCATATTCGGCTCCATCCCGGAAAATAGTGCCTGCACAATTAACCAGTACATCAAGCTCGTCAAACCGCTCGACTAATTCTGCGACCGACTCCGCCTGAGTAACGTCAAGTCTCCGCACAGAAAGGTGCGTTCGTTCTGGTACGGCAGCGATCTCATCTTCAGACAACCCTGTCACCGTGACTTCGTAACCAGCGTCGAGCATCGCCATCGCGATACCGAAACCGATACCGCGCGCTCCTCCGGTGATGACCGCTCGCCGTCTGCGAGGCATTGCACTCCTCCGCAAAAGGTAAAGGCTACCGTTTTCTTTGTCGTGCAGCAAGAAACGCTGCCAGTGGGTAGTGAGTCAGTTTGAATCGCCCCTTCTCATGATGGGTCGTCCTGAGCCTGCGAAGGATCTGGCGCGCGGCGCGTAGGGAACCTCACGACGATTGTGGCGGTGCGCGCGAGATCCCTTCGACTTCGCTCAGGGCAGGCTCTTCAGGACTGAAGTTTCTCAGGAAGACGCCCGTGCAGGTGGATTCTTCCAAATTGACCCGCTCCCTGCCGGTGGAACGGATCGATTCGCACCAGTCCTTCGCTCCAGGCCTTTCCCGTTGCATCGAGAACGGCGCACCTCACTCGGACATCGGCGCCTTCAATGAGACAATGGCATCCCGCTCCGGGTGGAGGCAACTTTCATGAGCGTACCTCGGCTGCTGCAAATCATTCTGCTCGCCATTTTTTCCCTAGCGAACGCGTTCCAGGCCATCGGACAGACTCTCGAGGGTCAGCCAACGATCCTCTTCGGCGCTGCCTATTACGAGGAGTACGCTCCGTCGGATCGTCTCGATGAAGACGTCCGGATGATGAAGGCGACCGGTATCACAGTCGTACGCATCGCCGAGTCCACGTGGGGCACGTTGGAACCGAAGCCGGGGGTCTTCGACTTCAGCCACGTCGATCGCGTACTCAACGCCATGGACAAGGCCGGAATCAAGGTCATCGTGGGAACACCGACCTATGCCATTCCCACCTGGCTGGCACGGGAACATCCGGACGTTCTCGTCGTGACTCCCAAAGGGCCAGCCGAATACGGCCGCCGCCAGAACATGGACATCACGAATCCCGCTTTTCGCGAGGCTGCGCAGCGGGTCATCGTCGCTCTCGTCGACCACGTCAGGGATCATCCATCCATCATCGGATACCAGCTGGACAATGAGACGAAGTCCTACGATACGAGCGGCCCCAACGTTCAGGCCGCGTTTGTGAAATCCATGCGCCAGCGCTTTCCCGACCTCGCCGTCATGAACAAGGAGTTCGGACTTGATTACTGGAGCAACCGGGTCAACGACTGGGAAGACTTCCCGTCAGCGAATGGCACGATCAACGCCAGCATCTCCTCAGCGTTTGCTGAGTTTCAGCGAGGACTGGTGACCGACTATCTGGCTTGGCAGGCGGCTCTGGTTCGCGACCACGCGCGGAAGGGCCAGTTCGTGACGCAAAACTTCGATCTCGACTGGCGGGGATATTCCTATGGGATCCAGTCCGCGGTCGATCACTTCGCGGCGGCACGCGCGCTCGACGTGGCGGGCATCGATATCTATCACGCCACGCAGGATCACCTCACCGGCACCGAGATCGCTTTCGGCGGAGATCTGGCGCGGTCGATGCGTGCCGGTCAGAATTATCTCCTCATCGAGACGGAGGCGCAGGGCTTTCCCGAGTGGACGCCCTATCCCGGCCAGCTTCGGCTTCAGGCATTCAGTCATCTTGCGTCCGGCGCCAATATGGTCGAGTACTGGCACTGGGGAACCACTGCGAATGCAGTAGAGACCTACTGGCGCGGCCTGCTCAGCCAGGATTTCAAACCCAACCCCACCTACGACGAGGCTGGTTCCATCGGAAAGGATCTTGCCCGGCTGGGTCCGCATCTGGTGAATATGCGGAAGCACAATCGCATCGCCATCTACTTCAGCAACCGGGCGCTGACCGCGTTCGATGCTTTCAAGTTCGGCTGGACATCGAAGAACACCTATAACGATGTTCTCCGCCCCTTCTATGACGCCCTCTACCGAATGAATGCCGAAGTGGATTTCGTTGATCCTTCAACGACGGATCTGTCGGCCTACAAACTCATCCTTGTTCCCGCGCTTTACGCTGCGTCGGATGCGGAGATCGAGCGCCTGAACGCCTTCGCCAGGGCGGGAGGTCACCTGCTCTATACCTTCAAGAGCGGGTTCTCGGACGAAAATGTGAGAGTGCGATCCATCACTCAGCCGGGGCAGATCGCCGAGGCCGCCGGAGTGCAGTACAACCAGTTCACTATTCCCGATGGGGTCACGCTCGAGAACGATCCATACCACGTCGGCGCCGCCGACAATGGCGCACGCTGGTGGATGGAGCTGTTGACGCCCACAACCGCCACTGTCGTCGCGCGCTACCACCATCCGGTGTGGGGCAAGTACGCAGCGATCGTCCGCAACAAGTATGGCAGGGGCGAGGTCACCTACGTTGGCTTCATGCCCAGCGACGCGCTCATCGAGAAGATCGTGGAGGAAAGTGTCAAACGGGCTGGTCTTTGGGGAAAACAGCAAGAACTCCAGTTCCCGACGATCATGCGCAGCGGCACGCTGGCCAATGGACATCCGGTTCACTACGTCCTGAACTATTCGGCTGCTCCGGCCCGGGTACCCTATGCTTTCCCGCAGGGAGAGGATCTGCTTACCGGCCAGGCTGCCTTGCAGAACGGCACTATCGCTCTGCCCGCGTGGGGAGTTGCCGTGATTGAGGAGGGCGTCCGTTAGCGAATGCAGTGTTTTCTGCGCAGCTTCTGTTCGACCGGGACCAATTTCGAACACGGAGACATTTTCCGTTACCGGGTTACTCCCCGCAGCTGATCTTCTCGGTCCACCGTCGAGATCCGATCGATGCCCCGATGACTGACTTGCGTCGGGCAATCCCGGGCCTGCAATTGGCCAGAGGGGTATGCTGTTTCCATGAGTGAATTAGCAGATGAAAAACGGGCTATCCTGGGAAGGATTTGCGTATTTTGCGGGTCGAGCGTGGGAGCAGACCCGAACTATCTTGCCGAAGCCAAATCCCTGGGGCAGCAGATGGCTGGAAGGGGCTGGGGCCTGGTTTATGGGGGAACCTCCGTTGGATTGATGGGCGCAATTGCGGACGCTGTTCTCTCCGGCGGCACGGAGGCAGTTGGCGTACTTCCCCAGGCCTTGCAGGATCGCGAGATTGCTCATCCAGGCCTGACCAGGCTGCACTTTGTCGGAAGCATGCACGAACGCAAGGCGCTCATGGCGTCTTTGTCGGATGCTTTCATCGCGCTTCCCGGCGGCTGCGGAACGCTTGATGAATTCTTCGAGATCGTGACCTGGGCGCAGCTAAAGATTCATTCCAAGCCCTGCATCCTGATCAATACGGGTGGCTACTATGATTTCCTGCTGCAATTTCTCGAACACGCGGTGAGGGAGGAATTCGTGAAACCAGCCAACCGGAGGCTTATACAGGTGGCAGGAGACGCCGCAGAAGCTTTGCGATGGATTGAGCAGCGGCGTGACACCTTGCGCAATCAAACTGTCGGCGCAGAAAATGCAGGCGAGCTCGAGCCTTAGTTATCACCCTGGCGCGAGCGTAGGGCAGTGGCGAGGACAGAGACGCCGCGTCGCAGCTCTGCCGGGTTGCAACTTGCGAAGCCGAGCATCAGGGCCGACGGCTGTTGGTATTTCATTGTAAACGTCGACAGCGGAATGGCAGGGAGATCACAAATGCAATCAAGACTGGAAGCACAAAAGGTATCGCCCGCGGCGTATCAGGCCATGCTGGGGTTGGAGAACTTTGTCCGCAAACAATCCAGGCTGGAGCCCGCTCTGATTCAACTGGTCAAGATGCGTGCGTCACAGATCAACGGATGCGCTTACTGCCTCGACATGCACTCGAAGGATGCGCGGGCGGAGGGGGAGACCGAGCAGCGGCTCTATGCGCTCTCGGCATGGGAGGAAACGCCGTTCTTTACCGACCGCGAGCGCGCTGCGCTGGCGCTGACCGAAGCGATCACCCTGGTGAGGGAAGGCCATGTTCCCGACGCGGTGTATGAAAAGGCGAAGCAGAGTTTTACCGAAGAAGAGTTGGTGAACCTGACGCTGGCGATCATCACCATCAACGGATGGAACCGGCTTGCCATCACGTTCCGCTTTGTGCCGGGGGAGTACCAGCCCGGAAAAAAGTAACACTGGCGCCGGGTTGCGCCTTTTCCCAGGGTCGCGCGATGCGCTCCCGGCGAACCTCTTGCCGGAGATTCCTGGGAGCAGCGTCCCTCGCTTTGCAAAACTCGCTCATTTTGCGAAGAATACAGATATCGGTTGGAGCCAAAGCAGTCCATTTCGGCTCTCTGGGAGGAGCAGAACGATGTCGTATCAGCCGATCGAGAATTACGGAATCATCGGCAACATGCGGACGATTGCTTTGGCAGGTATGAACGGCTCAATCGATTGGTATTGCTACCCACACTTTGATTCCCCCAGCATCTTCGGAGCGATCCTGGACGATGAAAAGGGAGGGCGCTTCCAGGTTACCGCCGGCGCCGATGGCGTGCGACACAAGCAGTTTTATTTGCCTTCCACGAACGTGTTGGTTACGCGTTTCCTGCTGGCCGATGGAATTGCCGAACTGGAAGACTTCATGCCGGTGGGGCTGCCTTCCGACTCAGCTGAGTATCGTCATATCTATCGCCGCATTCGCTGCGTCAGGGGATCAGTGCGTATTTCCGTCGTGTGTCGCCCGGCTTTCGACTATGGCCGACAGGCGCACGACACCCGGATAGAGGCTAACGGAGCGAGGTTCAAAACTGCCAGCCTGACCCTGGCTGTATCAACTGCTGTCCCGCTCAGAAATGATGGACGCGGAGGCGTGTCCGCTGAGTTCGTGCTGTCGGAAGGAAAATCACAGGTCTTCATTCTCAGGGCCGACTGCAATGAGGGTGGTGTGCCCTGTGCGCCGTCCGAAGAAGAGACGGAGAAGTTGTTGCAGGGCACTGTGAAATTCTGGCAGCAATGGCTGTCTGCTTGTACCTACCACGGGCGTTGGCGCGATCAGGTGCACAGATCAGTTTTGGCGCTGAAGCTTCTCACCTTTGAGCCTACCGGCGCGATTATTGCCGCCCCAACCACGAGTCTGCCTGAAGTCATCGGAGGGGCTCGCAACTGGGATTACCGCTATACCTGGATCCGCGATGCCGCCTTCACGGTTTACGCATTTCTTCGCATCGGTTTCAGGGGCGAGGCAGCTGCCTTCATGGGATGGATCGAAGATTACGCCTCCAGGCACGCCCCCTCAAAAGGGCCCGGCACCGTTGTCTTCACGATCGAAGGCGAAAATCACCTTCCCGAGCAGACATTGGATCACTGGGAAGGCTATCGAGGGTCCGCTCCTGTGCGCATCGGCAACGCGGCCGTTTCACAGTTCCAGGGGGATATCTACGGCGAACTCATGGACGCGTTTTACCTGTCCAACAAGTACGTCAGTCCCACCTCTTATGATGTTTGGGTGAAGATCCGCAGTCGCCTTGAGTGGATTTGCGAGAACTGGCAACTGGCTGACGCCGGCATTTGGGAGATGCGCAACCGTCAGGAACATTTCGTCTACTCAAAAGTCATGAACTGGGTTGCTCTCGATCGTGGCCTCCGGCTTGCCGACAAGCGTGCCCTTCCAGCCGACCGCGCCAAGTGGATGCGCGAGCGGGACAAGATCTATGAAGAAGTGATGACGAAAGGCTGGAACGAGAAGCGCCAGGCGTTTACACAGTCTTACGGTAGTGAAGACCTGGACGCGTCGCTTCTCATCATGCCCCTGATCTTCTTTATGGCCCCGAACGATCCGCGGATGATCAGCACCATAAACGCGATTCTCAAGAGTCCTGGCGACGGGGGCCTGCTCAGCGACAGCCTCGTATATCGCTATCCGCCGCAACCCCGCATCGACGGACTGCCGGGCGAGGAAGGCACTTTCAACATGTGTTCCTTTTGGCTGGTAGAGGCGCTTACCCGCGCCGGCCAGGCCTTTCCCGAAAAACTGGATCAGGCCAGGCTACTGTTTGAACGGGTACTCGGATATGCCAATCATCTCGGACTCTACGCGGAACAAACCGGGCCGCAAGGCGAGGCGCTGGGCAACTTCCCGCAAGCCTTCACCCACCTGGCATTGATCAGTGCCGCATTTAATCTCGACCGTATGCTGGGCAGCTAGAATGCCCAGGTTTGCTACCGGCCATCTTTGCTCTGGTTATGCCCGCGCATCTGCCCCGGCACTCGCGCAGCTGGTGTGTGAAAACACCGGCTGCGCGAAGTTGACGAAGTAGGCCCTGTTTTCTTTCCTGTTTAGCTCGCTTTCTCCTCTGCGCTGCGCTTGCGGAAGGCGGCTTCTCCAGCGCCGGAAATCTGGACCCACTTCGGGTCAGGCGAGGCCTCGGCGTCGTAGTTATCGTGCCAGTTCCACCACTTGTACGGCGCGCTTTGCGGGTAACCCGCGGGGGAGTCTTCCCACGTCTCCTGCCGGCCGAGCGGCGTGAGGTCGAGGTAGCTCCAGAGGCTGCCCATGGCTTCGTCGCCGCGGTTGTTGATGAAGTAGGTGCGAAACACTTTGTCGCCATCGCGGAAGAAAACATTGTGGCCGTGCCATTCATCGACGCCAAAATCCTTGTCGAAGCTGTCGGTGATGGTGTACCACGGCATGTCCCATTGCATCCGCTCCTTCAGGCGCGCGATGTCCTTCTGCGGCGCGCGAGAGGCGTAGACGAGAGTAGTATCGCGGGCGTTCAGATGGGCGAGATGGGAGACCTGATCGGCTCCCAGTGAGCAGCCCCGGCACGCATGATCAGGCCATCCAAAAACACCGGGCTCGAAGAAGGCGCGATAGAGAACGAGCTGCGGGCGGCCCTCAAACAAGTCGAGCAGGCTCATCTTGCCCTTCGGCCCCTCGAACTCGTAATTTTTCTCCACCGCCACCCACGGCATCCTCCGGCGCCCGGCGGCCATCGCGTCACGGGCTCGGGTCAGCTCTTTTTCCTTCGCCAGCAGCTTCTGGCGCGCCGCCTCCCACTCCTGCAGCGACACGATCGGGGGTGTTTTCATCGCGACCGGCTCTTTTATGCGCTCCTTGTTTCTTTCTTTATTGTTCTTGTTCTTGTTCGTTGCCATCTTTAATCTCTCCTTGATTTCTGGAATAGCCCGGGACGACTCGTTCTCAACAATTTTGTGAACCTGCCGATGCACACCGCCAGAATTCCTCCCGTGGATCCGGCTCCCGCGACCATTACTGCTGTGCTTGCGACGCATGCCGGGCACATATGTCCCTCCTCTGAACTTCCGGTTCCTCCGCGCGTGAGTGCATTACGCAGGCCGCATTGCCTTTCCCGGATGTCGTTAATTCTTCGACGCATCCGCCGCCGTAAGGGATAGGCGAAATCGGACGTCGTTCATTCTTCGATTCACCAGGCGCTGTGGAACGATCCAGCCACTCCGGTGTCACGAATTCATGTCGATTTGGATTGCCGCCGTCCCGGAAACGCGCCGGTCGGATCTCGCACGAATCCAGGCCAACCCATATGGGCGAATGAGTTGGCCACAATCTCTCCTTCCGGCAATCCTGGTACCTGCTGTGACTTCCTGTCTTAAGATGACCTTTCGAACGTGCCAGCTGGAGCCGCGTTGGCTTAGGCGCAGCCTGTCTTCGCTGAAGCGGGATTCGCGCTGGCGTTTGGCAAGTCACGCGGCTGAGCTGAATAATTCAAGTGTAACGTAAAGATTCTGCGATAACCTCCAGTGAAGAAGGGCTTAGATATGGACCGTCGCCAATTTGTAACTCGTTCCCTCGCCGCCGCAGCAGGCGCCGTGCTTGCATCGCCACTATAGCTACGCCGCTGCCCCACACTCCGCGGAACAAATGCCCGGGTCGGTGCCGGATTCGTCAATACAGAAGGCGCGATTTCCCGAAGGGTTTCTTTGGGGCACCGCCACAGCGTCCTACCAGGTAGAAGGCGCGTGGAATGAGGACGGTAAGGGCGAATCTATATGGGACAGATTTACTCATACACCCGGCAAGGTAAGGGGTGGCGTAACCGGCGACGTTGCCTGCGATCAATACCACCTCTACCGGCAGGACATCGCATTGGCCAAACGCCTCAGCCAGAAGAGCTACCGTTTTTCCATTTCCTGGGCGCGCCTTCAGCCTGCCGGAACCGGCGCCCCGAACATCAAGGGGATCGATCACTACAGCCGCTTCGTCGACGCTCTGCTTGAAGCAGGTATCCGCCCCTGGTGCACCATGTACCACTGGGACCTTCCACAAGCGCTTGAGGATCGGGGCGGCTGGCCAAACCGGGATCGGCCGGCTACTTCGCGGACTATGCCGGCATCCTCGCCCGGCATCTCGGTGATCGAATCACGGTCTGGGCACCCTTTAACATGCCTTGGGCGATAGCCTTCATGGGCTATGCCGCGGGCGCCTTTCCGCCTTGCCGGACCAGCTTCAACGATTTTCTGAAAGCGGCGCACACCCTGGCTCTTGCGCAGGCGGAGGCGCATCGCGCAGTGAAAGCAGCCTCTCCCAGGGCAACCTTTGGGAGCGCGTATGAGATGGCTCCGGCATATCCGAAGACCGACTCCGACGACGATCGCGCAGCCGCTGCTCGATACCATGCAATGAACAATGTTTTCTTTCTGGAGGCGGCCATGCATGGCCGTTACCCGAAAGCTTTCGTGGGAGAACCTCCCTATGACTTGATGGGTTTTAAGGCTGGCGACGAAAAACTACTCTGTGCGCCGTTGGACTGGGTGGGCTTTCATTACTACACGCGCCGCATCGTCTCGGATGCGAGTAAGGAGCAATTTCTCGGCGGCGGTAAGTTTAGCGGTACTGAGATTGAGAACAACTCACCGGGCGGGCGCGATCCTTATACGCGTTTCCGCGCCGCCATGCCCACGGAGGGCCCGCTCAGCGACGCTGGTTTGGAAGTGTGGCCGCGCGGCATGTACGACCTGGTAAGTCAGATTTCAAGGGAATACAACCACCCGATCATCGAAATCACCGAGAGCGGCTGCGGTTATCTCGATGGACCCAATGAAGAAGAAAGCGGCCGCATAGCCGACGTCCGTCGCATCCAGTGGTACCGCGAGGTACTCGCGGAACTGGCCCGCGCGATTGCGGATGGAGCTCGGGTTCGCGCCTCCCATGCCTGGACCCTACTCGACAACTTCCAGTGGGCGGAGGGTTATACCGAGCGCTATGGTTTGATCTATACGGACTTTCGAAATCAGAAGCGCACGATAAAGGATTCGGGTCTTTGGTACGGTCGAGTTGCTGCGTCTAATCGGCTCGATGTGTAATCTTGCTCTCGTTGCGCGTTTGTGAAAAGGAAACTTCACCTCAATGAACGAAGGAATGTTCGCATGCATACGCTGTTTCGATTTCGAGTTTGCTCTGCCTTAGCCATGACGCTGCTGTTTGGCTTTCCCCGCGCAGTGTATCCATGCCGCGTCGAAGCACGTCGCCTGCGGCGGCTCGATTAGTCCGGCCGGGATGCGACTGGCGTCCGTCCTGGAGGGCATGAACGTCGAATCACTGTGGCTCGCGCATGAGCCGTCAACTGGGAAAACGGGAGCGCCGGACAGGGGTGGAGACGACGAAGGGCCGGGCAACCACCCGCACTGTAGCGCCTTCGTGGCCTCAGCCACATAAAGAGGTGAAGAGGAAATCCGACCTGGTCGGATGCTTGACCCTTCAATATCCTCTAAATTGCAATTGTGCCTCCAGAGAATCCAGCCAGGCTGTGAAACCCTGTCGGCATCCAGGGTCAATACGGAGGAATCGTAAACCCATGGCGAAAGAGTCATTCCAGACGACGTCTGCCTTTGCCTGAAAGGTTTGAGAGTGGGCGCTGGGGAGTTCGAATCGAACACTCACCACTCCGCTGGCCGCGGAAGACCCGAAGCGAGTAAGAGCGACTCCGCTTTCGCTTACATTCAGAAGTTTCGCCGTAAATGTCTCGCCACTTTGGCTGGTGAGCTCAACGGGAAGGTCAATTTTGTGACGGAAATATCTGCGGTGTTCACGTTCCATCCTGGGCAAAGCAATATCGAGAATACTTTGCAGCTGTTTCTCCTGAACCGGCTTGGCCAGCACGAAATCGGCTCCCGCATCGATCGCCATGCTCGCCGAAGTCGTGGCATTGACTACGACCACGAGGATGGACTGCTTGTTGGATCGGCTCTTGCGAATCCGGGCGATCAGATCTGAGGTGCGGGGCACTATATCGCAGTCAATAACGAACCCGTCTAAATGCCGCCGGTCCGAGAGTTCGATGGCTGTGGCAGGGTCTGCGCGCATCTCGAGTGCGGCAGTCGTGGCGCTGAAGCCGTTTTGGATGGTGGCCAGCAGTGTCGCGTCCTTGGTCAACAGCAGGCAGTTCAAACCCATTGCATTAATCTACTCAACCGGCGCAGATTCCAAAAGTGACGGAGGTTCGTCTCCGAATGGTCTAATGCGGGGAAATCGATAAACGACCGGAAACCACAATAAAAAAGGGCATCGGAAATGATCCGATGCCCCTGTCTTGACCTCCCCCGAGGACAAGAAAACTATTACGGCAGTACTGTGAACGCGACGCAGGCGCCGTTGGTGGTAACCGGAGCGCTGGCAGCCGCGCCCGCGTTGAAGCGGATGACACCGTCTTCGTTCGAGCAGAAGTTGCGCACGCCGGACTGGTTATAGGTCAGAGGCGAAGCACCCACCGTGTAGGCGGTGTTGATGGTGCCGGTGACAACCGGGGTTACGGCGAAAACGTAGCCGCTCTTTCCAGGGGTCGCCGTGGCGGATGCCAGAACGTTATCGATCAGGCAGGCGTTGGCAACTGCCGGAGTCACGCAGGCCGCAGGTGCCCCACCCAGCGCAGCCAGAGTATCCGAGTAGCCTTTGGTCGGGAATGAAGTGGCGTAGGTAACTTCAGCCGTGTTGATGGTTCGAATCGCGCTGACTGAAGCCGACTCGTTCGCTGCAATACGTGCACGCAGCAAGTTCGGGATGGCGATCGCGGCGATGATAAGAATGATCGCTACCACGATCAGCAACTCGATAAGTGAAAAGCCCTTTTGTTTTCGCATTTTTCCTCGTCTCCTGATTGGTCGGGCTTTGCTCTCCCGATGCATAGTACTAGGCAGTTGAGGGGCCAGTGCTCGATGGTAACTCTCTTCGGCGGTTACCGGCGTTCAGGCGGCTTGTTATGAGTAGGTTAAGGCGGAGATCGAGGTTTTCTCAAATCTTCTCCGATCACAGAAGTGGTTATCAGCAACTCGCCTGACCAATTTTGTCATTCTGAATGTCAAATATTGGCTTCACGGTACTCCGGATGGGGACGGCACCTGGCGAGAATACGACGGAGTCTCCGCAGCCCCTGTCTACATAGCCCGCGGGCGTCGCATCCAGGCTTTCTTGAAGGCGGAACGCAGATGAGCGGGCGCCGCTGCCAGTTTAGAGATAGTCCTGGGCGTGCCTGGCTCCGGGGGAGTCGATGTCCTCAACATCGCGATAAGCGTTTCGGCGGTGCTGTCGAAAACACTTTCGTCGGGATTGGATGAAATGGCATGAGGTTCTTCGCCAGTCGTTGCCTTGATTTCGGAGCCGGCAGGTGGCTCATGCCCTGGTCGTTCGTCCTGGCCCGGCCGGATCGATATCATTCGTGGATACGTGCTGGTGAGCGAGAACTCCGTTTCCATGGAACGGAGTACTTGTTGGCGCGACTCTATATGTGCAAGAAGCGCGCTGGCTGAGCCGGGCCAAATGTCATCCGCGACATCAGCCGCGGCCTTTACAGCCACAGCCAATTCACCCGCGGTTCCCGACCAGACGCCTCCGTAAAGGGCAGCCCACTCGACCAGCGCCTGGTCTAGTCGGTCAACCAATGCAGATGTTTCCCCGGGTTGCTCCAGCCGATTTTTGTTTAGATTCATGGCAAGACTCTTACTCTCTCGTTTTGACCGATCCCCGCTGGTTCTATGGCCATTGCCTGGTACGATGCTCTGACTCACCGTTCACGGGAAAATTCGCTACCGAGGTAGCCGCTTTCCTGGGTGAGCTCTGTGCATCGGTGCTCAATGCCACCCGAAGTTCGTCCACCAGATTCTTTGGGAGTTCGTGAAGCCTCTTAACCAGCCTCTTTGCGGCGAGTATGTTCGCAAAACATTCCCTCACTTCCTCATCGCCGATGCTGGCAAGGTCGCTTTCAGTTCTCTCGACCTCCAGCAGGGTTAAACATCCGTTGCCCTGCTCGATGCCTTCGGCAATTCTGGCAGGCGTTTCGTTTATTGGGTCGAAATTTGTCCAACCCTTGATGTGAAAGCTGAAATATTTCTCCTTGTGTTCATCGGTCGGGTTTGTTTGTGGTGTGGTTGATTCGGACATGGGCAAAGGTCTCCTTGGTGATTGAGGTGCAAATATGAGCTGTGTTAATCGCGGAGGAGAACTGACAATCGTTTTGGACTGACTCCGTAAAACACGGCATCAATCGCGCTAATGCGGCGCCGGGAGCCTGTTCCAGCGCCCATAGCGAAGGCGCCATTGTACACCCGCCGGCTGGTTTAGCGTGCAATTTGCGAAGCGACTGTCGGGGCTAAGTTCAACCGCGCAAGATCTTGCACATCGATCGCATATTAGTTACCGCTCTTCCGGACCGAAGTACTCTTACCGCCACATTGCCGGTCACGCACCGCTTGGCAACTGCCATGGCTTCCGTGCAAGAATGTACGCCCTCCGGCTTTGATACTCTACTTCCGGCGCATAAGGCTCTCGCTCGATGATTCCTTCAATTACAAAGCCCGCGACCTCAATGTACCGGCGGATTGTCGATAGCTGAAAGAGGAAAAAATCCATTGAGATGGGCCGACCCCACAACTCAACCTCATGGAGCACATCGTCGCCTGTGTGAAATGCAAGCAATAGCAGTCCACCCGGTTGCAGGACTCTCCCCATTTCTCGAAACACCGTTGGCAGGGATTCTTTCGGAATATTCACAATGGCATAGAAAGCGGCGATCCCGGCGAGGGCTCCGTCCTGAAGGTCCAGAGCCAACATATTTCCTTCCCGGAAGGAGATATCGGGATTGAGCTGTCGAGCCTGTTCTAACATTCCAGGAGAAAGATCCAGGCCGAAAACGGTTAGGCCTGCGTCCCGGAGGTAGCGGGCGATATGACCGGGTCCGCAGCCCATGTCACACGCTTCGCCACGCCCTGCGATATCGGCGGCAAAGCGACCGAGCAGGTCGCGGTCGAAGGGCTTGTGCTGAAGTTCGTTGAAGATTCGGCGAGCGTACTCATCCGCAAGCCGGTCATAGCTTCCACGAATCGATTGGGTGATGTCGTCCCTGATAGAGTTTTGCCTCAGTGAATTTCGGGTTCCGGGATAGTGGCGGTGCCCTCCAGGAAGTCGAAATCGCAGCCCTGGTCAGCCTGCCTGATGTGCTGCATGTACAGCCTTCCGTATCCGCGCTGATAAATCCCCTCTTTCGGTTTCCAGGCAGCGCGACGCCGGCCGAGTTCGTCATCATTCACCCGCATATTCAGTTGGCGTTCCGGCACATCGAGTTCGACGATGTCCCCGTCCTTCAGCAGCGCCAGCGGACCGCCGACAAACGACTCGGGTGAAACATGGAGGACACAGGCGCCGTAGCTGGTGCCACTCATTCTTGCGTCGGAGATGCGCACCATGTCTCGGATTCCGGCTCTTAGCAGCTTTTGCGGGATCGGAAGATTGCCCCATTCGGGCATGCCTGGCGCTCCCCTGGGGCCGGCGTTGCGCAGCACCAGAACACTGCTTTCGTCCGCATCCAGAGCCGGATTGTCGATCCGGGCGTTCATCTCGTCGAAGCTGTCGAACACGATGGCGCGTCCGGTGTGTTTCAGGAGCCTGGGTTCGGCCGCTGAGGCCTTGATGACGGCGCCGGTGGGCGCCAGATTTCCGCGCAGGATCGCCAGCCCTCCGGATTCGAGAACAGGATTCTCCGGGGTGCGAATCACATCTGTGTTGTAGATCTCCGCGTCCGCAACGTTCTCCGCAAGCGTTTTGCCCGTGATCGTTAAACAGCTCAGGTCCAAATGGGAGGCACCCGCCTTCAGCAATGCCGGCAACCCTCCCGCGTAATAGAAATCTTCCATCAGATATTTGCCGCTGGGCCTCAGGTTGGCCAGCAACGGCGTCTTCCTGGACAACTGGTCAAATCGATCCAGCGTGATCTTGATTCCCGCGCGCCCAGCCAGTGCCACCAGGTGAATGACGGCATTGGTCGAGCCACCCAGGGCAAACACCGACGCAATCGCGTTGTTAAAGGAGGCGTCATTCAAAATATCGCGCGGTTTTAGATCTTCCCAAACCATTTCCACAATGCGCCGGCCCGATCGGTTGGCCATCTTGACATGATTGGAATCCACCGCCGGAATCGAACTCGCACCAGGAAGCGAGAGTCCCAGCACCTCGGTCAAACTGGTCATGGTGGATGCGGTGCCCATCGTCATACAGGTTCCTGCCGAGCGCGCGATGCCGTCTTCAATCTGCGTCCATGCCTGCTGATCGATGTTGCCCGCCCGGCGCTCGTTCCAGTATTTCGTGACATCCGATCCGCTACCCAGAATCTGGCCATGCCAGTTGCCGCGCAGCATTGGCCCTGCCGGAACATAGATCGCGGGTATATTCATGCTGATGGCACCCATCAAGAGTGCGGGCGTTGTCTTGTCACAGCCCCCCAGCAACACGCAGCCATCGGCGGGATAGGAGCGGAGCAGTTCCTCGGTTTCCATGGCCAGCAGGTTCCGGTACATCATGGTGGTGGGTTTTTGGAAAGTTTCGCCGAGGCTAATTGCGGGCATTTCCACCGGAAAACCGCCAGCCTGCCAAATGCCGCGCTTCACGTCGTTGGCCCGCTCCCGAAGATGGCTGTGACACGGATTGATGTCGCTCCAGGTATTGATGATGGCGATGACAGGCTTGCCGGCATAGTCGGCCTGCACACAACCCATCGAGGCGGCCCGTGAACGGTGACCGAATGAACGCAGATCATCCGGGCCGTACCAGCGATAACTCCGTAACGTCCTGGAATCTTTTTGCGGCATAGAATCCTTGAAGAGGACAGGTGCTTTGCTTTTTCAGACTGCAGATGCAGGTCACGGCGACGCCGATTGTGGTGTAATTGTCAGCCGCGCGAAAACATTTCCATTTTAAAGGGGTGCTGTCGGATTCCCATGAAGAACACCATCCTGGTGCTGGCCGATCCCAATGAGCCTCAGCTCGCCGTGCTCGAGAACCTGCGGGCAGAGGCCAACATAATAGCCGGAAACTCTGTCCAGGCGTTTGGACCAGCAGCAGGAGACGCTACTGTCATCCTCCATTGGTCGGGATCTTTGGTCCTGCTCAAAGCGGTCTTTGCAATGTGTCCGAACCTGCGCTGGGTGCACAGCCGCGCCGCGGGTCTCGACAAAATACTATTTCCCGAGCTTATCGAAGGACCGGTTCCACTTACAAATGGCTCAGGTGTGTTCAGTCCCGCCCTGGCTGAGTTTGTGCTCGGCGCAATCCTGTATTTCGCCAGGGACTTCCGCCGCATGCTCCGCAATCAGATGGCTGGCGTGTGGGAAGCTTTTGACGTGGTGCCGATCCCGGGCCAAACGGTTGGAATCATCGGATACGGCGATATCGGCCGCGCCGTCGCCACCAGCGTGCGGCCATTGGGGATGCCGGTTCTCGCCGTCAAACGGCATGTTGGGCCTTCACACGCGCCAGATCCGCTGGTTGAGCAGATGTACACTCCCGATCGCCGCATCGAGATGATTCCGCGCTGCGATTACGTAGTCGTAGCCGCACCCCTGACTCCAGAGACGCGTGGAATGATCGCTGAGCCGGAGTTCGCAGCCATGAAGCCTGCAGCCGTGGTGATCAATGTCGGCCGCGGCCCTGTGATCCGGGAGGAGGCGCTCGTAAATGCGCTTTCGCAGAAGCGTATCAAAGGCGCCGCCCTGGATGTTTTCGATCACGAACCCCTGCCAGAGGGGCATCCCTTCTACATGCTGGAAAATGTATTGCTGTCCCCGCACTGCGCCGACCATACACCCGACTGGCTGGATCAGGCCATGCGGTTCTTCATCGCGCAATTCGAACGATTCCAGAAGGGTGAGCCACTGATGAACGTAGTTGATAAGAAGCTCGGCTATTAACGATATTGCGTTCTCCCGATCTGTGCTGCCGGCGCCTACTCCTTCCACCAGGGTTTGAAAGCGGCCATCAGTTCGGGCTTTGACAAAATGAAATGTGGTCAAGCCTCGGCATGGACATCTAACCCCAAAAACCGTGCCTTTTTCATAGAACCGGTTCCTTTCTGCTTGTGGCTCTGCGTTGTAGTTACTCAACTCACAATGTAACCCACGCCTAGCACATCGGGGCCGGTTCACTCCATCCTGACTAGCGTGACCATGGCCGCACTGGCCGCCGGGAGGTAAACTCGCGGCGTGCGGCGGGAAGTATTTGACCCGTCTGCATGGGCAGGCTTCCATATACCGGCGGGAGTTACGCTTGCGCCACCTAAAGTGACGCCGGATTTGCTCTCCAGTGAGGGCCCGGAGAGACGAACAACAGATCTAATCCGAAACGATGCGGACGCCCCGCCGTCTATCACAACGACCGCATCGGATGACGGTTCCTTATTGATCAGGGTGAGAATGGTGCGGTCCCTGGCTGGTTGTGTTACGTGGGCTGAGATATTTCTGTTTCCCGCATCGATGGTGCTCCCAAGGATCCGGCCCGCACCAGACTGCGCAAATGCGAGCAAACCGTAGTATTCGGGAGCCGCCCAGGATTGTCCCCGCTCATCGTCGCCGATTGGCGAATAAGAGCTGATGAATCCCCGCTGGTTGACTCCGGTTTCCATATTCACCCCAGCGCAGCCTGCGGAAGCAAGAATGAACATGAAGTCAAGAACCCAGAGAGCGGCGCCAAGCGTGTCGCTCACCCCAGGTTTGCCACCACCCGAAAATGAGTTCGTCTCGCAGATGCGGTACGGTACGCCCGAAGACTCCGCTGTGGCCCTTAGTTTTGCAAGAATCGGAGCGAGCCTGGGATCGGTATGGAGAAGTTTATCGAGGGTGCTGGTGGGATTCTGGCCTTCACGATAATAGTGGTGGGTCAGGAGCTTGATATCCTTGCCTTCGTCGCTGGCAAACCTTGCAACCCACTCGGTCGAGTCGGCCACATCAGGTCCGGCGAAGGCTATATTCGGAATGGCTTTCCGCAGCGCGTTGCGATATGTGCGGAACTCACGAAGGTAGTCGTCATAGCTATAGCCGATGTGGCGATGACTTTCGCGGCGGGGAAATAAGTCGGGCTCATTGCCGATTTCAAAAGCCAGCAGACTTTTCTTTGCCGCCGCCGTTACCGCCTTTGCCTCGGCAATCGCATTTTCCAGGCTGCCATTGCCGAGGTTTAACCCCCAAATTAGGGTCCAGCCGGTTGCATCGAGAAAGGAACCAAGCTCACGAAGCACTTCATTGTTGACCACCGACCCTGCTTTTCCCTCGGGCGATGAAAGCGGCTGCCCAGTTGCGGAATAGGAGGAATAGTCCGAAGTGTTTCCACCAACGCGTATGACTCCATGCGCTCCCAATGTCCTGACGAGTTGAACGTAAACTGAATTGTGAGCGCTGAGCAGGCCTGCACGCGCTACTGAAGAAATCTCATAGCCGAGACCCATGAAATCCGGCGGGATGACAGCAAGGGTCCGTGCGGGTTCGAGAGTAACCCGCACCTCTGCTTCGCCCGATGCGGCCCGCAGCGTGCCGCCCGAACTCGACTGGATGATCGCAGCCGAGACCAGGCCCGCCGCTCGCGTCAAAAACGTGCGCCGATTCATAGTCGTCGCCAATTTTCCTGGCACATCATTCGGTTCAGGGCTTCACTGGACTGTCGACCACCACTCCCGGGACCGTGGCCGGTGGTCTGTCATCTGACAACGCCAGGGCTGGGATCGGTGAAATTGTTTTATTGGCCCGTGGCCCGGCGAAACGCATTTATCTTATACTTCCGCCGTGTTCTGGTTGAGGGGTTGAATGAGCGATCAGAAAAATACACGTACGTTAAGCCGACGCCATTTCGGCATGATGGTTGCGGCCGGCGCGGCGGCTACGGCGTTAGCTGGCCAAGAGGTTCAGCAGCCGAATGCTGCCCCGACACGTCTGGCTCCGGGGTCCTTCCGGCAACCGCTTGTGCCGGACACGCCGGCATTCGACGGGCCGCTGGAGTTCACTCGTCAAGACGTTGCACCGAGGGTGCAGCCCTTCCCAATGAGTCAGGTTCGACTGCTTCCGAACAATGTGTTCTTCGATTCGCAGGAGTGGAATCGCGGCTACATGGCACGACTGCAGGCGGACCGTCTACTGTATACGTTCCGCGCCAATGCCGGGCTGCCGGTGGGGTCGGCGAAACCGCTCGGAGGTTGGGAGCAGCCGGAGAACGGTCAGCGATCAAGCGAACTGCGCGGTCATTTCGGTGGCCACTTCCTCAGCGCCAGCGCGCAACTGGCGGCGACGGGGGATAAAGAGGCCAAAGCCAAGGGCGACTACATGGTCGCTGAGATGGCTAAGTGTCAGGAGAAGCTGGGCGGCAAGTATCTTAGCGCCTTTCCGACAACGTGGTGGGACCGGCTCGAAAAGGGCGAGCGGGTCTGGGCTCCCTTCTATACGATTCACAAGATCACAGCCGGGATGTTTGACATGTACCGGCTGGCCGGAAACAAACAGGCGCTGCAAGTGCTCGAAGGCATGGCGGCCTGGGCGGACGAGTGGACGGCTTCTAAGACAGAAGCGCAGATGCAGCAGATCCTCACCATCGAGTTTGGCGGCATCGCGGAGAGTTTCTATCATCTCGCCGCCGAGACGAACGACACTCGATGGGCGAAATTGGGCGACCGCTTCCAGAAGAAAAGCTTTATCAATCCGCTGGCAGCGCGGCGGGATGAGTTGCAGGGATTGCACGTCAACACGCATATCCCGCAGGTGATTGCGGCTGCACGAAGGTACGAGATCTCGGGCGACAGCCGCTTTCGCGACTTATCGGAGTACTTCTTTTATGAAGTCACGACCGCTCGTTCCTATGTCACGGCGGGGACGAGCAATGCGGAAGCGTGGCTCGCTCCGCCGCAGCGTTTGGCCGCCGAGCTGAAGCAGAGCGTAAACACGGCTGAATGCTGCTGCGCTTACAACATGCTGAAGCTGACACGACAGCTTTATAGCTGGAATCCGTCGCCTGCCTTGTTTGATTACTATGAGCGCTCGCTGCTCAATCATCGCATCGGCACGATCCGGCCGAAGCTTGGATACACGCAGTATTACCTCTCGCTGGCTCCGGGCGCCTGGAAGACCTTCAATACTGAAGATCAGACATTCTGGTGTTGCACGGGTTCGGGAACTGAGGAGTATTCGAAGCTGAACGACAGCATTTACTGGAGGGATCAGGAGGGGATCTACGTGAACCTTTTCATTCCGTCGGAGCTGGATTGGGCGGAGAAAGGGTTCAAGGTCCGTCAAGAAACTCAGTACCCGGAGTCGCAGGACGTGACCCTGATCGTGACAGCGGCAAGGCCGGACATCATGGCCTTGCGTCTACGCATTCCCGGTTGGCTGCAATCGGCGCCGACTGTGAAGTTGAACGGGAAGGTACTGGATGCGTCGGCAGCTCCTGGCTCGTACCTGACTCTCAGACGGGTGTGGAAGACAGGAGATAAAGTGGAGATGCGGCTTCCCATGCACTTGCACGTGGAAGCTCTGCCGGATGATTCTCACATGCAGGCGTTTCTGTATGGACCTCTGGTTCTGGCCGGAGACCTCGGCGCAGAGGGGCTGACCGAAGCCCACATCATTGGACCAAACTTGCGGGTGGGCGCGCCGATTCCCGAGCAGCACGGCTCGCCGCTGGGGCCGGTGAACAGGACTCCTCCGGTGCCTGATCTCGAGATTCCGAGTTTCAGGGCGTCAGGATCCGATCCGAGTTCGTGGATCAAGGCCGGGAGACAAGCCGCTGACATTCCGGACGTCGGGGCAGCGGAAAGACGTCACGCTGGTTCCGCTGAACAGTCTTTATGACAGGCGTTACTCGGTATATTGGGATGTTTCGTGACCTGCCCGCTCGTTTTCTCACTGCCGCAGCGCATGTCGCAAATCTTTGAGTGACTGCCAGAACAGAATCGCTGTTGCTCTCAGCAGGCCGCGAAGACTTGCTCGGGCGCGAACGACATAGGAATTTCGGTTCCAGGCTGGCACACTTTTGAACCAGCGCGCGCGGAGGTGGAAATAATGCATTGTCAGATTGAATTCGCTAATGACGACGTCGGCATGCCTTGTGCCAAGCCTGCCGTGGCGAAGTGCGGTGATTGTGGATCTTCGATCTGCCATGACTGCCGTGTGGAATGCTGCGGCGATTCCTTCTGCGGTCAGTGCCATGACTATCACCTGACCAATTTCTGCGTTAGGAAGCCCGTTCAGAACGAGTCCCGGCATACGACTCCGTTCCGCTCTGCGCCTTACAAAGCCAGACTGAGCGCACGGTGAAGTCGCAGGGTGAAGTAGCATAGTGAAGTAGAAAGAGTCCGACGGCCCCTTGAACGTCTTGCCGGCCATCGCCAGGGGATCCAACCAATCCTAAGAGGGTTCGGCTTCGTTCACCGTGCAGCTGCCGCCTTCCGAGCGATGAGACCAAACCCCTTGCTGCGAGCGCTATACTCCAGCGCAGCCAATTCGTTTCGCGCCGCCGCGTCGTGTCCTGTTTTCTTTTCCCATTGTGCCAGTGCTAACCGGGCTTCGAACTGCACGCCCACGAATCCGTGTTCGCGCGCATCTCTCAGGACCTTTTCCGATTGCGGCCGCGACAATTCGGGGCGCTCCGAACTGAGGAGGACGCGGGCTACGGCCAGATCAAACTGCAGGCGGACCAGCCCATTCTGGCTTTGCCTGGCGAGTTCCCTGGCGGCTTCAATCTCCTTTTCTGCGTCTCCAGTCTTGTTCTCCGCAAGCAGAGCGCGGATCAGCATGACATTGGCCGCCAATTCGTCGTCGGTTGCCCGCTCCCGATGGAACTGTTCTTTGCATTTCCGCATCTCCGCCTCGGCATCGGCGGCATGACCTTCTTCTATGGCGAGGCGGGCCAGCGCAACCTGTGTTTCCGCTGCCGCTTGTTTTTCACCGGCATGGTCTCTCAGGGCAAGGGATTCTTCATACGACTTGCGAGCGGCCGCAAGATCGCCCCGGTCGGTAAGGACGTCTCCCAGTCCGTTCAGGACGTACGCAGTCGCGTCCTTATCGTCGATCTCCTGTGCCGTCGCTTTGGCCTGCCGGTAGGTGGTTTCTGCGGTTTGCAGATTGCCCTGTAGCCGCGATAAGTCGCCCAGGTTGTTCAAAGACAATGCCACTCCACTCTTGTCTTCAACCGCCTGGTAGCGCGGGATTGATTCTTCGAGCAGCTTCTTCGCTTCGCTCAGCTTCCCCTCGGTGAGGTCTGCGCTGCCGATGTTACTCAATGCAGTAGCGACGCCTTCCGGGTTACCGATTTGCCTAAATTCCTGGACGGCCTGGCGCCACATCTTTTCAGCCCGGGCCAGGTCACCTTGCTGGTAATAAATGCCGGCGAGGTCGGTCATCATCATGGCCTCGGCATTCATGTCTCCCGCAGCCATGGAACTCTGCAGCGCAATCTGACATTCGCGAATTGTTTCCGCCGATGCCTCGATGGACACTGCCTGCTGGCAAAGAATTCCATAAGTTCGGGCCACCAGAACATGGGATCCCTGGGCGCTGGCCTTGTCTATCGCGCGCTGCGCCACACTTCGCGCTTTCGTGAAGTCGGTATTGATCAGCGCGGATGCTTCCATCATGTCAATACGCGCATCGTCACCCGCCGGCGGAGCAAGATGGCGAAGAGCGTCCAGCGTCTGCAGCGAATCAGCCGGCCGGACCCCGATTTGCGCCGATGCCAGTAACAAACCGTAATCCAGACGATCAGGGAAAAGATGGAACAGCGTTTGATACGCCTGCACCGTCTTTTGCCCGTCGGCCATCGCCCGCCGGTACTGTCCTTCGACCAGCAACTGTTCTTCCTGCGGCAGATGCTGCGACAGATCCAGGGCCTGCTGCGCTTCCGTTCGCGCTTTACCGATATAGCCCAGGTGCCACCAGGCTTCAGAGAGTGCGGAATGCGTCAGAGGATAATTGGGATCAGCCGCAACCGCTTTGATCAGCAGGTCGCGCGCGCCTTGAAAATCGAATGCCCACAATTTGGCGCGGCCCTCCGCATACAATCGCACCGCTTTCTGATTGGACGGCAGGGAAGCACGGGCGGCGTTGATGGCCTCCCCGGAAACAGCACTCGCCCCCAGGCTCTGCCGCAACTCAGATCCCGCTTGTGCCGCCAGTTCGAAGAGTTTGTCCTCACTGCCGGTCAGAGCTTGTTCGGCAATGGTCTCGCCGGCCACCGTGTCCTGCAGTCGTATGTCGAGCCGGATGCGATTTTCGTCCTTGCCAGGCAACAAGGTATATGACCCAAGCACGACCACATCGGCGCCGGGGTTCGTCCGCAGCCTTTCCAGAGTGGACCTGGCCAGAGTGTCTTCGTCAGCCAGAGGCAACTCGCGCTTGGCGCGGGCCACGTCTTCCCCTGGGACCAGACGAAGGCTGCCGCCCGCCGCCAGTTCGGTGCTCAGCATTTCGGTAAACGCCGTCGAGAGCCAATTGTCATCCGGACGTCCAGCCAGGTTGCGGAATCCCAGCACCGCGACTGCGCGCCGAGGCCGTATTGTTGTGTTTGCGCCCGCAGTCTCGACCTTGGCGGCGGACTGCCGCGGATTAGATCGGAATTCGTAAACCGTAACCCCAACCATCAGCAGAACCAGGCACGCGATGATTAAGTAGCGGCCGTACGACGCGGTGCTCGCGGCTCTGGGAGTGGGTCGCTCAACTCTTTCCGGAAGATTTACCGGCACCGGCGGGAACCCGGTGTGCTCAGATCCGTTATTTAGATATGCCGCCTCGTCCGCACCCTGAACCGTGACGGGAGCCACGAATCGGTAGCCCCTGCGCGGCACTGTCTCGACGTAGCGAGGGGCATCAGCATCGTCGCGCAACGCCTCGCGCAGTTTTCGTACCGCCACCCCGAGACTGTTGTCGAATTCGACGAATGTGTCCTCGGGCCAGAGGCGCTGCCGTACTTCTTCCCTGGTCACGATTTGCCCGGGCCGCTCAACCAGCTGGACCAGAAGGCGGAGCGGCAAGTCCTGCAGTTTTACCTGCGATCCGCTGCGCGAAAGCCTGCCCTCGGCGGGGTCCAACTCGAAGGGGCCAAACCGATAGCGAACACCATTTGGAGCTGATCTGCTCATTGTCCTCGCTGCAGGCGCAGAGACGAGGCCAAATCTTATCACGGGAAATCACCCGGGCAGCGGTTAAGACCAGCGCCTAAATCCTTGCCTGACGGCCATTTCGCGGTTAATGCAGGCTTAAAGAGCAGTTTCATTGACGGCGTCCGCGAAGTGCTGCACATTTGCGTCGCAGTCAGAGAAATACCTGGCGCAAGAGCAGGGTTCGGGGGAACTGGCTCTTGCGCCTGAAGGTTTCCCGGAAAGTGCTGGTCGACGAAGGAACACTCCATGGCTAGTTTTTGCAACAGGTGCGGAGCACCGGTCAGCGGAATCTTTTGCGTGAAGTGCGGTTATGACACCCGGTTGGCGGGAAGCCCGCTGCTACAACCTGAGACACCCGAGGCTCCTCCGGCAGTTCCGGCGTCCATGCCACCGCCAGCCGTTCCCGTTTCCGTGCCGGCCGGCGCGCCTCCTGCCAAATTCTGTAACAAATGCGGCGCTCCATCGATTGGAGCACCGTTCTGCAATAAGTGCGGAGCCGACCTGCGGCAGGCCGCGGCTCCATCTTCGCAACCCGCCATTCCGGCGGCCCAGGTGCCACCTTCAGTTCTCTCACCGCCCCCGCCTCAGCCACCAGTTCCGTCGCAGACGATGAGTGCACCACCGTCGCAGGGCAAGGGCAGTGCTCTGACCAAAATTCTCGTTGGTTTTGCCGTGGTCGTGATTGCTGTCGGGGTCGTGGCTGCCGGCGGCGTGTACTACGTGGTTTACCGGGTGAGGCAGAAAGTGCATGAGGTCGCCCACGGTGTGCCCGGCCTGGGTTCCGGTCCGTACAACAGTTCGAGCGGCGGGATCATGGGCTCCATTTCGAAGATGGTTTCGGGTTCAGGTTCCAGCGACGGTGGAGGCTCCGGCAGCGGTGGAGACAACGGCGGCATAAGCGGCGATCCCTGCCGTCTTCTCAGCAAGGACGAAGTTGGCAGCGCCATCGGAGTGCAGATTGTCGCTACCCAGAGCACCGACGGGGGATGCTCCTATCTGGCGCAGGGCGACTCAGGAGACATGACCGCGAAACACATGGCCGCCATGCTGGGGGCAAAAGGCGTTGACGCCAAAACCCGGGACATGATTCAGGGTTTTGCCGGCGGAATGGCCAAAGCGTTCCAGAGCGATAGCCATGAGGCGACCTCGGACAGGAACGGAAACGTTCCGGTCTTTACCTTCGGTGTGGACAACAAGGCTGCCGAAGCACAAATGCGCCTAAACCGGAAGACGCTCGCACGGATGGGCACCAGTCAACAACATGACATTCCGGGCATCGGTGATCAGGCGTTTGACGAGGCTGGCGCCATGATGATGGTCCGCAAAGGCGACAGGTTGATCCGCATCATGTACTCCACTTGCCCGTGCTCGGTGGAGGCCATCAAACCGCTGGCAAAAACCCTGGCTGACCGCTTGTAGGCCATGGCAGAGGAAAAGCGAGTACCTGAAGGAGAAAACCATGACAACTGTAGCCATACCTGCAATGAGTGACCAGGCGCGTCCCTCACTTGCTTCGACAATGGTCGTTCATGCCGCTCTGCTTCTGACCGCAGTCTCCCTGTTTGCGGGCAAGGCTGGAGCCCAGGATTCAGGATGCAAAGCAGTCGTCGATGCCGCGGTATTGCAGGCCCGAACGCCAAGTCACGTTTACAGCTCCATGACCGGACCGGACACCAACCTGACCAGCGAGACCATCACCACCAGCTCCTTCGTTTACATGAGGAGCAATGTAAAAGGCGCCGATCAATGGAAAAAGACGAACTACTCGCCCGAGGACGAGGCCCGTCAGGCTGCGGCCAGCAGCAGAGCCTACACCAGTTGTCAGCACGTCGGCGACGAGACCATCAACGGCGAAGCGGCGGCGATCTACACCGAGGTGAATAAGCAATCAGGCATTTCCGGCAAGGCGTGGATTTCAAGGAAACGCGGCCTCCCGCTGAAAGGTGAGCTCACCCTCAGCAGTGGGCACGTTTCCATTCGCTATGAATATGACGACGTTCGCCCGCCCGGGATGTAGTGCTCCATAGCCAGGAAAAGTAAACACCGACCCGCGAAGAACCAGGGACTCGCTTACATTTTGCGATCACTTGTAACTGGGGCTGGCAGGATTGCAGAAGAAACGTCACCGACGTTCCCGGAGGAGTCATGCACGCGTATCTAAAAAAATGCCTGGTTCCGATCCTGTTTGTGGTGGTGTTCGACAGCGCATGCTGGAAATCCAATACGCCTGAAGGCGGCTCGCGTTCTACTGCCGTCCCTTCTTTCGGGGCAGGCTTCATGCAAAGTAACGCGCCGGTACTGGTGGGCCATCCCATCAAATTAAGCGATCTATCGGAGAGCGAGATACGTTTCGGAATTGCTCCGAAGCGAGGACCGGGGGTGACTTACCAGGGCAACATCATTCTGATGGAGCACGGCGATAAGGCGATCCGGTCCTTTGCATCGGATGGCGTGTCCTGGACTCTGGATGCGAATGCTCCGCAGGTCAATGAAATTCAGGAGGGCAAAATCCTCTTTGCGACCGACCGCTGTGCCGGCAAAGTTGTCGGTGTCCGACGGAATGGCACCAGCGTCTCGGTCGTACTCGGCCCGGTGCAACTGAACGAACTTGTCAAAGAGGGTAACTTCGCATACGACCAGCCTTTCGATCTCAACAACGCAATTGCGGTTGTTGCGCCGGACTATCCGGGCGCGCTGGGCTCGAAAGCGTTGCAGCAGGAAATCCAAAAGCCGAGCACGACGTCACGCAATGGCACTCGGCGCGGGTACCAGCATTCTGTCAGCTACTACGTGGTCTCCAACGACGGCAAGTGGACCCCGATGCGCACGGTCACTGCGAGTGGTCCGGGTCTGCGCAGCGCGGCGTACCACCCCGGTCTTCATTCTTTAAACCCAGCTTCCTTACACCCGGCTTCCTTAACACCGGCTGCTTTTCAAAGTCAGGTTCCCGGCCTCGGCGACGTTGCGGCCCCAGTTCCTGTCCCCCTGCCGCAACTCAGGCAACTCGACTTCAACAACCTGCAAGCCTACCCCTGCGCGCTTGATTGTGGAGGCATTGGGGCCAAGGTGTACCAGGAAAAGGATGGCGTAAAGGTCTCGATTTCTATCGTTTTCCACCTGAATCATCCCCATCTCATTTTTGGCGCTTCGGTGGGTGGCGGTGGCGTTTCTGCGAATGTGCAGTTGTTCGGCGGAGCAGGGGTCACGGTCACGGTGGATGCTGCTACGGGCGGCGACTTCCAGTCAGTCCAGGCCAACATTAAAGAACTCGGTTTGATCCCGGCTGAAATCAATATTCCCCTCGGTGGCCTGTTCGTTCCACTTACCGCGAAGCTGAGCCAGGCGCTCGATATCACCACCGGATTCAGTGCGAAGACATCGGTTCTTCACGGCGAGGGCTCGATTGATATTGATGGAGAGATCTCGGCCTCCTACCGGACCGGTACGGGCTGGGACATCCCCAAACCTACGGCAACCGTGAAGAACAATCTGGCCGGATTAGTTAGCGGCGTGTCCATGGGCATCAATTCCTTCGTCTTTGCTTTCGATCAACGCCTGATGGTGGGCGTCGGCACTCTGGGATTTGCGGCCGGACCGTACGTGGATCTGCTTACCACGCTCACCGCGCTGAAGCAGACCTCAGCGAGCACATACGATTGCAGGCAGGCCACCTTTGAAGTCCAACTGGGTGCCGGAATTGGCTACAGCATGCCGAAAGTTGTGGCCAGCGTGATCAACGCCATACTCGGACTCTTTGGGGCCAAACCAATTCCGTCGTGGGGCAGCATCGTTGCTCTTCCGAAACGGGTGGATTTAGTGGGCAGGAGAGATTCGATGCCCGCTTATTGCGCTGGCAAATAGGCTACCCATGACCTGTTGCACAAATTGCGGAACGCGCTCGCCGGAAGGCTCGGCTTTCTGCACTAATTGCGGCAAGAGGCTCGCGCAGGTGCCGGCCGGGCACACTGCCCCCGCGCCGAAACCCACTCCCTGGGGCAAGATACTGGCGGTGGTGTTTGTTCTTGCTGTTCTGGTAGTTGGATCTGTGATCGGCGGGTTAGTTTATGTGGGTTATCGGGTCATGCAGAAGGCTGCCGATTTCACGAAAACAGACAATGCGGCGAGTAAGAAGGAAACGCCGCCGACTCAGGCGCAGCCAGACAACGGTGATTCCGGCAAATCAACAAACAGTAATAATGAGAACGAGCACCTCTCCAGGGCCCTCGATGGAATCGGCGGCCTGATGGATCGTCTGGGGTTCGGCGATCCGTCACCCAATCCATACGCGGACTTGCCGGTCGCCACCTCGGCGGAAATCTCCAGAAACCTGTGTCCGTCCGCGGACAATGCCATTGAGCTGGCGCCGCCGGCTGCTTCCGAAATCGGTCCGAGCGGCATCCCCATGCGCGAGGGACTCATGCTCATTCATGCATGGGGCCGCGAGCCCGGCGACTCGGAAAGCATTAACCGTGTGACAAAAGTGACCGACAAGTACGTCGAGATTGCAGACACCGGGACCTATTTCAGCTCGCCCGACGACGTCCACGGCTCGCCCGGAGCCGACGCCCGCGATGTATGCGCCGAAGATTTACAAACCGCGCGCGGCCTGAGAACCGGGTTCGGGGACGATGGGCCGAGAACTTCGCCGGGCACCACTACCATCAGCGTCTCCCACGCTGCGTTCAACGATCTGAAAACCAGCGGCAAAACTGATTTCCGTTATCTCGAGTGGTGGAAAGTGCAGGATATGGAACGAGGCGAAGGTTACCTCCACTGGGACGGTGGTGTCATGACCCGCGTTGAACCGGGCGACGTCAGCTTCCCCGTGATCGTCAATGGGACCCCGACAACTGTTCCCGCGATTCACGCCTCCGGGACCGTGGTGGTCGAAGACAAAAAGGCCCGCCAGATGAGCAAGTCTGAAGTCGACAAATCTCAGCATGCGGAACTCTACGTTCTGGACGATCCGAAAAACCCACTGATACTGTTGTACAGGATGCAGATCAACAATTTCCGGGTGCAAACCACGGAAATCCGTTTTCCGCTTCCGCAACCAGTCAAGAAAATCGAACAGGAACTGCTGAAAAACAAGCGCGCCATCGTGTACGGGATTTATTTCGACTTCAACCAGGACACAATCAAGCCGGAGTCGGAATCCGTGCTCAAAGAAATTGCGCAAGCCATCGCCGACCGGCCGGACTGGAAGCTGACCGTCGTCGGCTATACCGACAACATCGGCGGCGATAAGTACAACCTTGATCTGTCACAGCGCCGGTCGGCGTCAGTGAAACGCGCGCTGGCAGACCGTTATCACGCGGACGGCAGCCGGCTCTCAACCGCGGGATACGGCGATTCCAGTCCGATCGACACCAACGACACGCTCGAAGGACGGGCGCGGAATCGCAGAGTGGAGTTGACGCTTGATTGATCCGCGTGAATCTTCGGCCGTTCAGTTAGTTCAGGCACTTCCCCGGCATCGGCGTCATCCTGAGGGACTTCTGTCCCGAAGGATCTGGCGTGCAGCGCCACTCTCGCCGGGCAGGGTCCGAATCGGACTGACACCAGAAAGGAAATAAAACGTGAAAGGACCAATGATGAAATCACTTCTGCTGGCCGCGATTGCCGTGGCTTTTTCTCTTGCCATCCCAGGCTTCGCCGCCGGATCCGCGAACGATCCCGTGAGCGGCCTTCCGCTGGCGCCAGGCATGATGCCAAACAACAACCCCCTGAGCATTACCATCTGCGGAAAACCGGCACAAGCCAACCAATACTCGCTCATCTTCGGCAACGACACGGTGTCCGCCGATATTGCCTGGTACAAAGCTCACCTGCCGGGATACCACATGGTGCACGCATTCTGGGATAACCGGTCGCAGGACACGTTCTTCAGTCCCGACGGCATGAAGGGCGTCAACATCACCGGAACTCCCAAAAGCGAAAAAGCTTTCTCAGCGATGTATCTCAGCCTGAAGACCGGACTCACGGAGCACCAATGGATGGTGTTCAGTCCGTCCAATCCGTCGTGTAAGTGAGGAGCGCCTCGTTCTTTAACTTTCTGGATAGGAGACCAACCATGAAGTTTTTCAAGCACACTGATGATGCTCGTCAGCCTGGGCGTTATGCTCTCCGCCGGCAACGCAACCCTGACCACCGATCCCCTGACGGGACTGCCGATCGATCCCAAATCCACCCCGGTATGAATCTGGGAAACGCGCCTGCAAAAATGGAGGACATGCCGATCTGCAACAGCAAGATACAAGCCAACCTCTACACCGTCTTTGACAAGGTGGATGCACGGTGGCCTGGTACACCGCTCACCTTGCGGGATTCCATAAGACCCACACCTACTACCAGAATCGATCGCAGAACACGTTCTACAACGACGCGGGCATGCTGGTGGTGACAGTTCCGGGAGAGCGCGGCCAGGGCGGTCAGATCGACACCCATGCCGTCACGTACTACCGCTTTCAAGCCGGCCTACCCGCGAAGGCCATCGTTTCCTTTAGGCAGCAGAAACTTGAGTGCCGGTAAACATTCGAAGATCTTCAGGAGAAATACTATGTTGCGTTCCTGCAGGTTGTTGCTGGCTCTGGCCACTGCGCTATTCACACCCTTCTTCCTGCCTGCTTCAGTTTTTGCCGCTGACGCCGACTGCCAGACCCTGTTTAACACGCGGTTCAAGCTCTTCTCGGTGCCAACGCATTCCTACACCGTGAAAGCTCTTCCGGGAGGCAAGTCCGAAACCTCCGAGACGATTGTTGCCAGCGGCGCCATCTACTTCCTCGTGAGGGGCAAATGGATTCACAGCAAGATGACGCCCCCGGACATGCTCAAACAGGAAGAGGAAAATATTCGCAACTCGAAGAGCAAGTGCCGGCAGGTGCGCGACGAAATGGTGAACGGCGAAGCCACGGCTCTGTACATGGGGCACAGCGAAAACGACGGGGTCAAGTCCGACGCGCAGACCTGGATCTCAAAGAGCAGCGGGCTGCCCCTGAAGACCGAGGAAGACATTGACACCGGCGACGGGGACAAGCGTCACATGTCGATCCGCTATGAGTACAGCAACGTGAAGGCGCCCGCGGGAGTGCGGTGATCCGACCGGCGCTCAGCGTTTCAGAAGAGCAGGGAAGGGATCATGCAAAAACTATTCGTGATCAAACGCCTGTTGCTCATTTCTATCATGTACGCGGCCACCTCCGTACTCGCAGGTAATGTAAGAGGTGCGGGGATCGCCTCCGAGAATCTGCAGACTCTCCTGCTGCGTACGCAACTTCAAGCCGGCTTTCCCGCAATGCGGCGTCCAGGTTGCGACGGTTCCTGAGCGTCAGCTGTAATTGACGAAATCAGGCATGTCTGCCAACTATTGCATTTCGCAAATAATTTCACGACACGAAAACTGCTGACGGCGTTCATCACTCTGGCGGGTATATTCGTCAGCGTGCGATGAATTGCTCCCGCAGCGGTCTCCCTATTTTGCAGCGAGGAATACTCTCGGCCGTCAGAGTTGTCCCATTATTGGCGCAGCTGCGCCACCAGGGTAACTTGACTCGGCGGCAATCAACGCTCAGTTAAGGCTGCGAAATGCGACAATCCCTGGTGGCACTGTGCTCCCTGGCGGGCATCGTCGCTTTAAAAGACCTCCTGTTGTCAGGCGGACTCGTACTTGCCTGACTGGGTCACTCGTCAGCCGCTCAGGGCGCGATTGGGTATGCGCTTTTCCGGGCAGACCACTGATCAGGGGCACCTTATTGGGAAACTGCTTCGCCCTGGATGACCTATGGCTCTTCGAGCGGAGACATCACTTAAGACAGCATCTCCGCCCTAATCGCGCGCATCTAAGACTCTGTAGAGGCATTCATATGAAGCGATTTTCTCTCCTGGCGGCCATCTTGATTGTGATGACTGCGATTGCTGCTCTGGCCGCCCCCCCTCCCACTACCGCGAACGCGCAGGCATTCCCGGGCACTCTGGCGAACGCACGTTATGTCTACGTTGCCTCCTATGACGGCGACCAATTCAACCCAAACCTACTTCCCGAGGATCGCGAGGCGATCGGCTCGGCGCAAAAAGCCATTCAGAATTGGGGCAAACTGACGCTGGTGTACGAGCCCTCCCAGGCTGACATCATTATCCTTGTGACAAGTCGGCCTTCTGAAGATGTACTGGCCGTGTACGATGCACACGGATTAAGGGGAAATTACCTCTGGCGCGTCATGGGTCGTGGCGGTCTGGACTCGGGCGAGACTCCGCTGGTCACCCAGTTCGAGAAGGGATTTGACAGCGTCCAAAAGCACAAGTAACCCGTGGGCGCTGCTGGCGGTTTGTACGCCGGCAGAGCTGGAAGATGCCCTTGAGTTGCAGCATTTGGTTCGGCCGCCGCGATCGACATTGTTGCCAGGTCATGGTCTCCGGGGAAAGTTTGCGGTGAAATTCGCGGCTTTTTCGGCGTCTGCCCCGGAATATGTTCATCAGCTCTTACGAATGCGGAGCCGAACCGATGACCAGGTCAATCACGACATCGGAAACGAGTGCTTCAGTTCCTGAGCGCTGGCCCTGAGTTGGTTACGGTCGCCACGAATCTCGTCAATACCAGCGGGCACGGCCGTCGTGCCGCGGTGAAACACCGCCAGGCGCGTGTTCTTGCTGCTTTAGCGCAGCCACGGCGAACCCCCCGATCAAGCCATTCCCGCCAACTCGAATGAGGTGCGCAGGAAATCAGATAATCACAAGAAAAGGCGTCCTGTACCAGACAATTCTCTTGTTTCCACAACCCAATCTGAAGAGAAGAAGACATGCGTGGACAGGGGCATGGGGCAGTTAGGAATTTCAGCTACCTAAGCCCTGAGCAACGAATCCGTCGCGACCACCCGCTTCGGCAGCTACGTGCCATGTCCAATGAGCCCTGCGCGAGCTAAGGCCTCGTTTCAGCAGATATCCGTCAAGACACCGCAATACCAAGCGTCGAGGGCTCCCGCATACTTCGGCAGTGTGCGATCCGTTGTTTGTTATGAGGAGTAAGAACGCGGTTATTGCGGTCGCAACGATATAATCCACTGCTGAGCATGACGATTACTCCGGGAACGAAGCTAGGACCCTACGAAGTCTTGGGCGCAATTGGTGCCGGTGGCATGGGCGAGGTCTATCGTGCCCGCGATCTTCGACTCAATCGCGAAGTTGCGATCAAGGTCTTACCGCAATCGCTTGCGGAAGATGGGCAACGCCTGCACCGCTTCGAGCAGGAGGCTCTGGCGGCCGCCGCCCTGAACCATCCCAACATCCTCGCGGTGTACGACATCGGCACGCAGGACAACGGCTCGCCTTACATGGTCAGCGAACTGTTGGAAGGGGAAACGTTGCGGGACCGGTTACGCGCGGGCCCACTCTCTCTCCGCAAGATAATTGATTACGCCATTCCGATGGCCCGTGGGTTGGCCGCAGCACACGACAAAGGCATCGTGCATCGCGACCTTAAGCCGGAAAACATCTTTATCACTCGCGATGGCAGGGTAAAGTTGCTGGATTTCGGACTGGCGAAACTGACACAGGCAGCGCCTGCATCGGCTAACAGCGAAACACGCACCTTCCAAAGTGAGGCGGGAACTCTGGTTGGGACAGCGGGATACATGTCGCCGGAGCAAATTCGGGGCAAAACTGCAGATGGGCGCAGCGATCTATTCGCCTTCGGGGCCGTGTTGTACGAGATGATCTCCGGCAATCGTGCCTTTCATGGCGAAACTACCGCCGACACGGTGGGTGCCATCCTGCACAGCGAACCGCCCGAGCTCACCGAAACAAACCGTGGAGTGCCCCCGGTGCTCGAGCGTATCGTTCGTCACTGCTTAGAGAAAACCCCCGAAGCACGCTTCCAATCAGCGCACGATGTGGCTTTCGATCTTGAAACACTGACGGGCAGCGCCGCTGCTCCGGTGGCGACGGGGGCGGTCCGCAGGAAAACGCCTCAAACCAGGAGCGCATTGCTCGCAGTTGCTTTGGCGGTCGGCTTAGCGGCTTTGTTTGCAGGTAGGTACATTAGCGGGCCAACGCGCTCGCCGCGCTTCCGCCGCATAACTTACGAACGTGGCTCGGTGCTCTCGGCACGATTTACCGGTGATGGGCACTCGGTCATCTACGACGCCACCTGGGAAGGAAATGCGGCACACCTTTTCTCTACCTCGGCGAGCGGTCCAGAACCCCATCCACTCGATCTCGAGAATGCACACTTGTTCTCTGTTTCGCGACTCGGCGAAGCGGCGCTCGGATTAGGCGGGCGCATCGGCAGCCATCTCATGGTGATTGGAGCTACCCTGGCTCGCTCACCTCTGGCAGGTGGAGCCCCCAGAGAAGTTCTGCAGAACGTGATGGCCGCAGACTGGGGGCCCAATGGATCGCTGGCTGTCGCGCGCTATACCGGTGGGCGTTTGCGACTTGAATACCCGGTCGGCAAAGTGCTGTACGAGTCCAGCGGCTGGGTGAGCGATCTACGGTTCTCTCCATCCGGTGACCAAATCGCTTTCCTTGACCATCCCGTGTGGCCGGACGACCGAGGCTGGGTTGCGGTTATAGATCTTGCCGGTAACAAGAAGGTCCTTTCCGGAGAGTGGGAAGCGGAAGAGGGGATCGCCTGGGCGCCAGGCGGAAAAGAGATCTGGTTCACGGCATCGTTGGCGGGCGTTGACCGATCCCTGTTTGCGGTTACCCTCTCTGGAAAGCAACGCCCGGTTCTGAGTGTCCCCGGTAGTCTTCGCCTGTTCGACATTTATCCTGATGGCAGAGTTCTGCTTGGCGCAGGCCACGAACGCGTCGGGATGATCGGCACAACAGTCGCAGACGACAAGGGGCGAGACCTTTCCTGGTCCGGATGGACGGTCGCGGCGGGCGTTTCCCCGGATGGCAAGTGGGTATTGTTTGACGAACAAAGCGAATTTGCCGGTTCCAACTACACCGTGGCGATGCGTACGATTGAGGGGTCGCCCCCCGTGAAGCTTGGCGACGGCGGCATTGGGAGATTCACCCCGGATGGCAAATGGGTCACCGTGGTAGTCCCAAGTCAGCCCAATCACTTTGCCTTATTGCCGACTGGACCAGGCGAACCGAAAGACATGCCGGTCGCTGGTCTGGATAGCCTGGTCTACGTCACGTTGATGCCGGATGGCCATCTCGTTCTCGAGGGATCGGTTCGTGGGCACGGCCTGCGCTGCTACAGCCGGTCGTTCGATGGCGGGCCTCTCAAGGCATTTACCCCTGAAGACACCAATTGGTGCCAATGCTCGCCTGATTCCCGCTACGCCATCGCGGTTAGCCACGCGGGCAGCCTGTCGGTGTATCAGTTGGACAACGGCGCAACTCATGAGCTCCCGGGCACCGATGGCATGGCCCCGATACGATGGGTGGACAATCGCTCGATCCTTGCATTCCGAAGCGGCGAATTGCCTGGCCGCGTATTTCAAATTGACGTTGCGACCGGAAAACAACGGCTCGTCAAAGAGTTGGCTCCTTCCGATCGTGCTGGCGTATCACAGATTCAGACCGTTGCATCGTCCGCGGACGGCCGCACCTTCGCTTACAGCTATCAGCAGGTGCTCTATGAATTGTTCGTGGTGGAGGGTCTGAAATGAGTTTACGCGCGAAGAGATCGTTAGAATCGCGTGATCACAGCGTGACTATTGGTTACGGCAGGATCACCGACCATCGGACAAACGAACCGGGTCTAATCATTCTATTTCGCACACGTCGACATTGTTCGTCTTTTTATGGCACACGCACTTTTTGTTGCCGGAGGCGCTCAGGCATTGCTGTTTGCCTTTTTCTGCGATCAGAATACCAGCGACCGTTGCGCCTGCCGCTCCCCCGATGATACCAAGGGTCGTTCCGGAAATCCCATGGCCGCTTCCCGCGGGAGTCGCGCCTCCCTTCTTCCTCTTCCTCTTGCGCGTGCTTTGCTGGCCTTCTGGAACCGTCGAAGTTTGCTGCCCGTCGCTCACGGCAACGTTCCCTTGACGCGCGGCAATCACTACGGTGTCCTCATCTTCGGCAATTTCGTACTTTGAGAGCTTCTGACCAGCAGGCGTGATGATCAGATCTTCCACCGTCGCTGTCATCGCTTCCGACGTGGCGATGGCCATCCCTCCCTCAGTAAGTTCCATCCCATTGCCAAGGAACCTGGCGGACGCACCAGGCATGACCAGCACCGATGATCCGCCCGCAATGATATTGGCCGCGGAGTTTTCGTCCGTCCGTATGACATCGCCTGCGAAAAGTGTGGTGATTTGGCGGCTGGCGTTGCCGTTTACCTGCACCTTCCCACTGGCCTGCAACACCGCTCTGGCACCCGTACCCTCGACCCCAAAACCAGCACATGCGAAAAGTACCAAAATGAGACTCAACAAGTGCCGTAACCAGCCGGTTTTCATCTCCGATCCCTCGTGCCTAAGCTTGCCTCATCCTGGAAGCACAGTTTTCCGTCGCTGATAGCGTATTGGGTACTGAGCAACCGTCGAAAGCTGGCAGGAAATCTTCGAGGCCCAGGTCGGCCATGGGATTATGTTTCCTCAATGCTGCACGACATCGCCGCTTTAAACCACGACATTTGCCAAGTATCTCCGGCACAACGGGTAAGAGCGTAAAATTGTGCCTTTTATTCTATGCGAAAGCGATTCCCTTTACCGGCTGGGTCTATGGAAATCATTGGCGGCAGAGAGCAGTAAATTCCGCAGGACTCCAAAACGGAATGTTACGGACGAAGCGCGCAGGTAAATTGCACCCTAAAAACTCGGAGGTCCAGATCGACGGGAGGGAAAACCGCTGTGCTACTTATAGCCGGTGCCGTGGATAACTTGTATTTGTAGAAATGGAGCCGGAAGGATCAGCTCTGCCTGATGCTCGCCCGTAGGGAACTGTCAGGGTCGTGCTGCAGGGGGAAGCTCGAACTATTGACCTCTCCGCTATGAAATCGCCTGGAGTATAAAGAGTCCCTTGCTGTAGGGCTGCGATTGCTTAAATCTGAAATCTTCGTTTTCATCGCAAAACCCGGACGGTTGTCATCAGGTTTGCGTGTCTTACTTTGAACTCCCTTCACCACGGCGTTCCCGCGCGAACAATTCTGCACGAAGCTTCGTTGCCGGGGTGCCACCTGGGTTCTGCCGTTAAAGCGAACGAGTCACGCCGCGTCATTCTGCTTTCCAAACACCTCTGGAACTGTTTCAAGGGCTATCGCTCGGACATAGCGAATGTGGTCTCGAATAGCGGCTTTAAGTTGGGGGAGAACGGCGTCCAGTTCGGCCTGAGTCTTGGCATCAATAGCCCGCTTACAAAGGGTGCAAACGCGGTCTTCCAGGCTGGATGGCACGATTGTTTGACAATGGCATATCAGGGCAGGGGACCGCGATACCGCGTTTCCGGTATGAGCTGTCCGGATTTCCCTTAGCCAGATGGTGTGGTTTTCGCTATTGGCGGAATGTGGTAAAACGCGACCATGAAAGACGAATCGCGCTGGATGGAGCTATGCCAGGAAGCATCAATTGAGCAAGACCCGGAGAAACTTCTGGTCTTGATCAACGAAATCAACCACCTTCTGGATGAAAAGGAAGAGCGGCTGCGACAGGGCCGCGCAGAGTCGGAACACAAATAAGTCAACTCTCCCCGTTTTTTCAACCTCCCGTACCCTCATTTTCCACACAAGAACCAGGAAACCGACATCTTGCCATGAGCACGCGCAAGGTGTTTACGGTGACCCGATAATATGGACTCCCTTCATCGTAGACTTCAGCCAAAAGAAACTCGCACAGGGCGTGATTGCCAATTCTGCAGGGAATTCGATCCTGGGTTTGGGAAGCGCGAGCCAATGGACAGGCTAACCTGCACCGAATCGAACGACACAGCAAAGGCGCACATGACGGAAAATGGTGAGATCAAACACCGCCTCCTTGAGATCAAGATGCGTGAAGGACCCGTGGGGTACGCTGCCTGAAAATCATAAATAGATCTTTCTATGCCGTGATTCTGTGTCAGTTCTGGAGTTTTGGGCACGCCTTTTTTTGTATTTTAGACCGACGTGCCTAATCAGAACGGCATCTTATCCGCTTCTGACGGCACGTTCGCACTATGAAAAAGCGAGCTGGCACTGAAGTATCCGCCTGGCTGGTCCGCGTGGTGCCAACTCGGAGACAATTTCCTTCGTTGTATTCAATGCTGCGGTTGCAACCAGCACCACAGCGACCCATACGGAGGTGGAACAAGGAGTCTTGTCGGGGCTAGACATTTTTTGCTCCGCTCCCGCCAGATACTTCATGGTACGAAACAAAAGGGCCCTGCATCACTGCTGCGATCAACGCTGTTACCCAGGAAAATGTGTCTATGACGTCGTCTGAGACACTTTTCTTCTCCGGGCAAGATCCAATCCACGATCCGCTCGGTGAGCGGCAATCACACCTCTAACTGCGTGGCATTCTATCCCTCTTCCATTAACACAAACATCTCTGGTCTTTGGAGGTCAGGGAATGGATATGCAGTGTCAGGAAGGGGGGACACGAGATTTTATTTTTCCGGCGAAGAATCCTGGAACCATCCGAACGTACCCTCCACCCCTTTTGCCTTGACCTGCCCCGAATCACCTGAAGCGAAACCTCGACCGCGCGAAAGTCGCGTAGCCTAAGATAGCCATTTTCGAAGAAAACGCGCTTTCAAGTCTCAATTCCATTTATTTACTTGACAGTCCCTCCTTCATTGGTAGTAAAACGTTTCAATAAATCGGGGCGCCCGTGCTCGGCGAGCGGCGACACTACTTCCGCGGAAGTGGTATCGAATCAGCGTGATTTAGATCGACCGTGAAAATTCTGTCCAGGCAAGGACAAATTTAGCCTAGGTGCCGGTGACCTTCGCAAGTTTGTGGCGGCACCACGCAGCTACCTGCGTGGCATGGATTATCGCTTGTTGCTCAGGGACCAAAACGTCGCGGATTTCAGACCCTTCGTAAAAGGAGAATCTCGATGCGTTACTTGCTTGGCAGCCTCGCACTGCTGATCGCCAGCGTCTTCTACATCAATGCGCAGACCGTCGACACCGCAATCCTGGGAACAGTGCTGGACCCGGCGGGCGCTCCAGTGTCCGGGGCGACGGTGACCATCCTGCAACCAACGACAGGGTTCTCCCATGGATCGGTGACCTCGCAGGAAGGAACTTACGAGGCACGTTATCTGGTTCCCGGCGAATACGTCGTGGAAACGGGTCCTGCCGGGTTCCGCCGAGAACGAAGGACCGGAATTGTGATTCAGTTGGGGCAACAGGCCCGGATCGATTTCTCATTGAAAGTCGGCACAGTTGAGGAAACCATGGAAGTAGACGCTGGAGTTCCTCTCCTGCAAACCGAGAACGCTACAATCGCGGGAGTGGTGGACCAGGAGCGCATCGAGAGCCTGCCGATCAACGGTCGGCGCTTTGATGATCTTGCCGTGCTCACCCCGGGGGTTATCGTCTACAACCCTGACCTGCACTCCTCCAGCACAGACGGATCCGAGATTAGTGGAAACGGAGGTCGCTCAATCTGGGGCCAGGTAAACGTGGATGGCATCACGATGGTGAATAATCGCCATAACTATGTGAATGTCTATCCATCGCTCGATGCCATCGAAGAGTTCAAAGTTCAGACCGGCAATTATTCCGCCGAATATGGTGGAAACGCCGGCACGAACGTCAACATTCAGATCAAGTCCGGAACCAAAAAGTTCCACGGCAATTTGTTCGAGTTCTTCCGCAACGAAGCCCTGGATGCCCGCAATTATTTCCTGCCGGCTCCGCAGCCCAAGAACGAACTGCGCCAGAATCAGTTTGGGGGGACTCTGGGCGGTCCGATCTGGAAAGACAAGACCTTTTTCTTTGCCAGCTATGAAGGGATTCGTTCCATCGCTGACTCCCCCAGCCAGGGGATCGTTCTGACAGAGGGCCAGAGGAACGGCGATTTTTCCTATCTCCTCCCGGACGTGCAGCTCATCGATCCGCGAACCGGGAATCCGATTCCGGGGAATATCTTATCTCCTGCTCAAGTCAACACCGTCGCGCAGACCATCGTGAACCAATACATGCCTCTACCCAACATTCCGGGAGCTACTACGCCGAACAGCACGAATTACGCGGGCTCATCGCGGGGCGATCTGACGGTTCATCAGGGTATAATCCGCCTGGACCACTATCTCAGCAGCAAGGATCAGCTGTTCGCTCATTACATCTACTCTCACCGCAACTTTCCCCTGACCGAGATCAACCCTAACTTCAAGTTTACTGGTACGTATCCGATACACAACTTCCAGGCGCAGTATATCCACACCTTCAGCCCCTCCTTGATAAACGAGTTTCGCGCCGGCTTCGACCTGGAGAACGTCGCGCAACTCGGGACGCACAGGACCGCCGGGTTCATCGAGTCGCTTGGAATTACCGGGATGAAGGTGAACGGACCGAATGGACGGCCGCTAAGGGAAGATGAAGAGGGTTTCCCGCTTTTGGGGGTCGCCGGCTACATCGGAATGGGTGACGATTTCTCAGCATCGAACCTGGACAACAGCCGCACCTACCAGTTTGTAGACAATGTTTCCTTCGTCAAGGGAAAACACTCGTTCAAGGTGGGTGGCGACGTTCGCAGGCTACTGGACGATGCGACAACAAACAACACGCCGTTCGGGGACCTGAGCTTTACCGGAGACTTGAGCGGCGACGCGGCGGCTGACTACTTGCTCGGGATTCCGAGGACGGTGTTGACTCCTGAGGGAGTGCCCATCACTGCGGCGCGGCAGTGGCGCTTTGCCGTTTACGGTCAGGACGATTGGAAAGTGACGCCCAAGTTAACTGTGAATCTCGGCCTTCGTTACGACCTTTTCAATCCGCCGCACGACGCTAACCATGGGATCTACACTTTGGACTTCATCACCAACCCCGCCGTGCCCACATTTATTCCAGTGACCGATCCCATTTGGAGCATCAGCCACCGCGATTTCAGTCCTCGCCTGGGTTTCGCGTACTCGGCCGCGCCCAATATGGTGGTTCGCGGCGGTTACGGCGTCTTCTACTTCGGCGGCCAATTCGACCACATCAACATACTGCAGCTCAACCCTCCGACTGCGGGAAGCGTAACTATTTTGAACCAGTTGGGTGTGGGGAATCTCACTTCGATTGAGAATCCCATGCCCCCGTCAGCCAATCTGGCGAGCCCGCCCAATGCGGTGACGCTGCCAGCCGATCCCGGCCATCCAGACACCTACGTGCAAAACTGGAATCTCCAAGTATCGCGGCAGTTTGGGAAGAACGACGTACTGGAAGTGGGTTATGTGGGCAGCAAGGGCACTCATGTGGATACCAGCTTCAGATATAACTGGAATCAGCCCGACCCCGGTCCTGGCGACATTCAGTCGCGCCGCCCTTATCCGAACTTGTCGCGCATTCGAATGCAAAGTTATGGATCGAACACCATCTATCACTCATTGCAGTCGCGTTTCGAACATCGCCTGTCGAAACAGCTCAACCTGACCGCCGCCTACACCTATTCACACCTCATCGATGATTCCGCCAATACCACGAACGACGGCGGTTGCCAGTGCCAAAACCCCCGAAACGTCGCTGCCGAACGCGCCAGCAGCCTGTTTGACCAACGCCACGTTTTGGTGCTTGGCTACGTCTGGGATATTCCTTTCGCCAGGAGTTGGGAGGGGCCTGCGGGTGTTCTCGCCTCCGGGTGGTCTTTCCAGGGCATCGTTACGTTAGCCAGTGGAAACCCGTTTGACATCCAGGAAAGCTCAGACACTCAGAACAACGACGGTATATACGAGAGGCCGACTCTGAGCGGACAGAAGATCAGCGTTGCCAACCGTAATCCCGACCATTGGTTTAACACCGACGCTTTCACCCCCAGCATACTTGTCTACGGCAACTCACCGCGAAATCCAGTCGTTGGTCCCGGAAAGCACCAATTCGACCTGTCCCTGGGCAAGACTTTCAAGATGCCCTACAGCGAAAATCACTCACTGCAGTTTCGGGTGGAGTTTTTCAACGCGTTTAACACACCACAATTCGCGAATCCGGACCAGTACCTGGGCGATGGTGATTTCGGAAAAATCACCAGTACCAGCTTGCCCAATCGCGAGCTGCAATTCGGTTTGAAGTATAAATTTTAGGCGCGATTCGCGCGCGGTTCCTTCAGAACCTGGAAGCCAGGCCAGCAAACACGCGATTAAACTCATTGCCCGGCGGGGTGAAGCATGAAGTGCGAAAACTTCTCAGAACCGTTTGGTGATGAGTGAAACAGGTTCGGGATGGCCGGTGGATAGTCTTTCCCGTGGCCTGCCGGGCAGTTGCGGCACAGTACGTCCTGACAATTTTCTCCATTTCCAATTGAAGCAGGACAGTTTAGGATCTACCCGCTCACAGGCAGGTTGTCATCGGTAATGCTCCCCTCTCCTTTTGATCGATTGGATTATCCGAGCCTCCGTCACAGTGTGTACTTGAATCAGGCATCCCTGGGGCTGATCGGTCAACCAGCAGTAACCGCCATGCACACTTTCATAGACAATGTTGGGAGGCATGGCAACCTCTACATGTCCGATAGGGATGAGGTGGAATACTGCGAAACGCTCCGTGAACGCGCATCGCGATTGCTGCACTGCGATTCCACGCAAGTCGCAATTGTCGCGAGCGCAAGTGAGATATTGGGGCAACTTCCGATGTTGCTGCAGCCAAGACCAAAGAGCACAATTCTTGCCGTTTCATCAGACTTTCCTGCGATAACTCGGCCGTGGCTTCGTCTGGCTGCTCTAAAAAACCATACGGTGCGCTTTGTTGATGACCGGCCCACGTGCGATTTGACCGATACACTCATTGAGGCAATTGATGAGAGTACTTCTGTCGTTGCGGTGAGCAGTGTGCAGTACGCTACGGGTACAGTAGTGGATATTTCTCGCCTGCGCCAAAGCACTGTCCAGGCTGGTGCACGTTTGATTGTAGACGCTACGCAGGCGGCAGGTGCAGTGCGCGTGGACGCAGCGGCCTGGGATGCTGATGCCGTCGTTTCCAGCGGCTACAAATGGCTTGGTGGACATGGAGGAGTTGCACTAGCAGCCATGTCGCCACGTTTGCTTGTGCAAGTCCCCCCTTTACCGGGTTGGATGGGCGCGTCGGCCCCCTTTGGATTTGATGCGACCTCTGTCTCGCTGGCTAATGATGCGCGGCGCTACACGCAATCAACAATGTCGTATGTTTCTATGGTTGGTCTCGGGGTAGCAGTTGAGCAGTTGTTATCCCTGGGTGAAGCTCGAATTGAGACCCATGCACAAAGTCTGGCGGCAATGTTGGTTAGCGATGCCCGCAAGTATGGTTGGGAACCATTTCGTAGTGTTGGCGATCCTGCCGCGTCTCCGCACATCATTTCACTGAGCCACCCTCGCGAAAGCGTACAAGCGATTGTGGAAGGACTTCGTAGTCACAATATTGTGTGCGGTATTCGTGGCGGACGCATTCGGATCTCGCTGGCTCCTTACAATGATGCAAGCGACGTCAATACTCTTATCGAAGCATTTGCAGAGCACGTTCGGGGTGAATTTTAGCGATCGAAACTAGATGATAACCAGCAGCATAAGAAAACTCTGCCGAGCCACGGCCCAGGTGCAAACACATAAATGTCAGCCTTGAAGACGTTGCTCCTTCACCGTGGTGCCGTCCATTCGATTCGCAATGATATTGGCCACCGGATTTGAGGAATGCATCAAAGACCGCCTCGCCCCCGCGGCGCGCGGCAGGAAAGCCGGAAACGGTTTCGTAAACGCTCCACGACACTCCATCGAAATTGATCTGCGGCCAACGCTTGGCGCAGTCCAGGTCCGAGAGTCTCTCAAAACGAATCCCGCCGTCCTCCAACACCGGCAAGGCCGCACTTTCGTAGGAATCGTCCCGCACGGCACCGGCCATGCGGATAGCCCCACTCCGGAAGAAGAGCTTCAGATTCTATCTCTGCTCGTACTCTTGCCATAACTGCAGGGACCGAGCCACCATCTTCGTGTACAAGGGGTGCGCAGGACCATGCGTCGCGCGAATGATGCGAGTCTCGCCACCTGAGCTGGCTCGAGAGTTTCCAGGTCCCCAGGCGTGAGTCAGCGTAAGATTCGCGCCCCGCCGAAGTGCGGACCAGCCGCCGAAGGAACCAGCGCCCACAACGACGACCGAACCTGATGCGACCCGGCAAATCCGCGTGAATCGGAGGCGCAGTCGGCTCCGGCGACAGCGGCGCCTTTTCGAAAAGTGGGCGGACTCTTTGTACGCACCTGAATCTAACGTTCCTGCATACGGCATTCTCTAAAGACGGAACGAAATCGTAACAACTATTTACGATCTTTTTACACTCTCGTAAAGGTTTACTGTGCTCAGGCGGTTAAAATAGAGCTATGGAAGAAACATTGAACTGCATGTTCGCGGAAATGGATCGCGGGCGCAATGAAGATGCGGGGGAGACCTCGAAATTGAGGGCAAAGGCGCGCAGGCTCGATGATGTCACAGTGATTCGTTGTCGGGAAAGGCTCGTCTGGGACATAGAGGTTGCGGTACTGTTTGATGAGATAAAAGGGATGTTGCAGCCCGACTGTCGGATTGTGATTGATCTTGGGGGCGTGGAAATGGTAGACGCTTCTGGCTTGGGCGAGCTTGTCTCAGTGGCGGTCGCAGCGCGGACCGGCGGATGCTCAATCAAGCTGGCTGCTCCCGGGGACTTCATCCGCAGCGTACTGAGCCTGACGGGTCTGACCTCGCTTTTCGGAGTCTATCCCACGGTGGATGCAGCCATCCTTGCGTTTGGCGAACACGCGACCGCAGCCACCGCAGGGTCATGAGTTTGAACTTGTTCCACAGCCAAAAATTCTGCATCGTGCGGAGTCTTATGATACTCTAAGGAGCATCAGCTAAGTTTGATTCAACCGCAGTTGAAAATCGGTCCCGCCAACCAGCGCCACCTCTTCTCACCGCAGCGATTCTTTCAGAGCCGAAATTCAAGTAGAAATAGGAAAATTATCAATGGAGCAAGGAACAGTAAAGTGGTTTAACGATGCGAAAGGCTATGGCTTCATCAGCCGTCAAAATGGGGAAGACGTGTTCGTGCATTTCTCCGCCATTCAGGCTGGCGGCTTTCGCAGTCTGCAAGAAGGGCAAGCCGTGCAGTTCGAGGTGACCAAAGGCCCGAAGGGCTGGCAGGCCGAGAACGTTCAGGCTGTCTAAGGTACAATCGGGGATGCCCGTTATTCGAGAGGATTTCGGGCATTTCTTTCGGCTGACATCACGGCCGCCTAATATTGACTGGCAGCGAAACTGGCTCCGGGGTGCACCGGGAATTTTGAAGGGATTGGGCAGAGTCCTCCTCCGTGAACCTCCCCATCATCAGCGCCAGCTTACGGTCGGATGTCATCTGAATAGGGGTTCGATCAATCCGCTGCACGCACTCAGGTTTGAGTGCGCCTCCGCGGTTTCACAGCAAGCTTTGTATTTTTCATGGTTTTTCTCTGCCTTTATCAGACGCCGATGGGAGCGGCCATGATCGTTACTCGATCTTTGAGTCTCCCCCGATCCAGCGAAATTGGAGTCCAGATGAGGGAAGAGCGCAGTGGTCATCAGGTAAAATTGAGTGTGTGCGATTGAGTTTTGGTAGGAGGTGATGAGATTGGCAGAAGTTCGACTGCAGGAGGGCGAGTCGTTGGAGAATGCGCTTCGTCGCTTCAAACGCAAAGTGCAGCAGGAAGACATCATCAAGGAGGTCAGGCGTCACTCCTTCTATCTGAAGCCGGGCGAGAAGAGACGCGTGAAGGAAGCCTTGGCGCGCAAGCGTGCGCGGAAAAAGAGCCGGAAAGAATCAGACTAAACTGCAATCAGGGTCGCTGTTGCCAAGCAGCGGCCTTCCGTTTCACGAGGCGAACTTGTTTCGCTGGAGAGCCCTCTATTCCGGGGCGCTTCGGCTTTACGGCTGTACCGAGTTCAATCCAAGGTAGACGGCCCAGCCCGCGATTACCAGGATCATCAGGCCCGAAGTCGCGCCCACCAGTTTGACGATAGGATTTATCTTGTTGACCCTGGCGATCAGTTGGCTTTGTTCGGTTGCCCTTGATGCGGAAGACTCATCAATGAAGAGCTGGTCGTCCTCTTGCCTCGTGAGCATGCTACGGTAAAACAGCAGGAGAAGGAAAATTCCAGTCACGACGCCCCATACAATCAGCATCCATTCCATTCCCGGAGTCATAGGTCACCTCCATTAATTTCGAGCAATTGAGATGCGCAAGGGCCTGCTCAAAGGCTAGTCTTCGGTATCAGCAATAGTCAATGCGATTTGGCTGGTGTTTTCCCACAGGCTACACGCACAACGCGGACCCCATCTCGATTGCCGAGCGGAGCGGGACACTGAGACAAACACCTGCTCACCCCGGAAAGTCCAGCCGTCGAGCCGAGCATTCGACCGGACTAGCGTTGAACAATGGGATGGCGATATTTTATCGTGAGAGCTCACAGACCCAGTTAACTTCCCATGTCTTTCCGCCATCCGAGGAAAAAGACTGCTCCATTCGCGATGATTTAGATGAGATGTCCAACCAGACATAGCGCACAAGGACTGCGCGGCCGTCCCAAGTTTGCTGGTTGTAGAATTCTCCGCGCTTTCCGTTGAACTGGCCCACAACAGGTGGAAGATCGAGAGTACCTTTGTCAAGATCCACCAAGTAAATACTCCACTGGTGCGATTCGGGGTTATAGAGTCGGAGCGTTTGCGCCTTTATACGGAGCTTTTTATCGGGGCTGGAAACATCGAACTCTTCAAAATTGGCATTGCTGTCGAGAAGCTTTTTGTGATTCGAAATGCCATCGTATTCGACCCAGACACTCGAACCCTTCAGGCGTTCTGGGAGTCGACGAACATGTGCCGTCCAATCGCCAATCAGAAAATCGAAATCGTGAGATCCGTCTCCCAGGGTAGCCGTTGACCCGTTGGCCGAAACCTGGGAATTCGGGAATCCCGAAAGTGCATGAACTTCACCGATAAGGAGTGCTGAACTCATGATCGCCGCTAAGACGCATCCAAGTCGAGTCGATTTCATGCTTGTCATGTTCTCATGCGTTTTCGAACAAAGGCAACGTCGCAGATCATAGGAAACCAGTGCTTCTCGGTTGAAGGGCATCACGAGCCAGCAGCTAGGTAGTTCGTCAAGCCTGAGAGGTCGGAGTCTTTTTGCATTTGACCATCCAACCTCTTCAGCCAGGAGAGATACTGATCGTTAGTCAATTGTGCATGCCAGCCCGTTGAACCTGTCGTCAAATACCCGCGGTCTCGGTGCTAACGCTCATGGCCGCGCTAATCAATTACAGAGGATCGGCTTGCGGCGGAACAGCTTTGCAAGTAAAGACTCACACCCATCCGGATTGACATCCTTTGGAATTGGCACGTGGCGCCGGATTTCCGGTCAGCCTTGTTGATGGCAGGAAGGACAGCAGCGCCTGATCTCCCGGAACCAGGACAATACTTACGGCGTGTCCGCTGGCGCGTTCGTCGCGCCGACAGGCACCATGACACCTCACCCTAATGCCAGCAACAGATTGGTAAGAGAGTGCCCAATTAAGCAGCGACGGTTGCGGTCCCGGCCAGTTGCCCCATCTGCTCTGCCATCTTCTTTTTCATTTGTTGTGCATTGGGTTCAGCCTTGTGCGTGCCCACCATCCAGTTGTATCCCTCGGGGTCAACTACTGTCCCGCACCGATCACCCCAAAACATGTCCATGACCTCGCCTTTGGATGTCGCTCCCAGACCTAAAGCCTTGGCGACCACTTTGTCCACGTTTTCCACGTAAATGAACAAGCCTGCTGGCGAAGCGCCAAGAGTCTTAGCACTGCGATTACCAAACGCGGGGTTTTCCGGCCCCAACATCAACGTCGCGCCACGCAACGTTAGCTCCGCGTGTATGGGTTTGCCATCGGGACCGTTCATGATACCGCGCTTCGTAAAACCAAAAGCCTTTTGATAAAAGGCGACAGCAGCCTTTACATCGGAGACTGTAAGGATGGCCGATACGGCGCCGTAATTCTTCTTGTTGAGTGGATCAATTTTCTTTGCCATGGTGTTCCTTTCGTGAACCGAGACATATTACCACTGATCCTGCCGGCCGGAACTGCCAGCCAATCCCAGCAGGCCGTCTACGTTCAGCGCTCCGCTCCACAGCATTCTGAGCTTTGTATAGTTACGGTTTGTCTGTCGCCGCATGTGGGAGATCGTGTGAAAAATACGGCATTTAGTATTTTCCTATCCAGCAAGCCTCTCGCAGTCAGCGGATCAGCGGCCCTTACTCGCAAAGTACAGATACCTCAACAGGCGCTTTTCGCTCGTCAAGGTTTGCACGCACGACAAGAACCGTTGCAGCCCCTCGAAGTTGACGGTACCCTCCACCGCGACCAGTTCCTGTTTCCTTCGTTCACGTGCTTGATGCCACTGCTTCGCGATCTTTTCTGCGCTCTCAGTTGTGTCACTTACGCGGATTTGGCGAAACCCGGCGCGTTCCATGAGTCGTTCATTTTCTCCAGGCGGACTGTACACGTAAAATCCAATCGAGCTGCGCGTGGCGATTTCTTCGTGGGAAACCATTCCGCCGACTACCAGAGCATCGCTGAACAGCATCCGTCCGCCCGACTTCAGCACGCGAAACATCTCACCCAACACCTTGGCCCGGTCTGGAATATGGCACAAAACGTCATTCGAGAATACGGCATCAAAAGCGTTGTCATCAAAGAGGAGTTTGTCCGAAACATCACACTGCTCGAAACGGGCCTGTGAAGAGAGATCTCGTGCCCGCGCAAGTTGGTTCGCGTTGCCAACTCCGGACGCATTGATGTCCAGCCCTACGAGGCGACAGCCCACCTTTTCAGCAAGGTGCAACGCATATCCCCCCGACCCACACCCCAACTCCAGCACCGACGAATTGAGTCTCAGGTCAAGGAGTCGGGGGATTTCCTCGGACTCTTCCGTCGTGACCCAGCTTGTTTGCCCAAGATCCTCGCCGTAGGTATCGATGCGAACCTGTCGGTACGTATGCGACTCATAATTCCCATAGGCTGTATCGTAGAGATCCGCTTTCGGTGACACGTCAGAGATCCTCCTCGACCTGCTTCTGCTGCGGACTGCATTAGCACGCAGACCACACTAGCGAAAGGCGCCGGCACATTTTCGTCTTTAAGTTGCCGCTGCCAGCGTTCCAGCTGGTCCATGGCGCGATAAAGCTGACGGTAAGGCATTCATTTGCATGGCGACTTTCATCGTTTCCAGGAGTTCATTTCGCGCCGCATTTAGTCTCTGCAGCTCTGTTTCGACCCATTCGCCGTCTTCTATTGCCACCGTAGGCAACTTCAGCAGGGCAATGCGGGTATCGATGTTGTTAATTTGCTTTTGTAGTTCCTTTTTTGTAAAAGTGGCCATGTGGTAGCTAATCAATCGCGTCTCCGCCGATTTGGTGGAAGCCTGCCCAACATATCATGCTGACTTCTGCGGGCGCGAAATCTCGGTTTGCGGCCTCGCAAAACCGGCCACTCCTCTTGATGTCGGCGTAAAGCTTTCAAACTAGCGGACGAGTAGGAGCCGTAAAGCCTGCCGCGGTTTCCTCCGTTTGGTCACTGGTTACAGTTACTTCGAAACCTTCCCCTGCCGGCAACGGCCGCGGAGCGAAGCACACGAATGCTGGTCTTTAGGGAATGCCGATCCGCCTAAATTGCACTGTTTTCCTCATGGGACCATGTCTATTCATAGCGCAACGCGATGGTCGGGTCGACTTTTGTTGCGCGACGGGCCGGGATGTAACAAGCCAGAATAGCGGCAGTCGCCAAAATCAGCGAGACGCCGCCGAAGATGAGCGGGTCGTGAGCGCTGACTCCAAAGAGGAGGCTGGACAGGACGCGCGTCGCGGCGAGAGCAATCAACGTGCCGAGTACCAGCCCAACGATTGCCAGCCGCATGCCTTGGCCGACCACGAGTCGCAATATACGACCGCTCTGCGCACCCATCGCCATACGAATGCCAATCTCACGCGCCTGTTGGTTCACCGAATAAGAGAGGACGCCGTAGACACCCACCACCGCAAGAAGTAGCGCAACTCCACCGAACCCAGTCAGCAGAACAGCTCCCATACGGGGCGCCCACAGCCCCTGATCGATCAACTCTCCGATGGTGTTCAGGTTGGTTAGCGCGAGATTCGTGTCGAGTGACTGCACCTGGCTCCGAACTTCGGCGATGACTGCCTGGGGCTGACTCTTGGTTCGTACCTGCATGGTGACCGCAGGCGCATAGTCTTGAGTGAGCGGTAAGTAGGCCAAAGGCTGCGGTTCTTCTCCGATGACATTTACAACCGTATTGCGAGCGACACCTACGACTTCGCGCAGAGTCTCCTCCCCGAAGAAGTGAAAGCGCTTCCCGACCGCGTTCTCATTTGGCCAGAATTGTTTGGCCATCGCTTCGCTAACAATAGCGACTTGCTTCGTATCCTTGCGATCGGCGTCGGTGAATCCGCGGCCGAGTAGCAATGGAATACCCAGCGTTTCAAAGAAATTCGGTGCAATATCGTCGAGTTGGGTTAGGGTGCCGCGATAGCCCGAAGCTTCATTTTGACCTTCAGGGAACACTGTCCGGGCAAGTCCACCGCCGAGCGGAAAATTGGACGCGATGGTTGCGGACTCGATTCCCGGGGATGTCTTGGCGCGATCGATCGCGGTGCGAAAGTACTGCTGCGCGCGGCCTTCCTCATAATGCAAGGCTCCCAGATCGAAAGCGAACACAAAGAGATTTTTCGACTCGAACCCTGGATCGATGCGTTGCGCGTTTTGCATACTGCGTATGAATAAACCTGCTCCGACGAGAGCGACCAGCGCCAGCGCAATTTCCGTTACCACCAGAAGGCTGCGGAATGGGCTCCTCGTCCAACCAACGGTGCCGCCTCTTCCACCAACCTTCAGCACCTCGATCAGGTTCGGTTTCGCTGATTTGATCGCCGGAACCAGCCCGATGACTACAGCCGTAAGAAGCGCCACGCTCAATGTGAAGAAAAGCACATGGGAATCGAAACTCAAGTCAATGTCGCCATCCAAGATAAAGGGCGGCCGGAAAGACCACAAAACTGCACGGCCACCATAGGCGATCGCCAGCCCAACAGCTCCGGAGAGAATTGCGAGCACAAAACTTTCTGTGAGCAATTGCCGCATCACTCTGCCCTGGCTGGCTCCAAGTGCCGCGCGCAAGCCAATTTCTTTTTCCCGACGAGCAGCCTGGGCGAGCAAAAGATTTGCCAGGTTCACGCATGCGATGAGAAGCACCAAGCTAACTACGCCCATCATCAATCCGCCGGCAAGGACGATCTGAGTGCGGTTATTTACGCCGACAGCCGCATCGGCGAGAGGTGTCAACGCCACACTTCGGCTGGCATTGTCTTTCGGAAATGCCCTCTCCAGATTCGACGCGATGGTCTTCAATGATGCTTCGGCTCCACCCAGGTTAACGCCGTCTCTGAGTCGGCCGATCACGGTGGTGGTCAGGAACCTGCGGTCGTTAAAATTATCTTTGACGAAACCTGACAGGATCCGAGGGTACATGCTGACGGGGACCCAGACTTGCTCGGCGTTGCCAAACGTAAACGTACCTTTGAAGCCGTGTGGGGCTACACCGATCACGGTGTAAGGAGTGGCGTTCAGTGTGAGAGTTCTGCCAACCACATTGGGATCAGATCCGAATTTATTGGCCCACAAGCTATAGCTGACTACTGCGACATTGTTGCCACCCGGCTTGCTGTCTTCGTCCGCAAAGAAAAAGCGCCCCGATGCAGGCCGCAGCCCCAGGATCGCAAAATAGTTCGCGCTAACCATTTGTCCAAAAAGTTGCTTCGGCTCCGGCTCACCGCTCCAGGTCAATGGGAGCGGACCCACGAAGCATCCGAGCTGGGAGAACACCTGGTTGTCTCTGGCATAATCCTGAAAATTTGGGTACGACATACCGAGCTTCGTAGCATTGGCTGCTGTCACTAACGTTTTGCCGTCAATCGTATCTATCTGTACCAAGCGAGCGATACCCTTTACGGGTAAGGGATTGAGGAGGATGGCGTTCACAACTGTGAAGATTGTGGTGTTAGCGCCAATTCCGAGTGCCAGGGACAGCACAGCGACTGCGGAGAATCCAGGATTCTTCGCGAGCAGGCGAAGGGCATAACGTATGTCCTGCCACAGAGTTGGCAACATCTTCACCTCGGCCGCTCAGGTAGGGACGGGAACCGAAACCCTGATCATTGCGATCCTCTGCCTTTCGCAACTACGATACTAAATGATTCCCGCGCAGGTTAACCAATCCGTTCCGGAAGGCACCCTGGTCGTCCCCTTTCCGTAGGGACGAGGCCCTGATGCATCCTAAACCCAATCACCCACCGGCCACTTTCGCCGTCCTGAATTTATGCCCATAGCCCCCTGGCGCGCAGGGCTACTGGTTTTAAGGGCGTAGGTGAAGTAATCGCTCGATTCGTGTTTGTGAGTGTCATGACTGGACTCACCCGCTCCGTGACTAATAAAAGGGGACTCGACCAAGTTGGATGAGCGCAACAAAGTCAAGCCGCTGGTGTGGACGGCAGATGCCACCGACATTCGGTCTACCTGACGAGGGACGCGAAGCACTTCGCGACGGAGGCGATGTCCGAGCTTCATCTATATTCGCGCGAACGCGAGAGCAAGATCTTCTCCGCAGCAGCCATCCATTCGGCAAAGGGGCAATCCTATCACTAGCCCTTAATTCGGAGCCGTGCCAGGTCACCGTGGGTAAAGCGGACTTGCCGACTGATCGTCGGCACAGTAGAAGGTTTCGTATCGAATTCATGCCTCGATGCCCTTCACAACTTCTATCCGCTGCTCTTGGTCACAGCGCCCCTAAACCCAAGACGGCACGCCTCCCGCGCGAGTTGGTTAGAAACTTCCTGGGCTCTGCTTAGTGGCATAGGGAGTCGAGGGTGTGTTTTCACGATTTCGGTGGCTGCCTGCGGCCCGGTCATGATCGGCATACTTAAATCCATAACCACGACATCCGGTTCAAGCTGATCAATTGTTTGGATAGCCTCCGCCCCGTTACTGGCATCGCCACAAACGTGCCAACTCGGATGCTTGCCGTCTGCGTAATAGCAATCGTATGGTGGCATCGTCGTCGGCGATCAGAATCCGGGTTGACATGGCGTCGTATTTTCCCTAGTGCTCTATGGCTGGAAGCCAAAAACCGCCTTCGACCTTAGCTCACTTTCATCAACCACGACCGGCCCATTGTGATAGTGTCCCCTCCCCAAATGACGCCAATGGAGTGCGCTTCGGCTTTCTGCACCGTGCACTGAATTCCTGTGGGAATCCCAAACATATCCAACACTGCAACCTTATCTCCAGGGCGCAATGGAACCTCTGAAATGGTGTGCTCCGTTTTCAAACTTTCACGAACGCGTCCAATTGCGGAAGTGGGATTGCGTGGATTTAGCATGTGTTTCCCCCTGAAAAACGAAGTATGTAAAACGCAAGGTAACTATTAGCAGGGTTACTGAATGGCGCTCAATACGGCAGAATGCTGATTACTAAAGTCCATTGTCATAGCGCCTGATCCCGGCTCCTGCCGCCTGAGTGTGAACTCCCTGTACATTGGCTTGCCCCGCCTGCTCGCTGCCAGCAATTTCACCTGCCAGCCAAAGCGCCAGGTCGATACCTGCCGAAACGCCAGTGGCTGCAGCAATTTTGCCAGACCGCACAACCCGCTCTTTCGGTTGGGGTTTTACGCCCATAATTTTGAGCACGCCCATTTTGTACCAGTGCGTCGTGGCTGGCAGGCCTTTCAAGATTCCCGCGGCGCCTAAGATCAACGCGCCGGCACAAACTGACGCGGTCCAAGTCGACGTTTCATGTACCCTGCGCAGCCAATTAGTACCTCGTCATCCACCATTTGCCCGGGCGTAGTCGTGCCTCCTGAGACGAGCCCGAGATGAGGCGACGGCGTTTCGGCTACCCGTGTGCGTGATACCCAAGCAGGAGTGCCCCAGGGGCGGTAAGGGCTTTGATCCGATTCATCACCCGGGTCACATCTTTGGTGATCGTCAGATAGCTCCGCCCCAACTCTTTTAAGGCGCGTATGCCATGCCCTTCGTGGTACACCGCCGTGAGCTGGTTGGTGCGTAACAACTCGGCCAGCTTGCGCGCGTCGATCCGGTCATTCTTGTTGCCCTTTTTCAACAGAGCCGCTTTTCGCGGATCGCAGACTACCAGCCGGCTGACATGGGGTTTCAGGAGATCGTGTAACCAGGCAGCTGAGGTTCCCTCCTCGAAGGTCAGGGACAGAGTTCCGTGCAATCCCTGGATGAAGTCAACGATCGTGGACGCCTTGGTCTCCAGCAGGCATTCCATGAGCAGCTTGCCATGAGCATCCATCACGGCAGCGGAAATAGTGGCCTGATGAACATCCATGCCGATATACTTTTCTTGACTCATGAAGGCGCTCCTTTCTCCAGGTTGGTGATGCCAACAATCACAACCTGTCGCAAAAGTGGGCGCCTTTTCATATTGCGTGTAATCGCCTGATTTCTCCCATTGAGCCTTTGGGTCAAGAAAAAGTCGCGGTTCATGCGTATGCTGGTTAAGATAAACCCCGATCCCGCACATGCCAGCTATTACTCTCTGATCGTCGGCAGTGAGAAGTTGACGAAAATCTTTGGCTTTTGGCCCTCATTTCATGACGCCGAAGTTTTAGAGCTTCACTTTTGGCGCGGCGACATTCAGACCGACAAGGGCATCTACAATTTTCCCGTTCTGACCTTAAAAATCCATCTGTGGGAATTGGCGAACAACGTTGATCCGCAAGGATTCTTGGTCCTTCAGCATCACACTCTCACAACGCTCAGGTTTTGCGACGCAGATGATTTCCAGATGCAAGGCTTCAATCATCAAAATGCCATGATGGGGATGGCCCTAAGCAGTGAACAACGGAGCGAGGGCCCGTCGCCGTACTTTTCCGTGGAAGTGGAACCAGCGTTTGGAATGGGAGCCTCGTTCGAATGCCTTCGGATGGAGGTTTTTGAGGCCGTAGCGTGTTCAGGCGAAGGGAAAGCAGCTACGAGCAACCCTTTATAGCAGCCCATTTCCACCGTTGTTGTAACATCGCCTCACTCAAAATATTTCGATCCACATGTTTGGCCAAAGGAGCCTTTATGAAACGGTTCGGACTTCTCTTGGCGTTGGCTCTGCTTGTTGGATGTGGCGGTTCTAGTCCCACGATTGATGGCAATTGGTCTGGCGTTCTCCGGTATTCGGATGGAACAACCTCCTTCTTCGCTTTCACCACTTCACTGAAACAAGGTAGCACCTCCGCAGTAACGGTCACGAATTTCACTATTACCGTTACGCCGCCATGCGCCGTCGAGTCACCTGTGAGCGTTACGGCGGAATTAGACGGGGGCTTCAAGAACAACTCGTCATTTGGAATGAGCATTGGCGCAGCGCCGCCAAACCAACTCGGCATCGGGCTAACTGGTGAAGTGCTAAACAATACGATTACGGGTGACTGGACCGGGAGGGATCTTTCTGGTTTCTGCCATGCAATGGGCCAATTCACCATGACGAGGATGTGAAGATTGTTCGCCAGTCTATGGCCGGTGCTGTTCGCTCATCTTCCATCTCGTTGCCGCACTCATCCCGTACATTCTATGCTTTCGGCGATTGTTGGCGAAAAATCGCCTTACACTCACAATCGTACCCCAGCGGCCTTTTCACCCGCTTGATCGATGCACCCTTCTGCGAGTAGTCTCCGCACGCGGGTCGGGGAGTCCGGGCGCGGACACTCGATGCCCTGTGAAGACCCTACCTCATGAAGCGGAGGCAGACTGATGGGCCACGGATATAGCATGCTTGGATTTGTCGTGATCATGATCCTCTACGCGGTGATCGGGCTCATGGCGGCGGCGGGCACTATCTCTATCACCCGGAAACTCCTCGCCCCCAAGACAAAGCAAATCTTCTACGCGATGTTCCTTATCATGGTCGCAGCGTTCTACCTGGCCTTCGCGGCCTACTTCGGAGTGGCGTCAGCGTGGCGGGTGGAAACGGCTGTCGTCATGGCCTTTGTCGTGATAGGGCTGTTGGGCGTGCGCCTGCCCTTCGCCCTGATCGTCGGATATTCCCTGCACGGGCTGTGGGACTTGCTGCACGAACTTCAGGCCCATGGAGCCTACTCCGCGTTCGAGCCGGGCAAGCTGACCGCGATCCCGCTCGCCTACGGATTCTTTTGTGCAGCCTTCGATTTCTCCATGGCGGCGTATTTCTATACGCGACGCGCCGAGTGGAGTGCCGCATGGAAGGCGGAGCCACAGTAAGGATGGCTGTTGGCTCAACGGTGCGACTGCTGTTGCAAAACCGCGATTGCAATCGACGCTTGGGCGGGGATTTTGAGTGTAATCGCCTGATTCCAACAAGTACGACGATTTCAAGCACAACCCGCCGGGCATGGGTATGCTCTGGCTGTGACTGAATTGGCCGCGACTCGAAAGACTGTTGCCGAACGGGGAAAGCGGCTGGAATATTTCACATTGCCTTGAATAGCGCGGGTAGCATCTCACTGGTGGGTTTCGGGACTGACAGTTTCATAGAGGTGACTTCCGATGCAGTTCCTGAACCGTGGACACTACATTGCTGCGCGGTATGTGGGAAACCGGCCGAATCCGCTCTGCTGGAACGACCCCTTCCCCTTCCAGCAGGGCATAGAAGCGATCGGCTGCGAGGTTCTTGAACGTCTCAACTTTCCCGGAAGGCCAGCGGACCTCCAGCGACTCAATCTTCTCTGCCGACCCTAGCCCAAAGTGCAAACGGAAATCGCTCTGGGAGATGTAACTACCGCCACTGCGAACCTCGTCGGTCTGCGTCATCCCTCCGGCCACGATCTTAACGCGCGCCCCGATTGCCATGCGATTGCTCCTGGTACCCGCCAATTCCAGACTCACCCAGTGGCGGCCGGAAACACCGTGGTTCTGTAGGATCATCGGCGCGCTATCGAGATCCTCGACCACGACGTCCACATTGCCGTCGTTGAACAGATCCCCGACCGCCAGGCCCCGTGACACGCGTCTTTCTTCCAGAGCCGGTCCGGCCAGATTGCCGGCATCACAGAAGGTGCCATCTTTCTGGTTCATGTGGAGCAGCTTGGTCTGCGCGTAACCACCGCTGGCAGGCACCTTTTCCATTTGCGGATAGACATGACCGCTCACCGCCACCAGATCCAGCCAGCCATCGTTGTCGAGATCCACGAATGCATCGCCCCACTTCACAAGAGGAAAGGAGGGCAAGGCTACCCCTGACGCATAAGAGACATCCGTAAACATCCAGTTCCCGTCGTTGCGATACAGGTCGCTATAGTCGTCGCCGAAATTTGTCACGTAGATGGAAGGACGTCCATTGTGCAGGTAGTCGCCGAGGGCAACTCCCATGGAGGCTTGCTCAGAGCCCGTCTCGCTCAACGCGGTGCCGGATTCGAGGCCAATCTCGGTGAACTTGCCTTTGCCGTCGTTGCGGTAAAGAAAGTTAGGCAGCGTGTCGTTGGCCACGTAGATGTCAGGCCAGCCGGTGTTGTTGAAGTCGGCCCAAACGACACCGAGACCGTAGTAACCGTGCGGGTCATCCACGCCGGCGGCCTTGGAAACGTCGGTAAACGTGCCATCGCCGTTGTTGTGGAACAGCGAATCGCCTGCGCCCTTCAATCCGCGCGGTCCGCAATAGACATCGATACCGCGATATTTGCAGAGTGACTTGCCGCCAAACGGGGGCAGATGGTCGAGTTGGAAGTCGACATAGTTGGCCACCATCAGGTCAACGAATCCGTCGCGGTCGTAATCTCCGAAAGCCGCACCAACAGACATGCGACCGTCCGCAACGCCGGCTTTCGCGGTGACATCCGTGAACGTGCCATCCCCATTGTTGCGAAACAGAACATTTCCGCCGAGACACGTCAGGTACAGATCTGGCCAGCCGTCGTTGTTGTAGTCGGCCACTGCGCCGCCCATGGCGAAGCAAGGCGCCGCCAGGCCTGACTTGTCCGTCGCATCGCTAAATGTGCCGTTGTGGTTGTTATGGTAGAGCGCTCCGCGAGCCGATTCCTTGCGCAGGGCCATCTCGATGGTAGGCGCGTTCGTGAAATAGATGTCCAGCCAGCCATCGCGATCGTAATCCCACAGAATGACGCCGCCGCTCATCGACTCGACAATGTATGTGCTCAGCGGATTGGCGATATGGCGGAAACGGATACCTGCCTTCTCCGTGACGTCCTCCAGCTGCGGTACCGGACGTCCTTTGCACTGAACCTTCTTGGCGTTCGGCGGAGGAGGAGGCGCGGCCGGATGCTGCTCCTGACTCAAAGCCATCGGTGCAAGCAGCACCGCTGCGCCGACGAGCAGGACGCGAATGCAAAGTAATGGTTGCGGATTCAATTGCTGTCCGTCGCGCTCAAGTTCATGGCTTCTTGTCTTCCTTCTTTTGCGGAACCTGCCCGGGGACAGTAGTCCCCAGTTCTCGCAGAGCCGCGCGAGCCGCATCATCACCCGGGGCAAGTGCCAGCGCCTTTCGCAATGCCCGGATTGCTTCCGGCTGGTTCCCGGCGCGATAGGCCGTGAACCCGAGATTGCGCATCAGGTTGGGTACTTTGGGATCCCATCCCTCCGCTTCCTGGTAGTGTCCGAGAGCTACGGCATACTGCTCCTGCATTGCTTCGACCGTGGCCAGATCATTGAAGGCGCCGCCCAGAACAGAACGCAAGAATTCTTCCTGGGCCGCTGCCTGTCTCTCCTGGCCCTGCGTCAGCTTGGCGTGCGACAGCGCGTTGCTGCCTAACGGCGTGGCCGCATCCTTGCCCGTCCCCCCCAGAGGAACCGGCGGCTCGTTTTGCGGAAGGCTGGGGACATCGGCTGAAGAAACTCCGGATCCACCCGAATCACCCATGCCACTCCCTTCCTGGTTGTCGGCGATGATGTTTTGCTGAATCGCGCGCGCCTTTTCGAAGTATCGCTCCCCTTCCGCTGCTCTTCCGGAAGCAATGAGGATCCGGCCAAGACTGGTGTAGGCCTTCCGGATATCGTTGTGAGCGTCTACGCCGCTACGTTCGGCGAGTGCAATTGCCTTCCGGAAGAGCCGCTCCGCGCGCTGATTTTCCTTGCGGCGGTAGGCATTCAGTCCCAAGTACAGCCAGGCTTCCGATGAAGACGGATTCAATCTCGCCGCCTCCCCCAGATAGTGATCCGCCTCCTGCGGCTGGTTCGAACTGAACGCCATATAGCCCAGGAGATAGTTCGCAAAAAAATTTCCAGGGTCGACTCGCAGTTGCTCGAGAAATTGCCGGCGGGCCTCCGGCGTGAGCACCCATTCGTTCCGCATCAAGTAGGTCAGGCCGAGAAAGTAGTGGCCGTTTGGAACTTTGGGATCGAGTGAGAGCGCACGCTGGAACTCCCGGATAGCGTCGCCGTACAGGGTGGCATTTCGATAAGCGACGCCGAACAAGAGATGCAGGCTGCTGCGATCACCGGACGCCACCGTCATCTGCTGGAAAATGGCCGCGGCCTTTTCCTTCTCTTTCAATCGGAGCAAACAACTGGCGAGACCGTAGCTGGTTTCGCGGTCGGGACGAATCTCGAGGGACTTCTGGAAAGACTCCACCGCGGCGCGGTAGTCCTTTTTCTTGATCTGCGCCTGGCCCTGAATGGTCCAGGCCGTGGCGTTGCGCGGATCGGCGGCAAGAGCCTGGCTGATCTCTTTGAGTGCTTCGTCCAACCGGCTGGTAAACAAGTTGGCAGCAGCGAGATCGACGTGCGCATCTGCAACATCCTCGAACTCGAGGGACCTGCGGGAGAACCTGGCGGCCTCGGGATATGCGGCTTCAAAGAGGCGCAACTTTCCCATTTCGCGGAGTCCGAGGGCGACTATCTTCTCGCTGGCGGCAGCGGCAGCGGGCAAGTCACCCGCCTCCTTCGCCGAGTTCGCAGCGGCAAATCGCCGCTCAAATTCGTCGAGTGGTGACGCGGGCTTCTGTTGCGCGCTGGCTTGCAGGCACCCCAGAACGGCAAGCAGGAAAAGGCACGCGCCACGCGCAGACCGTCTCCAGAGAATGACGTTCGAAGACCGGGAAGGTGGGGTGTGGATCAAAGCCGAATGTCCCAGGTTGGTACCTAAAAGTACACGCTTGGTGGCGAGCTGTTCAAGTCGCGGGATTTGGCGAGAAATCGTAGTTTTGACGTTGGCGCCGATGGCCAGCGATTCCTTGTCGTGTCCTCTCCGCCCCAGAAGCAGCCGTCCCCCGTCACGGTTGTTGTCAACTGGGAGACGGGATTGAAAGCGAAGTGAACGGAGCCGTTGTAAACTCTTGTGCCAGTGCTCTCACCATTGAGAACCGGATTAGACCCCGAACTGTCGTAAGTGATGATCAATGTGCCGATAGCCGTAGCGCATGCGTTCGGTTTTCGACATCTGCCCAAACATGGCGTGGGAAGCGAATTCTCCTTCCCGGCCACAGAAGCGCTCAAACAAACCGCGGAGTTCCTCCAAGTCGGATGTAAAGTCCACGGGTGGCGTACCCCCCTGCCGCTGGTCCATTTCAGGGCGGGTCTGGAAGCCATGTGGCCAGGAAATTGGGACCCAAAGCGCCAGGGGTTTCAGGATCGTGCGCTTGAAGAGGCTGGTGGACGGACTGATGTATTTCTCGTTCAGCGCCGCCCGTAAGGAATCGCTCAAGTGGCAAATCATTTGATGAGCCGACATTGTTCCCCACTTAGGCTGGGCGTCCACACGCACGTTTGCCAATCGGCTAAGCACTTCGCCCCGATCGCGAACGTTTAGGAGAGTTTTCATCTCGGCTTCGCATTTTACAGGTGACTTGGGGGTCTACACATGTGTGTCGGCTGGTTGTTGTAAACAGCGTTTATTCTCATTGAGCCCATAAAGGGGTGGGCCGGGGCGTAGGCGTGGCTGGTGCAATCGCGATTCATAGCCAAATCCCACGGCGTCCCTTCGATGTCACTTGTTTCGAGACTTTCAACTCTCGACACCGTTATTCCCATTCACGGTCTCAAATTCAATCACTTAGCTTCAATTGCATTTGGTATGTCTCGTGCCTTTACAGACGGGCAAGGACAACAGACCCCGTGAATTGTGGGAAACTGTTTATGCCGCGAAGGAGGAACAATGCAAGAACGCAAACTCGGAAAGAAGAACTTGGAAGTCTCCGCTCTCGGGCTTGGCTGTATGGGGTTGAGCTCTGGCTACGGTCAACCGGTAGGTAAGCAGGAGGGGATTTCGCTGATCCGATCCGCTGTCGAACGGGGCGTGACATTTTTCGACACCGCGGAAGCATACGGCCCATTCACCAATGAAGAACTCGTGGGCGAAGCTCTCGCTCCTTTCCGGGACAAGGTGGTGATCGCCACCAAGTTCGGCTTCAAATTCGATGCCAATGGGAAGCAGGCAGGCTTGGATAGTCGACCAGAACACATCAAGGAAGTGGCGGACGCTTCACTGAAGCGCCTAAAGACCGATGTCATCGACCTGTTCTACCAACACCGTGTTGATCCGAACGTTGCGATCGAAGACGTCGCAGGAGCGGTGAAAGAACTGATTCAGCAGGGCAAGGTGAAGCACTTTGGACTTTCGGAAGCGGGAGTGCGGACCATCCGTCGAGCGCACGCAATTCAGCCCGTTACGGCGCTCCAGAGTGAATATTCACTCTGGTGGAGAGAGCCTGAAAGGGAGGTGATCCCGACGCTGGAGGAACTGGGAATCGGGTTCGTACCGTTTAGTCCTCTTGGTAGAGGATTCCTCACCGGCAAAATCAGCGAGGAGACGAAGTTCGAGGAGAGCGATATCCGCAACGTCGTCCCTCGTTTTACAACAGAGAACCGCAAAGCGAATCAGGTCTTGGTGGATATGCTCGGCCGATTCGCGCAACAGAAGAAAGCGACGCCTGCTCAGATTGCACTAGCGTGGTTGCTTGCACCGAAACCTTGGATTGTACCAATCCCGGGCACCACGAAACTGCATCGACTGGAAGAAAACATCGGAGCAGTCAGCGTGGAACTGTCGCCTGACGATCTCCGCGAACTGGACACAGTCGCCTCAAAGATCCCCGTGCAAGGTGCTCGATACCCCGAAGAGCTACAAAAACTCGTGGGCCGCTGAGGCGACCAATCTCTTTTTGGCAAAGACATGAACGACGAGGTGGGTCGACCGCCCAACTGTCGCAAACGCATTATAAGAGGGCGTTCCTTTAGGAGTAGGTTATGAGCGCAAGCATCATTCCCTGCGAAAGGAACACCCTCTTATAATGCGTTTGCGTTACCCGTCCCTCGGAGAGTCTCGTCAAAAAACTAAATTTGTTGGAAACGATCGTCAGGTTCAGGCATCGAAACAATCGAAGGAGAGATAACCATGGCATCCAAGCCTACCCACGAACAAGCACACCTCCACTTGCAAATCTACGAGGAGCGCCGAGACTCGCGACTTCGCCAGGCACGCGACTGGTTCTTCGCCAATTGCTTCGCCGACACTCTGGATGAGGCCATGCACATTGCCCCGCCGGGAACGGAAGCGGGAACCAATTTCATGATGGTGATCAGCTATTGGGATCAGGCGTGCGCGCTACTCAACTACGGACTACTTCACGAGGATCTGTTCTTCGAAACCAACGGCGAGTTCTTCGGTGTATGGAATCGCATCAGGCCAACCATCAAGGAGGGCCGGGAACGGTTCTCGAACCAACTCTTTGCCGCCCACATCGAAAAGGCAGCAACCCGCTTCGAATCCTGGGCTGAAAGTCACTCACCTGGTCTCATCGCCTCGATGCGCCAGATGGACCAGCAAATGCGCTCACAGACGAAAAAGGCGGCCTAAGATCGGGCCATCCAGAATCACAAACCAACCAGTAACCTATAGCCGTCGGGAGCGCCCGGATGTTCCCGGCGGCGGGGTTCAGGAGGCGGTCGTGATGCAGAAACAAGATGTCGCCCGTGTGCTGAGCGATCCATTGGCACAAGAGCTGATGCAATCAAGTACTCCCGCGCGATTGGCGTATGTCGGACCCGATGGATTTCCGCGCGCGATCCCGATCGGCTTCCACTGGAATGGTGCTGAATTTGTCCTGTGCACTGTGCCAGACGCACCCAAAGTGCCAGCACTGAAAGCAAATCCGAAGGTAGCGTTTACCGTTGATACGAACGCTTTCCCGCCCCATGTGTTGCTCGTGCGAGGTATTGCCGCCATCGACATAGTTGACGGCATACCGCCCGAATATCTGGCGGCATCCAAAAAAGGCATTGGACCCGACCAGTGGGATGCCTTTGAGGCGCAGGTGCGCGCGATGTACAAGCAGATGGCTCGCATCAAAATAACGCCGCTTTGGGCCAAGGTGTTGGACTTTGAGACGCGATTTCCGACACCCATCGAGAAATTGATCCGTCGGGCGAGCTAGCCGAACTTTCAAAACAAAGAGCTGGCGATGACTCTCCCGGGTCGTAGTTGGTGTAATCGCCTTCCATGGGAAGGCCGGTCGGAGTCAAGTGGATTCGTTTTGCTTTTTGTTGGTCATTGGGTTCTTGCTCCCGCCGAGCCGCTGTCGCCACCCTTCCATCCGCACTCTTGTGGATACGGACTCAGGAATTCGAGGAACGGCGGCTCGAGCACGGCCAGGAAGCAGAGAAGTTCTACCGTGAGCTGGCGGTCCAGGGAAGGAACGTACGCGTGGGGACGGAAGCCAGCATGCAAGCGCTAGTTCGAGCGACTGCTGGCAGAACTGAACATGGAGTTGTGGATCGGAGACGCCACCGAGATCACCAGGACGCGGGAGCGTTCCGTGGGCAAGCCGGCGACGGCACGATCTGCTGGAGTTGCTGGACCGACTGAGCCCGACGATCGGTGCACTGAGTCAGGCGATCGAGCAAGAAGTGGAGAAGCGTCCGGAGGCCCAACGCTTGCGGACCCATCCCGGAGTGGGTCCGCCGACCGCACTGGCTTTCGTTTGATCATCGGGAAACCGGATCGCTTTCAGTGTGGCAGGCAGATCGCGAGCTATCTGGGACTGGTGCCATTGGAGGATTCGAGTGGGAATCGGCGACGGCTGGGACACATCACGAAACAAGGGAACTCTCTGTTACGTTTCCTGCTGGCGGAAACGGCGCAGGTAACGGCACGCCGCCTTCCGGAATGGCGCAGTAAGTATGTCCACCTGACGATGCGGCGCGGACGGAAAATCGCCGGGGTGGCCCTGGCGCGCAAACTGGCGGTTCGCCTCTACTGGATGATGCGCAGGGGATGGGATGATGAGCAGTTGGAAAAGTTCGGTTCGCACGCGGAACAGCCCGGAAATCGCGATGGTGTGAGTAAAACATCGAGTAATTGATTGGGCGTCCCGCTCCTCCTTTGCGGGGGAGTTCGAAGTAGTAATTATGATCGAAGGTGTGACCGAAGAGATGCATGGGTCGAACTGAGTTTCAGACCTGAAACGATTACGAGCGGGCCTTTGGTTGGTAAGGCAGAACCTTCAACGAGAGTGAAATGGCGCGCTCCTGGGATTGCACGGAGCAGTACGCTCAAAAAGTGTTGACTGGGATCCACATTGTCAGAGAGGCGATTTCTCGAAATTGGCCACCGACCCCATAGTTTACGAATCGTCAACACCGCTACTATGAATACTTTCTTGAAGATCAGGCACAACTGGAGAAGACTTGAGAAATCGACAGAAATCGACTGTCGGGCGGCGATTACACGTGCAACCTCAGCGCGGCCAGCTTCGGCGGAGCGTGCTGCCTGGGTTATCCCTCATCAATCGTCAAGCCGACCTCTTTCATTTCCTTAATTTCCGTGATCACGATTGCATGAGTCCCGGTTCGCTCAAACACAATCCCGCTCGCCCGCACATATTTGCCCACGAACGGCATCAGTTCCTGCCGCTGATCCGTGTCAGGCATTTTGGCAGAGATAGGAAAATACAGCTGACCATCTTGGGTCAGAATAACCAGCGGCGAGCCACCCTTCACGCAATCCTCTACGCACTTGCGGCTGAGGCTGGTGGCATGGTTGTCGAGGTTCTGAATGGGACAGGCAACATCCCGAACCAGGCCCTCTATGGTTGCTTTGGAAACATTCGCCCGGGCGCCCTCCATCGACGTTCTCTGTGGACTGTGAGACACCGCTAAGAGCGAGAGGATCTCGCAGCCTGCAAGCAAGCAAATACTCAAGAGTCGGCTCATCGGTTCTCCTTTTCATTCGGCATCAATTTTCTGCAATATGAGCGATCGCGGCGGGTGGAGCGAAGAGCATAATAAACCGTTCGCCGTAGCGCGACTACTCTACTCCGCAATCCATTTCCAGCCGATCCTGTTTAGACCGCGCCGACTGATGAAACCAGGCGACTACACTCAAAACCCCTCGCGAGAGGGTCAATGAGTGACGACAATTGACGTATAGCTTCCGAATTGCGACCATCCGGGATTTTAGTCAACACGAGGGCGTTTGATGCAATGTTTGTCGATTCGCACCGGGCTAGTCCGTGCGCCAAACTGTTGCGTACTTCTTCCGATATTTGGGGTCTTCTTCTATAGCCAAGAGTCGCTCGGCCGTCAGCCGAAGTTGTTCGTCGTTGACGAGATCGAAAATGCGCCGAAGAACGACCAGAATGTCGTACCGAATCAAAGTACAATTCCTCTCGGCCTCGCACTCTTTGAATCGAGCCTCCAAAACCCTCAACAGCGCTTTGCGTTGCGGTTCGCCGGCAACGCCGACTTTCCACAGGGATTGGAGGCAATGCCGTGCCGTGACGAACCGCTGATCCTTGGTGACTTTCACCAGCGCGGCCAGATCCTTTAGCATGCGCTCCTTCGGGTCACTTTTGGCCAAATTGGAGAGCACCTGTGCGGCAATCGACCGCTGCCTATTATCGCCGTCCACGAGTGTACGTAGCAGATCCTCCCACACTTCATAAGCCCAACCCACAGGACTATCGGTAGCTTTAAGCAGCGACTGGAACGCGTAATTCTGGCGATCTGGAACTGACGAACGCAGATCTTCCAACAACTTTTTGTACGGAGCGGATGGAGCTTGGGGCATGGATGTCCTCTAGCCCTTTTGCGCCAGCTGAATCAGATTCCCGCATGTATCATCCAGGACGGCGGTCGTTACGGGTCCCATCCTGACTGGCGGCTGTGTAAATACCACGCCGGCGGAGCGAAGACGTTCGTATTCGGCGCGCACATCTTCAACGGCAAACGAAGTGAAAGGAATACCATCCTGCACCAGGGCACTCTTGAATGGTCCTACAGCCGGATGGTTATCGGGCTCCAACACGAGTTCGGTTCCATCGTGATCATTTGGCGCAACTACCGTCAGCCACCGCGCAGCTCCTAACGGGATGTCGCTCTTCTTCACGAAGCCTAGTCTCGTGGTATAGAAAGACAACGCTTTGTCTTGATCATCGACAAAAATGCTGCTCACCATTATTCTCATTTCCGTGCTCCCTTCTTCGCCGGCTTTAGCCATCGCTCGACAATCGTTTTGAGCGGTGTCGTGTGTAGATAGTGCAGTTTGTACTTACCCTGCCGGACCGCTGCCACCAGGCCCGCCGATTCCAGTACTTCAAGGTGCTGCGAGATTGCCTGTCGCGTCAGCCCAAGCTGATGCTTCATAGCCAAACGACTGCACAATTCGAAAAGGGTCTGGCCGTCCCGCTCAACCAGTTCGTCAAGAATCGCTCGACGCGCCGGAGTAGCAATTGCCTCGAACACATCACTCACGCATGTGATATTAGGCAAGTAGTGACTTGCCTGTCAAGTGGGGATTAACTTTTGCGGAAGCAAGCCGGCGCCTCTGGGCGGTTGACGGGCTACCCGCAAGTAACTGACGACATGACGAGGTTGGCCTCGTGAGACCCGAGTAGCCTTTGTGGTACCAACCAAAAAGGCTCCACGAAAGAGGCCGACCTCGTTATGTCATCAGTCATCATCATCACTGGCCACGAATGAGTGAGCCAACGCCATTTCGTATCCACGCCGACTTCAACGGCCTTTTCAAAGAGCGGTTGTGCCTTCTCTCACAAGGAGACCTGCATCGGAGCAGACGGCCAGGACATTGTGATACAGGAAGGTATGACCGTCACCGCGTTTGAGGAGGACGTTGACGACAATGGGAATCACGACAATCTGGTGCATCGGGCACAGTGGAAAGGCCGCCCGAATGGTTGCTCCGTAACGGTTCACGATGGGTTCTGAGAATCGACCACAATGGCGTCAGACATGGATCCGACTTGTGAGGGTCAACCAGCCAACGCTCCGGCTTTGTAGTTGGTGTAGAGTCGCCTGATTTCGCCATTTGTGGGTTTAGCCCGGGGTAAAATGCTCGTCACATCGACTCGGAATCAGCGAATTGCGGTCGTGCTGAATCAACCACAAACGGTAGAGAGGCAAAGCGGAAAGGATGATAGGCATGGAATCAGAGATCAGGATCGGCCAGCAATTCGAGTTCGCGATACATGCAGATAAAGGGTTTAGGCAGAAAGCGGTCGTAACCCGAGTCTTATCCAATCGGGAAGAAGGACTCGGTCCGGAGGCGGACTATTACATCGCCGATTGGATTGAAGCGAGAACACTCTCGGAGCAGCCAAAGGCGCTGGTCTTCGTGCTTGCAAACGACGGAAACGTTTATTTGAATGGCGAGTGGGTTGACATAATCGTGGACCTTGCCGCGTAGCTGTTGCGGGTCGTGCGTGAATCGCGGACGCTGAAAGGCGTTTGCCGCGTCGAGGTGGAGTTCTGTCGAAGGTCTGCAGGCGTGGTAAGCCGTAGCTGATGTTGCAAAATCGCGATAGAAGCACTCATTGACCCCATCGAGGGAGCTTTGAGTACTTATGCCTGTTTACAATAATCAACTCAAACTGCTAGTTTCCAGGCCGTTCGGGCGCCGGAAGGCGCTGAAATGCTGAGCCGATTATTTTGGTGAAGTGTTTTCTGCGGACTTTTTGTCCTGGCGCGGCGTCATGGAAACGACGCTGTACTCGCGCTCCTTCTCATCAACATCTTCCACGTGCAGCAACATTTTGTCCTTCTGGATACGGAACTGGGCCTTTTCGCCCACCGGGAGCAGAACCGGATGTTTTTCGTCCCTGGGGCGGATGCGGTAGATCACAGTCTCGCTCTGCAGGAGGTATTCCTGGCACAGCAGGGCGTGGGTCTTCTTGTGAGCCGAGTCTGTGCCTACCAGTTCCCCGACAAGACTCTTGCCGCTGTTTTCGTCCACACCGCACTCCGCTGAGTCCATTTGCAACAAGGTTCCGGTCTGATGGCGCTTCGGTTCCTTAGCTTGAGCGAAGGACACAAACAAGAACGCGGCAATGAAGATTCTGGATGTCATGTGCTTCCTCCTCGTCAAAAGTTTTCCTGCTGCCAGTTTGCGCTGCTAGCCATATTTTCATGGGATTGCGCACGCGTCTCCAAGATCACCCCGGTGATTGGCCTCTCGTAAGGCGCCGAGGATTGGTCATGAAGAGGGAGATACAGCATTTCCTGTAGGGCAGACTTTCTCCCCCTGTGCAGGAAATTCCGGAAGCGCGGCAGTCTGCCCTCCGCAACTTGCACAAAATACAGAATGGCATGGTTCGTGCTTTGAGTACGACACACTGGAACCAATTAGTTTGGAAGGTGAAAGATGCCAAGCTTACATATCGACAAAGTCGGAGAAATGGCAGTCATTGAATGTGCCGGCAGATTTGTCCGCACTGAAAGTGCTTTCAAGTTACGCGACGCTGTTACATCTCAAACCGACGCCCGCGTTGTAGTTTTAGACCTCACGGAAGTGCACGCGATAGGCGGTGGCGGTCTAGGCATGTTAATGCTTTTGCAGAAATGGGCTCACGACCACGACATACGTTTCAAGTTGTTTAACCCCTCCAGGTCTGTGCGGGACAAACTGAAGCATGTTGACTTCGAGATTGCCAGCCTGGAGCAGATGATGGCTCTCCTGAGCCGCATCGATGGCGAATACGCGCGGGCGTTGATCGAGTCGCAGTTTCCATTGCATCGGCTCTTTCAATATTCTTGAAAGGAAAGCGCAACAGTATTGCGTGCAGCAGACAGGTTCCTTAGACGCAGGATACGAATCGGCGAAAACCGGAAGGGTAAAGAATCCTTGGCCAACTCGTCCAGCCGAAGCAAGTGGTCGAACCAATCGCAAGAACTGAGCCGAAGGAGCAACTCCCGAGGGAGAGGCTGCCTCGACAAGCGCCCCAGGACTTAACCACGTTCGGGGCGGTTGCTGGCGTAATGGCCTGTTTAACCTAGCTGGGACTCGGCTACCAGGCAACCGTGAGGTTGGAATCCACTCCGCCTTGACCAGCAATTCGTTCGCAAGGGCGGTCAACAGGCGATTGTCGTTTGTGATGGTGAAATTCTCCAATTTCGCTCGCTCAAGAGGAGTGTCTAATTCCGCGACGCGAGCAATGTAGTCCCGACGCAAAATTCCCGATAGGCCGACAGAACCTCCGCGCCGGACGCTGCACATTTCTCCCCGCGGATTCGATTCGAATCATCGCATTGCGGGTCTAACAATCTGCTCCAGCGAGGGGCGTTGCCGCAGTGCCATCCCGACCTTACACCGGGCGGGATGACTGATAATGCAGCGGCAGTGTTCAACGGCACTGCCGTCAGCTAACAAATGCAAAATATCCACCATCGTGTTGTGACCAACGGCAAAAGACGGATAAATCCCAGTCGCTTCCGGTATGTCTGGTTCAAGGGTTCTTACCACAAGTTCCACCCCGCCCATCGGGAACATTTTGAGCATTGCTAGTTCGGCGGCCCCAGATACTGATCCAGCCAGTTGAGGGTTTCCTTGATGAGTTCGTTGCGTGGAATGTTGTGACCGGTTTCGTAGAGCAGATGTTTCTTCTGGTCTTTTCTCGAGCCAAGCAAATGGTAAAGCGGCTCCTGGTTCGATTCCACAGGAAAAAAGAAATCGTAGCGTCCGTTCAGCATTAGGACCGGCTGTTTCACGTGTGACGCAAAATTAGTGGTATCGACTTCAGGAAGGGGTTGCTGAAAGTCGAGTCCACCGAGTGCGAGGACGCAAACCTTGATGCGTGGTTCAACGGCTGGCACAATTCCGCCCATGACCGAGCCCCAGCTATAACCGTAGTAGGCCACCTTAGTGTGATCCAGTTCAGAACGAGTCTCTGCATAGTCGATGGCCCGTGAGACGTCTTTCGCCCACATGATGACGTGATCGCGCCAGGTGCTGCTCATGTTTGCGTTATCTGATTCCATGCCGTCGCCCCGCTCATACGTGCCCTTGTACACAGGGTAAAGCACGGCGCGCCCGCTCCTGAGAATTGCATCCAGGGCGGCCGTTGTGTAAAGCGAGAACGTCCGCAGCTGAAGTGCATTCGATCCAGGAAAGAAAATCACGGTCTGGAACGGGGGCTTGGCGTTCTTGGGAAGGAAGAGGTAGGCGATGGCCCGTTCGTTGCCGTATGGCGCCGCGTAGGTGATCTTTTCCGCTTTCCAATCTTCTTCGTCCTTCCCGAAGGCCTCAGGCGACGCATTCAGCGGTGTCTTGTCAAAGGAATACAGGCTGCGGTAGGCCTGGAACAACTCGTCGGAGACGGGCTTCTTTTTGACTAAATCACGCAGGGGCGAGGGTATTGCATCCGTGGCGATTTTGGGGATCGATTCCGGCTCGACGTACTTCACGCAACGGAACACGGTTGATCCAAAGCGCGGGTTTCCTCGCCACCACCCTGTAATGACACCCTCCATATGCCTGATACTTCAAATTTCGAGCGATGGAGAAAGCGTCCGTCCGCAGATTCGGCTGCGAAAAGGCCGCTGCTGTTTGCCTCCAAAGCGTCGCCACTAATCGTAGGAGGCCGAGATTGAAAGGCAATATAGTGACCATCCGGAGACCAGCGCGGTGCTCCAGACTGGTGCGATGAAGCCAACCGTCCGCAATCAGACCCATGATTTATGGTAGTGGCGGCGCCTCAGATCTCGCCTTCATTGATGCGCAACGGGTTCGATATTTCTGGACGACTCGTCGCCACTTTCGGAAACTGCCGAAGGCTTAGATCCTTGTCATACCCATCCATGCTGCTGTTATCGCGAAGGAGGCCCCGGAGGGGCGTTGGGCTGCCAACGATGGATGGCCTTGTCGGCGTGCCCCGGAAAGGGGAAAACATCCAGTGCACTATGATGATCGCCACACGAGATTGTCGATGGAGGAACCGACTCTTGAGTGACCATGGCAAACTGCTGCGACTTCGCGACGCTGCGAAGTCGCTAGGTATCAGTTATTCCACTCTAAAGCGGTGGATCCATACACGCAAACTCCGAACCGTCAAAACACAAGGTGGGCATCACCGGGTTCCTGAAAGCGAATTGCACAGACACCTTCACTTCGCAGAAAAGCGAATGCCTCCGTCTCAACGTCGTCCTCAGTTCCGGCGAATCAGTGCGCGCAATCAGCTCATTGGTCGTATTGTCGACATTAAGGTCGAAGGGATCATGGCGCAAGTCACCTTGTCGATCGCGGGGCAACAAATTACTTCGATAATAACGTCGGACGCCGTGCGTGAAATGCGTCTGGAAAAAGGCCAACCGGCAGCTGCCCTCATCAAGTCCACCGAAGTTATGATCCTGCGCGTATAAACAATCTCTGCAACGTGGAAAATCCAGCGCCCTCGTTGCCATTAAATCGTCCTTTTCCGCCTCATCGTGAGGCGGTTGGAGTCGATTTGACAGGTTACTTCAATCTGCATTAAACCAATTTACTCCCCGCGGCAACTGGATGAGGGAGACAACAATCTGATCGCAGGAGCTTCGAAAACCATGAAACTCAGGCCGCTGGTTCTAGTCGTTGCGCTTTTTCTGGGGCTTCTGGGTGGACTCTGTGCCGCGCAGGAGATAACCGTAGCTGCGGCCGCCGACCTGCAATTTGCCATGCAGGAAGTCGGGGCGCGCTTCCGGCAAGAATCCGGAAAGAGCGTCAAGCTGACCTACGGCTCCTCCGGCAATTTCACTCAGCAACTGCAGAACGGAGCTCCGTTCGACATGTTCTTCTCCGCAAACCTGGACTATCCCAGGCAGCTTGACGCCGCCGGCCTCACCGAACCAGGCACTTTCTATCAATACGCAATCGGAAAGATTGTGGTGTGGGTGCCCAACGATTCCAAGCTGGACCTAAGTACGGGGCTGAAAGCTCTGCAGGACCCGTCGATCAAAAAGATTGCCATCGCCAACCCGCAACATGCGCCGTACGGAAAGGCCGCGGTGGCAGCCTTGCAGAAGGAGAATATTTACGATCAGGTTAAAGACAAGTTTGTACTCGGTGAAAACATTTCCCAAACCGCTACCTTTGTGGCTTCGGGATCTGCCGATGTGGGCATTATTGCGCTCTCTCTTGCTCTCTCGCCGAATATGAAAGACAAAGGGCGCTACGCAGAGGTCGCTGGGGGCGACTACCCAGCCATCGAACAAGCTTGTGTAATCATGCGCTCATCGAAGAACAAGGACGTCGCCTGGCAATTCCTGAAGTTCATTCAATCCCCGCCGATTAAAGAGCTCTTTAAGAAGTACGGCTTCGCGATTCCCAATCAGTGACTCGATCGACCATCAGTGTTGACATTTTCGATCTTTGAAAGCGACGCGACAGAGGAGCCCCGATGAAACCGTCTCTATGTGTGGCCATGGTCGTAGTGTGCGCCGCTGACCTTGCTGGCCCAAACCTCAGCCAACAAGAAAAAGACAGTACCCGTAAACCGTTCTACGGCCATGGCGAAAGATATCCAGGCCTTGCGCGAAACCGTGACCGCGCAGCAGCAGCAGATGGAAGCTCAGCGGCAACAGATGGAACAGCTGAAATCCCAACTGCAGCAATTGCTGGAAGCCACGCAGCAAGCCAACGCATCCGCCCAGAGGGTGCAGGGCAGCGCCGAGCAGGCGCAGACGACGGCTATGCAGGCTGAGCATTCGGCTGTCGAGGCTCAACGTCTGGCCAGCCAGGCCTCCTCTGGCGCCGCCGAAGCGAAAACTGTGCTGGCGGTCGTGGACAAGCAGTCCAAAGATGAAGACAAGAAGATCAGCGCGCTGCAAGACTTTGCAGGGCGCTTCCGCTTCAGTGGCGACATCCGGCTGCGGGGTGAGGACATCTTTCAGGATTGCTCTGCATGCGTCACCCGCAATCGCGCCCGCCTGCGGGTGCGCTTCGGTGTCGAGGGCCGGTTGAACGAGAATTTCATGGGAGGCTTCGCCCTGGCCACGGGCTCTCTGGGCGACCTCACGTCGGCCAATGAATCGTTCACCAATTTCTTCAATCGCAAGACCATCGGCCTCGACCGAGGGTATGTCACCTTCAACCCCGTCGCCGCCCGGTGGCTCTCGCTTACAGGGGGAAAATTCGCCTACACCTGGGCTCGGACATCGCTTACCCTCGATCCTGACATTAACCCCGAAGGCTTCAACCAGAAATTCTCCTGGGACCTGAAGACGCCTTTCCTGAAGAGCTTCACGGTGCAGGGAATGCAACTACTCTATAACGAAGTTGCGAAGGGTGACGATTCGTTTGCGCTCGGCGGCAATGTGTCGGCCAGTTTCCAGTTGGGCCCGCTTACCACCACTCCGTCCTTTACCCTAATTGACTGGGGCTTTCCCGACGCCATCCTGAACGCCTCGGCGTTCGCTACACAAACCACCACCAGCGGCAACCCGCCGATTCAAGTGCCGGGTGAAGGTCCGGGTTGCGCCACAGGTTCGGGTTTGCCCAGCGTTCCGCCGTGCGCCATCGCTTCCAACGGGATGACCAACGCCACCTTCGTTGACGCGAAAGGGCTGCGTCATTTCCTTTCCGGATTCGAATATGCCGACTTCATCCTCAACAGCCAGCTAAAGACCGGACTGTCGCGTTTCCCGCTGAACCTGATGTTGGAATATGAGAACAACCTCAAGGCGGCTTCGCATCCGCTGGACTCCAAGGGGAACGTGATTACAAGTATCGGTTCGCAAAACCAGGCATACCTCGGAGAGATCAGCATCGGGCAGGTCAAGAACAGGAATGATCTGCAACTTGGCTACGGCTTCTGGCGCTCGGGGCAGGATTCCATTCTGGCCACGTTCTCGGAGAGCGAACAACGCGCGGCCACCAACATCATCGAGCACCATATTTTTGCGTCCTGGCGGCTCAGGTCGAATGTTGTGGCTGCATACAACGCCTGGATCGGCCGCACGCTCAACTCCAACCTGCAGCACGCCGTATTGGCGCCCGGGGTTACAGCCGGCGAGACGGAGCCATTTCTCACGCGTCACCAGTTTGACCTGATCTATTCGTTCCAATGACTGGAATCCGGGGGCCTTGTCGAGCCTCCTTTCACTTTGAGGGCGAAATGGACTACGCTCATCGCATGACTCTTTCTGCCCGCAATCAGCTCAACGGAACCGTCGAGGAAATTCAGCTTGGCGGAGTTATGGCACACGTCGTGGTTCGCGTTGGTGAGAACCTCATCGAAAGCGTGATCACGCGGAGGAGCGCCGAGGAGATGACACTCAAGCGGGGTGACGCTGTAAAGGTTGTAATCAAATCAACTGAGGTAATGCTGCAAAAGGACTGATGGCGCCATCATTCTGGTCTGTCCGCCAGTTGTTGTCCAGTATCCCGATGACTCAACGAAGACATGTGCCCGGAGGCGGGACAGCATGCTGGCTGCTGTTGCTCTTTCTGATTTCAGGATCGCAGGCGCAAACGATTCAGGTCACCGACGCGGACGGTCACTCTACTTCGTCACGGCCGCGCAGATTTCTAAATTGCCGCGTTTAACGGTTGCCGTGCAAATCCACGACAGACCAACGCAGTTCGAGGGCGTGCCGCTATCGTCCGTTCTTTCTTTGGCGGGCATTCTGTTGGGAGATGCACTACGTGGACCACGAATGAGCGATGTGCTGGCAGAGGGGGCTGTCGACGGCAACAAAGTGGCATTCGCGCTTGCTGAGACTGATCCGGCCTTCGCGACGAGAGAAATCATTCTTGCCGATATGAGGGATGGGAAACCACTTGACACCATGGAAGGGCCTTTAAGGGTTGTAGCGCCAGGGGACAAGAGGCCTGCCCGGTGGGTCCGCCAGGTCAGCTCCCGAGAATTGTTGCGCCCAGTGAAGTGATCTGGAGGAATGGCGGGGTAAATCGCTTAGCGATGCCGGGGAAGTTCAATCGGCTCAGTTTCAATCGGCTCAGTTCACTCGTTTATGGAATTGTTCAGTCTCTTGTTGCTAGTAGATTTGTTTGTCCTCCGTGAGCAGCGGAATGGCCATTCTTAACGCGGAGATTTCCCGCTTCAACTGAGTGATCCGCGCGTCCTTTTCCTCGGTGCATAGGGTTAACACAGAGGCTCACTGCCGCCGGCAGGGTGCGCCTACCGGCGATTAGGATGCTCAGCCTCGAACCCGAGCGTCTCAAAAACGAACTGGTCACCACCAGAAAAAATGGGGCGCCTCAGTTCCCCCGTCCTTCTCTTTGGAAGGTCATTTTGGTTTGCCAGCCTGGGCCAGTTCCCGCCAGGTGATCAGTTTAATGTTCTGTTGAGCCAGAATCTCCCGGAACTGGTCACTAGTGAAAAAATCGTAATCGCGCTGCCTCCAGGCCGAACCCCATGTGGAGCGCTCCCTGGTAGCGGCCCGTAGTTCGTCATCATCGTAACCGGGATGAATGACAAACTCCGTCACGCCGGGTTTCAGATTCTTCAACGCAGTGACGTAAAACTCCGCCCACTTTTCCGGCGGAATTCCTGGTTCAATCGTAACCGTATGGTCCAGCACGATATCGCCCGGATCGAGGCTCGCCTGCAAATATGGATGGTCAGCGAACCAATCTCTGGTAACGAAAACCGGCAACCTGTACTCGTGAGCCACCCGCAGCATAACGTCGAAGAGTTCCTTGCCATTCATGATCAGCCGGTACTGGTGTGAATCGAGGTGGGTGGGACGAACGCCCATCGCCAGCGCACGCTCGATCTGGGCGCGAAGTTCGATCTCGACCTCCTTGGCGTTGATGTGCTTGTTCTCTTCCCAGTCGTGATGGAAGTATCCGTTTTGATCCACCAGGCTCGGTACCTTGTCGGCGGGCGCCACCGGACCCCAGCGGTAATAAACTCGTTCGCTCGTCAATGTGAGGTGCAGCCCAAAGTCTGCGTCCGGATGAGATTTGGCATAGTCGGCAATCTCTGGAAACCATGGGCAGGGCACCATCAGGCTCGCGGAATTGATCCTCCCGCCTTGCAGAGCTTTAATGGCAGCAGCATTTACCGAGTGGGTTTCGCCCAGATCGTCCGCATGGACAATGATGACCTTTGTGCCGGGTGGGTATCCGAGCTGCTCTACGAGTGTTTGCGCAGAAATTCCGACCGTGAACGTGGACATCAGGGAACCGAGCAGCAGTACTGGCAGAATGAACGGAGGAGTCATCGTCGACTAGTAAACCATAGCCCGCCGATGAATGCTCAGAAAGAGCCGGGCTGTGAGTGTAATCGTCTGATTTCGGCAGTTGTCCGTCTATCTCGCCTTTACGTATTCCCACCCGAAAAGCACGACGAGGAAGGTCGTCCCCCCAGTCGACGATGCGCACCAGTCATAGCTTTTTGGAGTTGCGTTCGTGATCCACCCCAACATGACAGACGCAATCTTGTACAGGCTTCGAGGCCCTGTACAGGACAATTCAAGGGTACAGGATTTACACTATAGGTAGGCCTTGGAGGAGCACTGTATGAGCCCAACGGTTCCCGGATCTGCGAATCCTCTCCCCAATCTGGATCAGTGGGAGGATTTCCTGGAGGGTCGGTACAGAGAGGGAAAGTCTAAATCAGAATTCCGCCAGTATGACGCCGAGGCAAACCCGGGCGTGGCGGACTTCTACGCTACGAACCATGAGAAGCAAACGGTCGAGTACGTGCTGGGCAAAGAGAAGCAGTACTTCGGCCTGGAGCGCGGCAAGAAGAGCATTTGGGAAGCAGCGGAGTACCTGAACACTCTGGTTGATGACAGCGACCCGGATACCGACCTCACGCAAATTGAGCATCTCTTGCAGACCTCTGAGGCAATTCGCAAGGACGGTCACCCACGTTGGATGGTGCTGGTTGGATTCATCCACGACCTAGGGAAGTGTTTATGCTTGTATGGTGAGCCGCAGTGGGGTGTCGTGGGCGATACATTTCCGGTTGGGTGCGCCTGGTCCGATCAGATCGTGTTCCCTGAATACTTCGCTGGGAATCCGGATGCAAAAGTCCCCGAGTACCAGACAAAGTACGGTATCTATCGGCCGAATTGTGGCCTGGAGAATGTCCACATGTCATTCGGCCATGATGGTTACATCGCGGAAGTGATGAAGCCCTATCTCTCAGATGAAGCGATTTACATGCTGCGTTTCCACTCCTTCTATGCCTGGCATCGTCACGGCGCTTATGAGCACCTTGAAAATGAGAAAGACAAAGCAATGCTGGCATGGGTGAGGAAGTTCAATCCCTATGACCTCTATTCCAAGGGCCACACCAAGCCAGACTTGAAGCAATTGGGATCCTACTATGATGATCTCTTCGCGGAATTCTTACCGGAAAGGTTGTCCTGGTAGCGGTGCGTATACTCAAAAGTACACTGAAGACCCACCGTTCACTACCTCAAGCTCCACTTTGCGCCTTCGCGATTGGAAAGAGGCTCAGATGCCGCAGTGTTTACTACCAGCAGAGTCATCCAGCGTGATCAATCCATTTCCTTGCTCGTCCGGTGTTCTCCCTGAGCCTTAATGACATGACGAGTGGAGAGGTACCTGTCGGTAACATCGGAATTACAGTCATTTACAGGGTTTGCTCCCACTCGGTGTCTAAAAACCTATGGCTCTCTCGAAACTAAAAACCTTTGTCGGACCTTCTGCCACTCTTCCGTTTCGAACAGGCGTGGGCCGACCTCGATGAGGCGCGGCGTCATGTTGAAGACTGCTACCCGAGTCCATGGCCTACCGTCGCGCATCCGAAGGCCCTTTTCATTGAGGTCGCTGACGATGCTGGAATAGGGGAAGTCCTGCACCAACAACTCCATCATCAGCATTAGGGTTCTGTTCTCGACGGGATCAACCTCCAAACGTTGGCAGTCGTCCGAGATGCGCAGCCCGTATGGAATGTCCTCGTTATATCCGCCAGGGGTCGGGGACTCCGAGTCGGGTAACTCGCGCCGCCACTCGATCGATACCAGTTGCCATCCCGCTGCGGTGCGCTGCCCGACGACCTCGGAATCAAGCGGGCCGGAAATAACGTCGCGAATCCGTTCAAAGTGAGCCATGATTAACCTCCCCGAGGGGTGTGCAATTCACGTTCCAATATTCAGGCCCTTAAATAGCTCGCCGACGCCTAAAGCAGTGTCAGGCTTTGCGTACAGCTCCAACTGGCTGTCCGTTCTTGTGATTCTCTGTCCGATTATGGACGCCTTGGCCGAATGCCGGCGCGCCCACGGAGCTAGTGTGAACGGCTCCAGTTGTTCCATCCAGTTTCCTTTATTACGTCACCTTTGCGACAAGTCTTCGATCACCGGCAGGCAGCCACACCGCGGCTGCTTTTAGAGAAGCTTTTTAATTTCGCGCCAGCCGATGAGAATCACGTGATTGTCTTTCAGAGCCTTACGGAACTCTGGGCTGGAGATAACCTCTAGGTCGCGTTGGCGCCAGGCGGCGCCCCAATCGGCATGATTGACCATGACGCCTTGCGTTTCAGTGTCGTCGTGGGCGAGGTGCACAAAGACTTCCGTGACGCCGGGCTGCAGGTTCTTGATGAGGTTGACGTAGTAAGGTTTCCAGTCGGATGCTGGAACATCGGCCCCTGGTGAAAAGATCGCATCGCTAACCGGCTCGCCGGGAGCCATCATCATGAGCTTAGACTGAAATAAAGGTTCGTTGCGGGCCATGCGTATAGGAAGTTTGTAATCCCGTGCCACTTTCAGAAAAACTCCGAACAGTTCTGGGGTCGCATACAGCACGTGCATGTGGGCATCGAGATGCGAGGGCGCAAGGCCCATGGCCTTGGCACGCTCGATCTGCGCGCGAATCTCGATCTCAACTTCCTCCAGCTTGGCGTGCTTCGCGACTTCGCCGCTGTCGGCATAGAAATAGCCGTCGGCACCGGTGAGGCTGGGAACTAGCGCACGGGGAGCCACGGGTCCCCAGCGGAACGTTTGCCATTCCGCTGTCAAAGTAAGGTGCAAGCCGAGGTCCGCGTCAGGATGCGCCTTAGCGTAGTCGGCGACTTCAGTGAACCAGGGGCAGGGCACCATCGCAGTGGCTGAAGTGATCAGCTTTTGGTCGAGGGCTGACAGACTGGCGACATCTTCGGAATGAGACACGGCGAGATCGTCGGCGTTGAGTATGAGCAGCTTGGCGTCAGGGGGATAGCCGAGGCGGACCTGTAGAGCTTGACCCGCGCCGGGCGTGATGATCGTAGTCTGATAGGCGACGACCTTCCAATGCTGGCCGGCTTTGACCAGGATGAGTGTGTAGCGGAGATCGAGCGGCTTTGCCTGGTCGGCGTGGCGAAGCGAGGAACGCCCGGTAACGACCGCAGCCTTGCCATATTGGTGGACGGTCTCCTGTTCAGCCAGCAGCTGCGCGTAACGCAGCTCGCCTGAGCGCAGGTGTCCGAGCAGGTCGGATTTCCCTTGTACGATGCCGTCGGCCTGCGTCCAGGTGAAGCGATCGTCGAGGACGACTGCAAGAGCAGCGGCATTCCCTTCACGCAGACCTTCGTGAAAGGCTGTGCTGACCCGGAGAAGGTCCGAGTGAGCATCGGCGACGGCAGTCGCGGAGAGAATAACCAGTGCGACTAGAATGGCCGCCATATACGTTGCGGACGCCGAGTTTCGTATTACCAACATGATGTCTCCGTTATTTAGTTTCCCCTCATTGACTTGAGTTGTGAGTGTAAACGCGTGGTCGCGACAACCGGATGACCGGTTGAAAAATCGCTCTACATCCCACTGATCGTCCGTAATCTTTGCCCGTGAGGATTATTGCGCTACCGTGTCCTTACCGGGGGATGGATGATTTTCAAACGCACCTTCAAACTAGATCGGCGACGCCGGAAACGCCAATTGCTGAACACCTCTGTGCGAGTATTCACCGAATCTGCCGACTTGGATGCTTTCGGCATCAATCTCAGCGATGTCGGCATGTGCTTGTTTACCATGGCAAATCTGCCCACAGGATCGCAAATTCAGGTCGAATTTCTTCCGCCCCGAAGCACGGAACTTGTTCGAGTTTCTGGGATTGTTCGCCATCGCGCTCTTTATCTATACGGAGTCGATTTTCTGGTGGATTCAGATGCAGGCACAATACCGGACCGCCAGGCCCTTTATCCTGGAGAATTATTGTCGGCCCCCAAGCACCCTCATTGACCGAATCTGACCACAGAGCTGGCTCTTCATGGCTTTGGTTTAACTATTTTATGAGTTCATTGCTTTATGACGCGAAGCCCCTCAGAATCAAAAGTTTAGCCTGTTGCTCAGAAATGGTCGGCGAAACATCGCGTCTCTGACAATGTCGTTCCCGTCAAGTACTTTTTGGGCGTACTAACCCGCGCACTCCGAAGAGCGCGCCATTTCGCTCTCGTTGAAGGCCCGGCCATTCCAACCAAGGCCCGCTCGTAATCTGTATCAGGTCAGAAACTCAGTTCGACCCATGCATCTCTTCGGTCAAAGTTCGATCATGATTACTACTTCGAACTCCCCAGCGACAGGGAGCGGGATACCCAATCAATTACTCGATGTTTGACTTCACACCATCGCGATGTCCAGGTTGTCCCCCGTGCGAACCGAACTTTTCCAACTGCTCGTAATCCCATCCCCTGCGCATCATCCAGTACAGGCGAACCGCCAGTTTTCGTGCCATGGCTTGCAATGGGTTCTGTACCCGGGTTCGTATCTTCACCCACTGATGACGGTCTCGCAGCAAAGGTTTGTAGTCGCGTTGCTCGCTCGATGGCATCCAGATCACGGGAAAGCCATCCTTCCTCATCAGCAGGTCCAACATCAGCCGGGCATCCCGTCGATCATGCTTCTGCTTTCGGGTCTCGGCTGCTCGAATCATCGCCGATGACCCACCCGGCACACTATGCCTGGTTCTTCCTTCGATGCCCCCCACCACCGGACCTCTAAGGCAGCGTAAAACTCTCGCACCTCGTTGCCTTCATGGATCAGCGTATTCTCGGTGAACTCGCCCGTTTCCGTGTCCACCATGGCAACGGTCTGTTGCTTTGCATGCAGATCGCATCCTGGAATCTTCAACTCTGCCTCCTTCGTCCCGAGCCTTTTTGGTTGGTACCGCAAAGTCTACTGGGGTCGTAGCGAGGCCGACCTCGTTATGTCATAAGTTACTAACGAGTACCTCATTAATCCAAACAGAATCGTGAGTGACCGCGCGGACGACATCGCTGGGCACCCGTCGGTCTTTGGCGGTTCGAGATTTGGGCAAACCCTTTCAGTGTGCGCTTCCCCTTTCGACAGTCGGACGTCAAACGTGTCAGGAGAAAGGATAATGCTGCATTTGAGTCAACAGCCTATGGCTCGGTTCGTGTCGGCCATTCTTTTCATGGCCGGAACCAGCATGGCCCGCGCCCAAAACACAAGTAGGGAGGCTGCTCCGGTCATTGATGTGCACCACCACGCCATGGACAACGACAATGGCTTCTCCATCGGCCCGATGTGCCCGAACGCTTCCAAATTTACGGCATCCGACCCAAAAACCGATGCCCGACAGGACTCGGGCTGGGTTCAGGAAGAGTGCACGCCGAAGCTGTATCCCGCGGCGAAAGGCGAATACATGAAAGATGTGCTCGCCGAGATGGAGCGACTGAATGTGACAGCCGTCGTTTTTGGGGATCCGGCCAGCGTAAAGAAATGGAAGGATGCGGCTCCGAATCGCGTAATTCCGGGAACAGGGTTTGAAAAAGGCAATGACCGTATTTCGCTGGATGAGTTGCGCAAAGACTTTACCAGCGGCGGAATGAAAGTGATGGGCGAAATCGGCCCGCAGTACCGCGGAATTTCGCCGAGCGATCCGGCGTACGACAAATATTTTGCATTAGCGGAGGAGTTGGACATTCCCGTCGCAATTCACATGGGCACCGGGGGTTCAGGCCGCGCCAATCTCATCATGCCAGCATACCGCGGCTCGGCAGGCAATCCGCTGCTGTTGGAGGAGGTTCTCGCCCGCCATCCGAAGCTCCGTGTACAGATCATGCATGCTGGCTACCCGATGATCGACAACTTGCTTACACTCTTACAGGCTAATTCCCACGTTTACGTGGACATCGCTGGATTGATCTGGAGCTATCCGATCAAGGAGGTGAATCGCTACATTGAGCGCATGGTGGACGCAGGCTTTGAGGACCGCATCATGTTCGGCACCGACCAGTTCATGTGGCCGAAGCTAATGCCCTATTCCATCAGCATCATCCAGAACGCTGACTACCTGACTCCGGAGCAAAAGCGTGACATTCTTTACAATAACGCCGTACGCTTCCTGCGCATCGATACCTCCAGGAAATAGTCTGCGGACCCCACGCGCTGAGAACCCGGATTGTTGGCGAAATATCGCGTCTCACAACCCAGCGGGAAGCTGCGCTGAGGGAGGCTCCGGGGTCATAGTTGGCGTAACGCCTGTCGGAACGCAGTTAAGGAGTCCCTGCCCAGGAAGAACCCCGCGGCGGGCTGGCCGAAATGGCGTCATAATTCCCGGCACTGTGCGCCTTCCCGTGCACTGCTTTTTCGCCCAGGGATTGAACCATATGCACTTCCGGCGACTTCGCAGAAAGCCCCCGCTAATTAGTCCCGTATGCCATGTAATCGCTTACAAATAAAGGAGTTGACGCCGCCCCTGCCTCCGTTTTATAAAACGGACAGATGACCAATCAACAGGCGCACTTTCTCTCAGACTGGCGACAGCTTTGCCAAGCTGCTTTGTTTGAAACCGACCCCGTGAAATTGCCTGAAAGGATCGCCCACGCTCGCAATGCCGTTCTTGATCGCATCGAAGACGGTCACACGAAACCGCCGAATGGAGAACAGCACGATTTGCGAGATGCCTTAACCACGCTGGACAGTCTGCGCAGAATTACGGAGCGTCAAAATGGCTATCAGTCAAAGGCTAGTTGATCCCTGCCGAGACATCAGAGTGGCGACCAGCTATTGCTGGCAACAGGCATATCAAGCGGCTCTGCTCGAAACGGACTGGACCAAGATGCATGAGTGCGTTCAGAGGGCGGAATCTGAGATACACAAAAGGCGGCTAGAGCTTTCACAAGACCACGGTGGGACGCAGGAAGAGAGGGATGCTCTCGTCAATGCTATGAGCGGTCTTGGGGTCCTGCGAATGAATGTAGCTTCGTGGTTGGAACGGCAGAATCCACGTGACACCCTCGTGAGGAAACCTGTACAACATGAGCCGCGCCCGTTTCAACCCGCTTTTAAGTCTTCGCCCGACAAGGCTGGCTAAACTGACACCCCGGTGACTTCGCCCAGTGTCGGCGCCAGGCCATAAACAAAACCTGGTACGAAATAAGCGCGGAACTTTTGTGCAAAAGTCGGCGACCCATGTCTCGAAAACCGACATCGGTCACTCGCCATTTTCATGAACTCGTTTACTTGTCGTCGCGGTCGCTGGGTCGCCTCTTAAACCCCTCCGAAGTTCCCCTTTATTATGTTGCTGCACTGAAATGTGTCTTGCTGGCTGCCAGCTTCGGGCGGAGACTTAAATTTCCCGCAGAATGTAAACATCAAAGTGCCCTGCGAGCGTTCGATTCACGCGCGAAAAGCGGGCTCCGGCCTGCGCATAGTGTGGGCGGTCTATACGGATACGTCGAACTCCCGGGCCAGCACTCTGACGTCCCCGCTCCCATCGCCTAACAGTTACCTGGGTAACTTATTCATGATCACCTCCAACCCTAGAATGATGTTATGGAGTCGCGTTCGATTGGGCCGGCCAGGGCACGGGTGGTGGCTGCCTCGCTACTGGCATTTGCCCAGTTGGTCCTGGCTCTGTCTATGAAGCCGTCCTACCCGTTGACGGCGTTCGGCGACACTAGCCAGTGCATTCTTCTCCTGGGTGCTTTGCTTTCTGTCATCCCAATTGCCTTCCACGCTGACGGGCGAACCAGGATCTTCGGCTGGTTGATGAGTCTCGGCTTCGTATTATGGCTTTCAGCGCAGATCCTGTGGACATATTTTGAAGTTTATCGACGCCAACAGGTTCCGAACCCATTTTTAGGGGATATCATCCTCTTCCTGCATATCGTCCCCATGATGGCTGCACTGGCAGTTCAACCTCATCTCAATAAGGCAAACCGGTCGATTCGCGCCGGCCGACTCGATTTCGTATTACTGCTCATCTGGTGGCTGTATCTCTTTCTCTTTGCTGTCATTCCCTGGCAGTATGTCTCACCCAACGAGTCGGTCTACGGCTGGAGCTTTGATATCGCGTATCTGGCGGAGCACCTTGTCTTTCTGGGTGCACTGGTGTTCGCCTGGCGCAGTAGCGCAGGTTACTGGAAAACTATTTATGCCTACTGGCTTGGCGCCGGCTGCTTGTATGCCATCGCTTCTGCAATCGCCGGCGCGGCCATCGACTTTCATGTTTACTACACCGGTAGTCTCTACGATGTTCCGCTGCTGGCGGCGATGGTTTGGTTTATCGCCGCGGGTTCCGTTGCCCGTACGAATTGTCACGACAAGCAGTCCGCTAAACCATCCGATAGCAACCCGGCGATTTGGCCTGCACGGCTGGCGATGGCGGCTGTCTTTTTCACGCCGTTAATGGTCGCCTGGTCCGAGTTTTCTCCAAACACTCCGGGGCGCGTGCGCAAGTATCGGTTGTTGCTAACAATAGCCACCATGCTGGTGATGGGCGGCCTGGTTTTCCTGAAGCAGTACCTTCTTGATAAAGAATTGATCTGTCTGCTTCGAAAGTCTAACAAGTCTTTCGACAACTTGAATCGCTTACAGACTCAGCTCGTGCGCGCTGAGGAAAAGTACAGGGCGATCTTCGAGGATGCAGTTGTCGGAATCTTTCAGACCTCCCCTGATGGTGATCCCGTGAGCATCAATCGGGCATTAGCCGAAATGTATAAGTACGAGTCCCCGGAACAATTCTTGGCGGAAGTCTCGAACGTGGTACGTCAATTATTTGTCGATCCCGGCCGCATGAATGATTTGCGACAGATACTCGCGAAGGATGGCATAGTGCGGGGTGCCGAAGTGGAAGTTTACTGCAGTGACCGCACGAAAAAGTGGGTGTTGATGAATCTGCGAGCCGCATGTGACGCTACGGGCAACGTCGTGCTCCATGAAGGCACAGTCGAGGACATCACGGACCGGAAAGCCGCCGAGGAAAGAGTCCAATACTTAGCCTACTATGATGCACTTACAGGCCTGTCCAATAGGACTCTGCTGCGGGATCGATTGTCAAAAGCACTCGCCAGCGCTCGTAGGCAGGAAGAGAAGGTCGCGCTTCTGTTTCTCGATCTTGACCGCTTCAAGGACATCAACGACTCACTCGGGCACTCGGTCGGCGATCTCATTTTGCAAGAAGTTGCCCAGCGACTTAAGAAGTGGGCGCGTGAGCAAGACACGGTCGCTCGGCTGAGCGGAGACGAATTCCTCATTCTGCTCACTAAGGTAAAAGACATATCGGATGCAGCAGTCGCCGCCGAACGGCTTATGGATGCTATAACTCCCGACTTCGGAGTTCAGGGTCACTCACTCAGTATTACCTGCAGCCTTGGCATCAGCATCTTCCCCGAACACGGTGCGGACGCAGAGACGCTGATCAAGAATGCTGATGCAGCTATGTATTGCACCAAAGATTGTGGACGTAACAACTACAGATTCTTCACTGAGGAGATGAACGCTCGGGTCATGGAGAGATTGACCTTAGAAAGAAGCTTGCGACTGGCCCTCGAGAACAAAGAACTATTCTTAGTCTATCAACCACAGATGGATATCGGTACTGGAAGGACCATCGGGTTGGAAGCACTCCTGCGCTGGCAACACCCGGAGTTGGGTTTTGTTCCCCCCGACAAGTTCATACGAATTGCTGAAAACAGCGGACTGATAGTACCCATCGGTGAGTGGGTCCTCAGAACTGCGTGCTCTCAGGCCCGGCAATGGCAAGACGAGGGGCTTATCGCAGTGCCAGTGGCGGTAAATGTCTCAGCAGTACAGTTTCGGAAGGAGGGCTTCCGAGAACTCATCGATAGGGTGCTTCAGGAGACTCATCTCGCTTCCCAATACCTCGAACTTGAACTTACGGAGAGCCTGCTGCTGTCGAATGCACACGTCACGTTCTCAGTTCTGCAAGAACTCAGGGCAATGGGTTTGAAGCTGGCGATTGACGACTTTGGGACTGGCTATTCGAGCCTCAGCTACCTGAAACAGTTTCCGGTTAGCAAACTTAAGATCGATCGTTCATTTGTTCGCGAGGTCGCCGTGAATCCTGATGACGCAGCCATCACAGCCGCAATTATTGCCATGGCGAGAAACCTGAGTCTCAAGGTAATTGCCGAAGGAGTCGAAAACGAAGCGCAAATGTCCTTCCTTCGATTGCATCAATGTGACGAAATCCAAGGATACTACTTCAGCAAGCCCTTAGCCGCAGACAAAGTTGCGGACAAGCTACGAGCCGACTATCCGGAAGTGCAAATCGGAGAGAAAGCAAGGGCTGGGAAATAAGTCTGTAATGAATTTGCAGGGAAGAACAGTTTGAACCCGACTCGTCCACAGCGTTAGCAAGGCTTCATGTATCGGACAAAGGGAGTCACTCTGTGCCTACCTCTCAGCGCCCCCTTTTTGCCCGACGCGTCAAGTGAACGGCGCGGCCGAGGGTTCTGAGCGTAATGTCGATTTTCGCCAACTGTGCCCCTACGCGAGGAACTCAACAGCCCCCGTTTCGAGGTTGTACATCGAGCCTGCAATCTTTATGCTACCGCTGGATTCGAGGTCTCGAAGCACAGGGCTCTTTGCCCGAATGTTGGCGATAGTCAGTGACACGTTCTTTCGAGCCACAGCGTCCACGAAATCGTAGTTTTTGGACGAGCGGTCCCCCGTATAGTGAGTGGCTTCAACGGCCGGACGGATCTTCGCTAACAACGCCGTGAGATTGCCAAGTTGCGCCCCGTCAATCGCACCCTTTATAGCACCGCAGGCGGTGTGGCCCATGACGAGCACGACTTTCGAGCCTGCCACCTTGCATGCGAATTCCATGCTACCCAATACGTCCTCGTCCGCAATGTTGCCCGCCACACGACCGCTGAAAATATCGCCGATTCCAAAGTCGAGAATCAACTCGGCGGGTGCTCGCGAGTCAATGCAGCTGAAAACAATCGCAGCGGGATACTGCCCCTTCGCGGTCGCCCTGGCTTCGCCCATCAGATCGCGATGCTGCGGTTTGCCCGATCGAAAGCGTTCGTTACCAGCTTTCATCTGCTGGATGATTTCATCCGCCGACATCTTGTCACGCTGCTCCCTGGTGAGATCTGCGTGGGCCAAAAGGCTTCCTAGACTGGCCTCTACTACACCGACAGCGGTCGCAACGCCGGCGGCTTTGCAAAAGTCCCGGCGGTCAAATCGATCTCTTCCGTCGTTTAATCGTGGATGTTGCATCGGTGCGCTCCTTAGGTTTGCGCTGGGATTGTACCTCGATGACGGGCTTTCGGGGAATAAACTGTTCCAAACAGGCGTAGCACAAGCTTGCGCCGTTTGTTCGGCCCCCTAAGGGTGAATCCTTGCCCAAGCAGCAGTCGTGGTTATGAGAACGTAAGAGTACGTCCCCTCGAATCGTCGATGTATGGTCACACAAGTCGCCCGCGCAACAGTGAGGCAGCGCATTGCCATTCTGAGGAAGGCGGTTCGTACCGTAACCTGGAAAAGCTGAGAGATTCAGGGGAGCCGTTGGCCGGCGCAATCGGACCGCCAGAAATCGGGACGCCATTACGGTAATTTAAGACACTACCGAAAAAAGAAAACGGTAGGTCTCTCCGGGCGTGCAGAACTCCACCTGGACCTGCGACAAGCTTGCCAAAACCTTTTCCAGCGTATAGTTGGCGTGTGGCATCCAGAGCGGAACTACTCCAATCCGAGTTGAAAGCCGTCGATCTGTGGGATCGGATGTTCGTGGACAATGTCGATCCTGACAGGATCGACAAAGATGCCTGTACGATGGGCATTTTTCGACGTCTCCAAATTGTGGTGGAATTGATTGCGCTATCCTCGATAAACTAGATCATCCTTCTCAGTTCGCTCCACCGGCTTATCTCGGGCAGGCAGTTAGATTCGCAGCGGTCGCCGTGTGCTTGCTGTCAACATGTTCGACAAACAACTGCCTGAGCGAAAACCTCAGTTCCTGGCTGACCCGTTTTCAATTCAACTCTCAGTTTTTCGAACATTGCGTTTCTTCATCTTTCGCGACTATCCGCCTGTCCCGATGCGGGTTCGTCTGAGGTTGACCGGAAGCCAACTCACATTTCTCCCCAGACTTCGCTCCGCAGGTAGGGCAGCGGACCGAGAGTGCCAGCTTTTTCCTGGTTCTCACAGGCGCATGATGAGGTCGTAGCAACAGAATAAAGATGGTCAAGAATGACTGCAAACTCATTGAGAAACCTAGCCACGGAGCGCAGCGATTCCATCATTCAAAAGGTGACGGATGAGTTGCAGGCGGAGACTCGATGCGGTATGAACTGTCCACACAGAGCGCCCAGGATAACTAGCCGGAAAAAGGTCTTGCCACGAAGAAAAGGGGTGCTACAATTTCGCCCGATTCTTTGAGGAGGGAAACCGTGCGCTCAATAAAAATGTTAGCCGTAATCCTGGCAATGTCACTCAGCTTGTTCGCTGCTGATAGCCCATTCAGCGGAACCTGGAAGCTTAATCTAGCCAAATCGAAACTGACGCCCCCAGTGCCTAAGAGCGACGTTGCTGTCGTCGATGCCGACGAGAATGGTCTCAAACTCAACGAAGACATAGTCACCGACAAAGGCGAGTCACTCAAGATAAGCTACGAAGCCAAATTCGACGGCAAAGATTACCCCGTCACTGGAGACCCGTCCTCAGATTCGGTCTCGTACCAGCGTGTAAACGCAAATACGCTAAAAGGCAAAACCAGGAAAGATGGAAAGGTTGCAATAGAGGCCACGATCGGTGTCTCCAGGGACGGCAAAATCACGACTGTGAATTACACGGATTATTCGCAGGCGAAGCCGGCGAAGGGTACAGGAGTGTACGACAAGCAATGAGCTCCCTGGAACTTCTCCACCGTTCCACAGTGTGACCTCCAGTATGTGCTCGCTGCTCTTCCGGGTATAGTTCAACGGCAAATCAAGGGGATAAAACTCCCTGGGACCGACGTCGATCGCGGGAACAGCGACCAATTGTACTCACAACCTTCACCCTGCCCGAACCGGAGTGATTCGTGTAAGCGCCCTGTCGCAACAGCTCACATCGCGGTAACACCGAAACGACTTTGCCGTGGGTTCGAATGTCGTCGTCTTCAGGGTCTGGGGGCTTGTGAAGCAAGTGGTCGACGACCCGCCAGGGGTGACGAGATTGGCGGCTGGTGTAAAGAGCTCCAGGCTGAAGCCCCACCATCTCCCACTTCTTTCATGATTGGAACTGCAGCCCAGAGTGGATGCGCATTGTGACATTGCGGCGAGCAATTGGAATACGAGGCTTCGGTCGATGAACCAAGAGAGTTAACTGCGCTGTGGCCTCGCACCGGATGGAGCAGATGCGAGCCTGTTGCGGCGTTAATCGTCGTTTCCAGGTTTTGGTCCATGACTGGATCGGCTGAACCGCCTGAAAGGGAAACAACGATGGTGCGAGGTACGCTTACCTCTTCAGTCGCTCGCAGGTTCAGTGAGGGGCAGGTTCCGCGCTGGTGGTAATTTATCGGATCGTTCCGGAATGGCGACACATCGACGCGACGATCAGGGCAGCGACATCAACTGGTTGAGAACTTCCGCTGACACTTCTATGGGGCGCATACCTGCCGTCTCCTCCGACGGCAGGCAGCGCCCCAGCCGGCGGCCCTTGCCGCCACCTCCACACTATGGGTTCGTTGCCCTTGAGGGTATGGCTCAAAGGCCTGGGACATGGTCCCCAATGGTGGTATGAAAACTTGTGCATTCAGACAAAATTCCTGGAAAGGGACTCTTGTCGGCATTCGCAAAAGGTTAGCCTGGTTAGTTTCGCAAACCTTCCCAATTTTCCGTGCTGGCGGCTCATATTAGCGGGTGCGTAAAGATGTTTGATCTTTGCCGTTATTGTTTCTTCATTGTTTCTCCCGGGGGAATGAAGAGCTAACGAAGCTGCGTCAGCCAAATCGTGTGATTCCCACATGTAACGTCCTCAACGACGTGGGACACAATGGCAAATCCGCTATGTTCCAGCAATTCGCGGTAGTCCGCGCCATCCAGACTGCCGTGGTACAGGGGTTCACCTCGATATTCGCCAATTGCTTCCCCGTAGGCTGGGCCGCTCGTGAACAGCAAAGCTGCCTCAGCAGACGCATGCTTTCGAAAACGAGGAAACATCAGTCGCTGATCTTCTGGACGAAGGTGAAAGAAACTGTCCCAGGCGATGATCCCATGGAAGATCGTGTCCAATCGAAGCGCGCGCATGTCTGCGACCACCCATTTCTGAAGTGGGAATCGGCGTTTGCACATGTCGATCAAGGATGGGGACGAGTCTACGCCGGTGACTTCGTAACCCTGCTCAATGAGAAAACGGGCGATTGGTTCAGATGAACCGCAACCAATGTCGAGGATTGAGCCCCCTGGCGGCACGAGCTTAAGGAATTGCTCGAGCCAGGGTCTCTCGAACAGGCTGCGTCCCCGGTCCTTATCCCAGTCCTGGGCGTGTCGTTGATAAAGGCCGATGATGTTGTCCGCTTCCGAATTCATCAAATCATCCTGCCGAAGCGCGAGAGCAGCGACGCTCTTCCTGATTTCTTATCCGCGCTGGCTCAGGGGCAACGGGGCCAATGCGCTACGGACGGGTTTTACTACGCTGCGATGGTTAGTCAGGTGCTTGCCGATTCGCAAGATATATCGTCCGATCGATCATTTGAACCGAGACCTCACATCCGCCGACGGTGCCCAGGATTTCGCTTCGCAGCCTGGGCTGTCGGCGTAGTAGGCGTTGCCTTTGTAGTCGAGCTCCTTCAGGCCCGCGGTCGAAGTGTAGTAGCCGTGGACGGCTTGGGCACGGGTGATTTCGAAGAACTTCCGTAACGGATTGCCCGGCTGGCGGGTGCCGGAGGAAGTCACCAGTTCGATTTGTTGGGAAGCGGTGAGTTGCAGGAATTCCTGACCGTGGGCCTGGAGAGAGAGATCTTGCAGCGCGGCGAGTCCCGAACGGGCTACAGACTGGGGGTCGGCGGTTTCCAGATCGCGCACCGATTCTTCTCCGTTGACGGCCACGGCGAGCAGCCGATGAAGCGGGTCGAGGTGCTGCGCGGCGGCGCGAACTCCCGCGGCAGAATACAGCCACTGGTCGAACCACTGCGTGGCTTGCGACAATGCCGTGGCGTCCGCGTTGCCTAGCAGGATCTCGACGAATCGGGTGACGACGCGGAATTCCTGCACGGCAAGGAATCGCGGCTGAAACGGGATCGAGTCAGGCTGGACGTACTCCGTCTCACTGCCGGGCGGCGGAGACCACTTCTCGCCGGCGCTGCTCAGCGCGTGAACCAGATGTTCGGCTGAAGCGTCGTAGAGGCCGGGGGGCAGAGCGGTCGCGGCTCGTGACATGTCTTGTCCTGCAGCCAGCAGAGCCGCCGCGGATTCTGGAACGAGTCCGCTCACGCCGGCGAGAACGACCATTTCGCCGAGCCGCAGCAGCCACTGGCGGCGTGAAAGGTCGTCGGCTGGTGACGATGCCGTGCGGGCCGGCTGTTGTTCGTTGCTCATAGCTCTCCCCGGCGAAAAGCTCGCGCGATGTGCTCTCCGGCGCGGGCTGAAATGGCCATGATCGTCAGCGTGGGCTCGTAGCATCCCTGAGTGGTGAAAACGGCTCCGTCGGTGACAAAGATGTTGGGAGCATCGTGCACTTTGCAGTTGGAGTCGACCACGCTCTTCTTCGGATCAGAGCCCATGCGGGCGGTTCCGCATTCGTGGATATTCTTGCCGAAGACGCTGAGGTCAGTCCTGGGTGGAGTCGCATCGGTCAGCTTCATCGCGTCGAGAATCCCGCTGAGGTTTTCGCGCATGGCTGCGGCCATGGCCTTCTCATTCTCTCCGTAGCTGGCATTGACGTGCAGCACGGGTATGCCCCAGGCATCTTTTCGGGTGGAATCGAGCCGGACAAAGTTATCGGCGCGGGGCAGGCACTCGCCCTGCGCTTCAATACGAAAATAGTAGGGAATCTCCTCACGCACGCGCCTGCGCCATGCGTCGCCCTGCTCCGGCATGAGAAAGGCATGTTCGTAAAGCTCCTGGCTGCCATCGCCATCAAAACGATAGCCGCGCAGGAACCTGGAGTTGCAATCTTTTGGCGCGCTGCCGACGGTGTTGACATACTTGGGAATCAGGAACCCGCAGGGGCGGCCGACCGCTTCGCGGGTGGAGGAATGCAGAGCCGGCATCAGGCCGCCCGCATCTTCGACCGTGAAGTGGTCCATCAGATAATGTCCGAGCACGCCGTTCGCGTTGCCGACTCCCCGAGCATGGGCGGGCGATTGTGAATTGAGCAGGATGCGGGTCGATTCCAGCGCTCCGGCGGCAACGACGACAACCTTGGCATAGACCTCGCGATGCTCACGCGTGACCCGGTCGATGTAGTGGACGCCCCTGGCGCGGCCGCTGCGATCGATCAGAAGATCGCTGACAATGGCGTCGCTCACCAGGGTGAATTTTCCGGTGCGGGCCGCGGCAGGCAGAGTTACCGACGGGCTGTTGAAATACGAAGCGGTGAAACAGCCGCGCTGGCACTGGTCGCAATAGTGACAGGCGGGGCGGCCACGATGCGGAACCGTCAGGTTGGCGACGCGGTCGGTCATGACGCGCCAGCCAAACCTGCGCTCGATCACGTCTTTGGCTTGCAGAGCACCGCAGGAAAGATTCATGGGCGGCAGAAATTTTCCGTCGGGCAATTGCGGCAGGCCTTCGCGCGATCCACTGACACCGATATAGCGTTCGACCAGGTCGTAATAGGGCGCGATTTCCTTATAGCTGATGGGCCAGTCTTCGCCGTAGCCGTCACGGGTGGCGGCTTTGAATTCGTTGTCGCTGTAGCGATAGCTTTCGCGCGCCCAGCAGAACGTCTTCCCGCCAACCTGCCGGCCACGAATCCACATGAAAGGCTTGTCCGCGGGAAAGGTGTAGGGGTGCTCCAGATCGTTGACGAAGAACTGATGGCTATATTCGTCGCAGGCGTAACACAGACGTTGCACCGGCTGCGTCTCGAGCAGGCGCTGCTGGTTGCCAAAGCCGCGGAACTTCAACTGGTAGGGCCAGATGTGTTCAGTGAAATCGCGCGCGGGGACGCGCGGCGGTCCAGCTTCGAGCATGACAACGGTGAGTCCGCGCTCGGTCAGCTCTTTAGCGACCCATCCGCCACTGGCACCGGAACCGATGACCAGCACTTCATGGATTTGTCTGAGCGGCAGGGGCATGAGGCGGACAGTTTAGCAAACCTGGCAGTCGACTTATGAGAAGTGACTATTCCGAATGGCATGCGCGTTAATCGGGACCAACACCAAACACTAGTACCCGATTGCCCGTTACTCGAGAGGAATTAGAAGACCTGGGCGGTAGAACAGAATCCAAGGACGGTCAGGAAGTCATCGGGCATTGGGCAGGAAGCCCTTTTCCACCAGCACCGGCGGACGGCGGTGCCGCGTAGCCTGCTCATACGCATATGCCCAGCCGAGTAAGTCGCCATCTTTCCACGGCCGCGCCGACAGTTCCAATCCGAACGGGAGGCCATCAGGGTAGAACCCACCGGGAACGACTACCGCGGGAACACCAATCATGTTGACCCATCCGGTGTCGCTGTGTGGACCTTCACTTATTTTCCCGTCCTGCGGCATGGTTTCATCGGGCGGAGGCATTTGCGTCGCCGGGTAGGCGAACCCGTCGAGGTGCAGCCGATCCAGTGCTTCGTTGTAAGCTTCGAGTGCTCTTCTCCGGGGAGCGAGAACGTTGGCCTCGGCTTGCGGATCCGTCTCGAACACGGCCTGGACTAATGGCGGTCGATCCTTTCGGGTGGTTTCATCCGAGCCTCCGATGATCGTGGCCGGCAAAGGAGCGCCAACCGCTTTCCGATAGTCGTCGGCAGAGTGGTATTGCGCCGGACCATACTCAGCCAGAAACTTTTCTGTTCCTTCGCGGACGTACGTCGCGGTGCCGACGCGAGCCACGGTCACAGCAAAGGAGTCGGGCAGGATCGAATCGTCGAAGACAACGGTTGCACCGGCGGAGCGCAGCCCCTCCAGCGCCTTCATAAAGGCCTCACGCGTCTCCGGACGTAATGGAACGCGAGCGGCAGCAGTGTCCTCATTGACCTGTTCCGCCGACTCAGACGCGGGCATACCCTGAAACGGAATTCCGGCTCCTTCAAGAATGAAAGCTGGAACGCCGAAGCGCTTTCCTTTAAGTGCATCCGCTTTCAGGTATTGGGTAAAGGGACCGGGCTGGGCGTTTGCCGCGTAACTATTCGTGCGGGGATCCAACGGATCTTCTCCGGCCATGACGCCAAGGGCAATCGCAGCATCGGTCACGTCACGGGCGATTGGCCCGGTGTTGTCGAGCAGCCAATCAAGCGGCGCGATGCCGGCAATACTCACCAGGCCGCGCGTAGGGAAGACACCGACGACGGAGCTGGTAGCCGCGGGCATCCGAATCGAGTTGCCGGTGTCAGTTCCATTGCCGAGTAACGCAAAGTTAGCAGTGATGGCTGTGACCGTGCCGCCAGACGAACCGCCAGGACTGAAGCGCACATCATAGGCGTTTCCGGTGCGTCCGTACGCGGTGCTGCGATTGGTATCGCTGGCTGCAAAATCCGGCATGTTCGTTTGCCCGAGGATGACGGCTCCTGCTGCACGCAGCTTTGCGACAATCGTTGCATCCTTTGGAGCGACCAGTTCATGGCCACGAATCATGTAGCCTCTCCATCCATCGGTAGTGATCATTCCCTGGATGCTGGTGTTTGCCTTGGCAACAATCGGGACGCCCCATAGAGCGCCACGCACAAATCCAGAGCCACCGGCTTTTGCCTCCGCATCCTCTCGGGCGGCGGTGGCCATGGCTCCGGGCGCGTCCAGGTTCTGCACTGCACGATAGATGCCGTTGTACTTCTCGATGCGCGCGATGTACCAGCGCACAACCTGAGTAACGGTGTATTTGTGGCTGCGGTACAACTGTTCCAGTTGGGGGACGGTCACCTCCAGCAGATCGCGATCCATTGCTCCCTGTCTGGAATTTGAGGAAGTTTCTGTCTGTGCGTATAGGCAGCCGGCCTTTAGGATGGTCAGCACGACGAGCAAACAGCACGAGCTGGCAGGTAGCTTCATAAGATCCGTCAGACCAAATCATACCCTTCTCTAGACTGTCGAAATACCGTCTTTACGCTCACAACGCAGCGGCGGGCCACCCTGGAAATGGTGCGGTGTCGTAGTTGGTGTAACGCCTCGCATGAGCAGGCCGGTCGGAGTCTGTCGAGTCTTCATTTCGTCGCGGGTCCTCAGAGCGGTACTACGCAGTACCCGACGAGGAAGTACGTTGTTCACCTGATCGCGCTAAGCCAGGATTCCTGCGAACGTGGGTCGGTCATGAAAACGCCTGCGTCGAGTCTATTGGTCGCGTTGCTGACTCTGGGCAGCAGTGTGGGCTGCTCGCGACCATCGAGCCGGTTAACACACACCCTTAATGCCGCCAAAAGTTCTCTTGATCAACCTGGCCACGACGCCCGACTGGAGAACAACATCGATAGTTCGACCGGTAAACCATCGCCCTGTATTAAGTGGCCCGTCGCTTCAGGGCGTCAGCGGAAAGAAGCTCGGAAGGCGATCAATAACCCAATCCCTCCTCGAGCCGCGAACGGCCGGGTGAAAGGGCTCTAAACTCGTCTTCTGCCAAAAAGTCCACCCGCGGTGGCGCGCCCTTCGACTTCACCGTCAGGAGCAGGAGGAAGGTAATGAGCAGGCTTTCGTGAGATCTGGGTAACCGGAATAACTGAGAGGTTGGCCACGGATTAACGAAGCAGTGATCAGGCACGGGAGGAAGGAAAGCGATTGCGAGACAGCAAGCGCAATTCAGTCCTGCTTCCCATTTGTTTTTTCTATAGCGGCCAGCGCCCATGCCATGAAGGGCCAGAGCATGCCGTAGCCGATGACGGTGAGCGTGTAGATGTTGGCGAATCCGAGCGAACGCCACTCCTTGAGCGCCCAATAGATTTCGGCTCCCACCGGAAATATAAACGCCAAAATCGCTGAACCGCGACCTTCCACATGATGAACAATCTTAAATGTCCAGAAGTGAAGACCGAAGCCACCTAGAATTAGTCCGACGTAAAAGACGCCTAGAACGCGTAACAAGATAATCTGACGCGCCCTGTTCATGGAGGCGTGAATTATACGCCTGGGAGCCTCTCTCTATGGAGGGCTGCGAGTCCCGGGTAGTGGGTCAGTTCGGCATTTTGGTGAGCGCGGCAGATGAATGCAGGCCTGAAGGCCGCTTCGAAACGACCCACTACCTGGTCCCGGGGCGATATTCCGCAGCCGCAGGCTGTCTGAGTTTACTGTCGAAAATTACCATCTCACTCGTTTGGACCGCGCTACAATGCGCGATCAGGCGGGTTCGTGCAGCAGGTAGAATCCGGCAGAGCAGAGGGAGGCGAAAATTGCAGGGAACGATGATGCAGTACGGTCTGACGCTCACGCCGTTCCTGGAGCGGGCGGGCAAGTTTTTCCCTGGGGTTGAAGTGATTTCCCGCTTGCCAGACAACTCCGTTCGTCGTTCTACCTACTGCGACCTGCACCGCCGGGCCCGCGCTCTGGCAGCAAGTCTGCAGCAGGCCGGACTCAGACAGGGTGACCGGGTCGCCACCCTGATGTGGAACCAGTCCGAGCACCTGGAGGCGTATTTCGGGATCCCTGCGGTCGGTGGCGTGGCACACACGCTCAACCTCCGCCTGCATCCGGATGAACTGGCATTTATCGCCAACCACGCGCAAGATCGCTGGCTCATCGTGGATGATGTACTTCTTCCGATCTACGAGAAGTTTGCTGACAAGACGCGCTTCGAGCGCGTGTTTGTAGTGCCGTTCTGTGGATTGTCCATACCCTCCAAATACGAAGACTACGAGTCGTTCCTGGCGCAGGGCGGTGGCACTCCCACTTATCCGGATCTCGACGAGCATGCTGCGGCCGCTCTCTGCTACACGTCGGGAACCACGGGTCAGCCCAAAGGCGTGGCCTATTCGCATCGCTCCCTGGTTCTGCATGCCCTGTCAATCTCCCTGCCGGACAACTTTGCCATGTCTCGCATGGACTCCGTGCTGCCCGCGATGTCCATGTTTCATGCCAATGCCTGGGGCCTGCCGCATGCCGCTGTGATGAACGGGAGCAAGCTCGTGCTTCCAGGACCCAACCTCCAGCCCGAGGCACTCCTGGAGTTGCTTGAAAATGAAGGTGTCACTCTGACCGGAGGGGTGCCGACCGTCTGGCTGGGAGTGATTGACTGCCTGGAGCGCCACCCGCGACGCTGGAAGCTGGCGGAGGGACTTCGCATTATTGTGGCTGGGTCGGCGGCGCCGGAGAGTCTCTTCCGCCGTTTCGACAAGTTCGGGGTGCGAGTGATTCAGCCGTGGGGTATGACAGAGACGACGCCGATCGCAACCTGTTCAACCCTGAAACCTGAAATGGCCGGTTGGTCCGAAGACCAGAAATATGAGGTTCGTGCGAAACAAGGCCTGCCCTCACCGCTGGTGGAGATGCGCGCGATCGCCGATAACGGTGAGATCCCGTGGGACGGCGAGACTTTCGGTGAGTTGCAGGTGCGCGGGTCGTTTATCGCAGCTGCCTACTACAATCAGCCCGAGGCACAGGACAAGTGGACGGAAGATGGATGGCTGCGTACGGGAGATGTAGTCACGATCGACGCCGCAGGTTACATGAAGATCACCGACCGCACCAAAGACCTGATCAAGTCGGGTGGAGAGTGGATCAGTTCAGTCGATCTGGAAAACGCACTGGTCGGACATCCGGCGATTAGAGAAGCGGCTGTGGTCGCGATTCCGCACCCCAAATGGCAGGAACGTCCGCTGGCCTGCGTGGTGCTGAAAGACGGAGCGCAGGTGTGCAACGAAGAACTGCGAACATTCCTTGGCGACCGTTTTGCCAGGTGGCAACTGCCGGATGGTTTTGTCTTTCTCGCGGAATTACCGCATACCTCTACAGGGAAGTTGCTGAAGTCGAAGTTACGCGAGCAATTCAACAATTTCAGCTGGGAAAGCAGTGGCTGACCGGGTCTCCAGCCCAAATCCAGGCCGAGAAGCACTGGTTCCACATTGAAATGCACTTGGGCGGCCAACTGCGGCCAACCGGAGAGTGGCAGCCTCGAACGTCGTCGCTCTCTAGGTTGTCTTGCTGAGAGGCTGAACTTTCCACAGCGCGGCTAAGGCTTTCGCGGCATCAGCCAGAGCTTGCCTCTTTTGGCTTCCATCGGTCTGGTTTCTCTGGACCAATGCGCGATTACCCCGTTCCCCGCTGTTCCCCGTGTACGCGGACTTACTTTCATTCTGCAAGGCCCTCAGTGAAGCCTCAAAGAACCGATGCAGGTCGATCTGGGAACCAACCACCTCGTGCTTTTTCATGATTATGTCCGCCCCCGGACTATCGTCATTAGAGCCGCGTCGGGATGGCTGAACAATACATAGAACTACCGAGTGGAAGTCTTGATTTTCCCTAACTGCCTGACATATTCAATTCAAAGCGAACACGCCAATGGCCCGAGATGAGGCCACTGGCTTTTCGGTTGAGTGGCTTCCTCGGTCAAAAGAGGGACGGCCAATCGCGATTCCTGGTATCGACGGGTGCTCCCTTCCTGCCGCCTCCTCCGACGGCAAGCGGACGCCCCATCCGGCGGCCGTTGGCCGCGGACTAATACATTATGGGTTTGTTGCTCTGCTGGGTATGGCTCAAATTGGTTGGGAGCGTCCCCCCATTGGTGCCATGAAAACCTTTGCGTTGACACAAACATGCGCTCCGCAAGGTTGGCGAGGAACCCAAGCCCTCCTGCCAGGCTGGACCCGAACCAGGCGATACCGACCTTTCCGGGGAATAAAACTTCTCGAAGCTCACAGATTTAGTGATCGCGAATCGAGAACGTGATGATTGGGAGCGCGAAGGTCGCGTATCCGATGTCCCGCCGGAGACTGGCCTTTTCCACCCAATCTGATTACAAGAGTCAGGTCAGCACTTCGGTAATGGTGCTACTGGAGGCGGGTAGAAAGTAAGCTAGTCTTTGCAGGAAACACTGTGGGCGCAATGGAGGGCACATGAGCAGACGCTTTTTGGCAGTACTCGGACTGGTCGCCGCATTAGGGCTGGGCACGCCCGCGTTGATGGCCGATCGCGGAGACAAGGACAAACACAAGCACGGGAACAAGCACAACGATTGGGATGACGACCATGCCTGGGAGCGGCGCGACGGATACGAGTATCGCGTCTACGCAGATCGCGACAACCCTCCCCCAGGATGGGGCCGCGGCAAAAAGACGGGGTGGGGCAACTGTGGACTGCCGCCGGGACAAGCCAAGAAATACGGATGCCGAACTTATGTTTATCAGGACCGTCCCATCTACTATTACCAGGATGAGGGCGGGCGCATCATCGTTCGTCGTCCGATCATTGAAGTGCATGGCAGTGTGACCATTCATTAATCCCGGCAGAAGATTCCAGGAAATACAACAACGCGGGATACCCCTGCCCATGGATTTTTCGCAGCGCCTTGCGCTTGCACATTGGTAACTGGAACTTAGGTCTGCCACTGGGCGAAAATGTAATATCCACATGAAACCCCAGCTCATGACCCGGTGGCGCGATAGATTGGCGCTGCTTTACCGGTGCCCGACCTGCATACCTGTCAAGACGCGCTTCATATTCGGGCTATTCCTGGTCGCTGCGGTGTGCCTGGCGATACACACTTCCTTAACCACCAAAGATGCCGGTCTGCATGTGAAGCTACAGCACGACTTCCGCAACGTCCAGGTATCAGTATGGGTGGACGACGAACTCGCCTACCTGGGCAAAATCACCGGTTCGACACGGAAGAAATTCGGGTTGATTCCCACCGACGCGGCCCAGGGCAATCTGTCGCAAATATTACCAGTGCGGGCTGGCCAGCACCTTATTCGACTTCGAATTGAGCCTGATGACGCCGCTATGCAGGAAGACAGCATCAGCGGGCAGTTTTCGGCTCACATCGAACGTGACCTTGCGGTCTCCGCTCGGCACAATGGACTGTCGCTGTCCTGGCAAGGGACCCGCGACGTTCCAGCCGAAACGTCCGCTAATTTTGGCTGGATAGTGCCGTACGCAGGCTCGCTCGTACTGACAATCGTTGGGTCCGTGATGTCTGCGCTTGTCGGGTATGCGATCAAGGAACTACCTTCGCGACTCCGTTCAACACCCGATTGCGCACCAAATACAGAGCCTCGGGCTCCGGTCGGAGTATCCACCGACTAGGTCGCCATTGGCTGATGACCTGCGCCATAGGATTGTTGAACCGCCGCTATAAATCCCATGCCGAGTGCTCTGGATGGGGTCCGATCCTCCGATCCCTGCTCTGTCGGCATTTTCCCGGGCAGCTGTGGAAAGTTTTGAACAACGCTGCGGCAGGCTGCGTCTACCCTCCTGCCTAGGCATTGACCAGGATCTGCGGGCGCGTCCCGCAAGGCTCCCATTTTTTGGTCCTGAGCGCGGCTTAGGAACTCCAGCCTGCCTACGCCTTTCTTTTACATCGCGCCCTGCCGGGTTCCGCCGCTCGACATTCCGCTTGGACAGCGGTGTGGTACTGCTCATCGGGCGGCTCATGCGCCTGAAGAAGTCTTTAAAAGTCAAAGGAGAAACCGTGAAGAAACTGAGTTGGCAACGACACCTGACGAGCATCATTCTCGCGCTTTCCTTTTCTTGCGCTGCGTTGGGCGGGGACGGTCGCACGGCCGGAACTGTGAGCCGCGAGATCACAACCTTGTTCCCGGGCGACTCGATCGAGGCCACCGAGGATTCGGTGGCGAATATTACCTCCGACAGATCATCCGTGCTGGTCATGCCCAACGCGTCGGTCAAATTCATGGGGAATGATGTGGAATTGTCGGAAGGGGGAGTGTCGATCGCCACCTCGGAAGGGATGACGGTGAGTGTCGACGGTTTGATTATTTCTCCTGCGGCTCAACAACAATCGAAGTTTGAAGTCGTCGAGTCTGACGCTTGGCAAGGAGGTCCTCGCTGGCGATGAAATTCACTCTGGCCCCCCAGCGGGTGTTGATTGAATGCGAGCCTGGCGGACGTAAGCGTGGGATAGGTTTTCAAAAACCGAAGTTAACCTGCTAAGCGTCAACCCCCGGCGGGTGCAGTTTTCGGAAGCAATAATCTTGATTGAGCTGCCCCTGGTGCACAGACAGACCAGACGAGTTTTCCAAGGCCGGCGCCATCGATTGTCTCAACCCCGGCTCAGGTCGATCACAGTTACAGCGAGTTGCGAGCCCCATCTCTGACTCCTTAATGTTTGCAATACTTTAGAGCCTCGCCACGCTCACGCAGCAGTCGAATGAGGATCGGATCGTCCTGACCCTTGAGGTACCAAACCTCCAAATGGAGCCAGGGACGGGCATTTCGGGGCATAACGGTGACGCCGGATCCTCAAGTTCCTGGTATGATTCGGTGATTCATATGCGTTGCGATCTGCGGCGCGCGGGTGTACTTTGTCAGTCCACCGCTGAAGGGCGGGCGCGAGTACCCAATCTAACCGAGTATGCGATTCAACGAGGAGGTCGAAATGAAGAATATCGATGGAGTATTGAAAGAGAAGGAACTGGAACTGGAAGCGATGAAGAAGGAGGTTGAGGCCCTCCGTACCGTAGCACTCTTTCTGGGTGATCCGGGCGATGCGGCATCCCGGATCGCACCAAAAATACCCGCACGGTCCGAGGGTTTAGAAGTTAGTCGAAACGGTACCGCCGACTAGAGCGATTTACGAGATCGTATAGCTGATAAGTGCAAAGCGCGCGGTGCCGCCCGAGACGTTCACGCCGTGTCCGAAGAAGCATCCCCCGCCAAAAGTCATACCGATATCGCCAAGGTTCTGAAGCGCGTCCTGGAAGCCTGCGAGTGAATCGGCGTTGTAGTTCCCGCCCTTCCCGTAGACGCTGGACCACTGATCCGGCGTAAGCGGGACAGTCAAAGTGACCTCACCGGGCGTAGCCTGCAGTTCGTAGCTGGCTGGATTCGCCCACCAGCGATAGAACTCCTCTGAAAAGTCATCGTTCTTACGTTCCAGGAACAGGCGTACAGTTGCCGGCGTCGCACAGTTATTGTCGGATTCCATCACGTAGTTGAAATTGGGAGTTCCAGTGGTCAGGATCTCGAATGTCATGGTCACACTGTGGGTTGCCGGTCCGCTGTACGAAGTCGTGACGTAATTCAGGGACTCGCAACTTCCTTGCGAGATACAGGCGGGATAGTTGTGAGCCGTGGGGAAGTCGAGATACCAGGCACCTGGGCCACCGGCCGTCGGATCGGGTGGCATGCTGGGGCTGTATTCAATTCTCCAGGCATCAGTTGAATTGTTCTTGCTGCCTGCCGACGACGGCGCGCTCAAAGACCCGCAGCCTATCGTCAAGATCAGAAATAAAACGAGGCCCAGCGACAACGGTTTCATATTGTTGATTCGCGCGTGCCGTCCAACTGAGCTGAAGAAGCAACCCTGTGTTGCTGTGAACAAAAATGGACGTACGGGTTAGAACACTCCTCTCCTGCAAGTAGGTTTATCGGCACTTGCCGGCCTCAGCTTCAGCTTCCTGCCCGCGCCTTTAGGTCGTACTCGGCTTTCCAGGTCGACATCTTTATGAGATCGATCTGCTCCGGTTGACGGAACCGGAACGCCACGAACACCCTGGACTGCCTGCACCGCTTAAGCACTCGGTTTGTCGTTACCTTGGTCACTCCGCGAAAACTGAGTTTCGTCATGGGCGTCGTGCGCAATGCCGATTAACTGTGCCAGCAGAAAGCAACGAGGCACGGAGGAAGGCATGAGAGGTTCGACTGATTTGGCAGGCAGGGCGCGCGCGCGGCTTACATTCTTTGTCTTTGTTCTGGTAATGCTTATTTCCCGCCAGGGAGCAGCGCAGGACTCAGCGGTGTTTCCGGCCCTCAACACACCAGCCGAGGCGCAGCACTCACAACACGTCTTTATTTATGCGACAAGCGAACCGAAGAAGCCGCGAATACTGGATCGCAAGTTCTTCTTGCTGGCAGGAATGGCGACAGCCGCTACCGTGCTTGACGTGGCCACGACCTCGCACTGCATGTCTACCTATGCTGCGTGCCAGGAGGGAAATCCGCTGCTTGGCTCCCATCCGTCACAGGCGAAACTCTATGGCGTCAGCTTCTCGATGCTGGCGGGTCAACTGCTGGCCAGTGCATGGATCCGCCGGAAAATGCCCAACCGCCATCTATGGATGATTCCTCCGATCGTAGCGACCGGGGGTCATGGGCTGGCGGCCGCGTTGAATGTGCGGACCATGCATCAACTGAGCCAGTAACCTTCTCGCCCAGGGAAGCAAATGAACGGTCAATAGAAGTGAAAAATCAGCCTCCGGAGGTCGCCGGAGGCTTTGCTCGTATTCTCCATCCTCTTCTCGCCAGCACACACCATCCCGATTGCGATCGTTCCATCGCACCAGTTTGACCAGGTGCTCATTCAGACCCTTTAACAATTGGGAACCACGGCCGGCACTTACTGTCGTTGGGCGAGTGTGTTGCTCTAAAAAGAGCTAAAAACACACGGAATAGTTGTGGAGGGAGCCATGGCCACACTCGATTGGCAGCGTCAGCTGACGAGCATCATTCTTATGCTGTCGTTCTCCTCTACGGCGTTGAGCCGGGATGGCCCCAGCGTATCGAACGCCGTGTTGCATAGCAGCGGGAAGGTACATGTCAACGGGGCCAGCAGCCGGGAGATCACCGCCTTATTCCCTGGCGATACAGTTCAGACCGACGAAGACTCGGTGGCAAACCTGACCGCCGGGGGATCGTCGATACTGGTCATGCCTAATGCATTGATCAAGTTCAACGGTCGCGGGGTGGACCTTACTGAAGGAGGCGTATCGGTTGCCACCTCGGAGGCGATGGCGGTGAGCTCGTATGGCCTGACCTTTACGCCGGCAGAGCGCCGCCAGTCGAAGTATGAAGTTGTCGAATACGAGGATTCTGTAATTGTCGCGGCGCGACAGGGCAATGTGATTGTGGCTGACGGACAGCAGACCTCAACGGTGCCAGAGGGCCAGGAATCGACCCACAAGAAGAAAAGAGGCGGAGCTGCCCCAGCCGCCGAAGGCTCCCACTCAATTTCGGGTAAAACACTGGCTGTCATCGGCGGGGCATCGGGCGCAACCGTAGCCGGCATTCTGATCGCGCAGAGCAACAAGAAGAAAAAGTGCGTGAGTTCGTCCAACAACAAGAAATGCAAGTGCAAGAAGGACAAGAACGGCAACGATGATTGCGAGGAAGATGACTAGGTTTGGGTGTCATCTTTCGAATTGTGCAGGGGTTGGACCGGAACAGGTTCTGACTATCGAGAGCTCACAGCTACCCCTCGTTCCGCTTCCAACCTCGCCGGGTTCTACTGACTGCCGAGTTGATGCATGGTTCGGAAATTGAGTGCCGCGGCTAACCCGTGGCCTGCGGTCGCAACGATCTGAGGCACCAACCACAACTTTCCATTTGGCGTTTTCCGACGCATCCATGCGCTCGCCAGCAACTGACCACCTAACATAGAGAAGCTGACTCCATAAAGTTTTGCCTGCGAAGGGTGTGAGCCAAGTAACGGCTCGAAATCCTGGGACATGACGCTGGAAATGTGCCGCCTGGCGATAGAAGATGGAATTACCGACATCGTCGTGACACCCCACGCAGACGACACTTATACCTACAATCGGGATCGCGTTAGAGAAACGGTTGCAGAGCTCGCCGGTAAGGTTCGGGACCGGCTTGTTTTCAGGATCGGGTGCGATTTTCACCTGTCCTTCGAAAACATTGAGGACGCGATAGCCAATCCTCGGCGCTACACCATTGCCAGCACACCCTACCTGCTGGTTGAGCTCAGTGAATTTGCAATCGCGCCCCAGATCGGCGATACCTTCCACAGGCTTTACGCGGCAGCGATGATCCCGATCATTACGCACCCTGAACGAAACGCCATCCTGCAGCGGAACCCCGAGCGTGTCCTCGATTGGGTGGACGCCGGATGTCTGGTTCAGGTTACGGCTTCTTCGGTTACAGGTTTCTGGGGAAGCAACGCTCAGCGGACTGCAATGTGGCTGCTGGATCGGTATGTCGTTCACGTTCTCGCGACTGACGCCCACGACGACAAGCACCCCACACCGGTTATGTCTTCTTCTCGTGACGCTATTGCCAGGCGTTTTGGTGCGGATGTGGCGCGTTGTCTCGTTCTGGACAATCCAGCCGCCATTGTTGCTGGCAAACCCCTGGCGTAACCCAGTGTGACGCAGAGTTTCGATTCTCACTTCCAGCGTTCGGCTTGACCTACCATCGCCCGATAGCCTTCACAGGCCACGTCTTCCAATGCTGATCTGTAGTGCCTGACGCTTGGTTGATTTCAGACATATCGAAGAATGTTTCCGGCAATTTTTGTCTCCAGGTCCGGCCAACCGCAGGGTAACGGCGTACGTCTCAGAGGAGGCGACTGTGCCAACAAGATCGGTGCTCGATTCTTGATGTGGAGGTGATTCGATGAAGGTTTCTCTATGCACATTAGGGCTCCTGCTTGCGACCTTTACGCTGTCAGCGTTCGCACAGGGGCAAAGCCGGCTCTCGCCGAACGACCAGCATGAATTCGATAAGTACTACACCAAATGGGTGAACGATACCCGTAAGAACGACCGGGATGACCTTGCAAGAGACGTAGGACGCATGCAGGAGATCATGGAGCGCAATCACATCCCGGCCGATGTGCCCTTTGACCAACTCGCCAGCACTGGAAACCAGTACGGGGCGCGGGAGTATCAGGGGCGCTTATCAGCAGATGAACAGCGGGATTTCGACAAGTACTACACCAAATGGGTGAACGATACCCGCAAGAACGACCGGGACGACATCGCCAGGGATGTTCGACACATGCAGGAAATCATGGCCAGGAAGAACATTCCCGCGAATGTCCCGTTCGACCAGATTGCAAGCAGTGGCTACTCCGAGAACAGAGTTGCCGAGACTCACTTCGATCGAGACACGTGGCGAGGCCGTCTCTCGCCGGATGACCAGCGCGAGTTCGATGAGTACTATGCTCGATGGGTGGACGATACGCGCGCGAACGATCAGGACAACACCAGCAGGGATGCCGGACACATGCAGGCGATCATGGCCCGAAACAACATTCCCGCCGATGTGCCTTTTGAGCAGATCGTGCGTTCCCGCGCTTATTCAGAAAGCAACTACCCGGCCGCGAGCGATCGCGGATGGCAGGGAAGACTCGGGGAAGGCGATCAGCGTGAGTTCGACAGGACCTACGCAGACTGGCTGGAGGACACGCGCAAAAATGATCGGGACGACATCGACAGGGACGTTCGTCATATGCAGGACATCATGGCAAGAAACCGTATACCTGCCAACGTTCCCTTCGATCGGATCGCGTCTGCTGATGCTGCCTCGCGACACTGAACTGGCGACGCTGGCCTGGAGGCGAGGGGCAATCGCCTCCAGGGGCGCGCGAACGCCCCTTTGACGTGACCGCCGGAGATACCGGTTCAGTCTTGAACTCTGAGCTGGCACGGGCTACGGTTCGATCTCCCTGCCTCATGCAGCCATTATCTTGAGGATGGCCCACGGCAGCAGGCTGAAAACGGATATTAAAGTCAGAATCTCGAGCCAATGGGGTAATCAAAATAGTAAACCCGCCACCTTTGGTTGCCATGGAGCGCCCTTTTTGCGCTATGCTTTCGTGGCTTTTGCACGGTTGCCGGCGAAAGCACGAAAGTGCAAACGGTTTCTGCTGAAACCTGGTGACGGGAGGACAAACAACGATGGCTATCAACGATCCGATTTCGAAGCAAGGGGACGGTATGGGAACGCAGTCCATGCCCACCTGGGCGACGTATGCCGAGGCTATGAACAAGTTCAGTAGCTCCGCCAGAGCCTTCATGGAGCACGTCCATCTCCTGACCGAAGCGCGGACGGCATATCAGGAAGCGATGTCGGTTGGCACGGAACTCCGCAATCGTCTCGACGCCGGCGACCAGACCCTGAAATCCCTGATGGATCAACTGGAGCAGGTCGTGAACTCCCACATGTCCGAGCCTGTTCCCGACCGGAAGAAGCCCGAACTTGTCAGGGGGGAAACAATTAGGGGAAGAACAGAAGTGACGGGAAGCTACAAAAATTTCCCCTAGATTCGTGACCGCGGGCATTGACGCCGTAAAAATGCAGAGTTCGCAAGGCCGGGTGGAATCTCGACCGGGCTTAATCTCCTGGATGCCGCACCTGGTTCGAGTGGGGATCAGAAAACAGACTTTCCTCGGCAAAAATCGTGCCCATCCCGGTAGTTCAGTGAAACCGGGCTTCGCGTTCCATTGCGACTTGATCGCTCCTTCTGCTACCCTTTTATTTCATTCGGGAGGGGATTCTTTCCAGCCGAAGGGACGCTAAAGCCTGCTGCCAGGCAGATCGCCACAGGTCAATTTCTTCATCAGCTGCTGGAAAACCCAATACTGGCGCGGGTTTGAGGAGAGAGACTCCAAAGGTTGTGATTAGAACCCCGCCTCCCAATGTCTCAGGCGTTAAAATGTCGCGGATACGTGGTTTCCTTGATTGCGTGCAATCTGGGAACCCTCCAGAGTTGCTGTCGTGAATCACCCGAACCCGTCAGAACGAAAGCGCGAGATCCAGAATGAACTGGCGAGGCTGTATAACGCGCAGACGGAATTCTACCGAAAGGGTAGTCGAGCCAAAAACTCAAACCATGAGATCGCGGAATTCGAGAAACGGCGTGAGCAAATCCGGGCGTTGTTTAAAGAATTAGAGCATTTGAGGATTGAGGCAGAACAATTATTGCCATAGCCGTCGACCGCTGGGATGGCAGATTCCAGGAATGCACGCAGGGAACCAGGGGTCAGTCTGAGCTGAGGACATACCACCTTTGCCAGGTTCCTGCACTTTTCAGGTCATCACAATCAGTTGTCTTGTTACTGGCTCCTCCCTCTCCGTAAGGAATATGCATTGATAGGGCCTGACCGGCGCGCTATTTCGTTATGCGTTCCGGCCAGGATTCAGGAGAGACTATTCGTTGTTACCCCTCTGTTCGGCTGGATCGGGAATTATTTTGCCGAAGAGCCCGTCGTTCTCATCGTTTGGACCGGCGGTAAAGTAGAGCTCGATGGCGGAACCGGAAGGGCCATTGCTTCCGAAACCCAGAGCCCACAGGCCATCCACGGTCAGCGGCTGGCCGCCCGCGTCGAGTAACGTTCCCTCAAAATCGCCGCTGACGACATTGAAGGCGTGGATGGTTCCATCGCCAAAGTTGCCGATCAGGAGGCGGTGGCTAAAGGCGCCGAAATCGGATGGTGCCAGCGCGATTCCCCACGGAGCATTCAGGAACGGCCCGCGATCCAGGCGCCGAACGAGTTGCCCAAAGGCATCGAAGATCGCCACGAAGCCGAGGCCGGGACCATGTTCTTCATCGTTACTGCCTTGTTCGCGTTTTGCGAAGGTGACAACGAGACTTCCGCCGACATTCTGTATGTTGAAGGGAACGAAGTCATGCTGAAGGTGCTCGTCGCGGAAGCCGTGGCCCAGGGCGTGTACCCGCTGAAATTTGGCATCGTAGACCTCGACCCGGCCGCTCTTAAAGTTGGTGACATATAGGAACGCACCGAACTTGGTCTGAACCAGAGTGCAACCCTTATAAACGGCCTTGCCGGAGCGATTGACCTTGATGACCGCTTCCGTCGGTTTGACTGTAGGGTTCCACCCCGAAATCGTGCCGTCCTCGGTAACGAAAAGGAAGATCGCCTTCTTGCCCGGCGCCACTTCGAAGCCGCTGGTGTAATTAAAGACAGTGCCGGTTGGAGTTGAGGTCTTTCCTTCGCCTGCCGTTGCGGCACCCGACGAGCTGTCAGAAGGGGGAAGGGGTATGGTGACGACAAGGGGCTGGGGCGTGGTTGTGGGTTGAGGTATGCCGGCGCCATCGTACAGAGTCGAAACACCAGCGCCATTGTCTGAAATCCACCACGGGCTTGTAGTGGCGCGCGAAAGGCCCCAGGCGTTCAGCAGGTTGCCGTCGATATTGGCGGCCTTGTCGGAAACACTGGCCGAGTTCGCGGTCAAGTCGGTTCGAGCGTAGTGCTGAGCCAGCAGAGGAACGCTGCTGAGAATAAGAAGGGTGAGCGCGGACCACAGAATTCGCATATTTGTTTCTCCTGAAATTTAGCGACAATTGATTGCTTTTCGAAACCGCAGCGTGGATGCCGCTATGAGATGCCTTCAGCCGGTCTGAATTGTCAAAAAGAAGTCAAAAGAAATGCTGTGGAAATCGACAATAGACCGGGTCGCCGGAGGGCGACCGGGCATGGAGCGGCAAACGCTGCGACAAAAAACTCATGCGGCGCCAGGCAGCTAGGCGGTTCATCTTCATCTTTGTCTTTAATAATCTTTATTCTTTATTCTTTATTCTTTTCTTCTGCGTTGTCTGGTTCGTTTCCCGCGGCAATCCATACCAATGTCGAGATGGTTTGACTGACGTCTGGCTTCGATCACCGCGGTCGCTGGGTGGATGGTCTTTGAGATACCTCAGGCGGTAGTCTGGTGTAATCCGGCTCTCGGCGCGTCTACTTGCTTGGCGTGGAACCGATGATGAGGATGTCCACGAGTCTCCTGGCGCTTTGCTGCCAGTCAGGACCGGACGCCACATGGGAAACGCCGATCAGTGCGCGGAGCAGATCGAATGGCTCCAGATCTCTCCGTATGTCGCCGTTCTTAATCGCGCGTTTCACCAGCGCATCAATCGCTCCTTGAACCTGAGCCCGCGAGCCTTCATATAGCTTCGAAGGCCCTCCGACAAGCGAATTTAGAGCGGGGCCGATGATCTGCTTCGTCGCGATGTAGTCGACGAACAGTAGCATCCATGCTCGCAAGGCTTCGATGGGAGGAAGGCCTTCGGAGAACTTCTTCTCGGCTGCGGCCAGTTTTCCCACCTCTGTTCGATAGACCGCTTCGATGAGTGCGTCTCGTGTAGGAAAGTGGCGATATAGAGTTCCCGCTCCGACGCCTGCTTCTTTAGCGATGTCATCGAGGCTGGCGTTTGCGCCAGAGTGGGTGAAAGCGTCCTTGGCTACCTCCAGAATGCGCTCCCGGTTCCGCTGCGCGTCGGTGCGCGGTTTGCGTGGGGCAATTTTCTGATGTTTCGTCGGCATACTAAAAAAAGTTGCAACCGGAGAGAGTCTCCGGTTATCTTATCTACTGATTCGGAGACACTCTCCGTTTTAGTCGGAACCCGGCGGCCTGTCAATAGCGGTTCGGAGGTTTGCGGCTTTTGAAAGGTGAGGAATATGAATGCACTCGCTCCCTATAAACTATTGAACAATTCCAGTTCTCCTTGCCCCGACCTCATGACGATGGCGGAGCGGGAGTTGTCAGCAGTCTTCAACGCCATCACCCGGTTGTTCGGGTCGGAACAGGCGGAGCTGTCAGCAGAAGACTGGCTGCACGAGCTGATCGAGATCGATGGTCTGCCCGCTTCAACCCGCGAATGGCGACTGATTACTGCGAAGGTCTCGACTCGGCTCGCAAGTCGAGTAACCGCTTCGTCCCTGTCATCTTCGTCCCTGTCATGGTCCCTGTCGACTGAACCACAAATTTCTTAGGAGGGAAAGAATATGCGTGCTTTTGTTACCGGTGCAACAGGCTTCATTGGTATGGCGGTCGTCCGGGAGCTGATCGATGCTGGACATCAGGTTCTCGGTCTCGCTCGCTCGGATGCGGCAGCCAAGTCCCTGATCGCGGCGGGAGCCGACGTACATCGCGGTTCGCTGGGAGATCTCGAAAGCCTTCGCAGCGGCGCAGCGGCTGCGGACGGAGTGATCCATGCCGCCTTTATCCACGATTTCTCAAACTATGGGCCTGCCGCCGAGGCGGATAAGCTTGCCATCGAGACGCTCGGCGCCGCGATAGCGGGCTCTGATCGCCCGTTGATTGTCACTTCCGGGACCTTGCTCGCTCAACGCCAACGTTCGCTCGCAGCAGAAGAGGATGCGCCCAATCCCAATTTCCCCCGCAAGTCGGAGGAGGCGGCGCTTGCGCTGGCGGCACGCGGAGTCCGTGCGTCTGTGCTGCGGCTTCCCCCATCGGTCCACGGCAACGGTGATCACGGCTTTGTGCCACACCTGATCAGCATCGCACGTGAAAAGGGCGTTTCCGCATATGTCGGCGACGGGCTCAACCGCTGGCCCGCGGTGCACCGGCTCGACGCTGCTCACCTTTACAGGCTTGCGCTTGAGAAACGCACTGCAGCCACGTATCACGGTGTGGCCGACGAGGGCGTACCGACTCGAGATATCGCTGAAGCAATCGGCCGGGGCCTGAACGTGCCGGTCGTCAGCAAGTCTAGCGAGGAAGCAGCCGGTCATTTTGGCTGGATCGCTCTTTTCTTTGGTATCGACGGTCCGGCTTCCGGCGCGCAAACGCAGGAACGACTGGGATGGCGACCGGTTCAGCCTGGGCTCATTGCTGATCTGAACGCGGAGCACTATTTCGAACACACCGCGGATGCCGTGGCTTTCGACAGCTAGCGTGTGACGGAATTCATGAACAGGACACCAACCGTATCAGTACAAGGAGAGAGAAAATGACGAACATACGTGAGGCAACTTCATTTGGAGCAACTTCCACCGCAGATGACGTTTTGTCCGGCGTGAATCTGAAAGGCAAACGGATTTTCGTAACCGGCGCTTCTGCCGGACTTGGCGTGGAAACGGCCCGCTCCCTGGCCGCCCACGGTGCTCAGGTTGTAGGCGCGGCGCGGGATTTGAACAAGGCGAAAGCTGCAACCGAACAAGTGCAAAGGGACGCTACGGCCCATGGCGGAACTTTCGAACTGGTTGAACTTGACCTTGCCAACCTGAAAAGTGTGCGTGCCTGTGCCGACGGACTGCTGGCCAAAGGTAAAGCGTTCGACGTGGTCATTGCAAATGCGGGCGTGATGGCCACACCGTTCGGCCACACAGCGGACGGCTTTGAAACCCAGTTCGGCACGAATCATCTGGGACACTTTGTACTGGTCAACCGTATCGCCTCTCTTATCCGGGATGGCGGGCGGCTCGTCAGCTTGTCTTCTGCCGGCCATCGTTACTCGAACGTGGACCTCAACGATCCACATTTTGAGCACACCCCCTATGAACCTTTCGTTGCCTATGGCCGATCCAAAACGGCGAATATCCTCTTCGCGGTCGCATTCGACAAACGTCACCGAGATCGAGGCGTGCGCGCGGCCGCTGTGCATCCGGGAGGCATAAAGACAGAGTTAGGCCGCTACGTGCAGCCCGGACGAATGGAGAAAGTAGTCAACGAGATCAATCAGCAACTGGCCGCGCAGGGTAAGGGGCCATTCCAATGGAAGTCCATTCCGCAGGGATCCTCGACTTCGGTGTGGGCGGCCGTGGTTGCTCCGGCTGCCGAAATCGGTGGACGGTATTGCGAGAACTGTCACGTCGGCAATACAGTGCCGGACGACACGCCCATTACCGCCGTCAGCGAAGGTGTGCGCGGATATGCGCTCGATGCGAAAAATGCAGAAGCGCTCTGGGAGAAAAGTGAAGAGCTGGTGGGAGAGTCTTTCTAGTCCTATCCACTGCAAACAACGAACAGTTCCAGGAGGAACAGAATGATTAAACAGACTGCTCTCGCCGGGAGCTTCACGCTGCCTGGCACGTCGACGACAGTGAACCGTATGGGATACGGTGCGATGCAACTCGCTGGCCGGGATGGTAACAAATTGGTATGGGGACCTCCCCGCGATCTCGATGCAGCGATCGCTGTTCTGCGAGAGGCCGTCGCGAGCAGCGTGAACCATATCGATACGGCTGACTTTTATGGTCCCCATGTCACGAACCAGATCATACGAAAGGCGCTGCATCCTTATCCCGACGATCTGATGATCGTCACCAAAGTCAGCGTCCGGCGCGGCGAAGACGGATCATGGATCCCGGCTTTCTCGCGGGAAGATCTGACGGCCGCGATTCACGACAACCTCCGCAATCTGGGACTCGATGTAATCGATGTGGTCAACCTGCGCAGTATGTATAGCATTCATGAACCCGCCGAAGGCTCGATTGAGGCACCACTCACAGTTCTAGCCGAGCTCCAGCAGAAAGGTTTGGTCCGTCATATCGGGCTGAGTAATGTCACACCCGCGCAGATCGCCGAAGCCCGACGGATCGCTCCGATCGTCTGCGTGCAGAACCAGTACAACCTCGTGCATCGAACCGACGATGCACTCGTAACCGATCTTGCTCGTGACGGAATCGCCTACGTGCCATTCTTTCCACTCGGCGGGTTCACCCCGCTGCAATCGGCTACCTTATCTGACGTCGCTGTGCGCCTCGACGCCACGCCGATGCAGGTGGCGCTTGCGTGGCTACTCCAGCGGTCGCCCAATATCCTGGTGATCCCGGGAACATCTTCCATTGAGCATCTTCGCGAGAATCTTCAGTCTTCGATGCTCAAAATTCCCCCTGAAGTGGTTGCCGATCTCGACGCAATCGGCGCTGAAATGCCTGGAATGGGAGGCACATCGTGAGGGCTACACTCCGCGTTCGTGAGCAAGACCAGGCACAAGCGGCAATCATGCCCGGTCTATTATTCTGAAAGGTGACTGAAAAGCCAAACACACAGCCCAGGACACCGCTTCGCAAGGGGTTTCTCCGATTCATTGTTCGATCGCTTGCCATCGGCGTAGCAGTTCTTTGGTCGCTGGCCGCGCTGATTCTTCTGGCCGTTCGGTGGATCAACCCGCCGTCAACCGCGGTGCACATCCAGCGCCACTTGCAGGCCTGGATTCGCCACACTCCGTATCACGAACGCTACAAATTCATTCCGCTCGGCCAAATCTCGCCCGATCTCCAGCACGCGGTGGTCGCCGCTGAGGACGCGCGTTTCTTCCAGCACAACGGGTTCGATTGGCACGAGGTCCAAATTGCTGCCGAAGACGACCTGGAAGGCGATCGCGCTCGAGGAGCCTCAACCATTACGCAGCAACTTGTGAAGAACCTATTTTTCGGAACCGGCCGGTCAATCCTCCGCAAGGGAGCGGAGTTCACACTGGTACCGGTGGCTGAATTCGTCCTCGGCAAACGGCGCATTCTGGAGGTCTATCTCAATGTGGTCGAATGGGGGCCTGGTATTTATGGTGCAGAGTCGGCGTGTCGTTACTACCACGGAACTGCTGCCGGGAACGTCGGTCGGGAACAGGCGGCACGGCTTGCTGCGATTCTGCCGGCTCCACTGAAGCGCCGGCCCGAGCGCATGAATAACTACAGCTCGCGCATCCTTGAGCGGATGCACCAAATGGGTTGGTAATCGTGAGCAAACTGCCAACGCCGGTATATGAGGCACATTCCTGAGGATTCGGAAACCACAGAACACCGGACAAGTCTTCTGGCTAAGCAGAACTGTTCAAAATTGACCGTTCTCGGTACACCGACTTCGGGCATTATTTGCTAATGAAAAGAGAACCCGACTCTAAGCAAATACTCGCTGTCCGCTGTCCAACCTGCGGTGCCAGCCAGGGGGACCGGTGCCAGCTTGCCACCGGCCAGCCGCGCATCGAGCCGCATCGCGACCGCCGATTGATCGCTGCCGACTGAGGGTTTTGCGGTACTAGTTCAGTGAAAGTGTACGACGCGGCGCCTCCGCGGAAATCCAAATTGCAGAAAATAAAACGAGGCACGTCTCGTGCTCCGATTTCAGCGGTGAGTCTCCAGCAGCTTTTAGGATCTTGTTCGATGCACGCTTGCCGACAGAGTTCCATCCATTTCTCCTCGATCTTCCATTTGCTTTCGTCCTTCCTGGAAAACCAGTTCTGTCGTCGCCGGTCCTGCGCAACGTAAGTCTCCTATGATATGTTGCCACCGATCATCGTAACGGGCTTGCCATCAAGATCCCCAGGAACCTCAATGCCTGAATAATTCAGTATGGTTGGGGCGATATCGTACAGGGAGTGCCCCGTCATCAGAGACCCGGGGCAGACACCGGGCCCGTGCATTAATAGGAATCCGTGATCAGTGTGACTTCCGGTTCGACTGTCCTGCTGCCTGATTTGGAGTGTGCCAAATCGGGGTGAATGCACCGAACACCAGGGGAATGATTGGTCCCAGAGCACGGTAATGTCGGGAAGCTGATCGATAAATGGTCCGTGAAACTCGTTTTTCAGGATGGTTACTTGTTTCACGAGGGGGCGACCACTTACTGGATCGATCAGGTCAAGCAGCGCTTGTCGAATCTCGCCGCAAAGCCCGTCAGCCTCCCCAGGTTCTACAATTCCATTGCAATCTCGCCCTTTTACGCTTATTCGAATCGCACCGGTCGAGTCATTATTGGGTACGGCGAATGCGCGCCATCCCTTCCAGCTTTTGCCGCCGCGATACCAGCGAAACAACAGTTCGTCCTGAATGCTCTTCGGAAGCCTGTTCTTGACGCCGTACTGTATTTTGCCGGGGATCGCCATTTTAAGAAGTCGCCACGGATTTACTCTGGCGCTGCGGACCCCGCTCCCGTTTGTGGAAGGCTTTGTGCCGTATCCCCACATTTCCAACATCTCCGGAAGGTTCCACGACGCGTGATAAAGGGGGCCCATACCGTGGCCGGCAAAGATCATGGCGCGAGCGCCTTCCGCCTGTTCGAGCATGGCGCCGATTTCTCTATCAAGGGCTTGATAGACGAGTTGAATGGAATCAGCGAGGCCAAAGGGATCCTGTTGTCCATGTTTTGGATGGGTGGAATCGATCCAATGCCAGAAATGGTGGCCGATGCAGTGAGGGGCGGAGAAACCAGCAAAAAAAACATCCCAGTCGTATCGCTTCATCAGCCAGCGAAACAACTCGCCATGACGAGCTACACCATCCAAAATTTTATGCCGTAACCTGTGGAGTGCCTCCGGCTTTGTATCGGCCGCGTCACAATCTCCGACAGGGTGAGGTCCGAAGCGGGCATCAATCTCACGTAGCAATTCCGGAGGGTTGGAAGCCCGCGCGGTCTTGGTGGCGTGTGCTCCCCAATTTGTGACGTGGCATCCGGTTATTGAAAAGCTGAGTGGAAACTTTGGAACATCGACCACACACAGCTTGCACCCGGCGTCCGTGAGATAGTCCCAAAAAGGCTTTCGGCGAATTGCATCATCGGGGACATTACGCAAACCTTGCGTTTCACGATCGTACTGAATGTAGAAATATTTTTCGAATTTTGCCGGATTCACGCCAGTGTAGATACTGGCCCAAATTGTGTCCGGCAGCTGTGCGGAAGTAGTGGATAATTCTCCGTGCGCTCCCTCTTCGAGCAGGCGTCGAAAAGTGGGCAGGTGTCCAGCCATGGCCCATTTCTTGATAAGATTCCATTCCATTGCATCGAGAGCAATGAGAATCTGTCGCCGCGTTTGTACCGAATCATTTTGCATCCAAGCCTTCCTGACTCAGCATACTGATAGTATTCGCGATTTGGCTCTATTCCACGAGACGCTCTTCGCTTGGAAGGCACACCCAGAGCCGCTTCCGAGCCGCGACGCGGTTAGCCGCGATCATACAGCAGTTGACTGGAAGGCGTCGTCGCTTTGGATTCTGCCGGAATTCGGGGCAATCCGAAAGTCCTCAGCCAGAAAATTCAGATTCCCGCTATCCATGAAAAGTCGCAGGCAGAACGCCTCCCAGTCACGCGGTTGGGAGGGCAACAGGACAGCATAGGCGCTCGCTGAATGCGACTACGAAATTCTCGTGGGAGCGAGTCCAGGGCCTCGGCGACTACCTTGACGATGTGTTCCCGCTTCAAAGGTCACGCTCACTCCGAGTACCCGTTTTCTTCTTCTTCTTCTTCTTCTTCTTCTTCGTGACCTCCATTGCCGTTGCCTTCGTCTTCCTCTTCTTCCTCCTCAGGTTCTTGTCGGAGGAGGACATCGGCAGTTACCGACCGATCAAAAGGGTTTGTGTCGGGGCGTTCTGAATATATTCTGCCCATGCGCCATGGTACGCCTCATGCCCTTTGAAAAAAATAGGTGCTCTCATTGCCCGGCGGGAAGACTGTTCGATCAGATGGATAATGCCGTTCCGCATTCCGAGCCTTATTGCAACTGCTCATCCGGAGGACTACTCTTAAGGAGTCCCTTTCGCATTTCTCCGTCGCCCCTTCTGGGCACTAACACCTCTTCGACGGTCCTTTTGCGCAACCGATAGAAACGAGGGTTCATTCATGGAACCCATCCTTTACTCGTTTACAGCTGGTTGGCTGCAAAATCGAACGCGCCCTCACCACCAGGAGCAAAGCACTCGCTGCCCAAATCGCCAAAGAGAAGCACGTTTGTGAGCGCAATCAGTATTTCTGTCGGTCTGCTTATTGCGCTGTTGGCGATTCTGGTGTTCTACAGGATGCGCAAGCTGCCAAAGATCGCCGGGTACGGATCACAAAGGATGTGCCCGTCTTGCGGATTGATCACATCCCGATTAAAGGCATGTTGCTTGGAGTGTGGTCAGCCTCTTACAGCGGTGAGGGTGACTCCGGTTATTGAGAAATAGAGCGGCGGGTCACCACACTCAGGGAGGTTGATGTTCTGAAAACAGAAGCATGAAGGGTGAAGGAGATGGCGTATGCTAGTCGCAGAAAAACCAATAACTCGTCTCGGCCGGCAATCATGAGAGCAGATCAGGAGGTAGACTGGCTGTTATGCGAAAACGCTTGATCACGCCGACGCCGCCCACTCCGGCACCGAACGAAGAATGGCTGGACCTTGAATCTGCGGCGGTAGTCGAAGTGACCTCCGAAGAAACGGGATATCCTGTGGAGTCTGCACTGGTCTCCGGTGAAACGGAGGGCTGGCGTGCCGCCGACTCTGGCACCCAGACTATCCGGCTGGTTTTCGACGTACCGCAACGGATCAGACGGATCTGGCTCGTGTTTGAAGAAACCGAGGCAGAGCGCAGCCAGGAATTCGTGTTGCGCTGGTTTTCCGATGGTGGACACTTGTTTCGGGAAATTGTGCGCCAGCAGTGGAACTTCAGTCCGCCAGAGACAATACGCGAGATCGAAGATTACCAGGTCGAACTCTCCAATATCACCGTTCTCGAATTAGTGATTGTGCCTGATAATGGCCGAGGGGCCGCTCGCGCATCGCTTAAGAGTCTTCGGTTGGCCTGATAGCAGTGGAATTCGCTAACGTAAAAAAGGAGATCACGGAATGCCCAAAAAGAAAAAGACCAACACCGCTTTCTTAAAGATGGCTCAAGCGCCTTTAAAGCCCTCTCCTCAACTGGCCGAGGTACTGGGATCAGCCACTCCGATATCCCGGCCACAGGTCGCGAAAAAGGTGTGGGCCTACATCAAAAAGCACAAACTGCAAGACCCAAAGAAGCGGCGTGAGATCGTAGCCGACGAGAAGCTGAAGCCAGTCTTTGGAAAAGCCCGATTGGACATGTTCCAGATGACGAAGGCGATTAGCAAGCATCTGAGTAAATAAGGATCGGTTGGCTCAGGGTTCTGCAAATCACGGACACTTTGGGTTGGAATTCAGCCAGCGTAGTTAGAATGAGTGGTCCGCTGAAACCAAGGATGTCCGGTCCATTGGCAGTCCTAATACCTTATCGATTGTGGGGAACCTATATTGCGTCGGCGGATATTCGGATTTTCCGGCGCACCTGCCAGGCGGTGTCGGCCGGGCCAGTGAACCGTTTTGTGGCCAGAATGCGGAGATGTAAGCCATCCCTGACAATGTCGCCATTAGGCGGTTGCTTCCGGAGGGGGCCGGTGGGATCATTCCGGACTGGCGCTCGTGCCGGAAAAGCCTGCAGCTCATGAAATCGGAACACCTCCCTGTGGCTGGTCAATGGAACTTGATATTGAAGAGTTTGACGCTCTGCGCCTTTACCTGGCGCAACACACCAACCGGGGCGCACCCCTTTCGTTCAAGAAACTAGCAGGAGGAGTCTCGAACCGGGTGGTGCAAGTCGCCTGGGCGGATGGCCGCGGTTGGGTACTGAAGCAGGCGTTGTCGAAATTACGCGTCGCGGCGGACTGGTTCAGCAGTCCTGAAAGAATTCTCGTGGAAGCCAAAGCTCTACGCTGGCTCAACCGCCTGGCGCCGCCGGAAACTACTCCGTCCTTCATCTTCGAGGATTCAGCCAATCATCTGATCGCCATGGAAGCGATTCCTGAAGACCACGAAAATTGGAAATCGGTCTTACTTTCAGGCCGAATTATTCCAGATCATTTCGAACAGTTCGGCTTTCTCCTGGGCACCATCCATCGCAAGTCGGTTGAGTTCGGACCGGAAGTTTGCACAGCGTTTGCCGACACTTCATATTTCGAGAGCCTGCGCCTGGAGCCCTATTACCTTTATGCTGCGGAGCGAGTGCCTTTGGCCGGCAGTTTTCTGAGGGCGTTGTCGGAAGAGACAAGGCGCCACAAACTTAGCCTTGTGCATGGCGATTTTAGTCCTAAGAACGCTCTTCTCTACCGGGGCAAATTGGTCCTGTTGGACTATGAAGTGGTTCACTACGGAGATCCGGCATTCGATGTTGGATTCGCGTTGACGCACTTTCTAAGCAAGGCGAATCATATGATTGAGAAGCGTGCTCGTTTGACCGCAGCCGCTGCACGATTTTGGCGAGTTTATTTCAATGAAATTGCGCCGCTCGGATGGGTCGGGGTCGAGGCGCGGATAGTGCGTTATGTCCTCGGTTGTATGCTGGCCCGCGTGGCAGGGAAGTCCCCGCTGGAATATTTGACCGCGGAGGAAGCTACGCGACAGCAGAACGTTACGTTACTACTGATGGCGAATCCTCCCAACAACGTTGGCGATTTGATCGACGAGTTCGCCGAAAAGATAGAGGGCCATGCCAAAAATTGAGAAACTCTGGGGGCGGGAAGTGCTGGACAGCCGTGGCAAACCCACCGTGCTGGCTGTCTGCACATTGGACAACGGAGTTTCTGCTTCCGCTTCCGTGCCTTCGGGAGCGTCGACAGGAACCGCCGAAGCCTTCGAGCTGAGGGACGGCGATGCCAATCGCTATGACGGCCAGGGCTGCCGGCGTGCGGCCATAAATATCGGCCATGAGTTGCGTCTCGAGCTAGCCGGTCGTACCTTTGCCGATCAGGCTGCGCTGGACCGGCGAATGATTGCGCTCGATGGAACGATCAACAAATCACGCCTGGGTGCGAACGCTGTCCTGGCGGTTTCGGTGGCTTTTGCACGAGCCCATGCTTTGGCCCGGGATGTTCCCCTGTACCAGCATTTTGCGGAGATGCTGGGTTCTCCGATTCATGCGCTCCCTCGGCTGACGATTAACCTCTTCAGCGGCGGCAAGCATGCGGGACAACAGGTATCGATTCAGGATGTTCTGATTATTCCAATGTCGTCGCAAACCATCGATGAAGCTCTGGTTATGGCTTCTGACGTTTACCGAGTGGCCGCGGGTTTGGTCTTCCAGAAATATGGAATGCGACTTCTCACCGCGGATGAAGGTGGATTGGCGCCGCCCTTCAGTACGGCAGAGGAGATGTTTGCGCTGGCAGTCGAATCGATTGAGCGGGCAGGTTATGCACCGGGAAACGATATCTTCCTTGGCGTCGACGTCGCTTCCACCCATTTCTACAAAGGAGACCGGTACGAACTGGACTCGGGAATTCTCGACAGCGACGCGATGATCCAAACGATCGCTGGCTGGCTGAACCGTTTCCCCATCATCAGTGTGGAAGACGGCCTGTCAGAAGATGACTGGGATCACTGGCCAAGGCTTCGTCAGGCAAATGCTGAGAAGGCGCTGACCCTTGGGGACGATTTGTTGTGCACGAACCCGGACCGCATTCGACGTGCTGTCGAGACCGGCGCGTGTGACGCGCTACTTCTAAAAGTGAATCAGATTGGAACTCTCACCGAGGCGCAATCTGCGTACACGCAGGCGCGGACGGCGGGGTGGGCAGTGACGCTGAGTGTGCGTAGCGGTGAAACAGAAGATACCTGGGCCGCTGATCTGGCAGTGGGATGGCAGGCAGATCAATTCAAGAACGGATCGGTTCGCCAGTCGGAGCGGCTCGCGAAATACAATCGTCTCCTCGAGATTGAGGAGGCGAACAAATGGAGATGCGCCAACTGGCCCTTCCGGCTCTAAGAGTAGCGCACTCGCGGGAATAGCCGAGGCGCTAGGGGTCGCTGATTTTGTGTTGGGGCTGTGATCAAAAAGCCGCACGAGAGTGCGGCTTATCGTTCAGGCGGTCAGTCGGGGAAGGTTTGCTCGCCAGGCAGGGGCTATGCGGCCTCGTCGCGGATTGCAGCTCGAACTTTATCTGCGACCTCTGGTGGGATTTCGGTCATGTTGTGGGCTGTACGCGCGTGTTCTGCGGCCTGCCGCATAATGTCCTCAGTAGTCTCGCCCTTCGCCACAAAGTCGCAATCCATACCCACATCTCTGCAGCTGATTGTTTTTGCCATGTTGATCTCTCCTGACGGATTTTTCGTTGGAATACCCGAATGCAAAGTCTTGACCGAGAAATCCTAGTCCCCGGTACCTGTCAGATGCAAATATAACCAGGCGGCTACGCTGGTTGACGCCCACTGATGTCTGTCGAACCGCCTACCAAAGGTTTCGGATCGTGCTATCATTCGCATCTGCTTTTGACGCTCAAGAAGTGTACCAGGAATCCATTTTCAGGCGCTAAAGCATAAAGCGTTCGAATGGGGAGGAGGACAATGCTCGGAGAACAGATCTATGAGGCCCGCGGCAAGCGTACGGGAAGAAGGGTGCTTTCCGTGGACGGCGGATTCAAGGTGGAAGTGTCTTTTGAATGCACCGGCAAACTGCTCGGCGTCGATGCGAATGAAATCGGGACGTACTGGTCGGAGTCACGGGCAGACGGCAGCCTGTATGGAGAAGGCCAGGGGGTTGTGCTCGCGCAGGATGGCACCTCCGCGACATGGAAAGGCGCGGGCGTGGGAAAGTTCGTGGGAGGCGGCGCGGTAAGTTACCGGGGTGCGGTTTACTATAATTCTGCTGCCCCGAAGTTCGCCCGGCTCAATACTGTCGCCCAGCTTTTCGAATTCGAGGTCGACGCTGAAGGAAATACTAATACCAAAGGGTGGGAGTGGAAGTAACACAAAGGTCAGGCGATACTTTGCCGCTCCCTGCAGGGCGGCTTTTCTTTGCATGACCCGGAGGTTGCGGTGTAAGTTAACAGGCGTCTAAAACCAACTACGACCCTGGAGTCTCGCCCAGGCAGTTTCCAGGGTGATGAGTGAAATCGCTCGCGTAAACCGCATCACGGGTGATTTCGCGACCGGCCCGCAAACGCGTCTGATCGCGATCAAGGTAGTGCGGGTTCCGGCAATCGCCGATCAACAGCAAGTTCTGGTTCGACGACGTGAGACCCACCTTGGCTCAGACCGGCAGCGGCCGATCACTAGGCATCGTGCCGCTTTGCCCATGCCGGTGAACGTTTCGCAGACGACTGCCGCATCCAGGATTCCCGTCAGTCGATCGCCGGGGGATGGCTTCACGTGTACCCTCCATTGCAAAATGCGGAAGCCTGCGGCAGGCTCGAAGGCGCATGTACCGGATTAAAGCACGAGGTTTCGAGCGGTCGTGGTGGAGCGCGGCCGTTACCGTGCTGGCGATCGGCGCGATGCTCCGAATCTTCCATCTTGGGCTAAAGCCACTGCACGCTGATGAAGGAGTGAATGGTCTCTTCCTTCTTGACCTGTTCCGCGAAGGAGTGTATCGCTACAATCCCGCTAATTATCACGGCCCAAGTCTTTATTATTTTGCACTGATCAGTTCCAGCATTAACCACCTGCTGTCTGGCAATGAAGGCCCGAGTACCCTGGCTATCCGCATGGTGCCGGTCGCTTTCGGTGTCGCATTGATCGGCCTGCTCCTTATCTTTCGCGACCGCTTGGGAGACATCGGAACTCTTACCGCTGCCGGGCTGGTCGCATTTTCTCCAGGCATGGTGTACCTGTCTCGTGACTTTATCCACGAAACGTTGCTGGGATGTTTCACGCTCTGGGCAGTCGTTTGTGGGCTGCGCTTCTGGGGCTCGAGGAAGTCCAAACACTTGTTCCTGATCTCTCTCGCAGTGTCGCTGATGATCTGCACGAAAGAAACTGCACCGATCTCACTGTTTGCCCTGATAGTCGCGGCAGGGTTCGCCCTGGTTTGGGTTCGGCGGGACCGAGGTCCGAGTGCCGCAGAATTCGGGGGATGGATGCGACTCCGTTGGCTGACTGTGGCCTCGGTTGCTCTTTTTCTGACGAGTAGTTTTCTTTTTTTCTCCTCCTTTTTTGGAAATTATCCGCAAGGTGTGCGTGATGCGGTTACAACCTATACGTACTGGACGCGAACTGGCATGACGCAGCATGCGGCCCCATGGCGTACGTACCTGCTGTGGCTGCTTCGAGAAGAATCTCCCATCTTTATTCTCGCCGCTATCGGAACCGTCCTGGCCATGGTGCAGCGCCGCAATCGACTCGCTGTGTTCGCGGGAATTTGGGCTTTTGTCTTACTTGCCGCCTACTCTGCGATTCCCTACAAGACTCCGTGGGTTCTGCTCAACATCATTGTGCCGATGAGCATCGTGGGCGGGGCAGGGATACAGATACTGCGGGATTACTTCGCAGAGCACTACAGCCGAAGTCTGGCGCACTTTTTTCCTGCCGCTCTGTCCATGTTCGCATTGGCGATCTGCTTCTATCAATCGGTGCAACTGAGCTTCTTCCACTATGATGATGAACGCTACGTTTATCCCTATGTCCAAACCCGCCGCGACTTCCTGAGCCTGGTTGCCGAAATCAACCAGGTCGCTGCTGCCCGGGGCGGGATGCAGACCCAAGTAGCGGTGCTGACTCCCGATTACTGGCCTCTACCCTGGTACCTCCGTGACTACAGAAACGTAGCCTATTTCGGCAAAATGACCCCGACCGATTTCCCAATCGTGGTCGGATCGCTCTCACAGATGGTCGAGCTGCAGCGTCTGCTCGGCGGGCGTTATCAGATAAAGGGCTGGTATCCTTTGAGACCGGGGGTTGATCTTGTGCTCTACGTTGCCAACGAAACAACACCCTGAGCTAAAACTTCCCCGATTCCGTCGTTGGCTCTCGGGACCAGTGTTTGCCAACTGGCTGCCGGTGACTTTTCTGGCTACGGTTTTCGGATTTCTTTTTTACAAGCTGTTCTCCTCCCACATGCTTCTTGCCCGACCCGACGGCTGGTATTCCGGGGGAGTCACATGGGCGGACTTAGCCTGGCATCTTTCGCTGCTTTCCAACTTCGCCGAGCGCGGGTTGATTGCCGTCAGAGAAGACCCCGTCTTTCCCGGAACGAAACTCTCCTATCCATTTCTGCCAGACTTGTTGAGTGCCGGGTTAGTGCGTTGGGGATTTAGTGTTCAAAGCAGCCTGATCGTGCCCGCGTTCCTTGCGACTCTGGCCTCCGTGATCGCACTCTACTTCTTTGCCCGTCGCATTGCTGGGCCGATCGGTGCGATGGCCACGCCATTCCTGCTGTTCTTCAACGGCAGCATCGTTGGTTGTTACTATCTGTGGAAAGATAGCCAGATTGTTCGTTCCCTGGGCTCAACACTCCGCAGCCCCACTGTCGATTATTCTCATCTCCCCGAGCACAACATTCATTTTTCCAATCTTTTGTCCGAGTATATTCTCCCGCAGCGAGCCGCTGAGTTTGGGTTATTCCTCGGGGTGCTGGTCGTGCAGTGTTTATGGCTCTACTGGGACACCCGCAAGCCGATGTACCTGTTGTATGCGTCTCTAATGCTGTCATGCATGCCCTGCGTACATTTTCACAGCTTCGTGGCACTGGTGATTGTGGCGGGATTCCTGTTCTGCATTCAATACCTGGCCGATCCGGGATACTGGAGCGTGATACGCGACTGGCTCTTCTTCGCGGTTCCACTCATTATTCTTGCGCTGCCGCAAGTGCTTTGGATTTCGCCGGTGCATGCGGGGCACTTCCTGCGACTGCAATGGGGCTGGATGAGCAGCAACGAGCCAGTGTGGTTATTCTGGCTGAAGAACCTAAGCCCACACTGGCTGGTGTTCGCCCTTGCCTGCTGGATGGCAAAGCCGAAGCTGAAGACTTTCTATCTGGCGTTCGTCGGGCTTTTTGTCGTAAGCAACATTCTCGTTTTCCAGCCGAACGACTGGGACAACATCAAGCTGTTCGTCTGGTGGCTCCTGCTCAGTTGTGTTCTTGCAGGCTCTTTTCTGGAACAGCTCTGGCGGCGCTATTCCTGGCGAGGAGCTTTAGCCGCGGTGCTGTTGTTTGCCCTGATGACAGCCACGGGCGCGGCATCAGTAAATCGCGAGCTTCATTTGAGCTGGCTGATGTTTTCCCGGGAAGATCTGCAGCTGGCGGACTTTGTCAGGGCCCACACCCGCAAAGACGCCCTCTTCCTGACTTCCGACAAACATAACAATCCTGTCGCCTGTTTGGGCGGACGCCGAATCCTGATGGGTTACCGGGGCTGGCTGTGGAGCCACGGTATCGACTACCGCGAGCGCGAGCAGGACATCATGGCAATTTATTCCGGTTCCGAGAGAGCGCGCGATCTTCTGACCTGGTATAGCATCGATTACGTTCTGCTCGAGCAGGACAAAACGGCGGATTTTCACGAGAATATCGGTTTCTTTGCCACAAATTTACGTCCAGTGTACAGCAGCGCCCACTACATTCTGTTCGAGGTGGCGAGATAATGCAGCCGAACAAAACTTGCGGGTGCTGGCACGCTCTTGCGTTGGATGAAAAAAGGCGAGAGGAACCTCCTCTCGCCTTGAATTCACGGCCATCAACCATTGATCCGGTCTGGCCGTTTTCATTCCTTTTGTTCGCTGTTTACGATTTGCTGCAAAGACTGCCGAACTTATCGTTATTGATGTTTTTCTCAAGGCTACTCTGCAAGGTGCCCAAACCGCTGTCGTCACCATTTGCCGCCTTGGCAATCGCAGCATTGGCCAGGGCGATGATGTCAGAAGCAGCGCCGCACGCCTGCGGATTGGAGTTCGTACCGTTCAAGTAGGCTGCAACGACCTGCCGCAGAAGATTCAGTTCCTTCTGGGCCAGGGTTCCGGCACCGCAAAAGCTGGCGGGCGTATCTTTCCCGAGAGCCTGGAGCAAGGTCAGGTTTCCCAAGGGGAACACGCTTCCATTGTTGTTGCAGTTGGCCAGATTGTTGAGTCCCAGTGTTGCCAGAGTTTCATCCGGTCCGGTAATCCCGCAACCAGTGATGAATTCTGGGTGGGTCTTAAAGAAGCCTGGCGTACACGACTGGCCGATTCCCGGCGTAGGTGAAGGCGTTGGGGTTGCGGTTGGGGTTGCGGTTGGCGTACTTTGTGCCTGAGCGGCCGGAATCAGCGACGCGGTCTTAGAGTTTTGCGTCAATTGATGATTCACGATCGCGACAAGCGCAAGTAGAAACAAAGCGAGGGTGAGGACCTTTCCAACTTTCATTCGTTACCTCCAGGTTGACATTCAGATATGTTGGTGCAGCTTTTGCGCAAACCGTCTCGCGTTGGCTGGTTTCATTCTGCGTGGGATTGATGGATTCATTGCATCATCCGGACAAGCCCGAAATTGAGCCAGTGAATTCTGGCACAACCCAAATCTTTGTCAATGGAATTGCGATTGTTCTTGATAATTCTTTCTGAGACCGTGCAATTACTTGCAACACTCGACCACGGCCTTGCACGTGGGAACGGTCGTCTGGCAAGGGTTTCGGGGGATCGCTTCCGCTGAGTGTTCGACCGCAAATGGATGTTGTTCCTTGATTTCTTGCCAACAACCGCTTAGCTTCCGGTTGGCCGACAAACTCGGTGTTGATCGGATTTGGTCAAGACAAACGTCGTTCATTGCTGCCCGTTGTCCTGGCAACGTTCGCAGCCCTCGCGGTTGCTGGCGTGACGAGTGATTGCGAAGAATACACGGACAAGAGAACTTCACGTTTCTTTTCGCGTCCAGGAGACTGGGAGCCCTCCCCTCGGTACTCCGACAGGAGCCGTTTTAGCGCCTCATTTTCGTCCTGGTACCATGAGAAAGTGGCTGTCGCATCCAAATGCCAGAATCGAAACTTTGGCACCAACGCAAAACAGGATGACCGGGGACAACAAACGACTACGACACGCCAGGGATCCAGGAGGAACAACAGCTTTTGACGCACAGCAAGGTGTGGAGCAGGCGTTCCGGGCCGACTGCGGAGTGTTCACTTCCCGGTGACTCTCGGCTGACACTGGTGAAACAACGTTATATACTTGTCAACTCGCGAACCAAAGCCCCCAATGGTTTGGCGTGCAGGGCTCGTGTATCCAGATCCCGGGGTTACCTAGAAGCTTCCGTTCCCCGTCACGGGCCGAGGTGATTCGTGGAAGATTTCTCCCGAGGCCGACAGGACAGAAAGCCTTCAGACCCAGGTGAAGGTGGTGCTGCAATCCGCACACCTTCGAAGGGCGATAGCTCTTCGCTGGGCTCCGTTCCGCCCTCGGACTCACCTACTCTCATCGATATCCCGGGCCACAGCGTGATTCCGGGTCACGGCGCCAGTGTTCCCTCCTCTGATTCTCCGACGATGGTTGACATTCCGGGTGGCGGTTCCTCGGCAGACCATCCGTCCGACATGGGTCCCGATTCTCCAACCATGGTCGGTACTAGTTCGGTTTCCGGGAATTCCCCCGCCTGGGGGCCAAGAGTTCAGAGCAATCCGATGATGCTGCAACAGGGCGCACTGCTGGGGCAGCGTTACGAAATTCTGCAAATCCTGGGCGAGGGCGGCATGGGCGCGGTTTACAAGGCCCGGGACCGCGAGCTGAATCGCATGGTCGCACTGAAAGTGATCCGGCCGGAGCTGGCAGGAAGCCAGGCCATTATCGATCGCTTCAAGCAGGAACTGCTGCTGTCCACTCAGGTTACTCACAAGAACGTCATCCGGATCTACGACCTGGGCGAAGCCGACGGCATGAAGTTCATCACCATGGAGTTCGTCGAGGGTGAGGACTTGCGCAGCCTCATGCAGCAGAAGCAGAAGATGTCGCCGGTGGAAGCGGTAGAAATCATGCTGCAAGTCTGCCGCGCGCTGGAGGCGGCGCACAGCGTGGGCATCATTCACCGCGATCTGAAGCCGCAAAACATTATGCGCGACAAGGCCGGACGAATCCTGGTGATGGATTTCGGCCTGGCCCGCACACTCGAAGGCGACGGCATGACCCAGACCGGCGCCCTGGTCGGCACCATGGACTACATGTCCCCGGAACAGGCCTTGGGCAAGGATTTAGATCAGCGTTCCGATTTGTTCACGCTGGGACTGATCTTCTATGAGTTGCTGACTGGGAAAATGCCGTACAAGGCTGACAGCGCTATAGCCAGTCTGCTCAAGCGCACCCAGGAACGAGCCGCCCCGGTTTCCAGCCACGACGCCACCATCCCAAAGCCCCTCAGCGACATCGTCAGCCGCTGCATGGACCCGGATGTCAATCTGCGCTACACCAGCTCCAGCCAGATCATGGCCGATCTGGAAGCCTGGCAGGGCGGACGGGCCGCGGCCACACTGACCTTCCCCGCCAGCAGCAAGCCCTGGGGACAAACCATTCCGTGGCACTGGATCGGCGGAGTCGCGGCGGCGCTCGTTCTCGCGATTGTGGGCTTTCTGTTCCGAGATGCGCTGTTCAAAACCAAAGTCGGCGCCCCGTCTGGCCCAGTGGTTTCGCTGGCCATACTGCCGTTTCGCAACGTCTCCGGCGATCCCTCTCTTGATTTGCTAGGGCCGACTTTCGCAGAGATGCTGCGCTCCGACATGGGACAATCGGCCGATCTTCGCACCGTCCCTTCGGACCGCATCAATCAGACATTGCACGATCTCCGTATAGCTGCTGATGCCAGCTTCGATCCTGACATGCTGCGCCGCATTGGAAAGTTCACCAGTGCCGACCGGATCCTCTGGGGTCAGTACCTCAAACTGGGCGACCAGATTCGAATTGATGCTACTCTCCAGGATCTCAAGCGGCAAAACAGTGTCGCATTGAAAGCGGAAGCGGCAAATGAAAAAGAGCTGCCCAGGGCTCTTGAGCAGTTAGCGCAATCCGTGGAAAAAAACCTCGCCTTCTCGGCTGACAAGATCAAAGAACTGCAGGCAAGGGCTCTTAAGCCTTCATCCCAGTCGGTGCAAGCGCTCGGTTATTACAGCAAAGGTTTGCAATTAGCGCACCAAGGGAAGAATGTCGAGGCCCAGAAGAGCTTTCAGGCAGCTATCCAGCAAGACCCCAATTTCGCGCTAGCGTATGCCAGGCTAGGCCAGGTTTATGTCAACCAGGGTTACGGGGATGAAGCCGAACAGGCCACGCGCAAGGCAGTGGCACTGGGCGACAAACTCCCGGCCCAGGAGAGCTATTTAATTGCAGCGATCCATGCCCAAACCACTAACGATACGCAAAAGGCGATCGAAGCATACGAAAGCTTGGCCAAGGTCTCGCCTGATGACTCGGACGTACAGTTCGCCCTCGCCGGTCTTTACAACACCGTCAGCTCCTTCGACAAAGCGCGCGAGTATTACGAGAAGGTGTTAGTGCGCGATCCGAACGATGTTGAAGCACTCTACGGCATAGCCGGAGTTGAAATCAATGTCGGCAATCCCCAAGCTGCTCTTGAATCGCTCAATCGCGCCCTGACTGTCACCATTGAACTTAACAATGTATCGGAGCAGTCCAGGATAGTGTACGGGCTGGGAATGGCTTACAGCCAGATGAACAAGCCCGAGGAAGCTCTTCGCAACTACCAGCAGGCGCTCGAAATTCAGCGTCGCCTCGGAGCCCAAGGCGATCTCGCGCAGACCCTAAACGCCGTAGGTCAACTCCAAGACGGCATGGGTAAATCCGAGGATGCGCTGAAGAGTTTCCAGGAGGCGTTGCGAGTGCGGCGCGAGATCGGCGACAAGATAGGTTTGGGCTACACTCTCATTGACCTCTCGAACTTCTATGAGGCTCGTGGCCAGAACGACCAGGCCCTGGACCTGCTCAAGCAATCCTTGGCCATCCAGCGCGAAGTCGGCAATCGGGCCTATGAGGCCTTGTGTCTCAACAACATCGGCATCAGTTACGCCGACAAAGGGCAGTATGACGACGCCCTTACCTACATCAACCAAGCTCTCGAGCTTCGCGAAAAACTGAAGGACACCATCGGTATCGCCGACAGCAATTACGCGATGGCCGAAGCGCTGACCAAGTTCGCCCAATACGAGCAGGCGATGGACCACTACCTTCGCGCGCTGGAACTGTGGCGCAACCTTAATGACAAGCGGCGCGTCGCCTTCACCTCCTACGGCATGGGCAACTTGTTCGAACAACAGGGTCGTTTGGGTGCGGCGCTCAAATCCAAAGACGATGCGCTTAAGACCATTCGTGAGGCTCAAGACCGCGTGGGCATGGCCGAGATGCTCGGCGGTTATTCCGAATCTCTCAACCTGCTGGGAAGAGGCGAAGAGTCGCAAAAGCCTTTGGAGGAAGCCTTGTCAATTGCCCGCGAGGTCAAGAATCAGACCTTGGTCGGGCAGACTCTCAATTTCGATGGCGACAGCTTCTTTTACCGTGGCGACTTTAAAACTGCCAAGGCGCGATACGAGCAGGCGCTGAAGGTGGCTTCCGGAACCACAGACCGGCGGCTCATCCTGATTTCCAAGTTCAACCTGGAGAAGATTGCGGTCAAGACCGACCGCTCGCGCGAGGCGATCAGCGCTCTTCGCACTTTGGCTCAGCAAGCTGATGCAGTGGGTCTGCGCTACCTCTCGATGGAGTGCTCGGTCTACTTGGGCGAGGCGCTGGTCAGCACCAAGGATTATCCTCAGGCGAATCAGGAACTCGAACGTACCGTGGCGCGCAGCGAAAAACTGGGTATGCAAGTCCTGCAGGCGAAGAGTCATTACCTGCTGGGCCTCTCTCGTCGGCTTACAGGAAAAGCCGACGATGCAGCTGGCCATTACGCGGAGGCGCATCGCATCCTCGACGAGATCAGCAAAGAAGCAAAGAGCGATACCGTCCTGAAGCGCGCCGACCTCGTTGCCCCCTATACTGAATCCGCAAAATAGCCAAAGGCGAAGCGCATAGAACTCGAGTTTAACCGTCCGGTATACCCAGTCTCGCTGTCAGCGCGACCGTTGCCAGGTTGAGACTAACTCCATAAATGTAACGCCCCTCTCGCGAGGGGCGTTGCCAACCCAGAACATAATCACAGTTTCGTAAACGGTCTGTCTCCGCGCAGCTCGCAGGACAACAGTCCTAATTAATATCAACCGTCACGCCGATAGACGTAATGGTACCTGACAGGTCAACCATGGTTGCGAAGTAATGTCCGGGAGGCATGTCCGTCGTTTTAACCTGCAACTGCCAGGTATTGCCCGTGAGGACAAAGATGGGCGGGCCTCCGGACTTGCCGGCAATAATCACAGGAATGGATACCGGCGCGGCTCCCGTAGACTGCAGTTGCGTGATCATAAGCAGAGGCTTCAGGAAGGTCGGAGACGTCCCGCTCGGACAAGTGCCCGTCGGCGCCACCTTAAAGGAAAAAGTGATTGTCCCGTTCTGATTCTTGACGACAGACGAGAAGCCCCCGCCGCAGATCTCAAAATTCGGGTCCGATACCTGTTGGTTCACGGTGAAAACACACTTCAGGGGTTTGGTACCAAGTGTTGGATAGTCGATCACCCCGTCTGTGATGTCTTCGTCCAGGTTGCGAAGCTGTCGGAGATTCGCGGTCGTGCTCCACCACGGTCGCTCGGTTTATCGATGATGATGTTCGTGGCTGAGTAGCCGGAATTGGGATTGGCCTCGAATCCGAAAACCTCGCACTTGTTGTCGAAGCCCTTCGGACCAGTAAGGGTTGTATCGCATATCATGTTTCCCGGAACCGTAGAGGTCCCAAAGTTCGGATTGCCGGGGTTGAAGGAGTGGACAATGGGATCGGACAACGCGACTGAGGAATCAACGAGCGAGTCGCGCACCGTTACCGTGGCATTGTTGGTCAGGCCCTGCAGAGTGGCTTTGAACGTCGCTCCCGTGAACGGGCTAGTGAACGAGACCGTGTTGGAGTTGGGGGTGAGATTAAAGGTCTGTTTAGACGGCGCAGGTGCAGCAGCAATCTCCGCCGCGTTGAAACCTCCGTCCACGCAAATCCCGCCCAATGTTGTCCCACTGCCGGTGTTCAAACTCACCTTCTTGTTGGTGGACGTGTCGAAGCGGAAGAAATTTCGAGACGCGACGTCGCCGACCCAAAAGGTCGTGGCGGGGTTGATCGGATCCAGAGTTAACGCCTGTAAATTGACCTGGTTGGCGTTGCCGAAACCGAATATCTGCACCGAGTTGATCACACCACCACTAGCTTTCACCAGCTTGACATTCCCCTGGTCGGCCACCAGCACACCATTGGTGCCATCGCCAGGTGGAAGGATCCGAATCGCAAACAGGGTTCCTTGGTTCGCGTTACCATTAAGTGTGGACAAGTCTGCGTACACGCCTCGCCGTTGGTTAAAAGTGTTGAAGGTGAAGATTTTTCGACCTCCGGAGGTATAAAAGACCGTGACCCCGTCCGATGCCAGGTCGATCCACTTGGGGCCGCTGCCGTTATCCACTGGAACTGAAAACGACTGCGGAACACGTAGTGTCCGAAGGTCGAGCTCGCCCGGGTCGGTGTCCTTGGTCCATTGTTCAATCCTGCCACCGCCTGGTCCAGAGGCGCTGTTCAAATAGCCAACATAAAGGTTCTTTCCACCATCTGCGGCCACCGATCCGGGGCTGGAGGAAGGAAAGACCGTCGCCACTGTGTAGTTGCTCGACCACAGGATAGGTGGCATCGATCGCGTACCTATCCACCCGCGTGTTCGAGAAGTTCGTGCCAAAGAAACGATAGGCAGGGTCAAACCCACAGCCGGCCGTCAAACCGCTTAAGCCGTCGTTAATCAACTGCACGTTGGTGTAGGTTGGATTGTTAGCCGCCGGGTTGTCGCTATGCCAAACCTGGTAATTGCCACTTCCCGTCCCTACAAAAACGTCTCCCACCTCCCAGTCGACTGGATTGGTGGCCTGCGCGGGAACATTCCCTACAAGCATCAGTAGTAACAGTCCCAGTAAAATCGCCCAGTGGTCTAACCCTATTCGGCTGATTGTCCTCGGCATAGCTAGTCTCCTTCGTTTCGCCGCAAACTTGGCGGGCGACGACCACTGACAATTTTGTCGTGGGAGTCTATTGTCGCGAGGCTGCGTGCTTGCAATCTTGCTGCTGTGCATAACTCAATCTCCTTGTGAAACTGCGCCAGTGTTCTGGCATCTGGATATCGTGGAAATACAAGCGTGAGCCGCCGGCCCGAGTCTCGATTCGTGCCGTCCGACGCCTCTCGCGTGCTTACACACTCGCCTCATCGCAGGCGGGGCAAGGCATTTCTTCAAAAGTTACTTGAGTCCTGGGGCTTACATCCTCAACGCAATCCGCTCATGCCGGGGGAGCAGAGCGGTACAATCTTAAGCAGGCAAGCGGCGCGAATCAATTCTTAGTTGATCCTAAAAAATCACCACCTGCAAGGGTCTGCTGCATTCGAAGCCGAGGAAAAATGATATCCGTCTTGACTATTAATCAGGAATCCGCACAGTGGTATGCGACACCCCATCGCAAAACTCTCCCACCAAACCACGACAATTCTGCGCTTGAATGGAGCACCTGTCAACGAGATTAAGCGAGATAAGATAGCACGGTGGATAATTTGGTTAGTGAAAGATTGTGCATCCCATGCAATCCCTTGCGCAGAGCCAGATTTGAGACCCAGCCTTCACAGAATGGATAGGCCAGATGCAGCGGTCAAGGGCTGAGGAGGAGCGGGCAATGCGGATCGCGCGGAGCCCCAGTCCCTTACCCCTAGGCAGCTCTCCGATGCTCTTCGCCAATCAGAATCGAGATGAAGATTTGGCTTTGTTCGAACCTCGAAGCTCCTCGCTCTGTTGAAACTAAAGAGCTTCGTGGCTTTGTTTCGCAATTACATCGATCGAATCGTTACTCCCTTCCGGCGCGCCTGCACCCGTTCCAGCTCGGTGATCGCATGGTTGAGTTGCCGATTGATCATAGCTTCATACCGCAACAGTTTGTCGAGTTCTTCCTTCTCTGGCAAGAAGAGATGATCCGTCAAGGCGTCCATTTCCGGGTTGCTCGACGGCGCAGACTCCGGTTCTGCCAGATCGTCTGCCCTTGATTGTTGGAGCTCGTAACTATGCCCGGCAAGAGCTCTGGCAATTTGACCGCTCTCACAACGTATGAGCCGGCGAAGCCGCCAAGACCACACGGCGGTCTTTTCCACCCAAAATTCTTCGAGCCAGCCGATCGGCTGATAGTGTTTGTTAGCGCTAGTATAGAAGTCATCGAATTCGCTCTGGCTCTCCTTTCCATCCCTGTGCTGGATCAGAAGGAATTTCGAAAAGAACCCGTGCCGGACAGCATTCCTCGAAACTCTTTTCTTCCCCGTCGCTGTCTTTGGTCCCGTGGACTTTTGGGAATTCCGGCGATTCGACTCGACCTTCCGAAGTGAGACGGTCGGTTTCCCACTCACTTCAGCTTTACCTTCGTTGCATACTCTGGACCGTTCATTCGCCCTGTGTCCATTATTGTTTCCAGACCATCCGTCAGCCACGGCTGAAACTTGAGCCTGCGGTTTTTGCTGTCGCGGACTGACTTTTGAATCATCGTTTTTCATGACGCCCTCCTTATTGCACTCTTAGTAGCGGTCCTTCCATAAGCTCCCATCAGACTTGTGTCGGTCGTGGCCCTCCATCGTGACTATCGATCTCCCTTGATTTGTGGTCCAGGACTCGATCCGCAGGATCGAAGCCGCCGAGTTCCTGCCCCACAGTGGCATCCGCTTCCCCCAGAACCCCTGCACCAGCTGTCCCTACATCGGACTCTGTCTGGGACGACCGGACCTGACCGAAGCGGCGCTGGTACGACGCCCAGGAGCAGAAGACTTTGGTCTGTTTGACGAACTTAATTACTAAGACACCGCCCATGCCGCCCAAGCTCAACCAGAAGCGGGCCCTGTTCGTGCTGACCAAGATCGACGAGATCCTGGCCTGGGAGCGACGGTCGGAGGCCGAGCGGGACACCCGCTTCGTGGAACTGGGACGGTACCTGTGTGAGGTCAGAGCAGGGCAGTACTGGCGGGTGGAGAAACTGAAGTCGTTCGACGAGTTTCTGACGAGGCGGTTTCCGGAGTCGAGGCGGAAGGCGTACTACCTGATGTCCATCCATGAGCACCTGCCGCCACAGGCCAGGAAGGAACTGAAGGAAGTGGGATGGACGAAGGGGCTGGAGTTGGCGAAAGTGGCGCGGAGGGATGGACAGGAGTTCGATTGTGCAACCTGGTTGCACAAGGCACGGTCGCATGCCAAAGGATCAGTTCAAGCAGGAAGTGGAGAAGGAACTAACCGGGCGGGAATCGGAACCGTGGGAGATTATCTACTTCAAGCTCTACAAGACCCAGATTCCGGTGATCGAGCAGGCGATTGAGACGGCAGCCTTGATGCTGGGCACGGACAAGTCGCGAGGCTACTGTCTGGAGATGATCTGTGCGGACTTCCTGGCGGGAGCCAACCTCGAGAATGAGGACCCAACCGTACTCCTGCAGTCGATGTCACGGTTCTTCAAATTCCTGCCCGGAGACCAACGGCAGGCATTTCTGCACGAAGTGACCGAGAAGGCGTCGTGAATCCGATTCTACCCAAAGAAGCCGCGTCTACGGCTTGATCCCGAGGAATACGACCAACTGCGACAGCAAGTCCTGAGACGCGACGGCTGGAGGTGCCAATCTTGCGGCACTCGATCGAATCTCGAAGTTCATCACAGGGAATTTCGCAGCCAGGGCGGGAATGACTTCGAAGAAAACCTCATCACCCTGTGCGCCGCATGTCATTCGCTGCTACATCGCTCGTGACTATGACCGAGTTTCTCAAATCGTTGGTGTTGGTGCTCCTCTTTAACACTTCCATGCGGCGACACTATATAAGCCGCTTCGCTCCAGCTTATGGACCGAAGCTCTCGGCTTCTAGGTCCCAGCAAGACGGAAAAAAAGCACAACATGGGGCTGCGCCTGCAGGATTACCAACCGCTATTGAATAAGACTTGGAGGGCGTCTTGTCAGAGGGCGTCTCGTCGAAGCGGAGACGTCGCTGCCTCGATAATCCAGAATTCGCGACGTCAAGGTATGAGTCCCAAAAAGCCTCACGTCAGCAACGGCCTCCATGCCGGTTTGCAGCCACGTCCCTGACAGATCGCCAAAAGAAAGCTTAATTTGAACCGATCTCACCCACCATGAAGGAGATTTTGCGGTTTCGCCCTCGATGTGGAGAACCAGCAGTGAGCTCTTATCCACCCACGCTGTTCCCAGGATCAAGTCCTTGTCTTTACGTTTCGGCTTCAGCCCCATGAGATAACAAGGTCGATTCTCGAACATGGCCTCGCGGATCAGCGTGAAATCGTAATTAGCACTCGTGAGTGCCCTTCGAGCCTGAATGGCTGCGCTTGCTTCTGCTTCGTGATCCAAGACCCGTTCCACAACTTGCTTCCCTCGACCAGTGCCGGACCATTTCTGAATGTTGTAATTTTGGCTCGCGGGTGGAACGAAGTCCACTTGTGCCACGACCTCTGCGTTTGCGTTGGAACTCTTAGCCCCAGACAATCGGTACTCTCTAATTACTTGATATGCACCCTGTGCCCGAACTTCGGACTGGGACTTTTCCATTCCCTGCACGATAGCGGCCAGTGAGGGTTCCTCAGTGCTTGAATACTGTTGCGCGACGGCAGAGCCGCAGAGCACTGCGGCCAACCCCGCCACTTTAAAAAACGAACTCGTGATCGCCGGCGTCATTTTGGTCCGATCGTAAGATGATCACTAAGAGCGATGAGCACGCCTCGGGCCAATGAGAAATGGTGGGTTATGGTGTTTTATGTAGGGGGCAGAACGCACCGATGCAATTTTTGCAAGGCTACCCCCGAATTTGTCCTACCGTGAATACGGTATGGGGCAAGTAGATCTTGGTTCTCGCTCGGGATGCATATCACAGCCGGTGCATCACCTGATGCCTGCCAACAGGTTCAAGCTCATTTCGGCTCGAACCTCCCGGATGGTGTGGAGCGCATATATCGTTCAGTCCGTCCGCGAAGTTCGCGGCGAAGGGAGTCGTACTAGGACCAGGTCGGTGCGTATCGTCACGGAAACAATATTCGAATCCTTGCGGCTACAGTTAGCGACGGTGCCCATTCCTATAGCGCCCGAAACAGAGGTTGTGCTTGTCTCCGGCGGATTGAACACAAACACCGGGACCATGCCAGGGTTTGTGATATCTCCCGCCGTGATTGTGACCTTTAATTGGTGACTGCTAACGAACGTCGCAGGGCGCAAGGAGCCGTTCCAACTCACGGACGAATCAGGACGAAAGTCAGTGCCTTTGACAGTAAATACCATCTGGTTGCCGCCAGCGTTTACGTTGTTGGGTGAAATAGAGGCGATGAAGGGTGGTGGAGGGCAAACACCGCAGGCTGAGCAAACAAACGCCACCGATATGATAAGCAGGCAGACGCGAGACGACACGAATCGATTGGGAGAGTTCAGGCTCGGCGCGGACCGTATCAGCGTTTCAACGCTGGGTCGGAAAGTCGCTGCTGCCAACGATACTGGTGTGGCAGGAAGGCGATACATGGAACACCTGTACTCGCCGTCGACGGGGGCTGTCGCGGTGCTTAGCAAAGACGATAACACTCACCTTGCTGCGGTGTGTCACAGAGATGTAAAAGTTTATCAATGCGCGAAGCCGGTTGATCAATTGAGGCGAACCATCTGGCTTGGTGTTGGCCTCTCATAGGCCATTCCAACTTTGCGAACAAAAGGCATTTATCGCCGGCGGAAAGAAAGAGTTGGTGTCGTTTTATACAGCCACGAAGCATTTACCTTTCTTTTTGACAAAATATTCGCGCAATTAAATGCGAACCAGTCGGCGAACAGGTTCGGTAGGAGAGGCTTTAGCTCCCAGTCGGCGGCTCGACGGTGGCGGAGGTTAATCCAGTAATCTCGGCTTCTCAGACAAACGCAGCTATGCTCACGCAGACGCAAAGCGAGGAAAGCTGTTGTGAGGAAGACACCGCTGATTCGCATAGCCGTGGTGGGGGCCGACCCTCTGCGGTTTGTGTGCTGTATTCCATTCGGAGCGGGATTTTGAGCTGATCTCCTGTTCAGTCTCCAACGTACAAATGCAGCAGAATATTGACCTTGTGTTGAGCGCTGTGGCTGGGGAGTGAGAACGCGGATTCTGTCAGAGGAAAGACATCAATGGTGCGCTAGCGTACAGTATTTACCCGATTGAAGAGCCATGTGGGGAACATGAAAATGCGAATTGTGCAACCCCAAATCTGGCATATGTGAAACGCATCTTAATTGTCGATGACAGCCCTCTTATCCGGCGCAGCCTGCGCTCAATGTTCGTGAAGCAGCCTGAGTGGACGATTTGCGGAGAGGCGGAGAATGGCTCCGACGGAATCGACAAAGCCCAGAAACTTCATCCCGACCTAATCGTAATTGACCTTGTCATGCCTGTGATGAATGGCATTGATGCGAGTCGCGTCCTCACGCGACTTATGCCTGCGGTTCCCATTGTGATGTACACGACCTTTGCGGATCCACTCATCAGGAACGCAGCCCTGGCGGCTGGGGTACACGACTTGATAGACAAATCAGAAAAAGCAACGACTCTCATCGACACTATTACACATTTGTTTGTAGCTGAATTGCCGTCCACTTCAGCGGACGCAGCGTGATGATTTGTCACTTTACCGACGCATCCGATTTCGAAAGGCTCGGCAGTTTGTAGTACATCTGGCAGGCGGATTTTCTGGTTGTCATGGAGGAACTTCCGGTGCCACGGTCCGGGAGCTACGCAGCATCTCATCCTGAAAAGGGTAAGCCGATAGTACAGTCCGTGCTCGGGAAGAGACAGATTGGAGAAACCATGTTGAAGCTAAATGTCGAAACCATTGGCGATGTCGCCATCATTGAATGCGAAGGGAAAATTGTGCGGGGCGAATCGGCTATCAAATTACGCGACGTTGTGATGTCACAACGCGATGCGCACACTGTTGTGATTGAGCTTTCGGAAGTGCGTGCCTTAGAGGGAGGCGGTCTCGGGGTGCTTGTATTCCTCCAGCGATGGGCGTGCGCTCACAACATCCGATTAAAGCTGTTCAACCCATCCCAATCTGTGCGTGAAAGGCTGCAGCTGGTCAGTCCGCTCGCAAAGTTCGATATCCCTACGCTCCACGAAATGATTCGTTTGTTGGGTCGCGCCGACAGCTACTACTACTATGCGATAGCTGCTTAATCAACTGGCGCGGCAATTTGCCGGATCCTGTCCAGGTGCGAACTTTCCATGGAGCGCACACTGCTGACTCTGGAAGATGCGCATCGCTCCCGCAAGAGTCGTGACGTGGGCCTGGCACGCCCGCGGCCCTCAGGAGATTCACCAGCCCGCCTGCACTATCGCGAGAATGATCGAGTCAGGCTGCAGAAGAAAAGAAAAGGGGAGGAGAGCGTGGCCCTCCCCCTGAGGAACCGCCACGCCCCATCCATCCCGGGGGTCGGGAAATCTTCACCGATCCTGATGGAAACACCTGACTCCTGGCCTGCCCGAGGATGCTGCACCGGTCGCGCAAAAAGCGCGATCCGTCTGGGCGCAATGGTATGAGTCAGTCTGTCAGACGACGTCTTTCGCACGAACCGCCCACGCATTGGCAAAGGGAACTGAGACTTGTGGTCGTTTTATTGGGATGGGAGCGGCACGACGTCCGCGCAGTTTTAAGGCAGGCTGCTCGATTGCATAAAACGAAACGACAGCCGCCAGCAAAGCAAGTACGAGATTTTGAGGAAAAGCTGTGAACCAGGATGGCGCTGCGGGGTTGGCGAACGGCATTTGCCAGAGATAGAGACTGTAGCTTATGGTCCCGAGCCATACTACAAGCGGCATATTCAGAATCCGGTGACGGGCAACGATTGCATTCTGGATGCAAAGAACAACACCTGCAGAAAAAAGTGTCTGCGCAGAAACCTGAAGCAGTTGGGGTAATGGCCAAAACCTCAAGAGATAGCGGTAATGCAGCAGAAAGGGAAAGGACAATGTTAGCGCCCAAATCAACGGAAACCCGCGCCAGGCAAAGAATGAGCGATACTTCTCGAGTTTGGTCTGATAGATGGCAAGAAGGCATCCTGCGGCAAGTGAATCTGCGACCGATGGGAAACAATAAAACGCCACCAGGGCCAGGCCGATCTTAGCCATTGCAAATTGAAATACTGGTGCGAAAACGATCGCGCCGAAAGCGAACCGGCGGGCAAGCATGATGCCAAGCGCCATCGCGGCTGGCCAGAGCAAATAAAACTGTTCCTCGACCGAAAGGGACCACAGATGGCTCAAAAGCCAGGGCAGATGGAAGTATGAGGATAGATACGTGAATGTAACAACCAGATCCCTGGATGTGAATGAATCGCCAAAGACGATTGAAACCAGAATCATGTAAGCATACGCAGCCGGAAGGATGCGATAGGCACGCCGGATGAAAAACCGTTTTAGATTGATCGTGCCCGTGTCCTCTTGCTCACGTTTGAGTAAGGTTGTGATCAGAAAGCCCGAAAGGACTAGAAAAATACGCACCCCGTAGTGGGCGTAGAGGTCCGTCCACCACCTGAAACCGGCGTTGTAAGCAAAGTGACCGACGCAAACCAATGTTATGGCCAAAGCACGAATACCGTCGAGGGAGGGGATACGGGATGAAGACGTAGGAGATTCCGACATTGATGAGCTGGCTGCCGCCTCGAAGCACTGTTAGCGGTGCAGCTTGGATGCCAAATGGCGCGGGGGTTACTTCCTCTTTTACAGTTTCGATCTCGTGGAGGCTCTGGAGAGGTTGCAAAACTTTGCGCTAACAGGGGAACGATTGTTGCTGGAAACTGTACTCAGGAGAGTGGGAAAGGGAGACTGCCCCGTTTCAGCTCTCCAATTTGACGGGGGTCCGTGCGTGCTTAAGCGGCTTTCTTATGCAGGTCCAGTTAGCACCTTTGTTGGGACAACTGCGATTCGTGCAAGCTTTGAGGATGCTCCCGATGTTTAAAATCTCGGTCCTGCCACACGCAGCGTGTTGATAAAGCCCAGTATTCAATGCCGCGCTTCCGACTGCCCGAGAGGTGCGACAATTTTCGTCGAGGGACAGTTTCAACATAAACAACCTCTGGAGTGTCTTCGGTCAGCAAGAAAGAGGCCGCAGGTTCGCGGCCACCTGTCCAGCCTGTACATGCAATTCCAAAAGTTACGCGTGCGTCCTGTCCGTGTCTGGTCAGAAACGACCACTTTTTTTACAAGGCCGGTTTTCATCCCCGCACTACGGGACGGAGCGTTGAGGTTACTTCACTAAAACGTCGGATGCCAGTGTCACGCGCAGCCTCTGTTTGCCTCCTGATAGGCGAACTGGTTAGCGTCGCTTCGGCGTCGCATGCGTCTGCACATTAATGTTCTCGTCCCAACCTCAACGCTGCAGCGGCGAATGTCAAAACGCTTTTCTGGCCCAGTAATAGGACTTTTACCCGATTGAAAGGTTACCCTCCGGTGCTGTACACCTGCATTCAATGGCGATAAGGGCAGCGCGCTGCCATTAGGAGTACACCATGAGTATTCGCATAACTCTCTGGACCTTGTGTATGTCTGTTTCCGGCTTCTTGTTGGCTGGAAGCAGCGCCTCCATCACCAGCGTTACCATTCTTGGTTTATGTACCGGAGCGGCTATGGGGATGGCGCTCGGGATCATGTTCACTCACAGAGCCAGACGCAGACATGGCTTTTCGGGAACTGCCGAAGATCAGAGCAAACCGGTGCCGAGGAAATTTGCGGCCTGACTCAATCGCTGGCAACCCCGCGCCGGAAGCGGCATCCAAGGCAGCTATTTGTTTTGTGGTTGCTTCGAGCCGTGAAGGATCGCATCGGCGGCAGCAAGCCCATTATCGAGAGTCTCAATCATATCTAAAAGAAACAAAGAATAAAAACGAGGCGGCTAAGCGGAGACTCGGCATGCTGTTGCTGTTCGTGCTGACATGGTCTTGGCGCTTATCAACACACTCTCTGCTCGGCTGGGAATCGTGTCGGACGATTGTTCAGTGCTGCTTACTTCTTCCACGGTGGGTCGTGCGGCACGACATTCGTGAAGCTTACCGCCACCCATCCTTCATTCTGTTTTTCCATGACATAGGTTCCAAGGTTGGGTCCCCCGGTTCCTTGCGCCGAAACCTGAACGACTGCAATATCCGGCCTCAGAAATCGGATTTTCTCGATGGTGTAGGTCTTCTTGCTGTCACGGAGGGCACGGCATGGAGGCGCGCCAGTTCCTGGCGCAAAGTGTCGCGACCCTTGTGCCACTCGCCGAAGACGTTGATGTGGTCAATATCTTCTGCGTACGCGGACACCATCTTGTCAGCATCGTGGGCGTTCCACCCGTCATAGAAGCGGGCGAGGACAACTTGGACAGACTTCTCTTCGTCAGGTTGAATAATCTGATCTTGAGCTTTCACATGGACGCCCGAGCACAGGACCGTCGCGAAAACCAATATGAGGGCCAGCCGATTGTGTTTCATGTCACCTGATCCTATGATTTGAAGATAGTTACATGAATTCCGTCAAGATTACACCAACTACGGTCTGATTCTCGAAATCAGTGTGATACGCGTAGATTGGCGAAGTGCGCGATCGTTTCAGTTCCAACCCATAAGGCAATCCTGCCTTGCGTCTGTTTGAGGTCGTTGACGACCAGGGCCGGTTGCGGCGAGCCCTGCACGTACAAGCGCGCCTTGTCACCATGCACTTCGATCTTCAGCCTGGTCCATTCTCCGGGGACGACGTCTGCATAGCTCTCGTATTTCTCCGGGAACTCCTTGCGTAATCGAAACCAGGGGAAGTCCGGGTAAGAAATGTATTGGGTCGAATGGTTGCGTCGCACCTGGTCGTCGGCGCGCCCATTCGTCGGACGCAGGTAGAAGCACTCGTACTTTGCAGCGTCCCTGGCGGCATCAAGATTGACGCGGAAGGCCACACCGACGAATCCCCGCGGTGCCGTGCTCTTTGCCGTCGGGCTGGGTTCACCCGTCAACTCGATTTCAATCGTGCCGTCCCGAAATTCAGTCTTATTTAAGATGACAAGTTGAATCCCGTCGGCGACATCAGGCGGCGCGGCGTCAATCACGCGCAGCGCTTTTCGTCCTTTGTACGTTACCCATTCTGTTTTCACATTGCGAGGCTGCTGTTCATCCGGTTTGTCCAGCGGGATGGTCGTAGTCCTGACCGCAGCTCCGGGGCCAGGCATTTGACCTGGAGCACCTATCGCGAGGTATGACAGCACTGAAATGGCTGCGAGGAGAAACTTCATGGCAAATACTTGCCTCCCAGGCTCCACAAGGTTGCCATAATTTTGATTTTCTGCATCCCTTTCATCCGCCTTACTCTGACCGCAGCGCCTTCATCGGCTCGATTCGCGCTGCGCGCCAAGCGGGGACAAGGCATGCCGCAATGGAAGACAGCAGCAAGGTCACAATGACCAGGAAGAACACGGTCGCATCGAGCGGACTTGTTCCGTAAAGTACAGAACGAATCAGTCGTGTGACGGCAATGCTAGCGGCCATTCCCAAGGCAAGACCGACCAGCGCCGGCCGCAGTCCGTCCAGGAGCATCAGGCGTAGCACACGCTCTCGCTCTGCGCCGAGCGCCATGCGAATGCCGATCTCTTGCGTTCGCTGGGTAACTAGATACGACAGCACACCATAGAGCCCTACTGCTGCCAGCAGTAGAGACAATCCCGCGAAACTTAATACCAACGTTGCAGTGAAACTGGAATTTGCGGTGGACTCACCTACAATTTGCTCCATCGTCAGTATGTTCTTGACCGGAAGGTCGGGATCCAGAGAGGCAATCACGTTCTGGATCGGAATTGCGAGTGGCATTACATCTTTTGCAGAGCGCACAACCAATACGGAATCACCGGAATTGCCGGGAATACCTGCCAGGATCGGAAACCACATCATAGGGCGGGCGGAGCGGTCGATTTGATAGCTCGTGTCACCAACCACTCCGATGATCTCGTAGTTCTCTCCCTGCGGAGTCCGCCAGGCCACACGCAGATGCTTTCCAACGGGATCCTCGGCAGGAAAAAATTGCCGAACGAATTCCTGGTTCACGATCGCGTATTTGTCGTGCTCCAGTCGCTCATTCTCAGAAAAGAAGCGCCCTCGGACCAGGGGAATTTGAAGGGTTGAGAAATAGTCGGGATCGGCGGTGCGGTATGCGGCGAAGTGATGTTCTCCAAGCGGCTGTGGCGGATGCTCGGGAACCCAGAATTCGTGATCGCCATAGTAGCCATCGCCTGGCACAACGTTCGTGAGTCCGGCCGCCTTCACGCCTGGAATATGACGTACCTTTTCCAGTAATTCTGTGTCAAAGTTTACGATCTGTTCGGGTTTTGAGTATTTGTCCCCGCGAAGGAAATAGTTCATGGTCAGCACGTTCTTTGTTGTGCAGCCCAGGTCGACAGCTCGAAGGCGGAGAAAACTTCTGAAGAGCAAACCCGCAGCAACCAGCAGGACAACCGTCAGGGCAATCTCGCCGGTTAACAATGCTTTGCGCATTGACGTGCGAGATGCGCTTCCGCCAATTCCTCGCGAGTTTTCCTGCAGAGCCGAGAGAACATTACTGCCGCTCGCAGAGATGGCAGGCAGCAGGCCGGCCAGAACTCCCGCCGTCGCGGTGATCCCAAGTGCAAATGCAACGGCCATGCTGTCCTGGTGAACGCTATGTGCGCGCGGCAGCCCGTCCCAATGGGTCGTCAGCCAGCGAGTTCCCGCATTTGCGAGTAATAGGCCGACAATTCCTCCCCCCAGGCAAATCAGCAGGCTTTCGGTGAGTTGTTGCCGAACCAGGCAAAGGCGGCTGCTTCCGAGGGCGGTGCGGATCGCCATTTCTCTCCGCCGAGCTGCCGACCGCGCGACGAGCAGGTTAGAGAGATTGAGAGAAGCGATGAAGAGGAGGCAGACAACGGCGGATAGCAGCACATACAAAGGCGTCTTCACTTCTCCGACCAGGTCCTCCAGAAGTCGTGTTGCATTGGCACCCTGCTTAACGGGTCCGGTGCCGTTGAGCCGAAGGTAGATCTGATGCTGGGCAGCGCTGAGCTCCTGAATGGCAACCGTTGACTGGATGTCCGGCTTAAGACGTCCCACAACGTAGCCGATGTGATCGTAGTGGCTCCACTGGATCTCACGAGGTATTTCAATTTGCCAGGGTACCCACAACTGAATTTTCGGGTTCGGATATTGAAACCAGCCTGGAAGGACACCAACGACGGTGTATAGCTGACCATTGAGTCGAACGGTATTTCCCAGGACCGCAGGATTGTGGTTGAAGCGGCGCTCAAATAAAGCCCAGGAGAGAATCGCGGTGCGCGCGGCGCCAGGATTGTCGTCAGCCGGCGTGAAGGAACGTCCCAGCACTGGACTGATTCCGAGAGTGGAGAACAAATTCCACGAACAGGTGCCGGCGTTGAGGAACTCGGGAAGTTCGCCATCAGTGGCGGACATGTTGAATCCTGTCCAGCGCCAGATAGCCATCTGCTCAAAACCGTGCGAGGCATTCTGCCAATCGTAGAAATCGCCCGGAGCCACCGTGTTGTGGGACCAGACACCATCCTGACTGTAGATTGCTACAAGACGATCCGACTGCGGAAACGGCAATGGACGCAACAGAACGGAGTTGATGACGGTGAACAAAGAAACGCTCGCGCCAATGCCGATTGCCATTACCAGCATTGCCACTACAGTGAATCCCGGCGTGCGAAACAAGGTACGCGCCGCATATCTCAGATCACGTCCTAATACCTCCAGCCATGGCAATCCTCTCCGGTCGCGCACAGTCTGGCGGACCTGCTCCACACCGCCCAAAGTGATGAGAGCCTGCCGACGCGCTTCCTCGGGCGTCATACCGGCACGCAAATTATCGTCAACATGCATCTGGAGAATGCTCTCTAGCTCATCGCCAAAATCCCGGTCGCAATGGCCTGAGCCTATTGTGGCTTGCAATCGCATCCATAATCTCCGGAGCTTCAGCATTAGCCCTCCTCGGAAGGCGATAAGAAGCGGGCCACGATCGCAGTCGCCTGTTGCCAGTCGTGCGTTTGACGTTCGAGTTGCCGGCGCCCGGTTCTGGTCAGGCGATAGAACCTGGCCTTGCGATTATTATCGGAAACACCCCATTCGGAAGTGATGGCTCCTTCCTGTTCAAGTTTGAGTAACGCGGGATACAGCGTGCCGTAATTGAGGGACAGCAGATCGCCGCTGATCTGCTCGATGCGCCTCGCAAGGCCGTACCCATGCTGCGGCCCCATTGTCGCCAGTGTTCTTAGGACCATCAATGACAGCGTGCCCAGCCAGACTTCAGTTTTGTCTGCCATGCAGCTCCTATTGGATACCCATATATATCAGGATTTCTATGGGACTGCAATATGTCTTGAGCATTTTCGGAAGGACTTTATCGGATAGGCCGCTGTCGTCCGCCTGGCCTATGACGCTAGTACTTTATCGAACGCGCGCACCAACAGTCGTTCTCCACACTCTTTCCCGCTGGCGCGCGTCCGACAAAGCATTAGCGTGACTCGGCACCGGCAATCAGAATCGGTTCTCTTAGAATCCACTCGGGGTCTTCCTATTCGCCTCTCAAAGCCAGCATGGGATCCGTACTCGATGCGCGTCTGGCCGGTAGTGCAGAAGCTGCCAACGCCAGCAGCAGCATTGCGATGGCAGAAAGTGCAAGCACCCCCGGGTCGAACGGGCTAACTTCAAACAAAAAGGAACGCAGCAAACGGGACGCAGCCAGGGCGCCAAGCAAACCGAGGCCACAGCCAATACCCGCAAGTTTCGCGCCGGAACTCAGAATGAGCACGATCACTCCGGAGCGCGGGAAGCCAAGCGCCATGCGCACCGCCATTTCCTGCTCGCGCAATGCCACGGAGAACGCAATCACCGCATAGATCCCGAGAACACTCAGCAGCACAGCAGCGATGGCAAATGAGGAAATCAGCACGGTATTGAAACGACGCGGCGCCTCGCTCTTCGAGATGGCGTGCTCCATCGTCTGCAGCTGGTAGAGCGGCAACTGCGGGTCGATCTGCCGCACGGTTGCGCGAAGCGTGTCTTCCATCTGCTCCGGATCCATACGGCTGTGCAGAACGATCCAGCCGTCGGCGCCGCTCAGTTCGCCGACAGAGGCCAAAACGCTTTCACTGGCGACCGTCTGTGTTACCGGCTGGTATACCTGTGCCATCGTCTCCGCATCGCGCGACCCCAGCTTGACATCATCGACCTCGCCCACCACCGTCATCCACGGCGTGGAGGTCTCCGGCATGCCCCGGCGCAGCCGCTTGCCGATCGGGTCCTGGCCTGGCCAGTACTGCTCGGCCATCCTGCGATTCACGATAGCCACCAACTGTGAGCCGGCGTTATCCGATTCGGTAAAGACGCGCCCGCGGAGAATACGAATGCCCAGCGCTTCGAAGGGGTCGCTCTCGACCAGCGACATCGACGCCATATTCAATCCCGCCCCCTTGGGGGAAACATAGCCCTCGATGGTGAAAGCGATGCCCCAATTGTTGCCGGCCGCAGGCAAAAACGAAGTGATGCCGACAGCATCTACGCCAGGCAGATGCCCCACGTCGTTCAGCAGAATTCTCGTGAATTCATCGATCGCGAATTGCGTTCCATACCGCTGCTGCGGCAGAACGTAGAGCGCAGCCAGTGTATTGTCAGGGCGGAACCCTAATTCCACATTGCGCATATTTTCGAAGCTGCGCAGCAACAGGCCGGAGGCGGTAAGCAGGGTCAGCGCCACGGCAATCTCCGCCACCACCAGCGCCGAGCGCAGCCTGGCATGGCCGCTGCCCAGGGTGCCGGTGCGTCCGCCTTCTTTAAGCGACTCATTAACGCTCGTCCTGATTGCGGCAAATGCGGGAGCCAATCCACAGAGAAAGCCGGTCAGCAGCGCCAGTCCCAGCGCGAAGAGCATGACCGGCCAGTCCAGGCCAATCTCATTGATGCGAGGCAGCGTCTGCGGTAGCAGGCTTACGCCCACCCGCAAAGCGACAGCCGCCAATGCAAGCCCTATCACGCCGCCGGCGACGCTCAAGACCGTGCTTTCCAGGATGGCCTGCCGGAGCAACGTGGCCGCGCGAGCGCCCAGGGCGAGGCGCACCGCGATCTCTCTTCGTCTGCGGATGGCGCGCACCAGCAAAACTCCGGCCAGGTTCGCGCAGGCGATCAGCAGAACAACAATCACGGCCAAGAGCAGAGTGCGCAGCAGGGGCCGCGCCTGCCGCACCGTATCTTCATGCAGCGGCGTCACCACCGCGTGAATACGAAGACTGCGCATGTAGGCCGGATAGTCGCGCATCGTATCCTGCGCCACTCGCTCCGTATCGCTCTGCGCCTGCTCGGCAGTAATGCCGGGCTTTAAGCGCCCCACCATGTGAGCATTCCACGACGCCACACTGCCCGCCGTAAATTCCTTTGGCTGGAGGCTGAGCGGAAGCCAAAACTCGCTCTGGTTCACATGCCCAGAGTTGAGCGGAAACTCGAAATCGCGCGGCATCACGCCGATCACGGTGTAGGGCTTGCGATAGAGAAGGATCTTGCCCCCCAGCACCTTCGCATCGCCGTGGAAGCGGCTCCGCCACATGTCATAGCTCAGCACCGCCAGCTGCTGGCCTTCTTCATCTTCCTGTTGCGTGAACGTTCGCCCCAGAAGCGGCTGTACTCCCAGCGCGGCAAAGACCTCGCCGCTCATCCGCGTCCCATTTACTGCCGCCGGATTGCCGGGGCCGGACAGTTCAAACAGTCTTCCGCGATAGCCGCCCAGGTGGCTGAAGCTCTGCGTGTCGCGCATGTAATTGCGGATGTCGGGAGCGGTTACGCTGGAATGAGCGCAGGACACACAGTGCGAGCCTTCCATCACATCTCCCAGGGTGACCAGACGATCCGGATCGGGGAATGGCAGCGGACGCAGCAGTACTCCCTCGACGATGGAAAAAATCGCCGTCGTCGCCCCGATGCCCAGCGCGAGCATCAGGACGGCCGTCACGGTAAATCCGGGAGACTTGCGCAGTTGACGGAAGGTATATCGAATGTCCTGCGGAATCTGGCTCAGCCCTTGAAAGGTTCGCTCATCGCGATGACGTTGCTTCGCCTGCTCCACACCTCCGTAGGCGAGTCTGGCGGCCCGTCGTGCCTCTTCGGGTGTCATTCCCTGGCGCACATATTCGTCTTCCAGCAACGCCAGGTGCGCGCCAATTTCTCTTGCCAGTTCCGCTTCCACTTTAGAGTTGGCGAAAAGCAGATAAAACCTCAGAAAGATGCGTCTCAGGTGCTTCATGGCTAAGACTCCTCAAGCAAGAGCCGTTCCACCAGAGCCGACATTCTTCTCCACGTCTGTGTCTCCTCCCCTAAGGCTTTTCGTCCCGCCCTGGTGATTTCGTAGAATCTGGCTTCCCGGTTGCTCTCGGTCCTTCCCCAGGTCCCCTTAATCCACCCGTACTGCTCCAGCCGCACCAATGCTGGATAGAGAGTGCCCTGGTTGAGGTTGAGCAGCCGATCGGAGATCTGCTGGAGACGCGTGGCAATTTGATAAGCGTGTTGTGGGCCCATCGTCACGAGTGTGCGCAAAACGATGAGATCAAGAGTCCCCTGCAGCAGCTGGATCGATTCTTTTTCTTTATTAGACATCCAAGTGGTCTCTTAATATAGAGAGATTACCAGGTTTCACTTGTTTGTCAAGTGGACCACGTGCGAAATAACCCGTCGAGCAAACTCTTTTCCGTGAACTCCATGAACCGAGTCCTGCTCCTCCACACTCTGAGCAGACGGACACTGGTAGACTCGGTAATTCGAGGTCAGTCATGCACATCAATGGCAGCTGATACTGTGTACCCCTCGACGCGCGAGGAGTACAGGCTTGATGCATTCCTGCGGTTCGTAACACCGGCATGTCTTGCGTCTGATTGCAGTGCGCGTTCCTGCTCTTGCTTCGCAGCAAATCGCTGTAATAAGGGACTCCAATGAAGCTCTCTATAGTTGTTGTGCTGGCCAGTTTTGCCCTTGCCGACTTCCACTGCGCGGTTGGCCAGCAAGCTGGCAATGAGATTGTCATTGAAGTGAAAGACGCTTTGTCGCAGCCTTCCGCCGCGGCTGACCGTTACGTCAGCGGATACCACTCATCTGTGAACGGAGAAACGATCCACTATCACTCACCGGACCCGGATGCCGACTCGGCGTTGCTGGTAAGAGGTCAGGATGTCGCCCCCGCAGTCTCCTGGGAAACCGATCCCATGCCGGATGCGCATAGCAACTTTATTCAGTTCATCTGGCTGGCTGGGATTGAAGGTAAGGGCTTTGCCGAGGAAGTGGAGAGCCACAATTTCGACTTCCTGATCAACGGCCAACGGTGGTTTACCTTCAGAAATGCGAAGGATGACACGGCAAAGAAGTGGAAGGTTACAGGTAAGAACGGCTCTGAATTGACGTTCAATGCCGAGATGGTGGACAAGGCGGGTGATTTGTTCGGGTACATGGTCCTGAAAGCTCCCGCAAAAGACTTCCCGCCCGGGAAGCCGCTCCTGCTCGAAGTGAGAGGAGACCACTCGGGAAGCCCTGATTGGTATATGACTTTTCAACATGCCTTCAACTTCGCTCCGAAAGTACGAGCCGATCCCGCTCTGGTAAGAGATACCGGTCGCGAGATGCAATCGCTGCGGCTGAGCGTGGACAATCTGACTGCAGGCAGAACTCTCAGCCTGCGCACGCCTACGCAGGAAATTGCCGATACGCCGCTAAAGATCGGAGCGAATGTCTTTCAGATCGCCGTTCCCGAAGCAAAGTTTAAGGAAATTGTCGCGATCCGATTCAGGCTGAACGGGCAGCTTGTGCAGACCGACAAAATTCAGGTCGCACCCGTCAAGACAAAGACGATCTATCTCCTGTGCTATTCGCACAACGACATCGGATACACAGATCTGCAGGCCGACGTCGAACGGAAACAGTGGAAGAACCTGGAGCGGGCGATGCAGCTCATCCACCAGACAGCGGATTACCCGCAGGATGCCAGGTACAAGTGGAACATGGAAACGATCTGGGCGCTGGAGAGTTATCTCAAGCAGGCGTCTTCCGCGCAACGGGAAGAAGTTTTCGCCGACATACGACAGGGAAGCATCGGGCTCAGTGCGCTTTACGCCAACATGCTCACCGGCCTCGCCAATGCGGAGGAGATGCCACATTTTTTCGACTTCGCGCGACACCTGCGACGCGAGTTCCGTATCCCAATGACGACAGCAGTGACTTCGGATGTTCCCGGTTTCAGCTGGGGGATTGTTTCAGCCATGGCACAGAGCGGCGTGAAGTATTTCGCCACAGCGCCGAACGCGGGCGATCGCATCGGATATACCTTACAGGCGTGGGGCGACAAGCCGTTCTACTGGGCGTCGCAATCGGGCAAGGAAAAAGTACTGACCTGGATGGCGGGTGCAAGCTATTCCAGTTTTCATGAAGGTTCACTCAGCCAACTCGGGGACGAAAAGATCATGGGCCTGATGCGAAAGCTGGATGACTCATCGTATCCGTTCGATATGGTGCAGCTTCCTTATACGCTCGGGGACAATGGCGGGCCGGATCCAACCCTGGCCGATTTTGTTCGGCATTGGAATGAGAGATATGTGACGCCGCGGCTGATCATCGCGACGCATGAGCAGATGTTCCGGGAATTCGAGAGGCGCTACGGCGCGACTCTCCCTGTCGTGCAAGGTGACTTTACTCCTTATTGGGAGGACGGCGCGGTCTCTTCAGCGTACGAGGCGGCGCTCAACCGTGCCACAGCCGATCGTCTGATTCAGGGAGAGACATTGTGGTCGATGCTGGCCCCAGCCGCATATCCGGCTTCGGAATACGAAGCCGCATGGCGAAATGTGGCCTTTTTCGACGAGCACACGTGGGGGGCGCACAACAGCACGGAAGAGCCGGACTTACCTTTTGTGAAACAACAGTGGGAGACGAAGCGTCAGTTTGCGTTGAATGCAGACAGGCAATCGCGCGAGCAACTGGAAAAAGTGCTGCACGCTCCCTCGAAAAAGGAATTGTCACACAACGCAATCCAGGTCTACAACACAAACTCCTGGACGCGGACTGATGTAGTTTTTCTCTCGCCGGAGCAGAGTTCGGCCGGAGAGCGGGTGATCGGACCCGGCGGCAAGCCATTGCGATCGCAACGCCTGTCCACCGGAGAACTTGCAGTGTTGGTCGATGACATTCCTCCATTTTCGCCCGAAGAACTTGTAGTAACCCCTGGGAGAGCCGGGAGCCGTGATTCCGCAAAGACCGCGGGGAATGTACTCGAGAATGATTTTCTTTCACTCTCGATCAACCCTCAAACGGGCGCAGTCGCCAGTCTGAAGTGGAAGAAGAATGGAATGGAGTTGGTGGATGCAGCGCGCGGCGGCCTGGATGAGTATGTTTATGTACCTGGCACCGATTCGCGAAAAGCACAGAAGCTCTCGAACGTGCATGTGCGCGCAAAGGAACAGGGAGAGCTGCTGGTCTCCCTTCTGGTGGAGGGCGATGCGCCCGGCGCGAAGCACTATTCCAGCGAGATCCGCCTCGTCGAAGGAATCAATCGCGTAGATGTGATCACGAATATTGACAAACTCGCCGTACGCCAAAAAGAAGGAGTGCATATCGCCTTTCCGTTCTCCGTACCGGAAGGGCAGTTGCGCTACGACGTGGCCGATGGAGTGGTTCGTCCCGAGGCCGATCAGTTGGCCGGCGCTTGTAAGAACTTTTTCTCGGTGGAAAGCTGGGTGGACATCTCGAACCGGGAATACGGTGTGACGTGGGCAACAGCGAACGCTCCGCTGGTGGAAATCGGCGAGATCACGGCCGAGCAGCCTTGGATAAAGTCGATCAAAACGTCATCCTCGATCTACTCCTATGTCATGAACAATTACTGGCATACAAATTACAAAGCAGATCAGGAAGGACCTGTCACGTTTGCCTATTCGATTCAGCCGCATGCTGCGTTCGATGCAGCGGAAGCCGCGAAATTCGGCGTGGAGAAAAGACAGCCACTAATCATTAGCGTGTCGGACTCACCCCGGTCGCTGCATCTTCCACTGATGGAGATCTCGTCAACGAAACTTCTTGTCTCCTCCATTAAGCCGGCGGCAGTTGCGAACAGTTGGCTGGTGCATGTCTATAACCCAACAGCAGAGGACCAAATGGCGAGACTCCGATGGAAGGACGGCGAGCGGGTGTCGATCCGTCACAGTGACGCCGCCGGAGAGTCCTATAAATCCGTCCCCAATTTCGAACTGCCCGCTTTTGATGGTGGGTATTTCTTGATATCCCAAGAGTGACTTCCGCTAAATGCGGCTCCTCGAGACGAGGTAAGTTGTAGCCGAGGAATTCAAGGACGCTTGCGAACATTTCCAGACTGTGGCTTCGCCCTGTCAACTGCGATATACAGGGCCTTAGCCGCATCTGCATTGTCGGGGTCGAGTCGGAGCACTTCGCGTAGTTCCACAATTCCATCCTGCCACCGGCCAAGCCGGCATAGAGCGAGAGCGTAGTTCAAACGGAAGCCGAACCCAGTGGGGTCCAGATCGAGAGCCGCCCGATACTTGGCCAGAGCAGAACGGACGTCCCCTGATCTTTCAAGTTGTATTCCTTCGCTGTTCAGATCAGACGCGGCAAATCCCACTTCGGAGGCCCGGTCGCTTTGATGTTGCAGCTCAGCCATCCTTTTCTCGATGGGTTTTGCTTCCTCCAACCGCCCCGTCTTTCGCAGGGCAAGCAATAGGTTGTAGAGCGTGGCACGATCGTTGGGACCATAGAACAGAGCCTGCTTCAGATGCTCGACAGCCTTCAGTGCCTGTCCGTCGTGCAGGTACAACTGACCCAGACGATACTGGGCCAATACGTCGTCCGGTTTCAGGGTAACCGCCCTCTGTAACGCTCTCATCGCTCCTGCATTGTCGAGAGCCAGACGTCTCATTCCGCCTAGATCCGACCAGGCCTCTGCATAGCTGGGCCGCAAGTGAACAGCCGTCTGAAATTCAACCATCGCCTTGTCCGTTTGATCCTGTGCGGCCCAGATTTTTGCTCTAAGGTAATGCGCGTAGGCGGCCTTTGGGTGGTTGCCTTGCAGTTCAATGGTGCGATCGAGATGGTCACCGGCTGCGGCCAACTCGCCAGCCTGTGCGAGAACCAGTGACAGATTGACATGAGCCTCCGCCAGACCTGGGTCGAGTTCGAGAGCTCTCTCAAACTCCTGACGTGCTGCCCTCACTTCGACAAAGCGGCTCAAAACCATGCCGAATTCATTGTGTGCGTTCGCCGAGCCTGGATTCAGTCGCACTGCCTCGGCCAGCTGCTCAATCGCTTCGCCCCGGACCCCCTGCAGAGCCAGCGTTTTGCCGAGCAATACTCGTGCGTCAATACTGGTCGGATCAGCTACGATAGTTTGCCGTAGCATCGCCTCTGCCTTGTCGAATGAGCCTGTGGAGACGAGATCTCTGGCCCTCTCCAGACTCGGCTGTCCTTGCGCCAGTAGCTCGGAACAAGCCAGAGCGCCACCTAGCCCCACCACCATCATCCAAACTTTAACTATTGGCCGCATTGTTTGTAGACGGGGTTGCGGTCACTTCCTCGAGGCCGTTTGGAATGCCAAATCGGCAAGCCGTCGTCCGCATTCCCATCTGTTGTATACCGCCTGAAAAGGCATCCTGTCCCACTCAAGAAAATAATTTTCCTGCGTGATCTCTCGTCCGTTCATGTGGTATATACGAGCGGCCACGTTGACATGTTTCTTCCTAAAACTAGTTCCGGCGATTGCGACGACCGTGCGTCGTATGCGGAACTCCTTATGCTCGATGATGAGCGCGTAATGCGGCACCTTCAAGCCGGTAATACCGATGCGTTCGCAGTGATTTTTAAGCGTTATCACCGCCTGGTTCACGTGACCGCTTTGCACATTTTACGAGATGCCGCGGAAGCGGAGGATCTCACGCAGTCCGTTTTCCTGGAGATTTATCGAAAGGCGGGACAATTCGACCCTGCGAGAGGGACTCTTAAAGTGTGGCTTCTCCAATACGCGTATAGCCGCAGCGCCAATCAGCGGAACTATCTGCTGGTCCGGCAGGTGTACAACAAGGCTGATGTAAGTGCCGTTGATGAAGCGACAAGCCTTTGGTCTCCGTGCCGGCTCCAATTGCAGGAGACGAGCCGGCTTGCCACCGAAGCACTCGCGTCTCTCCCAGACGCGCAGAGGCAGACGATTGAGATGTTCTTTTTCGAAGGTTTGGATTTCAAGGAAATTGCGCGGCGAAGAAATGAGAAGTTCTCGAACGTGCGTCACCATTATTACAGGGGCCTCGAGCGACTTCGATCTTACCTGGAAGACGGCTCGCAGGCGGAAGGGGCGAGACCAGCAATTGCTCATTGAGGAAGGCACGACATGTTAAGGCACGAACATTTCGAGGAAATCTGCGCTGCCGCCAGCGTTGGGCAAGCCACAGGCGAGGAGCTCGCCGAATTAGAGCACCACGCTTCGGAATGTGAACACTGTAAGCAGGCCTATTTCAACTACTTGAACGTTGCGGCTCAACAATTCGCAACCGCAAAGCAAGACCCGACAATCTCGCCGAAAGCCATTGAGGAATGCATCGACTCGGAACTCTTCATTCGCCGCTTCCTTGATCGTGCCGAACGGGAAGGCATCACGTTCTCCCGCGATGTGGAAGAAACTGTTAAGCTGCCTGCGGCGATTCCGTTCGCCTTTTCGCGAACCGTTGCGTGGCGGATGCCTGCCGCCGCAGTCGCGGCCACCGTACTCTTCGTCGCATTCGCGTTGACTGGTTATTTTTACGGCAGGAATTCGTTGAATCACACCCCCAGTCGTTCAGAGTCACAACTTGCGATTCTGCGGACACCGGCTCAGGCGAGAGCCGCCGATCTGCATATCGCTGAGCTGGCAAAGGCCAATCTGACGCTCCAAGCCGAGGTGGAACGCATAAGGGGTGAACTGGGCAAAGCCAATGATCGACTGGTTGCGAGTGAGATGGATTTGAAATCAACATCCCAGGATCGCCGATCGCTGGCATCGAACCGCGACGCATTGGAGCTGCGACTTGAACAGACTCAGGGCGAATTGGCCAATTCCCAGGCTCTGGTCGCGAATAAAGAGCAGGAAGCGATGTCGCAACACCAGCGTGCAGTAGAGATGGAGGCTACCCTGATTGCCGAACAGGTTAAGCTCCATGATCTTGAATCCGGGCTGAAGGAAAAGTCGGCCGCTTTGGATCAGGAACGCCAACTGCTCAGCCTGGGGCATGACGTTACGGACCTGATGGGTGCGCGAAATCTTCACATCGTGGATGTGGTAGATACGGATGGCCGAGGGAAGGCACGGCCTGCTTTTGGCAGGATATTTTTCACTGAGGGCAAGTCACTCATCTTCTACGCGTACGACTTGAACGAAGCAAAGATGCAAAAGGCCAACTATCAGTACCAGGTCTGGGCAAAAAAGGAAGGACCGAACCGGCAAGCCCAGAGGCTGGGCATTTTCTATTCAGATGACAAAGCCCAGCGGCGTTGGGTTTTTAAATGCGACGACGCCAAGATTCTGCGGGAGATTGATTCCGTCTTCGTCACCTTCGGCCGTCCGGACGGCGATTCTTTGCATCCGGAGGGTTCGAGTCTGATGTATGCCTACCTGCGCGGGCAGCCGAACCACCCCTAAAGCAGTTCATTCCCGCGTCGAGATGCTGATGTGTTTCCGCCTATCGCACTCCTGCGAAAGAAATCGGTTCTTTTCTGAATTGATCTTGATCGATTGGGACAAATTGCGGACCCGGCAGGAATACTTGGCAAACAGGAGGAATGCCGTGGGAAATGAACTTCGTCCTCGCTTTCGTGGGTATTTTGTTCTGCCGGTCGTTCTTGGGATCTTGCTTTTCGGTCTGGCTTCGCAGCGCGCAATCGCACAGACTGAGAAAGCCTCGGTATCCGGACGTGTCACCGATCAGAGCAATGCCGCAGTTCCGGATGCTGAAGTCCAAATCAAGAATACCGATACCGGCGTCGCCACGATAGTGAGGACAAATGGGGAGGGCTTGTACGCCTTGCCGTCGCTGAACCCAGGCAATTACCTCATGACCGTAAACAAGACGGGGTTTCGAACAGTATCAGTTACGGGTATGACGCTCAACGTGCAGGAAAATCTTTCCCGCAATTTCACATTGCAGGTCGGATCCACAGCGGAGTCAGTTACGGTAACCGCTGAATCAGGCGCGGACCTGATCCAGACCACCAGCTCGAACCTTGGCACGGTGATCGCCCAGAAGGCCATCCACGAATTGCCGCTGAGCGGACGCAACTTTAGTCAACTGCTGACCTTGACGCCCGGGGCCACGCCCATCAGCACGTCACAGAGTTCGGGCGTCGGAGTCAATGATCTCGCCAATCTCGCCGTGCCTACCGCAAGTATCGCCCAACCGGCAATCCAAGGTCAGTTCAACCGGTCCAACTTATATTTATTGGATGGTGTGATTAACACGGAACTGACTACCAGCGCATATATCATGCCGCCGATCATTGACGCTATGCAAGAGTTCAAAGTGCAATCGCACAACGATCAGGCAGAGTATGGCAGTGTGCTGGGCGGGGTCGTCAACGTGGTAACTCGCAGCGGGACCAATCAGCTTCATGCCAGTGGATGGGAATTCCTGCGCAATAATATTTTTGACACGCGCGACCACTTCAAGGATGTCAATCCCGACGGTTCGCCCGCCCCGCCGGCCGCTTTTCGGCAGAACCAGTTTGGCGCAACGGTGAGCGGACCAGTTTTGCTTCCCAAGCTGTATAACGGACGAAACCGCACGTTCTTCACGTTTGCATACGAGGGCTGGCGGTTCAGTCAGGCGGCTCAAATCAAGTACACAGTGCCCACCGACGCGGAACTCGCCGGTGACTTTTCCAACTCAGCCCTGACGAATCCAATATTTGACCCGGCCACGACGAGGCCTGATCCCGCCAATCCTGGTCAGTTCATTCGGGACCCGTTTCCCGGAAACATAATTCCAACGGACCGAATTAATCAGACCATGCTGAAGTTCATCCAAACCTACTATGCGCGACCCAACCTTGCCGGCGGTGGGGTGCTCAATGCCATCGTGACGGATCCGCATGTAAATAATTCCGATCACTATAACTTCCGCATTGACGAGCAGTTTGGCAGCAGGGACAACGTATTCTTCCGCTATGACCGGGTCAACGTGGCTGACGTCGTGCCTTTTGACCTTTCGGGAACTCTTGCTAACTCTGTGCCAGCCCTCAATATTGGGGTGGGTTGGACCCACGTATTTAGTTCTTCGCTGTTGCTGGACAACCGTATTGGCCGCGCGCAGCGGCCCTTTTTGCGCGAGCAGAGCGATGCGAGTGGTATCGCACCGATGCTGGCGCTGGGATTTGCCAGTCCGGGTGGAACCAGAATCGTTCTCAGCGCCCCCTTTGGGGGCGGCGCACTTGCTGCAAACCCTGGGATTTCGAATGCAAACACCATCGAAAGCCCGGTTACCAGCTTCTCTCACGGTTTGACTTGGACCCATGGAGGGCACCAGTTCAAATTCGGCTTTCAATACATCAAGCAGGGAAATGACAGCGATAGCCCTCCCTATGGCGGGTACAATTTCGCTGACGCTACTACGGGTGACCCAAAGCAGGTCGGTACAACGGGCTCATCCCTGGCATCAGCGTTGCTCGGACTTCCTTCACAGCTGAATAACACAGCCACACTATCCATCCATAACCGCGTTTCCACCTGGGCGTCCTATTTCCAGGATCAATGGAAGGTACGCAGAGGTCTGACAGTGACGTATGGGCTGCGATTCGATCATCGGCGTCCATTTGACCCGTCATCCGGGACCCTCAACGCCGGCCCGAATTCAGATGGTCATTGGTGGATCGGTGCGGACAAACTGCCGCCGCCCTGCAGCCAGACCGGGGTATCACCTTGTATCCCCGGCGACGGCACACTAGCAAGCATCCCTGACGGCGACAAGATTCAGCTTTCGCCCTACGGGCGCTCCTGGGGACCCGCTCCTGAATGGGACGATTGGGGCCCACGCCTGGGCGTAGCCTGGGAGGTATCTCCCAAGATGGTGGTTCGGGGAGGCTACGGCATAGTCTACGACCCGCTCACGGGCATTGAGCAGGATTGGAAAGGCTTTTCGAATTTTTGGCCCGCAACTGGTTCCGGATTCACCAATGCGCCCGTCAATCAATTGGGGCAGCCCCTTACAACTGTCGAGCAAACCTTCAGTGCGGTGGGTACTCGCTTGCCCGATCCTTCGCCCTGGAATCAAACGAGCTGGTTCATGGACCCGCACCACAAAGACGCGAGGTCACAACAGTGGAATGTGGAAATCCAGCGGGAGATGAGCAAGAACCTGGCACTCTCGGTCGGGTACGTTGGGAGCAAGAACGACCGCCTCGATCTCACGACCCTGTTCAACACCGCAACGACCCCTGGCGGAACAAAGCCCTTCCCCTGGTACACGGTCACACCGTTCTTTGGCACGTCCCGCGGAAATGGCAACTATAATGCCTTGCAGGCGAAACTAGAACACCACTTTGCCGATGGTTTTCAATACCTGGTTTCCTACACCTGGTCGAAATCCATTGACATGGGCAGCAGCGGCTGGTTCGACGTCGAGAACGGTCCCGGCGGCTCATCGGGGCTGCAAGACCCCTACCACCCGGAAAGAGACCGAAGCGTTTCTGCGTATGATATTCCACACTTTCTTTCGATCAGCGGGGTTTGGGACCTTCCTTTCGGGAGGGGCAAACGATATCTCAGCCAGGGAGTCGCGAGTCAGGTTCTGGGCAACTGGCAAGTGAACGGCATTGTGCAACTACGTTCCGGCCAGCCTTACAACCTGTCGGTAGTAGGCGACGTAGCCAATATCGGCAACACTCTCTCATTTTGGAACTACGCCAGGCCGAATATCGTAGGAGATCCACACCCGGCACACCCGACCCTAAACGAGTGGTTCGACCCGAATGCGTTCGCGGTACCAGTAAACTCCTACGGCGACTTTGGACGAAACGTCCTGCGGTCGGCGTCCGTGTATAACGCGGATTTCTCGGTATTCAAGAATTTCCCCATTGGTGAGAGATTTCTCGTTTCCTTCCGGGCGGAATTCTTTAACGTTTTCAACATTCAAAACTACGGGCCGCCCAACACTACGATCGGTGTTGCGGGGGCCGGACAGGTTACGTCCAACGTGCTCCCGCCACGGCAGATCCAATTCGGCCTGCACTTGGGTTTTTGAGGCGGATGGATGAGGAAAGGTGGACGATTAAGATGCAAGAACAGTGGCTCTGTCGAAAGACAACCAGGTCGACAGCCAGCACCTTGTTCTAAGGAACGACGTTCGTTTCTCCGCAGCATTGCAACTGCGGGGGCAGGATTGGCAGGTTCTGCCATCTTGTCCCTAAGCACCGAAGCACAGCGCAAGCCGGAAGCTTCGCCCAAAGCGTTTGCAACGACCAGTTGTGGAAACGGCAGGGTTATTGCCTCGGATAAAACCGTCGCCGAGACGGCCGCTGGAAAAATACGCGGCTTCCGCCGGAACGGCGTGTACATTTTCAAAAGCGGGCCCCATGGTGCTTCCACAGCTGACCCAAGGCGCTTCATGCCTCCGGCGAGTCCCGAGCCCTGGAGCGGAATTCGCAACGCGCTGCAATATGGTCGTGTCTGTCCTAACGAGGATTGCGCTCACTTCAACACCGATGGAAAAAATCTCGCGAGTACGGATGATGAAGATGCATTCGTGCTCCATCGTGGTGCAGCCGCCACAATTCCAGGCGAAGACTGCCTGCGCCTTAATCTTTGGACACCCGAGATCAACGGCTACCATAAACGCCCAGTGATGGTTTACATGCACGGGGGCGGCTTTTCCAGTGGCAGCGGTCACGATCTCCTTTCCTACGATGGCGAAAACCTCACCTCGGAACGCCGAGCAACGATGCAGTTCGATAGCACGTGCGCAGTGCACAACGATCCGGAAGGCCAGGGATTGAGGCTGATCGCAGCAGCGTGAGAGTACGATCCTAAAGAGATTCGTTTGCCAAACCCTCATTATTCCTTCAAAAAAGCGGAAGCATGATTCTTACCCGACGAACTGCGATGCGATTGCTGGCTGGAGCCCCCGCCATAGTCTTGGGCCAGAAAAGTGCAAGTTCGTCAGTCAACTCATCTTCACCCGCAGCGAGTCGGATAAGCGAAATCATCGTGGTGTGCAAGACACATTTCGACATCGGATATTCGGACAGAGTAGAGGACGTTTTGAACTACTACCGCACTACGATGATTGATCGCGCGGTCGATCTCATCGATAGATCGAAGGAATTGCCGCAGGAAGAACAATTCACCTGGACGTGCCCCGGTTGGGTTTTCGATTGGATTACTGAGGACTGGCCCGGACAGACGGCCGAACGTCGTCAACGACTCGACCGAGCTGTGAAGAATGGCCGACTTGTCGCTCACGCGCTGCCCTTCAGCATTGAGAGCGAGTTAATGTGGCCGGAAGAATTCGCACGAGGTTACGCGTTTGCCGATCGGTCGTGTCAGCGCTATGGAATGCCGATACCGCGGGCGGCGAAAACATCAGACGTGCCTTCACAATCGAGAGCGCTCGCGACAGGCCTTGCGCACGGTGGAATAAGATTCATGCACATCGGGTGCAACTGGCCATCCGGGTATGTTCATGATCTGCCACCGCTCTTTTGGTGGGAGGGTCCGGACGGTTCACGTGTGATGACTATGTATTCGACCATCTATGGAACGTGTACAGCGCTGTGGCCCTGGGGAGGGGAGGGAGATCCATACATTGGACATAACCTGCTGCCTCCCGCTAACTGGCCATATAAAACCTGGCCCGCCATCATTGTTACTGCGGACAATTCCGGACCACCGACTATGGAAGCGGTCAGGTCCCTGTTTGCTGAAGCATTAGAAAAGTTTCCCGACGTAAAAGTCCGAATGGGTACGTTGGACGACATCGCCGACGCTATCCTGGCAGAGAAACCGGAATTGGCTGTTGTTCGCGGTGAAGCACCAGACACATGGATTCATGGATGCATGTCGGATCCCGGAGGAATGCGACACGCCCGGAATGTGCGTCCACTGATCCCAGCTGTTGAGGTTCTGCACACTCAATTGTGCCAGTGGGGTGTGCCAGTTGAGGAGCACGATGAGCAAGTCGCGAAGGCGTTTGAACAAAGCCTGCTATACAGTGAGCATACCTGGGGTCTTGGAGAGTCTGTTGACGTTTACGGGAAAGCGTTTAAGGAGCTTCCTGCGAACAAGTATCAGAAACTGCAATCCTCCTGGGAAGACAAGACCAACTATATCCGAAATGCAGCAAGCATAACTTCATCATTGTTGAATGCTGGGCTCACCGCTCTCACGCGGGCAGTTGACGCCGCCGGATCTAGAGTTGTGGTCTACAATCCACTGCCTTGGCCACGTTCTGGGGTAGTCGAGATCGATGGCACCTCATTTGTTGCTAAGGATATTCCGGCACTCGGTTACAGAACGTTCCCTCCTCCACCCCCTGTGGAGTCGAAGCCACTGGCCGGGAACACGTTGGAAAACGAATTCATCAAGGTAACCCTCGATCCTGTCCGCGGCGTGGTTGCGTCGCTTCTCGAGAAGAGCACCGGCCGAGAGTGGGTAGACGGATCCGCTGAATACGGCCTGGGGCAATATCTCAACGAGAGATTTGAAAGTTCACAGACAGAGGAGTACTGCCGAGCGTATCAACAAGGCAGATGGGGTAGTCATCTTCATCCAGGGATGTCCAAGCCTGGTCTTTCCGCTGGGGTGCGCTACCGTCGTGCTTCAGGCACGAACGGCACAATGCATCTCCTTAAACATGGTGGAACGCTGACCGGCGTTCTAGAGATGCCGGGCGATTTGAATAACCATCTTCCGGCAACTCTGTTGCGCGTGACCATTCATTCAGGCGTTGCTTACCTCGATCTCGAGCTCACAATCAAGAATAAAGCGAAGGACAACTGGCCGGAAGCCGACTGGCTTTGCCTGCCATTCAGATTGAACTCGCCGCAGTTCCGCGTTGCCCGGACGCTTGGAGTCATGGACCCGTCAAGAGATATTTTGACGGGCGCGAATCGCCACATCTATGCGGTTGGCGCCGGACTGACAATCACGGGCAGCGATGGAGCGAGCGTCTCGCTCTGTCCCATGGACCACCCGTTGGTCAGCCTGGATACGCCAGGGATCTGGAAGTTTTCTCTGGATTTTGTTCCTAAGAAGCCAGTGGTCTTTCTCAATCTGTACAACAACCAATGGAATACGAATTACCGTTATTGGTATCCGGGCACCTGGAGTTCCCGAGTACGCATTTGGTTTGGCGACCAACTGGCCATTCCCGCGCTGGAGACTATGCTGCCCTTGGGCGCTTCGGCCGGCTCCGGCGCTCGTGGACTACTTCCCGCAAGTCAGTCAGGGGTTAGCGTCTCGCGTAAGGGGGTGATCGTCACCGAGATGAAGCAAAAGTCAAAAGGTGGAGTGACCTTCTTGCGCTTATGGGAACTCGCGGGAGAATCCGGCAAAGTAACCGTGCAACTCCCTTCCGGATCACTCGCACACATCGCCAGGCCTGTGAACCTACGCGGCGATTCGCTAGGTCCGCCAATTGCGATCCAAGCCGGGTCGTTCGAGTTCTCACTCAGCGGCTTTGCTCCGGCATCGTTCGAACTGGAATAGATTCGCACTGGCGAAGCTCCCTGTTAGTCCGGCGGAATCTTAAATGAATACGAATGTCGCCTAGATCAAACTACGACAAGCATCCCTGTATTCCCGTGAGTACCAGCATGGCCGATTGCCAGGTGGGCTGGCGGAACGTCATCGATCGGTTGAAGCCTTGGTGCGCAGAAAGCCGATGCACTCTCGCTGTTGAATGCTACCCCGGCACATTTGAAGCACTCATTAAGGATGTGCTCGTCGAAGGGCTGCGTCCCGCAGGCTTGATTTACACACCCGACTTGCTAAAAGCACCACCCCGCGTGGACAGGTTGCTGGCGCCAGTCTTGGGTGATGACCCGGTCTTCGGGCGCATGAACGAAATTGGTCTGCAGGCGTTTTTCGAAGAAGCGGAACTGAGCCACGCACGCGAGAAAGTCACAACTTGGGAAAACGGACTGCTGCTTGTGGTAGGAGTCGGTGCGGCGATCGTTTCGCCACAATCCGAAGTTCTTATTTACGCCGACCTGGCACGCTGGGAGATCCAAGGGCGGCAGCGCCGAAATGAGACCTCAAATCTGGGAGCGGACAATATCCAGGAAAGTCCAGGTCTGAAATATAAGAGAGCATTTTTTGTAGACTGGCGCGCCGCCGATCGCCTCAAGAGAGAACTCCTGCAGAAAGCCGACTTCTTCTTAGACACAAACGGTCCCACGCCAAAACTCGTGGCCGGAGATTGCGTACGAGCGGGACTCAGGACGGTCGCGAGTCGGCCGTTTCGCGTGGTTCCTTACTTCGATCCCGGCCCGTGGGGCGGGCACTGGATGGAAAAAGTATGCGATCTGCCAAAGGACGTGCCCAATCATGCGTGGTGTTTCGATTGCGTTCCCGAAGAAAACAGCTTGCTTCTTGGGTTCGGCGATTTGCAAATTGAGTTGCCGGCGATCGACCTCACGTTTCTTCACCCCCGTGAGTTACTCGGAGACCACATTTACAGCCGGTTCGGCGCGGAGTTTCCGATCCGTTTTGATTTCCTGGACACGATGGGCGGCGGGAACCTTTCGCTGCAGGTTCATCCCCGCACCGAATACATTCGCCAGCAGTTTGGCATGGACTATACACAAGATGAAAGTTACTACTTGCTCGACGCTGGCGAAGACGGCTCTGTCTATCTTGGCCTGAAGACGGGAATCGATCGTGAGGCAATGGCCCGCGAACTGCGGCTCGCGCAAGAGGGTGGATCGTCGTTTCACTCAGACGCTTACGTCAACAAGTTTCCTGCCAAGAAGCACGATCACTTTCTGATTCCAGCCGGAACGATTCACTGCTCTGGAAAAAACAGCATGGTACTCGAAATCAGCGCGACTCCATATATCTTCACCTTCAAACTATGGGATTGGGGGCGGCTCGGCCTGAATGGCTTGCCGCGGCCGATTCATCTCGATCATGGACTCGCAAACATCGCCTGGGACCGGCAAACGGACTGGGTAAAAAAGAACCTGATCAACCGAGTCGAGATTGCGGGCAAAGGCACAGGCTGGACCGAGGAGCGGACGGGGTTGCACGAGCTGGAATTTATTGAGACGCGCCGGAATTGGTTCACGGATAACACTCCACACGATACGAAAGGCACCGTAAACATCCTGAATCTTGTGGAGGGCAGGGAAGCAATTGTGGAGAGTCCGAGTGGCGCCTTTGATCCGTTTGCAGTTCACTACGCGGAAACTTTCATCGTGCCTGCGGCAGTTGGCGCATACACGATTCGTCCCGGTGGAGAATCCGGGGGATCAAAGTGCGCCACGATCAAAGCCTTCGTGCGGTCTGGACAGATGTGAGCCTCGCGAACTCGACTTCAGGATTGTCTAACCCTGAGTTCAGCGTGATCTCAATACGAACCTTTGGAGGAGCACTGCATGCACGTCCCGGCCGCAACTGGTAATGCTGAGGTTGGGGAAGCAAAAGCGCAGTCGCTCAGCTACGTCGTGCTGCTGGCGGCGACCACTGCAATTTCCGGATTTCTTTTCGGTTTCGACACTGCTGTCATCAATGGAGTCCTGCTTCTACTCCGCCGCCAATTTGCGCTTTCGAACCTGCAGACTGAGATCGCGGCAAGCTCGCTCCTGGTAGGTTGTCTGCTCGGCGCTGCCGGCGCAAGTATCATCGGCGACCGCTACGGCCGGCGGAGGTCGCTGATTGCTTCAGCATTGTTGTTTGCACTTTCCTCCTTCGGCGCGGCGCTAGCCAGCACAATCACAAGCTTTTCCGCAGCTCGCCTCTTTGGGGGGCTGGCGATCGGTCTGGCTTCCGTGCTCACGCCAATCTATATCGCGGAGATTGCGCCTTCAAAAAATCGAGGGGCGCTCGTCTCGTTAAATCAATTGGCGATCGTCGTTGGCATTCTCTCGGCTTATCTGGTCAATTGGCAGGTTGCCCGCCTCGGAGAGAGCAGTTGGCGCTGGATGTTAGCCGCCGCGGCAGTGCCATCAATCGCGTTTCTATTTGGGCTGCTTCTGATTCCCGAGAGTCCACGCTGGCTGATCAGCACAGGCCGCCGCGATCAAGGTGAACGCATCCTGGCGCGAATTGTCGGCGAGCGGAGCGCGACGCAACAGGTCGAGGCTGTCGAACAAGCCGCCGCGGGGGAGGAGGGCTCATGGCATGAGTTGCTCTCGCCGAACATGCGCAAGCGTCTTGCAGTTGGAATGTTGCTCGCGCTCTTCTCGCAAATTACCGGAATCAACGCCGTCCTCTACTACGGCTCAATCATCGTCAGTGAGCACTTCCCAGGACAATCGACGAGTATTGCACTGATCGCGAACGTGATTATTGGAGCGGTGAATTTATTGTTCACAATTGTCGCCATGGTGTTTCTCGACCGCTGGGGCAGGCGGGCGATTTTGATTATCTCGAGCGGAGGGATGACGATAGCGCTCGCATTTCTGGTAATCGGTTTGAATGTTGAAGGCGTCTCGCCAGTACTGATGCTGGCCAGCATTCTGCTTTATGTCGCCTGTTTCGCTCTTGGCATGGGTCCCGGCCCCTGGCTGATCATCTCAGAGATTTTCCCAACAAAAGTGCGAGGTCGCGCTGCCTCGATCGCGACGTCAACTCTCTGGTCGGGCACACTTCTGGTGACGTTTACATTTCTCAGTTTGGTGAAGACTCTGGACCTTTGGGGAACATTTGCGATCTACGCCGCGCTTTCCTGCCTTTGCTGCATTTTCGTCTGGAAGATGGTTCCTGAGACGAAAGGTCGCTCGCTCGAACAGATTCAAGAGACGTTGAGCAGGTAAGTTGGATTGTTTCGAATTGCGTATATTACGGGGGATCATCTTCAGATGAAAGCCTTGGCAGTTGACTTTGGCGGAACACACGCAACGTGCGGCTTGGTCGAGGATCGCGTCCTTCTTGCGCATGAGACGATTGATACAGATAGCGCGAAGAGTCTCCGGGCAGTGCTGCCGCGAATTCGGGATGCCTGCCGCGAGCTCATGCAAAGGCGGGGGCTATCATTTCGTGACGTTGCGGGCGTAGCAATCGGATTTGCGGCTCTTGTTGATTCGCGCGTGAACCGAATCCTCTCAACTGACGGCAAGTACGAGGACGTCAGGGACATCGAGCTTGCCGAATGGTTTCGCGAAAATGTTGGCTTGCCGGTGCGGATTGAGAACGATGCTCGTATGGCACTGTTGGGGGAATCGTACGCTGGAGCGGCGCGTGGCATTACTGATGTCGTGATGATGACGTTAGGCACTGGCATTGGCGGCGTGGCAATGATCGAAGGCAAGTTGCTTTGCGGCAAGCATGCGCAAGCAGGTTGCCTGGGCGGGCATTTTCCGGCAGTATTCAATGGCCGGCCATGCACTTGTGGGGCGATCGGTTGCGCGGAAGCGGAAGCGAGCGGGTGGTCGCTGCCCATGATTATAAAGGGTTGGCCCGCAGCTGGAGACAGCGCGTTGTCGAGATATTCTAAGGTCGGATTCAAGGAGCTTTTTGAAGAAGCTGCGCGTGGAGACACGGTCGCCGTTGCGATTCGCGACCGCTGTTTGAATGTCTGGGCCGCCACGGCGGTCGGTTTGGTTCATGCATACGATCCGGAGATGATTGTGATCGGCGGCGGTGTAATGAAGAGCGCAAACGCTATCATTCCTCACATCGAGTCCTATGTGCACAAATACGCGTGGACACCCTGGGGCAAGGTTCAGGTCCGCGCCGCCGAACTTGGGAACAGTGCGGCGCTAATGGGAGCAGTTCCGCTTTTGTCACAAAACATTGCAACCAGTGAATAAGGATTGCCGACCTGATCTGCCAGAAGGACCTCTTTCCTGTGTGATTCGTGCCTCCTGGTGCAATTAGGAAGCCGACCCCGGAGCTGGCGTACTGAGCGACGCAATCGCAATCGCACGAATCACAAGAGCAACACAGAGGCAGATACGATTCCAGTTAGCTCTTCTTAAGGACAATGCGTTACTCTTTGCGCCGCGCATTGTCTTCAGATGTTGTTGATGGTTGCACTCATGACCTAAAGATCGGTGGTTCAAATCCACCTTCTGCAACGAAGACCTCAGATCCGCAACCACCAAACCGAAAGGTAAGGCCCGTCAGCGGACCCACTCCGGGATGGGTCATCTGCCATGTCACCGGACGTTTCTCTACTTCCTCTTCCAGAGTAGTTGTTCGAGCGCTCAAATTGGCATAATACGGTTAATAAAAGGTCTATAATTCTTCAGCAAGCGCTTGAATCTCGGAGGTGTACCGAAATGTGGGGCAGAGCGGAACCCTCCCTTGCGACGGGCCTGCGATTGAAATGATCCCCTTTTGTTTTGCGAAGCTGCCCTAGACAAAAAGTGTTCCCCAGGAGCCAGAGATGAAAACTCGAGCCGTTTCGGTCCTGTCCGTGTCACGGCTGTTCAACCAAAGTGTTGTGGTGTTGTTGATGCTTTGGATGGTTACGGTCGTAGCCGCCCAAATACAACCGCCGCAGCACTACCAGGCGACTTTGGAATCGCTAAATCAGCATCCGCTTCCACAGTGGTATGCCGACGCGAAGCTGGGGATTTTTGTTCACTGGGGCCTGTATTCGGTTCCGGGATGGGCTCCGTTGATTCATCCTGAGCACGATTTTACCGCGCCCGACTACATCAAGAACAACCCCTACGCGGAGTGGTACCTCAACGTAATGCGCATCGACGGGTCGCCGACGCAGGCCTATCATCGCGAGCACTATGGCGCCGACTATGACTACTACAACTTTGCCTCCACCTTCGATCAGGAAATCAAGAAGTGGAGTCCCGACGCCTGGGCGAAGATATTTCGCGACGCAGGCGCTAAATACGTCGTGCTCACTACCAAACATCACGATGGATTCACTCTTTGGCCCAGCGCAACGCCGAATCCCAAGTTGCCCGCAGACCGGCAACATGCAACCCGCGACATCGTTGGTGAACTAACCACCGCCGTCAACCTGCAGGATTTGCGCATGGGTCTGTATTATTCCGGCGGCTACGACTGGACATTCGTGCCGGGTCCGATTCGGACCGCGGCTGACTATCAAAGTGTGAAACCTCAAAGCGACGCTTACGGAAAGTACGCTGACGCGCAGGTGAGGGAACTTATCCAACGCTACCGTCCGGCTGTGATTTGGAACGACATTGACTATCCCAAATCTGGGCACCCGCTTGAAATCATGGCCGAGTATTACAATGCTGTGCCGGACGGCGTTGTAGACGATCGTTTTGGCGTGAAGCATTCTGATTTCAAGTCTCCGGAGTACCAGGTCCTGGACAGGATTAGTCCGACAAAGTGGGAAGAATGCCGTGGCCTGGGAAGGTCATTTGGCTACAACCGGGCGGAAGGGGAATCCGAAACCATCGCTCCCGATGAACTTGTCTATTTGCTGGTGGACATCGTCAGCAAGAATGGCAACCTTTTGCTTGACGTTGGCCCCGAAGCTGACGGTACCATTCCGCCGGTCCAGATGAAGCGTTTAGAGGCTCTCGGGGCGTGGCTCAAGCAGAATGGCGAAGCTATTTACGGTACTCGTCCCTGGCAAACCGCGGAAGGCAAAACCTCCGAAGGCATTCCTTTCCGGTTCACTCAAAGCGACGCCGCAGTTTATGCCACCCTGCTGGGCACGCCGAAGACACCCACGATTACACTCAAGTCGACTTCGCCCAAAGCGGGTACGCAGATCTTCTTACTGGGAGCGGCAAAACCTCTGGTTTGGTCCCAACACGGCTCCGATGTTGAGGTAACGTTGCCTGCCGCGTTGCCAGGACAGTACGCATACGTGTTAAAGATGGCGGGTCCTGTGTCGGTGGCAGGGGTGATTAAGTAACACTTTAACAGGCAGTCCGGCCCTAACCAACTTCGGTCTGCCCATCTTCTATGAAAGTGTGGCGCTGAATGCAAACCCGGGTTTTGAAAGTCGATTCCCGAGACAACGTCTTGATTGCGTTAACTGATCTGAATCAAGGCGAACACATACAGATCGAGTTCGAAAGCTACACCTTGGTTTCGAATGTACCGGTGAAGCATAAGTTCGCGACCGAGGACCTTTCTGTCGGCGATGACGTAGTTATGTATGGGGTGCTGGTCGGTGCAGCCGTGAAGCCGATTCAGCGAGGCGAAAGGTTGACCACAAGCAATGTCCAACACCATGCAAGCGCCTTCCACGAGCAGTCCAGCGAATTCCACTGGACTTCCCCAGACGTTTCTCGTTGGAAAGAGCGCACCTTCCTGGGTTATCACCGGTCCGACGGACAGGTGGGTACAAGAAATTACTGGGTCGTGGTTCCGTTGGTGTTTTGTGAAAACCGGAACATTGGCGTTCTGAAACAGGCATTTGAAGAGGAGTTGGGTTTCGCGATGCCTCAGGTCTATCGCAGACAAGTAGCCGAGTTCGCGAAACTGTACCAAGAGGGCAGGGAAGAAGAGATACAAACGAGGGTTGCCGCTACAAACGGCGGGGATCCGCTCCGGGCTCGACTATTTCAGAATATCGACGGCGTCAAATTCCTGCTGCACGAAGGTGGATGTGGAGGAACGCGAGAGGACGCCAACAATCTCTGTAGCCTCATCGCAGGTTACATCCATCACCCTAACGTAGCCGGAGCTACAGTACTCAGCCTGGGCTGCCAGTCCGCACAAACCGCAACTTTGCTGCAAGAGGTCCGCCGCCGTAATCCGGCCTTCAGCAAGCCCCTTTACATTTTGGATCAGCAGCAAAGCGGCTCCGAATTCACCATGCTTTCGGAAGCCGTGCGGAAAACCTTCCTGGGTTTGATCGAGGCCAATAAAGCCACACGTGCTCCCGCAGGGCTCTCGCACTTGTGTGTGGGCTTGAAGTGTGGCGGGTCTGACGGATTTTCCGGGATATCGGCTAATCCTGCAATCGGACATACAGCCGATCTCCTGGCTGCCCTGGGCGGAAGGACGATTCTGTCGGAGTTCCCCGAGTTGTGCGGGGTGGAGCAAAACCTTATTAACCGCAGTACTCACAAGGAGATTTCGCGCAGATTTGCCGAACTCATGCGCGCATACGAGGCTCGTGCACGATCGGTCGGGTCAGGTTTCGAGATGAACCCTTCTCCCGGGAACATTCGCGATGGACTGATCACCGACGCGATGAAGTCTGCGGGAGCTGCTAAGAAGGGAGGGACCTCTCCTGTCACCGCCGTACTGGACTACACTGAACCTTCCACGGTGCCGGGGCTGAACCTGCAATGCACGCCCGGAAACGACGTGGAGTGCGTCACCGCCCAGGTGGGTGCAGGCGCAAACGTGGTCCTGTTCACGACGGGCCTGGGCACTCCAACCGGGAGTCCCATTGCGCCGGTTGTGAAGCTTTCCACGAATTCCGCCCTGGCGCAGCGCATGAGCGACATAATTGACATCGATACCGGCGGCATTGTGTCGGGAGAGGCTACGATAGAGCAGATGGGCGAAACCATCCTTGAATACGTGATCCAGGTTGCAAGCGGCGAGGCCCATCCGAAGGCCGAACTGAAAGGTCAGGCAGATTTCATTCCCTGGAAGAGAGGCGTCTCGCTCTGAACGATCCCGACACTGGTTCCCGGAGTTTCCGCCTCGACGGCAAGATTGCCGTAGTGACCGGAGGAGGAAGTGGCATCGGGCGAGCCATCGCCCTCCGATTCGCGGCGCATGGCGCTACTCTCCGTGTCCTCGACATGAATGCTAAAGATGCGGATGAAACCTGCCGGCAAATAACCGCTGCCGGTGGCAGGACATCGGCTCACCGCTGTGACGTAACCAGCCAGGATGAAGTGAAGTCCATCTTTGGCGAGCTCTTCCGCTCCGAGAACCTTCACATTCTTGTAAACAATGCCGGTGTCTCACACGTCGGTTCGCTGGACAGCACAACCGAAGCCGATTTCGATCGGATTTTTCGCGTGAACGTAAAGGGATATTACAACTGCATGCTGGCATCGGTAGTGTGTATGCGAGCGAACGGCGGCGTGATCCTTAATATGGCATCGATCGCGGGTTCCGCCGGCATCTCCGACCGTTTTGCGTATTCGATGAGCAAAGGCGCCGTGATTGCCATGACGTATTCGGTGGCCAAGGACTATCTTGCCCACAACATACGTTGCAATTGCATCTCGCCGGCCCGGGTCCACACGCCTTTTGTAGATGGATATCTAAAAAACAATTACCGCGGACGCGAACAGGAAATGTTTGAAAAGCTATCCAAATCACAACCCATTGGACGAATGGCAGAGCCGGAGGAAGTCGCTTCGCTGGCTCTATTCCTATGTTCCGATGAAGCGTCTTTTATTACCGGAGTGGACTATCCGCTGGATGGTGGTTTCTGTAACTTGAGAGGCTAACTATCCACCTGCAACTTCCGGAGAACAGGTCCATGAATAAGAAATACGGAGCCTGGTTGAGCGCCGTGCTCCTCGTCCTATTTTCCACGACCGGTGTTCTCGCGAGAGGGCAGACTGAGCCGGTTAAGCCGCCGGCTTCCAGGATAAAAATGGCGGAGGAGGCCTACAAGAACGTGCAGAGCTTGAAGGGCATCCCAGCGGATCAACTGGTCCCTTCGATGCAGTTTATAACCTACTCTCTGGGAGTGGAATGCAGCTTCTGCCACGTGGAAGGAGCGTTTGAGAAGGACGACAAGAAGCCAAAGCAGATCGCGCGGAAGATGATTCAGATGATGTTTGCTATCAATCATGAAAACTTTGAGGGTAAGCGCGAGGTGACCTGCTACTCGTGCCATCGCGGCTCTTCTCATCCGCTGGCCACGCCAATCATCGCTGAAGCAGTGGCGCAGTCCGCTGCTGAGGAGGTGCTTGACGACGACGGAGCAGGCTCTGCCAGCGTGCCAACCGCAGAGCAGATTTTTACCAAATATGTCGATGCGCTTGGTGGCGCGTCAGCCATTGGAAAGTTGTCTACCCGAGTCGAAAAGGGAACCATCAGTCTCGGCGGTCGGCAACTGCCGATCGACATTTTCAGCAAAACCCCTGGCAGGCGCATGACAATCATCCACCTGCCGAACGGCGACAACATCACGGCGTACGATGGAACCTCAGGCTGGACTTCTGCCCCCGGCCGTCCCGTACTTGACATCCCCGCCCCCGAGGCCACTTCGGCCCGGCTGGAGGGTGACTTGCAATTGCCGGTACGCTTCAAGGAGTTGGCAGGCGATCTTAAGACCGCCAAGCCGGAGAAGATCGGCGACCGTGACGTGTATGTGGTTTCCAGCCTCAACGCCGGAGAGCCCATGGTGAAATTTTATTTCGATGAAAGCTCCGGCTTGCTGCTACGAATAGTACGCTATGTCGATTCGCCGCTCGGACGCAATCCAACACAAATCGATTACTCGGATTACCGTAACGAAGGCGATGTGAAGATGCCATTCCAGAGGACTATCGCCCGCCCGGGCACGCGCTTCACCATTCAGATCGAGCAAGCCCGTAACAACGTGGCCGTGGACGACACCAAATTTGCCAAACCGTCAGCAGAACCAGAGCATCCGTCTTCGCCCTAGCTCAGGCGCTTCATCCCAGGAGGCTTGATGCACCCGATGATCGGCTGGGGAATCACGGTGGTGGTTTTTGCCGCCCTGTTGAACGGCAGTTTTACCGCGCCCATAAAGAAGATGTCCGGCTGGCAATGGGAGAACACCTGGCTACTATTTGCCTTCTCGGGGCTCCTCGTGCTCCCCTGGATACTAACCCTCGCCACCGTTCCGAATCTGGAGGAGGTTTTCCGGGGAGCATCGTTTGCCACCCTGGTTCGAGTCGCGCTGTTCGGAGTGGCATGGGGTGTGGGCTCAGCCCTGTTCGGCCTCGGCGTCGCTCGCGTAGGCATGGCACTCGGGTTCGCTCTGATCCTCGGCATCACCGCGTCATTTGGGTCCTTGTTTCCATTGGCAATTCTTCATCCCGAACAGCTCTCCGACAAGCGCGGGCTGGCCCTGATGCTGGGAACAGTAGTCATGACAGGTGGGCTGGCTCTCCTGACGCGGGCTGGCCAGATCAGGGAACGTGACTCAGCCCAAAATTCCTCCGGTTCGGGCTTTGCTACCGGATTGGTAATTTGCGTCCTCTCCGGAATTTTCTCGTCGATGCTGAATTTCAGTTTTCTATTCGGGGACGAGCTAAGGTTGCGGGCTCTACATGCAGGTGCCAGCGTTGTCATGGCGGCAAATCCCATCTGGGCCCTGACGGTTACCGGCGGGTTCGTCTCGAACCTTGTCTACTGTGTGTATCTTCTCAATCGAAACAGAAGCTGGAGCGTCTATCGGAAGCGCGGCTCGCTTGCCTATTGGTTACTCGGCATCTCCACAGGCCTGCTGTGGTTCGGTGGAACAATTCTTTACGGCGTGGGGGCAGTTTCGCTTGGGGCTCTGGGCGGCATAGTCGGCTGGCCGATATTCATGATCCTGGACATTATCGTGGCGCTCTTTTGGGGCGCCGTTTCAGGCGAGTGGAAAAGCGCCAGCCGCCGTTCCCTGGCATACTGCTGGACAGGAATTGGCGTTCTCCTGGTGTCAATTGGGATCATCTCCGCGGCAAATATGGTGTAGCCCTGCGCTGTCCTTCTCTTCGCCCGGCGGAGGAGCTAGGTGGCACAACCGGATTGGGCTCAATTCCCTTCAGATCCGACGAGCGGTATTGCCTCCGCGCGATTCCGAGAGACGCGCGATTCCCTTTGTACGCAGGCGCAGGAAGTGATGCGGTTCACTCCGGGTCCGAATACGCCTTTGCCACGACCCTTCTTTCCAGCAATGGCGGCCCCTGCAGTACGGGAATTGTGCTGACTCTCGGCCAGGGCAATCAGTTGGTGTGCGGAGCCATTGAATTGTTGGGAAAGGGTCTGCTGGGAAGGACATCGAAGAACTCATGGCGGACTTCGGCACCGTTACGCAGCGCCTGGCACAACACCCGCAGCTGCGTTGGGCACGAAGAGACGGGATGGTCCATGAAACGCTATGGTTCATTGATCGGGCTGAGGCCGGAAGCCCTCGACGAGTGTAGGAGGTATCATGCCGCAGTGTGGCCCGAGGTGCTGGCCATGATCCGGAAGTGCAACATCCGCAACTTCTCCATTTTCCGGAAGGATGGGTTGCGGTTCAGCTATTTTCAGTACCACGGAACAAATTATCACGCCGACATGGCGCAAATGCCGATTAGCTGCCCGGCACGATGACGCACGCCCAGGCTTGACATATCCCAAACATCCGCTCGTACCTGTTCGAAGTAGGCGCGGGCGAAGGGTCTTTAACGGCCGGCGTTTTGCATCGTTGGTTCGAGTTCCACCAGTTTAGAGTGACCGCCAAAGCGTGGTACATTACCCAAACCTGTGTGTGACGATGCTCAAGAAGACGCCGGCGAGCCACGCGGTTTGCTGAAAGAAAATATTGCTGTACGTTTGCGCGAAGAGATTCTTGCGGGGCGAATTGCGCCTGGTGAGAAGATTGTTGAGAGCCGGTGGGCTCGGCAATATGGAGTGGCGCAAGTCTCAATCCGGGAAGCCCTCAATATCCTCACCACGGATGGCTTTGTAACTAAAGGGCATGGTCGCAGCGCTCGCGTACTGAAACTGGCCGATCCGGACATTATTAGCATTTACCAAGTTCGCGGTGCTCTTGAGGGGCTGGCAGCGCGAATTGTAGTCCAGCGTCGCCTTCCACTCGACGACTTGGAAGCCGCCTTGCAGGGAATCGAGGAGGCAGTGCGAATGGGCGGCCTCCGCAAGGTGGTGGAGAGCGTCCAGCGGTTTCACATTTGCCTGCTGGAAAAACCCGGCAATTCGTTTCTCGAGGAATACGGCCGCCGCCTGGTCATACCGTTATATGCTTTCACACTGATACGCGCCCTCGCCAAAAACCTCGACACGAGCCCTTGGGCGAAACAACTGCCGTTGCACCGAATGATCGTTGATGTGATCCGGCTCGGTACCCCATACGTGGCCGAGCAGACAGTTATTCATGTAATCAATTCATTCCTTGAGGCAGCCCTGACCGTCTGGGCCCACTGAACGAGGAAGGTAGAAGGCAAAGGCAATAGCCTCTGTTACGAGGCCGGACGGGCTTAGCCGATCAACAAGACTCAGGAGAGAATAAAGAGGGAACAGTGAGACTACCGTTTGATTGTAATGATCGCTCCCAAACTGCAAGCAGCTGCTTCTCCAGCCGCCGCGACTTCCTTAAAGTCGCTCTGGCCGCGTCCTCCATACCACTGTTACCCAACTTCGGATTCGGGTCTGTCTTGAATGATGAGCGCACGGAGTGGTATCGTGCCGCCAAATTTGGCATGTTCATTCACTGGGGGCCGTACTCCCTCGCCAGCGTGGAGGCCTCATGGCCCATCATGGTTCCCAAGCCCGGTGGAATCACCGAAGCCGAGTATCGCGAGTTGCCCAAGCGGTTTAATCCCACGAAGTTCGATCCATACACCTTCGTTGATCTTGCCCGCTCCGCAGGACAGCAATACATGGTGTTCACCACCAAGCACCACGACGGCTTCTGTATGTTCGATACTGCGTACACAAACTACAAAGTCACCAACACACCTTACGGCAAAGATATCGTGGCGCAACTGGCGACGGCCTGCAAAGACCGAGCCATGCCGCTGGGGTTCTATTATTCGCCTCCGGACATGCACCATACGGCATTTCGCGACACTTCCAGGCCGGCAGCCGAGAACTGGAACGGCGAGCCCACACGTCCGGAATGGCCTCTCTATCTTGACTACATGCAGTTGCAATTGACAGAATTGCTGACCAAGTATGGTCCAGCCGCGTTGATCTGGTTTGACGGGTTGCACCATCAGGAGAAATACGGTGGCGTACGATTTCTCGATCTGATCCGGCAATTGCAGCCGCCAACGCTCGTGAACGATCGAATTGGCGTGCCGGGAGACTATCAAACGCCGGAACAGTTCATCCCCGCCGGGATCCCCACAAAGGGAGTTCGGTTTAATGCAGTGGACACAAGCGTACAGCAACAGTTGAAGACGACAGTTCCCAAGCCGGAAGATTTTCAGCTATGGGAGACGTGCATGACTATCAACGATACTTGGGCATACAACACGCACGATCGAGAATTCAAGTCAGCGCAATCCCTGATTCGCGGGTTGGTGGAGGTAGCCAGCCGCGGCGGAAATTTTCTGCTCAACGTGGGTCCGCAACCTGACGGCATCATTCAACCCGAATTTCAGGAGCGCCTGCGCGCCATCGGTGACTGGCTGTCCGTCAACGGAGATTCGATTTACGGCACAACCTATGGCCCGGTGCAGGGCATGACGTCCCTACGGACCACCGCCAAGGGCAAAAAGGTCTTCGTTCACGTGTTTGACTGGCCGTCTTCAGTGTTTGTCATTGAAGGGCTGGATCCCAAGGTGATTTCAGCTCATCTGCTCGCCACCGGGCAGCCGTTGAAATTCCGCCAAACAGAAGGGAAGTTGCAGATCGATCTTCCGCCCCAGGCACCTGATCCCAATGTGAGCACCCTTGCCGTGAATACTTTGTAATCGAACCAGCCCTCAGGCCTTCTCACGGAACCTTGGCCGTCCGGGCGTAGAATATTGGGCATCCTAAGGAGTACGTGTGCCCAAGACGATGTTGCTGATGGTTCTCCTCGCCGGGCTGGCCACAGCTCAATCCGTCTCCGCGCCCCCGCTGGCAACGGCGAACTCACAGACGGAAACCTCCAACGCCGCCCCTTTTCGCATAGCGTCGGGCACTTTCATATGGGCTGAATTTTCTAAATCGCTGGATGCCGGGAAAAATCGGGCGGGCGATCCTGTGGAGGCCAAAACCGTCGTTGATTTGCTGGCGCAGGGGAAGGTAGTACTCCCACGGAATACGAGAGTCCTGGGGCACATCACCGCGGTCAAGCCCCACACCAAAGACTCACCGGCGTCCTATATCGCGATCACACTTGATCGTTTAGTTCTTGAAGATGGCCATGAACTGCAGGTTCAGCTCGCGGTGCAAGCCATGGCAGGACCGTTGCACAGTCTTTTCGACGGCAAAGACTCGTCCGACGAAGCGACCACGATACTGCCGCCGGTCGGAACTTCTGGGGTTCGGGCAACCGCCACGGGTCATGCGGAGTTAGGACAACTTCCGGGAAAACAATACCCGGTGAGGGGTCAGGGCCACTCGGAAACGCCGCTCACCTCCATTGCAAGTCCCCACCGTAAAATCTTTTCTGCCCTGGGACCAGCCAGCCAGGGGGCGATCGGACTCAGCGGCACCTCTCTCACCAGCGTCGATCAAATCGCCACCATCAGCTCAAGTACGCAAAACCTGCATGTTTACAGTCTGAGCCAATTGCTGTTGAAAACGCAGTAAAAAACGGCACTGCCCAATTCCTGTGATGCCGCTCCTGGCAAGGAAGTCGGCGTTATCATTTCTCCAGATTGAAGATCTTCTCCATCAACATCCATTTCTCGCCAGGCGCCGCCTGAGGCAAAGGTTGCTGGAATTTCCACATCAACGCTTCCCACTCCTGAACCTTTGGGTTGAGACGATCGGATTTGGATTTGGCTTCGAAGGAGAAGCGCTCGTTTACCTCCATGATCATGAACATTCTCGTGCCGAGGAGATAAATCTCCAGGCCTTCGATTCCTGAGTCACGAATGCTCTTTGTGATCTCAGGCCAGGCCTGTCCCTGCGCATGATGCTGCCTATATTCGGAGATCAATTTCGGATCGTCTTTTAAGTCCAACGCCAGGCAATAGCGCTTTTTCATCGAAACCTTCCGGAGAATGGGTGGAATACGAACGTGTCGCAACAATGATCGCCGATAAAGTATACGTTATCGTTTACTTTATCGTAAAACCTCTGTATATCTAACAGCGCCATTCCGGCCCCATGAACGGACCAAAGGAGTTCCAATGATAAAGAGAAGCCCTCTCTCGTTCCGCGGTCTTGCCGTCAAACTATTGCTGCTCATCACCTGGGCCTTGCTTCCCATCTCGATGTTTGGCCAGACCGCCGCAGATTCCACTGCCGCCACAAACTCCGCGGATCCGGTTGCCATTGACCAGGCATGGCAAAAAGCCAGTTCCAGGTACGATGCCCAACGCTCGGCCATCCTTAAAGAGGTGGACCAGGTCAACCACGAAGGCCCATACCGTGTCGACTGGGAATCCCTGCAAACCTACCAGGTTCCGGATTGGTACAAGGACGCGAAGTTCGGCATCTTCATTCACTGGGGCGTCTACTCCGTGCCCGCCTTCGGCAGCGAATGGTATCCGCGGCAGATGTACATTCAGGGCTCGGCAGAATACAAGCACCACATTGCGACGTATGGCACGCAAGACAAATTCGGCTATAAGGATTTCATCCCCATGTTCAAAGCGGAGAAATTCGATCCGGCAGCATGGGCAAGCTTGTTCAAGGACTCGGGCGCCAAATATGTGGTGCCGGTTTTTGAGCACCACGACGGCTTCACCATGTACGACAGCGGACTTTCCGACTGGACGGCGGTGAAGATGGGTCCACATCGCGACCTGGTTGGCGAACTCGCCAAAGCCGTCCGTGCGCAGGGACTGCATCTGGGGGCATCGTCCCACCGAGTCGAGCACAATTTTTTTCTAGGAGTGGGCCGCGAATTCCGCTCTGACATCAACGATCCGAAGTTCGCGGCGTTCTATGGGCCGGCTCATACCTGGCTGGAGAATAAACGGCACACGCCGCTCGCGAATGACTTCACATATGTTTCCCCGGAGTGGACCCATGACTGGCTGGCGCGCTCGGCGGAAATCATCCAAAAGTACCATCCGGATGTCCTCTTTTTTGACTGGTGGATTGGACAGCCCTCGGTGCGGGCGGACCTGAATCGCTTCACTGCTTTCTATTACAACTACTCGCTCAAAAGTGGCGGACCGGTAGGCGTTATCACCTACAAAGACTACGCCATGCAGGAGGACTCAGCGGTGCTGGACATCGAACGCGGCCAACTTGCCGGCATTCGTCCGCAATATTGGCAGACGGATACCTCGGTCAGCAACAAGTCGTGGGGCTACATCGAGAATGACACGTTCAAGACGCCGCAGTTCATCGTTCATCAACTGGTGGATGTGGTCAGCAAGAACGGCAATCTGTTGATGAACATTGGGCCCCGGTCCGATGGGACAATTCCGGACGAAGTCCAGCAGGTACTGCGCGACGTGGGGTCGTGGCTGAAGGTGAACGGCGATGCGATTTACGGGACTCGTCCCTGGAAGATTTTCGGAGAGGGGCCGACCCAGGTCGCGGAAGGTTCATTTAACGACACCAACACACGGCCGTACACACCCGACGATTTCCGCTTCACCACCAAGGGCGACGTTTTCTATGCCATCGAACTGGGCTGGCCGACCAAGCCTGAGGCAGTAATTCACTCGATTGGAACCGGAGCGGTTGGCGAGCGGACCATCGAATCAGTCGAACTGCTGGGCTCCGACGGGAAGGTTTCTTTCCAGACCAAGCCCGACGGCCTGCATATTCAGCTTCCGGAGCGCGATCCCGGCAAGTATGCCTACACGTTTCGGATTCGATTTGCGGGGAGTAAATAGCGATAAGAGAGGATATTTTACCGGAGAGCACGACGGTCGCATGCAGGTTTCGCAGCTCTCTTCTTGTGACCTTGCCGCCTGCACTACCTCGGGGTGACATCTCAGGCCGCCTGCATTCCCCGCTCGCGGGCGCCAAAGAACGAGTAAAAGGAAATCACGATATAAGCAATCAGGGGACAGAATACGCGACGGCAACGCTCTGGAATCGTTCGGAGAGCAATCCCATTATCGGCGTAAGGACCGCTCTCCCGACAATTAGCCATCACGAGCAGTGAGCCGCCGATGTTGGTGTTCTTTACTACGTTGCTTGGAATTGAGACCGACAATGCTGATCCTTGGAATCAGAAGTGGTGAATATGGAAGGATGCCCGTTTATGCTTTCCGTTGACTGGACGCGCGGACCACGAGTTTAGATCCCAAAAGAATGATCTTGGGAGGCGCTTTTGACTGGTTCTTTACCAGACTGAGTGCCAATTTTGCCGCGCTCGCTCCCAGACCGGCGCTGTCCTGATCGATGCTGGTAAGAGGCACCAGCAAAAGATCGTCGTAGTGAAGATTGCCACAGCCTACAACCGCCACATCCCGGGGAATCTTCAGACCTGCTTCGAGGATGGCTCTCATGGCCCCCATGGCAATGGGATCATTGCCGCAGAAAACACCGTCGGGCCGGGGATCGCATGCCAGCAACTGCTTCATGCCTTCGTAGCCCGAAGCGTCACCGGAGTCATCCATATGCGCACGTGCCACCAGGTACGGCGGCGGCAGGCTTAGACCATGTTTCGCAAGCGTCATCGAATATCCCGCCTTCCGGTCGAGGGCTGTACTTACTCCAGAGCCGGCGATATGAGCAATGGTCTTGCATCCAATTTCAATTAAATGGCTGGTTGCCTGTATCCCTGCGGTGACGTCGTTAATACCCACAAAATTCGCATCGAGATCAGGAATCTTGCGGTCCAAAAGGATGTAAGGCACCTTTTGGTCATGTATTCTTTGCACGCTGTCCGCGTTCGATTGGGTTGAAGCCAGGATAAGCGCATCCACACGGCGGGCCAACATTTGATCAATCTCGCGTCTTTCCAGCTGTGGATCGTCTTCCGACGAAGAAATAATCAAACCGTACTCTCTCGATCTAAGTCCGGCGGAGATCCCCTTTGCTATTTGGGAAAAGAACGGATGAACCAGGTCGGGAACAATCAGTCCGATCAGGTTGGTGCGACCTGAGAGCAAGGCGCGCGCCGCAGGATTGGGTTGATAGTTGAGCTCCTTCACGCGCTGCTGCACTCGCTTGCGAGTCGCGGCGCTGATGTCGGAATGATTGCGCAATACTTTAGACACCGTGACCACGGACACGCCCAAGTCCCGCGCAATGTCTTTCATCGTGATCGCCATAAGTTGATCGCACTATCCTCGACGATAGGTTTTGTTGCTTGTTTCCCCCCTGAACCCCCACAGCCGCGAGCGAATGAAAAAAGTGTGATATGAATTCCGGGGCAGCCCACCACCGAAGCTACTCCCGGACGGACCAATACTGTATAGCACAACTCCGCGCGCTGGCCCGCCAGCACAAGATAGTGACTTAGTTTTGACGAGTCCTCGGAACTGGTGCCATCCTTGGGGATTGTTGACCAAGATTCTCAGCTATACTGCCGCACGGCCCGCTATGGCATCTCCCGGGAAGACTCGTTTGGCCGCCACGATATGCGCTCTCGCACTGGCATTTCTGCCCGGCGCTCAGCCTGCGGCTGCAAATAGAAAAGAAACCACAATCAAGGTTCTCATTGTGGATGGCTTCAGCAATCATGACTGGCGCCAGACCACGGCGCTACTGCGTGGCATTCTGGAACCCTCCGGCTTGTTCACCGTGACAATTTCGACGGCGCCGCCCACCGCCGCGTCTCCGGGTTGGGAGCAGTGGCGACCGAAATTCAGCGACTACGACGTCGTCGTCCAAACCTGCAATGACATTGGTGGCGGGCCTTCCTGGCCACGCGACGTTCAGCTTGCTCTTGAGAAGTTCGTCCAGAATGGGGGCGGGGTTTTGGTTTTCCACTCTGGCAACAATGCGTTTCCGGACTGGGCGGCGTACAACCGCATGATCGGGCTAGGCTGGCGCAAGAAAGAGCAGGGGGATGCCCTGGTGATAAAACTCCGCGAAAGCGACAAGCGCGAGGAGATTGTCCCTATCCCCGCCGGTCAGGGACAAGACACCGGACACGACGGCCGCTCCGAGGTGGTCGTTCACCGCCTGGGCGACGATCCCATCCATCACGGCATGCCCCGCGCCTGGAAGACGCCAACGCTGGAAATTTATTACTACGCGCGCGGACCGGCGAAGAATATTCGGGTGCTTTCCTACGGATACGACAAACACACCGGCATGAATTGGCCTTTGGAATGGACCGTCCGCTTTGGCCGGGGCCGGATTTACAGTTCCACCTTCGGGCACGTTTGGAAGGGTGATGTCCAACCTCCCAGTTTGCGTTGCGCCGGAGAACAAACGCTACTACTGAGGACGCTGCAGTGGCTCGCCAAGAGTCCGGTCACAGTTCCTGTCCCAGCGGATTTCCCCACCGAGGCGGCGACTTCAATCCGTCCGGAGATTCAGATTCCGGCGCAAGACTAGTGGGCAGCAACCACAGCCCCAATCATCCTTAGCGAAGTCCGGAAGATCCCTAATTGTTTATTTATCAGTACTGGGATGTGGACATTCGTCCTGCATTCTGTTCGGCTGGATATTCATGATTTTTACTCTTTCCCGCGAATTGAAACTCTTTTATGAGAAGACCGCTGGAGAAGGTAGGGACCCTTTGACTTCCCTCCGCTCAGGAGGACACCGGGGATGATATTTGCGCAAAACAATCCAGACCACCGTCAGATATAAAACCCGTTGAGCGCTCAAGTCGGTTAGAATACGGCGGCTGTGCGAGGGGTAGGTGTTCTCGACTCAGCGGGATATTAGTCATTCTGCCTTGGTCATTCCATTATCGACTCAGTGGATCGGTGAAAAAATGAAACGTCTGCTTCTTCCTGTCGTTCTCTTGTTGATGATCGGCAGTCTAAGCGCTCAAACTTATCAGCCTACGTGGGAATCGGTTGATCAACGAGCTACGCCCGCATGGTTCAGCGACGCCAAGTTCGGCATCTTTATTCATTGGGGAACGTATTCCGTGCCGGCGTACGCGCCGGTGTTGCCGGGAAAGCTGGCTTACTCCGAGTGGTATTGGCATGCAATGACGGAAGGGAAGAACAATCCCAAAGCAAATGGAGTCGAGACCGGCACGTGGGATTTTCATCAGAAAGTGTTTGGAGCCGACTACGTTTACCAGAATTTCGCGCCCCAGTTTAAAGCGGAGTTGTTCGACCCCGGCCACTGGGCCGAGGTATTCCAGCACTCGGGCGCCAAATATGTGGTGTTGACCTCGAAGCATCACGAGGGATTTGCCTTGTGGCCCAGCAAAGAGGCTTCCGCAACCTGGGGACGTCCGTGGAATTCGGTTGAAACCGGACCGCATCGCGACTTGCTGGGCGACCTGACCAACGCCGTGCGGAGCAAGGGTCTGCGAATGGGTCTCTACTATTCTCTCTACGAGTGGTACAACCCGCTGTGGCTTTACGACAGGCCGCGATACGTGCGCGAGCATATGTTCCCGCAATTCAAGGATGTGGTGACGCACTACAAACCGTCCATCATCTTCAGCGACGGCGAATGGGAGATGCCTTCCGCCGACTGGCACAGCCCCGAGTTGCTGGCCTGGCTATTCAACGAGTCCCCGGTTAAAGACGAAGTCGTGATCGATGACCGCTGGGGAAAAGACACTCGCCACAAGCACGGCGGCTACTGGACCACGGAATACACCGCCGGCATGAGTGGCATCGATCATCCATGGGAGGAAAGCCGGGGCATGGGCGTCAGCTACGGCTATAACCGTGCTGAAGATCTCAGCGTTTATCACACCGGGCGCGAACTCGTCACCATTCTGGTGGACACCGTAAGCCGCGGCGGCAACCTGCTGCTGGATATCGGGCCCAATGCCGACGGCACCATTCCAGTCATCATGGAGGAGCGCCTCGCGCAAATTGGCGACTGGCTGAAGATAAACGGCGAAGCCATCTACGGCACCAAGCCCTGGAAGGCTGCGCAGCAATGGAGTGCGGGCGAGGTTCCTAAAGTTGAATATAACAAGGAATATTCCACTCCCTACGACGTGACCAAGTTGACGGAAAAATCGGAGGCGGGCAAAGCCAGTATCGAAGCCTTCTTCACCACCAAGAGCAGCGATCTGTACGCGATTCTGCCGCATTGGTCCAGCAGCAGCAATCTGATGCTGAAAGACGTGACAGGCGTGAAATCCGTAAGCCTGCTGGGATCGGCCACGCCGCTGAGGTTCAAGATCTCTAAAGCGGGAGTGACGGTCAGCCTCCCCGATCTCCCCGAACAACTGCGGCAGCAACCGGCGTGGGTGTTGAAAATCAGCCAGCAGTAATCTGTACTCCTGGCTGGGATGATGCTGGCAAAAAGTGAGTCCGCCATCAAAGGAGGTTCGCATGAACCGGAATGCAGTTTCATTTCTCGCCGTAACTTTGCTCTCAACCGCCTGCCTGGCGCAGAGTTCCGCGGATACGAAAGCATCCGCGTCTGTGCCGCCGGGAACTACAGTGCAAGCCGAATTGCTCAAGGCCGTCGATGCCAAAAAAGCCAAGCCAGGCGACGAAGTGGTTGCGAAAGTCACGCAAGAGGTGAAGGCGAATGACAAAGTAGTGTTGCCGAAGGGTTCGAAGGTAATGGGCAAAGTGACTCAGGCGCAAGGGCGCGCCAAAGGGCAGGATGAGTCCGAACTCGGCCTTGTCTTTGACTCCGCTGTTCTGAAAGACGGCACGCAGGTACCGATCTCGTTCACGATCCAGGCAGTGGCCAATTCTTCCGGGGCTATGGCGCAAGCTGCGCTTGACGCACAGGCCAGCTCCACTTCCATTTCCATGGCGAACAACGCGCCCGGGGGAGGGATGGCTGGCCGGCCCGGGCTTGGCAGTCAGGCGCAAGGCGCCGCCGGAGCGGATCTGCACGCTGGCAATGCGGCCAGCACAGATCATGGAGGACAGGTGACCTCTACCAGCCGAGGCGTGATCGGCCTGCCTGGCTTGACGTTAGCGTCTGGAACATTAATTACCAGCAGCACCAGCAACGTCCGGCTGGAGGGCCAGACGCGGTTCTTGCTGCGAGTAAACGGTCAGTAAATCGTTGACGGCAATCATTTCGGCTGCGACGCTGCCCGGGCGCGAGCCAACATTTGCCGCATGAAGGAGTCCTCGGGAAAACGCTCTACGTAACTCTCCAACGCCGTCCGCGCACTAGCGAATTCTTTCAGCTCGATCAGACGAACGATCAATGTTTTTTGTACCGCGGCATTGAAGGGATCAAGCGCGATTGCCTTTCGCAGTACCACTGCCGCTTCGGCCGTGCGATCCAGCTTCACCAGCACATCCGCCAGCTCGGTGTACAGCACGGTTTTCGCAGGGCCCGCCTCCAAAGCCCGCTGCAGATGTGTAACCGCATCCTCGTTCTTCCCCGCCTGCAAGTCCCGAGTTCCCGTCGCAGCCAGCACCAGAGGATTGCCGGGATCGGTTCGTTTTAGTTGGTCGAGCACTTCAAAGTAGCGCTTCAAGTATTCCGGATGTTGTTCCGCCAATTCACCGTACGCCTGCAGCAGGACCAGAGGTGTCGGTGTCGTGTCTTTCTGACCCGGAGCCGGATTCAAATGGATCAGGTCCGGTAAGGCAAATGTGGTTTGCTGAAAGGCCGACTCCGGAAACGGTTCGTCGGGCCGGCGGAGAATCCGATGATTCGTAATGCTGGAATGCGAAATCTCCTGCACATCCCGCTTTCGCATGTGGCAGCCGGCGCAGTCATTCGCGGGTTGCTGGTGCTGCCGGACATCCAGCGCCAGGGTGCAGCTCTTCTCGCTGTGGCAAGCCATGCATTTGTTGCGGAAATAGACCGCGGCTTCTTCCCGAGAAGGCTCCACATGAGGATCGTGACAGCTGATGCAACCCAACTTTCCTCCACTCCCGCGATAACACTTGCTGAGCGTCATGGAGTAGTAGTGTTCGAGCAGGTCCGACTGCGGCGGCGACTCGCGCTTCGGCGGAACCATCAGGATCGAGAGGGTGTTGTCCAGTGGAGTGCCGGGACGGAAGTCCTTGAAGTCCTTGCCGGGCTTCAGTACGCGCACGTCTCCGGTCTGATGGCACGACATGCAAATGTTGTCAGCCAGGGCGTTTGGGAGATTCGCAGGATTGACAATGTTCGGATCGTGTCCCTGGAAGCTCTCTCCGCCGATCTGCATTGCCAGCACATGCGAGAGTCCCGGCCCGTGACAATTTTCGCAACCGATCGCGAGCTCGGAGAATGGAGGGCTTTCAAAACGGCCATTTCCCTCTGGGATCGCGCCGGGCCGTCCGCTGTGGCAGAAAATGCAGGCCGGCAGTATAGGGCGATTGAAGCCGTAGTTGCTAAACTCGTAGCCCGGCGAAAGCGCCCAGCTTTGCGTCTTGGAATAGAACGAAAGAGGAGCCTGGAAGAGGTAGTCATCCCGTTTTAAGAGTCCGCCGAAACCATTTTCTCCAGCCCCAATGATCCATTCCAACTCGTGGCTATCGCGGTAGATTTCCTGGCCGTCCGCTCCTTTTTCGTATTCCGTTTGATAGAGCTTTCCGTCCCGCACCTCGACTTCGATGTGCGCATTGGAATTTTTGTCCTGAACAGAAGCCGGAGCGTGGATGGTTTTCAGCAGTGCGGGCGTAACCAGCGACATGGAACGGCCCATACTCGTTTTGGAAAAAGTTTTATAGATGTCCTTATGGCATTGTGCGCAAGCAGCCGACCCTGCATATTCAGCGTCAGGAGTCTTGGCTTGAGTTGCCGGAGCAGCGTTTTTGGCGTGGGCAAACATTACGCCGACCGCTACGATCACGGAAAGGGCGATCACCAGCAAGAATCCAGGCCGAAGCTTCACGGACCATGATTTTGCCCCGAAATGCCCGTGAGGGCAAGCGCAGAACCTCGATTGTAGTGGGCAGTCTGAGCAACTCTCAGCATCAATGTCATCCTGAGCGGAGCGAGCCCGGTTCGTTTCGAATCGGCTCGCGCAGTCGAAGGCCCCCTACCTTCCCCGGTGCGCTTTCCTGAAGGTATGAGGAGATTACACAATCAGGCTGTTCCGGCTCACCCAGAATCGAACACCCTCTACATCCGCCCGGCGATGATTCATAGGGATCCTTCGACAGCGCGGAAAGTTCGCGAAGAGAATCTTCCACTCCGCAGGATGACACCAGCATTACTTGAGTGAAGAAATATCACTTCCAGGCAGCGAAATTGCTGCCTTGGTCCTGCCGGAAGCTGGCTTCCAACTCTCCACAGTTTTCTGAACCCATTCGGCGCCTTTTTCCTGGTGACAGAGAAGGCACGCATTCGGGCTCTCTTCCTGTCCAAAGCGTCGTGTCATCGCGGCATTGGGGATGTCGTCAATTTGATGAGTACGAGCTTTAAATACCAGGGCATCCATAATGCGCGGCATGTGACATGAGACGCAGCGGCTACCTTCTGATTCCGCCGGGTGATGTGAGTGTTGCGCCGCGCGGGCGCTGTCCTGAAACTGGGTATGGCATCCCGTGCACATGAGATCGGGTTTGTCCCGAAGCTTCAGAGCGGTGGGATTGGAAGCGGCATCGTGACCGTGAGGGTCATGACAAGTCCCGCAGCTCACCTGCCCTTTCTTGAAGCATTGCGAACGTTCGAGGGCCTCCACCATGAAGGTTGTCTGCCGGAAGCGTCCGTCTTTGTAAAAACCCCTGCGGGAGAACTCGCCAAAAGGAACGTTTACATGGTTGGGGAAGAAATCTCCCGAGCTGGAATAATTCAATTCCCCTCCAGGGCCCGGCTTGCGGATCGCCGACTGTTCGTGGCATTGCGCGCAAATCGCGACATAGTTACGATTTCCGATCTCGTGGAAATTGACGGGTGGATCCAGCGGCCGCCTTGGAGTAAAACTGGTTCTGCGCCATCTCGACGGCGTGCTGAGCCGAAGGACCGTGACACATCTCGCAGCCAATTCCTGGTTCTTTGAATTCCGGGCCATTAGGCGCGAAGCCTTCTCCTGTTACATTTTTCAATTGGCTGGTGTGACAGGCGGCACAAATGACCTGATAGCTGGTGGACTCATCGAGTTTTTCCCACGTGCGCGGATCGGCACGCTCGGTGGCCGGCCCGTCAAGAATTTTCCAGAAATTGATCCATCGTCTCTGGAGCAGGTTGTATTGAATGGGAAAAACGTGAATCTCACCGTTTGGCAGCCTGGTGGCGTAAGCCTGCTGAAATTTCGACCCGATGGTGTAGTCGACCGGATAGGAATGCCACTTGCCGTCTGACTGCGAAATATCGAAATAGTGGCGGCCATCACGAATTGTCATGCGCGCGAACAAACTCAGTTTCCCGGCCCTGCTGACTTCCAGTCTCCCGTTCCGATAGTCAGTCTCTTCGCCCAGATAAAACTGATTGTTGATCTTGAAATCGCCCACCACGTTTTGTGACGTATAGGGGCGGAACATTTTGGACATTCCGGTCTGTGACCATTGCTGGTAGATTCCGGCATGGCATCCTCGGCAAGACCCAGACCCGATATAAGCCGAGGGCGGATGAACCGGGGCTGCGGCCTTCACCGTCGCATCCTCAGGAATTCCCAAGAGGGATATTCCTCGATCTTCCGACTGCTTCAGAAAGGCTTCGAAGGCAACACTGGAGTCGGGATAGAGCATTTTGTAAATGGCTCGCAGATTGTCTAGCGCCTTGGGCGCGAGTTCACCTCCGGCACGGTAAGCCGCGGCAAAGTTGCTTGCCGATTCGGATGATTCGCCTAAGGCGAGTTGCTCCAGTCCCCGCAGGTACGCAATCTCAGCGTCAGAAGAGTTCAAGCGCTGTGCCTCGACCAGCGAAGCCTCTGATTCCCTGAGCAGCGGAGTGCGTTCGTCTGCCACCGGAATGGCAAGTGCCTGCTGCAGCAGAGCGCGGCCCTTCGAAAAATTGGCGGACACCTTCATCTTGCGCTGCAAATCCGGCCAGTTCTCTTCCAGGACCGATCCTGGAGAACCGAAGCGGTCGAGGTCATCGAGCGCTTCCTGCGCGTGAACCAGAGCCGCCGAGTTGCGATGTTCGCGCGCTTCCACATCGGCCACTGCAACCAGAAGCAGCGGATTTTCCGGCAGCAGGACAAGGGATTTCTCAGCGAACATCAGACCCGGCCCATAGTTCCCCAGATCAAAACTCCCGCGAGCCGCAACCTCGTATGCCTGCGCCAGAAAAGCCGACTGCGGAAAACGGGACAGGAATGCCTCGGCCCGAGCCTGCATCTGCGCAGGGGGAGCCTGGCGAAAGAGTTCGAGAAAAGCGGTACGCTCGGACTCGTCACTAATCTGGTCGGCGATGGTCGAAAGGCTGTGTTTCTGAATGGAGGGATTGGCATCGATGTCCTGACCCACGAGAGGAAGAAGCGGACAAAGCAGGATTGCGATCAACCAATACCGTTTGCTCATTGCAGTTCGCCCCAGCCTACCACCAGGCGGGTGTGCCCGGGATTCCACAAAAATCTAATCCTGAAATTTTGCACCGGGGCGTACCACGCGGATGAAGTGGTCGGTAAACGTCGCATGAACGTTAGGGATCTCGAATTTTGGCATGTGGCACGATACGCAATCTTTCGTACCCACTTTGCAGGCTGGCCCAAGCTTTGCAGACGGTGGACTATCCTGCCCGGCGTGACACTTCAAACATTTGGCGTCGTAGGCAGTCGACTCGTGCACCAGCGGCTTATGTGGATCGTGGCACGCCATGCAGGTAATCCGGGGATCGCCGCTCGAACCCCAGCAAAGGCTCCTTTCCAGGCGGTACGGCTGCAGCCGAATACTCGAGATCCCCATATGCCGTGGCATGAACACGGCAACATCTACCGGAGTACGGTGACAGGCGCCGCAGAAATCCACGGAATCGATCGGCGACAGCCTTTCCGGATTCAACATCGTGCCAGCCGCACTCTGGTCTGGTTCGGTTTCCTTCGCGGTGACGTGCTGCAGGCCGGGACCGTGACAAGCTTCGCAAGTGACACCGAGCATGGCGTGTTCAGGATCGAAGTTGCCGGATACGGTAGATGCGGTGGAATGACAGCCGAAGCATCGTCGGATGACCTCGTGGTCGACGGGATCGCCGAGGGCCTGCGCAATATTACCCGGGGCCGCGGCCTTATGGCCCGGCGTAATGTCCAGTCCACCAAGACCGGGGTAGTAGCTGAGCCGGCTTTCCAGAAAGAAGTCATCCTGCTTCAGAACGTAGGTCTGAGCATCGGCTCCAAAAACCCAGCCGACGGTTGCTGACACCGTATTCGTCTTGTTCTTTACAGAGATTTTCGTTTCATTGGGCCCCGGCGAAAGAGTGTAGTCGTAGCTTTCGTCCGAGAACGACAACTGCCCGCGCTGCTGCAGATGCGGTAAATCAGAGGGGCGGCGGGCAGCATTGAACATCGGAGTTTTCTGTTGCGAGGCCGCAATTTCGGCATGACATTTGGTGCACGCACCAGGTCCCACGTATTCACGTAATGACGGCGTTCCTTTGGTTGGCCACCAGCCCGCAGCTTGCCACCGGTCAGGCGTGGCCATGGAAAATCTCGCCCCAGGAGCATCCTGTCCGGCTACGCACATGGCGCAGCTTGCCACGAACAATCCGATCAAAAAAACTTCGATGCGCGGGAGGTTCATGGCGACGCCGCATTATAGCGTGGAGGTACAGCATCGTTCGGCGAGCAATGCAAACACCTCACCGGTAGATTTCGTGGACTGAGAGTGACGCCGCCGGCCCGGCGGCTGTTGTGGGGGCGTCTCCGCCCCTGCCTGCGAGGGCAAGATGCCCTCGCGCCAGCCGGCAAGCCTGTCCTGAACGAAGTCGAAGGAATGCCGGCGCTACTGTGACTTGACATGGGGAGTAGAATCCACTTCCGTCGTCGGTGCAATTCAGCAGCTTGAGTCTTCATCAAACATCTTGAACAGACAACGAGGTAGCGAATGACGCCAGGTAAAGGAACATCGAGACGCGATTATCTGAGACTCATGGCCGCCGCAGCGGGTTTGGCCGCGACAGCACCGGCGAGCTGGGCGCAGGAAGCCGCGACGAAGACGACACGGATCTGCAACCACCGCCCGATCATGACCGCCGGATTCAATGGTGGCACGAAGCCAGGTTCGGAATGTTCATTCATTGGGGACTCTACAGCGTGATTGGCCGTCACGAGTGGGCGATGGAAATGGAGGGTGTTCCCATCCCGCAATACGAACTGCTGGCCAAACATTTCAACCCCAAGCCCAATGCTGCGCGCGAGTGGGCAAAGCTGGCCAAGCAGGCAGGGCAGAAGTACATGGTCATGACAACCAAGCACCATGAGGGCTTCTGTAATTTCGACACCAAGCTGACCGACTATTGCGCGCCAAAGCAGGCCGCGGGACGAGACCTTGTCCGCGAGTTTGTGGAAGCTGCGCGCGCGGAAGGACTACGGGTCGGCTTTTATTATTCGCTGATGGATTGGCATCATCCTGACGGCGCCTTGTGCGCCACCGACGAAGCAGCGCGGCAACGCTTCGTCGCGTACACCCACGGCCTGATTCGCGAGTTGATGAGCAACTACGGCAAGATCGACATTCTCTGGTACGACGTCGATTGGCCGCTCTCGGCGGAGCAGTGGGAATCGGAAAAGATGAACAAGATGGTGTTCGAACTCCAGCCGGATATCATCGTCAACAATCGCAATGGCCTGCCGGGGGATTTTTCTACGCCCGAGCAGCACATCCAGGCTGCGGCAAAGGGGCGCGCATGGGAAGCCTGCATGACCCTGAATGACAGTTGGGGATATCACAAGGCCGACGACAACTGGAAGACTCCGAAGACCGTGGTCAACAACCTGATCACCTGCGCGCACGGCGGCGGCAACTATCTTCTGAACATTGGTCCCAAACCTGATGGCTCGATCCCTGAGGAAACGGTTGCGATTCTGCAGGCCGTCGGCAAGTGGACTGGCCCGAACGCAACCGCAATCTACGGCACCGAACGCAGCAACTTCCATGAGCACGTCTATGCCAACTTCACGCAGCGCGGGAACACAGTGTATGCACACATACAGAATTGGCCGGGAGACACACCCGCGGAACAATGGCTGTCGTTTTACAAGCCGCCCAGCGTGATCTCGTTCGGAGGTTTTCGAACGAAAGTAAAATCCGTGCAACTGTTGGCCGGCGGAAAGCCGGTAGCTTTCACTCAGGACGATCTTTCACTGCGGCTCACTGGACTCTCCGCGGCCGCTCCCGATCAACCCGCAACCGTAATCGTTATCGAGTGCGACGGAGAGCCGGTCATGGACCGTGACTACGTGAGAAAGAATCGCCCGCGCTTCAAGGCCGGGGTGAGTTGAGGTTCAGCCAGGAAGGCTCGAAGCGGCGCCAGATTGTAGCTCCGGGGCGCCAGCCCGGGGTGAGAAGCCCGAATAAAATAGCCCTGAAAGGGCGGAAGGAACGGCTGCGACCAGGATGATCGCGTCCGGCTCTTTCGCCCTTTCAGGGCTTTGTCGGTTTGCCGTTTTCTCGGGCTGGCGCCCGGGGCTTTATTCTGGCGCCACTTCGCGGCTCAACTGCAGTCCCGCTGTCATTTCTGTGCGCTGGTCGCGAAGCGAATGGCCTGGTCGATATCCGGGTCCTGTGGGGTGAGCTTTTTCGCTTCGAGGAGTTCGGCGAGCCCGTTCTTCAGATCTCCGGAACGGCAATATGTGAGGCCGAGGTCCTTGTGCAGGAGAGCCAACGCGCTGCAATCGCCGCAAACCTTCAGACCTTCTTTTAACTGGGCAATCGCTTGCGGCCAGTCGTGCGCGGCCGCGGCCGAGAGAGCGAAATTCCCCAGAGTCTGTGCGCGATCCATGATGTGCTTCTGTGCCTGCAGCGTGTCAAAGCGCTGCTGAAATTGTTGTGCCTCCTGGGGATCGGTCCTGGCCAGCTGGCGGGAGAGATTGTAGAGAGCTTCGCCATGATCGGGTTTGATCTCCAAAACTCTTCTCCATTGAGCGATCGCGCCATCGCGATCGCCGCTGTGCAGCAACTGCTGTCCCAGGACGAACAGCGTATCCGGGTTCTTAGGGTCAAGCGCCGCCGATTTTTTCAGCATCTGGACTGACGCTTCGGCGTTGCCCGCTGATTTTTCGATCAGACCGAGTAAATACCAGGGCTCCGAGGACGCGGGATCCAGACGCGTGGCGGTTTCGAGTTCCGGCTTGGCGTCGCTGTCGCGCCGCAGGTCGAGCAGCACTCGTCCCTTGTTGTAGTGAGCGGCGGCGGCATTCGGATCGAGACGTATGGTTTCCGAGAACTCCTCGAGGGCGCCTTCCAGATTGAACTGATCGGCCATCGTGATTCCCAGGTTTATATGCGCGCCTGGCGCCTTTGGATCGAGCGCGATGACTCTGCGAAAGTAGGTGACAGCCTCGTCTCTCCGCTCCATGCGGGCGAGTACCATACCGAGCGCGGTGAGCGCCTGGTGATTGTCCTCCCCGATTTTTAGCGCGCTCCGCAGCGCCTGCTCCGCTTCGGGAAAGCGCGATTCGGCTGCCAGGACCAGACCGAGATTTACGAAGGCCTGGGCGTACTGCGGATTATTTTCCGTCGCCTGACGAAGCAGTTGCTCAGCCTGGCTGTTGTTTCCTTGTTGTCCATAAAGGACGCCCAGATTTGCCTGCGCCTCGGCATTTTGGGGGTCGAGTGCAATCGCCGCTTTCAGTTCGCTCTCGGCATCCGCGTCCTGGCCCGCTTGCAGGCTCAAGAAGCCAAGCTGATTGTGGGCGGCAGCGAGCGAGGGTTCGATCTGGATGGCCTGTTGCAGAACCTCGCGCTCCTCCGCAATGTTGCCCAAACGGTCAAGGGCCAGGGCCAGGTCGTAACGGGTGCGCGCGTTTTTTGGGTCTTCTGCGATCGCCTGACGATAAAGGTCGACAGCCTGTTGAGCATCGCCTGATTGAAGGTATTCATTCGCCTGGTTTACTTTGGTGCCAGCGACATCTTCCTTTACGGTCGCCTGCTTCTTTTGTTCAAACGCCTTCAATTCCTGTTGAGCTTGCTCATCAAGCCCCAGACTGCGGAGCACCGTTGCCAGTTGAAAACTTGCTTCGCTGGACGAAGGCCTGAGTTGCACCGCCTTCTCCAACTGCTGACGGGCTTCCTGCTTCTTTCCCAACTTGGCCATCACGAAACCCAGATTGTAACGAACATCGTAGCTATTCCCGTTTAGCGCGACTGCCTGTCGCAGCATGGCTTCGGCTTCCGTGTAGTTCCCCAAACCGCGATCCACAACACCCATCAGATAAAGCGCTTCAAAATCGTGGGGCTTACGCCGGTAGTAGTCGTGGATGAGTGGCGAGGCCGTGTTGAAGTCGGCGAGCACAGCCAGAGCCTTTACATAGGAAAGGCGAATCACATCGTCGTTTGGGGCGAGGCGATGCGCCTCTTTGAACTCCTCGTCCGCCTGCCTGAATTGATTCTGCTGCGTGTACGCGATCGCCAGGTTGGAGTGCGCTTCTGCCGACGACGGATCCTGCTTCACAAGATTCGTCAGCACCTGGACCGCTTCACTCACATTTCCGTTTTTCGAGTAGGCGATCGCCAGATCGTTCTGCAACATGCGGTCGGGAGGCGCGTCCCTGAGATAGGCGATGGCCGCCGAGTACCTCCTTTGCGCGATGAGTGCTTTCGCAAGCCCGTCAAGCGCCGGAACTGATTTCGGATCTGTATTCAGCGCCAGCTTGAATTCAGCGATGGCAGCGTCGTCCTGGTTCAACTGGCTGAGCGCGACCCCCAACGCAATGTGGCTTAGAGGATTTTCGGGCTGCAACCGGGTCGCGATTCCAAGCTCCCGGGCGGCAGGTGCGGGCTGGTTGCTTTGCAGAAGGGCGAGAGACAGGTTGAAGTGGGCTTCCCAGGAGTTGGGGTCCAGATGCACCGCCGATTCGAAGGCGGAAATCGCGCACGATATCTTTTGCTGTTGCCCAAAATATGCGCCCAGGGCATCGTAGGCCCCTGCCGACGGGTGAACTTTGATCGCCTGTTCAAGTTCCGCCGGACCTTTGCAGGCGGCGACTTCCTGCGCGGCCAGGTTCTGGCTACATTCGCAGAAAACCAAGGGAGAAAGCGCGAGCCAAGCCAGTCCCCGCGCGAAATTCCATCCCAACATTCACGACTCCCCGGAAGCGGTCGAACGATTTCAATCGTAGCAGAATGGAAGTTCGTCCATCTATTGCTGGCCGGTGCCACCGCTGATGGGATCGCTCACACTTACCTCCCCTCTGCTTGACCCTGACCCGACGCATCCAAATAATTAGTTTATGATCGACGAAACAGATGATAAGTCGGCGGCCGCGGGAATCAGGACGCACAATTCATGCCACAATCCTCACTCTTGTTGCCTTGATCGTTCTGGGCAACGGTAAGATTGCGTGCGCTCAGGGTGTGGCGACCGGCGGCACTGCGGTCCCGGCACGGCCTCTCCCTCCAGGCATGAAAGCACCCACCGTGAGCTACGAAGATTTCGCCTCTCAGGCTGGCCTCACGGGTGTTGAAGTCTCCGGGGCCGCCCACGGAAAACAATACATCGTCGAGTCCACCGGGACGGGCGTGGCAATCGTCGACTACGACAACGATGGCCTTCCCGACATTTTTCTGGTGAATGGTGGCCGCCTGGACGACGGCCCGCAGCCCAGGCCTTTTCTTTATCACAACCTGGGTGGACTGAAATTTGAAGATGCTACCGAAAAAGCGGGAATCACGAGTACCGGCTGGGGCCAAGGTGTCTGTGCCGGTGACATCGACAATGACGGCAACACCGACCTGTTCGTGACCCAATGGGGGCAGAACATTCTGTACCGGAACCAGGGCAAGGGCACGTTCCGCGATGAGACCAAAGAACGCGGTCTGCTTGCGCCGAAGCGCTGGAGCACAGGTTGCGCCTTTGTCGACTTTAACCGCGATGGATTTCTCGACCTGGTAGTCGTCCACTATGTCGACTTCGACCTGGCGCACACTCCGCGGCCTGGAGATAAAGCGCAGTGTCAGTGGAAAGGATTGCCTGTGCTGTGCGGTCCCCGCGGCCTGCCCCCCGAGACGGTTTCCTTATATGAAAACGACGGACACGGGCATTTCAGCGATGTTTCCGACCGAGTTCATATTACAGGCCCCAAGGACTACTACGGATTCACCGCACTCACCGGAGACTTCGACGCTGATGGCTGGCCTGACATTTACATCGCCTGCGATTCCACCGCCAATCTGTACTACCACAACCTGGGTGGAAAGACGTTTGAAGAGATCGGCGTTCGTTCCGGTCTTGCGTACAACGAAGATGGACGCGAACAGGCAGGGATGGGAGTGAGCGCGGCCGACATCCACGGAGATGGGTTACTGGATATTTTCAAGACAAATTTTGCCGACGATACCCACACCCTCTACCGCAATCATGGAAATAATAGTTTTGAGGACGAGACCATACACTCCGGCCTTGCTGTAAATACGAAGTACCTGGGATGGGGTACGGCTTTTCTCGATTTTGACAATGATGGCTGGAAAGATTTGATCGTCGCCAATGGGCATGTGTATCCCGAGGTTGACGAGGGCCACACCGCCGAGCATTTCAAGCAACCTCGCCTGCTTTACTGGAACCGCGGAGACGGCCAGTTTTTTGATCTTTCGTCTCAGAGCGGACCGGGCGTCGGTGCTCCCCACTCTTCGCGCGGCCTCGCAGTCGGGGATCTGGACAACGACGGCGACCTGGAGATTGTCATCGTCAACATGGGCGAAGGGCCGTCTCTGCTGAAAAATGTTGCTGCTCACGCTGGGAATTCACTGCTGGTTCGAGCGCTGACTTCCGGAAGAGACGCGATCGGCGCGCGCATCACGCTCACCTCGGCGTGGACACAAGCAAATTGACGAAGTCCGCAGCGGCGGTTCTTTCATTTCGCAAAGCGACTTGCGGGTGCACTTCGGCATGGGCAAAGCAACCGCGGCTGACGTATCGGTACGCTGGCCGGATGGCAAGAGCGAAGATTTCGCAGGGGTTGCCGCGGGCCAGATCGTGACCATCGAACAAGGCAAAGGCATCACCCGCAAGCAGCCGTTTACCTCTCCAATAAAATAGTTGGGAAAGTTATCGCGCCGGTTCGTGGACGGTGAGAATCTGGTCCGCCGCGATCGACTCCAGACGTTGTACCTCGCCGCTTGGCCAGCTAATCTCGAGCAGTTTAATTTTCTTTGACGGCTCCAGACGACCCCAGCCCGAAATGCACTCGCTTGTCGCTGGCAGACAGATAACTTCCGGCAGTGCTCACAAATGCGAATTGCTCCGATCCATCCTCGGTCACCAGCCGGAGCTTTGCGCCGATTCCATCCCGGTTGCTGACCGACCCGATCAGGTTGACCAGCAGCCAGTGATTCCCGTTGCCCCTGATTGCGGAGAATGATAGCCGGGCCATCATTGCAGTTGATGGCAACGTCGATAAAGCCGTCGTTGTTGAGGTCTCCGAATGCGGCGCCGCGGGCGGCGACGGGGATTTGAAATGCCGGCCCGCTCTGTGACGATACGTCGTGGAATCGAGCTCCTGTGTTTCTCAGTAGCAGAGGCGGTTCAAGGTAACGCAGGCTCGGTTCGGTCAATTCGATGTTATCCATCACGTGGCCCTGGGCCACGAACAGATCCAGCTTGCCGTCATTGTCGTAATCGATCCATTTGGTTCCCCAGCCGGAATGCGACATGGTGATCGCGCCCAGACCGATGGCATCGATGATGTCCTCGAACTTGCCTTTGTCATTGCGAAACAGCGCGTATTTCTGATTGGCCAGCGCGTTCACGAAAATATCGGGCCAGCCGTCGTTGTCGTAGTCGGCGAAATCGGCGCCCATGCCCGCGAAAGCGTGTCCGTTCTGATCGTAAGCGACACCTGCGTCCAGTGCGACCTCGGAGAACGTTCCGTCATGATTGTTGCGGAAGAGTTGCTCGGCGACGGAGTCGTTGGCGACGAAAATATCCGGCCAGCCGTCGCGATCGAAGTCGTTGATCGCGATGCCCAGACCTTTTCCGGGGGAGGCTGCGATGCCGCACTTCTTTGAGACGTCCGTAAACGTTCCGTCGCCGTTGTTGTGAAAGACGAGATAGGAAATCGCATTGAACTGGTCGGGATGGCAATAGGCGCGATATCCGGGCTTATGCATGCCGCAATAAATGTTGGAGGCAAAGTCCCACTCCACGTAGCGGGTCACGATCAGGTCGAGGCGGCCATCGCGATCGTAGTCCACGAAGCAGGCGCCGGTGCACCATCCGCTTCCGCCCACGCCGGCCTTGGCGGTGACGTCAGTAAATGTGCCGTTGCCGTTGTTGTGGTAAAGAATATTTCCGCCCAGGTTGGTGACCAGTAAGTCGGCGTTGCCGTCGTTGTCGTAGTCCCCGACCGCCACTCCCATGCCGTAGGAGTGGCCTTGCATGCCAGCGGCTTCGGTCACATCAGTAAAAGTGCCATCGCCGTTATTGCGGTAGAGGCGGTTCCAGAAACGCGGATCGGATTTGTCCGGCGACGCGCCACGTGGCATAGGATCCTGAATCTGCGCTCCATTCACGAAGAACAGATCGAGGCGACCGTCGTTGTCGTAGTCGAACATGGCCACGCCGCCGCCCATGGACTCGGGCAGATACTTCTGGCCGGTGCGGCTGGATTCTTGTTTGAATCGAATCCCGGATTTGGCGGTCACGTCGGCGAACACCGGAAGCGGCGCTGACCTGGCGGCGGCTCGCCTGAACGACTTGTAGGCCGGAGTCGCAGCCAGCGCCCCAAACAGAAACGATCGGCGGTCGATTTTCAAGGGCAGGCCTTACCTGTATTCTCCGCGGACCGGCGGTTCAGTCTCGCGGCTCAGGTCGGCATACTTCTTCGCCAGACTGGTTTCACCAAGCCGGCCATACACTTGTGCCAGCAAGGCGTAGATTTGCAGGTCGATGATGACTTTGGCCGGATCTTCGCAGCTTGCCGCCTTTTCAGCATCGCTCCGTGCCTGCTGATAATTTTTCAGCCGCAAATTCAACTTGGCGCGCTCGTACCATACGGCGCGAACCTTCGGTGCGAGTTCCACAGCCCGGTCCATGTGCTGCTTGCTCGCGGCCAAGTCATTACGCTTCGCCAGGAAACGGCCATAGTTGTAGTCGAGGAAGGCGTCATGGTAACGGCCCGGTTGATTGACCTGCAGTCCTTTCCGGTACGCCTGTTCTGCAGCGTCCAGGTCTCCCATCGGTTCCAGATTCAAAGCCAGATAGTCCCAGGCGCGGCTGTCTCGCGGATTCAGCGTGGCCGACCTTGCGGAAATGCTGCACCGCGTTGGCAGCGGACTTTGCTTTGTCATAGATCGTGCCCAACTGGAATTGCGCCTCGGGATCGTCAGGATCGAGTTGACAGGCTTTCTCCAGCATGGTCTTGCCCTCCGCTGATTGTCCTTTCATCACCAGAATCTGTCCGCGCAATGCCAGAGCGGCTGGGTCTCCAGGGTTCTTGTCGACTGCTGCCGCGGATAAGGCATCGGCTTTCATGTAGTCATGCTGCTCGAGGAAAAAACGTCCGAAGTACGCGAAGCCTCGCGAGCTGTCAGGCTCCAGGTCGGTATAGCGGATGTAAAGACCTGCCGCTTGCTGGGCGTTTCCACGCGCTTCCTCAATACGAGCTTGCGCCAGCAAAATCTCCGGGCATTCGGGATGCGAAGATGCGATGGGACGAAGGATGCCTTCCGCCACATCGGTGGCATCGACCGTAAGTTTCCTGGAGACGATGGCCAGCTGCGACTCTGCCCCGGTACAAGGCCCGGCGAAGGCCGGCCACACAGAACAGGTGGCGAACAGCAGGCAGATCGCAGTCCTCAGCCCCGTCATTGCTCCGTCACCCTGAGGATCTGGTCGGCTTTAACATTTCGCAGAACCTGTACCGTTCCGCTCGGCCATCGCAATTCAATCTCTTTGATGACCGAGTCCGCTCCTAGCCCGAAGTGAACGCGCGGGTCGGAGGAACTGGCATAGCTTCCGGCGGTGGTGACGTGGTTGTACTGCACCAGGCCCGATTCCGTTGTGAGCTTAATCCGAGTCCCAATTCCGTCGCGATTGCTCTTGACTCCAACCGTCTGGATCAAAATCCAGTGGTTGCTGCCGATGGAGGTGTTGTAAAGCAATTCCGCGGGACTGCCGATCGCCGAAACCACGACATCGATCTTGCCGTCGTTATTCAGATCCCCAAAGGCGCAGCCGCGATGAGCCGCGCGTGCCTGCATCTCCGCGCCTGTCTGGCTGCTGACATCTTGGAAGATTCCATTGTGGAGGTTCCGAAAAACTGCGTTCGCCTGCCGGTAGTGTTGCTGCGGGTCGATATCGGCGTTCTCACTCACGTGCGAGTTGGCGCTGAACAAGTCCTTATAACCGTCGTTATCGAAGTCGTGGATCCCGGCACCCCAGCCACTCATCTTGAAGCTCCGGAATCCAATTCCGGCTTTATAGCTGTCGTCACTGAAAAATCCATTGCCTTCGTTGTGAAACAGGGGGAAAGTCTCCCCTCCGAGCGCGGTTACGAAGAGACTGGGTTTACCGTTGTTGTCCCAGTCGCGAAAGTCGACGCCCATGCTGGAAACCGGGACGCCATTGTCGGTGTAGGCGACGAACGATTCCACTCCGACTTCGTCGAATCCATGGCCGCCCCGATTCTTAAACAGAAAATTTCTCTCGTTGTCGTTGGCGACGAAGATGTCCATCCATCCATCGCCGTCGTAGTCGGCGATGGCGACGCCCATACCCTTCCCGATCGATCCTGAAATTCCCATGGCGGTGGAAACGTCGGTGAAGGTGCCATCGCCATTGTTGTGATACAGGATATTCGGCTCTCCCTTGTAAAACGTTGGCGAGCATGAAAGACGCTTGCCGGGAGCGCCGCATACCCGCGAAGTTTCGAAAGACCAGTCCAGATAATTTGTCACGAAAAGATCAAGCTTGCCGTCGTTGTCGTAGTCCACCCATGCCGCCGCAACTCCCCATAGCTTTTTCCCCGCTGGGGAAACGTCCTGGACTCCGGCCTTGGTCGTCACGTCGGTGAAAGTTCCGTCGCCGTTATTGTGATAGAGAAAGTTGCGGTTGAAGCCCGTAACGTAAAGATCTGTCCGGCCGTCGTTGTCGTAATCGGCGGCGGCGGCGCCAATGCTGTAGCCCTCGCCGCGAAGCCCGGCGCGGTCGGTAACATCGGTAAAGGTTCCATCGTGATTGTTGTGGTAGAGGCGGTTGTAAAAACTCGGGCTGTCTTTTTCCAGACCGGGAAGGCGCGCGCCGTTGGTAAAGAAAATATCGAGATAGCCGTCGTTGTCATAGTCCAGCAGGGCGACCCCGCCGGGGATGCCGTCAATCATGGGCTTATCGGGAATGGTGCCGTTGTCCAGGACGAACGTAACGCCCGATTGTTTCTGCCGGTTCTCGAATTGAATGCGCGATGCCTCAGCGCCCCACAAATCCAGGTGAGGGGCCGCGAGAGTCGCGAGCAGCGACATTGCGAGGATGTGCCTCATGCGTCTAAAAAATCTCCGCTCCAGCCGCCGTCACGATTTATCTCTTCGACGATTGTATTTCCGACGATTCATATTTCTGACGATCAGTGTTCTTTGTAGCACGGAATTGAATGGATCAAGACCGATTGCTTTTCGCGACGCAACCAGCGCTTCGGCTTAGGCGATCCAGTTCAATTGCCGGGTTACCATCGCGGCAGGTGTGCCGGTGTGATTCGCCCCGGCTGGAATTTCGGTACAAGATCATTGCCCGGGGAGCTGAGTCGGCGAGAACAGGAAAGGTAAATAGAAACAATTGCGGGCTCCTGGTTCGGACCTGGACCAACAAACGGCGAGGTTGCGTCGAGCCGGCGGTTGGGCGTAAGGTCTTCAGAATTCAACCAAAGCCGTTGCAGGGAGTGGCCTACCATCATCGGGAATCCCCATTTTCCGACCCGGAATCGCGTAATTTGAGCGCTCAACCAGCCAACGTTAACGTTGACTGTCGCGTTTAAGTAGCCAATTTTGTGCTTGACAAGCTCTAGTACATTCAGACTACAATCGCGCGTCTTTAGGGCAGGCCAGGTGATGCGTGCTCTCCTTCACCTGTGTTGCGCCATGAGGGAATTGACCATGACTAGTCCCAGATGCTCCGTGTTGAGCCTTCGTAGCCTGGTATTGCTTGCCTGTCTTTTCGCCTTGTCGGCTGCTGCAGCTTTCGCGCAGCTTTCGAGTGCCACTCTCAATGGAGTGGTTCGGGACTCCACCGGAGCCGTGATCGCCAAGGCCAGCTTGCTGCTGTCCAACGTCGATACTGGAATCGAGCGAATCGGTAACAGCAACGACAGCGGCAACTATGTCTTCGCAGACATCACTCCTGGGCGCTATACCCTCAAGGCGACGGCACAAGGTTTTTCCACCAAACAGGTTTCCGCCTTCGTCCTCGCGGTGAATCAGACGGCCACTATCGACGTCGCGCTTGCAGCCGGCGCTCAATCCGAGGTGGTGACGGTCGAAGCTACTGCCGAGCAACTGCAGGCCTCGACGGCCGAGCTGGGCACGGTCATGGCCACCAAACAGGTAAACGATCTTCCGCTCAACGGCCGGAACTTCACCCAGTTGCTTTCACTTACCCCCGGAGTTTCACCGATCAGCGTCGGGCAGAACAACATGGGTGGGCGCACCGGCGGTTTTGCCGCTCCCATCGCTGAGGGTGCGGCTTTCACGTTTCCGTCGATCAATGGAGCGACCAACCGCAGCAATTATTTCCTGACTGACGGGATGAACAACTTCGCAGCCTTCCTCAGCACATATGCTGTGCCGCCGATCGTTGATGCTATTCAGGAGTTCAAGGTGGTTTCGCACCCTGACAGCGCCGAATTCGGATCCGTGCTCGGCGGAGTGGTGAATGTGGTCACCAAGTCAGGCAGCTCGCAATTTCATGGTTCGGCATGGGAATACATCCGCAACGACGCCTTCGACGCGCGGCCGACTTCGCCCAATTTCCTGGCTCCTGGCGCTAAAAAGCCTTCTTTCAGGCAGAACCAGTTTGGCGCTTCGATAGGCGGCCCGGTTGCGGTTCCAGGCCTCAAGAACAATACTTTTTTCTACTTCGCCTACCAGGGTTTCCGCTATTCGCAGCCTGCCAGCAAGACCATCCTGGTGCCCACGCCTACACAGTTAAGTGGCGATTTCAGCGCACTGTGCACCGCCGGCTTCGATGGTGCCGGTGTCTGTACTAATCCGGCACAACAGATCTATAACCCCTTCACTACTACCGCTTCGGGAGCCGGGTTTACCCGCCAGCCGTTTGCCAATAACATCATTCCTACTGGCTTGATTGACTCCCGACTGGTTGGTTTCATCCAGACGGTATATCCCGCAGCTGGACCTTACAACGCCGCGACCAACAGCAACGCGATCGATACCGATCCGAATATTCAACATCAAAACGAGTTTAACGTCCGCCTCGACCACACATTTGGACAAAAGGATTCGGTTTGGTTCCGCTACAGCCGCATCAACAGCGATGTCAGCGTTCCCACCACTCTGCCAGGTTTGATTAAGAACGATGTCATCCCCGGTCGCGACTGGGGAGGCAGCTACGTTCACACTTTCAGTCCAAGCCTGCAATTCCAGGCGCTCTTTTCCCGCACTACGGTTTCGGACAACTCCGATTCCAAGTTCGCAAAGCTAGACGCGCAACAAGTGGACCAGGCAGCTGGCTTCTCGCCAGACTTTGCCAGCAATTTCTCGGGAACCAAGGGTTGGCTGATTCCTTCCCTGGGTCCGGGCAACGGCATCGCCAGCGACGGCGAGATTGTGCAGCATACGCCGCAGGCCACGGACAACTATCAATATTCAGCCACCCTGACCAAACTCAAGGGGACTCACACTTTCAAGTTTGGTGCGGGCTACATCACCAGCCGGTTCTCCAGTCCGATTTCGTACGACCAACTGGGCTTTAACACCACCCAAACCAACGACACCCAGGGCAACGGCGGTTTTGGACTGGCGTCATTGCTCCTGGGCGTCGTAGACAACGCCAACCGCCGCGATGTCAATGAGAAGACGCGTCTCGGTGGGTTGTTCAGCGCTTTTTTCCAGGACTCCTGGAAGGCGACTCCGAATTTGACCGTGAACTACGGTCTTCGCTACGACCTGACCCTGATTCCGCCCTACGGAACTGTCGACACGATTGGCCAACAAGGTGGCATCGAGACGGGCGAGCCCGACTACTCCAACGGTACTTATGTGCTGCAATATCCGCCGCCGCCCTGCAGCGTGCGTGGAGTTGCCCCGTGTATTCCCAGCATCATGCTGGATGCCAGCGGCAACGCGATAGCGTGCGACCCAGCCACTCAAACCTGCCTGCCTCCGGGGACCCTGCCGCCTCACGTCGTAGTCGACGGGCGTGGCCGGATTTCGCACAACACCTATACCAACCTCGGACCGCATCTTGGTTTCGCGTATCGCTTCGGCGACAAGACGGTGGTGCGCGGATCGGCCGGAGTGGTGTATGACAACTGGGCCGCGGTCAGCCAGATGTCGCAGAATATCGAAGGCGACTGGCCGGGCATTGGTCAGCTGATTGCCACGCAACGTGAATGTCCCGGGTTCGGCATCCGCCCCGCCGGTCCACCGACCGTTTCTGCTCAAGATCCCTTTGCGGGGAATGGAAGCGCTGGTTTGCCGGGGCCGACTCCGTTCAGCTCCTCCCTGGTGAACTGGTTCTATGACCCGCATATCAAGAATGCGTATGCGTACCAGTACAACTTCGGCATCCAGCGTCAATTGAACAATTCGACAACGATCACCGCCAACTATGTCGGATCGAGCACGCGCCGGGCCAACATCGGCGGTATGTACAACACTGCATTGAAGCCGAGTGCGGCCCCTAACCCTCAGACGCGGTCACTGTTCCCCTACATGATCGCCGGCTTCTATGACCGTAGCAACGGGTTCGCCGACTACAACGCCTTCCAGTTGCAGATTGGATAAGCGTTTCTCCGGTGGCTTGGCCTACCAGGTTGCCTACACCTTCTCGAAAGCTCTCACCGAAAACGATGGCTGGTTCGGCGCCGAAGGCAAGAACGTCGCCGATCCTTACAATCCCAGGGCGAGCTTGAGTCCGGCAGGGTATAACCTGCCTCACATCCTTACAGCCAACGTGGTGTACGAACTTCCACTGGGCTCCAACAAGCGCTTCGCCACCAAAAACCACGTCGTGGATGCCGTGATCGGCAATTGGCAGGTCAACAGCATCTTCACCATCCGTTCGGGCCAAGCCTACGGCGTTACTGACGGCGAGGACCAGGCGAACACCGGCAACACAGGATGGGCCGGATACGAGCAGGCCAATCTGGTGGGTGATCCCAACTCAGGCACCTGCCCCAACGGCGCCGCCGCCAAGTCGCGAACCTGCTACTTCAACACTGGCGCCTTCGCCAAGCCGACGTTCGGAACTTTCGGCAACGTGCGGCCTAATGGCTTCCAGCAACAGCGCTACTGGGACGTCGATATGTCGATCTTCCGGCAATTCCCGCTGTGGAGCGAAAACCGTCGCCTTGAGTTCCGCGCCGAGTCATTCAACCTGTTCAACACGACGATCCTGGGCACGCCTGGGAACGACGTTAATAATCCCGGTGCTCTGGGCATAGTCACGGGTGCGGCCAACCAAGCTCGCCAATTACAGTTCGGCTTGAAGGTCATTTTTTGAAAGGCGATTCCTCGCACACCTTCGCCCTCCCTGCTTCAGACAGCGGCGGGCGAAGTTTTTTTGGGACCTTTTCCGGGGGGGAACCTTAACTGAGGATGAGCGCTTTGCGGTCGGATCGGCATCAGGCTGTTTACCGATGATTTACTCGCGGATTCTCTTTGCAGTAGATTCTATTTACCCGTTGTTCTCGGGTCTGCCGGACAGCCAGATTCGGTTGAACACAGGTGCGATCGCCTGGCGCATCTTACCTGGTAATTCTGGATTAGCCCTGGTACTTAGAACCTTAAGGTTCGCCATGACCTGGGCGCGACTCGGAATACCCACCAGATCCCGCAGCGCTTACCCTGCTTGTGCGCGTCGTCGTACCTCACAGCAGCTGCAGCTCCTGTTTGTGAATTATGTTCGCTAAAGACTAATAGATGTTCTGGTATCACACCGAATAAAAGTTCAAAGTGTGCTAGCTTAAAAGGGTCCGTTACACATCTTTCCGCCGCGCCCTTCAGGCGTCGGTCTTCTGTGCAATCGATGAACGGCAAAACGTTCTGCACAGGAGGCCGCTGGTGGCTGATCAGGATACTGCTCCATCTACCCGAAACTTACCATTTCCAGACTGGCAGCTTGAATATCAGGCTGCACTACTTGAAGTTGATCCTCAAAAACTACCCGACCGAGTGACAGCTGCAGAAGCTGCGATCTTTTTACGGCAACAAGCGCTGGTATACAGTTCAGACGGGCACGTGGAGCGGGAAGCCATCGAAGACGCTGTGCGCGCGCTGCTGTTTATCAAGAACGAAAAACTCGGCTATCCTGAGTGGAAAAAGTAGACGCCCGCCGTCCAAGCGCATCAAAGCCCTTCAGCGCTGGAGAGAAGTATGAAAAAAAGGGTTTTTCTCGTGGACGACAGCGCGACCGTGCGCGGCGCAGTACGCCCCCTGTTCGACTCTCATCCCAATTTTGAAGTCTGTGGAGAAGCGGAACATGGACGGCAGGCTGTTGAGAAGGCTCCTGGTCTTCGCCCTGACCTCATTCTCCTGGACTTGTCGATGCCCGTTATGAACGGGCTGGAGGCAGCACCGCTGCTGCTCAAGATTCTGCCCGACGTGTGGCTCATCCTGTTCACTGCTTACGACGGACCCGAAGTGAGCCGACTGTCCCGCGCGGCTGGGATACACGCAGTCGTTCCCAAGAGTAAGGCGGTAACCCACCTGATCGCGCAGGCTGAAGCGTTGGTACGCAGCGTGAGACCTTCGAGCTACGGCGCTGCATAATGACGATAAAAAGAACCGACTGAACGGTTAGTTGCCGGTCTCCTTGTTGCATTTGTGTTCCGCGAATTGCAGTCGGAGACTTTCTTGCGCGTGCGCCAACCCTCTTAGGGCAGTCACAGGCACGTTAAATAAGCGACCACAAAAAACGCAGACACCGACTGCGGGGATCGCACCCAGCCATTTCATGACCCGAAGATTGCGTTTCGAGCTGGTGGTGGTTTCACCGATGGATTGTAATCCAACCTGAAATCGACTCCGCAGCAGGGGCTAGTCGGCCCCACGAGAGTGGTTCGCAATAGTGGCTAGGCACAGCGTTTCATCATATCCGACAACTCTTGTTTGATCCCCAGCAGGCGTCCCCGCCGTAGAGCGTGGGCTGATTTGTCCAGTGCGGTATGCAGGCTTTTAACGCAATAGCGTGCGTTTGTAACCTTGAGTTCGTTCATTTCCCGTCTCATATCGGCGAGACGTTCCGAAATGTAGTTAGCATCCATCATGATTAGTGATCATACGCTCTTATCGCGGCGTCTTCCGCTAAGCGGTCGCTGTGCCGTAATTCACCGCTTCTCGGGCGAAGGGTGCAGACTGCTCGCGCTTGTTCAATCGCGTCCAGGCGGTCGTGAGCTTCGCATATTTCACATCGCGTCTCACGTAACAATGTCTTACAGATTTCCCGCCTTACAGTTGCATTATCATCCGCGACGAAGACGGTTTTATCGATGCCTCATAGATGCAGATGACGTTTCCCCGGTTTGCGCGAAAATCGGAATTTATTACCCTGTTGAGAATGAGTCCCGATGCCAAATCGTGACCGCGACGTGCAATACCGCGCGAAGTAAGTACGCCAGCGTACGCTATTTATGATTGACTATCGAATTTGGTTTCATAAAATAATTTTATAGACACATCTTGCCTCGAGGAGAGGCAGGAGGTTCTTATGAATACCGAATACGATTGGGCAAAAATCTACAACGATGCCCTACTCGAAACTGATTGGCCGAGAATCGAAGAGCGCATCCAGGAAGCAGATAACAAAATCAGAGCGAGGCTCCACGAATTCTCGTTGAACCACGGCGGAACTGCCAAAGAAAAGCAAGCTATCGAGGATGCTCTGAACGCACTGAACGTTCTGCGGAAGGAAGTAGCCACGTGGCAGAGATCAAGACGTACAGGCTAATTCACTTTCCGAACCTCGTCCGAAGGTGATCGTGAGTCAATTCTACAGGGTTGACTGTACGGGGAAAGCGCAAGAAAACGCGTCGTCTAAGAAGTTAGACCTTAGCATTCCGAAGCCCATGCCAAAGCTGCGGGTTCTCGTGGTAGATGATCACGACGTGGTCCGCCGCGTGGTTTGCGTCCTACTTTCGCAAGAACCCACCCTGGACGTGATTTGTCAGACGGCATCTGGTGAAGACGCCGTAAAAAAAGCAGCAGAGCTTCGGCCTGACCTCATCGTTTTGGACATCGGTCTTCCCGGCATAAGCGGCATCGAAGCCGCCCGTCAGATTCTGCAAACGTCGCCAACTTCAAAGATTATCTTCTTGAGCCAACATGATTCCATACAGATGGCGCGTGAAGCATCGAGGGCGGGAGGTCGTGGGTATGTCTCCAAGATTGATGCTTCCTCAGAACTGCTCACAGCAATACGATCGTTGGATGAAGGACATTTCTTCGTAAGTCAGCAGCTGCGGCGTCAGGGGTGGACTCAGCAATCGCACCTTGCATTCCAATGAACCGCCGTAACCTCAGATGGAATCCAGGAACTACCCAACCTGAAAATCGAATACCGCGGTAGGGGCCAGGCGCGCCACGCAAGTGGTTCGCAATAGTGGCGAGGCCCAGCGTTTCATCATTTCCGACAATTGTTGCCTGATCCCCGGCAGGCGTCCCTTGCCGTAAAGCGTGTGCTGATTTTTCTAGTGCCGGCATGCGGCGTGTTCCGCCAGGCGGTCGCTGGGCAGTCAGCAGTCCTCCCCGGAGAAGCTGGGCGCTGCCGCCTACGGATCACGCGCTTGCGGCTCTCGTCCACGCAGGCCCTGGCGGATTCGCTATTTGTTCGCAACCACCTGACGGTACGCTGCCGTACACAATCGCATACTAGAAATATACTTGTCGTATTGGTAGCGCGATAGTAGTATTGGCGCTAAAGGGAGGCTATCGAATGCCAAAATCGAAAGCGGTACCGCCGAGTGATCTGAGATATCGCCAGGTTCGGATCGATGGACTCGACAAGGGCCGACGCGGGAAACATCACGATCTCGTGCTCGGAATTTTACAAGAGTTGGAAGGTTTGCCTCCCGGTTCAGCGATGGAAATCCCGCTTGCGGATGTGGGCGGGATTGGACTTGCCAATCTTCGCTCCGCTGTTCATCGCGCTTCTACTTCGCGCGGACTACAGATTGAGACTTTGGCGGACGAAAGGAATTTCTACGTATGGAAAAAAGGGTAGAGGGAATTATCAGCCGTTCGTCATGCAGGCTAACGGGAGGTCCGTCATGACTGGGTACAAATGGCACGAAGTCTACAAAGCTGCTCTGCTGGAAACCGATTGGTCGAAGATTGAGGAACGTATCGATGCAGCAGAGGCCGCGTTACACGCAAGGAAGCACGAATTCAATTTAAACCACGGCGGAGAGCCCGAAGAAAATCAGGCCATCGAGGGTGCACTCAGGGGATTAAGCGTTCTGAGAGACGAAGCAGCGAGGTGGCGAGAGAAACGAGTGAGCTAGATCGGAGATGGTGTCACCGAGCACATTCAGCTAAGGTGCCACATCGAGGAGTAGAAATGTACCGCCTTCCCCGGAATTACTATCAGATTTACAGAGTTGACCACAAACGAAATCGGGAGCAGATGGTGGCTGAAATAGAAGGATTGAAAGAGGCGGAAAAGCTGGTTGAGAAATACCTGAGAAATATGACGGCGTCCGAGGTAAAAGAAGAAATCAGCTACTACCGAAGCACTCTTTCGAGCCGTGTTCCAAAAATGTTCGGGTTGTCGCGGGCCAGCTAGTCGCTTTCCAGGTGGCCGGGTAGCAGATGAGCAAATGCTAGTCATCGTCAGCGTCCGGCGTCTGGACAATGATCGGATAGCGATTGAGGTCGCGAGGCCCCAACACGACTCCCGCCCCGCTCACAATTACCCTTCCGACAAAGAGGCCCGAGCGGTGCTGTCAGTTTTCGGGATCAGTGATGACTTGATTGCTTCCCACCTGAAATTGCTGGCACAAATGGGTACAGGCGAACAACTGAACTTCCCTCCAATGGACGTTCCAAAACACCAATTGCTGTCGAGAGGTTTCCGGCTGTAATTTACAGGGAAACTGCCAGCTCGGATAAAAGGAACTATCTTGCGAGAGAAGTTGCTGGAACGACTGCAAGTAGACCCGCTCCCGTACCGAACACGAATAGCAGGGCAACGAAGCTAAAACGGCGTTTGACGCCTCGCCTCACCACCTCATAGATGGAGTGTCCAAGAGCACGATTGCCTGTGATCGGAGCGCATATGGCGGAGAAGTCGCTACTGATACGGGATTCCAGGCAACCACGCCAGCCTAAATGGCGTCTGAAAAGCGGCGGGCAACTCCGGGGGGAGGAGCCACCAAAAGGATAGCCCCACGGCTCGAATCGAGTCTGGGGCATTTTTGTTTTCGGAGCAAAGCTGTGGGTAGGTCGAACAGGCCGCATGGACGAATAGAATTCCATGACCCCATTCTGCCAAATCGAATGTATCCGGTGACAGCGACGTAAATATGCTGCGGGAAGCCCAGAGCCGGTCTCATAAATGGTGATTGAACATACGTTGCTATCTCCAATGCGTCATGGTGGATTGGTCCGGCATCGCTTTTCCTCCGTTAGCGAAGTAAAGGTTTTGAAAAGGAAATAGTCTGAGCAAAAGAGACCACGTCTGATGGTAGAATCCACCCCAATGGCTAACCCTGACTACGTCTGGTGGATTGCAGAGCGGCTGCCACCAGGGCCAAGCGGTGGAGTGCAAGGGAACCGCCTGACTGAACACGGCTCTTTCCCCGACCAGGAATCTGCGGAGCGCAAGATCAAGGAATTGAAGAGGTCGCCTCATTACAGCAATGCTGATTTGGTGGCTTCCAAACAGCGCAGTCCATAGCGCTGGAAGACACGCCGCAATGTTTATACTTGTTTCTGGCAGCTCCCCTCCCCCCGGTTTTAGGTTTCTACCACCTGGAATAACGGTCCGCCCTCCTCCGCGTCATCCAGTATCTCTTTCGAAGCTTTCAGGCGCAGAGGTCAAGAAGGGGCACCACGGTGTTTCTGGAAGCCAAATGTGTAGCAAATCGCTGTCGAAGAGTGGATGCCAGACCATTGCGTATCGCATCGGAATCTCGGCCGTCTCGAAGGCTTCACTGAATCTGAGAAGGGCCGTCGCTCAACTCTGCGAGACGCGCAAGCACATCGAGTACAACTCGATCACACCGATCACCCATGAAGGGGAAGACGCCCCTGGCTTTTGCGCCCACGCGCTCAACAATCCATCCCCGTGCCATGGCGCGTCCCCGATGCAGGCGAATTTTCACATTGTCCTCAGTGAGATCGAGCGCAGAGGCGGTCTCTGCCGTACTCATACCTTCGATGTCCCGCAGCATGACCACCGTGCGGTACTGTTCCGGAAGGCCGAGCAACGCCTCTTCCAGCAGGTGAGAGAGTTCTGCTCTGGACGCGTTCTGCTCAGGATCAGGCGAACTCTCGACCATGTTGTTCATAGAACTTTCTCCATCACGCCCAGTGTCGTCAAACTGCTGGTTGCGGTTACGCAAACGTAAACGGCTCAGCGCCTCGTGCAAGGCAATGCGTGTCAACCAGGTTGAGAACAGTGAGCGACCGGCAAACTGATCCAGATGCTGGTAGGCCCGGACATAAGCATCCTGCATCACGTCTTCCGCTTCGGCGTCATCACGCAGGACGGCGCGTGCCACACGATAGAGACGCTGGTTGTAGCGCCGCATGATGATTTCGTACAGCGCGACCTCGCCGCCTTTGACCCGATCGACGATCTCCTCGTCGCTGTAGCTTTCCGATTTCGCTTTTTCCAGCGTTCCAATCAATTCCATAGCTATACCCATAATAGAGCTGGGAAGGCGGGAAAGGTTACAAAGCCAGCTTTTGCGGTGTTCTGGACCGGTTGTATCCAATCGTGAGCCCGGCGCTCTGTTGGATAGAGGGCAAACAATGACAAATTTAGATAATCGCCTTAACGCCAGCTGGTGGGTGTTGAGAATCGGCCTGGGAGTGGGCCCCATCATCACCGGCATCGACAAGTATTTCAACAGACTGACCGACTGGGGAATGTACCTGAGCCCGGTTGCGACCAGGATCGTGCCTGTAAGCGCGGTGACGTTCATGCATGTTGCTGGCATTGTGGAAATTGTGGCAGGGATCATCGTCCTCAGCCGCTGGACAAAATTCGGGAGCTATCTGGTAACGATCTGGCTGCTGGGAATCGCAGCGAACTTGCTGACCACCGGCATGTTCTATGACCTTGCCATGCGCGACGTGGAGATCGCCCTTGGCGGGTTCGCTCTGTCGCAACTAACGGCGGTGCGCGAAGCTCAGGGAATGCAAGTGCAAGGGGCATCAAGAGTATCGGGTTCACAGGTTGCAGTTTCCCGGTAACCCGATCAACAACAAATCTAACTTGGAGGAGTTTTATGCGACAACTTCTGTCGTTCTTTGTTTTGCTGGGACTATGCGCAGTGCCGGCCCTGGCTGCGGCCGAAACCTACAGCAATGTACCGGTCGTCGACGTCAACTGTTCCAGGAAGGCAGCCGCCGATCCCGACTCACACACTCGCGCTTGTGCAATGAAGTGTGAAGCCAGTGGTTTTGGCATCTTGACCAGGGACAACCGGTTCCTGAAGTTCGATGCACAAGGGAACAAGACGATCGCTGAAGAACTGAAGGCGTCCGAGAAGAAAGATCATCTCCGAGTGGACGTGAGCGGAGACGTTCAAGACGATACGTTAAAAGTAACTTCGGTAAAACTCCTGTAATTCGGTAGCGCCGGCGTCGCCCTCGGCGTGGCGGGCAGGACGGCGGCGCTGCAAACTCGACCTGCGCCAAACGGCTGAAGGCCGCGTTGTTAGGCTGGCCGACACTATCGCCGCTCCTTCAGGACGATGAAGGTGGCTTCACATCGGCAGCCGCAGCAGATTTGCTCTGAATTGCATTCACGCCAAAACTGATTGCCAAAGCAATAAAGGCGACCAAAAACGCAAGAGTAGTCAGCAGAAAGACCTTGTGATTGTGGTCAGCTTGCGCGATGCCATAACCAGCAGCGTAACCTGCCAAGACGGTGGCCCTGAAGAACCAGAGAGTGCCAGTGAGAGAAAGTAACAGACCGACGATATGAAAACGAACGCTTGCCTTTCTCATTTTTCTCCAAAAGCGCCCTCAGGATAAGCCGCTTGTCAATGCTTCGCGCCGTATGGGCCGCCAGAGTTGCCGCAGCATACACGTCGCTATCGCTGGAGAGATATTCGATTTGATAGGATTGGCATGGGAACGTTCCATCATTTCCTCTCGCTCTTCCTGTGATACAGGTACACCGCCATCAATAGGAAGGGTACAATCCAGTATTTCCACAAGTCTGCCAGGACTGCGACCCAGAGCAGGATGACTAAAAATATGTCTCTGCGGTAGGAATATGCTTCCCACACCCCAGTAACGAACAGCCCCGCAAGTGCCAGAACGACGATCCACCTGCCGATACCAGCCGCATACCTGGGCATCAGGAGTATTCCGTGCAACAGGATCCTCGTTCGCAGCCAGAAGAGATGAGCAAACGTTTAGCAAACGTTTTCAGAGTGCCGCCCAAAACTTTTTGTGTCATATTGTGGAAGCGGGGCTGACGAATCAGAAAACTGTGTGCAGGGTAGCAGGCCCGCCCGGTGGAAGAATCTGCCAGCCGCACTTCATCAATGAGTCAACTACGATGGCCGCAGCGCCTTGCATTCTCCACCCGCAATTTCGCAGCCCGCAGTTATCCATCATCGTCGGAGCCCCAATATAGAAAATTGCACTCCTCGAACTGACAGCCAGAGAAGTGCATGTTATCGAGCACCAGGTCGTCTTTCACAAATGTTTGCTGCACGACTGTGACTAAGTTGAATTTGAACTCGTCCATGATCGTGCCTCTCGACAGGTAAGTGAAGACGGCATTTAATTAAACTGGTTGCCGGTTCGTTGTCAAGTTGTCCTGCGATGCGAGTTCGGTCGGCCTACAATTTCTGAACCAGCGTCCAATTAAAACGCAACCGTTGATGAATCCCGTAAGCGCCTCATAGCCTCATGGCTTCAATCCTTGCAGCACGGAGACTGGCTCAGTACTCGGGATCCGCCGAATTTCTCAATGCGCGTAATCGCCTGGTTTCGTCAACTACTGCGACAATCGAGGGTATTGGCCTAGGATAGAACTTCGCCTAACATCCGGGTTGTACTTCGCTTGTTGGAGCAAGGGCTTATGCCAAACGGAAAACCGGATGACCATCCGCTGACGGACATTCTGGTTCACGAGCTTAACGTCTACGGGCCGGAAGCCGATGATCTAATTCGCAAGATTGCAGAGCGGGATTCACTCTATGCATGATGGGGAGTGACGATGCTGCGGGCCGCGCAGCACTAACCGGGCGCAGGCCCTCGTGGGCCCGCGCTACCGGTCGCATTAAACGGCGTGCTGATCTCCGCGGCTAGGGCTTGCAAAACAGAGTGAAACCGTCTTGCAGCGCCTGTACGCTCGAGAACCCAAGGCTCGAGGCAGCCGAATAGGTGCTGCCAAACTCCTGGGCCAGCGCCGCGATGGTCTTGCCATGGCAGTTCGCCACTCCGGGCGTTCCGGCTTCGGGAACCGTCTCACCAGCGAGGGAAAACGTCATATTGAACGTGGGTGCTGTGGCTCCGCCGACGATGTCCGTGCCGATTCGCAGCCAGTCCGGGGCCAGGTTGGAGTTGCGGATCCAAGCCTGCAGATCTTTTGGCGCCGGAATCACTTTCGGCGCAGACAAGTAGAGGAAATCTCCACTGGTCAGCAGGACCTCCGGGCGGAAGAAATAGTGGCCTGCCGGCAAAATGATGGGGCTAGTGAACGTGATCGTGATCTCCACTTCTTCACCCGCCGTTGAACCTTCCCCGCCGGGAGGGGCCGTAGCAACCTTGAGATTGTTCACCACGGTGTTGCCCACACCGAAGTTCGAATTCAGCACGTTTGTGGAGAATGTAAGCGTCCCGGAATTTCCGGCGCGCGTGGCGGTGCCGATTTCGACGTCCGAGGGCGAGTTGGCCCGCGAGGGCACTTTGCCGGAGGGGGGCATGGCCGAGTCGAGCGGGAAGACGTGATACACCTCGACCTCAACTTCCTTGATATCCTGCGGTTGCGTTCCCGACGGCACCAACCCGACAATTGTGGCCCGGCGGATGACCGTGGTCTGGTCCAGGGTGAAGTCGTCAGCCGTCTCCGTCTCGAGTTTCCCGGGGCTGGCACGGCGGGACGCCGCGCCCATGAGGCCGTCGGGATTGCCGGTTGTGAACGAAAAGTCCGCCGACCATAGGGACGTCGCGACCAGGAGCCCGAGGGCCAGTCCGGCCCCCTTGGAACCTACTAGCAGGCGCATAATTTTATTCAGTTTTTTGTTCTTCATGATTCTCCTTATTGTTGAGTTATAGTTGCTGCTATTCTGTCGATCTTCGAGCGTGCCCGTTCCATCGGTTCAACCACACCCCATGGCAATCTGAATCAGGCTCGCTCCAAGGTGGCTTGTTGTGTCTTACTCGCTACTCCAGGGGCCACGGCGTATTTTTGAAGAATGCCTTCAGTACGTTTGCTGATTTGACTCAGCGCCGGCAGAACGGATGCGCGGATTGTGTAACTTATTTGTCAAAAGAATAGACTGACGCGCGTCCCTAGTGACTGACCCGCAATGGTGAAACACCGGCTGAGGTCTGCTGAGGAAACGCATCAGATTCTAAATATGATGCATCACTGACAACCGCTCAAAATAAATAGTGCAGAGCTGTGCAGCCGCCGATGCCGCGGCTGGGACCTGAGGCGCTGGTCTCTCTGTTGCGCCAACAGCCCGAAGTCCGCGAGCAGGAGCACCCCTGGGACTGTCGAAGTTAGGTCCTCTCCTTACGAGGCGCAAGGGCTGGTCTCACGTCGAGGGGTGATGAGGAGGCGAGCGGCAATGACGGGTATCACAGTGGCGGCGTGATGACGCGCAGGGCAAGCTGCCAGTTACCACCCGCAGCATAGTGGCAATGGTTCGGGCTGGCATGTGACGCCGGTCCGGGCGTTGACGCAAAAGCCCAACGCACGGGAACTCTGGATTACTGTCGTAACATCGCGATTACACTCATTAAGATGAAGTGGTTCTTCTTAGCATCTTTTATCGCGGCTCTTTTCTGCTCCATCTTCTGGACAGGCGTGATTATTTTCTCAATCGCAACTCATCGGGTGGCGGCGATGGGAATCAGGGGAGTGGCCCTTCTGGTTCCGCTTCTGTTCTTCATCTGGGGAGCACGAGAGATGTTCCGATCCTTTAGGGAAGCCGGACGCAGGCAGTGAATTTGCGTCGCCTTTGCAGAAGCGTAACTGTTGAAACATCGCCTTTACACTCAAAACCCCTCAATGAGCGAAATGGCCTTCCATGAGAAGGCCGGTCGGAGTCAAGTCGATTTTTGCGGTTCGTGGAACATCGTTGTTCTCCCGCCGAGTGGCCACTGTCGCCATGCTTCCATCCGCACTCTCGAGGAGCGATTTCATTTCGCTCGGTGCATGTTGGGCGTTCTCGTTTCAGCCGGTGCTGCCATCTGTTTGTCGCCCTGTGGTTCTGCTCTTTTCGAGTGGAACCTGGGCCAGGCCATTAACGCAGTCACCGGAACTCGGCTTTGGGCTTTTGTCTTTTCTCTTCCTGGAACGGTTTTGAATTTTGTTTTGTCTTTCTGTTCTACGCGACTGCCGCCACTGTCGTTCGGCTGCTGTTGTGCAACGGTTCGTACGCTTCTCCGCTCACCCACAGGTGATGCAGCAGCACCGCCAGCTTTCTTGCGGTGGCGACGATGGCTCGCTTCTTCCCGCTCTTTCCGCCGCGCTCGGCCAGCTTCAGTCCCCAGCGTCGCAGATCACAGTCGATGCCGAACGGTCCCAAGATGTGCTGCGCTCCCTGCACCAGCAGCGTTCGCAGATACGGATCGCCTTCTTTGCTGATATGCAACTGCGGCTCGCTCCGCCCCGAGTTTCGCGTCCCGGCTGCAGTCCCAGATAGCAGCCCACGTCGCGACTCTTTCGAAAGCGATGCGGATCTTCCAGCGTCAGCATGTACGTCAGCGCGATCAGCGTGCCCACACCCTTCACCTGTTTCAACAGCGCGGTTTGCGGATAACTCTGCTGCGCCAGCTGCTCGATGCGCTCGTTGTATTCGCGCGATTCGCTCGCTCACCGACTTCGATCGCCGCCAGCAACGGCTCCAGCGCGCGCTTGCAGTTCCGGACTCAGTCCCTCCGCTTTCTCCGGATTCATGTTGCGCACGTTGCAGCCGCGCAAGCGCTCGCCGTAAGACTTCGCCAGTCCGCGTGCCGTGTTGACCAGCGCCGTCCGCGCTCGCACCAGTCCGGCGCGCGCCCGAATCATCATGAGATCCGCTTGCGCCTGCGCGCTGCGATGCTTCACCGGATACAGCAACTCGGGATCGATCCGGGCCAGCCGCGCCAGCGTCTGCGCATCCATGCGATCGTCTTTCTTCCGGCTCTCCCCGATCAGCCGCACCTTGCGCGCATTGGCCACGATCACTTCATGCCCCAACTCGCTGAGCAAGCGACTGATCCAGGGCGAATGCGTCCCGATTTCCAGTGCGATCCGACTGCGCGGCATGGCGCCGAAGACTTCCTGCAACGCTTTCGCATTCGTACGGACTCGCTGCTCCAGTTGTATCTGGCCCGGCTTCATCCACCACGCAGTACCAACTGTTGCGATCTCCCAGATCCAATCCGACGGTCAGTTTCTGCTGTGAAATATTCTTCGCTCTGCTTGCTGCTCCGGTGCTAACCTTCTTCATTGCCGGTCTCCTTTTTATCTGTGCCTTGAGCACGTCGATAACTTGGGAGCGTACAGCATCCCGTCCGGAGACCGGCCTTCTCATCCCATCTGATTTCGCCAACGATGGTCGTCCATTGCGGTAGACTCACTCGATAGCGAACATGCGTCGAATCATTGTGCTCCATTCCTCTCTCGCGCCGAATGCGGTTGCCGACGCCCTGCGGCGTTCGATAGACGAAAAGCGTTGGACGTATTCTCGTTGTCCGGCTACCAAGGCAATCGCCCATTGCTGGGTAAGATCGGCAAGAATACGTTCACAGTCCAGAAGCGCAGATATAGTCGGAATGACTTCGCTGGGCTTCTCTTTGGCCGATTTGAGCCGGAAGGCAACGGAACCAGAATTGAAGCCTACTTCGATGCGCCACCTTGGGCGAGATACTTCATGCGGATTTGGCTTACTGGAGCCGTGTTGATTGGAGCGCCGATTTTTGTGGGAACTCTCATCGACATGATTACCGGGAGCCATTACATGAGCGGCGACAACTGGGTGGGATTGGTGGTGCCTCCAGTGTTGCTGATGTATGGAATTGTTTTCCCCAAGATTGGTCGTCTATTCGGCGAGGCCGACAGGCGATTCATCCTAGAGCAAGTTCAGAATACCCTTGCGGCACGCATCGAGGAAGGCGAATCGGCAGGTGGTCAGGCCGTCGCTACTCGATGACTGGTGAAAAATCTCCATTACGCTCAAAATCCCGTAGTCGCCGCGTTCAGGACACTGGAATACCGCCGGAAAGAGCAATGATGACGATTATCCAGAACACTCCCAAAGGCGCGAGGTAAATCCATCCGTAGCGTTTTCTTGCAGCTTGAATCGCTAACAAGTGAATGACTACCAAAGGCGCCCACAGCAAAATCTGTCCGGTCGCGCTGTGAGGTTCATTCTTGAACCAGTACAGGAACCAAAGGAACAGGATGACGGTGCTCGCCCGTCCCCACCAATTCGTAGTCCGTTGCACAGATTCGGTGCTCATCGCTAACTCATAATGAACCCAATTTCTGGTAGCCGCCCAGTGACATCGGTAATGAAGCTGTTGAAATATCTCCTAAGCACTCAGAATGCCCGGGGCAGGGTTCTGAGTGTAATCGCCTTCCATGAGAAGGCCGGTCGGAGTCAAGTCGATTCTTTGCTGGTTCGTGGAACATCGTTTGTTCTCCCGCCGAGTGGCCACTGTCGCCATGCTTCCATCCGCACTCTCGAGGAGCGATTCATTTCGCTCGGTGCATGTTGGGCGTTCTCGTTTCAGCCGGTGCTGCCATCTGTTTGGCGCCCTGTGGTTCTGCTCTTACAGAGTGGAACCCGGGCCAGGCCATTAACGCAGTCACCGGAACTCGGCTTTGGGCTTTTGTCTTTTCTCTTCCTGGAACGGTTTTGACTTTTGTTTTGCCTTTTTGTTCTACGCGGCTGCCGCCACTGTCGTTCGGCTGCTGTTGTGCAACGGTTCGTACACTTCTCCGCTCACCCACAGGTGATGCAGCAACACCGCCAGCTTTCTCGCGGTGGCGACGATGGCTCGCTTCTTCCCGCTCTTTCCGCCACGCTCGGCCAGCTTCAGTCCCCAGCGTCGCAGGTCACAGTCGATGCCGAATGGTCCCAAGATGTGTTGCGCTCCCTGCACCAGCAGCGTTCGCAGATAGGGATCTCCTTCTTTGCTGATGTGCAGCTGCGGCTCGCTCTGCCCCGAGTTTCTCCGTCCCGGCTGCAATCCCAGATAGCAGCCCACGTCGCGACTCTTACGGAAGCGATGCGGATCTTCCAGCGTCAGCATGTACGTCAGCGCGATCAGCGTGCCCACACCCTTCACCTGTTTCAGCAGCGCGATTTGCGGATAACTCTGCTGCGCCAACTGCTCGATGCGCTCGTTGTATTCCGCGGATGCGTTCGCTCACCGCTTCGATCGCGGTCAGCAACGGTTCCAGCGCGCGTTGCAGTTCCGGACTCAAGTCCCTCCGCTTTCTCCGGATTCATATTGCGCACGTTGCAGCCGCGCAATCGTTCGCCGTAAGACTTCGCCAGTCCGCGTGCCGTGTTGACCAGTGCCCGTGCGTGCCCGCACCAGGCCGGCCCGCGCCCGAATCATCATGAGATCCGCTTGCGCCTGCGCGCTGCGATGCTTCACCGGATACAGCAACTCCGGATCGATCCGGGCCAGCCGCGCCAGCGTCTGCGCATCCAGCCGATCGTCTTTCTTGCGGCTCTCCCCGATCAGCCGCACCTTGCGCGCATTCGCCACGATCACTTCATGCCCCAACTCGCTGAGCAAGCGACTGATCCAGGGCGAATGCGTCCCGATTTCCAGTGCGATCCGACTGCGCGGCATCGCGCCGAAAACTTCGCGCAACGCTTTCGCATTCGTGCGGACGCGCTGCTCCAGTTGTATCTGGCCGGCTTCGTCCAGCACGCAGTACCAACTGTTGCGATCTCCCAGATCCAATCCAACGGTTAACTTCTGCTGAGAAATATTCTTGCTCGGTTTTGCCGCTACGGTGCTAACCTTCTTCATTGCCGGTCTCCTTTATATCTGTGCTTTGAGCACGTCGATAACTTGGGAGCGTACAGCATCCCGTCCGGAGACCGGCCTTCTCATCCCATCTGTTTACGACAATCTAGTTGACCCTATTCGGTCCGTGGGTAGGTCTGGCTGTTCCTCTTTAGCTCCGCAGAAATATGGCCTCAAAAGAAGCGACCGCAGTCTCCACGTCATCGACCGGTATACGCCCTAAGCGTTCGTTTCATAGGTTTTTCCCCGGCATCAACCATTCGCTCTTGCCGTCCTAATTGTCGCCTTTGTACCGGAGTATGTTCAGTATTCGCAGGGGAGCTTCCCAATTGCCTGGGTCTTGCACATCCACGGCGCAATCATGGCGGCGTGGGTCGGGGTCTTTTCATTGCAGGCTTATCTCGGCGCAAGCGGGCGCATTGCGCAGCACCGAAAAACAGGCAATTTCGCATTTGCCATAGGATGGCTTGCGTGGGTCTCGATGATTTTCGTCGAGTGGCGCCACTTGCTCGTGAATGCGCCTCCTGCCGACATCCTCCGAGGATTACGATCGGCTGCTTCCGGGCCCTTACGTTTATTTCACCTTTCCGCTGTTTCTCGCATGGGCATACCGAACCCGGCAGCGACCCGAGTGGCACAAGCGCTTTATAACATTTGCTCTGTTCCTGTCCCTCCAAGCTGCTATTCAACGATTCTTATGGATTCCAGTGAGTTTCGGGTACTGGCCTTTTGCAGGAGTCTTAGACGCTTGCCTGCTAGTGCCGCTGGTCGTCTACGATGTAAGACAGCCAAAACGGAGCTTGCACCCTGCCATGATTCGAGGTGCGTTGGTGTTGTTCGCTGCTCAAGCTATTCTCTTTTCACTATGGGGGACAGCGACCGTCGGCACTTCGCATATGCCGTAGCCCACGCGGTCCGGCGCTAATCATTCGCTTGCGATAGTTGATGTAACATCGCCATAAGGCTCACTGACCGGGTTCTGAGCGTAGTTGCCTGATTTCAACAGTTGACCATTTATCGCGGGCACCAACCTGAACTGGCGCGCAGGTCTTCCTTAGCTTGCTCCGATTTGTTCTTCCACATAATTCACAATGGCGTCGCGGATGGCGGCCAGCACTTCACCACCGTCCGCCTCCGCCGAATCCCGGCGGGCATTCCCTATAAAAAAACGCTCGCGCAACGCAGCGTAAACACGTGTCGCCAGAACCACAGAGTTGACGTCAATCTCCATCCTTCGCCCTCGTATGATCTGTACTCACGGCTTATCGGGCGGTAAGTAACCCAAAGCCGGATCTGCCATGGCGCCGCCCAGTATACCTGCGGGGGCGGACCTCCGCAGATTGTTAATGTTAAATCGCCTCTCTCGACAACGCCACTCCCTGTCAAGTACTTTGTTTCCACACGACTCCCACCTTGATGACAGAGCGCCATTTCGCTCTCGCTGAGAACGTTGCCCACCAATTAAACATGGCCACACCAACGAAGGCTCGCTCGTAATCCGTTCCAGGTCAGAAATCTCGATCCGACCCATGCATCTCTTCGGTCGCAACTTCGATCATGATTACTAGTTCGAACTCCTCGGTTAAGAGGAGCGGGACGCCCCAGTCAATATCTCGGTGTTCATTTGCACACCATGGCGATTTTCGGGCTGTCCCACGTGCGAACCGAACTTTTGTACCTGCTCGTAATTCCATTCCTGGCGCATCATCCAAAACAGACGAACCGCCAGTTTCCGTGCCATCGCTACTTTGGCGATCTTCCGTCCCCGTCGCATCGCCAGGTGGAAGTACTTACTGCGCCATTGCGGAATCGTGCGTACCGTAACCTGCGCCGCTTCCACTAACAAGAAGCGCAGCAGAGTATTGCCTTGCTTCGTGATATGCCCCAGCCGTCTCCGTTCTCCGCTCGAGTCTTCCAGGGGCACCAGTCCCAGATAGCAGGCGATCTGTTTCCCACACTGAAATCGCTCGGCCCTTCCG